>NZ_AP029182.1:3232500-7211145 GCF_059731885.1 Streptomyces sp. Xyl84
GAGAAGGAATGTTCTCCCGGTTCACAGCGTCCTCGCTGTGTTTTTTCAAAGGAACCTCGACCATCGGATGATTCCGACGGACGGGGTATCAACATATCTGGCGTTGACTTTTGGCACGCTGTTGAGTTCTCAAGGAACGGACGCTTCCTTTGTACTCACCCTCTCGGGCTTTCCTCCGGGCGCTTCCCTTCGGTCTTGCGTTTCCGACTCTATCAGATCTTTCCGATCCGATTTCCTCGGTGCTTTCCAGGTTCCCGCTCCGCTTTCGCTTCGCGTTTCCCTTTCCGGCGGTTCCGACTCTATCAGATCCTTTTCGGCCTGACCCCCAGTCAGCGGGGTTCGTCTTCCCGGCCCTTGGGCCGTTCTGACGAGTGAGACTTTAGCGGATTCCGTGCTCCCGAGCGAATCGGGGGCTGCGTTCTCGCGAACGCGGATTCCTCATTCCGTAAATACGCACGACAATGCACGACGGCAGACAGACTGAAACGACTGTCGTCGAGTAGTGAAGAGGACTTGCGGAGTGGCTGCCCGGGGACCGACCGGAGTCGGCTCTCACGTCGGACAACTCGAAGTACCTTACGGACCCCGGCGGGGCGTGTCAACTCATGGCCGCGGAGGCCCCGGGGGCGTACGCTGTTCGTCATGACTACGCGTACGTACAACCAGCAGTGGTGGCCCGCCTGACGGCGGCCGCGCTCACGTACGCAACACAACGGCCGCCGCCTCGGCGGCCGTTCTCGTTTCTCCCTCCAGGGGCTCCGGGGGCCGGGCCGGCCGGGGACGGCGGTCTCGACCGAGAGATGGAGTGGAGATGACACGGGTCTTCAGTGGGGTCAAGCCGACCGGGCACCTGACGCTCGGGAACTACCTGGGCGCCATGCGGCAGTGGGCCGAGGTCGACCAGCACCGGGCGGACGCGCTGTTCTGCGTCGTCGACCTGCACGCTCTGACCGTGGACCACGACCCCGCGCGCGTGCGCAGGCTGAGCCGGCAGGCGGCGACGCTGCTTCTGGCGACCGGCCTGGATCCCGAGCGGTGCACCGTGTTCGTGCAGAGCCACGTGGACGAGCACGCCCGGCTGTCCTACCTGCTGGAGTGCGTGGCCACCGACGGCGAGATGCGGCGGATGATCCAGTACAAGGAGAAGTCCGCGCGCGAGCAGGGGCGGGGCGGGAGCGTGCGGCTGTCGCTGCTGACGTACCCGGCGCTGATGGCCGCCGACATCCTGGCGTACGACACGGACGAGGTGCCGGTCGGCGACGACCAGACGCAGCACGTGGAACTGGCGCGGGACCTGGCCGTGCGCTTCAACCACCGCTACGGGCACACGTTCGTGGTGCCGAAGGCGACCCCGCCGAAGGTGGCGGCCCGGGTGATGAACCTGCAGGACCCGACGTCGAAGATGGGGAAGTCGGACGACTCCGGACCGGGCATCGTCTATCTGCTCGATGAGCCGGAGGTCGTGCGCAAGAAGGTCATGCGGGCGGTGACCGACAGCGGGCAGGACGTCGTCTACGACCGGCAGGAGCGGCCCGGGGTCGCGAACCTGCTGGAGATCCTGGCGGCTTGCGAGGGCGGGAACCCGCAGGACCTGAGCGGTGCGTACGAGTCGTACGGCGCCTTGAAGAAGGACACTGCGGAGGCTGTGGTCGAACTGCTCAGGCCCGTACAGCAGCGGCACAGGGAGCTGTGCGCGGATCCCGGTCATCTGGAGGGGGTGTTGCGGGCGGGCGCGGAGAAGGCGAGAGAGATGGCGCGGCCGACGGTGGACGCGGCGTACCGGGCGATCGGGCTGCTGCCCGCCTGAAGGGCTGGGGCCGGGCGGGCAGCGGGGCCGGGGTCAGTTGTTGCCGGAGGCCAGCTCGCGGCTGCGGTCGCGGGCGGCTTCCAGCGCTGCGATCAGTGCGGCGCGCACTCCGTGGTTCTCGAGTTCACGGATGGCGTTGATCGTCGTGCCGGCCGGCGAGGTGACGTTCTCGCGGAGCTTGACCGGGTGCTCGCCGCTGTCGCGGAGCATGACGGCGGCGCCGATGGCCGACTGGACGATCAGTTCGTGGGCCTTGTCGCGGGGCAGCCCGAGCAGGATGCCCGCGTCGGTCATGGCCTCGACCAGGTAGAAGAAGTAGGCGGGGCCCGAGCCGGAGAGAGCTGTGCAGGCGTCCTGCTGGGACTCGGGGACGCGCAGGGTCTTGCCGACGGCGCCGAAGATCTCCTCGGCGTGGGTGAGGTGGCCGGCGGTGGCATGGGTGCCTGCGGAGATCACGGACATGGCCTCGTCGACGAGGGCGGGCGTGTTCGTCATGACGCGGACGACCGGGGTGCCCGCGGCCAGGCGCTCCTCGAAGAAGGAGGTGGGGATGCCCGCCGCGCCGCTGATGATCAGGCGGTCGGCGGGGACGTGCGGAGCGAGTTCGTCGAGGAGGGTGCCCATGTCCTGGGGCTTGACCGTGAGGATCAGGGTGTCGGCGGTCTTCGCCGCCTCCGCGTTGGTCACCGGGGTGACTCCGTGGCGGGCGCGGAGTTCCTCGGCCCGCTCGGGGCGGCGGGCGGTGACCAGGAGGTCGGAGGGGGCCCAGCCGGCCCGGATCATTCCGCTGAGCAGGGCTTCGCCGATCTTGCCGGTGCCGAGGACTGCGACTTTCTGGCTCATGGGGTTCATCCTCGCACCGGCGGTCGGGGGTGCGGCGGGTTGTCCGGCAGGCGGGACGTACGGGGGCCGGGGGGGCCGGGCGGGGTGGGTCAGGGCTTGCCGGCGACCAGGAGGAGGACGTCGTAGGTCTCCTCGACGATGCCGTCGGGGAAGACCTTCAGCAGCTGGTCGCGCTCCTGGGCGAGGAAGGCGGTGCGGCGGTCCTCGGGGCAGACGAGGAGGAACGAGTGGCTGCCGATGTTGGCGAGGTGGCTGTCGACGGGGATCCGGCGGCTCCAGCGCACCTCGCGGCGGGTGAAGCGCAGGCGGCCGGTGGGGTCGGCCAGCTCGGTGCGGGCGGCGCGCTGTTTCTCGGCGGGGATGTCGATGCCGAAGAAGCGGCCGGCCCGGCGGCTCGCCTCGGCGATCCACTCGATGTCCGAGGCGTCCGTGTTCCACCACAGGGCGAGGGCGCCGCCGGACCGCAGCACGCGCAGGGCTTCCGGGACGGAGCGGTGCGGGTCGGTCCAGTGCCAGGACTGGGCGTAGGTGAGGAGGTCGGTGGAGTCGTCGGCGAGGGGGAGGGCGTTGCCGTTGCCGCGTACGAGGGGGATGCCGGGGTGGCTGCTGCGGAACTGGGCGGCCATGCCGTCGCCGGGTTCGACGGCCAGGACCCGGGCACCGCGCGCGTGCAGGAGGGCCGTCGAGATGCCCGTACCGGCGCCGACGTCCGCGACGCGCGCGCCGGCGAGCGGGCGGCCGGTGAGGTCTTCGACCGCGTCGAGGAGGGCCGCCGGGTAGGAGGGGCGGTGGGCGGCGTACTGGGCGGCGGCCGCGTCGAAGGAGCGGGCTCGGGTGGCGTGGTCGGCGGCGCCCTGGGCGGGCGAGAGAGGGGCGGTCATGTGCCCATGGTGGTGCAGGCGGGGCGCATGGCGGGCGGAGTTTTCCCGGTGAGGGCGGGCCGGTCCCTCGGGTGCGGGCCGGTCCGGACGGGACGGCGGGTCAGGAGTGGCGGCGCTTCCTGGAGGGATTGCCGGAGCGGCGGGTGGCGCGGCGCTCGAACTGTTCGCGGGCCTCTTCGTACTCCCGGCGGTGGAGTTTCTCGCCTGGGGCCTCGGTGAGGGAGCGGAAGAAGTAGGCGAGGAGGGAGCCGATGAAGCCGATGGCGAGCAGGCCGCGCAGGGAGGACTGGCGCTCGGGGTCGGGGCGCTTGGAGAAGCCGCCCCAGGTGTGACCGAAGGCGAGTGCGCTGCACACGGCGAACATGACGACGACGAGGAGCGTGACGAAGGCGCCCGAGTTCGCGATCTGGATGCCTTCGAAGGCGAAGCGGAGGACGAAGCAGGCCGCGGCGGCCGCCAGGAGTGAGCCGGCGGCGACGCCGGCGCGGCGCAGCGCGTAGCCGTCGTCGTGGTGCACCCAGGTCGTGCCGAAGAAGCGCAGGGGCTCGGGGCGCGGGCCGGTGGAGCCGGTGGCCGTGGAGCCCGCGGGGGTGGCCGGGGTGCCGTTCTCGTCGCTCACGCAACCGATTATGGCGCCCCGAGGGTCGCGGGCTCGGGGCGGGCTCAGAGCTGCGGACACCATGGGAGTCCGATCAGCTCGCGGCGTCCGGCACGTGCGGTCGCAAGGCGCCGAAAGGCCCTGGTAGGGAGCTACCAGGGCCTTCCGGCAACGCCGCGAGCGTGCGTGCCAGGCGTCGCGGGCCGGGCGCTCATTCTGTCCGCAGCTCTCAGGCGCAGCGCGGGGCGATGTAGCCGTCGGCGCCGGTGTAGATGTAGGCGTCGGAGACGTATTCGCCGTTGTCGATGTTGTCCCAGATGCTCGACGTGCCGTAGGGCCCGGTCACCTTGGTGCCGGTGGTCTGGCAGTAGACCGGGACCTTGGCGCCCGCCGGCAGGGTCCGCACGATCGGGTACCCGGTGCCGGGGCCGCTGCGGACGTTGAGGCTGACGCCCGGGGCGACCGAGTAGTAGTGCAGGGCCGCTGCCCGGGCCGTGACGCCCTGTGCGTCGTCCTGGCCCGGTGTCTCTTCGACGTGGTCGACCGACATGGAAGATCCTCCCCCGTTTATTTCCCCATGACTGTCATGGGGTCCCGTTGGTTCCCCTGGAGCGCGTTGTGGAACAGGCGTGCGCAACTCGCACGCGAACGCTAGCAAGCCGCCTCAGTCCCGTCCGCGTCATCGACTAGGGTCGGTGCGTCGCGCGCGCGGGACGAACAGCACGGGGGTGGTCCATGACGCCACAGCGCAACATCGGAGCGGGCGCGGAAGCGGAACTTCCGGAATACGCCGGTCACTATCGGCTCGAGTCGCGTCTGGGCTCCGGGGGCATGGGGGTCGTGCACCTGGCCCGCAGTACGTCGGGGCTGCGGCTCGCGGTGAAGGTGGTGCACGCGGAGTTCGCCAGGGATCCCGAGTTCCGGGGGCGTTTCCGGCAGGAGGTGGCGGCGGCCCGCAGGGTCAGCGGCGCGTTCACGGCGCCGGTCGTCGACGCCGACCCGGAAGCGGACCGGCCGTGGATGGCCACGTTGTTCATTCCGGGTCCCACGCTCGCGGAGGAAGTGAAGCGGAACGGGCCGATGGCCCCGGCACAGTTGCGGCGGCTGATGGCGGGCCTCGCCGAGGCGCTGCGCGACATCCATCGGGTGGGGGTCGTCCACCGTGACCTGAAGCCGAGCAACGTCCTGCTCGCCGAGGACGGGCCGAAGGTCATCGACTTCGGTATCTCCCGGCCGAAGGACAGTGAACTGCGCACCGAGACCGGGAAGTTGATCGGTACGCCGCCGTTCATGGCGCCCGAGCAGTTCCGGCGGCCGAGGGAGGTCGGGCCGGCCGCCGACATCTTCACGCTCGGGTCGGTGCTGGTGCACGCGGCGACGGGGCGCGGTCCGTTCGACTCCGACAGCCCGTACATCGTGGCCTACCAGGTCGTGCACGACGAGCCGGACCTGGGCGGTCTGCCGGAGGATCTGGCTCCGCTGGTGCTGCGCTGCCTGGCCAAGGAGCCCGAGGACCGGCCGACTCCGGACGAGCTGATGCGGGAGCTGCGGTCGGTGTCGGCCTCGTACGACACTCAGTTGTTCATACCGGAACAGCGCTCGGGCACGGCAGCGGTGCCGGGCGCCGCCGGGGACTGGGGCGAGGCGCGGGTCCCGGGCGGGGCGGGGGTGCCGGACGGATCCGAGGTGCCGGCCGCCGGGTCCGGTGGCGAGCGGCCGGTGCGGCGGGCCGGGTGGCGTCCCGGCCGACGGCTGGGCAGGCGGCTGGCGCTGGCCGCGGGTGTGTGCGGGCTGGCCGTGGGCGGGACGCTCGGGGCGGTGGAGGTGTTCGGCGGTCAGACGGCGCACCGGGACGCGGCACCGCGGACCGCCGCGGCCGCCTTCAGCGGGTGGCAGGCCCGGCCGGTGTCCGAGGACGGTCACATGCCGCAGTGCGCCGCCGCGTCCGGGCAGCTCCTGTGTGCCGGGCCCGGGCTGGTCTTCGCCCTCGACCCGGCCGACGGCAGGCTGCTGTGGCGTCGCTCGGCGGCGGCCGCCCCGGCCGGCGGCGCTCCGCGGGTGTCGGGCGGGCTCGTGCTGCCGCCGGCCGGGCAGGACGGCGTCGTGCGGGCGCTGGATCCCCGTTCGGGCGCGGTGCGCTGGCAGCGTGACGTGTCGGCGTACAAGGCGATGCGGTGCGCCGGGGACATGCTGCTGCTCACCGGTGCGGACGGCACGGTGACGGGGGTGGACAGCCGTTCGGGGGCAACGCGCTGGAGCCGGCGCGTGCCCGGCCTGACCGAGCCGTACTTCCTGTCGTTCGCCGGTGATCCGCTGGCGTACGCGGCGAGCCCCGCACGGGACGGGAAGGGCACACGGGTGACCGCTGTCGATCCCCGCACGGGTGCCGTGCGCTGGCAGACGCGGCTGAACGGGTCGCTGCGGCCCTTCGGGACGGCCGGCGGATCGCTGTTCCTCCAGTCCGTCGACGGGGTCTACGGCGACACGCGGGCGGTGGTCCGCTACTCCCCGGCGAGCGGGGCGGCCCGCCGGGTGGCGCTGCCGGTCCCGCTCCAGCAGGCGCACGCCGACGTCCGCGGCGAGGTGGTGCACCTGCTGTCGGCCGGTGGTTCGCTGACCGCCGTCGACATGGCCGCGGGCCGGCGGCTGTGGTCCCTGGAGACCTCCGTGAGCCGTGGTTCGGCGCCGGTCGCCGACGCGCGGCACGTGTACGTCCTGTCGGCGGACGGGCGGCTGCTGGCCGTGGACGCGGCCAGGGGTGTGCTGGTCGGTCAGACGCCGGCGCGGCTGGGCGCGGGGGCGGACCGGGTCGCCGCCTCGGTCCCGGATCCGGTGCCGGCCGCCGGCCATGTCTACGCCGGCGCTCCCGACGGCACCGTCTTCGCCGTGGACGCGGGCGCCCCGTCGGCGTGGTGACGCGCGAAGGACCGTCCGCCGGGTGAGGCGCGGAGGGGCACTCGCCGGGTGACGGGTGCGACGGCATCCCCCAGGTGACGCGTGAAAGGGGCCGCTCCCGGTGGGAGCGGCCCCTTTCAGGCGTCGGCCGGGGCCCGCGGACCGGCGGACCCGTGGGTCAGCCCAGCTTCGAGACGTCGCGGACGGCGCCCTTGTCGGCGCTGGTGGCCATCGCGGCGTAGGCGCGCAGGGCCACCGAGACCTTGCGGTCGCGGTCCTTGGGGGCGTACACGCCGTTCAGGGCCTGCTCGCGGCGGGACAGCTCGGCCTCGTCCACCAGGAGTTCGATGGTGCGGGCGGGGATGTCGATGCGGATGCGGTCGCCGTCCTCGACGAGGGCGATGGTGCCGCCGGAGGCCGCCTCGGGCGAGGCGTGCCCGATCGACAGGCCCGAGGTGCCGCCGGAGAAGCGGCCGTCGGTGATCAGCGCGCAGCTCTTGCCGAGGCCGCGGCCCTTCAGGTACGAGGTCGGGTAGAGCATCTCCTGCATGCCGGGGCCGCCCTTGGGACCCTCGTAGCGGATGACGACGACGTCACCCTTCTTGACCTGCTGGGTGAGGATCTTCTGGACGGCCTCCTCCTGCGACTCGCAGACGACGGCCGGGCCCTCGAAGGTCCAGATGGACTCGTCGACGCCGGCGGTCTTCACCACGCAGCCGTCCACGGCGAGGTTGCCCTTGAGGACGGCGAGGCCGCCGTCCTTGGAGTAGGCGTGCTCCAGGGAGCGGATGCAGCCGCCCTCGGCGTCGGTGTCCAGGGCCTCCCAGCGCTCGGACTGGGAGAAGGCCTCGGCGGAGCGGACGCAGCCGGGGGCCGCGTGCCACAGCTCGACGGCCTCGGGGGACGGGGAGCCGCCGCGCACGTCCCAGGTCTTGAGCCAGTCCGCCAGGGAGGGGCTGTGCACGGCGTGCACGTCCTCGTTGAGCAGGCCGGCCCGGTGCAGTTCGCCGAGCAGGGCGGGGATGCCGCCTGCGCGGTGCACATCCTCCATGTAGTACGTGCGGTCCTTGGCGACGTTCGGGGCGACCTTGGCCAGGCAGGGGACGCGGCGGGAGACCGCGTCGATCTCCTCCAGGCCGAAGGGCACGCCGGCCTCCTGGGCGGCGGCCAGCAGGTGCAGGATCGTGTTGGTCGAGCCGCCCATGGCGATGTCGAGGGCCATGGCGTTCTCGAAGGCCGCGAAGGTGGCGACGTTGCGCGGCAGGACCGTGTCGTCGTCCTGCTCGTAGTAGCGGCGGGTGATGTCCATCACCGTGCGGGCCGCGTTCTCGTACAGGGCGCGGCGGGCGGTGTGGGTGGCGAGGACCGAGCCGTTGCCGGGCAGGGAGAGGCCGATGGCCTCGGTCAGGCAGTTCATCGAGTTGGCGGTGAACATGCCGGAACAGCTGCCGCAGGTGGGGCAGGCGTTCTCCTCGATGCGGAGGATGTCCTCGTCGGAGATCTTCTCGTTGACGGCCTCGGACATCGCGTCGACCAGGTCGAGCGTGCGCACGGTGCCGTCGACCAGGGTGGCGCGGCCGGCCTCCATGGGGCCGCCGGAGACGAAGACCGTCGGGATGTTCAGCCGCAGGGCCGCCATCAGCATGCCCGGGGTGATCTTGTCGCAGTTGGAGATGCAGACCAGGGCGTCCGCGCAGTGCGCCTCGGCCATGTACTCCACGCTGTCGGCGATCAGGTCGCGCGAGGGCAGCGAGTACAGCATGCCGCCGTGGCCCATCGCGATGCCGTCGTCGACGGCGATGGTGTTGAACTCGCGCGGGATGCCGCCCGCCTCGCGGACCGCCTCGCTGACGATCCGGCCGACCGGCGCCAGGTGCGTGTGGCCGGGCACGAACTCGGTGAAGCTGTTGGCGATCGCGATGATCGGCTTCCGGCCGATGTCCGCGCCGGGTACACCGGAGGCGCGCATAAGGGCGCGGGCGCCCGCCATGTTGCGGCCGTGGGTGACTGTGCGGGACCTCAGCTCGGGCATCGTCGCTCGCTCCTTCGGAGAGTTCTGACTGTGTCGAGCGTACGCCGGTCATCCAGGGGGCGGGACGCGGTGTCCGTCATGCGGGACGGGCGTCTCGGGGTGACGGCGGGCTCGCGGGGGGTTCGGGGGTGCGGCGCGGCGCGCCCGGGAGGGCGTGCGCCGGCCGGTGCGCTCGGGCGCGGGGGGTGTCGGCGAGGGGGTGCCGGGGGCGGGGCGTCAGCGGCGGGGCAGGCCCGCCGTCGACGCCAGGTGGAGCCGGGTGAAGGCCAGGGCCTCGGCGAGGTCGGCCTCCCGCTCGGCGCCGGACATGGCACGTCGGGTGTTGACCTCGATGACGACATGGCCGTCGAAACCGGAGCCGGCCAGGCGTTCCAGCAGCTCGGCGCAGGGCTGTCCGCCGCGGCCGGGCACCAGGTGCTCGTCCTTCGCCGAGCCCTTGCCGTCGGCGAGGTGGACGTGACCGAGGCGGTCGCCCATGCGGTCGACCATCTGGAGCGCGTCGGTACGGGCCGTCGCCGCGTGGCTGAGATCGATCGTGAAGTGCCGGTAGTCGTCCTTGGTGACGTCCCAGTCGGGGGCGTAGGCGAGCATCTCGCGGTCCCGGTAGCGCCAGGGGTACATGTTCTCCACGGCGAACCGCACATCCGTCTCGTCCGCCATCCGCCAGATTCCGTTGACGAAGTCGCGGGCGTACTGGCGCTGCCAGCGGAACGGCGGGTGCACGACGACCGTGCTCGCGCCGAGCCGCTCCGCCGCCGCACGGGCGCGCTGGAGCTTGACCCAGGGGTCGGTGGACCACACCCGCTGGGTGATCAGCAGACAGGGGGCGTGCACGGCCAGGATCGGTATCCCGTGGTAGTCGCTGAGCCTGCGCAGCGCGTCGATGTCCTGGCTGACGGGGTCGGTCCAGACCATGACCTCGACGCCGTCGTAACCGAGGCGCGCGGCGATCTCGAAGGCCGTCGCCGTCGACTCCGGATACACGGAGGCCGTCGACAGGGCGACCTTCGCATCCGGGATGCGCACGACGGGTTCCACCACGAGTGACAGGTTACGGGGTGCTCGGGCACTCACGGCGTGAGCCCGCTCACCGTGACCGGTTCCAGGCCGTGCCCGTGCCCCTCGTACGCGTCGTCCGGACGCGAGGCCCTATGCCGAGCCCATGTGGTCCAGGCGCCGCAGGATCACGCCCTCGCGCAGGGCCCAGGGGCAGATCTCCAGGCGCTCCACGCCGAAGAGGTCCATCGCGCCCTCGGCGACCAGCGCACCGGCCAGCAGCTGGCTCGCGCGGCCGTCGGAGACACCCGGCAGCTCGGCGCGCTCCCCGGCCGTCATCGCGGCGAGGCGCGGCACCCACGCCTCCAGGGACTCGCGCTTCAGCTCGCGCTGCACGTACAGGCCCTCGGCGGAGCGCGCGGCCCCGGCGATGCGGGCGAGCTGCCGGAACGTCTTGGAGGTGGCGACCACGTGATCGGGGGCCCCGAAGCGGCTGAACTCGCCCACGGTCCGCGCGATCTCCGCCCGGACGTGGCGGCGCAGTGCCCTGACGTCCTGCGGGTCGGGCGGATCGCCCGGCAGCCAGCCCGCGGTGAGCCGGCCCGCGCCTAGCGGCAGCGACACGGCGGCGTCGGGCTCCTCGTCGATGCCGTAGGCGATCTCCAGAGAACCGCCGCCGATGTCCAGGACGAGCAGTTTCCCGGCGGACCAGCCGAACCAGCGGCGGGCGGCGAGGAAGGTGAGACGGGCCTCCTCCGCCCCGCTGAGCACCTGGAGCCGGACGCCCGTCCCGGCCTGCACGCGCGCGAGGACGTCGTCGGCGTTGCCGGCCTCGCGCACGGCGGAGGTCGCGAACGGGAGCAGGTCCTCGACGCCCTTGTCCTCGGCGGCCTGGATCGCGTCCCGGACCACGGCGATCAGCCGCTCGACCCCCTCGGAACCGATCGCTCCGTCCTCGTCGAGGAGTTGGGCCAGCCGCAGTTCCACCTTGTGCGAGTGGGCGGGCAGCGGGCGGGCACCGGGGTGCGCGTCGACCACCAGCAGATGCACCGTGTTCGAACCCACGTCGAGGACACCGAGTCTCATGTACGGAACGCTACTGCCACCGGGGCGGGACCGGCACGGGCCCGGCGGCCGCTCGGCGCCGGGCCCGGCGACTTACCCTGGACGCGTGCCAAAGACGAAGAAGGCGAAGACCGGTAAATCGGCGGGCCCCGTGCCCGAGCCGGACGAGAAGGGACTCGACTTCGCGCGCGCGTGGGTGGAGTTCCCCGACCCGGCGGACGACGAGCAGGTCTTCCGCTGCGATCTGACCTGGCTGACCTCCCGCTGGAGCTGCGTCTTCGGCAGCGGCTGCCAGGGCATCCAGGCGGGCCGCGCGGACGACGGGTGCTGCACGCTGGGCGCGCACTTCTCCGACGAGGACGACGAGCAGCGGGTGGCCGGGCACGTGGCCAGGCTCACTCCTGACATCTGGCAGAACCACGCCGAGGGCACGGAGAACGGCTGGGTGTCCGAGGACGAGGAGGGGTCGCGGCAGACCCGCCCCTTCCAGGGCTCCTGCATCTTCCAGAACCGTCCCGGGTTCGCCGGCGGCATGGGCTGCTCGCTGCACATCCTGGCGCTCAGGGAGGGCCGCGAGCCGCTGGAGACCAAGCCGGACGTGTGCTGGCAGCTGCCGATCCGGCGGACCTTCGAGTGGATCGACCGCCCCGACGACACCCGGGTGCTCCAGGTCTCGATCGGCGAGTACGACCGCCGGGGCTGGGGCCCGGGCGGCCACGACCTGCACTGGTGGTGCACGTCGGCCACGTCGGCGCACGGCGCGGGCGAGCCGGTGTACGTCTCCTACCGGGCCGAGCTGACCGAGCTGATGGGCAAGGCGGGCTACGACCGGCTGGTCGAGCTGTGCGAGGAACGCCTCGCCTCGGGACTGCCGCTGCTCGCCGCGCACCCTGCCGATCCGGCGGGTCCGGTGAAGCGGGGCTGACGGATCCGGAGGTTCCGGTGAGCCGGGGCCGGAGGTTCCGGTGGACCTGGGCTGACGGATCCGGCACCTGAGCCGGGCCGGTCCTACGCGCCGGGGCAGGCGGATCCGGCCGGCCCAGCCCCGGCCCGGCCCTCCGGGAGGCGGCAGCACCGCCCCGCCGGGCTTCCGGCCCCGCGGAACGGCCCAGGGTCTTTCGTCGGGATCGGGCCGGAAACGCCGCGGACGCGGCATGATCCGAACAACACACCTAGCTTCCCGCCGGGCTCGGTGTGCCACTGCCGTCCGCGGGCGGGGGCGAGCCGCCCGGGTCGGACGGGGACGGCGTGCCGGTGGGCGTCGGGGTCGGGTCGGTGGACGGCGGCGGGCCGGTCGGCGGGCCGGAGGGATCCGTGGAGCCGCCGGTGGGAGTCGGGGTGGGGCTGCGGGGGTCGTCGGTCGGTGTCGGGTCCGCTGGACGCGGAGGACGGGGCACGGACGGGCTGGGCGCACCGCCGAGGCCGTCGATGGAGACCACCGCTCCCGCCGGTGCGATCGCCACGCGCGCGCTCCAGGGACCGGACGGCTCGTGCAGGTGGTCGACGTACACCCTGACCGTCACCGACTCGCCGGGCTCCAGGGTTCCCGCGGAGCGGCTGAAGTAGAGCCAGGACGCCCGGGTGGACGCGGACCAGCGCACGGGTGCGGAGCCGGACGCGGTGAGGGTGACGAGGGTGGTGTCGCCGGTGCCCGTGGCGGTCACGGTCAGCCGGGCGTCCTGACGCCCGGCCCCCGCGACACCGAGGACCTCCACCGAGACGTCCGGCCGTGGGCCCTGGCCGATACGGGCACCGGGCCCCCGGCCCGTACCGGCGTCGGTGCCGGGGTAGCCGCCGGTGTCCTCGCCGACGAGGGCGCCGGAGTCGTGGTCCTCGCGCGCGGTGGCGGAGGGGCCGCCCCCGCCCTCGCCGGTCGGGGTGCCGCGGTAGGCGGCCCACAGGGCGAGCACCGGAGCGGCGACCACGGTGGCGACCACCGTCGTCGTGACGGCACGCGCGCGCAGCCGGTCCCTGCGGGCGGCGCGGTCCTTGGGGTCCATCGGGAATCCCCGCCGGTCGAGGCGCGGAGCGGTGCCCCGCGCGCGCGAGTGGTGCGCCATGGCCAGGCCCAGTGCCGTGCGGGGGGCCGGCAGGACGGGCAGTTCCGCGGGGGTGACGCAGGCGCCGGGCCAGCGGGCGGGATGCGCGCGCTCGGCGGTGCGGCGGCAGCGCGGGCAGTCGTCGACGTGCCGGACGAGTTCGCGGCGCAGCGCCGTGCCGAGCACGAACCGGCTGTCGCCGGTGAGGGCGGCCACGCCCGGGCAGCCGCCCGCCTCGGCGACGGCGAGCGCCGCGCGGGTGCGCTCCACCTCGCAGGCGGCCGCGGCGAGCAGTTCCCGGGCGGCCGTGAGGTTCATGCCGAGCACGGCGGCGACCTCGTGGGCGGTGAGGTGGTGGCGGACGGCGAGTTCGAGCGCCTCGCGCTGCTCGGGGGTGGTGCCGGCGGCCTCCGGCCAGGCCAGCAGGGCGAGTTCGCGGCGCCGCCGCTCCTGGACGTCCTCGGGCACGGGCGGGGCGGCGGCCCGCTCCGGGCTCCGCCGGGGTCCTCCGTGACGTCCGGCCGCGTGCGTGGCCTGACGTTTCTGCCTGGCCTCGGCCAGCGCGCGCAGACAGGCCCAGCGGGCCAGCGCGTACAGCCAGGCCCTGTGCTCCCCCGCGCTCTGCGGCACGCGCGGCGCCCGCCGCTCGGCGAACGCGAGGGCGTCACCGAGGGCGGTGGTCGCCGCGTCGTGGTCGCACAGCACGGACAGGCAGTAGGTGAACAGGCCGTCGAGGTGGGGCTCGTAGGCGGCGGGCGGATGCTGCGCCAGGGTGCGCGCGGCAGCGCGGTCGCGCGCCTCGTGGTGCGGCCGGTGCTCACCGGTCGTACGCGTCGTACGGTTCGTACGGGTCGAGGTCTGCGGACTGGTGCTCATCACCTGTGCGACCGTAGGCGGCGGAGGTTCGTCCGTTCTTCCCTGTTGCGCACTTTTAATCCGTACGGGTGAAACGATCCCTCATACGGGGACGGGGGCGGCCCGTTCCCTCCTTCGTGCGGGCGCGTTCGACCCCGTTCGGTCCCCTGAGCGGTCCCCGGGCCCGCGTCTGCTCCCGCGGTGAGCGGGCCGTGCGGGCGGCGCTGTCAGTGGCGGCGGTTACGGTTTCGTCATGGCTGCCCGTACGAAGACCACCAAGGACCGCCCGTCCTACCGCTGCACCGAATGCGGCTGGCAGACGGCGAAGTGGCTCGGCCGCTGCCCGGAGTGCCAGGCCTGGGGCACGGTCGAGGAGTACGGCACGCCCGCCGTCCGTACGACGGCACCGGGCCGGGTCACCAACTCGGCCCTGCCCATCGGCCAGGTCGACGGGCGCCAGGCCACCGCCCGCTCCACCGGTGTGCCCGAGCTGGACCGGGTGCTGGGCGGCGGGCTGGTCCCCGGTGCCGTCGTGCTGCTCGCCGGTGAGCCCGGCGTCGGCAAGTCCACACTGCTGCTGGACGTGGCGGCCAAGGCCGCGAGCGACGAGCACCGCACGCTGTATGTGACGGGCGAGGAGTCCGCGAGCCAGGTCCGGCTGCGTGCCGACCGCATCGGCGCCCTCGACGACCACCTCTATCTCGCTGCCGAGACCGATCTGGCCGCCGTGCTCGGCCACTTGGACGCGGTGAAGCCCTCCCTGCTGATCCTCGACTCGGTGCAGACGGTGGCGTCCCCCGAGATCGACGGCGCGCCCGGCGGCATGGCGCAGGTCCGGGAGGTGGCCGGCGCGCTGATCCGCGCCTCCAAGGAGCGCGGCATGTCCACACTGCTGGTGGGCCATGTCACCAAGGACGGTGCCATCGCGGGCCCGCGCCTGCTGGAGCACCTGGTGGACGTGGTGCTGCACTTCGAGGGCGACCGGCACGCGCGCCTGCGCCTGGTCCGCGGCGTCAAGAACCGCTACGGCGCCACCGACGAGGTCGGCTGCTTCGAGCTGCACGACGAGGGGATCACGGGCCTGGCCGACCCCAGCGGCCTGTTCCTGACCCGCCGCGCCGAGCCGGTGCCCGGCACCTGCCTGACCGTGACCCTGGAGGGCCGCCGCCCGCTGGTCGCCGAGGTCCAGGCACTGACCGTGGACTCCCAGATCCCCTCCCCGCGGCGGACGACGTCGGGCCTGGAGACCTCCCGGGTGTCGATGATGCTGGCCGTGCTGGAGCAGCGCGGCCGGATCAGCGCGCTGGGCAAGCGGGACATCTACTCGGCGACGGTCGGCGGGGTGAAGCTGTCCGAGCCCGCCGCCGACCTCGCCATCGCGCTCGCGCTGGCCTCGGCGGCGAGCGACACCCCCTTGCCGAAGAACCTCGTCGCGATCGGCGAGGTGGGCCTGGCCGGTGAGGTCAGACGGGTCACGGGCGTGCAGCGCCGGCTCTCGGAGGCGCACCGCCTGGGCTTCACGCACGCCCTGGTGCCGGGCGACCCGGGCAAGGTGCCGCCCGGGATGAAGGTCCTGGAAGTGGCCGACATGGGGGACGCGCTGCGGGTCCTGCCGCGCTCGCGTCGCCGGGAGGCCCCACGGGAGCAGGAGGACCGCCGGTAGACTTTGCGCTGGTCCCGCCCGTCCGTACGAACCGAGTGTGCGAAACGGGAGCGCCAGAAGAACCTGCGACCGGAGGAGTGCAGTGGCAGCCAACGACCGGGCAGCAGCTCCCGGAAAATCCGGTGGGAGTTCCGGCGCCGATGGCCTGATGCGCGCCTCCCTGAGCGCCGTGGCACCCGGCACGGCCCTGCGGGACGGGCTGGAGCGGGTGCTCCGCGGGAACACCGGCGGCCTGATCGTGCTGGGCTCCGACAAGACCGTGGAGACGATGTGCACGGGCGGCTTCGTCCTGGACGTCGAGTTCACGGCGACGCGGCTGCGGGAGCTGTGCAAGCTGGACGGCGGCATCGTGCTCTCCTCGGACCTGTCGAAGATCCTGCGGGCGGGCGTGCAGCTCGTCCCGGACCCGACGATCCCGACCGAGGAGACCGGCACCCGGCACCGCACGGCGGACCGGGTCAGCAAGCAGGTCGGCTTCCCGGTGGTCTCGGTCTCCCAGTCGATGCGCCTGATCGCCCTGTACGTCGACGGTCAGCGCCGCGTCCTGGAGGACTCCGCGGCGATCCTCTCCCGTGCCAACCAGGCCCTGGCGACACTGGAGCGCTACAAGCTCCGCCTGGACGAGGTCGCGGGCACCCTGTCCGCGCTGGAGATCGAGGACCTGGTCACGGTCCGGGACGTCTCGGCGGTGTCGCAGCGCCTGGAGATGGTCCGCCGGATCGCCACCGAGATCGCCGAGTACGTGGTGGAGCTGGGCACCGACGGGCGCCTGCTGGCACTCCAGCTGGACGAGCTGATCGCGGGCGTGGAGCCCGAGCGCGAGCTGGTCGTGCGGGACTACGTCCCCGAGCCCACGGCCAAGCGTTCCCGCACGGTCGACGAAGCCCTCGTGGAACTCGACAAGCTCTCCCACGCCGAGCTGCTGGAGATGTCCACGGTCGCGCGCGCCCTCGGTTACACCGGCTCGCCGGAGACCCTCGACTCCGCGGTCTCGCCGCGCGGCTTCCGGCTGCTGGCCAAGGTGCCGCGGCTGCCCGGCGCCATCATCGACCGCCTGGTCGAGCACTTCGGTGGCCTGCAGAAGCTGCTCGCGGCCAGCGTCGACGACCTCCAGACGGTGGACGGCGTGGGCGAGGCCCGCGCGCGCAGCGTCCGCGAGGGCCTGTCGCGGCTCGCGGAGTCGTCGATCCTGGAGCGGTACGTCTAGGCGTCCCGTCGGCAGAGCGTCCCCGCGAGCGGCGCCTCCCTCGGGGAGAGCGCGTCCCCGGGAGTAGTGGGCCGCGGGAGCCGGCTCGGCCGGCTCCGGGAACGGTACGTTCGCGGGCCGTGCGCACCCTGCGGCAGGTACCGGAGCGCGGTGCGGGCCGCTCGGCCGCGTCGGCCCGTGGGCGCTCGCTCAGTCCGCCGACAGCACGAACGACGTCTGCAGCTTCCCGTACCCCGGCACCGTCGCCTCCACCAGGTACGTCTTGCCCACCGCGGCGGAACCGGCGGGCGGGGTCGCGCACCCGGGCGCGCTGGGCCTGCGGTCCCAGCGCACGGTGGAGGTGATGCCGCTGCCGCCCGGCACCCGGTACAGCAGGCTCCCCGCGGTCTTCGGGCAGTCGGCCGACGACCAGTAGGTGTCGCTGCTGCCGGCCTGCGTGACCGTCACCACCGCGGTCTTCGGACCGAGGTCGGCCTTGCAGTCGGTGCCGGCGGAGTTCTTCGCGATCAGTTCGAAGGTGGGCGTCTCGGTGGGAGCGTAGGTGTTGCGCACGCTGCGCAGGCTCAACTTGACCGCCGAGGACGTGCAGTTGGGCAGCGTGCTCCCGGCCGGCAGCACCGCACCCGTGCCGCCGCCGCCCGCGCCGCCGCCCTTGGCGCCGTCGTCCGAACCGCCGGCGGACCCGCCGGAGGACGCACCGGAACCTCCCGTGCCGGGGCCGCCGCTGCCGGTGCTCCCGCTGCCGCCGCCGCTCGCCGGGGAACCCGCATCACCGGATCCGCCGGTGGACTCGTCGCGCCCGCCGGGGTGTTGGCTGATCGCGGGACCCGACTCGGAGGGACCGGGTCCGATGGTGGAGGGGGTGGGGTTCTTGCCGCCCGCCGCGCCACCGGTGTCCTTGTGTCCCCCGCCGCCGCCCGAGGTGGCGATCCAGAGGCCCAGCAGGGCCAACAGGGCGACCACGGACAGCAGTACGACCCTCCGTCGCCAGTAGATGGAGGAGGGAAGCGGCCCGACCGGATTGCGCAGAGATCCCACGCCCAAACTGTACGAGAGATCGTGGCCTTCCCCTGTCCCACCCGCCGCGCCGGTCACAACTTTTCCGGATCATCATTCCGGCAACCGCCTTGTCACCGGCCCGCCTTGCCGAGCCGGTGACGGTGCGGCGACGGTCGGTGACGAAACGGCCCGCGCCGGGTCACACGCGTGTCCGCCGCCACGTGGCAGGATCGGAAACGTCATGACTGCGCCCACACTGCCCCCACACAGCAGCCCCACAGCCCCGGCAACCCCACCCGAGACCGCGGCCGGGACCGACACCGCCCCCGCCGCCCCCACCCCGACCACCAGCGCACCCACCGGCACGGCCACCGTCACCGGACCCGCGGAAGCGGCCCCCGCCACCGCACAGCCCGTCACGGCCGCCACCGCTGCCACGGTCACCGCCCCCGCCACCACCGTTGCCACCGCGATCGTCGACGCCCCCACCGCCCCGGTGATCACCGACGCCGGTCCCGAGTCCGCCGCGGAACCCGCCGCCGCCCCGCGGCTCGGAGAGACCCTGCACACCCAGGTCATCAGCTGGTTCGACGGCAACGCCCGCGACCTGCCCTGGCGGCGCGCCGACGCCGGCGCCTGGGGCGTGATGGTCAGCGAGTTCATGCTCCAGCAGACGCCGGTGAGCCGGGTGCTCCCCGTCTACGAACAGTGGCTGGAGCGCTGGCCGCGCCCCGCCGACCTCGCCAAGGAGGCGCCCGGCGAGGCGGTGCGCGCCTGGGGCCGGCTCGGCTACCCGCGCCGCGCGCTGCGGCTGCACGGCGCCGCGGTCGCCATAACGGAACGGCACGGCGGCGACGTACCCACCGAGCACGCGCAGTTGCTGGCCCTGCCCGGTATCGGGGAGTACACGGCGGCGGCGGTCGCGTCGTTCGCGTACGGGCAGCGGCACGCCGTACTGGACACCAACGTCCGCCGGGTCCTGGCCCGCGCGGTCACCGGGGTGCAGTACCCGCCGAACGCGACCACCGCGGCCGAACGCAGGCTGGCGCGCACCCTGCTGCCCGAGGACGAGCGGACCGCCGCCCGCTGGGCCGCCGCCTCGATGGAGCTGGGCGCGCTGGTGTGCACGGCGAAGAACGAGTCGTGCCACCGCTGCCCGATCGCCACGCACTGCGCGTGGCGGCTGGCGGGCAAGCCGGAGCACGACGGCCCGCCGCGCCGCGGCCAGACGTACGCCGGTACGGACCGCCAGGTGCGGGGCAAGCTGCTCGCCGTGCTGCGGGAGGCGCACACGCCGGTGCCGCAGGCGGTGCTCGACCGGGTCTGGCACGAGCCGGTCCAGCGGGCGCGCGCCCTGGACGGACTCGTCGCGGACGGTCTGGTGGAGCCGCTGCCGGGCGGCCTGTACCGGCTGCCGCTGACCTGACCCACCGTCACTTCACAGCCGGATCACGGTCCCAGGGGGCGTCGCGGGCCTCTGTGTCACAGACCCGCGCGCCCTCCTGATGGGCAAATCCCCCTATACCAGGACCAATCGGAGCACTCCCTTACCCCGTTCCGTCGTCCGTTACACAACCGACGCACAGCCGAGGGCTAGCCGCAGGCTGCTTCGCACAGCGCCGTGACAACCCGTCCGTACCTTCATTTCCGTGCCCGACGGGCACCGGGCGGCTGCCGACCACAGTCCGCTCGCACACAGGCTCGGGGTCCGGCGCACACAGGCCGGAAAACGGGGAGCGGAGGCGGTTGATCATGGCGCAGGGTGAGGTGCTCGAGTTCGAGGAGTACGTGCGTACCCGGCAGGACGCGCTGCTGCGCAGCGCACGCCGGCTGGTGCCGGACCCGGTCGACGCCCAGGACCTGCTCCAGACCGCGCTGGTACGGACGTACGGCCGCTGGGACGGCATCGCCGACAAGCGGCTCGCGGACGCCTACCTGCGCCGGGTCATGATCAACACGCGGACCGAGTGGTGGCGGGCCCGGAAGCTGGAGGAGGTCCCGACCGAGCAGCTCCCGGACGCCTGCGTCGACGACTCCACCGAACAGCACGCCGACCGTGCGCTGCTCATGGACATCATGAAAGTTCTGGCTCCCAAGCAGCGCAGCGTCGTCGTGCTGCGACACTGGGAGCAGATGTCCACCGAAGAGACCGCCGCGGCACTCGGCATGTCCGCGGGAACGGTCAAGAGCACGCTGCACCGGGCGCTCGCCCGGCTCCGCGAGGAGCTGGAGGCCCGCGATCTGGACGCACGCGCGCTGGAGCGTGAGGAGCGGGAGCGTTGCGCGGCCTGACCGGCAGGGCTGGTGTGGGCCCTGAGCCCAGCGGGGCCCGAGGGACCTTCCAGGCGGTGAGTACGGCGGTGGCCGGGCTCGCCGCCCTCGCCCTTTTGGTGTCCGCCTGCGGCACGGGCGGCACCGGCGCCCGCGACGAGGGGCCCGCCGACGCCAGCTCGGTGGCGGGGACCCCGGCCGCACCGTCCCCCAGCCCCAGCGACACGCCCCGGCCGGTGGACGCGGTCCGGCTGGTCAAGGACGACCCGAAGGTCTCGGCCACGGTCAAGCGCGGGCTCAAGCCGTGTGTCGCCGACGAGTACCCTGTGGACGTGTCGTACGGCAAGCTGACCGGCAATTCCGCGGACGACATCGTCATCAACGTGCTGACCTGCGGAGACGCGGTGGGCCTCGGCGCGTACGTGTACCGGGAGCGGGGCGACCGGTACGAGAACGTGTTCGCGGCCGAGGAGCCCCCGGTGTACGCCGAGATCGACCGCGGGGACCTCGTCGTCACCAAACAGGTGTACGAGAGGGGTGATCCGGTCTCGAACCCCTCCGGTGAGGACGTCATCACCTACCGCTGGTCCGGCAGCCGGTTCGCCAAGGCGTTCAGCACGCGCAACGAGTACAGCAAGGCCGTCGGCGGGGGAACGGCGGCGCCTTCGGAGCCGGAACCGGAACCGGCCAACTGACCGGCCGGGTCCTCCCGGCGGCGTGAACCGTTCGGGCCCGCCGGTCCGAACCCCTGGTGTACACGGCACCGGCCGGGTAGGCGACGGACGGACGCACCACCCCACCGGCGGGCACGCCACCGGCGGACCACCGGCCGGCAGGCCGCAGGCCGGCGCCGTGTCCGACGGCGGGCCGGCGCACCGAGGAACGCGGCACGCGGCCCGCACCACCCGTCAGGCGCGTCCCCCGAGGGGCGCACCACCTGAGCACACGAGGACTGAGAGCACAGGGATGGCAGACCAGACCCACGTCCTGTTCGTCGAGGACGACGATGTCATCCGCGAGGCCACCCAGCTCGCCCTGGAGCGGGACGGCTTCGCGGTCACGGCGATGCCCGACGGGCTGTCCGGCCTGGAGGCGTTCCGGGCGCGGCGGCCCGACATCGCGCTGCTGGACGTCATGGTCCCCGGCCTCGACGGCGTCAGCCTGTGCCGCCGTATCCGCGACGAGTCGACGGTCCCGGTGATCATGCTGTCGGCGCGCGCGGACTCCATCGACGTCGTCCTCGGCCTGGAGGCGGGCGCCGACGACTACGTGACCAAGCCGTTCGACGGTGCCGTCCTCGTCGCCCGGATCCGCGCGGTGCTGCGCCGCTTCGGGCACGCCGGCGGCGACCGGTCCGAGGCGGGTCCCGCGGGGGCGGACGGCGCGGTGCTGACCTTCGGTGAGCTGGAGGTCGACACCGAGGGCATGGAGGTGCGCCGGGCCGGACGGCCGGTGGGCCTCACCCCGACCGAGATGCGGCTGCTCCTGGAGTTCTCCTCCGCGCCGGGCACGGTGCTGTCCCGCGACAAGCTCCTGGAACGGGTGTGGGACTACGGCTGGGGCGGCGACACCCGGGTCGTGGACGTCCATGTGCAGCGGCTGCGCGCCAAGATCGGCCAGGACCGCATCGAGACGGTCCGCGGCTTCGGCTACAAACTGAAGGCCTGAGCGGGGCACACATGCGGGGGAACACGCGGCGCCTGCTCCCCGGGCGCCTGGAGAACGCGGACATCCGTACGGGCCTGCGGTGGAAGCTCAGCGCGGCCATCGCCCTGGTGGGTGCGCTGATCGCCGTCGCGCTGAGCCTGGTGGTGCACAACGCCGCGCGGGTGTCGATGCTGGACAACGCGCGCGACCTCGCCGACTCGCGGCTCGTGTACGCCCAGCCGCTGTACGAGCGGCCCGGTCACCGGCCGACCTCCTCGATCATCAAGATCGACGATCCGCTGCTGCCGCCCGCGCTGCAGCAGAAGATCCGGGAGGGCCGGCGGGCCACGTACGTCACCGACCACCGGGGCGGGGTGCCGGACATCTGGGCGGCCATGCCGATCAAGGGCGGTCACGTGCTCTCCGTGCACACCCACTTCACGGACCGCAGCGCGAACATCCTCAGAGACCTCGACCAGGCCCTGGTCATCGGCTCCATCGCGGTCGTCCTCGGGGGCAGCGCGCTGGGAGTGCTCATCGGCGGCCAGCTCTCGCGCCGGCTCCGCAAGGCCGCCGCCGCCGCGAACCGGGTCGCCAACGGTGAGCCGGACGTCCGGGTCCGGGACGCCATCGGCGGTGTCGTACGCGACGAGACCGACGATCTCGCGCGCGCGGTGGACGCGATGGCGGACGCGCTCCAGCAGCGGCTGGAGGCCGAGCGGCGGGTCACCGCGGACATCGCGCACGAGCTGCGCACCCCGGTGACCGGGCTGCTGACGGCGGCCGAGCTGCTGCCGCCGGGCCGCCCCACGGAACTGGTCCTGGACCGCGCGAAGGCGATGCGCACCCTGGTGGAGGACGTCCTGGAGGTCGCCCGGCTCGACGGCGCCTCCGAGCGGGCCGAACTCCAGGACATCCTGCTCGGCGAGTTCGTCGCCCGGCGGGTGGCGGCCAAGGACCCGGACGTCGAGGTGCGGGTGGTGCACGAGTCGATGGTCACCACCGACCCGCGGCGCCTGGAGCGGGTGCTGTTCAACCTGATCACCAACGCCGCCCGGCACGGGAGGCCGCCGATCCAGGTGACCGTGGAGGGCCGGGTCATCCGGGTACGGGACCACGGCCCCGGTTTCCCGGAGGCGCTGCTCGCCGAGGGGCCGAGCCGCTTCCGCACCGGCAGCGCGGACCGCGCCGGCCGCGGTCACGGGCTCGGCCTGACCATCGCCGCCGGGCAGGCCCGCGTCCTGGGCGCCCGGCTGACCTTCCGCAACGTCCGTCCCGCGGGCGCCCCGGAACACGTCCCGGCCGAGGGCGCGGTCGCCGTGCTGTGGCTCCCCGAACACGCGCCGACCAGCACGGGCAGCTACCCGACCCTGCCGGCCTGAATGTCCCCACGGCGAAGGCCCCCGGCGGCAGCCGGGGGCCTTCGTGTCGTGCGTGCCGTGCCTACGGCGCGTGCCTGCCGTGCGTACGGTGCGTGCGCCGCGGCGGCGGGATCAGATCGCTTCCGCGAGGCCCTCGGCCCCCGCCTTGCCCTCTTCGTCGGCCTTCGCCGTGGCCGGACCGGCGCCCTTGAGGGGCACCTCCTTGACGAACACCGCGGCGACCAGGGCGACGATGCCCACCACCGCGCCGAGCAGGAACGCCGAGTGCGTACCGGCGGACACCGCGTGCTGGTAGGCCTCACGGGCGGCGGCCGGGAGCTTGGCCAGGCTCGCGGCGTCCAGCTGCGCGGACTTCTCGGTCATCTTGGAGCCCGACGCGCCGGCCCGCTCGGCCATGACGTCCTGGACCCGGTTGTTGAACAGCGCACCCATGATCGCCACGCCGAAGGACGAGCCGAGCGTACGGAAGAGGGTGGTGGACGAGGAGGCCACGCCCATGTCCTTCATCTGCACGCTGTTCTGCGCGACCAGCATGGTGATCTGCATCAGGCAGCCCATGCCCGCGCCGAGAACGGCCATGTACAGGCCGGAGGTGAGCCGGGTGGTCCCGGTGTCCATCAGGGACAGCAGGTACAGACCGACGACCATGAGGATGCTGCCGACCACCGGGAAGACCTTGTACCGGCCGCTGTTGGTGGTGACCCGGCCCGCGATCATCGACACGACCAGCATCGCGCCGAGCATGGGCAGCAGCAGCAGACCGGAGTTGGTCGCGGAGGCGCCCTGGACCGACTGCTGGTACAGCGGCAGGAAGAGCACCGCGCCGAACATCACGAAGCCGGTGATGAAACCGATGACCGACATCAGGGTGAAGTTGCGGCTGCGGAAGATGTGCAGCGGCACGATCGGCTCCGCGGCCCTGGTCTGCCAGAACACGAACCCGACGAGCGCGACCACGCCGATCGCGGTCAGCTCCATGATCCGCGCGGACGTCCACGCGTACTCCGAGCCGCCCCAGGTGGTGACGAGCACGATGGAGCTGATGCCGAGGGTGAGCAGCGCGGCGCCCAGGTAGTCGACGCGCGCCTGGGAGCGCTTCTTCGGCAGGTGCAGCACGGCGCTGACCGCGACGAGCGCCACGGCGCCGAGCGGCAGGTTGATGTAGAAGGCCCAGCGCCATCCCCAGTTGTCGGTGATGGTGCCGCCGACCAGCGGGCCGCCGATCATCGCCAGCGCCATGACGCCGGCCATCATGCCCTGGTACTTGCCGCGCTCCCGGGGCGGGATCAGGTCACCGATGATGGCCATCACGCCGACCATCAGACCGCCGGCGCCCAGGCCCTGCAGGGCACGGAAGCCGATCAGCTGCCCCATGTCCTGGGCCATGCCGCTCAGCGCGGACCCGACCAGGAAGAGCACGATGGACGTCATGAAGGCGCCCTTGCGGCCGTACATGTCGCCGAGCTTGCCCCACAGCGGGGTGGCCGCGGCGGTGGCGAGCGTATAGGCGGTCACCACCCAGGAGAGGTGCTGGAGGCCGCCCAGCTCGCCGACGATCGTCGGCATCGCGGTGCCCACGATCATGTTGTCCAGCATCGCGAGCATCATGGCGATCATGAGGGCGAGCAGGACGACCCGCACGCTCTTCGGCTGTTTTCCGGCGTCGGCACCCGCCGCCGCCTCGGCTATCGCTGTGTCCGCCATCGTTCCCCAGCTCCCCCAGGTGTACCTGTCCTGCTTACTTGCCGACCGGCAAGTCATTACACTCGGGAAGGTAGAGCTTTACTAGCCGGGCGTCAAGTAAGTTTTCACCGGCCTGCCGGCAGGTAAGTTTCCCGACAGCGCGAGGAGTACGAGGATGGGCGTCACGATGGACGGCACCAAGCAGCAGCGCCGCGGCAACACCCGCCAGCGCATCCAGGACGTGGCCCTCGAACTCTTCGCCGAGCAGGGCTACGAGAAGACATCCCTGCGCGAGATCGCCGAGCGCCTGGACGTCACGAAAGCCGCGCTCTACTACCACTTCAGGACCAAGGAAGAGATCATCGTCAGCCTCTTCGAGGACCTGACGCAGCCGATCCAGGACCTGATCGAGTGGGGCCGGGGACAGCCGCACACGCTGGAGACCAAGCAGGAGATCGTCCGCCGCTACAGCGACGCGCTGGCCGGCGCCTCCCCGCTGTTCCGCTTCATGCAGGAGAACCAGGCGACGGTCAGGGAACTGCGCATCGGTGACACCTTCAAGGACCGGATGCGCGGCCTGCGGGACATCATCATCGACCCGGAGGCGAGCCTGACCGACCAGGTGCGCTGCATCAGCGCCCTGTTCACGCTGCACGCCGGCATGTTCGTCATGCAGGACCTCGAAGGCGACCCCGAGGAACGGCGCAAGGCCGTGCTGGAGGTCTCCATCGACCTGGTGACCCAGGCCCACCGGGGCGCCCACGGAGACTGAGGGCCGGCACCGCGCCGACCCGCCGTGAACGCGGCACCGCGCCGCCCCCGAGACCACGGCACGCCGCCGCCGGGCCGAACGCACAGCACCGCGCCGCCCTGCTGCGGACGCAGCGGGGCGGCACGGTGGAGAATCGTTCAGCCTGGCTTCACCGGGGGTGCGACCCGGCTCCGGCGTGGGCTCAGACCTTCACGCCGTGGGCGCGCAGGAAGACGACCGGGTTGACGGCGGAGCCGTAGTTCGGGGTCGTGCGGATCTCGAAGTGCAGGTGCGGACCGGTGGTGTTGCCGGTGTTGCCGGACTTGGCTATGTGCTGCCCGGTGGCGAGGACCTGACCGACCTTCACGTCGATGCGCGAGAGGTGGGCGTACTGCGAGTAGAGCCCGTCGGCGTGCTTGATGACGATGGCGTTGCCGTAGGCGGGGCCGTCGCCGCCGCCGTTGGGACCGGCCTTGACGACCGTACCGCCGTGGGCGGCGACGACGTCGGTGCCGACCGGCACGGCGAAGTCCTGGCCGCTGTGCTTGTGCATCCAGTGGCTGCCGCCCTGGTTGAAGCTGGCGGTGAGGGTGTAGCTCTTCACCGGGTCGACCCAGGCCGCCGCCGACTTGGCGACGGTGGCGGTCGGAGCCGCCATCTCGGCGGCCGACGCGGCGCCCGCACCCAGCGCGGCGGTGACTCCCAGGCCTGCGGCCAGGACGGCGGCACGGGTACGGAGCTTGGTCGCACGGGAAGAACGGACGGTGGCGCGCTGGAACATCGAAACCTCTGGGGGTGGGGGACATGAGGACCACCCGGACTGGTGGTTCGCCGGGCTGGCCACACCTTGGTAACCCCGCCGGTCACCTGCCCTCAAACACCCCCACTACGACGCAAACTAGTAACAGGGGGCAGTGATTCAGATCTCTTGACACCTCGCCCATCTGGGACAAAAGCCCTGTAAAACCCCCACATCACCCCATCCAGGATGCCGAAATGTCCGATTTATTGACTCCTGTCCCCCACTAAGTGTCCTAGTACGGGATGAAACGTCTGTGCCCCATGTCACCGGCGACCCCCGTTGGCCCCCGCTTCCCTGTGACGGGGCTCATATGGCGCCCGTCTCAGTGGAGTTGCTGCCGAGTGATCGGCGACAGCGCCGGCGGCCTCTGCGGCGGCCCCGCCGAGGAGACCCTCGAATTCCCCGATCGTGACGGCCGGTTGCCCTGACCCGCCGGTCACGGCATAGGCTCCGGCCGTTCGCGACAACACGGGGGTGCGGCGGATGGAGCCCACGGTACTCGGCGGCAAACTGGCTTCCAGCCTGGTGGCGCCGCTGGTCAGAAAGCTGTTCGTGACCGACGGCCCGGGCGCCGGACTGGTCGGCAGGCCGGTGCGGATGAAGGACCTCGTGTCCTTCCACGGGGAGAAGCGCACCCTGGGCGAGAAAGAGGTGCGCAGGCTCGCCGGGCGGCTGGTCCGGGAGGCGGGCACCTCACCGGGCGAGCCGCCCTTCCCGCCCGGTGAACAGGACGCCGTCACCGGCGCCCTCGCCGACCGCCTGCTCGCCCTGGGCGAGCTGGACATGGACGACGTGCAGGCCGTACGGCTGGGTCACCGCGAGCTGGCCCGGCTGCTGGTCCGGCACGCCCCGGCCGCGCACGGACTGTCCGACGACGCCGCGTACTTCCTGGACAGCGCCACGGAGTGGGCCTGCCTGCAGATCCTGGAGTTCTTCACCCGCCGCTCCACCTTCGTGGCCCGCACCCTGGTGGAGCAGACCCGGGCCCAGTCCGAGCTGATCGCCAGGATCGACGAACTCATCACCCGCGTCCCCCGCCCCGACGCCCGCGACACCGCCTTCGAACGCCGCTACCTGCCCCACCTCGCCCAGCGGCACGACCACATCACCATCTACGGCCTCGACCTGCGCGACTCCCCCGACCGCTGGCCCCTGGAAGTGGCGTACCTCAGCCTGGAGGCGACCGGCGCGCGGCAGGACGCGCCCGGCCCGGCCCCCGACGGGGACGAACCCGCGGACAGCGGCCGGCTGCCCGCCGAGGAGGCGCTGCGCACCGCCTCCCGCGTCCTGCTGCGCGGCGACGCCGGATCGGGCAAGACCACGCTGGTGCAGTGGCTGGCGGTCACCGCCGCCCGGGACGGCGACCGCGTCCCCTACGTCCTGCCCCTGCGCACCCTGGTCCGCACCGGCCCGCTGCCCGCCCCCGCCGACTTCCTCAAGGCGGTCGGCTGCCCGCTCACCCCGCCGGACGGCTGGGCCGAGCGCGTCCTGGCGGCGGGCCGCGGCCTGGTCCTGGTGGACGGCCTGGACGAGATCCCGGCCGCCGACCGCCACCGCACCCGCGACTGGCTGTGCGCCCTGCTCGCCGCCTACCCCGGCAACCAGTGGCTCCTGACCTCCCGCCCCACGGCCGTACGACCCGACTGGCTGGCCCAGGCGGACTTCCGGGAGCTGGCGCTCGCCCCGATGCGCGCCCCCGAGGTCATGACCTTCGTACGCCGCTGGCACCAGGCCGCGCGGGCACCGGAGTACGAGGCCGCCCTCCTCGACTCCCTGCGCACCCAGCGCGACCTGGCGCGCCTGGCCACCAACCCCCTGATGTGCGGTTTGATCTGCGCACTGCACCGGGAGCGCCGCGGCTACCTCCCCGCGGGCCGCAAGGAGCTGTACGACGCCGCCCTCGCGATGCTGCTGAACCGCCGGGACCGCGAGCGCGGCCTGGACACCGCCGACGGCGTGGAACTGGGCGAGGAGGCTTCCCTGGAGCTGCTGCAACGCCTGGCCTACGCGCTGGTGCTCAGCGGTCGCACCGAGATGGCCGCCGAGACCGCCGAGGGCATCGTGGAGCGCTGCCTGCCGTCGATCGCCCTGCCCGCCGACCCCCGCACCGCGGCCGCGGTCCTGCGCACCCTGCTGCTGCGCAGCGGCCTGCTGCGCCGGCCCGCCGAGGGCGTCGTGGACTTCGTGCACCGCACCTTCCAGGACTACCTGGGCGCGCGCTGCGCCGTGGAGGAGGGCCACCTCGACGTCCTCACCCGTCACGCCGACGACACCCAGTGGGAGGACGTGGTCCGGATGGCGGTGGCGCACGCCCGGCCGCGCGAACGGGCCTCGGTGCTGCGGCAGCTCCTCGCCCGGGACACCGCGCGGCTGACGCTGCTGGCGCTGGCCTGCCTGGAGCACACGGCGGCCCTGGAACCGGCGGTGCGCGCCGAGGTGGAGGCGCGGGCCGCCGCGCTGATACCGCCGCGCACCCCCGAGGGCGCCAAGGAGCTGGCCAAGGCGGGACCCCTGGTGCTGGAGCTGCTGCCGGGGCCCGAGGGGCTGACCGACGCGGAGGCGCGGGGCGTCACCATCACGGCGTCGGTGCTCGGGACGGACGAGCCCGCGGGCGCCCTGGGGGTCCTGCGCCGCTACCGCTCCCACCCGGACCTCGACGTCCGGCGGCAGCTCGTGGGCACCTGGGGCCGCTTCCCCGCCGAGGAGTACGCGGCGGAGGTCCTGGACCACCTGGACCGCGACGGCCTCCTGATCACCTGCGAATCCGACGAGCAGCGGGCGGCACTGGCCCGGATGCGGCCCTGGCAGCGGGTGACCTTCCGGGGCGCGCACCCGGCCGGCCTGATGGCGGCGGCCGTCCCCGGGCGCGAGGACGTCCGCCTCCTCGACCTGTGCGACAACCCGCTGATCGACGACCTGGGCGCCCTGCTGCCGTTCTCCGGGCTCGACGGCCTGTGGCTGAGGGGCTGCGGCCGGGCCCGCGGCCTGGACCGGATCACGGAGCTGCCCGTCACCGACCTGGCCCTCGCGGGGATCGCCGACCTGACCGGACTCGCCTCGCTGCACTCGCTGCGACGGCTCTCGCTGGACCAGCGCCTGCCCCGCGACGGCGGCCTCCCCCGCGTCCTGCCGGCCGGTGCCGCGCTGGAGTACCTCTTCCTGGGCCCCCACGCCCTGCGGCACCGGCGCGCCCTGCACGGCCTGAGCGGCTGGGCGACGCTGGCGGCTCTCAGCCTCGGCACGCCCGCCGATCTCACCGCCGCCGACTGGGGCGAGGTGGCCGCGCTGCCGGCTCTGACCAGCCTGACCCTGCGCGCGCCGTCGAGCACGTACGCCTTCGAGGCGATGCCCGAACTTCCCGGTGTCCGCGACCTCAAGGTCAGCTTCCACTACAACATGGTTCTGCTCCGTGACCTGGCCCGGCGCCTGCCGAACGTGCGCCACGTGACGTTCCGTACGCCCGGAGACACTCCGCCGCACCCCCTGCACGCCGAGATCTTCCCGTCGGCCGAGATCACCTACACGCGATCCTGACCGCCCCCACGCGGAGACCGCGCCTGCGGAAACCGCGCACACGCGCGAGGGGCCGGTGCCCGAAGGCACCGGCCCCTCGTCTCACGCCCGGCCCCGAAGGGTCACGCGTCCTTGCTCAGGTTCGGACCGGCTCCGCCGGCCGCCTGCTCGATCGGCGGGACGTCGGGCAGCGCCGACTTCTCCTCACCCCGGAAGGTGAAGGTCTTCTCGTCGCCCTCGCCCTCGGTGTCCACGACCACGATGTGACCGGGGCGCAGCTCGCCGAAGAGGATCTTCTCCGACAGCGAGTCCTCGATCTCGCGCTGGATCGTCCGGCGCAGCGGCCGGGCGCCCAGAACGGGGTCGTAGCCCTTCTTGGACAGCAGCTCCTTGGCGGACTGGGACAGCTCGATGCCCATGTCCCGGTCCTTGAGGCGCTCGTCCACCTTGCCGATCATCAGGTCGACGATCCGCAGGATGTCCTCCTGCGTGAGCTGCGGGAAGACGACCACGTCGTCGACGCGGTTGAGGAACTCGGGCCGGAAGTGCTGCTTCAGCTCGTCCGAGACCTTGTTCTTCATGCGCTCGTAGTTGGTCTTCGTGTCGCCCGAGGCCGCGAAGCCCAGGTTGAAGCCCTTGGAGATGTCCCGGGTGCCGAGGTTGGTCGTCATGATGATGACCGTGTTCTTGAAGTCCACGACCCGGCCCTGGGAGTCGGTCAGGCGACCGTCCTCCAGGATCTGCAGCAGCGAGTTGAAGATGTCCGGGTGGGCCTTCTCGACCTCGTCGAACAGGACGACCGAGAACGGCTTGCGGCGCACCTTCTCCGTGAGCTGGCCGCCCTCCTCGTAGCCCACGTAGCCGGGGGGCGAACCGAAGAGGCGGGAGACCGTGTGCTTCTCGCTGAACTCCGACATGTCGAGGGAGATCAGCGCGTCCTCGTCACCGAAGAGGAACTCCGCCAGTGCCTTGGACAGCTCGGTCTTACCGACACCGGACGGACCGGCGAAGATGAACGAGCCACCGGGGCGCTTGGGGTCCTTCAGACCCGCACGCGTACGGCGGATCGCCTTGGACAGCGCCTTGACGGCGTCGACCTGGCCGATGACCCGCTTGTGCAGCTCGTCCTCCATGCGGAGCAGACGGCTGGACTCCTCCTCGGTCAGCTTGAAGACCGGGATGCCGGTGGCCGTGGCGAGGACCTCGGCGATCAGCTCGCCGTCGACCTCGGCGACGACGTCCATGTCGCCGGCCTTCCACTCCTTCTCGCGCTTGGCCTTGGCGGCCAGGAGCTGCTTCTCCTTGTCGCGCAGGGAGGCGGCCTTCTCGAAGTCCTGCGAGTCGATCGCGGACTCCTTGTCCCGGCGGACGCCGGCGATCTTCTCGTCGAACTCGCGCAGGTCCGGCGGCGCGGTCATCCGGCGGATGCGCATCCGCGAGCCCGCCTCGTCGATCAGGTCGATCGCCTTGTCCGGCAGGAAGCGGTCCGAGATGTACCGGTCGGCCAGGGTGGCGGCCTGGACCAGCGCCTCGTCGGTGATCGAGACACGGTGGTGCGCCTCGTACCGGTCGCGCAGGCCCTTGAGGATCTCGATGGTGTGCGGCAGGGACGGCTCGGCGACCTGGATGGGCTGGAAGCGGCGCTCCAGGGCCGCGTCCTTCTCCAGGTGCTTGCGGTACTCGTCCAGGGTGGTGGCACCGATGGTCTGCAGCTCACCGCGGGCCAGCATCGGCTTCAGGATCGAAGCGGCGTCGATGGCGCCCTCGGCGGCACCCGCACCGACCAGCGTGTGCAGCTCGTCGATGAACAGGATGATGTCGCCGCGGGTGCGGATCTCCTTGAGCACCTTCTTCAGGCGCTCCTCGAAGTCACCGCGGTAGCGGGAGCCGGCGACCAGGGCGCCGAGGTCGAGGGTGTAGAGGTGCTTGTCCTTGAGGGTCTCGGGCACCTCGCCCTTGACGATGGCCTGGGCGAGGCCCTCGACGACGGCGGTCTTGCCGACGCCGGGCTCACCGATCAGCACCGGGTTGTTCTTGGTGCGGCGGGACAGCACCTGCATGACCCGCTCGATCTCCTTCTCGCGCCCGATGACCGGGTCGAGCTTGGACTCGCGGGCGGCCTGCGTCAGGTTGCGGCCGAACTGGTCGAGGACCAGGGACGTCGAGGGGGTGCCCTCGGCAGGGCCGCCGGCGGTGGCGGTCTCCTTGCCCTGGTAACCGGAGAGCAGCTGGATCACCTGCTGCCGCACCCGGTTGAGGTCTGCGCCCAGCTTGACCAGGACCTGGGCGGCGACGCCCTCGCCCTCACGGATCAGGCCGAGCAGGATGTGCTCCGTGCCGATGTAGTTGTGGCCCAGCTGAAGGGCCTCGCGGAGCGACAGCTCCAGGACCTTCTTGGCACGGGGGGTGAAGGGAATGTGACCGGACGGGGCCTGCTGGCCCTGGCCGATGATCTCCTCCACCTGCTGGCGGACCGCCTCGAGCGAAATCCCGAGGCTCTCAAGGGCCTTGGCGGCGACACCCTCACCCTCGTGGATCAGGCCCAGGAGGATGTGCTCGGTGCCGATGTAGTTGTGGTTGAGCATCCGGGCTTCTTCCTGAGCCAGGACGACAACCCGCCGCGCGCGGTCGGTGAACCTCTCGAACATCGTTAATCGCTCCTCAGAGCGGTCAGGCAGTGGGGGGAACTTCCCCTCCCTGTCCTTCCGCAGCTTAGTCCCGCAAGCGGGGACCGCTCATTCCAACTGCCGACACCGTCGATGGCCTCCTGACCCCGAACGCCGACATCTGCTCCAACCCGATGGTGCGAGACGATGTTCCCGCAGGCCAGGCAGTTACCCCAGTCGCCAGTACGCCGATGGCGAACGTGAGACTCCTCTGCCCGGGTGCGGCCTGCGTGTCGCCCCCTCCCACTAGGCAATGTCTTACCCGCAGGGACTGACACTCCATGCGGCGCGCACCGGTTCCCTCCGCTATGGGCGAACAACCTTGCGCCCTTTACCGCCTCCGCGCGCCCCCGCTCCCGGCACGGTGTGCGCACGCGGAGCGACCCAGCGTAACCTCCGGCGCTTTCCGCAGGTTGCACTGTCATGGTCGGCAGCCTTTCCACGATCCCTCTCCCGGTCCCGCTTCCCCGTCGGCCGCTCGACCCCGGCGACCGGGCACGGCACTGGTACGAGAACGAACTGGGCTGGGCGACGGTGCCCGGGGCACCGGTACGACTTGTCGTGGGCGACCGCTTCGACGTCCTGGACGTGCCCCTGGAGGCCGGACGGGCGGCGCTGCGCCATCTGGGGTCCGGCCCGGCGGCGCCGGCGTTCCCGGTGGCGGTGCAGGCGGACCGGTTGCGGCTGCTGGTGGCCGCGGGCAGCGCTCAGGAGCTGCCGGGGCTGCTGCGCTGGCTGGAGTGGGACGCTCTGGACCTGGACCTGGTGGGGCTCGGCGCGGGGACGCTGATGGACGCTCCGCCGCCGCCCGGCACCGGTCCCGGGACGCGCCCGCAGGGCCGTCCCGGTCCGCAGGGGGCCGCCGAGTGGCTGCGGCCCCCCGTACCGGGACGCGAGGTCGAGGCCTCGCTGCCGACCATGTCGGCGATGGGGGGCGGCGGGGGTGCCCCCGATCTCGTACGGCTGGTGAACACGGCGGCGACGCAGTGCCACCGGACCCGGCTGCGGCGCGCGTGCGGCCGGCCGCCGGCGCCCGCTCGGGCCCCCCTGCCGTGAAAAAGCCTCGTGCCGGCCTCGGTCAGCCGTTGGCCTTCTCGTAGGCCTCGCGGATGGTCGCGGGGACACGGCCGCGGTCGTTGACCTCGTAGCCGTTCTCCTTCGCCCAGGCGCGGATCTGCGCGGTGTCCTGGCTGCCGCCGGACGCCGCCGCGCGCGCCTTTCCACGCCCGCCCGCAGCACGGCCACCGGTACGCCGGCCGCTCTTGACGTACGGCTCGAGAAGGCCGCGGAGCTTGTCCGCATTGGCGGTGGTGAGATCGATCTCGTATGTCTTGCCGTCCAGTGCGAACGTCACGGTCTCGTCCGCCTCGCCGCCGTCGAGGTCGTCGACAAGAAGGACCTGAACCTTCTGTGCCACCGGATTTCCTTTCATCGATAACGTCAGGGCCGGGGCTGGTCGGGCATCCGCCGTTTCGCCGTCCCCTGTTATATGCAGTACTGCAGTACGTCGGAAAGCAAACCGCTTTTGCGGGAAAAACACAAACCCCTGGGAGAGACCGGACCCTCATCACCGACCGGAAACGTGCGCGTTTCGGACATAGGGAACGCGGGCATGACCGGTCCGACGGAATGCGGCTTCCCCGGCTCGCCCCCGGACAGCTCTTCGCGCGCCTGTGCCGATCACAGATGCAGAAGCATCCGGCTGTTGCCCAAGGTGTTCGGTTTCACCCGTTCGAGACCGAGGAACTCCGCGACGCCCTCGTCATAGGAACGCATCAGCTCCGCGTAGACATCCGTGTCGACGGGCGTCTCCCCGATCTCCACGAAGCCGTGCTTCTGGAAGAAGTCGACTTCGAAGGTCAGACAGAAAACGCGGCGAACGCCGAGCCAGCGCGCGGTCTGCAGCAACTTCTCCAGCAGGTGGTGACCGACACCGGCACCCTTGAGTCCCGGCTTCACCGCCAGGGTGCGCACTTCCGCCAGGTCTTCCCACATCACGTGCAGTGCGCCGCAGCCGACGACCTCGGCGTTGTCGTCCCGTTCGGCGATCCAGAACTCCTGGATGTCCTCGTAAAGCGTGACCGTCGCTTTGTCGAGCAGGATGCGCTCGCGGGCGTAGTCGTCCAGCAGCCGGCGCACGGCCGGGACATCGCTGGTCCGGGCCCGCCGGACCGTGATGGCTTTTGCGGGGACTTCGGGATGTGCTGCCGGTCGCTCTACGGGATGCTCTGCGGGCATGAACGGACGCTATCGCCCGGTGCCGCGGGGTGCCGAGCCGGGGTTCCGGTCGCCGGAATCGGAGGCGGGCACGCCGGCGCCCCGGGCCGTATCCGTCACTTCTCCGGCGGCCGTCGCCGTTGTACCGGTTCCTTCGGCCCGTTCGGTCCGTTCGGGGCCTTCGGCCGCTTCCGCGGGGGCGCCTTGTGCGCGCAGGACCGTCGTACCGCCCTCGGGGGTGCCTTCGACGATCCGTACGGCATCCCGCAGGGCACGCCGCTGTTCCTCGCTCATCATCCCGAAGAAGGCGACGAGAGCTGCGGCGGCGTTGTCGCTCTGGGACCAGGCCTCGTTCATCAGCGCGGCGGCGTAGGCGGCCCGGGTGGAGACCGCCTCATATCGATAGGCACGGCCTTCCGCTTCCCGCCGCACCCAGCCCTTCTGATGGAGATTGTCCAAAACGGTCATCACCGTGGTGTAGGCGATGGACCGTTCCTGTTGGAGGTCTTCCAGGACTTCCCGAACGGTCACCGGGCGGTTCCACTTCCACACCCGCGTCATGACCGCGTCTTCGAGTTCTCCCAAGGGGCGAGGCACACTTCAGACCATAGTGGGAGATGAGGGCAATGGCGTGCCGAACCTTCACCATGACGCCATATGCGAACAAAAAGGGCGTACGGCGCGCAGCACGGCGGGGTGTCCGTGCCGGGGGCCGTACGCCCGGTCAGGCGTCGGTGGAGGCGGTGCCCGCGGGGGCGGCGGTCTGACCGGCGCGGGCGGAGGCCATGGCGGCGTCGACGGCCGCGTCCTCCTTGGCCTTGGCGGCCCCGCCCTGGGTCTTCACGATCACCCTGACCAGACCGATGAAGAAGGCGGCCATCACGATCGGCGGAACGAGTGCGGAGACGTAGTCCATGGATCCAGAGTAGCCAGGAGCGCGGGACAAACAGGGGCGGGGTGGCCCGGACCGCTACACGGCGGCGAGTCGCGCGGTCAGCCGCTGCTGCGGGTTCTGGGAGGGCGGGGCCGGTTTGCGCCGCGGGAAGACCTCACCCGGCGTGGGGACGGGACGGCGTACGGGCTTGTCACCCCCGGGGGCGGGCGCCGGGCCGGGCCGGGCGGGTGGGGGCTGCGCGGGGGCGGGCCGCGCCGGGGCGGGACGCTCACCGGGCTTGGGCGCCGGCCGCTTCACGGGCTCCTGGCCGGATCCGCCGCCCTGGTCCGTCCGGGCGCCGGGCACGGTGGGGACGGGAGCCGGGCCCGGGATCCGGGTGGGGCCGCTGGGGCGCCGCTGCGGCCCGAGAGCGTCCAGCGGCTCGCGCGGGCCGCGGGAGGCGGGCACCGACGGGACGGGCGCGGACGGGGTGGACGGGCTGTGCGGGGCCGGGGCGGACGACGCCGGGACGGGCGTCGCCGCGGCGGCGGGCCGGGGCCGGCAGCGGCGCAGGAGCGCCGCGGCGGCCGGGTTGCCGCGCAGGGCGCCCAGGGCGGCGAGGTCGTCGGAACCGGGCAGGTACCCGGCGCCGAGGGCCTCTTCGAGGAGTGCGAGGTAGCCGACGGCCGTGCCGGGCAGCGCGTCACGGTAGCGGGCCAGATCGGCCACCAGGAACGCGCGCAGCCGGGCACCCTCGCGCATCGCCTCGTCGAGCGACTCGGCGAGGCGGCGGCAGTCCTGCACGTCCTCGGCGCGGGCGGGACGGAGATGAAGGGCGACGGCGAGGGCGCGGCGGAGCACACGCAGCTCCTCCGCGCCGAACGCCATGCCGCCGCGGGTTCCGTATGGCGTGGGCATAGGGCCGACCATACGCGCTAATCAGACAAATTCGACATAAGGCGCGTACGTGGCGTCCGGTGTGGCGCGCGGAGTGTCGTGCACGACGTGCGCGCTGTGCAGGTCGCGCCGGGCGTGCACGGCTGCCTGCGTTGTGGACCGGTGCCGGGTGAGCCGCAGGTGGCGCGTGCTGCCACGCGCGCGTGCTGTGCGGGTGCGGTGCTGCACGCGCGCGTGGACGGGCGGCCGCGTCACATGCGGGACACGTTGCGCTCGTAGACCAGCCGCAGTCCGATCAGGGTCAGCCAGGGTTCGTGCTCGTCGATCACGGAGGACTCGCCGAGCACCATCGGGGCGAGCCCGCCGGTCGCGATCACGGTGACGTCGTCCGGGTCGTCGGACAGTTCCCGGGCCATGCGGCCCACGACACCGTCGACCTGTCCGGCGAACCCGTAGACGATGCCCGCCTGCATGGCCTCGACCGTGTTCTTGCCGATCACGCTGCGCGGCCGGGCCACCTCGATCTTGCGCAGCTGGGCGCCCTTGACTCCGAGGGCGTCCACGGAGATCTCGATACCGGGGGCGATGACGCCGCCGATGTACTCCCCACGCGCGGAGACCGCGTCGAACGTCGTCGCCGTGCCGAAGTCCACGACGATGGCCGGGCCCCCGTACAGCTCGACGGCCGCGACCGCGTTGATGATGCGGTCCGCGCCGACCTCCTTGGGGTTGTCGGTCAGGATCGGCACCCCGGTCTTGACGCCCGGCTCGACGAGCACGGCCGGCACGTCGCCGTAGTAGCGCCGGGTCACCTCGCGCAGCTCGTGGAGCACCGACGGCACGGTCGCGCAGATCGCGATGCCGTCGATGCCGTCGCCCAGCTCGTCGCCGAGCAGCGGGTGCATGCCCATCAGGCCCTGCAGGAGCACGGCCAGCTCGTCGGCCGTGCGGCGGGCGTCCGTGGAGATGCGCCAGTGCTCGACGATGTCCTCGCCGTCGAACAGGCCGAGGACGGTGTGCGTGTTGCCCACGTCGATGGTCAGGAGCATGGCCGGTCCTACTCCGCCTCGCGCAGATCCAGGCCGATGTCCAGGATCGGCGAGGAGTGGGTGAGGGCCCCGACGGCCAGGAAGTCGACACCGGTCTCCGCGTAGGCTCGGGCGTTGCCCAGGGTGAGCCGGCCCGAGGCCTCCAGGAGCGCGCGGCCGTCGACGATCGCCACGGCCTCCTCGCACTCACCGGGCGTGAAGTTGTCCAGCAGGATCAGGTCGGCGCCCGCGTCCACGACCTCCCGCAGCTGGTGCAGGGTGTCGACCTCGACCTCGATCGGCACGTCCGGGAAGGCCTCCCGTACGGCCTTGAAGGCCTGCCCGACGCCGCCGGCGGCCACCACGTGGTTGTCCTTGACCAGGGCGGCGTCCGAGAGGGACATGCGGTGGTTGACGCCGCCGCCGGCCCGGACGGCGAACTTCTCCAGGGACCGCAGACCCGGCGTCGTCTTGCGGGTGTCGCGCACCTTGGCCTTGGTGCCGTCCAGGGCGTCCGCCCACGCGCGCGTGGCGCTGGCGATGCCCGACAGGCGGCACAGCAGGTTGAGGGCGCTGCGCTCGGCGGTCAGCAGGTCGCGCGTGCGCGTGGTGACCGACAGCAGCTTCTGTCCGGCCTCGACGCGGTCGCCGTCCTCGACGTGCCGCTCGACCTCGAACTCGTCCGTGCACACCACCGAGAGCACCGCCTCGGCGACGCGCAGACCCGCCACCACGCCGGCCTCACGCGCGGTGAAGTCGCCGGTGGCCACGGCCTCCTCGGGGATGGTCGCGACCGTCGTCACGTCCACGCCGTGGGCGAGGTCCTCCTGGATGGCGACGTTGGCGATGTCCTCGACCTCCACGGGATCGAGTCCGGCAGCGGCCAGCAGCTCGGCGAGCGCGGGGTCCAGCCCGCACTCCAGGTACTCCTCGTCGGCGTCCGCGCCGCAGGCACAGCCGTCGCCGCAGCCTCCGTTCGAGGCGAGGGGAAGGTCTTCGGTGCTCACTTGTGTCACTGCTCCTGGGGACGGCGGGGCGCGGTGGCCCCGGGGCGGGTCGGGGGGAAGTCTGCGGTGTCCGTGGTGTGCACGAGGGGCGTACGCGCGGAGTTCAGCCGTACGACGATGTGGCGGCGCCAGCGGGCGTCGTCGCGGTCGGCGTGGTCCTCGCGCCAGTGGCAGCCGCGGGTCTCCTCCCGCAGCCGGGCGGCGGCGACCAGAACCCGGGCCACGCACAGGAGGTTGGTGGCCTCCCAGGTGTCGACGCCGGGCTCGGCGGTCTTGCCGTTCTCCTCCAGCGCGCCACGGGCCTCGGCGTGCAGTTGTTCGAGCCGCTCGGCGGCCGTGGCCAGGGACGCGGCGGAGCGCAGCACACCCGCGCCCTCGGTCATGACGCGCTGGATCGCGAACCGGGTCTCGGGGGCGAGCAGCGGGTGCGCGGGCTGCCCGGCGTGCGCGACGGGCTGCGGCACGCGCGCGTGCAGGCCGTTCTCGGACCGCTCCCGTGCGATGTCGGCGGCGATCCGTTCGGCGTAGACCAGCCCCTCGAGCAGGGAGTTGGAGGCGAGCCGGTTGGCGCCGTGGACGCCGGTACAGGCGACCTCTCCGCACGCGTACAGACCGGGCACGGTGGTCCTGCCGCAGGAGTCGGTGCGCACGCCCCCGGAGGCGTAGTGGGCGGCCGGGGCGACCGGGACCGGCTCGGTGACCGGGTCGATGCCGTGGGCGCGGCAGGCGGCCAGGATCGTCGGGAAGCGGTGCTCCCACATCGCGGCCCCGAAGTGCCGGGCGTCGAGGAACATGTGCGCGGCGCCCTGCTCCTGCATGCGGCGCGTGATGCCCTTGGCGACGATGTCCCGGGGCGCCAGCTCGGCCAGTTCGTGCTGCCCCACCATGAACCGCACGCCGTCGGCGTCGACCAGGTGGGCGCCCTCGCCGCGCACCGCCTCGGAGACGAGCGGCTGCTGGCCCTCGGCGTCCGCGCCGAGGAAGAGCACGGTGGGGTGGAACTGCACGAACTCCAGGTCGGAGACCTCCGCGCCCGCGCGCAGGGCGAGCGCCACGCCGTCGCCCGTGGACACGGACGGGTTGGTGGTCGCGGAGAAGACCTGGCCCATGCCGCCGGTGGCGAGGACCACGGCGGGCGCGTGCACGGCGCCCACGCCGTCGTGCTGGCCCTCGCCCATGACGTGCAGGGTCACGCCGGCGGTGCGGCCCTCGGCGTCGGTCAGCAGGTCCAGCACGAGCGCGTTCTCGACGGTGCGCACCCCGCGCGCGCGGACCGCGTCGACGAGCGCCCGGGAGACCTCGGCGCCGGTCGCGTCACCGCCCGCGTGCGCGATGCGGCGCCGGTGGTGGCCGCCCTCGCGGGTGAGCTGGATGCCGCCCTCGTCGTCGGTGTCGAACCGCGCCCCGGTGGAGATCAGGCGCCGTACGGCGTCGGGACCGTCGGTGACGAGGATCCGTACCGCCTCCTGGTCGCACAGGCCGGCGCCGGCCACCAGGGTGTCGTCCAGGTGCTGTTCGGGGGTGTCGCCCTCGCCGAGGGCCGCGGCGATGCCGCCCTGCGCCCAGCGGGTGGAGCCGTCGTCGAGGCGGGCCTTGGTGACGACGACGGTGGTCAGGCCCGCGGCCTCGCAGCGCAGGGCGGCGGTCAGGCCGGCGACACCGGAGCCGACGACCACGACGTCCGCGGCGATGGACCACCCGGGCGCGGGCGCGTGCAGTCGTATGCCTGTGCTGGTCACGAGGCGGCTCCAAGGGGTTCCCGGGGCCCGGGGGTCCCGGGGTTCTGGAAGGTGAGGGGCAGGTTGTCGATCAGGCGGGTCGCCCCGACCCGGGCGGCGACGGCGAGCACGGCCTCGCCGGTGAAGTCGTCCCCGATCTCGGTGAAGTCGGACGGGTCGACGAGGGCCAGGTAGTCGAGTTCGAGCGGCGGGTCCAGGCGCGCGGCCTCGTCGAGGACCAGCCGGGCCGCCGCGCGGACGGCGTCCGCCGCGCCGGGGGACGCCTTGGCGACGGCGGCCGCGTCGGCTGCCGCGCGGGACTCCCCCAGCGCGCTCAGCGCCTCGGCACGCGCGCGCGTGGAGGGCACTTCACGGGCCCGGGCGCGCAGGGCCTCCTGGGCGGCGTGCCGGTCGCGGCCGGCGAAGAGGGCCTGGGAGAGGGCGAGAGCGGTCTGCCGTTCCCGCGGGGAGAGGTAGCGGTTGCGGCTGGACAGGGCCAGTCCGTCGTCCTCGCGGACGGTGGGGACGGCGACGATCTCCACGCCGAAGTTCAGGTCGCGCACCATGCGGCGGATCAGGGCGAGCTGCTGGGCGTCCTTCTGGCCGTACAGGGCCGCGTCGGGGCGGGTCAGGTGCAGCAGCTTGGCGACGACGGTGAGCATGCCGTCGAAGTGACCGGGGCGCGAGGCGCCCTCCAGTCGCTCGCCCATGGGTCCGGCGGTGACCCGGACCTGCGGCTCGCCGCCGGGGTAGACCTCCTCGACGGAGGGCGCGAACACCACGTCGGCGCCCGCCTGCTCGGCGATCTTGAGGTCGGCGTCCAGGGTGCGCGGGTAGCGGTCGAGGTCCTCGCCCGCGCCGAACTGGAGCGGGTTGACGAAGACGGTGACGACCACCTCGCCGTCGCCGCCGGCGAGGGCGCGCGCGGCGCGGATCAGGGTGGCGTGGCCCTCGTGCAGGGCGCCCATGGTCATCACGACGGCACGGCGGCCGGTGCGCACGCGCGCGTGCAGCTCGTCGGAGGTGCGCAGCAGGGTGGTGGTCATCGGGCGTCTCCGTTCTCGGGCGCCGGGGTCACCGGGCGGCCTTCCTGTGCGTACTCCGGTGCTCTTGTCCGCGGTGCCGTGGGCCGCGGTGCGGTGGCCCCTGGTGCCGTGGCCCGCGGGGCCGCTCGGCCGGCCCGCGCCGTCGTGGGGCGCGGTGCCGTGGCCCCTGGCGGGGTGGTCCCTGGCGCCGCTCGGCCGGTCCGCGCAGTCGTGGGGCGCGGTGCCGTCCGGTTCGCCGAGTGCCCCGCGCGGGTCATCGGGCATCCCCTTCGCCGCCGCCGGTCCGGCCGGGGCCGCCGGCCGCGTCGGTTCCTCCGGCCAGGACGTCCAGCAGGTCCTCGGCCAGTTCCGGCTTCAGCAGGCCGTGGGCGAGGGCGCGGTCGGCGGTGGCGCGGGCCATCGCCAGGTAGCCGGAGACGGTCTGCGGGGCGTGCCGGCGCAGCTCGGCGACGTGCGCCGCGACCGTGCCCGCGTCGCCGCGCGCGACGGGGCCGGTGAGTGCCGCGTCGCCGGAGCGCAGGGCGTTGTCCAGGGCGGCGCCGAGCAGCGGGCCGAGCATCCGGTCGGGGGCCCCGACACCGGCGTCGCGCAGCAGCTCCATGGACTGCGCCACCAGCGTCACCAGGTGGTTGGCGCCCAGGGCGAGCGCCGCGTGGTAGAGCGGCCGCATGTCCTCGGCGACCCACTCGGGCTCGCCGCCCATCTCGATGACCAGGGCCTCGGCGGCCAGCCGCAGCTCCTCGGGGGCGGTGACGCCGAAGGAGCACCCGGCCAGCCGCTGCACGTCCACGGGGGTGCCGGTGAAGGTCATCGCCGGGTGCAGGGCGAGCGGCAGCGCGCCCGCGCGCAGGGCCGGGTCCAGCACCTTGGCGCCGTACCGACCGGAGGTGTGCACGAGCAGCTGGCCCGGCCGGACGGCGCCGGTCTCGGCGAGGCCCGCGACGAGAGCCGGCAGGGTGTCGTCGGGGACGGTCAGCAGGACCAGGTCGGCGCGCTGGAGCACCTCGGCGGGCGGCACCAGGGGGACACCGGGGAGCATCAGGTCGGCCCGGCGCCTGGAGGCGGCGGAGACGCCCGAGGCGGCCACCGGCCGGTGGCCCGCGAGCTGGAGGGAGGCGGCGAGCGCGGGGCCCACCCGCCCGGCGCCGACGACGCCGACGGTGAGCCGCGCGGGGCGGTCCCTGGGGTCTGGCTGTTGGCTTGTACTCACGCGGCAGTGGCCTTCCGTTCCAGTCCGCTCCGGGTACCGGACGATTTCTCGTCATGTTAACGCTATCGGTGCGGGAGGCGTCCGGTTGTCCACAGGCTGTGGGTTTCGCCACGGCGGCCCGGCGACGGAAACCGGGTACCCGCCGCGCTCGGCGCGCGGGATGATCCACGGCATGAGCGACAGCACGGAACAGGCAGGACAGGGTCCGGCGGGACAGGGCCGGGCGGGACACGACCCGGCAGGGCCCGGCGACGCGGGACGGGAGCGCACCGGGCGGGACGTACGCCCGGAGGAGCCGGTGTGGGACGAGGAACGGCGCAAGCGGCTGCGGGAGAGGCGCATAGCCGTGAGCCGGGGCGCGGAGCGCGTGCTCTCGCGCTCCGGGTACCTGGGCACGCTCCGGGAGCGGCTCGCGGACCTGGACCGGGCGCGGGACGTCTACGACCTCGACGAGCTGGGGGACTTCTACGGCAGCGGCGTCGTCGAGGCCCTGGAGGGCCGGGTCGCCGCGCTGCTCGGCAAGGACGCCGCCGCCTTCTTCCCGACCGGCACGATGGCACAGCAGGTCGCCCTGCGCTGCTGGGCGGCCCGTACCGGCAACCCGGCCGTGGCCCTGCACGCCCTCTCCCACCCCGAGGTGCACGAACGCCACGCCCTCAGCCAGGTCTCCGGGCTGCGCCCGGTGCGGGTGACGAACGAGCCGCGGCAGCCGACCGCCGACGAGGTGCGCGGCCTGGACGAGTCCTTCGGGACGCTGATGCTGGAGCTGCCCCTGAGAGACGCCGGTTTCGTGCTGCCCTCCTGGCAGGAGCTGACCGACATCGTCGCGGTGGCGCGCGAGCGGGAGGCGGTGGTGCACTTCGACGGGGCGCGCCTGTGGGAGTCCACCGAGCATCTCGGGCGGTCGCTGGCGGAGATCGCGGACCTGGCCGACAGCGTGTACGTGTCGCTCTACAAGTCCCTGGAGGGCCTCGGCGGCGCCGTGCTCGCCGGGCCCGGCGAGCTGATCGAGGAAGCGAAAGCCTGGCGGCACCGGTACGGCGGCACGGTCTTCCAGCAGTTCCCGACCGCCCTGTCGGCGCTGGCCGGGCTCGAACGGGAGCTGCCCCGGCTGCCCTCGTACGTGCGGCACGCGCGCGTGGTGGCCGCCGCGCTGCGCGAGGGCTTCACGGCGGCCGGGGTGCCCTGGTTCCGCGTGCATCCCGAGGTGCCGCACACGCACGAGTTCCAGGTCTGGCTGCCGTACGACGCGGACGTGCTCGCCGAGGCGGCGGTGCGCCAGGCCGAGGCGACGGGGACCCTGCTGTTGGCCCGCCCCTGGGACCGCGGCGGCCCCGGGCTCGCCTTCACCGAGGTCACCGTGCGTGCCGCCGGCCTGGAGTGGACGGCCGACGACGTGAGGGCGGCCGTCGCCGACTTCGTCGCACGGCTGCGGGAGGTGCGGGAGGAGCAGAAGGGGCAGTAGGTGCCTGGCGTGCCGGAGGCACGGCGGACGCGGAAGGTCAGCAACCGCTGGGGCGAGGCCGGTGCAGCCGCCGGCCGCGGAGCAGGGCCGGCCGTCGCCGTCCGGCCGGACGCGGCCGCCGGCGCAGCGCGAGGCGCAGCCGTCCGCGGGCCGGGCGCCCGGCGAGCACCGCGCGGAAGCGCCGTTCCTCGCGCAGTTCGCGGAGCGCCTTCCGGTCGTGCAGTCCCGGCGCGGGGGGCTCCGGCTCGCCGTGCTGCCGGGCGCGGTGGACGTCGAGGAAGTACTGCTCGGTGATGCTCATGGCGTATCGCCTTCTGGGGACGTGAGGGGGAGGAACGGGCACGGCAGGGAACGACCGGCGACGGGCTCCGCGGCTGCCCGGTCCGCTCCAGGTTGCGCCGGTGCCCGCGTGATGTCCCGCCGATTGACGTCGGCCGTCAATCGGGGACGGCGTTGTCGGTGGCGGCGTGCACCATGGGGGCATGAGCGTGCGCATCGACATCACGGGGCTGCGGCCGGAGAGGGCCGCAGCCGTGCCCTCGCCCCTGGCCGAGCTGGGCATGGCGCTGCACGCGCTGTCCGAGCCGGGGCACCACCCGGGCCTCCAGGGCTGGGCCACGGGCGTGACCGCCCGGCTCGACTCGCATCTCGCCGACCGCATGTGCGAGGCGGACTTCCTGTGGCGGACGACGTTCTCCGACCTGTTCCTGCCCTGCGCGGGCCTGCCGGGCCGGACGGCGCTGCCGGGCCAGTCCCTCGCCGAGGAGCTGGACCTGCTCGACAAGCTGTCCGACGAGCAGTTCGTGGACGCCGCCCTGGAGTTCACCTGCGCCCTGCCCTACGGCGAACCGGGCGCCGGCCCGCTCACCGACGCGGGGCTGCGCCGGCGGGCGCTGGAGCTGGCCGCGGCGCGCGGGCCGCAGCAGGTGCGCTTCAGCGAGCGCCTGCTGGCCGATCCGCCGCTCATCCGGGCGTGGCTGCGGCAGTTCCTCCAGGACTGCGACGAGGCGTTCTTCGCGGAGACCTGGTCCCGGCTGGGCCACCAGCTCGCGGCGGACGCCCGGCACAAGACGGAGCTGCTGCGCCGCCGGGGCCTGGCCGAGGCGCTGGCCGCGGTGTCCCCGGCGGTCGAGCTGGACGAGGCGGCCGGCCGGATCACCGTCGACAAACTCGGTGACGGCCGTACGGCCACCGCGGACGGCGGCCTGCTGCTGATACCGACGAGCCTGGGCTGGCCGCACCTGATGGTCCTGCACCGCCACGGCTGGCAGCCGGTGCTGCACTACCCGGCCGCCTCCCCCGAGCTGTCCGCCCCGCCCTCGGTGGAGCAGCTGACCCTGCGGATGTCCGCGCTGTCCCACCCGGTGCGGATGAGACTGTGCCGCAGCCTGGCCCGCAGCGCGTTCACCACCAGCGAGCTGACACAGGTGCACGGCATGACCGCGCCCGAGATATCCCGGCACCTGAGCGTGCTCAAGAAGGCGGGCCTGGTCACCACCCGGCGCCGCGGACGGTACGTCTACCACCAGCTCGACGTGGCGATGGTGGCCCGGCTCGGCAGCGACTTCCTGGAAGGGATACTCCGCTAGGGCACGTATCGAGTCGTGATCAATCTGCGGGATGTGCCTTCGTGGCATGGTCTGGTCCGGTAGACCGTCGTACGTGACACGAGTGCAACTGACTGACCCGGAGTGGGAGTTCATCGAGCCGTACCTGCCGATTGGCGAGTACGGCCCGTACCCCGAGCGGCTGCGGCAGCAGTTCGAGGGCGTGATCTGGCGGTTCAAGACGGGCGGCCAGTGGCGGGAGATGCCGACAGAATTCGGTGCATGGTCGACCGTCCACAACCGCTTCCGGCAGTGGCGTGACGCCGGGGTCTTCGAGGCGCTGCTGGAGGGCCTGATCGCGGAAGCCGCGAAGCGCGGTGAGGTGGACCTGTCCTTGGTCAGCATCGACTCCACCACCACCCGTGCCCACCACGACGCGGCCGGGATGCACCTCGGTGAGGACGTTGTCACTGCCCTGGAGAAAGCCGCCGCCGAGGAGGAGAAGGCCAGGTCAAAGGGGGCGGCCTCGAAGAACAAACAGGGCAGGAGACCGAAAGCGGTCCCGCGCGGGAAGAACGACGACGCGTCCGGCGTCGGCACAAACTCCGGCTGAAGGCCGCCCTCCTCGGACGCTCCAGGGGCGGACAGACCAGCAAGGTCCACCTCGCCGCCGACCGCAAGTGCCGCCCGCTGGCGTTCATCCTGACCGCGGGCCAGGCAGCCGACAGCCCACAGTTCATCCCCGTCCTGAAGAAGGTGCGGGTGCGCGGGCCCGTCGGCCGCCCCCGCACCCGGCCGGACGCAGTCGCCGGAGACAAGGCTTACTCGTCTCGCGGCAACCGCGCCTACCTGCGCAAACGCCGTATCAAGGCAGTCATCCCGGAAAAGAAGGACCAGGCCGCCAACCGGAAGAAGAAGGGCAGTGGAGGCGGTAGGCCCGTCAGTCACGACACCGGGCTCTACAAGGAACGGAACACCGTCGAGCGGGCGATCAACAGGATGAAAGCATGGCGAGGCATCGCCACCCGCTACGACAAGACCCCGGCGAGCTACCTCGCCGGACTCCACCTCCGGGCCTCCGTGATCTGGATCAAGGACCTCACACGAGCAGCCCCTTGATCACAACCGAATACGCGCCCTAGCCGTACGGAGACGGTCCGAACGGCCGGCACCGGACCGGTCGGGCCGGCCTGTCCGCGGTCAGTCGAACCGGATGTGCCGCATGCCGACCCCCGCCTGCCGCAGCCGGGTGCGCAGCGGGCCGCCGGTGTGGGGCCGCAGGGTCAGGCCCGCCAGGACGGCGATGCGGTCCGCGGTCTTCGGCACACTGGTGCGGTCGGTCCACAGGTGCTCGGCGAACTCCGGCTCCCGCAGCCGCTCCAGGCAGTGGTCGAGCCGCTGGACGGCCCAGCTCTCCCGGCGCGGGCCCGTGTTCTTCCCGGCGGCGTTCGGGAGCAGGTGGCCGAGGCCGCGCTCGCGCAGCCGCTTCAGGACCGTCCCGCGCTCCGCGAGCAGGGTGAAGTGCCGTACGTCGTGACCGAGTTCGCGCAGTCGTCCGACGGTCTCGGCGAAGTAACGCGGGTCCGTGACGGTCATGGGGGCGATCACCACCCCGTCGTGCCCGGTCAGGGCCAGGTCGAGCACCTCGACCACGCCCTGCCGCCAGGACACCAGGTCCTGGAAGTCCCCCCGTTGCGCGGGCGGCAGCATGCGGTGCAGGCCGAAGCCCAGGTGCTCGGGATCGCAGATGACGCTGCCCGCCAGGCGGCGGTGGATCTCATGTGCGGTCTGTGTCTTGCCGCCCCCGAAGGGGCCGTTGATCCACAGGAGCATGCGCAGACCCTACCGGCGCCCGGGCCGGCCCTCAGCCGTGACCGCCGGCCCGGACCAGACCCGTCTCGTAGGCGAGGACCACCACCTGTACGCGGTCGCGCAGGCCCAGTTTGGTGAGGATGCGGCCCACATGGGTCTTCACCGTGGCCTCGGACAGCACCAGCCGGGCGGCGATCTCTCCGTTGGACAGGCCCTGCGCGACCAGGATCATCACCTCGCGCTCGCGTTCGGTGAGCCGCTGCAGCTCCTTGTGCCGGGGCTCCTGCCCGCCCGCGGGCAGCATCGGCGCGAACCGGTCGAGCAGCCGGCGCGTGGTGGAGGGCGCCACCACGGCGTCACCGCTGTGCACGGCGCGGATCGCTGCGAGCAGGTCACCGGGCGGCACGTCCTTGAGCATGAACCCGGAGGCGCCCGCCTTCAGCCCGGAGAAGGCGTACTCGTCGAGGTCGAAGGTGGTCAGGATCAGCACCTTGGGCGGGTTGGGCTCCGAACAGATGCGGCGGGTGGTCTCCACCCCGTCCAGCTTCGGCATGCGCACGTCCATCAGCACCACGTCGACCGCGGTGGCCCGCAGCACCTGGAGGGCCTCCACGCCGTCACCCGCCTCGGCGACGACCTCCATGTCCGGCTGGGCGGCGAGCACCATCCGGAATCCGGTGCGCAGCAGCACCTGGTCGTCGACGAGCATCACGCGGATCGTCATGGGGGTCCTCTTCCGTCAGGTGTGGCCGCGGGCGGGCGGCGCAGGGCCGGGGCGGTGGCGGTGGCGGTGGGCGGGCGGGGCGGCTGGTAGGAGCGGGTGTGCGGCGCGCCGGCCGGGGCGCGCGTCGGCGTCGGTGCGCCGTCAGTGCGCCGGCTTGAGCGGCAACAGCGCACTGATACGGAAGCCTCCACCGGGGCGCGGGCCCGCGTCCAGCGTGCCGCCGACCATACCCACGCGCTCTCGCATCCCGATCAGGCCGTGCCCCTGTCCGTCGGCGCCGCCCTCCTCGTACAGCTCGTGCGGGGCGCCCTTGCCGTCGTCCTCGACGAGCAGCCCGAGGCCGTCGTCGAAGTACACCAGACGCACGCTCGCACCCGCGTTCGGGCCGCCGTGCTTGCGGGTGTTGGTGAGCGCCTCCTGCACGATGCGGTACGCGGTCAGCTCGACGCCGCTGGGCAGCGGGCGCGGCGTCCCCTCGACCCGGAAGTCGACCGGCAGGCCGGAGCCCCGGCACTGCTCGACCAGGTCCTCGATCTGCTCGGCGTTGGGCTGCGGGACGTACTCGCCGCCCTCCTGGTGCTCGCCGGTGCGCAGCACGCCCAGCAGGCGGCGCATCTCGGCGAGCGCCTGGCGGCCGGTGGAGGAGATGGTCTCCAGGGCCTTTCTTGCCTGGTCGGGCGCGGCGTCCATGACGTAGGCGGCGCCGTCGGCCTGCACCACCATCACCGACACGTTGTGGGCGACCACGTCGTGCAGCTCGCGCGCGATACGGGCGCGCTCGGCGGCGACCGCGACCTTGGCCTGCGCCTCGCGCTCCTTCTCCAGGCGGGCGGCCCGCTCCTCCAGTTGCGCGAAGTAGGCGCGACGGGTGCGCATGGAGTCGCCGAGCACCCAGGCCAGGACGAACGGCACGGTGGTGAAGATCGCTATCGCGACATTGCCCGCGGCGCTGGAGTGCTGCTCGGGCCAGCGGATCTGCGCGAGCGTCGCCGCGCTCATCCCGCCGGCCAGGGCGAACCGGGAGGCCCAGCGGGCACCGATGGCGGCGACCGTGTAGATGATCACCAGCATGGCGAAGTCGCCGACCGTCGTCTCGATGTCCAGCACCAGCTGCGCCGCGCCGGTCGCGGCCGCAAGCAGCACCATCTTCTCCGGCATGCGGCGGCGCAGCGCGACCACCACGCTCAGCACGGCGGACACCGCCAGCGCCGCGGGGACCGATCCGTGGTGGCCCGGCGTCCCGTCGACACTCACCGCGCCCAGGCCGGAGAACCCGAGCAGGACGAGGGCCCAGAAGCCGTCGACCCATGCCGGGTGCCTGCGGAGAAAGTCATAGAGACGCTGCACGTAACCCAGAGTAGGGAAGTGTGATAGGTGCATGGGTCAACCGGAGGGCCGATCCGCGCTCCCCGCGCGTACTCCGCAAGGTGGAGGCCGTGATCACCTGTACGCCTACTCTGGCGGGGTGGCGGACGACACGAGGGCGGACGAATGGCGCGGCTGGCGCGCGGCGGCCCAGGCCGCCCTGTACGGACCGGACGGCTTCTACCGGCGGCCCGAGGGGCCGGCCGGGCACTTCCGTACGTCGGTGCACGCCTCGCCGCTGTTCGCGACGGCCGTGGCGCGGCTGCTGTGCCGGGTCGACGAGGTGCTCGGGCACCCGGCGGTGCTCGGCTTCGTGGACATGGCGGCCGGGCGCGGGGAACTGGCCGCCGGGGTGCTGGCCGCGCTGCCCGCGCAGGTGGCCTCCCGCGCGCGTGTGCACGCCGTCGAGATCGCCGCACGGCCGCCCGGGCTCGATCACCGGATCGAGTGGCTGAGCGAACCGCCCCGGCGGGTCACCGGGCTGCTGTTCGCCAACGAGTGGCTGGACAACGTGCCGGTGGAGGTGGCGGAGGTGGACTCCGCGGGCGTGCCCCGGCGTGTGCTCGTACGCCGGGACGGGGCGCAGCGGCTCGGGGAGCCGGTGGCGGGCGCGGACGCCCGGTGGCTGGCCCGGTGGTGGCCGCTGCCCGCCGAGGAAGGACTGCGGGCGGAGATCGGCCGGCCCCGGGACGACGCCTGGGCCGGGGCCGTTTCGTGCGTGGAGCGGGGCCTGGCGGTCGCCGTGGACTACGCGCACGTGGCGGGCGCCCGGCCGCCGTTCGGCACCCTCACGGGGTTCCGCGAGGGACGGGAGACCGGGCCCGTGCCGGACGGTTCCTGCGACATCACGGCGCACGTCGCCCTGGACGCGTGCGCCGCGTGCACGCCCCCGGAGCCGGGCGGGTCCGACGGCGCTCGGTCGCCGCTCCCGCCCGCGCGCCTGCTCACGCAGCGCGCTGCACTGCGCGCCCTCGGCATCACCGGCGCACGCCCCCCGCTCACCCTTGCCTCCACGCGTCCCGCGGAGTACGTACGCGCCCTGGCGCGCGCCGGGGAGGCCGCGGAGCTCACCGCGGCGGGCGGTCTCGGCGACTTCGGCTGGCTGCTGCAGCCGGTGGGCCTCCCGGAGACGGACGCGGCGGCCCTACTTGTCGATGTCCCCGACCACGAAGAACATTGACCCGAGGATCGCCACCATGTCCGCCACCAGCGTGCCCGGCAGCAGCTCGGTGAGGGCCTGGATGTTGTTGTACGACGCCGAGCGCAGTTTCAGCCGGTACGGCGTCTTCTCACCCTTGCTGACCAGGTAGTAGCCGTTGATGCCGAGCGGGTTCTCGGTCCAGGCGTACGTGTGCCCCTCGGGGGCCTTGAGGACCTTGGGGAGCCGCTGGTTGACCGGCCCCGGCTCCAGGGCGGCCAGCCGGTCCAGACAGGCGTCGGCGAGGTCGAGGGCGTTGTGGGTCTGTTCCAGCAGGCACTCGAAGCGGGCCAGGCAGTCGCCCTCCTGCCGGGTGACCACCTTCAGGACGTCCGCCAGTTCCCCGTACGCCAGGTACGGCTCGTCGCGGCGCAGGTCGAGGTCGACCCCCGAGGCGCGCGCGATCGGCCCGCTCACTCCGTAGGCGTGCACGGCCTGCGGCGTCAGCGCGCCCACGCCCCGCGTGCGCCCCCGGAAGATCTCGTTGCCGAGCACCAGGTCGTCGAAGACGTCCATGCGCGAGCGCACGGCGGCCACGGCGGCACGCGCGCGCGTGGACCACCCGGCGGGCAGGTCCTCCTTCAGGCCCCCGACCCGGTTGAACATGTAGTGCATCCGGCCACCGGAGACCTCCTCCATGACGTTCTGCAGGACCTCGCGCTCCCGGAAGGCGTAGAAGACCGGCGTGATGCCGCCCAGTTCCAGCGGGTAGGAGCCGAGGAACATCAGGTGGTTCAGCACCCGGTTCAGCTCCGCGAGCAGCGTGCGCGTCCACACCGCGCGCGGGGGGACCTCCATACCGAGCATCCGCTCCACGGCGAGGACCACGCCCAGCTCGTTGGAGAACGCCGACAGCCAGTCGTGGCGGTTGGCGAGCATGATGATCTGCCGGTAGTCCCGCGCCTCGAACAGCTTCTCCGCGCCCCGGTGCATGTAGCCGATCACGGGCTCCGCGCGCATGATGCGCTCGCCGTCCAATACCAGCTTCAGCCGCAGCACACCGTGCGTGGACGGGTGCTGGGGCCCGATGTTGAGCACCATGTCGGTGCTCTCCGCGGCACCGCCGATCCCGACCATGGTCTCCGTCGTGGGAGTCATGGCCCCAGTCTCCCCTACGTACGCTTGCCCCATGGAAACGGGGAGCCCGCACGACGACCGGACGGCCGGGGACGAAACGGTGTGGAGCGCGCTGCCGCCCGGCCTGCTGCGCATGCGGCGGATGCTGCTGGTGGTGTGGCTGGGCACGGCCGCCGTGGCCGCCGCCGCGGTGCCCGGCGCCCTGGCCGGTCCGGTGTGGTCGGCGTTCGCGGTGCTGCCCCTCGCCGTGATGGCCTGGGGCTGGGTGCTGCTGGGGCGCAACTGGCGCTCCTGGCGGTACGCCGAGCGCGCCGACGACCTGCTGATCAGCCGGGGCGTGCTGTGGCGTGAGGAGACCGTCGTGCCGTACGGGCGGATGCAGCTGGTCGAGGTCACCTCCGGGCCCGTCGAACGGCGCTTCCGCCTGGCCACCGTGCAACTGCACACGGCCGCCGCCGCCACCGACGCGACCATCCCCGGCCTCGACCCGGCCGAGGCGGAGCGGCTGCGCGACCGGCTCACCGAGCTGGGCGAGGCCCGATCGGCGGGACTGTGACGGCGGCGGGGGGCGAGGAGCCCGGCAGCAGGGACCGGGCGGCCGCACCCGCGGACGAGCCCGCGGCCGCCGGTCCGGCCACCTCCATGGCCACACCCGCCGCCGGGTCCGTCGGCGGGCGAGGCGGCACGACGCTCGGAAAACCGGCCGGCGGATCCAGCGTCGGCGGCCCGGCCGGTGGACCGTCCGCCGGTGAGCGGCGGCTGCACCCCGTGACACCGCTGCGCCGTGCGTGGGCACCGGTCGCCGTGCTCGCCGGCTGGGCCGTGCACGACCCCGGACAGGCGCACCAGCAGCTGACCAGGCTCACGACCGCCTGGCTGCTGACGGGGCTCGCGGCACTCGTCGGAGCCGCCGCCCTCTACGGGTTCCTGTCCTGGTGGTTCACGCACTTCGCGGTGACCGACACCGAACTGCGCATACGCACCGGGCTGTTGTTCCGCCGCACCGCGCACATCCGGCTGGAGCGCATCCAGGCCGTCGACGTCACCCGGCCACTGCTCGCACGGGTCGCGGGCGTGGCCAAGCTGAAACTCGACGTCGTCGGGACCGACAAGAAGGACGAACTCGCCTTCCTCGGCGAGGAGGACGCCCGCGCCCTGCGCGCCGAACTCCTCGCCCGGGCCGCGGGCTTCACCCCCGAGGCCGCGCGGGAGGTCGGCGAGGCGCCCGCGCGGGAGCTCGTCCGTGTTCCCGCGCGCGTGATAGCGGTCTCGCTGCTGCTGGTCGGCGCGACCTGGGGCTCCCTGGTCGCCGCCCTCGTCGTGCCGTCCCTGCTGTGGCTGGCCACCCACAGCCTGTGGACCGTGCTGGCCACCGCCCTGCCCCTGTTCGGCGGGGCCGTGACGAGCAGCGTGGGGCGCTTCGTGGCCGCCTACGACTGGACGGTGAGCGAGTCGCCCGACGGGCTGCGCATCGACCGGGGTCTGCTGGACCGCACCCATGAGACGGTGCCGCCGGGACGGGTGCAGACCGTACGGATCGTGGAGCCGCTGCTGTGGCGGTGCTGGAGGTCGCCCGCGCCGGCCGGCGCGGGGCGCGGGCGCGGCTGGGTCCGGGTGGAACTGGACGTGGCGGGATCGTCGAACTCCGTGCTGCTGCCGGTGGCGCCGCGGGAGATCGCCGAGTCGGTGATCGCGCGGGTGCTGCCGGGCGTGACGGTGCCGGAGGCCGGCTCGCTGGCCAGGCCGCGCCGGAGCGCCCGCTGGTGCGCGCCGGTGCGGTGGAGGGGGTACGGAGTCGCCGTCACCGACGCGGTGTTCGCCGCCCGGCACGGAGTGCTGCGGCGCCGGCTCGCGCTGGTCCCGCACGCCAAGGTGCAGAGCGTACGGCTCACCCAGGGACCCTGGAAGCGGCTCTGGGGGGTCGCCGACGTGCACGTGGACACGGGCGCGAACAAGACCGTGACGGCACGGCTGCGGGACGTGCAGGAGGCGGCGGGGCTGCTGCGGGCGCAGGCCGAACGGTCACGCACGGGACGCCACGGCGCCCGGCCGGACCGCTGGATGACCCGGAGCACGGCAAGGACAGAGGCCGGAGCCGGGGCCGAGACCGAGGCCGAGGCTGGGGACGTGGCCGGGGCCGAGACCGGAATCCAGACCGGGACCGAGTCCCAGACCTAGACCAGGATCCAGACCGACACCGGGACTCAGACCGAGACCGGGGCCCAGAACGAGACCGAGACCGACACCGGCGCCGAGTTCCAGGCCGACACCGGGATCCAGACCGTCATCGCGACTCAGACCGGGATCCAGACCGAGACCAGGCAGCGGTAAGGGGCGCGGCCCCTTGTGCCACGCCCCTTACCGCTTCTCTCCTGCTCGCTCCCGCTCCCTGCGGCCGTGCGGCGTCCTCGCCGTCCGCGTCTCCCGGTCCTCTCAGGACACCGCGGTGCGCAGGTCCTGGAGGTCGATCTGTTCCGTCTCGTCGTGGGCGGTCAGGTCGATGACCTGACCGGCGGCGCGGGCCTCGGTGCCCTCGCCGGCCGGCTTGTCCGCGGTCTCCGCCCCGGCCTCGGCTTCTGCCTCGGCCTTGTGCAGCGCGAGGGCCTCCGGGCCGACGACGTCGGCGAGGTCCTCGTTCTGGACGGCTTCCAGGGCGGCGGGCGGCGCCCCCTTCTTCGCACCGAAGAAGTCGAACCCGCCCTCGGTCAGCGGACGCCGGGCGGGCGCGGGGGGCACGACGGCCACGGCGGTCGGCACGGCGTAGTGGCCGGCGGGCTGCCGGACCGAGGCGCCCGGCACGGCCCCCGCCGAGCCGCCCGCCTCGGACTTCCCCTGTGGATCGTCCTCCCGCGCGGGGGCCTCATCATGGCCGGCGGTCTCGGCGGACGCCGGCGTACGGGAGGCCCCGGCGGCCGCCTCCGTCTTCGCGGCCGCGTGTTCCGTGCGGCCGCCTTCCGTGCCGAACCGCGCCAGCGCGGCCACGGCCCGCGCGAACAGCTCCGAGCCCTCGGGGGAGAACACGGCGGGAGCCACGGCCGCCGGCACCTCCTCCGCGGAACCGGCCTCGGCGGACCCGTCCCGCACCGGCCCGCCCCCCGCCGGACCCGCCCCCGCCGGACCGGCGTCCGCAGACCCGCTCGGCGCGGACCCGGTCCCGGCGGATCCCGCCGCCACGGGCGCACCCTGCGCGGACGCGGTACGGCTCGGGGCCGCCGGCAGCGCGGGCAGGTCGGCCCCGGCCTCCAGCTCCAGCAGGCGGCGGCCCTCCAGCGCGCTCGCGCGCTCGGTCTCCGCCGTGGCGTACCGCCGCAGCAGCGCCGCGTGCTCGTTGCGCAGCCGCGCCAGTTCCGACCGCTTGGCGCGCAGCTTCTGATCCAGGCGCGCACGCAGTTCGCGCGACTCCTCCAGGTCCGACTCGAGTTCGGCGACGCGTTCCTCGAAGCGCCACTCGTCGCTCGCCCGCGCGCGCGCGAGGTCGGCCACCTTGCGGCCCGCCTGGGTGTCCCAGCGGCGCAGGACGACCGCACCGGCGATCGCCGTCACCGCGGCGGCCGCCGCGAGGGAGCGCAGGACCACCGGTGCCGTGAACACCCAGGGGCCCACGGCGCAGACGAGGGAGACGCCGGCGATCGCCGAGGGAGGCAACAGCCTGTGCAAGGGAGGGGAATGGCGGTGACGTCCACGTGGCATGGCCAGAAACTTACCGCGCGTAGGCGAATCGTGGTGGGCCGCCCCGCAAAAAGGCGGCCGTACCGAAACCTTCACAGGGCATCAGGAGTTCCCCTTCCGCATCCGCGCCCGTACACAGCCGAGTTCCGCCCGAGTACAACGCGGAGTCCGGCCGAACTCCGGACGCTTTTCAAGATCATTCCTGGCATCGTCCACTCCCTCGCGGAGATCTCGCGGGGATCGCTCCCGCCCGGGCTCAGCGCTCGGCCAGCCGCGCGCTGATCCACTGCAGGCTCGCCGGGATCTCCCGCTTCCAGGTGTTGAAGTTGTGACCGCCGCTGTCCAGGATGATCGACGAGATACGGGTCTTCTTCGTCGCCTTGACCGCGTCGATGAACTTCAGCGTGGACTTGTAGTTGGACTCGCCCTGCCTGCTGCTGGTGACGAGCAGGGAAGTGTCCGGCGCCGGCAGATGCTTGACGCTCCAGCCGAGGTCGGCGCGATTCTTCAGATTCTTGTCGCCCTGGAAGAGATCACCCGTCGTGGGGTCGATCGGCGCCTTGTAGTAAGGCGACAGACCCACACCCGCGCCGTACACCGCGGGATAGTGCATGGCGATTTTCAGCGCGCAGTAACCGCCCGTGGAATCACCGATGACACCCCAGCCGCCCGGCTTCCTGTCGACCCGGTAGTGGGCGCCCACGGCGTCCGGGAGGTCACGGCCGAAGAACTTCTCGGTCTGCGGGCCGCCCGGGATGTCCACGCACTCGGTGTCGCGCGGCGGCGCCACCGTCGGCCGCAGCATCACCAGGATCATCGGCTGCATCCGGCCCTCCTTGGCCAGCTCCTGCGCCGTGCGCGGGTAGTTCAGCTTGCTGATGAGCGCCTGGGCGGTGCCCGGGTAGCCGGTGAGGACGACGGTCGCGGGGAACGTGCGCGTGCGGTACTGCGGCTGGAAGTACTCCGGCGGCAGGTAGACGAAGGCGGGCGAGGCGATGTGGGACGTACGGCCCACGACGTCGACCTTCTGTATCTGCCCGGTCAGCTGCGGCCGGGATCCGCCGGCCAGCTGCACCTGCTGCGTGCCCACCACCCGCAGCGGGCCGGTCGAGCCGCTCGCGGCGTGGTCGACGACGACACCCTGGTCGGTCTCCTGGCCGAACAGGTCGGCCCAGCTCGCGTAGAAGCCGAAGGCCTGGTTGGCGGCCAGGCCGACGCAGGCGAAGATCGCCGCCTGCGTGACCAGCAGGATGCCGACCCGCCCGCTGACCGACGGCCAGCTGCGCCGCGCCAGGCGTGGCCACAGCCACACCGTGGCGACGAACAGCAGTACGGCGAACAGCACCGCCAGTACCAGCACCTTCTTGCTCGTGAGACCCATGAGCTCTTTCCTGCCTGCACTCGATGCCCGGCCCGCCGGCACCTCCTTGGCGCGAGCTTGCCCCGGGCTTTCCCTGGCCTTTGACCCGGATTCCGGGTGGGGAGTGAACCTTCCTCCCCCAGACACCGTCCTAGAGGGCGCAATGTCGCCGGATGCCCGGATCGGCACCGGATTCAAGGTCTCTCGCAGAACTATGGGATGCGATGTCTGTCAGGATAGATGGGGAAAAGCCGGGCGGGGTTCCGAGCCGATCGAGCCGGGTACAGCGCATACTGCGCGGTCCGCGCGCCGAGGCCGTCCCCACGCTGATCGGCAGGGCCTGCGCGGTCGTGGGCCTCCTGGACATCGCGGCGGGTGTCTTCCCGCGCTTCCGGCACAGCCGGATGCACGCCTGGGCCGAGGTACTGCCGGGCTCCTTCGGCCCGTTCGCCGCGGCCCTCTCCCTCAGCGCGGGCGTACTCCTGCTGCTCCTCGCGCACGGTCTGCGCCGGCGCAAGCGCCGCGCCTGGCGCGCCGCCGTGGTGCTGCTGCCGGCCGGCGCGGCCGCCGAGTTCGTCTACCGGCACTCCGTGGTCGGCGTCGTCATCGCCCTGGCGCTGCTCAGCCCGCTGCTGATGCACCGCAAGGAGTTCTCGGCCCTGCCCGACCCGCGCAGCAGGTGGCGGGCGCTGACCAACTTCGTGCTGATGAGCGCCGGTTCGCTGGCGCTGGGCATGCTCATCGTCAGCGTCCACACGCACCGCATGGTCGGCGACCCGAGCGTCGCGGACCGGCTCACCCACGTCGTGTACGGCCTCTTCGGCTTCGAGGGCCCCATCGACTACCAGGGCAACACCTCCTGGACGGTCGCCTTCTCCCTGGGCGCCCTGGGCTGGATCACCGCGGTCACCACCATCTACCTGGCCTTCCGCCCCGAGCACCCGGCCGCCCGCCTGACCGAGGAGGACGAGGTCCAGCTGCGCGCCCTGCTCGCCAAGCACGGCCGCCGCGACTCGCTCGGCCACTTCGCGCTCCGCCGCGACAAGGCGGTCGTGTTCTCCCCCAGCGGCAAGGCCGCGGTGACCTACCGCGTCGTCTCCGGTGTGATGCTCGCCAGCGGCGACCCGATCGGTGACGTCGAGGCGTGGCCGGGCGCCATCGAGCGCTTCATGGACGAGGCCAAGGCCCACTCCTGGACGCCCGCCGTGATGGGCTGCTCCGAGACCGGCGGCGAGGTGTGGACCCGCGAGACCGGCCTGGACGCCCTGGAGCTGGGCGACGAGGCGGTGGTCGACGTCGCGGATTTCTCCCTCGCCGGACGCGCGATGCGCAACGTCCGTCAGATGGTCAAGCGCATCGAACGGGCCGGCTACGAAACGCGGGTGCGGCGCATCCGTGACCTCGGCGACGCCGAACTGGAGCGCATCCGCAACGCCGCCGAGGACTGGCGCGGCACCGACACCGAACGCGGCTTCTCCATGGCGCTCGGCCGCATCGGCGATCCCGCCGACGGCGACTGCCTGATAGCCACCGCGCACAAGCAGGACGACGAGATCGGCGAGTACGGCGACCTGAAGGCGATCCTGCACTTCGTGCCGTGGGGCCAGGACGGCGTCTCCCTGGACCTGATGCGGCGCGACCGCTCCGCCGACCCCGGCATGAACGAACTGCTGATCGTGGCGGCGCTCCAGGCCGCCCCGAAGTTCGGCATCGCCCGGGTCTCGCTCAACTTCGCGATGTTCCGCTCGGCCCTGGCCCGCGGCGAGAAGATCGGGGCGGGCCCGGTGCTGCGCGCCTGGCGCGGGCTGCTGGTGTTCCTCTCCCGGTGGTTCCAGATCGAGTCGCTGTACAAGTTCAACGCCAAGTTCCAGCCCCGCTGGGAGCCGCGGTTCGTCGTCTACCGCTCCTCCTCCGACCTCGTCCGCATCGGCTTCGCCGCCATGCAGGCGGAGGGCTTCGTCAACCTGGCCCTGCCCATGCCGCGCTTCCTGCGCCGCCGCCGCTCCGCCGCCCAGCGCCCGTGCGCGCACGCGGTGGCAGAACGGGACGTCCGCGCGGCCTGACGTCCACCCGGCCCGGCATCCGCGGGGCCTGACACCGATCCGGCCTGCCGCCGGCGCGGCCCGTCCCCCGAGCGGGCCGCGCCCGGCACGGCCCGTCCCCGACGCGGCCCGGGCGACCGCCCGCCTCCCCGACCCGAGGCGGCGGCTGCCCGGGCCGCGTCCGTGCCCGTGGACCGCCTCGTCCGCGCCCGCGGCCTCTCCTCGGGTCAGCGGGGTCGCCGCCGGATGCGGGGCCTACGCTGAACGTATGAGCAACCAGAGCGGGCGCGGCCGAGTGGCGGGCCTACCGGCATGGGACCGCTGCGCGGTCATGGGGGTCGTGAACGTGACCCCCGACTCCTTCTCCGACGGCGGCCGCTGGTTCGACACGACGATCGCCGTCAAGCACGGCCTCGACCTGGTGGCACAGGGCGCCGACCTGGTCGACGTCGGCGGCGAGTCCACCCGCCCCGGCGCCACCCGCGTCGACGAGGACGAGGAGCTGCGGCGCGTCATACCCGTCGTCCGCGGTCTGGCCGCCGAGGGCGTCACGATCTCCGTCGACACCATGCGCGCGAAGGTCGCCGAGCAGGCGCTCGCGGCGGGCGCCGCCCTGGTCAACGACGTCAGCGGCGGCCTCGCCGACCCCGCCATGGTCCCCGTGGTCGCAGACGCGCAGGCGCCCTTCGTCGTCATGCACTGGCGCGGCTTCCTGCAGGGCGGCGCCGTCCAGGGCGTCTACGCCGACGTGGTCACCGAGGTCGTCGACGAGCTGCACGCGCGCGTGGAGGCCGTTCTGGAGGGCGGGATCGCCCCCGACCGCGTCGTCGTGGACCCCGGTCTCGGCTTCTCCAAGGACGCCGGGCACGACCTGACGCTCCTGGCCCACCTCGACCGCCTGCGCGGCCTGGGCCACCCCGTGCTGGTCGCCGCCTCCCGCAAGCGGTTCCTCGGCAGGGTGCTGGCCGGCCCGGAGGGCGCGCCGCCGCCCGCCCGGGAGCGGGACGCCGCCACGGCCGCCGTCTCCGCGCTCGCTGCGCACGCCGGCGCGTGGGCGGTGCGCGTGCACGAGGTGCGCGCCACGGCGGACGCGGTACGGGTGGCACGCGCCGTGGAAGAGGCGCGCACCGCGGGAGCCCGCCCGGCGGACCCGGCCCGCTCCCCAGAAGGAGCCCGGTGAGCGCCCCCCACACCGATGTCGAACAGGTCGAGGCGGCCAACACCGCCTTCTACGAGGCTCTGGAGCAGGGCGACTTCGAGGAGCTGACCTCCCTCTGGCTCACCCCCTCCCACCTGGGCGTCGACGAGGAGTACCACGACCCCGCCGACACCGGCGTGATCTCCTGCGTGCATCCCGGCTGGCCGGTCCTCACCGGCCGCGGCGAGGTGCTGCGCAGTTACGCGCTGATCATGGCGAACACGGACTACATCCAGTTCTTCCTGACCGACGTGCACGTCTCGGTCACCGGTGACACCGCCCTGGTGACGTGCACCGAGAACATCCTCAGCGGCGGTCCCGCGCCCGACGACGGCGACGAGCTGGGACCGCTGGTGGGACAGCTCGTGGTCGCCACGAACGTGTTCCGGCGCACCCCTCTCGGCTGGAAGCTCTGGTCCCACCACGCCTCCCCCGTTCTGGCCGAAAACGACGGTGACGAGGAGGACGGGTCACCGTCCTGAACGGGTAGGTGACGGGCACGGACGCAGAAGTGTCCGGAATCACGGGCCCGGGGCCACAGGCGGGCACCGGCCCGTGAGCGGCCCGGTTCGCCAGGGAAAACGCGGGACGGCACCTGCCCGGCCCGGCTCGCCCCGGCGCCCCCGTGTCCCGGCGATGTCGGTGCCCGCAGGTAGATTCGTCGAAAGGCCGGTGTACCGCCCGCACGCGGTACGAACCGACCGCACCGACGACTGCAGGAGTGATTCGCGTGGATCGTGTCGCGCTGCGCGGCCTGAAGGCCCGCGGGCACCACGGTGTGTTCCCCAAGGAGCGCGAGGACGGCCAGACCTTCCTCGTCGACCTCGTCCTGGGCGTGGACACCCGGCAGGCCGCGGCCGACGACGACCTGGCGAAGACGGTGCACTACGGCATCGTGGCCGAGGAGGTCGTGGCCGTGGTCGAGGGCGAGCCGGTGAACCTCATCGAGACGCTCGCCGAGCGCATCGCCCAGACCTGTCTGAAGCACGAAGGGGTCCAGGAGGTCGAGGTCTGCGTGCACAAGCCGGACGCCCCGATCACCGTCCCCTTCGACGACGTGACCGTCACCATCACCCGGAGCCGAGTATGACCCGACCTTTCCTCCAGGGTCACAGCGACCCGACCGTCCAGCCGGTGCCCGCCTCCGTCGTCGAGCAGGTCGACGCCGCCGACACCACGCTCAGCAACCCCAAACGGGCCGTGCTCTCCCTCGGCTCCAACCTGGGCAACCGCCTGGAGACCCTCCAGGGGGCCGTCGACGCCCTGGAGGACACCCCGGGCGTCCGCATCAAGGCCGTCTCCCCGGTCTACGAGACGGAGCCGTGGGGCGTGGAGCCCGGCACCCAGCCGTCGTACTTCAACGCGGTGGTGGTCCTCAAGACGACGCTGCCCCCGTCCTCCCTGCTGGAGCGGGCGCACGCCATCGAGGAGGCCTTCCACCGGGTCCGCGACGAGCGCTGGGGCCCGCGCACCATCGACGTCGACATCGTCTCCTACGCGGACGTGGTCTCTGACGACCCGGTCCTCACCCTCCCCCACCCCCGCGCGCACGAACGCGCCTTCGTCCTCGCGCCGTGGCACGACGTGGACCCCGAGGCCCTGCTCCCCGGCCGGGGCGCGGTGGCGGGCCTGCTGGCGGCGGTGACGCGCACGGGCGTGGCACCGCGCGCGGACCTGGAACTCCGGCTGCCCGAGTAGTCGTTAAGGTCGAGGAAGATCCAGACGCCCGGTCCAGGGACGGCACGGCCGGTCCGCGGCCGGGCCGCGACGAGTCGCCGGGACGCCCGACCACGGTCCGGGGGAGCTGAAGGGACACCGTGAAAGAGCTGCGCATCAGGGTGCTGGCGGGCGTGTTCGTCGTCGCCGGAGTGCTGTCCTGGGCGGGCGCCCGCCTGTGGAACGCGGTGGGGACCCTGCCCAGCGTCCCCCTGGCCGCCCCCATCGTCCTCGCCCTGATCGCCGTGGTCCTGCTGTCCACGGCGCTCTCGCTGCGCGCCCGTCTCAGGGCGCAGCGCGAGCGCCGCCCCGGTGCCAAGGGCGTCGACCCGCTGATGGCCGCCCGCGCGGTGGTTTTCGGCCAGGCCAGCGCCCTGGTCGCGGCCCTGGTCGCCGGGATGTACGGCGGGGCGGGCGTCTTCCTGCTGGAACTGCTCGACCTGCCCACCCGCCGCGACCAGGCCATCTACGCCGGCGCGTCGGTCCTGACAGGCCTCGCGGTGATAGCGGCCGCCCTCTTCCTCGAACGGGTCTGCAAGCTCCCCGAGGACGACGACGAGGACCACGGCGGCGCCGAGCCGGTGGCCTGAACCACCGGCCCTCAGCCGTACGGCGGCAGCGCGGCGCTGCCGCTCAGCGCGCCATGATGAGGCTCATCGCCTCGTTGCGCGTCGCCGCGTCCCGCAGCTGGCCGCGCACCGCCGAGGTGATGGTCTTCGCGCCGGGCTTGCGGATGCCCCGCATCGACATGCACATGTGCTCGCACTCGACGACGACGATGACGCCCCGCGGCTCCAGGATCTCCATCAGCGAGTCGGCGATCTGGGTGGTGAGTCGTTCCTGCACCTGCGGGCGGCGGGCGTAGACGTCCACGAGTCGGGCCAGCTTGGACAGGCCCGTGATCTTCCCGCTGCCGGCCGGGATGTAGCCGACGTGCGCGACCCCCCGGAACGGCACGAGGTGGTGCTCGCAGGTCGAGAACACCTCGATGTCCTTCACCAGCACCATCTCGTCGTGGCCGAGGTCGAACGTCGTCGTCAGGACGTCCTCCGGCTTCTGCCACAGCCCCGCGAATATCTCCCTGTACGCCCGCGCCACCCGCGCCGGGGTGTCCCGCAGGCCCTCGCGGTCCGGGTCCTCGCCGACCGCGATGAGGAGTTCGCGTACGGCGTTCTCGGCGCGCTTCTCGTCGAACTCGCCGATGGCTCCCTCGACGTCCAGCGTCACGGGGTCGGTCATGTGAAGCCTCGTTCCTGTCTGTCTCAGCTGCGGGCATGCGAAATGCCGCGCCCCCCAGGCTAGAACCTGGGGGGCGCGGCATACATTCCGGGGCCGGTGGGCTCCGGTCAGCTCTCCGGACGGTCCTCCGGGGCCTGCTCCGACGCCGGGGCGGGCTCCGTGGCCGTGGACTTCACGGTGCTGATCGCCGCCGTGGCGCCGTTCGCCCCGTTGGTGAGGGCCAGCTCCTTGGGGGAGAGCACCGGCGGCCGGGTGGAGGGGGTGCGGCGCGAGGAGCCGGTCCACGCGGGCCGCGGCGGGCGCTTGACGATGGGGGCGAAGATCTCGGCGATCTCCTCCTTGCCCAGCGTCTCCTTCTCCAGCAGGGCCAGGACGAGGTTGTCGAGCACGTCGCGGTTCTCGACCAGGATCTCCCAGGCCTCGTTGTGCGCGTTCTCGATGAGCTTCTTGACTTCCTCGTCCACCAGCGCGGCGACCTCTTCCGAGTAGTCGCGCTGGTGAGCCATCTCACGGCCGAGGAACGGCTCGGTGTTGTCGCCGCCGAACTTGATGGCGCCGAGACGCTCGGTCATGCCGTACTGCGTGACCATCGCGCGGGCCGTGGAGGTGGCCTTCTCGATGTCGTTCGCGGCACCGGTGGTCGGGTCGTGGAAGACCAGCTCCTCGGCCGCGCGGCCGCCGAGCATGTAGGCCAGCTGGTCCAGCATCTCGTTGCGCGTGGTCGAGTACTTGTCCTCGTCCGGCAGGACCATCGTGTAACCGAGGGCCCGGCCGCGGGACAGGATCGTGATCTTGTGGACCGGGTCGGAGTTCGGCGAGGCCGCCGCGACCAGGGCGTGTCCGCCCTCGTGGTACGCGGTGATCTTCTTCTCCTTGTCCGACATGATCCGGGTCCGCTTCTGCGGGCCCGCGACCACGCGGTCGATCGCCTCGTCCAGCATCTTGTTGTCGATCAGCTTCTGGTCGCTGCGGGCCGTGAGCAGCGCGGCCTCGTTCAGCACGTTGGAGAGATCGGCACCGGTGAAGCCGGGGGTGCGGCGGGCGACGGCGGCCAGGTCGACGTCCTTCGCGACCGGCTTGCCCTTCTGGTGGACCTTGAGGATCTCCAGACGGCCCTGCATGTCCGGACGGTCGACGGCGATCTGCCGGTCGAAGCGTCCGGGGCGCAGGAGGGCCGGGTCGAGGATGTCGGGCCGGTTGGTGGCGGCGATCAGGATCACGCCGCCCTTGACGTCGAAGCCGTCCATCTCGACGAGCAGCTGGTTCAGCGTCTGCTCGCGCTCGTCGTGACCGCCGCCGAGGCCGGCGCCGCGGTGGCGGCCGACCGCGTCGATCTCGTCGACGAAGACGATCGCCGGGGCGTTCGCCTTGGCCTGCTCGAACAGGTCACGCACACGGGAGGCACCGACACCGACGAACATCTCGACGAAGTCGGAACCGGAGATCGAGTAGAACGGGACCCCCGCCTCGCCCGCGACGGCACGCGCGAGCAGGGTCTTGCCGGTGCCGGGCGGACCGTAGAGCAGCACGCCCTTGGGGATCTTCGCCCCGACGGCCTGGAACTTGGCCGGCTCCTGGAGGAACTCCTTGATCTCGTGGAGTTCCTCGACGGCCTCGTCGGCGCCCGCGACGTCCGAGAACGTCGTCTTCGGGGTGTCCTTGGTGATGAGCTTGGCCTTGGACTTCCCGAAGTTCATGACCCGGGAGCCGCCGCCCTGCATCTGGTTCATCAGGAACAGGAAGACGACCACGATGAGGACGAAGGGCAGCAGGGAGAGCAGGACACCGAGGAACGGGTTCTGCTTGGACGGCGAGACCGTGTAGCCGTCCGGGATCTGCTTGTGCTGGTACTTGTCCTGCAGCGTGTTGGCGAGGGCTGCGCCCTGGTCGCCGATGTAGCTCGCCTGGATCTTCGAGCTGCCGGAGACCTTCTGGCCGTCCTTGAGCTCGACCTTGATGGTCTGCTCGTCGCCGGTGGTCAGCTTGGCCTGCTGGACCCGGTTGTCATTGATCGCTGCTACGACCTGGCCTGTGTCCACCGTCTTGTAGCCGCCGGACGAGCCGACGACCTGCATCAACACGACCACGGCAAGGACGGCCAGCACGATCCACATGACCGGCCCACGGAAGTATCGCTTCACGTCCATCCATACGGAGCGGTGCCGCCCCGTCCCTCCTGCCATAGTGAGTTTGATAAGACAGTTCTTCTGACGGTACCCCAGCATTGTGGCTCGAAGCCGCACGGGAGAGCTGGCGTTCCCGTCTGCATGCTCCAACGGCTCCGGGGCCGCAGGGGTTCCCGATCACGGTACGGGCTGCGCCCTTCCGGGTCAGCCCGGGCGGTCAGCCGCCGTAGACGTGGGGGGCGAGCGTACCGACGAACGGGAGGTTCCGGTACTTCTCGGCGTAGTCCAGGCCGTAGCCGACGACGAACTCGTTGGGGATGTCGAAGCCCACCCACTCCACGTCGATGGCGACCTTCGCGGCGTCGGGCTTGCGCAGCAGCGTGCACACCTTCAGGGAGGCCGGCTCGCGCGAACCCAGGTTCGACAGCAGCCACGAGAGGGTCAGGCCGGAGTCGATGATGTCCTCGACGATCAGGACGTGCTTGCCCTTGATGTCGGTGTCCAGGTCCTTGAGGATCCGCACGACACCGGAGGACTGGGTGCCCGCGCCGTAGGACGACACGGCCATCCAGTCCATGGTGAGGGGGGTGGACAGCGCCCGGGCCAGGTCGGCCATGACCATGACCGCGCCCTTGAGCACACCGACGATCAGCAGGTCCTTGCCCGCGTACTCCGCGTCGATCTTCGCGGCCAGCTCGGCCAGCTTCGCGTCGATCTCTTCCTTGGTGATGAGCACCTGCTGGAGGTCGGCACCCATGTCTTTCGCGTCCACCCGCATCACTTTCGGTCGGTCGTCCCGCATTGACGGCTCACGGCTGCTCCGGTCCTCCCGGCGGGGGGTCCGGCCGCCGGGAGTCTCCCCGGCGGGGAGACCGGCGCCTCCCTCGGGGGGAAGGTTTCAGCCTTGCCGAATCACCAGTCTGCCACCCTGGCGCCGGGCGACGACTTTGCCCGGGAGGTTGATGGCCCCCTGACCGCGCCAGCCGGTGATCAGCCGGTCGACCTCCTCGATGTGGCGGGCGAACAGGGAACCGGCCGGGGCCCCGGCGTCGATGGCGGCGCGGCGCAGCACCCGGCGGCGTACGGCGGGGGGCAGGTCGTGCAGCTTGGCGCACTCCAGGCAGCCGGCGTCGTCGCGGGCGGTGGCCTCGGCCTGACCGGCCCAGGCGTCCAGGGCGTCGGCGTCGTCGCGGGAGAGCTGGGCGGTGCGGGCCAGGGCCTCGACGACGCCCTTGCCCAGTGCCTTCTCCAGGGCGGGCAGGCCCTCGTGGCGCAGCCGGGAGCGGGTGTAGGCGGGGTCGGCGTTGTGCGGGTCGTCCCAGACGGGCAGCGACTGGACCATGCAGGCCTTGCGGGCGGTCTGCCGGTCGATGTGCAGGAAGGGCCGCCGGTAACGGCCGCCGGCCCCCGAGACCGCGGCCATGCCCGACAGGGAGCGGATGCCGGAGCCGCGGGCGAGGCCGAGCAGCACCGTCTCGGCCTGGTCGTCGCGGGTGTGGCCGAGCAGGACCGCGTGGGCGCCGTGGCGGTCGGCGGCGGCGTCCAGGGCGGCGTAGCGCGCGTCGCGGGCGGCGGCCTCGGGTCCGCCGTCGCGGCCCACGGTGACGGCGACGGCGTCGACGGGGTCGAGGCCCAGCTCGCGCAGCCGCTGGGCGACCTCGTCGGCGCGCAGGTCGGAGCCGGGCTGCAGACCGTGGTCGACGGTGATGCCGCCGGCGCGGATGCCGAGCTTGGGCGCCTCGAAGGCGAGGGCGGAGGCGAGCGCCATGGAGTCCGCGCCGCCGGAGCAGGCCACGAGGACGAGCGGCGAGGGGCGCCCGGGGCCGGGCGGGGCGTCGTGCGCGCCGCGTGCGGCGGCGCGCGGACCGCGGGCCGGCGTGCGGCTCGGGGTCGGGACGCCGAGCGGGGGGCGCCCGGGCAGCTGTGCGGGCCGCGGGCCGGGGGCGGTGTGCCGCTCGGGGGCGCCGTACGCCGTCTGCGCGGCGTGCGCGGTCTGGAGTTCGGGGCGGGGCAGCCCGGCGGGGGGCGGCGCCGGGGTCTGCTCGTCGAGGATGTCGTTCAGGACGCGGCGTACCGCCAGGCGTATCGCCGCGACCGCAGGATGGGGACCCATGTCCGGTTCCCTTCACGGAAGTTTTCGGGGGGTGAGCCCGAGATCGGTCACTCAGAGTGCGTCGATGGTGACAGAAACGGGCCGTTCCCCGAGCATTGCACGCCTATCCCTCGCTCACGGTCCCTCGGACGGGTGATTGGAGGGGCGTTCGCCTGCCGTCGGCCGGATTCGGTTCACCCCGTCCGCGCCGGGTTCACGATTCGGCCTTGCGGTGCACCCGCGCGACCCAGTCCGCCGGTTTGGCGATCTCCGCCTTGGTGGGCAGCGTGTTCGGGGAGGTCCACACGCGGTTGAAGCCGTCCATGCCGACCTGGTCGACGACCGCGCGGACGAACCGCTCCCCGTCACGGTACTGGCGCAGCTTGGCGTCCAGACCCAGCAGCTTGCGCAGCGCCGAGTCCAGCCGGGAGGCGCCCTTGGCGCGGCGCTGCTGGAACTTCTCGCGGATCTCCGCCACGGTCGGCACGACCTGGGGGCCCACCCCGTCCATCACGTAGTCGGCGTGGCCCTCCAGGAGGGACATCACTGCGGTGAGCCGGCCGAGGATCTCCCGCTGGGCGGGGGTCTGCACCAGCTCGACGAGGGAGCGCCCGCCGTCGTCCTCCTCGCCCTCGGGCCGCCCGCCGACGAGCGACTGCGCGGCCTCGCGGATGCGCTCCAGGAAGGCCATGGGGTCGACGTCGGTCTCCGACAGGAAAGACTGGATTTCACCCTCGAGGTGGTCGCGCAGCCAGGGCACCGCCGTGAACTGCGTGCGGTGGGTCTCCTCGTGCAGGCACACCCACAGGCGGAAGTCGTGCGGCTGTACGTCGAGTTCGCGTTCGACGTGGACGATGTTCGGGGCGACGAGCAGCAGCCGTCCGCCGCCGTTCGCCCCCGCGGGCAGGTCGCGGGCGGCCGGGGCGAATGTCTCGTACTGGCCGAGGACCCGGGAGGCGAGGAACGACAGCAGCATGCCGAGTTCCACGCCGGTGACCTTGCCGCCGACGGCGCCGAGCACCGCGTTGCCGGGGCTGGTGCCGCGCCGCTCCTGCATCTTGTCCAGCAGGGGCTTGAGCAGTTCCCGGAATCCCGCGACGTTCGCCCGGACCCAGCCCGGGCGGTCGACGACCAGCACGGGGGTGTCGTGGGTGTCCTCGGTGCCCAGGCGGGTGAACGCCCGCACGTGCTCCTCGGAGACCTTGGCGTGCCGGCGCAGTTCGGCGACGACGGCGCGGGCGTCCTCGCGGCTCACCTCGGGGCCCGGCCGGACCAGCCGGGTCGCGGTCGCCACCGCGAGATTCCAGTCGACCATCCCGGGACTTGCGGCACCACCGATGCTCGTCATGTGTCAACGGTACGTGAGCGCCGCCGCTCCGGGCAGGGCGGCGGCGCGGGCCCCGCGATCCGGGTTCCCGCCGGACCGCGCGGCGGAACGGCCGGAGCGGACACGCTCGATCAGCAGTCGCCTGCCGTGAACGGTCAGCCGGGCATTACGGTGGGACACGAAGACCTCCGTGCGGTGCAGTCCTAGACAGCTCCACCACACCGGAGGTCTTCGCCATCATCAGGCCCGACAGGCGTCGACGACGCTCATGGTCAATACACCTGGCCGCAGCCGCAGGCCGCGAGGGCCGTCGCCGTGCGGTCCAGGGCCGACTGGGCCGACTGCGGGTCGGTCGTGCCCTCGGTCAGGAAGGCGAAGGCCAGCAGGCGTCCGTCGCGGTCGACGGCGGTTCCCGCGAGGGTGTTCACACCGGTGAGCGTGCCCGTCTTGGCCCGGACGACCCCCGCGGCGCCGTCCTGGGCGTAGCGGTCGGCGAGGGTGCCGGTGAAACCGGCGACCGGCAGGCCGGTGAGGACCGGGCGGAGGCCGGGGCGGGCGGGATCGGCGGCCGTGCGCAGCAGGGCGGTCAGCAGGTTCGCGGTGAGCCGGTCGGTGCGGTCCAGGCCGCTGCCGTCGTGGAAGGCGGTGCCGGCCAGCGGCAGGCCGAGCCGCTTCAGCCGGGCGGCGATCGCCCGGGCGCCGCCGGCGAAGTCGGGCCGTTCACCGGTGGCCGCGGCGGTCTGCCGGGCCAGGGCCTCGGCGATGTCGTTGTCGCTGTTGGTGAGCATGCGTTCGACGACGTCGGACAGCGGCGGGGAGGACACGGTCGCGAGGGTCTGCGAGCGGCCGGTCGCCTTGGAGGGGCCGGGGGCGGTCGTCCGGACGCCGTGGTCCGCCAGGAAGCGGCCGAAGGCACGGGCGGCGTCGGCGGCCGGGTCGGCGGCGCGCGGCGCGGGACCGTGGTCCGAGCCGTCGGTGCGCGCCTCGTCGGCCGTCAGCGCGCTGACCCGGGCCAGGTTCTCGTTCACGCCGATGGGGTGCAGGCCGGAACCGGCGTACAGGGTGGTGTCGTACGACAGCGTGACCCGGTGCAGGCCGCGCGCGGCCAGGGCGGTGGCCGTGGCGTCGGCGAGGGTGCGCAGGCTCGCCGCGCCGCGGGCGTCCTCGCGGGCGGTGAGGGTGGGGTCGCCGCCGCCGACCAGCACGAGTTCCCCGGTGTCGGGTTCCAGGGCGGCGCGGGTGGTGAAGCGGTGGTCGGGGCCGAGGGCGGACAGGGCGGCGACGGCGGTGGCGATCTTGGTGGTGGAGGCGGGAGTGAGACCGTCGCCGCCGTCCTTGCCGTAGACCTGCCGGCCTGTGGTGACGTCGACGACCACGGCGGAGCGGCGGGCGCCGAGGGCCGGGTTCTCCAGGAGGGGGTCCAGGACGCCGGCGAGGGCCGGCGCGCCCGCGGCCGGTTCGACGGTGCCGCCCGTGCCGCCCAGGCCGATCAGCACCGGAGCGGCGCTGGGCGCGGGCCGGGGAGCGGACGCGGCGACTCCGCCGGACATATCGGAATCACGGCCGTGATCTGCGCCACCCGCACGCTCCAGGGCGGCGGCCCGATCCCGCTCGGCCGTACGCTGACCGGTGGAGTCCCAGGGGCCGGCGGCAGTCACCACCCCGGCGGCCAGCGCCAGCCCGGCGGTGGCGGCACCGGCGGTGTACTGCCACGTCCTCGGCCGCCCCGGCCGGTGCCCGGTGGCCTGCGTGAGCCGTGCGACCCACGGCCGTACGGACCGCACGGCCCCTGTCAGGCGCGGCTGCGCGGACCGTGCGACCCGTGCCAGACGCGGCCGCGCGGACCGTTCCAGGCGTGCCAGCCGCTTCCTCGCGGCCTGCCAGCCCCTCAGCTCCGGCATGACCACCAGCCCCTTTCGCGATCACACACCTGCGTGAGGGACACTTAATCACCAGAACTATGTGCTGATCATGGAGGAGCCACCGGTGGAGTTCGACGTCACGATCGAGATTCCGAAGGGTTCGCGGAACAAGTACGAGGTGGACCACGAGACCGGTCGTATCCGCCTGGACCGTCGACTCTTCACTTCGACCAGCTACCCGGCCGACTACGGCTTCGTCGAGGACACCCTCGGCGAGGACGGCGACCCGCTGGACGCGCTGGTCATCCTGGACGAGCCGACCTTCCCCGGCTGTCTCATCAAGTGCCGCGCCATCGGCATGTTCCGGATGACGGACGAGGCCGGCGGCGACGACAAGCTGCTGTGCGTGCCGGCGTCCGACCCGCGTGTGGAGCACCTGCGTGACATCCACCACGTGTCGGAGTTCGACCGCCTGGAGATCCAGCACTTCTTCGAGGTCTACAAGGACCTGGAGCCGGGCAAGTCGGTCGAGGGCGCCAACTGGGTGGGCCGTGCGGACGCCGAGGCGGAGATCGAGCGCTCCCGCAAGCGCTTCGAGGAGCACGGCGGTCACTGACCGCGCGAAACCCACGGGCCGCGTCCACCCCACCGGGTGTGACGCGGCCTTTGGCATGCGGGGGTGGGTACCCGCGCATACTGAGGCTTACGGAAGGTGTCGTTCAGGGAGCGTTGCCCAGTGACGGATGCGGAGGACCGCAAACCGCAGTCGGACGAGGCGAGGAGTGACTACACGTCGCGCGCCACCCCGCCCGCGGACTCTGCGGTGACGCAGGCGACGCAGGTGATTCCCGTGGTGTCTGTGACGCAGGTGATTCCTGCGGCGCCGGTGACACCTGTGACCTCCGGGACCGACAACGAGTCGTCGACGACGTCCGAGTTCGCCGTCCCGCAGGGGCTCGCGGTGCCCCGTACCGGCAGCGAGTCCGAGACGACGTCGGAGTTCGCCCTCCCGGACGGCCTGGAGGTGCCCGAGGCGGGCGCCTCGGAGTCCGGGGGATCGGCGTTCAGCCCGCCCAGCACCTACAACGCCCGCGAGGCGCCGTACGCCTTCACCCCGCCGAGCGGCACCCCTGCGGTCAGCCTGACCAAGGACGCCCCCTGGCAGGACCGGATGCGCACGATGCTGCGCATGTCGGTGACCGAGCGGCCGGCGCTGGAGTTCGTGCAGAAGACGGAGGAGGGCGGCCCGGCCGTCCCGCGCGTCCTCGACCTGACCCTCCGGATCGGCGAGCTGCTCCTCGCGGGCGGTGAGGGCGCCGAGGACGTGGAGACGGCGATGTTCGCCGTCTGCCGCTCCTACGGCCTGGACCGCTGCGAGCCGAACGTCACCTTCACCCTGCTGTCGATCTCCTACCAGCCGTCCCTCGTGGACGACCCGGTGACGGCCTCCCGCGTGGTGCGCCGCCGCGGCACCGACTACACGCGGCTCGCGGCCGTCTTCCAGCTCGTCGACGACCTCAGCGACCCGGAGTCCCACGTCTCCCTCGAAGAGGCCTACCGGCGGCTGGCGGAGATCCGCCGCAACCGGCACCCCTACCCCGGCTGGGCCCTGACCGGGGCCGCGGGACTGCTCGCGGGCGCCGCCTCCGTGCTCGTCGGCGGTGGTCCGCTGGTGTTCGTGGTGGCCGCGCTCGGCGCGATGCTCGGCGACCGGCTGGCGTGGCTGTGCGCCGGACGCGGGCTGCCGGAGTTCTACCAGTTCACGGTCGCGGCGATGCCGCCGGCCGCGATCGGAGTCGCCCTCACCGTGGCGGACGTCGACGTGAAGGCGTCCGCGGTCATCACCGGTGGTCTGTTCGCGCTGCTGCCGGGGCGGGCGCTGGTGGCCGGGGTGCAGGACGGCCTGACCGGCTTCTACATCACGGCCTCCGCGCGCCTGCTGGAGGTCATGTACTTCTTCGTCGGCATCGTCACCGGTGTGCTGCTGGTCCTGTACTTCGGCGTGAAGCTGGGCGCGCAGCTCAACCCGGACGCGGCGCTCGTGGGCAGCCAGCGGCCGGTGCTCCAGCTCGTCGCCTCGATGCTGCTGTCGCTGACCTTCGCCGTGCTGCTCCAGCAGGAGCGGTCCACCGTGCTGTGGGTGACGCTCAACGGCGGGGTGGCCTGGGCGGTGTACGGCGCGATGCACAACGTCGGCGACATCTCGCCGGTGGCCTCCACGGCGGCGGCGGCGGGCCTGGTGGGGCTGTTCGGGCAGTTGCTCTCCCGCTACCGGTTCGCCTCCGCGCTGCCGTACACGACCGCGGCGATCGGGCCGCTGCTGCCGGGCTCGGCGACGTACTTCGGTCTGCTGTCGATCGCCCAGAACCACGTCGACAAGGGACTCGTGTCCCTGGCCAAGGCGGTCTCCCTCGCCATGGCCATCGCCATCGGGGTGAACCTCGGCTCCGAGATCTCCCGGCTGTTCCTGCGGATGCCGGGAGCGGGCAGCGCGGCGGGGCGCCGGGCGGCGAAGCGCACCAGGGGCTTCTGAGCCGCCCGGTGCGCGGGCCGTCTCACGGGGCGCGGTAGTAGCCCTGGCCGTAGGGGCGCTGCTGCTGGTGCCGGTCGTGATCCTCCTGCTGGTGGCCGTACGGCTGGTCCTCCTGCGGAGTGCCGTACGGCTGCTGCTGGGGCTGAGGCTGAGACTGCGGGTGGTGGGGCTGCTGCTGGGGCTGCTGCTGCTGCGGGTACTGGCCGCCGGCGTACTGGCCCTGGTCGTAGCCGTACGGCTGCTGGTGGTGATGGGGCTGGTGCGGCTGGGCGGGGTGCTGCTGGGGCTGGGGCTGCTGCGGCCGCGGGCCCTGCTGGTGCGGCGGCTCGATGCGGCGCAGCTGGGTCGTCGCGTCGTCCATGACCGGCTGCTGGTACTGCTGGGGCTGCTGGTACGGCTGCGCGTACTGCTGCTGGTACCCGCCCGGGACGGCGTGCTCCGGCCCGGGCGCCGCGGGAGCGGACTCCGGCTCGTTCTTCGCCTTGGCGCGGGCGCGCAGGAACTCGATGGCGATCGGGACGACCGAGACGAGGACGATCAGGATGAGGATCGCCTCGATGTTGCTCTTGACGAAGTCGATCTTGCCGAGCCAGGAGCCGAGCAGCGTCACACCGGCGCCCCACAGGACACCGCCGATGACGTTGAAGGTCGCGAACGAGCGGTACCGCATGCCGCTGACGCCCGCGATGATCGGCGTGAACGTCCGCACGACGGGCACGAAGCGGGCCAGGACCAGGGACTTCGGGCCGTACTTCTCGAAGAACTCGTGCGCCTTGACCACGTTCTCCTGTTTGAACAGGCGGGAGTCGGGGCGGTTGAAGAGGGACGGGCCGACCTTCTTGCCGAACATGTAGCCCGCCTGGTCGCCGAGGACCGCCGCGAGGCAGATCAGGGCGATCGCCGCCCACAGCGGGAAGTCCAGCTGGTGCGAGGTGATCAGCAGGCCGCAGGTGAACAGCAGCGAGTCACCCGGCAGGAAGAAGCCGATCAGCAGGCCCGACTCGGCGAAGACGACGAGGAGCAGGCCCCAGATGCCGAAGGTGTCCAGCAGGTAGTTCGGATCCAGCCAGCTCGGGCCGAGGGCAAGCGTCATCACGGTTCCGGGCTCCTGATGGGGTGAGGACGGTCGGCGGCGGGTCGGCCTCCGGGTACTGCCGCACAAAGTATCAACGGATGGTGTACGGCTCAGGTTCCACCGGGGTGATCGGCGGGGAGCTGAAGGGGCTCACCAAGACGCTGGGTCCGTGCGTAAGGGGCGCCCACCTAGGTGGACGCCCCTTACTTCGTCGCTGCCGTCACCTCATCCCGGTCGCATCCCCACGGCCCGCGTCTTACCCGCCCACGGCCCCGCTGCCGTCCTCCCCGCCGACGTCATCCCCGTGACGGGCGGCGTTGGCGAGGATCGCCGCCTTGAGGTGCTCGGCCGTACCCGGCGCCATGGAGTCGTAGTAGGCCTTGAAGCGCTCGTCCGCGACGTACATCTCCCCAAGGGTGCGGTGCATCTCGTACGGGCATTCGAAGAACCACCTGCCGATGTGCCGTCGGTGCTCCTCGGCCAGGTCCATCGCCGCCCGGCCGGCCGGCGGCTCTCCCGCGGCCACCAGGGCCGCGTACCGCTCGCCCCACGCGTCCACCTCGGCCTGGATGCGCTTCCAGTCCTCCTTGGAGTAGCGGGCGGCGCGGCGCTGCGACTCGGCGTACGCCTCGGTGCCTCCCCAGCGCTGCTCGGCCTCCTCCGCGTACTGCTCCGGGTCCTTGTCCCCGAACACCTCGAAGCGCTCCTCGGGGGTGAGGTTGATTCCCATCCTGCGTGCCTCCATGGCCTGCTCCACGGCCGCGGCCATCTTCCGCAGCTTCTCGATCCGGGCGGTCAGCAGTTCGTGCCGACGGCGCAGGTGCGCGCGCGGATCCGCGTCCGGGTCGTCGAGCAGCGCCGCGACCTCGTCGAGCGGGAAGCCCAGCTCCCGGTAGAACAGGATCTGCTGCAGCCGGTCGAGGTCGGCGTCGCTGTAACGCCGGTGCCCCGCGTGGCTGCGCCCGCCCGGAACGAGCAGGCCGATGTCGTCGTAGTGGTGCAGGGTGCGCACCGTCACCGCGGCGAAACCGGCGACCTGGCCCACGGTGTAGCTCACTTTCCGCTCCTTTCTCCGTACGCGCTCCACGCTGCTTCCTCACGTCGCGTGAGGTGCAAGCCGGTTTCCGCCCCCGGTCCCGGTCGTTTCACGCGCGTTCACACCGGTACGCCGGATCAGTCCGTTTATCGTGTGCCGGTGGCCCAGGACACCGAGCAGCAGGCACGCGCCGTACCGGCGGCCCCGGCCCGCTCGCTGCTGCCCCTGATCCTGCCCGCTCTCGTCACCGGCGTCGGCTGCAGCCTGCTCCTGCTGGTGGTGAGCGGGGCGGCGGAGCGGCTGCAGGACGCGCTGTGGGGCGACCTGCCGGACGCGCTCGGGGTCGGCCGGTACTCCGTGGGGTGGATGCTGGCCGTGCTGACCGCGACCGGGGTCCTGGTGGGGCTCGTGGTGTGGAAGGCGCCGGGTCACGCGGGTCCCGACCCGGCCACGCTCGGCCTCTCGGCCGCCCCGATGGCGCCGGCCGTACTGCCGGGGCTGCTGCTGGCGACCATGCTGATGCTGGCCGGCGGGCCCAGTCTGGGCCCCGAGAACCCGATCATCGCGGTCAACGTGGCCCTGGCGTTCTGGTTCGGCCGCAGGCTGCTGCCCCGGCTGCCGGGCACGCTGTGGCCCGCGCTGGCGGAGGCGGCGACCATCGGGGCCCTGTTCGGGACGGCGGTGGCCGCCGCGCTGGTCATCTCCGAGGCGCTGGCCGGGCGGCCGATGAAGGGGGCGCTGTGGGACAACCTCTTCGCGCCACTGGCGGCGGGCGCCGCGGGCGCCATGACCACGACCCTCATCGCCCGTCCCGCCTTCGACCTCGGACTGCCGCCCTTCGGGCGCCCGCACGCGGGTGACGTGCTCGCCGCCCTGGTGATCTCGTCGGCGGGCGCGCTGCTCGGCCTCACCGCCGTGTACGCCTTCCCGTACGTCCACCGGGCCTTCGCCCGGCTCGGCCATCCGATGATCGCCCTGCCTGCCGGCGGGCTGGTCCTCGGTCTGCTGGGGGCGCTCGGCGGTCACCTCACCCTGTTCAAGGGGCTCGCGGAGGTCGCCGAGCTGGCCCGGCACCCCGAGGACCGGACGGCGGGGCAGTTCGCCGCGCTGGCCGTGGTGAAACTGGCGGCGCTGCTCGTGGCGGCGTCCTGCGGCTTCCGCGGCGGCCGGATCTTCCCGTCCGTCTTCATCGGCGCCGCGCTCGGGCTGGCCGCCCACGCCCTGGTGCCCTCGGTGCCGCCCGCGCTCGCTGTGGCGGCGGCCGTCCTGGGCATGCTGATGGCCGTCACCCGGCAGGGCTGGGTGAGTCTGTTCACGGCCGCGGTCCTCGTCTCCTCCCCGGCCGTGCTGTCCCTGCTGTGCCTCGCCTCGCTGCCGACCTGGCTGCTGGTGACCGGCAGGCCGCAGATGCAGCTGCGGGCGGACGGTACGGCGGTCCGCTGACCGCCGCCCCGCCCACGGGCGCCCTCCCCCGGCCGCCACGGACCGACCCGCCCGGTGACCCGCTCAGCGCGCGAGTCCCCGCTGCCCGCACTTGATCAGCGGGCGTCTCCCCGGTGCGGCCGGTCCGTGGCGTACGGGTTCTCCTGGCCTTCCTCCAGCACGCCGGAGAAGGGCTCGCCCTCACCGGCGAAGGTGTACGCCCCGCCGCGGACACGGTCGATCAGCCCCCGCGTCCACTCGGCGCCGGCGTCGGCGGAGTGCACCCAGAAGTTCATGATCTCGCCGATGTGGCCGAGCAGGCCGGGGCCGTCCTGGGGCGTGTAGTACTCGGTGACCGACCTGCGCCACTCCTCGATGCCGCGCACCCGCTCCTCGAGGAGGGCGAGAGCTTCCTCCCGCTCCAGGTCGACCATGAAGCCGAGGGCGGCGGTCAGCACGTCGGGGCGCTGGTCGTAGGCGGTGAGGTACTCGCGCAGCAGGGAGAAGTACTCCTCGGTGCCCCTGTCGGTGATCTCGTACTCGACGCGCGGCGGGCCGCCCGCCGTGGACGGCGCGATCTCGTGCGCGTGCAGCATCCCCTGCTTGGCCATCTGCTTCAGGGCGTGGTAGATCGATCCCGGCTTGGCGTTGGACCACTCATGGGCGCCCCAGTACTCCAGGTCGTTGCGCACCTGGTAGCCGTGGGCCCGCCCGTGCTGGCGGACGGCGCCGAGCACGAGGAGACGGATCGCTGACATGCGGTCCAGGTTATTGCCGGGGCCCCGGCGGCCCTCGCGAGGGCGGCCGGCCGGGGCCGGACCCAGGTCAGCTCGGCTCGGGTCAGAACGGGAACCCGCTCCGGCCGTGCTGGACGGAGATCCACTTGACCGTGGTGAAGGCGTCCACCGTCGTCTCGCCGTTCAGGCGGCCGATGCCGGAGTGCTTCTCGCCGCCGAAGGGCACCAGGGGCTCGTCGTGCACGGTGCCGTCGTTCACGTGGAACATGCCGGTGTCGATGCGCTTGGCGAAGGCCACGCCCCGCTCGATGTCGCCCGTGTGGACGGCGCCGCTGAGGCCGTAGGGGGTGTCGTTGACGATCCGGACCGCCTCCTCCTCGCCGTCGAAGGGGATGAGGAAGGCGACCGGTCCGAAGACCTCCTGCTGGAGCAGGGCCGAACCGGCCGGGACATCCGTCAGGACGGAGGGGGCGACCAGGTTGTCGGTGGTGGTGCCGCGCACCAGCGCGGTGGCGCCCTCGGCGAGGGCCTGCTCGACGACACCGGAGACGGCGTTGGCCTGGGCGGAGTTGATCACCGGCCCGATGACGGTCTGCGGGTCGCGGGGGTCGCCGACCTTCAGCGACTTCACCTTGGCGACGAACTTCTCGGTGAACGCGTCGGCGATCGAGCGGTCCACCAGGATCCGGTTCGCGGCCATGCACACCTGGCCCTGGTGGACGTAGCGGCTGAAGACGGCCGCGTCGACCGCGTAGTCCAGGTCGGCGTCGTCCAGGACCACGATCGCGCTGTTGCCGCCCAGTTCGAGGACCGTGCGCTTGAAGTGCGCGGCGCAGACGGTGGCCACGTGCCGGCCGACCTTGTCGGAGCCGGTGAAGGAGATCAGCTTGGGGATCGGGTGCTCGATGAAGGCGTCACCGATCTCGGCGATGTCCGTGACGACGACGTTGAGCAGGCCGCCGGGCAGGCCCGCGTCCTCGAAGATCCTCGCCACCAGGGTGCCGCCCGCGACCGGCGTGTTCTGGTGCGGCTTGAGCACCACGCCGTTGCCGAGCGCGAGCGCCGGGGCGACCGACTTGACCGACAGCAGGAAGGGGAAGTTGAAGGGGCTGATCACGCCGACGACGCCGACCGGGACGCGGTAGACGCGGTTCTCCTTGCCGTCCGAGGGGGAGGGCAGGATCCTGCCCTCCGGGGCCAGCGCCAGGTGGACCGACTCGCGCAGGAACTCCTTGACGAGGTGCAGTTCGAAGGCGGCCTTGAGGTGCGTACCGCCCAGCTCGGCGATGATCACCTCGGTGATCTCCTGCTCGCGTTCCTCGACCAGGCGCAGCGCCTTCTCGAAGACCGCGCGGCGCGCGTAGGGGTTGGTGGCGGCCCACTGCTTCTGGGCGCGCGCCGCCGCCCGGTACGCCTCGTCCACCTCGTCGGCCGTGGCTATGGTGATCGAGGCCAGCTTCTCGTCGTCGTACGGATTGAAGTCGATGATGTCCCAGGAACCGGTGCCCTGACGCCACTCGCCGTCGATGTACTGCCGGGCCAGGTCGGTGAAGTAGGACGACATGTGATCCCTCGAATCCCAGGCGCTCGCTGTCTGATCGAACGTCATCGTACGTGCGCGCCAAGGACGTTGGGGGCGTATTGCTACTTCCCGGTACGGACCCGAGAGGTCCTGGGCCGCGTCGGCGGCAGGGCCCGGGAGAGCCGGCGGAAGACCCTAGGTCCTGTCGTCACATTCCCGTCGTCCGCCCGGAGGGCGGGCCTCGCGGCGTCAGGTGCGTGCTCTCGGCGTGCCGGGCCCTGACCCTCGTACTGGACGTACTCGGGTCTGGGCCCGGTGCGGCGAGAGTGCGTGCATGGCGTCGCGAGGCAGGCGGGAATGTGACGACAGGGCCTAGGAGAGCTGGAGCAGGCCCCGCAGGACGTCGCGGCTCTCGTCCGGCCCGGGGCTGTCGTGCTGGAGCTCCTTGAGCGCCCTCTCGTACTGGGTGACGTCCTCGCGCTTGTCCAGGTAGAGCGCGCTGGTCAGCTGCTCCACGTAGACGACGTCCGACAGGTCGGACTCGGGGAAGCTGAGGATGGTGAACGCCCCGGACTCGCCGGCGTGCCCGCCGAAGCTGAACGGCATGACCTGGAGCCGCACGTTGGGCCGCTCGGAGAACTCGATCAGGTGCTGCAACTGGCCCCGCATGACCTCGCGGTCGCCGTACGGGCGGCGCAGGGCGGCCTCGTCGAGGACGATGTGCAGCTCCGGGGCGTTCTCGGAGACGAGGTACTTCTGCCGCTCCAGGCGCAGCGCCACCCGCCGCTCCACGTCCGCCTCGCTCGCGCCCTGCATGCCGCGCCGGACCACCGCGCGGGCGTACGCCTCGGTCTGCAGCAGCCCGTGCACGAACTGCACCTCGTAGACGCGGATGAGTGACGCGGCGCCCTCCAGGCCCACATAGGTGGGGAACCAGTTGGGCAGGACGTCGGAGTAACTGTGCCACCACCCCGCGACGTTGGCCTCCTTGGCGAGCGAGAGCAGCGAGGTGCGCTCCGCGTCGTCGGTGATGCCGTACAGCGTCAGCAGGTCTTCCACGTCACGCGTCTTGAAGCTCACCCGGCCCAGCTCCATGCGGCTGATCTTCGACTCCGAGGCGCGGATCGAGTACCCCGCCGCTTCCCGCGTGATCCCCCGCGCCTCTCGCAGTCGCCTCAGTTGCGAGCCGAGCAGCATGCGACGCACCACCGATCCGGGCTCTCCCGCGCTCACCTTCGCCAGCCTCCCCAGCCGTCCTCAAGGGCCGAAGTCTGCCACTAAAACACTTCGAGCAGTACTCGGGCGATTACGGAAATGGAAAGAGATCACAGAAAACGTGCAGCGTGAGGCAAGAAGGAGGCCGGCGGCGATCGAGAAGATGGCGGAAAAAATGACCAACAAGCGGTACGGGTAGGTCCAATTCGGTCGCGTGCACGTGCATCTGCCCTTGCATCTGCCCTGCGCATCCGAAACCATGGTCCCGCGCCACCGCTGCATCGCAACGACCAATGCATCGCAACGATCGCGATTTCCCGGGAGTGCCTCGCATGGGGACGAATGGATCGACCATGCTCCAGCCGTTACGGCAGGGCCTTCCGCCGCTGGACCCCTCGGCCGTGTGCGACGCCGCCTCCTGCGCCCTGCCCGCCCGCTACGAAGCCGTTCGCGAGGCCCGGCAGTTCACGCGTACCACGCTCGACCAGTGGGACCTGGGCGACCGCTTCGACGACGTCTGCCTCGTGGTCTCGGAACTCGTCACCAACGCCCTGCGGCACGCGCTGCCGGACGCTCCCGCCGCGTGCGGCCGCGAGCAGGGCCCCTCGGTGCGGCTGCACCTGATGCACTGGACCGAGCGGCTGGTGTGCGGCGTGCGCGACCCCAGCCAGGACAGCCCGGTCGCCCGCGACACCGACGACTTCTCGGCCGAGTCGGGCCGCGGCCTGTTCCTCGTCGAATCCTTCAGCGACGGCTGGGGCTGGCACCCGCTCGCCGGCACGCTCGGCGGCAAGGTCGTCTGGGCGCTGTTCCGGCTGCGCGCCAACGACTGAACGAACGTTCGGCCGGACGGAGTGCGCGACCCATCCGGGACGGCACTCCTTCGCCCCGGCTCCGGCCGGCCGTGACCGGTTGCGGCCGGGCGTGACGCCTCCCACCGGTGTTCTCCGCGGCCGCCCGTGCCCCCGGATCCCGCACCCCGAGGGGTTCCCGCACCCCGGCGGGTTCCCGTACCCCGGCCCGCGCCGTCAGCCGGCGATCAGGTGGTCGAACTCGCCGTCCTTGATCCCCAGCAGCATCGCCTCTATCTCCGCCCGGGTGTAGACGAGCGCCGGACCGTCGGGGAACCGGGAATTCCGGACGGCCACCTCTCCTCCCGGGAGCCGCGCGAACTCCACGCACGACCCCTGCGAGTTGCTGTGCCGGCTCTTCTGCCAGGCCACCCCGCGCAGGTGTGTGGCCGCCATGCCGTTGTGCACGTCGCACTCCCCGTACACGCCCTCGACGTCGTGGTTCACAGGTCGCTCCCCGGTGGTGCACTGGCTGGTATGGCCATTGATGCATCGGTCAACTGAACCGGATCATAACCTTGTTCATGTGCACGTGCATGAGCAGATGCACGTGCACGCGGAGTGCTTCGACGATTACAGCTTTGACGAGCCCTTTACCGAAGCTGTGGTGCGTTTGCCCCGGGAAGAGCTGGGCATGCGCAACACTTTCCGCGCACACGCCCGGAGGCCCGCCCACGCGCTCCCGGTGACACGTGCACGGAGGAAAGACGCACGGGGAGCCCACGGTGTTCCGTCCGCCGCCGAGGAGCTTCGCGCAAGTGACCCGATAACCTGCTCCGGTCGTACCGGCCGCCGGCCGGCCGGCCGGTTTCCAGGTGGGGGGATCTCAGTGACCAGGACGACCAAGGGAGCGCGGATCGCGGCCGCGGGCCTGCTCGGCGCACTCACGCTGACCGCGTGCGGCAGCGGCGGGGACCCGGATTCCGGCGGCGGCACGGGGAGCGGCGCCTCCGCCTCCGCGACCCCCTCGTCCGGCGGCAGTGCGGGTGCCGCGTCGGGCGGGGAGGCCGTGTCCGGCGGGAGCGGTACGGGTGATACGGGCGGTGCGGGCGCCAAGGACTCGCCGCTGAGCGGGAGTTGGCTCACCACCAGCGGCGGCAAGGCCGTCGTGCTCATCATCACCGGCCGGCAGGCGGCGCTGTTCTCGACGGACCGCACCACGTGCACCGGCACCGCGGCCGCGCAGGCGGGCAAGGGCACGATCCGCCTGGACTCGTGCAAGCAGCGTTCGGCAGGCACGGTCGACGCCGTCAACAAGACCACTCTCCAGGTGACCTGGGAGGGTGGACTCGGCAAGGAGACGTACACCCGGGCCGAGGGCGGGGCGCTACCGTCAGGGCTGCCCACGGCGAGCCCCGGCGCCTGAACGTCCGCGACGTCCGCCCGGTCCGGTGGCGGGGCGGGCAACCGCGCCGCACGCTCGTACGTGATGATCCTTGAGCATCGTCACGACCCGAGGAACCAGTACATGCGCGCCTTTCCGATCACCGTCACCGCCGTCGCCGCGGCCCTCCTCCTCGCCGCCTGCGACAGCGGTGACGGCAGCAGCGGCACCGACACCGGCAGCAAGAACACCGACCACGCCGCCTGCCGGATCGGCGAGGTCGGCCTCCAGGTGGGCCCGGCCAACGCCGCTCCCGCCGCGGGCGACACCGGCGACGTCCCGGTCACCCTGACCAACCGGGGCGACCGGTGCACCCTGAACGGTTTCCCGGGGGTCACCCTGTCCGCCGGGAGCACCTCCGCACGCGTCGCGGAGGACAAGACCGGCCGTCCGCAGGAACTCACCCTCGCCAAGGGCGACACCGCGTCCTTCACGCTCACCTACGTGCGGGGCAAGGAGGGCGACGCGAAGGCCCTGGGGGCGACCTCGCTCAGGATCGCCCTGCCCGGCGCGGGCGAGGACCGGACCTTCAAGTGGTCCTACGGCCCGGTGCAGGGCAAGAAGAGCGCGGCCGAACCGGACGCCTCGGTGACGGCCTTCCAGCAGGCCGGTGACTGAGCGGACCAGGAACTGACCGGAATCGGGAGCGAGCATTCCAGGGGCCAGGGCTGAGCAGCCAGGGAGTGAGCAGGCCCGGGTGCGGCGGGCGCTGTCGGCGTACGCCGGCGCGGGGCCTGGCCGGTGTGCGCCTGCACGGGCGTGTGCCTGCGCCGGGGCCGGGGGCGGCGGTCACGCCCCGGCCGGCGGCAGAGTGCTGCTCCCCACCCCAGTCCTCGTCACCCCAGTCTTCGTCGGGACTTCATCTGGGCCCGGTCGGCGGCCTGGGCGCCCTCCGTCCAGCCCGCGGCGTCACTGACGCCGCGCAGCCGGGTCGTGGTCGTCTCCGGGAACATGTGCTCCAGCCGGTCGGTGACCGCGAGGTCGCGGCCGGCGAGGACGGGCAGCAGGTCCTCGGTCACCTGGGTCTCGGCGGCCGCCGCGAGACGGATGCCGATGCGGTGGGCGTAGGCGGCGAGGAAGGACTGCCGAAACGTCTTCGTCCGTCTGCGCCCGCCGGCTCTCTGGGCCGCCTCGGCCCGCGTCATCGCGGTCGTGGCCTGCACGAGGAGTGAGGTGTACAGCAACTCGACCGCGTCCAGCTCGGCCTCGAAGCCGACGACGGTGGAGAAGCCCAGGGGTTCGTTCCACACGGCCCGGCAGTGGTTCGCGGTCGCGACCGCGTCCAGCAGTACGGCCTTGGCCTGTTCGTACGGCGGTTCGACGCCGATCCGGCAGGCGCCGGGCGTGTCGGGCGCGGGGGCGCGGGCGGCGAGCAGCGCCTCGTCGACGCTGTGCCGGGCCATCAGCTCCTGGGCCTTCGCGCTCAGCGCCTCCGCCTCCTCCGGGAACCCGGTGGCCTCCGCCTTGGCCAGCAGCGCCCGGATGCGGCCGAGCACGCGGGACTCACCGGCCGGGGCGGCGGACGGGCGCCCGGCGGACGGCTCCAGGTGTTCGAGGGCGGGCAGCCGCAGGAGCAGGCGGTACAGCTCCAGTACGGCGGTGGCGTAGGTGAAGCGGTCGGTCCGGGGCGGCGCGCCGGTGGGCAGTGCGTCGAGCTGGGCGGTCCAGCGCCGGCCGCGCGGAAGGTCGTGCGGGGCCTGCGCGCGGATCAGGTCGGCCACGAGCCCGGCGTGCGCCTCGCCCAGTTCCCGTCCCGCGATCCGCACGACGTCGGCGGGCTGCCAGCCGCGCTGCCACGCGGTCACCACGAACTCCCTGCCGCGCCGGTCGAGTTCGGCGTCGGCGGCGGGGTCGGCCGCGAGCAGGGAGGCGCCGGCGTCGAGGGCGTCGTCGGAGGCGGCGTAGAGGGCGGTCCGGAAGGCGCGGTCGACGGTCCCGGACTCGCCGGGCCCCCCGGACTCACCGGCGGTCTCGGAGGTGCGGGAGGAGCGCGAGCTTCCCGAGGAGCGGGAGTTCCCGGCGGAGCGGGAGTCTCCGGCGGAGCGGGACGTGCGGGACGTGGTCACGGATCGATCGTGCCACGAGGCCGAGAGAACGGGATTCTTCGTCCACAGCCTGTGGAAAACCTACGGTGGATCGGGTGGCCGATGTTCGGGGAAGCCGTCCAGATCAATGTCAACCCGAGGTTGACAGTCCTCGCCTGTCAACCTACGGTTGACACATGACGAACCCCAGCATCCGGTCGACGGTCCGTCTCGACGACCTCATCTCGGCCATCAAGCAGGTCCACCAGGAACCCCTCGAACAGCTCCAGGACGCCGTGCTCGCCGGCGAGCACCTCGGCGAGGTGGCCGACCACCTCATCGGTCACTTCGTGGACCAGGCCCGCCGCTCCGGCGCCTCCTGGACCGACATCGGCGCCAGCATGGGCGTCACCCGCCAGGCCGCGCAGAAGCGGTTCGTGCCCAAGGAGTCCGCCGACCTCGACCCCAGCCAGGGGTTCAGCCGCTACACACCCCGCGCGCGGAAGGTCGTCATGGCGGCCCACGAGGCCGCGAAGTCCGCGCGGAGCCCCGAGGGACTGCCCGCGCACCTCGTCCTCGGTCTGCTCGCCGAGCCCGAGGCCCTCGCCCCGCAGGCGATCCGGGAGCAAGGGGTCACCCTGGAAGCCGTCCGTGAGGCCGCGACCGCCGCGCTGCCGCCCGCGTCCCCCGACGCCCCGGACCTCGTCCCCTACGGCCCCGCCGCCAAGAAGGCCCTGGAACTCACCTTCCGCGAGGCCCTGCGCCTCGGCCACAACTACATCGGCACCGAACACATCCTGCTGGCCCTGCTGGAACTGGAGAACGGCGAGGGCCCGCTGAGCGGACTCGGCCTCGACAAGGCGCGCACCGAGGAGTACGTCACGCGCGCCCTGGAGAAGCTCACGGCCGGCCGCGAGGAGGGAGCGGCACCCTCGGAAACCCCCTCGGCCCCCTCCGAGTGATCCGGCGGGCCGCAGGTCACGGGCGATTGTCACAGGCGCCTGCGACACTCACGGCATGACCGACCGGTGGGCTCTCGCCCCGGCCGAGGACGGCGGCGCAGACGTCGTACCCCTCGGCCGGGACGGGCTGCCCGCCGGACCGGTGCGCCGGGAACCGGACCTCGCCGGGGCGGTGCGCAGCAGGCCGGACGTCACGCGGTGGGTGTGGCGGTCCACGGCCGAGGTCTACCCGCGCCTGCTCGCCGCGGGCGTGCGGGTCGAGCGCTGCTACGACATCGAGGACGCCGAGACGCTCCTGCTCGGCCACGAGGGACACCACGGCGAGCCGCGTTCGGCGGCGGCCGCCCTGGCCCGGCTGCGCGGCGGTCCCGTACCGCCCGACCCGCCTCTGCGGCCGGCCGCGCCCGGCGCGCAGTCCTCGCTCTTCGAACCGCAGGGCGCGCCCCTGCCCCTGACGGACCTGCTCGCGGTCTACGCCGAGCAGCAGCGGCGGCACGGGCGGACCGCCCACCCCGACCGCATGCACCTGCTGACCACCGCCGAGTCGGCCGGGATGCTGGTGGCGGCCGAGATGAACCGGGCGGGCCTGCCCTGGAGCGCGGACGTGCACCGCCGGGTGCTGCACGAACTGCTCGGCGAGCGGTACGCGGGCGGCGGTGAGCCGCGCCGCCTGGCCGAGCTGGCCGACGAGGTGTCGGCCGCCTTCGGCCGCCGGGTGCGGCCCGATCTGCCCGCCGAGGTCGTCAAGGCGTTCGCCCGGGCCGGGATCAAGGTCAGGTCCACCCGCCGGTGGGAGCTGCAGTCCGTGGACCACCCGGCGGTGGCGCCCCTGCTGGAGTACAAGAAGCTGTACCGGATCTGGGTGGCGCACGGCTGGGCCTGGTTGCAGGACTGGGTGCGCGAGGGCCGGTTCCGCCCGGAGTTCCTGGCCGGCGGCACGGTCACGGGGCGCTGGGTGACCAACGGCGGGGGCGCCCTGCAGATCCCGAAGGTGATCCGGCGGGCCGTGGTCGCCGATCCGGGCTGGCGGCTGGTGGTGGCGGACGCCGACCAGATGGAGCCGCGCGTGCTGGCGGCCGTCTCCCGCGACCCCGGCCTCATGGAAGTGGCCGGACGGCCGGACGACCTCTACCAGTCGGTGTCCGACCGCGCCTTCTCCGGCGACCGCGCCCAGGCCAAACTGGCCGTGCTCGGCGCGGTCTACGGCCAGACGTCCGGGGACGGCCTGAAGAACCTGGCCGCGCTGCGCCGCCGTTTCCCCCGCGCGGTGGCCTACGTCGACGAGGCCGCGCGGGCCGGCGAGGAAGGCCGGCTCGTACGGACGTGGCTGGGGCGCACCTGCCCGCCCGCGGCGGGGCCCGGGGAGGACGACGCGACGCAGGAGGCCGGCCTCCCGCAGGACGAGCCGGAGGAGCGGGCCGCCGGTCAGGGCTGGGCCCCGGGGTACGCCTCCGGCCCCGGGCGGGCCCGGGGCCGCTTCGCCCGGAACTTCGTCGTCCAGGGCAGCGCGGCCGACTGGGCCCTGCTGATGCTCGCCGCGCTGCGCCGCTCCTGCCGGGACCTGGCGGCGGAGCTGGTCTTCTTCCAGCACGACGAGGTGATCGTGCACTGCCCCGAGGAGGAGGCCGACACGGTCGTCGCCGCGATCCGGGAGGCGGCGGACCTGGCGGGACGCCTCACGTTCGGCCCGACACCGGTGCGGTTCCCGTTCACGACGGCGGTGGTCGAGTGCTACGCGGACGCCAAGTGACGCCCGGCGGCCAGGACGCGTTCCGCCCGGAACGGCCGTGCTCCGGCGGACCGGGCATCCGCCGGCACCGGCGAGCGGCGGCGGACGGCAACCGGACGGCGACGGGGTGGCACCTGGGCGGCGGTGCGGCCGTCAGATGATCGGCGGGCGGCCCAGCCGGATGAGCCGCCACACCGTGCGCCAGCGCATGGGCCGGCGTTCGCCCGCCGGCCGGCGCAGCCCCTCCGCAAAGCCGCCGAGCCACGCCCGCAGCCCGGCGGCCGACCGCGTCCGCAGGAGTGTGAGGAGCGTCCAGACGCCCAGGTGGACCGGGATGAGGACGAGCGGCAGCCGGCGGCGGACCAGCCAGACCCGGTTGCGGGCGGTGACGCGGTAGTAGATGGCGTGCCGCGCAGGGGAGGTCTTCGGGTGCTGGAGCAGCAGTTCGGGCGCGTAGAGGATCTTCCAGCCGGCGTCGGCGGCGCGCCAGGCCAGGTCCGTCTCCTCGTGCGCGAAGAAGAACTCCGCGGGCCAGTCGCCGGTCTGTTCGAGCATCCGCATGCTCAGGGCGTGCCCGCCGCCGAGGAATCCGGTGACGTACCCGCCCCGCATCGGGTCGGCGGAACCGAGCCGGGGCACGTGCCGCTGCTGGGTCTCGCCGTGCTCGTCGGCGATGCGGAAGCCGACGATGCCCAGGTGCGGATCGGCGGCGTACAGGTCCCGTACGCGGCGCAGCACGTCCGCGTCGACGAGCAGCCCGTCGTCGTCGAGTTCGACGACCACGTCGACGTCGCCGTACTCGCGCAGCCGGGCGAGGGCGACATTGCGGCCGCCGGGGCAGCCGAGGTTGTCGTCGACGTCGATGGCCGTGACCTCGCCGGGCAGCGAGAGCCGGCGGGCGAACTCGGGCAGCCGGCAGCCGTTGCCGACGATCACGATGCGGGCGGGCGCGAGATCCTGTTTGGCCACGGACTCCAGCAGGGCGTCGACCTCGGCGGGCCGGTTCCCCATGGTGACCACGGCAACGGCGATCCTCGGTTCCCTGGCTCCCACCGCTTCCACCACTCCCGCTCACCCCGTCCGGCGACGGCGGCGCCCGCGCTTGCCCGCGCGGCACCCCGCTCCCCGCCCGTCCGTCGTCGTCCAGCCGTCCTCGTTCACCAAGATGTTGCCTCATTTCCGCCGGTTGTCCCGACACGACATCGCTTTGCCTCCTCTTTCCGCCGCCCTGCCACGATTTACCGCACGGCCGCTCCTGCGGTACCCCTGGTGAGCCACCACCGGAACACCGAACCCGCAGGGGGACGACAGACATGCGACTGCGCTGCGCCGTGCTCGACGACTTCCAGAACGCCGCGCTCACCGCCGCCGACTGGTCAGCGGTGAGCGACCGGGTGGACGTCGTCCGGTACGCCGAGCACTTCACGACGCAGGACGCGCTGGCGAAGGCGCTCGCCGACGCCGACATCGTCGTGACCCTGCGCGAACGGGTCCGCTTCCCGGCCGCCCTCCTGGACCGGCTCCCGTGCCTGAAGCTGCTGATCGCCTCCGGGATGCGCAACTCGGCGATCGACCTCGCGGCGGCCCGGGCGAACGGCGTGACCGTGTGCGGCACCGAGTCGTCCGCCACGCCGCCGGTGGAACTGACCTGGGCCCTGCTGCTGGGCCTCGCGCGCGGGATCGTCCAGGAGAACAACGCGCTGCGCGGCGGCGGCCCCTGGCAGTCCACCGTCGGCGCCGACCTGCACGGCCGCCGTCTCGGCCTGCTCGGACTCGGCAGGATCGGCAGCCGGGTCGCACAGGTGGGGCTCGCCTTCGGGATGGAGGTCACGGCATGGAGCCGGAACCTCACCGCGGAGCGGGCGGACGAGGTGGGCGTGGCCCTGGCGCCGAGCAAGGAGGACCTGCTGTCTAACGCCGACTTCGTCTCGGTCCACCTCGCCCTGAGCGACCGCACCCGCGGCCTGCTCGGTCCCCGTGAACTGGCCCTCCTGAAGCCGACGGCCTACCTCGTCAACACCTCCCGCGCCGCCATTGTCGACCAGGAAGCGCTGCTCGCCGCGCTGCGCGAGGGACGGATCGCCGGGGCGGGCGTCGACGTCTTCGACACCGAGCCGCTGCCCGCGGACCACCCGATGCGCACCGCCCCGCGCCTGCTCGCCACCCCGCACCTCGGCTACGTCTCCCAGGCGAACTACGCGCGCTACTACGGACAGGCGGTGGAGGACATCGAGGCGTACCTGGCGGGCCGTCCGGTCCGGGTACTCGGCTGATCCGGGACACCGTCCCCTCGCCGGCAACGGCCGCACGAGAGGGAACCGGCCAAGCAAAAAGCCAGGTCACAAGGTAGGTGACCTGGCCTTTTCAAGAGAGCCGCTTTCGGGATTCGAACCCGAGACCTACGCATTACGAGTGCGTTGCTCTGGCCATCTGAGCTAAAGCGGCGTGCTGCTCGCACCAGGGTGCGGTCGGCAACGTCCGTAAGTCTACACAGTTTCCGGAGGTGGTTCGTACCCGCCCCGGAGGGGGTGCCCCCGGGGCGGGTGGCAGCGGCTACGAGCAGCGCTTTCCCTGGGCCGGCGGGGTGCCGCGGAGCAGGTAGGCGTCGATCGCGGAGTCGATGCAGCGGCTGCCCCGGCCGAAGGCGGTGTGCCCGTCGCCGTCGAAGGTCAGGAGGTGGGCCGAGGAGAGCTGGCGGGCGAGGGAATGGGCCCAGCGGTAGGGGGTCGCCGGGTCGCGCAGGGTGCCGACCACCACGATGGGCGCGGCGCCCTTCGCCTCGATGCGGTGCGGGGCGCCGGTGGGTTTCACCGGCCAGTACGCGCAGTTCAGGGAGGCCCAGGCCAGGCCCTTGCCGAAGACCGGGGACGCCTTCTCGAACGCGGGCAGGGCCTTCTCCACCTCGGCCGGGGTGTCGTACGCCGGGGGCAGGTCGAGGCAGTTCACGGCGGCGTTGGCGTACATCAGGTTCTTGTAGTGGCCGCCGGAGTCGCGCTCGTAGTAGCTGTCGGACAGCGCCAGCAGGGCGGCGCCGTCACCGTCCTTCATCGCCGAGGTCAGTGCCCCGCGCAGCTGCGGCCAGGCGGACTGGTCGTACATCGCCGCGATCACCCCGGTCGTGGCGAGCGCCTCGCCGAGCTTGCGGCCGCTCGTGTCACCGGTGGGGATCGGATGTGCGTCGAGCTTCCGGAAGAAGGCCGCGAGGTGGTCACCGGCCTGCCGCGGTGTCGTGTCCGTGCCGCCGAGCGGACAGTCGCTCTGGCGCACGCAGTCCTTGGCGAACGACTGGAACGCGGTCTCGAAGCCCGCCGTCTGGTCCAGGTTCATCCGCGCCGCGGACAGGGACGGGTCCAGCGCGCCGTCCAGCACGAGGCGGCCCGCCCGGTCCGGGAACAGCCCGGCGTACGTCGCGCCCAGGAACGTCCCGTACGACGCCCCCACATAGGTCAGCCGGCGGTCCCCGAGGACGGCCCGGAGGATGTCCATGTCACGGGCGGCCTCGACCGTGGAGACGTGCCGCAGCAGCCGGGGGGCGTGGGCACCGCACCCTTCCGCGAACTTCCGGTACGCGCCCACCAGCGCGTCGGTCTCCTCGCGGTCGTCAGGGGTGACGTCGGTCTGCGTGTACGTGTCCATGTCGCGGTCGCCGAGGCACTCGACGGGCTCGCTGCGGGCGACGCCGCGCGGGTCCATCGCCACCATGTCGTAGCGGGCGCGGACCTCGGCCGGGTAGCCGAGCCCGGCGTACTGCTGCAGGTACCCGATGGCCGAACCGCCGGGTCCGCCCGGGTTCACCAGGAGGGAGCCCAGCCTGCTGCCCGGGCCCGTGGCCTTCTTCCTGGCCACGGCCAGCCGCACGTCGCCAGCCGACGGCCTGGCGTAGTCGAGCGGCGCCTTCATCGTGGTGCACTGGAAGCCGGGTGCTCCGCAGTCGCGCCAGGTCAGCTTCTGGCCGTAGTACGGCGTCAGCGAGGACGGCGTGGACCGCGGCAGCGCCGCCAGCACCGCGTCCGCCGCGGGCGCGGCCTGGTGCCGGGTCTCCCGGGCGGAACAGGCCGGCACGAGCAGGGCTGCGGCGGAGAGCAGCGCGGCGAGGGCGATGCCGCGGCGGGAGCCCGCCGGGCTGGTCCTGGATCTGGCCCGCGGGACGGCCGGGGAGTCGCCCGGGGGGTCGTTCGGGTGGCGGTTCAAGGGGTCGCTCGGACGAGGGGCGCGCCTGAAGTACATCGAGCGAGCGTAACTCTCCGCGATCACGGACGTACGCTGCGCGCGCGTCGTGCCCCGTACGAGTGATGCCCGGGCGGCGGGGCCGGCACCGAGAGTGAGGACCGGGCGGGGCGGTCGGCGGACGCCGGGGCGGCTGCGGGACGACCAGGTGCCGCCAGGGCGGCCCCGGAGCGCCCACAGGCTGTCGGCAGCGCCGAGGGCGGGCGGGGGCGGGCCTCGGCTGCCAGGCGGGACCGCCGGACCGCGGGCTCGCCGGCTGCCCCGGCGGTGGCAGGCGGGCGGGGCAGCGGGCCCGGGACAGCCGGGCGGTGTCAGCCGGCTCTCAGTGCCATCGTCATCGCCTCCACCGCCAGCAACGGGGCCACATTGCGGTCGAGGGCGTCCCGGCAGGCGGCGATCGCTTCTATGCGGCGCAGCGTCGCTTCCGGGGAACTGCCCCGGGCGACCCGCTCGAGGGTGTCCTCGACGTCCGCGTTGGCGATCGCCACGCGGGAGCCGAGCTGGAGGGCCAGGACGTCGCGGTAGAGAGCGGTGAGGTCGGTCAGGGCGAGGTCGAGGCTGTCGCGCTGCGTACGCGTGCGGCGCCGCTTCTGTTTGTCCTCCAGGTCCTTCATCACGCCCGCCGTGCCGCGCGGCATCCGGCCGCCCTGGACCGCGCCCAGCGCCGCCTTCAGCTCCTCGGTCTCCTTCGCGTCCGTCTCCTCGGCGAGCGCCTTCGCGTCGTCCGCGGCCGCGTCGACGAGTTCCTGGGCCGCCTTGAGACAGCCGCCGATCTCGTCGAGGCGGAGCGGAAGCCTCAGCACGGCGGCGCGGCGCTCACGCGCGGCCGGGTCGGTGGCCAGGCGGCGGGCCCGGTCGACGTGCCCCTGGGTGGCGCGGGCGGCCGCCGCGGCGACGTCGGGGGCGACCCCGTCCCGGCGTACGAGCATGTCGGCCACCGCGCCCACGGACGGGGTGCTCAGGTTCAGGTGGCGGCAGCGGGAGCGGATCGTGGGCAGCACGTCCTCGATCGACGGGGCGCACAGCAGCCACACCGTGCGGGAGGCGGGCTCCTCGACGGCCTTCAGCACGGCGTTGGCCGACTTCTCGTTCAGCCGCTCGGCGTCCTCGACCAGGATCACCTGCCAGCGGCCGTTCGCCGGGGAGGTGAAGGACTTGCGGACGGTGTCCCGCATGTCGTCGACGAGGATCTGCGCGCCCACGGCGGCGACGGTGGAGACGTCGGCGTGCGTGCCGACCAGTGCCGTATGACAGCCGTCGCAGAAGCCGCAGCCGGGGGCGCCGCCGAGGGCACGGTCGGGGCTGACGCACTGCAGTGCGGCGGCGAAGGCCCGGGCCGTCTGCGTGATGCCCGCGCCCGGAGGGCCGGTGAACAGCCACGCGTGCGTCATCTTCGACGCCTCGGGCGGCGCGGCGCCGGTGGCGGCCGCCGTCACCAGGGCGTCGGCGTCCCGGGCAGCGGCGGCCAACTGCTCGCTGACCTTCTCCTGCCCGACGAGGTCGTCCCACACGCTCATGGGTCACGCCGCCCTTTCGTCATGGTTCGTGGTGCGGGATCCATTGTGCGGGGGCCCACTGACAACGGCGGACCACCGGCCGGCCCCGGGGGCCGCCCCGCGCTCAGAGGCCGGCGGTTCGGCGCGTTCCGGACGGGCCGGCGCCCGGGCGGCCCTGGGTCCTGCGAGCCGGGAGGGAACAGGGTCCGGCGGGCCGGGGACCAGGAGCCCGCCGGTTCGGCGGGGACCGACGATCCGGGAACCCGGTGGCCCCCACATTCCGTCCACTCCGGAACCGGCGATCCGCCACCCGGGACCGGCGGGATCCGGCGGTCCGCCGCCCAGGTCCGGCGGGGTCCGGTGGGCCGCCGCCCGGCTCCGGCGGCCGTGGCGTGGCCTGCCCGGTCAGGAGCACCGACCGGTCCCTCCCCCGGCGCACTCGCAGGCGCTGCGCGCCGACGACGCGCGCCGGCCACGGCCCGCCCTCAGCCCCGGCGTCCGCGGCCCCGGCCGTCGTCGTGCCCGTCCTCGTCCTGACGCGGTCCCAGCAGCTCGTCCGCCAGGGTCGGCAGGTCGTCCAGTGGGGTCTCCTCGGCCCAGTCCGGCCGCGGCCGGGCCGGACGGGCACCGCCGTCGGCCCCGACCTGCGGCAGCTCGCGCGTCCGGTCGTCAGAGCCGTCGGGCCGGACGGACGAGGGCCGCTCGTCCCGGAAGAAGCCCGGCGGAACCCGGTCCGTGATGTCCCCGCCACGCGCGTCCGCGGGGTCCGTGTCCCGCACCGGAGGCAGGACGGCGGTCTCGTCGGCCGCCCCGGCCAGGGCACCCGATCCCCTGCCGCCGTCGCCGCCGGTTCCGGCGCCGGCCCCCCTGCCACCGCCACCGCCGTCGCCGCTGCCGTCGGCGGGCACCAGCGGCAGGACCGCCGTCTCGTCGGCCGCCCCGGTGGGCGCCTCCGGTCCCTTCGGCGCCGACGGCCCGGACGGTCCCGGCCGCTCGGACGGCTGCGGCAGCTCGGCGGTGACCTCCGCGTCGGACTCCGGCCCGGCGTTCCGGCCGGAGCCACCGCCCGGACCACCGGAGCCCGGAGCCTCGCCCGGCTCGCCCCACCGACCGCTCCGGTCCGGGCGGCCCGTCTGGTCCCATGTGTCACGCACCGGCGGCAGGACCGTCGTCTCCTCCGCCGGGTCGGCGGCCGGCCCGGCCTCGGCGGGCGCCGGGTCCACCACGGGCGTGGGCACGGTCACCGCGTCCGACGGCGGGGCGGCAGCGGCGGGAGGCTCCGGCCGGCGGGGCCCCGACTGCGCCGCGGCAGCGGCCTGCTCGGCCGCCCGGCGCGCCTCCTCGGCGCGCAGCAGCGCCTCCTCGGCCTTCTTCTGCTTCTCCAGGCGCCGCGCCTCGGCCTCGGCCCGTACCCGGGCCTCCTCCTCGGCCTCCCGGCGCAGCCGTTCCTCCTCGGCCTTGCGCCGGGCCTCGGCCTCCGCGCGCGCCTGCTCCTCGGCGAGCAGCCGGGCGCGCTCCTCCTCTGCACGGCGGCGCGCTTCCTCGGCGCGCTGCCTGGCCTCCTCCGCCTGCCGTTCGGCCTCGCGCCGCTGCGCCTCCTCCAGCTCGCGCCGCTTGCGCTCCTCCTCCTCGGCGCGCAGCCGGGCGAGCTGCTCCTGGCGCTCCCGCTCCAGGCGCTCCTCCTCGGCCTTGCGCCGGGCCTCTTCCTCGGCCTTGCGCCGGGCCTCCTCCTCGGCCTGCCTGCGCGCTTCCTCCTGGGCCTTCACCTCGGCCTCGGACAGCGGCAGCATCTGGTCGAGCCGGTGCCGGACGACGGTGGTGACCGCCTCGGGCTCCTGCCCGGCGTCCACCACCAGATACCGTCCGGGGTCGGCGGCGGCCAGCGCCAGGAAACCGGACCGCACGCGCGCGTGGAACTCCGCCGGCTCCGACTCCAGGCGGTCGGGCGCCTCGGTGAACCGCTCCCGGGCGGTCTCCGGGGAGACGTCCAGCAGGACCGTGAGGTGCGGTACGAGTCCGTTGGTCGCCCAGCGGGAGATGCGGGCGATCTCGGTCGGGGACAGGTCACGGCCCGCGCCCTGGTAGGCGACGGACGAGTCGATGTACCGGTCGGTGATCACCACGGCACCGCGCTCCAGGGCGGGCCGTACGACGGTGTCGACGTGCTCGGCGCGGTCGGCGGCGTAGAGCAGTGCCTCGGCGCGGTGGGACAGTCCCTGCGAGGACACGTCCAGGAGGATCGAGCGCAGCCGCTTGCCCACGGGCGTGGCGCCCGGCTCGCGGGTGAGGACGACCTCGTGCCCCTTCTCCCGGATCCAGTCGGCGAGCGCCTCGGCCTGCGTGGACTTGCCCGCACCGTCGCCGCCCTCCAGGGCGATGAAGAAGCCGGACTCGGCGGGCGCCGTCAGGGGGTCGTCGCCGCCGCGCAGCGCGTCGAACAGGTCCTGCCGCAGCGGTACGCCGGAGCGGTCGTCGACCTTGGCCAGCACCAGCGCGGCCACCGGCAGCAGCAGCGCGCCGACGAGCATCAGGGTGAAGGCGGCGCCGCCGTGCGCGAAGACGAACCGGCCGTTCTCCAGCCGGTGCGGGCCGATCCCGGCCGCGACCACCGGGGCGCACAGGGCGCCGACGGCCACGAAGACCCGGACCACCGCGTGCAGGTGCTCGGTCATGCGCGGCCTGCGCTGGTCCTCGGTCTCCAGGTCGAGCAGGGTGTGCCCGGCGTTGGCGGCGATGCCGGCGCTCACCCCGGCCAGGGCGAGGAGCAGCAGGACGGTGGTGACGTCGGGGACGAGTCCGGCGGCGAGCAGGGCGATGCCGGTGACGGCGACGGCCAGCGCGAGCAGCCTGCGCCGCGACAGCGAGACGAGCACCTTGGGCGCCGTACGGATGCCGACGACGACCCCGCCGGTCAGGGCGAGCACCGCCAGTCCGTAGAGCACCGGGCCGCCGCCCAGGTCGCGGGCGTGCAGCGCGCAGACGGCGACCGCGGCGGCGATCGCCCCTGCGACGGCCGCGGAGGCGAGCACGAGCAGCGGCACCGCTCCGGTGCGGCCCCTGTCCGCTACGGTGCCCGCCTTGGGGCGGCGCAGCCCTTCCAGCGGCGAGCGCGCGCGGGGGGTGTGGGTGCCGGGCAGTTCCAGGTAGGTCAGCACGGACAGGGACGCGGCGAACAGACCCGCCGCGACGTACGCGCCGAGAGCCGCCTGGTGCTGGTCGAACCAGGCGACGCCGGTGCCCAGGAGGTTGTTGAACAGGGAGGCGACGACCAGGACGCAGGCCGCCAGCGGGATCGCCAGGAAGGACGTCCGCAGCGACAGCCGGCGCAGGGCGTCGAGGTGGTCGGGCAGCGGCCGGACGGTGGCGCCCTCGGGGGGCGGGGCGGGCAGCAGCGCGGGCGCCGCGCTCTCGCGGCACACCGTCCACAGCCGCTCGGCGACGCCGGTCACGAAGACGGTCACCAGGAGGAGCGCCGGTGCGTTGCCCGGGGTCCAGTCGATCCACAGCGGGGCGACGATCAGCAGCGCGGCGCGCACGCCGTCGGCGCCGGCCATGGTCCAGCGGCGGTCGAGCGGCCCGCCGGGCGCGGTCAGCGCGGAGAGCGGCCCCAGGAGCACCGCTCCGAAGAGCACGGTCGCCACGATGCGGGCGCCGAAGACGATCGCCACCGCGAACGCCGCGCCCCGGTAGCCGCCGCCGAAGGATCCCTGGGCGACCGCCGCCTGGAGCACCAGCACGACGAGGACGAGGAGCGCGAGGACGTCTCCCACACCCCCCAGCAGCTGGGCGCTCCACAGCCGCCTCAGCTGGGGTCGGCGCAGCAGCGCGCGTACGGCGCGCTCGCGGGAGTCCGCGACCAGTGCGTCGTCGGGGGCCGGTGTGTGGGCCGTTGGCTGCTCGGCTCGCGTCATGCGTTCAGCCTATCGGGACGCGCCGACAGCCCGTCGTGACCGCCCGAACGTCTGCGCGCCCCGGCAGGGATGTGCTGCCGGGGCGTACGAGGGGCGTGCGTCGTGTGAACAGATGTGAAGAACCGGGGCACGGTGCCGCGGTCCCCCGGGTACGGGGTACTCAGGGGCCGCGGTACCGCTCAGTCCTCGGCCGCCGCCTTGGAGGCGGTCGCCTTGGCCGCCGTCTTCTTGGCGGCCGTCTTCTTCGCCGTGGTGGTCTTCTTCGCCGTGGTCTTCTTGGCCGCCGTCTTCTTCGCGGCCGTGGACGCCGTCTTCTTCGCCGTCGTCTTCTTGGCGGCGGCCTTCTTCGCGGTCTTCTTGGCCGGGCCCTTGGCGCGCTTCTCCGCCAGCAGCTCGAACCCGCGCTCAGGGGTGATCGACTCGACGCTGTCGCCGGAACGCAGGGTCGCGTTGGTCTCGCCGTCGGTGACGTACGGGCCGAAGCGTCCGTCCTTGACCACGACCGGCTTCTCGCTGACCGGGTCGGTGCCCAGCTCCTTCAGCGGCGGCTTGGCCGCCGCGCGACCGCGCTGCTTGGGCTGGGCGTAGATCGCCAGCGCCTCTTCCAGCGTGATCGTGAAGAGCTGGTCCTCGGACTGCAGGGACCGCGAGTCCGTGCCCTTCTTCAGGTACGGCCCGTAGCGGCCGTTCTGCGCGGTGATCTCCACGCCCTCGGCGTCGGTGCCGACGACGCGCGGCAGCGACATCAGCTTCAACGCGTCGTCGAGGGTCACGGTGTCCAGGGACATCGACTTGAAGAGCGACGCCGTGCGCGGCTTGACCGCGTTCTTGCCCGTCTTCGGGGTGCCCTCGGGCAGGACCTCCGTGACGTACGGGCCGTAGCGGCCGTCCTTGGCGACGATCTGGTGGCCGGTCACCGGGTCGGCGCCCAGCTCGAAGTCGCCGCTCGGCTTGGCGAGCAGTTCCTCGGCGAGTTCGACGCTCAGCTCGTCCGGGGCGAGGTCGTCCGGGATGTCGGCGCGCTGGTGCTGCTCGGTGTCCTTCTCGCCGCGCTCGATGTACGGCCCGTAGCGGCCCACGCGCAGCACGATCCCGTTGCCGACCGGGAACGACGACACCTCACGCGCGTCGATCGCGCCCAGGTCGGTCACCAGTTCCTTGAGGCCGCCGAGGTGGTCCCCGTCGCCGTTGCCGGCGTCCGCGGCACCGCCCTCGCCCGTGCCTTCACCGAAGTAGAACCGCTTCAGCCACGGCACGGCCCGCGCCTCGCCGCGCGCGATGCGGTCGAGGTCGTCCTCCATGCGGGCGGTGAAGTCGTAGTCGACGAGCCGGCCGAAGTGCTTCTCCAGCAGGTTCACCACGGCGAAGGAGAGGAAGGACGGCACGAGCGCCGTGCCCTTCTTGAACACGTAGCCGCGGTCGAGGATCGTGCCGATGATCGACGCGTACGTCGACGGGCGGCCGATCTCGCGCTCCTCCAGCTCCTTGACCAGGCTGGCCTCGGTGTAGCGGGCCGGGGGCTTGGTGGCGTGCCCGTCGACCGTGATCTCCTCGGCGCCGAGCGCGTCGCCCTCGGTGACCTGCGGCAGACGGCGCTCACGGTCGTCCAGCTCGGCGTTCGGGTCGTCGGCGCCCTCGACGTAGGCCTTCAGGAAGCCGTGGAAGGTGATCGTCTTGCCGGAGGCGCTGAACTCCACGTCCCGGCCGTCGGCCGCCCGGCCGCCGATCTTCACGGTGACCGAGTTGCCGGTCGCGTCCTTCATCTGGGAGGCGACGGTCCGCTTCCAGATCAGCTCGTAGAGCTTGAACTGGTCGCCGGTCAGACCGGTCTCGGCGGGCGTGCGGAAGCGGTCGCCCGAGGGACGGATCGCCTCGTGCGCCTCCTGCGCGTTCTTGACCTTCCCCGCGTACGTGCGCGGCTGCGGCGGCAGGTAGTCGGCGCCGTACAGCTGCGTGACCTGGGCGCGGGCGGCGCTGATCGCCGTGTCGCTCAGGGTGGTGGAGTCCGTACGCATGTACGTGATGTAGCCGTTCTCGTACAGCTTCTGCGCGATCTGCATGGTGGCCTTGGCGCCGAAGCCGAGCTTGCGGCTGGCCTCCTGCTGCAGCGTCGTCGTACGGAACGGGGCGTACGGCGAGCGGCGGTAGGGCTTGGACTCGACGGAGCGGACGGAGAAGGACGTCTGCTCCAGGGCGGCGGCGAGCGCACGCGCGTTCGCCTCGTCGAGGTGGAGGGTGTTCGCGCTCTTCAGCTGCCCCAGCGAGTCGAAGTCACGGCCCTGCGCGACGCGTCGGCCGTCGACCGTCTGGAGCCGCGCGACCAGGGACGACGGGTCCGACGGGTCGCCCGCGCGGCCGGTCGCGAAGGTACCCGTCAGGTCCCAGTACTCGGCCGAGCGGAAGGCGATGCGCTCGCGCTCCCGTTCGACCACGAGCCGGGTCGCGACGGACTGGACGCGGCCTGCCGACAGCCGCGGCATGACCTTCTTCCACAGGACCGGCGAGACCTCGTAGCCGTAGAGGCGGTCGAGGATGCGGCGGGTCTCCTGGGCGTCGACGAGCTTCTGGTTGAGCTGGCGCGGATTGGCGACGGCCGCCCGGATCGCGTCCTTGGTGATCTCGTGGAAGACCATGCGCTTGACCGGGATCTTCGGCTTCAGCACTTCCTGGAGGTGCCACGCGATGGCCTCGCCCTCGCGGTCCTCATCGGTGGCGAGGAAGAGTTCGTCGGAGTCCTTCAGCAGGTCCTTGAGCTTCTTGACCTGGGCCTTCTTGTCGGCGTTGACCACATAGATCGGCTGGAAGTCATGTTCTACGTCCACACCGAGGCGGCGGACCTCGCCGGTGTACTTCTCGGGGACCTCCGCGGCCCCGTTGGGAAGGTCCCGGATGTGCCCGACGCTCGCTTCGACGACGTAGCCGGGGCCGAGATAGCCCTTGATCGTCTTCGCCTTGGCAGGCGACTCGACGATGACGAGTCGGCGGCCGCCCTGTGCGGTCTCGCTGGTCGGGGACAACTTCGCTCTTCTCTCCGGTCGACGCTTGGTCTCGCTGTGTCTCGCTGGATCTCCCCGGATGTGTGGATTCCCGGGGCCGGGCAGTGCTGACGCTGCGGAGTGTGACGGTACATCCCGCCCCCGTGTCAAACGGGAAAAGCCCGCAACGGCCACTCGAACGGTAACCCGACTACCGCCCTTCCTGCCGCCCGGAGTGCCGACGGGCCGGTCCGGGCAGATGCGGAAGGTGATCCACCGGATACGCGGAGCCGGGCGCCGCGACGGTTCTCACACGCCCGTCAGGCACCACGCCCCGAGCGCGAGACAGCCCAGGGCGATCACGGTCGCGAGGGTCACCGACACGGCCTGGTGCACCCCGAGGGCCACCGGCTCCCGACGCCGCGCCCGGAGCACCGTCCACCCCAGCAGGACCGCTCCGAACAGGGCGAACACCGTCCCCGTGAAGATCGCCGGACCGCTTTCCACGTACGTACCCTCCGCCCCGGATGCCCCCCGGTCGGGGAGGCTGGCACCCCCGGGCGACGGGCCGGCCAACCCGGCGTGAACGCCGGGCGGACGCGCGGACGCGCGGATCGCGGACGATCACCCGCGAACCGCCGGCGCTCGCTGGACGGATGACCGAAAAATGGTCGAAGGGACCGGCCGCGGGACGGCGGCGGGTCCGTTTCGGGCAGGTTCGGTCACGCGGAGGGGACCGCCTGGGGGCCGGCCTCGGCCCCCGGCCGGTCCGCCCGGAGCGGACCGGCCGGGGCCCAGGCCATACCGAGCGGGTGGTCTCAGCCCGCCGGGTTCCAGTCCGCCGGCTCCAGGAAGCCCTGCTCCACCAGCAGCCGGATCTGCGCCGGGGTGCGGTCGCGCAGCAGGACCGGGTCCTCGCCGACCAGCTGGGCGATGGCGTCCAGAATGCGGCCGGCACTCAGCGTGCCGTCGCAGACGCCCGCGAAACCGGCCCCGACCGTGTCCACCGTGGTGGCCCGGCGCATGCCGCGGTGCTGCCGCAGGACCACGTGCTCCGGGTCCTCGGCACCGGGCAGCCCGACCTGTTCCTGCACCACTTCCCGCACGAGCCGGAAGTGCGCGTCGAGCAGCGCCGCGTCGTCGTGCTCCCGCAGGTAGTCGAGGCGGTCGAAGTGCGCGCGCACGGTGTCGCCGAGCGGCTGTTCGACCGGGTGCGGCCATTCCTCGGCGGTGACCGAGGGAACGGCGGACCCCGTCCTGCGCAGGGTGATCCAGCCGAACCCGACGGCCTTCACCTTGCGCGCCTCGAACTCCTCCAGCCAGGCGTCGTACCGGGCCTGGTACTCCGCCGGGTCGCCGCGGTGGTCACCGGCGTCCCTCAGCCACAGCTCGGCGTACTGCGTGACGTCCTGCACCTCGCGCTGCACGATCCACGCGTCGCAGCCACGGGGCACCCACGACCTGAGTCTGTCCTGCCAGTCCTCCCCCTCCACGTGCTGCCAGTTGGCGAGGAACTGCGCGAACCCGCCCTCGCTCAGCCGCTCCCCCGACTGCTGAACGAGCGTGCGGCACAGATCGTCCCCGCTCATCCCGCCGTCCCGGTAGGTGAGCCGGGCGCCCGGCGAGATGACGAAGGGCGGGTTGGACACGATCAGGTCGAACGTCTCGTCCTCGCGGACCGGTTCGAACAGGGAGCCCTGCCGCAGATCGGCGGCCGGGGCCCCGGACAGGGCGAGGGTGAGGGCGGTGATGTGCAGCGCGCGCGGGTTGAGGTCGGTCGCGGTCACGCGCGTGGCGTGCCGGCTCGCGTGCAGCGCCTGGATCCCGGAACCGGTGCCGAGGTCGAGCGCGGAGCCGACGGGCGTACGGACCGTGAGACCGGCCAGGGTCGTGGAGGCGCCGCCCACACCGAGGACGACACCCTCCTCACGGCTGCCGATGCCGCCCGCGCCGCCGACCGCGCAGCCCAGGTCGGAGACGATGAACCAGTCCTCGCCGTCGAGTCCGCCGTACGGCCGTACGTCCACGGTCGCGGCCACCTCGTCGCCGCCGACCCGGGTCAGCCAGCCGGTCTCCAGGCAGGCGTCGACGGGCAGGACGTCCGCCACGCGCGCGTGCGGCACGGGCTGCTGCAGCAGGAAGAGCCGGACGAGCACTTCGATCGGCGTGTCCCCGCGCGTGGCCCGCAGCGCGGGCACGGTCTCGCTGCGGGCGAGCGCGGCGTAGGCGGGCGCACCGAGCAGTTCGAGCAGTCCGTCGGCGGTGAACGACGCGCCGAGCAGGGCGTCCCGGAGCCGGGCGGCGACCTCCGGACGGTCGGCGGCGGGCAGGGCGGTCGGGGCGGGCAGGCTGGAGTCACTCACGCACCCATTGTGTCGGCTCCCACCCACATCGCACACGCGCGCTCACCCCGGCTCCCGCACACGCGTACGACTGAGCGCGCGAACGGCCGGCACGCGCGCGCGTGCCGGCCGTTTCTCGTCAGGACGCCGACCCGCCCGGGTCAGCCGTGACCGCGCCGCAAGACGCGGGGCGTCAGCCGTTCGCGGGTGACGCCGTCGCGGAGGAGGCGCCGGTCGGGGCGGACTTGCAGCTCGGCTGGGTGGCCATCGCCTTGCCGACGTCGCCCTCCTCCAGGTTCTTGAGCGCGTCGTTCCCGGTCTTGCTCAGCTTGTCCAGCTGGGTGGCGATGTCCTTGAGCCCGTCCGCGAACTTGGCCTGGTCCTTGGTGTCGAGCTTGTCCACCTGCTCCTTGAGCGAGGCGTACGAGGCACCGAGGTCGTTCAGTTCCTTGACCGCGTCCTGCTGCTTCTTCTGGCCGCCGTCGACCTCGGGCGCGCCGGCCTTGTTCACGGCGGCGCCGATCGCCCTGTAGGCGTCGGACATGTCCTGGAAGGCCTGCGCGTCGGTCTCCTGGACCGTCTTCGTCGGGGTGTTGTCCGAGGTCTGCTTCTGGATCGCGGCGCTGGCGGCCTGGATCTTCTTCGCCTGCGGCTGGACGCCGTCGCACACCTGCTTGGCCCAGGTGTTCAGGGCGTCGTTCTTGCCGTCGTCGCTGCTGCCGGAGCATCCCGTCAGTGCCAGTGCCAGTACCGCACCGCCGGACAGTGCGGCCGCGAGCTTCTTGTTCACCGGATCGGTCCCTTCCATGGCTCTCGGCCCCGGAACATACACGCCGCGGGAACGCGGCCGGGGTCCGATCACCCCTTACATACCGTCTTGCAGCCATTTGCACCAAGCGAGAGAAGGCTCACGACACGCTCGCCACAGCGCACGCACACGACCCACCGGTCCCGACTCGGGGGTCGGGGGCTCACGGCTCACGGCTCACGGCTCACGGCTCACGGCTCACGGCTCACGGCCAACCGACGCGGGACACGGGAGACGGCCTCCCGGACACGCGACGGGCGGGCGGCGCGTCGCACGCACCGCCCGCCCGCTCCCGAGCCCGGCCTGTCGTACCGCCCCTACGAGACCACCGCGGGGTCGGCCGGCTTGGACACCCGTTCGGCGCTCTCCTCGTCGTCGCCGACGGCGATCCCGCGCCGCTTGGAGACGTAGACCGAGCCGACGATCACGAGCAGCGCCAGGATCGCGATCAGGACCCGTACGCCGATGCTCTTGTCGTGCCCGTAGGAGAACTTGATGACCGCGGGCGCGATGAGCAGCGACACGAGGTTCATCACCTTGAGCAGCGGGTTGATCGCCGGTCCCGCGGTGTCCTTGAACGGGTCGCCGACCGTGTCGCCGATCACCGTGGCGGCGTGGGCCTCGCTGCCCTTGCCGCCGTGGTGGCCGTCCTCGACCAGCTTCTTGGCGTTGTCCCAGGCACCGCCGGAGTTGGCGAGGAACACCGCCATGAGGGTGCCCGCGCCGATGGCGCCCGCCAGGTACGCGCCGAGCGCGCCGACCCCGAGCGTGAACCCGATGAAGATGGGCGCCATCACGGCGAGCAGTCCGGGCGTGGCGAGTTCACGCAGGGCGTCCTTGGTGCAGATGTCGACGACCTTGCCGTACTCCGGCTTCTCGCTGAAGTCCATGATCCCGGGCTTCTCACGGAACTGCCGCCGCACCTCGTAGACCACCGAACCCGCCGAACGCGACACCGCGTTGATCGCCAGCCCCGAGAACAGGAAGACGACCGCGGCACCGGCGATGAGCCCGACCAGGTTGTTGGGCTGTGAGATGTCCATGATCAGGGTCATCGGCGTGCCGGCACCGGAGAGCTTCGCCCCCACGTCCTGCGCGCCGGTGGTGATGGCGTCCCGGTAGGAACCGAAGAGCGCCGACGCCGCCAGGACCGCCGTGGCGATGGCGATGCCCTTGGTGATCGCCTTGGTGGTGTTGCCCACCGCGTCCAGGTTGGTGAGCACCTGGGCACCCGCCCCCTCGACGTCACCGGACATCTCGGCGATGCCCTGGGCGTTGTCGGAGACCGGACCGAAGGTGTCCATGGCGACGATCACGCCCACCGTGGTGAGCAGGCCGGTGCCGGCCAGCGCCACCGCGAAGAGCGCCAGCATGATCGACGTTCCGCCGAGCAGGAACGCCCCGTACACGCCGAGCCCGATCAGCAGCGCGGTGTAGACGGCCGACTCCAGGCCGACGGAGATGCCGGCGAGGACGACGGTGGCCGGGCCGGTGAGCGACGTCTTGCCGATGTCGCGGACCGGCCGCCTGGTGGTCTCGGTGAAGTAGCCGGTCAGCTGCTGGATCACGGCGGCCAGCAGGATGCCGATGGCCACCGCGACCAGGGCGAGGATCCGCGGATCGCCGTCCTTGCCGCGGATCGCCGCGTCGGTGACGCCGGTCAGGCCGGCGTAGGACGACGGCAGATAGGTGTAGACGGCCGCCGCGACCAGGGCGAGCGAGATCACCGCGGAGATGAAGAAGCCGCGGTTGATCGCGCTCATGCCGCTGCGGTCGGCGCGGCGCGGCGCCACCGCGAAGATGCCGATCATGGCGGTGATCACGCCGATCGCGGGCACCAGCAGGGGGAAGGCGAGTCCGTCGTTGCCGAAGGCCGCCTTGCCCAGGATGAGCGCGGCGACCAGCGTGACGGCGTACGACTCGAAGAGGTCGGCCGCCATGCCCGCGCAGTCGCCGACGTTGTCGCCCACGTTGTCGGCGATGGTCGCGGCATTGCGCGGATCGTCCTCCGGAATGCCCTGCTCGACCTTGCCGACCAGGTCGGCGCCCACGTCGGCGGCCTTGGTGAAGATGCCGCCACCGACACGCATGAACATGGCGATCAGCGCGGCGCCGAGGCCGAAGCCCTCCAGCACCTTCGGCGCGTCCGCCGCGTAGACCAGCACCACACAGGAGGCGCCCAGCAGGCCGAGCCCCACCGTGAACATGCCGACGACGCCGCCCGTACGGAAAGCGATCTTCATCGCTTTGTGCGAGACGGTGGTGAGATCCTTTTCCGGTTCGCCCTGGGCGGGAGTCGCTTCCCGGGCCGCGGCGGCGACGCGCACATTGCTGCGTACGGCGAGCCACATGCCGATATAACCCGTGGCGGCCGAGAAACCTGCGCCGATCAGGAAGAACACCGACCGGCCGGCACGCTGATTCCAGTCGTCGGCGGGCAGCAGCAGGAGCAGGAAGAACACCACGACGGCGAATACGCCGAGGGTGCGCAGCTGGCGGCCGAGATAGGCCTTGGCGCCTTCCTGGACCGCTTCCGCGATCTTCTTCATGCTGTCGGTGCCCTCGCCCGCGGCGAGTACCTGGCGCACCAGGACGCCCGCGACCACGAGCGCGGCCAGCGCGACGGCGGCGATCACCGCCACGATGATCCGATTGTCGTTGGTCAGCACCGCCGCTGCGAAAGTTGTGGGTTGACCCAACTGATGAGGGGTAGAAAGCCCCGCCATTCGTCCTCCTTGACGCTTGGGCTGAGCTCAAGATGTGGACGGATTGTAGGTAGCCGGACCTGATCTAAACAGTGTGCGGTAAATGGAATCAGCCTGCACAGGCCCCTCAGCAAATGATCGCGCGCCCGTCAGGGAACCCGAAAGCGGTAACGCCTCAAAAGCATTGACTCTTGATCCATTATCCGGCTATCGATCGTGAATGAATTCACGAAATCATGGCGGGTCTGCGGTCGGCGCGGCCGCGGCGGGCATGTCCGGCCCACCCTGGACACGCCGGAGGGCCCCGCGGGTGCGGGGCCCTCCGGACGGTGCTCACCGGACGCGCGGCGAAGGATGTCCAGCTCACGGGCGCGCGCGACGCACGGGAGCGCACGGCCTCACGAACGCACGCGGCTCACGAGCCGGCATGACTCGGGGAAGCGCACGGGCCCGCGCATCGGCATGACTCGGGGAAGCGCGGCCCGCGGATGGGCGCGCGGCACAGCCCCGCGCGGCGGACAGGCGGGCAACCCCCACACAGAGGCGCGCGGCTCTCAGACGTGCACGCACGCTTCACGGAAGCGCGCGGCTCACAGACGCCTCACAGAGGCGCGCAGCTGACGAGCAGGCACGCACGGACCGGCGTGAGGGCCACGCGGGACACCTGCGCGGCCTCGCATCGGATCGGTTCCGATCGTCTCGGTTCCGATCGCGTCGGATCCGATCGCGCCGAGGTGGGCCGTCGACTCGGCGAGGCTCAGGAAAGAACGACGTTCGGCGGCGCGGTCGGCCAGGTCATCTTGATCTGACCGCCGTCCTCCCCGGTCGAGACCTCCACGTCGTCGACGAGACCGCTGATGACCGCGAGGCCCATCTCGTCCTCCTCGGCCTCGGCCTCGTCCCCCGGGGCGTCCCCGGGGTGGCGCGGAGCGTGCCGCGCCTCGTCGCCGACCTCGATGGAGAACTGTTTCTCCTCCTCGGTCAGCACGACGGTCACCGGCGCGGCGATCCCACCGCTCTGGTGCAGCCCGACGGCCCGGGAGCAGGCTTCGCCCACGGCGAGCCGGACCTCGTCGAGGACGGCCTCGTCGACCCCGGCCCTGCGCGCCACCGCTGCCGCCACCAGACGGGCGGTCCTGACGTGCTCGGGCAGCGCGCTGAAGCGGAGTTCGACGGTGGCCATGCATCCCCCTAGGAGCTACGGGCGTGCTGTCAGGGGGCCGGGCCGCCGAGAGCCGGGCCCCCCGCATGAACTTCTTCCGCCCCGGACACCGGCCCGGGGCCGGCGGTCAGTCGGTGGCCGCCACCGCTTCGTCGACCGAGGTGTGGATGGGGAACACCTTGGTCAGACCGGTGATGCGGAAGATCTTGAGAATGCGCTCCTGGTTGCAGACCAGGCGCAGCGAGCCCTCATGGGCACGCACACGCTTCAAGCCGCCCACCAGCACGCCGAGACCGGTGGAGTCGAGGAAGTCCACGCCCTCCATGTCGACGACGAGGTGGAAATTCCCGTCGTTCACCAGCTCGACCAGCTGCTCGCGCAGCTTGGGCGCGGTATATACGTCGATTTCGCCACCGACCTCGACGACCGTACGATCGCCGACGGTACGGGTCGACAGGGACAGGTCCACGGATCCTCCAGCACCTTGCTATCGAGCGGTCGCCCCTCGGGCACCTCGGCTTGAAGCCCCCGGGACGGTTCGCCAGCCGCGATGGCATTCAATCACTTACCGGCAGGCGTGCACGACGCCTTGGCTCCATTGTCCGTCACGCCGGTGACACACTCGGTGCCAATGGCCAAGAATCACCGATCCGATCGAACCCCGACGGACCACACAACCCGCCTGTCGCCGGGCGCGGTTCTGGACCGGCTCGCCTCCGGGCCGAGCCGGGCTGCGCGCATCACTCATACGGAGCACTTGCCCCCGCGGGCGGGTCGCCATGCCGTCTGGCCCGACCGGATTCGGCCGGAGGTCATCGCGGCCGTCCAGGCGTGCGGAATCGAGCACCCCTGGGCCCATCAGGCGCGCGCCGCCGAGCACGCCCTGGACGGCGAGTCCGTGGTGGTCGCCACCGGCACCGCGTCCGGCAAGTCGCTCGCGTATCTGGTCCCGGTGCTGTCGGCGCTGCTGGAGGGTTCGCAGGCTCCCAACGGCCGGGGTGCCACCGCCCTCTACCTGGCCCCCACCAAGGCCCTGGCCGCCGACCAGTGCCGCGCGGTGCGGGAACTGGCCCGGCCGCTCGGCACCGGGGTGCGCCCCGCCGTGTACGACGGCGACACGCCGGTGGAGGAACGAGAGTGGATCCGTCAGTACGGCAACTACGTCCTGACCAACCCCGACATGCTGCACCGCGGGATCCTGCCCTCCCACCCGCGCTGGTCCTCCTTCCTGCGCGCCCTGAAGTACGTCGTCATCGACGAGTGCCACACCTACCGCGGCGTCTTCGGCTCCCACGTCGCCCAGGTCCTGCGCCGCCTGCGCCGGCTGTGCGCGCGCTACGGCGCCTCGCCCGTCTTCCTGCTGGCCTCGGCGACCGCGGCCGAGCCCTCGGTGGCCGCCCGCCGCCTCACCGGCCTGCCCGTGGTCGAGGTGGCCGACGACGCCTCCCCCCGAGGTGAACTGGTGTTCGCCCTCTGGGAGCCGCCGCTCACCGAACTGCACGGCGAGAAGGGCGCCCCGGTCCGCCGCACCGCCACCGCCGAGACCGCCGACCTGCTGACCGACCTGACCCTCCAGGGTGTGCGCTCGGTCGCCTTCGTACGCTCCCGGCGTGGCGCCGAGCTGATCGCGGTGATCGCCCAGGAACGGCTGGCGGAGATCGACCGGCCGCTGGCCCGTCGCGTCGCGGCCTACCGGGGCGGCTACCTCCCCGAGGAGCGCCGCGCTCTGGAACGGGCCCTGCACTCGGGCGACCTGCTGGGGCTGGCCGCCACCACCGCCCTGGAACTCGGCGTGGACGTGTCCGGCCTGGACGCCGTGGTGATCGCCGGTTACCCGGGGACCCGTGCGTCCCTGTGGCAGCAGGCGGGCCGTGCGGGCCGCGCCGGGCAGGGCGCCCTCGCCGTACTGGTCGCCCGCGACGACCCGCTGGACACCTTCCTCGTCCACCATCCGGAGGCGCTCTTCGACCAGCCGGTGGAATCCACCGTCCTCGACCCGGACAACCCGTACGTCCTGGCACCGCACCTGTGCGCCGCCGCGGCCGAGCTTCCGCTCACGGAGGAGGACGTCGAACTGTTCGGCCCGGCGTGTCCGGAGCTGCTGCCGCAGCTGGAGGCCGCGAAGCTGCTGCGCCGGCGGGCCACGGCCTGGCACTGGACGCGCCGGGAGCGTGCCGCGGACCTGACCGACATCCGCGGTGAGGGCGGAAGGCCGGTGCAGATCGTCGAGGCGGGCACCGGACGGCTGCTCGGCACGGTCGACGAGGCCGCCGCGCACACGAGCGTGCACGAGGGCGCGGTCCACCTGCACCAGGGCCGTACGTATCTGGTGCGCTCGCTCGACCTGGACGACTCGGTCGCCCTGGTCGAGGAGGCGAACCCGCCGTACACCACGGTCGCCCGCGACACGACGGCGATCTCCGTCCTGGAGACGGACGTCGAGGTCCCCTGGGGCAGCGGCCGGCTCTGCTACGGCTCCGTGGAGGTCACCAACCAGGTGGTGTCCTTCCTGCGTCGCCGGGTCATCACGGGCGAAGTGCTCGGTGAGACGAAGCTCGACCTCCCTCCTCGTACGCTGCGCACCCGCGCGGTGTGGTGGACGGTCACCGAGGACCAGCTCGACGAGGCCCGGATCAACCCGGAGATCCTCGGCGGCGCCCTGCACGCGGCCGAGCACGCGTCGATCGGCATGCTGCCGCTCTTCGCCACCTGCGACCGCTGGGACATCGGGGGTGTCTCCATCCCGCTGCACCCCGACACCCTCCTGCCGACCGTCTTCGTCTACGACGGCCATCCCGGCGGTGCGGGCTTCGCCGAGCGTGCCTTCCACACCGCCCGTGACTGGCTCACCGCCACCCGAGAGGCCATCGCCTCCTGCGAGTGCGACGCCGGGTGCCCGTCCTGCATCCAGTCCCCCAAGTGCGGCAACGGCAACGACCCGCTCCACAAGAGAGGCGCCGTACGGCTGCTGACGGTGCTGCTGAAGGGGGCGCCCGGCAAGCCCGCCGAGCGGGAAGAGGCCGGCCCGCACCGGTGAACGGGCGCCGGAGCCGGTGTCCGCGGGCCCCGGGGGACCCGCCCTCGCCCGGGACCGGGCCGCGAACGGTCCGCCTCCCGCGGCGGCCGTGACGTCCGAGACGGCACCGGTGACGACGCACCGGACGAGGCGGGCGTGCTGGGCCCGTGCCACCCGGTCCGCGCGGGCGCAGGCCGCGGCACCGCCCTCCGCCCAGTGGCCCGCGGCGGCCAGCGCCGCGAGGTCGGCCGCCCCGGCCGCACGGTGCCGGACGACCACGGCCTGCCCCAGCGCGAGCCCGACGCCGAACACCACACACAGCAGGGCGACGGCCCCGACGCTCCAGACGGTGGCGGAACCGCGGTCGCCCCCGGAGAAGCGGCGTTTCACGGCCCCACCTCCCCTCTCGGCGCCGTCCCCGCCCCCGCAGCCGCAAGCCCAGGCCCAGGCCCAGTCCCAGGCCCCGCCGTCTCCTCCGCCTCGGCCACGGCCTCCTCCCGCAGGGTGAAGGGCAGCAGGCCCAGCCCCGGTGGCGCGGCGGTGACGACCACATGGACCCGTTCCCCCTGCCGGGACACGGTGACCTTCGCTCCGTGCGGTGCCGTCTCACGCGCCGCCCGGACGACCGCCGTCTCCGGGTCCTGGCGGGCGGCCGCCCGGGCACCCACCCGGGCGGCGTCCACGCACTGGATCTGGGCGACCATGACGAGCAGCCCCCACACCAGCGCGGTCACCACCAGCACCAGCACGGGCAGGACCATGGCGGCCTCCGCCGTCACGAACCCCCGGTCGCCGCCGCGTCCGGCGCGCCGCTCACATCCGCGCACTGAGGGCTCGTTTCACGATGTTCTGCAGTTCCGTCTTGACCTGCCCGCTCGTCACCACCTCGTAGAGCAGCACGGCGAACGCCACCGCCGCGATGATGCCCATGGCGTACTCGGAAGTGACCATTCCGGCGTCCTTGCGCATGCGGTCCGCCAGGGCACGCAGCCGTGCCCGCACCTTCGTGTTCATCTCAACCCCCGTGAGGTCTCGTTCCGTTGTCAGTTGTCGTCCGATGTCGTCGCGCCGGCCGCCCGAGGTCGTGCCGTCGGCCGGCCGAAGCCCGTCTCGTCGGCCGGCCGATGACGTTCCGTCGGTCGGCCGGTCGCTCGTCGCCCGTTCTTGACGCGGGCGCTCCATGTGCCGTCAGCCACCACCGCCTCTCCACACCCCGCCCGCCAGGCCGATCACCACGGGCAGCACGCCGACCGCGACGAAGGCGGGCAGGAAGCACAGCCCCACCGGTGCGGTGACGAGCACCGCGGCCCGTCGCGCCCGGGCGGTGGCCGCGCGCCCGCGGTCGGCCCGGACGTCGGCGGCCAGCCGGGCGGCGGGTCCGGCGGCGGGAAGCCCGGTCTCACCCGCCCGTTCCAGCAACCGCGCCAGGGCCTGAGCGCCCGGGGTGGAGGCCAGACCGAGCCAGGCGTCGGCAGGCGCGCCGCCCAGCCGTACCTCCGCCGCTCCCCGGGCCAGCGCTTCCCCGACCGGCCCGCCCAGGGCCTCCCCCACCGCCTGGGCCGCGATCACCGGGCCCGCGCCGGACGCCAGGCAGGCGGCCAGCAGATCTGCGGCGAGCGGCAGTTGCCGGGCGGCTTCGACCGTGTCGTGCTCGGTTCCGGACCGCTTCAGGGCCCGGTCCCGCCACCGCAACAGCCCGGCCGCGCAGACCAGTCCGGCCGTGGCGCCCGCGAACCCGCCGAGCAGCACCCACCCGGCGCCCGCGATCCCCACCGCGGGAAGCCATCGCCGTACGGCATCCGGGACCGGCACCCGCTCCCGCGACCGGGCCCGCACCAGTGCCCGCGTGTGCCCTTGCCTCTGTGTCTGCGGCCGGGCCTGCACCAGTGCCCGCGTGTGCCCTTGCCTCTGTGTCTGCGGCCGGGCCTGCACCCGTACCTGCGACGGGAGATGCCGGACACCGGCGGGCTCCGCGCCGGGCACGGCCTCCCTCGCCAGCAGGGCGGCCGTACGCCGCCGTAGACGCCGCTCCCGGCGCGCCGCCCGCAGCCGCCGCGCCACCAGCGCGAGAAGTGCGGCCGCCCCCAGGAGCATCCCCAGCCTGTGGACAACGTCCGTGCTCATGCCGCCTCCGCCCGCCGCACGATCCCCAGGGCCCACCACAGCCCCACGGCTTCCAGCGCACCGCCCACGGCCAGGCAGCCCAGGCCCGCTCCGGTGTGCAGCAGCACGTGCAGCGGGCCGGCGCCCATGGCCGTGCCGAGCAGGAGTCCGAGGGCGGGCAGCGCGGCGAGCATCAACGCCGTGGCCCGCGCGCCCGCCAACTGGGCCCGCAGGTCGGCGCGCTGGTCCCGGTCCGCGCGCAGTGCTCCTTCCAGCCGGTCGAGCCCGGCCGCGAGGCCCGCGCCCTGGTCCACGGCCACCCGCCAGCAGGCGGCGAGCCCCCGCAGGCCCTCGGCTCCCGGTTCCCTGGCCGCGGCGGCGAGCGCGCCCGGGACGTCCCCGCCGAACCGCGCCGCCGCCAGCACGGCCGCCTGGGCGTCCCCGAAGCCACCCGAGTCACGCGCGGCACACAGCAGCGCCTGGCCCGGCTGCCGCCCGGCGCGCACCTCACCGGCGAGCGCCCCGCACAGGGCGATCACCGCGTCCACCCGCCCCTCCCGGGCCCGGCGCGCGGCCCGGGCCAGTCTGGTCCGGCGCAGGACCGGCACCCCGGCCGCCCCCGCGACGACCGGCAGCACCGAGGTGCCCAGCACCGCCAGCAGCAGCCCGGCGGCCAGCGCCCACCACTCGACCGGCACCCGCGCGCGCAACCGGACCAGTTCACCGAGGACCCGCGCCCCCGTCGGAGGGCCGGTGTCCACCGCGCCGCCGCCCGCGAGCAGCAGGCGTGCCCGGCGGGCACCGGAGTGCCACCCGCCCCGCAGCCGGGCGGCGGCCAGTGCGCACGCCAGGGCCGCCGCGGCGAACACCGGCTGGGTGAACGCCGTTGGTCCGAGGGCCCATTCGTGCATCCCGCTCACCGCGTCCTCGCCCCGCTCTCCGTGTCCGCCGGGCGAAGCAGTTCCCGCAGCCGCTCCCACCCCCGTTCCTCCACGAACGCCTGCGCGCCCCAGCGCAGCGCCGGGACCGTGCGCACCCACCCGCTCGCGTCCCGCTCCAGCACCCGCACCTCGGCGATGCGCCGCCGCCCCGTGCGGTCTCGGACCAGGTGCACCACCACCGACAGCGCGGCGGCCAACTGGCTGTGCAGCGCCGCCCGGTCCAGTCCGGCGGTGGTGCCCAGGGCCTCCAGCCTGGCGGGGACATCCGCCGCTGCGTTGGCGTGCACGGTGCCGCACCCGCCTTCGTGACCCGTGTTCAGCGCGGCGAGCAGGTGGACCACCTCCGCGCCGCGGACCTCGCCCACCACCAGCCGGTCCGGCCGCATCCGCAGCGCCTGCCGCACCAGGTCCTCGAGGGTGACCAGGCCCGCTCCCTCCTGGTTGGCGGGCCGGGTCTCCAGACGGACGACATGCGGATGGTCGGGGCGCAGCTCCGCCGAGTCCTCGGCGAGCACGATGCGCTCACCCGGTCCGACGAGCCCCAGCAGAGCACTGAGCAGCGTGGTCTTCCCGCTGCCGGTGCCGCCGCTGACGAGGAAGGACAACCGCGCCTCGACGAGCGCCCGCAGCACGTGCTCTCCACCCGGCGGAACGGTGCCCGCGGCGACGAGTTCGCCGAGCGTGAACGCGCGCGGCCGTACGACGCGCAGGGACAGGCACGTGCAGCCGACGGCGACCGGTGGCAGTACCGCGTGCAGCCGGGTCCCGTCGGGCAGGCGGGCGTCGGCCCAGGGCCGGGCGTCGTCCAGGCGTCGTCCGGCCACCGCGGCCAGACGCTGCGCGAGACGCCGCACGGCCGCCGCGTCGGGAAAGGTGACAGCGGCCCGCTCCAGACCGCCTCCGCGGTCCACCCAGACCTGGTCGGGGGCCGACACGAGGACGTCGGTCACCGAGGGGTCGGAGAGCAGCGGCTCCAGCGGGCCGCTGCCGATCAGCTCGGAGCGCAGCCGCTCGGCCGCTCCGAGCACCTCCGCGTCACCGAGCACCCGGCCCTGCTCCCGCAGCGCCTGCGCCACGCGCGCGGGTGTCGGCTCGGCGCCGCTCTCCGCCAGCCACTGGCGCACGCCGTCGAGCAACTGCGCCGGCACGACCGGCCGGCCGGAGGCTTCCTGCACGCGCGGGCCGCCCGCCGCGTCTGCCCGCTCCGCCGCCGGCCACCGCTGGCCGGTCCGCGCCCTCATGCGGCACCCGCTTCGATCAGCGCCCGCTCCCAGAAGGCCGTGCAGAAACGGGCCAGGGGTCCGCGGGCCGCGGCGCCGGGCGGTGTCCTGCCCTCGCCGGGGCGCCGCAGCGCGGACTCCACGGGCACCTCTCCCACCAGCGGCAGTCCGAGCAGCCGGGCCACCTCGTGGTCGTCGAGGCCGGGCGCGTACGGTCCGCGTACCGCCACCCGCAGATCGCGCAGGACCATGCCGGCCGCGGAGGCGACCCGTGCGGCGGCTGCCACGGCGCGCAGTTCGGCGGGGACCACGAGCAGTCCGATGTCGATCTGTGCCAGCGCCTCGGCCGCTCCTTCGTCGACCCGGCGGGGCAGGTCGACCACCACGGCCCCGCCACCGCGCCGGGCGGCGGCGAGCACCGCGCGGACGGCCTGCGGCGGGACGGCGACGCAGTCGCCGCGGTCCCAGCTGAGCACGCGCAGCGCGTGCAGTTCGGGCAGTGACTCCTCAAGCGCGCCACCGCCCACCCTGCCGCGCGAGGTGGCGAAGGCCGGCCAGCGCAGCCCCTCGGCCGCCTCCCCGCCGAGCAGCACGTCGAGTCCGCCGCCCAGCGGGTCGGCGTCCACGAGCAGGGTGCGAAGGCCCTCCCGCGCGGAGGTCACGGCGAGCGCGCAGGCCAGCGTGGAAGCTCCCGCGCCGCCGCGGCCGCCGATGACGCCCACGGTGAGCGCGGGCCGCCCGACGCCTTCGGCGACATCGGCGATCCGGTCGACCAGCCACTGCTCGCCGTCGGGCAGCACGAGCACGTGGTCGGCGCCGATCTCGACGGCACGCCGCCAGACCCCGGAGTCGTCCTGGTCGCGGCCGACGAGGACGACGCCCCGTCGGCGCAGTGCTCCGCGCACCCGCTGCGCGGCGTCGTCGCCGACCAGCACCAGCGGTGCCGCCTCCCAGCTGCCCCGTCGCTCGGGCACACCGTGGTGCACCTCCGGTGTGGCGCCCGCCGCCGCGCACAGCCGCAGCAGGTCGTCGAGGAGATCGGCGTCCTCGGTGACGATCAGTGGCCCGCCCTGCCGTCCTGCGGTGCCGGACGGCGGATCATGGGTGACAGTTCCGGCCATGGGCCGTTCCCCCTTCGCTGCATCTTCCGCGCGGCCCCCGCGGGCCCGCGAATCCCGTACATGTGGAGAACCGACGAGCGGCCCCATATGGGCGGCCGATAGGAACCGGCCATACGCGCCCGACAAACGGAACCGGCCATGAACTCCGCCGCGAGCGGTGCGCGCAGGAATCACGGTGCAGCGAACCGGAAAATGTTGTGGATCTTGGTCGAAATCTGTGGACAACTCAGCCGTTGTGAAAATGGCCATCACCCAAACCAGTGACCCCTGTACTGGTTCCCGTGCGACTTCCGCAGCGCAGCACTACAACTACAGAGAGTCACGAATCGAGGGGTGGATCGGTCGGTCGGGAGGAACCTGGGTCCTGCGCGCGGCAGCGGCCGCAAGGGGCACGGAGGGAGGGAAAACCCATCCGGACATGCGACGACCCCCGCCGGGGGGGAGAGCGGGGGTCGTCTCCACGGCCGACTCGGGGGGGGGGAGGAGTCGGACCGGGTTAGCACGGTCGCGAACGATCCGTGACTTCCATGGTGTACCCGAGAGCCCTCTCAGGCAAACCCACGCGCCCAGCTTACGCCGAATGGGCGCCCCTATGCTCGACGTCGTGGAAAACCACTCCTTGCCCCGCACAGCGGCCTTCTTTGATCTGGACAAGACGGTCATTGCGAAGTCGAGCACGCTCACCTTCAGCAAGTCCTTCTACCAAGGCGGGCTGATCAACCGCAGGGCGGTCTTGCGGACCGCGTACGCACAGTTCGTCTTCCTCGCCGGCGGCGCCGACCACGACCAGATGGAGCGCATGCGCGAGTACCTGTCCGCGCTGTGCCGCGGCTGGAACGTGCGGCAGGTCAAGGAGATCGTGGCGGAGACGCTGCACGACCTGATCGACCCGATCATCTACGACGAGGCCGCGTCCCTGATCGAGGAGCACCACCGGGCCGGGCGCGACGTCGTCATCGTCTCCACGTCGGGCGCCGAGGTGGTCGAGCCGATCGGCGAGCTGCTGGGCGCGGACCGGGTCGTGGCCACCCGGATGGTGGTCGGCGAGGACGGCTGCTTCACCGGCGAGGTGGAGTACTACGCCTACGGGCCGACGAAGGCGGAGGCGGTCCGCGAGCTGGCCCGCTCCGAGGGGTACGACCTCGCGCGGTGCTACGCGTACAGCGACTCGGCCACCGACGTGCCGATGCTGGAGTCGGTCGGCAATCCGCACGCCGTCAACCCCGACCGGGCGCTGCGCCGCGAGGCGCTCGCGCGCGGGTGGCCCGTTCTGGACTTCCACCGGCCGGTGCGGCTCAAGCAGCGGCTGCCCGCGTTCTCCGTGCCGCCCCGGCCGGCCCTGGTCGCGGCGGCGGCCGTGGGAGCGGCGGCGGCCACCGCGGGGCTCGTCTGGTACACGAGCCGGCGGCGGGGCACGCTCTCCTGAGCCGTCGCCACGGCCGACCGGGAATGCCTTCCGGGCCGGCCTCACCGTCCGGTTGGGCCCTGTTTGAACCTAAAAGTAAAGAAGTGCGGGCGGGGGTTCCGCTTGTCACCCCTGTGCAGTACAAAGGACTCAACGGCCCGCGAGACCAGAGGATATCCGCAAGGATCACCTTTACAACGCATTCGGCCCCACGGACCGAGCATGAACACCGGGCACCCACGCGACGTCGACCCGTCGATTACGGGCCAGCCGCACCAGGTGACGGGCAAAGACCCCGACCTGATGGGCGACATATCGAGGACGCTTGGTAACTCGGTGCTCATGCCAGCGGCGGTACGAGAACTCGTACCGCCGCATCTCTGTGACCGGCCGGTACCGGACCGGCCCGCCGCCCCCTCTCCGACCGCTCTCCGAGGGCCCCGGGCACCGTCCTTCCCAGGCCGCCCTTCCCGGACCCGCCCTTCTCAGGCCGCCCCGCGCTGCAGCGCCTCGCACACCGCCGTGGACTCCCGCGCCCCCAGCCCGACCGCCTCGGCGCAGTGGCGGATCCAGGCCGCCATGCCTTCAGGGGTGCCGGAGACGTACCCGTCGAGGGCCGCCAGGTAGGCCGCCCTGCCGAGTTCGGCGTGCCCCACCTCCGCGGGGCAGACCGACTTGGGATCCAGACCGCTGCCCACCAGGACGATGCGTTCGGCGGTCCGCGCGATCAGGCCGTTGTGCGTGACGAAGGGGCGCAGGGCGAGGAGTTCGCCGTGCACCACGGCCGCCGTCACCAGGGCGGGCGCGGAACCGCCCGCGATGATCAGCTCCGACAGCCCCTCCAGGCGCCCGGACACCTCGGCCGCGCCCGGCAGCGGCAGTTCGACGAGCGGCTCGTCGACCCGCTCCCTCTCCTGGCGCGGCCTGCCGACGGTGTCCTCCTGGCCGGCCGCGGCCACCAGGTGCAGCCTGGCCAGGACCCGCAGCGGAGACTGCCGCCAGATGGAGAGCAACTGCCCGGCCTCGGCCGACAGCCGCAGTGCCGCGCCGAGCACGCGCGCCTCGTCGTCACCGCTGAAGTCGGTCCGCCGGCGCACCTCCTCCAGAGCCCAGTCGGCCCCGGACAGCGCCGCGGAGCCGCGCGCGCCGCGCAGCGCCGCCTCGGAGGTGATCGCATTGCTGCGCCGCCGCATGATCCGGTGCCCGTAGACCCGGTCCACGGCCTTGCGCACGGACTCCACGGACTCGGCCACACCGGGCAGCACCGCGAGGGCGGCGAGGGGGTCCTCCCGCCTCGAGCCCGCCCGGGAACCCGGGGAAGGATCGGCTGTCGCGCCTGACGTACTCATGAGTACGACCCTACGCACCCCGGCGGCCACTTCCCCGAAGGAGTGGTCTTCTTCACGGAGGCTGCCACGTACAGCTATCGCCGCACTACGCTTGGTGAACATGAAAATTGCTTTCGTCGGGAAGGGCGGCAGCGGCAAGACCACCCTGTCGTCCCTCTTCATCCGCCATCTCGCGGCGACCGGGGCGCCCGTCGTCGCGGTCGACGCCGACATCAACCAGCACCTGGGGGCCGCCCTCGGCATGGAGGAGGCCCGCGCGGCCGAGCTGCCGGCCATGGGCGACCGGCTGCCCCTGATCAAGGACTACCTGCGCGGCAGCAACCCCCGCATCGCCTCCGCCGAGACGATGATCAAGACGACACCGCCCGGCGAGGGGTCGCGGCTGCTGCGCGTGGCCGAGAACAACCCGCTCTACGACGCCTGTGCGCGTCCGGTGGAACTCGACGGCGGCACCGTCCGCCTGATGGTCACCGGCCCCTTCACGGACGCCGACCTGGGGGTCGCCTGCTACCACTCCAAGACGGGTGCGGTGGAGCTGTACCTGAACCACCTGGTGGACGGCCGCGACGAGTACGTGGTGGTGGACATGACGGCGGGTTCGGACTCCTTCGCCTCCGGCATGTTCACCCGCTTCGACATCACGTTCCTCGTCGCCGAGCCGACCCGCAAGGGGGTCTCCGTCTACCGCCAGTACAAGGAGTACGCCCGCGACTACGGCGTCGTCCTGCGAGTCGTCGGCAACAAGGTGCAGGGGCCGGACGACCTCGACTTCCTGCGCGCCGAGGTCGGGGACGACCTGATCGTGACCGTCGGGCACTCCGACTGGGTGCGCGCCATGGAGAAGGGCCGGCCGCCCCGGTTCGACCTCCTGGAGGACGCCAACCGCCGCGCCCTGCGCACCCTCCAGGTGGCCGCCGACGCCACCTACGAACTGCGCGACTGGGAGCGCTACACCCAGCAGACGGCGCACTTCCACCTGAAGAACGCCGCCTCCTGGGGCAACGAGCGCACCGGGGCCGACCTGGCGGCGCAGGTCGACCCCGGCTTCGTGCTGGGCGAGGGCGTCACGGCCTCCGCCTGACGACCGCTACGGCTTGGGCGCCCCGGGCACTCCCTTGGGCGCCGGGGCCGGGCGGCCGGACAGGAAGGACGCCCAGCCCTGCCTGGGGGCTTCGCCGACCTCCAGTCCTCGCAGCTTGGCGAGGGTCTGCGGGTCCTGGGCGTCCAGCCAGTCGGCCAGTTCGTGGAAGGAGACGCAGCGCACCTCCGGCTTGTTGCACACCTCCCTCACGACCTCCTCGACGGCACGCATGTACGTGCCGCCGTTCCACGACTCGAAGTGGTTGCCGATGACCAGCGGCGCGCGGTTGCCGTCGTAGGCCCGGTAGAAGCCCTTGAGCAGGCCGTCGCGCATCTGGTCGCCCCAGTAGCCGAACTTGTCCGGGTCGCCCTGGGTCTGGGTGCCCGACTGGTTGACCATGAAGTTGTAGTCCATGGTCAGCTGCTCGAAGGTGTGTCCGGGGAACGGCACCAGCTGCATCGACAGGTCCCACAGACCGCTGCGTTTCTTCGGCCACACCTGGTTGTTGACGCCGCTGCTGTCGTAGCGGAAGCCCATCTGGCTCGCCGCCTTCATGAAGTTCTTCTGGCCCTCCAGGCAGGGTGTGCGGGCGCCGATCAGCTCCTTGTCGTAGTCGAAGGGCAGTGCGGCGGAGTTCTTCAGGCCGCTGGTGGTCTTCCAGCTCTTCACGAACTGCTTGGCCTGGTCGATCTCGCTCTTCCACTCGTCGACCGACCACTGGCCGACCCCGCCGTCGGGGCCGCAGAAGTGGCCGTTGAAGTGGGTGCCGATCTCGTTGCCCTCCAGCCACGCAAGGCGTACCTGCCGCGCGGTGTCGGCGATGCCCTGCTCGTCGTTGAAGCCGATGTCCGAACTGCCCTGTGCGTGCTGCGGCGGCCGGTACAGGTCCCGCTTCTCCTTCGGCAGCATGTACACACCGCTGAGGAAGAACGTCATGTGCGCGTCGTTCTCCTTGGCCACCTTGCGGAAGTGCGAGAACAGCTTCTGGCTGTCCTCGCCCGCGCCGTCCCAGGAGAACACGACGAACTGCGGGGGCTTCTCACCCGCCTTCAGCCGCTGGGGCCTGGGCAGGTGGGGCTGGGCTCCGGTGTACGAGGTCGACCCGTCGCCGATCAGACGGACGACGCTGCCGGGCGCCTGCGCGGGCTTCGGCGCACCGGGTGCGCCGTGCGCATCGTGTTCGGGTGCGTCGCTGCCGCTCGCACAACCGGCGAGCGACGAGGCACAGGCCACGGCGGCGACGACGCTCGCGGCGATCCTCTGGTTGGCGGCCATGTTCCGCCCACCTTCTTCCTTCTCTCGTCCAACGCCGAGACGGCGTGTGCTGGTGCTGTGCCGGCCGTGCCGACAGCGCCGTCAAGGTCGCACGAAAGCGAGAAGGAATTAGTACGACAAGCCGATGAAAAGACCACTTCACCCGTCAAGGTGATTCAGTGACCCATTTGCGCAGAATATCCATGCTTGAACTTTACGTTGCATTACCTTTGCTTTACCCAGCGTTGTATTTCGCGCCTCCCGTCACAAGGAGCAGAGACATGTCAGCCTGCGTGCCCACCCACACCGACTCCGCGCGGACCGAGCGCTCCCATCCGGCCCACAGCCCGCCGCCGCCCAGGCGCCGCCTCCACGTCGCGGGGGCCGATCTCTCCGCCGCCGTCGCGGTCTTCCTGATCGCGCTGCCACTCTCCCTCGGGATCGCCCTCGCCACCGGCGCCCCGCTCCAGGCCGGGCTCGTGGCCGCGGCCGTGGGCGGGCTGGTCGCCGGACGTCTGGGCGGCTCCCCGCTGCAGGTCAGCGGGCCCGCCGCCGGGCTCACCGTCGTCACCGCCGACCTCATCCACCGCTACGGCTGGCGGACGACGTGTGCCATCACCGTCCTCGCCGGGCTCGCCCAACTCGCCCTCGGCTGCCTGCGGGTGGCCCGCGGCGCACTCGCCGTCAGCCCCGCCGTCGTGCACGGCATGCTCGCCGGCATCGGCATCACCATCGCCGTGGCCCAGCTGCACATCGTCCTGGGCGGCAGCCCCCAGAGTTCCGTGCTCGCGAACCTGCTCTCGCTGCCCTCCCAGTTGGCCGCACCGGATCCCGCCGCTCTCGTCGCGGGCGCGCTGACCCTCGCCCTGCTGCTGTCGTGGCCCCGACTCCCCGGGCGGGCGGGCCGCCTGCTGCGCACGGTGCCCGCCGCGCTCGTGGCCGTCACCGGGGCCACCGCGACCGTGTGCCTCACCGGCCTCGCCCTGCCCCGGGTCGACCTGCCGTCCTGGCGCAGTCACGCGCTGGCCGGGCTGCCCGAGGGCCCGGCCCTCGGACTCGCCGCCGCGGTCCTCAGCACGACGCTGGTGTGCAGCGTGCAGTCGCTGCTCGGCGCCGTCGCCGTGGACAAGCTGGTGGCCGGCCGCCCGGGTCCGGCCGGCCGCCCCGCCCGCTGCGACCTCGACCGCGAACTGCTCGGCCAGGGCGCCGCCAACGTCGTCTCCGGGGCACTCGGCGGCCTTCCGGTGGCGGGGGTGGCCGTGCGGAGTTCGGCGAATGTCCGCGCGGGCGCCGTGAGCCGGAACTCCACGATGCTGCACGGCGTTCTCGTAGTGATCGCCGCGCTCCTGATGGTCCCGGTCCTGGAGTTCATCCCGCTCGCCTCACTCGCCGCCCTGGTGATGGCCGTCGGCATCCAGATGGTCTCCGTGCACCACATCCGCACGGTGACCCGCCACCGGGAAGTGCTGGTGTACGCCGTCACCACCCTCGGCGTGGTGGCTCTCGGCGTCCTGCAGGGGGTGGCGCTCGGAGTCGCCGTGGCCGTCGCCCTCGCCCTGCACCGCCTCACCCGCACCCGTATCACCCACGCCGAGCAGAAGGGAGTCCATCACGTACGCGTACGAGGGCAGTTGACGTTCCTCGCGGTGCCCCGGCTCAGCCGGACCCTGCACCTGGTCCCCCACGGAGCGGACGTCACCGTCGAGTGGGACGGCTCCTTCATGGACCACGCGGCCTACGAGTCGCTGCGGGACTGGCAGCGCACGCACACCGCGCAGGGCGGCTCCGTCCGGCTCACCGGCCGCCGCAGCGCGGTCCGCGGCGCCCAGCCGGCCGGTCCGGCACCTCCGCCCGGCCCGAGCGGGGAGCAGGCCGCCCGGCTCCTGATCACCTGCGCCGACTCCCGTCCCTCCCCGTCCGTGCCGACCGCGGGCGGCCCCGGCGGCCTCTTCGTCGTGCGGAACGTGGGCAACCTCGTGCCGCTCCCCGGGCAGGAGCTAGGTGACGACTCGGTGGCCGCCGGGATCGAGTACGCGGTGGACGTGCTCGGGGTCCGCTCCATCACGGTGTGCGGCCACTCGGGATGCGGGGCCATGCAGGCCCTTCTCGACTCCGGAGCGGTGCCCCGGTCCGGCCCGGACGCCGGATCCAGCCCCGGCTCGGGCCACCGGCCCGCCGCGGGCGCCGGCCCCAGTCCCGGCTCGGGCTCGGGCTCCGGCACCGGCACCGGCACCGGCACCGGCACCAGTCCTCGCTCCGGCTTCGGGGGCGGCAGCACGCCCCTCGGGCGGTGGCTGCGGCACGGGGCCCCCAGCCTGGAGCGGATGGCCGGCGAGGGCGGCACCGGCGGCGGCCCTTCGCTGGACGGCCGCAGACCCGCGGACCCGGTCGAACGGCTGTGCCTCACCAACATCGTCCAGCAACTGGAGCACCTGCGCGCCCACGACGCGGTGGCCCGGGCCCTGCGCGACGGCACGCTGGAGCTGCACGGCCTGTACGTCCACGCGGCCGAGGCGCAGACGTATCTGCTCACCCTCACCGCCGGGGACGGGACCGGTGGCGAGGTGTTCCTCCCCGTAGGGGCAGCGACATCGCAGCCGGCCGCAGCGACCGAAGAGATTTCCGAGGCAGGAAGGACAGAAGACACCACAGGTGCGCAAGGGGCAGCGTCGGCGAAGGGTCTGTCCAGCCAGGGGTGACCGAGCGGCCGACGACACGCATGACCCCCGGCATGGCCCCCTCCGCCTCCGGGGGCCATGCTGAACACGGGCGGCAACCCGTCGTCCGACGCCGGAGCTGCGCAAGCACTCCGCAACAGGTCTAAACCAATTACCCGTCGGCCCTTGTCATCCGGCCCCCGGGTCTGATGAGCTGTGGCCTGGGACACAACGGACACCCTGGGAAAGGGAGATGTCGTGAGCAACGAAAGCCTGGCCAACCTTCTTAAGGAGGAGCGACGCTTCGCGCCGCCCGCTGACCTGGCCGCGAACGCCAACGTCACGGCCGAGGCGTACGAACAGGCCAAGGCTGACAGGCTCGGCTTCTGGGCCGAGCAGGCCCGCCGGCTGACCTGGGCCAAGGAGCCGGCCGAGACCCTGGACTGGTCGAACCCGCCGTTCGCCAAGTGGTTCAAGGACGGCACGCTCAACGTGGCGTACAACTGCGTGGACCGGCATGTCGAGGCCGGGCACGGGGACCGCGTCGCGATCCACTTCGAGGGCGAGCCCGGCGACAGCCGCGCCATCACCTACGCCGAACTCAAGGACGAGGTGTCCAGGGCGGCGAACGCGCTGCTCGAACTGGGGGTCCAGAAGGGCGACCGGGTCGCCATCTACATGCCGATGATCCCGGAGACCGCCGTCGCGATGCTGGCCTGCGCCCGCATCGGTGCGGCGCACTCCGTCGTCTTCGGCGGTTTCTCCTCGGACGCGCTCGCCACCCGGATCCAGGACGCCGACGCCAAGGTCGTGATCACGGCCGACGGCGGCTACCGCCGCGGCAAGCCGTCCGCGCTCAAGCCGGCCGTCGACGAGGCGGTCGGGCGCGTGGACAACGTCCGCAACGTGCTCGTGGTCCGCCGCACCGGCCAGGAGGTCGCCTGGGACGACAGCCGCGACCTGTGGTGGCACGAGACGGTCGGCCGGCAGTCCGCCGAGCACACCCCGGAGGCGTTCGAGGCCGAGCACCCGCTGTTCATCCTCTACACCTCGGGCACCACCGGGAAGCCGAAGGGCATCCTGCACACGTCCGGCGGTTACCTCACGCAGGTCGCGTACACGCACTGGGCCGTCTTCGACCTGAAGCCGGAGACGGACGTGTACTGGTGCACCGCCGACGTCGGCTGGGTCACCGGTCACTCGTACATCGTCTACGGACCGCTGGCCAACGGCGGTACGCAGGTCATGTACGAGGGCACGCCCGACACACCGCACCAGGGCCGGTTCTGGGAGATCGTGCAGAAGTACGGGGTCACGATCCTGTACACGGCGCCGACCGCGATCCGCACGTTCATGAAGTGGGGCGACGACATCCCCGCGAAGTTCGACCTGTCCTCCCTGCGGGTGCTCGGCTCGGTCGGCGAGCCGATCAACCCCGAGGCCTGGATCTGGTACCGCAAGAACATCGGCGGCGACCGGACCCCGGTCGTCGACACCTGGTGGCAGACGGAGACCGGCGGCATCATGATCTCCCCGCTGCCGGGTGTGACCGAGGCCAAGCCCGGCTCCGCGCAGCGCCCGCTGCCCGGCATCAGCGCGACGGTCGTCGACGACGAGGCGAACGAGGTGCCCGACGGCGGCGGTGGCTACCTGGTGCTCACCGAGCCGTGGCCGTCGATGCTGCGCACGATCTGGGGCGACGACCAGCGCTTCATCGACACCTACTGGTCCCGCTTCGAGGGCCGCTACTTCGCCGGTGACGGCGCCAAGAAGGACGACGACGGCGACATCTGGCTGCTCGGCCGCGTGGACGACGTGATGCTGGTGTCCGGCCACAACATCTCCACCACCGAGGTCGAGTCCGCGCTCGTCTCCCACCCCTCGGTCGCCGAGGCGGCGGTCGTCGGCGCGGCGGACGAGACGACCGGACAGGCGATCGTGGCCTTCGTCATCCTGCGCGGGACGGCCGCCGAGAGCGACGACCTGGTCAGCGAACTGCGCAACCACGTGGGCAGCACGCTCGGCCCGATCGCGAAGCCGAAGCGGATCCTGCCGGTGGCCGAGCTGCCGAAGACCCGCTCCGGCAAGATCATGCGCCGCCTGCTGCGCGACGTCGCGGAGAACCGGCAGCTCGGAGACGTCACGACCCTGACGGACTCCACGGTCATGGACCTCATCCAGACCAAGCTCCCGGCGGCGCCCAGCGAGGACTGACGCGAGGACCGGCCTCCGGGCCGGTTCCAGGACTGGGAAGAGCGCGAGAGGGCACCCGGCGCGAGCGACGCCGGGCACCCTCTCGCGCGTTCCACGTCATCCGCGGACGCCCGAGGAAGTCCCCGGGCGTACACCTCGTGCCCCTTCCCGCCGCACGTTAGGTAAACTAAACAAAGCGACAATCACGCAGCAAGATCATCAGGTGCGCCGGGAAGTCTGGTCGGCATGTGCTCAGCTCTGCCCACCGACCGGAGGTTCCCGTGGCCACCCCCCGTTCCCGCGCCGCTCGCAAGGCCCTCGGGCGTCTGTCCCTGCCGGAGCGGAACTTCGTCGCGGACGCCCTGCGCACCGAGACCGTGGGCGGTGTCCTGCTGCTGCTCGCCGCGATCGCCGCGATCGTCTGGGCGAACATCCCCGCCCTGCGCGCCGGCTACGAGAGCCTCAGCCACTTCCGCTTCGGCCCCTCCGCCCTCGGCCTCGACCTCTCCGTCGAGCACTGGGCCGCCGACGGGCTCCTCGCGGTCTTCTTCTTCGTCGCCGGCATCGAACTCAAGCGAGAACTGGTCGCGGGCGACCTGAGAGACCCCAGAGCCGCCGCCCTGCCGGTCGTCGCCGCGCTGTGCGGCATGGCGGCCCCCGCGGCGGTGTACGCCCTCACCAACCTCACCGGCGCCGGTTCACTCGGCGGCTGGGCGGTGCCGACCGCCACCGACATCGCCTTCGCGCTGGCCGTGCTCGCGGTCATCGGCACCAACCTGCCCAGCGCGCTGCGCGCCTTCCTGCTCACCCTCGCGGTCGTCGACGACCTGTTCGCCATCCTGATCATCGCGGTCTTCTTCACCGACCGCCTGAACTTCGCCGCCCTGGCCGGAGCCCTCGTAGGCCTGGCCGTGTTCTGGCTGCTGCTGCGCAAGGGCGTGCGCGGCTGGTACGTGTACGTGCCGCTCGCCCTCGTCATCTGGGGGCTGATGTACAACAGCGGCGTGCACGCCACCATCGCGGGCGTCGCGATGGGCCTGATGCTGCGCTGCACGACCCGCGAGGGCGAGGAGCACTCGCCCGGCGAGCACATCGAGCACCTGGTACGGCCGCTCTCGGCCGGGCTGGCCGTCCCGCTGTTCGCGCTGTTCAGCGCGGGCGTCTCCGTCTCCGGCGGGGCACTGGCCGACGTGTTCACCCGGCCCGAGACGCTCGGTGTCGTGCTCGGTCTGGTCGTCGGCAAGACACTCGGCATCTTCGGCGGGACGTGGCTCACCTCCCGGTTCACCAAGGCCTCGCTCAGCGACGACCTGGCCTGGGCCGACGTCTTCGCCCTCGCCACCCTCGCCGGGATCGGCTTCACCGTCTCCCTGCTCATCGGCGAACTGGCCTTCACCGGCGACGCGGCGCTGACCGACGAGGTCAAGGCCGCCGTCCTCACCGGATCGGTCATCGCGGCGACCCTCGCGACCGTGCTGCTCAAGGTCCGCAACGCCAGATACCGCAGGATGTGCGAGGCCGAGGAGCGCGACGACGACCTCGACGGCATCCCGGACGTCTACGAGGAGGACGACCCCGCCTACCACCTGCGCATGGCGGCCATCCTCGAACGCAAGGCCGTCGAACACCGCCGGATCGCCGCCCGCAAAGAGGCCGAACGGGCAGGGCGGCTTGCGGAAGTGGAGGGCGGGGCAGGCGAGCAGAACGACAGTCCGGCATGATCTGACGGGACGGTACAAAACCCCGGACCGTCCCGGAACGCAGAGTCAGGCAGAAGAGGGAGACCGCGATGAGCGCACCCGACGGCAGCCCGGTCGGCGCCGAACGCAGCATCGGCCAGCTGTTCGCCTCGGCGACGGCGGAGATGTCGGCGCTGGTGCATGACGAGATCGCGTTGGCGAAGGCGCAGCTGAAGCAGGACGTCAAGCGCGGCGCGGTGAGCGGCGGCGCGTTCTCGGTGGCCGGCGCGGTCCTGCTCTTCTCGCTGCCGATGCTCAACTTCGCGCTCGCGTACGGCATCCGGACCTGGAGCCACTGGAACCTCGCGATCTGCTTCGTGCTCTCCTTCGCCGCCAACGTCCTGGTCGCCGGGTTCCTCGGGCTGATCGGCATCGTCTTCGCCAAGAAGGCCAAGAAGAGCAAGGGCCCCCAGAAGGTGGCCGCCTCCATGAAGCAGACCGCCGGTGTGCTCCAGAACGCCAAGCCCCACCCGCGCCCGGAGACCTCCGCTCTGGAGGACCGGACCCCGCCGGCCATCGAGGCTGTGGCACGCTCGTCCTCATGACGGACCCCGCCACCCCTTCGGCGCAATCGACCTCGGTCGTACGGATCGGCATCCCCGGCGACAGCGAGGTGACGCACCGGGACGTCGCCGCCAACGGCGCGCGTTTCCACATCGCCGAAGCGGGTGACGGACCGCTGGTGCTCCTGCTGCACGGCTTCCCGCAGTTCTGGTGGACCTGGCGGCACCAGCTCACCGCGCTCGCCGACGCGGGCTTCAGGGCCGTCGCGATGGACCTGCGCGGCGTGGGCGGCAGCGACCGCACACCGCGCGGCTACGACCCCGCCAACCTCGCCCTGGACATCACCGGGGTGATCCGCTCCCTCGGCGAGCCCGACGCGGCGCTGGTCGGCCACGACCTGGGCGGCTACCTGGCCTGGACGGCGGCGGCGATGCGCCCCAAGCTCGTCCGGCGCCTCGCCGTCGCCTCGATGCCCCATCCGCGGCGCTGGCGTTCGGCGATGCTGTCCGACGCCCGGCAGACCGCGGCGAGTTCCTACATCTGGGGCTTCCAGCGGCCGTGGATCCCCGAGCGGCAGCTCACGGCCGACGACGGCGCGCTGGTGGCCCGTCTCGTACGGGACTGGTCGGGGCCGCGGCTGCCGGACGACGACGTGGTGGACACCTACCGCAGGGCCATGTGCATCCCGTCGACGGCCCACTGCTCCGTCGAGCCGTACCGCTGGCTGGTGCGTTCCCTGGCCCGCCCGGACGGCATCCAGTTCTACCGCCGGATGAAGCGGCCGGTGCTCGTCCCCACGCTGCACCTGCACGGCTCCCTCGACCCGGTGCAGCGCACCCGCAGCGCGGCCGGTTCCGGCGAGTACGTGGAGGCTCCCTACCGGTGGCGGCTGTTCGACGGCCTCGGGCACTTCCCGCACGAGGAGGACCCGGTGGCCTTCTCGACCGAACTGATCAACTGGCTGAAGGATCCCGAGCCCGACCGGTGACCGGTCCTGCTCGCTGCGTGACCGGTCCGTGACGGTTCCGGTGCGCCCGGTATCCGAACGTGAACACCTGTCCAACGAACGGCCAATTGCCCGGCGCATAGGCCAATTGGGGCGCCCGCGGGCGGTTATCGACCTTCGGACGGGGCAAACGTCGGGGTATGGGCTGGACGCACGACTACAGTGACGTAGCACGCACCCGCCGTTCGGCGAGCGTTCCGGGCTCCCTCCACGGGGACGCCCCGCAACTGACGGACACGGACCCCCGGGTCGGCATTCCGCGCATCCTGCGCCGCCGGGCCCGCTGGGTCTCGGTGCGCCTGCGGCATCCCCGCGGCTGACCCGTCACCGGGTCCGTCTTCGAGTCTGTCTTCGGACACCTCTCCGGGACCTGCCACCGGGCTCCGCCCGGCGACCGGGGCCGGCCTCACATCGCGCAGCGGTCGCTGTCCACCTGCTGGTTCGCCGTGCGCCCCTTGGCGATGTCCTGCTGGATCTCGTGCGCCGTGAGCGCGTAGCCCGTGTCGGCGTCGTCGAGGGACTTCGCGAACACCACCCCGTAGACCTTGCCGTCGGGGGTGAGCAGCGGGCCGCCGGAGTTGCCCTGGCGGACCGTCGCGTAGAGCGAGTAGACGTCCCGGCGGACGGTGCCTCGGTGGTAGATGTCCGGGCCGTTGGCGGTGATGCGCCCGCGCACCCGCGCGGCGCGGACGTCGTACGACCCGTTCTCCGGGAAGCCTGCGACGATCGCGCTGTCCTGGTTGTGCGCGACCGTGTCGGAGAAGTGCAGCACGGGCGCCTTCAGGTCCGGTACGTCGAGGACGGCGATGTCGCGGTGCCAGTCGTAGAGCACCACCTTCGCGTCGTACTTGCGGCCCTCGCCGCCTATCTGCACGGTGGGTTCGTCGACGCCGCCGACGACGTGCGCGTTGGTCATGACGCGGCGGTCGGCGAAGACGAAGCCGCTGCCCTCCAGTATCTTGCCGCAGCTGGTCGCGGTGCCGACGACCTTGACGACGGAGCGCTTGGCGCTGTGGGCGACCGCGCTGTGCCGCAGGGCCGGGTCCGGGGGCCGTACGTCGGTGATGGGCTCGTCGGCGAACGGGCTGAAGACCTGCGGGAAGCCGTTCTGCGCGAGGACCGAGGTGAAGTCCGTGAACCAGGTGTCCGCCTGCTGGGGCATCACCTGGGAGACCCCGAGCAGCACCCGGGAGTTGCGGACCTCCTTGCCGAGGGTCGGTATCGTCGTGCCGCCCAGGGCCGAGCCGATCAGCCAGGCGACGAGCAGCATCGCGAGGACGTTGACCAGGGCGCCGCCGGTCGCGTCCAGCGCGCGGGCCGGGGACCAGGTGATGTGCACCCGCAGTTTGTTGCCGAGGTGGGTGGTCAGGGCCTGGCCGACCGAGGCGCAGACGATGACGACGATGACCGCGACGACGGCCGTGGTGGTGCTGATGGGCGAGTTGTCCGTCAGGGCGTCCCAGATGACCGGGAGCGTGTACACGGCGACCACGCCGCCGCCCAGGAAACCGATCACCGACAGGATGCCGACGACGAATCCCTGGCGGTACCCGACGACCGCGAACCACACGGCGGCGACCAGCAGCAGGATGTCCAGCACGTTCACTGCGTCGAGCCTCGCCTCATCGTCTTCCGGTCACCCCAGTCACGGGTCACAGGTCACAGGTCGGCCGGGGTCCGGCCGGCCGCGCGGCGGCCCCAGGACACGGCGTCCTCGGAGTCCCGGCCCGAACGGCACCCGCCCACCCTGTCATGACCGCCAGTCGAGCGGGACCTGCTTGTCGCGGTCCCACGGCGTCTCCCAGCCCGCGTAGTGGAGCAGACGGTCGATGATTCCGGCCGTGAAACCCCACACGAGGGCCGATTCGACCAGGAATGCCGGTCCCCGGTGGCCGCTGGGGTGCACGGTCGTGGCCCGGTTGCCGGGGTTGGTGAGATCCGCCACGGGGACCGTGAAGACGCGGGCGGTCTCCGCCGGGTCGACGACGCCCACGGGGCTGGGTTCGCGCCACCAGCCCAGCACGGGCGTCACGACGAAGCCGCTGACGGGGATGTAGAGGCGGGGCAGCACGCCGAACAACTGGACGCCGTCCGGGTCGAGTCCGGTCTCCTCCTCGGCCTCACGCAGCGCGGCCCGCAGCGGGCCCTCGCCGTGCGGGTCGCCGTCCTCGGGGTCGAGCGCGCCGCCGGGGAAGGACGGCTGCCCGGCGTGCGAGCGCAGCGAACTCGCCCGTTCCATGAGCAGCAGCTCGGGTCCGCGCTCGCCCTCGCCGAAGAGGACGAGGACGGCGGACTGGCGTCCCGCGCCGTCCTCGGGGGGCAGGAAGCGGCTCAGCTGGACGGGCTGGACCGTCTCGACGACCCGCACGACCGGTTCCAGCCAGGGGGGCAGTCCCTCCGTGCTCAGCGCCACCGGGCCGCCCTGCGGCCGGGCCGCCCGGATTCCGTGCGCCGTCTCGCTCGCCCTCGTCATCGCCACCCCCTCCCCGGTCCCGCACCCGTCCCTCGGCCCGCACCCGCGGCCGTACCCGCACCTGTGCCCGCGTCCGTACCTGCCTCCGTGCCCGTGTTGCCGTCCGTGCGCGTGCCCTTCCTCGCCGTCGTCCTGCCGTGTCCAACGCCCGAGGGCACCGGGATCGTTCCGCCGGTCATCGCCCCGCCAGGGGCGGCGCCGGCTTGCCGCCCGCGTCCAGGTAGGCCTGCGGCGGCTTGAGGCGCTGGCCCGGGAAGCCGCCCTTCTCGTACTTCAGCAGCTTCCTCGCCTTCTCCGGGTCGGTCTCCCCCTCCCCGTACGCCGGGCAGAGCGGGGCGATCGGGCAGGCGCCGCAGGCGGGCTTGCGGGCGTGGCAGATACGGCGGCCGTGGAAGATGACGTGGTGCGAGAGCATGGTCCACTCGCCGCGGGGGAAGAGCGCGCCGACGGCCGCCTCGATCTTGTCCGGGTCGCTCTCCTCGGTCCACCGCCAGCGCCGCACCAGCCGCTGGAAGTGGGTGTCGACGGTGATGCCCGGCCGGCCGAAGGCGTTGCCGAGCACGACGAAGGCGGTCTTGCGGCCGACGCCGGGCAGCTTCACCAGGTCCTCCAGACGGCCCGGGACCTCGCCGCCGAACTCCTCCACGAGCGCCTTGGACAGGCCCATGACGGACTTGGTCTTGGCCCGGAAGAAACCGGTGGGGCGCAGGATCTCCTCGACCTCCTCCGGGACGGCGGCCGCCAGGTCCTCGGGGGTGGGGTACCTGGCGAACAGGCCGGGGGTCGTCTGGTTGACCCGGAGGTCGGTGGTCTGGGCGGACAGGACCGTGGCGACCAGCAGCTGGAAGGGGTTCTCGAAGTCCAGTTCGGGGTGGGCGTAGGGGTACACCTCGGCCAGTTCGCGGTTGATGCGGCGGGCCCTGCGCACCAGGGCGGTGCGTGACTCGCCCTTCGGCGGCTTCGGGGCGACGGTCATGACGGGGGACGCCTTGCGCACGGCCGCGGTGACCTTCTCCGGGGCGGCGGTCACCTTCTTGGGGGGCGCGGCCTTCCGCACGGCAGCGGACTTCCCGGCGGGTGTGTCCTTCGTGCCGCCGACGGCCTTCGCGGCGGTCTTCTTCACGCTCTTCTTCGCGCTCTTCTTCGCGTCGGCGGCGCCGGGGGCGGACTTCCCGGCGGCCTTCTTCGCACCGGCGGGACCGTCGGCGGACCTCCTCGCGCCGGCCGCCCTCCTCGCCGGTTCCGACGGCACCTTCTCCGCCGCTTCGGCCGCGCTGCCACCGCCGTCGGGCCCCTGTTCGCCCACAGCGGAATCCTTACGTACAACCACCCGCCCAGCCCCCTAGGCCTGTGCTCTCACCGGCGATTCGGACACCCGGCCAGCCTACGGCCCGGCACCGACATCCGCCCCGGACCCCGAAGATCGGCGCCCGATTGGACCCCTGCCGCGTACCCCGGGACACCTGTACGGCATCCTTGTGACAGATCACACTGTTTGGACCGTCCGGCAAAATGGGGAACACGGTCCCCTGGCGACGGGGGAGCAAGATCCCCTGAGCAGGTCGACAAGGAGAGAACTCGTGGACGACGTTCTGCGGCGCAATCCGCTCTTCGCGGCGCTCGACGACGAGCAGGCCGCGGAGCTTCGCGCCTCCATGACGGAGGTGACTCTCGCCCGTGGCGACTCGTTGTTCCACGAGGGCGACCCGGGCGACCGCCTCTACGTGGTCACCGAGGGCAAGGTCAAGCTGCACCGCACGTCCCCCGACGGCCGCGAGAACATGCTGGCCGTCGTGGGCCCCGGTGAGCTGATCGGTGAGCTGTCGCTCTTCGACCCGGGCCCGCGCACCGCGACCGCGACGGCGCTGACCGAGGTCAAGCTGCTCGCCCTGGGCCACGGCGACCTCCAGCCCTGGCTGAACGTACGGCCGGAGGTGGCCGGCGCCCTGCTGCGCGCCGTCGCCCGCCGCCTGCGCAAGACCAACGACCAGATGTCCGACCTGGTCTTCTCCGACGTGCCGGGCCGTGTCGCCCGCGCCCTGCTGGACCTCTCCCGCCGCTTCGGGGTGCAGTCCGAGGAGGGCATCCACGTGGTGCACGACCTGACGCAGGAGGAGCTGGCCCAGCTGGTCGGCGCGTCCCGCGAGACGGTCAACAAGGCCCTGGCCGACTTCGCCCAGCGCGGCTGGCTCCGTCTGGAGGCGCGCGCGGTCATCCTGCTCGACGTGGAGCGGCTGGCCAAGAGGTCGCGCTGACCGCACCGGGTCCGCGAGCCGCCCCGGGCAAGGGCCTCACCCCGGAGGGGCACATCGCGCGCGAAGGATCTCTCGCGCGGGTGCCCGCCGTGTTCCGCCCCGTCGTCGAGGCGGCCCGCCACCGGCTGTCCCGCCTCTACGGCCCGCGGTTGCACAGCGCGTACCTCTACGGGTCGATCCCCCGCGGCACCGCGCGCGCGGGCCGCAGCGACCTGGACCTGCTGGTCGCGCTGCACGACGAGCCGAGCGACACCGACCGGCAGGAGGCGCGGGCCCTCGGCGCGGACCTCGATCAGGAGTTCCCGCAGATCGACGGTGTCGGCACGCTCCTTCACGGCCGGGAGCGGCTGCTGAGCGACCTGGAGCGCCACGACCTGGGCTGGTTCGTCGCCTGCCTGTGCACGCCGCTGCTCGGGGAGGATCTCGCCGCCCGCCTGCCCCGCTACCGGCCGGACGACCCGCTGCTCGCCCGCGAGACCAACGGGGACCTGGCCCTGAGCCTGCCCCGGTGGCGGGAACGGATCGCCGCGGCCGGGGACACCGAGGAGGCCCGCAGGCCCCTGGTCCGGTTCATGTCCCGCCACCTCGTCCGGACCGGCTTCACCCTGGTGATGGGCCGCTGGCAGGGCTGGACCAGCGACCTGCACGAGATGGCCGCCGCCTTCGGGACGTACTACCCGGCGCGGGCCGCGCAGATGACCGCGGCGGCCGTGCGCGGGTACGAACCCGTCGGTGACCTCTCGCTGCTGCGCACCTGCGTCGACGACCTCGGCCCCTGGCTCGCCGGGGAGTACGCGCGCGTGCACGGCGTCAAGGCACCCCGCCCCTGAGCCGGCCCCCGAGCCAGGACCCGGGCCCGCTCCGGAGGAGCCGGCGCCGGATGAGCCGCGCCGGCCGGGCCGGTGCCGGGGGGGAGTCGCGCCCGCCGAGCGGCCCCTAGTAGTGCTTCGTTACCTTGGGTGATCTCGGCTGGTGGTGGGCATCTTCTCTGGTATGAGGCTGGGGGAGGTGGAACGGCTCCGGGGCGAGTTATCGGAGTTCGTTGCCGATGTGTTCGGTTCATTGCCGCGGCGGGATCAGCGGCGGTGGGGTGAGTGTTATCTGCGGGGTTTGATGCTGGACGGCCGTCGGAAGTCGATCCAGCCGATGGCCGAGCGGCTGCCGGACGGCAACATGCAGGCCCTGCAGCAGTTCGTGAACCAGTCGCCATGGGATCCGCTGCCGGTGCGGCGGCGGATCGCCCGGCGGCTGTGCGAGGTGATCGTCCCGGAGGTGTGGGTGATCGACGACGTGTCGTTCCCCAAGTGCGGGACGGCGTCGGTCGGGGTGGCCCGCCAGTACTGCGGAGCGTTGGGGAAACGGGCGAACTGCCAGGTCGCGGTCAGCGTCCACGGGGCCACCGACACGGCCTCCTGCCCGCTGGAGTGGGAGCTGTTCCTGCCCAAGGAGTGGACGGACGAGCCGGACCGATGCCGCAGGGCCGGAGTCCCGGACGGCACCGGCCACCAGGAGAAATGGCGCCTCGCGCTCGGACTCCTCGACACGCTCGCCGACTGGCAGTTGAAGGCGCCGGTCGTGGTCGCCGACGCCGGATACGGGGTCAGCACACCCTTCCGGGCCGGCCTGGAAGAACGCGGTCTGTCCTACGTGCTCGCGCTGACGGGCAAGGAGATCGCCCATGCCCGTGACGTCGCCCCTCACCGCCCTGCCTATGGCGGGCTCGGGCCGCCGACCCTGCCCCGCTACCGCACCGAGCCACGATCCCTCTCAGTCCACGCGATCGAGGCTGGCGCTGACCGGCTCACCGAGGTGACCTGGCGGCAGGGCAGCAAAGGCGCGATGACCTCCCAGTTCGCGGTGCTGACGGTGAGGCCGGCGGGCAAGCAGGCCCTGGCCGCGGCTCAGGCGGCAGGCGGCGGCCGCAGCCGGTGGGACGGCGTCCTGCCCACACGCACCGTGCTGGTGGAGTGGCCCGCAGGCCACGACGCCCCGACGGGCTACTGGATATCGAACCTGCCCGCCACCACCCCGATCGCCGACCTGGTGCGATGGGCGAAGATGCGCTGGCGGATCGAGCACGACTACCGCGAACTCAAGCACGGTCTGGGCCTGGACCACTTCGAGGGCCGCACCTGGCGCGGCTGGCACCACCACGTCACCCTCGTCACCGCCGCCCAGGCCTTCCTCACCCTGCGGCGGCTCGACCCAAAAGCCCAGATGCCGGCCTGACCCTCTACCAGGTCCTCGATGTCCTCCAGGACCTGCTGAGGTGCTGGACCGGCACCTGCACCACCTGCCGCCGACCCCTGCCGACCAGCAGAAGCAGAACGAGACCCAGAACCTAACGAAGCACTACTAGACAGTGCCTAGCCGAGCGGGCCCGATATGAGCCCGTGCTCCTCCAGGTAGTCGAGCTGGGCCCGTACCGACAGCTCGGCCGCCGGCCACAGGGAGCGGTCCACGTCGGCGTACACGTGCGCGACGACGTCGGCCGGGCGGCGGTGGCCGTCCTCGACGGCCGTCTCGACCTGGGCCAGCCGGTGGGCGCGGTGCGCCAGGTAGTACTCGACCGCGCCCTGGGCGTCCTCCAGGACCGGCCCGTGGCCCGGCAGGACCGTGTGCACCCCGTCGTCGACCGTGAGGGACCGCAGACGCCGCAGCGAGTCCAGGTAGTCGCCGAGCCGGCCGTCGGGGTGGGCCACCACCGTCGTGCCGCGGCCCAGGATGGTGTCACCGGTGAGCACCGCCCGGTCGGCCGGTAGGTGGAAGCACAGGGAGTCCGCGGTGTGGCCGGGCGTCGGTACGACCCTGAGCTCCAGGCCGCCGACCCGGATCACGTCCCCCGCCCCGAGGCCCTCGTCGCCCAGCCGCAGGGCCGGATCCAGCGCGCGCACGCGCGTGCCGGTCAGCTCGGCGAAGCGGGCGGCGCCCTCCGCGTGGTCGGGGTGCCCGTGGGTCAGCAGGGTCAGGGCGACGCGCTTGCCCGCCTCCTCGGCGGTGCCGACGACGGTGCGCAGGTGGCCCTCGTCGAGCGGGCCCGGGTCGATCACCACCGCCAGTTCCGAGTCGGGCTCGGAGAGGATCCAGGTGTTGGTGCCGTCCAGGGTCATGGCGGAGGCGTTGGGCGCGAGGACGTTGACCGCCCGCGCGGTGGCGGGACCGGACAGGACACCGCCGCGGGGCTGGCCGGGGAGCGCTGCTGCGTCCGTCATGCGAGGGGACCTTCCTGGGCGTCGGCCGTACGAAGCCGGAGGCGGGGGCCGGGGCCCGGCCGGAGGCGCGGACGGGACGCGAGCCGGGGCCGCGGGCAGGAGGGGCGCCGGTACGGGGGCCGGAGCGTGGGCGCGGTCATGCGGACGCCGTCCCGCCGGCCGGGATGCGCAGGGTGAACTCGTCGTGGCCCGGCCAGGACAGGACGACCTCGCCGTCCACCGGGCGGGCCCGCGCGAGCACGGGGGTCAGGTCCCGCTCCCCCGCCGCCTCCAGCACCTGCGCGGGGCTGCCGAAGGGAAGGAGCTGGCGCAGGGTGGCGACGGTCGGCGGCATCATCAGCAGCTCGCCCTTGTCGTACCCGGAGAGCGCGTCCGCGGGACGGATCCACACCGTGCGGTCGGCCTCCGTGGAGGCGTTCCGGGTCCGCTGCCCCCCGGGGAGGGCGGCCACGAAGAACCACGTGTCGTAGCGGCGAGGTTCGAACTCGGGCGTGATCCACCGCGTCCAGGCGCCCAGCAGGTCCGAGCGCAGGGTCAGGCCGCGGCGGTCGAGGAACTCGGCGAAGGAGAGTTCCCGCGCGACCAGGGCGGCGCGGTCGGTCTCCCAGTCCGCGCCCGTGGTGTCGCCGACGACCGAGTCGGGGCCCGGCCCGGCGAGCAGGACGCCCGCCTCCTCGTACGTCTCGCGGACGGCCGCGCAGACGATCGCCTGGGCCGCCGCGTCGTCCACGCCGAGCCGGTCTGCCCACCACGCGCGCGTGGGACCCGCCCAGCGCACCTGCTGGTCGTCGTCGCGCGGGTCGACACCACCGCCCGGGTACGCGTACGCGCCTCCGGCGAAGGCCATGGAGGCGCGTCTGCGCAGCATGTGCACGGCGGGGCCGGTGCCGGTGTCCCGCAGGAGCATGACGGTGGCCGCACGTCTGGGCACGACCGGGGTGAGGGTGCCGTCCGCGAGCGCGCGGACGCGGTCCGGCCAGTCCGGGGGGAACCACTGCCCATTCGCCATGGCCGGAGGCTATCCCGTGGCGCGCGAATGTTCGAGAGGTGCCGGAGAGGTGCCCGAGGTAAGGGACCCGCCGATCGGCCGGGTGCCGGCTCAGGGAGCCAGTTCGACCTGGATCTCGACCTCGACGGGCGCGTCCAGCGGCAGCACCGCCACACCGACCGCGCTGCGCGCGTGCACACCCTTGTCGCCCAGGACCTCGCCCAGCAGCTCGCTGGCACCGTTGACGACGCCGGGCTGGCCGGTGAAGTCCGTCGCCGAGGCGACGAAGCCCACGACCTTCACCACGCGCGCGATGCGGTCCAGGTCGCCCGCGACGGACTTGACGGCCGCGAGCGCGTTCAGCGCGCAGGTGCGGGCCAGGTCCTTGGCCTCCTCGGGGGTGACCTCGAGGCCGACCTTGCCGGTGACCGGGAGCTTGCCGTCCACCATCGGCAGCTGGCCGGCGGTGTAGACGTACGGTCCTGACTGCACGGCCGGCTGGTAGGCGGCCAGCGGCGGCACGACCTCCGGCAGCGTCAGGCCCAGTTCGGCCAGCTTCGCCTCGACCGCGCTCATGCCTGCTTCTCCCGCTTCAGGTAGGCCACCAGCTGCTCCGGGTTGGGCCCGGGCACGACCTGGACCAGCTCCCAGCCGTCCTCGCCCCAGTTGTCCAGAATCTGCTTCGTGGCGTGGACGAGCAGCGGCACGGTTGCGTATTCCCACTTGGTCATGGGGCGACTGTAGCCGCTGCCGTCACCGGTGCCGCGACCGCGCCGCCCGGGCCGCTCGCCCGCCCGCCGTGCGCCCTCCGCCGCCCGCCGCAGAGGCGGCCGCCCACGACGGCGCCAGAGGGTCCGGGGGCGGGCGCCGCGGCCCCGGTGACGCCCGGGTGCCGGCCACCGCGACGCCCGGGTGACGGGCTCGGGGACGCCACAGCGGATGCGGTTGTCCACAGCCTCCCGCGTGAGCCGAGCGCGGACTGGTTAGGCTCGAAGGCGTGAGCAGGCTCCAGGTCGTCAGCGGCAAGGGCGGGACCGGAAAGACCACGGTCGCCGCAGCCCTCGCGCTGGCCCTGGCCACGAAGGGGAAGCGGACGCTCCTCGTCGAGGTCGAGGGCCGCCAGGGCATCGCACAGCTCTTCGAAACGGAGGCGCTGCCCTATGAGGAACGCAAGATCGCCGTCGCCCCCGGGGGCGGGGAGGTGTACGCACTCGCCATAGACCCCGAACTGGCACTGCTGGACTACCTCCAGATGTTCTACAAGCTGGGCAGCGCGGGGCGGGCCCTGAAGAAACTCGGCGCCATCGACTTCGCGACCACCATCGCACCCGGCGTCCGGGACGTCCTGCTGACCGGCAAGGCGTGCGAGGCGGTGCGGCGCAAGGACAGGAGCGGCCGGTTCGCCTACGACTACGTCGTGATGGACGCGCCCCCGACCGGCCGCATCACCCGCTTCCTCAACGTCAACGACGAGGTGGCCGGGCTGGCCAAGATCGGCCCGATACACAATCAGGCGCAGGCCGTGATGAGGGTGCTGAAGTCGGCCGAGACGGCCGTGCACCTGGTGGCGCTGCTGGAGGAGATGCCGGTCCAGGAGACCGTGGACGGCATCGCGGAACTGCGCGCCGCCCGGCTCCCGGTGGGCCGCATCGTCGTGAACATGGTGCGGCCGCAGGTGCTCGACGCGGCCGACCTGGAACTCGTACGGACCGTGCCGCGGACCGCGCTCGCCCGCTCGCTGTCCTCCGCGGGCCTCGGCGGCGCCCGGCGCGGCGGCAACGCCGAGCGGCTGGTGGACCCGCTGCTCGGCCAGGCCGACGAGTACGCCGAGCGGTACGCGCTGGAGCAGGAGCAGCGGTCGGTCCTGACGGAGCTGGGCCTGCCGCTGCACGAACTGCCGCTGCTCGCCGAGGGCATGGACCTGGCGGGCCTGTACGAACTGGCGACCGAGCTGCGGAAGCAGGGAATGCAGGGGATGTCATGAGCCCGGACCCGGCCCGCGCGCGGGAGACCGAACGTTCCTCCGCGCACCCTCACCAGGACGGCGCGCGCCGCCTCGTCCACACGCGCGTGCTGGACGTCGACCCGCTGATCGACGACCCGCAGACCCGGATCGTGGTGTGCTGCGGTTCGGGCGGGGTCGGCAAGACGACGACGGCGGCGGCCCTGGGACTGCGGGCCGCCGAGCGGGGCCGCAAGGTGGTCGTCCTGACGATCGACCCGGCCCGCCGGCTCGCCCAGTCCATGGGCATCGACTCCCTCGACAACGTCCCGCGCCGGGTGAAGGGCACCGAGGGCGACGGCGAGCTGCACGCCATGATGCTCGACATGAAGCGCACCTTCGACGAGGTCGTCGAGGCGCACGCGGACCCCGACCGGGCCGCCGCGATCCTGGCCAACCCCTTCTACCAGTCGCTCTCGGCGGGCTTCGCGGGCACGCAGGAGTACATGGCGATGGAGAAGCTGGGCCAGCTGCGGGCGCGCGACGAGTGGGACCTGATCGTCGTCGACACGCCGCCCTCCCGCTCGGCGCTGGACTTCCTGGACGCGCCCAAGCGGCTCGGTTCCTTCCTCGACGGCCGGCTGATCCGGCTGCTGACCGCCCCGGCGAAGCTGGGCGGACGCGCGGGCATGAAGTTCCTGAACGTCGGCATGTCGATGATGACCGGCACGCTCGGCAAGCTGCTCGGCGGTCAGCTGCTCAAGGACGTCCAGACGTTCGTGGCGGCGATGGACACCACCTTCGGCGGGTTCAGGACGCGCGCGGACGCCACGTACAAGCTGCTCCAGGCGCCGGGGACGGCGTTCCTCGTGGTCGCCGCCCCGGAGCGGGACGCGCTGCGCGAGGCGGCGTACTTCGTGGAGCGTTTGGCCGCGGAGAAGATGCCGCTGGCGGGGCTGGTGCTCAACCGCGTCCACGGCAGCGCCGCAGGCCAGTTGTCGGCCGAACGGGCGCTCGCGGCGGCGGAAAATCTTGAAGAGCCCCGCATTGTGGATCAGGACGACGGGAAAGCTGGACTTCGTAACTCTCCCGAAACGTACGGAAGTTCCGACTCCCCCGGTTCCGCCTCTTCCGGCACTGCCTCTTCAGGTTCCGCTTCTTCAGGTTCTGCCTCTCCCGGTCCGGCGCCCGGCCCTTCCGCCGAGGCCACCGAGCACGTCGAACACGCCGAGGACGCGGAGTCCTCCGCGCCCGCCGAGCAAGCCGAGACCGCCGAGCCGGCCGATCCCGTGGCCCAGGTCACCGCGGGCCTGCTGCGGCTGCACGCCGAGCGCATGCAGTTGCTCGCGCGCGAGCAGCGCACGCGGGACCGCTTCGCCGCCCGGCACCCCGAGGTGGCGGTCGCGGAGGTGGCCGCGCTGCCCGGTGACGTGCACGACCTCACGGGGCTGCGGGACATCGGGGAACGGCTCGCGGACAACCGCCGCGAACTGCCCGAGCCGGGCGCCTGAGAACACCGGGGACGGTGGCTGAGGGAGGGAGCGAGGGGGTCCGGGACCCGAGACCGTGGAGGCCGGCCGTCCGGCGGCCGGGAAAGCGGCGCGACAGGGCGCGTACGTGCCCGGGACGCCCTCAGCTCACCGCCGCGTAGCTCTCGTACACCGCGTCGTCGTCGAGGGAGACGAGGCCCGTGCCGCGCTCGTACTCCATGCGAGCGGTCTCCAGCAGCCGCCGCCAAGAGGTGACGGTCGGCCGTCTGCGCAGCAGTGCGCGGCGCTCCCGCTCCGTCATGCCTCCCCAGACGCCGAACTCGACACGGTTGTCGAGCGCGTCGGCGAGGCACTCGGTGCGCACCGGGCACCCCGTGCACACCGCCTTGGCCCTGTTCTGCGCTGCTCCCTGAACGAACAGTTCATCCGGATCGGTAGTGCGGCAGGCCGCCTGCGCACTCCAGTCGGTTACCCAGCCCATACCGGCGCCGTCCTCTCCCGAATCGAGGCTCCCCCACGGCGGCAGCGGCATATTCACCGCCGCCAGTTGAGGACGTTACGGAAGGTGGGGACAGCGCAACACCCCCAGCGGGCCCAATCTTGAATGGTCCGAACGGACTATGGGTTAGCGGCAGATCACCCGGGGGAGTGAGGTGGCGACATCCGCGCCATTCCCTGACACAACAGGGCAGTCCGCTTGCGGCACACCGGACGTCGCGTCACACACGAGGCGATTCCGGGCACGCCTTTCCCGCTCTTTCCGTCGCCCGCCGGCAAGGCCGCACCCGCCCGGCACCACCCGGTAGACCCCGGCACCACCCGGTGCACCCCGGCACCACTGCCTCCCGCCGCCCGGCAGGCACTGACACGCCCCGGAAACCGGCCCGATGGCGAAACGCGTGGAGAAACCGCACCGTCCGGAACGTTTCGGGATCGCCGGACGTATGGATACATGAACGTACCGCTGTGACAGCCGAGAGCAGCTTAGGCCAAGGCATATACGCGTGTCCGGCGAATGAGAACGTAGGCTGCCCCCATGCCAAAGAAGCGCTCGGGCGGTGGCCAGTCGCCAACGCAGCAGGCCGCCAAGTTCCTCGGTGTCAGTGTGCTCGCCGGAGCGGTGCTGGCCGGTATCGCGTTGCCCGCGGCCGGCGCACTGGGCCTCGCGGCCAAGGGGTCGGTCCAGGGGTTCGACGACATCCCGGCCAACCTCAAGCGTCCGCCGCTCAGTCAGCGCACCACCATCCTGGACGCCGAGGGCAACCAGCTCGCCCAGGTCTACTCCCGTGACCGCACGGTGGTGGAGCTGAAGGACATCTCGCCGTACATGCAGAAGGCGATCGTCGCGATCGAGGACTCGCGCTTCTACCAGCACGGCGCGATCGACCTGAAGGGCGTCCTGCGCGCGCTCAACAAGAACGCGACGAGCGGCGGGGTCGCCCAGGGCGCCTCCACACTCACCCAGCAGTACGTGAAGAACGTCTTCGTGGAGGAGGCCGGCGACGACCCGACGAAGGTCGCGCAGGCCACCCAGCAGACCCTCGGCCGCAAGATCAAGGAACTGAAGTACGCGATCCAGGTCGAGCAGGACCTCGGCAAGCAGCGCATCCTCGAGAACTACCTGAACATCACCTTCTTCGGTGAGCAGGCCTACGGCATCGAGGCCGCCTCCCAGCGCTACTTCTCCAAGCACGCCAAGGACCTCACGCTCCCCGAGGCGGCGCTGCTGGCCGGCGTCGTCCAGTCGCCGAGCCGCTACGACCCGGTCAACGACGAGGCCGAGGCCACCAAGCGGCGCAACACCGTGCTGCAGCGCATGGCCGAGGTCGGGGACGTCTCGCAGGCGGAGGCCGACAAGGCCAAGAAGGCGCCGCTGGAGCTGAAGGTCACCCGTCCGCGCAACGGCTGCATCACGGCGGTCAAGGACTCGGCCTTCTTCTGCAAGTACGTCGAGAAGGTCTTCCTGAACGAGCCGGTCTTCGGCAGGACCCGCGCGGAGCGGGCCAAGATCTGGAACCAGGGCGGCCTGACCATCCGCACCACGCTGGACCCGCAGGCCCAGGCGTCGGTGCAGGCCTCGCTCAAGCAGCACATCTACCAGTCGGACCCCGTCGCGTCGGCGGCCGTGCTGGTCCAGCCGGGCACCGGCAAGATCGTCGCGATGGGCCAGTCCAAGCCGTACGGCTACGGGAAGAACGAGACCGAGATCAACTACTCGGTCGGCAGCGACGCGGGCGGCTCGAACTACGGCTTCCCGACCGGTTCGACGTTCAAGCCGTTCGTGGCGGCGGCGGCGATCGAGGGCGGCAAGCCGCCCACGCAGCAGTACTCGTCGCCGTACAAGATGCCGTACCCGAGCCCGGTCCAGGCGTGCGACGGCAAGCGCTGGGTGAACACGTACCACGACAACGTGGAGAACGAGAGCACCTCCGAGCACGGCCCGTACGCCATGAAGGAGGCCATGGCGAAGTCGGTCAACACCTACTTCGTGCAGATGATCTCCGAGATCGGCCTCTGCCCGGTGACCACGATGACCGACAAGCTGCACGTCGTGCAGGGCGACAACAAGAAGCTGCCGCAGGCCCCCTCCATCGCGCTCGGCGCGGTCGGCATCTCGCCGCTGACGATGGCCGGCGCCTACGCCACGTTCGCCTCGCGCGGCACCTACTGCACCCCGGTCGCCATCGAGTCGATCACGCAGAAGGTCGGCGGGCAGGAGAAGCCCCTGGCCGTGCCGAAGACGACGTGCACGCGCGCGATGAGCGAGAAGACCGCGGACACCGTGAACACGCTGCTGCAAGGCGTGATCGACTCCGGTACCGGCCAGCAGGCCGGCCTCTCCGACCGTGACAACGCCGGCAAGACGGGTACGACGGACGAGCGCAAGAACGCCTGGTTCGTCGGTTACACGCCGAACCTGGCGGGTGCGGTGTGGGTCGGCAGCGCCACCCAGAAGGTCAAGATGACCGACATCCGCATCGGCGGTGTGCTGCACGGCCTGGTCTACGGCGCCGACGTGCCCGGTCCGATCTGGCGGGACGCGATGACGGGCGCCCTGCAGGGCAAGCCCGCCCCGTCCTTCAACCTCGTCGACATCCCGGACGCCGACAAGGGCAAGGACCAGGACAAGGGCAAGCAGCAGGACCAGGGAAAGGGCCGTGACAAGGGAAAAGGCCGAAGGGGAGGCGGAGGTGACGGCGACAACGGCGGCGGCCTCCCCGGCGGCACCGGGCTCCCCGGCTTCCCCGGCGGCTTCATCCAGGGGCAGGGCGGCGGCACGCACAGGAACGGCAACGGCGGACAGCACGGCTGACGGTGCCACCGACGCGCGCCGGCGTACGTAGAGCGGCCGGACAGCGGAAGAAAAAGAGGGCCGCCCGGCAGACAGCCGGGCGGCCCTCTTCGCATTCAGGATTCAGGGACGCATCCAGGGGGTTCCGGGCCGACGAATCCCAGCCCCTGCCCCCGCCCCTCCCGGTCTCAGCCGGCCAGCAGCTTCTTGACCACGGCGGCGACACGGCCGCCCTCGGCCTGCCCCGCGACCTTCGGGTTCACGATCTTCATGACCGCGCCCATGGCCCGCGGGCCCTCCGCGCCGGACGCCCTGGCCTCCTCGACGGCCTGGGCGACGATCGTGTTCAGCTCGTCGTCGGAGAGCTGCTTGGGCAGGTACGCCGCGAGCACCTCACCCTCCGCCCGCTCCCGCTCGGCCGACTCCGTACGACCGCCCTGCGCGAAGGCCTCGGCCGCCTCGCGACGCTTCTTGGCCTCCTTGGTGATCACCTTGAGGACCTCGTCGTCGGACAGCTCACGCTTCTCCTTGCCCGCGACCTCCTCCTTGGTGATCGCGGCGAGCGTCAGCCGGAGCGTCGAGGAGCGCAGCTCGTCGCGCTCCTTGATCGAGGCGTTGAGGTCTTCGTGCAGCTTCGACTTGAGGGTGGTCATGAAGTTGATTGTCGCAGGTACGCCCGGCCGGACGCGCGCCGATTTCACGCACCGGCGCGGGCTGGTCCCACGCAGCGACGGACGCCGGTCCCGCGCAGCGATCGGACGACGGTCTCGCACACCGGTCGGACGCCGGTCCCACCACTCCGACCGGACGCCGGTCACACGGATCGGACAACGGTCACACCGACCGAACGCCGACCCCACCACACCGACCGAACGCCGGTCACACCGACCGGGCACCGGTCTCACCACTCCGACCGGAGGCGGGTCCCCCCCCCACCCCACCGACCGGGTGCCGGTGCCAGGACGCAGGACGGCGTACGGCGGGTCACAACGACGCACACCCGTACACCCGTACACCCGTACACCCGTACACCCGTACACCGGCGTACGCCGTAATCCGTCCCCACGGCTGATTTCCGCGGCACGGCAGGGTTTTGAGACGATGGACACATGCGCGCGCGATACGGAGTACCCCTGGGCATCACGGCGGTCGCGACCGCCGGTCTCCTCTACTCGGCGGGATTCGAAGCCCGCTCCTTCCGTCTGCGGCGGGTGACGGTCCCGGCCCTGCCCTCCGGTATGCGCCCCCTGCGGGTCCTGCAGGTCTCCGACATCCACATGGTCGGCGGCCAGCGCAAGAAGCAGCGCTGGCTGCGCTCGCTCGCCGGCCTGCGCCCGGACTTCGTGATCAACACGGGGGACAACCTCTCCGACCCGGAGGGTGCGCCGGAGGTCCTGGACGCGCTCGGCCCGCTGATGGAGTTCCCGGGCGCCTACGTCTTCGGCTCCAACGACTACTACGGCCCCAAGCTGCGCAATCCGGCGCGCTACCTGCTGGAGAAGGCGAGCGGACGCCACGGCCTCAACGGCAACGCGCCCGCGGTCGGCGCCGTCCACAACCCGTGGGAGGATCTGCGCGACGGCTTCGACGCGGCGGGCTGGCTCAACCTGACGAACACCCGCGGCACCCTGAAGGTCGAGGGCGTCTCGGTGGAACTGACCGGCCTGGACGACCCGCACATCAAGCGGGACCGCTACGCACGCGTGGCCGGCGGCCCGTCCGGCGACGCGGACTTCTCCATGGGCGTGGTGCACGCACCCTACCTGCGCGTCCTGGACGCCTTCACGGCCGACGCCTACCCCCTGATCCTGGCCGGCCACACCCACGGCGGCCAGCTCTGCATCCCCTTCTACGGCGCCCTGGTCACCAACTGCGACCTGGACACCGACCGGGTCAAGGGCCTGTCCACCCACACGTCCGAGGGCCACACGTCCTACCTGCACGTCTCGGCCGGCTGCGGCACCAACCGCTACACCCCGGTCCGCTTCGCCTGCCCGCCGGAGGCGACACTGCTGACACTGGTGAGCCGGGACTGACGGGGCCGGGGGGCGAGGGCCGGGGCGGGGAGCCTGGGCGGTCGGGAGGCGGGGGACCTGGAACGGCGGTAGCGGGGGGCGGCCTGGGGCAGCGGTGAGCCGGGGGGCACGGCGCCTGGGACCGCGGTGATCGGGGCGCCTGGCGCGGCGGTGAGCGGAGGGCGGGGGCGCCTGGACCGTGGTGAGCCGGGCGCCTGGGGCGGAGGAGCCTGGATGCCCGGAGAGGCGCCTTCTGGGGAATGTCCGGGGCGGGTCGCCCGGAGGGGCGGCCTGAGTGGCACCCGGGGGCGGTGCGGGGTCGCGGAGGTGCCGGATACGCGCCTGCGGCTGCTGCCCTTCCACCCGAGAGGCACCCGGAACGAGGGGCACACCCAATCCCAGGGGCTACCCCGCAAGGAACCCACCCCGGGGGGCCGCCCAAGGAACCCGCCCAGGGAGGCCCCAGGAACTCACTCCACCCGACGGACATAATCCGCCCGTAACCCACATAGACCACCCACATCGCCCATTACGCCCACACTTCCTACGGTGAGGGCATGACCGCGCCGATACCTCCGATACCGTCGCCGCCTCCGCCCACCCCGGCTCCCTCGCCAGACTCGCCACCCGCCACACCCGCGGCGTCCCCGACGCCCTCGATCCCCCGGGACATCCCGGACCTCCCCGCGATCCCGGGCATCACGGCACTGGCGCCCTACGTCGTCCCCGCGACCGCTGTCGTGACGCCCGTGCGCCGCCCGTGGACGGCGGTCTACCGCCTCCTGGTCGCCGCGGTGGCTGCGGCAGCGGTGACCGCCGAGATCATCGTCGGCCCGCCGCTGCACGTCCTGAGCCACTTCGCGATCCAGAGCACCCTCGTGCTCGTCCTGGCCCTCGCCCTCTCGGCCCGCAGGGCCTGGACCGCCCGCCGCCCCGCACCGGCGGCCCTGACCGGCGCAGCCGTGCTCTACGTCACCATGACGGCACTGGTCTACCACCTGCTGCTGACCGAGGCGTCCCCGCCGTTCTCGATCACGGACTCCCCCGGCACCCACCCGCTCTGGCAGTCGGTGGCCGGCCGGCTCCTCCACACGGTGATCCCGGTCGCCGCCCTCCTGGACTGGCTCGTACTGACCACCCCGGCCCGCCTCCACCTGCGACAGGCCGCGCCCTGGCTGCTCTACCCCCTGGCCTACCTGGCTTTCTCCCTGACCCGCGGCGAACTGCTCCCGGCGGGCTCCGCGCACCGCTACCTGTACGCCTTCCTGGACGTCGGCCGGCACGGCTACAAACACGTCCTGGCCAACGCCCTCCTCCTGGGCCTCTCCTTCTACGCCCTCGCCCTCCTCCTGGTGGCCCTCGACCACGCCCGCCCGAACCCGGTCCGCCGCCGCACCAAAACCGGATTTCGTCTCAGGCCCCCGGTGGGCTAAAGTAAACGTCGTCGCCGCGACAAGCAGTGACATCGGGGTGTAGCGCAGCTTGGCAGCGCGCTTCGTTCGGGACGAAGAGGTCGTGGGTTCAAATCCCGCCACCCCGACAGCCGAAATAGCAGGTGGACCACCTCCCAACGTTGGGAGGTGGTCCTCTTGTTTTTGCGTGCGTGTTTATCTGCGTGACTACCGCTTTCGCGTGTCTACGACCGCCGCTCCTGCATACCGAAGATGCCGTCCATGACCACTGCACCGGTCTGGATCACGGGCCGGATCTGCTTCCTGTAGACCTCCTCGGTCACGGCGGTCCCGGAGTGTCCGACGAGCCGGGAGATCTCTTCCAGCGGGACACCACGGTCGGACAGCAGGGACACGAAGCTGTGCCGCAGCTCCCTCGGCGTCCACTCTTCGGCGTTGATCCCGTCGATGCCCTTGAGCGCCTGGCGGAAGGCACGGCGAACGTTGGCAGCGTCGAGCGGCTTGCCCACGGCCGAGGAGAAGACGAGACCGTGTTCCTCCCAGTCGTCACCAGCGGCGAGCCGATCCCACCCCTGATCTTCGAACTGCTGCCAGAGGGCATCGACACAGCGCGCCGGCAGAGCGAGCGTGCGCCGGGACTTCCGGGTCTTTGTGTCCCCGCTCCTGCGTACCGACCGCCACACGGCGATGTGCGGAGGCTGCGGCGGGTCGAGGTCCGGCCGGCCCTTCAGGAAGACGTGGTCCCAGGTGAGTGCCCGCAGTTCCTCGGTGCGCGCCCCGGTCAGCAGGGCCACGACGATGTACGCGTACATCGAGGTTCCCTCCGCACCCTTGAGCACGGCTTCCGCCTGAGCGAACGTGAGCGCCTTGGAGGGACGCCCCGCCTGCCCTTGAGGCACCGAGCACAGCTCGACGACATTGCGCTTCACCTTGTCCCGCGCCATGGCCCGCTTGACCGCGCGGTTGAGGCAGGAGTGGATTCCCTGGAGCGTGCGCGTGCTGAGCGTCTTCGCTTTGGTAGCCAGCCAGCGATCCACGTCCTCAGCACTAAGCTCTCGCAGCTTGCGCGCGCCGAGCGAAGAGATCACGTGCTTCTCACTCAGGAGGGTCACGGTCTCGACGGTGCTGGGATCGAGACCTGCCAGGCCGTACGCCAGCCAGTCCGTCACGGCGTCCTTCACCGTGTAGTTGGTGGGCGCGATGGCAAGCCCGTCTTCGTGGTCCCGCAACACCTCCTTGAGCTTGTTCTTCGCCTCCGTCTTGGTCTTGCCGCTCCCCCGCTTCACGATCCGCTTGCCGCTCGGATCGAACCCGAGGTTGGCCGTAGCGATCCACCGTTGCCGCTTCTCGTCCCAGTGCAGGCCGCCGTCCCCACGACTCCGACGCTTGGTCATCACGCCGCCTCTTCCAGTTGGCCCTGGACGAACTCGCGTACCGCGTCAGCGGGCACCCGCCGTGCTCCATCGATCTTGATGGAGGCGATCCGGTGCGTGCGGATCAGGTCGTAGACCTTGGACCGTCCGACCTTGAGCCGGGCCATGACTTCCGGCACGGTCAGCAGTTCCGGGGCGGTGGTCATGCTGCGGCTCCTTCCTGGGCCAGTTGATCGCGTAGAACCTCACGAGCGGTTTCGCGGTTGAGCTGGAGGTCACGGGCGATGGACGCTGCGAGTGCGGATTCGCCGGGGGTGTGGCCGTGGCCGGCGTACTGCCAGTCGGCGAGGACGAGCACGGTGTCCGGCTCGGCGGCGTCCAGGCCGAGGGCGGCGTGTTCCTGCGCGGCGCGGTAGTCGGCGCGTGCCTGGCGGAGGGCACCGAGGGTGGTCGAGTAGCGGCGGGACTTCGAGGAGAAGTGGCCGCGAAAGCCGAGCATGTGAGCCCAGGCCCAGAGCCGCCGGTCCGGGTAGAGCGGGTCGAGGAGCTTGCACGCGGCGACGAGGCGGCGGGTGTGGTCGGGTACGCCGTGGCGGTCGAGTTCGGACATCTCACCGATGCGCCGATCGAGCGTCCCGGTGTTCTCCGCCGCCTTCGTGGCGTACTTCGCGACGTAGGAGGCAACGGCCTGTTCGGTCAGGTCAGAGCCGTCCCCGAACGCCTTGATGGGCCGTACGTCGAGCTGGGCGCCCCAGCGGAAGGTGCGGGCGGGCTGCTCGTCGGCGGCCGGGACTGACACCGAGGTGTAGGAGTGCGCGGCGGCCGCGCGGATCGAGTCGGTGAGGAGGTCGACCGTGGCCCAGGACGGCGGCGGCGTGTCCGGCCCCTCGGGTCCGTCGATGCGGATCACGGCGTGGAAGTGCACGGCACCGCGTTTCTGGAACTCCGCCACCTTGCCGTACGACAGCCGGGCGCGTTCCTTCAGCTCCCGTTGGGTGAGGCCGGCGCGGGCGGCGATCTCGCGGCGGAGCCGGTTGGTGAAGCGCTGCCAAAGCTGTCCGGCATGGTTGTTGAACAGCACGGCGCCCGCGTAGTCGTACGTCTCCGGGTCGAGGGCGGTGCCGAGGTCCGGGTCATCGGCCGGGTGGCCGGTGCCGCAGCGGCAGACGCCACGGTCGGGCCGGTTGTGGACCGGGCCGAACGAGGGGGCGGTGAGGGTGGCGAAGACGCGGGGGTGGTCGCGGACGGTGCCGGGGATGTCTCGGCGGTCGTCACCGGCCAGGCCCGCCCGGATGAGGTGGTAGGTGTCGCCGGCGTACGTCCACGCGCAGGAGGGGCAGCGGGAGGCCCGGCGGTTGCCGCAGGCGACGCGGAGCCGTCCGCCCGGTTCTCCCTCGGTCGAGTAGTGGTGCAGGGTCTGGCCGGTGGTCTTGTCCTTGTGGAGCACCCAGCCGCGCAGGTGGATCGGGTCGGCGCAGCCACCGGTACGGCGGACCTGCTCTTCCCAACGATCGAAGCCGGGGGACCCGGCCACCCGGAGGAGGTCTCCCAGGGTGATCGGGTCCAGGCCCGCGAAGGTCGCGGTGTCGGTCACTCGGCACCGCCCGAGGCGGATTCGGCGATCAGGTCGAGCGCGGAGGCGGCTTCCTCGGCGGCACGGGCGAGGGCGCGCAGGGCGCCGGCGGTACCCGGTCGGGCGAGGAGCGCGATGTCGACCTGCTCGCCGCCGACACGGAGGCTGACGAAGCTGCCACCATCCGGCGTGCTGTCGAACACGTTCACCCTGAAGGTGGTGTCCGGCTCCAGGTGGGCCGAGGTGGTGATGGTCTTCACGCGATCACCGCCCCGGGACGGACGAGGACGTTCCGGCACGGCGCCGGGGTGAAGTCGGGCATCATGGAGCTTCCCTTTCGGGTCCCTTGGATCTGGAAGATGGGAAGGCACCCGGGGCGGACGACACTTGGCGGTAGAGGCCGCCCCGGGGGCCGCTCAGCGACGCGTGCGGTGCATGCCGATCAGCGAGCGCAGAACCACAGCGCACACGGCGACGGAGACGCCGGTTATGGCCACGGCCAGCAGCATGGAGACCAGGACCGCGCCGACGACCAGGACCACGGCGGTGCCGCCGCCGACGAGGGCGAGCGCGTTGCCGGGGGTGAGCTGGACGACCGGGCGGGACGGTGCCACCGGGGCGACGAGGGCCGGCGGCGGGAACTGAGCCGCGGCCGGGGTGATGGCGGTCGGCTCGATGATGGCGTGCGTGGTGACGATGCCGGTCGGGGTCGGCATGGTGGGGATCTTCGGGCGGAACATATGCGGACTCCTCTACTTGATGAGGCCGTTGATGGCGGGGGCAATCGTGCTGTCGGCGAGGAGGAAGCCGCCGAGCAGAAGCAGGGCGATCAGCCAGGCGGGCGGCCGGAAGAGCTTGATACCGAGGTAGCCGACGACGAGCAGGGCGAGCCAGAGGGGAACCTCCATGGCTGTGACCTCCGGTCAGTAGGCGCGGCAGCGGTGGGTGCGGGCGGCGAGCTGGGCGGCGGAACGGCTGGAGTAGTCCGAGGACCAGCCGCAGCCTTCGTTGGTGCACACGGCCGCGTGCTTGGTCTCGCCGAAGCGGTCGCGGTGGGTGCCGATCTGGACCGGGCCGATTCGCATCACGGAGTGGAAGAAGTAGCGGGCAGGCATGGGCCGTTCTCCTTGTGTGTCAGGCGAGGTGGGCGGCGATGGTGTCGGCGAGCTGGGCCGGGACGCCGAGGCGGGCGCGGAGGGTGTCGGTGTCGATCTGGGCACCGGTCCGGGCCTGGTGGTCGGCGGCGACCTTCCGGGCGTGGTCGACGAGCGCGGCCGGGACCGGCAGGGCCGGGCGGGATGCCGGGGCCGGGTCGGCGGCCGGGGCGATCGGGGAAGGCTCGTTGGCGACGGGGACGACCGGGGCTGGTTCCGGCTCGGCGATGGCGGCCGGTTTCGGCTCGGTCTCGGGCTGTGTCTCGGGAGCCGATTCCGGGGCAGCGGCGGCTGGCGGTACGGGCGCCTGATCACCGGCCGAGTGGGCGAGAAGCGTGCCGCCGAGGAAGGCGACGGCGGGCCATCCGGCGATGCCGAGGCGGAGCAGGGCGGGCGGGTCGGCCAGGTCGAGGAACCCGGCGGTGGCGACGTTGGCCCCGAGCGAGGCGAACAGGGCGACCACGAACCAGCACCAGGCCAGCCGGGACGGTCCGTCGGAGCGGAGTCGGCGCCAAGCGGCGACCAGGAGCAGGTCGACACTGACCGGGTAGGCCCAGGCCTTCCAGCCGTCCTGTCCAGCCGCGGAGGCGAGGTCGTGCAGGTGGGCGAAGGACAGGGCACCGGCGATGACGGCCTGGACGAGGACCGCGTCGACGCGCGGGGCGGAGCGGGCCATCAGATGTCCCCGCCGGGGTAGTCCGGGCCGTCGCTCGGGTCGTAGCCGGGCGAGAAGGTGTCGGGCGGCGGCTCGGGCAGCGAGGCGGCCAGGGAGGGGCTGACGGCTTCCACGAAGTCGAGGTCGGCGCCGGTCATGTCGGCGTACAGGGCGAGTTGCCCGAGGAGGAGCACGGTCCGGGCGAAGTCGTCGCAGTCGGGGCACACGGTGGGATCTCCCTTCTACGGGCGTGGTCAGGCTGTGGCAGGAGCCGTCTTGGACAGCGGCACCGGGGCCGCCGCGGGGGCGCCGGCCAGGACGGGCCGGAACGGGTCGAGTTCGGGCAGGTCCGGGGTCAGGTGGGCGTGCCGGTTGCAGGTGTTCACGGCCTGGCGGAGCGAGGTGTGCGGGGCGCGGATGCGAGCCCATCCGCCGGTCGAATCGCCGGTGACGGCGATGCCGGGCAGGTCGGTGGGGATCTGGATCGCGGCCAGGACGGCGTCCGGGGCGATGTCGCCGAAGGCCATGTTCGCGCTGGTCTCGTCGTTGACGCGGTGGGCGGTGCGGCCGGTGAGCTGGGCGCGGAGCATGGTGATGCCCTTGCCGAGTTCGGAGCCGAAGCGCTGCCCGCAGATCTCCAGATAGATGCCGGCCGCGCGGCCGAGCTGGGCGAGGCGGACCAGGGCAGTGATGATCCGGTCCCGGCGCTTTTCCTGTTCCTTGTTCGCGAACAACGCGAGTTCGGCGACCTCGTCGACCAGGACGACGATCGGGACCGGCCGCAGGTCTTCCGGCAGGCTCCAGATGTCGGCGGCGATCTCCGCATCCGGCACGTCAGCGGTGATCCGCTGCTCGGCGCGGATGAGCTGATAGACGCCTTCCATCCGGGCCACAAGGGCATCGAGGAGTTCAGCGGCGCTGTCGGGGTTGTCGGCGAGCGCGGAGAACCGGCGAGCCAGCGGGAACAGCTCCACCCCTTGCTTGCAGTCGATGCCGACCAGGGCGACCCGTTGCGAAGCGAGCGCGGCCACCAGGTTGCGCTGGTAGACGGACTTGCCGGACTCCGTGGCGCCGAGGGTCAGAGCGTGCGGTATCGACCGATAGTCGCGGTAGTGGACCGAGCCGTCCTCCCGCAGGGCGACCGGAACCCGCATCGGCCGGGTGCCGGTCTTGGCCGGCATCTGCACCCGCTTGAGCACGTCGTAGCCGGTCATCCGGATCTCGACCACGCCCGAGCGCAGCTCACGCGAGGTGACCCCGTACATGGCGAACGAGTGCCGCAGCCGGTCACAGGAGGCAGCGACGTCGAAGGCGTCCTGCCCGGCCCTGAGCTTGAGCCGCAGCACCAGGCCGGTCCGAGTCGGCCGCACCCGGAGGATGCGGGGAGCGCGGGGGCCGGGAACGGGCCGGTTGGCCACCCGGGCCAGGGCTAAGCGCCAGCGCGACGGCGGGACCGTCAGGCCGCAAGCGTCCATGACCGAGGCGTAGCGAAACAGGACCCGCACGATGGCGAAGGTGACCCCGAAGGTCAGCCAATACCAGGCGGGACGCCGCCACCGCAGGAGACCCACGGTGGCGACGACCAGCACGAGAGCGACCACGAAGCGGATCATGATCAGGCCGCCTGCGACGCCGCAGCGGTCAGCGAGGTCACGGCGACCGCGCGGAAGGCGATCCCGTGGCGCTTCTGGCCGTTGAACTCGTTCTCCCACGGCCGGGCGACCAGGCCCGTGAGCGCGACCGGCGTGCCCATCGGCAGCTCACCGGAGATGCCGGTCTCGGGGACGGTGACGTTCAGGATCTCGACGTCACCGTGGAGGGCGAACATCACGCTCACGGTCATGAGCGTCGCGCCGGTCTCGGCGTCGGTGGCGACCTCACCGGTACGCCGGTCACGGATCTTCCGCTCCGGGGCCTGCGCAACCATCGCCGTGGCGTCGGAGGTGTCGACGGGGATCTGACGCATCAGGGGATCTCGCTTTCACACGGGCTGACTCAGCCAGTACTTACAGAGCTGTTGTCCTCAACTCCTCTTTAGGAGTTGCTATGACTATGCAGAGTCCCCGACCACTCGTCAAGTCCTCAAGAGGACTTAGACTGTGTGTCGAAGCAAGGAGGCCGCAGATGGCGAAGCGATACGAGAAGGTTTCGGAGGATTTGCGCCGCCGGATCGAGTCCGGCGAGTACACCCCCGGAGACCGGCTACCGGCGGAAACGACCCTGGTCACGGAGTACAAGGTCAGCCTGCCCACGCTGCGACAGGCACTGAGCGCGCTCCAGACCGAGGGGCTGATCGAGAAGAGGCACGGTCTCGGCAACTTCGTACGCAAGCAGCGCCAGCGCGCCGAACGGAGCAACCTCCGTCATCAGTGGGAGAAGGACCGCGCCCGCGCCGACCTGAAGGAACGCAGCACCACCGGCGCCACCGAGCGGGACACCGGCCTCACCATCGCCCAGTTGGCGTTCAACGCCGAGTACGAGCGGATCGAGGCCCCGGAGGCCCTAGCCGCGGCTCTGGAGGTCGAGCCAGGCACCGCCGTACTCAGGCGGACGTATCGCACCCGCAGCGTGAACGAGGACGAGCCGCTGAACGTGGCCCGCTCGTACATCCCGTACGCGCTCGCCGAGAAGAACCCGGATCTCCTCGACGAGGCACAGGAGCCGTGGCCCGGCGGCACCATGAACCAGCTGCACACCGTGGGCGTCGAGGTCGACCGGGTCGAGGAGGTCGTGACCGCCCGTCCCCCGACATCCGACGAGGTCGAAGAACTCGGCCTCATGCCCGGCGTCGCCGTCATGGACGTCCGAAAGACCCTCTACGACACCAACGGCCGGATCGTGGAGGTGGCAGACGTCGTACTGCCCGGCGACCGCTACGCCGTGAAGTGCGTGACCCCCCTGGAAAGGTGGTGAACGGTCGCATGACGCGCCTTGTCTCGGTGATCACGCCCGTACACGGACCGGCCGCACCGTATCTCGCCGACGCCTACTCGTCGCTCACCCAGCAGGAGATGCCCCCCGGTTGGGACTGGGAATGGCTCATCCAGGAGGACGGCGAAACGGACGACGTACGCCCGCATGTCCCCGACGACTCCCGCATCACCTTCGACCAGGGACGGAACGGCCGCGCCGGCATGGCCCGCACGATGGCCCTGGCCCGAGCCCGCGGCGACCTGGTCAAGGTCCTGGACGCCGATGACAAGCTCACCCCCGGGGCACTGCTCCGTGACATCACCGTCCTGACCGAGCAGAGCGGCATCGCCTGGACGACGTCACGCGTCCTGGACCTACTCCCGGACGGCTCAACCGTCGGTTTCGAGGGCGACCCACCAGCCGGGCCGATTGCTCAGGGCGCCGTCCTCGAACGGTGGCGGACGCACAACTACAGGGCACAGGTGCACCCGGCGACGTTGTGCGCGCGACGCGACCTCGTGACTGCGTTGGGCGGTTGGATGGCGTTGCCGTCTTCGGAGGACACCGGCCTCTTGATGGCCCTGAACGCTGTCAGCACCGGATGGTTCATCGAGGAGTGCGGACTCCTCTACCGCAAGTGGCCCGGCCAGACCACAGCCCAGGACGCCCACCACCACGAAGCCGAACGGCTAGCCCGAATGAAGGTCATCGAAAACCGCGCCGAAGCGTTGACGAAGCTCAGCACCTGGCACCTGTGAGGCGACCCGAGAGCCACAAGTGGCAGATGCGGTAAGAGTTTCCCTACTTCATCAAGGCGGCTCGCTCCGCTCACCGCGCGCGGCCCGACCCCCGGCCGGGCCTGCGCTCCTGTCTCCGTCCCGCTCCAGCCCGGCCGGCGCCCGTGCCGCGCGCATATCAACGAGCCGAAGGCCACGAGTTGACTGCCGCATACGAGCCGTCATGGTCAGAACGCTGCCTCCGGCGGGGGATCGGCCGACACCGGGTTGGAAGGGACGCCGTTGCCGCCCTCGGGTCCGTAGCGGCGTGCGCGGGGTGCTCCCATCCCGTCCGCCGTCGACCCAGGCAGAGCCGAGCAGACGCGGCCCCTGGCGTCCAGGTCGTTCGTACAGTGGCGCGCTCCACCTGGACGCCAGGGACCACGCCCGCTCCACGGTGTGTGGGTCGACGGCGGACGGGATGGGAGCTGGGAAGGTCGTGGGTTGATGAGAGATGCACGTGCGGCGACCACACGGAGGCAGCACTCACGGCTCTTGGCGGCCTGACGCGCGTCCAGAACCATATGCGAGGTCACCTGCGCAGCAGCCGGGCTCCATGTCAGCATCTAGTTCAGTCGGACGGCACGGAGGAAGAAATGAGAGCTCAGGAGTCCCGCATCTCTGTGGCGCTAGTGGCTCACCCTATCTACTACCCGTACGAGGTCTGGGAGCTAGGACTCGATCAGCTTGACATGTTCACGGAGGAAGTCATCGACGAACTCGATGCGATTGCCTGGGCTGATGGTGACCGTAACAACCACACTGTGTCCGCACGAACCGGCAAGCACAGCTGGGGCGCGGCAGGATCTTACTCCGAGATCGTTTTGCAGGTCTCATCGAACGTGGCCGGAGGCGTCGGAGCGGTAGCGATCACAGCAGCGATCAAGAATGTCTACGAGAAGCTGAAAGGTCGCGCGGAGGGTGAGTCATGGAGGTCTATGCCCTCATCCGACCAAGCGCTCGAGCTTGCGCAAGATCGCATTCGTCGGCACTACGACGTGGAAGTCGAAAAACTTACTGTCGTGCGGTCAAGTGTTGACGCGGAGGCTCAACGGTACGATCTTGAGTTCACGCACGAGGACGGCCGAAAGTTCGGTGCCACGGTAGGTGCCATCGCTGGGATGCCCTCATGCACACGCGTGTGGGCAGAGGGCTTTGAACCCGGGGTCCGCCCTATCCCCTCGTCTCAGGACCAGGAAAGCTGACCGACCAGCCTGTCAGCCTAAGGTCGACGTCTGACACCAACGTTTTACATCAATAAGTCCAGACAGCAGCGGTCGGATTTGGATCTCCGCAGACGGCCAGAATGGCCGACGGTGACAGACTAGCCGCAGCCGTCAACCCTAGCCTCGCCCATAGCGGCATAAGGTGCGCCGAGGGGCTGGCCCTGAGGAGCGCTTCCGTGATCCAAGGCATTATTGGTTCGTTGGCCGTTGCACTGATCATCGGTGTTGGCGTCTGCCTTCGACGCTGGGTGAAACGCGGTGATCCACTAGCTGTCACGGGAGAGGTACTCGTGCCCAAGGCCTGGGAGATGGCTCTGCCGTCAGACCATGCGTTGCCCCAGCACGTACCCCAGGACAAGCGCACTTACGTACCCATGTACAGGCTGCTGCGACAACGGGGCGCTGCTGACTTCAAAGCAACGACAGTCAAGCTGTTGGCAGAGAACAGGACCGAGCAACCACTCACGATTACCAACATCAAAGTCCACAAGGAGGAGGTAGGCGAGCCCTTCAGCGCTGCATGGGTTAGGTACCCGCCTGCGGGTGCGGCGGGAGCTATCGTCTTGGACTTCCTCCTCGACGAGTCCATTCCCGAAGCTTGGGAGGCCGCCTATGAGGACTCGATCGAGCGCCTGACACGGTCCGGTAATCGCCCATACTTCGATGAAAACGTCATCACGCTCTCCCCTGGAGAGTCACAGTCTCTGCTGATCACCGGGCGAGCGGAGAGTGTCCGGTGCTCATGGTGGTTGAAAATCGAGGTCGTCCAGGCGGGAAAACGGCGTGTAGTCGATGCCGTGCCGGAAGGTGGTGCTTTGCTCACCTCTGGCGCTCCTGCTGGAGGGTTCGGACGCCAGTTGGAATGGAGCTGGTACGAAGGAGCAAATGCGAGCTTCGTACCCCCACCATGGCTGACGTGAAACTCGTCTGCTGGAGCACAACCACGGACGGCGGCGGCAATCGGCGGCCCTGCATGACATCAGTGCACTAAGTGGGCCCCAACCACGGCGGCCCCGGAGCGAACTCCTAAAGCAGGTATCGCAGGTTCGAATCCTCCTCCTGCATCCGCATGCTCGACCGCGAACGGGCACGGCGACCATGGCAGCCCCTGCAAGTAGGTCGGCCCAGTTCGCAGTCGCCTGGCCGGCCACAGTCACGGCACTGCCTCGGAACTCACGTCGGCGGGCGCTTCATCGGGCGACGGCCATTCGCGTCTTCGTCTTGCTCGATAGTGAGCCTCGCGAACTAAAGGTGCTCGCCATCGGAGTTATCATGGCCACCTGACGTGGCGATCGCCAACAGGAATTCTTCAGTCTCACTTGGAAAATAACGGTTTCCTTCGTGATCGACGCGACGTACAGGCTCATACATGTCAGCCACCGATAGAAGGTCGACTGTTTCAAGGCGGAGCGAGCACACTGGGCAACCAAATGCAATCGGATACGCTTCACCGAGTCGGCGCTCGCCCGTCAAGGGTGGTAATCCGGTCGTGATCTGCCCCATGTAGCTGCATGCGGGGCACTTTTTCGGCACGCTCACTTGCACAACTCGACTTCGCGTGTTGACCCGCGGCACTCGGATGGTAAATGCTTGCACATATGCCTCTGCCGCAGCTGTCGGCAGCTTATGAATCCGTTGATGCAGGCGCACTCTAGCCTGTTCGATGAGGCGCCCGAGGTCACGTTGCGCCTTTTCCAATGCATTATTCAGCGTTATCGCAATGATGGTCTCCCATACACCCCAGTATTCCTCATGGGTGACAGTTAGGCGCCTTAGCAGCTCTTTTGTTGTCCGCGCGAAGGCCGTAAGCCCGTCGAACGATCCGCGGCCACCTTCGGCAAGGTGTGCGACACCATTTCTCAGTTCTATCAGTTCATCAAGATCGTCACCCTTGGATGATAGATATCCAATCTTTCTGAGTCGATCAATTGATTGAGCAGCTCCGATAGTCCTTACCCTTGCCGTCTCTCTAACGCCCGTTAGATGAAGCAGCGTCTCATCGTTCCCTTTCATCTCCATTAGCAGGAACGGGCTTGTATCTGCGAGTACCGCTTTGGCAAGCCTCTCAATGCTCACTCCGGCGTGGAGAAAGAACACCTCCCTGTCGCCCTCGGTATGGGCATCCATAGCCGAGTGGGCGAACTTCTTCGCTCCTCTAAGGAGTCCTGCAGTCGTCAATGATTCGTCCATGTGTGGACAGTAGCCACAACCGCGCTACACGTGCGACCAGTTACCGTACAGCTCTCTGTAGTCGTCGGCGGCGTGTGGGCCAGGCTGTTGGCACCACTGTTGATCAATGCGTCAGACGCCGGCGCGATCCACAGAGAGGCCGGGACTTCTGGCGCTCGGCGGCCAGCGCGCCGTGGCCGCACCACAAGCGCACCAGATGGAGCGGGGAGCGGCGGGGAACCACGGTGAAAGCAGTCGACACGATGAGGCCGTATCGCCACCGTTCGCTCAGGTCAGCCTCCGAACCGGTCGCAAGCGATCGCAGCATCCCAAGCTGAGACCTCTGGTGTCGTCGTCACGCACCGGCCGTCGGAGCTTGCTGTGGTCGACAACATGCCCCCAATAGCGTGGCCAAGGCCAGCGGGGTTGCAGCAGGACACGCGCGCGCCTGATCGGTCGAGGTACTCGCCATCGTGGCTGACTGTCGTGGGCTGAGGTTCAGACCAGCAGACATCAACGGACGGGATGGGAGTAGGGGGTGAGTGGTCGGCAGGGTGCTGTGGGCGCTCTCTCACAAACTTGCCCCTCCTGATCGCCTGGGCAACTACGGTGCTCACAACATCCCCAGAACGAACGGGAGCAGCAGTGCACGTAGGCCCGGCGCATTTCACAGTGAAGCTCTTGGATCAACTCGATGCCGAGCCCAGTGAGGTCTGGATCTTGAACGTCGAGAGCCTTGAAATGACGTCTGACGAGGTCATCAAAGAGCTGCAGGACCTGACTTGGCGGCCCGGAGCGCGCTACCCGCTCATGAGCAACATCAGCGCGCGGCAAGGCATCTTGAACTGGGGCGCTTCGTCATCGCTCTCTCAGTTCCTGTTGGAGATGAGCGCTGGTGGACTCGGTGGCATAGAGGCCGCAGGCATCGCGGCAGCGATCCGCTACACCTACGGCAAGTTTCGCGACCGATCCCAGGGTGACCCCTGGGGCGAGTCCATCTCTGAGGACGTAGCTCTAGCTCAGGCGAAGGCTCGGATCGTTGACCACTATGGGGTCGCTGAGGACGCTCTCTCTGTACAACGGGCAGAGACCAACGCTGCAGACAGGCGCTTTGAGTTCACGTTCGCTCACACCGATGGGAGATCGTTCGGCGCCGAGGTCGGGGTGATCAAGGACTCCCCCACATGCATGCGTCTCTGGCGGGAAGCTCCGCGCACGTGAGTCTGGCTCGATTGCGGGCGCTGCAATACGAGGACGCTCAGCGTGTCGTCCCGTAGGTGATCGAGAAGTTGACGCAAAGGATCTCTCAGACACCGGCGAGCTTCCGTCCTGACATCCATGGCTGACATCAACGAAGCCGGACGGGAGCGTACACCAGCGCCTCTGTCCGGCCGTCGCACCAATCGACGACAGCAGCCGAAGCGGGCTCGGATCGAACTCCTAAAGCGGGTGTCGCAGGTTCGCATTCTGCCCGGGATACCGTGCTGGTCATGTCCGCTAAACGTGCCTGTCCGCGCTGTGAGCAGGACTGGGTCCAGACGTACCGCTTCAAGGCTGATGGGACGTGCTTCATGCTGTGCACCGAGTGCGACTCGCTGTGGTGGCCCCACGAGACGGTAGGCGTCGCCCAGGCACACTTCCTCGACGATGTCGTCGCGGCACGCCTCGGTGTTGAGGGCAGCCCATGGGGCGATCGTGTCTGGGCTGACGTCATCGAGCCAGCGCCCGGACTCTAGCGCTGAACTCCGCCGCACCCACAAGCGCACCAGATCGGGCGGGGAACAGCGAGGAACCACGGTGAAAGCAGCCGAGCCCGCCGGGACCACTCCCCGACTGTTCGCTCAGGTCGGTGCCCCCATTCCGTCCTCGAATGATCGCGGCTTCCCAAGCGGAGAGTCCGGCTCTACCCAGCGTCTCACGTTCGCTGTAGAGCAATCCTCATCTCCTCGATCAAGGCTGTCCGGGTCTGCCGGGCGGCTCGCCAGGCCTGGACGTACTCCGAGGAGTCTGGGGCGTGTCCAGCAACCACCGTGTCGTGGAAGTCGAGCACGCTGAGGGTGGCGCGGCCGGCCTTATCGACGAGCGTCCGTTGGGCCACCAGTTCCAGATGTTGCTGTGCCGCGTACACCCCGTGCTCCCCGATCGCGACGTGCCCCCTGCCGACACGGTCCCCGGAAGGTTCCATCCGGGCGAATGCATCCCTGGCGGTGGAAAGGGCTGCCAGGTACTCCGAGAACGTCATGCGCAGCGTGTCACGATCCCGCTCCTGCCGATCGCGCCGCCACCGGACGTGATCAGCAACGAGGGTGGCGATCACACCGAGTACTGTGCCTACAGATGTCGCCACAAGCGTCGACCATTGCATGTGCCCCCCTGAGATTCTTGCGGGACCGGTTCGTCCACCCGCCAGCAGTACAGCAGCGAAGTACCGCAACCACAGCGCTCATCGATGAACTGCACAGTCCTCCGAGGCTGCGATGCCGCCAATATGACCGGCAGTGCGGTCACCGACGCCGACCGTCAACGGCAGAAGCTCACGGCATCTGATCTGGTCAGAGCCGTGAGCTTCTGTAGGCCCGCTGGGCAGCGAGAGCGGGGATCAGTGCACCGGCAAGTCAGCCCCCACCGGCGAGTTCGCCGTCGCGTGCAGTCATCGCAGGCGGTCGCCGCGGCTGGCCGCTACTCGGAGCGCGTCCCCCAAGGCTCCCGCCAGCCTTGCAGCCAAAAGCCGCAGTTCCACCGACTCCGCGCCTGAGGCTTCAAGGACATCGTGTGCCTGTTCCAGCAGCGCAGTTGCCAGGTCGAGTTGGACTGACTCGATGTCGTCCGCCAGGCGGGACATATAACTCTCGGGGTCGCTGCTGCTGAGGTAGCAGGGCTTGCCGTCGAGGCCCGACCACGGCAGCAACCGCAGTCCGTCTTGTGTGGTCACTCTTCCATCCCCCTGTCGTCGATCTGGTGACGTGTGGTGAAGACCGCGTCGGCGTGGTCGCGGGGGAACACCAGGAACGCGGCCTCGACCACGCGTCCAGCGGTGTCGGTGCTCACCCGCGTGATAGCGAGAACGGCCCAGGCAGAGCCGATCCGAAGGATCGATGCCTCCTCCTGTGTCGGCAGGCGAACCCTGACCTTCTCCTGGACCTCCGCCAGTGGCGGGCGCCGATTGCCCAGGTCCCCCGGCACCCCGAATCGCGAGGTCGACTCTTCGGGCATGGTGGCCGGCGCCAGGTCCCGAGGCACGTAAACACGCGCCAGGCTGTGGGGCGCCTCCCCCTCCTGGGCAAGACAGATGAACTCAGTGAGCGGGCTTCTGGCCGGTACGTTCATCAGGGCGGCCAGTTGGCCCCGCGCCCGGATCTTGGCCGTGCGGATGGTGACAGGCAGAGCCGGATCAGCAGGCGTGTCCGCATCGGGATACTGCGCTCCCCCGAGGTACGTGATCCTGCGGAGGGGACACCGGACGAAGTTCCCCCGGCCATGGACCTTCTCGATCAGGCCCTCTCCTTGGAGGACCGCCAGGGCACTCCGCAGCGTCGGCAAGCTGACCGAGTAGCGCGAGGCGAGGTCGGGTTCAGAGGGCAGGCGTTCGCCGGCCTTGATGCGGCCGGTGGTGATCTGGCTTCGGAGGTCGTCGGCGATGGCGTCTCGGCGAGAGGACATGGGCCGGGTCACCACCTTCTCATCATCCGCATGGCCAGCATCCGGGACCGTGAGTGCATGGTCAGCAGTTCGCCCGACTCGAACACGAGCTGCTTCGCGCCCTGGCGCAGTTGGATGAGATCGATCACCAGGCGCTGACGGCCGCCGACCTGGATAAGGTCTCCGCGCTGCACGCTCGCTGAAGTGATCTCGACCGGGGAGACCATCGCGCCCGTGGGCATGCGTTCCATCACCTCTCCACCTCCACCGACGCGGTTCTGTGGGGCGTCGCGTGGCACGGGCAGTCACACGCCTCGTAGATCACTGGAACGTCGACCGGGGCCGTGGCCGGTGCGGACTCCGCGCATGCCAGGTGCGTACCGATCCGGCACGAGGCCGACCGATACGGAACAGCCTCAGCCTTCGTGAGGCGATGTTGCGGTCGGTAGGGCATCAGGCAACCCCCGCAAGACCTGACCAGGCCTCAGCTGGCAGATGGCGGGCCACGACCACGGGGCGCTGCCGTACGCGCCTCTCCCAGGCCACCACATACGGCCGGACGAGCGCGTTTTCCTCGCCTGCAAGGAAGCCCGAGCGGTTCGTGGCGTCTTCCCGCTGCTCCACGACGGCGGTTACGGGCCCGTCCGTGGACATGGACAGCGCGAAGGCGGTCGGCGGCCGGGAGGACGTCGAGGGGCGGCGGTGCCTGCCCTTGCGGAAGTGCCGCTCTCTGGTGAGTAAGACGGCACGGCGGATATGGTTGAGCACGCTGCTCAGCTCCTATCGCTGATGGCTCGGTCCCCCGGCATCGCCCGCCGCGGGGACCGCTTTGTGTACGACCGCCCAGAGGGTGCGGCCGTTCAAGCTGGTGGCGAGGAGCCCGAATCGGTCAGCCTCGGCCACCGCGTCCAAGACCTCCCGCCACGAGTCGGCGGAGAGCGATTCCGGTACCTCCGCCTCCATTGACGTGCATCGTTCGTGCTCCTCCACACGGGTGGTGAGCCCGACGGCCGATAACCGGGCCGCGATGGCTTCCGCGCTCACTTCCCAAGCAGGCACAGGGCAGCCTCCGTCACCGGCGATCACTTTGAGTGAAGCTAGTTAACCAGATTAGAGCTAGTGGACTAGATTTTCCATATGCCTGAGCAGCCGCCCTATCTCCGCATCGCCGACGAACTACGGCGGCGGATCGCGGACCACGTGTGGGAGCCGGGGGACCGTCTGCCCTCCCGCGCGCAGATCGGCCAGGAGTGCGGCGTCGGCGAGAACGTGGTGCGCCGGGCGCAGGAGTTGCTGATCTCGCAGGGCGTGCTGGAGGGCCGCGCAGGTTCGGGCACCTATGTCGCCGAGCCCCGGCAGCGGGTGCGGATCGTGCGTTCCTCGGCACGCGAGCAGCCCACCGGCTCGCCGTTCCGCTCGGACATGAAGGCCGCGGGCAAGCAGGGGGATTGGGAGAGCAGGACCGACGCCAAGGTTCCGGCATCGGCGGACATCGCGAGCCGTCTCGGTATCGCCGAGGGCGAACTGTGCGTCCGGACGACGTATGAGTTCCTGGCTGACGGCAGGCCGGTGCAGTTGTCGACGAGTTGGGAACCGTACGACCTCACCGCCGGCACTCTCGTCGTCCTCCCCGAAGGAGGCCCGCACGCCGGGGCGGGCGTCGTGAACCGGATGGCCGCGATTGGCGTCACCGTCAGCCACGCCGTGGAGCAGCCCGAACCCCGGCACGCCACCCCCGAGGAGGCATCTCTACTCGGCATCCAGAAGGCCGCACTCGTCACGCACATCCGGCGGACGTATTACAGCGATCAGGGACGGCCCGTTGAGACGGCGGACATCGTGGTGCCCGCCGCTCACTGCGAGATCGTGTACGAGATTCCCATCAACCGATGAGCGTGAGCCTGCAAATCGCCCACAACGAACACGGCAGCGTGCTTGGATCGGCCCATGCCAGGTGGGGCACCCGCGGGAGGGGAAGACGCATGAGCACGCCCAAGGTCATGACCGTAACGCTTGAGTTCGAGATGGGCGATCGCAAAATCCACGCAGCAAGAATCAAGGCTGCCTACGAGGCCGCCGTCAGCGCCGCCATCGAGGCCGCCAAAGGGGAACTCCTCGACGGTAGCGTCACTACGGTGCGCAGCCGCATGACTTGGGACTACAGGTGGGCGGAAACGTCCGCTCAGTACACCGATGTAGACGTCGAGTGGGCAGAGGAAGAAGACGAGGATGAGCCCGAGACGTAGGCCCTCAACCGATCTTGGTCGCGAGGCGCCCGGGGCGAGTGTCTAACTGCGTGACAACGCCAGCGGACAACGGCGGACGAGCGCGAACGGCTGCGGACCATCAGCGCAGGTGAGAGGCGCAGCGGACCAAGGAGGCACAGTCCCCCAAGTTGCTTCGGGACGAAGAGGTCGTGGGTTCAAATCCCGCCACCCCGACAGTGAAGTACCAGGTCAGGGGCCTGATCCGTTTAGCGGGTCGGGCCCCTGAATGGCTTGTGGGGGTTGTCTCGGGAGCCGACTTCCAAGTTCGACTCCCAGGCGCTCCCGTTCCGTTCCCACTGAGGCGGCACCCGGCGGATCACGGGGGCCATCGAGCGTACGCACGCGTGAGGTCACCACATGGCACTGGCGCAGACGACATGTAGCCATCGCCCACACCGTTCTCCTGCCTTCACCACCATTCCCCACTCCGGCCTCAGGTCTCGCGGCCGATGAGCTGACAGACCCATGCCTGTTGCCAGGCGAGGTGGGCGTCAGGCCCTGGCCTGGGACGTGCCTGGCAAAATCGGCTGTGCTCCACGGGGGAAGTCCCAATCACCGACCGAGCAGAAGGCGATGATCCGGTTCAGGGTCCCCCGAAGCGACGGATCATCGGTCTTTTCAGCCACACGGAGTGATGATCTCCCAGTCTTTTGCGGGGTCCCCGGTTAGAAGGTACTCGCTCAGATACATGTCTGTGTCCTCGTGAAGGTCGTCCGCCAGGTCCCAGACGGACTCGCACTCGGGGCAGAGGAAAAACCTCTGGCCCGTGTCCTTGCGCTCGTAACAGCGCACCCAGTCCTGGCCGCAGTGCGCGCAGGCGACCTTGTCCATCAGTTCCAGCTCCTCGGGAAGGCCGTGATCACTTCGTTGCCGTGTTCGACGGTGATCGAAATATATTCCTCCCCGGCGTTGTAACCCACCTGCCGGCCCATGGGGATGATGTAGGTGGTGCGAGCGCCCTGCTGGTTGACCGACACTGCCATGGCGCGCCGGCTCCATGCCTCGTCGACGGTTTCCAGCACGCCCTGGTTGCCCGTGTCGAAGACTCCGTGAGCGGGCTTCGCGGGGTTCTCCCGGGTGTGCTGCATGACGTGGGTGATGCGGTGGCCCTCGGCCGAACCCGGACCGTAGTCCAACCCTTCGGGCGAGCGATACCAGCCGCCCCCGAGGTCCTCCAGCTCACATCCGTACAGACCCAGCGGGTCCGACCAGGTGCCGGGATGGCGGACGTACGCCGAGGGGTTGGGGGCCGGCTTCAGGCCGAGAGGGTCCTGGCTGAGATAGCAGGCTGTCTCGGGGTCGTAGTAGCGGAAGTAGTTGTAGTGCAGGCCGGTCTCGGCGTCGGCGTACTGCCCCGGGAACCGCAGCGGGCAGTCGGTGACGGAGGGATCGACCGGGCCGACGAGGGCGGTGCCCCACAGCATGGTCCGGCTCTGCCATGTCGTCTCACCCTCGGCGGTGACCAGCTCGGTGGGCATGCCGACTGCATCCGTCACGACTACTTGGAAGACAGCCGCGTGGTCTGGTGAGGACTCCTCGGCCAGTCGCGCGAGGAATGAGGCGTCGCGTCCGACGGCTGATCGCCGGTGATCGGTCTGGGCGATCGGCCGGTGGGTGCCGGGCTCGTAGTCCCAGGTGGTCACCTTGCCGTCCGGACCGGTCTGTTCTGCCAGCCTGGTGTCGTCCCAGGAGAAGTCGATGCGATCGGCCTGTGTTCCGTCTTCCGCCAGGCGGTACTTGCACACGCGGCGCCCGAGCGGGTCGTACGCGTACTTCCTCCGTTCGCCGTCCGGCGTGCAGACCTCGACCAGGCGGTCCTCAGCCGTCCAGGTGTATGTCCATGTCCGCGTCTGTCCGTTGAGCAACTTACGGGTTCTGCGGACCAGACGTCCCTGGGCGTCGTGCTGATAGGTGTTGCGGTCGGCACGGCGGACGAGAGTGCCGTCGAATTCGCGCTCCCCGGCGGAGCCGTGACCGGGTGCCGACGCCAGCATCAGATTGCCTACCTGATCGTAGGCGTATGTCTCGGTCCAGCCATGGGCACGTACGCCCGTGACGCGGCCCGTCGCGTCCAGATCGAACCGGCGGGTACCCGTGGTGAGCTCGCGGATCTCTGTCAGATAGCCGTCGCTGCGGTAGGCATAGGCGCGGTGCTGCAGCAGGTTCTGCGCATCGACCGAACCTGTGGTGACGGACTGGAGCGTCAGGCGGCCGACCGCGTCCCACGTCTGGCTCAGCAGAACACCGGTACCGAGACGGCGCTCCGTCTCGTGTCCGACGGCATCGTGAGTGAAGGCCAGGGTGCCGGCCTCCGAGCGAAGCTCCAGGGGCCGCCCTGCCGCGTCGTACGTCCACAGTGAGACCAGTCCGGACGGAGCCTCGCGGCGGACGCAGCGGCCCAAGGGATCGTAGGCGTAAGCCGTGACGCGATCGTCGACCGTCTCGCTGAGGGTGCGCCCGAGAGCATCCCGGCCGAGGACCACTTCGGCGTCTCGGTTGACCGCCCGGGCGAGCAGGCCGTCCGCTCCGTACTCGAAGGTCGTCGTCTCACCTGTGCTGGTGCGCTGCTCCACGACGCGGCTCGCCGCATCCCGGATGAAGCTCAGTGTCTCCCCGGCCCCGTTGGTACGTGAGGCGAGTTGGCCCGCGCCGTCGTGCGTGTACGTCAGGGCGCGGCCGTTGAAGTCCGTCTCGGCCGTCAGACGGCCGGCTTCGTCATAGGTGTATGACCAGGTCCGGCCCTGCGGGTTGGTAACACCAGTCAGGCGCAGTTCCGTGTCGTACGAGAATGCATAGTGGGCGCCGTCCGGGTCCGTCCGGGTGGCCGGGACGTCGAAGTGGGTCGCCGTGTGGTGGGTCGTGTTGCCCGCCGCATCCGTGTAGCTGAGCAGGTTGCCCTCGGCATCCCACGTCCACGACTCGCGGGTACCGTCGGGCCGTTCCCGCCAGGACGGCTTACCCTCCGTTGTCCAGCCCAGGCGCGTGGTGTGACCCAGAGGGTCGGTCACCTCGATCACTCGCCCGAACGAGTTCCGGCGGATTGATGTCGTCTGCCCCAGTTCGTCAGTGAGGGAGACAGGCAGGCCCGCCCCGTCGTAGGCCCAAGCCCGACCGTTGGGCAGGTCCCGGGCTGCACCCGGGCCGCCCCGGACACAGCCGGGGATGCAGCTGCTCCGCAGAGCTGGACACCTCGGAAGCCGGCCGCACGTCTGCGACCTCAGCCGTACGCACTGACAACGCGCGCGCCCCTACGGCGAAAAACCGCACCTGCCCAAGCCAGGGGCCGTCACTGCCGGTAGCCTGGGCCTGTGTCGAGCGCGCGGGCGCGGGCGGGCGCCTTCCACCTGCAGTGGCAGCTCATGGGGCATGGTTCGGCGATGTGTCGGCTGACCGATGACTCCAACAGCGCATCACTGTTGATCGGCTACTGCACCGACGCGTTGGCCGATCTCGTCGCAGCAACAGGCGGGCTGTACGGCCGGCTTCGTTCATCCCGGTTCTTCTTCGACGCCGAGCCGCAGGAGTTCCGCTGGGTTCTGTCCCGGGGCGACGGAGCGATCGGCGTCACCATCTACGAATTCCCCGATGTCGCTGTGAGCCTCGACCTGCCAGACACCGACGGCACGGTGATCTGGGAGTCGGCGTACCCGCGACGCATGTTCTCCCATGCCGTCCTGGACGCCGCCCAGAACGTGCTCTCGAAGCACGGTGAAGCCGGCTACCTCGCGAAGTGGGGACTCCATCCTTTCCCCGTCGGCCTGGTCCAGGACCTCCGCAGACTGCATCTTCGCGATGACGGGTGCGACCTGCCCCACGACCTGGCGCGGCCCTAGGCAGTTTGGACTTTCACGTTCATGCCCTTGTTGCCCACCGGGAAGGTGTCAGCCGGTCCGTATGCCCCCGCCCGAGGTTCAGGGGTTTCAGCGGTTCTTCGGACTTGTGCTCGGGAGCCATCTGGTCGTGGGCCCCTGCCGGGGTGAGGTGGCAGGGGCCCATGGTGCGCACAGCGGTGGGGCGTTGCGGCCTTGCCCTGGTGGGCAGTGTCCTGTTCTGTGCGGCTTACCGTCTGGTGCGGGGCCGGTTCACTTCAGGTGGCGGGTGAAGAACCGGGCCGCGGCGTCCCCCGCGAACTGCGGGACGCCGGTGTGGCCGCCGAGATTGGCGTGCAGGGTCTTCTCCTTGCTGCCGAAGGCGTCGAACAGGTCCAGGGCCGTCTGCCGGTCGTTCCTTTCGTCGTCCCACTGGAGCAGGACGTGGAGCGGAACGGTGACCTGGCGGGCCTCCTCGAACATGGCGCGGGGTACGAAACTCCCGGCGAACAAGACGGCGGCCGCGATACGCGGCTCGACCAACGCCAGCCGGACCCCGATCGAGATCACTCCCCCCGAGTACCCGACCGGGCCACCGATCTCCGGCAGGGAGAGGAGCACGTCCAAGGTGCTCCGCCATTCCGGGACCGCCCTTTCGACGAGCGGGAGGACGAGGGCGTCGACGATCTCGTCACCGACCGGCTCGCCGGCCTCCAGTGCCCGGTGCATGTCGGCGCGGGCCTGCTCGGCGGCGGCCCAGCGGGGCCGTTCACCGCTGCCGGGGAGTTCGATGGTGGCCGTGGCGAAGCCCTCCGCCGCGGAGTGCCGGGCCCGTCCCGCCAGCCGGGGATACATCTTGCGCAGCCCGCCGGGGTGGCCGAGCAGGATCAGCGGCGCAGGTGCGGATGCGGAGGCGGACGCGGGTGTCCAGAGGATTCCGGGGATCTCGCCGAGGGTGAATTCGCGCTCGAGGACACCGTCGTCGAAACGCTGTTCAGAAGTGAAATGCACGGTCGTGCCTTTCGGGAGTGCGCTTGAGCGGCGCTCCCGGACGACCTACCGCCCGACCGTGACCCCGGAGGAGAGCACCCATGTCGATACTGCGTTCACGGGTACCACCTCCTCGTTCTCTCGCACGGCCTCCGGAAACGTAGCAGTGGTCGCGGGGGTCCGCCAAGCGATTTCCGCGCGGGGTCCGGGGCAGGGAATCCCCGCGGGTTCGATGATCCGGCTCAGAGCGACTGTGTGAGGGCGGGCGTCGCCGAGTCGGCCTCCTCGTCGTCGGACGCGCTCGGCCTGGCCGATCCCGCCGTCGAGGCGGTGCGGGCGCCGGCGGCCGGCGTGGCCCGCATGCGCGAGGTGCTGCCGCACGTCCTCGCCCACGGGCGTCCGGATGCCCGTCCGAGGGTGATCGGCCTGTCGGGAGTACGGCGCAGTAGTGGAGTGCGGCACAGCAGCGGAGTGCGGCACCGGGTCCGGTGCCGGCCGCCGTCACCGGCCTGGCCGCCGTGCCCCTCCACCGGCCGCCCCAGCCCCGCCGCCGTCACCGGCCCCACCGGCCGCCTTACCCGCCCCGCCCGCCCCGCCGTCGAGATTTTTCCGCGCAGAGCCATCCCTCCTGCCGTCCGGGACGTATCCAGTGGGCCAGTACGAGTCCGGAGGCAGAGCAGGAGGCAACGGAATGGCGATCTTCAAGAATCTCTTCCCGGCCGATCGCCACGGCCACGGTGGTCACGGAGACCACGACGATCACGGTGATCACGACGACCGCCGGCACGGTGAGGACCACGGGCGCGACGAGACCTCGATGAGGGGTAGCCGGCATGGTTCGCACGACGAGGACCGCGGTTTTGGCCGCCACGGCTGACAGCGGTCCCGGAGAGCCGGGCGGAACGACACCACGGCGTGCCGCTCCGCCCGGCCGCTCCGCGCTGCGCCGGCTGCTCCTGCTGCCGGCGGTGGACGGCACGGCGGACGCGGTGGTCGCCGCCGCTCCCCCGCTGAGCCCGCGTGAGGTGTTCCGCCGCTTCTGGCCCTACACGCGCGGGCGGCGGGGCCGGCTCGTGCCGATGGCGCTGTTCAGCCTGGCCTGGCCGTTCGTCGACGCGGGCGAACTGTGGCTCTTCAAACTCCTGGTGGACGACGTGCTCGTCCCCCGGAACCTGGCGCCGTTCCTCTGGATCGCCCCGGCCTGCCTGGGGCTCGTCGTCGTCTCCGGGGTCCTCGGGTTCACCGACGACATGATGTCGGCGTACACCAGCGAGAGCTTCCTGCTGACGCTGCGTTCCGACGTCTTCCGGCACGTCCAGGGGCTGTCGCTCGGGTTCTTCGAGCGGCGGCGGCTCGGGGACGTGCTCTCACGGATCACCGGTGACGTGGACGCCGTCGAGACGTTCCTGCTGTCGGGCGTGGCCGACGTCCTCTCCTACGTGCTCCAACTGGGCGTCTTCCTGGGGCTGCTCTTCTACCTCCGCTGGGACCTCACCCTGCTCGCGCTCGTCATCGTGCCGCTGTTCTGGGGGGCCGCGCGGCACTTCTCCCGGCTGGTCAAGGCGGCGTCCCGCGAGCGCAGGCGCCGCAGCGGTTCGCTCACGGCGGTCGCCGAGGAGTCACTGGGCAACGTGGCCCTCGTCCAGGCGTACAACCGCCAGGCATGGGAGGCGCGCCGCTTCGAGCGCGAGAGCCTCGGCACGTTCCGCGCCACCATGGCGTCGACCCGGATCCGGGCCCTGTACCGGCCGCTCGTCGAGATGATCGAGATGTGCGGGGCGCTCGCCGTGACGGGCCTCGGCACCTGGAAACTGGCGCAGGGCCAGCTCACCCTGGGCGGGCTGCTGGTCTTCCTGGCCCTGATCGGCAAGCTCTACGGCCCGGTCCGCGACCTGTCCCGCCTCGGCACCACCTTCTACGCCGCCTCCGCCTCCGCCGAACGCATCGTCGAACTGCTCGACCAGCGGCCCCAGGTCACCCAGGCACCTCACGCCCGGCGGCTCGGCCGGGCCCACGGCGAGATCGAGTTCGACGGAGTCTGCTTCCGCTATCCGGCGGCCTGCCCGGACGGCTCCCCCACGGCCGGTCCGGACGGCTTTGCCACGGTCGGCCCGGACTGCGCCGTTCCCCGGGACAGCGCGAGCGCCGACGACGACGGCCCCGCCGGCTCCGTACCCTGGGCGCTCGCCGACGTGTCCTTCCACGTGTCTCCCGGCGAGACCCTGGCCCTGGTCGGGCCCAGCGGAGCGGGCAAGTCCACCGTGGCCAAGCTGCAACTGCGCTTCTACGACCCCGACCTGGGTGCCGTACGCCTGGACGGGTGCGACCTGCGGGACCTGGCCCTCGCCGATCTGCGCGAGAGCGTCGCGGTGGTCCTCCAGGAGACCCTCGTCCTGCACGGCACCGTGCGGGAGAACATCGCCTACGGCCGGCCCGACGCCACCGAGGCCGAGATCGTGGCGGCGGCGCGGGCGGCGGACGCCGACGGGTTCGTCCGGCGGCTCCCGCAGGGATACGACACGATGGTGGGCCAGCGCGGCCGGACGCTCTCCGGCGGGCAGCGCCAGCGTCTGGCGATAGCCCGCGCCATGGTCAGGGACGCGCCCGTGCTGCTCCTGGACGAGCCCACCACCGGCCTCGACGCAGGGTCCGGGCGCAGGATCATGGCACCGCTGCGCCGCCTCATGTCCGGCCGGACGACCGTGGTCATCTCGCACAACCTGCTCACCGTCCGCGACGCCTCCCGGATCGTGGTGCTCGACCGCGGCCGCATCGCCGAGAGCGGCACCCATGACGAACTGCTCCGGCACGGCGGGGCGTACGCCCGGTTGTACGGGCTGCACCAGACGGGCGCCGCGACCGCTCCCCCGCAGCCGGTGCGGTCATGAGCGGTCCCCGGGAGTACCCGGTGCTGGCCCCCGGCACCCGCCCGGCTCCCGGCTACCGGGTCCTGGGGCACCTGGCCCGTACCGGCTGGCTCGACCTGTACGACTCCTGGAGCGAGGAACGCGCCTGCCGGTGCGTCGTCAAGGTCCTGCGCCCGGACCGCCGCGCGGAGGAGCAGGCGGCCGAACGGCTGCTGCGGGAGGGCCGGTGGCTCTGCGAGTTCACCCATCCGCACCTGGTCCGCGGCTACGAGGTCCGCACGGCACCGCAGCCGCTGGTCGTGCTGGAGACGCTGAGCGGGGAGACCCTGTCCTGCCTCCTCCACCGGCTGCGACGGCGCCCGGCCGCCGCCGACCTGGCGCTCCTCAGGGTGCAGTTGTGCTCCGCCGTCCACTATCTGCACGGCCGCGGCCTGCTGCACCTCGACCTCAAGCCGTCCAACGTCGTCGTGGACTGCGGCCGTGCGAAGGTGCTCGACCTGAGCGTGGCCCGGCCGCCCGGCCACGCACCGCCCGGGATGGGCACCTTCTCCTACCTGGCGCCCGAGCAGGCGCGCGGCGGCCCGCTGTCGGCCGCGGCGGACGTGTGGGGCATCGGCGTCACGCTGTACGAGGCGGCCGCCGGTGACGTGCCCTTCGACCGCGGGGAGACCGTGCCCAGCGTCAGCGGCAGTGACGTCGGCGACGGTGACGGCAGTCACCGCGGCGTCGGCGGTGACTGCGGTGTGGGCGACGGCGGCAGTGCCCGCGGCTGCGGCGGGGGCCAGGGCTGGTACCCGCAACTGGAGGCGGGCGCACCGCCGATCGGGACGCGGCGGCGCCTGCCGCGCGCGCTCGCCGAGGCCGTCGACGGCTGCCTGCGACAGGACCCGGCGGCACGGCCGACGGTCCCCGAGCTGGCGGCGGCCCTCCGCGCGCTGCTCCCCGACGGTCTGCCAGGACCGACCGCCCGGGCCGTCTGAACCGGCCCCCCGGGCGGCCATCACCGAGTCCGGGGCGACCAGGACCGAGTCCCCGGGGCCGTCAGGACCGGCTCTCCTGGGTCGCGGGCGTGAAGTGGGTGCTCGCCAGTACCGTCCCGTCGGCGGCGGTCAGCCGGGCACCGGCGAGCGGCGAGTGGTCCAGGGGCGGGGCGGGCGCCCCCCACGCGCCCTTGCCGTCGTACAGGTCGAAGGTGCCGACCCGCACGGTGCCGCCGTCCTGGCGCACCAGCACGCAGGCGACCTTGCCGGTGTACGGGGTGCCGGCCGCCGTGAGGTCGACGGTCATGTAGACCCAGCCGGGGGAGCCGGGGTGGGCGTAGACCTCGCCGGCCGGACGCCCGGGCGCCGGGCGGGCGGAGGTCAGACCGCCCCAGAGCAGGTCCGTCCCCCGGCCGGCGGAGGACGGCGCGGGTCCGGCCAGGGTGGTCTCGACCGCCGTACCGACCGACCAGCCGCCGAATCCGACGGCGAGGACGAACGCGGTGGCCGCGGCGGCGACCCGTGGCCGGATCCGGCGGCCCAGCGGACCGATCACGCGCGGGCGTGCGCGCCCCTCACGCCCCTGCGCGCCCTGCGTCAGCGCCTGCGCCACCCGGGTCTCGAACCCGACCGGCGGCTCGCTGCCCGGGAGCAGTCCGATCAGCCGGTCGCCGACCTCGGTCAGCTGCCGGACGTGCTCGCGGCAGTCCGCGCACCCCTCCAGGTGTGCCACGGCACCGGCACGCTCGCGGCCCGGCAGCACGCCCAGGGCCAGCTCGGCGCCGATCTCGCGCAGCTTCTCGCAGGTCACGTCACTGGTCATGGTCGCCTCGCCGGTCGGACGCGAGTGTGATCCGCAGCTTTCCCATCGCGGCCCGGATCCGGGTCTTGGCGGTGCCCAGCGGGATCCGCTCCCGGTCGGCGATCTGCTGGGCGGTCATGCCGTAGATGCCCGCCATCACCAGGGCCCGCCCCTGTTCGGGCGGCAGTTGCGCCACGGCTGCCCGCAGCCGCGACGACGCCTCGTCCGCCAGCGCGTGCTGCTCCGGGGTCTCGCCGACGGCGCCCAGGATCGCGTCGAGGTCCTCGGGCGCCACCGGCTCCGGGCGGCGGGACCGGACGGCGTCGATGGCGAGGTTGTGGGCGATGGTGGTCAGCCAGGTGGTGACCGATCCGCGCCGCGAGTCGTAGATCTGGGCGTGGTGCCAGGCCCGCTCGAAGGTCTGCTGGGCGATGTCCTCGGCCAGTTGCGGGTCGCCGGTGACGGCGAGGGCGACGCCGAAGACCCGGTGCTGGAACCGCCGGACGAAACTGACCGCGAGTTCCGGGTCACCGGTGGCCAGCCCGGCGAGCAGAGCCTCGTCCGGGAGCCGCCCCACGGGGAACCGGAACCTCGACATATCCGTGTATACGGCCTGTCCTTGGCCAGGGATTGCCGACGGGTTCGGAAATCCCTCGGTCCGATTCTCCCGCGGGGCCGTGGATCTCGCGCTTCCGTTTGATTCTCCGGCGGGGCTCGCGGATCCCGCCCGTCAGCGCCGGAGCTCCGGCCCCGGACGGGAGAACGCCCGGAGCCGGGACCCCGGCCCGGAGGGCGCCGAAACCCGGGCTGTCACAGCCGGGCCGTCACAGAATCCGGGCGAGGCGGTCGACCTGGTCGGGGTCGGATCCGTAGCAGTACAGCATGACCTCGTCGGCGCCCAGGTCGGCGTAGGCCGTGAGGGCGTCGCGGACGGCGGCCGGGGTGGTGAGCATGCCGGAGACCATGCGGTCGGGCATCCCGGTGAACGTGTAGTACGCGTGCATGGCGGCGCGGGCGTCCTCGACCACCTGGGCCGGGCCCAGTGCGACGTTCACCTGGGCGACCAGCCGCGGGGCGCCCTCGCGGCCGTGCTCCTGCCACTGGCCGCGCACGGTGTCGAACAGGTCGCCCGCCCAGGACGGCGGCGCGGCGGCCAGGAAGCCGTCGCCCCAGCGGGCCACCCGTTCCAGGGCCACGGGCTTGAACCCGCCGAACAGGACCTCGGGTCCGCCGGGGCGGGCCGGGGCCGGACCGATGGGCCCCACCCCGTCGCCGTACGGTTCACCGGCCCACAGCCGGCGCAGCAGCGGCATCTGCTCGTCCAGGCGGCGGCCCCGGGTGCGCGGGTCGACGCCCGCGACCTGGTGGTCGTCCTGCCGGCCGCCGATGCCCAGGCCGAGGACGAGGCGCCCGCCGCTCATCCGGTCCAGGGTGGCCGTCTGCTTGGCGAGCAGGGCGGTGTCGCGCAGCGGGGCGAGCAGCACCTCGGTCTGGACGCGGATCCGTTCGGTGGCGCCGGCCAGGACGGCGAGCGCGGTCAGCGGCTCGGGGTTGTCGTAGACGAGCCGGTCGAGCAGGCCGAGGGTGGTGAACGGGCCGTCCTCGGCGCGCCTGGCCCAGGTGAGCAGAGTGGCGGGGTCGCTGATGGGCAGGCCGATGCCGACGTGCATGGAGAACCTCCGTGAAGGCAGGGAGAAGGAAGGACCGGCCGCTGCTGCGACCGGCGCCGGGCTTGCTGCCGCCCTCTCCTGCACCTCGGCGAGGTGGGACGCTCCCGCTCTGCGGCGCACTTCCGGGGAGGTCTCTTCGAAGTGGCCCCAGGCTAGGACGGCCGACGCCCCCGGGCAACGGGTTTTCCCGGCGGCCGGGCCGGTGGAACCACCCGTCCCCGTGGGGCAGTCTTCTCCCTCGTGGGGAGCGTTCCGTATCAAGGTGGTGCGCCGGGCGGCACGGGGGCGCACATGGTGGTGTGCGGGGACGACGGGCTCGCGCACCGTCTGGCCGCCGAGTTGCGCGGTGTCTACGGCGAGCAGGTCACGCTGGTCGTGCCGCCCTCCGAGCGCGCGGTACGGCCCCCGGTGGTCGGCCGCGCCCGCACCGCCTCGGCGCTGCTGGACCGGGTGGTGAGCGCCGCAGTGAACCGGGCCGGCGGGAACGGGCACGCGGCGGGCGCCGGCGGGAGCACCGGGGGCGCGGGCGGTGCGGGCGGCGCTGGTGCCGGTGCCGGCGGCCCTGCCGGCGGCGCGGACCGGGTGGTGGAGGCCGCCGAGCTGACCGAGGCCGTGCTCCTGGACGCGGGCGTGGACCGGGCGAGCGCGCTGGCCCTCGTCTACGACGACGACGAGACCAACATCCGTGCCGCGCTCACCGTACGGCGGCTCAACCCGAGACTGCGGCTCGTCCTGCGCCTGTACAACCGGCGGCTCGGGCAGCACATCGAGGAACTCCTCGACCAGGCCGCCGCGTTGGCGACCGGTGACAGCGGCTCGCCGCTCGGCGCCGACGCGTCCACGACGGTGCTGTCCGACGCCGACACCGCCGCACCCGCGCTGGCCGCCGGCGCGGTGGTCGGCACCAGCAAGGTCGTCCAGACCGAGGGGCTGCTGCTGCACGCGGTCGAACGGCCGCCGCCCGCACCCGGCCAGGTCGCCGACCCCGGCCTGTGCACGCTGGCCCTGCTCTCGGCGACCAGCAGCGATCCCGCCGGCGCCGACGGGTCCGAGGCCAGCGGGGAGCAGCGGCCCCGGCTGCTGCCGGACGCGGCGGCCGTGCGGGAGGCCACCGGACGCGGCACGGTGGTGCTGGAGCAGGTGTCGTACGCCGCCGGGCCCAACCTGCCGGCCGGGCGCGGGGTCGGTGTCGTCCCGCCGCTCACGTCGCTGTTCTCCCGGCGCCTGCGCTGGTCGGTGGCGGGCCTGGTGGCCTGCGTGTTCGCGCTCGCGGTCGCCTTGTGGCTGGTGACGGGGGTGCATCCGCTGGGCGCGCTCTATCTGACGCTGCTCGACCTGTTCGCCATCGACGATCCGGCGATCGGGCAGACGGTGGGGCGGCAGGTGCTCCAACTGCTGTCCGGCCTTGTCGGGTTGCTGCTGCTGCCGGTGCTGCTCGCGGCGGTCCTGGAGGCGCTGGGGACCTTCCGGTCGGCGTCCGCGCTGCGCAAGCCGCCGCGCGGGCTCGGCGGGCACGTGGTGCTGCTGGGGCTGGGCAAGGTCGGCACACGGGTGCTGACGCGGCTGCGGGAACTCCAGGTGCCGGTGGTGTGCGTGGAGTCGGATCCGGAGGCCCGGGGCCTGGCGACGGCACGGCGGCTGCGGGTTCCGGTGGTGCTCGGGGACGTCACCCAGGAAGGCGTGCTCGAGTCCGCGAAGATCCACCGCGCGCACGCGCTGCTCGCGGTGACCAGTGCGGACACGACGAACCTGGAGGCCGTGCTGTACGCGCGCTCGGTACGGCCCGACCTGCGGGTGGTGCTGCGGCTGTACGACGACGACTTCGCGACGGCGGTGTACCGGACGCTGCGGGCGGCGCACCCGCGGGCGCTGACGCGCAGCCGGAGCGTGACGCACCTGGCCGCGCCGGCGTTCGCGGGGGCGATGTTCGGGCGGCAGATCCTGGGGGCCGTCCCGGTGGAGCGGCGGGTGCTGCTGTTCGCCTCCGTGGACGTGGACGGGCATCCGCAGCTGGAGGGCAGGACGGTCGCCGAGGCGTTCCGGGCGGGGTACTGGCGGGTGCTGGCGCTGGAGGCGGGCGAGCGGGGCGGTGCCGGGAGCGGGACCGCTGCCGGGGAGCGGCGCGAGCCCGCGGCCCAGGCGGCGGCGGAGGACACCGCGCCGGGGACCGGACCTGCGGCCGGGCCGCGGTGGAACCTGCCCGACACCTACGTCCTGCGCAAGGAGGACCGGGTGGTCCTGGCGGCGACCCGGCGCGGGCTCGCGGAGCTGCTGGGACGGCGGGGGCGGGAGGGGACGGCGGCCTGACGGACCGCGTCTCCCCGCCTCCACCCGCTGCACTCCCGCCGGCCGCGAGGCCGGCCCCGAGGGCCGCTGCCCCACCCGCTCGCCGGCGCCGCGGGCCCGCCCGCCCCCGGGCGTCACGCTCCCGCCGGGACCGCTCCCGCCCGTGCCCCCGGCGCCGCGGACCCCGGCCCCGGTCCCGAGGACCACGGTGCCGACCGCCCCCGGGTGTCACGCTCCCGCCCGCGACCCCGACACCGCGTTCCCGCCCCCCGGCGCCGCGGTCCCGGCCCCGGCGGGCGGTGCGGCTACTCGCTACTTCGGCAGGTGCCGTTCGGCGAAGTCCAGTTCGAGCCGGACCTGCTTGATGCGTTCGTCGACCACCAGGGAGCCGTGGCCCGCGTCGTAGCGGTAGACCTCGTGGAGGGCGCCGCGGGCTTCGAGGCGTTTGACGTAGTTGTCGATCTGGCGGATGGGGCAGCGGGGGTCGTTGACCCCGGCGGAGATGTAGACGGGGGCTGTGACCTGGTCCACGTAGGTGAGCGGGGAGGACGCCTCGAAACGCTCGGGGACCTCCTCCGGAGTGCCGCCCAGCAGGGTGCGGTCCATGGCCTTCAGGGCTTCCATCTCGTCGTGGTACGCCGTGACGTAGTCGGCGACCGGGACCGCCGCGATGCCCAGGGTCCACGCGTCGGGCTGGGTACCGATGCCCAGCAGGGTGAGGTAGCCGCCCCAGGAGCCGCCGGTGAGGATCAGCCGGTCCGGGTCGGCGAGGCCCGAGGTGATCGCCCACTCGCGGACCGCCGCGATGTCCTCCAGCTCGATCAGTCCGACCCGGTGCTTCAGGGCGTCCGTCCAGGCGCGGCCGTAGCCCGTGGAGCCTCGGTAGTTGACGCGGACCACCGCGTAGCCGTGGTCGACCCAGGCTGCCGGGCCGGCGGCGAAGGAGTCGCTGTCGTGCCAGGTGGGGCCGCCGTGGATGTCGAAGACCGTGGGCAGCGGACCGGTGGCGCCCGCCGGTTTCTGGACCAGGGCGTGGATGCGGCCCCCGGGGCCCTCCACCCAGACGTCCTCCACCGGGACCGAGCCGGGGGACTTCATGCCGGGCGGGTCCAGGACCACCCGGCCGTGCGTCGAGCGGACCGCCGACGGCTCGGCCGCCGACGACCACAGGTACTCCACGCTGCCGTCCGGGCGGGCCGTCGCCCCCGAGACCGTGCCGGGCGGGGTGGGGATCCTGGTCAGTTCGCGGGTCGCCGGGTCGTAGCGGAACAGCTCGCTGCGGGCCTCGAAGCTGTGGGCGATGAGCAGGCCGCCGCCGTCCGGGTACCACTCGGCGCTCACGTCGCCGGGGAGGTCCAGGGCGAGGTCCGTCTCCTCGCCCGTCGCCACGTCCCAGACCAGGGGCTCCCAGCGGCCCCGGCGCTGGTGGCCGATGAGCAGCCGGGTGTCCCCGTCGACCGGGGCGAAGCCCAGCACCTCCAGGCCCAGCTCGACCGTGCCGCCCTTGGTGTCGTCCAGGTCGGCGACCGCCGTGCCGTCCGGGCGCAGCACGCGCAGCGCCGAGTGCATCGCGTCGCCGTGCTCGGTGTGCTCGATCGCGATCAGCGTGCCGTCGTGGGAGAGGTCGCCGACGCCCGCCGACTCGCGGTGGCGGTAGATCTCCGCCGGGGCCTCGCCCGAGCCCACGCGCGCGAGGTGGATCGTCGTGCCGTCCTCGTCCGTGGAGCGGCCCACGACCGCCGTCCGCCCGTCACGGCCGAGGGCCAGGCCGGCCGGGTAGGAGGGGGCGAGGCCCGGTACGGCGGTCTCGTCGGGGCCGCCGCCGAAGGGCTGGCGGCGCCAGACGCCGAACTCGTCGCCGTCCTTGTCGTCGAACCACCAGATCCACTCGCCGTCCGGGGAGAGCACGCCGTCCGTCGTGCCGTTGGGCCGGTGGGTGGCCTGGCGCTGGGCGCCGCTCGCCCGGTCCCAGGCGTACAGCTCGTAGGTCCCCGTCGCGTTCGACACGAACAGGGAGCGGTCCGGTGCGTCCTCGGCCCAGTCGGGCAGGGACACCCGGGGTGCGCGGAAGCGCTTCTCCCAGTCCGGCATGTCCCGCTTCCCCGGCGCTCCCGCCGCTGACGGCGTCCCTGACGCCCCCGATGTCCCCGACGCCCCCGATGTCTCCGGCACGCCGGTCTGCTCCGCGGACCCGTTGCTCTCAGTCATGGCCCCATAGTGCCTGGCCCGGCCGACAACGCGCCGCCCCCTTCCCCAGCCTGTGGAAAACATAAGGAGCGGCCCCGCCCGACACCCCCACGCCCTGTGGAAAACTCAGACCCCGCGGCCTGCCCCGCCCGGCGGGCACCGTACCGTTGAGCCGTGTACCGGTTTCTTCTGACGCCCCGCTGGTGGGGCATCAACGTCTTCGTGCTGCTCGCCATCCCGTTCTGCGTCTTCATGGGGTCGTGGCAGCTGAGCCGGTTCGACGCGCGCGTGGACGACCACCGGAACCTGACCAGGCAGTCCGCCGCCGCCCGCACCGAGGCGCCGCGCCCGCTGGCGGAGCTGCTCCCCGTCGACAAGCGGACCTCCGGCATGCCGGCCACCGCGACCGGCCGGTACGGCAAGCAGCTGCTGGTCCCGGACCGTGAACTGGACGGCCGGCAGGGGTACTACGTCCTGACGCTGCTGCGCACCGGCTCCGGCAAGGCGCTGCCCGTCGTCCGCGGCTGGCTGCCGGGCGACGCGGACACGGCGAAGGCACCGGCGCCGCCCGCCGGCGAGGTCACGGTCACCGGTGCGCTCCAGGCTTCCGAGTCACCCGGGGGCACCGGGGTCGGCACGCGGGGCGGCCTGCCGTCCGGGCAGACCGCGGCGATCAGCGCGGCCTCGCTGGTCAACCTGGTGCCGTACGACGTGTACGACGCGTGGGTGACGCTCGACAGGGCCGACTCCGGGATGAAGGCGGTGCCCGCGAAGGCCCCGGACGGCAGCGGGCTGGACCTGAAGGCGTTCCAGAACCTCGGGTACACCGGTGAGTGGTTCGTCTTCGCGGGGTTCGTGGTCTTCATGTGGTTCCGGCTGGTCCGGCGCGAGGTGGAGGCCGCACGGGACGCCGCGCTCGGGCTGGTGCCCGGGGACGGGGAGCCGGCGGGAGCGCGGGGCCCCGGCGGGCCCCAGGAGGAGCACACCGCCGCGGTCTGACCCCGTCCGTACCGCTCCCGCCGGACTAAGAGCTGCGAACAAAAGTGGGTTCCGATCAGCGGGCGGTGTCCGGTGCGTGCGATCGCAAGGCGCCGGAAGGTCCTTGTAGCGGAGCTACCAGGGCCTTTCGGCAACGCGGCGAGGGCGCGTGCCGGGCGCCGGCCGCCGGGGCCCACTTTTGTTCGCAGCTCTAACAGCAAGCCAGACACCACGACGTCGGCAAGACCGTCAAACGCGCCGAATCGCTCAACGAACACCGAGGTCACCATCGTTAAACACCAAGCTAAGGGGCCGTCGCCAGCAGTCCGGTGCGGTAGACCGTGCCCGCGCAGGCGTCCGGGACCGTGGCCGAGACGGCCGGTGAACCGGCTTCCGGGGTGTGCGAGACCACGACGCTGCCGTCCGCCCTGCCGCCGTCCTCCGTGACCAGCTGGGTGGTCGTCCCGGTGCCGGTTCCCGAGTCGCTGTTCGTGGCCGGGCCGCCCGCCGCGGTCGCCTCCTGGCTCGGGGACGGGCCGGGCGTGGGGTTGCCGGTCTCGGTGCCGCCGGTGCCCCCGGTGCCGCTGCCGCCGCCGCTGGTGGGACAGGCGTCGGAGGGCACCCAGGCGAACTTCACCTCGTACCCCGACCCGGGGGACAGCACCAGCGCGGCAGATTCCGTGGACGGGTCGGGCAGCCCGGCGGCCGCGTCGCCCGCCGTGTGCTGCACCACGCTGACGCGGGAGGCGTCGGCCACGCCCTGGGTGAGGGTGGTGACGGTGCCCGGGCCGCCGACGGTGCAACTGCCGGGCGAGACGTTGGTGACGTGGAAGGTGCCGTACACGGCGCCCGCCGCGTCGGGGGCGCTGACGGTGGCGGTGGCGGAACCCAGCTGGCCCGCCGTGCACACCGGGGCGGAACGGGCCGAGGCGGAAGGGGTCTGCGTGGCGCCGGTCGGCGCGGTGCCGGGGGCGGGGGCCCTGCTGTCCTTCGCGCCGTCCTTCGTGCCGCCCGTCTCCTTGCCGGCGGGGCGGTCCGGCGATCCGCCGGCGGTGCTCGACGCGCCGCCCGCGGCCTTGCCCTGTCCGGTGCCGCCCTGCGCCTGTGAGGCCTGGCCCGCGATGGCCGGGTCGGCGTCGGAGCCGGTGGCGTGGGACACGTGGACGAGGGCCGGGACGGCGGTGCCCAGGAACAGGGCGGCGGCGGCCATGCCGACCGCGGCCTGCCGTTTGCGGGCCCGCCGCGCGGGAACCGCGCGCCGCAGGTGCTCCAGCGTGCCCTCGCTCGGTTCGACGTCCGCGACCGCCCGGTGCAGCAGCCGGCGCAGCGCCAGTTCGTCCGGGCCGAGTCCGCCGGGGCCTTCGCCGTCTCCTGCCGGGTCCGCCGCGGAAGCCGTACCGGGGGCCGCTGGGGGGTTCGTCACCGAAGCCGTGCCGGAAAGCGCTGCGGGGTTGCGCACCGAAGGCGTTCGCGGGTTCGCCGCCGGGGCTGCCGCCCGGGCCGTCTCGGAGGCCCGTGCCATGTCCGAGGTCCCTGCCGTGCCGGAGGCGCCTGCCGTGTCGGAGGCTGGGGGCGGGGCGGAGGCCCGTGCCGTGCCGGGGGTGGCCGCGGGAGCTTCGACGGGCGGCTCTGCGGCGGGCGGTGCCGGGGGCGCGGGGCTCTCGGCGGAAGTCTTCTCGGGGCTCTGTGCGGGCGCTTCGCCCTCGGGGTCCGGGCCCTTTGGCTCAGGGCTGTCGTTCACGGTTCCGTTCCCAGCGTGCGTCGGCGTGTGGTGGTGCTGCTCCGGCCGCGTCGGCTCGTGCCACGCGTAGGGCTCGTGGCGCTCGTGCGAGTCGCGCCCTTCGGCGTTCTCCCTCATGCCCGCGCCTCCATGGCGATCATGCCTGCGCCTCCATGACACTCATGTGCGCCTGCGGCGGTCATGCCCGTGCCTCCATGGCGATCCGGAGCGCGGCGATGCCGCGCGAGCCGTACGCCTTCACCGACCCGAGGGATATCCCGAGGGTCTCGGCGACCTGCGCCTCGGTCATGTCCGCGAAGTAGCGCAGCACCAGCACCTCGCGCTGCCGGCGCTGCAGGCCCTTCATCGCCTTGATCAGCGAGTCGCGCTCCAACTGGTCGTAGGCGCCCTCCTCCGCGCTGGCCATGTCCGGCATCGGCTTGGACAGCAGCTTCAGGCCGAGGATGCGGCGGCGCAGCGCCGAACGGGAGAGGTTGACGACCGTCTGACGCAGGTAGGCGAGCGTCTTCTGCGGGTCGCGGACGCGTTTGCGCGCGGAGTGGACGCGGATGAACGCCTCCTGGACGACGTCCTCGCAGGAGGCCGTGTCGTCGAGGAGGAGCGCCGCCAGGCCCAGCAGGGAGCGGTAGTGCGCGCGGTAGGTCTCGGTGAGGAGATCGACGGTGGTGCCGGCCGCGACGGTGTCGTCGGCGGCTTCACGCTGGTTCGGTATGCGGGCGGGCCGCGCGGCGGGCATGGGGGCGATCACCGGCATGCCACCGGCCGGGCCGGGCACACCGGACGGCCCGGACCCGCCGGGGAGCCCGGGTCCACGCGGTCGGAGCGCCGCGCGGGGCGGCCGCAGAGCGGCGCCGCGGGTCGCCGCACTGAAGTCGAGAACCTCTGCCACGCCAGTTGGACACGCCTGCCCCCTCGGGGGTTGTACGCGCCGGACGTCACTTTCGCGCCGGGCGGGCCCGCCGGCGCGTCCGACGACGTTCCCGCGTCAGGCAGCACAACAGCCGGTGCCCCACATGCCCTCATGCGTCCCGCTCTTCCCTTTGTCGCGGCATCCCGCGAAGCGACCGGGGCGTCCCCACGCCCCTCGGCGTCCCCACGCCCCCGGCAGGCGCCCGCAAAGACGCCTGCCGCCCTGCGCGCGGTTGCGCAGGGCGGGAGGGAAGATCTTCGGACGCCGAGGCAGCACGGATCAAGTGGCGCGGATCACTGTGTGGTCCACACCTCTTACACAGATCCTACAAAGGAGGCCGCCTCTGGCCAGGACTTTTCTCCGGGTGAGGACCGGATGTCGCCCGGAGTTCACTTCCCGGCCGGAGCGGCCACCTCCGTCTCGGCGGCCACCAGTTCGGCGATCTGCGCCATGTTGAGCGCGGCGCCCTTGCGCTGGTTGTCGCCGCAGACGAAGAGTTCGAGCGCCGTGGGGTCGTCGAGCGCGCGCCGCACCCGGCCGACCCAGGTGGGGTCGGTGCCGACCACGTCGGCGGGCGTGGGGAACTCGCCCGCGGCCGGGTCGTCGCAGAGGACCACCCCGGGAGCGGTGGCGATGATCTCGCGGGCCCTGTCGACGGTGACCTCGCCCTCGAAGCGGGCGTGCACGGTGAGGGAGTGGGTGGTGATCACCGGGACGCGTACGCAGGTGACGGCGACCGGCAGCTGCGGCAGGCCGAGGATCCTGCGGGACTCGTCCCGCAGCGTCATCTCCTGGGAGGACCAGCCGTCGTCGCACAGCTCCCCGGTCCACGGCACCACGTTCAGCGCGACCGGCTCCGGGAAGGGTCCGGTGTCGTCCCCGACGGCCCGCCGTACGTCGCCGGGCCCGGTCCCCAGCTCCGTGCCGGCGACCAGGGACAACTGGCGGCGCAGCGTCCGCACGCCCTCCTGCCCGGCCTGGCTCACCGCCTGGTACGAGGAGACGACCAGCTCGCGCAGCCCGAACTCGGCGTGCAGCGCGCCCAGGGCCACGATCATGGTCAGCGTGGTGCAGTCGGGGCTGGCGACGACGGAGCGCGGGCGGCGCCGTACGGCGTGCGCGTTGACCTCGGGAACGACGAGCGGCACCTCGGGGTCGGCGCGGAAGGCACCGGAGTTGTCCACGACGACCGCGCCGCGGGCGGCGGCCGCCGGCACCCACCGGGCGGCGACCTCGCCGGGGACGTCGAACAGGGCGATGTCCACCCCGTCGAAGGCGTCCTCGGTGAGCGGGAGGACCTCGACCTCCTCGCCGCGCGCGGTCAGCTTGCGGCCGGCCGAGCGCGGGGAGGCGATGAGGCGGATCTCGCCCCAGACGTCCGCGCGCTGGGACAGGATCCGGAGCAGGACCGTGCCGACGGCCCCGGTCGCTCCCACGACCGCGAGCGTCGGTCGGTCGGTCATCGTCGTACGCCTCCGTGCCGGGGGTCCCGGCGGTGGACGGTCATCGACCGGTGCCGCCGTAGACGACGGCCTCGTCGCTGTCGGAGTCGAGCCCGAAGGCGGTGTGCACCGCGCGTACGGCCTCCGCCACGTCGTCCTTGCGGGTGACCACCGAGATACGGATCTCGGACGTCGAGATCAGCTCGATGTTCACGCCCGCGTCGGACAGCGCGGTGAAGAAGTCGGCCGTGACGCCCGGGTTGGTCTTCATCCCCGCGCCGACCAGGGAGATCTTGCCGATCTGGTCGTCGTAGCGCAGCGAGTCGAAGCCGATGCCGGGACGGTTCTTCTCCAGCGCGTCGATGGCCTTGCGGCCCTCGGCCTTGGGCAGCGTGAAGGAGATGTCCGTCAGGCCGGTGGAGGCGGCGGACACGTTCTGCACGACCATGTCGATGTTGATCTCGGCATCGGCGATCGTACGGAAGATGGAGGCGGCCTCGCCGGGCTTGTCCGGGACGCCGACGACCGTGATCTTGGCCTCGGAGGTGTCGTGCGCGACACCGGAGATGATGGCCTGCTCCACCTGCTGTTCCCCTTGCTCACTCGGCTGCCGAATCGGCTCGCTGCTGACCCACGTGCCCTGCAGCCCGCTGAAGGAGGAACGGACGTGGATCGGGATGTTGTACCGGCGGGCGTACTCCACACAGCGGTGGAGCAGCACCTTGGACCCGGAGGCGGCCAGTTCGAGCATGTCCTCGAACGAGATCCACTCGATCTTCCGGGCCTTCTTCACCACGCGCGGGTCGGCGGTGAACACGCCGTCCACGTCGGTGTAGATCTCACAGACCTCGGCGTCGAGGGCGGCGGCCAGCGCCACGGCCGTGGTGTCGGACCCGCCGCGCCCCAGCGTGGTGATGTCCTTCTTGTCCTGGCTCACACCCTGGAAACCGGCCACGATGGCGATGTTGCCCTCGTCCAGCGCGGTCCGGATGCGGCCCGGGGTGACATCGATGATCCGGGCTTTGTTGTGGACCGAGTCGGTGATGACACCTGCCTGGCTGCCCGTGAAGGACTGGGCCTCGTGGCCCAGGTTCTTGATCGCCATGGCCAGCAGCGCCATGGAGATCCGCTCCCCGGCGGTCAGCAGCATGTCGAACTCCCGGCCGGCAGGCATCGGGGATACCTGCTCGGCGAGATCGATCAGCTCGTCCGTCGTGTCGCCCATCGCGGAGACCACGACAACCACCTGGTTGCCGTTCTTCTTGGCTTCCACGATCCGCTTGGCGACGCGCTTGATGCCCTCGGCATCGGCTACGGAGGAGCCTCCGTACTTCTGCACGACAAGGCCCACGTGCGCTCCTCGCTCAGTCCGTGTCTGTCGCACCTGCGCCTGTGCAGTGCGGTCGACTCAGTCTATCGAGCGTCCGAATTTCCCCTCTGCGATACCGCATGCTGAGACCCCCGGCGCCCGCTTACCAGGACGGCTCATGCCCAGGGCGCGGACCCGCACGCGAAACGTGGGCGGCGTCACAGCCGCGCCCGTCTCCCGGGCGGCGGGGCGCAAGCCGCCGGGCGGGTCCTCGCCGGCCGCCGCGCGGCGGGCGTCACTGGGCGCGGCCGAGCCCCAGCGGTCCGCCGATCTCCTCCGCCATGACCTGGCCCGCCTCGAACTCCAGGGTCTCGTCGCCCATGCCCTGGTCGGTGTCGAGGCCGTCGAGTTCTTCCAGCGGCTGGTTGAGGCGGACGTGGGCGACCAGCGACTGCAGGGCGCGCAGGGCCGCCGACGCGGTGCCTCCCCAGTTGGAGAAGTAGGAGAACTGCCACCACCACAGCGCTTCCGTGGTGCGGCCCGCCCGGTAGTGGGCCATGCCGTGGCGCAGGTCCGTGACGACGTCGGCGAGGTCGTCGGAGATCCGGGCGGGGACCGGGGCGCGGCGCGGCTCGTAGGGGTCGAAGACCTCGGAGTAGACGTCGATGGGCTCCAGCAGGCGGGCCAGGTTCTCGCGGAGGATGTCCACGTCCTGCTCGGGGCCCGGGTCGGGCTCGTAGCGCTCGTCGGGGACGATGTCCTCGTGCGCGCCGAGCCGGCCGCCGGCCAGCAGGAGCTGGGACACCTCCAGGAGGAGGAAGGGCACCGCGGAGTCCGGTTCGTCGCCCTTGGCGACCTCGGTGACGGCGACCAGGAAGCTCTCGATCTGGTCGGCGATCTGGACCGCGAAGTCGTCGGGGTTCTGGCTGGTCGCGTGCAGCGTGGCGTCAGACATCTAGGAGTCGTCTCCCCTCGAAGGCGCGGCCGAGGGTGACCTCGTCCGCGTATTCCAGGTCGCCGCCCACCGGGAGGCCGCTGGCCAGGCGGGTGACCTTCAGGCCCATGGGCTTGATCATGCGGGCGAGGTACGTCGCCGTCGCCTCGCCCTCCAGGTTCGGGTCCGTGGCCAGGATGAGTTCCGTGACCGTGCCGTCCGCGAGGCGGGCCAGCAGTTCCCGGATGCGCAGGTCGTCGGGGCCCACGCCCTCGATCGGGCTGATCGCCCCGCCGAGGACGTGGTAACGGCCGCGGAACTCCCGCGTCCGCTCGATCGCGACGACGTCCTTGGGCTCCTCGACGACGCAGATGACGGCGGGGTCGCGGCGGCTGTCGCGGCAGATGCCGCACAGCTCCTCCTGCGCCACGTTGCCGCAGACGGCGCAGAAGCGGACCTTCGCCTTCACCTCCGTCAGGGCCTGGGCCAGGCGCCGCACGTCGGCCGGTTCCGCCTGCAGGATGTGGAAGGCGATCCGCTGCGCGCTCTTGGGACCGACGCCGGGCAGCCGCCCCAGTTCGTCGATGAGGTCCTGGACCACGCCTTCGTACACCGGACAGCCGTCCTTCCTGAGTGGTGCTTAGGTACGTACCGTAGTTGCCCGCGGGCCGCCTAGAAAGGCAGTCCGGGGATGCCGCTGCCGCCGCCGAGACCCTGGGCGAGCGGGCCGAGCTTCTGCTGCTGGAGGGTCTGGGCGTTCTCGTTGGCCGCCTGGACGGCGGCGACGACCAGGTCCGCGAGGGTCTCGGTGTCCTCGGGGTCCACGGCCTTCGGGTCGATCTTCAGGGCGCGCAGCTCGCCGGCGCCGGTGACGGTGGCCTTCACCAGGCCGCCGCCCGCCTGCCCGTCGACCTCGGTCTGCGCCAGTTCCTCCTGGGCCCGCGCCAGGTCCTGCTGCATCTTCTGGGCCTGCTGGAGCAGCTGCTGCATGTTGGGCTGGCCACCACCGGGAATCACGATCAGCTCCTGCTTTCGTACGGCATGTCCGGGCGCCCCGGAGGGTGCTCCGGGCGTCCGGGCGGGGTCCGTCCGCCGGCGCGTCCGGCGATTCCCCGCTGGCACGAGCCTACGTGCTCCGGGCGGGCGGCGCCCCGCCACTCTTTCGAGTGAGTCCCGGGTGAGCCCTATACCTGATCAAGCCCCTCTTCCGGGCGGAAAAGCGGTGCTTCCCTCCTCTCCGCCACCCGTTGGAGGGTAGGAAGGGGTCCGGCGTGTCAGCCGGCGTCACAGCCCGTGATCGGAATGATCAGAAAGCGGTCGGCGGAGCATCACAGAACGTGATCAGTAGGGAGTGCCGGGTGGGTCAGCCGGAGATGCAGCCCGAGCGTCCGCCTCGGGGCGGGCGGGGCGACGGTGCGGCCGGGCTGCGGCCGGGGGACCTGACCGGCCGGGCGCTGCCGCTCGGTGACTGGGGCGATCCCGCCCAGCGGCTGGACGAGCTGTACCGGTGGGTGGAACGCGGCGCCCTGCAGACCGCGGCCTGGTACCTCGCGGAGCGGGTGTGGAAGCGGCGCGGGGCCCGGGTGCTGCGGTGCGGGGCCGCGGCGGGGGCGCTGGCCGGGGCGGCGCTGCCGCTGCTCGACCTGACCGGGGTGCTCGGCGGGGCGGCGCCGTGGGGGTACCTGGCGCTGCTGCTGTCGGTGGCGTGCGTCGGGGCCGACCGGTACTTCGGGGTGACCTCGGGATGGATGCGGGACGTGGCGACCGCCCAGGCCGTGCAGCGACGCCTGCAGATGCTGCAGTTCGACTGGGCCTGCGAGAGCGTGCGGGAGGTGCTGGGCCCGGCCGAGGGCACGGCGGGCGAGGCCGCCGAGCGGTGCCTGGGGGTGCTGCGGCGGTTCTCGGAGGACGTGACCGAACTGGTGCGCACCGAGACGGCCGGCTGGATGGTGGAGTTCCGCGTCGGGGCGGCGCCGATGGGGCTCCAGTCGGCGGTGCCGGGCGGCGGACGGCCCGAGGCGGGCGGCGCCGGGCCGGGCCGCCTTCCGCTGCCGCCGGGCGGGACGCGGCCGAACATGCCCCGGCAGCGGCCACCGGAACCGCGGTGAGGGGACGTTCGCCGGCACGGGTGCCGTACGCGGACACCGGCCGAGCGGCCCGGTCGCCCGTCAGCCACCCGCCTTGCCATACGTCAGCCGCCCACCGTCTCGCCCGTCAGCCGTCAGCCGCCCACCGTCTCGTCCGTCGGCCGTGGTCGTGCAGTCCCTCGGCCGTGGTCGTGCCGTCCGTCAGCCGCCCGCCTTGTCGTACGTCAGCCGTTCGCCGCTGTCCTTGTTGATGCGCTGGAGGCCGCCGTCCGGCAGCAGGACGATCTGGGTGGCCGCGCCCGGCTTGCACGCACTGCCCGGCCCGGCCGCGACCGTCGAGGGGCCGATCTCCAGCGGGCCGCCGGCGCCCGGCTGCCCGGTGAGCCGGGCCTCGAACACGCAGTGGTACGTGCCGCCGGACTCGGTGGGACCGTCGGCGACCAGGGTGAACACGGAGTCCCCGACCCGGCCCTGCCTGATGGTGAGCCGCCGGGGGTGCGCGCCGAGCGCGCTGTCGATGGACGACTTCCAGGTGCCGAGGTACCCCGCCGGGACCGCACCGTCCGAGGGGGCGGCCGAGCCGGACCCGGACTCCGTGGGGGACGGGCCGGGGCCGGTCGTGGTGAGCGTCGGGGACGGGCCGGGCCCGCCGCGGTCGTCGTGGCCGCCGCGCATCACGGCGTAGACCGAGCCGCCCGCGCCGAGCGCGACCACCAGCGCGACGGCGAGGAGCGCCGCGGTGGACGTACTGCCGCCGCGCGGCGCGCGCTGCTCCTGAAGCGGGCCGGTGCCGGGGAACGGGTGCCCGTGGGACGCGGGGTCGTAGGGCGTGTGAGGGGACGGCGGGTGCCCGTACCCCGGGCCGTACGGCGAGTGCCCGTACGGCGGGGTCGCGCCGAGGGCGCCGGGCGGGTGATGGGCCCCTGCGACGGGCACTGCGGGCACCGGGCCGCCGTCGGCCTGACCGTGCTGCCCGGTTCCGTGTCCCGGGTGTGCGGGCGTCGGCCGCTCGGGCGCAGGGCGTGCGGGGGCGGCCCCCTGCGGGGGTGTCCGGCCGGCGACCACGGTCGGCGGCCGGTCCGCCGCTGTCCGGTCCCGGTCGCCGGGCTGCCGGGGCGGCGGCAGGGCGGATGCGGCGGCGCCGGACACGGGGACCGTTGCGGGCCCTGCCTCCGGGGCGGGTTCCGGGTCCGCCCGGCCCGGCCGGTTCCCGGCGTGCGCGGGATGCTCCCGGCCCTCCGGCTGCTCGGACTGCTCCGGCTGCCCGGGCCCCTTCGGCCGCTGCGGGGAGGGCCCCCGGGACGCAGCGGCGGCGGGCACGGTGACGTCGTCCCGCGCCGCCCCGGGCGCCGTCTCCGCCGCGCCCCCCGGACCCTCGGGGTGCTCCGCGTCCAGCAGCCGCACCGCGTGCCGTCCGAGCTGGGCCACCAGGGCGCTCGGCAGCCACGGGTCGCGGAACCGCCCGTCGCCCACCGTGTCCCCGGCACCGGTGCTCCGGATGATCTGCTCCGGCGAGGGCCGGGCCGCCGGGTCCTTCCGCAGGCAGGCGCGGACCAGGTCGACGATGCCCTCCGGCAGCGCCTCCAGGTCGGGTTCCTCCTGGGCGATGCGGAACATCAGCGCGTGCCCCCCGCTGTCGGCGGTGCCGAAGGGGAGCGTGCCGGTCGCCGCGTAGGCGAGCACGGAACCGAGGCAGAAGACGTCGCACGCGGGCGTGAGCCGGTCGCCGCGCACCTGCTCGGGCGCCATGAAACCGGGCGAGCCGACCAGTGCCCCGGTCCGGGTGAGCCCGCCGTCCATGACGGTCTCCAGGGCCCGTGCGATACCGAAGTCGATGACGCGCGGCCCGTCGATGGTGACGAGCACGTTGGACGGCTTGAGGTCGCGGTGCACGAGGCCGGCCGCGTGGATGTCCCTGAGCGCGGCGGCGAGACCGGCGGCGAGGACGCGCACCGACCGCTCGGGCAGCGGGCCGTGGTCGTGGCCGACGATCCGCTGGAGGCTGGGCCCGGCGACGTACCCGGTGGCGACCCACGGCACGGCGGCCTCGGTGTCCGCGTCCAGCACGGGTGCGGTCCAGGTCCCGCCGACCCGGCGCGCGGCCCGTACCTCCTGGCGGAAGCGGGCCCGGAACTCCTCCCGCTGCGCCAGATCCTGCCGCACCACCTTCACGGCGGCCGTACGTCCCCGGTCCGAGCGGGCCAGGTACACCTGCCCCATGCCGCCGGCACCGAGCCGCGCCAGCAGCCGGTACGCGCCGATCTCCCGCGGATCGCCGGGCCCGAGCCTGTCCATGGCCCAACCGCCTCCCCGAAGTCCCCCGCTGCCCCCTGCACGTCAGCCCGAGGATAGTGCGGCGGCCCGGGGCGGACAGCGGGCGGCTGTCTACGGTTCCGTAACAGCCGCCGGCGCGACGGCCGCGGTCCACCGGCGCCCGCCGCCCGCGCCATGGCGTCGACAACCTGTCGTCAATTCCCCGCTCCCGCAGACAGGGCGCCGATACCGGCTCCACCGCGCGCCCCTCTACGCTCGCCGTATGACCCCTCAGCCCTCCCCCGCCCGCCGGACCCCGCAGCCGGACCCCGAGGCCGGTGCCGCCGTGAAGGCCGCCGACCGCGCGCACGTGTTCCACTCCTGGTCCGCGCAGGACCTGATCGACCCGCCGGCGGTGGCCGGTGCCGAAGGGTCGTACTTCTGGGACTACGACGGCAGGCGCTACCTCGACTTCGCCAGCGGGCTCGTCTTCACCAACATCGGCTACCAGCACCCCAAGGTCGTCGCCGCGATCCAGGAGCAGGCCGCGACCATGGCCACCTTCGCTCCCGCCTTCGCCGTCGAGGCCCGCTCGGAGGCGGCGCGGCTGATCGCCGAGCGGACCCCCGGCGACCTGGACAAGATCTTCTTCACCAACGGCGGCGCCGACGCGGTCGAGCACGCGGTGCGGATGGCGCGGCTGCACACCGGGCGGCCGAAGGTGCTGTCGGCGTACCGGTCGTACCACGGCGGCACCCAGCAGGCCGTGAACATCACCGGTGACCCGCGCCGCTGGGCCTCCGACGAGGGCGCGGCCGGGGTCGTGCACTTCTGGGCGCCCTTCCTCTACCGCTCCCGCTTCTACGCCGAGACGCAGGAGCAGGAGTGCGCACGGGCCCTGGAGCACCTGGAGACGACGATCGCCTTCGAGGGGCCCTCGACCGTCGCCGCGGTCATCCTGGAGACCATCCCGGGCACGGCCGGGATCATGGTGCCGCCGCCCGGCTACCTCGCCGGGGTGCGGGAGCTGTGCGACAAGTACGGGATCGTGTTCGTCCTCGACGAGGTGATGGCCGGCTTCGGGCGGACCGGTGAGTGGTTCGCGGCGGACCTGTCGGGCGTCGTGCCGGACCTGATGACCTTCGCCAAGGGCGTGAACTCGGGGTACGTGCCGCTGGGCGGTGTGGCGATCTCCGGCGAGATCGCACAGACGTTCGGCAAGCGGCCCTACCCCGGCGGTCTGACGTACTCCGGGCATCCGCTGGCCTGCGCGGCGGCCGTCGCGACGATCGGCGTGATGGCCGAGGAGGGCATCGTGGAGAACGCGAAGCGGCTCGGGGCCGAGGTCGTGGAACCGGGCCTGCGCGAACTGGCCGAGCGGCACCCGAGCGTCGGCGACGTGCGCGGTGTCGGCATGTTCTGGGCGCTGGAGCTGGTGAAGAACCGCGAGACCCGCGAACCGCTGGTGCCCTACAACGCGGCCGGCGAGGCGAACGCGCCGATGGCGGCCTTCGGCGCCGCCGCCAAGGCCCACGGCCTGTGGCCCTTCATCAACATGAACCGGACGCACGTCGTCCCGCCCTGCACCGTGACCGAGGCCGAGCTGAAGGAGGGCCTGGCGGCCCTGGACGCGGCGCTGTCCGTGGCCGACGAGCACACGGAGCGGTGAGGAACCCGCGCAACCCGAACGCGTAAGGTGGCGTGCTCGTACACATCCACCCGTACGAGTGCATGAGCAGACAGGCGTACGAGCACGACGTACGAGCAGATGTACGCGTACGCCACCGCCCGCGTGAGGGAGACGCCCCGACCATGCCCGGCATCAGCGGCACCGGAGCCGTGACGCGCAGCACCCTGCGCCAGCAGATCGCGGACGCGCTCCGGGACGAGGTGCTGGCCGGGCGGCTGCAGCCGGGGCGGGAGTTCACGGTCAAGGAGATAGCCGAGCAGTACGGCGTGTCCGCGACCCCGGTGCGCGAGGCGCTGGTGGACCTGTCCGCGCAGGGCCTGCTGGAGGCCGACCAGCACCGCGGCTTCCGGGTACGCGAGTACTCCGCGGCCGACTTCCGGGAGATGATCGAGGCCCGTGCCCTGGTCACCGACAGCATGTTCCGCACCCTCGCCGCCGCGAGCGGCGCCCGGCACGGTGGGGGCGCGGGAGACGGTGACGGCGGCGCGGGAGACGGGGCCGGCGCGGGGGGCGGGTCCGGCCTGAGCGCCCGCGCGCAGGCGTTCCTGCGGGAGGTTCCGGGCCCGCGCACGGCGGCCGTGCTCGCCGGGGTGCGCCGGCGCGGCGAGGAGGCCCGACGCGCGGCCGCCGCGGGCGACCTGACGGTGCTGATCGGCTACGACCTGCGGTTCTGGCGCGAGCTGAGCGCCCTGTACGGCAACGCGCACCTCGGCGACTTCCTGCACCGGCTGCGGGTGCAGTCGTGGGTGTGCGCGGTGCAGCACCTGCGCCGGCTCGGCGACCTGCGCGGTGTCCTGTGGTGCGGCCACACCGAACTCGTCGACGCCCTGGTGCAACGCGACATCCCCGCGGCCCGCGCGCTCGTCGCCGCCTACAACACCCACGCCCTGGCTCTGGTGGAGCGGCTCTCCGCCGGGTGAACCGGGCGGTGGACGCGCGGGGGGTGGGTATGGGACCTGCACGGGGGGAGCCGACCCGCGCCGCACCGACTACCCTCGTTGACCACCGTGCTTCCCGTGTGCTTCACGCTGAGTGAGGAGTCCTCTTTGGCCTGTGACCTGTGGCTGGTACCGCTCGTGGACGTGTTGTGCCACACCCCCGGCAACCCGTTCGCCGAGGAACTCGCGCAGTACAACAAGGTGCTGGCGGACAACGCGCTCCCGCCGGTGCCGGTGTACCAGTACATGCCGGGCCTGTCCGGGGACGTCGCGCCGGTGGCCGGCTTCGACTACGACGCGCTGCACTTCCTGCGCCGCGCCCACCTGCTCCAGCTCTGCGGCCTCCCGCTCACCCCGGTCGACGAACTGGGCGGCGACTACGAGCAGTTGCTGGAGATGTTCGAGTCGACGGCCCAGCAGTCCCACCTGGTCTGGCACTACGACCACGCGGGCGCCTACGTCCCCGTGGACTTCCCGCACCCCCTGTCCAACGACGAACTCCTCGCCGGCGGCGGCCCGCTGGGCTCCTCCCAGGCACTGCTGCGGGAACTGGAGCAGGTGGCCCCGGCCCTCGGCATCGACCCGGCCAACCCCCCGGCGCCCCCGGCGCCGCCCCCCGGCCCCACCGAACTGGAACAGCCCGCGGCCCCGGCCCCCTACGACCCGAGCCCCTTCGCCCGCGAACGCCACGTCTGGCTCGGCCTGCACGCGGCGGCGACGCGGAGCCTGGCGCAGGGGTCGATGATCGTGTTCAGCTAGCGCCGCTCGTCCGGCTCATGCCGGACGGCCGCGACCGGCCTCACGCCGACGGCGGCCGTCGCGCGAGGGCGACGGCCGCCGTCGAACGGTCGGACGAACGGTCAGATGAACGAGTTGATCTCGATCGTCTCGTCCCGGCCCGGGCCCACGCCGATCGCGGAGATCGGGGCGCCGGACATCTCCTCCAGGGCCTTCACGTAGGCCTGGGCGTTCTTCGGCAGGTCGGCGAAGGTCTTGGCCTTCGTGATGTCCTCCTGCCAGCCGGGGAGGTACTCGTAGACCGGCTTGGCGTGGTGGAAGTCGCTCTGGGAGTAGGGCAGTTCCTCGACGCGCTTGCCGTCGATCTCGTAGGCGACACAGACCGGGATGCGCTCCCAGCCGGTGAGGACGTCGAGCTTGGTGAGGAAGAAGTCGGTCAGGCCGTTGACGCGGGTGGCGTAGCGGGCGATCACCGCGTCGAACCAGCCGCAGCGGCGGTCACGGCCGGTGGTGACGCCGCGCTCGCCGCCGATGCGCCGCAGCGCCTCGCCGTCCTCGTCGAACAGCTCGGTCGGGAACGGGCCGGAGCCGACGCGGGTCGTGTAGGCCTTGAGGATGCCGATGACCCGGCTGATCTTCGTCGGGCCCACGCCGGCGCCGGTGCAGGCACCGCCCGCGGTCGGGTTGGAGGAGGTCACGAAGGGGTACGTGCCGTGGTCGATGTCCAGCAGCGTGCCCTGGCCGCCCTCGAAGAGGACCACCTTGTCCTGCTCCAGCGCCTGGTTGAGGACCAGCACCGTGTCGGCCACGTACGGCTTGATCTGCTCGGCGTAGCCCAGCAGCTCCTCGACCACCTGGTCCACGGCGATGGCGCGCCGGTTGTAGAGCTTGGTGAGGATCTGGTTCTTGACGTCGAGGGCCGCCTCGACCTTCTGCGTCAGGATCGACTGGTCGTACAGGTCCTGGACGCGGATGCCGACGCGGTTGATCTTGTCCGCGTAGGTCGGGCCGATGCCGCGGCCGGTGGTGCCGATCTTGCGCTTGCCGAGGAAGCGTTCCGTCACCTTGTCGACGGTCACGTTGTACGGCGTGATGATGTGCGCGTTTCCGCTGAGCAGGAGCTTCGACGTGTCGACGCCGCGCTCGTTCAGACCGCTCAGCTCGGAGAGCAGGACCGACGGGTCGACGACGACGCCGTTTCCGATGACGGGCGTACAACCGGGCGACAGGATTCCGGAAGGGAGGAGGTGCAGTGCATACTTCTGGTCGCCGACGACGACCGTGTGGCCGGCATTGTTGCCGCCCTGGTAACGCACCACATAGTCCACGGAGCCACCGAGCAGGTCGGTGGCCTTTCCCTTGCCCTCGTCACCCCACTGAGCACCGAGCAGCACAAGTGCGGGCACGCGCGTACACCCCTTCCGGGCGGGGCATGTCCAAGGTCAGGGGCGTACGCGGGTTCACCGCCGCGTACACCGTGCGACCCTCGTCGGTCGCACACCCGTCGGACCGGATGCCCCGGAATAGACGAAGCCCCTGGCGCAATAGCGCAAGGGGCTCTTGCACAAAGATGCTACCCGAGGAAGCGAGGCAGGACCGAGGTGGCGACCTATCCGACGTCCGATCCGCTGCTGGTGGTCATCGACCCGGGCGCCCGGCGGACCGACGGGGAGTCCGTACGGATCGCGAAAGACGTGCTCAGCGCGGGTGCGGCCACGAAGGTGTGCCTGCCGGACGGCCCGGAGGAGTTCGCCCGCGCGCTGGCGCGGCGCGGCTCGCGGCGACCGGTGGTGGTCGGTGACGACCACGCGCTGCTGCGGGCGGTGACCGTACTGCACCGCAGGCGGGAGCTGGCCGGATGTGTGCTGTCCGTCGTACCGGTCGGGGGTGTCATGCACCTGGCCCGTTCGCTGGGCGTGCCGACGGGGCCGGTGGCGGCGGCGCGCGCGGTGCTCGACGGGGCCGTACGCCGTCTGGACCTGCTCGTCGACGACAGCGACGGGGTGGTGCTGGGCGCACTGCACATCCCGCCCCTCGACCTCGGGGACGCTCCGCCGGACGGCACGGCGCTCGACGCGGCGGCGGGGGCGGGGTCCGCGACGCCGTTGGGCGGGGGCGCGGGCGCGGGCCGCGACTGGCTGCGGACCTGCCAGTCGCTGGTACGGACCCTGGTGGCCCGCCCGCCCCGGACGGCGACCGACACGGCGCCCGCGCCCTCGCGGCTGCGGGTGGAGGTCGACGGGGTGGCCGTGGTGGACCTGGACCAGCCGGTGGAGGCGGTGTCGGTCGTCCCGGGCGCCCGGGGGATGGCCGAGGTGGAGGTCCGTCCGCTGTCGGGACCCGGCGCGGAGGCCTCGCCGCTGCTGGCCGAGGGGCGCACGGTCACCGTTTCGGGGGCGCACTTCCGCTACCGGGCGGACGCGGTGGTGTCCGGACCGGTGCGGACGCGGACGTGGACGGTGCGGGAGGGGGCCTGGGGGCTGGTGGTGCCCGCGCAGGCCTGAGCCTGCGGCGGCCGGAAGCCGTCGGTGCCCCGCTGGTGTCGAGGGCGCAGCAGCCGCAGGGCGCCTAAAGGGAACTTCCTCGCGGTCGCAATCACCCGAACAACCGTTCCCGGTGGGTGCGCCAGCGGGTCATCATCGCGGCGATCTCGCCGTCGATGAACTCGAAGAAGGCCAGGGTCTCGGCAAGTCGGCGGCCGGCGGGAGTGCCGGGGCCCAGGCTGTCGACGCCCTCGCGCAGCGCGTGCTCCCAGCGTTTGATGACCGCCTCGCGGCTGGTGAGCGCCTCGTACCACTGGTCGGCGTGGACGCGGTAGCGCTCGCGGCGCGAACCGGGCTCACGCTCGCGCGAGACCATGTGCACCTGCGCCAGGTAGCGCACCGCTCCGGAGACGGCAGCCGGGCTGATCCGCAACCGCTCGCCCAGCTCGGCGGAGGTGAGGGTGCCGCTGTCGGAGGCCAGCAGCGCGGCGAAGACGCGGGCCGGCATCCGGGCCATCCCCGCCTCCACCAGCTGCGCCGCGAAGCTCTCCACGAACTTCGAGACCGCCTCGGAGTCACGGTCCGTCTCCGGCGTCCCGTCCGTCATGTCCGCACCATCTCCCCTGACTCCCCTGACCGGCCCCTGCGCCACGGCCGCTCCAAGTTTATGCGCTTCCTTAACTTCACAAGTTTCTGAAAGAAGCGTACTTTCCGAAGCATGACGAAAGCCCACGGCGCTCACCGCCCGGCGGCCGACCCCGCCGTCGAGGTGTCCGCACTGCACAAGACGTTCGGCCGGACCCCCGCCTTGAACGGCCTCGACCTGACCGTCGCTGCAGGCGAGGTGCACGGCTTCCTCGGACCCAACGGCGCAGGCAAGTCCACCACCATCCGCGTCCTGCTCGGCCTGCTGCGCGCGGACGCGGGCACCGCGCGCGTGCTGGGCCGCGACCCGTGGGCCGACGCGGTCGAGGCACACCGCCGGATCGCGTACGTCCCCGGGGACGTGACCCTGTGGCGCAACCTCTCCGGAGGCGAGGTCATCGACCTGTACGGCAGGCTGCGCGGAGGTCTCGACGCGCGGCGCCGCGCCGAACTCGTCGAACGCTTCGAACTGGACCCCACGAAGAAGGGCCGCACCTACTCCAAGGGCAACCGGCAGAAGGTCGCTCTCGTCGCCGCCTTCGCCTCCGACGTCGACCTGCTGATCCTGGACGAGCCGACCTCCGGCCTCGACCCGCTGATGGAGGAGGTCTTCCAGCGCTGCGTCGCCGAGGAACGCGACCGCGGCCGCACGGTCCTGCTCTCCTCCCACATCCTCAGCGAGGTCGAGCAGCTGTGTGACCGGGTGAGCATCATCCGGGCCGGCCGTACGGTCGAGAGCGGCTCGCTCGCCGACCTTCGCCACCTGACCCGCACCACCGTCTGCGCCGAACTCGCCGGCCCGCCGAACGGACTGGCCCACCTGCCCGGCGTCCACGACCTCGACGTCCACGACCTCGGCGGCCAGGGCAGCCGGGTCCGGCTCCAGGTGGACACCGCCAAGCTGAACGCGGTGCTGCGCTCACTGAGCGAGTCGGGCGTCCGGTCGCTGACGTCGACGCCGCCTACCCTGGAGGAGCTGTTCCTGCGGCACTACGCCGCCGAGTCGGCCGAGTCCGCCAAGTCGGCCGCCGAGGCCGCACGATGAACGCCCCGGCCGGCGCGCGACGGGCAGGCGCACGACAGGGAGGCGCACGTCAGGCAGGCGTGCCGGGCGGCGTGCGCGCCGGACGCGCGGGCGGCTCCCGCGCACTGGCCGGCACCGCACCTCTGCTGCGGCTGGCGCTGCGCCGCGACCGCGTGCTGATCCCCGTCTGGGTCGCCGTGAACGCGCTGATGGTCCTCTCCATGCCGCACACCCTCGAGAGCCTGTACGCCACCCCCGCCGACCGGGCGGGTCTCGTCCGGCAGATGGCCACGAACAGCTCGCTGCGTGCCCTGGTCGGCCCCGTGTTCGGCGATTCGCTGGGCGCGCTGACGGCCTGGCGGGCCGGCGTGTACGCCGGGGTTCTGGCCGCCGTCACCGGCCTGCTCGTCGTCGTCCGGCACACCCGGGACGAGGAGGAGAGCGGACGGCAGGAGCTGGTGTCGTCCGGCATGGTCGGCCGTCGCGCGCCGCTCACCGCCGCGCTGCTGACGGCCGCCGTCGCGAACGCGGCCGTGGCCGTGCTGATCGCCGTCGGCCTCACCGGACAGGGCACCTCCGGCGCGCTGGCGCTCGGCCTCGGTGTGGCGGGCGTCGGCGCGGTCTTCGCCGCGGTCGCCGCCGTCGTCGCCCAGTTGACGGAGAGCGCCCGGCTGGCCCGCGGTCTGACCGCGGCGGTCCTCGGGGCGGCCTTCGTGCTGCGCGCGGCGGGCGACGCGGGGGCAGGGGGCGCCGGAGGAGGCTCGTCGGTGCTGACCTGGCTGTCCCCGCTCGGCTGGCTGGAGAATGTGCGGTCCTTCGCCGGTGAACGCTGGTGGGTGCTGGGCCTGTTCGCCGCCGCGACGGCCGTGCTGACCCTGCTCGCCCACCTGCTCGCCGGACGCCGTGACCTCGGCATGAGCTTCCTGCCCACCCGGCCGGGGCCCGCCGCGGGACGGCTCGGCACCGCGGGCGCGCTGGCCTGGTGTCTGCAGCGGGGCTCCCTGCTCGGCTGGAGCACCGGGTTCCTGCTCGCCGGGGTCGTCTTCGGCGGGATGACAAACGGCGCGGCCGACCTGGTCGGCGGCAACGAGCGGACCCGCGAGATCTTCCAGCGGATGGGCGGCCATGCGGGCCTTGCGAACGCCTTCCTCGCCTCGATGACCCAGATCCTCGGCCTGGTCGCCGCGCTGTACGTCGTCTCGTCCGTGCTGCGGCTGAGCGGCGAGGAGGGCTCGGGCCGTGCGGAGCCGGTGCTCGCGGGCGCGGTGGGGCGGCTGCGGTGGGCCGCCGGGCACCTGGTGATCGCCTTCGGCGGCTCGGCCCTGCTCATGCTGCTGGCCGGGCTCGGCCTCGCGGCCGGTTACGGCCACCGGCCGGGCGCGCTGCTGGGCGCGTGTCTCGTGCAGGTGGCGGCGGTGTGGGTGGTCGGCGGCGTCGCCGTCCTCCTGTACGGCCTGCTTCCGCGCGGCGCCGTGGCGGCGTGGGGCGTGGCCGGTGCGGTCCTGCTCCTCGGCTGGATCGGCCCGGCGCTGAACCTCCCTCGCACGGTGCTGGACCTCTCCCCCTACGGCCACCTCCCGAAGCTGCCGGGCGGCGAACCGGGGTGGGGACCGGTGACGGTGCTGCTCGGGGTGGCGGTGGTGCTGGTGGGCGCGGGACTGGCGGGGGTGCGGCGGCGGGATCTGGCGGGCTGAGGGCGGGCGCGTCAGTTCATGTACTGCTTCAGGTCCTCGGTGTCGAGTTCGATACCGACGGGCGCGGGGAGGAGGGCCTTGTCGCCGAAAGCGACCACATGGGTCCTCCGGTAGCCGACCTCGAGGTCCGGCTCGGAGTGCACGACGACCGAGCGGCTGTCACGGTCGATCAGCAGGTAGACCGGAATACCCGCCGCACCGTATGCCCGGGGCTTCTCCACCCGGTCGCGGTCGTGGGTGTCCGAGTCGTACGACGTGATCTCGACCGCCATCAGCACGCCGTCCGGGTCGGCCCAGTCGCCCTGGCCGTTGAAATAGCCCACCGGCGCGAGCGCGCCGTCGGGCCGGGCACGTCCCTTCCGGTACGCCTCGACTTTCAACCCCTGGCCCGTTGTGTTGAGGGTGAGGTCGGGCCGTGCCTCCTTGCACCGGAAAGCCAACCACATGGCGATCTCACCGTGGCTGCCGTTCGTCACCTTCCTGACCCCGATCCGTCCGTCGATGAACTCGAACCTGACGGCGTCGTCGGTCTCCGTGGCCGCGAACCGGGCGATCCGCTCGAACTCCTCCACCGACATCTGGGACGTCTGCGACGTGCGCTCTGCCATAACCGTCATGGTGCCTCCCTCCGCAGGCGTGCACCAGCTTGCCGAGCAGTTGATCAGCGGCGCGGCGGTTCCTCCAAGTGATCAGCCGAACGGGTGATCAGCCCAGCTCCACGCCCAGTCCCTTCAGGCCGCGCATCACGAAGTTCGGGCGGCGCTCCGGGTCCGCCGTCGGGCGCAGGGTAGGGGCCTGTTGCAGGAGGGCCGTCATGGAGGCGGCCAGTTCTATGCGGGCCAGGGGGGCGCCGATGCAGTAGTGGATTCCGGCGCTGAAGGAGATGTGGGGGTTGTCGGCGCGGGTGAGGTCCAGGCGGTCGGGCGCCGTGAACACCTGCGGGTCGTGGTTGGCCGAGCCGAAGAGCAGGGCGATCTCCGCGCCCCGAGGGATCGTCGTGCCGTCGATCTCGATCTCGTCCAGCACCCACCGTTCGAAGAGCTGCAACGGGGTGTCGTAACGCATCAGTTCCTCGACGGCGGACGGGACCAGGGAGTGGTCCGCGCGCAGGGCCGCCAGCTGGTCCGGGTGGCGGAACAGGGCCCACCAGCCGTTGGCCGTCGCGTTCACCGTGGCCTCGTGACCGGCGTTGAGGAGCAGTACGGCCGTGGAGATCATCTCCTGCTCCGTGAGCCGGTCGCCCTCGTCGTGCGCCGCGATCAGCCCGGAGACCAGGTCCTCGCCCGGCTCGGCGCGGCGGACCGCGATCAGCTCACGGAGGTACTGCGAGAACTCCACCGACGCCCGCACCGCCTTCGCCGCCGTCTCCCGCGACGGATTCAGCTCGTACATCCCGCAGATGTCGGCCGACCAGGGCCGCAACCGGTCCCGGTCCTGCTCCGGGATGCCCAGCATCTCCGCGATCACCGCGACCGGCAGCGGTTCGGCGACCTCCGTCAGCAGGTCGCCGCCGCCCGCGGCCACGAGCGCGGCGACGAGTTCGTCCGCCAGACGGTGGACATACGGTTTCAGGCGCTCCACCGTCCGCGGGGTGAACGCCTTCGAGACCAGGCGCCGGATCCGGGTGTGGTCCGGCGGCTCCAGGTCGAGCATGCCGTGGTCGTTGAGGACGTGGAACGGTTCGTGCTCCGGCGGGGGCGGGGTCCGGCCGAAGTCCTCGTGCGTGAACCGGTGCTGGTAGGTGCGGCCCAGCCGCCGGTCCCGCAGCAGCGCCGACACGTCCGCGTGGTGCGGGACCAGCCACTGGTCGCTGGGCTCGTAGTAGAGCACCCGGCCCCGGGCGCGCAGCTCGGCGTAGGCGGGGTACGGGTCGGCGACGAACGCCGGGTCCCACGGGTCGAACGCGAGGTCGGACACAGCCGTCATGGACGGACGATAGGCCGCCCGGCCGGCCCGTGCCCACCCCCCGCGGGGAGGAACCGCGGGGGCGCCCGGGCTCACCAGGAGCCGGTGAGGAACTGCAGGCAGAGTGAGGTGACCGTCACCACGCACCACAGGGCGGCCCCCAGGAGCAGCGGGCGGGGGCCTGCCCGGCGCAGGGCCCCGAGGTCGGTGGACAGGCCGATCGCGGAGAGGGCCACCGTGATGAGGAAGACGGACAGCGTGTTCAGGCCGTGGTGCGCCGCGGCCGGGACGAGCCCGACGGTGTTGGCCAGGGCGGTCAGCAGGAACCCGACGAGGAACCAGGGCACGAGCGCGAAGACGTTCGAACGCGCGGTGCCAGGGGTGTGCTGGGACCGGTGAGTCGCGTGGGCCGCCTGCGCCGGACGGGTCGCCTGACCCGAATGAGCCGGCTGAACGCGGGCGACTGGCCGGGGCGGGGGAACCGGGGCAGCCGCCGGAGTCCGGTGAGCCGGGGCATCCGCCTGTGCCGGCTCGGCGGGGACCGCCGCCGTGGCCGCGGCGCGGCGCCTGGCCAGCGCGGCCAGTCCCAGGCAGACGGGAATGATGAGCAGGGTCCGCGTGAGCTTGACGACGACCGCGTACTGCCCGGCCTCGTCCCCGTAGGTGGTGGCCGAGGCGACCACCGAGGACATGTCGTTGACCGCGGTGCCCGCGAACAGCCCGAAGGCGTGCTGGCCCATCCCCAGCAGGTGCCCGAGGAACGGAAAGAGGAGCACCGCCGCGATGTTGAAGAGGAAGATCGTCGAGATGGCGTAGGCGACCTCGGCGCCGGCGGCCCCGATGACCGGGGTGACCGCCGCGATGGCGGAGGCCCCGCAGATCCCGGTGCCCACCCCGATGAGGGTCCGCAGGTCACCGCCGATACCCAGCCTGCGGCCCACCAGGTACGCGGCCCCCAGGCAGGCGGCCAGCGAACCCACCATCACCGGCAGGGAACCGCCCCCGACCTCCACGACCCGCCCCAGTGACAGCTGGCACCCGAGGATGACCACCGCGAGCTGGAGGACGAACCGGCTCGCGGTGGCGATCCCCGGCTGGAACCGCGCGCCCGGACGCCGCACCGCGGCCACCAGGACGCCGATGACGACGCCGAAGACCGGGCCCCCGACGACGGGGAACCGTCCGCCCGCCACGGTCGCCACCGCGGCCACGACCACCGCGAGCAGCAACCCGGGCACCTGCTTGACCTGTCTCATGATCTTCACTGTGGACAGCCGCTGACCAGGCCGGTAGCCCACGGTTCAGCGGGACGTCATAGCCCGTGGGAATGACCGGGCCCACTGACTGGAACCGATCCCGTCCGTATGCTGAGACCATGAGTGCTCCCCCGGACGTCGAGTCGCTGCGGCTGCTGGTGCTCGTCGGAGAGCTGGGCAGCCTCGGCCGCGCCGCCGGGGAGCTGGGCATCACCCAGCCGTCCGCCAGCAAGCGGCTCTCGGCGCTGGAACGCAGGCTGGGCCTGCCGCTCGTCGACCGCACCCGGCGCGGGTCCCGGCTGACGGCCGACGGGCAGGTGGTCGCCGGGCGGGCCCAGCGCGTCCTCGACGAACTGGACGCGCTGATGACCAGCGTCGAGGCCCAGCGCGGCCGGCTCGACGCCACGCTGCGGATCGCCGCGAGCATGACCGTGGCCGAGCACCTGGTCCCGGAGTGGATCAGCGAACTCTGCACCACCCACCCGGACCTGCACGTCGGCCTGCGCGTGACCAACAGCGAGCACGTTCCCGAGCTGCTGCACGGCGGCGAGGCCGAGATCGGGTTCATCGAGTCGCCGCGTGTACCCCGGGGCCTGCACAGCAGGACGGTGGCCACCGACCGGCTGCTCGTCGTGGTCGCGCCCACCCACCCCTGGGCCCGGCGCCGCTCCCCGCTGACCACGCGGGAACTGGCCGCCACGCCGCTCGTCGTCCGCGAGCGGGGTTCGGGGACCCGGGTCGCCCTGGAACAGGCCCTGCGCCGGGCCGGGGCCGAGGAGGCCCGCCCGGTCCTGGAACTGGGCTCGGCCACCGCCGTGCGCGGCGCGGTGATCGCCGGAACCGGTCCGGCGGTGATCAGCGAGCTGGCGGTACGGACCGATGTCGCCGACGGCCGCCTCGTCCCCGTGCGCGTGGAGGGCGTGGAGCTGCGCCGCTCCCTGCGCGCGGTGTGGCCGGCCGGCCGGTCACTGGTCGGCCCGGCCGCCGACCTCCTGACCATCGCATCCCGCCCCCGCTGAATCTGCCTCCGGGGCGCGCGTCACCCGACGGGCCGGTGGTTCCGCTTCACGGCCTCGATGAACGCGGCGAAGGAGGGGGCGGGGACGGAGAGGGCGCCGCGGGCGGGGGCTTTGGAGTCGCGGATGGCTATGCGGGCGGTGAGGGCGGCGATCTCGACACAGGTGTTGCCCTCGCCGCCGCCGGAATACGTCGACTTCCGCCAGCGCATTACGGCTCTTCGTCCGGTGAAACTCCCTCCGAATGCGTCATCCGGCAGACCAGGGATGCCGCTTCACGGCCTCGATGAACGCGGCGAAGGAGGGTTCGGGGACGGAGAGTGTTGCGCGGGTGGGGGCTTTGGAGTCGCGGATGGCTATACGGGTGGGCAGGGCAGCGATCTCGACGCAGGTGTCGCCGTCGCCGCCGCCCGAGTAGGTGGACTTGCGCCAGCGCAGGGCCTCGGTCATGGCTCGGCTCACAGCTCCTTCGTCAAGCGGTGGATGAAGTCCCGCGACGCGACAGAGTCCAGCGACGCGTCCTGAATTCTACGAAACAGTGTCCGAAGCTGCTCCAGTTGTGCGTCCGCATCGATGAACGCGACACCTGTAGGAGCGTCCCGGAGACCGGTGTCCAGCTTGGGCAGGGGGCCGCCCGCGTACATCATCGAAATCCCCGCACCGCCGAAGCCGTCCCGATCGAACGGGATGACCCGGACATTGGCGTGGCCCTCTTCGATCTGACTGAGGACCTGCTGGAGTTGAGCGCGCGAGGCATCACGGTCAGCCACGCGGACGCGGAGAGCACACTCGTGGATCAGTGTCTCGTACGAGGTCGGACTGTCGCCCTCAATCACAACGCGTCGCTTCATTCGGTGTTCCACGCGAGGTTCCAGCTCGCTCTCGGGCATGCCGGGATGAACGTAGGTGTAGAGCGCACGAGCGTAGTCAGCGGTTTGCAACAGCCCTGGTACGTGGGTGATGACGACCTCCCGCAAGAAGGTCGCGTGATGCTCGGCTTCGGCGGTGTCTTGGAACACCGGCGGCAGTACCCCGCGGTACTCCTCCCACCAGCCGCGCGTGCGATCGGTCGCCATCGCCACGAGCGCGTCGATCAACGCTTCGTCCGTACACGCGTAGTGGGCCGCGAGCCGCCGCACTCGTTCTTCGCTGACGCCCGCGAAACCCAGTTCCATCTGACTGATCTGGGCCGACGTCGAGTTCAGCAGTTGCGCTGCCTCGCGCGCCTTCAGCCCGGCCGCCTCCCGCAAGCGCCTCAGCTCGGTACCCAGGCGCACTTGCCGTGCGGTGGCGTGACTCCTCAGCGGCACCCGCCCTCCTCAAGTAGGCGTGCCTCGTTCGAGCGTCAGAATACGGCAGGCGGTTGCGCGGGCAATATTTATTGCCCTACCGTCGGTGACGCGACGCACACTCTGCGAAACCCCGGGGTACCGGAAGCGCACCGCTCCGTCCTGCCATGGCGGGTGCGGCAATGCCACCGCCCGGAGGCCGCCTCCCTCTCCTCACCTCTTCGGAACGGAGCCGACGCATGCCCGGAAACGAGCCCTGGGAGTACTCCCTCTACATCCCCAACGACCCCCGCGCCGTCACCATCAGCCGCCGCACCCTCCGTCTGATCCTCACCATGCACGGGCTGATCCGCCTCGTCGACGTCGCCGAACTGCTCGCCGCCGAGCTGGTCACCAACGCCGTGCTGCACACCAAGGGCCCTGCCGCGCTGCGGGTGCGCTGGTCGGGCACCACCTTGCGGATCGGGGCCTGGGACGCCGACCCCGAACCACCCCGGGCGCCCGAGCGGTTGGCGGACCTGACCGACGACGAAGCCGGCCGGGGGCTCGGACTGGTCCGGGCCTGCGCGGACGTGTGGGGGTGGCACCCCCTCTCCAGGTTCGGCAACCGGGGCAAGTACGTCTGGTGCGAACTCGCCGGTCAGCCCGGTGTCACCAGCCGCGCCTCGTAGGCGAACACCGCGGCCTGCGTACGGTCCCGCAGGCCCAGTTTCACCAGCACCCTGCTCACATGGGTCTTGATCGTCGACTCGGCCACCACCAGCCGCTCGGCCATCTCCGCGTTCGACAGGCCCTGCGCGATCAGGACCAGCACCTCCGTCTCCCGCTCGGTCAGGTCCCCGTACGCGGCCTGCGCACCGGCCGGCGGACGCGGCGGCTCGGACATCCGGGAGAACTCCTTGAGCAGCCGCCGGGTGACCGAGGGGGCGAGCAGCGCCTCACCGGCCGCCACCACCCGCACGCCCTCGGCGAGCTGCCGTGCCGAGGCGTCCTTGAGCAGGAAACCGGCGGCTCCCGCCCGCAGCGCCTGGTACACGTACTCGTCGAGGTCGAAGGTGGTCAGCACCAGCACCTTGGACGTGCCGTCCCCGGCGACTATCTCCCGTGTCGCCTCGATGCCGTTCAGCTCGGGCATGCGGATGTCCATCAGAACCACGTCCGGGGACAGCTCGCGCACCTTCACGACCGCCTCCCGGCCGTTGACCGCCTCACCGACGACCTCTATGTCCGGCATCGCGTTGAGCAGGACCGAGAAGCCCTCGCGCACCATCATCTGGTCGTCGGCGATCAGTACCCGGATCGTGCTGTCCGTCATGCGCCTTCCCCGGTCGGTGCGGTGACGGGCAGGAACACCGCCACCTCGTAGCCACCGCCGTCCGCGGGGCCGGCCGTCATCTCACCGTTCAGCATCGACACCCGCTCCCGCATGCCGGTGATGCCGTGACCGGCGCCGGGCGAGGGCTTCACCAGGGACGTCTCCGGGACCGGGCCGTTGACGATCCGCAGGCCGAGACCGCCCAGCACGTAGGAGACCTCGACGCGGGCCGTCGCGCCCGGCGCGTGCCGCAGACTGTTGCTCAGGGCCTCCTGCACGATCCGGTACGCCGACAGCTCCACGCCCGGCGGAAGTTCGCGCACCGCGCCGGTCCGCACCTTCTCCACGCTCAGACCCGCCTCCCGCACGTTCGCCAGGAGCGTGTCCAGGTCGGCGAGGGTGGGCTGCGGGGCCTCCGGGGCCTCGTAGTCCTCGGCGCGGACGACACCCAGCACGCGGCGCAGCTCGGTCAGGGCCGCGACCGCGTTCACCCGGATCGTGGCGAAGGCCTTCTCCAGCTCCGGCGGCGGGTCCTGGACCCGGTAGGGGGCGGCCTCGGCCTGGATGGCGACCACGGACATGTGGTGCGCCACCACGTCGTGCAGCTCGCGGGCGATGGTGGTGCGCTCCTCCAGCAGGGTGCGGCGGGAGCGCTCGTGCGCGGTGACCGTCTGCTGGGCGCTGACCGTCTGCTCGGCCTCCCTGCGTATGTGCCAGACGGTGACGCCCAGCAGGACGAAGGCCGACACCAGCAGCATCGGTCCGGAGTTGTTCTCGAAGTGGTAGCCGAGCACGGCCTCGGCCGCGGAGCAGTAGAGCGCGGTGATCAGCCACATCCAGGCCGCCGTGCGCGGCCGGGTTCGTACGGCCACGACCGTGAGCACGGTCAGGTAGGAGATGAAGTTCTCGGGTCGCCAGGGCCACAGGCCCCAGCTGCCGGAGACGATCGACGTGCCCGCCGTCGCGGCCAGGGCCAGCCAGAAGGCCAGGGCGGGGCGGCTCAGGGTCAGCAGCGGCGGGACCAGGACCGCGAGGGCGTAGAGCGGGGCGGTGACGCTGCCCTGGGCGTTCAGCCACGCGGCGATCATGGTCACCACGGCGACGGCCGCCACCAGGGTGTGCGGGGTCCAGGCCGCGTACCCCCGGATGCGGCCCGGCAGCCGGCCGGCCAGCGGGCCGCCGGTGTTCATCGGGGGCAGCGGGCGGTAGGCGGAGGCGCCGTGGAACAGGTCCTCGCGCAGTCCGCGCAGCGCGTTGGCCGCCAGCCGGTACTCGGGGCTGCGGGGCTTGTACGGGCTGAACGCGCCGTCCGGCGCCGTCTGCGTCTGAGTCGTCTCGGTCACGATGAGAACGGTAGGCGGCGGCGCGGGTCGCGGTCGTCCCCTTTGAGAGGGGTCCTGCGGGCTCCCTCTCAGGTACTACGGGTACGGCCCGGACCACCGTCAGGACCGCCGGTCAGTACCCCGAGGGCCGCACCAGACCCGACTCGTACGCGAACACCGCCGCCTGCGTGCGGTCCCGCAGGCCCAGCTTCACCAGGATGCGGCCGACGTGGGTCTTCACCGTCTGCTCGGCGACGACCAGGTGCTCGGCGATCTCCGCGTTGGACAGGCCCTGGGCGATCAGGGTGAGCACTTCCGTCTCGCGTTCGGTGAGGTCGCCGACGCGGGCCTTCAGGGGGGTGCGGGGTCTGCCGTTCATCCGGGAGAACTCGGCGATCAGTCTGCGGGTGATCCCCGGCGCCAGCAGCGCGTCACCGGCCGCGATCACGCGGACCGCCTCGGCCAGCTGGTCGGCGGAGGCGTCCTTCAGCAGGAAGCCGGACGCGCCGGCGCACAGCGCCTCGTACACGTACTCGTCGAGGTCGAAGGTGGTCAGCACCAGCACCTTGGTGCCCGGCCTCTCGCCGGTGACCCGGCGGGTGGCCTCGATGCCGCTCATCTCGGGCATGCGGATGTCCATGAGGACGACGTCCGGGGCGAGTTCGGCGACCTTGGCGACGGCGTCTGCGCCGTCCACGGCCTGGCCGGTCACCTCGATGTCCGGCTGGGTGTTGAGCAGCACGGTGAAGCCCTGCCGGACCATCTGCTGGTCGTCGGCGATGAGGACGCGGATGGTGCCGCTGCTCATGGGGTCTCTTCTCCTGTCGGGGGCGGTGGGCCCGGTCTGGCGGTCTCCTGCGGGGCGCGGGACGTGTCCGTCGGCTCCAGGGCGAAGACGGGAGCGACGGCCGGGTCGGGGTACTCGACGGGCAGGCCGAACGGACCGGTGTCCGCGAGGGGGGCCGTGCCGTCGCGGGGCAGGAAGGCCGTGACGGCGAAGCCCCCGTGCAGTGTCCTGGCGGCGGTGACGTGGCCGCCCAGCATGGCCGCCCGCTCACGCATGCCCAGCAGCCCGTGCCCGGCGCCCGGGGAGGGCGCGACGGGCTTTCGCGGGCGGGAGCTGACCACGCTCAGGTACAACCCGTCGGGGAGGTGCGTGACCTCCACACGGACCGTCGAACCGGGGGCGTGCCGGAGGGCGTTGCTGAGGGCCTCCTGGACGATGCGGTACGCCGACAGCTCCACGCCCGGCGGATAGGGCAGCGGCCGGTTCCGGGTGTCCTCCGTCTCCAGGACGACCGCCAGTCCGGCGGCGCGCGTGTTCTCGACCAGGGCGCCGAGCCGGTCGAGCGTGGGCTGCGGGCCCTGCGGCGCCACCCCGGTGCCCGGCTCGCCCAGACCGTAAGGGTCCTCGGGGTTGGGCGAGCGCAGCACACCGAGCACGCGGCGCAGTTCGGCCAGGGCCTCCAGCGCGTTCTGCCGGATGCCGGCGAGGTTCTCCTTCAGCTCGTCGGAGGGGTTCTCCGTCAGGTGCGGGGCGACCTGCGCCTGGATGGAGATGACCGACATGTGGTGGGCGACCACGTCGTGCAGCTCACGGGCGATGCGGCTGCGCTCCTCCAGCAGGGTGCGGCGGGCCCGCTCCTCCGCCGTGAGCGAGGTCTGGCGGCCCAGCGCCGCCCGCGCCTCGCGGCGGCCCCGCAGGGCCGCACCGAGCACCACCGCGACCGCGAACAGGGCCACCGCGGCGACCCCGGTGGGCTGGTAGTCCACGGCGCCCCAGAGGCCCTCGATGGCATAGGTGACCAGCGCGGACACGGCCAGCGCCTCCGCGGCGACCCGGGCGCGCACCCGCAGGGCGAGCAGCAGCAGGACGAGGAGGTGACCGATGAGTCCGGCCGCCGTCCACGGCCAGGGCCGCATGTAGGCGGCCGTCAGCCTGTCGTGCATCGCGACCGCCGCCACCACCGTGACCGCCGTCGACAGCCACCACGCCGGGACCGGCCGCCACAGGGCGAACACCACCGCGCCGGCCTGGCCGAACGCGATGAGCAGCGTGTACGTGAGCGGCAGCCCGCCCTTCTCATGGAGCTGGGCCGGGGCACCGGCCAGGACCCCGACCGCGGCCAGCCACACCATGCCGTGCGGGAGCCAGCGCAGCCAGACCGAGGGCGGCATGGGGTCCGCACCCATGGTCCACAGGTCGTCGCGCAGCGTCCGCAGCCCCCGCCGGACGCGGGTCTCCCCTCGGATCACGCGTCCACCCTAGAGCGCGGCGCACGCGCCGACGTGGGCCGGTGGGCGCGGGCCACGCGTGAGGAGCGGCGGCCGGTGCCGTGTTCGCAGCCGCGGAACGCCGCCCAGCACACCGCCAGGGCCAGCGCGAAGACCGGGAGCCAGGCCAGGCGGGCCGCCACCCAGCCCAGGCCGTCGGGAGCGGTGTGCAGGCCGGGGAGGCGGCCCGCGAGGGTGCCCACGGCCGTGGTCGCCATCAGGGCGGTCTGGTGCCACAGGAACACGGTCATCGCGGAGAGGTTGACCAGGGCGACGGCCGCCCAGGCCAGCGGGCGGCGCATCAGGCGGGCGAGCCGGTCCCTCAGCAGCAGGGCCAGGCCGCACTGGGCCACACCGAAGGTGACGGCGGCCAGGGTCGGCGGGTCGAGGTTGGAGACGGCCGCACCCGGGACGCCGACCATCGACGCCGGATACCCGGCCCGGGCGACCAGCGCGGCCGTCGCCACCGCACCGCCGGCCAGCAGCAGCCGGCCCGCACGGCGGCTGTCCAGTTCGCCGCGGGTCCAGGCAGCCCCGAGGGTGTACGGCACGAGCCAGCCCGCCGGGAGGTTCAGCCAGCCGAGCCAGCCCGGCGCGCCGAGGCCGAAGCGGAGGAGGTCCACGTGCAGGACGACGGCCAGCGGCCACAGCGGGCTGAGCCGGGTCAGCAGCGGGGTCGCGGCCGTCAGCGCCGCGAAGACCAGCAGGAACCACAGGGGGGACAGCGCAAGCTTGACCAGGGTGCGGACCGTGCCCGGGTCCGCACCGTTCAGCAGGAGGGCGGCCGCCACCGTCACCCAGAGGGCCAGGACGGCGGCGGCCGGCTTGAACAGGCGGGACAGCCGGGCGCGCAGCCACCGCGGATAGCTGGTGCCGCGGGCCCGGGCGGACGCATGGCTGCGGGTGGCCACATGGCCGCCGACGAGGAAGAAGACGGCCAGGGTCTGGAAGACCCAGGAGATGGGCGCCAGCCAGGGCATGGAGTGCAGGGGGCTCTCGGTGTGCAGCCTCGGGTGGGGGTGGGTGCCGGTGTCGGCGACCAGCGCCGTGACCAGCCAGTGGCCCAGGACCACGCCGAGGATCGCGAACGCGCGGAGCGCGTCCACCGACCGGTCCCTCCCGGACGGGGTGGCGGCGTCGATCCGCTGGGCCACGGCCCGTATCCGGGCGGGCACGGGGACGTGGAGGCGCGCGGCGGAGGCCTCTCGCGCGGCACGGGTCCGGTCGGTCACCGCAGCTCCTTCGGGGTGCCCAGGACGATCCGGGCCAGGTTGGTCAGGGACGGGGACCCGGGGGTGAAGTAGGCGCTGTGGCCGCCCTCTCCGGCCGGGAAGACACGGGCGCCGAAGGCCGGGTCCACGGGATCGGTGCCGAAGCCGACGGTGGTGCCGAACAGGTCGGCCCGCACATGCGGCACGTTCGCGACCCAGTCGCCGGCGCCGCGGGCCGCCCACACGCGAGCCGGTGTGTGCAGCCCGGCCACGGAGGCGGCACCCGTGCCGGGGCTGCCGATCAGGGCGATGTCACTGACCTCCAGGCCGGCGGCGGCCCGGCCGCAGACCACCGAACCGTAGGAGTGGCACACCAGCGCCAGGTGCGGTGGCCGGCCCGGCGCGCCCACCACGGCCCGCAGGTCGTGCACCAGCCGCCGCAGCTCCGGGGCCGCCCGGTCGGCGCGCCCGGTGGTGAGGACGGTGGTGCTGACGGTGCCCGGCGTCTCGTAGCCGAGCCAGGCGACGACCGCCGGGTGCGCGGTCCGCGGGGCCTGGCGGGTCAGTTCGCGGTACAGGGCCAGCGCGCCTGCCCGGAAGCGACCGTAGGTGTCGAGGGAGGTGTCGGAGCCGGGGACGAGGACCGCCACGCGGTCCGCGTGCGCCAGGTCGCCGAGCACCTCGGTGACCCGGCCGGGACCGCGCCCGTCGAAGCCGAGCACCTGGCTGGACCGGGAAGCCAATTGCCGGTCCACGGCCGCGCGGTGCGCGTCTCCGTGCGCGGCGGCCATGCGGGCCGCCTGCGCGGCGTCGGCCCGGTTGGCCGCGTAGGCCGTGGTCAGTGTCGCCCGCGTCGGGGCGGCGAGGACGGCCGGGGCCGGGGCGGGGATGACTGGGCGGGCCGCCGCCGACAGCGGCACCACCACCGCCGCGATGACGAGCAGCGCGAGGAGGGCACGGCGCCAGCTGTGGGCGGGACGGCGCCCCGCCGCGGGGCGCGCTTCCGTGTCAGGGCGCACTTCCGTGCCGGGGCGCGCTGCTGTCTCGGGAGGTGCTCCCGTCGCGGGGCGTGCCGCCGTCGCGCCCTTCGTCCGTTCGGTCCCCATGACCCGCATCCCCCTCCGCCGCCCGTCCGCCGGGCTCGCATGGAAGGGAAATTACGGATCCGGGGACGTCGTCCGCGTCCCGCCGCAGAGCTGTTCCCGGCCGTAGCTCTCAGGTACTACGGGTATGACCGGGACCCGCGCCACCGGGCGCTGCCCCCGTGCGCCGGGCCCGGCCGTCACGGACGGACCGGGGGCCGCCCGCCGCGCGCGCAGGAATCCTTCCGCCCGCGCAGGAGCCGCGCCCGCCCGCGCAGAAGCCGCGCCCGCCCGCGCGGGTGACGCCACCGGCATGGATCGCGCGGCAGCATGACCCCGGCTCACCAGGCCAGTTGGGCGATCTCCTCCACCACCACCGCGCACGCGTCCGCCGCCGGGTCGATCAGCGGGAAGTGGCCGACCTCCTCCAGCAGGGTCAGGCCCACCACCTCGCCGGCCTTCGCCGCCGCCTCCGTGTACGCCTCCGCCACGGCGTGCGGCACGTCCACGTCCGCCCGCCCCTGCACCACGGTCGTCGCGATACCGGTGGGCAGCAGCAGGGAAGGATCCGCGTACGCCCGGCGCGTGGCGAACTCCTCCGGACCACCGAGCAGTTGCAGCCCCGCTTGACCGCACACGTTCAGTTTCCCGGCGACCTCGAAGTCGGCGATCGGGGCGAGGGCGACCACGCCGCGCAGCAGCGCCGGGCGGTCGGTGCGCCAGGGGGCGTCGGCGGGCAGGACGTGCCGCGCCGCCGCCCACAGGGCCAGCTGGCCGCCCGCCGAGTGGCCGGTGAGCACGGTGCGGCGGGCGTCCGCCTGCGGCAGGGCCTCCCGTGCCAGCGCGGGCAGCGCGTCGAGCGCCGCCGCCACGTCGTCGAAGGTGTCCGGCCAGCGGCCCGCCGCCGGCGCCCCGCCCTCCTGCCCCCCGGCCCCGGCGGACGGGGCCGGCGAGGCGCCGCGCCGGTACTCCACATTGGCCACGGCGAAACCCCTGCGCGCGAGGAAGGCCGCGAAGGGGGTGATGTGGCGGCGGTCGTACGGCGCCCGCCAGGCGCCGCCGTGCAGCACCACGACGAGCGGGACGGAACCGGGATCCGCCGCTCCCCCGGCCTCCGCCGAGGTCCCGCGCGGGGCGTAGAAGTCGATCACCTGGTCGGGGTGGTCGCCGTACGCGGCGGTGCTGTCCGGGTCGACGGCCGGGTGCGAGAGGACGGCCTCCTCCTCCGCCGCGGCACGCGCGGCGGCGCCACCGCCGGCGGTGTTCTCCGGTTCTGCGGCAGCGCGGGATGCGGCGGCGTCCGGCATGCTCCAACCTCTCAGCGACGGAACGGAATTGGCGGATCGGAACGAAGACGACGGACGGGACCGATCAGGAGCGGGTCCGGCCGTTGGCGGGGACGGTACCAGGCCGGTGACGTGCACCGACACGCGGATGTCACGCTCGGTGAGGCCAGCGGCCCCGACGGCGCGGCGGCCCGGTGGCAGGACCGGGCGGCCCGACGGCCCGGGGACCCCCGGGCCCGACGGCCCGAGGACCCGGTGGCCCAGAGGCACGACGACCGACCCGGCGGCCCAGAGGCACAGCTCCCCGGGGGCCCGGGGACCCCCGAGCCCGGGGGCGCAGGCACCGGCACGCCCCCGCCCCCGGACCGCACCGGCCGCCTACGCCTCGCCCAGCACCGCCGCCAGCACCCGCGCCGCCCGTTCCGCGTCACCGAACCCGACGTAGAGCGGTGTGAAGCCGAAGCGGAGGACGTCGGGGCGGCGGAAGTCGCCCACCACACCCCGTTCGATCAGCCGCTTCATCACGGTCCCGGCGTCCGCGCACCGCAAGGCCACCTGGCTGCCCCGCTGCCCGTGCGCCGCCGGAGTCACCGATTCCACGCGTCCGGCGGGCACGTACGCGGCGACGCACTCCAGGAAGAAGTCCGTCAGCGCCAGGGACTTGGCCCGCACCGCCTCGATCGGCACTCCGTCCCAGACCTCCAGGGACGCCTCCAGGGCGAGCAGGGACAGGATGTCCGGCGTGCCGACCCGGCCCCGCAGCGCGCCCCGCGCCGGCTCGTACTCCGGGCGCATGCCGAAGGGCTCGGCGTGCGAGTTCCAGCCGGGCAGCGGGGAGTCGAAACGGTCCTGAAGGCCTCGGCGGACGTACAGGAACGCCGGTGACCCCGGGCCGCCGTTGAGGTACTTGTACGTGCAGCCGACCGCCAGGCCGACGCCGTGCTCGTCCAGGCCGACCGGCAGGGCGCCCGCGCTGTGGCACAGGTCCCAGACGGCGTACGCCCCCGCCGCGTGCACCGCCGCCGTCAGGGACGGCAGGTCGTGCAGGCGGCCGGTGCGGTAGTCGACGTGGTTGAGCAGCACCGCGGCGGTGCGCCCGGACAGCGCTCCGGGCACGTCCCCGGGCGCGACCGGACGCAGGGTGCAGCCGGTCATCCGGGCGGCGGACCCCGCGATGTACCCGTCCGTGGGGAAGGTCGTGGCGTCGACGAGGATCTCGTCGCGCGGGCCACCGGCCTGCGCACCGCCCGCCTCGCGGGCCATCCGCACCGCCGCCACCAGCGCCTTGAAGACGTTGACGCTGGTCGAGTCGCCCACCACGATCTGCCCGGGCGCCGCGCCGACCAGCGGGGCGATCCGGTCGCCGATCCGTTCGGGCGCGGTCCACCAGCCGCTCTCGTCCCAGGAGCGGATGCGCAGCTCACCCCACTGGCGGCGCACCACGTCCGCGACCCGGTCCGCAACGTGCGCCGGGAGCGCGCCCAGCGAGTTCCCGTCGAGGTAGACCACCTCGTCCAGGACGAACCGGTCGCGCACCGCGCCCAGCTCGTCGGCGGCGTCCAGCGCCTCCGCCCTGCTCAGGAGTTCAGACATGCGACCGCGCCGTCCACAGCTCGGGGAACACGTTCTTCTGCGCCCGCTTCTCCAGCCAGGCCACACCGGCGGAGCCACCCGTGCCGGACTTGGCGCCCATCGCGCGCCGGGTCGCGACCAGGTGGTCGTTGCGCCATCGCCACACCAGCTCGGCCACGTCCGTCAGCGCCTCGCCGAGCCGGGCGAGTTCGTCATCCGGGTCGCCCTCGTACAGCGCCGTCCAGACGGCCTCCACCTCCTGCGAGGGCTCGTGGCGCAGCGACACGTCGCGCCGCAGGACGGCGTCCGGGACGGGGTGCCCGCGCCGGGCCAGCAGCCGCAGGACCTCGTCGTAGAGGCTCGGCTCGTGCAGCGCCTTCTCCAGTTCGGCGTGGACGCGGGGCGCGCCGCGGTGCGGGACGAGCATCGACGCGGACTTCTCGCCGAGCAGGAACTCCATGCGGCGGTACATCGCCGACTGGAAACCGGAGCCCTCGCCGAGGGCACCCCGGTAGCTGTTGAACTGGGCGGGCGTGAGCTGCCCGAGCGGCTTCCAGGAGGCGTTCAGCGCCTCCAGCTCCCGGACGGACCGCTTGAGCGCGGCCCTGGCGGTGGGGACGTCGTCGGCGCGCAGCGCACGGGCCGCCGTCTCCCACTCGTGGACGATGACGGTGAACCACAGCTCCATGACCTGGGTGGTGACCAGGAAGACCATCTCTCCGGGGTCGTCGGAGAGGGTGTGCTGGAGGTGGGTGAGCACGTCCGCCTTGACGTAGTCCTCGTACGGTGTCGTGCCTTCGAAGTCGAGATGCGGGGTCTCGGGCTCAGCTGCGTCTGCGGGACTGGGCGTCTGTTGAGCCTGGTGGGACATCGCTGTCTCCTGCATGTACTCCGGGTAGCGGTCCGCCCTGCCGTTACCGGCACGGGGCCCCGGTCCCCGACGGCATCCTCCGCAATGTTCCCAGGAAACCGCAAGGCCCGCCCGCGCACGGCGGACGGGCCGGGACGTGCCACGGATCAGCCCAGCACCTCGGCCGCCGTCGGGGAGGAGTCCTTCAGGAACTCCGAGCAGCGCTCGTACTCCTCCTTCTCGCCGATCGCGCGGGCGGCGCGGGCGAGGGCGTGCAGGGCGCGCAGGAAGCCGCGGTTGGGCTCGTGCTCCCAGGGCACCGGGCCGTGGCCCTTCCAGCCGCTGCGGCGCAGGGCGTCCAGACCGCGGTGGTAGCCCGTGCGGGCGTAGGCGTACGACTCCACGACGCCGCCCCGCTCGTACGCCTCGTCGGCCAGCAGGGCCCAGGCCAGCGAGGACGCCGGGTACTTCGCGGCGACGTCGGTGGCGGAGGTGCCGCCGGCCAGCAGCTCGCGCGGCCCCGGGTCGTCGGGCAGGTGGGTCGGGGGCGGTCCCCCGAGGAGGTTCTCGTGAATGGCCATGGGCACCAGTCTGCGTCATGCCGGGAGCGGACGTGCGAGGGCCCGGCACCCCGGGGCGGGATGCCGGGCCCCTCGTGCGCCCGCGGCCGCTACTTGATCCTGGTCCCCGTCGAGCGCAGGTTGCCGCAGGCCTCCACCACGCGCGTGGCCATGCCGGCCTCGGCCAGCTTGCCCCAGGTGCGCGGGTCGTAGGTCTTCTTGGAGCCGACCTCGCCGTCGACCTTCAGGACACCGTCGTAGTTCTTGAACATGTGGTCGACGACCGGACGCGTGAAGGCGTACTGCGTGTCGGTGTCGATGTTCATCTTGACCACGCCGTTCTCCAGGGCGGTGCGGATCTCCTCCTCCGTGGAGCCGGAGCCGCCGTGGAAGACGAAGTCGAACGGCTGGCTGCCGGCCGGGCGGCCGTACTTCTCCGCGACGCCTTCGTTGAGGTCCTTCAGCAGGTCGGGGCGGAGGACGACGTTGCCCGGCTTGTACACGCCGTGCACGTTGCCGAAGGAGGCGGCCAGCAGGTAGCGGCCCTTGTCACCCAGGCCCAGCGCCTCGGCGGTGCGGATCGCGTCCTCGACGGTGGTGTACAGGGAGTCGTTGATCTCGTGGGAGACGCCGTCCTCCTCACCGCCGGTCGGGGTGATCTCGACCTCGAGGATGATCTTGGCGGCGCGGGCCTGCTCCAGCAGCTCCTGCGCGATCCGGAGGTTGTCGGCGAGGGTCTCCGCGGAGCCGTCCCACATGTGGGACTGGAACAGCGGGTTCAGACCGGCCTCGACGCGCTTCTTGGAGAGCGCGAGCAGCGGGCGGACGTACCCGTCGAGCTTGTCCTTGGGGCAGTGGTCGGTGTGCAGCGCGATGTTGACCGGGTACTTCTCGGCGATGATGTGCGCGTACTCGGCCAGGGCCACGGCACCGGTGACCATGTCCTTGCTGTACTGGCCGCCCAGGAACTCGGCACCACCCGTGGAGATCTGGACGATGCCGTCGCTCTCCGCCTCGGCGAAGCCGCGCAGCGCCGCGTTCAGGGTCTGCGAGGACGTCACGTTGATGGCCGGGTAGGCGAACTTGCCTGCCTTCGCCCGGTCGAGCATCTCGTTGTAGACCTCGGGGGTTGCGATGGGCATCTGTCCGCTCCTTGTATGTGCGGGGTGCGTTCTGCGTACTTACGGCCCTGACCTAGGGAGTGACGTCATCGTCGGCCCCATCTTCGCAGACGGAGCCCGATGCTTCGGACACCCTGTCCAGCCTGTGGATGACCGGGTCGCGCGGCCCGCACCCCGCCCCGGATCAGTCCAGTCCCAGGTCGTCCTTGGAGTACGCGAACACGTACGGCACGCCCGCCCGCTCGGCGATCGCCTCGGCCGCGCCCGTGGCCCGGTCGACGATCGTGGCGACCGCGACGACCTCCGCGCCGGCCTCCCGCAGCGCCTCCACCGCGGTCAGCACCGAGCCGCCGGTGGTGGAGGTGTCCTCGACGGCGAGCACCCGGCGGCCCGCGACCTCGGTGCCCTCGATACGGCGCTGCAGACCGTGCGCCTTGCCCGCCTTGCGCACGACGAACGCGTCGAGCGTCTTCCCGCGCGCGGCGGAGGCGTGCAGCATCGCGGTGGCCACCGGGTCGGCGCCCAGGGTGAGGCCACCGACCGCCTCGTAGTCCAGGCCGGCGGTCAGGTCGAGCATGACCTGACCGACCAGCGGTGCGGCCACACCGTCGAGGGTGATGCGGCGGAGGTCGACGTAGTAGTCGGCTTCCTTGCCCGACGACAGGGTCACCTTGCCGTGCACCACGGCCTTGTCCTTGATCTGCTGCAGCAGCTCGCCGCGAACGTCGCTCATGGCAGTCAGCTTAAGCGCGGCGCCAGGCCCAGGTGGTCGTGGCCTCCAGCGGTTCCAGCGGCGTGACCAGGCGCGGGTGGGTGTTGAGGCCGTCGGGCGGGCCGGTCTGCGGCTCCACGCACACCGCGCTCTCCTGCTCGTCGTAGACGACGACCCACTCCTCGGGGCTGGTCACCTTCAGCTCCAGCTGCCCCGGCCAGGTGAGGCTGACGTCGACGCCGCCCGGCATGCCGAAGCAGTCGTCCCAGGGTCCCGGGCGCGGGTCGACGCGGCGGCCGGTGGGCAGGTGGTCGTCGCCGCGCTCCTCCTGCCAGCCGGGCTCGAACGCGAGCCGCACGTCCTGCCCGCCCAGGTTGCGGTGGAACCACGGGTGCCAGCCGATCTGCGCCGGGAAGGAGGAGTCGTACGTCTCCACGGACATCGACAGCGTCAGGGCGTCCTCGGTCAGTGCGACCACCTGGGTGACCCGGCCGGGGTAGGGCCAGGGGTCGACGAGGTCGTACGTCATCACGGCCTCGCCCGCCGAGGTGCGGGCGGTGCGCCAGGCGCCGTCGCGGGCGGTGCCGTGGATGGCGTGCGGCGGGGAGTTGAGCGGCATCTGGTGGACCGTGGCGCCGTCACGGAACCTGCCCTCGCGGATCCGGCCGCACCAGGGGACCATCGGGAAACAGCCGAACCGGTCGCCCTGGCGGAGCAGTTCGAGCCCGCCCACCCGCAGTCCTCCGACGCGGCCGCCGTGGCCCGGCCGTACGGTCGCTTCCGCGTCGCCCGCGGTCAGCGTGATGTCTTCGTCGCTCACGGAACGAGGCTACTGGGCCGATCAAGGGGACGTGCCGTTCCCGAGCCGTGCTCCACCCCAGGTCGTCCCGCGGCCGTGGCGGCCGCGGGCGCGCTCAGCGGCGGCGGCGCAGGGCCCGGCCCACGACGATCGCCGACGCCACGACCAGTGCGGCGGCGGGGGCCGCCCAGCGCAGGGTGGGCCCTGCCGAGACGGTGAGCGGGGCGGGCACGGGGGCGTAGCGGCCGCGGGGCGGCGCGTGGTCGACCTCCTCCGCGCTGCGGCCGATCATCGTCCGCCGGGCGTGCGCGGCCTCGGCCGGCGGGTCGGCGGGCTCGGCCGGGTGATCGGCGGGCTCGGCGGGGTGGTCGGCGGGCTCGGCCGGGTGATCGGCGGGCTCGGCGGGCAGGCCGGTGGTTCCGGTCCCGTCTTCCTCGGCCGCGTTCCCGGTCGCGCTCCCGGCCGCCTTCTCGTCCGCGTCGTCATCGGCGTCGTCGTCGGCGAGCGGATCGAGGGAGGAGGGCGGGATCTCGGTGTCGAAGACCGAGACGTGCTCGGACGGGTCAGGGGGGCGCTGCTCGCCCGGGGCGGGGGACGGGGCGTCGGCGGCGGAAGGGGCGGCCGGGGCCTCGGCGGAGCCGGGCGGCGGGGCCGGGGTGTCGTCCGCGTCCGGCGCGGCCTCGAAATCACCCGTCGCCAGGGGGGCGAAGTCCTCCGTGGCGAGCGACTGGGCGGTCTCGGCGGCGCCGGCCGCCAGGTTCCCCGCGAAGCGGTTCAGCAGCCGCGTCACCGCGGTCCGTACGGCCTCCGGGTCCAGCTCGGCGATCCGGCCGCCGGCCGAGGCGGTGCCGCCGAAGGTGAGGGCCGCGCCCTCGTCGGTGTCCCGCAGCCGGAGGGTGAGCGCGAGTTTCACCGAGCCGGTGCCGCGGGACTCGGCCGCCTCGCCCTCGACGGCGTACCCGCCGTCGTCGCGGGCCAGGACACGCAGGGTGCCGCGGTAGGTGACGGAGTGGCTGCCGACGCGGATCTTCAGGCGCCCGGCGACGGGATCGGTGCCCGCCTCCTGCTGGAGCCCGGGGACCGCCCGGGCCACCCGCGCGGGATCGGCGAGCGCCGCCCGCAGCCGCCGGGCCGGAACCGGAACGAACACCTCGTGCTCCATGTCAGCCGAGACTACCCAGTAGCGCGCCGGATTACCCTCCCCGGGCGTCCTCCGCCCCCGCCGGCTCCCCGCCTCCCCCGAGCGCCCTCCGCCCCCCGCCGGATCCCGGCTCCCGCGGGGCTCCCCCGTTCCCGGTCAGCTCTCGCCTCCGGGGCGGACCAGCCCCGTCTCGTAGGCCAGGACCACCGCCTGGGCGCGGCTGGCCAGGCTGAGCTTGGTCATCGTGCGGTTGAGGTGGGTCTTGACCGTGGCCTCGCTGATGAAGAGGCGGTCGGCGGCCTCGGCGTTGGTCAGACCGCGGGCGACCAGACGGAGGACCTCGATCTCGCGGGAGGTCAGCGCGTCCAGCACGGCCGGGGAGTCCGCGGGCGCGGCCGGGGTGTCCGGCCGCTCGGTGAACGCCTCGACCAGCCGCCGGGTGACGACGGGTGCGAACAGGGAGTCACCGCCGTGCACCGCGTTCACCGCCGCCAGCAGGCGCTCCGGGCCCGCGTCCTTGAGCAGGAAACCCGCCGCGCCGGCCCGCAGGGCCCCGTACACGTACTCGTCGAGGTCGAAGGTGGTCAGGATCAGGATGCGCGGCGCGGGGTCCGGGGCGTCGGCGAGGATCCGCCGGGTCGCCTCGATGCCCGTCATCCCGGGCATGCGGATGTCCATGAGGATCACGTCCGGCCGGGTCCTCGCGGTCAGGGCCACCGCCTCCGCCCCGTCGGCGGCCTCTGCGACCACCCGCATTCCGGGGGCGGCGCGCAGCAGCGCGGCCAGTCCGCTCCGCACGAGGAACTGATCGTCCACCACCAGCACGTCGATCATTCCGAGACGGCGTCTCCCCCGCGTGCGGCCTGGTCCTGCGCCGGCGCCGGAAGGGTCAGATGCACGCCGAATCCCCCCTCGCGTCGCGGGCCGACGACGATCGTCCCCCCGTAGAGCTTGGCGCGCTCGCGCATACCGATCAAGCCATGGCCCGTGGAGCCGGGGAATCTGGCCAGAACCGCTCCGTCGTCGGTGACCGATACGTCCAGCTCGCCCGGAAGGTAGGCGAGTTCGACGACGGCGTCCGCGCCGCGGGCGTGCTTCAGTACGTTGGCCAGGGCTTCCTGGACCACCCGGTAGACGCACAGCTGCACGCCGGGCGAGAGGGGTCTCGCGGTGCCGCGCACCCGCAGTTCGACGGGGACGCCGCCCGCTCTGACCCGCTCCACCATCTCCTCCAGCCGGTCGAGCCCGGGCGCCGGCTCGGCGGCGGCGCGGCCCGCCGGCACACCGTCCGGTCCGTCCCCGCTGCCCGGCCTGTCCAGAATGCCCTGTTCATCCGTCTCGTCCAGTCCGTCCGCACGCAGCAGGCCGAACATGCGCCTGAGTTCGGCCAGGGCCTCGCCGCCCGCGGAGCCGATGACGGTGAGCGCCTCGCGCGCCGTGCGGGCGTCGGTGTCGAAGACGAACCGCGCCAGGCCCGCCTGGATGTTGATGACGGCCATGTGGTGGGCGATGACGTCGTGCAGCTCACGCGCGATGCGCACCCGTTCCAGGGCGACCTCGCGCCGGGCCCGCCGGGCCTGTTCGGCGCGGAGCTGCACGGTCAGCTCGGCGGTCCTGCGGGCGCCGCGGCCGAACCACCACAGGACGAGCGGGCAGCCGATCGCCTGGCCGACGACCGACAGCATCGTCTCGGCACCGCTGACCACTCCCCCGTAGATCCACGTCCCGCCCAGCAGGGCCGCGCAGGCGGCGGCGGTGCGGGCGGGCCGGGTGGCGGCCACCGTGTAGAGGGCGACCATCGCGGCGGGTGAGTCCACCACCGGCCAGTGGCCGAGGGTGACGTGGACGATCCAGCTCAGGTGGACGAGGAGGAGGACGGCGACGGGGGCCCGGCCGCGCAGGGCGAGCGGCAGGTTCGCGAGGGCGACGAGGGTCCAGGCGAGCGGGCCGAGCGGGGGCCACCCCTGTGTGGCGGCCTCGGCGCCGAGCAGACACGCGACGGCCGTCGGCACCAGGGCCGTCAGGCCGTCGACCGCGCGGGGGTGGATCCGCATCGGCGGAGCCTAGTCCCGGCCCCCGGCCCCTCGCGTCACCCCTGCGCCGTACCGCGGAAGTCGTAGACGGGCGGGTGAGTACCGCACAGGTTGACGGACGGATCCACCCGCCGCGGGATTCGGCCGCCCCGTGGGTGCCCATAGGTTCGTGCGGCGACGGCGGCACGGGGGCCGGACCGGCGAGACGGCGACGGGGGACGTGCCGGGGCCGGCCGGGCCGCCGCCCTACGGGGGGACGCTTGGGGGTACGGCGGCCCGTCCCTCTCCCGGGGGGAGAGCGGGACGGGCCGCCCGTCACGCACGCTCCCCCTCTCCTCCCCTTCCTTCTTTTTCTCTTTCTTCCGCGGGCGACCCGCAGGAACGTTGCTGCCTCAGTTCGCGTAGCGCGGGTGGACGAGCGTCGAGGGTGCCAGCCCGGAGACGCGGGCGCGGGAGGCGGCGCGCGCGTCCGCCGCGAGGGTGCCCGGAGTGAGGGTGCGCGGGCGCGGGGCCCGCGGGTCCAGGGTCAGGGCGGGCGGTGTGCGCGAGGCCAGCACGAAACCCCAGTCGCGGGGCGCGCGGGCCGCCCCGGTGGTCCGGTCGGGCCCCGCGGCGAAGCCGCACTCGCGGCCGCTCACCCGGTAGGGCACAGTCCGCAGCCCGGCCGCGCGCACCGTCGCCTCCACCGTCCAGAACACGCGCGGGCGCGCGGAGAACGGCCCGGCGTGCACCGCCAGCCGCCCGCCGGGTGCCAGCGCGCGTCGCGCCAGGTCGTAGAACTCCCGTGCGTACAGCTTGGTGCTCGCGGTGATGCCGGGATCGGGCAGGTCCTCGATCACGACGTCGTACGCCGAAGCGGGGGCCCGGCGCAGCCAGCCGAAGGCGTCGGCCGTGGCCACGTGGACGCGCCGGTCGGCGTACACATGGCCGTTCAGCGCGGACAGCGCCGGGTCGGTCCGGGCGAGGCGGCCGACCGCCGGGTCGAGTTCGACGACGTCCACCCGCCGGACGCCTCGGTGGCGCAGCACCTCGCGGGCGGCGAGGCCGTCACCGCCGCCGAGGACCAGCACGCGGGCGTGCCGTCCGGCCATCGCCGGGTGGACGAGCGCCTCGTGGTAGCGGCGCTCGTCCTGGCCGCTGACCCGCAGCCGCCCGTCGAGGAACAGGTCCAGCGGACGTCCGCGGGTGCCGCCGGTGAGCACGACCTCCTGGACGCCGGTCTGCAGCGCCACCCGCACGTCACCGCCGTACACCGCGTGCCGGGCGGCCCGTTCGAAGTCGCCGACCATGACGGCGGCCGACGCCAGTACACCGAGCACGGCAAGGTTGACGAGGAGCAGCAGCCAGCGGGCGCGCCGGGACAGGTCGCGGCGGAACAGCCCGAGGACGAGGCCGCCGCCGGCCACCACGTTGACCGCGCCGGTGAGCAGCGCGCCCGTCAACTGGCCCAGCAGCGGGAGCAGGAGGAAGGGGAAGGCCAGGCCCCCGACGAGCGCGCCGACGTAGTCCGCGGCGAACAGGTCGGCGACCGCGCCGCCCGCGTCCTGACGGCGGATCCGCTGGATCAGCTCCATCAGCAGCGGCACCTCGGCGCCGATCAGCAGCCCTATCGCGAGCGAGAAGGCGACCAGCAGGCAGCGCGGGCCGTTCGCCCACGGGCCGCCCCAGGCGCCGGTCCAGGCGAAGACGGCGTACAGGGCCATGGCGCTCAGGCCGCCGACGAGGGCGAGGGTCGCCTCGATGGCACCGAAGCCGATGGCGGCGTGGCCGCGCAGCCGCTTCGCGGCGAGCGAGCCGATGCCCATGGCGAACACCATGACGGAGAGCACGACGGACGCCTGGGTGACCGAGTCGCCGATCAGGTACGAGGCCAGGGCGACCAGTTCGAGTTCGTACACCAGGCCGCAGGCCGCACAGACGAAGACGCCCGCGAGGACGAGGAACCGTCCGGTGCCCGGCCGGACGGGCAGCCGCGCGGGGCGGCTCCAGGAGTGCACCGGGGAAGGCGGGACCGGGCAGGGCGGAGCCGGGCCGGGCGGGGCCGGGGTGTGCGATTCGATCACGACTGCGACGTTACGTCACGGTTGTGGCACGCACCGTCACCCACACGTGTGGAAACGGCAGTTGCCACCGCGCGGGGCCCGGGCGCGTTCAGTTGGCGGTGACCGGAGCCGGTCTGCGTGCCCCGACCCGGGTGCGGGTCGCCACCAACTGGCCGTCCTGCGGGTAGGCGTGCCAGGTGCGCCAGTGCACCTGGCCGTCCTGGCGCTGCGCCAGCATCGCGGTGAAGGCGTGCGGACTGCCCGGGAAGACACCGGCGAGACCGTGCGGGTGGTCGGCGACGAGGGCGAGCAACTCCTGGGCGCGGCCCGCGAACGAGCCGGGCGTGAGTTCCTCGACGCGCGCCGCGAACTCGTACTCCCAGTCGCCGACCCGCTTGGCGACACCGAGGGGGAGCGGGGTGCTCGATCCGGCGATGCAGGCGACCGTCTCCGAACAGGCGCCCCGCTCCTCCTCCAGGAGGACCTGGTGGGAGGCGCCGAGCAGTCTCAACTGGAGGTTCACCCCGGCCATTTCGAGGTCGAGCACGGCCAGGGCGGGCAGCGGCTCACGCCCCAGGGCCCAGGCGAGGTCCGCCGCGCTCGTGTCGGTGTAGGAGGTTTTCAGGGTGGTGAGCATGGATCGGCTCCGCTAGCACGCAGAAGAGAGAAGGGCTGGGGACCCGGCGCACCCCGGTCGGCACGGGGAGGACGGTCCGGTAACCCCGGTTCGGAAACCAGTTCGGAACTGGTCCGGAAGAGGTGTGAGCAGGATGTCCTGGGGGCTGCGTCGGCGAGGTAGAGCGAATCACGAACGGCGGCGCCGCCACAGCGTTTTTACCCAACATCGGAGGGTTTCCATCCCTCAGAGGGCCTACCTGCTCAACTGTTCAACCACGGCGTACGCCACGGCGCACAAAAGGCGCGCGTACCGCGCCCCGGACAACCGCGCGCCCGGCAGGCGCCTGCCGCCGCGGAACCCGTACGCCCGCCGGACGCCCGGCAGTTGGGCTGCCTCCCCCGGACCAGTCGCTCTCCCCCTCCGGCAGCCCACCCTCGTCGGCCGTCCCCGCGGACCGTTCTCCCTGGACCATCACCGTCGGCCGCCCCCTGGACCACCGCCGTCGACCGTCCCGCTGGACCATCGCCGTCGACCATCCCGCTGGACCACCGCCGTCGACCATCCCGCTGGACCACCGCCGTCGGCCGCCGCCGCCGTCGTCCTCGTCGATCCCCCGTCAGCCGCCCCCGCACCCGCCGCCGCAGGACGAGCCGCCCCCGCACGAGGAACCACCGCCGCACGACGAGTGGCCGCCGCACGAGTGCCCCCCGCAGGAGTGGTGACCGCCCGAGTGGTGCCCCGACGAGCCGCCGTCCGACGGGCCCGCGTCCGACGACGCCCACCAGCCGACGCCCCCGGCGCTCCCCCCGCCCGCGCTGTACGTCCGCACGCGCCGGCGCTTGGACAGCCGGACCCCGCCCGCGTGCCGGCGCTTCGCGCGCCCGGCCGAGACCAGGCAGCCGGCCACCGCCAGCACGACCAGCGCCATGAGAACTGCGGAAACCATGGCGTCACGCTCCTTCCGATCCCCCGGGGCAGCCCCCGGAAGTCCCCCGAAACGGCCCCCCGTGGGCGTCTCGTTCGCTGCGTGCCCGGGAGATGCCCCGCCGCCGCACCGGCCAAAGCGCACTTGAGGAACTCCAGAGCTTGAGCGCAGGATGTCCGGCATGACCTCCAGCGCACGCCCGTTCCTCAACCGCCGGCTCGCCGAGTTCGGGACGACGATCTTCGCCGAGATGTCCGCCCTGGCCGTCTCGACCGGGTCCATCAACCTGGGGCAGGGCTTCCCCGACACCGACGGTCCCGAGGAGATCCGCGAGGCCGCCGTGCGGGCGCTGCGCGAGGGGCGGGGCAACCAGTACCCGCCGGGTCCGGGCGTCCCCGAGCTGCGCGCGGCCGTCGCCGACCACCAGTCGCGGCGCTACGGCCTGGCCTGGGACCCGGACACGGAGGTGCTGGTCACGGCGGGCGCCACCGAGGCGATCGCGGCCACGCTGCTGGCCCTGCTGGAGCCCGGGGACGAGGTGGTCGCGCTGGAGCCGTACTACGACTCCTACGCGGCCTGCATCGCGATGGCCGGCGGCCGCCGGGTGCCGGTGACGCTGCGCCCGCACGACGGCGCCTTCCGGCTGGACCTCGACGAACTGCGCGCCGCCGTGACGGACCGCACCCGGCTGCTGCTGATCAACACCCCGCACAACCCGACCGGCACGGTCCTCACCCGCGAGGAGCTGACGGCCGTCGCCGAACTGGCGGTCGAACGCGATCTGCTGGTGGTCACCGACGAGGTGTACGAGCACCTGGTCTACGACGGCGCCCACCACCCGCTCGCGGCCCTGCCCGGCATGCGCGAGCGCACCGTCTCCATCTCCTCCAGCGGCAAGACGTTCTCGTTCACCGGCTGGAAGGTCGGCTGGGTCACGGCCGCCGCCCCGCTGGTCACCGCCGTGCGCAGCGCCAAGCAGTTCCTCACGTACGTCAGCGCGGGCCCGTTCCAGTACGCGATCGCCGAGGCGCTGCGCCTGCCGGACTCCTACTTCGACGGCCTGCGCGCCGACCTGCGCCGCAAGCGGGACCTGCTCGGCGACGGCCTGCGCGCCGCCGGGTTCCAGGTCCACCGGCCCCAGGGCACGTACTTCATCACCACCGACATCTCCCCCTTCGGCGAGAAGGACGCCTACGCCTTCTGCCGCGCCCTGCCCGAACGCTGCGGTGTGGTCGCCGTCCCCAGCTCCGTCTTCTACGACGACCCCCACGCGGGCCGCACCCAGGTCCGCTTCGCCTTCTGCAAGAAGGACGAAGTCCTCCAGGAGGCCGCCGACCGCCTGCGCGTCCTGGCTGCCTGACCGCCCGGGTACGGCCGAAGGGCGGTGTCTTCCGCCCGGGGACCGGGTCGCCACGGAGGTACGGGAGATTCGTCCCGCAATATGACCATGTGACCAGTGTCAGTGCCCTGCCACCGTCCCCGCCCGTCGCCGAGCCGGGCGCCGCGCGGAAGGTCCTGCTGCGCCCTGTCGTCACGGCAGCCGTTCTGTTCGCCGCGGTGCGGGCCGCCGGGGTGGCGGTGGCCGCCGGGGTCGCGTGGACGCACGGGAGGCATCCCCTCGCGCTGCTCGGCCGGTCCTGGGACTCCCTGTGGTACCTGCGGATCGCCGCCCACGGCTACGGCTACGTCGAACGTCCCCGGCCCGGTGTCGTCCACAACGACCTGGCGTTCTTCCCGCTCTACCCCGCGCTGATCCGCGCCGTGCACCTGCTGCTGCCGGTGAGCGGGGGCGCCGCGGGGCTGGTCGTGGCGTGGTCGGCCGCCGCGGTGGCGGCCGGCGGGATCTACGCGGTCGGCGCGCACCTGCACGGGCGCGCCGCCGGCACCGCCCTCGCCGCGCTGTGGGGACTACTGCCGCACTCGGTCGTACTGTCCATGGGGTACAGCGAACCGGTGCTCACGGCCTGCGCCGCCTGGGCGCTGTACGCGGTGCTCGCCGGGCACTGGGTGCGCGCGGGCGCGCTCGCCGCCCTCGCCGGACTGGCCCGGCCCAACGGGGTGGCCGTCGCGGTGGCCGTGCTCGCCGCCGCGGCCGTGGCGGTGGGGCGGGCCCGCGCCCAGGTTTCCCACAGGCTGTGGACGGGCGCCGCGCTCGCCCCGCTGGGCTGGACCGGCTACGTGCTGTGGGCGGGGCACCGCACCGGCGACCCGCTGCGCGGGTACCTCCGGCTGCAGCGGCTGTGGGGCTCCCGCTTCGACTTCGGGCTGGGCGCCCTGCGCTTCGTCAAGCACCTGCTGGTGCACCGCGAGGCGTTCCTGTTCTTCGGCGCGCTGACCGTCGTGGCCGCGGGCCTGCTGCTGTACGCGCTGCTCGTCCTGGACCGCGCGCCGCTGCCGCTGGTGGCCTACAGCGGCGTCCTCCTCGGCCTGGCCTGCGGCGACGCGGGCTTCTTCCAGTGCAAGCCGCGCTTCCTGCTGCCCGCCTTCCCGCTGCTGCTGCCGCTCGCGCGGGCCCTGGTGCGCACGGCGAGAGCCCGGCCCTGGCACGCGGCCGTGGTGGCCTGCGCCCTGGCCGGGCTCTCGTTCGCTTACGGTGCGTATCTGCTCGCGGTCACGCACACGCCGCTGTAGGCGGGCGGGACGCCGCGGGGCTCACGCCTCGCTGTCGCCGTCCTCCGGCTTGCCGGCCTCGTCGGCCTCACCCTCCAGGCCGAGCTGCTCGATGAGCCAGCGGTCGAACTCCAGGGCGGCCCGCACCCAGCTGACCGTCGAGGAGACGAAGTGCTCGATGCTCACACCCATGCCGATCAGCATCTGCGCCTCGCCGATGAGGCGGACGGTGCCGTCGTCGTGGGTGTGCGTGTAGACCTTGGGCCACAGGGTGCGCCGGTTCCAGTCGTCGATGGACTCCAGGAGCTGCGGCTTCTCGTCGATCTGGTGCGGCCGGTCGTAGAACGTCCGCACCGAGAAGACCTGCTGGTCGTCCTCGCCGCGGAACATGAAGTACGTGCGGAACTGCTCCCACGGCGCGACGAGGTCACCCTCCTCGTCGACGAGGTGCTTGAGTTCCATCTGGTCCAGGAGCTGCTTCACGAGATCCTGATCCGGGACGACGGGGCCCGCCGGTCCTTGGGGCTGCGGCTCGGGCTGGCCCCCGAAGTTCGGAATCGAGGACGGGTCGATGCTCACCGTGTTTTTCCCTTCGTACGGATCCTGCCATCCTCCCCCATGCGGGGAGGGGGGTGGCAAGCCCCGGCGGGGCCTGTCAGCCGTGGGCTGACATGATCCGGCCCACGGGGTGACACCGTACGGGGAACGGGGGCCGAAATGGCGCGCAGGACGGGCGGGGCGAAAGGCCGCGGCGGAGCGCCGCGGCGTCTGTGGTGGCCGGTCGCGGCGGTCCTCGCGGTGCCGGTGGCGGCGGCCCTGGCCGCCGTGGGCGTCCTCGTCGCGCAGGTGGCGGGCGGGGCCCTCGGACGAGAGCCCGGCAGCCCCCGCAAGGCGCCGTGCGCCGAGGCGCTGGCCTTCGGCGGGGCGAAGCTGCCCGCGGGCGCCTCCGAAGCGCGGTGCACGGTGCGGACCTGGCTGGACACCGACTACGAGGCCCGTTTCCGGATGCCTCGGGCGGACGTGCTGGCTGGCTGGGCGCCGCCTATCCGGACGCGCCGCTGTCCAGGACGCCGTCCTGCGCCCTGGACTCCGCGGACATCTGTCTGGACCTCGGCCTCACCGAGGGCGACGGAAACTACGCCGGGCGGGTCCCCGGCCGCACCGACCCCGGTTTCGGCGCGTCGGCCGTCCACGTCACCGTGAAGTACGAGGGCCCGGACCGGGCCCTCGTCACCTTCACGGCGTTCACCGTCTGACCGGAAGCGGCGCCTACAGCGTCTTCCCGGTCGCCGGCCCCACCAGCAGGCCCCCGCCGAAGCGGTCCACGCGGACCGTGTCGCCGTCCTTGATCTCGCCGGAGAGGATCTCCTTGGCGAGGCGGTCGCCGATGGCGGTCTGCACCAGACGGCGCAGCGGCCGGGCACCGTAGGCCGGGTCCATGCCCTCCTCGGCCAGCCACGCCAGGGCCTCCGGGGTGACGTCCAGGGTCAGGCGCCGTTCCGCGAGCCGCTTGGCCAGGCGGTCGATGGCGAGCTTCGCGATCCGGCTCAGCTCGTCCTTGGTGAGCGCGGAGAAGACCACCAGGTCGTCCAGGCGGTTGAGGAACTCCGGCTTGAAGGAGGCCCGGACCACCTCCAGGACCTGCTCCTTCTTCTCCGCCTCGCTCGTGACGGGGTCGACCAGGAACTGGCTGCCCAGGTTCGAGGTCAGCACCAGGATGACGTTGCGGAAGTCGACCGTGCGTCCCTGCCCGTCCGTGAGGCGGCCGTCGTCCAGCACCTGGAGCAGGATGTCGAAGACCTCCGGGTGCGCCTTCTCCACCTCGTCCAGCAGGACGACGCTGTACGGGCGGCGGCGGACCGCCTCCGTGAGCTGTCCGCCCTCCTCGTAGCCGACGTATCCGGGCGGGGCGCCGACCAGCCGGGCCACGCTGTGCTTCTCGCTGTACTCGGACATGTCGATGCGGACCATGGCCCGCTCGTCGTCGAAGAGGAAGTCGGCGAGCGCCTTGGCCAGCTCGGTCTTGCCGACGCCGGTCGGGCCCAGGAAGAGGAACGAACCCGTGGGCCGGTCGGGGTCGGAGATGCCCGCGCGGCTGCGGCGCACGGCGTCGGACACGGCGCGTACGGCCTCGCCCTGCCCGATCAGCCGCCTGCCGATCTCGTCCTCCATGCGCAGCAGCTTCTGCGTCTCGCCCTCCAGCAGGCGGCCGGCCGGGATGCCGGTCCAGGAGGCGACGACGTCGGCGATGTCGTCGGGGCCGACCTCCTCCTTGACCATGGTGTCCTTGGCGGCCTCCTCCTCGGCGCGCGAGGCGGCCTCCAGCTCCTTCTCCAGCTCCGGGATCTCGGCGTACAGCAGCTTGGACGCGGTGTCGAAGTCGCCGTCGCGCTGGGCGCGCTCGGCCTGGCCGCGCAGGTCGTCCAGCTTCTCCTTCAGCTCACCGACCCGGTTGAGGGACTGCTTCTCCTTCTCCCAGCGGGCGGTCAGGCCGCGCAGCTCCTCCTCCTTGTCGGCGAGGTCGCGGCGCAGCTTCTCCAGCCGCTCGCGCGAGGCCGCGTCGGTCTCCTTGTCCAGGGCCAGCTCCTCCATGCGCAGCCGGTCGACGGCGCGCTGGAGCTCGTCGATCTCGACGGGCGAGGAGTCGATCTCCATACGGAGCCGGGAGGCCGCCTCGTCGACGAGGTCGATGGCCTTGTCGGGCAGGAAGCGGGAGGTGATGTACCGGTCGGACAGGGTCGCGGCGGCCACCAGCGCGGAGTCGTTGATCTGCACCTTGTGGTGGGCCTCGTAGCGGCCCTTGAGCCCGCGCAGGATCGCGATGGAGTCCTCGACGCTGGGCTCGGCGACCAGCACCTGCTGGAAACGGCGCTCCAGCGCCGGGTCCTTCTCAATCCGCTCGCGGTACTCGTCGAGCGTGGTGGCGCCGACCATGCGCAGCTCGCCGCGGGCCAGCATCGGCTTGAGCATGTTGCCCGCGTCCATGGCGGAGTCGCCGCCGGCGCCCGCCCCGACGACGGTGTGCAGCTCGTCGATGAAGGTGATGATCTGCCCGTCGGAGTCCTTGATCTCCGCGAGGACGGTCTTCAGCCGCTCCTCGAACTCGCCGCGGTACTTGGCGCCCGCGACCATCGCCCCGAGGTCCAGGGCGACCAGCCGCTTGTCCTTGAGGGACTCGGGCACGTCACCCTTGACGATCCGCTGGGCGAGCCCCTCGACGACGGCGGTCTTGCCGACGCCGGGCTCACCGATGAGGACCGGGTTGTTCTTCGTACGCCGTGACAGCACCTGCACGACACGGCGGATCTCCTGGTCCCGGCCGATGACCGGGTCCAGCTTGCCCTCACGCGCCGCGGCCGTGAAGTCGGTGCCGAACTTCTCCAGGGCCTTGTACTGGCCCTCGGGGTCGGGTGTGGTCACCCGGCGCCCTCCCCTCGCCTTCTGGAACGCCTCTTGCAGCTTCTTCGCACTCGCACCCTGCCCGGCGAGCACCTCGCCGACCGCGCCGCCCTTCGCGGCGATGCCGAGGAGCAGGTGCTCGGTGGAAAGGTAGTCGTCGCCCAGTTCCCGCGCCCGGTTCTGCGCGTCCGCGATCACCGCCAGCAGCTCGCGGTTGGGCTGCGGCGGCGCCACGGTGGAACCGGTCACACTCGGCAGCGACGCGAGGACACGCTCGGCGCCCGCGCGGACGGACGCCTGGTCGGCGTCGACGGCCGACAGCAGGTCGATGATGTTCTCGTTGTCCTGGCCCTCGAGCAGCGCGAGGAGCAGGTGGGCGGGGGTCAGGTCCGGGTGCCCCCCGGTCACGGCCCGGTTGCCGGCCGCCTGAATGGCGTCCCGGCTCCTGTTGGTCAGCTCGGCGTCCACGGTCGCTTCTCTCCTCCTTGGCGTCAGCGGTCCTCGCCTCAGCGGTCTGCCACGTCTCCCACTACTGACTCAGTCAACGTACACAAAGTTGAGTCTATTCCACTCAAGGCCGTTCGACGCCTACATTCTTGCCATGGCCACCACCAGATACACCCTCGACCCGGGGGCTCCCGACGCGCCGTACCTCAGCTTCTGGCGGGAACGGCACGTGTGCACACTGACCACCCTGCGCCCCGACGGCACCCCGCACGTCGTACCGGTCGGCGTGACCTACGACCCCGGGGCGCGGCTGGCGCGGGTGATCACGAGCAGCACGAGCACCAAGGCGAAGAACGTGCTGGCGGCCGGCGAGGAGGGCATGCCCGTGGCGGTGTGCCAGGTGGACGGCCGGCGGTGGGCCACGCTGGAGGGACGCGCCCGCGTCCGCACGGAGCCGGAGCGGGTCGCGGAGGCGGAGCGCCGCTACACCGAGCGCTACCAGCGCGCCCCGCGGGAGAACCCGCTGCGCGTGGTGATCGAGATCGAACTGACCCGGGCACTGGGGCGCGGCTGAGCGCGGGCGGAGCGCGCAGGGGGGCGCGGTCACGGCCGGGGCGTGGACAAGGGTCTTTTCCGGCCAGAGCAGAAACACGGCGGTATCCGTGGAAATCCCCCTGAAACTGCAGCGGCGTCACCGTGTTCAGGTCACGGTGACGCCGCTGCGGGGGGAAGCACCTGAGCGATCTGTTACGACGGGGGAATCGCGTCAGGCACTGCGGGGGGTGGCTGAGATGGTCCTGATGTCGGCGGGCTCCGGCGCCACCTGCCGGTGGTCCCGCTGGTCCAGGTTCACGAAGATCATTCCGTATCGGATGGCACACCGTACGGGCTGCGGCGCCCCCCGAGGACGTCGCAGGCACCGGTACGCCCGTACGTCACCGTCCTCGTCCCGCGTCACGACGACCGGCTCTCCGAAGACGGTCACCATCAGCGAGTCACCACTGTGGGGGATGGCGGTGACCAGGTCGATGAAGTGCCAGCCGGAGCGGTAGGCGGTGGCCATTTCACGGCGGAAGGAACGGTCGTCGGGTGGTGTGGTCACATCAACTCCCGGCTCCATCTGTCGCAGCGGTGCCATTGCCCGAGGTGGTGGAGTTCACGGCCACGGCCGGCCAGGTGCTGTTCGCCTGAACATCACTCTTCGCACCGTGGATGCCACTCAGCGCGCCGAGGGCCACAACGGCGGAGAAGGCGGCGACAAGCACCGAGCGAAGCAGTCTGTTACCCATAATCGGCTTCGTCCTCACTTGAAGGTCCCCTTTTCCCCCGTCACGTACGACGATGGCTCATTCGGGCACGTCATGGCCACACAATCGGTGCATCATGTTCCTGCATGTTCAGGACCCTGGGGGGTGGAGATTTGAGTACCAATCACATAAATCCGACACATCCCCATGCGATGAGCGAGCTGTGCGGGGACGGCAGCCGCCTGTACGCGGCGGCCCTGCGTGCGGGACGTATCGCCCGCACGGAGGTGGAACCGGCACCCTGCCTGATGGAGTTCGCCCTGCTCCATCCCGATCCGGACGACCCGGACTGGCTGCGTCCCGTCTCCCCCGCCCTCGCCCTCGCCCAGCGGCTCAACCCCATCGAGCGGGAGATCACCGAACGCCGCCGGGCGGCCACCGACCTCGCAGACATCTTTGAGCCGTTCATGGCCCTGAGCGCCCAGTCCACCTCCGGCGGCGACTCGATCACCGTCCTGGAGGGCGGCGAGCGGATCAACACCGCGCTCAACCTCGCCACGGCCCAGTGCCGTACCGAGATGCTCACCGTCCAGCCCAGCGACCGGGTCTCCGAACGCAGCGTACTGCGCGGCCTGGAACGCGACCGCCCGCTGATCGAGCGCGGCGTCCGGATCCGCACCCTGTACCAGCACACCGCACGGTACAGCCAGGAGAAGCTCGCCTACGCCGCCCATCTCGCCGACGGCAAGGTGGAGTACCGCTCCATCGACGAACTGGTGGAGCGCCTCATCGTCTGCGACGAGACGGTCGCCTTCATCCCCACCAGGGACGACCAGCAGGTCGCGCTGGAACTGCGCCACCCCGGCCTGGTCCGCTACCTGATCAAGGTCTTCGAGTTCATGTGGAGCCGCGCCGTCCCGCTGAGCGCCGGCACCCCCTACGAGACCGCGCCCGACGGCATCACCGAGATCCAGCACTCCATCGCCAAACTCCTCGTCGAGGGCCACGTGGACGAGGCCATAGCCCGCCGCCTCGGCATGAACGTCCGCACCTGCCGCGCCCACATCGCCAAGCTGGCCACCGCCCTGGGCAGCGGCAGCCGCGCCCAGCTCGGCTACCTCATCGCCCAGTCCGGCATCCTCAAGCAGGAGCCCTGAACCCGCGGACCGCCACCCGGAGCCCCGGGCCCGCACCTCGCCGGCGGGCGCCCTGAGACCCGCGGGCGGAGCCGGGCACCTCACCGGGCGGCCGCAGCCCCCCGGCCGGGAGCCGCGGGGACACCGCCCCTGCGCGGCGGGCCGTCCAGCCCCGCCTGCGCGATCCGCACCCCCAGCTGCGTACGGCTGGCCGCGCCGAGCGTCTCCGACAGCCGGGCGATGTGCGCGCGGCAGGTGCGCACGCTGATGCCCAGCCGCTCGGCGATCACCGCGTCCTGGTGGCCCTCCGCCAGCAGCGCCGCGATCGACTGCTCGCGGTGGGAGATGCCCTCGATACCGGTGTCCGGCAGCGGCGCGGTGAGCGGGATCGCCAGCCGCCACTGCCGCTCGAAGACCGTCACCAGGTACTCCACGAGCGCCGGGTGGCGCAGTTCCAGCGCCATCGTGTGGTCGGCGTTGGCGGGGATGAAGGCCACCGTGCGGTCGAAGAGGATCAGCCGGTCGATCACCTCGTCCAGCGTGCGCGCCTCGGCCGCGTCGCCCATCAGCTCCATGTAGTTGAGCAGGCCCTGGCCGTGCCGGGCCACGTGCGTGTACAGGTCGCGCATGCGCACCCCGCGGGCGCGCAGCGCCAGCGCCCGGGGCAGCCCCTCCGACAGCTCGTGCTCGCGGCGGATCCCGCCGGGCTGCACGGTCAGCACCTCCCGCGTGCACACCTGGGTCGCCTCGTCCATCGCCGCCTGGATGCGGTTCAGGCCGTCCAGGACCCGGATGGCGCTGCCCTCGGCGCCCGCTGCGGGCACCCGCACCTGGCGGCCCAGGCCCGCGTACCGCTCGAAGGCCGCCACCGCCGAACCCACCCGCCGGTGGCTCTCGCTGACCTCGTCGTACATCCCGCGCAGCAGACGCGTCATGACCTCCTGCGGCGCGGTGGGCACCAGGAAGTCCATGTCGTCGGGGTCCGGGTGCAGCAGGGCCAGTTCAAGCAGACAGGGCACCGGACCGGCGTCGCCGCGCGGCACCCGGCCACGCCGTACGGCCCGGGAGTACACCCGATCCCCGGCTTCGCACAGTCGGTCGGCGCCGTGAGGATGCTCCTGCGCCCCGTGCCCGGCCATGGCCCATCACACCCCCGGTTTCCGCGTGGTTCCGCAGCGCAACTATGCGCGGCCCGGACCGGCTGTGCAACACGGCTCCTGGCGGCCCGGACACCGGAAAACACCGTTCCCACCCGGTATGTACGGCCCTTGCCCCGCGCCGAGCGGCACGCCGGCGGCGGCCTCGCGCCCTCGGTCCGACCCGTACGGGGGACCCGGCCGTCGTGGCCCCGCCGGCTACTCGAGGCCGGCCTCCGCGCAGTCCGCGCTGTACTTGGCCGTGCAGATGTCGGACACCTTGTAGATGCCGTCGGCGATGACCGTGTCCTTGATGTTGCTCCTGGTCATCGCGACGACGGAGACCATCTGCGACGGGATGCTCTTCGTGGTCGGGCTGTCGGCCCTGTCGCGGGTGAGCGAGTCGAACTGGATGTCCTTGCCCTGGACCTTGGCGACGGCCATCTCGGCGGCGTTCTCGGCCTCGGTCGGGTAGGGCTTGTACACGCTCATGTACTGGTCGCCGCTGACGATCCGCTGCACGGCGGCGAGTTCGGCGTCCTGGCCGGTGACCGGCGGCAGCTTGGTCACGCCCACCGCCTTCAGCGCCTCGATCGCCCCGCCCGCCATGCCGTCGTTGGCGGCGTAGACGGCGGCGACGCCGTTCTTGCCGAGCGCGGCGATCGCCTTGGCCATCTGGCTGCGGGCGATCTCCGCCTTCCAGTCCTTGATGTCGTAGGACCTGGCGATCGTCACCTTGCCGTTCAGCTGGGCGAGGGCGCCCGCCTTGAACTGCTTGGCGTTCGGGTCGGTCGGCGAGCCGTTGATCATGACGACCTGCGCCGAGCTGGACGCCTGCGAACCCAGCGCCTCCAGCAGCGAACGGCCCTGCACCTCGCCGACCAGTTCGTTGTCGAAGGAGATGTACGCGTCGATGGGGCCCTCGGCGAGCCGGTCGTAGGCGATGACCGGGATACCGGCCGCCTTGGCCTTCTTCACCTGGACGGCGATCCGGTGCGCGTCGACGGCGTCGAGCAGGATGACGTCGACCTTGTCGCCGATCATCTTCTCCATCTGGCTCGCCTGCCTGCTCGCACTGGCACCGGCGTTGGCGTACTCGACCCTGCCCTGACGGTGGGTCAGTTCGGCGACCTTGTTCTTGACGGCGGGCGCGTCGAACCGGTCGTAGCGCGTGTTCGCCGTCTCCGGCAGGAGCAGACCCACCGTCAGGTCGTTGCCCTTGGTCGGGCTCGCCTTGCTGCTGCTCCCCGACCCCCCGATCGCCCCGCAGGCGGCCAGCGGGAAGGTCAGCGTGGTGGCGGCCACGGCCATGGCGATACGACGCATCGAGGTGCTCACTTCTGGTGCCTTCCGGACGCGGGCGCAGCATTGCGGCCCAGGTGCCTGAAAAGCCAACGCGTCAGCCCCTACCGGCGTCAAGCGGAACCACTTAACGAGATGACAACACCACGCTCCGCTGCCTGTGTGGCGGCTTTGCGGACCCTTGCGGAATCTTCTCCAAACACCCTTTACCGACTCTCCACCCGGTGTGCGCCGCAGGGCGGTTCAGGAACGGCCCATCGACGGGCCATCGAAGGGCAAAGAGTCCAGCGGCCCCACGGGCGGGCGGTGGGGAGCGGCGGGGAGCCGGAAGCGACCGCCGCGGGCGGCGGCTCGCTCGCCCACACCGGGGCCTCGTCCACGGGCCTGTACGGCGCCCTCGCCGGCGTCCTGGTCGCCCTGGGCGGCGCCGCCGCCTGGATCGGTGCCCGCCGCCGCGCGGCCCGCGGCTGACCCACGGCCGACAGGCCGAGAGGGGCCCGGATCTCTCCGGGCCCCTCTCGGCCGTGCGTGTGTCCGGGCAGCGCACGCGTCCGGCCGGGCGCGTGCGCGGGACGGTCCGCCGTGGCGGCGGGCGTCAGTCCGGGGACTGCTGCCGCTTGGGCCGCCACACCACCAGCGCGCTGGTCTGCTGCACCTCCTGGTACGGGACGAGGTCCCGGCGGTAGGAGGCGTGGACGGCGGCCTCGCGCTGGCGCATCGTGGCCGCGGCGCCCTCCAGGGCCGACTGCAGCTCCGCGACGCGGGACTGCAGCGCGGCGACCTGGTTCTCCAGTTCGATGATCCGCTTGATGCCTGCCAGGTTGATGCCCTCGTCCTGCGACAACTGCTGCACCTGACGGAGCAGTTCGATGTCGCGGGCCGAGTAGCGGCGGCCCCGGCCCGCGGTGCGGTCCGGGGACACCAGGCCCAGCCGGTCGTACTGACGGAGCGTCTGCGGGTGCAGTCCGGACAGCTGCGCCGCCACGGAGATGACGTACACCGGTGTGTCTTCCGTCAGTTCGTACGGGTTGCGGCGGCGGCCGTCCATCTCCCTCATGCTCCCTTCGCGGCCTCGAACAGCTCGGCCCGCGGGTCCTCGCCCGCTCTCGCCTCGCGATACGCCTCCAGCGCGTCACGAGCCTTCCCCGACACGTCCTTGGGAACACTCACCTCGACGGTGACCAGCAGGTCACCGCGGGTGCCGTCCTTGCGGACCGCGCCCTTGCCGCGGGCCCGCATGGTCCGCCCGTTGGGCGTGCCCGGGGGCAGCTTGAGCGTCACCGGCGGCCCGCCGAGCGTGGGCACCCGCACCTCGCCGCCGAGCGCGGCCTCGTCGAAGGTGACCGGCACGGTGACGGTGAGGTTGTCGCCCTTGCGCCCGAAGACCGGGTGGTCACCGACGTGCACCACCACGTACAGGTCGCCCGCCGGACCGCCGCGCTCGCCCGGGGTGCCCTTGCCGCGCAGCCGGATCCGCTGCCCGTCCGACACCCCGGCCGGGATGCGGACCTGCATCGTCCGGGACGACTTGGCACGCCCGGAGCCGGCGCAGACCTCGCACGGGTTCTCCGCGATCAGTCCGCGGCCCTTGCAGTCGGGGCACGGATCGGTCAGCGAGAACCCGCCGCCCGAGCCGCGCGCCACCTGCCCGGTGCCGACACAGGTCGGGCACACCCGCGGCGTGCCGTTCTTGTCGCCGGTGCCCGAACAGGCCTTGCACGGCGCCTGCGAGGACATCCGCAGCGGGACCGTGGCGCCCTCGATGGCCTCCGTGAAGCTCAGCGTGACCTCGGACTCGATGTCCTGGCCGCGCCGCGGCTGCGTCCGCGTGCCGGCTCCGGCGCCGCCCCGGTTGAACAGGCCCCCGAAGACGTCGCCGATCCCGCCGCCGAAGCCGCCGGATGCGCCGCCCCCCTGGGCGCCCCCTCCGAAGAGGTCGCCCAGGTCGAAGTTGAACGAGCCGCCGCCCGCCCCGGGACCGGGACGGAAGCCGCCGCCCCCGAACAGGGCGCGGGCGTCGTCGTACTCCTTGCGCTTCTTGGGGTCGCCGAGGACGTCGTTCGCCTCGGAGATCTCCTTGAAGCGCTCCTCGGCCTTGGCGTTGCCCTTGTTGGCGTCCGGGTGGTACTCGCGGGCGAGCTTGCGGTACGCCTTCTTGATCTCGGCCTCGGTGGCGTCCTTGGGGACGCCGAGGACCTTGTAGAAGTCCTTCTCGATGAAGTCCTTGGTGCTCATCCCCGACGTCCCTCCTCTCCTGCGTCGATGCCTATTACGTCAGCCCTCCTCCGGGCCACCGCTGTCCTTGTCGTCGGCCTGCTCGGCGCCCTTGTCCTTGCCGGACTCGTCGGCCGCCTTGACCGTCTGCGCGCCGGGCTGGGGCTCGGCCACCGCCACCCGCGCGGGGCGGATGGTGCGCTCGCCGATCCGGTACCCGGGCTGCAGGATCGCCACGCAGGTCGTCTCGGTGACGTCCGGCGCGTAACTGTGCATCAGGGCTTCGTGGATCGTCGGGTCGAAGGGCTCGCCCTCCTTGCCGAACTGCTGAAGCCCCATCTTGGCCGCCACGGTCTCCAGCGACTCGGCGACGGACTTGAAACCGCCCACCAGTTCGCCGTGTTCCCGCGCGCGCCCGATGTCGTCGAGCACGGGCAGCAGCTCGGTCAGGAGGTTCGCGATGGCGATCTCCTTGACCGCGACCCGGTCCCGCTCGACCCGGCGCCGGTAGTTCTGGTACTCGGCCTGCAGCCGCTGGAGGTCCGCCGTGCGCTCACCGAGCGCGGTGCGCACCTGGTCCAGCTGGGCCGTCAGACCGGCCGACTGAGCGGCGTCCCCGGCCGGGGCCGCCCCCTCCTCCTTGGCGGAGGAGGCGGCCTTCGGCTCGGCGTCGTCGGAGGTGGCGCCGGAGGGGACGTCGGGCTGCTGCTCGTCGAAGCCCGGGGTCTCCTCCGTCACGCGGCACCGTCCTTGCGCTCGTCGTCGACGATCTCGGCGTCCACCACGTCGTCGTCGGCCTTCGCCTGGGAGGCACCGGCCTCACCGGCACCGCCCGCGGCCTGCGCGCCCTGGGCGTCGGCGTACATCGCCTGGCCGAGCTTCTGGGAGACGGCGGCGACCTTCTCCGTGGCGGTGCGGATCTCGGCGGTGTCCTCGCCCTTGAGCTTCTCCTTCAGCTCGGCGACGGCCTCCTCGACCTCGGTCTTGACCTCGCCCGGGACCTTGTCCTCGTTGTCCTTGAGGAACTTCTCGGTCTGGTAGACGAGCTGCTCGCCCTGGTTGCGGGTCTCGGCGGCCTCGCGGCGGCGGTGGTCCTCCTCCGCGTACTGCTCGGCCTCCTGGCGCATGCGGTCGACCTCGTCCTTCGGCAGCGAGGAGCCGCCGGTGACGGTCATCTTCTGCTCCTTGCCCGTGCCCAGGTCCTTGGCGGTCACGTGCATGATGCCGTTGGCGTCGATGTCGAAGGAGACCTCGATCTGCGGGACGCCGCGCGGCGCCGGCGGCAGACCGGTCAGCTCGAACATGCCGAGCTTCTTGTTGTACGCCGCGATCTCGCGCTCACCCTGGTAGACCTGGATCTGCACCGACGGCTGGTTGTCCTCGGCCGTCGTGAAGATCTCCGAACGCTTGGTCGGGATCGTGGTGTTGCGCTCGATCAGCTTGGTCATGATGCCGCCCTTGGTCTCGATGCCGAGGGACAGCGGGGTGACGTCGAGGAGCAGGACGTCCTTGACCTCGCCCTTGAGGACACCGGCCTGGAGCGAGGCGCCGATGGCGACGACCTCGTCCGGGTTCACACCCTTGTTGGCCTCCTTGCCGCCGGTCAGCTCCTTGACCAGTTCGGCGACGGCGGGCATACGGGTGGAGCCGCCGACCAGGACGACGTGGTCGATCTCGTTGATCGAGATGCCGGCGTCCTTGATGACGTTGTGGAACGGCGTCTTGCAGCGCTCCAGCAAATCCGCGGTCAGCTGCTGGAACTGGGCGCGGGTGAGCTTCTCGTCCAGGTGCAGCGGGCCCTCGGCGGACGCGGTGATGTAGGGCAGGTTGATCGAGGTCTCGGTGGACGAGGACAGCTCGATCTTGGCCTTCTCCGCCGCCTCGCGCAGGCGCTGGAGGGCCATCTTGTCCTTGGACAGGTCCACGCCGTGGCCGGACTGGAACTGCTTGACCAGGTAGTCGACGACGCGCTGGTCCCAGTCGTCACCACCGAGGTGGTTGTCACCGTTGGTGGCCTTCACCTCGACGACGCCGTCGCCGATCTCCAGCAGCGAGACGTCGAACGTGCCGCCGCCGAGGTCGAAGACGAGGATCGTCTGGTCGTCCTTGTCGAGGCCGTACGCCAGGGCGGCGGCGGTCGGCTCGTTGACGATGCGCAGGACGTTCAGACCGGCGATCTCACCGGCCTCCTTGGTGGCCTGGCGCTCGGCGTCGTTGAAGTACGCCGGGACGGTGATGACCGCGTCGGTCACCTTCTCGCCCAGGTAGGCCTCGGCGTCCCGCTTCAGCTTCTGCAGCACGAAGGCGCTGATCTGCTGCGGGTTGAAGTCCTTGCCGTCCAGGTTGATCTTCCAGTCGGTGCCCATGTGGCGCTTGACCGACCGGATGGTCCTGTCGACGTTGGTGACCGCCTGGCGCTTGGCCACCTCGCCGACCAGCACCTCGCCGTTCTTGGCGAAGGCGACGACGGACGGCGTGGTCCTGGCGCCCTCGGCGTTGGTGATGACGGTGGGCTCGCCGCCCTCCAGAACGCTGACGACGGAGTTAGTCGTGCCCAGGTCGATGCCGACCGCACGTGCCATGGTGAGTTCCTCCAGCTGACTTGAGTGCAACGGACTCAAGTGTGCACGACGGCGGCGCCGGGGTCAACAGACCTGAGTCAATGAGACTCAACTCTTATCCATCCCTTACACGCAGGGCCTCTCTGACCTGCGGTGATGCCATCTGCTGAGGTGGAGGCGAGGGGTACCCGAAGGGGGAACGCCGGGCTCCCTCGGGGCCGTACCCGTATCCGAACCCGGGTACGGCCCCCGCTCCGTACTCCTCGCCGTACCCGTCTTCGTACGGCCCCCGGGAAGAGGGTGCGGGGCGCGGGTCACCGGCGGAGGGTGCCTCGGTGCGGGGGCCCCGCAGGTCACCGGCGGAGGGCGCCTCGGTGCGGGGGCCCCGTACGCCGGCCGCGGGGGCGCGGGTACCCGGCCCGGCTCCGGGTGCCCGCAGCGGCAGCCCCCGCACACCACCGCCCAGCGCCCGCAGGGCTCCCAGGGCCGCGCTCGCCCCCTTCGCGCTCCCCGTCGCACGCCCGCTCCGGCGCGCACCCCCGCTCCGGCCGGCGGCCGCGCTCCCCTTCCTCCTCCCGCCTCCGCCACCCGCGTCCGCCTCGGCCCGCGCCCTGGGAGCGCAGACACCGGCGGACGTGCCAGGGGAGAGCGACGCGGCCGGCGCGGCCGCGAGGGCCGGCGAGGTCCGCGTGCCGGTGACGTACGTCCTGGTACGGCTGGTGTGGCCGCCGTGCCGGCCGGTGTGGCCGGGATGTCCCGCCGGGCGGCGCGGGCCGTACACCCGCACGCGCAGCAGTCCGAGGACGGCCGGCAGCAGCACCCCGGCCGTCCACAGCGCGCTCACCGGCGCGAGCCAGCCCGTGTGCACCAGGACGCCGACGAGCACGGTGCCGAAGGTGACGGTGCCGAGCAGGACCGTCGCGCCCGGCGGGGTGAGACCCAGCTTGCGCAGCCGGTGGGCGAGGTGGTCGGGGCCCCGGCGCACCACCGACCGCCCGGCCAGCCGCCGGGAGAGCACGACGAGCACCGCGTCGGCGGTCGCCGTGGCGGTGAGCGCGAACAGGACGGCGGCCGTCGACCCGGCGTCGTACCCCGTACGGACCAGTACGGCTGACGCGGCGAGCACGAACCCCGTGAACAGGGAGCCGCAGGCGCCGAACGCGATCCGCGCGGGATGCCAGTTGTGCATGAGGAAGCCGGTGAGGGCGGCGGCGAGCACGCTCAGCAGCACCGCCAGGTCGTCCATCACCTCGGCCGCCGCGCAGACTCCCGCGCCGAACGCGACGAGCACGCCCACCGTGCCGGCCAGGCCGTCGACGTGGTCGAGCCCCCGGAAGGCGACGGCGGCGCAGGCGATCCAGACCACGGCGGCGATCCCGGCGGGCACCCCGGTGTCGTCGTAGGGCACCACGAACGCCGCCGCGACGACCGACCCCACCAGCAGCAGCCACGTCTTCAGCCGCCACACGTCCGCGACCAGCCCGAGCACGGCGACCCCGGCGCCCGCCGCCAGCAGCCTGCCCACGCCGTCGCTCAGCGGAGCCGCGCCCGTCCAGCCGCCCGCCGCCGCGACCAGGCAGGTGCTGCCCACCACCGCGGCCCCGCCCAGCAGCGGCACCGGCCGCACCCGCCGCCGGTCGACCAGCCCGAGCCGCAGCGCGGGCACCCGCAGCAGGGCCGAGAGCACGGCGGCGAGGAACAGGGCGGCGGTGGCGGTGGCGATCCCGTAGAGCACGGTTCTTAAATTAGGTGCATATCGGTCGATCGGGTGTGAATAACACGATCAGAACAGAATCGGATCCCTGCCGGAGCACTCGCCACCCCCGCCGGGACCCCCGGCCCCCGCCGCACGGAACCGCCCCCGCCCGGCGGAACGGCCGCCCCGGACGCCCGCGGACGGACTCCCCGGAGCCAGGCCCCCCGGGCCCCTCTCAGGCAACCCTCAGCGACCCAGATCACCCCACACCCGGCTACATTGCGAAGGAGGATGAGGGTAGTCTCAGACGGACTGCATAAGTTACCGCTTAGTAATTTCGAGGCCGCCTCACAGGAGCCCCAATGCAACTCGCCGCGATCATCGTGTCGCTGGTCCTGATCGTGGTCGGCGTGGCACTGTTCGGCCGCGCCGTCCTGCAGCTCTACGCCCACATGCGGCTCGGCCAGTCCGTACCCGCCGGTACCCGGACCAACGAGCCCGCGCAGCGTACCGCCACCGTGGTCAAGGAGTTCCTGGGCCACACCCGGATGAACCGCTGGGGCATCGTGGGCGTGGCGCACTGGTTCGTGGCGGTGGGCTTCTTCTCCCTGCTGCTGACGATCGTCAACGCGATCGGCCAGCTCTTCAAGGCCGACTGGATCCTGCCGGTCATCGGCGACTGGGCGCCGTACAACGTCTTCGTCGAGTTCCTCGGCACGATGACGACGCTCGGCATCCTCGTCCTGATCGCCGTCCGCCAGCTGAGCAAGCCGGACAAGCCGGGCCGCAAGTCCCGCTTCGCCGGCTCCAACTTCGGCCAGGCGTACTTCGTCGAGGCCGTCATCCTCATCGTCGGCGTCTGCATCTTCACGCTGCACGCCCTGGAGGGCGCCCAGCACCACGTGGACGGCTACGAGGCCTCGTTCTTCGTCTCGTACCCGGTGGTCTCCTGGCTGCGCGGCATGGACGTCTCCACGCTCCAGAACCTCACCTACTTCTTCGCCGGCCTGAAGATCGCGACCTCCTTCATCTGGATGATCACGGTCGCGCTGAAGACCGACATGGGGGTGGCCTGGCACCGCTTCCTGGCGTTCCCGAACATCTGGTTCAAGCGGGAGGCCGACGGCTCCACGGCGCTGGGCGCGCTCCAGCCGATGACCTCCGGCGGCAAGGCGATCGACTTCACCGACCCGGGCGACGACGACGTCTTCGGCGTCTCCCAGGTCGAGCACTTCTCCTGGAAGGGCCTGCTGGACTTCTCCACCTGCACCGAGTGCGGCCGCTGCCAGTCGCAGTGCCCGGCCTGGAACACCGGCAAGCCGCTCTCCCCCAAGCTGCTGATCATGTCGCTGCGCGACCACGCGCACGCCAAGGCCCCCTACCTGCTGGCCGGCGGCGGCAAGAGCATGGAGGGCGAGGAGAAGGCGTCCGAGGAGCAGCTCGCCGGTGTCCCGGCGTCCGCCCTCGCGGAGGCCGAGCGCCCGCTGATCGGCACGGTGGAGGAGAACGGCGTCATCGACCCGGACGTCCTGTGGTCCTGCACCACCTGCGGCGCCTGCGTCGAGCAGTGCCCGGTCGACATCGAGCACGTCGACCACATCGTCGACATGCGCCGCTACCAGGTGATGATCGAGTCCGCGTTCCCGTCCGAGGCGGGCACGATGCTCAAGAACCTGGAGAAGAAGGGCAACCCCTGGGGCCTGGCGAAGAAGCAGCGCCTGGAGTGGACCAAGGAGGTCGACTTCGAGGTCCCGGTCGTCGGCAAGGACATCGAGGACCTCTCCGAGGTCGAGTACCTGTACTGGGTCGGCTGCGCGGGCGCGCTGGAAGACCGCGCCAAGAAGACGACGAAGGCCTTCGCCGAACTCCTCCACATCGCGGGCGTGAAGTTCGCGATCATGGGCGGCGACGAGAAGTGCACCGGTGACTCGGCCCGCCGCCTCGGCAACGAGCCGCTGTTCCAGGAACTGGGCATGGAGAACGTCATGTCCCTCAACGCCGCCTTCGGCGAGGAGATGGACGACGACGGCAAGGTCACGCCCGAGTCGGCGAAGCCGAAGTCGGCGAAGAAGATCGTCGCCACCTGCCCGCACTGCCTCAACACCCTCGGCAACGAGTACCCGCAGCTCGGCGGCGACTACGAGGTCGTCCACCACACCCAGCTGCTCCAGCACCTCGTCGACGAGGGCAAGCTGGTCCCGGTCACCCCGGTCGAGGGCATCATCACCTACCACGACCCCTGCTACCTGGGCCGCCACAACAAGATCTACACGCCCCCGCGCGAGATCATCGGCAAGGTCCCCGGTCTCCGGAACGAGGAGATGCACCGCCACAAGGAGCGCGGCTTCTGCTGCGGCGCCGGTGGCGCGCGGATGTGGATGGAGGAGCGGATCGGCAAGCGCATCAACAACGAGCGCGTCGACGAGGCCCTGTCCCTCAACCCGGACATCGTGTCCACGGCGTGCCCGTTCTGCCTGGTCATGCTGACCGACTCGGTCAACGGCAAGAAGAACGAGGGCGCGGCCAAGGAGTCGATCCAGGTCGTCGACGTCGCCCAGCTCCTGCTGGACTCCGTCAAGACCCCGGCGGAGGAGCCCCCGGCCGGCGCGTCGGAGAGCGAGAACGCGCCGGAGCCGGAACCGGTGAAGTAGCACCGCGGCGCCCTGCGCCCGACGACGACGCCCCCGGCTCCGTACCGTACGGAGCCGGGGGCGTCGTCGCACATGGGGGTCGTCGGACACGGGGAGGGGGGCGGCGTCACTCGTGGGCGGGCCCTGCGCGTCCCCGGGGGCCTGCGCGTCCGCGGGCGCCCAGGGGCCTGCGCGTTCCCGGGCGCCCAGGGGCCTGCGCGTTCCCGGGCGCCCAGGTGTCGTGGGGCGCCTACGCGTTCTTCGGCTCGGCCTGCTGCACGACCTCGAAGGACCACAGGGTGGAGCCGGTGGCCGCGGGCTTCGGCTGCTGCTGCCCGCCCTCGCCCTCACCGGCGCCGGTGCCCCGGTGGGCGGACTTCATCGGCCCCTCCATCCAGGCCTGGAACGCCGCCTCGTCCCGCCAGCGGGTGTACACCAGGTACGTGTCGGTCCCCTCGACGGGACGCAGCAGCTCGAACCACTCGAACCCGTCGGAGTTCTCGACGGCGTGCGCCCGCGAGGCGAACCGCTTCTCCAGCGTCTCCCGCTGCTCGGCGGGCACGGTCAGTACGTTGATCTTGACTACGCTCATGGATCCATCCTGCCCCCGGACCGCCGCAACCGCCGGGAGCACCCCCCGATGTGCTCACCGAACGCCCGAAGACGCACGAAAACCCGCGGGGAGCGCGGCCCGGAGACCACCCCTGAGAACCGCCCGGCGCCTCCCCTAGGGGATGTCACAGCTCGGCCGCAAAGCCGGGCCCGGACGCCCGGGGCCCGCACGTCACCCAGCGGGAGCGGGTACGTTCGACGACGTGGCTGGATTCAGGATCGGACGCGGCGGCCGGGACGACCGTGCCCCGCAAGCGCGCCCCCAACAACCCCCGTACGGACAGCAGACGCCGCCCCGGGCGCCGTCGCACGGCTACCCGTCGGCGCCACAGCCGTACCCGCAGCAGCAACCGCAGTACGGCCGCCCGCCGCAGACCCGGCCGCCGCAGGGGCGTCCCCAGGCCGGCCGGCCGCAGTACGGAGCCGGCGGAGCGGGAGCGGCCCAGTGGCCCCAGGCGGCGGACGGCGGCTACGGCGGACACGGCGAGCCCGAGTACTTCGGTGACGGCGCCGCCCACCCGCAGGGCGGCCCCGACCGGTACGCGGCCGACAACCCGGGCCACACGCAGGCCTTCGCGATCGGCGAGGACCCGTACTCGCAGGGCGAGACCTACCGCGCGGGCTCGGCCCCGGCCGGTCCCATCGGCCCGCGCCTGCACTGGAAGGACCTGCTGCGCGGCATCGTCCTCGCGCCGAACCAGACGTTCCTCCAGATGCGCGACTACACGATGTGGGGCCCCGCCCTCGTCGTGACGTTCCTCTACGGACTGCTGGCGGTCTTCGGCTTCGACGGCGCCCGCAAGGACGCGATCCACGCCACCCTCTCCAACGCGGTTCCGATCGTGCTGATCACGGCCGTGGCCATGGTGATCAGCGCGTTCGTCCTGGGCGTGGTCACCCACACCCTGGCCCGCCAGCTCGGCGGCGACGGCGCCTGGCAGCCCACGGTCGGCCTGTCCATGCTGATCATGTCCCTCACGGACGCGCCGCGCCTGGTCTTCGCCATGTTCCTGGGCGGTGACGCCGGCTTCGTCCAGATCCTGGGCTGGGCCACCTGGGTGGCCGGCGGCGCGCTGCTGACCCTCATGGTCAGCCGCTCCCACGACCTGCTCTGGCCGAAGGCGCTGGGCGCCTCGGCGATCCAGCTGATCGCCCTGCTGTCGATCGTGAAGCTGGGCACGTTCTAGGGAAGGCGGACGCACCGCACGTCGCAGGGGCCCGGCCGTCGAGCCGGGCCCTTCCGCGTGTCCCGGCCGGACGCGCCGGCGCGGCTACTGGGCGACCGGCTTCCTGACGCGGTCGGTCTCGTCCTGCACCAGCAGGGAGAGCAGTGCGGCGACGGAGAGCCCGGCCTCCGCCGGGTGGCGCAGCACCTTGTCCGCCTGGATGCGGTAGGTGTTCGTACGCCCCTCACGGGTGTGCGACAGGTAACCGTCCTCCTCCAGGTCGGAGATGATCCGCTGGACGGCACGTTCCGTCAGCCGGCAGTGCGCGGCGATGTCGCGGATCCGGACGTTCGGATTGTCGGCGATGGACGCCAGGACACGCGCGTGGTTGGTGATGAACGTCCATCCGGTGTGGGATTCGGGCACTCCGACCATGCCCCGCATTTTAGGGGACTCGCTTGCCCGACCCCAGATACATGACATACTTTTCGCGTAACAGACGACGTATGGCGGTGGGGGCAGGAGGGACGCAGGGGTGTATCGGAACGAGGCGGTCATGCCAGGGCGCACATGCGAGGCCGCCGGGACCGGCGAACAGCCGCCCGCCCCGCGCGACGGGTCGGCCCCGTCCGGCGGGACCGGCTCGCGCGACGGGTCGGCCCTGTCCGGCGGGCCGAAGGTCATGGGGCGCGAGTGCGGCGGCGCGTGGGTCGTCGTCGCCCGCGGCGCCTACGACATGCAGTCGATCACCCCGCTCGCGAACGCGCTGGGCGCCGCGGCCGCCAGAGGGCAGAAGGTGGTCCTGGACGCCTCGGGCATCACTTTCGCGGACTCGTCGCTGCTGAACCTGCTGGTGCGCACCCACCTGGCGACCACTTTGCGGGTGACCTCACCGCCGCGGCAGCTACGGCGGCTCCTGGAGATCACCGGAACCGACACCGTCCTGGAGGTCCGGGCGACGGTCGAGGACGCCCTCGCCTCCTAGGTATGCCGACCACGAGCGCGCCGGCCGGCGTCCGTGCGAGAGCCCCCCGATGGTCATCGGGGGGCTCTCGCACGGACGCCGGCCGGGAAGCGGTCGCGGGTCAGAGCGCTTCCTTGTTCTCCTTCGGCGCCTCGCCCGTCCTGTGCACCGGAGGCAGGACACTCCAGGGGAAGTTGATCCAGTCGTCGGTGCGCTTCCAGACGTACTCGCACTTCACGAGCGAGTGGGACTTCTCATAGACGACCGCGCTGCGCACCTCGGCGACGGTGTCCAGGCAGAAGTCGCGGACCAGCTTCAGCGTCTTGCCGGTGTCGGCCACGTCGTCGGTGATCAGGACCTTCTTGTCGGAGAAGTCGATCACGTTGGGCACGGGCGCGAGCATGACGGGCATCTCGAGGGTCGTCCCCACGCCGGTGTAGAACTCGACGTTCACCAGGTGGATGTTCTTGCAGTCGAGGGCGTAGGCGAGGCCGCCGGCGACGAAGACACCGCCGCGCGCGATGCTCAGCACTATGTCCGGCTCGAACCCGTCGTCGGCGATGGTCTGCGCGAGTTCGCGGACGGCCGTGCCGAACAGCTCGTAGGTGAGGTTTTCTCGTACGTCGCTCATGTGGTGGTGCCCCTCGGTCAGACCTGGGTCCGGTGGAAGTTGAGGTAGGAGCGGGAGGCCGTGGGCCCACGCTGCCCCTGGTAACGGGACCCGTAGCGTTCACTGCCGTACGGGGCCTCGGCGGGCGAGGTGAGCCGGAACATGCACAGCTGCCCGATCTTCATCCCGGGCCACAGCTTGATCGGCAGGGTGGCGAGGTTCGACAGCTCCAGCGTCACGTGCCCGGAGAATCCGGGGTCGATGAACCCGGCGGTGGAGTGGGTGACGAGCCCGAGCCGCCCCAGCGAACTCTTCCCCTCCAGCCGGGAGGCGAGGTCGTCGGGCAGGCTGATGACCTCGTACGTACTGGCGAGGACGAACTCCCCGGGGTGCAGGATGAACGGCTCCTCCCCCTCCGGCTCCACGAGCCGGGTGAGGTCCGGCTGCTCGACCGAGGGGTCGATGTGGGGGTAGCGGTGATTCTCGAACACCCGGAAGTAGCGGTCGAGCCGCACGTCGATGCTCGACGGCTGCACCATGGATTCGTCGTACGGATCGATCCGCACCCGGCCGGCGTCGATCTCGGCCCGGATGTCCTTGTCTGAGAGAAGCACGCCCCGAGGATACGCAAGACGCGCGGAGCCCCCACAATCAGGACGGACCCCGCGCGCCTGTGCCGCTTCGCGGACCTACCGCTTCTCCAGCACCACCGGCACCGCACTGCGGAGCCGGGCACACCGGGGACACCGCACGAGCCGACCGGGGCCGAGCCGCTCGGCCTGCTGCATCGGGAACGAAGCGGTGCTGAACACGTGCCCCTCGGCACAACGGACGACGGTGCGCTCCATCAAGCCCTCAAGTCCCTTCCCCAGAACCCCGCCTGGCCTTCTGCCGCCTGACGACAAAAGCCACACTACGGGATCAAAGAGACGACCCTCCAGGCGGCACTCCGGCCCCGCCGGGACCCTCCCCGCCGTCTCCACCGTACGCCCAACTCGGGCCCCCCACAGCCCTCCTCCGCCACCCCGCAGACGCCCCTGGCCCCCGGGGCGTGAGCACCGGGGGCCAGAGATGAGGTACAGTGAGCGAGCACTGGACACCGACTCCGTCGGCGTCTTACGCGGGTGTAGTTTAATGGTAGAACATCAGCTTCCCAAGCTGAGAGCGCGAGTTCGATTCTCGTCACCCGCTCCACGAAGAAGGCTCAGGTCGACGACCTGGGCCTCAGTCGTTTCCGGGGCGCGCCGCCCCCCAGCCGGCCTGCCGCCTGGGCAGGAGACCGCTGAGTCGGAGCCGCGTCCGCACGGCGGGCACCGCTTCTCCAAGGCACCGCTTCTCCAAGGCGTCGCGGCTCAGACTTTCTCGGCGTTCAGGCGCGGATGCCCGGCGGCGAGCAGCCCGGTGTCCTCCACGTCGGAAGTCAGAATCGTCACTCGGCCGGGATGCTGCAAGGCGGTCGCGCACAGCATGGCGTCGATGGCGTACGTGTGGCCGTGCAGCCCCGCTGCCCGCAGCAAGGCGGCAGCGGATTGTGCGACGGTCCGGGTCACGGGCTCGACGCTCAGGCGGGGGTGTCCCCGGCGTCCAGGGAGCCGCCGACGGCCTCGGCGAAGCCGCGCGCCGCGACTGCTCCCTGAAGAGTCGGGCATCCTTGCCGCCGCCGGGGCGCCGCTCCAACTCGCGCGGCAACGCCGTGAGAACGCCGCGCAACAGCGCTCTTCCCCGGTCCCGCCCTCGGTCCGCCGTTCCACTCGGCGTCCCAGGACGGGCACGTCCTCGCAGTTGAGAGGCCGTTCGCGCATCCCAGCGTCCCGCGCTTCCGGAAGGAGTGGCGGATGGGACGGCGGCCGGCCCAGGCTTGGGTCATCGCAGCACGGCGGCTCGCCGGACACGGTGTCCCGCCCCCGCTCGACTCCCCTCTCATGACCGTGTCGTGACTGTGCTTCGGTGCGCCCACCCGCGCCCCGGACAGCGCGGTCGGGACCGTACAGACCGACACGGTTCACCAGCAGGAAATCGTCTTCCTGGTACTCAGAGAAAGCAGCCCGTCATGCGTATCGCCACTCGTTTCCTCTCCCGTCCGGCCGCCTCCTCCGTGGTCGTCGCAGCCGCCCTCACGCTCGTCGGCGTCCAGGCCGCCGGGCAGGCCGCCTCCGCCGCGCCGAGGCAGGCGCCCTCGGCCGTCACCTGCACCGCGGCGAACACGAAGCTGACCGTCACCGAGGTGTCGCGTCCGATCAACCACCTGCTGCTCAAGGCCACCAACACCGGGGCCAAGCCCTGCTTCGCGTACAGCGCCCCCTTCCTGCGGGCCGGCGCCGACGCCCAGGCCCCGCTGCCGTGGGCTCGGGAGACCACGCCGCAGGCCGTGGTGACCCTCAAGCCCGGCCAGTCCGCCTACGCGGGGATCCTGACGTACTCCCCCGACGGCGAGGGCGGTGGCAAGGAGAAGACCCTGGGCGTGTACTTCACCGACAGGAAGGGCGGCGCCACCGGCAAGGAGAAGACCCTGAAGCTGCCTCACGGCGGCGTCTTCTTCAACAGCGCTGCCGCCGTCACGTACTGGCAGGACAACGCGGCGGACGCCCTCTCCTGGTGACCCGCCCCGGCGTCCACGCCACACCCGCCGTCCGGCCGCACCGAGCCTGCCGCCTTCACCGGGGCACAGTGCGGCCGGCAGCGTCGTCCCGTACCGGCCCGCCCCGTACGGATCACGTGGGAGGGCTCACCTTGCGGCTCGATCACATTTCGGCGGCAACCGACGACCGAGGCCGCACGCGGACGTCTCTGCCCCCTGCGATCGTTTTACTGCGATGCGGCTGCGGAGGGCCCGGTTCGAGCAGCTGCTCCAGGTTCTCCACCCTGAAGTGGAGTTCACCGTCCACATCCCGAACGGCACGTTCGTCAAGCTGGGGGCACCCGAAGTCCCCGCCCGCGCGCGAGTGGCCGGTGGTGCGGCACGCGGACAGGCGGCGATCGTCGGCGGCCGCTCCGGCGTCGTCTCCTGGAACGAGGACGGCGCCCCGCTCGCCCTCCTCGTCCTCACCGTCGCCGACGGCGGCCGGATCACCGAGATCACCGCTGTGGCCGGCCCGGCCGCACTCGCGCTCGTGGACCTGCCGGACCCGGTGCGACTCCCTGCCGGCGAAGGCCCCGCGTACGCGAAGCGGTCCCGGAACGGCCTTGGCCGCGCATCGGACCGGAGCACTTTTTGCCGACCCCTGCGTGGCCCCGGCGAGAGTTCGGTCGGGCGGTGGAGGGCGCCTCGCAGGGGCTCTCACCTGGTGAGACCTGGGAGACGGGCTCGCCGGATGCGCCGGAGCGTGTGCCCGGGCGGGCCGGATCTGTGCCGACGGCCACAGCGGGGTGGGCCCGCGAAGGCGCATACTGAGTCATGACAAAGCCTGCTGCGCCGAAGCGTCATCTGCCCACCAGCCCCTTCAAGGCCCCGGTCACACCGGTCCCCAAGCACTTCGCCGTGGGCGACCAGGTCACGCACGACATGTACGGCCTCGGTCGCGTAGTCGGTGTCGAGGACGGGATCGCGGCGCTCGTGGATTTCGGCTCTGAGCAAGTGCGGGTCCTCAGCCCGTACGCCAAGATGACCAAGCTGTAGGGCCCACCAGGGCCGACAGGACCGCTGTGCCCGGTGACGGCACCCCAGGCCCCGTTCAGGGGCCTGTCACGGAAAAGAGTTCTCTCATCGATCTGACGTCGCTGTTCTCCGCGCCGGAAGGGCAACCCCGCCGTTCCGCGGCGGCATCGCCGCCTCCGGCCACGCAACCCTTCCAGGCACCTGATTTCGGGGATTTCGGGGAGGACGACACCGTGCTTCTCGAAGACGTGCAGGAGCCCGTCACGGCCGTGCGTACGGCGCGGCGCAAGGGTGCCCGGTCCCGCGGATAGGACCGTTCCGCGGATGCGGCCGCCCTGTTCCGCCGATCATGAGGCTGCCCCGTTCCGCTGCTGACGACGGTGAGGCCGGCGGCCCGCCATGCGCCGCGAGGCCGCCTGCCGCCATCCGCCTGCCGTCTGTCGGGGTGCGGAGAGGCGGTCCGTCGGCCCGGGTCCCGCCGGGCTCAGGTCTCGTCCCGTGCCCTGGGCCGCCGCGGGATCCCGTCTCCTCGGTGTGCCGGCCCGTCCCTCCCGCACCCGCCTCCGCCCCGCCCCGGGCTTACGACGCCAGCCGCGCCGGTGCCGGAGCGCCGGGGCGCGCCGGGGCGGTGGCCGCCGGTTCCGGCCGGCTGATCTCCGCCCAGACCGCGTCGAGGGAGAGCCCCAGGACGTCGGCGATCGCCGCGATGGTGGGGAAGGCGGGGGTGGCCACGCGGCCCGTCTCGATCTTCCGGAGGGTCTCCGGCGAGACGCACGCGGCGAGCGCGACATCGAGCATCGAGCGCTCCCCTCTGGCCCGGCGCAGGAGGGCACCGAGGCGCTGTCCGCGTTCGACCTCTTCGGGAGTGAGCGGCAACCTGACCATGACTCCGATTCTAGTACCGGTACAGTATTGACGGTATAGTTATTGGTCGCATGAGAAGGGCGTCGCATGATCGAGATCCTGAACCCCACGCTGCTGGCCCGGGCAAGGGACACGGGCGCCCTGGTCGGCGGCATCCTCCAGGAGCTGCGGAGCCGCAGTACGGTCGGCACGAACCTCCTGGACATCGACCGCTGGGCCAAGGACCTGATCGTCGAGGCGGGGGCCACGTCCTGCTACGTCGACTACGCGCCGTCCTTCGGACGCGGCCCGTTCGGCCACTACATCTGCACGGCCGTCAACGACGCCGTGCTCCACGGACGGCCGCACGACTACACGCTCGCCGACGGCGATCTGCTGACGCTCGACCTCGCCGTCCTGCTGGGCGGGGTCGCCGCGGACGCCGCCATCAGCTTCATCGTGGGCGAGTCGCGGCCCCCGGAGAGCGTCGCGCTGATCGGTGCGACCGAACGCGCGCTGGCCGCGGGGATCGCCGCCGCCCGGCCCGGTGCGCGCATCGGCGACATCGCCCACGCCATCGGCACGGTCCTCGGCGAGGCGGGGTACGCGGTCAACACCGAGTTCGGGGGTCATGGCATCGGTTCGACGATGCACCAGGACCCGCACGTCCCGAACACCGGTCGCCCCGGCCGTGGCTACAAGCTGCGCCCCGGGCTGCTGCTGGCGCTGGAGCCGTGGGTCATGGCGGACACCGCCCGCCTCGTCACGGACGCCGACGGGTGGACGCTGCGCAGTGCGACGGGCTGCCGGACGGCCCACACCGAGCACACCGTCGCCATCACCGACGACGGCGCCGAGATCCTCACCCTGCCGAAGCAGCCGCGGCCGTAAGAGCGGAACGCTGCGGAACCCTCACGGCCGCAGCCGTGAGGGCGGAACCCTCCGGAACCCCTCACAGCCCGCGGCCGTGAGGGCGGGGACTCGCGCCGGTGCGGCGACCCCGTCTGGAACTCCTTCAAGGGCGCCGGCGTCTACGACCGGCAGACCAAGCGCTCCCTGAAGCTCGGGCGCGACGAGGCGCTCCTCGGCGACGGCTACCTGGTCCACCGCTCGGACGCGGCCGGCCTCACCCTCCTCGATCTGCACGACGGCTTCCCGGCCGGTGCCGGGGAGGCGGACCTGCCCCGGGGGGTGGTCGTCACCGCCGCCCAGCTCGGGGACCGGACCGCGCGCCGCTCCGGGTGGACCGTCGACCGCTTCGGCGGCCACCTCGCCTACACGGGCGAGGACCGCCGGGTGCGGATCGTCCCCTCGGGCGTCCCGGCCTCCTCGATCTCCGTCATCGACTCCGACACGCCCGCCCTGGACCTCAAGTCCGGGGCTTGGGCACCGCGGTGGTGGCTGTCGAAGCCCGCGTCGGCATGGTCGCTGACGCTGCGGAACAAGGCGAGCGGGAAGACCGTGCGGACGCTGACCGGCGGAGAGGCCCGCGGGCTCGTCGCGCCGTCCTGGGACGGCAAGGACGCGGCCGGGACGTACGTCCGCAACGGGGCGTACACCTGGACCCTGACCGCGAAGCCCGCCGACGGCGTCCAGGCGGACCTCTCCGTCGCCGGGACGGTGCCGGTGACCGGCGGTGCCGCCGTCTGGCGGGACCTGGCCGGTGACGACGGGTTCGGCGACCTGCTGGCGACGGACAGCGCCGGGGCCGTGACGCTGTACAGGGGCACCGGGACCGGCGGGCTGTCGTCCCGGATCCCCGGGTCCGGCGACAAGTTCGCCGCCGGCTCCGTGCTCGTGCCCTTCGGGGACGTGGACGGGGACCGGTGCGCCGATGTGCTCGTACGGGTGGGCGACCAGCTGCGGGCGTACCGGCCGGGGTGCGGGAAGACCGTCAGCGCCTCCTCGCCGTACACGGCGATCGGCACCGGCTGGGGCCAGTACGACCAGCTCACCTCGCCCGGGGACGTGAACGGGGACGGCCACGCCGACCTGATCGCCCGTCAGGCGTCGACCGGGGACATGTACTTCTACGCCGGCTCGGCCGACCACCGGCTGAAGGCCCGGGTGCACATCGGCACGGACTGGAAGCTGTACCAGCGGATCGTCGGCGCCGGTGACCTGAACGGGGACGGGCGCGGCGACCTGCTCGGCGTCGACTCCGCCGGTGTGCTGTGGCGGTACTACGGCACCGCCACCGGCGGCGTGACCCCGCGGGCACGGGTCGGCGGCGGCTGGAACACGTACTCCGCCCTCGTCGGCACCGGCGACCTGACCGGCGACGGCCGCGCCGATCTGGTGGCACGGGACACCGCCGGGAAGCTGTGGCGGTACTCCTCCACGGGCACCGGCGACTACAGCGCCCGGGTGCTGATCGGCACGGGCGGCTGGAACGGCTTCACGGGGCTGTTCTGACCCGCGCGTGAGGTGGCGGGTCCAGCCCGCGCGTGAGGTGGCGGGTCCAGCCCGCGCGTGAGGTGGCGGGCCGGGCCCGCGAGTGAGGTGGCGGACAGGCGGGCAGCGGGCAGTCGGCCGGACGGACAGGCGGACAGACGGGCAGGCCGTCCCCTCGGCCGCCCGTCTCACCACGCCCGGTAGCCGCCGTGCACCCGGATCGCTTCGACGCCGCTGACGTAGCGGCCCCCGCAGCGGTCCTGCGGCAGGACCAGCTGGGTTCCGGTGCTGCCGAGCGGGGTGCCGTCGAGGGCGACCGCCAGCAGGACGGGGGCGCGGCCGAAGTCGGGGTCGATCTCCGCCCAGGACAGCAGCGTGTGGTGCCCGTCGGTGCCGCGCACGGCGATCAGGAAGCGCAGCCGGTCCTTGCGGCGGGCGGGGTCGAAGGCGGGGCCCGCGTCCGTGAGGACGTCGTGCAGCAGCGGTCCGGTGAAGCGGTGGTGCCGGACGCCGCTGGTGGCGCATTCGAAGGTGACCTGTGCCGCGTGCTGCGGCCAGGCGAGAAGGTCGGACACGGTCAGCCGGGCCGGGCGGTCCAGGTCGCCGTCGAGGACGAGTTCCGCCTGCGGGCCGGCGGCCGGGCCGGTGGCTGCGAGGGCCTGGCTCACGGTCCACCACCTCCACCGGGACCGTACCCGCACAGCACCTCCGTACAAACGCACATACCAGCCTTACGGATCCATGATCCGGCTGATGCGATGTGACTAGTGACGTATGGCTCGCATCTGCGGCAGTATCATCGGCGTTGCGCACCCGCCGGGGACGGGCCGCCGGAGCATCCCAGCTTCCCCGGGTACATCGAACGGCGTGGCCGTCGGCCGGACCGATGGCCGAGCGGCCGGTGGCCGCGAGGCCGTGGACGCGTCCGTTCAGGACCTTGAGGGAGTGGCCCCGTGATGACCCGTTCCGCGCGCCGGACCCGCCGGACGCTTCAGGTGACCGGTGCGGGCGCCGCCGCGCTGCTGGCCCTGAGCGCCTGTTCGTCCTCCGGCCCGGACTCCTCCGGCTCCGGTTCCTCGGGCAGGCCGGACGCCTCCGCGGCGGGCAAGGTGTCCGGTGACGTGACCGTCTTCGCCGCGGCCTCGCTCAAGGAGTCGTTCACGACGCTGGGCAGGCAGTTCGAGGAGGAGCACCCCGGCACGAAGGTGACCTTCAGCTTCGGCGGCAGCGACTCCCTCGCGGCCGGCATCACCAGCGGCGCCCCGGCCGACGTGTTCGCCTCCGCCAGCCCCAGGACGATGAAGGTCGTCACGGACCACGGCGACGCGGCCGGCACGCCCGTCACCTTCGCGCGCAACCAGCTGGAGATCGCCACCCTGCCGGGCAACCCGGACAAGGTCGCCTCCCTGAAGGACCTCACGAAGTCCGGCCTGAAGGTCGTCCTGTGCGCGAAGACGGTGCCGTGCGGCGCCGCCGCGCAGAAGGCGCTGGACGCCAGCAGCCTCGGCCTCACTCCCGTCTCCTACGAGCAGGACGTCAAGTCCGCCCTGAACAAGGTGGTCCTGAAGGAGGCCGACGCCGCGGTCGTCTACGAGACCGATGTGAAGGCCGCCGGTGGCAAGGTGGACGGCGTGGAGTTCCCCGAATCGGCCAAGGCCGTCAACGACTACCCGGTCACCGTGCTCAAGGGCTCGAAGAACACCGGCGCCGCCCAGGCGTTCGTCGAACTGGTGCGGTCCGCCGCGGGGCGGCAGGTCCTCACCCGGGCCGGGTTCCTCGAACCGTGAGCGCGCACGACGAGCCCGGCGCCGCGGCCCGCCCCCGCACGGGCGGGCCGCGGCGCCGCCGTGTCCGCGGCGGCGCGCCCCTGCCGCTCCTGCTGCCCGCCGTGGCCGGCCTGGCCTTCCTGGTCCTGCCGCTGCTCGCCCTGCTGGTCCGGGCTCCCTGGCGGGGCATGCCCGCCCTGCTGACCAGCACCGAGGTGTGGCAGGCGCTCCAGCTGTCCCTGGTCTGCGCCACCGCGGCGACCGCGGTCAGCCTGGTGGCCGGGGTGCCGCTGGCCTGGCTGCTGGCCCGGGTCGAGTTCCCGGGGCGCGGGCTCGTGCGCGCCCTGGTGACGCTGCCGCTGGTCCTGCCGCCGGTGGTGGGCGGCGTGGCCCTGCTCATGGCACTGGGACGCAACGGCGTCGTCGGGCAGTGGCTGGACTCCTGGTTCGGGATCACCCTGCCGTTCACCACTCCGGGCGTGATCCTGGCCGAGGCGTTCGTGGCGATGCCGTTCCTCGTCATCAGCGTCGAGGGCACGCTGCGGGCCGCCGACCCGCGTTACGAGGAGGCCGCCCAGACCCTGGGCGCCTCCCGCTTCACCGCGTTCTGCCGGGTCACCCTGCCGCTGATCGCCCCGGGCATCGCCGCCGGTGCCGTACTGGCCTGGGCCCGCGCGCTCGGCGAGTTCGGCGCGACGATCACCTTCGCCGGGAACTTCCCCGGCCGCACCCAGACCATGCCGCTGGCCGTCTACCTCGCCCTGCAGAACGACCCGGAGTCGGCCATCGCCCTCAGCCTGGTCCTGCTGGCCGTGTCGGTCGCCGTACTGGCGGGGCTGCGGGACCGCTGGATGACCGCCTCATGACCGGCGCCGCGCAGCCCGCCGCCACCGGGGAGGGACTCGACGCCCGCCTGGTGGTCGACCGCGGCGCCTTCCGCCTGGACGTGGCGCTGACCGCCGAACCCGGCGAGGTGGTCGCGCTCCTCGGCCCCAACGGCGCCGGCAAGACCACCGCCCTGCGCGCACTCGCCGGACTCGTCCCCCTCTCCGAGGGTCATCTGCGGCTGGACGGGGCCGAGTTGGACCGTACGCCGCCCGAGTCCCGCCCGGTCGGAGTCGTCTTCCAGGACTACCTGCTCTTCCCGCACCTGTCCGCCCTGGACAACGTGGCGTTCGGGCCGCGCTGCCACGGCGCCGGCAAGGCGGAGGCCCGCGCCCAGGCCGGTGCCCTGCTGGAGCGCATGGGCCTGGCCGCGCACGCGTCCGTCAAGCCCCGCCGGCTGTCCGGCGGCCAGGCCCAGCGCGTCGCCCTCGCCCGCGCCCTGGCCACCCGGCCGCGGCTGCTGCTCCTGGACGAGCCGCTCGCCGCCCTGGACGCGCGCACCCGCCTCGACGTCCGCGCCCAGCTCCGCCACCACCTGGCCGGCTTCGAGGCGGTCGCCGTCCTCGTCACGCACGACCCGCTGGACGCGATGGTCCTGGCCGACCGGCTCGTCGTCGTCGAGGACGGCCGCATCGTGCAGGAGGGCACGCCCGCCGACATCGCCCGCCACCCGCGGACCGACTACATCGCCCGGCTGGTCGGCCTCAACCTCTACCAGGGGCGGGCCGAGGGCCACACGGTGCACGTCCGGGGCGGCGTCGGCATCACGACCGCCGAGGACCTCACCGGCCCGGCCTTCGTGGCCTTCCCGCCCGGGGCGGTCACCCTGCACCGGGACCGCCCCACCGGCTCCAGCGCCCGCAACCTCTGGCGCTGCGAGGTGGCCGGCCTGGAGACCCACGGCGACCTGGTCCGCGCCGACCTCACCGGCGAACTCCCCCTGACCGCCGACCTGACCACGATCGCCGCCGCCGAACTGGGACTCCACCCCGGGGCCACGGCATGGGCGACGGTCAAGGCCACCCAGACGCACGCGTACCTGGCCTGAGAAGGCGGAGGGGGCTGCGGCGGGCCCGCGGGCCCCTTTCTCCTGTCCCGGCGGGAGGAACGGCGGCGAGCCCCTTCCTCCCTGCGGACCGGTCGGGCCGTACTGGTGAGGTGGTGCGGCCGGGAGGTGCGGTCAGGCGGCCGCGACCGGCTCGCTCGGGCGGGAATGCTCCCGCACGATGCGGCGGCGCCGGGGCGGGAGCCCGAACGTCGGGTTCGCGACGCCCCAGGCCGCGCCCTTGCAGACGACCTCCTTGTAGAGCGCGGCGAACCGGCCCGTCAGGGCCGCCCGGACCGCGCGGTCGTCGGCGGTGACGTACTGGATCAGGCCGTCCCTGCGGCCCAGCGAGACGCACTGGTTGAAGTAGCGCAGCGGGACGGTCGGGATCTTCGCGCCGGTCAGGCGGGCCGCGAGGGCGTCGGCGGCCTGCCACGCGGTCGGGATGCCCGAGGCGCACGACATGCGCAGCGGCTTGCCGCCGGGGCCCGCCGCCATGGCCGCGTCACCGACGGCGTACACGTCGGGGTGGGAGAGCGAGCGCATGGTGCGGTCGACCACGATCCGGCCCGTGCCGGTGACCTCCAGCGTGGTGGCCCGCGCGATCGGGTGCACCGCGAAACCGGTGGTCCACACGGTGACGTCCGCCGGGATGTGCGTGCCGTCGGCGGTGGTGACGCGGTCGGCCCCGACACCCGTGACAGCGGTGTGCTCGTGCACGGTCACGCCCAGCCGGCCGAGGACCTTCCGCAGGTGCCCGCGGCCCTTGGGCGAGAACCCGTCGCCGAGGTCACCGCGGGCGGCGAGGGCGACGTCGAGGTCCGGGCGGGACTCGGCGATCTCGGTGGCGGCCTCCAGGCCGGTGAGGCCGCCGCCGACCACGAGCACGTGCGCTCCGGCGTCCAGGCGGGCCAGGCGCTCGCGCAGCCGGAGCGCCCCGGGGCGGCTCGCGATCTCGTGGGCGTGCTCGGCGGCACCGGGGACGCCCTGGGTGTCCCAGCCGCTGCCGAGGGCGTAGACGAGGGTGTCGTACTCCAGTTCCTCGGTGCCGTCGGTGCCGTCGGAGCGGTCCATGCCGTCGGTGCCGTCCGTGCGCCGCGTGCCGTCGGAGCCGTCGGCGGTGCGGACGGTGACGGTCCTGCGGTCGGCGTCGACGCCGGTGACCCGCGCGTGCTTCAGGACGACGCCGGTCCCCGCGAACATCTCGCTGAAGGGGCGGGGCGCGAGGTGCCCGCCGGCCGCGAGCTGGTGCAGGCGGACGCGCTCGACGAAGTCGGGTTCTGCGTTGACGAGGGTGATGGCGGCGTCCTCGCGGTGCAGCCGCCTGGCGAGGCGTCCGGCGGCGACGGCTCCGGTGTATCCGGCTCCGAGGACGATGATGCGGTGCTGCATCTCCTGGCTCCTGTCTTGAGCGGGTTCGCCCCTTGAACCGGACGGCCCGCCGTTTCCTGACAGAACCCGGGTGTGAAGCACCTCACACCCGGGTCGCCGTACCTCGCCGCCTCGCCCGCCTCGCCTCAGAAGGCGTGGAACAGCGGCTCGCCGTGGTCCTCGGACGCCCACCGCCGGCTCGCGCGGACGAGCTTGTCGGGGTTGGCCTGGGCGCGGAACGCGGCGATGCCCCCGTCCGTGACCTCCAGGCACAGGATGCCGACGACGCGGCCGTCGAGGACCGCCACGACGGCGGGTCCGCCGTTGGCGGTCGCCGCGTAGATCCCGGGCGAACCGCCGACCAGGGCGCGCCTGCTCCTGCCGGGCTTGAACAGGCCGCGCATGAACGTCGCCACCGCGAGTGCGCCCTCGAACGCCTTGGTGCGGGCGGGGACCTTCCCGCCGCCGTCGCCGACCGCGACGGCGTCCTGCGTGAGCAGCCGCACCAGTGGCTCGGTCCGGCCGCTGGTGGCGGCCGCGAGGAACTCCTCGACCACCCGCCGGGCGGCGGCCTCGTCGACCTCCGTACGGGCCCTGCCGTCCGCGACGTGTTTCCTGGCACGGTGGTAGAGCTGCTGGCCCGCGGCCTCGCTGATGCCGAGGATCCCGGCGATCTCCCGGTGCGGATAGCCGAAGGCCTCGCGCAGGACGTACACCGCCCGCTCGGCCGGGGTGAGCCGCTCCAGCACGGCGAGGACCGCGTACGAGACGGACTCGCGCTGTTCGGCGGTGTCGGCCGGGCCGAGCATCGGGTCCCCGGCGAGCAGCGGCTCGGGGAGCCACTGGCCGACGTAGGTCTCCCGCCGGGCGCGGGCCGAAGCGAGCTGGTTCAGGCAGAGGTTGGTGAGGACCTTCGTCAACCAGGCCTCGGGCACCTCGACTTGCGTGACGTCGGCCGCCTGCCAGCGCAGGAATGTGTCCTGCACGGCGTCCTCGGCCTCGCTCGCGGAGCCGAGGAGGCGGTAGGCGATGGCTTCCAGGCGCGGCCTGGACGCCTCGAACCGTTCCACGTCCTTCATGGTCAGGGCCATGGCCCGGATCCTAGGCCCTGCCGCCCCCGTTCCACCCCGGCCGGCGAGCGGCCCGTGCCCCGCCTGCCCGCCTGCCCGCCTGCCCGCCTGCCCGCCTGCCCGCCTGCCCGCGCGCGCCTTGCGCCCGCGCGCGGGGGAGAATTTCCGTGGTACGGCGGGGAAAATCCCTGCGCCCCGGCGGGAATATTCCCTGGCCGGGGCCGGGACGGAAATTATTCGCCCCGCAGCTCCGATCCCGGCGTGCTAGGGTCGACGGCAGTTGCAGTTGTGGTTGCCTGGGATTTTTTCCGTCGGGGTGATCATCGCGGCGACCGGAGTCCGCACAGGGCGGCCTCCGTGCACCGTCCCGAAGGAGAAGAAAATGGCTACCGGCACCGTGAAGTGGTTCAACTCGGAAAAGGGCTTCGGCTTCATCGAGCAGGACGGCGGCGGCCCCGACGTCTTCGCCCACTACTCGAACATCGCCACCCAGGGCTTCCGTGAGCTGCTGGAGGGTCAGAAGGTGTCCTTCGACATCGGTCAGGGCCAGAAGGGCCCGACGGCGGAGAACATCGTTCCCGCCTGACGCCGACCCACACCGGCGCACATTCTCGGCTGGGGCCCGCACCTTGGGTGCGGGCCCCAGCTCGCCGCTTTTCAGGGCCCCGGCCAGGCCGGAATTGCCGACCGAACAGGACTCTCCGGCTCGTTCTCGCGATTCTCTGCGCTGTTCGATCACTGCGGGAATTCCTTGATACGCGTCGCATCAAGGAAGGATCCGCATGAATCGTGACCGTGCCCGCACCCCCCGCGCCCACGGCCGCTCCGGCGACTTCGCCGCCGACCGCTCCACCGCTCCGCGCCGCCCGCGCCGCTCCCCGTCGAGCGGGCGCAAGCAGGCCGCCGCTCCCCAGGGGGAGTTCGCGTTGCCGGAGACGGTGACGCCCGCGTTGCCGGCCGTGGAGTCGTTCGCCGATCTCGCCCTGCCCGCACCGTTGCTGGCCACCCTCGGCAAGGAAGGCGTCCACACACCCTTCCCGATCCAGGCCGCCACCCTGCCCAACTCCCTGGCCGGACGCGACGTCCTGGGCCGCGGCCGCACCGGCTCCGGAAAAACCCTCGCCTTCGGCCTCGCCGTCCTGGCCCGCACCACCGGACAACGCGCCCAGCCCCGCCGCCCCCTCGCCCTGATCCTCGTCCCCACCCGCGAACTCGCCCAGCAGGTCACCGACGCACTCACCCCCTACGCCCGCGCCGTCAACCTGCGCACCGCCACCGTCGTCGGCGGCATGTCCATCACCCGCCAGGCCAACACCCTGCGCACCGGCACCGAGATCCTCGTCGCCACCCCCGGACGCCTCAAAGACCTCATCACCCGCGGCGACTGCCACCTCGACCACGTCACCGCCACCGTCCTCGACGAAGCCGACCAGATGACCGACATGGGCTTCATGCCCCAGGTCACCGCCCTCCTCGACCAGGTCCACCCCGACGGACAGCGGATGCTCTTCTCCGCCACCCTCGACCGCAACGTCGACCGCCTCGTACGCCGCTACCTCACCGACCCGGTCGTCCACTCCGTCGACCCCTCCGCCGGCGCCGTCAGCACCATGGAACACCACCTCCTCCACGTCGACGACGCCGACAAACGCCGCACCACCACCGAGATCGCCGCCCGCGACGGCCAGGTCATCATGTTCCTCGACACCAAACACGCCGCGGACCGCCTCACCCGCCACCTCCTCGACAACGGCGTCCGCGCCGCCGCCCTCCACGGCGGCAAGACCCAGCCCCAGCGCACCCGCACCCTCGCCCAGTTCAAAGACGGCCGGGTCACCGTCCTCGTCGCCACCAACGTCGCCGCCCGCGGCATCCACATCGACCACCTCGACCTCGTCGTCAACGTCGACCCGCCCACCGACCACAAGGACTACCTCCACCGCGGCGGACGCACCGCACGCGCCGGACAGTCCGGCAGCGTCGTCACCCTCGTCACCCCCACCCAACGCCGCGACATGAACCGCCTCATGACCACCGCCGGCATCACCCCCCACATCACCCCCGTCCACGCAGGCGACACCGAACTCCACCGCATCACCGGCGCCCGCACACCCCCCGGCACCCCCATCACCATCACCGAACCCGCGGCGGAGCCCGCCCCGCGCCGGGCCGCCAACTCCTCGTCCCGGGGGCGCCGCGGCGGCGCGGGCAAGGGCCGCCCGGGGGGCGAGGGCGCGCGCCGCGGTGAGCGGAACCGGGGGCAGTCCGCCCCGGGCACCGGCGCACGGCGCACGGACAAGCCCGCCCGGCGCTCCGAGTAGACGCCGGACCACTGCTTGGGGGAGGAACCCGGTCACCGCTCCCGGCGGAGACCGGGTCGTGCCCGGAGCGGCAGCCCGGCCCGGGGAAGAGCCCGTCGATGCCCGTAGCAGCGGCCCGGTCCGCAGGGGACCCCCATCAGCTCCGGGGGGACGGGCCGGTCACTGCTCCGAGTAGCTGAGATCGCCCACGGTCCACGCGCTGACGTCCTTGATCGCGACGCGGTACATCCCGCCCGTCTCCGGGATACCGAGACTGCCCTGCAGGATCCGCGCGAGGTGGAAGTGCAGGTGCGTGGGCGCCCCGCCGCGGTCGGGACGCGCCCCCCGGTGGCCGGTGAAGACCTCGGAGAACGGGCTCAGCCGCTCCGACGTCCTCAGCACCTCCGAGACGCGCTCGCGCCACATGCTCTCGGGGGCCAGTCGGCCCGTGATGACGGCACCGTCCACGACCACGGTCAGCGACATCTGGTTGCTCGGCTGCGCCTCCACCATCGCCGCGACGGCGGTGAGCAGCTCATCAGCGTTCGGCATGGAGGCGATTGTATTCAGCGGACCGCCCCGCCCCACCCCGGGATCGGGCCGTGGTCCGGTCCCGGTCCGGCCGTCCTCTCCCCGGCGCCGGCCCGGTCACTTGATCCCGGTCGTGGCGATGCCCTGGACGATCTGCCGCTGGAAGACCAGGAAGACGGCGACGAGCGGCAGGAAGCCGAGCACCGAGGAGGCCATGACCTCGGCGTACTGGATGTTGGTGTTGTTGACGAGGGAGGCCAGTCCGACCGGGATGGTCTGCGACTTGGTCTGGTTCAGCACCAGCAGCGGCCACAGGAAGGCGTTCCACGAGGTGATGAAGGTGAGGATGGCGACCGTGGAGACGGCCGGGCGGCACAGCGGCATGCAGACCGTGGCGTAGACCCGCCACCAGCTCGCCCCGTCCAGGCGGGCGGCCTCGATCAGCGTCCGGGGGATGCCCCGGAAGAACGACTGGAAGACGAAGACGGACACCGGGGCGGCGACCGAGGGCAGGATGAGGGCCCAGAAGGTGCCGAGCAGGTGGAGCGAGCGGTACTCGATGAACTGCGGCAGCACCAGCGCCTCGCTGGGCAGCATCAGCCCGGCCCCGGCCAGGGCCAGCACCGCGGTCCGGCCGCGGAAGCGCAGCAGCGCCAGCGCGAAGCCCGCCATCGAGCAGAAGCCCACCGTGAAGAGCACGGCGAGGGACGAGATGACCAGGCTGTTCAGGTACCAGCTGCCGATCGGGTAGTGGTCCCACGCGTAGGAGTACGCGTGCAGGGACCAGCCGCCGGCGAACGGGGAGGTCGGGTCCTGCGTGATGGAGCCGTCGGAGCGCAGTGAGGTGATCAGCGCCCAGGCGAAGGGCACCAGCCAGATCAACGCGAACAGGGTCAGGCAGACGGCGCAGAGCCGGTTGAAGAGTTTCCCGCGGTCGAGCGCGGGCGCGCCCGCCGTCGTGGTGGGCCGCGGCTGGGTGATGCTGCTCAAGGGGTCCTCCACTCAGGCCGCGGAGCCGGACGCGCGTCGCCGCCGCAGCCCGTACCAGGCCGCCGATACCGCGACGATGATGACGAAATAGACCATGGTGGCGGCAGCGCCGTAGCCACCCCGGTAGGAGGTGAAACCGGTGTCGTAGATGTACTCGATGACCGGCCGGGTGGACTGGCTCGGGCCGCCCGCCAGGAGCAGGTAGATCTGGTCGAAGACCTTGAGCGAGGCGAGGATCTGCAGGATCAGCACCAGGCTCGTGGTCCGGCCGAGCAGCGGCACCGTGATGTGCCGGATCTGCTGCCAGGGGCCCGCCCCGTCGATCGACGCCGCCTCGTACACCTCCGGTGGGACGTCCTGGATCGCGGCGGTGTAGAGGACGAAGTTGAAGCCGAAGGTCCACCACAGCGTCATCAGCGTCACGGCGGTCCAGCCGCCGGCGGTGCTGCCGATGAAGTCGGGCACCGGCAGCCCCACGGCGCCGAACAGCTTGGGCAGCAGTCCGATCTGCGGGGTGTACATCCACAGGAAGATCAGCGCGACCACGGACGACGGGACCACGTACGGCGCGAAGAAGGCCAGGCGGTAGAAGGTGCGCCCGCGCGGCATGCGGGCGGCCAGGACGGCGACGGCCAGCGCGAGGAGGACCAGCGGCGGGGTGGTCAGCAGGGTGAAGAGCACCGAGTGCCACATGGCGTCCCAGAACAGCGGGTCGCCGACCACCTCGGAGTAGTTCGACAGGCCGACCCAGTCGCCCAGGCCGTCCTTGACGGTGGTGGTGTTGAAGAAGCTGAGCACCACGCCCACGAGGAGCGGACCGACCAGGAACAGCAGGTAGATCACGAGGAAGGGCGCGCTGAGCAGCACACCCGCCCGGCGTTCGGAGCGGGGCGGCCGCTCACGCGCCGGGGGTACCGCGGACGCCGTGGGTGCCGGTCGCGTGGGGACGGCGGTCGTCATGGGGGCTGCCTCCTACTTCATCGTGACCGGCGGTCGGGCCGTGGTGTACCGCTTGAGGTCGGCGCGCATGCCGGCGACCGCGCCCCTGGGGCTGGTCCGCCCGGAGAGGACGTCGATGATCGTCGAGCCCACGGTGGACTGGAAGTCCGAGCCGGCGCCGGTGTACCAGGCGGCCGGGTCGTACTGGGCGTCGAAGGCGGCCCGCACGTAGTTGCGCTGCGGGGACTGGTCGAGGAACGCCTTGCTGCGCTGGGTCGGCAGCCACGCGGGGATGTGCCCGCCCTGCGCCCACACGGCGCTGTCGTCCAGGAGGCTCTTGATGAACCGGGCCGCGTCGCGGGTGCGGGCCGCGGAGCGGCCGGCGTTGCGCGGGACGACCAGCGCGTGCGAGTCGGCGTACGCCACCGGTTTCGGGCCGAGCAGCGCCGGGAACGGCACGACGTCGAAGCGGAAACCCTTGACCAGGCGGTACGAGGGGATCTGCCACTCGCCGTCGAAGAGGAATCCGGCCTTGCCGGTGCTGAACAGGGCGTTCGCGCCGGAGCCGTTGAGGCTCCTGGGCATCAGACCGCCCGCGGTGAGGCTCTGCATGAAGGCGAACGTCTCCCGCATCGCCTCCTCGTCGATGCTGATGCGGGTGCCGGAGTCGGTGACGAGGGGGCCGGCGAGGCCCGAGTAGATCATGCTGAAGTACCGCCACGCGGTGGACGGGTCGGCGGTGATCGACATCACCGCTCCGTACTGGGCGCCGCCCTCCTCCTTCATCGCCTTGACGGCGTTCAGGAAGTCCTCCTTGCCCTTGAGCGGGGCGAGGCCGTCGCCCGCGGGGGCGAGGAGGCCCGCCTTGCGGGCCAGGTCCACGTTGTAGAAGAGCACGAAGGGGTGCGTGTCCAGCGGGACCGCGTACGTCGTCCCGTCGACGGTGGCCTTCTTCCAGGCCGCCGGGGTGAAGCGGTCCGAGGTGACGCCCAGTTCACCGATCCCGGTGTCCTCGATCGGTTCGAGCAGACCGGCCGCTGCCAGCAGCGGCAACCGGGAGAGGTGGGCGATGCCGACGTCCGGGGGCGTACCGCTCGCCGTGGCCAGGGCCAGCTTCGTGTAGTACGGGTTTCCCCAGCCCAGGATGGTCGCTTCGAGGGAGGTGCCGGGGTTGGCCTTGCGGAAGGCGTCCTCCATCAGCACCATGTTGGCGCCGTCACCACCGGTGAAGAGGTTCCAGAAGATGACGTCCGCGGTGTTCGGCTGCGAGCCCGTCAGCCCGGACGCGAGCGGAGAGGAGCACGCCGCGAGCCCTCCGGTCAGGGCAAGGCCGCCGCCGAGGGCCAGGAACCGCCGGCGCGCCATCGCTGCGCTCATAGGGGTATTCACCTCGTCACGTCGGTGTGAACTCGATGGCGCAGACCCTGACACACGATTTGCAACGATGCAATAGATCGGCGGAAAGTGGCCTTGCGGATGAGTTCCGGCCACCTTGCGCCCACCGGAGGGACCGGCTTCGGCGGGCCGGACCCACCCGTTTCGGAAGCTCAATGGCCGGGGGGCCGCGCGCGGTCGCCGGGGTGGGCGGGGCGGCCGGGGGCGAAGGGGCGCCCGGGACGAAGGGACGTCACCGGGCGAGGCGTCCGCAGGGGCGAAGGCCTCGGCAGGGCGAAGAACGGCCGTAGGGCGTAGGACGCTCACAGGGTGCAGGACGCCCGCGGAACGAAGAGCACCCGCGGGGCGACGGACGCCTGCGGGACGAAGGGCGTCCGCCGGGCGAAGAGCGGCCGCGGGTAGCGGACGCCCGCGCGGCGCAGGACGTCGGCAGGGCGAAGAACGGCCGCGCGGCGAAGGACGCTCACAGCGTGCAGGACGCCCGCGGGGCGAAGAGCACCCGCGAGGCGACGGACGCCTGCGGGACGAAGGGCGTCGGCCGGGCGAAGGGCACCCGCCAGGGTGACTTCGGCGGGTCAGCCTGCCGACGGGCTCTGCGGGGTGTGCGGGTCCTCGGGGCTGTTCGGTTTCTCCGGGCCCTGCGCTCGCGTGAACTCGTGGCTCCGCTCCACCTTCGCGACGTGCAGGGTGTAGCGCTCGTACCACTCGTCCCGCCCGCGCCGCTGCGCCGCGCGGTGCTCCTCGTCGCTGCGCCACCGCGTGAGGGCGTCGGCGTCGCGGAAGTACCCGACGGTGATGCCCAGCCCGCCGGGAGTCTGCGCGTGGTCCATCCCCAGGAACCCGGGGACGCCCTTCACCAGCTCTTCCATGCGGGCGTTGGTCTCGCGGTAGCCGCTCTGGTCCTGGGTGCGCACCGTGGTGAAGACCGCCACGTAGTAGGGGGGTTCATGGGCCGCGACGGGCAGGACAGGCGCTTGCGGGTGCTCGCTCATGGGGCCACCGTATGGCCGGGCCGCCCGGTGATCCAGCGTCTTTCCCGTCCCGGGGACGGCCGGCCGCTCAGTGCGCCGGGGGCCGCCGCCGGGAGGACTCGCGGACCACCAGCCTGAAGGGGGTCGCCTCCTGTCTCGCCGTGACGGGTTCCGGGCCGGCCCCCTCGGCGCCTTCGGCCCCGGGCCGGTCGGCGCCCTGGGCCCCGGGCCGCCGCCCGGTCTGCTCCTCCAGCAGGGTGAGCGCGCGTTCGGCGATGACGTCCAGGTCGGGGGCGACGGAAGTGAGGGGCGGGTGGGTGTAGGCCGACTCCTGGATGTCGTCGATGCCGGCCACCGCGACGTCCTCGGGCACGCGCACGCCGGAGGCGTCCAGGGCCCGCAGCGCCCCGACGGCCAGCGCGTCGTTGAACGCGAAGACCGCGTCGGGCAGCGGGCCGTCGCCCTCCAGCAACTCCCGTACGGCGGCGTAGCCCTGCTCCCTGGTCCAGTCGTCCACCGGTGCGACCAGCCAGTTCACCCGGCGCACCCGGGCCGCCGACATCGCCTGCCGGTAGCCCTCGGTGCGCTGGCGGCCGTTCTCGCTGCCGTTGCGGCCGAGCGCGACGATCCGGCGGCAGCCCTGCTCCAGCAGGTGCTCCACGGCGGTGCGGGCGGCGGCCACGTTGTCGATGCCGACCCGCGGGAACTGGTCGCCGACGCTGTGCTCGCCCAGCATGACCAGCGGGAAGTCCGGTGCCGCCGCGGCGCCGTCGGTGGCCGGCAGCGTCAGGGCGCTCAGCAGCACGCCGTCGGCCACGTTGGTCAGGCCGCCCTCCAGGATCCGCCGCTCCACCTCGCTGTCGCCCGCGGTCGCCTCGACCAGCACCGTGATCCCGCGTCGTCCGGCGGCCCGGATGACGGCCTGGGCCAGTTCGGCGAAGTACGGCTCGGCGAGGAAGGGCACGGCGAGGGCGATGAACCCGGTGCGGCCCGACCGCAGGCCGCGGGCCATGTAGTCCATGCGGTAGCCGAGTTCGTCCAGCGAGCGCTGCACCTTGGCCCGGGTCTCCGGGCTCACGTGCGGGTAACCGCTGACCACGTTCGACACCGTCCGCACCGACACCCCGGCGTGCTCGGCCACGTCCCGCATCCGCACTCTGGCCACTGGAGGGGCTCCTTCCCGTCGAATCGGCTCCCCGAGTCTGCCGCACGGGCGGCGGTGGGCGGACGCCGCACTCCGACGGGCCCCGACCGGGCTCCTGCCACTCTTGCATCGATGCAAACGATCACTCATGATGGCAGGACTTCGATTATAGGAACGCTGAAAACGCCGACGCCGGACCTGCCGGAAAGGCCTGCGGCATGCCGAAGAGGCAGAAGGAGGATCCGTGAGGGCGAGCGAGCAGGACGGGACGTATCCGAGGCCGATCCTGCGGCGGGAGCGGTGGCACAGCCTCGACGGCGTCTGGGACTTCGGGTACGACGACGGTGACGTGGGCGAGCGCGACGCGTGGTTCGCCGAGGAGGGGACCGGCGGCTTCGACCGGCAGATCACCGTCCCGTACCCGCCCGAGGCGCCCGCCTCCGGGATCGGCGAGACCGCGCCGCACCGGATCGTCTGGTACCGCCGCCGCATCCCCCACGAGATCCTCGCCGCCGGCGGCGACGAGCGGACCCTGATCCACTTCGGCGCCGTCGACCACCGCGCGAAGGTCTGGCTCGACGGCCGCCTCGTGGCCGAACACGTCGGCGGGCAGAGCCCGTTCACCGCCGACGTCACCGGTGCGCTGCGGCCCGGCGCCGACACGCACGTGCTCGTCGTGCGCGCCGAGGACGACCCGGCCGACCTGGCGCAGCCGCGCGGCAAGCAGGACTGGCAGGACCGGCCGCACGCGGTCTGGTACGAGCGGACCACCGGCATCTGGCAGACCGTGTGGACGGAGACGGTGGCCGCCCAGCGCGTCACGGACCTGGCCTGGATCCCGGACCCCGCGCGCGGCGTCCTCGCCGAGGTCACCCTGGCCACGCCCCCCGCCGCCCCGCTGACGGTGGAGATCGTGCTGAGCCTGGACGGCGAGGTGCTGGCCCGGAGCACCACCGCGGTCCGCACCCCGCGCAGCCGCATCGACGTGGCCGTCCCCGCCCTGCGCAACGGGATCGACCGCGAGGACCTGCTGTGGAGCCCCGAGCGCCCCACCCTGCTCGACGCGCGGGTCACCGTGCGCGACGCGGCCGCCTCGGCGGTCCTCGACACGGTGGACAGCTACGTGGGCCTGCGCAGCGCCGGTGTCGGCCGCGGCGCCTTCCTGCTCAACGACCGGCCCTACTACGTGCGTTCCGTGCTCAACCAGGGGTACCGCCCCGACACCCTGATCGCTAACGCCGGGACGGCCGAGCTGCGCCGCGAGGTGGAGCTGATCAAGGCGATGGGCTTCAACGCGGTCCGCATCCACCAGAAGGCCGAGGACCCCCGCTTCCTGTACTGGGCCGACCGGCTCGGTCTGCTGGTGTGGGGCGAGACGGGCGCGGCGTACGAGTTCGGCACCGAGGCGGTGGAGCTGCTCACCCGGGAGTGGCTGGATCTGGTGCGGCGCGACCGCAGTCACCCCTCGGTCGTCACCTGGGTGCCGGTCAACGAGAGCTGGGGCGCATCGGACATCCCGCACGACCCGGCGCAGCGGCACTACTCCATCGCCCTGGCCAACCTCACCCGTGCCCTCGACCCGAGCCGGCCGGTGCTGTCCAACGAGGGCTGGGAGCACACCGACAGCGACATCCTCGGCGTGCACGACTACTGCGGCGACCCGGCGGAACTCACCCGGCGCTACGGTGACGCCGCCGCCTTCGAGGCGGTCCTGGCCGGTCCGGGTCCGCAGGGCCGGGTGCTGTCGGTCACCGAGCGGCAGACCGAGCGGTACGCCGCGGGTGACGCGCCGCTGATGATCACCGAGTTCGGCGGGCTGTCGGTGCGCGCCGGCGAGGGCGACTTCTCCTACACCCGGACCGGCTCCGACACCCAGTACGCCGCGCTGCTGGACTCCCTGTTCGGTGCGCTGCGCTCCAGCCGGGTCGTGGCGGGCTTCTGCTACACGCAGTACATGGACACGGCGCAGGAGACCAACGGCCTGCTCTTCTCGGACGGTTCACCGAAGCTGCCGCTGGAGACGATCCGCCGCATCGTCACCGGAGAGGCCACCGGGGAGACCGCCGCGAAGAAGGAGGAAGTGGAGGCGTAGCAGGGGGCAGGGGCCGGCCACCGCGGTGGCCGGCCCCTGCCCGCATGGTCAGAGATCGCCCTTGAGATACGAACGCGCCGCCGCCATGGCGTCCTTGTGCCGGTCCTCTGCGATGGCCTGGACGGGTGAGTCGTCCTCCAGCTGCGGGTTCATCCCGATCATCCAGGCCCTCGCCGTGTGACAGTTCTCGGCGAGGGTGATCATCTGGAAGACCTGGTAGGCGGCGCGCAGGCGCAGCTCGGAGTCGATGCGCGGACTGTTCTGGCCGCTGCACCACTTGCCGACCTGCTTGGGGTCCTCGATACCCGCGATGAACGCCGTGAGCCGCTGGCCGAAGTTGTCCTGCAGGAAGCGCGCGATGGCCGCGGTGGAGGCCTGCACCGTACCCGCGTGGGCGGTGGCCTCGGTCTCCCGGTCGGTCCGGCTCTCCGGGTCGGTCAGGGTCTGCATGATCTCCTCGATTCCTCGGCACACCGGCCGGTGTTCCGGACACCGCGGCGGAGGGTGGTGAGTGGCGCTGCCCCGGGACACGCGGACGCGAGCCGCGGTGCGGCCAGGCGCGTGGGCACACGTGAGCGGGTGGGCTCACGCAGGCGGGTGGACACCGGTGAGCGGGAGGAGCTGACGGCGGTCGCGGACGTCGGCGCGGGCACGCGGACCGGCCGGTCGACGGTCGGCCGCGGCGCGTCGGTGGGTAACGGACGCCTGGTCAACATCGCTCCCCCCTGGGTGTCTTGAGGGGAGTCTACCCTCGCTCCCGCCGGCTACTCCACCGCTTTCCCCCCGGAAACCCCCCGGAAATCCCACCACGGCTCCTCCCGGAAAACAGGGGGGCGAAGGCCTGCGGGCCGGCGGATTCAGGGGTGACCAGGGGATTTGCCCGGTCCGGCGGAGGGTAGGAAGCAGGTGGACAGGGGGCGCTGCGCGATGTCCGCGCCACTCCTTCGGGCGACGGCCGCGTGGCGGGACGGCACGCCCGGCCGCGGGGCGGCGCGCCCGGCGGGCACGGACCGAGGAGCCGGGCGGCGCACCGAAGACGGGCCGCCGGGGCCGGGAGGGCGGGCGCCGGACCCGGGGCGGCCATCGGAACCGGTATCGGACCGGAAGGCGGGCGCCGGACCCCGGCCGCACGCCCGAGCCGGGGCGCGTGCACGCGAGGCCGGGGTGAGCGGCCGTCAGAACAGTCCATGGCCGAATCCGGGCGGTCGTAGAACATGCTCATGCCGTACTCCGGGCGGTCGTCAGAACAGTCTCAGGCCGTACTCCGGGCGGCCGTCAGAACAGTCTCAGGCCGTACTCCGTGGCGATCTCCTGGAGCGCCGGGTCCTCCAGGCGGACGGGGCGGCGTTCGGCGTCCTCCAGGTCGACGTCCTCCAGGACCGCCCAGCACTGGCGGCCGCCGTAGCCGGAGCGGTACGCGATGCCCTGGGCCAGCCGGTGTCCGGTCCGGTCGCGCTGGGCCACCGTCCACGCGGCGATCTGGCGGGCGATCCTGCGGTCACCGCCGTGGATGTGCTCGTCGGTGAGCCGGTTCTCCACCCCCCAGGCGCTCAGTTCGCTGTGCAGCTCCTTCATGAGGACCTCGCGGGTCGCGGTCGCGTCGACGTCGAGGAAGCGGGCGTCCTTGGGCGGGACGACCCGGACCAGGACGTGGTCCTCGCGCCAGCCGGAGGCCAGGTGTCCGAGCCGCATGGTGCTGGGCCGGCGGTCCCAGTCGTTGCCGATGAGGCTGCGCATCCTCGGGTGGACCCTGAAGCGCGCCAGCGCCTCGGCGTAGCAGCCGGCCAGGTCGGTGGCGCAGTAGAGCATCCCGTAGGTGGCCAGGCTGAACCGGCCGGCGCTGGAGCCCTGGCTCGTCTCGGGCTCCAGCCTGTTGTACGCCAGCGGCTGCCTCCTCTTGCCCAGGCGCCACATGCCCCGCTCCGGGCCGGGGACGAGGGTCACGGGCGGTTCGTCGTCCTGCCGCGTCACGCGGTCGCCCTTCCCCCGGTGGCGGGCGCGGTACGGCGGGGCGGGCGGCCTGCGGGAGGGTACGCCCGGGGGGCGGCGGTGGTCGCCGCCGGGGAAGTGCCGTTCATACACCCTCGCTGCTGGGCCGCTGATTGCCGTCGGGCCGCGCCGCCGGTGCGCGGGGCGCCGGCCGGCGCGGTACGTGCCCCGTGTGTTCCACCCGTGTGCCCGCCGGAGGTTGCGGGGGTGCCGGCGCATGTTCCGGTGCGCGCCCGGCCCATGCTCCGGTGCATGTGCCGACGGGACATTCGAGCGATCATTGTCCCGCAACGGCTGTCCGCGGGGGCGGTTTTCGGCCCGCCCACGGGGGCGCGTGGGGGAGGCGCGGAGGCATCCGGAGGGCGCACGTCCGCCCCGGGAGCGCCGCCGGGGCGGGCCGGGGCCGGCAAAGGCGCTCGAACCTCAGTAATCCCCCAGGTTCAGTTCGAACACGCTCAGACCCGCCTTTCCGGCCACCAGGAGAACGGGGTGTGCGTCCGGGTCCGTACCGTCGGCCGGCCGTGCCTGGAGGACGCCGAGCGGGCTGCCGGTCACGATGCGGGTCACCCGGCCGCGGGCGGTGACGTCCCACACGTGGACGGTCCCGCCGGGCCCGGTGGCCGCCAGGTGGGGCCGGCCGGCGGGGCCGGGGAAGCAGGTGAGCGCGGTGACCGGCCCGTCGGCGGCGTCCAGCGCTTCACCGTCCGGCCGCAGCGTCCCGGCGTCCCACAGGCGTACGGTCCCGTCCTCGCCGCCCGACGCCACGAGCGCCCGCTCGCCGGGCGCCGCCGGCACGACGGCCACGGCGTGCACCCCCTGCTGGCCGCAGTGGACGGGCGCGCCCACCGGTCCGGTGGCGGGGTCCCACCGCCGCAGGGTCCCGTCCGCCCCGGCCGAGACGACGAGCGGACCCCGCCCGGTGTCCAGCACGGCCAGGCCCCGGACGCTCAGCATGTGGTCGTCCCAGCACGCGAGCCGGCTCTGGCGGCCGAGGTCCCACAGGCTCAGGGTGCCGTCCGCGCCGCCGGTGGCGAGCAGCGTCCGCCCGCCGTCCGGGAAGGCCACCATGGTCTGCACGGGCAGGCTGTGGCTCAGCAGGGTGCCGCGGCGCGCCGGGGCGTCGGCGAGGTCGAGGCCGGCGCGCGGGCCGACCGACCACATCTGCACGCCCGCGTCGCTGTGCGCGGTGACCAGCAGGGGCCCGCCCAAGGCCGTGGTCCAGGCGAACGCCGTCACGGTGGTGTCGCCGACGGGCAGGGTCACGTGCGCGCCGGTGTCCGCGTTCCACAGCGCGGTCTCCTCCTCGTCGGCCACGGCGACCAGGAGCGGCCCCGCGGTCACCGCCCGGCCCGGCAGCGCCGCGGCGGTCACCGACCGGCGGACCTGCGGTGCCGGGCGGCTGCCGTGCCCCGCCAGCCTCCAGCGGCGCAGGGTCCGGTCCGCGCCCGCCGAGACGACGAGCGGCGCGTCGCCCGGTACGGCGGCCAGCGCCAGCGGCGCGGCCGTGTGTCCTTCCAGCGGGCCCCCCACGGGGCGGAAGCTGCCGGTGCCCCACACCCGCAGGACGTGGTCGGCTCCGGCGGAGACCACGGCCGGCTCGCCGTCCACCGGGACGGCCACCAGGGCCGTGAGCGACCGGCCGGGGGACGGCGCCGCCGTCACCGTGCCGCCTTCGGCCGTCGCGTCCCAGAAGCCGATGTGTCCCGAGTCGTCGCAGGTCACGAACTGGTTCGGGGCGGGCAGGTCGACGACGGCCCGCACCTCGTCCGCGTGTTCGCCCACCTCGACGAGGTCCCGGCCCGGCCGCCAGACGCGCACGGACCGGCCCTGTGCGACGGCGAGCGCCGTGCCCTGCGCCCGCCCCAGTCCCACGCCGGTCACGATCGCCGGTGCGGGGTCGAGGGACGGGAGCCGGGCCGCCCCGTCGTCGACGACCTGGAAGGTGACCGGGTCCAGTGCGGTGAGGTGACCGTCGCTGTGGGCGACGAGCACGCGGGGCGGGCCGTCCGCCGGGGTGAGCAGCGTGAGGCCGCTGACCCAGGTGCGGGGGCGGTGGACGGCCTCGGAGAGCAGCTGGCCCCGGGCGCTGTTCCACACCCGTACGGTGCCGTCCGTGCCGCCGGAGAGCAGCAGGTCGTCCGGCAGGGGAAGCAGGTGCTGGAGGGCGCCGCCGTGGGTGTGCGACGGGGCGCCGACCGGAGCGCCGTACGTCTCCCATCTGCGCAGCGTCCCGTGGCTGTCGCCGGTGACCAGCAGGTGCCGGCCGTCCGACGTCGTGGTGTGCGCCAGCGACTCGATGACGGTGTCCGTGACGGCCAGGACGTTGTCCGGGGCGCTCCAGTCGCTCCACAGCGGGGTGAGGCGCGAACCCGCCAGCCGCCGGGCCGCCGCGGGCACGGCCGACAGCGGTGTACGGCGGCGGGTCGCGGCGTGGTGCGCGAGGTGCAGGCTCGTCAGCCGGGACCCGGGGCCGGCGTCACCGAGGAAGGGCTCGATCCCCGCCCAGGCCTCCAGCCACTCCTGCCGCTGCCCGGCGTCGCCCGTGCGCCGCAGCAGCGTGCGGACCTTCCGGCTGGACTCCCAGGGCAGCACGGCGAGCGGCACGTGCGCGTCGTCGAGTACGTCACCCCGCGCGGCGTGGTCGGCGAGGTGCCGGCTCAGATAGGGGTGCGGCGGGACGGCCGGGTCCTGTGTGACCAGCTTGGCCAGCGCCTTCGCGATGAGCCGGTGCGCCTCCCCCGGCGCACCCCAGCGCCCGGCACCGGCGCCCGTGTCGGCAGTGGTCATGCCGGCTGCTCCCGCGGACTCGTGCGCTCGGGAGAGGCGGCCGGAGCAGCGGGTGCCGGGAGGGCGGGCTGGGCCGGCGGGGCGGGTGGGGGTGGCGGGGACGGAGGGGCTGGAGGGGCTTCGCTCCCCGCGGCGGTCCCGCCCGACGCACCGGCCCCGCAGGACGCACCGGCCCCGCCCGACGGGACGCCGTTGTCCGCCGGGAGGCCGCCACCCGGCAGAGCGGTCCCGGCCTGCGCGGTCGCCTCGCCCAACACGGCCGCCTCGCCCTGCGCGGGGACCCCGTCCTGCGCGGGGACCCCGTCCTGCGGGCCGGCCAGGAGGTTCTGGTGGGGGTCGCGGAGGATCTCGGCGAGGCGTTCGTGGGCCGGGCGGTAGACGAGGCGGTCGTCCTCGTGGTCGTGGGCCAGGTAGCCGGAGAGGCCGCCGCGCAGCAGGGTGGCGATCATGCGGTCCGGGTCCTCGATCGGCCGGCCCAGCAGCGCTCCGGCCACTGTCGGCCACACGTTCGACCAGGGGATGCCCGCCCCGAGGGCGAACGCGCCGGAGCGCAGGAGGGCGAGGGCCACCTCCGCGGGCAGGCCCTCCGCCTCCGCCAGCAGCAGGTCGCGGCGGAGCAGTCCGGTGGTCCCCGCGTGCAGCAGCTCGCGCCACCGGGGGCTGGCGACCAGCGCGGCCGGGTCGGCGGCCGACCGCAGTTGCTCGCCCGCGAGCCGGGCGTCGAGGAAGGAGGGCCACACCTCGTCGGCGACCGTCACGGCGGCCTCGCGCGCACCCGCCCGGACGGCGGAGCCGGTGGTGCCGCCGGGGCCGGGACCGATGAGTGCCTCCACGTACTCCGCGATGTCGTCCCGGCTGCCGGGCCCGTCCGTGCGCAGGACCGTCGCCGAGGGGAAGACCTCGCGCAGCGCGGAGAGCAGCCCCGGGTCCTGGCTCCCGGCGCGCGCCTGTCCGGTGACCGGTCCGCCGCCCGCCGGGTCCGCCGCGGCCGGGCCCTTCGTGCCCGCGCCGCCCGCGACCGCCCCCTCCCTCGCCGTCCCGCCCCCGGCCCGGCCCTCCGTGACCGCGCCGTCCATGACCGGGTTGCCGGTGACCGGGCCCTCCGTGACCGGACCCTCCGTGCCCACGCCCCCCACGGCCGGGCCCTCCGCAACCGAGCCGCCCGTGCCCGGGCCTTCCGTGTCCGCGCCCCCCGTGACCTCCTCCGCGGTCTCCTCCCCGGCGGGCGGCCGGCTGCTGCGTACGCCGATGACCAGGCTGAGGCGTCGCCGGGCGGAGGCGGGGCGGCGGGGGGCCGGGAGGGGGGACGCGGGCGGGGGTGTGCAGTGGGCGCCGAGCGGGGCGAGGACGCCGTACACGATGCGGAACGGCTCGACCGCCTCGTCGAGCCCGTCCAGCACCACGGTCACCGGGTCGCCCGGCTCGGCGAGGTAGGCGTCGAGGAGGGCGGTCCACCGCTCCACCGGGTCGTCCGCCGGACCGGGCGGGGCCGGCTCGACGCCCAGCCCCAGAAGCAGTTCCCGCAGCACGTCGGCGGCGGAGTACCGGCGGGCCAGGACGGCGACCGTCACGGCGTCCGGCGCGGGGACGGTCCCCGGCGGCGCCGAGCCGACGGCGTCGCGGTAGCGCGGGTGGGCGCGGAACAGCGGGTCGCTGAGCGTCACCGCCCGCCCCAGCACCGCCGACTTCCCGCTCCCCGCGGTGCCGGTCAGCAGCAGGACACCGCCCGGCCGGCCGAGGAAGCCGGTCAGTTCCCGGTTGAGCCGGCGCCGTCCGCTGAAGTACCAGCCCGGGTCGTCCTCCTGGGGGCGCCCGCTGGCCCGGGCGAGCCATACGTCGATGTCGTCGGCGGGCGTGGCGACCTGACGGCGCGCCGGTGCGACCACCTCGCGCGGCGGCCGGTACCCGGGGTTGGGCAGACACGGCGTGGGGGTGGTCTGCCCGGCGCTCTCGACGATCCGGTGCAGCCGGTGCTTGCGCCGCTCCGCGTCGGAGCCCAGCTCGTTCTCGAACTCGGTCATCAGGTGGGCCACGCTCAGCCACGGGCTGGTGATCTGCGCGGTGGTGCGCAGCCGGTCGAGGACGCGGCGCAGCACCGAGGGGAAGCGCCGTACGTGGACGAGCTGGTCGTGGTCGCAGGTGGCGATCACCTCCAGGGACCCGCCGTGGCGCCGCTTCGGGCCGATCTCCCGGTACAGCCGCACCAGTTCGTCGGCGACGCCCCTGGCGTAGCAGGTGTTGACGATGACCAGGACGTGTTCGGCGTGCGAGTCCAGGGCGGCGGCGACGATCTCGCTGGTGCGCACGGCCGTGGCGAGCTGGCGGCGGGGTTCCGTCCTCGGCAGTTGCAGGAAGTGCGTGCCCGAGGCGCCCAGTCTGCCGTGTCCGGTGACGAAGAGGACCAGTGCCCTGCCCCGGGTCTCGCGCACCCCGGCCTCGTGGAGGAACCGCTCCACGTCGTGGCGTTCGAGCAGTTCGGGCTGGGGCACCTTGTGGAAGGGTTCCGCGGCGCCCGGCGGGCACCACCACTCGTCGAGGACGGCGAGCTGTTCGTCGATGCCGTCGGCGAACTCGCCCGCGTCGTCGCCGTAGTCGCGGACCGCGACGGTCACCAGCACGCGCTCGGCCGGCTCTCCGGCCGGGCCGGGGCCGCCCTCGCCCGGGTCGCCCGGCAGCTCGCCCGACGGCGTGTTCCCTCTTCCGGCAAGTGCGCCCGCCCCCCGCTGCATGCTCCCTATTCTTCCGTCATGAGCCCACCGTCGCAGCAGTATCCGGCACCCCGACGTCCTTATCACCTGCCCGGTCTGTCCCCGAACACCACCCAGGACGCCGTGGTCGTCGTCCCCGGCATCATGGGCAGCGAGCTGTACGACGTGGAGCGGGACGCGGTGGTCTGGGGGCTGGCGGACGCCGGCTGGCTGCTGCGCGCCTGGACCACGCCCGGGGGCCTGCGCCCGCTGCACCTGACACCGGACGAGCGCGAGGGGCGGCTGGGCCGCATCCGCGCCCGGCGGCTGCTGGCCACGCCCGCCTGGAGTCCGGTGCTGCGCGGGGTGGAGCCGTACACCGACCTGGTCGCGACCGTCACGCGCAGCGTGGCCGACCCGGCGGCGGTGCTGGAGTTCCCCTACGACTGGCGGCTGCCCGTGGCCGTCAACGCGCGCCTGCTCGCCGCGGCGGCGCGGGCGCATCTCGAACGGTGGCGCGCGCACCCGGCGCACGCGGCGGCGCGCAGGCACCGGGTCGACGAGCGCGAGGGCCGGCTGGTGTTCGTCGCCCACTCCATGGGCGGGCTGCTCACCCTGGCCGCGCTCACCGCTGGCCCGGACGGCGACCTCGCGGCGGACACCCGGGGGGTGTTGACGCTCGGTACGCCCTTCCACGGGTCGGCCGCCGCCGCGCTGATCCTCAACACCGGCCGGGGCACGCCGGTGCCGCTGCCGCACGGGCGGCTGCGCGACCTGGCGACGACCCTGCCGGGCCTGCACGACCTGCTGCCGACGTTCCCGTGTCTGGACGAGGGCCTGGACGTCCGCGCGCTCACCCCCGTCGACGTCGCCGATCTCGGCGGGGACAAGGACCTCGCCGAGCAGTCGCAGGCGTTCCACGAGCGGCTGCGCGGCCGGACGCTGTCCGGGCACCGGGCGGTGGTCGGCATCAGCCAGCGCACGGTGCAGTCGCTGGCGCTGCGCCAGGGCGTCGTGGTGCCCTTCGAGCACTGCTACCGGCAGCACAGCGACGGCGAGCTGATGCGGGACGCGGACGGTGTGCCGCGCCGCTTCGACGTGGCGGGCGACGGAACCGTGCACAAGGAGTCCGCCTCGCTGACCCGGGCGACGGTGCCGCTGGCCCTCCAGCACGGGGCACTGGCCAAGGGGCAGGCGGCGCTGGAGGCGGTCACCTCGTTCCTGGAGGAGGACGAGCACCTCGGCCCGCCGCAGGCCGCGGCCGGCCTGGGGCTGCGGGTGCCGGACCTCGTCGCGCCCGGCACGCCGTGGCCGGTCCACGTGCACGGCGCGGACGGCCCGGCGGGGCTGGAGTGCACGGTCGAGGAGGTGGGCGCACCGGGTGGCTTCCGCGCCCGCGCCGCCCTGTACGCCGAGTACGTGGAGGAGGCGGGGGACGCGGGAGGCGCCGGGGAGTGGGGCGACGAGGTCGTCACCGGACGCGTCACCGTGCCGTCGCCGGGGCTGTACCGGGTCACGCTCGACTCGGGCGACGACACGCCGCTGACCCAGCTCGTCCTGGCGGGACCGGCCGGGCCTCAGCGCGGCGACTGACCGCGGACGGCCGCCGCACGGCGCGCTCGCGCGGGAAGGCGGCCGTCAAACCCGCCCGACGGCGGCTGCCGCACCCGCCCGGCCGGCGGCCGTCCTGCCCGCGCGTCCGCGGCCCTCACTGACGCCGAGAACCTCACGGCCGGGCAACAGGCGTCCCGCCGGCGCGTCCGCGGCCGTCCCGCCCGTACGGACACAGCGGCCGTCACGGCCGCGCGGGCACGGCGGCCGTCATGCCCGCGCAACCAAGGCCGGGTCAGGTCTTTCCCCCTGGTTCACCAAGGACTGGTGGGCTGCACTCCGTCGGCAGCCGCAAGGCATCCGTACGCCACACCCGTCGTACGGCCGTTCCAAGGAGTCGCTCCCATGCACAGACCCACCCGTCGCCAGCTCACGATCGCCACCGCGCTGGCCGCCGCCACCGCGGCCGCGCTGACCGCCACCACCGTGGCCGGCGCCTCGGACACCGCGCAGCACGCCCGGCACGCCGTCCAGGGCGGCAAGGCGAAGAACGTCATCCTGCTGATCGGCGACGGTATGGGTGACTCCGAGATCACCCTCGCCCGGGACTACACGGTGGGCGCGGCCGGCCGTCTGAACATGGACCGGTTCCCGCTCACCGGCGCCTACACGACGTACGCGGTGCACGCCGACGGCACCCCCGACTACGTCACCGACTCCGCCGCCAGCGGCACCGGCTGGGCCACCGGGCACAAGACGGTCAACGGCCGCATCTCCAAGACGCCGGGCACGGACAAGGCCGTCCCGACGATCCTGGAGCTGGCGCAGAAGAACGGCTACGCGACCGGCAGCGTCACCACCGCGGAACTCACCGACGCCACCCCGGCGGTGCTCGCCTCGCACGCCACCGACCGTTCCTGCCAGGGACCGGCCGACATGGCCAAGTGCCCCACCGACACCCTCAAGGCCGGCGGCCCCGGCTCCATCGCCGAGCAGTCCGTCAACCACAAGGTGGACGTCCTCTTCGGCGGCGGCAGGCAGCGCTTCGACCAGAAGGTCACCGACGGGAAGTACAAGGGCCTGACCGTCACCCAGCAGGCGCAGAAGCTCGGCTACCAGGTCGTCACCGACGCCGCGTCGATGAAGGCGGCGAAGCCGGGCCGCCCGGTCCTCGGCCTGTTCGCCCAGGGCAACGTGCCGGTGGAGTGGACCGGCAAGGCGGCCGCCGTCGGCGGCACCGCCCCGCAGCGGTGCGTGACCTCCAACCCGCAGCGCCCGGCGAGCACGCCGAGCCTGGCCGACTCCGCCGCCAAGGCGATCCAGCTCCTGGAGGCCAAGCAGCGGCACGGCCACTCCGGGCAGGGCTTCTTCCTGCAGATCGAGGGCGCCTCGATCGACAAGCAGGACCACGCGGCCGACCCGTGCGGCCAGATCGGTGAGACCGCGGCCTTCGACCGCGCGGTCGAGGTGGCCCGCGACTACGCCGCCAAGCACCCCGACACGCTCGTGGTGACCACCGCCGACCACGGCCACAGCAGCCAGATCGTCCCGGTGGACGCCACCCCGCCCGGGCTGTCCTCCACCCTGGTCACCGACGAGGGCCAGCAGCTGAAGGTCAACTACTCGACCAACACGCCGGGCCAGTCCCAGGAGCACACCGGCACCGAGGTCCGTATCGCCGCCCAGGGACCGCAGGCCTACCGCGTCCTCGGCGTCACCGACCAGACCGGCCTGTTCACCACCGTGCGCGAGGCCCTGCGCCTGCGCTGAGTCCCTGCGCCTGCGTGGAGCCCCGCGGCCTGCCGGCCGCCCGAGCGGGTGCGGGGAGAGGAGCGACACCTCCTCTCCCCGCACCCCTCAGTGCTTTTCCGGGGCGCGCAGGGCGGGGAAGCCGTGCCTGCGCGCCCCGGCCACGACGAGCAGCACCGGCACCAGCAGGGCCAGCACCGTCCACGGGAAGGAGCCCGGCCCGGCCGCGTCGAGCAGGACGCCGCCCGCCGCTCCGCCGACGGCCATGAACGAGTTCCAGGTGGTCACCAGCAGGGGCTGCGCCCGGTCGCCGCCCGCCCCGGTCACCGCCGTCTGCAGCAGCGTGGACACCCCGCCCCAGCCCAGGCCCCACAGCACCACCGCCGGGTACACCAGGGCGCCGCCGCCGGGCGCGGCCAGCAGCGCGGCGGCCAGCAGGAAGGCGGCGGTGCTCGCGAGCGTCAGGGTCCGCAGCAGGCGGTCGACCAGGGCACCGGTGACGACGATGCCCGCCACCGACGCGACGCCGAGCACCAGCAGGACCGTGTCCCGGGCGCCGCCCATGCCGCGCGCGTCCAGGAACGCGGCGATGTAGGTGTAGAGGACGTTGTGCGCCAGGACGTAGGCGGCGACGACGAACAGCACCGGGACCACCCCGGGCAGCCGCAGCGCCCCCAGCACCGGCTCCCTGGTCCCGGACCGCCGGCCGGGGTGGTCCGGCACGGACACGGCGATCCACACCGCGAGCCCCGCCGAGACGACGCTCACCAGGACGAACGTCGCCCGCCAGCCGACCAGGCCGCCCAGCAGGGTGCCGAGGGGGATGCCCAGGGAGAGCGCCAGCGGAACTCCGGCCATGGTGATCGCGATGGCCCGGCCCACCAGGTGCGGGGGCGCCAGCCGGCGGGCGTACCCGACGAGTTCGGCCCACACCACGGCAGCGGCGACCCCGGCGGCGGCGCGGACCACCATGGTCAGCAGGTAGTCGGAGGAGAGCGCGGTCACCGTGTTGGCCACGGCGAAGGTGACCACGGCCGCCAGGACCAGCCGCTTGCGGCGCCAGGCCGCCGTGGCCGCGGTCACGGGCAGCGCCGTCAGGCCGGTGGCGACGGCGTAGACCGTCAGGGTCTGCCCGGCGGCGGACTCGCCGACGGAGAGGCCGCGGGCCATCTCGGGCAGCACACCGGCCGGCAGGGCCTCGGTGACAATGGCCATGAAGGCCGCCGTGGCCAGGGCGAGCAGCGGGGAGAGCGGGAGCCCGCCGCGTTCTTGGCCGGGCGGGGGCGCGGCGGAGGGTTCGGCAGGGAGGACGTCCGTCGGGCGTCCTGGCTCGGACATCTGCGACATCGACATGCCTGTTAGAGTTCAACCTTCACATGTATGTGAGGGTCAACGCGACATGATGTGAGGTGGGCCACATGCGCATCGGGGAGCTGTCCGACCGCACGGGAACCCCGCGCCGGCTGCTGCGCTACTACGAGGAGCAGGGGCTGCTCACCTCCGACCGCCGCCCGAACGGCTACCGCGACTACGACGAGCGCAGCGTGGACCGCGTGCTCCAGATCAGGGGGCTGCTGGAGTCCGGGCTGCCCACCCGGGTCATCAAGCAGATCCTGCCCTGTCTGAAGAAGCCCCGGTCCATCCAGGTCGCCGACGCCACCCCGGAGACGATCGCCACGCTGGAGCGCGAGCGGGACCGGATGACGCGGCGGATCGAGTGCCTGGTGCGCAGCCGGGACGCCATCGCCGTGTACGTGGACGCCGTCCTCGCCGAGCAGCGGGACGCCACACCGTCCTGCGCCTGACGGCCTCGTCCGCCGGGCAGCGGGACGCCCCCGTCCGGCGCGTGCGGCGCCCGACGCCCTCGCCCGCCGCACCCTTGCGCGGCCCCCGCGCACGACCGGGGACCGTACGCCCCGGCCACCCGCGGCGCTCCCCGCCCCCGCACGGCCCCCGCCCCGGAGCGTGCCCCGGCCCCGCACCGCTCCCGCCCGGCAGCGTGTCCCGGCGCACAGCACCGACCCGGCCGTCCGGGCAACCACACCTCCGGCTGCTAACGTCTACCAACCTGTAGACGTTCATCTGTCGGACAACCCGACTTCACGAGGATTCCACTCCTGCACCCACGAGCGTTCACCGCGGCGCTCCCGCCCTAGAGAACCTGGCCCGGAGATCCACCTGATGACGACTTCCTCCCCGACCGCCCTTGCGCTCGACGGCGCGTCCATCGACGGCGGCCTCTACACCGACGTCACCGACTTCGCCCGCCACACGCACTGGCTGAACGGGACGGCCGCCGCCTACTCCTCCATCGGCATGGGCGTCTTCGTGGTCCTGCTGCTGGCGGCCTGGTGGGGCGCCCGGCGGCAGGGGAACTCGGTGATGACCGCCGTACTGGCGACGCCGTTCGCCGTCGTCATCGCCTACGTCGCCAACACCGGCATCAAGGACGTCTTCGTGGAGCCCCGCCCCTGCCGGGCCCTGCCGCACGACTTCCTCATCGAGGCGTGCCCCCCGGTGGACGACTACGCCTTCCCCAGCAACCACACCACGGTCGCCTTCGCCTTCGCCGTCGCGCTGCTGATCGTCAGCCGGTGGCTGGGCTCGATCGCGCTGCTCGCCGCCGTGGTGATGGGGGTCTCGCGGGTCTACGTCGGCGCCCACTACCCGCACGACGTCGCCGCCGGTGCCGTGGTCGGCAGCCTCGTCTCGGTCCTCGTCGTGCTGCTGGCCTTCCGGTACTGCACCCCGCTGGTGCAGCGCCTGCGGGCGGGGGCGCTGCGCCCGCTGCTCGCCGCTCAGACGCCCTGAGCGGCTTCCCCGGCCGCGTTCCCGGCCCCGGCCCCCGCGGCCGGGGCCGCCGCGTGCCGGGGGTGCGCCGCGCCGCCCGGGTGAGCCGTCCCGCCCGTGAGGGCCGCCTCGACGGCGGCCAAGCGGTCGGCCAGCAGGCCGAGGGCGGCGGTCGCGCGGACCAGCGGGTCCTCGGCGGGGCCGCCCAGCGCCCGGCTGCGGGCGTACGCGGCCTTCAGGGCCGCCCAGCGCTCCGCCTGCTCCCCGGTGAGCGTGCCCCGCAGCTCGGCCAGCTTCAGCAGGTTGGCCTCCGCCCCGGTGGCGAGGGTCTGCGCCTCGGCCGTGAAGTGGTCCTCGACGACGGCGGCCGCCTCGGCCTCGTTCATGACCGGCCGCAGCCGCTGGGCGATCTTGTTCATGGTGCGGTACGAACCCTGGAGCCGGAACGGCGGCTCGGTACGCGTCTCCTGCGAGCGGGCGGCGGAGGCGATGTACGCGGCGTTCACCGCGAGGACCGTCTCCCGCGCGGCGAGCAGGTGGCGCAGCACGCCCGTGATCTGCTCCAGCTCGGCCGGGGCGCAGGGGTGCGCGAGCCGGTCCGCGCGGGCCGCCGGGTCCCCCTGCGCCAGCCGGACCAGCAGCTGGAGGTCCTGGCGGTCGCGGCCGGCCAGCGGCGCGAGGACCGGGTTCGCGGTGAGCGCGTTCTCCAGGAAGCTCAGCGCGAAGACGTCCTCCTTGCCGGTGAGCACGTCACCGAGGTTCCACACGTCGGCGCGGTCGGCGAGCATGTCGGGCACGCGGAAGCGCTCGCCGGACTCGGTGTACGGGTTGCCGGTCATGCAGACCGCGAAGCGCTTGCCGCGCAGGTCGTAGGTGCGCGGCTCGCCGTCGCGCACGCCCTCGACGCGGCGGGTGGCGTCGCACAGCGGGATGAACTTCTGCAGCAGCTCGGGTGAGGTGTGCTGGATGTCGTCCAGGTGCAGCAGCGTGTTGTTGCCCGCCGCCAGCGCGAAGTTGATCTTCTCGACCTCCTGGCGGGCGGTGGCGTTCGGGGCCTCGGCCGGGTCGAGCGAGGTGACCGCGTGGCCGAGGGCCGGGCCGCTGACCCGCACCATCATCAGGCCCAGCCGGTCGGCGACGTACTCCATCAGCGTCGTCTTGCCGTAGCCGGGCGGGGAGACGAGCAGCAGCAGACCGCCGGTGTCGGTCCGCTTGTCCTCCCCCGCGGTGCCGATCTGGCGGGCCAGGCTGTCGCCGACGAGCGGCAGGTACACCTCGTCGATGAGGCGGTTGCGGACGAAGGCCGCCAGGGAACGCGGGCGGTGCTCGTCCAGCCGGAGCCGCGCGCGCTCGGCCGCCACCAGTTCGGCACGCCGGCGCTGGTGCGCCCGGAAGGCGGGCACGTCACCGCGCGCGAAACGGTCCGTGCGGGCCAGGAACTCGTCGATCCGCAGCGCGAGGGAGCGGCCGTGGATGCGCGGGTGGGTGCCGAGCAGGCCCTCGGCCACGGTCACCGGGGAGGCGTCGCACTCGTAGCGCGGCAGGTCCGCGCACAGCTCGGCGGCCACCGCCTCGGCCAGGTCCCCGGCCGTGACCTCGGTACCGGTGGAGTCGGCGTACGCCGACAGCCACGCCCCGGCGAGCTGGCGGCGCGCGGCGAGGTCACCGAGCGCGGCCAGGTCCTCGTCGTAGGCCGAACCGCCCACCGTCCGGCGGAACTTGTCCAGCAGGGTGCGGGTGGCAGCGGCGACGGCGAAGCCGTCCGGGCCGGTCGTCAGCTCCTCGAAGAGGTACGCGGCGGCGGCGCGCGCCGCCTCCCGGGCGCCGTCCACGTCCCCGGCGGGGTGCGCGTCCGGCCGCTCACCGGCAGTCCCGGGGCCGCCTCCGCCGAACGCCCCCGGCCCCCCGCCGGCCGCCTGCGCGAGCCCGTCCCCCCGGCCCTGAGCGCCGCCGGCCCCGGCGTCCTCGCCCGGGGCGGGCCTCCACCCGTCCGTGCGGGCGGCAGCGGCCCCGGCCGTCCATGCCCCGATCGCCCGCGCCAGTTCCTCCTCCAGTTCGGTCACGGCGCCCGCCGCCGCCGGGCCGAACGTGTCGCGGGCGCGGGCCAGGGAGCGGGCCCGCCGGGTCCAGGCGGCGCGGGCGTCCGGCGCGGTGCCGTGGGCCCAGAACAACTGGGCCGCGGCCCGGGCGGCGGGCTCGTGGCGCAGCACGCCCACCCGCTCGTACAGCGGGAGCAGGGCGGTGAGGACGACCGTGGCGTCGTGGTCGTGGACGCCCCGCTCGTACCCCTCGTCGTAGGCCTCCTCGGCGGTTCGGCGCACCAGCCCCGGCAGGTCGTCGGCGGCCGCGAGCGCGGCCGGGCCGTGCTCGCGCAGCAGCCGGGCGGCCAGGTACTCGCCGCGGTAGACCTCCGGTGACTCCGAGGGGAGCTGCCGGTCCGCGTACGCGCGCAGCGCGGCGGCGCCGGGGCCGGTGACCGGGGAGCGGTAGTCGGTGCCGGTCAGCGCGAAGGAGAGGCCGTCGCCGTCCGGGACCAGGGTGAGGTCGAGGGGCTGGGTCGTGACGGCGAAGCGGTGGCTGCCCAGGCGGACGGTCCGGCCGCCGTCGTCGTACAGGTCGGTGCGGTCGCGCAGCGCCCGGCCGGCCTCCTGGCGGGCGGCCTTGAGCCGGCCGTCCAGTTCCTCCGCCCGTACCGGATCGCCGATCTCGCGCAGTTCGGCGGCGGTGCGGCGGACCTTGGCGACCATCGGGTCGGAGGCGAAGTAGGTGCTGACCGCGTCGGCGTCGGCGAGGGTGGCCGCGCGCCGGGCGACCGTCAGCAGGATGCGGCCGGCGGCCTCGGCTAGCTGTCCGGCACGGCGGGCGCGGGCGTCCAGGAGTGCCTGCTTGCGGGCGGAGAACGCGTCGTGGACCTCGGTGCGCTTGGTGGTCAGCTCGCCGAGGAAGTCGTCGTACTCGGCGAAGCGGGACTCCAGGTCCTCCAGCCGCGCCAGCGCGCCCGACAGCTGCTCGTCGCACGCCTCGGGGCTGCCGGCGGCGGCCAGCGCGCCGGTGACGGCCTGTCCGAGCAGCGCGAACTCGGCGGCGAACTCGGCGCGGCCCTCGCGTTCGCCGAGCTCCCGGCGGCGGGCGTCGAGGAGGGCGCGGGCACGGTTGACCCCGCCGAGCACCCCGGCGACGCGCTGGAGGACCGAGGTGCGCACGGTGGCGTCGCCGATGTCGAGGCCCGCGACGACCTCGGTGACCGTGCGCAGCGCGCCCGCCAGGTCGTCGAGCCGGGCGGCGACCGGCCGCGCCGCGGCCACGGACTCGATCGCCCCGGCGTCCGCGGCGAGCTGTCCGACGTCCCGGAGGTGGTCGGCGAAGGCGTCCTCGCGGGCGAGGAAGGTCACGGCCCGCTTGCCGAAGGCGGCGAGGTCGCTCTCGGCCCCGGCGGCGAGTTCGTCGATGCGGGCGGTGTCGGCGTAGCGCATCTCCTTCAGGGTGAGCAGGTGCCCCTGGGCCCGGCGCAGTTCGGTCAGGCCGCTCACCCAGGCGGCGGCGCCGCGCGGTGCCTCGCCGCGCAGCCGCCGCACCACGGCGGCGAGCCGTTCGGCCGCCTCCTCCAGCGCCTCGGCCGCCCGCCGGGTCAGGTCCCGCACGGTGCGGAACTCGCCCAGCACCTGCTCGGCGGTGGCCCGTACGGCCTCCAGGGGGGTGCGCAGGTCCCCGAGGCCGGTCTCGCCCAGCCAGTGGTGGGTGTCGGCGGCGCGCACGCAGGCGGCGGCCAGCGCCTCGTACACCTCCACGGTCGGTGTGGTCTCGGCGACGGCGCGGCTGATGGACAGGCAGTCGGAGATGCCGCGCACCAGGTCGGCGTTGCCGACGCGGGCCAGGGGGCCGGTGCCCGCGGTGGCGGCGGCGTGCGTGTCCGAGACGTACGGGGAGGTCCACCGCTGGATCGGGTGCACCCGGGCCGGCTCCGGGGCCGTGCCCGCCGGGTCCGCGCGCAGCGCGAGCAGTGCGCCGTCCTCGAACAGCGCCCAGCCGTGGCAGGTCAGCGGGGTCGCGACCTCCTCGCGGATGGTGTTGTACGACAGCAGCAGGCCGCGTCCCTCGGCGGGCGCGTGGAAGGCGTACAGCACGTCCTCGCCGTAGGGCGAGCGCACCTCGCGCTCGAACTCCAGGCCGCTCGTGTCCAGTTCGTACGTCTTGTACGCCCCGGTGGCCAGGCAGTAGCCGCCGGGGAAGACGATGCCCTGGTCCTCGGGCAGGCGGCGGCAGGCCCGGCCGATGCCGTCGAGGCGGACGACCGAGCGGGTGAGGGTGTTGAAGACCAGGTGGCGGTGGGCGTCCTCCTTGTAGGGGCGGACGCGCAGCAGGATCAGCGCGCCGACGCGCGCGTGCGCGATCTCGGCGTCGGCGAGCGCCTGCAGCGGCTCGTCCACCGGCTCGCTGTGGACGCCCTCGCCGGTCTCGGTGTCGTCCTCGGTCTTGACGGTGAGGGTGCCGCCGACGGTGGAGACGTAGATCTCGCCGGCGACCGCGACGTGCGGGTGGCGGCCGAGGCGGTGGTCCTCGCGGGTCGCCTCGGTCCAGGTGAAGTCGTGGGCGGGCGGCAGCACGTGGTCGCGTTCGCCGCGCGCGTCGAGGAAGGCGGCCCGCCCGTCACCGGTCAGGTTCCAGCGCAGGACGCGGATGTCACCGGCCTTCTCACCGGTGCCGAAGACGGCCAGCAGCCGTCCCTCGACCCGGTGCAGCCGCAGCAGCCGGGCCTGCCGGTAGTAGCGGTGCAGGGCCGCGAACTCCCGTACGAACGCCGGGTCGTCGAGCAGGCCGGGGACGGCGTCCTCGGGCAGCGGTTCCAGGTCCCGGTCGTACAGGGCGAGGACGTCACCGATCCGGGGCTCGGGCCGGGTGCCGTCGTCCGGACCGGCGTGCGCGCCGTTGTACCCGAACAGCAGCCGGTCACCGACGGCGACGACGTCCCGGGGCACGCTCGGGTGCTCGGTGCGCAGCCGCCCGGTGCCGGTCAGGCCGAGCCGGGTGGCGCCGAACTCCGCGGCCCGGCGGGCGTTGAGCTGTTCGGCGCCGCGGGCCAGCTCCGCGGCCTGGGCGGCCAGCCGGTCGCGCAGCACCTCGTAGGTGCCGCTGTCCACGGCGCCGTACGGACCCGGCTGCTGGGCGGTTGCCATGGACGTGCGTCCCTTCGAAGGCTCGGGATGGTGGGGAGCGTGGGCCCCGCGCAGCCGCCGACCCCCGTACGGCGGCTGCGCCGGGCCCCCTGGACCGTCAGGCCCGGGCGGTGCCGTTGACGGCGAGGGCGGTGACCGGGGTGTCGGCCAGGCCCAGTTCGCCCGCGCGGTCCAGGAGCTGCTGGAACCGGCCGGCGTGCGTGCCGCCGGAGTTCATCAGCTTCATCAGCAGTGCGGACACGGTCAGGTTCTGCACGTCGGCCGTGGAGACCGAACCGAGGATCCGGCCCAGGTCGTCGGCGAGGCTCGCCGAACCGTCCAGGTAGGGCCCGGCCAGCGCCTGCGCCGTCCCCGAGTGCTCGACGAACCCGTCGACGCCCTTGCCGAGCGAGACCGCGTTCACCAGCCGGTCGAAGAAGACCGAGTCGCCGCCCACGATGTCGATGTCGGCGTTCTCCAGGCCGGTCGCCAGCACCGTGGCCTGCGCCTCGGCGACCTGGCGCTGCACGTCGAGCCCGGCGAGCCGGATCTCCTTCTCCGCCTGGAGGCGCAGCCGGTACTCCTCGTGACCGCGCGAGGCCTCGTCCAGGGCGGCCATCGCCGCCGCCTTCTCGGTCAGGCCCGCCGCCTCCGCCTTCAGCTTCTCGCCGATCGCGGTCGCCTCGGCCAGCGCCTTGGCCTGCGCGCCCTCGGCCTCGGCCCGCAGCCGCGCCTGGGTGCCCTCGGCCTCCGCGAGCATCCGCGCCTGGGTGGCCCCGGCCTCCGCGCGGCCGGTCTTCTCGACGACCTCGGCCTCCTTGTCGCGGACCTGCACGGCGGCCAGTCCCTCGGCGGCGGCCTCCGCCTGGATGCCCTCGGCCATCCGCAGTTTGGCGCGGGCCTCCAGATCGGCGGACTTCAGCCGGGCCTCGGCCAGGGTCAGCTCCTCGGCGGCGCGGTGCGTGGCGGCCTGCTCGGCGGCCTCCGCGGCCTTGATGTCCTTGACCAGCTTCTCCTGTGCCTCCGCCTCGGCGGCGATGATGATCGCCTGCCGCTCGCGCTCCGCCTCCTCCACGGCGCGCAGCTTCTTGATGGACTCCTCCTGCTCGGCGACGGTGCGGTCCACCGCGACCCGCTCGCGCACGACCTCGGCGATCTCCCGCTTCTCCGCCTCGACCTCCTTGTCGGCGGAGATCTTCGTCAGCTGGGTCTCGCGCTCGCGGGCGATGACCTCCAGCATGCGGTCCTTCTCGATGCGCTCGTTCTCGACGGCGATGACCCGCTCGCGGTTCTTCGCGGCGACGGCGACCTCGCGGGCCTGGTTCTCGCGCTGCACCCCGAGCTGCTCCTCGGTGCGCAGGAAGGCGCTCTGGGCGCGCAGCCGCTCCTCCTCGACGACCCGGGCGGTCTCGGCCTCCTCGCGGGCCCGGGAGGTCTCGATCTCCCGCTTCTGCTTGATCTCGGCGTCCGCCTGCCGGCGCTCCAGCTCCAGGATGGTCTCGCGCGCGTCGACGTTCTGCCGGGTGATCTCCTTCTCCTCGGTGCGCTGCGCCTCGTTGGTGCGCACGTGCTCGACGGCCGTCAGCTCGGTGATCTTTCGGATGCCCTGCGCGTCGAGGACGTTGGCCGGGTCGAGCTGGGACAGCGGCGTCTGCTCCAGGTAGTCGATCGCCGCGTCCTCCAGGTGGTACCCGTTGAGGTCGACGCCGATCAACTCGATGATGTGGTACCGCAGTTCCTCGCGCTTGGTGTAGAGGTCGGTGAAGTCCATCTGCTTGCCGACGGTCTTCAGCGCCTCGGAGAACTTCGCGTGGAACAGCTCCTGCAGGGTGTCCTGGTGGCTGGCGCGCGCCGTGCCGACGGCCTGGGCGACCTTGATGACGTCCTCGGCGGTCTTGTTGACCTTCACGAAGAACGAGATGCGGATGTCGGCGCGGATGTTGTCCCGGCAGATGAGCCCGTCGCGCCCCGAGCGGGTGATCTCGATGGCCTTCACCGAGATGTCCATCACCTCGGCCTTGTGCAGCACCGGCAGCACGACCTGTCCGGTGAAGGTCACGTCGACCTTGCGGGTCTTGGAGACGATGAGCGCCTTGCCCTGCTCCACCTTGCGGAACAGCCGGGAGAAGACGAACAGCGCGAGCAGTACGAGTATCAGAATGGCCGCGACGAGCGCGCCGATGACAACCATGGCAAACGTCCCCTGGAGTAACGAAGTTGTGGCGTGCGGGCGGCGACTTCGGACCCGGTCGGCGGGCCCGGTGTCTCGGTGTCAGCTATCGACGCCCGGCCGCCGGTCCCGGTTCCTGCTCCGCGCGCGCCGCTTTCCGCGGCCGTTCCCGCGGCCCCCGCCGGAGCCACCGGTTCCGGTGTACGTCCGCGGGTACGGCGGCCGGTTCGGGTGCCCGTCCCCCGTACGGCGGCCGGTTCCGGCGTCCGTTCCCCGCACGAAGCACGAAGACCGAAGACCGAAGAGCGGTTCCGGTGCCGGTGCCGGTTCCCGCGTACGAAGACCGGTTCCGGTGCCGGTTCCCGTGCCCGGCGCGGCCGGTCGCGGGCGGCCGTCCTGGCGGTGCGGACCCGGACGGCCCCCTCCGCGCGGCCCCCCTGCGGCCGTGACGGCCGCGTAGGTGAATCCCCCCTCTCCCCCGTACGGTTCCCGGCGCGGCCCGGCACTGCCGGGTCCCGGCACCGGAAACCGTCCGTAGTGCTCCCCTGGCGCCATCATGCCCGCGTACAGGCGCGCCGCGCATTGCCGGTTCCCGGCAGTCTTCACCCCTTTCTCCATGCCGGGGCCGCACCCGTGACCGCGGAAGGGGGACGGCAGGGCCCGGCAGGTGGCCCGGCCGAGCCGGACCGGGCCGGTGCGTCCGGAGCCGCGTCCAGAACATGGTGCTGCCGTCAGTCGCTCATGAGGCCCCCGCAGGACCGGCAGCGGGGCGCGGCCCGGTGAGGGATCCGGGCGAGGCGGCCGGTGACGGCGGCCGGGAAGACACCGCCGGCGCTCCGCCCCTCGTGATCCCGTGAGGGACGTCATCGAGGGTGCCGGCGGAGCGGGAAGGGGCCGCCCGCCGACGGATGGGCGTGGGCCGATCGCAGGAGGGTGGCCGCACCCCGGACGGCCGCCGTGTGCGGGGCCGCCACGGGAACGAGGGGGGTGTGCAGGCGGCCGGTGAGGCGGTAGACGATCTCGGGGCGGAGGGCGCCGCCGCCGGCCAGCAGCGCGCCCCGGCGCAGGGCGTCCGCGGTGAGCGTGGTGCGGTCCTGGCGCTCCATCGCGCTCACCATGGCGGCCACCGCCTCGCCGATCTCCGCCGGGCCGACGGTGTCCAGGTCACCGGTGCCGAGCGCGGTGCGGCGCGCGTCGACGACCGCGCCGTCCGCCAGCAGCACCACCTCGGTGAGCTGGGCGCCGACGTCGACGACGAGCAGCGGCCGGGACAGGTCGGCGCCCGCGCCGAGGGCGACCGCGCGGGCGCCGGGGACGGTCAGGACGCCGCGCGGGCGCAGCACCTGCACGGCCGTACGGGCCTGGGCACGGAAGGCGACGCCGTCCAGCACGGGCGCGGTGAGCACGACCAGCGGGCGGCCGAAGCGGGGCAGCCGGTGGGCGAGCAGCCGGGACAGCATGCGGGCGGTGCCCGGGGTGTCGACGATCGTGCCCCGCTGGATCGGGTACGCGGCCCCGGCACCGGGGAAGGTCACCGTCGGCACGTCCAGGACCAGGCCCCGGCCGGCCACCCACGCCCGGGTGCGGGCACTGCCCAGGTCGAGGGCGACGCCGAAGCGGGGGCCGGGCACCGGCCACGGGCGGCGCGCCGGCCACGGCCTGCGGGACAGCGTCACCGGCCCGCCTCCCTGACCTGCTGGCAGCGGGCGCAGTAGCGCGCCTGCGGCACTATCTCCAGGCGCTCGCGCGCGATCGGCCCCCGGCACAGGTGGCAGGCGCCGTAACTGCCGTCGTCCATGCGCGCGAGGGCCGCCTCCACGTCGGCCAGGACCATCCGGGCGGAGGCGGCGAGCTGGACGCGGACCTCGACCTGGGCGGCGGCCCGCTGCTCGAGCAGGGCGTCCGCGCGGGAGACCGCGGCGGCCGTGATCTGCTCCAACTGCTCCCGCCGGAACAGGCGCTGCTCGTGCAGGTTCTCGCGGAGCGCGGCGAGGTCCTCGGCGGTCAGCGCACCGGAGCGCGGCGCGCCGGAGGACGGGGTCCGGCGCGGCGGTCGTGTGCCGTGGTCGGCGATGGTCTGGTGGTTCACCGGTTCACCCCTCGGGCAGGGCGGGAGACGAGTGCGGGCAGGGCCTGCCGGCGGGCGGTCAGACCGCCCCGCGCCGGCAGGCGACGCAGTGGCTGGTGTAGGGGAGGATCTCCAGGCGTTCGGCGGGGACCGGTGCGGCGCAGGCCACGCAGGTGCCGTAGGTGCCGTCCTCGATGCGCGCGAAGGCGGCGTCGATCTCCTTGAGCACCCGCCCGATGGCATCACGCTGGGCGGACATCAGGTGGTCGTCCGCGCTCTGTCCGGTGTCGGTGAGCGCCTGGAGCTGGACCAGCCGGGTGCCCCGGGCGTGTTCGAGCCGCCGGCGGGCCTCCTCGGCGGTGAGGCGTTCGAGGCGGGGTGCGGTCCGGGCGGCGTCGGAGGGCATGGCGGATCCTTTCTCCGAAGGAGGGTGGGGAGGGGGACGGGGGCGCGCATTCATCAGCCTGGCGGGTGCGGCGGCCCGCGGCCATCGGTCCCGGAACCCATTTGCGGGGGGTCGCGGGATCCACACCGGGCGGGCCGGACCGGGCGGACCGGCGGACATGGGTGGGGCGTGCCCCGCGAAATGGGCGCCACGACCCATCGACGCGCCCGCCGGGGAGGCGGGAGGCTCGACGGCGTACGGCACCACGGCACGACCACGCGACGTCACCACGTCACCCCGACGGGCGTGCGGCACCACGGAAGGCGTACGCCCCCGCGGAGGGCGTACGGCAGGACAGGACGACCGGGACAGGGCCCGCGGCCCGCCCGCGACGTGCGATGGCCGACAGTGGAGGAGTACAGGCCACGCCGGTCACGTCAGGTGCGCGGGCCGCGTCAGGTGAGGAGGAACGACCCCGGTGTCGCTGTTCTGGCGGATCTTCGGGCTCAACGCCGTGGTGCTCGGTTCGGCGACCGCGCTGCTGCTGTGGGCCCCGGTGACCGTCTCCGTACCGGTCGTGCTGACCGAGGCCGTCATCCTGGTCGGCGGACTCGTCGTCATGCTGGTCGCCAACGCGGCACTGCTGCGCTGGGGGCTGGCCCCGCTGGACCGGCTGACGAAGCTGATGACCACCGTCGACCTGCTGCGGCCGGGCCAGCGGCTGCCCGCCGCGGGCGGCGGCGAGGTCGCCGAGCTGATCCGCACGTTCAACGCCATGCTCGACCGGCTGGAACAGGAGCGCGCCACCAGCAGCGCCCGGGTCCTGCTCGCCCAGGAGGCCGAGCGGCGCCGTATCGCCCAGGAACTGCACGACGAGGTGGGACAGAGCATGACCGCGACCCTGCTGGCGCTCAAGCGGGCGGCCGACCAGGCCGGGCCGCCGCTGCGCGACGAGCTGCACCAGGCCCGGGAGATCACCCGGGAGAGCCTGGACGAGGTGCGGCGGCTGGTGCGCCGGCTGCGGCCCGGTGTCCTGGACGACCTCGGCCTGATCAGCGCGCTGACCTCGCTCACCTCGGGCTTCGCCACCCACACCGGACTGGAGGTCGTACGCCGCTTCGACCCCGGCCTGCCCGCCCTGGAGCCCGAGACCGAACTGGTCCTCTACCGGGTCGCCCAGGAGAGCCTGACCAACGCCGCCCGCCACGCGGAGGCCGAGCGCGTCGAGGTGAGCCTCCGCCGCACCGAGGGCGCCGTGGTGCTGGCCGTCACCGACGACGGGCGCGGCATCAGGACGGCCTGCGAGGGGGCCGGCATCCGCGGGATGCGCGAGCGGGCCCTGCTCATCGGGGCCGCCCTGGACATCGGCGACGCCACCGGCCGGGCGGACGACGCGTGCCCGGCGGCCGCCCCGGGACCCGGTGGCACCGCGCGCCCGGCGGACGCCGCACGCCGCCCCGCGACCACCGCACCCGCGACCGCCGCGGGGCCGGTGGGCGCCGTACGCCCGGCCGGCCCCCCGAGCCCGGTGGACGCCCTCGGTCCGGCGGGCGCCACCGCCCCGCGGCGCGCCACCAGCCCCGCGAGCGGCCCCGGCACCCGGGTCCGGCTCACCGCGCCCGTCCCCGGAAAGCGACCCTGACCATGCCCGTGCCCCTGCCCGACGACCGGTTTCCCGCCCCCGTGCCCGGCGACCGGCCCGCACGCCCCCGCACCGGCGACGGCCGCGCCCCGGTACCCGTCCGCATCCTGCTCGCCGACGACCACGCGCTGGTCCGGCGCGGCGTGCGGCTCATCCTCGACCAGGAACCGGACCTCGAAGTGGTCGCCGAGGCCGGCGACGGGGCGGAGGCCATCGAGATGGCCCGCACGCACGACGTCGACCTCGCGGTCCTGGACATCGCCATGCCCCGGCTGACCGGTCTGCAGGCCACCCGTGAACTGGCCTCCCTCAAGCCGGACCTGCGCATCCTCATGCTCACGATGCACGACAACGAGCAGTACTTCTTCCAGGCGCTGAAGGCCGGCGCCTGCGGCTACGTGCTGAAGTCGGTCGCCGACCGCGATCTGGTCGCCGCCTGCCGGGCCGCGATGCGCGACGAACCGTTCCTGTACCCGGGCGCGGTGACCGCGCTGATCCGCAACTACCTGGACCGGGTCCGGCACGGCGAGGAGACCCCCGACCAGGTCCTGACCCCCCGCGAGGAGGAGGTCCTCAAGCTGGTGGCGGAGGGCCACTCCTCCAAGGAGATCGCCGGCCTCCTGTTCATCAGCGTCAAGACGGTCCAGCGGCACCGCGCCAACCTGCTGCACAAACTGGGCCTGCGCGACCGACTCGAACTCACGCGGTACGCCATCCGCGCCGGACTCGTCGAGCCCTGACCGCCGCACCGGTGCGCGGCCGCCCCCGGTACGGCCGGGTGCCGCCACCCCCACGACCACCCGGGATCCCGGCCGCCACTCCCCGGCCGGGGTCCCGGGTTCGACCGCCACCGACCGGCCCGCAGGAAGGGGAACGGCGCATGCACCGCGTGTCACGCACCGCCGCCCCGGCGCTCCTCGCCCTGCTGGCGGCCGTCCTGCTGATCCTGCCGTCCGTGCTCCGGGCCTTCGCGGCGGACGCGCCGGCCACGGCGCACCCGGCGGCCGCCACGGCCGCGCACCCCTCCGTGTCCGTCTCCGTCCCGGCCGGCGCGGCGAACGGCACGACCGCACACCGCTCCGTGTCCGTCTCCGTCCCGGCCCCGCACACCAGCGACCCCCGCAACACGCCCGCCCCGCACACCGGCGACCCCCGCAACACTGCCGCCCCCGCCCCGCACACCGACAGCCCCCGCAGCGACACCGCCCCGCGCGCCACCACCCCCTGTCCCACCGCCTGCCTCCTCCACGCCGGGCCGCGGCCCGAGCCGCAGCGCGAACGTCCCGCCGCTCCCGGCCACCCGGCCACCGCCGCTCCCGTCACCGCGGTCCCCGCGCCGGGCCCCGGACGCGCCCCGCCGTCCCGTGCTCCCGCCGCCGCCTCCCCCGCCCCCGCGGTCCCCGGCCGGGACCGCGCCCCGCCCGCACCCTCCGGCACCTGACCCCTCGCTCCACTCACCCCTTCCGTGCCGCCGGAGGCATCCGTTGATCCGCTCCGCCCGGGTGAGGGCGCTGTTCGCCCTCGCCGTCGTCGCCGTGTCCCTGTACATCACCCTGACCGTGCCCGTCCGTCTCGGACTCGATCTGCGCGGCGGCACCCAGATCGTGCTGGAGACCCGGTCCACACCGACCGCCGAGGCCGGCCGCGCGGCCACCGACCGCACCCTGGAGGTGCTGCGCGGCCGGGTCGACGCGCTCGGTGTCGCCGAACCGACCCTCGTCCGCTCGGGCGCGCACCGGATCATCGTCGAGCTGCCGGGTGTGCAGGACCCGAAGGAGGCGGCGGGCGTGCTGGGCCGCACCGCCCAGCTGACCTTCCACCCGGTCCTCGGCCCGGCCGGCACCGGCACGCCCGGCACCACCGCGCCCCCCTCCGCCGGTGCCCCCGCCGGCGAACAGGTCCTGCCCGACGAGTCCGGGCAGCGGCTGCGGCTCGCCGCGCCCGCCCTGACCGGCAAGGACGTGCGGGGCGCCGACGCCCGGTTCGACGCGGAGAGCGGCGCCGGGTGGCACGTCACCGTCGACTTCGACCGGGCGGGCCGGGGCCGCTGGGCGGAGCTGACCGGCCGGGCCGCGTGCCGGCCGGCCGGCGACCCCGCGCGCCGGGTCGCGATCGTGCTGGACGGCCGGATCATCTCCTCACCCCAGGTCGATCCCTCGGTCGGCTGCGGCACGGGCATCACGGGCGGCTCCACACAGATCACCGGCTCCTTCGGCGACCGCGAGGCCCGCGAACTGGCCCTGCTGGTCAGCGGCGGCGCCCTGCCCGTGCCGGTCGAGACGGTGGAGCAGCACACCGTCGGCCCGACCCTCGGCGCGCGGGCCATCACGGCGAGCGCCTGGGCCGCGGCCGTCGGCACCGCGCTGACCGCGCTGTTCATCGTCGTGATGTACCGGCTGATGGGCGTCCTGGCGGCGGTGGCGCTGCTCTCGTACGGGCTGATCTCCTACGCCGCCCTGGCCGCGCTCGGTGCCACGCTGACCCTGCCCGGCCTGGCCGGCTTCGTGCTGGCGATCGGCATGGCGGTGGACGCCAACGTGCTGGTCTTCGAACGTGCCCGGGAGGAGTACGCCTCCCGGCAGCGGCCCACCGTCCGCTCGGCGCTGAGCGCCGGGTTCCGCAACGCCTTCAGCGCCGTCGCCGACTCCAACGTGACCACGCTGATCGCGGCCGGGCTGCTGTTCTTCCTGGCCTCGGGTCCGGTGCGCGGCTTCGGCGTCACGCTCGGCATCGGTGTCCTGGCGTCCATGGTGAGCGCGCTGGTGGTGACCCGGGTGCTCGCCGACTTCGCCGTCGGCCGCCGGTGGGTGCGCCGCCGCCCCTCGGCCAGCGGGCTGGCGACCACAGGGCGGGTGCGCGACGAGCTGGTGCGGCGGGCGCCGCGGCTGATGCGCCGGCCGCGCCGCTGGCTGGCCGTGTCCGGCGTGGTGCTGGTGCTCGCCGGGTCGGGCGTCCTGGTGCGCGGCCCGCAGCTCGGCGTCGAGTTCACCGGCGGCCGGATGATCGCGTACGAGACCGTGCGGGCCGTGGATCCCGAGCGCGCCCGTGCCGCGCTGGCCGGCGCGGGGCTCGGCCGGGCGGTCGTGCAGTCCTCCGGGGAGCGGGGGCTGACCGTGCGCACCGGGGAGCTGACCGACGCCGAGGCGGCCGGGGTGAAGCGGACCGTCGCCTCGCTGGGCGGGGGTGCGCGGACCGTGCGCGACGAGCTGATCGGGCCGAGCCTGGGCGCGGAGCTGCGCCGGGACGCCCTGATCGCGCTCGCGGTGGCCCTGGGCGCCCAGTTGCTGTACCTCGCGGTCCGCTTCCGGTGGCTGTTCGGCACGGCGGCGGTCGTGGCCCTCGCGCACGACGTGGTCGTCCTCGTGGGGGTCTTCGCCTGGCTGGGCAAGCCGCTGGACGGGGTGTTCCTGGCCGCGCTGCTCACCGTGATCGGCTACTCGGTGAACGACTCGGTCGTGGTCTTCGACCGGGTGCGGGAACTGGTGCGGCGCGAGCCCCGGGCGCCGCTGGACCGCCTCGCCGATCTGGCGGTCGTGCAGACGCTGCCCCGGACCGTGAACACCGGGACGGGCGCCCTGCTCATTCTTTGCTCTCTGGCCGTCCTGGGCGGGGACTCCCTGGCCGATTTCGCGCTCGCGCTGCTCGTCGGGCTCGCCGTCGGGACGTACTCGTCGGTGTTCACCGCCGTCCCCGCCGCGGTCGCGCTGCACGGCCGTGGCCGACGGAGCATGCCCAGCCGGAAGCGAGCCGAAACATAGCTTTCCGGACCCTTGCTTGGTGCAATTATTGCAAAAGGCAAAGAAAGGCCCTGTATAGCTCTGCTCAACTCTGCGTAGTCCTATGGGAACGCACCGTTCCGATGCGCAAGGCTGGCCCCACCAGCACCGGCCGTCCGGGCATGACCACCCCCGGCCGGTGTGCCGCCGACTTCATAGGGGATGTGAGCGCAGTGGGACGGCGCGCGGCACGAAAGGAAGCGGAACGAATGGCGGCCCTGGCCGCCGATCAGTTGCTTCAGGCGGGGCGCATACTGCGACGCTCCGTGACCACCGACGACCTGCGGGCGGTCTTCCGCACCGACCAGGGGGTCAACGACGCTCCCTACCGGGAGCGCTGGGCGCACGACAAGGTGGTGCGCTCCACGCACGGCGTGAACTGCACCGGCTCCTGCTCGTGGAAGGTGTACGTCAAGGACGGCCTGATCACCTGGGAGACCCAGGAGACCGACTACCCCTCCACCGGCCCCGACCGGCCCGAGTACGAGCCGCGCGGCTGCCCGCGCGGCGCCTCGTTCTCCTGGTACACGTACTCGCCGACCCGGGTGCGCTACCCGCACGCCCGCGGTGTGCTCCTGGAGATGTACCGCGAGGCCCGCGAGCGGCTGGGCGACCCGGTGGCCGCCTGGGCCGAGATCACCTCGGACCCGGACAGGCGGCGCCGCTACCAGGCGGCGCGCGGCAAGGGCGGCCTGGTGCGCGTGGGCTGGGACGAGGCCCTGGAGATCGCCGCCGCCGCCCATGTGCACACCATCGCCGCGCACGGGCCGGACCGGATCGCCGGGTTCTCCCCGATCCCGGCGATGTCGATGGCCTCGCACGCGGTCGGCGCCCGGTTCATGTCGCTGATCGGCGCGCCCATGGTGTCGTTCTACGACTGGTACGCGGACCTGCCGATCGCCTCCCCGCAGGTCTTCGGCGACCAGACGGACGTACCGGAGTCCGGGGACTGGTGGGACGCCGCGTACCTGATGCTGTGGGGATCGAACGTGCCGGTGACGCGGACCCCGGACGCGCACTGGATGACCGAGGCCCGCTACCGCGGCCAGAAGGTCGTCGTGGTCTCGCCGGACTACGCGGACGCCACCAAGTTCGCCGACGAGTGGCTGCACCCGCACCCCGGCACCGACGGGGCGCTGGCGATGGCCATGGGGCACGTGATCCTCACCGAGTTCTTCGTGCGCCGCCGGGTCCCGTACTTCACCGACTACGTCCGCCGCTTCACCGACCTGCCCTTCCTGGTCGAGCTGGAGGAGGACCCGCGCCGGCCGGGGTCCTGGGTGCCGGGCAAGTTCGTCACCGCGGCGATGCTCGGCCTCGACGAGGAGTCGGGGGAGGACGCCCGGTGGAAGCCGGTGCTCCTCGACGCGGTCTCCGGACGGCCCGTCGTCCCCCACGGCACCCTCGGCGACCGCTGGTCCAAGCTGGGCGAGGGCCGCTGGAACCTGGACCTCGGGGACATCGAGCCCGAACTGACCTTCCACCGGCCGGGGGGCGGCGGCGACAGCGCCCGCGTGCTGCTGCCGCGCTTCGACGGCCAGGAGCCCGGCGGCTGCTCGGTGCGCGGCGTGCCGGTGCGCGAGGTGGGCGGACGGCGGGTGACGACCGTCTTCGACCTGCTCCTCGCCCAGTACGGCGTCGCCCGCGAGGGGCTGCCCGGCGAGTGGCCCGACGGCTACGACGACGCCTCCCAGCCGCACACACCCGCCTGGCAGGAGGCCATCACGTCGGTGCCGGCCGCCGCCGTGGTGCGGGTGGCGCGGGAGTTCGCCCGCACGGCGGAGCAGTCCCGGGGCCGCTGCACGATCGTCATGGGCGCGGGCACCAACCACTGGTTCCACTCCGACACGATCTACCGCTCCTTCCTCACCCTGCTGCTGCTCACCGGCTGCCAGGGCGTCAACGGCGGCGGCTGGGCGCACTACGTCGGCCAGGAGAAGGTGCGGCCCTACGCGGGCTGGCAGCAGCTCCAGTCCGCCGCCGACTGGGTCCGCCCCTCCCGGCAGGTCGCGGGCACCCCGTACTGGTACCTGCACACCGACCAGTGGCGCTACGACGGCCACGGCGCCGACACGCTCGCCGCGTCCACCGGCAAGGGCCTGTTCGCCGGCCGGCACACCGCCGACCTGGTGGCGCAGTCGGCGCGGCTCGGCTGGATGCCGTCCGCGCCCGCCTTCTCCGCGAACCCGCTCGACCTGGGCCGCGCGGTGCGCGAGAGCGGGCACGAGCCCGGCGAGTGGGTGGCGTCCCGGCTGGCCGCCGGGGAACTGTCGTTCGCCTGCGAGGACCCGGACGCCCCCGGGAACTGGCCGCGCGTGCTCACCGTGTGGCGGGCCAACCTCATCGGTTCCTCCGCCAAGGGCAACGAGTTCTTCCTGCGCCACCTGCTCGGCGCGAGCGACAACGCGCACGCGGCCGAGGCACCGCCGCAGGCCCGGCCCCGGGACCTGACCTGGCACGAGGAGGCGCCGCGCGGCAAGCTCGACCTGCTGCTCGCCCTCGACTTCCGGATGACCTCGACCACACTGATGGCCGACCTCGTCCTGCCCGCCGCCACCTGGTACGAGAAGCACGACCTGTCCAGCACGGACATGCACCCCTACGTGCACGCCTTCTCGCCCGCGATCAGTCCGCCCTGGCAGGCCCGCACCGACTTCGAGATCTTCCACGCGCTGGCCCGGAAGTTCAGCGAACTGGCCGCCGGCCGCCTCGACGTGGCGTACGACCTGGTGGCCACCCCGCAGCAGCACGACACACCCGGCGAGACCGCCCAGCCCGGCGGCACCGTGCGGGACTGGCGCGCGGAAGGGCGCTCCCCCGTGCCCGGCCGCGACCTGCCGCAGTTCACCGTGGTGGAACGGGACTACACCGCCGTGGCCGACCGGCTGGCCGCGCTCGGACCGCTGTGCGAGCAGCAGGGCGTCACCGTGAAGGGCGTCACCGTCCGGCCGGGTCCCGAGGTGCGCTGGCTCGGCGCCCGCTGCGGCACCGCCGCGGGCCCCGGGCCGGCCGGGGGCCGCCCGCTGCTCGACACCGACGTGAAACTGTGCGAGGCGATCCTCGCCCTGTCCGGCACCACCAACGGCCGGATCGCGGCCGAGGGCTTCGAACGCCTCGCCGAACGCTGCGGGCCCGAGGCCGGGTTCGAGACGCTCGCCGAGGCCGTGCACGAGCGGCGCGTGGTCTTCTCCGACACCCAGCAGCGGCCCGTCCAGGTCGGCACCAGCTACGAGTGGTCCGGCAAGGAGGCACCCGACCGGCGCTACGCGCCCTTCACCGTCAACACCGAGCACAAGAAGCCCTGGCACACCCTCACCGGCCGCCAGCACTTCTACCTGGACCACGACTGGATGGCCGAACTGGGCGAGCAACTGCCCGTCTACCGGCCGCCGCTGGACCTGACCGCCGAGACGCCGGCGGGCGAGCGCGAGGTCAGCGTCCGCTACCTCACCCCGCACTCCAAGTGGTCCATCCACTCCGAGTACCAGGAGAACCTGCTCATGCAGACCCTGGCCCGCGGCGGCCCGGTGATCTGGATGAGCGTCGCCGACGCCGAGGCGATCGGCGCCGCCGACAACGACTGGGTGGAGGCGGTCAACCCCAACGGGGTCGTCGTCGCCCGCGCCGTCGTCTCCCACCGCATGCCGCCCGGCACGGTGTTCATGTACCACGTGCAGGAACGCCTGGTGAACGTGCCGCGCTCCGAGGCCACCGGCCGGCGCGGCGGCGTGCACAACGCGCTGACCCGCATCCTCGTCAAACCCACCCACCTCATCGGCGGCTACGCCCAGCTCTCCTTCGCCCCCAACTACTACGGGCCCACCGGCAACCAGCGCGACGCCCGCACCGTCATCCGCCGCCGCGCCCAGGAGGTGCAGTACTGACATGCGCGTCTTGAGTCAGGTCGCCATGGTCATGAACCTCGACAAGTGCATCGGCTGCCACACCTGCTCGGTCACCTGCAAGCAGACCTGGACCAACCGCACCGGCACCGAGTACGCCTGGTTCAACAACGTCGAGACCCGCCCCGGCCAGGGCTACCCCCGCGGCCACGAGGACCAGGACAGGTGGAAGGGCGGCTGGCGGCTGGACGGACGGGGCCGGCTGGTCCCGCGCTCCGGAGGCCGCGCCCGCCGCCTCGCCCGCCTCTTCGCCAACCCCGAACTGCCCTCCCTCAAGGACTACTACGAGCCCTGGACCTACGACTACGACACCCTCATCTCCGCCCCGCTCGGCGACGACCTGCCCACCGCCCGCCCCCGCTCCCTGATCGACGGCCGCCCCACCGACGTCACCTGGGGCCCCAACTGGGACGACGACCTCGGCGGCGGCCCCGAGCACCTGTCCGCCGACCCCGTGCTCAAGTCGATGAACGAGCGGGTCAGGCTGGAGTACGAGCAGGCGTTCATGTTCCACCTGCCGCGCATCTGCGAGCACTGCCTCAACCCGAGCTGCGTGGCCGTCTGCCCCTCCGGCGCGCTCTACAAGCGCATCGAGGACGGCATCGTCCTCGTCGACCAGGACCGCTGCCGCGGCTGGCGGATGTGCGTGAGCGGCTGCCCGTACAAGAAGGTGTACTTCAACCACAGCACCGGCAAGGCCGAGAAGTGCACCTTCTGCTACCCGCGCATCGAGGCAGGCGAGCCGACCGTCTGCTCGGAGACCTGCGTGGGCCGGCTGCGCTACCTCGGCGTGATGCTGTACGACGCCGACAAGGTGGGCGAGGCCGCCTCCGTCGCCGACGAGAAGGACCTGTACGAGGCCCAGCTCGGCTGCTTCCTCGACCCGCACGACCCCGAGGTGGTGCGCGCCGCCGAGGAATCCGGCATCCCGCACGACTGGATCACCGCGGCCCGCCGCTCCCCCGTGCGCGACCTCATCACGACGTACCGCATCGCCCTGCCGCTGCACCCGGAGTACCGCACCATGCCCATGGTCTGGTACGTGCCGCCGCTCTCCCCGGTGGTCGACGCGCTCACCCGCAGCGGCCACGACGGCGAGCACCCGGCCCCCCTGTTCGGCGCCATCGACGCGCTGCGCATCCCGCTGGAGTACCTGGCCGGGCTGTTCACCGCGGGCGACACCGCCCCCGTGGAGGCCGCCCTGTGCCGGCTGGCCGCGATGCGCGCCCACATGCGCCGCGTCAACCTCGGCGAGGACCGCGACCCGGCGATCGCCCGCGGCGTCGGCATGGACGAACGCGGCCTGGAGGCCATGTACCGGCTGCTCGCGCTGGCCAAGTACGAGGAGCGGTACGTCATCCCCACCACGTACGTCGCCGACGGCGGCGCGGGCGGCCCGCACGAGGCGGGCTGCAGCCTGGAGGGCGACGGCGGACCCGGCATGTACGGCACCGACGGCGCCGGGGCCTTCCACGCCTCCCCCGTCCCGGCCGCCGCCCCGGCCGAGCGGTCCGCGCTGCGCGGCCGGGTCAACCTGCTCAACTGGAACGGGCGCGGCAGGCCCCGCGGCCTCTTCCCCGACCGGTCCGCCACCGGGAGCGCCGAGGGATGAACCTGCACCGGGCGGTCCACCAGGCCGCCGCCCTGCTCCTGGACCACCCCGGCGAGGACTGGCCGCACCGGCGCGAGACGGTGGCCGGCGCGATCGGCCCGCTGTCCGGCGAGGCCCCGGCCCTGCTGCTGCGCTTCTGCCGGTGGGCGGCCGGCACCGCACCGATGGACCTGGCCGCCGGCTACGTCGCCACCTTCGACCGCACCCGCCGCCGCACCCTGCACCTGACCCACTACACCGACGGCGACACCCGCCGCCGGGGCGCCTCCCTCGCCGCGCTCAAGGCCGTCTACCGCGAGCACGGCTGGGAGCCGCCCCCCGGCGAACTCCCCGACCACCTGCCCTCCCTGCTGGAGTTCGCCGCCCGCTGCCCCGACCCCGGCGCCGGCCTCCTCCAGGAGCACCGCCCGGCCATCGCCCTGCTCGCCCACGGCCTGGAGACCCACCACAGCCCCTACGCCGACGTGGTCCGCGCGGTCCTGACCACCCTGCCCGCCGGCGCCCCCGCGCCGGCGCGCCCCGCGCACCCGGCCGCCGGGCCGCACCAGCTGCCCTTCCCCCCGCCCGTCTCCCCGCCCCTGCCCGTGCCGTACCCCGTCCGGCACGCGCCGGGCGACGAAGGAGTACGCCGCTGATGAACCCTCCCCACCTGCACGCGCAGCACCTGAACACCGCCCTGTGGGGCGTGCTGCCCTACCTCGCCCTGGTCGTGCTGGTCGCCGGGACCGCCTGGCGCTACCGCTACGACCGCTTCGGCTTCACCACCCGCTCCAGCCAGCTCCACGAGTCCCGCATGCTCAGGGTCGGCGGACCGCTCTTCCACTACGCCCTCTTCCTGGTCATCGGCGGCCACGTCATGGGCCTGCTCGTCCCCGAGGCGCTGACCCGGCGGCTGCGGGTCAGCGAGGAGCAGTACCACGCGGTCGCCCTGGCCCTGGGCGGCACCGCGGGCGTCGCCGCCGTGGCCGGACTCGGCCTGCTGCTGTACCGGCGGCTGCGCGTACCCGCCGTGCGGCAGGCCACCAGCCGCGGCGACCGCCTGACCTACCCGCTGCTGGCCCTCGTCCTGCTCGCCGGGCTGACCGCCACCGTCTCCTCGGCGGCCAACCCCTACGACTACCGGCTCGGCGTCTCCGTCTGGTTCCGCAGCCTGTTCACCCTCGACCCCGACGTCACCGCCATGGCCCACGCCCCGCTCGTCTACAAGATCCACGCGCTGCTGGCCATGGCCCTGTTCGCGCTGTGGCCCTTCAGCCGTCTGGTGCACGCCTTCGCCGCCCCGCTCGGCTATCTGGCCCGCCCCTACGTCGTGTACCGCTCCCGGGGCGGGGCCGGCCGGGGCACACTGGCCGGACGCCGGCCGGGCCGGGCGCCCGTGCGCTGAGACACATCACCCCGGCGCCGGGCAACGCGCGGGGCCGGATTCCGGTCCATACGGTTGTGCGCACGTTTGCGTGGGAACTGCTTCGAGGAGCCGAGCGGTGGTGCAACGGAACGGAAGCCCGGTGGAGCCGGACAGGGCGATGATGTGAGACCCGGCGGGCCGGACGCCCGACGGCGCGGGCGGGACACGGTGTCCCGGCTCGCGCTGTTCGTCGTACGCACCCTGCGCGGCGAGTGGCACGCCATGGTCGTCGACCCGGTGCGGCAGCTGCTGCGCCGCGGCCTGTCCGGCCTGGTGCTCGCCTTCGTGGCCGCCTTCGGCGTGATCTTCTTCCACGCGGTCGCCCAGCAACCGGCCGGCGAGGCGGCGGTCCGGGCGGTCGGCGGCGTCCAGGCCGACCTGCCGCTGTGGCTGGCCCTGGCCCGCACCCCCGTCTCCCTCTACGTGCCCGCCCTGGACCTGCCGGTCTGGGCGGGCATCACCCAGCTCTTCCTCGCCTTCGCCCTCGCCGAACTCACCCTGGGCCGCGCCCGCACCCTGTTCATCTCCTACGCCGCCACCCTCGCCGGCACCTTCACCGTGCGCGTGATGATCGCGATCGGGCCGGGCTGGTGGGGGCTGGGCCTGCCCCCGGAGACCGGCCACGTCCTCGACACCGGCCCGTCGGCGGCCGTCGTGGGCCTGTTCACCTACCTCTCCGTGGTCCGCCGCGCCCCGGTCGTCTTCTTCCTCACCGGCGGCTCGATGGTCGTCGAGTCGATCGTCCGGCCCAACCTGGCCGGACGCGAGCACCTCATCGCCGTGGCCGCCGCGATCGTCCTGGCCCTGGTCCACGAACGTGCCTGGCGCCGCCTGCGCGTCCCCCGCGCACGGCGCGCCACCGCCCTCGCCGCGCCCCCTGTCACACGGCCCGCGGTTGTCCGTCCTGAGCCCGTGCTGGAGTGCGCGGACGCGGCACCGGCGCTCCACGGCGAGCGGGTGCCAGGCGGCCGCGCCGGGCAGGGGGCGGGGGAGAGATGAACGGGATCTGGTGAGTGCTCATCCTGTTCCGGACCGGCGGTTTCGCCTGGTTCGCGGACACGGTGCGCACCACGCTGCGCCACCGTCACCGCGCAAGCCGGAGCTGACGGAGGCGCAGAAGGCGGAGCGGCCGGCCGTCGAGGCCGCCCACCAGCCACCCGGGCCCGTCTGCGGGCGCACGCACCGCCTCGCCGAGCGCGACCGGAGCGGCCGCTGCCACGAACGCGTGGAGGTGCCCACCGCCTGGGACGAGAACAGGAGACCGCTGCGCTGCGAGCCGGGCCGGTGCGGCCGCCGGCGCCACGTGGGCCCGCAGCCCCTCTCCCAGGTCTATGCCGAGGAGCTGACCGACCGGGCCTGAGAGCCGTCCGGCGCGCGCCGCTGCCCCGGCAGGTGCGGGGTCCGCGCCGCGGCCCCCTGCCCCCGGCGCGGGCGGCGCTGCGGCCAGAACAGCACGTACAGCGCGGAACCGGCCGCGAACGCCAGCCGGATCAGGCCCTGCGCGGAGTCCGAGGGCACCAGCAGGGCGCTGCCGTACAGCGAGATCAGCGCTATCCAGCTGACCCACGGCACCAGCCGCCGCTGCCCCACCGAGTCCCAGATGAGCGTGCCGAGCAGCACGGAGGCGTTGTAGTACGTGTACACGCTCGGGTCCAGCACGATCCGCGCGTCGGCGGCCAGCACCACCACGGCCGCCCAGCGGCCCCGGCGCACCGCCAGCGCGCCGAGCGCGATCCCGAGGCCCATCTGGGCGGGCCGGTCCCACCAGGGCGTGGCCGGGTCGTTCACCCCGAACCAGCGCAGCGCGGAGGCCGGCTGGTTGGGGATGGTGAACCGGGCGGCGGCGAACGTCTCCAGGTGGGTCAGGTAGAACGGCAGCCAGGCCGCGGCCACCAGACCCACCGTCCAGGCCGCCGCGCGCAGCCGCGCCGGCCGGGGCAGGGCGAGCAGCAGCGGCAGGAATCCCACCGCCCACGGCTTGGAGTCCACGGCCAGCGCGAGGAACACCCCGACGGCGGTGGCGTTGCCGCGCACCAGGGCGCGGACCGCCAGGGTGGTGAAGAACAGCGCCAGCACGTCGTCCAGGTGCGCGAACCGCACCGAGACCTCCACCCACATGGGGATGAAGGCGGCGCCGGCGATCAGGACGCGCTGCTGGAGGCGCTTGTGGTTGGTCCCGGTGCCCAGGCCGTACTCGGCGGCCGTCCGGCCGATCAGCACCAGCATGTACAGGCCCAGGCCGGACATGAACGCCTCGGCCAGGTTCTCGCCCAGGGCGGGCGGGAACGGCCCGAACAGCGCGGCGACGAGGAAGGAGACCGGGCCGATCTGGAGTTCCGGGTGGTGGGCGTACAGCGCGAGGCCGCCGCCCGGCACCTGGTTGAAGAGCAGTTCCTCACCGCTCCTCAGATAGTGCCAGGACACGGCCCCGTGCCGTTCGGCCACCAGGAACCACAAGACCGTCCACCCGGTCAGCAGAGCGGTGTGCCGGCGCAGGGGGGAGCGGCCGATGCGGCCGAGCCGCCCGCCGCCGCCGGCCGTGCCAGCCGCTCTCTCGCCGTTCCGCACGTTCCGTCCTTCCGTCACACGCCCGCCCAGTCAGATGCGGTTCGGCCGGGTACGGTTCAGCGCAGCACCCTAGCCCAGGCGGGTGAAGAGAGGTCGGCGCCGTCGAGGACGGTGCGGGCGGCGGCCCTCACCTGCGGCGCGGACGCGGACGGCCCGCACAGGGCGCCGATGACGTAACGGTTGAGGGCGTCGTCGACGGGGCTCGGTTCGAAGCCGGTGCCGTCGGCGTTCAGGCGCTCGTACTTCATCAGGTTCCAGCCGGCCGCGACCTGCCGCCTGCCGTCCGGGCTGGACAGCGCGATGGTCCCGGCGCCGAACACCGCCCCGTCGTGGCCCCAGAAGCGTCCGCAGCCGGGGATGTCGACGGCGTAGAGGCCGAGTCCGTAGTCCATGCCGTCCACCGGGACCGTGCGCTGCATCTCCCGGAGCGCGGCCGGCCCGATCAGACGGCCGGTGAGCAGGGCGCGGTAGAAGCGGTTCAGGTCGTCGGTGGTGGAGACCACCGCGCCCGCCGTGTACGCCCAGGACATGTCGTAGACGCTGTAGTCGCGGGGCGGGTCGATCAGCCCGTAGAAGTTCTCGTACATCCGCGCGTGCGGGCCCCGGAGGGCGGGGATGCGCGGGTAGGAGGTGTGGCGCAGCCCGGCCCGGTCGATGACGTGGCGAGTGATGTACGCCTCCGGGTCCTGGCCGGTGACCTTGGCCAGGAGCAGTCCGGCGATGACGTAGTTGGTGTTGGAGTAGTGGCCGGGCAGCGAGCCGGGCGCTCCGGTGGCGGGCGCGGCGAGGCCCAGGCGGACCAGCTCCCGCGGGCTGACCGAGCGGAACCGCTCCTCGTCCAGGCTGGCCGTCGAGCCCTTGGCCAGGGACGGGAAGGCACCCACGACGTAGTCGCCGATGCCGCTGGTGTGGTTCAGCAGCATGCGGACGGTGATCCGCCGCCCGCGCTCGCCCGGTATCAGGTCCGGGAGGTAGTCCGCGACGGGCGCGTCCAGGCGGATCCGGCCGCGCTCGGCCTGCTGGAGGACGGCGACGGCGGCGAAGGACTTGCTGATGCTGCCCACCCGGTGCCGCATGTCCGGCCGGACCGGGCGCCCGGTGTCCACGTCGGCGACGCCGGACGCGCCGGCCCAGCGCCGGCCGCCGTCGCGGACGGAGGAGTAGATGCCGTACATGCCCGCGTCGTGCACGGCGCCGAGCGCGCTGCCCAGGGCCGCGGGGTCCAGGGCGGATGCGGCCGGCGCGGAGGCGGCGGGACCGGCGGCGGAGGTGCCGGCGAAGGCCGCCGGGGCGGCGGCGGGGGTCAGTGACAGGACGGTGGCGGCGACGGCGGTTGCGGCGATCCTGCGGATGCGCAAGGGACTTCCCTTCCCTCGGGTCCGAGCATGTCCCCGTCATCGTCGGCGATCACGAGGGGGCGCCACATCCTTCCGGCGGACGAGACCGGGCGCCGAATCCGCGCAGGAGCGTCACACAGGCTCCACACAGGGCCCCGGGACGCTTGTTAGCGTGACTGGCCGCCCGGCAGCCGACCCAGGAAGACCCGCATGGACTACTGCTCCACATGCCGACGGCACCTCAACGGTGCTCTGGTCTGCCCCGGTTGCGGGGCGTACGCGCCGGACATAGCCCCGAACGCCACCGCCGACGCCGCGGTCCCGTTCGCCCCGGGCCCGGCGGCGGACCCGGCTCACGAGCCCTTCGCGGAGCCCGGCGCGCCCCTCGCCGCCGAGGCCCCCGGCGCTCCGGGCGGCTCCCCGGACCTGCCGATGACGGAGGACCTGTCGTCGGCGGCACCGGACGGGGCGCCGGTGCGGCAGCGGCCGGGGCGGGCGGCGCGGCGCCGGCAGCGGGCCCGCTGGAAGAAGACCCAGCGCCGGGCCCTGGTCGCCACCGCGGTGGCCCTGGTCGGCGGCGGCCTGACCGTCGCCTCGATGGACCGGCACACCGCCGACCGCGCCCAGGCCGCCCCCGCACCGGAGGCCCTGCACCCGGACGGCCTGGCCGCGCAGCCCGCCCAGCCGGACGGGACGGCCCCTTCCCCCGGCGCCCGGCACGCGAAGCCCGCCTCCCCCGCCCTGACCTCCGCGACCGGCCCCGCGCACACCCGGTCCACGCCCGCCGGGACCTCCCGCGACGCCACCGCGCAGGAGGGCGTCCGCCCCTACACCGCCGCCCCGCCCGCGGCGGTGGACCCGGCCGGGCCGGACTCCACGCACCCGGCGGCCGGCCAGGACCACCACGCGGGCACGTCCGGGTCCACGGCCCCCGGCCACTCCTCGGGCTCGGGTTCCGGCTCCGGCTCCGGCTCCGGCTCCTCCGGATCGTCCTCCGCTTCGGGCACCGGCGGTACGGCCCCGGCCGGCTCCTCGGGCACGACGGCGCAGCACCCCTCGTCCGGTTCCGGCGCAACGGGCGGCTCCTCCTCCGGCACCGCGCCGGCCGGCCCCGCCGCCACGGACCCGGCGACCCCGTCCTCCCCGTCGTCCCCGCAGCTCTGCCTGCTGGTCCTCTGCCTGGGCTGACGCCCGGTCAGCCGGCGGCGGGCCCCGGCTCGTCGAAGCTGGCGAAGTAGGCCGCGGCCATGTCCTCGCCGCCGTGCCCCTGGGCGGCGGCGCGGGCGAAGCGCTCCGCGCTCGCGGCGGCCACGTCGAGACGCACACCGTGCCGCTCACCGGCCTCGACGATCAGACGGGCGTCCTTCTCCGCGGTGCTCACGGCGAAACTCGGCGGCAGCAGCCCGCCGTCGAGGATGAGCCCGGCCTTGGCGTGCAGGTAGCCCATGTCGAGCGGGCCACCGGAGATCAGGTCGAAGAAACCCGCCGGGTCCACGCCGAGCCCCTTGGCCAGCGCCAGCGTCTCGCCGGTGGCCGCGGTGACCGCGACGACCCAGCTGTTGGCCACCAGTTTCAGCCGGGTCGCACCGGCCGCCGCGCCGTCCTCGCCGGTCCACACCGTGCGCGCGCCGACCGCGTCGAACACGGGCGCCACCGCCTCGCGGCCCTCGGCGGGCCCGGCGGCCAGCACGGTGAGCTGCCCCGCCTCGGCGGGCTGCCTGGTGCCGAGCACGGGGGCGTCGTAGAAGAGCAGGCCGTACCGGCGGGCGAGGTCCGCGAGTTCGCCGGCCGACTCCACCGCGGCGGTGGTCGACTGCACCCAGACGGCGCCCGCGCGGGCCGCCGGCGCGGCCTCGCGCATCACCTCCAGCACCGTGCCGCCGTCGTACAGCATCGTCAGGATCACGTCGGCGTCACGGACCGCGTCGGCGGCGGAGCCGGCGACCTGTGCGCCGTCGGCGGCCAGCGGCTCGGCCTTGGCGGGGGTGCGGTTCCAGACCCGGACGGTGTGTCCGGCACGCAGGAGGTTGCGGGCCATCGCGGCGCCCATGATGCCGGTGCCCAGCACACCGACGGTCCGGGTCCCGGTGGTCAGGTCAGCCATGTCGTTCCCTTCGCGAGGCCTGTGAACGGATCCCGTGCACCCGGTCATTGTCCGCCCGGTTCAGTGTTCCGGCCTGCCCGCGGCCTTCGCCGTGCCCGGCAGCAGCGGCGTGAGGATCTTCGCCATCCGCGCCTCGGACGTCGTGCCGATCCGGACGGCCGCGGCCCTGCCCTCCGGGTCGACGACCACGGTGAAGGGGATCGTCTGGGTGCTCACGAGGCCGTGCGGCAGCCGGAGGACCTGCTTGCCCGCCGGATCGTGCAGGGACGGGTAGCTCAGGTGGTGCTCCTGCTGGAACCGGAGCGCCGCGGTGCGGCTGCTGTCGTCGGCGATCCCGAGCACCTGCACCCCGCGGGCGGACCACTTGCGCTGGATCCTGTCCAGTTCCGGGGCCTCCGCCCGGCAGGGGCCGCAGAAGTGGGCCCAGACGTTGAGCAGGACGACCTTGCCCCGGTAGTCGGACAGGTGGATCTCCCGGCCCTCCAGGGAGGTCCCGGTGAGGTCGGGCACGGCGGGGCGGTCACCGGCCGGCAGGGTCCGGGTGAGCACGTCCCGCGGGCCGCTCGCGCCGTCCTGTCCGGCGGACGAGCAGCCCGCGAGCACCGCACAGGCCGCGATCACCGCTGCGCACCTACGCCGCTCGGGCATCGTCGTCTCCCCCTCGTCCGCCGCACCCCGGGCCCCGTGGTGATCATTGTCCTCGCCGCAGCCGGCGGCCCGGAGCCGGGGGCCGCTTCGGCCGCCGTTCCGCGCTGGACGCGAACTGCGCCGGGGCGCCCCGGCGTCCGGCATCACCCTGCCCGCCGCCGGACGCCACCCCACGCCCCTCGGCCCCCGGCGGCACACCGGCGCCCGGGCCCGGCCCCACGGCGGGCTGAGCGGGCCGGGCACGGACGGGCCGGGCGGAAGCCGGCCAGGCACGAGCGGGCCGGCGCGGAGAACGGCCGGCGCGGGCGGTGCGTGGCCCGGGGCCTGGGCGAGCCACACGGTGGTGTCCGGGGTCTAGGCGAGCCACACGGTGGTGTCCGGGGCCTAGGCGAGCCACACGGTGGTGTCCGGGGCCTAGGCGAGCCACACGGTGGTGTCCGGGGCCTAGGCGAGCCACACGGTGGTGTCCGGGGCCTAGGCGAGCCACACGGTGGTGTCCGGGGCGAGCCGGCGCCCGCTCAGCGGCGCGCTGCTCAGCAGCACCTCACCGGGCGGCAGCGCGACCTCGCTGTCCGACAGGTTGGTGACACACCGCCAGCCGTCGCGGCGGGCGAACGCCAGCACACCCGCCGGGGTGTCCTCCGCCCAGGTCAGCGACTCGCCCGCGAGCAGTTTGCGGCGCAGCCGCAGGGCCGTGCGGTACAGCTCCAGCGTCGAGCCCGCCACGCCGTCCTGCGCCTGGACGGCGTACCCCGCGAAGTGCGCGGGCTGCGGCAGCCAGGCCCCGGCCGGACCGAAGCCGTACGACGGTCCGGTCGTCGTCCACGGCAGCGGAACCCGGCAGCCGTCCCTGCCCTTGCGGACGTGGCCGGTCTGCTCCCAGACCGGGTCCTGGAGCACCTCGGTGGGCAGGTCGGCCACCTCGGGCAGGCCCAGTTCCTCGCCTTGGTAGAGGTAGGCCGAACCGGGCAGCGCCAGCATCAGCAGGGTCGCCGCGCGGGCCCGGCGCAGTCCGGCCTCCGCATCGAGGGCGGGCGCGCGGCCGCCGGACAGCAGCCAGGCGTTCTCGTCCGTGCCCGGCGGCAGCATCAGCCGGGAGGCGTGGCGGACCACGTCGTGGTTGGACAGCACCCAGGTGGCCGACGCTCCGGCGGCCCGGGCGGTGTCCAGGGAGGCGGCGATGGTCCGGCGCAGCGCGTCCGCGTCCCAGCCGGTCTGCAGGTACTCGAAGTTGAAGGCCTGGCCCAGTTCGTCCGGGCGGGCGTACAGGGCGCGCCGCGCGTCGGGCACCCAGGCCTCGGCGACGGCCGTGCGGGGCGGTGTGTAGGCGTCGAAGATCTTGCGCCAGTCACGGTAGATCTCGTGGACCTCGTCGCGGTCCCAGTACGGGTGGCTGCCCGGCTCGACGTGCGGCAGCGCGTCCTCGCCGGTGGCACCGAGGTTCCCGACGTCGCGCAGCGGCTCGTCGAGGTCCTTGACCAGGGCGTGCGCCACGTCGACGCGGAAGCCGTCCACGCCCCGGTCGGACCAGAAGCGCAGGGTGGTGCGGAAGTCGGCGCGGACCTCCTCGTGGGCCCAGTTGAAGTCGGGCTGCTCGGGCGCGAACAGGTGCAGGTACCACTGTCCGTCGGGCACCCGCTGCCAGGCGCTGCCGCCGAAGACGGACTGCCAGTCGGTGGGCGGCAGTTCGCCGTGGGCGCCGCGCCCGTCCCGGAAGACGTACCGGTCGCGGGCGGCCGAGCCCGGCCCGGCCCGCAGCGCCTCCTGGAACCAGCGGTGCCGGTGCGAGCTGTGGTTGGGGACGATGTCGGCGATCACCTTCAGGCCCAGGCGGTGCGCCTCGGTGACCAGCGCGTCGAAGTCGTCGAGGGTGCCCAGGCGGGGGTCGACGTCCCGGTGGTCGGTGACGTCGTAGCCGCCGTCGGCCAGTTCGGAGGGGTAGAACGGGCTGAGCCACACGGCGTCCACGCCGAGGGCGGCGAGGTGCGTCAGCCGCTGGGTGATGCCCCGGAGGTCGCCGAGTCCGTCGCCGTCGGCGTCGGCGAAGCTGCGGGGGTAGACCTGGTAGACGACGGCCTGCCGCCACCAGTCGGGACTCCGGGAGGACAGGTCGGGCGGCGCGTCGTCGGTGCGGTCGGTCACGCGGTCTCCTCTGTGTGCGTCGGAGCGACACAGAGAATCTGTCCAGATCACCGGAAAAGCCAACACGCCGTGCCGTACCGGCGCACAGGGGGACGACCGGACGGGGGTGGGGCGGCGGCGGGGCGGGTGACCACGGCGAGCGGGCGGGGGCGGTCGCCGGACGAGTGCGGACGCGGCACGGACGCGCACGCCGGACGGGGGCGCCGCGGCACCGGACGGGTGCGGCACCAGGGGCCCCACCGGACGGGCGCCGCACCGGGCGGGAGCGCCGTGGCACCGGGCGGGGCGTCCGTGGCAGCGGGCGGGAGCGCCGTGGCAGCGGGCGGGGCCGCCGTGGCCCGGACCCGGCGCCCACCCGGCCGCCGGGCCGGGCGCCGCGGTGTCAGTCCGTGTCCGCCGCGCAGTGCTCCAGCAGGTCCCGTACGTCCTCGTCCACCAGCCGGTAGCGCACCACGCGGCCCTCCTTCTCGCCCTCCACCGTGCCCGCCGCGCGCAGCAGCCGCAGGGCCTGGGAGACCGCCGGGTCCTTCATACCGGTGGCGACGGCGAGGTCGGAGACGGCCAGCGGGCCGGTGCGGTGCAGGGCCAGCAGCAGGGCGAGCCGCTTGGGGTCGGCCAGCAGCGAGAAGCGCTCCGCCCACGCGCGGACGCGACCGGGCTCCCCGATCGCCGCGATGGCGTCGCACACCCGGTGGCCGTCGATGGTGCGACGCTCCGCGCGGTCGGCAGGGACGAGATGCATGCCCCCATCCTCGCAGGCACCCGCGGGTGATCTTCGGCACCTGCGCAGGTATGCAGCTATGCAGGCGACGGTCCGTCCCTCTACCGTGGGCGGGCCGTGGTGCTCGGGAAGTCGGTGCGAAGCCGACGCGGCCCTCGCCACTGTGATCGGGGAGTTCCCCTTCCGTCCGGCATCCGCCGGGCCACTGGTCGCACGACCGGGAAGGCAGGGAGGGCGGGCGCACGACCCCTAAGCCAGGAGACCGGCCACGGCAGCTCACGAAGTGATCCACGAGGTGCTGGAGCGTGATACCGGATGACCCTGCCCGAGCCTGTCCCGACGCCGACGTCCGCCCCCGAGGGGGCGGCCCCCCGGACGTCCTTCCGCTGGCGCCGTGAGGACACCCTCAAGACCGCGGGCCTGCTGGCGGTGATAGCCGCCCTGCACGTCGTCGCCTTCGGGATCCTGTTCCTGCTCGTCGTCCCCGAGCACTACCAGGTCGGCACCAAGGCCTTCGGCATCGGCCTCGGCGTCACCGCCTACACCCTCGGCATGCGGCACGCCTTCGACGCCGACCACATCGCCGCCATCGACAACACCACCCGCAAGCTGATGGCCGACGGCAAGCGGCCGGTGTCGGTGGGCTTCTGGTTCGCGCTGGGCCATTCCAGCGTGGTGGTGGCCATGGCCGCGCTGGTGGCGGGCGGCGCCCAGCTCGCCGGCACGCTGATGAACGACGACTCCCGTACGCACCAGACGCTCGGCATCGTCGGCACCACCGTCTCGGGCTCCTTCCTCTACCTCATCGCCGCCCTCAACCTGGTCGCCCTCGTCGGCATCCTCAAGGTCTTCCGGGCGATGCGCGCGGGCACGTACGACGAGCGGGAGCTGGAGGCCCACCTGGATTCCCGGGGGTTCATGAACCGGATCCTGGGCCGCCTCACCAAGTCGGTGTCCCGGCCCGGCCAGATGTACCCGCTCGGCTTCCTCTTCGGTCTCGGCTTCGACACCGCCACCGAGGTCACGCTGATGGTGATGGCCGGTTCGGGCGCGGCGGCCGGGCTGCCCTGGTACGCGATCCTCTGCCTGCCGCTGCTGTTCGCGGCCGGCATGAGCCTGTTCGACACCCTGGACGGCACGTTCATGAACTTCGCCTACCAGTGGGCGTTCTCGAACCCCGTCCGCAAGGTGTTCTACAACCTGACCATCACCGGCCTGTCCATCGCGGTCGCCTTCTTCATCGGCACGATCGAGCTGGTCGGCGTCCTGCACGACAAGCTCGACCTGAGCGACACGGTCACCGGCTGGATCGCCGGACTCGACCTCGACCACGTGGGGTACGTCATCGTCGGCCTGTTCGTGGTGGTGTGGGCGGCGGCGCTGGCGTACTGGAAGGTGGCCCGCGTCGAACAGCGCTGGGCGGTACGGGTCGGGACCGCGGAGATCGACTAGGCCCGCCCGGGCGAGGGACCGGACGACAGGGCCTAGGCCCCCGCGCCGCCCGCTTCGACGGTGGCCAGGTACAGCTTCACGTACCGCTCCACGTCGATGTCCAGGGCGACGTCCACCAGTTGCTGTTCGCGCGCCTCGCCGTGCAGTTCCGCCTCGCCGGGGCGCGCGCGGCGGTCGACGACCGTCTGGCCGCGCGCCGGGCCGGGTGCGAGGTTCACCTCGACCGGGAGCCGGCGCGTGGTCAGGCCCTCCGGGTCGGCGACCGCGCAGACCGCTCCCGCGTCGCCGAGACCGCCCGCCGGGTCCTCCTCGCTCGTCACCGGGTCGCGGTGGGACAGCAGCCGGCCGGCCAGCCGCGCACCCGCCTCGCCGCTCCCGCTCAGCCGCCGCACGTCACCGGCCGGGACGATCACCCGCTCGAACACGTCGAGTCCGTACATCGTGATCGGCACCCCGGCGGTGAGCAGGACCGCGGCGGCCTCCGGGTCGTGCCAGACGTTGAACTCGGCGACCGCCGTGGCGTTCCCGGTGGCCACCGCGCCGCCCATGAACACGATCCGCTCGATGTTGCGCGTCACCTCGGGGTGGGTGCGCAGCAGCAGGGCGATGTTGGTCAGCGGCGCGGTGGGGATCAGGGTGACCGGGCGGGGCGAGCCGAGGATCTCGCGCCGCAGCAGCGTCACCGCGTCCACGCCGGCGGGCCGGCGGACCGGGGCGGGCAGCCCGAGGTCGCCCATGCCGTCCCGGCCGTGCACGTGGTGGGCGGTGCGCAGGGGCTCGATCAGCGGGCGTTCGGCGCCCCGCGCGACGGGGACCGGGGGCGCGCCCGCCTGCTCCAGCACGGTCAGCGTGTTGCGCACCACCTGGTCCACGTCCGTGTTCCCGGCCACGCAGGTCACCGCGCGCAGGTCGAGCCCCGGGTGGCGTACGGCGAACAGCAGGGCGAGCGCGTCGTCCACCCCGGTGTCGCAGTCGATGATCACGGGCGTGGCGTCGGAGGCGGACTGCTCGGTCACGGCGGGCTCCCTCGGAAACGTCGGAAACGTGCGTGCGCTCCTTCGTGCCGACCCTATGCCTGTGCCGCGGACGGCCCTCACCCGGACGGACCGGCGCGGTGGTGGGGGGCCCGACTCGGTGGTGCCGTGGGAGGACCGTCCGGTTCGCGTCGTGCCCGTTCCTGTGGAGGACCCGCCCATGCCCCGTCCCCCGGCCGCCCGTGTCCTTGCCGCCGCCGTGCTCTGTGCGGGCGCCCTGCCGGCGGTCTCCGCCTGCGGCTCCGGACCGGTGGAGCGGACCGCCGGTGCCTCGCCGTCCGCCGCCGCGGCCACCCGGCCGGCCGCCCCCGCCTCCCCGTCCGCCGCCGCGCTCACCGCCGCCCAGGCGCAGGCCGCGCTGCTCACCGCGGGCGACCTCGGTGTCCCCTGGGAGCCGACCGACGGCGCCGCGACCTGGCGGGACGGCATCCTCAAGGCGCGGGCCGAGACGGCACCGGCGGACTGCCGGCGGCTGCTCGACGCGCTCTACGCCGACCAGCCGCTCGGCGCCCCCGCCGGGACGTACGCGGTGACCGGTTTCGACGACGGCGACGACGGCGCCCAACTGCGCCACCAGGTCCTCTCGCCGCGCCCGGCGGACGTGGACCGCACGCTGGCGTGGCTGCGGACGCTGCCGAGGACGTGCGCCCGGTTCACGGCGACGACCACCCGGGCGGGCGAGCAGACCGTGCGGGTCGGCGACCTGGCCCTGCCGGCCGCCGGGGACGCCCGGCAGGGACTGCGGGTCACCTTCACCGGACCGCCGGACGGCGCGGACGGCGCGGAGGGCACGGACGAGGCGGACGGCAACGGTTCGGACGGCTCCGACGGGGCGGACGTCACCACGCTCACGCTGGACGTCGTCGCCGTGCGCGTCGGCGGCGACGCGCTCACCGTCACCGACGGCGCTCCCGGCACCCTCGCCTCCGACGCCACCGTCCAGGCGGTCCAGAAGGGCGTCGAGCGTCTGAAGGCCGTCCGCCGCGCCGGCCGCGCCCAGGCCTGAGCACCGGCCGGGGAGGGGCCGGTGCCCCCGGGGTCACAGCAGCGGCTGCGCCGGTGCCGGGCCCAGGGTGGTCGTGCCCGGCGCCGTCCGGTGGCCCAGACCGGTGCGGTAGGCGTCCAGGGCCGCCTCCACCCGGCCGGTGCGGCGCAGCAGGTCACCGAGGAGACGGCAGAGATCGGCCAGGTCACCGGCGGCGCCGGCCCTCTCCAGCAGGCTCAGCGCGCGGACGTAGTGCTCCTCGGCGGCCTCCGCGTCGCGGGCGTCCTCGGCGATGATGCCGAGCAGGCGGTGCGCGGCGGCGGCGTGCATCGCGCCCCGTTCGGAGGAGAGGTCGCCGAGCACGTCCCGCAGCAGGTCTGCGGCCTCCCGCGACCGGCCGCGCCGGTGCAGGACGTCGGCCAGCTCGACGGCGACCTGCCGCGTGTAGAGCGCGGCCCGCTTGGCCGTCAGCATGTCCAGCGCGGCCCGCAACTCGCCTTCGGCCCGCTCCAGTTCGCCGTTCTGCGCGCAGACGTAGCCGCGCATCCAGTGGCAGTTGGCGAGTTCGGTGCGCAGCTGGAGGTGCCGGTACAGTTCGGCGGCCTTGGCGAGCGAGGCGTCCGCCTCGGCGATCCGGCCCTCGGCGAGCAGGGTGCGGGCCACCGACCGGTGCATACGGGCCACCAGCGCGGGATCTCCCGCCTGCGGGGCCAGCGCGAGGGCGAACTCGGCCGCCTGCGCCGCCCGCGCGTGCGCGCCCATGTCCATGTACGGTCCGATGACGCTCGCGTAGAGCAGTAGCAGGGCGTCGGGGTCGTGCAGCCCGGCGCGGTTGAGCTCGTCGAGCGTGGACTCGAAGAGGTAGACGGCGTACCGCAGTTCCCCGGCGAGGTAGTGGGAGACGGCACGGCCGCGCAGCGCCGGGACGCGGGCGGTCAGCGGGGCGTCGGCCAGTACCCGTTCGGACCGCTCGAAGTACTGCCGTCCGCTCTCCAGCTCCCCGGTCTCCAGGGCGCATTCGCCGAGCCCGAGCAGCGCGTCGGCCTGAATGTCGGTCAGTTCGTGGTCCTCGGCCTCGGTGAGCAGCCGGGCGTACAGGCCGGCGGCCTTGCCGGTCTCCCCGGTGGCCAGGGTCCGCTGCGCCTCGGTCAGCCGCAGGCGCAGGTCGGTGGCGAGGTGGGTGGGGCGGCCGGTGGCCAGTTCCTCGAAGGCGACGCCGAGCCGTTCGGCGAGGTGGCGCAGCGCGGCCTCGGAGGGGCGCACCCGGCCGGCCTCCAGGGTGGAGACGTAGGCGGGTGTGTACGCGGGCTCGGCCAACTGCTTCTGCGTCATGCCCCGTTCGCGCCGCAGCCGCTGCACCCTGCGCCCGATGGTCTCCGGGTCGTCCCGCTTCGCCATGCGGTTCATCATGCCAGTAAGCCGGCTCGCCGAGCGGCTGGCACCGCCTCGTCCCCGCCACCGGGACGATCCGCCCGTACGGCCCCAACTCCCGGCACTTCCAGTCCTGTTCCTCCCTTTGTTCCGGCCCTGCCCCTCTTCCGGCCGAGCGCTCCCACCCCCTAGGTTGGGGAGTACGTTAAACCTGCTTAACCCCCCACTGTCGTTCCCTGTCGCTGTGAGGTCGGTCGCCGTGCTCGGACGCCCTGTCGCGCGCCCTGGTCACATCCGTGGACGTCACGTCAGGGGCTTCGGCGCGGCCCTCGTCGCCGTCGCCGCCCTGGTCGCGGCGGCCAACGCGAACCCCTCCCCGGCCGCCCCCGTCCAGCAGGCCGCCGTCCAGGACCGCTAGGGCGTGTTTCGAAAGTGGCGCTGTCCGCGCGGGGCAGGCGGGACTTTCGAAACACGCCCTGGTGCTGTGAGACCGGAAAGGTTCGCCGGCTCGCAGCGCCCGGCACGGCACTGGTGCCGCACTAGGAACGGTCCGGCAGCACCTTGCGCAGGGCCTCGTCCAGGCTGCCGGCCAGGGCCGCGTCGCTCGGCGGGTCGGCGGTGAAGAGCCGGCCCAGCTCGGTGGTGAAGGTCTGGGTGAAGGCGCCGTACAGGGGGGTGCGCGGGCGCGGGACCGCGTGCGTGAGGGCGGGGTAGAGGATGCGGCGGGCGTAGTCCGGCCGGCCGGCCGCGTCGCGCGGTGTCCGGTCGGTGCTCTCCCCGGTGGGCGCCGCCGACGCGCCCCCGCCCGCCGCGCACCTCACGTGGTCGTCGGTGTACGCCGACGTACGGGTCGCGGCGAACCCGGCGTCCAGCAGGCACCGTTCGCTCTGCGCGTCGGTGAGGTAGGCGATGAGCTGGGCGGCCTTCCCGGCCCGGTTCGAGGAGCGGGCCACCGCCAGGTTCTGCCCGCCGAGCACAGCCCGGCCGGGCAGCGGCGCCACGCCCACCCGGTCGGCGGAGAAGGTCTGGTGGAGGGTGCCGTAGGCGTACGGCCACTGCCGCAGGAAGGCGGTGCGGCCGCTCGCGAAGTCGCTGAGCGAGGCGGCCTCGTCGGAGGCGAACGCATGGTCCAGGGTGTACGGCTTCTCCGTGCGCCGGCGCAGTTCCGCGATGCCGTCGGCCAGCTCCTGGCGGCTCGCGGTGTAGTGGCCGGAGCCGTCGGTGAGCGCGAAGTCCTTCGTGGCGGACGCGAACGCCTCCACGGCGTTGACCGTGCGGCCCTCGTAGGCGGCGAGCTGGGTCGTCCAGGCCTTCTCGAAGCCCTTGGGCGGGTGCGCGTCCAGGGTGTCGGCGAGGTCGCGCAGGTCCGTCCAGGTCGTGCCCGCCTCCAGCGTGGTCTGCTGGATCCCCGCCGCCCGCAGGTAGTCGCGCCGGTAGTACAGCAGCCCCACGTCCGTGTTGAACGGCACCGCGTAGACCCGGTCCTTCCAGTACGCCGTGGCGGCGACCGACCCGATGACGTCACCGTCGAGGGTGTCCTGGGGCAGCGGTGCGATCAGGCCCGCCTCGGCGAACTCCGGGACCCAGGTCACGTCCAGGTTGACCACGTCGTAGTCGGCGCTGCCCGACTGCAGGGCGCCCAGCAGCTGGCTGCGCTGCTCGTCGGCGGAGCCGGGCAGCTCGACGAGGCGGGCGTGGTACCCCGTGTTCTCCTTGTCCTGCTGCCGGTTCCAGGCGTCGATGAGCTGCTGCCGGATGCCGTTCTTGCCGGTCACGTCCCGGCCGCTGGCCACGACGATCTCCCCGGGCACGTCGGGGGCGGGCGACTGCGCCGCGTCCGGGCCCCCGCCGGTACAGGCGGCGGCACCGAGCAGCAGCACCACCCCCGTGAGCACACCGGCCCGCCCGAACACCCCGCACCGCCCCCGCGGCCGCGCGCCGGGCAGGCGTCCCGGCCGCCGCGCGCGCCGGTCGGTCCCTCGCCGCATCAGTCCTCCCCCGTCCCCACGCGGGCGACCTCGTCGTGCAGGACGGTGCCGAGGTCGTCGCCGACGTCCAGGCAGCGGCCGTGGCTCGCCGCGGCGACCGCCGCCGCCGGGCGGCCCTGGTCGCAGGAGCCGCCGACCAGGGACACCATGTCCACCGGCACCCCGCTCTGCCGGGCCCGCTCCAGCACCTGGGAGAGGTTCTTCCCGGTCAGCCGGTTGTCGTCCTCGTCGTCGGTGATGTACACGATCAGCTGCGGCCGTTTGTCGTCGGCGCCGCGCTGCGCCATGAAGCCGAGCGCGGCCAGCAGCGCCGCGTGCGGATCGGACTCGGCGTCCCGCACCCGCGCCGCCGCGCCGACGCGCCGCTCGGCGTCCGCGCGGCGGTGGTGGCCGAAGTCCAGCACCTCGTCGTGGTGCTGCCCGCCGGAGCCCTCGTAGACGCCCCACACCCCGTACTCGTCCTGGGTGCCGAGCCCGCCCAGGGACTGCTTCAGGATGCCGGGGCCGCCGCTGGGCCCGGGCCACCACTTGTGCATCGAGCCGGAACTGTCCAGGAGGTAGAGGACCCGGCCGGGGCCGTCGGCGCTGCGGTATCGCGCGAGTGCCGTGTCCATCGCCGCCCGCCCGGCGGCCTCCGGCAGCGGGCCGGCCTCGCGCAGCACACCGGTGCCCGCGGGACCCGGATCCAGCAGCGGGTGCCCGGCGCCCGCGGCGGAGCGGAAACCGGCGCCGGCGAACGCGGCGAGCCCGTCCCCTCCGGTGAGCCACGCGCGGAAGCGTTCCACGGCGTCCTGCCGTGCCACGGCGTCCCGGTCCCCGCCGTCCCAGCCGACCCGCACGAAGGTGGGGGTCAGCGCCGGCACGTCGGAGGGGTACTCCGCGGTCCGCGGCACCCGGGTGCGCTGCGCGCAGCCCACCCCGCTGTCGAGCAGGAACTCGGGGACGAGGACGGCCGTACGGCGGTCGGCGGCGGGGTCGGCCGGCAGCGAGCACAGCAGCGCGGCCGCCGTCGCGGCGGGCGGTCCGGTGCCGCGCACGCTCTGCTCGGCGCCGCGCGGGTCGGCGCCGCCGCCGTAGAGGCCGATGGTCGCCAGCAGCGCGGAGTCGGTGACCTCCGGGTCGGCGCGCAGCACCCCGGCGCCCGCGTCCCGCTCGCGCAGGTCCGCGACCAGCCGGGCCAGCGGCAGCCCCGAGCGCTCCTGCGCCCGCCGGCCGGCGATGTCCCGCGGCACGGCCAGGACCACCGGCGAGTACGCGAACGGCCGGGTGTCCGGCCGCAGCTCGGCGAAGGAGCGCCCGGCCGGGTCGGTGGTGACGCGGGCCACGTCCGTGGCGGAGGCGGGGATCCAGACGTCCGGCTGCGGACCGACGTCCCGCTGCGGGTTGGTGTCCTCCTCGTGGGGCTCCTGCCAGGCGTCGGTCTGCTCGCGCAGCGCGGTGAGCGCCGCGCCGGCGCCCGCGCTGTAGACGGTGATGCCGGTGCGGCGGCAGCCGTGCCCGTCGGTGTTCGCGTCCGCGGTGAGGTAGGTGTCCGCGGCCGTGCGGACCGTCGGCTCCAGGTCGGGGTCGGTCAGCACCCGCAGTTCCAGCGGCGGTCTGCACTCGGCTCCGCCGCCGGTGGTGAGGAACCGGTGCCCGGCGTAGCCGACACCGGCGAGCGCCAGGACGAGGGCGGCGGCCACGGCGACGCGGCCCGGTGACCCGAGGCGCCCGGCCCACCGCACCAGCGCGCCGGGCAGCGCTGCGGCCGCCCCGGCCAGGGCCCGGGCGGCGCGGCGCGGGGCCGCGAGCGCGCGCCTGACCCAGGATTCCGGCGGCTCCCCGCCCTCCTGCTCACCGGACGGCCCGGGGCCCGGGCCGGGCGAGGCCCCGGGGCGCGGGCCCGGCGGCCCGGGCGGGTCCGGCGGCCCGGGCACGTCCGGCGGGGCGGGGGTGACCGGCGGGATGAAGGTGACCGGCGGGACGGAGGTGACAGTGGGGACGGAGGTGACCGGCAGCTCATGTGAGACCGGCGACTCGCCGGGAACCGGCACGGGCGGTTCCTGCATGACCGGGTGCGACGGCCGGGGCGGACCGGACGGCACCGGGCGGGGCGGACCGGGCACCGGGTCCGGGTCGGCCGGGCGGCCCCCCGCCAGCAGGACGTCCGTGTCCGGCGCGGCGGCGAGCTGCGGCTCCCACGGGTCCCCGAAGGCGGTCGTGAGACCCGCGGCCAGCATCCGTCCCCGCAGGTGCGCGAAGGCCTCCAGCAGCGACAGCTCCCCGTCCGTCCCCAGGAGCCGTACGAGCGCGTCGGTGAACGGAGTCGGCCCCGTGCCGTCACCGGAGTCGATCAGCCGGTTGGCCTGGACGCTCATCAGCAGCAGGATCTTCTGCCGGCCGGGGAAGTCGTGCCACACCTTGGCGGCGTTGCCCGCGTAGCAGCAGTCGAGGATCACCACGATCCGCTCCGCGCCGCTCCCGGCGAGCACCGTGAGCACCTCCGTGAAGGAGGTCGCGTTCGGGAAGACCGCCTGGGCGCCGGCGACCACGCGCGCGTTGCGCATCTGGAGGAACAGCTCGTTGCCCGCGCTCGGCACGGCACCGTGCCCGGCGAAGTAGCACAGCAGCAGCCCCTCGGCCTCGTGGGCCGCCTTGCGCAGGTCCTCGCCGAAGTCGTCGTGGGAGGGCGAGCGGCGCTCCGTGATCTCCCGGTCCTCGAACACCCCGCCCCGCAGGGCCTGCCGCAGCCGGCTGACGTTGTGCCGGACGGCGGGCAGCTGGCCGGCCACCCCGTCCCAGGCGGCCGGCTGCGTGTGCTCGTACTCCGATACGCCGACCAGCAGTGCCCGGTTCACCCGCCCCCGCGGGTCGAAACGGCTCACGGCACTATTCCCCGCCGGTGTTCACCGGATCGACGCTCTCCTCGGGGGGCGGGCCGGGCTCCACCCGGCGCCGGTTCTCGCGCCAGGCCGCCACCGCCCGCCTGGTCTGCTCCAGCAGCTCGCCGAACACCACCTCCGCGCCCGCGCCGGCCAGGACCAGCAGGATCTCCATGCCCGCGCCCATGTGACCGGGCGGCGCATCGGACCGCGGCCGTTCGAGGATCCGCAGCCGCCCGTCGGCGACCAGCTCCTCCAGCGGATTCTCCCGCTCCAGCCACGCCTTCAGCGCGTCGATGTCCCGGTTGCTCGCACTTCCGTCCAGCCGGACCCGGATACCTCGGCCGGCCACGCCCTCCCCCTCAGCCATGACTCACCATCTTGGCACCGGGCGCACGCCCTGGGGAGGGGGCGGACACGACGGGCACCGATCGATCCCCCTGCTCGCGCCCTCCGCCGCCTCGCCCACCGACGGACCGTCAGGCGCGGCGCGCCGTCAGCCGGCGCCTGACCGGCCGGCGCACCGTCAGCCCGCCGTCAGCCCCGCGTCCTCCAACTGCCGCAGCTGCCGCCGCAGATGGTCCAGCGCGCCCTGCCGCCGGCCCGGCACCCGGCCGCGCAACTCGGCCAGCAGCGGGCCCAGTTCCCGGGCACGCTCCGGTTCGCGGATCTGTCCCCACTGGTGGTGCGCCCGGTCCACGGCGGCCTCCACCTGCGGGGCGCCGGCGCTCTGCCCCAGGGCCAGCCGGGTCGCGGCGACGGACAGCCAGGCACGGCAGCTGCGCGCCGGGTCCCCCGCGAACATCGCGAGGTCGGCCCGGACCTCCGTCCAGTGCAGGGCTTCCTCGGACGCCGCTCCGTGCTCGCGCACGGCGGCCTGCTCCCAGCGCGCGGCGAGCGCGTCGGCGTCGCCGTGCCGCCCGGACTCCACCCAGGCCGCGATGGCCGCGTGCGGGTCGGCCGCCGCCGGACGCCCGGCGGCGAGCACGATGCCCGGGCCGCCGTACGCCCCGCGCCCCCCGCCGCCCTCCTCCACGGCCAGCCGTGCCAGCGCCTGCTCGTGCAGCTCGTCCACCGGCGGCCGGTGCCCGCTGCGCAGGATCGTCGCCACCGCCTTCATGTAGGCGGGCGCGGCCACCGCGCGCCGGGCGGGCGGCGGGGCGACACGGCCGTACACGGCGATGTTGCGCCCGGTGTCCAGGGGGCGCCCGTCCAGCCGCCGCCAGCTCTCCTGGTCCGCGTACAGGTCGGCCACGACGGTGGTCGTGCCGTCCGGGCGCAGCCGCAGCTCCTCGCGCAGCCAGTGCCAGGGCAGGGCGGTGTAGCGGACGGTCGCCGGGGTGGTGCGGGCGAGCGCCAGGTGGGGCAGGTTCTGGCGGCGGTCGAACTGGAGCTGGCCGGTGACGAAGACGGTCAGCGGTCCCGGGGCGGCCGCGGCGGCCCGCAGCCGGCTGAGGACGGCCTGCGGCTCCAGCGGGTCGGCGAGTTCGACGACGCTCGCGGTGCGGGTGCCGGACAGCACGGCGGGCTCCACGGCCGCCAGCACCGGCAGCACGGACGCCGCGTCGACCAGACGGCCCTTGCCCACGGGCGAGGCCGCGAGCAGCAGCACGGTTCCGGGCATGGTCCCCCCGCGGTGATCCGGTCGTCGTACGCGTACCTCAGCACCGTAACCGCTGCTGGTGCGCGGGCGGGTGCCGGACCGTGGAACATCCGGGTACGGGGCCGGGCCCGGGGTGGGGGGCCGGGGCACGTCCGCGGCCGCCCGACTTGCCGGGGCCGTCGCCCAGGTGTGCTCTGGTAGGCGGGGGCGAGGACAGAGAGGAGCGCTCCCATGGTTCACGCGGCACCCGTGTCCGGCCGCACCGCGGACCCCCGCGCCCGGCACCCCCGGTCACCCGACATCTTCAGCGCCCGGACCCACCTCATCGCCCGGTGGGTGGCCCCCTTCGCCATCGGCCTCGTCTACGGCTACTGGGCCGCCGCCAACCGGCGGGCCGGCGGCCCGATCACCGTAGGGAACCTGGTGTTCGGCTTCGTGACCGCCGTGGTGTTCACGCTGGTCACGGCGGGCGTGCTGACCCTGGCCTCGCGGCTGCCGCGCGAACTCCACGCCTTCCTGTGGTTCCTCTTCACCGGCGCGGCCTTCGGGTTCCTCTACGCCCAGTCCGGCCAGTCGGTCCTGCTGACCATCGGCCTGTCGCTGGCCTTCGGCGTGGCCGTGGGGCTGATCTGCTTCTACTGGGTCTACACGCACGAGGACGCCAGGGGCCACCGCATCGGCTGACCCGGGCAGGCACCCCGGCCGCGGGTCCCGGCGGCACACCGGGACCCGCGGCCCGCCGCCGTGCCGCCCCGGTTCGCCTCCGGCGCCCCGCCGCGCGGGACGGCCCCGTCTCCCGCGCCCTCCCCCTCGCCGCGCCCCGCCCGGCTCCCGCTCACCGCTCCTCCCCGCGTACGCCGCGCGGTCACCCGAATGCCGTGCGTCCACTCGCGCGGCCGTCGCCGGGAGACTTCGCTGGGGAGGGTGACCCGACGTCTGCGCAGCGGCCTGTCGGCCGTGCTGATCACCCTCTCGTGCCTGCTCGTGCCGTTCGGCGCGCTGACGGCCTGGGCGGCGTACGGGCTCGCCGACACCGGCCACTACGTCACCACGATGGCACCGCTCGCCACCGACCCGGACGTACGCGACGCGATCGCGGACACCGTCGGCAACGGCATCGTGGACCAGATCGGGCAGGAGACGGACTCCCGGGTGCTGCGCGCGACCGTGGCGCCCTTCGTGCACGACGCGGTCCGCTCGTTCATGCAGACCGCGGCCTTCCGCACCGCCTGGAACGAGGGCAACCGGGTCGCCCACGACGCCGTCCTGCGCGCCCTGCGCGACGGGGACGACGACCGCGGCCGCCCGGTCACCGTCGACCTCGCCCCGGTCACCGCCCAGGTCAAGGCCCAGCTCGCCCAGGACCATGTGCCGCTCGCCGACCGCATCCCCGTCGAGCACACCGAGGTCGCCCTGCTCCCGGCCCAGGATCTGGGCCGCATGCGGAAGGGGTTCCACGTGCTCGAAGTCGCCGGCTTCTGGCTGCCCGTCTCGGCCGTCGCGTTCGCCGTCGCCGGCATCGGCCTGGCCGCCCGCCGCCGCCGCGCGGTCACCGCCACCGCGCTCGGCACCGCGCTCGGCGGCGCGCTGCTCGCCCTCGCCCTGGCCGTGGGCCGCGGCCTGACCCTGTCCGACCTGCCCCCGGAGGTCTCCCAGCCCGCCGTGGGCGCCGTCTACGACGCGCTCACGGCCCCGCTGCGCACGACGTCCTGGCTGCTGGTGGCGCTGGGACTGACCGTGGCCGCCCTGACCTGGCTGACCCGGCGCCGCGCGGTCCGCGACCGCACCCGGCCCGGCGCCGGTCCCCGCCCCCGCGGCCGCCTCACGCGGCTGCGCCCCGGCCGGCGCGGACGCTCCCCCGAGACGACGCCCCCGGCACCCCCGCAGGAACCGACCCGGGTGGAGGCCTGACCGCACCCGAGCGGGCCCCGGCCCCGCCTGCGGGCGGACCGGGGCGGTCGGAGCTTCAGGGGCTCTGGGGCCTCTGAGGCCTGCGGGGCTGAGGGGCTGAGGGGCTGAGGAGGCTCCAGTGACTCGGCGGGGCTGGTCCAAGACTCTCGGTGCTTCGGGAGCTCTCGGGACTACCGGGGCTACCAGGACTGCTCCGGTGCTGTCGGGGTTACCGGGACTGCTCCAGTGCTGTCGGGGTTACCGGGACTGCTCCAGTGCTGTCGGGGTTACTGGGACTGCTCCGGTGCTCTCGGTGCACACGGTGCTCACCTGGGGTCGCGGGCTCTCGGGTCCTGGGGCCGCACGTGCCACGGGTCCGCCCGGCCCGCCTTGGCACGGCCCGGCCCACGTCCCTCTCCCCTGGCCTGGAGCGCCACCAGGGGCCGCTAACCTTACGTGTCCGTCCTGGCCAGGGATCGACGGGATCAACTCACGCGAAGGGTTGCGCACATGGGCATTCTCACTCGCCTGCGGAACGCGTTCGGCCGCTCACGCAAGGAACGTGCGGCCGCAGCAGAGGGTGCGGAGCGGGAGCAGGTTCCGACGACGACCCCCCAACCGGCGGACCCCGCCCCGGCCGAGGCCCAGCAGCCGGCGCCGAAGGTCCCGGCCCTGGCCGCGGACCCGGAGCCGGCCCCCACCGCCCACGTCCCCGACCAGCGCACTCCCGCCGGTGACGAACACGAACTGGTGGCGGCGGCCTTCGACAACGTCACGGTCCCGCCGAGGCCGAGGGACGAGCAGCCGAAGGAACCGGAGGAACGGGAACACCCGGAGGACCCCCGGTCAGCGGCGGAGCCCACCCCGGTCCGGCCCCCGCAGGCTCCGGAGACCCCGGAGGCCACCGAACCCGCGGCGGCTTCGGAGAGCCAGGACAACGGGGCGGCCCAGGCCGACTCAGAGCCATCGCAGGCCAGGGAGGCCGGCGAGCGCCAGCAGGCCACCGAGCCCGCTGAGGCGGCGGAGTCCAGCGAGACCTCTGAGCCCGCTGAGGCGGCGGAGTCCAGCGAGACCTCTGAGCCCGCCGAGCCAGTGGAGTCCAACGAGACCTCTGAGCCTGCTGAGGCCGTCGAGCCCAGCGAGACCTCTGAGACAGCTGAGGCTGATGAGCCGGGGGAGCTCGCTGAGGCTGCCGAGGCTACGGAGACCGGCGAGGCCCGGGAGACCCCGACGTCCCCGCAGCCCGCCGACGGCGAGCAAGCCCCACAGGGGCCACCCGCACCCGACGACGAAAGCCGTACGGGTGGTGCGGGTGGGAACGAATCCCCGGCCGAAGGCGAAGCCGAGGCCGGCCCCGACGCCGAAGGCGAAGCCGCACCCGCCCCCACGGCCGGCACCACCCCCGCCCCCCGCCCGGAGGGCAAACCCGCCACCCCCCTCGCCCGCCTCAAATCCCGCGCCCCCGGCCTCACCACGGCCTACAAGGCCGCCACCGCCGCCCTCAAGAAGAACGACCTCACCGGCACCCGCGCCCAGGTCCACCTCGTCCTGGACCGCTCCGCCTCCATGCGCCCGTACTACAAGGACGGCTCCGCCCAGGCGCTCGCCGACCAGGCCCTCGCCCTCGCGGCGCACCTCGACCCCGAGGCCACGGTCCACGTGACGTTCTTCTCCACGGACGTGGACGGCACCACCGACCTCACCCTCACCGACCACGAGGGCAGGATCGACGAGGTGCACGCCACCCTCGGCCGCATGGGCCGCACGAGCTACCACGCGGCGGTGGAAGCGGTCCTCGCCCACCTCGACGAGCACCGCCCGTCCCCCCAGGCCGCGCCGGACGGCGAGCACCGGCCCCCCGTCCTGGTGATCTTCCAGACGGACGGCGCCCCGGACGCCAAGACCCCCGCAACCCGCTCCCTCACCGAGGCGGCCGAGACCCACCCCGGCGTCTTCTTCTCCTTCGTCGCCTTCGGCGAGCACGACAACAAGGCGTTCGACTACCTGCGCAGGCTCAAGGCCGGCAACGCGTCCTTCTTCCACGCCGGCCCGGCGCCCCGCGAACTGACGGACAAGGAACTGTACGAAGGCGTCCTGGCGGCCTGGCGCCCGTAACGCACCGCAGCCACCGCACGACCCCCCGCGCCGCCCGGTTCCCAGCCAGTAAAACGGGAAGCGGGCGGCGCGGCGGTGTCGGCTACGATTTCAAGGTTCGTAGACGAATCGGACGGTCCCGGAGGCCGCCCACCGTCACCCCACGTAGCGACTTGGGAGCAGCCCGCGATGGCTCGACACCTCATCACCAGCGCCCTTCCGTACATCAACGGGATCAAGCACCTGGGCAACATGGTGGGGTCCATGCTCCCGGCGGACGTCTACGCACGCTATCTGCGCCGACGCGGCCACGAGGTGCTGTACATCTGCGCCACCGACGAGCACGGCACCCCCGCGGAGCTGGCCGCCAAGGAACAGGGCCTGCCGGTCGCCGAGTTCTGCGCGCAGGCGCACGACGCGCAGAAGGCCGTCTACGACGGTTTCGCGCTCGCCTTCGACTACTTCGGACGCAGTTCCTCCCCGGAGAACGTGGAGATCACCCAGCACTTCGCGCGCCGCCTGAACGAGAACGGCTTCATCGAGGAGCGCGCGATCCGCCAGGTGTACAGCCCGGCCGACGGCCGCTTCCTGCCGGACCGGTACGTCGAGGGCACCTGCCCGCACTGCGGCTACGACAAGGCGCGCGGCGACCAGTGCGAGAACTGCACCCGCGTCCTGGACCCGACGGACCTGATCAACCCGCGCAGCGCCATCTCCGGCTCGACGGACCTGGAGGTCCGCGAGACCAAGCACCTCTTCCTGCTCCAGTCCAAGCTCCAGCACGAGGTCGAGGAGTGGGTCGCCCGGCACGAGGCCGACTGGCCGCAGCTGGCCTCCTCCATCGCCCGCAAGTGGCTGACCGAGGGCCTGCACGACCGCGCGATCACCCGTGACCTGGACTGGGGCGTCCCGGTCCCGGCGGACACCTGGCCGGAGCTGGCGGCCGAGGGCAAGGTCTTCTACGTCTGGTTCGACGCGCCCATCGAGTACATCGGCGCGACGAAGGAGTGGGCGGACAAGGACCCGGCGGGCCGCGACTGGAAGTCCTGGTGGTACGAGGCCGATGACACCGTCCGCTACACCGAGTTCATGGCGAAGGACAACGTCCCCTTCCACACGGTGATGTTCCCGGCGACCGAACTCGGCGTGCGGGAGCCGTGGAAGAAGGTCGACTACGTCAAGGCCTTCAACTGGCTGACGTACTACGGCGGGAAGTTCTCCACCTCGCAGAAGCGGGGCGTCTTCACCGACCAGGCCCTGGAGATCCTCCCGGCGGACTACTGGCGCTACTTCCTCATCGCCAACGCGCCCGAGTCGGACGACTCGTCCTTCACCTGGGAGCACTTCACGGCCACGGTGAACAAGGACCTGGCCGACACCCTGGGCAACTTCGTCAACCGCGTGCTGTCCTTCTCCAAGAAGCGCTTCGGCGCCGAGGTCCCGGCCGGCGGCGAGCCGGGTGAGGCGGAGGCGCGTCTGGGCGAGGAGATCGCCCGGCTGCTCGCGGAGTACGAGGAGCACATGGAGGCGCTCCAGTTCCGCAAGGCCGCCGCGGCCCTGCGCGCCCTGTGGTCGGCCGGCAACTCCTACCTGGAGGAGAAGGCCCCCTGGCTGGAGATCAAGACCGACCAGGACGGCGCGGCCCTGACCCTGCGCACGGCGATGAACCTGATCCACCTGTACGCGGTGGTCTCCGAGCCCCTCATCCCGACGACGGCCAAGGCGATGCGCGCCGCGTTCGCCCTCGCCGACGACACGGCGACGTGGGTCACCCCCGACGAGGCGAAGTCCCTGACGGCCCTGCCCGCGGGCACCCCCTTCACGGTCCCGCCGGTCCTGTTCGCCAAGCTCACCGAGGACGACCTGGCCGCCTACAAGGAGCGCTTCGGCGGCGAACCCGCGTGACGCGACCCGCATGACGCCGGCCGTACGGCGATGCCCCGCGCCCGGTGACGACCAGGCGCGGGGCATGCCGGTTGCGGGGTCAGCTCCCGGACGCGTACGCCACGAAGTCCCCCCATGCCTGCGGCGCGAGGGCCAGGCGGGGGCCGGCGTCCCGGTGCTTGGAGTCACGGACGTGGATGGTGCCGGGGGCGGTGGCGACCTCGACGCAGGAGTTGCCGTCGCCACTGCTGCTGTAGCTGCTCTTGAACCACGTCAGCTCGGCGGTGTCCTTGCGGCTCATGTCTCTCCCAGCAGGTGCTCGATGAAGGCCAGCGACTCCCCTGGGCTCAACCGCCCTACCTCCAGCAGCGCCCGGTGACGACCAGGCGCGGGGCATGCCGGTTGCGGGGTCAGCTCCCGGACGCGTACGCCACGAAGTCCCCCCACGCCTGCGGCGCGAGGGCGAGGCGGGGGCCGGCGTCCCAGTGCTTGGAGTCGCGGACGTGGATGGTGCCGGGGGCGGTGGCGACCTCGACGCAGGAGTCGCCGTCGGGGCCACTGCTGTAGCTGCTCTTGAACCACGCCAGTTCGGAGGCGTCACCGGCGAGGGTCTTGCGGATCATGTCTCTCCCAGCAGTTGCTCGATGAAGGCCAGCGACTCCCCTGGCGGGAGAGCCTGCGCCCGGATGGTGCCATACCGCAGCTCAAGAATGCGGAGCTGCCTCAAATCAGTCACGGGGCGGCCGTTGAACGCCCCGTCGGAGCGCCCCACCGCAGTGCCGTCCTCGAACTTCAGCAACTCGATCCTGCCGCTCATGCCGGGGTGTGGCGCACTGTCCATCGGCATCACCTGGAGGGAGACGTTGCTCAACCGCCCTACCTCCAGCAAGCGTTCGAATTGCTCCCGCCGGACCATTGTGCCCCCGACCTTGCGCCGAAGCGTCCCCTCTTCCAGGACGAAGCTCAGCGCCGGTGCAGGGCACCGCTCGTAGATGGCCTGCCTGGCGATACGGGCAGCTACGCGGCGCTCCAGGTCCTCCGGCGTGTAGGCGGGCTGCCACGACTCCAGCAGCGCCCGGGCATAGTCCAACGTCTGCAACAGACCGGCGATGTTGCTGTTCTCGTACACCCCGATCTCGACGGCCCGCGCCTCCATGTCCGCCAGGTCCCGCACCTTCTTCGGGTACCGGACCTTGGCCACGTCCTCCTTCATCGCGGCGAGCAGCCCGCCCGCCCCCAGCACCTCGTCCGCCCTGTCTAGAAACTCAGGCCGGGGAATGCGCTTGCCGCTCTCGATCTTGTAGACGAGGTCCTCGCCGTACCCCACCGCCTTGCCGAACTCGCCGGCCCGCATCCCCACCGCCTCGCGCCGCAGCTTCACCTGCCGTCCCACGGTGGCGACCACGGCCACGCCCCACTCGTCGTCCGGGTCCACCTCCCAGCCCGGCTCGTCAGCCTCGGTCCTCAGCTGCTGCCGAACCTCGCCGTCCACCGACATGCGCGCCCCTCCGTCGTACCGCCTGGTGCCAGCGACGCCCTGCCCGTACACACGGCCCCGACAGGCCCGGACACCACCGGACAAGGACCGGACAGTCACCGTACGCAACCACGACGTCACTCCCCACAGTAGGCACATCAGGCCACGCTGAGTGACGTGAACCAGAAACTTCCCCGGCCCGGCAGCCCCCTCCGCAACTTCGACGTCCTGTTGTCCCCCACCCCACGCGGCGCGCGCCTCGCCCGCCTGCTGGCCACGGAGCAACTGCGCACCTGGGGACTGCCCCTGGACCCGGCGCGGCTCGTCGTGGCCGAGCTGGCGAACAACGCGGCCACCCACGGACGCGTCCCCGGCCGGAACTTCCAGCTCCTGCTGTACGTGGTCGGCGGGACCCTCCGCATCGAGGTCACGGACACGCGCGGTGACCGGCTCCCGCACCGGCACCCCGCTGATCCGACCGCCGAGTCCGGCCGCGGACTCGCCCTCGTCGCCGCTCTTGCCGACCGCTGGGGAGTCACCCACGGCCTGCCGCCCCGCAAGACGGTCTGGGCCGAACTGACATTCGCCGCCGCGCAGTCACCGGAGTCCGGACGCCCACGCCCCGGTCCGACCCGCGCTCCCCGTGCACTGCCCACTGAGGAGAAAGAACCCCGCCAGGCCCCACCCCTCCCTCCCGCCGGGCAAACTCACTCCAGCGAGTGAATATGCCCAAGTGAAGGTCGGTGACGAAACGACGGACGGCGCCCGGGACCTCGTCGGTCCCGGGCGCCGTCCGTTGCGTGTGCCGCCTACTTCGGCTGCGGCTTGCGCACCGTCAGGTGCAGTTCGCGCAGGCGGGACTCGTCCAGCTCGGTCGGGGCGCCCATCATGAGGTCCTGGGCGTTGCCGTTGAGCGGGAAGGCGATCGTCTCGCGGATGTTGGGCTCGTCCGCGAGGAGCATGACGATACGGTCCACGCCCGGGGCGATGCCGCCGTGCGGCGGGGCGCCGAAGCGGAACGCGCGGAGCATCCCGGCGAACTTGTCCTCGACGGTCTCGCGGTCGTAGCCCGCGATCTCGAACGCCTTGAGCATGATGTCCGGCTCGTGGTTCCGGATGGCACCGCTGGACAGCTCGACGCCGTTGCAGACGATGTCGTACTGCCAGCCCAGGATGTCCAGGGGGTCCTGGGACTCGAGGGCCTCCAGGCCGCCCTGCGGCATCGAGAACGGGTTGTGCGAGAAGTCGATCTTCCCGGTCTCCTCGTCCTTCTCGTACATCGGGAAGTCGACGATCCAGCAGAAGCGGAAGACGTTCTCCTCGAAGTGCCCGGCGCGCCTGGCGGCCTCGACCCGCACCGCGCCCATGATCTTCGAGACCTCGTCGAACTCGCCCGCGCCGAAGAACACCGCGTGCCCGGCGGCAAGGGACAGCCGCTTGGTCAGCTCGGCGACGTTCTCCTCGGTGAGGAACTTCGCGATGGGGCCGGTCAGCGAGCCGTCCTCGGCCACCCGCACCCAGGCCAGGCCCTTGGCGCCCAGCGACACCGCGTAGTCACCCAGCTGGTCGAAGAACTTGCGCGGCTGGTCCTGGACCGCCGGCACCGGCAGCGCGCGCACGTGCTTGCCGGCGAACGCCTTGAACTCCGAGCCCTCGAAGACATCCGTGATGTCCACCAGCTCCAGCTTGGCGCGCAGGTCCGGCTTGTCGGAACCGTACTTGAGCATCGCCTCGCGGAACGGGATGCGCGGGAAGGGCGAGGTGACGTGCCGGCCGCCGCCGAACTCCTCGAACAGCTCGGTCATCAGCTGCTCGATGGGACGGAACACGTCCTCCTGCTCGACGAAGCTCATCTCGACGTCGAGCTGGTAGAACTCGCCCGGCGAACGGTCCGCACGCGCGTCCTCGTCACGGAAGCAGGGCGCGATCTGGAAGTACCGGTCGAAGCCGGAGATCATCAGCAGCTGCTTGAACTGCTGCGGCGCCTGCGGCAGCGCGTAGAACCGGCCGGGATGCACCCGGGAGGGGACGACGTAGTCGCGGGCGCCCTCGGGGGAGGTGGCGGACAGGATCGGCGTCGCCATCTCGTTGAAGCCGAGCGCGACCATCTTCTGCCGGATCGCGGAGATCACGGCCGTGCGCAGCATGATGTTGCGGTGCATGCGCTCGCGGCGCAGGTCCAGGAAGCGGTACTCCAGGCGCCGCTCCTCGTTGACCCCGTCCTCCGCGTTGATCGTGAAGGGCAGCGGGGCGGCGGCGCCGAGCACCTCGACCTCGCCGACCTCGACCTCGACCTCGCCGGTGGGCAGGTCCGCGTTCACGTTCTCGGTTCCACGTGAAACGACGCCGCCGTCGATCCGGACGACCGTCTCCTTGGAGAGCTTGTCCAGCGCCTCGTACGCGGGGGTGCCGGGACGGGCGACGAGCTGCGTGATGCCGTAGTGGTCGCGCAGATCGATGAAGAGGATGCCGCCCAGGTCGCGCCGATTGTGCAGCCAGCCACTCAGCCGGACGTCGGTGCCGACGTCAGAGGCGCGGAGCTCGCCGCAGGTGTGGGACCTGTACCGATGCATCGTCGTTCATCCAGTCTTCGCGGATCGGGGATCACCGGGCGGGCACGGCCCGGACCCACCCAGCCTACCGGCCACCGGGAGATCGCCTCTCCCCATATCACGCCGGGAATCACGCGGGACGCGGCGACCGCGTCCGCGGCGCGGCCCCCGGCCCGTCCCACGGCCGTACGCCCGTCCGTCTTCGGTGGCAGTGTCCGAGAGCCTCTTCTTACAGTGGGGCAATGCGCACTGGTGAGCCCCTGCCCGCCGTGGGGGACGTCCTGGCCGCCCTCGCGACCGGGCTGTGGCACTGGGACACCTCCACCGGGCTGGTCGCGGTCGACGCCGAGGCGGCACGGCTGCTCGGGCTGCCCGCCGAGGACGTCACCCTCACCGAGGCCCAGGTGCGCGCCCGGCTGCACCCGGTCGACTGGAACGAGATCACCGGCGTGGTGCAGCTCGCCGCCGCCGAGGGCACCCTCGCCGAGGTGCGCATCCGGATCATGGACGAGCGGGGCCGCATCATCCGGGTGGTCCGCAGCCGCTCCCGGCCCGCCTACGACTCCCGCAAGAAGGCCTACGAGCTGATCGGCACCCTCCAGGAGGTCACCGAACCGACCCCCGGCTCCCCGGCCGGGCGCAGCGCGGTCACCGGCGACTGGCGGCGCTCACGGGAGGCGTTCCTGCTGGACGCCGGCCGTGCCCTGGCCGAGGCGCGCTCCACCGCGGAGGTGCTGCGGGTCGCGGCCGGCCTGTCGATGCCCGGCTTCTCGCCCGACGGCCTGGCCGTCTTCGGCGTGGAGGCCGACCACCTGACGATCATCGGCCACCACGGGCAGCAGCAGGGCGACGAGGTCCCCTTCGTCCACATGGCCCTGGACACGGACTACCCGGCCGCCGAGGTGATCCGCACCGGACGGGCCGTCTACCTCTCCTCGCCCGAGGAGTACCGCGCCCGCTACCCCCTCACCTGGAAGCTGGCCCAGCGCTTCAACCGCCGCTCCTGGGCGTTCCTGCCACTGACCGCCTCGGGCCACACCATGGGCGCCTGGATGGCCGCCTTCACCTATCCGGTCGCCTTCACCCCCGACGAGCGCTCGGTGCTGACCACGGTGGCCCGCATGCTCGCCCAGGCCCTGTCCCGGGCCGGGACCGCCGAGACCGAGCGGGAGCTGAGCGAGGGTCTGCAGCGCTCCATGATGCCCACGACCGGCCCCGCCGTCCCCGGCATGGACGTCGCCGCCCGCTACGTCCCCACCGGCGGCGGCCTCCAGGTCGGCGGCGACTGGTACGACGTCATCCCGCTGCCCGGCGGTCCCTCCCGGAGCCCCGCGAAGCCCGGCGCGGGCCGCTTCGCCCTGGTCATGGGCGACGTCCAGGGCCACGACGTACGCGCCGCGGGCCTGATGGGCCAGCTGCGCATCGCCCTGCGCGCCTACGCCTCCGAGGGCCACCCCCCGGACGCGGTCCTCACCCGCGCCTCCCGGTTCCTGCACGGCATCGTCGACGACAGCGCCGACGACGACCTCGCCGACCTGCGCTTCGCGACCTGCCTGTACGCCGAGGTGGACCCCCGCACCGGCGTCCTGGAGGTCGCCCGCGCCGGGCACCCCGACCCGGTGATCCGCATGGCCGACGGCACGGTGCTGCTGCGCCCGACCGCGGGCGGGCTGCCGCTGGGCGTCGACCCGGACGCCGACTACCCCACCACCCGGTTCGTCCTGGAGCCCGGCGAGACCATGATGCTCTGCACGGACGGCCTCATCGAGACCGGCGGCCACGACCTGGACACCGGCTGGCAGCGCATCCGCACCATCCTGGAGCAGCACGAGGGCGACGCCGAGGAGCTGGCCGACGCGCTCGTCCAGGCCGTGCACGGACCGTCCTCGCACCACACCACCGGCCCGCTCGCCGACCGCCGCGAGGACGACATCGCCGTCCTGCTGCTGAACCGGCTCTGCGACGGCGACGGCGGCGCCGTCACCGCCCGCCCGGAGATCCGGCGCACCCTGCTGACGGTCGCCCAGGCCGAACCCGAGCGGATCGCGGTGGCCCGGCAGCAACTGCGGGAGCTGCTGCACGACTGGGCCTCCGCCGACCAGGTGGACTCGGCGGTGCTGCTGCTGTCGGAGATGCTGACCAACGTGCTCGTGCACACCGACACCGACGCCCTGCTGCTCGCCGAGGTCAGCGGCGAGCCGGGCGAGCGGCGGATGCGGGTGGAGGTCACCGACGCCGGCGACGACCTGCCGCACAAGCGCAGGCCGGGCGAGCTGGCCTCCTCCGGGCGGGGCCTGGTGCTGATCGAGCTGCTCGCGGACGCCTGGGGGGTGGAGCCGCGGGGGGTGGGCAAGAGCATCTGGTTCGAGCTGTACGAGCCGCCGCGCGGCAGACCGTGACACCCGGCCCGGCACCGGACGAGCCGTGACACCCGGCCCGCACCGCACGAGCCGTGACACCCGGCCCGCACCGGACGGGCCGTGACGTCCGGGCCCTGACGGACGAGCCGTTGCGCGGGCCGTGACGGAGGCGGCCGGTGACGCACCGGGGGCCGGGACCGGCCTGCGGCCTGCGGCCCGGTTACGAGTACCGCTGCCGCAGTTCGTGCGCGACCCCGGACGCCGCCGCCGTCAGGGGCACCGCCAGCAGCATCCCGACGATCCCGGCGGCCGAGGCGCCCGCGGTGATGGCCAGCAGCACCGCCGCCGGATGCAGCTGCACCGTCCGGCTCTGGATCACCGGCTGCAGCACGTGCCCCTCCAGCACCTGCACGGCCAGCACCACCCCCAGCACCCACAGGGCGACCACGAACCCCCGGTCGGCGAGCGCGACCAGCACCGACACCGCACCCGAGATGAACGCCCCCAGGTAGGGGATGTAGGCGCCGACGAAGACCAGCGCCCCGAGTCCGACCGCGCCCGGCACATCGAGCAGCAGCAGCCCGACCGTGATGCAGACGGCGTCGATGAGCGCGATGAGCGTGGTCCCGCGCATGAAGCCCTCGACGGCGGAGAACGCCCGCCGCGCCATCGCCTCGGCCGCGTCGGCGCTGCCGCCCGGAGCCATCGACCGCAGCGCGCGCAGCGCCCGCCCCGAGTCGCGCAGGAAGAAGAAGACGAGCAGCAGCGCCAGCACCGCCATCGCCAGGTACTGGGCGACCACGCTGACCCCGCTGATGACGTTGGAGACCGCCGTCCCGCCGAACTTCGACAGCAGTTGTCTGCCGTGGGCGGCCAGGTCCTCCAGCGAGGTGCCGGCCGCGCCGAAGTGGGCGGCCAGCGACTTCGCCGCGTTCTCCAGCGAGGAGAGGATCTGCGGCCCGCTGTCGATCAGCGCGAGGCCCACGATGTAGCCGACGCCGCCGACGACGACCAGGACGGCGGCACAGGTGATCCCGGCCGCCAGCGACCGGTTGACCCCGGCCCGCGCCAGCCGCAGGAACAGCGGCCGCAGCAGCGCGGCCCCGAGCAGCGCGAGCAGCACCGGCGTGACCGTCGTGCGGAACGCCACGCACAGCCGCACCACGATCCACACCACACCGGAGACGAGCAGCACGACGGCACACCAGGCGGCAAGGCGCCGGACGGGCTCGGGCAGCAGTCGCACCCCACCAGCGGACCACGCGCCGGGCGGGCTGTCCTGCGCGGACGGCCCGCCCGGGTGACCCGCTGCCGGGGTGGCGGCCGGGTCCCGTCGCCGGGTGGCGGCTCAGTCCTGCGGGCCGCTGCCGGTCATGCCGTGGACGGCCGGGACGGAGCCGAGGCGGCCCTTCTGGAAGTCCTCGAAGGCCTGCATGAGTTCGTCCTTGGTGTTCATGACGAACGGTCCGTAGTGGACCATCGGCTCCCGGATCGGCCGCCCGCCCAGCAGGACGACCTCCAGGTCCGGGGTGTGCGAGTCCTGCTTCTCGTCCGCGCGGACGGTCAGCGAGCCACCCGCGCCGAAGACCGCGGTCTGGCCGAGGCGGATCGGCCGGCGCTCCGCGCCGACACTGCCGCGGCCCGCGAGGACGTAGGCCAGGCCGTTGAAGTCCTCCCGCCAGGGCAGGGTGACCTCCGCGCCCGGGGCCAGCGTCGCGTGGACCATCGTGATCGGCGTGTGCGTGATGCCGGGGCCCTCGTGACCGTCCAGCTCACCGGCGATGACGCGCAGCAGCGCGCCGCCGTCGGGGGAGGTGAGCAGCTGGACGCTGCCACTGCGGATGTCCTGGTAGCGCGGGGCCATCATCTTGTCCTCGGCCGGCAGGTTCACCCACAGCTGCAGGCCGTGGAAGAGGCCGCCGGACATGACGAGGGACTCCGGCGGCGCCTCGATGTGCAGCAGGCCGGAGCCCGCCGTCATCCACTGGGTGTCGCCGTTGGTGATGGTGCCGCCGCCGCCGTTGGAGTCCTGGTGGTCGAAGACCCCGTCGATGATGTAGGTGACGGTCTCGAAGCCGCGGTGGGGGTGCCAGGGCGTGCCCTTCGGCTCGCCCGGCGCGTACTCCACCTCGCCCATCTGGTCCATCATGATGAACGGGTCGAGATGACGGTAGTTGATCCCGGCGAACGCCCGGCGCACCGGGAAGCCCTCGCCCTCGAAACCGCTCGGCGCGGTCGTGACGGTGAGCACGGGACGTGCCACGGCGTCGGCCGGCGCGGCCACACGGGGCAGCGTGAGCGGGTTCTCGACGGTCACTGCAGGCATGTCGGTACCTCCTTGTGCGCTCACTCTAGTTGAGCGTTCAACTTTCTGCCAGCCACAACGGAGGAGGGCGCGCGGACATTCCCGGACCGCCGGAGCGTCCCGGCGCGGACACCGGCCGGCCGCTCACCCGGTCAGCGCCCCCACGGCGGGCGCGAGCAGCATCACCGCGATGAACAGCAGGGCGCCCCCGACGCCCAGCGCGAAGGCGAACCCGCCGGCCAGTCGGCCGGTGGTGCCCCGGCCGAACACCGCGACCTCCGGGTCCGCCGGGTCGTAGAGGATCTCCGCCCGTTCCGCCCCGCTCCCGGCCCCGCGCCACTCACGGGTCAGCCCCTCGGCGTCGACGTAGGTGTACACGTGGTGCTCGGACGGCTCGTCGGAGCCGTGCACGGCGTAGGAGCGCCTGAGCCGGGCCGGTGCCGCGATCCCGCGCGCCCGCAGCGCCCACGCCTGCCGGACCAGCGCGGCCCCGCCGGTCACGGCGACGGCGGCGGGGCCGAGCACCAGCGGTCCCGCCAGCCAGCCGAAGACGGCTCCGGCGTCCGCCCGGGAGGCCAGGAGCACCGCCGCCACGAGCACGTAGACCGCCGCCGCGGCCCATCCCGGCCCCGGCCCCCGGCGCGGCGCGGACACCCACCGCTTCAGCCGCTCCTCGCGCACCTGCCCTGACCCGTCGGTCCGCGGCCCTCCGCTCCGGTGCGCGTCCAGTTCCCGGCCGACGGCCTCGGCGAAGGCGCGCCCGGCGGCGGCGTCGCGGCAGGTGAGGGAGTACGCGGCCGGCGGCTCGCCGCCGGCGGCGGTCAGCACCACCGTCAGCGTGCGCCCGCCCGCACCGCCGACGGCCACCCGGTCGATCGCCGCGAGGGGTATCCGGCGGCGCAGCAGGCGCGCGTCCAGCAGCAGCTCACCGGCGCACAGCCGGACGGCGCTGCGCCGCCGTCCGTACAGGTCCGGCGGCGCGGTCTCGGAGGAGGTCACGGGGGCACCTTAGAAGCGCCCCCGGGCGGAAGGAGGGGTTCAGCCGTACATCCGGCGCATCGCGAAGTCGACCATCTGCTCGACCGCCTTCGCGTCGAAGACCATCCGGTGCTCGCCCTCCATGTCGAGCACGAAGCCGTACCCGGTGGGCAGCAGGTCGATCACCTCCGCGCCGGTGATCACGAAGTACTTCGACTCCTTGCCCGCGTACCGGCGCAGCTCCTTCAGGGAGGTGAACATGGGGATCACCGGCTGCTGGGTGTTGTGCAGCGCGAGGAAACCGGGGGTGTCGCCGCGCGGGCAGTACACCTTGGAGGTGGCGAAGATCTGCTGGAAGTCCTCGGCGGCCATCTGCCCGGTGGTGAAGGCACGCACCGCGTCGGCCAGCGACGGCGGGGACGGCTCCGGGTACAGCGGCGGCTGCTGGCCGTACCCGCCGCCTGTGGGCATCTGCTGCTGCGGCGGGACGTATCCCTGCTGTGCACCCGCGCCCGCGCTCTGGTCGTAGCCGTACATGGGCTAAAGACTACTGAGTCACAGATGGCCCGCCCGGGGTTGCTTCTTATTACCGACGGGTAGCATCATCGGAGTTACTAGTTGGTACGTGAACCGGATGCGAGGAGCCAGTGCCTCGCCGAGTCCTCAACGGGAGCCGTCGCCATGGGGCACTACAAGTCGAATCTCCGTGACATCGAGTTCAACCTCTTCGAGGTGCTCGGGCGCGACAAGGTGTACGGCACCGGCCCGTTCGAGGAGATGGACCTCGACACCGCCAAGAGCGTCCTGGAGGAGCTGACCCGCCTCTCCGAGAACGAGCTGGCCGCGTCCTTCGCCGACGCCGACCGCAACCCGCCGGTCTTCGACCCGGAGACCAGCACCGCGCCCGTCCCGGCGTCCTTCAAGAACAGCTACCAGGCGTTCATGGACTCCGAGTACTGGCGCCTGGGCCTGCCCGAGGAGATCGGCGGCACCACCTCGCCGCGCTCGCTGATCTGGGCCTACGCCGAGCTGGTCCTGGGCGCCAACCCGGCCGTGTGGATGTACTCCTCGGGCCCCGCGTTCGCCGGCATCCTCTTCGAGGAGGGCAACGAGGTCCAGAAGCACATCGCCAAGATCGCCGTCGAGAAGCAGTGGGGCTCCACCATGGTCCTCACCGAGCCGGACGCCGGCTCGGACGTGGGCGCCGGCCGCACCAGGGCCGTGCAGCAGGAGGACGGCTCCTGGCACATCGAGGGCGTGAAGCGCTTCATCACCTCCGGTGAGCACGACATGTCGGAGAACATCCTCCACTACGTGCTCGCCCGTCCCGAGGGCGCCGGCCCCGGCACCAAGGGCCTGTCCCTCTTCCTCGTCCCGAAGTACGAGTTCGACTTCGAGACCGGCGCGCTGGGCGAGCGCAACGGCGTCTACGCCACCAACGTCGAGCACAAGATGGGCCTGAAGGCCTCCAACACGTGCGAAATGACCTTCGGCGACCGGCACCCCGCCAAGGGCTGGCTGATCGGCGACAAGCACGACGGCATCCGCCAGATGTTCCGCATCATCGAGTTCGCCCGCATGATGGTCGGCACGAAGGCGATCTCCACGCTCTCCACCGGCTACCTCAACGCGCTGGAGTACGCCAAGGAGCGCGTCCAGGGCCCGGACCTGGCGAACTTCATGGACAAGACCGCGCCGAAGGTCACCATCACCCACCACCCCGACGTGCGCCGCTCGCTGATGACGCAGAAGGCGTACGCCGAGGGCATGCGCGCCCTGGTGCTCTACACCGCCTCGATCCAGGACGCGATCCAGATCAAGGAGGCGAACGGCGAGGACGCCTCCGCCGAGATCGCGCTGAACGACCTGCTCCTGCCGATCGTCAAGGGCTACGGCTCGGAGAAGGGCTACGAGCAGCTCGCCCAGTCGCTGCAGACCTTCGGCGGCTCCGGCTTCCTCCAGGAGTACCCGGTCGAGCAGTACATCCGGGACTCCAAGATCGACACCCTGTACGAGGGCACCACCGCGATCCAGGGCCAGGACTTCTTCTTCCGGAAGATCGTCCGCAACCAGGGCGCCGCGCTGAACTCCCTCGCCGAGGACATCAAGAAGTTCCTGGCGCTCGGCACCGGCGGCGAGGAGCTGGCCGGCGCCCGCGAGCACCTGGCCAAGGCCGCCGTCGAGCTGGAGGCCGTCGTCGGCCTGCTGCTGACCGACCTCGCCGCCACCGAGCAGGACGTCAAGAACATCTACAAGGTGGGCCTGAACACGACCCGCCTGCTGATGGCCTCCGGTGACGTGGTCGTCGGCTACCTGCTGCTCAAGGGCGCGGCGGTCGCCGCCGAGAAGCTCGAGACCGCCTCCGCCAAGGACCGGGCCTTCTACACCGGCAAGATCGCGGCGGCGAAGTTCTTCGCGGCCAACGTCCTGCCCGGCGTCACCCTGGCCCGCAAGCTGGCCCAGAACGTCGACCTGGACCTGATGGAGCTGGACGAGGCCGCGTTCTAGTCCGGCCCCCGGCCGGCACTCCGCCCGCCGGCGGTCCGGCCTAAAGACCGGCACTCCGCCCGCCCGGCGGTCCGGCCGAAGACCGGCATTCCGCCCTCGCGGCGGTCCGCCCGGCCGTCCCGCCGTCCGTCCGTACGAGGGTCCGCTCCCGCCGCCGGGAGCGGACCCTTCGGCGTCGTCGAGAGCCGCGGACGGAAGGGGGTGCCGGTCAGCGGGCGGTGTCCGGTGCGTGCGATCGCAAGGCGCCGGAAGGCCCTCGTGGCGGAGCTGCCAGGGCCTTGCGGCAACGCGGCGAGGGCGCGTGCCGGGCGCCGCCCCCCGGGGCCCCTTTCTGTCCGCAGCTCTAAGGTGAAGCCATGAGTACGAACCGGCCCTTCGACCGCGGCCACACCGACGACCTGATGTCCTTCCTGGCGGCGAGCCCTTCGCCGTACCACGCCGTGGCGAACGCCGCCGAGCGCCTGGAGAAGGCCGGCTTCCGGCAGGTCGCCGAGACGGACGCCTGGGACGGCACGGCCGGCGGCAGGTTCGTGCTGCGCGGCGGCGCGGTCATCGCCTGGTACGTCCCCGAGGGCGCCGCCCCGCACACCCCCTTCCGCATCGTCGGCGCCCACACCGACTCGCCCAACCTGCGCGTCAAGCCGCGGCCCGACACCGGGGCGCACGGCTGGCGCCAGGTCGCCGTGGAGATCTACGGCGGCCCGCTGATGAACTCCTGGCTCGACCGGGACCTCGGCCTGGCCGGGCGGCTCTCGCTGCGCGACGGCTCCACCCGCCTGGTGAACGTCGACCGCCCGCTGCTGCGCGTCCCCCAGCTCGCCATCCACCTGGACCGCTCGGTCTCCACCGAGGGACTCAAGCTGGACAAGCAGCGGCACCTCCAGCCGGTGTGGGGCCTCGGCGACGACGTCCGCGACGGCGACCTCATCGCCTTCCTGGAACAGGAGGCGGGCCTGCCGGCCGGCGAGGTCACCGGCTGGGACCTGATGACGCACTCCGTGGAGCCGCCCGCCTACCTGGGCCGCGACCGCGAGCTGGTGGCCGGGCCCCGCATGGACAACCTGCTCTCCGTGCACGCGGGCACGGCCGCCCTGGCCGCCGTGGCGGCCTCGGGCCGGGAGCTGCCGTACATCCCGGTGCTGGCCGCCTTCGACCACGAGGAGAACGGCTCCCAGTCCGACACCGGCGCGGACGGCCCGCTGCTCGGCGGCGTCCTGGAGCGTTCGGTGTTCGCGCGCGGCGGGTCGTACGAGGACCGGGCGCGCGCCTTCGCGGGCACGGTCTGCCTGTCCTCCGACACCGGCCACGCCGTGCACCCCAACTACGCCGAGCGGCACGACCCGACGCACCACCCGCGCGCGGGCGGCGGCCCGATCCTGAAGGTGAACGTCAACAACCGCTACGCCACGGACGGTACGGGCCGGGCGGTGTTCGCGGCGGCCTGCGAGAAGGCGGGCGTCCCCTTCCAGTCCTTCGTCTCCAACAACTCCATGCCGTGCGGCACCACGATCGGCCCGATCACCGCGGCCCGGCACGGCATCAGGACCGTCGACATCGGTGTGGCCATCCTGTCCATGCACAGCGCCCGCGAACTGTGCGCCGCCGACGACCCGTTCCTGCTGGCCAACGCGCTGGTGGCGTTCCTGGAGGGCTGACGGGACCCGGGCCCCGGCCGCGGGGCCCGGGGATCCGCACCGCCGCGGAGCCCGCGCGGACACCCCGTGAGAGCCGCCCCCCGCATGTCCACCCCGCTTGCGGGTACCCGGAGTTGACCGGAAGGGACCGGACAGGCCGGAACCACCGGACCTGACACCGGATTGGGAGGCGACACTCATGGGCCTCGGCGGGTGCATCATCCTCATCGCCGTGGGAGCCATCCTCACGTTCGCGACCGACTGGCACATGCAGGGGGTCAACCTGCACATGGTCGGCGTCATCCTGATGATCGTCGGGCTGATCGGGGTCACGACGTTCAGCAGCATCGCCCGGCGCCGGCGCGTCATGGTGCCGCCCTCGACGACCGTCGTCGAGGAGGAGCGCCACCACCACGGGCCCCGGGACGGGTACACCGACGGCTACGGCGTCTGATCAGCCGGACGCGGTACGCCGGGGCCCGCCCGGGGAAGCGGTAAGGGCATGAGATTCCTCGTACGCGACCGGATCCTCGGCATCGGTGACGACTACTGGATCGAGGACGAGCACGGAGCCAAGGTCTTCCTCGTCGACGGCAAGGCGATGCGGCTGCGGGACACCTTCGAGCTGAAGGACGCCCAGGGCCGGGTCCTCATCGACATCCACCAGAAGATGCTCTCCCTGCGGGAGACGATGGTGATCGAGCGGGACGGGCAGGCGCTGGCGAAGATCCGGCGCAAGCGGCTGTCGCTGCTGCGCAACCACTACCGGGTGTCCCTGGTCGACGGCACCGGCCTGGACGTCAGCGGCAAGATCCTCGACCGGGAGTTCGCCGTCGAGTACGACGGCGAACTGCTGGCGGTGATCTCCCGCCGGTGGCTGAGCCTGGTGGACACCTACGGCGTCGACGTCGTTCGGGACGACGCGGACCCGGCGCTGCTGATCGCGGTCGCGGTGTGCGTGATCCACCTGGCGGAGAAGGAACGGGACGAGGCCTGAGCCCGGGTCAGGATCCCGCGCCCTCGCCCGGACCCGGGCGGCTCACAGAACCCGGTCCTTGAGGGCGGGGAACTGCTCCCGGGTCGCCGCGACCCTGCCGGGGTCGATCGCGACGCTCAGGACCTCCTCGCCCGGCCCGGCCTCCGCCAGCACCTCGCCCCACGGATCCACCACGATCGAGTGACCGGCCTGCGGAACTCCGGCGTGCGTCCCGGCCGTTCCACAGGCGAGCACGAACGCCTGGTTCTCCACCGCCCGCGCGCGGGCCAGCAGCGTCCAGTGCGCCCGGCGGCGCTCCGGCCAGCCCGCCGGGATCACCAGGGTCTCGGCACCCGCGTCGACGAGACCGCGGAACAGCTCGGGGAAACGGAGGTCGTAGCAGGTGGCCACGCCCAGCACGGTGTCCGGCAGCCGGACCGTCACCAGATCGCGTCCCGCGCCCATCAGCACCGCCTCGCCCTTGTCGAAGCCGAAGCGGTGGATCTTGCGGTAGGCGGCGGCCAGACCGCCGGAGGGGGAGAAGAGCAGAGAGGTGTTGTAGAGCGTGCCGTCGGCGTCCCGTTCCGGGATCGAGCCCGCGTGCAGCCACACGCCCGCCTCGCTCGCCGCCTCGGCCATCACCTCGTACGTCGGCCCCTCCAGCGGCTCGGCGTCACCTGCGAACCGCTCGAAGGCGAAGGCGCCGGTGGTCCACAGCTCCGGCAGGACGACGAGGTCGGCGGCGGCCTGTTCGCGCACCAGGGCGGCCGCCCGCCGCCGCCGCGACACGACCGATTCGCCCTCGTCCACGGCGATCTGGATCAGCGAGGCGCGCACACTACCACCGTCCTGGCAATCGAGTTGTCCCGGCGGGCCTACGATCGTCACACGAAAGCACTGCCGGGGTGCCTCACAGCAGCGTAACTTGGGGATCCCCCCTGCTCGAAGCGGAGCGAGAGTCCGGGGGGAGACCCAAGCCGCCCGCCGACCGCCGCCACTCCCCACTGGCAATGCCGCCACAACCTGACCGTGTACCGACCGCCGAGGGGTCCCGTTCCGTGAGTCTGCATCCCACCCTCCAGCCCTACGCCGATGCCTGGACCCACTCCGTCGAGGCGATATCCGAGCTGGTGCAGCCGCTCGTGGAGGGCGAGTGGAACCGGCGGACCCCGTGCCCCGGCTGGTCCGTGCGCGACGTCGTCTCGCACGTCATCGGAATGGACTGCGAGGCGCTCGGCGACCCGCGCCCCATCCACTCCCTGCCGCGCGACCTGTTCCACGTCACCGACGAGCACCAGCGCTACATGGAGATGCAGGTCGACGTCCGCCGCCACCACACGGCGCCGGAGATGACGTCCGAGCTGGAGTACACGGTCATCCGCCGCAACCGCCAGCTGCGCAACGAGTCGAGGGACCCGGGCACCAAGGTGCGCGGCCCGCTCGGCGCGGAGATCACCCTGGAGGAGTCGATGCGCTACCGGGCGTTCGACATCTGGGTGCACGAGCAGGACCTGCGGGCCGCCCTGGGCCGCCCCGGCAACCTCGACTCGCCCGGCGCGTACGTCGCCCGCGACCACCTGCTCGACGCGCTGCCGGAGGTCGTGGCGGTGCGGGCGGACGCCCCGCGCAGTTCGGCGATCGTCTTCGACGTGCACGGGCCGGTGGAGTTCCTGCGCACGATCCGCGTCGACATCCAGGGCCGCGGCACCCTGGAGACGGCACCCGCCCTGGGCCCGGCGGCGGCCCTCACCCTCGACTGGGAGACGTACGTCCGCCTGGCGTGCGGCCGGGTCGCCCCGGAGGCGGTGGCGGACCGGGTGAAGACGGAGGGCGACCCGGAGCTGACGGCGGCGATCCTGCGGAACTTCACGGTGACGCGCTGAGGAACCGCCGCCCGGACCGGGCCGGGCCTCACGCGGGCACGTGCACCGTCTCCACCCGGCTGGCCACCAGACGCTCGCGTTCCCTGCGGGCCGCCCGCCCGCGCAGCCGCAGGATCTGGCTGACGCCGAGCGCCTGGAGCACGAACACGGCGGAGAAGGCGACCGTGTAGTCGTCCCCCGTGGCGTCCAGCAGCACACCGATCGCGAGGAGCGTCGTCATCGAGGCGACGAAACCGCCCATGTTGGTGATGCCGGAGGCGGTCCCCTGCCGCTCGGCCGGGTTCGCCGGCCGGGCGAAGTCGAAGCCGATCATCGAGGCGGGCCCGCAGGCGCCGAGCACCACGCACAGCACCAGGAGCAGCCACATCGGCGCCCGCTCGCCGGGGTAGAGCAGGGTCGCCGCCCACATCACCGCCGTCGCCGCGACCGTGCCGAGCGCCAGCGGCAGCCGGGCCGCGTGGTGCCGGGCGACGATCTGCCCGTAGACGAGGCCGACGGCCATGTTCGACAGGACGACGAGGGTGAGCAGTTCCCCCGCCGTCCCGCGCGACAGGCCCTGCGCCTCCACCAGGAACGGCAGCCCCCACAGCAGCAGGAACACCATCGCCGGGAACTGGGTGGTGAAGTGCACCCACATGCCGAGCCGGGTCCCCGGCTCGCGCCAGGAGGCGGCGATCTGCCCGCGCACGGAGGCGCCGCCGCGGTGCGGCACGGGCGGCGGCTCGTGGCCCTCGGGGTGGTCCTTCAGGAAGAGGACCAGCAGGACGGCCACCACCACGCCGGCCAGCGCGCTGCCCGCGAACGCCTGCGTCCAGCCCAGCCCGTGCAGCAGCCGGGCCAGCACCAGCGTGGAGACCAGGTTGCCGGCCATGCCGACGAGCCCCGCGAGCTGCGCGACCAGCGGCCCGCGCCGGGCGGGGAACCACCGGGTGCCCAGCCGCAGCACGCTGATGAAGGTCATGGCGTCCCCGCAGCCGAGCAGCGCCCGGGAGGCGAGGGCCGTGCCGTACGACGGCGAGAAGGCGAAGCCGAGCTGACCGGCCGTGAACAGCACGACGCCGATGCCCAGCACCTTCTTGGTGCCGAGCCGGTCGACGAGCAGGCCGACGGGTATCTGCATGCCGGCGTAGACGAGGAGCTGGAGGATCGAGAAGGTGGACAGCGCCGAGGCGCCGACGTGGAAGCGCTCGGCGGCGTCGAGCCCGGCGACGCCCAGCGAGGTACGGAAGATGACGGCGACGAAGTAGACGGCGACGCCGATGCTCCAGACGGCGGCGGCCCGCCGTCCGCCCGGGGGATCCCCGGGCAGCGTCACGGGTGCGGTCGAGGTGGAGGAGGAACTCATCGCACCTCACCCCGGGCCAGGTGGGAGAACCAGCTGACGTGCCGGTGGACGAGGCCGACGGCCGCCTCGGCGTCCCCGGACCGCAGCGCCTGGAGGATCTCCTCGTGCTCGGTGAGCGTCTTGGCGACCCGGTCGGGGTGGGCGTGCATGACGGCGACACCCATGCGCAGCTGACGGTCGCGCAACTGGTCGTAGAGGCGGGAGAGGATCTCGTTGCCGCCGCTGCGGACGATCTCGGCGTGGAAGCAGCGGTCGGTGACGGAGGCCGCGGTCAGGTCGCCGGCCGCCACCTGCTGCTTCTGCTGCTCCAGCAGTTCCTCCAGCCGGGCGATGAGTGCGGGCGGGGCGGGTACGGCCTTGCGCGCGGCGTGCTCCTCCACGAGCTGGCGGGTCTCCACGACGTCCGCGATCTCCTGGGCGGAGACCGGAAGGACGAGCGCTCCCTTCTTCGGGTAGAGCTTGAGGAGCCCCTCGACCTCCAGCCGCAGCAGCGCCTCGCGCACCGGGGTGCGCGACACGCCGACGGCCTCGGCCAGCTCCCCCTCGGTCAGGAGGGTGCCGCCCTCGTAACGGCGGTCCAGGACCGCTTGCTTGACGTGGGTGTACACGCGGTCGGCGGCGGGGGGCTGCTTCACTGCCAGGCTCATGGCCACAGCATAGATACAACGCGTACGCATGACGCGTCCCTGTCCAGTATGCGGACGGCGCCCCCACCTCCATGGAATTTCCCGCACCCCGTGGACAACCAACTGTGCTACTTACGTGTCCTATAGACGCGGCCCCCCTTTCACGGGTTATCAACTCGGCCGCACCATAGGGGCATTCGACATAATCGGGGTATCTCACTTGAAAACCGGCATCCAGGCCAATCGCCTCCGCAGAGCCGCAGCCGTCGCCCTGACCACCGGGGCCGTGCTCGCCGCGGGAGCTTTGACCGCGGCGCCCGCCCAGGCCGTCGCCACGCCGTCGATCGCGGCGAAGGGCGGTTACGCGATGAACAACGCGAACGGCTCGACGCTGTTCGCGAAGAAGGCGGACACCCGGCTGTCCACGGGCTCCACCACGAAGATCATGACCGCCAAGGTCGTCCTGGCCCAGCGGAACCTCAACCTCGACGCCAAGGTCACCATCCAGAAGGCGTACAGCGACTACGTCGTGCGCAACAACGCCTCCCAGGCCCACCTCATCGTGGGCGACAAGGTGACCGTCCGCCAGCTGCTGTACGGGCTGATGCTCCCCTCGGGCTGCGACGCCGCCTACGCGCTGGCCGACAAGTTCGGCTCGGGCAAGACCCGTGACGCCCGCGTGAAGTCCTTCGTCGGCAAGATGAACACCGCCGCCAAGGACCTCAAGCTGAAGAACACGCACTTCGACTCGTTCGACGGCATCGGCCGGGGCAACAACTACTCCACGCCGCGCGACCTGACGAAGATCGCGAGCAGCGCGATGCGGAACTCCACGTTCCGCTCGATCGTGAAGACGAAGTCGTACCGCGCCAAGACCATCACCCGCACGGGCAGCACCCGCACGATGGCGACGTGGACGAACACCAACACGCTGCTCGGCAGCTACCGCGGCGCCATCGGCGTGAAGACCGGCTCCGGCCCCGAGGCCAAGTACTGCCTCGTCTTCGCCGCCACCAAGGGCAACAAGACCGTCATCGGCACGGTCCTGGCCTCCACCTCCGTCAACCAGCGTGCCACGGACGCCACGCGCATCCTGAACTACGGCTTCGCGCGCCTGCACTGACACCGGCCCGCGAAGCGAAGGGGCCTGCCGCTGCACACCAGCGGCAGGCCCCTTCCGCGTCCCGGACGCCCTGACGCCGAGGCATGACGCCCTGCCGGTGCGCCGGATCGGCGCCTGTCGGCGCATGCCGCCCCGGCACGCCTGTGTCGGGGCGGCATGGCGAAGAACGGCGCCCCCGCGCGCGTGCTCGCCCGGCCCGGGCCCGGCCGGGCGCGTGCGGAGGGGCCGGCCGCAGGACGAAGCTGCGGCCGGCCCCTCGGGGACGCGGGGACCGGCGGATCGCGGCCGTCAGGCCCAGCTGATCAGCCGCTTGGGCTGTTCCAGGATCGCGGCCACGTCCGCCAGGACCTTGGAGCCCAGTTCGCCGTCGACCAGGCGGTGGTCGAAGGAGAGGGCGAGGGTGGTGACCTGACGGGGCTTGACCTTGCCCTTGTGGACCCAGGGCTGGAGCTTGATCGCACCGACCGCCAGGATCGCGGACTCGCCGGGGTTCAGGATCGGCGTGCCGGTGTCGACGCCGAAGACACCGACGTTGGTGATCGTGATCGTGCCGCCCTGCATCGCCGCCGGGGAGGTCTTCCCCTCGCGGGCCGTGGAGACCAGCTCACCCAGGGACGCGGCCAGCTGCGGGAGCGTCTGGGCGTGGGCGTCCTTGATGTTGGGGACGATCAGACCGCGCGGGGTGGCCGCGGCGATGCCCAGGTTGACATAGTGCTTGAGGACGATCTCCTGGTTCGCCTCGTCCCAGGACGCGTTGATGTCCGGGTGGCGCTTGACGGCGACCAGGAGGGCCTTGGCGATCAGCAGGAGCGGGTTGACGCGCAGGCCCGCGAACTCCTTGTCCTGCTTCAGCTCCTCCACCAGCCGCATGGTGCGCGTGACGTCCACCGTCACGAACTCCGTGACGTGCGGGGCGGTGAACGCGGAGCCGACCATCGCCGCCGCCGTGGCCTTGCGCACACCCTTGACGGGGGTGCGGGTCTCGCGGGCCGTGTCGTAGGACGCCACCGGCGCCGGGGCCGCCCGGACCGCCGGGGTCTGCGCGGCCGCCGGGGCGGGTGCGGTCACCGGTTCCGGTGCGGTGGCCGGTGCCGCCGCCGCGTGGACGTCCTCGCGCGTGATGATGCCGTCCGGGCCGGACGGGACCACCGTCGTCAGGTCGACCCCGAGGTCCTTGGCCAGCTTGCGCACCGGCGGCTTGGCCAGCGGGCGGTCCTGCACGGCGGGGGCGGGCGGTGCGCCGTGCCCGTTCAGCTCGGAGGGGAGCGCGTCGGCCGCCTGGTCCGCCGGGGCCCCGGCGCCCTTGCGCGGGCGGCGCTTGGTGGCGGACGTCGAGACGCCGTAACCCACCAGGACCGGCTGGCGGCCCTGCGGCTGCTGCTCCTCCTCGGCCGGCTGCGCCGCGGCCGCCGGTGCGGCCTGGGCCGGGACCTCGGCCGGGGCGGCGGGGGCCGCACCCGCGACGGCCACCGCGATGATGGCCGTGCCCACGTCGACCGTGGTGCCCTCGGGGAAGTGCAGCTCACTGACCACGCCGTCGTAGGGGATGGGCAGTTCCACGGCCGCCTTGGCCGTCTCGACCTCGCACACCACCTGTCCGTCGGTGACCGTGTCGCCGGGCTGGACGTACCACTTGAGGATCTCGGCCTCGGTCAGGCCCTCGCCGACATCCGGCATCTTGAACTCGCGTACGGACGCAACATCCGTCATCGTCGTCACGACCCTCTCCCTCAGTACGCCAGCGAGCGGTCGACGGCGTCGAGCACGCGGTCCAGGTCCGGCAGGTAGGACTCCTCCAGGCGCGCCGGCGGGTAGGGCGCGTGGTAGCCGCCGACCCGCAGGACGGGGGCCTCCAGGTGGTAGAAGCAGCGCTCGGTGATGCGGGCGGCGATCTCCGCGCCGGAGCCGAAGAACACCGGGGCCTCGTGGACCACGACCAGGCGGCGGGTCTTCTCCACCGACGCCTGGACCGAGTCGAAGTCCAGCGGGGAGACCGAGCGCAGGTCCAGGACCTCCAGGGACCTGCCCTCCTCGGCCGCCGCCGCGGCGGCCTCCTGGCACAGCTTCACCATCGGGCCGTAGGCGGCCAGGGTGAGGTCGGTGCCCTCGCGGACGACCTGTGCCCTGTGCAGCGGGGCGGGGATGGCCTCGGTGTCGACCTCGGCCTTGTCCCAGTAGCGCCGCTTGGGCTCGAAGTAGATCACCGGGTCGTCGCTCTGGATGGCCTGCTGCATCATCCAGTAGGCGTCCGACGCGTTGGACGGGGAGACGATCTTCAGGCCCGCCACGTGGGCGAAGAGGGCCTCGGGGGACTCCGAGTGGTGCTCGACCGCGCCGATGCCGCCGCCGTAGGGGATGCGGACGACGACCGGCATCTTGACCTTGCCCAGCGAGCGGGCGTGCATCTTCGCCAGCTGGGTGACGATCTGGTCGTAGGCCGGGAAGACGAAGCCGTCGAACTGGATCTCGACCACCGGGCGGTAGCCGCGCAGGGCCAGGCCGATCGCGGTGCCGACGATGCCGGCCTCGGCCAGCGGGGTGTCGATGACGCGGCTCTCGCCGAAGTCCTTCTGCAGGCCGTCCGTCACCCGGAACACGCCGCCGAGCTTGCCCACGTCCTCGCCCATGACGAGGACCTTGGGGTCCGCCTCCAGGGCGTGGCGCAGCGACTCGTTGATGGCCTTGGCCATCGCCATCTTCTCGGCCATCAGTGACCCCCTTCATCCGCGAACGACGCCTGGTAGGCGGCGAACTGAGCGCGCTCCTCGTCGACGAGCGCGTGCCCGTCCGCGTACACGTTCTCGAAGATGGCGAAGTGGTCCGGGTCGGGCATGCCGCGGACCGCTTCGCGCACTCGCCTTCCCAACGCCTCGCTCTCGGCCTCGAGTTCCGCGAAGAATCCCTCGTCCGCGTGGTTTGCGGCCTCCAGGTGGCGGCGAAGGCGCAGGATCGGGTCCTTCGCCTCCCAGGCGGCCCGCTCGTCGTCGTGGCGGTAGCGGGTGGGGTCGTCGGACGTGGTGTGGGCACCCATGCGGTACGTGTACGCCTCGACCAGGGTCGGGCCCTCTCCGGCGCGGGCGCGCTCCAGTGCCCACTTGGTGACCGCGAGGCAGGCGAGCACGTCGTTGCCGTCGACGCGCACGCCGGGGAAGCCGTAGCCCTGGGCGCGCTGGTAGAGCGGCACCCGGGTCTGCTTCTCGGTCGGCTCGGAGATCGCCCACTGGTTGTTCTGGCAGAAGAACACCACGGGGGCGTTGTAGACGGCGGAGAAGGTGAAGGACTCCGCGACGTCGCCCTGGCTGGAGGCGCCGTCGCCGAAGTAGGCGATGACCGCCGAGTCCGCGCCGTCCTTGGCGACGCCCATCGCGTAGCCCGTGGCGTGCAGCGTCTGGGAGCCGATGACGATCGTGTACAGGTGGAAGTTGTTGCTGTTGGGGTCCCAGCCGCCGTTGTTCACGCCGCGGAACATGCCGAGCAGGTTGGCCGGGTCGACGCCGCGGCACCAGGCGACGCCGTGCTCGCGGTAGGTCGGGAAGACGTAGTCGTCGTCGTTCAGGGCGCGCCCCGAGCCGATCTGGGCGGCCTCCTGGCCGAGCAGCGAGGCCCACAGGCCCAGCTCGCCCTGGCGCTGCAGGGCGGTCGCCTCGGCGTCGAAGCGCCGGGTGAGCACCATGTCGCGGTAGAGGCCGCGCAGTTCGTCGGCGGTGATGCCGGCGACGTACCGGTCGTACTCGGCGTTCCCGACGCGCTCGCCCTCGGGCGTCAGCAGCTGCACGAGGCCGGGCTCGGCGCCGTTCGCGGCGGCTGCCGCGGCCTTCCCGGCGCTGGTTCCGGCGGTGCTGGTGGTGCGCTTGGTGCCGGCCGCCTTCGTACGGCCCGCCCTGGCGCCGGCCGTCCTGCTGCCGGCCGTCTTGCCGTCGGCCGCCTTCGTGCCGGACGTCCCGGCCTTGCTCCCGGCGCTGCGTCGCGGTGTGCGCGCGGCAGTGCTCTCCTCGGTCACGTGTGCTCCTCCGTCGGTCCGGCCCCCGGGGTTGCCGGTAGGCCAGTGCGGCTCACCTGTTCTGGACCACGGGGCACGGGGTGGGTGCCACTCGGCCGGGAACAGGCGTGACAGGTGCCCCGGCGAGCGCCCTGCAACAGCCACGTTACCCAGTGCTCCACATTTCTGGGAAACCCCTCCTGACCTGCGTGTTTCCTTGGATTTCCAAGTATCTTCCGCTTGGACGTCCAAGTACCTCGCCGGGCGTTCGGGGCAGCCGCTGGTCACAGCCTTGCAGGGGGCCGGAACACCGGCACGTTATCCCGGTCACCCCTTGGTCGGGAAGAGTTCACGACTGGCCGGAACCGCTCTTGACCACGCACTCCACCGGGCGGCCCAGGGCCCCGAAACCGGGACGAAGGGAGAACGGCACGGTGATCTTGTGTGACCGAAAGCGACTGTCGATGACTGTCTGTGACAAGCCCCAGCTCACAGGCCCGGCCGGTGCCCTAACATCTGGCGCGTGCCGCGCTCATGTGTACCACCCTCTGTGCCCCACGCGCCCCCTCTGGGTGCCCTGTTGCGCCAGTTCGCCGCCGGTTCCGCCGTCACCTGCGAGCCGGTCGATCAGGGGCTGCTCAACCGCGGTTACCGGCTGTGCACCACCCGCGGCCGTTATTTCCTCAAGCACCACTTCGACCCCGACACCGCCGACCCGGCCTCGATCGCCCGCCGGCACCGCGCCACCCAGCGCCTCGCCGACCTGGGGGTCCCCGTGGCGCCGGCGCTCGCGGGCCGGGACGGGCGCACGGTCGCCGTCATCGGCGGCCACGCCTACGCCCTCTACCCGTGGATCGACGGCCGGCACCGGCACGGCGGCCAGCTCACCACCGGCCAGTGCGCCCGCCTCGGCGCCCTCCTGGGCGCGGTGCACGCCTGCCTGGAGCGGGTGATGCCCCCCAAGGGGCGCACCCGCCCGGCCACCAGCCCGCATCCCGTCCGGAGCGCGGATCCGGCCGACACGCTCGCCCTGATCGACGACCTGCTCGGCCACGTCCGCCGTCACCACCCGCCGGACGCCTTCGACGAGCTGGCCCGGCACCGGCTCCTGGAGCGCCGCACCCTCCTGGAGCAGCACGCCGGCCGCCGGCCGCCGCCCGGCGGCCCGGTCGGCTGGGTGCACGGCGACTTCCACCCCTACAACGTGCTCTACCAGGGGGACGCGCCCGCCGCGATCGTCGACTGGGACCGGCTCGGCGTCCAGCCGCGCGCGGAGGAGACCGTACGGGCCGCGGCGATCTTCTTCCTCCGGCCCGGCGGCACCCTGGACCTGCCGAAGATCACGGCGTATGCGCGCGCGTACCGGCGCGCCGCGGGGGTCACGTCCTCGGAGCTGGCCGCCGCGGTGCACCGCGTGTGGTGGGAACGTCTGAACGATTTCTGGATGCTGCGCTGGCACTACGAGCGCGGCGACACCCGCGCCGATCCGCAGTTCCCGGCCGCCTCGGCCCTGGTGGTGTGGTGGACGCGCGAGTACGACGCGGTGTGCGGGGCGTTCGCGGAGTAGGACGGGCCGCCAGGCGGAGCAGGAGCAGGCAGGGGCAGGAGCCTCGAAGCGGGGCAGGACGGCCCGGGGAGCCGGGCGCCGGCCGGCGGGAGGGGGCGGACGCACGCACGCGCGCGTGGTGCCCGTCCGGGCTCCACGCGCGCGTGAAGGGTGATCAGGGGGTGCCGCCGCCACCGGCGCCGGCCGCCCCGGCCGCGGTACCGGTGGTGTCGCCCGTGCCGCTGCTGGTGCCCTCGTTCGTCCCCTCGGTCGGGCTGCCGCCACCGCCCGGACCGCCGCCCGTGCCCGGGGACTGCGTCTGCGCCGGCGGGGTGGACACCTCGTGCGAGGTGGGCTCCCCCGACGGCTCGTCGGACGTGTCGTCCGTCGGCGAGTGGGACGGCGTCCACGACGGCCGGTGCGAGGGCGGATTCTGCCAGCCGGAGCCGCCCGAACCCGAGCCCGTCTCCGTGGACGTGTCCGAGGGCCGGCCGGTCGACTCGTCGGTCGGGGAGGACGTGGGCTGCTCGTCCTGGGTGGACTGGGTGGCCGACGGCGACTGGGTGGTGCCGGTGCCGCCGCCACCGCTCTTACCGCTGGTCTCGTGCAGGGCCAGCGCCACGCCCGCCGCGATGGCGATCACGGCCAGCACGGCGAGGATCCACAGCTTGCCCCGGCCGCTGCCCTGGTTGCCGTGTCCCTCGAAGCCGCCGTCGTCGCCGTTGCCGTACCCGGCGGGCAGGATCGGCTGCGGGATCTGCGTGGTGCCGGCCTGGCCGTCGCCGTGGTGCGGCATCACCGTCGTGCCGGCGAAACCGGCCGCCGGGGTGTGCCGTCCGTCGGGCGCGGCCACCGGGCCGGTGTGCCAGGTTCCGGTGTGGCCGCCCTGGTCGTAGAGCATCTGCAGCGCGTACTGGACCATGCCGCGCATCTCTTCGGCCGTCTGGAAACGGTCGTCGGGCTCCTTGGCGAGCGACCGCATGACCAGGCCGTCGAGTTCGGGCGGGCAGGCGCCCTCCGAGGTCGCCGACGGCGGCACCGGCAGGTCCTGCACGTGCTGGTAGACCACCGACAGCGGGGTCTCGCCGGTGAACGGGGGCCGCAGCGCGAGGAGTTCGTACAGCAGGCAGCCGGTGGCGTACAGGTCGGAACGGTGGTCGACCGCCTTGCCCAGCGCCTGCTCGGGGGAGAGGTACTGCGGGGTGCCCATGACCATGCCGGTCTGCGTCATCGTCGTGGACGCGCCGTGCAGGGCGCGGGCGATGCCGAAGTCCATCACCTTCACGGCACCGTTGTCGGTGATGATGACGTTGGCGGGCTTGATGTCGCGGTGCACGATGCCGTGCTGGTGCGAGTAGGCGAGGGCCTCCAGGACACCGGAGACGATGATCAGCGCCTGCTCGGGGCCCGGCGCCTCGGCGTTGAGCAGCAGGTCACGGATGGTGCGGCCCTCGACCAGCTCCATCACGATGTACGGCACGGACTGACCGCCGACGAAGTCCTCGCCGGAGTCGTACACGGCCACGATGGCATGGTGGTTGAGGCCGGCGACCGACTGGGCCTCGCGGGTGAAGCGGGCCTTGGAGACCGGGTCCTCGGCGAGGTCGGCGCGGAGCAGCTTGACCGCGACGGTGCGCCCCAGGCGCACGTCCTCGGCTGCGAACACCTCGGCCATGCCGCCCCGGCCGAGCCGGTGCGTCAGCCGGTAGCGGCCGTCGCCGACCAGGCCGCCGTTGCCCCACAGCTCCGGCGCGTCCGACATACCGCCGCCGCCAGACGCCTCGGGGTCGGACGGGCCCTGGGCGCGCTGCGTCTGTGCCATCAGTCCTCGCCGTCGTTTCTGCCCGCGGTGCGCGGTGTTGTCACGGTCTCCGTCGGCCACGCTACAGGTTCGGCGGGGGCCGCCGGTCCCGGTTCGTCGCGGGCACCGGTCCGGGACGGACCGGCCATCAAACCGCGAGCGGCCGTCGTCGTGCAAATCCCGTGGGCCGGCCGTACGTCGGCTGTAACGCTTGCGCGACGCTTCTTTCGCGTACGGTCACGGAACGGGCACCGAGCTTGACGTGTCAGTGCCCTGGGGCAGACTTGGCCGGGAATAGCACTTTCGATCATCGAGAACCGGACACGCGGTCAGGTCAGGTCCGGTCCCGGGACCGTCGACGGACAGCCGATCGCGCGGGCGCAGCAGCCGCCGGCGCCGCGCACATGGGGGACGCAGAAGATGAGCCAGGACGGCGCGCAGAGCCGGTTCGCGGGGCGGTCGCTGGCCGGCGGCCGCTACCAGCTGCGTGACTTGCTCGGCGAGGGCGGCATGGCCTCGGTGCACCTCGCCCACGACTCCGTGCTCGACCGCCACGTCGCGATCAAGACGCTCCACACCGAGCTGGGCCGGGAGCCCGCGTTCCGCGAGCGGTTCCGCCGCGAGGCCCAGGCAGTGGCGAAGCTCACGCACACGAACATCGTCTCCGTCTTCGACACCGGCGAGGACGATGTCGACGGCATGACGACGCCGTACATCGTCATGGAGTACGTCGAGGGCCGGCCGCTGGGTTCCGTGCTCGACGAGGACGTGCGGCAGCAGGGCGCCATGCCCGCCGACAAGGCCCTGAAGGTCACCGCGGACGTGCTCGCCGCGCTGGAGATCAGCCACGAGATGGGCCTGGTCCACCGCGACATCAAGCCGGGCAACGTGATGGTGACCAAGCGCGGCGTCGTCAAGGTCATGGACTTCGGCATCGCCCGTGCCATGCAGTCCGGGGTCACCTCGATGACGCAGACCGGCATGGTCGTCGGCACCCCCCAGTACCTCTCGCCCGAACAGGCGCTCGGCCGGGGCGTGGACGCGCGCTCCGACCTGTACTCGGTCGGCATCATGCTGTTCCAGCTCGTCACCGGGCGGCTGCCGTTCGACGCCGACTCGCCGCTGGCCATCGCGTACGCGCACGTACAGGAGGAGCCGGTCGCGCCGTCCGCGGTCAACCGCGCGCTGCCCCCGGCGGTGGACGCGCTGGTCGCCCGCGCGCTGAAGAAGAACCCCAACGAACGTTTCCCGAGCGCCGAGTCCATGCGCGACGAGTGCCTGCGCGTGGCGGCGTCCTTCCAGGCGGCGCCGCCCAGCATCGTGCCGGGCGCCCAGACGCCGAGCGGCGCGGGCGTCGGCTCCGCGGTGTTCCCGCCGGTCGACGCCGCACCGCCGGTGGCGGGCAGCGTGCAGACGCCGTACCAGCCGGCCCCGGCACCGAACCCGTACGGCACCCCGGCCCCGGCCGCCCCCTCACCGGCGTACGGCTACCCGCAGCAGCAGACCGGGTACCGGACCCCGCCCGCCGCCTCCCCGTACGGCGCCCCGCAGCAGGCCTCGACCCCGCCCCCGTACGGCATCTCCCCGCAGCCGTCCGGCACCGGCACGGCAGGGGGCCCGTCCGGCGGCGGCAGGAACAACAAGATGGTGATCATCGCGTCGGCGGCCGTCGCCGTGATCGCGGTCGTCGGCCTGATCGCCGCGCTCCTGCTGAACAAGGACGGGGACGACACCGCCGGAGGCGGGGGCGGCAGCACCGGCCCGAGCCCCAGTTCCTCCCCGGCCGCCGTCGAGGGCCACCGCGGTCCGGACACCTCCAAGACGATCAGCCAGAGCGAATGCAAGGAACCGCAGGAGTCGTACAACGACCCGAAGCTGATCAAGGTGCCGAACTTCCAGTTCAAGTACCTGGGTTCGGTCAAGGAGTGCCTCCAGGCCGTGGGCTGGCACCTGAAGGTCGACTACGTGGACGAGAACACGTACGGCCAGGACACGGTCATGAGCCAGTTCCCCGCGGCCGACACGGACGTCGACCCGCACAAGATGCCGGTGATCCAGCTCAACGTGTCCACGGGCGACCCGGCCTCGTCCTGACCGGACGGACCCGGGCGACCGGATCACCGGATCACCGGCCGACAGGTCCGGCCGGCCACGGTTTTCTGACGGGTGAGGGCCCGGCAGCTCGGCTGCCGGGCCCTCACGTCACCTTCCGCGTGTACGGCGTGGAGGTACGGCCTACAGGTACGGTCCCCCGGAGCGCCCGCCCGTGCGGGGGTCGTCGCCGCCCTCGATGCCGACCCCCGGCGGCAGGGCGCGGCGCATCTGCTCCAACTGGGCCCGGGCGGCCATCTGCTGCGCGAACAGCGTCGTCTGGATCCCGTGGAAGAGTCCTTCCAGCCAGCCCACCAACTGCGCCTGCGCGATGCGCAGTTCCGCGTCGCTGGGAGTCCCCTCGTCGGTGAACGGCAGCGAGAGCCGCTCCAGTTCCTCGACCAGCTCCGGCGCGAGACCGTCCTCCAGCTCCTTGACCGAGCTGGCGTGGATCTCCTTGAGCCGGGCCCGGCTGGCCTCGTCGAGAGGAGCGGCACGCACCTCTTCGAGCAGTTGCTTGATCATGCTGCCGATCCGCATGACCTTGGCCGGCTGCTCCACCTGTTCGGTGACCGGGGTCTCGCGCGAGTCGTCGTCCCCGCCGCCCCCGAGCGCCATGCCGTCCTGGCCCACGACCAGGATCTGCGGATTCTCCGGCGACCGTTCGTTCCTCGGCATCTCCATGCTGCCATTCTCTCGTACCCGTACGTGTCATCTCCTCGGTGCCCCCCGTGGAGGGTGATCCACCGTGTGCGCGGCCGGGGTGTCCCCCGGACGGCCCAGGCGTTCCAGGCGGGCCGCGCAGTGGTCCAGCCAGCGGGACTCGGCCTCCGCCCGGCAGATCGACCGCTCCAGGACCAGCAGCCGGGCCATCTCCTGAGCGTGTGCGGGCAGCCGCGCCAGGACCTCCGCCCGCTGCCGCACGCAGTCCTGCAGCGCCTCGGACACGTACCGGCGCTGCCTGTCGACGATGTCGCGTACGTCGACGCCGGGCGCTCCCAGGGCCAGCACCAGCTTGGTGACCAGTTCGTCCGGCGGCCGGCCGCCGGGCGCGGCGGGCCCGGGCCGCACGGGCCGCGTGTACCAGGACCGCAGTTCGGCGCGGCCCGCATCGGTCAGCGCGTAGGTCGCCCGTCCGGCCGCGTCCCCTGCCGCGCGGACGACCAGGCCGTCCCGTTCCAGCCGGCCGAGTGCCGCGCAGACCGCGCCGAGGTCCGGCGCCCACGCCGCCGAGGTGCGGGCCTCGAACTCGGCCCGCAGCCCGGAGACGGAGCGGGGACCGGCCTCCAGGAGTGCCAGCAGTCCGTGCGGGAGCGCCATACCCGGATTGTGCAGCGGATTCGGCCTGGCGGACGAACCCGGAATGCCGGACGGGTCAGGTGATGTGACTGTTGTTGCACGAACGACCGCTTCCCTGCACCGCACCACTGATCGGCCACCGTGAGGGGGTCCCCGGGTGACTCCATGGCTGCGCGCCGTACCGCGTACCGCGGGACCGCTGCTCCTGCTGGGCGCGGTCGTCCTGCCGGGCGGCCCCGCCTCGGCGTGCGCCGCCGCGCACGGGCCGTCCGCGTCCGCGTCGCCGTACGCCCCCACGTCGTCGCCCTCCGCGACGGCGGCCCGCCCGGACACCGGTCCCTCGCCGGCCCCGCCGCGCCCGTCCGGTCCGTCGCGCACCTCCTCGCACGCGCCGTCCGTGCCGTCCGCCTCCTCGTCCCCCGTCTCGTCCCGTTCCCCGGTGGCCGCCGCCGTCGCGCCCCCGGCCGCCCTCCTCCTCCCCCGGGAGCCGTCCGGGGCCGGCAGCCCGGCGGGGGAGGGGCGGCAGCGACCGGGCCACCCCCACCGGCACGGAAGCGACGGGGAGGACGACGACCGCGGCCGGCCGCGACACGACCGGCACGGCGGCCCGGACTCGGACACGACCGGCACGCCGACGGCCGCCGCCGAGGAACCGGCGGCCGCCTCCCCGACGCCCTCGGCACCGGACACGCCACCGGTCCCCCGGCCCGCGGCAGGCGTCGGCCCCGCGACCGGACCGGTACTGGAGCTGCTGCCGCTCGGCAGCGGACTGGTCCTGATCGGTCTCGGCCTGGGACTGGCGTTCATCGCGCTGCGGGTGCGCCGGGTCTGAGCCCTGCCGTCACCTCCCGCCGCCGCGGGCCGGGCGAGTCTCAGCCGTGGCGGGGATCCGCCGCTTCCGTCTGCCGCAGGGAGGGGCAGCCGTCCTGCCCGGACACCCCGAGGAACTGCTCGGCCCAGGTGCCCAGCTCGTCGAGGGCCGGCCGGAGGGCCTCACCCGCGGGAGTGAGCCGGTAGGAGACGCGCAGGGGCGGCCCCGCGTCCACCTCGCGGCTGACCAGGCCGGCCTCGCCGAGTTCGGCGAGACGGTCGGAGAGCATGCGCTCGCTGATCCCGCTGACGGCGCGGCGCAGTTCGGCGAACCGGCCCGGGCCGCCCATCAGGCTGGCCAGGATGACGCCGTTCCAGCGCTTGCCCAGAAGGACGAAGACGCGTTCGACCGCGCCGCCCACCGCCGTGCACTGTCCCGCGTCATGCCGCCCCTGATCCATGCGCCCATGCTACCGCCCACCCCCTGAATCACTTCTGAAAAGTAAGCTACTGTGACTCTGTAAGCAGCTTATGAAGCTGACGTACGGCGGCGGTGCCTCCGCATGCCCGCCGCCTCCCTCCGCGCGCCCCCGTGTGTCCGTTCCGAGGAGTTCCTCCATGGCCGTCCTGCTGCACATCGACTCGTCCCTGTTCCCCCTGGAGAACTCCGGTTCCCGTCAGCTCACCGACGCCTTCCGCAGGACCTGGCAGGAAGCGCACCCGCAGGGCAGCGTCATCTACCGGGACCTGGCCGCCGACCCCGTGCCGCACCTGGACGCCGCCACCGTCACCGCCGGCACTCTGCCGCCGCTGCGCCAGGAACTCATCACCGAGTTCGAGAAGGCCGACGTCGTCCTCATCGGCGCCCCCATGTACAACTTCACCGTGCCGTCCACCCTGAAGGCGTGGCTGGACCAGATCATCCTGGTGGGGCGGACCCTCGGTGAGGGCGTGCCCGCGTCCGGCAAGCGCGTCGTGATCGCGTCCTCGCGCGGCGGCTCCTACCGTCCCGGCACGCCTCGGGCCGGCTTCGAGTTCGACACCAACTACCTGGAGAAGGTCCTGGGCGACGGGCTCGGCCTGCGGGTCGAGGTCATCACGCGCGAGCTGACGCTGGCCCCGGTCGACCCGGCCATGGCCGCCCTCATACCGCAGGCGGAGGAATCGGCACGGCAGTCGCTCCGGCGGGCCGCCGAATCCGCGCGGGAGCACGCCGCGCTCCTGTCCTGACACCCGGTCCCGGCCGGACCCGGGGGTCCCAGACATGGGCCGTGCGGCCCGCGGCCGGGTCGGTGCCCGGTCCGCAGGACGGCGTGGCACGGGTCAGGAGGTCACCAGCAGCACCTTGCCGACGTGCGTGCTCTCCTCCACGAGCCGGTGGGCGGACGCGGCGTCCCGCAGGGGCACCTGCCGGTCGACGACCGGCCGGACGTGCCCGTCCGCGAGCAGCGGCCACACGTGCTCGCGGACGGCCGCGACGATGGCCGCCTTCTCCTCGAGCGGGCGGGCCCGCAGCGAGGTCGCGCTGATCGCGCCCCGCTTGCCCAGCAGGGCGCCGATGTTCAGCTCGCCCTTGACGCCGCCCTGCATGCCGATGATCGCGAGCCGGCCGTTGACGGCGAGCGCCCGGACGTTGCGGTCCAGGTACTTGGCGCCCATGTTGTCCAGGATGACGTCGGCGCCGGCCCCGTCCGTGGCCCGGCGGATCTCCTCGACGAAGTCCTGCTCGCGGTAGTTGATCAGGATCTCGGCGCCCAGCTCCGCGCAGTGGTCCAGCTTCTCCTTGGTGCCCGCCGTGACCGCGACCCGGGCGCCCGCGGCCTTGGCCATCTGGATCGCCATGGTGCCGATGCCGCTGGAGCCGCCGTGCACGAGCAGGGTCTCACCGGGGCGGAGGTGGGCGACCATGAAGACGTTCGACCATACGGTGCAGGTCACCTCGGGCAGTGCCGCCGCCTGGACGAGGTCCACGCCCTGGGGGACGGGCAGCAGCTGACCGGCCGGGACGGCGACCTTCTCGGCGTAGCCGCCGCCCGCGAGGAGCGCGCACACCTCGTCGCCGACCGCCCAGCCGGACACCCCGGGGCCGAGGGCGGTGATCCGGCCGGAGCACTCCAGGCCGGGGTAGCGGGAGGCGCCGGGCGGCGGGTCGTAGTGCCCCTGCCGCTGCATGATGTCGGCCCGGTTGACGGCGCCGGCCACCACCTCGACGAGCACCTCGCCCTCGCCGGGCACGGGATCGGGCACCTCGTCCCACACCAGCGCCTCGGGTCCACCGGGTTCGGGAATCGTGATCGCATGCATGGGGCCGACGCTACTCCTCGCCCGCCGCCGCGCCGCGGGGCGCGGCACACGCGCGTGCCGCGGATCGGCCGGACGGGGCGGTGCTCCCAGGGCCCGGCGGTCAGTCCAGCGGCAGGGGGCGGGTGTCCGGGGTGACCTGCGAGCCGGGGGTGGCCCGGACGATCGTGATCAGGCGGTCCGTCAGCTGCAGCGCGGCGGCGGCCGGGTCGTCGTAGCCGAGGACCCGGTGGCCGCGGACGACGCTCACCACCAGGTCGTCGATCTCCCGCGGGCTGCGTCCCGCCTCGGCCTTTATGACGGGCCGTTCGACGATGTCCAGCCCGCTGCCCTGCTGGATGAGGTCCTCCATGACCATGCCGGCGGCGGGGCTGAGCACGGAGAGCCCCAGCAGCCTTCCCGCCGCGCTCGCGCTGGTGATCACGGCGTCCGCGCCGGACTGCTTGAGCAGCGGGGCGTTCTCCTCCTCCCGCACCGCGGCGACGATCTTCGCGGCACGGTTGAGCTGCCGGGCCGTCAGGGTCACCAGGACCGCCGTGTCGTCCCGCTGCGTGGCGATGATGATCTGCCGCGCCCGCTGGACCTCGGCGCGTCTGAGCACCTCGCTGCGGGTGGCGTCGCCGACGATGCCCGCGTACCCCTCCGCCGTGGCGGCGTCGATCACCTTCGCGCTCGGGTCGACCACGACGACCTGCTGCTTCTTCAGCCCGGTCGCGCACACGGTCTGGATCGCCGACCGCCCCTTCGTACCGAACCCGACGACGACGGTGTGTTCGCGCAAGGTGGCCCTCCAGCGGCTCAGGCGCCATTCCTCCCGGGTGCGCTCGGTGAGGACTTCGAGCGTGGTGCCGACGAGGATGATCAGGAACAGCACGCGCAGCGGCGTGATGACGAGGATGTTGGTGAGCCGGGCGCTGTCGCTGACGGGCGTGATGTCGCCGTACCCGGTGGTGGAGAGGGTCACCGTCGCGTAGTACGCCGCGTCGAGGAGGTCCACGGAGCTGTCGGCGTTGTCGTGGTAGCCGTCACGGTCGGCGTAGACGACCACCACCGTCACCACCAGCACCAGCAGCGCCATGGCCAGTCGCTTTCCGACCTGGCGTATGGGGCGGTCCACCAGTTTCCTCGGGAGTTTCACCCGATGGGTCACGAGGTGTTCGTCCGCCTGACGGGCGATCGCGTCATGGCCCGGAAGTTTCACGTGAAACACACTCCGATTCCGGCGGCGGCCCACGGCAGGTCGAGCAGTTCGGCCTCCTGTCCGGCGCGCAGGCCACCCGGCGGTACGACGGCCAGGGCGTCGGCCGCCGCGACACCGCGCAGCATGGCGGGCCCGTTGTAGTGCAGCGGGGCCGCGTGATCGCCGCGCAGGACGACGGGGACGAGCCGGGTGTCGCCCGGATGTCCGTGCACCCCGTCCCGCAGCGGCATCGTGTACGGCTCCGGGGCGGGACGCGCGGCCAGGGCGCGCAGCAGCGGCTCGGCCAGCGTGAGCAGACCGGAGACGGCGGCGAGGGGGTTGCCGGGCAGGCCGACGAGGTGCTGGTTCTCCTTGGTGCGGGCCAGGAGCATGGGATGGCCGGGGCGGACCCGGACGCCGTCCACCAGCAGGTCGGCCTCCATGCGGCGCAGGGTGGGGCGCAGGTGGTCGACGGGACCGGCGGCGGTTCCGCCGGTGGTGACGACGAGGTCGGCCTCGGACCGGGTGAGCGCCCGGTGCAGGGCCTTTGCGTCGTCGCCGATACGGCGCACGGAGGCCACCTCGGCGCCGAGCGCGCGCAGCCACGGCGGCAGCATCGGTCCGAGCGCGTCCCGGATCCGCCCGTCGTGCGGCAGGCCCTCGGTGAGCAGTTCGTCCCCGAGGACGAAGACGTCGGCCCGCGGCCGGGGCACGGCGGTGAGGGTGTCGTACCCGGCGGCCGCGGCGAGGCCCAGCACGGCCGGTGTCACCAGGGTGCCGGCGGGAAGCAACTGCTCTCCGCTGCGGCACTCCTGGCCGCGGGGGCGGATGTCCTGGCCGTGGCCGAGGTCGCGGACGGAGTGCAGCTTGCCCTTGGCGTCCGTACGGCCGTGCTCGGTGCGCAGCACCGCGGTGGTGTCCTGCGGGATGCGCGCGCCGGTCGCGATCCCCACGGCCTCGCCGTCGGTCAGCGGGTCGGCCTGGGCGTGCCCGGCGAGAGAGCCGCCCTCGCGGACGTCCCAGGGGCCGGGCCCGGCGACCGCCCAGCCGTCCATCGCGGAGGTGTCGAAGGAGGGCAGGTCGGTGAGGGCGGCGAGGGGCTCGGCCAGGACCAGGCCGAGGGCGGTGTCCAGGGGGACCGAGAGCGCGGTGCGGTGGGCGGCGGCGCGGACGGCACGGGCCGCGATGTCGCGGGCCCGGGGCCAGGGGGTGGCGTGCGCGTGGCCCTGCGGTCCGGTCCGCGCGGCGTGCGGACCGTCGTGCGGGGCCGCGCCGGAGCCGGGCCCGGCGTCCCGGCCCTGCCCGGCGGGGGAGACGCGGCCGCCGGAGGCAGGTCCGGGCATGCCGGGGGCCGGGGTGCCGGGGAAGTGGGGGTTGTCGCCGGGGAAGTGGCCGGTGCCCTGGTTCACGAGCGCGAGCGCCTCCTCGACGTCGAGGTCCTCGGCGTCCTCGCCGGCCTGCACGCCGCGGGCCGTCATCAGGCGTCCGGGCGCGTGTCGGGCGTGGCGTCGGGAGCCACGTCGGGCTCCTTCCCCGCACTGTCCTCCTCCGCCCAGCGCAGGGCCAGCGCCGCGGCCTTGCGGGCGGCCTCGGCGACCGCCTCGGGGCCGGCTCCGGCGCGGGCGGCGGCGTAGCCGACGAGGAAGGTGGTCAGGGGCGCCGCGGGCCGGGCCACACCGTGGGCGGCGTCGCGCGCGAGGTCGAGCAGTACGCCGGTGTCGACGTCCAGGTCGATGCCCAGCTCGTCCTTGACTGCGGAAATCCATTCATCCAGCACGTGCCCATGCTCCCTGATGCGTGCTCTGGCGGTGGCGATGTCGTCCCAGGTGTCGCAGTCGAAAGAGGCGACGTCGTCGCGGACCCGGGTGAGGTCGAGCGCCGCGGTCAGCCGGCGCAGCGGAAGGCCGGTGAGGGTGCCGTTCTCGCGGGTGAGCACGGCCAGCCGCCGGCGCAGCGCGGGTGCACGGTAGGCCGCCACGAGCGGCTGGTCGCGGCCGTCTGCGTCGGTGAGCAGCGCCCCGTCGGCGCGGCTCGCGCGCAGGTCTGTGAGCAGCCGCCGTACCGTCCGGGGCCGCAGGAACGGCAGGTCCGCGGAGAGGACGACGACCAGGTCCGCCGTGGTGTGCCGCAGACCCGCGGCGAGCGCGGCGAGGGGGCCGCCGCCGGGCGGTTCCTCGCGCGCCCATCGCACGCGGCGCGCCGTGGGCCGCGGGTCGGCCACGACGACGGTGGTGCGCGCGTCGGCGCAGGCGCCGAGCACCCGGTCGAGCAGGGCCCGGCCGCCGACGCGTACGCCGGGCTTGTCGGCGCCGCCGAGCCGCCGCGCGGATCCACCGGCGAGCACGACGGCGTCATGGGCCGGGTCCGGCGCCGGGTCGCCGGCCGGGGTGTCCCGGTCGCCGGGGTCCTCGTAGGCGGTCACCCCCCGAGTATGTCCTCCTCCTCGGGCCGGGGAACACGGGCGGTCCCCTGTCCGCCCGGCGACCTGCCGTCGCAGGGGGCGCGTCACCCGACGCGTGTCACGGGGACACGCCCGGCGGGAGCGCGCCCCGCGGGCACGCCCTCACAGGGTGCGCAGCAGCACCGCCGGCTGTTCCACGCAGTCGGCCACGTAGCGCAGGAATCCGCCCGCCGTGCCGCCGTCGCACACCCGGTGGTCGAAGGTGAGCGAGAGCTGGACGACCTGCCGGACCGCCAGTTCGCCCTCGTGCACCCAGGGTCTGGGGACGATCCGGCCGACGCCGAGCATGGCCGCCTCGGGGTGGTTGATGATCGGTGTCGAGCCGTCGACGCCGAACACGCCGTAGTTGTTCAACGTGAAGGTCCCGCCGGTGAGTTCCCCCGGTGTGAGGGTGCCGGTGCGGGCCGCCTCGGTGAGCCGGGCGAACTCGGCCGTCAGCGCCTCGGCACCGCGCGCGTGCGCGTCCCGTACGACCGGTACGACGAGCCCGCGTTCGGTCTGCGCGGCGAAGCCCAGGTGGACCTGGTCGAGCCGGACGATCTCCCTGGCCTCCGTGTCGACCGTGGAGTTCAGCTCCGGGTGGCGGGCGAGCGCGGCGGTGCAGATCCTGGCGAGGAGGGCGAGCAGGGAGATCTTCGGGCCGCCCGCGGCGTTCATCGCCGCCCGGGCGCGCAGGAGTTCCGTGGCGTCGGCGTCCACCCAGCAGGTCGCGTCGGGGATCTCGCGGCGGCTCCGGGAGAGCTTGTCGGCGACGGCCCCGCGCACGCCCTTGAGGGGAACGCCGGTTCCGGCGACGGCTCCGGGCGCGCGACCGGCACCGGACGCGGAGGTACCGGACGCGGACGGGCCCGTGGGGTCCGCCACCAGGCCCGTGAGGGCGGCCGGGGCCGTGGAGGCCGCCTTGAGGGCCGCTTCGACGTCCGAGCGCAGGATGAGCCCGTCGGGGCCGGAGCCCGGCAACTGCCGCAGGTCCAGTCCGTGCTCCCGGGCGAGTCTGCGCACGAGCGGGGAGATCACCGGGACCGGGCCGTCGGCCGGCCGCCCGGACACGGCCGTGCCCGGGACGGAAGCCGCACGCGAGGCACCGGGGGCGCCGGCAGCGGGCGCACCGTCAGCGGCGGGCCGCCGGCCGGCGGCGGCCGTGGCGCCGGGCACCGCCCGGACCCTGCGGCGGCGCGCCGGGGCCTCGGCCGTGCCGTACCCGACCAGGACGTTGCCGGATCCGCCGCCCCCGCCCGGGCCACTGCTCCCGCCCGCGTCACTGCCGCCGCCCGCGTCACTGCCGCCGCCCGAGCCGCCGGCGCTCCCGCCGGCGCCTCCCGCGGCGGCCGGTCCGGGGCTCGCCGCGGACTCCCCCACCGCGACGGTCAGCAGGGGTGCGCCCACCGGAAGCTCGGCCCCCTCCTCGCCGAAGCGGGCGGTGACCACGCCCCCGTAGGGGCAGGGCACCTCGACCATCGCCTTGGCCGTCTCGACCTCGACGACCGGCTGGTCCACGGCGACCACGTCGCCGACCTCGACCATCCAGCGGACGATCTCCGCCTCGGTGAGCCCCTCCCCGAGGTCGGGGAGCCTGAACTCCAGCACCTGCGCCATCAGCCCTCCGCCTCCCACTGCAGCCGCGCGACGGCGTCCAGGATCCGGTCGACGCCGGGCAGGTGGTGCCGCTCCAGCATGGGCGGCGGGTAGGGGACGTCGAACCCGGCCACCCGCAGCACCGGCGCCTCCAGGTGGTGGAAGCAGCGTTCGGTGACGCGGGCGGCGATCTCCCCGCCCGGCCCGCCGAAGGAACCCGACTCGTGGACGACGACCGCGCGCCCGGTGCGCCGTACCGACGCGCACACCGTCTCGTCGTCGAACGGCACCAGCGAGCGCAGGTCGACGACCTCCAGGTCCCAGCCCTCGGCGCGGGCGGCCTCGGCGGCTTCCAGGCAGACCGGCACGGACGGGCCGTAGGTGATGAGCGTGGCGCTGCGGCCGGTGCGCCGCACCACGGCGCGGCCGATCGGCTCCACGGGCCGCGGGTCCTCCGGGTTCCAGGAGTCCTTCGACCAGTACAGCCGCTTGGGTTCGAGGAAGACCACGGGGTCGTCGGAGGCGATGGCGGCGCGCAGCAGCCCGTAGGCGTCGGCGACGGTCGCGGGCGTGACGACATGGAGCCCCGGAGTCGCCATGTAGTACGCCTCGGAGGAGTCGCTGTGGTGCTCGACGCCGCCGATGCCGCCGCCGTAGGGGATGCGGACGGTCAGCGGCAGGGGCAGCTTCCCGCGCGTGCGGTTGCGCATCTTCGCGACGTGGCTGGCGAGCTGCTCGAACGACGGGTAGGCGAACGCGTCGAACTGCATCTCGACGACCGGGCGCAGCCCGTACATCGCCATGCCGACCGCGGTGCCGAGGATGCCCGCCTCGGCCAGCGGTGTGTCGGTGCAGCGGTCCTCGCCGAACTCCTCGGCGAGCCCGTCGGTGACGCGGAAGACACCGCCGAGCGTGCCGACGTCCTCGCCCATGACGTGCACGGCGGGGTCGGCGGCCATGGCGTCGCGCAGCGCGCGCGTGAGGGCCTGCGCCATGGTGGCCGGCTTGAGGGCGACGGTGGTCATCGGGCCCCGCCTTCCTCCGCCTCGGCCGCCAGCTCGGCCCGCAGCAGGGCCTGCTGCTCGCGCAGTTGCGGCGTCGGCTCGGCGTAGACGTGGGCGAACAGGTCCATGGGGTCGAGCGGCGGGTCCTGGTTCATCCGCTCGCGCAGCCGCGCGGCCATCGCCTCGGCGTCCTCGCGCACGGCCGTGACGGTGTCCTCGTCGAGCAGGCCGCGCCCGGACAGCTCGCGTTCCAGCAGCTTCACCGGGTCGTGGTCGCGCCAGGCCTCGACCTCGGCGTCGCCGCGGTAGCGGGTGGCGTCGTCGGCGTTGGTGTGGGCGTCGATCCGGTACGTCACCGCCTCGACCAGGGTCGGACCGCCTCCCGCGCGCGCGTGCCGTACGGCGTCGGTGAGCACCTCGTGGACGGCGACGGCGTCGTTGCCGTCGACCAGGCGGCCGGGCATGCCGTACCCGACGGCCTTGTGGGCCAGGGAGGGCGCCGCCGTCTGCTTGGCGAGCGGTACGGAGATGGCGAAGCCGTTGTTCTGCACCAGGAAGACGACCGGGGCCTGCCAGACGGCGGCGAAGTTCAGCGCCTCGTGGAAGTCGCCCTCGCTGGTGCCGCCGTCGCCGACCATCGCCAGCGCGACCACGTCGTCGCCCTTGAGCCGGGCGGCGTGGGCGAGGCCCACGGCGTGCGGGAGCTGGGTGGCCAGGGGGGTGGACAGCGGGGCGATCCGGTGCTCGCGCGGGTCGTAGCCGGTGTGCCAGTCCCCGCGCAGCAGCGTCAGGGCCTCGACGGGGTCGACGCCGCGGGCCACCACGGCGAGCGTGTCGCGGTAGCTCGGGAAGAGCCAGTCGCGTTCCTGGAGGGCGAGGGCCGCGGCGACCTCGCAGGCCTCCTGGCCGGTGCTGGACGGGTAGACGGCGAGGCGTCCCTGCTTGGTGAGGGCGGTGGCCTGCGTGTTGTACCGGCGTCCGCGCACCAGGTGCGCGTACAGACGGTGCAGCAGCTCCGGGTCGGCCTTCGCGGCCGCCTCCGTGCCCAGAACGCGGTAGGGCTCCGCGTCGGGCAGCAGCGGCGCGGGGTCGGTACGGGGCTGCCAGGCGGGCGGCGGCGATGGCCGGTACGCACCCCGCTGCTCCATGACCGTCATGGCGGGCACCTCCTCGTGGGAGTGGCTACGGGAGACGCGTCGGCTGTGACGCGCCCCACCTACCGATTGTTCGGTCGTCGGCACATTTTGGCTACAGGCGGCCCCAGGCTGTGGACAAACGGTTCTCCACAGCCTGGGATGGATGCAGTACGTCCATGGTGGAGAGGCGGGGGGACATGCCGTCTGAACGAATGGCCGACAACGCCGGGCGAGGGACGGAGAACGGCGAGCGCAGGGGCGAGAGCGCGGAACGCAGGGCGGAGAACGCGGAACGCGGGGGCGAGAGCGCCGAGCGTCCGGAGGACGCCGTCGGCACCGCCCCGCCGCCGCGCCCGCTCGACGCCATCGACCAGGACATCCTGCGGATGCTCCAGACGGACGGCCGCGCCTCGATACGGTCGGTCGCCGAACGGGTCCACGTCTCGCGCGCCAACGCCTACGCCCGTATCAACCGCCTCGTCGAGGACGGCGTCATCCGCGGTTTCGGCGCCCGGGTCGACCACGAGCGCGCGGGGCAGAGCACGTCCGCGTACATTACGCTGAAGATCGTGCAGAACTCCTGGCGCACCGTGCGCGACCAGCTGCGCCGGCTGCCGGGTGCCTCCCACATCGCCCTGGTCGGGGGAGACTACGACGTCCTGCTCCTGGTGCACACGCCGGACAACCGGGCGCTGCGCGAGGTGGTGCTGACCCGGCTCCAGGCGATCCCGGAGGTGCTCAGCACCCGCACGCTGCTGGTGTTCGAGGAGGAGGACCTCGAACCGCAGGGGTGACGGTGCGCACGGCACGTCAGGACGAGGCGACCACCGCCCCGACCAGCAGCACGGCCATCATCCCCGGCAGCAGTGCGCAGCCCAGTCCGGCGCCGGCGGTCAGCACCCGCGCGGTCCGCACGGACCGGCGGTGCGGCAGCACCCAGGCGAGGGCCAGCAGGCCGCACGCCCAGTAGAGGATGCCGCCGAAGGAGCCGGCGCCGTCACCCGAGGAGAACCAGCAGTACTCCCACACGAGGAACGGCAGGCCGATCACGGTGGCCGCGAACGGCGCCTTCCACCAGGTGGGGTGTGCGGCCCCCGGCCGCGGTTCGTCGCGAAGCATGCGCCCAGCTCATCACCGGGCGGCCGGCCGGGACATCGGACGCCGTACTCATCCCTCCCGGCACCTCGCCCGCCCCCGTACTCACCCTGGCGCGCCCCGTCCCGCCCCCGTACTCACCCTGGCGCGCCCCGTCCCGCCCCCGTACTCACCCTCCCCAGGGGTCAGCCGGACTGCCGCAGCCCGCCGAAGACCAGCCGGACGACCGCGTCGCCCACTTCGCGCTCGCCGGCCCCGCGCACGTCGGGCCGGTACCACTCCACGATCGAGTTGATCATCCCGAAGACCAGTCGCGTGGCGAGCCGCACCTCCACGTCGCCGCGCACGTCGCCCTCGGCCGCCGCCGCCTTGAGCAGCGCGGCCACCCGGTGGTCGAACTCGCGGCGCCGTTCCAGCGCCCAGCGCTCGGTCTCGGTGTTGCCCCGCACCCGCAGCAGCAGGGTCACGTAGGGGAGTTCGGCGATGAGCACCTCGACCATGCGCCGCACGACGTACTCCAGGCGGGCGGCGGCACTTCCCGCGCGCGCGTGCTCCTCGTCGAGGATCCCGAAGAGGCCGTCGAGTGCCCGGGTGACCGCACGGCGCAGCAGTTCCTCCTTGCCGGCGACGTGGTGGTAGATCGACGACTTGGAGATGCCGGCCGCCTTGGACAGGTGCTCCATGGAGGTGCCGTCGTAGCCGCGCTCGTTGAAGACCCGCACGGCCACCGAGAGCAGCGTCTGCGGCGTGTACGTGTCGCGTCGGGCGGTGGTCATGAGGCGGACTCCCGCTTGTCGGTGGCGTACGCGTGGCGGTACAGCGCGAGCGAGGGGGCGTAGCGTCCGGACGGGTCGCGCAGGTGCAGGTCGTCCAGGAGGCCGTAGGCCCAGGTGCGGCCGAGCCGGCGGCTCCACTCGAAGGGGCCCAGGGGGTAGTTGACGCCCAGGCGCATCGCGGTGTCGATGTCCTCCTCGGTGGCGACGCCCTTGGCCACGGCGTCGTGCGCCAGGTCGACGATCCTGGCGACCGTGCGGGCGACGATCATGCCGGGCACGTCGCCGATGACGCTGACGTCCTTGCCGAGCGCCTGGAAGAGGCCGGTGGCCTCCGCGAGGGTCTGCGGGGCGGTGTCCTGGGAGGCGGACAGGGCGATGCGGGTGGCGCGGCGGTAGTCGAGCGCCAGGTCGAAGTAGACGACGTCCCGGAACTCCACCGAGGTCTGCCCGTCGGCGAGGACCAGCTGGCCGCCGCTCGGCAGCACCAGGCGGGTGCCGTGGTCCTCGTCCTCCTCGCGGACGGGGATGCCCGCCTCGCGGATGAGGGTGAGCAGCTCCGCCGCCGGGCCCAGGTCGCCCTCGGCGACGACGTGGGCGGGCGGCCGGGCGGGCTCGGCGGTGTGCGGCTCGGGGCGCTCGGCGCCGTCGGCGTAGTCGTACCAGCCGCGGCCGCTCTTGCGGCCGAGCCGGCCCGACTCCACCAGGCGCCGCTGGGCGAGCGAGGGCGTGAAGCGCACGTCCTGGAAGAAGGAGCGCCACACGGAGTGCGTCACGGACTCGTTGACGTCCTGGCCGATGAGGTCGGTCAGCTCGAAGGCGCCCATCCTGAACCCGCCGGACTCGCGCAGCACCGCGTCGATGGTGGCCGGATCGGCGGCCTGGCCCTCGTGGACGGCGAACGCCTCCGCGTAGAAGGGGCGGGCGATGCGGTTGACGATGAAGCCGGGGGTGTCGGCGCAGGCGACCGGGGTCTTGCCCCAGGCCCGGGCCGTCTCGTACGCGCGCGTGGCGGACGTGACGTCGGTGGCGAACCCGGAGACGACCTCCACCAGCGGCATCAGCGGCGCCGGGTTGAAGAAGTGCAGGCCGACGAAGCGGCCGGGGTTGCGCAGCGCGCCGCCGATCGCGGTGACCGACAGGGAGGAGGTGTTGGTGGCGAGCAGGCAGTCGTCGGTGACGATGCCCTCCAGGTCCTTCAGCAGCTCCTGCTTGGCGTCCAGCTGTTCGAGTACGGCCTCGACGACCAGGGAGCAGTCGGCCAGCTCGGCGAGGCTTTCGGCGGGCTGCAGGCGGGCGCGGGCCGCGTCCCGATCGGCCCCGGTGAGGCGGTCCTTCTCGACGAGCCGGTCGAGCCGGGCGCCGATCGCGGCGGCCGCCTGGGCGGCCCGCCCGGGCACGGCGTCGTACAGGCGTACGGCGTGACCCGCGACCAGCGCGACCTGGGCGATGCCCTGGCCCATGGTGCCGGTGCCGACGACGGCCACGGGGCTGCTGAGGTCCAGTGCTGTCATGTGCGCGATCCTCCCGCACGGCGTTTTCCGCAGGCGCGGCGGACCCCCCTGGCCCGACTTCTCCACAGATACGGCGGACCCCCTTGTCCCGACCGATCGTTCGGTTACTCTAACCCTGACCGGCCGTCCCTGCCCATGTTTCTGCCAGGTCTGAGCTCGACGAGGAGCTCTCGAGACAAGGAGTTGGTCCCGCATGGCCGCCGAACCGACGACGCACGAGCTGATCGCCCGCCACCGGCCCACTCTCGACCAGGCGCTGGAGGCGATCCGCACGCGCGCGTACTGGTCGCCCCACCCCGAGCACCCCAAGGCCTACGGCGAGCACGGCAGCCTGGACGCCGCCGCGGGCAAGGCCGCCTTCGACGCCCTGCTGGGCACCCGCCTCGACCTCGGCCAGCCCGGCACCGACGACTGGGTGGGCGGCGAGGTCTCGCCCTACGGCATCGACCTGGGCGTGACCTACCCGCACGCGGACATCGACGTCCTGCTGCCCGCCATGAGGGCAGGGCAGCGGGCCTGGCGCGACGCGGGCGCCGAGGCCCGCGCGGCGGTCTGCCTGGAGATCCTCAAGCGGATCTCCGAGCGGACCCACGAGTTCGCGCACACCGTGATGCACACCTCCGGCCAGGCCTTCCTGATGGCGTTCCAGGCGGGCGGCCCGCACGCCCAGGACCGCGGCCTGGAAGCGGTGGCGTACGCGTACGCGGAGCAGGTGCGCACCCCGGACACCGCCGAGTGGACCAAGCCACAGGGCAAGCGCGACCCGCTCGCCCTCACCAAGGCGTTCACCCCGGTCCCCCGGGGCATCGCCCTGGTCATCGGCTGCAACACCTTCCCGACGTGGAACGGCTATCCGGGCCTGTTCGCCTCCCTGGCCACCGGCAACGCGGTCCTGGTCAAGCCGCACCCGCGCGCGGTGCTGCCGCTCGCCCTCACGGTGAAGACCGCCCGCGAGGTGCTCGCCGAGGCCGGGTTCGACGCCAACCTGGTGGCCCTGGCCGCCGAGCGCCCCGGCGAGGGCATCGCCAGGACACTGGCCACCCGCCCCGAGATCCGCATCATCGACTACACCGGCTCCACGGCCTTCGGCGACTGGCTGGAGGCCAACGCCCGCCAGGCCCAGGTGTACACGGAGAAGGCCGGCGTCAACACCGTGCTCGTGGAGTCGACGGACGACTACAAGGGGATGCTCGCCAACCTGGCCTTCTCGCTGTCCCTGTACAGCGGCCAGATGTGCACCACCCCGCAGAACCTGCTGATCCCCCGCGCCGGCATCCGCACCGACGAGGGCCCCAAGTCCTACGACGAGGTGGCCGCCGACCTCGCGAAGGCGGTCGACGCCCTGCTCGGCGACGACGCCCGCGCCAACGCGCTGCTCGGCGCGATCGTCAACCCGGACGTCAAGGCCCGCCTGGAGGCCGCCGCGGCCCTCGGCGAGGTCGCCCTCGCCTCCCGCGAGGTCACCCACCCCGACTTCCCGGACGCGGTGGTCCGCACCCCCGTGATCGTGAAGCTGGACGGCAGCAAGCCGGACGCCGAGGCCGCCTACCTGAGCGAGTGTTTCGGACCGGTCTCCTTCGCGGTCGCCGTCGACTCGGCCGCCGACGCGGTGGAACTGCTGCGGCGCACGGTCCGCGAGAAGGGCGCCATGACGGTGGGCGCCTACACGACGGACGAGGAGGTCGAGCAGGCGGTGCAGGAGGTCTGCCTGGAGGAGGCCGCCCAGCTCTCGCTGAACCTCACCGGCGGGGTGTACGTCAACCAGACGGCCGCCTTCTCCGACTTCCACGGCTCGGGCGGCAACCCCGCGGCCAACGCCGCCCTCACCGACGGCGCGTTCGTGGCGAACCGCTTCAGGGTGGTGGAGGTCCGCCGCCAGGCCTGAGCCCTCCCGGGGCCGGCCCCTCAGCGCGCGGGTGCGCCCCCGCCGGCGCTCCAGTGGTACAGCGTCATCGCCACACTGGTGGCGAGGTTGTAACTGGAGACCTGGGGGCGCATCGGCAGGGCCACCAGGTGGTCGGTGCGCTCGCGCAGCTCGGCGGTCAGCCCGCTGCGCTCGGAGCCGAAGGCGAGGACGGCTTCGTCGGGCAGTTCCAGCCCGCGGATGTCCTCGCCCTCCGGGTCGAGCGCGAACAGCGGGCCGGGCGGGAGCGTCTGCACGGTCAGCCGCTCCACGACCGTCGCGAAGTGCAGCCCGGCCCCGCCCCGCACCACGGTCGGGTGCCACGGGTCGAGGGTGCCCGTGGTGACCACGCCGGTCGCGCCGAAACCGGCCGCCAGCCGGATCACCGCGCCGGCGTTGCCCAGGTTGCGCGGCTGGTCCAGCACGATGACGGGCGCGCTGCGGGGCGTGTGCGCCAGCGCCCGCAGTCCGGCCTCCCGAGCGGGCCGTACGGCCAGCGCGGCGACCGCCGTGGGATGCGGGCGCGGCACGAGCGACGCGTACGTCTGCCGCGGCACCTCGGTCAGCAGACCGTCCAGGGCGTCCCGTACGTCGGGGGCCAGCTCGTCGGCGAGGGCGAGTGCCGCCGCCCGGTCGGCGGCCACCGCCACCGGGACCTCGGCGCCGAAGCGCAGCGCGTGCTTGAGGGCGTGGAAGCCGTCGAGCAGGACGGCACCGCCGGCGAGCCGGTGCCAGGTGCCCACGGGGTCGTTCATGCGGGGAAGCCTACGCGGGCGGGTTCGCTCTCCTCCGGTGAGTGCGGCTGCCCGGGCACCGGGCGGCCCGCGCGCCGCGGCAGCCGCGCCCACGCGCGTGCCGCCGCATCGCCCAGCCTGCGCAGGAAGGGCGTCGGCAGGAACACCGCGTCCGCCGCGATCATCGCCAGCGAGAAGAACGGCAGCCCGAGGACGACGGCGATCACCGCGTGCTCGGTCATCATGGCCACGAGCAGGACGTTCTTCACCCGCCGGTTGAACAGCGTGAACGGGAAGGCGACCTGCACGATCACCGTCCCGTAGGTGACGAGCATCATCATCGTCCCGCTGGAGGACAGCAGATCGGCCAGTGCCGGCCAGGGCGAGAAGTAGTCCAGGTGGAGCGGGTAGTACACGGCGGTGCCGTCCTGCCAGCGCGACCCCTGGATCTTGTACCAGCCGGCCGTCGCGTAGATCAGACACGCCTCGGCCATGATCACGAACAGGGCGGCGTTGTGCACGATGTTGCCGACGACGTCGAGCAGCAGGCGCGGCTCGGCCGACCGCGCTCGTCGCCCGACCAGCCAGTACACCCCCTGGGCCGCCCACATGCCCCACAGGAGCGCGGGTATCAGCCACTCGCCCTGGACGCGGCCCGCCGCGGTGACCGCGATCAGTGCCGCACCGAGCACGCACCACAGGACGGGGCCGGCCCGGTCGGGCAGCCGCTCCCCCCGCGCGCGGGCCGCCCGGGCCCGTGCGGCCCGCCGCGCGTCCAGCGACCACACCTGCCCGCAGCGGGTGAAGACCAGGTACACCGCCATCAGGTGCAGGACGTTGTCCCCGCCGTCGCCCATGAAGATGCTGCGGTTCTGCAGCGAGAGCACACCGAGCATGAACAGCACAGACATCGTGCGGGTGCGCCAGCCCAGCATCAGCAGCAGGGCGGCGAGCACCGCCAGCAGGTAGACGGTCTCGAACCAGAACCGGCCGCGGAACCACATCAGGACCGTGAAGGCGCCGTTGTCGTCGGTCAGCCGCCGCGCGAGATCCCAGTTCCACGGCCCGTCGGGGCCGTACATCTCCTGGCGGTGCGGCAGCTCGCGCAGCAGGAACAGCAGCCAGGTCGCGGAGAAGCCGATGCGTGTCACGGCCGTCTGCCAGGGGCCCAGAGCCGCTTCGGTGACCCGGCTGATCCCCCGGGAGGCCGTGAGCGTGAGGCTGTTCACCCGACACCTCCCGCGGCCTCACCGGCCGGGACGGACCACCAGGGCAGCGTGCGGTACGAGGCCGTGGCCGACGCCCTCTCCCCGCTCCAGGCGGGCGGCGGGACGGCGGCGGTGCGCACGCGCACCTGGACGCGTTCGACGGCCCCGCCCGGCCCGGCCACCTGCCCGCGGTCCAGGCGCAGGACGACGATCCGGCGCAGGTACTGCTGCGACAGCGTGCCGCGCAGCCCGATCGGGCGGTTCTGCTGGTCGTGCGAGGAGACGTAGAAGTCGAAGCCGCGGCGCAGCTCGTTCTGCTCCGTGTGGCTGGGCAGCAGGTTGCCGTCGATGGCCCGGCCGTCCTGCGCCGACAGGTCGTACCAGCCGGTGGTGCGGCCGCTGCCGTCCTGCCCGCGGGTCTCGGCCCGCACCTGCACGGCGATGTTCTGCTGCAGCGGGTTGGGCGCGAACAGCTTCCAGTTCTGCTCGAACTCCGGGTAGATCCATTCGTCGATGGCCTTGCCGTGCTGTTTCGTCAGGGTGTTCGACGGAGCGACGTGCAGGAACACCATCCCGACGTGCACGCAGGCGACCACCGCCACGACGGCGAGCGCCAGGAGGGCGGCGATCCCGTAGCGCGGGGACAGCCCGGCGATGTCGATCCCGGCGCGGACAGTCCCGTCCCCGTCCCCGTCTCCCGCGTCCCGGCCGGCGCCGCCACCCGGTGCGAAGGAAGCGGAGGGAGCGGAGGAAGAGGTCAGGGAAGGACCGGAGGGAGGGGACAGGGAGGGACCGGCCGGGGAGGGAGGGGACAGGGAGGGACCGGCCGGGGAGGGACGGGACGAGTCGGAGGCGTCCGGGGCGCCCGACGGGCCGGTCGGTCCCGACCGGGCGGGAGCGGGCGGTGCCGCGGGTGCTCCAGGTGCCGCTGCGGCCGGCGACCCCTCCGGTACGGCGGCGGTCCGGCCCGGCGAGCCGGACGGACGGCCCGGTTCCGTCGGCGGGTGCGGTTCCCCGGATCCGCCGACGGCCGCAGCCGCGGGACCGGGCCCGCCCGGTGCCACAGGCCCGTCCGGGCCGCCCGGGGCGTTCGCATCCCCGTCGTACGCTTCCATTCCGCCCCGTCTCCTGATTCCGGTCCGTGCCGGACGTGCGTGCGCCGGCCGCCCCGAGGACGCCGGGTGCGTACGCCCCGCCCGCGCCGCCCGGCCCCGGGCGCCGCACGGAACGGTACTCAGGGCCGCCCGCGCGGCACAGCCCCCGGCCCCGCCCCCGCTCGGCCGCGGTCCGCTTTCGTACCGCTCTGCCGCCCTTGGCCCACCCGCCCCGAACAGGCGCCGACGGACCGGCGTCCAACCGCTCCGTCCACAGGGCACGCCCTCAGTTGTCCACAGCGGTTGACACCCTACGGCGGCGGACCGCACCATGGAATTCCACCGAACCGAACGATCGGTCGGGAGAGTACGGAGCAGACCGAGGTCGAGGGGGACCGCATGGCGACAGCAGCCGCACAGCAGACGGCCGGCGCCCCGGCGGGCGATGCGCCGGGCGCCGCCGCGGGAGCCGACGACCGCCGGCGCGCGTTCGAGGCGACCCTGGCCGCGGACGAGCGCATCGAGCCGAGGGACTGGATGCCGGACGCCTACCGGGCGTCACTGGTCCGGCAGATCGCGCAGCACGCCCATTCCGAGATCATCGGCATGCAGCCGGAGGCCAACTGGATCACGCGGGCGCCGTCCCTGCGCCGCAAGGCCATCCTCCTGGCCAAGGTCCAGGACGAGGCCGGACACGGCCTGTACCTGTACAGCGCGGCCGAAACGCTGGGCACCAGCCGCGAGGAACTGCTCGACAAGCTGCACAGCGGCCGCCAGAAGTACTCCTCGATCTTCAACTACCCCACTCTCACCTGGGCGGACGTGGGCGCGATCGGCTGGCTGGTGGACGGCGCGGCGATCACCAACCAGGTCCCCCTGTGCCGCTGCTCCTACGGCCCCTACGCCCGCGCGATGGTCCGTATCTGCAAGGAGGAGTCCTTCCACCAGCGCCAGGGCTACGAGCTGCTGCTCACCCTGAGCCGGGGCACGCCCGAGCAGCACGCGATGGCGCAGGACGCGGTGGACCGCTGGTGGTGGCCGTCGCTGATGATGTTCGGCCCGCCCGACGACGCCTCCCAGCACTCCGCGCAGTCCATGGAATGGAAGATCAAACGCCATTCGAACGACGAGCTGCGCCAGCGCTTCGTCGACATCTGCGTCCCCCAGGCCCAGTCCCTCGGCCTCACGCTGCCCGACCCCGACCTGAAGTGGAACGAGGAGCGGGGACACCACGACTTCGGCACCATCGACTGGACCGAGTTCTGGGACGTCCTCAAGGGCAACGGCCCGTGCAACGAACAGCGCATCACCCAGCGCCGCCGGGCCCATGACGAGGGCGCCTGGGTCCGGGAGGCCGCCGCGGCCCACGCCGCCAAGCGCGCCGGCGGGACGGGACACGGCGGCACGACAGGAGCGGAGCAGGCATGACGAACACCGACTGGCCCCTGTGGGAGGTCTTCGTGCGCTCCCGGCGCGGGCTGTCCCACACCCACGCCGGCAGCCTGCACGCCCCGGACGCGGAACTGGCCCTGCGCAACGCCCGCGACCTGTACACGCGGCGCGGCGAGGGCGTCTCGATCTGGGTCGTCCCGTCCGCGGCGGTCACCGCCTCCTCCCCGGACGAGAAGGACCCCTTCTTCGAGCCGTCCGCCGACAAGCCCTACCGGCACCCGACCTTCTACGAGATCCCGGAAGGGGTGAAGCACCTGTGACGCCCACCGCCCCCACCACGGCCACCGCCACCGCGGCCCTGGCCCTGGGCGACGACGCCCTGGTGCTCTCCCACCGGCTGGGGGAGTGGGTCGGGCACGCGCCCGCCCTGGAGGAGGAGGTCGCCCTCGCCAACATCGCCCTCGACCTGCTGGGTCAGGCCCGCGTCCTGCTGTCCCTGGTCGGGGACGAGGACGAACTGGCCTACCTGCGCGAGGAGCGCGCCTTCACCAACCTCCAGCTCGTCGAGCAGCCGGGCGGCGACTTCGCACACACGATCGTCCGCCAGCTGTACTTCTCCACCTACCAGCACCTGCTGTACGCCCGGCTGGCCGAGACCGACGGGCCGTTCGCACCGCTCGCCGGGAAGGCCGTCAAAGAGGTCGCTTACCACCGCGACCACGCCGAGCAGTGGACACTGCGCCTCGGCGACGGCACCGACGTCAGCCACGAGCGGATGAGCCACGCCCTCACCGCGCTGTGGCGGTTCACCGGCGAGATGTTCCAGCCGGTGCCCGGCCTGGACGTCGACTGGTCCGGCCTGGAGACCACCTGGCTGGAATCCGTGACGGCCGTACTGGACCGGGCCACGCTGACGTTGCCCGAGGGCCCGCGGACCGGGGCGTGGGCGGCGGGCGCGGGCCGGCAGGGCCTGCACACCGAACCGTTCGGACGGATGCTCGCCGAGATGCAGCACCTGCACCGCAGCCACCCGGGGGCGTCATGGTGACCACGACCACCCCGCTCGAAGCCGAACTGCTCCGCCTGGCCGGCTCGGTGCCCGACCCGGAACTGCCCGTCCTCACCCTGGAGGAACTGGGCGTGGTCCGCGCGGTGCACCTGCGCGGCACGGACGCGGTGGACGTCGAGCTGACCCCCACCTACACCGGCTGCCCGGCGATCGAGACCATGTCCCTGGACATCGAGCGGGTGCTGCGCGAGCACGGCATGCGGGAGGTCGCCGTGCGCACGGTGCTCTCCCCGGCCTGGTCGACGGACGACATCACCGACGAAGGACGGCGCAAGCTGCGGGAGTTCGGCATAGCGCCGCCGCGCGTGCGCACCCCCTCGGCGTCCGTCCCGCTGGAACTCGGCCCGACCCGAACCCGCGCCGATGGGGCGGCAGCGCACCTGGCCCCCGCGGAACACGCGCCGGCGGGCCGGACACCGCCCGGGGAGACCGCGCCGTCCGAGCCGCTCCGCTGCCCCTCCTGCGGATCCGCCGACACCGAGATGCTCAGCCGGTTCTCCTCCACCGCGTGCAAGGCGCTGTACCGCTGCCTGGCCTGCCGGGAACCGTTCGACCACTTCAAGGAGGTGTGATGGCCCGCTTCCACCGGCTGCCCGTGACAGCGGTCGACCGCCTCACCGAGGACTCCGTCGCCCTCACCCTCGCGGTGCCGCCGGAGCTGCGCGAGGAGTACCGGCACGCGCCGGGCCAGCATCTCGCCCTGCGCCGGGTGGCCGACGGCGTCGACGTACGGCGGACGTACTCGATCTGCTCACCGGCCCCCGACCCGGCGGGCGAGGGACCGCGGACCCTGCGGGTCGGCGTGCGGCTGGTGGAGGGCGGTGCCTTCTCGGCGTACGCGCTGAAGGAGATCGCCGTCGGGGACGAGCTGGAGGTGATGACCCCGGCCGGCCGGTTCACGCTGGAGCCCGCCCCCGGACTGTACGCGGCGGTCGTCGGCGGCAGCGGCATCACACCGGTGCTGTCCATCGTCTCCACCCTGCTGGCCCGCGAACCCGGCGCCCGGTTCTGCCTGATACGCAGCGACCGGACGACCGCGTCGACGATGTTCCTGGAAGAGGTCGCCGACCTGAAGGACCGCTACCCGCGGCGGCTGCACCTGGTGACGGTCCTCTCCCGGGAGGAGCAGCAGGCGGGGCTGCCCTCCGGCCGCCTCGACCAGGAGCGGCTCACGGCGCTGCTGCCGGCGCTGCTGCCGCTGCCCGACGTGCGGGGCTGGTTCCTGTGCGGCCCGTACGGGCTGGTGCAGGGGGCCGAGCGGGCGCTGCGCGCCCTGGGGGTGCCCCGGGCCCGGGTCCACGAGGAGATCTTCCACGTGGACGCCGGTACGGGCGCCGGGCCCGTGCCGTCCGCGACGGCGCCCGCGCACAGCACGGTCACCGTCCGGCTCGACGGCCGTGGCGGGACGTGGCCGGTGCGGGACGGGGAGAGCCTGCTGGACACGGTGCTGCGCAACCGGCCCGACGCGCCGTACGCCTGCAAGGGCGGCGTGTGCGGGACCTGCCGGGCCTTCCTGGTCACGGGCGAGGTGCGCATGGACCGCAACTTCGCGCTGGAGCCGGAGGAGACGGACGCGGGATACGTCCTGGCGTGTCAGTCGCACCCCGCGACGGAGCAGGTGGAACTGGACTTCGACCGCTGAACAACGGGCCGGGCCCCCGCGGCCCGGGCCGCGGCCGCGAAAGGGGCGGACCGGCCCCCGGAGCACGGGATCGTCCCCCGGAGCACGTGGTCCGGTCGCCGAGGGGCGGGTCCGACCGGCGCGGCAGTCGGCAGCCGCCGAGGGACAGATCCCGGCAGGCGCAGGACGCCGCCCGGCCGCCGAGTGTCAGATCGCGGCAAACGCAGGGCGCAGCCCGGCCGCCGAAGCAGGCGGCCCGGCCGTCACAGGACGTGGCCCGGGTCTCCCCCGTCGGTCACCACGGCCCGGCCCGAGGCGGCCCAGACCTGCATGCCGCCGTCCACGTTCACCGCGTCGATGCCCTGCTGGACCAGGTACATCGTGACCTGGGCCGAGCGGCCGCCCGAACGGCAGATCACGTGGACCCGCCCGTCCTGCGGCGCCGCCTCGGTCAGCTCGCCGTAGCGGGCGACGAAGTCGCTGATGGGGATGTGCAGCGCCCCCTCGGCATGTCCCGCCTGCCATTCGTCGTCCTCGCGGACGTCCAGCATGAAGTCGCCGTCCTTGAGGTCCGTGACCTCCACCGTGGGTACACCAGCTCCGAAACGCATGGGTCCGACGCTACCCGACGCGCCCCGCACAGCGGTCGCCGCGCGGGGAGCCGCGGCCGGGTTCGCCGGGCCGCCGCCGAGTTCCGGCCTTTCCGGCCGGTGCCGAGTTCCGGCCTTTCCGGGCGGTGCCGCGTTCCGGCTGCCGCCGGCCGGGGCTCGGCGGCCTCAGAGGCCGCCCTGCACTTCGGCGAGCTGCGACTCCCGTCGCGCCACGTCGTCGCGCAGTTGCCCGGCGATCTGCTCGAGCAGCCCGTCGGGGTCGTCGGGAGCGATCCTGAGCATCGCCGCGATCGCGCTGTCCTCCAGCTCCTTGGCGAAGAGCGTGAGCATCTCCTTGCGCTGGGCGAGCCACTCCAGGCGGGCGTACAGCTCCTCGGCGCGGCTCGGTGCCTGCTCGGCGGGGGCCGGTCCGGCGGCCCACTCCTCGGCCAGCTCGCGCAGCTCCTTCTCGTCGCCACGGGCGTAGGCGGCGTTGACCCGGGTGAGGAACTCCTCCCGGCGCTGCCGCTCGCCCTCCTCCTGGGCCAGGTCGGGATGGGCCTTGCGCACCAGCTCGCGGTAGAGACCGCGGGCCTCCTCGCTGGGCCGTACCCGCTGCGGGGGCCGCACCGGCCGGTCGGTGAGCATCGCCGCGGCCTCCGGGAACAGGCCGTCCCCGTCCATCCAGCCGTGCAGCAGCTCCTCGACGCCGGGGATCGGCGTCAGCCGGGCCCGCGCCTCCTGCGCCGTGCGCAGGTCCTCGGGGTCGCCGGTGCGGGCGGCCCGCGCCTCGGCGATCTGGGCCTCCAGTTCCTCGAGGCGGGCGTAGAGCGGGCCGAGCCGCTGGTGGTGCAGCCGGGAGAAGTTCTCGATCTCCACCCGGAAGGTCTCCACCGCGATCTCGTACTCGATGAGCGCCTGCTCGGCGGCCCGTACGGCTCGCTCCAACCGCTCCTCGGGCCGCGCCGCAGCACTCTCGGACGTCGCCCGGTCCGCTCCGGCAACGCCACCCTGCTCAGCTTCCGGGGTCGTCACCCGACCAGCGTAGGCCACGGCGACCCGCGGCCCGCGCCACCGAGGCCTCTCCCCGGCCTGCCCCCTCCGCCCGGCCCCCACCCTGATCCCGCCTGCACCCTCCTCCCGGGCCAGTCCCTCATCTCGATCCGTGCCCTTTGCCGGATCTACACGCCCATCTCGGCCGCGACCCTTCCCGTCCGCACCGCGGCGACCAGGTCCGCGTGGTCCGCCTCGGTACGGTCCGCGTAGGCGACGGCGAAGGCGGCGACCGCCTCGTCCAGCTCCTGGTTCTTGCCGCAGTAGCCGGCGATCAGCCGCGGATCGGCGCTGTGCGCGTGGGCGCGGGCCAGCAGCGCACCGGTCATCCGGCCGTAGTCGTCGATCTGGTCGGCGGGCAGCGCGGCGGGGTCGACGCTGCCCTTGCGGTTGCGGAACTGCCGCACCTGGAAGGGCCGCCCGCCGACGGTCGTCCAGCCCAGCAGGATGTCGCTGACCACCTGCATCCGCTTCTGCCCGAGCACCACCCGCCGGCCCTCGTGGGCCGTCTCGGCCGTACCGGCCTCCCCGGCCCCGGAAACCACCGGCAGGTGCGGCAGCAGCGCCGACGGCCGGGCCTCCTTCACCTGGAGCACCAGCGGCTCACCCCGGTGGTCCAGCAGCAGCACCACGTACGACCGGGTGCCCACACTGCCGGTGCCGACCACCCGGAACGCCACGTCGTGCACGGCGTACCGGGCCAGCAGCGGGAGCCGGTCCTCGGAGAGCGTGGCCAGGTACTGCTCCAGCGAGGCGGCCACCGCCGCGGCCTCCGCGTCCGGGACCCGGCGCAGCACCGGCGGGGCGTCCACGAAGCGCCGGCCGCCGTCCGCGGTCCGCTCGGTCGACTTGGCCGCGAACCGCCCGCTGGTGTTGGCCCGCGCCTTCTCCGAGACGCGTTCCAGGGTGCCGAGCAGGTCGTGGGCGTCGGAGTGGGAGACGAGTTCCTCGTCGGCGATGGCGTTCCAGGCGTCCAGGACGGGGAGCCGGGCCAGCAGCCGCATGGTGCGCCGGTAGGCGCCCACCGCGTCCTGGGCGGCCTCACGGCAGCTGTCCTCGTCGCAGCCCGCCTCCCGGCCGGCGAGCACCAGGGAGGCGGCGAGCCGCTTGAGGTCCCACTCCCAGGGGCCGCGCACCGTCTCGTCGAAGTCGTTGAGGTCGATGACGAGGCCGCCGCGGGCGTCGCCGTACAGACCGAAGTTGGCCGCGTGGGCGTCGCCGCAGATCTGGGCGAGGACGCCGGTCGCGGGGGTACGGGCGAGGTCGTACGCCATCAGGCCCGCCGCGCCGCGCAGGAAGGCGAACGGCGTGGCCGCCATCCTCCCCACCCGGATCGGTATCAGGTCGGGTATCCGGCCGTGGTTGGACTCCTCGACGGCCGCGACCGCGCCCGGCCGGCCCGGGTCCGTCTCGAACACGGCGTGCGCGGACCGCGCGACGCGCTTGCGCAGCGCCTTGCCCTCCGCCTTGGGCGACCCCTCGGCGGGCCACCGTGCGAACCCGGGCACCACCGGCACCCGCCCCGCACGCTCCCCGCTCCCGCCGCCCGAACCCGATCCCGTTCCCGCCCCGGCCCCGGTGTCCCCGCTCATCAACAACCGCCCCTCCCGCTCCAGTTCGTGCCCCGCCGCCGATGCGGCGCGCCCCGACGCTACAGCGGCCCGCACGCCCCGTACACGCCCACCGCGCACGCCCCCGCGCACCCCTCCCTGCCCCCGCCGCGCACCCTCACCTGCCCCGGCCGCCACCGACCGCCACACACCCGCCCAGCCTCGCCACCGCACCCCCACCCCGACCCACCGACCCAGCCCCCGGTACCCCCACCCGGCCCCGCCGACCCCGAACCGCCGCACCCCCGCCTGCCCCAGGCCGGGCCGCCGCTCCCCGCCGGCCCCTCGCCCAACCGTCCCTCGCCCCCCTCACCCCCGCGCCCCGCCGCCACCGCGCACCCCGCCACCCCGCGCCCGCGGCCCCCATCCCCGCGCCCCCACCCCCGCACATAACGCCATGCAGAGGGCCGGGCGGTATCTCCTCGCCCGTCACCAGCGCGATTACAGTCGTCCGCGATCACCGCCGGAGCGCGTCCGCCCGACCAGAACACAGCCTGCCCCGCGCGGCGGGCGCGCTCCGTGTCATGCACGTCCCGTCCTTCTTCCCCCACCGAGGAGACCGAGGAACCCGCCATGACACCAACCGATCCGGACGTCCCCGGCCCCGGCCCCGGCTCCAGCTCCAGGCCCGGCCCCGTCCCCGCGGCGGACCGCATGATCAGCCGCAAGAGCCTGCTGAAGGCGGCCGTCGCCGCCGGTGCCGCCATCCCGCTGCTCACGGGCACGGTCGCGCTCGCCCGGGACTCCGCGGGCCGGGGCGCCACCCTGCCCGCGACGCCCACCTGCGACGACGGCGACGGCCCCACCCACGACCAGATCGAGGGCCCGTACTTCAAGCCGAACTCCCCGCTGCGCACGAACCTGGTGACGTCGGGCATCAACGGCACCCCGCTGACCGTCAGCGGCTACGTCTTCGGCCGCAACTGCGTGCCGCTCTCCGGGGTCCTGCTGGACTTCTGGCAGGCGGACGACGCCGGGAACTACGACATGGCCGGGTACACCCTGCGCGGCCACCAGTTCACGGACGGCAAGGGAGCCTTCTCCCTGACCACGATCGTCCCGGGGCTCTACCCGGGCCGCACCCGGCACATCCACGTCAAGGCGCAGGCGCCCGGTCAGCCGGTGCTCACGACCCAGCTCTACTTCCCCGGTGAGCCCCGCAACAACACGGACACGCTGTTCGACGCGGCGCTGCTGATGAACGTGCGCGGCGCCGGCGGCGGCAAGGAGGGGACGTTCGACTTCGTGCTGGACGTCACCGGGACCCCCGGCCCCGGCGGCCCCACCGACCCGCCGACCGACCCGCCGGGCGGCACCTGGGTCCCGGGACACTCCTACGCGGCGGGCGACCGGGTGACGTACGGCGGTGCCGGCTACACCTGTGTCCAGGCCCACACCTCCATGACGGGCTGGGAGCCGCCCCACGTCCCCGCGCTGTGGCGCGCCGGGTGACGCGCCCCTCCTGAGACCTTCCTCACAGGAGTGAGGGCCCTGTCGGGAGCGGGAAACGTCACCGGGAACGCGAAAGCCCCGCAGGTCCGAGACCTGCGGGGCTTTCCGCTGTGCGCGAGGGGGGAGTTGAACCCCCACGCCCTTGCGGGCACTGGAACCTGAATCCAGCGCGTCTGCCTATTCCGCCACCCGCGCATTGGGTGTGTCCTCCGGCTCCGCTCCCTTTCGGGCCCGGCGCCTTCCGACATGCAGAACATTAGCACGTCGCGGAGGGTGGATTCACATCCCTTTCCCGGGGCAGGCGCCCAGGCCCGGGGCACTCCCGCCCCGCCCGCGCCCCTCGGTTCCCCACCCCGGCTCGCCCCGCCCGGACCCCCGCCCCGCCCCTTTCCTCCCCTGCCCCGGCTCGCCCGCCTCCCGTCCCCGTGCCCTTCCGTATCAACCCGTGCCTGTTCACGTATCAACCTCGTACCGGTCCGGCCCGTCTCCCCAGGAGCCGGGGCGGGTCCGCCGCCAGGTGCGGGACACTGGTCCGTGGCCGCCTCTACGATCCTGGGCAGAAGTCAGTAGTACGGGCCGCGGAGGAACACTCGGAGAAGCACTCGGAGGGGACCACCCAGCGGTACGAGCCGAGGAAGAGGCGTCGACGACCCGTCGACGGGGCCGACAGGGGGAACCAGCCGATTTACCGGCGCGTGGATACGATCAGTAAGCAGTACCAGGCAAGCAGAACGCATCAGCACGACGGCAAGACCCGCGACAACGGCAACACCGGCAAGACCCGAAACGACGGCCACGACGGAGGAGGTGCCCCATGGGAGTCCTGAAGAAGTTCGAGCAGCGCCTCGAAGGCTTGGTCAACGGCACCTTCGCCAAGGTCTTCAAGTCCGAGGTCCAGCCCGTGGAGATCGCGGGCGCGCTCCAGCGCGAGTGCGACAACAACGCGACGATCTGGAACCGCGACCGCACGGTCGTACCCAACGACTTCATCGTGGAGCTGAGCGCGCCCGACTACGAGCGGCTCAGCCCCTACTCCGGACAGCTCGGCGACGAGCTGGCCGGCATGGTGCGCGACTACGCCAAGCAGCAGCGCTACACCTTCATGGGGCCGATCAAGGTCCACCTGGAGAAGGCGGACGACCTGGACACCGGCCTGTACCGGGTGCGCAGCCGTACGCTCGCCTCCTCCAGCAGCCAGCAGGCGCCCCAGGGGCCGCCGCAGGCACCTCCGCCCGGCCCGGCCGCCGCGCCCGGCCGCCCCGGCCCCCAGGGCGGCTACGGCTACCCGCCCGCAGCGCCCCCCGCGGGAGCGCCCCCCATGCCCGCGGCCCCGCCGCCCGGCGGGTACGGCTACCCGCAGCCCGCCGCCGCCCGGCCCCCGCAGGCCCCGGCGGCCGGCGGCCGGACCCGCTACTGGATCGAGATCAACGGCACCCGCCACCAGATCTCCCGCCCGACGCTGGTGCTGGGCCGCAGCACCGACGCCGACGTGCGGATCGACGACCCCGGCGTCTCCCGCCGGCACTGTGAGATCCGGACCGGAACGCCCTCGACGATCTCGGATCTCGGCTCCACCAACGGCATCGTGGTGGACGGGCAGCACACCACCCGCGCTACGCTCCGCGACGGCTCGCGGATCGTCGTGGGCAGCACCACCGTTATCTATAGGCAAGCCGAAGGGTGAACCGGGGGCAATGTCAGAGCTGACCCTCACGGTCATGCGGCTGGGTTTCCTGGCCGTACTGTGGCTGTTCGTGATCGTGGCCGTGCAGGTCATCCGCAGCGACCTGTTCGGTACGCGCGTCACCCAGCGGGGGTCCCGCCGGGAGGCGGCCCGGCCCCAGCAGACCGGCCGGCAGGCCGCGCGCCAGGCCGCCGCCACCGCCGCGCCTCCGCAGCAGCGTGGCCAGCAGGGCGGCGGCCGACGCCGCAACGCCCCCGCCAAGCTGGTGGTGACCGAAGGCACCCTCACCGGCACCACCGTCGCGCTGCAGGGCCAGACCATCACCCTGGGCCGCGCGCACGACTCCACGATCGTGCTGGACGACGACTACGCCTCCAGCCGCCATGCCAGGATCTACCCGGACCAGAACGGCCAGTGGATCGTCGAGGACCTCGGATCCACCAACGGCACCTACCTGGACCGGTCCCGGCTGACGACCCCCACACCGATCCCGCTGGGCGCGCCGATCCGCATCGGCAAGACCGTCATCGAGCTGCGGAAGTAGTGCTACGTCATGAATGAGCGCGAGCGGAGCGAGCACGCGGCGGCGGCCGGCCCCCAGGGCCGCGGCGCGCTCCCGACCGGAGGGTGGGCAGTGTGGCTCGACACGACCGGCTGTACCCCGAGCCGACGGGCGAGGTGCGCATGAGTCTGTCACTGCGCTTCGCCGCCGGATCGCACAAGGGCATGATCCGCGAGGGCAACGAGGACTCCGGTTACGCCGGCCCCCGGCTCCTCGCGATCGCCGACGGCATGGGCGGCCAGGCCGCCGGCGAGGTCGCCTCCTCCGAGGTGATCTCCACCATCGTCCCCCTCGACGACGACGTCCCCGGCTCCGACATTCTCACCTCGCTCGGCACGGCCGTGCAGCGCGCCAACGACCAGCTGCGCGCCATGGTCGAGGAGGACCCCCAGCTCGAAGGCATGGGCACCACGCTCACCGCCCTGCTGTGGACCGGCCAGCGCCTCGGACTCGTGCACGTCGGCGACTCCCGCGCCTACCTGCTGCGCGACGGCGTCCTCACCCAGATCACCCAGGACCACACCTGGGTGCAGCGCCTGGTCGACGAGGGACGCATCACCGAGGAGGAGGCCAGCACCCACCCGCAGCGCGCCCTCCTGATGCGCGCCCTCGGCAGCGGCGAGCACGTCGAACCCGACCTGTCCGTCCGCGAGGTCCGCGCCGGCGACCGCTACCTGATCTGCTCCGACGGCCTGTCCGGCGTCGTCTCCCACCAGACGATGGAGGAGACCCTCGCCAGCTACCAGGGACCGCAGGAGACCGTGCAGGAGCTGATCCAGCTCGCGCTGCGCGGCGGCGGACCCGACAACATCACCGTCATCGTCGCCGACGTCCTCGACCTGGACACCGGCGACACCCTCGCCGCCCAGCTCTCCGACACCCCCGTCGTGGTCGGCGCGGTCGCCGAGAACCAGCACCACCTGCACGACAACGGCATCATGCAGACCCCGGCCGGCCGCGCCTCCGGCCTCGGCCGCCAGGTCCCCGGACAAGGCGGCGGGGGCGGCGAGTTCGGCCCGCCCGGATCCGGCGACACCACCGGCTTCGTCTCCACCGACGGCCTGGGCTACGGCGACGACGACTTCGTCAAACCCCGCCGGCGCCGCGGGTGGCTGAAGGTGTCCCTGTACAGCGTCCTCGCGCTCGCCGTCATCGGCGGCGGCCTCTACGGCGGCTACCGCTGGACCCAGACCCAGTACTACGTCGGCACCAACGACGAACACGTCGCGCTCTACCGCGGCATCAGCCAGGACCTGGCCTGGGTGAAGCTGTCCGAGGTGGAGAAGGACCACCCCGAGATCGAACTCAAGTACCTGCCGCCCTACCAGCAGAAGCAGGTCAAGGCGACGATCTCCGAGGGCGGTCTGCAAGAGGCGCAGAAGAAGGTCGACGAGCTGTCCGTACAGGCCTCCGCATGCCGCAAGGAGTCCGAACGCCGCGCCGCCGAGGCCAAGAACGGCGCCAGACCCGGACAGGACAAGTCGGACAAGGACAAGACGGGCAAGGACCGCGGCGGCTCCACCACGGGAACCACCCCCGCCGCCTTCACGTCCAAGACGACATCGAACCCGTCGGACCCCGACCCGTCGACGTCCCAGGCACCGTCACCGTCGTCCAAGTCTCCGTCCACGTCCGCGACCGCGACCGCGTCCACATCCAGCCCCGGCCCCACTCTCTCGGAGGAAGAGCAGAAGGTCGTCTCGCTGTGCGGTAAGCAGTAGGCAAGCCGTGAGAGGCCCTGTCACACGATGAGCAGTACTACCAACTCGCCCACGCACCACACGTCCACGATCGGCGCCATCGGAGCACCGAGCCGCCGCAACACCGAACTGGCACTGCTGGTCTTCGCGGTCGCCATCCCGGTGTTCGCCTACGCCAACGTGGGCCTGGCCATCAACAACCAGGTGCCCGCGGGCCTGCTGAGCTACGGCCTGGGCCTGGGCCTGATGGCGGGCGTCGCCCACCTCGTCGTCCGCAAGTTCGCCCCCTACGCCGACCCGCTGCTGCTCCCGCTGGCCACCCTGCTCAACGGCCTCGGCCTGGTCATCATCTGGCGGCTGGACCAGTCGAAACTGCTCCAGTACGTCAAGCAGGCCGGTGACAAGGCGCCCACCCAGCTCCTCTACACGGCGATGGGCATCGCACTGTTCGCCGTGGTCCTGATCTTCCTCAAGGACCACCGCGTCCTGCAGCGCTACACGTACATCTCCATGGTCGGCGCGCTGGTCCTGCTGCTGCTGCCGCTGGTCCCCGGCCTCGCCATGCCCGTGTACGGCGCCAAGATCTGGATCCACGTCGGCGGCTTCTCCATCCAGCCCGGCGAGTTCGCCAAGATCGTCCTCGCGGTCTTCTTCGCCGGCTACCTGATGGTCAAGCGGGACGCGCTCGCCCTGGCCAGCCGCCGCTTCATGGGCCTGTACCTGCCCCGCGGCCGCGACCTCGGACCCATCCTGGTCGTCTGGGTCATCTCGATCCTCATCCTGGTCTTCGAGACCGACCTCGGCACCTCGCTGCTGTTCTTCGGAATGTTCGTCATCATGCTGTACGTCGCCACCGAGCGGACCAGCTGGATCGTCTTCGGTCTGCTGATGTCCGCGGTCGGCGCGTTCGGCGTGGCCAGCGTCGAACCGCACGTCCACCAGCGCGTCCAGGCCTGGCTCGACCCGATGAACGAGTACCTCCTCAGCCACAAGGGCGTGGCGGGCCACTCCGAACAGCTCCAGCAGGCCCTGTGGGCGTTCGGCTCCGGCGGCACCCTCGGCTCCGGCCTCGGCCAGGGCCACTCCGACCTCATCCGGTTCGCCGCCAACTCCGACTTCGTCCTCGCCACCTTCGGCGAGGAACTGGGCCTGGCCGGCCTGATGGCGATCCTGCTGCTCTACGGCCTGATCGTGGAGCGCGGCATCCGCACCGCCCTCGCCGCCCGCGACCCCTTCGGCAAACTGCTCGCCGTCGGCCTGTCCGGCGCCTTCGCGCTCCAGGTCTTCGTGGTGGCGGGCGGCGTGATGGGCCTGATCCCGCTGACCGGTATGACCATGCCGTTCCTCGCGTACGGCGGTTCCTCCGTCATCGCCAACTGGGCGCTGATCGGCATCCTGATCAGAATCAGCGACACCGCCCGCCGCCCGGCCCCCGCCCCCGCCGCCAACCCCGACGCCGAGATGACCCAGGTGGTCCGACCGTGAACAAGCCCCTGCGCCGGATCGCGATCTTCTGCGGCCTGCTGGTCCTCACGCTGCTCATCCGCGACAACTGGCTCCAGTACGCCAAGGCCGACGCGCTGAAGAACGACGACAACAACCGCCGCGTCACCATCGCCCGCTACTCCACCCCGCGCGGCGACATCATCGTCGACGGCTCCCCGATCACCGGATCCGTGGAGACCAAGACCAACGCGCTCGACGACCTCAAGTACAAGCGCACCTACAAGGACGGCCCCATGTGGGCGCCCGTCACCGGCTTCGCCTCGCAGGCCTTCGGCGCCACCCAGCTGGAGAACCTCGACGACAAGATCCTCACCGGCAACGACGACCGGCTCTTCTTCCGCAACACCCTGGACATGATCACGGGCAAGCCGAAGCAGGGCGGCAACGTCGTCACCACACTCAACGCGGCCGCGCAGAAGGCCGCGTACAACGGGCTCAAGAAGCGCGGCAAGGGCGCCGTCGTCGCCCTCGAACCCGCCACGGGCAAGATCCTCGCGCTGGCCTCCTACCCGTCCTACGACCCCGGCTCCTTCGCCGGCACCTCCGCCGCCGACGGCAAGGCCCGCAACAAGCTCCTCAAGGAGAACGACCCGGACGACCCGACGCTGAACCGGGCACTGCGCGAGACCTACCCGCCCGGCTCCACCTTCAAGGTGGTCACCGCCGCCGCGGCGCTGGAGAACGGCAAGTACACCTCGGCCGACCAGCCCACGAACTCCCCCGACCCGTGGATCATGCCGGGCACCAGCACCCCGCTGCCCAACGAAGGCAGCATCCCCTGCAAGAACGCCACCATGCGGGTGGCACTGCGCTGGTCCTGCAACACCGTCTTCGGCAAGATCGGCGCGGACCTCGGCAACAAGAAGATGCTGGAGGAGGCCAAGAAGTTCGGCTTCACCAGCGAGCAGTACACCCCGGTCCGCGCCAACGCCTCGGTGTTCTCCGACAACATGGAGCCCTCGCAGGTCGCCCAGTCCTCCATCGGCCAGTTCAACACCGCCGCCACCCCGCTGCAGATGGCCATGGTCGTCTCGGCGGTCGCCAACGACGGCAAGCTGATGAAGCCGTACATGGTCGACAAGCTCCAGTCGCCGAACCTCGACACCCTGGAGCAGACCCAGCCGGAGGAACTGAGCCGGCCGCTGTCCTCGAAGAACGCCCAGATCCTCCAGTCGATGATGGAGACGGTCGTCAAGGAGGGCACCGGCAAGAACGCCCAGATCAGCGGCGTCACCGTCGGCGGCAAGACCGGTACCGCCCAGCACGGCGTCGACAACAGCGAGAAGCCGTACGCGTGGTTCATCTCCTACGCCAAGACCAGCGACGGCAGCTCGCCCGTCGCGGTCGCCGCGGTCGTCGAGGACGAGCAGGCCAATCGCGAGGAGATCTCCGGCGGCGGCCTCGCGGCCCCGATCGCGAAGAGCGTCATGCAGGCGGTCATCAACTCCAAGAGGTGATCTCCGTCACGACCCCTTCACAACGGTGCATGGTGCGATACCGGTCCTGTATCGGGTGACGGGCTTGGCCGGGTCCCACAGAACGAGCCGGGTACGGTAGGCCCGGACGGAAGCTCCGGCGGCACAAGCCGTGCCCGCCGGGACCGACGGAGAGGGCTGGTAGGTAGCTATGGAAGAGCCGCGTCGCCTCGGCGGCCGGTACGAGCTGGGCCAGGTGCTCGGCCGTGGTGGCATGGCGGAGGTGTACCTCGCGCATGACACCCGCCTGGGCCGCACCGTGGCGGTGAAGACGCTGCGCGCCGACCTGGCGCGCGACCCTTCCTTCCAGGCCCGGTTCCGCCGGGAGGCCCAGTCGGCCGCCTCGCTCAACCATCCCGCGATCGTCGCGGTCTACGACACGGGCGAGGACTACATCGACGGGGTCTCGATCCCGTACATCGTGATGGAGTACGTCGACGGGTCCACCCTCCGCGAGCTGCTGCACAGCGGGCGCAAACTGCTGCCCGAGCGGGCCATGGAGATGACCATCGGCATCCTCCAGGGCCTGGAGTACGCCCACCGCAGCGGCATCGTCCACCGGGACATCAAACCGGCCAACGTCATGCTGACCCGCAACGGCCAGGTCAAGGTCATGGACTTCGGCATCGCCCGCGCCATGGGCGACTCCGGCATGACCATGACCCAGACCGCCGCCGTCATCGGCACCGCCCAGTACCTCTCCCCGGAGCAGGCCAAGGGCGAACAGGTCGACGCACGCTCCGACCTCTACTCCACCGGCTGCCTGCTGTACGAGCTGCTCACCGTCCGGCCGCCGTTCGTCGGCGACTCCCCCGTCGCGGTGGCCTACCAGCACGTCCGCGAGGACCCCCAGCCGCCGAGCGTCTTCGACCCCGAGATCACGCCCGAGATGGACGCGATCGTGCTGCGCGCCCTGGTCAAGGACCCGGACTACCGCTACCAGTCGGCCGACGAGATGCGCGCCGACATCGAGGCCTGCCTCGACGGCCAGCCCGTCGCCGCCACCGCCGCCATGGGCGCGGTCGGCTACGGCGCCTACCCCGACGACCAGCCGACCACGGCCCTGCGCTCCGACCCGGGCGCCCCCGCCACGACGATGCTGCCGCCCATGAACCCGGACGACGGCGGCTACGGCTACGACGACCGCCCCGACCGGCGCCGCCAGCAGCCGAAGAAGTCCCACACCTCGACGATCCTCCTGGTCGTCGCCGGCATCCTGGTCCTGGTCGGCGCCATCCTGATCGGCAAATACGTCACCACCGGTCACAGCTCCGGCAGCGACACGGTGGCCACGCCGAACTTCGTGGGCCAGACCAAGCAGGACGCCCAGAACTCCGCGGACAACGTCAGCCTGAAGACGGCCTTCACCGAGAAGGAGTGCGAGGACCAGCCCAAGGGCCGCGTCTGCTCCCAGGACCCCGCGCCCAAGAGCGACATCAAGAAGGGCGAGACGGTCAACCTGGTGCTGTCGACGGGAGCGCCGAAGGTGCTCGTGCCGGACGTCACCGGCCTCAGCTTCGACACCGCCCAGTCGCAGCTGACCGACAAGGGCCTCAAGGTCGAGAAGCAGGAGCAGGAGTCCGACCGGCCCGAGAACGTCGTCATCAGCCAGGACCCGAGCGGCGACAAGGAAGTCCAGAAGGGCTCGACCATCACCCTGACGGTCGCCAAGGCCGTCGCGAAGGCCACCGTCCCCCAGGTCGTCGGCCGCAGCTGTGACGACGCCAAGCAGCAGATGCAGGCGAACAACCTCGACGGCGACTGCGTCGAGGTGGACAACAGCGACCCCAACCAGGCGGGCAAGGTCATCAACACCGTCCCGGGCCCCGGCCAGCAGGTCGACAAGGGCTCCAAGGTGACGATCCAGGTCGGCAAGCAGGTCCAGCAGAAGACCCAGGTGCCGCAGGTGCAGGGCAAGAAGGTGGCGGAGGCCAAGCAGATCCTCACCGCGGCCGGCTTCACCAACATCCAGTTCGCCGGCAGCGGGGGCGACGACAACGCCTTCGTCCTCAAGCAGGACCCGCAGCCCGGCCAGCAGGTCGACGACCCGGCCGGCACCCAGATCACGCTGACGACGATCGGCGGGGGCGGCGGGAACGGCGGCGACAACAACGGGGGCGGCCACGGAGGCGGCGGCCCCGGCGGCCTCTTCGGCTGACCGCCCGCCCGGCCGCACCACCGGCGGCCCGTGACACCCCGGGGCCCCGGCTGCTCTCACCCGAGAGCAGCCGGGGCCCCGTCGCACACCCGCACGCACTCCGCACGTGACTTCGCCCCCGGCCCCTCGTTGATCCGGTGGGGTGGGGACCCGCAACGCTCTGCCCTGGCCATGCGGCCGGCACACGACAGAAGGGCAGACAGTGATCACCGACTCCGCACTCCTGGAATCCAGGACCCTGCGCCACAGCGTCATGGACCGCACGGACGTACTCGACCGGGTCAAGGCCCTGTCGCTGCTCCCGGACGGGATGCATGTGACGACGGCGATGGTGGCGGCGTACTTCGATGTCACCGTCGAAGTCGTCCGTCAGCTGGCCAAGCGCCACCGCGAAGAGTTGCAAGCCAACGGCTTGGTAGTCCTGCGAGGCCCTGACCTGCGGAAATTCGAGAGTGACAACATGTCACTCTCGACGGTGGGTTATCCACAAGCACGTCGGAGCCTCACCATCTACTCCCGCCGAGCCGTCCTCAACGTCGCCATGCTCCTCCGCGACAGCGACGTCGCCCGTCAGGTACGCACCTATCTCCTCGACATGGAGTACCTGGCCCGCACACAGCCTGTGGAAAACTCACCGCAGCCGGACGTGATCTCCCTCGACGACCGCATCGACCAGCGCATCAGCCACATCCTCGGCAAGACCGTCGTGCCCATGTTCAACGCCCTGATCGAGACCTCGGGGGAGCACCACCGGGAACTGATCGCCCTGCGCACAGGCGTCCAGCACATCGAGCGGCGGCTGCGGCAGCACCACAACCGCCTGCGCCGGCTGGAGAGCCCCCTCCCGAACCGTCCCCTCGCCGGAGTCATGGCCGCCATGGACGCCATGACCGGCCGCGAGTTCGAGCACCACATCGCCGCGCTCCTGCGCCGCGACGGCTGCACGGACGTCGTCGTCCTGGGGCGCCACGGAGACCGGGGCGTCGACATCACCGGCTTCACGGCCGACGGCCGGCGGCTCGTCGTCCAGTGCAAGAGGTTCGCGCCCCACCTGCGGATCACCAGCCCGGAACTGCAGAAATTCGTCGGGTCCGCCAGGGTCCTGTACGCCTCGGACGTGGCTCTCTACGTCGCGACGTGCCGCTTCACACCGGAGGCCCTGAGCATCGCGGACGAGGCCGGAATCACCGCCGTGCACCGCACCCTGCTCGAGAAGTGGGACGCGGGTGACATGCTCACCGTCCTGAAGTAGAGCCCACAGGCGGCAGCACACGGCCCGAAGTCGCATCCCTAACATGCGGCTTCGGGCCTTCGCCATGCTAGAGCACGAAGCCCTCCCGCACGCTCTCCTGCCTCAGCGCAGCTCCGCCGGAGGCGTCCGCCCGCTGTCCACCTTCTGCACCCGCACCAGCTCCCCCCACACCACGTACCGGTAGCGGGAGGTGTACACGGGCGTGCAGGTGGTCAGCGTGATGTAGTGGCCCGGCTTCCGCACCCCCGACTCCTTCGGGACCTGCGCGAGGACGTCGACGTTGAACTTCGACGTCTCCGGGAGGATGCCGTAGACCTTGTAGACGTACCACTTGTCCCGGGTCTCGAAGACGATCGGGTCGCCCTTCTCCACCTTCTCGATGTTGTGGAACTTCGCGCCGTGCCCGTCCCGGTGGGCGGCGAGGGTGAAGTTGCCCTCCTTGCCGGTCTCCGGCAGCGCCGCCTTGACCGGGTCCACGTAGTAGCCGGCCACACCGTCGTTCAGGACGTCCGTCGAGGTGCCCTTCTTCACCAGGACCTCGCCGTTGTGCATGGACGGCACGTGCAGGAACCCGATGCCGTCCTTCGTGTCCAGCGCGCCGGGACCGCCGGGGGCGGAGTGCGCCCACTGGTCACGGATCCTGTCGCCCTGCCGGTCGGCCTTGCGGTCCGCTATGACGTTCGTCCACCACAGGGAGTAGACGACGAACAGGCCGAGGACCACCCCCGCCGTGATGAGGAGTTCGCCGAACACGCTGACGGCCAGGGCCAGCCGGCCCGTGCCGCGGCGGCGCCGGCGCGGTGCGGGGCCGTCCCCGGTGTGCTCTGCGGTGTCGTCCGCGGTCGCTGCCACTGTTCCCTCTGCTCTTTAACTGACGAGCGCATCCGGCTTGCCCTTGCTGCGCGGCCGTTCCTCGACCATCCTGCCCCAGACGATCAAGCGGTACTTGCTGGTGAACTCCGGTGTGCAGGTGGTGAGCGTGATGTAGCGGCCCGGCCCGGTGAAACCCGAACCCCTGGGGACCGGGTTCAGGACGGCGGTGTTGCCCGGCGAGGTCACCGGCAGCATCGACGTCGTCTTGTAGACGTAGTACGCGTCCTGCGTCTCCACCACGATCGGGTCGCCCGGCCTGAGCCGGTTGATGTACCGGAACGGCTCCCCGTGCGTGTTGCGGTGACCGGCCAGTCCGAAGTTGCCCGTCCTCGCGTCCGGCATCGCCGTGTCGAAGTCACCCTTGCCGTAGTGCCCGACCATCCCCTTGTCCAGCACCTTCGTCTTGCTGGTGCCCTCCGCGATCGGCACCACCACGTCCAGCGCGGGAATGTGCAGGATGGCGAAGCCCTGCCCCGGCTCGAACGTCCCCGGGTTGCGCCTGCCGCTCGCCCAGTCGTCCTGCAACTGGTGCGCCTCGCTGCCCGCCTGCGCGTGCGCGCGGATGTTCGTCCACCACAGCTGGTAGGTGACGAACAGCAGCATCACCACACCCGTGGTGATGAACAGCTCACCGACGAGCCGGCTGATGACGACACCCGGCCCGGGCCTGCTCGCCCGCGCCCGCCGACGGGCCTCCACCCGCGAGAGCGGCGCGGACGCCCCGCCGCCCTCCGGGGAGGATCCGGCCGCCGCCCCGGTCCCCCGGCGGCGGCTGTGACGGCTGTGACGGCTCCTGGCGGCCTTCCTGCGGGCCGCACGGCCCTCGTACGGCACGCCGGCCGCTCCGGAGCCGGACAGGCCCGCAGAACCCGGGGAACGCCCGCGCCCCCCGGCCGCCGCCCCCGCCGCATCGGCGACCCGCAGCGCCACCGTCTCGTCGTCGGCGGGCGGCGGGTACGGGAGGGGCGAGGAGCCGTGGGCGTCGCACGGCGCCACCGAGCCGCGGGAGTCGTACGGCGCCGCCGCGTACGGGTCCCCGGAAGCCGCGGGGGCCTCCGTGCCGTAGCGGTCGGCGCCGGACTCGCGCTCGGGGCGCAGCGCGGTCACGCCGTGGCCCTGCCCACCACCGGGGCGAGCCCCGCCGACCTCGCCACGGCACCCGTGTCGCCGCACTCCACCAGCCAGTTGGCCAGCATCCGGTGCCCGTGCTCGGTCAGCACCGACTCGGGATGGAACTGCACGCCCTCCACCGGCAGTTCCCGGTGGCGCAGGCCCATGATGATGCCGTCGGGCGTACGGGCGGTGACCTCCAGCTCGGCCGGGACGGTCGCGGGCTCGGCGGCCAGCGAGTGGTAGCGGGTCGCGGTGAAGGGGGAGGGCAGCCCGGCGAAGACGCCCTTGCCGGTGTGCTCGACCGGCGAGGTCTTGCCGTGCAGCAGCTCGGGCGCCCGGTCCACCACCCCGCCGTACGCCACCTGCATGGACTGCATGCCCAGACAGACACCGAAGACGGGGACACCGGTGGCGGCGCAGTGCCGGACCATCTCCACGCACACCCCGGCCTGCTCGGGCGTACCGGGGCCGGGGGAGAGCAGCACGCCGTCGAAGCGGTCCTGGGCGTGCGCCGTCGACACCTCGTCGTTGCGCAGCACCTCGCACTCGGCGCCCAGCTGGTAGAGGTACTGGACCAGGTTGAAGACGAAGCTGTCGTAGTTGTCGACGACGAGAATCCGCGCACTCACTGGTTGTCCACCGTCACATCGTTGAAGGGAAGCAGCGGCTCGGCCCACGGGAAGACGTACTGGAACAGGACGTAGACCACGGCCAGGACCAGCACCAGTGAGATCAGCGCCTTCAGCCACGCGTTGCCCGGCAGATGCCGCCAGATCCAGCCGTACATGCCGTCCCTTCCGTCTCCCCACGGCACCGGATTCACGCCGTACCGCACCAGACTAACGGCGCGATGCCTTCGGTTCGGGGCCTTCTGGAGCGGATCACACCGGACGGCTACGCCACCGGCTCGGCGTAGTGCAGATCCACGGCGCCGTTGTAGCCGGGCAGGGTCGTCGTGCCGTCCTCGGTGACCTTCCAGCCGAGGCCGTAGACGTTCACGTAGACCATGTAGTTCTGGATCGCCGGGGAGTCCGCGAGGGCCTTCTGCAGCCTGCCCGGGTCTCCGACCGCAGTGATCTTGTACGGCGGCGAGTAGACACGGCCCTGGAGGATCAGGGTGTTGCCCACGCAGCGCACGGCGCTGGTGGAGATCAGCCGCTGGTCCATGACCTTGATGCCCTTGGCGCCGCCGTTCCACAGCGCGTTGACGACGGCCTGGAGGTCCTGCTGGTGGATGACCAGGTAGTCGGGCTGCGGCTCGGGGTAGCCGGGGAGTTTCGCGGTGGCATTGGGCGGGGCGTCGTTGAGGGTGACGGTGACGGCCTTGCCCTTGAGCGGCCGGGTGCCGGCGCTGTCCTCCAGGCCGGACAGCTTCTCGTCCTGGCCCCTGCTGCCGCCGCCGTCGCTCTGGGCGAGGGACTCGACGTCGCCGCGCAGGGCCGCGTTCGAGTCGTCCAGGTCCTTGTTCTTCCGGCTGCGTTCGTGGACGAGGTCGGAGAGCTTGAGCAGCGAGGTGTCCGTGCGGATGTTGGTGCCCTTGGCCGTGTTGAAACTGGTGATGAAGAGCAGGCCGGCGAGGGCGAACACGGCCACGGTGAGGATCCGCGCCGGCGGGAAACGGCGGGGACCGCCCGGGCCGGCACCCGTCCCCGGGGAGTCGGCGGAATTGCTCAACGTACCCTTATCTCCTTCGGCACCGCGGAAGCACTACGCTAACGGACGCCCGGGGGAGCATTCGTTCTCCCCTCGCAGTCCCCTTGTACGCTGCCCCGGAGCCAGTCCAGTTCCCTGCGCGGCCACGCAGCGCATCGACAGGAGAGACCCTCGTGCCGAAGTCACGTATCCGCAAGAAGGCCGACTACACGCCGCCGCCCGCCAAGCAGGGCACGGTCATCAAACTGGAGAGCCGCGGTTGGGTGGCCCCGGTGATGCTGGCCATGTTCGTCATCGGCCTGGCCTGGATCGTCGTCTTCTACGTGACGGACGGCTCGCTGCCCATCGACGCGCTGGACAACTGGAACATCGTCGTGGGATTCGGCTTCATCGCGGCCGGATTCGGCGTCTCCACGCAGTGGAAGTAGCAGGAGCAGCAAGGGCCGCCGCGGGGGTGGAACCAGTGATGGTCCCCGCGGTGAACCCAGTTCTGCCCACGGGTATCCGCTGAGTTATCCACAGCCTGGAAAAATTTCCACACAAAGCCTGGGGAAAACCCGACGATCTGTGGATAACCCCTCCCCCGTTGACCCCGGTAGGACTGTCGCACCACCCTCCGTGCACCGCCCCGCTCCCTGCCTGACCTGCGCAGACACAGGTGAGCGGCAGGGGCCACAGCTGTTCCCGCACACTGTGCACAGGATTCGCCACCCGCTGTGGACAACCGAACGGAAGAGCGGCTCCCGGCCCCTTGTCGGCGGACGTGGTCCGCTCTCGGGTCAGGTGAGCTGCGCGGTTCTGACGACCGTCATCACGACGACCGCCGCGAGGACGAGCGCGCAGGTCCCGTACTGCACCAGGTTCCGCCGCTCGCGCGGCGCGTGCACCATCGCGTACCCGGTCACCACGCCGGCGACCAGGCCACCGATGTGCGCCTGCCAGGCGATGCCGCCCCAGCCGAAGGTGATGACCAGGTTGATGACCAGGAGGGCGATCACGGGCCGCATGTCGTAGCGGAGCCGGCGCATCAGCACGGCCATCGCGCCGAAGAGACCGAAGATCGCGCCGGAGGCGCCGACGGACGGCTGGTTCGGGGCGGCGACCAGGTAGCTGAGGGCGCTGCCCGCCAGTCCGGCGGCGAGGTAGAGCGCCAGGTAGCGCGCGCGGCCGAGGGCGGCCTCCAGCGGTCCGCCGATCCACCACAGGCTGAGCATGTTGAACGCGATGTGGATGTATCCCCCGTGCAGGAACATCGCGGTCAGCAGCCGGTACCACTCACCCTGTGCGACGCCCTGGACCGAGCCGAGCGACGGAATATACGCCTGACCCACCAGTTCGAACCGATCGGTGAAAGGGTTCCCGACGGCGAGCTGGACCAGGAAGAAGGCCAGGTTGAGCCCGATGAGGATCTTCGTGACCAGTCGCGGGTCCGCGGTCACCGTGCCGCCGGCCACCGTGCGCGGCCGGGACGCGGCGGGCGCGTGTCCCGTGCCCGAGCCGTCGCGGACGCAGTCGGGGCACTGGAAGCCGACGGAGGCGCTGACCATGCACTCGGGGCAGATCGGCCGCTCGCAGCGTGTGCAGCGGATGCCGGTCTCCCGGTCAGGGTGCCGGTAGCAGGTGGGCGCACCCGGGCCCACCTGCCCGATCTGCGGGCTGCCTGGTGCCTGGTCCATCGGGTCCCCTCACGTTCGTCGTGGGCGGTGTACGGCAGGGCGGGCCCGGTACGGCTCACCGTGGGCAGCACACCGCCCCGCTCATCCCTACGGACGAGCGGGGCGTTTGGTTCCCCGGGTGCGGGCCCGGGGCGGCTGGAGGGCGTGGCCCTCGGCTCAGCCCTGCCGGGTCTCGACGACGACCGACTCGATGACGACGTCCTCGACGGGACGGTCGTTGCGCGGGTTGGTCTTGGTGCCCGCGATGCCGTCCACGACCTTCTGGCTGGCCGCGTCCGTGACCTCGCCGAAGATGGTGTGCTTGCGGGTCAGCCACGCCGTCGGGGCGACGGTGATGAAGAACTGCGAGCCGTTGGTGCCCGGGCCCGCGTTGGCCATCGCGAGCAGGTAGGGCTTGTTGAAGGAGAGGTCCGGGTGGAACTCGTCCTCGAACTGGTAGCCGGGGCCACCGGTGCCGTTGCCCAGCGGGTCGCCGCCCTGGATCATGAAGCCGCTGATCACGCGGTGGAAGACCGTGCCGTCGTAGAGCTTCTCCGTGGTCTTCTGGCCGGTGGCGGGGTTCGTCCACTCGCGCTCGCCCGTGGCGAGTTCCACGAAGTTGCGGACCGTCTTCGGGGCGTGGTCCGGCAGGAGCCGCACCTGGATGTCGCCGTGGTTGGTCTTCAGGGTGGCGTAGAGCTGCTCAGCCACGATCTGCCTTCCGTTGTCCTCATGTGACCCCCCGATCCTCGCACGACGCGCCGCGTGCGTCGTGCGGCGCCCGCTTCCGGGCGGTGATCGGCGGGAATCGGTTGCGGAAAACGGGGTGAGTCGTCCCGGGACGGGAGCGCGGGGCGGCGATCCGTGGCATTGTCGTCGGGAAGCTTCTTTTGTCCCTATATCCACTCCTGCACACCCCTGCATTCCTTCATCCACCGTTGCAGGCAGTACGTGTACGTGTTCGTCTCCCGGCCTCGCTCGGCCGGAGGAGGAGCCCCGGTGCGAGGCGGCGCGCATGACCCGGATGCGCGTCGTCACATGCCTCGGGGCCCGTTGGCAGGCATGATCCGTAAAAGGGTGGAAAGTCGAATTACCGTACGCCACCGAGGAGGAGGAACCCGTGACCCGCATCGACAGCGTGCGCGCCGCGACCGGCTCGGCGAAGGACAGCGTGCTGCACGCCGCGGAAGTGGTGGCGCCCTACGCCGACACCGCCAAGGAGAGGGCCGCTCACTACGCGCACGAGGCACGCGTACGGCTTGCGCCGAAGGTGTCGCTCGCCGCCGACCAGGCCCGCGTCCAGTACGGCGCCTACGTCGCGCCCCGGCTCGAACAGGCCCGCACGCAGGCCATGACCTATGTGCCGCCGAAGATCGACCAGGCCGCCCAGGAGGCGGCCGAGCGGACCCGCAGGGCCGCACGGCAGGCCGCCGAGTACTCCAGGCCGCGGATCGAGCAGGCGATGGCCGCGGCGGCGCCGGTCGCCGACGAGGCCGCCGCGCGCGGCGCCGCCGCCCTGGTCGCGCTGCGCGGCCAGGTCCCGGCGCAGAAGATCCAGAAGCTGGCCCGCAGGCAGAACCGGCGGGCGCGGGCCGGCCGGGTCGCGAAGGTGCTGGTGGTCGCCGGGGTGCTGGCGGGTGGTGCCTTCGCGGCATGGAAGTGGTGGGACAAGCAGGCCAACCCGGACTGGCTGGTGGAGCCGCCGGCCGCCACCGAGGTCCCGGAGGCCGGCCGTCTGACCTCGGTCGACGGCAGCGGTCAGAGCGTCCTGGACCCGGAGGTCCAGGCGAAGGAGGCCGAGGAGCAGCCGGACGACGACAAGGGCTGATCCCGTCCCGGCTCCACACCTCGTACGCGTGGCACACGAAGAAGCTCCCCCTCGATCCGTACGTCCCGGATGGAGGGGGAGCTTCTTGGTGCGCGTGGAGCCTAGGGGAGTCGAACCCCTGACATCTGCCATGCAAAGACAGCGCTCTACCAACTGAGCTAAGGCCCCGAAAGAGGAGCATCCGCCCGGAGGAACCGCCCGCCGGTCGGGTGCCGCAGACCAGAGTACCGGGTCACCCCCCGGTTCTCGCAAAAAGATAGGGGTCCCCGTCACCGACCACTCTCCGTAAGATGCTCCGCGGGGTTCGCTACAGCGAACCGCGGTACTTGGGGAAGCGATGGGGAGACGCACATGGACGCCGCACAGCAGGAAGCCACCGCAAGAGCGCGGGAACTGCAGCGGAACTGGTACGGGGAGCCGTTGGGGGCGCTCTTCCGCAAGCTCATAGACGATCTGGGTCTCAACCAGGCGCGTCTGGCGGGGGTCCTGGGGCTGTCGGCACCGATGCTGTCGCAGCTGATGAGCGGCCAGCGGGCGAAGATCGGCAATCCGGCGGTGGTCCAGCGGGTGCAGTTGCTGCAGGATCTGGCGGGCCAGGTCGCCGACGGCAGCGTCAGCGCGGCCGAGGCGACCGAGCGCATGGACGAGATCAAGAGGTCGCAAGGGGGCTCGGTGCTCAGCAACACCACGCAGACGACGAGCGGTTCGGGGGCGCCGACCGTCAAGCGCGTGGTCCGCGAGATCCAGTCGCTGCTGCGTTCGGTCGCCGCCGCGGGCGACATCATCGAGGCCGCGGACAGCCTCGCCCCCAGCCATCCCGAACTGGCCGAGTTCCTCCGGGTCTACGGCGCCGGCCGCACCTCCGACGCCGTGGCGCACTACCAGTCGCACCAGAACTGACCCTGTCCGAAGGGGTCGTGGCGCGCGTCGCGGGGAAGCAACGGGGGTGACCCCCGGGGGAGGAGCGACGCACAGCCATGGGTGAGGTCTTCGCGGGCCGTTACGAGCTGGCCGATCCGATCGGACACGGTGGGGTCGGCGAGGTCTGGCGTGCCTGGGACCACCGCCGCCACCGGTATGTGGCAGCAAAGGTCCTCCGGCAGAGCGACGCGCACGCCCTGCTGCGTTTCGTACGGGAACAGGCGCTGCGCATCGACCATCCGCATGTGCTGGCCCCGGCCAGCTGGGCCGCCGACGACGACAAGGTCCTGTTCACCATGGACCTGGTGGCCGGCGGGTCGCTGGTCCATCTGGTCGGGGACTACGGGCCGCTGCCCGCGGCGTTCGTCTGCACCCTGCTGGACCAGTTGCTGGCGGGGCTCGCCGCGGTCCACGCCGAGCAGATCGTGCACCGGGACATCAAGCCCGCCAACATTTTGCTGGAGGCCACCGGGACCGGGCGTCCCCGGCTGCGGCTGTCGGACTTCGGCATCGCCATGCGGCTGGGCGAACCACGGCTCACCGAGACCGACCTGGTGGTGGGGACGCCCGGGTACCTGGCCCCCGAACAGATGATGGGTGCCGAGCCGGACTTCCCCGCCGATCTGTTCGCCACCGGTCTGGTCGCCCTCTATCTGCTGCAGGGCGCCAGACCGGACGCCCGGGCGCTGGTGGAGCACTTCGTGGAGCACGGGACGCCCGGCGCGCCCCAGGGTGTTCCCGAGCCGCTGTGGCAGGTCGTGGCCGGGCTGCTGCAACCTGACCCGCAGGCGCGCTTCCGCACGGCCACGGGGGCGCGCAAGGCACTGGCCGCGGCCGTCGAACTCCTCCCCGAGCCCGGCCCCGACGACGAGCCGATCGAGATCTTCGACCAACTGGGCCCGCTCCCGCCGGGTTTCGGCCCCGACGGCCCGGACGGCCTGGACCACCCGCACGGCCTCGGTCGGCCTCACCACGGCGAACGCCCGCATCCCCCCGGTGGCTCCCGGGCCACCGGCGGCCTCCTCGCGCGCACCCCGGGCGCGGCACCCGCCCCCGACCCCGCGCCCGGCCCGGCCTCTGGTCCCGGTTCCCCGTCCGGCTCCGGAACCGGATCCGCGGCCCCCGCGGCCGCTCGGACCCCGCAGGATGCCCGGCCGCCGGCCTCCGGACAGACCGGCCCCGCAGCGGCCTCGGACACCGGCAGCTTCCGCCTGCCGCCGCCCCGGCCCGCCGCCGCCAACAACAACGGGACGCCGCCGGTCCCGGTGGCCGGCACGCCGGCCGCCCCCGCCGGCCACGTCTCCCCCCGCGACCCCACGCATGTGCTGCCGCTCGCCCCCGGTCCGCACGCGCCCCGGCCCTCCGCCGGCCAGGTCGCTCCGGCGACGCGGCAACGCGCTGATGCCGCTACCGCTTCGTACACCGCTCAGCCCCCGCGGGTTCCCGTCCCGGCCCGGGCGATCTCCCGGCACCGTGCCGTACGCCCCCGCCGCCCCGGCCCGTCCCCGGCGGTGGCGGTTCCCCTGCTCCTCCTGGCGCTGGCCTGCTACGCCGTGGGCCTGTGGGCGCTGTTCCGGCTGTGAGAGCCGTCCGTCTGCGCACCGGCCGCCGCCCCGCGCCGGGCGGTCAGCGTCCACACCCCCAGGACGGCCAGGAGGGCGGTCCCCGTGCCGATGCCGCCCACCGCGAGCAGCCGCAGCCCCGTGGAGCCGTCCACCGCCCGGGCACCGCGGGCGCTCGCCGCGCCCCGGTCTCCTGCCGTGACCTCGAACAGGCCCTGCGGCTCGGACCGGCCCGCGTACCCCGGCCCCGCCCCCGCCGCGCCGCCGACCCGTACGCGCAGGGTCAGCCCGTAGGGTCCCTCGCCGAACGCCTGCGCGGTCTGTGCCGCGAGGTGCACGACCAGGTAGTAGGAGCCCGCGAACCGCATGGCCTTGGCCTGGTCGGCGAAACCGTAGCGGTTCGCGTAGGCGACGGGCGGCAGAGGCGCGAGGGCGGCGGACGCGGGCCGGCCGCTGTAACCGGCGTACGCCTCCTCCACGTACCCGCGCACCGGGTTGTAGAGGGAGAGGGTCAGCGCGCCGTCGGCGTAGCCGCTGCCGCCGTTCGCGGCCGCGAGGTCGGCGGTGGCGCCCAGGTGCTGCGCCCAGTCCACGGGGACCCGGTAGAACAGCGTCCCGCCGGGCCGGATACGGTCCTGCCAGACGCCCTGTCCGACCGGGGTGGCGTGTGCGAACCCGGTACCGCCCGGCCGGTCCACCGGCTCCCCGGTGACCGGCCGGGGGGAGGCCGAGTCCCAGGACGTGGGCGGCTTCGTCGCCGCGGCCCGTTCGAGGGGCGGCTCGGACACGACGGACAGTTCCAGGGGCCAGGTGTCCGGTGAGGAGCCGGTGGCGCTGGTGCGCTCGACGAGCACCTGGTAGGTGCCGGCGCCCTGGCACAGTGCATGGCCGGGGGAGGCCTCACGGACTCCCCACGCGGCGATGGGGTGCGGACTGTGGCTCGCGGCGAACCGGGTGGCCTGGTAGGAGCAGGGTTCGCCGTGGGCGTCGCGCACGGACACGCTGAGGCCGTCGGTGGCGGAGACCGTGGTGCCCGCGCCGGGGAGGGCCGTGGCGGAGACGTACGCGGTGGACGTGGCGTCGAGGTCGAGGCGGTAGGAGAGCCTGCCGTTGCGGGGCAGGGAGCCGCGGTGGGTGCGGCCGGGTTCGAGCCGTCCCGCGTCCGCGGCGGCCCCGGCTCCCGTCCCGGCCCCGGTTCCCAGGGCCGCCGGGGTACCGCCCGCGGAAGCGTAGGGATCCGGCGTGGCGGCGGCGAGCGCGTAGGGGCCGGGCGTGACGGCGCCCGGCGCGTACGCATCAGGCGTAGCGGCGGCGAGCGCGTACTCAGGCGTACCCGCGCCCGGCGCGTACGGACCGGGCGTGGCGGCGGCGAGTGCGCTCGGTGCCGTCAGGGCGGCCGGCAGCCACAGCGCGGCGGCCAAGGTCACCGGCACCGTCACGGCGGCCGGGCGCAGGCGTCCCCGGCCGGCCCTCCGTGGTCCGCTCGCGCCGACGTGTCGCCCCGTAGGCCACCGCCACCGCCACGGTCCGCGTCCCCGTCCGCCCTGGGGAACCTCACCGGGCGGGCGAGGCCGCGCGGGAATCCGCCCTCCGGCCGTGGGCCGTCTCATCCCCGCGCCACCCCCGTGTTCGCCGCCGCCGCTTCGGACGTCGGCCATCCTGCCCCGTGCGGCGTCGCGCCGTCCGCGCGTTCCGTACGAGCGTCCGGAACGTCCGGGTCGGGAAGCGGGCCCGTCCCACGGCTACCTCACGTGAGCCGGTCCCGCAACGCGGGGGAACCGGCGGGACCCGCACACACAAAACCCCGACCGCTGCGGCGGCCGGGGTCTGCTCAGTACTGGATGTCGGTGCTCATGAACCCGTGGGCACGGAGTCAGTCGCCTCCGTCCACAGATCCTGCTCGGCGCGATCCGCCTGGATCTGGCGGTACACGAGGAGCCCGCCGATGGCGGCCAGTGCGACCAGGAGAAGCTTCTTCACCGCGCGACCTCGTCTTTCCTTGACGTAGGGGACCTCTGCCGCCCGACTATACACACCGACCGATATCGATCGGTGACCTGCATGGGCCCTCAACTGTCAGGCACGGTAACGCAGTAGACACGCCCCGAACCGCTCCGGCCAGAGCGTGATCAGCTCCCCACGGACGGTGACATTTGCCCGTCCTCCTCCCCTCTGGGCAGCTTTTCGCCGCTCATGCGTCCATCCGAGTGGTGTTCATCCGAAGATCCCCGCGCCGCGGGCGTCGGTCCACCACTTCGCGGCGCTCATACACATGATGAGCAAAGTACGCAAATCGCCCAACCCGAAAGTGAGGGGACATGGACCAGCACAAGGTCATGAAGCTGTGGACCGCCATCGTCACCGCCTTCCTCGCGCTCTGCACGGCGCTCGGACTCGTCACCACGACCGCCTCGGCGGCCACGGCCGCGCCGCAGCCCGAGACGGCACCCAAGAGCACCACCGCGAGGGTGCCGGCCCAGACGACAGCCTCCTGGCCCAGGTTCAGGTCCCATGCCCGGTCCCTGCCCCCCACGATGAAACAGCGGATCCGCGCCGAGGCCCACGGGAAGTCCCCGAGCTGTCGGCACCGCTCGCCGGCCGACGCCCCCTCGCTCGCCACCGATCCCGACTGCGCCCCCGCCGAACCTCCGGCCCGCCCCAGCATCCCGCTGCAGCGCTGACAGCGCCGCCCCGGTGCCGCCGGGGCCCTCAGCACCACCCATGACGTAACGGCGAACCGCGTACTGCACCACCGAAACGCACCACCGCACCAGTCAGCGACAGCGCACCACCCCGCAGGACCCGAGTCCCCGGTCGGCCCGCCGACCGGGGCCCTCCCATGCCCGCCGACACCACGGCACCGGCCCCTGCGGCCTGCTGGACAGGAGAGGGACATCCTGACGGCTGAGAGGACGGCCGAAGCCCTGCCCGCCCTCCCCTGTCACCGCACACGAAAGACCCCCCGTGCGCTCGGACGAGCAACAGCGCCGTGATCACCGCGATCGTGCTTCTCCTTCCGGTCGCGGTGCCGAAGGATCGCAGTGATCCTGTCAGTGGAGCGTGGCCGGCGTCGCAGCGGCGTCGCGCGTCGGCGACCGTGTTGTACAGGAAGGTGGCGGCCATGGCAGCGATACCGAGCGAGACACGGCGGGGCCATGGAGGACCAGGCAGCGGTGAAGGACTCAGCGGCGCGTCCCTCTTCGCCGGCGCTGTGATGATGCTCAGCGGGCCCCTCAGCATCCTCATGGGGGCGTCCGGCATCGCACGGGACCGCTTGTTCGCCCCTTCCCGGTACGCCTACCGGTTCGACCTCACCGCTTGGGGCTGGATTCACATCGTGGTCGGACTGGCACTGGTCATTGCCGGCATGGGAGTCGTGACGAACCAGAGCTGGGGTCGCGGGGCCGGCGCAACGGTGGCAGCGATCAGCCTGATCACCCAGTTCATGTTCATTCCCTACTACCCGCTGTGGGCGATCCCCGTGATGACACTTGACCTCTTCATCATCTTTGCCCTGACAAGGTTCCACGCCGGAACCAACGGCGGCCGGTGAAACACCTCAGCCCACCACTCACTCCAGCTCCCACGTGCCCGCGGTCGGCGACGGCGCCCCTCCATCCCGGTGCCGGCCGATCCCCCGCCGGAGGCATCGTCTTTGACCGTATGACCATGGACGTCTGCACCCACGTGGTGGGCGACGACGAGCGGGAAGCGGTCGCACTCCTCGCGGAGCTTCTGGAAGACCCACTCATCGGCTGATGTCAGCCGTGAATGCCAAAGACCCCCAGCCGGTATCGACTGGGGGTCTTCGTGCTGGTGGGGCTAACAGGATTTGAACCTGTGGCCTCATCCTTATCAGGGATGCGCTCTAACCAACTGAGCTATAGCCCCGCCGCGCTCTGCGGTGTATGTCCCGCGCGCTGACTCCTGAAGATTAGCGCACGAGGGGGGCAGTCCCAAAATCGGTTGTCGCAGGGCCGCCGGCGGGGGTTCGGGACCGTCCGCGGCCCTGCGGAACCGGCGGGCGCCCCCGGAGCCGGGGGCGCGCCGCGAGGTGTCTCACTCGTCCTCGGCCAGCGTCAGCTCGATACCGCCGACGAAGCCCGCCGAGAGGTTGTAGATGAACGCCCCGAGGGTCGCCAGCGCCGTCGCCAGGACGACGTCGATGACCGCGATGATCGTCGCGAACATCAGGACGTGCGGCAGGGACAGGAAGGACTGCAGGTCGAAGCCGTTCGACTCGGTGGAGCCGGTCGCCTCGGAGATCGTCCCGCCGACCGTGGAGAAGACGCCCATCGCGTTCATGACCATCCACAGCACGGCGGACGCCACGACGGTGCAGATGCCCAGGGCGATGGAGAGCAGGAAGCTGACCTTCATGACCGACCACGGGTCGGCCTTGGCCACGCGCAGGCGTGCCTTGCGGGTGCGCGGCGTGGTCCGGGCGCCCGTGCGCGGCCGGCGCACCGTGCCGGACCGGTCGCCTGCCCCCGCGGACGCCGGGTAGGCCTGCGGCGGGTGGTACGGCCCCGTGTGCTGCTGCGGCTGCCGCTCGCCGGGCAGCGGGGAGCCCGCGGCGTGCTGCTGGGCCGCCGGGCCCGCCTGCCGCCCGGCCGCGGGCTGGCCCTGCGTCTGCGGGCCTCGGGTGTCCGTCACCGTTCCCCCCTGGGATCCGTGCGTGGGCGAGTGCGAGTCGGTCGCGGGCGACTTGATCGCGTTCAGGTTGGTGGTGTGCGAGTCCGTCGCACGCGCGGCGGAGCCACGGCCGCCGCCCGATTCCGTACCAGTGGAGGTACCGGACGATCCGGCGCCCGTGGCTCCGCTCACGATGACTCACTCCTCGTGCTACTCGGCCGAGGGCGCCTCACCCTCGTCCGTGCCGGCGGTCGCGACATCTTCGGCGGTCTCGTCCACGGCCACGTCGCCGTCGACTTCCTCCGCCTCGCGTCCCGCCTCGGCGTTACGTGCGATACCGACGACGGCATCGCGCTTGCCCAGGTTGATCAGTTGGACGCCCATGGTGTCACGGCCCGTCTCCCTGACCCCGCTGACTCGCGTGCGAATCACTCCGCCCGAGAGTGTGATCGCGAGGATCTCGTCGCTCTCCTCGACAACCAGCGCGCCCACGAGCGAACCGCGGTCCTCCACGATCTTGGCGGCCTTGATGCCGAGGCCGCCGCGGCCCTGGACGCGGTACTCGTCGACCCGGGTCCGCTTGGCGTACCCGCCGTCGGTGGCAGTGAACACGAACGTACCGGGTCGCACCACATTCATCGACAGCAGTTCGTCGCTCTCGCGGAAGCTCATGCCCTTCACGCCCGAGGTGGCGCGGCCCATGGGACGCAGGGTGTCGTCCGAGGCGGTGAACCTGATCGATTGCGCCTTCTTGCTGATCAGAAGGAGATCGTCGTCGGCCGAGACGAGTTCCGCGCCGATCAGTTCGTCGTCGCTGCCGTCCTCCCGCTCGCGCAGGTTGATGGCGATGACGCCGCCGGAGCGAGGCGAATCGTAATCCTTCAGAGGCGTCTTCTTGACCAGTCCGGCCTTGGTGGCGAGCACCAGGTACGGGGCCGCCTCGTAGTCGCGGATCGCGAGGATCTCGGCGATCGCCTCGTCCGGCTGGAAGGCCAGCAGGTTCGCCACGTGCTGGCCGCGCGCGTCCCGGCCGGCGTCCGGCAGCTCGTACGCCTTCGCCCGGTACACCCGGCCCTTGTTGGTGAAGAACAGCAGCCAGTGGTGCGTGGTGGAGACGAAGAAGTGGTCGACGATGTCGTCTTCCTTCAGTTTCGCGCCGCGCACGCCCTTGCCGCCGCGCTTCTGGGCGCGGTAGTCGTCGGTCTTGGTCCGCTTGATGTAGCCGCCGCGGGTGACCGTGACGACGATGTCCTCCTCGGCGATCAGGTCCTCGATGGACATGTCGCCCTCGTAGGGGATCAGCTTGGTCTTGCGGTCGTCGCCGTACTTCTCGACGATCGCGGCCAGCTCCTCGCTGACGATGCCGCGCTGACGGACCGGGGAGGCCAGGATCTCGTTGTACTCGTTGATCTTCGCCTGCAGCTCGTCGTGCTCCTGGACGATCTTCTGGCGCTCCAGGGCGGCCAGCCGGCGCAGCTGCATCTCCAGGATGGCGTTGGCCTGGATCTCGTCGATCTCCAGGAGGCCCATCAGGCCGCCGCGGGCGATCTCGACGGTGTCACTGCGCCGGATGAGCGCGATGACCTCGTCGATCGCGTCCAGGGCCTTCAGCAGACCACGCAGGATGTGGGCGCGCTCCTCGGCCTTGCGCAGCCGGAAACGGGTCCGGCGGACGATGACCTCGATCTGGTGCGTCACCCAGTGGCGGATGAACGCGTCCAGCGACAGGGTGCGCGGCACGCCGTCGACCAGCGCCAGCATGTTGGCGCCGAAGTTGGTCTGCAGGTCGGTGTGCTTGTAGAGGTTGTTCAGGACGACCTTGGCGACCGCGTCCCGCTTGAGCACGATGACCAGCCGCTGGCCCGTGCGCGAGGACGTCTCGTCGCGGACGTCGGCGATGCCGCCGATCTTGCCGTCCTTGACCAGGTCGGCGATCTTCTGCGCGAGGTTGTCCGGGTTGACCTGGTACGGCAGCTCGGTGACCACCAGGCACTGGCGGTTCTGGATCTCCTCGACCTCGACGACCGCGCGCATGGTGATGGAGCCGCGGCCGGTGCGGTACGCCTCCTCGATGCCCTTGCGGCCCACGACCAGCGCACCGGTCGGGAAGTCCGGGCCCTTGATGCGCTCGATGAGCGCGTCGAGCAGCTCCTCGTGCGAGGCCTCGGGGTTCTCCAGGTACCACTGGGCGCCGGCGGCGACCTCGCGCAGGTTGTGCGGCGGGATGTTGGTCGCCATGCCGACCGCGATACCGGCCGAGCCGTTGATCAGCAGGTTCGGGAAGCGGGCGGGCAGGACGGTCGGCTCCTGGGAGCGGCCGTCGTAGTTGTCCGTGAAGTCGACGGTCTCCTCGTCGATGTCGCGGACCATCTCCATCGACAGCGGCGCCAGCTTGCACTCGGTGTAGCGCATCGCCGCCGCCGGGTCGTTGCCCGGGGAGCCGAAGTTGCCGTTGGAGTCCACCAGCGGCATCCGCATCGACCAGGGCTGCGCCAGGCGGACCAGCGCGTCGTAGATCGAGGAGTCGCCGTGCGGGTGGTAGTTGCCCATGACGTCGCCGACGACGCGGGCGCACTTGTAGAAGCCGCGCTCGGGGCGGTAGCCGCCGTCGTACATGGCGTACAGGACACGGCGGTGGACGGGCTTGAGGCCGTCCCGGACGTCGGGCAGCGCACGCGAGACGATGACGGACATCGCGTAGTCGAGGTAGGAGCGCTGCATCTCCGTCTCGAGCCCGACGGGCTCGACACGCATCGCGACGTCGCCGCCCTCTTCAGGGGTGACGGGGGTGTTCTCGTCGGCCATTGCTGGTGGGGATCCTTCCTGGTGCGGTCAGCTGAGACCGACTCAGATGTCGAGGAAGCGGACGTCCTTGGCGTTGCGCTGGATGAACTGCCGGCGGGCCTCGACGTCCTCGCCCATCAGGACCGAGAACAGGTCGTCGGCCTGGGCGGCGTCGTCGAGGGTCACCTGGCCCAGCACGCGGTGCTCCTGGTCCATGGTGGTCACGCGCAGCTCCTCGGCGTTCATCTCGCCGAGGCCCTTGAAGCGCTGGATCGAGTCCTCGCGCACGCGCTTGCCGCGCTGGCGGCCCATCTCCAGGAGCGCGTCGCGCTCGCGGTCGGAGTACGCGTACTCGATGTCCTCCCGGCCCCACTTGATCTTGTAGAGCGGGGGGCGGGAGAGGTACACGTGCCCGGCCTCGACCAGCGGCCGCATGAAGCGGAACAGGAAGGTGAGCAGCAGGGTGCTGATGTGCTGGCCGTCGACGTCGGCGTCCGCCATCAGGATGATCTTGTGATAGCGGAGCTTCTCGATGTCGAAGTCCTCGTGCACACCCGTGCCGAACGCGGAGATCAGCGCCTGGATCTCCTGGTTCTGCAGGATCTTGTCGATCCGCGCCTTCTCGACGTTGAGGATCTTGCCGCGGATCGGCAGGATCGCCTGGTACTCCGGGTTGCGGCCGGACTTGGCCGAGCCGCCGGCGGAGTCACCCTCGACGATGAAGATCTCGCACTTGGTGGGGTCGTTCGACTGGCAGTCGGAGAGCTTGCCCGGCAGGGACGCGGACTCCAGCAGCCCCTTGCGGCGGGTGAGGTCGCGGGCCTTGCGGGCCGCCACGCGGGCGGTGGCCGCCTGGATGCCCTTGCGGATGATGTCCGCCGCCTCGACCGGGTTGCGGTCCAGCCAGTCGTTCAGGTGTTCGTAGACGGCCCGCTGGACGAAGGTCTTCGCCTCGGTGTTGCCCAGCTTGGTCTTGGTCTGGCCCTCGAACTGCGGCTCGCTCAGCTTGACCGAGATGATCGCGGTCAGACCCTCGCGGATGTCGTCGCCCGTGAGGTTGTCGTCCTTGTCGCGCAGCAGCTTCTTGTCCCGCGCGTACTTGTTGATCAGGCTGGTCAGGGCCGCACGGAAGCCCTCCTCGTGCGTACCGCCCTCATGCGTGTGGATGATGTTCGCGAAGGAGTACACGCCCTCGCTGTAGCCGCCGTTCCACTGCATGGCGACCTCGAGGGACAGGCTCTTGTCCTTGTCCTCCGCCTCCAGGTCGATGATCGTGGGGTGCACCACCTCTCCCTTGCGGGAGTTGAGGTACTTCACGAAGTCGACGATGCCGCCCTCGTAGTGGTAGGCGACGGACTTGACCTCGTCCTTCTGGTCGGCGCCCGCCTCGTCCGCACCGCTGGTGGCCTTCGCCGACTCGCGCTCGTCGGTCAGCCGGATCGTCAGGCCCTTGTTGAGGAACGCCATCTCCTGGAAGCGCCGCGAGAGCGTCTCGAAGGAGTACTCGGTGGTCTCGAAGATGTCCGGGTCGGCCCAGAAGGTGACGGACGTACCCGTCTCCTCGGTCGCCTCGTGCCGGGCCAGCGGCGCCGTCGGAACACCCAGCTTGTAGTCCTGCGTCCAGCGGTACCCGTCGGTCCTGATCTCGACGGAGACCTTCGAGGACAGGGCGTTCACCACGGAGACGCCCACGCCGTGCAGACCGCCGGAGACCGCGTAGCCGCCGCCGCCGAACTTGCCGCCCGCGTGCAGCACGGTGAGGACGACCTCGACGGCCGGCTTGCCCTCGGAGGCGACGATGCCCACCGGGATGCCACGGCCGTTGTCGACGACGCGGACGCCGCCGTCGGACAGGATCGTCACGTCGATGGTGTCCGCGTGCCCTGCCAGCGCCTCGTCGACGGAGTTGTCGACGACCTCGTACACAAGGTGGTGCAGACCGCGCTCGCCGGTGGAGCCGATGTACATACCGGGTCGCTTGCGGACCGCGTCCAGACCCTCGAGGACGGTGATGGCGCTGGCGTCGTACGAGGCCGTGGCCTCACCGTTCGCAGAGGCCACCGGCGCCACGGCGCCGGCTTCGGTGGACGGGATGTTCTCGTTGGGGTTGCCGGAATCGGCCACGAAGCGCCCTTTCTGGCACAGCACGAGCCGGGCTCCTGGGGTTTCCCCCCTCCCGGGGGGAGGGTCGCCGGAGCGGCTGCGGCATGTTGCGTTGGTAAGCCCTGATCAGCGTTGCTCAGCTATTTCCCGGACGGTCCCCACGTTCGGGGCGGGATCGGCTTCCAGTCTACCGGTAGCGCCGACAGTGATGGGGGTTTGCGGGTACCTGAGTCCGCATGTGGCGCCCTGAACCGGTCTTGGCCGGGTCCCGATATGTGGATGGGGGCTCCAAGAGGCTCACAGCGGCACTCAGCGCTTTGAGGCGTCAACCCTTCGCTACTCCAGGGTCAGGTCGGGATTCGCAAGCGCGTGCGGTCGCGGGGCGGGACCGTTCAGCGGGTCCGCGCACACCCTCCGAGACCACCCCGTGTGATCTCTGTCACCCACCACGGGAAGGGCCCCCACCGCCCTGCAGAACGGCCCGTCACCCGTAGGTGTCGCCCGGACCCGTACTGCCAGGAGCCCGCAGCGGGCCGTGCCGGCGCACACCGCCACCCGGACCGTGCACCTTGATCAACCGGACCGCACCGTGCCCCAGATCCTCGTTGAGCCGGGCCACCAGCGTCGGAGCGAGCAGCCGCAGGTTCGTCGCCCAGGCCGTCGAGTCACACCGCACGGCCAGGACCCGCTCGTCCTCGTCGTACCTCTCCGGCACACAGTGCTTGGCCACGTCCGCACCCACGATCTGCGGCCAGCGCCCCATCACCCCGCCGACCGCCGCGGGAGTCTCCCAGCCGCGCTCCGTGATCAGCCGGTTGATCGCCGCACCGAGCGCCATCGGATCACGGCCGTCCCCACGCGCACCCGAACGCAGCCCGCCACGCCGCGCCTGCTGCTTCTGCTGCGTCGCCTCGCCCCGCGCGCGGGCCGCCTCCTTGGCCGCACGCAACGCCACCCGCGCGAGATCCACACCGGACGGCTCCGGGCCCCGCCCGGACGCCTTCGCCGCCTTCTCCCCGTCACGAGCCCCCGGCGCCCGCGATGCCTTCCCGGGACCGGACGCCGCCTCCCACTCGCCGCTCATACGCGCTCCACCGCCCCGCCCGACACGGCGAACCGGGCCCCCGCCAGCACGTGCGGCACGTCGTCGTCCACCGCCGCGGTCACCAGGACCTGCTCCCCGGGCGCGACCAGCTCGGCCAGCCGCTCACGACGACGGGCGTCCAGCTCCGCGAAGACGTCGTCCAGGACCAGCACCGGCTCGTTGCCCTCCGCACGCAGCAGGTCGTACGACGCCAGCCGCAGCGCCAGCGCATACGACCACGACTCACCGTGCGACGCGTACCCCTTGGCAGGCAGCCGGCCCAGCTTGAGAACCAGATCGTCCCGATGCGGACCCACCAGGGTCACGCCCCGCTCGATCTCCTGCTTGCGCACCTCCGCGAGCGCCGCGATGAGCTGCGCGAACAGCTCCTCACGCGTATGCGCCTCGCCGGGCGCGGACGGCTTGTACTCCAGCGCGACCGGCCCCCCGCCCGGCGCCAGCTGCTCGTACGCCTTGTCGGCCAGCGGCTGGAGCGTCGCGATCAGGTCCAGGCGCTGGGCCAGCAGCTCGGCACCCGCGCGCGCCAGGTGCTGGTCCCACACGTCCAGCGTGGACAGATCCATGGAGCGTCCGCCGTGGCGGCGGGCGAGCGCCGCGGACTTCAACAGGGTGTTGCGCTGCTTGAGGACCCGTTCGTAGTCGGAGCGTACGCCCGCCATGCGCGGCGAGCGGGCCGTGATCAGCTCGTCCAGGAAGCGGCGGCGCTCACCCGGATCGCCCTTGACCAGGGCCAGATCCTCGGGCGCGAACAGCACCGTCCGCACGATGCCGAGCACGTCACGCGGCCTGACCTGCGAGGAACGGTTGATACGGGCCCGGTTGGCGCGGCCGGGGTTCAGCTCCAGTTCGACCAGCTGCTGCCGCTCGCCCTGCCGCACCTGCGCCCGGATCACCGCCCGCTCGGCGCCCATGCGGACCAGCGGCGCGTCGGAGGAGACCCGGTGGCTGCCGAGGGTGGCGAGGTAGCCGACCGCCTCGACGAGATTCGTCTTCCCCTGGCCGTTGGGGCCGACGAACGCGGTGACGCCCGGGTCGAGCGGCACCTCGGCCCGGGCGTACGAGCGGAAGTCGGCCAGCGACAGATGCGTGACGTGCATGGTCGTTCGCCGGCCTCCTCCAGCGGGTGGACCACCGGGCGGTCCATGTCCTGTACGGACCCTGCGGATCCGGGGGGTTCTGTGGATCTCCGGCCGGATCCGCCGAACCCGGCGGGGCCGCGGGTCCGGTGGACCGTCCGGTGTGTCCGTGATGTCGTCCTGCGGACTACTTCTTCTCCACGGCGTGGCCGCCGAACTGGTTGCGCAGCGCGGCGATCATCTTCATCTGCGGCGAGTCCTCCTGGCGGGAGGCGAACCGCGCGAACAGCGACGCCGTGATCGCGGGCAGCGGCACGGCGTTGTCGATGGCCGCCTCGACGGTCCACCGGCCCTCGCCGGAGTCCTGGGCGAAGCCGCGCAGCCCCTCCAGGTGCTCGTCGTCGTCGAGGGCGTTGACCGCGAGGTCCAGCAGCCAGGACCGGATGACGGTCCCCTCCTGCCAGGAGCGGAACACCTCGCGGACGTTGTCCACGGAGTCGACCTTCTCGAGCAGCTCCCAGCCCTCGGCGTAGGCCTGCATCATCGCGTACTCGATGCCGTTGTGGACCATCTTCGCGAAGTGGCCCGCGCCGACCCTGCCCGCGTGCACCGCGCCGAAGTCGCCCTCCGGCTTCAGCGCGTCGAAGACCGGCTGCACCTTGGCGACGTTCTCCGCGTCGCCGCCGTACATCAGCGCGTAGCCGTTCTCCAGGCCCCACACGCCGCCGGAGACGCCGCAGTCGACGAAGCCGATGCCCTTGGCGGCCAGCTCGCGGGCGTGCTTCTCGTCGTCCGTCCAGCGGGAGTTGCCGCCGTCCACGACGACGTCGCCGGGCTGCAGCAGCTCGGCGAGCTCGTCGATGGTCGACTGGGTCGGGCCACCGGCCGGGACCATCACCCAGACCACGCGGGGACCCGTCAGCTTGTCCACAAGCTCAGAGAGGCTGTGGACGTCCGCGAGGTCCGGGTTGCGGTCGTATCCGATGACGGTGTGACCCGCGCGGCGTATCCGCTCGCGCATGTTGCCGCCCATCTTGCCGAGGCCGACGAGACCGAGCTCCATCAGTTGTGTCCTTATGAGGTGTCCGACGGGATGTGGGAGCACTTCCGTGCCCGCGTCCGAGCCTAGACCCGGACGCTCCCGCACATCCGTGGGCATACCCGCTCATACGTACGGCCGCCGGCCGCCGACGTGGACCAGCGGCCAGGGGGGCGGCGCCCGGTCAGCCGCTCAGGCGGACCGGCATGATCAGGTACTTGTAGGCGTCGTCCGCCTCGGCGTCCACGGCCGGCTTGCCGCTGAGCAGGGCGGGCTTGGTGGACGTGGTGAACGACAGCTGGGCCACCGGGGAGTCGATGGCGCTCAGGCCGTCCAGCAGGAACGTCGGGTTGAAGGCGATGGAGATGTCGTCGCCCTCGAGCTGGGCGTCCACCCTTTCCACAGCCTGTGCGTCGTCGCTGGAGCCGGCCTCCAGGATGAGCACGCCCTGCTCGAAGCTGAGCCGCACCGGGGTGTTGCGCTCGGCGACCAGGGCCACGCGCTTGACGGCCTCGACGAACGGGGCGGTCTCGATGACCGCGACGCTGTTGAACTCGGTGGGGAACAGCGTGCGGTACTTCGGCAGGTCGCCTTCGAGCAGGCGGGTGGTGGTGCGGCGGCCCGCGCCCTCGAAGCCGATCAGACCCTCGCCCGCGCCGGAGCCCGAGAGCGCCAGGATGACGCTGTCACCGCTGGTCAGCGCCTTGGCGGTGTCCTGGAGCGTCTTGGCGGGGACCAGGGCGACCGCGGAGACGTCCGGGTTCTCCGGCTTCCACAGGAACTCGCGGACCGCGAAGCGGTAGCGGTCGGTGGACGCCAGCGTCACCGTGTCGCCCTCGATCTCGATGCGCACACCGGTGAGCACCGGCAGGGTGTCGTCACGGCCGGCGGCGATGGCCACCTGCTGCACGGCGGAGGCGAACACCTCGCCGGGGACCGTGCCGGTGGCGTTCGGCATCTGCGGGAGCGCCGGGTACTCCTCCACCGGCAGGGTGTGGAGGGTGAAGCGCGAGGAACCGCAGACCACCGTCGCCCGTACACCGTCTGTGGAAATCTCCACCGGCCGGTTGGGCAGCGCGCGGGAGATGTCGGCGAGCAGCCGGCCGGAGACGAGGACGGTGCCCTCCTCCTCGACCTCGGCGTCCACCGACACCCGGGCGGAGACCTCGTAGTCGAAGCTGGACAGGCTCAGCTGGCCGTCCTCCGCCTTGAGCAGCAGGCCGGCGAGAACAGGCGCCGGCGGACGGGCCGGGAGGCTGCGTGCCGCCCAGGCCACTGCCTCCGCGAGTACGTCGCGTTCCACCCGGATCTTCACCGTAAGCCGCCTCCTGTGTTGCTGCTGAGTCCTCCGACTCGGTGTCACCGCCCGCTGTGACGGGAGGAGCACCGGGGACCAGTCTGACGCACGCCACTGACAGCAGGTGCCCGTCGGGGTCAAGTCGCTCGGAGGGGCGGCCGGGCTCGAGAGGGCGAGTTGTGCACAGGCCCCGCTTCGAAACGGATTCCGCTCTCTTACTGGTTGGGAGTAGTAGTAGGGCCTGTGGATACGGTGGATAACCCCGTTTGCCCAGCTCAGAGCAGGAATTTTGTCCACGGACCCTGTGGGTGACACCAGTGGACAACTCGGCGTCTCTGTGGAGAACAGAAAGTTCTGCACACCTCGCCCACAGCCTGAGTGGAGTTCTCCCCAGCTGCATCCCCAGGTTTACCCAAGTTGCCCACACCCCAATCCGGCAGCTTGGTGTGACGGCTTTCACTCGACGCGGTGACCAGGTGTGCCGGGTTGCCGAACAGTGGACAACCATGTGGAGAAGCCACCGATCATTGGGGACAACTGACCGCGTCCTGTGGGTTGCCCGTGGACAACTTCTTGCACAGCCTGTGGATCACGGCTTCGTCCACAGCCTGTGGAGATCCTTCGTCCACGATTCCACAGCCCCCTGAGCTGCGGGGACGGGTTTTGGGGCGGGTGCCTGTGGACGCCGTTCGGGACAACTTCGCGGTCCCCAGGATGTGGACGGAAGAAAGTCACCGAATCTGTGGAGAGAGGCCGTAACCAGGCAGTTAATCGAACAGCGGGGCAGGGCCGGAGCGCGTCGACACACGTCGCCGCACGGGAGCAGGGCGTCGTCCCAGGCGGCCGCGACGGCGTTCGGGGCCTTCGGTGGGGCGGGTGGTCGGCGGTGTCCGGCGCCCGGCCGGGCGTGGTGTCGGGCGACGCCGCCCGGAATCCGCGCTCGGCCGGGCCGGCGGCGTCCCGGCTCCGGACCCCCGCGTGGTGAAGCCCCGCATGCGGCCGTGGGTCCCCGTGCACGGCTGTGGAGCCCGCTCTCCGGCCGTCGGGCGTGGTGGATCCCGCGTGCGGCTGTGGGGCGTGGTGGGACCCGCGTACGGCTGTGGGGCGCTCCCCGGAGCCGTTGGTCCGGAGGGCGCCCCACCGCTGCCCGTACGGGCTGTGCTCAGCCGTTCTTGATGCGGTTGGTCAGCTCGGTGACCTGGTTGTAGATGGAACGCCGTTCGGCCATCAGCGCGCGGATCTTGCGGTCGGCGTGCATGACGGTCGTGTGGTCGCGGCCGCCGAACTGCGCGCCGATCTTCGGCAGCGACAGGTCGGTCAGCTCACGGCACAGGTACATGGCGATCTGGCGTGCCGTGACCAGGGCACGGCCGCGGGAGGTGCCGCACAGGTCCTCGACCGTGAGCCCGAAGTAGTCGGCCGTGGCCGCCATGATGGCCGTCGCCGTGATCTCCGGCGCGCTGTCCTCGCCGCCGGGGATGAGGTCCTTGAGGACGATCTCGGTCAGGCCCAGGTCCACCGGCTGCCGGTTGAGCGAGGCGAACGCCGTGACCCGGATCAGCGCGCCCTCCAGCTCGCGGATGTTGCGCGAGATCCGGGAGGCGATGAACTCCAGCACCTCCGGCGGGGCGTTCAGCTGCTCCTGCACCGCCTTCTTGCGCAGGATCGCGATACGCGTCTCCAGCTCGGGCGGCTGGACGTCGGTGGTCAGGCCCCACTCGAAGCGGTTGCGCAGCCGGTCCTCCAGGGTGACCAGCTGCCGGGGCGGCCGGTCGGAGGAGAGCACGATCTGCTTGTTGGCGTTGTGGAGGGTGTTGAAGGTGTGGAAGAACTCCTCCTGCGTCGACTCCTTGTCCGCGAGGAACTGGATGTCGTCGACGAGCAGGATGTCCATCTCGCGGTAGCGCTTGCGGAAGCTGTCGCCCTTGCCGTCGCGGATGGAGTTGATGAACTCGTTGGTGAACTCCTCCGAGCTGACGTACCGCACGCGGGTGCCCGGGTAGAGGCTGCGCGCGTAGTGCCCGATCGCGTGCAGCAGGTGCGTCTTGCCGAGTCCCGACTCGCCGTAGATGAACAGCGGGTTGTAGGCCTTGGCCGGTGCCTCGGCGACGGCGACCGCGGCCGCGTGCGCGAAGCGGTTGGACGCGCCGATGACGAACGTGTCGAAGAGGTACTTCGGGTTCAGCCGCGCGGTCGGCTCGCCCGGCCCGTGGCCCTGCGCCGACTGGCCGGAGGCGGAGCCGGTGCCGCCGACGCCGGCTCCGGACGGAGCGGAACCCGCTGGTCCGCCGCGGTGCGGGGGCCCGGCGCCGGCCGGCGGCTCGGGCAGTTCCCGGCGGCCGGGGTCGCGCTGGTCGTAGTCGCGCTGGTCGTAGTCGCGCTGGTCGTAGTCGGAGCGCCCGGGGTCGTAGTCGGGGCGTGACGGGTCGTACGGGGGGCGTCCCATCGGCCGGGGACGGTACTCCTGGGCCGGGGGGTAGGGCTCGTGCGGGCCGGTGTACGAGTCGTTCGTCGATCCGTATCCGTCCTGGGTGCCGTAGGCGTCCTGCGAGCGGTACTGGTCGCGGGTGCCGTACGGCTCCTGGCCGGGCGAGGCGTAGGGGTCGCGCTCCGGGAAGCCGAGCCGCTGCTGCTGCCAGCCGTAGTCGTCCTGGGCGGGGCGCGGCCAGGCGCCGGGCTCGGTGCGCTGGTGATCGCTGTACTCCGAGGGGTACGCGGGGCGGGCGACCGGCAGCTGGTCCGGGCCGTCCGTCTGCTGGGGGCCGGGGCGCGGGGGCGGCATCTGGTCGCCGGAGCCGCCGTGCTGGTCGGCGCGGCCGGACCGGTCGGTGCGTTCGGTGCGGTCCGGGCGGTGGGGGTCGGTGCGGTGGGGGTCGGTGTGGTCGGGCCGCTCGGAGCGGTGGGCGTCGGCCCGGTGGCGTCCGTAGGTCTCGTAGCCGCCCTGGCCGGTGGGCAGTTCCTGTTCCTCGTAGCGCGGCGCCGGCGCTTGGGGGGCGGGGCGCGGGGTCTCGCCGACGGAGCTGTCGACGGTGATCGCGATGCGGATGGGGCGTCCGCACTCGCGGCTCAGCGTCTCGCTCACGACCGGGGCGAGGCGTCCCTCGAGCACGCTCTTGGCGAACTCGTTCGGTACCGCGAGCAGCGCCGTGTCCGCGACCAGCGCGAGGGGCTGGCAGCGCAGGATCCACTGCTCGTCCTTCGCCTCGACGCCTTGCCCGCGGCCTTCCCCGAGGAGCTGGTCCAGTACGCGTGGCCACACTGCGGCAAGATCGGCAGGTACGTCAGCCACAGGGCACGCTCTCTCACGGGGTCCCACGAACGTGTGGTTCGGGACGGGTCGGGATCTAAACGGGGGACAAGGGAACGAATGGGAGTCCGCCCACGGTAGTCAGCGCGGCGGGTACCGTTCAAGTTGTTGTCCCCAGGCTGTGGACAAGTCTGGGCCGTCACTGCGCGGTTTGACCGGACGGCCCAGCCGCGCGTACCGTAACCAGGTCGAGTTGTCGATGGCTGCTGCCGCCTGCCTCCGAAGGGCACAGATCGCGTCAAGGTGATCGGTCAAGCGGTGCACACGGGCGTAACTGCGAGCTACTCGTGGGCGCACGGTGACAGCCAAGACGGCACCCCGCCACTACCGAATCTTTCTGGAGCCCCCGAGTGAGCAAGCGCACCTTCCAGCCGAACAACCGTCGTCGCGCGAAGACCCACGGCTTCCGGCTGCGTATGCGCACCCGTGCCGGCCGCGCGATTCTCGCGTCCCGCCGTAGCAAGGGTCGCGCCCGCCTGTCCGCCTGATCCCGATCAGGTCATGACGTCGTGCTGCCCACCGAGAACCGGCTGAGGCGGCGCGAGGACTTCGCGACCGCGGTACGACGAGGGCGTCGAGCCGGACGCCCGCTGCTCGTCGTCCACCTACGTAGCGGTGCCACGGACCCGCACGCGCCTGGGGAGAGCGCTCCCCCGACGCGTGCGGGTTTCGTCGTGAGCAAGGCAGTGGGTGGCGCGGTCGTGCGCAACACGGTGAAGCGCAGACTTCGCCATCTGATGCGCGACCGGGTCGCACTGCTGCCCCCCGGTAGCCTGGTAGTCGTACGAGCGCTACCCGGAGCGGGCGAAGCCGATCACGCACAGCTGGCCCGAGACCTGGATGCCGCCCTTCAACGACTGCTGGGAGGGGGCGCGCGATGAAGTACCCGCTGCTGGCTCTCATCAAGCTGTACCAGTGGATCATCAGCCCGTTGCTCGGGCCGGTGTGCAAGTACTACCCGTCGTGTTCCCACTACGGCTACACGGCCATCGACCGGCACGGCGCGGTCAAGGGAACGGCGCTCACCGCCTGGCGGATTCTGCGGTGCAACCCGTGGTCGCTGGGCGGGGTGGATCACGTTCCCCCGCGCAAGCGTCCGCGGTGGCACGAAATGCTGCGTGCCGCCTGGCGTGCGCGCAAGGGCGGGCCCTCCGCCGCTGAGCCGGTCACCGACGGAAACCTTCCGCCGAGTCCGGCCGCGAAGACCTCGTCCCATGCCCAAGGAGCATGATTAGTGGACACGATTGCCAGCTTCTTCAGTTTCATCACCTGGCCCGTCTCCTGGGTCATCGTCCAGTTCCACAAGGTGTACGGGGCGATCTTCGGGGCTGACACCGGGTGGGCCTGGGGCCTGTCCATCGTGTCCCTGGTGGTTCTGATCCGCATCTGCCTGATCCCGCTCTTCGTGAAGCAGATCAAGGCGACGCGTGCGATGCAGACGCTCCAGCCGGAGATGAAGAAGATCCAGGAGCGCTACAAGAACGACAAGCAGCGTCAGTCCGAAGAGATGATGAAGCTGTACAAGGAGTCGGGTACCAACCCGCTCTCCTCGTGCCTTCCCATCCTGGCGCAGTCCCCGTTCTTCTTCGCCCTCTACCACGTGCTGAGCGCCATCGCGACCGGCAAGACGATCGGTGTCATCAACGAGCCGCTGCTGGCCAGCGCCCGTCATGCCCACATCGTCGGTGCCCCGCTGGCCGCGAAGTTCACGGACAGCGCCGACAAGGTCGCCCAGCTCGGTGCCACGCTGACGGACGTCCGCGTCGTCACCGCGGTCATGATCGTCCTGATGTCGGCGTCGCAGTTCTACACGCAGCGCCAGCTGATGACGAAGAACGTCGACACCACGGTGAAGACGCCGTTCATGCAGCAGCAGAAGATGCTGATGTACGTCTTCCCGGTCATGTTCGCCGTCTTCGGCATCAACTTCCCGGTCGGTGTCCTCGTCTACTGGCTGACCACCAACGTGTGGACCATGGGCCAGCAGATGTACGTCATCCACAACAACCCGACCCCGGGTTCCAAGGCTCAGGCCGCCTACCTGGAGCGTCTGTACAAGCACGTCACGCACCACGGCAAGACCCGCAACCGGCGTGAGAAGGCCATCGTCAAGGCGATCGTCTCCAAGGGCCGCGACCGCAACGAGTTCGAGCGCAAGTTCATCAACGGTCTGACCAAGGCGGGCCTGGCGGCCCAGTCCGACGGCACCGTGATCAAGGGCGAGGGCGCCGTCGTCGTGCAGAGCGAGGACGGTACGACCACCACCACGGCCGCCGCCGCTCCCCGGCGCCAGCAGCCCAAGCGGCAGAGCAAGTCCCAGCGCCAGGGTGGTGCCAAGGTGGCCGGCGCCGGTGACACCGAGCAGCCCCTGTCGCTGACCAAGTCCGAGCCCGAGACCCAGGCCGAGACGAAGACCGACGCGCCGCAGGACACCCCGTCCGCTGCTGCCAAGAAGCCCGGCCCCAAGCCGGGCAACGGCTCCCGCAGCAAGGCCCAGTCCGGCCAGCGCAAGGGCCCGCAGCGGCCCAAGTCCCCGTCCAAGAAGTAAGAAGGAGCCCATCCCGTGACGGAAGGCACCACCGCCGCCGCTGCCGAGGGCGCAGACGCCCTGACCCGCCTGGAGCAGGAGGGCGAGATCGCGGCGGACTACCTCGAGGGTCTGCTGGACATCGCCGACCTCGACGGTGACATCGACATGGACGTCGAGGCCGACCGCGCCTCTGTCTCGATCATCAGCGACGCCGGCAGCCGGGAGCTGCAGAAGCTGGTCGGACGGGACGGCGAGGTGCTGGAGGCGCTGCAGGAGCTGACGCGTCTGGCCGTGCACCGGGAGACCGGTGACCGCAGCCGTCTGATGCTGGACATCGCGGGCTACCGCGCCAAGAAGCGCACCGAGCTGTCCGAGCTGGGTGCGAAGGCCGCGGCGGAGGCCAAGAGCAGCGGTGAACCCGTGAGGATGAAGCCGATGAGCCCGTTCGAGCGCAAGGTCGTGCACGACGCGGTCAAGGCCGCCGGACTGCGCAGCGAGTCCGAGGGCGAGGAGCCGCAGCGCTTCGTCGTCGTACTCCCCGCCTGAGCGGTCCCACGTTCCACCGGCCCCGTCTGCCCGCAGGCGGGGCCGTACTTTGTCAGCCTGGTAGTTCTGGTGGTCGGCGCTGATCGCGCTGATGCGGTACGGAAGGACGGTCCCCGTGACGGAGGCAGCGGAGCTCCCCCCTGCGCCCGAGCAGGCACGTGACGTATTCGGTGATCGCTTCGCGGATGCGGTCCGGTACGCCGAGCTGCTGGCCGAGGCAGGAGTGCAGCGAGGGCTCATCGGTCCGCGGGAGGTGCCCCGTCTGTGGGAGCGCCACCTGCTGAACTGTGCCGTGCTCTCCGAGGTCGTCCCCGACGGGGTGACCGTGTGCGACGTCGGCTCCGGTGCCGGTCTCCCGGGCATCCCCCTGGCTCTGGTCCGCGAGGACCTCAAGATCACGCTGCTGGAGCCGCTGCTGCGCCGCACCAACTTCCTCACCGAGGTCGTGGAGCTTTTGGGGCTCGACCATGTCACCGTCGTCCGGGGACGTGCCGAGGAAGTGATGGGCAAGCTGCCGCCGGTCCATGTGGTCACGGCCCGCGCGGTGGCCCCGCTGGACCGGCTGGCCACCTGGGGCATTCCGCTGCTGCGCCCGTACGGCGAGATGCTCGCCCTCAAGGGGGACACGGCGGAGGAAGAGCTGAAGAGCGCGGGCACCGCGCTGAGCAAGCTCGGTGCGGTGGAGACCTCCATCCTTCAGGTGGGTGAGGGGGTCGTGGACCCGCTGTCCACCGTGGTCCGGGTGGAGGTCGGGGAGAGCCCGGGCGGCGTGCGCTTCGCGGCCAAGCGTGCCAAGGCGGCCCGGACGGGACGGGTCCGCCGGAGGCGGTGAGCCGTTCACTCCGCCGGGTCGACTGCGCCGGGGGGACCCTGCCGACAGGCGCGCGGCGGAGTGTCGCTCACAAAAAGGGCGAATTGTTGTCATCGTGTTTCACGTGAAACGTCGCTCACTGCTGCACGGGATCATCAACCGTGGCCGCGTCGCGGCCCAACCGCGTGACCGCAAGCCTCTCGGTTCACTCGGAGAGGGCACAGAGTTGTCCACAGAGGCGGATTTCTCCACAGAACGCCAGGCCTCACTGGTTCGCCACCCCGATGGCATGGGAGGCTCTGCTTATCCCGAGCCTGAAGTCGAGGAGAGTGAATCCTTGCGGTCCGACGCCAACATCGCGGGACCGATGACCGATCCGGTCCCCGGTCCCCGTACCGAGTCGACGGGGGAGAATGTTTCACGTGAAACACCGCCCCCGATGGACGACACTCCCATCGGTCGTGCTGCCCAACTGGCGGTCGAGGCTCTAGGCCGCGCCGGCGAGGGTCTGCCGCGCCCGGAACAGACCCGCGTCATCGTGGTCGCCAACCAGAAGGGCGGCGTCGGCAAGACGACGACGACCGTGAACCTCGCCGCTTCGCTGGCTCTGCACGGCGGTCGTGTTCTGGTGATCGACCTGGATCCGCAGGGAAACGCCTCCACCGCGCTGGGTATCGACCATCACGCCGAAGTGCCGTCCATCTACGACGTGCTGGTGGAGAGCAAGCCGCTGGCAGAGGTGGTCCAGCCCGTTCCTGATGTCGAGGGTCTCTTCTGCGCCCCCGCCACGATCGATCTCGCCGGTGCGGAGATCGAGCTGGTGTCCCTGGTGGCCCGGGAGAGCCGACTGGAACGAGCGATCCAGGCCTACGAACAGCCGCTGGACTACATCCTCATCGACTGCCCGCCCTCGCTCGGCCTGCTGACGGTCAACGCCCTGGTCGCCGGCCAGGAGGTGCTCATCCCGATCCAGTGCGAGTACTACGCGCTGGAGGGGCTGGGACAGCTGCTGCGCAACGTCGACCTGGTGCGCGGCCATCTGAACCCCACGCTGCACGTGTCGACCATCCTGCTCACCATGTACGACGGCCGTACGCGTCTCGCCTCCCAGGTCGCGGAAGAGGTGCGCAGCCACTTCGGCGACGAGGTGCTGCGGACGAGCATCCCCCGTTCCGTCCGTATCTCCGAGGCCCCCAGTTACGGGCAGACGGTGCTGACCTACGATCCAGGATCGAGCGGTGCCCTCTCCTACCTTGAGGCGGCACGAGAAATCGCATTGAAGGGTGTCGGTGTCAGTTATGACGCCACGCACGCCCACATCGGTGCACAGAGCGACCCGAGCATGGTGGAGGGGATCCAGTGAGTGAGCGACGGAGGCCTGGGCTGGGGCGAGGTCTCGGAGCCCTGATCCCGGCCGCTCCGACGGAGAGGACCCCTGTGCCGGGCCCGGCGGGTGGTCCCGGCCAGGTCCTGACGTCCGACCGCGGAGTGGCCGCGGCGAAGGTGGCCATGCTGCCCCCGCCGCCGATGGGCGCCCATTTCGCGGAAGTCCCGCTGGACTTCATCACGCCCAACCCCCGCCAGCCCCGTGAGGTCTTCGACGACGAGGCGCTGGCCGAACTGGTCACCTCCATCAAGGAGGTCGGGCTCCTCCAGCCGGTGGTCGTCCGGCAGGTCGGTGCCGAGCGCTACGAGCTGATCATGGGCGAGCGGCGCTGGCGGGCCTGCCGCAAGGCCGGCCTGGACGCCATCCCCGCGATCGTGCGGGCCACGGACGACGAGAAGCTCCTGCTGGACGCCCTGCTGGAGAACCTTCACCGGGCTCAGCTCAACCCGCTGGAAGAGGCAGCCGCCTACGACCAGCTGCTGAAGGACTTCAACTGCACCCACGACCAGCTGGCCGACAGGATCGGACGCTCCCGGCCCCAGGTCTCCAACACCCTGCGGCTGCTGAAGCTGTCGCCGGCGGTGCAGCGCCGGGTCGCCGCCGGAGTGCTGTCCGCCGGACACGCGCGGGCGCTGCTGTCGGTGGAGGACTCCGAGGAGCAGGACCGGCTCGCCCACCGGATCGTGGCCGAGGGGCTCTCCGTGCGTGCCGTCGAGGAGATCGTGACGCTCATGGGGTCGCGGCCGCAGGCTTCGCCGCGATCCAAGGGTCCCCGCGCCGGAACCAGGGTCTCTCCCGCCCTCTCCGACCTCGCGACCCGGCTGTCCGACCGCTTCGAGACCCGGGTGAAGGTCGACCTGGGACAGAAGAAGGGCAAGATCACCGTGGAGTTCGCTTCCATGGAGGATCTGGAACGCATTCTCGGCACGCTGGCTCCCGGTGAGGGCCGGGTGCTGCAGAAGGGCCTGCTGGAGAGCGACCCGGCGCAGGCCGAGAGCGACGCCTGACCCCTCCGCGGGGTGCGGGCGGGCCAGAGGCCTTGCAGTGGCGGGCCGTGAACCGGAAGATCACCGGTTCACGGTCCGCCTTTGCTTGTCCTCGGTGTCCGCGGGATCACATCGTGGATACGATGCTTGCGGGTATGACGCATCCACCCGACGGCACGTCCGTGAGGGACGGCCGCTCGTGACGCTGCGGGCGTAGGAAGCGAGGATCAGCCTTCATGGGCCGTAGGCTCCTGCCGCTCACGCTGGACAACCTCCATGACCTTCCTCAGCGCTGCCGTGCGTGCGTCTTCTGGGAACTGGACCCGGTCAGCGGCGAGGACGCGGTGAGGGCGGGCACGTCTGCCGTGGAGAAGGAGGCGTGGATCTCCGCCGTTCTGCTGGACTGGGGCTCGTGCGGACGCGTCGTCTACGTCGACGACGTACCGGTCGGCTTTGTGCTCTACGCTCCCCCCGCCTATGTGCCCCGCTCCACGGCCTTCCCCACGAGCCCGGTGTCACCGGACGCGGTCCAGCTGATGACAGGCTTCGTTCTCCCCGGCTATCAGGGGCAGGGGCTGGGACGTGTGCTGGTCCAGACGGTCGCCAAAGATCTCCTGCGGCGCGGCTTCAAGGCCATCGAGGCCTTCGGGAACGCCCGCTGGAAGGAACCCGCCTGTGTGCTGCCGGCGGACCATCTGCTGGCGGTGGGCTTCAAGACGGTCCGGCACCATCCCGCTCATCCCCGGCTCCGCCTGGAGCTGAGATCGACCCTCTCCTGGAAGGAAGACGTGGAGATGGCTCTCGACCGGCTGCTCGGTGCGGTACAGAAAGAACCCGCGCTCCGCCCCCTGTGATCCCTCAGCAGCCGTCGACAAGGGCTCCGTACGCCGAATGGGCCGACCCGTCAGGGTCGGCCCATTCGTGTTTCACGTGAAACATCGCGCCGTCGGCTCACGACGGCACGCCTCACTCGGCGATGAAGTCCTCCAGGTCGCGCACGATCGCGGCCTTCGGCTTCGCGCCGACGATGGTCTTGGCGACCTCGCCGTTCTGGTAGACGTTCAGCGTCGGGATCGACATGACCCCGTACTTGGCGGCCGTGCCCGGGTTCTCGTCGATGTTGAGCTTGACGATCTCGATCTTGTCGCCGTACTCGGCGGCGATGGCCTCGAGGGACGGGGCGATCTGGCGGCAGGGACCGCACCAGGCGGCCCAGAAGTCCACCAGGACGGGCTTGTCGCTCTTCAGGACGTCCTGCTCGAAGGAGGCGTCGGTCACTTGCTTCAGGGTGCCGGCCACGGCGGGCTCCTTAGTTTCTTCGTGTACGTGCGGTGGGGCGGGCGGGGGTTCAGACAGTGGTCTTCTCGGGCTCGGCCTTCTGCTCGTTGTCCGCGAGGGCGGCGAGGAACCGCTCGGCGTCGAGGGCAGCGGAGCAGCCGGTGCCGGCAGCGGTGATGGCCTGGCGGTAGGTGTGGTCGACGACGTCACCGGCCCCGAACACACCCGTCAGGTTGGTGCGCGTGGAGGGCGAGTCGACCTTCAGGTAGCCCTCTTCGTCCAGGTCGAGCTGTCCCTTGAACAGCTCGGTCCGCGGGTCGTGGCCGATCGCGATGAACAGACCCGTCACCGGCAGGTCCGACAGCTCACCGGTCTTCACGTTGCGCAGCTTCAGGCCGGAGAGCTTCTGCTCGCCCTGGACCTCGGCGACCTCGCTGTCCCAGACGAACTTGATCTTCGGGTCGGCGAAGGCGCGCTCCTGCATCGCCTTGGAGGCGCGCAGGGTGTCCCGGCGGTGGACGATCGTCACGGACTTGGCGAACCGCGAGAGGAAGGTGGCCTCCTCCATCGCGGTGTCACCGCCACCGATCACGGCGATGTCCTGGTCCTTGAAGAAGAAGCCGTCGCAGGTGGCACACCACGAGACGCCGCGCCCCGAGAGGGCGTCCTCGTTCGGCAGACCGAGCTTGCGGTGCTGGGAGCCGGTGGTGACGATGACGGCCTTCGCCCGGTGCACCGTGCCCGAGGTGTCCGTGACGGTCTTGATCTCACCGGTGAGGTCGACGGAGACGATGTCGTCCGGTACCAGCTCGGCGCCGAAACGCTCGGCCTGGGCCCGCATGTTGTCCATGAGGTCGGGGCCCATGATGCCGTCGCGGAAGCCCGGGAAGTTCTCCACCTCGGTGGTGTTCATCAGCGCACCACCCGCGGTGACGGCACCCTCGAACACCAGCGGCTTCAGCGACGCGCGCGCGGTGTAGAGGGCCGCTGTGTAGCCTGCGGGCCCGGAGCCGATGATGATCACGTTGCGGACGTCGCTCACGGCTAGATTCCTCGTCTCTGGACTGTGTCCTACGGCCGGTGGAGCTTCTCTCGGTGCTCTCACCCCACCCAACGGATCCTACGGGGCGTGCATTCCCGGTGTCCCCGGGCACACGGGGGCGCCGTGGCACAGGGGAACCGCATCGCACGAGAACCCGGTGACCTTTTCTGGGCCGGGCCCGGGGCGGTGCTCAGGAACGCGTATAGGGATGAGACAGCAGCACCTCGGCCGCGCTGGAAGGGTCCTGGACACAGGAGGCGTCCACGACGTAGGCGGTGACCCGGGAACCGGGACCGGAGGGGTCGGACAGCACCACGAGGTAGGCGTCCTTGCCGTCGTAGGTGCCAGGCTGGGCGGCCAGGGGGGTGCCGGTGCTGTGGATGCTCTGCCGGACGCAGGAGGGGACCGGGACGGTCGGGTCGCTCTTCAGCATGTTCGGCTGCCCGGGGCCGGTTCCGGTGCCGGTGTCCGCCCCCGTTTCTGCGTTCGCGCCGAAACTGTGCGGGGCACGGGTCGTGCTCTGCGTCTGCGGCGCCTTGTCGAGGAGGTGGCTCACCTGGCTCTCGAGGCTTCCCGCGGAGAAGGTCCGTGTGGAGGCACTCGGCCGGGCCTGTGCGGCGGCGTCGGAGCCCGTGTCGTCGTGCTGGGACGCCAGGACCACGGTGGCGACACCCAGTGCGGCAATGGTGCAGGCGGCGCCCAGGGCGGCGATCCCGCGACGCACACGGCGTGGGCGGGGCTTGCGGCCCGGTCCCGTCTGCGCGGTCCGGACGTTTCCTGCGGGACGGCCCGTCGTCGATGTTTCACGTGAAACATGACTCCGGTCGTCGCCCCCTTCGGCGCGAGGGACCACGTCCGCTTCGGTGGCTGCGGCCGCGAGGACGGCAGGGGAGGGCTCCGCGGCGAGAGCCGCGTCGATACGGTCCGCGATGTCGGCCGGCATCCTCTGCGGGGCAGGGAACGTGCCGAGCAGATCCCGGATCTCCTCCAGCGAGGACCGGACCTCGGCGCATGATCCGCACGCGCCCAGATGCCGGCGCAGTTCCTCCGCCCGGGAAGGAGTGAGCAGCCCTTCGGTGAGGTCGGAGATCTCCGAGACGTCCGGGTGCCCGGCCGTGTCCGTCGTGGATGTCACGCTCGCCCACCTCCGCCCTTCACAGCAGCTGAATCGCCTGGTCCCGTGTGCCGCACGTCCCCGCCCGGAGGACCCGCTGCCGGTGGGACGGATGCCCGCTGCGTCCGGTTCCGTCCGGCCTCCGGTTCCGCGTCGTCCCCGGAGCCGTCCGGCCGGAGATGGGTGAGCAGAGGCAGGAGTCTGGCCCTGCCCCGGGCGCAACGGCTCTTCACCGTCCCCACTGGGACGTCGAGGATCCGGGCGGCCTCGGCGACGGGGTAGCCCTGCATGTCCACGAGCACCAGGGCGGCCCGCTGGTCGGCGGGGAGCGTGCCGAGCGCCTCGACGAGCTGCCGTTGCACGTCGTTCCTCTCGGCGGGCGCGGACGCCGACTCGTGCGGCTCCAGCAGGTGCTCCAGGCGCTCGGTGTCGTCCACCGGTGAGGTCTTGCGTGAGGCCGCCTTGCGGACCCGGTCCAGGCAGGCGTTCACCGTGATCCGGTGCAGCCAGGTGGTGACGGCCGACTGCCCGCGGAAGGTGTGGGCGGCACGGTAGGCGGAGACGAAGGCGTCCTGCACGGCGTCGGCGGCCTCCTCGCGGTCGCCCAGCGTTCGCAGGGCGACCGCCCAGAGGCGGTCACGGTGACGCCGTACGAGTTCTCCGAAGGCGTTCCGGTCGCCGTCCACGTGGCGGGACAGGAGGTCCTGGTCGCTCGCGTCGCGGTAGGCGCTGTCGTCCGCCATCGGACCCCCTCCCCCTCGCTGAGACGTCAGCCCGTGAACTTCACTTCGGTGACGGCCTGCTTGTAGCCGGCGTTGCTGTACGTACTGGCGTCGGCGCCCGAGTACGGCACGGCGGTGAGCCAGACGAGGACGTACCGGGTCTTCACCGGCTTGGCGGGCTTCACGGTGGCGGTGGCACCGCTGGTGGTGGCCTCACCGATCTTCTGCATCGAGTCCAGGGACGCCGGGGCCAGGGAGTCGGCGGCGTACAGCTGGACCGTGGTGTGGTCACCGCTGTACAGGAGGCTCACGGACGCCTTGCCGAGGTCGTGTGCCGAGCCGAGGTCGTAGACGATGCCCACGCCCGGTTTGAAGGGCGCGAGGGGCGGCCCCTCCACGAAGGTGCTCGTCTTCCAGTACGTCGACGGGTTGCTGTCGTACGTCTTGCCGACGTCACCGGGGTGCTGTGCGTCCCCCTTGGCGACGAACTCCTGCGCCCCCTGGATCGGGATCGGCCGCAGCGGCTTCGGCTGCTGGTCCTTCTTGTCGTTGCCGTCCTGCGTCTGCGTCTGGCTGTCCTTGGTGGACTTGCCGCCCCGGTCCATCAGGGCGTCCGCGAGCTGCCAACTGCCCAGACCCAGTGCGGCGATGAGGAGTGCCGACACGGCCCACTTCAGGGCCTTGCCGGTCCGGCTCTGCAACGGGGGCGGCGGGGCGTGCACCGGCTGCGTGATGCCGGGGTGCGGTGCCGGGCGGCCGTACGTGCCCTGCTGGTACGACGTGCCCTGGTACTCCGGCGGCGCGGTGAACGCGGGCTCCGGCGGGCGGATCCGCGGCATCTCGCCGATCGCCTTCACCAGTTCCTCCGGCGTGGTGCACGGGGACTCGTGACGCGAGGCGGTGGCGCCGTCGTTGGCGAGCGCGCGCATGGCCAGCTCGGACAGGCCGCGGTGGACTCCGGCGCGCACCTGGTCCGGGGGGATGAGTCCGACGTCCTTGGGCAGGCCGGACAGGCCGTAGGCGTCGTTCTCGTACGGCCAGCGCTGGGTGAGCGCCGCGTACAGCAGTGCGCCGATCGCCTCGGTGTCGGAGCGCTGCGGGGTCTCGGAGCTGATGCCGCGCAGTGCGGCGTTCACGGCGAGGCCGCGGATGCGCCACTGTCCGGTGGAGGCGCGCAGTACGGCGTTCGGGTTCAGGCGCAGGTGGGCCAGGCCCTCACGGTGCGCGACGGCCATCGCGGAGGCGACCTGGCTGACCAACTGGTAGGCGTCGTGCGGCTCCAGCGGTCCGGTGGCCAGCAGGGTGGTCAGCTCGGTGGCGTCGGGGAGCCACTCGTGGACGACGTAGACGAGGTCGTTCTCCTCGACGGCATCGAGGACCTGGACGAAGCGGGGGTCGCCGAGCAGGGCCGAGGAGCGTGCCGCGGCGAGGACCGAGCGGGCGCGGGAGTGGTCGGCGGGCAGGATGTGCACGCCGACGGCGCGGCGGAGCTTCTCGTCCACCGCACGCCAGCTGCTGAATCCGTCCAGTCGGGTGACGCATTCCTCGAGGCGGTAGCGTCTGGCGAGTTTGTGGCCGCTGTGCAGTTCGGGCGGTGTGGTCTTGTTCCCGGGACGTTCGGTCCCGCCGTTGCCGTGCGCCTGGTCGATGTCCGTGTCCCGCTCCCGGTTCTGGGCCACCCCGTCGGCCGTGGACTGGTCCGCCTCCGCGGTCAGCGGCTCGTCACCGCTGTTGTCTGCCACGTCGACGGCAGCCGTGCTCCGTTCCGCCACCGTCGCTCCTGCCTCCCCATCCCATCGCGCGCTGTCCGACGCCGAAACCAATTGTGCCCACAGTCCGGCGCTATGCACGACACACGGCGGCGGACGATGGTTGTGCGCCTACCCCCGCCTCAACGTCCCAGCCGTCCGCGGACCATGCCGACGAGCGAGTTGAGTTCCTCGATCCGCATGCGGCGGGCCGCGACGAAGAAGATGCCGAACAGCAGGGCCCCCCCGGCCAGCAGCGCGGCGAACGAGCCGACGACACCCTGGCCCAGGGTGTGGCCGATCTCGTAGCAGGCCGCGCCGCTGACGAGTGCCGCCGGTACCGCGGCGATGCAGAGCCGGGCGTAGGTCCGCAGGACGCGGGAGCCGTCGAGGTCGCCGCCGAGCCGCTTGCGCAGCCGGCTCCAGGCGACGCCCACGCCGATGGCGTAGGCCAGACCGTACGCGGCGGACATGCCGATCACGGACCAGCGTGCCGGGAGCAGGAAGTAACACAGAGCCGAGGCGCCCGCGTTGACCGCGGCCACGATGACGGTGTTGTAGAAGGGCGTCCGGGTGTCCTCGTAGGCGTAGAAGGCGCGCAGGACGACGTACTGGACGGAGTACGGGATGAGGCCGAGGGCGAAGGCCATCAGCATGTACCCCATGTTGGTGGCCTCCCCGGTGCCCGAGGAGCCGAAGATCAGGGTGCACATCGGGATGCCGAGCGAGACGAAGCCGAAGGCGATCGGCACGATCGCGACGGCTGTGGTGCGCAGGCCCTGGGAGATGTCGTCGCGGACGGCGCCGGCGTCGTTCTCGTGGGCCGAGCGGGAGATCCGCGGCAGCAGGGCGGCCATCAGGGAGACGGTGATGATGGCCTGCGGCAGGCCCCAGATCAGCTGGGCGCTGGCGTAGGCCGCGTAGCCGGTGCCCTGGACCGGCGAGCTCTTGCCCGCCGCGGTGGACAGCCGGGTCACGACGACGTTGCCGGCCTGGTTGGCGAGCACGAACAGCAGGGTCCACTTGGCCAGCGCCGCGGCCTTGCCGAGTCCGTGGCCCCGCCAGTCGAAGCGCAGCCGCAGCCGGAAGCCGGTCTCGCGCAGGTACGGGATCATGGCCAGGGCCTGGACGACCAGACCCAGCAGGACGCCTGCTCCGAGGAGCCGCTGGCCTTCCGGCGGGATGTTCGTCACGCCCATGCCGGAGTGGGCGGCGGTGCCGTACACCCAGATGAACGCGCCGAGCGTCACGATGATGACGATGTTGTTCAGGACCGGGGTCCACATCATCGCGCCGAACTTGCCGCGCGCGTTGAGGACCTGGCCCATCACCACGTGGATGCCCATGAAGAAGATCGAGGGCACGAAGTAGCGGGTGAAGGTGACGCCGACCTCGTTGGCCGCCGGGTCGCCCGCCACCGAGGGGGACAGCAGGCGGATCAGGAGGGGCGCGGCGAGGACCGCGACGACGGTGAGGGCGCCCAGCGCCACCATGACGAGCGTCAGCAGCCGGTTGGCGTAGGCCTCGCCGTTGTCGTCGTCCTCCTTCATGGCCCGCACGAGCTGCGGCACGAAGACCGAGTTGAGACCGCCGCCGACGGTCAGGACGTAGATCATGGTCGGCAGCTGGTAGGCGATCTGGAAGGTGTCGCCGAGCAGGCCGAGGCCCAGAGCCGAGACGATCATCGCGGAGCGGATGAAGCCCGTGAGCCGGGAGACCAGCGTGCCGGCCGCCATCACGGCGCTCGACTTCAGCAGCCCTGATGCCTTGCCGCCCTTCTTCGCCGCCTGGGCGGGCGGCGGTGCGGCGGCGGGCGCCTCGGCTACCGCCTGGGCGCCGGCCGCCGGGGTGGGGGCGTACGGCCCCATCGGGCCCTGCCCGGCGGCCGGAGCGGGGGCGGGACCGGGCACGGAGGGCGGCTCGACGGGCGGGTGACCGCCCATGCCCTGCGGGTCCTGCGGAGCCTGGTAGCCCTGCTGGCCGGAGGGCTGGTAGGCGTTCCGGTCCGCGGAGGGGTAGCCCGCCTGCTGGTCCTGGTAGGCGGGCTGTCCGGGCGTCTGGTAGCCGCTCTGGCGGGGGTCGTAGCCGTACGGTCCCGGGTCCTGCGGGTTCTGGTAGGCGGCCTGCCGGGGGTCCTGGGAGTAGCCGCCCTGCTGCTGGTCGCGGAAGAGGTGGGCGAAGGCGTCCGGCTCCTGCTGCTCCTCGGCGGAGTGGGTGACCAGGTCGTCCACGCCCACGAACTGGGTGGTGCGGGGATCCTCGCCGTAGGGGAGGTACTGGGTGGTGCCCGACGGCTCGGGCGGCGGGGTCTGCGCCCAGACGCGGGGGTCGGGCGCGTAGGGGGAGGGCGGCGGGCTGCCGTACAGCGGCTGCTGCGGTTCGTACGAGCCCGGGGGCGGCGGTGGGTGCGCGGCACGGTCGTACAGCGCCTCGCCGACCGGGTCCTGGGCCGTGAGGTCCTGCGCCCGGTAGGGGTCCTCGGCGTAGGCGTCCTGGAGGTACATGTCGGCCGGAGGCTGCTGCGGCACCTGGCCGTGCTCGGGCGGCGGGGTGCCGGGGTGGCCCGAGCTGCCCGCGGCCCGGCCGCGGTCACCGTCGTACGGCGCGTTCATGGTTACCCCACCTCATCGTCCCGGGCCCTCCGGGCCACGACATCCTCAACGGTCCACTTTCTCACCCGTGCCGGACGGGTCGGCGCTTTCGGATGCGGTGTCCGGTGTCGGGTCACTCGGCTGCTCCCGGTCTTCTCCCGGGGTCTGGCCGCCCGGCTCCTGCCTGAGACGTTGCGCGGGGCCCGCGGGGTTCTCCGGGCCGTCTCCCCCGGGGCGGCCCGCTGTTCCGGGGCCGTCCGGGCCGCCGGAGGCGTCGGCGCCGTCGGGTGCCTGCGCGGTGTCCGACGTGTCCCCGGTGTTCTCCGCGTCGCCCCGGGTGTCCTGCGTCTTCCCGGCGTCCTGCGCGTTCTCGGGGCCCTTGGCGTCCTGCGCGTCCGCGGGGTCCTGCGCTTCCCGGGCCGCTGCGCGCTTGCGCTGGGTGTACATGCGGAATCCGGCGAGGACGAGCAGCAGCACGCCGCCGCCGATGACCAGCATGACGGTGGCGGTGACCTCGGTGACCTTCACGTCGAAGGTGACCGGGGCACCGTACTCCTGGCCGTCCTGCGTGTAGAGCTGGGCGACCACCGTGACCGGCCCGTTGGCATTGGCCGACGTGGTGAACTTCACGGACTGGCTGTGCCCGCCGGAGACGGCGATCGGCTGCTCCGCGTACGCCTTGCCGCCGATCTTCAGGCGGGTGGGGTTGGTGGAGGTGAGCCGCAGCACCAGGTGGTCGACGTCCTGCACCAGGTTGTTCTGCACGGTCACGGGGATCGTCGCGCTGTGGCCGGAGAGCTTGGTCTCCGACTTGTCGATCAGTTTGACCTCCCCCGAGAGGTCGTCGAGGTAGGCCCGCACACTGTCCCGGAAACTCTCCGCCGCCTTGCTGTGGCCGCGCCAGGACGTGGACATCTCCCGGTTCAGGGCGCGCCCGAAGGGCGTGACGACCCGGGACGCGTAGGTGAGGACCACCTTGAAGTTGTCGACCTTGTCCTGCGTCGTGGCGATCTCCGAGAAGGCCGGACGCCGCAGCTCCTGCCGGCGCAGCGAGGAGGGGTAGTCCGAGGACCGCGGGACCCTCGTCGTGGCGCCGGGGTCCGGCTTGGCCTTGGCGGCGGCGGCCAGGTCCTGGGGCTGGGACCAGGTGCCCTGCTGGAGCGCGAGCAGCGCCTGCGCCATGGCCTGGGCCTGGCTGGTACTGGGCATGCGCTGCGGGGCGACGACGATGCTGCGCTGCTTGCCGGTCTGGCCGTCGATTTCGAGGCTCTGGGCGAGGAAGCGCTGCACGGCGAGTGTGCTGGCCCCTGCCTGCGACAGGTCCCCCTCGAACGCGGTCGACAGCCGGGCGTCCGCGACGACCGCCGTGGTGCCCTGGCCGATCGGCCGGGCCGCGGAGGGCGTGTAGGTCAGGCCGTCGGGTTCTTCGAGGCTGTCGCTGCGCGCGATGACCTTGTCGGCCCCGGCGGAGGTGGCGACGCGGACGATCGCCGGGTCCACGGCTCCGTCCACCGGCCAGGCGAAGTCCGTGGCCGGTTTGACGTGGAGCACCGTCTCCACCGTGCTGGCGGCGACGTCCGTGGCGTCCTTGAGCTGGCTCAGGGAGCCGGAGACGCTGGTGCCCCGGTGGGCGAGCGCGGCCAGGTCGGGGTCGGCGAAGGGCAGCGCCACCACCTCCTTGCCGGCCACCGCCTGCTGCAGCTCGGCGAGCCACTGCTTGGCCACCGCCTGGTGGGTTCCGGCGACGGGGGTGGCGGAGGCGTCCGTCCGGATCAGGTAGTTGCGGGTCATGGCGTCGACGGACGCCAGCAGGTCCGGGTCGATCACCCAGGTGACGTCGAGATCCTTGCCGAGGGCGAGCATCCGCTCCAGGCGGCCGCCGGGGGCGAGGTCCTTGGCCAGGTCGTCGTCGAGGAAGACGGGGGTCTGCAGTTCGCCGGGTCCTGTCTCCGCCGTCATGTGGACGGTGGAGACGAGGGGCCACAGGAAGGTCGTCTTCGTCTTCGTGTCCGCCTCGGACGGCTGCCACGGCAGGAACGTGTGCTGGATGCCCAGCACCTGTTCCCACGGCTGGGCCGGCGTCTGCCCGGACAGCGAGACGGAGAACCCGTAGACGCCGTCGGCGCCGAGGTCCAGCTTGGAGGCGGGCACGGAGATGCTGAAGTGCTGGGCGACGCCGGGCTGCAGCGCGGCGAACTCCTGCGTGTACTTGCCGCCGAGTTCGGAGCCGTCGGCACCGGGTTCGAAGTCGGTGCGCCGGGCGACGGCGTCGATCTCGGACCGGGTGTCCAGGTGCGGCCCGACCCGCAGCCCGACGTGTGCGTCGGTGACCGCCTGCCTGCTCTTGTTCGTCACGGTGCCCGACACGGTCAGCGTGTCCCCTGCGGAGGGGACGCTGGGACTGAGGGCGTCGAGGGACACCGCCACCGTGCGCGACCCGGAGACCGCCACCGGTGCCTGCCGGCCGGAGGCCTGCGCGGCCGGAGCGGCGGAGAACTGGAGCAGCCCGGCCAGCAGGGGTGCTCCGGCGAGCAGTGCACCTGCTCGCCGCAGCCAGCGGCGGGCAGGTGAGGGACTGGTCCCCAGGAAGTCTGCCGCCTCGGCCACGCGCTCGCCCGTCCCTCGTCGTCAGTGGTCGTCGGAATGTGCGTCCACGCATGGTAACGAGACGCGCGGAGCGGAAGTGCCGCGGAGGCGGCCACAAGATCGGCGGGAGACAGGGGCGCGCCCCTTGATATGCGCGTATCCGGGGATGCTGTTCGTTACGTCACGATGGGGCGGTCTTGCGCGGATAGGACGCGGGTGGCGGAGCGCTCCGCGGCCTCGGGTCCGGGGCGGCCCGGCGGGAGGCGGACCGTGCCGGGCGACGGCGACGCGGCGCGGCCCTTCGGACACGTACCCTCTTCTGTTGTGCCGAACGCCAACGATGACACTCCCCCTGCCCTGAGCCAGGTGCAGCAGCGCGCGGTGAGCGAGCTGCTGCGGGTGGCCCCCGTCGCCGACGACCTCGCGCGCCGCTTCCAGGAGGCCGGGTTCTCCCTCGCCCTGGTCGGCGGCTCCGTCCGGGACGCGCTGCTCGGCCGGCTCGGCAACGACCTGGACTTCACGACGGACGCACGTCCCGAGGACGTGCTGAAGATCGTGCGGCCGTGGGCGGACGCCCTGTGGGAGGTCGGGATCGCCTTCGGCACGGTGGGTGCGCAGAAGGACGGCTACCAGATCGAGGTGACGACCTACCGGTCGGAGGCGTACGACCGCACCTCGCGCAAGCCCGAGGTGTCGTACGGCGACTCGATCGAGCAGGACCTCGTCCGGCGCGACTTCACCGTGAACGCGATGGCCGTGGCGCTGCCCGAGAAGGTGTTCGTCGACCCGCACGGCGGGCTGGAGGACCTCGCGGCACGGGTGCTGCGCACTCCGGGCACGCCGGAGGAGTCCTTCTCCGACGACCCGCTGCGCATGATGCGGGCCGCGCGCTTCGCCGCCCAGCTCGACTTCGAGGTCGCTCCCGAGGTCGTCACGGCGATGACGGAGATGGCCGGGCGCATCGAGATCGTCTCCGCCGAGCGGGTGCGTGACGAGCTGAACAAGCTGATCCTGTCCGCGCAGCCGCGCAAGGGACTGACCCTGCTGGTGGACACCGGTCTCGCCGATCGGGTGCTGCCCGAGCTGCCCGCGCTGCGTCTGGAGCGGGACGAGCACCACCGGCACAAGGACGTCTACGACCACACGCTGATCGTCCTGGAACAGGCCATGGCCCTGGAGGAGAAGGCCCCCGACCTCACCCTGCGGCTGGCTGCCCTGCTGCACGACATCGGCAAACCCCGCACGCGCCGTTTCGAGAAGGACGGCCGGGTCTCCTTCCACCACCACGAAGTGGTCGGTGCCAAGATGACCAAGAAGCGCATGACCGCTCTGAAGTACTCCAACGAGCTGGTGAAGGACGTCTCGCGCCTGGTCGAGCTGCACCTGCGCTTCCACGGCTACGGCACCGGTGAGTGGACGGACTCGGCGGTCCGCCGCTACGTGCGCGACGCAGGCCCGCTCCTCGACCGGCTCCACAAGCTGACCCGCTCCGACTGCACCACGCGCAACAAGCGCAAGGCGGTGGCACTGTCGCGCGCGTACGACGGTCTGGAGGAGCGCATCGCGCAGCTCCAGGAGCAGGAGGAGCTGGACTCGATCCGCCCGGATCTCGACGGCAACCAGATCATGGAGATCCTCGGCGTCGCACCCGGCCCGGCCGTCGGCCGCGCCTACAAGCACATGCTGGAGCTGCGCCTGGAGAACGGGCCGATGGGCCACGACGCGGCTGTCGCGGCTCTCAAGGAGTGGTGGGCCCAGCAGGACTGAACGACCGGGACGCGGGGAGGCCGTGGACGTGTTTCACGTGAAACACGTCGGCGCCACCCCGGGAACCCGAAGACGGGGAAGGGCCGGTGTTTCACGTGAAACACCGGCCCTTCGCCCTGCGCGGCCCCCTCGCGGAGAGCGGTGGGGACCTGCTCGACGACCTACTTGGCGTCCTTCAGGCAGAGCACCACGTCGTGGCCGCCGCCGGACTGGACGTAGGAGATCGTCGCGTCCTTGACGGTCTTGCACTTGTCCTGGTCGGTGGAGCCGTCGAACTTCTCGACCACCTTGTACTGCGCCTTGTCGGAGGAGCAGTCGACCTCCTTGAGGTCCGCCTTGGTCATCGTGCCGTCGTTGTGCATGCACGAGCCCACCGACGTGGTCTCCGCGTCGTCGCGGCTCAGGAACCAGCCCAGTCCCAGGGCGCCGCCGAACTTCAGCAGGCCGAGGAGGACCACGACGACGACGCCGCCGACGACGCGCAGCACCTTCTTGCCGCCGCGCCTGGCCGGGGCGGGCGGCGGCACCGGGGCGCCCTGCTGCGGGAAGGGAGCGTACGGCTGCTGCGGCGGATACGGCTGCTGAGGGACGCCCGGCTGACCGGCCTGCTGCCCCGGGGGAGGGACGGGAGCCTGGGCGTACGGATTCTGGCCCTGGGGCGGCGGCGGAGTGGTCACTTGGGGGTCCCCCTAGAACATAGGCACGATGACGCGAACATGGCGTCGAAATAAGACGCACGTAAGCTACAGGCCTCCACTGACATGCCCGTACTCCTCGGGGGCTCTGTGGCGTTGATGTGACACTTACCGGCGGTCGAACCGGGTCATAGCCACAGCAACCGCTCCGTAGATCACGGCGATCGTGATCACCAGGGCCACCGATCGCCCGTCCGGTGGGAGCATCACGGCGGCGACGGCCGCCGCGCCCACGAACGCGACGTTGAACAGCACGTCGTAGACGGAAAAGATCCGGCCGCGGAACCCGTCCTCGACGCGGGACTGCACGACCGTGTCCGTGGCGATCTTCGCGCCCTGCGTGGTGAGGCCGAGCACGAAGGCCGCCGGCAGCAGCGGACCCGTGGCGAACGGCAGGCCGAGGGCGGGTTCGAGGACCGCGGCCGAGCCGGCGCACACGGCGATCCAGCGGGCGGGGCCGCCGAGTGTCCCGGTCGCCCACGGGGTCAGGACCGCCGCGGCGAAGAATCCGGCGCCGGAGGCGCCCAGCGCCAGTCCGAGCAGACGCAGTCCGTCCTCCGGGTCCGAGGCCAGGCCGTAGCGGCAGAGCATCAGCACCATGACCGTCAGGGCGCCGTAGCAGAACCGCATCAGCGTCATCGCGGCCAGGGCCCGGGCGGCGGGCCGGCGCGACGGCGCGCCCAGGTGCCGTACCCCTGCCAGCAGCGCCCGCGCGGTGCCGGTCAGTGCGGTCCCCAGCCGGGGCCGGCGTGCCCGCCGGTCGGGGCCGAGCAGGTCCCGGGCCATGAGCAGGGACGCCAGGGCGGCGCACAGGTAGAGGGCGGCGGCCAGCAGTATCACGGCGGTGTCGGAGTCGGCCCCGGCCAGACGTGTCACGAAGGCCAGCCCCCCGCCCCCGAACGCGGCCAGGGAGCCCGCGGTCGGCGACAGCGCGTTGGCCATCACCAGCCGTTCGGCGTCGACCACCCGCGGCAGGGCGGCGGACAGGCCGGAGAGGACGAAGCGGTTCACGGCGGTGACGCACAGCGCGGAGACGTAGAACAGCCAGGTGGCGGCGCCCGCCGCGATCAGGGCGGCGGTGGCGGCGGCCAGCACCGCGCGGACCAGATTGCCGTAGAGGAGGACCTGACGGCGCCGCCAGCGGTCCAGCAGCACACCGGCGAACGGGCCGATCAGGGAGTAGGGCAGCAGCACGGCCATGGCGGAGGCGACCGCGGCGGCCGAGGCCTGGTGCTCCGGAGAGAAGACGACGTAGGCGGCGAGCGCGACCTGGTAGACACCGTCGGCGCCCTGGGAGAACAGCCGTACGGCGAGCAGCCGTCTGAAGCCCCGCAGGCGCAGGAGGACGCGCAGGTCACGGACGACGGCCATGGGGCACAGCCTCACATACGGGAAGGTCCCCGGGGCGATCGCCTCGGGGACCCTCTCAGCCCTGGCAGGAGCGTTGTGCGGGGTGTGTCAGCGCTCGACGTCGCCGCGGATGAACTTCTCGACGTTCTCCCGGGCCTCGTCGTCGAAGTACTGGACCGGCGGGGACTTCATGAAGTACGAGGACGCCGACAGGATCGGGCCGCCGATGCCGCGGTCCTTGGCGATCTTCGCGGCGCGCAGCGCGTCGATGATGACGCCCGCGGAGTTCGGGGAGTCCCAGACCTCGAGCTTGTACTCGAGGTTCAGCGGGACGTCGCCGAAGGCACGGCCCTCGAGGCGGACGTAGGCCCACTTGCGGTCGTCGAGCCACGCCACGTAGTCGGACGGACCGATGTGGACGTTCTTCTCGCCGAGGTCCCGGTCGGGGATCTGGGAGGTGACGGCCTGCGTCTTGGAGATCTTCTTGGACTCCAGGCGCTCGCGCTCGAGCATGTTCTTGAAGTCCATGTTGCCGCCGACGTTCAGCTGCATCGTGCGGTCCAGGATGACGCCCCGGTCCTCGAACAGCTTCGCCATGACGCGGTGCGTGATGGTGGCGCCGACCTGCGACTTGATGTCGTCACCGACGATCGGGACGCCCGCCTCGGTGAACTTGTCCGCCCACTCCTTGGTGCCGGCGATGAAGACCGGGAGGGCGTTGACGAAGGCGACCTTGGCGTCGATGGCGCACTGGGCGTAGAACTTCGCCGCGTCCTCGGAGCCGACGGGCAGGTAGCAGACGAGGACGTCGACCTGCTTGTCCTTGAGGATCTGGACGACGTCGACCGGCTCCTCGGCGGACTCCTCGATGGTCTGGCGGTAGTACTTGCCGAGGCCGTCGAGGGTGTGGCCGCGCTGCACCGTGACACCGGTGGAGGGGACGTCGCAGATCTTGATGGTGTTGTTCTCGGAGGCGCCGATGGCGTCCGCGAGGTCCAGGCCGACCTTCTTCGCGTCGACGTCGAAGGCGGCGACGAACTCGACGTCACGCACGTGGTAGTCGCCGAACTGCACGTGCATGAGGCCGGGCACCTTGGACGCCGGGTCGGCGTCCTTGTAGTACTCGACGCCCTGCACGAGCGATGCGGCGCAGTTGCCCACACCGACGATGGCTACGCGAACCGAACCCATTCCGGTTGCTCCCTGTGTGTACTCGGTGAAGCCCCGACGGGACCTCACGTGGCGGTGTCGCCGGGCGTATCCGGCCGGGAACGCTCCCCGGTCCGGGGCAGGCCGCCCGTCGCTCCATTGGTGGTGTCCTGCTGAGCGGGCCCCCCGTCGGCGGACCCCTTGAGGTCCCGACCTGCCCGCTCGCTCTCGATGAGCTCGTTCAGCCAGCGCACTTCGCGCTCCACGGACTCCATTCCGTGGCGCTGCAGCTCGAGGGTGTAGTCGTCGAGGCGCTCCCGGGTGCGCGTGAGGGAGGCGCGCATCTTCTCCAGACGCTCCTCCAGACGGCTGCGGCGGCCCTCGAGCACGCGCATGCGGACGTCGCGCGAGGTCTGCCCGAAGAAGGCGAAACGCGCGGCGAAGTGCTCGTCGTCGTAGGCGTCCGGGCCCGTCTGGGAGAGCAGCTCCTCGAAGTGCTCCTTACCTTCCGCCGTCAGCCGGTAGACGATCTTGGCGCGGCGTCCGGCGAGCGGGGCGGCGAGGGCGTCCTCGGTGGTGTTCCCCGGTTCCTCGGTCAACCAGCCGTTCACGACCAGCGTCTTGAGGCACGGATAGAGCGTCCCGTAGCTGAACGCACGGAAGACGCCCAGCGATGTATTGAGCCGTTTGCGCAGCTCATAGCCGTGCATCGGGGACTCGCGGAGCAGGCCGAGTACGGCGAACTCGAGGATCCCGGAACGCCGGCCCATCGTCGCCTCCTCTCTGCCGCGACCCGGTGGCGGCGGATGCCGTACCGGGTGCCGTGACGGTCTTTATCTCAAGCTGATGTATCGACTCGATACATCCAGACGATAGAACGGCCCCGCGCATGCGACAAGAGGGGACAGGGTGAACGGGATCACATCCCTGTCTCGGTGAATCCAAGTTGCCTGGTTTGGGGTGAACTTCGGGACCCGGCGGGTTTTGGCGGTGCGTAGTCTGTCCGCCATGCACAACACCGGGAACCGAGTGACGCCCGGGGACGTCCTCGTCCCCGGTGCAGTACGGGTGAATGCGCTACCGACCGCATCCGTACTTCGGGGGGACCGGAAACCAGCCGCTGTTTCCAGGCGCGCACGGGTGCGCCTGCCCGAGGAGTAGTCGTTCGATGAGCGAGCACCGTCGCAAACCGCCGCAGCCGCAGGGAGGCGGACGTGCCGCGGCCCGACGCGGTCAGTCCGGTTCGTCCTCCGGTCGCCGTGCGGCCCCGCGAGGCGCCACCGGGTCCGCCGCCGACTCCTATGGGGGCGCCTCCGGGGCCACTTCCCATGGGTCGGGTTCGTACGCGGGCCAGGAGGAGCGCCCCTACGGGGGCCGCGCCGAGGCCCGCCGGGCGGCGCAGCGAGGCGGTGGCCGGCGCAGAGGAGGCGACTCCGGCGGCCGCCCTGGCTCCACGGGGCCGGGACGCGGCCGCGGACGGACGGCTCCCCCGGCCAAGAAGCGGTTCATCGACTACCCGCGCGCGGGCAAGTACGGCTGGCGGCGCTGGACGCCGTCCTGGAAGCTGGTGACGGGCCTGTTCGTCGGTTTCGTGGGCGGGCTGGTGGCGGTGGCCGGCATCGGGTACGCGATGGTGGCCATCCCGAACATCCAGGAGACGGCGACCGCCCAGAACAACGTGTACTACTGGGCCGACGGCAGCGAGATGGTGCGGACCGGCGGTGAGATCAACCGCCAGATCCTGAACTACTCCGACATCCCCAAGGACATGCGCTACGCGGTCATCTCGCAGGAGAACAAGACCTTCGAGACCGACAGCGGCATCGACCCCAAGGGCATCGCGCGCGCCGTGTTCAACATGGCCAGGGGCGGCCAGACCCAGGGCGGGTCCACCATCACCCAGCAGTACGTGAAGAACGCGATGCTGAACGACCAGTCGCAGACGGTCTCCCGCAAGTTCAAGGAGATCTTCGTCTCGATCAAGGTCGGTGCCAAGCTCCGCAAGGAAGACATCATGGCGGGGTACCTCAACTCCTCCTACTACGGCCGCGGGGCCTACGGTCTCCAGGCCGCTTCGCGGGCGTACTTCAACAAGGACGCCAAGGACCTGGACGCCGGGGAGTGCGCCTTCCTGGCGGCGGTGCTCAAGGGCGCCACGTACTACGACCCGGCCGGCTCGACGGCCATCGACCCGTCGGCCACCCCCGAGGCCAACACCAAGCGGGTCACGCGCCAGATGCAGGACACGCTGGACAAGATGGTCGAGTACGGCCACCTCAGCGCCGGTGAGCGGGGCAAGTACAGGTCGCTCCCCAAGTGGCAGAGCCCGCGGTCCAACACCCGGATGAGCGGGCAGGTCGGTTATCTCGTCGACCTGGCCAAGTCCTACGTCGTCCACAACACGGGCATCAGCGCGGACAAGCTGCAGCAGGGCGGCTACCAGATCCACACGACCTTCGAGAAGGACAAGGTCGAGAAGCTGAAGACCGCGGTGGAGAAGGTCCAGAAGGCCAACATCAAGCCCAAGCTGCGCCCCAAGACCGACACGCACGTGCAGTTCGGCGGCGCCTCGGTGGACACCAAGACGGGTGCCATCAAGGCGATCTACGGCGGTGTGGACTGGACCAAGCACTTCACCGACAACGCGGACGCCACCGGTGCCCAGGTGGGCTCGACCTTCAAGCCGTTCGTCCTGGCGGCGGCCATGCGCGACGGCGTCCGCGACCCGAACGGGGGCCCGACGCAGGGGGCGGACCAGCGCACCCTGGTCTCCCCCAAGAGCCGGTACAGCGGCAAGAACAAGCTCAAGATCAAGAAGTACGACGGGACCGTCTGGAAGAACGAGCAGGGCGAGGAGTGGCTCCAGACCAATGACGGAAACGACAACGTCGGCACTCCCCCCAACTACATGATCGACCTGCGCGAGGCGATGCGGCAGTCGGTGAACTCCGCCTTCGTGCAGCTCGGCATGGACGTGGGCCTGGACAAGGTCGAACAGGCGGCGCTGGACGCGGGCCTGAAGAGGGACAGCCTGGCCGGTACCACGTTCCCGTCCTTCTCCATCGGCATCTCCGACCCGAGCGCCATCCGCATGGCGGGCGCGTACGCGACCTTCGCCACCAGCGGGAAGCAGAACGAGCCGTTCTCCGTCACCGAGGTCAGGAACCAGGACGGGACGGTCTACGAGCACAAGAGCGCGACCAAACAGGCCTTCGACGCCAAGGTCGCGGACAACGTCACCGACGTGCTGAAGACCGTGGTCGACAAGGGCACGGGTACCAACGCCAAGCTGCCCGGACGCGAGGTGGCCGGCAAGACCGGTACCACCGACGGCAACAAGTCCGCATGGTTCGTGGGCTACACCCCGCAGCTGTCCACCGCGATCGGCATGTTCCGGCTGGACGACAACGAGAAGAACAAGTCGCGCACGTTCCTGGAGATGTACGGGACCGGTGGCCAGAAGCAGATCCACGGTGCCTCGTTCCCGTCCGAGATCTGGCACGACTACATGATGGAGGCGCTGAAGGGCCAGCCCGCGGAGAAGTTCCCGACGCCCGAGCCCATCGGCAAGATCCTCAACGCCGCGCCCAGCCCGACGCCCACTCCCACGGCCACCCAGACCGAGGAGACCAGCCCCTCGCCGTCGATCACGCCCACCGAGACCGAGGAGACCAGCCCGTCCCCGCCCGCACCGCCCTCGCCCTCGCAGTCGCACTGCGGCTTCTGGGGCTGCACGGACGCCGGAGGGCAGAACGGCGGCAACGGAGCCGACGGTGGCAACGGAGCCAATGGAGGCAACGGTGGCAACGGCGGAAACGGCGGCAATGGAGCCAACGGCGGCAACAGTGCCGACGGCGGCGGGGGAGGGTTGAACCAAGGCACCGGCTCCTCACCGACGCCCACGAAGTCGTCGTGGTGGCAGTAGACCCGGTGGCACAGGCCGAGGCGCCTCGGCGTCGGCCATGAGCCGGGCCACCGCCCCGCTGGGCCGTTTCACGTGAAACATGGGCCGCCGCACCGCTCCGGTGCGGCGGCCCACGGCGTGTTCCCCGTCGCGTACGGCAGGATGTGCGGCATGCCCAGTGCTGAATCGACGCAAGCGAGCCCGCACGAGCCCGGCCCGGTCCGGCCGACCCACGAGGACAAGGTCGCCGCGGCCGGCAGCGAGCTGATCGGCGGTCCCGTCGGACGGCACGCCCTGCTCGGCACGTCCTGGTGGACCCCGGTGCGGGTGATCGCACTCGTCGCGATCGGCATGTTCGCCCTCGGCCTGGTCCAGAAGGCCCCCTGCTACCACAGCGCCTGGTTCTTCGGTGCCAGCTCCCAGTACACGAAGGCCTGCTACTCGGACATCCCGCACCTTTACCAGGGGCGCGGGTTCGCCGACGGCCTCGTGCCCTACTTCGACAAGCTCACCGGCGACATGCCGTACCTGGAGTACCCGGTCCTGACCGGCGTCTTCATGGAGGTCGCCTCCTGGCTGACCCCGCACAGCGGCAGCATCCAGCACCAGGAACGGTGGTACTGGATGGTCAACGCCGGAATGCTCATGGTGTGCGCGGCCGTCATCGCCGTCTGCGTGGTCCGCACGCACGCCCGGCGGCCGTGGGACGGACTCCTGGTCGCGCTCGCGCCGGCCCTGGCGCTGACCGCCACGATCAACTGGGACCTGCTGGCGGTCGCCCTGACGGCCGCCGCCATGCTGATGTGGTCGCGGGAGCGTCCCCGGGCCTTCGGCGTCCTGCTGGGGCTCGCGACCGCCGCCAAGCTCTATCCGGCGCTCCTGCTGGGCCCGCTGCTCGTCCTGTGCTGGCGGGCCGGCCGATGGCGTGAGTACCGCATGGCCCTGGGCGGAGCGATCGGCGCCTGGCTGGTCGTCAACCTGCCCGTGATGGCCTTCGCCCGCGACGGCTGGTGGCAGTTCTACGACTTCAGCCACGACCGGGGCGTCGACTTCGGGTCCTTCTGGCTGATCTGGGCCCAGAACTCGGCCGACCCGCCCAGCACGGACTTCGTGAACACCGTGGCCACCCTCCTGGTGGTGCTGTGCTCCCTCGGCATCGCGGCACTGACGCTCATGGCCCCCCGCCGGCCGCGCTTCGCCCAGCTCGCCTTCCTGATCGTGGCCGTGTTCATCCTCACCAACAAGGTCTACTCACCCCAGTACGTCCTGTGGCTGATCCCGCTGGCCGTGCTGGCCCGCCCGAAGTGGCGCGACTTCCTGATCTGGCAGGCCTGCGAGGTGGCGTACTTCCTCGGGATCTGGCTGTACCTCGCGTACACGACCAGCGGAGACGCGCACAAGGGCTTGCCGACGGACGGCTACCACTGGGCGATCGCCGTCCACCTGGCGGGAACCGTGTACCTGTGCGCGGTCGTGGTGCGCGACATCCTCGTGCCGGACCGTGACGTGGTGCGCCAGGCCGGGGACGACGACCCGTCGGGCGGAGTGCTCGACGGCGCCGAGGACGTCTTCGTCCTGGGCGCCGCCGCCCGCCCGGTGCGGTACGCGGCACCTTCCGAGGGCGTTCAGGTCGAGTGGGGAAGCCGGCCGGGGCCCGCACCCGAAGACCGTTCGCTCTGAGCGAACGAGGCAGGCCGCGACGTACGAGAGGCCGTACCCGGTGCTGCCGGGTACGGCCTCTCGTCGTCTCCCGCGCGGGCGGGGCGTGGTTCAGCGGTCCACGATCCGGTCGAACTGCGTGGTGGTGTGCCGCAGATGGGCCACGAGTTCGTCGCCGACCTTCGGCTCGGGCGCGTCCGAGGGCACGAAAAGGATCGAGACCTGCATGTGCGGCGGCTCGGCGAACCAGCGCTGCTTGCCGCCCCAGACGAACGGCGAGAGGTTCCGGTTCACGGTGGCGAGGCCGGCGCGTGCCACGCCCTTGGCGCGCGGCATGACGCCGTGCAGCGCCTTGGGGGCCTCCAGGCCCACCCCGTGCGACGTACCGCCCGCCACGACCACCAGGAAGCCGTCGGAGGCCGTCTTCTGCTGCCGGTAGCCGAAGCGGTCGCCCTTCGCCACGCGCGTGACGTCCAGGACCGCGCCGCGGTACTGGGTGGCCTCGTGGTCACCCAGCCACAGCCGTGTACCGATGCGGGCGCGGAAACGGGTCTGCGGGAACTGCTGCTGGAGCCGGGCGAGTTCCTCGGCCTTGAGGTGGCTGACGAACATGGTGTGCAGCGGGAGCCGGGCCGCCCGCAGCCGGTCCATCCAGCCGATGACCTCCTCGACGGCGTCCGAGCCGTCGGTGCGGTCCAGCGGCAGGTGGATGGCGAAGCCCTCCAGGCGGACGTTCTCGATGGCCGCGTGCAGCTGCGGCAGCTCCTGCTCGCTGACGCCGTGCCGCTTCATCGAGGACATCACCTCGATGACCACGCGGGCCCCGACGAGGCCGTACACGCCGTCGATGGAGGACACCGAGCGGATCACCCGGTCGGGCAGGGGCACCGGCTCCTCGCCGCGCCGGTAGGGCGTCAGCACCAGCAGGTCACCGCCGAACCAGTCCTTGATCCGCGCGGCCTCGTACGTCGTGCCGACGGCGAGGACGTCGGAGCCCAGCCGCGTGGCCTCCTCCGCGAGCCGCTCGTGCCCGAAGCCGTACCCGTTGCCCTTGCAGACCGGCACCAGTCCGGGGAACTGCTCCTGCACGTGCTTGTGATGCGCCCGCCAGCGCGCGGTGTCGACGTAGAGCGTGAGCGCCATGGCCGGACCTGGAACCTTTCTCGTGGCTGCGGTGTGTCAGAGGGATGAAGACTGTCGACGTCGTCGAAGTGAGGAACGCTGGTCAGCGCCGCGACATGTAGATGTCGAGCGCCTTGTGGAGCAGCTTGTTCAGCGGGAAGTCCCACTCGCCGAGGTACTCGGCGGCCTGGCCGCCGGTGCCCACCTTGAACTGGATCAGTCCGAAGAGGTGGTCCGTCTCGTCCAGCGAGTCCGAGATGCCGCGCAGGTCGTAGACCGTGGCGCCGAGGGCGTAGGCGTCGCGCAGCATCCGCCACTGCATCGCGTTCGAGGGCCGGACCTCGCGCCCGATGTTGTCGGAGGCCCCGTAGGAGTACCAGACGTGCCCGCCGACGATCAGCATCGTCGCCGCGGCCAGGTTCACACCGTTGTGCCGCGCGAAGTACAGCCGCATGCGGTTGGGGTCCTCGGTGTTGAGGGCCGACCACATGCGCTGGAAGTACGACAGCGGCCGGGGCCGGAAGTGGTCGCGCACGGCGGTGATCTCGTACAGCCGCTGCCACTCCTCGAGGTCGTGGTAGCCGCCCTGGACGACCTCGACACCGGCCTTCTCGGCCTTCTTGATGTTGCGGCGCCACAGCTGGTTGAAGTTCTTGTGGACCTCTTCCAGCGACCGGTTGGCCAGCGGCACCTGGAACACGTAGCGGGGCTGGACGTCCCCGAAGCCGGCACCGCCGTCCTCACCCTGCTGCCAGCCCATGCGGCGCAGCTTGTCGGAGACCTCGAAGGCGCGGGGCTCGATGAAGTCGGCCTCCAGATCGCGCAGCCGCTTGACGTCCGCGTCCTGGATGCCCTTCTTGATGGTCTCCGAGTTCCAGCGCCGGATGACCACCGGCGGACCCATCTTCACCGAGAAGGCGCCCTGCCGCTTCAGGTGGGCCAGCATCGGCTGGATCCAGTCGTCGAGATTGGGCGCGAACCAGTTGATGACCGGGCCCTCGGGCAGATAGGCGAGGTAGCGCTTGATCTTGGGCAGCTGGCGGTACAGGACGAGCCCGGCACCGACCATGTGGCCGGTGCGGTCGTCGAACCAGCCGAGGTTCTCCGAGCGCCATTCCGCCTTGACGTCTGCCCAGGCCGGGACCTGCATGTGACTCGCCGCCGGCAGGCTCTGGATGTAGGCCAGATGCTGCTCTCGACTGATGGTCCTCAGGGTCAGGCTCATTCGGGGCGCTCCTCGGGCTGGCTTGTCCCCATGGGTTCAGGGGCTCCGGCTCTCGCGCCGAAGCCTACTGCGCCAGGGGAGCGCGCAGACTGGCCGCACACCACCTTCGCACCGGCCTGTCGCCCGGTGCGAGTACGGCATCCGGTGGCCGGACGGCGCCCGCCGGGTCCGGCGGACGCCGTCCGTGACCGCAGCTGCCGGTGCCCGGCGTCAGCTGAAGAGGCCGCCGAAGAGCCCGCCATGGGCCATGCCCAGGAAGAACCCGATGGCGGAGGCACCCAGACCGAGGATGAGGCCGAAGCGCTCGCGCGTCGTCACCGAGATCCACTGGCCGTACGCCCCGGTGAGGATGCCCGCCAGACCGGCCCAGGAGCTGAGCAGGTGCAGACCGTGGAAGAGGAGTCCGGTGATGAAGGCGAGCAGGCCCAGCACCAGGGTCACCGCGAGCAGGGTGTCCTGGAGGGGGTGGGCCTTGCCGTCCGTGGCGAAGAGGCCGTTGTTGGCGGCGGTGTTGGGTCGCATCGTCTGTGCCATGGGGCACCTCCTGCGAAAGGCAGCGCATCGTAGCGCCATGTACACCCGAGGTGTCCAGATTGCCGGGTTCTGCGCCCCGATTTCAACCGGAAGCGGGGGTGCGGGTAGTCTGTTCCGTCTGCACTTGTGTCTGCCCGGCCCGAGCACAGGACAATCTGGGGACGGCCAGGGGATTCCGCCGGACGACCCCGTTGTCAGTGCCGGCTGTTTTACTGGCAGACACGATTGCGTACGCATCACAACCCTCCTGCCACGGAACGACCGTGGCCGCTGAGTCCAAAGGAGGTGGGTTCCACATGCGTCACTACGAGGTGATGGTCATCCTCGACCCCGACGTCGAGGAGCGCGCTGTCTCCCCGCTGATCGAGAACTTCCTCTCTGTCGTCCGTGACGGCGGCGGAAAGGTCGAGAAGGTCGACACCTGGGGCCGTCGTCGTCTCGCGTACGAGATCAAGAAGAAGCCCGAGGGCATCTACTCGGTCATCGACCTGCAGGCCGAGCCTGCGGTCGTCAAGGAGCTCGACCGCCAGATGAACCTGAACGAGTCGGTCCTCCGGACCAAGGTCCTCCGCCCCGAGACCCACTGAGCCCTCCCGCTCAGCCGGCCTCGGGATCCGAGTAGCAGCACCAGCAGCCAGCAGCAAACCCGCCGAGAGGTACCCCCATGGCAGGCGAGACCGTCATCACGGTCGTCGGCAATCTTGTCGACGACCCCGAGCTGCGCTTCACCCCCTCCGGTGCGGCGGTCGCGAAGTTCCGCGTCGCGTCCACCCCCCGCACCTTCGACCGCCAGACGAACGAGTGGAAGGACGGCGAGAGCCTGTTCCTGACCTGCTCGGTCTGGCGCCAGGCGGCGGAGAACGTCGCCGAGTCGCTCCAGCGAGGCATGCGCGTCATCGTGCAGGGCCGGCTGAAGCAGCGGTCCTACGAGGATCGTGAGGGCGTCAAGCGCACGGTCTACGAGCTGGACGTCGAGGAAGTCGGCGCCAGCCTGCGCAACGCCACGGCCAAGGTCACCAAGACCAGCGGCCGCGGTGGCCAGGGCGGATACGGCGGCGGTGGCGCCCAGGGTGGTGGCGGTGGCTGGGGCGGCGGCCCCGGCGGCGGCCAGCAGCAGGGCGGTGGCGGCGCTCCCGCCGACGACCCGTGGGCGACCGGCGCTCCTGCCGGTGGCAACCAGGGCGGCGGCTGGGGCGGTGGCTCCGGCGGCAGCGGCAGCGGCGGCGGCTACTCGGACGAGCCCCCCTTCTAGGCCTTCGTGCCGGTCCGCGGACCGGGTCGGGCCGAGGGGTGGGCCGTACCCACACTTCTTGATCACACAGGAGAAACATCATGGCGAAGCCGCCTGTGCGCAAGCCTAAGAAGAAGGTCTGCGCTTTCTGCAAGGACAAGGTCACGTACGTGGACTACAAGGACACGAACATGCTGCGGAAGTTCATTTCCGACCGCGGCAAGATCCGTGCCCGCCGCGTGACCGGCAACTGCACGCAGCACCAGCGTGACGTCGCCACGGCCGTCAAGAACAGCCGTGAGATGGCGCTGCTGCCCTACACGTCCACCGCGCGATAAGGGAAGGGTGACCTACTCATGAAGATCATCCTCACCCACGAGGTCTCCGGCCTCGGTGCCGCGGGCGACGTCGTCGACGTCAAGGACGGTTACGCTCGCAACTACCTGATCCCGCGGAAGTTCGCGATCCGCTGGACCAAGGGTGGCGAGAAGGACGTCGAGCAGATCCGTCGTGCTCGCAAGATCCACGAGATCCAGACCATCGAGCAGGCCAACCAGATCAAGGCCCAGCTCGAGGGTGTGAAGGTCCGTCTGGCCGTCCGCTCCGGCGACGCCGGTCGTCTCTTCGGTTCCGTCACGCCGGCCGACGTCGCTTCGGCGATCAAGGCCGCCGGTGGTCCCGAGGTCGACAAGCGCCGCATCGAGCTGGGTGCGCCGATCAAGACCCTGGGCGCCCACGAGACGTCCGTGCGTCTGCACCCCGAGGTTGCCGCCAAGGTCAACATCGAGGTCGTCGCGGCCTGATCGCCGTGCTCGGCTGACCGCAGTCGACAGAGGGGGCCGTACCCGGCGGGGTACGGCCCCCTCTGCGTGGTCGTGAAGACGAGCGAACGCGGAGAACCCGGATCCTGCTCGCGGGGTTCGTTTCACGTGAAACACCACAGCACGGGCACCCTGCTTCAGCGGGTCGCGCCCGTCACCAGCCAGCGGCCCGACCGGGTCCGTATCCACAGAGTCAGCATGCGAACCGCCACCATCAGGGCCATCGCGCCCCACAGGGCGGTGAGCCCTCCGCCGAACACAGGCACCAGAAGCGCGGCGGGCGTGAACACCGCCAGGGTGACGAGCATCGCCCCGGCCAGGTACGGGCCGTCCCCCGCGCCCATCAGGACACCGTCGAGGACATAGACGACGCCGCAGACCGGCTGGGAGAGGGCCACCAGCAGCAGCGCGGGAAGGGCGGTGTCCTTCACGGTGGAGTCACCGGTGAACAGGGGCAGGAAGACCGGACGCGTCACGACGACCAGAAGCCCGAGGACGATCCCGGCCGCGACACCCCACTGCACCATGCGGCGGCATGCTCCTCGGGCGCCTTCGGCGTCGTCGGCGCCGAGGAAGCGGCCGATGATGGCCTGCCCCGCGATCGCGATGGCGTCGAGAGCGAAGGCGAGCAGGCTCCACAGGGACAGGATGATCTGATGGGCGGCGATGTCCGCGTCGCCCAGCCGGGCCGCGACCGCGGTGGCGATCATCAGGATGGCCCGCAGGGAGAGCGTGCGGACCAGCAGCGGGACACCGGCCTGCGCGCACGCCTTGATTCCGGCGGCGTCCGGACGCAGGGAGGCGCCGTGCCTGCGGGCACCGCGGACGACCACGGTGAGATAGACCGCGGCCATGCCCCACTGGGCGATGACGGTGCCCCACGCCGAGCCGGCGATGCCGAGTCCGGCGCCGTAGACGAGGGCGGCGTTGAGGGCCGCGTTCCCGACGAAGCCCGCGACGGCGACGTACAGGGGGGTTCGCGTGTCCTGCAGTCCGCGCAGCACACCGGTGGCGGCGAGGACGACGAGCATCGCCGGGATGCCCAGCGCGGAGATGCGCAGGTAGGTCGTCGCGAACGGGGCGGCCGTGGGGGAGGCGCCGAAGAGGTCCACCACACCGGGCGCCGTGGGCAGGACGGCCACGATGACGGCGGCCCCGAGCAGCAGGGCCAGCCACACCCCGTCCATTCCCTGCCGGATGGCGGCCTTCAGGTCGCCCGCGCCGACGCGGCGTGCGACGGCGGCCGTGGTGGCGTAGGCGAGGAAGACGAAGATGCTCACGGCGGTCGTCAGCAGGGCCGAGGCCACGCCGAGCCCGGCGAGCTGTGCGGTGCCGAGGTGGCCGACGATCGCGCTGTCGGCCATCACGAAGAGGGGCTCGGCGACGAGCGCGCCGAAGGCCGGGACGGCCAGCGCGACGATCTCCCGGTCGTGTCTGCGCCGGTCGGCCGAGGGGCGTGCGGGGGCCTGAGTCATGGGCACCAATGTAACCGTCCACAGGTAAGAGATGCAATGCCATTGAGGCCCTTACATAGCCCTGCGAGCTGTGCACTTGTGCGCCGCGCCCTAACCGATCTTGGCCCGATGGGGAAAGTTTTTCTTCTGCACAGCCAGTGGACGGCAAAGTGGCAGGTCAGACGGGGTGGGCGGAAACCGGCGAGGGCTTGTTCACAGCGCTGTCCACCGGGTCATGCACAGGTTTCGCGGAGTTCTCCACAGCATAGGGCCGGTCGTCCACATGGCCTGTGGATAACCAGATTGGCTGACGGTGCCCGGGGGCCTACCGTGGTCCGGCGCCCGCTCCGTTCTCCGGCTTTCAAACCGTCCCAAAACGACGCGCCGGAAGGGGAGTCGGGCCTCTCGATTTGTCAGTGCCGTGCCGTAGAAATGAGGGGCACGGCGAGGTCCGCTCGGCGGACGGGAGGAGGCCGCTCGGTGAGCATTTCCGAGCCCTTGGACGACCCGTGGGCCGACAGCGGACCAGGGGATCGTCTGCCTGCCTCCCGTCGGCGGCCCGACGGCGGAGGCGGCCGCGGCGAACAGCACGACCGGGGCCGGGACAGCGGCGCCTGGGAGGGCGGGGGCCCGGCCTTCGAGCGGGTCCCTCCGCAGGACCTCGACGCGGAGCAGTCCGTGCTCGGCGGAATGCTCCTGTCCAAGGACGCCATCGCGGACGTCGTCGAGATCCTCAAGGGCCACGACTTCTACAAGCCCGCCCACGAGACGATCTACCAGGCCGTCCTCGACGTCTACGCCAAGGGCGAGCCCGCCGACCCCATCACCATCGCCGCGGAGCTGACCAAACGCGGCGAGATCAACAAGGTGGGCGGCGCGTCGTATCTGCACACGCTCGTGCAGACGGTGCCCACCGCGGCGAACGCCGCCTACTACGCGGAGATCGTCCACGAGCGTGCGGTGCTGCGCCGCCTGGTCGAGGCCGGCACCCGGATCACCCAGATGGGTTACGCGGCCGACGACGACGTCGACGAGATCGTCAACCGTGCCCAGGCCGAGATCTACGCGGTCACCGAGCAGCGCACCAGCGAGGACTACCTGCCGCTCGGCGACATCATGGAGGGCGCGCTCGACGAGATCGAGGCGATCGGTTCGCGCAGCGGCGAGATGACCGGCGTGCCCACCGGGTTCACCGACTTCGACTCGCTGACCAACGGGCTCCACCCCGGCCAGATGATCGTCATCGCCGCCCGTCCCGCGATGGGCAAGTCGACGCTGGCGCTCGACTTCGCACGGGCCGCCTCGATCAAGCACAACCTGCCGAGTGTCATCTTCTCCCTCGAGATGGGCCGCAACGAGATCGCGATGCGCCTGCTGTCGGCGGAGGCCCGCGTCGCCCTGCACCACATGCGTTCGGGCACGATGACCGACGAGGACTGGACCCGGCTGGCCCGCAGGATGCCGGACGTGTCCGCCGCCCCGCTCTACATCGACGACTCCCCGAACCTGTCGATGATGGAGATCCGGGCCAAGTGCCGGCGCCTGAAGCAGCGCAACGACCTCAAACTGGTCGTCATCGACTACCTCCAGCTGATGCAGTCCGGCGGTTCCAAGCGGGCCGAGAGCCGCCAGCAGGAGGTCTCGGACATGTCCCGTAACCTCAAGCTGCTCGCCAAGGAGCTGGAGATCCCGGTCATCGCGCTGTCCCAGCTCAACCGTGGCCCCGAGCAGCGCACCGACAAGAAGCCGATGGTCTCCGACCTGCGTGAGTCCGGCTCCATCGAGCAGGATGCCGACATGGTCATCCTGCTGCACCGTGAGGACGCCTACGAGAAGGAGTCCCCGCGGGCGGGCGAGGCCGACCTGATCGTCGCCAAGCACCGTAACGGCCCGACCGCGACGATCACGGTCGCCTTCCAGGGGCACTACTCGCGCTTCGTGGACATGGCCCAGACCTGATCGGATGCTGCCGGGCGCCCCACCAGGGCCGGGGTGCGTGGCCCCCGCCCGGGGCCGGCTCGGGCAGTCGTACACGAACAGCCGCAGATCCACGCCGACCTGATGGGCGGCCAGGTCGGCCCTGTCGGGCACGTCATGGGCTGTGGGCGCCTGGTGGCGTGGGGACCGGCCGACGGCGGATCCGCGCAGGACGAGTCCGGTGTACCGGCACGGGGGCTGGAGGACGAGAGCCGGCAGCGCCGGCTGACCCAGCAGGACGACGCCCCGCCCGCATGGCGCCGCCCCGAAGCATTCAGCGCCGTCGCCTGTCTGACGCCCGAGGAGACGAGCCGGGTGGCGGACGTCGTCCGCTGGGCGCTCGCGCCCTGCCAGGACCACGAGCAGCGGCCCATGCCCCGCCCGGGCAGCGCTCGGCCGGTGGCCCTCATCACGCGCCTCTTCCCCCTGCTGTCCCCCACACCGGACGAGACGGGCCGGAGGGGGCCCGGCCGAATCCGCTCGACGTGCGCGTCCGTACCGGATGGACTGGGGACATGACGACACCTCGGGATGAACTTCTGCCCAGCACCCGCCGGTCCCTGACCCATCGGATCGCCGTCGCCCAGGCCGAAGGACGGACACCGTCCCTGGTCGCCTCCGTCGTGCGGGGCGGCGAGGCGGTCTGGCACGGTGCGCGGACGTGCGTGGACGGGCACGCACCGGACGAGAACACGCAGTACCGCATCGGCTCCATCACCAAGACGTTCACCGCCGTCCTCGTCCTGCGGCTGCGGGACGAAGGCCTGCTCGACCTCGGCGACCCCCTGGAGAAGCACCTGCCGGGGACGGCCGCTTCCGAGGCGACGATCGCCGACCTGCTGGCCCACACGGGCGGGCTGGCCGCGGAGTCGCCCGCACCCTGGTGGGAGCGGACCCCGGGGTCGCTGCGCCCCGAACTCGCCGATGTGCTGGGCGAGGAGCCGCTGCGGCACCCGGTGGGCAGGCGGTTCCACTACTCGAACCCGGGCTACACGGTGCTGGGCGCGCTCGTCGAGAAGATGCGCGGTGCTCCCTGGGAGGACGTGCTGCGCCGGGAGGTGCTCGAACCGCTGGGACTGAGCAGCACGAGCGCCCGCCCGCGCGCGCCGCACGCGGGCGGCTGGGCGGTGCACCCCTGGGCCGACGTGATGCTTCCCGAGCCCGTCGAGGACCTCGGCCGGATGGCGCCGGCCGGCCAACTCTGGTCGACGACGGCGGACCTGGGCCGGTTCGCCGCGTTCCTCGCCCGGGGTGACGAGCGGGTGCTGAGTGCCGGATCGGTCAGGGAGATGCGCACCCCGGCGGCTCCGCCCGGGAGCGCGGACGTGGCGGCGGGGTACGCGTACGGGCTGGGAATGGAGCTGCGGCGCTCGGGCGAGCGGCTCCTGGTGGGGCATACGGGATCGCTTCCGGGCTTCCTCGCCTCGCTGACCATCTCCGTGGAGGACGATGTGGCCGCCGTGGTGCTGACCAATTGCACCTCCGGTCCCGCGGTGGCGTCCGTGGGCGCCGATCTCGTCCGCATCGTCGCCGATGCCGAGCCGCGTGTCCCGGACGCCTGGCGGCCACTGCGGGACATCGATCCGCAGGTGCTTGAACTGGCGGGCCAGTGGTACTGGGGGACCCACGGCTTCGGTCTGCGGCTGACCGCCGACGGTCTTCTCTCGCTCGAGCCGCTGGCGGGCAACGGCCGCAGGTCGCGGTTCCGGGCGAACGGCGACGGCACCTGGACAGGCCTGGAGGGCTACTACGCGGGGGAGTTGCTGCGGGCGGTACGGCGGCCGGACGGCTCCGTGGACCACCTGGACCTCGGATCGTTCGTGTTCACACGGCAGCCGTACGACGCCGGGGCCGCGGTGCCTGGGGGTGTCGACCCGGAGGGATGGCGGGGCATCGGCCCGTCCCCGAAGGGCAGCTAGCTCTGCCCGGGGCCAAGAGACCGGGCTACTGAGAGGAACCGGCGGGGGTGGGCGTTTCACGTGAAACGCCCACCCCCGCTCGCGGTCAGAGGGGGCCGGCCGGGGCGCGGCCCTTCACAGGGACAGCTTGTAACCCACGTGCGAGGCCTCGAAGCCCAGCCGTTCGTAGAAGCGGTGGGCGTCGGTGCGTGTCCGGTCCGACGTCAGCTGCACCAGCCGGCAGCCCTCGCGTCGTGAGGTGTCGATCGCCCACTGGATGAGCCGGGTGCCCAGGCCGTTGCTCCGTTCGTCGGCGTGGACGCGGACGCCTTCGATGATCGAGCGGGTGGCACCGCGCCGGGACAGCCCCGGAATGACCGAGAGCTGGAGCGTGCCGACGACGCGTCCGTGCCGCAGTGCGACGACCAGGTGCTGGTTCGGGTCGGCGCGGAGCCGCTCCAGCGCGGCCAGATAGGGCGCGAGGTCGTCGGGTGACTCGCGCTGTGCGCCCAGCGGGTCGTCCGCGAGCAGCGCGACGACCGCGGGGACGTCCTCGGCTACGGCCGCACGTATTTCAAGATCTCCCATGCCCGGAGCTTAGGGGCCTTTCGTGCGGGTGCTGCCGGCGCGGGGCGGGCGCGAGGCAGGGGGCGGTGCCTGACTTCCGGGTCGGCGCGGTCCGGGCGGCGGCTCCGGGGGCCGCTCAGTGGGGCGGCCCCGCGTGGTGGGGCCGCCGGAACGGGGCGCTATGCCGCCGCGGGGGCGTGCAACGACTCCACGACGCGGACCAGGGGCGCCAGCTCCGGATTCTCGGCGGCCTCGTCGAGTGCCTCCCGCAGGGCCGTGTCGTTCGTCGGCCTGGCCTCCTCCAGGAGGCGGAGGCCGGATTCGGTGACGTTGGTGTAGATGCCCCGGCGGTCGGTGGGGCACAGGTACCGCTCGAGGAGGCCGCGGTCCTCGAGGCGGGTGACGAGCCGGGTGGTGGCGCTCTGGCTGAGGACGACCGCGTCGGCGACCTGCTTCATCTGCAGATGACCGCCGTCGCCGTCGTGCTGCCGGCTGAGCACGTCGAGCAGTGAGTACTCGCGCACGCTCAGGCCGTGGCCTGCCTGGAGAGCGCGCTCGATGTGGGCCTCGATCCTGCTGTGCAGCAGGGAGAGGGCGCACCAGCCCTGGGCGAGGGCGGTGAGCGCGGGGTCCGTCGCTGTCATGGCGTTTCCTCCATCCCGGGGCGGGTGTCTCCAGGATAGGGCAGCGCCGCGATTGTCGGCGGTTGCATTTAGCCCGCGTCTGCAACTATTGTCGTGGAACGTAAAGCGCTCCTGCAATCGTTTCGGAAGGTACCCCCATGCCTCTCGCGCTCCTGGCCCTCGCGATCGGGGCCTTCGGCATCGGCACGACCGAGTTCGTGATCATGGGCTTGCTGCCCCAGGTCGCCGGTGACTTCGGGGTCTCCATCCCGACCGCGGGCCTGCTCGTGACCGGTTACGCGGTGGGCGTCATGCTCGGCGCTCCCCTGATGACCGTCCTTGGCACCAAGATCTCCCGCAAGCGGATGCTGATGCTGCTGATGGGCCTGTTCATCGCCGGGAACCTGCTCTCGGCACTGGCCCCCACCTTCCCGGTCATGCTGATCGGCCGCGTGGTCGCCTCGCTCGCCCACGGTGCCTTCTTCGGGATCGGCTCGGTGGTCGCGGCGGACCTGGTGGCCCCCGGCAAGCGGGCCGGTGCCATCGCGATGATGTTCACCGGGCTCACCTTCGCCAACGTCGTCGGCGTACCGCTCGGCACGCTGATCGGGCAGTCGGCCGGCTGGCGCGTCACCTTCGCCGCGGTCGCCGCCCTCGGGGTCGTCGGCCTGGCCGGCATCGCCCGGCTCGTCCCCGAGATGCCCCGGGCGGAAGGCGTCCGTCTGCGTCACGAACTCGCCGCCTTCAAGAACACCCAGGTCCTGCTCGCCATGGCGATGACCGTGCTCGGCTTCGGCGGGGTGTTCGCGGCGATCACCTACATCGCGCCGATGATGACCCGCGTCACCGGCTTCGCCGACGGCTCCGTCACCTGGCTGCTGGTCCTGTTCGGTCTCGGCATGGTCGCAGGCAACCTCGTCGGCGGCAGGTTCGCCGACCGGGCCCTGATGCCCCTGCTGTACGTCTCCCTGAGCGCCCTCGCCCTGGTGCTCGCGCTCTTCACCCTCACCGCGCACGACAAGATCGCGTCCGCCGTGACCATCGTCCTGATCGGTGCGTTCGGCTTCGCGACCGTGCCGCCGCTGCAGAAGCGCGTCCTGGACCAGGCACACGGGGCCCCGACCCTGGCCTCGGCCGTGAACATCGGTGCCTTCAACCTCGGCAACGCGTTGTCGGCGTGGATCGGTGGCCTGGTCATCGACGCAGGCTTCGGTTACACCGCGCCCAACGGGGTCGGTGCCGTACTCGCCGTGGGTGCCCTGGTGCTCGCCGTCGTCTCCGCCGCCCTCGAACGCCGGGGCGGCGACTCGCAGACGGTCGTCACCGGGGACGTCCCGGCGGAGCGGCCCACGCCCGTGGCCCACTGACCGGAGTCTGCCGGGACTGCCCCCGGCACCGCCGGGCGCCGTGGAGCCGCCGGCGTCGCGTCGTCCGGTCCCCGCACTTCCCCACCTGCCACGGCCGGGAACCACTCGGCCGGAACATCACCCGCCGGTGAAACAGCGGGGGCCGTCCCCGTCCCTCGCCCACCGCACACACCACAGGAGAAAACTCTGATGAACACCACGCACGCCGTAGTCCCGCTGACCGTCCAGGACGCCGACGTCCTCGTCTCGGCGGCCCACCGTGCCGCCGAGGCGGCCGGGGTCGCCGTCAGCGTCACCGTGCTGGACGCGGGCGGGCATCTGCTCGCCTTCCGCCGGGACGACCGGGCCGTCCTCATCGCCGGGGAGACCAGCACCCGCAAGGCCTACACGGCGCTCCAGTTGGATGCCCCGACGGCCGACCTGGTCGACGCCGTGCAGCCGGGCGGCCTCTTCCACACCCTGCCCACCGCGCTCGACCGGCCGCTGCTGTTCATCGCGGGCGGCGTGCCCGTGCGTCGCGACGGCCGGCTGATCGGAGCGGTCGGGGTCGGCGGCGGCGCACCGGAACAGGATCACGCCTTCGCCGTCACCGCGGTGGAAAAGCTCGGCTGACTCAGCCCGCCGCCACGGTCAGCGGAGCGAATCGCCGGGCCCAGTCCCCGGGCAGCTCCGCGATCCCGTGCGTCATGACGGCGTTGGACATCACGGACTCCAGTCCACGCTGCTTCACCCAGTGCAGCAGTTCTTCGTGGCGTACGTCGATGTCGGTCCGCAGCGGGCGCTCGGTGCGGGCGGCGAGGGAGGCGATCAGGGCCTTCGCGGTCTCCGTGTCCCGTGCGATCAGCGGGCCGACCACATGCGTGTTCATGTTGGGCCAGGCAGCCGCGTAACCGATGATCCGGCCGTTGTCCTCCGCCACCCGGAGGTGGTCGGCGAACGCGGGCAGCCGGGTGATCAGAGGGGTCCGGTCCACTCCGAAGACCTCCTCGTCCAGCCGGAGGATGCCGGTCAGGTCGTCGGCCGAGGCCGGACGCGTGACCGGGCCGCCCGGATGCTCCTCCGGTACGAAGCGGCCGAGGACCATCTCCGACATGCCGGTGACCTTGAAGCCCAGCTCCTCGTACAGCGGACGTCCGTTGGGGGTCGCGTACAGGGTCAGCGGCGTGGTGCCCGCCATCGAGACGACGTGACGCATCAACCGGCGGCCGACGCCTTGGCGCGCGTGGCGCCGGGCGACCAGGACCATGCCGACGGCATGGAGGTCCGGTCGCGCGGGCGGCCCGTACTCGGTGACGACGCAGGCGGCGACCAGTCCTCCGTCGGGGTCGTCGATGCCGAACCCCTTCCCGGCGGAGAGGAGCAGGCCCCACTTGTGTTCCTCACGCTGCCAGCCCCGGTTCTCGGACAGGTCTGCGCAGGCGGTGAGGTCATGGCGCGTCAGGGAGCGGATGGGCAGAGCGGCAGGGGAAGGAGTCGACACGCAGGTCAGGCTGTACGACGGATGGTGTCGGCGTCCACCCGTTTCGAGAGAGACGTACGTGCTTTTGGCCATGTCCCGGCGGTCGGCCGACCAGAGGCTGCCAGGACATGGCCTCGGCCGTGGACCGGCCCCGCACCCGGTATCGGCTGTTTCACGTGAAACGTGGACGACAGCTCCACGAGCCGTGGAGGGTCAGCCGATATCCGGGGCGTGCAGGGCCCGCACCCCCTCGATGTTCCCGTCCAGGTAGTGCCTAAGAGACAGCGGTACGAGGTGGACGGAGGCGATCCCGACGCGGGTGAAGGGCACGCGCACGATCTCGTACTCCCCGGCGGGCTCGTCGACCTCCGGTCCGTGGCGCAGGGCGGGGTCCATCGACTCCAGGCGGCACACGAAGAAGTGCTGCACCTTCACGCCGGTCGCACCGCCGTCCTCGCCGATGTGCTCCACGGTGTCCACGAAGCAGGGGACGACATCGGTGATCTTCGCGCCCAGCTCCTCATGAACCTCTCGGTGCAGGGCGTCGACGACGGTCGTGTCGCCCGCTTCGACCCCGCCGCCTGGAGTGACCCAGTAGGGATCGACTCCTGGTCTGGTGCGCTTGATCAGGATCAGGTCGTCGCCGTCGAGCAGGACGGCGCGGGCGGTGCGCTTGACCACGGGTCGGACGGTCATGGGAGAAATGTGGCCCGGCTGGTTCCACGTGAAACATCGCGGGAACCTCCTCGTGCGCGGGTCCGCCGGTACGCGGCAGCAGCCGCCGAGCACGTGCCGCGTGCCCGACGCGGCTCCCGCGCCGGGCCGGCTCAGCCGCAGTCGGCCGCCGCGCCCATAGCCGCTCGTCGCTCGTGGGCCCGCGCAATGTGCGGCAGCGCCGGTGTGCCGGTACGTGCCGTACTGATCACCAGGTCGTGGTGGCCCGCCGACAGCCCTCCAGGGTGTCCTCGACCGTTCCGAAGGAGACGCGCAGTCCCGTCCGTCGCCGCCGCGGGCGGCCCGCTGGTGAACGAGCCGGCGTGGTGGACGGTCGCGAAGGTGCGCAGCACCGTCAGGTCTACGGCGCGCCTGCCCTCTCGCCGCCCTCCGCGTAGCCCCCGGCCGCGGCCAGCCGTGAATACGCCGACAAGCCTCTGCTGCCAGGGTGACGGGACGCTGACGCAGAGCCAACGGGCCTTGTTCACGGAGTCCTGCGCGCACGAACCTGGGACGGTCCGAGCCACCAGGGGAAGCCCGGACCGTCCGTCACGCATCGGTCAGTGCGCCGACGCGTCCAGGGCGCGCAGCACGTCCGCCACCAGGTCCGCCGGGTCCTCGGCGCCGACGGACAGCCGGATGAAGCCTTCCGGGACCGCGTCGCCGCCCCAGCGTCCACGCCGCTCGGCCGTGGATCGCACACCGCCGAAACTCGTCGCGTCGTCCACGAGCCGCAGCGCGTCGAGGAAGCGCTCGGCACGCTCGCGTGTGGGCAGGACGAAGGACACCACACACCCGTAGCGCCGCATCTGACGCGAGGCGATCGCGTACGAGGGGTCGTCGGGCAGCCCGGGGTAGCGCAGCCCGGTCACCTCGGGGCGTCCGCGCAGCGCCTCGGCGACGGCCAGCGCGGAGGTGTTCTGCCGGGCGACACGCAACTGCAGCGTGGCGATCGAACGGTGGGCCAGCCAGGCCTCCATGGGCCCGGGAACGGCTCCGACGATCTTGCGCCACCGCCGTACGGCCGCCATGGCCTGCGCGTCGCGGCCGGCCACGTAGCCCAGCAGGACGTCACCGTGCCCGGTGAGCTGCTTGGTGCCGCTGGCCACGGAGAAGTCGGCACCCAGGTCCAGCGGCCGCTGACCCAGGGGCGTGGCGAGGGTGTTGTCGACGGCGACCAGGGCGCCCCGCGCGTGTGCCGCCTCGGCCAGCCGCCGGATGTCGCACACGTCGAGCCCCGGGTTCGACGGGGACTCGATCCACAGCAGCCGTGCGCCGTCCAGCACGCCGAGCTGGGCGTCCCCGCCGGTCGGCGCGGTCCGCACCTCGATGCCGTACGCCTCCAGCTGGGCGCGGACCAGGGGCAGCGCCTGGTAGCCGTCGTCGGGCAGGACCACCGTGTCTCCCGAGCGGAGCAGGGAGAAGAGCACCGAGGAGATGGCCGCCATGCCGGAGGCGAACACGAGGGTCTCGACGTCGTCCTCGCCGGGCGCCTCCAGCTCGCCGATGGCGCTCTCCAGCAGGGACCAGGTCGGGTTCTCGTCGCGTCCGTAGGTGTACGGGCCCGTCGGGTCGCCGGGCAGGTGGAAGTGGGCGGCGAACACGGGGCCGGGGAGCGTGGGTTCGTGTTTGACCGGCTCGGGGAGCCCGGCCCGTACGGCGCGCGTGCCGTCCCCGGCACCGACAGGCGCGCGGGTGCCCCTCCGCGTGCCCTCTGCGCCGCTCGCAGCGGAATCGTTCATACCGCCCGTCCCTTCACATGCTCTCGTGCTGTGGCGAGCAGGCCGTGGCTCACCGTCTCCCCCACCTTCTCAGGACACAGCAGCCGGACCGGTGGGGCACCCCTCGGGCGGGCGAGGCCCTCAGAGCTGCGAACAAAAGGGGCGCCCGGCTCGCGACGCCTGGCACGCACGCTCACGGCGTTGCCTTCCGGCGCCTTGCGATCGCACGCGCCGGACGCCGCGAGCTGATCGGACTCCCCTTTTGTTCGCAGCTCTCAGTCCTCGTCCGGCAGGACCATGTGCAGGGCCCAGGAGACGACCGAGATGATCAGTCCGCCGACGACGGCTGTCCAGAAGCCCTCCACGTGGAAGCTCAGGTGGACCTTGCCGGCCACCCAGGAGGTCAGCAGCAGCATCAGGGCGTTGACGACCAGGGTGATCAGGCCCAGCGTCAGGATGAACAGGGGGAAGGTCAGTACTTTCACCACCGGCTTGACGAGGAAGTTCACCAGACCGAACACCAGCGCGACACCGATGAGGGTGCCGGCCTCCTTCGCCTTGTTGTCCCCGGTCAGGGTGATCTTGTCGAGCAGCCAGACGGCGACCGCCAGGGCGCCCGCGTTGGCGATCGTCTTGACTACGAAATTCTTCATGTGTCTGATCGTGGCAGACGAGATCCACGACGAACACGGGCGAGGCGATGAAGGCATTCCGGCTGGACGAACTGGAGGCGGAGCGGGCCGCCAACGACGGTGCGTACCTGCAGTTCCTGCGGGAACGGAACATGTCGGTGGGGCTGTACGCACTGGACGCGGGCGAGAACGACCCGCAGAACCCGCACCGCCAGGACGAGGTCTACTTCGTCGTGAGCGGGCGCGCCTCCATCACGGTCGGGCTGGAGACGACCGAAGTGGCGCGCGGCAGCGTCGTCTACGTGCCGGCCGGAGTCGCCCACAAGTTCCACCACATCAGCGAGGACCTGCGGGTCCTCGTGGTGTTCTCTCCGCCGGAAGCGTGAGGCGCCGTCTCAGGGTTCCCTAGGGGAAGGGTCAGGGACGGACAAGGGATGCGAAAGCCCCGCTCAGGCCCCCGCCGGCCCTAGCATCGAAGCAGGACGTACGACAGGTCCGGCGCCGCGGTTCGCGGGCCGTTCGGTAATCCGGCGCAGGGCCGGCGAAGAGGTAAGGACGAGGGCAATGCGAGAGGTCTTCACGGGTCTGCCGTGGTGGGTGAAGTGGATCGCGGTACCGGTCATCGCCCTGGTCGTCTTCGGCAGCCTGATAGCGACGGTCGTCGGCTTCGTGATCGGTCTGCTGTTCAAGCTGCTGATCTTCGTCGCGCTGATCGGCGGTCTGATCTACATCGTGCGGAAGTTCATGTCGAGTTCTTCGTCGCGCGGCGACTGGTGAGTCTCCCGGGACACCGGTGAACCCTGACGGGCCGCACGGGTTCCCTCGCGGGAGGGAAGTTTTCCGGACAGGCCGTCCTGGAGCGGTGACAGGCCGATAGGGTCCGGGAATCGACGCGGGGGCCGGCCCCCGCGGGCAGCGTTCCCCACCCGTGTCTCCCCGCACGGGCTGCCCCCTCGCGCTACGGGAGTGACCCTTGGCCACGGTTGACACCGCATCCGCCGAACCGCACGCGCCCCCGGCTCCCCGGGCGCCGTCCGGTTCCACAGGGCTCCCCGCGCAGCCGCGCTCCGCACCCGCGCTCCAGCGCCCGCGCGTCGGTGTCCCGGAGCAGCCGCCCGCACCGGCGGCCCAGACCCTCATCGGATCCGTGCAGCGCGCGATGCGTCTGCTGGAGACCGTCGCGGGGCACGAGCACGGCGCCCCCGCCAAGCAACTCGCACGCGAGACCGGCCTCGCCCTCCCCACCGCCTACCACCTGCTGCGGACGCTGGTGCACGAGGGCTATCTGTACCGGGACAGAGGACTGTTCTTCCTCGGTGAGGCGGCCGAACGCCTGAGCAGCCGCGGAGCGGCGCAGAAACGTCGCAGCACGGTCGTCGACTCGCTCGCACAATGGCGTGATCTGATCGGTGTTCCGGTCTACTACGCGATGTACCAGGACGGTGAGATCGAGGTCGTGTGCGTCTCCGACACCCCGGGCACTCCGGCGGTCCAGGAGTGGGCCGACTTCCGGGAGACCGGCCACGCCCACGCCATCGGCCAGTGCCTGCTGTCACAGCTGGACGAGAGCGCGCGCCGTGACCACCTGTCCCGCTATCCGGTCCAGTCCCTCACCCCGTACACGGTCCGTGACGACCACACCCTGCTGCGGCGCCTGGAGCGCACAGGACGGATGCAGCCCGTCACGGAGCGGCAGGAGTACGCGCTGGGGACGGTCTGCGCGGCCATCCCGATCACCGTGGGCGCCGTGGCCGCGACGATGGCCCTCTCGCTCCCCGCGCACCAGGCCGACCGGCTGCTGCCTGCGGCTCGGCAGCTGCAGAGCGAGGTGGGACGGCGTGTCGGCTCCCTCGCGCTCGCTATCAGTATCTGAAAACTCACTCCTTGTGATCTGCCATATACGTTCAGCAAGATGCCACCAGTGTTTATGGGGATCATTCCCGGCCAGTCGACGGCAGATGACGGGGTAGTGATGCGCGAGTCCGTACAGGCAGAGGTCATGATGAGCTTTCTCGTGTCCGAGGAGCTCTCCTTCCGCATTCCGGTGGAACTGCGGTACGAGGCCTGTGATCCCTATGCCGTACGGCTGACCTTCCATCTGCCCGGAGACGCCCCGGTCACCTGGGCCTTCGGACGTGAACTTCTGGTCGACGGCGTGGGCCGGCCGTGCGGGGAGGGTGATGTGCGCGTGTCGCCCGCCGACTCCGACTCCCTCGCCGAGGTGCTGATCCGTCTTCAGGTCGGCGGCGACCGCGCGCTGTTCCGCTCCTCCACGGCGCCCCTCGTGGCGTTCCTCGACCGTACGGACAAACTCGTGCCGTTGGGGCAGGAGGGCGCTCTGGCGGACTTCGACACGCACCTCGACGAGGCGCTGGACCGCATCCTGGCGGAAGAACAGAGCGCAGGCTGAAGCGTTTCTTCAACCGGCGGCGTGCGGTGGAGTAACGCTTCACCGCACGCTTCGGGAAGAACTCAGCGCTCTCGGGGACAGTTCACCGCTTGCGCCGTCGGCCCCTGCCGCCGCGTGCCGGTGCGGGCAGACCGGCCGCGGCCCTGTCGGTCGCCGCACCCGGGCGGTCGGCCGAGACGACCAGAGCCGCCAGGGCGGTGGTGACCGGTACGGACGCGACCAGGCCGATCGATCCCACGAGCGTGCGGACGATCTCCTCGGCGACGAGTTCGCTGGTCGCCACGGTCCCCACGCTGCTCCGCGCGATGGAGAAGAGCAGCAGCAGCGGCAGGGCCGCACCCGCGTAGGCCAGCACCAGCGTGTTGACCACGGACGCGATGTGGTCGCGTCCGATGCGGATGCCGGCGCGGTACAGCCCCCGCCAGCCCATCGCAGGGTTGGCCTCGTGCAGCTCCCACACCGCCGACGTCTGCGTCACCGTCACATCGTCCAGGACACCGAGCGAGCCGATGATCACACCGGCGAGCAGCAGGCCGCTCATGTCGATCGACGGATACAGGCCATGGATCAGGCCGGTGTTGTCGTCCGTGTTGCCGGTGAGCGCGGCCCAGCCGATGAACAGCGAACCCAGGATGCCGATCAGCACCAGGGAGATCAGTGTGCCGAGCACGGCCACGGAGGTTCGGGCCGACAGACCGTGGCACAGGTAGAGCGCGATCAGCATGATCGCGCTCGCCCCCACCACCGCCACCACCAGCGGGTTCGACCCCTGCAGGATCGCGGGCAGGATGAAGAGGTCCAGCACCAGGAAGCTGATGGCCAGCGCGACCAGTGCCATGACGCCCCGCATCCGCCCGACGACCACGACGGCGAGTGCGAAGATTCCGGCCAGCAGCGCCATGGGGAAACCCCGGCTCACGTCCGTGACCGAGTACTGCAGGTCCCTCGGGGCGGCGGGCTCGTAGGCGGCGACGACCTTCTCCCCCTGATGCAACTGCCGTGACTGGTCCGGCTGCACGATCTCGGTGAAGGTGCGTCCCTTGTCCTTGCCGGTGTCGACGCGGATCGTGGCCTTCTTGCAGGTGCCGGACGACTGCGCCGGGGCCGAAGCGCCCCCGGCGGTGGAGGTGTCACCGGCCGGCGTGTCACCGGAGGCGTTCACCGCCTTGCAGCTCACCGCCACCACCGAGGTGACCGTGGCCTGCTGCGTCTGCCGGTCGAAGCCCACGCCGGTGCGCTCGTGGGCGGGGCTCCCGCCCGGCCAGAGCACGGCGAGCCCGACCGCCACCGCTGCTGCGAAGGGGATCAGGATCGCGGCGATGACCTTGCGGAGGTGGTGCGAGACCGGGGCGGCAGGACCATGGCTGTGACTGTGGGCGTGGCCGTGTGCGTGGTCGCCTCCCGGACCGCCGGGGCGGTCGGCCCTGCGGCCGTCCGTGCGCAGGGTTCCCTCGCCCTGCCCGTCCTCGTGGCCGTGCTCATGCCCCTGTCCACGCTCGTGTTCCTGCCCGTGTTCTCGCCCGTGCCGGGTGCCGGATCCGCGCCGCGGCTCGGGGGGCTGAGGGGGGAACTGCTGCGTCGTGGTCACCGCCAGATCATCGCAAGAACGGCCGGGGCCCACTGTTCACCGCGCCATGGATGACGCTAGCGTGGAGGCACCTTTGCACACGCGGGAGCTCGGAGCACCGGGCTGAGAGGGCGCTGACCTCCGTCTTCGCGATGTTTCACGTGGAACGAGCGACGTTCCGCGGGAAACGCCGCCGGACGGAAGCCGCTGCGTCGACCGCCGAACCTGTTACCGGGTAATGCCGGCGTAGGGAGTAGGTCTCATGACCAACAAGGACGTACGCACGCCTGCCTCCGAGCAGTTGTCCAGTGACGGGGAGCAGACCGCTTCCCGTGAGGAGGCCGGGAAGTCCATCGGCTGGCACAAGGCGTATGTCGAGGGCTCACGCCCCGATCTGCGGGTGCCTGTCCGTCAGGTGCACCTCACCAACGGGCAGTCGGTCACGTTGTACGACACTTCCGGCCCGTACACCGATCCGCTCGTCGACACCGATGTCCGCCGCGGACTTGCACCGCTGCGGGAGAACTGGATCGTCGCCCGCGGCGACACCGAGGAGTACGCGGGCCGCCCGGTCCGCCCCGAGGACGACGGGATCAAGCACACCTCGCCGCGCGGGGGCCTGCGCAACCTCGACGCGGTGTTCCCGGGCCGGCCACGCCAGCCGCGGCGGGGCCGCGACGGGCAGGCCGTGACGCAGCTCGCCTATGCGCGCCGCGGGGAGATCACACCCGAGATGGAGTACGTGGCGATCCGGGAGAACGTCTCTCCCGAGGTCGTCCGCGAGGAGATCGCGGCGGGCCGCGCGGTGCTCCCGGCCAACGTCAACCACCCGGAGATCGAGCCGATGATCATCGGCAAGCGCTTCCTGGTGAAGGTCAACGCGAACATCGGCAACTCCGCGGTGACCTCCTCGATCGAGGAGGAGGTCGAGAAGATGACGTGGGCGACCCGCTGGGGCGCCGACACCGTCATGGACCTCTCCACCGGCCGCAACATCCACACCACCCGTGAATGGGTGCTGCGCAACTCCCCCGTCCCCATCGGGACGGTGCCGCTCTACCAGGCCCTGGAGAAGGTCGACGGCAGGGCCGAGGAGCTGACCTGGGAGATCTACAAGGACACCGTCGTCGAGCAGGCCGAGCAGGGCGTGGACTACATGACGGTCCACGCCGGCGTACGCCTCGCGTACGTGCCGCTGACCGCGAACCGCAAGACCGGCATCGTCTCGCGCGGCGGCTCGATCATGGCGGCCTGGTGCCTCGCGCACCACAAGGAGTCGTTCCTCTACGAGAACTTCGAGGAACTCTGCGAGATCCTCGCCGCCTACGACGTCACGTACTCCCTAGGCGACGGGCTCCGGCCGGGCTCGATCGCGGACGCCAACGACGAGGCCCAGTTCGCGGAGTTGCGGACGCTCGGGGAACTCAACACGATCGCCAAGCGTTTCAACGTACAGACCATGATCGAGGGCCCGGGGCACGTCCCGATGCACAAGATCAAGGAGAACATCGACCTTCAGCAGGAGATCTGCGATGAAGCTCCGTTCTATACGCTCGGACCGCTGACGACGGACGTCGCTCCGGCGTACGACCACATCACCTCCGGGATCGGCGCCGCCATGATCGCCTGGTGGGGCACGGCGATGCTCTGCTACGTCACGCCCAAGGAGCACCTGGGCCTGCCGAACCGGGACGACGTCAAGACCGGTGTCATCACCTACAAGATCGCCGCGCACGCGGCCGACCTCGCCAAGGGGCACCCGGGTGCCCAGGAGTGGGACGACGCCCTCTCCGACGCCCGCTTCGAGTTCCGGTGGGAGGACCAGTTCAACCTGGCCCTCGACCCGGACACGGCACGGGAGTTCCACGACGAGACCCTGCCGGCCGAGCCCGCGAAGACGGCCCACTTCTGCTCGATGTGCGGCCCGAAGTTCTGCTCGATGAAGATCTCGCAGGACATCCGCCGGGAGCACGGCACCAGCCGGACCGAGATCGAGGAGGGCATGGCGCAGAAGTCCAAGGAGTTCGCCGCGGCGGGCAACCGGGTGTATCTGCCGCTCGCCGAGTAGAACCGGCGGCTGCCGGGCGGGGCGGGGCGTGGGGTGGGTTTCCGGCCACCTGATTCCCGCCCGGCGGCCCGGAGTGCGGGGGGTGCGTGGGGAGTCCGGCGGGGCGTGGCTCGGGTCTGCGGGGCCGCTGACCGCTCGCGGCGCGGGCGGGCAGCCCCACCGGATGTGCCGCTGTGTGCGCCCGGCGGGGAGCCCGTGAGCCCGCACCGGCCGGGCGGTCACTCCGGTCGGTGTTCCGGTCCTCCGAAGTCCGGGCTGCTGAAGTCGGGGCTGGAGAAGCTCGGGCGGGAGCCCGTGACCCCGTCGCCCGGGCTGCTGAAGCCGGGGCGGTCGTAGCCGAGCTGCGGCATGCGGCCGCTCGGCGACGACGGGTCCGTCCGGTGCGGGGTGGCGGATCCGGAGGCCGCGAGGGCGTCGCGGAGGAAGGGCAGGATGCCGCGTTCGAGCAGGGCGTCCTGCCAGGCGTCGCGTGCGCGGGCGAGTTCCTCGTCGGCCTCCCCGTACGGCGCGGTGCCCGGTGACGGGCGGTTGCGCAGCGCGGTGAGCAGCAGTGCCACCCCGGCCGCGAGGATGGCGGCCGCGGTCACGGCGCCGAAGACCCAGCCCACGGTGACCAGGCTCTGGGCGAACGCCGGCACCGGGTCGAGCATCTTCAGGACGTATCCGACGAGGAGGAAGAGGGCGGCGGCGATTCCCGCGAGGACGGGGGCGAGGACCGCGACCACGGCGGCGGCGCCGGCTCCGCTGGTCTCGACGGCCTCTCCGACGGCGGCCGCGAGTCCGGCCGTGGCCCCGCCGGGTTCCGCGGTGCCGGTCTCGCGGACGGACGTCGCGACGGAGGGTGCCGGCCGGCGCAGTTCCTCACGGACCTTCACGTAGTGCTGGTACTCGCTCGCCGCGGCGGCGGTGATCAGGGCGGTGGCGTTGAGGGCCATGCTGCGCAGTTGGCCGGTGGTGAGCCGCTGTCCGACGGCGGTCGGTTCCAGGCGGTGCGGGGCGGAGCGCAGCGCCTCATCGAGGATCCGCTCGTACGCCTGGCGGTCCTCGCTCAGCAGGTGCTGCGGAACGCTGTTCATGTGCATCCCCCGATGCTCCGTAGGGCTTGGGGCTCGCATGACGGCGAGCCGTCGGGCAGAAACGGAGGGGAGCCTGCTACGGATAAGCCGATGGTAGAGCCGTCACGGCGCGCGGTGACAGGGGGTTTCCACAAATTGCGCGCCGAGCTGTGCTCCGGACCCGCCCCGGGGACCGGGCGCCGAACGGTCAGATGTCGAGCGGCAGTTGCTGGACCAGCAGCTTTCCGGCCATGGTGACGCCGCCGTCCATCGCGATGGCGAGGCCGTCGGCGTAGACGTGCGGTCCCTCCACGAGCGGGCCCGTGCTCTCCTCGCCGTCCTCGGAGCCGACTTCGCCCAGCAGGTAGGGAATGGGGCTGTGGCCGTGCACGATGCGGGTGCCGCCGTACGTGTCGAGCAGTGAGCGCACGGCGTCGGCGCCGCCCTCGTCGCGGAAGGAGAAGCGCTTGGTGAACTTGCGGAACAGGTCCCAGCACTCGTCCGCGTCGTTGCGGGTGAGGGTCTCGCGGACGGTGTCGTTGACCGCTTCGATCGAGTCGCCGTAGTCGAGGTAGGAGGTGGTGTCGGAGTGCACGAGCAGGTACCCGTCGACCTCCTCGACCGCGTCGAGGCGGGCCATCCACTGCAGGTGGTGGTCCTGGAGGCGGTCCATGTCGGACTTCTGGCCGCCGTTGAGCAGCCAGGCCGCCTGGAAGGTGGCGGTGCCCGCACCGGAGTTGACGGGTGTGTCGCCGAACCGCTTGGCGCCGAGCAGGAGGAGTTCGTGGTTGCCCATGAGGGCCTTGCAGTAGCCGCCGGCCGCCGCAGCCTCGGCGGACAGCCGCATCACCAGGTCGATGACGCCGATGCCGTCCGGGCCGCGGTCGGTGAAGTCGCCGAGGAACCACAGCCGCGCGGTGCCCGCGCACCACTGGCCCGCGGAGTCGACGAGGCCCTGCTCCTGGAGGGCGGCGACCAGCTGGTCGAGATAGCCGTGCACGTCGCCGACGACATACAGCGGGCCGGGACCGGCCGGTGGCTGTGCGGCCGGCAGCGGAGCGGGTTCCACCGCCGCCCGGGCCGTGTCCCCGCGCTGGATGACGGGCAGGTCGCGCTGGGTGGGCGTGTACGCGTCCGGGTAGCCCTCCTCGGGCGCCAAGGGGCCCTCTTCCAGGGGCGGCGCCGTGTCGGCGGGGGGCGCGCTGGGGGCGTACGGACCGGTCTCGTTCATGTACGCGGGCACCCGGAAGTCGCGCAGTGTCGCCGTCCGTTCCGCCTCGGGTCCCTGACCGGCCCCCTGAGTCATCGACCCCTCCACCATCGCGCCGCATCTGCACCGCATCGGACTGCCTGGTCGCAGCGGCCCGCGGTGTCGTGCGCCCATCATAGGAATGCGGATCGCGCCGTGTGATGACCCAGGGGTGGTGAATCGGAGCAGGACTCAGGTTCACCGCGGCTTTCGCCCCGATTGGGCCCTCTTCGGTGATCCCGCGGCGGGCTGTCCTTACTGCTCCTCCGGCGATCTGGGCGGGCTGACGGTCGTGCGCGGCGGGCGCCGCTGCGAGGAGGTGCGCACGATCAGTTCGGTCGGTATGACCTGCTGGACCGGCTGGTCCGACTCGACGCCCTCGATGGCGTCGATGAGGAGCTGGACCACGGCGGTGCCGATGCGGCGCGGTTTGAGGGAGAGCGTGGTGATCGGCGGCTCGGTGTTGGCGTAGACCGTGGACTCGCTGCAGCACACCAGCAGCAGGTCGTCGGGGACCCGCAGGCCGTAGCGGCGGGCGGCGGCGAGCAGGTCCGTGCCGTTCGGGTCGAACAGGCCGTAGACGGCGTCGGGCCGGTCGGGGCGCGCCAGCAGCCGGTCGGCGGCGACGGCGCCCGCACACGGGTCGTGGGCGGGGTAGGCCTCGTAGACGGGGTCCTGTCCGACGCGCTCGCACCAGCGCAGGTAGGCGGTGGTCGACAGATGGGTGTACGTGTCGGTCGTGGTGCCGGTGAGCAGGCCGATGCGGCGGGCGCCAGCCTCGGCGAGGTGGTCGAGGATGTCCAGGACGGCGGCCTCGTGGTCGTTGTCGACCCAGGCGGTGACCGGGAGGGTGCCGGCCGGGCGGCCGTCGCTGACCACCGGTAACCCCTGCCGGACCAGCTCGCTGACGACCGGGTCCTGGTCGGAGGGGTCGATGACGACGGTGCCGTCCAGGGCGACGTTCGACCACACGTCGTGGCGCGAGGTCGCCGGGAGGATGACGAGCGCGTAGCCGCGGGCGAGCGCGGCCGAGGTGGCGGCCCGCGCCATCTCCGCGAAGTACGCGAACTCGGTGAAGGTGAAAGGTTCATCCCCGTACGTCGTCACGGTCAGGCCGATGAGGCCCGACTTGCCGGTACGGAGTGTGCGTGCTGCGGCCGAGGGGCGGTACCCCAGCCGGTCGGCGACCTCACGGACGTGGCGGCGGGTGGCGTCCGGGAGCCGGCCCTTGCCGTTGAGGGCGTCGGAGACGGTTGTGATGGAGACTCCGGCGGCGGCGGCCACGTCTCTGATGCCCGCCCGGCCCGGCCGACTGCCTCGACGAGAGGTTTCCGCGCGGCTCACCTGGTGCTTCCCTGCTGCTGTCATGGCGAGCCGATAGTAGGGCTCATGCGGTGGGGTAGTGCGGACGCATATGCACGTCTTGGCAGGCACGTTTCTGCATGGCGAGGTGGGGTCAACTACCTAAGAAAGCAAGCTAGTTAATCGGTTTCGGCCAAGGACGTGATGCGACGGCACCCGTGAGCCTGTCGAGCCTTCGAGGTCTCGAAGAGGTCTCAACTCACCTGCACGAGCGATGCGCGCCACGGCGCAAGCCACCGGCGCGTAGATATATGTGAGACGCGCCCCTCGTTCGTACATATTCGTACATGGATGCCCTCGATGCGCGGTGGACGGCGCCTGGGAAGCCGGACAGGAGTGGTGGCCTCCGACCCATTCGCAGGGACGCCCAATCCTCATAAGGTATGGAGTATTGAGTCGGCGGTGGTCACGAGGAGGACAGCGGTGAGCGAGACGAACCCGAAGCTGCGCGCCGAGCTGGAAGGCATCCCCACCTACAAGCCCGGCAAGCCCGCCGCGGCCGCCGGCCCGGTGGCGTACAAGCTGTCCTCCAACGAGAACCCGTACCCGCCCCTGCCGGGCGTCATGGAGACGGTGACGGCGGCCGCCTCCTCCTTCAACCGGTACCCGGACATGGCCTGCACCGACCTGATCAACGAGCTGGCCGAGCGGTTCGGGGTGCCTGCCTCCCACGTGGCCACCGGCACCGGCTCGGTCGGGGTCGCCCAGCAGCTGATCCAGTCCACCAGCGGGCCCGGCGACGAGGTCATGTACGCCTGGCGGTCCTTCGAGGCGTACCCGATCATCACCCAGATCAGCGGGGCGACCTCGGTGAAGGTGCCGCTCACGCCGGGCGATGTGCACGACCTGGACGCGATGGCGGACGCGATCACCGACCGCACCCGCCTGATCTTCGTCTGCAATCCGAACAACCCGACCGGCACGGTGGTGCGCAGGCCCGAGCTGGAGCGGTTCCTGGACCGGGTGCCCAGCGATGTGCTGGTGGTGCTGGACGAGGCCTACCGCGAGTTCATCCGCGACCCCGAGGTGCCCGACGGCGCGGTCCTGTACCGCGAGCGGCCCAACGTCTGCGTGCTGCGCACCTTCTCCAAGGCCTACGGTCTCGCCGGGCTGCGAGTGGGTTTCGCCATCGCCCACGAGCCGGTCGCGGCGGCGCTGCGCAAGACCGCGGTGCCCTTCGGCGTGAGCCAGCTGGCACAGGAGGCGGCGATCGCCTCCCTGCGCGCCGAGGACGAGCTGCTGGGCCGGGTCGGCTCGCTGGTGTGCGAGCGCACGCGCGTGGTCGACGCGCTGCGCGCCCAGGGCTGGACCGTCCCCGAGACGCAGGCCAACTTCGTGTGGCTGCGGCTGGGGGAGCGCACCGTCGCCTTCGCCGAGTCCTGTGAGCGGGCGGGCGTGGTCGTGCGGCCGTTCCCGGGTGAGGGAGTGAGGGTGACCGTCGCGGAGAGCGAGGCGAACGACATCTTCCTCAAGACGGCGGAGGCCTTCCACAAGGAGGGGTGAGCACCCGCCGCGGCGTGAACCCGTCGCCACGGCGCGGGCCTCCCGCGACGGCGCGAGCGCTCAGCCACGGCACGAGCACACAATCGCGAGGTGTCGTGACCGGCACCTCCGTGGAGGGGTGTGCACTCCGTCCGGTCCTGCAGGGCCTGTCCGGCGGCGCGGGTCTCCCGCGGTCGATCCGCCGGGCGGGCCCTCAGCCGTCCACCGGCTCCACGCGCACGGGGTCGCCGTCGCGGACCGTCGACAGGCGGCGGGGGTCGCCGTCGATCCGGCCGAGGACGTTGCACGGGCCTGCGAGACGGCATTCGTCGCCGTGCGAGATGGGCGTGGGCCCGTAGGGGAGGGCCAGCGCGTCCCCGTCGGTCCAGAAGGCGACCGTGCCGGGTTCGACGACCTGCAGGGCGTCGGTTTCCCGTGGAACACGGACGCCGGTGTCGAAGTAGACCTCCTCGCCCCAGGTGCGGGCGGTGGAGACGAGCGGCAGTTCCTCGGCGAGCGCCTGGGCGGTGGGGGTGTCGTCGAGGCGGGCGGTGAGCTGGCCGGCGGGCCAGGAGATCCGTATCTGCATGACCGGCAATTCAACAAGTTGTTGAAGTGGTTGCCAAGGGGCTGACGCGGAGGCGAAGGGGGGACCCCCGGTGCGGAACGGAAAATCGGTACGTCATAATTGCTTGTGAATGTGAACGCGTTCACAAGCGCGTCCGATTGCTGCCGTGTTGCGTAGGGCATAACAGGGCAAACCGCCGCCCGCAAGACCGGCGACGTAAGGAGAGTGACGACGTGAACCTGGCTTTGGCGCCGGAGACACTGGCGCGCTGGCAGTTCGGCATCACGACCGTCTACCACTTCCTGTTCGTTCCCCTGACGATCTCCCTGGCCGCCCTGACGGCCGGGCTGCAGACGGCCTGGGTGCGGACGGAGAAGGAGAAGTACCTCAGAGCGACCAAGTTCTGGGGCAAGCTCTTCCTGATCAACATCGCCATGGGTGTGGTCACCGGCATCGTGCAGGAGTTCCAGTTCGGCATGAACTGGTCGGACTACTCCCGCTTCGTCGGTGACATCTTCGGTGCCCCGCTCGCCTTCGAGGCGCTGATCGCGTTCTTCTTCGAGTCCACCTTCATCGGCCTGTGGATCTTCGGCTGGGACAAGCTGCCCAAGAAGATCCACCTGGCCTGCATCTGGATGGTCTCGCTCGGCACGATCCTGTCGGCGTACTTCATCCTCGCGGCCAACTCGTGGATGCAGCACCCCGTCGGCTACCGGATCAACAAGGCCAAGGGACGCGCCGAACTCACCGACTTCTGGGCCGTCCTGACCCAGAACACCGCGCTCACCCAGGCCTTCCACACGCTCTCCGCCGCCTTCCTCACCGGAGGCGCCTTCATGGTCGGCATCGCCGCCTACCACCTCGCCCGCAAGAAGCACGTGGGCGCGATGAAGACGTCCCTGCGGCTCGGGCTGATCACCGTGGTCATCGCCGGTCTGCTCACCGCGATCAGCGGCGACACCCTCGGCAAGGTCATGTTCAAGCAGCAGCCGATGAAGATGGCCGCCGCCGAGGCCCTGTGGGACGGCCAGAAGCCCGCCCCGTTCTCGATCTTCGCCTACGGCAACGTCGAGAAGGGCCACAACTCGGTCGCCATCGAGATACCCGGCCTGCTGTCCTTCCTCGCCGACGACAGCTTCAGCTCCTACGTCCCCGGCATCAACGACGTCAACAAGGCCGAGCAGCAGAAGTTCGGGCCCGGCGACTACCGGCCCAACATCCCGGTCACCTTCTGGGGCTTCCGGTGGATGATCGGGTTCGGCATGGCCTCCTTCGCCATCGGCCTGGCCGGACTCTGGCTGACCCGCAAGAAGTTCATGCTGCCGCAGCATCTGCGGGTCGGCGACGACGAGGTACCGCATCTGGTCCTGTTCCGGAACAAGGCGCTCAGCCCGCAGCTGACCACGTGGTACTGGCGCATCGCCGTCTGGACCCTGGCCTTCCCCCTGATCGCCAACTCCTGGGGCTGGATCTTCACCGAGATGGGCCGTCAGCCGTGGGCCGTCTACGGCGTGCTGCAGACCCGGCACGCGGTCTCCCCCGGTGTCTCCCAGGGCGAGGTCATCACCTCCATGGCCGTCTTCACGACGCTGTACGCCATCCTCGCCGTCGTCGAGGTCAAGCTGCTCGCCAAGTACGTCAAGGCGGGGCCGCCCGAGCTGACGGAGGCCGACCTCAACCCGCCCACGAAGATCGGCGGCGACCACCGTGACGCCGACAAGCCGATGGCCTTCTCCTACTAGGCCGAGGAAGGCACAGTCATGGAACTCCACGACGTCTGGTTCGTCCTGATCGCCGTCCTGTGGACCGGCTACTTCTTCCTGGAGGGGTTCGACTTCGGGGTCGGGGTCCTCACCAAGCTGCTCGCCCGCGACCGGCCCGAGAGGCGGGTGCTGATCAACACGATCGGCCCCGTCTGGGACGGCAACGAGGTCTGGCTGCTCTCCGCGGGCGGCGCGACGTTCGCCGCCTTCCCCGAGTGGTACGCGACGCTGTTCTCCGGCTTCTACCTGCCCCTGCTCGTGATCCTCGTCTGCCTCATCGTGCGCGGTGTCGCCTTCGAGTACCGGGCCAAGCGGCCGGAGGAGAACTGGCAGCGCAACTGGGAGCACGCGATCTTCTGGTGCTCGCTGATCCCCGCCTTCCTGTGGGGCGTGGCCTTCGGCAACATCGTGCACGGCGTCAAGATCGACCGGAATCTCGAGTACGCCGGCAGCCTGGGTGACCTGCTCAACCCGTACGCGCTGCTCGGCGGCCTGGTCACCCTGACGCTGTTCACCTTCCACGGCGCGGTGTTCACGGCGCTGAAGACCGTCGGTGAGATCCGGGAGCGGGCCCGCCGGACGGCCCTGCGCGTGGGCCTGGTGACGGCCGTCGCGGCTCTCGCCTTCCTGCTCTGGACGCAGGCCGACACCGGGAACGCCCGGAGCCTGGTGGCCCTGGTCGTCGCGGTCGTCGCGCTGGTCGCCGCGCTGGTGGCCAACCAGGCCGGACGTGAGGGATGGTCCTTCGCCCTGTCCGGCGTCACTGTCGTGGCCGCCGTGGCGATGCTGTTCCTGTCGCTGTTCCCGAACGTCATGCCGTCCACGCTGAACGGGGACTGGAGCCTGACGGTCACCAACGCCTCCTCCAGTCCCTACACCCTGAAGATCATGACGTGGTGTGCGGGGATCGCCACACCGATCGTCCTGCTCTACCAGGGATGGACGTACTGGGTCTTCCGCAAGCGGATCGGCACCCAGCACCTCGCCGAAGCCGCGCACTGAGTCCGGTGAGGGGTGTGTTTCACGTGGAACACACCCCTCGGGACCGAAGGGCATGTTTCACGTGAAACCGATCGATCCGCGTCTTCTTCGCTACGCCCGGGCCACCCGGCTCTTCCTGGCGGCCGTCGTCGGCCTCGGGGCCCTGGGCGCCGGACTCGTCGTCGCACAGGCCATGCTCATCGCCGAGGTGGTGGTCGGCGCCTTCCAGCACCGGATGCCGGTCAGTGAACTGCGCACACCGCTCCTCCTGTTGGTCGCCGTCGCCGGCGGCCGGGCGCTGGTCTCCTGGCTCACCGAACTGGCAGCGCACCGGGCGAGCGCCGCGGTGAAGTCCGAGCTGCGCGGGCGGCTGCTCGCCCGCGCGTCGGCGCTGGGCCCCGGCTGGCTCGGCGAGCAGCGGACCGGCTCGCTGGTCGCGCTGGCCACGCGCGGCATCGACGCCCTGGACGACTACTTCTCGCGCTGTCTGCCGCAGCTCGGCCTCGCGGTCGTCGTCCCGGTGGCGGTGCTGGCCAGGATCGTCACGGAGGACTGGGTCTCGGCGGCCATCATCGTCGGGACGCTGCCCCTCATCCCCGTCTTCATGATGCTGATCGGCTGGGCCACCCAGTCCCGCATGGACCGCCAGTGGCGGCTGCTGTCCCGCCTCTCGGGACACTTCCTCGACGTCGTGGCCGGCCTGCCGACCCTGAAGGTGTTCGGCCGCGCCAAGGCCCAGGCGGAGTCGATCAGGCGGATCACGGACGAGTACCGGCGGGCGACCCTGCGCACGCTGCGGATCGCGTTCCTGTCCTCCTTCGCGCTGGAGCTGCTGTCCACGCTCTCGGTGGCCCTGGTGGCCGTGACGATCGGCATGCGGCTGGTCAGCGGCAGCATGGACCTCTACACCGGCCTGGTCATCCTCGTGCTCGCGCCCGAGGCCTACCTGCCGCTGCGCCAGGTGGGCGCGCAGTACCACGCGGCGGCCGAGGGGCTGGCGGCGGCCGAGGAGATCTTCGATGTGCTGCAGACACCGGTTCCGCAGTCCGGTACGGCGGCCGTTCCCGCCGGGGCCCTCGCCTTCGAGGGCGTGAGCGTCCGCTACCCGGGTCGCTCGGCGGACGCCGTGACCGACGTGACGTTCGCCGTGCGGCCGGGGGAGACCGTGGCCCTCGTCGGTCCTAGCGGCGCCGGCAAGTCCACGCTGCTGAACGTCCTGCTCGGCTTCCTGCACCCCACCACGGGCCGCGTACGTGTCGGAGGAACCGACCTCCTCGACATCGATCCGGAGCAGTGGCGGTCACGCATCGCCTGGGTGCCGCAGCGGCCCCACCTCTACGCCGGGACGATCGCCGAGAACGTCCGTCTCGCCCGGCCCGGCGCGGACGACACGGCGGTCCGCGCGGCGCTGGCCGACGCCGGAGCGCTCGGCTTCGTCGACGCGCTGCCCGACGGGGTGCGGACCGTGCTCGGCGAGGACGGCGCGGGCCTGTCGGCGGGACAGCGGCAGCGGCTCGCGCTCGCCCGGGCCTTCCTCGCCGACCGCCCCGTCCTGCTGCTCGACGAGCCGACCGCGGCTCTGGACGGGGCGACCGAGGCCGAGATCGTGGAGGCGGTGCGCCGGCTGTCCGCCGGACGCACCGTGCTGCTCGTGGTGCACCGTCCCGCACTGCTCGACGTCGCGGACCGGGTGGTGCGGCTGGAGGGCACCGAGGCGCGGGAACGGACGAGCACGGCGGGGGCGACCGGCACCGGCCGGCCCGCAGAAACGGGCACGCGGCCGGCCGAAGTCCTGGAACCCCTGGACGCTCCCGCCCCCGCCCCCGCGCCGGCAGCGGGCGCGGTCCTCGCACGGGTCCGCGCGACGGCGGGCCGCCGATGCTCCCGTCTCGCCCTCGCACTGCTGCTGGGCAGCCTCGCGCTCGGCAGCGCCGTCGGTCTGATGGCCACCTCGGGATGGCTCATCTCGCGCGCCTCCCAGCACCCGCCCGTGCTCTACCTGATGGTGGCCGTCACAGCGACCCGCGCCTTCGGCATCGGCCGGGCCGTCTTCCGCTACGCCGAGCGGCTGGTGTCGCACGACGCGGTGCTGCGGATGCTCGCCGACACCCGGGTCGCCGTCTACCGGAGGCTGGAGCGGCTCGCGCCCGCCGGGCTGCGCCGGACACGCCGGGGCGACCTGCTGACACGGCTCGTCATGGACGTGGACGCCCTGCAGGACTACTGGCTGCGCTGGCTGCTGCCCGCCGGTGCCGCCGTGACCGTCTCCGTCGCGTCCGTGGCCTTCACGGCCTGGCTGCTGCCCGAGGCCGGGGCGGTCCTCGCCGCGGGGCTGCTGCTGGCCGGGGCGGGTGTCCCGCTGGTCACCGCTGCCGTGGCACGCCGGGCCGAGCAGCGGCTCGCCCCCGCACGCGGCGCCCTGGCCACACGGGTGACCGACCTGCTCACGGGGACCGCCGAACTGACGGTCGCCGGTGCGCTGCCGGCGCGCAGCGCCGAGACCCGGCGCGCCGACACCGTACTGACCCGGATCGCCTCGCGTGCCGCCACCGCCACCGCGCTCGGTGACGGGCTCACCGCGCTCGTCTCGGGGCTGACCGTGGCGGCCGCCGCGCTCGTCGGCGCCCAGGCCGTGGCCGGCGGACGGCTGAGCGGGGTGGCCATGGCCGTCGTCGTCCTCACCCCGCTGGCCGCCTTCGAGGCGGTCCTCGGCATGCCGCTCGCCGCGCAGTACCGGCAGCGCGTGCGGCGCAGCGCCGAGCGCGTGTACGAGATCCTGGACGCGCCCGAGCCCGTGCGCGAGCCGGAGGCGCCGCGGCCCACGCCCCCGACCCCCTTCCCGATCACCGTCCAGGGCCTCACGGCCCGCCACCCGGGGCAGGACAGGGACGCGCTCGCCGGGCTGGACCTCACCCTGGAGGAGGGGCGCAGGGTCGCCGTCGTCGGACCGTCCGGGGCCGGCAAGTCGACGCTCGCGCAGGTCCTGCTGCGGTTCCTCGACCCGCGAGCGGGGGTCTACAGCATCGGCGGGACCGACGCCTGCGCCCTGGACGGCGACACCGTACGGCGGTGGGTGGGGCTGTGCGCCCAGGACGCGCACCTTTTCGACAGTTCGGTGCGGGAGAACCTCCTGCTCGCGAAGAAGGACGCGAGCGAGCCGGAGCTGCGGGACGCGCTCGGGCGCGCCCGGCTGCTGGACTGGGCCGACAGCCTGCCCGACGGCCTCGACACACTCGTCGGGGAGCACGGTGCGCGGCTGTCCGGGGGTCAGCGGCAGCGGCTGGCCCTGGCCCGTGCGCTGCTCGCCGACTTCCCGGTCCTCGTCCTCGACGAGCCGGCCGAGCATCTCGACCTGCCGACCGCCGACGCGCTCACCGCCGATCTGCTGAGGGCCACCGAGGGCCGTACGACGCTGCTCATCACGCACCGTCTGGCCGGGCTGGAGGCGGTGGACGAGGTGATCGTGCTGGACGGGGGCCGGGTGGTCCAGCGCGGCCCGTACACGGAGCTGGCCGCGCTGCCGGGCCCGCTGCGGCGGATGGCCGAGCGGGAGACGGCGGCCGAGCTGCTGGTGGGGGCGCGCTAGGGGCTTTGGGCGTGATCAGGCCTGATCCGGACCAGGGTGCGGTGCCGGGCACGCGAGCCCGGCATGCTCCCGCACGAACGGGCCTGGGCTGTCCGAGCCGGTCAGGGCACGTGGGGCGCGTCAGGCACCTCGGGGCAGGCAAGGCCGCTGGGACACGCCGAGTTCCGGGCCGTTCCGGTCCGCGCCGCGGACAGCCCGGTGCCCGTCGACACGGCGTCACTGCGGAACCGCGCTGCCCCGGCGGGTCAGGCGTGCGCCGCCGTCACCGCCGCTGCTCGAGGATCCGTTCGATCACGAGCGCCACGCCGTCCTCGTTGTTGGCCGCTGTCCGGCCGGTCGCCGCGGCGACGGCGTCCGGGTGCGCGTTGCCCATGGCGTAGGACTGGCCGGCCCAGGTGAGCATCTCGATGTCGTTGGGCATGTCGCCGAAGGCGACGACCTCCTCGTGCGAGATGCCGCGTTCGGCGCAGCACAGCGCGAGCGTGCTGGCCTTGGAGACGCCCGGGCCGCTGATCTCCAGCAGGGCGCTGGGGCTGGAGCGGGTGATGGTGGCGCGTTCCTCGACGGCGAGGCGGGCCACGGTGAGGAAGCCGTCGGCATCCATCGTGGGGTGGGCGGCGAGGATCTTGAGGATCGGCTGTCCGGCGGCCGCGCCTCCTGGGGCCAGGAGGTCCTCCACGGGCGCCAGCGTGTCCGGTGCCTCCATGAGCAGCTTCGGATAGTCCGGCTCCTGGTGGAACCCGTACGTCTGCTCGATCGCGTACGCCGTCCCGGGCGCCGCCTCGCGCAGCAGCCGTACGGTGTCCAGAGCGTTCTCCAGGGCGAGGTCGCGCACCTTCACGAACCGGTGGGCGCCGGGCCCGCCGTGCAGGTCGACGACGGCCGCTCCGTTGCCGCAGATCGCGAGGCCGTGACCGTGCACGTGGTCACTGACGACGTCCATCCAGCGGGCGGGCCGGCCGGTGACGAAGAAGACCTCGATGCCTGCCTCCTCGGCGGCGGCGAGGGCGGCGACCGTGCGCGCGGAGACCGACTTGTCGTCGTGCAGCAACGTTCCGTCAAGATCGGTGGCGATCAGCCGCGGCGGGACGGCGGGCGCGCCTTTCTGGGCGAGCGAGGTCGTGAGCTGGGAAGAGGCCGGGGGCTCGGGCTGTCGCGTCGCTGAGGTCACCGGCTCATTGTCCCGCATATGCCCGCACGCCCGTGCGGGACTGCGCACATCTGAGACGTCGCCTCCGTCACGCCAGCTGGGCGGGGGCTTCCATGGCGATCCGTTCGAACACCTTCTCGTCCGCCGCGAAGTCCGAGCCGGCGATCGGCCAGTGGATCACGATCTCGGTGAAGCCCAGGTCCCGGTGACGGCCCGCGAAGTCGACGAAGGCGCCGACGGACTCCAGGGGCTGTCCGCGGTCGGGCGTGAACCCGGTGAGCAGGATCTTGTCGAGCGTGCGGACGTCCCGGCCGATCGCCTCGCACGCGGCACCGAGCTTCTCGACCTGGCCGCGCAGGGCCTGGACGGACTGTTCCGGCGTGCCGTTCTCGAACAGTTCGGGGGCGCCGGTGGTCACCCAGGCCTGCCCGTAGCGCGCCGCGAGCCGCAGGCCGCGCGGACCGGTGGCCGCCACGGCGAACGGCAGCCGAGGCCTTTGCACACACCCGGGGATGTTCCGTGCCTCGTGCGCCGAGTAGAACTCCCCCTCGTACGACACCGAGTCCTCGGTCAGCAGGCGGTCCAGCAGCGGTACGAACTCGGCCAGCCGGTCGGCGCGCTCCCGCGGTGTCCAGGGCTCCTGACCGAGCGCGGTGGCGTCGAAGCCGGTGCCGCCCGCGCCGACGCCCAGCGTGAGCCGGCCGCCGGAGACGTCGTCGAGCGAGATCAGTTCCTTGGCCAGAGTGACGGGGTGCCGGAAGTTCGGCGAGGTCACCAGGGTGCCCAGACGCATGCGTTCGGTCACGGTCGCGGCGGCGGTCAGCGTGGGAAGAGCACCGAACCACGGGCCGTCCCGGAAGGTGCGCCAGGACAGGTGGTCGTAGGTGTAACCGGTGTGGAAGCCGAGCTGCTCGGCACGGGTCCACGCCGAACTGCCGCCCTCGTGCCAGCGGCGGTGCGGAAGGATGACGGTGCTCAGACGCAGACTCATGAGCCCGAGCCTAAGCGGGCCCGGCCGTTTCACGTGAAACGGTCACCGCATGCGGCTGTTCAGCCACGCGGTGAGGCCGATCACCGGGACCGGCTCCTTGTACGTACGGTCGCCGGGCAGGGGAACGACCAGGCGGTAGCCGGGCGGGAAGCGCCGCGCCCTGACGAACGCCGTGCCGTCCCAGAGCGCACGGAGGAAGGCGGGGACGTCGTCGCGGGGCAGGTCGTGGAACTCCACGCCCTCCACGGTGATCAGGGCGTCCTCCTCCGGGTAGAGCCGTACGGTCGTGCGGGGCAGACCACCGAACTCGACGAAGGCTTCGTGCGGGAGTGAACCGTCCGGGTCGGTGGTGACACCGACGCCCGCTGCGGTGCGCCGCGAGGTCTGGTCGGCGCCGATGTCATCGGTCACCTCGATCTCACGCGCGTAGGCGGAGGCGAGGGCGCGGCAGGCGGCGACGGCGGCTTCGGTCGTGGCGAGACGGTGACGCATGCCGTCGATCATGCCGGACCGGTCAGCGGCCGGAAGCGAAGCGCAGGTACCGGGGCGGTACGGCTTGCGTCAGCCACACACCGTTGGCGCTGACCCGGAACACGTGCCCGTCGCGGTGCATGGCGCCGGCGTCCACCGAGAGCACGACCGGCCGGCCGCGGCGGGCCCCCACCCGGGTCGCGGTCTCCCGGTCGGCCGAGAGGTGCACGTCGTGCCGGTTCATGGGCCGCAGGCCCTCGGCGCGGATCGCCCCGAGGCTGCGGGCCACCGTCCCGTGCCAGAGGTACGGCGGCGGGGTGGCCGGCGGCAGCCCGAGGTCGACGTCGACACTGTGGCCCTGGCTCGCCCGGATGCGGTCGCCGCGGATCTCGAAGCGCCGCTTGTCGTTGGTGGCGACCACATGGTCGAGTTCCTCGCGGGTGATCCGGAAGCGGTGCGCGCTCGCCGCCGCGAGCAGGGCGTCGATCCCGGTCCAGCCGGCCTCGTCGAGCGTGAGCTCGATCCTTCCGGGCTGGTGGCGCAGGTGTCTGGAGAGGTACTTCGACACCTTCACGGTGCGTCTTTCGTCCATGCCACCAGCCTGCCGGGAGAGACGAGCCTCACGCAGAACTTTTTCGCCGGGGAGGTTTGATCCACAGCGATGTGAAGTTATCCACAGGATCAGGCAGAAATCTGTGGACAACCGAAGGTGCCGTGGCGGCTTCCGCCCGGGACAGTCGCCACGTCGGCCGGGACGGCCGCCGTTTCCGTCCGGGACGGCCGTGGCGGGCGGCTCTCACCAGCGGGGGCGCACCCGGGCCAGCCTGCGCAGCGCCCGCGGGGCGAAGCGGGACATCGCGTGGAGCAGCCGGGCCTCCGGGGTCACCGGTACCACCGCGGCGTCCCGGACGACCGCGCGCAGGATCGCGTCGGCGACCTTCTCCGGGGGATAGCCGCGCAGCCCGTACAGGCGGGCCGCGCGCTTCTGGCGGCGCTTCTCCTCGGCCGCGTCGGCCCCCGCGAAGCGCGCCGTGGACGTGATGTCGGTGTCGACGAAGCCGGGACAGACCGCCGTGACCCCGATCCCCTGCCCGGCCAGCTCCGCCCGCAGGCACTCGCTGAGCATCAGCACCGCTGCCTTGGAGGTGCTGTAGGCGGGCAGCGCCCGGGAGGGCTGGTAGGCCGCCGCCGACGCGGTGTTGACGATGTGTCCGCCCTGGCCGCGCTCGGCCATCTGCTTCCCGAAGAGCCGGCAGCCGTGGATCACGCCCCACAGGTTGACGTCGAGGACCTTGCGCCAGTCCTCCGTGGTGTGGTCGAAGAACGCGCCGGACAGGCCGATGCCCGCGTTGTTCACCAGTACGTCCACCACGCCGTACTCGGCGGCGACCCGCTCGGCCAGCTTCTCCATCGCCCGCTCGTCACTGACGTCGGCGGTCTCCGCCCAGGCCTCCCGCGCACCCAGCGGCCGGGCGAGTTCGGCCGTGCGCGCCGCGGCCCCGGCGTCCCGGTCCACGGCCACCACGCGAGCCCCGGTCGCGGCGAAGGCGAGCGCGGTGGCCCGTCCGATGCCGCTGCCCGCGCCGGTGACCAGGACCAGCTGGCCGGCGAACCGGTCGGCGTACGGTCCGGTGGCGGCGGGCGAGGGCCGCCCGGCCCCGGCGCCGGTCACGAAGTCGGCGATCCAGTCGGCCAGCCGGTCGGGCCGGGTGCGGGGGACCCAGTGCTGTGCCGGAAGGGTCCGGCGCACCAGACGCGGGACCCACTGCTCCAGATCGTCGTACAGCCGTTCGGAGAGGAAGGCGTCGTTCACCGGGGTGATGAGCTGCACGGGGACGTGGGCCCGGGCGTCCGTCCGCGGCCTGCGCAGGCGCGCCCGTACGTTGTCGCGGTACAGCCACGCGCCGTGCGCCGCGTCCTGCGGCAGCGAGGCGGTCGGGTAGTCGCCGGCGGGAACCTTCTCCACGCGCTGCAGGATCTTCGGCCAGCGTCTGCCGAGGGGGCCGCGCCAGGCGAGTTCGGGCAGGACGGGCGTGTGCAGCAGGTAGACGTACCAGGAACGGGCGCCCTGGCCGAGGAGCTGGCCCACCCGGCGCGGGGTGGGGCGGGCCAGGCGGGAGTTGATCCAGTGGCCGAAGTGGTCGAGGGAGGGGCCGGACAGGGAGGTGAAGGAGGCGATCCGGCCCTCGGTGCGCCGGACGGTGATGAACTCCCAGGCCTGCACCGAGCCCCAGTCGTGCCCCACCAGGTGCACCGGTGCGTCCGGACTGACCGCGTCGGCGACCGCCAGGAAGTCGTCGGTGAGCTTCTCCAGGGTGAACCCGCCGCGCAACGGCCGGGGCGCCGTGGAGCGGCCGTGGCCGCGGACGTCGTACAGCACGACGTGGAACCCGAAGCGTCCGGCGAGGCGTTCGGCCACCTCGGACCAGACCTCCTTGCTGTCCGGGTAACCGTGCACCAGGACCACCGTCGGCCTGCGCGGATCCCCCAGTTCGGCCACGCACAGCTCGACCTCGCCGGTCCGTACCCGGCGCTCCCGCGCACCCTTCAGCGGCGACACGCGCATCACCTTCCCTCCGCCAGGCGGCACACTCCCCGCGCTCGCCCTCGCCGGGGACCGGGTGCCCGTCACGTGACTCCGGCGACTGTGGCAGTTGTTAGACGGAACGTCAATAGAGTGAGGTGCGGCCTGGTAGGGCCGGGTTGTCCCGGAACATGGGCTACCCCAGGGGTGCGCCCCCTAGGGCCCCGTAATACTCAAGAGGGACTGCAAGACGGCTCTGGGGTCTGACGACTCGCGTGGCGGGCGTCACTATCGTCGAAGACGTGACTGTGATCGCGACCGAAAGCCTGAGCAAGCGGTTCCCCCGGGTGACCGCGCTTGACCGGCTCTCCGTGGACGTCGGACCCGGTGTGACCGGACTCGTCGGCGCCAACGGAGCCGGCAAGTCCACACTGATCAAGATCCTGCTGGGTCTGTCCCCCGCCACGGAGGGCCGTGCCAAGGTGCTCGGTCTCGACGTCGCCCACGAGGGCGCCGCGATCCGCGAGCGTGTCGGCTACATGCCGGAACACGACTGCCTGCCACCGGACGTCTCGGCCACCGAGTTCGTCGTCCACATGGCCCGCATGTCCGGCCTGCCGCCCACCGCCGCCCGCGAGCGCACGGCCGACACCCTGCGCCACGTCGGCCTCTACGAGGAGCGCTACCGCCCCATCGGCGGCTACTCGACCGGCATGAAGCAGCGCGTCAAGCTCGCCCAGGCCCTGGTGCACGACCCGCAGCTGGTCTTCCTCGACGAGCCGACCAACGGCCTCGACCCGGTCGGCCGCGACGACATGCTCGGCCTCATCCGCCGCATCCACACCGACTTCGGCATCTCGGTCCTGGTCACCTCCCACCTGCTGGGCGAGCTGGAACGCACCTGCGACCACGTCGTCGTGATCGACGGCGGCAAGCTCCTGCGCTCCAGCTCCACCACCGACTTCACCCAGACCACGACCACCCTCGCCGTCGAGGTCACCGACAGCGACGAACACCCGGACGGCACCCGCGCGGTCCGTGAGGCGCTCCACGCGCGCGGGGTGCAGACCGAGGACGGCACCGGGCTGCCGGGCGCGGGACACGTCCTGCTGCTCACCGCCCAGGGCGAGGAGACCTACGACCTGGTGCGGGACGTGATCGCCGACCTCGGCCTCGGCCTGGTCCGCATGGAGCAGCGCCGGCACCACATCTCGGAGGTCTTCCGGGACGACGACGAACAGCGCGAGGGACAGCGGAAGGAGGCGGCCGACCATGTCGCTTGAGCAGCCCCTGCGGAATCCGGCACCGCCCGCGGGCGACCAGACCCGCATCCACAACATCGGCTACCGCAACTACGACGGCCCCCGCCTCGGCCGCGCCTACGCCCGCCGCTCGCTGTACTCGCAGTCCCTGCGCGGCTCCTACGGCCTCGGCCGCTCGGTGAAGTCCAAAGTGCTGCCGATGCTGCTGTTCGTGGTGATGTGCGTGCCCGCGGCCATCATGGTCGCCGTCGCGGTCGCCACCAAGGCCAAGGACCTGCCCGTCGACTACACGCGCTACGCCATCATCATGCAGGGCGTCATCAGCCTGTACGTCGCCTCCCAGGCACCGCAGTCCGTCTCCCGCGACCTGCGCTTCAAGACCGTGCCGCTGTACTTCTCACGGCCCATCGAGACCGCCGACTACGTCCGCGCCAAGTACGCGGCGCTGGCCTCGGCGCTGTTCATCCTGACCGCCGCACCGCTGCTCGTCCTCTACGTGGGCGCGCTGCTGGCCAAACTCGACTTCGCCGACCAGACCAAGGGATTCGCCGAAGGACTCGTCTCCGTGGCCCTGCTCTCACTGCTCTTCGCAGGCATCGGCCTGGTCATCGCCGCCATCACCCCGCGCCGGGGCTTCGGCATCGCCGCCGTGATCGCCGTCCTGGTCATCTCCTACGGCGCGGTCTCCACGCTGGAGGCCATCGCCGACGCCCAGAACAGCACGAGCGCCATCCCCTGGATCGGCCTGTTCTCTCCGGTCACCCTCATCGACGGCATCCAGACGGCCTTCCTGGGCGCGACCTCCGCCGCCCCCGGCGCCGTCGGCCCCGGCAGCGGTCAGGGCGTCGTCTACGTCCTGGTCGTCCTCGGCCTCATCGCCGGCGCCTACGGCCTCCTGCTGCGCCGCTACAAGAAGGTGGGACTGTGACCACGCTCAGCATCGACCACGTCTCCCGCTGGTTCGGCAACGTGGTCGCCGTCAACGACATCACCATGACGATCGGCCCCGGCGTCACCGGCCTGCTCGGCCCCAACGGTGCCGGCAAGTCCACGCTGATCAACATGATGGGCGGATTCCTCGCCCCCTCCACCGGCACCGTCACCCTGGACGGCCGGCCCGTGTGGCGCAACGAGGAGATCTACCGGCACATCGGCGTCGTCCCCGAGCGCGAGGCGATGTACGACTTCCTCACCGGCCGCGACTTCGTCGTCGCCAACGCCGAACTGCACGGCCTGGGCGCCAAGGCGGCACAGAAGGCGCTGGCCACGGTCGAGATGGAGTACGCGCAGGACCGCAAGATCTCCACGTACTCCAAGGGCATGCGGCAGCGCGTGAAGATGGCCAGCGCCCTGGTGCACGACCCCTCGCTGCTCCTGCTGGACGAGCCGTTCAACGGCATGGACCCGCGCCAGCGCATGCAGCTGATGGACCTGCTGCGGCGCATGGGCGACGAGGGCCGCACGGTGCTCTTCTCCTCCCACATCCTGGAGGAGGTCGAGCAGCTCGCCTGGCACATCGAGGTCATCGTCGCCGGGCGGCACGCGGCCAGCGGTGACTTCCGCAAGATCCGCCGCCTGATGACCGACCGCCCGCACCGCTACCTGGTGCGCTCCAGTGACGACCGCGCCCTCGCGGCGGCACTGATCGCGGACCCGTCGACCTCCGGCATCGAGGTGGACCTCGCCGAAGGAGCGCTGCGCATCCAGGCCGTCGACTTCGGACGCTTCACCACCCTGCTGCCGCGGGTGGCCCGGGACCACGGCATCCGGCTGCACACGGTCTCGCCGTCCGACGAGTCCCTCGAGTCCGTCTTCTCGTATCTGGTCGCGGCGTAGGAGGCCGAAATGTACGACCCCACAGTCGCCCGGCTCACCTACCGAGCCCTGCTCGGCCGCCGCCGGGCCCTCATCCTCGGGGCGCTGCCCCTGCTGCTGATCGTCATCGCGGTCGTCGTGCGCGCCCTCACCGGCGCCGACGACCAGACCGCGGTCAACGTCCTCGGCGGCTTCGCACTCGCCACCATGGTGCCGATCATCGGCGTCATCGCCGGGACAGGTGCGATCGGTCCGGAGATCGACGACGGCTCGGTGGTGTACCTGCTGTCCAAACCGCTGAAGCGGCCGGTCATCATCTTCACCAAGCTGATCGTGGCGATCGCCGTGACCATGGTGTTCTCGGCGGTCCCGACACTGATCGCCGGACTGATCCTCAACGGCAACGGCCAGCAGATCGCGGTGGCCTACACCGTGGCCGCCCTGGTCGCCTCCATCGCCTACGCCGCCCTGTTCCTCCTGCTGGGCACGGTCTCCCGGCACGCTGTGGTCTTCGGCCTGGTGTACGCGCTCGTCTGGGAGGCGCTGTTCGGCTCCCTGGTGCCCGGTGCGCGCACGCTGAGCATCCAGCAGTGGGCCCTGGCGGTCGCGCACAAGGTCGCCGGCGGAGACCTGGTGACCTCCGAGGTGGGCCTGACGACGGCGACGGTCCTGCTGGTCCTGGTGACCGTGCTGGCCACCTGGTACGCCGGGCAGAAACTGCGGTCCCTGACCCTCGCCGGCGAGGAGTGAGACACGGGCGGGCCCCGCGGTCCGGCGGGCCCGCTCGTCCTTGACGGAGGCTTCACCGCCGTACGCACACACTGGGCACAGCGGACGGAAGACCAGGAGGACGCAGATGACCGGCGAGACTCCCCGGGGCGAGGACCGGCGCACGAGCGGGGACGGGTGGGACGACGTCGTCCTCGACACCGACTTCGTACGGGCCGCCGAGGCCACCGAGCCCTCGGCCCGGGCCCGGATGCTCGCCGCCCGCTGGCGCGGCCAGGCTCCCGAACCGCAGCCGTGGCGCTCCGACGAGCCGCCGGCGGGGTGGTTCTTCAGCAAGGTGCGCCGCCGCAGGTGGCGACGCCGCTGACAGGCCGGGTCAGCCTGCGGCACCGGCCCGCACGGCCGCACCGGCCGCCGCACGGCCTGCCCTTGCGTCTACGGCCTGAATGACCTGCACGGACCGCACCGGCCTGGGCCGCCCACGAACCGCACCGGCCTGTACGGCCTGTACGGTCCGCGCCGGCGGGTACGGCCTGTACGGACCGCGCCGGCCTGCACGCACCACCGACCGCCCCGGTCGGCACGGCCTGGACTGGCCTGTACCGCCTGCATCGGCCGACTCCCGGTGCGACCGGTCGGTGCTGGCCGGAGCGGCCGACGTGGCCGGAGTGGTGGGCATGGCCGGGGCCGGGGCCAGTTCGGGGGCGGCGTGGTCGTCGCGACGGCACAGTGGTGCTGTCCGCAGCGCCGGGGGAACCGGCGCCGGGTTCTGGGAGAGGAGCGGGGCGATGCCCGTGCACGGCAGGACGCCCGGCTCCCGTCAGGGCGGCTTGCGGCGGACTCCGGCGTGACGACTCGCCCCGTAGGGCCCGCCCCGCACGGGGAGCCGCCCGGGGCGGCCGTTTCGAGCACGCGACCCGCCGTCGCGTGGGCCGCCCACCCGGAGGACTGGCCGGGTGGCGAGGCACCGGCTCGCTGAGCCGTGGGCGGGGTCGCCCCCGCGCACGTCCGATCCGTGCACCCTCCGCAGACACCGGCTCACGGCCCGGGCCGTGAGGCCGGGTCTCAGCCCAGCATCCGCTCCACCACGACCGCGATGCCGTCCTCGTCGTGGGAGGCGGTGACCTCGTCCGCGACCGCCTTCAGGTCGGCATGGGCATTGGCCATGGCCACGCCGCGGGCGGCCCAGGCGAACATCGGGATGTCGTTGGGCATGTCACCGAAGGCGAGCGTGTCCGCCGCCTTCAGACCCAGTCGCCGCGCGGCCAGGGACAGTCCCGTCGCCTTGGACAGGCCGAGCGGGAGAAGCTCCACTATGCCCTGACCGGCCATGGTGACCGAGACGAAACCGCCCGCGATCCGCAGGGCGGCCTCGGCCAGTTCGTCGTCGGACAGGGCCGGGTGCTGGATGTAGATCTTGTTGAGCGGGGCGCTCCACAGGTCCGAGGCGTCCGTGAGCGGCGTGCCGGGCAGGGAGCCCGTCAGGGCGTAACCGGGCCCCACCAGCACCTCGCCGTCCAGGCCGTCCCGGCTCGCCGCGAGGTACAGCGGGCCGACCTCGGCCTCGATCTTGGCCAGGGCGACTTTGGCCAGCTGCCGGTCCAGGGTCACCGAGGTCAGCAGGCGCCGCTCCCCTGCGTCGTAGACCTGGGCACCCTGACCGCAGACCGCGAGGCCGCTGTAGCCGAGGTCGTCGAGGATGTGCCGCGTCCAGGGGACCGCGCGGCCGGTGACGACGATGTGCGCGGCACCGGCCGCCGCAGCCGCTGCCAGTGCCTCACGGGTGCGCGGCGAGACCGAGTCGTCCGAGCGCAGCAGCGTCCCGTCCAGGTCGGTCGCGATCAGCCGGTAGGGCAGGGCGCCGGAGGTCTCGCCGACGCCCTGGGAGACGGCGGCGGTCACTTGGCCAGCGGCTCCAGGACCTCCCGGCCGCCGAGGTAGGGACGCAGCACCTCGGGCACGCGCACGGAACCGTCGGCCTGCTGGTGGTTCTCCAGGATGGCGACGATGGTGCGCGGCACGGCGCACAGGGTGCCGTTGAGGGTGGCGAGCGGCTTGACCTGCTTGCCGTCGCGGACGCGGATCGACAGGCGCCGCGACTGGAACTCGGTGCAGTCCGAGGTCGAGGTCAGCTCGCGGTACTTGCCCTGGGTCGGGATCCACGCCTCACAGTCGAACTTGCGTGCGGCGGAGGCGCCCAGGTCGGCCGAGGCGACGTCGATCACGCGGAACGGCAGCTCCAGCGACGTCAGCCACTGCTTCTCCCACTCCAGCAGCCGCTGGTGCTCGGCCTGCGAGTCCTCCGGGGCGACGTAGGAGAACATCTCGACCTTGTCGAACTGGTGCACGCGGAAGATGCCGCGGGTGTCCTTGCCGTGCGAGCCGGCCTCGCGGCGGAAGCACGGCGAGAAGCCCGCGTAGCGCAGCGGCAGCCGCTCGGCGTCGATGATCTCGTCCATGTGGTAGGCCGCCAGCGGCACCTCGGACGTGCCGACCAGGTAGAGGTCGTCCTTGTCGAGGTGGTAGACGTCCTGGGCGGCCTGGCCGAGGAATCCGGTGCCCGCCATGGACTGCGGGCGCACCAGCGCCGGGGTGAGCATCGGGGTGAAGCCGGCCGCGGTGGCCTGGCTGATCGCCGCGTTCACCAGGGCCAGTTCCAGCAGGGCGCCGACACCGGTGAGGAAGTAGAAGCGCGAGCCGGAGACCTTCGCGCCGCGCTCCACGTCGATCGCGCCGAGGAGCTGGCCCAGCTCCAGGTGGTCCTTGGGGTCGAAGCCCTCGGCGGCGAAGTCGCGGATCGTGCCGTGCGTCTCCAGCGTGACGAAGTCCTCCTCGCCGCCGACGGGCACGTCGGGGTGGACGAGGTTGCCGAGGCGGAGCAGCAGTTCCTGGGTCTCCGCGTCGGCGGCGTCGCGTTCCGCGTCGGCCGTCTTGACGTCGGCGGCGAGCTGGCTCGCCTTCTTCAGCAGCTCGGCCTTCTCGTCCCCGGAGGCCTTGGGGATGAGCTTGCCCAGCGCCTTCTGCTCGGCGCGCAGCTCGTCGAAGCGGACGCCGGACGACCTGCGCCGCTCGTCGGCAGACAGGAGGGAGTCGACGAGCGCGACGTCCTCTCCACGGGCACGCTGCGAGGCGCGCGCACGGTCAGGGTCCTCACGGAGCAGACGAAGGTCAATCACGTGCTCAAGGCTACCGGTGCGGCGTTCGGGCTCACGACCCAGTATTCCGGACCGCACCGCTGCATGGCCGTACCCACCGTCATGGAGGAATTGCGCGTTGTGTCAATGGAGGGTGTCCCGGCTCCCTGGGAGGGTGCGGGCGGTGACGGTCCTGTTGACTGGATCGCCTTGTGTGCAGGGGGACTTGAGAGGTGGGTTGTCCACAGGAATCCCCACCTCGCGGTGAGTTATCCACAGGCTGTGCGCAACTTCTGTGGACTCCGGAATTGATCACTCCAGAAGTGCCGGCCGCCGGAAGAATTCCCGGATCGAACCGGCCCGACACCCACTTTCGGGTGGAAAGGGGTCGCCCCAAAAGATGAACCAAAGGAAACGAGTGGACGAAGGGTGACCTGCGGGCTGATGGGCCAAGTTGGGGGATGTAGGGCGATTTGTCGACCGAGTCCCCCTTCGGTGTCGACTTGTCCCCAGGTCGAGAAGAGGACCTGTGGATAACTTCTGTGGACAATGAAGATCTGCAGGTAGGACCGGTCACACACGGTCGGAGAGTGACTAGAAACGGCCGTCCTGGCAGCGCGCCACCCAGTCCGCCGCGGCCGCGAACTCCTCGTCCGAGGTCCCGGCGAGCGGCGGCCGCAGGGCCTGCGCGCCGACGTCCGCGCGCGGGTACGAACCCAGGAAGCGCACCTGCAGGCAGATCCGCTTCAGGCCCATCAGGGCCTCGGCCATCCGGCGGTCGGTGATGTGCCCCTCGGCGTCGACGCAGAAGCAGTAGTTGCCGATGCCCGCGCCCGTCGGCCGGGACTGGAGCAGCATGAGGTTGATCCCCCGGCCGGCGAACTCGCCCAGCAGGTCGCGCAGGCCGCCGGGGTGGTCGTCACGCTGCCACAGCACCACGGACGTCTTGTCCGCGCCGCTCGGGGCGGCGGGCCGTGCGGGGCGGCCGACGAGGACGAACCGGGTCTGCGCGTTCTCCGCGTCGTGGATGCCGCTCTCCAGGGCCTCCAGTCCGTAGCGTGCCGCCGCGAACTCACCGGCGAAGGCCGCGTCGTAGCGGCCCTCCTGGACCAGTCGGGCCCCGTCGGCGTTCGAGGCGGCCGATTCCCACCGGACGTGGGGGAGATGCGTCTTCAGCCAGTTGCGCACCTGGGGCTGGGCGGCCGGATGGGCGGTGACCGTCTTGATGCCGGCGAGCGGGGTGCCGGGCCTGGCCAGCAGCGCGAAGGTGATCGGCAGGAGCACCTCGCGGTAGATCACCAGGGGCCGGCCCGCGACCAGTTCGTCGAGCGTGGTGGTGATGCCGCCCTCGACGGAGTTCTCGATCGGTACGAAAGCGGCCTCGGCCTCGCCGTCGCGGACCGCGTCCAGTGCGGACTGCACGGACACGTAGGGGACCAGTTCCCTGGTGGCCGCCTCGGGGAGGGTGCGCAGCGCCACTTCGGTGAAGGTGCCCTCGGGGCCGAGATAGGCGTAGCTCGCTGACATGTCCTCAACCCTAGGCCCTTCGGTCCGGGGCGGGCCGGGCGCGCGGGCCCGGGCCCGGGTGCGCCGTCACCCGGGTGCGGCGCCGCACCCGGGGCTCATCCCTCCAGCAGCCGCTGCCCGACGTACTCGCCCTTGCCCGCGCCGCCCGGCACGGCGAACAGGCCGCTCGCCTCGTGCCGGATGAACTGCGACAGCGCGTCGCCGCGGTCCAGCTTGCGCTGCACCGGCACGAAGCCCCGCAGCGGGTCCGCCTGCCAGCAGATGAACAGCAGGCCCGCGTCCGGTGTGCCGTCCGCGGCGAAGCCGTCGTGGTAGGAGAAGGGGCGGCGGAGCATGGCCGCGCCCCCGTTCTGGTCGGGGCGCGTGATGCGGGCGTGGGCGTTCACCGGGACGACGTAGGAACCGTCCTTGCCGGTCTTCTCCAGGTCCATGGCGGTCGTCTCGGCGCCTCCGCTGAGCGGTGCACCGTCGGACTTGCGGCGTCCGATGACGTTCTCCTGCTGGGTGAGGGGCAGTTTCTCCCAGTCGTCCAGGAGCATGCGGATACGGCGTACGACGGCGTAGGAGCCGTTCGCCATCCAGGCGGGCCGGCTGTCGGCGGGGACGAAGACGCGCTGGTCGAAGTCGGCGTCGTGCGGTTTCGGGTTGTTGGTGCCGTCGACCTGGCCCATCAGGTTGCGGGCCGTCATCGGGTGCGCGGTGGCGCCCGGGGAACGGTTGAAGCCGTTCATCTGCCAGCGCACGCGGGCCGCGGCGCCCGCGTCCTTCTGGACGGCGCGCAGGGCGTGGAAGGCGACCAGGGCGTCGTCGGCGCCGATCTGCACCCACAGGTCGCCGTTGCTGCGGGCCCTGTCGAGCCGGTCGGAGGAGAAGTCGGGCAGGGGGTCGAGGGCTGCGGGCCGCTGCTTCTGGAGGCCGGTGCGGTCGAAGAACGTCCGGCCGAAGCCGAAGGTGACCGTGAGGGAGGAGGGGCCCGCGTCCCGGGCGACGTCCGTGTCGCCGTGTGCCGCGGGCTCGCCCGCCATCAGCCGTTCGGCGGTGTCCGACCACCGGCGCAGCAGTGCGGCGGCCTCCTTGCGGCCCGCGCCGGGTGCCAGGTCGAAGGCGATGAGGTGGCCGCAGGCCTGGAGGGGGTCGGTGATGCCGGGCTGATGTTTCACGTGAAACGCCGCCCGGCCCGCGCCCAGGGCGGTCAAGGGGGTGGCACCGGCGGGTGCGGAGGTGTAGCCGACGGCCGCGCCCGCCGCGCCGAGGACGAGCCCGGTGGCACCGGCCGTGCCGAGCAGCCGTCGGCGTGAGACACCGGTTGCGCCGGATGCTCCGGCCTGCCCGGCCTCGGGCCGGGCCGGCGAGGAGGCCGGCGCGGCGGCCTTCGGGGTGGACTGGTCGGTCATGGTGGGTCAGCCGATCTGCATGTTCTTGGAGACGGTCACCTGGTCGATGTCGGAGGTCCGTACGGTCACGGCGACCTTCCAGGAGCCGGCCATGGGGATCTGTACTCCGTCGGCCGCCCAGTGGCCGGTGGTGATGTGGTCGGGGGTGACGGACAGCGGCCCGATCTTCTGGGCGGTCAGGGTGAAGGCGGTCTTGATCTCGGGGACGTCGAACGCCTTCCCGTCCGGTCGCTGCACGTAGACGTGCATCTCGTTGCCGCCCACGCGTGCGGGGTCGATGTCGAGCCGGACCACGCCCTTGCCGTCCTGGCCGCCGGTGTCGAACGGCATGTCGAGGGTGACGGCCCCGGCCGACGACGAGGAGGGGGAGGACGAGGAGGCGGGGGACGACGCGGCGGCCTTGGCCTCTTCCTCCGTGCGGCCGGGCTCGGTCTGGGTCAGCACCGTGGTGACGGCGAGCAGGATGACGGCGACCGTGGCCTCCGCCATGACGGAACGGCGCAGCCCGAACCGGTTCGGGTCGGCTGTCCGCTCCCGCTTCTGCCGGGCCGCGTCCACGGCGGCCCGCTGCCGGGCCAGCTGGGCGGCGCGCCGGGCGTCGCCGTCGGCCGGGCCCGGTGCCTGCGGGGTGCCCTTCCGTGCGCCCACGGGTTCTTTCCGGGCCGGGTCCTTGGCCCGCTGCGGGCCGCGTTGCTTCCCACGGCCGGCGGTGGCGGTCGCGGCCTGGCCGGTGACCGTGCCGGCCAGCCGGCCCGTCCAGCGCCGGGAGGTCCAGGCGACGCCGACCATGAGGACGACGAGGCCGGCCTTGACGAGCAGCAACTGCCCGTAGCGGGTGCCGGTCAGCGCATGCCACGAGCCGACCTGGCGCCAGGACTGGTAGACGCCGGTGGCGACGAGGGCCGCCACGGAGCCGAAGGCGACACGGGAGAAGCGGCGTACGGCCGGGGCGTCGACGGGGGTGTCCGCCGGTGCGCGGTACAGCGCGACCAGGAGTGCGGCGAGTCCGCCGAGCCAGGCGGCCACGGCGAGCAGGTGGACGACGTCGACCGGCATCGCGATGCCGGGCTGGAGGCCGACCGAGGCGTGCTCGGCCAGGGCCCAGCTCGCCGCCAGTCCGGCGGCGACCACGACGCCGCCGATCGCGAGCCCGAACGTCAGGTCCCGTTTCTCCTCGTCCTCGCGTTTCTCGTAGGCCCCGAAGAGGACCGCGACGAAGAGTGCGGCCGCCGCGAGCAGCAGCAGCCGCGAGACGAGGGCGGCGCCCGTCTTGGTCTGGAGCACCTCGCCGAGCAGGTTCAGGTCGAAGACGTCGCCGAGTTTTCCGGAGGTGGTGTACGAGCCGCGCAGGAGGAGCAGGGCCAGGGTCGCGGCGGTGAGCGCGATCCAGCCGGACACGACGAGCCGCTGCACGGCCCGCACCCCGGCCCCGCGCTGCCAGCAGGCGAGGACGAAGGCGGCGCCGCCGGCCAGGACGATGAAGCCGGCGTAGGAGACGTAGCGCCCGACGCCGTACAGCCAGCCGACGGGTCCGCCGCCCACGTCCTGGCCGCCGGCCACGACGGAGGTCTTGGAGGGTGCTCCGATGGAGAAGGTGTAGGCGCCGGCGACGGGATGGCTGTCGGCGGAGACCACCTGGTAGGTGACGGTGTACGTGCCCTTGGCCAGCCCGCCGCGCAGTCCCAGGGTGTACGTGGTGCCGGTGGTGTCGGACGGTCGGCCGGTGTCGACCCGGCTGCCGGCCGGGTCGAGGACGCGCAGGGAGTCGTCGTTCATGGCGACCTTCTCGGAGAAGGTCAGGGAGACCCGGGCGGGTGCCTCGGCGACCACCGCCCCCTGCCGGGGGTCGCTGCCGGTCAGCGCGGCGTGCGCGGAGGCCGGTGCGGCGCCGGCCAGGAGCGCGCCGGTGACGGCCAGGAACAGCAGCACCAGGTTCCGGACGCGGGGGGCGGTGGTCTGCGTCAAGGTGGTCCCTCCCTCAGTGTCCGGTCTCGGGGCTGTACGTGGCCGCCTTCACCGGCATCTCGACCCGCAGGTCGCCGGAGTGGGCGAAGTGCAGGTCGACGGTGACCGTCTGGCCCTCGCGGGGCTTTCGCTTGAGCATGTCGAACATCAGGTGGTTGCCGCCGCTCTTGAACACGAGCCGTCCGTGGGCGGGGACGGCGAGCGGGCCCGCCTCACGCATGGTCCCGCCGACCGTCCGGTGCGCGGTGACGGAGCCGGCGGCGTCGCTGGTGACGGAGGTCAGCTCGTCCTCGGCGTCGCCCTTGTTGACGATCGTCAGGAAGCCGGCCGCCATCGAGCCGGAGACCGGCTGGGGCATGTAGGCGGCGCTGACGGACAGTTCGGCCTTCCCGCCGGACTCCGCGCCGGAGGCCGAGCCGCCGCAGCCGGTCAGCAGCACCGTGCCGGCCAGGGCCGCCGCCGTCAGCGCGGTCATAGCGGTCCGGCGCCTCACGGGTTCTCTCCCTTGACGAGCTTGGGCAGGTCCTTGGTGTAGTCGGCGACGCCGGCGTCCTCGTCGTAGACCACGTAACCGCTGTCGTTCTTCGGCGAGAAGGCGACCACCTGGGTGCCGTGCACGGAGACGAGCTTGCCGTTCTTGTCCTTCGTGGTCGGTTCGATGGTGATGCCGACGCTGCGCGCACCGGCCTGGATGGTGGCGAAGTCGCCGGTCAGGCCGATGAACCGGGGATCGATGCCGTTGAGCCACTTGCCGAGTTCGGCGGGGGTGTCACGGCCGGGGTCGGTGGTGACGAACACCACCCGCAGCTTGTCCTGCTCCGCCTTGGGCAGGGCCTTCTTGGCGACCGCGAGGTTGTTCATCGTCAGCGGGCACACGTCGGGGCAGTGGGTGTAGCCGAAGTAGAGGAGGGTGGGCCGGCCGGCGGTCTCCTTGCGGAGGTCGTACTTCTTGCCGTGCGTGTCGGTGAGCACCAGGTCGGGCTTCTCGAACGGCTGGTCGAGGACCGTCGAGGGCTTCTTCGAGGTCTCCTCGGCGACGACGGTGGCGGGGGCGGCACTGTCGTCGCCGCTGCCGCAGGCGGACAGGGTCATCGTCGCGGCGGCGAGCAGGGCGGCCGCGGCGAACGTCTTCTTGCGCATAGAAAAATGTCCCAGATGTGAGAACTCCGGCGCGCACCGGGGCCGTGGGCCTGTGCGGTGGTACGGGGGCCGTACGGCGGACGGCGTGCGGCCCCGGTGCGCGGCGCGGGCGTGCAGGGTCAGGCGGCGGTCCGGCGGCGTCCGGCGAACACGCCGTAGGCGACGCCGGCCGCGCCGACGACGATGCCGACGATGCCGAGGGCGCGGGCGGTGGTGTCGCTGCTGCTGCCGTTCGCGGCGGCGGCGGTGGTGGTGCCGGCGGCGGACTCGGAGCCGGCCGAGGCCTTCTGGGCCGCGCCGCCGTGGGCGTCGTCCGCGGCGGTCAGCTGGAGCGTGGGCGCCGGGTTGTCGGGCTCCGCCTGGCCCTTCTGCGGCACCTCGATCCAGCGGACGACCTCCTTGTCGGAGTACGTCTGCAGGGCCTTGAAGACGAGCTGGTCGGCGTCCTGGGGCAGTGCGCCGAGGGAGAGGGGGAACTTCTGGAAGTAGCCGGGCTGGACGCCCTTGCCGTCGGCGGTCCAGGTGACCTTGGAGACGGCCTCGGAGATCTTCTCGCCGTGCATCTCCAGCGGCTTGGCCAGCTTGGACTTGGTGACCTCGATCTTCCAGCCGTCGATCGGCTCCGGCATCACGGAGGCCAGCGGGTGGTCGGCCGGGAAGCTGACCTCCAGCTTGGTGGTGGAGGCGTTGTCGCGCTCGTTGGGCACCTTGAAGTCGACGACGGCGTAGCCGCCCTTGGCCGCGGCGCCTTCCGGCTGCACGGTGACGTGCGCGAACGCGGGGACGGACACGGCGAGGACGGCCGTGCCCGCGAGGGCGCCGACGGTGGCGAGACGAGAGGTCTTGCGGCTGATGGCCTTCATCACGAAGAGCACTCCACTTCGAGTGGGTCCGGTGTGTTCCGGTGGTGTTCCGGTGGTCGGGAGAGGCGCGTGCGCCGGACGTCCGCCGGTGCGTCCGACGGTGCGGACCAACCCGGGAGACGGGCACGCGCGTGTGCCGCACGACGGCGGCCACTCCCTCCGGCGGGACCCGGTCGGCCGGGTCCGGTGGAGCGCTGGTCGCGTCGCGTCAGGCAGCGAGGGCGAAGGAGGCGGCGGGCGGGCCGCGGCGGATCACCGTGTGCTGGAGCGCGGTGGTGGAAGGAGGGGGCAGGACGGAGTCGGCGGCGCGCGCAAGGCGCGGTCCGGTGCCCGGTGCCGTCGGCAGCCCGGCACACAGGGCGCACGCCAGGGCGAGCGCCCCGCGCAGGGACCGTACGAGCGCGCCCTCGGCGACGCCGTGCGCCTCCAGCGCCATGAGGCGGAGCAGCGCGAGGTCGCCGTGGCGCAGCAGCCAGCCCGCGGCCAGCGCGGCGAGCACGTGCCCGAGCAGCATGGGCAGGGACGGCAGCAGCGACAGCAGCGAGGCGACGGGGCCGGCGGTCGGCAGGGCGCCCGCCGGGTGGGCCGCGGTGGCCGGGTCCTGGGCCGTCGCCGGGTAGAGATGGGCGTCGACGAGGATCCGGTAGGCGCGGGCCGGGGTGATCCCGGCGGTCGTGGTCCCGCACATGTACCGCGCGGCCCGCTCGACCAGCGCGGCGTCGGACAGCGTGTGTCCCGCGTGCGCCGCGGAACCGGACGGTCCCGGCATGCTCGCCGACGCCATCGGCCCCATGGCCATGGCGCCGTGCTGGCCGAGGGCGAACAGCGCGTGCAGTACGGTCTGGCCGAGTGCGAGCAGCGCCGCGATCCCGGGCAGCGAGCGTGCGCGTCCGGCCAGCGGGACGACGACCACGAGTGCCCCGAGGAAGCCCGCGCCCAGCGTCCACAGCGGGACCGCCGCGCACGAGCCCAGCGTGTGACCGGCCGCGGCCAGCACGACGCAGACCGCGGCGAACACCGCGGCCCGCAGCAGCCGGAGACCGCGCCCGGCCGGTGCCGTGCGCGAGTGGGGGGCAGTCATGGCGCGCTCATCATCCCACTGGGCACCGGGGCGCCGTACGGCAGGTCCACAAGATGCGGTACCTCCGGGTGGGTCACGTTCTGCGGCGGATGGTCCCACGCATACACCGATTCCGTTCGCACCACATCCGCCGGACGGGCGTTTCCGCGTCAACTCGGTGCTTACGGCCGGGCACGCGGGGCAATACGTAACGGTATGTCGAGCCGCGGCCGGGAGGCTGGAGCATGAGCATCTGGTGGTCACTGCATCTGCGGCGTGACGCCGCGAGCGTGCCGCTCGCCCGCCGGCTCCTGCTCGGCACCATGGAGACGGCGGGCGTCGACCCCGACATCTCCTACGACCTGTCCGTCGCGTTGAGCGAGGCGTGCGCGAACGCCGTCGAGCACGGCGGGGACGCCGCCTGCGGGGCGTACCGCGTGACTGCCTACCTCGACGGGGAGAAGTGCCGCATCGAGGTGGCCGACACGGGTCCCGGCTTCCCGGCCGGCGGCCACCGGGTGCCGCTGCGCGCCCCGCACGCGGAGGCCGAGCACGGCCGTGGCCTGTGCCTCATCCGGGAACTCGCCGACCACGTCCACATCGGCAACAAGCCGGGGCGCGGCGGAGCGGTGGTGAGCTTCGACAAGATCCTGAAGTGGCGCGAGGACGCACCTCTGGTGGCGGTCTAGGCCCTGTCGTCACATTCCCGCCTGCCTCGCGACGCCATGCACGCACTCTCGCCGCACCGGGCCCAGACCCGAGTACGTCCGGTACGAGGGTCAGGGCCCGGCACGCCGAGAGCACGCACCTGACGCCGCGAGGCCCGCCCTCCGGGCGGACGACGGCAATTTGACGACAGGACCTAGGACGGGCAGGCCCCAGGACGGTCCCGGCCCTCGCGGGCCGGCGTCCAGGGCCTCAGACCTCGTCCAGGATCTTCGCCAGGACGTCCAGCGCCTCGGGGTAGATCCGTTCCCTCGGCGTCCCGTAGCCGACGACGAGGCCCTGCGGCCGTCCCGCGCCGGGGGTGTGCCAGTGGTCGGCGAGGCGGCCGAGGGCCAGTGACTCCGCCTCCGCCCGGGCCAGCACCGCCTCCTCGTCGTCGACGTCGACCAGGGCGTGCAGCCCGGCGGCGATCCCGCGCACCCGGCGGCGCGGGCCCAGCCGGTCCAGGAGCTGGTCCCGGCGGCGCCGGTAACGAAGCCGGCACGCGCGCACGTGCCGGTCGTAGGCGTGGCTGTCGATCAGTTCGGCGAGCGCCAGCTGCCCGATGGTCTCGGTGTGGTGGTCGCTGTGCAGCTTGGCGTCGGCCACCGCGTCCACCAGGTGCGGCGGAAGGACCATCCAGCCCAGCCGCAGCGCCGGGCCGAGGGTCTTGGAGGCGGTGCCGAGGTAGGCGACGTGACCGGGCGCCATGCCCTGGAGCGCGCCGACGGGCTGGCGGTCGTAGCGGAACTCGCCGTCGTAGTCGTCCTCGACGATCAGGGCACCACGCGCGCGTGCCCAGTCGGTCAGCGCCCGCCGCCGCTCGGGGTGCAGGGTCACACCGGTCGGGTACTGGTGCGCGGGGGTGACGACGACGGCGCCGTGCTCGCCCAGGTCCTGCGCCCGCACCCCCCGCTCGTCCACCCGTACCGGCACCACGGTGCCGCCGTTGTGCCGGACCACGTCCCGGTGGAAGGGCAGTCCGGGGTCCTCCATGGCGACCGAGGCGCCGTCCAGCACGCGTGTCAGCAGGGCCAGGCCCTGCACGTACCCGGCGGTGATCACGATCCGCTCCGGCGGCGCGATCACCCCGCGGGCCCGGCCCAGGTAGCCCGCCAGCGCGGTGCGCAGTTCGATCCGGCCGCGCGGGTCGCCGTAGTCGTACGCCAGGGAAGGCGCCGTCGCTATGGCGCGGCGCAGCGCCCGCAGCCAGGCCGCCGCGGGGAAGGCGCCCACGTCGGGGCTGCCGGGCCGCAGGTCGAAACGGGGTGCACGCGCGCGTGCCGCCGCTCCGGGCTCCTGCTGGTCCACGGCGGGCAGGGCGGCGACGCGGGTGCCGGAGCCCTGGCGCGCCGTCAGGTACCCCTCGGCGACCAACTGGTCGTAGGCCGCCTTCGCGGTGCCCCGGGACACGCCCAGCTCGGCTGCCAGCCGCCGGGTCGCCGGCAGCCGCGAGCCGGGCGTGAGCCGCCCGTCCCGCACGGCGTCCCTGAGCGCCTTCTCCAGGCCCGCACGGCGGCCCGCCGCCGCGTCCGGTTCCAGATGCAGGTCCACCCCGACCGCGGACCAGAAGCCGTCCGCGTCCCCGAAGTCCCCGATGTCCACGAAAACCCTCCCCCTGGGCATGTGTACGGCCGGGCACCGCTCGGGTGCCCGGCCGCTGTTCCCGGTGTCAGCCCTTCAGGGCCGCCATCCACGTCTCGACCTCGTCCGAGCGGCGCGGCAGGGCGGCGGACAGGTTCCGGTTGCCGTCCTCGGTGACGAGGATGTCGTCCTCGATGCGGACGCCGATGCCGCGGTACTCCTCGGGGACCGTCAGGTCGTCCGCCTGGAAGTACAGGCCGGGCTCGACGGTGAGGACCATGCCCGGCTCCAGCGTGCCGTCCACGTACGTCTCCGTGCGCGCGGCGGCGCAGTCGTGGACGTCCATGCCGAGCATGTGCCCGGTGCCGTGCAGGGTCCAGCGGCGCTGCAGGCCCAGCTCCAGGACCCGCTCGACGGGGCCCTCCACCAGGCCCCACGCGACGAGCTTCCCGGCGAGCACGCGCTGGGCGGCGTCGTGGAAGTCGCGGTACTTGGCGCCCGGCTTCACCGCCGCGATGCCCGCCTCCTGGGCCTCGTACACGGCGTCGTAGATCTTCTTCTGGATCTCGCTGTACGTGCCGCTGACCGGCAGGGTGCGGGTGACGTCGGCGGTGTACAGGGTGTGGGTCTCCACGCCCGCGTCCAGCAGCAGCAGGTCGCCGGAGCGGACCGGGCCGTCGTTGCGGACCCAGTGCAGCGTGCAGGCGTGCGGCCCGGCGGCGGCGATGGTGCCGTAGCCGACGTCGTTGCCCTCCACGCGCGCGCGGAGGAAGAACGTGCCCTCGATGTAGCGCTCGCTGGTCGCCTCGGCCTTGTCGAGGACCTTCACCACGTCCTCGAAGCCGCGCACCGTGGAGTCCACGGCCTTCTGCAGCTCGCCGACCTCGAAGTCGTCCTTGACCAGGCGGGCCTCGGACAGGAAGACGCGCAGTTCCTCGTCGCGCTCGGCGGTGACCTTGTCGGTCAGGGCCGCCTCGACGCCGGCGTCGTGGCCGCGCACGACACGGACCGGGCCGGTGGCCTCGCGCAGCTTCCCGGCCAGTTCGCGCACGTCGGCGGCCGGGATGCCGTACAGCGCCTCGGACTCGGTCAGGGAGTGGCGGCGGCCGACCCACAGCTCGCCCTGGCCGTCGAGCCAGAACTCGCCGTTCTCCCGGTCGGAGCGGGGCAGGAGGTAGAGGGTCGCCCGGTGGCCGTCCGCGGTGGGCTCCAGCACCAGGACGCCGTCCTCGGTCTGGTTGCCGGTGAGGTAGGCGTACTCGACCGAGGAGCGGAAGGCGTACTCGGTGTCGTTGGAGCGGGTCTTCAGGTTGCCCGCCGGGATCACCAGGCGCTCACCGGGGAAGCGAGCGGACAGCGCGGCGCGGCGGCGGGCGGTGTGCTCCGCCTGCCCGACCGGCTCCAGGTCGCGCAGCTCGGTGTCGGCCCAGCCGGACTTCATGTTCTCGGCGAGCTCGTCGGACACGCCCGGGTACAGGCCGTTCTTGCGCTGCTTGATCGGCTCCTCGCTCTCGGTCTCCGGGGTCTCCGGGATGAGCTCGTCCGCCACGGTCTTCCTCCTCGATACGGCACTGGACCACCCCCATCGTACGGTCGTACGGAAGGGGCCCGGGGGGTGAGCGCCTGTTACGGGAGCGCCGTCACCTGCGGTGTCCGCGGGCCTACTCGAAACGTGCCGCCAGCAGCACCACGTCCTCCGTGCCGCCGGTCACGTCCAGGCCGTCGGGCAGGACGGTGCGCAGCACGTGGTCGACGACGGCGTCCGGGTCGTGGCGCACCGCGCGCGGGACGCCGGCCGCGGCGGCGTGCAGTCGCGCGAAGGCGCGGTCGACGGGGTCGCCGGTGCGGTGCAGCAGCCCGTCGGTGTAGAGCAGCACCGTTTCGCCTGCGCTGACCTGGAACTCCACGCTGGGCGCCTCCCAGCAGGCGAGCATGCCCAGCGGCGCGGACACGGTCGTCTCGACGTACTCGGTGCGCCGGTCGCCGACCAGCAGCGGCGGGCAGTGCCCGGCGCCGGCGACGGTGATCCGGCGCAGCTCGGGCTCGCAGTAGGCGAACAGGGCGGTCGCGCAGCGGGCGGGCTCGGTCAGCCGCAGGAGCAGTTCCAGGTCGGACAGGACGGCGACGGGGTCCTCGCCCTCCATCACCGCGTACGCCCGCAGGGAGGCGCGCAGCCGGCCCGTCGCGGCGACCGCGCCGGGTCCGGTGCCGGTGACGGAGCCGACCGCGAGGCCGAGGGCGGCGTCGGGCAGGGGCAGCGCGTCGTACCAGTCGCCGCCGCCGTGCGGGCCGGTGCGGCGGCGGGCGGCGAGGTGCACGCCGGGTGTGCGCGGCAGCCGGGACGGCAGCAGTTCCTCGGTCATCGCCGCCATGCACGCGCGCGTGCGTTCGCACTCGATCAGGCGTGCGAGGTGCTCGGTGGCGAAGCGGACGTAGAGGCCGGCGAGGTGGCGCTGCCGGTCGGTCGGTTCGGCGGGCTCGTCGTAGAGCCACAGGGCGGCGCCGAGCCGGCCGGCGGCCTCGGTGGTCAGGGGCAGCGCGTACCCGGCGGCGTAGCCGAGGCGGGCGGCCACCTCGCGGTGGCGGGGGTCGAGGCTTTCCTCCGCGAACAGGTCGGGGCGCACGATCTCGCCGTCGCCGCCGGGCAGTCCGGCCGCGGTGTCGAGGAGGGCGCCGTAGGGCATGGCGTGGCGCGGGACGGTCTCGATGTGGCCGAGGTCTGCGCGGGCCAGGCCCAGACCGACGGTGGTGTCGGGGCCCAGCCGGTCGTCCGGTTCGAGGACGAGGAGGCCGCGCCGGGCGCCCACCAGGGCCGCTCCGGCGTGCAGCAGCTCCTCCAGGGCGGCGTCGAGCCGGCCGGTGCGGGCCAGCCGCTCGGTCAGTTCGTGCAGGGTCGTGAGGTCGGAGACCCAGCCCGCGAGCCGGTCCTGGAGGAGGGCGCCCGCCGGGTGGGCGGTGTGCGGGGAGTGCGCGCTGGGCGCGGCGGCGGCCGGGGAGGCGTCCGGGGCTGCGGAGGCGGGCGCGACAGTGTGGGCGGGTGCGGGAACCGTTGAATCGATTCCGGCCACTTTCTGAGGGTGAGGGGCGTTCATGGTGTCCGGCTTTCCGGCCGGTGCGTACTGCTCAAAAGCATCGCAAACCCCCATGTCATTCTGCGCCGCCAGCAGTGTCTCCACATGTACACGCACTCGTGAGGGGATGTCCAGCATTGTCCTGCTGGGATTCCTGGTGTCAGAGGGCCGGCCGTGGTTGTCCTCCTGGACTCTTGCGCATCAACGAAGTTGGCTTGAAACTGCCTCGGGTAACGGCCTATTGCGGTCGACTGGTTTCGTTCCACAGAGCGTCACAGCGGTCGTGATGGGTACGTACTCGGAGAAGACCAGGGGTGGTTGGGAACCGCCCGGAACCTGGTGACGGACCCGGGCGTCCTATCCACCGACGGCCGTGCCCCATCCTCGCGTGACGGCGGCGGAGAGCAGAACGAGCGACGGCAAAACGCCATGCTCCGCCACCCCGCGCCACGCCCATGCTCTTGAGAGACGCGTATGGGCAGGCTGTCGCGGAAGCAGCCGGTGCCCGGCCCGAAGGGGATCCCCGTGCCGAAGGCAGGGGTGTGATGCGCCAACAGGTACGCCCAGTGAAGTGATCGACACATGGTGTGATGTGGCCCACGGTGTTGCCAGCGGTGCAACGGAAAGGAACGAGCGCTCATGCGCGAGATCCCCGGAAGGCGACGCAGGCTCCTGTCCCGGCGCGGCGACGGGAGGACCGAGCCGATCGACGCGGCCCTGACCTTCGCCGCCCAGTGGCAGTGGCCCGTGCTCCCCGGCGTGGCACGGGACCCCGGGCGGCCCGCCCGCTGCGGCTGTCCCGACCCCGAATGCACGGTGCCCGGCGCGCACCCCTTCGACCCGGGCCTCCTGGCGGCCACCACCGACGCCCGGATGGTGCGCTGGTGGTGGACCAACCGGCCCACCGCGCCGATCGTCCTGGCCACCGGCGGCGGGGCACCCTGCGCGGTGAGCCTGCCGGCCCTCGCCGCGGCCCGCGCCCTGCGCGCGCTCGACCACGCCGGGGTGCGGCTCGGCCCGGTCGTCGCCTCGCCCGCGCGCTGGTCGATCCTCGTCAGGCCGTACTCCATGGAGCAGCTCGGCGAACTCCTCTACGCCAAGGACTTCGTGCCCGGCTCGCTCCGCTTCCACGGCGAGGGCGGCTACCTCGCCCTGCCGCCCTCCGAGACGGGGGCCGGGCCGATCCGCTGGGAGCGCGCCCCGCTGCCCGGTTCCGCTTCCCCCTGGGTGCCCGATGTCGAGGCCGTCGTGGACGCCGTGGTGGACGCCCTCACTCGTAAGGGTGTGAGCGCGCCCGAGTTGTAGGGGCGTCGGGCGCGCCGGGGTCAAACGCCCGTTCTGGTCGTTATCGTCCCTTCATGCTGCGCGATCTCCAGGGACACCGAAGCGGACACCCGAGCGGACGCCGAGACGGCCACGAAGAAGGACACCGGGGCGCACGGCCGGACGGGCAGCGGGACGGAGATCCGTGCGGACGCGGAGACGGCCGGGAGACCGGCTGCGCGCACCGGCACGACGGGCCCGGGCACGGCACCGGGGACGGGCCGGGGAGCGGGTCCGGGCGGTCGCGCGGTGCTGATCCCCGGCGGATGCGTCTGCTCGCCCTCATGGGGGTCGTGGCGTGCGCCGTCGCGCTGCCGCTGGCCGTGGCCTCCGCGGGACAGGTGGGCGACCGGGTCGGTGCCGCCGGCGCGCAGTCCACCGCGCCGGCCCGGCCGCGGGGCGACGAGAAGATGCCGCCCGCCGCTCCCGCCCCTGCGCCCTTCCTGCTCGGCCTCGGGCTGGCGACCGCCGCCCGCTGCGGTCCCGAGGTCTCCTCGCCCGACGGGGTCGAGGCGCAGACGTGCGTGCTCACCCAGGGCACCGACACCTGGGCGCGCACCTACTACCGCAACGCCACGGGCCGGCCTCTGGACGCGGCCCTGACCCTCATGGGGCCGGGCGACCGCACCGTACGCACGCAGTGCGCCCTGGACGGCGACGACGAGCCGGACACCTGCGAGACACCTCGCGAACGCACCCGCGGCGCGTCGGCCGCCTACACGGCCGTCACCGAGTTCGCCGGGCGCGGGGAGCGGACCGGGAGCGGGCCGCTGCTGCTGCGCTCGGGAAGCAACCCGTCTGCAGGAACGGGGAGTTGACCGACGGCTGCGCTCGGTGAGCGGCGGCGCACATGGAAAGACCCGGTTGCTGGCGACGGGGGATGCACCAGCAACCGGGCTATGGGAACGGTAACAAGAGATCGGCGGTTCGCAAATTCGATCCCGGGTTTCCAGTCACCTCGTGGGTCGTCTTTCCGGACACGCCGACTCGCCTGCGCAACGCGGGAGTTGGAACTGGAGCTGCCTGTTCCGCGCGGGGCGTCCGGCTGGCCGGTCGGTCAGCACCGGCCGGCCCGACGGCGGCTCAGCTGAGGGTGACCTGGCGGTTGGTCAGGCCGCCGCGGGCCCGCCGCTCGTCACCCGTCAGCGGCGTGTCGTCGGCCAGGGCACCGGCCAGCCGCTCGGCGAACTCGGCGGCCGGCTTCTCCGCGTCCTGGGCGCCGAAGCCGCTGGGCAGGTCCCAGACGGGCACCGTGAGGCCGTGGGCGCGGAAGGAGCCGACCAGGCGGGTGCCCTCACCGAGGCTGGAGGCGCCCGCCGCGTGCAGCCGCGCGAGAGCGTCCAGAAGGTGCTCCTCGGGGTGCGGCATGACCCACCGCAGGTGGTTCTTGTCCGGGGTCTCGCACCAGTAGGCCGCCTCCACGCCCTGCAGGCGCACGGTCGGGATGGCCGCGGCGTTGGCCCGCTCCAGGGAGGCCGTGACCTCCGCCGTCGCGTTCTCCGCGTCCGGGACCCAGAACTCGAAGCCCTCGTGCACCACCGGCTCGAAGGGGGCCGACAGGTCGAGCAGGTCCTGCAGCCGGGGGCCGTCCGCCGGGGCGCGGCGGCCCTGCACCGGGTTGCCGGGCTCCGCCTCCAGCGCGCGCAGCAGGGTGTCGGCGAGGTCGCGGCTGATGTCGCCGGACGCCGTGTCGTTCTGCAGGCCGATGAGCACCGAGCCGTCGTCGCGGCGCAGCGCGGGCCAGGCCATCGGCAGCACGGTGGCGAGCCGCACCGACGGAACGCCCTCGGGCAGGCCGTCCTTGAGCGTCAGCTCGGCCGTGGCCGCGGGGACCAGTTCGCGCAGCGCGACCCAGTCGCACTCACCGGGCAGGCCCTCGAACGGCCGCTGCACCAACTCGGTCACCGCGTGCGCGGCGGCCCGGCCGTGGCAGGCCTTGTAGCGCCGGCCGCTGCCGCACGGGCACGGCTCGCGGGCGCCGACCACCGGGATCTCTCCGTCCGTGAGCTGCGGGCGCTTGGCCTTCGTCTGGGGTCGCTTCTTGGCCATCTGGGTGTCTCCCGGTTACGGCTCGTCTTGTACGGGCGCGAGCCTAGTCGTTCACACCCTCGACGGCGGGAAGCTGTGGACGAGACGGGCGTTGTGGACAACTCGGGGCCGGGTGCTCGACGACATGTACGAGCGGCGCACGCGAAGCGGGGCAGGCGAACGGGCCTTACGGAGAGTGGTCGCAGCGGGCGTGCGAACGGGCTGGAACGAGGGTCCGCGTACGAGGGGTGCGTGCACCGGACGCGGACGAACGCTGAGCGCGCGGGAGGACGTACCGGCGCGCGGGCCCGGGGAGACGCAGGTGTCGCGTTGCCGGTGTACGGCCGCCACGCGCGCGGGAGGCCGGGTGAGGGGCGGGCGGGCCCCTCCCGCCCCCTGTTCACCTGTGCTTCAGCCCAGATCGTCGAAGGCGTCCACGAAGTCCAGTTCGGGCAGCGCCGCCACCGCCGGCGCGGCGACGCGCGTGGCGAAGTCGTCGCGGCGGTGGCCGGCGTCCGGGTCGTGGACGTCGGCGTGGACGACCACCCACACGGTGACCTCGCCGCGGACGTCGTCCCGCACTCCCCAGTCGTCGCAGAGCGCCGTGATGATGTTCAGCCCGCGGCCGCCGTGCGCGGTGACCGACGGGGTGGCGGGGGCCGGGCGGGTCGGGCCGCCGCCGTCCGTCACCTCGACCAGCAGCCGGCCCCTCGCGTCGACGCGCCAGGCGGCGCGGACGTCACCGTCGCCGGTCAGGGCGCCGTCCAGTGGACGACCGTGTTTGCAGGCATTGCTCAACAGTTCGGAAAGGATCAGAACGGCATCGTCGATGACCGATTCCGCCACGCCACCCCTGCGCAACTGTGCGCGCATCCGGTGCCTTGCTTCCCCCACGCCCGCAGGGCCATGGGGTACGGCCATGCTCGACGACGTGGGCACCTCCTGTGCCACCACCAACGCCACCCCCGAGACCTCCTTCGCCCCACGCCACGGTGTGGATGCCCCATTGGCCTGAACCGGAAACCGGCCATTCGCCGCCCGGCGACGCATTCGCAACGATCGAACACGCGCCGAACGCGCCGGAGCACTCCCTGTGACGGTGTGGCTGGATCTTGCCTGTGTGACAGGGGTCGGCCCGGGGCCCGGTCGGCAGGACCGGTCGGAGTGTCTCAGCGGCCGAGCTGGTGCAGGACCGCGCCCGGGCGGTTGGTGATGACGGCGTCCACGCCCAGCTCGACGCAGAGGGCGACGTCCTCCGGCTCGTTCACCGTCCAGACGTGCACCTGGTGACCGGCGCTTTTCAGCCGTTCGACGTACGCCGGATGACTGCGCACGATGCGGATCGAGGGGCCCGCGATCCGGACGCCCGCCGGCAGCCGCCCGTCGCGCAGCCGGGGGGAGACGAACTGCATCAGGTAGACCGTCGGCAGCGTCGGGGAGGCCGCCCGCACCCGGTGCAGGGAGCGCGCCGAGAAGCTCATCACGCGCACCGCCGACTCGGCCGGGGAGGCGGGGGCGTCCAGGCCGAACCGCTTCAGCAGGGCCAGCAGCCGCTCCTCGACCTGCCCGGCCCACCGCGTGGGGTGCTTCGTCTCGATGGCCAGCTCCACCCGTCGGCCCGCGTCGGCGACGAGTTCCAGCAGCCGCTCCAGGGTGAGGACGGCGGTGTCCTCGGGGTCCTCGGGCCGTACGACCCAGTCGGGTTCCTCGTCGCGGCCCCGCCAGGTGGCCCGGGAGCGCCAGGAGCCGAAGTCCAGCGCGGCGAGGTCGGCGAGTTCCAGGGCGGACACCGCGCCGCGGCCGTTGGACGTACGGTTGACGCGGCGGTCGTGCACGCACACGAGGTGGCCGTCCGCGGTCAGGCGTACGTCGCACTCGAGGGCGTCCGCGCCGTCCTCGATCGCCGTCCGGTAGGCGGCCAGGGTGTGTTCCGGTGCGGCCTCGGAGGCTCCGCGGTGTGCGACGACCTGGATGTGATGCTGCCGTGCGTGGGTCACCGCGTCATGGTGCCACCGCCGCGGGCCCGCTTGGTGGCGGACGGCTGTCGATAATGTGTCCGTTTAGGGCGTGATGACCTATATAAGGAATGGCGTCCGACCCACAGCATCGGCTTATGGTGCTCTGACGGCTCGTGGGAAAAGCTGACGACATACAGATGCACATGCACAGCTGGAGCACGCCGGTCGTCGGCGGCCAGGACGAGCATGACCGAGTGCGACCGACAACAACAGCCGTGGATCGAGGAGAAGAGCTGTGAGCACCGAGAACGAGGGCACCGAGGTACCCCCGGCCCCGTCCGCACCTCCCGTGCCGGTGGAGACTCCCGCAGCTTCCCCGCAGCCCCCCGCTCCCCAGGGAGGCGGCGCCGCCACGCCCCCGCCGCCCAGCACGCCTCCGCACGTGCCCGGTACGCCCGCGCACGCGCCCGGCGCCCCGCGGCAGGAGGGCGCACCGGCCGGCCCGCAGTCCGCGCCCGCCCCCGCGGGCGCACACCCGGCAGCCCCCGGGGACGGGGCGGGCGCCGCGCCCGCACAGCCGTACACCCCGGCCGGACAGACCTTCGGTGAGCAGGCCCCCGCCGGGCACGCCTCGTCCGGGTTCCCGCAGGGGCAGCAGCCCCCGCAGGGTCCCGGCGGCGCGCCCGCCGACGGTTCGTGGCCGCCGCCCGCACCCCCCGTCGTGCCCGCCTACGCGGACGGCGGCGCGGGTGCCGGGACCGGCTGGGGTGCGGCGTACCAGCAGCCCGCGCCGAAGCCCCGGGGCCGGCGCGGTGGTCTGATCGCCGCCGTCCTGGTGGCCGCACTGGTCGCGGGAGGCCTGGGCGGCGGCCTCGGCTACACCCTGGCCAGGAACGACGACGGCGGCTCCACCACGGTCGCCGCCTCCGACTCCGGGGCCTCCCAGGTCAAGCGTGACCCGAACTCGATCGCCGGGGTGGCCGCCAAGGCGCTGCCGAGCACCGTCACCATCGAGGCGGAGAGCACCAACGGCCAGGGCGGCACCGGCACCGGTTTCGTGTTCGACACCCAGGGCCACATCGTCACCAACAACCACGTGGTGGCCGACGCCGTCGACGGCGGCAAGCTCACCGCCACCTTCCCCGACGGCAGGAAGTACGACGCCGAGATCATCGGCCACGCCCAGGGGTACGACGTCGCGGTCATCAAGCTGAAGAACGCCCCCTCCGACCTCAAGCCGCTCGCGCTCGGCGACTCCGACAAGGTGGCCGTGGGCGACGAGACGATCGCCATCGGCGCGCCCTTCGGCCTGTCGAACACGGTGACGACGGGCATCATCAGCGCCAAGAACCGCCCGGTCGCCTCCAGCGACGGCAGCAGCGACAGCAAGGCCTCCTACATGAGCGCCCTGCAGACGGACGCCTCCATCAACCCGGGCAACTCCGGTGGTCCGCTGCTCGACGCGCGCGGTGCGGTGATCGGCATCAACTCCGCGATCCAGTCCTCCGGCAGCGGCGGAGGACTGGGCGGTTCCGGCCAGTCCGGCTCGATCGGCCTGGGCTTCGCCATCCCGATCAACCAGGCCAAGTACGTCGCCCAGCAGCTGATCAAGACCGGCAAGCCGGTCTACGCGAGGATCGGCGCCTCGGTCGCCACCGTCGAGCAGGGCTCCGACGGAGCGAAGATCACAGACCAGGGCGCGGGCGGCGGCGCCGCGGTCGAACCGGGCAGCCCGGCCGACAAGGCCGGCCTGAAGTCCGGTGACGTCATCACCCGGCTCGACGACACCGTGATCGACTCCGGTCCCACGCTCATCGGCGAGATCTGGACGCACAAGCCCGGCGACAAGGTGAAGATCACGTACAAGCGCGACGGCAAGGAGCACACGGTCGACCTCGTCCTCGGCTCCCGCGTCGGCGACAGCGCCGCCTGACGCCGACGCCGACTGCCCCGCACGCGCGCGCGGTGACCCGATAGTCTTGTCCCCGCGCCGCCGGTCACCGGCGGCGCGGGGAGGCGTGCCCGAGCGGCCGAAGGGAACGGTCTTGAAAACCGTCGTGGCAGCGATGTCACCGTGGGTTCAAATCCCACCGCCTCCGCAGCGCTGAGCAGTGAGAACGGCCCCTGACCGGGACAGACGGTCGGGGGCCGTTCTCGTGGGCGGTGTTCAGGGGTGGTGGCCCGTCAGGCGGGCCGCTGAGGTGAGGGTGGCGCGGGCCTCGTGCTCGGGGAGGCCGGTGGTCAGGGCCGCGTCGAGGAGGGGGCCGTGCAGGGCCGGGCCGGTGCCGTTCTCGTAGGCCCGGCAGGCTGCCCAGAACAGGCGGGTGTTGCGCTGGCCCTCGTGTGCGCCGAGGACGAACTGGACGAGGCCGTGACCGTGCCGTCCGGCGCCCTTCGGGAGGGCACGGCGGGGCGTGCGGGGCGGTGGCAGGAGCAGGCGCAGCAGGGGCGGCGGGCAGGGCGCGGGCGCCAGGTGGGCGGTGCCGGGCGCGGTGGCGTAGGTGCCGTGCGCGGTGCGGGAGCCGGGGCCGACCAGGTAGCCGCCGGCGCCGCGGATGTCGATGCCGGGGGCGAGCCGGCCGGCCGAGTTGGGGACGACGGCGTCCGGCGGCCCGCTCAGCCACAGGTGGCGGCCCCCGCTGGGGGTCAGGACGACGACGGTGGCGGGCAGGGTGAAGCGGTGGCGGACGGCCAGCTCGCGCAGGGCCGCCGGGGCGTTCGTACCGGCCTTGGTGTCGAGGTCGACGCCGATCAGGTGGTACGGGGGCAGGCCGCAGGCGATGCCGTAGCCGGTGGCGCGGGGTGCGGCGGCGAACAGTTCACGGATGCGGGCCGGGTCGGCGGAGGCGTCGTACACGCCGTGGCCGAAGCGGCCGCACTCGCCGTGGCAGGGCGGACGGGCCGGGGCCGGGTCGTCGCGGTGCGGGGAGCGCAGGGCCGGGAGCTTCGTCCGGGACAGGGGGAGGACGGCCAGGCCGCGTTCGGCGGCTGACAGGGCGTGGGCCAGTGCCGTGGCCTGCCGGTCGGTGGTGGCCATGGATCTATATTCGTACTGAGGTTCGAGAAAAGGAAGGGGGCGGTCGTGTGGTGTGCCGGGGGCGCGCGGTTCGGCCGGTCTCCGCCGGGCGCTTGCCGAAACGCTTCATCCCTTGGCGCGCTTGATCCGGCAGGGGGCGCACCGCCGCCGGTCGGGGCGTTGACGGTGGCAAAGGTGGTGAAAGGGGTTTATCGACATGTCCTCACGCTTGCGTGCGAATCGGGCCTATCGGGGTGGTTCGCCACGGGCCCATGGGCAACTCTGATCTTGCGACGTCGTGAGAAACCGCCGGGGTGGTCGGCCGACTTCCCTGGTGAAAGCCGTAGTCCAGGTAGCTTCACGCAGCTTCACGTACTTCCGGCAGGCAGCCGGTGCGTACCTCTTACTGGAGGAGCAATATGGCAAGCATCCGTACCGCCCGCGTTCTCGCCGCCGTCACCGCCGTCCCGCTCGCGGCGGCTCTCTTCGCCGGCATCGCGGCGGCGGACACCGGCGCCCTCGCGGGCACCGGATCGAACGCGGGTGTCGCCGGTATCGTCGGCAGCGGAGTCGGCCACAACAACAGCGGCAACTCGTCCACCACCGGCCAGCAGGCGGTCGGCTCGGGTGCCTCGAACCAGAGCAACACCGCGCAGGTCAACGGCTCCGCGTTCACGGCCATCCAGCAGGGCAACGAGAACGTCGCCGTCCACTTCACCCACCTCTGGTGAGACCCGGCGGGCCGGCGCGCACATTGGGGAGCCGCCGGCCCTGAGAGGTCCTGTGGGTGTGCTTGTGGGGATACAACACACAACTGCGCGGCGGTGCCTCGGCGCCGCCGCGCAGGCGTTCCCGGTACTTCCCCCGGGTCCCGCCCCGCCGCCGTCACACCGCAATCACCCAGGGGCGAACCCGTACCCCGCTCCTCCTCCTCGTCCACCTTCAGGAGGTGAGGCCAGCCCCACCCCTACAACCTGAGTCGGACACCGCTTCGGGACCTGCGGGCGATCCGCCGCCGGGGTGAGCGCTCCTAGCGTGGAGGACATGACCACACCCGTCTGCACCAGCGCGTCGACCGCCGCCGTACCGGCCGCCCAGAGCCCGGCGTACCCGTCGTTCGCCTCGTACGTGCGGGCCCGCCAGCCGGTGCTGCTGCGCACCGCCCGGTCGCTGACCGCGAACCCGAGCGACGCGGAGGACCTGCTCCAGACCGCGCTCACCAAGACGTTCGTCGCCTGGGAGCGGATCGAGGACCACCGGGCGCTCGACGGCTACGTCCGCCGTGCGCTGCTGAACACCCGCACCTCGCAGTGGCGCAAGCGCAAGGTCGACGAGTTCGCCTGCGACGAGCTGCCCGAACCCGATCCGCTGCCGGGCACGGCCGACCCCGCCGAGCAGCAGGCGCTGCGCGACGCCATGTGGCGGGCGATCACGAAGCTGCCCGCGCGGCAGCGGGCGATGGTCGTTCTCAGGTATTACGAGGACCTCTCCGAGGTGCAGACGGCCGAGGTGCTCGGCGTGTCCGTGGGCACCGTGAAGTCGGCGGTCTCCCGCGCGCTCGGCAAGCTCCGCGAGGACCCCGAGCTGGTGCGCGTGCGCTGACCGCCCGCCGCAGCGCTCCACGGCCGATCCGCCCCAGGCGGGCCCACCGCTGATCGATCACCCGGGCTAGTGACATACCGCTTGGTATGTGCGCAGAATCAGCGCACCCCCCTACCACCGCGTAGGCCATGCGCCCCGGGAGGACGCCGTGCTGAGCACCATGCAGGACGTACCGCTGACCGTCACCCGCATCCTGGTCCACGGGACGCTCGTGCACGGACGGTCCCAGATCACCACCTGGACCGGCCAGGGCGAACCGCAGCGGCGCAGCTTCGCCGAGGCGGGCACGCGCGCGGTACGGCTGGCGAACGCCCTGCGGGACGACCTCGGCATCCGCGAGGACGACCGGGTCGCCACCCTCATGTGGAACAACTGCGAGCACGTCGAGGCGTACCTCGCCGTCCCCGCCATGGGCGCCGTCCTGCACACGCTCAACCTGCGGCTGCCCGCCGAGCAGCTGACCTGGATCATCGAGCACGCCGCCGACCGCGTGATCATCGTCAACGGCTCCCTCGTCCCGCTGCTCGCCCCCCTGCTGCCGCACCTGAAGACGGTCGAACACGTCGTCGTCGCGGGCCCCGGCGACCGCACCCCGCTGGACGGCGCGCGCGTGCGGGTGCACGACTACGAGGAACTGATCAGCGGCAAGCCGGACACCTACGACTGGCCGGAGCTGGACGAACGCCGGGCCGCCGCCCTGTGCTACACCTCCGGCACCACGGGCGATCCCAAGGGCGTGGTCTACAGCCACCGTTCGATCTACCTGCACTCCATGCAGGTCAACATGGCCCAGTCCATGGGCCTGACCGACCGGGACACCTCCCTGGTCGTGGTCCCCCAGTTCCACGTCAACGCCTGGGGCCTGCCGCACGCCACCTTCATGACCGGCGTCAACATGCTGATGCCGGACCGCTTCCTGCAGCCCGCCCCGCTGGCCGAGATGATCGAGCGCGAGCGGCCGACGCACGCCGCCGCCGTCCCCACCATCTGGCAGGGCCTGCTCGGCGAGCTGACCGCCCGCCCCCGCGACGTTTCCTCCCTCACCCAGGTCACCATCGGCGGCTCGGCCTGCCCGCCCTCCCTCATGGAGGCCTTCGACCGGCTCGGCATGCGGGTCTGCCACGCCTGGGGCATGACGGAGACGTCCCCGCTGGGCACGATCGCCCGTCCCCCGGCGTACGCGGCCGGCCCGGACGAGGAGTTCGCCTACCGCCTCACCCAGGGCCGCTTCCCGGCCGGTGTCGAGGCCCGGCTGACCGGGCCCGGCGGCGAACGCCTCCCCTGGGACGGCGAGTCGGCGGGCGAGCTGGAGGTGCGCGGCCCGTGGATCGCCGGTGCCTACTACAACGGCCCGGACGCCGAACCGCTGCGCCCCGCCGACAAGTTCAGCGAGGACGGCTGGCTGAAGACGGGTGACGTCGGCACCATCAGCCCCGACGGCTACCTCACCCTCACCGACCGCGCCAAGGACGTCATCAAGTCCGGCGGCGAGTGGATCTCCTCGGTCGGCCTGGAGAACGCCCTGATGTCCCACCCGGACGTCGCCGAGGCCGCCGTCGTCGCCGTCCCCGACGACAAGTGGGGCGAGCGTCCGCTGGCCACGGTCGTCCTCAAGGAGGGCGCCACCGCCGACTTCGAGACGCTGCGCGCCTTCCTCGCCGGGGAGGGGCGGATCGCCAAGTGGCAGCTCCCGGAGCGCTGGACGGTCGTCACCGCGGTGCCGAAGACCAGCGTGGGCAAGTTCGACAAGAAGGTGCTGCGCCGGCAGTACGCGGCCGGGGAACTGGACGTGACCAGTCTCTGAAGAAGAGCCGGAAGCCCCCGGTGGACGGGGGCGGTCGTGGCGGGGGCCGGCGCAGGGAGGCTCACGGCGGGGGGCGCGTCGAGGCGGGGGGTCGTGGCGGGGCTCGGTGCCGGGAGGCCCGCGGTGGCGGGGCGGTGCCTCACCGGCGGACGGCCGTGGTGACCCAGCCGATCACCAGCCAGATCGCGGCCACCGCGCAGACCCCGGTCCAGCCCCAGTGGGCGAAGGCGGGGGCCGCCACGGAGGAGGCCAGCGCGGCGCCCGCGAAGCCCGAGACGACGTAGGCCGTGTTGGCGGTCGCCGGGGCGGAGGTGGTGGTCAGCGCCAGGGTCTGGTTGGCGACGTGGGAAGCGACCAGGGCCGCGTGGATCGCGACCGCGGCCACGAACAGCGCGACGATGGTGTGTCCGCCCAGCCAGAACAGCGGCACGGACACGGCGGCCAGGAGGTACGCGTTGCGGACGACCTTGCCGGCGCCGAACCGGTCCACGAGGCCGCCCGCGAGCGGTGCCACCGCGCTCGCCGCCAGTCCGAAGAGGCCGAACAGTCCGGCGGTCGCGATCGACAGGCCGTAGGACGGGCCGGTGAGCAGCAGCGCGAGCGAGGTCCACAGCGCGCTCCACGCGCCGAACATGCCGGCCTGCCGCAGGCACGCGCGCCACAGGTCGGGCGAGCGGCGGACGAGGCCGGGCAGGGCGGCGATGCCGGACAGCAGCGGTCCTGAACCGCGGCGGCCCTCCGACGGCAGGGCGAGGGCGGTCGCCAGTCCGAGCACCAGGGTCAGCGCCGACGCGCCGACGAACACCCATCGCCAGCCGAACGCCTGGCCGGCCAGCGCGCCGATGACCCGTGCGGCGACGATGCCGGTGAACAGGCCCGCTATGACGGCGGCGACGTGCCGGGCGCGGCGGTCGACGGGGGCGCGTTCCACGACCAGCGGGACGAGGAGCTGCGGGACGACGGTCGCGGCGGACGCGACGAACACGGCGGAGGCGAGCGCGCCGGTGCCGGGGGCCGCCGCGGCGACGAGCAGCGCGGCCGTCGTGGCCACCGACAGGGCGGCCACCAGCGGGCGCCGGTTGACGCGGTCGCCGAGCGGAGCGAAGAAGAGCAGCCCGGCCGCGTACCCGAACTGGGCAACGGAGGCGATCCAGGCCACCCCCGAGGGCGCCGTACCGAAGTCGCGGGCGATGAGGGGGAGCAGCGGCGCCGCGAGGTAGATGTTGCCCGCGGTGAACGCGGTGCACAGGGCGATGAGGGCGAGGAAGGCGTTGGGGCCGAGGCCGCGGCGGGTGGCTGCGGGGGCGGCCTCGGGGGTACCACTCGCGGGGGCGTGCGGGGCGTGCGGGGCGTGCGGGGCGTGCGGGGCGTGCGGGGCGTGCGGGGCGTGCAGGGCGTGCGGGGCGTCGGCACGGGGCGCGGTCCGCGGGGTGGCGGGGGCTGGCGCTGGGGCTGGGGACGACGACATGGTGCGGGGCCTCCGAGGCGGGACGGATTCGCAACCAACTGGTTGGTTGGACTGTTGAACAGTCTGCGTCCGGGATCCATTCTCTGTCAACCAAACAGTTGGTTGGTGAGCGGAGTACGCTGGTCCCATGGCAGTCAGGGACCCCGAGGCCACCAAGGCCCGTATCTTCGACGCGGCGGTCGCCGAGTTCGCCCGGCACGGCATCGCGGGCGCCCGCATCGACCGCATCGCCGCTCAGGCCAAGGCCAACAAGCAGCTCATCTACGCCTACTACGGCAACAAGTCCGACCTGTTCACGCACGTCCTCGGCAAGTGCATGGTCGACCTCGCCGCGGCCGTGCCCATCGATCCGGACGACATCGACGGCTGGATGGACCGCCTCCTGGACTACCACGCCGCCCATCCCGAACTGCTGCGCCTGCTCTTCTGGGAGGGCGTCGAGTACGGCACCGACGAACTCCCCGACGAACCCGCGCGCCAGGCGCACTACGCCCGCAAGGTCGCCGCGCTCCGGGACGGCCAGGAGCGGGGCGTCATCACCGACGCCATGCCGGCCCGGGACCTGATGTTCCTGCTGGTCGCGCTGGCCGGCTGGGCCGCGGCCGTCCCGCAGATGCGGCGGATCCTGGTGGGCGCGGCGGACTCCGACGGGGAACACCTGCGGTCCTCGATCCGCGAGGCGGCCCGGCGCCTGGCGGCGCCCAGGACCTAGGGGAAGGTCCACCGGCCCGCGGCGCCCGGCACGGCTCCCTCCACCTCTTCGAGCAGGGGCCCCAGCCGCGCCGTCGCATCACCCGGGTGCGTCCGGTACGCGGGTCATGCTCCGCCTCGCGGTGCTCCCCCACTGCCCGAACGGCGGGGGAGGTGACTCGTCACCGGACGCCGCGGGGCTTCCCGGCGAACCTTCCCGGCCACGGCACCGGCCGGCCCGGCAGGGCAGAGGGCCCGCCGCGTTCCGCGGGCGGCGGGTGCGTCGGCCGTGCCTCAGTTGGTCCCGATCCGGGCCAGCAGGTCCACGATCCGGGTCTGCACCTCGGTGCTCGTGGACCGCTCCGCCAGGAACAGCACCGTCTCGCCGGACGCCAGCCGCGGCAGGTCCGCCTGGTCGACGGCGGCCGTGTAGACGACCAGCGGGGTGCGGTTGAGCTGCCCGTTCGCCCGCAGCCAGTCGAGGATCCCGGCCCGGCGGCGGTGCACCTGCATCAGGTCCATCACCACCAGGTTCGGCCGGAACCGGCCCGCCAGCGCCACCGCGTCCGCGTCGCTCGCGGCCCGCGCCACCTGCATCCCGCGCCGTTCCAGCGTCGCGGTCAGCGCCAGCGCGATCTCCGCGTGCTCCTCGATCAGCAGGACGCGCGGCGGGTGCTGCTCGCTGTCGCGCGGCGCGAGCGCCTTCAGCAGGATCGCCGGGTCGGCACCGTACGCAGCCTCCCGGGTCGCCTGCCCGAGTCCGGCCGTGACCAGCACCGGTACCTCCGCGGCGACCGCCGCCTGACGCAGCGACTGCAGCGCGGTGCGCGTGATCGGCCCGGTCAGCGGGTCGACGAACAGCGCGGCGGGGAAGGCCGCGATCTGCGCGTCGACCTCTTCGCGCGAGTGCACGATGACGGGACGGTAGCCGCGGTCGCTGAGCGCCTGCTGCGTGGTGACGTCCGGGGCCGGCCAGACGAGCAGCCGGCGCGGGTTGTCCAGCGGCTCCGGCGGCAGTTCGTCGTCCATCGGCTGCGGGCGCGGCGTGTCCGCGACCTCGACGGCACCGCCCGGCCCGTCCAGCGGTTCGGGCCCCTCGGCGGCGTTCTCGTCCGGTGCGCCTATGGCGTACGACCGTCCGGCGCCCTCGGACGCCTGCGCGAGCCGCGGCTGCCCGGTGAGGGGCGCCTGGGGCTGCTGGGCCGTGGGGGCCGGGGCCGCGGGGACGGCAGGAGCCGCCGGAGCCGCGGGGGCCACGGGGGACCCGTTCGGCGAGGGCTGCGGGGCGGGCCGCTCGGGCGCCGACGGATGCGGCCGGGCCGCAGCCTGGTCGGGGCGCTGCTGCTTCGGCTGCTGCTCCGGGCGCGCGGCGGCCGGGTCCGGCGGTGTGCCGAGCTTGCGGCGGCGCCCGGAACCGCCGGCCGCGTGCGGCGGCGGGGTGGCCGTCGGCTGCTGCACCTGCGCTGCCTGTCGGTTGAAGGGCACGCCCTGCCCCAGCGTCCGTACGCTGATCGACCGGCCCTGCGTCGAGTGCGGGTCGACCGGCACGGCGGACTCGGCGGGCAGCGGCTGGGCCGCGCGCGGCACGGCCCCGGCGGCGGGCCCGGTGCCCGGCATCGGAGGCCGGCCGGCGGGCTGCTCGGGCGGCAACGGGGTTCCGGTGGCCGGCGTGGCGGTGGCCGGTGTTCCGGGTGCCGGCGGCGTGCCGTGCGGGGGCGTACCGGCGCCGGGCCGGGGCGCCGGGTGCGGGACGCCGGGGGCGGCGGCCGGGGCACCCGGCGCGAGGGGTGCGCCCGGGGCAGGGAGCGGTGCGGCGGGGTGGCCGGTCGGTACGGGACCCGTGGCGCCGGCCGGCGGCAGGGGGACGCCCGCGCCGGACGTGTCGTCCGTGCCGCCACCGGGCCACGGCTGCGGCTGCGGCAGGGCGACGGGGGCCGCGTCGGAGCCGTCCGCGGGGGAAGCGGGGGGAGCGGAGGGCGCCGGGGCGGCCTCGGCCGGCTCGCCCACCGCCCGCCGCCGCCGACCGGTCGGCGTGCTCGCGGGATGCGGCTGCGGAGGAGTGTGGTCGTCGGCCTGGTCATGGCCCACGGCGTCGTGCCGGCCCTCGTCGGGGCCGACGCCCGGGACAGCACTCGGACCGGCACCCGGGACAGCAGCCGGGCCGACGCCCGGGACCGCGCCCGGACCGGCACCCGGGACCGCGCCGGCGGCGGCAGCCGGGCCTTGGACGGGAACAGCCCCGCCCTGGACCGGAACAGCCGGGCCCTGGACCGGGAGTTGCGCCTGAACCTGCGCCTGCTGCGGCACCTGCGCCTGCTGGGGCGGCTGCGGCACCTGCGGGCCCTCGGGTCCGGCGGCGGGCCGGTCCGCGTCGGCCGGCGGCAGGGCGAACACCGTACGGGGCGCCGCTTCCTGAGCGGCGGCTCGCTCGGTCGCCGCCGCGAGAGCGCGCCGGCGACGACCGGTCGGCTGAGCCGCGGCGTCACCGGCTTCCCCGGGCGCGAGCTCGGCCGGGACCGAAACAGCGGAGGCAGCGGCAGGAGCAGTCGGCGTCCCGGGCCCCGCAGGACCTTCCGCACCCGCGCCCGCGTCGGCCGGCCGGCCCGGCGCGGCGCCCGGCGCCGGGGGCGCCGCAGGCAGGGCGTGGGGCTCGCCGGTCTCGCGCCGGGCCCGCCGCCCGCCGGGCACGGGCACCGGCACGCCCTGCGGCGGCACCGTGCCGCCCAGGCCCGACCCCGACGCCGCCGTACCCGCGGCATGCTCGGCCGCCGTCACCACGGCGCCCTCGGCCACGTCCGGGTCCTCGGCGGGCCGGCCGCGCCGGCGCCCCGTGCCACCGGAGTCGTCCGTACCCTGCGAGGTCAGGACCGCTTCCGGCGCGGGCTCCTCGACCGCACGCCTGCGGCGCCGTCCGGTCGGCGTCGACCCGGTGCCGGGCTCGGCGGAGGGCTCACCCTCGCCGTCACCGTCCAGGAACGCGTCCGTGGAGGCCCGCCGGGCACGGCGCCGTCCGCCACCGGCCGTCGCCTGCGCGGGCAGCGCGACCTCGACGGCCGTGCCGCCCCCGCCCCGCGGGCCCGCGTCCGCCGCCGGTTCCGTCTCCGCCGTGCCCGTGTCCGGCGCTCCCGCTGCGTCCGCCGTGCCCGGCGCACCCGTGGTGGCCGCCGGGCCGGCCGGGCCCAGGGCGGCGGTGTGCGGGGCGGCCGGTTCCAGGGTGCCGGGAAGGCCCATGGCCATCGCCCCCGCACCGCCCCCGATGGGCACCTCCAGGACGTACGCGCTGCCGCTCATCCCGGGCACCTGGTGCGTCTGCAGCACACCTCCGTGGGCCCGGACGATCCCGCGCACGATCGGCTCGTGCACCGGGTCTCCCCCGGCGTACGGCCCGCGCACCTCGATCCGTACGACCGCGCCGCGCTGCGCCGCCGCGACCACGACGGTGTTGTCCATGTAACCGGTCGTCGAGACGGGCGCGTTGCCGGTCGCGTCCACGCCCGCGACGTCCGCGACGAGGTGCGCGAGCGCGGTGGCGAGGCGCTGCGGGTCGACCTCGGCCTCGATGGGCGGCGCGTGCACGGCGAACTGCACCCGGCCGGGGCCGACGAGGTCCACGGCGCCGTCGACACCGGCGGCGACGACGGCGTCGAGCATCACCTTCGTGCGGGTGATCTGCTCGCTGCCGATGTCCAGGCGCTGGTAGCCGAGGACGTTGTCGATGAGGGTGGTGATGCGCGAGTAGCCGGCGGACAGGTGGTGCAGGACCTGGTTCGCCTCGGGCCACAGCTGCCCGGCGTCGTCGGCGGCCAGGGCCGCCAGCTCGCGGCGCAGTTCGTCGAGAGGGCCGCGCAGGGAGCCGCCGAGCAGGGTCAGCAGTTGCTCGTGGCGGGCGGCGAGCGCCTCGTAGCGGTCCTTCTCGCGCTCGCCCAGGGCCGCGTACCGGTCCTCGCCGGCGGCCAGTTCCTCCGCGTGCCGCTCGGTCAGCTCGTCGATCTCGGCCGCGTGCCGCCGGCGCAGCGCCTCGAGCGCGGCGGCGTGCTCCTCGGCGAGCCGCTCCCGCTCCTCGGCGTGCCGCCGCTCGGCGGCGTCCATCTCCCCGGCGAGCGCGTCGTAGGGGCGGCGGTCGGTGAAGGTCATCACGGCGCCGACCAGCTGGTCGCCGTCCCGGACGGGCGCGGTGGTCAGGTCGACGGGCAGCTTGTCGCCCGCCTTGGACCACACCACCTGGCCGCGCACCCGGTGCTTGCGCCCGGAGCGCAGCGTGTCGGCGAGCGGGGACTCCTCGTACGGGAACGGCGAGCCGTCGGCGCGGGAGTGCAGAACGAGGGTGTGCAGTTCCCGGCCGCCGAGTTCACCGGCGCGGTAACCGAGGATCTGGGCGGCGGCGGGGTTGACGAGCACGATCCGCCCGTCGGTGTCGGTACCGACGACACCCTCGGACGCGGCCCGCAGGATCATCTCGGTCTGCCGCTGCGAACGGGCGAGTTCGGCCTCGGTGTCCACCGTGCCGGCCAGGTCGCGGACGACCAGCATCAGCAGTTCGTCACCGGTGTATCCGGAGCCGTCGTAGGCCTGCTGGCCGTTCTGCAGGTTCGCGCTCGTGACCTCGACCGGGAACTCGGTCCCGTCGGTGCGCCGCGCGGTCATCCGGGTCGGCTTGGTCCGCGCGCGCGGGTCGATGTGGTCCGGGCGGCGCATGGAACCGGGGATGAGCTTGGAGTCGAACTGCGGCAGCAGGTCGAGCAGCCCGCGTCCCACCAGGGCGGTGCCCGGCGTCTCGAAGGCCTCCAGCGCGATGGTGTTGGCGTTCACGACGGTGCCGTTGGCGTTGACCAGCAGCAGCGCGTCGGGCAGCGCGTCGAGTATGGCAGCGAGGCGAGCAGCGCCTCGGGATGGCCTGCTGCTCACGAGACGCTTCCTCCCTGTTACCGCACCTTGCCCACCGCGGGGGCCATCTTGCCAACCGGCCCGCAGCGTGTCACGCGAGCGAGTCTAAGCGCTGAGGTTGCGCTAGCGACGCCGGATGCCAGGGAGGTCGCACGGGGAAGTGACGTCGAACCTGTGACCGTACGGTTCCGCTTCGCACGACCTCCGCACGACCTTTACGGAGTCCCGAACTCCCCTTTACGACCTCCGGGGCCGCAGGGCCACGCCCTCCGGATCTGCGGGCACCACGGCCTCCGGATCTCCGGGGAGCAGGCCCCGGGGCGGCGGGGACCGCGGCCCCCGAACGCCGGAGACTACGGCTCGGCGAGGCCGCAGCCTACGTCGCCGGACGCCCGCAGCCCGGCCCCCGGTACTTCAGGGGCCGTACCCGCCGTACGTCAGGAACCGAGGTCGGGCAGCACCGGTACGAGCCGGTTCCACCGCTCGATCGCGCAGCCGTCGCGGCGGTCGTACGTCGTGTCGACCGGGCGTCCCGCCCAGATCCCGGTGACGCGGGCGGTGGCCGGACCGCCGTACTGCAGGGTGCACGTGCTGCCGTCCGGCACGGGAGCGAAGGTGTCCCGGCCCCAGCGCGTGTTCCGGTCCAGCGCCCGGCAGGCGCTCCGCACGTGCGGGTGGCTGCCGCCGCCGGGGTGGCAGTACAGCTCGTACGTCCCGTCCCTGCCGTCACCCGCGTGCCGCACGGTGACGGTGAGGTGATCGCCGGCCCGGTCCTCGTCGCGGACGGGCGGGGGCGCGCCGGCCGAGGCGGCGGCGGGCACGGCGGACAGGGCCGCGAAGGCGAGAGCGGCCGTGACGGTGACGACGGAGGCGGAGCCGCCGAGGAGGAAGCGTCGCGGTGAGCGCTGTCGGGAGCGCCCCGGGGAAGAAGAGCTGACCTGCACCATGCCCGGACTAACGCGCCGCCCGCCGGGACGTTGCGCCCCGGCCGCCTCGCGCACCCCCCGGCCGTGGCGGCACCCCGATAAGGACTTTGCCCTCGGCCCCGACTGCCTAGTACCGTGGGGGGCGATTGGTGACACCACGCTCGTCTGTGTCATCATCTGCACGCACCGATCGCGCGCTCGCGTGAGCGGTTGTGCTGGAGGCGTCGCCTAGTCCGGTCTATGGCGCCGCACTGCTAATGCGGTTTGGGCCTTAAAGCCCATCGAGGGTTCAAATCCCTCCGCCTCCGCGCAGGAGCACCGAAGCCCCGGTCCGATGGACCGGGGCTTCGTCGTTCCCGCGGTCGCTCGCTGTGGCCTCCGCCCTCCCCGGATGGCGTTTGCCCAGGTCACAGCGGGTGAGGGGAATGGATTTCACATGGCGGCGGCAGTCATGTAATGTTCTTCCTGTCGCCGCGAGCGGGCCGAAAGGGCCGGGAGCGAAGACAGAAAACAGAACAAGCACTCGTAGCTTAACGGATAGAGCATCTGACTACGGATCAGAAGGTTGCAGGTTCGAATCCTGCCGAGTGCACACAGATGAGAGGCCCCGGAGAGATCCGGGGCCTCTTGCGTTTCAGGGGCGTACAGCAGCGATGTACAGCAACCGCATCACCCGGTGCCGCCCATCGCGTCCGACGGCTTGCCGATTGCGGCCCGCACTTCTTCCTCGCTCGCTTCGGCGTAGACCTCCATCGTCATGGCGATCTGCGAGTGCCGCAGGATGCGCTGCGCCACCTCCTGGTGGACCTTCAGGGCCACCAGGAGGGAGCTGCGGGTGTGCCGGGTTTTCCGCGCCAGGCCTTCTAGGATGCGGGCCTCGGCGGGGCTGACCGGGGCCGGGGCATGCGGCCGGGCGGGAGCGCCGGGGTGCCGGCGCGGTGGCGGGCGCGGCCGGGGGAGCGGGAGCAGGCAGCAGATGAGGTCTCCGTTCAGGGGGCCGGCCGGCCAGGTGACGACGCGGACCGGCAGTCGGCGCCCGTCGGCGCGGGCCAGCGCGGCCGTGGCGTCCACGAACCCGTCGGGGCGTGCGGCCCGGCGGGCGGTGAGCAGGTCGCAGACCTCGCGGGGGAGGAGCTGCCCCGGAAGTGTCCCGGTCAGCGCCTCGGCCGGCAGGCCGGTGAGGCGGGCCGCCGCCGGGTTGGCGTCGCGGACGGTTCCCGCGCGGTCCGTGACCAGCCGGGGCGCACGGGATTCCGGGGACACGGTGTGTGTCTGGCCGGGGGCCTCGCAAGGGATTACGGGGACGGCGTTGCCTGGCCGGGGGTGGTGCCTCGCCGGGACGGCGGTGCCGTGCCGGGCCGCGACGCGGATCGTGGCGGGCGCCGTGCCGCGCGCCGGACGGCACGACGGTGCCGGGGCGCCGGGGGCCCGCGCGGGAGACCGGCGGCCGGCCGCCGCGGTGAGGGAGCGGCGCCGGGTGCGGCCGGCCGTTGTCAGTGGTGGCTCGTACGCTCGTGGGTGATGGATCGGGTGTGGACGTGCTCGGGGCTGCGGTGGTCGGCGGACGGCCCTGTGCTGGCCTGGCAGGGCGGCCGTTCGAGCGCTCTGCCGTGGGGGAAGCGGGTGGCCTTCGAGGTCGCGGAAGGGGGAGTGCGGACCTGCGTGGGGGCGCGGGGACACGCGTGCCCGGTACGGGCCGCCGTGCCGGGGCGGAGCACGGGGGCGCGGTGCGAGCAGTGCGCGCGGCTGGACCGGGCGCACTCCGTGGCCGCCGACACGATCGCGGACGACCCCCGGCCGTACCACGTGTACCTGGCGTGGTTCGGGCCCGGCATGACCAAGGTCGGGATCACCGCGGTCGAGCGCGGACCGGTGCGGCTGCTCGAACAGGGTGCGATCTGCTTCAGCTGGCTGGGCACCGGACCGCTCATGGCGGCCCGCCGGACCGAGGAACTGCTGCGCGCCGCGCTCGGTGTCCCGGACCGGATCCCCTACGCCGCGAAGCGGGCCGTGCGGTCCGCGCTGCCGTCGGACGCGGCGGAACGGGCGGCCGGGATCAGGGAGTTGCACGGGCGGGCCGGTGCGCTCCCCGGCTGGCCGGAGTCGCTGGAGCGGATGCCGTTCGCACCGGTCGACCACGTCGGCGTGTTCGGGCTCGACGGGAGGGCCTTCGACCGGGGGACCCTCGGCGGGAAGGCGCCCGGGGAGGGGGTGCCCGGCGGGCGGGTGCCCGGCGCCGTCGCGGAGGTGAGCGAGCTGGTCGCGGGCGGGGTGGTGAGCGGTGCGCTGGTCGCCGCCGCCGGGCCGGACCTGCACCTGGCGGCGGTGAGCGGGGTCGTCGTCCTCGACACGCGGCTGATGACCGGCTGGGAGCTGCGTCCGGTCCCGGGCGGCGCGGACGGCGGGCGCGGTGGGGGCGACCGCCTCACCGTGCCGGTGCGGAGTCCGGGGCCGGGGAGGGGAACGGCAGGGGTACAGGACGGCCTGTTCTGAGTCCGGGCGGTGACCGGGCGGCCTCCCCGCCGCGACCCGGCGCGGGGGGCCGTCGTCCCCGCCCCGCGGCGGAACCGGGCGCCGGGGGGTGGACGCAAGGCGCCGGCGGGGTGATCGTGGGCGGCATGAACGATCAGCCACGGCCCGCGTCCCCCACCGCCCCGGCGGCGGCCGAGGAGGCGGCCGAAGTGCGGCGGTTCCTGGAGCGGAACGGGCTGCCCGGCCTCGTCGACGTGCACACGCACTTCATGCCCGAGCGGGTGCTGCGCAAGGTCTGGGACTACTTCGACGGGCTGGGCCCGCTCACCGGCGGGCTGGAGTGGCCCATCACCTACCGCGAGGAGGAGCACCACCGCGTCGCGCGGCTGCGGGAGTTCGGCGTGCGGGCCTTCACCGCCATGCTCTACCCGCACAAGCCCGGCATGGCCGAGTGGCTGAACGGCTGGGCGGCCGGCTTCGCCCGCCGTACGCCCGACTGCCTGCACACCTCGACGCTCTTCCCGGAGGACGGTGTGCACGCCTATGTCAGGGAGGCCGTCGAGGCGGGCGCGCGGGTCTTCAAGGCGCACGTCCAGGTCGGGGCGTACGACCCCGCCGACGAACTCCTCGACCCCGCCTGGGGCCTGCTGGCCGAGGCGGGCGTCCCCGTGGTGATCCACTGCGGGTCGGGGCCCGCGCCCGGCAAGTACACCGGGCCCGGCCCGGTCGGCCGCGTGCTCGCCCGGCACCCCCGGCTGCGGCTGGTCGTCGCCCACCTGGGCATGCCGGAGTACGAGGACTTCCTCGGCCTCGCCGAGCGGTACGCCGAGGTGCGGCTGGACACGACCATGGCGTTCACCGGCTTCAGCGAGGGCTTCGCCCCGTTCCCCCGCCGTGCCCTGCCCCGGCTGGCCGCCCTCGGCGACCGGGTCCTGCTCGGCTCGGACTTCCCCAACATCCCCTATCCCTACGTCGAGCAGCTGCACGCTCTGGAGCGCCTCGGCCTGGGTGCCGGCTGGCTGCGGGCCGTCTGCCACGACAACGGAGCACGGCTCTTCGGCCTGGAGTGACACCGCCGTGGCCACCGGGCCTTTCCTGAGCGGCGCCTGTGCGTTTCTCAGGGAAAACACAGATGCGTGAAAGCGTGTTCTCAGAGGGTGTCGCCAGGGTGGCCGTCATGACCACGACTTCGCCCCAGGGGCGCACCGAACTGCTGAGGCCGGACGGTAGCCCCGTCCGGGTGCTTGTGGTGGACGACGAGCTGTCGATCACCGAGCTGCTGTCCATGGCCCTGCGCTACGAGGGCTGGCAGATCCGCAGTGCGGGGGACGGGGTCGGTGCCCTGCAGACCGCGCGCGACTTCCGGCCCGACGCCGTCGTCCTCGACATGATGCTGCCCGACATGGACGGGCTCACCGTCCTGGGACGGCTGCGCCGCGACCTGCCCGACGTGCCCGTCCTCTTCCTGACCGCCAAGGACGCCGTCGAGGACCGCATCGCCGGGCTCACCGCCGGCGGGGACGACTACGTGACCAAGCCGTTCAGCCTGGAGGAGGTCGTCGCGCGGCTGCGCGGACTGATCCGCCGCTCGGGCGCCACCGACCGGCGCTCGGAGTCCGTCCTCGTCGTCGGTGACCTCACCCTCGACGAGGACAGCCACGAGGTCTCGCGCGGCGGGGACGACATCCACCTCACCGCCACCGAGTTCGAGCTGCTGCGCTTCCTCATGCGCAACCCGCGGCGGGTGCTGAGCAAGGCGCAGATCCTGGACCGCGTGTGGTCGTACGACTTCGGCGGGCAGGCCAACGTCGTCGAGCTGTACATCTCCTACCTGCGCCGCAAGATCGACGCGGGCCGCGAGCCGATGATCCACACCCGGCGCGGCGCCGGGTACCTGATCAAGCCTGCGGTGTCGTGAGCGGGCGACGGCGGCCGCGTGCGCGCAGGGGCGGACGGCAACCGCGCACCCTGCGGACGCGGCTCGTCGTCGCGTCCGTGGTGCTGATCGCCGTGGTCTGCGCGGTGATCGCCACGGTGACGACCCTGGCGCTGCGCTCCCATCTGTACGAGCAACTGGACGGACAGCTCGACGAGGTCGCCGCACGGGCGTCCGGCGTGTTCCACCCGCCGGGCCGGCCGGGCACGTCCTGGGACCCCGGCCGGCAGGGCCGCGAGCCGGCCCCCAAGGACATCAGCCTCTCCGACTTCGTCAAGGGCCCGCAGCCGGGCGGCACCGTCGTCGCGAAGATCGCGAACGGCTCCCTCACCGAGGGCGTGGTCGGCGACAAGACCACGGACGACGCCGGTGTCCCGCAGGTGCGGGCCAAGTCCCTCACCGCGGCCCAGCGCGACGCGCTCGCCTCCGTCTCCCGGGACCGGAGCAAGCACACCGCCGCCCTCCCCGGCCTCGGCGGCTACCGCGTCGCCTACGCCACCGGCCCCAACGGCACCTTCTACGTGGCCATACCGACGCGCGAGGTCGACAACACCGTCAGCACCCTCGTCCTCGTCGAGATCAGTGTCACCGTCGCCGGTCTCGTCGCGGCCTCGCTGGCCGGTGCCGCCATCGTCGGGGTCGCCCTGCGCCCGCTGCGCCGGGTCGCCGCCACCGCCACCCGGGTCTCCGAACTCCCCCTGCACGCGGGCGAGGTGAACCTCAGCGAACGCGTGCCGGGACCGGAGACCGACGCGCGCACCGAGGTCGGCCAGGTGGGCCTGGCCCTCAACCGCATGCTCGACCACATCCACGGCGCGCTGCACGCACGCCAGCAGAGCGAGACGCGGGTACGGCAGTTCGTCGCGGACGCCAGTCACGAACTGCGCACTCCGCTCGCCTCGATCCGCGGGTACGCCGAACTCACCCGCCGGGGCCGCGAGCGGATCGGACCGGACACCCGGCACGCCCTGGACCGCATCGAGTCCGAGGCCGGCCGGATGACGCTGCTGGTGGAGGACCTGCTGCTGCTCGCCCGGCTGGACGCGGGCCGGCCGCTGCAGTTCGAGCAGACCGATCTCGTACCGCTGGTCGTGGACACCGTCAGCGACGCGCGGGCGGCCGGGCGGGACCACCAGTGGCGCCTCGACCTGCCCGACGAACCGGCCCCGGTGTACGCGGACGCGGCACGGCTCCAGCAGGTCCTGGTCAACCTGCTGGCCAACGCCCGCACGCACACACCGCCCGGGACCACCGTGACCGCGCGGGTGCGGCCGCACGGGCCGTGGCTGTGCGTGGACGTCGAGGACGACGGGCAGGGCATCCCGCCGCAGTTGCTGCCGCACGTCTTCGAGCGGTTCGCGCGCGGTGACTCGGCGCGCACGCGCGCCACCGGCTCGACCGGACTCGGGCTGGCCATCGTGCAGGCCGTGGCCGCCGCGCACGGCGGCACCGTCACCGTGGACAGCGCGCCCGGCCGGACCGTCTTCACGGTGCACCTGCCCGCCCACCGGCCGGCCGCCGTGGCACGGCCGGCAGCCGCGCTCCCCCGGTCCCAGGACCGTCCGGAGCCCCCTTCCCCGCCCCGGTCGCCGGCCTGCCCGCCCTCCTCCGCCGGCCGCGAGGCCGGGCCGGCCCCGTACTCACAGGCACAGCACAGTGTCACCACACCGGTGCGACAGGGGGGTTGAGGAGAGTCGCTGCCATGCGAACCGACTCTTCTCCCGGTACCCTCCCGGCTCGGGAGCACCTCCCCGCCACGGACGCCGGTACGCCTGTCCTGGACGTAGTGATCCCCGTCTACAACGAGGAGAAGGACCTCCGGCCCTGTGTGCTCCGCCTGCACGAGCACCTCACCCGCACCTTCCCGTACGCCTTCCGCATCACCGTCGCCGACAACGCCTCCACCGACAGCACCCCGCGGGTGGCGGCGGGACTGGCCGCGGAACTGGCCGGGGTCAGCAGCGTCCGGCTCGAACAGAAGGGCCGCGGCCGCGCGCTGCGGGCCGTGTGGTCGGCCTCCGAGGCGCCGGTCCTCGCCTACATGGACGTGGACCTGTCCACCGACCTCAACGCGCTGCTGCCGCTGGTGGCGCCGCTGATCTCCGGCCACTCCGACCTGGCCATCGGCTCGCGGCTCGCCCGCAGTTCACGGGTGGTGCGCGGCGCCAAGCGCGAGTTCATCTCCCGCTCCTACAACCTGATCCTGCGCGGCTCGCTCCAGGCCCGCTTCTCCGACGCGCAGTGCGGCTTCAAGGCGATCCGCCGTGACGTCGCCCAGGTGCTGCTGCCGCTGGTGGAGGACACCGGGTGGTTCTTCGACACCGAGATGCTCGTGCTCGCCGAACGGGCCGGCCTGCGCATCCACGAGGTGCCGGTCGACTGGGTCGACGACCCCGACTCCACCGTGCACATCGTCAGGACGGCGACCGAGGACCTGAAGGGCGTGTGGCGGGTCGGCAAGGCCCTCGCCACCGGTTCGCTGCCGCTGGACCGGCTCGCCCGGCCCTTCGGGGACGACCCGCGCGACCGTGACATCCAGGACGTGCCCGGGGGACTGGCCAGGCAACTGGTCGGGTTCTGTGTCGTCGGCGTCCTGTCCACACTCTTCTACCTGCTGCTCTACAGCCTCTTCCGGCAGTTCACCGGCTCCCAGACCGCCAACGCGCTCGCCCTGCTGGTCTCGGCGGTCGCCAACACCGCGGCCAACCGGCGGCTGACGTTCGGCGTGCGCGGGCCGGGCGGCGCGGTGCGCCACCAGGCGCAGGGCCTGGTCGTCTTCGCCATCGGTCTCGCACTGACCAGCGGCTCCCTGGCCGCGCTGAACGCGGCCACCAGCTCGCCCGCGCACTCCACCGAGCTGGCGGTCCTGGTGGCGGCCAACCTCGCGGCGACCGTCCTGCGCTTCCTGCTCTTCCGCGCCTGGGTGTTCCCCGACCGGCGCGACGCGCCCGCGGCCACGCCTGCCGGCGCCCCCACGCACACGCCTGCCGGCTCCCCGGCCCCTGTGCCCGCCGGCGCAGCGGCCGGTACGCCCACCGGCGCGGCCGCCGACCCGGCCGGGCGGCTGCTCCCGGTGCCCGCGCACCCGGACCCGCGGCGGGCACCGCATGCCCCGGCGCGGCCGCAACCGCCCCTCCCGCAGCGGCACCCGCAAGCACACGCGCCGTCGCACCCGCAGCCGTACGCGCATCCGCACGCCGGTGCGCACCCGGCCTCGTACGACACCGACCCGAAGGACCCCCGATGACCACCGAACACGACCGCGGCAGCCGGCAGGCGGGCACGGGACCGTCCTCCTGGGGCCCGCCCCCGACCGCACCGCCCACCGATTCACCCACCGAGCCCGCGACCGCACCCCCGGGCACGCTCCCCGCAGCACCCCCGGCCGCCGCCCCGCCCGGCGCCCTCGCGACGGCCGAGGCCCCCGCCCCGCCGGCCGGCAGCGACGGCAGCGCCCCCGGCGCCGGGCCGCGGCAGCCCTTCGCGCGCCGCCTGTGGCGGGGCAGGCCGCAGGACCCGCGCTGGGCCCGCCCCGCCCTGCTCGCCCTGCTGCTCGCCACCGCCCTGCTCTACCTCTACGACCTGAGCGCGTCCGGGTACGCCAACTCCTTCTACTCGGCGGCCGTGCAGGCGGGCAGCGTCTCCTGGAAGGCGTTCTTCTTCGGTTCGCTGGACGCGGGCAACGCCATCACCGTGGACAAGCCGCCCGCCGCGCTGTGGCCGATGGCGCTGTCGGTGCGGCTGTTCGGGCTCAGCTCGTGGGCGATCCTCGTCCCCGAAGTGCTGATGGGCGTGGGCACGGTCGCCGTGGTCCACGCCTGCGTGCGCCGCCGGTCCGGCCCCGCGGCCGGACTGATCGCGGGCGCGGTGCTCGCGCTCACCCCGGTGGCGGCGCTGATGTTCCGCTTCAACAACCCGGACGCGCTGCTCGCGCTGCTGATGGCGCTCACCGTGCACTTCGTGGTCCGCGCCCTGGAGGACGGACGCACCAAGTGGCTGCTCTGGGCGGGCGTCGCGGTCGGCTTCGCCTTCCTGGCCAAGACGCTCCAGGCCTTCCTGATCCTGCCCCCGCTGGCTGTCGTCTACGGGGTCTGCGCGCCCGTGGCGCTGCGCAGGCGGCTGGCCCAGCTCGCGCTCGCGACGGCGGCGATCGTCGTCTCCGGCGGCTGGTGGGTGGCGGTCGTGGAGCTGTGGCCCGCCTCCTCCCGGCCCTACATCGGCGGCTCGCAGAACAACAGCTTCCTGGAGCTGACCTTCGGCTACAACGGCCTCGGCCGGATCAACGGGGACGAGACCGGCAGCGTCGGCGGCGGTGGCGGACCGGGCGGGGGCCGGGGGGGCGGCCAGTGGGGCGAGACCGGCTGGGACCGGCTGTTCAACTCCGAGATCGGCGGCCAGATCTCCTGGCTGCTGCCGGCCGCGCTGATCCTGCTGATCGCCGGTCTCGTCCTGGCCGGCCGGGCCCGGCGCACCGACCCCACCCGCGGCGCCTTCCTGGCCTGGGGCGGCTCGCTGCTGACGACCGCGGCCGTCTTCAGTTACATGGCCGGCATCTTCCACCAGTACTACACGGTCGCCCTCGCGCCCTGCATCGCCGCCGTGACGGGCATGGGCGTGATGGCCCTGTGGCGGGAGCGGTCCAGGCTCTGGGTCCGGATCGCCCTGGCGGCGGCCGTCACGGCGACCGCCGCGTGGGGGTACGTCCTGCTCCACCGCACGCCCTCCTACCTGCCCTGGCTCAGGTGGCTGGTCCTGGTCGGCGGCCTGGCCGCGGCCCTCGGCCTGGTCTTCGTGTCCCGGATCGGCAGGCGGCCGTCCGCCGCCGTGGCGGCCGCGGGCGTGCTGGCCTGCCTCGCCGGTCCGACGGCGTACACGCTGAGCACGGTGGACTCGGCGCACACCGGTTCCATCCCGACCGCCGGCCCGGCGGGCGCGGGCATGCGGGGCTTCGGCGGCCGGGGCGGCGGTCCCGGTGGTGGCGGCATGCGCGGCGGCTTCGGCGGCGGCATGCCGGGGCAGAACCAGCAGAACGGCCAGGGCGGCCAGAACCAGCAGAACGGCAACGGCTTCCCGGGGGGCGGCACCGGCGGTTTCCCCGGCGGAGGCGGCATGCCCGGCCAGAACGGCCAGAACGGCCAGGGCGGGCAGAACGGCAACGGCTTCCCCGGCAACGGCCTCCCTGGCAACGGCTTCCCCGGTGGCGCCGGGACGGGCGAAGGCGGGCGTGCGGGCGGCGGCATGGGCGGCCTGCTCGACGGGGCGCGGGTCTCCTCGGCGGCCAAGGAGCTGCTGGAGAAGAACGCCTCGGCGTACACCTGGGCCGCCGCGTCCATCGGCTCGCAGAACGCCGCCAGCTACCAGCTGGCCACCGGTGACCCGGTCATGGCGATCGGCGGCTTCAACGGCACCGACCCGTCCCCGACCCTGGCCCAGTTCCAGCGGTACGTGACCGAGGGCAGGATCCACTACTTCATCGCCGGTGGCGGCATGGGCGGGGGCATGGGCGGCAGCGGTACCGCCTCCCGGATCACCTCGTGGGTCGAGAAGAACTTCAAGAAGGTCACGGCCGGTTCGGCCACCTTCTACGACCTGACCCGGCGGACCAGCACCGGCTGACGTCCGTGCGGAGCGCCGCGGGAGCGTCCGGAGCGCTCCGCCGGAGAGTGATCCGCGGCAGAGCACGGAGGCAGGGGCGGTGGCCGGAGAGCGGCCGCCGCCCCTGTCGGCGCACCCGGCCGCAATGTGCTTGTACAGCGTATGGGAACGGTTCTACGCTGTATGGCATGACAACCGCCTCCCCGGCCCACCCCGGGTCCCCGACTCGGCCGCAGCCCCAGGGTCACCCCCAGCGCTGGCTGATCCTGGGCGTCATCTGTCTCGCGCAGCTCACCGTGCTGCTCGACAACACCGTGCTGAACGTGGCGATCCCCTCCCTCACCCGCGAACTGCACGCGGCGACCTCCGACATCCAGTGGATGATCAACGCGTACTCGCTCGTGCAGTCGGGACTGCTGCTGACGGCGGGCAGCGCCGCCGACCGCTACGGCCGCAAGAAGATGCTGATCGCCGGTCTGGCCCTGTTCGGCGTCGGCTCGCTGGCCGCCGGGCTCGCCCACTCCACCGCTCAGCTGATCGCCGCCCGCGCGGGCATGGGCGTCGGCGGCGCGCTGCTGCTGACCACCACGCTCGCCGTCGTGATGCAGATCTTCACGCCGGACGAGCACCCCAAGGCCATCGGCATCTGGAGCGCGGTCAGCGCCCTCGGCTTCGCCACCGGCCCGCTGATCGGCGGGTTCATGCTCGACCACTTCTGGTGGGGTGCGATCTTCCTGGTCAACCTGCCGGTCGCGGCGCTGGCCCTGGCCGCGGTCGTCGTCCTCGTCCCGGAGTCCAGAAGCCCGCGGGGCGACCGTCCCGACCTGCTCGGCGCGCTGCTGTCCACGGTCGGCATGGCCGCGCTGGTCTACGCGATCATCTCCGGCCCGGCGCACGGCTGGACGTCGGCGCGGGTGCTGGTGACCGCGGCCGTGGCGCTCGTGGTGCTGGCCGCCTTCGCGCTCTACGAGAGCCGGATCCCGTACCCCATGCTCGACATGCACTTCTTCCGGGACCGCCGCTTCACGGGGGCGGTCTCCGGGGCGGTGCTGATCGCCTTCGGCATGGGCGGGTCGCTGTTCCTGCTCACCCAGCACCTGCAGTTCGTGCTCGGCTACGGCCCGCTGGAGGCCGGCCTGCGCACCGCGCCCCTCGCCCTCACGGTCGTGGTCCTCAACTTCTCGGGACTCGCGGCCAAGGGCACGGTGAAGCTCGGGACGCCGGTGTCGATCCTGCTCGGCATGGTGCTGCTGTCCGGCGGCCTGGTGTCGATCGCCACCCTCGCCGGACACGGGTACGCCGGGACGCTCCTGGGCCTGCTGCTGATCGGCGCCGGCACCGCCGTCGCCGGCCCGGCCATGGCGCACGCCATCATGAGCGCGATCCCGCCGGCCAAGGCCGGGGTCGGCGCGGGGGTCAACGGCACGCTGGCGGAGTTCGGCAACGGGCTGGGCGTGGCCGTGCTGGGGGCGGTGCTCACCTCGCGCTTCGCGGCGCTGGTCCCGGTGGCCGCGACGTCCCTGCCCGCGGCGCTGGCCTCGGCGCGCGGTCCGGCCGAGAGGGACAGGGTCCTGGATGCCTACTCGTCGGGGCTGTCGGCCAGCCAGCTGGCCGGGGCGGTCGCGGTGCTGCTCGGCGGCCTGCTGGCCGCCGCGTTGCTGCGCCGGGCCGAGCGGGCAGACTCGCAGGTGGCGGCCGCCCCGGCCGGCGGAGCGGGGCCCGGAACCGGCGCGACCGTGCCGGCGGGCGGGGCGGCGGAGCCCGCCGGGAGCACCGGGGACACCGGGCCCGTCGGGGACGCCAAGGACACGCTCTAGCATGACCGGCGTCGGGAGAACTGAGGAAGGTGCGCCATGGTGAAGGCAGCCGGGGCCAAGGGCGCGGCCCGGACCAGTGTCTGGCTGGCGGGCAGGGAACGCCGGGGCGGACGCGGGGGCGGGCAGCCGTCCGGTCTCGACCGGGACCGGATCACCGAGGCCACGGTGCGGCTGCTGGACGCGGAGGGGCTGGCCAAATTCTCCATGCGCCGGCTCGCCGCCGAGCTGAACGTCACCGCGATGTCCGTGTACTGGTACGTCGACACCAAGGACGACCTCCTCGAACTCGCCCTCGACGCCGCCTTCGCCGGGTTCCCGCTGCCCGCGCCGGACGCGGACACCGACTGGCGCGAGGAGCTGCGCGGGCTCGCCGCCGCCTACCGCGCCCAGCTGGTGCGCCACCCCTGGCTGTCCCCGCTGGCCGGCCGCTACCTCAACATCGGTCCGAACCACCTGGCCTTCTCCCAAACGGTGCAGCGCGTCATCCGCCGCGCCGGGCTGCCCGCGCACCGGGTGACGAGCGCCATCTCGGCCGTCTTCCAGTTCGTCTACGGGTACGGCACGATCGAGGGCCAGTTCCTGTCCCGGATCGCGGACAGCGGCCTGAGCCCGGACGACTACTACGGGCAGGCGATGCGCTCGGCGCTGGAGCACGAGCCGGCCGCCGACTTCCTGCGGCAGTCCAAGGAGATCATGGACGCCCGCGGCGGTGCCACGGTCGCCGAGATGCTCGACCGCGACTTCACCTTCGCCCTGGACCTGCTGATCGCGGGCATCGAGGCCATGGTCGCCCGGGGCTGAGCGCGGCCCGCTACCGCTCCCCGGGCGCCAGGCGCGCCGGGAAGCCGCCGGTGGCGACCGGCCCCCACCGTTGCGGCGTGACGCGGATGATCGACTTCCCCTGGTCGGCCATCGCCTGCCGGTACTCGTCCCAGTCGGGGTGTTCGCCGGCGATGTTGCGGTAGTACTCCACGAGCGGTTCGACGGAGTCCGGGGCGTCGATGACCTCGGCCGTGCCGTCGATCTGCACCCACGGGCCGTTCCACTCGTCGCTGAGCACGACGAGGGTCACCCGCGGGTCCCGCTTGGCGTTGCGAGTCTTGGCCCGCTCCGGGTAGGTGGAGACGACGATCCGCCCCGAGTCGTCCACCCCGCAGGTCAGCGGGGAGGCCTGCGGGCCGCCGTCGGCGCGCCGGGTCAGCAGCAGGGCGCGGTGGCGGGGGCGTACGAAGTCCAGGAGTTCCTCGCGCGAGACGCGGGTGTTGGTCGCGATGCTGGGTGCCATACGGGCAGCCTAGGCGCCGCGGGAGGCCGGCGGCGGTACGGCGGGTGTCCCCGTCGTGCCTACCACCGGGCGGCTCACCCGGCCCGCGCCGAGCCCCGCCCCGAGTCACCCCGCCCGGCCTCACTCCCGTACGGCCTCACCCGCACGGCGTCGCCCCGCTCAGAGCCGCAGCGCCTGCTCGGCGTCGTCGTACACGGGCACGTCCCGGCGCACGCCGGTCACCTCCAGGACACGGCTGGGGATGCCGTACGGGAGGGCCGCCACCCGGAGCCGGACGCGCGGGGACAGCCGGCCCCGCACGTCGAGCACGAGACGGGCGCCCTGGGAGTCCATGAAGTCGGTGTGCGTGAGGTCCAGGACCAGCAGGCGCAGCCGTGCGGCGCGGGCGGCCGCGAAGGAGAGCACCCGGGCGCAGAGCGCGGGGGCGTTGGACAGGTCGATCTCCGCCGGCAGGACGAGCAGCGCGCGGGCGGGCGTGTCACGCACCCGGCACGGGCTCGGGAAGTGGGTCATGGCAATCACCAGCAAGTAGGCAGACATCCGTCCGGTCCGGGCCGGTCCGCGAGGCGGACGCCGGGCGGGGCCGTTTCCTGACCCGTCGTCCTCCATTCCACCACCGCCGGGCGCCCGTTCCCAGAGGCCGGGGCCGGTCAACCCCAGGCGTAAGACACCTGGAAGGACGAGATAAGGTTCTGTTCGTCCTGTGCTCGCAGTCGGGAATGTGCTGCGGAGCTCTCCTGCGCATGGCCGTGGTGCCGTGCATGCCGAAGAGGTTCGTGGTGCCTGCGTCCGACTTTTCTGATTTGCCCCTTTTCCCGGGGGACATCGAGCTGCCCGAAGCCCTGACGGTGGCGGCTCAGCGACTGCACGACACGGACAGCCCGCACAGCACCATGCGCGCCGCCGTCCGGCTCGCCGTGCACCTGCTGCCGGGCGCCGAGCACGCCGACATCGCGGTGACCGAGCGCGGCGGAGCGCGCCGGACCGTCGCCTGGAGCGACGACGCCGTACGCGAGGTCGGCGCCCCGCACGGCGACGGCCGCGAGCACACCCCGGAGCCGGCGCCGTACTGGGACGGGCTGTGGCACGCGCCGGTGGTCCGGGTGACCGACAGCGAGACCGAGGACGGCTGCGCGGCCCTGGCCGGCGCGGGCCTGCGCTCGGCGCTCGCGCTGCGGCTGCGCGCCGAGAAGCGGCGGCTGACCGTGCTCACCGCCTACTCCGGGAAGCCGCGCGCCTTCGACGAGGCGGCGACCCGCGTGGGCCGGCTGTTCACCGCGCACGTGAGCCTGGCGCTGGACTCGGCGACCGTGCGCGAGCAGCTCACCGAGGCCATGCGCACCCGCGACCTGATCGGCCAGGCCACCGGCATCCTCATGGAGCGCCTGGACATCGACGCGGCGGAGGCCTTCGACAGCCTCGTGCGTGCCTCGCAGCGGGAGAACGTCAAGCTGCGCGACCTGGCCCGCCGCATCGTCGACACGAAGAAGGCCACGTGAGGACGGGCGGCGGGCGCGGACCGCGGGACGGCGGCGGCCGTCAGGCCGTGGGCAGCGATTCGCCCTGGACGGCCTGGATGTCGAGTTCGACCTTGAGGGTGGTGCCGATGGCGGCGATGCCGGCCTGGAGGACCTGGTTGTAGTTCATCGCGAAGTCCTCGCGGCGTAGTTCGGTGGTGGCGCGGAAGGCGGCGCGGGTGCCGCCCCAGGGGTCGGCGCCGGTGCCGAGGTAGGCGAGGTCGAGGTCGACCGGGCGGACGACGCCGTGCATGGTCAGTTCGCCGCCGACCGTCCAGCGGTCCGGGCCGGCGACGGTCACGGCGGTGGAACGGTAGGTGATCTCCGGGTACTGCTCCGCGTCGAGGAAGTCGGCGGACTTCAGGTGGCCGTCGCGCATCGCGTTGCCGGTGTCGATGGAGCCGGCCCGGATGACGGCCCGGACCCGGGACTTGGTGACGTCGTCCGGGGCGATCTCGATGGTGCCGCCGAACTCGGTGAACCGGCCGTGCACGCTGGAGATGCCCAGGTGCTGTGCGACGGCGGCGACGGAGGAGTGCGCCGGGTCGATGGTCCACGGTCCCGGCGGGGGCAGTTCGGTGCCGCCCTGGCGGGCGAGTGTCACCGTGCCCGCCTCGGCCCGGCCGCTCGCGGTGACGATCGCGCTGGAGGCGGCGGGCGCGTACCCGACCGCCGTGACGATGACGGTGTAGGCGCCGGGGGCCAGTTCGGTGGTGTCCCGTACGGCGCCCTCGTGGTCGGCCTCGGCGCGCAGCACCTGCGTGCCCGTCATGTCGGTCACCGTGACGACCGCGTGCGACACGGCCCATCCGTCCCGGGTGCGGATCCTCGCGGTCAGTCCCATCCCGTTTTTCTCCCTGAAAAGCCTGACAAAATGGTCGGTAAGCGATCGGCCCGTGGCAGGGGCGCCTCCGCTGGGAGCGCGCCCCGCCACGGGCCGGGGTCGGACTACTCGCCGGGGTGGGCGAGTTCGATGTCGTGGTCGTCGACGCCGCGGCCGGAGACCGTCAGGGCCGTCGCCACCGGCGGGTAGCCCGTCGCGATGACGGTGTACTCGCCGCTGTTGAGGTCGGTGAAGGCGTACGCGCCGTCCGTACCGGTGGTGGCGGTACCGACCACGTTGCCCGCCGCGTCGACCAGCGTCACGCGGGCGTCGGCGAGCGGACCGTGCGGCGCCCGGACGACCCCCTGGAGCTGGGCTCCGGAGTCGAGGTCGACCTCGATGCGGGTGACACCCGTGCCGCCCACCTCGACGGGCAGGGCCCGCGGCCGGTAACCGGCGGCGTTCACCGCGACGGTCACCACACCCGGCACCAGCTCGGCGAAGGAGAACTCGCCGTTCTCGCCGGTGGTCCCGGTGGCCAGCAGGTCGCCGCGCACGTCGGTGACGATCACCATGGCGTCCTTGACCGGCAGGGTGGTCTCCGCACCCCGCACCACACCGCTCAGCCCGCTGGTGCCGCTGAGCAGGATGTCGTACGCCACCGGCTCGCCGTTCACGACGATCGTGGACGCCTGCGGCTGGAAGCCGTCGGCGGAGGCGATCAGGACGTAGGAGCCCGCGCCGGGCGCGTCCACCGTGTAGCCGCCGTCGCCCTGCGCGACCGAGCGGCCGAGCTGGCGGCCCGCCAGCGAGATCAGTGTGACCGCGGCCTGCGGCACCGGCGCGCCCTCGGCGCCCCGGACGAAACCGCGCACCGGGATCCCGCCGCCCGCGCCGGCGGCCGGGGTCTTCGGGGCCGCCGTGGCGACGGCCGCGAGGCGCTGGGCGCCCTCCGGGCCGGGCGCCGTGGTTGAGGCGGCCGACGCCCAGGCGGGCACCTTGTCCTCGGCCGGGGCCGAGAACTGGTCGGCGGCCGGGACGGCGGCCTGCTCCTGCGCCTCGGCGACGGCCGGGGCCGCCACCGGGTCGACCGGGGCCGGCTCGCCCTCGGCGGCCTGCGCGAGACCGCCCCGGGTGCGCAGCGGGACCTCCTTGATGAACAGCGTGATCAGGAAGGCGATGGCGGCCATGCAGCCGGCGATCAGGAAGATGTCGGCGATGCCGTGCCCGTAGGCGCTCTCGATGACCGTGCGCAGCGGCGCCGGGAGCTTGGCGACGTCCGGGATGGTGCCGGTGGACGAGCCGCCCATGGCGGCCTGGTACTTCGGGTCGAGTCCGGCCAGGCCGTCCTTGACGTAGTCGGTGATCCGGTGGGCCAGGACCGCGCCGAGCGCGGAGACGCCCACCGCGCCGCCCAGCGAGCGGAAGAAGGTGACCGTGGAGCTGGCCGAGCCGAGGTCGCTCGGGTCGACCTGGTTCTGCGTGCACAGCACCAGGTTCTGCATCATCATGCCGATGCCGAGCCCCAGCAGGGCCATGAAGATCGCCATCTTCCAGTACGCAGTGTCGTACCGGATGGTGCCCAGCAGGCCGAGGCCCGCCGTCACCAGCACGCCACCGCTGACCAGCCATGCCTTCCAGCGGCCGGTGCGGGTGATGAACTGGCCGGAGACGGTGGAGGAGACGAACAGGCCACCGATCATCGGGATGGTCAGCACACCGGACATGGTCGGGGTCTTGCCCCGGGCCAGCTGGAAGTACTGGCTGAAGAAGACCGTGCCGGTGAACATCGCGACACCGACGAAGAGCGAGGCGAGCGACGCCAGCGTGATCGTGCGGTTGCGGAACAGCCGCAGCGGGATGATCGGCTCGGCGGCCTTGGACTCGATCAGTACGAACAGCAGGCCGAGGACGATCGAACCGCCGACCATGACGGCGGTCTGCCAGGACAGCCAGTCGTACTTGTCACCGGCGAAGGTGACCCAGATCAGCAGCAGCGAGACGGCCGCGGCGATCATGGTCGCGCCGGCCCAGTCGACCTTCACGTCCCGCTTGACGACGGGCAGGTGCAGGGTCTTCTGGAGGACGATCAGGGCGAGGATCGCGAAGGGCACGCCGACGTAGAAGCACCAGCGCCAGCCCAGCCAGGAGGTGTCGGTGATGACACCGCCGAGCAGCGGGCCGCCGACGGTGGCGACGGCGAAGGTGGCACCGAGGTAACCGGAGTAGCGGCCACGCTCGCGCGGGGAGATCATCGCGGCCATGACGATCTGCGCCAGGGCGGACAGGCCGCCGACGCCGACGCCCTGGACCACGCGGCAGACGATCAGCATGCCGGGGTTCTGCGAGAGCCCGGCCGCCATCGACGCCACGACGTAGATGATCAGGGCTATCTGGACGAGCGCCTTCTTGCTGTACAGGTCGGCGAGCTTGCCCCACAGGGGAGTGGAGGCGGTCATCGACAGCAGGGCGGCGGTGACCACCCAGGTGTAGGCCGACTGGCCGCCGCCGAGGTCTCCGATGATCTTCGGCAGGGCGTTGGAGACGATCGTGGACGACAGGATCGCCACGAACATGCCGAGCAGCAGCCCGGAGAGCGCCTCCATGATCTGCCGGTGCGACATCGGAGCGCCGTCCGGGGAGGCGCCCCCGTGCTTGGCGTGAGCCCGCACACCGGCTGGTGTGGTCGTTGCCATGGGCTTCCTTTACTTACGTGCTTGCGGGTGTACGGGTGGTCTCTTCGAGTACGGGCCCGGGGAGCCGGACCGGGGCGGACCGGCAGTCGCCGAAACTGGCGCGCAGCCGGGTCATCAGCCCGATCAGCTGGCCGACCTCGTCGTCGGTCCAGTCGCTCAGCCGCTCCGCGAGCAGGTGCGTGGTCCGCCGGGACAGGTCGTCGAGCCGGTCCAGACCCGCGGGCGTCAGGCGCAGGATGCGCGAGCGCTTGTCCGCCGGGTCGGGCAGCCGGTCGATCCAGCCGCGGGCGGCGACGTGCGCGACGTGCCGGCTGGTCACCGACAGGTCCACGGCGAGCAGCTCGGCGAGCTTGCTCATGCGCATCTCGCCGTGACGCCCCAGCAGGGTCAGCACGGCGGCGGAGCCGGCCGGGCAGTCGGACGGCAGGATCCGTCCCAGGTCCCGTTTCACGGCGCCGACGGCGCTGAGCTGACGCGCAAGCTCCTCGTACTGCGCCCGCTCGGCCATCGCACCTCCCGTAATCGTTGCTTGGGGCAACCATAGGTTCGATTGGTTGCTGCAGGCAAACAAATCGGGGTCTCGCGACGCAAAAACTTGGCAAAGGCAAGTATTGCGGATGTAAATATGCAGGTGGCGCGGGGTGCGGTGGCCGACGGGGCGCACCCTTCCGTCCAGGGCGGGGCAAACCGGCCGTCCGGGCGGTGCCGGCGCCTCGGCCGCGCCTGCCGCAACAGCGAGAACCGGGCCCCCACTTGGGCAGGGGCGGCCGCTTTCGCTAGGGTCTCGGGCCATGGCTAACACCCAGGGCCCCCAGGGCAACCACGACCCCGCCGGCAGCACCCAGATGTTCCGCGCGTTCGTCGACGAGGCCGCTCCCCAGGCGACGCAGCAGCAGGCGGCGCCCGCCGGTCCGCGGGTCGGCCTGATCGTCGGTGTCGTCGTCGCCGTGATCGTCGTCGCGGCCGTCGCCTGGCTCGCGTTCAAGTAGGAACGGAAGCGGTCCGCGCGGGCACGGCAACGGTCCGGGCGGACACGGAGCGGTCCCGGCGGGCACGGAAGCGGTCCGAGCGGGGCCGCGGCAGGGAAAAGGGCGCCGGGCCGCGCCGGGGACGCGGCAGGGCAGCACGACGGCCGCCGAAGCGCCGTGCGGGCGCCTCGGCGGCCGTCGGCGCGCCGGGGGTGGTCCGGCTCAGTCGGAGATGAGTCCGTCGCGGAGCTGGGCCAGGGTCCGCGTCAGCAGCCGGGAGACGTGCATCTGCGAGATGCCGACCTCCTCGCCGATCTGCGACTGCGTCATGTTGGCGAAGAAGCGCAGCATGATGATCCGGCGCTCGCGGGGCGGCAGCTTGGCGAGCAGCGGCTTGAGCGACTCGCGGTACTCCACGCCCTCCAGCGCCGTGTCCTCGTAGCCGAGGCGGTCGGCGAGCGATCCCTCGCCGCCGTCGTCCTCGGGGGCCGGGGAGTCGAGCGAGGAGGCCGTGTACGCGTTGCCCACGGCGAGGCCGTCGACGACGTCCTCCTCCGACACCCCGAGGACCGCGGCGAGTTCACCGACGGTCGGCGACCGGTCCAGCCGCTGCGACAGCTCGTCGCTGGCCTTCGTCAGCGCCAGCCGCAGCTCCTGCAGCCGCCGGGGGACCCGCACCGACCACGAGGTGTCCCGGAAGAAGCGCTTGATCTCACCGACCACCGTCGGCATCGCGAAGGTCGGGAACTCCACGCCGCGTTCGCAGTCGAAGCGGTCGATCGCCTTGATCAGTCCGATGGTGCCGACCTGGACGATGTCCTCCATCGGCTCGTTGCGCGAGCGGAAGCGGGCGGCGGCGTAGCGCACCAGCGGGAGGTTCAGCTCGATCAGGGTGTCCCGGACGTAGGCACGCTCGGGGCTGTTCTCGTCGAGCACGGCGAGCCGCAGGAACAGGGAGCGGGACAGGGTGCGGGTGTCGATGGCTTCCGAGGCCTCGGACGGCGGGGCCGGAGCCGGGACGGCCGGGAGGGCCGCCACGTCGTCGAGGGCGTCGATCGGCTCGAGCGCCGGGGAAGGCGCCTCGCTCTTGGTGAGCATCAGCACCTCGGAGCTGCCCTGTTCTGCGGACATGCCACCCCCTCTGGGTCGCGGGACGGTCGTGGCCGCGTTCTCTGACGAGGAGAACTCAGCCTTCACCTGAATACCGGAGCCGAAGCCCCGGCAAACGCGCTTCCCGCAGAATGTCACATGTCGGCAACACGCTGTAGTGACATGTCGACATCGGATACGCGAATCAGCCCTGGCGGAAAGGGGTCTGACGCCCTTTCGGGCCCAAGTCGCCGGGATCGGCCCTGGTGAGCGATTCGCTCGTGACGGTTACGCCTCGATCCTGTTTGCGGATCGCAGCCGCTGGAAGCTACGCGCGAGTAGCCGCGAGACGTGCATCTGGGAGACGCCGAGTTCCGCACTGATCTGCGACTGGGTGAGATTGCTGTAGTAGCGCAGCAGCAGGATTCTCTGTTCGCGTTCGGGGAGCTGGACCAGGAGATGGCGGACCAGGTCGCGGTGCTCGACGCCGTCGAGCGCCGGGTCCTCGTAGCCGAGCCGGTCGAGCAGCCCGGGCAGCCCGTCGCCCTCCTGGGCGGCCTCCAGGGAGGTCGCGTGGTACGACCGTCCGGCCTCGATGCAGGACAGCACCTCGTCCTCGCCGATGCGCAGCCGCTCGGCGATCTCGGCGGTCGAGGGGGAGCGCCCGAAGGCGGTCGTCAGGTCCTCCGTGGCGCTGTTGACCTGCACCCACAGCTCGTGCAGCCGGCGCGGGACGTGGACGGTGCGGACGTTGTCGCGGAAGTACCGCTTGATCTCCCCGACGACCGTGGGCATGGCGAAGGTGGGGAACTGCACGCCCCGGTCGGGGTCGAAGCGGTCGATGGCGTTGATGAGCCCGATGGTGCCGACCTGGACGACGTCCTCCATCGGCTCGTTGCGGGAGCGGAAGCGGGCGGCGGCGTAGCGCACCAGCGGGAGGTTCGCCTCGATGAGCGCCCCGCGCACGCGGGCGTACTCGGGGCTGCCGGGCTCCAGCTCCTTCAGCTGGGTGAAGAGCACCTGCGTGAGGGCCCGGGTGTCGGCGCCGCGCCGCTTCTCGGGGGCGGCGGCGGGGACCGGGGCGGAGTCCGGGCTCTGGGGCTGGGGGCGGCTCTGCGCCTGGCTCTGCGGCGGGGTCGGGGTCTGGGTCCGGTCCGGGGTCTGAACGGGAGCGTCCTCCTGGGGTGGCGCAGTACTGGCCGACACGGTCAACGCCACCTCTTCGTCGATCAACTCATCCGTCAAAAGCGGTCATAGCATCACAAGACAGGCGCTAAGTGTTCAAGCACCGCATATGCACGTGTTGAGGGATGAACAAGCGATCAAGGCGCTTCGAGAGACGACAAAGCCCCGCACCGTTCCGGTACGGGGCCGGGTATGCGGCCGTACGGCCGTACGGCTAGAACTCGTAGTCCGCGATCACCCAGGTGGCGAACTCCCGCCACAGGGCCACGCCCGCCTGGTGGGCCGGGTGCTCCAGGTACCGCTTCAGGGCGTCCGTGTCCTCGACCGCCGAGTTGATCGCGAAGTCGTGGGCGATGGGCCGGTCGCTGATGTTCCAGCCGCACTCCCAGAAGCGCAGGTCGTCGATCTGGCCGCCCAGGGCCCTGAATGCCCGGACTCCCTCCACGACGCGCGGATCGTCGCGCTCCACGCCCTCGTTGAGCTTGAAGAGGACCAGGTGGCGGATCATCACTTTCCTCCGTTCGCGGCCCACGTCATGAAGTCGCCGATGGCCTTGGCAGCGTTGGATATGCCCTCGAAGCCTATCTGGACGTAGTCGGCGGCCTTGGCCGGGTCGGTGATGATCACGTACAGCACGAAGACCACGAGCACGTAGACGACGATCTTCTTGGCGTTCACCGCCATCGCGGTCTCCCCCTGTCGCTGGTTGCCCCTGGCGCCGGCTCCCCCGTCGTCGAGCGCTGCGAGCCGAGCGCGGTCGATCGCTGTAGATGATCGCATGATGATCGCACGAAGGGCCCCGTCCGGTGGACGGGGCCCTTCACAAGCGGTAGCGGAGGGATTTGAACCCTCGGTGACTTGCGCCACACTCGCTTTCGAGGCGAGCTCCTTCGGCCGCTCGGACACGCTACCGAGAGAGACCCTACAACACCGGGGGCCGTGGTCCGAAATCCGTTCCCGGGCCGCCCTGCGGGTGGGGGAGGAAGACGGGACGGCGGGGGTCAGCGGGCGCGGAAGAAGGCGGTGAGGGCCGCGGCGCAGTCCTCGGCGAGCACGCCCTCGATCACCTCGGGCCGGTGGTTGAGCCGCCGGTCGCGTACGACGTCCCACAGCGAGCCCGCGGCGCCCGCCTTCTCGTCACGGGCGCCGTAGACGATCCGGTCGACGCGGGAGAGGACGGCGGCCCCCGCGCACATCGTGCACGGCTCCAGCGTCACCACCAGGGTGCAGCCGGACAGCCGCCACTGCCCCACCCGCTCGGCGGCCCGCCGGATGGCGAGGACCTCCGCGTGCGCGGTCGGATCACCCGTCGCCTCCCGCTCGTTGTGCCCGGCGCCGAGCACGGTCCTGCCGTCGCCCGACAGCACGACGGCGCCGACCGGCACGTCCCCGCCCCGGACGGCCAGCCCTGCCTGTTCCAGGGCGAGCCGCATCGCGTCCCGCCAGCGGTCGCGGACGGGGTCGCCGGCACCGCCGTCCCTTCCCGGCCCCGCCGCGTCGGGGCAGCCCGGCGCGCCCGCCGGGCGGTGCGGCCCGGCCGGGCGGGTCGTGTCGTCGGTCGGGTGCGGGGTCAGCGGACGGTCTCCAGCACCTCCGCGGCGCCCAGGACCTCGGCGATCGCGCTCAGCGCGTCGTCCGCGTCCAGGGCGCGCAGCTCCTTCTCGCTGATGCCCAGGTCGTCGAGGATCTCGCCGTCGCCCAGCGGGCTGTGCGTGATGGCCTCGGCGGCACCGGACTCCTCCTCCTCGTCGTCGTCCCCGGCGGAGGAGGGCTCGCCGTCCTCCGTGCCGTCGAGGTCCAGGGCGTCGAGATCGGCGTCGTCACCGGGCTCGCGGCCGAGCAGTTCGTCGGTGAGCAGGATCTCCCCGTACGAACTGCGGGCCGCCGCGGCGGCGTCCGAGACGTAGATGCGAGGGTCGTCCTCGCCGTCCACGCGGACGACGCCGAACCACGCGTCCTCCTGTTCGATGAGGACGAGCACGGTGTCGTCCTCGGCCGAGGCCTCCCGGGCCAGGTCGGCCAGGTCGGACAGCGTCTCCACATCGTCGAGCTCCGTGTCGCTCGCTTCCCACCCGTCTTCGGTGCGCGCGAGCAGTGCGGCGAAGTACACCGTGACTCTCCCACTGGTCATAGGCGTGCCGGTTGGGGGTCCCCCCGGCGGAGGTTCTGGGCGGGAAGAGCTGGGCTCCGAGCCCCACCCACTCGGAATCGTGGCAGAAACAAGGCGCTCAGGGGACGTCTTCGGCTCCCTGTGTCCGGCAGTTTTGCGGCTCGTCGGTAAAGGACTCACCAGCGCACTCGTTGCCGCCACCTGCGGATCGTACGCGGCTTTGGCCCACGGCCACGCAGGCCCACCTCGGAACGTCGGCGCGCCTTTCCTTTCTTCCCCGCCTCCCCGGTGTGTTCCGCGGTCCTCCAGGCGCCGTCCGGTGCGGCCCGGGGCCGCCGGTCCGCGCGGTCTACCAGCGGAACGTGCGCATGCGCATCGCGTGCCGCAGGCGGGCGGCCTTGGCCCGCCGGGGCTGGACGCGGTCGCGCAGTTCACGGGCCTCGGCGAGATCGCGCAGGAACTGGGCCCGGCGCCGACGGCGCTCCCCGTCCGGGTCCTGGTCCGAGCCGGTGCCCGCGTCGGGGCCGATGCCTGGGCCGGTGCGGGAGCCGGTGTCCCGGCGGGTGCCGGTGCGCCGGGGGCCGCCCTGCTCCCGGCCGCTCCCGCCCGCCGCGTCGGCCGCGGCCCTCGCGGTCGCCGCGGCAGCCGTGGTCTCCGTCTCGTCCGTCCCCCCGGGCCGCTCGCCCGGTGACGGATGCTTGCGGGATCGCCGGTCAGGCATCGGTCCACCACCCCAGTCCGTCCCTCCCGCCTTCCCCCGGACGGCGGGTTTGATGCCACGGCGGCGCGGGACCGGGCCGGTGCGGCGGCCGCCGGCGCGAGGACGGTGGCGGGCGGGCGGGTGCCGCCGCCCGGTTACTGTTGGCACATGCGTCTCCACGTCGTCGACCACCCCCTGGTCGCCCACAAGCTCACCACGCTGCGCGACCGGCGCACCGACTCCGCGACCTTCCGCCGGCTCGCCGACGAGCTGGTCACCCTGCTCGCCTACGAGGCGACGCGGGACGTGCGGACCGAGCAGGTCGACATCTCCACGCCGGTCGCGCAGACCACCGGCGTCAAGCTCTCCCACCCGCGCCCGCTGGTGGTGCCGATCCTGCGCGCCGGACTCGGCATGCTGGACGGCATGGTGCGGCTGCTGCCGACCGCCGAGGTGGGCTTCCTGGGCATGATCCGCAACGAGGAGACGCTGCAGGCCTCGACGTACGCCACGCGCATGCCGGAGGACCTCTCCGGCCGTCAGGTGTACGTCCTCGACCCGATGCTCGCCACCGGGGGCACGCTGGTCGCGGCGATCCAGGAGCTGATCAAGCGCGGCGCCGACGACGTGACGGCGGTGGTGCTGCTGGCCGCCCCCGAGGGCGTCGCGGTCATGGAACGCGACCTCGCGGGCACGCCGGTGACGGTCGTGACCGCGTCGGTCGACGAACACCTGAACGAGCAGGGCTACATCATCCCGGGCCTGGGCGACGCGGGCGACCGGATGTACGGGGCGGCCGAGTAACCGGCGGCCGGGGCACGGGCGGGCAGCCGCCCGCCCGCCTCAGCACCCCTTCTGCGGGGTGCCGGCCGCGGTCCGCGGGGCGGCCAGGGCGGCCAGTGCCTTCTCGGCCGCCGGCTGCGACGCCAGCTGCTTGAACCCGTCGCCGATGATCAGGTCGAGGTCGGTGCCCTTGCGGGTGTCGGTACGGCTCCCGGCCCCCGGGAGCTGGGTGGCGAGCACGGGCAGCGAGGTGTCGCGGGCCGACGCGGGACCGAGCAGCAGCCCGGCACCCTTGACCTTCTTGTCGAACTCCTTGGTCGCGTTGCCCACGTGACCGATACGGAAGCCGCGCTTCTTCAGCTCGTCCGCGGTCTGCTTGGCCAGCCCGCCGCGCGGCGTGGCGTTGAGGACGTTGACCGTGATCGCGCCCGGCTTGGGCAGCGTCCGGGCGGAGGCCGCAGGGGAGGGACCGGACCGGGCCGCGGCACCGGTCGCGCAGTGCGTCCTGGTGCCGGCCGCCGAGGCCTTGGTGTCGCTCCCGGTGAAGACGTCGATGAGCTGCAGCGTGCCCCAGCCGGTCACCCCCAGGACGACGACGGAGGCGGCGGCCACGAACACGAGCCTGCCGTGCCGCCGGGGCCGGCGCATCCGCGGGTACTTGTTCCCCGTGATCCGGTACTTCCCGCCCATGCCGGGGGGAGTCAGCATGCTCATGGGCGCAGCGTAGTGCGCCGGGGCGGCGATTCCTACTAGATGATCATTGGATATCGCCCAGTAGAACCCGAAAGGTCCAAGCCGTTACAGGTCCGAACCGTTACCCGTCAGGCCGCGACGGCGGGGCGGATCCGCCCGTCCGCGGGTTCTGCCTGGTGCTTCTGGGGGGGCGGACCGGCCTGTCCGCCCGGCTCTGCCCGCCGGGAAGCCCGGACCGGCCCGCGCGGGCGTACGGCCCGGCGCGCGCGGCCTGTCGAGCCCGGGGCGGGTGCTCGGCTCAGCCCAGCTCGAGTACGCGCGCGTGCAGCACCTGACGCTGCTGCAGCGCCGCCCGCACCGCGCGGTGCAGGCCGTCCTCCAGGTAGAGGTCGCCCTGCCACTTCACGACGTGCGCGAAGAGGTCGCCGTAGAAGGTCGAGTCCTCCGCCAGCAGGGTTTCCAGGTCGAGCTGCTGTTTGGTCGTCACGAGCTGATCGAGGCGGACCGGGCGCGGCGCGACGTCCGCCCACTGCCGGGTGCTCTCCCGGCCGTGGTCGGGGTACGGCCGGCCGTTTCCGATGCGCTTGAAGATCACACGGAAAGCCTACCGGCCCGGGGCTTCCGGGCGCAGCCTCGGCAGCGCAGTGCCACGCTGGAAATGCCGCGGCAAACCGGGCGAATCGGGAACAGGGGCTGAACAGGGGCTTGAGATGAGCGACAGCGAGACCGCGCCGGGGACAGCGGGGAACGACCCGGCGCTCCCGCCCGGCGCCCGGCAGATCGCCTCCGGCTACGCCTTCACCGGTCCCGTCCTCGAACTGGGAGCCCTCGTCCAGGACGGCCACTGTCTGCCCGGCGCGCGGATCCGCATACCGCTGGCGATGCTCAACCGCCACGGGCTGGTCGCCGGCGCCACCGGCACCGGCAAGACCAAGACGCTCCAGCTCGTCGCCGAACAGCTCTCGGCGCAGGGCGTGCCCGTCTTCCTCGCCGACATCAAGGGCGACCTGTCCGGTATCTCGGCGCCCGGCGTGGCGGACGACCGGATCAGGTCGCGGGCCGCCGAGGTGCGCCAGGAGTGGGCCCCGGCCTCTCTCCCCGCCGAGTTCTACGCGCTGGGCGGGGTGGGACACGGTGTGCCGCTGCGCGCGACCGTCACCAGTTTCGGCCCGGTCCTGCTGTCCAAGGTCCTCGAACTCAACCGGACCCAGGAGCAGTCGCTCGGCCTGATCTTCCACTACGCCGACACCAAGGGCCTGGAGCTGATCGACCTCAAGGATCTCAGGGCGGTGGTCGCCTTCCTCACCTCCGAGGAGGGGAAGCAGGAACTGCGGGGCATCGGCGGCCTGTCGACCGCCACCGCCGGGGTGATCCTGCGGTCCCTGACCGCGTTCGAGGCGCAGGGCATGGCGGACTTCTTCGGCGAGCCGGAGTTCGACACGAGCGAGTTCCTGCGCACGGCGGGCGACGGCCGCGGCGTCGTCTCCGTCCTCGAACTGCCCGCCGTGCAGGACCGGCCGCGGCTCTTCTCGACCTTTCTGATGTGGCTGCTGGCCGACCTCTTCCACGACCTGCCGGAGGTCGGTGACGCGGGCAGGCCCAAGCTGGTGTTCTTCTTCGACGAGGCGCACCTGCTCTTCGACGACGCCTCGAAGGCGTTCCTGGAGTCGATCACGCAGACCGTGCGTCTCATCCGCTCCAAGGGCGTCGGCGTCTTCTTCGTGACCCAGACCCCGAAGGACGTCCCCGCGGACGTCCTCGGCCAGCTCGGCAACCGCGTCCAGCACGCCCTGCGCGCCTTCACCCCGGACGACCAGAAGGCCCTGAAGGCGACGGTGAAGACCTTCCCGGACTCGGCCTACGACCTGGAGGAGGTCCTGACCGGGCTCGGCATCGGCGAGGCGGTGGTGACGGTGCTCAGCGAGAGCGGTGCGCCGACCCCCGTCGCGGTCACCCGGCTGCGGGCGCCCGAGTCCCTGATGGGCCCGGTCGACGGCCCCGGTCTGGACCGCGCGGTGCGGGCGTCCCCGCTCTACGAACGTTATGCACAGGCTGTGGACCGCGAATCGGCGTACGAGAAACTGACGGCGGCTCAGGCGGCTCAGGCGGCTCAGGCGGCTGAGGCCGCAGAGGCCGGGCGGCGCTCCGGGGCCGGGACCGGGGCCGGGGCGGGGGAGCGGGACCGGGGGCAGGCAGGGAGCCGGGACCGGGGTCCCGCGGAGGAACCCTCGGTCATCGAACAGGTGGTCAACAGCGGGGCGTTCCGGTCCCTGGCGCGGTCGGTGGGCACTCAGCTCGGCAGGGAGATCACCCGCTCCCTCTTCGGCACGGCCCGCCGTAGGCGGTGAGGCCGGGCGCCGACGCCTCGGCGCCCGGCCCGCAGGAGGAGCCGCGGGTTCAGTCGCCTTCCGGCTCGCCGGTGGCGGCGCGGGCCCGGTGGGAGGCGACCTGCTCGGAGCCGGGCGGCTCGGAGCGGTGCGGCCCGGTGACGGGCTCCCGCGACGGCGACGGCGACGGCGAGAGCGCGGGCGGTGGCGAGGGCGGGGACGGAGGCTCGGGGACAGGGGTACGGCGGGCGGCCTCCGCGCGCACGAGGGCGCGCAGGACCGCGTAGGGGTCGCTGGGCATGGCTGCGCTTCACTTTCTCGACGGTCGGGTCCGGTCGGGCTGACTGCCTGCGCAAGGGCCGCCCGGAGGGGCGGCCCTAGGTCCTGTCGTCAAATACCCGTCGTCCGCCCGGAGGGCGGGCCTGGCGTCGCGAGGCAGGCGGGAATTTGACGACAGGGCCCAGGCCGGCTCAGCAGCGCAGGACCACGCAGCGCAGCGCGTTCGGACGGTGGGGCGGGAGCGGCGGCGCGGGGCGGACGCGGCCGGAGCGGCAGCCGTCCGCCGCCGCGGCTGAAGCCGCCGCGGTGCCCGCGGCCGTCGCGGTGAGCGGCGCGCGCCGCAGCGGCACGCCTGCGCGTCCGCCCCCGCGCACCGCCGACCGGGGGGCCGGGGCCGCACAGGGGATCTCCTCCTCGGCCGCGCCCCCTCCCTGACCGCCCGCACCGCTCCAGCCCCCGCTGCCACCGGGGCCCGGCCCGGGGTGCCGGCCCCCGCCGTCCTCCGGGCTCCCGCTTCCGCTCACGCCCCCGGTGCCGGCGGTGCCGGGCCCGGGGCTCGCGACGGGTGCCGTCCCGATGGCCGGGCCCGGGTATGCCGTCGTGTGTCCGCCCGGCGCGCCCAGGGCGAGCAGCGGCACCAGCACCAGCAGCACTCCCGGCAACAGCCCCAGCACCAGCGCCGCCACCGGCGGCAGCGCGGACACCGGTCCCCGAGCCGGGACCCGGGCGCGCGGCCGGACAGCCCGCCGCGCCGCACGTCGCGCGGGGCGGCGTACGGCGCGGTCCTCGGGGTGCCGGGCGGGCACGGTGCTCACGACGGTTGTCTCCCCGGTGGACGTACGACCCTCATCGCACCGGCCGGTGGAACCGCCCGCACGGAGGAGGTGGTGGTCGCCGTGTTGACGCCGTCGTTCACACGGTGCGCGGGACGTGCCGGGCGTGGCCGCGGATGCGGAAGGCGGTGACGATCTCCATCACGCCGACCACGACCAGCCACCAGCCGCCGAGGAGGGTGAGTACGGCGACCGACGCCAGCGGCGAGTCGATCAGGACGATCCCGGCGATGAAGGTGAGGATGCCGAGGAAGATCTGCCAGCCGCGGGCCGGTGCCGTCCGGTCGTGGAGCGCGGCGAGCGTCTGCGTGATCCCGCGGATCAGCCAGCCGATGCCGATCCAGAGGGCCAGCAGCAGGATCGACTGCATCGCGCCGCGGAAGCAGAACAGGCCCAGCAGGATGGACAGGGCACCGCTGGCGAAGGCCAGCACGCGCAGCGCCGTCGACTTGTGGGTGCCGAAGGCGGAGACCAGTTGGAGCACCCCGCTGACCACGAGGTAGACGCCGAAGAGGATCCCGGCGGCCAGCAGGGAGGCGCTCGGCCACAGCAGGACGAGGATGCCCAGGACGAGGGCGGCCACACCGGTGGCGAGGACCGCCTGCCAGGCGGCACGGGAGAGGTGGTGCAGGGGCCCCTCCAGCGGTGGCTCGTAGCTGGAGCCTTCGGGACCGGCGCCTTCGGAACGGGGGGCTTCGGTTCGGAGGCCTTCGGAACGCGGGCCTCCGGACCGGGGATCGGAGTACGGCGGGGCCGTGGCCCGGCCCGCCTGCCCTCCGGGAGCCCCGGGCCCTCCGGGGACACCGGGACTCCCGGGTCCTCCAGGGACACCGGGCCCGCCGGGGCCTTCCGGGCCGCCGGGGCCTTCCGGTCCTCCAGGACCCGGTGTCCCCGTCCCGTACGGCTGCTGAGGGTCGCGCGGGTCACGTTTCGCGTGGACGTGGCGGTCGTCGTAGCCCGGCCCGCCGGGGCCGCTGCTCGGTGGCTCGGTCATGGTCCATGCTTGGACCGGGCGCGGCCCGGTCGCCACCGCTGTAGGCCGTCCGGCTGACGGGGAGCGGCCCGCCGCCTCACTTCCCGGCGGACTTCGTCGCCTTCGCGGCGGCCTTCGTCTCCTGCTTGTGCGCCCGCACCTTGGCCAGCGACTCGGGGCCGGTGATGTCGGCCACCGACCGGAAGGCCTTCTCCTCGCCGTACGGCCCGGCGGCCTCCCGCCAGCCCCCGGGCCGGACCCCCAGCTGCTTGCCCAGCAGTGCGAGGAAGATCTGCGCCTTCTGCCTGCCGAAGCCGGGCAGCTCCTCCAGCCGGCGCAGCAGTTCCGGACCGCTCTCCACGTCCCGCCACAGGGCCTCGGGGTCGCCGTCGTAGTGCTCGACTAGGTAGTGGCACAACTGCTGGATGCGCTTGGCCATCGAGCCCGGGTAACGGTGCACGGCCGGCTTGTCCGACAGCAGCCGGGCGAAGGTCTCCGGGTCGAACGCCACGATCTCGTGCGCGTCCAGGTCGTCGGTCCCCATGCGGTGGGCGATCGTCGCCGGCCCCTTGAACGCCCACTCCATCGGGATCTGCTGGTCCAGCAGCATCCCGACCAGCGCGGCGAGCGGACTGCGCCCCAGGAGCGCGTCGGCGTCGGGGTCCTGGGCGAGGTGCAGGGTGACGTTCATGCCCCGATGATCGCCTGCCGGAGGACAGGCCGCACGACCTGCGGCCCGGGTGAGTTCCGCGGTGCGGTGAGCGACGCGCCGGGACCGTGGCGGTCAGGAACCGGTCGTATCGCGCGGCCGGGACCGTGCCCGTCGGGTACCAGTCGTATGGGGCCGCGCACGGAGACGAGCTTCATATTGGGCCACCCGAGGACTTCTGTTCCTCTTCCGTAACCTCGCATATTCCAGGGCGTTATTCCGGTGTCGCGCCGCCGCGCCCAGGGAGAAAAAAATAATGTGGAATGCAACCCTTTGGATGCTGGTCGTGTGTGCTTCCGCCTGCACCGCGGGGTCCATTCTCGTACCACCCTATCAATGCCGCATGTGGCGGGTCGACACAGAGGAATTGCGCCGCCGTCGGCACATGGTCGCCGTGCTCAAAAAGAATACGCGTCCGCTCGACGGGGACCCGGCCGCCGAGGAGCCTTCGCGCGACGCCCATCTCGTCGGCTGAACCTATGAAGCATCCGATCGCACAATATAGGCCTCATCGGGTAATTCCTTCACCCGTTTGCCGCGCATCCGGGGAAGTCGGGTGGCGTTAGGTGGGATATGACTAAGGCATCCAGGGAAGGGTACTTGGGTCTGCTCGTGGGCCGCGAGCGCGAGGACACGAGTGCCGGGCACGCGGTGGCGCCGGGTCCCTACACCTACCTACCCGGCCCCGTGCACGCGAAGGCCGCCGCCGACCCCCACCTGACCAGGGGCGACTCGGCCGCGCTGAAGGCGACCGAGTCGCTGCTACAGGATTTCCTGGACGCGATGAGTGCGCTGGAAGCCGACCTGGCCCGCCGGTGGGTCGGCTCGGACGGCCGTCCCGTCTTCGCCCGTCCCGAATAGCCGGGCCGCGGCATGTATGACGAACGTATCGGCCGGCGCCCGGACTATTCCGCTGATTATCCTTATGTGGAACCGGAAGTTTTCGACGAACCCCGCCCCCGGAGGGGAACCGGTCGCCACAGGGCCCCGACGCAGTTCTTCTCGGGCACCCTCGGCCCCCTGGTCCCCCCGGACTCCGCGTGGGACCCTGCCGAGGAACTGGCCTTCATGCTCCGGGACGCCATGGAACGGCAGCCGCCCCGGACTCCCGTGGAGGGGGAATGGACGCAGGCCGGCGGCCGTCCCGCCGAACACCCGACGGGCCACCCGGGCTCCACGGCCCATGCCGGTTCCGCCGGCCATGCGGGGTCCGCGGATCATGCAGGCTTCACGGATCATGAAGGATCCGCGAATTATGCAGGCTTCACGGACCGTGCGGGCCCCGCTGATCATTTCGGTGCGCCGGATTACGCGGACCCAGGAAGAGCCGGTCGAATCGGCAGAACCGATCGAACCGGACCGGGCGAACGCGCCGAACGCACCGAAAGGGATGAAAGGGGCGAAAGAGCCCGGAGAAGCGGAAGCGCCGCCGACCCCGAAAGCGCGGGTGCGGCGGAAAGCGCGAGGAACGCCGCTCCCGGCGCGCCGAACACGCCCCTGGAGAACCTCCAGGAAATCACGGCGGAACTCCCTCCCCTGCGGCGTGGCTCCCGCGGTCACCGCAAGGTCCGTCCGCGCAGGCGCAGGAGCGGCGTGCGCACCGCGAGCCACGTCATCGGCGCACTGGCGGCGGTGACCGCCTCCACGGTGAGCTTCTTCGGCGGCATGGTCGCCTACGACCCCTTGCGCCTCGTGGCCGTCGCCCGGATGCAGGACGGCATCGCCTCCTGGTGGCCGCTGCTGGTGTACGGGCCCTGGCTGGTGGCGTCCCTGTCCGTCCTGCGTGCCGCGCTGCACCGGCGGCGGGCCGTCCACTCGTGGTGCGTGGTGCTGCTCTTCTCGTCGATCGCGATGCTCCTGTGCGTCGTCCAGGCGCCCAAGACGCTCGTCGACATGGCGGCGGCGGCCCTGCCGGGACTGGCGTCCCTGGCCTGCTTCCAGCAGCTCGTGCGCCAGATCACCCTGACCCGTCCGCCCCGCCGCACCGCTCCCCGCCACCGCGTGCACCGCACCTCCCGGCCGGACGCCGTGCAGCAGGAGCCGGCACCGCCGGCCCGCACCACCGCCGCCTCCTCCCGCTGAGCCCGGGGCCTGTGAGCCCGGCTTCCCGAACCTGACCGGGAAGCGCCGGGCTCCGGTCCGTTCCCGGGAGCGGGGCGCGGTGCCCGGTGCGCGGTCGCAAGGAGATCGGGCCGGGCCGCCGGTGCGGATGAACGACGAAGGCCCGGACCGTCTGTACGGTCCGGGCCTTCAGCCTGGCGGAGGATACGAGATTCGAACTCGTGAGGGGTTGCCCCCAACACGCTTTCCAAGCGTGCGCCCTAGGCCTCTAGGCGAATCCTCCGCCGGAAACATTACATGACGCGGAGCCGTGCTCGCGAACTCGTTCCCCGCCCCCTGGATCGGGTACGCTTTCGGCAGCCCCTCACGCGGCGCTATCTGACTGAACTCCCCCAGGGCCGGAAGGCAGCAAGGGTAGGTCGGCTCTGGCGGGTGCGTGGGGGGCGCTCGCGTTGTCGGGGGGCGGTGGCCGCGGGCCGCGCTCGCGGTCCGGGCCGGTTGTCGGTGGGCGCCTATAACCTCGTATGCGTGTCGTCTCTCGCGTTGTACCGCCGCTACCGCCCGGAGTCCTTCGCCGAGGTCATCGGGCAGGAGCATGTCACCGACCCGCTGCAGCAGGCGCTGCGGAACAACCGGGTCAATCACGCGTACCTGTTCAGCGGTCCGCGCGGGTGCGGCAAGACGACCAGCGCCCGGATCCTCGCCCGCTGCCTGAACTGCGAGCAGGGCCCCACGCCCACGCCGTGCGGCACCTGCGACTCGTGCCGCGACCTGGCGCGCAACGGCCCCGGCTCCATCGACGTCATCGAGATCGACGCCGCCTCGCACGGCGGTGTGGACGACGCCCGTGACCTGCGCGAGAAGGCCTTCTTCGGGCCCGCGCGCAGCCGGTACAAGATCTACATCATCGACGAGGCCCACATGGTCACGTCGGCCGGTTTCAACGCGCTGCTCAAGGTGGTGGAGGAGCCGCCGGAGCACCTGAAGTTCATCTTCGCCACGACCGAGCCCGAGAAGGTCATCGGGACGATCCGCTCGCGGACCCACCACTACCCCTTCCGGCTGGTCCCGCCGGGAACCCTGCGGGACTACCTGGGCGAGGTGTGCCGGAAGGAGGACATCCCCGTCGAGGAGGGCGTGCTCCCGCTGGTCGTGCGGGCCGGTGCGGGCTCCGTGCGTGACTCCATGTCCGTCATGGACCAGCTGCTCGCCGGTGCGGGGGATGCCGGTGTGACGTACGCCATGGCCACCTCCCTCCTCGGGTACACCGACGGTTCGCTGCTCGACTCGGTCGTCGAGGCGTTCTCCTCCGGGGACGGCTCCGGTGCCTTCGAGGTCGTCGACCGCGTCATCGAGGGCGGCAACGACCCGCGGCGCTTCGTCGCCGACCTGCTGGAGCGGCTGCGGGACCTGGTGATCCTGGCCGCCGTGCCCGACGCGGCCGAGAAGGGGCTCATCGACGCCCCCGCCGACGTGATCGAGCGCATGCAGGCCCAGGCGCGGTCCTTCGGCGCCGCCGAGCTGAGCCGCGCCGCCGACCTGGTCAACGAGGGCCTGACCGAGATGCGCGGCGCCACCTCGCCCCGTCTCCAGCTCGAGCTGATCTGCGCCCGCGTGCTGCTGCCCGCCGCGTACGGCGACGAGCGGTCCGTGATGGCCCGCCTCGACCGGATCGAGCGGGGGGTGAGCTTCGGCACAGGAGCGGGCGCCCCCGCGATGGGCTACGTGCCCGGACCCGAGGCGCACGGCGGCGGCGCAGCGGCGGTCCGGGCGGCGGTCCGGGCTCCCGGAGGCCAGGGCGCGCCCGGCACACCGGGGGGGCCGGAGGGCGCTGCGGTGACTCCGGGGGGCCCCGCGCCGGTGGGAGCCGGAGCCGCGGAGCCCGGCCCGCGGAGCGCGGCGCCGGTGCCCCAGGGGCCGGCCGCGCCCCCCGCCGGTGACCGGGACCAGGAGGCGCCCGCGCCCGGAGCCGCGCCCGCCGCACCCCCGCCCCCCGCGGCCCCGGCGGCTGCCCCCGCCGCGGCGCCCGGGCAGGGCGCGCCCGGGGCCTGGCCCACGGCCGCCCCGGCCGGTGCCGGTGGCCGACGGCCCGGAGGGTGGCCCACGGCGGCCTCCCCGGGCGGCGGACAGCCCGCGGCCGGGCCCGGCCCGGCGGCGGCTCCGGCGGGCGTCCAGGCGGGCGCGGGCGGTGCGACCGGCGCCCCCGCTGCCCCCGCTGCCCCGGCTGGTCCGGCCGCCCCGGCAGCCGCTCCCGGCCCGGTGGGCGGTGGGCTCGACCCGCGCCAGCTGTGGCCGAACATCCTGGAGGCGGTGAAGAACCGCCGCCGCTTCACCTGGATCCTGCTCAGCCAGAACGCCCAGGTCACGGGCTTCGACGGCACCACCCTCCAAGTCGGCTTCGTCAACGCGGGCGCCCGGGACAACTTCGCGAGCAGCGGCAGCGAGGACGTGCTGCGGCAGGCGCTGGCCGAGCAGTTCAACGTCCAGTGGAAGATCGAGGCGGTCGTCGACCCGACGGGCGGCGGCGCCCCCGCGCCCCAGTCCTCCGGCGCGTTCGGAGGCGGTGGCGGCTACGGCGGCGGATCCACGGGCGGCGGTTACGGCGGTGGCGGTGCCCACCCGGGTGGTGTCGCGGCCCCGCCGCGTGCGGCGGCTCCCCAGGCCGCGCCCCCGGCTCCCGGTCCCGGTGCCCCGGCCACCGACCGGTCTCCGGCGGCACGGGGGGCCTCCGGTCCCGCCGCAGGCCCGGCCGCCACGGCCCGGCCCGGCAGGGCTCCCGCGCCCGAGCCCGCCCCCGTGGCCCCCGAGGACGACATCCCCGAGGACGACGACCCCGACCTCGACGAGACCGCCCTGTCCGGCCACGACCTGATCGTGCGGGAGCTGGGCGCGACCGTGGTGGAGGAATACCCGACGGAGTAGCCGCTCAGCGGCCGCTGACCGGTTGCGGCACGGCGGCGAAGGAGGAGTGGCGGCGGCAGGGCTCCCTCGGAGGCCGACCCCGTAGGAGGTCCCCGGGAAGCCTCGGGAGGTCCCGGGGCAGGCTCCGAGGAGGTCCGCGGAGGCCGTTTCGGATGAACGTACGAGCAGATCCTCCCGGTCCTCTCGGCAACCCGCACAAAGCGGTGCGGTGCTCTGCCGTTAGGCTGACCCCGTGAAGGTCCTCGTCATCGGCAGCGGCGCTCGTGAGCACGCCCTGTGCCGTTCCCTGTCCCTCGACCCCGATGTCACCGCGCTGCACTGCGCGCCCGGCAACGCCGGCATCGCCGAGGTCGCCGAGCTGCACCCGGTCGACGCCCTCGACGGTGCGGCCGTCGCCGCGCTCGCCACCCGGCTCGGTGCCGGCCTCGTGGTCGTCGGGCCCGAGGCGCCGCTGGTCGCCGGGGTCGCCGACGCCGTGCGCGAGGCCGGCATCCCGGTCTTCGGCCCGTCCGGGGAGGCGGCGCGGCTCGAGGGCTCCAAGGCCTTCGCCAAGGACGTGATGGCGGGCGCCGGTGTCCCCACCGCCCGGTCCTACGTCTGCACCACGGCGAAGGAGGTCGACGACGCGCTCGACGCCTTCGGCGCCCCCTACGTCGTCAAGGACGACGGACTCGCCGCAGGGAAGGGCGTCGTCGTCACCGACGACGTGGAGGCCGCCCGCGCGCACGCCGCCGCCTGCGACCGGGTGGTGATCGAGGAGTTCCTCGACGGCCCCGAGGTCTCCCTGTTCGCCGTCACCGACGGCGAGACGGTGCTGCCGCTCCAGCCCGCCCAGGACTTCAAGCGCGCCCTGGACGGCGACGAGGGCCCGAACACCGGCGGCATGGGGGCGTACTCCCCGCTGCCCTGGGCCGACCCCAAGCTGGTGGACGACGTGCTGCAGAGCGTGCTGCAGCCCACCGTCGACGAGATGCGCCGCCGGGGCACCCCGTTCTCCGGGCTGCTCTACGCCGGTCTCGCGCTCACCGGCCGCGGTGTCCGGGTGATCGAGTTCAACGCCCGCTTCGGCGACCCCGAGACCCAGGTGGTGCTGGCCCGCCTGCGGACCCCCCTCGCGGGCGTCCTGCTGGCCGCGGCCACCGGAACCCTCGCCGACCTGCCGCCCCTGCGGTGGAGCGACGACGCGGCCGTCACGGTGGTCGTCGCCTCCCACAACTACCCCGGCACCCCGCGCACCGGTGACCCGATCACCGGCCTCGACGAGGTGGCCGCCCAGGACGCCCCGCACGCGTACGTGCTGCACGCCGGCACCCGGCGCGACGGGGACGCCGTGCTGAGCGCGGGCGGCCGGGTCCTGTCCGTCACGGCCACGGGCAAGGACCTGACCGAGGCCCGCGAGCGGGCGTACGCCGCCGTCGGCCGCGTCCGCCTCGACGGTTCCCAGCACCGTACGGACATCGCCGCGAAGGCGGCGGCCGGCGCGTAAGGCGCGGTGTCTCCCAAGGTCAGGCCCCGGACAGGATCCGGGGCCTGACCTTTGCTGTGTGTCATCCACCTCTGACCAAAGCCATTCCATCGAGTGAGCAATGCCCCATCCGGCTGACGTGGGCCCAGCCCCCAACTAGGGTGCGGCGCAAGCGTTCCGGCACTTGGCCCACCGGCATTGCGATGTCAGTGGCGGGTGCCACAGTGGGGGAGTGGGCAACACAGGGCAGTCCAGGACAGACGGGAGGGGGTGACGTCAGGTCGTGACCGGAACCGGTGTGGAGGTCGGCGCGCTGTCGGCGCGCTCCCGGGCGCTGGCCGTGCTGCGCGTCCGCGGCCGGGCGCTGGCCGTGGCCCTGCTGCCCGCGGCCGCTGCGGTGATCCTGCTCGCGGGCGGTTCCACCGGCCATCTCGTGGGCCGGGGCTGGGACCTCGCGAGGTGGGTGGTGGGCGCCGTCGCCGTCGTCGTCCTGCTCGCCGCCGCGGGCGTCGGGCTGGTCGTCGCCCGCGCACGCCCCGCCATGAGCCCGACGGTCCCGGTCCCGGAGGAGTCGGCCCCGGACCTGTACCGCATGGTGCGCGACCTGGCCGACCGGCTGGATGTGCCCGTCCCGTCCGCCATAGCGCTCACCCCGGACTGCGACAGCTGGCTGGAGGACCGCACCCATCCGGCCCACAGGCCTCCCGCGGGGAGCGACCGGGACGAGCCGGACGCGGTGAGCGGGCCGTCCGCGGGCCGTCCGCGCCGTGCGGCGGCGCCCGTCCTCGTCATCGGCTCCCCGTTCCTGTGGTGGATGCGCGTCGGCGAGCTGCGGGCCGTCCTCGCCCCCGTGGTGGCCGGTACGGGCCCCTCGGCGCATCCGGACATAGCCGCGGCCCGCCGCTTCGTCCGCGGGCTGGACGCGGCGGTGGCCGCCGCCTCGACGGCCGGCCGGTGTCCCCTCTCCCACGTGGTGTGCGCGGGCGTCGGCTGGGTGGCCCGCCTGATGCTGCGCGGCTGCCGGGAGGACGCGGCCCAGATGGAGCGGGGCGTGGCGGCCGCCGCCGCCGAGCGCGCACAGGCTGTGGACTACGGTCTGCGCATCGTCGCCCAGGAGCAGGTGGGCCTGGCGTACGCGGGCTGGGACCGGCTGCTGACCCGGGTCGCGCTGCCCGCCTGGCGCATGGGCCGCTGGCCGTCCCGGCTGGACGCGGGCGTCGTCGCGGCACTCACGGAGCTGTCCCGCCGGGACCGTCTGGCCGAGGGCTTCACCTCCCGGCTCGGCGAGCGGCCCGCCTGCGATCTGCTGGAGGAACCCGGCACGGTCGACGAGGCCGCCTCGCTCCTGGCCGCGCGGCTCTTCCACGGCGGGCCGGCCGAGCGCGGCCCGGACTGGGCGCCGGTGGACTGGCAGGACTACCCGGACGAGGTCGTCGACCGCAAATGGCGCACGGACGCCGCCCGGCTGCACCGCGTCCTGGACATGCTGGGCGTCAGCCGTTCCCCGGACTCCCCGGCCACCGACGCGCACGGCGCGACCCTGGCCCGTGTGCTCGACCACCTGTCCGCCCACCGGCCCCGCACCCTTTCCGCCGCGGGAGACGCGGCGGACGCGCAGGACGAGAGCGGCGCGAGCCGGGCGCACCCCCCGGCCGGGGCCCGGCGGGAACAGGACCCGCACCCGGCATGGGCCGCGGCCCACACCGATACCGAGGCCCGGGAGGCGGACGAGGAGACCGGCCTGGGCACGGAGCGGAGCGCCGCGCTCGCCGCGGGCCTCAGCGCGGAACTGGCCCGCGAGGAGGCCACCGCGCCCGCGGCCCGGCCGGATCCGGCGGAAGCGGCCGGCCAGGCCCCCGGCACGCTCCCCTGGGACGAGGGTGCGCTGCCCCTGTTCCCCCTCCAGCCGCCGCGCACCGGCCGTGAACTCCTCGCCGACCATGTCACCGCGATGGTCTGCTGTGCCGCGATGGACACCGCGGGCGCCACTCCGGGCCTCGACTGGCTCGACGGCCCCACCCTCCTGATCGACGGGGAGAGAGCCGCCGACCTCGGCCCCAAGGTCCTCGCCCTCGTCGAGGACGGTGACCCGCTCCCGCTGCGGACCTGGCTCGTCGATGCGGGCATACGTCCGGAAAAGCCCGTACGGCTGGCCTGAGCCCGGCCGGTGCCGATCCGGAGGAGGAGCTACCGGATCCACTCCTTCCACTTTCGGTCAATTCACAACGAGTAGTGACAACATGCGCGCGTTATGTGATGTGCTGGGACCGACCGCGCACGTGGCAAGCGCGTACGACATACGACAGCCGCGCAGTCACGTCCGGCCGCACCGCCGACCGGCATCCGCCCCGGGGCACACCGCCCCCACCGCACATCCGCACCGCCGTACAGCCGCCCCGGACGAGACATCCGCACCGCCACGCCGAGCACGGGGGCACGAGGGAGGGGGACAGCCATGGGACCGGACCGTGTCCGCCGCTGGGAGTCGGGAGCACTCGCGCACGCCGTCACGGACCCGTTCGGCCAGGGCCCCGTCCCCTGGCTGCGCGGCAGCGAGACGTACTTCGACGACACCGGCCACGTCGTCCCCTGGTACGTGGACCCGGCCCCGCAGTCCGCGCCGGGCGGCGCGCCCCGCATCCCGGCCCCCCGCGCCGGCGGAGGCGGTCTCCGCTCGGCCGACGACGTCCACCGCCAGATCAAGGGCTTCGCCTCCACCGGCGCCGTCACCCCCGGCGAGGCGATCGACTTCCACATCACCGTGGACCCGCCGCAGGAGTTCGGCGTCGACGTCTACCGCATCGGGCACTACGGCGGCGACGGCGCCGCCAAGATCACCACCAGTCCGCGGCTCTCCGGCATCGTCCAGCCCCCGCCGCTCACCGCCGACCGCACCGTGTCCTGCCACCACTGGTGGCTGTCCTGGCGGCTGCAGATCCCGTCGTACTGGAGCATCGGCGCGTACGTCGCCGTGCTGACCACCGCCGACGGCTACCGCTCGCACATCCCCTTCACGGTCCGCGACAGCCATCCGGCGGACCTGCTCCTGCTGCTGCCCGACGTCACCTGGCAGGCCTACAACCTGTACCCGGAGGACGGCCGCACGGGAGCCAGCCTCTACCACGCCTGGGACGAGGAGGGCCGGCTGCTCGGCGAGGCCGACGCGGCGACCACGGTCTCCTTCGACCGGCCCTACGCGGGCGCGGGCCTGCCGCTGCACGTCGGCCACGCCTACGACTTCATCCGCTGGGCCGAGCGCTACGGCTACGACCTCGCCTACGCCGACGCCCGCGACCTGCACGCCGGCCGCGTCGACCCCACCCGATACCGCGGCCTGGTCTTCCCCGGCCACGACGAGTACTGGTCGGTCCCGATGCGCCGTACCGTCGAACTCGCCCGCGAGCACGGCACCTCCCTGGTCTTCCTCTCCGCCAACACCATGTACTGGCAGGTCGAGCTGGGCCCGTCCCCGGCCGGGGTCCCGGACCGCCTGCTGACCTGCCGCAAACGCAAGGGTCCCGGCAGGCCGGTGCTGTGGCGGGAGATCGACCGGCCCGAGCAGCAAGTGGTCGGCATCCAGTACGCGGGCCGGGTCCCCGAGCCGCACCCGCTGATCGTGCGCAACGCCGGGCACTGGCTGTGGGAGGCCACCGGGGCGCGGGAGGGCGACGGGATCGAGGGACTGGTCGCCGGGGAGGCGGACCGCTACTTCCCGCGCACCCCGCTCCCCGACCACCAGGACCGCATCCTGCTCGCGCACTCCCCGTACACCGACAGCGAGGGCGCCCCGCGCCACCAGGAGACGTCCCTGTACCGGGCCCCCTCGGGCGCCCTGGTCTTCGCGTCCGGGACCTTCGCCTGGTCACCGGCGCTGGACCGTCCCGGCCACGTGGACCCCCGGATCCAGCGCGCCACCGCCAACCTCCTGGACCGCATCTGCAAGCGTGACTGACCCGGCTCCGGCCCGCCTCCGGCCCGCCTCCGGCCCGCCTCCGGCCCGCCTCCGGCCCGCCTCCGGCCCCTTGCCGGTCCTCCGCCGGCTCGCTGACGGCCCGCCGACGCGCCGCCCCGGCGCCGCCGTCCACCCGCTGTCCACGGCCCGTGTCCGATACGGGAGAATCGAGCCATTGGACAGAACCACGGGGAGGAACCGTGTCCGGATTCGTCGAAAAGCCCGAGCCGATCCAGGTTCCGGGCCTGGTGCATCTGCACACCGGCAAGGTGCGCGAGCTGTACCAGAACGAGGCGGGCGACCTCGTGATGGTCGCCAGCGACCGCATGTCCGCCTACGACTGGGTACTGCCCACGGAGATCCCCGACAAGGGCCGCATCCTCACGCAGCTCTCCCTGTGGTGGTTCGACCGCCTCGCCGACCTCGTCCCCCACCACGTCATCAGCACCGAGGTCCCCGAGGGCGCCCCCGCCGACTGGGCCGGGCGCACCCTCGTCTGCAAGTCGCTGCGGATGGTCCCGGTGGAGTGCGTGGCCCGCGGCTACCTCACCGGCTCCGGCCTGGCCGAGTACAAGGCCTCCCGCACGGTGTGCGGCCTGGCCCTGCCCGAAGGCCTGGTCGACGGCTCCGAGCTGCCCGCGCCGATCTTCACCCCGGCCACCAAGGCGGAGGTCGGCGAGCACGACGAGAACGTCTCCTACGAGGAGGTGGCCCGGCAGACCGGCGCCGAGACGGCCGCCCAGCTGCGCCAGGCGACCCTCGCCGTCTACGGCCGGGCCCGGGACATCGCCCGGGAACGGGGGATCATCCTCGCCGACACCAAGTTCGAGTTCGGCTACGACGGGGAGACCCTCGTGCTCGCCGACGAGGTGCTCACGCCCGACTCCTCGCGTTTCTGGCCGGCCGACCAGTGGCAGCCGGGGCGCGCGCAGCCGTCGTACGACAAGCAGTTCGTCCGGGACTGGCTGACCTCGGCCGAGTCCGGCTGGGACCGCACGGGCGAGCAGCCCCCGCCGCCGCTGCCCGAGCAGGTGGTGGAGGCGACCCGCGGCAAGTACGTGGAGGCGTACGAGCGGCTGACCGGGACGAGCTGGTCCTCGGTCCTGTCCTAGGTCCTGTCGTCACATTCCCGCCTGCATCGCGACGCCATGCACGCACTCTCGCCGCACCGGGCCCAGACCCGAGTACGTCCAGTACGAGGGTCAGGGCCCGGCACGCCGAGAGCACGCACCTGACGCCGCGAGGCCCGCCCTCCGGGCGGACGACGGGAATGTGACGACAGGACCTAGGCCCCGGGGCCCCGCGCACGAAGAAGCCCCCCGGCGGTGACCGGGGGGCTTCTTCGTGCGGAGCGGACGACGAGGCTCGAACTCGCGACCTCAACCTTGGCAAGGTTGCGCTCTACCAACTGAGCTACGTCCGCGTTGCGCCGTGGCGCGAGAGCAACTATACCCAACCTCGCTCCCGTGCGAGCCGTACTGCCGCGTGCCGGTTCTCCGCGCCCAGTTTCGTCACGGCCGACGACAGGTAGTTCCGGACGGTTCCGGGGGAGAGCGCGGCCCGCTCGGCGATCTCCGTGACCGGTGCGCCGTCGGCGGCCAGCTCCAGCACCTCCGCCTCGCGCGCGGTCAGCGGGGAGTCCCCGGCGGAGATCGCGTCGGCGGCCAACTCCGGGTCGACGTAGCGGTTCCCGGCGTGGACGGTGCGGATGATCTCGGCGAGGCGCTGCGCGCTGACGGTCTTCGGGACGAAGCCGCGCACCCCCGCCGCGAGCGCCCGCTTCAGGTGCCCGGGCCGCCCGTGGCTGGTCACGATCAGCACCCGGCAGCCGGGCAGCTCCGCGCGCAGGGATGTGGCGACCTTCACACCGTCGGCGCCCGGCATCTGCAGGTCCAGGACGGCGACGTCGGGCTCGTGCGCCCGGGCCATCGCCAGGGCCTCGGGCCCGCTCGCCGCCTCCGCGACGACCCGCAGGTCGTCCTCCAGCGAGAGCAGCGCGGCCAGCGCGCCCCGGATGAGGTGCTCGTCGTCGGCCAGCAGCAGCCGGACGGGAACCGGTGGCGTCGTCATGGGGTGACCTCGCTCAGGGGGGTGGTCTCGTGCACCGGGCCGCAGGGCCCCGGCACGGCGGCGGGCGGCAGGGGCACCTCGGCGGTCAGACGGAAGCGGCCGGTGCCCGCCGGGCCCGCCCGCAGCAGGCCGTCGAGGGCCGCGAGGCGTTCGCGCAGTCCGGCGAGTCCGGAGCCCGGCCGGGCGGCCGCCGGGGCATCGGGCACCCCGTCGTTCTCGACCGTCAGTTCGGCCCGGCCGCCCTCCACGCGCAGGGAGATCGCGCACTGCCGGGCGTCACCGTGGCGCAGCACGTTGGTGGCGGCCTCGCGGACCACCCAGCCCAGCGCGGACTGCACCGGGGCGGGGAGGCCGCCGGCCGGGCCGGTGACGGCGCAGTCGATGCCCGCCGCGGTCAGCACGCCCTGGGCACCGGCGAGTTCCGCGCCGAGGTCGGCCTCCCGGTACCCGCGCACCACCGCGCGGACCTCGCGCTGGGACTCCTGAGCCAGTCGCTGCACCTCGGTCATCTGCTCCACCGCCTCGGGCCGCCCGCGCCGGCCCAACTGCACGGCCAGCTCCGCCTTCAGCGCGATCACCGCGAGATTGCGGCCCAGGACGTCGTGCAGGTCCCGCCCGAACCGCAGCCGTTCCTCGGCCACGGCGAGCCGCGCCTCGGTCTCGCGGGACCGCTCGGCCTCCCACAGCACCGACAGGGTCCACGCGCCGCAGCGCGCGGCCAGCAGGGAGAAGCCGGTGGCGAAGACGACCAGCAGACCCACCATCAGGACGTCGGGGACGCTGCGGACGGCGAGCGCGTCCGCCGCCATGAGGACCGGCCCCACCACGGCGGCGCGGCGCAGGAACACCGGGACGGGGACGAGCAGCGCGTACACCAGGCCGAACGACACCAGACCCGCGCCGAGGGCGAGCCGGGCCGTCCACGGTGCGAGTGCCCCGAGGGCGGTCAGCACGAGGGGCAGGGCGAGGGCGGCCGCCAGCAGGCCGAGCGAGGGGGCCAGCGCGCGTCCGGGCAGCCGCTCGCGGCCCAGGTAGTGGCCGAAGGAGGGCCGGGCCAGCCGGTTGGCCGCCACGCACTGGAGCACGCCGGCGAGGAGCGTCAGCCCCGCCAGCACGAGCGGCAGCGGCCGGTGCCGCACTCCCGCGGCGACCGGCAGGACCAGCCAGGTGAGCATGAACACCCACTCCGCCGCGCACAGGGTGATCACACTGTGCAGCTCGACGCGTTCCGCCTTGCTGCGCTCCCGCCACTGCCGCCGCTGCCACCGGCGGATGCCGTCGAACACCGTGCGCCTCCTGTCCGTCCGTTCCTTCACCGCACCCGGAGCCGCGCGCGTCACCGCACCCGGAGCCGCACCCGTCCGCGCACCCCGTGCCGGGCCGTACCCCGTGCCCGGCGCCGGGGGCGGCCCCGGCAGGTCGGCGGTCCCGGTGTCCGGCATGGCGCCCACCCCCGCGCCCGGCGTCCGGCCCGTTCCCCTGCTCAGCGGCGTGGTTCCCAGCGGAACCACCGCCGTACAGCAAACACCGCCAGTGCCAGCCAGACCAGCGCGACGGCCAGGGCCCGCAGGACCTCGTATCCGCTCAGCTCGCCGGTCCAGCCGCCGCGCACCAGTGTGATCGCCGGTGTCAGCGGCAGCAGTTCGCACAGGTGGGCCAGCCGGTCGGGCAGGACCTCCAGCGGGACGGCCGTCCCCGAGCCCACCGCCGACACCATGATCAGCGGGATCGAGGTGACCTGGGCGCTCTCCGCGGTGCGGGTGAGTCCGGCCGTGACCGCCGCCAGGGTCAGGCACAGCGCCAGTCCCAGCAGCAGTCCGAGCACGGCGAGGTGCGGGGCGTGCGGTGCGGGGACGTGCAGCAGGACCGTGCAGGCGGCCGTCAGGATCAGCGACTGCCCCAGGCCCGTGGCGAGGGCGGGCAGCGCCGCCCCGGCGAGGATCTCCGCATCCCGCGGTTCACCGGTGCGCAGCCGCTTGAGGACGAGCTGCTCGCGCCGGGCGACGAACACACCGACGAGCGTGGAGTACACGGCGAACAGCAGCGAGAAGCCGATGGCGGCGGGCAGCATGACGAGCCCCACGGTGAGCCCGGTGTCCTCCAGGTCCATCTGCCCGGCCGCCGAGCGGAGGCTGAACGGCAGTACCAGCGGGACGAAGACGGCGGCGACGAGGGTGCTCCTGCTCCGTACGAACAGGGTCAGTTCGGCGCGGGCGAGTGCGGTCATGCGGCTCAGCGCGGTGCTGGGGCCGCCCCGGGCGCGGGCCGTCCCGGAGGTGAGGGCGCTGGTCATACGACGTACTCCGTTTCCTTCGGCGCGGAGGAACCGCGCGTGGCCGCCTCCCCGGCGGAGGCCTCCCGCGCGATCCCGAGGAACGCCTCCTCCAGGGAGGCCGACCGCGCGTCCAGGCGGCGCAGTCCGAGACCGGCCCGCCGGGCCCAGAGCAGCAGTTCCGTGGCGGTCCGCTGCAACTCCCGCGTACGCAGCCGTACGAGACGGCCGTCCGTCTCGTGGCCGCACACGCCCAGGGAGTCGAGCGGCGGAAGGTCGCCCAGGAAGTAGCCGGGAGGCAGCTCGAAGGAGATCCGGGAGGGCTGAGCGGCCGTCACCTCGGCGGGACTTCCCGCGGCGGCGATGCGTCCCTCGTGCAGGATCGCCAGCCGGTCGGCGAGGCCTTCGGCCTCCTCCAGGTAGTGCGTGGTGAGCAGCACGGTCGTGCCCGCGTCCCGCAGGGTCCGCACCAGGTCCCAGGTGTCCCGGCGGCCCTCGGCGTCCAGCCCGGTGGTCGGCTCGTCCAGGAACAGCACCTCGGGGTCACCGAGCAGCGCCAGGGCCAGGTCGAGCCGGCGCCGCTCCCCGCCGGACAACTGCTTGACCCGTACCGCCGCGCGCCGTTCCAGAGCGACCAGGGCAAGTGCCTCCCGCGGATCGCGGGCGCCGCTCACGCAGCCCGCCCACATCCGCATGGTCTCCGCGACCGTCAGTTCGGAGGGGAAGCCGCCTTCCTGGAGCATCACGCCGGTACGGGGACGTACGGCGGCGCGGTCGGTGAAGGGATCACGGCCCAGCACCCGGACCCGTCCCCCGGCCGGGGCGGCCAGCCCCTCCAGCAGTTCGACCGTCGAGGTCTTTCCGGCGCCGTTGGTGCCGAGCAGCGCGAAGACCTCGCCGCGTTTCACGTGAAACGTGATGCCGTGTACGGCTTCGAACCCGCCCCCGTACACGCGTCGCAGGTCGGTGACCTCTATCACGTGCTCGTGTTCGTCCCTGTCCATGACATCAGCGTCGCGGCAGGCGGGGACTGGGAGCAGTGCGCGGTGTCATCGAGCGGAATGACAAATGTCAGTCGGCGCCCGGAGAGGCAGGAAGGCGGACATGAAAAGACCCCGGTCCGAGGGACCGGGGTCTCATTCCCGAGCGGACGACGAGGCTCGAACTCGCGACCTCAACCTTGGCAAGGTTGCGCTCTACCAACTGAGCTACGTCCGCATTGCCTCCGACCGGCTTTCACCGATCGGTGCGAGCACCAGCCTACCTGATCCACTTGCGTGGTCGGACCGGCGGTGCAGAGCGGGTGACAGGAATTGCACACTGCGCCTTCCCCCTGGAAGGGGGATGTTCTGCTACTGAACTACACCCGCATGTACTCCGTGGGTCTCGGCCTTCCGGCCTCGCCCCTCGGCGTGCTCCAGACATTAGCTGATCAGCAGGGGGGTAGCGCAAGTCGGCTGCTCCCAGGGCCCGCTGACGGACCCTGGGCCGCCTCCGGGGGCGCTCCGGCCCGCCCCGCGCCCCGCCCGCCCCCGGGGCGGACGCGCCCTCCGGCGGACGCGCCGGAGGGCGCCACCGCCGAGGCGAACGCGCCCGGAGCGAACGGGCCCGGGGGCGGGCACCCCTCACTGGGCCGCGCTGAACGCCTCGTAGACCTTCTTGGGGATGCGGCCGCGCGCCGGCACGTCCATCTTGTTGGCCTGGGCCCAGGCCCGGACGGCCGCCGGGTCGGGGGCGACCTCCGTCTGCCGGTACGCCTTGCCCGACCTGGACCGCTTGCGGCCCGCCTCGACGTAGGGCGCGAGCGCCTTACGCAGTTTCTTGGCATTGGTTTGGTTCAGGTCGATCTCGTAGAACCTGCCGTCGAGTCCGAAGGCGATCGTCTCCGCCGCTTCCGAGCCGTCGATGTCGTCAAAGAGAGTGACCACGACACGCTGCGCCACGAATATCGGTCCCTTCGTGCGGCACCTGCGCCCGTGCACTCCGCCATGACGTGGGGAGATGTTCGTCAGGTGCCGACTGTCCGCCGGTTATCGGGAAAAGTATCGGCTGTTGCCAATTCATTTGTACAGTGCCGGGCATTGCGAAGTGAAGCCCCGACTAAATCTCTCTGCGTGTCCCGGCGTGGCACCCCGGCAATACCGGGTGCGAGGCGGAACGCCGAACTTTTCCAGAACTTTTCACGAAGCCCCCCGATCGAGGCGGGATCGTGACGGGCGTCACGTAGATTCCTACCAGTCTACTCGCGTAGAAATTTTGTGCGGGTAGTCTGAAGGAACCTGCTCAGCACCACACACCGGGAGTGCCAGTGGCACGCGTCGTAGTCGACGTCATGCTCAAGCCGGAGATCCTCGACCCCCAGGGCCAGGCGGTGCAGCGCGCACTGCCGCGGCTGGGTTTCGAAGGCATCTCCGACGTCCGTCAGGGAAAGCGATTCGAACTGGAAGTGGACGGGCCCGTCGACGAGGCCGCCCTCGCCCGCATTCACGATCTTGCCGAATCCTTCCTCGCCAACACCGTGATCGAGGACTTCACCGTGAAGGTCGAGTCCGGCGACGTGGTCGCGGAGGCCGCGAAGTGACCGCTCGTATCGGCGTCGTCACTTTCCCGGGCAGCCTCGACGACCGGGACACCCAGCGCGCGATCCGCCTCGCGGGCGCCGAACCCGTCGCCCTGTGGCACAAGGACAAGGACCTCAAGCAGGTCGACGCGGTCGTCCTGCCCGGCGGCTTCTCCTACGGCGACTATCTGCGGGCCGGCGCCATCTCCCGCTTCTCGCCGGTGATGGACACCGTCATCGAGCAGGCGAAGGCCGGCCTGCCGGTCCTCGGCATCTGCAACGGCTTCCAGGTCCTCACCGAGGCCCACCTGCTGCCCGGCGCGATGCTCGGCAACGACCACCTCCACTTCATCTGCCGCGACCAGAAGCTGCGGGTGGAGAACGCGGAGACCGCCTGGACCGCCGACTACACGGCCGGCCAGGAGATCAGCATCCCGCTGAAGAACATGGACGGCCGGTACGTCGCCGACGAGTACACCCTCGACAAGCTGGAGGCGGAGGGCCGCGTCGCCTTCCGCTACCTGGTCGGCGGCGAAGCCGCCGACGGATATGGAAACCCCAACGGCTCGCTGCGCGACATCGCCGGCATCACCAACGAGGCCGGCAACGTGGTGGGCCTCATGCCGCATCCCGAGCACGCCACCGAGCCGCTGACCGGCACCGGCCGCACTGACGGCCTCCCGTTCTTCACCTCGATCCTCAAGAAGCTGGTCACCGCATGAGCAGGACGCCTCTGGACACGGTCGAGCACGCGGCCGCGACCCCCGACGTCGAGCTGCCCTGGGCCGAACTCGGCCTGAAGAAGGACGAGTACGAGCGGGTCGTGGAGATCCTGGGCCGCCGCCCCACCGGGGCCGAGCTGGCCATGTACTCCGTGATGTGGTCCGAGCACTGCTCGTACAAGTCCTCCAAGGTCCACCTCCGCCAGTTCGGCGAGAAGGCCCCCGAGAACGACGCCATGCTCGTCGGCATCGGGGAGAACGCCGGTGTCGTCGACGTCGGCCACGGCTACGCCGTCACCTTCAAGGTGGAGTCGCACAACCACCCGTCCTACGTCGAGCCCTACCAGGGCGCGGCCACGGGCGTGGGCGGCATCGTGCGCGACATCATCGCGATGGGCGCCCGCCCGGTCGCCGTCGTCGACCCGCTGCGCTTCGGCGCGGCCGACCACCCCGACACCAAGCGGGTGCTGCCCGGCGTGGTCGCCGGCATCGGCGGCTACGGCAACTGCCTGGGCCTGCCCAACATCGGCGGCGAGGTCGTCTTCGACGCCTGCTACCAGGGCAACCCGCTGGTCAACGCCGGTGCCATCGGCGTGATGCGGCACGAGGACATCCACCTCGCCAAGGCGTCCGGTGCGGGCAACAAGGTCATCCTGTACGGGGCCCGGACCGGCGGCGACGGCATCGGCGGCGCGTCGATCCTCGCCTCCGAGACCTTCGACGACGCGAAGCCGTCCAAGCGCCCCGCCGTCCAGGTCGGCGACCCCTTCCAGGAGAAGCTGCTCATCGAGTGCACCCTGGAGGCGTTCGCCGAGAAGCTGGTCGTCGGCATCCAGGACCTCGGCGCGGCTGGCCTGTCCTGTGCCACCTCCGAGCTGGCCTCCAACGGCTCCGGCGGCATGCGCGTCACCCTGGACGACGTCCCGCTGCGCGACTCCACGCTCTCGCCCGAGGAGATCCTCATGAGCGAGTCGCAGGAACGCATGTGCGCGGTCGTCGAGCCGGAGAAGGTCGACCGGTTCCTGGAGATCTGCGAGAAGTGGGACGTCATCGCCACCGTCATCGGTGAGGTGACCGACGGCGACCGGCTGGAGATCTACTGGCACGGCGGCAAGATCGTCGACGTCGACCCGCGCACGGTCGCCCACGAGGGCCCTGTCTACGAGCGCCCGTACGCCCGCCCCGAGTGGCAGGACGCGCTCCAGGCCGACGACGCGAACAAGCTGCCCCGGCCGCGGACGGCCGAGGAGCTGAGGGCGCAGGTCCTGAAGCTGGTCGCCTCCCCGAACCAGGCCTCCAAGAAGTGGATCACCCAGCAGTACGACCACTTCGTGCAGGGCAACACCGTCCTGGCCATGCCCGAGGACTCCGGCATGATCCGCATCGACGAGGAGAGCGGCCTCGGCGTCGCCCTCGCCACGGACGGCAACGGCCGCTACGCCAAGCTCGACCCGTACACCGGCGCCCAGCTCGCCCTGGCGGAGGCGTACCGCAACGTCGCCACCACCGGCGCGAAGCCGCTGGCCGTCTCCGACTGCCTGAACTTCGGCTCGCCCGAGGACCCGGCGGTCATGTGGCAGTTCGCGGAGGCCGTGCGCGGTCTGGCGGACGGCTGCCTCCAGCTCGGCACCCCGGTGACCGGCGGCAACGTCTCGCTCTACAACCAGACCGGCGAGGCCGCCATCCACCCGACGCCGGTCGTCGCCGTCCTCGGCGTGATCGACGACGTGGCCCGCCGCACCCCGGTCGCCTTCCAGGAGGAGGGCCAGCTGCTCTACCTCCTCGGCGACACCCGCGAGGAGTTCGGCGGTTCGGCCTGGTCGCAGGTGGTCCACGACCACCTCGGCGGTCTGCCTCCGAAGGTCGACCTGGAGCGTGAGCGGCTGCTGGCCGAGATCCTGATCTCCGCCTCCCGCGACGGCATGATCGACTCCGCGCACGACCTGTCCGACGGCGGCCTGATCCAGGCGGTCGTGGAGTCGGCGCTGCTCGGCGGCAAGGGCGCGCGGCTGGTCGTCCCGGACGGCCTGGACGCGTTCACCTTCCTCCTGTCGGAGTCGGCCGGCCGCGCGCTCGTCGCCGTGCCGCGCTCCGAGGAGGTCCGCTTCAACGACATGTGCGGCGCGCGGGGCCTGCCCGTCACCCGCATCGGTGTCGTCGACGGCGACGCGGTGGAGGTCCAGGGCGAGTTCGCGCTGCCGCTGGCCGAGCTGCGCGAGGCCCACGAGAGCACCATCCCGGCGCTGCTGGCGTAGTTACCGCCGCAGACCGGACGAGCAGCCCGGCCGCTCCGCCCGAGGAGACGGCCGGGCCGCTCGCCTTCCCCTCAAGGTCCCCGGGCCCGGAAAACACCGGCACCCGTCCCGCGCCACGGCATAGGCTCACCCCATGCCCCCGGCCAGGAAACGACCCAGGACCTACGACCCGGCCAGGACCCGCGCGGCGGTCCTCGCCCAGCTCGGCGCCGTACGGGAGGCCGTGCGCACCCTGACGCCCGCCCAACTGGCGCTGCCCACGCGGCTCGGGGACTGGACGGTGCGGGAGCTGGTCGCGCACATCGGCATGGCCGTCACGGCCATCGGCCGCTCCCTCGACCTGCCCGAGCCCGCACGGCAGGACGCCGTCCTGCTCGACTGGCCGCAGGCGGCCGCGCCCTACGCCGCGGCCATCGACGAGTTCACCCGCCGGCTCGCCGCCGGGACCCCGGACCTCGACGCCTACCTCGGGGACATCGGCCGGACCCTGGAGCGGCAGCTCGACGAACACCCCGGCACGCGGCTCCTGGCCACCAACGCGGGCGCGCTGCCGCTCGCCGACTACCTCGTCACCCGGACCGTCGAACTCGTCGTCCACACCGACGACCTGAACGCCGCCGTGCCGGGCCTGGAGGTCCCGCAGGACCGGCAGGCGCTCGCCGCCGCCACCCGCCTGCTCGCCGACGCGCTCGCTGCCAGGGCGCCGGGCGGTTCGACCGAGGTGCGCGTGCCGCCGTACGCCGTCGTCCAGTGTGTCGAGGGCCCCCGCCACACCCGGGGCACGCCGCCCAACGTCGTGGAGACCGACCCGCTGACCTGGGTCCGGCTGGCCACCGGACGCCTCTCCTGGCACGACGCCCTGGAGACCGCCCGGCTCAGCGCGAGCGGGGAACGGGCGGACATCAGCGCCCTGCTGCCCCTGATGTCCTGACCCGCCCACCGGCGTGCCGCCCCGCCCCGGACCGCCTCACGGTGTGCGACAACTCACTCGTCCTTGCGGTGCGCGGGGACCCGGCGCGGGACACGGCGGGCGCCGGGACCGGCCCTGCACCTTGACACCGCCCCTCTGACCTGCGGAAATACGCAGCGTCGGAGGATGGTCGCGCAGGAGTGACACGGCCGCTCGGGATTTTTTTGACATTCCCCAATTCGGACCAGTGGTCGACCTCGCCTACACTCGATTGCGTGCCACGTGGTGACGGTCGACTCAATCACGATCTGCTCCCCGGTGAGAAAGGCCCCCAGGACGCGTGCGGCGTCTTCGGTGTCTGGGCTCCGGGCGAAGAGGTCGCAAAGCTCACGTACTTCGGGCTCTACGCCCTCCAGCATCGGGGCCAGGAATCCGCGGGTATCGCGGTCAGCAACGGCTCCCAGATCCTCGTCTTCAAGGACATGGGCCTCGTGTCCCAGGTCTTCGACGAGACCTCGCTCGGTTCGCTCCAGGGTCACATCGCGGTCGGACACGCCCGCTACTCGACCACCGGCGCCTCCGTGTGGGAGAACGCCCAGCCGACGTTCCGTGCCACCGCGCACGGCTCGATCGCGCTCGGCCACAACGGCAACCTGGTCAACACGGCGCAGCTCGCCGAGATGGTCGCCGAACTGCCCAAGGACACCAACGGCCGCTCGACCCGGGTGGCGGCCACCAACGACACCGACCTGCTGACGGCCCTGCTGGCCGCCCAGGTCGACGCCGACGGCAAGCCGCTGACCATCGAGGAGGGGGCCCACGCCGTCCTCCCGCAGGTCAAGGGCGCCTTCAGCCTCGTCTTCATGGACGAGCACACCCTGTACGCCGCCCGCGACCCGCAGGGCATCCGCCCGCTGGTCCTCGGCCGGCTGGAGCGCGGCTGGGTGGTCGCCTCCGAGTCCGCCGCGCTCGACATCTGCGGTGCCAGCTTCGTGCGCGAGATCGAGCCGGGCGAGTTCGTCGCCATCGACGAGAACGGCCTGCGTACTTCGCGATTCGCACCGGCGAAGCCGAAGGGCTGTGTCTTCGAGTACGTCTACCTGGCCCGCCCCGACACCGACATCGCCGGGCGCAACGTCTACCTCTCCCGCGTCGAGATGGGCCGCAAGCTGGCGAAGGAAGCCCCTGTCGAGGCCGACCTCGTCATAGCGACCCCGGAGTCCGGCACCCCCGCCGCGATCGGGTACGCGGAGGCCTCCGGCATCCCCTTCGGCAGCGGCCTGGTCAAGAACGCGTACGTCGGACGTACGTTCATCCAGCCCTCGCAGACCATCCGGCAGCTCGGGATCAGGCTGAAGCTGAACCCGCTGAAGGAAGTCATCAAGGGCAAGCGCCTGGTCGTCGTCGACGACTCGATCGTCCGCGGCAACACCCAGCGCGCCCTGGTGCGCATGCTCCGCGAGGCCGGGGCCGCCGAGGTCCACATCCGGATCTCCTCGCCGCCCGTGAAGTGGCCGTGCTTCTTCGGCATCGACTTCGCCACCCGCGCCGAGCTGATCGCCAACGGCATGAGCATCGACGAGATCGGCACCTCGCTGGGCGCCGACTCGCTGGCGTACATCTCCATCGACGGCATGATCGAGGCGACCACCATCGCCAAGCCGAACCTGTGCCGTGCGTGCTTCGACGGCGAGTACCCGATGGAACTCCCGGACCCGGAGCTGCTCGGCAAGCAGCTGCTGGAGACCGAGCTGGCCGCAGGGCCCGCCGCCACGGCCGCGGCCGACGCCATCCGTCGCCCGTAGTCAGCCCGCCACACCCGCAGTACGACACGAAAGTTCTCATCGTCATGTCTGAGACAACCGGTGCCAGCTACGCAGCGGCGGGCGTCGACATCGAAGCGGGCGACCGCGCCGTCGAGCTGATGAAGGAGTGGGTGAAGAAGACGCAGCGCCCCGAGGTCCTCGGTGGCCTCGGCGGCTTCGCCGGCCTCTTCGACGCCTCCGCCCTCAAGCGCTACGAGCGCCCCCTGCTCGCCTCCGCCACCGACGGCGTCGGCACCAAGGTCGACCTCGCCCGCCGGCTGGGCGTGTACGACACCATCGGCCACGACCTGGTCGCCATGGTCATGGACGACATCGTGGTCTGCGGCGCCGAACCGCTGTTCATGACCGACTACATCTGCGTCGGCAAGGTGCACCCCGAGCGGGTCGCCGCCATCGTCAAGGGCATCGCGGAGGGCTGTGTCCTGGCCGGCTGCGCCCTGGTGGGCGGTGAGACCGCCGAGCACCCCGGTCTGCTCGGCGAGGACGACTTCGACGTCGCCGGCGCCGGCACGGGCGTGGTGGAGGCCGACCGGCTGCTCGGCCCGGACCGCATCCGCGAGGGTGACGCGGTGATCGCCATGGCGTCCTCCGGTCTTCACTCCAACGGGTACTCGCTGGTGCGGCACGTGCTGCTGGAGAGGGCGGGCCTGTCCCTGGACGCGCACGTCGAGGACTTCGGCCGCACCCTCGGCGAGGAGCTGCTGGAACCGACCAAGATCTACTCGCTGGACTGCCTGGCGCTGACCCGCACCACCGAGGTCCACGCCTTCAGCCACGTCACCGGCGGCGGACTCGCCGCCAACCTGGCCCGTGTGATCCCGGACACGCTGCATGCCGTGGTCGACCGCGCCACCTGGACCCCGGCCCCGGTCTTCGGCCTGGTCGGCCGGACGGGTGACGTGGAGCGGCTGGAGCTGGAGAAGACCCTCAACATGGGCGTCGGCATGATCGCGATCGTGCCGCAGGAGTCGGCGGACGCGGCCCTCACCACCCTGGCCGACCGCGGGGTCGACGCCTGGGTCGCCGGTGAGATCACCGCGCGGGGCGAGCACAGCACGGGAGCGGCCCTGGTGGGCGACCACGCGTGAGCCACGGGTGAGAACAGCACGAAACCCGGTCCGGCGCTGGAAGCACCGGACCGGGTGAAGTGGAGGACCTTGCGACGGACGCGGGACGGCAGAGCCGACCGCTGGTGTCAGGCGCCGCGACGGTGTTGTGAGGAGGAGCCGTCCTGCTCGTCCTCGTCGTCGTCCTCATAGAGGTCGGCGTACCGTGCGTACAGGTCGTCGTCTTGCTCATCGTCCTCGAAACGGTCGCCGTTGGTCGGCGACGGATTCGACGTCGATGCGCCCAGCTCCTCGGCCAGGCGTGAGAGGTCAGTCCCACCGCTGTTGTACTTCAGCTGGCGGGCGACCTTCGTCTGCTTGGCCTTGGCCCGGCCGCGCCCCATGGCTCGACCCCCTCAACGACGGGGCTCAACGGCCCCAGAGTCTGACACGCGTTCATGATCCGGCACGGGCTCTCCGCAGAGAGACCGGTCCGTAGGGCTTCCACGGTACCTGAGCCCGCGGCCATACGGTACGTCGCCCGTAGGACGCGCGTGTGCGCAGTGCCTTCGAGGCGCCCTGTCCTCGCTGGTCAGTGGCGATTTTAACCACTTATCGGCGAGCGACCCGCCGGTGGAAGTGAGAGTTCTCTCCAACTGCCCACCGGCAGGTACCGGTCAAACATCACGCGGAGGGCGCGCCGGCCCCCGCGCGCACGCGGCTCACCGCGCGCTTCACCGCGTGCGCGCGGCGCGCGCCTCCGCCATCCGCTGCTCGGCGATCCGGTCCGCCGCCGCGGCCGGCGGGATCCCGTCCGCCTTCGCACGTGCGAAGATCCCCAGCGTGGTGTCGAAGATCTTCGCGGCCTTCGCCTTGCACCGGTCGAAGTCGAAGCCGTGCAGCTCGTCGGCGACCTGGATGACCCCGCCGGCGTTCACCACGTAGTCCGGCGCGTAGAGGATCCCGCGGTCGGCGAGGTCCTTCTCGACGCCCGGGTGGGCGAGCTGGTTGTTGGCCGCCCCGCACACCACCTCAGCGGTCAGCACCGGCACCGTGTCGTCGTTCAGGGCGCCGCCGAGCGCGCAGGGGGCGTAGATGTCGAGCCCCTCGGTGCGGATCAGGGCGTCGGTGTCGGCGGCCCGGCGCACCGCGGGGTGCGCGGCGACCACGCGGTCCACGGCCTCCTCGCGCACGTCCGTGACCACGACCTCGGCGCCCTCGTCCAGCAGGTGCCCGACGAGGTGGTGCCCGACCTTGCCCACACCCGCGACGCCCACCCTGCGGCCGCGCAGCGTCGGGTCGCCCCACAGGTGCTGGGCCGAGGCCCGCATGCCCTGGTAGACACCGAAGGCCGTCAGCACGGAGGAGTCGCCCGCGCCGCCGTTCTCGGGGGAGCGGCCGGTGGTCCAGCGGCACTCGCGCGCCACGACGTCCATGTCGGCCACGTACGTGCCGACGTCGCACGCGGTGACGTAGCGCCCGCCGAGCGAGGCCACGCACCGCCCGTAGGCGAGCAGCAGCTCCTCGGACTTGACCAGCTCCGGGTCGCCGATGATCACGGCCTTGCCGCCGCCGTGGTCCAGGCCGGCCATGGCGTTCTTGTACGACATCCCGCGGGCGAGGTTCAGCGCGTCGGCGACGGCCTCCTGCTCGCTCGCGTACGGGTAGAAGCGGGTACCGCCGAGGGCGGGCCCCAGGGCGGTGGAGTGGATGGCGATGACGGCCTTGAGGCCGCTGGCGCGGTCCTGACAGAGCACGACCTGTTCATGGCCGCCCTGCTCCGAGCGGAACAGGGTGTGCAGTACGTCAGTGTGCGCGCCGGTTACGTCGGTCACGGTGGTGACTCCCAGGTAAGTAGCGGCGGGTGGTGTGTCGTCCCCGTGCGGGTGGCGGGGCCGTGGCAGGAGACTAGACCCTGACCCCGTCCGCCCGGGGTGCGGTGGTCCGGATCACCCTCCCAAGGAGTACCTTCCTGCCCGCTCATGCGACGATCTGCAGTGGTTTTCCGTCCGTCCGGGCGCGGGCCGGGCGGGTTTCGGGCCCGGTCCGGTGGGGAGGGAGCAGGCGTGCCCAAGGTGTCCTCCGTGGTCGTCCCGTACGCGACCTATCTGCGCGTCTACGAGCCGCTGGCCGCCTTCCCGGAGCCGGAGCGCAGCCACTGGGCGCGTTACGCACGCCGCCCCGGCCGCCCCTCCTACCAGGACGAACTGCGCCGCTCGCTGGCCGACCTGCTGCCCACCCCGCCGGTGGCCGTCCCGGTGCACGAGAGCCGGGACGCGTTCGTGCTCGACGTCGACGGGGTGGTCTGCGTCTGCCCCTGGCGCACCCGGCTGCGCGGCTGGCAGGCGCTGGACGATCTCGCCGAGGAGCTTCCGGCGGTGGTCCTGGACGCGGTGCTGCCCCCGGTCGTACGGCGCCAGGCCGCCCAGGACTACGAGCGCTGGCTGGCCCGCAACCCGGACGCCCGCCCCTGGATCCGCACGGCGACCTGGCAGGTGCCGCTGAACTGGTTCGTGCTCGTCTCCGACGAGGAGCGGGAGTACGTCCGGGGCGTGGGGGCCGCCGCGGCCGGTGCGGCGGGCAAGGGCGGCGGCGACTCGGCCGCCGGGGAGGGGTTCGGCGCCGTCGGCGGCCTCGGGGACGAGCTGCCCTCGCTGCGGTACCGGACGCCGATGGTGCAGGCCCGGCGGCGGGTGGCGCGGGGCCTGCGCGCGCTGCGGGACGCCGTCGACGAGGGCCCGCTGGTCGACGGCCTGGTGGACGTCGGCCGCTGGCTGGAGGAGTTCCACCCGCGCTCCCTGGTGGAACTGGACTACGGCGGACTGGTGCACGTGCTGCCGGCCGGCGAGCTGGAGGGCGACCATTCGGCGGCCGACGTCGCCGAGGGGATCGAGGCGCTGCGCCAGGGCGACGGGACGGCGGCGGCGGAGGCCTACGGGCGGCTCGTGGAGCGCTGGCGCGGGGTGCGGGAGCGACGCTCGGCCAACTGACGATGTGGTGACGATTCGTCAGGGAGTGATCTACGTCACGGCTCGAACGGCATCGAACAGCGTACGGTCAAGCGTCCTTTGCGGAGCTGAGGGGACGTAGGGACCCGATCCGGGCGTTTGTGTCAAGGGTGATGGACTGCACTTACCAGACCCTTGCCTTGCTTGCCCCTCCTCATGCCAAAATAGGACAAGGAGTCCGGGGAGGGCTCCTTCCGCCCGCTTATGCTCCGTGTTGGGCGGAATCTCAGCATTGCACGCTTTGGGGGGTCTGGTGACTTCCTGATCGCCCTGTGACTGATCGTCACAGTGGTGTGACTGTCCGCTATGGCATGGTCCATCGGCTTCCGTCGCTGATGAACACCTGGGAGGGCAATTCCATCGGTTTGGCCGACGCGGCTGGACAGATGGTGTAGTTGTAGTGCCGAGGACAAGCCGTTCGTCCTATAACCGACTCGACTCGCGTCCGCCATTTCGGGCAACGCGGGTCAAGGTGCAGAATTTAGAGGAAAGAACCGAGAAGGTTCGGTTCTCCCGAGGAGGCCGCTCATGACCGCTCGCACCCCTGATGCCGAGCCGCTGCTGACCCCGGCTGAGGTCGCCACCATGTTCCGCGTCGACCCGAAGACGGTCACGCGCTGGGCGAAGGCCGGCAAGCTCACGTCGATCCGCACGCTCGGCGGGCACCGCCGCTACCGCGAGGCCGAGGTCCGCGCTCTGCTCGCGGGCATCCCGCAGCAGCGCAGCGAGGCCTGAACAACTCCATAACCGGGCAAACCGGCTGGTCCCCCAACCGGCCAGGATGCCCGAACCCCTAGCTCCAAGCGACGCGGGTCCTGCCCCAACAGGCCCCACGCCCAAGCCGTCAGAGCTTCGCAGGCAAGTGAACAGGGTGCGTCGTCGATCGCGCTGGACTCCGCCGGGTCCAGCGCGATCTTTTTTGTGCGCTCGGCGGGGGCCGGCGGGTGACTCTGTGAGCGGGCTTGTCCGAGCCTGGGGAGGGGTGTCGGATCCTCTGTGAACAGCCGTGAAGACCAGTGCAATTGCACATATTAAATTGACCGCGTGTAGGAGAGGTGTAAGGAGGGGGCTTTCAAAAACTCGTGCGGTGACACCCGTCACATGGCGCGATGCTTGTTGGCTGCCGTCGGCGTGCGCTAAAGGAGGTTCCGCTTCCATCGGCCCCTGCACACACGGGAGTTCGGGATCCGGGTGGCGCGCTCACGTGGTCGGCGGCTGCTCCCCGTCCACGGTCTCCAGCACGTCCAGGGCCTTGTGCGGCTCCCGGGCCGCCACGGCGCCGCTCAGGGCCTCCTGTCCGGCGCACGGCGCCTGGGGGGCGTCCGCGGCCGGGACGGGCCGGGGAGCGGCCTCCATCGCCAGCCGCAGCAGACGGTGGCAGGCGGGACACCGACTCGTGAGATGGCCGTACGACGAGGCGGCCGCGAGGTGCGCCCGGAGCAGCGCCTGCGTCTCGTGCCTGGCCGATGCCGCCATACGCCACCTCCAGCGGGCCGGGCCCGAACGGACCCTGCTTCTGGGGTACCGAGGGAATGTGACGCCGTCAAGGGACCGGTAACGGGCGGAGGGACGGGCACACGAGAGGCCGCGGGCGCGGCCTGGGTGCGCGTGCTCGGGCGAGGGCCTGGTCCGCCTCGGTGGGTGAGGCCGGGGTGAGGCCCGGGGAGGTGCGGGTTCGTGCGCTCCGGCCGGGGGCGGGGATGGGAAAGGCCCGCTTCCGTTGCCGGATGCGGGCCTTCAGCTGCGGTCCTGACGGGATTTGCTGTGTCCGACGGCGGCTGCCGCCGCGGGCGCGGCCCGTGTGCGGGTGCTCGGGCGGGGGCCTGGCCGGCTTCGGCGGGCGGTCTCGGTGGGCGGGCATGAAGAAGGCCCGCTTCCGTTGCCGGATGCGGGCCTTCGACTGCGGTCCTGACGGGATTTGCTGTGTCCGACGGCGGCTGCCGCCGCGGGCGCGGCCTGTGTGCGGGTGCTCGGGCGGGGGCTTGGCCGGCTTCGGTGGGCGGTTTCGGTGGGTGGGCATGAAGAAGGCCCGCTTCCGTTGCCGGATGCGGGCCTTCGACTGCGGTCCTGACGGGATTTGAACCCGCGGCCTCCACCTTGACAGGGTGGCGAGCACTCCAAACTGCTCCACAGGACCAGGTTTCGCGGCGCTGATCTCGCGTTGCGCTGCGAGAAGAGACTCTACAGGAGGCGGGCCGCCTGGTCGAACTCACTCAGGGTGCCGGTCCCGTCACGCCGGTCACGGGGCCGCCGCGTCGATCGCCTTCACGATCCGCTTGTCCGAGACGGGGTACGCCGTACCCAGCGCGTGGGCGAAGTAGCTGACCCGCAGCTCCTCGAGCATCCAGCGGATGTCCCGCACCTGCTGCGGCACCGGCCGGCCCTGCGGCATCTGCTCCAGCAGCCACGCGTACTCGTCGCGCATCTCCTGGACCTTCTCCATGCGCGTCGTGTCCCGCTGGACGTTGGTCGGCATCTGCTGGAGCCGCCGGTCCGCGGCGACCAGATAGCGCATCAGGTCGGGCAGCCGCCGTATCCCCGCCTCCGTGACGAAGCCCGGCTTCACCAGCGCGTCCAACTGCTGCCGCACGTCCGCCAGGTTCGCCAGCAGCGCGGGGCTCCGCACGGCCTTCAGACGGCGTTCACAGGCCTGCCAGGCGGCCAGCACCTGCTGGACCTGGCCCACGGTCCGCACCGTCAGGTCCACGATCTCCGACCGGACCTTGTCGTAGAGCTTCCGGTACGACTCCTCGTCCCAGACCGGTCCGCCGAAGTCCGCGATCAGCCGGTCCGCCGCCGCCGTCGCGCAGTCCTCGAACAGGGCCTGGACCGACCCGTGCGGGTTGGCCGACAGACCGAGCTTCTGCTGGTTCGTCAGGTGGTCGCTCGCGTATTTCGCCGGGCTCACCGGGATGTTGCGCAGGATCAGCCGGCGCGTGCCCTTCCACATGGCCTCGGCCTGCTCGGCCTCGGTGTCGAAGAGCCGTACCGAGACGGTGTCCGCCGCCGGTCCGTCGTCCACGAGCGCCGGGTACGCCTTCACCGGCTGACCGGCCCTGCGGGTCTCGAAGACCCGGGTGAGCGAGCCGATCGTCCAGTCGGTCAGCCCGCTGCGCTCCAGCGACTCGCCGCCGGCGCGCTCGGCGGTCGCCGCCGCGGCCTGCGAGAGGGCCTTGCGCGCCTTCGGCTTGAGGCTGAGCTTCAGCGCCTCCAGGTCCTTGTCCTCGGCCAGCTTGCGGCGCCGCTCGTCGACGATCCGGAAGGTGATCTTCAGGTGGTCGGGGACCTTGGCCCAGTCGAAGTCCTCGGCCTCGAACGGCACGCCGACCATGCGCCTCAGCTCACGCGCCATCGTGACCGTCAGCGGCTCCTGGAGGGGCACCGCCCGCTCCAGGAACGCCTTCGCGTAGTTCGGCGCGGGCACGTAGTGGCGGCGGACCGGCTTGGGCAGCGAGCGGATCAGCTCGGTCACGACCTCCTCGCGCAGGCCCGGGATCTGCCAGTCGAAGCCCTCGTCGGTGACCTGGTTGAGCACCTGGAGCGGGATGTGGACGGTCACACCGTCCGCGTCCGCGCCCGGCTCGAACTGGTACGTCACCCGGAACTTCAGGTTCCGCTGGCGCCACGAGTCGGGATAGTCGGCCTTGGTGACCGCCTGGGCCGACTCCCGGACGAGCATCTCCCGCTCGAAGTCCAGGAAGTCCGGCTGCTCGTGCCGCTTGTGCTTCCACCAGGAGTCGAAGTGGGCACCGGAGACCACGTGCTCGGGCACCCGCTGGTCGTAGAAGTCGAACAGCGTCTCGTCGTCGACGACGATGTCCCGGCGCCGCGCCCGGTGCTCCAGCTCCTCGACCTCGCTCAGCAGCCTGCGGTTGTCGGCGAAGAACTTGTGGTGCGTGCGCCAGTCGCCCTCGACCAGCGCGTTGCGGATGAACAGCTCCCGGCTGGCCTCGGGGTCGATCCGGCCGTAGTTGACCTTCCGCTGGGCGACGATCGGCACGCCGTACAGCGTCACCTTCTCGTACGCCACCACCGCGGCCTGGTCCTTCTCCCAGTGCGGTTCGCTGTACGTCCGCTTCAGCAGGTGCCCGGCGAGCGGCTCGACCCACTCGGGCTCGATCTTCGCGTTGACCCGCGCCCACAGCCGCGACGTCTCGACGAGTTCGGCGGACATCACGAAACGCGGTGTCTTCTTGAAGAGGGCCGAACCCGGGAAGATCGCGAACTTGGCGCTGCGGGCGCCCAGGTACTCGTTCTTGGCGCCGTCCTTCACGTCCTTCATGCCGATGTGCGAGAGCAGACCCGCCAGCAGGGAGACATGGACGCGGTCGCCCGGAGCGTCCTCCTCGTTGAGGTGGATGCCCATCTGCTTGGCCACCGTGCGCAGCTGGGAGTAGATGTCCTGCCATTCGCGGATGCGCAGGAAGTTCAGGTACTCCTGCTTGCACATGCGCCGGAAGGACGAGGAGCCGCGCTCCTTCTGCTGCTCCCGCAGATAGCGCCAGAGGTTGAGGAAGGCCAGGAAGTCGCTGGTCTCGTCCCGGAAGCGGGCGTGCTGCTGGTCGGCCTGCGCCTGCTTGTCGGCGGGGCGCTCGCGCGGGTCCTGGATGGACAGCGCGGCGGCGATCACCATGACCTCACGCGCACAGCCGTTCTTGTCGGCCTCCAGGACCATGCGGGCCAGCCGGGGGTCGACGGGCAGCTGGGCCAGCTTGCGGCCGGTCTGCGTGAGCCGCTTGCGCGGATCCTTCTGCGCCGGGTCGAGCGCCCCCAGCTCCTGGAGCAGCTGCACGCCGTCGCGGATGTTGCGGTGGTCCGGCGGGTCGATGAACGGGAACTTCTCGATGTCCCCGAGGCCGGCCGCGGTCATCTGCAGGATCACCGAGGCGAGGTTGGTGCGCAGGATCTCCGCGTCGGTGAACTCCGGCCGCGCCAGGAAGTCGTCCTCGCTGTAGAGCCGGATGCACACACCGTCCGACGTACGGCCGCAGCGGCCCTTGCGCTGGTTGGCACTGGCCTGCGAGACCGGCTCGATGGGCAGCCGCTGCACCTTGGTGCGGTGGCTGTAGCGGGAGATCCGGGCGAAGCCGGGGTCGATGACGTACTTGATGCCGGGGACCGTCAGCGACGTCTCCGCGACGTTGGTGGCCAGCACGATCCGGCGGCCGGTGTGCGGCTGGAAGACGCGGTGCTGCTCGGCGTGCGAGAGCCGCGCGTACAGCGGCAGCACCTCCGTGGACCTGTACTGCTTCTTGGTGAGGGCGTCGGCGGTGTCCCGGATCTCCCGCTCACCCGAGAGGAACACGAGGATGTCCCCCGGCCCCTCGGCCATCAGCTCCTCGACGGCGTCGGTGATCGCGGTGATCTGGTCCCGGTCGGCGTCCTCGGAGTCCTCTTCGAGGAGCGGCCGGTACCGCACCTCCACGGGGTACGTCCGGCCGCTGACCTCGACGATCGGCGCGTCACCGAAGTGGCGCGAGAAACGCTCGGGGTCGATGGTCGCCGAGGTGATGACGACCTTCAGGTCGGGGCGCTTCGGCAGCAGCTGGGCCAGGTAGCCGAGCAGGAAGTCGATGTTCAGGGACCGCTCGTGCGCTTCGTCGATGATGATCGTGTCGTAGGCGCGCAGCTCGCGGTCGGTCTGGATCTCGGCGAGCAGGATGCCGTCCGTCATCAGCTTCACGAAGGTCGCGTCCGGGTCCACCTGGTCGGTGAAGCGGACCTTCCAGCCGACGGCCTCACCGAGCGGAGTGCGCAGCTCGTCGGCGACGCGCTCGGCCACGGTGCGGGCCGCGATCCGGCGCGGCTGGGTGTGCCCGATCATGCCGCGCACGCCCCGGCCCAGCTCCATGCAGATCTTCGGGATCTGCGTGGTCTTACCGGACCCGGTCTCACCGGCGACGATGACGACCTGGTGGTCGCGGATCGCCGCCGCGATCTCGTCCTTCTTCTGGCTGACCGGCAGTTGCTCGGGGTAGGTGACCGCGGGCACACGGGCGCGCCGGTCGGCCATGCGGTGCGCGGCCTTGTCGGCCTCGGCCTCGATCTCGGAGAGGACGGCGGCGCGCGCCTCGGGCTTGCGGATCTTGCGCGCGCCTTCGAGCCTGCGCCCGAGCCGGTGCGCGTCACGCAGCGACAGCTCGGTCAGACGGGCGGCGAGAGAGCCCAGGGCGGGGGCGGGATGCGTAGACATACGCGTCCCAGGATCTCACCTCGGGGAAATCTGTGGCGAATGCTTTTGGAGCAGACGGGATCGGCTCCACAGCCCCCCCGACCTCATCTGCCCCAGCGGTCACTCGTTCAGGTGATCAGGCATCGATCGCCTGAACTGCACCTTCGCCAGCCCCTAGATTTGCTGATCGTGAAGCTCGTGATCCGTGTGAAGCTCCAGCCGACCGCCGAACAGGCGTCGGCTCTTCAGGCGACCCTCCGCGCCTGCAACGCGGCAGCCACTCATGTTTCGCGCATCGCTTTCGCCACTGGCGTCAAGGACACACGGACACTACGAGCCCTGGTCTACACCACTGTCAAGGCCCGGTGGGCCCTCGGCGCACAGGCCGCCCAGCATGCGATCAAGAAGGCCAGTGACGCATATGCCTCACTCGTCGGCAACATCAGAGCCGGAAATCTCGGCAGGCCCGGTTCAGTGCGTCATCGCCGTGCGACCGAGAAACCCATCGCCTTCCGCGCCGACGCCGCCCAGCCGTACGACGACCGCATGTTGTCGTGGCAGATGGAACGGCGCACCGTTTCCATCTGGACGGTAGCCGGCCGGATGAAGCACCTGTCCTTCACCGGTGAAGCGCAACAACTCCTGCTGCTCGCACGACACAGGCAAGGGGAATCCGACCTCCTGTGCCAGAACGGACAGTGGTACCTGCTCGCCACGGTGGATGTCCCGGAAAGCCCCTGCAACGCTGCCCCACGCGGATTCATCGGTGTGGACCTCGGCATCGTGAACATCGCCACCACCTCGACCGGCCATCGTCACAGTGGCCGACGCCTCAACCGCAGCAGGCAGAACGACCGACGTAATCGTGCTCGGCTTGCCAGAAGGCAGACCCGCTCTGCGAAGCGACGGGCCAAGCGCCGTGCCGGCAAAGAAGCTCGGCGGGCTCGTGACGTCAACCACAAGATCAGCAAGCACATCGTGGCGGAGGCTCAACGCACCGGCTGCGGAATTGCCCTCGAAGATCTGGGTGGCATCCGCGAACGGGCACGGCTGAGAAAGCCCCAACGCGTCACGATCAACTCCTGGGCTTTCGCCCAGCTCGGCGCCTACGTCGGATACAAAGCGCGCAGAGCCGGAGTGCCGGTGGTCCACGTCGACCCCGCGTACACCAGCCAGGAGTGCTCTCAGTGCCACCACACCGACCAGCGCAACCGGCCGAACCAGGCCGAGTTCGTCTGCAGGAACTGCGGTTTCGTTGAACACGCAGACCTGAATGCGTCCCACGTCGTCGCCGATCGCGGCTGGCAGAAGTGGGTCTGCGGGGCCGAGTCACAGGTCCCTGCCCTCACGCTGCTCGCGTAGGGCTGGATGCGCCGCCACTGCCGAAGCCATCGGTGGGGGTGAGCTGCGAGCTCGGGAGACCCTCCTGGGTAGCGGACGCGATCGCTCGTACCAACCCACGACGTACACACAAGAAGGCCCCGATCCGAAGATCGGGGCCTTGGCTGTGGCTGGGGCCGGGGTCGAACCGGCGACCTTCCGCTTTTCAGGCGGACGCTCGTACCAACTGAGCTACCCAGCCACGAGGTTTCACGTGAAACCTCAGCGGTCCTGACGGGATTTGAACCCGCGGCCTCCACCTTGACAGGGTGGCGAGCACTCCAAACTGCTCCACAGGACCATGTGGCAGTGTGTGTACCGACGAGAGTCAGTCTTACACACCGTACTGCGTGCCCCCAACGGGATTCGAACCCGTGCTACCGCCTTGAAAGGGCGGCGTCCTAGGCCGCTAGACGATGAGGGCTATCGGCCCGCCTGGGCGCTTCTCAGCGCGTCGGGGACGTGAGAAGCATATGGGATGGCGGGGGGTATCGCCAAAACCGTTTACGAGCCCGAGGGGGAGGGGGCCGGGTGCGGCGCCGACGAGGCGGGGGAAGGCGGTGCCGACGGGGTGGGAGAGGCGCCCGGGCGGTTGTCCTCGGCCAGGTGGCGGCTGACCTCCGCCGTCGTCTGGCCCAGGCCGCCCAGCTTGATCGCGTCCCAGGCCTGCAGGCGGCGGCTGTCCCGGTCGAAGTAGAGGACCGACGCCTCGACCGGGGCGGGGTGCTCGTGCTCGACCGCGCGCAGCCCGCTGCCGCCGGTCGAGCCCTCCATGTGCAGCCGGGTGCCGTACTTGAGGATCTCCGTGCCCTCGTGGTGCAGGTGGCCGCACAGGACCAGCGGCACCGCGCCGTCGGTCTCGCGGGCCGCCACCGGTTCGTGGGCGACGGCGATGTCGACGGGTGTGCCCCTGGACTGCTGGTCGCGCAGGGAGGAGGCGAGGCGGGCGCCCGCCAGCCGTTCGGCCGCGTCGCCGCCGGGCGCGGCGGAGCGGTCGGGCGTGAACTGCGGGTCGCCGATGCCCGCGAAGCGCAGGCCCGCCACCGTCTCGGCCCGGCCGTCGTCCAGCACGTGCACGTTCTTCATGTGCTCCAGGTGGTGCTGGGTGGCCGGCGAGTCGTGGTTGCCGCGCACCCAGACGTAGGGCACGCCCAGATCGCCCACCGGGTCCAGGAAGCCGTTCTCCGCCGCCGTGCCGTGGTCCATCGTGTCGCCGGAGTCGACGATCACGTCCACCTTGTACTCCCGCACGAGCGAGGCGATGATCTTCCAGCTCGCCGGGTTGAGGTGGATGTCGGAGACGTGCAGGACGCGCAGGGTCGTCGGGTCCGGCTGGTAGGCGGGGAGCGTGGAGGTGACGTCGTAGAGCTTGGTCACGTTCGTCACCAGGCGGGCCAGTTCCTTCTGGTAGACGTCGAACTCGGTGACGATGCTGCGCGCGTTGCCCACCAGTGAGGGCGCCGAGGCGAGCAGTCCGGAGAACCGGGGTTCCAGCACCGACTTCGGGTTCCAGGTGGCGTAGGCGGTGGCCCCGGAGGCGGCGAGCAGGGTCAGGGCCAGCCCGCCGGCCGCCAGGGCGCGGCGCGGGCGGCGGTAGACGGCCAGGCCGAGGGCGGTGGCGCCGAAGACCACCGCGATGCAGGACCGTGCGGCCAGGTCGAGGGTGCCGTGTTCGACGTCGTGCACCACCTCGTCCTGGAGGCCGGAGAGCCGTTCGGGGTGGTCGACGAGGGCCTGGGCGCGTTCCGGGTCGAGCCGGTCGACGTTCACGTCGAGGCGTACGGGGGCGGTGTGGCTGTCGAGGCCGAGGGCGCCCAGCGGCGCGATGTCGATCTTGGTGCCGCCGCTCAGGGAGGGGCGCAGGGCCATCGTCGTGTTCACGGGGCCGACGGGGGCCCGTACGTTGCCGACGATCAGCAGGCCGAGCCAGGCGCCGGCGATCACGACGGCCACCAGGCCCAGGGCGCGGACCCAGGGGTGCGGTTCGGGGGTGAGGGCGAGGGGGCGCGGGTTCTCGCGGGAGGGCGCCGTCCGGCGGGTGCGCAGGGTCCCGCGCAAGGACAGCGCGCTGCGGGAGCGCACGGGCCTGCGGCCGGTGTCCCGGGCGCGGGTGGTGCCGCGCGGGGTGTCGCCGGGGCGGGGCCGGTCCCGGCGCGGGCGTTTCAGGAGGTTCAGGTCGGCGAGGCGGACGCGAGCCATTGGGCGCGTATGCCCGCCCGGGCCGCCGGACATGCGTGTTCCGCCGGGGGACCGGGCGGTCTCCCGGGGGTGGGGCCGGGGTGCGGGACAGCCGGGCGGACGGGGTGCCGGGCGGCCCGGGTGCCGGACAATGGGGCTGTGCTGGAGATGACGCGCGAGGAGTTCGAGGAACTGGTCGCCGAGGCCCTCGACCGGATCCCGCCGGAGCTGACGCGGCTGATGGACAACGTGGCGGTGTTCGTCGAGGACGAACCGCCCGCCGACGATCCTGAGCTGCTCGGGCTGTACGAGGGCACGCCGCTGACCGAGCGCGGGGAGTGGTACGCGGGTGTGCTGCCCGACCGGATCACGGTCTACCGGGGGCCGACGCTGCGGATGTGCGAGAGCCGGGAGGACGTGGTCGCGGAGACCGAGGTGACGGTGGTGCACGAGATCGCCCACCACTTCGGGATCGGCGACGCCCGGCTGCACGCCCTGGGCTACGGCTGAGGGACGGACGGGAGACCGGCGTGTCCTCTTGCGGGCGCGAGGAGTTGGGCACGGCGACTTCTCCCTCCCGGAGGTGGCTCCCGTGCGCCCCTTGTACGTATCCGTCCGTCTCGCCGCCGCGGTCGCCGCACTGGCCGCCACCGCCGGGTGCGTGAGCGTGGGGGAGGACTCCGGCGGCGGGGCCCGGCCGTCGCACTCCGCGCAGCGGGGCGGCGGTGAGGTGGCGGACGGCGGCGCGGTGGTGTCCGGCGGTGTGGCGGACCGGGCCGGCGGTGCCGGTGACGGCAGGCACGGGGGGCGCGGGAGGAAGGACGAGGGCGCGCGGAGCGGGTCGCCGTCGGGCTCGGCCTCGCCCTCGGCCGCCCCGAGCGCGTCGGCCGTGGCGCCGGCCGGGCCGGGCAAGCCGCCCGAGGCGGGTGACCCGACGCCGACGGAGGTGGTGCCCGTGCCGCCGCAGACGTCCGCCCCGCCGCAGGAGCCGCCGCCCTCGACGCCCACGGTGCCGGCCTCGCCCGACCCGACGCCGGCGGAGCCGTCGTCCTCGGCGCACGAGGGTCCGGGGCCGCAGCTGGAGCAGTGGGAACCGGCGCCCGAGCCGGGCAGGCTGCGTCGGCCTGCCGGTGCACGGTCCTGACCTGCGCTTTCGGCGTCGGTTTGCCTTGAGGGGTGGGAGGTGCGTATGGTGGTAGATCGTTTGATCCCATTTGCCCGGCGCCCACGCAGAGCGCGCCGTGTGGCGCGTACTCTCCCTTGCCGTGGCGGACCGCATCGAGGCGGTCGTGGTGCGAAACACGGAGTTGACGGGCGCGTGCCGACGAGACTCCGGAAGGTTTCGCATTCGCATGTCCATTGCCAGTACTGATCACGTCGTCGTGCCCGAGAGCACCGAGGACGCCCCCGAGAACCTGACCGGCCAGGAGACCCCGGCCGTCCAGGAGGTCACCGGGGCGGCCGAGGACCGCGCCGAGCAGGCCCCCGAGATCACCTTCGCCGACCTCGGTCTGCCCGAGGGCGTCGTGCGCAAGCTCGCGCAGAACGGCGTGACCACCCCCTTCCCGATCCAGGCCGCGACCATCCCGGACGCCCTGGCCGGCAAGGACATCCTGGGCCGGGGCCGCACCGGTTCCGGCAAGACCCTCTCCTTCGGTCTGCCGACCCTGGCCACCCTGGCCGGCGGCCGCACCCAGAAGCACAGGCCGCGCGCCGTCATCCTCACCCCGACCCGTGAGCTGGCGATGCAGGTCGCCGACGCGCTCCAGCCCTACGGCGACGTCCTCGGCCTGAAGATGAAGGTCGTCTGCGGCGGTACGTCCATGGGCAACCAGATCTACGCCCTGGAGAAGGGCGTCGACGTCCTCGTCGCCACCCCGGGCCGGCTGCGCGACATCATCAACCGCGGCGCCTGCTCCCTGGAGGACGTGCGGATCGCCGTCCTCGACGAGGCCGACCAGATGTCCGACCTGGGCTTCCTGCCCGAGGTCACCGAGCTGCTGGACCAGGTCCCGGCGGGCGGTCAGCGGATGCTCTTCTCCGCCACCATGGAGAACGAGATCAAGACCCTGGTCGACCGCTACCTGACCGACCCGGTCCACCACGAGGTGGATGCGGCGCAGGGCGCGGTGACGACCATGTCGCACCACATCCTGGTCGTGAAGCCCAAGGACAAGGCGCCGGTCACCGCCGCGATCGCCTCCCGCAAGGGCCGCACCATCATCTTCGTGCGCACGCAGCTCGGCGCGGACCGCGTGGCCGAGCAGCTGCGCGACGCCGGTGTGAAGGCCGACGCGCTGCACGGCGGCATGACCCAGGGTGCCCGCACCCGCACCCTGGCCGACTTCAAGGACGGGTACGTCAACGTCCTGGTCGCCACGGACGTCGCCGCGCGCGGCATCCACGTCGACGGCATCGACCTGGTGCTGAACGTGGACCCGGCCGGTGACCACAAGGACTACCTGCACCGCGCGGGCCGCACGGCCCGAGCCGGCCGCACCGGCACGGTCGTCTCCCTGTCCCTGCCGCACCAGCGCCGCCAGATCTTCCGGCTGATGGAGGACGCGGGCGTCGACGCCACGCGCCACATCATCCAGGGCGGCGCGGCCTTCGAGCCGGAGGTCGCCGAGATCACCGGTGCCCGGTCGATGACCGAGGTCCAGGCCGAGTCCGCGGGCAACGCCGCGCAGCAGGCCGAGCGGGAGGTCGCCCAGCTCACCAAGGAGCTGGAGCGCGCCCAGCGGCGTGCCACGGAGCTGCGCGAGGAGGCCGACCGGCTGGTCGCCCGGGTCGCCCGCGAGCGCGGCGAGGACCCGGAGGCGGCGGTGGCCGAGGCGCAGGCCGCGGCCGAGCGGACCGCCGAGGTGTCGCTGCCGGAGCAGCCCGCGGCGCAGGACGTCGACCGGGCGGAGCACGCCGGGCGGGGCGAGCGCGAGGAGCGTGCGGCGGGTTCGTCGTCGTACGACCGCCGCGAGCGCCGCGACGACCGGGGTGACCGGGGCGGTTTCCGCCGTGACGACCGTGAGCGTTCCTTCGGCGGCGACCGTGACCGGGACCGTGGTGGCCGTTCGTTCGAGCGGCGTGAGGACCGGGGCGGTTTCCGCCGCGACGACCGGGACCGTTCCTTCGGCGGCGACCGTGACCGTGGTGACCGCGGTGGTTTCCGCCGTGACGACCGCGGCGGCCGTTCCTTCGACCGTGACCGGGGCGAGCGCGGTGGTTTCCGCCGTGACGACCGTGAGCGTTCCTTCGGCGGCGACCGTGACCGGGACCGTGGCGGCCGTTCGTTCGAGCGCCGCGACGACCGGGGTGACCGGGGCGGTTTCCGCCGCGACGACCGGGACCGTTCCTTCGGCGGCGACCGTGACCGTGGTGACCGCGCTCCCCGCTCCTTCGAGCGGCGTGAGGACCGGGGCGGTTTCCGCCGCGACGACCGTCCGGCGCGGCGCGACGAGCGGGGCGGGCACCGCGGCAGCGACCGTCCGTTCAACCGTGACCGCCAGGGCGAGCGCCCCGGCTTCCGGTCCGGTGGCCACGAGCGTCCCTACGGCCGCCGTGACGACCACCGCGGCGGTGGCTCCTTCGGCCGCCGTGAGGACAAGCCGCGCTGGAAGCGCAACGGCTGACAGTCCGTGAGCCGGAGCGCAACGGCGGACAGTCCGTTGTGAGCTGATCCGAGAGGGCCCGTACGACACCCGTCGTACGGGCCCTTTCCGGTTGCTGCGTGATGCATGTCACACCCCCGCGAGGGGAATTGCTGGGGGCATGACAGATGACGAGGGCGCCGTTGCGCCGGCGCCGATGCCAGGGAACGCCGGGCCGTCGGACGAGGAACGGCTGGCCCAGCTCGGCTACACGCAGGTCCTCGCCCGCCGCATGTCGGCCTTCGCCAACTACGCGGTCTCCTTCACGATCATCTCCGTCCTGTCCGGCTGCCTGACGCTGTACCTCTTCGGGATGAACACCGGCGGCCCGGCCGTGATCACCTGGGGCTGGGTGGGCGTGGGCCTGATGACGCTGTTCGTCGGCCTGTCGATGGCCGAGATCTGCTCGGCGTACCCGACCTCGGCGGGTCTGTACTTCTGGGCGCACAGGCTGGCGCCACCGCGCTCGGCGGCCGCCTGGGCCTGGTTCACGGGCTGGTTCAACGTCCTGGGACAGGTGGCGGTGACCGCCGGGATCGACTTCGGCGCGGCGTCCTTCCTCGGGGCCTACCTCAACCTCCAGTTCGGTTTCCGGGTCACCCCGGGCCGCACGGTCCTGCTCTTCGCGGCGATCCTGCTCCTGCACGGCCTGCTGAACACCTTCGGCGTGCGCATCGTCGCCTTCCTCAACAGCGTCAGCGTGTGGTGGCACGTGCTGGGCGTGGCGCTGATCGCCGCCGCGCTGGCCTTCGTGCCCGACCGCCACCGCTCGACGTCCTTCGTCCTCACCCACTACGTGAACAACACCGGCTGGGGCAGCGGGGTGTACGTCGTGCTGCTCGGCCTGCTGATGGCGCAGTACACCTTCACCGGCTACGACGCCTCGGCCCACATGACGGAGGAGACCCGGGACGCCTCCACGGCCGGCCCGAAGGGCATCGTCCGTTCCATCTGGACCTCCTGGATCGCCGGCTTCGTCCTGCTGCTCGGCTTCACCTACGCCATCCAGGACTACGGCCGCGAGCTGCACTCCCCGACCGGCGCGCCGCCCGCGCAGATCCTCCTGGACGCCCTCGGCGCGAGCGCGGGCAAGCTGCTGCTGCTCGTGGTGATCGGCGCGCAGTTGTTCTGCGGGATGGCGTCCGTGACGGCCAACAGCCGCATGATCTACGCGTTCTCGCGCGACGGCGCGCTGCCCTTCTCCCGCCTGTGGCACACGGTCGGCCCGCGCACCCGCACCCCCGTGGCCGCGGTGTGGCTGGCCGTGCTCGGCGCGCTGGTCCTCGGCCTGCCCTACCTGATCAACGAGACCGCGTACGCCGCCGTGACCTCGATCGCGGTGATCGGCCTCTACATCGCCTACGTCGTCCCCACCCTGCTGCGGGTGCGCAAGGGCGATGCCTTCGAGCGGGGCCCCTGGCACCTGGGCCGCTGGTCGCGGCCGATCGGGATCGTGGCGGTGGTCTGGGTGGGCGTCATCACCGTCCTCTTCATGCTGCCCCAGGTCTCCCCGGTCACCTGGCAGACCTTCAACTACGCCCCGGTCGCCGTCCTGGTCGTCCTCGGCTTCGCCGCGCTGTGGTGGTTCGCCTCGGCCCGCCGCTGGTTCCTCGACCCGGCCCACGCGGACCGCCGCCCCCACCACGGCACCGCCACCCCGCCACCGCCCGTCCGGCAGAGCTGAACGCCCTCCGGCCCCGATCGCCCCACGAGCCCGCCCGCGTGCCGCCCGTACGCCACACTTCCGGCCGCGCCGCCCGATACCCGATCGGAGACGCGGCCTCCTACGGCTATGCTCGGGGATGCAACATCGCCCGGGCCCTTAGCTCAATTGGCAGAGCAGTGGACTTTTAATCCATTGGTTGTGGGTTCGAGTCCCACAGGGCCTACCGGCCGGACCCCAGCTCAGAGCACCGATGAGCTGGGGTCGCGTCCGTTCTGACGGGGTGTCGGGACGGCTTGCCGGCCCGTGGCCGGACCGAGGTGCGGGCAGGCGGACGGGACCGGGGCCGTTCCCCGCCGCTGAACGGCGGCCGCTCCTGCGCCCGGCCGTGATCGATGGCCATGGGGGCACGGTCCGGCCTCGCCGCGGTCACCCTTCCCACGGCCGTTCCCGCCTGAAGAGCCACCCGAGCCGCAGTCACAGTGATCCGGATCACAGCGGATGGGTGCATAGAACGGCGCCTGCCACAGTCTTTCCCCGGGTGTAGGCGACCGGTGGGAACGGGGACGGTGTGGATGCGGCAGGCTCAGGGCGGTGAGTTCGACGAGTTCGTGGCGGCCCGCTGGTCGGTCCTGCTCCATCTCGCCCGGCTGCTCACCGGCGGTGACCGGCACCGGGCCGAGGACCTCGTGCAGGAGTCGCTCGTCAAACTCTGGTTCGTGTGGCCGAAAGTGGCCCATGAGGCGCCCGAGGCGTACGTGCGCACGGTGATGGCGCGCGCGGCGGCCCGCTCGGCGCGACGGCGCTGGTGGGGGGAGCGCCCCGTCGACCAGGTGCCCGAGCTGCCGGAGGCGGGGGACGTGTCCGCGACCGTCGCGGAGCGCTCGCGCCTGGAAGCGGCGCTGGCCCGGCTGCCGGCGCGGCAGCGGGCGGTGGTGGTGCTGCGCTACTACCAGGACCTCTCCGAGAGCCAGGTGGCGGACGCGCTGGGCTGCCCGGTGGGCACCGCCAGGTCGCACGCCGCGCGCGGAGTGGCCCGTCTGCGGCAGCTCCTGGACGACGTCAGCGAGCCGGTGGGCTGAAGGAGAGACATGGACCACTTCGAACGGCAGTTGACGCGGATGATGTGCGCCGCCGAGGAGCACACTCCCTTCGAGGCCCGGCACCGCGAGCGCCTGTGGGCGGGGGTGCGGGCCCGCCGCCGGGCCCGGACGGCGCAACGGGCCGTCGGGTCGCTGCTCGCGGTCGCCGGTGTCGGCGTCGGGGTGTTCCTGCTGCCCGGCACCCGGGCCGGCGTCGAGCCCGCCGCGCCCGTGCCGCGCCCGGCGTCCAGCCCGCTGCCCTCGCCCTCCTTCCCGGGGACGTCACCGGCACCGGGCTTCACCCCGGGCGGCCCGTCCTCGCCGCCGCCGACGGGCCGGACCTCCTCGATGTACCCCGCCGGGCCGCCGGGCGCGGAGACGACCGACGCGACGGGCGGGACGCGGACGGGAGGGACGGGCCGCGTGCGGGGCACGGCCGGGAGTTCCCCGCCGGCCACGTACGCCCCGCCCTCGTGGACCACGCCCCCGCCCAGCAGTTCGTCCCTCACCGGCCCGCCCGGCTAGGCCGGCCCGCACCGGCCCCCACCTGCGCGACCGCCACGCCTCACCCGTCCCGCGCGACCCCGTTCCTGTCCGCTCCCAGCCCCCCCCGCCCCGACCCGCCTGCCCGCCCGGTACCCCCAGGAACGGACGCCCGATGACCACGACCCTGCCCACCACCGAGACACCGGGCACGCCTCGGGCGGACGGCACCCGCGCACCGCGCCCCGCCCCCGCCGAAGGGTCGGGACCGCCCGGCGGACGCCGGCTGCGGCGCCTGGCCGGCCGGCTCACCCCGACCGACCTGCGGGTGCTGCGCCTGTACCTCTTCACCCGCCTCGGACTGTGGCTCGTCGCCTACGCCAGCGCCTGGCTGGCCCCCGCCGGGGCCCCGGACAGGACACCCGCCACCTGGCTGTCCCGCTGGGAGCAGTGGGACTGGGTCCACTACCAGCACATAGCCCAGTACGGCTACTTCGCCCCGTTCCCCGGCGTCGATCCCCTGCAGGACAACCGGGTGGCCTTCTTCCCCGGGTTCCCCCTCGTACTGCGCGCCGTCCACGTCCTCGTCCCGCACTGGACCGTGGCCGGGCTGCTGGTCTCCCTGGTGAGCGGCGCGGTGGCCGTCGTGGCCCTGGCCCGGATCGCCGGAACCGGCCGGACGGACGGCGACCGGTCCGGCCCGCGGGCCGCCGCCTTCCTGCTCTTCTCGCCCGCCGCGGTGTTCCTCGCCGCCGGCTACACCGAGTCGCTCTTCCTCGCCCTGGCCCTCCCGGCCTGGCTCGCGGCCAGGCACCGCAACTGGCCGCTCGCCGCCCTCCTGTGCGCCGCCGCCACCACCGTGCGCATCAGCGGCCTGTTCCTGGCCGCCGCCCTCACGGCCGAACTCCTGATCGCCATCCGCTCACAGGGGCGGGCGGGAGACTCCTCCCGCCGCTCGCTGCCCCGCCGGCTGCGCCCGCTCGGCTGGTGCCTGCTGCCGGCGGTGCCCGCCGCCGCGTACACCGTCTACCTGCGGGTACGGACCGGCGACTGGATGGCCTGGAAACACGCCGAGGAACGCGGCTGGTACCGCGACTTCCACAGCCCCGCCGAAGCGTTCCGCCACACCTGGCGGAACGCCTTCGGTCACCTCCAGAGCACCGGGTACGCCGTCGAGTTCCAGCTGGAACTGGCCGCCATGGCGGCCGGGGTGCTGCTGCTGGGCGTCCTGCTGGTCCGCCGCCGCTGGCCGGAGGCCGTGTTCATCGCGCTCAACCTGTGGGCGCTGGGCACCTCCTACTGGTACCTCTCCGTGCCGCGGGCCACCCTGATCTGGTGGCCGCTGTGGACGGGCCTGGCGCACTGGAGCCTGCGCCGCCGCTGGGTGAAGGAGGCCTACGTCGGTGTGGTGGCGCCGCTGACGGCCGTCCTCGCGGTGACGTTCACCTCGGGACACTGGACGGGGTGACCCCCGGCCCGACGCGCTCCCTCCCGTGCCGACACGCGCCGGTGCACGGCCCGCACGGCCCAGCCGGACGGCCGTTCGACCGGGCCCGCCCGGACGGACCGCCGACCGGGCCGCCCGGACGGACTGGTAGAAAACCCGAGGCGCCCCCACGCCTGCGAGCAGCCCGCCCATCGCCGAGAGAGAGTGCGCCGATGCCCCTCCCCCACGTCCTGCTGTCCGCCGCCGTCTCCCTGGACGGCTGCCTGGACGACACCGGTCCCAGCCGTCTCCTGCTGTCCGGCCCCGCCGACTTCGACCGGGTCGACGGCGTACGGGCGAGCGTGGACGCGATCCTCGTCGGGGCCGGGACGGTGCGCGCCGACAACCCCCGCCTGCTGGTCAACTCGCCCGAGCGGCGCGCCGCCCGGGTCGCGGCGGGCCGGCCCGAGCATCCGCTGAAGGTCACGGTCACCGCCTCCGGGGAGCTGGATCCGCGGGCCCGCTTCTGGCACACGGGCGGGGAGAAGGCCGTCTACACGACGGACGAGGGCGCCGAACGCCTGCGCCGCGCGGGCATCGGCACCGGAGCGGGACCGGGAGCCGGCGGCAGGACCGACGACGCCGGTGCGGATGCCGGTGCCGGTGCCGGTGCCGGTGCCGCGGCCGTCTCCGTCGTGGCGCTCGGTGCCGGACTCGACTGGCACGCGGTGCTGGAGCACCTGCACGACGTGCACGGTGTGCGCCGGCTCATGGTCGAGGGCGGCGGCACCGTGCACACCCAGCTGCTCCAGCGGCAGCTCGCCGACGAACTGCACCTCGTGCTCGCACCGCTGCTCGTCGGGGACCCCGGCGCGCCGCGGCTGTTCGGCCCCGGCGGGTACCAGAGGGGACGGCTGCGGCTGGTGGAGACACGGGCCCTCGGTGACGTCGTCCTCATGCGCTACGAGCCCACGGCCCCCGGCACGGGAGCCGCCCCCGTTCCCGCCGACCGGCACTGGCTGCGGATCGCGTGCGAGCTGGCCGGCCAGTGCCCGCCGTCGCGGACGGCGTTCAGCGTGGGCGCGGTGGTGGTCGCCGCCGACGGCACCGAGCTGGCCCGCGGCCACTCGCGGGAGGCCGGCGATCCGGTGGTGCACGCGGAGGAGGCCGCGCTCGCGAAGACCGATCCGGCGGATCCGCGGCTGCCGGGGGCCACGGTGTACAGCAGCCTGGAACCGTGCGCCCGACGCGCCTCCCGGCCGCGTCCGTGCGCCCGGCTGATTCTGGACGCGGGGGTGCGGCGAGTGGTCACGGCCTGGCGGGAGCCGGACACGTTCGTCGAGGCCGCCGACGGGTCCGGGGTGCTGGCGGCCGCGGGCGCGGACGTCGTCGTCCTGCCGGAGTTCGAGGGTCAGGCCAAGGAGCCCAATCGCCACCTGCTGTGACGCGTGTGCATTCCACCCCGGGGATGACGTACACTGGTTTCAACGACGCGGGGTGGAGCAGCTCGGTAGCTCGCTGGGCTCATAACCCAGAGGTCGCAGGTTCAAATCCTGTCCCCGCTACTGAAGGCTCAGGGCCGGAATCCGATCAAGGATTCCGGCCCTGAGCCGTTTCCGTTCGTTCCGGCGCTCCGGCCGCTCCTTGATCGTTGTGACCTGACGTGAGCGGGCCGTCCCCGTCCGCATAACAACTGACACACCATCACCGGACGGTCCGGGCCGGACGCGGCTCGATGACGTCGTGATGTGGCCTGAAGTCCAGTCAACTCACCCCGTTTCCATCCCTCGTGAGGCTTATGTTCTGGCCAAAAAGGTTTAAGGATCAAGACGATCGGCTTGGAATCGGAGCCCCGGGTCTATTAACGTTCGATAACGCAGCGCGGTCGTCCCAGCCGTCACCGAAGGCGGCTCCGTGCGCGCGCGCCGAATCCCGCGAGGGAACCGGGGAACCACCAACTTGGGGTGAATCGGGCGTCATCCGCCGTGTGTACGCGGCTGGTTGACGCGCGTAGGAGACCTTCCCGCTCCGAACCCGTCAGCTAACCCGGTAGGCGAGACGGAAGGAAAGGAGCACGCCCGCGTGGCGTCCAACCCGCCTGCCCCTGAAGCCCCGACGGTGCCGAGCCGGCGCACCGAGTCCTTCGCCTACGGTGACCGGCACCCCGACCAGGGCCCCTGGGAGGAGTGGAACCCCACCGAGGACTCCCTCCGTCCCGTCCGCGGCCGGCACCGCGTGGCCAAGCAGCGCGGCGGCGGGCTCGCCCGCAGTTCCACCGTGCTCGGCGTGGGCGTCATGGCGGCCGTCGGGGCGGGCGGCATGGCCAGCGCCAACACCGGCAAGCCGCCGGTCTCGATCTCCCTGCCCGACGTTCCCGCCCTGCAGGGCCTGCCCGCCGTGGGCGGTCTCTTCGAGGGATCCGGCCACGACGGTCACGAGGGTTCCGCGACCGCCCTCAGCGACGTCACCGAGACCCCGGCCGTGACCGCCGGGACGACCGCGCACACCGCCACGGACGCGGGCGAGGCGCTGCGCAGCCGGATCATGGCCCAGGCCGAGCAGCAGCAGGCCCAGGCCGAGGCCGGAGCCAGGGCGGCCACGGAGGCGGCCGCGGCCCGCAAGGCCGTCCGGCAGGCCGAGGAGGCCGCCGCCCAGGCGAAGAAGGAGGCCGAGGCCAAGGCCGCCGCCGCGAAGAAGAAGGCGGAGGAGGAGGCCCGCAAGGAGGCCGAGGCGGCCCGGCTGGCCGCGCTGGCCAAGCAGTACACGCTGCCGACCTCCTCGTACACCCTCACCTCCACCTTCGGGCAGGCCGGCTCCATGTGGTCCTCCGGCCACCACACCGGCCTCGACTTCGCCGCGCCCACCGGCACCCTGATCAAGGCCGTCCACAGCGGCACCGTCACCGAGGCGGGCTGGGCCGGCGCCTACGGCTACCGCACGGTCCTCACCCTGGACGACGGCACCGAACTGTGGTTCTGCCACCAGTCGTCGATCAGCGTCGCGGCCGGCCAGAAGGTGAGCACGGGCGAGGTCATCGGCCGGGTCGGCGCCACCGGCAACGTCACGGGGCCGCACCTGCACCTGGAGGTCCACCCGGACGGCCAGGCCGCCGGCATCGACCCGATGGCGTGGCTCCAGTCCAAGGGCCTCACCCCCTGACGGACCGCCGCCGGCCGGCACGCCGCCGCCCGCGACGGCCCGGGTCCCACCGACGGCCCGGGTTCCGCCGAAGGTCGCTGCCCGCCGGCAGTCCGGCTCCCGGCCACGGTCCGGACCCCGCCGACGGCAGGGCTCCCCCCGGCAGTCCGGGCCGCGCCCTTTCAGGTTCTTTCCGGTCCGCCTGCCGACCGGGTGGTTTGCGCAACCTTTGCGCCGGTCACCGGCGCGGTGCGGAATGGGGTACTCCGCACTGGTCGTTGATGAGGAGCATGACTTCTCTACGCAAGCTGGGCCCGTCCGGCCTCGAGGTCTTCCCGCTCGCCCTCGGCGGCAACGTCTTCGGCTGGACCGCCGACCAGGCGCAGTCCTTCGCCGTCCTGGACGCCTACACGGCGGCCGGCGGCAACTTCATCGACACCGCCGACTCCTACTCGGCGTGGGTGGAGGGCAACCACGGCGGCGAGTCCGAGACGATCATCGGCAAGTGGATCAAGGAGCGCGGCAACCGCTCCGACGTGGTCATCGCCACCAAGGTCAGCCAGCACCCGGACTTCCGGGGCCTGTCCGCCGCCACCATCAGGGCCGCGGCCGACGCCTCCCTCAAGCGTCTGGGCACCGACCACATCGACCTCTACTACACCCACTTCGACCAGCCCGACGTGCCGGTGGAGGAGATCATCGGCGCCCTCGACGAACTGGTGAAGGCGGGCAAGGTGCGGTACATCGCCGCCTCCAACATCTCCGCCGAGCGCCTGGCCGCCTCCCTGGAGTTCTCCGAGCGCGAGGGACTCGCCCGGTACGTGGCGCTCCAGCCGCACTACAACCTCGTCTCCCGGGACACCTACGAGGGCGGCCTGCGGGACCTCGCCGAGCGGGCCGGTCTGTCCGCCGTCCCGTACTACGCGCTTGCCTCCGGGTTCCTGACCGGGAAGTACCGGCCCGGCGCCACGGTCGACAGCCCGCGCGCGGAGGGCGCCGCCAAGCACCTGGCGAGCGAGCGCGGCCAGAAGGTCCTGGCCGCGCTCGACGAGATCGCCCGCGCCCGCGGTGCCGAGCCGGCCACGGTGGCCCTGGCCTGGCTGGCGGCCCAGCCTACGGTGGCCGCCCCGATCGCCTCGGCCCGGACGGTGGAACAGCTCCCGGCGCTGCTGGCGGTGGCCGGGCTGGAACTGACGGACGAAGAGGTCACGCGGCTCACGCAGGCCTCCGCCTGAGCCTCACGGCGTCACGGCCTCACGGCTGTGTCCGGTAGGGCTGGTGCGGGCCGTACCCCGCAGAGCCCGCCGAGCCCGCGGGGTACGGCGCGACCGGCCCCGCGGGTCCCGCCGGCCCGTACGGAGGCTGCCCGTGCGAGGGCTGCCCGTACGGAGACTGCCCGTACGGAGGCTGTCCCTGCGGGGCCTGCCCGTATCCGTACCCGTACGTCCCGTACCCGTACAGGCCGTACGTCGGCCAGGGCGGCGGGACGACCCGTACGGGCGGCGCGGTCATCCGTGCCGCGTGGTCCAGGGCGGGCTGGGCCACCTCCCGCCTGCGCCACATCTCGTGCAGCAGCTCCCGCTCCCGTGCGCCGAAGCCGGCGCCGACCCGCCCCAGGCGCCCCCGGCGGCGCAGGAAGGCCAGCGAGGTCGCGTAGGCCTCGTACTGCGCCACCGTCCGCGCCGCGGCCTTGCCCAGGTGCCGGCCGGCGTACTCGCGGGCCAGCCGGCGCGCCCGCATGGACCCGAGGGCGAACGGCTCGGCGGGCGTCAGCCAGCCGGCGGCGGCGTACGCGGGCAGTTCCTCGCGGATGGCGCGCAGCTCGCGCTGCCGGGTCCAGACGACCAGCCAGGTGAGCAGTCCGAAGGCGGGCACCATGAAACCGCCGTAGACCGCGAAGAACCCGTACCGGCCGAAGGTCGACGAGCCGTTCCAGAACGCGTGCATGCCCATCGCGAGCAGCAGGCCGGCCGGTGGCAGCAGCAGCCGGCCACGGCGCAGGCGCTCCCCGGCCAGGGCGGCGATGCCGAAACCGAGGCCGGTGCAGACCGTGAACAGCGGGTGCGCGAACGGGGACATGATCACGCGCACGAAGAAGGTCGCCGCGGTGACGGAGGCGATGCCCTGGCCGCCGGTCATCTGGTCGGTGCCGAAGGCGGTGCCGAGGTAGAGGATGTTCTCGGTGAAGGCGAAGCCGGTGGCCGTGGTCCCGGCGATGACCACGCCGTCGACGATGCCGGTGAAGTCGCGTCTGCGGAAGAGGAAGATCAGCAGGACGGCGGCGGCCTTCGCGGACTCCTCCACGACCGGCGCTATCACCGTCGCGCCCAGCGTGTCCGCGCCGGCCGGGTCGGCGGTCGCGGTCGCGATCCACTTGGTCGCGAAGCTGTTGGCGACGATCGCGATCAGCGCCGCCGCGCAGGCGCCCCAGGCGAAGGCGAAGATCATGTTCCGCCAGGGGCCGGGATCGACCCGGTCCAGCCAGCGGAAGGCGGCCGTCAGCAGCGGGACCGGCAGCACGGCCAGGCCGAGGCCGACCAGGAACCCTTCGGTGCCGGTCTGCCGGCGGACCAGGGCGAGGATGACGAGCCCGGACAGCGCGAGCAGCGCGGCGAGAGCGCCGTAGCGCACCCATCGCCTGTGCCACCAGTGCGCGTGCCGCGGCCGGCCGTCGGCTATGGGCGGCGGACCGCTCGGATACGTCGGGTACGGGGGACAGGTGGCCACGTCATTGACCCTAACGAGGGGAGGTGACGGTCGCGACGGTGCCTCGTCCGCCGGGACCGGGGGGCGTGGTGGTGCGTCCGCCGGGACAGGGTGTGTGGTCGTGCGCCGGTCCGGGCGAGGGTGTGTGGCGGTGCGTCAGTCCAGGCCGGGGTTCCGGTCGGGGTGTCCGGCGCGGGGGCCGGTGCCGTGGGCCTCCCCGTGCGGTACGCGCCGGAAGAGCAGATCGTTCACGACGTGGCCCTTGTCCAGGCCCTGGCCCTCGAAGCGGGTCAGCGGGCGGAAGGCCGGGCGGGGCGCGTAACCGCCGTCGGGCCGGGTGTTCGCGAAGGCGGGGTGCGCGCTCAGCACCTGAAGCATCTGTTCGGCGTACGGCTCCCAGTCGGTCGCGCAGTGCACGGTCGCGCCGGGCCTGAGCCGGGCGGCGGCCAGGGTCAGGAACTCCGGCTGGATCAGCCGCCGCTTGTGGTGCCGCTTCTTGGGCCACGGGTCGGGGAAGTAGACGCGCAGCCCGTCCAGGGAGTCGGGGGTGAGCATCTCGCGCAGCAGGATGATCGCGTCGCCGTTGGCGACCCGGACGTTGGTGAGCCCGCTCCGGTCGGCGAGGCTCAGCAGATTGCCCTGGCCGGGCGTGTGCACGTCGACGGCGAGGATGTTGGTGTCCGGGTCGGCGGCGGCCATCTGCGCGGTGGCCTCGCCCATGCCGAACCCGATCTCCAGGACGACGGGGCGGGCGTTGCCGAACAGCTCGGCCAGGTCGAGCACCCGCTGTCCGTCGATGTCCAGTCCCCACTGGGGCCACAGCCGCTGCAGCGCGTCCGCCTGCCCGGCGGTCACCCGGCTGCGGCGCGGCTGGAAGCTGCGGATCCGCCGCTCGAAGTGCGACCCGGCCGGGTCCGCCTGCGGCCCGTCGGGAAACCGCGGCTCTCCCTTGGCCCGGGTGTGCCGGACGGACACACCGGGGGCGTGCGGGGCAGTGGGGGTGTTCAAGGAGTCAGACACAGTGCGGTCCATTTTACGGGCCGGACGGCACGAGACGATGCCGAGCGACGCACCCGGTCTCACCGCCCGGCCCCCCGCCCCTCTCACGGCGGTGCCCCCCCGGACGCTCTCCTGGCCCGTCGGGCGGCCCGGCCCTCCGGCTCGGGCCGCCCCCGCTGTTCCGTCCGGCGCCCGCCCCGGACGCTCCCGGGGTCCCCGGCGGCCCCGGCCCTCCCGCTCGGGCCGCCCGCCCCCCACCGTCCCCCCGGGGGCGCCGCTCAGGGCCGCGTCCGGGCTCACCCCGTCGCCAGTGCGCGCAGCGCTCTGCGGGCCACCTCCCGCCCGATCGGCAGGGAGGCCGTCGCCGCCGGGGACGGCGCGTTGAGCACGTGCACGGCCCGCGCCCCCTCCCGGATGAGGAAGTCGTCCACCAGCGTCCCGTCCCGCAGGACGGCCTGCGCCCGTACGCCCGCGGGCGCGGGCACGAGGTCGCTCTCCTCGACGCAGGGCAGCAGCCTGCGCACCGCCTCGGTGAACGCCGCCCTGGACACCGACCGCCGCAGTTCCCCCGCTCCGTAGCGCCAGTGCCGGCGGGCGATCCGCCACGAGCCTGGCCAGGTCAGCGTTCCCGCCAGCTCGCGGGGGCGTACGACGCCCCACCCGTACCCCTCACGGGCCAGTGCCGGCACCGCGTTCGGACCGATGTGGACACCGCCGTCGATCCCGCGCGTGAGGTGCACGCCGAGGAACGGGAAGGCCGGATCGGGCACCGGATACACCAGCCCCCGTACCAGCTCCGGCCGCGCCAGCTCGTAGTACTCCCCGCGGAAGGGGACGATCCGCGCCTCCGGCTCGTCCCCGGTCAGCCGCGCCACCTCGTCGCAGTGCAGCCCCGCGCAGTTGACCAGCACGCGCGCGCGGACGACGTCGCCGCGGGCCGTCCGGACGGCCACGCCCCGGTCGGGCCGCCGGTCCACGCGCACGACCCGGGCGCCGTAACGGATCTCCGCGCCCGAGGCGGCCGCGAGCTGCCGGGCCACGCCCGTGTAGTCGCAGACGCCGGTCGTGCCCACGTGGATCGCGGCCAGGCCGCGCACCTCCGGCTCGTACTCCGCGATCTGGGCGGCGCCCAGCTCACGCACCGGTATGCCGTTCTCCCGGCCGCGCTGCACCAGGGCGTGCAGCCGGGGCAGCTCCTCGCGCCGGGTGGCGACGATCAGCTTGCCGGTGACGGCGTGCGCGATGCCGTACTCCGCGCAGAACTTGACCATCTCCGCGGCACCGCGCACCGCGTACCGCGCCTTGAGCGAGCCCGGCCGGTAGTAGATCCCGCTGTGGATCACCCCGCTGTTGCGTCCGGTCTGGTGGCGGGCCGGGCCCGGTTCCTTCTCCAGCACCGTCACCCGGGTGCCCGGCGCGGCGCGCGTGATCGCGTACGCCGTCGACAGGCCGACGATGCCGCCGCCGATCACCAGCGCATCGCAGTCGTGAGCGATCTCCCGCACCTGCTCCACCTCCCGGTTCCGATAGTGCACTGCGCCACTGACAATGCCTTCAAACCGGGAGCGGCCCGCCCGTGCGCCCCTTGTGTCCTCCCTGTGCCCGGCCGGCCCCGTCCCGCTCGGGCCGTGGTCCTCCGGTGGCCCGCTCGAACCGGCGGCCTCGGTGTCCCGCTCAGGCCGTGGTCATCAGGAGCGGTCTGGCCCGCTCGCGCAGCTCGACCACCCGCGGTTCGTCGCTGTAGGGCTCCAGCCGGTGCAGGAGGTCCCTGACGTACTCGGTGGTCCGGGCGGAGGAGATGCGCCCGGCGACCTCCACCGCCCGCACCCCCTGTTCGCAGGCCGCGTCGAGATTGCCCGACTCCAGTTCGGCGACCGCGGAGACCACCAGTCTCAGGCCGTGCGAGCGCACGAACTCCTCCGTCGGTTTCGACAGCGCCTGTTCGGTGAAGCGCCGGACCTGGCGGGGCGCCTTCAGATCGCGATAGCACTCGGCGGCGTCGGCGGCGAACCGGTCATAGCCGTAGAAACCGAGCCAGGTCGGGTCGTTGTCGCCCTCCCGGGACCGCTCCAGCCAGCCCTCGGCGGCCTTCAGGGCGGCGCCCGCCGCCTGGGCGTCGCCCGCGCGCGCGTGGGCACGTGCCTCGACCAGGTGGAAGAAGCTCATGGTGCGGGCCGTGGCCAGGCCGCGGTTGCGTTCCAGGGCGGCCTGCGCGAGATCGACGCCCTCGTCGCCGAAGCCCCGGTAGGTGGCCTGCAGGGACATCGACGCCAGGACGTATCCCCCCAGGGGCACGTCGGCCGCCGCGCGCGCGAGGCGCAGCGCCTGGATGTAGTACCGCTGGGCGGCCTCCTGCTGACCGGTGTCGAACGCCATCCAGCCGGCCAGCCGGGTCAGTTCGGCCGACGCGCCGAACAGCGCACGGCCGACCTCGTCGGAGTACGACCCGAGCAGGAGCGGCGCGGCCTCCACGCGTAAGCACTCGGGCACCATGGACGAACGCCAGTCGCCGCCTCCGTACTTGGAGTCCCAGCGCCTGGCGTCCTCGGCGGCCTCCCGCAGCTTCCGCACGTCACTGTGGCCGACTTTGACCGGTGCGCCCGAGCCCTCCGCCCCGCCCGCCTCGCGCGCCACCGAGCTGTCGGCCGGGGTTATCAGCCACCGGGAGGCCGGCGTCGCGTACGCGGTCACGGCGAACGATCCGGCCAGCGACTGCCAGATGCCGCCGGAGCCGGCCCGGCGGCCGGCGAGGTCGAGGCGGTACAGCTCCGTGGCCGCGCGCACGGCCTGGTCGACGTCCCTGGGGAAGGCGAGGCCCACCTCGGGTGCGGGATCCGCGTCCGCCAGGCCGATCTCGTGCAGCGGCACCGGGCGGCCGAGCTTCTGGCCGATGGCGGCCGCGATGAGATGCGGCGCCGCGCCCTGCGGCACCATCCCCTTGGAGACCCAGCGCGCCACGGAGGTCTTGTCGTAGCGGAGGGTCAACCCGCGTTGGGCGCCGAGGTCGTTGACGCGCCGCGCGAGTCCTGCGTTGCTGATTCCCGCGAGGGCGAGAACGGCGCCGAGTTTCTCGTTCGGCCCGCGTTGCTCCCTGGACATGCGCCACCCCTCGACACAGACGGCTGCCGCGCTGGCATAACCACGCGGCATTCGTAAACCCAGCGTAGTTCGCCGCATCCCAAGCGTTAAGGGGCATTCTTCCGGTTGGCGGGATTGTGGCCCGCACGGCCGTACGGGCCCTGCACGCACGGTGGCGACGTGCCCCCTGTGTGTGGTCGTGCGCCCGCCCGTGCGCTCTTCTCCGGCCATCCCGGGAGCGGTTCCATGGTCGGTGCGTGGGTCGGCCCGCTGTACTGGATCCAGTGGGCTGGGGGACACCGCCGCCTTCATCCCCGCGGGCGGCGGAAGGGTCCGGGAGGCCAACCGCGCCTCCCGGACCGCGCGTTGTCCGCGCCCTGCGCAGAGCGTGTACGGAGCGTGCACACGTCCGTCTCCGGCGCGCCGATTTGGCCGAAAGGCGCCCCTGCCTCCTGCTGCGAATTTCCGTCCCTACCACGGCAGTTGAGGGCGCGCGGGGTATCGCGGGGAGCGCATCAGGGGGCGCATTCAGGTCGCAGTCTCCCTGCCCCGTACGGGCGTTGGCCATCGGGCGGGCAGGCGCGCGAGGGCGCGCACGGTGCACCGAAGGCGGCTCCGCCTCCCCTCCGGTGCGCCGCCTTCGTGGCAGCATGGGACCCGGTTCGTGCGGTCCCGGGTCCGTGGAGGCGTCGATGCGGTGGTTGGTGGGATGGAGCAGCGCCGCCGCGGGCACCGCAGGGATCGGTGCGGCGGGCGCCACCGGGTACGACGGCGAGACCGTGCAGCCGGTGGGTTCCCAGCTCCTGTGGGGCGACCCGGACCCGCTGTGGGCGGTCGGTGACTGGCGCCCCGACGAGGTCCGGCTGGTACGGGCCGACGCCCAGACGCGGATCGCGGTGCTCGGCACCTGCGGAGCCTCCGACGAACAGCTGCGGGTCGGCCTGCTGGCCGCGCGCGGGGGCGCGCTGCGGCACCTGACCGCCTGGCCCGGCAGCTACACCGCCGTCGTCCAGGTGGGCCGCCGCCTGACCGTCTGCGGCGACCTCGCGGGCGCCCGCCCGGTGTTCCACACCCCCTGGGCGGGCGGCACGGCGTACGCGACGGCCGCGCTGCCGCTGGCCGACCTCGTCGAGGCCAACCTCGACTTCGGGCACCTCGCCGCCCTGCTCGCCGCCCCCGACGTCCCGGCCGCGCTGGACGACTCCACGCCGTACGAGGCCGTACGGCGCATTCCGCCGGGGCACGCGCTGATCCTGCGCGCCGGGGCGCGCGAGGTCGCGGGCTACGAGCCGGTCGCCTCCCTCGCCGTGGCCGCGCCCCCGGCGGACCCCGACAGCGCGGTCGGCGCCGTACGGGACGCCCTGGTCGAAGCCGTCCGCGCCCGCCTCTCCGCGCCCCGGCACGTACCGGAGATCGACCCCGGCCCGGTCCCGGGCATGGGCCCCGCCGAGCGCCGCGCGGCCCGTGGCATGCCGGTGCCCGGCATCGGCGCCGACCTGTCCGGCGGACCCGCCTCGGGCACCCTCGCCCTGCTGGCGGCGGGCCTGCCCGGCAACCCCGGCACCCTCCTGGGCCACGGCACCGGCGCCGGCGAGCGCCTGCTGGCCGTCACCTTCAACGACCTCGCCGTCGGCGGGCGCGAGGCCGAGCTGGAGCGGGCCGGAACCCTCGCGGCCAACCCCCGCCTGCACCACGTGGTGGTGGCCGGCGGTGACGAGGTACTGCCCTACGCCGACCTGGAGGGCCCGCTGACCGACGAGCCCGGCCCCTCGCTGGTGACCGCGGCACGGCACCGGGCCCGCCTGGCGTCGGGCAGCGCGGACCACTTCACCGGCCACGGCGCCCGCGAGGTCCTGGACGCGCACCCGGCCCGCCTGGCCGACCTCCTGATGGACCGCAAACGGCGCCACCTCGTCCGGCCGGTCGCCGCGCTCGCCAGGGCCGACGGGTCGGTGATGGTCCCCGCGCGCGTGTACAGCGCGGCGCGGCGGCTCGCGCGCACGCCGTACCGGGCCGGTCTGGAAGAGCTGGCCGAGCGGCTGCTCCAGCGCCGGTTCGAGGAGCCGGGCGGCGCGGTGGGCGCCTCGCTGGCCGCGCTCACCTGGGCCAGACCCGGTCCCGCGGCCCGCTGGCTGACCGGTGAGGCACTGGCTGAAGTATCGGTTCGCCTCCAAGGTGCGACGAACCGCTCGGGGGTCGGTCCCGGGCAGCGGCCGGGCGACTACCGCGCGCGGGCCGCCCTCGCCCGGCACGCCGCGGACCTGCGCGTCCTGGAGCAGGCCGCGGAGATCCGCTCCCAGCGGCTGCACACCCCCTTCCTCGACAACCAGGTCGTACGGGCCTGCCGCGCGCTGCCCGAGGCGCTGCGCGTGCGGCCGGGAGCCCGCGCGGCCATCCTGCGCACCGTCCTGGAGGGCGCCGGGGTGGGCGAGCTGCCCTCCGGCTGGGGCGCGCCCTCGCACGCCCCCGCCGCGTCCGCCGCGCGCGCGGGCCTGCGCGTGGCCGTGGACGACCTGATGGCCCTGTTCGCCACCCCCCTGCTCGCCGAGGCGGGCCTGGTGGAGGCGCGGGTGGTCCGCAAGGCCCTGCGCGCGGCGGCCCAGGGCGAACCGCTGCCCCTGGACGGCCTGGCGGACCTGGTCTCCCTGGAGATGTGGCTGCGCCGCCTGCTGGCCCGCCGCGGCACCTGCTGGACGGGCACCCCCGCCCGCTCGCGCGCGGTACCGGCGGGCATCGTCCCCCAGCGCGGAGCACTGGCGTCCGGGGCGTGAGGCGGCGACCGGGGCGGTGCGGGGCCCGGGTGCGACGCGCGGGTGGTGTCCGTGGGGGTCGGGTGGTGGCCCTGGTGCGTTGTGCGGGTGCGTGCCGTGGTGGTGCGGTGGCCCTGGTGCGTTGTGCGGGTGCGTGCCGTGGTGGTGCGGTGGCCCTGGTGCGTTGTACGGGTGCGTGCCGTGGTGGTGCGGTGGCCCTGGTGCGTTGTGCGGGTGCGCGCAAGGGTGGTGTGGTGGCCGGGGTGCGATGTGCCGGTGTGTGCCGTGGCGGTGCGGTGGGCGGCGGCCGCGGCGCGGGCGGGCTCGGCGGGCAGCCGGTGGTGCCGGGCGCGTAGCCGCCGAGCGCGGCCGGCCGTGCCGGGCCGCCCGGGGACAAACCCGGTGCCCCACTTCCCGCCCCCGGCGACAATGGGCCGGTGCAGTACAGAATTCTCGGTGTCACCCGGGCGGAGGACGGCCGGGGTGTCGCCGTACCCGTGGGCGGTCCCCGGCTGCGGGCCCTGCTCACCGCCCTCGCCCTGCGGCCCGGCCGGGTCACCGGCCCGGACGTCCTGATCGACGAGGTGTGGGGTGAGGCCCCGCCGCAGAACGCCCCCGCCGCGCTCCAGGCCCTGGTGGGCCGCCTGCGCCGCGCCCTCGGCAAGGACGCCGTCCGCTCCGAGCCGGGCGGCTACCGGCTCGCCGTGGCACCGGAGGACGTCGACCTCTTCGCCTTCGAACGGCTCGTACGGCAGGGCACCGCCGCCCTCGCCCGCCACGACGCGTCCGCCGCGGACCGTCACCTGGACGACGCCCTCGCCCTGTGGCACGGCCCCGCCCTGGCCGACCTGCCCGACCGGACGGCCGCCGCCCGCCCGGAGAGCCTGCGCCTGGAGGCGCTGCGGGCCCGCGCGGACGCGCGGCTGCGCCTGGGCCGCGCCGTGGACGTCGTCCCGGAACTCACGGAACTGACCACCGCGCACCCGTACGACGAGACGCTGCACGCCCTTCTCGTCCGCGCCCTGCGCGACAGCGGCCGCGGCGCCGACGCCCTCGCCGCCTACGAGCGGGTCCGCCGCGCCCTCGCCGACGGCCTGGGCACCGATCCGGGGCCTGAACTGCGCGCCCTGCACGCCGATCTGCTCACCCCGGCGACCGCGACCGCCTCCCCCGGCCCGGCGGCAGAACCGTTTCCGGGCCCGCCCCGGATCCCGCCCCAGGAACCGCCCCGAGACGCGCGGCCGGCCCCGTACCACGCCCACCGGCCGCCCGGACGGACCGGCAACCTCCGTCCGCGTCTCACCTCTTTCGTGGGCCGGGAACCCGAACTCGCCGCCATCCGTTCCGATCTGCGCAGGGCCCGCCTCGTCACCCTCACCGGACCGGGCGGCTCCGGCAAGACCCGCCTCGCCGAGGAAGCCGCCGCCGGGCTTCCCCAGGCCTGGCTGGTCGAGCTGGCGCCGCTGGACCGCCCCGAGGCGGTGCCGGGCGCGGTGGTCAGCGCCCTCGGTCTGCGCGAGACCGTACTGATGACCAACGAGCTGGTCACCCCGCAGAGCGACCCGGTGGCCCTGCTCGTCGAGTACTGCGCACCGCGCAGCGAACTCCTGATCCTCGACAACTGCGAACACCTCATCGACGAGACGGCCCGCCTCGTCGAAGTCCTTCTCACCCGCTGTCCCGGGCTCACGGTCCTCGCCACCAGCCGGGAACCGCTGGGTGTGCCGGGCGAGCTGGTGCGTCCGGTCGAGCCCCTGGTCCCCGACCAGGCGCACCGCCTCTTCGCCGAGCGTGCCGCCGCCGCCCGCCCCGACGCGGCCGAGGTGCTCGGCGACAAGGAGGCCGTCGCCGAGATCTGCCGCCGTCTCGACGGCCTGCCCCTGGCCATCGAGCTGGCCGCCGCCCGGCTGCGGATGCTCACCCCCCGGCAGATCGCCGACCGGCTCGACGACCGCTTCCGGCTGCTCACCGCCGGCAGCCGCACAGCCCTGCCCCGCCAGCAGACGCTGCGGGCCGTCGTCGACTGGTCGTGGGACCTGCTCGACGAGGGGGAGCGGACCATGCTGCGCGAGGCGTCCGTCTTCGCGGGCGGCTGGGACCTCGCCGCCGCCGAGGCGGTGTGCGGCGGCCCCGCCGCCGACCTCGTCGGCGCGCTCGTCGACAAGTCCCTGGTCGTCGCCGCCCCGGCCGCCGACGGCGGCATGCGGTACCGGATGCTGGAGACCATCCACGAGTACGCCACCGAGCGTGCCGCGGAGGTGCCCGGCCTGCGTGCGGCCGCCGAGCGGCGGCACGGCGCGTGGGCGCACGCCCTGGTCCGGGCGGCCGAGCCGCAGCTCCGCTCGGCCAGGCAACTGCCCTGGATCGCCCGTCTGGAGACCGAGCTGGACAACATCAGGGCGGCCCTGGACCGCGCGCTCGCCGCCGGGGACGAGCAGCGGGCGGGCGAGATCGCCCTCGGCATGGGCTGGTTCTGGTGGCTGCGCAACTACCGCCGCGAGGCCATGCAGTGGTTCCGCCGCGTGCTGTGCCTGGGCGCCGCCCTCGACGCCGCCGCCCGCCGGGCGGACGGCGGCGGGCAGACCGACGGCACCGCCCCCCCGCCCGGGGCCGACGGCTTCGACCCCTTCGACGCCCTCCTGGCCGCCCCGGACGGTGAGGTGAACCACCCGCTGCACGAGCTGCGCATGGACCTGCGGATGCTCCACCTGTTCCTGGCCTCGGAGACGGAGCCGGGGGACGTGGCGCGCGACGAGCGGACCCTGCGCTACGTCTCCCTGGTCCGTGCCTCCTTCGAGGGCGGCGGACCCCGGGCGGCCCGGATGCCCGGCCTCATCTGGCCGCTGACCGCCTACCTGTACAGCAGTGCCGACGACATCCGCCCCACCATGGACACGGCCGTCGCCAACTGCCGGGCGTACGGCGGTGACTGGGAGGTCGGCGTCGCCCTGATGTTCCGTACGCACATGGTCGTCGACTCGCCCGGCAACCTGCGCGGCGTCGACGAAGACCTGGTGCAGCTGCGGCGGATCAGCCGCAGCGTGGGCGACCGCTGGATGCGGGCGCAGGTGTGCAGCGCGGCCGGGGAGGCGGCCATGGCCCGCGGCCGGCTGCGGGAGGCACACGCCGAGTACGAGGAGGCGCTGCGGCTCGCCCACGAGGTGGGCGCCTACGCCGAGACACCGTTCCTGGTCGCCCGGCTCGCCGAGATCGCCTACCGCTCGGGTGACCGGGCCGGTGCCCTGAAAGCCCTGGACGAGGCGAGCGAGGCGGCCGAGCAGTACCGGGTCGCGGACTCCCAGGCCTTCGTCCTGCTCCTGCGCGCCCATCTCGCCCTGGACGACGGGGACCTGGCCGCCGCGCGGGTCCTGTGCGACGGGGCACGCGAGGAGAGCCGGCGCGGCAGTCCGCCCCCGCAGTTCGAGGCACTGCTGAACGCGATGGACGCTCTCGTCACGGCGGGCGAGCACGGTCCGCGGCACGGGCTTCCGCCGCTGACCGAGGCACTGCGCACAGCCGTCGGGCAGCGCTGTTCGGAGGTGGTGACGGCCGCGCTCGTGTACGGCGCGGCCGACCTGCTCGCCCGGCTCGGCGAGGTGACGTGCGCGATGCGGCTGCTGGCCGCCGCGGACCACTGGCGTGACGGCCATCCCCGTCCGTTGCCCGAGCGCGCGGCGGCGGAGCGCGCCGAGGCCGCCGCCCGAGCGGCGCTGCCCGCCGACCGGCTGGCCGCGGAGCGCGCCCGGGGCGCCTCGCTCACCCCGGACGGTGTCCTGGCCGAACTCGACCGGGCCGTCCGGGCCCACCCGGCTCCTCGTGGGTGAACCGGCTCCTCACGGATGAGCCCGCTACCCGCAGGTGAACCGTGACTCGGCCCAGTCAGCGAGGGTGACCGCGTCGAAGGCGCTGCGCGGCTGGACGACCAGCTGCACGGTCCGCCGTCCGGTGAGACCCACATGGACCGGGACGGCGGTCTCCCCGCCGGCGACCGTGCCGGAGTCCCACAGCCGGACCCCGTCCGCGTACACGGAGAAGGTGACCGCGCCCAGCCCGGCCGCCAGGTCGTCGACCCCGGCCACGGCGTCGTAGGCGGAGCACGCGCGGTTGAGGTCGACGGTGACCGAGGACTCGCCGTGGACGCTCACCCCGTGCGGGTACCGCCTGCCCGCGATCGACACACCGTCGCGCTGCCACACCCAGCTGCTCCGGCCGATCCGCATCTCCGGGCCGGTGCCGTCGCCGGTGAGGTCGTAGTCCAGCTCGCTCCACCGGTAGACGGACGGAGCGGGCGGCGGGGTCGGCGTGGGCGTCGGGGCCGGTGGGGGAGTCGGGGCCGGGGTGGGTTCCGGAGTGGGCCGCGGTGACGGCTCGGGTGTCCGGGTGGGCGTGGGAGTGGGGGACGGCCGGGGGGCGGGACGGGCCGCGGTGGCCCGCACCGGCGGTTTCCGGCTGGGCGTGGGACGGGGCGCCGGCCGCGGTGGTGGGGGCGTCGGCGGCTGCGGTTCGACGACCGGGGCCGGCGGCGGGGCCGCCGCGGGTTTCCCGGCCGGGGCGTCCTGCCCCGTCAGGGCCAAGGCGAGCGCCGCGGCGGCCACGGCGACGACCCCGGCCGCGATGCCGGCCTTCACCGGCGCGCCGAGTCCCTCGGAGACCGCCGCGCCCCCCGCGGCGCCCGCGCTTCCGGCGGAGCCGCCCCCGGCCGCGCCGGCCGACGCGCCTCCCGCGCCCCCGGCGGCCGCGGCCGCCCCCGCGGCACCCGCCGCTCCCGCGCCGCCCGCCAGGAGACCGAGCGCCTTGGCGTACCCGGCGGCGCCGAACCAGCCGATGACGGCGACCGGGACGACCGCGGGGATACCGCTCGCGACCTCCTCGATCTGCACGGCCGCCAGCCGGCACCGGGCACACTCCTCCAGGTGCTTGCGCAGCCCCCGTTCGGCACGGGTACGCAGCTTGCGCCGGGCGTAGCCGCCGAGCTGGTCGGCGTAGCGGGCGCACTCCTCGTCGTCGGTCAGGGCCGTGCTCACATGGGCCTGGAGATAGGCCTGCTTCAGACCCTCGCGGGCCCGGCTGGCCAGGACCCGGGTGCCGTTGGCGTCCAGGCCGAACAGCGTGGCGACCTCGCTCGGCGACTCGTCCTCGACCTCGGTGTGCCACAGCACGGCCTGCCACCGTTCGGGCAGCGAGCGGAAGGCCCGCATGGCCATCGACTGATCGGCCTCCCGCATCGCCCGTACGTCCGCGCCCAGGTCCAGGCCCGCCCCGAAGGAGCCGAGGGAGGCCGGGTCGTCGGACGCCTCGGAGGTCCGGGCCGCCTGCGCGGCGAACACGGCGAAGTCGTCCACCAGCTGCTCGCGCCGGGCCGTCTTCGTCCAGCGCGCGGCGACCCGCCGGACGCTGGTGAGCAGGTAGGCGCGTACGGCGTGTCCGGGCCCGGAGCCGCCGCGCACGGCCTGGAGCATCGCGGCGAACACCTCGGCGGTGAGGTCGTCGGCGGTGTCGGCGTCCCGGCAGCAGGTGCGGGCGTAGCGGCGTACGGCATCGGCGTGGCGCCGGTACAGGTCCTCGTACGCCGTGTCGTCACCCGCGCGCATCCGGGCGATCAGCTCGGCGTCGGACGGCGGCACCTCCCGCGGCGGCGGAAGCACGCTGTCCTCACGCCACTCGCGCTGCGCCGGCACCCCGGTCTCGGCCGCACCCTCCCACAGCCCCGCCGCTCCGCTCCCCACGGCCCGCGGTCCGGCCGGGCCGCCCGCGTCGGCCCGGCCGCCCGCCGGTCCGCCCCCGGCCGGGGCGTCCCGCGGCCCCGCAGCGCCGTCCACGCCCGCCGGATCGTCCGCCTCCTCCGGACCCGCCGAGCCCGCCCCGGACGGCGCCTCGTCACACAGGACGGCATCGGGCAGCGCTCCGTCGGTCAGTACCGCGTCGGCCGGAACCGTCTCGGCCGGAACGCCGTAGGTCGCAGCCCCCTCGGTCGGAGCCCCCTCGGCCGGGAGTCCATCGAACGGAGCCTCCCCGCGCGGACCCTCGCCATCCCGAGCCTCGTCGTACCGGCCCTCACCACCCCGGCCCTCACCACCCCGCGCCTCGCCGCAGCGAACTTCATCGCACGGGACTCCATCCCAGGGGACGTCCTCGCACGGGATGCCGTCGCCCGGGACGTCGGCCGGTCCGCCCTGGCGCGGTACCTGGGGCGGGCGCGGCCCCCCGGCGCCCGCCCCGTCGTCACCGACCGACTCACCACGTCCGTCAACGCCCATCGCCGATAGCCCCCGCCGCCAGCTCAGCCGACCCGATCATCGGGTCAGCGTGCCACAACGGTTCCCCGCCGGGACTCCGCGGAAAGGATCCTCCACCCGTCCGTGGGGACTTGCCGCCACGGGGAATCGGCGTCACTCGTACGGGGCATGCTCCACGGAATCGCCCCGGCGCGCGCCCCGGCTCACGCCGGCCGCGAGCGCAACCCCTCCAGCAGAATGTCCAGCAGCCGCGCCGAGGCCGCCGCCTGCTGCGCCGGGTCCGGGAGCGAGGGCGCCGCCGTGGCGATGACGAGCAGGACGTCCGACACCGACACGTCGGTCCGCAGCTCGCCCGCCGCCCGCGCCCGTTCCACGAGCCGGCCCACGACCTCCAGCAGCTCCGCCGCCCCGGTGTCGTCCACCACCTCCGGTGCGGGCGCGGGAGCCTGGTCGGGCACCAGCCGCAGCTCACCGGCGCCCGGCTCGGTCCGCTGCTGCGGCACCCGCCTGCCGTCCGCCCCGGCCCCGTCCTGCTCCTCGGCGACCCCCACCCGCAGCACCTGCGGCGGCAGCAGCCGCCCGGCGCCGGACGCCACCGACGTCCGCAGGAAGCGGGAGAGCGCCGACCACGGCTCGTCCTCCTGGCCCAGCGCGGCCCGGGCCTGGTCGGTCAGCCGGGACGTCTCCTCCTCGGCTATCCGCCGTACCAGGACGTCCTTGCTCGGGAAGCGCCGGTACACCGTGCCGACCCCGACCCGGGCGCGCCGCGCCACGTCCTCCATCGGCGCGCCGTAGCCCAGCTCGCCGAAGACCTCGCGTGCCGCCCGCAGCACGTGCTCCAGGTTGCGCTGCGCGTCCACCCGCAGCGGTGTGGTCCGCACCGACCGGGACTCCTCCCCGCGCCCGCCGACCGCCGCCGTGCCCGTCGCCCCGCCACCGGCTGCGACGGCGGACGCGGTGGACCAATGAGTGTCCTGAATGTGCATAGCTGATCCCCCGGTGATGACGTCTCCCCCCGGAGACTTTCCCCGCCACTGAATGCGGTGTGCACCCAACGGGGATCGCGCACGACCGAGCCCGCCCTGCGAGATCCGGTGGGACCCGCGGACCCGTTCGACCACATCCCCTACACCCCGTCGACACACGAACATAGTTGAGAGGGAGTCAATTCAGAAGGGGCAGTTCCGCACGGAACGCCCCCCGATCGGAGTACGAGCCCTCCAGGTACGCGCCACGGCCCTCCCCGGGCCCCCGATCATCCCCGCTGACCTGCGTGCCTGCCCTCGCCCCCGGCGATCCGGCCAATCCCGCCCCGCACCGCCCGGCGGTCACACAAATCGCCGGGGCTGTGGACAAACGAGAGTCACGGGTGCGTCATGGGATGGTGAAGGAACGTGCGCGCATTCTCGTTGTCGGCGGCGGCTACGTCGGGATGTACACGGCCCTGCGTCTGCAGCGGCGGATGAAACAGGAGCTGAGGCGCGGCGAGGTGGAGATCACCGTCGTCACCCCCGATCCCTATATGACGTACCAGCCGTTCCTGCCCGAGGCGGCGGCCGGCGCGATCTCCCCGCGACACGTCGTCGTACCGCTGCGCCGCGTCCTGGACCGGTGCCGTGTCATCGCCGGCGAGGTCAAGGCCGTCGACCACGCGCACCGCGCCGTCACCCTCACCACCCTCGCCACCGAGGAGAGCGGCGGCACCGAACGCCTCACCTACGACGAACTCGTCCTCGCGCCCGGCTCCGTCTCGCGCACCCTGCCCATCCCCGGCCTCCTCGACCACGGCATCGGCTTCAAGACCGTCGAGGAGGCCATCGGCCTGCGCAACCACGTCATCGAACAGATGGACATCGCCTCCTCCACCCGCGACCCCGCGATCCGGGACGCCGCCCTGACCTTCGTCTTCGTCGGCGGCGGGTACGCCGGGGTGGAAGCGCTCGGCGAACTGGAGGACATGGCCCGCTACGCCGCCCGCTACTACCACAACATCCGGCCCGAGGACATGAAGTGGATCCTCGTCGAGGCCTCCGACCGGATCCTGCCCGAGGTCGGTGAGGAGATGGGCGGCTACACCGTCACCGAACTGCGCCGCCGCAACATCCAGGTGCTCCTGCGCACCCGCCTGGAGTCGTGCGCCGGCCGCGTCGCGGTCCTCAGCGACGGCCAGCGCTTCCCCACCCGCACGGTCGTGTGGACCGCCGGCGTCAAACCGCACCCCCTGCTGGCCAACACCGACCTGCCGCTAGACGGCCGCGGCCGCCTGAAGTGCACCGCCGAACTGACCGTCGACGGCGTCGCGCACGCCTGGGCCGCCGGAGACGCCGCCGCCGTCCCCGACCTCACCGCCGCCGAACCCGGCAAGGAGACCGCGCCCAACGCCCAGCACGCCGTGCGCCAGGCCAAGGTCCTCGGCGACAACCTCGCCCGCTCCCTGCGCGGCGAACCCCTGCGAACCTACGAGCACGCCTACGCCGGCTCCGTCGCCTCCCTCGGACTGCACAAGGGCGTCGCCCAGGTCTACGGACGCAGACTGAAGGGCTACCCGGCCTGGTTCATGCACCGTGCCTACCACCTCAGCAGGGTCCCCACCTTCAACCGCAAGGCCAAGGTCCTCGCGGAGTGGACCCTGGCCGGACTCTTCAAACGGGAGATCGTCTCCCTCGGCTCGCTGGAACATCCCCGCGCCGAGTTCGAACTCGCGGCCGGTGGAAAGCATCCTCTCGACCCGAACATCAACCCGAAAGGGTCGTCCTGACCGGAGAGGGGAACTCCGCCGGACGCCCCGGCGTCCCACGGATGCCGGTACGCGGCGGCCGCACTGCCAGACTGGTCCACGACCGGAGGCGGACAGCCGCCCGCCCCGGCCGCCGACGACGCCCGGACACCGTGCCGCACCCCGGCACCCGAGGGAAAGGTGCGGCCACCACCGCGCGGCCCCGCACCCCGGCCGGGCCCGGAGCCGGCCCGACACGACTGACACGAGGCAAGGATTCGTGAACTTCACGCGCTGGAGCGCCCGGCTCCCCCCGATCCCCGGAACGCAGCGCCGCGCCGCAGCGCGGACCGACCTCGCGACCGCTGCGGACCGGCGGGGCGACGGCTCCGTCCCCGCCGCCCGCGCCGAACAACTGGCCGACGGCAGGGCGCCCGTACCCGCCGTGGACGCACTCCCCGCCCGCGAGGTCCTCGACCGCGTCCCGGCCCTCGTCGCCCTGGTCCACGGCGGCGACCACCGCCTCGCCTACCTCAACGACGCCTACACCGCGGCCTTCGGCGCCCGCCCGCTCGGCGAACCCGCCCGCGACGCCCTGCCCGAACTGCGCGAACTGGGCCTGCTCCCCCTCCTCGACCAGGTGCTGCGCAGCGGCAGACCCCGCACCCTGAAGTCCCGCAAGGCCCCCGACGGCCGGTCCTACACCTTCACCTGCACCCCGGTCACCGAACCCGAGCGCGGCGAGGCCGCCGCCGGCCAGGGCCGCGCGGGCGTGCTCGTCTTCGCCACCGACGTCACCGACCACGCCGAGGCCGCCGACCGCCTGCGCGCCAGCGAACGCCGCCAGCGCGAGACCGCCGTCACCCTCCAGCGCTCCCTCCTCCCCCAGGTCCTCGAACAACCCGACGACCTGCGCATCGCCGCCACCTACCAGCCCGGCGGCACCGAAGCCGCCGTCGGCGGCGACTGGTACGACGTCATCACCCTCGGCGGCGGACGCACCGCCCTCGTCATCGGCGACGTCATGGGCCGCGGGGTCCGCGCCGCCGCGGTCATGGGCCAGCTCCGCACCGCGGTGCGCGCCTACGCCCGCATGGACCTCCCGCCCCACGAGATCCTCCAGCTCCTCGACGGCCTCGCCGCAGAGATCGACGCCAACCAGATCGCCACCTGCGTGTACGCCGTCCACGACCCCAACGAGGGCCGGCTCGTGTACTCCTCCGCCGGGCACCTGCCGATCCTGGTCCGCGACGAGACGGGCACCGTCGTCCGCGCCGACGAACCCACCGGCCCGCCCCTGGGCACCGGCGGCTGGATGCACGCCTCCGGCTCGGTCCCCCTGACCCCCGGATCCACCGCGGTCCTCTACACCGACGGCCTGGTCGAGCGCCGCGACCAGGACCTCGACGAGGGCATCGCCGCCCTGGAACGCGCCCTGGCCGGAGCCACCGGCACCCCCCAGGTCGTCTGCGACCGCCTGGTCCGCTCCGCCGGCGTCCAGGCCGACCACTACGACGACGTGGCCGTCCTCGTCCTCCAGCACCCCGCCCGCACCGGCCCCGAGGGCGAACTCTTCCGCAACGCCGCCCTGGAACTCCTCGGCGGTGTGGAAGCCGCCCCCCGCGCGCGTGCCTTCGCCTCGGGCGTCCTCACCAGCTGGCGCTTCCCGCCCGAACTGCACGACGCGGGCGTCCTCGCGGCCAGCGAACTCGTCGCCAACTCCCTCCAGCACGGCACACCCCCGATGCGCCTGCGCCTGCGCCGCACCGACCGCCGCCTCATCGTCGAGGTCACCGACGGCGACGACCACCTGCCCAGACGCCGCCGCGCCGAACCCGCCGACGAATCGGGCCGGGGCATCGCCATCGTCGCCACCATCGCCGCCCACTGGGGCGCCCGCCGCACCCCGGACGGCGGAAAGGCCGTCTGGTGCGAGTTCACCCTGCCCCCCGGACGGCCGTAGCCGCACCCCGGCCGTCGACCCGCCGCGGCGCAGCGGTACGACGAGGCGGCCGTCGCCCGAAGACGACGGCCGCCCCGCACCCGGTCACGCCTTGGCGGTCACCGGCTCGTGAGCGGACCCGCCACGCGCCACCACCCGGCTGCGCGCACCCCAGGGATGATCCTGGACGGCGCTGAGCCCACGCCCCAGCCGCAGCGCGAGCACGCTGATCCCCAGCGAGAACAGCAGGAACGTCACCACGTACGGCCCCGGCAGCGACGCCGCCAGCGGACCGCCCACCGCCGGACCGACCGCCAGCGCGAGCTGCTTCACCAGAGCGAAGGCCGAGTTGTACTGCCCCGCCATCCCCTCCGGAGCCAGGTCGGCCACCAGCGGCGCCAGCGTCGGCGACAGCATCGCCTCACCCAGACCGAACAGGGCGTACGTCGACACGAACGCCGCCGTCGCCATGGTCTGGCTGCCGTGCCCGAGGCCCGCGTACGCCGCCGCGGCCCAGGCCACCGCCCAGATCACGCCGACCGCCGCGATCACCCGGGAGCGCCGCCGCCGCTCCACGAACTTCAGCACGGCGAACTGCGCCACCACGATCATCAGCGTGTTCGCCGCCAGCGCCGTGCCCAGAGCAGACGTCGAGATCCCGGCGGCCTCCACGCCGTACGCGCTCAGGCCCGACTCGAACTGCCCGTAGCACGCGAAGAAGAGCACGAAGCCCAGGACGCACAGCTGCACCATCGCCCGGTTGGCGAGCAACTGCCGCCAGCCGCTCCGGCCCGCCGCCGCCCCGGCCGCCTGCCGAGCCCCCGCCACGCGCGGGGCACGCGGCATCCGCACGGTCGCCATCAGCGCGACGAGCAGCAGGAAGACCGCCGCCTCGATCGCGAACAGCAGGGTGAAGGAGGAGACCCGCGAGGTGTCGACGAGGTGCCCGCCTATGAGGCCGCCGACACCGAGCCCCAGGTTCTGCAGGAAGAACTGCATCGCGAAGGCCCGCGACCGCGTCTCCGTCTCCGAGCAGTCCACGATCATCGTCGCCAGCGCGGGCTGCATCACCGCCTGCCCGGCCCCCAGCGCCGCGGCCGACAGCAGGACGGCCGCCGCCCTGCCCGCCAGCCCGAGGCTCAGCGCCCCGAGGGCGGCCGTGACCAGGGCGGCGAGCAGGACCGGCAGCGGGCCGCGCCGCACGATCGCCCGGCCGGCGAACGGCAGCACGATCAGCGCGGCCACGGCGAAGACGGCGAGTACGAGCCCCGCCGTCATGGCCCCCAGACCCCGCACCTGCGCCACATAGACGTACAGGTAGGGGACGGTGAAGCCGAGCCCGAACGCGCTGAGTGCGTTGCCCACGTGGATCCGGCGCATCGCTGCGCCCATCGCCCTGGTCACGTTCACCTCTCTCAAACAGAAGGACGGTCATCGAGTCCTTGAAGCGATCAGTAGTTAGATCTGAAGACTTCGACTCTAAAGTTCGAAGCTAAAGAGTACACCTGGAAGGACTTCAACGCCAAGGCGGTCCGTGCGATACTGCGGACATGGGCGACACCCCCGGCATCGGCAGCGAGCCGACCCTCGAAGAGCAGATCGCCGCCTACCAGCGCGAGTTCCAGGACCTCGACCCCCAGGTCGAGAAGATCGTCTCGGCGCTGTCCCGCCTCAACCGCAGGATGAACGTCGCGTACGGCCGGCAGACCGCTGAGCTGGGTATCAGCAACGCCGAGTGGGAGGTGCTCAAGGCCCTGGTCCTGTCCGGGGCGCCCTACCGCCTGGGCCCGAGCGACCTCGCCAAGCGACTCGGCCTCACCCCGGCCGCGATGACCCACCGGATCGACCGCATGGTCGGTGAGGGCCTGGTCACCCGTGAGCGCGACGAGAACAACAGGGTCCGCGTGATCGTGGAGCTGACACCCGAGGGCCGGGAGAAGTGGATGGAGGCCATGCGCCTCGCCACCGTCTTCGAGGGCGACCTCCTCCAGGACCTCACCCCGGCCGAGCGAGCGGTCCTCGGCGAGGTCCTGACCCGCCTGCTGCGCAGGGTGGAGCACGCCCAGCCGGACGCCGGCGGACGTCTCAGCGACCTCGACTAAAAGATCTTGACAGAGGGTCCTTGACACGCTTCTGCCGGATCCGTAAGGTTCTTCGGGTTGCCACGGAGCCGTGACGGTTCCCCGGCAGCACCTCCGCCGCATCTGCGGCACTCACACCATCAGCACGATCTCCCGTCCGGGTTGATTTCGGCGTGCCCGAATTCAATTCGAATGGAACTCGTCGACTCCCGCCGGATCCGCCAAGGGACCGATTGGGAATCACGACGAGGATCCGCTAAGGTTTGAGACGTCGGAACGGCCCAAGGGCCGGGAAGACGAACCCCGCTGACTGGGGGTCAGGCCGAAAAGGATCTGATAGAGTCGGAACCGCCGGAAAGGGAAACGCGAAGCGAAAGCGGAGCGGGAACCTGGAAAGCACCGAGGAAATCGGATCGGAAAGATCTGATAGAGTCGGAAACGCAAGACCGAAGGGAAGCGCCCGGAGGAAAGCCCGAGAGGGTGAGTACAAAGGAAGCGTCCGTTCCTTGAGAACTCAACAGCGTGCCAAAAGTCAACGCCAGATATGTTGATACCCCGTCCGTCGGAATCATCCGATGGTCGAGGTTCCTTTGAAAAAACACAGCGAGGACGCTGTGAACCGGGAGAACATTCCTTCTCCTGGTTCCGCTCTCGTGGTGTTGCACCGGATTACCGGTAAACATTCACGGAGAGTTTGATCCTGGCTCAGGACGAACGCTGGCGGCGTGCTTAACACATGCAAGTCGAACGATGAACCACTTCGGTGGGGATTAGTGGCGAACGGGTGAGTAACACGTGGGCAATCTGCCCTGCACTCTGGGACAAGCCCTGGAAACGGGGTCTAATACCGGATATGAGTCTCCAAGGCATCTTGGAGGCTGTAAAGCTCCGGCGGTGCAGGATGAGCCCGCGGCCTATCAGCTTGTTGGTGAGGTAACGGCTCACCAAGGCGACGACGGGTAGCCGGCCTGAGAGGGCGACCGGCCACACTGGGACTGAGACACGGCCCAGACTCCTACGGGAGGCAGCAGTGGGGAATATTGCACAATGGGCGAAAGCCTGATGCAGCGACGCCGCGTGAGGGATGACGGCCTTCGGGTTGTAAACCTCTTTCAGCAGGGAAGAAGCGAAAGTGACGGTACCTGCAGAAGAAGCGCCGGCTAACTACGTGCCAGCAGCCGCGGTAATACGTAGGGCGCAAGCGTTGTCCGGAATTATTGGGCGTAAAGAGCTCGTAGGCGGCTTGTCACGTCGGTTGTGAAAGCCCGGGGCTTAACCCCGGGTCTGCAGTCGATACGGGCAGGCTAGAGTTCGGTAGGGGAGATCGGAATTCCTGGTGTAGCGGTGAAATGCGCAGATATCAGGAGGAACACCGGTGGCGAAGGCGGATCTCTGGGCCGATACTGACGCTGAGGAGCGAAAGCGTGGGGAGCGAACAGGATTAGATACCCTGGTAGTCCACGCCGTAAACGGTGGGCACTAGGTGTGGGCGACATTCCACGTCGTCCGTGCCGCAGCTAACGCATTAAGTGCCCCGCCTGGGGAGTACGGCCGCAAGGCTAAAACTCAAAGGAATTGACGGGGGCCCGCACAAGCGGCGGAGCATGTGGCTTAATTCGACGCAACGCGAAGAACCTTACCAAGGCTTGACATACACCGGAAAACCCTGGAGACAGGGTCCCCCTTGTGGTCGGTGTACAGGTGGTGCATGGCTGTCGTCAGCTCGTGTCGTGAGATGTTGGGTTAAGTCCCGCAACGAGCGCAACCCTTGTCCCGTGTTGCCAGCAGGCCCTTGTGGTGCTGGGGACTCACGGGAGACCGCCGGGGTCAACTCGGAGGAAGGTGGGGACGACGTCAAGTCATCATGCCCCTTATGTCTTGGGCTGCACACGTGCTACAATGGCCGGTACAATGAGCTGCGATACCGTGAGGTGGAGCGAATCTCAAAAAGCCGGTCTCAGTTCGGATTGGGGTCTGCAACTCGACCCCATGAAGTCGGAGTCGCTAGTAATCGCAGATCAGCATTGCTGCGGTGAATACGTTCCCGGGCCTTGTACACACCGCCCGTCACGTCACGAAAGTCGGTAACACCCGAAGCCGGTGGCCCAACCCCTTGTGGGAGGGAGCTGTCGAAGGTGGGACTGGCGATTGGGACGAAGTCGTAACAAGGTAGCCGTACCGGAAGGTGCGGCTGGATCACCTCCTTTCTAAGGAGCACTTCTAGGCCGCTTCGGCGGTCCAGGGGCCAGTACATCAGCGAATGTCTGATGCTGGTTGCTCATGGGTGGAACGTTGACTACTCGGCACACTTGATCATCTCTTCTTCCTAGTACTGCTTCGGCGTGGAACGGATCGGGGAGTGGCGAGGGTGTCGGGCACGCTGTTGGGTGTCTGAGGGTGCGAGCGTTGCTCGTCCTTCGGGATGCCGGCCCCAGTGCACTCGGGATGTTGTTCCCGGGGTGATGGGTGGTTGGTCGTTGTTTGAGAACTGCACAGTGGACGCGAGCATCTGTGGCCAAGTTTTTAAGGGCGCACGGTGGATGCCTTGGCACCAGGAACCGATGAAGGACGTGGGAGGCCACGATAGTCCCCGGGGAGTCGTCAACCAGGCTTTGATCCGGGGGTTTCCGAATGGGGAAACCCGGCAGTCGTCATGGGCTGTCACCCGCTGCTGAACACATAGGCAGTGTGGAGGGAACGCGGGGAAGTGAAACATCTCAGTACCCGCAGGAAGAGAAAACAACCGTGATTCCGGGAGTAGTGGCGAGCGAAACCGGATGAGGCCAAACCGTATGCGTGTGAGACCCGGCAGGGGGTGCGTATACGGGGTTGTGGGATCTCTCTTCTGTCGTCTGCCGGCGACAGGACGAGTCAGAAACCGTTGATGTAGGCGAAGGACATGCGAAAGGTCCGGCGTAGAGGGTAAGACCCCCGTAGTCGAAACGTCAGCGGCTCGTTTGAGAGACACCCAAGTAGCACGGGGCCCGAGAAATCCCGTGTGAATCTGGCGGGACCACCCGCTAAGCCTAAATATTCCCTGGTGACCGATAGCGGATAGTACCGTGAGGGAATGGTGAAAAGTACCCCGGGAGGGGAGTGAAATAGTACCTGAAACCGTGTGCCTACAAGCCGTGGGAGCGTCGGAATGTGCTTGCACATTCTCGTGACTGCGTGCCTTTTGAAGAATGAGCCTGCGAGTTTGCGGTGTGTTGCGAGGTTAACCCGGGTGGGGTAGCCGTAGCGAAAGCGAGTCCGAACAGGGCGTTTCAGTAGCACGCTCAAGACCCGAAGCGGAGTGATCTAGCCATGGGCAGGTTGAAGCGGAGGTAAGACTTCGTGGAGGACCGAACCCACCAGGGTTGAAAACCTGGGGGATGACCTGTGGTTAGGGGTGAAAGGCCAATCAAACTCCGTGATAGCTGGTTCTCCCCGAAATGCATTTAGGTGCAGCGTCGTGTGTTTCTTGCCGGAGGTAGAGCACTGGATAGGCGATGGGCCCTACCGGGTTACTGACCTTAGCCAAACTCCGAATGCCGGTAAGTGAGAGCGCGGCAGTGAGACTGTGGGGGATAAGCTCCATGGTCGAGAGGGAAACAGCCCAGAGCATCGACTAAGGCCCCTAAGCGTACGCTAAGTGGGAAAGGATGTGGAGTCGCAGAGACAACCAGGAGGTTGGCTTAGAAGCAGCCACCCTTGAAAGAGTGCGTAATAGCTCACTGGTCTAGTGATTCCGCGCCGACAATGTAGCGGGGCTCAAGCGTACCGCCGAAGTCGTGTCATTGCAGCATATACGCCCAACGGCGGCTGTGATGGGTAGGGGAGCGTCGTCTGCCGGGTGAAGCAGCACCGGAAGGTAGTTGTGGACGGTTGACGAGTGAGAATGCAGGCATGAGTAGCGATTCACACGTGAGAAACGTGTGCGCCGATTGACTAAGGGTTCCTGGGTCAAGCTGATCTGCCCAGGGTAAGTCGGGACCTAAGGCGAGGCCGACAGGCGTAGTCGATGGATAACCGGTTGATATTCCGGTACCCGCTGTGAAGCGTCAAACATCGAGCATCGTGATGCTAAGGCCGTGAAGCCGCCCTGATCTCTTCGGAGTTGAGGGGAGTGGTGGAGCCGCCGGCCCAAGCGGTTAGTAGGTGAGTGATGGGGTGACGCAGGAAGGTAGTCCATCCCGGGCGGTGGTTGTCCCGGGGTAAGGGTGTAGGCCGTGCGATAGGTAAATCCGTCGTACTTGTGGCTGAGACCTGATGCCGAGCCGATTGTGGTGAAGTGGATGATCCTATGCTGTCGAGAAAAGCCTCTAGCGAGTTTCATGGCGGCCCGTACCCTAAACCGACTCAGGTGGTCAGGTAGAGAATACCGAGGCGTTCGGGTGAACTATGGTTAAGGAACTCGGCAAAATGCCCCCGTAACTTCGGGAGAAGGGGGGCCACGCTCGGTGATCGGATTTACTCCGTGAGCTGGGGGTGGCCGCAGAGACCAGCGAGAAGCGACTGTTTACTAAAAACACAGGTCCGTGCGAAGCCGTAAGGCGATGTATACGGACTGACGCCTGCCCGGTGCTGGAACGTTAAGGGGACCGGTTAGCTCCATTTCGGTGGGGCGAAGCTGAGAACTTAAGCGCCAGTAAACGGCGGTGGTAACTATAACCATCCTAAGGTAGCGAAATTCCTTGTCGGGTAAGTTCCGACCTGCACGAATGGCGTAACGACTTCTCGACTGTCTCAACCATAGGCCCGGTGAAATTGCACTACGAGTAAAGATGCTCGTTTCGCGCAGCAGGACGGAAAGACCCCGGGACCTTTACTACAGTTTGATATTGGTGTTCGGTTCGGCTTGTGTAGGATAGCTGGGAGACTTTGAAGCATGCACGCCAGTGTGTGTGGAGTCGTCGTTGAAATACCAGTCTGGTCGTGCTGGATGTCTAACCTGGGTCCGTGATCCGGATCAGGGACAGTGTCTGATGGGTAGTTTAACTGGGGCGGTTGCCTCCTAAAGGGTAACGGAGGCGCCCAAAGGTTCCCTCAGCCTGGTTGGCAATCAGGTGTTGAGTGTAAGTGCACAAGGGAGCTTGACTGTGAGACCGACGGGTCGAGCAGGGACGAAAGTCGGGACTAGTGATCCGGCGGTGGCTTGTGGAAGCGCCGTCGCTCAACGGATAAAAGGTACCCCGGGGATAACAGGCTGATCTTCCCCAAGAGTCCATATCGACGGGATGGTTTGGCACCTCGATGTCGGCTCGTCGCATCCTGGGGCTGGAGTCGGTCCCAAGGGTTGGGCTGTTCGCCCATTAAAGCGGTACGCGAGCTGGGTTTAGAACGTCGTGAGACAGTTCGGTCCCTATCCGCTGTGCGCGTAGGAGTCTTGAGAAGGGCTGTCCCTAGTACGAGAGGACCGGGACGGACGAACCTCTGGTGTGCCAGTTGTTCTGCCAAGGGCATGGCTGGTTGGCTACGTTCGGGAGGGATAACCGCTGAAAGCATCTAAGCGGGAAGCCTGCTTCGAGATGAGGACTCCCACCCACTTGATGGGGTAAGGCTCCCAGTAGACGACTGGGTTGATAGGCCGGATCTGGAAGCACGGTAACGTGTGGAGGTGACCGGTACTAATAGGCCGAGGGCTTGTCCTCAGTTGCTCGCGTCCACTGTGTTGGTTCTGAAACCACGAACAACCCCATGCCAGGTTATGGTGTGGTGCGGTTGACAGTTTCATAGTGTTTCGGTGGTCATAGCGTGAGGGAAACGCCCGGTTACATTCCGAACCCGGAAGCTAAGCCTTACAGCGCCGATGGTACTGCAGGGGGGACCCTGTGGGAGAGTAGGACACCGCCGAACAATCGTTCAGAAAAGGCCCACACCGAAATGGTGTGGGCCTTTTCTTTTGCCTGCATTACCGTAGCCCCCATGAGCAGCCCCGACAGCGTCGCGCAGCACGACGAGAAGTACCTGGTCCGCGCCATACGCGCCGACGAGTGGCCGGCCGTGAAGGCGCTGCGGCTTGAGGCCCTCCAGGACCCGGTCGCCCACCTCGCCTTCCTGGAGACGTATGCGGACGCCGCCGCCCGGCCCGACTCCTTCTGGCAGGACCGGGCGGCCGGCGCCGCCGAAGGATCCACCGAAGTACGGCAGTTCATCGCCGAGGGCCCGGACGGAGAATGGGTCGGGACCGTCACCCTGCTCATGGAGGAAGCCGGTACGACCGACTGGGCCGGATTCCCCGTCGAGCAGCGGCAGGGGCATGTCGTCGGCGTGTACGTGCGGCCCGAGCACCGGGGGTGCGGGCTCACGGAGGTGCTGTTCGACGAGGCCCTGCGATGGGCTTGGGAGAGCGGTGCGGAGCGGGTGCGGCTCATCGTCCACGAGGACAACGGCCGGGCACAGCGCTTCTACCGCCGGGTCGGCTTCCTGCCGAGCGGCCGGACCGTGCCCCTGGCCTCCGCCCCCGGGGCGGACGAACTGGAGTATGTCCTCACACGCCCGTGACGGCGACGGTCAGGCCGGGAGGTCGTCGTGCGGCCAGCGGGCGCGGGCCTGCTCCCGGGAGCGCAGCAGCGCCAGTGTCGGCAGGCCCCAGTCCGCTCCCCCGGCCAGCAGCTCGGGGAGCTGGGGGAGCGGGGCCACGGCCGCCACGTCCTCGAGGACGAGGGTGAGTGGTGGGTCGAGCCGACCGGAGGATGACCGTTCGGCCATGCGCCGGCCGCGCTCGACCACGCTTGCGGCGAGTGCCGTCAGGAGGGGCATCGCGCCCGGGTGGGTGCGGGGATCCTCGATGGATTCCCCCACCACGTAAAGCGTTCCCCCTTCCTCCACGAAGGAATCCAAGGCGACCGCATCATTTCGGTGAGGAGTGCAGGCCTCCCGGATGTTGACCGTGAAGAGGGAGGCCAGTGCGCGGGCCGTCAGTTCCTGCGCGATGTCCCGGCGTTCGGGGTGCGCGGTGAGCGCGGCCTCCAGTTCGCCCGCGGAGCCCGGCGCCGCCTTGGGGTTGGTCCGCAGGGTCCGTACGGCCTCCTGGAGCTGGGTGCCCTGCGACCAGCGGTGGACGTGCCGGATCGTGCGGCCGTCGATCGCCGCGGCGTGCAGGTAGCTGCGCAGGAGCGTCTGCGCGGTGTCGTTCACCGCCTGGTCGATTTTGGCAGCGGGCCGGACGGGGGCGAGCAGGGCGGTGGCTCGGGCCACCGCCGTCTCCTTGTCCGCGCAGCCCGCGACGGGGGACCAGTGCAGCCGGGCCGGTGTGTCGCACAGGTGACCGGGATCGTAGAGGTGGACGGGGCCCAGCTTCGAGCGGGCGTCCTTGGTGTCCTGCCAGAGGGCGGGCTCGGAGGTGACGACGAGCACGGGGCCGGCGGCGTCGAGGACCGCCTGGGCGGCGGTCGTGCGACGGCTCTCCCTGGGGCCGACGACGAGCGTGGGCCGTGGGCTGTCCGTGCCCGGCCGCGGCTCCTGGGGGCCGGCCAGGGCGGTGACGGGGCCTGGGGGCGCGGCCAGGGCGGCCGGGGATTCCCCCTCGGGCACGGGCTGCGACGGTGGCGTGGCGGCGGGCTGCTGCCACGCTGTCCCGGAGGGCGTGCGCTGGCCGGGCACCTCGTGAGGGGCCGGTCCGTCCTGGGGGACGGGGGCTGCCGCCCCGGCCGGGACACCGTGGCCGGCGGGGGGCTGGGGAGAGGCGGGCACGTCGTGGCGGGGTGAGGAGGGTGTGGCCGGCGGCCCGGAGTGCGCGGCGCGGGCCGCCGCGGCCGCCTCCCGCCGCCTGGCCCGGCCCGCGCGCCACCGCGCCGTCGTCCCCATGACGAACACGGTCAGCACGAACAGCACCATCAGCTGGCCGATGAACAGGCCCCAGAACAGCCCGTAGCCGGAGAGGCCGGCCGGCTCGGTGGCGGGCCAGGCGCCCGGGATGTCGTGCGGTTCGGTGATGAGGTGACGCATCGCCAGGGGCGTACGGGTGAAGGTGACGCCGGACGGCCAGGAGCCGTGCGCGAACAGGCCGGCCAGGCCGGTCGCCGTCCACACCAGCACGGTCATGCCGAGGAGGAAGGCGAGCAGGCCGATCAGCAGGCCGTCCGGGATGCCGCCCTGCCCCCGGGCCCTTCCCCGGTCGTGGTCGTCGGGTCGCACCGTGCCCGCCTCTCCTAGGCCACCGTCGACTCGGAGGAGCCGCCCAGGTCGGGGACGTGCTGTTCCACGAAGGCGGCCGCCCGCTGTTCCGCCTCGAGTTCTGCGGCGCGCAGGGCGTCGTCCGCGGCGAGGTGGTCGTGGGAGGACTCGGTCATCGCGCGGTCGGTGAAGACCAGCGGGCGTTCGGTCTCGGTGATGAGGTGCTTGACGACCTGGACGTTGCCGTTGACGTCCCACACGGCGATGCCCGGGGTGAGGGTGGGGATGATCTCCACCGCCCACCGGGGCAGGCCGAGCACACGCCCCGTCGCCCTGGCCTCGTCGGCCTTCTGGGCGTAGATCGTCCTGGTGGAGGCCATCTTCAGGATCGCGGCGGCCTCCTTCGCCGCCGCGCCGTCGACCACGTCCGACAGGTGGTGCACGACGGCGACGAAGGAGAGGCCGAGCCGGCGCCCGAACTTCAGCAGTCGCTGGAACAGCTGTGCGACGAACGGGCTGTTGATGATGTGCCAGGCCTCTTCGACCAGGAAGATGCGCTTCTTGCGGTCGGGGCGGATCCAGGTGTGCTCCAGCCACACGCCGACGATCGCCATGAGGATGGGCATGGCGATGGAGTTGCGGTCGATGTGGGACAGGTCGAAGACGATCAGGGGAGCGTCGAGGTCGATGCCGACCGTGGTGGGGCCGTCGAACATGCCGCGCAGATCGCCGTCGACCAGGCGGTCCAGGACCAGGGCGACGTCCAGGCCCCAGGCGCGGACGTCGTCTATGGCGACGTTCATCGCCTCGGCCGACTCCGGTTCGGGGTGGCGGAGCTGCTCGACGATGTCGGACAGGACCGGCTGGCGCTGGACGATCGTCTCGTTGACGTAGGCGTGCGCGACCTTGAGGGCGAAGCCGGAGCGTTCGTCCAGGCCGTGGCCCATGGCGACTTCGATGATGGTGCGCAGCAGCGCGAGCTGGCCGGTCGTGGTGATCGACGGGTCCAGGGGGTTGAGGCGGATGCCGTGGTTGAGGGCGGCCGTCGGGTCGAGGCGGATGGGAGTTATCCCCAGCTCCTCGGCGATCAGGTTCCACTCGCCGACGCCGTCCTCGCCCTGGGCGTCCAGGACGACGACCTGGCGGTCGCGGAAGCGGAGCTGGCGCAGGACATACGTCTTCTCCAGGGCCGACTTGCCGTTGCCCGACTCGCCGAGGACCAGCCAGTGCGGGGCGGGGAGCTGCTGGCCGTACAGCTGGAAGGGGTCGTAGATGTAGCCCTTCCCGGAGTACACCTCGCGGCCGATGATGACGCCCGAGTCGCCGAGGCCGGGCGCGGCCGTGGGCAGGTAGACCGCCTGGGCCTGGCCCGTGGAGGTGCGCACCGGGAGCCGGGTCGTCTCGACCTTCCCGAAGAGGAAGGACGTGAAGGCGTCCGTGAGTGCGGTCAGCGGGTCCCGCATCAGAGCATCAGCCCCTACCGTCGGATTCCGGTGGCGAACGGGAGCGTGTTCACGAAGGCGCGGTGGTGCTCGCGGTCGCACCACTCCAGTTTCAGGTACGACTTTCCGGCCGAGGCGCGGATGGTGCGCTTGTCGCGGGCCAGGGCCTCGGGGGTGCGGGAGGAGACGGTGATGTAACCGACGAGGTTGACGCCGGCGGCGCCGCTGGCGAGGTCCTCGCCGCGCTGGTCGAGGCGGTGGTGGGCCTGGACGTCGCGGGGGTCCACGGTGCGGTTCATCTTGGCGGCGCGGCTGGCGTCGGCGACGTCGTTGGTCTTCTCGGTCAGCATGCGTTCGATGGCGACCTCGGTGGGTTCGAGGTCCATGGTGACGGCGACCGTGCGGATGACGTCCGGGGTGTGGACGAGGAGCGGCGCCAGGAAGTTGACGCCGACCGGGGTCATCGGCCACTCCTTGACCCAGGCGGTGGCGTGGCACCACGGTTCGCGGGTGGCGGACTCGCGGGTCTTGGCCTGGAGGAACGTCGGCTCCATGGCGTCCAGCTCGGCCGGCCAGGCGTTGCGCTGGGTCATCGCCTGGATGTGGTCGATCGGGTGGTCCGGGTCGTACATGGAGTGGATCAGCGAGGCGAGCCGGCCCTGGCCGAGCGGCTGCCGTACGCGGATGTCGGCCTCCTGGAGGCGGGAGCAGATGTCGGTCAGCTCGCGGGCCATGACGACGGCGAGTCCGGCGTCCCGGTCGAGCTTGCGGCCGGACCGGGGGCGGGCGGCGCGAGCCATCGCGTGCGCCTCGGCGGCCAGTTCGCGGGTGAAGTGCATGCAGGCGACGAGGTAGGCGCGGTGCTGCTCGCTGCTGGTGGACACCATGGACTGGAGCTGGTCGTAGGACTGCTGGAGCCACTGCGGTGCGCGGGTGTCCCCGCGCTGGGCGACGTCCTTGGCGTGGGCGTCGGGGTCCGCGGGCAGCGTGCGGGCGAGCATCTGCAGGCGGGTGACGAAGCCGTCGCCGTTGGCCACGTGTTTGAGCAGGGTGCCGAACCGGTCGACCAGGGCCTCCTGGTCCTCGGAGTCGCGCAGGCCGACGCCGGGTCCCTCGATCTCGATGGCGGCGGTGACGGTCTTGCGGTCGGCGTGCAGCAGGACGGCGATCTCGTCCGGCCCGAACGGCGCGGCCAGCCAGGTGATCCGGCCGATGCCGGGCGGCGGGCCGATCTCGATCTCGCGGCCGTCGGCGCGGGTGCCGGCCTCCATGACGCCGGAGCGGTAGACGGCGCCGCGCTTGACGGTGCGCTTGAAGCTGCGGTTGATCTCGAACCACTTGTAGAACGTCCGGTGCCGGTAGGGCACGTAGACGGCGGCCAGGGCCAGCAGCGGGAAGCCGGCCAGCAGGACGATGCGCAGGGACAGCACGGGGACGAGAAGCCCGCACATCATGCCGATGGCGGCGCCGGCGATGATCAGCGCGATCTCGCCGGTCTCGCGGTTGCGGCCGACGATGGCGTTCGGCCGGGCCCGGCCGATCAGATATGTACGGCGGGGCGTGACCGTGGGGGACACGTGGGACTCGGTCGTCAACGCCCTTCACCTCCCGTGCGGTTGGTACTGCTGTTGCGGGTGCTGCTGGCGTGGGGGGTGTTCACCGGGCTGGGTGCCCGGGGAGCGGGGGCGGCGGAGGGGACGGATCCGCCGCTGTCCGCGGCGCGCGCGCTGTGCGCGGCGACGCCGCCGGAGGCGGGGTTGGCGGGGCGGGGGGCGGAGGCGCCGCCCGCCGAGCCGTTGCTGTCGGCTCGGGTGCTGTGGGTCTTGATGCCCTGGGCGACCAGCGTGGCCGGGGAGCTGATGACGGCCGCGGCCTTGCCCTCGGCGCCCTGCATGATGCGGTTGTTGCGGCCGGCGGCGATCTCGTCGCCGAAGCCGGGCACGAAGCGGTAGATCATGGCGCTGGCGAAGATCGCGAGCAGGATGATGGCGAGGCCGGAGACGACGGCGGCGAGCGCGTCGGGGCCGTCGTCCGAGGAGAGCGCGCTGGCGAGGCCGAGCACGATCACGATCACCGGCTTGACCAGGATCACGGAGATCATGATGCCCGCCCAGCGGCGGACGTGGCCCCACAGGTTCTTGTCGACGAGCCCGGAGTAGACGACGACGCCGAGCAGGGCGCCGACGTAGAGCAGGATCGCCCGGAGGAACAGCTCCAGGTAGAGCACGCCGGCGGCGAGGATCGAGACGAGCGACACCAGGATCAGCATGATCGGGCCGCCGCCGATGTCCGTGCCCTTGTCCAGCGCGCCGGCGAACGTGCCGAAGAACGTGCCGGTCTGGTCGCCGGTGGCCTTGGCGAGGACGTCGCTGACGCTGTCGGTCGCGGAGACGACCGTGTAGAGGATCAGCGGGGTGAAGGCGGAGGCGAGCACCGTCAGCCAGAGGAAGCCGACGGCCTCCGAGAGCGCGGTGGACAGCGGCACGCCGCGCACGGCCCGCTTGGCGACCGCCAGCAGCCACAGCAGGAGGGTGAGGATGGCGGAGGCGGCGAAGACGATGGCGTACTGCTGGAGGAACTTCTGGTTGGTGAAGTCGACCGTGGCGGTCTCCTGCACCGCCTTGCTGAGCTGCTTGACGGTCCAGGAGGCGGCGTCGGCGCAGCCCTTGGCGAGGGAGGAGAGGGGGTCGAGGGTGGAGGTGGGGTCGGTGGGAGCGGCCCCGCCGCTGTTGCTGCTCGCGTTGCCGCGTTCGCAGTACTGCCTGGCCCGCCCGACGATCAGGTCACACCTGCGGTCGTGCGCGGGCTGCGAGGGTGTCGGGCTCGGTGAGGGCGCGGCGGTGGCACGAGCGGCCAGCAGTACGACCGAGGTCTGTACGGCCGCCACGGCTCCGGTGAGCTTGAGCGCGCGCTGCCTGCTACCGGGCATACGTGAACCCTCCGTACTCTTCGATGGCCTTGCGGATCTGGTCGGAGGTGGCGGCCTTGTCATCGCCGGGGACCGGGGCCGGACCGTTCTGCTGCGTGTCGGAGGCGATCTTCCAGTCGCCCTGGTTCCACTGCAGTTCGAACGTCCACGTCTTCCAGGACGAGGTGATCGGGTCCGTCGTGGACTGCCTGGACATGCCGATGAGTCCCACGTACCAGACCGAGACCCGGGCGCTCGTGTCGCTGTACCGCTGGACGGTGGTGCCGACCGGTGCCACGCGGGACACGAAGGTACTGCCTGCCGGCGCGTTGCCGTTGGCGTCCAGGCCCATTCTGGCGAGGAAGTCGGCCGAGTAGGCCTGGTCCATCGGACCCTGGAGCTTGGCCGCGGCTTCCGGGGTGTAGAGGAGACCCACGATGGTGTGACGGCTGTCCTTCTTGAACATGCCGGTCGAGCCCAGCGTCACGGCGTAGTTCGCCGCCGCGCTCTGGGCCCCCTGTTGGTCGTGGGCGAAGCCAGAGGGGAGGCCTGCGGTTCTGGTGGTCACGGGCTGTCTGCCGGTGGGGGCGGTGGCTGCCGCCTTCGCTCCGCCGCTCTTGCCGGGGGAGTCCGCGGCGGAGGAACCGCCGCTGCCGCCGCGGTTCGCGAAGGCGATGGCGGCGATCAGGAGGACGACCACGGCGACGACCGTGACCAGGCCCCGTGAGGAGGAGCGGGCGCCGCGCCGGGCGCCGCCGTAGGGGTCGGGGAGCCGGGTGCGGGTCTGCCCGCCGCCGTAGGCGTCGGTGCCGGAGCGCGCCGGGTCGCCGTGTCCGTGCTCGTCTCCCAGACTCATGCCCGGTACGCCCCCTCGACGTTGACCTCGGCCTCGTGGCGGAACGCGTGGAAGTACGACGGTAGCCGTGCTGGTTCCCGCGTGGGCGCGGTGTGGTGACTCGACATCAGGGAAACGCAACCTCGGCCGGTGGGCACGGTGGACGGGTGGGGGCAGCGGGGGCACCGGCCGCGCCCCTGGGGGCGGGCCGGCGGCGGGGACGGGGCACCGTGCGCGGTGTGCGCGGGGGTGCGCCGGTCACACGGGTCGCACGGTCTACACCGCCATGCCGTACACGATGGTGAACAACGTGCCGAGGGAGCCGATGATGAAGACTCCGGTGAGGCCGGCGATGATCAGGCCCTTGCCCTGTTCCGCGCTGAAGGTGTCGCGCAGGGCGGTCGCGCCGATCCGCTGCTTGGCCGCGCCCCACACGGCGATGCCGAGGCAGAGCAGGATGGCCACCGCCATCACGACCTCGATCATCACCTTCGCCTCGTTGCCCAGGCTGCCGAAGGGGCCCCAGTCCGGAGCGATCCCGCCGATGATGGTGTTGATGTCTCCCTTGTCGGCCGCAAAGAGCATGTAAGTCACCGCCCCTGGTGGGTAGTTCCACGACCCCCGCGGGCACGCGGAGGTCAGGCCTCATTGTCCCTGACAATGCCGCCCGCGGATGTCGACTTGGCGCCATTGGCTGGCGGGTTTCGTACGTTTGGTTACTCTGTGTATCACAGCAGGTCACGCCGGGCAATGAGGTCGGACCGGAACCTGTGGTGCGGTTCCGTCGTTGTCACTTTTCGGCCCCGGTACGGTTCCTGACGGCCAGTCGGGTGAGTGGCCGGTTCGATGGTCTCACGCCGCGCGGGGATTCCTCCTCCGCGGACGCGCGCGTGCACGGAGGGGCGGGCGATGGACCGGCGAGGGGATAAGCCGGGCGATGCGGGGCACAGTGTGCGGTGAACGGGGGTTTCACGGGAAAATCTCAGTGAAGTCAGGATCCTTTTCTCACCTTCTTGGGACACAGTGGGCCGTGATGATGCGCATCCCAGGTACCCCGAGCCCCGCACGTCACGGACGCCCGCGTGCCCGCGCCCGGCACCAGGCGTTGTTCGTCGGCCTGATGCTGATCGCCGTGACCTCTGCCTCCGTGGCGGCCGCCGACGACGGCCCCGGCCCCCTGGGGGTGACCGCTGTCGCCTCCGTGACCCCGCTGAGCGCGCGGGTCGGCGCGCTGTTCGGCGCCGACAAGGCGGACCGGCTCAGCGGCAACCACTTCTGCTCCGCGTCGGTGGTGCACAGCGCCCGGCGCAATCTCATCCTCACCGCGGCCCACTGCCTGGCCGACGACACGGACGTCGTCTTCGTGCCGGGGTACCGGGACGGCAAGGCCCCGTACGGGACGTGGACGGTCAAGAAGCGCTTCCTGCCCGACGGATGGTCCAGGAGCGAGGACGAGGACAGCGACCTGGCCTTCGCCGTGGTCGTCCCGCGGGACGGCACGGGCGGCGGCGACGGGAAGAACGTCGAGGACGTCGTCGGCGGCAACCGCTTCGTGGCGGGGGCGGCGACCGGGGCGACGGCCGTGACGGTCACCGGGTACCCCGACTCCCGGGAGCAGCCCATCAGCTGCACCAACAGACCCAGCTCGCACAGCCGTACCCAGCAGCGCATCGACTGCCCGGAGTTCACCAGCGGCACCAGCGGCAGCCCGTGGGTCAACGGTGACCGGGAGGTCGTCGGGGTGCTCGGCGGTCACGAGATGGGCGGGTCCACGCCGGACACGTCGTACAGCGTCGCCTTCCGTGCCGAGGCCGCCGAGTTGTACAAGGACGCCGCCGCGGAGCCGTGAAGGGCGCGCCGCGGCCCGTGGCCGCTGGGGCGGCCCAGGTAGCGGGCCGGGGCGGCGGCCGCGAAGTGCGGTGGTCCCACGAGGGAGGCCGCTGTCCGCGGAGGGCGGTCCGTGGTCTGTTTTCGGCCTGATTCCGGCGCGTGTGATCACCCCGAGGGCGCGGGGTGCGACCCTAAACTGTCCGAGGTGGACTGCCGGGCGGCGAGGGGTGGTTGACGGTGCGCAGGGCATGGGTCGTGGGGATCGCCGCCATCGGTTCCGGGCTCGCCTTCGTGCTGCTGCTCGTCGTCGGCGTGTACCTGCTCGCCGGGAACCTGGCGGGCGGTGTCGGCAGGGGTGCCGTCGGGCTCGCCAAGGGCGCCGTGCCGGCCGCCTACAGCACGCTCGTGCAGAAGTGGGGCAACCTCTGCCCGGCGATCAACCCGGCGCTGCTGGCCGCCCAGTTGTACCAGGAGAGCGGCTTCAACCCGAACGCGCGGAGCGCGGCGGCGGCCGAGGGGATAGCGCAGTTCATCCCGGGCACCTGGGCCACCCACGGCGTCGACGGCAACGGCGACGGCAAGCGGGACGTCTGGGATCCGAACGACGCGATCCCGTCGGCCGCGTCCTACGACTGCGAACTCGCCCAGTACGTCCGCAGCGTGCCCGGTGACGCCACGCACAACATGCTCGCCGCCTACAACGCGGGCGCGGACGCCGTGATCAGGTACGGGGGCGTACCGCCGTACGCCGAGACGCAGAACTACGTGAAGACGATCACGACGCTGGCGCAGAGCTTCGCCGCGCCCGTCAGCCGGCTCGATCCGTCCAAGCAGGCGGCGGGGGCCATCTCCTACGCGCAGAGCAAGCTCGGCACGCCCTATCTGTGGGGTGGTGAGGGCACCGCCGAGCAGGGCGGGCGGTTCGACTGCTCGGGGCTGACGCAGGCCGCGTACCGCAGTGTGGGGATCACCCTGCCGCGCGTCGCCAACGACCAGTACAACGCCGGGCCGCACCCGCAGCGGGACGAACTGCTCCCGGGCGACCTGGTGTTCTTCTCGCACGACCTCAGCGATTCGCGGGCCATCCACCACGTGGGCATCTACGTCGGCGGCGGCTACATGATCGACGCGCCCTACACCGGGGCAGTGATCCGGTTCGACCCGATCGACGGGTCGGACTACTTCGGTGCGACCCGGGTCACCGAAGATGGCGCGAAAGCGCTCCCCGCGCGGGCGTGAACTGAGCGTGAACCTGCCCCCTGAGCTGCGGTGATGAGTCTCTCTTCGGTAACGTCTGCGTGATCTTTCGGTGGAGTGTGGAACGTATGAAACGGGGCCGTGCGTTCCTGTTGACGTAGCCAAGCGGACGTCGGACGGAGCGCGCGTCGTGCACGCGTGCCGGCAGCGGACCTACGACCACGGGGGTGGCAGGAGCGGCGCACGCAGGGTGCGTCCGCAACGACACGACGAAGGGGCCGCAGCACGATGGCTGGACTCGCCGAATCCGGGTCGAACCCCGACGTCGACCTGCTCTACGACATCAACGGCCTGGCCAGGCAGGCGCCGCACTGGTTCGACCGGCTCATGGAGTTCGTCGGTGAGTACGGGCTGCTGCTCGCCATGGTGCTGCTGGTGGTGTGGTGCTGGTGGTCCGTGCGGCGGCGCGGCGGGGAGGACGCCGCCTCGTCGGTGGCCGCGCTGGTCTGGGCGCCGCTGGCGGCCGGTGTCGCGGTCCTGGTGAACGTGCCGATCCGGGGGTTCGTGGAGCGGCGCAGGCCCTTCCTGGACCACCAGGGCCTGGACGTCCTGGTGCCGGGGAAGACCGACTTCTCCTTCGTGAGCGACCACGCGACGCTCACCATGGCGGTGGCGGCCGCGCTGTTCGTGGCCGACCGGCGGTTCGGGCTCGCGGGGATCGGGCTGGCGCTGCTGGAGGGCTTCTGCCGGGTGTACATGGGGGTGCACTACCCGACCGACGTGGTCGGCGGGTTCGCCCTGGGCACGGCGGTCGCGCTGCTGCTGTCGCCGGTGGCGACGGCGCTGCTCACGCCCGTGCTCCGGGCGGTCGAGGGGACGCGCTGGGGCGGCTGGCTGGTCCGTGACCGGCGGGCCGCCGGGGTGAGCCGGGTGCTGTCGGGCACGCGGGGCGAGGAGCGGGCCTCGGCCGAGGAGCGCGACCTGGCGGCCTGAGCGCGCCGCGGCCGCGGGACCACCGGCCCGGGACGGGAGTCCGGGCACCGGTGGTCGCGGGCAGGGGCCCGGCGCAGGAGGGCAGGGGCAGGGGCGGGGTTCGCCGTCCGTGGCTACACGCCCTGGGGGTAGGAGAAGAACCGCTCCGGGTCGTACTGCTGCTTCACCTTCGCCAGGCGGCCGGCCGCGTCGCCGTAGTAGGCCGTGCGCCAGTCCGTCAGGGTGGCGTCCGTGTAGTTCTGGTACGCCGCTCCGGACGCGTACGGCCGCAGGGCGGCGTGGGCCGTGCTGAGCCAGGACTGGGCCGCCGTGCCCGGGGTGCCGGGGGTCCAGGAGGCGATGTACTGGGCGAGCATGCGTGAGCGGCGGTGGACGAAGGCGGTCGCGGTGGGGGAGACCCGGTTGACCGCGCCGCCGAGCGCGGTGAACGCGATACTGCCGGCGCCGCCGCGCACCGCCCGCAGCTGGGCCAGCAGCGTCTGGACGCCGTCCGGGGGCAGGGAGCGGTCGAAGAAGTCCGAGCGGGCCGCGTAGGTCTCGCGGCCGAGCGCGCCCTGCGGGGAGCGGCCCGGCGTGGCACCGGGCAGGTGGCACTGGGGTTCCGCCGGGAACGACGAGCAGCCCGCGTAGGCCTCCATCGCGCCTTCGTAGGAGTGGCGTTTGAGGGAGACGCTCGACGCGCGGGCCCCGGTCCGTGCGGCCAGCCGGTCCACCGCGTTCTGCAACTCGCCGTAGGTGCCCAGGGAGAAGGCGGCCACGGAGACCCTGGGGGTGCCGCCGGGGGTGTTCTCCAGGTGCAGGGAGGACCAGATCTCGTCGGGCTGGTCCGGGCCCCACTCCTGCCAGGCCGCCACCACCGCCGCCGCCCGTGCCCACGGCCAGGTCAGGTAGGCCGAGACCGCCTGGGGCGCGGGGCGGGTGCGGAAGCGCAGTTCGGTGACGACGCCGAAGTTGCCGTTGCCGGCGCCGCGCAGCGCCCAGAACAGGTCCGCGTTCTCGGTGGCGTTCGCCGTGAGCAGGCGGCCGTCGGCGGTGACGAGGCTGGCCTGGGTCAGGCTGTCGCAGGTCAGGCCGTAGGCGCGGGAGACGACGCCGTGGCCGCCGCCGAGGACCAGGCCGGAGACGCCGACGGTCGGGCAGGAACCCGCGGGTATGGTCACGCCCTTCGCGGCGAGCGCGCGGTAGACGTCGATGAGCTTGGCGCCCGCGCCGACCACAGCGGAGGTGCCGCTCGCCCGGACCGTGGCGAGTGCCGACACGTCGACGATCAGGCGGCCGTCGCCGGAGGACCAGCCCGCGTAGGAGTGGCCGCCGTTGCGGACGGCCACGCGTAGGCGGTGGGCGCGGGCGTAGGAGAGGGCCGTACGGATGTCGTCGGCGTGCGCCACGTAGGCGACGGCGGCGGGCCGCAGGCCGTCGAAGCGGGTGTTGTACAGCCGGCGGGCGGTGGTCCAGTGGGCGTCGCCGGGGCGGAGCAGGGTGCCGTCGAGGGAGCGGGCGAGCGCGGTCCAGTCGGCGGGGGCGGCGGTCCGGGTGCCGGTGGCGGGCGCCGCCGTGCTCCGTCCGGTGCCGCCGGTGCCGGACGCCCGTGTCGCCGTCCCGGGCCCGCCGCCACTGCCGCTGCCGCCGTTGCCGCCGCAGGCCGTGGCGAGGGCCGCGACCGCGACCGTGCCGCCCGCCATGAACGCACGCCGTTCCATGTTCCGCGCCTCCTGTCGCCCCCTTGGACCGAGACGTCGACGGGGCCCGGGGGGTTCCCGCCAGGAAGACGCAATGCCTCCGGGCGCCCGCTGCCCTGCCGTCTGCGCACTGGGGGCCGCCGGCGCGCTCCGCCCCACCGGGTTGCCGCCCCGAGGCCCCCGCCGTCCGCGCGACTCCTGCGGCCAGGGCGGTGGACGGTGGGCGCGGGCGGTGGTCCGGGCCGTGACGAGGGCGGGGCGCGCGTGCCGCTCGGGGCGGGACCCAGACGGCGACCGGGGCCGAACGGTGGCCGCGGGGCGGGCGGAGGGCGGGGGCCGGCGCGTGGCGGTGCCGCGGAGCGGGGGGTTCCGGGATCTCGGCGTGTTCTCCCCGTGAGCATTCCGTGATCTCACCGCACCGACGGCAGGGGTTCACCCCTCGTTCACTTCCGGCCATCGGCGGCTTCACCTGTTCTGCCTAATTTCGGCCTTACCGGTGCTGACGCGCCTCTCGCCGCGTCGGTGCCAGTCACTCTTCGCACGCCGCCGATCAGGACGGCGGCTCCTGGAAGGAACTCCCTCAAGTGAAGCTTCAGCGCAAGAACCGGCGGGCACTCGCTCTCGGCGTCCTCGCCGTCTCCGGCGCCCTGGCCCTCACGGCGTGCGGTTCGGACGACACCGGCAAGGGCGACGCCGGCGGAGGAAGCAGCACGGCGGCCTCGAACAGCTCCGTCAAGTGCGACGGCGCAAAGGGCCAGCTGCTGGCGACCGGCTCTTCCGCCCAGAAGAACGCGATCGACGCCTGGGTCAAGCAGTTCAGCCAGGCCTGCGGCACGCAGATCAACTACAACGGTGCCGGCTCGGGCGCCGGTGTCACGGCGTTCAGCCAGGGCCAGGTCGCCTTCGCCGGTTCCGACTCCGCGCTGAAGCCCGAAGAGGTCGAGGCCTCGAAGAAGGTCTGCACCGGCGGTCAGGGCATCGACCTGCCGATGGTGGGCGGCCCGATCGCGGTCGGTTACAACGTCCCGGGCGTGGAGGACCTCGTCCTGGACGCCCCGACCCTCGCCAAGATCTTCGACAGCAAGATCAAGACCTGGGACGCCCCGGAGATCAAGAAGCTGAACCCCAAGGCGAAGCTGCCCGGCCTGAAGATCCAGGCGTTCCACCGCTCGGACGAGTCCGGCACCACCGACAACTTCACCAAGTACCTGAAGGCCGCCGCGCCCGCCGACTGGAAGTACTCGGGCGGCAAGGCCTGGCAGGCGCAGGGCGGCCAGGCCGCTCCGCAGTCCTCCGGTGTGGCCCAGCAGGTCAAGCAGACCAACGGCGCGATCGGCTACTTCGAGCTGTCGTACGCCAAGGACGTGCACACCGTCGCCATCGACACCGGTGCCTCCGCCCCGGTCAAGGCCACCGTCGAGAACGCCAGCAAGGCCATCGGCGACGCCAAGGTCGTCGGCACCGGCAAGGACCTGTCGCTGCAGCTGAACTACAACACCAAGGCCGAGGGTGCCTACCCGATGGTCCTGGTCACCTACGAGATCGTCTGCGACAAGGGCAACAAGGCCGCCACCCTGCCGGCCACCAAGGCGTTCCTGCGCTACATCGCCAGCGCGGACGGCCAGAACGTCCTCACCCAGAAGGACTACGCGCCGATCCCCGACGCGATCATCAGCAAGGTCCGCACCACCATCGAGGGCCTGAGCTGACCCGCGTGCGGTCCGGTCCCCGCCCCGGGACCGGGCCGCACCGTCCGGTGCACCGCCGCCACGAGCCCTCCACCGCGCAGGGCTCCGCAGACCGGAGAACCCGATGGACATATCCACACAGCAGACAGACGCAGACGCTCCGCCTCTTCCCCCCCGGCCCGTCCCGGCCGAGCACAAACGTGCCGGCCGCGGCGCCACCCGCCCCGGAGACCGGATCTTCCTCGGGCTCTCCCGCGGATCGGGCATCCTGCTCCTCGCGATCATGGCCGCGATCGCGGTCTTCCTGACCTACCGCGCGTCCCTGGCCATCAGCAAGGACCACGGCAACTTCCTGACCGCCTTCGAGTGGAACACCGGCGTTGAGCCGCCGGTCTTCGGCATCGCCGTGCTGGCCTTCGGCACGGTGGTCTCCTCGGTGATCGCGATGGTCGTCGCGGTCCCGGTCGCGGTCGCCATCGCGCTCTTCCTCACGCACTACGCCCCGCGCAGGCTGAGCGGTCCCATCTCGTACGTGATCGACCTGCTCGCCGCCGTGCCGTCCATCGTGTACGGCCTGTGGGGCGCCCTGGTCCTCGTACCGAACCTGGACGGCCTGTTCAGCTGGCTGAACGACTACCTGGGCTGGACCGGCATCTTCTCCTGGGAGGGCGGCGCCCCCCGCTCGATGCTCACCGTGGGCATCCTGCTCGCCATCATGATCCTGCCGATCGTGACCAACGTCAGCCGTGAGGTCTTCCGGCAGGCACCCCGGATGCACGAGGAGGCCGCGCTCGCCCTGGGGGCCACCCGCTGGGAGGTCATCCGCATGGCGGTGCTGCCCTTCGGCCGCTCCGGGGTGATCTCCGCCTCGATGCTCGGCCTCGGACGCGCGCTCGGCGAGACGATCGCCGTCGCCACCGTGCTCTCGCCGACCTTCGACATCAAGGCCAGCCTGCTCGACCCGGGCGGCGGCACCTTCGCCCAGAACATCGCCAGCAAGTTCAGCGAGGCGACCGAGTTCGGCCGTGACGCGCTGATCGCCTCCGGCCTGGTCCTGTTCGTCATCACCCTGCTGGTCAACGGCGCGGCCCGGCTGATCATCGCCCGCCGCAAGGAGTACTCGGGGGCCAACGCATGAGCACCGCAGCCATCGCCGACCAGCGTTCCAGCAGCCTGCGCGGCGCCAGCCTGCCGCGGTGGGCCCCGTGGGCCGTCGCGGCCGGCTCGATCGCCGTCGCCGTCGTCATCGGTCTGGCCTGCGGCCTGCACAGCCGCGTCCAGTGGGGTCTGATCGCCGCGCTCCTCTTCGTGCTGGGCACGTACGGCGTCACCGCCCGGGTGGAGGGCCGCCGCCAGGCCAAGGACCGGGTGGTCACCAGCTTCGTCTGGGTCGCCTTCCTGCTCGCCCTGGTGCCGCTGGTCTCCCTGGTCTGGACGACCGTGCGGCGCGGTGTGAAGGTCCTGGACTTCTACTTCCTGTCCCACTCCATGGGGGTCGTCGCCGACACCGAGCCGGGCGGCGGCATCTACCACGCCATCGTCGGAAGCCTGGAGCAGGTCGGTCTCGCCACCGTGATCGGCGCGCCGATCGGTGTGCTCACCGCGATCTACCTGGTCGAGTACGGGCGCGGCAACCTCGCCCGCGCGGTGACCTTCTTCGTCGACGTGATGACCGGCATCCCCTCGATCGTCGCGGGCCTGTTCATCCTCAGCCTGATGCTGATCTTCAAGATGCAGCCGTTCGGTTTCGCCGGCTCGCTGGCGCTGGCCATCCTGATGATGCCGGTCGTGGTCCGTTCCACCGAGGAGATGCTCAAGCTCGTACCGAACGAGCTGCGGGAGGCGTCGCTCGCCCTCGGTGTGCCGAAGTGGCGCACGATCCTGAAGGTCGTCCTGCCGACCGCGGTCGGCGGCATCACCACCGGCGTCGTGCTGGCCGTCGCCCGGATCGCCGGTGAGACCGCCCCCGTGCTGCTGCTGGTGTTCGGCAACCCGTTCATCAACACCGACCCCTTCGAGGGGGCGCAGTCCTCGCTGCCGCTGTACATCTACCAGCAGTACACGAACAGCTCGGGCTCCGGTGCGGCCTACGACCGTGCGTGGGCGGCCTCGCTCACCCTGATCGCCGCGGTGATGATCCTCAACCTGGCGGCCCGCGGCATCGCCCGCTGGAAGGCCCCTCGTTGACCGGGCCCCTCGTTGCAAACTGCGGCTCCCGCCGCGTGGCCGGTCGCTGGGCGACCCCTCAGCCGACTGAGACGGAAGTGAAGAAGTAGTCATGGCCAAGCGAATCGACGTGAGCGGACTCACCGCCTACTACGGCTCCCACAAGGCGATCGAGGACATCTCGATGACGGTCGAGCCGCGTTCGGTGACGGCCTTCATCGGCCCCTCCGGCTGCGGCAAGTCGACGTTCCTGCGGACCCTGAACCGGATGCACGAGGTCACCCCCGGCGGCCGGGTCGAGGGCAAGGTGATGCTGGACACCGAGGACCTGTACGGCGCGGGGATCGACCCGGTCTCCGTCCGCCGCGAGGTGGGCATGGTCTTCCAGCGGCCCAACCCCTTCCCCACCATGTCGATCTTCGACAACGTGGCGGCGGGCCTGCGGCTGAACGGCAGCTACAAGAAGAGCGAGCTGAACGACGTCGTCGAGAAGTCGCTCAAGGGCGCCAACCTCTGGAACGAGGTCAAGGACCGCCTGAACAAGCCGGGCGCGGGGCTGTCCGGCGGTCAGCAGCAGCGGCTGTGCATCGCCCGCGCCATCGCGGTGGAGCCGAAGGTGCTGCTGATGGACGAGCCCTGCTCCGCGCTGGACCCGATCTCCACCCTCGCCATCGAGGACCTGATCGGCGAGCTGAAGGAACGCTTCACGATCGTCATCGTGACGCACAACATGCAGCAGGCGGCGCGCGTCTCGGACCGTACGGCGTTCTTCAACCTGGCGGGCGTGGGCCAGCCGGGCCGGCTGATCGAGATCGACGACACCGAGCGGATCTTCTCCAACCCGTCGGTGCAGGCCACGGAGGACTACATCTCCGGCCGCTTCGGCTGATCCCCCAAGACCCCTCGCGGTGCTGCATGGCGGTGCCACCGCGAGGACGCAGAAGGGCCCGCCCCCGGCTCACGGGGGCGGGCCCTGTGCGTGTGCACGCGGTGGTGCCTACAGGAACGCGAGGTCGATCAGCCAGAACGCGACGGCCGAGACGATCGCGGCGGCGGGCATGGTGATGAACCAGCCGAGGACGATGTTCTTGGCCACCCCCCAGCGCACCGCGTTGACCCGCTTCGTCGCGCCCACGCCCATGATCGCCGAGGTGATCACGTGGGTGGTGGAGATCGGGGCCTTGAAGAGGAAGGCGGTGCCGAACATGATCGAGGCGCCGGTCGCCTCGGCGGCGAAGCCCTGCGGCGGGTCCAGCTCGATGATCTTGCGGCCCAGGGTGCGCATGATGCGCCAGCCGCCCGCGTAGGTGCCCAGGGACAGCATCAGCGCGGAGACCAGCTTCACCCACACCGGGATCGGGTCGCCGTAGGTCTCGACGCCGCCGATGACCAGCGCCATGACGACGACGCCCATGGTCTTCTGCGCGTCCTGCAGACCGTGGCCGAGGGCCATGCCCGCCGCTGAGACCGTCTGCGCTATCCGGAAGCCGCGCTTGGCCTTGTGCGGGTTGGTCCGGCGGAAGATCCACATGATGGCCGTCATGACCAGGTAGCCGACGATCAGGCCGACCACCGGGGACAGGAACATCGGAGTGACGATCTTGTCCAGCACCCCGGACCAGTACACCGTCGTGCCGCCCGCGAGCGCCGCGCCGACCAGCCCGCCGAACAGGGCGTGCGAGGAGGACGAGGGCAGGCCGAAGTACCAGGTGACCAGGTTCCAGACGATGGCGCCCAGCAGCGCCGAGAAGAGGATCCCCATCCCCTTGCTGCCGGTGGGGGTGTCGATCAGTCCCTCGCTGACCGTCTTGGCGATGCCGCTGCCCAGGAAGGCGCCGGCGAGGTTCATCACCGCGGCCATCGCCAGCGCGGCGCGCGGGGTGAGCGCGCGGGTGGAGACGGAGGTGGCGATGGCGTTGGCGGAGTCGTGGAAGCCGTTGGTGTACGCGAAGCCGAGCGCGACCATGATGGTCAGAACCAGAGCGAAGGTGTCCATGGACGCCTCAGGACTCCTTGACCGCGATGGTCTCCACCGTGTTCGCCACGTGCTCGAAGGCGTCCGCCGCCTCCTCCAGTACGTCCACGATCTGCTTGAGCTTCAGCACCTCGATCGCGTCGTACTTGCCGTTGAACAGGTGGGCGAGCAGCTTGCGGTGGATCTGGTCCGCCTGGTTCTCCAGGCGGTTCACCTCGATCCAGTACTCGGTGAGGTTGTCCATGGTCCGCAGGTGCGGCATGGCCTCGGCGGTCAGCTCGGCGGCCCGCGCCAGGACCTCGATCTGCTGCTCGACGCCCTTGGGCAGTTCCTCGACGTTGTAGAGGACGACCAGGTCGACGGCCTCCTCCATGAAGTCCATGATGTCGTCCAGGGACGACGCGAGGGAGTAGATGTCCTCGCGGTCGAAGGGCGTGATGAACGAGGAGTTCAGCTGGTGGAAGATCGCATGCGTGGCGTCGTCACCTGCGTGTTCCGCGGCCCGCATACGCTCTGCGATCTCGGCCCGGGCGGATGCGTCCGCCCCGAGCAGTTCCATCAGGAGTTTCGAGCCCGTGACGATGTTGTCCGCGGACGCGGCGAACATGTCGTAGAAGCTCGTCTCCCTGGGGGTCAGACGAAAGCGCACAAGGGGTCCTCGGGGTGCATCGGTTTCGGACAGGGTGATGCTAAGCGCATCATCCGGCCACGGCTAAGGGGCCGTCCCCCAGTGTCGCCCATCAGGCACAGTGGTCGGCACGGGGGCGGTCCTGGGCGGTCGAAGGGCCCTTGTACCCGGGGAAATTCGGTAGAGTATACCCGGCAGGGGTATGTCTCCTGGTTTCCGTTTGTTTTCCGTTCCGAGCGGGAGGACGCGATGACGACCACCGAGGCCGGCGCCACGGCGCCCTCCGGGAGCGCCGGGGTGCAGGACACCGCACCGCCCCAGAACGGGGCTGACGGGCACGCCACGTACGGCTACCACCACCAGAAGGACGAGCACCTCAAGCGGCTGCGCCGCATCGAGGGGCAGATCCGCGGGCTGCAGCGCATGGTCGACGAGGACACGTACTGCATCGACATACTCACCCAGGTGTCCGCCTCCACCAAGGCGCTGCAGTCCTTCGCCCTGCAACTGCTGGAGGAGCACCTGCGGCACTGCGTCGCCGACGCGGCCGTCAAGGGCGGCGCGGAGGTCGACGCGAAGGTCGAGGAGGCCACCAAGGCCATCGGGCGGCTGCTGCGCACGTGAGGCGGTGCGCCGGGGATGTGACGGGGATCACCTGCTCGGGGTGGTCCGCCGCTCCTCGGTCACCCTCAGCACCTCGTCGATGTACTCCAGGCTGAGCCGCTCCCGGGCCGCCGAGGCGGCGATGATCAGCTCGCCGCACAGTTCGATCTCGGCGAGGGCCACGTGGTCCTGCACCGCCGTACCGCCGACCGGAGCCACGTGCATCACCTCGTCTCTGCGTCACCGGCTTCGGCGACAACAGACCTAGAGTAGGGAGCCGCCCACGGCCCGCGCATGGCACGGAAGGGCTAGTTCCCCGGTCATTTCGGGCCCCCGGGCCGGCCGTGCCCCCGGGTCACCTCTCGGCCACCCGGCCCGTGTAGATGTCCCGCGCGCGCGGCAGCGTCACGGTCACCGGCGTCCCGAAGGCGTACAGCAGCGTGGTGGAGAACACCTCCACCGTGCCCTTCTGCCGGGCGTTGACGAAGGCGAAGCTCTGCCGGAGCTTGCGGATGCGGCCCTGGTCGTCGAGGTAGGCGTCGAACGGGACGGCGGGCGTGGCGAACCCTTTCGCCGCCGCCCGCAGCGCGCCCCCGCCGGCCGCCGACGCCTCGCCGGCCGCCGACGCCTCGCCGGCCGCCACCGCGAGGTCGGCGGTGCCCCGGTAGTGCCGCACGGCCACACCCGCGACCTGTGTGCGGCCCACGTACGTCGCCGTCCGCGTCCCGCGCAGCACCTCGGCGGCGGCGAACGGGTCGGTGGCCCCGCCGGTGACCAGGTTGCCGTCGGACAGCGTCGCCGTCTCCACCCGCACCCACTTGTCGGCGGGCACGCCCGCGCCCCGGTTCTTCATGAACAGCGCGCCCGGAGCGAGGAGTTCCACGATCGGCGGGTGCTCAAAGTTCCCGGCCGGGTCCTGCGGCAGGATCACGGTCAGCTGCCCGCGCTGCGCCCGGAAGTCGTAGGCGCCCTCGCCGCGGATCGTCACCCGGGTCCCGCCGGCGGCCATCTCCATCGACGTGCGGGTCTGCGAACTGCCCGCCCGCAGCAGGGCGTCCGGGGCCTGCCGCAGGGTGCGCACCGGGTCGTCGGCGGCGCGCGCGTCCTCGGCGGCCACCCCACTGGCGGAGCACCCCGTGGCGCCCGCGCAGAGCAGGAGCCCCACCACGAGCACCGCCGCCCCGCCCGTCTGCCGCCGCTCCGTCATCGCCTGCCTACCCCCAGCTGCCGCGTCCGTACCGGGCCCCTGTCGTCCGGTTAACGACGGGTAGGGGACCCCGTCACGCGCCGGGCCGCCCGGTGGCAAGCCGCCACCGGCCGTTCACCCGGGATGGGTAGCGTGGGCGCCGTGGCGCAGGACGAACCCGGGCAGCGGGAGCATCGCACGACGACCGTCGAACAGGGCCGTTTCTGTCTGGCCCGCTGCACCTGCGGGTGGCGCGGCCCGGCCCGCCGGGCACGCAGCCTGGCCCGTACGGACGCGGAGGCGCACGCGCGGGACGCGTGAGGGGTGCGGTGGGCCTCCTGTCGCGGCGCGAGCCGCAGGCTTCCGGCCGGTCCGTGCCCGGTCTCCTCCGCGACCGCGCGCGGCGCGGCGGCGAGACGGCCCCGCCGTGCGCGGGCCCGGCCCCGGGTCAGGGGCGGCCCCCGTGCCCGGCCGGTGCGCCGGGCGGGGCACTGGCCGGGGGCCGGGCGGGCCGTCGTGCGGCGAGCGGCTCCGCAGGGCGCGGCCGGCCGCCCGGACGGCGGTGACCGCCGCGGAGGTCACCGCGCTCCGCCCCCGCTCGTGCCCCTCCCCGGTCTCGCCGGTCCCGTCCTTCCCGCCGGGCGTGCCCTTCCGGTCCTTGTCACCCTTCCCGGCCGGCGCCCACGGTCTGCTTCAGCCAGGTCTGCTGGAAGGCGAACCTGGCCGCCTCCACCTCGTGCCGCTGGTCGGCGTGGAGCACGCCGAGCGCGTACGCCGTCGCCGGGGCGATGCGGGGGGTACGGGCCGCCGAGGACGCGGCCGCCGCCGCCTCCGAGGCGTCCCGGTGCCGGTCCAGGGCCCGGCCCGCCGCCGGCAGCCGTCCGTCGGCGGCCGTGCGCGGGGCCTCCGGGGTGCCGTGCAGGGCCTCCTGGGCGTAGCGGTGCAGGCGCAGCAGCAGGCGGACCTGGTGCCAGGGGGCGTCCTGCGGGTGCGGGGCCGGGTCCGCGGACAGGCCGTGGATCAGGGCCTCCGCGTTGTAGGGGCTGCCCGCGGTGACCAGCGGCAGGGCGGCGACCGCGTCCGCGAGGCGCTCCTCGGCCGCGGCGGCGAGGGCGCGCAGGTCCGTGGCGTGCGCGGCGGGGGTGAGCGGGACGTCGCTGGCGAGGACGGCGACCTTGTCGGCGACGGCGTGGAAGCGGCTCGACCCCAGGGCCTGCAGGGCGGTGGAGTGGGCGCGGGTGCGGGCCAGGGTGAGCTGGCGGTCCAGCAGGGCGCCCGCCTTGGCGGCCCCCACGGTGAGGTTGCCGCGGTCCGGTGCGGCCGGCCGCGGCAGGTGGCCCGCGGCCCGGCCGCCCGCGACCGCGTGCGCCGGCGCGGGAGAGGCCGCGGGCGCGGGGAAGCCGGCCGCTCCCGAGAGCCTGTTCAGGGCCGCGAGGAGCCGGTCGAGCCGGGCCTGGCAGGCGTGTTCGCGGGCCAGGGTGCCCGAGAGCCAGGCGAGTTCGGGCCGCAGTTCCTCGGCCCAGGCCTCGTCGAGGACGCCCCGGAAGGTGTGCAGGCTGCCGCTGATGCGGCGGGCCGAGCGGCGCAGGGCGCGCGCCGCGTCGGCGGCCTCCTCGCCGGCGCCCGCGGCGGGGCCGGTCTCGCGGTGCAGGCGCAGTGCCCGGAGGAACTCCGTGGCCTGTGCCCGCAGATAGGCCGCGAGGCCGTCCGCGGTGGGCGTGCCGCCCTGCGGGCGGGGTGCGGGGGGCGGCCCGGCGGTGGTGCGGTTCTGCGTCGGGTCAAGGTGTTGCTGTGCCACGCCGGCGCCTCCGGGCGTCTATGAGCGTCTCCTGGATGTTGCGCAGCGGCTGGCCGTCCGCGTCGGTCGCGTGCCGGGTCCACTCGCCGTCCGGGCCGAGGTGCCAGGAGGCTGTGGTGTCGGCCATGCCGGTTTCGAGCAGCCGGTTGAGGGCGGCCCGGTGGGCGGGGTCGGTGACCCGGACCAGGGCCTCGATACGGCGGTCGAGGTTGCGGTGCATCATGTCGGCGCTGCCGATCCACACCTCGGGCTCGCCGCCCCCGCCGAAGGCGAAGACGCGCGAGTGCTCCAGGAAGCGGCCGAGGACGGAGCGGACGCGGATGTTCTCCGACAGGCCCGGTACGCCGGGGCGCAGGGCGCAGATGCCGCGTACCCAGACGTCGACGGGGACGCCCGCCTGGGAGGCGCTGTACAGCGCGTCGACGACGGCCTCGTCCACCATGGAGTTGACCTTGATCCGGATGAACGCGGGCCGTCCGGCGCGGTGGTGCTGGGTCTCCTTGTGGATGCGGGAGACCAGGCCGTCGCGCAGGGACTTGGGGGCGACGAGCAGGCGCCGGTAGGTCTCCCGGCGGGAGTAGCCGGAGAGCCGGTTGAACAGGTCGGAGAGGTCCGCGCCGACCTGCGGGTCGGCGGTGAGCAGTCCGAGGTCCTCGTACAGCCGGGCGGTCTTGGGGTGGTAGTTGCCGGTGCCGACGTGGCTGTAGCGGCGCAGGGTGTCGTCGCCCTCCTGACGGACCACCAGCGACAGCTTGCAGTGGGTCTTCAGGCCGACGAGCCCGTAGACGACGTGGCAGCCGGCCTCTTCGAGCTTGCGGGCCCACTTGATGTTGGCGTGCTCGTCGAAGCGGGCCTTGATCTCGACCAGGACGAGGACCTGTTTGCCGGACTCGGCGGCGTCGATGAGGGCGTCGACTATGGGGGAGTCGCCCGAGGTCCGGTACAGGGTCTGCTTGATGGCGAGGACGTCGGGGTCGGCGGCGGCCTGCTCCAGGAAGGCCTGCACGGAGGTGGAGAACGAGTCGTAGGGGTGGTGCAGGAGCACGTCCCGGCTGCGCAGCGCGGCGAAGATGTCCGGCGGGGAGGCCGACTCGACCTCGGCGAGGTCGCGGTGGGTGCCGGCGACGAACTTGGGGTACTTCAGCTCGGACCGGTCCAGGCTGTGGATGCGGAAGAGGCCGGTGAGGTCGAGCGGGCCGGGCAGCGGGTAGACCTCGGCCTCGCTGATCTTCAGCTCGCGCACCAGCAGGTCGAGCACCTCGCGGTCGATGGACTCCTCGACCTCCAGGCGCACCGGCGGCCCGAAGCGGCGCCGCATCAGTTCCTTCTCCAGAGCCTGGAGGAGGTTCTCGGTGTCGTCCTCCTCCACCTCCAGGTCCTCGTTGCGGGTGAGCCGGAAGGCGTGGTGCTCCAGGACCTCCATGCCCGGGAACAGCTCCTCCAGGTGGGCGGCGATGACGTCCTCCAGGGGGACGTAGCGGCCCGGGGAGCTCTCCAGGAAGCGGTTGAGCAGCGGCGGCACCTTGACGCGGGCGAAGTGGCGGTGGCCGGTGACCGGGTTGCGCACGACGACGGCCAGGTTGAGGGAGAGGCCGGAGATGTACGGGAAGGGGTGCGCGGGGTCGACGGCCAGCGGGGTCAGCACGGGGAAGATGCGCTGCCGGAAGAGGGTGAACAGGCGGGCCTGCTCCTTCTCGGTCAGCTCGCTCCAGCGGACCAGTTCGATGCCCTCCTCCGCGAGGGCGGGGGCGATGTCCTCCTGGTAGCAGGCGGCGTGCCGGGCCATGAGCTCGCGCGAGCGGGCCCAGATCATCTCCAGCACCTCGCGGGGCTGCAGGCCGGAGGCGGAGCGGGTGGCGACGCCGGTGGCGATGCGGCGCTTGAGTCCGGCGACGCGGACCATGAAGAACTCGTCCAGGTTGCTGGCGAAGATCGCGAGGAAGTTGGCGCGCTCCAGCAGGGGCGTGTCCGGGTCCTCGGCCAGTTCCAGGACGCGTTCGTTGAAGGCGAGCCAGCTGCGTTCGCGGTCGAGGAAGCGGCCCTGCGGCAGCTGGTCCTCGCCGTCCCGTGCCTCCTCGTAGGCGTCGAGGTCGGCGTCGAGGTCGGGGTCCAGATCGGAGACGGCCGCGGCCACGGTGTGCGGGCGGTGGGCCGCGAGGGAGCCCACGGAGGGCTGGTGGTGCGGGACCTGCTGCGCTGCTGCCTGGGTGTCTGGCTGGCTCATGAATCCATTCTTCCGCGCGGCGGGGAAGGCAGGCGCGTCGGAAGGCACGGGCGGGAGCGCGGCTGCGGACCCCTCGGGGGGCGGCGAAGGCTCGGGCACGGCGGGTCTCATTGAGCGAGCGTCGCAAGCTTGTCTGAATCACCGGTTACGGAGACATGACGTGCGGGATAGCGGGGGGCGGCTCGCGGGGGGTGCGGGGCGCTCCGCGGCGGGCCCCGGCGGCCGGGCGGGCGGGCGTCTGCCCCTGCCCGCCCCCGCCGTGGTGTTCAGGCCGTGCGGCGGCGCAGGACCGTGAACGCGGTGGCGGTGACCGCGGTGGCGACGGCGAGGACGATGCCGGTCTCCAGCAGGTGCAGCGGCCAGAAGTGGGACCGCGGGTGGTACGTCGCGACGTACCGTTCTCCGTTCCCGCCCTCCCGCAGGAGGTAGGCGTCGCGCGGCAGCACGACCGGGGCCGCCGAGGTCCGGGTGACGGCGGGCCACAGGTGCGGCCGGACGGCCTCCAGGACGAAGTGGAGCAGCCACATCGCGGCGAAGGAGAGGCCGAGGGCGGGCAGGGTGCGGCCGACGAGCAGCGCGGTGAGCGCGCCGACGGCCAGGGCGCACAGGGCGTAGGCCACGGTGGCGGGACCGCGGGCCACGAAGACGTCGGCGTAGGACCAGTTGTCGTGCATCAGGTCGCGGTGGGCCGCCCAGCCCCAGCGGTAGGCCAGGACCAGGGCGCCGGCGCCGAGGGTGAGGGCCGCGGCGGGCACGGCGAGCTTGGCCGTCAGCCAGCGGGTGGGGCTCACGCCCTGGGTCCAGGCGAGGCGGGCGGTGCCCGACTCCAGTTCGCGGCCGACCAGGGAGGCGCCCGCGAACGCGGCCACGGCGAGGAAGCTGTAGCAGACGAACGTGGCGATCCAGCCGGTCGGGTCGCTGTAGTCGAGGGCGGCGAACGGCGAGGCGGAGGCGTGCGCCCGCTCGGCGGTGACCTCGTTCAGCCACACCAGCCAGCCGATCGTGCCGGCCACGAACGCGCCCCACACCAGCAGCGCGGCGCGGTGCACGGTGAGGACCGCGCGGGGCAGTCCCTGGACGAGTGCGGTGCTCACGCGCCGGCCCCCTTGCGGACGGGCGCCGCCAGGCGCGTGCCGCGCCGCAGGACGGTGAACGCGGCCCAGGCGAGCAGGCCGGCGAGGACCAGGAGGAGGGCGCTGGTGGTGAGGTGCAGCGGCCAGAAGTGGGAGAACGGCTGGCTCTGCGTGTAGAAGCCGGTGGCGTGCAGCTTCGCGTAGGTCCCGGCGCACGCGGCCGGGTCCGGGGAGGCGCAGCCGGGGTCGGGGACGTGCGCGCCGGTGGCGGTGACCAGGCCGTGGCCGAGCTGGATCCCGTCGCCGGCGTAGCCCTGCTCCAAGGTGGTGACGCGGGTGACGGCGGGCCACAGGTGGGGCAGGACCAGGCCGGCGACGCCGCGCAGGGCGGCGGCCGCGCACAGGCCGGTGACCAGCGCGGGCAGGGTGCGCCGCCACAGCAGGGCGGCCAGCGCGCCCGCGGCGAGGGCGGCCAGGGCGACGGCGACGGTGGTGGGCCCGTTGGCGTGCAGGGTCCAGGTGTCGGTCCAGCTCGTGGCGGTGTCGACCCGGCCGCGCGCCGCCGACCAGGCCCGGTTGTGCAGCAGCACCAGCAGGCCGGTGCCCACGGCGACCAGTGCGGCCGGGACGGCCAGGCGGGTCGCCAGCCAGCGGGCGGGGGTGACGCCCTGGGCCCAGGCGAGCCGCGCGGTGCCGCTCTCCAGCTCGCGCCCGAACAGCGAGCCGCCGGCCCAGGCGCCGACCAGGAGCGGGAGGGCGTTGAGGGCGAGGGTGGTGTAGTTGTAGACGTCCTTGTAGCGCACGATCGCGTCCTGGTCGTACGAGCAGCGCGGGGACATGCCGCAGGCGTCGTACTGCCGCCAGGCGCTCGCCGAGGCGTCGGCGAGCGGGCCCCACAGCCACAGCAGTCCGGCCGCGAGGACGAGGACGAGCCCGGCCCACACGTACAGCGCGGGGCGGTGCAGGCGCAGCAGCCAGCGCACCAGGTGCGGCCGGCCGGCGCGGGACCCGGCGGGGGCCGGGCCGGTCGGGGCGGTCAGGGTGGTCATGCGCGGGTCTCCTGGGTCGTGCGGTGGTCCTGGGGCGCGGGGCTGTCGCCGGACCCGTCCAGGGCGGGGGCCGAGGGGTTGCGCAGGTGGGCGAGGACGAGTTCCTCCAGGCTGGGCGCGCCGGTGCGCCAGTCCTCGGGGAGGGCGCCCGAGGGCCGGATCAGCGCGGTGACCTGGCGGCCGGTGGTGCGGGACTCGACCACGGTGTGCCGGGCCAGTCCGTCGGTGCCGGCGGGCGCGGTCACGCGGGTGTGGGCGGCCAGCAGGTCGTCGATCTCGCCGGCCAGCCGGATCCGGCCGGCGCCGACGAGCAGCAGGTGGTCGCAGGAGTCCTCCAGCTCGGCCACCACGTGCGAGGACAGCATGATCGTCGTGCCGTGCCGGGCGGCCTCGCCCATCAGGACGCCCATGAGGTCGTGCCGGGCCAGCGGGTCCAGGTCGGCCATCGGCTCGTCGAGCAGCAGCAGTCCGGGCCGCTTGCCCAGGGCGAGGGCGAGGGCGACCCGGGTGCGCTGGCCGCCGGACAGGGCGCGGACGCGGGCCTTCGGGTCGAGGTCGCCGGCGGCCACGATCCGTTCGGCGCCGGCCGCGTCCCAGCGCCCGGGGTTAAGGTCGGCGCCCATGCGCAGGGTCTCGGCGACGGTGAGCTGCGGGTAGAGCGGCTTGTCCTGGGCGACGTAGCCGACGCGGGTGCGGGCGCTCGCCGGGTCGGTGCCGAGGACGGTGACCCGGCCCTCGGTGGGGGCGGCCAGACCGGCGGCGAGGGTGAGCAGGGTGGACTTGCCCGCCCCGTTGGGGCCGACCAGGGCGCAGACGCGGCCGGCGGGCAGCCGGAAGGTGCACTCGCGCAGCGCCCAGCCCTTGGCGCGCCGGGCGTACCGCTTGCCCAGCGCGGCTGCCTCGAGTGCCGTGCCGGTGTCGGTCATGAGGGGTCTCCCTGGAGGTGCTCTTCGCGCGGGGCGAAGTGTCGGTCGAGTACGGCGGTGAAGAGTGCGGCCACGTCGTCGCGGTCCAGGCCGGCCATGCGGGCCCGCGCGGCCCAGCCGTCCAGCTCCGCGCGCAGCGGGGAGTCGTCGGCGGGCGCGGTGCCCAGGGAGCGGCGTACGAAGGTGCCGAGGCCGCGGCGGGCCTCCACCAGTCCTTCGCGTTCCAGCTCGCGGTAGGCCTTGAGTACGGTGTTGGGATTGATGGCGGTGGCCTCGACGACCTCGCGGGCCGTGGGCAGCCGGTCGCCGGGCCGCAGGGCGCCCAGGCGCAGGGCCTGTTTGGTCTGCTGGACGATCTGCATGTAGGTGGCCACCCCGCTGTGCCGGTCGATGCGGTATTCGAGCACCCCCGTGCACCACCCTTTCACTAATTGAGTAGTGAAAGGGTGGTGCAAGATGGCCGGGAAAGTCAAACGCCCCGGCCGGCGGCCCGGCCCGCCCCTGCGCCGGATCCGTGAGCCGGGGCGTGAACCGGATCGCGGGGTCCGTGCGAAGAGGAGACGTGAGCGGAACGAGAAGCGACGGGGACCTGCTGCGGGCGATCGCGGCGGACCGGGACCGGCGCGCCTTCGAAGAGCTGTACCGGCGGTACGCGCCGTGGCTGACCGCGCGGCTGCGCGGCCGCTGCGCCGACCCCGCGATGGTCGACGACATCGTCCAGGAGACCTTCCTCGCCGTCTGGCGCGGCAAGGCCCGCTACCGCGAGGAGGCCGCCGCCCAGGACGCGGCCGGATGGCTGTGGCGGATCGGCTCGCGCCGCCTGATCGACGCCCTGCGCGGCGACGGCGCGCGCGGCCGGCTGCGCCAGGCGCTGGCCCGGCTGCGCCACCGCGACGAGGTGTCCGCCGAGGAGCGCGTGCTCGCGGGGGTCGAGCACGGGGACCTCGCCGGCGCCCTCACCCGGCTCTCACCGGAACTGCGGGCCGTCCTGCAGGCCACCGTCGTCGACGGACTCACCACCCGGGAGGCGGCCGTCCTGCTCGGCATCCCGCCCGGCACGGTCAAGACGCGGGCCCTGCGCGCCCGCAAGCAACTGCGGGAGGCGCTGGCATGAGCGGCGGAACGACACCCCGGAAGACCTGGCACGTCGCCGACGAACACCTGCGTGCCTACGACCGCGGCGAACTCGCCCCGCCGCTGCTGTGGTCCGCCGACACCCACCTCGCCGGCTGCGCCCGGTGCCGGGCCCGGCTCGCCGCGCTCGCCGACCCGCTGGCGCTGGAGGAGGGCTGGGCCCGGCTGGACGCCGAACTGGACGCGCCGCGCCCCGGACCGCTGGAGGCGCTGCTGCTGCGCTGCGGCGTCCCCGGCCACACCGCGCGGCTGCTGGCCGCCACCCCGGTGCTGCGCCGCTCGTGGCTGATCGCGGTCGCCGCGGTGCTGGTGATGACCGCGGCGCTGTCCGACACGGTGCGCGCGCCCGACTCGCCGGTCCTGTTCCTCGCGCTCGCGCCGCTGCTGCCGCTCGCGGGCGTGGCGCTCGCCTACGGACCCGCGTTCGACCCGGCGTACGAGACGGCCGTGGTCGCCCCGCTGCACGGGTTCCGGCTGGTGATGGTGCGCACCGTCGCGGTCCTGGCCACCGGCCTCGTCGTCGACGGCCTCGCCACCCTCGCCCTGCCCGGCTACGGGCTGCGCGCCCTGGGCTGGCTGCTGCCCGCGCTCGCCCTCACCTCGACCGGCCTCGCCCTCACCCCCCGGCTCGGCCCGGTCCTCGCCCCCGCCCTGACCGGCGGCGCCTGGACCGCCCTCCTGCTGGTGGCGCAGGCGACCCGGCACGGGGAGGCGCCCCTGCCGCCGTTCACGGCCGCCGGACAGGGCACGGCCGCCGCCGTCGCCGCCCTCGCCGCCGTCCTCCTCTACCGCCTGCGGGACCGCTTCGACCTGTCCCCGGCGCGCGCCCCGCACGGCGGCCTGCCCTACGGGGACCCGTCGTGACCTGCGTACGGGGACCCGTCGTGACCCCCGTACGGGAGGCCGGCTCCGCCCCCGCCGTGTCCGCCCAGCCCGCCCACGTGAACCGCACCGATCCTTCGCACGGGAGTGCCTCGTGACCGTCACCGTCTCCGCCTCCGGGCTCACCCTCCGCTACGGCGGCACCGCCGTCCTCGACGACGTGTCCCTGCGTCTGGAGGAGGGCATCACCGGGCTGCTCGGCCCCAACGGGGCCGGGAAGACCACGCTGCTGCGGGTGCTCGCCACCGCCGCGCCCGCAGACCGGGGCGCCTTCACCGTGCTCGGCCACGACCCCGGCACCACCGACGGCCGCCTCGCGGTGCGCCGCCTGCTCGGCTACCTGCCGCAGAACCCCGGCTTCCACCCGGACTTCACCGCGTTCGCGTTCGTCGACTACGTCGCGATCCTCAAGGAACTCACCGACCGCGGCGCCCGCCACCAGGAGGTGCGGCGCGTCCTGGAGGAGGCCGGCCTCGGCGACGTCCGCGGCCGGCGCATCAAGAAGCTCTCCGGCGGCATGCGCCAGCGCGTCGCCCTCGCCGCCGCGCTCGTCGGCGGCCCCCGCTTCCTCGTCCTGGACGAACCCACCGTCGGTCTCGACCCCGAGCAGCGGATGCGGTTCAGGGACCTGGTCACCCGCACCGCCGAGGGCCGCACCGTGCTGCTCTCCACCCACCAGACCGAGGACGTCGGGATGCTCTGCAACCGGGTGATCGTCATGGCCGGCGGCCGGATCCGCTTCGAGGGCACCCCCGCCGAACTGACCGCACGGGCCGCGGGCCGGGTGTGGAGCAGCACCGAACGCGATCCGGCCGCCCGCGCCGGATGGCGCACCGGCACCGGCGACTTCCGCAACGTCGGCGACCCGCCCGAGGGCGCCCGCCTGCTCGAACCCACCCTGGAGGACGGCTACTTGCTCACCCTCGACGACTCCGGCACGAAGGCGGCGGCCCGATGACCACCACCACCGCATCCCCACCCGCCGCCTCCGTGGCCGCCGCCGGCGGAGCACCCGGGGCCCCGCGCGCCCGTGCCGTCCTGACCCTGGCCCGCGCCGAGACGCGCCTCCTGGCCCGCCGGCCCTTCGTGCTGCTCTTCTTCGCGGTGTACGTCCTCGCCACCGCCTGGCAGACGTACTCCGGCCACGCCGGCTGGCACGAGCTGACCGGCCGTGAGGGCATGGCCGACCACCCCGCCCTCCAGGACGCCGACCGGGCCACCCAGAGCGGTGCCCTGCTGCTGGGACTCGCCCTGTTCGTCTGCGCCGACCGGGCCGTGCTGCGCTCACGGCACCGGGGCACCGACGAGCACTTCACCACCCTGGTCATGGAACCGTGGCGGCGCACCCTCGCCCACGCCCTGTCCGTCGTCCCGTTCGCGCTGTTCACCGGCCTCGTCGTCGCAGTCCGCTTCACCTGCGACGCGCTCGCGCCGGGCGCGGTCGGCCACGGCTCGGCCGCCGAACTCGCCGTGGCCCCGCTGGTCGTGCTGCTCGCCGGTGTCGCGGGCGTGCTCCTGGCCCGGCTGGTCCCCTCCCCGTTCGCCGCACCGCTCGTCGCCGTCGGCGGCTTCCTGGCCGCCACCCTCTTCACCACGGGCGCGGACGGAACCCACTGGCGGCGATGGCTGTTCCCGGTCGTCACCGAGGAGGGCGCCGACCCGTTCCCGTCCGCCCTGGTGGGCCGCCCGGCCGCCTGGCACGCCCTCTACCTGGCCGGTCTGGCGGGCCTCCTGCTGGGTGCCGCGCTGCTGCGCTCGGGCGGCCGCTCGCCGCGCGTCAACGCGTTCGCCGTCCTCGCGCTCGCGGCCACCGCCGCCGGGATCGCCGGACAGTCCCCGGGCCCGTCCGCCGCGCTCCTGGCGGCCCGCGCCCGGGTGTCCGAGCACCCGGAGACGGTGGAGACCTGCGTGACGCGCGGGGCGACGACGTACTGCGCGCTGCCCGAGTGGGCCGGCCGCACCGGCGACTGGGCGACGGCCGTCGACCGCGTCCGCTCCCTCGCCGGCCCCGGCGCCGCGACCCGGCCGCTGACGGTGCGCCAGCGCGTCGAGGCACGCTACGGCCTGGAGGGCAGCAGCGCCTACGACCCGCTCACCGCACCCGGTACGGCCACGGTCCGCACCCGCTGGGGCGGCAACCGCGTCCCGGAGTTCTCCGTGGGCCTGGCCTCCGTCCTGGTCGCCGGTGACGAACGGGCGGGCGCCGAGGTGTGCGACGGCCGCGTCGTCACCGTCATGTGGCTCGCGCTGGGCGCCTCCGCCGACCCGCTCGAAGCCCTGCGCGACGTCCGGCTCGACGACAGCACCGAGGGCAGCGCCTCCGTGCTGACGCCCACGGGCGGCCTGCGGATGAGTGCCGCCCAGACCACCGTCGTACGGGCGTTGCTGGAGCGCCCGCGCGCGAAGGCGGCCTCGGCCGTGAAGGCGCACTGGGCCGAACTGACCGCGCCCGGCACCTCGACGGCCCGCGTCGCCGACCTGCTGGGTGTGCCCGGCGTGGGCCACGGGAAGGGGGCGGGGAACTCGTGCGAGGAGTGAGGCACGGCGGCGGCACGCCCCGGCCGGCCGGCGCCCCGCCGGCCCGCGGCGGCACCGCCTCGGTGGCCGGCGCCCTGCTGGAGCCGGTGTGGCGGTCCCTGCCCCGGCGGGTGCTCGCCGCGGCGGCCGGACTGGGACTGCTGAGCGCCGGGAGCCTTCGGCTGCTGTCCGGCGCGGGAGAGGGCCCGGCCGAGGGGACGGCGGTGCTGCGCATGGTCGCGCTGGTCGGCGGGCTCGGGCTGGCGTTCCTGCTCGACGACCCCGCCCGCGACACCACCTCGGCGGTCCCGGTACGGCGGCCCGTACGCACCGGGCTGCGCCTGGCGCTCATCGCCCCGCTCGCCGCGCTCTGGTGGGGCGCCGCACTGCTCCTCGTGCCGGAACCCGCCCGCCCGCCGGCCGGCGCCCTCACCCTGGAGGCGGCGGCCGTCGCGGCGGCGGCGCTCGCTCTCGCGGCGCTCTCGGTGCGCTGGTCCGCGCAGCCGGGGCCGGGGGCCGCGACCGCGCTCACCCTGCTCGTCCTCGCGGTCGCCGCGCTGCTGGCACCGCACCGGTGGAGCCTGCTGCCGGACCCGGCCGACCCGAACTGGGCGGTGGCGCACCGCTGGTGGGCGGGTGTCCTGGGCCTGGCGGCGGCGACCTGGGCGGCGTGTCAGCCGGAACCCCTGGCGCGCCGCCGCCGGCGCCGTGACCGGACCGGTCCACCGGCCCGCGGCGCCCTCAGATCTCCGTCCGGTACATGAGGTCCGTCTCGTACGTGGTGAAGCCCAGCCGCTCGTAGACCGCGACCGCCGCCTTGTTGTCGGCGTCGACGTACAGCATCGCGGTCGGCAGGCCCCGCGCGGCCAGGTGGCGCAGGCCGGTCACGGTGAGCGCCTTGCCGAGGCCGCCGCCCTGCGCGCCGGGCCGCACGCCGAGGACGTACACCTCGCCCAGGCCCTCCTCGGCGTGCACCTTGGTCCAGTGGAAGCCGACCAGCCGGCCCGCGCGCTCCGCCAGGAAGAACCCGCTCGGGTCGAACCACGGTTCGGCCTTGCGGGCGTCCAGGTCCCGCTGGGTGAGGGAACCCTGCTCGGGGTGGTGGGCGAACGCCTCCGCGTTCACGGCGAGCCACGCGGCGTCGTCCTGGCCGGGGACGAACGCCCGCACGGTGACGTCCTGCGGGAGCGCCGGCTCGGGCAGCTCGAAACCGGCGAGCGGCCTGCGCATCTGCCGCAGTTCGCGGAAGAGGGTCAGCCCGAGGACCTGCGCCAGGTGCCGGGCGGCGGAGTGCCCGCCGTGCGCCCACACCCGCAGCCGCTTGCCGGAGGCGGCGAGCAGCGCCGAGCCGAGCGCCCGGCCGTGCCCGTGCCCGCGGTGCGCCGGGTGCACGACCAGCTCGGCCGCGGGCGCCTCCACCGGGTCGGTGTCCTCCAGTTGCGCGTAGCCGACCAGGTCGCCGTCGACCCGCAGCAGCAGGTGCGACACGCCCTCGCGGGCACCGCCGCGCAGGTGCAGCCTGCCCTGTTCGGACACCGCCTGCTGACCGTCGTCATGGGCCGCCGCGGACAGCAGGGCGAGCACGGCGTCGGCCTGGTCCGGGGAGAGTTCGCAGAGCGTCTCCAGTGAGCGGGCGATCGGTGCGGTCTCGTCGCTGGTCATGCCTTCGAGAGTACAGAGCGGGCGCCCCGACACGGCGGTGTCGCCCCGGTCCGCTCCCCTGATCGGGACACGTCCTCCGACGGGCGGGCCGTCCGGAGCGACCGGGCTGCCGGATGCCGCGAGCCGGACGCCGCGGCCGTCCGGGCGGTGCCGTGGCCGTCAGCAGGGCAGTTCGGGGGGCGGGGTGGGCGCGCCCGGGAGGCGGACCGTCACCAAGGTGCCGCCGTTCTCGGCCCGGGTCAGGGTCACCTCGCCGCCGGACTGGCGGACCGTGCGGGCGACGATGGACAGGCCGAGGCCCGAGCCGGGCAGGGCGCGGGCGCTGGGGGAGCGCCAGAAGCGGTCGAAGACGTGCGGGAGTTCGTCGGCGGGGATGCCGGGGCCGTGGTCGCGGACCGTGAGGACGCCGTCCGTGAGCCGCACCTCCACGGTGCCGCCCTCGGGACTGAACTTCACCGCGTTGTCCAGGATGTTGACGATCGCGCGTTCCATGGCGGCCGGTTCGGCCCGGACGAACCAGGGCTCGAGGTCCGCCGTGAGGGACAGCTCCGGGCCGCGCAGCCGGGCGCGGCGCAGTGCCGCCTCCACGGTGTCCTGGAGCGCGATCACCTGGATCCGCTCGCCGCGCTGCCCCTCCGAACGGGATAGCTCCTGGAGGTCGCCGATCAGCGCGGCCAACTCCGTCACCTGCGCCTTCACCGACGCCAGCAGCGCCTTGCGGTCCGCCTCGGGCAGCGGGCGGCCGGTCTCCTCGCTGCGGGTGAGCAGTTCGATGTTGGTGCGCAGGGAGGTGAGGGGCGTCCGCAGTTCGTGGCCCGCGTCGGCGATCAGCTGCTGCTGCAGGTCGTGGGAGGACGCCAGGGACGCGGTCATCGAGTTGAAGGAGCGCGAGAGCCGTGCGACCTCGTCCTCGCTGTCGTCCTCGACGGGGATGCGGATGGTCAGGTCCTCGGTGCGGGCCACGTGCTCGACGGCCTCGGTGAGCTTGTCGACCGGACGCAGACCGGCGCGGGCCACCGCGAGCCCGGCGGCACCGGCTCCGACGACTCCTATCCCGGAGACGAGCAGGAGCAGGAGCGCCAGGTCGTTGAGGGTCTTGTCGGTGTCCTTCAGCGGCGTGGCGATCAGGAGCGCGTGCCCGGGGTACAGCTGGGGGCCCGCAGGGGAGGCGATGAGCAGCGGGGAGGTCAGCACGCGTACGGGGTTGCCGTCGGTGTCCGTGCCGTCGTGCAGCCGCTCGATGCCCTGCCCGGCGTTCCGGGCGATCCCGGCGTCCGCGCCGGTGACCCGGACGGTGCCGACGGAGTTGGTGAAGACGCAGGTCCCGCCGGTCGCGCTGATCACCTGGACGTAGTAGTCGGCGGAGCCGGGGCCGCGGTCGTCCGAGGGGCGGGGCGTGGTGGTGCAGTCGGCCAGCAGGTTCGCCACGCTCTGCGAGCTGACCGGCCTGCTGGTCGCCTTCAGGTCCTCGTCGATCTGCTGGATCAGCTTGCCCTGGACGATGAACCAGCACGTCACCGACACCGCGGCCACGCCGAAGGCCACCGCCGCCGCCACCAGCAGGGCGAGCCGGGAGCGGATCGGCAGGGAGCGGAACCGGCGCACCGCCTTGTTCACTCCGCGCCGCCCTGCCGCAGGACGTACCCGACCCCGCGCACGGTGTGCACCAGGCGCGGCTCGCCGCCCGCCTCGGTCTTGCGGCGCAGGTACATCACGTAGACGTCGAGGGAGTTCGACGACGGTTCGAAGTCGAAGCCCCACACCGCCTTGAGGATCTGCTCCCGGGTGAGCACCTGGCGCGGGTGCGCCATGAACATCTCCAGGAGCGTGAACTCGGTCCGGGTCAGCTCCACCTGGCGTCCGGCGCGCGTCACCTCACGGGTCGCGAGGTCCATGCGCAGGTCGGCGAAGGCCAGTACGTCCCCCTCGTCGACCGTGTCGTCCACGGCCGCCGCGTACGAGCTGCGGCGCAGCAGCGCGCGGATCCGGGCGAACAGCTCGTCCAGCTCGAACGGCTTGACGAGGTAGTCGTCCGCCCCGGCGTCCAGGCCGGTCACCCGGTCGCCGACCGTGTCGCGGGCGGTCAGCATGAGGATGGGGGTGGTGTCGCCGGCGCCGCGGATCCGGCGGGCGGCGGTCAGGCCGTCCATGCGGGGCATCTGGATGTCGAGGACGACCAGGTCGGGCCGGTAGGCGCCCGCCTTCTCCAGCGCGTCCGCGCCGTCCACGGCGACCTCGGTGCCGTACCCCTCGAAGGCGAGGCTGCGCTGCAGGGCCTCGCGCACCGCGGGCTCGTCGTCGACGATCAGGATGCGCTGGGCGGCACGGTCGCGGTCGTCACGGTCGCCGTCGGCGGGGCTCATCGGTCGTGGTTCCTCGGGTTCCTCGGGGCCGGCCGGGCCCGGCGGGACGACCTGTGGGTCGCTCTCCAGGCCCGTGAGGGGATGCTCCCAGATTCGCATGTCCGACACCCGCCGTGCGGCGCGCGGCCGCTCAGGCCGCCACGGCCGTCAGCCGTCCCAGGGGCACCTTGTGGCGGTGCGGGCGGGTGGCGGGCATCCGCAGGCCCATCAGGTGGGGGACGGCCGCCGCGGCGGGGGCGGGGGCGGGCCGGGGGGCGCGGCTGACGGGGATGTCCGCGCGGGCGCTCTCGTCGGGGGTGCCGGTCGTCTGGGGCGTGAGCTGCTGGATCATGACGTGCTCCTTGTCGTGGGGGGCGTTCTCGTCCTGCGGGTCCTCTTTCGTCCTGCCGGTCGTCAGGTGGCGTCCGTGGGTTGTCAGTTGCCCGTTGCCGGTCGCCGGACACCCTCGTGGGGCGGGGCGGCCGGGGTGGAGCGGGTCAGTTCTGTGCGCCGGAGCGCAGCTTGGCCAGGTCGGCCTTGACGGTGTTGACCGGGATGGCGAAGCCGAGGCCGACGCTGCCCGCGCTGGACGAGTCCGACGCGGCCGCCGCCGAGTACATCGCCGAGTTGATGCCGATGATGTTGCCGTTGGCGTCGATCAGCGCACCGCCGGAGTTGCCCGGGTTCAGGGACGCGTCCGTCTGGATCGCCTTGTAGGTGGTGGTCGAGGAGCCGGTGTCGCCGTTGAAGTGCCGGCCGCCGAACTCGAACGGCCACTGGCCGTCGCCCTGCTGCTGGCTCTGTCCCTCCTCGGTGGACACGGTCACATCCCGGTTGAGCGAGGAGACGATCCCGCTGGTGACGGTGCCGGTCAGGCCCTCGGGGGACCCGATGGCGACGACCTGGTCGCCGACCGCCACCCCGTCGGAGTTGCCGAGGGCCGCGGGCTTCAGGCCGGAGGCGCCCTCCAGCTTGATCAGCGCGAGGTCCTTGGAGCTGTCGGTGCCGACCACCTTCGCGGTGTACGTGTCACCGTCGCTGGTCCGCGCCTTGACCGTCGAGGCGCCCGCTATCACGTGGTTGTTGGTGACGACCTCGCCGCCGCTGCTGATGACCACACCGGAGCCGGTGGAGGTGCCGTTGTCCAGCGTGGCCGTGATCTCGACGACGCTCGGGCTGACCGCCTTGGCGATCGCCGCGATGCTGCCGCGCTGGCTGGAGGGCACCACGTTGGTGCTGGTGCTGCTGGAGGCGACGGTGTCCTTGCCGGTCAGCTGCTGGAAGGCGTAGGCGGTGCCGCCGCCGACGGCCGCCGCCGCGATGGCCACGGCGGCGAGCAGCGCGAGCGGTCCCCGGGTGCGCTTCCTGGGCCCGGGGGCGGAGCCGGCCGGAGCGGCGGGCAGGAGAGCGGTGCCGCCGTCGTTCCCGCCACCATGCGCGCCGTACGCGCCGTGCATGCCGGGCGCACCGGGAGTTCCGTACGCGTCGTACGCGCCGTGTGCGCCGGGAGTGCCGTACGCGCCCGGCCCGGCGGTGGGGGACTGCGCGGGAGCGTGCGCCGGGGGGTAGGCCGGCGGGGGCGGCCACTCCGGGTTCACGGGCGAGGCGGAGCCGGTCGGGGCCTGTCCGTCACCCTGGGGGTACTCGTGCTCGCCGCTGCGGCGGATGCTCTCGGTCATGTCATTGAGAGTGACCCGCGTTCATGAGAGCTTCCTGAATCCACGCTGAAAAGCCCGACAGAACCTCGTATGCCCGATATAAAGATGCGGGCCGTGAGGGGCGGGCCGCACCGGGTGGCCGCGGCGCGGGGCGCGTCCGGCGCGGGGCGCGGCAGCGCGGCGTGCGGCCCGGAGGTCAGCCGCAGCCGCAGGAACCGCGGACCACCAGCCGCGACGGGAAGACCTTCAGCCGCTCCCGCCGTGACCCGGCGACCCGCAGCCCGTCGTCCAGCACCAGGTCCACGGCCGCGCGGGCCATGGCGGACCGGTCGGACGCGACCGTCGTGAGCGGCGGGTCCGCGAGCGGGGCCTCCTTGATGTCGTCGAACCCGGCCACCGCCAGCTCGCCCGGCACGTCGATGCGCAGCTCCCGCGCGGCCCGCAGCAGACCGATCGCCTGGTCGTCGGTGGAGCAGAAGATCGCCGGCGGGCGGTCGGGACCGGCGAGGATCTCCAGCCCGACCCGGTAGGCGTCGTAGCGGTTGTAGGGCGCCTCGAACAGCCGCCCCTCGGTGGTGAGCCCGGCCTCCGCCATCGCGCGCCGCCAGCCCTCGACGTGGTCGGAGACGGGGTCGCCCACGGCGGGCGTGTCCGCGGTGCCGCCCATGCAGGCGACGTAGTCGTGACCGTGCTCCAGGAGGTGGCGCACGGCGAGCTGGGCGCCGCCCAGGTCGTCGGTGACCACGGCGACGTCGTCGATGGCCTCGGGCCGCTCGTGCAGCAGCACCACGCGGGCGTCCCAGGCGTCGATCTCGGCGGCGGCCAGGTCGTTCAGCGCGTGGGAGACGAGGATGAGTCCCGAGACGCGCATCCCGAGGAAGGCGCGCAGGTAGTGGACCTCGCGCTCGGCGACGTAGTCGGAGTTGCCGACGAGGACCATCTTGCCGCGCTCGGCCGCCGCCCACTCGACCGCGTGCGCCATCTCCCCGAAGAAGGGCTGGCGGGCGTCCGGGACGATCAGGCCTATCAGGTCGGTGCGCCGCGAGGCCATGGCCTGGGCGACCCGGTCGGGGCGGTACCCCAGTTCCTTGATCGCGGCGAGGACACGCTCGCGCGTGGCCGGGGCGACCGGCCGGGGTCCGTTGTTGATGACATAACTGACCACGGCGGTGGAAGTCCCCGCCAGTCTCGCCACGTCGTCCCGAGTCACCTTGGCCACGCGCGGAGTCTACGCGGATGGACACCCCCCGGGCAGGGAGTATCAGTGCGTGGATGCGCGGCCCCGGCGCGCGGCCCGCACGGTGCGCCCGCGGCCCCGTGACCTCCCGCGCCCGCCGGCACCTCCGAGCGCACCTCTCCCAGGGGCCGCTCGCGCCCCGCACGCCTCGCGCGCGAGGCCGCCGCGCTCACACCGCCGCGCGGCCCCTGCGGCGCCCGCTCACGCCTCCTTGCCGCCCGCACGCCCCACGCGCCCGCTCACGCCTCCGCACGCCCCGCGCCCTCACGCGGGCAGCGCGCCGGGCGCCGATGCGCGGGCCGGCGCGCGGGCCTGCCGCGCCCGCTCACGCCTCCGCGCGGGCCGGGGCGCCGGTGGCGGCGCCGTCGCCGGCCTCGCCGGTTCCGCGCCCGGTGCGGCCGGCCGTCCTCGTCCCGCCCTTGTTCTCGTCCGCGGCCCGGTCCGCCTTCTCGGGCTTCTCCGGGGTGACGAACCGGTATCCCACGTTGCGCACGGTGCCGATCAGGGACTCGTGCTCGGGGCCGAGCTTGGCCCGCAGCCGCCGTACGTGCACGTCGACGGTCCGCGTGCCCCCGAAGTAGTCGTAGCCCCAGACCTCCTGGAGCAGCTGGGCACGGGTGAAGACGCGGCCCGGGTGCTGCGCGAGGTACTTGAGCAGCTCGAACTCCTTGAAGGTGAGGTCCAGCACCCGGCCCTTCAGCTTGGCGCTGTAGGTGGCCTCGTCCACGGACAGGTCGCCGTTGCGGATCTCCATGGGCGAGTCGTCGTCGACCATCTGCCGGCGGCCCATCGCCAGCCGGATCCGGGCCTCCACCTCGGCGGGGCCCGCCGTGTCGAGCAGCACGTCGTCGACGCCCCAGTCCGCGGTGACGGCCGCCAGGCCGCCCTCCGTGACGACGAGGAGCAGCGGACAGCCCGGTCCGGTGGAGCGCAGCAGCTGGCACAGGCTGCGCACCTGCGGCAGGTCGCGCCGCCCGTCGATCAGGATGACGTCGGCGCCCGGGGTGTCGACGAGCGCGGGCCCCTCGGCCGGGGCCACCCGCACGTTGTGCAGCAGCAGGCCGAGGGCGGGGAGCACCTCCGCCGACGGCTGGAGTGCGTTGGTCAGGAGCAGCAGGGAACTCATCGCGACCCCCCTGTCCGGGTCGTCGGATGGTCGTGCACGGTTCGCTCGTCCATGGCGTCTGGTTCCTCCTCGGGTCCACTGCGAGGACGTGTGCGGCACTGTTCGTCGCTTCGTCTGTGGTGCGGATCCCGCGCCCCGGGACCCGCCGCGGATCCCGGGCCTTGCACGAACCCAAGAGCCACTGTGCTCCCGAAGGCCCCGTACACCTGCGGTTTCCCGCGTCGTATACAACGCCCGCCGAAAGCACAAAAGGACCCGGGGGCTTCACTGCCCGAGTCCTCTTCGCAGCAGAATAGCCGACATGAGCTCGGATTCGGCAGGTCATGTGGCGCGTTCGACGATCGTCCCGGAGTCCGAGACGGCGCCGCCCGCACGGGTCAGGAGGTTCCTGCGCACGTCGGACGGGGTGGCGGTGGACGCGCTGTACGAGCCGGGGACGGTGGCGGGGGCGGCATCCGGGACACCGCCCGTCGTGTTCGTGATCGCCCACGGATTCACGGGCGACCTGGACCGGCCGCACGTGCGCCGGGTGGCGGAGGCGTTCGCGCACCACGGCGCCGTGGTCACGTTCTCCTTCCGCGGCCACGGCGCCTCCACGGGGCGCTCGACCGTCGGCGACCGGGAGGTGCTCGACCTCGCGGCGGCGGTGGGGTGGGCGCGGAGCCTCGGGCACGCGCGCGTGGTGACCGTCGGCTTCTCCATGGGCGGCTCGGTGGTGCTGCGGCACGCGGCGCTGTACCGGCCGGAGAGCGGCACCGGCTCCGCAGCCAGGACCGGCACCGGAGCCCGCCCCGGCACCGGAGCCCGCCCCGGCACCGGAGCCCGCCCCGGCGCCGCGGCCCGCGCGGGCGCCGAGGGGCGCACGGCGGCGCGCGAAGTGGCGCATCCGGAGCACTCCGAGCATCCGGAGCACCCGGACGCCGTGGTGTCCGTGAGCGCCCCAGCGCGCTGGTACTACCGGGGCACGGCCCCCATGCGCCGGTTGCACTGGATGGTCATGCGCCCCGAGGGCCGCCTGGTCGGCCGGTACGCGTTCCGCACCCGGATCCACCACCGCGACTGGGACCCCGTCCCGCTCTCCCCGGTGGAGGCGGCGGCCCGCATCGCGCCCGCCCCGCTGCTGATCGTGCACGGCGACCGGGACGCGTACTTCCCCCTCGACCACCCCCGGATGCTGGCCGCGGCAGCCGGTGACCAGGGCGAACTCTGGCTGGAGCCCGGCATGGGGCACGCCGAGAACGCCGCCCCCGAGGCCCTCCTGCACCGCATCGCACACTGGGCCATCTCTCGGGAGGGCCTAACCTGACCATGTCCATTACCGAGTGACTCGAGGAACGGCATGGCAAAGGTCACGGTGCGCTACTGGGCGGCGGCGAAGTCCGCGGCCCAGGTCGCCGAGGAGCCGTACGAGGCGGAGACGCTCGCCGGAGCGCTCGACGCGGTGCGCGAGCGGCACCCCGGCGAACTCGTCCGCGTCCTGCGGCGCTGCTCGTTCCTCATCGACGGTGACCCCGTGGGAACGCGCGATCACGAGACGGTACGGCTGACCGAGGGCGGCACGGTCGAGGTGCTCCCCCCGTTCGCAGGAGGGTGAGCATGACCGACCAGCCGTATGAGGGCTCCGGGTACGACGGCTCCGGGCAGGGCGCGTACGAGGGCTACGACCCCTACGCCGCCCAGCACCAGCAGCACCAGGCGCATCACCAGCACCACCCCGGGCAGCCACAGCACCACCAGCCACACCAGCAGCAGTACGGGCAGCAGGCCGCCCACCCGCAGGCGCCCGCCCCCCAGCAGCAGTACCCGCACGCCGAGCCGCAGCAGTACCCGCACGCCCAGCCGCAGCAGTACCCGTACGGCCAGCCGCAGCCCCAGCCCCAGGCCTGGCCCGGCCGGCAGCAGGCGTACGACGATCCGTACGCCGGTCCCGCCCAGCAGTGGCAGGGCCAGACCTGGGACACCCAGACCCACGGGCAGCCGGTCGTCGCGACCCCGGAACCCGCGGCACAGACGGCCTACCTGCCCCAGCTGGACCACCAGCCGCAGCCGCAGGCCCACCCCGCGCCGCACGCCCGGCCGCAGCCGCACCCGGCGGCGGCCCACGCGGCGCCGGCCCCCACCGGCCCCGCCCCCGCGGCCCCCGCGGCCCCCTCCGCCCCGGAGGACCCGGCCTCCGAAGAGCCCGCGTACGGTCCCGCCACCGTCGGCGGCAACACCCGGGTGACCGACGCCCAGCGGGCCCGCGCGGAGGGCCGCTCGCCGATCATCGACCCGGGCATGCAGCCCGCCGCGCTGACGGCGCTGCTCGGGCTGCTGCTGGCCGGTGCGGCCGAGGCCGGGACGTACGCGCTGCTCGTACCGCTGGTGGTGCTCCAGGCGGTGACGGCGGCCGGCTGGTTCCGGCTCAACGGCATGTGGCCCGCCCGGCAGGGCATCGCCCTCGCCTTCGCGGGCGCGCTCGTCAGCGACGCGGCGGTGCTCGGCGCGGGCCGCGAGCACGCGCCCGCGGCGATCCTCGGCACGCTCGGCGTCTGGGTGCTGCTCTCCCTCGTCCTCCAGCTGCGCTCCCACGCCGACCCGGACGAGCGGATGTACGGCCTGATGGCCACCGTCGCCTCGGCGGCGCTGTCGATCCTGGCGACCGGCTATCTGGCGGGCGGTGCGGACGCGGTCGCGGTGGGCGCGGCGGCGGTCGCGGTGGCCGTCCTGGCGCGTGCGCTGCCGCTGCCCGCCGCGGCGTCGGCGGTCGTCGCGCTGCTCGCGGCGGCGGGCGCGGGCATCGCCGTCGGCGGCATGACGGGCCTGGGCGCCAAGGGCGCGCTGCTCGGGGCGTGCGCCGCGGTGTGTGCCCTGATCGGGCACCGTGTGGCCGCCTACGACTACCCCTCCCGCTTCGTGCACTTCACGGCCGGGGTCGCCCTGCCGCTGTCGGCGGCGGCGCCGGTGGTGTGGGTGCTGGGGCGCGCGCTGGGCTGAGCCGTCCGGTGCTGTCACAGGTGATCGACAATCCCGCGGTCCCCCATCCGGGCGGGGTTACGCTCGCGAAGGACGGCCGCCCGGTCGTCGCGGACGGATGAGGTGGGGGAACACCGGATGCGTGCCCTGCGAGTGCTGCTGATCGTCGTCGTGGTCCTGGGCGTGCTGTTCGTGGTGGTCGACCGCGTCGCGGTGCACTTCGCCGAGGGCCAGGTCGCCGACCGGCTGCGCAGCGCGGAGCACCTGGCGAGCAGTCCCGACGTGTCCATCCACGGCTTCCCGTTCCTCACCCAGCTGGCGGGCGGTGAGCTGGACGACGTCGAGGTCGGCATCAAGGACTACGAGGCGGCCACCGGCGAGGGCGACAGGATCCGTATCGACGACCTGAAGGCCGACATGAGGGGCGTGGAGTTCTCCGGCGACTACCGCTCGGCCACCGCCGCCCGCGCCACCGGCACCGCGACCATCGCCTACGACGAGCTGCTGAAGGCCGCCAGGCCGACGCCGACCGACATCGGCTTCGGCCTCAAGGCGCAGGTGGTGGGCCTCTCGGACGGGGGCGGCGGCAAGATCAGGCTGGCCGTGCGGATCGCGTCGTTCCCGGTGGTCCACGTGCTGGGTTCGATCGAGGTCGAGGGCGACAGGATGCGCGTCACGGCCGACGGGATGCCCAAGCTGGCCGGCCTCGCGCTCGCCGAGAGCCGGATGCGGGCCATCACCGACTTCCAGCAGGCGCTGGACCAGCTGCCGGGAGGCATCAGACTCGACTCGGTGCGGGCGGCGAAGGACGGAGTCGAGATCACGGTGAAGGGGTCGCACGTCAAGCTCACGCAGTGACGTCCGAGGAGCGAGACACCCCGTCCGCACCGCAGTCGCACCGCCGGGAACGGGCAGTCCCGGGCGGCCCGGGCCCTGGCCCGTTTCCTCCCGTGTCCCACATCACGGACGATCCCGTCTCATGATGCGACACGCCGGTGACATGGCCGCCTGTCCCTCCCTACGATCGACGGCATGAGGCGACAGGCGGATCTCACGAAGCGGCGGGCAGTGGACCTGTGCCGCGTTGCCGCCATGCTCTGTCGCCCCTTCTGAGCGGAAGCCCTCCCGAGGCTCCGCGTCTCCCAGCCGCCCTGCTCGAAGGGCATCCGTGCGCCGCTCGCACCCCGAGCGCGCAGCCACGCACCCGCACGCCCCGCCGTAACTGCCCCGGAGGAGATTGAGCATGAGCCGTAGTGACGTCCTGGTCGACGCCGACTGGGTCCAGGAGCACCTGGACGACCCGAGCATCGCCATCGTCGAGGTGGACGAGGACACGTCCGCGTACGACAAGAACCACATCAAGAACGCCATCCGGATCGACTGGACCGACGACCTCCAGGACCCGGTCCGCCGTGACTTCATCGACCAGGCCGGCTTCGAGAAGCTGCTGTCGGAGAAGGGCATCTCGAACGACCACACGGTGGTCCTCTACGGCGGCAACAACAACTGGTTCGCCTCCTACGCCTACTGGTACTTCAAGCTCTACGGCCACGACAACGTCAAGCTCCTCGACGGCGGCCGCAAGAAGTGGGAGCTGGACGCCCGCGAGCTGGTCGACGGCACCGACGTGCCCGAGCGCCCGAAGACCGACTACAAGGCCAAGCCGCAGGACACCTCCATCCGCGCCTTCCGCGACGACGTGGTGAAGGCCATCGGCGCGCAGAACCTGGTCGACGTGCGCTCGCCCGACGAGTTCTCCGGCAAGCTGCTCGCCCCGGCCCACCTGCCGCAGGAGCAGTCGCAGCGTCCGGGCCACGTCCCGTCCGCGAAGAACATCCCGTGGTCGAAGAACGCCAACGACGACGGCACCTTCAAGTCGGACGAGGAGCTGAAGGCCCTCTACGCCGACGAGGACGTGGACCTCGCCAAGGACACCATCGCCTACTGCCGCATCGGTGAGCGCTCCGCCCTGACCTGGTTCGTCCTGCACGAGCTGCTGGGCGTGGAGAACGTCAAGAACTACGACGGCTCCTGGACCGAGTACGGCTCCCTGGTGGGCGTGCCGATCGAGCTGGGCTCCGGCAAGTAAGACGGACCCGACCGTACCGACCTCTCAAGACCTCTCTTCAGGAGTACGCCATGTGTGGAGCGAAGGCCGGCGGCCCCGACGCCTCGACGATCAAGCCCGGTGAGACGACGATCCAGGGGCAGGTGACGCGTGACGGCGAGCCGGTGACGGGCTACGTCCGCCTGCTGGACTCGACCGGCGAGTTCACCGCGGAGGTCCCGACCTCCGCCACCGGCCAGTTCCGCTTCTACGCCGCGGAGGGCACCTGGACCGTGCGCGCGCTGGTCCCCGGCGGCAGCGCGGACCGTACGGTGGTCGCCCAGCAGGGCGGGCTCGCGGAGGTCGCGATCGCGGTCTGAGGCCGCCGAGCACGCGGAGGGCCGTACCCCGGGGTTGGACGCCAGGGGTGCGGCCCTCCGGCCTGTCCGCGCACCCGCCGCGCAGGGGGGCGCCGAACTACCCTGAAGGTATGTACGCACGGCGCCGCCACGCCTACTTCGCCATGATGGGCACCTGCATCACGCTGTTCGTCCTGGCGTGGGGGGTCGTGCGCATCTGGTCGGTGCCGGCCGCCGTCGGCATGTGTCTGTTCGCCATGGTCATCCCGCCGGTCGCCGCCATGGTCGCCAACCGGCGCGGCCCGGACGACCGCTGGTGGGACGACCCGTCCGGCGACCCGAAGTCCGACGAGTGGTGGGACGAGCTGGACGGCAAGAAACGCCGGTGACGGCGACCGCCGCGGTACGGCGCGGTGCCGTCGCTCAGTAGACGAGGGCCTGCGCCCCGTCGGCCAGCGCCTCCTGCACGAAGACCTGCGCACCCGCGATCCGCACGCCCTCGACGACGTCCTCCTCCGTGATGTCCCGGCGGGCCGCGCACTGCGTGCACAGGGTGACGCGGCCGGCCGCGAGGATCGAATCGAGCAGATCGGGCAGCGGGGCGGCGTGCGGAAGCTCGAACTCGGCCGCCCGGCCGGGCAGCGCGAACCAGGAGGACTCCCCGGTCAGCCACAGGGACACGTCCACACCGCTGGCCACGGCCACCGCCGCGACCGTGAACGCCTGCGAGCACCGCTCGGGGGAGTCCGCACCGGCCGTCACCTTGATCACGAGCTTCTTCGCCATGCCCGAATCGTAATCAACCCCCTTGCAACTACGGGCCCTGCCCAGGGGTCTCCTGTGCAGCGCGCATACGGAAGGCGCGCTTCATGTTCTGTGGGGGCACGTCTTGGAAGTACCGGAAAGACCGATTTCCGCGCCCGAAGGGGGTGCGGAAGCACAGAAGGGTCCGGAAGCGCAGGGGACTCTGGGGGTTCCGGGGGCGCAGGGGGGTCCGCAAGCACCGCCGAGGCGGTTAGGGCGCACTGCGCTGCTCGTCGCCGCCGCGGCCGTGCTCGGCGTGGTCGCCGGCACCTGCACGGGGTACGTCGTCCAGGCGGACCGCGAGCCCACCCCGCTCCCGCCGCTCTCCCAGCCGGTGGTCGAGCAGGCCGAGGGCGAGGCGGAACCGCTGCCGGCCGCGCAGGACCGCCGGGTGAAGACCGACGGCGACCTGCGCAAACTGCTGGTCGACCGGCCGAAGGGGGCCCGGGACGATCCGTACGGCGCGAACGGCGACGGCTGGATGAGCCTCACGGAGTACGCGCACGAGTTCACCAAACCGGACAAGGCGTTCGGCAACGACCTCTCGGACGATTTCCGGCGGGCGGTCGGCACCAGGTGGGAGACGGGCGACACCCATGAGGTCGAGATCCGTCTCGCGCAGTACCGCCAGGAAGAGGAACTGACCGCCGCGGGCCAGGCCGCCGGCGCGATGTACTGGGCGGAGCGGGAGATCCACGGCCACCACTGGCCGATCCCGGGCACCGGCTCCGGCATGGCGTACACGGCCACCGAGCCCCACCGGAAGCCGGGATACCTGCCGATGTACGAGGCGGAGGCCCACGCCTGGCGCGGCGACATCGTGATGGAGATCTACGTCTACGACACCAAGCCGATCACCAAGAAGGAGATCATGAGTCTGGCCCAGCGGCAGATGGGACGGCTGTGAACGAGAACCAGTCGGACCAGCCGGTCCAGTCGTCCGTGCCGGCCCCCGCTCCCGCTCCCGATTCCGCAGCCGTGCCCGCCCCGCGCCGCCGCTGCTCGGGCGTCGTCGCCGGGTGCGTCGTGCTGCTCGTCGCGCTCGTCGGCGGCACCGGTTACACCGTCACCACCGTGCGCGCCGCCGACCGCGGCCCCGGCTCTCCGATCTGGCGCCTGCCGAAGTCCGCCGCCGAGCAGCATCAGGCCCCGGCCACCGGTCTGAAGGCGATGCTGCTGCCCTACGGGAGCCAGGAATTCGTACGCGGCCCCGACATGGGTGAGTTCGGGAACGACGCCGAGCTGAGCGGCGCGCAGGCCACCCAGCTGCGAAAGGACGCGCTGCGCAACCTGCCCAGCTCCCAGCGGCGGCAGCTGGCGAGGGAGATCGACAAGCAGCACGTCAAGGGCATGGTGATGCGCAGCTACATCAACGACGGTGCCGCGGTCGGCGTCAGTTCCTACGCGGAAAAGGCCTACACCGTCCAGATCGTGCTCTCCCGGATGGGCAGCAGCAGGACCGTGCGTTCCATCGCCGGCTACCAGCAGCAGTTCTTCGAGACGCTGAGGATCTTCCGCGCCGGTCCGAAGATCGAGGGGCACAAGAACGCCCGGTGCTTCCTGCCGCCCGCGGACTCCGAGGAGAAGCTCGACGCGATGATCTGCTCCGGGTACGAGGACGACGTCCTGGTCAGCGCGACCATGCAGGCGGTCAAACCGCTCGACACCGAGGACGCGGCCCGGATGTTCCGCAAGCAGCTCGACCGCATCAAGGGATCGGGGCAGGCGGTATGACCGAGCAGACCACCCAAGCGACCGCCGGGCAGAGCGCGAAGGGCACTCTTCCCGAACCACCGGCCGCGACCCCGCCGCCGGCCACGGACCCCGCGCCCGCGCTCACCGCACCCGCCCCGCCCGCCGGGCGGGACCGCCCCCGGCTGCGCGCACTGCTCCGGTGGACCGCCGCCGTAGTCGTGTTCGCGGTGGCCGGGGCCGGGACGGCGTACGGCATCACCCGCGCGGACCGTACGGACCTCCCCGGTCTCGCCACCGCGTCCGACGGCCGCTGGGACTACCCGCCGATCGTCAGGCCGCCGCTGCCGTCCGGCAGTCTCAGCCGGGACGACTCGAACAACACCGCCGGCGCGCACTACGCCGACCTGCGCGCCCTGGTGCTGCCCGCGCCGCACGGCGCCCGCGAGGACGCGGCGCTGCGGGGCACCGGCGGCTGGCTGGCGCCGAAGGACTTCCTCGCCGCGTACGCGCGTTCGCAGGACCGCGAGAAGTTCGGGCAGCAGCTGACCGACCACGGCCTGCGGCACGTCACCGCCCGCGGCTGGACCACGCCGGACGGCACGCGGACGCGGATCTACCTGCTGCAGTTCGACACCGCGGCCGTCGTGCAGCACCTGTACGACAGCGGGCTCTCCCAGTCCGGCGGCCCCGGGTACGAGCTGGCGGGTGTCGAGCGGTCCGTCTTCGACAACGGTTTCCCGACCGCTTCCCGGGTGGACGGCGTCGACCGCGTCGCCTACGTGGAGACCAAGCCCTACGGCGCCGAGCAGGTCCGGCAGGCCTACCTCCGCGCGGGGGACGTCCTCGCCCTGGTCGTCCAGTCCCGCAAGGGCTCCGCGGCCGCCGTGCCGTTCCAGCAGACGGTGACGCTGCAGAGCGAACTGCTCGGCTGAGCGGGTGAGGGAGCACCTCACCAAGAGGGCCGGGCCCGGGCCGACTAAGCTGGGGCCCGGCCCTGTGTACGTACGTACCGCACCGCGCTCGACAAGGAGCACCCCGTGGAGATCTTCTTCGAAACCCTGCTGGTCCTGGTCTGCGTCGGCGTCCTCGCCTTCGCCTACCTGACCGTGAAGAAGCTGTACCAGGGCCAGCGCTGACGACGTCCGGGAGCCACCGCTCATGATCGAGATCCCGTCCGACCTCCACAAGGACCTGGTCCCCCTCGCCTTCCTGCTCGGCAACTGGGCCGGTGCCGGTGTGCACGACTTCCCCGGCGCGGAGAAGTGCAACTTCGGCCAGGAGGTCACCTTCACCCACGACGGCCGGGACTTCCTGGAGTACCACTCGCACACCTGGGTGCTGGACAACGACGGCAACAAGGTACGGCCGCTGGAGTCCGAGTCCGGCTTCTGGCGGATCGACGGCAGCCGCAAGGTCGAGGTCACGATGGTCCGCGACGACGGCGTCATCGAGGTCTGGTACGGCGAGCTGGCCGACAAGAAGCCGCAGATCGACCTGGCCACGGACACCGTGGCCCGCACCGCCGCCTCCGCCCCCTACTCCGGCGGCAAGCGGCTGTACGGCTACGTCAAGAGCGACCTGATGTGGGTCGGCGAGAAGCAGACCCCCGAGGTCGAGCTGCGCCCCTACATGTCGGCCCACCTGAAGAAGGTCGTCACCCCGGAGGAGGTCGAGCGCTGGGCCAAGGCCCTGCCGGACGACCTGCCCGACGACGGCATCGCCTTCTTCAAGTAGTCCCGGGCACGCCCGGGCGGCCTAGACTCTCCGGTGTGGTGAGCACCGACTGGAAGAGCGATCTCAGGCAGCGCGGCTACCGGCTGACGCCGCAGCGTCAGCTCGTGCTCGAAGCCGTGGACACCCTGGAGCACGCGACCCCCGACGACATCCTCGGCGAGGTGAGGAAGACGGCGTCGGGGGTCAACATCTCCACCGTCTACCGGACGCTGGAGCTGCTGGAGGAGCTGGGCCTGGTCAGCCATGCCCACCTCGGCCACGGCGCCCCCACCTACCACCTGGCCGACCGCCACCACCACCTCCACCTCGTCTGCCGCGACTGCGACAACGTCATCGAGGCCGACGTCGAGGTGGCGGCCGAGTTCACGGCCAAGCTGCGCCGGCAGTTCGGGTTCGACACCGACATGAAGCACTTCGCCATCTTCGGCCGGTGCAAGGACTGTTCCGGCCGGGACCGTTCCCCGGGGAGTACACCGGGCACGTCGTAGGCTTGCCGTATGAAGAGCCCCCTGCTGTCGCTGCCCGGTGCCGTCCCCGGCGAGGGCGTGGACGAAGGCGTCGCCGCACACTACGGCGACCTGTTCCGTGAGCAGCGCGCGCTCGCGGACGGCACCGGTTTCGTCGACCTGTCGCACCGCGGTGTCGTCACCGTCTCCGGCGAGGACCGGCTGAGCTGGCTGCACCTGCTGCTCACTCAGCACGTCAGCGACCTGCCGGCCGGCCGGGCCACCGAGGCGCTGATCCTCTCCGCGAACGGCCACATCGAACACGCGCTCTATCTGGTCGACGACGGTGAGACGGTCTGGGCCCATGTGGAGCCCGGCACCCAGGAGGCGCTGATCGCCTACCTGGAGTCGATGAAGTTCTTCTACCGGGTCGAGGTCGCCGACCGCACCGCCGACGTCGCCGTGGTGCACCTGCCGGCCGGCTCGATCGCCGAGGTGCCCGAGGGCGCCGTCGTCCGCGAGACCGCCTACGGCCGCGACCTGTTCCTGCCCCGCGCCGAGCTGGAGTCGTACGCCGCCCGCAGCGGCCCGCCCGCCGGGCTCCTCGCCCACGAGGCGCTGCGCGTCGAGCAGCACCGGCCGCGGCTCGGCTTCGAGACCGACCACCGCACCATCCCGCACGAGCTGGGCTGGATCGGCACCGCCGTCCACCTGCAGAAGGGCTGCTACCGCGGTCAGGAGACCGTGGCCCGGGTGCAGAACCTGGGCAAGCCGCCGCGCCGCCTGGTCTTCCTGCACCTGGACGGCAGCGAGGTGCACCTGCCGGCGCACGGCACGGAGATCCGCCTCGCCGACGAGGGCCCCGACGGCCGCCGGATCGGCGTGATCACCACGTCCGCACGCCACCACGAACTGGGCCCGGTCGCCCTGGCCCTGGTCAAGCGGAACGTCCCCGTGGACGCCCGGCTCATGGCCGGGGACACGGCGGCGGCGCAGGAAGTGGTCGTGGAGCCGTAGCCGGCCGGCCGCACCCGCGGTTCAGATCTCCAGCAGGACGGTGAACGGGCCGTCGTTCGTCAGCGACACCCGCATCCGCGCGCCGAAACGGCCCGTCTCCACCGTCGCGCCCAGCGAGCGGAGCTGCGCGACCACCTCGTCCACCAGCGGTTCGGCGACCTCGCCGGGCGCGGCGGCGTTCCAGGTGGGACGGCGGCCCTTGCGGGCGTCGCCGTAGAGCGTGAACTGGCTGATCACCAGCAGCGGGGCGCCCGTGTCGCTGCACGACCTCTCGTCCTGCAGCATGCGGATCGTCCACAGCTTGCGGGCGAGCTGCGCCGCCTTCTCCTTGGTGTCCTCGTGGGTGACCCCGACGAGGACGCACAGACCCTCGCCCTCGATGGCCCCCACCGTCCGGTCCTCCACGACGACGCTCGCGCCGTCCACTCTCTGCACCACTGCACGCATGCCGACCATGATGCCGGGCGCCGCCGCGGCCTCCGGACCGACGTCCATATCGTGCTTCTTTATGCTTCGTAACCCCCCATCCGGGGCTGATCGGGGGCACTCGGTCACATACCGGCGACTCAGGGTGGCACGATGCTTCCGTACGCGCCGGTCGAGGGGACGGTTGAGGCGCATGAGCACATCGAGTACCGAGCCGCAACCGCAGCCCGGGGCGGTCCCGCCCCTCGGCACGGCGGTCGCGGAGACCATCGCCCACCGGCCGCCGGTGCAGCGTACCGACAGCCCGCCGTTGCCGTCGGATCCGCCGCCCGCCGCGGACCGGCCCGCGAGCACCGAGGGGCTACCGGAGGCACCCGTGGCGGACCCACTGCTGGCCATGGAGCCGGCCGAGCCCGACCTGACGGTGCTGAGCCTGCCGGAACTGCGCGCCCTGCGCCGCAGGGCCCAACGGGACGAGGCGGACCTGAGTTACGTACGGCGGCTGCTCCAGGGACGGATCGACATCCTGCGCGCGGAGCTGGCCCGGCGGGGCGGCGCGGCGCGGACGGCGTCCGGCGGGGACGGCGCCGGGCCCGCCCCGGCCGTGGAGGACGGCGGGGCGTCCGTCGTCGAACGGCTCGCGGAGATCCTCCGGGACGCGCCCGCCCCCCAGCGTTCCTCGGCCCGGCACCTGACGCTGGGCACCCCGCAGGGCGAGGAGTACCGGCGGCTGTCCGCACAGATGCTCGCCGAAGTGGAGCTGTCGGACCTCGACGCCCGCACCGACCTCGAACTGGGCGCGGCGATGGGCCGGCTCGTCCGGTACGAGCAGCAGGTCTCCCGCCGCCGCCACCAGCTCCAGCACACGGCCGACGGCTGCAGCGCGGAGATCGCCCGCCGCTACCGCGAGGGCGAGGCCCAGGTGGACGACCTCCTCATCTGAAAGGGGCGGCGGCCCGATGGGCCCGATGGGCCCGGGCCGCCATGGCGCGCAGCACCCAGCGGGCCCGCGGGGTTCGCCGAGGCCGGCCGGTTCGGCTGGGCCGGCCGGCCCCACCCGTCGGCCCGACCCGCCGGACCGCCGGGCCCGGCTGGAACCCGCCGAGTGGGGCGGCCCGGGCGGAGGCCACCGGCCGGGCGAGGCGGACCGGGCGGAGGTCACCGGCCGCGTGCCCGGCAGGCGGGGCGCTGCCGGGAAAAGCCCGCGACACGTCCCCCTGGGCCCCCTACCGTCGAGCCATGACCGGCGACCACGACCCCACCGCCACCGACCGCCTCCCCACCGGCACCCGCCCGCACCCCACCGACGGCCACCGGCTCCCCGCCGACCCCGACCGCCACTCCACCGGCATCGACATCCGCCGAGTCGAGGAGGCCGACGTTCCCGACTGGATCCGTGCCCTGAGCACCGGGTTCCTGCGCAGTCCGGTCGTCTCCGACGACGAGGTCGCCGAACGCACTCCGCACTACCTCGCGTCGCGGACGCTCGGCGCCTTCGACCGGGGCCGGTGCGTGGCGACGTTCCGCTCCTTCGACCAGGAACTCACCGCCGTCGGCGGCGCGGCCGTCCCCGCCGACGCCATCTCCGGCGTCACCGTGACCGCCACCCACCGCCGCCGCGGCCTGCTCACCCGCATGATGACGCGGGACCTCGCGGCGGCGAAGGAACGCGGGGACGTCGTCGCCACCCTGGTCGCCGCCGAGTACCCGATCTACGGCCGCTACGGCTTCGGCCCCGCCACCTGGGCCACCGAGTGGACGATCGACGTGCCGCGGGCGGGCCTGGACCCCCGCCGGCCGGTCCCGGACGGCGGGGGCCGGATCGACCTCGTCGACGGCGACGACGTACGCGCGCTCGGCCCCGCACTGCACGAGCGGCTGCGCCGCGTCCAGCCCGGCGCGATCGACCGCCCGGAGCGCTGGTGGCAGGTCAACACGGGAGCGGTGCGCCTGGAGCACAGCCCGTGGACCGAGCCGTTCTACGCCGTGTACCGCGCGGCGGACGGCACGGTCGAGGGCCTGGCCGCCTACGTCTGCGACGACACCTGGACGGACGCCAAGCAGCCGCTGAACACCGCCGCCGTGAAGAACCTGATCGCGGTGTCCCCGGCCGCCGAACGCGCGCTGTGGCTCCATGTGTGCTCGACGGACTGGGTGACGAAGGTGAAGAGCGGCTGGCGGGCCCCGGACGACCTGCTGCCCCTCCTCCTGCCCGATCCGCGCGCGGCCGTGATCACCACACAGGCCGACTGGCTGTGGGTGCGGATCCTGGACGTCGTCCGGGCGCTGGAGGCGCGGACCTACGCCGGGTCCGGGACGCTGGTGCTGGAGGTCGCCGACGAGAGCGGATGGGCGCGCGGCCGCTGGCGGCTGGAGGCCTCACCCACCGGTGCGTCCTGCACACCGACGACGCGGAGCGCCGATCTGACGCTGCACGTCAGGGAGCTGGCGCCGCTGTGGCTGGGGGACGAGTCGGCGGTCCGGCTCGCGGCGCTCGGCCGCGTCCGGGAAGAACGAGCGGGCGCCGCCGAGGTGGCCGACGCCCTGCTGCGTACGTCCAGGCGACCGTGGTGCCCGGACCTGTTCTGAACGCTCCTTCCTGCCGGTGACCGTGACGGGGGTGACGATCCGTAGCGTGCTGTTCTGTTGTGGCTGTGCCATGGGGACGGTCTTCAGTTGTGGCGGTGCTGCGAGACGCTCTTCGGTTGTGGCTGTGCGGTGTCGCCGACCGGGCCCCCGGCTCCCCTCCGGAGGGGAGCGCGGTCCGACGTAACCCCCTGTGTCACCGTGGAACCAACCGGCCAGAGGTTCGACCATGTCCGGCAAGTTGGCCACCAACTTCTCTCTACTTATCTCCGCTTGGAAGCGGCTCATAACCACCTTTCCCTGAACTGCCCAAAGATGGCGAGAAGTTGTACCGTTCAGTGGTGGACCCGGAACACGCCTTGGCCAGTGGGCGGAAGAGGACACGGCGGCCACAGAGGTCACACCACGAGGTGGCCGACGAACTGCGGCAGCGGATCAGGACCGGTGTGCTGCGCCCGGGTGAGCGCATGCCCACGCAGGCCGTGCTGGCCGCCGAGTTCGGCGTCGAGCGCGGGGCCGTCCGGCAGGCCCTGCGCATCCTCCAGTCGGAGCATCTGCTCACTCATGTGACCAAAGGGAGCCCGGCGACCGTGGCGGCCCTCCCGGAACGGGCCCTCACCGGCCCCGCCGCCCCGCCGCTGCCCACCACGGCAGCGCTCGCGCCCCGTATCGCCGCCGCCTTCACCGCCTCCCACGTGGAGATCGACGCGCTGTGCCTGACCGCCGTCTCGCTGACCCTGGCCATGGGCGAGCCGCTGCGGCAGATCCACGCGGGGCGGCTGAAACCGGCCAAGGTCGACGTGCGGGTGCTGCTGCCCAGCCGGGACATCGAACTGGCCTTCCCCGCGCCGGTGGACCCCTCCGCGCGGGACCACCGCCTGCGCACGCGGTGGCTGGCCGTGCGCAACGCGCAGGGCCAGGTGCTGCGGCACAACCTGATGTCGCTGCGCGCCACCCACGGCATCGACGTGCGGGTGACCTTCCGCGCGCTGCCCTTCACCCCGCCGGTCAAGCTCTACCTGCTCAACGGCACGGAGGCGCTGTTCGCGTACTACAGGGTGCGGCGCCGTGAGGAGGAGATCGACCACGAGCCCTTCCAGCTCTACGACGCGCAGGGCACCCGTTCGATGCTCTTCTCCTTCGCGGAGGGCGCCGGGCCGAGCGACACGGCGTTCGTCGAGCAGTCGCACGTCTGGTTCGACGCGCTGTGGGAGACGATCAGCTCGGAGCTGGTGCTCACGAGCTGAGGTGCTCCCCGGCGGGGCCGCTCACAGGGCCGGGCCCGCCACCAGCATCGCCAGGACGACCGCGCCGGCGGAGCTGAGGGCGGGGCTCTTGGCCTTGATGCCGACGGTGAGCAGCAGCAGGCCCACGAGGCCCGTCGCGCCGTACTTCCACTGGACGATCTGCTCGAAGCCGACGACGAAGAGGGCGGACAGGAGGGCGAGGACAGGCACGGCGATTCCCCCTTCTATCGCCAACTCGCTCAAGTTGGCAGCCAACTTATTCTCAGTTGTCCCCACTTGGCGATAGTTCGAAACAGATCTAGAACAACTCCCGCCAAGTGAATCGAAGTTGTAGCGTTTGGTTGTGACCCAAGAGAACCTGGCCGTGGACGGCAGCCGGAGGAACTCTCCGCAGGAGATCGCCGACGCCCTGCGCGAGCGGATCCGCGCGGGCGAGCTGAAACCCGGCGACCGCCTGCCCACCCAGGCCGAACTCGCCGAGGAGTTCGGGGTGGAGCGCGGCACCGTGCGCCAGGCGCTGCGGGCCCTGCAGGGCGACGGGCTGCTCAGCAACGTCAGCAAGGGCAGCCCGCCCAGGATCGCCGACGCCGCCCCCGCGCGGGAGGAACCGCAGCCGACCATGGTCGCGCTCGCCCCCCGGCTGACCGAGGCGTTCACGAACCGCCGGGTGCGCATAGACGTCGTCTCCCACACCGCGGAGACGCTGATGCTGGCCATGGGCGAGCCGCTCCGGCTGATCCACGAGGGCCGCATACGCCCCGAGGTCGTCGACGTCCGGGTCCTGGTGCCGTCCAGGAACATCGCGCTGGCCTTCCCGGTGCCCGTGGCGGGCCGCGGCGAGGACGACGTGGTCCACCAGCGCTGGCTCGCCATGCGCAACGCGCAGGGCCAGGTGCTGCGGCACAACCTGATGTCGCTGCGCGCCACCCACGGCATCGACGTGCGGGTGACCTTCCGCGCGCTGCCCTTCACCCCGCCGGTCAAGCTCTACCTGCTGGGCGAGGAGGAAGCCCTCATGGGCTACTACACGCTCACCCGGCGCGAGGAGGACTGGGGCGACGAGACCCTGGACATGTACGACGTCCTCGGCTCCCAGTCCCTGCTCTTCTCCTTCCTCAAACGGGCCGGACAGCGCGACGCCGCGTTCGTCACCGAATCCCAGAAGTGGTTCGACGCCCTCTGGGAAACCATCACCACGGACCTGACACTCTCCTAGTGACTTCTGACACGACGCAGCCGGGGATGCGGGCGCTGCGGGACCTGGTCTCCCGCACGCAGGTGGTCCTCTGGGACTTCGACGGCCCGATCTGCCGCCTCTTCGCGGGCCACTCCGCGAAGCGGGTGGCGCACGGCCTGCTCGACTGGCTCGGACAGCAGGGCCTGCACGGGCTGCTGAGCGACGACGAGCGGGAGCCGCTGGACCCGCACGCGCTCCTGCGCGCCGTGGACCGCCGGCGCCCGCGCAGCGACCTGGTGACGGAGCTGGAGGAGCGCCTCACCCAGGAGGAGCTGAAGGCGGCGGTCACGGCCATGCCGACCCCGTACGCCGACCCGCTGATCCGCACCTGGACCGCCGTCGGCGCCCGGCCGGCCGTCACCAGCAACAACTCACCGGCCGTGGTGCGCGCCTACCTCCAGGGGCGCGGCCTGCTGCCCTGCTTCCAGCCGCACCTGTACGGCCGGACCGGCGAGCTGCGGCACCTCAAGCCCGACCCGCACTGCCTGCACCGCGCGCTCAGCGCCATGGGGGCGGCCCCCTCCACCGCCCTGATGATCGGGGACACCCCCACCGACCTGGAGGCCGCCCGGCGGGCGGGCGTGCACTTCCTCGGCTACGCCCGCAACGAGCACAAGGCGCGCCTGCTGGAGGAGGCCGGCGCGAGGACGGTCGTACGGTCCCTGAGCGACCTGCTGGCGGCCCTGCGCCCCGCCTGAGACCCCGGCGCACCGTCCCGGCCGTGGTCCCGCGCCGGTGCGACGCGTGGTGAGGCCCGAGAGGTTCGGGTCACCCTCCGTGGCGAGGTGGGAGTAACGTGTTCCCACTTCAGCACCCTTCGGCGGGGTCCGCCCCCGCGGCCGGGTGCGACCCTCCCGGGGGGCTCAAGGCGAAAGAAACGGGCCATGCCGCTCGAACTTGCTTCACTCGGACTGGACGCACCCGAACCCGGTCCGTCCGAACCCGGTCCGTCCGGGACCGGTTCACCCTCACTCGTTCCGCCCGTGCCCGGGTCCCCTCCACCGGCTTCACGCGCCCGGCTGCGTGCCCTCGCGGCGAGCGGTGACCCGAGCCGGGTCGAAGGGCCCCTTCAGGGGTACCACCACGAGACGTACGCCTTCCCGCTGGCGGGCGAGCTGGGCGCGCTGCGTCCGGGGCGGTGGAAGTGCCGGGAGCCGCGCAGCGACCTGCTCTGGTTCGACCGGCGCTGCTTCGCCTCCGAGGAGCAGCTGCTGGCGGCCCTGCGGGGCCGGATCGGCCGGATCCCGGAGCTTCTCGAAGCCGGCGGCATCGGTCTGCAGCGGTTCATCGAGGGCCGCACCCTCGGCGCGCTGTGCGCGTCCGAAAACGCCGTGCCGGGCGGGCTGTTCGGCCAGATCGTCGAACTGTTCGGCCAGCTGATCGCGGTGACGCCCGGCATGCTCACCGTCGAGCGCCGCTGCGAGGCCGCCGACCGGCCGGCCGACGGGGACACCGCCGCGTTCCTCGAACGGCTCGTGCACTTCGCCGAGGAGCGCGTCTACGCCCGCAACCTCGCGGACTTCGGGGAACTCTTCGCGGACCTGGGGATCGACGGCGAGGCGTTCAGACGGCTGCGCAAGCACCTGAAGGGGCTGCGCGAGCGCCCTTTCTGCCTGCTGCACGCCGATCTGCACCGGGAGAACTTCATCGTCGACGCGGAAAGCCGGCTGTGGACGATCGACTGGGAACTGGCCATGCTCGGCGATCCGCTCTACGACCTCGCCACTCACCTCTACCTGATGCGGTACCCGCGGTGGCAGGCGCGCCGGATGACGCAGGCCTGGTGCCGGACCGCGGAGACCGTCCGGCCCGGCAGCTCCCGCGGCTGGGAGCACGACCTGGAACTGCTCGTCGGCTTCAAGAAGGCGCAGTCGGTCTTCACCGACGTCATCCGGACGGCGCTGGCCCTGGGCACGGGTCCCGGGCCCGACCGGCGCACCCTCACCGCGCTGGGCGGGAAGCTGCACCGCGTCCTGGTGGCCGCCGCGCACCCGCTGGCCCTGGAGTCGGTACCCGCCCCGGCCGCCGTCGCGGCCGCCCTCGCCCGCTGGCACCGCATCCACGGCCCCCGGCGGGGCGAACCGGCGGGGCGGGGCGACCCGGCCCCCTGACCCGCCCGTGACCGGGCAGGGGGCCGGACGGGATCCCGTGGGGCGGGACGGGTCAGGCGGTGCCGGCGGCGGCGTCGAGGAGCGGGACCAACTGCTCCTCCTCGCGGTCCAGGTGGGCCTCCAGCTCCTCCGTCAGACGGACCGCCTCGGCGCGGGCACCCTCCGCCGTCCCGCCGGCGGAGACCGCCCGCCGCAGCCGTTCCACCAGGACGGCGATCCGCTCGTGCTCCTCGCGGTGTCTGCTTTCTCTGGGCGGGCTTCTGGCACGGAGCGCGGTGGGCGCTGCGGTGCGTGGGCTGTGCGGAAGGCGCAGAGAAAAAGGCGGGAGTCCGGTGACCTGGACCACGCCCTCGCCGGCGGCAACGTGTGCGCCGTCGCGCAGCGCCGGGGCGTCGCCGCGTTCGTCGCCGACGGCCTGATCCGCGACCTCGCGGAGGTGCGCGCGCTGGGCTTCCCCGTCTTCGCCCGCGGCGTCGTCCCGGTTCCCGGCGGCAAGTCCGCCGTGCGGCCGCTGAACGAGCGGGTGCGCTGCGGCGGGGTCCACGTCGCGGCGCGGGACGTGGTCGTCGCCGACGAGGAGGGCGTGGTGATCGTCCCGGCCGCCCGCGCCGGGGAGATCCTGCCGGCCGCCCGCGCGAAGCTCGCCGAGGAGGCCGCCCGGTCCCTGGACGACTGGGAAGCGGCCCACCGCTCCCGCATCGACGCGATCCTCGAGGAGCAGGGGTACGAGGAGGCGGGACCGGTCGGCTGAGGGCGACACGGGGGCGCACTCTTGCAAGCAGTGTGCTTGCAATTGTTAGCGAAGGTGGTGCATGGTGGAGACATGGCATCGCTCAACGTCGGCAATCTCGGTGAGTACCTGCGCGAGCAGCGGCGCAACGCGCAGTTGTCGCTCAGGCAGCTCGCCGATGCCGCCGGGGTGTCCAATCCGTACCTGAGCCAGATCGAGCGCGGGCTGCGCAAGCCCAGCGCGGAGGTGCTGCAGCAGGTCGCCAAGGCGCTGCGGATCTCCGCCGAGACGCTGTACGTGCGGGCCGGCATCCTCGACGCCGAGCGAGACCGCGACGAAGTCGAGACACGCGCCGTCATCCTGGCCGACCCCACGCTCGACGAGCGGCAGAAGCAGGTGCTGCTCCAGATCTACGAGTCCTTCCGCAAGGAGAACGGGTTCGGGCCCGGCAGGACGGGCAGCAGGGACGAGACCGGCGGCACCGACGGCGCCGGGGACACGGACGGTGCCGGGGATCCAGGCGGTGCCGGCGGCCCCGGTGACGGTCACGGCGGCGACGGCGCCGGCAACGGCACCATACGGTCCGCCGCCGCTCCCGCACGGGACGGCGGCCGCCCCGGCCCCGCCGAGCGCCCCAGCTCCGCGTCCGGCGGCAGCGACACCGGTCCGCGGGAGGCGGCCGGCTGATACCGGGGCCCGCAAGGGCCCGGCGGCCGGTGCACCGCGGCACACCACAACCCTCAGCCGAAAGCGATCCGGGAGGATCATCACCATGGCCATCGCCGACGACCTGCGCAAGACCCTCAGCGACCCCACCCCGCTCTACTTCGCCGCGGGCACCGCGGACCTGGCCCTGCGTCAGGCCAGGAAGGTGCCCGCCCTGGTGGAGCAGCTCGCCGCCGAGGCCCCGGCCCGCATCGACGCCGTGCGCAACACCGACCCGAAGGCCGTCCAGGAGCGGGCCGCCGCCCGCGCCAAGGAGGCCGGCGCCCGCGTCAAGGAGACGCAGGCGACCGTCCAGTCCCGGGTCGGCGAGTTCCTGAACTCGCTCGACTCCGACCTGAAGAAGCTCAGCACGAACTTCGACGCCGACCTGAAGAAGCTCGGTGAGAGCGCCCAGGACCTCGCCCTGCGCGGGGTCGGCGTCGCCGCCGAGTACGCCGTGAAGGCCCGCGAGACCTACGAGAAGGTCGCCGAGCACGGCGAGCACGCGGTACGGACCTGGCGCGGCCAGGCCGCCGAGGGCATCGAGGACATCGCCGAGGACGTCGAGGAACTCGCCGTCGCGGTCGAGCCCAAGGCCGCCCCCCGCAAGGCGCAGCCCAGGACCGAGCCGGTCGTGGTCAGCGAGGAGAAGTCCGCCGGGGCCAAGGCCGCGCCGGCGGCCAGGAAGGCGCCCGTCAAGAAGGCCCCGGCCACGCGCCGGACCACCGCCACCGCCCCCGCGGCCAAGAAGACCACGCCGCCCGCCAAGTGAGGACCGCACGCCGGACGGGCCGGGCACCCTTGGGGTGCCCGGCCCGTTCTCCGGGTACGGTGGCGGCGTAGGCGTCGGAGAGAACGGGCGGTGGACGGCATGCTGATGTTGGGCTTCGCGGGGTTCCTGGGGATCCTCAAGATCCTGCTCATGGTCCTGGCCGCGTTCGGGCTGTGCGACGCCGCGATCCGGCGCGAGGACGCGTTCCGCGCCGCCGACAAGCAGAACAAGGTGTTCTGGCTGATCGTCCTCGGCCTGGCGCTCGTGGTGAGCTACCTGTTCTCGATCCTGTCGTTCCTGCCGATCATCGGCGTGATCGCGAGCATCGTCTACATCGTGGACGTACGGCCCGCGCTCAAGCAGGTCTCCGGTGGCGGTGGCGGCTGGGGCCGTCGTCGCGGCGGCAGCAGCAGCGACGGTCCGTACGGGCCGTACAACGGCGGCCGGTAGCACCCGCCTTCGGCCGCGGCGACCGTATCGCGCGTACGACCGTGGCGCGCGGGAAGCCGGGGTCCGGCGGCCCGCGCCCACGACTGCCTTCGGCGTACGACGCCCACGACCGCTCCCGCGGCCGACGCCCGAGGCTTCCCGGGTGCCCGCCGCTCCTGCCGCTTCCGGGCGCCGCGCCTACGGCTTCCCGGGCGCCCGCCGCCCCTGCTGCTCCCGGGTGAGCGCGCCCGCGATCCCTGGCGGCGCCGTACGGACGCCCGCGCCGTGCCGCTGCTAAGGCTCCCGGTCGAGCAGGACGACCGCGACGTCGTCCGTGAGTTCACCGCCGTTGAGCGCGCGGACCTCGTTGACCGCCTCCCGCAGCAGGTCCTCGCCGCGCAGCCCCTGGCCGAGCTGGCGACGGACCAGTTCCAGCATCCCGTCCTGGCCGAGCCGTTCGCCGTCCTGGCCCGTCCGGCCCTCGATCAGGCCGTCGGTGTAGAGCATCAGGCTCCACTCGGCGCCCAGCTCCACCTGTGTGCGGGGCCAGCGGGCGCCGGGCAGCAGACCGAGCGCGGGGCCGTTGTTGTCGTACGGCAGCAGCCTGGCCGGCAGGCCCGGCGTGATGACCAGCGGCGAGGGGTGGCCCGCCAGGCACAGGCCCGCGCGGCGCCCGTCCGGCGCGATGTCCACCGTGCACAGCGTCGCGAAGATCTCGTCGTCGGCCCGCTCGTGCTCCAGCACCTGCTGGAGCGTGTTCAGCAGCTCGTCGCCGCACAGCCCGGCGAGCGTCAGGGCCCGCCAGGCGATGCGCAGCTCCACGCCGAGCGCCGCCTCGTCCGGGCCGTGCCCGCAGACGTCGCCGATCATGGCGTGCACGGTGCCGTCGGGGGTGCGGACGGCGTCGTAGAAGTCGCCGCCGAGCAGGGCGCGCGAGCGCCCGGGACGGTAGCGGGCGGCGAACCGCAGCGTCGAACCGTCCAGCAGGGGCGTCGGCAGCAGGCCGCGCTCCAGACGGCGGTTCTCCTGCGCGCGCAGCCGGCCCTCGGCGAGCCGGCGCTCGGCCGTGTCGGAGCGCTTGCGCTCGACCGCGTACCGGATGGCCCGGCTCAGCAGCGGCCCGTCCAGCTCGTCGCGGAGCAGGTAGTCCTGGGCGCCGAAGCGCACCGCCTGGGCGCCGCGCTCGGCGTCTCCGGACGCGGTGAGCGCGAGCACGGCGTGCCGGGGCGCGAGCTCCAGCACCTGCTTGAGGACGGCCAGCTCGTCGTCGTCACCGGCCGGTCCGGCGCCGGAACCCGCGCCGGACCGGCCGGGGGCCGGGAGCGCGAGGTCCAGCAGGATGCAGTGGACGTCGTCGGTGAGCAGCCGCGAGGCCTCGGTGAGGTTGCGGGCCGTGCGGACGCGGATCGGCTTGCCGGCCGCGTCGAGCAGTTCGGGCACGATCGGGGAGCCGCCGGGATCGTCCTCGATCAGCAGCAGCGTGAGGTTCGTGCCGTGGGCGGCGTGGCCGGCGGTGCGGTCGTCCTTCTCGACCGTGGTGTCCTTCGCGTTCTCCTCCGGGGCTTTCGTGGCTTTTGCGGCTCGGGTGGCTTCCCCGTGCGGGGCCTGTGCTGCGGAGGGGCCGCCGCCGTGGGTCACGGTCTGCGCCAGGCCGCTCTCCGCGGCCGGTGTCTCTCGCTGCCGCGGTACGGGCACGGGCATCGTTTCGGGTTCCTTCCCTCCCCCCGCGGGCATGGCGGCACGAGGGACCTCGTTCCACCGACGGGGACCATAGCGGTAGTCGGCGCCGCGGGGGAATGGTGTGAGGCGCGTCGCTCGCGCTTCGGCCACTGTCATATGCCGCGATCCGCAACGGAGTTGGGCACCGTGCCGCGCGCTGTGGAATGACGAAGGTCACGTCAGGAGAGGTTTGGCGCCGACCGGGCGTGCGATGGGTCACATGGTCCAGGTCACCGGGCGGACGGAGCGGTCCTCCGCGCGGCGCCCGGGAGGGGGGAGGAGAGTCCTCGGGGCGGCGCCCGGGGTGGGGGAGGAGGCGCATGCGCCCCCTCGGCCGCGTCCGGGCCCAAGGGCGTGGGCCCAGCCCCCTTCGGTCCGTGTCCGCGCGCAGGGACGCGGGCCCCCTCGGGCCGTGTCCGCGCGCAGGGGCGCGGGAGGCCCGTCGCCCTCAGTCCGCGTCCGGCCGTACGACGCCCAGGATGGGCATCGTGCCCGCGCCCGCCAGCGTGACCGTGCGGCCGGGGCGCGGGGCGTGGACGATCCTGCCCTCGCCGACGTACATCGCGACGTGGCTGGCGTCGCCGAAGTAGATGATCAGATCGCCGGGGCGCATGTCCTTCACGGACACGTGCTCGAGCTGCCTCCACTGCTCCTGCGAGGTGCGGGGCACGGGGTGTCCGGCCGCCGCCCAGGCCTGCGAGGTCAGACCGGAGCAGTCGTACGTCCTGGGGCCCTCCGCGCCCCATTCGTACGGCTTGCCGATCTGGGCCGTGGCGTACGCCACCGCCTTCTTGTCCGCCTCGGTCGCGCCGCCGCTGACCTCCTTGAGGATGCCGGTGTCCAGCCATGCCGCCTGAGCCTGCTGGGCGGCCTGCCGTTCCAGCTGCGCCAGCCGCTCCTGCTGCCGCTTCTCCAGCGTGGCCTGGAGCTGCTCCGCCTCCTTGATCCGCTGCTGGATCCGCTTCTTCGCCGCGGCCTTGGCCTTCCGGTTGTCCTCCAGCTTCCGCAGGCGGTCGGCGGCGTCGGAGGCGTACTGCTCCAAGTCCTGCTGGGTGTGGGTCATGTCCTGGAGCAGCCCGCTGGTCGCCCGTTCGCCCTCCAGGAGCCGTCCGGCCCCGTCGAGGAACTGCTGCGGGTCGTTGCTGAGCAGCAGCTGGGCCTGGGGCGGCAGCCCGCCCGTGCGGTACTGGGCGCGGGCGGCGGCGCCGGCCCGGTCCTTCAGCTCGTCCAGCTTCCGCTGCTGCTCGACGATCTTCCGGGACAGGTCGGTGACCTGGGCGGACTGCTGCTCGGCCCGCTCCTCGGCGGCGTTGTACGCGTCGGTGGCCACGGCCGCGTCGTGGTAGAGCTGGTCCAGCTTCGTGCGGACCGCCTCCAGGTCCTTGTCCGGCGGGACCGTGACGGAGGGCGTGGACGAGGGGGAGGAGGACGGGGAGGGGGCGGCGGGCGGCTTCGTCGCGGGGGACGTCGGTTCCCGGTCGGGTCCCGCGCTCGCGAACGCCGTGCCGGACGCCCCCAGCAGGGTGACCGCGCAGACCACGGTCACGGCCGCCGCGAGCACACTGCGCCTGCCCCGTCCCATAACCCCGCCCCCAAGCTGATTTACCGTCAGTAACATGTCTCGTCCGGGGGATACTGCCACGACTGCGCCCGGAACGACAGGGCCCGGCCCCCGGTGCTCCGCCCGCACCGGCCCCCGTCTGTGGGACGTGCGGTCGGCAGAGATCGTTCCCCGCCGGTCCCTCCCGTCAGCCGCGCGGCGCCAACGCCCCCCAGGCCACCGTGACTTCGCCCTGCCGCCAGCGCGCGGGCCCGTCCGTCACCGGCCAGGCCGCCGCCAGGTCGCGCACGGCGCGGATCCACCGCTGCCGGGCCCCGTAGGAGGCGTAGGGCGCGGCGGCCGCCCAGGCGCGGTCGAAGTCGCGCAGGAACGCGTGCACCGGCTCGCCCGGGACGTTGCGGTGGATGAGTGCCTTCGGGAGGCGTTCGGCGAGGTCCGAGGGGCGGTGCAGGGAGCCGAGGCGGGTGGCGAAGGTGACCGTCCGGGGTCCTTCCGGGCCCAGGGCGACCCACACGTGCCGGCGGCCGATCTCGTCGCAGGTGCCCTCCACGAGCAGGCCCCCGCGCGTGTGCCCGTCCGCCGGGGCGAGCCGCGCGCACAGCCGCTCCCAGACGCCCGCGACCTCGGACTCGTCGTACTGCCGCAGCACGTTCGCCGCGCGGATGAGCTGCGGGCGCTGCGGCAGGGGCACCTCGAAGCCGCCGTGCCGGAAGACCAGGCCCTCGCGCTCGTAGGGGAGCGCTGCGGCGACCCGGGCCGGTTCGATCTCGACGCCGACCACGCGCGCGCGGGGAGCCGCGGTGCGCAGCCGCTGGAGCAGTTCGACGGCCGTCCAGGGCGCGGCGCCGTAACCGAGGTCGACGGCCACGGGATCGGCGGCGCGGCGCAGCTCGGCGCCGTGCACGGCCGTGATCCAGCGGTCCATGCGGCGCAGCCGGTTGGGATTGGTCGTCCCGCGCGTCACCGTGCCCACCACGGCGCTCCCGCCGCTCGGGCGGAGCCGGGAGGGCGGGCGGGTCGCTGCGCGGGATGTCATGGATACGAGGGTATGGGGGCACTCGCACTCCGACGGACGCCGCATTCCCCCCGGGCTCTGCGGAGGCTGCCCCGGGATTCCGCAGCATCCCCCGGGAGCCGGGCTTCCGCCGGGCCTTGGGGGGTGGTCCGACGGCGGGCGCCCGCCCGGTACGCACCCCGCCATCGAACGGTTGAGCGAGATTCGGTAATGATTGAGCAAAGAGCCCGGCGGTGGAAATGGCGGCGCCGCTCACGGCGTTGCCCCCTGAAGGGCGCACCGCGTCCCGGGTCCGGCATGCCCGCAGCAAGGAGGAACGCCACGTGAGCCAGTACGTCGGCAGGCTCGGGCGCCGCTCTTCACCGGCTCCCGCGCGGCTGCGGCTGTCCCGCAGGCCCCGGCGCGTCGCGATGCTCTCCGTGCACACCTCGCCGCTCCACCAGCCCGGCACGGGCGACGCGGGCGGCATGAACGTCTACATCGTCGAGCTGGCCCAGCGCCTGGCCGACCAGGGCGTCGAGGTGGAGATCTTCACCCGGGCCACCGCCGGCGGCCTGCCGCCCCGCGTCGACCTCGCGCCCGGAGTCCTCGTCCGCCATGTCGACGCCGGCCCCTACGAGGGCCTGGCCAAGGAGGACCTCCCGGCCCAGCTGTGCGCCTTCACCCACGGCGTGATGCAGGCCTGGGCCGGTCACCGCCCCGGCTACTACGACCTGGTGCACTCGCACTACTGGCTCTCCGGGCACGTCGGCTGGCTCGCCGCCCAGCGCTGGGGCGTGCCCCTGGTGCACGCCATGCACACCATGGCCAAGGTCAAGAACGCCAACCTGGCCGAGGGGGACACGCCCGAGCCCGCCGCCCGGGTCATCGGGGAGACCCAGATCGTCGCGGCCTCCGACCGGCTGATCGCCAACACCGACGACGAGGCCGAGGAACTGGTACGGCACTACACCGCCGACCCGGCCAAGGTCGCCGTGGTCCACCCCGGGGTGAACCTCGACCGTTTCCGCCCCGCCGACGGCCGCGCCGCCGCCCGCGCCCGCCTCGGCCTCCCGCAGGACGCCCTGATCCCGCTCTTCGCCGGCCGCATCCAGCCCCTCAAGGCCCCCGACGTGCTGCTCAGGGCCGTGGGCGTGCTCCTCGGCGAGCGTCCCGACCTGCGCTCGCGCATCGTCGTCCCGATAGTGGGCGGCCCCAGCGGCAGCGGCCTCGCCAAGCCCGAGGGCCTGCAGAAGCTGGCGGCCCGCCTGGGCATCGCCGACGTCGTACGGTTCCGCCCGCCCGTGGGGCAGGAGCAGCTCGCCGACTGGTTCCGGGCCGCCTCCGTGCTGGTCATGCCCTCCTACAGCGAGTCCTTCGGGCTGGTCGCGATAGAGGCGCAGGCGGCCGGCACACCGGTGCTCGCGGCGGCGGTCGGCGGCCTGCCGGTGGCCGTCCGCGACGGCGAGACCGGCTTCCTCGTCCAGGGCCACGACCCCGCGGCCTACGCGCGCGTACTGGGCGACTTCGCCGACCACCCGCACCTCGCGGACCGGATGGGCGCCGCCGCGGCCCGGCACGCGCGGTCCTTCGGCTGGGACGCCTCGGCGGCGGCCACCGCCGACGTGTACACGGCAGCGCTGCAGTCCCACCGCCGTCGCGTACGCTCCCACCATGGGTGACACGGACAAGGCAGGCCAGGCCCGGCAGGTTCTCGAAGCCGTCTTCGAGGACACCGAGCTGGAGTGGGAGTCCCCCGAGCCCGGCAGTTACGTCGTCAAGCTCCCCGGCACCCGCAAACTCTCCACGACCGTCTCCTTCCTGGTCGGCCGTCACTCCCTCTCCCTCAACGCCTTCGTCGTCCGCCACCCCGACGAGAACGAGGCGGGCGTCCACCGCTGGCTCCTGGAACGCAACCTGCGGATGTACGGCGTCAGTTACGCCGTCGACCGGCTCGGCGACGTCTACGTCACCGCCCGCCTCTCCCTCGCCTCCGTCACCGCCGACGAGATCGACCGGCTGCTCGGGCAGGTCCTGGAGGCGGCCGACGGCGCCTTCAACACCCTGCTGGAGCTGGGCTTCGCCTCCGCGATCCGCAAGGAGTACGCGTGGCGGGTCTCGCGCGGCGAGCCGACGCGGAACCTGGAGGCCTTCACGCACCTGATCCAGCGTCCGGCCGACTGAGGACCGGGCCGGCCGGCCGCATGGCGCTCAGCGTGCGCCGCGCCCCCGGTAGCGCCCGGGGGTGACCCCGACCAGCTTCTTGAAGTGCCGGGTGAGGTGCGCCTGGTCGTAGAACCCGGTCACCGACGCCACCTCGCCGGGCGGCAGCCCGTCCAGCAGCAGCCGGCGCGCCCGCCCGACCCGGCGGGACATCAGGTACTGGTGCGGGGCGATGCCGAACGCGCCGCTGAACGCCCTTACCAGGTGCGCGGGATGGGCGTGCAGCAGCCGCGCGGCCTCCTCCAGCGGGACGCCGTCCACCACCCGCGCGTCGAGCAGTTCGCGCAGCCGCCGGGCGAGCGCGGGGTCCGGCCGCTGCCGCTGCCCCGGGTCCGCCGGCCGGCGCCGCAGATGGTCCCGCAGCCGCTCCCCGACCAGCGCGAGCCTGCTCTCCGCCTCCAGTTCGTCACCACGGCGCCCGAGCGCGGAGTGCAGCCGGCCGACGCGCCGCCGCAGTACCGGGTCGCGCAGGTCCGGTCCGTCCACGGCCGCCCCGATCAGTTCCTCGCCCAGGTGGCTGCTGTCGAGGTACACGACCCGCTTGCGGAAGCCGCCGGGGACCGCCGGGGAGCCGTTGTGCGGCACGTGCGGCGGCAGCAGGGAGACCGTGTCGTGCGGGGTGCCGTGCTCGTGCCGGTCCAGGTCGTAGCGCACCGCGCCGTCGTCGACGATCAGCAGCGTCCACGCGTCATGCACGTGCATCGGGTAGGAGTACGCGGGGAAATGGGCGTGGAAGACCTCCACGACGCCCGCGACCCGGGGTCGCCAGGCGGAGACTTCGGCCTGTCCGGCCAGTTCGGCGGCCACGCAAAGAACGTACAAGACCCGGTGCCGGGGTGCCCGGCAGTCTCACTCCATGAACTCCGAGCCGAACCCCGAACCGAACTCCCGGCCGAACCCCTCTGAACCGACGTCCCGGCCGGCCTCCGGGCCTGCGTCCGAGCCGGTACCGGACGCGCCGGTCCGCTTCGACACCAAGATCGCCGTCCTGCTCCGCGAGGACCTGGAGACGTGGCAGCGCCTGAACGTGACCGCCTTCCTGGTCAGCGGCCTCGGCACCACGGTCCCGGAGGTGATCGGGCAGCCGTACCAGGACGCCGACGACGTCTCCTACCAGCCGATGTTCCGCCAGCCCGTGCTGGTCTTCGAGGGCACCAAGGAGACGCTGACGGCAGCCCACGCCAGGACCCTGTCCCGGGCCCTGCCGCGCGCGGTGTTCACCTCGGACCTCTTCGCCACGGGCAACGACCGCGACAACCGCGCGGCGGTACGGGCGGTGCGGACCGCCGGCCTGGACCTGGTGGGACTGGCGGTGTACGGCCCGCGGAACGCGGTCGACAAGGTGCTCAAGGGGGCGCGGATGCACCCGTGAGGCGGGCCGGGCTCAGCGGGCGGCCGCCCCCGGCCCCTGGTTCCTCACGCCGTACTGACCTCGGAGGACCGCTCCCCGGCAGCCGCGCCGGCCCCCGCCGTCCCCTCCGCGAACGCGACGGGTTCCTCCTTCGGCAGGCTCCGCATCAGCGCCCCGTAGCCGACGGCGGCGACCATGCCCACGGCCGCGCACATCCCCCACAGCCACTGCGCGCCGAGCCGGTCGATGACCGCGCCGGACATCAGCGGGGCCACGAGGGCGGCGAGCGACCAGGACAGGGAGTAGACCCCCTGGTAGCGGCCGCGCCCGTGCACGGGGGAGAGGCGGACGACGAGTCCCGTCTGCGTGGGGGCGTTGATCATCTCGCCCAGCGTCCAGACGCACACCGTCAGGGCGAACACGCCGACCGACCCGGCGAAGGCGGTCAGCCCGAACCCGTACCCGGCCAGCAGGGACGAGACGACGAGCAGCCGCTTGGCGTCCCGGTGCTCGATGAACCGGGTGACCGGGATCTGGAGGGCGACGATGAGGATGCCGTTGACGGCGATGGCCACACCGTAGTCGGCGGGCGTGAACCCGGCCCGGCCCATGGCCACCGGCAGACCGACCGACCCCTGCTGGAAGACGAGCGCGACCAGGAAGGACAGCCCGACCACACCCATGAAGCGCCGGTCGCGCAGCACGGCGGCCAGCCCGACGGACGCCTCCGCGCCGTCCTTGCCGCCCTGCGTGCCACCGGCGGGCCGGGACTCGGGCAGCTTCAGGAACACGACGACCGCGCAGGCCATGGTCATCCCGGCCTCGATGAGGAACCCGGCGAGATAGCTGAACTCGGCGATGAAGCCGGCGGCCATGGAGGAGACGGCGAAACCGAGGTTGATCGCCCAGTAGTTCAGGGAGAACGCCCGGACCCGGTCCTCGGGCCGCACGATGTCCGCCATCATCGCCTGCACGGCGGGCCGCGAGGCGTTGGAGGCCATGCCGACGAGGAAGGCGACGGCGGCGATGGCGACCGGATCGTGCACGAAGCCGAGCAGCGCGACGAAGACGGCCGTCGCGGCCTGCGCGACGAGCAGGGTGGGCCGCCGCCCCAGCCGGTCGGCCATCACGCCGCCACCGAGGGAGGAGACGACCCCGCCGAGCCCGTGCAGCGAGGCGACGAGACCGGCGTAGGAGGCGGAGTACCCGCGGTCGAGCGTGAGGTACAGCGCCATGAACGTGGCGACGAAGGCACCGAGCCGGTTGACCAGGGTGCTCGTCCACAGCCACCAGAACTCGCGGGGCAGCCCGGAGACGGTCTCGCGGGCGGCGCGTCTGAGACTGGTGACGGACATGGACGACCCCCGATGTAAGTGCCTGGTGCGGAAAGCGCGACTTACGCGCTGCCGTACGCACAACTTACGAGCACAGCCGGACGGCCAACCAGTCAATTAACAGAAGCAGTCAACTGTCGCCGTACGGCGGTCCGTCCCACCGTCTGCCTCGCGGTGCGTCTGTCCGCCTGCCGGGCGCACGGGCGGCGCGCCGAATGCGTGGATTAGGCTCGGATGCATGGCCGACGCACCGTACAAGCTGATCCTCCTCCGCCACGGCGAGAGCGAGTGGAACGCGAAGAACCTGTTCACCGGCTGGGTGGACGTCAACCTCAACGAGAAGGGCGAGAAGGAGGCGGTCCGCGGCGGTGAGCTGCTCAAGGACGCCGGCCTGCTGCCCGACGTGGTCCACACGTCCGTCCAGAAGCGCGCGATCCGCACGGCCCAGCTCGCCCTGGAGGCCGCCGACCGCCACTGGATCCCCGTCCACCGCTCCTGGCGCCTGAACGAGCGCCACTACGGCGCCCTGCAGGGCAAGGACAAGGCCCAGACCCTGGAGGAGTTCGGCGAGGAGCAGTTCATGCTCTGGCGCCGCTCCTACGACACCCCGCCGCCCCCGCTGGCCCGTGACGCGGAGTTCTCCCAGTTCTCCGACCCGCGCTACTCGACCCTCCCGCCGGAGCTGCGCCCCCAGACGGAGTGCCTGAAGGACGTCGTCGTCCGCATGCTGCCGTACTGGTTCGACAGCATCGTCCCCGACCTCCTCACCGGCCGCACGGTTCTGGTCGCCGCCCACGGCAACAGCCTGCGCGCCCTGGTCAAGCACCTCGACCAGATCTCCGACGCCGACATCGCCGGCCTCAACATCCCCACGGGCATCCCCCTCTCCTACGAACTCGACGCGGACTTCCGCCCCGTCACCCCGGGCGGCACCTACCTCGACCCGGACGCGGCAGCGGCAGCGATCGAGGCCGTGAAGAACCAGGGCAAGAAGAAGTAAGCGCCCACGAGTAAGCCCCCTGCCCGCGGGTTTTCCGCTGGGAGGGGGCTTTTCGCTACCTCTGGGCCGTCGCCGGGCCGTGTTCGGTCACGAGCGAGGCTTCGTGAGGACCTCGGCCTTCACCTGGAAAGCCACCAGGAACGCCGTCGCGGCAGCGGCCGCCACCGGTGCTGCGGACCAGACGCCGAGAGAGCCGATCGCGCCGCCCACGAGGATGAACGGGAGCTCTCGGGGCGCCAGGTAGAGCGCAAGGCCAGGGCGTGACAACATATCCTTCTCCAGTTGTGCGTTTCGGCATCCTGCTACGGATCTTGCAATGCGCCGAAGGAGACGAGAGCCACCCCATGCCCGGGGTGGCTCTCACCATTCGGCAAGCAGGACGCTACCCCCTGTCGAGGGATCTCCACAAATTCCCTGCCAAGGGTCTTCCTTGGGTTTCACTCTGTCCTTCTTCGGGGGTTCGAGGGCCCTTCTCGGGTGGCGCGGCCAGCTTCCTTCCGCGGAAGGGGCAGGTCTTCCGTGGAGGGGTCATCATCCCAGGTCAGCGGGCTAATGCATCAGAATACTGATCACGGGCAACCGGCTCGGCAGCTACTCGTGACGAAGTACTCTCGATGACTTATCTATCTGCCGTGAAAGATAGCTAACGGGCCTGTTATTTTCAGGGCTGACAGCTATCCCGGATAGTTGCTTCGCTAAATGGTGAAGCGGAATTAGAAGCGGACTACGTCTAATCTGACCAGCTTTCGCTGTAGAACGCTCGTGCACGGCGATGACGCCGGCTGCGCCGAGCGCCGGTATCCACGCCTCCCTCGGGCCATCCAACCTGACATCACCAACTGACGTAAGCGAGGTTGGACGCAGACGGCCTTGAGCGACCATGCGCGCCATACCGGTAGGAGCGCGAGGGACCGTATCCCAGTCTGCTGGAGCACCAGCACTTGGTCGAACAGGTGTACGCGCGACGTGATGTACCGACTCGCGCGCACGGAGCCTCCACACCGCTGGCTCTGCGCCCTACCCAGCGATTGCACGGCGCCGCACGCTGGGTGTCGGCCGAGTCTTCGAGCGAACTACCAGAAGGGGCTCGGAGCGGATCGCCAGGATGCGGCGAGTGCGTCGACCAGGAGGAGACCCCGTCCGTGCGGGTCGTCGGTGTCCGGCCGGCGGAGGCGCACGCTCGCCGGGAGTCCCGGATTGTGCACCACCACCCGGAGCGAGGGCCCTGCCCGGAACCACTCGACCCGTACGAGCCACGCCGCGTCGGACCGTCCGTGAAGAACGGCGTCGGTCACCAGCTCCGAGACCATCAGCACGCAGTCGTCGATCGAGCAGAGCGGCCGGTAGGGGGCGATGAACCTCCGGAACCAGCGTCGCGCTCGGGGGGCGGACTCGGGAGTCGGCCGTAAGAGCATCATGCCGAGCCGCGGTGACTCCTCACAGGGAGACCGGTCGATGACAAAGGTCATCCGCACTCACCCCTTGCCGTTGCCGTCGTGACCACGACAGCGCTGTTCCGGCCGTCGAAGCGTCTCGATCGGCACCTACAGATTTCGATGACGGCCCGGCCGCCTCTTGGCGGGTGCAGATGCCGAACGACGGCACGCAGCCCCCTTCGAGCAGAGAGTTCGGACGCGGCATCTCTAGACATCTACCCTCCCAGTATGTGTCTAGAGATGTCAATCGGCGGGCCGGGTGGGACCTTTCAAGGGGCTGGGCCTCGCGGCTGTGATTACGCCCAGCAAGCGATCCCCCGGACCTATGGCCTAGGGTGTCTAGAGAGGCGAGGAGGGTTCCGGAATGGCGACTACCGACGACGACCGTCAGCCCAAGTACCAACGGATCGCGGACTTTCTGCGCGAGGCGATCCGGTCGGGCGAGTACGGTCCCGGTGATCGGCTTCCGGGAGAGAACGACCTCATGACCAGGTACGGGGTGGCTCGCATGACCGCCCGCCAAGCTCTCGGCGTCCTGCGGGACGAAGGCGTCGCCGAAGCCCGCAAGGGCGCCGGCGTGTTCGTCCGGGCCTTCCGCCCGATCCGGCGCCGGAGCATCGACCGGCTGAACCGCGAACAGTGGGGCAGCGGCCGTTCCATCTGGTCAGCGGACATCGACGACCGGGCTCTTGAGGTCGACCAGGTCACCGTGTCCGAGGAGGCGGCGCCCGACCGCATCAGGACAGTCCTGAGCCTCTCCGACGACGCGACGGCATGTGTGAGGCGCCGGCGCTTCGTCCTGGACGACAAGCCCGTCCTGCTGGTGACGAGTTATCTCCCCATGGCGCTGGTGGCCGGATCCGCGATCACCCAGGAGGACACCGGTCCGGGCGGAACCTACGCCAGGCTCGCCGAACTCGGATACGGACCGGTGCACTTCCGCGAAGAGATCCGCTCCCGCATGCCGTCGAAGGACGAGGCCGCGCAGCTGAGCATGTCCACGGGCATCCCGGTCATCCTCATCTGCCGCACCGCCTTCACGGCCGAGGGCGACCCCGTCGAGGTCAACGAGATGATCCTGGACGCGGCCTCGTACGTCCTGGAGTACGACTTCGACGCGACCCCGTGAACTGTCCGTGTAGACGTGCGGAACCCCGCTCGATGCCCGGCGGTTCAGCGTCAGATGATGCTTGACGCCTGACCCGGGCAGCGTGACTTACTGTCTGTCATGGCCGACCGTTTCTCTGAGATCACCTCCGTGGAGGAGTTCATCCGGCTCCGACGCAGCGAGGATCCGGCGGAGTCCAACCGCTCGGCCTGGGCGCCCTTGCCGCCGGCGGTCTGGTGGGATCTGGTGCGCAACCATCCCGACATGCGTTTTTGGGTCGCGCACAACAGGACGGCCCCGCCGGAGATCCTGGCCGAGCTGATCGAGGATGCCGACTGGCGGGTCCGCAACCGGGTGGCGAGCAAGCGCAACTGCCCGTCTGAGCTGTTGGAACGGTTGGCCGGCGATGCGCATGACTCGGTGCGAAGGCTCGTCGCAGGTCATCCCCGCTCACCGCGCTCGGCAGTCGCGCGTCTTGCTGACGACCCGTGGCCGGTCATCGCGCAGGAAGCCCGTGCTCGCCTGGCCGAGTGGCCGCCCGGGGAGTCGCCCGAGCCTTCCTGACTCGGCCGTCGGACGCGCGCAGCCGAGCCGAGGCGAGCGGTCTCCCGTACCAGGCGAAGCCACAAGGCCGAGCAGCAACCCGTTCGAGGCAGCCGGATGACGGCACCGGGCGCGGACCTCAGTGATCGAAGTGGTCGAGGCGGAGACCCTGGATCAGAGCGTCACCGGCAGATCCCGTCTGGGGCTGTCACCCCCGTGAGCAGGGGGTTATCCCCACCGTGGACCGGGCAGGCCGCCGGATGGTTCGGGGGAGGGATACAGCGGAGGCTGGAGGTGTTCACAGCCTCCAGGGAAGGGATCCTTCGTGTTCAGCTTGAAGTGGGCGGCGCGCCGTCGTACCGCGCGGGCCGCCGCTGTCGTCGCTCTCGCCGCCGCGGCGTGTGCCGCCACCATGAACGGCAGTGCCCAGGCGATCGTCAACGGGACGGATTCCACCGAGCGTTACCCGTTCATGGCGACGATCCCGGAGACCGCCCCGTCGGCGGGGCTGGACGACGGCATCTGCGGGGCGTCCCTGATCGACCGGCAGTGGGTGCTGACGGCGGCCCACTGCGTGGCCGAGCCGGAGATCGAGCTGAAGGGGATCGTCCGGATCGGCAGTGCGCACCGTCAGTCCGGCGGCACCGTGCGGAAGATCGGGAAGATCGTGGTGCACCCCGGGTACGTGAACGGCCAGGGAGCGGCACCGAACAAGGACGACGTCGCGTTGATCCGGCTCGACCGGCCGGTCGGTGAGAAGCCCGTCCGGATCGCGGGGCGGGCCGGGGAGCCCGGCACCCCGACCCGGCTCCTGGGCTTCGGCACTGTCAAGGACATCACGCAGCTGCCCGACGCGGTCTTCCCGGACCGGTTGCAGGAACTGGAGACCCGGCTGGGAACCACGGCCGAGTGCGCCCCCGGGTACGCGAACGACTCGCGGCTGTGCACCATCAGCCGGGTCCCGCACGCCATGGCCTGCTTCGGGGACTCCGGCGGGCCGCAGCTCCAGCGTGGCCGGAGCGGGCGCTGGGAACTCGTGGGCGTGACATCGGGTCCCGGTGCCCCGGGCGTCGCCTGCTCCGACGGACCCGGGCTCTACACCAGCGCTCCGGCCTACGCGGACTGGGTGCGGAAGGTCCTCAAGGACAAGGCCTGACCGGGGAAGCGGCCCCGCCGGATCCGCTCAGGCACCCACGTACCGCGCCAGATGCTCCCCCGTCACAGTGGAGCGCGCGGTGACCAGGTCCGCCGGTGTGCCCTCGAAGACGACCCGGCCGCCGTCGTGGCCCGCGCCCGGGCCGAGGTCGATGAGCCAGTCGGCGTGGGCCATGACCGCCTGGTGGTGTTCGACGACGATCACCGACTTGCCGGCGTCGACGAGGCGGTCGAGCAGGCCGAGGAGCTGTTCGACGTCGGCCAGGTGGAGGCCGGCGGTCGGCTCGTCGAGGACGTAGACGCCGCCCTTGTCGCCCATGTGGGTGGCGAGTTTGAGGCGCTGGCGCTCGCCGCCGGACAGGGTGGTGAGGGGCTGGCCGAGGGTGAGGTAGCCGAGGCCCACGTCGGACATCCGCTGGAGGATCCGGTGAGCGGCGGGGGTGCGGGCCTCGCCCGCGGCGAAGAACTCCTCGGCCTCCTCGACCGGCATCGCGAGCACCTCGCTGATGTCACGGCCGCCGAGGCGGTGGCCGAGGACGGACGCCTCGAAGCGCTTGCCCTCGCACTCCTCGCAAGTGGTGGCGACCCCGGCCATCACGGCGAGGTCGGTGTAGATGACGCCGGCGCCGTTGCAGGTGGGGCAGGCACCCTCGGAGTTCGCGCTGAACAGGGCGGGCTTGACGCCGTTGGCCTTGGCGAACGCCTTGCGGATCGGGTCGAGCAGTCCGGTGTACGTCGCCGGGTTGCTGCGGCGCGAGCCGCGGATCGGGGTCTGGTCGACCGAGATCACGCCCGCCCCGGCCGGGATCGATCCGTGCACGAGCGAGCTTTTCCCGGACCCGGCCACGCCGGTGACCACGCAGAGCACACCGAGCGGGATGTCCACGTCGACGTCGCGCAGGTTGTGCGCGTGCGCGCCGCGGATCTCCAGCGTGCCGGTGGGCTCGCGCACCGTCTTCTTCAGCGCGGCCCGGTCGTCGAGGTGGCGTCCGGTGACGGTGCCGGCCGCCCGCAGCCCCTCGACCGAGCCCTCGAAGCAGACCGCACCGCCCGCCGCGCCCGCGCCGGGACCGAGGTCGACGACGTGGTCGGCGATCGCGATCACCTCCGGCTTGTGCTCCACTACCAGCACCGTGTTGCCCTTGTCCCGCAGCCGGAGCAGCAGGTTGTTCATCCGCTGGATGTCGTGCGGGTGCAGGCCGGTGGTGGGCTCGTCGAAGACGTACGTGACGTCGGTGAGCGAGGAGCCGAGGTGGCGGATCATCTTGACGCGCTGGGCCTCACCGCCGGAGAGGGTGCCCGCCGGGCGGTCCAGCGAGAGGTAGCCGAGGCCGATCTCCACGAACGAGTCCAGGGTCTGCCGGAGCGCGGCCAGCAGCGGCGCCACCGTCGGCTCGCTCAGGCCGCGGACCCAGGCGGCCAGGTCGCTGATCTGCATCGCGCAGGCGTCCGCGATGTTCACCCCGGCGATCCGCGAGGAGCGGGCCGCCTCGCTGAGCCGGGTGCCCTCGCACTCGGGGCAGGCGGTGAAGGTGACCGCGCGGTCCACGAACTCCCGGATGTGCGGCTGCATGCCCTCCTTGTCCTTGGCGAGCATCGACTTCTGGATCCGCGGGATCAGACCTTCGTAGGTCATGTTGATGCCCGCGATCTTCATCCTGGTCGGCTCGCGGTGCAGGAAGTCGTGCAGCTCGGTCTCGGTGAAGTCGCGGATCGGCTTGTCGGCGTCGTAGAAGCCCGACTCGCTGTAGAGGCGGTGGTTCCAGCCGCCCGACTTGTAGCCGGGGACGGTGAGCGCGCCGCCGGAGAGCGACTTGGAGTCGTCGTAGAGCTGGGTGAGGTCGAGGTCGGAGACGGTGCCCCGGCCCTCGCAGCGCGGACACATGCCGCCGGTGATGCTGAAGCTGCGGCGCTCCTTCACCGTCTGACCGCCGCGCTGGACGGTGACCGCGCCCGCCCCGCTGATCGAGGCCACGTTGAAGGAGAACGCCTTGGGCGAGCCGAGGTGCGGCTCGCCGAGCCGGCTGAAGAGGATGCGCAGCATGGCGTTGGCGTCCGTCGCGGTGCCGACCGTGGAGCGGGGGTCGGCGCCCATCCGCTGCTGGTCGACGATGATCGCGGTCGTCAGCCCGTCGAGCACGTCGACCTCGGGCCGGGCGAGCGTCGGCATGAAGCCCTGGACGAACGTGCTGTACGTCTCGTTGATGAGGCGCTGCGACTCCGCGGCGATGGTGCCGAACACCAGGGAACTCTTGCCCGACCCGGAGACGCCGGTGAAGACCGTCAGCCGGCGCTTGGGGATCTCGACGCTCACGTCCTTGAGGTTGTTCTCTCGCGCGCCGTGCACGCGGATCAGGTCGTGGCTGTCGGCGGTGTGCGGCGCGGACGGCCGGGCGGAGGGGGCGGACCCGGAGGAGGGGGAGCGCCGGCCGCCGGTGTCGCCGTCCGTCCTCGTGACCGTGCTCATCGTGTCTCCGTCCGTTGCCGTCCGCCGGCGCGTCCCGCCGTGGTGTCCGTCGCCGCCACGGTAACCGCGGGCCGCGCGGGCGCGCTTCTCGATTCCTGACCGGTTGGAGCCGGTCGGGGCCGGTCGGAGACGGCCAGGATCGGTCGGGGTCGGGGTCGGGGTCGGGGTCGGGGCCGGGGGCGGCCGGGCGGTGCGGGCCGTCAGGTGCCGGGTGGGGGCACGGGCCCCGGTGCGGCGGCCCTGGCCCCACCAGGAGGTTCCGCGTGCCCAGGCCGAACGCGGTGCCGGCGTAGAGCGAGGCGGCGCCGAGGACCCCCGTGTGGGTCGTGCGGTCTCCCTGCCAATTCCCCCCGGGTGCCGGACGCGGTCCGCCTCCTTCGCCGCGTTCCCTCGTCCGCCGTTTCCCTTGTGGCGCGTCCGTCTTCCCCGGACCCGCCCCCCGGGTCGCACGGACGCGGAGGAGCCCCCTCTCCGTGCTTCCCGGGTTCCCGGTGGAGGAGAGGGGGCTCAGGACCGGCCGCGTGCCGTCCGGATCAGCGGCGGTGGTCCCCGCGGTGCCGGCCGTCGCGGTGCTGGTCGCCGTGGCGGTCGCCGCCCCAGCTGACGGAGTCGACGAAGCGGTGGTGGTCGTTGCGCAGGGTGGCCGTGTCGCGCCGGTCCCAGACGGAGACGCGGCGGTCCTGGTAGAGGTCACGGCTGGTGTCGTGGCCGTAGCCGGTGTGGACGCGGACCGTGGCGCGGCCGTCGAGACGGTAGTGGCGGAAGGTGTAGGTGTGGCCGTGCTCGTCGGCCAGCGTCCATCCGTCGAGGTCGACGTCGCGGCGGCTGTTGTTGGTGATCTCCACCCACTCCGTGTTCAGCGCACGGGCGAAGTGGTGGGCGCGGTCCCTGTTGTCGAGGTGGACGCCGCTGATCATCACGCCCTGGCGGTGCGTGTGGTGCGGGGCGTGGTCGGCCGCGGACGCGGGCAGTGCCGCCATCCCGATCAAGGCACCGGCCGCGACGGCGGCCGCGGTCAGGCGGCGGGCGGTCCAGGAGACGGAAACGGACACGGACACAGGCTCTCCCTGCTGGTACGAGCACCCGCCGGGCGCGGAACCGGGCCGCGCGGAGCGGTGTGCGGTGTGCGGTGGCGGCCGGGCCGGCCGCGCCCCCACACTTTGTCCGGTCTGCAACGACATGCGGGCAGTGCGCGCACTGTGTTACCGATTGACCATATTTCTGTGACTCTCGGGTGTATTGCCCATCCAGGTGTCCTCTGTTGTTTCTGACGCCCCGACGGGTGCGAAGTCCCCGCGCGCGCCGGGGGCGTCACCCCAAAGTGGGTAACGGAGAGGGGGCCGGGCGCCGCCCCCTCGGGAACGGACCCACACGTGACGCGGGGCCCCGGCGGCATCGCCGGGGCCCCGCGTCGAGTCGTCCTGTCAGCCGCACTGGCAGGGGCCGCCCGACTGGCAGCCGCAGCCGCAGCCCGAGCCGCAGCCGCAGGCTGCGAGGAGCGGGAGGCGCCTGGGCTCGGCGGGCTGCTCGGTCTCACGGTTCCGGGCGGGGTCGGGGGCAGTGCTGGGGGATTCGGCCATGGGTCCTCCTAGAGGCTGGTGCCTTCGCCCATTCCATGCCCGTTCCGCCGGGCGCATCAACGGCGCACAGTGGCTCGTTCCCCCGCCCCCGGACCCTGGCCCCCGGGACCGCGGCTCACCATCCGCCGCCCGGGTCCGCCGGCTGCCCCAGGTCATCGCCCGCCGCCCGGGACCGACGCCGCCCGGGTCCGCCGCCCGCCGCCGGCCGTCCGCTCAGGCCCCGTCGACCTTCGTCACCGGCTGGATGTCCTGCTGGAGATCGTCGGCGTGCTCGCCCGTGACGAGGTAGACCACGCGCTTGGCCACCGCCACCGCGTGGTCGGCGTACCGCTCGTAGTAGCGGCCGAGCAGGGTGACGTCCACGGCGGTCTCGATGCCGTGCTTCCAGCGGTCGTCGATCAGGTGCTGGAAGAGGGTGCGGTGCAGCAGGTCCATCTCGTCGTCGTCCTGCTCCAGCTGGAGGGCCAGGTCGACGTCCTTGGTGACGATCACCTCGGCGGCCTTCGCCATCAGACGCTGGGCGAGCTGCCCCATCTCCAGGATGGTGGCGTGCAGGTCCTGCGGGACCGCCCGCTCCGGGAAGCGCAGCCGCGCCAGCTTCGCCACGTGCTGGGCCAGATCGCCGGAGCGCTCCAGGTCCGCGGACATCCGCAGCGAGGTGACGACGATCCGCAGGTCCGTCGCCACCGGCTGCTGCCGGGCCAGCAGGGCTATGGCCCGGGCCTCCAGGTCGTGGTGGAGTTCGTCGACCTTCTGGTCGGCCTCGATCACGCTCTCGGCCAGCTTCAGATCGGCGTCGAGGATGGCGGTCGTGGCGCGCCCGATGGCCGACCCGACCAGCCGGGCCATCTCCACCAGTCCGTCGCCGATCGAGTCCAGTTCCTCGTGGTACGCGTCCCGCATCGTCGGTTCCCTCTCGTACGTCTTCGTTCGTGCCGGCCAGGGGTGCCAGTCGGGGGTGCGATCCCCACGCTCCCACGTTCCGGCCCGTACGCGTCCGTTTCCGTCACCTCAAGTGAACCGTCGCTGGCTCCAAGGTGAACTCTGGGCGACGAGTGTTCGAGGTCGCACCCGGACGGGTGCGGGCAGGACGTACCCCATGCCTAACCTGGTCGCATGGACGTGAACGCGGCGGTCGCCGCAGCGGCAGCGATCGCCGGAGTGCTCACCGGTGTGATCGCCATGCTGGCGTTCCGCTTCAGTGAACGGGAGCAGAAGCGTCCGACGCGTACCTCGCTGCACACCGACGCGGTGCTGCCGCCCGGCGTGGACACGGTCCTGTCCGTGCTGCGCTCCTCCGCCGTCGTCCTCGACGAGGCCGACGCCGTCGTCAAGGCCAGCTCCGCCGCGTACGCCCTCGGGCTGGTCCGCGGCGGCAAGCTGGCCGTGGAGCCCATGCTCCAGATGGCCCGCGACACCCGGCGGGACGGGGAGATACGGCAGGTCGAACTGGACCTGCCGCGGCGCGGCACCGGGCGCGGCGAGGCCCTCGCGGTCTCCGCCCGCGTGGCGCCGCTGGGGTCGCGTCTGGTGCTGCTGCTCGTCGAGGACCTGACCGAGGCCCGCCGGATCGAGGCCGTACGACGCGACTTCGTCGCCAACGTGAGCCACGAGCTGAAGACGCCCGTCGGCGCGCTCTCCCTCCTCTCCGAGGCCGTCATGGACGCCTCGGACGAGCCCGAGGCCGTGCAGCGCTTCGCCGGACGCATGCAGATCGAGGCGACCCGCCTGACCAACCTGGTCCAGGAGCTGATCGACCTCTCCCGGGTGCAGAACGACGACCCCCTGGAGGACGCCGAGCCGGTCCGCGTCGACGAACTCGTCGCCGAGGCCATCGACCGCTGCCGCCACCAGGCCGGCACCAAGCAGATCACCATGGCCACCGGTGGCACCGCCGACCTGCGGGTCTGGGGCAACCGAGGCCAGCTCGCCGCGGCCCTCGGCAACCTCGTCGAGAACGCCGTCAACTACTCCCCGGCCCGCACCCGCGTCGGCATCGCCGCCCGCAGGATCACCGTGCCGGGCGGGGACCTCGTCGAGATCGCCGTCACCGACCAGGGCATCGGCATCTCCGACAAGGACAAGGAGCGCATCTTCGAGCGCTTCTACCGCGTGGACCCGGCCCGCTCACGGGCGACCGGCGGCACCGGCCTGGGCCTCGCGATCGTCAAACACGTGGTCGCCTCGCACGGCGGGGAGGTCACGGTGTGGAGCGCCGAGGGACAGGGGTCCACCTTCACGCTGCGGCTGCCGGAGGCCGCGGCGGGCCGCCAGGCACGCGACCGGGACCGCGCGCAGGAACACCCGGCTCTCGACGAGGAGGCCGCAACCGGACGGCCCCGCACGGCGTCCTCCCCGTCCTCCCCGTCGTCATCATCACGGTCCTCCCGGACCTCACCGTCCTCCCGGACCGCGCAGTCCGCCCGGACCGCACCGCCGGCACAGCACGCACAGCCCTCGAAGGCGCCGTCAGCGCAGACATCGCCGTCATCACAGTCGTCACCGTACGAACCGTTTACCGCCCCGGAGGTCCTTTCGTGACCCGAGTGCTCGTCGTCGAGGACGAGGAGTCCTTCTCCGACGCCCTGTCGTACATGCTCCGCAAGGAGGGCTTCGAGGTCGCCGTCGCGGCCACCGGGCCCGACGGACTCGACGAGTTCGAGCGCAACGGCGCCGACCTCGTCCTCCTCGACCTGATGCTGCCGGGGCTGCCCGGTACGGAGGTGTGCCGCCAGCTGCGGGGCCGCTCCAACGTCCCGGTGATCATGGTGACCGCCAAGGACAGCGAGATCGACAAGGTCGTCGGCCTGGAGATAGGCGCCGACGACTACGTCACCAAGCCCTTCTCCTCCCGCGAGCTGGTCGCCCGGATCCGCGCGGTGCTGCGCCGGCGCGGCGAGCCGGAGGAGGTCACCCCGGCGGCGCTGGAGGCCGGTCCGGTCCGCATGGACGTGGACCGGCACGTCGTCACCGTCTCCGGCACCAAGGTCGACCTGCCGCTCAAGGAGTTCGACCTGCTGGAGATGCTGCTGCGCAACGCCGGCCGGGTGCTGACCCGGATGCAGCTCATCGACCGGGTCTGGGGCGCCGACTACGTGGGCGACACCAAGACGCTCGACGTGCACGTCAAGCGGCTGCGCGCCAAGATCGAGCCCGACCCGGGCGCCCCGCGTTACCTGGTGACGGTCCGCGGCCTCGGGTACAAGTTCGAGCCGTAAGCCGCGCGCCGTCGACCGTGATCCGTAGGCCGCGGGCCGGCCGCCGCGGTCCGCGGAGGTACGACGAAGGGCGGCACCCCTGCGAGGGGTGCCGCCCTTCGTCGTCTGCCGTGCGGTACCGCGCCAGAGTCACCGACCGGCGACCCGCGACCTGCGGGTGGTGACCGGTGACCGGTGACCAGCGGCCGGGATCGGTTACTGCGCCGAGCCGCCCTGGTTCACCGAGTCGCCCGCGCCGGTGCCCGTACCCGTGCCGGTGCCCGTACCCGTGCCCGCCTCGCCGGTCGAGGCCGAACCCGTCGGCGTACCGCCGGCCGGGGTCTTCGGGCTCTGCGACGTCTTGGGCGACTTCGGCGTCCCGGACGTCCCCGGCTTGCCCGTGGCGGACGCGCTCGGGGCGCCCGGGGCGCCCGGCGCGGCCGGGATGCTGCTCGGGCCCCACTTGTCGAAGTAGCTGGAGGCCGGCACGACGAAGGCCCGCAGGCTCACGTCACCGGCCTTGCTGAAGGAGAAGGTGATCTTCTGGGCGTTGCCGTCCTTGACCACCGGGCCGGGGTCGGCCAGCGCCGCGGAGGCGTTGCCCTTGCCGCCGACGATGACGGAGCCGTGGGGCGGGACGGTCAGCTTGCCCTTGCCCTGGGCGGGGGTGATCTGGGCGGTGCCGCCGCCGTCGACGCGGACCGCGTCCAGCGTCTGGGGCGTGCTGCCGTTGTTGAAGACGGTCACCGAGACGACGGCCGGGCCCTTGGTCTGGAAGCCGGGCTGCGTGATGATCAGCGCGTTCTGGACCTCGATGTCCCCGACGGTGGTGGCCGCGTTGTCCGGCTTCACCTCGAGCGTCTGGGCGTTGTTGCCGGCGCCGCAGGCGGCGAGCGAGGCGATCGAGAACGCGATGGCGGCGGCGGCGAGGGCGCCGCGTCGAAGGCTGCTGCTCACGGCGGCGGCAACTCCTTGAACGTGGGCGGTACAGGACGACTCCCTTATAAAGCCGCCCTAAGTGTCTGTCAGCGGGCTTAGGTTACCGAGCCGTTCCCGGGGCCTCGCACCCGACCCGCCCCTGGACGCCCCCGGGCACCCGGACACCGCTGCCCGTACGGCCGCCGGGAAGCGTTCCCGGCGCCCCCGCCCGGCCCTCTCCGGGCGCTGTCCGCCCGGTCCCGCCGGACGCCCCACGGCGCCCGGCCCGTGACGCCGCCTCTCCTTCACCCGGGCGGCCGCCCGCCGGACGCCTCCCCTTACGACACGCCAGACGCACACCACGCCATACGGGTCAGACGTCACGACGCCCGGGACATGGGCGCGGGCATAGGGGTCGGCAAACGCCCGCATACCCGCCGGCTCACGCCATGGCTTACGCGCCGTCTTACGCCCCCTCTAACCTCCGCGTTTCGCTTCGGGTGGCTGAGCTGGTGTGATGGCCGTGAAATGGGGGTTCTGGTTGTTGGCAGCCGGGCGGGCATGGTCGAGGCCCGACGCGCGGGTCGGGTTCTCCAGGGTTCCTCGGTCGTGGGTGTGCAGGGACGGTGCCGAGGTTCAGGTGGCTGGCCGTGGCAGCGCCGCTAGGCGGGCGAATGCGCTGGTCAGCTCGTTTCGCCAGGGCCAGGTCGCGGCGATCCGCAGGTGCATGCGGCGTCCGCCGCGAGTGATGCGGGCAGCGGCGTGCAGCAGCCGGTAGCGGAGCTTCTTCGGCTCGGCGGCTGCCAGTTCGCCTTCCAGTAGCAGGATGCGTGTCCAGGCGAGCAGGTCGAGGGCGGTCAGGGACAGCTCCAGCCACGCTTGGTTGACCTGGAAGTGTCGGGAGGGGAAGCGGCCGAAGCCGGTGGTCTTGCCGCAGCGGATGCGGTCCTCGACGCGGGCGTGCGCGCGGTGGCGAACTTCCAGGTGCTGCAATGAGCCTTCGCCGTAGGCGGTGTCGGTGAGGAAGACCTGGTGGCGCATGCCCTCGTCGAGATCGAACAGGGAGAGCTGGGCGCCGGGATGCGGGCGCTCGCGGCGGACGATGACCCGAGTGTCCTCGGGCAGGCCCGGCAGGTCGACCAGGCCGGTGAGCTCGGCGACGTGGGCGCCTTGTCGCAGGGTGCCGTCCTGTTCGAGGGCGGGGTGCCAGACCTGGTCGGGCAGCTGGCGTATCGCTCGGCGGACCGGTTCGGTGATGGACCATCCGACGGAGAAGGAGGTGTGGATTCCGCGCGAGCGGAGGCCGCGGATGTGGGCCAGGAACGCTTTGGCGGATCCGGCGCTGTCCGCACGGATGAGGATGTCGGTGCCGTGGCGGTGGACATCGGGGAGCTGGGCGAGCGCGGCGTCGAGCACGGTGATGTGGTCCTCGGCGGTGTTGGCCGCGGCGTTTCCGGGCCGCAGCAGGCCGGCCAGGGCCTCGCCGGTGTTGTCGAGGAAGCACAGCAGCGGGTGGTAGCCGAAGCCGTGTTTGTAGGTCGGCGCCGCGTTCTCCTTCTCGGAGTGGCAGGTGACCAGGGTGGCGTCGATGTCCAGCACCAGGCCCGGCAGTTCGCGGCCGCCTGCGCGGGAGGCCGGTATTGCCTCCCGTCTCTCGCCGGCTTGCAGCCAGGCGGCTTGCAGCCAGGCGACCTCGCGGGCGGTGGCACGGGCCGCGCGCAGAGCGCCGAGTGCGGCCGGATCGATGCCCGCCAGCAGGCGCCATGCGGTGGGATTGGAAGCGACCGGGCCGAACACCTCGGCCTGATCGCGCAGCAGGGCCAGGTCGGCGATCGCCTCGCCGCCGTCGGCCAGCATCACCGCCAAGTCCACGGCGATCCGGCCGGGGGCGTGTCCGGTGCCACGCGGCCGTAGTTGGCGCAGCGCGTCGGTGAAGGCCGTGGTCAGGCCGGTGGCATCGGCGAGATCGGCCAGCAGCCGGGACCCGGCATGACTGACCACCCCGCGCCCGTCGGCTGATACGACGAGCTTGGGACGCGACCCGGTAGTGTGCACGCAGAAAGTGCCTTCCTGCTGTGGTGACAGAAGCCCTAGACAAGCCTCATCATCCCAGCTCAGAAGGCACTTTCGCGTTCCCGCTCAAGATCCGGACGCCACCGCAAGTGAAACGCGGAGGCTAACGCGCCGCCATAGCCACTGCCCGACGCGCCGGATCAACCGGATCTTCACCCCGGATCTTCACCCCGGATCTTCGTGCTGGATCTCCGTCGCGGATCTCCATGCCGGATCTCCGTCGCGGATCTCCGTGCCGGATCTTCATGGCGGATCTTCATGCAGGGATCGAGGTGTCGTCTTCGTGGATTTCCGGCCCCGGAATGCGCGTCGGGGGCTGAAATTGATCACCGGTCGCGGCGGGCGTCGATCGGGGGCCGTGATCAATTCCGGATTCGCCCCGACCGGGCCCCGGCGCACCGAACGGAGTAGCGGAAGTCGTGCATCTGGAACGGGACAAAACGGTCTGTTCGGCCGCTTGGACGGACGGCCGGATGTGTGTAACGTACGCGTTTCACCCCGTGCGAAGAGCCCCTCCGACCTGCGGATACCTGTCCGCCGCCGGCTCGTGCGCCCCTTCCGAAGCACGTCCCGGTTGCTGTTGTCAAGCCCCGAGATATGCCCTGACCTGCGAAAACGCCATTCAGAAGACGCCGTATCCGTGTTACCCTGGATAGCCACGGAAGGGGTACCTGTCACATGACGTTCAAGGTTGGCGACACCGTGGTCTATCCCCATCACGGGGCCGCGCTGATCGAGGCTATCGAAACTCGCCAGATCAAAGGCGTGGACAAGACCTACTTGGTGCTGAAGGTCGCCCAGGGTGACCTGACGGTACGTGTGCCAGCGGACAATGCGGAGTTCGTCGGCGTGCGTGATGTGGTCGGTCAGGACGGGCTGGACCGGGTCTTCGAGGTGCTGCGCGCTCCGTACGCCGAGGAGCCCACGAACTGGTCGCGTCGCTACAAGGCAAACCTGGAGAAGCTCGCCTCCGGCGATGTCATCAAGGTCGCGGAAGTCGTGCGTGACCTGTGGCGTCGTGAGCGCGAGCGCGGACTCTCCGCCGGTGAGAAGCGCATGCTCGCCAAGGCCCGCCAGATCCTGGTGAGCGAGCTGGCGCTCGCGGAGAACACCAACGAGGACAAGGCCGAGGCTCTGCTCGACGAGGTCCTCGCGTCCTGACGCGAGGCTTTCCGGTACGGAGCTTCCTGACCGATACGGACCGGTACGGGACACACCGACATCCTGACGCGAGGCGCCAGCCGCGACGTCCATGTCGCCTCTGTTCGGTTTCAGCACGGTAAGTGACATGCCGCGGCATCCGAGGGCGCGAATCCGCCGCCGGGTGCTGCGGCATGGTCGTACCCGCAGACGGATCCGGGACACGCGCGTACCCGCCTCGCGGCGACGACCCGCGTCCTCACGGGTGCACCCGACGGTGACACCCGTACCCACGACGGCGCGGCACAGTCCTGCCCGCGCGGACACCGTGGCCCCCCGGGGGGAAGATCCCCCGATACTGTGTGCCAGCCCGGGCGGTCGGCTCGACCGAGGTCACGGAAGGGTCCGGTCAAGGCGTCGCGCCCGGCACGGTGTGGCCATACCCACGCCGAGCCGGAACACAAACCTGACAGGAACCGATGTCTGACGAACCGCGACCCGCGCCCGCACAGGCCCGGTCCCAGACCCCCGTCGCCGTCGTGATCCCGGCCGCCGGCCGGGGCGTGCGCCTCGGTCCCGGCGCCCCCAAGGCGCTGCGCACGCTGAACGGCACCCCCATGCTCATCCACGCGGTGCGCGCCATGGCCGCCTCCCGCGCGGTCGCCCTGGTGATCGTGGTCGCCCCGCCCGACGGTGCCGCCGAGGTCACCTCGCTCCTCGACTCCCACGCGCTGCCCGAGCGGACCCGCTTCCTCGTCGTGCCCGGCGGCGAGTCCCGCCAGGAGTCCGTCAGGCTCGGGCTCGACGCGCTGCCGCCCGGCCACGACATCGTCCTCGTGCACGACGCGGCGCGCCCGCTGGTCCCCGTGGACACCGTGGACGCGGTGATCGACGCCGTGCGCGAGGGCGCCGCCGCCGTCGTACCGGCGCTGCCGCTCGCGGACACCGTCAAGGAGGTCGAACCGGCCGCGGCCGCGGGCGACCCGGAGCCGGTGCTGGCGACCCCGGACCGGTCGCGGCTGCGGGCCGTGCAGACCCCGCAGGGCTTCGACCGGGCGACGCTGGTCCGCGCCCACGAGACCGTCACCGACAACGTCACCGACGACGCGAGCATGGTCGAACAGCTCGGCGAGCGGGTCGTGGCCGTGCCCGGCCACGAGGAGGCCTTCAAGGTCACCCGCCCGCTCGACCTCGTGCTCGCCGAAGCGGTCCTGGCCCGCCGGAGGCTCAACGATGGCTTCTGAGACCGCCCCCGCGACCCCCGGGCAGCCGCTGCCCCAGGTCGGCATCGGCACCGACATCCACGCCTTCGAGGACGGCCGTGAGCTGTGGTGCGCCGGCCTGAAGTGGGAGGGGCAGGGCCCCGGGCTGGCCGGGCACTCCGACGCGGACGTCGTCGCGCACGCCGCGTGCAACGCGCTGTTCTCGGCCGCGGGCCTCGGCGACCTCGGGCAGCACTTCGGCACCGGGCGGCCCGAGTGGTCGGGCGCCTCCGGCGTCACGCTGCTGACGGAGGCGGCGCGGATCGTACGGGCGGCCGGCTTCCGGATCGGGAACGTGGCCGTGCAGGTCGTCGGCCCCCGCCCGAAGATCGGCAAGCGCCGCGAGGAGGCCCAGAAGATCCTCTCCGAGGCGGCCGGCGCGCCGGTGTCCGTCTCCGGTGCCACCACCGACGGACTCGGCTTCCCGGGGCGGGACGAGGGACTGATGGCGGTGGCCACGGCGCTCGTGGTGCGGGTGGGCTGAGCGCGTGCGAGGGTACCCGCAGAGTCACCGTCGGGTCAGCACCGAGCCTTCGCTGAGCCGTCCGTGAACCGCCAGTGACCGAGGTCCCGGAGGGTGCCCCCATGTCCGCCGTACTGTCCGACCGTCTCAAGAACCTCCTCGACGGCCCCGTCTTCGTCGTCGTCGGCACCGTCCAGCCCGACGGCAGCCCCCAGCTGTCGCCGGTCTGGGTCAAGCGGGACGGCGACGACCTCCTCGTCTCCACCACCGTCGGCCGCCGCAAGACGAAGAACCTGGAGCGCGACGCCCGCGTCAGCGTCGTCGTCCAGGACCCGGCCTCGCCCTACGAGTACGCCGAGATCCGCGGCACCGCCGAGATGACCACCGAGGGCGGCCGGGACCTCATCGACGAGCTGTCCGTGAAGTACACCGGGAAGAAGTACGCCGAGTTCAACCCGGCCTCCGCCCAGGACTCCGAACGCGTGGTCGTCCGGATCCGGGCGCGCAAGGTCGTCGGCGTCCTGTGACCGCCGCGCACCGGCGCGGCCGTGCCCGGCCACGAAAGGGGCGCCGCTTGCGGGAAGGGGCGTGAGGCACTGCCCCCGGCCCACTACCCTGGAGTGGTGACTATTCGCCTGTACGACACCAGCGCCCGGCAGATCCGTGACTTCACCCCGCTCGAGCAGGGCTGTGTCTCGATCTACCTGTGTGGTGCCACCGTGCAGGCGGCCCCGCACATCGGGCACATCCGCTCGGGGCTGAACTTCGACATCATGCGCCGCTGGTTCACGTACCGCGGCTACGAGGTCACGTTCATCCGCAACGTCACCGACATCGACGACAAGATCATCGCCAAGTCGCACGAGCAGCACCGCCCCTGGTGGTCGATCGGCTACGGCAACGAGCGGGCGTTCAACGACGGTTACACCGCGCTCGGCTGCCTGCCGCCCACCTACGAGCCGCGCGCCACCGGCCACGTGCCGGAGATGATCGAGATGATGCGGACGCTCATCGAGCGCGGGCACGCCTACGCCGCAGACGGCAACGTCTACTTCGACGTGCGCTCCTTCCCCGGCTACCTCCAGCTGTCCCGGCAGGAGCTGGACAACCTGCGCCAGCCCGCCGCCGACAGCGAGACCGGCAAGCGGGACGCGCGGGACTTCGCCATGTGGAAGGCGGCCAAGCCCGGCGAGCCGACCTGGCCCACGCCGTGGGGCGAGGGGCGGCCGGGCTGGCACCTGGAGTGCTCGGCCATGGCGCACAAGTACCTGGGCAGCGCCTTCGACATCCACGGCGGCGGCCTCGACCTGATCTTCCCGCACCACGAGAACGAGATCGCCCAGTCCAAGGCCTACGGCGACGAGTTCGCCCGGTACTGGGTGCACAACGCGTGGGTGACCATGAGCGGCGAGAAGATGTCGAAGTCGCTCGGCAACTCCGTGCTGGTCTCGGAGATGGTCAAGCAGTGGCGGCCGATCGTCCTGCGCTACTACCTGGGCACCCCGCACTACCGCTCGACCATCGAGTACAGCGAGGAGGCCCTGCGCGAGGCCGAGTCCGCGTTCGCGCGGATCGAGGGCTTCATCCAGCGCGTGGTGGAGAAGGCCGGCCCGGTGGAGCCCTCCGCCGAGGTGCCGCCCGCCTTCGCCGAGGCGATGGACGACGACCTCGGCGTCCCGCAGGCGCTGGCCGTCGTCCACACCACCGTCCGGCAGGGCAACAGCGCGCTGGCGGCGGACGACAAGGAGGCCGCCGTGGCCCGGCTCGCCGAGGTGCGGGCCATGCTCGGCGTCCTCGGTCTGGACCCGCTGGACGAGCACTGGGCGGGTGAGGCCGCCGACCGCGGCGAGGACCTGCACGGAGTGGTGGACACCCTGGTCCGGATGGTCCTCGACCAGCGCGAGGCCGCCCGCGCCCGCAAGGACTGGGCCACCGCGGACGCCCTGCGCGACCAGCTCGGCCAGTCCGGCCTGGTCGTCGAGGACAGCCCCCAGGGCCCGCGCTGGAGCCTCGGCCCCCGCTGACCCGCCCCCCGGGCGGCCCGGACGAGACCGCGGTCACCGGGGGCCCGCTGTGCCGTCCGGCCGCCCGGGCGGCACACTGCATAGACGTACCGCACAGACGTACTTCTCGTGGAAGTACCTTCATAGACGCAGGAGACGTACGCGGCAGGCGTACGCCGACGCTCCCGACAGAACAGACAGGTAGGTCATGGCCGCTAACAACCGCCGCATGTCCGGCAAGAAGGGCGCGCAGGTCGGCAGCGGCGGCAAGCGGCGCCGCAGCCTGGAGGGCAAGGGCCCCACGCCCCCCGCCGAGATGCGCAAGGGACACGCCAAGCAGCGCGCCGCGCAGGCGAAGGTGCGCCGCACCCAGGGCCGTCCGCCGCAGCGCCGCGGCTCGGGCCGCTCGGCCTCCGAGATGGTCGTCGGCCGCAACCCGGTCGTCGAGGCGCTGCGCGGGGGCGTGCCCGCCACCACGCTCTACGTCCAGCAGTTCATCGACAACGACGAGCGGGTGCGCGAGGCGCTCCAGCTCGCCGCCGAGCGCGGTGGCATCAACCTCATGGAGGCGCCGCGCCCCGAGCTGGACCGCATGACCAACGGCCTCAACCACCAGGGCCTCGTCCTCCAGGTCCCGCCGTACGAGTACGCGCACCCCGAGGACCTGGCCGACGCCGCCGCCGACGCGGGCGAGGACCCGCTGATCGTCGCGCTCGACGGGGTCACCGACCCGCGCAACCTCGGCGCCGTCGTCCGTTCCGTCTCCGCCTTCGGCGGGCACGGCGTGGTCGTCCCCGAGCGGCGCGCGGCGGGCATGACCGCCGGTGCCTGGAAGACGTCCGCGGGGACGGCCGCCCGTACGCCGGTCGCCCGCGCCACCAACCTGACGCGCGCCCTGGAGTCGTACCAGAAGGCGGGCATCACGGTCGTCGGCCTGGCCGCGGACGGCGAGGTCGAAGTGGGCGAACTGGAGGCCCTGGAAGGGCCGGTCGTCATCGTCGTCGGCAGCGAGGGCAAGGGCCTGTCCCGGCTCGTCGGGGAGACCTGCGACTTCCGGGTGCGGATCCCGATGCCCGGCGGCGCGGAGTCGCTGAACGCCGGTGTCGCGGCCGGGATCGTCCTCTACGAGGCGGCGCGCAGGCGCGGCTGACCGCGGTGCCCGGCCGGGCGGCAGCGCCCGGCCGGGGCCCGCACCCGGACGCCTCCCGGAAACATCCGAACGGGTGTTCGTGCGTACACCCGGCCGGGTAAATCCCCCCATCCGGTGCATGTTTGACGCGGTCCGGACAGATCCGGCGGGTCAAGGCAGTGTCCTAACTCCCCATCACTCGGTTAGATGAGTGTGGACACCAGAACACCCCGCACACCCACGGGGGACCGCTCGTCGGGATACGACGACGCTCCCGCGCTGAGCATGGTGAAGGTGCCGAGCGATCCGGCGCAGGTCATCGTCACTCACGCGAGCTTCCGCGTGCAGTTGGGCGCCGCCTCGCGGCGCACCCTGTCCCCGCGGGTCGCCCGGCACCCGAGCGTCACCGACCCCACCGTCCGCGTCCCCGCCGCCGGCACGGCGGGCCGGGCCGGGGCCGCCCACCGCCGGCCGCTCGTCTGGAGCGGCCGGTCCGCCCCCGACGACACCGGCGCCCACCGCCTCCTCCAGGCCGTCCGCAGCGGCAGCGTGCGCCACACCGAGGAGCCGTCCGGCGACGCCGGAGCGACCCAGGTCATCCCGCGCGTCGACGCCGCCCCGGGGTACCGCCCGGCCGGCTACGACGACCTCGACCGGACCGTCGAGACCCCCGTCGTCGGAGCCCAGCGCGGCCCGGAGCCCGGCGAGACCCGGCTGCTGCCGCAGATGCGCACCGCGGGCAGCGCCTACGAGGAGACCGCGTACGGCGACCCCGGGTACGGCGGCCACCCGCCCTACGGCCACCCCCGGCCGGCCCACGGCTACGGCGGCTACGCCTACGACGACCCCGACGGCCACGCCTACGACGACGACCCGGACGCCCGCGAGGCCACCGCCCCCGGCGCCCGGCGCCGCCGGGGCAGGCGGCACGGCGACGACCCGGCCCGCCACGCCTACTACCCGGGCCGCCGGATGAACCTCGGCGTCGTCCTCCTCCCGCTGCGCATCTTCCTCGGCTTCATCTCCGTCTACGCCGGGATGGGCAAGCTGTGCGACCCGCTCTACTTCGACGGCGGCAAGCGCGGCTCCATGGTCAAGTGGCTCACCGCGCTGCACCCCTGGGAAGTGGCCGAACCGCTGCGCCAGTTCGCCCTCCAGCACCCGGTCGGCTCCGGTCTCGTCATCGCCTTCCTCCAGGTCATCGTCGGTGTCCTGACGGTCCTGGGCTGCTGGCAGCGGGTCGCGGCGGTGGTCGGCGGACTGCTGTCGGCCGCGCTCATCGTCACCGTCAGCTGGCGCACCGTCCCGGTCTACGACGCCCCGGACATCATCTACCTCGCCGCCTGGTCCCCGCTGGTCATCGCCGGCGCCCCCGTCTACTCCGTCGACGGCCGGCTCGCGGCCTCCGCCTGGCGGCGGCTCGGTCCCCGCTCCGACATCTGGGACCTGCGCCGGTACGTGCTGCGGCGCGGCGCGCTGCTCACCGTCGTCGTCACCGGGCTCACCCTGCTCATCGGCTCGCTGCTCGGCGGGGCGGTGCGCGGCGCCGGCAGCGTGGTCGTGCCGGGGCCCGGCGAGGCCCCGCGCAACCAGCTGCCCGGCTCGCCGCTCCCGCAGCGGTCCGGCACCGGCACGGGCACGGGTCCCGCGCACCGCGGGTCCCCGTCGGCCTCCACCTCGCCCAGCCACCACGGCACAGCCGGCCCGACCGGCGGCCCCGCCACCGCGCCGGGCGCCGCCCGTGAGAGCGGCGCGGCCACGGGCGGGTCGCCCAGCCAGACCCAGGGCACGGGCGGCTGGGTCCCGCCGCGCCACTCCGCCCCGGCCCAGCACGCGCCCAGCACCAGCTCGGGACCGGCCTCCGGCGGCTCCGCCACCGGCGGTACGGGCTCGGGCGGCTCGGGCGGCTCCGGCGGCGACACCCAGCCCTCCGGCTCCGCCGGCGGCAGCTCCTCCACCGGTCAGCCCGGCCTGGTGGGGGGCCTGCTGGGCTGAATCCCGGGGCAGCGGCCCCTGTGCTGCCGCGCACAGGGGCCCGCACCACAACGGGACCCGCCTGCGCGCAAGGGCCCCGCACCCGGCACGATCCGTGCACGGTGCGGGGCCCTCGCCGTCCTTCGGCACGTCACCCGCGCCGACGTCACCTGCGCGGCGCGGAAAGCTCCTTGGCGGCCTCGGTGAGGTCCTTGGCGGTGTCGATGGCACGCCAGTAGGCGCCCTGCGGGATCGGGAAGCCGGCCAGCCGCCGCTCGCGGGCCAGCCGGGGGAACGTGGTGCGCTCGTGGTCGCCGCGCTCCGGGAGCAGTGAGGCGAACTCGGGCGAGAAGACGTAGACGCCCGCGTTGATCTCGAAGGTCGACGGGGGAGCCTCGATGAAGTCCGTGATGTGACCGAAGCCGTCCGTCTGCACGGCGCCCCACGGGATGCGCGGCCGGGCCAGCGCGAGGGTCGCGACCGCGTCCCGCTCGGTGTGGAAGTCCGCCATGTCGCGCAGCGAGAAGCGGGTCCAGATGTCGCCGTTGGTGGCGTACCAGGAGCGCTCGGGGTGGGGGAGGTGCGCGGCGGCGAACTTGAGGCCGCCGCCCCGGCCGAGGGGTTCCGACTCCACGACCGTGGTCACCTTGACGGGCAGCTGTGCCGTCTTCAGCCACTCCTGCAGCACTTCGGCGAGGTGGCCGCAGGAGACCACCACGTCGGTGACGCCCTCCTCGGCGAGCCAGGCGAGCTGGTGACCGATGATCGGGGTGCCCGTGCCGGGGATCTCGACCATCGGCTTGGGCCGGTCGTCGGTGTAGGGGCGCAGCCGGGAGCCCTGGCCACCGGCCAGCACGACGGCTTGTGTGGGGCGGGACGCCGCATTCGGATGGGTCATGCCCGAACTGTACGTGGCACCCCGGCGGGGACCGCGCGGCTGCCCCGGCGGGGGCGGGAGTCCTCCCGGACGGCCCGCGGGAGGCGCTGCGCCGGGTCGGCGGGAGGCATGCGCGGAACGGGTGCGAGAGCCTGTGGGAGGTCCGGCGTGAGGCCTGAGCGGGGTCCGCGTGAGGCCCGAGCTGCGTCCGCGCGCCGCGCGAGCCGCGTCCGCGTGAGGCACGGGCGGGCGTCCGGAGGGGGGCTGAGCGCAGTCCGGCCCCCGGCCCGGGAACCCGGGCCTCGGCCTCGGACCTCGGCCCGGGACCTCGGATGTCGGTCCAGGAACCCGGGCCCCGATCCCGGGCCCGGGTCCTCCACCCTCCCGGGCCGGTGCGCTCAGCTGTGGGCGGCGAGGACCCCGGAGGCGTAGGAGGTGTCGCAGACGGGCCGGGCGTAGGACTGGGCGCGGGCGGGCCCGTAGATGCGGACCGCGGCGCGGCCGAGGGTGCGGGCGATCGAGGCGCAGTGCCCGGCCAGCGAGGGGCGTTCGTCGACCGCCTCCTGGAGGTGGGTGAGCGCGACGCCCGGGTCCTTCTCCTGCAACTCCGTCAGCAGGTGGTCCCGGAGGACGTCCTGCGGGGCCCGGGGGTGGGCCGCGGTGCCGGGCGCGGACAGGTCGGACGCGGTGAGCACCGAGTTCGAGGGGTTCCCCGACCAGTTGACTCGGGTGACCGCGAGGGTCCCGGAGAGCACCAGGACGACGGGCAGGACGAGGGCGAGGGAGCGGCCGATCCGGCGGGCGGGGCCCCGGCCGCGTCGCGTGGGTTGCGTGGTGGAGTGCTTCACGCGAGTGAGGGTAGCGCCCGGTGATGATTTGGCGACATTTAGTCACCTGTTCGGGGGACGGTGTGCTGCCCTTCTCCGGGTGGTGTGTTGACGCACACTGCTCGAAACGTCCCCTGTGTCCGGGTGATGCGCGACGGGGCCGGAGACGGCGAGAAGGGCCCCGCAGCAGTTCGCGGGGCCCTTCTCGTCAACTCGGGTGAATCCCCCGGGTCATTCCCGGGGTTTCAGCCGTAAGGCGTCAGTGCGCCGGTGCGTCGTCGCACCGGGCGCGGTGCCTCAGTCCGTCAGGCGGTCGCCGGTCGAGGTGGAGAACACGTGGGTCTCGCCCGGCCGCGGCACGACGTGCACGGTGGCGCCCTTCTCCGGGACCGAACGGCTGCTGACGCGGACGACGAGGTCCTTCTGCTCGCCGCCGACCTCGACGGTGCCGTAGATGTACCCGTCCGCGCCGGTCTCCTCGACCACGTTGACGGAGACGGCGAGACCGGCCGGGGCGTCGGCGCTGTCCTTGGTCAGGGCGGCCGCGGCGCCGCCGTTGTGCTCGACCACGTCGAAGTGCTCGGGGCGCACGCCCACGGTGACCGTACGGTCGCCCTTGTCGGCGGCGGCCTTGAGCGCGTCCCGGTTGACGGGCACGACGCTGTTGCCGAACTTCACACCGCCGTCGGTGATCGGCACCTCGACCAGGTTCATGGCGGGCGAGCCGATGAAGCCGGCGACGAAGAGGTTGGCGGGCTTGTCGTACATGTTGCGCGGCGAGTCGACCTGCTGGAGCAGACCGTCCTTGAGGACCGCGACCCGGTCGCCCATGGTCATGGCCTCGACCTGGTCGTGGGTGACGTAGACGGTGGTGATGCCGAGGCGGCGCTGCAGGGAGGCGATCTGCGTACGGGTGGACACACGCAGCTTGGCGTCCAGGTTGGACAGCGGCTCGTCCATGAGGAACACCTGCGGCTCACGCACGATCGCGCGGCCCATGGCGACACGCTGGCGCTGACCGCCGGAGAGCGCCTTCGGCTTGCGGTCCAGGTACTCGCTCAGGTCGAGGATCTTCGCGGCCTCCTCGACCTTCTGCCGGATCTCCGCCTTGTTGACACCGGCGATCTTGAGCGCGAAGCCCATGTTGTCGGCGACCGTCATGTGCGGGTAGAGGGCGTAGTTCTGGAACACCATGGCGATGTCCCGGTCCTTCGGCGGCAGATGGGTGACGTCACGGTCACCGATGCGGATGGCACCGCCGTTGACGTCCTCGAGCCCCGCGAGCATGCGCAGCGAGGTGGACTTGCCGCAGCCGGACGGGCCGACCAGGACGAGGAACTCGCCGTCCGCGATGTCGATCTCCAGGGCGTCGACGGCGGGCTTCTCGGAACCCGGGTAGATCCGGGTCGCCTTGTCGAACTGCACAGTGGCCATGGTGAATGGGCCCCCTTCTACCGGCAGGAACGTGCCGGACGATCCGAGTAGGAAGGCGGTTGCCACGACGGATGCTCCGGGGAATGCCCCGCCGGATGGTCCGTCCTGGTGCTCGCGTGGTCCACAAGAGTGAACTGGCACAGGACGGTACCTGGCGTTCACCTGCTCTGTCAGTAGGTGGAGGGGTGTGAACTTCGCGGAAATTTTCGAGGGGGCGCGGCGGCGACCTGGGTACACTGCACGGGCACGACCCAGCACGCCTCCTTAGCTCAGCTGGCCAGAGCAACGCACTTGTAATGCGTAGGTCGTCGGTTCGAATCCGACAGGGGGCTCGCGAAAGGCCAGGTCAGACTCTGTCTGACCTGGCCTTTTCCGTGCGGCGTGAGCGGCTGGGGTCAGGTGGTCCGCAGCAGGGCCGCGAGGACCTCCCGGAGCACTCCCTCCGGGTCCGGCACGGGGCCGGGGGCGCGCCAGGCGACGAAACCGTCGGGGCGGACGAGGACGGCGCCGTCGGCGGTGGTGCCGTGCGTGCCGGCCCAGTCGCAGGGCGGGGAGTCCGGGCCGCTCTGCTCGGCACAGGTGAGGTCGGCACCGAAGCGGTAGGAGTTCAGGGGGATCCCGGACTGCGCGATGCGCTGGGCCGCCGTGTGCCAGTCGGTCCTGGACCCGGCGTCGCTGAGCAGCACGAGGGTGCGTTCGTACAGGTCGAGGGTGGAGACGCGGGTGCCGGAGCGGTGCACCCACAGGTGGGGTGCGCGGGTGCCGGGTTCGCCGGTCAGGCGCATCGTGTCGGGGACGGCGTCCTGGCCGGGGTCGGCGCCGACGACGGCGCCGTCGGGGTAGCGGTAGCCGAGGACGACGTTGAGGATGCCGCCGCGTTTGCCGCCGCCGATGCCGGGTGCGGGCGCGAAGCCGGGGTGGCTGTGTTCGACGGAGCGGGCGGAGGCGCGGGCGCTGGTGGCGGTGGCGACGGGCCGGCGTTCGCTGTCGTAGGTGTCCAGCAGGCCGGGCCCGGCCCAGCCCTGCAGGACGGCGGCGAGTTTCCAGGCCAGGTTGTGCGCGTCCTGGATGCCGGTGTTGGAGCCGAAGGCGCCGGTGGGGGACATCTCGTGGGCGGAGTCGCCGGCGAGGAAGACGCGGCCGGCGCCGTAGTGCTCGGCGACGCGTTCGGCGGCGCGCCAGGAGGCCTTGCCGGTGATCTCGACGTCGAGGTCGGGGACGCCGACGGCGCGCCGGATGTGCCGCTGGAGGCGTTCCTCGGTGAACTCGTCGAGGGTCTCGCCGTGCTCGGGGTGCCAGGGGGCGTGGAAGACCCAGTGCTCCTTGTTGTCGACGGGCAGCAGGGCGCCGTCCGCCTCGGGGTCGGTGAGGTAACAGCAGATGAAGCGGCGCTCGCCCACGACGTCGGCGAGGAGTTTGGAGCGGAAGGTGACGCTGACGTTGGCGAAGAGGTCGCCGGGCCCGGACTGGCCGATGCCCAGGTGGCGGCGGACGGGGCTGCGGGGGCCGTCGGCGGCGACGAGGTAGTCGGCGCGGACCGTGTACCGCTCGTCGGTGGCGCGGTCGCGGACGGTGGCGGTGACGCCGTCGGCGTCCTGCCCGAAGGTCTCCATCTCGTGGGAGTAGCGCAGGTCGCCGCCGAGGGCGCGGGCGCCTTCCAGGAGGACGGGTTCGAGGTCGTTCTGGCTGCACAGGCACCAGCCGGTGGGGCTGAACCTCGCCATGCCGCCGCCCGGGTCGATGTGCTTGAAGAGCCATTCGCCGGCGTCGCCGACGAGGGTGGGGGTCTGGAGGATGCCGTGGTTGCCGGCGAGGAGCGCCGCCGCGTCCTTGATGGCGTCCTCGATGCCGGCCACCCGGAACAGCTCCATGGTGCGCACGTTGTTGCCGCGTCCGCGGGGGTGGATGGAGGTGCCGGAGTGCCGCTCGACGAGCAGGTGCGGCACGCCGAGGCGGCCCAGGAACAGCGAGGTGGACAGGCCCACCAGGGAGCCGCCGACGATGAGGACGGGTACCCGGTGGTCGGCTTCTTGGTGCATCGATGCCTCCTGGGGCGGTGTGCGGTGTGGGGGCGCGCGGGGCGCGGGCGGGTCGGTGTCCGTCGGTGTCTCCATGCCCGGCGCGGGGCCGGTCCGCGTGCGTTCGCGGGGGCAATCACCCGTGTGATCACCCGCGTGGTTCATACGAGTCGCGCACTGATCGCGGGCGGCTCAGGATCGAGATCAGGCTGACGTCGTGTCATGCGTGGCAGGCCGTCAGTTCCGCGCACCCCCCTAGAGCCCGTCACCGAGTCCCGTCAAGGAGACGTACGCAGATGACCGCCATCTCTGAGCGTGTTTCAGAACCCACCGAGCAGCAGGCCTCGAAACGTGTCTCCCAGTCCGTGTTCGACGGCTCCCGGCTCCGGGTCGTCCTGCTGGTGGACGTCTACGACGGCGCCCAGCAGCAGTTCCTGGAGGCGTACGAGGAGATGGGCAAGCAGGTCTCGTCCGTTCCCGGGCACGTCAGCGACCAGCTGTGCCAGTCGATCGAGAACCCTTCCCAGTGGCTGATCACGAGCGAGTGGGAGAGCGCGCCGCCGTTCCTCGCGTGGGTGAACAGCGAGGAGCACGTGCGGATGGTGCAGCCGATGCACAGCTGCATCCGGGACACCCGGTCGCTGCGTTTCCACATCGTCCGGGAGACCGGCGGGGAGGCGGCCCGCGCCGTGTCGGGTGAGCGGCAGCTGCAGACGTCGCCGCGGATCGGTGACGGTGTGATCCGGCACGCGCTGACGTTCACGGTGAAGCCGGGCAGCGAGAAGAAGGTCGCCGAGCTGCTGGCGAACTACGAGTCGCCGCAGGCGCGGGTGGACGACACGACCCGGCTGTGCCGTACGTCGCTGTTCATGCACGGCAACCGTGTGGTGCGCGCCATCGAGGTGCGCGGTGACCTGCTGGCGGCGCTCCGGCACGTGGCGCGGCAGCCGGAGATCCGGGCGGTGGAGGAGGCCATCAACCCGTACCTGGAGCAGGAGCGGGACTTCGCCGACCAGGAGTCGGTGCGGGTGTTCTTCACCCGGGCGGCGCTGCCGGCCGTGCACCACGTGACGAGCGGCCAGGACGACGAGCGGGCGCAGCGGCACGCGCTGTACTACCCGGCGCGGCCGGGCATGGGCATGCGCCTGGCGGAGCTGCTGGCCCAGCACGACGAGCGGGCGGCGGACGACCCGGCCAGCCCGGTGCTGCGCAGCACGGTCTTCGAGCGGGACGACGTGGTCGTACGCCTGATCGATGTGCGGGACGGTCTGGACGCGGACCCGGCCTCGGCGCTGGGGCTGGCGGACTCCGCGCAGGTCTCTGAGCTGACGACGCTGCTCGACGAGGGCGCGGCGAAGAAGGACGGCGACCTGGCGCGGCTGCTCGACCTCGCCCGGATGGACCTCGTCACCGACCGCCGGTCCGCGCCGGACGCCTGACGTTTCCCTTCAGCCGACGTACACACCACCGGAGGAACGACGTGATCAAAGCCAGGCCCAAGATCGTGGATCTCAGCGACACCGAGCCCAACACCAGGCGCGGAGGCGATCTGCGCGCCATGCTCACCCCGGCCACGGTGGGCTCCACCAGCGGTTTCATGGGGGTGGCCATCGTGCAGCCCGGTGACCGCATCGGGGAGCACTACCACCCGTACTCCGAGGAGTTCGTGTACGTCGTCTGCGGCGACCTGGAGGTGGACCTGGACGGCGAGCCGCACCCGCTCAGGCCCGAGCAGGGGCTGATGATCCCGGCCTACATGCGCCACCGTTTCCGCAACGTGGGCAAGGTGGAGGCGCGGATCGTCTTCCACCTCGGACCGCTGGCGCCGCGCCCGCAGCTCGGGCACGTGGACACCGAGGGCACGGAGGCGGTGCCGGCCGGGGCCGGGGAGCCGGTGGCGGTGCAGGCCGACGCGGCCGAGGTCCGCTCATGACCAGGCGGGTGGCGGTCACCGGCATAGGCATCGTGGCGCCGGGCGGGATCGGCGCGCCGGCGTTCTGGGACCTGCTGGCCAACGGGCGGACGGCGACGCGGGGCATCACGTTCTTCGACCCGTCCGGCCTGCGGTCGCAGATCGCCGCGGAGTGCGACTTCGACCCGGTGGCCGCGGGGCTGTCCGAGGACCAGGTGGCGCGCTGCGACCGCTACATCCAGTTCGCGCTCGCCGCCGGGCAGGAAGCGGTACGGGACTCCGGACTCGACTTCGCCGCGGAGAACCCGTGGCGGGTCGGGGTCTCGCTGGGCACCGCGGTGGGCGGCACCACCCGGCTGGAGAGCGACTACGTCCTGGTCAGCCATGGCGGTGAGCGCTGGGACGTGGACCACGAGCGGGCGCAGCCGTATCTGGAGCGGGCGTTCACGCCGAGCACGCTGGCCTCGACGGTGGCGGAGCGGTTCGGGGCGCGCGGGCCGGTGCAGACCGTCTCGACGGGCTGCACCTCCGGTCTCGACGCGGTCGGGTACGCGCTGCACACCGTGGAGGAGGGCCGGGCCGACATCTGCATAGCCGGTGCGTCGGACTCGCCGATATCGCCGATCACGATGGCGTGCTTCGACGCGATCAAGGCCACGTCGCCGAACAACGACGACCCGGCGCACGCCTCGCGGCCCTTCGACAACGACCGTGACGGGTTCGTCATGGGCGAGGGCGGCGCGGTGCTGGTCCTGGAGGAGCTGGAGCACGCCCGGGCGCGCGGTGCGCACGTGTACTGCGAGCTGAGCGGCTACGCGACGTTCGGCAACGCGTACCACATGACGGGTCTGACCAGTGAGGGCCTGGAGATGGCGCGGGCCATCGAGACGGCGCTGGACCACGCCCGGCTGGACGCCACCGCGATCGGCTACGTGAACGCGCACGGTTCCGGCACCCGGCAGAACGACCGGCACGAGACGGCCGCGGTGAAGCGGGCGCTGGGCCACCACGCCTACGACACGCCGATGAGTTCCATCAAGTCGATGGTGGGTCACTCGCTGGGCGCGATCGGGGCGATCGAGGTGGTGGCCTGCGTGCTGGCGCTGGCCCACCAGGTGGTCCCGCCGACGGCGAACTACACGACCCCGGACCCCGAGTGCGACCTGGACTACGTCCCGCGGGTCGCCCGGGAACGGAAGCTGGACAGCGTGCTCTCCGTGGGCAGCGGGTTCGGCGGTTTCCAGTCCGCGGTGATCCTGACCCGGCAGAGGGAGAGGACGCTATGAGCGCACCCGCGAAACGGCGGGCGGCCGTCACCGGCATCGGTGTCGTGGCGCCCAACGGAAACAGCACCGAGACCTTCTGGAAGTCCACGCAGGAGGGTGTGAGCGTCCTCGGCCGGGTCACGCGCGAGGGCTGCGAGCGGCTGCCGCTGAAGGTGGCGGGCGAGGTGCGGTCCTTCGACCCGTCGGAGACGGTCGAGGAGCGCTACCTCGTGCAGACCGACCGGTTCACGCACTTCGCGATGGCGGCGGCCGACGCGGCGCTGGAGGACGCCCGGCTGGGCCGGGCCGACACTGACGAGGCGCCGTTCTCGGCGGGCGTGGTGACGGCGGCCGGGTCGGGCGGCGGCGAGTTCGGCCAGCGGGAGCTGCAGAAGCTGTGGGGCAAGGGCAGGCGGTACGTCGGCCCGTGGCAGTCGATCGCCTGGTTCTACGCGGCCAGCACGGGCCAGATCTCCATCCGGCGCGGGTTCAAGGGGCCGTGCTCGGTGGTGGCCGCCGACGAGGCCGGCGGTCTCGACGCCCTCGCGCACGCGGCGCGTGCCGTGCGGCGCGGTACGGACGTGATCGTGGCCGGCTCGACGGAGGCGCCGCTGGCCCCGTACTCGGTGGTGTGCCAGCTCGGCTACCGCGAACTGAGCCCGGTGGCCGATCCGGAGCGGGCGTACCGGCCGTTCACCGAGGCGGCGTGCGGGTTCGTGCCCGCCGAGGGCGGCGCGATGCTCGTCGTGGAGGCGGCGCAGTCGGCCCGGGAGCGGGGCGTGCCGGTACGGGCGACCGTGGCCGGGCACGCGGCCACCTTCACGGGCGCCTCCCGCTGGGAGCTGTCCCGGCAGGGGCTGGCGGAGGCGATCCGTGCGGCCCTGGTGGACGCGGACTGCGCCCCGGAGGAGGTCGACGTGGTCTTCGCGGACGCGCTCGGTGTGCCCGAGGCGGACCGGGCGGAGGCGCTGGCGATCGCCGACGCGCTCGGCGCGCACGGACGGCGGGTGCCGGTGACGGCGCCCAAGACCGGTACCGGACGGGCGTACTGCGCGGCCCCGGTGCTGGACGCGGCGGCGGCGGTGCTCTCGATGGAGCACGGTCTGATCCCGCCCACCCCCAATGTCTTCGACATCTGCCATGACCTCGATCTGGTGACCGGCCGTGCGCGTGCCGCACAGGTGCGCACGGCACTGGTCCTGGGCCGGGGGCTCATGGGCTCGAACTCGGCGCTGGTGCTGCGGCACGGCACCGCCGACGCCCCCTAGGTCCTGACGCCAGGGTCTGGTGGCGCCGGGAGCTTCACGCCGGGAGCAACAAGGAGAGGAACCCGCATGAGTGACCGAATCACCGTGGAAGAACTGTCCGAACTCATGAAGAAGGCCGCCGGCATCACCGTCAGCCCCGAGGAACTGACGGACCGGGCCGACACCGGCTTCGACGAGCTCGGCATCGACTCGCTCGGCCTGCTCGGCATCGTGGGCGAACTGGAGAACCGGCACGGCATGCCGATGCCGGCCGACGCGGAGCGCTGCAAGACGCCCCGGAAGTTCCTCGACCTCGTCAACAGCACCCTTCTGGCAGGAGCCTGAAATGGCGGGACACACGCAGAACGAGATCACCATCGCCGCACCGGTGGACCTGGTGTGGGAGATGACCAACGACGTGGAGAAGTGGCCGCAGCTGTTCAGCGAGTACGCCTCCGCGGAGATCCTGAAGCAGGAGGGCGCCAAGTGCACCTTCCGGCTGACCATGCACCCCGACGAGAACGGCACCGTGTGGAGCTGGGTCTCCGAGCGTGAGCCGGACCGGGCCACGCTCACCGTGAAGGCGCGCCGGGTGGAGACCGGGCCGTTCGCCCACATGGACATCCACTGGGCCTACGAGGAGGTCCCGGGCGGCACCCGGATGGTGTGGACCCAGGACTTCGCGATGAAGCCGGAGGCGCCGGTGGACGACGACTGGATGACCGACAACATCAACAAGAACTCCAAGGTCCAGATGGCGCTCATCCGGGACAAGGTCGAGCAGGCCGCGGCGGCCGGGCGGCGGCCCGAGCCGGTCCTGAGCACCGACTGAGCCGGACCGGACGACAGGAGCGGATCATGCACCAGGCCCTGATCGTGGCCCGGATGGCCCCGGGCTCGGCCCCGGACATCGCCAAGATCTTCGAGGAGTCCGACCGGGGGGAGCTGCCGCACCTCGTGGGCGTCACCCGGCGCAGCCTCTTCCAGTTCGGCGATGTGTACATGCACCTCGTGGAGGCCGACCGGGACCCGGGCCCGGCCATCGCCAAGGTGGCGGGACACCCCGAGTTCCGGGGCATCAGCGAGCGGCTGTCGTCGTACGTGAGCGCGTACGACCCCGAGACGTGGCGTTCGCCGAAGGACGCGATGGCGCGGCGCTTCTACCTCTGGGAGCGCGACGGCCGCGGCTGACGCGGCCGGGACGACACCAGGAGTCCCGTACGGGAGGCCGTACGGGGACGTCGTACGGGAGGCCGTACGGGGACGTCGTGCGACGGACGGACAACGGCCGCCGAGCCCGCGAGGTCGCGGGCCCGGCGGCCGTCGTCGCAGGGGTGCCGGGGTGGGTCAGGCGGGGACGGTGCAGTCGAAGGCGTGCAGGTAGGGGTTGACCGGGCTGATGTCGTCGATGACCAGGCCGGCCGCCTCCAGGCGGGTCACCATGGACCGCGTGGTGTGCTTGGCGCCGCCGACGTTGAGCAGCAGCAGCAGGTCCATGGCGGTGCTGAACCGCATCGAGGGCGTGTCGTCGACGAGGTTCTCGATGACGACGACCCGTGCCTTGGCGCCGCCGGCCTGCATGACGTTGCGCAGGCAGCGGGCGGTGGAGTCGTCGTCCCACTCCAGGATGTTCTTGATGATGTAGACGTCGGCGTGGACCGGGACGGCCTCGCGGCAGTCGCCGGGCACGATGCTCACGCGGTCCGCGAGCGCGCCGCCCTCGCGCAGCCGCGGGTCGGCGTTGTCGACGACGCGCGGCAGGTCCATCAGGGTGCCGTGCATCCGCGGGTACTTCTCCAGCAGGCTGGCCACCACATGGCCCTGGCCGCCGCCGATGTCGGCGACCGAGGCGGCGCCGGACAGGTCGAGGAGTTCGGCGACGTCGCGGGCGGACTGCTTGCTGGAGGTCGTCATGGCCCGGTTGAAGACGTCCGCCGACTCGGGGGCGTCCTCGTTGAGGTAGACGAAGAACTCCTTGCCGTACAGGTCCTCGACGACGTTGCGGCCGGTGCGCACGGCCTCGTCGAGCTTCGGCCAGGCGTCCCAGGTCCACGGTTCGGTGCACCACAGGGAGATGTTGCGCAGGCTGCCCGGGTCGTCCTCGCGCAGCAGCCGGGACATGTCGGTGTGCGCGAAGGTGCCGTCGGGGCGCTCTTCGAAGACGCCGTAGCAGGTCAGGGCTCGCAGCAGGCGGCCCAGCGGCTTGGGTTCGGTCTTCACCGCGGCGGCGAGGTCCTCGGCGGTCAGGGGGGTCTCGCCGAGTGCGTCGGCGACGCCGAGGCGGGCCGCGGCGCGCAGGGCGGCGGCACATGCCGCCCCGAACACGAGCTCCCTGAGCCGCATGGACGGCGGTGGGGCGGTCTGAGCGGTCGTCATGTGCCGCCTTCCTTCCATCGGGGGTGTGCTGGTGGCGCTGGTGGCGTTGGTGGTGCGGATCGGAGTGCGGCGGTTCAGCACAGCCCCGCGGGCCTGGAGGCCCGGCAGGAGTTGCGCTGGAAGGTGTTGCCGCGCTTGGTGCTCTCCTGGTTGACCAGGTCGGCGGGGGCGTTGCCGGTCACCGAATTGCCGGTGATCCGGTTGTCGTCGTTGGTGGCGCCGACGAAGCTCTTGAACAGGACGATGCCGCCGGACAGCGGGGACGTGCCCGAGTTCCCGGTGACCAGGTTCCCGGTGACCTCGCTCTTCTCCGCGCCGGTCAGGACGATGCCGGAGCCCTGCAGGAAGGGCAGCCGGTCGGTCTTGGCGCAGTACTTGTTGTTCCGCAGGACGCGGTTGTCGCGCACGGTCAGCGCGCCGGCCTTCGGCTTGTTCTCGTCGCCGACGACGAAGACGCCCGCGCAGTTGCCGGTGACCTCGTTGGCGGCGACGGTGAGGTTGCGCAGCCGGCGGACGGTGACCCCGATCCGGTTGCCCGCCAGCAGGTTGTGCGCGACCAGCGTCTCCTTGGAGTCGGCGGCGCCCTGTTCGGCGGTGATGGTGTTGGCGAGGAAGATGCCCGCGTCGCCGTTGTCCCGGGCGACGTCCCGCTCGTAGGTGCTGTGCTCGGAGCGTTCCTCGGCGAAGCCCCAGACGCCGTTCCTGTCGGAGGTCACGTGCCGGACGGTCAGTCCGTCGGCGCCCACGGAGACCAGGCCGGCGCGGGAGTAGCCGGTCAGGATCAGGTGGGAGACGGTGACACCCATGAGGCGCTTGGACTTGGTGCCCGCCACGCAGATGCCGTTGCCGCGCTTGCCGCAGTCGTCCGTGGCCTTCGCGGCCGGCTTCAGGACGGTGGAGCGGCCGGTGCCGCGCAGGGTCAGGCCGGGCGTCGTGATCTTGACGCTCTGGTGGTAGGTGCCGGGCATCACCAGCACGGTGTCGCCGGGCCGCGAGGCGTCCACCGCCTTCTGGATCGATTCCCCGGGGTGGACCAGGTGCGTCGCCGGCACCGAGACCGGCGCGGCGGCGGCCACGCCGGAGCCGACGAGTGCCGCGGCGCATACCAGCAGGGAGATGTGGCGTTTCGTCATATTCTGTACGCTATGACCTGATGACCCGCTGGACTGCCCGATGGGCCATCCGGCGGCGTGTCACCCCCGCGCGACGGCGCCCCGCGCCCGCGAACCCCTCCCGCACGTCGCCCGCTCCAGGCACGCAGGGCCTCGCTGGGACCGGCGCCCGCTCCAGGTGCGCAGGGCGTCCGCTCGTCCACGTGCGGGGTGCCCGGCCCGGGGGTGCGGCGCGACCGCTTCCCCGGCGCCCGTCTCAGACGCGCAGCGCCCGGCCGATCTCCAGTTGCGCGGCCTCCAGGGGACGGCCGTCCTCGATCTCCCACAGGCAGTTCTGGAGCACGCGTCCGAGCGTCCAGGCGCGCGCCCGCTCCCTGTCCAGGCCGAGCCGCGCGGTCAGCGCGTCGAAGCGCCACAGGGTCTCGGCGGGGTCGTAGCGGTTGCCGAGCGCGGGCATCAGGTCGAAGCCGGGATCGCCGGCGAGCGGCTTGGGGTCGATGGCGAGCCAGGGCTCGCGGTCGGCGGCGAGCACGTTGTCGTAGTGCAGGTCCCAGTGCAGCAGCCGGTCGCCGGGGGCGCCGGCGACCTCGCGCACGGCCGCCGCGCAGTCGGCGAGCAGCCGCCGGTCGGCGGTGTCCGGCACGCGCGGCAGCGCCCACGGCGCCTGCTCCAGCATCGCCTGCGCGATGTCACCCAGCCGCCGCACTCCCGCCGGGGCGGCCACGGAGGTGAGCCGCGCGAGGAGCGCGCCGATCACCTCGACGGCCGCGCGGCTGTCCGGCAGCGCCGAGAGCATCCGGGATTCGTCCAGCCGTTCGAGGAGCAGGGTGCAGGTGGGCGGGTCGTGTTCCAGCAGCCGTACGGCCCCGTCGCCGTCCCAGGCGCGCAGCGCGACCGGCTCGCCCGCGCTCTCCTCGTCCAGCGGCTGGAGCTTGAGCGCGGCCGGCGTCCCTCCCCCGGGCTCCGGCGAGCAGGGGGTGCCCCCGGCCCGTACCACCGGAAGGACCAGCGCGCACACCCCGTGCATCGGCGGGCCGTCCAGGCGCAGGTCCCAGTGCGCGAGGAAGCGCTCCGCCCGCTCGGGCAGTCCGGCGACGAAGGCCCGGCCCGCCGCGCCGTTGAACTTCTCCTGCGCAGCGGCCAGCTCGGCGGGCACCTCGATCACGGGGCCGACCATACTGGCCGGTGTGAGCGGGGTCATCCGGTTTCGGCGCGGGCTCGGGGCGGTGGCGGCGTACGTGCGCGCCGCCCCGGGGACGTACGTCTGGCTGCTGGTCCTGTTCGTCACCACCGTCGCCCTGCACCGCATGTCGCCGGATTTCGAGGAGGACTTCCTGCGGCAGCGGTCGACGAACATCCACGAGCTGTCGGACAACCCGGTGCGGGTGCTCTTCGCCAGCGCGATGTGGATCCCGAGCGGGCGCTGGCTGCCCTACGCCGCCCTCTACTCGCTCTTCCACGCGCAGGCCGAGCGCTGGCTGGGCACCCTGCGCTGGCTGCTGGTGTGCGTGGCCGCGCACGTGCTGGCCACGCTGATCAGCGAGGGCGCGCTGCTGTGGGCGATCGGCCGCCAGATGGCACCCGCGTCGGCGGTCGACACCCTGGACGTGGGCGTCAGTTACGCGCTCGCCGGGGTGGCCGGCGTGCTGACCTACCGGATCCGCAGGCCCTGGCGGTATCCGTACGCCGCCGCCGTGCTCGTCTTCTTCGGGGTGCCGCTGCTGGCCGGGCGCACCTTCACCGATCTCGGGCATTTCACCGCCGTGCTGATCGGCCTGGGGTGCCGGCCGCTGGCCAAGGGCGCCGGAAAAGCACGGAATCCGAAGGAGACACCGGCGCCCACCAGGCGTTAGCGTCCGGCCATGAGCAGCTCGGCGAGGAATGCCGCTGGCGGCGGCACAGGCAACGGCGGCGTCGTGAACGGCGGCATCTCCTTCTGGTTCGCGGACGACGGCATCCCCGCCGTGCGCGAGCCGCTGACCGGGGACGCGAGCGCCGACGTGGTGATCGTCGGCGGCGGCTACACGGGACTGTGGACGGCGTACTACCTGAAGAAGGCCGATCCGTCCCTGCGGATCACCGTGCTGGAGCAGAAGTTCTGCGGCTACGGCGCCTCCGGGCGCAACGGCGGCTGGCTCTACAACGGCGTCGCCGGCCGCGACCGGTACGCGGCACTGCACGGCCACGAGGCCGCCGTACGGCTCCAGCGGGCGATGAACGACACCGTGGACGAGGTGATCCGCGTCGCCACCGAGGAGGGCATCGCGGCCGACGTCCACAAGGGCGGCGTCCTGGAGGTCGCCCGCACCCCCGCCCAGCTCGCCCGCCTGAAGGCCTTCCACGAGCACGAACTGTCCTACGGCGAGAAGGACCGCGAGCTGTACGGCGCCCGGCAGACGGCCGAGCGGATCCGGGTCGCCGACGCGGTCGGCTCCACCTGGACCCCGCACGGCGCCCGACTGAACCCGGCCAAACTGGTCAAGGGCCTGGCCGCGGTGGTGGAGGCGCTGGGCGTGACGATCCACGAGGCGACGCCGGTCACCGAGATCCTCCCCCGCCGCGCCCTCACCCCGTACGGCACCGTCCGCGCCCCCTACGTGCTGCGCTGCACCGAGGGCTTCACCGCCTCCCTCAAGGGCCAGCGGCGCACCTGGCTGCCGATGAACTCCTCGATGATCGCCACCGAGCCGCTGAGCGAGGCGCAGTGGGCGGCGCTCGGCTGGGACGGCCGCGAGACCCTCGGCGACATGGCGCACGCCTACATGTACGCCCAGCGCACCGCCGACGGCCGTATCGCGCTCGGCGGCCGCGGAGTGCCGTACCGCTTCGGCTCGCGCACCGACAACGACGGCCGCACCCAGCGGGAGACCGTCCGCGACCTGCGCGACATCCTCGTCGGCTTCTTCCCCTCCCTGGCCGGGCTGCGGATCACGCACGCCTGGTCCGGTGTCCTCGGCGTCCCGCGCGACTGGTGCGCTACCGTCACCCTGGACCGCGGCAGCGGCCTCGGCTGGGCGGGCGGCTACGTCGGCTCGGGCGTCGCCACCACCAACCTGGCCGCCCGCACCCTGGCCGACCTGGTCCGGCTCGACTCCGGCGCGGCGGGCGCGACCGCGCTCACCGCACTGCCCTGGGTCGGGCACAAGGTCCGCAGGTGGGAACCGGAGCCGCTGCGCTGGCTGGGCGTGCAGGGCATGTACGCCACCTACCGCACGGCGGACCGCCGCGAGGCCCTCACCCACAGCGCCCGCTCCTCCCGTCTGGCCCGCCTCGCGGACCGGGTGGCGGGACGGCACTGAGGCGCGCCCGCCGCGGGCCCCGCGCCGCACCTCCTCGCGGGCACGCCCCTCGCGGGCACGCGTCCGTCCGGCGAGCGTGCGCAGGAGGAGGGTTCCGGGTGCGAACTCGGAACCCTCCCTGCCCCTCGCGGGTTCATGGGACCACCGACTCCGGTACCGCCTCCGCAGCCGTGGTGTGCTTGGGCGCGCGGGCCGTCACCATCAGGCCGGCGGCCAGCCCGGCCAGGAGCATGACGGCCGCCGCCCACCAGATCGCGACCGTGTAGCCGTGCACGACGCCCTCCGGGACCACCCGGGCCCGGTCCGCCGGGGCGCGCAGGTGCGCGGTGATGTACGCGGTGCTGCTGGAGATGGCGACCGTGTTGAGCAGCGCGGTGCCGATCGAACCGCCCACCTGCTGCGCGGTGTTCACGGTCGCCGAGGTCACGCCCGCGTCCCGCGCGGCGACGCCCGCGGTGGCGGTGGCGAACACCGGCATGAAGGTCAGGCCCATGCCGAGGCCCATCAGCAGCAGCGCGGGCAGCACCTCGCTGGTGTACCGCGAGGCCACCGTGAGCCGGGTCAGCAGCAGCAGGCCGCCGGCCGCCAGCAGCATCCCCGGGACCATGAGCGCACGGGGCGCCACGTGGTGCAGCAGCCGGGCCGAGATCTGGGTGGAGCCGGTGACGATCGCGGCGGTCAGCGGCAGGAAGGCGAGCCCGGTCCGCAGCGGCGAGTAGCCGAGGATCTCCTGCAGGTAGTAGGTCATGAACAGGAACAGCCCGAACATGCCGATCACGGCCAGCAGCATGGTCAGGAAGCAGCCGGCCCGGTTGCGCTCGCGCAGGACGTGCAGCGGCAGCAGCGGCACCGGGGCCCTCGTCTGCCACCACACGAACGCCGCCAGCATCGCCGCGCCCGCCGCGAACAGGGCCAGCACCAGCGCGTCCGTCCAGCCGCGCGGCTGCGCCTCGCTGAAGCCGTAGACGACGGCCACCAGACCGCCGCAGCCCAGCACCGCGCCCGGCACGTCCAGCCGGGCACCGGCGTGCCCCGGCCGCTCGTGCAGCAGCGCGAACGCGCCGAGCACGGCGACGACGGCGATGGGCACGTTGACGTACAGGCACCAGCGCCAGTCCAGGTACTCGGTCAGCAGGCCGCCGAGGATGAAACCGATCGCCGAGCCGCTGCCCGCGAGCGCGCCGTAGATCCCGAACGCCTTCCCCCGCTCGCGCGGATCGGTGAAGGTCGTGGTCAGCAGGGAGAGCGCGGAGGGCGCCAGGACGGCGGCGAAGGCGCCCTGCAGGGCCCGCGCGCCGAAGAGCAGGCCCGAGGACGTGGCCGCGCCGCCGAACGCGGAGGCGGCGGCGAAGCCGACGAGCCCGATGACGAACGTGCGTTTGCGCCCGGCCAGGTCGGCGATGCGTCCGCCCAGCAGGAGCAGCCCGCCGAACGCGAGGGTGTAGGCGGTGATCACCCACTGGCGGTTGGCGTCCGACATGTGCAGGTCGCGCTGGGCGGAGGGCAGGGCGATGTTCACGATGGTCGCGTCCAGCACCACCATCAGCTGCGCGATGGCGATCACCACCAGCGCCCACCAGCGGTGCGCGTCCGAGGGGCGCGCGTGGCGGGGCTGGTGCCGGGGACGGGGGTGCCGGTGCAGGACGGAGGATTCACCTTTTCGGGTGATACTCATCCCGTCAGAACAGCATGAATCGGCACATGTCGCATCCCGGGGTCGGCGGAACCGGCCGGGGCGGGCTCCCCGGTCAGGGGGAGCCGGGGGCCGGGTGCCCGGCCGGGTCAGCGGGCCGAGGGGCCGGGACGCGGCCGGGTCAGCGGGCCGGGGCGGGGCTGGGCCGGCCCAGGGCCAGGGAGACCGCGGTGAGAGCGCTGGTGAAGGACACCTCCGAGAGCACGCCGGGCGCCGCGACCTGGTCGCCGGCCAGGTACACGCCGTCGCCCCGGTCGACGGCGGGCCGGTCGCGCCAGGTGGTGCCGGGCGGGTCCACCGCCCCGGTGCGGCCGCTCGCGACCGCCTCCCGCCGCCAGGTGACCCGCTCGCGCCAGCCGGGGAACCCCAGGTCGAGCAGTTCCCCGGCCCGCGCCGAGCCGTCGGCCCGGGACTCGTGCGGGGCGACCGGGACCTGCCCCTGGATCAGCTGCTCACCGGCGGGCGCCAGGGTGGGGTCGGCCGCGCTGAACCGCTCGATCCAGCCGGGCGCGTCCAGGTCGGACACGGCGAACGCGTCCCCGCGCCGGGTGCGCACCGCCAGGTCGACCAGCACCGTGCGGCCGCTCGGCCAGGTCAGCGAGTCGTCGCCGAGCAGCCGGCGGGCGGCCTCCAGCGAGGTGGCGACGACGACGGGGCCGCCGGCGGGCAGGGTGTCGACCCGTGACAGCGTCTCGATGCGGACGCCGAGGTCCCAGGCGCGCGCCGCCATCCGGTCCACCACGCCCGCCCAGCCGCCGCGCGGGTAGTGCGCCTCGGGCGGCAGCTTGGCGGCACGCCGCAGCCGCTCCTGCACGAACGCGGCGGACAGCGCGCCCGGGTCGTGGTGGAACAGGGCGACGGCCGCGTAGTGCGCGGCGGCACGGGCGCCCTCCTCGCCCGCGATCCCGGTCGCCCAGGTCAGGAAGTCGGTGTCCACCGGGGCCCGTGAGGCGCCGCGCAACAGCAGCCTGAGCATCGCCCGCGGCGGGGTGCGGCGCAGCTTCCCGCGGTGGCGCAGCCGCAGCCGGGCGGCCTCCAGGGGGCGCAGCGGGGCGAGCGGTCCGATCAGGTCGCGCTGCCTGAGCCAGGCCCAGTGCGGGCCGCCGTCGTAGAGCGCGTGCGGGCCCTCGTTGGTGCGGTAGGGGGCGTCCGCCGTCCGGGCCCGTCCGCCGAGTGCGGGGTGGGCCTCGTGCAGGGTGACCTCGGCGCCTGCCTCGGCCGCGGTGACGGCGGCGGCCAGCCCGGCCACCCCGCCGCCGATGACGGTGATGCGGTGCATGGGTACGGCTTCTCCCTCTGTCGTTCCCGGCGCCCCCGTGGTGTCCTCGGGTGGCTTTCCCGGTACGACCGTCCGAGGGCCGCGGTTTGTGACATCGCCGGTGTCCGCGCAGGTCGGGCGGGGTGCGCAGGGCGTTGTCAGTGGCGGGGTGCACGATGGGGGCATGGCGAGGAGAGCGGCGGACGGCACGGGCGGCGGCGGGCGGGTGAAGGCGGCGCGGCGGCCCGAGGTGCGGCTGCCCGCGCTGGAGCGGTACGAGGGCGCGGGCCTGGCCCCGGACGGCGACTACGACGGGCTGGAGTTCCAGGAGACCGACTTCGCCGGACAGGACGGCGCGGGCGCCCGGTTCATGGACTGCGCGCTGCGGGGCTGCGTCCTGGACGACGCGTCGCTGCGCCGCGCGCGCCTGTTCGACACGGTCCTCACCGGCGTACGGGGCGTCGGCACGGACCTCGCCGAGGCGACGCTGCGCGACGTCGAGCTGACCGACGCCCGGCTCGGCGGGGTGCAGTCGCACGGCGCGGTGCTGGAGCGGGTGCGGATCCGCGGCGGCAAGATCGACTACCTGAACCTGCGCAAGGCCAGGCTGCGGGACGTGGTCTTCGAGGGCTGCGTCCTGGTCGAGCCGGACTTCGGGGGAGCCCGGCTGGAGCGGGTCGAGTTCGTGGACTGCGTGCTCAAGGGCGTCGACTTCGGCGGGGCGGCGCTCACCGACGTCGACCTGCGCGGGGCCGCCCGTCTGGAGATCGCGCGGGGCGTGGACCGGCTGGCGGGGGCAGTGATCAGCACGGGGCAACTGCTCGACCTGGCGCCGGTGCTGGCGGCGGAGCTGGGGGTGAGGGTGGAGGACTGAGGGGCGTGGGCGCGGTGCCGGACGGCGGCGCGCCGGGCAGGAGTCCGGCGGCGGGCGGAGGCGCGCCGCCGGGGGCGCGGCGCGCGGGCGGTCGCAACGGCGGGAGCCGCCGGCCGGGCGGTTCACGACGGCCCGGGCCCGCCGGCCGGGCGGTCGCACCGGTGAGGACGGCGACACCGTGGCCCGGGCGGGCGGGGTCAGGGCAGGCGGGGGAAGCGGGCCTGGAGGGTCCACAGCGCGGGGTTCTCCGCGAGGTCCTCGTGCAGATCGCACAGGTCGGCGATCAGGTCGTGCAGGAAGTCGCGTGCCTCCCGGCGCAGTTCGGCGTGGGAGAAGGACAGCGGGGGCTCCTCGGCCGGCATCCAGTCGGCCTCGATGTCCACCCAGCCGAAGCGGCGCTCGAAGAGCATGCGGTCGGTGGACTCGGTGAAGTCCAGTTCGGCCCGCTGGGGGCGGGCCGCCCGGGAACCGGCCGGGTCCCGGTCCACCTGTTCCACGATGTCGCACAGCGCCCACGCGAAGTCGAGCACCGGCACCCAGCCCCAGGCCGTGGCCAGCTCCCGGTCCGACCTGGTGTCCGCCAGATAGACGTCGCCGCAGAACAGGTCGTGGCGCAGGGTGCGGACGTCCGCCCGGCGGTAGTCCGTCTGCGGGGGGTCGGGGAAGCGGTTGGAGAGGGCGTAGCCGATGTCGAGCACGAAGGGATGGTGTCACGGCCGCCGCATAAGATCGCACTCGTGTCCCGAACCGCTCTGTTTGTCCGAGCCACCGGCGCGTTACTGCTGTGCGCCCTCCCGCTGACCGCCTGCGACGGCGGCGTCCACGGCCGGCCGGGCGGGTACGGCCTGCGCGACCCGTACTTCCCGCGGGCGGGCAACGGCGGGTACGACGTGAGCCACTACGGCCTCACGCTCGCCTACGACCCGGACCACCGCCGCCTCACCGGCACGGCTGTGATCACCGCCCGCGCCACCGAGGACCTGTCCGCCTTCGACCTCGATCTCCAGGGGATGGAGGTGGGGAGCGTGACCGTCGAGGGGCGGGGCGCCCGTTTCCACCGGGCGGGGCAGGAACTGACCGTCCGGCCGCACGACGACCTGGCCGAGGGAAAGACCTTCAGCACCACGGTCCGCTACTCCGGCACCCCGCGCACCCTCACCGACCCCGGCGGGTCCAAGGAGGGCTGGCTGCCCACGGCCGACGGCGCCCTCGCCCTCGGACAGCCGGTCGGCTCGATGGCGTGGTTCCCGGGCAACGACCACCCCTCGGACAAGGCCACGTACGACATCTCCGTCAGCGTGCCCGCGGGCCGGAGGCTGACGGCCGTCTCCAACGGTGAACTGAAGAGCACGACGACCGGCGGGGGCCGTACGACGTACCGCTGGCACACCGGCGAGCCGATGGCGACCTATCTCGCCACGGTCGCGATCGGCGACTTCAAGGTGAGCCGGTCCACTCTCGGCAACGGCCTGCCGGTGTACACGGCGGTCGATCCCGCGCTGGCCGCGGCGAGCGAGCCGGTGCTCGCGCAGATCCCCGAGATCATGGACTGGGCGGAGTACAACTTCGGTCCGTACCCCTTCTCCTCCACCGGGGCGATCGTCGACCGCGTCGCCGGTGTCGGCTACGCGCTGGAGACCCAGAACCGTCCCGCCTTTCCCAGCGCCCCCGACACCACCACCCTCGTCCACGAACTCGTCCACCAGTGGTACGGCGATTCCGTCACCCCGAAGAGCTGGCGGGACATGTGGCTCAACGAGTCGTTCGCCACGTACGGGGAGTGGCTGTGGGCGGAGGACCACGACGGCCCCAGCGCGCAGGAGACCTTCGACACCGTCTACCGCGGCGAGGGCGACAACGGCACGGACGTCTGGGCCTATCCGCCCGGCCGGCCGAGCAGCGCCGCGGTCATCTCCGACGCGCCCGTGTACGACCGCGGCGCGATGGTCCTGCACAAGATCCGCCAGACGGTCGGTGACGACGCCTTCTACGGCATCGTCCAGGGCTGGGCCGCCGCCCACCGCCACAGCAACGCCTCCACCGCCGACTTCACGGCGTACGTCGAGAAGAAGGCACCCGGCAAGGACTTCAGCGCGATCTGGCGGGACTGGCTGTACGGCGAGGGCAGGCCCGCACACCCGTGAGTGGCCTGCCGGGTCCGGCGGATCCGGCCCTGCGGGGTGTCGTCCGCGGGGCGCCGCTCCTCAGACCAGTTCCTTGCGCAGCACCGCGCAGGGGCGGCCCCGGTCACGGTCCGCGCGGTGGTCGAGGACGCCGTAGCCGAGGGCGGTCCAGAAGGCGAGGCCGGCCTGGTTGCCGTCGAGGACGGCCAGGCGCACGGCGGTGCGGCCCGCCGCGCGGAAGCGGTCCTCGACCAGGGCCGCCAGCCGTCTGCCGTGGCCCCGGCGGCCGGCCGCCGCGTCCACCATCAGCAGGCCGATCCACGGGTCGGGGTCGGCCGGGTCGGGATGGTGGTCCAGGGTGACGGCGATGCCCACCAGCGTGCCCTCGCTGCGGGCGAGCAGCACCTGCGTGCCCGGGTGGGCCAGCTCGTCCGCGAGTGCGGTGGCGACCTGCTCGGGGCGGATGTCGTCCGGGTCGGGGAAGTCGCCGCTGAGGGCGTGGAAGTCGCGCTGGGAGGCATAGAGCGCGGTGAGTTCGGCCAGCAGCCCGGGCGGCAGGCCGTGGTCGGGAGAGAACGGCAGGGGCTGGAGGATCATGCGCGCAACGTATCGCGGTGCCCGGGGCGTCCGGGGTCTCCCGCGGCACGGGCAGGCGGCGGAGCCCGGAACCGCGACGGCGGGTCCGGGCTCCGGGGCCGGGGTGCGGCGGTCCGTCAGACGTTCACACCGAAGTCCTGGGCGATGCCCACCAGGCCCGAGGCGTAGCCCTGGCCGACCGCGCGGAACTTCCACTCCGCGCCGTTGCGGTACAGCTCGCCGAAGACCATGGCGGTCTCGGTGGCGGCGTCCTCCGACAGGTCGTAGCGGGCGATCTCCGCGCCGCCGGCCTGGTTGACGATGCGGATGTAGGCGTTGCGGACCTGGCCGAAGTTCTGGCTGCGGTTCTCGGCGTCGTAGATGGAGACCGGGAAGACGATCTTGTCGACGTCGGCCGGGAGCCCGGCGAGGTTGACGTTGATCGCCTCGTCGTCGCCCGCGCCCTCGCCGGTGCGGTTGTCACCGGTGTGGACGATGGTGCTGTCCGGGGTCTGCTTGTTGTTGAAGAAGACGAAGTGGGCGTCGGAGTACACCTTGCCCTGCGCGTTGACCGCGATGGCGGAGGCGTCCAGGTCGAAGTCCGTGCCGGTCGTGGTGCGGACGTCCCAGCCGAGGCCCACGGTGACGGCGGTCAGGCCCGGCGCTTCCTTGGTGAGCGAGACGTTGCCGCCCTTGGAGAGGCTTACAGCCATTGTTGGGAGTCCCTTCCCTCGTTGCGTGTGCGGACGAAGCTACCGCCACCTCTAGGAACGCCGAGAGGGGTCCCCATGGTTCCGGATGTCTTTACCTTTTTTACCAAGCCCGGCCCGAACGGCCCGGACCGGCGGCGGGACGGCGCGCCGCGCCGGGTGTCCGGGAAAACCCGGTGACGTGACCCGGACAGGCGCGGGACCATGGAGGGCATGTCCGGTCCCTATGTCATCCGCGGCTCCGTCGCGCTCCCCGAGGCCGAGCTGGCCTGGCGCTTCTCGCGGTCCTCGGGGCCCGGCGGCCAGCACGTCAACACCACCGACAGCCAGGTGGAACTGCGCTTCGACCTGGCGCGCACCGAGGCGCTGCCCGAGGTGTGGAAGGAGCGCGCCCTGCGGCGGCTGGCGGGCCGGCTCGTCGACGGCGTCGTCACCGTCCGCGCCTCCGAGCACCGCTCCCAGTGGCGCAACCGCGAGACCGCCGCGGTCCGCCTCGCCTCCCTCCTGGCCGAGGCCACCGCACCCCCGCCCCAGCCCCGCAGGCCCACCCGCATCCCCCGCGGCATCAACGAGCGCCGCCTGCGCGAGAAGAAACAGCGCTCGCAGACGAAACGGGGGCGGTCGGGGCGGGACTGGGGGTAGGGCGTGTTCCGGCAGTACCGCCGCCGTCCGTCCGGAGGGCGGGGCGGGCGAGGCTCCCGGAACACGCCCTGGGCCAGGCCCGCCTGGCTCCTGCCGTCAGGCGCTCGGCGCGGTGCCGGGTGCTTCCGGATCGGCCGGTTCCCCGGTCAGGTCCAGGACGCCCACCGTCTGGCCGCCGCTCGTCTCGCCGTTCGGGCGGAAGCCGAGCCGCAGGTAGAAGCGCTCCGGGCCGTCCGGGCCCGGGTGCCAGGTGACGTACATCCGGGTGGCGCCCCGGCGGCGGAGCTCGGCGGCGACGGCGTGCACCGCGAACCGGCCGTAACCGCGGCCCTGTTCCCCGGCCGCGATGTTCAGCCGCCACAGGCCGGAGCGGATCACGCTGCCGTCCAGGTGCCAGTCGATGTCGAGGAAGGCCATCAGGAAGCCCACGGGCCGCCCGCCGTCGGTGATCAGCCGCGGCCACGCGGTGCCCGGGTGGACGTAGGCCTCGGCGAGGGACTTCACCACCGGTGCGACCGCGTGCTCCTGAGCCGGGCGGACCCGGATGCCGAGCGCGGCGTCGAGGTTCCCGGGGGTGATCTCCTCCAGGCGGGGCGAGGGCGCGGGGACGGAGGCCGGGGAAGCGGAGGGAGTCGGAGCGGTGGCGGGCGCGGGAGGCGTCGTCATGCGCGCACGGTAGGCGGCCCGCGCGCCGCACGGCCACCGGATTACGGAGGCCCGGCGGCCCGCCTGCCGCACGGCCACCGCAGCACGGGCGTCCGGCGGCCGGTGTCCCGCACGGCCACCGGATCACGGGCCTCCAACGGCCCGCGCCGCGCGCGGTCACCGCGCCCCGCGGCCCCGGTCGCGGCGTCAGCCCAGGTGCCGGTAGCGGCCGCGGAAGTACATCAGCGGGCCGCCCTGTGCGCTCGGCAGCCGGGCGGACAGGACCCGGCCGACGACCAGCGTGTGGTCGCCCGCCGGGACCCGCTGCTCGGTGCGCAGCTCCAGGGTGGCCAGGGCGCCGCCCACCAGCGGGGCGCCGGACACCTCGCCGCGGACGTAGGGGATGTCCGCGAAGAGCAGGCGGTCGCTGATGCGGCCCTTCATGGCGAAGCGGCCGGCGATGTGCCGCTGGCTCTCGGCAAGGACGGACACGGCCCACAGCGGCTGCTCGGCGAGCAGGTCGTCCATGCGGGAGCCCTCGCGCAGGCTGACCAGGGCCAGCGGCGGGTCGAGGGAGACCGACAGGAACGCCGTCGCGGTCATCCCCACGTCCTCCCCGCCCGGCGCCAGCGGGTCCTCCGGGTCGAGCGGCGGCTCCTGCGCGGTCACCAGGACCACGCCCGCGGCCAGGCGGGACATCGCGGCACGGAACTCGTCGTCGGTCACCCCCTCAGCATGCCCGGGGGAGGCGGGGACGAGGGCGCGGGACGGGGCGGGGGAAGTGTTCAGCACACATCAACGCTAATGACCGGCCCGTGCCCCGCGCATCGGCCCCTGGCCCGAACCCGGTCCTAGGTCCGCGGACCCACCGTCCCGCTCGTCGCGGCTCATCGGAACCAGCGATTCCAGCCCGTTCCCGCGATCTCTCGTGCATCATGGCCGCACAGCACAAGTTTGCGTTCAGTGAACACTTCGGAAAAAAGCAGAAACTCCACTCAATTGCTCACGTTCAGTTGTGACTTGAGTCACAAGGGGCGGGAATTGTTGACCCTGTGTACCGAGTGGGCTTCGCGCTGTGATTCAGTGGCGTGGACCGCACGGCACGATACGCCGAAGAGAACCCTTTGATTCACTGCGAGGTCTCGGGGGGAGGGCGAGCATGGAGACCGAGTCGGAGCCCTATGTCCGTCTTGCGACCCTGCGGCAACTGCACCAGGTCATGGCGGACATGAACACCGCGCGCAGCCTGGCCGACACACTGCAGACCGTGGCCGACGGCGTCGTGACCGGCCTCGGCTACGAACTGGCCTGCGTCAACCTCGTACGCCCCGACGGCGACCTCGTCGTGGCCGCCTTCTCCGGCAATCCCGCCGCCGAGGCCCTCATCACCGGCCGGGTCGGCTCCCGTGAGTCCTGGGACCGCCGCCTGGCCATGGGCGAGGCCTGGGGCGACCTGGTCTTCATCCCGCACACCGAGGGCTGGGTCCTCGACGACGACGACGTCCCGCAGTGGTACACCGACGGGCCCGCTCCCCGCTTCGAGGACGAGTGGCACCCCTCCGACCGCCTCTTCGCCCCCATGTACGCGCCCGGCGCACCCGCCGGCTCCCCGGGCGAGCTGCTCGGCGTGCTTTCCGTGGACCGGCCGCGGGGCGGCCGCCGCCCCGGCGCCTGGGGCCGCGAGGCTTTGCAGGTGTACGCGTTCCAGGCGGCCATCGCGATCAGCAACGCCCGGCTGCGCGCCAACATGCAGCGCGCCCTGGTCCGGCTGGAACGCGACCAGCAGGCCCTGCGCGCCAGCGAGGAGAGCTTCCGGCAGGCCTTCGAGTACGCCCCCTCCGGCATGGCCATCGCCGAGATGGGCGGCGACCAGCACGGCCGGATCCTGCGCACCAACGACGCCCTGTGCCGCCTGCTGGGCCGCCCCGCCTCCGCGATGCGCCGCTACTCCTTCTCCGACCTCGTCCACCCCGAGGACATAGGCACCCTGCTGCGCACCTCCGCCGAGGGCGGCCGGGCGGAGCTGCGCCTGGGCCGCCGCGACGGCACCTACGTCTGGGTGTCCCTGCGCAACTCCGTCGTCGCGGACGCCGCCGACGGCCCCCGCTTCCTGCTCACCCACGTCGAGGACATAGAGGAGCGCAAGCGCCGCGAGCTGCACCTCGCCCACCGCGCCTCCCACGACTCCCTCACCGGCCTGCCGAACTCCGCCGAACTGCGCTCCCGGCTCTCCGCGCGCCTGTGCCGCCGCTCGCACTCAGCGCTCCCCGGCGACCTGGAGTCCCTGGACGCCGCGTACGGCCACCCGGCGTACGCCACCGCCGGCGCCGGACACGACCACGGCTTCGACTTCGACGCCGGCCCGCAGGCCTACGACGCCTACGACCACCACGTGCACACCGTCGCCCCCGAGGGCGACCGGGACGACGGCACCAAGGGGCTCGCCGTCCTCTTCTGCGACCTCGACGGTTTCAAGTCGATCAACGACCGGTTCGGGCACAACGCGGGCGACGCCGTCCTCATCGAGGTGGCCCGGCGCCTGTCCAACGGCGTGCGGGACGGCGACACCGTGGCCCGGCTCGGCGGCGACGAGTTCGTGATCCTCGCCGACGGCCTCGGCCGCGCCGACGCCGAGGACCTCGCCGTGCGCCTGCGCAACGAGATCATCCAGCCCATCCGCGCCGAGGGCCGGGCCGTCCGGGTCGGTGCCAGCTTCGGCATCGGATGGGCACATTGCGGGATGACGGCGGACGAAGTGCTGAAGTCCGCGGACGAACGGATGTACGTCGAGAAACGATCTCGTCCCAAACAGCACAGGCGCGCCGGGTAAAGCGCTGGTCAGCGGGAGGGTGCGGGGTGAGTCACCCGTTCGGCCCCAGGGGAGCGGGTAGGCTCGGTCCAATCTCACGACGTACTGCACCCGACCCGCACTGTTGAGGAGACCAAGGGATGACGCCCGGCGAAAACGGCCCGAGCACGCCCGAGGACGACGACCCGTTCGGCTACCTGTACGCCGACGGGCAGGCCAACGGAGCCCAGCCGCCCTCCGGCGGTTACGGCTACCCCGGCTCGGTCAACCGGGTCCGCGCCGTCGGCCAGCGTCAGTACGGCCAGCAGACGCAGCAGACGCCGCAGGCCCCCACGGCGGCCTACGGCCAGGTCCCGCAGCAGGGCGGTTACGGCCAGCCGAACGCCCACTACGCCGCGCCGGAGACCCTGCCGGGCGGCGCGCAGCCGCCCCGGCAGCAGCCGGGCCGGGGCAGCGGCGGTGGCGGTGGCCGCCGGGGTCCCAACACCAAGGGCCTGCTGATCGGCGCCGTCGCGGTGGTCGCCGCCGTCGTCATCGGCATCAGCGTCGCCATGATCGGCGACAAGTCCGACGAGAAGGGCGACGCCACGGCGGGCGGCTCGACCCCCACGGCTGCCCAGAGCAGCGGTCCGGCCCCGTCACCGAGCAGCAGCGTGGCCGCCGACGGCGAACTCCCGAAGATCGACGCGAAGGCCCTGCTGCTGGGCGGCGGCGCGACCACCGCCTCCGACGTCAAGGGCGCCCAGGCGGCCGACGGCGTCTACGTCAACAACTTCGACAAGCCCGGCGCCTCCGTCACCTGGACGGTCAACGGCATACCGGAGGACGGCAAGTACAGCGTTTACATCGGCTACAGCGTGCCCGGCAAGGACGGCAAGGCCACCCTCACGGTCAACGGCACCCCGTCCACCACGGCCGTGAAGCTGAAGAACTGGGCGGGCGCGGGCGACGGGGACTACGAGAAGGGCTGGACGAAGACCTACAACTGGCTCCAGCTCAACAAGGGCACGAACACCCTCAAGATCTCGTGCGAGCAGGGCGACCAGTGCGACGCCTACCTCGACCAGCTGTGGCTGGTGAAGGGCTGGGTCGGGGGCTCCTGAGCCTGGCGGGCGGTCCTCACGCCGCGCTGACCTGCCCCGTCACCGCCACCCGCCCCAGCAGCTTCTCGTAGGCCGCGCGGTCGAACTCGCCGGCCGTCGGGGACAGCACCGTCGCCGCGGACAGGGCGACCGCGCGGGCCAGGCGGTCCGGCCAGGGCAGCTTCTCCACCAGGCCGGAGAGCAGGCCCGCGACCGCCGAGTCGCCCGCGCCGGTCGGGTTGCCGTGGACGCGGGCGGGCGGGGCGGCCCGCCACATGCCCTCGGGGGTGTGCGCGAGCAGGCCCTCGGCGCCGAGGGAGGCGATGACCGTGCGGGCGCCGCGCCTGCGGGCGTCCTGCGTGGCGCGCAGCGGCTCGTGGGAGCCGGTCAGCTCGGCCAGTTCGTCGGCGTTCGGCTTGATGATGTCGGGGCGGGCGGCCAGGCCGCGGCGCAGCGCCTCCCCGCTGGTGTCCAGCAGGACGGGCACGCCCGCCGAGCGCGCGGCGCGCACCAGTCCCGCGTACGCGCCCACCGGCAGTCCCGGCGGCAGGCTGCCGCACAGCGCCACCGCAGCCACGGAGGGCAGCAGGCCCTCGTAGGCGTCCTGGAAGGCGGACCACTCGGCGGCGGTGACGAGCGGGCCCGGCTCGTTGAGCTGGGTGGTGTCGCCGGTGTGCTCGTCGACCACCGCCACCGTGCGCCGGGTCGCGCCGGCCACCGGGACCAGTGCGTCCGTCACCCCGGGCTCGGCAGCGAGCCCGGCGTGCACCTCGCGCCCGGTGGCACCGCCGGCGAAGCCGGTGACCGTCACCTGGTGGCCGAGGGCCGCCAGGACCCGGGCCACGTTGATGCCCTTGCCGCCGGGCCGCTCGGTCACCTCCGACACGCGGTGCGAGGTGTGGGGCCGCAGGGACGGCACCCGGTAGGTGATGTCGAGAGCGGTGTTCAGCGTGACCGTGAGGATCACGTGGGCCGGCCTCCCCCGAGTAAGTGCGCTCGTCACGCACGTGCGCCTGTCACGATGGTCCGGCGGTCCGCCGGAGCTTCGATCATGCCAAACGGACGGCGAACCGCCCACCCCCCGTACGGTCACGGCGTCCGGGGCGGACGGCCGCGTACCGCACGGAGCGCCACGGCGGTGCGGGACGGAGCACCGTACGAGCACCGCGCGCGTGCTGTACGAGCGCCGCGCGAGCGCCGCACGGAGCGCCGCCCCGGGGCCGGGCGGATCAGCCCAGCCGGGGGTCGACCACCCATTCACCGCGCCGCATGACGCCCTTGAGGACGAAGTCCTCGTCGAGCAGCACCAGGTCGGCGTCCTTGCCGGGCTCCAGGGAGCCGACGCGGTCGTCCATGCCGAGCAGCCGGGCCGGGTTGGCGGACAGCGCGGCCACCACGTCCTCGACCGGCAGCCGGTCGACGGTGACCGCGCGCCGCAGCGCCCGGTCCAGGGTGAGCGTGGAGCCCGCGATCGAGCCGCCCTCGACCAGCCGGGCCACGCCGTCGGTGACCTGGACCTCCAGGGGGCCGAGCAGGTAGCGGCCGTCGCCGGAGCCGGCGGCGTCCATGGCGTCGGTGATGAAGGCGACCCGGGCGGCGCCCGCGTGGTGGAAGGCCAGTTCCAGGGCGGCGGGGTGCAGGTGGACGCCGTCGTTGATCAGCTCGACGGTGACCCGCTCGTCCTCCAGCAGAGCGGTGATCGGGCCCGGCGCGCGGTGGCCGAGCGGCGGCATCGCGTTGAACAGGTGGGTGGCGACGGTGGCTCCGGCGTCGATCGCCTCGACCGTCTGCTCGTAGGTGGCGTCGGTGTGCCCGATCGCCGCGATCACGCCGTGCTCGGCGAGCAGCCGGACGGAGTCCAGGCCGCCGGGCAGCTCGGTGGCGAGCGTGACCATCTTGGCGTGGCCGCGGGCCGCGTCGACCAGCTTGCGCACGTCGGCCGGGTCCGGGTGGCGCAGCAGCGCCTCGGAGTGGGCGCCCTTGCGGCACGGGGAGATGAACGGACCCTCGAAGTGGATGCCCGCGATCTCGCCCTGCTCGGCCAGCTCGGACAGGAGCCCGGCCTGGTGGGTGAGCAGGTCCATCTCGTCGGTGACGGTGGAGGCGACGAGGGTGGTGGTGCCGTGCGCGCGGTGGGCGCGGACGGCGGTCATGACGTCCTCGGCCGAACCGGAGAAGGCCGCGCCGCCGCCGCCGTGGTTGTGGAGGTCGACGAAGCCGGGGACCAGCCAGTGGCCGGTGACGTCGACGGTCTCGGCGCCGCGCGGGGCGTCCGCGGCGATCCGCGTGCCGTCGACGACCACACGGCCGCCGTCCGCGATCCCGGTGGGCAGCACCACCCGGGCTCCGTCGAGAACCTTGCTGGGGGCCATCTGGTGGCTACCTCCGGTCAGTCGTGGAAGGGGAAGAGGGGGCCGGCGCGGCGGTGCCGAGGAGGTCCCAGGCGAGCAGGCCCGCGCCCAGGCATCCGGCGGTGTCGCCGAGGGCCGCGGGGACGATGGTGGGGAGTTTCTGGAAGGTGACCCGCTGCCGGACGGCGTCCCGCAGCGGCGCGAAGAGCGTCTCGCCGGCCTCGGCGAGACCGCCGCCGATGATGAGCGTGCGCGGGTCGAGCAGGGTGAGCGCGGTGACCAGGCCGTCGGCGAGCGCGTCCACGGCCTCCTGCCACACCGCGCGGGCCCGCGCGTCGCCGGACTCCACGGCCTTGGCGCAGTCCGCCGCGTCCGCGTCCGGATCGCCGCACGCCGTCGCCCAGGCCAGGCTGACCGCGGAGGCGGAGGCGAACCGCTCCAGGCAGCCGCGCTGGCCGCAGGGGCAGGGGGTGCCGCCGGGCCGGACGACGATGTGCCCGATCTCGCCGGCGAAGCCGTGCGCGCCCGCCTCCACCCGGCCGTCGATGCCGATGGCGCCCGCGATGCCGGTGCCCAGCGGGACGAACAGGAACCGGTCGGCGCCCTTGCCCGCGCCGATCCGGCCCTCGCCGAGGCCGCCGGTGCGCACGTCGTGGCCGAGGGCGACGGGGGTGCCGAGCCGTTCGGCGAGCAGGTCGCGCAGGGGTACGTCGTGCCAGCCGAGGTTGGCCGAGTAGGCGGCGACGCCCCGCACCTCGTCGACGATGCCGGGGACGGCGACGCCCGCCGCGGCGGCCGGCCGGCCGAAACGCTCGGCGCCGAGGGCGCGCAGTTCGGCGGCGAAGCCGAGGATGCCCTCGACGACGGCGTCGGGGCCGCGCTCGCGGCCGGTGGGCCGGCGCGCCTGGTGGAGCAGCCCGCCGTTCTCGTCGACCAGTGCGGCCTTCATGCCGGTGCCGCCCACATCGAGCGCGATGACGTGTCTCACGCGGAACAGTGTGGCCCTTGGACCCGCGAGAGGTCTAGTCCACTGGCCTGGTGTAGACCTATCGTGTCCACATGGTGAACGCGAGACGGTTGGGGCGGGAACGCAGTGCAGCGGCGTAGGGCAGGAATGATCGCGGCGGTGTCCGCGCTGGGCATGACCTCGGTCCTCGGCGGCTGCGGGAGCACCGGATCCTCCGACGTCACCCTCAAGCTGGTCGCCGCCGACTACGGCGACTCCTCGGCCAACGGTTCCCAGAAGTACTGGGACAGGCTGGCCCGTGACTACGAGTCCCAGCACTCCGGGGTGAAGGTCGACGTCAAGGTCTACTCCTGGACCGACGTCGACCGCAAGGTCAAGGAGATGGTCGACGCCGGGGACCCGCCGGACATGGCCCAGATCGGCGCGTACGCCGACTACGCCTCCCAGGACCTGCTCTACAAGGCGGACGACCTGCTCTCCATAGCCGTGCAGGCCGACTTCCTCGACCAGCTCTCCGAGGCCGGGCAGGTGCGCCACCTGCAGTACGGCATCCCGTTCGCCGCCTCCACCCGCGTGCTCTTCTACAACAAGACGCTCTTCTCCCAGGCGGACCTCACCCCGCCCAGGACCTGGGACCAGCTCGCCGCCGACGCCGAGGCGCTGAAGGCCAAGGGCGTGAAGTACCCCTACGCGCTGCCGCTCGGCCCCGAGGAGGCGCAGGCCGAGACGATGCAGTGGCTGCTGAGCGGCGGCGCCGGCTACACCGACGACATCGGCACGTACACCATCAACTCCCCGCAGAACGCCGAGACGTTCACCTGGCTCAAGGACGAACTGGTCGGCAAGGGCCTGACCGGTCCCGTCGCGCCCGGCAAGCTCAACCGCGCCGACGCCTTCGACGCCTTCGCCAAGGGCCAGGTCGGCATGCTCAACGGCCACCCCACGCTGATGAAGAAGGCCACGCAGGCGGGCGTGAAGTTCGGCATGGTGCCGGTGCCGGGCAGGGACGGCACGCCCAAGGCGACCATGGGCGTCACCGACTGGATGATGGCCTTCAAGAAGGGCGGCCACAAGAAGGAGATCGGGGACTTCCTCGACTTCGTCTACAGCGAGAAGAACGTCCTGGACTTCTCCCGCGAGTACGACCTGCTGCCCGTCACCACCTCCGCCTCCGAGGCGATGGCCGCGGCCCCGCAGGACAAGAACCTGTGGCCGTTCCTCCAGGAACTGTCCCTCGCCCAGCTCTACCCGGCGGGCAAGACGTCCTGGGCGCAGGTCAGCGCCGAGGTCAAGAAGCGCATCGGCGGCACGGTCACCCCCGGCGGCGACCCGACGGGCGTCCTCAACCAGCTCCAGACCCTCGCCTCGGAGGCCGAGGCCAGGGAGAACGCGGGCTGAGCCGGCCGGGTCCGGGCTCCGCCCGCCGCGTTGTCGGTGGCCGGGGTTACCGTGCCCGTATGGACGTGGACGACGACGCGGGCGGCGAGCGGGAGCCGGGTCTCGGGCTGCGGGAGCGGGAGATCCTCGCCCTGGAGCGGCGGGGCTTCACCGGCCCCGGCCTGAAGGAGCGCGCGATACGCGAGGAACTCGGGCTCTCCCCGGTCCGCTACTACCAGCTCCTCAACGCCCTGCTCGACGACACGCGCGCCCTGGCGCACGACCCGGTGACCGTCAACCGGCTGCGCCGTGTGCGTCAGGCGCGACGGTCGGAGCGCTGAGCCGCGGCCGCCGAGGAGTGGGCCCGGCCGTGTGTGGATAGGTTCGGCGTATGGGCCACGACACCGACTCGACCAACCCCGCCCCCGACGCCCCCGCCCTGCCGACACCCGTCACGCGGGCCGGACGGGACGGGCTCGCCGCGCTGCTCGCGCGGCCGGAGCGCGCGGTGATCGCGCTCGACTTCGACGGCACGCTCGCACCGATCGTGCCCGACCCGGACCAGGCCAGGGCGCAGCCGGGCGCGGTGCCCGCCCTGGCCGCGCTCGCCCCGAAGGTGGCCGCCGTGGTGGTGGTCACCGGCCGCCCCGCCGGGGTGGCGGTGCGGCACGGCGGCTTCGCCGGCGTCCCCGGCCTGGACCACCTCGTCGTCCTCGGCCACTACGGCGCCGAACGCTGGGACGCGGCCACCGGCACCGTCACCGCCCCGGCCCCGCACCCCGGCGTCGCCGCCGTCCGCGCCGAGCTGCCCGGCTTCCTGGACCGGATCGGTGCCTGGCAGGGCACCTGGGTCGAGGAGAAGGGCCGCTCCCTGGCCGTGCACACCCGCCGCGCCGAGGACCCCCAGGCCGCCTTCGACGCCCTGCGCGAACCCCTCGCCGGCCTGGCCGCCCGCCACGGCCTGATCGTCGAACCCGGCCGGATGGTCCTCGAACTGCGCCCGCCGGGCATGGACAAGGGCGTCGCCCTCCTGGACCTCGTCCGCGGCCTCGGCGCGGGCTCCGTCCTCTACGCCGGGGACGACCTCGGCGACCTGCCCGCCTTCACCGCCCTCGACAAGCTCCGCTCCGACGGTCTGCCGGGCGTCCTGGTGTGCAGCGGCAGCACGGAGGTGACCGAACTGTCCGAGCGGGCCGACCTGGTGGTCCCGGGCCCGGCGGGAGTGGTGGAACTCCTCGGCGCCCTGGCGGCGCACGCCTGAGCCCCGGGGCCGGCGCGGGCGCCCGGGGCGGTGGAGGACCGGGTCAGCCCGCGTTCAGCTCGTGCAGCTGGTCCAGGAACCACTGGGCCGGCGGGAGCGCGGTGGCCGCCGCGGCCAGGCGGCCCGTGCGTTCGGACCGTTCCGTGCCGGGCATGCTCAGCGCCTCGTGCAGCGCCGCCGCCGTGCCCGCCACGTCGTACGGGTTGACCACCAGCGCGTCCTCGCCCAGCTCGGCGTAGGCGCCCGCCTCCCGGGACAGCACCAGCGCGCACCCCGAGTCGGAGATCACCGGGACCTCCTTGGCGACCAGGTTCATCCCGTCCCGGATGGGGTTGACCAGCGCCACGTCCGCGATCCGGTAGGCCGCGAGCGAGCGGGCGAAGTCGTCCTTGACGTGCAGGACGACCGGCGTCCACCCGGGCGTGCCGAACCGCTCGTTGATCTCCTCCGCCAGCCGCCGCACCTCGGCCGTGTACTCCCGGTAGACGGCGAGGTCCTGCCGTGAGGGGTAGGCGAAGGCGACGTGCACCACCCGTTCGCGCCACTCGGGGCGGTCCTGGAGCAGCTGCCGGTACGCCAGCAGCCCGCGCACGATGTTCTTCGACAGCTCGGTGCGGTCCACCCGGACGATCGTCCGGCGGGCCCCGCCGTCCGGGGCGGCGCCGATCTCCTCGCGCAGCGCCGCCATCCGCTCCTTGACGTCGGCCCGGTGCGAGCGTTCGCGCAGGAACTCCGCGTCCGCGCCGAGTCCGTGCACCCCGACGCGGGTGCCGCCGAGCCCGCCGGCCAGTGTCTCGCAGCACTGCGCGAAGGCGTCCGCCCACCGCTGGGTGAGGAAGCCGAGCCGGTCCGCGCCCAGCATGCCGCGCAGCACCTGCTCGGCGATGTCGTCGGGGAGCATCCGGAAGTAGTCCACGGGCGCCCACGGCGTGTGCGAGAAGTGCCCGATCCGCAGATCCGGCCGGAAATCGCGCAGCATGCCCGGGACCAGCGTGAGGTGGTAGTCCTGCACGAGCACGGCCGCGCCCTCGGCGGCCTCCTCGGCCAGCGCCTCGGCGAACGCCCGGTTGTAGGCCTCGTACGAGGCCCACTTGCGCCGGAACTCCGCGTCGAAGACGGGCTCCAGCGGGGTCTGGTAGAGCATGTGGTGGACGAACCACAGCACCGAGTTGGCGATGCCGTTGTAGGCGTCGGAGAAGACGTCCGGGGCGATGTCGAGCATCCGCACCCGCTGGCCGCCGGTGTCCTCGGCCGGCAGCCGCCGGCCGTCCTCGAAGCGCCGTACGGCCTCCCGGTCGGCGTCGCCGAGCGCGGCGCACACCCAGACCGCGCCCGCGTCCGGGCCGATCGCGGAGAGACCGGAGACCAGCCCTCCGCCGCCGCGTTTCGCGTGCAGGGAGCCGTCCTCGCGCAGATCGTACGAAACCGGCCCGCGATTGGACGCGACCAGCACTTCGGCACCGTGCGTTGCAGCCATGGTCCTCAACCTAGCCCGGCTTTCGAACGCTCAAACGTACGCGGCGGCGGCCCGCCCCCGCCGCGGGCCCGGTCCCGGCCACCCGTCCGGTCGCGGCCCGCACCCGGGTCCGGTCACCCGCGCGAAGGCCCGCACCAGGGCCCGGGCACCCGCCCCGCGGCCCCCTCCGGTGAGGCCACCCGTCCGGGGGCCCGGTGCAGGTGCGGACCGCCCGCCCCGCGGCGCGCACCAGGTACCGGCCATCGCCGCACGGCGGTCCTCGGCCCTGGCCCGCTTCGGGTTCAGGTCACCCCGCCCGGCGGCCCGCATCAGCTCCCGGCCGCGTCCGGCGGCCCGGCACCGGGTCCCGCCCCCGTCCGGCGGCCGGGCGCGGGTTCAGGTCACCCGTCCGGCGGCCCGCATCAGCTCCCGGCCGCGTCCGGCGGCCCGGCACCGGGTCCCGCCCCCGTCCGGCGGCCGGGCGCGGGTTCAGGTCACCCGTCCGGCGGCCCGCGCCGGGTCCTGGCGATGCGCCCCCGGCCCGCTTCGGGTCAGGCCACCCGGCGGGCCGCGTACTCCGCGATCTCCGTCATCGGGGGGCGTTCCTCGGTGTCCACCGAGTACGTACGCGGCTCGAAGCCGTCCGCGCCCCGCTCGAACTGCGTGAGCGAGGGGCGGAGCAGGTGGCCGCGGGCCAGGCGGAGCTGGGCGGTGCGGTAGATCGCGGCGGACATCCGGCCGAGCGCCTGCCCGTCCTGGTGGCGGTGGATGCGCTCGCCGACGTCCACCTGGGCGAGCGCGTCCAGGCCGACCAGGTGCAGCGCGTCGACGAGCATGCCCAGCTCGACGCCGTACCCGACGGGGAACGGCAGTTGCTCCAGCAGCGAGCGGCGGGCCGCGTACTCACCGCCGAGCGGCTGCACGAATCCGGCCAGCTGCGGCCAGTGCATGTTGAGCAGCGGCCGGGCCATCAGCTCGGTGACCCGGCCGCCCTGCCCGGCGGCGGTGCCCAGCGGGCGGTCGTACATCGCCTTGACCAGCTGCACCTCCGGATCGGTGAGCAGCGGCCCGACGATGCCGGTGACGAAGTCGGCGGAGAACTCCCGCAGGTCGGCGTCGACGAAGCAGACGACGTCCCCGCGGGTCACCAGCAGCGAGCGCCACAGCACCTCGCCCTTGCCGGGCACCGCGGGGATGCGGGGGAGGATCGCGTCGCGGTGCACCACCCGGGCGCCCGCCGCGGCGGCCACCGCCGAGGTGCGGTCGGTGGAGCCGGAGTCGACCACGACGAGTTCGTCGACCAGCGGGGTCCGCGCCATCAGGTCGCGGCGGATCACGGAGACGATGTCGCCGACCGTCTCCTCCTCGTTCAGCGCGGGCAGCACGACGCTGACCGAGGAGCCGCTCGCGCGTTTGGCGGCCAGCACGCCGTCGAGCGGCCGATCGGCGACGGACCAGGACCGTGTCCTCAGCCAGCGCTCGACTTCTTCCAGCACGGTCGGTGACTCCTCACTCCTGCTCGGCTCGCCGCGGCCCGCTGCCCGGCCCGGATCACATCATCGTGTGATCTGTCTCGCGGTTCGGACGACCGTCTCGCCCCGTCCTGGCCGTCGGTTACAGTCTTGAACAACGCGGACGACGCTCGCATGCCGGGGTCGCCGCGACCTGCCACCGCGTGATCGCGCAGCGGGACACAACAGCAGGACCTCAACCGAATACCGCTCATCCAGAGGGGCAGAGGGACACGGCCCGATGAAGCCCCGGCAACCCTCCAGCCGGTCTCGTACCGACGGATCGCTGTACGTCAGCCGTCCGCTCGCCACCGCGGGGCTCCCGGCTAGGGAAGGTGCCAAATCCGTCTCACGGCGAGATGCGTCGTGAGGAAGATGAGGAGAAAGGGCCTCGCCTCCATGGCTGTGCAGACAGTTGCCACCAGCACCGACACCCCCTCCGTCGACCTCGGCCCCGCCGCGGCGCTCAGCTGCCGCGAGTGCGGTCACCGCGTCCCGCTGGGCCCGGTCTTCGCCTGCGAGGAGTGTTTCGGCCCGCTGGAGATCGCCTACGACTTCTCGGGCTACGACACCGAGGAACTGCGCAAGAGGATCGAGGCCGGTCCGGCGAACATCTGGCGCTACGCCCCGCTGCTGCCCGTCCCCGCCGACGTGGCCGGCAAGCCGAACCTCAACCCCGGCTGGACCAAGCTCGTCCAGGCCGACCACCTCGCCGCCGAACTCGGCGTCGACGCCGGCAAGCTCTTCGTCAAGGACGACTCCGGCAACCCGACGCACTCCTTCAAGGACCGCGTCGTCGCCCAGGCCCTGGAGGCCGCCCGTGCCTTCGGCTTCACCACCCTGTCCTGCTCCTCCACCGGCAACCTGGCCGGTGCCGTCGGCGCCGCCGCCGCCCGCGCCGGCCTGCGCTCGTGCGTGTTCATCCCGCACGACCTGGAGCAGGGCAAGGTCGTCATGGCCGCGGTCTACGGCGGCGAGCTCGTCGGCATCGAGGGCAACTACGATGACGTGAACCGTTTCTGCTCCGAGCTGATCGGCGACCCGGCCGGCGAGGGCTGGGGCTTTGTCAACGTCAACCTGCGGCCGTACTACGCCGAGGGCTCCAAGACGCTGGCGTACGAGATCTGCGAGCAGCTCGGCTGGCGGCTGCCGGACCAGATCGTCGTCCCGATCGCCTCCGGCTCGCAGCTCACCAAGGTCGACAAGGGCCTGCGCGAGCTGATCGCGCTCGGGCTGGTCGAGGACAAGCCGTACAAGATCTTCGGCGCGCAGGCCGAGGGCTGCTCGCCGGTGTCCACCGCCTTCAAGGCCGGGCACGACGTCGTCCGGCCGCAGAAGCCGGACACCATCGCCAAGTCCCTCGCCATCGGCAACCCCGCCGACGGGCCGTACGTGCTGGACATCGCGCGCCGCACCGGCGGAGCGGTGGAGGATGTGACGGACGCGCAGATCGTCGACGCGATCAAGCTGCTCGCCCGCACCGAGGGCATCTTCGCGGAGACCGCGGGCGGTGTGACGGTCGGTGTCACGAAGAAGCTGATCGAGGCCGGCGTCCTCGACCCGACGAAGACCACCGTCGTCCTGAACACGGGTGACGGCCTGAAGACCCTGGACGCGGTGGCCGGCACCGGTCTGACCGCCACCATCCGCCCGACCCTGGACTCCTTCCGAGAGGCTGGCCTCGCATCATGAGCGTGACCGTTCGCATCCCCACCATCCTGCGCACCTACACCGGCGGGCAGGCCGAGGTGAGCGCCGAGGGCGCCACGCTCGCCGATGTCATCTCCGACCTGGAGAAGAACCACACGGGCATCGCCGCGCGCGTGCTGGACGACCAGGGCAAGCTGCGCCGCTTCGTCAACGTCTACGTCAACGACGACGACGTGCGTTTCGAGCAGGGCCTCCAGACGGCGACCCCGGACGGCGCCGGCGTCTCGATCATCCCGGCGGTCGCCGGCGGCTGACCATTACCGTAGGTAATGGCGCTCACCGAGCGTGCCGTGAATTGCCCCCTCCGCGAGAGAAGCGGAGGGGGCAATTCCATGTGATTGAGCGCGGTAGAGTTGGGGAACGCGCCCCTGATCTTCGGGATGAGCGCCTGTTGATTCCTGCCGCCCGCCGATGAGAAGCAGCCAAAATGCGCGGGTATTCTGCGGCATTTGTCGTGCTTTGTGGGGCCCGACTTGCCCGGGGATCGACTGAATTCTCGTCACATTCCGGACCGCTCCCGCCCGGAATTCTCGTCCGATTGACCTGTTGCAGACGGCAGTTGGACAGATACATTCAGCCGCGGTCGACGCGTTCCGGCGCACGCCCCCGATCCACGGGGGGTGAGGTCTGACCCGGATCCGCGAAGTGCGGATCTGTGCAAGGGCCAGTAATAGGGGAGTTAGGCATGGCTCAGGGCACCGTCAAGTGGTTCAACGCGGAGAAGGGGTACGGCTTCATCGCGGTCGACGGTGGTGCGGACGTCTTCGTCCACTACAGCGCGATCCAGATGGACGGCTACCGCACGCTGGAAGAGGGCCAGCGGGTCGAGTTCGAGATCTCGCAGGGTCAGAAGGGCCCGCAGGCCGACATGGTTCGCGTCACCGCCTGAACGTACGTCACACGAAGGGCCCACACCCCCACGGGGGTGTGGGCCCTTCGTCCGTTCCCGCCCGGCCGCCCCGCCCGGCCGCCCCGCCCGACCGGCACGGCCCCCGTTCGTCCCCGGCTGATCCGGTACGCGCGCACCCCCGGCGCGCGCGCCCTCCCGTCACCCGACCACCACCCCTCATCGAGCCCGCTTCGCGGGCGGACCTTGCACTCGGGCATGCCGAGTGCTAATCATTGGCGTTAGCACTCTGAAGGTGAGAGTGACAACGAAGGACCGGGTCGGTGAGGCCCGCAGGCCGTGTGGGGCAAGGAACCACAAGGCCGGCGAGCCGTCCGTCGCGGGCGCGGGCGCGGTCCGAAGGAATCACCCCCAGTCCTGGAGGGACCACTTCACATGGCCAAGATCATCGCGTTCGACGAGGAGGCGCGGCGCGGCCTCGAGCGCGGCATGAACCAGCTCGCGGACGCCGTCAAGGTGACGCTCGGCCCCAAGGGTCGCAACGTCGTCCTCGAGAAGAAGTGGGGCGCGCCCACGATCACCAACGATGGTGTCTCCATCGCCAAGGAGATCGAGCTCGAGGACCCGTACGAGAAGATCGGCGCCGAGCTGGTCAAGGAAGTCGCCAAGAAGACGGACGACGTCGCCGGTGACGGTACGACCACCGCGACCGTGCTCGCCCAGGCCCTGGTCCGCGAGGGCCTGCGCAACGTGGCCGCCGGTGCCAACCCGATGGCCCTGAAGCGCGGTATCGAGAAGGCCGTCGAGGCCGTCTCCGCCGCCCTGCTCGACCAGGCCAAGGAGGTCGAGACCAAGGAGCAGATCGCCTCCACCGCCTCCATCTCCGCTGCCGACACCCAGATCGGCGAGCTGATCGCCGAGGCCATGGACAAGGTCGGCAAGGAAGGCGTCATCACCGTCGAGGAGTCGCAGACCTTCGGTCTGGAGCTCGAGCTCACCGAGGGCATGCGCTTCGACAAGGGCTACATCTCCGCCTACTTCGCGACCGACATGGAGCGCATGGAGGCGGTGCTCGAGGACCCGTACATCCTCATCGCCAACTCCAAGATCTCCTCGGTCAAGGACCTGCTCCCGCTCCTGGAGAAGGTCATGCAGTCGGGCAAGCCGCTGCTGATCATCGCCGAGGACGTCGAGGGCGAGGCCCTGTCGACCCTGGTCGTCAACAAGATCCGCGGCACCTTCAAGTCCGTCGCCGTCAAGGCCCCGGGCTTCGGCGACCGCCGCAAGGCCATGCTCGGCGACATCGCCATCCTCACGGGCGGCGAGGTCATCTCCGAGGAGGTCGGCCTCAAGCTGGAGAACGCCACCCTCGACCTGCTGGGCAAGGCCCGCAAGGTCGTCATCACCAAGGACGAGACCACCATCGTCGACGGTGCCGGCTCCTCGGAGCAGGTGGGCGGCCGTGTCAACCAGATCCGCGCCGAGATCGAGAACAGCGACTCCGACTACGACCGCGAGAAGCTCCAGGAGCGCCTGGCGAAGCTCGCGGGCGGCGTGGCCGTCATCAAGGCCGGTGCCGCCACCGAGGTGGAGCTGAAGGAGCGCAAGCACCGCATCGAGGACGCCGTGCGCAACGCCAAGGCGGCCGTCGAGGAGGGCATCGTCGCCGGTGGTGGCGTGGCCCTGCTGCAGGCCTCCCAGGTGTTCGAGAAGCTGGAGCTGGAGGGCGACGAGGCCACCGGTGCCGCCGCCGTCAAGCTGGCGCTCGAGGCCCCGCTGAAGCAGATCGCCGTCAACGCCGGCCTCGAGGGCGGTGTCGTGGTGGAGAAGGTGCGCAACCTGACCCCGGGCCACGGCCTGAACGCCGCGACCGGCGAGTACGTCGACCTGGTCGCCGAGGGCATCATCGACCCGGCCAAGGTGACGCGCTCCGCGCTGCAGAACGCCGCGTCGATCGCCGCGCTGTTCCTCACCACCGAGGCCGTCATCGCCGACAAGCCGGAGAAGGCCGCCGCGGCCGCTCCGGGCGGCATGCCGGGCGGTGACATGGACTTCTGATCCCGCGCGGATCAGGCTCGTCCTTGCCGAGGGCGGCACTCCCTGGAGACAGGGGGTGCCGCCCTCGGGCGTGTCCGGGGCGGCGGCCCGCCCGGAAGACGGAGGCGGTGACTCCTTCCCATACCATTCGGTATGCATACCGCCCGGTATGCAGCCGGCAGGTCTTCACCGTCCTTCCGAGGAGCCCCCCGTATGACCCCCACCCCCACCCCCACCCCCACCCCCGGCCCCGTCCCCGGACCCACGTCCGCCTCGCGGGCGGCCCGCGTCCTCTCCCGTCCCGTCACCCTGAACGGCCTGACCGTCCCCAACCGGATAGTCATGGCCCCGATGACCCGCCGGTTCTCGCCGGGCGGTGTCCCGGGCGAGGACGTGCACTCCTACTACGCCCGCCGGGCCGCCGCCGGGGTGGGCCTCATCGTCACCGAGGGCACGTACGTCGGGCACCCCTCGGCGGGGGAGAGCAGCAGGGTGCCGCGCTTCCACGGGGAGGAGCAGCTCGCGGCCTGGGAGAAGGTCGCCGGGGCCGTGCACGCGCAGGGCGGCACGATCGTCCCCCAGCTGTGGCACGTCGGCATGGTCCGCCAGGAGGGACGGCCGCCCTTCCCGGACGCGCCCCCGGTCGGCCCGTCCGGGCTGCGTCTGGACGGTACCGAGGGCGGCCGGGCGATGACGCGGTCCGACCTGGACGACGTGATCGGGGCCTTCGCCGAGGCGGCGGGCGCGGCGCAGCGCCTCGGCTTCGACGGCGTGGAGATCCACGGCGCCCACGGCTACCTGCTGGACCAGTTCCTGTGGGCCGGCACCAACCGACGTACGGACGGCTACGGCGGTGATCCGGTGGCCCGGACCAAGTTCGCGGCGGAGGTCGTCGAGGCGGTCCGCGCGGCCGTCTCGCCCGCCTTCCCGGTCCTCTTCCGCTACTCGCAGTGGAAGCAGGAGGCCTACGATGCCCGGCTCGCCGCGACGCCGCAGGAGCTGGAGGCGATCCTGGCCCCGCTGGCGGCGGCCGGGGTGGACGCCTTCCACGCCTCCACCCGCCGGTACTGGCTCCCCGAGTTCGAGGGCTCCGACCTCAACCTGGCGGGCTGGACGAAGAAGCTCACCGGCAGGCCGGTCATCACCGTCGGCTCGGTCGGCCTCCAGGGCGGCGACTTCCTCCGGGGCCTGCGGGGGGAGGGCGCCGCGGTCGGCGGCATCGACAACCTGCTGGACCGGCTGGAGCGCGAAGAGTTCGACATGGTCGCCGTGGGCCGGGCGCTGCTCCAGGACCCCGAGTGGGCCGCGAAGGTGCTCACCGACCGCACCGCGGACCTGAAGCCGTTCGACGCGGCGGCACTGACCACCCTGAGCTGACCCCCGCGGGACCCGTCCCGCCTCCACGGCAGGCCCGGCAGCGGGCCCCCGGGGAGACGGGGCGGGGTCCGGGCGCGCTGCCGGACGGAGGGCGGATTTCGCTTGCTTAAGTCAATCAAATCGAATTATGGTTGCTTGAGTCAAGTACCCCTGCGCTCCCCGGAGACCTCTTCCATGTCCGACGGACCTGCCCGGCCCACCGCGGCCGGGGCCCTGCCCAGACCCAACGCCATCGTGGCCGTCCTGGCCTTCGGCGGCATCGTGGTCTCGCTGATGCAGACCCTGGTGATCCCGATCGTCTCGGAGCTGCCGAAGCTGCTGCACGCCTCCGCGTCGGACGCCGCCTGGGTCGTCACCGCCACCCTGCTCGCCGCCGCCGTCGCCACCCCGGTGACGGGCCGCCTCGGTGACATGTACGGCAAGCGCCGCATGCTGCTGGTCAGCCTGGCCATGCTGGTGACCGGCTCGGTCACCGCCGCGCTCAGCGACTCCCTGGCCCCGATGGTCGTCGGGCGCGCCCTGCAGGGTCTGGCCTCCGGTGTGATCCCGCTCGGCATCAGCATCATGCGCGACGAACTGCCCGCCGAGCGGCTCGGTTCGGCGACCGCGATGATGAGCGCCTCGCTCGGTGTCGGCGGCGCCCTCGGTCTGCCCGCCGCCGCGGTCATCGCCGAGAACTTCGACTGGCACGTCCTGTTCTGGGCCTCGGCGGCCCTGGGCGCCGTCGCGGCGGTCCTCGTGCTGCTGCTCGTACCCGAGTCGCAGGTGCGCTCCGGCGGCCGCTTCGACGCCGTGGGCGCCATCGGCATGGCGGCGGGGCTGATGTGTCTGCTCCTGGGGGTCTCCAAGGGGGCCGACTGGGGCTGGGGCAGCGGCCGGACGCTGGGCCTGTTCGCCGCGGCCGTCGTGATCCTGCTCGCCTGGGGAGCCTTCGAGCTGCGCGTCCCGGCCCCGCTGGTGGACCTGCGCACCACGGCCCGCCGCCAGGTGCTGATGACCAACCTGGCCTCCATCGCGATCGGCTTCGCGATGTTCTCCATGTCCCTGGTCATCCCGCAGCTGCTCCAGCTGCCCGCGCAGACCGGTTACGGCCTCGGCAAGTCGCTGCTCACCACCGGCCTGGTCATGGCCCCGTCCGGGCTGGTGATGATGGCGGTGGCCCCCTTCTCGGCCTCCCTGTCCCGGGCCCGCGGGCCCAAGGTGACCCTGATGACCGGCGCTCTCATCGTGGCCGCCGGGTACGGCCTGAACATCGTCCTCATGGACCAGGTGTGGCACTTCGTGCTGGCGCCCTGCGTCATCAGCGCGGGCATCGGCTTCACCTACGGGGCGATGCCCACGCTCATCATGGGCGCCGTGCCCGCCTCCGAGACGGGCGCGGCCAACAGCCTCAACACGCTGATGCGGTCCATCGGCACGTCGACCGCCAGCGCGGTCGCCGGTGTGGTCCTCGCCCACCTCACCACGCGCTTCGGCCCCTACGCGCTGCCCTCGGAGAACGGTTTCCGCACCGTCCTGGCGCTGGGCGCGGGCGCCGCCCTGCTCGGCTTCCTCATCGCCGCCTTCATCCCGGGCCGGGGCGCGGCCGCGGCGGTGACGCCGGTGGCGGCGGCCGGGGAGTCCAAGGCGTCCGAGGTGAAGGCCTGAACCGGGAGTGAAGCCGGGCGCCGGGGTGAGGGCGCGGGCCGGGAGTGGAGGAGTGGGCCGCCGGACCAGTGTCCAGGCCCGCCCCTCACCCCGCCCCGCGACCTACAGGTTGCCCATCGGCTCGATGTCCGCCCGTACCGGGGTGCCCCAGACGCGTACCACCTCGTAGTCGGTGAACTCGTGCACCAGCCGGTAGGCCGTCGCCGCGCGGGGGGAGCGCTGCTGGGCCGAGAGGAACAGCTCCGCCTCGCGCCGTTCCCGGCGCGGGGTGCCGCACAGCTGCCACTCCCGGCCGTTCCACAGCTCCGGCAGCCAGCGCTGCTGGGCCTGGGGACGGTCCTCGCGCACGCCGTAGCGGGTGGGGGCGCTCTCGCCGGACGCCGAGGCGGCCGATCGGCGGGGGCCGCCCTCGTACTGGGCCCGGCGGGCGGCGCGGCGCCGGGTCTCGCACAGCAGGCACAGGTCGGGCGCGTCCTGGTCGACGGGCCCGCCGGGATGCTCGGCGCACCGGGTGGCGGGCCTGTCCTGCGAGACGCTCTCCTCCAGCAGGTCGAGCGCCCGCCGCAGATCCGCCTTGATCTCGTGCAGCCGGGCGTCCGGGGTCTCGGCGTTCAGCTCCTCGCCGTGCTCCCCGACCACCCGCAGGGCCCGCCCGAGCGCCGTCAGCTGTGCGTGGTTCATACCGGCCAGCGTCGCACACGGCACCGCCCGGGCGGCGGCCCCCCGGGGGTGGTCAGCCCATGCTCTTCGCGCCGTCCAGCGCCTCGCGGACGATGTCGGCGTGACCGGCGTGCTGCGCGGTCTCGGCGATGATGTGCAGCAGCACCCGGCGGGCCGACCAGTGGGTGTCGGGCTCGAACCAGGGGGTCTTGGGCAGCGGCTGCTCGGCGTCCAGGTCGGGCAGGGAGGCGACCAGCTCGTCGGTGATGCGGGCCGCCTCCGCGTAGGCCGCCCGCAGCCCGTCCAGGGTGTCACCGGGCAGCATGCGGAAGTCGTCCGCGCGCCGGGCGAAGTCCTCCTCGGTCATGGCGGAGAAGTCGGGCATCGCGGAGGGACCCTTCACGATGAACGCCGCCCACGCCCGCTCCACCGACGTGACGTGCTTGATCAGGCCGCCCAGGCACAGCTCGCTGGTGGTGGTGCGCCGGCCGGCCTGCTCGTCGGTGAGGTCACGGGTGGTGAAGGTCAGGAAGTGACGCTGCTTGGCCAGCGCCTGCAGCAGGTCCGCGCGCTCACCGGTGACGGCCGGCGCGGCGGGGCTCACGGTGCCGGCGTTCTGCGTCGTCTCGCTCATGGTCTCGGCCTTCCGCCAGAGTGGTGTTCCCTCGGTCGACGACCACGGTACGGACGATCTAGGTCAGGTCGTGTCCTACACCACGCCGGCGCTCCTGCCGTTCTCCGGCCGCGGCTCGGCCGCGCCGGCCGCCAGCGCGGCCCGCAGATGACCGCCCGACCGGGCGAGCAGGCGGGCCGCGGCCGGGCCGTCCACCCCGGAGAGCAGGACCAGGATGGCGTCCTTCACCTCGCCGTCCGTGGCCGTCAGCGCCCGCTCGATCTCCTCGTCCGGCGCGCCCGTGGCCAGGGCGACGATCCGCCGGGAGCGGGCGCGCAGTTTGTCGTTGGAGGCGCGTACGTCGACCATCAGGTTCCCGTACGTCTTGCCCAGGCGGATCATCGTGATCGTCGAGAGCATGTTCAGGACGAGCTTCTGGGCCGTGCCCGCCTTCAGCCGGGTGGAGCCGGTGAGGAGTTCGGGTCCGGTGACGATCTCGATGCCGTGCTCGGCGGCGGCGGCCAGCGCGCTGTGCGCGTTGCAGGCCAGGCCGATGGTCAGCGCGCCCAGCGCGCGGGCGTGCTCGACCGCGCCGATCGCGTACGGGGTGCGGCCGGAGGCCGAGATGCCGACCACCGTGTCGTCGGGGCCGAGACCGAGGGCGTCGAGTGCCTCCACGGCCAGCTCCCGGGAGTCCTCCGCTCCCTCGACGGAGGTCACCATCGCCTCCGGACCGCCCGCGATCAGACCGACGACCTGCCCCGGGTCGGTGTTGAAGGTCGGCGGGCACTCGGAGGCGTCCAGCACCCCGAGCCGCCCGGCGGTGCCCGCGCCCGCGTAGATCAGCCGGCCGCCGCGCGCCATCCGCTCGGCGACCGCGTCGATCGCGGCGGCGATCTGCGGCAGCCGCTCGGCGACGGCGGCGGGCACGGCCGCGTCCTCGGCGTTCATCAGCCGCGCGATCTCCAGCGTGGGCAGCCGGTCGATCTCGGACAGTTCAGGACGGAACGCCTCGGTCGTCAGCGACTCCAGCTCGGCGCGCAGCTGACGGTAGGGGGAGGGGGAGGTCATGGGGGTGGCTCTCTCCGTGCGGTACGGGTGCGGTGGGGCCGGCGGTGCCGGGGCGGGCGGTGGTCACGAACGCTGGGGGCCGCCCCGCGGACTGTGGCGGTGCGCCAGCGCCTCGTACGACGCCGCCAGCGCCGGTGCCGCCGTCTCGTACGTCCGCTGGGCCACCCCGACGAACAGGCAGTCCACGACGAGCAGTTGACTGGTCCGGGAGGACATCGCGGCCGGGCGCAGCTCGCTCTCCCGGGAGGTGGCGGTGGTCAGCACGTGGTCGGCGTACTGGGTGACGGGCGCGTCGGGGCGGCCGGTGATGGCGACGGTGGTCGCGCCGCGCTCGAAGGCCGCCCGCAGCGGTTCGATCACGTCCCCGGTCGAACCCGAGTGGGTGATCGCGATGGCGACGTCGCCCGTGCGCAGTTGCACCGCGTTGGTGACGGCCAGGTGCGGGTCGCTGTGCCCGTGCGCTATCAGCCCTATGCGCAGCAGCTTCTGGGTGAGGTCCTGGGCGACCAGGCCGGAGGCCCCGATGCCGTACACGTCCGTACGGCGGGCGGCGGCCAGGGCGGCGACGGCCGCGCCGAGCTGGACCGTGTCCAGTCCGGCGGCCGTGTCGGCGAGGGTCTGCTGCTCCTCGTAGGCGAGTTTGGCGACGACGTCCGCGATGGGGTCGTCGACGGCGATGTCGGTGGTGATGGCGGGGGCGCGGCCGGACTGCTGCTGGGCGGCGAGGCCCGCGAGCGCGAGGCGCAGGTCGCGGTAGCCGGGGTAGCCGAGCAGCCGGGCGGTCCGTACGACCGTCGCCTCGCTGGTGCCGGTCAGTTCGGCGAGGCCGGTGACGGTCAGGGCCGCGCAGCCGGCCGGGTCGTGGGCCACGGCTTCGGCGACGCGCTGCATGGAGCGGGTCATGGACGGCGCGAGGGTGCGTACCTTGGCCGCGAGGGCGGCGGGAGCGGGAGGCGTGAGGCCTGCGGCGGCGCCCGAACCTGCGAAAATTTCCTTCACGTCCTGGGTCACGTATGAAAGATATTTTCTGTCCGGGTGTGCGGTCAAGGGTGCGCACGCGCGCACCGCGGCGGCCCCGTGCGCACAATGGAGCCATGGAACCCATCAGCCCGCTGGAGCAGGCCCTGCACGCCGCCCGTGCCCTCGTGCTCGCCGATCTCGTCGCCGGCCAGGTCGCCGAGGCGGACGTGGTCTCGCTCGTGGAGGACTCCGTCGTCCAGCGCCGCTGGTGGGTGGAGCAGTGGCCGGACGGGGCGCGGTACGTGGCCGGTCTGGTCGCCCAGGACGTCCAGGACGCCCTGCTGGAGCGGTACGGCCGCTGGCCGCTGTGCCCGGTGTGCGGGTACGGCGACCCGCACGCCCTCGACGTCGAACCCGAACTCGGCCCCGATCCGCACTGGGTGTGCGCGCAGGCGGGTGTGAAGGTCGCGCCGGTGGGCGCGCTGGCGCAGGCGATCGGCGGGAAGACGTCGTCGTGAGCCCCGCGCGTGGCACGGTGGCGCCGTGACCGTCTACATCGACCCGCCGGCCTGGCCCGGGCACGGCCGCCTGTGGTCCCACCTCGTCAGCGACGACTCCTACGACGAACTGCACGGGTTCGCCGCCGCGTTGGGCGTACCGGCGCGGGCCTTCGAACGCGACCACTACGACCTGCCCGCCCACCGCTACCGGGACGCGGTGGCGGCCGGCGCGGTCGAGGTCAGCAGCCGCGAGGTGGTGCGGCTGCTGCACGCGGCGGGGCTGCGCCGCCGCAAACGCCGCCTTCAGGAGCCGAGTTCGTAGGTGAACTGCTCGGCGTCCTCGCCCACCCGGACGTACCCGGCGCGGGTGACCACCCGCTGGGAGGGCACGTTGGCCCGGTCCACCGTCGCCAGCAGCCGCCGTACGTCGTCGCGGGCCAGCGCCCACGCCGACAGGGCGCGCAGCGCTTCGGTGGCGTAACCGTGGCCGCGGGCGGAAGGGGCCAGGTCGTAGCCGACCTCCGCGCACCCGTCCTCGTCGGGCGGGCCGTGGAAGCCCATGCCGCCGACCGCGCGCCCGTCCTCGCGCCGCACCAGCACGAACATCCCGGACTCGGGCCGGTGCGCCCCGCTCTCGTACGCCTTCGCGACCATCCCGGCGGCCGCCCGGGTACCGTCGAACGGCCCGTCCGCCACCCACCGGAGCCCGCCGTCCCCGCCCGCGTGCAGGTCACGTGCCGCGGCCGGCGTGACGCCCTCCAGGACGAGCCGTCCGGCGGGGAGCACGAGCGGGTTGCTCCACCGCCACTCGGTGACCGGCGCCCGGTCGGGCAGATCGCCGCGCCCGGTGGCCCACAGCAGGGTCGGCCAGGCGGCGGCGCCCGGCCGGACGTGCGGGAAGAGCCGCGTCAGCACGTCCTCGCACAGCTCGGCCCGGGGCTCGTAGGCCAGCCCCAGGCCCTGGGCGATGTCGTGCGTGTGCAGCAGCACCTCGGCGACGCCCATCGCGGCGAAGCCCTCGCGGTTCGCGCTGCGGAACGGGTACGGATGGAACGCGCGCACCTCGCGGGGCGTGGTCCGTACGGCCGCGGAGAGCAGCCTGCCGGTCGTCTCGATCACCTCCAGGGCGCCCGTGTTGTCCGTGCCCTCGTCGAGGGTGATCTCGAACGGCACGTACGCGTTCTGCGCCCGGCCCGCCAACTGCCCGGCGTAGGAGATGAGATCGCCCGCGACATGCTCGGCCGTCCGCAGGCAGTTCCACTCCAGGCGCCCGGCCCGCACCCCCTCCCAGTCCCGGTCCGCCGCCGTCCGCAGCACCGCCACGGCGCCCGCGACGGCCTGCTCCACCTCGTCCCCGCCCCATGCCTTCATACGGCGCAGCGTAGGTGCCGCGGCCGTCTCACGACGACAGCATTTCCAGCTCCGAGGAGAGGTTGTAGCGCGCCGTCGCCTCCCAGTGGCGCTGGCCGTAGGGGGTGCGGAACAGCAGGGGCCGGCCGAGCAGCCGGCGCAGGATCTCCGCGCGGCCCTCGCGGAACGCGTCGCCGGGGACGAAGTGGTACTCCGCGCGGACCGCGGCCGTGTAGGCGGCGTACGCCGACGGGGGCGCGGCCAGGATCGCCAGGTCGGCGTCGCACAGGACCTGGCCGTCGCTGTCGTCGCCGGCCGGGTCGTGGCAGACGGTGAGGCGGACCAGCCGGGCCGCCTCGGCCGTCTTGTGCGCCGGGACGCCGGCCTCGGCCAGCGCCCGCTCGGCCAGCCGCGCCGACCGCTCCTCGTTCTCGGAGCGTTCGGGCAGGTAGACGGCGTCGTGGAACCAGGCGGCCAGCCGGACGGTGTCCGGATCGTCGGCGTACTCCTCCAGTACGTCGACGTGGTCGAGGACCGCGGTGAGGTGGGTGAGCGTGTGGTAGTGCCGCTGCGGCTCCCGCCAGCGGCCGAGCAGGTTGTCGGCGTACGGCACCGGGTCCGGTCCGCCACCGGGGCCACGGGCGCCGTCGAGGGCGCGGGTCCATCGGATGCGCAGGGCTTCGATGTCGACGTGATCGGCCATGGCGCCATTGTCCTGCGCGATCGGCCCCGCCGAAGGGGGAGCCGGACATCTTCGGGCGACGGTTCTGCGCCCGGGGGCCCGTTCGGCGTACCCTGATATTGGACTAGACCTGTCAAGCCCCACGGCATCCGAGGAAAGGGGTCCTATGAGCATGCGTGCAGTCCTGGAGGTGATCGCCCTCGACGCCGAGGACGCGGTCGCCGCCCAGGCCGGAGGCGCGGACCGCCTGGAGCTGGTCACCGACATGGCGGCCGACGGGCTGACCCCGCCGGTGGCGACCGTCGCCGCGATCCGCGCCGCCGTCGACATCCCGCTGCGCGTGATGGTGCGGCTCGCGGACGGGTTCGCCGCGGGCGGTGACGGGGGCGTGGACAGGCTGGCAGGGGTCGTGCGCGACATGCGGGCCGCGGGCGCCGAGGAGTTCGTGCTCGGGTTCCTCGGCGCGGACGGCCTGGTGGACATGGCGGCCGTGGAAGCCGTGGTCGGCGCCCTGGACGGATGCCCGTGGACCTTCCACCGGGCGATCGACAACTCCGCCGACCGGGACGCCGTGCGCAAGCAGCTGGACGGGCTGCCGGGCCTGGACACGTACCTGACCGCGGGCGCGGCGGGCGGCGTGGACGCCGGGCTGCCCACCCTGGTCGCCGAGGCGGCCCGCGCCGGCCGGCCCGGCTACGAACAGCGGATCATGGTCGGCGGCGGCCTGCGCCTGGAGCACCTGCCGCCGCTGCGCGCCGCCGGGATCGACGCCTTCCACATCGGCGGCGCGGCCCGGTCCGGCGGGTGGGCCGGTGCGGTGTGCGCGGACGCGGTCGCGCAGTGGCGGCAGGTGCTGGACGGGCAGAACGCCGAGCAACTGGCGGTGTGAGCCCGCCGGGCCGGCGGTGACCCGGCCGGGCGGGTGACCCGGCCGTGCGGCGGGTGCCGTGCCCGGGGTGGCGGGGCCGGGCGTCCGGCGCGGGCGGTGGTGGCCGGGGGCCGGCGTCCGGTCCGGGCGGTGGCGGCTCGGCCGGGCGTCCCGGGCTGCCGGTGGTGTCCGGGGTCGCCGTGCGGCCGGCGGCGCGGGGCGTCGGCCGCCGGCTCGCGGCGGCGCGCCGGCGGTGCCTGCCCGGGGTCCGGACACCGGTGGTGCCTGCCGGGGGTCGGACACCGGTGGTGCCTGCCCGGCGGTCCGGACACCGCCGGCCGGTTCAGGTCAGCTGGGGCGGGAGCGGGGCCGTGTGGGTCACGATCAGGCCCGACACCGCACGGGTGAGGGCCACGTACAGGCGGCGCAGACCGGTCCGTTCGTCAGGTTCGCCGTCGACCACCGCCTGCGGGTCGTCGAGGACCACGTAGTCGTACTCCAGGCCCTTGGCGAGGGAGGCCGGGACCAGGGTCAGCCGGGTCTCGGCCGTCGTCTCCTCGCCGGGGGAGAGGTGGGCCAGGCCCGCCGCGGCCAGGGCGCCGGCCAGGGCCGGGATCCGGGCGTCGGCGGCGATCAGGCCGGTCGAGCCCTCGTGCCGCAGCAGTTCCTCGCAGGCGGCGACCACGTCGGCGTCCCTCTCGGCGGCCCGGATCCGGAAGAAGCCCGGGTTCTCCCGGACCGAGGCGACCGGCGTCAGCCCCGGCGCGATGTGCGGCAGCAGCCGGGAGGCGTAGGTGATGACGTCCGTCGGCACGCGGAAACCGGCGGTCAGCTCCTCGATGACCCCCTCGGACTTGCCCAGGTGGGCCAGCGCCTCCTCCCAGGTGCGGGTCGCCCACGGCGTGGTGCCCTGCGCCAGGTCGCCGAGGACGGTCGCGGAGCCGGTGGTGCAGCGCCGGCCGACCGCGCGGTACTGCATCGGGGACAGGTCCTGCGCCTCGTCCAGGACCACGTGTCCCAGGGAGTGGGTGCGCTCCACCAGGTCGGCGGCCTCGTCGATCAGCACCGTGTCGGCCGCCGACCACTTCGCGGACTTCACCGACCGCACCGGCTTCGCCCACAGGATCGTCTTCTGCTCCTCCTCGCCGAGGATCCCCTCGGCGTGCTCGGCGAGGAAGTCCGCGTCCGTGAGCAGCCGCAGCACCAGCCGGGCCGGGTCGACCGGCGGCCAGACGGCCTTGACGGCGGCCTTCACCGCGGAGTTGCGGGCCACGGTGTCCTGGACCCGGTCGTCGGGGGCCTCGCCCGCCCGCTCCATCTGCACCAGCACGGCGTGCGCGATGCGCTGCGGCAGGGCCTCGCGGGCGGCTCCGTAACGGATCCCGCGCTCCAGCAACTCCCGGACCAGCTCCTCCAGTTCGTACGCGGGGACGCGCCAGCGGCGCGAACCGCGCACCACCACGACCGGCTCGGTGGGCATCGTGACGTGCGAGTACAGCGCCCTGCGCAGCACCTGAGCCATGCGCGCGTCGCCCTTGACCAGCGCCGCCGCCGCGTCGTCCGTGCCGCGCACCTCGGCGTGGGCGACCAGGTCGTCGACGGTCGCCTGCTGCACGGCCAGCTCGCCGAGGGCCGGGAGCACCTGTTCGATGTAGTGCAGGAAGGACCGGTTCGGGCCGATCACGAGGGTGCCGGTGCGGGCCAGGCGCTCGCGGTGGGCGTAGAGGAGGTAGGCGACCCGGTGCAGGCCGACGGCGGTCTTCCCGGTGCCGGGGCCGCCCTGGACGCAGACGGTGCCGCCCAGGCCGGAGCGGACGATCTCGTCCTGCTCGGGCTGGATGGTCGCCACGATGTCGCGCATCGGGCCGACGCGCGGGCGCTCGATCTCCTGCTGGAGCAGCTTGCTGGTGGTGGCCGCCTCGTCCGGGTCGGACAGGTGCTCGTCCTCGTACGCCGTCAGGTCGCCGCCGGTGTAGCCGAAGCGGCGGCGCAGCCCGACGTCCATCGGGTCCTTCTTCGACGCCCGGTAGAACGGCTGGGAGACCGGCGCGCGCCAGTCGATGACCATGGGGTCGCCGTCGGCGTCGTGCACGTGCCGACGCCCGATGTAGAAGCGCTCGCCGTCGGCGCCCTCCGCCCGCTCGGCGCCGGGGGCGCGCAGGTAGTCGAGGCGGCCGAAGAACAGCGGGGTGTCGCTCAGGTCGGCCAGCGCCTTGATGCGCTCGTCGATCTGCCGGGCGAGCACCTCGGCGTTGACCCAGTTCGCGCTGACGTCGCGGATGTCGAGCGACTGGACGTCCTCGCGCATGGCGCGCAGGGCGGCGCGGGAGGCGGCCAGGTGGGAGCGCTCACGGGCGAGCGGGTCGTCGGCGGGGGGCTCGGCGGCCGCTGCCGCGGCCGTCCGGGGTGCCGCGGGACGTGCTTCGGAGTCGGTGGGCGTGGACGACGACAAGAGGGTGCCTCCGGAAGACCTACGGGACAGTCGGCGCGGCGCGGAGCCGCGCGCGGCGGCGGGTGACGCGGTGCCGTGCGGCGCGGGCGCGCGGGAAACTGCCGGCCGGTTTCCGTCCGGTCGGCGGCACTCCGGGGGGAGGCGGGCAGGAGCGGAGATTGTAGAGGGCCGGGGGCGGTGAGGGCCAACCGTTTTCCGGCGGCCGGGCGGGCGGGGCGGTGGCCCGGCGGGGCCGGGCGGACCGGTGACACCCGGCGGCTCGGCGGCTCGGCGGTTGGGCGACCACGTGGTCCGGCGGCTCGGCGGTGGTCCGGCGGCCCGAGGGGCTGGCGGCCTGATGGTGCGGTGGTCCGAGGGCGCGGTGGGCCGGCGGACGGGCGGGGCGGTGGGTCCCGGGGCGGCGGGTGGGCCGGCCGGTGCTGCCGGGGGAGCCGGCCGGGGCGTCCCCTAGGAGAAATCGCCCGGTCGGTGTAGGGGACGGTCTCCCTCCGGAGGGGTACGCGGACGGCGGGAGGATTGGCTCCGCAGACCGATGCCGACCAGGCGTCCCGAGAGCCACCCTTGAGTCATGAGTGCAGCGACCATCCATCCGGCACCCGCCGCTCGCCCGGCCGGTGCCACGGCTGTCAGGGGCAGCCACCACCACCGCCTGGGCGACGCCCTGCACGCCGTCAAGGTGTTCGCGGGTGCGGCGTTCGACGTGATCATCCTCGGGGAGTACGGCGAGGAAGCAGGCATACGCCACAAGTAACCCTTTAGGGTCGGTCCGTGACAGAACGGATGGTGGCCCTCCGGTCACGCGCGGCGGCCCACCCGGCCCTCCTGGCGGTCTCCTTCCTCGCCCTGGGGGCCGTGTTCGCCTCCCTGCGCCTGCCGATGCCCGACGCCCTGGTGTACCGGGCCGAGGGCGCCGCCGTCCTCCACGGCCGTGACCTGTACGGCTTCGAGGTCACGGAGGGCCACCTCCCGGCCACCTACCCCCCGTTCGCGGCAGTGCTGTTCGTGCCGACGGCGCTGCTGCCCGACCCGCTGCTGAAGTCGGCCTTCCTCGCGGGCAACGCGCTCCTGCTCGCCTGGCTCGTCCACCTGTCCGCACGCCTGGCGGGCCGCCCGGCCGGCCTCGCCGCGCTGTGCACCGCGACGGCTCTGGCCCTGTGGTGCGAACCCGTCTTCCAGACGTTCCGGTACGGGCAGATCAACCTCGCCCTGGCCTGCCTGGTGCTGTGGGACCTCACCCGGCCGCCCGGCGCGCGCGGCAGGGGCGCGGCGATCGGTCTCGCGGCCGGCGTCAAGCTCACGCCGGGACTCTTCGCCGTCTACCTGCTGCTGCGCGGGCGCGGACGTGAGGCGGCCACCGCGGCGGCCGCCTTCGCCGGGACCGTCGCCGTGGGCTTGCTCGCCGAGCCGGCGGCGAGCGTCGCGTACTGGACCCGTCACGTCTTCGAGACCGACCGGGTGGGGAAACTGTGGATCGTCGACAACCAGTCCCTCCAGGGCCTGATCGCCCGCGTGCTGCGCGACCCCGGTCCCGGGCTCGCCTGGCTGCTGCCGGACCTCGCGGTCGCCGCCGCCGGCCTCTGGCTGGCCCGCCGGGCGCCCGGCGAGCGGTGGGGCGTCCTGCTGACCGCCTTCACCGCGCTGCTGGTCTCCCCGATCAGCTGGTCCCACCACTGGGTGTGGTGCGTGCCGCTGACCGCCGTGCTCCTGGCCGAGGGCCACCGCGCCTGGGCGGCGCTCACCGCGGCCGTCTTCACCGCCCGCACCCTGTGGCTGGTCCCGCACGCCGGCGACCTGGACCTGCGCCTGCCGTGGTGGCAGGAACCGCTCGCCGCGCCCTACGCCCTGCTGGGCATCGCCCTGCTGGCGGCGAGCGCCCTGGGGTGTGTGGGACGCGGCGGCGACGGCGCGGCCCCGGTCAGCCTTCCCCGGCCAGCAGTTCGTCCGCGTCCATGATCCGGTAGGCGTAACCCTGTTCGGCCAGGAAGCGCTGGCGGTGCGCGGCGAAGTCCTGGTCGATCGTGTCGCGGGCCACCACCGAGTAGAAGTGGGCCTGGTGCCCGTCGGCCTTGGGGCGCAGTACGCGGCCCAGCCGCTGGGCCTCCTCCTGGCGGGAGCCGAAGGTGCCCGAGACCTGGATCGCGACCGTGGCCTCCGGCAGGTCGATGGAGAAGTTCGCCACCTTCGAGACCACGAGCACGTTGATCTCGCCCTCGCGGAAGGCGTCGAAGAGCTTCTCCCGCTGGGCGTTGGACGTCTCACCCTTGATGACCGGGGCGTTCAGGTGCTCGCCGAGCTCGTCGAGCTGGTCGATGTACTGGCCGATCACGAGGATCTGCTGCCCGGCGAAGCGGCGCACGATCGCCTCCGTGACCTTCCGCTTGGTCGCGGTGGTGGCACAGAAGCGGTACTTCTCCTCGGTCTCGGCGGTGGCGTAGGCGAGCCGCTCGGAGTCGGTCAGGTTCACCCGGACCTCGACGCAGTCCGCGGGCGCGATGTAGCCCTGCGCCTCGATCTCCTTCCAGGGCGCGTCGAACCGCTTCGGGCCGATCAGGGAGAACACGTCGGACTCGCGGCCGTCCTCGCGCACCAGCGTCGCGGTCAGCCCGAGCCGCCGCCGGGCCTGGAGATCGGCGGTGAACTTGAAGACCGGCGCGGGCAGCAGGTGCACCTCGTCGTAGACGATCAGCCCCCAGTCCCGGGAGTCGAACAGCTCCAGGTGCGGGTAGACGCCCTTCCGCCGGGTGGTGAGGACCTGGTAGGTGGCGATGGTGACCGGCCGGATCTCCTTGCGGGTCCCGCTGTACTCGCCGATCTCGTCCTCGGTCAGCGAGGTCCGCTTCACCAGCTCGTGCTTCCACTGCCGGGCGGAGACGGTGTTGGTGACGAGGATCAGCGTGGTGGACTTGGCCTGTGCCATCGAACCCGCGCCGACCAGGGTCTTGCCGGCCCCGCAGGGCAGGACGACCACACCGCTGCCGCCGTGCCAGAAGTTCTCCACGGCCTGCTTCTGGTAGGGCCGCAGCGCCCAGCCGTCCTCGGCCAGCTCGATCGGGTGCGCCTCGCCGTCGACGTACCCGGCCAGGTCCTCGGCGGGCCAGCCCAGTTTCAGCAGCGTCTGCTTGATCTGCCCGCGCTCGGAGGGGTGCACGGCCACGGTGTCCGCGTCGATGCGGGTCCCGACCAGCGGGGCGATCCGCTTGGACTTCAGGACCTCCTCCAGCACCGGCCGGTCCGTCGTCGTCAGCACCAGGCCGTGGGCGGGGTGCTTGCTGAGGGTGAGCCGTCCGTACCGGTCCATCGTCTCGGCGATGTCGACGAGCAGCGCGTGCGGCACCGGGTAGCGGCTGTACTGCACGAGGGCGTCCACGACCTGCTCGGCGTCGTGGCCGGCCGCCCGCGCGTTCCACAGGCCCAGCGGGGTCACCCGGTAGGTGTGGATGTGCTCGGGCGCCCGTTCCAGCTCGGCGAAGGGGGCGATGGCGCGGCGGCAGTCGTCGGCCTGCTCGTGGTCGACCTCCAGGAGCAGGGTCTTGTCGGACTGGACGATCAACGGACCATTCACGCGCGGCACCCTTTCGCTGACGCGGCCGGACGGCTCGGCCAAAACTCCAGTGTGCACCACCGGCCGCACGGGCCGGACCCTCACGACGGGCGGGCGGCCGGAGGGAGGGCCGGACCGCAGCCGGACCGTAGCCGGACCCCGGCCGGACCGCAGGCGGAGCGACGACCGACCGCAGGTGGAGCGACGGCCGACCGCAGCCGGAGTGCCGGGCGGGCGCCGGGCGGGCCGCGCCGGGGCCGCGGGAGGTCCTGGCGTCGCTCAGCCGGCGTCCGGCTCCAGCTCGGCCACCCCGGTGATCCGGTGCAGGGGGTAGGTGCGCACCTCGTCCGCCGTGTGGTCGTACGCCGTCACGAAGCCGCCCTCGACCCGGATGGGGGCGATGACGTGCTGGCCGGCGGTGCCCTCGGCGTTGACGTAGCCGATCCACAGGGCCTCGCCGGTGAGGACGGCGGCCTGCATGGTGGCCAGCGTCTCGGCGGAGCCGGTGCGGGGCAGGTCGCCGTCGGCCGCGGCCGACGCGGTCGCCTTGCGCGGCGCGGTGGAGGCCAGGTCGCCCGCCCGGATCGCGCGCACGGCCGCCGACAGCAGCGTGGCGTCGGGGACGGGCGGGCCGTCCGGGACCGGTTCGGGGGCGGTGCGCGGCGGGGTGCGGTGGGAGTCGGCCCGGGCGATCAGGACGTCCCCCTCGGCGGACTCCGCCGCCGGGGCGTACCCCATCGCGCGCAGGCCCTCCAGGAGGGTGGCCGGGTCGGCGGGCGTGGCCAGCACGGTCGGGGCGAGACGGCGCAGGCGCAGTCCGGCCGAGCGCTTGTCGGCGAGGATCTCGTTCAGCAGCGCGTCGTCGTCGCAGCGCACGTAGGCGGACGCGGCGCCCACCCGCAGGTGCCCGTGGCGCCGGGCCACGTCGTCGATCAGGTACGCGAGCGGCTGCGGGACCGGCGTACGGGAGTGCTGGGCGAGGAAGGCGTGCAGGTCGGCGGCGGTGCGGCCGGCGTCCAGGGCGCGCCGCACCGAGGCCGGGGTGAACCGGTAGACCGTCGCGCCGCCCTTGGACTCCACGTTCGCGAGCACGCCCAGCACATCGGCCAGCGGCCGTTGCAGCGGGCCGGGTGCCACCGCCGTCAGGTCCGCCTGGAGCAGGACGTGGTCCAGCGGCTCGGGCAGCAGCGGCGCGAGCAGGCGTGCGGCGGCGGCCGCGGAGGCCGCCTGCTCGGCGGCGGACGGAACAGCGGGGGCGGGGGAGACGGACGGGACGGCGCCCGGGGCGCCGGCCGCACCGGGCCGGTGGTGGTGGACGGGCAGCTTGTCGCCCGGCCCGGCGGGCTCGGCCGCCCGGGCCGGGGCCGCCGCGGGCGGAGCCCCCAGCAGCGCCCTGCCGTGCGCGGACAGCGCGCCCCGCCCGGTGACGCCCAGCAGCTCGGCCTCGGACAGCGTCCACCGGGCGAGGCGCTCCCGCAGGTCGTGGTCGTGGTCGCGCTGCGGCCCGCGCAGCGGACGCTCCCAGCGCAGCCGGGCGAGGACCGACTCGGGGTCCGGGGCGGCGCCCTCGGGCAGACCGGCCAGCAGGGACAGCACGCGGCGCCGTACCTCCGGGGCGGCCGAGCGGTCCAGACCCGGGCCGAGCGCGGACAGCGTGCGGTCCTTCGCGTCCCGCCCGCCGACCACACCCGGCGTCCGCGTCGCCGACAGCCACGCCCCGGCCAGGTGCGCCCAGCGGTCGGCCGGGGGCCGCTCCAGCCACTCGTCGTGGGCGGGGGTCGCCGCGTACCGCTCCTCGACGTCGCCGTCGGAGGCCAGCAGCCCGGCCGCGTAGGCGAGTTCGAGCCAGAATGCGGCGACCGGCTCGGACACGTCCAGCGCGACGGCGGTGCGCTTGAGGTCGCGCACGCTCAGGCCGCCCGCGCGCAGCACGTTCGGACCGCCCTCGTCCCAGTCCTTCAGCAGCTCCTCGACGGTGGCCAGCGCCGTGTACGCCTGCCCGGCCGCCGTCGCGTCCACGATCTGCGGGCGGTGCGTGGCCGCCGCGGTGACGGCGGGCGGCACCGGCTCGGGCGTGCGGTGCGCCCGGCCCGCGCGCAGGTGCAGTGCCGCCTCGCGGGGCAGCACGACCGTGCCGGGCGCCGTGGGCAGCAGCAGCCCGCGGTCCATCAGCAGCCGCAGCCGAGGCGCGGGATCGGCGGTGACCTGCCCGTACGGCGGCCCCCACACGAGGCGGTCGAGGACGTCGAGTGAGTCGTCCGGCACCGTTGCCAGCAGCGCGGCCATCCGCTTCCGGTCGGTGAACAGCGCGGTGAGCGCGGCGACCGCGGAGACGGAGTCGTGGGTGGAGGGCAGCCCGGCGGCGGTCACGATCTCCTGGATGCGGCCCGGCGACATGCCCGCCGTGGCCTCCTGCACCGTCGGCCCGAGCCCGGTGGGGGAGGGGTGCTGCGCGGAGGGGGCGAGCAGTTCGCGGGCGGTGCGCACCAGGCGCAGCCGGTCGTCGCCGCCCCAGACCAGGGCCTGCTCGCGCAGCGTGCCGAGCGCGCGGGGCAGCGCGGCGGCGACGGCGGCGTCCCCTTCGTCCCCGGCCATCAGGCCGAGCAGTTCGCCGTACGTCGCCGGGTCGCCCGCCACGGCCAGCGCCTCCGCCGTCTGGAGGGCGAACCGGTCCAGCCGCTCCAGGGCCCGCACCACCGAGGCGCGGGTGCCGGCGCGGGTGGCGAGCTGGGTGAGGTCGGCGGGGACCGGCGTGATGAGGTCCGGGCGGCTGCGCAGCAGCGCGGTCAGGGAGGCGTCGTCCCGCGCCCGGAGCGCCTCCGCGAGCGAGCGGGGGGCTGCCGCCGGTTTCTCATCGCTGCTCATCCGACCCACGGTAGCGGGTGCCCGCCGCAGCCCGGCAGGCGCGCGGCGGCGACGGGGCCGGCGACGGCACCCGGGCACGCGGGCGGCGGCCTCCCGGGGGTGCGGGCGGGGGCCCGGTGGCGGTCGCCCCGGGGGTGCGGGCGGTGGCGGGCAGCCGGGTGCGGGCGCGACGGCGGGTGCCGGGCGTGCGGGCGTGCACGCGGTGGGCGGGATCCGGCTGTCCGGGTGGCGGCGGGTTCCCGGGCGTGCGGGCGGCGATGCTCCTTGCTGTGCCGACGGTGGCCGAACTCCGGGTGCGCCGGGTGGTGGTGGCTCCCGGGTGTGCCGGCGGCGACCGGCTCCCGGCTGTTCCGGCGGTGGCCGGGTCCCCGGCGTGCGGGCGGCGTCCGGGACCCGGCCGTGCGGTCGCCGCCGGCCACGGTCGCCGGTGGCTACGGCGGGCGCCGCGCACGCGGTACCGTCGTGCCACGGGGTCATCGGCCAGCCGCCCCGGAGGGGTTCGTGGGGATCGAGAGCGACCAGGTCGTCTACGAGTATCTGAGCCGCGTCGGGGACGTCGCGCAGCAGCGCCAGCTGTCCTCGGCCACCCGGATGCGGCTCGTGTCGGAGCTGCGCGACGAGATCGACCGGTGCCGGGCGAAGGCGGCCGTCGACAGTCCCGCCGCCGTCCGCCGCATCCTGGACCGCCTGGGCAGCCCCGACGACATCGTCGCGGCGGCGGGCGGCACCGCCGGTCCGGGCACCCCCGGCGCAGGCGGCTCCGGAACCGTGTGGCCGCAGGGCCCCGCCGTCCCCGTGCAGCGCGAACCGGGCCCCGCCCCCGGCGGACCCGCCGCGGATCCGGAACCGGAGCGGGGCAAGCCGAGGGGGCTGCGCCGGGTCGTGCCCAGGCCGCGTCCGGCCCGCCCGGAGGCGGACCCCGCGCCGCCGGCCGGCGGCTCCGTCCCGCCGCACCTGGCGACCGCGGACGACCTGGCCGCCGCGCTGCCCCGCGACGGCTGGTGGCGCACGCAGGGCAGCCCGTTCGGGCTCGGGGACGACGTCCCGCCCGGTTTCGTCGGCGGTGTGGAGATCCCCGACCTGCTCAAGGCCCCGCCGTCCAAGGAGCCTGCGGCGGCGGAGCCCGCGCCCGCGGCTGTTGCGCCGGAGGACGCGGCGGCCGCACCGGAATCCGTCCCCCGGCGCCGCTTCCTCCTGCTGCTCCGGCGCACGGGCAGGCAGGCGGGCCCCGCCGGGAGGTGGAGCAACCCGCTGCTCCTGCTCGCCGCCGCGCTGCTGGTGGGCGGTGCGGTGACCGGCAACCCGTTCGCGCTGCTGTTCGGCTGGGTCATCGCGTACGGATCCCGGCGGCTGACCCCCACGGAGTCCAAGTGGGCCGTCATGGGCATGCCCGCGCTGGCCCTGGCCGCGGGACTCCTGTGGCTGTGGGGCCGCCAGGACGGCCGCTGGGGCACTCCCATCGCCCAGGGCCAGATGAACGACGCGGTCGCCCACACCTGGCCGTGGGTGGTCCGGGCGGCGGCCGTGCTGTCGGCCCTGTTCCTGCTCTGGCGCTCCCAGCGCCGGCGGTAGCGCCGCCCCGAGGGGGTCCGGGATCCGGTCCGGCCGTACGCCCGCCCGGCCCCCTGGGCACAATGGCCCCCATGGCCCACACCACCTCGCGTCCGCTGACCGTCGGGTTCGACCTCGACATGACCCTCATCGACTCGCGTCCCGGCATCCACGCCTGCTACCTGGAGCTGTCCGCGCGGACCGGGACGCCCGTCGACGCCGACCTGGTGGTCACGCGGCTCGGGCCGCCGCTGGAGGACGAGCTGGTCAACTGGTTCCCGGCCGAGCGGGTGGCGGCCGTGGCGGACCTGTACCGGGAGATCTACCCGGCGACCGCCGTCACGCCCACGCTCGCGATGCCGGGCGCGCGGGAGGCGGTCGCGGCCGTGCGGCGGGCCGGGGGACGGGCGATCGTCGTGACCGCCAAGTACGAGCCGAACGCCAAGCTGCACCTGGAGCACCTGGGCATCGAGCCGGACGCGGTGATCGGCGGCCTGTGGGCCGAGCAGAAGGCGCAGGCACTGCGCGAGTACGGCGCCCGGGTGTACGTCGGCGACCACGTGGGCGACGTGCGCGGAGCCCGCGCGGCCGGCGCCCTGTCGGTGGCGGTGGCCACCGGGCCGTGCGACGCGGAGGAACTGCGCTCGGCCGGCGCGGACGTCGTCCTCACCGACCTGACCGCGTTCCCGGCCTGGCTCTCGGCGTACGCGCAGTCAGGTGAAGGGGCCGCTGAAGAGGCGGGCGCGGGATCCGGCGAAGGGGCCGGCGCGCGGTCCGGCCCGCGTTTTTCGGCCTAGGCACGCGACCGGTTTTTCGGCCTAGGCACGCGCCCGGCGGCCCCGCCTACCCGGCGGCCCCGCCTACCCGGCGTCGCCGCGAGCCTGCCGGCGGCCCGCGGCGATCGACTGGAACACGCCGCCGGCGGCGATCAGGAAGCCGACGGCCATGAGCATGCTCAGCCCGAACATGTAGGTGGGGAAGGGCTTCGCCCCGAAGAACAAAGGCGCCACCGTCACCATGGTGCAGAGCGCGCCGAGGAAGAAGACGAGGGCACCGGCCCTGATGAGCCGGTCGCCGGGGGCGGGATTCGCTGGGGTCTTGTCACGCACCCGCCCAGGGTAGTTCCCCGCGCCCCGGGCCGGGCGGGGGCCGGGGCGCGGGCGGCCTCCCGGTGACGCCCGCGGGCGGCCGCCGGCGTCACCGGGCAGGTGGAGCGGACGCGGTGCCGCGAGCGGTCCGCGCGGCCGTGCGCCTCTTTTGCGCCACCCGGGGCGCGCGGGCTCCCGGCCCCGTCACGGGGCGTGGTTAAGGGCGTGATCGGGTGGGGAGAGCCCCGGTAAGGTGGTTCGTCGGCAGTTCAACGGCGTCCGGGACCGATCGAGGGAGTGTGTGCTTTGCCGACTGGCAAGGTCAAGTGGTTCAACAGCGAGAAGGGCTTCGGCTTCCTCTCCCGCGACGACGGCGGTGACGTCTTCGTCCATTCCTCGGTCCTTCCCGCCGGAGTAGACACGCTCAAGCCGGGACAGCGGGTGGAGTTCGGAGTGGTCGCCGGCCAGCGCGGCGACCAGGCCCTGACCGTGACGCTCCTCGAACCGGCCCCCTCGGTCGCGGCGGCGCAGCGCAAGAAGCCCGACGAACTGCTCTCGATCGTCCAGGACCTGACGACGCTCCTGGAGAGCGTCGGCCAGACCCTGGAGCGCGGGCGCTACCCCGAGAAGGCCTCCGGCAAGAAGGTCGCCGGACTGCTGCGCGCGGTCGCCGACCAGCTGGACGTGTGACCCGGCCGGCCGGTCCGGGTCACGGCTCGGGCCGCGGTGCCGGTGCCGCCGTCGGAGCCGGTCACGGGAAGGACAGCGCGTCCGGGCCGAGGGGCGGTACGAGTCCCTCGGCCGCCGCACGGGTGAGCAGCCCGCGGACCGCCGCGTAGCCGTCCTCGCCCAGGTCGGCGGTGAACTCGTTGACGTACAGCCCGATGTGCTGGTCGGCGACGGCCGGGTCCATCTCCTGGGCGTGCTCCATGACGTACGGCCGCGACGCCTCGGGGTCGTCCCAGGCGGCGCGCACCGAGGCGCGGACCGACTCGGCCAGCCGGTTCAGCGTGTCCGCGCCCAGCGACCGCTTGGCGATGATCGCGCCGAGCGGGATGGGCAGCCCGGTGGTGGCCTCCCAGTGCTCGCCCATGTCGGCGAGCTTGTGCAGACCGTAGTTCTGGTAGGTGAAGCGCGCCTCGTGGATCACCAGACCGGCGTCGACCTTCCCGTCCCGCACGGCCGGCATGATCTCGTGGAACGGCATCACGACGATCTCGCCCACCCCGCCGGGCACGGTGTCCGCCGCCCACAGCCGGAACAGCAGGTACGCCGTCGACTTCTCGCTGGGCACCGCGACCGTGCGCCCCTGGAGGCCGGCTTCCGGCTCGCGGGTCAGCACCAGCGGCCCGCAGCCCCGGCCCAGCGCGCCGCCGCACGGCAGCAGCGCGTACTCGCCCAGCACGTACGGCAGCACCGCGTACGACACCTTCAGCACGTCCAGCTCGCCGCGCTCGGCCATGCCGTTGGTGAGGTCGATGTCGGCGAAGGTGACGTCGAGGGCGGGCGCGTCCGGGACGCGGCCGTGGGCGAGGGCGTCGAAGACGAAGGTGTCGTTGGGGCAGGGCGAGTAGGCGATCTGCAACTGCTCAGGATTCTGCGGGCTCATGTGGCTTCCAACTCTCCAGTACGGGGACGAGCTTCCCGAAGCCCTCGGTCAGGGCCGCGAGCGCGTCGCCGATGCGCCAGGCGGCGCGGTCGCGCGGCCCGACCGGGTTGGAGACCGCGCGCAGCTCCAGGACGGGGACGCCGTGCGCGCCGGCCGCCTCGGCGACGCCGAACCCCTCCATGGCCTCGGCCAGGGCGCGGGGGTGGCGGGCGCGCAGGGCGCCGGCGCGGGCGGCGGTGCCGGTCACCGTCGAGACGGTCAGCACCGTGCCGGTGGCCGCGCCGGTCGCGGCGGCGGCTGCCCGTACGAGTGATCCGGGGGGACGGTGGGTGACGGTGCCGAAACCGAGGTCGGTCACCGGCAGGAATCCGTCACCGGTCTCGGCGCCCAGGTCGGCCGCGGTGATCTCGTCGGCGAGGACGAGCGACCCGACGGGCGCGCCGGCAGCCGCGGCGGGCGGCGCGCCGCCGTCCGTGCCGCGGTCCGTTCCGGTGCGCGCGGCGGTGGTCGTCCGGGGTTCCGCGCCCGGCTCCCGGCCGGGCGTGAAGCCACCCGCGATGCCCGCGGAGACGACCAGGTCGTACGGGGTCCCGCCGAGCGCGGCGGCCGTGAGGGCGGTCGCGGTGGAGGCGGCGGCGAGGGCCGGGCCGACCCCGGCGGCGATCAGGTCGTACCCGCCGAAGCGGTGCACGGTCGTCGCGGGCAGCGGCAGTTCACGCCCCGGTTCCGTGAACGCCCGTGCCACCGCGTCCCGTTCGGCCGGGACGGCGGTGGCGACGAGTACGCGTACGGAGGACGTGTCAGGAGTCCTTCTGCAGCTTGAAGGACCACACGCCCGTCACGTCCTTGTCGCCCTCCTTGATGGCGATCCAGGTGGAGTTCCCGCTGGCGCCGTACTGGGGGTTGAAGAACACGCTGCCCGGAATGGTGGTGTACGTCTTCTTGCTGGTGTCGGTCAGCGGCTGACCGTTCATCAGGACGGCCCAGCCCTTGTCCGCGATGTCCGGGTCGACACCGAGGCGGACGGTCTCGTCGGGGTCGACCTTGATCGTCTTGTCCGACTTCAGGCACTTCGGCAGGTCGGCGGTCTTGATCGCCTTGCCGTCGTTGTAGCAGGTGGCCTCCGAGTGCACCGAGTCGTCGCCGACGGTGATCGTGGCCATCGGCGTCGGCTTGTCGCAGGCCGTCAGGAGAAGCAGTCCGGCGGAAACGGCGCCGGCGGCGGCGACGGCGCGGCGGCGTCGCACAGCGGATTGCAGCGAGGTCATGGCCGAAGGCTATCGGGCGCGTCCAGCCCTGTGGCCACGCGGGGGTACGGCGTGCCGCCCGACCGGCCCGGCAGGCGGGGCCGGGCCCCTCCGGGGCCGCCCCCGACGGGGTCAGGCCGCCCGGGGACGGCCGGTGTCCGCGCCGCGGCGGGCGGAGGCGAGCAGGCCGCGTGCCGTGGGCAGCCAGCCGGCCGCGACGATCGCCGCGCCCACCCACAGGCCCAGTACGCCGTTGAGCGGCAGGACGATGCCGATCGCGCCGCCCAGCACCCAGGCCATCTGCAGCAGCGTCTCGGAGCGGGCGAACGCGGAGGTGCGCACCACCTCCGGCACGTCCCGCTGGATCAGCGCGTCCAGCGACAGCTTGCCCAGCGCCTGACCGAACCCGGCGAACGCGGCCAGGCACGCCACCAGGAACGCGCCGAAGAACACGGCCGCGGTGACCGCCACCCCGAGCACGATCGCCACGACCGTCACGACGATCAGCTCCGGGGCGCGCGAGCGCAGCCACGCGCCGACCGCGGTGCCGAGCGCGTTGCCCGTGCCCGCGGCGACGCCCACTATCCCCAGCGACACCGCCGCGCTCTCGCCGGCCAGCGGGTGCTCGCGCAGCAGGAAGGCGAGGAAGAAGATCAGGAAGCCGGACAGGCAGCGCAGCGCCGCGTTCGCGGCCAGGGCGTGGGTGACGGCCGTGCCGACGCTGCGCAGGCCGGGGCGCTTGGGCGGCCTGCGGCGCGGCCCGTGCGGCCGTTCGGCGTCGGCGGCGAGCAGCGCCCGGTCCTCGCCCTTGGCCGAGTCGACCTTGCGGGGCAGCGAGAAGGAGAGGAACGTTCCCGCGACGAAGATCACAAAGGCGCCGTACAGCGGCCAGCGCGGCCCGACCAGGTGCAGTCCCGCCCCGATGGGCGCGGCCGCGCCGGTGGCGAGCAGCCCGCCCAGCGTCACCCGCGAGTTCGCCTTGACCAGGGAGAACGACGGGGGCAGCAGCCGCGGCACCACGGCACTCCTGACCACGCCGTACGCCTTCGAGGCGACCAGCACGCCGAGGGCCGCGGGGTACAGCTCCAGGCCGCCGCCGGCCGCGGCGCCCGCGATGATCAGGGCGAGCAGCGCGCGGGCCAGCATCGCGGCGGCCATCGCGGCGCGCCGTCCGTGCGGCAGGCGGTCCAGCAGGGGGCCGATGACCGGCGCGAGGACGGTGAACGGCGCCATGGTGATGGCCAGGTAGAGCGCGACCCGGCCGCGCGCCTCGTCGGTGGGGACCGAGAAGAAGACCGTGGAGGCGAGCGCCACGGTGATCATGACGTCGCCGGCGCCGTTCACCGCGTGCAGCTCGATCAGCTTGCCGAGCCCGGACTCGCCGGCGCCGTGCGCGTGCGTGGCGCGGCGGATGCCGCGGACCGTGGCGGTGAACGGCAGGCGCAGGGCACGGCCCACCGCGCGGACGGGCCCGCCGAACCGGCCCGAACCGCTGCCCCGGCTGCTGCCCTCCGCCAACCCCTCGGGCTCACCGAGCCCTGCGGTCTCCGGGGGCGTCCTCGCGGCTGCCACCCCGTCATAGTGCCCCGATACGACCGCCGCTAGCGCCATAACGGCCCGGATCGACGACGGACGGCCCCAACAGCCCCACCCCACCCCGCGCCCCCTACGAGCCCCCACGCACCCCCGCCCGCCCCCGCACGGTTCACGGTTCGGTCCCCGCACGGTTCACGGTTCGGTCCCCGCACGGCTCACCGTTCGGCCCCCGCACGGTTCACGGTTCGGTCCCGGCGCCGGTCCCGGTTCCGGCCCCGGTCCAGATCGCGGCCCCGATCCCGGACCAGCCCCGACGGGTCCGCGTCCGCCCCGGATCGACCTCGTCGGGTGCGACGGCGACCGGTGCGACGGCGATACCCGACGGGCCCGGCGCGGGGCGCGGCCCGTCCCGACCGGCCCCGGCCCGCCCCCGGCCCGCTCGCGGTTCGGTCCCGGGCCGGGTCGCGGGCTTCAAGCCCGGCCCGACCCCGACGGGTCCGCCTCCGCCCGGTGCGACACCGGGCGGTCCGCCCGGCGCGCCAAGGGCCGGGCGCTGCGCGGGTGCGCCTTCCGGCTGTCCGCCGGCCGTGTCCGCGCCCTGATCGGCCCCGACGGAGGTGGGCAAGTCCACGACGATCCCTGACGGGCCGGCGCGGGGCGCGGCCCCTCCCGACCGGCCCCGAGCCGGCCGTGGGGTGACCCCGGACCGTCCCGGCTCTCCCTGCCCGCCCCGGCCCACCGGGCGGGTATCCGGAGGCCCCCAGACCATCCGGGCGTCCCCGGCCGCCCCGGCCCACCGGGCGGGTATCCGAAGGCCCCCCAGACGTTCCAGGCGTCCCCGGCCGCGCCCGGTCCCGCCCCGGCCGTCCCGGGCGCGCCCTTGTGCCGTCCCCGGCCCACCTGGCCGGTGCACGGCGCGTCCCCCGGCGCCCACCGGCGGGTCCGGCCCGACCCCAGCCCTGCCCCGGCCCGCCTCCGGCCTGCCCCCGGCCCGGCCCAGGGCCACCCCGGCGGCTCCGGCCCGACCCCAGCTCGGCCGCGGGCCCCCAAATCCGCTCCGAGGCTGTCCGACCCGGCTTCCCCCTGGCCTGCCCCCCGGCCCCGGCCCAGGGCCGCCCCGGCGGCTCCGGCCCGACCCCAGCCCCGGCCCGGCCGCGGGCCCCCAGATCCGCTCCTGGGCTGTCCGACCCGGCTCCAGCCCCCCGGCCTGCCCCCGGCCCGGCCCAGGGCCACCCCGGCGGGTCCGGCCCGCCCCCGGCCCCCGGCCTGCCCGCGGCCGGGCCCCCAGATCCGTCCCTGGCCTGTCCGGACCGGCCCCGGAACCCGCCGGGGCCGTCCCGGATCGCCCCTTTCCCCTCCGCCCGGACCCCGCCGCGCGGGGTTGAACCCACCGTCGGTGTAGGCCCAGCGGCGGCGAGAAGGTAGCGTGCGTAGCGCGCCGTGGCGAACGTTCTCGGCCGCGCGCCTTACGTGCATACCGCAGAATGGATGACGTAGGTGCGCCCGAGCGCGATCGGGCGCGGACGTCGACGCGGTCCAGGGTCCGCTCCGTCCGCCCCGCCGCCTTCAGGCCGGCGCACCCGAGAGACGGCGTAGGAGAGAAGCGATACCTGTGAGCGCAGCGACCACGCGAAGCCGCACCCCCGACCGCCTGTGCGCCGAGGCGGTCGACCTCGCCCGGGCCGCAGCCGAGGAGGCGGCGGCCCCCGGCGTCGTCGGCGAGCACTCCGGCCTGGTGTCCGAGGGCGACCGCGTCGTCACGCACTTCTTCGAGTGCAAGGAGCCCGGCTACCGCGGCTGGCGCTGGGCGGTGACCGTGGTCCGCGCCTCGCGCGCCAAGATCGTCACCCTGGACGAGGCGGTCCTGCTGCCCGGCCCCGACGCCCTGCTCGCCCCCGAGTGGGTGCCCTGGAGCGAGCGGCTGCGCCCCGGCGACATGGGCCCCGGCGACCTGCTGCCCACCGACGCCGAGGACCTGCGGCTGGAGCCCGGTTTCTCCGGGGAGGACGAGCCCGCGCCGAATTCCGCGGTCTCCGAGGAGATGGCCCAGCTGGCGGAGGCCGAGGACGCCGACGTCACCGCGGGCCCCCCGCGCAATCTGCCCACGGCCCCCTCCCGCGGCTCGATCGCCGCGGTCGCCGAGGAACTGGGCATGCGCCGTGCCCGGGTCCTGTCCCGCTACGGCCTGCATGCCGCCGCCGACCGCTGGGAAGAGGCGTACGGCGCGAAGACCCCGATGGCCCAGGCGGCCCCGGCGTCCTGCGTGAGCTGCGGTTTCCTGACGCCGATCGGCGGCTCGCTGGGCCAGGCGTTCGGTGTCTGCGCCAACGAGTTCTCCCCGGCCGACGGGCGGGTCGTCTCCCTGGCGTACGGGTGCGGCGGCCACTCCGAGGCGGCCGTCATGCCCAAGCCCCCGCAGCCGGCCCCGCCGGTGGTCGACGAGACCCGCGTGGACCCGTTCCCGCTGCGCCCGGCGCGCGACTCGGGCTCGGTGCCGGACGCCTCCGACGAGGACACGGCGGAGCTGGGGCACTCGTAAAGCTGCGGTGGCGGCACGGGGCGGCCCGTGCCGCACAACTCCGGGACGGCTGCCTTCCCCTGGGCGAGCGCTCCGGCCTGGGGGCGGCACGAGGTTCGGCCCGGCTGGTCCTGCGAGGGAAGCGGTTCTGGGCGCCTCCCCCGCGCTTCGTGCGCGCGTTCATGTCACTCATCACTCGGGATCGCCGAGCGCGCTTACTGTGACGAGTGACTGAGTGATTGCGCATCCTGGCTGCCGCTGGGTTGTCCGCTGCTGTCCGGGCCGTCGGCGCGGGCCGCAGGAGCCGCTGGGGCTGCGAGAGCATGCCAGTGGCGGCGCAGTACAGCCGACTTGCCAAGGACGAGCGCCTGCGGCCGGTAGCCCGGGCCGATCAGGGAACGTTCCAGCGCGGGTAGATAGTTCCAGCGCACCGCCGGGTGCGCGGAGTGCGCGAAGTGGTACAGGTCCCCGTACGGCAGCCACGTACCGCGTGCCAGCAGGGCAAGCAGCATGTTGCGCGGGTACAGCCGCAGGCATCGTCCGGCTTCGACGGCCACCGGCGGCCCGATGACCTGCTCCGGATCGAACCAGCGGTGCTCCACCAGCAGCGACATCCAGGCGAGCTGCGGATACAGCAGCAGCCGGGGCAACAGGAAGACGAACAGCGCCGCCTGCCAGCCGAATCCCGCAGCAAGAGCCGCTGTCACTGCCACCGGACCGGCCGCCCGAAGGCGCCCGGCGCCCGGCTCTCGCCACAGATCGGCCAGGCTCCGCACGGTGCCGGATATCCCGGCCGGAGTAAGCGGATGGACCGTGCCGAGGGCGTAACGTGTCATTCCGGCCCCGGTCCGCAGGCCTGCCCGGTGCAGCTCCACCAGGTTGGGGTCGCTCCCGGAGACCGTCGCGTTCGGGTGGTGCTCGCGGACGTGTCGACGGCGGCGTACGGGCACGGGAACGAACCCGAGTGGGACATGGACGGCCGTCTCGGCGAGCAGCGTGTTCAGCCGGCCGGAGCGTGTCAGGACGCCGTGCACCGCGAAATGGCTGACCTCCTGCAGATGGCGGAATTTCACCGCGCTCGCGACTGCGGCGACCGCGCATCCCCACGCACCCCCGTGCACGGCCACCGCACACCATCCGGCGAACTCCAGCCAGTGGCCCAGGAGCAGGAGCACGGGCGTGACGTTGTTGAGCCGCTCACGCTGGAGCGACATCACTGCCCGAAGCGAGTCGGGCCCGCGCCGCCCTCGTGCCGCCCGTACCGGACTGAACCACCACCGGTCCGCCTGCCGCAGCACGATCCCCACCGCGATGACCAGCAGACCAGCCGACAGTGCCCCCACGCCGTTGCCCTCCCCGTCACTCCCGGTCCCGCACTCGGTCGGGGGACCAGCCGAGCAGACGCGGTACCGCGCTCCTCGCCGGCCAGGCCTAGGGAGACGGACGGTGGTCAGATCTCGGTCGGGTGGATTCCGGCCTCGTGCAACACCTTCATGTTTTCCCGGTTGAGCTCCGCGAACGCGCCGATTTCAGCCATGTGCGCGGAGCCCGCGTATCCCACCGGACCATCACCGAGGAGCATGGCCGGGTCCAGCTCGGCCTCGTACACGATGGTGGCGTTGCCCTCCAGAACGGGCTGCCACAGGTCACCGACCGGCTGGAGCATGCTCCGGGCGACTCCACCGGGGTTGCGTACGGTCACCGGCCGCTCGGGCTCCACCAGCCCGAGGCGGGACAGGACTGCGCGGGAGGCCGCGATGCCTGAACCGCATGACGGCGTCAGTCCCGCTCCCCGCTCGTAGGTGTGGATGAACACTTCGTCGTCCGAGAGCGGCAGCACGAAGGACAGATTGGCGCCGATGGGGAACACAGCCGGTGATGCGGCCACCCGCTGCCCCGTCTCGATCAGTTCCGCCTCGTCGTAGTTGTCGATCACCGTGATCAGGTGCGAGTTCGGCACCGCGACCGCCGTCACATGGCGCGACGGGTGGAAGGCGGGCAGCAGCCGGTCCACATATACGCCACCCGCACCCGCTTCCGCCACGATGGGCTGGACAGGGGCGAAGTCGACGGCGGGCAGCTCGACGGAGACCTGCCGCACCCCGTGCGGCGTACGGCCCCGGTCGCGGACGGTGAAGGAGTACGGTCCCTGGTCCACGACGACGGAATCCGCCTGGTGGCGGTCCAGCAGTATGCGGCCGGCGCACCGCATTCCGTTTCCGCACAGCAGTGCCTCGGATCCGTCCGGATTGTAGAACCAAGCCCGCGCGGTGCCGTCGCCATGATCGGCGACGAAGTACACGCCGTCACCACCCAGCCCGCGCTTGCGGTCGCACAGCAGGCCGACGGCCCTGGTGAGCTCGTCCGCTGTGGCGAAGTGATCGAGGGGCGCTCCGTCGACCACGAAGATGTCGTTCCGGGAACCGTGGGCCTTGGTGAGCGAGAGAGTGGACATCAGGTACTTTCCGTCGCGCTGTGACTTCGCGCGGTCCCGCCAGGTCCGGACCGGCTGTCCTTCCATGTTATCGAAGCGCATTCAAGCGATCGGTGTGCGACGGATCGGCGAGCGGCGCTCTGCGGCGCGCCGTGGGCGGCGCATCAGAGCCGCGCCGCCGTTTCCCGCACGATGTCCTCGTTCCACGTTCCGGCGTCGAGCATGGGCCGTGTGGTGGCCTCGTACGACTGGAGGGTGAAGGGCGCCGAGTCCGAGCCGTGACCCCAGACCGACTCAAAGCGCCCGGCCCAGCGCTCGACCTGCTTGAAGTAGACGGAACTGCGACCCCGCCGGTAGTCGGTGTCGCCTTGTTCTTCTTCCAGCAGGACCGCCGCCTTCGATATAACGACGAAGTCCACGGCCTGGTCGGCGCGCAACCGGTCCCGTACGGCGAGCGCGCACTGCACGCCCAGAGAACGGTGGTGGTCGATGAGCGCCAGCAGAGAGCGGGCGAACTCGTGCTTGACCAGATCGTCCTGCCAGCAGATGAACAGCCTCTGCACCGTCCCGCCGCCTTCGATCAGGCGCCGGTTGACGGCCAGGTAGTCCCGTCGCTGTGTCAGCAGGTTCGGATCAGTGGTGAGATCAGCCGCCAGAACACGCTTGGGCTCGGTACCGGAGTCGATGAGTGCCTGAAAGAGCAGCACGGACAGTCGGGGAACCTCGGAGGCATAGACCTGAAGGTGTCCGTCGGCGATCTCCCCGAAGCCCGCAATGAGTTCGCGCTCCAATTGCTGACGAACTAGGGCGAAGTACCGCGCGTCCGCCATGTGCCGGTCGTTGGCGCGACGTAACTGGATGTAGATGCGGCGCAACCACATGTGATTCGCCACCATGAGCAGCAGTAGAACGGTCTCCGCAGCGAGCAGGACGTCGCGTAGCAGACTCTTTTCGACGACCCACGCGGCGACCGGAATGGCGATGCCGGCGATTCCCACGGCCGCGTTCAACACCTGGGAGGACAGGGCTTCGGCCACTCGAGTGCCGAGGTCCTGACGCGGCGCTGTCGTCATGTGTCCGCCCTTTGGTCCGGGAGTCCGCTTGCTCCCTATGGTGCTGTTTCCGTCTGCGCACGAGCAAGTACGCCTTGTGATGAGGGACGACTCCTGGTCACGCGAACTTGATCCGGAGATAGCACGGGATAGCAGGGATTGCTTGATTCCTCCCCCTGGAGCAGCCATGTGAGCTTAGCGTGAAACGTGACCAGTCCTCTGCGCAATGTCACTGTCGGTGGCCTGTCTGGTGCTGTCCGGGCTGTCCGCAGGGTTGGTACGGGTAGGGCGCCGAGATAGGGCGCGAGACTACGGAGGGGCGCGTATGTCGGTGGACGGTGAGGCGGTACGGCTCAAGGACGAGGTGGACGACCCGGGTTGGGAGGTGGATCCGGACGACGAGTGGGGCGTCGCCGTCATCGCCACGGTGGGACGGCAGCTGAAGCTGCGTCGGGAGGCGTCCGGCCTGCGTGCCTCCGAGTTCGGCAAGGTCATTGGCTACGGCGAGGACATGGTCTACAAGGTCGAGGGCGGCAAGCGGATCCCCCGGCGGGACTATCTCGTCATGTCCGACCAGGTGTTGAACGCCGGTGGGCTCGTCACGGCGATGTGGGAGGACGTGAAGAAGGTCCGGTATCCGAAGACGATGCGGGATCTGGCGCGGATGGAGGCACTGGCTGTCGAACTGACTGCGTATGGGACGCACAACCTTCACGGGCTGCTCCAGACGCAGGACTACATGCGCGCGCTGTTCGAGATGCGGCGACCGGCGCATTCGCAGGACCAGGTGGAGCGACTGGTCGGTGCGCGCGTGGCCCGTAAGTCGATCTTCGAGCGCGACTCTGCCCCCGAACTGTGCTTTGTCCAGGAAGAGGCGACGCTCAGACGTCCACTCGGAGGCAAAATGGTGCTGCGACGCCAGTTGGAGCATCTCCTGGAGCTGGGGCAGATGCGGAACCTGGAGATCCAGGTGATGCCGATCGACCGCGCGGTCCATGCCGGTATGGGAGGCGAGATCCAGGTGCTCAAGTTCGCTGACGGTACGGCGGTCGGCCGGGCCGAGGGCGAGTTCGGGAGCCGTCCTGTCTCCGACCCGAAGCATCTCCGGATCATGGAACTGCGGTGTGGCATCATCCGAGCTCAGGCTCTCTCGCCAGAGGAGTCGCTGGCTTTCATCGAGCAGGTACTGGGAGAGACATGATCCGCAAGTCCTCTGCCGCCGACGGCTCGCCGCTGCAGTGGTTCAAGAGCAGTTACAGCGACAGCAGCAACAGCAACGAGTGCGTTGAAGTCGCCACCACGCTTGGCACGGTGCACGTCCGTGACTCCAAGAGCGTGGAAGGAGCCCAGTTGGGGTTTGCCCCGGACACGTGGGCACGGTTCGTGCCGTACGTGTCCGAGGGCTGATCGCGTTGTCTGGTCCGCCTGCTACTCCAGCAGCAGGCGGACCAGCTCGTCGAGCTCCTCGGCGTCCGGGGAGTCGGCGATGACGGAACGGATCACCTGGCGCAGCTTGACGAAGTTCTTGGACTCGTCGAGCTTCAGTGCGGCGATACGCCCGGCTTCTGCTGCACCGAGTTCGGCAAGCCGCTGGTGAATCGGGTTCGCCAGCAACTTGTCCAGGCTGGTCTGCGGTGCGGTGGTCATCCACTCCCCCTTGACGAGACCGCGGGCATCGGAGCGGTGACGCGCGGCGAACTGTGAAGCAGTGCCATTCTGTCGCAGGGCGCTGACAATGCCCTTGGCCAGTGAACCGCGTCACTCCACGGAAAGCCGCTGGATCCTGCTCACCCGGGAGTGGAACGTGACCAGGACCAAGGAGTTCACGCGGTACGACCGCACGGCCCGACCCGCGACTCGGGCTCGGTGCCGGACGCCTCAGACGAGAACACGGCGGAGCTGGGGCACTCGTAGGGCACACCACCGCCTGCCGCTGCCCCGCCGCCCGCCCCGCTCGCCCGCGCGGTACCTTCGTCCTCACCCTCCTCGTGAGGAGAATGAACGACTTGAACCCTCCCCGGCTGACGCAAGGGGCTTCCTGACTCAGGAAGCCCCTCAGGTCTGCGACCTGAGAGGTCTTACTCCCTCAACATCAGCCGGGACGGCACCTGCCCGGTTCGGTGCTGCACAATCGAAGTGGCTCGTGCTTGGTTCTCGCGACGAGCCGTTGCGCTGGCTTGGTTCTCGCTCAGCGTGCTGACCATCTTACTGTAAGTATGCGAGCGAGTGATCGCCGGAGGAACGACGTGAGCATGTTGGTGCAGCCCTCCGCCGGGGGAGACCCGTTCGGGACCGCGCGTCTGCGGCGCGGTGTGCTGGACGCGTGGGCGACCAGCCCGGCCAGGTTCCGTGAGGACGCCAACGCCGAGGAGGACCTGGTCCTCGGCGGCTACCGGGACCGGCTCGTCGTCGAGCTGGCGCAGAACGCCGCCGACGCCGCCGCCCGCGCGGGCGTGCCCGGCCGGCTGCGCCTGACCCTGCGCGACGGCGTCCTGGCCGCCGCCAACACCGGCGCCCCGCTGGACGCGTCCGGCGTGGAGTCGCTGTCCACGCTGCGCGCCTCCGCCAAGCGGGACACCGCGGCCTCGGACCTGCCCTCCGTGGGCCGGTTCGGCGTCGGCTTCGCCGCCGTGCTCGCCGTCACCGACGAGCCCGCCGTCGTCGGCCGGCACGGCGGGGTGCGCTGGTCGCTGGCCGAGGCCCGCGGCCTGGCCGAGGAGACCGCCCGGCACAGCCCCGGCCTCGGCGACGAGATCCGCCGCCGCGACGGCCATGTGCCGCTGCTGCGGCTCCCGTTCGCCGCCGAGGGCACCGCGCCCGACCCCTACGACACGGTCGTCATCCTGCCGCTGCGCGACACGGCCGCCGCCGGCCTCGCCGAACGGCTGCTGCACGCCGTCGACGACGCCCTGCTCCTCGCCCTGCCCGGCCTGGAGGAGGTCGTCGTCGAGATCGGTGACGCCGCCGCGCGCACCCTGCGCCGCCGCACCGAGGGCACGCTGACCGTCGTCGAGGACAGCGCGCACGGCACCACGCGGTGGCGCACGGCCGCCGCGCACGGCCCGCTGACCCCCGAACTCCTGGCCGACCGGCCGGTGGAGGAGCGGCTGCGGCCCCACTGGTCCCTCACCTGGGCCGTCCCCGTCGACGCCGACGGCGCTCCGCTCGCCCCGCGCACCAGCCCGGTCGTGCACGCGCCCACGCCGAGCGACGAACCGCTCGGCGTGCCCGCCCTGCTCATCGCGTCGTTCCCGCTGGACACCACCCGCCGGCACACCGCGCCCGGACCGCTCACCGACTTCCTCGCACAGCGCGCCGCCGACGCCTACGCCGGACTCCTCGCCGACTGGCGGCCGGTGACCGAGGCCCTCATCGCCCTGGTGCCCGGCCCGCTCGGCAAGGGCGAACTGGACGGCACGCTGCGGCAGGCCGTCCTGGAACGCCTGCCGCGCACCTCCTTCCTGCCGCCCGCCGCCGAGCCGGGCCAGGAGCAGGACGCGGACGACCTGCCCGTCTCGCTGCGGCCCCGCGACGCCGAGGTGGTGGAGGGCGCGGGCGCCGAGACCGTGCGGGTGCTCGCCGAGGTGCTGCCCACCCTGCTGCCCGCCGGACTCGAGCGGCGTGCGGAGCTGCGCACCCTGGGCGTGGCCCGGGTGCCGCTGACCGACGCCGTGGACCGGCTGGCCGGTCTGGAGAAGGACCCGCAGTGGTGGCGGCGGCTGTACGACAGCCTGGCCGGTGTCGACCCGGACCGGCTCTCCGGGCTGCCCGTGCCCTTGGCGGACGGCCGCACGACGATCGGGCCCCGGCAGGTGCTGCTGCCGGCCCCGGACGCCGCCGCCCCCGCCGATCCGGAGGTGCTGGCCCGGCTCGGCCTGAAGGTCGCCCACCCGGACGCCGCCCACCCGATCCTGGAGAAGCTGGGCGCGCTGCCCGCCACGCCGCGCGCGGTGCTCACCACCCCGCAGGTGCGGGCCGCGGTCGCCGCCTCCCTCGACGAGGACGCCGGCGCCTGGGACGAGGACACCCCGGACGCCGAGGAACTCGCCGACACCGTCCTCGCCCTGGTCCGTGACGCCCGGCTGGAACCGGGCGACGAGCCGTGGCTCGGCGCGCTCGCCCTGCCCGACGAGGACGGCGAACTCGCCCCGGCCGGCGAACTGGTCTTCCCCGGCGGCCCGTTCGCCGAGGTCATGCGCGAGGGCGAACTCGCCGCGGTGGACGCCGAACTGGCCGCCAGGTGGGGCGAGGAGCCGCTGGCCGCCTGCGGGGTGCTCGTGGACTTCGCGCTCGTCCGCGCCACCGACGTCGTCCTCGACCCGGACGAACTGGAGCCCCGCGAGGGGGACTTCCCCGAGGCCGACGACCCCGGGCTGCTCGACGCGGTCGACGTGTGGTGCGAGGACGTCCTCGACCGTTTCCCCGACTCCCCGGTCCCGCCGGTCGCCACCGAACTCGTCGCCGTGCGCGACCTGGACCTCGTCGATGACGACCAGTGGCCGCGGGCCCTGTCCCTGCTCGCCCGGCCGCCGCTGCGCGACGCGCTCACCCAGCCGGTGCGGATCCTGCTGCCGGACGGCACCCACGAGGTCGTACGCCCCTACACCGCCTGGTGGCTGCGCGGGCACCCGGTGCTCGGCGGACGCCGCCCGGCCGGTCTGCGCGCCGCAGGCTCCGACCCGCTGCTGCGCGGCCTGTACGACGAGGCCGACGCCACCGGCTTCGACGACGAACAGGTGCTGCGCGCGCTGGGCGTGCGCACCTCCGTCGCCGCCCTGCTGGACGAGCCGGGCGGCGCCGCCGAACTCCTCGACCGCCTGGCCGACCCCGAACGCCCGGTGAGCGCCGCCCAGTTGCACGCCCTGTACGGCGCGCTGGCCGAGCTGGACCCGGAGCGGGTGACCCTGCCCGACGAGGTGCGGGCGGTCGTCGACGGCCGGGTCGAGGTCGTCGACGCGGCCGACGCCGTGGTCTGCGACTCCCCGGACCTGCTGCCCTTCACGGCGGGCGTCCCGCTGCTGCCGGTGCGGCCCGCGCTCGCCGCCGGACTGGCCGACCTGTTCCAGGTGCGGCGGCTGAGCGAGTCGGTCCCCGGCTCGGTGGACTCCGAGGGCACCGAGCACGACGTACCGGAGCCGGTGGGCGTCCTGCTCGGTCCCCGTACGCCCGTCACCTACGTCGAGCACGAGGAACTCGTCGTCGACGGCACCGGACTGGACTGGCGCCTGACGCAGGACGGCGTGCTGCACGCGGCCACCCTGGAGGGCGTCGCCGCGGGCCTCGCCTGGGCGGCGGGCCAGTGGCCCCGCCGCTTCGAGGTCGCCGCCCTCCTGGAGGACCCGTCCCGCACGGAGGAACTGGCCCGCGACCGCTGGTTCGACTGACCCCGGGCCGCAGGGCCTACACCGGGAAGCGGCGCCCCACCCACTTCCACAGGAACTCCAGCACCACCGCCGCCACGACGGCGATGCCCACCGCCAGCCAGGGCATCGCCGTCCCCACCAGTCTCAGGGCGAAGAACCGCTGGAGCGCGGGCACGGCCAGCACGACGAGGAACGCCGCGCCCATGGCGGCCACCAGGAGGACCCGCCACCAGGTGTAGGGGCGGGCGATGATCGCCAGCACCCACATGGAGATCAGGAACAGGGTGAGGGTGGCCGCGCTGGTCTCCGCGTCCAGGGCGCTCGGGCCGGTGTAGTGGTGGCGGGCGACCAGGTAGGTCGCGAAGGTCGCGACGGCGGCCAGGATCCCGCCCGGGACGGCGTAGCGCATCACCCGGCGGACGAAGTGCGGCCGGGCCCGTTCCGTGTTGGGGGCGAGGGCGAGGAAGAAGGCGGGCACGCCGATGGTGAGCGTGGACAGCAGGGTCAGGTGCCGGGGCAGGAACGGGTACTCCACCTGCGAGCACACCACCAGCACGGCCAGCAGCACCGAGTAGACCGTCTTGACCAGGAACAGGGTCGCGACCCGCGTGATGTTCCCGATGACCCGCCTGCCCTCCGCGACCACCGAGGGCAGCACGGAGAAGCTGTTGTCCAGCAGGACGATCTGGGCGACCGCCCGGGTGGCCTCCGAGCCGGACCCCATGGCGACACCGATGTCGGCGTCCTTGAGGGCGAGGACGTCGTTGACGCCGTCCCCGGTCATGGCGACGGTGTGCCCGCGGGACTGGAGGGCGCCGACCATGTCCCGTTTCTGCTGCGGGGTGACCCGGCCGAACACGGCCGCCTCGTCCACCGCACCGGCCAGGCCGTCGCGCTCGGCGGGCAGCCGGCGCGCGTCGACGGCGGCGCCGGTGAGCCCGGCCTTGGCGGCCACCGCGCCCACCGAGACCGCGTTGTCCCCGGAGATGACCTTGGCGCGGACGTCCTGGTCGGCGAAGTAGCGCAGGGTGTCGGCGGCGTCGGGCCGCAGCCGCTGCTCCAGGACGACGAGCGCGGCGGGCGTGACGTCGCCGGCCACCTCCGGGTCGTCCAGCTCGCGCCCGGCGCGCGCCAGCAGCAGCACCCGCAGCCCCTGCTCGTTGAGCCGGCCGGTCTCGGCGAGGGCGGGGGAGCCGTCGGGCAGGAGCACGTCCGGGGCGCCCAGCAGCCACGTACTGGACTCGCCGTCACTCTCGCTGAAGCTGGCGCCGCTGTACTTGCGGGCGGAGGAGAAGGGCAGCGACTCCACGCAGCGCCACTCCTCGCTGTCCGGGCAGGCGTCGATGATCGCCTGGAGGGAGGCGTTGGGCCGCGGGTCGGACTCGCCGAGCGCGCCGAGCACCTGGCGGACGTACGGCTCGGCGTGGCCGTTCAGCATCCGCAGCCCGGTGACGTCCATGCCGCCCTCGGTGAGCGTGCCCGTCTTGTCCAGGCACACGGTGTCGACGCGGGCCAGGCCCTCGATGGCGGGCAGCTCCTGCACCAGGCACTGCTTGCGGCCCAGCCGGATGACGCCGATGGCGAAGGCGACCGAGGTGAGCAGCACCAGCCCCTCCGGGACCATCGGCACGATCCCGCCGATGGTCCGCGCGACGGAGTCCTTCAGGTCGTCGTTCTTCGCGACGAGCTGGCTGACGACCAGGCCGACCGCGGTCGGCACCATCATCCACGTGACGTACTTGAGGATCGTGGAGATGCCCGTGCGCAGCTCGGAGTGGACGAGGGTGAAGCGCGAGGCCTCCTCGGCGAGCTGGGCGGCGTAGGCCTCGCGGCCGACCCTGACCGCCTGGAAGGCGCCGCCGCCCGCGACGACGAAGCTGCCGGACATGACCTGGTCGCCGGGGTGCTTGACGACGGGGTCGGCCTCGCCGGTGAGCAGGGACTCGTCGACCTCCAGTCCGTCGGCCTCCACGCAGGTGCCGTCGACGACGACCTTGTCCCCCGGTCCGATCTCGATCACGTCGCCCAGGACGATCTGCGAGGTGCTGATCTCGGTGGCGGTGCCGTCGCGCCGGACGGTGGGCCGGGACTCCCCGATCACGGCGAGCGAGTCCAGGGTCTGCTTGGCCCGCCACTCCTGGATGATGCCGATACCGGTGTTGGCGATGATCACGAAGCCGAACAGGCTGTCCTGGATCGGCGCGACGAACAGGGTGACCAGCCAGAGCACGCCGATGATCGCGTTGAAGCGGGTGAAGACGTTCGCACGGACGATCTCGGCGAGGGAGCGGCTGCTGCGCACCGGTACGTCGTTGACCTCGCCGCGGGCGACGCGTTCGGCGACCTCGGCGCCGGTCAGACCGCTCGTGGCGGCCCGCGGGACGGGTATGGGGTGCACCGGGTCCAGTTCCGCGCCGGCGTCGGTGTGACTCATGCTTCCGACGGTACGTGCGGATGTGCGGCTTCACTCGTCGAGCGGGGCGAAGATCCGACCTGGGGACGAGGGGGCGTGCTGCGCGGGTTGCAGACGGGTGCCGCGGGGGCCGCTGCGCCGCTCCGCTACTCCGCCGATGCCGGGCGGCCCGCGGGGGCCGCCTCGTGGCGCGCCGCCGCGCGCTTGATCGCCGCGTCCCGCTTGCGCACGTACCAGATGCCGACCAGGCCGAGGCCGCCGCCGGCCAGGCAGGTCCACAGCCACCAGGTGTGGCCGTGGTCGTCGAACCAGCCGTAGAAGGGGATCTGGACCAGGAAGAGGACGAACCAGACGATCGTGCCGCCGGTGATGGTGGCGACCACGGGGCCCTCCAGGGGCTCCGGCGCCTCGTGCTTGGGGGTCCACTTCGCCATGGGCTCAGCTTACGGCCCGGCGCCCGCGGTCCGGGGCGCCGGTCGGCGGCCGTCCGCACGGGACCGCACGCCGGGCCCGCTCCCGAGAAGCCCGAGGTCTACGCGCGGTCTACGCGCGGAGATAGCCTTTTCCGCTTCATATGTTCATACTGAAACGGTCTGAGTCTGGCTACTTCTCTTCGTAGGAAACACCAACAGGGCGGCCGGGGGGAGCCTGCTGGTGAGGGAAGCGGCGGGACTCGTCCATGTTTGGTCCCCTTCCCGGCCCGGTACTCACGTACTTCCCGCATCCCACGAGGTCATCCGCATGTCCACCCCGGCCACCGCCAAGGTCCCCGCCCCCCAGAAGCCGGGAACACCGTCCGCCTACGGCGCTCTCGACCGCTACTTCAAGATCTCCGAGCGGGGCAGTTCCCTGGCCCGGGAGGTGCGCGGCGGCTTCGCCACCTTCTTCGCGATGGCCTACATCATCGTGCTGAACCCGATCATCCTGGGCAGCGCGACGGACATGTACGGCCACCACCTGGACCACGGCCAGCTGGTCACGGCCACCGCCCTGACCGCCGCGTTCACCACGCTGCTCATGGGCGTCATCGGCAACGTCCCGATCGCGCTCGCCGCCGGTCTCGGCGTCAACACCGTCGTCGCCCTCCAGCTCGCCCCGCGCATGTCCTGGCCCGACGCCATGGGCATGGTCGTCCTGGCCGGCTTCGTCGTGATGCTGCTGGTCGCGAGCGGGCTGCGCGAGCGCGTGATGGCGGCCGTGCCGTTCGGGCTGCGCAAGGGCATCGCCATCGGCATCGGCCTGTTCATCATGCTGATCGGCCTCGTCGACTCCGGCTTCGTCTCCCGCATTCCGAACGAGGCGCACACCACCGTCCCGCTCCAGCTCGGCGCCGACGGCCACCTCAACGGCTGGCCGGTCCTGGTCTTCGTCCTCGGCGTGCTGCTCACCCTCGCCCTGCTGGTGCGCAAGGTGCCCGGCGCCATCCTGATCTCGATCATCGCGATGACCGTGCTGGCCGTGATCGTCAACCTGGTCGCGCACGTGCCGTCCTGGGGCCTGACCGTCCCGAAGTGGCCCGGCAACCCCGTCGCCACCCCCGACTTCGGCCTGGTCGGCCAGGTCAGCCTGTTCGGCGGGTTCCACAAGGTCGGCGTGCTGAACGGCATCCTGTTCGTCTTCACCGTGCTGCTGTCGTCGTTCTTCGACGCGATGGGCACGATCATGGGCATCGGCGACGAGGCCAAGCTGACCAACGCCGAGGGCCAGATGCCCGGCATCAACAAGGTCCTCTTCGTCGACGGCATCGCCGTCGCGGCCGGCGGCGCGACCTCCTCCTCGGGCACCACCTGCTTCGTCGAGTCCACCGCGGGCGTCGGCGAGGGCGCGCGCACCGGGTTCGCGAACATCGTCACCGGCCTGCTGTTCGCCGCGGCGCTCTTCCTCACCCCGGTCGCCACCATGGTCCCGTCCCAGGCGGCCACCCCGGCGCTGCTCGCGGTCGGCTTCCTGATCCTCTCCGGCTCGATCCGGGAGATCGACTGGTCGGACTACACGATCGCCGTCCCGGCCTTCGTGACGATGCTGATGATGCCGTTCACGTACTCGATCACCAACGGCATCGGCATGGGCTTCATCACCTTCGTGGTGCTGCGCCTGGCCGTCGGCCGGGCCCGCGAGATCCCGGTGGCGATGTACGTGGTCTCGGCGGTCTTCGCCTTCTACTACCTGATGCCGGCCCTTGGCCTGACCTGATCCGCGGGGCCGCCGGCCCACGGCGGGCCCCGGCGGCCGGGGGCGGACGGCCGGGATCCGGTGGCGGGGCTCAGGTGACCCCGTAGAACCGTTCCGTCTCCTCGACGGCGGCCTGGAACCGTTCGTCGAAATCATTTCGGATGAGCGTCCGGACGACATAGTCCTGGACGCTCATTCCTCTTTTCGCGGCGTGGGACCGGAGCCGTTCGAGCAGCTCGCGGTCCATGCGCAGGCTGAGCACGCTGGTCCCCATGGAGACGAGGGTCGCGGCCCGGTTCCGCGCGAGGGGGCACGTTCCCCGCCCGTATCACCCATATGAGTGATACGGGCCTACGGGAGTGGCCGGAGTCACGGCGTGTGTGCGTGTCCCGAGTGGTCTTTAGCGAGAGTAATGACCTATCCTAAAGAACATGCCGGACCTTACCCATGGCGACGACGCGGCCGCCGTGAACTCCCTGCGATCCGCCGTGATGCGCCTGTCCCGTCGGCTCAAGCACCAGCGGGTCGACGAGTCGCTCAGCCCCACCGAGATGTCGGTGCTGGGCACCCTGTCGCGCTGCGGCAGCGCCACCCCCGGCGAGCTGGCCCGCAAGGAGCACGTGCAGCCCCCGTCGATGACCCGCATCGTCGCGCTGCTCGAGGCCAAGGGGCTGGTCCGCCTGGAGCCGCACCCCGAGGACCGGCGCCAGAAGGTCGTCACCCAGACCGAGCAGGCCGAGGCCATGCTCGAGGAGAGCCGCCGCAAGCGGAACGCCTTCCTGGCCCGTCTGGTCGACGGTCTCGACGAGGACGAGTGGGCGAAGCTGCGCGCTGCCGCCCCCGTGCTGGAGAAGCTCGCACATCTGTAACGCACGTCAGCCGCAAGGAGGCGAACCCTTTTGAGTACGGGATCCGGAGCAGCTTCCGCCCCCGCACCGACCGCCCACGACTCCCAGCCCGCCCCCGACACCCCCCGCAAGTCCTCGATGTTCAGCTCCCTGAAGGTCAGGAACTACCGCCTGTTCTTCCTGGGCCAGGTCGTCTCCAACACCGGCACCTGGATGCAGCGCATCGCCCAGGACTGGCTCGTGCTCAGCCTCACCGGCTCCTCCGCGGCCGTCGGCATCACCACGGCCCTGCAGTTCCTGCCGATGCTGCTCTTCGGCCTCTACGGCGGCGTCCTCGTCGACCGGCTGCCCAAGCGGCCCACGCTGCTGTGCACCCAGACCGCGATGGGCCTCACCGGCCTCGCGCTCGCCGCGCTCACGCTCACCGGGCACGTCCAGGTCTGGCACGTCTACGTCGCCGCCTTCGCCATGGGCCTGGCCACGGTCGTCGACAACCCGGCCCGCCAGTCCTTCGTCTCGGAGATGGTCGGACCCCGGCAGCTGCAGAACGCCGTCAGCCTGAACTCGGCGAACTTCCAGTCGGCCCGGCTGGTCGGCCCCGCGGTCGCGGGCGTCATGATCACCGGCGTCGGCACCGGCTGGGCCTTCCTCGCCAACGGCCTGTCTTTCGTCGCGCCCATCGCCGGACTGCTGCTGATGCGCGCCCGCGAGCTGCACGTCGTCGAGCGCGCACCGCGCGGCAAGGGCCAGCTCCGCGAGGGCCTGCGCTACGTCGCCGGCCGCCCCGACCTGATCTGGCCGATCGTCCTGGTCGGCTTCATCGGCACCTTCGGGTTCAACTTCCCGGTGTGGCTGTCGGCCTTCGCCGACGACGTCTTCCACGCGGGCGCCGGCGCCTACAGCCTCTTCAACACCGTCATGGCGGTCGGCTCCCTGGTCGGCGCGCTGCTCGCGGCCCGCCGCGGCACCGCCCGGCTGCGCGTGCTGGTCGGCGCCGCCGCCGTCTTCGGCGTGCTGGAGGTCGTGGCCGCGCTCGCCCCGTCGTACTGGCTGTTCGCGCTGCTGATGGCGCCGATCGGTGTCTTCGGCCTGACCGTCAACGTCACGGCCAACACCGCGGTCCAGATGGCCACCGACCCGGCCATGCGCGGCCGGGTCATGGCGCTGTTCATGATGGTCTTCGTGGGCGGCACCCCGCTCGGCGCGCCCGTGGTCGGCTGGGTCACCGACGCCTACGGCCCCCGGGTCGGCTTCGCCCTCGGCGGCCTGGTCTCGGTCACCGCGGCCGTCACCATCGGCCTGGTCCTGGCCCGGATGGGTGACCTGCGCCTGTCGGTGGGCTGGCACCGGGGCCACCCCCGGGTGGACTTCGTGCCGCGCGAACGCGGGAAGGAACTGGCCCCGGCCGCCTGAACCCCACTCCTGCCCCGGCCCGGAGCCCGGGCGGGGACACTGGCTCCATGAGACTCTTCGCCGCCGTGCTGCCCCCGGACGACGTCATGGACGCGCTGGCGGCCGAGGTGGAGGTGTTGCGGGACCTGCCCGGGGCCGAGCGGCTGCGCTGGACCGGGCGGCCCGGCTGGCACCTGACCCTCGCCTTCTACGGCGAGGTGGGCGAGGAGACCGTACCGGAGCTGGAGGCGCGCCTCGGGAAGGCGGCGCGCCGGACGGAGCCCTTCGCGCTGGCGCTGCGCGGCGGCGGGCAGTTCGGGCGGGGGAAGGCGCTGTGGACGGGCGCGGACGGCGACCTGCGGACGCTGGGGCTGCTCGCTGGGCGTGCCGAGGCGGCCGGGCGCAAGGCGGGTCTGGAGACGGAAGAGCACCGCCGCTACCGTCCCCACCTGACGGTGGCGCGCGGCAGGCAGGCGGTGGACGTGCGGCCGCACGTCGACGCCCTGCGCGCCTTCGGCAGCCGTACCTGGACCGTGGACGGGATCGTCCTCGTCCGCAGCTTCCTGCCGGCGTCGGGCGTACCGGGGGAGCAGCCCCGCTACGAGCCGGTCGGCCGCTGGCCGCTCGGGTCCGCCGGACAGGCTTCGGGCGCGGCCGGTTAGTCTCGAAGGCGTGGACCCGAAAACCCGGAACCGGATCATGGCCGGTGCGCTAGTGCTGATGTTGGCTGTCGTCGCCGTCGCGGCCGCGCTCGGCCGGTGACGGCAGGCGCGGCGGTGAGGACCGCCGCGCCCGCGTTCCCGTACGGCGCCCGCACGCGCTTCCTTCCGGCACCGGAGCCCCCGGTCAGGCCCCGTGGCCCCGATCAGGCACCCTGCGTGCGATCGGGCACTGTGCGTCCGGTCAGGCACCGAGCCATCACGGGCACTGTGCGTCCGGTCAGGCACCGGGCCCTCGGCCAGGGAACCTGCGTCCGGTCAGCCGCCGTGTGGCCGATCAGGCACCGGCACCCGATCAGGCCCCGTGCGGCCGGGCCGGGCAGCGTGCGGCCGGCCCGGTCCCGTTTGCCAGATCGCCCGTTTGCCCGATCACCTGTGACGCCCGATCGTCCGTGACGCCCGATCGGGGGCCGTGTCCCGGTGTTCACCAGGCGAAGGCCTCCGGGGAGGGGCCCGGGCCCGGGAAGATCCCGTCGAGTTCGGCCAGCAGCTCCGCGCCCAGCTCCAGCTCGACGGCGCGCACCGCGGACGCGAGCTGTCCGCGGGTGCGCGGGCCGACGATCGGGCCGGTCACACCGGGCCGGGTGAGCAGCCACGCCAGGGCGGTCTCGCCCGGTTCCAGGCCGTGCTTGTCGAGCAGGTCCTCGTACGCCTGGACCTTGCCGCGCAGCGCCGGGTCGGCGAGGGAGTCCACGGCCCGTCCGCCGGCGCGCCGGCCGCCCTCCGCCTGCTTCCTGAGCACGCCGCCCAGCAGTCCGCCGTGCAGCGGCGACCACGGGATCACGCCGAGCCCGTAGTCCTGCGCGGCCGGGATGACCTCCATCTCGGCGCGCCGCTCGACCAGGTTGTACAGGCACTGCTCGCTGACCAGACCGTACGAGCCCAGCCGGGCCGCCGTCTCGTTGGCCTGGGCGATCTTGTAGCCGGCGAAGTTGGACGAGCCGGCGTACAGGATCTTGCCCTGCCGGACGAGGACGTCCATGGCCTGCCAGATCTCCTCGAAGGGAGTGCTGCGGTCGACGTGGTGGAACTGGTACAGGTCGATGTGGTCGGTCCGCAGCCGCTTGAGGGAGGCGTCGACGGCCCGCCGGATGTTGAGCGCGGAGAGCTTGTCGTGGTTGGGCCAGGCCTCGCCGTCGGCGCCCATGTTGCCGTAGACCTTGGTGGCGAGGACGACCTTGTCCCGGCGGCCGCCGTCCTGGGCGAACCAGTTCCCGATGATCGACTCGGTGCGGCCCTTGTTCTCGCCCCAGCCGTACACGTTCGCGGTGTCGAAGAAGTTGATCCCGGCGTCCAGTGCCGCGTCCATGATCGCGTGACTGTCCGCCTCGTCGGTCTGCGGACCGAAGTTCATCGTGCCGAGGACCAGCCTGCTGACCTTGAGTCCGGTGCGTCCGAGCTGTGTGTACTCCATGGTCTCCAAGCCAACGACTTGGAGTGCGCTCCAGGCAAGGGCGGTGCGGCTCAGTCGCGGGGGAAGGCGTCGGTCTTGAGGGTGAGACCGAGAGGAGTGGTGGTCATGTCGACATCGCTTCCGTACTCGACGCGCAGCTCGCAGGCGTAGCGGTCCTCCTTGGGTTCCGTATACACATGGCACCTGCCCTGGTAGGGGTCCGCGATGAGGTACACCGGTACCCCGGCGAGCGCGTACGCGGCCTTCTTGGGGCCGTAGTCGTTGCGTGCCGCGCCCTTCGAGATGACCTCGGCGACGAACTCCACGTCCTGCCACCGCCAACGGCCTTCGTCGTCCTTGGCGGCGCCCTCGCGCAGCTTGGCCACGTCGGGGCAGAAGCCGTTCTCCGGCCCGGGGAAGTCGATGCGGACGTCCGTGAACATGCGCACGCGGCGCCTTCCGAAATGGTCCTCGAGCGCCCAGAGGATCTCGCGAATGGTTTCCCAGTGGATGTCCCGCTGCGGCGTCATGAAGACACTGCCCCCCACGATCTCTGCCTTGTAACCCTCGGGGACGGGCATCCGCTCCAGGCGCTCGAACCACTGGTCCAGACGCTCGGCGTTCTCGTCAGCCATCTCGATCTCGATCCTGTCGTCCAGGACGGTCATCGTGGCACTCCTCCCCGGCCATCCCATGGATGAGTACAGCCACGCGGTAAAACGATACGCACCGTGACGAGGAGACGCCGGAATCCGGTCAACCTGTTCCAGCCGCGTACGGCTGTCCGATTCCCCACTCCTGGTACATCGCCTCGGCGAACGCGCCCGCGATGGCGTGTTCGCCGCGCGCGTTGGGGTGGGTGCCGTCGTAGGTGTCGCGGTGGATGTCGTAGCCGTCCGGCGGGGCTGCCAGCAGCAGCGGCGAGCGCGGCTCGTCGAGGTCGGCGACGGTCTTGGCCAGCAGCTCGTTGAAGAGGGAGACCTGGGCGGCGAAGGGCGCGTCGGTGGCGGCGCGGACGTTGGGTATGACCGGGAGCAGGACCATCCGGACGCGGGGGTTCGCGGCGCGCGCGGCGGCGAGGAAGGCGCGTACGTTCGCCGCCGTCTGCCCGGCGTCGGTGTAGAAGCCGAGGTCGATCAGGCCGAGGGAGACGAGCAGCACGTCCGCCCGGTGTTCGCGGACCGCCTCGCCGATCAGCGGGGCCATGTGCGTCCAGCCCTCGCCCCAGCCGGCCAGGTGGGCGCGCGGGAAGTCCGGGTCGGCGTACGCGTGGGAGACGGGGGCGTCGGCCGCCTTGTCGTACAGCGTCTCGCGCGGGCCGACGAGGGCGAACGGCCCCCCGTACGTGGCGCGCAGGTGCTGCCAGAGCCGGTAGCGCCATGTGTGTTCGCCCGCGCTCCCGATCGTCATGGAGTCACCGACGGGCATGAACCTGAGCATCCGCTCATGATGGACGACGGGGGCGGCGGACGGTGCACGAGGGGCGGGGAGAGGTGCTGTGACGCCTGCCACCTGACGTGAACGGCCCCGGGGGATGGCAGGCTTGGGGCATGCGCCGACCGTCCGCCCTGCTCGCCGGGGCCCTGCTCGTGGGCGCGTTCGCCGTGCCCGCCGCCGCCCCGCCCGCCTCCGCCGCCGACGGGGACGGCGGGTTCACGATCAAGGACCCGAGGATCAAGGAGTCCAGCGGCCTGGCCGCCTCGCACCTGCACCCCGGCGTCTACTGGACGCACAACGACAGCGACGACGGCCCGTACATCTACGCGGTGGACAGCCGCACCGGCAGGACCGTCGCCACCGTCACCCTCCAGGGCATCGGCCGTCCCCGCGACGTCGAGGCGATCTCCATAGGCCCGGGCAACGAGATCTACGTCGGTGACATCGGCGACAACCTCGACGGCACCTGGCCGCACGTGTGGATCTACAAGCTGCCCGAGCCGAAGGTGCTCAAGGACCAGACGGTCCGGGCCACGCAGTACGTGGTGAAGTACGCGGACGGCGCCCGCAACGCCGAGTCGCTGGTCGTGCACCCGAAGACGGGGCGCGTGTACATCATCGACAAGAAGGAGGACGGCGGCCACCTGTTCGAGGGCCCGGCCCACCTGTCCGCCTCGGGGACCAACGTCTTCAGGCCCGTCACCCCCGTGGACCTGTGGGCCACCGACGCCGCGTTCTCCCCCGACGGCACCCGGCTCGCCGTCCGGGGCTACTTCGGCGGCATCTACTACGACTGGAACGGCGGCAGGATCAAGCGCCTCGGCCGCCTCGACGTACCGCTGCAGCGCCAGGGCGAGTCGGTCACGTACAGCGCCGACGGCACCAAGCTCCTGTACGGCAGCGAGGGCGCCGACAGCCCCGTACAGGCCGAGGACGCGCCCGACGCAGGGGGATCCTCCGCCAAGTCCCCCTCGCAGAAGGGTGGTTCCACCGCTCCGGGGGGAAGCGGCGGAACGTCGGGGAAAGTGACGACGGGTGCGGTGGCGGTCCTCGTGGCGGTCTTGCTGGTGTTCGGTCTGGGGCGGCTGCGGCGGCGCAGGTCCTGAACCGCGCGGCTTTACCCGGACGGGTCCGCGTGATCAGATTCTCCTGCCATGTCCGGACGGCCCTTGGGGAGGGGCCGCGGGGAGGGGAGAGCGGGACTTTCATGCCTGCCGCCGTGGGGGGAACGACCCAGCCGTGCCCGGAATGCGGGGCACAGATCCATGCGGACGACCGGTTCACCGTCTGGTGCGCCGCGTGCGACTGGAACGTCGACCCGAAGGGGCACCAGCAGGAGCGGGAGAAGGAGGAGGAGCGCGGGAGGCAGGGCAAGCGGGCCGGGCAGGACAGGCTGGAGGAGGCCCGGCGCGCGCTGGCCCGGCGGTACGGGGAGAGGCTCCACGCCGAGATGGCGTAAGAAGGCGCCGGACCGCGCGCGCGGTGGGACGGCGCCACGATGCTCGGGTACGCCATCGCCCTCGCCGTGCACGGCGTCACCGCGGCGCTGCTGGCGGCAGGCGTCTTCTGCCTCGTGTGGGGCTGGGGCGGCGGCCTCGTGCTGCTGGGCGCGGTGCTGCTGGCGATGGCCGTCGCGCTGCGGCCGCGGCTGCCCGGACCGTCCGACGACGGGACCGTGCTGCACCGTGCCGACGCGCCGGAGCTGTACGCGCTGGTCGACGAGGTCGCCCGGGTCGTCGGCACCCGCGGGGTGGACAGGATCACGGTCGGCAAGGAGATCAACGCGAGCGTCGTGTCCCAGGGGGTGCGCGGCCGCCGGGTCCTCTCCCTCGGCCTGCCCCTGTGGGAGGTGCTGTCCCCGCAGCAGCGCGTCGCCCTGCTCGGCCACGAGCTGGGCCACTACGGCAACGGCGACACACGGCGCGGCGTGGTGGTGGCCACGGCCCTGCGGTCACTGACCGTGTGGCGCTACTACTTCACGCCGATCGCGCGGCCGACCGCCGGCGAGATGGTCGTGAACGCGGTCTACGCCGTGCCCCTCCTGCTCGTCCAGGGCGTGCTGTCCCTCCTCGACCACCTGACGCTGCGGGCGACCCAGCGCGGCGAGTACCTGGCCGACCGGGAGGCCGCCCGGGCCGGCTCCACCGAGGCCGCGGCGGCCCTCACGGACCAACTCCTGACAGCGGAGTCCATCGACGTCTTCCTGCGGCGCGAGATCAGCAGCGCGGCGCTGACCGGGGCGCGTTCGGCCCGCAGGACCGCGGTGGCCTCCGCGGACACCCAGGACGCCGGGGGCGGCCTGTGGGCGCGGCTGGCCGCGCACATCGCCTCCGTCCCCGAGTACGAGTACGAGCGTCAGCGGCGTGCGGGGGCCCGGCGCGGCCACAGCGTCGACGCCACCCACCCGCCGACCCACCTCAGACGCGCCTGCCTGCTCGCGGCGCCGCCGTCGCAGGCGGCCGTCCTCCTGGACGACGACCGCTCGGGGCGGATCACCGCCGAACTCGCCGGGGCGCGCGCGGAGGTGGCCCGCAGGATCGTCCGCGACGGCATGGGATGAGGACGCGGACGCTCCGTTCAGCCCGTACGCCGGTGCGGCCGGCGGTGGTGCGGCCCGGGACGTCCAGCAGGTGACCGCCCGGGTCCGCCGCGGCATCAGGTTCTGGGGACGGCGGTCTGCGCGGCACGTCGGGCCCTGACGGTGGCGTACGCGCGAAAGGGCGCCCGGCGGAGACGGTGGCGTACTCCGCGGGGCGCCCTTCACCGGCGCGGGCCGGACGGCTACAGCTTCTCGATCACGTAGTCGACGCACTTCGTCAGCGCCTCGACGTCCGCCGGGTCGACCGCCGGGAACATCGCGATGCGCAGCTGGTTGCGGCCGAGCTTGCGGTACGGCTCGGTGTCGACGACGCCGTTGGCGCGCAGGGCCTTGGCGACGGCGGCGGCGTCGATCTCGTCGGCGAAGTCGATCGTGCCGATGACCTGCGAGCGCTTGGCCGGGTCGGTGACGAACGGCGTGGCGTACTTGGACTCCTCCGCCCAGCTGTACAGCCGCGTCGAGGAGTCCTTCGTGCGCGCCGTCGACCAGGCCAGACCGCCCTGGCCGTTGATCCACTCCAACTGCTCGTTCAGAAGGAAGAGGGTGGCCAGCGCCGGGGTGTTGTACGTCTGGTTCTTGCGGGAGTTGTCGATCGCCGTGGGCAGCGAGAAGAACTCCGGGACGTGGCGGCCGGAGGCGTGGACGCGCTCCGCGCGCTCGATCGCCGCCGGGGAGAACACGCCGATCCACAGGCCGCCGTCGGAGGCGAAGGACTTCTGCGGGGCGAAGTAGTAGACGTCGGTCTGCGAGACGTCGACCGGAAGGCCGCCGGCGCCGGACGTGGCGTCGACCAGGACGAGCGCACCCTCGTCGGCGCCCGCGACCCGCTCGATGGGCATGGCGACACCGGTGGAGGTCTCGTTGTGCGTGAAGGCGTAGACGTCGACGCCGGCCTCGGCGCGCGCCTCGGGGTGCGTGCCCGGGTCGGCGGAGACCAGGGTCGGCTCGGCCAGCCACGGCGCGAGCCGGGCGGCCTTGGCGAACTTCGAGCTGAACTCACCGAAGGTGAGGTGCTGCGACTTGTTCTCGATCAGACCGTGGGTCGCGATGTCCCAGAACGCGGTGGAGCCGCCGTTGCCGAGGACGACCTCGTACCCGTCGGGGAGCTGGAACAGCTCGCTGATGCCCTCGCGCACCTTGCCGACCAGGTTCTTGACGGGAGCCTGGCGGTGGGAGGTGCCCATGAGGGACGTACCGGTGGCGGCGAGGGCGTCCAGCGCCTCGGTGCGCACCTTGGAGGGGCCAGCGCCGAAACGTCCGTCGGCGGGCTTGATGTCAGCGGGGATCTGGATGTCGGCCACGAGTCGGAGGGTAGTCGCTGGGCGAAACGGGACGTAACCGTGTCCGTCCGATGAGACGAGATCGGCAAGTGGTGTGATGGTCGGTTCGTACGACGAGATCAGCGCCGCTGTGGACAACTCCCGGTGACGATCGGTGGCCGCATGCATTCTGGACCCATGACGGATCTCACGGCCCTCGAGGCGGAACTGCGGGGTGCCGTCCGGGGCGAGGTCGGCTTCGACGTCACCTCCCGGGCGCTGGTCACCATGGACGCCTCCAACTACCGCCGGGTCCCGCTGGGCGTGGTGGCCCCCCGGGACACCGACGACGTGGCGGCGGTGCTCCAGGTGTGCCGGGAGCGAGGCGTCCCCGTCGTGCCGCGCGGCGGCGGCACGTCCATCGCGGGGCAGGCGACCGGGACGGGAGTGGTCCTGGACTTCACCCGCCACATGAACCGGCTGCTGTCCCTCGACCCGCAGGCACGCACCGCCGTGGTCCAGCCCGGACTGGTGCTCGACCGGCTCCAGGAAGCCGCCGCCCCGCACGGACTGCGCTTCGGACCGGACCCCTCCACCCACAGCAGGTGCACGCTCGGCGGAATGATCGGCAACAACGCGTGCGGCTCCCACTCGGTGGCGTGGGGCACCACCGCGGACAACGTGCGGGAGCTGTCCGTCCTCACCGCACGCGGGCAGCGACTGCGGCCCGGACCGCGGTGGGCCGGTGCACCGGAAGGGCTGCGGGACCTGGCCGCAACCGAACTGGCCCGGCTGCGCACCGGCTTCCCCGACCTGCCCCGCCGCATCTCCGGATACGCGCTGGACGCCCTGCTGCCCGAGCGCGGCGCCGACGTCGCCCGCTCCTTCTGCGGCTCCGAGGGCACCCTCGGCATCCTCACCGAGGCGGTCGTGCGGCTGGTCGAGGCACCCCGCGCCCGAGCACTCGCCGTACTCGGGTACGCCGACGAGAGCGCCGCCGCCCAGGCGGCCGCCGGCCTGCTGCCGCACCGGCCGCTCACGGTGGAGGGCATGGCACGCGACCTCGTGCCCGCCGCGACCACCACCCACCTCCCCCGGGGCGACGCCTGGCTGTTCGTGGAGACCGGCGGCGACACACAGACACAGGCACGCGCGCGTGCCGAGACGATCGCGGGCGCGGCCGACGCCGTGGACACGCTGGTCCTCACCGACCCGGCCGCACAGCGCGCGCTGTGGCGCATCCGGGAGGACGCCGCCGGCACGGCCACCCGGATGCCGGACGGCACCGAGGCCTGGCCGGGCTGGGAGGACTGTGCCGTGCCGCCGGCCCGCCTCGGCGACTACCTCCGGGACTTCCGCACCCTGCTGGCCGCCCACGGGCTGCGCGGCACCCCCTACGGGCACTTCGGGGACGGCTGCATCCACGCCCGCATCGACTTCGACCTGCTGAGCACGGCCGGCGTCAGCCGCTTCCGCCGCTTCTCCGAGGAACTGGCCCACCTCGTCGTGGCCCACGGAGGCTCCCTGTCCGGGGAACACGGCGACGGACAGGCCCGCGCCGAACTGCTGCCGAAGATGTACGGCCCGCAGACCGTCGCCCTGTTCGAACGGGCCAAAGCCGTCTGGGACCCGGACGGCCTGCTCAACCCGGGGATCCTCGTCCGTCCGGCCCCGCTCGACACGAACCTCCGGTTCGCCGTGCTGCCGCGTGAACCCGTGGACGTCGCCTTCGGCTACCCGGCCGACGGCGGCGACTTCGCCGCCGCGGTCCGCAGGTGCGTCGGCGTCGCCGCATGCCGTACGACCCACGCGTCCGGCCCCGCCGTGATGTGCCCCTCGTTCCGGGCGACCGGCGCGGAGGAACATTCCACCCGCGGCCGCGCCCGGCTGCTGCACGAGATGCTCGCCGGCGAGCTGGTCACCGACGGCTGGCGGTCCACCGAGGTACGGGACGCGCTCGACCTGTGCCTGTCCTGCAAGGGCTGCCGCTCCGACTGCCCCGTCGGCGTCGACATGGCCACCTACAAGGCGGAGTTCCTGCACCACCACTACGCCGGCCGGCGCCGCCCCGCCGCCCACTACTCCCTGGGCCTGCTCCCGCTCTGGCTGCGTTGGGCGGCGGCCACCCGCACGGCACCCGCCCTCAACGCGCTCGCCGCCGTGGGCCCGCTCGCCGCCGTGGCGAAACGGCTCGCCGGGATCACACGCCGGCGGCCGATCCCGCGCCTGGCGGCGGAGCCGTTCACCCGCTGGTGGCGCAGACGCCGGCAGCCCGCCGGGGACGGCGGCGAACTGGTCGTCCTGTGGCCCGACACCTTCACCGAACACCTCTCGCCCACCGTGGGCAAGGCAGCCGTACGGGTGCTGGAGGCGGCCGGACTGCGGGTGGCACTGCCGCCGACCCTGCGGCTGCGCAGGCCCCCGGTCGGCGACGGAAGGTCGGTGACGGTGAACCCCGTCGCCGTCCTCCGCGGCCGGGGCCGGGTCTGCTGCGGCCTGACCTACGTCTCCACGGGCCAGCTGGAGCGCGCCCGCGCCGTGCTGCGCCGCACCCTCGACCTGATGGATCCCGTCCTGGAGACGGACGCCCCGGTCGTCGTCCTCGAACCGAGCTGCGCCGCCGCCCTCCGCACCGACCTGCCCGAACTGCTCCCCGACGACCCGCGCGCCCACCGCCTGGCCGGCCGCGTCCTGACCTTCGCCGAGGCACTGGAGCGGCACGCCCCCGGCTGGCGGCCACCCCGACTGGACCGTCCGGTGGCAGGTCAGACCCACTGCCACCAGCACGCCGTCCTCGGCGACGCCCCCGACCGCCGGCTGCGTACGGCGGCCGGCCTGACCGGCGACCTGGCGGGCGGCTGCTGCGGCCTGGCCGGCAACTTCGGCTTCGAGAAGGGCCACTTCGAGGTGTCCGCGGCCTGCGCCGAGGAACAGCTCCTGCCCTCGGTACGCACCGCCCCGGCCGGCACGGTGGTCCTGGCGGACGGCTACTCCTGCCGCACCCAGCTGGACCAACTGGCGGGGACCCGCGCCCGCCACCTGGCAGAAGTCCTGGCGGAGGCGTTGGGGGAGGGGGCGGGATAGGGGAGGGGAGATGGAGGGGGTGGGAGGGCGAGGGGGGGAGGGGGAGGGGCCCCGGAGAGCGGGAGGTGAAGCTGGGAAGCGGACCGGATGCCGGTACGCGCGCGGCGAACACCCCGTCCTCGCCGTCGGGTCCGCGCCCACGATGGGCCCATGCAGCCCACCCAGCCCGCCCAGTCCATGCAGCACGTGCAGTCCATGCAACTGAACCGTGTAGCCGTCCTCTCCGACATCCATGGCGTCCTCCCCGCGCTGGAGGCCGTGCTCGCCGAACCGGAGGTGGCCGCCGCCGACCGCATCGTGCTCACCGGTGACATCACGGCGGGCCCGCAGCCCGCCGAGGTGCTCGACCTGTTGCGTGCCCAGGGCGAGAGGGTGCTGTGGGTGGCGGGCAACGCGGACCGGGAACTGGTCGAGTTCCGGCGGGGGCGGCGGACGGAGATCCCCGACCCGATCGGCCCCTTCGCGGCCGGTGCGCTCCGCGCCGAGCAGGTCGACTTCCTCGCCGGTCTGCCGACGACGCTGACGCTCACCGTGAACGGGCTGGGCCAGGTGCTCTTCTGCCACGCCACACCGCGCGACGACGAGGAGATCGTCCTGGTCGACTCCGGCCCCGCGCGGTGGGCGGAGGTCTTCACCGGCCTGGCCGACGACATCCGCACGGTGGTCTGCGGTCACACCCACATGCCGTACCTGCGCCTCGCGCACGGCCGCCTGGTCGTCAATCCCGGCAGCGTCGGCATGCCCTACGGCCGCCCCGGTGCCCACTGGTGCCTGCTCGGCCCGGGCGTCGATCTGCGGGTCACGCCGTTCGACACCGAGGCGGCGGCCGCCCGGCTGGTCGCGGAGTGCGCCTACGAGGACATCGCCGCCTGGGCCGACTACTTCCTGCACGCCCGGGCGACCGACACGGAGGTGCTGGAGCTGTTCCACGGCCGGATTCCTCCGGAAATGACAGGGACGGGGGCGGGGGCGTAAGTTCCGATAGAGGTTCACACCCCTGACCTGGTCCACTACCGTGGACGTAGCAGTACACCGAGATGAACGAATCCCCGGTCTCGCCCCGAGCGCCCGGGCCCACCCTTGCACCAGCCCCAGGACCGCCCGTGAGCACCCCCGACGCCGCACCCACGACCTCGTCCCCGCCGTCCTCGTCGCCGCCGTCGACCGCGGCGTCCCCGGCGCCGTCGGCCTCGCCCGGCGCTCCCGGCGGTCCGGGCCGCCTCGGCTCGTTCGGTCCCGTGGGTCTGGTGCTCGGCGGATGCATCTCCGTGCAGTTCGGCGGCGCGCTGGCCGTGACACTGATGCCGAGGGCGGGCGCGCTCGGAGTGGTGAGCCTGCGGCTGCTGGTGGCTGCGATCGTGCTGCTGGTGGTGTGCCGGCCCCGGCTGCGCGGCCACTCGCGCGCCGACTGGGGCACGGTCGTCGCCTTCGGCGTCGCCATGGCCGCGATGAACGGCCTCTTCTACCAGGCCGTCGACCGCATCCCCCTCGGTCCCGCCGTCACCCTCGAAGTCCTCGGTCCGCTCGCCCTGTCCGTCGTGGTCTCACGCCGGGCGGTCAACGCCGTCTGGGCGGGCCTCGCCCTGGTCGGTGTCTTCCTCCTCGGCGGAGGGGGCTTCGGCGGTCTCGACGCGGCCGGGGCCGCGTTCGCGCTGGGCGCGGGTGCGATGTGGGCGGCGTACATCGTCTTCAGCGCCCGTACCGGCCGGCGCTTCCCACAGGCCGACGGGCTGGCCCTGGCGATGGCGGTGGGCGCGGTCCTGTTCCTGCCGCTGGGGATCGCCGAGTCGGGTACGAAGCTGGCCGACCCGACGACCTTCGGGCTGGGCGCGGCGGTGGCCGTGCTGTCCTCCGTCCTGCCCTACACCCTCGAACTGCTCGCCCTGCGCCGCCTGCCCGCCTCCACCTTCGCGGTTCTCATGAGCCTGGAACCGGCCATCGCCGTCCTGGCCGGTTTCCTCGTCCTGAGCCAGTCCCTCGCCCCGCTGGAGATCGTCGCGATCGCCCTGGTCATCGCGGCGAGCATGGGCGCGGTACGGACGCAGGTGGGGCGGGGCAAGGCTTCCGTGCCGCCCCGGGTGGACGCCTGACCGTGCGGCCGGACCGCCTTGCGGTGTGAAGGGGCCGGAGGGCACGTCACGTGACTCCGGCCCCTTCGTCCGCCGCCTGGCAGTGGGAAAAAATCATGCAAGCATGCTTGATTGTTTTTTGGGGCGCTGCCATGCTCCCACCCATGCCCGAACCGACACCCGCGTCCGCCGGGTCCCCCGTGCCCGCAGCGTCCGACGTGTTCGACGATCTGCGTGCGGAGAGCGAAGAACTCGACCGGCTGGTCGCCGGGCTGGCCGCCGAGGGGTGGCGTCGGGCGACGCCCGCGCCGGGGTGGAGCATCGCGCACCAGATCGCGCACCTCGCCTGGACCGACCGTTGCGCGCTGCTGGCCCTCACCGACGCGGACCGCTTCCGGGAGCTGGTGGAGGAGGCGCTCGCCGCACCCGGCGCGTTCGTCGACGAAGGGGCGGAGGAAGCGGCCGGTCTGCCGCCCGCCGAGTTGCTGGTCCGGTGGCGGGAGGGCCGGGTACGCCTCGACGCGGTGCTGCGAGCGGCGCCGCCGGGCGCGCGTTTCCCCTGGTACGGGCCGCCCATGCCGGCTCCGTCGATGGCCACCGGGCGGCTGATGGAGACGTGGGCGCACGGGCAGGACGTGGCGGACACGTTGGGTGTGGTGCGCGCACCCACGGACCGGCTTCGGCATGTGGTGCGCATCGGGGTGCGGGCGCGGGACTTCGCGTTCGGGGTGCGGGGGCTGCCCGTGCCGGGGGAGGAGTTCCGGGTGGAGGTCGTGGGCCCCGCCGGGCAGGTGTGGGCGTACGGTCCGGAGGATGCCGCCCAGCGGGTCACCGGCCCGGCCCTCGACTTCTGCCTGCTGGTCACCCAGCGCGCCCACCGCGCCGACCTCGCCGTACGCGCCGAGGGGCCGGACGCCGACCAGTGGCTGGACATCGCCCAGGCGTTCGCCGGGCCCCCCGGCACGGGGCGCGCCCGGAAGACGGGGGAGGAGCCGCCCGCATGACGGCAGCCCCCCGCCCCGAGGGCGGCAACCGCGCGCCCGGCGGCACCCCCGCCCCCCTCCGCATCGGCAACGCCTCCGGTTTCTACGGTGACCGCTTCGACGCCCTGCACGAGATGCTCACCGGCGGTGAGCTGGACGTCGTCACCGGGGACTACCTCGCCGAGCTGACCATGCTGATCCTGGGGCGGGACCGGCTGAAGGACCCGGGCGCCGGGTACGCCCGCACCTTCCTGCGGCAACTGGAGGAGTGCCTGGGGCTCGCGCACGAGCGGGGCGTGCGGATCGTGGCCAACGCGGGCGGCCTGAACCCGGCCGGGCTCGCCGAGCGGGTGCGGGAGCTGGCCGGGCGGCTCGGTCTGCCGGTGCGGGTGGCGCACGTCGAGGGCGACGACCTCACCGCCCGCCGTCCCGGAAGCCTCGCCGCCCATGCCTACCTCGGCGGCTTCGGCATCGCCGAGTGTCTGCGGGCCGGTGCGGACGTCGTCGTCACCGGGCGGGTCACCGACGCGTCCCTGGTCGTCGGGCCGGCCGCCGCGCACTTCGGCTGGCGGCCCGGGGAGTACGACCGGCTCGCGGGTGCCGTGGTCGCCGGGCACGTGCTGGAGTGCGGTGCGCAGGCCACCGGCGGGAACTACGCGTTCTTCACCGATCACGCCCTCGAGCGGCTGAGGCGTCCCGGCTTCCCGCTCGCCGAGGTCCACGCCGACGGAGGCTGCGTCATCACCAAGCACCCCGGTACCGGCGGTGTGGTCGACGTCGGCACGGTGACCGCCCAGCTCCTCTACGAGACCGGCGGTGCCCGTTACGCCGGTCCCGACGTCACCGCGCGGCTGGACACCGTGTGCCTGAGCCAGGACGGGCCGGACCGGGTGCGGGTCGAGGGGGTGCGCGGGGAGGCGCCGCCGCCGACGCTCAAGGTGGGCCTCAACCGGCTGGGCGGCTTCCGCAACGAGGTCACCTTCGTCCTCACGGGACTCGACATCGAACGCAAGGCCGACCTCGTGCGGCGGCAGATGGACGACGCGCTCGGCGCCGCGGAGTCCCGGCCCGCCGAAGTGCGCTGGGACCTCGTGCGCACCGACCGTCCCGATGCCGGCACCGAGGAGACGGCGAGCGCTCTGCTCCGGCTCGTCGTACGCGATACGGACCCGCAGGCGGTGGGGCGGGCGTTCAGCGGGGCCGCCGTGGAGCTTGCGCTCGCCGGGTACCCCGGCTTCCATGTGCTCGCGCCGCCCGGCAAGGGCGCCCCGTACGGCGTCTTCGAGGCCGCGTACGTCCCCCAGGACACCGTGGAGCATGTGGCCGTCCTCCATGACGGCCGGCGTGTGCCCGTGCCGCCGGCCCAGGACACCTGTGCTCTGCGGGAGGTGCCCGAGCCGCCCCTGCCGGAGCCGCTCCCCGCGGGTCCGCTGCGGCGGGCGCCGCTCGGGCTGGTCGCCGGGGCCCGCAGCGGCGACAAGGGCGGGGACGCCAACGTCGGGGTGTGGGTGCGCACGGACGACGCCTGGCGGTGGCTCGCGCACGAGCTGACCGCCGACCGGTTCCGGGAGCTGATCCCCGAGGCCCGCCCGCTGCCCGTCACCCGGCACGTGCTGCCGCGTCTGCGCGCGCTGAACTTCACCGTCGAGGGGATCCTCGGCGAGGGCGTCGCCGCCCGGCAGCGCTTCGATCCGCAGGCCAAGGCGCTCGGGGAATGGCTGCGCTCCCGCCGTCTGGACATACCGGAGGTTCTGCTGTGACCGTCCTGACCTCCGCACTGGACACCTCGTCCGCCGACCACCGGGCCCACCGCGAGGCCATGCTCGCCAAGCTCGCCGACCTGGAGGCCGAGCACGCCAAGGCGCTCGCGGGCGGCGGCCCCAAGTACGTCGAGCGGCACCGGCGGCGCGGCAAGCTGCTCGCCCGCGAACGCGTCGAGCTGCTGCTCGACCCCGACACGCCCTTCCTGGAGCTGTCGCCGCTGGCCGCCTGGGGCAGCGAGTACGCCGTCGGCGGCTCGCTCGTCACCGGGATCGGGGTCGTCGAGGGGGTGGAGTGCCTGATCACCGCGAACGATCCCACCGTGCGCGGCGGGGCCAGCAATCCGTGGAGCCTGAAGAAGGCGCTGCGGGCCAACGACATCGCGCTCGCCAACCGGCTGCCCTGCATCAGCCTGGTCGAGTCGGGCGGTGCCGATCTGCCGTCCCAGAAGGAGATCTTCATCCCGGGGGGCGCCGTCTTCCGTGATCTGACCCGGCTTTCGGCGGCCGGTGTCCCCACCGTCGCCGTCGTCTTCGGCAACTCCACCGCCGGGGGCGCCTACATCCCCGGCATGTCCGACCACGTGATCATGGTCAAGGAGCGGGCCAAGGTGTTCCTCGGCGGGCCGCCGCTGGTGAAGATGGCCACCGGCGAGGAGAGCGACGACGAGTCGCTGGGCGGCGCGGAGATGCACGCGCGCGTGTCAGGTCTCGCCGACCACTTCGCCGTCGACGAGCGGGACGCGATCCGGCAGGCGCGCCGCGTCGTGGCCCGCCTCAACCACCGCAAGGCCCATCCCGATCCCCCCTTCGCCGAGCCGCCCGAATACGACAACGAGGATCTTCTGGGCATCGTTCCCGGCGATCTGAAGGCCCCCTTCGACCCGCGCGAGGTCATCGCCCGGATCGTCGACGCCTCCGACTTCGACGAGTTCAAGCCGCTGTACGGGACGAGCCTGGTCACCGGCTGGGCGGCCCTGCACGGCTATCCCGTGGGCATCCTCGCCAACGCGCGGGGCGTGCTGTTCAGCGAGGAGTCGCAGAAGGCCGCCCAGTTCATCCAGCTCGCCAACCAGCGCGACATCCCGCTGCTGTTCCTGCACAACACCACCGGCTACATGGTGGGCCGCGAGTACGAGCAGGGCGGCATCATCAAACACGGCGCCATGATGATCAACGCCGTCTCCAACTCCCGTGTCCCGCACCTGTCGGTGCTCATGGGGGCCTCCTACGGCGCCGGGCACTACGGCATGTGCGGGCGGGCCTACGACCCGCGCTTCCTGTTCGCCTGGCCCAGCGCCAAGTCCGCCGTCATGGGGCCGCAGCAGCTCGCCGGCGTGCTGTCGATCGTCGCGCGGCAGTCGGCGGCGGCCAAGGGGCAGCCCTACGACGACGAGGCGGACGCCGCGCTGCGGGCGATGGTCGAGCAGCAGATCGAGTCCGAGTCGCTGCCGATGTTCCTGTCCGGGCGGCTGTACGACGACGGCGTCATCGACCCGCGCGACACCCGCACCGTTCTCGGCCTGTGCCTGTCGGCCGTCCACACCGCCCCCTACGAGGGCGCGCGCGGTGGCTTCGGCGTCTTCCGGATGTGAGGTGTGAGGGACCCCGTGATCAAGAACCTGCTCGTCGCCAACCGGGGCGAGATCGCCTGCCGTGTCTTCCGCACCTGCCGCACGCTGGGCATCGGCACGGTCGCCGTGCACTCGGACGCCGACGCGGACGCGCTGCACGCGCGCGTGGCCGACGCCGCCGTACGCCTGCCGGGTGACACGCCCGCCGAGACGTACCTGCGCGGCGACCTGATCGTGAAGGCGGCCGTCGCGGCCGGCGCGGACGCCGTGCACCCCGGTTACGGCTTCCTGTCGGAGAACGCCGGCTTCGCCCGTGCCGTCCTGGACGCGGGCCTGGTGTGGGTCGGCCCGCCGCCCGGCGCCATCGAGGCCATGGCGTCCAAGACCCGCGCCAAGCGGCTCATGGGCATCGCGCCCCTGGAGCACGTCACCGCGGCCGACCTGCCCGTCCTGGTGAAGGCGGCGGCGGGCGGCGGCGGGCGCGGGATGCGGATCGTACGGCGCCTGGAGGACCTGGAGGCCGCACTGGCCGCAGCGCGCGCGGAGGCGGCGAGCGCGTTCGGCGACGGAGAGGTGTTCGTCGAGCCGTACCTGGAGAACGGCCGCCACGTCGAGGTGCAGGTGCTCGCCGACACCCAGGGCACCGTGTGGGCGCTCGGGACCCGGGACTGCTCGCTCCAGCGGCGCCACCAGAAGGTCGTCGAGGAGGCCCCCGCGCCCGGCCTCACGGACGGTCTCGCACGGGAGCTGGCCGAACTGGCGGTGCGGGCGGCGCGCGCCGTCGGCTACACCGGCGCCGGGACCGTGGAGTTCCTGGTGGCCGGCGGCCGGGCGCACTTCCTGGAGATGAACACCCGCCTCCAGGTGGAACACCCGGTGACCGAGGCGGTGTTCGGCATCGACCTGGTCGCCGAGCAGATCCGGGTCGCCGAGGGCCACGCGCTGGAGGGCGGTCCCCCGCGCGCGCGGGGGCACGCGATCGAGGCCCGCCTCTACGCCGAGGACCCGGCGCGCGACTGGGCCCCGCAGACCGGCACCCTGCACCGCCTGGCCGTCCCGGACGGCGTCCGTCTGGACACCGGTTACACCGACGGCGACACCATCGGTGTGCACTACGACCCGATGCTCGCCAAGGTCGTCGCCCACGCCCCCACGCGCGCGGAGGCCGTCCGCAAGCTCGCGGGCGCGCTGGAGCGGGCCGCCGTCCACGGCCCGGTCACCAACCGGGACCTGCTCGTCCGCTCCCTGCGGCACGAGGAGTTCACGCGGGGCCGGATGGACACCGGCTTCTACGGCCGACACCTCGCCGCGCTCACCGAGCCCGCCCGCGACCCCTGCGCACCGCTGGCCGCCGCGCTCGCCGACGCCTGCGGCCGCTCCCGGTTCGGCGGCTGGCGCAACGTTCCCTCGCAGCCGCAGGCCAAGCGGTACCTGATGGCGGGCGAGGAGCACGAGGCGCGCTACCGGCACACCCGCGCGGGGCTCGCCGCCGAGGACGAGGGGGTGCGGGTCGTGCACGCGGACGCGTGCCGGGTCGTCCTGGAGGTGGACGGTGTGCGGCGCACGTACGACGTCGCGCGGTACGGGGACCGGGTGCACGTGGGCGCCATCGCGCTGACCGCCCTGCCCCGCTTCCCCGACCCGGCCCTCCAGCGCGCCCCCGGATCCCTGCTCGCCCCCATGCCCGGAACCGTCGTCCGCCTCGCCGACGCGGTGGCCGAGGGAGCGGCGGTACGGGCCGGCCAGCCCCTGCTGTGGCTGGAGGCCATGAAGATGGAACACAAGATCACCGCGCCCGTCACCGGGACGCTCACGGCCCTGCACGCGACCGCCGGGCAGCAGGTCGAGCCCGGCATGCTGCTGGCGGTGGTGCGACCGGCCCGGGAGCACGGGGAGCAGCGCGAGCAACCACCGTCACCTCGCACCCGGGAGACCCCATGAGCCCCGTCGTCGAATCCGAGGAACACAAGGACCTCCGCGCGGCCGTCGCCGCACTGGGCCGGCGCTACGGCCGCGCCTACCTCACCCGCACCGTCGCCGAAGGCCGCCACCCCACGGAACTGTGGGCGGAGGCCGGCAAGCTCGGCTACCTCGGGGTCAACCTGCCGGAGGAGTACGGCGGCGGGGGCGGCGGCGTCGCCGAACTCTCCATCGTCCTGGAGGAGCTGGGCGCGGCCGGGGCGCCGCTGCTGATGCTCGTCGTCTCGCCCGCCATCTGCGGCACCGTCATCGCCCGCTTCGGCACCGAGGAGCAGAAGCGGACCTGGCTGCCGGGGCTCGCCGACGGCAGCCGCACGATGGCCTTCGGCATCACCGAGCCCGACGCCGGTTCCAACTCCCACCGCATCACCACCACCGCGCGCCGCGACGGCGGGGGAGACTGGCTGCTCACCGGCCGCAAGGTGTTCATCTCCGGGGTGGACATCGCGGACGCGGTGCTGATCGTCGGCCGTACCGAGGACGCCCGCACCGGACGCCTCAAGCCGTGCCTGTTCATCGTCCCGCCGGACGCCGAGGGCTTCCAGCGGCGCCCCATCGACATGGAACTGAACGCGGCCGAGAAGCAGTTCGAGCTGGTCCTGGAGGACGTACGGCTGCCCGCCGGCGCGCTCGTCGGCGACGAGGACGCAGGCCTGCTCCAGCTCTTCGCCGGACTGAACCCCGAACGCGTCATGACGGCCGCCTTCGCGATCGGCATGGGCCGCTACGCGCTGGAGCGGGCCCTGGAGTACGCGCGGGAGCGCTCCGTGTGGAGGACGCCCATCGGCGCCCACCAGGCCATCGCCCACCCGCTCGCCCAGGCCCACATCGACCTCGAACTGGCCCGTCTGATGATGCAGAAGGCGGCCCACCTGTACGACGCCGGGGACGACGCCGGGGCCGGTGAGGCCGCCAACATGGCCAAGTACGCGGCCGGGGAGGCCTGTGTGAAGGCCGTCGACCAGGCCGTGCACACCCTCGGCGGCAACGGCCTCACCCGCGAGTTCGGGCTCGCCTCCCTGATCACGGCCGCGCGCGTGGCCCGTATCGCCCCGGTCAGCCGGGAGATGATCCTCAACTACGTCTCCCACCAGAGCCTGGGTCTGCCCAAGTCGTACTGAGCCGCACCGATCCGCAGCGACCCCGCGCCGGCGGGGCGAGGAGGAACCGTGTTCCGTAGCGCGTACGCAGACGTCCCGGCCGTAGAACTGCCCATCCACGAGGCCGTGCTGGGGCACGCCGCCGACTTCGGCGACACGCCCGCGCTGATCGACGGCACGGACGGCACCACCCTCACCTACGCCCAGGTGGACCGCTTCCACCGGCACCTCGCCGCCGCGCTCGCCGGGGCGGGCGTGCGCAAGGGCGACGTCCTCGCCCTGCACAGCCCGAACACGATCGCCTACCCGGTCGCCTTCTACGCGGCCACCCGCGCGGGCGCGTCGGTCACCACCGTGCACCCGCTCGCCACACCCGAGGAGTTCGCCAGGCAGCTGCGGGACTCGGCGGCCCGCTGGATCGTCACCGTCTCGCCGCTGCTGGAGGCGGCCCGCCGGGCGGCCGCGCTGGCGGGCGGCGTACGGGAGATATTCGTCTGCGACAGCGCACCCGGGCACCGGTCCCTGCTCGACATGCTGGAGAGCACCGCACCCGAACCGGCCGTGGCCGTCGACCCGGCCGAGGACGTCGCCGTGCTGCCGTACTCCTCGGGCACGACCGGCACCCCCAAGGGCGTGATGCTCACCCACCGGCAGATCGCCACCAACCTCGCGCAGCTCGAACCGGCGATCACCGTCGGCCCCGGCGACCGCATCCTCGCCGTGCTGCCGTTCTTCCACATCTACGGGCTCACCGCCCTGATGAACGCGCCGCTGCGCAAGGGCGCCACGGTCGTCGTCCTGCCCCGCTTCGAACTCGACGCCTTCCTCGCCGCCGTGCAGAACCACCGCATCGGCATCCTGTACGCCGCCCCGCCGATCGTGCTCGCCCTCGCCAAGCACCCGGCGGTCGACCACTACGACCTGTCCTCGCTGCGCTACGTCATCAGCGCGGCGGCCCCCCTGGACGCGCGGCTGGCCGAGGCCTGCTCCCGGCGCCTGGGCCTGCCGCCCCTCGGGCAGGCCTACGGCATGACGGAACTGTCCCCGGGCACCCACGTCGTCCCGCCCGCCGCCCTGCACGAGGCACCCGCCGGCACCGTCGGCAGACTCATCGCCGGCACCGAGATGCGGATCGTCGCCCTGGAGGACCCCGGCCGGGACCTCGGCCCCGGCGAGCCCGGCGAGATCCTCATCCGCGGTCCGCAGGTCATGAAGGGCTACCTGGGGCGGCCGGACGCCACCACCGCCCTGATCGACGGCGACGGCTGGCTGCACACCGGGGACGTCGGCCAGGTCGACGACGACGGCTGGCTGTTCGTCGTCGACCGCGTCAAGGAACTCATCAAGTACAAGGGCTTCCAGGTGGCCCCCGCCGAACTGGAGGCCCTGCTGCTCACCCACCCGGGCATCGCCGACGCCGCCGTCGTCGGCGCCCGCGACGACGACGGCAACGAGATCCCGCACGCCCACGTGGTGCGCCAGGCGTCGGCCGCGGACCTCAGCGCCCAAGAGGTCATGACGTACGTCGCCGAGCGCGTCGCCCCCTACAAGCGCGTCCGCCGCGTCACCTTCACCGACACCGTGCCGCGGGCCGCCTCCGGCAAGATCCTGCGGCGACAGCTCAGGGACCGCCCATGACCACCCCCGCCGCCCCGCTGATCGGCCGCGGCCGCACCCGCGGGATCGAGACCCTCAGCCTCGACTCCCCGGGCACCCGCAACGCCCTGTCCGCGGCCCTCGTCGCCGCACTGGCCGCCGCGCTCACCGAGTGCGGCGAGGACCCCGGCGTCCGCGCCGTCGTCCTCACCCACACCGGCAACACCTTCAGCGCGGGCGCCGACCTGCGCGACCCGCCCCCTCCGGACGCGCTGACCGGCCTGCTGCGGCAGGTCGTCGCCCTGCCCAAGCCGGTCCTCGCCCGGGTCACCGGGCACGTCCGCGCGGGCGGCCTCGGGCTGCTCGCGGCCTGCGACATCGCCGTCGCCTCGCACCGGGCGACCTTCGCGTTCACGGAGGTGCGCATCGGGGTGGCGCCCGCCGTCATCTCCCTGCCGCTGCTGCCGCGCACCGACCCGCGCGCCCTGGCCCGCCACTACCTCACCGGCGAACGCTTCGACACGGCCGAGGCGGTGCGCACCGGTCTGCTCACCGCGACCGGGGACGACGCCGACGCCGTCCTCGAACCCATGCTCGACGGCCTGCGCCGGTCGGCCCCCGAAGCCCTGGCCGCGACGAAAGCGCTGCTCACGGCTAAGGTGCTGGAGACCTTCGACCGGGACGCGGCCGGCCTGACCGCGCTCTCGGCCCGGCTGTTCGCCTCCGCCCAGGCCAGGGAGGGGATGACGGCCTTCCTCGAACGACGGGATGCCGAATGGGTGCTGTGAGAGCGGCGGTGAGCACGCCATGGGCGTGACGGCGGCGGACCGCGCCCCCAAACAGGACCGCAGCCGGGCCACCCGGCAGCGTCTCCTGCAGGCGGCCGTCGCCTGCCTCGCGGAACGCGGCTGGGCGGGCTCCACGGTCTCCGTCGTCGCCGAGCGCGCCGGTGTCTCCCGCGGCGCGGCCCAGCACCACTTCCCCACCCGCGAGGACCTGTTCACCGCCGCCGTCGAGTACGTCGCCGAGGAACGCTCCACCGCCCTGCGCGCCCTCTTCCCCGAAGGCGCGCAGGGCGACCGGCGCGCCGTCGTGCGGGCCCTCGTCGACCTCTACACCGGCCCCCTCTTCCGCGCCGCCCTCCACCTGTGGGTCGCCGCCTCCAACGAGGACCAGCTCGGCGCGCGCGTCACCGAGCTGGAGGCCCGCGTCGGCCGCGAGACCCACCGCATCGCCGTGGACCTGCTCGGCGCCGACGAGAGCCGCCCCGGCACCCGCGAGACCGTGCAGGGCTTCCTCGACATGGCCCGCGGCCTGGGCCTGGCCAACCTGCTCACCGACGACGCGGCCCGCCGCGAGCGCGTGGTCGCCCAGTGGGCGGTCGTCCTCGACCGGGCACTGGGCTGAGGGCCGCGGACAAAGGGGGAGCCGGGCGCCCGTTCCGTCCGCGGCTGCGAGGACGACCGCCGCCACGCCGTGTCCCGGAAGCCCCGCCCGCCCCACGGCGCCGGGGCCAGGGCCTCAGTGCGCGATGGCGTCGTACCCCTCGACCTCGCGCGGGCTGCGAGGGCCGGGGCCGATGTAGCGGGCGGAGGGGCGCACCAGGCGGCCGGTCCGCTTCTGCTCCAGGATGTGCGCCGACCAGCCCGCCGTACGCGCGCAGGTGAACATCGACGTGAACATGTGCGCCGGCACCTCGGCGAAGTCCAGCATGATCGCCGCCCAGAACTCGACGTTCGTGGCCAGCACCCGGTCCGGACGGCGGTTGTGCAGCTCCTCCAGCGCGGCCTTCTCCAGCGCCTCGGCCACCTCGTAGCGGGGGGCGCCCAGTTCCCGGGCGGTGCGGCGCAGCACCCGCGCGCGCGGGTCCTCGGCCCGGTAGACCCGGTGGCCGAAGCCCATCAGCCGCTCGCCGCGGTCCAGGGTGCGCTTCACGTACCCGGCCGCGTCCCCGGTCCGCTCGATCTCCTCGATCATGCCGAGCACCCGGGAGGGGGCGCCGCCGTGCAGCGGGCCGGACATCGCGCCCACCGCGCCCGAGAGGGCGGCGGCCACGTCCGCGCCGGTGGAGGCGATGACGCGGGCGGTGAAGGTGGAGGCGTTCATGCCGTGCTCGGCGGCGGAGGACCAGTAGGCGTCCACGGCCGCCACGTGCCGCGGGTCGGGCTCGCCCCGCCAGCGGATCATGAAGCGCTCGGTGATGGAGTTCGCCTTGTCGATCTCGCTCTGCGGGACCATGGGCAGGCCCTGGCCGCGCGCCGACTGGGCGACGTAGGAGAGTGCCATGACGGCCGCTCGCGCGAGGTCCTCACGGGCCTGCCCGGCGTCGATGTCCAGCAGCGGTTTCAGGCCCCACACCGGCGCGAGCATGGCCAGCGCGGACTGGACGTCCACCCGGATGTCACCCGAGTGCACGGGGATGGGGAACGGCTCGGCGGGCGGCAGGCCGGGGTTGAAGGCGCCGTCGACGAGGAGCCCCCAGACGTTGCCGAAGGAGACGTGACCGACGAGGTCCTCGATGTCGACGCCCCGGTACCGCAGCGCGCCGCCCTCCTTGTCGGGTTCGGCGATCTCCGTCTCGAACGCGACGACTCCCTCGAGTCCGGGTACGAAGTCGGACATCAGGCGGCTCCTCGTGGTCTGTGCGACAGATGGTGCGACAAAGACGACGACCAGGTGTCGGAGGTCGGAAGTGGGGCGCCGTACGGATCCGCGGTCGCGTGGCGATGACTCGCGGTCCGGGGCGGTCATCCCTGTCATGCCCCGTGCGGTCCGCGGCCACCCCACCGGGTCGGCAACAGCACGATATCCCTGAGTGCCACCTTTGGGGAGAGAGTGCGGCACTGAGTGCCACGTCGTGACGAAGGACACTTCGCCGGTGCCGGTCACCCATACGGCAAGATGACCGCGTGACCGACCGAGAAGCCGGAGAAACCGCGCCGTTCGACCTCGCCGCCATGCGCAAGCACTACCGCGCCGAGGGACTGACAGAGGCCGACCTGGCCGACACGCCCGTGGCGCAGTTCGCCCGCTGGTTCCGGCAGGCCGCGGCCGAGGGACACCTCTTCGAGCCCAACGCCATGATCGTCTCCACGGCGGACGCCGACGGCCGCCCCAGCTCCCGCACGGTCCTGCTCAAGGGCTTCGACGAACAGGGCTTCGTCTTCTACACCAACTACGACTCCCGCAAGGCCCGCGACCTCGCCGAGAACCCGTACGTCTCCCTGCTGTTCCCCTGGCACCCCATGGCCCGGCAGGTCATCGTCCAGGGCGTCGCCCGCCGCACCGGGCGCGACGAGACCGCCGCCTACTTCCGCACCCGCCCGCACGGCTCCCAGCTCGGCGCCTGGGCCAGCGCCCAGTCCACGGTCATCGCCACCCGGGGCGTCCTCGACGCCTCCTGGGCCGAACTCGCCGCGCGCTACCCGGAGGGCGAGCAGGTCCCCGTCCCGCCCCACTGGGGCGGCTTCCGCGTCGCCCCGCGGTCCGTGGAGTTCTGGCAGGGCCGCGAGAACCGCCTCCACGACCGCCTGCGCTACGTCGCCGAGGCGGACGGCGGGTGGCGGGTGGAGCGGCTGAGTCCCTGAACGCAGGGGGCCGGCGGCCCCGCGACCGGCAGGGCGACGTGCCCGGCGATGCCGTATTGACACCGCTGTGGTTCAGACCTCACCGTGATCCGCGACACGCAGCCACCCCGAAGGGACGGACCTCGCATGAGCGACCGCACGCTGGCAGGCCAGTACTTCGACGCCGCCATCGGCCTCCTCCAGCGGGTCCGCGACGAAGAGGCCGACGCCGTCACGGCCGCCGGCACCCTGCTCGCCGACACGGTGGCCGACGGCGGGCGCCTGTTCGCCTTCGGCGCCGGCCACTCCTCCCTCGCCGCCCAGGACCTCGTCTACCGGGCCGGCGGTCTGGCCCTGGTGAACCTCCTGGCCGTCCCCGGCGCCGTCGGCGTCGACGTCGTGCCCGCCACCCTCGGCTCCGCGCTCGAACGCGTCGACGGCCTCGCCACCGCCGTCCTCGACACCTCCCCGCTGCGCGCGGGCGACGCCCTGGTGATCGTCTCCCTGTCCGGGCGCAACGCCCTCCCCGTCGAGATGGCCCTGCACGCGCGCGCGCTGGGTGTGCGCGTCATCGGCGTCACCTCGGTCGCCTACGCCACCAGGACCACCTCGCGGCACACCTCGGGAACCTTCCTGAAGGACCACTGCGACCTCGTCCTCGACTCCAAGATCGCCGTCGGCGACGCCGAACTCACCCTCGACACCGTCCCGGCGCCCTTCGCCCCCGCCTCCACCGTCGTCACCTCCGCGCTCCTGCAGGCGGTCGTCGCCACCGCCGCCGGCGTCCTCGCCGACCGCGGCGTCGAACCCCCGCTGCTGCGCTCCGGGAACGTCGACGGCGGCCACGAGTGGAACGGCCGGATCTTCGACCGGTACGCGGACCGGATCTTCTACCGGCGCTGACGGCGGCGCCCGACGCGAGGCGGTTGACCCGCGCGCGTGCCCGGCGCCCGGAGCGTGGAGACCGTCGTCCTGGCCGCCGGCGACGACGGCGTACGCTTCGCCGCCGCCCGCGGCTTCACCGAGACCGACCGGTACGTGCTGCCCGGCGAGACGGACGAGCGGGTCACCCTGCGGCTGACACCGGCGCCGGCGCCGTGACCGGCAGGGCCCCGGGATCTCCGCGGTGCAACGATTCCTTCAATCTTCGGGAACATGATGTGTGCTGCATCACGTTCAAGTTGAATGAATGATGGTCAGTGAGCGAACCGACGCGCCGTACGTGCGGACGCAGCCTGCAGGGGGTTCAGGTGAGTGCTTCCCGGCGTAGAGGAACCACCGACGAGCTGGGGCCGGACGAGCCCGAGCCACGCCGGGACGGTCCCGGGGGACAGGACGTCCCCGACGGACCCGACGGCTCGGACCTGCTCGCCGCCCTGCTCGACGGCATGGACGCCGCCCTGTGCGCCTTCGACGCGGAGGGCGTGGTCACCCACTGGAACCGTGAGGCCGAGCGCATCCTCGGCTGGAGCGCCGCCGAGGCCGTCGGCCGGCACGGCTTCGCCGGGTGGGCCGTGCGCAGCGCCGACGCCGAGGAGGTCGAACGGCGCCTCATGTCCGCCATGCACGCCCCCGGCCGGCAGGTCCACGAGTTCGCCCTGCTCACCAAGGACGGCGGCCGTGTCCTCGTCCGCACCCAGTCCGCCGCCGTCCGCGGACCCGACGGATCGCCGGCGGGCCTGTACTGCGCCTTCAGCGAGGTGCACGCGCAGATCGACCTGGAACGCTCCATCGCCCTGAGCGAGGCGCTCTTCGAGGACGCCTCCTGGGGGGTCGTCCTGGTCGACGCCGACCTGCGCCCCGCCATCGTCAACGCGCACGCCGCCCGCGCCCTCGGCACCGGCCGCACCGCCCCGCTCGGCCGCCCCCTGGGCGAACTCCTCTCCCAGGGCGTGGAGGAACTGGAGAGCGTCCTCACCCACGTCCTGGCCGAGGGGGCGCCGCCCGCGCCCGCCGAGATCTGGGTGGGTGTGCGCACCCCGGAGGGCGAGCGGCGGCGCTGCTGGCGCAGCGGGTTCGTGCGGCTCGCCTCGCCCCTCGCCGAGGAACCGGTGCCCCTCGGTGTGGCCTGGCTCTTCGTCGACGTCACCGACTCCCGGCACACCGAGCAGGAGGCCTCGCTGCTGCGGTTCCGCACCAACCAGCTGCACCGCGCGGCCCGCGCCGCCGCGGAGTGCGACAGCCCCCTGGAAGCGGCCACCGTCCACCTCGACTTCGCGCTCGCCGGGTTCGCCGACCACGCCCTCGTCGACCGGGTGTGCCCCCCGGCGGGCGGTGGACCGGCCGGCGCGGGGCAGGAGCCGGCCACCGCGGGCGGGGACGGTCCGCCGGCACCGCTGCGGCTGGTCCGCGTCACCGCCACTCCCACCGCGGGCCCCGGCCCCAGCCTGCCCGCCGCAGGCGCCGGGATCCCCGTCCGCTACGGCGAGGGGCACCCCGCCCTGCAGTGCATGGAGCGGACCGGGTCCGTACGGGCCACCGCCGGCCCGGCACCGGCCGAGCAGGCCCGCGAATGGGCCCTCGCGCGGCAGTGGCCGGCGGACACCGTGCACGCCCTGTGCGCGGTGCTGCGCAGCCGGGGCCGCACCCTGGGCGTGGTCACGTTCCTGCGCTCCCTGGGGCGCGCCCCCTTCGAGCGCGCCGACGCGGCCCACGCCGAGGACGTCGCCGTGCGCATCGCGACCGCGCTGGACCTGGCGGACCTGCTGGAACCGGGGTCCGGGCAGTCCTGAAAAAAAGCGGTTGATCGAGGGCGGGACGGTTCTTAGTGTGTGGGGTACACGAGAAGGGAGGTGGTTCGGCAGATGTATGGAAACCGGACGCGTGAGGTGGCTGCGGGCTAGCGGCCCGTCACCACACCCAGTGCGGTGCCGGATCAGCACGTGAGACGTGTGCGGCCGGCCCAATCCCAAGCAGTCACCCGACCCGCGAGCTGCCGGTACGTCCGGCCGGCTTCTCCGCCGTCAGGCGGAGGGACCCAGCTCGCGGGTCGTCTGCGTGCGGGGGGACGCGCCGCCCCGCTTCCCGTGACGACGGCAGCGGGTCTCCGCTCCGGCGGGGTCCCGCGTGCGCTTCGGCCGAGCCCGGGGGCCGTGCCGGCGGCGCGCCGCGCCCGCTTCGGCGCGGGCCGTCGCGCGGAGCACTCCGGTTGTCAGTGGTATGCGTCAGAATTGAGTTCAGGGCCAGCGCACGCGCCGCGGAGTCGCAGGGCTTCCGGCAGAGGTAATCGAGGGGCACGTATGTCCGGACTGATCGACACCACGGAGATGTATCTCCGCACCATCCTCGAGCTGGAGGAGGAAGGCGTCGTCCCCATGCGCGCCCGGATCGCGGAGCGACTGGACCAGAGCGGGCCGACGGTGAGCCAGACGGTCGCGCGGATGGAGCGCGACGGACTCGTCTCGGTCGCCGCGGACCGGCACCTGGAGCTGACGGACGAGGGCCGCCGGCTGGCCACGCGCGTGATGCGCAAGCACCGGCTGGCCGAGTGTCTGCTCGTCGACGTGATCGGCCTGGAGTGGGAGCAGGTGCACGCCGAGGCGTGCCGCTGGGAGCACGTGATGAGCGAGGCGGTGGAGCGCCGGGTGCTGGAGCTGCTGCGGCATCCCACCGAGTCGCCGTACGGCAATCCGATCCCGGGCCTCGAGGAGCTGGGCGAGAAGGACGGCGCGGACCCGTTCCTGGACGCGGGGCTGGTGTCGCTGGCGGACCTGGATCCGGGTGCCGACGGGAAGACGGTCGTCGTGCGCCGGATCGGTGAGCCGATCCAGACGGACGCCCAGCTGATGTACACGCTGCGCCGGGCGGGTGTGCAGCCCGGCTCGGTGGTGAGCGTGACGGAGTCGGCGGGCGGTGTCCTGGTGGGCAGCGGCGGTGAGGCGGCGGAGCTGGAGTCGGAGGTCGCCTCGCACGTCTTCGTCGCCAAGCGCTGACCCCGGACGGCGGCTGCCCGGCGGCGGACCGGCCGGACGAGGCCGGGCCGGACAGGCGGGACCGGCCTCTGGTGCGCCGGCGGTGGCCGGTTCTCCCCTTGTTCTCTCCCCCGGTCCCCCCGGCGTTTTTCAGCGCGTCGCAGCGGAGCGCTCGCGCGCCGCGCGTGCGACGCTGGGACGGCAGTCCTCCAGGCATATGACGCTCAGGGGTGGGGGAGGATGTGCCGCAGACAGGGAGAGGGCCCCGGCGCCGCACGGCGCCGGGGCCTGTCCTCCCCTGTGCGACCCGGAGCCCCGAGCTCTCAGGGTCGTCCCCCTCGGACCGCTTTTCCCCGAGTGGTCCGCCTCCCGTTGAAGATCTCCCCTCGGCGGCGGCGATCATTCCTTGTGGGGGGTCACTCGAACGAGGGGTGTTCGTGATGCAAGCGGCTTTTTCGAATGAGCATTCGATAATCTGGTGAGCGCCACACGGCTCCGGCAATGGCCGGGAACGGCCGGGAGCAGTGGCTGGGGCGGAGCCAGGTCAGAGCTAGGGGGTGCCGGGATCACATGGCGCGACGCATCGACGTGACCGGGGCGGGCGGCGTACGGCTGGCCGCCTGGGAGTTCGCCGAGCCCCCGAAGGGGCCGCCGTTCGTACCGGCCCAGGCCGGGGCGTACCGGCAGGACCTGCCGCAGCAGCTGCCGGGGCCGCCCGATCCGCCCGCCCCGGCGGACGAGGGCGCGGCCGGGCGGGGTGCCGGGGTGCTCTTACTCCACGGCCTCATGGGCCGGGCCTCGCACTGGGCGCCGACGGCCCGCTGGCTCTCCGAGCGGCACCGGGCCGTCGCCCTCGACCAGCGCGGCCACGGCCAGAGCGAGAAGCCCCCGCGGGCCGCCCACACCCGGCAGGCCTACGTCGAGGACGCCGAGGCGGCCGTGGAACAGCTCGGCCTCGGACCGGTCGTCCTCGTGGGGCACGCCATGGGGGCGCTGACCGCCTGGCAGCTCGCCGCACACCGCCCCGACCTGGTGCGCGGCCTGGTCATCTGCGACATGCGGGCCTCCGCGCTGGGCGCGTCCTCCCAGCGCGAGTGGGAGGACTGGTTCAAGACCTGGCCGACGCCCTTCGCCACCCTCGCCGACGTCCGCAAGTGGTTCGGCGAGGACGATCCGTGGGTGGAGCGGCCGAACCCGGCGCGCGGCGCGTTCTACGCCGAGATCATGCAGGAGTGCGCCGACGGCTGGCGCCCCGTGTGCGAACCGGAGCAGATGCTCGCCTCCCGCGAGACCTGGGTCTACGACGCGCACTGGGAGGAGCTGGCCCAGGTGCGCTGCCCGGCCCTCGTCGTGCGCGGCCTCGACGGCGAACTCGGCCGGGCGGAGGCCCAGGAGATGGTCCGCGTCCTGCCGCACGGCCAGTACGCGGAGGTCGCCGACGCCGGCCACCTCGTCCACTACGACCGGCCCGACGCCTGGCGGGCGGCCGTCACACCCTTCCTGGAGGCGGTCCTCACCCCATGAACACGCCGGCCCCCGCGGCACCGGCCGTCTCCCACGGCCGGGCGCCGGGCGGGCGGTCCGGTCACGAGGCCCGCGCCTTTCGGCAGCCGTCCGGCCGGGCGGCCGGCTGCCGAAGCGGCCGGGTTCTTGGCGCACGGGCGCCCGGGGCGGGTCAGCCCTTGCTGACCGCTGCGAGGATCTCCGGGAGCCGCGTGGCCGCGCGGGGGGCGGCCAGGCGCAGGCCCAGGAGGGTGATCGCGGCGCCGTAGACCGCGCCCACCGGCAGGAGCAGCCAGCCGAGGCCGTCGCCGGTCGCGCTGACGTTCGTCCAGATCGCCAGGGCGATGACGGGGGAGCACAGCAGGGCAGCGGCGAGCATGCCGCCGACGATGGCGGTCCAGGCCAGCCCGGCCTGGCCCGGGGCCACGTTCTTGTAGCCCTCCTGGGGGATGGAGTACGGGAAGCGGACCGATGCCCAGGCCCCGGTCGCCAGCATCGCGCCGAGCAGCGCGAAGGAGAGCCCGAGCACCTCGGGCAGCCGTGCCCAGTCGCCGACCAGCGCGGCCGTCAGCACCGTGACGAGGGTGGCGTAGGGCAGGGTCACGACCAGCAGGGCCAGGGCCCGGCCGCGCAGCTCCATGCAGGCGTCGCGCGGGGAGGAGATCGTCAGCGCGACCATCCAGAACGCGGAGGTGTCCTGGCCGAACTGGTTGTACATCTGGACGCCGAGCATGCCGGCGGCGAAGCACGCCAGGTAGACCGAGCCGGTGCCCTGGAGGGCGTTGAGGACCGGCACGATCAGGCCGATGGCCAGTGACGTCACCCAGGCCGCCTTCGTCTTCGGGTCGCGCAGGACGTAGCGCAGCGAGCGTTCCGCCGCGGTGCCCGTGCGGCCGTCCGGGAACAGCCGGGCCGGGCCGCCGCTCCGGGAGCGTCTCCGGGTGGCGTCGGGGGCCTGGACGGTGGAGGAGTCGGGGGTCGTCATCAGCCGGGTCAGGCTGCGCGACCACAGGCCCACGAGGGCGGCCACAGCGAGGGCCGTCAGGGCGAGCCGGGCGGCGGCGACACCGTAGGACCCCTCGCTCGCCGAGTCCACCGCGCCCACCGCCGACGCGGGCGGCACCCAGCGCAGGACGTCCGTCACCGGGTCGAGCCGGCCGAGCCCCGAGGAACCCAGGTGCTGCGCGCCGAAGTTGACCAACTGGGTCCCGATCGCGACGACGAGTCCGCTGAGCACGGCCAGGTCGCGCCCCTTGCGGCTGGTCAGCAGCCGGGTGTTGGCGGCGGCCACGGCCCGGGCGAGCGCCACGCACACCAGCAGCGCCAGGGCGACGGCGAGGACCGCGACGGCGTACGCCGCCGCGCCGTGCGCCACCGAGATCACGCAGCCCACCAGCAGCAGCGCCGTGAACAGCGGTCCCACGCCGACCAGGGAGGCCGCCAGCAGCCCCCGCACGAGCGGTCGGGGGCGCAGCGGCAGCATGACCAGACGGGTCGGGTCCAGGGTCTCGTCGCCGCTGGGGAAGAACAGGGGCATCACCGCCCAGCCGAGGGCGAGCACGGCCGCGCTCAGCACGGCCACGGAGACGGCGTGCGGGTGGCCGCGCAGCACCGCGAACCCGATCAGCTGCAGGGCGCCGAAGAGCAGCGCGAGGACGGCCGAGGCGAGATACGCCGCGCGCCGCCCGCCGGACTGCCGCAGCCCGTTGCGCAGCAGGGACAGCTTCAGCCGCACCAGGACGGGCGTGAGGCCCTCCGGTGCGCTCTGCCCGCTCATCGGGTACCGCCGCCCAGCCAGTCGAGGTCCGAACCGGTGTCGCGGCCCTGCGCGCCGACGAGTTCGAGGAAGGCCTGCTGGAGGGTCGGTGCGTCGCCGCGCACCTCGGCGAGCGGTCCGTGCGCGCGGATGCGGCCGGCGGCGAGCACGGCCACCCAGTCGCACAGCGACTCGACCAGTTCCATGACGTGCGAGGAGAACACGACGGTCGCGCCGGAGGCGGTGTACCGCTCCAGCACGCCCCGGACGGTCTGCGCGGAGACCGGGTCGACGCCCTCGAACGGCTCGTCCAGGAACAGCACTTCGGGATTGTGCAGCAGCGCCGCGGCGAGCCCGATCTTCTTGCGCATGCCGGTCGAGTAGTCGACGACCAGCTTGTGCTGGGCGCCGGCCAGGTCGAGCACGTCGAGCAGCTGCGTCGCCCGGCGCTCCACCTCCGCGGCGGGCAGCCCGCGCAACCGGCCCGAATAAGAGAGCAGTTCGCGGCCCGAGAGCCGTTCGAAGAGCCGCAGCCCCTCGGGCAGGACACCGATCCGGGCCTTCACGGCGACCGGGTCCCGCCACACGTCGTGCCCGGCGACCTCGACGGTGCCCTGGTCGGGCCGCAGCAGCCCGGTCACCATGGACAGCGTGGTGGTCTTCCCGGCTCCGTTCGGCCCGACGAGTCCGATGAACCGCCCGGCCGGCAACTCCAGATCGATCCCGGCCACGGCGACCTGCTGTCCGAACCGCTTCCACAGTCCCTGAACCCGTACGGCGCTGGTACTCACCACTGCTGCTCCCTCCGTCAGGACGAACCCTATGGGGGAGCGGTGTTCCTTCTCCTGCCGCTACCTGTCCCTGCCGCACGCGTACGCCAGCGCCGACGCCAGCTCCTCCACGTCCGGCAGCCACCGGTTGGCCGGGGTGGGACGGCAGGCCCACTGCACGGCTCCCCGCGATCCGTACCGGGTGGGCGGTGCGGCGATGTAGGCGCCCTCGCCGAGTGCGGTCAGGTCCAGCGAGCCGGGCGACCAGCCCAGCTTGCGCACCAGGTCCGGGAGTTTGGCGCAGGCGCCGGGCAGCACGAGGAACTGCATCCGGCGCTCGGGGGTCAGGGTGACCGGCCCGAGGGTCAGCTCCATCCGTTCCAGCCGGGCCAGGGCGAGGAACCCGGCGGTCTCGGGGACGCAGAGTGCGTCGAAGGCGCGGCCGGTGGGCAGCAGGATCGACGCGGCCGGCTGCTTCTGCCACATACGGCGCGCCACGGTGGCGCTGCCGGTGGCCTGGGCCGCCCAGTCCTCGCGCGCGGGGTGTGCGCCGGGCGCGGAGCAGGCGGCGTCGCCGCAGGAGCAGCGCTGGGTGCCGTCCACGGCTTCCAGCCAGGTGCCGGGGAACACGTCCCAGTGACGCTCCTCGGCGTAGCGAACGGCCGTCTCCAGCAGTGAGTCTCCGCGCTGCTGGGGAATCTGACCGGCAGTCTGTGCGGCTTCGGTGCCCGGGATCGTCTTTTCCACGTTCCACTCAACTTCCGCGCCCACCTGGAGTTACGGGCGCGGCGGCCCGGTCCGCGGCGGCCCCGCGCGCGGGGAGGAGCACCCGGTCCCCGCCCGGGGCGCACGGGTGCATCCACGGGGGCGCGCGGGAGGGGCACCGGCAGGCGCGGGGTAGGGCTGTGTGGGGGGGTGTTCAGCGGGCACTCGCGGCGGGGACGTTCGGCGGGAGCGTCCACCGAGGGCGTCCGCGCGGGGTGTTAGGGCGGGGCGCTGCCGGCGACGCCCGGGCGGGAATGCCCGTGCGGGGACGTTCGTGCCGGGATGTCCTCACGGAAGGTCCGTGCGGAGATCTCCGCACGGTGGTGTCCGTGCGGAACGTCCGTGCGGGGAACGGCCCCGCGGGGGTGTCCGGGAGGGGGGATCGAGGGGGTCCGCTGCGCTTTTCGCTCCGTTATTCCGGCAATCTTCGCATGTCCCGCATTTTCGTTATGTCCGTGGGGCATTGATCTTCACGGCAGGACAACTCCGCCGGAACACGGCGGGATCCGGCCGCGCAGGACACGTCAACGTCGGTGCGTGGGCAGGGCACCGCAGCCACGCGAGCCGCCAGAAAGCAGGGGGTTTACGCCATGGCCGCCAGGCCTCTCGTCGCGCGGCAGCCGAACGAACGGCTGCAGGCGCTCATTCAGGAAGCGGGCTGCTCCAACGCCGGGCTGGCCCGCCGGGTCAACATGTGCGGCGCCGAGCACGGCCTCGACCTGCGGTACGACAAGACCTCCGTGGCGCGCTGGCTGCGCGGGCAGCAGCCGCGGGGGCGGGCCCCGGCGGTCATCGCCGAGGCACTGGGCCGCAAACTCGGCCGTACGGTCACGATCGACGAGATCGGCATGGCCAACGGCAAGAACCTAGCCTCGGGCGTGGGCCTCCAGTTCTCGCCGACGGTGGTGGGGGCCATCGAGCAGGTCTGCGAGCTGTGGCGCAGCGACGTGGGCCGCCGTGACTTCCTGTCCGGCTCCTCCGTCGCCGCCTCGGCGCTGGTGGAGCCGAGCCGCGACTGGCTGATCACCGCGCCGGACGGGCAGGTCGCGCGCTCGGCGGGTCCCCGCGTGGGGCAGTCGGACGTGGCGGCGGTACGGGCCATGACCCAGGCGCTGGTCGACCTGGACCACACATACGGCAGCGGGCACGTGCGCCCGGTGGTGGTGCACTACCTCAACAGCGTCGTCTCCGGCCTGCTGGCCGGGTCCTACCGGGAGGCGGTGGGCCGCGATCTCTTCGCCGCGGTGGCGCGGTTGACGGAGCTGGCCGGCTACATGGCCGTGGACACGGGGCAACCCGGCCTCGCCCAGCGGTACTACATCCAGGCGCTGCGGCTCGCCCAGGCGGCCGGGGACCGCGGTTACGGCGGCTATGTGCTGGCCGCCTCCATGAGTCACCTCGCCGCCCAGCTCGGAAACCCGCGCGAGATCGCCCAGTTGGCGCGGGCGGCGCAGGAGGGGGCGCGCGGGCGTGTGACCCCGCGCGCGGAGGCGATGTTCCACGCCGCGGAGGCGCGCGGGCACGCGCTGCTGGGGGACGCGCGGGCGGCGCAGGTGTCGTCCGGGCGCGCGGTGGGCGCGCTGGAGCGGGCCGCGGCGGACTCCGGGGACGACCCCGCCTGGATCGCGCACTTCGACGAGGCCTACCTGGCCGACGAGTTGGCGCACTGCCACCGGGACCTGGGGCAGGCGGAGACCGCCGCGCGGTACGCGGAACAGGCGCTGGCGAACCATCCGGTGACGCGGGCCAGGCGCCGGGCCATCGGGTACGTGCTCCTCGCCACGGCGCAGGTGCAGCAGCGCGAGATCGAGCAGGCCTGCACCACCGGTCTGAAGGCGGTCGACCTGCTGGAGACGCTGCGGTCGAACCGGGGTGCGGAGTACCTGGAGGACTTCCAGCAGCGCCTCGATCCGTACCGGGACGAGGCGGTCGTCAGGGAGTTCGGGGCCAGGCTGGAGGTGCAGATGGCGGCCTGAGCCGCGTGCGGTGAGCCGGACCACAGCGCGCCGCGGCGGGTTTCGTCACCGGAGGGGCGGGGAAGGAGGTCGCGTCCTGTGCTGCGTAGCACCGGGCTCCAGGGACCCGGTAGCGTGAGCCGACGATTCCGCAAGTCCCCCATTCGTAGGAGTCCCGGTGACGCAGAGTGGACAGGGCGAGGAGCCCTCGGCGCGGCCCGCGCGCGAAGGCATCGTGCTGCCTTCCGACGGTGGGCAGCCCCTGCTGCCGGGCACCACGGGCGGGCCGGGCGGTCTGACACCCGCGCCGCCCGCCGGACAGGGCCCGGCCCACGCGCCCGCCGGTGGCCAGGCCTGGGGCCAGCCGTGGGGTCCGGGTGCGGACCAGGCGCCGCAGCAGCAGCCCGGACAGGACTGGCAGGCGCCGCCCGCCCAGGCCTGGGGCGCCGCCCCGTCCCACCCGCAGACTCCGCCGGCCCGGTGGGACGCCCAGGGACAGCCCGGCGGCCCCGGCGCGGCGGGCGCGGGCCCGCTCCCCCCGGAGGGCGCCCCGGCCCCGGCGTACGGCACCCAGGGGGGCGGCGCTCAGCCGCCGTACCAGCACACCCAGGGGTTCCAGGGGGCGGACCACGGGTTCCCGCCGCAACAGCAGCCGCATCAACCCCATCAGTACCAGCCGCAGCAGCAGGGTGCCGCCGGGCAGGCCGCGCCGCTGCCCCCGGCGGGCCCGGGCCCGTACGGCGCCCCGCAGTCCGGCGGCGCCCCGCTGCCGCCCGCGGGCCCGGCGCCCTACGGTCTTCCGGCCGCCGGACAGGGCGGCCACGGGGCGCCCGCCGACGAGGGCGCGACCCAGTTCCTGCCGCCCGTCGCCGCCGCACCGGCGGACGAGGGGGCCACGCAGTTCCTGCCGCCGGTCGCCGCCGCGCCCGCGGACGAAGGCGCGACGCAGTACATTCCGCCGGTGCCGGCGGGCGCCATGCCGCCGGAGACGTCCGGTGACCCCTCGACCCGGTTCCTGGGCCACGTGCCGCAGGGCGGCGGCGCGCCCGGTGCCGGGCCGGACGCCGAGGCCACCCAGTTCATCGCGCCGGTGGACGCCCAGGCGGGCGGGCCGGCGACGCCGTACGGCGCGGGCCCCGGCGGCCCCGGCGGGCGGCAGACGCCCGCCGAGTTCGACAACCTCTTCCGCGACGGAGCGGGCGGCGGGGCGCCGGCCACCCAGCAGATACCGCGCTTCCAGCAGCCGTACGACGGCCGTCCGGGTCCCGGCGTCCGGGCCGGCACCCCGCCCGTCCAGCCCGGCCCGGGGGGTCCCGGCGGTCCGGGTCAGCCGCAGTTCGCCGGGCAGCCGGCCACCGGGGGCGGGGACGGCGGCGGTCGCCGGACGCGCTCGCGGGTTCCGCTGATCGCGGCCGTCGGCGTCGGCATCATCGCCCTCGGCGTGGGCGCCGGTGCGCTGCTCAGCGGCGGCGGTGGCGGTGACAGCGGCCAGCACACCGACAAGGCCGCCAGCGTCTCCTCGGCCGCTCCCTCCACCGGCGGTGCCAGTTCGGCGCCCGCCGCGGACCCGGCCCGGCAGCAGGCCGCCGCGCTGGACAAGCTGCTGGCCGACAGCGGCAGCAGCCGCGCGTCCGTGATCAAGGCGGTGGCCGACGTCAAGGGGTGCGACAACCTCGGCGGGGCGGCCTCCGACCTGCGCGCCGCCGCCAAGCAGCGCGGCGAGCTGGTGACGCGGCTGGGCTCGCTGCCCGTGGACAAGCTGCCCGACCACGCCGCGCTGACCAGCGCGCTCACCAGCGCCTGGAAGGCGTCCCAGTCGGCCGACCAGCACTACGCGGCCTGGGCCGACCAGACGCACGGCAAGAAGGGGTGCCAGAAGGGCCACGCGCGCATCACCAGCCACGCCAAGGCCGGCAACCAGCAGAGCGGCGTGGCCAGCGCGCAGAAGGCCAAGGCCGCGCGGCTGTGGAACGTCATCGCGAAGAAGTACGGCCTCACCGAACGCCAGCCGACCCAGCTCTGAGCCCGGCCGCGTGCTGGGGCCGGCCCTGCGCCGGGCCCGCACCGACTCCGGTTCCGGCCCGGCGCTGAGCCCGGCCCGGCTGCGGGATCCGGCCCTGCGACGGGCCCGACCTGGCTCCGAGCCCGGCCCGGCTCTGGACCCGGCCGGCCCGGCTCTGGACCCGGCCCGGCTCCGAGCCGGGTGCTGCTCAGCGTCCGGACCGGCCGCGGCGGCTGTTCACCGCTGTTCAGTCCGTGTCCGCGTCCTGGAGGGTCTTCGTCACGTCGACGAACCCCTTGGTGGCCGACACCAGGCGGCCCCGGCGCACCACCTGGAGGGTCACGTCGGCGTTGGCCAGGCGGGCGAAGCCGGTGGAGGCGAAGGGGCCCGACAGGGGCCACCGCAGCCGCGGGGTCAGCCCGCCCGTGCCGACGGCCAGTCCGGAGTCGAGGGTGCGCCGCACGGTGCCGGCGTTCACGGGCCCGGAGCCGATCCGCTCCAGGACGGCGCGCAGGACGGTGTACGCGATCCACGTGGTCTGCACCCCGGCGTCCGCGGGGTCCACCCGGTTGTCACCGAAGGCCTGCGCGTTGATCACCTTCTTCATCGCGTCCCAGCGGGGGTCGTCCGCGACCGGGTACCAGCCGGTGATGGACGCCCCCTCGTAGGGCCCCGCGGCCCCGCCGCTCGCGTCGATCACGGTCTGGTCCACGCTGCCGAGGACGGCGGCGGTGCGTACCGCGGGGTACTCCGGGCGGGCCCGGCGGAAGGAGTCCATGAAGATGTTGGTGCGCTCGCCCAGGGCCGGGACCACGCAGCCCTTCCTCCCCGGCACGGCGGACGCCTGCGCCAGGGCCTTCGCCGCCTCCCCGGAGTACTCGGTGGCGTCCTCGGCGGCCAGTTGGTCGCGGGCCCGGCCGTGGCCGCCGGCCTTCAGCCCGGCGTCGAGCAGGCCGGGCAGCTCGTCGCCCACGATGCTGTCGGGCCGGACCAGGGCGACCGGGCCGCAGCGCGGGGCGAGCACCCGGCCGAGGCCGACCAGCAGGGCGGGCTGCCCGCCGTTGACGGGATAGGACAGGGCGCGGGTGAACTCCGCGGTGGTGACGCCGTACCCGCCGATGTAGGGGATGCCCGCGCTCTCCAGCGGCGGGAAGAAGGAGTCGCTGTACTGGCTGTAGGAGCCGACGACGGCGGCGACGTCCTCCTTGACGGCGAGCCGGGCGCACTTGGCCGCGGCCACGCTGTCGTTGCTGTCGTTGCAGGTCACGACCTTGAGCTTGTGCCCGGCGATGCCGCCCGCGGCGTTGACCCAGCGGGCGTAGGCGCGGGCCATGGCGGGCATGCCGGGTTTGTTGGTCGCCGGGGTGCCGTCCGGCGCCCAGGTCATCACGGTGACGGTGCCGTCCCCGGAGCCCCCCGTGGCACCGGGGACGACGCCGCAGCCGGCGAAGAGCGACGCGCACGCCGCCAGGGCGCCCGCGGTGAGCAGGTGCCGCCTCGGTCCGGCGGTCCGGGCGGGTGCGGGGACGGATGCGTTGCGCCTGAGTCGCCTGCCGGTCATGCAACGGCACGATTCCGGCACATCCCTAACCCGGCAGTGACCCATGGCCGACAATGGGTGACGCGAAGGTGAATTGCGGGGGGCGGCGGGGACGCCGGTGAGGAGAACGTACGATCGATGACCGTGCAAGGTTCGGAGAACTCTTCCCGTCGCGGCCGCCGCTCCTCCACCATGGGCGGCATGCCACTCAACGACATGCCGTGGTGGCGCTGGCGCAGCAATGTGCGCTCCGCGCTGCACATGCTCTCCGACCCGGTGTTCCAGCGGGACGTCTGGCTGGCGGGCGTCGAGGGGTACGGCGACGTCACCGACGCCGTCTACCGCCTGGTCGAGGACACCTGGCTGGACAACTGGTCCGCCGAGAAGTACGTCGGCACGATCTTCCGGGACTCGCAGGAGGCGGCGCTCGTCGACACGGCCGTGCTGCGGGTGCTGCGGATCATGCACCAGGTCGGGCCGGACGCGCCGGTGGCCGCGTACCTGGAACACCACGGCTGGCCCGAGGCGGTGCGGGCGGCGCGCGACGCGCACCTGCGCCTCGCGGCCAGTGACGGCGACGACCCGGACACCCCGCCGCGCAGCCTGGAGGCCCTGCGCATCATGACCCGCGCCGCGTAGCCGGCGCGGCACCCGCGTACGGCGCGGCACCCGCGCCACGCGGCTTTTCGGTCCGCTCGCCGCGCGGGTCTCGTCTCCCGCCGCGCGGTCTTCGGCCCGCTCGTCGCAGGGCGTCCGGCCGGCGCCTCGCACGGCGTCCGGGCCGCTCGGCGCACGGCCGCCGGCCGCCGGGTCGCGTCCGCGGCACCGTCCCGTCCTGCGGACGGGCGTCCGCGGCGGGGCGCCCGTGTGGGACCCTGTCCTGCATGACTGAGCAGTCCCCCCGATCCGCGACGGCCCCGGCCGACCAGTACCTGCTGACCCTTTCCTGCCCGGACAAAAAGGGCATCGTGCACGCCGTGTCGAGCTACCTGTTCATGACCGGCTGCAACATCGTGGACAGCCAGCAGTTCGGTGACCAGGACACGGGACTGTTCTTCATGCGGGTCCACTTCTCCGCCGAGTCCTCGGTGACCCTGGACAAGCTGCGCGCCAGCTTCGCGGCGGTCGGCGACTCCTTCGGCATGGACTGGCAGCTGCACCCGGCCGAGACGAAGATGCGGATCGTGCTGATGGTGAGCAAGTTCGGGCACTGCCTGAACGACCTGCTCTTCCGCGCGCGGACCGGCGCGCTGCCGGTGGAGATCGCCGCGGTGGTGTCGAACCATACGGACTTCGCCGAGCTGGTGGGGTCGTACAACATCCCGTTCCATCACATTCCGGTGACCCGGGACACCAAGGGCGAGGCCGAGGCGCGGCTGCTGGAGATCGTGCGCGAGGAGAACGTCGAACTGGTGGTCCTCGCCCGCTACATGCAGGTCCTCTCCGACGACCTGTGCAAGCAGCTCAGCGGCCGGATCATCAACATCCACCACTCCTTCCTGCCGAGCTTCAAGGGCGCCAAGCCGTACCACCAGGCGCACGCCCGGGGCGTGAAGCTGATCGGCGCGACCGCGCACTACGTCACCGCCGACCTCGACGAGGGCCCGATCATCGAGCAGGAGGTCGAACGGGTCGGCCACGGCGTCACCCCCGACCAGCTCGTCGCGATCGGCCGGGACGTGGAGTGCCAGGCCCTGGCCCGCGCGGTCAAGTGGCACGCCGAGCACCGCATCCTGCTCAACGGCCGGCGCACGGTGGTCTTCGCTTAGAGGATCAGACGCTCTCCAGCGGACAGAAGTGGGCCCCGGCGGGCGCCACCTCTGTCCGCAGCTCTCAGGCCTTGCCCGGCGGATCATGCCGTGGACGTGGGGCCGGTACGCCCGTCCGCGGCGTCGTCCGTCCGGCGCCGTCACAGCCGGCTCAGGGACGCCGCCGCGTGCAGCACGTCGCTGATCGCGTCGGCGTCGCCGACCTGGCCGGCCGCCGCCTCGCGTGGCGCGACGTGGCCGGCCGCCAGCCGGCAGAACTCGACGCCGTCCAGCGCGACATGGGCCACCTGGTGCTCCGCGGAGCCCACCGCGCCCGGTGAGTCGAGCGGGATCAGCCACTCGCCGCCGCCCCTCCCCTCGATCTCCAGCCGCAGGCTGCGCCCCGGCCGGCCCGCCGGCACCAGGTGCCGGGTGCGGGCGGGCGCCGCGAGGCCCGCCCGGCGCCGGGCGGCGAGCATGCCGGGCAGGGTCCGGGCCGCGAGGTCGATCATCGCGTGCAGATGCCGCGGGGCGGGCGGGTCGTACGGATAGTCCACCGCCTCCGCGACGTCCTCCGCGTGGATCCAGCACTCGAAGGCCCGGTCGAGCAGCGCGTCCCGCAACGGCAGCGCGAAACCGCCGCCGTACGGCACCGCGGGCGGCCCGCAGGAAGTCGCGGCCGCGCCCGCCCCGCCGGCCGCGCCCGCCCCCGTGCCCCCTCCGGCGCAGGACGCCGTGCGGACGATCGCGTGGGTCTGGTCCCGCCAGGGTCCGCGGACGGTGCGGGTCGGCGGCGGGTGCGCCGCCCCCCAGTACGCCTCGGTGCGGGCCGAGGGCGTCGGTCCGGCCGCGGGCAGGCCCCCGAGCGGGTCCTCCAGCCCGAGCGCGCCCGCGACGAGCCCGTCGACGCTCATCAGGTGCGCGATGACCCCGGCCACCGTCGTACGGCGGCTCACCGGCCGTCCGCCCTCGAACCACCGCAGCCGCACCGGCGCGTGCCACTCGGCGTCCCCGAAGTCCTGCAGCAGCGCGTCCAGGCGCGCGGTCTCCGCGTCGTAGGGCGCCGCCCACCCGGGGACCGGCACGTGCGCCGGTCTCCGCTCCAGGCAGGCGTCCAGGACCCGGGCGCGCAGCCCGGGATCCAGGTCGAGGCTGTCGGGCCGGTGCAGCAGACCGACCGCGTCCCGCAGCCGCAGCGCCTCGTCCGCGCAGTCGCCGCAGCCGCCCAGGTGCTCCTCGACGGCCGTCGTCTCCTGCGGTGAGCAGGCGGCCAGTGCCCAGGCCCCGAGGAGCGACTTCAGGACGTGATGCTCCGGCACGGCCGGGTCCTTCCGCTCGGCCGGTCCTTCCCGGGCGGACGGCGCCGGCCCGCCGGTCCCGCTCATGCCGCACCCCCGGGCCCGGGCGGTGCGCCGGGGCCGCCGGTGTCGCGCCCGGCGTCGTGGGCGGTGGACAGCAGTTGCAGGCCCAGGCGCAGGCGCCGGCGGGCCTCGTCCTCGCCGACGCCGAGGTCCGCGGCGGTCTGCCGGTAGTCGCGGCGCTGGAAGTAGGCCAGTTCGAGGGCGGCGCGCAGCGGGGCCGGCATGGAGTGGACGATGTAGTCGGCGCGGGCGGCCACGGCGGCCCGGCGCACCTTGTGCTCCAGTTCCTCCGGTGAACCCGTGCCGCCGGCGGCCGGCGCGGCGGTCTCGGTGACGCGCAGGCGCTGTACGGCGAGCCGGTGGGCCAGCGCGGCCACCCAGGAGCGCAGCGGGCCCTGGGCGGGGTCGTAGGCGTCGGGGTGCTGCCAGACCTGTGCGAAGACCTCGCGGGTGATGCTGTCGGCTGCCTGTTCGTCCCCGAGCACGCGGCGGGCGAGCCCGTGCACGAGCGAGGCGAACCGGTCGTACAGCTCGCCGAGTGCGGCGGCCTCTCCGTGCGCCAGCCGCTGCTGCATCCTGCGGTCCCAGCGGGGCGGTGCGTCCGTCCTCGCCATGCGGCCCCCTTCACGCCCGGCCGTGCCGTGCCGCTGCCCCGGCCGGTCCCTGGTCCAGCGTGTCTGCCTGATCTCCTCGAATGTAGTCGGCACGTTCGCCCGCGCACGCCCCTTTGTGGCGATGTGCGCCCCCTGAAGAGCCCCAGGTGGTAAAGGGGCGCGTGGAAGGGGGCACGGGGGGCGCGGACGGGTGGTTAGCCCTTATACCCTTCCGTTTCGGATCAACTCTGATCGAACGCGACGGAAGATGACCGAAACGAGTCCTTCAAGGAACCGCGGTCGTTTGCTGTGCGGTGTTTGGGGGAACGGCCGCTGGGCAGCCGCGCGGAAAGAAGCGTAGGAACTGCTTCCGTTTCCGGGCGGTTCCGGGGAAGATCCGGCGAGCGGAGGGCAGGCCGTGGTGTTGAACGTGACCGGCGACGGGCAGGGCGGGTGGAGCGTGCTCAGGGTCGCGGGCGAACTGGACCTGGTGACCTCCCCGGTGCTGCGGCAGCGCATCCACGCGGTGGTGGCCGAGGGCCGGCACGACCTCGTGCTGGACCTCTCGGACGTCTTCTTCTGCGACTCCAGCGGCGTCGGCGTGCTCATCGCCGCCCGCCGCCTGATCCGTTCCTGTCAGGGCCGGCTGCGGCTGATCCTGCCCGCCGGCGGCGCGGTCGAGGGGTCCCACGTCAACCGGGTGCTCGGCGCCCTCGGCGTCCGCCGCCTCTTCGACGTCTACCCCGACCTGGCGTCCGCCGTCGACGAGGAACCCCTGTCCGCCTGAGCCTCCCGTCGCACGGCCGTGTCCCGGAATTCACCCGGTCCTGGCACAACCGTGGCTTTCCCGTCCCCGGACGGCCGCCCGCGTCGTACGCTCCGTGCCAAGTGCACCCCCAGACGTGAGGCGGCCCGAGAAGACATGGTCAGCAGCGAGTACGAGCGCAGGATCGGGGCCCGGTTCGCCACCTTCGACCAGGACGGCAACGGCTACATCGACCGCGAGGACTTCAGCATGGCGGCCAAGGCGCTGCTCGCCGAGTTCCACACCGCCGCCCGCTCCGACAAGGGCCAGTCCCTCTACGCCGGTGCGGAGGCCTTCTGGCAGGGCATGGCGGGGATCGCCGACCGGGACGGCGACCAGCGCATCACCCGCGAGGAGTTCGTCACCGGCGCGGTCAAACGGCTGCGCGACAACCCCGGGCGGTTCGCGGAGATCGCGCGCCCCTTCCTGCACGCGGCCCTGGCCGTCGCGGACACCGACGGCGACGGCGCCGCGAGCGTCGAGGACACCGTGCGGGTGCTCAGGGCGCTCGGGGTGCCCGAGGAGGTGGCGCGGGCGACCGCCGCCGTGCTCGACACCGACGCCGACGGCCAGGTGCGCGAACAGGAGATCGTGCCCGCGTTCGCCCGCTACTTCACCGTCACCGAGTAGCACCGGGCCGGGGCCGCCCGGGGAGACCCGGCCCCGCCTCCCCGCTGCGCACGGCCGCAGGTGACCGAACGTCCGTGGACCGAGCGTCCGTGGACCGCACGCCCGCAGACCCCACATCCGTGGACCGTACGGCCGTACGGTCGAACCGGCGCCCTGGGTCGCGCGGGTGTGCGAGCGGGGAGGGCAACACGCCCGGCCGCGCGAGGAGTTCGCAGCGGCCCGCGCGGGCTCAGCGGTGGTGCGGCGGGCGTGCGCGGGACCGTGCGCCGGGGTCCGGCGCGGCCCCCGCCGGCGGGTGAGCGCGGCGCGCCGCCCTCGGCGCCGGCGGCCGGACCACCCCGGCGGGAGCCGAGGCGGTCCGTACGGCGCGCGGCGGACCCGCCGGTGCGCCCCGCCCGTTCCCGCTGCGGGGTCACCGCGCCGCTCGCACCGGTCTCACCAGGCAGTCCTCCGCCCCGGCCGCCGCTCCCGGCGGGCGGGGCGGCCGGTCCCGCCCCGGCGCACCCGCCACGCAGAGTGAGGGGCACCCGGAGCCGGTCCCGCTGCCGGGATGCCGCGCGTCTGCGCGCCCACCGTGCCGTGCGGCCGCTCACGTTCCGGTCCTCGCGGACCCGCGGCCCACCTTGATCACGGAGAGTCGCCTCCGGACGGCGGTCCCGGACAGGTCTCGTCACGTCCCGGAGTCGCCGCCCCGCTCGGGTACCTTGTGTGGGATGCGAGTGGTTCCGATGGCCGGTGGTCGCGGTGTTGCCCGAACGGCGACTCCGGATCCGGCGGTGCGTGCCGCTGTTCGCGAGGTCGGGCGGCCCGTCCCGCCCACTTGTGCGACTCCCCGCGGCGGGCGTCGCACAGTATGCCGCACGGGTACTCCTTCGCGCGGGAATATGCCCGAAGCGCTTGTTGCGGTGACGGTACGTCAACCATGCTGGCTCGCAAGGGAGTCACAGTCCGTGACCCTTGCTCTGGCCGTTGTTCTGGCCATGCAGAGAATGGCTGTGATCGTGGCCCCGTCTGGCGCGGGGTCACGGGTCCGCCGGTTCGGATGGTGTGAGCGGTGCAGGTGCTTCAAGTGCAGCTGGAGATCCGGCCCGACCCCGCGGAGGTGGGGCGGGCCCGCGAGTGGGCCCGTTCGCGTCTGGCCCGGTCGGGGATAGCGGCCGACGAGCCGCTCGCCGAGACGCTGGTCCTGCTCGTCTCCGAGCTGGTCACCAACGCGGTGGTGCACACCGGTTGTCCGGCCGTCCTCAGACTGTCGCTGCCCGGCGTGGCGGCCGATGCGGCCACCGTGCGCCTGGAGGTCGCCGACGCCAGCACCTGCGCGCCGCAGCCGCGGTGCGCGGGCGACGAGGCCACGAACGGCCGCGGACTCGCCCTGGTCGACGGGCTGGCCGACCGCTGGGGCTGGAGCGCCGAGGGCGCGGGCAAGCGCATCTGGTGCGAACTGGACCGCTGTCCGCCGCCGCCCCCGGCGGTGACGGCGGTGCCCGCGACGGTGACCGCGGTGCCCGCGGCCTGCGGGGGCCAGGCGCCGGTGTGCGGCGGAACCGGGCTGGAGGCGGCGGCCTACCGGGGCGTGGGCCTCACCGGTCAGCCCGGCACGGGTCTCACCGGCCACTGGGGCATGGGTCTCGTCTGGTTCCTGGGTGAGGGTCTCACCGCCGGTCCGGGCGCGGTCCGCGGAGGGCTGCGGTACGAGGTGGTGTGAGCCCCGGTGCGGACACGGCCGACGGGGACGGTTCCGTCACCGGCCCCGGGCCGGCCGGGAGGCCGTGCGCCGGGGGTGCTTCCGTGCGCGCCCGTTGCGATCCCGGCACAACGGGCAAATCGCCAGACGGCTGTTGACGGGTCGTGTCCGTTTGATCACGCTTGGGGCAGCGATTCGCCGTGAGGGGACGTCGAGGGTGCCCGGAACCGGAGCCCTCGACGAGTGTGAGTCGCGAGGCCGGCGCCGGCCGGTCCCGTCAGGAACGAGGGGGGTGGGGCCGGGGCGCCGGAGCCGGATGGCGGCGCGCGGTGCCGTGCTCGGGGCGGGCATGGGCGCGCCGCCACCCGGAACCCGCCGTCCACAGCCTGTGGACGGCGCACGGCGCACGGCTCGGACCGTACGGCGTCAGTGTCCGGACACCGTCGACGAGACGGCGGCGCGCGCCGTCCGCTGGACCAGGGAGACGCCCTCGCCCATCGAGGCGTTGCCGTCGGAGAGGACCGCCACCAGGTAGCGGTGCCCGTCCACCGTGATGCGGCCGACACTGTTGACGTCCCACAGGCCGGAGGTGCTGCGCTGGAGCCACCCGTTCTTCAGTGCCGTGGCCGACGGCGTCCCGGCCGCCGAGACACCCCAGGCCTGCTCCGGTTCGACCGTGTTCATCAGGGACCGGATGTAGGCGCGGGAGCCGGCGTTCAGTGCACCGCCGGTACCGGCGCGCGCGGCTGTCCCATCGGCGGCGCCCGTGTCGAACACCGCGCGCAGCAGCCGGATCTGGTCGCTGGCCGTCGTCCGGGTCAGGCCCCACTTGGCGCCCGGTCCGCCCTTCGTCGCGGTCAGCCCGAGCCGCTTGTTGGCCGCCTCCAGCCCCGGCGCCCGGCCGATCCGGCGCCACAGCGCGTTCGCCGCCGCGTTGTCGCTGTGCCGGATCATGGGCTCGGCGCAGGCGCGCTCCTGCGCGGTCAGGGTCCGTCCCGCGTCCTGCGCCTGGAGCAGCGCCGTCGCGAGGATGTCGACCTTGATGATGCTGGCGGTGTCGTAGGGGACGTCGTCGCCGTACACGGCGGGTTCGCGTCCGGAGCCGTCCAGGGGGAGCACCGCCGCCGTCACGCGGGACTGGTCCGGGGCCCGGTCCTGCGCCTGCGCCGGTGCGGCGGCGCCCAGGGCGCCGGCGGACACCAGGGCCGCGGCGGAAGCGAGGAGGGCGCCGGTCCGCGAGGGGCGCGGCAGGGAGCGCAAGCGTTTCAGCATGGCCGAAACATAGACAGAACACCCGCCGCCGGTCGGTGACTCCCGTCACCGAAATCCCCTTTTCGCCTGAATTGTGAGAAGGGCCATAGAAGGGGGAGGGGCTAGGCGGGCCGGCCGGTGCCCCGGACCCGGAAGGTGCGCCGGTAGGCGGTCGGGGTCACGCCGAGGGCCGCCTGGAGGTGCTGCCGCATCGACTGCGCCGTACCGAAGCCCGCCTGCTGGGCCACCTGGTCCACGGACAGGTCCGTGGACTCCAGCAGGTGCCGGGCCCGTTCGACGCGCTGCTGGGTGAGCCACTGCCCCGGGCTGATCCCGGTTTCCTCGCGGAAGCGGCGGGTGAAGGTCCGCACCGACATCGCTTCCTGCTCGGCCATGTCGCGCAACTGGATCGGCTCCTGCAGCCGTCCCAGCGCCCAGGCGCGGGCGTTGGTCGTGGTGGCCAGCTGCGGGTCCGGCAGCGGCCGGTGGATGTACTGCGCCTGCCCGCCGTCGCGGTGCGGCGGCACGACCGTGCGGCGGGCCACGTCGTTGGCGACCGCGGTGCCGTGGTCGCGGCGCACCATGTGCAGGCACAGGTCGATCCCGGCGGCGACCCCCGCGGAGGTCAGGACGTCGCCGTCGTCGATGAAGAGCACGTCCGCGTCGACGTCGACGTGCGGGAAGAGCCGCTGGAAGCGCTCGGCGTCGGCCCAGTGGGTGGTCGCGGGGCGGCCGTCCAGGTAGCCGGCGGCGGCCAGCACGTACACGCCGGTGCAGATGGAGGCGAGCCGGGTGCCGGGCCGGATGTGCGCGAGCGCGGCGGCCAGGTCCTCGGGCAGCGTGCCCTGCTCGTAGAGCCGGCCCCGCTCGTAGGAGGCCGGGACGATCACGGTGTCGGCGCCGGCCAGGGCCTCCGGTCCGTGTGCGACGACGATCGAGAAGTCGGCGTCCGTCCGCACCGGGCCGGGCGGCCGGACGGAGCAGGTGACGACCTCGTACAGCGGCCGGCCCGCGGCGTCCTTGGGGCGCCCGAAGATCCGGTGCGGGATCCCCAGCTCGAACGGGAGCAGCCCGTCGAGCGCGAGGACGACCACGCGGTGCGGAGAGAACTGCCCGGACGGAGGGACGGGGGCGGGGGAGGGGGCCGGGCCGGGGGTCGGGGGCGCACCGGCGGAGGGGCTCCCGCCGACGGGCGGCACGGGGGCGGTGTGCTGAGCCGGAGCCGGAGCCGTGTCGGAGTCCATGACCCGATCCTATGGCCCGATCCTAGCGAACGCTGGCCTTCGGGCCACTCGATGCGCGCGGGCCCGCCCGCGAAGCTGAGTGACGTGACCCAGACAACGGAATCTGCCCTCGACACCGAGGCCCGGACACCGCCCCGGCGCCGGGCGCGGGTGCACCGCGCGTGGTTCGTCGCCGCCGTCACCTTCGTGACCATCATCGGAGCGGCGGCGTTCCGGTCGCTGCCCGGACTGCTCATCGACCCGCTGCACCAGGAGTTCGGCTGGTCGCGCGGCACGATCGGGGCCGCCGTCTCGCTCAACCTCGCGCTGTACGGCCTCACCGCTCCCTTCGCCGCCGCCCTGATGGACCGCTTCGGCATCCGCAAGGTGGTCGCCGTCGCGCTGACCGTGATCGCGGTCGGCTCGGGCCTGACGGTGTGGATGACGGCCGCCTGGCAGCTGTGGCTGTGCTGGGGCCTGCTGGTCGGCCTCGGCTCCGGCTCGATGGCGCTGGCCTTCGCGGCCACCGTCACCAACCGCTGGTTCACCGAGCGGCGCGGCCTGGTCAGCGGCATCCTCACCGCCGCCTCCGCCTCCGGTCAGCTGATCTTCCTGCCCGTCCTGTCCTGGACGGTCCAGTCGCACGGCTGGCGTCCGGCGGCCGTGACCGTGGCGCTGGCGGCGCTCGCCGTCGTGCCGTTCGTCTGGCTGCTGCTGCGCGACCACCCGGCGGACGTGGGCGTACGCCCGTACGGCGCAGCGGAGTTCGTACCGAAGCCGGCCCCGGTGCCGGGAGCCGCGCGCCGCACGCTCGGCGTGCTGTCCTCGGCGGTGCGCACCGGGCCCTTCTGGCTGCTGGCCGGCTCCTTCGCGATCTGCGGCGCCTCCACGAACGGCCTGATCCAGACGCACTTCGTGCCCGCCGCCCACGACCACGGGATGCCCGTCACGACGGCGGCGTCGCTGCTCGCGGTCGTCGGCGTGTTCGATGTGGCCGGAACCATCGCCTCGGGCTGGTTCACCGACCGATTCGAGCCACGCCGGCTGCTCGCGGTCTACTACGCGCTGCGCGGTGTCGCCCTGCTCTTCCTGCCCATGCTGCTCGCGCCGGGCGTGCACCCGCCCATGATCTTCTTCATCGTCTTCTACGGCCTCGACTGGGTCGCCACGGTCCCGCCCACCCTGGCTCTGTGCCGGGAGCACTACGGCGAGGACAGCGCGATCGTCTTCGGCTGGGTCCTCGCCTCCCATCAGGTCGGCGCGGCACTCGTCGCCTACCTCGGCGGGGTCGCCCGCGACGTCTTCGGCTCGTACGACGTCGTCTGGTACGCCTCCGGGGCGCTGTGCGCGGCGGCCGCGCTGATGGCCCTGGTGATCCGGCGCCGGCCGCGCGCCCTCGCCGCGGCGGTCGCGTAGGGGGTGCCGGTGTCAGCGGTGGGCGCGGGCGACCGCCTTGGCGATCTTCTCCGCGTCCCGGGCCAGTTCGCGGAGCATGCCGCTGATGGGGTTGGTGAAGCCGGTGAAGTACAGGCCGGGCGCGTCCGGAGCGGTGCGGGCGCCCCGGACGACGGGCCTGCCGTTGGGGGCCAGCACGCCCAGGTGCCCCACCAGGGGCTCCAGGCCGCGTGCGTAGCCGGTGGCCGCGATGACGGCGTCCGGCTCGATGCGGTCGCCGTCGGCGAGGACGACCTTGCCGTCCTCGAAGCCGTCGACGGCCGCCACGATCTCGACCCGGCCGCCGCGCACGGCGTCGACGAGGCCGACGTCCTGGACGGGGATCGCGCCCTCCTTGACCCGTGAGTACAGGCCGGTGTCCGGGCGGGGCAGGCCGTGGGCCGACAGGTCGGGCATGCTCAGCCGCGTCAGCGGCCCGGCGAGCCGGTCGACGAGCGCGACGGGCAGGCGCGGGCACAGGACGCCCGTGTACTGCGAGGGCCACCCGGCGGTCGAGCGGCGCAGGATGTGCGGGACGGTGCGCACGGCCAGCCGTACCCGTGCGGCGCCGCCCTCGACGAGGTCGACGGCTATCTCGGCACCGGTGTTGCCGATGCCGACGACGAGCACGTCCCGGCCGGCGTACGGGCCGGGCGAGCGGTACTCGGCGGCGTGCAGCAGGGTGCCGGGGTAGCCGGCGCGGCCGGGCCAGTCCGGCAGGCGGGGGGTGTGGTTGTAACCGGTGGCCACGACCACGGCGGCGCCCGTCAGCTTGCGGCCGCCGGTGGCGTGCAGCAGCCAGCCGGTGCCGTCCGCGGCGCGCTCGACGCGGGAGACCTCGACGCCGGTCACGATCTCCAGTTCGTGGTGCTCGGCGTACTTCTCCAGGTACCGCACGAGGTCGTCGCGGGCCACCCACCGGCCGAACCGGCGCGGCATCGGCAGGCCGGGCAGCGCGGAGAGCCGGCGGGTGGTGTGCAGGTGCAGGCGGTCGTAGTGCCGCCGCCAGGACGCCCCGACGCGGTCGGACCGTTCCAGCACGACGGCGCGCACGCCCCGTGCGCGCAGCGCGTACGCGGCGGCCAGACCGCCGGGGCCGCCGCCGATGACGTAGACGGGGCGGTCGGTGCGCTCCGGGGCGGGGGCGGGGGCGGACGCGGCGGCGCCGGTGGACGGAGAGTCGGCCATGAGCGCGAGCGTAATCACGCCCCCGCTTGATGGGTCTCGGTCAAGACCGGAATTGGTTGCGGATCGGTCACGCATGACCGCGGCGGGCGTCGCGTCGGGGCCCCGGACGGTCCGGTGCCCCAGGGACGGCGTGCCGGCCCGGCCGGACCCCGACGGCCGGCCCGGCGGTGCGGTGGCCCGTCATTCCGGATGTGGCAGCCCGTGATCCGGATGTGGCGGCCCCGCTCATTCGGCCAGAATGGCCGGGTGGCCGAGATACGTGAGAAGTCCCTTGCCGATCCCGCCCCCGAGCTGCGGGGTCACGGCCTGCGGCTCCGTCTGTGGGACCCGGAGTCCGAGGCCGATCTGGAGAGCTGGCTGCGGGGGCGGTCCGACCCGGAGTTCCGGCGGTGGAACACACCGCTGATCCTGGAGCGGGACCTGGCCGACGCGCGCGAATCGCTCACCGCCCACGTGCAGAGCGCCGTCGACGGCACGGGCGTGCCGTTCTGCGTCACGGACGAGGCGACCGGCGAGAGGCTCGGCCACGTCAGTGTCGCCGTCATCAGCCGTCCCATGCGCTCCGGGCGCGTCGGCTACTGGGTGCTGCCGGAGGCGCGCGGGCGCGGTGTCGCCACGCTCGCCCTGCTCCTCGCCGGCCGCTGGGCCTTCACGGAGTTCGGCCTGCACCGCCTCGAACTGGACCACGCCGTCGGCCACGAGGCGTCCTGCCGCGTCGCCGAGCGCTGCGGCTACCTGTACGAGGGGACCGCGCGCGGCGCGATGTGGGAGGCGGGACGCCACGACGCCTTCCGGGACTGCCACTTGCACGCCCGGCTGGCCACGGACCCCGAGCCCGCGCCGCCCGCGCCGCGCTGACCGGGGCGGCACCGGCGTAATCCGGAGGCGGACCCGACGGCCGGGCGGAATCATGAAGCATGGCTTGCGACGACTGGTACCTCACCCGTGACCTCGACGAATTCCTCGCGCGTGCAGGGGAGTTCCTGCGCTCCCGGCCCGACCGGCACACCGTGCACCTGACCGTGACGGAGAACCTGCGCGCCCGCGGCGGACGCACGTACGGGGACGGCGCCCCCGAGTTCGGCGTGCTGGAAGGCGAGGCGGCGCGGACGGGCACGCGCGGCGTGCGGGCCTCCTTCTTCCGTACGCCCCCGCACCCGCTGGTGCTCACCTCGCTGACCGAGGCGGAGGCCGACGCCCTGGCGGCACACCTGGCCGGACGGGCGCGGGAGGGCACCGCGGGCGCCGGGGGACTCTCCGGTGTCAACGCCGACCAGGACACGGCCGCCGCCTTCGCCGCCGCCTGGCACCGCCACACCGGCGCCCGGACCTCCCTCCAGCGGCGGATGCGGCTGTACCGGCTCGGCGGGCTGACCGTGCCGCGGCCGGCCCCGCCGGGACGGGCGCGGGTGGCGGGCCCGGCGGACCGCGGCCTGCTGGCCCGCTGGTACACCGACTTCTGCGCCGCCGTCGGCGAGTCCGCCGTGCGGGACCCGGGGGACTGGGCCGACGAGCACGCCGGATCCGGCGCCGTGACGTTCTGGGAGACCCCGGACGGCACCCCGGTCTCCATGGCCGGCAGGTCCCCGGTGGTCGCCGGACAGGTGCGGGTGACCGCGGTCCACACCCCGGAGCACCTGCGCGGCCGGGGGTACGCGGGCGCCGTCACGGCGGAGGTGAGCCGCCTCGCCGTGGAGTCCGGAGCGGCCGAGGTGCTGCTCTTCACCGACCTGGCCAACCCCACCAGCAACGGCCTGTACCAGCGGATCGGCTACCGGCCGGTGTCCGACTTCGCGGTGTACGGATTCGAGCCGTCCGCCCCCGCCCCGTGACCACGGACGGGCGGCGCCGCCGTCACGGCCACAGCAGCTCCCTGACCCAGCCCTCCGGGCCCGTCCGCTCCCGTTCGGCACGGCGGTAGCGCAGGCGTACGTGGCGGCGGCGGGCGTCGCCCTGGAAGAACTCGACCTCGTCGGGGCGCAGGCGGTACAGGGTCCAGGACGGGACGTCCGCGTCCGGCTCGCGGCCGGCGCGGGCCCAGGCCGCCTGCGACGCCCGGCTCAGTTCACCGAGGGAGTCCAGGACCCGGCTCTGCGCGCCGGTGAGGGCGGCGGCCAGGGCGCCGGCCGAGCGGACGTGCAGGTCCGACCGGGCCTGCTCGTGGGGTGCGGTCGTGACCGGGCCCCGCACCCGCACCTGGCGTCCGAGGACGGGCCAGTAGAAGACGAGGGCCGCGTACGGGCGGCCGGACAGGTGGCGGCCCTTGCGGCTGTCCGCGTGGGTGGCGAAGGCCCAGCCCTCCGCGTCGGCGCCGTGCAGCATCACGATGCGGACGTCCGGGTCGCCGGCCTCGTCGGCCGTCGCCAGGGACATGGTGTGCGGCTCGCGCTCACCGGCCGCGACCGCCTGCGCGAACCACCGGGTGAACAGGGGGAGCGGGGCGGCGGGCGCCTCCTCCGGGTCGAACGCGGGCAGCTCGGTGACCTCCGGGTCCCACACGCGCAGCGACCTCAGCAGGGCGTCGAGTTCCGTGTTCATGCCCCGAGTATCACCCGGTGCCGTTCCCCCGGCGCCGTCCGGCTGCCCGTCCGCCGGGCGGGACGGGACCGCGCCTCCGCCCCCGCGCCTCCGCCCCCGCGCCTTCGCCCCCGCGCCTTCGCCCCCGCGCCTTCGCCCCCGCGCCTCCGCCCCCGCGCCTTCGCCCCCTCCCGCTCACGCACGCCGGTCACGCCCCCGGCACCGGGGCGTCCCCGCGCGCCCTCACCCCTCGCGCACACCGGGACGTACCCGCGCACCCTCTCCCGGGATGCCCCACAACGCGACAGGCGGCGGTCCACTCGGGTGAACCGCCGCCTGCCTGACAGGACTTGTGGCCTGGAGGTGCCGCACGGGCGCCCGGGGCCGGGGGACCGGCTATCTCGTCGGCTTCTTCCCGGTAACGCCCAGGTACACCAACAGCGCGAGGTTCGGCTTGAGTTCGGCCTGCTTCACACCCCAGGAGGTGAAACCCTTCTGGTGCGAGGCGACCGCGGCGAGCATGGCGACCAGTGAACCGGCGATCGCCGCCGGGTTCACGTCCTTGTCGATCTTGCCCTTGGACTGGAGTTCGGCAACCGAATCCGTGAGGGAGCCGTTCACCGCGTTGAGGATCTTCATACGGAGCTTGTAGAAGCGCTTGTCGCCCTCGGCGGCCCCGAGGTCGACCACGCGCAGGATCGCGTCGTTGCGGCGCCAGAAGTCCAGGAAGCCGTCGACGAGTTCCTGGGCAGTCTGCCAGCCGGCCTTGCCGACCCACGACCTGCCTTCGAGGAGCCCGGTCAAATCGGCGCTCTCGGCGGCCATTTGCTCGGCGATCTCCAGGACGGCGCCTTCGACGTCCGGGAAGTACTGGTAGAAGGTCGCGGGCGAAGTCCCCGCCTTCCGGGCGACATCGATGACTTTGACATCCCGGTAGGGCGAGGAGCTGAGCATCTCGCTGAGGCAGTCGAGCAGCTTCTGCCGGGTCGCCTGCCCTCGCCGGCCGGCCACGCGGCCGTCGACGGTACGCACTTGTCCTGTCATGTCGTCAGCTTACCGAGGGGTGATGGGAGCGCGATTCGGCCGACTGCAAATGGGGTGCGCGGGCGCCGAGAGGCTGGTGTGCCTGGTCTGCGGGCTGCGGGAGTCCCGGCTACTTTGACGGCATGGCCGAAAACAGGGCATCCGCGTACACGGAGGGCGTCCCCTGCTGGGTGGACGCGCAGCTCTCCGACACCGCCGCCGGCCGGCGGTTCTACGGTGAGCTTTTCGGGTGGACCTTCGAGGAGAAGGAGGCGTACGGCGGCTCGGTCCTGGCCCTGCTGGAGGGGCGGCCCGTCGCCGCGCTCGCCCCGAAGTCGGACGGCCGGATGCCCACCGTCTGGACGGTGTACTTCGCGGCCCCGGACATGGGGGCGCTGGCCGCGCGGATCCGGGCGGGCGGGGGGCAGATCGTCGGCGACGCCCGGCAGGTGGGCCACTACGGCACGGCCGCGCTGGCCGCCGACCCCGAGGGCGCCGTCTTCGGCCTGTGGCAGCCGGGCCGGCACGCGGGCTTCGGCGTGCGCCACCAGCCGGGCAGCTTCGACTGGGCCCAGCTCTACACCCGCGACACCGAGACGGCCAACGCCTTCTACGGCGGGCTCTTCCACGAGGCCCTGTTCGGCCGGGACACCCGCCCCGGCTTCGGCCGGGCCCCTGTCACGGACGTCTTCCCGCCCGAGATGCCGCCGCACTTCCTCGTCCACTTCCGGGTCGCGCGGGCCGAGGCCGCCCTCGGCACGGCCGCCCGGCTCGGCGGCCGCGTCCAGGTGCCCCCCTTCGAGACGTCCTACGGCACGGTCGCGGTCGTCGCCGACGACCAGGGCGCGTCCTTCGCCGTCCTGGAGCGGTGAGGAAGGCCGCGCGCGCCGCGGCGCAAGCGCCGCAGGGGCTGGAGCGGGGGTGCCGTACCGGCGGGGGTGCGAGCGTCGTACGAGCCGGCCCGCCGTACCGTCAGGGGCGGAATCCCGTTCGAGCCGGTGCGGAAGCCCGTACGAGCCGGGACGGAAGCCGTCGGTGGCGGCGCGGCCGGCCGGCCCGAAGCGGGGGAGCCGACGCACCCGGCGCGGGGAATGTCGCCGTACGCGAGCCGGTGAAATGGTCACCAGGCGGTCAAATCCGGCCGCTGATGCAGCACAGGCGGCGGGAATCCGCCGTTTTGCGTCGCAAAAGCACCAGAACATCCCGGTTCGTCGCCAGGTTCGCCACCGGTGCCGCGGCCAGGAAGAATCGGAGTGCGTGCCGCCGCGGCGGTGCGGTGGTGAGACGCTGCACGGGGGCCGCGTACACACGGAGGTGGCGCGGCTCGTACGGGGAGGTGGCAGGCAAGTGGTGGATCAGCTGACGCAGCACGATCCGCGGCGGATCGGTCCGTTCGAGGTGCTGGGACGGCTGGGCGCCGGCGGCATGGGGCTGGTCTATCTCGCGCGCTCGGCGTCAGGCCGGCGGGTGGCGATCAAGACGGTCCGCACCGAGCTGGCCGAGGACCAGCTCTTCCGGGTCCGCTTCACGCGCGAGGTCGAGGCCGCGCGGGCGGTCTCCGGCTTCTACACGGCCGCCGTGGTCGACGCCGACCCGCGCGCGGCGGTGCCGTGGCTGGCCACCGCCTACGTCCCCGCGCCCTCCCTCGAGGAGATAGTGACCGAGTGCGGTCCGCTGCCGGTGCAGGCGGTGCGCTGGCTGGCGGCGGGCGTCGCCGAGGCGCTGCAGTCCATCCACGGCGCCGGGCTGGTCCACCGTGACCTCAAGCCGTCCAACGTGCTCGTCGTCGAGGACGGACCGCGGGTGATCGACTTCGGCATCGCCTCCGGCGTTTCGAACACCCGTCTGACGATGACGAACGTCGCCGTCGGCACCCCCGCCTACATGTCACCCGAGCAGGCCAAGGACTCGCGCAGCGTCACGGGGGCCAGCGACGTGTTCTCGCTCGGCTCGATGCTGGTCTTCGCCGCCACCGGGCACCCGCCCTTCCACGGCGCCAACCCGGTCGAGACGGTCTTCATGCTGCTGCGCGAGGGCCCCGACCTCGAAGGCCTCCCCGACGAGCTGCGTCCGCTGATCGAGTCCTGCATGCAGATGGAGGTCGCGGGCCGCCCCACCCCCGCCGACCTCCAGGCCCAGCTCGCCCCGCACCTCTTCGGCTCGGGCACCGACGACAGCGGCACCGCGTCGGCCTGGCTGCCCGAGCAGGCGGTGGGCCTCATCGAGTCCCGGCGCGGCGGACGCCTCGTCCCGCCGCCCACCTCGGCCGGCCCGGTGGGCGGCGCCCGGCCCGCCGTACCGCCGCCGCCCCCGCCCTCCTACGACCCCGTCGTGCCGGCCCCGCCCGCGCCGCCGCTGCCCGCGATGCCCGCGCCGGTCGGCGCCCCCGGCACCGGTCCGGTGCGGCTGGCCGGCGCCCAGGTGCCCATCGGTCCCGGGCCGCGCGTCGCCGACGCCCGCGCCGCCGCCGTGAAGGCGCCGCCGCCGGAGGCGGGCCTGGCCGCCACCTGGTCCAGGTCCCGGCCCGGTGCCGCGCCCGTCGTCCCGGCGGTGACCGGCGTGCCGCCGGAGACCGCGCCCGGCTGGCGCCCCTGGCGCTTCCGCATGTCCAACGACGTGTGGGGCACCCCGTCCGTCGCCGGTGACCTGGTCTACGTCACCTCCTTCGAGGTGCACGCCCTGGACGTGGCCACCGGCCGGCGCCGCTTCAAGACCCGGGACGTCGCCTGGTCCATGGCGGTCGCCGACGGCCGCGTGCACGCCTCCGACGGGCCCACCCTGTTCGCCCTGGACGCCCGGGACGGCGCCGACCTGTGGCGGTTGCAGACCGACGCCTGGGTGTACTCCCTCAAGGCCGAGCGGGGCACCGTCGTCACCGGCACCCGCGGCGGCGGCGTCCAGGCCTGGGAGGCCACCGGCGGCCAGAAGCTGTGGGAGATCACCGGCTGCCAGACCGACTTCGAGTCCCCCGAGGCCGGTCCCGCCCTGCACGACGGCACCGTCTACGTCTGGCAGGACGCGCGCCTGCGCGCCCTGGAGGCCCGCACCGGCGACGAACGCTGGTCCTACCCCATCGGGGACGCGGCCTCCTGCGGCGGCGTGCCGGTCCGCCTCACGGCCGCCCCCGACGGCTACGTGTACGTCTCGGCCGGTACCCGTGTCGTCGCCCTCGACGTGGCGAGCGGCCATGTCCGCTGGCACTTCGAGGCACCGGCCGTCTTCCTCTCCCCGCCGGCCTTCGCCCCCGGCCCGGCGGTCACCGGCGGAGGTGTCTACCTGGCCGACTACCTCGGCACCGTGTACGCCCTGGACGCCACCGACGGCCGCGACCGCTGGCGCATCGCCACCGAGGCGCGGTCCTGCGTCGACCCGGTCCTGGTCGCCGCCGGACACGTGCACGTCGGCAGCGGCAAGGGCCTGTACACCCTGGACGCGGTGACCGGGACGCCCAAGTGGCGCTTCCAGTCCGGCGGGGAGATCGTGGGTTCCCCGGCGGTCGCCGAGGGCCGCATCCACTTCGGCTCCACCGACCACCTCCTGTACACGCTGAAGGCCGACGACGGCCGCCTGCGCTGGAAGCTGGCGACCGGCGGCGAGATCACCGGCTCCCCGGTCGTCCGGGACGGCGTCGTGTACGCGTGCAGCAAGGACCGCTGCGTGTACGCCCTGGACGCCGAGAAGGGCACGGGCACGGCCCGCACCACGGGATAGGGTGCCGCCCATGCGGATACGGGGGCGCGGACTCAGGTTCACTGCGGTACTGGCGGTCGTGGTGCTGGCCCTGACGGGCTTCTCCCGCGGCCACGGGCACGGCGGTCACGGCAGCGGCGGCTCGGGCGGGTGCAGCAGCTCCCGCCAGGACCACGACACCTCGTCGTCCTCGTCGTCCGGGGGCGGTACGTACGGCTCCGGAACCGACGGCACGTACGCCCCGGAGGACGACGACACGTACGGCTCCGGCGGCAGCGGCACGGGCACGACCGGCGGCAGCTCCTCCCACCGCCGTCGCCCCGACCTCGGTCCGACCGCCACCCCGTCCGGCGGCGGCACGGAGACGCGGCTCCAGGACGCGCGGGTGAGGCTGCTGAGCTGCGCCACCGAGAAGAAGCCCTACGCGACGGTCGAACTGACCAACCCCAACGACAGGCGCGGCACGTTCACCGCCACCGTCACCTTCCAGGACGCCCACGGCGGCACGATCCGCTCCGCGCTCCGGGAGACCGACGTGCCCGCGAACGGCAGGCGGACGGTACGCGTGGACGCCGGCGCGCCCGGCGATGGGGTCCGGCCGGCCCACTGCACCGTGGACCCGGCGGCCCCGGCGGCCGGCTGACGGCCCGCACCGGGCGCGCGGCCAGAGCGGCCCCCGGACACACGTCGGCCGCGACGGCTCCCCCTCCGCGCCGCCGCGGCCGATCCCCCGTGCCCCCCGTGTTCCCCCGTCCCCCCGTGATCCCCCCTCTGTGGTCCCCCCGGCTGATCCCCCGTGATCCCCCGTCCGGTCCCCCCGGGTACGCGGGCTTACTTCGTCGGCTTGAAGGGCTCCGACGTGGCGTGCATGTCCTTGACCGTGACAGGCTCGTCCGTGGCGTGCATGTCCTGCGTCGTCACGTCGCCGTCCCCGGGCTGGGCGACGGCTGCCGCGGCCTCGCCGTCCTTCGTGCCGGTGGCGTGCATGTCCTGGGGCTTGATGACCGGCTCGTCGCTCATGCTCTTCGCTCCACTCGGTGTGTTCCTCATCGGGCGCTGGAAGCCCGCCCGGTCACTCCCCCGAGTGTGCCCGGGCGGGCATTCCTGGGCCGCTCACACTAGTTCGCCAGTGCGGGGCCCCTCGCAGTGACCCGTCTGCCCCCCGACGCGACGGATCGACTGGGTCGAGCATGACGGGAGGCGATAAACGTTCGATGAACGCGCCGGTGCCGTCCCGGCGGACCTCACACGGCCTGGGCCGGGCGCAGCAGTTCGCTCACGGCGGCGGCCTCGGGCGCGCCCAGCTCCTCGTAGATGCGCAGGGCGTCGCGCCAGCACACCCGCGCGCGGTCCGTCTGCCCGATGCCCGTCAGGGCGTGGCCCAGAACGGTGAGCACGTTGCCGCGCCGCCACTCGCCGCCGATGCCGCGCAGCACCGTGAGGGCCAGCTCCGCGTTGGCGGCGGCCTGCGCGGGGCGCTGCGCGGCGATGTCCACCTCGGCCAGGCGGAACAGCGTCATTCCCTCCCAGAGCCGCTGCCGGCTGTCCCGGAAGACACCCAGCGCCTCGGTGAGGCTGTCGGCGGCGGCGTCGAGCCGGCCGCTCTGGGTGAGCGCCATGCCCAGGGCGTAGCGGGCGTTGGCGCCCCGCATCGAGTTCCCCATGGCGTCGTAGATGCCGATGCCCTGCTGCGCCAGGGCCACCGCGCTCCTGGTCCGGCCCGTCGCCAGGTGGATGCGGGAGAGGTTGCACAGCGCGCTGGCCTCGCCGGGCCGGTCCTGAAGGATGCGGAAGTGCCGGATGGCTTCGGAGAGATGCTGCTCGCCGTCCTCGTTGCGGCTCTGGTACAGCGCGATGATGCCGCGCGCGTTGCGCGCCCAGCACACCGGCAGGAGGTCGTCGGCGTCCATGGCGCGGCGGATCACCTGTTCCGCCTCCTGGTCGGCCATCTCGAAGCGGCCGGCGTCGACGTGCGCGTGAGCGAGCGTCATCAGTGCCCGCGCCTCCACCTGCGCCACACCGGCCCGCCGGGCCGCGTCGAGCAGTGCCTTCGCGGTGGCCTCGTACTCGCGGGAGTTGGCTCCCGACTCGGAGATGTCGAGCGCGGCCCACAGCAGGTCGGTGGCGCGCCGGAGCGAGGCCGAGCGCTCCGCGCTGCGGCGGGCGAGGGCGAGGAGGCAGTCCGCCTCGGTGTAGAGCCAGTCCCGGGCGGCCTTGCGGTCGGGGAAGACGAGTCCGGGGTACCCGGTGGCGGCGAGGTGGTCCACCAGCCGGTCCCCCGGCCGCTCGGTCGCGTACACGCCCGCCGCCGTGGCCAGGTAGAAGTCCAGCAGGCGCGACATCGCCGCGTCCCGTTCGCCCGGGGTGTGCTCGTCGCGTTCGGCGCAGGACCTGGCGTAGAGGCGGACGAGGTCGTGGAAGCGGTAGCGGCCCGGGGCGGCGGACTCCAGGAGGGAGGTGTCGACGAGGGATTCCAGCAGGTCCTCGGTGTCCTCGGCGGGCAGGTCGAGCACGGCCGCTGCCGCCGCCAGGGAGATGTCCGGACCGTCGGCGAGGCCCAGCAGGCGGAAGGCGCGGGCCTGGGCCGGCTCCAGCTGGCCGTAGCCGAGTTCGAAGGTGGCCTTCACGGCCAGGTCGCCCGCCTGGAGTTCGTCCAGGCGGCGCCGCTCGTCGGCCAGCTTGGCGGCCAGGACGGAGACCGTCCAGGTGCGGCGGGCCGCCAACCGGGAGGCGGCGATGCGGATGGCGAGGGGGAGGAAGCCGCAGGCGGCGACCACGTCGAGCGCCGCCTCCCGCTCCGAGGCGACCCGCTCCTCGCCGACGATCCGGATGAAGAGCTGGAGGGCCTCCTCCGGGCTCATCACGTCCAGGTCGACCAGGTGCGCGCCCGCCAGGTCGACCATCCGCACCCGTGAGGTGACCAGTGCGGCGCAGCCCTCCGTGCCCGGCAGCAGGGGTCTGACCTGGGCGGCGTCGCGCGCGTTGTCCAGCAGCACCAGGATCCGGCGGCCGTCCAGGACCGAGCGGTACAGGGCGGCCCGCTCCTCCAGGGAGTCGGGGATCGCGGACTCCGCCGTGCCGAGGGCGCGCAGGAAGGAGCCGAGGACCGTCTCCGGTTCCGCGGCGCGCTGCCCGGCGCCCTGGAGGTCGACGTAGAGCTGGCCGTCGGGGAAGGCGGCCCGGGCGTGGTGCGCGACGTGCACGGCGAGGGTCGTCTTGCCGACCCCGCCGATCCCGGCCAGCGCCGATACGGCCATCACCCGGCCCTCGGCCGAGGCCAGCATGCCGCTCAGCTCGCTGACGAAGGCCGCGCGACCGGTGAAGTCGGGGACGGTGGCGGGCAGTTGGGCGGGGCGGACCGGGGCCGCGGCGGGTTCCGTGGCGGGGGCGGAGGGCTCGGCGAGGGCCGGGTCGGCGCGGAGGATGCGCTGCTGGAGCGCGCGCAGCTCCGGGCGCGGGTCCACGCCGAGTTCGCCGGCGAGGAGGCGGCGGGTGTCCGCGTAGACGGCGAGCGCCTCCGCCTGCCGGCCGCTGCGGTACAGCGCGAGCATCAGCAGTTCGCGCAGGCGTTCGCGCAGCGGGTGGGCGGCGGTCAGCGCGGTCAGTTCCGAGACGGCCTCGCCGTGGCAGCCCTGCTCCAGGTCCATGTCGAGCCGCGACTCCAGGAGTTGCAGCCGCCACTCCTCCAGGCGCACCCGCTGCGCCTCGGCGTACGGGCCGGGCACCCCCGCCAGGGGCTCGCCGTCCCACAGGCGCAGCGCGCGGCCGAGCAGCGTCCGCGCCCGGTGCAGGTCCCCGGCGGCGCGGGCCTTGTCCGCCTGGGCGGAGAGGTCCTGTGCCGTCCCCGCGTCCAGCGCGCCCTCGCCCAGGCCGCGCACGGCGTACCCGCCGGACTCGCTGACCAGGACCCCAGGGTCCAGGACCTTGCGCAGCCGGGAGGCGTACGTCCGGACCGCCGCCAGCGCCTGCGAGGGCGGCTCCTCGCCCCACAGGGCGTCGATCAGCTCGGACGCCGTCGCCGTGCGCCCCTCGCGCAGCAGCAGCGCGGCGAGCAGGGCGCGCTGCTGGGGCGAGCCGGTGGGCAGCAGCTCCTCGCCGCGCCAGGCGCGCACCGGTCCGAGTACGCAGAAGCGCAGCGCGGCCGACCGCTCGGCACGCCGCTGCTCCGGTACTCGCGGTACACCGTCCATCGCTGCTCCCTGACCGCTGCCGAACTGTCCATCGCCGAGAGGCCAGTTTGCCTTGTTCATGGCAGATGCGTCAGCTCCGGGAGACAGCGATCACAGACCGTGGTGCCCTGTCTCACAAGGCTTGCACAAGCTCTCCCCTTGCGGAGGGCGCTCAGTCGGTGAGATCCACCCGCACCGTCAGCAGGTCCGTCCCGAAGGCCCGTACCGCCGCGCTGTTGAACCGGGGCAGGCGGCGCAGCCGGGCCACGGCGTCGTCGCCGGGCAGGAGGTGGGCGGTGCCGTGGTGCCAGCGGCCCCGGATGCGGACGCGGACGGCCGGGTCGGCCTGGATGTTGCGGACGTACTGGGATCTGAGGCCGAACTCGGAGACGAACCAGAAGGATCCGTCCGTGAGGCGTCCGCCCACGGGGGTGCGGCGGGGCAGCCGGGAGACGCGGCCGGTGGTCTCCAGCAGGGTCTGCGAGGGCAGACGCCGGTTGACCGGATTGGCGACGTACCGCTGGAAGCGGGTCACGATCCGGTGCTTCAGCTCACTGTGGCGGGTCATGGGCCGTCAGCCTAGGGGTGCGCCACCGGAAGCGTGCGCTCACCGGGGGAGCGAGCCGGCCGCCCGCGCCCTGGCCTCGTCCGCCCGCCCGTGTCCCCTCGTACCGCCCGCGCCGCCCCCGCCGGGCGGGGCGCCCGTGCGCGCGTCCCGGCCACGGCCGCCCGTGCTGATCAGCGCGATCGTATGCTCGGAGGATGACGACTTCCGCGACCTCCGGAACCGGCCCCACCGAGAACTCCCTGCGTCGCGCCCTCAAACGTGCGCGGGACGGCGTCGCCCTCGACGTCGCCGAGGCCGCGGTGCTGCTCCAGGCCCGCGGCGAGCACCTGCGGGACCTCGTCGCCTCCGCCGCCCGGGTGCGCGACGCCGGCCTGGAGGCCGCCGGGCGTCCCGGTGTCATCACCTACTCCAAGAGCGTCTTCGTCCCGCTGACCCGGCTGTGCCGGGACAAGTGCCACTACTGCACGTTCGTCACCGTCCCCGGCAAGCTGCGCCGCGCCGGACACGGGATGTTCATGTCCCCCGACGAGGTCCTGGACATCGCCCGCCGCGGTGCCGCACTCGGCTGCAAGGAAGCCCTCATCACCCTCGGCGACAAGCCCGAGGACCGCTGGCCCGAGGCCCGCGAATGGCTCGACGCGCACGGCTACGACGACACCATCGCCTACGTCCGCGCCGTCTCCATCCGCATCCTGGAGGAGACCGGCCTCCTGCCGCACCTCAACCCGGGCGTCCTGAGCTGGACGGACTTCCAGCGGCTCAAGCCCGTCGCGCCGTCCATGGGCATGATGCTGGAGACCACCGCGACCCGCCTGTGGTCCGAGCCCGGCGGCCCGCACCACGGCTCCCCGGACAAGGAACCCGCCGTGCGGCTGCGGGTCCTGGAGGACGCCGGACGTTCCTCCGTCCCCTTCACCTCCGGGATCCTGATCGGCATCGGCGAGACGTTCGAGGAGCGCGCCGAGTCCCTGTTCGCGCTGCGCAAGGTCGCCCGCGCCCACCACGGAATCCAGGAGCTGATCATCCAGAACTTCCGCGCCAAGCCGGACACGGCGATGCGCGGCATGCCGGACGCCGAACTGGACGACCTGGTCGCCACGGTCGCCGTCGCCCGGCACATCATGGGTCCCGCGGCCTGCCTCCAGGCCCCGCCCAACCTCGTCGACGGCGAGTACGAACGGCTCATCGCGGCCGGCATCGACGACTGGGGCGGTGTCTCCCCGCTCACCATCGACCACGTCAACCCCGAGCGCCCCTGGCCGCAGATCGACCAGTTGCGCGAGCGCTCCGCCGCCGCCGGGTTCGAACTGCGCGAACGGCTCTGCGTCTACCCGGAGTTCGTCACCCGGGGCGAGCCGTGGCTCGACCCGCGCCTCCTCCCGCACGTGAGCGCCCTCGCCGACCCGGCCACCGGCCTGGCCCGCGAGGACGCGACCGTCGAGGGCCGCCCCTGGCAGGAGCCGGACGAGGCGTTCACCGCCTCCGGCCGCACCGACCTGCACACCGCGATCGACGCCGAGGGCCGCACCGGGGACCGCCGCGGCGACTTCGACGAGGTCTACGGCGACTGGGACGCCCTGCGCGAGGCGGCGGCGCCCGGCATGGCACCCGAGCGCATCGACACCGACGTCCGCCAGGCCCTGCGCACCGCCGCCGACGACCCGACGCGGCTGACCGACGCCGAGGCGCTGGCGCTGCTGCACGCGGACGGCCCGGCGCTGGACGCCCTCGCCCGGATCGCGGACGACGTCCGCAGGGCGGCGGTCGGCGACGACGTGACGTACATCGTCACCCGCAACATCAACTTCACCAACGTCTGCTACACCGGCTGCCGCTTCTGCGCCTTCGCCCAGCGCCGCACGGACGCCGACGCCTACACCCTCTCCCTGGACCAGGTCGCCGACCGCGCCCAGCAGGCCTGGGAGGTGGGCGCGGTGGAGGTCTGCATGCAGGGCGGCATCCACCCGGACCTGCCCGGCACCGCCTACTTCGACATCGCCAGGGCGGTCAAGGAGCGCGTCCCCGGCATGCACGTGCACGCGTTCTCGCCGATGGAGGTGGTCAACGGCGCGGCCCGCACCAACCTGTCGATCCGCGAATGGCTGACCGCGGCCAAGGAGGCGGGCCTGGACACCATCCCCGGGACGGCCGCGGAGATCCTGGACGACGAGGTCCGCTGGGTCCTGACCAAGGGCAAGCTGCCCACCGCGACCTGGATCGAGGTCGTCAGGACCGCGCACGAGCTGGGCATCCGCTCCTCGTCGACGATGATGTACGGCCATGTCGACCAGCCCCGCCACTGGCTCGGCCACTTCCGCACCCTGGCCCGCATCCAGCAGGAGACCGGCGGCTTCACGGAGTTCGTCACCCTCCCCTTCATCCACACCAACGCCCCGGTCTACCTGGCCGGCATCGCCCGCCCCGGCCCCACGGCCCGCGACAACCGGGCGGTCACCGCCATGGCCCGCCTGCTGCTGCACCCCTGGATCCCCAACATCCAGACGAGCTGGGTCAAACTGGGCACGGACGGCGCCGCCGAGATGCTCCGCTCCGGCGCCAACGACCTGGGCGGCACCCTCATGGAGGAGACCATCTCCCGCATGGCGGGCTCCTCCTACGGCTCCTACAAGTCGGTCAAGGACCTGATCGCGGTCGCCGAGGCGGCGGGCCGCCCCGCCCGGCCGCGCACCACGGTCTACGGCGAGGTCCCCGAGGAGCGGCAGCGCACGGCGACCGCCTCCGACGGTCACCTGCCGCAGCTGCTGCCGGTGCTGGACTGAACCGCGCGCGCGGCGGCCCACAGTACGATGAGCCGACGGTTCCCGGGGCCGAACAGCTGAGTAGCCGAGGAGATGCGTGCCCATGCCTGCCCGAATACCTTCGTGGGCCTGGGTCAGCGGCCTGACCGCCGCGGCGGTCGTCGCGGTCGGGGCGCTGGCGGCCCAGGCGGACCAGGGCGGGCACCCCGTCGCCGCCTCCGCGCGCCCCAGCGCGTCGGCCCCGGCGGGCAGGCACTCCCCGGCGGCGCCCCCCAAGCACACGGCCCCGCCCGCGCCGCCGTCCGACTCCGGCACGGGCCGCCGCGTCGTCTACTCCCTGGGGCAGAAGCGCGTCTGGCTGATGGACGTGCGCGGCATGCCGACCCGCACCTTCGCCGTCTGGCCCGGCACGGTCAGCCCCGACCCGGGCGCCTACGCGATCTCCCAGCGGGTCGCCGACCCCACGAAGGGCTCGGACGGGGTGGAGATCGAGCACATCCTGTACTTCGCGGGCAAGTCCGGTGTCTTCGTCGCCTTCAGCAACGCCGTGGACGGCTCCTCGCCGCCGCCGGTCGCCGAGGGCATCAAGACGGGCGGCGTCCGCACCGGCAAGCAGGACGGCGCGGCCCTGTGGGCGTTCGCGGACAAGGGGACGCGCGTGGTCGTCGTCCCCTAGGGGAAGGACGGCAGAGGCTGGACCGGCCGCCGGCCGGACGAGGTGTTCGCCGGCCTGGACCGGGCGGCCCGCCTCGCCCCGACTCCGGCCCGGTCGCCTCCAGCCGGGTCGCCTCCGGGCGGGGTGACACCTGTCGGATCGCCGGCCGGTTCGAGGAGGCCGCCACCGAGCCGAGCCGGGCCGGGCCGTGGCGCTCGACCCTGCCACGCGTCGCCGCCGGCGAGCCGGGGCGCCGCCCTCGTCGAACCGGGCCGGGCCGAGGAGGCGCCGGCCGGCCTCACCCGGGCCGTGGCACCGGACCCCGTCCACACCTGGGCGCTGGTGCCGCGCTCCCGGGCCCCGCCCCGCCGATCACCCCCTGAACACACCGTTCCCGTTCGACTACAGTGCCGAGCGTCGTACGGACGGACGGTGCCGTGAGGGAGGTCTGGGTGGGTACGACGGCCGGGATCGTCTGGGGGCGTGCCGAGCAGCAGGACTTCCGCGGGCGGGTGCGGGGCACGCTGCTCGGCGTCGCGCTGGGGGACGCGCTCGGCGCGCCGGTGGACGGGCTGGGGTACGAGGCGGTCCGGGAGGCGCACGGGCCGGAGGGCGTCGTGGACCTCGTCGCGGCGCACGGCCGGCGCGGCACCGTCACGCACCTCACCCAGCTCACGCTGTTCTCCGTGGACGGGCTGATCCGGGCGCAGGTGCGGCGGGACACCGGGGCCTGGCACCCGCCGACCGACGTGCACCGGGCGTACCTGCGCTGGGCGGCGACCCAGCGGGACTGGGGGCCCGACGAGCGGCGCGAGGAGGACGGCTGGCTGGCCCGCGAGGAGTGGCTGTACGCCCGGCGGGAGCCGACGCGGGCGCTGCTCGGCGGCTTCGGGGACGAGACGATGGGGACGCTCCAGGCGCCGAAGAACCCGGGCGAGACGGGGCCCGAGGCCGCCGCGCGGTCGGCGCCGTTCGGGCTGCTGGTCGGCTGGGAGCCCCAGTTGGTGGTGCAGCTCGCCGTGGAGTGCGCGGCGCAGAGCCACGGGCATCCCACGGCGTGGCTCGCGGCCGGGGCCTACGCCGTGATCGTGCACGCGCTCGCCCGCGGGGACGGTCTCGACGCCGCCGTCCAGAAGGCGCTGGCGCTGCTCGCCGTACGGCCGGGCCACGAGCCGGTCTCGGACGCGCTGCAGCACGCGCTGGGCGCGGTGCGCCAGGGCATGCCGGGCCCGGCGCGGGTGGAGGAGCTGGCGGGGGAGGGGGCCGCGGAGGGCGTGCTGGCCGTCGCGGTGTACTGCGCGCTGGTCGGCGAGGACGTACGCCACGGGCTGTGCCTGGCGGTGAACCAGAGCGGCCCCTCGGGGGCGTCCGGGGCCCTCACCGGCGGTCTGCTCGGTGCCCTGCACGGCGAGACGGCCCTCCCGCCGGCCTGGCTGGCCGAGCTGGAGGGCCGTCCGACCCTGCTGGTCCTGGCGGACGACTTCGCGATGGAGATGACCCAGGGGCCCGCCCTGCACGGACCCGCCGGGTCGGCCCCGGGCTGGCTGGCCCGCTATCCGAGGGGCGCCTAGCCAGGCGCTGTCGTCACATTCCTGCCTGCCCCGCGATGCCTGGCACGCCCTCTCGCCGCACCGGGCGAGAGCCCGGGTACGCCCGGTACGAGGACTTCCGCCGGGCCCGCCGAGAGCACGCACCGGACGCCGCGGGCCCCGCGGGCGACGACGGGAATGTGGCGGCAGGGCCTGGAGGGGTCGGTCACGAGGAGGGCTGGGTGCCGACCACGTCGTCGCCCGCGCCCGCCGGGGCCGGTACCGCCGCTGCCGCCGCGGTGCCGCCCTCGCCGTCCCCGTCGGTGTTGACCCGCTCGATGATCGCGAGCCGCTCGGGGGTGTCCTCCGGCCTGACGTAACCGATGACGATGTACAGGACCAGGGAGACCGCGAGCGGGATCGACACCTGGTACTGGAGCGGGACGCCGCCGTCGACGTTCCAGTTGACCGGGTAGTTCACCAGCCAGAAGGCCAGCAGGCCCAGGCCCCAGCTGGTGAGCGCGGCCGTCGGGCCCGAGCGGCGGAACGGGCGGAGCAGGCCGAGCATCATCGGGATGGCGATCGGACCCATCAGGCCCGCGACCCACTTGATGACGACCGTGATGATGTCCTTGAACGTCGGTGAGTCGACCTGGGTGGCCACCGCCATGGACAGCCCCAGGAAGACGACGGTCGTCACGCGGGCGGCGACCAGCCCGCTGCGCGCGCCCCACGCCCGCGCCCGCCGCGACAGCACGGGCGCCACGTCCCGGGTGAAGACGGCGGCGATGGCGTTGGCGTCCGAGGAGCACATGGCCATCGTGTGCGAGAAGAAGCCGACGATGACCAGGCCCAGCAGACCGTGCGGCAGGAGCTGTTCGGTCATCAGGGCGTAGGAGTCGGAGCCGTCGGGCTTGTTCGCGTGGACCAGCAGCGGCGACATCCACATGGGGAAGAAGAGGACGACCGGCCAGACGAGCCACAGGACCGCCGACAGCCGCGCCGAGCGCTCGGCCTGGCGGGCGCTGCCCGTGGCCATGTAGCGCTGGGCCTGGTTGAGCATGCCGCCGTTGTACTCGAAGAGCTTGATGAAGAGGAACGCCAGCAGGAACACCGTGCCGTACGGGCCGACCAGCGGCTTTCCGTGGCCGTGCAGGGCGGGCTCGTCCCAGGCGCCGAGGAAGCCGATGCCCTTGTCGTTGAGCTTCAGGACGACGGCCACGAACATCGACACCCCGGCGAGCAACTGGATGACGAACTGCCCCAGTTCGGTGAGCGCGTCCGCCCACAGACCGCCGATCGTGCAGTAGACCGCGGTGATCGCGCCCGTGATCAGGATGCCCTGGTTGAGGCTCATCCCGGTGAAGACGGACAGCAGGGTCGCGATCGCCGCCCACTTCGCGCCCACGTCCACGATCTTCAGCAGCATGCCGGACCAGGCGAGCGCCTGCTGCGTGGAGAGGTTGTAGCGGTTCTTCAGGTACTCCAGCGGGGAGGCCACGTGCAGGCGGGAGCGGAGCCGGTTGATGCGCGGCGCGAACAGCTTCGATCCGATGGCGATGCCCAGGGCGATGGGGAACGACCAGGTGACGAAGGAGGTGACGCCGTAGGTGTAGGAGATGCCCGCGTACCCGGTGAACAGCACCGCGCTGTAGCCGGACATGTGGTGCGAGATGCCGGACAGCCACCAGGGCATCTTGCCGCCGGCGGTGAAGAAGTCGCTGACGTCGCCCACCCGTCTGTGCGACCAGACGCCGATCGCGACCATCACGCCGAAGTAGCCGATGAGCACGGCCCAGTCGAGACTGTTCATGTGCCCCCCTTCCAGGGTCCGCCTTGTGAACTCCGCTCATCCGGTTGGCACTTCGCCTGAGCGGGGTAGGGGCGAGGAAGGCCGCGAAGTGCCCGCTCATCGTGGGATCGGTCACGCGGGCGCGACAAGGAAGCGGAAGGTCAAGAGCGGGCAAAAATGTTCGGCTTACTGACCTTGGTTCACCTACATGAACGAGTGCGGGACAGGTGGCGGGCTGGGAGTGGGCTGGTCGGGAGGCCGGGCGTGCGGGCCGGGGGAGGGCGGGCCGCGTGCGGTGGTGAGACGGCCGGTAGGCAGGGGTGAGGCGGCCGGCAGGCGATGACGAGCCGACGGGCGGTGCGGGGCGGGCACGGCGGAGCCCCCTCGGCAAGGACGGCGAACTGGTCGAGGGGGCTCTGCGTGCGGCGCGCGCGGTCCTGCTGCTCGCGCCTGCGGTACTGCTCTTCAGTTGTGGGGCGGGGCGTCGCGGGAGGACCGGAGGACCTGTCCCTCTCAGGCCTTGACCGACGCCACGAAGGAGTTCCACGCGTCGGCGGGGAAGCCGAGCACCGGGCCCTCGTGGACCTTTGAGTCCCGGACCGCCATGGTGGCGACGACCGGTGACTTGACCTCGACGCACGCGCCGTTGCCCGTGGAGTACGAGGACTTGGTCCACGTCTCCGTGGCGCCCTGACGAATAGCCATTTCTGCTCCGGATTGCGAGTGAGGGGTGGAATTGCGGTCACCGCACGACGCGTTCGGGGAACCCACAGCGCGGTTTGCGCCAACGGTGTTGGTCGATGGCGTGATCGACGCTACCCGCCGGGCCCGACAGGTGAAGCGGCCCTTCACTCGACCGGATGGCATATTCCAACGGCTCTTCCGTCACCAGTGGTCGACGGTGTACCGTGCCCCGCTCTTCAGCGCGCGTAGTCCTTCGCGGCCTTCTCGATGAACTCGCGCGACTGCTCCACGTTCAGCGCCTGCGCCCGCAGGTGCTCGTACATCACGCTGTACTTCTGCACGTCGTTGGCCTTCTCCAGGTACAGGTCGCTGGTCACGCCCTCGATGTAGACGACGCTGGAGTCGGCCGTGTCGGGGAACTCCAGGATGGCGTACTGCCCGTTCAGGCCCGGGTGCGCGCCCATCTCGAAGGGGATCACCTGAACCGTCACGTGCGGCAGTTGCGACTGCTCGACCAGGTGCTCCAGCTGCTCCCGCATCAGCGAGCGGTTGCCGACGGCCCGGCGCAGCGCGGCCTCGTCGAGGACCGTCCACAGGCGCAACGGGTTCTCGGCGGCGGAGATTCGTTCCTGCCGCCGCATCCGCACCTGGACCCGCTTCTCGATGTCCGCGGGCGCGGTCTCCGGCAGCGCCCCGGCGATCAGCGCCTCCGCGTACTGCCGGGTCTGCAGCAGGCCCGGGACGACCTGCGGGTCGTACACCCGCAGACTGGCCGCGTCCGTCTCCAGGCCGATGTAGACGCTGTACGGGATGTCGCCGAAGGAGTGCCACCAGCCCTGCTGGCGCGAGTCCTTGGCCATCTGCATCAGCGAATCGACGACCCGGTGGTCCTCCACCTCGTAGACCCCGCACAGGTCGCGGACGTCGCGCTGGCTGATGCTGCGCCGGCCGTTCTCCAGGCGGCTGATCTTCGACTGCGACACCAGCAGCCGCTCCGCCACCTCCTCGGCCGTCATGCCTTTGAGCTCGCGGAGCCTGCGCAGCTCCTGGCCCAGCCGGCGCCGCCTGACGGTGGGATTGACATTGGACGCCACGGGACGTGCACCTCCGGCTGCATGCCTCTACTTTGCGTATCTGCTGCTGAGCAGATTGCCACCAAGGTGCTTGCCGCCGCTGGGAAACGCCGGATATGCGGCGCGATCCGCGCCGCCCGCGCGCCGGTTCGGTGCCGCGGTGAACGGCCGGGCGGGACACGGGACCTGACGGTCCCGCACCCCGCCCGGACCAGCGGCTCCCGGGCCGGTTCAGGGGACTGCGGTGCGGCGTTCTGAGTGTGTGCGGTGCTTGTGATGCTTGCCGTGCCTGTGATGCGTGCTGGTGCCGGTGTGGTGCTCACGGAGCTTGTGATGTCTGCGACTTGCGGCGTCTGCCGCTTGCGGTGCCCGGGTGTTCACGACTTGTGGTGCTCAGGATGCGGTGCGGTGCGGGACCGGCGTACCGGGCCCTGCGCGATCGTGCCGTGTGACGTTTCTGCCGCCGCGTCCGCCGCCGCGACGGCCCGGTGGCCGCTTCCGGCTCAGTGCGCCACCGCGCGCGCCATGGAGCCCGCGGCCCGCTGCGGCTGCATCGGGACGCCGTGGGCCGGTTCCGGCGCGGGCCTGCCGCCGGCCGTGGCCTGCCGTCCGCCGGCCGAGGCCGGTCCGCGGCGCGGCTGGGCCGCCACCCCGTTCTGCACGTCCATCACGGCGTGCGCCACGAGACCGCCCATCGGATCGTGCCGGATCAGGTCCCGCAGCCGGGAGCGGGACGAACGTCCCTCGTTGCCCGGATACAGGTGCTTGCCGAGACCGACCGCGTGGGCCAGCGCGGCGAGCGCCGCGGTCCGCGGGTCCGGCGGTACGCCGGTGCGGATCGCGGAGTCGAGCCGGGCCCTGATCTCCCGGCTGATCACATTGTCCGTCGCCTGATAGCGAGTCGTCGGCAGCACCCCGCACATCTGGCCGGCCACGGCATGCACCATGCCGCACCTCTCCAGGTGCGAGAGATAGGTCTGGCGGAGCCCGAGACGGGGCCCGCCGATCCAGTGGACGGCCCGTACCGGAGCGCCGCGCCTTCGCAGCAACTCCAACGCGCAGTCCAGAGTCGGATCTCCTGTCGGCCGTGGCACCACCACGGCGATACGATCCCCGTCCGGGGCTATCCGTCCGGCCAGCGCCAGCTCCACTAGCTGCGCTCCGGCCAGACCCAGGTCGAGCGACTGCGGCTGTGCAGTGGTACCCGTGGCCGGGTCCAGTGCCAGCAACAGAAGCTCCTCCGGAAGTGTTCTGCGGCTCCTGCCCATCCATGCCTCCCCGCGTGGATGAATGACAGGGTGACCCCTCTCACATTGGTCTGTCGAGGGTGCGTGACCGGTTCGTAGTGGAACCAGTAGGTATGTCGTTCTCGTCTTCCGCTTGGGTTTGGTCCGCACACAGGACACTGGTACATGGTTCGGACAGCGGTGCGACCGCGTGATACAGGCGGTCGTGGGGCCACTGCTCCGGCCGGTCGGTACGGCTGTCGTGCGGGCGGCGGTTCACGGTTCGTAGCGGCACGCGGGGCGTGCGGCACATGGAGGAGGCATCGGTGGCGGGCGAGTCCCCCGACAGGTCGAAGCAGCGCGAGTCGTCGGCAGAACCGACGTCGGGGAGCGCGGGTCCGGTTCCCGGGGCCAGGAGCGAGGCGCGTGATCCTCGCGATCCTCGCCTCGCGCCGGCGGCGGGGTCCGGGGAGTCCGGTACGACGTCCGGCGCCTCCGGGGAGTCCGGAGGGACCGGTACGGCGAAGAGCCGGGGTGGCGTGGACACGGCCACGCGGGTCCTCTCGATGCGGAACGTCGTCACGGACGCACAGGACGACCCGGAGTCCGAGGAGTCCGAGGAGTCCGGGGAGTCCGGGGCGTCCGGGGACGTGGCGGCGGAGGCGGTCCAGGCGGCCGGGAAGCCCGGGGGCTCCGGCACGGCGGGCTCCGGCGCGGAGGGCGCCGACGAGGACGAGGACGGGAAGGGGCGCGGCGACACGGAGGACGCGGAGAGCGCGGACGGGGCCGGAGGCGACCGTGCCGCCGCCTCGGGCGACGCGCGCCTGCGGGCGGCCGTGGCCGCGTGGGTGGACTCCGACGGAGCCGAGGAAGCCGGGGACCGCAAGGACTCCGCGGACCCCGAGGACTCCGACGACCGGAAGGACTCCGCCGGCCGCGAGGACGCCGGGAAGGCCGCGGAAGCGGACGAGGCGGAGAAGCCCGACGCGTCCGGCTCCAAGGGGGAGGCTGACTCCGAGGCCGAGAACGACGGCGCGGACCCCGAGCCCGAGCCCGCCCCCCAGCAGGCCGCGGACGGCAAGGGCGGCGAAGGCGACAAGGGCGGCAAGGACGACAAGGGCGGCAAGTCGAGCGAGGCCGGCAAGAAGGCAGAGCCCGGGACGCCGTCCAAGACGTCCGACTCCAAGGCGTCCGACTCCAAGGCGTCCGACTCCAAGGCCTCCGACGCCGAGAAGCCTGAGCCCGGAGCGGCGTCCGGGCCCGGGGCCGAGCCCCCCGTCGACACACCCACCGCCGTCTTCAAGGCGCCCAGGCCCGCCGTCGACCAGCCCACCACCATGCTGAAGCTGGGCGGCGCACAGAGGGGCGACGCGAAGGACGCGGCGAAGACCGGCGCGGACAACGCGGCGAGGACCGGCGCGAAGGACGGCACGGCGGCCGGGCGCGCCGCCGAGGGCCCCCGGCCGGCAGACGGCAGGCCCGCCCCGAAGCCCGCCCCCGGGGCCGGTGAGTCCGAGGCCGAGCGCACCAGCAGGTTCGTCGCGCTCAAGCCCCTCGACGACGCCCCGAAGACCGCGCCCACCGTGCCCGCGGCCCCCACCGCGCCCGCGACCCCCACCCCCACGGCCCGCAACCACCGGCCCGGCTTCGAGCCCACCACCCAGCAGCCGCTGCCGCCCAAGCCCCCGCTGGACCTGCTGGCCGAGCTGACGAACACGCCGCCGCCGCCGGAGACCCCGCTGCGCACCACCGTGCGCCGGGTGAAGATCTGGACCCCGCTGGTCCTGCTCCTCCTGGTCGTCTTCGCGATCGTGCAGGCGCTGCGCCCGCTGCCCGCGCCCGGCCTCGCGCTCACCGCGAAGGACAGCTACACCTTCGAGGGCAGCAAGCTGACCCTGCCGTGGCCGGGCGAGGGCCAGGGCTGGATGGACGTCGAGGGCGTCGGCACGATGGACCACTTCGGCGAGCAGACGCCGGCGCCCATCGGATCGGTCGCCAAGACCATGACGGCGTACATCATCCTGCGCGACCACCCGCTGAAGGTGGGCCAGGAGGGTCCGAAGATCAAGATCGACCCGCAGGCGGAGAAGGAGGGCGGCTACGACAAGACCGGTGACGAGTCCACGCTCAACACGGTCAAGGCCGGCCAGACCCTCACCGAGAAGCAGGCGCTGTCCGCCGTCATGATCCCGTCCGCGAACAACATCGCGCGGCTGCTCGCGCGCTGGGACGCGGGCTCCGAGGCGGCGTTCGTCAAGAAGATGAACGCCACCGCCAAGGAGCTGGGGATGGCCAACACGACGTACACCGACCCCTCGGGCCTGACGAAGACCACCGTCTCCACCGCCGAGGACCAGGTGAAGCTCGGCGACCAGGTCGTGAAGAACCCGGCGCTGGTGGCCATCACCAGCGCGGCGAGCTGGACGGACCCGTCCGGCAAGAACTGGCCCAACTGGAACGAACTGCCGTACCGGATGGGTGCTATCGGCATCAAGACCGGCAGCACCACCGCGGCCGGCGGCAACCTGCTCTTCGCCGCCCGCAAGAAGGTCGGCGGCGAGACGGTCACCGTCGTCGGCGCGATCCTGGGGCAGCGCAAGAGCCCGATCCTGACCACCGTCAACCAGGTCAGCAAGACCGCCCTGGAGGCCGCCAAGGGTGCGCTGACCTCGGCGAAGATCCTCAAGAAGGGTGACGTCGTCGGGTACGTCGACGACCGGCTCGGCGGTCACACCCCGGTCGTGGTCACCGAGGACGTCACCGCGGTCGGCTGGGCGGGGTCGAAGGTGAAGGTGTCCTTCGCCCCGGACCAGGTGCCGCACTCGGCGAAGGCCGGCACCAAGGTCGGCACGCTCACCGTCGGCGAAGGCGGCGCGGGCGGTGCGGTCAGGGTCCCGGTCGCCCTGCAGAAGGACCTCGGCGAGCCCGGCTTCACGGACAAGCTGACCCGCCTGGGCTGACGTGCTCCCGGCACCCCGGGTGCCGGGAGTTCCGCGAGCCTGCGCGCACCCCGTCGGGGAGCCCCGCCCGGGCGCTCCCCGGCGGGGTGCGTGCTAGCGTCACGAATCGGGCACGTCACCGGTCGTGGGACGAGGCCGGAACAGAGGACGGGACACGGGGAGTGCCTTCAGGTGGCCACTGCGGAGCCGACACGCGCCGACGACGCCGATCCGGGCCCGGGAGGCCCTCGAATAGGTTCGCACCCGACGGGCACGGACGGTGACCGGACGCGTCCTGACGGTGAGGCGGCCTCCGGTGCCGCCCGGTGGCCGCGCGCCCGGGCCGCCGTCATGGCGCTGCGCGAGCGGATGCTCGAACACCCCGTCCTCTCGATCACCGGCCTGGCCGGTGTGCTGCACATCGTGTGGTTCTTCACGTTCGCCAACAGCGGCGGCGACCTCGCCGCGCAGGACGCCTGGGCCGAGTTCGTCGGCCGGCACCCGGACTCGGCGTACAACCTCGCCTGGTACGGCGGTATGCACGCGGTCTCCTACAGCATGGTGTCGCCGTACCTGATGTCCGTGCTCGGCGTCCGGACGACGATGATGATCGCGGGCACGGTCTCCTCCGGCCTGCTCACCCTGATACTCCTGCGCAGCCGCGTGGTCAGGAACCCGCTGTGGGCGGCGCTGGCCGGGGTCTTCGGACTGCTGTGCAACGCGATCTCGGGCCGGGTGACGTTCGGCCTGGGCACGATGTTCGCGCTCGGCGCGGTCGCCGCCGTGTTCTGCTGGCCGCACCGCTGGCGCCGCAGACGCTGGGCGAAGGCGCTGGTCGCGGCCCCGCTGGCCGCGCTCGCCACCATGGGCTCACCGGTGGCGGGCCTGTTCGTGGGCCTGGTCGCGGTCGCCCTGTTCCTCCAGAAGCGCCGTCCCGGCGCCTGGGCGCTCGGCATCGCGCCGAGTGTCGTGGTGGCCGTCTCGGCGCTGCTGTTCCCCTTCTCCGGCACCCAGCCCATGGGCTTCGGCTCGGCGTCCCTGCCGCTGCTGTACGCCGTCCTCGCCGCCGTCCTCGTCCCGCGGGAGTGGAAGACGGTGCGGATCACCTCCTGGGTGTACGCGCTGTCGGTGGTCGGGGTCTGGGTGATCAGCTCCCAGATCGGTTCCAACATCACCAGGCTGGCGATGCTGTTCGCCGGGACGGCGCTGGTGGCGGCGCTCCCCTTCACGGTGCCGCGCTCGCGCAAGTGGTACACGGCCGTGCTGGCCCTGGTCGGCTTCGGCGTCTGGATCGGCGTCAAGACCGTGGACGACATCGTCCACACCGCGCCCGCCGCCTCCTGGTCGCGCGAGCTGGCACCGCTGGTCAACCAGTTGCAGAAGGCCGGCGCCGAGAAGGGCCGGGTCGAGGTGGTCCCGGCCAGCTCGCACCGTGAGGCCTCCGCGCTCGCGCCCTATGTCAACCTCGCCCGCGGCTGGAACCGCCAGGCCGACATGGAGCGCAACCCGCTCTTCTACGACGACACGCTCAACTCGGCCAACTACCACGAGTGGCTGCAGCGCTGGGCGGTCCACTACGTGGTGCTGCCCAAGGGCGAGCCCGACGGCGACGGCGGGCAGCGCGAGCGGGCGCTGGTGCAGCGGGGCATGCCGTACCTCAGCCAGGTCTGGGGCGACGCCAACTGGCAGCTGTTCAAGGTCACCGACCCGACGCCGCTGGCCGAGCCGAACGCGGTCGTCGACCGCGCCGAGCAGGGCGAGCTGACCATCGAGGTCCGCAAGCCCGGCCGCGTCCTCATCCGCATCCCGTACTCGCCGTGGCTGAGCCTCGTCGACGACCACGGCAAGAGCCTCAAGGCGCCGCAGGAGACCGAGGCGTCCAAGCACCGGACCAAGGGCACGCCGAAGACGTTCGACAACGTCAACGGGTGCCTGGCGGAGACACCGCAGGACGCCAGGGGCGACAAGTGGACGACGCTGCTCGCGCCGAAGACCGGCACGTACCGGCTGGCGGCGCCCTACCAGCTCCCCCGGGGCACCCCGTGCCCGGACGAGCTGAAGCCGGCGAAGTGAGGAGCGGGCCGCGGAGCCGGCACCCGGGCCCGGCCCGGCTCCCCCGGTCCCACCTCACGCGACGGGAAAGGCCGCGTCGCACACGGGGTCCTGCGGCCCCGCCGCGCCCCAGTCCGTGAAGTACACCTCCCGGCAGGGCCCCGCCTGCGTGAGTCCCCGCGCGGCGATCCACTGCTCCACCGCCCCGAAGGCGGCCATGATCTGCGGATAGGCCACCTGGGCCTTGGTGATCCGGGTGTACGCCAGCCGCCGGGCGGGCTCGATGCGCACCGCCGTCTCCCAGGACCGCCCCCCGGCCGCCGCCCAGGCGCGCGCGGCCCGCTCGTCGGCGACCGGCACGCAGCACTCCGCGGGACCGTCGCTCTCCATGGACACCTCGGAGTGGTAGACGACGTACGGCGCCGCCGTGACGCCCCCGCACGCGCGCGCCGCGCCCTCCAGGCGGGTCAGTGACGCCCCGATCCACGCGGGCAGCTCGCTGGCCAGCGTGTGCCGGGTCTCGGTGACCACCACCTGCTCGGGCACGTCGACCGTCTCGACCACGAACCTCCCGTACATGTCGCTGTCCCTCCCGGACAGCCGGGCACGGAGGTACTCGGCGAGGGTCCGCTGCCCGGCCACCCGGCTCTCGACGCCCGCCCAGTACGCGGCGAGCAGACCGGCCGCCCCGGCACCGTCCGTCTCCACCGCAGCGACCACCTCCGCCACCCGGGCCAGCGGCATGTCCAGCCGGCGCAGCTGCGCCACGAGCCGGGCCCGCTCGGTCTGGGCGGCGCGGTAGTAGCGGTAGCCGCTGGCCTCGTCGACGTGCGCCGGTGCCAGCAGCCCGAGGCGGTCGTACAGCCGCAGTGCCTTCGCCGACAGCCGGGAGCGCGCCGCGAACGCGCCGATGGTGAGCAGTTCTTCGTCGTCCCCGTCCACCGTGCCATCCTCCGTCACCGGACGGTCCGTCCCGCCCGGCGACCAGGAGGCCGGACCCTGTCCCAGGGGCGAGGCCGCCCCGGGCTCAGCCGAGCTGGGCCTCGACGGCCGCGACCAGTTCGGGCGCGTCCGGCTCGGTCTGCGGCGAGAACCGGGCGACGACCTCGCCGTCCCGCCCGATCAGGAACTTCTCGAAGTTCCAGCGGACGTCCCCGCTGTGCCCGCCGGCGTCCGCGAAGCCGGTCAGACGCGTGTAGAGCGGGTGCCGCCCCGCCCCGTTGACCTCGATCTTCTCGGTCATCGGGAAGGTGACGCCGTACGTCGCCGAGCAGAACTGCGCGATCTCGTCCGCGCTGCCCGGCTCCTGCCCCATGAACTGGTTGCAGGGCACCCCGAGCACGGTGAATCCCTGGTCCGCGTACCGCTCGTGGAGCTTTTCGAGTCCGGCGTACTGCGGGGTGAGCCCGCACCTGGACGCCACGTTCACGACGAGGACGGCCCGCCCCGCGTACTGCCCGAGGTCCGCGGAACCGCCCTGGAGGGCGCCGATCTCCACCTCGAGGGGAGAACCCTGGGGAGCCGCGCCGCCGTTGCTGCTGTCAGTGGTCATGTCCGGATGCTAAGGCCTCTCGTGACCCCGCTCCCTGACCCGGCCCGATCCGGACGGAAGACCCTGGCGCCGTGACCGGCTCCCCGCCGGACCCGGTGTCCCCGCCGGACCCGGTGTCCTCGGAGGCAGCCGCGAGGAGGACCTGGCCCGCGCCCGTGCGCGAGTACAGCACCGACCGCCCCGCCCGGCGCCGCTCCACCAGCCCCGCGTCCAGCAGCACCCGCAGATGGCGCCCCACGGACCCCAGCGCCTGCCCGGTCACGGCGCTCAGCTGGGTGGTGCTCAGCGGTGAGCCGAGCAGCACCAGCACCCGCGCCCGCGACCCGCCCAGCAGCGCCCCCAGCGCGGCGGGCACGGCCGGGCGCCGCTCGCCCGCACCGGCCGCCAGGACCCCCGCGCACGGGTAGACGACGGCGTACCGGTGCTCGGACTCGTCCCAGGCCACCCAGCCGTGCTGCGGCGTCACCGGCACGAACAGCAGCTGGGCACCGGAGATCTCGCGCGGCGGATACTCGTGCAGGTTGACCTGGAACCGGTTCTCGCCGAGCCAGCGCGTCCCCGGCCGCAGGGCGTCCAGCACGGCCGCCCAGCCGCCCCGGCTCATCTGCGCCGTCCGCGCCACGACATCGGCCTCCAGCACGCGCCGCCGCCGGTCCCAGGAGGGCCGCACGGCCCGGGTCCATACGTACTCCAGCAGCCCGGCCGCGCGCTCGGGCAGGTCGTCCCGCTCCAGTTCCGCCGGGACGGCTCCCGCGAGCGAGGTCCGCAGGTGCGCGCGGGCGGCGGCCGGGTCGGCCGCCCGCACCCGCGCCACCCCCTCGGCGAAGGACTCCCCGTCCCGCGGCGTGGGCGTGAGGAAGTCCGCGATCCACTCCCGGCCCAGCCCCGCCCGCACGAGCAGCGCGGTCACCGGGTCACGGGCCAGCAGCGCCCGGTAGGCGGGCAGGTGGGTCCGCAGCCAGGCCTGCTCGCCGGGGTGCCCGCCGGCGTACCCGCCCGCCCCCTTGTGCAGCAGGATCAGGCTCGCGAAGGCCTCGGCGAGCGGCGAGAGCACGAACCGGCTCCCGGCGAGCGTGTCCGCGTTCACCTTCCACCAGCCCACCTGCCGCCCGCCCTCCCGCCGGGTGCGGAGGTTTCGCACCCGCGCGAAACAATAACGAGCGCCCGCGCGCCCGCCGCAGACTCCGGCGCATGCGCAGTTACCAGGACCTGTTCCGCACCCCCGAGTTCACCCCGCTCTTCCTGTCCGCCGCCGCCCAGACCGCCGCCCAGACGATGAGCGGCCTGGCGCTGGGCACCCTCGTCTACCGGGCCACCGGCTCGCCGCTGCTGTCCGCGGTGAGCATGTTCGGCCAGTCCCTCGCGCAGGTGCTGGGCGCCACCCTGTTCCTGTCCGGCTCGGACCGGCTGCCGCCGCGCCGCGCCCTGACCGCTCTCGCGCTCGCCTTCACGGCCGGCACGGCGCTGCTCGCGCTGCCGGGCCTGCCGCTGGGGGCGCTGTTCGCCGTCGTCCTCGGCCAGGGCCTGGTCGCCTCGCTCGGCGGCGGAGTCCGCTGGGGTCTGCTGAACGAGATCCTCGCGGACGGCGGCGACAGCGGCTACCTGCTGGGGCGTTCGGTGTTCAACATGATGAGCGGCGTCATGCAGATCACCGGCTACGCCGTCGGCGGCGCCCTGGTCACGGTGGTCTCCCCGCGCCTGTCGCTGCTGCTGTCGGCCGCGCTGTACGCGGTGACCGCCGCGACCGTCCGCCTCGGTCTGAGCCGGCGCCCGCCCCGCTCCCAGGGCCGCCCGTCGGTCGCGGCGACCTGGCGCACCAACGCCCGCCTGTGGTCCGGCCGGCCGCGCCGCCTGACCTACCTGGGGCTGTGGCTGCCCAACGGCCTGGTCGTCGGCTGCGAGGCGCTGTACGTCTCCTACGCCCCCGGGTCCGCGGGCACCCTCTTCGCGTGCGCGGCCCTCGGCATGCTGGCCGGTGACCTCACGGTGGGCCGCCTGCTGCCGCCCGCCCCCCGCAGGCGGGCCGCCACGCCCCTGCTGCTGCTCCTGGCCGCCCCGTACCTGCTCTTCGCCCTGCACCCGCCCGTACCGGTGGCCGCCTGCCTGGTGACGGTCGCCTCGGTCGGGTTCGGCGCGAGCCTGGTCCAGCAGGAGCGGCTGATGACCCTGACCCCCGCGGAACTGAGCGGTCACGCCCTCGGGCTGCACTCGGCCGGGATGCTGACCCTGCAGGGCCTGAGCGCGTCCCTGGCGGGCTCGGTGGCCCAGGTCACCTCACCCGCGGCGGCGATGACGGTGCTGGCGGCGGCGTCGGCCGCGGTGACCCTGGCCCTGGCGGCGGCCGCCCGGCACACCCCGGCGACGGCGGAGACCGGGGCGGGGGAGCCCGGCGAGGCCGGTGGGGCGGGTGAGCGGCCCCGGCCGGCCCCGGCCCCCTGAAGGCCGCCGGAGACTCTCCCGACCGCGCGATGGCTCTGCCCGCCGCGGGATAGAGTCGCCTGGTGAACCGGCCGTGGGGGCGACCGGTGATTGCCTGGCTGTACCGGTGTCCTGGGGAGGGGGCCTGCGGAGCATGAGTCGTCGCTCTACTGGTTTGGTCGGTGTCTGGGCCGAGGCGCAGCGGCAGCAGCAGCGCCAGCGGGAGGCCGACGACAGGCGGCGCCGGGAACAGGTCCGGCAGGCGCAGGCCTACCAGCGGCGGGCCGCCCAGGACCACCGGCAGTACCGGCAGGCGGAGGCCCGGCGGCGGACCGAGGAACTGGACGCGCGGGTCGCGGCGTTGCAGGGCCTGCTGGCCGCCGGTGTCGGGGCACCCGCCTTCACGGCCGCCTCCCTGCGGCGCCCGGAAGAGGTGGAGCCGTTCGCGCCGGGGCCGCTCGCCCAGCCCGTGCCCATGCCGCAGCCCCACCAGTACCAGGCGCAGGGCGGCTGGACCGCGGGCCGGCGCGCCCAGGCGGAGGCCGACGCGCGCGCCCGGTTCGAACAGGACTGGTACGCGGCGCAGGCCGCGGAGGCCCGGCGCCGGGAACAACTGGCGGCCTACCGGCGCGAGTACGAGCAGTGGGCCGCCTCCCGGCTCGCCGAGGTGCGCCGGCACAACGCGGGCGTCACCGAGGTGACCGAGGGGGTACGGCGCCGCGACCCGGACTCCGTGGTCGAGTACTTCTCCGCCGCCCTGTACGCGTCGACGGCCTGGCCCGAGGACTTCCCCCGGCAGCTCTCGGCCGCCTACGACGCCCAGGCCGGCCAACTGGTGCTGGACTGGGAACTCCCGGGGTACGACGTCGTCCCCGCCGCCAAGTCCGTCCGCTACGTGGCCGCCTCGGACGAGGACAGGGAGAGCGCCCGTCCGGTGACGCAGTGCCGGGCGCTGTACCGCGAGGTCGTCGCCCAGTGCCTGCTGCTGGTGCTGCACGAACTCTTCGCCGCGGACGGCGCGTTCGGCGCGCTGGAGTCCGTGGCGCTGAACGGCTTCGTGGACGCCCACGACCCGGCGACGGGCCGGCAGGGCCGCATCCCGCTGGCGACCGTGATGGCGCCGCGCTCCACGTTCGGCGGGCTGCACCTGGAGCAGGTGGACCCGGTCAGCTGCCTCACCGACGCGCTCAGGGGCCAGTTGACGGCGAGGCCCGACCAGCTCGCCGCCGTACGCCCCGGCAGGCGACCGGAGGACGTCGGCGACGGCGGCCGGGTCGTCACCCACGGCGGCGAGGGCGACGAGGAGCCGGACCTGTACACGATGGACCCGCTCGTCTTCGAGTCCCTCGTCGCCGACCTCTTCCGCGCGATGGGGATGCAGGCGGTGACGACCCAGCGGTCGGGCGACGGCGGCGTGGACGTGGACGCGCTGGACCCCGCGCCGATCACGGGCGGCAGGATCGTCGTCCAGGTGAAGCGGTACCGCAACACCGTGCCGCCCACGGCCGTACGCGACCTGTACGGCACCGTCCAGGACCAGGGCGCCAACAAGGGTGTCCTGGTGACGACGTCGAAGTTCGGACCGGGCTCGCACACGTTCGCGGACGGCAAGCCGCTGGAACTGGTCTCCGGCACCGAACTCGTCGACCTGCTGCACCGGCACGGCCTGCGCGGCCGGCTGGGCGACCCGCGCCGGACGCCGGCACCGGCGCCGACGCTCCCGTCCGGCACCGCGGCCCCGGCCTGCGACGACTACAACGTCCTGGGCATGTCCTGGTCCGGCGGTGTCGCGCTGGACGTGTGCGCGCTGGTCTGCCGCGGCAACCGGGTCCTGGACGACGACCACTTCGTCTTCTACAACAACCCGCGCACCCCGGACGGCTCCGTCGGCACGGTCGCCGCCACGCCCCCGGACAAGGCGGCCCTGCGGGTCTCCTTCGACGCGCTCCCCGCCCATTCCGACCGGCTGGTCCTCGTCGCCGCCGTCGACCCGGAGGCGGACCCGGACGCCGACCTCTCAGGTTTCACCGACGCCCGCATCCGGCTGCTCGACCCGGCCCTGACGGAACTGGGCCGCCTGGAGGTCTCCGACGGCCGTCCCGGCGAAACCGCCCTGGTCCTGGGCTCCTTCCGCCGCAGGTCCACCAACGACTGGGACTTCGTCCTCGGCGGCAGGGGTTACGCCGGCGGCCTGCTCGAACTGGTCGAGGACCACGGCATAGAGGTGGAGTGACGGAGGCGTTTCCCTGGAGCCCTTCTCCCGGGGCTCCCTTGCCCTGGAGCCCTTCTCCCCGGCGCTCCTCCCCCCTCCCTCGTCTCTTCGGTGCGCCCGCCGGCCGTCCCCCTCTGGCTTGCCCGCCGGCCGTTCGCCCCGGCTTGCTGGCCGGCCGGCCCCGGCTGCTCACTGGCCGGCCCCGGCCTCCGATTCACCCGTCCGGCGGTCTCCCGCTGGTGGGACGCCCCGCCGCCGCGCACGGTGGACGCATCCGACCGCAGGGAGGACGACACCATGACGCAGCAGCCGGCAGCTCCGGGCCCGCACCCCGAGAACCACGCCGCGGACCGGGGCAGAACGAGTCCCTGGGCGGCGGGCGGCACCGTCTTCGCCGGCGTGGTGCTGCTGGTGGTCGGTCTGCTGGACATCCTCAAGGGCATCTCGGCCCTCGCCTCCGACACCATCTACGGGCGCATCGGCGACTACGTCTACCGCTTCGACCTGACGACCTGGGGCTGGGTCCTGCTGATCGTCGGCATCATCGCCGCCGCCACCGGCCTCGGCCTCCTCACGGACGCCCTGTGGGCCCGCGTGATGGGCGTCTTCATGGCCTGCATCAGCCTCATCGCCAACTTCCTCTGGCTGCCGTACCTGCCCCTGTGGGCGATCATCTCCATCGGCCTGGACGCCTGGGTCATCTGGGCCCTGACGGCCCACAGGGCGTCCCGCACCGCCGCGCTGTGAGCCGGCGCCGGACACCGTGAGGAGGAGCCGCCGGCAGGAACGGGAGGTCCGGCACCCCCAGGAGTGGACCGGTGCTTCTGCTCAGTGGCCGGCGGTGAGTTCGCCGCCGAGTCCGCCGTGGAGGCCGGCGCCGGGGCCGTTCAGTCCGATGATCTGGACCGTCTTGCCGGTATGCCCCCGCGCCGGCGGCCGAGGTTCCATGCGATGACGTCCAGAACACGCAGCACGCTCACGTCGTTCGGGGCGCACTCCGTCAGCATCTTCCATGTTCCTGGCTGCTCCACCAGGTCGCGCGCCATGGCTTCGCCGAGAAGTCGGAGGAACTCCGCCCAAGTGCGTCGGGACGACTCTTCGACCGGATACCGAGCACCGGGCCCGCAGTAGCAGGCGTAGACCCGCGTGTCATAGAGCGGCAGGAACAGCGGACGCTTGCGGTGCATGATCTTCATCAGAATCGTTCCGCCTACGCCTCGCAGCGGGGCCGGACCGTCGAGCAGCCCGCCGATACGGCGCAATGGCTCCGCGTGCACGCCGGAGGCGACTGCATCCTGAAGCGTGAGCGTGGGCGGGATCGCAGCGAGCACTGCCTCCAAGTCGGGGCGCACAGACTGGAGGTTCAAAACGGCGTGTGGCTTCGGCGCGACGTTCAGCAGCACCGGCGCCAGCAGGTCCCCGTCGTTGAGTTCGTTCGGCCCGCTTCCCGTGTCCATCCGGTCGTAGACAGGGAACGCGTACGGTTTGCCCTTCGGGGCGACCGCAGCCGCCCGGTTCGCCTCAGCGTCGAAGTACTGCCGTATCCACAGCGTGGCCTGGTCAGTGGCCACACTTCGGCCGCCGACACGCACGGTCGCTCCGTTCATGTCTCCTCCCCCTGCCTCTCGCGCGGCGGGGTGCAAGTTATCAGGCATGGACTCGCGCAAGGGGGGACCACGACATGCCGTCAGAGGACTGTCCCGGGCCCTCCGCGCTCGACCAGCGCGCGGGCGGCGGCGACGACCTCTTCCTTGATCTGCTCCAGCGGAATGTTCCAGTCGGCGTTCCAGTCACCCAGCTGGATGGCACACCCGACGATCGGCTGCAGACGGTCGGGATAGTCGAGTTCCATCGCTGCTTCGACCCAAATGAGGTCGGCGCCGGTCGCCGGGTCCAAGGAACCGTCAACGATCTGAGCGGCCAGCCAGTAGGCCAAGGCCCACCTGGCGGCGACCGGGTCCGCGGGCGCCTCGAAACCCAACCCCAGCTCGTCGACGACGTGGTCGAACAGCTCCTGTGCCTCGTGCTCCTCACGGCGACCCAGGCCGGCCAGGAGGGCGAGCGACGGGGAATCGACATCGGCCAGGAGAGCGTCGAGGCCGGCTCGGATCAGGCGGTCCGAGCCGACGTGACGTCCGAGTGCCCGAGCTCGTGCCAGCTGCCTCAACCGGTCCAGAGCCTCATCTCTCGTCATGCCGGATGCGCTCCGTCTCGTCTCCGCTGATGTCGGAAGGGAGGCCAAAGGCCCCGGACCATGATCGGTCCGGGGCCTTTGCGCTGGTGCCCCCGGCAGGATTCGAACCTGCGACACCCGCTTTAGGAGTTCGATCACCAGGCTTGGAGCTCCTGGCAGCCCGCAAGCGGGTAGGCCACGTACGGTCTCCTGGAGGTGCCCACGTCTGCTTCCGTTGATGTCAGACGTGGATGTCAGTCGGCACCGTCACCAACCCCCACCGAACAGCGGTTGCAACGTAGCGGCTATCCCTGACGTGATCGCCAGGATGCCGCCCACGCTGGCCAGGGTGGTGGTCGCGTTCTGGAACAGCTCCTGCCGGAGCCGTGCCCAGCGAGCGCTCCAGAAGAGCATCTTGAGCTTCTGCCACTTGTGCTGGCGAAGGTGGCAACCCATGAGGGCCCCGTAGCTGTTGTTCCGGCATGAACCGCCTCGACCCTCCGCGCCGCACCAGACGGGCACGTTGAAGAAGAAGTAGAAGGCACTGATCCCGGACAAGACGATGAGTGCGACTGGTCCGAAGTCGAAGGTCAGCCAGCCCGCAACGAGTACAGCGAAGACGATCCAACCCCAGTACTTCCCGAATCCGTTCATGCGAGGTCATGGTTCAGTGGCGTCACGGGCGTTGCAGTGGCGCGACCAGGGGCGCACGGAAGCACGGGGCGGCGCTGGCGGCAGGACCCTCAGCTTGGGAAGCTGGGGTGATCTACGGCCGGTCTCTGGGCTGACCTGCAGTGGAGTGGTGCCGTCGTCAGATCGGAGCGCTCAACTCGTACCCGGTGTTCCCCGTGGTTCCCCGCACGATCTGGCACGTGTCTGGCACGGCCCTCCGTCCCTGGACCCCTCGCTCGCAGACCTGGCCGGCATGCCGGGCCACGTCGCAGGGCGCACCACTGCTCAGGGCTCGCGGGGGGTTCGGGCATGGACGTTATCCCGATGGCGGCGACGTCTGAATAGCCCCAACGCGCTTTCCCACTGTCCGCGCGGCCGTACGGGGGCGTCCATGGGGGTTCGCGCGGCAGGTCAGACGAGGTGCGCGTGCGGGGGCGAACGGTGGCGACCCGTCAGCGCCCCCTTGCGGAAACAGACCCGTCGTGGGCCCCGTCGGCGACGGCCCGCCAAGCTCCACGCCGACAAGGGCTACGACTACGACCACCTGCGCCGATGGCTCCGGTCCCGAAACATCACTCCGCGCATCGCCCGCAAGGGCATCGAGTCCTCTCAGCGTCTGGGCCGCCACCGTTGGACCGTGGAGCGGACAGTTGCGTGGCTGTCCGGGTGTCGCCGCCTGCATCGTCGCTATGAACGCAAAGCGGAACACTTCCTGGCCTTCGCCGGGATCGCCGCGGCGCTCATGTGCTTCCGGCGCCTCTCGCAGCAGGCGTGAGGCAGCGGCACCGCCGCTACGGGACGTTCCAGGCGGCGATGAACGGCTGCCCATCCTCGGTGGCCAGAAAGCTGAGCGTGCCCGGATGCGGATGGCCGAGCAGCCGGCCGGCGGAGGCGTCGAGGCCGAGCCAGCGCACCGTGAGCACGCGGGCCAGATGACCATGCGCGACGACGGCGACATCGCCGTCCTCCAGCAGCGGCCGGATCCGGTCCAGCACCGCGTCCGTGCGCGCTGCCACCTGCTCAAGCTGCTCGCCAGGATGGTCGTCGTCGCCGGGAACGACGCCGTCCCGCCACAGGTCCCAACCCGGCTTCATCTCCTGGATCTGTGCCGCGGTCAGACCCTCGTAGCCGCCGTAGTCCCACTCCAGCAGATCGGGATCGGGCCGGACGCCGGCCAGGCCCGCCAGCTCGGCCGTCCGCATAGCGCGGCTCAGCGGGCTGCTGAAAACCGCCACCAGATGGCGTCGGGCCAGCCTCGGAGCGAGCTTCTTCGCCGCGGCCTCACCCGCGTCAGTCAGCGGAACGTCGGTACGGCCAGCGTGCTGGCCCGACAGGCTCCATTCGGTCTGGCCATGCCTGATCACTATCAGTTCACCCATGGCCGCGCACGATATCTGATCATGCGACACGGCCGACCACTCCCGCCTTCGCCGCCACTGCCAGCACCCTCATCTGCGACGGCTGAATCGCCAACTGAGATGACCTCTGAGGCACGTGCGGTCAGCTCAGCCGGGCATCGGCGTACACGGTCATCGCATCGCGCTGGTAGACGGCGAGACCTTCGGCGATCTTGTCGAAGTTGGCCCGCATCTGCGGGTCGTCGACATAGGTCTGGGCCACTCCCTTGTACGCGGCCGCGGTCGGGGTCCAGAACCGGCAGATCTGCTGGTAGTTGGCGTCCACCTCGGCCTGTACCGCGGGGTCGGAGACCGGCGTTCCGGCCACCATGAACTCCGCCATACGGATCATCTGCGCCGTCACCTCACGCTGCCAGCGCTCCGTGTCCTCGGGGGTCATCGCCTCGACTGCCTGCCGGGACTGCTCCCACGCCTGCGGCCACCGCTCCCGTACTTCGGCCTCGGCCTCGGAGGGGGCCTGGAACCCCTCGAACAGGTTCTCCGGCTTGTTGATCTTCGTCATCTTCCTGTTATCCCTACCTTCTTCCAGTTCGGCGATGGTGCGGCCGACCGTACGGGCCAGCGTCTCCAGCCGGTCCCGTTCCGCGAGTAGCCGTTGGTGGTGCTCGCGGAGCACGGCCACCTGGTCGAGCTGGCTGTCCAGGACTGCCTGGATCTCGCGCAGCCCCAGGTCCAGTTCCCGCATCAGCAGGATCTGCTGCAACCGCAGCAGATCGGCCTCCTCGTAGTAGCGGTGCCCGTTGCTCCCGATCCATGCGGGCGGCAGCAGGCCGATCTCGTCGTAGTGCCGCAGCGTCCGCGATGTCACCTTGGACATCCGCGCCACCTCCGCGATCGACCAGGCCATGCCGGTGCCTCCCTCGCCGGGCCGGTCTCTCCGGCCACACACATGACCGTAGAAGTTGCCGCAACGGAAAGCGCAAGCCCAAACCCTGTTGGACAGACACCACGGCCTGACCCGTCGGACAGGCGCTGCTAGGGGCGCGGACGGTTGGCGCCGGCCAGCGGGGTTGCTGTACTTCGCTGCTGTACTGCACAGCCCAGGACCGTAAGGAACGCCCCGGTCATCTGAGATCAGTTGTGAGTCGACGCTCCGCAGCAGCCGTCAGCTCCTTGAGACTCTGTCGAAGCAGGTTCAGGTCCGGGGAAAAGTCCCCCTGTGCCACCTGGCCCAAGACGGCAACGACTTGCTGATCGAGCCTAGCCATGGCCTGGCGGACCTCGTCACTGTCGATCCCCATGTGGGAAATATCCCAAGTTGTGTGGCAGTCGGTGCTGCGTCTGATTGCTTCATCCTGGATCTCCTGCCGACGCTCAGGTGAGTCAGACACGTTGATCGACTGCGGGAGGCGAGCCACCCAGTCCTTAGCTGCGTACGCACGCTTGAACTGCTTGCGCACGGCTTGTCGCTGAGCTTGCAGCCCCGTTTCCTGGTCCCTGCGACGCTCTCTTCGGATCGTGCACATGTGGTTGGCTGCGGCTCCAAGGAAGGCTCCCCCAAGGGCTCCGCCAAGGCCTACGAGCGCTGTTTCAAGTCCGGTCACACTTCCCAGTGAATGGCTTGCGGCAGTCCGTAAAGCGTTCCACGCCGAACGGATCACCCGTTGTGCCTGTAGGTAGCCACGCGGTCGGTGTAGCGGCTTTGGCCGGGAGCTGCTTTGGCGCGAGTGATCATGGCCCCTTACGCTGGCCCGCGGATCGGGCAGGCTTGTGGACCTGCCCGTTAGTGCCCGATGTGGGGCCATGATCTTCGAGGCTCGCGCCAAAGTGGCTGGCTAAAGCCGCGGAGCCGACCGCACCAGCCACGACGTGTTCTGACCTCATGCTCCGTGTGCCTGCCTTTTGGGCGGGAGTGGGCGGCCGGCGGTGCCGAGCGGGGCGGAGACATGAGCGCGGGCGCCGCCGGCCGCCCGCGCCCGCCCGGAGGAGCGAAGCGACGACGGGTGCTTGAACCAGTAGAGAAAGTTGTAACTCAGTCTCTGGGGCTGGAGTTGTCCGATCCCGGGTGATGCTTGACAGTTCGGTCCCAGCTGATGGTTGACAGTGGCCGTGATCGGCTTTTCTGTGCGCGTCGTTGCGGTGCGTGTGGGGAGGCCGGGATTGGCGCTGGTGGAGTTGTCGGTTGTCGAGCAGAGATACCGGGCTGTCCTGGCCGTGCTGGCGGGTGCGACGGTGACCGAGGTCGCGGCTTCGCTGGGGGTGTCACGGCAGACGGTCAGCGGGTGGAAGTCCCGGTATCAGGCCTCCGGCTTGGCGGGTCTGGCTGATCGTTCGCGTAGGCCGGCGTCGTGTCCGCATCAGGCCTCTGCCGAGGTGGAGACGGCCGTGTGCGAGCTGCGGCGCAAGCATCCGAAGTGGGGTCCGCGGCGGATCGCTCATGTCCTGGAGCGGTCCGGGACGGTGAGCCCGGTGCCGTCGCGGATGACCGTGTATCGGATCCTGGTCCGTCACGGGCTGGTGGAGCCGGGGGTGCGGCGGAGGAAGCGGTCGGATTACCGGCGCTGGCAGCGGGCTCGGCCGATGCAGCTGTGGCAGATGGACATCGTCGGCGGGGTGATGCTGGTCGACCCGGTGACGGGTGAGCTGACCGAGGCCAAGGTCGTGACCGGGGTGGATGACCATTCCCGGTACTGCGTGATCGCGTCGGTGGTCGAGAGGGCGACCGGGAGGGCGGTGTGTGCGGCCTTCGTCCGGGCCTTGCAGGCGTTCGGGGTGCCGGAGGAGGTGCTGACCGACAACGGCAAGCAGTTCACCGACCGGTTCGGGCAGGGCGGTGAGGTGTTGTTCGACCGGATCTGCCGGGAGAACGGGATCGCGCACCGGCTCACCCAGCCGGCATCCCCGACTACGACGGGCAAGGTCGAGCGGTTCCATCAGACGCTGCGGCGTGAACTCCTCGACGACTGCGGAGCGTTCGTGAGCATCGAGGCGGCTCAGGCGGCGCTGGATGCGTGGGTGCAGGAGTACAACTCCATGCGTCCGCATCAGGCGCTGGACATGCAGTCTCCGGGCGACCGGTTCACCCCGGTTCCCGAGCAGGAGCGGGACGTCTTGGGCCTGAAGATCCCCGGAGTGCTCGCGCTGGTGCCGCAACAGCGGACGGCCCCTGCGGTGACGTCGGACCCGGCCGAAGCGTCGCCTGCCCCTGCCCCTCTTCCCGAGGTGGTGCAGGTGGACGAGGGCGGGCCGGTGGAGTTCGAGCGGGTGGTGCCTGCGAGTGGGAATCTGCAGGTCGCGGGCAAGCAGTTCTGGCTCGGCCCGGCCCGCTCAGGCCTGACGGTGACCTTCTGGGCCGACACCTCCGTGATCCATCTGCTGATCGCCGGGACGCGGATCAAGAGTGTGCGTTCGCACCTGTCGGTGGCGGATCTGGGACGGCTGGCCGCCCGGGGCGGACGTCCGGCGGGGCCGGCCCCGCTTCCGGCCGGCGACGGGGCGGCGTTCGAGGTGGACCGGGTCGTGAACAACAGCGGCCTGGTCGGCCTGGGCGGGCACCAGGTGCTGGCGGCGGAGATCCTCGGAGGCCGCCAGGTGGGCATCCGCATCGACGAGGAGACGCTGTCGTTCTTCGATCCGTCCTCGCGGGAACTGCTGCGGGTGCGGCCCAACCCGCTGACCAGCGAGGAAGTCCGCAGGCTGCGGGGCCTGCGTCCGGCCGGGCCACCGCCGCGGCCTGGCGTCGAGCCGGTGCGTGTGCAGCTGCGGGTCAGCGCGGTGGGCACCGTCATGGTCTGCCGGCAGGTCGTCTCCCTTGGTCGGCCGTACGCGGGGCAGACCGTGACCGTGCACGTGTCGGACACGACGATCAGCGTCGAGCTGGATGGCCAGGTCCGGGTGATCCGGCGCACGACCGACGTCCCGGTCCGTAACGTGAAAGCGAACAAGCCCCACGGGGCTCCCTACGTTGTCTAGGCCCACTGTCAGGCATCACCCGGGATAGAAACGTCAGGCATCAGCTGGGATCCGACACTCTGGGGCTGGAGCTTTGATCAGGTTCCGAGCCCCGGGCTTCCGCGATGTGCCGGCCGTGTTCGGCAGCTCGTAGCAGTGACGCGGCGACCCGTTCTGCGTCGTTGGGGTGCAGGTAGATCTCTTGGGTCCAAAGCACGGACAGGCGGACGGTGCCGTTCAGCAGGTTCGTTGCCACGTCCACTTCGACGCCGTTGCCGGTGGCGTCGGTGACCTTCAGGTCCAAGTCGCTGCTGTAGGCACTCATGGTCCCCAGAATGCCTAAGGCCCGACTTCAGGTACGAGGCCGGGCCTTCCGAGTCAGCTGAGAGTGGACACCCTGGGCCTGGGCCTGAACTCGTACGCGCAGGGCGGGAGCTCTGTCCGGTCAGCTAGCGGCAGGTAGGTCACCGGCCGGATGGCCCAAGTGACGCGGGTGCCGGCGTGTGTGACTGACACCGGGCAGGACTCCGACCTCAGTAGGGCTCGTCGGGTCTCCGCGCGGCCGTCGTGCAGCCACTCCCACGCCTCGTCCGAAGCGTCCGGGTCCAAGGCCGGTGAGATGGTGCGCAGTGCGACCGCCACCCATCGGTCGGCCTGTGGCGCCGAGTAGGCATCGAAGGATGCCAGGAGTGCTGGCCTTCGCTGCTCGGTGAGGTCTTCAGTCCAGCACTCGCACCAGAAGCCGCGGCGGGTTTCCTGACTCAGCACGGATGACCTCCCCACAGTGCATCTGCGTAGAGCTCCGCGGTGACCGTGTGGCCCTGGTCGCTGTCGTGCACGACGACCCGGTGGGCGATCGCGCTGACCATGCCCAGTCCGCGGCCGTGCTCGGCGTCCTGGTCCTGGTGCTCGACCTTCGGGGCCGTTGCCGTGCCGCCGTCGTCCGTGACGGACACCGCGACCACCTGAGCCGAGACCGCGACCGCCAGGTGGAAGCTGCCGTACTCCCGGCCGCTGGCCGTGTGGAGGATCGCGTTCGCGCTCAGCTCGCTCACGATCAGTTCGGCGTCTTCGGCTAAGGGAGAGCCGCGCAGGATGTCACGGGTCCAGCGGCGGGCCCGGCTCACTTCTTCGGGGAATCCTGGGCAACTCAGTCCCCAGACCCGGGCTGTACTCATATACTCGTGCATACAAGTCCCTTCGTGCTGGTAGGCCGCCATGTGTAGCGGGTTCGGGCTAGACGAGTTTCACGCCGTCGTGGGCGCGGATGGCCGGCGGGGTCGTCGCGTTGAGTGCGTCCAGGACGCGGATCGCGTAGGCCTCGTCGGCAAGCTCGGTGACCTCTTCGCGGGTGGCCCAGCGCAGTGCGCGGGTCTCGTCACCGGTGGTGGGCACACCGTCGGCGGCTTCACAGCGGAAGACCAGCGAGACGATCAGGCCCTTCATGTTCTTGTAGACGCCGGTCAGGGTCGCCGGAAGGGCGATCTTGATTCCGGTCTCTTCGAGGACTTCGCGCTGGAGGGCTTCCGGAATGGTCTCCTCGCGTTCGAGGACGCCGCCCGGCGGCTCCCACTTGCCGTTGTCCCGGCGCTGGATCAGGAGGGCCCGGCCTTGGTCGTCCACGACGACCCCGGCGACGCTCACGGAGTGCGGGCGTTCAGTGCTCACGTTCCTCGGCCCTCTCGGCTGGCTAGGCTCTCCACCGTAGCAACAACACTCGCCCACTCGTCTAGATACCTAAAGGAGTACTCACGTGAGCCCTCTCCCTTCGGGCCTCCTCGGTGATCTCGACCCCACGAGCGATCGTGCGGTCTTCCGGCAGATCGCCGACCAGCTGCGCGAGGCCATCGACCGTGGGCGATTCCGCGAGGGCGAGAAGCTGCCCTCCGAAGCCGATCTTGTCGACCACTTCGGGGTGTCCCGGATGACGGTCCGCAACGCCTTCTCCATCCTCCAGGGTGAGGGCTTGGTGCACGCCGAACACGGCAGGGGAGTCTTCGTACGACCACGACCGCCCGTGCGGCGGCTCGCCTCCGACCGCTTCGCCCGGCGGCATAGGGAGCAGGGCAAGTCCGCGTTCATCGTGGAGGCCGATGCGGCGGGCAGTCATCCCCAGGTGGACAGCCTTGAGGTCAAGGAGGAGAAGGCCAGTCAGGACGTCTCCGCCCGGCTCGGGTCCGTGCGGCGCGTGCTGGCTCGTCGGCGCCGGTACCTGCTCGACGGGCGGCCGGTCGAGTTCGCCACCTCCTACCTCCCGCTTGACATCGCCCGCGGAACCCCGATCGCGGAACCCAACCCCGGCCCCGGTGGCATCTACGCCCGCCTGGAAGAGCTGGGCCACCGCCTCGACCACTTCGAGGAAGAGATCCGCGCCCGGATGCCCTCGCCCGCCGAGGTCAAGACGCTCCGGCTTGCCGCCGGCGTACCGGTCATCCACCTCATCCGGACCGCCTTCGACACGGAGGGGCGGGCCGTCGAGGTCTGCGACACGGTGATGGCGGCGGACGCCTACGTCCTCTCGTACCAGCTTCCGGCCACGTGATCAGGTGGGCGACGGCACAGCTCTAAGCGGTCTGCTCGTCCTCGCCGTCGGCAGCCAGCGCGAACAGGTGGCCGATGTTGGTCCACATGAAGCCCTCCCGCCAGCCGGGCTTGTCGAGCATCCAGCCGAGGAGAGCCTGCAACACCTTCTCCTGCGACACCGTTCGGGTCTGGTAGTGCTCCGCAGGGACACCGTCGCGGTATTCCAGCTGGTAGGTGTTGTTGTCGCGGAACCAGACCTGGATGTACCAGTCGCCCTCCCGTTCCTCATCCCGGCGCTCAAGGATCAAGTACTCGTTGCCGCGTCTCAGGTTGGCGAGCATGGTTCCTACTGCCGGCTTCGTGGGGCGCTTCAGCTCGTAGCCGCGGCCGTTGGTCGCTATCAACATGGGTGGATTCTGGCGGGTGGGTCTGACATCGGGCGTAGGACGCTTCTCCGAACTCGTACACCCCAACACGCTTACTCGTATAGACGAGTGGGCAAGTTGTGTGGCAAGGTGAGTACGTGATCCCGATCAAGGGACTCGCAGAACCTATCTTGTATAGACGAGTAGATGGGAGTGTGCCTTGCGCACCATCCGCGTGGAGACCTCCGGAGCGACGATCCTCCTCACCGAGGCCCCCGAGCCGAAGGTCCGCGACCGGCAGACCGGCGAGATCGCCAAGGACGCCAACAGCGGTGAGGCGCTGATGACCATCGGCGTCGTCTACATCGAGGACGGCGAGTCCTCGCTGATCAAGGTCACCGTTCCGGAAGGCGGCATCTCCGAGGGGCTGACCCTCGGGGCCCCGGTCTCGCTGCCGGGCCTCGTCGCCCGGCCGTGGGAGTCCGTCTTCAACGGCCAGCAGCGCCACGGCATCGCCTTCCGGGCCGCCGCCGTCACCCCGGCCGCCTTCCCGGCCGCTTCCGGGGCCGCTGCCTGATGTCCGACCTGACGACGCTTATCGAAGTGGGTGGTCCTGTCGCCGCGCTCGGCGGCGGGGCCGCCTACGCCCGGGCCAAGCACCCGGCGGCGTACTGGTCCACGGTCGGACTGCCGATATCCACGGTCCGGCTGCTCGGCTCGTACAGCTCGGTCATGGAGGCCTGCGGGCTGACCGTGGCGCCGTCCCGGCTGCGGATTCTCGCTGTGAAGGCGATGACTCGGCGCGAGGTGCGGCCCGTACCGCCGCGCCGGGGCCTCATCCGGCCCACCACGACCGGACTGCGGCTTCGCCTCCGTCTGGCACCGGGCCAGGAACCCGCCGACGTCGCCGCCTCCGCCGAACGCTTGCGGCACGCCTGGGGCGTTCACGCCGTGTACGTCACCACCATCAAGCCGGGCGTCGTCGAACTGCGGCTCGTCGGCTACGACGTCTTACGGCGGGTCCGCATGCCGCGCAAGGTCGCGGACGGCTTCCTCAAGGTGCCGGTCGCACTGCGAGAGGACGCCACACCCTTCGTACGCGACTACCGCACCATCCCCCACCAACTCACCCTCGGCGCCACCCTGTCCGGCAAGTCCATGTACCTGCGCCACCTCATCGCCGGACTCGCCCCTCAGCCCGTCGCCCTGGTCGGCATCGACTGCAAGCGCGGCGTAGAACTCGCCCCCTTCGCCGCCCGGCTCTCGGCGCTGGCCACCGACCCGGAACAGGCGGCCGAACTGCTGCCCGTGCTGGTCAAGGAAATGGAGGACCGATACGACCTGATCAAGACCCGACAAGGCATCGCCCCGGGCACGCCGGACGAAGAGATCACCTCCGACATCTGGGGCCTGCCCGACCACGAACGGCCGGTGCCCGTCGTGCTGTTCGTGGACGAGGTGGCCGAACTCTTCCTCGTCGCCACGAAGAAGGACGAGGAACGCCGGGACGAGATGGTCACCCAGCTCATCCGGCTCGCCCAGCTCGGCCGCGCCGCCGGCATCTACCTGGAGGTCTGCGGGCAGCGCTTCGGCGCCGAACTCGGCAAGGGCGCCACCATGCTCCGCGCCCAGCTCACCGGCCGCGTCTGCCACCGCGTCAACGACGAAGCCTCCGCAAAGATGGCCCTCGGCGACATCGCACCCGAAGCGGTCATGGCCGCCTGCTCCATAGCCCCCGAACGGCCCGGGCTGGCCGTAGCGGGCGACACCTTCGGCGGCTGGTCGCGCATCCGCACGCCGTACCTCTCCCTCGGGGACGCCGCCGAGACCTGCCGCGAGTCGGCCCACCTGGTGCCCGACCTGCCCGCACTGAAGCCCTTCCGGCCCGACGTGCCGGTACGCCCGGCCGAAAGCGCGGCCCCGGTCGTCCTGCCCCACCCGGTGACCGACTGACCTTCCCCTGCCCGACTCCGGAAGGAGCCGCATCATGCGTGTCCGTCTGGCCCGTGTCGACGCGGTGCTCGTCCAAGCGCTCATCGCTGCCGCGCTGTCTTTCGCCCACCTCCACGACGTCGCCGTGGCCGCCGGACAGGACGGATGGAAGGCGTGGGCCTACCCCGTCTCCGTCGACCTGCTGCTGGTCGCCGCCTGGCGTCGACTGCGCTCCGGGCACGGCAAAGCGGCGGCCTGGTGCTGGTTCGTCATCGCCCTCGCCGCCTCCCTGGGCGCCAACGTCGCCACCGCCGGCCTCCTGGACCTCGGCAACGTTCCTGCCTGGCTGCGCATCCTCGTCGCGGGCTGGCCCGCCATCGCCTTCCTCGGCGGAACCCTCCTCGCTCACACCGCGCCCAAGACGGACTCCGAAGCCGAGGTCATCGAGGACCAGGAGGACGAGCCCGAAACCGCGTCCGAGCCACCCGCCCAACCGGCCATCGAGGCACCACCGCAACCCTCGCCCGTACCCGTCCCGTCCGCCCTGGTCGACCACGCCCGCAAGGTCGCCGCCGAGCACCACGCCCGTGCCGGCGTCCCGATCGACACCCCCACTCTCCGCGCCCGCCTCGGCGTCCCGGCCCCGATGGCCGAAGCCATCGCCGCCCACCTCTGAGAGGAGACCCCGTGTCCGCCAACCGCAGCTTCCGCAACGTCACCCGCATCGGCCCCGTTCAGGTCGGCACCGCTTACGACAGCCGGGGCCGTGAGAAGCACACCGCGGCCTGCACCGCCCCGCGCTGCGGCTTCTCCGCCGACTACGACAGCCGCGCCGCCGCCGAACTGGCCGCCCGCACCCACCGCTGCCCCGTCCGCTGAAAGGACCCGGACAACCGTGACCGTCAGCCTGCCGCTCGTCGTCGTCCTCGGCTTCTTCGCCTGGGGAGCGATCAAGTTCCTCGGCGTCCGTACCTGGATCGTCGTCCTGATCGCCCTGTTCGGCTTCTGGCTCTCGCACACCTTCCTGGCTCCCGCCATCGAGTCCGGCACGCGCTCCGGCGTGAGCGTCGTAAACGGCTCACATGCCTAGACGAGTAGATAAGGAGAGGCCTGCCGTGTTCCTGCCCAAGTACCCGGACAGCCCCACCCCGCCGCCCGCCCACACCCACGCGCCGACCGACCCGGCTCCCCTCCGACGCGGCCTCCCGTCGCTCCCCGTGGATCAGAAGACGGTCGCGACGGTGCTCGTCGCCGGCGTGGTCCTCACCGCGCTCCTGGCCGCCGTCGCCGTCACGGCCATATCCGTGGCCGTCGCCGCTGTCGTCGTGCGCTCCCTGCTCCGCGACCAGTACCGGCGCTGACAAGCCGAACCGCACCCGGGGCGGCCACGACACGGCCAAGCATCCGGCCGCCCCGGGCCATCGCTCCTGACCGATCCAGTCAGAAGGAGATCGCCATCTTCACCCGCACCACCCCGCCCCCGCTCCCGGAACTCGCAAGGCTGGCCGAAGGCGGCACCCTGCCCGGTATCCTCCGGCAGCTCTCCGGGCTCGGCGGCTGCACCAACCCGATCCGCCTCGACGGCCACCGCAACGAGTACGACATCGACACCACCACCGGTGAGATCGGCCGCGTCGTCCACCACCTCGACTCGACCGCCCTCCCGGCCGGCCAACTCCTCGTGCGCTGCAACAACCGCCGCACCACTCGCTGCCCGGCCTGCGCCGAGGTCTACCGCCGCGACACCTTCCACCTGATCACCGCCGGACTGCGCGGCGGCAAAGGCACCCCGGAACACGTCGCCGCACACCCCCGCGTCTTCGCCACCTTCACCGCCCCCGGCTTCGGCCCGGTCCACAACCGCCGCACCGACGGCCGCCCCTGCCGCTGCGGCACCCACCACGACCAGGACGACGACGCCCTTGGCACCCCGCTCGACCCGGACACCTACGACTACGAAGCGGCCGTCCTGTGGAACGCCCACGCCGGGCAGCTCTGGCGGCGCTTCTCCGTCTACCTGCGCCGTGAGGTCGCCAAGCGGGCGGGCCTGTCCCAGCGCCGGTTCCGCGAGCACGCGCGCGTGTCCTTCGCCAAGGTCGCCGAGTACCAAAAGCGCGGAGCCGTCCACTTCCACGCGGTCATCCGCCTCGACGGCCCCAGCGGCGGAGACACCCCGCCCCCGGCCTGGGCAACGGCCGAACTCCTCACCGACGCCATCGAGGCCGCCGCAGGCAAGGTCCACGTCGACGGCCCGGTCATCGACGGCCGCGCCCACACCTTCACCTTCGGCCGCCAGCTCGACGTCCGCACCATCCGCTCCGCCGACTTCAACGACGGCCAGGAGCTGACCGAGCGAGCCGTAGCCGCGTACATCGCCAAGTACGCCACCAAAGGAGCCGAGACCGCGACCGGCGCCCTGGACCGCCCGCTGAAGTTCGCCGCCGAACTCGCCCAGCTCGACATCAGCGACCATGCCCGCCGCCTCATCCGAACCGCCTGGACCCTCGGCGCGCGGAAGGACCTCGAACACCTCCGCCTGCGCGCCTGGGCCCACATGCTCGGCTTCCGCGGCCACTTCTCCACCAAGTCCCGCCGCTACTCCACCACCCTCGGCGCCCTCCGCGACGCACGCGCCGAATGGCGCCGAGCACAGGCGGCAGCACTCAACGGCCCCGAGACCGAGACGACGTACGTCCTCGCCCACTGGGTGTTCGCCGGCACCGGCCTGTCCGACGCCGAAGCCTGGCTTGCCACATCCCTCGAGCCCGCCCCCGGAACGGAAGGAGAGCCGACCTGTGCGTGACGACGAGCTGTTGACGGTGCCGGACGTGATGGAGCGGCTGAAGGTCGGCCGTTCCACGGTCTACGACCTCATCCGCTCCCGGCGTCTTCCCTCGATCACCATCGGCCGCTGCCGTCGCATCCCCGCGCGGGCCGTCCGCGAGTACATCACCAACGAACTGGAGGCGGCCGCCTGATGGCCCAGCAGCGCAAGCGCAACCCGAACGGTGCCGGCACCATCACCAAGCGCAAGGACGGCCGCTTCCAGTGCGCGGTCTACGTGCTGCAGCCGGACGGCACCCGCGCCCGCAAGTTCGCCTACGGCAAGACCTGGGCCGAGTGCGACGCCAAGCGCCGGGAACTGCTCGACAAGGTCGACCAGGGCGTGCCCGTGCCGACCCGTTCGGCCAAGCTCTCCGAGTGGCTGCCGTACTGGCTGGAGAACGTCATCAAGCCCCGCCGCAAGCTCAGCACGTACGACAAGTATGAGGCGCACGTCCGGCTCTACCTGGTGCCGCTCCTCGGAGCGAAGCGGCTCGAATCGCTGGGCGTCGCCGACGTGCGCCGCTTCCTCGTCCGCCTGGAGAACGAGGCGACCGCAGCCACGGCCAAGGAGGCTCACCGCGTACTGCGGTCGGCGTTGTCCTCGGCCTGCCGAGAGGAACTGATCACCCGCAACGTCGCGAAGCTCGTCGAGCCGCCGCGGATCAAGGAGCGGGAGCTGAGCCCCTGGACCCTGGACGAAACCCTCGACTTCCTCACCGCAGCTCGCAAAGACCCGCTCTATGCGGCCTTCGTGCTCGCCATCGCCATGGGTCTCCGCCGGGGCGAGATCGTCGGTCTTCGCTGGTCTGACATCGACCTGGACAACCGGGTTCTCTACGTCCGGCAGCAGACGCAGCGCCGCCGGGGCGTGTTGTACGACGACGACCCCAAGAGCCGCCGTCGCCGTGCCGTCCCGCTGCCCGCCCTCTGCATCGCGCCCCTTCGCTGGCACCGCATGCGGCAGGCAGCTGCCCGCGCGAAGGCGGGGGAGAAGTGGCAGGAGTCCGCGTACGTCTTCACCACCCGGACCGGCCGCCCGGTCGAGCCGCGGAACCTCTACCGCTCCTTCACGCGCGTCGCCCAGTCCGCCGGCCTCCGCGTCATCCGGCTGCACGACGCACGGCACGGCACGGCCACCCTCCTCACGGCGGCCGGGGTCGCGCCACGTGTCGTGATGGAGATCCTCGGCCACTCGCAGATCAGCATCACGATGGACGTGTACACCCACGTCGTCCAGGACACGCAGCGCGAGGCCATGAGCCACATGGACCGGCTGCTCAGGAGGCGCACCGGTCGTCAGTGACCGCCCGCGTTGATGTCAAAAGTGGATGTCAAAGGCCCCGGACCAAGATCGGTCCGGGGCCTTTGCGCTGGTGCCCCCGGCAGGATTCGAACCTGCGACACCCGCTTTAGGAGAGCGGTGCTCTATCCCCTGAGCTACGAAGGCGGATCGTGGTGGTGTGCGCCACTGGCGTCAGCGTACCGGATCAGGGCGCCGGCGGTGGGGTCAGGTCAGGGGGACGTGGGTGAAGCGGGAGGCGGTGCGGAGGTCTGTTTCTATGCGGGACGCGGTGCGGCGGAGGGCGGGGAGGAGGGTCTCGGTGCACTCCTCGCGCGTGTGGCGGGCCGCGTGCATCGCGATGTTGACCGCCGCTACGGGGTGGCCCGCGCGGTCGTGGACGGGGACGGCGATCGCCCGCAGGCCTTCTTCGAGTTCCTCGTCGGCCAGGGCGTAGCCGAGCGGGTCGGGGTCCGTCAGGGCGCGGCCCAGGGCGGTGGCGTGGGCCGGGAGACGGGTGCCGACGGTGAAGTTGACGCTCATGATGCGGTGGGTGGCCGCGTGGGCCGTGTACTGGATCTCGTCGCCGGCCGGGGTCAGGACCGCCAGGGACGCCGACTCGTGCACCTGGGCCGCCAGGTCCTCCAGGTGGGGCTGGGCGATCCGGGGGAGTGAGGTGCGGGACAGGGGCGGGAAGCCGAGGGAGAGGACGCGGGGGGTGAGGGCGAAGGTGCGGTCGGGGCCGGGCGCCACCAGGCCCAGGTGCTCGTAGGTGATGAGGGCCCTGCGGGCCGTGGCCCTGGCCAGGCCGGTCGCCTGCGCCGCCTGCGTGAGGGTCAGCACCGGGGACTCCTCGCCGAAGGCGGTCAGGACCGTCAGGCCGCGGGCCAGGGATTCGATGAACTCCCTGCCCAGTTCCTGCTTCGACGCCGCAGTCCAGGTCGCCAGGCCGGAGACAGGGGCGGCCGGGTTCGCGGGGGGTGGCGCCGTCCGCAGGTCCGCCTCCATCGCCGTGACCGTTTCGCGCAGCCGGGGGAGCAGGGTGGCGCGCAGGCGCTCCGCGGAGTGGCGGCTGGTGTGGCTCACCACGCTCGCCACGCAGGCGATCCGGCCGGTGGCGGGGTCCCGTACCGGTACGGCGACGGCCACCAGACCCGGTTCGATCAACTGGTCGTCCCCTGCCCAGCCCTCCCGGGCCGCCCGGGCGGTGCGCTCCTCGAAGTCGCCTGCCGGGGCGGGGGGCGCCGGCGGGATCGCCGGGAAGGCCCGGTCCTCGGGGTCGGCCGTCCGGCGCTCGTGCCAGTGGTGCCAGTCCTCGGCCGTCCACTCCGTGGCGAAGAGCGGGCCCGGCGCGGTGCGTTCGGCCGGGAGCAGGTCGCCGATGCGGAAGCTCAGCGACATGGCGCGGCGCCGGGTCGCCTGGTGGATGAACCGGATGCCGTCCCGGTCGGCGACCGCCAGCGACACCGACTCGTCCAGCGCGTCGGCGAGGGCGTCCGCCCGCGCGCCCAGGAGCGCGGGCAGACGCAGGGCGGCCAGGTAGGCGTTGCCCAGTTCCATGAGGCGGGGGGTGAGGACGGCGTCCCGGCCGTCGAGGCGTACATACCCCATGCGGGCGAGGGTCGCGGTGATGCGGTCGACCGTGGAACGGGCGAGGCCCGTGGTGCGTTCCAGGGCGCTCGCGCTCAGGGTTCCGCCCGCCTCCGTCAGCGCCCGCAGCACCGCGACGCCCCGCAGCAGCGGCGTGACCGCCTCGGCGGGGACGGCCGGTGTGGTGGGTGTGGCTGATGTGATGCGGGCGACCGCTGTGGTGGTCCGTGCGTGCGTCGCGCCCGCCGCGGTGCCGGGCGCCGCCGTCCCGGGGACGTGCGGTGTCGGGTTCGCGGGCGTCGTCGCGGGCGTCGCGGGCATCGGTCGGTTCTCCCGTGCGGGGCGGTGGTCCCGGCGTGGTCGTGGAAGGGGGGCGGGCGGTGGCTGATGGGTGCGAGTGGGCGGGGGTGGGTGGGGCGTTGCGGGTGCAGGCCTACGGTAGTCCGGTCCGTGGGCGGTGGGGCGGGGCGGTCACGGGGGCGGCTGCGGGAGCGGCCACCCAGCCGGGGGCGGGGGAGGACGGGCCGACTCCTGTCCACACCTGGGCCTCGGGCTGTGCTTGAGGCTGGGCCACCTACCCGTGAACCCGTCCCACGCTCAGGCCCGTGACCCCGGCCCGCGCTCGGGCCAGGACCCCGGGCACGCCTGCGCCGCCTGGGGTGCTCTCACTGGCGCGTCACCCGTACCCGGTAGTTCCCGTCCAGGTCCGCCGCCGCCACGTCGATGCGGATCTTCGACTGGGGGTCCTTGAACGTCTCGCCGGGGGCGAAGGGGGCGTCGGAGAGTTCGGCCTGCACGTTGGGGCTGCGGGTGCAGCCGCCGGAGTTGCGGTGGGCGTCGTAGACGGTGACGGGGCCGCGGCCGGTGTCCACGCCGGCGTTCACCTTGTAGATGAGGATGCCCGGGCGGCACACCGTCTCGTCGTTGCCTTCGCGGGTGCGCAGTTCGAGGGCGTAACCGGTGCTGCCGTCGAGGGGGACGAAGACCAGTTTGGGGCCGCTCGCCCGCTCCAGCGGGGTCAGCGTGTACTCGGCCGAGCCGTGCCTGCTCGCGCAGCTCACCTGGTCGGCGTCCAGCCAGCCCAGCTTCCACTTGTGCCAGCCGAGCAGGTCGTTGTCGGCGCCCCAGTCCTCGCTCATGATGTCCCAGTGGCCGACCGCGCCGCCGCCCTCCTGGGTGTAGAGGTCGGGCAGGCCGAAGACGTGGCCGTTCTCGTGGGGCAGCACCCGGTAGCCGGTGCGGTCGTAGGTGCCGGAGCCGTCGTCCTGGCGGGAGTAGACGAAGGACGCGTTGGCGATGGGGACGCCATCGGCGACCGGTGCGTCCGGGTTGCCCGCGAAGGTGACGGACAGGACGGTGTCCAGGGCCGAGGGGCCGGCGTTCGGGGTCATCAGCACGTTCAGCAGGTCGTAGTCCCGGAAGTTCACCGTCGGGTCGGCCGCCGCCACGATGTCCTGGACGAGTTTGCGGTAGCCCGGGTCGAAGGGGGCGCCGCGCTCGATCCCGTACTCCTTGAACGGCTTCGGCATGCGCAGCCAGTGGGTGATCGGGGTCTCGGGGCGGTAGTCGAGGCGCCCGTAGGAGGCGGTGCGGAACCACTCCTGGGTCTGCGGGAAGAACTCGTGGAAGCGGTCGAGCGCGCTGCCGTCGCCGGGGGCGTCGGAGAAGTCGATCATCAGGGTCAGGGCGTGCACGGTGCCGGTGGAGCGGGCGTACCCGCCCGCGGTGGGGACGCCCTCCGTCATCTGCACGGTGCGGGCGCCGCTGATCAGGCAGGGGGCCAGCGCGGGGACGCGGGACAGGGCGGAAGCCCCGGCTCCGGGCGCCGTGACGCCGGCCGTGAGGTGTGCGGCCCCCGCGGTGCTGACGGCGAGGGTCAGTGCGGTGACGGAGGCGAAGGCGGCGGTACGGCGGGTGAGCCGGGGGCGCGTGCGTATGGGCCAGGCAGGTATGAGCCGGGTACGGGCGAGACGGGTGCGTATGCGACGAGTACGTATGCGGTGAGCGCGTGGGCGGGGAGCACGTATGCAGTTCGCGTCGGTGCGGGGTGCGGGCGTGGGCGTAGGAGCAGGAGCAGTAGGGCCGGACGGCGGGCCGGATATGGGGCTGGTCGTGCGGGGCGGTATGGGGCGGGTTTCGTCCCTGCCGTCCGCTGCGGCCTCCGCTGTGGCCTCCGGGGCGGCGGCGGTGGGCGCGCCCAGCGTACGGTTCGTTCCCCCCGCCGGGCCGGTGCCTGCCCCGCCGGTGCCCGTCCTCGCGGAGCCCGCCTTTGCGGTGCCCGTCCTCGCGCTGCCCGTAGCCGCGGCTGCTCCGGTGCCGGTGCCGGTGTCGCTGCCCGCCGCCGCGACCGCTCCTGTGCCGGGGCCCGCCGCGCCGGCGTTCGTCCCGCCGAGGTCCGCGCCGCGGGGCCGGTGCGTGCGGTCTGTCCGGCGGCGGGGCGGCTGCGGCTGCGGCGGCATGCGTGGACCTTTCGCTCCAGGCAGCCGCCGGTCTCGCGCCGCGCGGCACCGGCTCCGCACCGGTTCGCGCCAGGCGGTCACCGGTCTCGTCTCCGGCTGCACCCTTTCGATCACCCTGTGTCGGGGGCGCGGCGGGCGCGCGCTGGAGCGGGCCGGTCGTGGGACGCGCGGTCCCGTCGTGGGAAAGGACAGGGCCAGTTGGATGTGACCCAGGTCACGAAGAATCTTTTAGGGAGCGGGAAATATCCGGGGACCTCTTCCCCGTTTAGCCCTGTGTACGAGCGAAACGGGGATCCGCTCCCCGGATCGCCCCACTGACACCGACACCGACCACGACCGCCGGATCGACCGATCAGGCGGCCCGAGGACCAGAAGGAGAAGCCGTGCCTGCCGCGACGATCGCGAACCCCGCAGCGCGCAAGGCGACCAGGCCGCGCGCCGACGCCCTGCGCAACCGGGAGCGGATCGTCACCGCCGCCCGCGAGATGTTCGTCGAGGACGGCCCCGAGGTGCCGCTCGACGAGATCGCCCGCCGGGCCGGCGTCGGCAACGCCACGCTGTACCGCAACTTCCCGGACCGCGACGCCCTCGTCCGCGAGGTCGTCTGCTCCGTGATGGACCGTACGGCGGAGGCGGCCGAGCAGGCGCTCGCGGAGACCGGCGACGCCTTCGAGGCGCTGTCGCGCTTCGTGCACGCCGCCGCCGACGAGCGGATCAGCGCGCTCTGCCCGATGGTCTGCAGCACCTTCGACCAGAACCACCCCGATCTGGTGGCCTCGCGCCACCGGGTCGAACACCTCGTCGAGGAGGTCATGGACCGCGCCAAGGCGGCCGGGCAGTTGCGCGCCGATGTGGGCGTCGGTGACCTGATGGTCGCCGCGGCCCAGCTCAGCCGCCCGCCGGCCGGCACCGGCTGTCTCACCCACGACCGCTTCGTCCACCGCCATCTGCAGCTGTTCCTGGACGGGCTGCGGGCTCCCGCCCGTTCCGCCCTGCCGGGTACGCCCTTGACCATGGAGGCTCTCCGCCAGGCCTGACCGACCGGCACCGCCTCGTCCACCGTCCGGACCGGCACCGCCTCGCCCGACCGACCGCCGTTTTGTCCGGGGGCCGGGGACCTGCTCCCTGCCTCCGCCGGGCCTGCCGTTCCCGTTCCCGTTCCTCCGCGCCGCCCGCCGGCCTTCCTTCCTGCTCCCTCTCCTTCTCGCTTCTCCCTCAGAAGTCTGTTCCGTCTTCCTCCGAAGGCCTTCGGACACCCGAAGACCGTCGGTGCGCCTTTCGACACCCTTTTTCCGTCACGAAGTCCTGAAGTGGGTACACCCATGTCCGAAACAGCCGCAAAGGCTCCCGGCGTCCTGGAGAAGTCCGGTGACGCCAACCGCTGGAAGGCGCTCGTCTTCATAGCGCTCGCCCAGCTGATGGTCGTCCTCGACGCCACCATCGTGAACATCGCCCTTCCCTCGGCCCAGAAGGACCTGGGTATCTCCGACGGCAACCGTCAGTGGGTCGTCACGGCCTACGCCCTCGCCTTCGGCGGGCTCCTCCTCTTCGGTGGCCGTATCGCCGACCTGTGGGGCCGCAAGCGCGCCTTCGTGGTCGGTCTGACCGGTTTCGCCGCGGCCTCCGCGCTCGGCGGCGCGGCCACGAGCGGTGCCCTGCTGTTCGGTTCCCGTGCGCTGCAGGGTGCCTTCGGCGCGCTGCTCGCGCCGGCCGCGCTGTCCCTGCTCGCGGTGATGTTCACCGACGCCAAGGAACGCGCCAAGGCGTTCGGCATCTACGGTGCGATCGCCGGCGGTGGCGGTGCCGTCGGCCTGATCCTCGGCGGTTTCCTCACCGAGTACCTGGACTGGCGCTGGACGTTCTTCGTGAACATCCCGTTCGCCGTGGTCGCCGCGGCCGGTGCGTACTTCGTCATCCGTGAGCCGGCCGGCGGCCGCAACCGCTCGCCGCTGGACATCCCCGGTGTGATCCTCTCGACCCTCGGCCTGGTCGCGCTGGTCTACGGGTTCACCCGCGCCGAGTCCGCCGGCTGGAGCGACGCCCTGACCATCTCCATGTTCGTCGGTTCGGCCGTGCTGCTCGTCGCCTTCGTGCTCGTCGAGTCGCGGATGCGGGCCCCGCTGCTGCCGCTGCGCGTGGTCACCGAGCGCAACCGCGGCGGTGTCTACCTCTCGCTGGGCCTGGCGATCATCGGCATGTTCGGCCTGTTCCTCTTCCTGACCTACTACCTGCAGATCGTGAAGGGCTACTCGCCGGTCAAGACCGGTTTCGCCTTCCTCCCGATGATCGCGGGCATGATCACCGGCTCCACGCAGATCGGTGCCCGGCTGATGACCCGGGTCCCGGCCCGGCTCCTGATGGGCCCCGGCTTCCTGGTCGCCGCCGTCGGCATGCTGCTGCTGACCCAGCTGAAGACCGACACCTCCTACCCGGCCCTGCTGCTGCCCGCGATGCTGCTGCTCGGTCTCGGCATGGGTACGGCGTTCATGCCGGCCATGTCGCTGTCCGCCCAGGGCGTACAGCCGCGTGACGCCGGTGTCGCCTCGGCGATGGTCAACACCTCGCAGCAGGTGGGCGGCGCCATCGGTACGGCGCTGCTGAACACGATCGCCTCCTCCGCGACCGCGTCCTACATCAAGGACCACATGGCGGCCGCGGGCACCACCCGGCCGGGGCAGCAGCTGGTGCAGGTGCAGGGTCTGGTGCACGGGTACACCAGCGCCATCTGGTTCGCCGTCGGCATCCTCGTGCTGGCCGCGGTGATCGCGCTGACCTTCGTCAACGCGGGACGACCGGGCACCACCATGGTGACCGGCTCCGGTTCCGCCTCCGGTGAGGGCGCCGAGGAGCACGTGGCGGTGCCGGTCATCGCCCACTGACGCACCACCCCGCCTCCGGGTGCCTGTCCTGGCGCCTCAGCGCAGCCAGGGCAGGTCCGCGCCCGCTTCGTTCGGCTGGAGTCCCTCGGCGACGATCTGCATGATCTCGCCGAGGGACTTCTGCTGTTCGGGGCTGAGCCGCTCGAACAGGGCCTGCCGTACGGCGGCCACGTGGCCGGGGGCGGTGCGCCGCAGCACGTCGGCGCCCTCGTCGGTGAGGACCGCGAACTGGCCGCGCTTGTCGGAGGGACAGTCCTCGCGGCGGACCCAGCCGTTCTTCTCCAGGCGGGCGACGGCGTGCGAGAGGCGGGAACGGGTGATCTTGGCGTTCATGGCCAGCTCGGTCATGCGCAGCCGGCGGCGCGGCGCCTCGGCGAGCTGGACGAGGAGGCCGTAGTAGATGTGCGGCATGCCCGCGTCGCGCTGAAGCTGGCGGTCGAGGTGGTCCTCCAGGAGCGTCGTGGCGTGGAGGTAGGCGCGCCAGACGCGCTGTTCCCCCGCGGTGAGCCAGCGCTGGTCGTGGTCGGAGGCCTCCTGGGCGGAGCAGGGCGCGGAAACGGGTGCCGTGTTCATGTGGTCCACTGTACGAGGCCACTCATTGAAAGTTAAACAAAGTCGGGCGTAGAGTGGGCCGAGAGAGCTTTAAAGTTCAAGGAGTCAGCTTCCGGCTTCGGCGGCCCGGGCCCCTCGAGCCGCCGGCCGGCCCCCCTCCCGTCCGCGTCCGCCGCCACCAGAAAGCCGCCGCCATGACCACCGCCCCGGAGCGCATGCCCGCCCTCTACCTCAGCCACGGCGCCCCGCCGCTCGCCGACGACCCCGTGTGGCCCGGCCAGCTCGCCGCCTGGTCCGCCGCGCTGCCGCGCCCCCGGGCGATCCTCGTCGTCTCCGCCCACTGGGAGGAGGCCCCGCTCGCCCTCGGCGCCGTGGAGACGGTCCCTCTCGTCTACGACTTCTGGGGCTTCCCCGAGCACTACTACCGGGTGCGGTACGCCGCTCCCGGCGCCCCCGGACTCGCCGAACGGGTGCGCAAGCTGCTGCGCGGCCCCGGCCTGCCCGTGCAGGACGTGCCCGACCGGGGCCTGGACCACGGCGCGTACGTCCCGCTCGTCGAGATGTTTCCCGACGCCGACATCCCCGTCCTGCAGGTCTCCATGCCGACCCTCGACCCGGTGAAGCTCATGGACATCGGCCGCAGGCTGGCGCCCCTGCGCGACGAGGGCGTGCTGATCGTCGGCTCCGGCTTCTTCACCCACAACCTCGCCGCCCTGCGGTACACCGGCGAGGGTGTGCCGAGCTGGTCCTCCGAGTTCGACGACTGGGGCAGGCGCGCCCTGGAGGCCCGCGACTGGGACGCCCTGCTGGACTTCCTCGACAAGGCCCCGGCCGGACGGTACGCCCACCCGCGCACCGAGCACTTCGCCCCGCTGTTCGTGACCATGGGCGCGGCGGAGGCCGCGGGAGAGCTGGACGCGCAGCGGTCGGTGATCGACGGCTTCTGGATGGGAATGGCGAAGCGGTCGGTTCAGTTCGGCTGAGGTGTCCGGCCGGTGTCCGGCCGGTCGGGACGTCCGTTCGGTCGGCGTTCCCGCCCGGCAGGGTATCCGCCCGGCGGAGGCGCCCGTCGGGTCAGGGGTTCCGTCCGGCCTGGGTTTCCGTCCGGTCGGGGCGTCGGTCCGTCCGGTCGGGGCTTCCGTCCGGATGAAGTGTCCGCCGGGCCCGGGTGTCAGCCGGGTCCGGGCCGTGGCGGGCGGTGTCCGGGAATCTCCCGAGATCCGGGATTTGCGGCAACCTTCGGGCGGCGCCGCCCGTCCATGAGGGTGGAGGGGCGACCGAGGATGACGCTCTTCCGCTGCGGGGACTGCGATATCCGTGTGACGGGTGTCTCATGCGACGGGCCGCCGACGGGGGGTCGGGCGGTTCGGGGAGGGCGCGACTCCCACCCTGACCTGCGGCTCCGCGACCCCTGCCGCAGCGCGAGACCCGGCGTGGCGGGACAGGGTACTGCATGATCAGAAAAATCGGCGGGCGGGTTGGGAATTCTGTCCGGTTTCAAGTCGTTGTTCCCATCGGATGCGGGGCACCCGAGGAGAGTCCCCCCAGAGAGTGCCGAGCGTCCTGTGGACCACCCGCTGACACACCATCGCAAGGGAGCACGCATGGCAACCCGTGCCGTCGCCCGTCGAAAGTCCGCCACCGGCGAGACGGCCGACGCGGCACGCAGTGTTCGCGTCCATGGCGGCGAGATCGCCGACCGCGACCTGGTCGGCATGTACCTCGACGAGATCGCGCGCACACCGCTGCTCGACGCCGCCAAGGAGGTCGAGCTGTCCCAGGTCATCGAGGCGGGTGTGTTCGCGCGGCAGATCCTCGACGGGTACGAGGAGTCCCCGGCCGACGCCAGTCGTGAGGAGCTGGAGGCCCTGGTCGCCGACGGCGAGCGGGCCAAGGACGTGTTCATCCGCTCCAACCTGCGTCTGGTCGTCGCGGTCGCCCGCCGCTACCCGCGCAGCGGCCTGCCCCTGCTCGACCTGATCCAGGAGGGCAACGCGGGCCTGGTGCGTGCGGTGGAGAAGTTCGACTACCGCAAGGGCTTCAAGTTCTCGACGTACGCCACCTGGTGGATCCGCCAGGCGATCACGCGCTCGATAGCGGACCAGTCGCGCACGATCCGGCTGCCCGTCCACCTGGTGGAGGAGCTGGGCCGCATCCGCCGCGTCCAGCGCGAGTTCAACCGGGAGAACGGCCGCGACCCGGAGCCCGCGGAGATCGCCGCCGAGCTGGGTTCGACGCCCGAGCGCGTCTCGGACGTGCTCGACTGGGCCCGCGACCCGGTCTCGCTGAACATGTCGGTGGACGACGAGGGTGAGACGCAGTTCGGCGACCTGCTGGAGGACACCTCCGCGGTCTCGCCCGAGCAGTCGGTTCTGACCCTGCTGCGCAGCGAGGAGCTGGACGACCTGATCGGCCGCCTCGACCAGCGCACGGCGTCGATCATCAAGATGCGGTACGGCATCGAGGACGGCCGGGAGCGCACGCTGACCGAGGTCGGCAAGGAGCACGGCCTGACGCGCGAGCGCATCCGCCAGATCGAGAAGCACGCACTGCTGGAGCTGAAGAAGCTGGCCCGCGACACGGGCTTCGACGCCGCGGCGTGACACCCGGCCGGACGGGAGTGCCCCCGCGCGGGGCACCCCCGGCCGCGGCGGGAGCCGGGGTATGCCGGGCCCGCCGGGGCGCGTATGCCACCGGCCCACTCAGACCGCGTACGCCTGGTGGCGCAAGCCCGCGCAAACATGGCTGTGGAGCGTCGCTTCAAGGGGCGGCGCGCCGGGAACAACCCTTCCGGGCCCGGAGTCACGGCCCGAGCGGCACTCCACGACACGACATCGCATCGCACCGTGCGGCAGGCCGGGCGGTGCCCGCAGACCACGTCCCGACGCACTCCCCCCGGCGCCGGGACCTTCCCAGAGCCGGGCTTCGGCGCCTTCCCCCGGGCGCCGGAGCCCGGCTCCATTGCCCTCCGGAGGGGGGCCGAGGAAGGCTGGGGGCCGATCCGTACGACGGCGTGCGGCTGTCGTCAGTACGACGGGGCCGTACGGCTGGCTCCCCCGCGGCGGCCTCTGCCGGCCTCTCCCGCGGCGGCCTCTGCCGGCCTCTCCCGCGGCGGCCTCTGCCGGCCTCTCCCGCGGCGGCCTCTCGTACAGCGGCCTCGTGGACGACGGGAACGGCACGGGGTACGGGGTGGCCCGGTGGCCCCCGTACGGCAGCCAGGAAAACTCCCTGCGGAGCCCGGTCGGCGGGGCGTGCCGGGCAGGCCGGGGAGGCGGGGCACCCCGGACCTGAACCCCGGGGTGACCCGCCAGATGGCAGATTCTGCCACACCGGCATAATCTGCCGAGGTGACGAGTCCCACCCCCGCTGACCGCAAGTCCCTTTCCGGGCCCCTTCCCCAGCCTGCCTCCCCGGCCCTTTCGCTGACCGAGCGCCGCAAGGCCGCCACCCGTATGGAGATCGCCCTCGCGGCGGCCCGCCTCTTCATGACCCGGGGACTGCGTGCCACCCGCGCCGAGGACATCGCCCAGGCGGCGGGGGTCGCCCCACGGACCTTCTACCGTTACTTCGCCACCAAGGAAGAGGCCGTGGCGCCCTGTTACGCGGCGGGCGCCGAGCGGTGGAGGGACGCGGTCCGGGCAGCCCCCGCGCAGCTCACGGTCCCGGAGGCGCTGGCCCACGCGGTGCGGCACACCTTCACCCCCGGCTCGGGGGTCTCGGCGATCTCCTGGCAGTGGGCGCGCACGCTCATCCGCCTGGCCGGGAGCAGTCCGGCGGTGCGCAAGGTCTGGGCCGAGGTCTGCCAGGAGTCGGAACGCGAGCTGGCCCGGATCCTCGAACTCCGCTCGGCACCCGAACTCAGTTCGGCACCCGAAGGCCGGTCGGCACCGGAACACCGCACGGCCTCGGAACCTCCCGTCCCCGCGCCCGGACACCAGCCGACGCCGGCAGCGGAACCACCCCTCCCGGCTCCCGAGCCGCTCCTCCCGGCTCCCGGGCTCTCCCTGCCCGGGCCCGACCTCCGCTTCTCGGCGGCCGTGGCGAGTGCCGCCGTGCGCGTGGCCGTGGAAGCCTGGGCGACCGGTGAGGCGCCGCCCACCGGCCCGGACGGCCCGGCCGCTCTGGCCCTGCGCAATCTGGCGGCCCTGCGGGACTTCCCCTGGGGCACCCACCCCTGAGTCGCCCTGAGTGCCCCTGAGTCCGTCCGAGCCCGCCGGCCCCCGGCCCACCCGTCCCGGCCTACGCCCCGCCCTCCGCCGCTCCGCTCTCCGGCCCGGCCCCCGCCGCCCGCGTCATCCGCGCCCCCAACGTCCGTACGCACTCCACGAGTTCCTGTGGCTCGCGCACCGTGAACTCGAAGCCCAGCATGGCCAGCCGCACGGCGAGCCACTCCACCCGGTCGCCGACCGTCGCGCGGAGCCGGCAGCCGCCGTCCGGCAGGGGCTCCGGTGTGCCGAACCAGCCGGGCAGCCGTGCGGCGACCGTCTCGGCGGACTCGGGAAAGGTGACCGCGAAGGTGTACGTCTCCTGCCGCCGCTGCATCGAGCGGCGCAGGTACTCCGCCGCGCTCCCGGTGGGCAGCTCGCGTGGGGCGAAGCGGGCACCGGTGGGGAAGGGCTCGCTGACCCGGTCGACGCGGAACGTCCGCCAGTCGGCCCGGTCCAGGTCGTAGGCGACGAGGTACCAGCGGCGTCCGGTCGACACCAGCCGGTACGGCTCCGTCAGGCGCCGGGTGCCGGTGCCGTCACCGGCGCGGTAGGCGAAGCGCAGCCGCTCCCGCCCGGCGACCGCCGAGGCCATCACGGTCAGCGTCTCGGGCGTGACGGAGGCCCCGTCTCCGCTGGTGAGCGGTGTGGTGGCGGCCTGGAGCGTGGAGACGCGGTGGCGCAGCCGGGCCGGCAGCACCTGCTCCAGTTTCGCCAGCGCCCGCACCGACGCCTCGTCCATCCCCTCGATCGCGTGCCCGGCCCCGGCCCGCAGTCCGACCGCGATGGCCACGGCCTCCTCGTCCTCGAGCACGAGCGGCGGCATCGCCTTGCCCGCGACCAGCCGGTACCCGCCGTCGGAGCCCATGGTCGCCTGCACCGGGTAGCCCAGTTCGCGCAGCCGGTCGACGTCGCGCCGGACGGTCCGCCGGGACACCCCGAGCCGCTCGGCCAGTTCGCCGCCGGGCCACTCGCGGGGGGTCTGGAGCAGGGACAGGAGCTGGAGGAGCCGTGCCGGAGTGTCCGTCGTCATACGTCCGAGGATGCCGCACATCTAGGACACGATCTGACCTATTGTCCGATTAGCTTGTCGGCATGACCTCCAGCGAAACCCTCGTCAGCAGCGCGGTGCGGGCGGCAGACCGCCGCCGCTGGTTCGCGCTGGCGATCGTGATGACCGCGGCCTTCATGGACCTCGTGGACGTCACGATCGTCAACATCGCCATACCGTCCATCCAGAAGGACGCCGGTGCGTCCTTCAGCCAGATCCAGTGGATCACCGCCGGTTACGCCCTCGCCTTCGCGGCCGGGCTGATCACCGGCGGACGGCTCGGGGACATCCACGGCCGCAAGCGGCTGTTCCTCCTCGGCATCGGGGGCTTCACCCTCGCCTCCGCGCTGTGCGGCTTCGCGGTGAACCCCGAGATGCTGGTCGCCTCCCGCATCCTCCAGGGCGCCATGGCGGCGATGATGGTCCCGCAGGTGCTGTCGATCGTGCACGCCACCTTCCCGGCGCACGAACGCGGCAAGGTCTTCGGCCTGTTCGGCGCGATCGTCGGGCTGGGCGCGGTCTCCGGGCCGCTGCTCGGCGCGCTGCTGACGGAGTGGAACCTGTTCGGCCTCGAATGGCGGCCGATCTTCCTGATCAACCTTCCGGTGGGTGTGGCGGCCCTGCTGCTCGGCAGCCGGTTCATCACCGAGTCCAGGGCGCCGCGCGCGCTGAAACTGGACCTCGTCGGCGTCGCCCTCGTGACGCTCGGTCTGCTGATGCTGCTCTACCCGCTGACCCGGGGCCGTGAGCTGGGCTGGCCGCTGTGGGGGTACGCGTCGATGGCGGGCGCGCTGGTGGTGTTCGCGGCGCTCGTGGCGTACGAGCGGCGCAAGGCGGCGCGCGACGGCTCCCCGCTGGTCGAACTGTCGCTGTTCCGGGTGAAGAGCTTCGCGGCGGGCATCGCCGTGCAGACGGTCTTCGGGGTCGCGCTGGGCGTGTTCTTCCTGGTCTGGACGCTGTACATGCAGATCGGCCTGGGCTGGAGCCCGCTGCGGGCGGGGCTGACCGGTGTCCCGTTCTCCCTCGCGGTGTCCGTGGCGGCGGGCATGTCCGTGCAGAAGCTGGTCCCGCGCTTCGGCCGCAAGGTGCTCCAGGCGGGCGCCCTGCTCATGGCCGCCGGCGTGCTGCTCTACATCTGGGAGTCCGGCCGCTACGGCCTGCACATCACCCCCTGGCGGATGGCGCTTCCGCTGGTCGTCATGGGGGTGGGCATGGGCCTGATCGTGGCTCCGCTGACGGACGCGGTCCTCTCCGGCGTGCCGCGGGAGCACGCGGGGTCGGCCTCCGGTCTGATCAACACCGTGCAGCAGATGGGCAACGCGCTGGGGCTCGGTCTGGTGTCGGTCGTGTTCTTCGGCGTGATCGGTGACCGGCTGACCCCGGCGCAGGTGGGCCCGGCCTTCGTCGACGCCTTCCAGCACGCCCTGTGGTGGGTGGCCGCGGTCCTGGGCGTCATCTTCGTCCTCATGGCCGCGCTGCCCGGGCGGCCGGTCCAGCACGTGGAGGGCGCGGCGGGCGCCGAGGGGGCGGACGGGTCCGGCGGCGAGGGCGGCGAGGACCTCGCGTCCGGGACCCGGGAGCGGGAACTCGTCGGCTGAGCGGTGGGACGGTCTGCGGGGTCCGGTACCGGGGAAGGTACCGGGCCCTTCGCCGTACCCGGGAGAACGCGGTGCCCCCAAGGCCGTCCCCCGTGCCGCCCGAACGTGCCCACTTGCGCCCGAACCTGTTTACTTCGCGGACATCCCGGCGTAGCCTCCGAGAGAAACCACAAATTCGGGCATCGGTCGGAGGCAAACGGACATGTACGCAGCGGAGCGGCAGCAGGAGATCCTCCGGCTCGCCCGTGACGGCGGCCGGGTGGACGTCGTCTCGCTCGCCGAGGAGTTCCAGGTGACCGCGGAGACGATCCGCCGCGACCTGAAGGCCCTCGACCGGGCCGGCCTGCTGCGCCGGGTGCACGGCGGAGCCATCCCGGCCGGCCGCCTCGACTTCGAGCCGGACCTCACCGAGCGCGAGTCCACGGCGGCCGACGAGAAGGACCGCATCGCCAAGGCGGCCCTGGCCGAACTCCCCGCCGAGGGCACGCTGATCCTCGACGCCGGTACGACGGTGGCCCGCCTGGCCGCCGCCCTGCCCCTGGAGAGCGACCTCACCGTCGTCACGCACTCCCTGCCCATCGCCGCCCGTCTCGCCGACCACCCCGGCCTCCAGCTCCACCTCGTCGGCGGGCGCGTACGGCACCGTACGCGCGCCGCCGTGGACGCCTGGGCGCTGCGGGCCTACGGCGAGATCCGCGCCGACGTGCTGTTCGTCGCCGCCAACGGCTTCTCCGCCGAACACGGCCTGACCACCCCCGACCTCGCCGAGGCGGCGGTCAAGCGCGCGGCGGTCGCCGCGGCCCGCCGCGTGGTGCTGCTCGCCGACTCCACCAAGCACGGCCAGGAGCACTTCGCCCGCTTCGGCGGTCTGAGCGACGTGGACCTGCTGATCACCGACAGCGGGCTGAGCCCCGAGGACGCGGCCGCCATCGAGGGCGGCGGCACGGAAGTAGTACGCGCATGATCGTCACCGTCACCCCCAACCCGTCCCTGGACCGCACCTACGAGGTCCCCTCCCTGAGCCGCGGCGAGGTCGTCCGGGCCACCGGCGAGCGGGTGGACCCGGGCGGCAAGGGTGTCAACGTCTCGCGCGCCGTCGCCGCCACCGGACGGCGCACGGTCGCCGTCCTGCCCCTCGGTGGTGCGCCCGGCGCACTCGTCGCCGAACTGCTCGACGCACAGGGCATCGAGGTCGCGCCGGTCCCCGTCGCCGGGGCGACCCGTTCCAACATCGCCCTCGCGGAGGCGGACGGCGTCCTGACGAAGATCAACGCGCCCGGCCCCGAACTCACCCGCGCCGAGCAGGAGTCGCTGCTGGAGACCGTACGGGGCCGGTCGCGCGCCGCCGACTGGATCGCCTGCTGCGGCAGCCTGCCGCGGGGGCTCGCGCCCTCCTGGTACGCCGACCTGGTCGCGCGGGCGCACGCCGCCGGTGTACGGATCGCGCTGGACACCTCGGGACCCGCTCTCCTGGCGGCGCTGCGCGAGGGGCCGGACGTGGTCAAGCCCAACGCCGAGGAACTGGCGCAGGCCGTGGGACGTCCGCTGGCCACGGTGGGCGACGCGGTCAAGGCAGCCGAGGAGCTGCGCGGCCTGGGCGCCCGGACCGTACTGGCGAGCCTGGGCGCCGACGGGCAACTGCTCGTCGAGGACGCGGGCGTCTGGTACGGCAGCGCGCGCGTCGCCGCCGTCCGCAGCAACGTCGGTGCGGGCGACTCCTCGCTGGCCGGCTTCCTCATCGCCGGCGGCTCCGGCCCGCGGGCCCTGGCCTCGGCCGTCGCGCACGGCGCCGCCGCCGTCCGGCTGCCCGGCAGTGTGATGCCCGGCCCGGAAGACCTGGACCCGGCGGCGGTCACGGTCACCGCCGAGGTGCCCGTGGACCGCGCCCTCACGGAGCCCGTGTCATGACCGCCGCCACCGTGACCCCCGCTGACCTCGCCCCGCTCACCGCTCCCGCCCCCGGCGGCAGCACGCCCGCCCGCCGCGGCCGCACCCCCGCCCCCGCAGCGGCACCCTCGCCCCCGCCCCCCGTCCCCACCCCCGTCCGCGCCCATCCCGCCGCCCGGGCGATACGCGCGCTAAGGAGCCCGCGATGAGTGACATGATCACCGCGGACCTGGTCGACCTCGACCTGTCCGCCGACACCAAGGAGGCGGCGGCACGCGCCCTCGCCGAACGCATGGTGGCCCAGGGCCGGGTGACCGACCTGGACGGCTTCCTCGCGGACGTCGCCGCCCGCGAGGCGCAGATGCCGACCGGTCTCGACGGCGGCATCGGCATCCCGCACTGCCGCAGCGCGCACGTCACCGAGCCGACGCTCGCCTTCGGACGCAGCGCCTCCGGGATCGACTTCGGCGCACCGGACGGCCCCGCCGACCTGATCTTCCTGATCGCCGCTCCCGCGGGCGCCGACGACGCCCATCTGACCATCCTGTCCTCGCTGGCCCGGCAGCTGATGAACACCGGGTTCACCGACGCGCTGCGGTCGGCGGGCGACGCGGCAGCGGCGGCGGCGCTGATCCGCGGCGACGAGAGCCCGGCGGCCTCCGCCGGGACGGGCGTGAGCGCACGGAGCCGTACGGCTGCCGAGAGCCGTACCACCGACTCGGAGGCCTCGGATAACCCGGAGGTCTCGGAGAAGCCGCAGCCCCCCGGGACCTCCGGGGACACCAGAGACTCCGTCGCGGCGCCGGCGGCGGCCTCCGCCGGCGCCGCGACGGGCACCTCCGCCACCCCGTCCGCCCCCGGGGCCGAACCCGCGTCCCCGTCCGCGCCCGCGTTCCGGATCGTCGCCGTCACCTCCTGCCCCACCGGTATCGCGCACACCTACATGGCGGCCGAGTCGCTGGAGAACGCGGGCCGCGAGGCGGGCGTCGAAGTGGTCGTCGAGACGCAGGGCTCGGCCGGGTTCACCCGGCTCGACCCGGCCGTGATCGCGGCGGCCGACGGCGTGATCTTCGCCCACGACGTCCCCGTACGGGACAAGGACCGCTTCGCCGGGAAGCCGACCGTCGACGTCGGCGTCAAGGCGGGCATCAACCGGCCCGGCGAGCTGATCGGAGAGGTGCGCCGCAAGGCCGCGCGGGGCGAGGTGAGCGCGGCGGCGGCACCCGGCGGCACGCCGGTCGAACGGGCCGGTGAGGCGGGGGAGGGTTACGGCACGAAGCTGCGCAAGTGGCTGATGTCCGGCGTCAGTTACATGGTGCCCTTCGTCGCGGCGGGCGGCCTGCTGATCGCCCTCGGCTTCGCGATCGGCGGGTACCGGATCAACAAGGCGCCGTCGGTCATGGACCACTTCGTCTGGACCCAGGCCGACAGCTGGGCGGCACTGCTGTTCCAGATCGGAGGGGTGGCCTTCGCCTTCCTCGTCCCGGTGCTGGCGGGCTACATCGCCTACGGCATGGCCGACCGGCCCGGACTGGTCCCGGGCTTCGTCGGCGGCTCGATCGCCCTCACGATCAACGCGGGTTTCCTGGGCGGCCTGGCGGCCGGCCTGATCTCGGGCGGCGTGGTGATGGCCATCCAGAAGGTCCGCATCCCGGCGGCGCTGCGCGGCATCATGCCGGTGGTGGTGATCCCGCTGATCTCCTCGGCGGTCGTCGGGTTCCTGATGTTCGTGGTCATCGGCAAACCCATCGCCACCGCGCAGAAGGGCATGACCGACTGGCTGAACGGCCTCACCGGCAGCAACGCCGTCCTGCTCGGCGCGCTGCTTGGCCTGATGATGTGCTTCGACCTCGGCGGTCCCGTCAACAAGGTCGCCTACACCTTCGCCACCGCCGGGATCGCGGTCTCGGATCCGAGCGACTCCGCGATGAAGATCATGGCCGCGGTGATGGCGGCGGGCATGGTGCCGCCGCTGTCGATGGCCCTGGCCACGACCGTGCGCGGCCGGCTCTTCACGCACACCGAACGCGAGAACGGCAAGGCCGCCTGGGTGCTGGGCGCCTCCTTCATCTCCGAGGGCGCCATCCCGTTCGCGGCGGCCGACCCGCTGCGCGTGATCCCCGCCTCGATGGTCGGCGGCGCGCTCACCGGCGCCCTGTCGATGACCTTCGGCGCCACGCTGCGCGCCCCGCACGGCGGCATCTTCGTCGTCCCGCTGATCGGGAACCCGTTCTTCTACCTGATCGCCGTCGCGGCCGGCGTCTGCGCCACCACCGCGCTGGTGGTGGCCCTGAAGACGCTGCGGGCGTCCCGGCAGGGCGGTGCGGACGCGGGCGCGGCGGACGGCGACGAGGGCGGGCGGACCACGCCGGAACACGGCAAGCAGCCGGTGGCGGCCTGACCGCGCCGACCGCATCCTGTCCGTTTGGGGTGCTGTGAGTAGTTCACGTCACCTGCGAGATACGTCACGGTCCGGGGCCAACGTCCCGGACCGTGGTGTTCACTTGAGACATGCCTGAGCACGTCCCGTTCCTGGTCTGGTTCGGTGTGGTCCTGCCCGCCGTGCTGATCCTCCTGTGCGCCGTCGGCCTCGCCGGCTACCGCTTCGGTCTCCGGTTCGAGATCCGCCGCAGACCGCACCCGGCCGCTCTGCGCGCCCTGCCCGCCCAGCGCGCCTCCGGCCCCCACCGGGAGTACGTCGAACTGACCCCGGCGGAGCGGGACGCCTTCGCCGGTCTGGTACGCCGGCTCAGCGACGGCCGCTGACGGCCGCCCACTGCCCACCGGCCGGCGGCGCGGCGCCCAGGGCGACCGCGCCGCCGTCGTGCGCCCGTGCCGGCCGCCCCCGTCGTCCGCGCCGCGACCGCCCGGCGCCGTCGGCCGGGCCGTGCCGCCCGGCCGCTCAGGAGACCTGGGCCGCCCGCCGCTCCATCGCGTCCCGCGCCGCTTTCTGCGTGGTGTACACCTCGCACATGTGGCGGCCGTCGGGCGTCGCCGTGTGCTCCACCTCCCACAGCGAGACCTCCACGCCGTCCCGCAGCAGGAAGGCGTGCTCGTAGAGCGAGTAACCGAGGCCGGTACGTCCCGCGCGGCAAGGCCGGCCGAAGGCCTGCGTGATCCGGTGTCCGCACGCCGTCTCCAGCAGCGCGGCGGTCTCGTCGCCGGGCCGGTCCGCGTTCTCCGCCCGCCGCAGGAGCCGCCGGGCGTGGTCGGCCGCGTCGCCGGGGGCGTACGCGTGGCGGGACGCGGGCAGGGCCGAGAGCTGCACCAGCACCGGCTGCTCGAACCGCGGTGCGTCCGGCGGCAGCGGCAGCCGTCCGGTGGCCGTGCCCAGCTCCTCCTCGTCGAGGTACACCTCGTGCTGCGGCTCGCCGCCGGGGGCGGTGTTGTGCACCAGCTCCCAGAGGGTGAGCGCCGATCCGTCGGCGAGCAGCCAGGTGTGCCGGTACGTCTCGCGGTGCAGGCCCGCGCTGTGGTGCGCGGAGTGCAGCGAGCCGTCGTACGCCAGCGCGCAGTCCAGTGCGCGGATCGTCTCGTCGGGCAGCTCGAAGGAGTTCAGCGCGCGGCCGAGGAGCCGCGCGAGCTGCTCCTCCGGAGACTCGGGCGACCGGTGTGGCTCGTACGCGGTCGTCTCGTACGGAACGCTCAAGGTTTCTCCCGGCGTTGCTGCATGTCACCTTGTGGGTGCATACCGTAGCCCCTCGGCAGGACATCATGTCCGGGAACCGAGAAAACGTACGGCGGAAAAACGGCCGGGCCGCACGAGAAGTTCCCGTGCGGCCCGGCATTTCGTCAAAATCCGCTGCTCAGCGGCCCGTTGGCACACTCGGCGGCACCTTGCCGGACCAGTGTCCGGTGGGCCCTCCGGGGCCGTCACGGGTCGGGAGCGGTCAGGCGGCGCTTCCGGCGGTCCACTCGCTCCACGACATGTTCCAGCCGTTGAGGCCGTTGTCCGGGGCGACCGTCTTGTCGGGGGAGTGCTTCACGATCACGACGTCGCCGATGAGCGAGCTGTCGTAGAACCACTTGGCGGGGGTGTCGCCCTGCGCGCCTCGCGCGTCCCGCAGGCCGACGCAGCCGTGGCTGGTGCCGGAGTTGCCGAAGGGCGGGTTGCCCGGGTTGTACCAGTAGTTGCCGTGGATGAAGGTGCCGGACGTCGTCAGTCGCATCGCGTGCGGCACGTCCGGGATGTCGTACTCGCCGCCCAGGCCGACCGTCTGGCTGTTCATACGGGTCTGGATGAACTTCTCCGAGATCACCATCTGCCCGTTGTACGTGGTGTGCTCGGGGCTGCCCGTGGAGACCGGGATCGACTTGACGGTCTGTCCGTCGCGGACGACCGTCATGGTCTGCGTGTTGACGTCGACCGTGGAGACCTGCGAGCGGCCGACCGTGAAGCTCACGGTCTTCTTCTGCACGCCGTAGACGCCGTTCGCGCCCTGCACGCCGTCCAGGTCGATCTTCATCGTGACCTTGGAGCCGGCCTTCCAGTAGTCCTGGGGGCGGAAGTCGAGCCGCTGGGCACCGAACCAGTGGCCGACCACCTGCTGGCCGCTGCTGGAGGTCACCGTGATGTGCGACTGCACGGTCTTCTTGTCGGTGATCACCTTGTCGAAGTTGAACGACACCGGCATGCCGACGCCCACCGTCGTGCCGTTGTCCGGCGTGTACGTCCCGATGAAGCTGTTCTTCGTGGTGACCGTCGTGAAGATGGAGTTCGCGGCGGCGACGCGGCCGCCGTCGTCCTTCGCCGTCGCCGAGATCCGGTACTTCGTCCCGCGGTCCAACTGCTCCTTCGGCTTCCAGGTGGAGCCGTCGGACGAGATCGACCCCGGCACGTCCTTGCCCGAACCGGCGACGGTCATCTTCACCTCGGTCAGCTTCCCGTCGCTGACCTTCACACCGGTCGCGTTGATCGACGCTCCGGTCGAACCGTCCTTGGCCGAGATGTCGATCTTGGCCGTGGACGTCTTGACGGTGTCCTTGCCGCCGCCGCCCTTGCCGTCGTCGTCGGCCTTGGCGTCGCCGCCGCATCCGGTGAGGGTGAGGGTGCCGACCATCAGGGCGGCACAGGCCCCCAGTATGCGCCGCGCTGCTATGTCCGGCGTTGTCACGGGCTGCTCCAGGTCGTGTGAAGTGAGTGGTTGGCTGCAGTGCGTGGATAGAGAGGCGGCCGACCCCTCGCGGGGTTCCCGCGGGCTCGGCCGAAAGACCGTCACGTGACAGAACCGGGACAATCGACGCCCCCATGAGACCTCCGGCCGGCCCGACGGCCCGCCCGGCAGGCGTGGTTGCCCCGTATGTCCTGCACTGTCCCCCCTGTCGCCGGGCTCGTCTCACCGCGCCCGGATCACTGCCTCCCGTACAACTCCTGGTAGGCCGGCCATGTTCCGCCGGGTCCGTCCACCGACTCGGCGGCGCGTACCGCGCGTACGATCGCGCGGGTCACGACGTCCGCTCCGGCGGCGAGCACGTCGTTCAGGGCGAGGGCCCCTGCGCGGACGAGCGAGCCGGCCGAACCGGGGGCGGACGGGGCGGTGCCGGGCGAGGCGGGTCCGGATGAGCCGGTGCCGGGGCCGGCTGAGTCGCGTTCGGGGGAGCCGGGGTCGGGGGCGAGCGGGCGCGCGCCGGTGGCGAGCGCGAACACCGTGTCCCCGTCGTCGAGCAGGTGCACCGGCCGGACGGCGCGTGCGATGCCGTCGTGCGCGGTGCCGGCGAGTTTCTGCGCCTGGGCCTTCGTCAGGTCGGCGTCGGTCGCGACCACCGCGAGCGTCGTGTTCAGCGGTGGCGGAGCACTGCGGGCGGCGGCTTCGGCGAGCCGCCGACGCGCCGCCTCGTGCACCCGCGCGTCGGGATACTCCGCCCGCCCCTGGAACAACTCGCCGTACAGCACCCCGGTTTCGGGGTCCACGGCCGATCCCGCCGCGTTGGCCACGACGAGCGCCGCCACCGTGACACCCGAGGCGAGCACCGTGCTCGCGCTGCCCACCCCGCCCTTGACCGGCCCCACGGCCGCTCCCGTCCCCGCACCGACGCACCCCTGGGCCACCGGGGCACCCGGCGCGCTCGCGGCGGCGGCCTCGACCGCGGCACGTCCGGTGGCCGCGTCCGGCCGGGCCCGGAAGTCGCCTCCCCGGCCCAGGTCGAACACACAGGCCGCGGGCACCACCGGCACCACGTGGGTGGGGCCGGGCCCCACCCGCACCCCGCGCCCGCGCTCCTCCAGCCAGGCCATCACCCCCGAGGCGGCGTCCAGTCCGTACGCGCTGCCGCCGGTCAGGACGACCGCCTCCACCGTCCGCACCAGGTTGCGGGGGTCCAGGGCGTCGGTCTCCTTGGTGCCGGGTCCGCCGCCGCGCACGTCCACGGCGGCCACGGCACCGCCCTCCGGGGCCAGCACGACCGTCGTCCCGGTGAGCCACCCGCCGCCCGTGCGGGTCGCGTGGCCCACCCGCATCCCGGCGACATCCGTCAAAGCGTCCACTGTCATGCGCGTCAGTCTCCCCGTCGGCCGGCCCGGTCGCGGGCGCGGAACCCCGGGGACCGCCGAGGACGTCAGGCCGCCTGCTGCGCCGTCCGGTCCCCGCCAGAGCCGGCCCCGCCCGGCCCGGCGGCCATCCGCGCGGTCAGGACGACACCGGTCGTCACGGCGAGGGCGGAGACGAGACCTGCCGCGAGCACCGCCCACCGGCCCAGGAAGGTGCAGCAGATCACCAGCAGGGCGGTGGCCGGCAGGACGAGCTGCTGGGCGATGCCCACCTTGAAGTGCCGGGCGTGCAGCGCCCAGACGGCGATCAGGTAGAGCGCGGTCGGCAGGGTCACGGCGGCGGACGCCTCCAGAGCCGACAGGTGGCTCTTGCCGACGGCCTGCTCCACCGTCACCTCCAGCCCCGCGCCGATCGCCGCCGCCGAGGCGAAGATCAGGTAGTGGCCGTACCCCCACAGGAAGGACTCGTGGCTGGAGCGCAGATGGCCGTGGATCGGCACCACGAAGTAGATCCACCAGGCGGAGAAGACGATCAGCAGGCCGCCCGCCGCGATCGGCAGCAGCTCGCCCAGCGCGAAGTGCTCGTCCGCGGCCGACTTCACCGCGACCGTGGCCGCCGCGACCGTCTCGCCCAGCACGATGATCGTGAACAGTCCGTACCGTTCGGCGATGTGGTGGGGATGCCAGGAGGTGGCGTGCACCCTCTCCGCGTACACCGGCACCGACAGCTCCGCGAACACCATCACCAGGAACACCCACGGCCTGTCCGGTTCCGGCAGGAGCACCAGACCCGCCCAGCCGATCTGGCACAGCAGCACGCCGGTCGCGTAGCGGACCGCCATGCGGCGCTCCGCGCCCTCGGCGCACCGGGCCGCGCGCAGCCACTGGGAGGCCATCGCCACCCGCATGATCACGTAGCCGAGCCACATCAGGAAGAAGTCGTGCTGGGCGAAGGCGCGGGAGATGCCCGCCGCCAGCACCAGCACGCCCGCGATCTGCACCAGGGTGACGACCCGGTAGAGCACGTCGTCGTTGTCGTACGCCGAGGCGAACCAGGTGAAGTTCATCCACGCCCACCAGATGGCGAAGAACGCCATCGCGTAGTTCAGGATGCCCTGCCCGGCATGGCCCTCCGCCACGGCGTGGACCAGCTCGACGCCCGCCTGCGCGATCGCCACGACGAAGCACAGGTCGAAGAAGAGCTCGAGCGGTGAGGAGACCCGGTGGGACTCGTGTCGCCCGCGCGCGGTCAGCGGGCGCAGCGGCGGGGGGACGCGGGCGGGCTCCGGGGAGCCGGATTCCCGGGCGGAAGCGGAACTGGACGTCATGGCACCCAGCACACCAGACGGCCGCCGGAAAATCCCGCGGGGGGCGCGTTCGCCGGGGACCGTACCCTGGAGGCATGAGCACTGCCCCCGAGCCGCGTGACCCGAAGAGCGCGCTGGTCTTCGACGATCCGCTGAACCAGCAGTCCACCGACGACACCGACCGGGGCTGGGGCGAGCGTCCGGACGGCGACGCCGCCGCCGACCTCAAGCGCTTCCTCGACGAGAAGCCGCCGCACCACCTGTGACGCTGCGGCCCGCCGCACCGCCCGCGCCCCCGAGGGCCGCCGAACCACCCGAGACCGAGACCCCACCGGCTCCACCGGCCTGGTCGGCCCCGCCGGCCCGGTCCGCTCCGTCGGTGTGGTCCGTCCGACGGGCACGGTCCGTCCCACCGGTCCGGTCCGCCCGTGACCGCTACACCCGCTCGTGCCGGCCGCCGCGCTGCGCGACCAGTTCGTCGCGGATCTCCTTGAGGACCTGCAGTTCGGTCACCTCGACGACCGGCGTCCCCTGCGCGCTGTCCTTGGCCTTCTTCCGGGCCTCCTGGCGGGCCAGGAACTTGGCCATGGGCAGGACCATCAGGAAGTAGACCACCGCCGCGGTGATCACGAACTGCAGGGTGGCGCCGAGGACCGAGCCCCACATGATCTGGATGCCCTGGTCGCCCTTGCAGCTGGAACTCAGGCACGAGCTGTAGTGGTCGAGGTTCTTGGTGCCGATCGCCCCGACGACCGGGTTGATCACGCCCTTCACCACGGAATTGACGATGTTGCTGAAGGCGGCGCCGACGACCACCGCGACTGCCAGATCGACGACGTTCCCGCGCATCAGGAAGGCCTTGAAGCCCTGCCAGACGCTCGGGTCCTTCTCCGTACTCACTTCGGGACTCTCCTCTGCCACGCAGGTTGTACAACAAACAGCTCAGCAACCTATGGCTCACCAGAGGGTCACCGCCAATCGGGCCGTCGCGCCCGCCCCGGCCAGCTGCGCCGCCGTGGAACGCGGCACAGCCAGCGTGACCAGGGCACTGTCCGTGCCGCCTCCGTCGGCGGACCCCCCGCCGGTGCCCGTGGCCGAACCCATGTGCGCGGCCGCGCCGGGGCCGCCGAGGGACTCCGGAGCCCTCCTCACCCGTGCTCCGGAGGCCACCACCCGGGCCCGGCCGCCCGTGGCCGGGTCGGGGACGGCGATCACGTCCACACGGTCGCCGGGCCGCAGCAGCCGGACCGTCGCCGCGTCGGCGACGCGCACGGGCACGGTCACCGTCCGGTCCGTGTCCGTGGGGCGGCCGCCGTGGACGGAGGCGGCCGGCCCGGCCGACGGCCGTGGGTGCCCGCGGGCGGGGGCGCCGCGAGGGGCGTCCGCGTCCGGTGTCAGCCGCGGGCCCGCGGCCACCAGCGCGGCGGCCGTGACCGCCAGACCGGCCGCCACGGCCCGTCCGCGCTGCCGCAGCAGCCGGCGCAGCCGGTACCGGCCGCCCCGCACGCGCACGGGAGCGAAGTGCGGCACCTCGCACGGCTCCGGGGCTTCCGTGCCGGGCGGGTGGGAAGGCAGCGGGCAGGAGGAGAAGCGGTCAGCGGCCGCGAACCGGTCAGCCGTCGCCAACTGGCCGTCGGTCGCCCACCGGTCATCGGTCGCGGGGCGGCCGGCGCCGGGGGACGCGAGGGGGTCCGCTGTGCGGCAGGGGTCCGCTGCCGCAGCGCGGTCCGTGGTCGGCGCGCTGTCCGCGGCTGCCGAAAGGGACGCCGGGAGGGCCGACGAGAGAGACGCGGACGAGGACGGGAGGAACGCGGACGAGGGGCTCGTGGACGAGGACGAGAGGGGCGTGGACGAGAGGGACATGGGAGTCACCACCTGCGCTCGGGGCACCGGCGTGGAACCGGCTTGCGATGCCACGATGAGGCCTCGCGCCGAACGCCGCCGGAGCCCGTGCGTTACTCGCTGGTTGTGGACAACTCCCTCACCCGAAGGAGAGGTTCCGCCTGCTTCGGACGGAAGGCGGCCGTCCGGGCAGGCGCGGTGCGGTGCACGCCTTCGCTACGGCAGCGCGAAGCCCGGGTCCATCCCGCCCAGGGCGTTCGCGCACAGGCAGTCGCGCTCCCCGGCGGGCGGCAGCGCGGCGACCGTGTCGAACAGCACCCCGCGCAGCCGTTCCACATTGGCGGCGAACACGCGCAGCACCTCCTCGTGGGAGACGCCCTCACCGCTCGCCGCGCCCGCGTCGAGGTCCGTGACGAGGGTCAGCGAGGTGTAGCAGAGCTCCAGCTCCCGGGCGAGCGCGGCCTCGGGGTGGCCGGTCATGCCCACCACCGACCAGCCCTGCGCCTGGTGCCACAGCGACTCGGCGCGGGTCGAGAAGCGGGGGCCCTCCACGACGACGAGGGTGCCGCCGTCGACGGCCTCCCAGTTCCGGCCGTGCGCCGCCTTCAGCGCGGCGGCCCGGCCCGCGGGGCAGTAGGGGTCGGCGAGCGAGACGTGCACCACGTTCGGGAGGGTGCCGTCGGGCAGTGGCAGTCCGTCGAAGTAGGTCTGCTCCCGGGACTTCGTACGGTCGGCGAACTGGTCCGGCACGAGGAGCGTGCCCGGACCGTACTCCGGGCGCAGACCGCCCACCGCGCACGGGCCGAGCACCTGGCGCACGCCGACGGAGCGCAGCGCCCACAGGTTGGCCCGGTAGTTGATGCGGTGCGGGGGAAGATGGTGGCTGCGGCCGTGGCGGGGCAGGAAAGCGACCCGCCGGCCGGCGACCTCGCCGAGGAAGAGGGAGTCGCTGGGCGCCCCGTACGGCGTGTCGACGCGGACCTCGGTCACCTCGTCCAGGAACGAGTAGAAGCCGGAACCGCCGATGACACCGATCTCTGCGTTCACCATGCACCGCACACTAGTCGTCCACCCGGAACACCGGCCGCCCCCGGAACCTCAGCCGCCTGCTCGGGACCTCAGCCGTCGGGCCGCGACCTCAGCGGCCCACCTGCTGCCCGGAACACAGACAGCCCGGGCGAAGACGCAGGAGTTCGGCCGCGGCAGCGGGACGGCGGTGGAGACACCGAAGACCCCGCCGTCCGGTGACGGCAGGGTCCTGGAAGCGGTGCGTCAGGCGGCGGAGCTGCCCGCGGAACTCGTGGACGACGAGGACGCCGACGAACCGGAGCCGGACGACGACGAACCCGACGAGGACGAGGACGACGAGTCGGAGGACCCCGAGGACGACGTGGCCGACGACTTCGACGACGACGCGGGGCTGCTGCTCGACGAGGAGCCGCGGCTGTCGTTGCGGTAGAAGCCGGACCCCTTGAAGACAATGCCGACCGCGGAGAACACCTTCTTCAGGCGGCCACCGCAGTTGGGGCACTCGGTGAGTGCGTCGTCGGTGAACTTCTGCACCGCCTCGAGGCCCTCGCCGCACTCGGTGCACTGGTACTGATAGGTGGGCACTGTCTTCCTCCTGGCACTCTCACTCGATGAGTGCTAACGACGATCCATAGTGACGTATTCCTCGGCGTCAGTCCACTGCGACGGGTTCGCGGTGACCGACGCCACGTGCCACCAGGCGGCTGTCGGCCCGCGCGGTGAGCCGCGACCGCAGGGTGAGCAGGGTCAGCAGCGCGAGCACCGTACCGGCCATCGGGACCAGGAATCCGGCGCCGCCCCACAGGCGGTCCTCCAGTTGTCCGGCCACGGTGACCGCGGCGGCCTGGCCGAGCGCGACCGCGCCGGTGAGCCAGGTGAACGCCTCGGTCCTGGCGCCCGCCGGGACCAGGCCCTCGACCAGCGTGTAGCCGGTGATCAGCGCGGGCGCGATGCACATGCCGACCAGCAGGCCGAGCGCGGCGAGCAGCAGCACCGAGTGCGCGGTCCACAGCGCGGACGCGGCCAGCGCCAGGGCGGTGTAGCCGACGAGCAGGCGGCGCTGCGGGGCCATCTTCCAGGCGATGGCGCCGCAGACGATGCCGGAGAGCATGTTGCCGGCGGCGAAGGTCCCGTACAGGACGCCGTTGAGGCCGGGCTCGCCGATCGACTCGGTGAAGGCGGCCAGCGAGACCTGCATGCCGCCGAAGACGGAGCCGATGCCCAGGAAGGTCACGACCAGCACCCGCACACCGGGGACGCTGAGGGCCGGGGCGTGCCGCACGCGCGCGTGCCCGCCGCCGGAGACGGGCGGCTGGGTGCGCTTCTGCGCGGCGAACAGCAGACCGCCGACCAGGGTCAGCGCGGACTCCGTGAACAGACCGGCCGCCGGGGCGAGGGCCGTGCACAGGGCGGTGGCGAGCAGCGGGCCGAAGACGAAGGTCAGCTCGTCGGTGACCGACTCGAAGGCCGCCGCGGTGGTCATCAGCGGTGAGTCCTTGAGCGTCACGCCCCAGCGGGCGCGCACCATGGGCCCGACCTGCGGCACCGAGGCACCGGTCGGCACGGCTGCCACGAACAGCGCCCACAGGGGGGCGTGCGCCAGCGCGAGCGCGGTCAGCGTCAGGCCCGCCACGGCGTGGACCAGTACGCCGGGCAGCAGGACGGCACGCTGCCCGTGACGGTCGGCGAGCCGTCCGCTGTAGGGCGCGAACAGTGCCATGGAGACGCCGGTGACGGCCGCGGTGGCGCCCGCCGCGCCGTAGGAGCCGGTGGTGTGCTGCACGAGCAGCACGATGGAGATGGTGAGCATCGCGAACGGCTGGCGCGCGGCGAAACCGGGGAGCAGGAACGTCCAGGCACCGCGGGTGCGCAGCAGTTGCCCGTATCCGGGTCGGGAGGAAGCCGTCGAGGTCTTCGCGGGGTCGGTGGTGGTGACCGCGGATCCCACGGCCCGTGCCTTTCTGCCGCCTGGTAGCGCGGGCCCTTGGGTACGGGCGCGCCGAGAGCTGTCCTCTTGCGCGGACTGCGGTAGATGCCGGCGCCCACTCGGGAGCGTCCCGACCGCCATACGGTCGCGCCAGCTCTGCGTCAGGCAGAGTTGGTTCGATCAGGGTGCGCCTTCATCGTACAGGGACGGAAGGCTTGTGCCCCTGTGAAAGCGAGCACCAGGGGCGGCCTGCCCTGCGTTCGCACAGGGGGAGGAGTCGGAGGAGGGCCCCCTCACGGACCCGGTCCCCCGACCCCGGCGCGTCACCAGCCTCAGAGTCCAGGAACCCAGGAATCCCAGAGCCCTCACGAACCCTGCGGCCCGCGCACCCCCAGGCCCCTCACGGCCCCCCGCTCGCCGTGGCGCCGTTCGCGCCCAGCCAGCTCGCCAGCTTGCCGCCCCGGCCGACCGCGCGCAGCCGCCGTTCCGCCGCCTCGCGGACCGGGTCGGTGGCGACCACGAGGAGTTCGTCGCCGAGCCGCAGGACGGTCGTCGGCAGCGGGACAAACGATTTTCCCTCGCGGACGACCAGGGTGACCGCGGATCCGGCGGGCAGCCGCAGCTCGGCCACCTCCACGCCGTGCATCCGCGAGCCCTCCGGGATGGCGACGGACAGCAGGTGGCCGCGCAGCCGCTCCAGGGGCGCCGACTCGATGCCGAGGTCGGCGGCCTCCTGGCCCTGGCCGAGCCGGAGCTTGCGGGCCAGCCAGGGCAGCGTCGGGCCCTGCACCAGGGTGTAGACCACGACGAGCACGAAGACGATGTTGAAGATGCGGCCACTGGCGTCGACGCCGTTCACCATGGGGATGGTGGCCAGGATGATGGGGACGGCGCCGCGCAGTCCGGCCCAGGACATCAGGGCCTGCTCCGGCCAGGGCACCCGGAACGGCAGCAGGCTCAGCAGCACGCTCAGCGGCCGCGCGACCATGGTCAGGATCAGGCCGATGAGCAGGGCGGGCACGAAGTCGTCGAGGAGTTCGTGCGGCGTGACCAGCAGGCCGAGCAGGACGAACATGCCGATCTGGGCGATCCAGCCGAGTCCCTCGGCGAAGCCGCGGGTGGCGGGCCAGTGCGGCAGCTTGGCGTTGCCGAGGATCATGGACGCCAGGTAGACGGCGAGGAAGCCGCTGCCGTGGGCCAGCGCTCCGGCGGCGTAGGCGGTGACCGCGATCGCCATCACGGCGATCGGGTAGAGGCCGGAGGCGGGCAGGGCGACGTGCTTGAGCCCCCAGGAGCCGAGCCAGCCCACCGCGAGACCGATCGCGGCGCCGATGGCCAGCTCCAGAGCTATCTCGCCCACCAGGACGTACCAGTGCTCGACGGGGCCGGCCGTGGAGAAGGCGACGACCAGGATGACGACCGGGGCGTCGTTGAAGCCGGACTCGGCCTCCAGCGTGCCCGTCACGCGCGCGGGCAGGGGGACGCGCCGCAGGACGGAGAAGACGGCCGCCGCGTCCGTCGAGGAGACGACCGCACCGATGATGAGGGCCTGGCGCCATTCCAGCCCCGTCAGGTAGTGGGCGCCGGCGGCCGTGACGCCGACGCTGACCGCGACCCCGACCAGCGCCAGCACGGAGGCGGACGGGAGAACCGGCCGGATCTCCTTCCACTTCGTGCCGAGACCGCCCTCGGCGAGGATCACGACGAGGGCCGCGTACCCGATGACCTGGGTCATCTCGGCGTTGCTGAAGTGGACGTGACCGAGGCCGTCCTGCCCCATGAGGATGCCGATCCCCAGGTAGACGAGCAGGCTGGGGAGCCCGCTGCGCGAGGAGATCCGCACCGCCGCGACCGCGACGAGCAGGACGAGGGAGCAGGCGAGCAGGAGCTGGTTGAGGTGCTGGACAGTCAGTGGCGGTTCCTTCCCCGAGTTCTCCGCGTTCTCCGGTTACTTCGTTACCTTACCTAACTCTTGACGCTTTCTTGACGCTTCCGGCGGCCTGATCGAACGCCCGTGCCTGCCTGGACCCGACTCCGCGTCAAGGGGCACAGGGTCCTGCGCCTATGGTTGCTCCAGCACTCCAGTACCGCCTGCCGCTCGCGTTAGGACAGCAAGGACAGCGATGCCCCCCAACACCACCGCCACAACGGGTGACAAGCCCGGCAAGTCCGGCAGGAAGAAGGGGCGAAAAGCCCGACTGATCGTGCTTGTCCTGGTGCTGGCCATCATCGGAGGCATCGCCTACGGGGCCTACTGGTCCGTCAGCACCGTCCGCGCCTCCTTCCCGCAGACCAAGGGTTCGGTCACGCTCCAGGGCCTGTCGGGCCCCGTCGACGTGAAGCGGGACGGCTACGGCATCCCGCAGGTCTACGCCTCGTCCCCGCAGGACCTCTTCATGGCGCAGGGCTACGTCCAGGCGCAGGACCGGTTCTACGAGATGGACGTGCGCCGGCACATGACCTCCGGGCGCCTGTCGGAGATGTTCGGCAAGGGGCAGGTCCAGAACGACGAGTTCCTGCGCACCCTGGGCTGGGACCGGGTCGCCGGGCAGGAGTACGACAAGAAGCTGTCGGCCACCACCAAGAAGTACCTCCAGGCCTACGCCCAGGGTGTCAACGCCTACCTCAAGGGCCGCGACGCCAAGGACATCTCCCTGGAGTACGCGGCGCTCGGCTTCACCAACGACTACAAGCCCGCTCCGTGGACCCCCGTCGACTCGGTCTCCTGGCTGAAGGCGATGGCCTGGGACCTGCGCGGCAACATGCAGGACGAGATCGACCGCGCCCTGATGACCAGCCGTCTGGGTCCCAAGCAGATCAAGGACCTGTACCCGGACTACCCGTACGGCCGGAACAAGCCGATCGTCACGCAGGGCCAGTACGACGAACTCGCGCAGGCGTTCGAAGGCGGCGCGAGCGGGTCCGGCGGCTCCGGCGCGTCCGGCGGCTCCGGCAGCCCGCTCGGCGGCTCCGGCACCTCGGGGATCAGCGGCAGCGGAACCGGCACGGGCACCGGCACAGGGACGGGCACGGGCACCGGCACCGGCACCGGCACGTCGAGCGGTCTCACCGCCGGCACCACCGCGGGCGGCGGCTCGGACGGCGCCTCCGGCGGGTCGGGCGTGCAGAGCCAGCTCATGGGCCTGCGCGACGTCATGCAGAACCTGCCGGCGGCCGTCGGCGTGAACGGCGACGGCATCGGCTCCAACTCCTGGGTCGTGGCCGGGAAGTACACCATCACCGGCAAGCCGCTGCTCGCCAACGACCCGCACCTGGGCGCCTCGCTGCCGTCCGTCTGGTACCAGATGGGCCTGCACTGCCGCGCCGTGTCCGGCAAGTGCCCCTACGACGTCACCGGCTACACCTTCGCGGGCATGCCCGGCGTCGTCATCGGCCACAACCAGGACATCGCCTGGGGCATGACCAACTCCGGCGTCGACGTCACCGACCTCTACCTGGAGAAGCTCAGCGGCGACGGCTACCTGCGCGACGACAAGACGGTGCCGTTCCGGACCCGGCAGGAGACCATCAAGGTCGCCGGGGGCGCCTCCAAGACGATCGTCGTGCGCGAGACCGAGAACGGGCCGCTGCTGTCCGACCGCGACGACGAGCTGGTGCAGGTGGGCAAGAAGGCCCAGGTCACCACCGCCGCACCGGACCGTGGTGACGGGTACGCCATCGCCCTGCGGTGGACCGCGCTGGACGCGGGCACCACCATGGACGCCGTCTTCGCCCTCGACAAGGCCAAGGACTGGAGCGACTTCCGCTCGGCCGCCGCGCTGTTCGACGTGCCCTCGCAGAACCTGGTCTACGCCGACACCGACAACAACATCGGCTATACGCTGCCGGGCCGCATCCCCGAGCGCGCGAAGAACGACGACGGTTCGGTGCCCGCGCCCGGCTGGGACTCGAAGTACGACTGGAAGGGCTACCTCAAGCAGGCCGAGCTGCCCTACGAGTACAACCCGAAGCGGGGCTACATCGTCACCGCCAACCAGGCCGTGGTCTCCCCGGACAAGTACCCGTACACGCTCACCACGGACTGGGGGTACGGCACGCGCAGCCAGCGCATCGCCGACCTGATCCAGTCGAAGATCGACGGCGGCGGCAAGATCTCCACCGACGACATGCGCCAGATGCAGATGGACAACAGCAGCGAGATCGCCAAGCTGCTCGTGCCCATGCTGCTGAAGATCGACATCCGCGACAAGGACGTCCGGCAGGCGCAGAAGCTGCTGGAGGGCTGGGACTACACCCAGGACGCCGACTCGGCGGCGGCCGCGTACTTCAACGCGGTGTGGCGCAACATCCTCAAGCTGGCCTTCGGCAACAAGCTGCCCAAGGAGCTGCGGGTCAAGGGCCAGTGCCTGTGGGTGGAGCCGACCGGCAACACCGGGCCGGTCGACGAGACCACCAAGGTCCGCGAGTGCGGCGAGCGGTCGGCCGACCAGGCCCAGCCGGACGGCGGCGACCGCTGGTTCGAGGTGGTCCGCACCCTCGTGAACCAGCCGAACAGCGACTGGTGGAAGACGCCGGCCTCCGGCACCCGTCCCAAGGCCGGCAACCGCGACCAGCTCTTCGAGCGGGCCCTGATCGACGCCCGCTGGGAGCTGACCTCGAAGCTCGGCAAGGACATCGACACCTGGAACTGGGGCCGGCTGCACCGCCTGTTCCTGAAGAACCAGACCCTGGGCACCGAGGGACCCGGCTTCCTGAAGTACGTCCTCAACCGGGGCCCCTGGAAGCTCAGCGGCGGCGAGGCCGCGGTCAACGCCTCCGGGTGGAACGCCGCCGGCGGCTACGGGGTGGTGTGGGTGCCGTCCATGCGGATGGTGGTCAACCTCGCCGACCTCGACAAGTCGAAGTGGATCAACCTCACCGGCGCCTCCGGGCACGCCTTCAGCGCCCACTACACCGACCAGACGGACAAGTGGGCCAAGGGCGAGCTGCTGCCCTGGTCCTACTCGGCCGGCGCCGTCGACAAGAGCACGAGCGACACCCTGGTGCTCAAGCCGTGAGCCGCTGACCGGCGGCACGGCACCGCACCGGGCGACGGCCCTCCACGCGCGCGCGTGGAGGGCCGTCGCCGTACCCGGACTCTTTCGAGGGAAGGCGGGGCAGGTCAGGTGAAGCGCCGGACCGCCGACGGCGTGACCACCGCCTGCACCGGCCGGTCGTGCGGTTCGGCCGGGACGTGCTCGACGACCTCGCGGTCGTAGAGCAGGACGACGAGCGCGGGGTGCGCGTCCGCCCGCTCCAGACGCGCCAGGACGCGGTCGTAGGAACCGCCGCCGCGCCCCAGCCGCATCCCGCGCGCGTCGGCGGCCAGGCCGGGCAGCAGGACGACGTCGGCGGCCGTCACGGCGTCCGGGCCGAGCCGCCGGCCGACCGGTTCGAACAGCGTCATCCGCCCGCCGTGCCGCACGCGCGCGAGGGAGCCCTCACCGGCGTAGGCGCCCCAGTCCAGGTCGTTGTCCGGGAGCAGTACGGGCAGCAGGACCCGTGCACCCCGCGCGCGCAGCGCGTCGAGCAGCGCGAGGGTGCCCGGCTCGGCGCCCACGGAGACGTACGCGGCCACCGTGCGCGCCCCCGCCAGCTCGGGCAGCTCCAGCGCGCGCCGGGCCAGCGCGTCGGCGGCCTCCCGCACGTCGTCCACGGTCAGCCGGTCGCGCGCGGCGAGAACCTCCCGCCGCAGGGTCTGCTTGCCGGGCCCCGCTGTCCGTCCGATGTGACTCAAGGTCGCTCCCGTGCCCTTCCTCGAACAGTAAATGTGCTCATATGCGATCTAATGAACCGGAGGCGCGGACCCCCGCAAACGCAGCGGTTAAGGTGGCCGCCATGAGTCACGCGCACCCCAGGATCAGCAAGGCTGTCATTCCCGCGGCAGGCCTCGGCACCCGGTTCCTGCCGGCCACCAAGGCCACTCCCAAGGAGATGCTGCCGGTCGTGGACAAGCCGGCGATCCAGTACGTGGTCGAGGAGGCCGTCTCCGCCGGTCTCGACGACGTCCTCATGGTGACGGGCCGCAACAAGCGCCCGCTGGAGGACCACTTCGACCGCAACTACGAGCTGGAGTCGGCCCTGGAGAAGAAGGGCGACAGCGAACGGCTCGCCAAGGTGCAGGAGTCCAGCGACCTGGCGATGATCCACTACGTCCGCCAGGGCGACCCGAAGGGCCTGGGGCACGCGGTGCTCTGCGCGGCCCCGCACGTGGGCGAGGAGCCCTTCGCGGTGCTGCTCGGTGACGACCTGATCGACCCCCGCGACCCGCTGCTGCAGCGGATGATCGAGGTCCAGGCGCAGTACGGCGGCAGCGTCGTCGCCCTCATGGAGGTCGCGCCCGAGCAGATCCACCTCTACGGGTGCGCCGCCGTCGAGGCCACCGGCGACAGCGACGTCGTCCAGGTGACCGGCCTGGTCGAGAAGCCCGAGCCGGCCGACGCCCCGTCCAACTACGCGATCATCGGCCGCTACGTCCTCGACCCGCACATCTTCGAGATACTGCGCAAGACGGAGCCCGGCCGCGGCGGCGAGATCCAGCTCACCGACGCCCTGCAGCGCCTCGCCCAGGAGGAGACCGTCGGCGGCCCGGTGCACGGCGTGGTCTTCAAGGGCCGCCGCTATGACACCGGCGACCGCGGCGACTACCTCCGTGCCATTGTCAGACTCGCGTGCGAACGTGAAGACCTGGGCCCCGACTTCAGGACCTGGCTTCAGCGGTACGTAGCCGAGGAGATGTAACGACGTTGAGCAGCGCCGCGCACCACAACGCAGACCCGGACCGCCTGTGGTCGGTGGACGAGCACCTGGAGGACGTCCTCACCACCGTCCGCCCGCTCGAACCCATCGAGCTGCAACTGCTCGACGCCCAGGGGTGCGTCCTCGTCGAGGACGTCATGGTGCCGCTGTCGCTGCCCCCGTTCGACAACAGCTCCATGGACGGGTACGCGGTCCGGGTCGCGGACGTCGCCGGCGCGAGCGAGGAGTTCCCGGCCGCCCTGGAGGTCGTCGGGGACGTCGCCGCGGGCGCGGCCGACCCGGTGCGGGTCGGCCCCGGCCAGGCCGCCCGGATCATGACCGGCGCCCCGCTGCCGCCCGGCGCCGAGACCGTCGTCCCCGTGGAGTGGACCGACGGCGGGCTCGGTGAGGGACCGGTGAGCGGGATGCGCGCCCGCAGCCTGGCGCCGGAGGGCGCCGCCGGGCAGGTGCGCGTGTACCGGCCCGCGCAGGCACGCGCGCACGTGCGCGCGCGGGGCAGCGACGTGCAGGCGGGCGAGTGCGCCCTGAAGGCCGGTACGGTCCTCGGTCCGCCGCAGATCGGGCTGCTCGCCGCGATCGGCCGCGGCACGGTACGGGTGCGCCCGCGCCCGCGCGTGGTGGTGCTCTCCACCGGCAGTGAACTCGTCCAGCCCGGCGAACAGCTGGGGGGCGGCCAGATCCACGACTCCAACAGCTTCGCGCTGACCGCAGCGGCCCGGGACGCCGGCGCCATCGGCTACCGGGTGGGCGCCGTCGCCGACGACGCCGACACCCTGCGCTCCACCATCGAGGACCAGCTCGTCCGCGCCGACCTGATGGTCACCACCGGCGGGGTGAGCGTCGGCGCGTACGACGTGGTCAAGGAGGCTCTGTCGCACGTCGGGGACGAGGACGAGCCGGGCGGCGGCGTGGAGTTCCGCAAGCTGGCCATGCAGCCCGGCAAGCCCCAGGGCTTCGGCACCGTCGGCCCCGACCACGTCCCGCTGCTGGCGCTGCCCGGCAACCCGGTCTCGTCCTACGTCTCCTTCGAGCTGTTCGTCCGCCCGGCGATCCGCACCCTCATGGGCCTGGCGGACGTGCACCGGCCGACGGCCCGCGCGAAGCTGGCGGCGGACAAGGCGCTGACGTCGCCCCGCGGCCGCAGGCAGTTCCTGCGCGGGACGTACGCCGACGGCGAGGTGACCCCCGTCGGCGGCGCCGGTTCGCATCTGATCGCGGCGCTCGCGCAGGCCGACGCCCTGATCGTCGTCCCCGAGGACACCGAGTCCGTCGAGCCCGGCACCGAGGTCGAGGTGGTCCTGCTCGGCTGACCGCCCCCGGTTGGCGTAGCGTGTCGCGCACAGCAGGCCCGCGCGCCGCACCGCGCCGGGCCCGGACCGGGAGCGCCACAGAGCATGACCACACCTTCCCGGGGGGAGACCCCCGGACCCGTGCAGGACCGAGTGCAGGACGCGCAGCACCCGCAGCACCCGCAGGACAGCGCGCAGGACCGGCTGACCCACCTCGACGACGCGGGCGCCGCCCGGATGGTCGACGTGTCCGGCAAGGACGTGACCGCGCGCACCGCCCGCGCCAGCGGCCGCGTCCTCGTCTCGCCCCGCGTGGTGGAGCTGCTGCGCGGCGAGGGAGTGCCCAAGGGCGACGCCCTCGCCACCGCGCGGATCGCCGGGATCATGGGCGCCAAGCGCACCCCGGACCTCGTCCCGCTGTGCCACCCGTTGTCGGTGTCGGGTGTGAAACTGGACCTGTCGGTCGCGGACGACGCCGTGGAGATCACGGCCACCGTGAAGACGACGGACCGCACGGGCGTGGAGATGGAGGCGCTCACCGCGGTCTCCGTCGCCGCGCTCACCGTGATCGACATGGTCAAGGCTGTCGACAAGGGGGCGGTCATCACGGACGTCAGGGTCGAGGAGAAGACGGGCGGCAAGTCCGGCGACTGGAGCCGGGCATGACCTCCGGGGCGCCGGCCGGCGGCGCCCCGGCCGCGCCGTACCGCGCGCTCGTGGTCACCGCCTCCAACCGGGCCGCCGCCGGGGTCTACGAGGACAGGGGCGGCCCGCTGATCGCCGACGGCCTGGAGCGGTTCGGTTTCGCCGTCGACGGGCCGCGGGTCGTCCCCGACGGAGACCCGGTCCGGGCCGCGCTGCGCGCCGCCGTCGAGGCCGGGTACGACGTCGTGGTCACCACCGGCGGCACCGGCATCTCGCCCACCGACCGCACCCCCGAGGCGACCCGCGAGGTGATCGACCACGAGGTGCCCGGCATCGCGGAGGCCATCCGGGCGTACGGCCGGGAGAAGGTGCCGACCGCGGTGCTCTCGCGGGGACTGGCCGGGGTGGCCGGCCGCACCCTGATCGTCAACCTGCCGGGTTCCACCGGCGGGGTGAAGGACGGACTGGCCGTCCTGGAGCCCCTGTTGACGCACGCCGTTGACCAGCTGCGCGGCGGTGACCACCCCAGAGCAGCGGCAGGCCCCGGGGGTGCGAGCTGAACACCGCCTCCTGGCCCGTGGTGCTCGCGGAGGGCGATGTCGTCCTGCGGCCGATAAAGCTGCGCGACCAGCGGCTCTGGCGCGAGGTGAACCGGCGCAACCGGAACTGGCTCAGGCCCTGGGAGGCGACCATCCCGCCGCCCACGCCCAGCGGCCCGGTCACCCACCGGCCGACCTACCGCCAGATGGTGCGGCACCTGCGCGCGGAGGCCAGGGCGGGCCGGATGCTGCCGTTCGTCATCGAGTACCAGGGGCGGCTGGTGGGGCAGTTGACGGTGGCCGGGATCACCTGGGGTTCGATGTGCTCGGGCCACGTCGGCTACTGGGTGGACGAGGCGGTGGCGGGCCGCGGGGTGATGCCGACGGCCGTGGCGCTCGTCACGGACCACTGTTTCCGCACCGTGGGCCTGCACCGCCTGGAGGTCTGCATTCGCCCCGAGAACGGCCCGAGCCGCCGGGTCGTGGAGAAACTCGGATTCCGCGAGGAGGGGCTGCGGCCGCGATATCTGCACATCGACGGGGCCTGGCGCGATCACCTGGTCTTCGCGCTGACCGCGGAAGAGGTGCCCGACGGGCTGCTGAACCGCTGGCGGCGCACCCGCGCCGGCCGCACCGCCAAGGGAAACCCGGCCTGACCCTCCTGCCACTGCCCCGGCCCCTGCCCCGCCCTCGGTGCCGCGCCTGCCCCCTGCACGTCCTCGCCGCCGCGCCCCTGCGCCCGCCGCCTCGTTCCGCCGCACCGGGGCGAGTGATCGCGGTTAATTGAATAAGTGTTCGAATTTATTCAGGAACTGATCACTCTTCGACCGGCTCGTGCCGGGGAATTCCCCGGCTTGATGGTCCTCTGATCGCATCGGTCGCAAAAAAAGTTCGAAATATCAGCCAGATCGTGCGACACACCGGCCCAATTGGCCGATGGCCTCACGCGAACCCCTCTACGGTGTGAGGCGTGAGCAGCAGCGGCCTCATCTACGCAGTCATTGTCGGGGCCTGGGCCGCCTACTTGGTGCCTATGTGGCTCCGTAGGCAGGACGAGCTGAACGAGGCCCGTCCGACGGAACGCTTCAGCACCGCCATCCGGCTGCTGTCCGGACGGGCGGGCATGGAACGCCGTTACGCCAGGGACCTCCGGGCGCGCTCCGCCGACGAGGGGGAGTCCGGCGCCGTGGAACCGGACGTCGTCACCGACTCGGTGGACGTCCGGTCCTTCGCCCTGCCCCCGGACCGTGCGGAGGTTCCCGCGCCCGGAGCCGAGGCCGGGCGGACCGCCCGCCCCGCGGCATCGCCGGCGCCCCCGGCGCGGACGACGGCACCGGTGGTGCAGTCCACGCCGGAAGCCGGCCCCGAGCCGGAGGCCGCCCGTACGGACGAGACCGCCCCCGCGCGGGGACGGATCCCCGCGGCGCGGCGCGCGCCCGGCGCGGAGGCGGCGGCAGCACGCGCACGGCGCACGAAGGTGCTCGCACGTCGCAGGCGCACCACCGTCGTGCTCTTCCTCGCCTTCACCCTGGGCGCGATCGTCGCCGCCGTCGGCGGGCTCGCCTTCCTGTGGGCGCCCGCCGTGCCCGCCGTGCTGCTCAGCGCGTACATCGCCTATCTGCGCACCCAGGAGCGACGCCGCTTCGCCTACCAGATGGACCGCCGCCGCGCCGAGGCCGCGGCGCAGCGGCTGCGGGAGAGCCGCCGCCAGCCGCGCCGGCGCGCGGCCCTGGGCGGGGCCGGGGCGGCGGACACGGAGGAGCCCGACGCGGGCCCCGAGCCGGAGACGGACCCCGGCCTGTCGGCGCTCGCCGCGGACCGGCGCGCCCTGGTGGAGCAGACGGACCACGCGGAGTGGCTGGACCAGCAGCAGCGTGAGCGCCGGCGGCGCCCCGGCCGCGGGGACAGCTGGGACCCGGTGCCCGTGCCGCTGCCGACGTACGTGACCGCGCCGGTCGCCCCGCGGGCCACCTCCGACGTGGATCTGGGCGCCCCGGACACCTGGAGTTCGGCGCGTTCGTCCGCCGCCGTGCCCGAGCAGGAGGCCGCCCCCGCGGCCGAGGAGCCGCAGGCTCCCGCGACGGACGCGGAGGACCGTCCCGCCGACGGCCGCAGCGACGCCCGCCGCGCCGCCTCGGCCCGCCGGTCCCGCGAGCGGGGCCGTACTCCGCTCTTCGACCAGTACGAGGACGGCGACCGGCCGCGCGCGGCCAACGAGTAGCCCGCGAGCCGGGTGGTCCGGCGCGGCGTGACACCGCCTCAGACGCCGTGCGGGACCGCCGCCGCTGACCAGCCCGGGAACGGATTTCCAACCACCCGGATGAGGATGCTAGAGTTTCACTCGTTGCAAGGGCCTGTGGCGCAGTCCGGTAGCGCACCTCGTTCGCATCGAGGGGGCCAGGGGTTCAAATCCCCTCAGGTCCACGCAGCACGAGATCCCGATCAGACGGTCACCGTCGGATCGGGATCTCGTCGTTTCCGGGGCCGGTCCTTCATCCGGTGAGCCGCTGATTCGTTGCTCCAGTGATCCGGAGATCCGGAGACTCTGAGATATCCGGAGGCTCTGGGATCCGCGGATCCCTTCAGGGCGTAGCGGGAGGGAAGCGGCGCGGCTCCCTCCCGCCGGGGCGCCCCGCCGTCACCGCAGGGGCTTGGCGTAGCACAGGCTCGACTCGTACTCCCGGTAGTAGCCGAACTTGGCGCACGGCTCGTAGCCGCTGGAGGTGTACAGGGCGATGGCCTCCGGCTGCTGGTCGCCGGTCTCCAGGACCATGCGGACACGGCCGGCGGCGCGGGCGTCGTCCTCCAGGGCGGCGAGGATGCGGCGGGCCAGGCCCCGGCCGCGCATCGACTCGATGACGAACATCCGCTTCAGTTCCGCGTCGCCGTCCTCGTTGCCCTCCTCGTTCTTGTCCTGGCTGCGCCAGCCGCCCGTGGCGACGGGGGTGCCGTCCTCGTCGTAGGCGATGAGGTACACCCCGTTCGGCGGCCGGAAGTCGGCCGGGTCGAGGTGGGTGGCGTCGCCGCCGTCGCCGTAGCGCACGTGGTACTCGGCCTGGACCTCGTCGTTGAGCTTCACGGCGTCGGGGTGGTCGAAGGCAACCGGACGAATAAGCATGTTGTGTACCGTATATCAATGCAGTGAGAACGGAGAGGCTGGACCGGGTCTCTTGCGGGACCCCGTCCAGTGTGCCGGTAAAGTGCCCGGGTGCTCACTGTGACCTCCGCCAACGTCAACGGACTGCGTGCCGCCGCCAGGAAGGGCTTCGTCGAGTGGCTCGCCGGGACCGGTGCCGATGTGCTGTGCCTCCAGGAGGTGCGCGCCGAGCCGCAGCAGCTGCCCGAGCACGTGCGCACGCCGGACGGCTGGCACGCCGTGCACGCGCCCGCCGCCGCCAAAGGCCGCGCCGGCGTCTCCCTTTACACCCGCCGGGAGCCGGACCGGGTCCGCGTCGGCTTCGGGTCGGCGGAGTTCGACGGCAGCGGACGGTACGTCGAGGCCGACCTGCCGGGCGTGACGGTCGCCTCCCTCTACCTCCCCTCCGGAGAGGTCGGCACCGGGCGGCAGGACGAGAAGCTCCGCTTCATGGGCGAGTTCCACGCCTATCTGAAGGAGCTGCGCGAGCGCGCCGCCGCCGACGGGCGCGAGGTCCTGGTCTGCGGCGACTGGAACATCGCCCACCGCGAGGTTGACCTGAAGAACTGGCGCGCCAACCAGAAGAACTCCGGCTTCCTGCCCGAGGAGCGGGAGTGGCTGAGCCGGGTCCTGGACGCGGCGGACGGCGGGTACGTCGACGTCGTGCGCGCCCTGCACCCGGACACCGAGGGGCCGTACAGCTGGTGGTCCTACCGGGGGCGGGCCTTCGACAACGACTCCGGCTGGCGCATCGACTACCACGTGGCCACGCCCGGGCTCGCGGACCGGGCCGTCAAGGGTTTCGTGGAGCGCGCGGCCACGCACGCCGAGCGCTGGTCGGACCACGCGCCCGTGACGGTCGTGTACGACCTCTAGAGGCAACGCCGTTCAGTTAAGGGCGGAGGCTGTTCGTCAAGGCCGGTGAACGAGGCAGCGGAGCTGCTGTAGAAGAGGTTTGTCCTCCAAGACATCCTCACCACAGGAGCTCCGCTGTTGGAACAGGCTGCCATAACCAGGACGGTCGGGGTAGCGGCCGGGGTGTTCGCGCCGGGGCATATCGGTGAGCTGACCCGGATCATCCCGTTCGAGATGGTCGACGAGGTGCTGGCGGCGACCGGAACGGTCCAGCGCAGGATCCGTCTGCTGCCGGCGCGGGTCACGGTCTACCTGCTGCTGGCCGGAGCGCTCTTCAGCGGGCTGGGCTACCGGCAGGTCTTCGACCGGTTGCGTGCCGGGCTGTCGGGCCTGGCAACGGTTCGGCCCAGCGGCAGCGCTCTTCGCCAAGCGCGGCAGCGGCTGGGCCCGGCACCGATGAAGGCACTGTTTGACCTGGTGAGGGGACCCGCGGCCACGACCGCTGCCGCCGGGCGGTGGCGGGGTCTGAGAATCGTCGCGGTCGACGGCACCCTGCTGCCGGTCCCGGACTGTCCCGCCAGCCTTGCGGTGTTCGCCCGCCAGCGGCTCGGCAACGGGACCTCGGGCTATCCGCAACTGCGTCTGGCCGCGCTGGTGGCCTGCGGGACACGCTCGGTGACCGGGGCCGTATTCGGTTCAGCCGCGACCGGCGAGCTGGAGTACGCCCGCCGGCTGGCAGTGGACCTTCGGGCCGGGATGCTGCTGCTGGGTGACCGGAACTTCGCCGCCGCCGCACTGCTGAACCAGATGGCCGCCACCGGCGCCGATCTGCTCGTGCGCTGCAAGGCCAACCGGCGCCTGCCAACGGTGGCCCGCTGCCGCGACGGCTCGACACTGACCCGCATCGGAACACTGACCATGCGTGTCATCAACACCGAGATCACCATCCGCACCGCTCAGGGCACACGCACCGGCCACTACCGGCTCCTGACCACCCTCACCGACCCCGCCACCCACCCGGCCGGCGAACTCGTCCGGCTCTACCACGAGCGCTGGGAGATCGAGACGGCCTACGCGGAGCTGAAGTCCACGATCCTGGGCGGGCGGGTCCTGCGGGCCCGCACCCCGGCCGGTGTCGAGCAGGAGGTCTGGGCACTGCTGGTGGCCTACCAGGCACTGCGGACCGCGATGACGGACGCCACCGACAGCGTCCCGGGCACCGACCCGGACCGGGCCGGGTTCACCACCGCCCTCGCCGCCGCACGCGACCAACTCGTCCTGGCCGCCGGTGTGATCACCGACACCGTGACCGACCTGGTCGGAGCCATCGGCCGCCACGTGCTGACCCACCTCCTGCCCGCCCGGCGGATCCGCACCAAAGACCGCATCGTCAAACGAGCGATCTCCAAGTACAACGCACGCGGACCCGCCATCGACCGGACCACCTACAAGGCCACCATCAGCATCAACATGCTCACAACCGACCCTTGACACGGCCCAGACCGCCCTAACTGAACGGCGTTGCCTCTAGAGGGGGGCCGGCAGGTCTTTCCGGCCCTGGCGGCCGGCCGGGTCTACGGCTCCTTGCGCAGCCGCCGGTCCAGTGCCATCGACAGCTCCGCGTCCACCACGCTCTTGGCCAGCGGGCGCAGCCGCTGGAGGTCCTCCTCGGAGGCGTGGCGGGTGATCAGGTCGGTGAACAGGCCGGCCAGCGCCTCGGCGTGCCGGCGGACGCGGTGGCCGGCGTCCAGCACCTCGGCGAGCGGGATGCCCTCGCGGACCAGTGCGGCGGAGACGTCCAGCAGCCGGCGGCTGATGTGGACGATCTCGTCGCCGTCGGTGCCGAGGTAGCCCAGTTCCATGGCGGCGGCCAGGTTCTCGGCCGTGACCTCGCCCGCGAAGTGGTCGGCGAGTTCCTCCGGGGTGAGGCGGACCGGGGTCTCCTCGGTGGGGGCGCCCAGGCCCAGCAGGTCACCCACGTCGCGGCCGTGGTCGAAGGCCTCGGCGAGTTCGGCGATGCCGCTGAGCGTGTGGCCGCGTTCGAGGAGGGCCGAGATGGTGCGCAGGCGCGAGAGGTGGTGGTCGTCGTACCAGGCGATCCGGCCCTCGCGGCGGGGCGGCGGTATCAGCTTGCGCTCGCGGTAGAAGCGCAGGGTGCGCACGGTGATGCCGGCCAGCCGGGCCAGCTCCTCCATGCGGTACTCGCGCGGGCCGCCGCCCCGTCCGTCCTGCCGTCCAGCGTCTTCTGCCACACCGGAAGCCTATGTCGTACCGCCGGTAACTTTCGTCGGCGTACCCCTACCGATCGGTACGTCTCTCCTCTACCCTCCCGATTGTGCCAGTGTTCACTGGCGCAGTTGTTGGCGAGTCATGGAGGGGCGCTCAATGGCCGAGCACGAGTACGAGCACGTGCGGGTGGCGGTGATCGGGTCCGGGTTCGGCGGACTGGGCGCCGCGGTGCGACTGCGCCGGGAGGGGATCACCGACTTCGTCGTGCTGGAGCGCGCCGACAGCGTCGGCGGCACCTGGCGCGACAACAGCTACCCGGGGTGCGCCTGCGACGTGCCCTCCCACCTCTACTCCTTCTCCTTCGCCCCGAACCCCCTGTGGCCGCGCACCTTCTCCGGCCAGCGGCACATCCGCGCCTACCTGGAGCACGTCGCCGACACCTTCGGCCTGCGCCCGCACCTGCGCTTCGGCTCCGAGGTGAAGAAGGCGGCCTGGAACACCGAGCGGCTGTGCTGGGACATCGAGACCAGCGGCGGGAACCTCTCCGCCGACGTCGTGGTCTCCGCGACCGGCCCGCTGTCCGATCCCAAGATCCCCGACATCCCGGGCCTGGACGGCTTTCCCGGCAAGGTCTTCCACTCCGCCCGCTGGGACCACGACTACGACCTGGCGGGCAAGCGGGTCGCCATGATCGGCACCGGCGCCTCGGCCATCCAGATCGTGCCCGCCATCCAGCCCGAGGTGGCCCGCCTCACCCTCTTCCAGCGCACCCCGCCCTGGGTGATGCCCCGCGTCGACCGCGCCATCAGCGGCCTGGAGCGCTCCGTGCACCGGGCGGTGCCGGTGACCACCCGGCTGCGCCGCGGACTGCTGTGGGGCATCCGCGAACTCCAGGTGCAGGCGTTCACCAAACGGCCCGACGAACTCGGCTTCGTCGAGCAGATCGCCAAGCGCAACATGGCCCGCTCCGTCAAGGACCCGGCGCTGCGCGCCAGGCTCACCCCCGACTACCGCATCGGCTGCAAGCGGATCCTGCTGTCCAGCACCTATTACCCGGCGCTCGCGCAGGACAACGTGGACGTGGTGGCCGGCGGCCTCAGCGAGATCCGCGGCGCCACCCTGGTCGCCGCCGACGGCACCGAGGCCGAGGCCGACGCGATCATCTTCGGCACCGGCTTCCACGTCACCGACATGCCGATCGCCGAGCGCGTCGTCGGGGCGGACGGCCGCACCCTCGCCGAGACCTGGAAGGACGGCATGGCCGCGCTGCGCGGCGCCACCGCCGCCGGTTTCCCGAACTGGATGACGATCATCGGGCCCAACACCGGCCTCGGCAACTCCTCGATGATCCTCATGATCGAGTCCCAGCTGAACTACATGGCCGACTACCTGCGCCAGCTCGACGTCCTCGGAGGCAGGGCCGCCCTGGACGCCCGGCAGAGCGCGGTGGACGCCTGGAACCGCACGGTGCAGGAGCGCATGAAGCGCACCGTGTGGAACACCGGCGGGTGCACCAGCTGGTACCTGGACGCCCAGGGCCGCAACACCACGGTCTGGCCGGGCACGACCACCGAGTTCCGGCGCGCCACGCGGCGCGTGGACCTCGCGGAGTACGAGGTCGTCCGGCGGCCCCGGCCCGCGGCCGCCCCCGCGGCTGCCGCGTCCCGGCCCGCGGAGGTGGACGCGTGAGCCGTCCCGCGCGCACCCCCTTCCCCCTGTACGCCCCGCCCGCCCCCGACCGCGAACTCACCGTCGTCTCCGCCGACGGCGCCCGGCTGCACGTCGAGGTGCACGGGCCCGAGGGCGCCCCCGCGGTCGTCCTCGCCCACGGCTGGACCTGTTCCACCGCCTTCTGGGCCGCCCAGATCCGCGAACTCGCCACCGCTCACCGGGTCGTCACCTACGACCAGCGCGGCCACGGACGCAGCCCGGCGAGCCCGGTGTGCACCACGCGGGCGCTCGCCGACGATCTGGAGGCCGTGCTCGCCGCCACCCTCGCACCCGGTGAGAAGGCCGTGGTCGCGGGCCACTCCATGGGCGGGATGACGGTCATGGCGGCGGCCGGCCGGCCCGGATTCCGGGAGCACGCCGCCGCCGTCGTGCTGTGCAGCACCGGCAGTTCACGGCTGGTCGAGGAGGCGACCGTCGTCCCGGTCCGGCCGGGCCGGCTGCGCACCCGGCTGACCCGGGGGGTCCTCGGCTCCCGCGCCCCGCTCGGCCCCGTCACGCCGCTCGCCCTGCGGATCCTCAAGTACGGGACGCTCGGCCCCGGTTCGGCGGCCCACGTGACCGAGGCGTGCGCGCGGATCGTGCACGCCTGCCCGGCCCGGGTGCGCCACGCCTGGTCGCGGATCTTCGACGGGCTCGATCTCGGCGAGGGCGTGCGGCAGTTGAGGGTGCCGGCCGCGGTCGTCGTGGGCACGGCCGACCGGCTGACGCCGCCGGTGCACGCGCGGGCGCTGGCCGCCGCGCTGCCGCGGTGCGCGGGCCTGACCGAACTGCCCGGCATCGGGCACATGACCCCCATGGAAGCGCCCGAGCAGGTCACCGGGGCGATCCGGGACCTGGTGGACACGTACCTGCGCGCACACGGGCACGACAACGACAACGACGCCGCACGGATCGGAGAGGGCGCATGAGCAAGGTCAGCCTGGAGGGACAGGTCGCGGTCGTCACGGGCGCCGCACGGGGCGTCGGTGAACTGCTCGCCCGCAAGCTGTCCGCGCGCGGCGCGAAGGTCGCGCTCGTCGGACTGGAACCGGACGCGCTCAAGCAGGTGGCGGAGCGGCTGCACGGCGAGAGCGCCCACTGGTACGCCGACGTCACCGACCACGAGGCGATGGCCCGGGTCGCGGCCGAGGTGAAGGAACGGTTCGGCCGGGTCGACGTCGCGGTCGCCAACGCCGGTGTGGCGACCGGCGGTCCGTTCGCCGACTCCGACCCGGAGTCCTGGCGCCGCGTGATCGAGGTCAACCTCGTCGGATCGGCGGTCACCGGGCGGGCGTTCCTGCCGGCGCTGACCGAGAGCCGGGGCTATCTGCTCCAGATCGCCTCGCTCGCCGCGATCACCCCGGCGCCGATGATGACGGCGTACTGCGCCTCCAAGTCCGGTGTGGAGGCGTACGCGCACAGCCTGCGCGCCGAAGTCGGCCACCGGGGCGTGCGCGTGGGCGTGGCGTACCTGTCGTGGACCGACACCGACATGGTGCGCGGCGCCGACCAGGACGACGTCATGCGGGAGTTGAGGCAGCGGCTGCCGTGGCCGTCGAACAAGACGTATCCGCTGGGTCCGGCCGTGGACCGGATCGTGGACGGCATCGAGCGGCGCTCCAGCCACGTGTACGGGCAGTGGTGGCTGCGCGGGATGCAGGGGGTGCGCGGGTACCTGCCCGGGGTCATCGGGACCGTGGGGCAGCGGGAGATGCGGCGGTTCGCGGACCGGCTGACGGGCATGCGGACCGGGCTGGTCGGGGCGGGCGGAGCGGCCGACGAACAGCACCGGACGACCTCGGTCACGTCCCGTCACTGATCGACATGCACAGGGTCACCGCCCGTGTGAATCTGGTCGAGGCCGATCCCCTCACCCACTTGGGGATCCCCCTCACACGGGAGTGAAACAGCATGGGTATGAAGGACAAGTTCCAGGAGCAGTCCGAGCAGTGGAAGCAGCAGGGCAAGGAGCGCATGCAGGAGGGCCGCGAGAAGGCCGGCCAGCGTGCGGGCCAGCAGCGTGAGCAGGGCCGTCAGGGCGGTGAGCGTGGGCGTCAGGGCATCGAGGACGCGCACGACGAGATGGAGGACCGCCTCAACGAGGACTACGACCGGTAGCCGACGGGCCGCCAAGAGCTGTTGCTGAGACGTGGGGTGCCCTGTGTGCCGGGGCACCCCACGTCGACGGACGGACCGCCCCGGGGGTACGTCAGCCGGGGCGCGGGGGCAGCTTCGGGCGGGCCAGGTCGGGGACGCCGCCGTAGTCGGGCGGGGTCGCGGCCGGGTGGGAGTCCAGGAGCCGCAGGGCCAGTTCGATGGCGTCGTCCATCCCGACGTGCCGGCCCTCGGCCCAGTCCAGCGGGGTGCGCAGGGCCTCGACGTCGGGAGTGACGCCGCGGTTCTCCACGGACCAGCCGTACGCGTCGAACCAGGCCGCGTTCATCGGCACCGTGATGACCGTGCCGTCACCGAGGCGGTGCCTGCCGGTCATGCCGACCACGCCGCCCCAGGTGCGCTGGCCCACCACCGGTCCGAGCCCGAGCAGTTTGAAGGCGGCGGTGATCATGTCGCCGTCGGAGGAGGTCGCCTCGTCGGCGAGGGCCACGATGGGGCCCCGCGGCGCGTTGGAGGTGTACGACACCGGCTCGGCGTCCCGCGTCAGGTCCCAGCCCAGGATGGTCCGGGTCAGCTTCTCGATGACCAGTTCGCTGATGTTGCCGCCCGCGTTGCCGCGCACGTCGACGATGAGCGCGGGCCGGGACATCTCCATGCGCACGTCCCGGTTGAACTGCGCCCAGCCGGAGCCGCCCAGGTCCGGGATGTGCAGGTAGCCGCACTTGCCGTCGCTCAGCTCGCGGGTGACGGCACGGCGTTTGGCCACCCAGTCCTGGTAGCGCAGCGGCCGGTCGTCGATCAGCGGGACGAGCGCGACCCGGCGCGCGGGGCCCGTGCCCTGCGCGGGCGCGAAGGTCAGCTCCACGGTCGTGCCGCCGGACCCGGCCAGCAGCGGGTAGGGCCCGGCCACCGGGTCGACCGGGCGGCCGTCCACGTGGGTCAGCACGGAGCCCTCGCGGATGCCGGTGCCGGCCAGCGGCGAGCGGGCGCGCGAGTCGGAGGAGTCGCCGGGCAGGATCCGCCGGAGCACCCAGCCGGCGTCGCGGCGCACCAGGTCGGCGCCGAGCAGCCCCTGCCAGCGCTGGTAGTGCGCGGGGCCCTCGTTGCGGCGGGCGGCGGCGACGTAGGCGTGGGAGGTGCCCAGCTCGCCGAGGACCTCGCGCAGCAGGTCGGCGAACTCGTCGGGCGAGGCGACCCGTTCGACCAGCGGGCGGTACTGGGCGAGGACGCCGTCCCAGTCGATGCCGCACATCCGCGGCTCCCAGAAGTAGGCGCGGATCAGCCGCCCCGCCTCCTCGTACGCCTGGCGCCATTCCGCGCCCGGGTCGACGACGTGCATGATCCGGCGTACGTCGATCCAGGTGGTGGTGTCGCTGTCGCCCAGCTCGGTGGAGGGGACGGCGCGCAGGTCGCCCTCGTCGACGACGACGAGCCGGGTGCCGTCGCCGCTGACCGCGAACCAGTCGAGGTGGCCGACGAGTTCGGACTTCTTCGCCTTGCTGATGGTGAAGTACTCCAGGGTGGGCCTGCCCGTCATGTCGTCCGGGTTGGCGAACGTCTCCCCGAGCGCGCCGGAGATCGGCCAGCGCAGCCAGACCAGGCCGCCGCCGGCGACCGGGGCGAGCGCCGAGTACTTGGAGGCGATGACCGGGAAGGGCGTGACCCGGTTCTCCAGGCCCGCCACCTCCACCGTGACGGCGCCGGGCTCACCGCCCTCCTCGTCCTCCACCGGGTCCAGGCCGCCCGCGGCCGGCCGTCCCTCGGGGTTGAGCGCGAAGGGGGAGGGGGTCGCGGAGGAGAGCGGGACCAGGTAGGGCTTGCAGCCCAGCGGGAAGGACAGGTCGCCGGTGTGCACGTCGTACACCGGGTCGAAGCCGCGCCAGGACAGGAACGCCAGGTAGCGGCCGTCCCGGGTGAAGACCGGGTTCTCGTCCTCGAAACGGCCGTTGGTGACGTCGACGACCAGCCGGTCCTTGATCCGGGCCATCTTGATCTGCCGCAGCGTCCGGCCGATCCCGGGATGGGACCAGGTCAGCCAGGCGCCGTCCGGCGAGAAGGCCAGGTCGCGCACGGGTCCGTTGGCGGACCGCACGAGTTCGGTGACCGGCCCGGCCACGGACCCGGGACCGTCGGTGCCCGCGGGCGCCCCCGCGCCCCCGGCGGCGCTGCCGGCCTCCGGGGTGCCGGCCTCCGGGGTGCCGGCCTCCGGGGTTCCGGCATCTGCGCTCCCGGCCTCCGGGGTTCCGGCATCAGGGGTCCCGGCCGTTGGCGTCCTGCCGTCCGCCGTCCCGGCCGTTGGCGTCCCGGTCTCTGGCGTCCCGGTCTCCGGGATCCCGGCCGTCGGGGTTCCGGCCTCCGCGGTCCCGGCATCGGGGGTTCCGGCTGTTGGAGCCCCGGCCTCCGCTGTTCCGCCGTCCGTCGTCCCGGCCGTCGGGGGCCCGCCCTCCACGGTCCCGGGTTCCGCGGTTCCGGCTTCCGGGGTTCCGGCCTCCCGGGTGGCTTCTCCCGGAGGTCCGCCGGTGGCCGGTTCGGTCTGCTCCGCCGTCGTCGCGGGCGGCTCCTCGGATCCGTCCTCCTCCCGGACGTCGAGCAGCAGCAGCCGGCCGTCGTGCGAGGCCAGGGCGAGCCGTTCGCCGTCGGGGTCGGAGACCATCTCCAGCACCCGGCCCAGTTCACCGGAGGCGAGCCGGCGGGGCGGGCGGGCGCCGGAGGCACGGGGCAGGTGGGCGATCTCCACCGCGTCGGCGCCGTCGGCGTCGGTGACGTAGGCGATCCGGCCGCTCTCGCCGAGCATCTCCGGGAGCCGCACGCGGACCCCGGGGGTGTCGGTGAGGGTGCGCGCGGGGCCGTCGCGGTGGGTGAGCCAGTACAGCGAGCCGCGGACGACGACCGCGCTGGCCCGCCCGGTCTCGTCGACCGAGAGGCCGTCCAGGTTCTGGGCGGCGGGCACCGGGTAGCGGCGGCGGCCCGCGCGCGGCCCGCTGAGCCGCACGTCGAGCCGGTGCGGGACCGAGTCCGGGGACAGGTCGTCCACCATCCACAGGTCGCCCGCGCACTGGTACACCACCCGGGCACCGTCGCTGGAGGCGTGGCGGGCGTAGAAGGCGTCGTGGTCGGTGTGCCGGCGCAGGCCGGAGCCGTCGTAGGCGCAGGAGTACAGGTTGCCCACGCCCTCGTGGTCGGAGAGGAAGGCGATGCGGTCGCCGACGAACATGGGGCAGGCCAGGTGGCCGCCGATGTCGGGGAGCAGCCGCTGCCCGTGCAGCCAGAGCCGGCCCGTGGCACCGCCCCGGTAGCGCTTCCAGGAGGCGGGCTCGTGCGGCGGGGTGCCGGTCAGCAGCAGGCTCCTGCGCTCGCCGTCGATCTCACGGGCCTGGAGGTCGGAGACCGGGCCCCAGGGCAGTTTGCGGCCCGGGGAGCCGTCGGTGGCGACCTTGTAGGCCCAGGTGAAGTAGGAGAACGGTTCGCCGTGCGAGGTGACGGCGAGGATCTCGCTGTGTCCGTCCTCCTCCGGCGGCGTCCAGCCGCACACCTGCGTGTCGGAGCTGCCCCAGTACGTCAGCTGGCGGCCCGGTCCGCCGTCCACCGGGACGAGGTGGATCTCCGGGGCGAGGCTGCGCCAGCTGGTGCAGGCGATGTGGCGGCCGTCGGGGGAGAAGCGCGGGTGGCCGGTCTTGGTGCGGTCCACGGTGAGCCGCCAGGCCCGGCCCGCTCCGTCGAGCGGTGCCAGCCAGAGGTCGTCCTCGGCCACGAAGCACAGCAGATCGCCGCTGAGGTGCGGCAGGCGCAGATAGCTCACCTCCTCAATGCTTCGCCCGGGGACCGGCCCCAGCAACCGGAGCACCTGAGAGCCGCGGACAAAGGCTCTTATGCGGACCCGACAGGAGTGACCGAGCGCACGTACGAAACCGTTTCGTTTCGATGCGGGGTGCGCTACATTCGTGTCGTGCGAGAACGACAGCGGGACCGCGTCGTGCGGATCGGGAGGCGGACGGGATGACCGAGGCGGCCAAGGGTGCGGCGGCAGCCGCTCCTCCGGAACCGGTGCCTGCACCGGGGCGCCGCAGCCGGATCACACCCGAACGCGAGGCCGAGCTGTACGCGGCCGTGCTCGACCTGCTTCGCGAGGTCGGTTACGACGCCCTCACCATGGACGCCGTGGCCGCCCGCACCCGCTCCAGCAAGGCCACGCTCTACCGCCAGTGGGGCGGCAAGGCCGAACTGGTCGTCCGGGCCGTCCGGCACGGCAAACCCGGGAAACTGGAGGGCACCGACACCGGATCGCTCCGCGGCGACCTGCACGAACTGATGAGCCGCGAGGACGACTGCACCATGGAGCAGAACTCCGCGCTGATGCGCGGCCTGGCCATGGCGGTGCACTCCAACCCCGACCTCAGACAGGCCTTCCGGGAACAGCTCGTCGAACCGGAGATGGCCGAGTTCCGCAAGCTGGTGCAGCGCGCCGTCGACCGGGGCGAGATCCGCCCGGACTGCCCGGCGCTCGACTTCGTCGTGCACATGCTGGCCGGCGGCTTCGTCGTCCGGGCACTGATCGAGAACCAGCCGCCGACCCAGGCCTTCCTGCGTTCGTACATCGACGCCGTGGTGCTCCCCGCCCTCGGCGCGCCCACCACCTCCTGACACCCCTTCCCCGCGCCCGCCTCCCCGGCGGGCCCGTTGTCCCCAGCAAGCCCACCCTCTGACGTCACCGCTCACGTCGTCGGGCTGATGACCCCTGCCCTGATCCACCCCACGACCTGACCGGGAGTACGCCCACGTGGCCACGTTCCTGTACAAACTAGGACGCCTCGCCTTCAGGCGACGGCACTTCGTCGCGCTGATATGGGTGGCGCTCCTGACACTCGCCGGTGTCGGCGCCGCCTCCGCGCCCCCCGCGGGCAACACCTCCTTCTCCATTCCGGGCACCGAGGCCCAGAAGGCCTTCGACCTGCTGGAAAAGCGCTTCCCCGGCGCGAGCGCCGACGGGGCGACCGCGCGGGTGGTCTTCAAGGCGCCCGGCGGGCAGAAGATGACGCAGGCCGCGAACAAGGCGACCGTCGAGAAGACCGTCAAGGAGCTGTCCGACGGCTCCGAGGTCGCCTCCGTCGCCGACCCCTACACCGGCCACGCCGTCAGCAAGGACGGCACCGTCGCCTACACGTCGGTGAAGTACAAGGTCTCCGGCATGGAGCTGGAGGACTCCTCGCGCACCGCCCTGGAGGACGCGGCGCAGCACGCGCGGGACGCCGGGCTGACCGTGGAGATCGGCGGTGACGCGCTCAACGCCGCTCCCGAGACCGGTGCCACCGAGGTCATCGGCATCGCCATCGCCGCCGTCGTCCTCGTCATCACCTTCGGCTCGCTGCTGGCCGCCGGCCTGCCGCTGCTGACCGCGATCATCGGCGTCGGCATCGGTGTCTCCACCGTGACCGCGCTCGCCAGCGCCCTCGACCTGGGCACCACCACCTCCACCCTGGCCTCGATGATCGGCCTCGCCGTCGGCATCGACTACGCGCTGTTCATCGTCTCCCGCTACCGGGGTGAACTGGCCGAGGGCCACTCCCGTGAGGAGGCGGCGGGCCGGGCCACCGGCACCGCGGGCTCCGCGGTGGTCTTCGCCGGACTCACCGTCGTGATCGCCCTGGTCGGTCTGTCCGTCGTCAACATCCCGATGCTGACGAAGATGGGCGTCGCCGCGGCCGGCACGGTCGTCATCGCCGTCCTCATCGCCCTGACCATGATCCCCGCGCTGCTCGGCTACGCCGGCCGCAGGGTGAAGCCGGCCGGGGAGAAGAGCCGGCTGCTGGGCGGCGGGCGGGCCGCGAAGAAGCCGGCCCGGGCGAACATGGGCACCCGCTGGGCGAGCTTCGTGGTCCGCCGTCCCGTCGCCGTGCTGCTGCTCGGCGTGGTCGGGCTCGGCGCCGCCGCCGTACCGGCCGCCTCCCTCGAACTGGGCCTCCCGGACGACGGCTCCCAGCCCGTCTCCACCACCCAGCGCCGCGCCTACGACCTCCTCTCGGAGGGCTTCGGCCCCGGCTTCAACGGCCCGCTGATGGTCGTCGTCGACGCCAAGGGCAGCCACGACGCGAAGGCCGCCTTCACCGAGGTGACCGACGAGATCAAGGGTCTCAAGGACGTCGTGACGGTCACCCCGGCCCAGCCCAACAAGGCCGGTGACACCGCGACCATCACCGTCATCCCGAACTCCAAGCCGTCCTCCACCACCACCGAGGACCTGGTGCACGCCATCCGCGACGCGGGCAGCGGCATCAAGGACAAGACGGACGCCGAGGTGCTCGTCACCGGCTCCACGGCGATGAACATCGACGTCTCGCAGAAGCTGAACGACGCCCTGTTCCCCTACCTGGCGCTGGTCGTCGGCCTGGCCTTCCTCCTGCTGATCGTGGTGTTCCGCTCGGTCCTGGTCCCGCTGAAGGCGGCGCTCGGCTTCCTGCTGTCGGTGATGGCGGCGCTCGGCGCGGTCGTCGCGGTCTTCCAGTGGGGCTGGCTGTCCGGCCTGATGGGCGTGGAGGAGACCGGCCCGGTCATGTCGATGATGCCGATCTTCATGGTGGGCGTCGTCTTCGGCCTCGCGATGGACTACGAGGTGTTCCTGGTGACCCGGATGCGTGAGGCGTACGTCCACGGCGAGAAGCCGAGCCAGGCCGTCGTCACGGGCTTCCGGCACGGCGCACGGGTCGTCACCGCCGCCGCGGTCATCATGATCGCCGTCTTCTCCGGGTTCATCGGCTCCAGCGAGTCGATGATCAAGATGATCGGCTTCGGGCTGGCGATCGCGGTGTTCTTCGACGCGTTCGTCGTGCGCATGGCCATCGTGCCGGCCGTCCTCGCCCTGCTGGGCCGCAGGGCCTGGTGGCTGCCGAGGTGGCTGGACCGCGCCCTGCCCAACGTCGACGTGGAGGGCGAGGGCCTGCGCGCCCACGACTCCCGGCGCACGGACCCGGACGAGGACCGGGAACCGGCCCTGGCCTGACCGGGCGGCTCCCGGCCGGGAGCGGGCCGCCGGCCGGTGAGGGTCCCGTGGGGACGGCGCACCCTCACCGGCCTTCCCTCTCCGGTCACCAGGACGGCCGAGAGCCGGGGAAAACCCGGTGAGCGGGCGCGGGCCATGTCGTAGCGTGCTCGTCATGACGACGACAGCCGGCACCGACGGCGCCGGGCGACCGGCCGCCCACCCCCGCTTCGCCGAGGCCCTGCGGCAACTGGGGCTCGGCGAGCTGGTGACCGGGATCCGCCGGTTCCCCGACGCCACCCGGACCGCCGCCGAGGCGGCCGCCGCCGTCGGCTGCGAGCTGAGCCAGATCTGCAAGTCGCTGATCTTCGAGGCCTGGGGGTCCCCCCTCCTCGGACCCGGCCGGGAGCCTGGGGCGGGCACCCCGGTGCTCGTGCTGGTGGACGGGGCCTCCAGGGTCGACGTGGAGCGGGTCCGGCAGGAACTGGGCGCGGACAAGGTCACCCGCGCGAAGGCCGGCGTCGTACGGGAGACCACCGGGTACGCCATCGGCGGGGTCCCGCCCTTCGGGCACCGCACGCGGACCCGGGTCCTGGCCGACCGTTCGCTGCTGGAGCACGACGTCGTCTGGGCCGCCGCAGGCACCCCGTACACCGTCTTCCCGATGGAGCCCGGGGCGCTGGTGGCGCGGGCCGGGGCCGTCCTCGTGGACGTGCGCGAGCGCACTTCGTGACCCCGCTGGTCACCGCGGCCGTCCTGCTGGCCGCCGTCACCCACGCCTGCTGGAACGCGCTCGCGCACCGCATCCCCGACAAGCTCGTCGGCTTCACCCTGATCTCCGGCGGCGGGCTGCTCATCGGCGCCGCGCTCGCGCCGTTCACCGCCGTACCGGCGGCGGCCGCCTGGCCGTACCTCGGCGTGTCGGCGGCCCTGCACATCGTCTACTACGCGCTGCTGATGACGTCCTTCCGGCTCGGTGACTTCAGCCAGGTCTACCCCCTCGCGCGGGGCACCGCACCGCTCGTCGTCACGGTCCTGGCCGCCGTCTTCGCCCACGAGGTGCCCGGCCTGTGGGGGAGCGCGGGCATCGCGCTGTCCTGCGCGGGCCTGACCGGCGTCGCGCTGTGGGGGCTGCGCGGGCGCCGCCCGGACCGGACGGCGGTCGGCGCCGCGCTGGCGACCGGCCTGTCCATCGCCGCGTACACGGTCGTCGACGGCCTGGGCGTACGGGCCTCCGGGTCCTCCCTCGGCTACATCGCCTGGCTCATGATGATCCAGGGCGTGGTGATCCCGGCGTACGCCGTCACCCGCCGGCGCCGCCGGACCGCCGCCCTGCTGCGCCCCCACGCCGCCCTCGGCCTGCTCGGCGCCGCCCTGTCCGTCACGGCGTACGGCCTGGTCCTGTGGGCGCAGACCCGTGCCGACCTGGCGCCCGTCTCGGCGCTGCGCGAGTCCTCGATCCTGGTCGGCGCGGCCATCGGCGCCGTCTTCTTCAAGGAGCGCTTCGGCGCGCCGCGGATCGCCGCGGCCGGTCTGCTGGTCGTGGGCATCGGCCTGATGCTGCACGCCGGTTAGGCCCTGGCCCCGCGGGGACTGTGCTGCACGCCGGTCGGGAAGGGAGCACCCTGGAAGGAGGTGTTCGTGGAGGTGATGGTCATGATGAAGACGGCCGTGGGATGGCACGTGGAGCTGGAGTTCGAGGAGGACGGCCAGCACACGCGGGCGGTGGCGCTGGTCCGTCTGCCCGACGGCAGCGAGGTCCGGGCGCACGGCCGGGCCAGCCGGCACCGCACCGACTCCGACCAGCCGCGCGTGGGCGAGGAGATCGCCGGAGCCCGCGCCCTCAACGAGCTCGCCATGGAACTGCTCACCAAGGCGCACGAAGAGATCGACAGCGCGTCGGGCCGCACGTCCTCGCCCATCCACGTCTGAGCGGTGCCGGACGCCGGGACTGCCGGCCGGGCGCGGGGCGGTCAGGCCGGGCGCGCCGTCGCCGTCCGCACCGCCCGTACCAGTGCCTGGGCCCGGGGATCCGCCGTCACGCTCGTACGGAAGCCGTTGGTGACGTAGCCGAAGGCGATGCCCGTGTCCGGGTCGGCGAAGCCGAGGGCGCCGCCGCGGCCGGGGTGGCCGAAGGAGCCGGGGCCGAGCAGCGGGTACGCGCTGCCGTGCAGCATGTACCCGAGGCCGAACCGGGTGCCCACGACCAGCACCCGGTCGGGGCCCGCCGACCGTTCGGCGCGGGCCAGTTCGGTCGTCTCCGGTGCGAACAGGCGCCTGCCGCCGTCCACCTCGCCGATCAGCGCCGCGTAGAAGCGGGCCAGGCCGTCGGCGGTGGCGATGCCGTTGGAGGCGGGCAGCAGCGCCGCGCGGAAGGCTTCGCCGTTCTCGTCGGGCAGCGGGGTGATCGCCGCGAAGGCGCGGCGGGTCAGCGACCCGGGATCGGCGTACGCCTCGGCCACCGCCGGCTTGGGCCGCAGCCGCGGCCCGCCCGCGGCCTCGGGGGCCTCGACCGGTCCGACCCGGCCCACGCGTGCGGCCTCGTGCCCGGGCAGCCCGACCCACAGCCGCGCACCCGCCGGTGCGGCGATCTCGCGCGCTATCCACGCGCCGATCGGTTCGCCCGTCACCCGCCGCACCAGTTCACCGGTCAGCCAGCTGTACGTCTGCGCGTGGTAGCCGTGGTCCGTCCCCGGCTCCCACGCCGGTGCCTGGGCCGCCACCGCACGGGCGCCGAGCGCCGGGTCGGCGGCCTCGGCGGGCGTGAGCGGGCGGTCCAGGACCGGTACGCCCGCCCGGTGGGCGAGCAGGTGCCACACCAGCGTGTGCTCCTTGCCCGCCGCCTTGAACTCGGGCCAGTACGCCCCGACCGGCGCGTCGAGGTCCAGCTCCCCGCGCTGGTGCAGCAGCAGGAGCACGGCCGCGGCGATGCCCTTGGTGGCGGAGCGCACGACCTGCGCGGTGCCCTGCTCCCAGGGCGCGGGGGACTCCTCCGCACCGGGCGCGGCGTCGACGTCCCGGGTCCCGGCCCACAGGTCGACGACCTTGTGCCCGTCCCGGTACACCGCGAGGGCCGCACCCCGCTCGCCGCGTGCGGTGAAGTTCTCGGCGAAGGCCCGCCTGACCGGCTCGAAGCCCTCGGCCACCGCGCCGCTCACGTCCACGCCCACGTCCGCACTCCCGTCACTCATCACTCGTATCCGCCGACCGCCTGCGACAGTGAGTGGAACACGGGCGCTGCGCCTGCGATTCCTCGGGGTCAGGCGTCCGTCGTCACCGAGCGCGGGTCGAATCCGAAGGGGAGCTCCAGGCGGTGGGCGCGCATCAGCGCCTCGTCGCGGAGCAGGGTGCCGGTCGCGTCGTCCGCCGCGATCACCCCGTCGCTGAGGACGAGCGCGCGCGGGCACAGTTCGAGGGCGTACGGCAGGTCGTGCGTGACCATGAGGACGGTGACGTCCAACGAGCGCAGCACGTCGGCCAGTTCACGGCGGGAGGCCGGGTCGAGGTTGGAGGACGGCTCGTCCAGGACCAGGATCTCCGGCTCCATGGCGAGCACCGTCGCCACGGCGACCCGGCGGCGCTGGCCGAAGGAGAGGTGGTGCGGGGGGCGGTCGGCGAAGCCGGCCATGCCGACCCGTTCCAGGGCCGTGCGCACCCGCTGCTCCAGCGCGGGCCCCTTCAGCCCGGCCGCCGCCGGACCGAACGCCACGTCCTCGCGCACGGTCGGCATGAACAGCTGGTCGTCCGGGTCCTGGAAGACGATCCCGACCTTCTGCCGGATCTCGGCCATGTGCTTCTTGCCGACGGGCAGCCCGGCCACCTTCACCGAGCCGGTGCCGCCGCCCAGGATGCCGTTGAGGTGCAGCACGAGGGTCGTCTTGCCGGCGCCGTTCGGGCCGAGCAGGGCCACCCGCTCCCCGCGCGCGATCGAGAAGTCCACGCCGAACAGGGCCTGGTGTCCGTCGGGGTAGGCGAAGGCGAGGCCGGAGACCTCGAGGGAGGGCGCGGCCGGGGAAGCCGGGGAAGTCACAGTCACGGCGTCCATCTCACACCATCCATCCCAGCAGGCAGACGACGAGGGCCGCCGCGGGCAGGGCCAGCGCGGACGACCACTGGGCCCGGGAGGCGGTCACCTCGTCGATGACCGGCATGGAGCCGGTGTAGCCGCGGCTCACCATGGCGAGGTGGACGCGCTCGCCGCGCTCGTAGGAGCGGATGAACAGGGCGCCCGCGGACTTGGCGAGCACGCCCCAGTGCCGCACGCCGCGCGCCTCGAAGCCGCGGGAGGCGCGGGCGATGCGCATGCGCCGCATCTCGTCGGTGATCACGTCGCCGTAGCGGATCATGAAGGAGGCGATCTGCACCAGCAGCGGCGGGAGCTTGAGGCGCTGCAGGCCCAGCAGCAGTTCCCGCAGCTCCGTCGTGCTCGCCAGCAGTACGGACGCGGCGACGCCGAGGGTGCCCTTGGCGAGCACGTTCCAGGCGCCCCACAGGCCGTTCACGCTCAGCGAGAGCCCGAGGACGTGCACCCGCTCGCCCTCGGCCACGAACGGCATCAGCACCGCGAACGCGACGAACGGGACCTCGATCAGCAGCCGGCCGAGCAGGAAGCCGGCGGGCACGCGGGCCACGGCGGCGGTGGCGCCGAGCAGCACGGCGTACAGGGCGAACGCCCACAGGGCCTCGCGCGGGGTCGACACCACGACGACCACGAACGCGAAGGCGGCGGCGAGCTTGGTGTGCGGCGGCAGGGCGTGCACCGGCGAGTTCCCCGGCCGGTGGAGCCGGTGGGCGTGTCCGGCGCCCATGTCAGGCCGCGGCCCGTGAGGAGGGCTCGGCGTCCGCCGTACGGCGCCTGCGGACGACCCAGAAGACGCCGCTGCCGACGGCGACGGTGACGCCGACGCCGATCACGCCCGCGAGGCCGCCGGACAGCCGGGCGTCGGAGACGTCCTTGACGCCGTAGTCGGCGAGCGGGGAGTCGGCGGAGGCGTGCTGCTCCTCCTTCTTGTCGATGCCCTTGTCGTGGGCGACCTTCTCCAGGCCGTCGGGGCTGGCGGAGGCGTAGAAGCTGACGAACCCGGCCAGGACCAGCGAGGTGACCAGGCCGGTGATCCACAGCTTGCGGTGGGACCCCGAGGCGGCGGGGGCCGGGACCGGTGCGGCGGCCGGGGCGTCGACCAGCTCGCCGTTCACCCGCAGCTTCAGGCGCTGCTCCAGGCCGCGCGCCCCGTACACCAGGTCCGGGCGTACGGCGATGACGGCGCCGACGGTGAGCGCGGTGATCGCGGCCTCGCCGATGCCGATGAGGACGTGCACGCCGATCATCGCGGTGGCGACCTTGCCGATCGCCACGTCGGTGGTGCCGCCCACGGCGTAGATCAGGGTGAAGGCGACGGCGGCGGCCGGGACCGAGACCAGCGCGGCCACGAAGGAGGCGACGGTGACGGTGCGGCGCCGGCGCGGCAGCACCTTCACCAGGCCGCGGAAGACGGCGTACGCCACGACCGTGGTGACGATGGCCATGTCGGTGATGTTGACGCCGAGCGCGGTCAGCCCGCCGTCGGCGAAGAGGATGCCCTGCATGAGCAGGACCACCGAGACGCACAGGACCCCGGTGAAGGGCCCCACGAGGATCGCCGCGAGCGCTCCGCCGAGCAGGTGGCCGCTGGTGCCGGCCGCGACCGGGAAGTTGAGCATCTGCACCGCGAAGATGAACGCGGCGACCAGGCCCGCCAGCGGCGCGGTCCGCTCGTCGAGTTCCCGGCGGGCGCCCCGCAGGCTGACCGCGACGGCGCCGGCGGCGATCACCCCCGTGACGGCGGAGGTGGGAGCGTTGATGAATCCGTCAGGCACATGCACCGTTCGATGATAGTGGCCTGTTGCGAACCTCTTGCAAGAGCGAGGCGCTGTGCATCTGCGGGCGTGGAGCGACGCATCGGACCAACAGGAATAAATCGACATATATGGGACATTGGTAAGAAAACCGAAAAGTGCCTCCTGGTGAGGTCACTGAGTGTGAGGGGCCGTCCGATGGCTGTAGTCGAACAGTACGCGCGAGCCCGCATCGTCACCGAGGGCGACGAGTCCGAGGACCACTGTGCCGTCCCGGTCGTCCTGCGCTACGACCCGCGGGACGACCCGCGCGCGGTCCGGATCGCACTGCCCGGCGGGCGTGAGTGGACGTTCCCCCGGTCGCTGCTCGAACAGGGACTGCGCGCGCCGACGGGCACCGGTGAGGTGCGGGTGTGGCCGTGCGGCCGGGTGCAGGCCGTGGTCGAGTTCCACTCGGCGCGCGGCGTCTCGGTGGTGCAGTTCGAGACGAAGACGCTGATCAGGTTCCTGCGGCGGACCTACAGCGCGGCGGCGACGGAGATGGTCCACCGGTAGGGTCCGCGGCCGCCGCGGCGGTCAGCCGCCCTTCTTCAGCAGGGCCGCCACGATCGGGCCCGCGGTGTCGCCGCCGTGGCCGCCCGCCTGCACGACGCCCGCCGCCGCGAGATCACCGCGGTAGGCGGTGAACCAGCCGTTCGGCTTCTTCTGCCCGTCGACCTCGGCGGAGCCCGTCTTCGCGCCGTAGTCCGGGCCGAGCCCGGCCATGGCCTGGGCGGCGGTGCCCGAGGAGGCCGTGTACGCCATCAGTTCCCGCAGCTGGGCCAGCGTGGACGCGGACAGCGTGCGCGAGGCCGTGGCCCGCTTGCGGTGGTCGACGTCCGGGGAGACCAGGTACGGCTGGCGGAAGGTGCCCGAACGGACCGTCGCGGCCACCGACGCCATGTTCAGCGGGTTCATCCGGACCCCGCCCTGGCCGATGAGCGAGGCCGCCTTCTGGGCGGCCGACTGCACCGGCACCGCGCCGTCGAAGGACGGCACCCCGATCGCCCAGTCGTCCCGCGCCAGGCCGAACACGTCCTGGGCCTGCCGGGTCAGGTCGTCGTCCTTCAGCTTGCCCGCCTGGCTGATGAAGGCGGTGTTGCAGGAGCGGGCGAAGCTCGCCTTGAACGTGCCGCCCTTGATCTCGAAGTCGTCGTCGTTGTGGAACTTCCAGCCGCCGTAGGTGAACGTCTTGGGGCACGGGTGTTCCTTGTCCGCGGACGCCAGCCCCTTGTCGATCAGCAGCGAGGCGGTGATGACCTTCATCGTGGAGCCGGGTGCCAGCGAGCCCTGCAGCGCGGTGTCGAAGCCGTGGCCGCTGTTGGCCGCGGCGAGGATCTCCCCGGTGGAGGGGCGCACCACCACGACGGAGGCGCGGTCGCGCCGGGACACCTCCCGCTCGGCGGCCGACTGGAGCGACGGGCTCAGCGTCGTGCGCACCGTGCCCGGGGTGCCCTCGCTCAGTTCGGCGAGGGTCTTGTCCGAGAGCCCGGCCTTCTTCGACGCCTTGCCGCGCACCACCCGCAGCTCGACGCCCGCCCTGCCGCCGGCCGTCCTGCCGTACTTCTCGCGCAGCCCGTCCAGGACCGAGCCCAGCGACGGGTAGGCCGCGGTGGTGATCGCGCCGCCGTCCCGGTCGAGCGCCTTGACCGGCGGGGTGCCCGACTCGCCGGTGACCAGGGTGTCGCCGTCCTTCAGGTCGGGGTGGACGACCGCCGCGTGCCAGTCGACGACCGGGGCGCCGTCGGCCGCGCGGCGCACGACGGTCAGCGCGCTGTCGTACCTCAGCGGCTTGCTCACGCCCTTGTACGCGACCGTCGCCTTCACGGAGAAGGGGACCTTGCCGCCGCTCGGGGTGCCCTGGGTGAGCGTGACGTTCTCCAGGTGCGCGTCCTTGGCGTAGCCGGCCAGCAGCGCGCCGGCCGCCGCGGCGTCGCTGGTGGCGGCCGCGGCCCGGGCCGGCTCGCCCTGCTGCCAGGCCGTCAGGAACCGCCCGGCGGTGGTCTGCGTCTCCAGGGCCGTCACCGGACCGGTCTTCACCTTCTTGTGCGCGCCGGCCGCGGTCCGGCCCTCGGCCTCGGCGCCGCCGCCGGACAGCGTGTAGGCGCCGACCGCGACACCGCCCACGACCACGGCGATCACCCCGCCGACCACGGCGGGACCCGTCCTCCGTCGCTCGGCGACGCGCCTTCTCTTGCCCACTGCCGTCCGTCCTCCGCGATCCCGGGCCCCCGGAGCCCCGCTGCCGTCGTCCTCGTCCGCCCCGGCGTCCCGCGCGCTCCCGCACGGCCCTTGTGCCGCGCGGACGCACGACGTCCACCACCCTAGGGTCCCGTCCCCGGGAGACGGCCGCCGCGAGCCGTCCGTAGCCAACCTGCGACAAACGGCGCGACGGCGCACGCCCGGCGGGGCCGGGTGGCTCACGGAAGGGCGCGGCAGCGGACACGCGCCGGACGCGCCGGCCGGCGCAGAACGCGCTCGCCTCGTCGCCTCCGCGCCCGGCCCACCCCCCCCCGTGCCTGCCCGCGCGGCGCGCTCAGCCGGCCGCGCGCAGTACCGCCGCCACGATCGGGCCGGCCGCGTCGCCGCCGTGGCCGCCCTCCTGGGTCATGGCCGCCGCCGCCACGTCGTTGCGGTACCCGGTGAACCAGCTGTTGGACTTGGCCTGCCCGTCCACCTCGGCGGAGCCGGTCTTCGCGCCGATGCTGCCGCTCAGCCCGGACATGGCGGCGGCCGCGGTGCCGGTCGTGGCGGTGCGGTGCATCATCTGGCGCAACTGGGCGACGGTGCCGGCCGGCAGGCCCTTGGCCGTCGCCAGGGTGCGGTCGTCGAGGCCGGCCGGGACGAGGACGGGCTGCCGGAAGCCGCCCGTCATCGCGGTCGCCGTCACCGAGGCCATGTTCAGCGGGCTCATCTGCACCTGTCCCTGGCCGATCAGGTTGGCGGCGGTGTCCGGGCCGCCGGACGCGGGGACCGAGCCGTCGAAGGACGGGATGCCGGTCTTCCAGTTGTCCCGGCCCAGCCCGAACCGGTCCTGGGCCTCCTCGGTGAGGGAGTCCACCTTGACCTCGTCGGCGTACTTCACGAACGCCGTGTTGCACGAGCGCGCGAAGCTCTCGGAGAGGGTGGCGTGTTCGTTCGGCGTCATGCCCTGGAGGTTGTGGAACGTCTGGCTCTGCCAGACCGCCTTGTCGGGGCAGGGCGCCGGCCCGGAGGCGGTGGTGATGCCGTTGTCGATGAGCGTCGCGGCGCTGATGATCTTCATCGTGGACCCCGGCGCCAGCCTGCCCAGGAACGCCGCGTTGAAGGCGTCGTCGCGGTGGTTGGCGACCGCCAGCACCTCGCCGGTGGAGGCCTTGACGGCCACCACGGAGGACTCGGCGAACTTGGTCACCGCCTTCTCGGCCGCCGCCTGCGCGCCCGCGCTGAGGGTCGTACGGAGCTTGCCGGGGCGGCCCTTGGCGAGGGTGAGGAGCGGGGTCTCGGCGGCCTCCGTGTCCGCGTGGTGGATGCTCAGCTCGAGGGACGGGGTGCCGCCCGCCTTGTCGCCGTACTTGTCGCGCAGTTCGTCCAGGATCGGGCCGAGGGAGGGGTACTTGTCCTTGGTCAGGACGGTGCCGTGCCGGTCCACGGCCTCGATCGGCGGGGCGGCCGAGTCGCCGGTGACGAGCGTGTCGCCCTTCTTCAGCCGCGGGTGCACGAGGGCCGGCTTCCAGTCGACGAGCGCCCGGTGGCTGGTCTCCCCGCGCACCACGGTCAGCGTGCTGCTGTAGGCGAGCGGCGCGGACTTGCCGTCGTAGGAGACGGTCGCCCTGACCGAGAAGGGCACGGTGGTGCCGGAGGCGGCCCCGGGGGAGATCTTCACCCCGGTGATGTGCGCCTCGTGCCCGTAGGAGGACAGCAACTGCTGGGCGTCCTGCGGGAAGTTCGTGTACGTCGCGGCCTTCGCCGCGTCCCCCTGCTCCCAGGCCGCGAAGAACTTCGACGTCGTCTCCTCGACCTCGTCCCGGCTCGGCGGCCCGGTCCTGGCCGGCGCCGGCGCACCGGTGGCCGTGTCCCCCTCCAGCGCGGAGACGAAGTTGTACCCGCCGTACACCGCTCCGCCGGCCAGCACGACGACGACCCCGCCCACGACGGCGGCCTTGGTGCCCTTGCGCATCAGCGCGCTCCTCCCCGGTCCCTCCCTGGTGCCTTCGCCCGCGCGGGTTCGTTGAACGCGTTCAAAGACGCTGCGTGTCTCGCACTGTAGGCGAAACCGGGGCGCCGGTGGCGGCTGTTGCCGGATGGTGTCCGAAGAGAGATCGGCCGATCCGTGTCAGACCCACGTATCCAGCCACATACGGGCCCGCCAGTCGTCGATGGGGATCGCGGTGCCGGTGTAGAGGGGCCAGAAGTAGATGAAGTTCCAGACGACCAGGAGGACCAGGACGCCCGCGCCGGTGGCGCCGGCCACGCGGCGGGTGTCCGGGGCGTCGGGTGGTCCGAGCAGGGCGCCGGCCAGCATGGTGACGGCCAGGCAGAGGAACGGCACGAAGACGACGGCGTAGAAGAAGAAGATCGTGCGCTCCTGGTACAGGAACCAGGGCAGGTAGCCGGCCGCGACGCCGCAGGCGATGGCGCCCGCCCGCCAGTCGCGGCGGAAGAACCAGCGCCACAGCACGTACACGAGAGCGGCGCACGCCGCCCACCACAGCACCGGAGTGCCCAGCGCGAGCACCTCGCGGGCGCACTTGTCACCGGCGCCGGACGGACAGCCCGCCGTACCGGGCGAGGGCGACTCGTAGAAGTACGACACCGGGCGGCCGTCGACGATCCAGCTCCACGGGTTGGACTGGTAGGTGTGCGGCGAGGACAGGCCGACGTGGAACTTGTAGACCTCCGACTCGTAGTGCCACAGGCTGCGCCACCAGTCCGGGAAGAGCCACGACCAGGAGCTGCCGCGGCCGTCCGTCGCCGCCCAGTTGCGGAAGTAGCCGCCGGTGCCGTCGGTGGGGGAGAAGATCCAGCCGGCCCACGACCAGACGTAGGTGACGACGGCGACCGGGACCGTGGCCAGGAACGCCCAGCCCAGGTCGTGGCGGATCACCGCCAGGTACGGGCGCCGGGCACCGGCGGTCCGGCGGGCGCCGACGTCCCACAGCACCGTCATCACGCAGAACGCGACCAGGATGTACAGGCCGTTCCACTTGGTGCCGATCGCCAGGCCCATCATCAGGCCGGCCGCCCAGCGCCAGGGGCGCAGGCCCAGGCGCAGGGTGTCCGCCGTGTGCGCGTCGGGCCGGATCCGGCCGTCCGCGCCGGCGGGCAGGGCGGCGGCGAGTCTTGCTCTGGCCCGGTCGCGGTCGGCCAGCAGGCAGCCGAAGGCCGCAAGGACGAAGAACATCAGCACCCCGTCGAGCAGCGAGGTGCGGCTCATCACGAAGTGCAGGCCGTCCACCGCCATCAGCGTGCCCGCCAGGCAGCCGAGGAAGGTGGACCGGAAGAGCCTGCGGCCGATCCGGCACAGCAGCAGGACCGAGAGCGTGCCCAGCAGCGCGGTCATGAAGCGCCAGCCGAACGGGTCGAACCCGAACATCAGCTCGCCCAGGCCGATCACGTACTTGCCGACCGGCGGGTGCACGACGTACGAGGCGTCGGTGGGCACGGCGACGTGGCCGCCGGTGCTGAGGATCAGGTCGTTGGCGTTCTTGTCCCAGTTGACCTCGAAACCGCGGTGGACGATCGCCCAGGCGTCCTTGGCGTAGTACGTCTCGTCGAATATCACCGCCTTCGGGCTGCCCAGGTGCCAGAACCGCAGCACGCCCGCGAACAGCGTCACCAGCAGCGGGCCGCCCCAGTCCGACCAGCGGGCCAGGCGCGCGCCGAAGGCCGGCGAAAGGCCCAGGGCCGCCCACAGCCGCGGGCCCGGCCGCGAGAACGGCGGCACCAGGCGCTCGCGCACGTCGGCCGCGGGCCCCGCGGGTCGCACGGTGTGGCCGAAACGGCGCAGCCGCTGCTGCCACGCCGGCCGCCGGTCGTGCGGGGCCGGGTCCTGCCGGGAGTCCGTGGAGGACGCGGTACTGGTCACCGCGCCATCGTAGGGAACGGCGCTGTGCGAGTCCCGTGCATGGGCGTGACCGGGTGGGGACGCGTCCGCCGCCGCCCGTGCTTGAGAGGATGGGGGACGTGACAGGAACCCTTGTTCTGGCAGGTACTCCCATCGGCGACGTCCAGGACGCGCCGCCCCGGCTCGCCGCCGAGCTGGCGGACGCGGACGTGATCGCCGCCGAGGACACCCGGCGGCTGCGCCGCCTCACGCAGGCGCTCGGCGTCACCCCGCGCGGGCGCGTCGTGTCCTACTTCGAGGGCAACGAGTCCGCCCGCACCCCGGAGCTGGTCGAGGAGCTGGTGGGCGGGGCGCGGGTGCTGCTGGTCACGGACGCGGGCATGCCGTCCGTGTCCGACCCCGGCTACCGGCTGGTCGCCGCGGCCGTCGAGAAGGACGTGCGGGTCACCGCCGTCCCCGGGCCGTCCGCCGTGCTGACCGCGCTGGCGCTGTCCGGGCTGCCGGTGGACCGGTTCTGCTTCGAGGGGTTCCTGCCGCGCAAGACCGGCGAGCGGCTCGCGCGGCTGCGGGAGGTCGAGGGCGAGCGGCGCACGCTCGTCTTCTTCGAGTCCACGCACCGCATCGAGGAGACGCTCGCGGCGATGGCGTCGGTGTTCGGCGCCGACCGGCGGGCCGCCGTGTGCCGCGAGCTGACCAAGACCTACGAGGAGGTCAGGCGCGGCGGGCTCGGCGAACTGGCCGCGTGGGCGGAGGCGAGCGGGGTGCGCGGCGAGATCACCGTCGTGGTCGAGGGCGCCCCGGACAAGGGGCCCGAGGAGATCGGCGCCGAGGAGCTGGTGCGGCGGGTGCGCGTCCGGGAGGAGGCGGGCGAGCGGCGCAAGGAGGCCATCGCGGCGGTCGCCGCCGAGGCCGGGCTGCCCAAGCGCGAGGTGTTCGACGCGGTGGTGGCGGCCAAGCACTCCGGATGACCCGCCACCCGGCCCGCCGGGCACGCCTGCGCCCCCACGCCGGGCGCGCTCGCGCCTCCAAGCCGGACACGCCGGGCAGCCGGGCGCGCTCGCACCCCCACCCCGGGCGCGCCGGGCGCGCTCGTGCCTCCAAGCCGGACACGCTCGCGCGCCCTCACGCCAGGCACCCCGGGCACACCCGCGCCCCACGCGGCGCGTCCGGCACGCCCGTGCTCACCCGGCCCGGCGGTGACGCTCTCGCCCCCGCCGCGGCGACGCGGCCCCCCCGCACTCCGGGTGAAGCCGTCGGTACGCGCCTTGACGGACGGCGGGCCGCGCGGCGCCGGGAGAGCTCGCTCACACCCCCGCTGAGCAGGGCGTATCTCTCATGAGCGCGCGCCCCATGCGGGAGTAAAGCGACGTTTCGGGAAAGCAAAGCGACACCTGCCGTTCAGGGGACGCTTGGGCAAGCGCCGCCCAAATCGGGTCCAACACTCGGCAGGACCGGTGCGTTCACGCCGGTGGAGGCGTCCACTGGACGGAGGGACGCACCCGTCCCTTCGTCCAGCGGACACGAGGAGCTGGCATGAGTGAGATCGCAGGGCGGGCCGCCCTCCGCGGTTCGGCCACCGCCGTCGTCAACGAGTCGTACTCCTTCGCCTGCATGCGCTGCGGGCACGGATGGGAGCAGTCCTACGAGATAGAGCACCACACGGACGCCGACGGCAACGAGTTCGTGCTGTACGTGGCGGACGGCCGCATCGTGCCGTCGCCGCTGTCGAGGCCCAGCTGCAAGAACTGCGACGGCCACGTCGTCCGCATCATGCGGGCCGGCCGGGTCTCCTCCGCGCAGAGCCATCTGCACGAGCACGAGCAGGCGCGCCACCGGCAGCAGGCGCCCGCGGGACCCGTGACGGGCCCGCTGTCCGAGTCCGCGCCCGGGGAGGAGGCGGCGGCCCGGAAGCCGGAGGAGCACCACTGGCACCTGTCCGACCTGTTGCACCCGTTCCACCGCAAGGAGGGGTGACGGCGCCGGGAGCCTGGCGCCGGGGAACCTGCCGGACCCGGCCGGGCATGCCCCTTCCGTAGGATCGGGGCATGCCCTCGAACGCCGACAAGGCCGACAAGAACGCGGCGCCCCCGCTCCCCGAGCCGCTGCGGATACCGGTCGCCGACTCCCACACCCACCTCGACATGCAGTCCGGCACGGTGGAGGAGGGCCTCGCCAAGGCCGCCTCGGTGGGCGTGACCACGGTCGTCCAGGTCGGCTGCGACGTGCGCGGTTCGCAGTGGGCCGCCGAGACGGCCGCCGCCCACGACAGCGTCCACGCGGCGGTCGCCCTGCACCCCAACGAGGCGCCGCGCATCGTCCTCGGGGACCCCGACGGCTGGTCGCGGCAGGGCGCGCGGCAGCCGGGCGGGGACGCGGCCCTCGACGACGCGCTCGCCGAGATCGACCGCCTGGCCGCCCTGGACCACGTCAAGGGAGTGGGCGAGACCGGCCTCGACCGCTTCCGCACCGGGCCGGAGGGCATGGCGGCCCAGGAGCGGTCCTTCCGCGCCCACATCGAGATCGCCAAACGGCACGGCAAGGCGCTCGTCATCCACGACCGCGACGCCCACGCCGACGTGCTGCGCGTCCTCAAGGAGGAGGGCGCGCCCGAGCGGACGGTGTTCCACTGCTACTCCGGCGACGCGGAGATGGCCGAGGTGTGCGCCCGGGCGGGCTACTTCATGTCCTTCGCCGGCAACGTCACCTTCAAGAACGCCCAGAACCTGCGGGACGCGCTCGCGGTGGCCCCGCTGGAGCTGGTCCTGGTGGAGACCGACGCCCCCTTCCTCACCCCGGCGCCCTACCGCGGACGGCCCAACGCCCCCTATCTCGTGCCGGTGACGGTGCGCGCGATGGCCGCGGTGCGGGGCATCGGCGAGGACGCGCTGGCCACGGCCCTCGCCGCCAACACCGCACGCGCCTTCGGCTACTGACACCGCAGGCGTCCGGCCCGCCTGGACACGGAGCGTAGCGGCGCCGCTTTGGAGAGTGACCATTGCTCCGCTAGGTTCTGGGGACCCTGATCTCGGTCCCAGGAGTGTGTCGGTTGAGCAGCACGCCGTACGAGACGTACGAGGCGTACGAACGCCGCGGCGCGTATGAGCGGCCCACGCCGTACGAACGCTACGCACCGTCTCCGCCGTACCCGCCGCAGGGACCCCACGGGACGGCGTACGAGCCGCAGGGACCGGCGTACCGGACGCGCGAGGCCCGCGAGGCCGAGGCGCGGGGGGCCGGTGAGGCGGCAGGGGCCTACGAGACGTCCGCCCGGGTGCACGAGCCGCCGTCCGGGCACCCCGTGGATCCGCACCCCGCGCCGGCCCCTCCCTACCAGGACACCTACCGGCCCGCCTACGAAGCCGCCGCCCGGTCCTCCGCCGTCCGGCCGTCCGCGGCCGCCCCGGCCGGGCCGCCCGTCGCCGCCCCGGTGGTGCCGCGGCAGACGGGCGGCCGGGGCGGGCGCCGGCGTGCGCGGCGGCGCGGTCCGCGTCCCGCGTACCTGCCGGAGGCGGGCGTGCGGCGGCTGCTGCCGCAGGCCCTGGTGGTCGCCTTCCTGGCGGGCGGCACCACCGCGTTCGTCGCCGACGACAAGGCGGTCGACCTCAGCGTCGACGGCAGTCCGCGCAGCCTGCACACCTTCGCCGACGACGTCTCGGAACTGCTCGCCGACGAGGGCGTGCGCATCGGGGAGCACGACACGGTGGTTCCGGCCCCGGGCGCGGCGCTCACCAGCGGCGAGGAGGTCGTGGTGCGCTACGGGCGTCCGGTCCGGCTCACGCTCGACGGACACCGGCGCGAGGTGTGGACGACGGCGCGCACGGTGGAGGGAGCGCTCAGGGAGTGGGGAGTGCGCGCGGAGGGCGCGTATCTCTCGACCGCGCGCTCCCGGCCCATCGGACGCGCCGGACTCACGCTCGACGTCCGCACCGAGCGCGCCGTCACGATCATGGCGGACGGCCGTCCGCGCACCGTCCGCACCAACGCGGCGACCGTGCGGGAGGCGGTCGAGCAGGCCGGGGTCACCCTGCGGGGCCAGGACACCACCTCCGTCCCGCCGGACAGCTTCCCGCGCGACGGGCAGACGGTCACCGTGCTGCGGATCACCGGCGGCCGCGAGGTGCGCGAGGAGGCGATCCCGTTCCTCACCCGGCGCACCGCCGATCCCACCCTGTTCCGCGGAACCGAGGTCGTCGAGCAGACCGGACGGCCCGGGGTGCGCCGGGTCACGTACTCCCTGCGCACCGTCAACGGCGTGCGGGAGCGGCCGCGGCGCGTGGACTCCGTGGTGGTGCGCGTGCCCCGCACGCAGATCGTGAAGGTCGGCACCCGGCCGCACCCGCCGTCGGTGCGCGGCGCCGACCACCTCAACTGGCAGGGGCTGGCGCAGTGCGAGTCCGGGGGCAGGCCCGACGCCCAGGACCCGTCCGGCACCTACGGCGGCCTCTACCAGTTCGACCAGGGCACCTGGCACAGCCTCGGCGGCACCGGCCGCCCCCAGGACGCCCCGGCCGAGGAGCAGACGTACCGGGCGAAGAAGCTCTACGTCCGCCGGGGCGCCGCACCTTGGCCGCACTGCGGCGACCGCCTGCACTCCTAGGAAAGGCGACCGCCCGCACCCCTGGGAAGGCGTCCGCCCGTGCTCGGGGAAAGAGGAAGGCCCCGCCTGCGGGCCGGGCGGCAGGACCTGCCCGCAGGGGCGGGCCGCACGGCATGCTCGGGCGGGGCGGGCGCCGGCGCCCCGTACCCTGGTGCGGTGAGCAGCCCCATCCCCGACGCCCTGCTGGGCCCCGCCGACGTCCGCGAGCTGGCGGCGGCCCTCGGCGTCCGCCCCACCAAACAGCGCGGCCAGAACTTCGTGATCGACGCGAACACGGTCCGCCGTATCGTCCGCACCGCCGACGTCACCCCCGAGGACGTGGTCGTCGAGGTCGGGCCGGGGCTCGGCTCCCTCACCCTCGCCCTGCTGGAGGCCGCCGACCGGGTCACCGCCGTGGAGATCGACGACGTGCTGGCCGCCGCGCTGCCCGCCACGATCGCCGCGCGCATGCCCGGGCGCGCCGACCGGTTCGCGCTGGTCCACTCCGACGCCCTGCACGTCACCGAACTGCCGGGCCCCGCCCCGACCGCGCTGGTGGCGAACCTGCCGTACAACGTCGCCGTCCCGGTGCTGCTGCACATGCTCGAGACCTTCCCGAGCATCGAGCGCACCCTCGTCATGGTGCAGGCGGAGGTCGCCGACCGGCTGGCCGCCGCCCCCGGCTCGAAGGTGTACGGCGTCCCGTCGGTCAAGGCGAACTGGTACGCCGAGGTCAAGCGCGCCGGAGCCATCGGCCGCAACGTGTTCTGGCCCGCCCCGAACGTCGACAGCGGCCTGGTGTCCCTGGTCCGCCGCAGCGAGCCGCTGAAGACCACCGCGACCAGGCGCGAGGTCTTCGCGGTGGTCGACGCGGCCTTCGCCCAGCGCCGCAAGACCCTGCGGGCCGCACTGTCCGGCTGGGCCGGATCGGCGGCGGCGGCCGAGGCGGCGCTGGTGGCCGCCGGCGTCTCGCCGCAGGCGCGCGGCGAGTCGCTGACCGTGGAAGAGTTCGCGCGGATCGCCGAGCACCGCGCCGCCTGACCCGAGGAGCCCGAAGCCCAGTGAGCGTCACCGTCCGCGTCCCCGCCAAGGTCAACGTCCAGCTCGCGGTGGGCGCCGCCCGCCCCGACGGCTTCCACGACCTGGCCAACGTCTTCCTCGCCGTCGGCCTGTACGACGAGGTCACCGTCACCGAGGCCGACGAGCTGCGCGTCACCTGCGAGGGCCCGGACGCCGCCGAGGTCCCCCTGGACCGTACGAACCTCGCCGCCCGCGCGGTCCTCGCGCTCGCCGGGCGCCACGGCCGCGCCCCCGCCGTGCACGTCCACATCGCCAAGGACATCCCCGTCGCCGGCGGCATGGCGGGCGGCAGCGCGGACGGCGCGGGCGCGCTGGTGGCCTGCGACGCGCTGTGGGGGACCGGGGCGTCCCGTGACGAACTGCTGGAGATCTGCGCCGGACTGGGCAGCGACGTGCCGTTCTCCCTGGTGGGCGGTGCCGCGCTGGGCACCGGACGCGGCGAGAGGCTGACGCCGCTGGAGGTGGGCGGCACCTTCCACTGGGTGTTCGCGGTCGCCGACGGCGGGCTGTCCACGCCCGCGGTGTACGGCGAGTTCGACCGGCTGGCGCGGGGAAGGGAGATTCCCGCACCGGTGGCCTCGGCGGAGCTGCTGGCCGCCCTGGCGAAGGGCGACGCCCACGCGCTGGCCGCCACCCTCACCAACGACCTCCAGTCCGCCGCCCTGTCCCTGCGCCCGTCCCTGGCGGACACCCTCGCGGCGGGGCGTGCGGCGGGCGCGCTGGCGGGGCTGGTCTCGGGGTCGGGGCCGACGACGGCGTTCCTGGTTCCCGACGAGGAGACGGGCGCGCGGGTGGCGAAGGCACTGCTGGCCTCGGGGACGTGCCGGGCCGTCCGGATCGCCGGGTCTCCGGCGGCCGGGGCGACGGTCGTCTGAGGAAACCGCGATCAGAGAAGGCCGATCTCCGTCAGGTCGATGTCGATGCCGAAGGGGATCCTGCGACCTGCGTTCCCACCGTAGCGGCCGAATCCCGATCACGTCATCACAAAGAGTGATGACACTCCCACGCCCGGACCCCCCTCCCGCAGGCCCTACGCTTGAAAGCCGATCCATCCCCCCGGGCAGGAGTGAAATGGCCGTCAACCTGGTCAATGTCGAGAACGTCAGCAAGGTGTACGGCACGCGTGCCCTGCTCGACGGTGTGTCGCTCGGCGTGTCCGAGGGTGACCGGATCGGTGTCGTCGGGCGCAACGGCGACGGCAAGACGACCCTGATCCGGATGCTGGCCAAGGCGGAGGAGGCCGACAGCGGGCGGGTCACCCACTCGGGCGGCCTGCGGCTCGGCGTGCTCACCCAGCACGACTCGCTCGACCCGGAGGCGACCGTCCGCCACGAGGTCATCGGTGACCTCGCCGACCACGAGTGGGCGGGCAACGCCAAGATCCGCGACGTGCTGACCGGGCTGTTCGGCGGACTCGACCTGCCGGGCTTCCCCAAGGGCCTGGACACTGTGATCGGCCCGCTCTCCGGCGGCGAGCGGCGCCGCATCGCGCTGGCCAAGCTGCTCATCGAGGAGCAGGACCTGCTCGTCCTGGACGAGCCCACCAACCACCTCGACGTCGAGGGCATCGCCTGGCTCGCCGGGCACCTGCGCGAGCGCCGCTCCGCGCTCGTCTGCGTCACCCACGACCGCTGGTTCCTCGACCAGGTCTGCACCCGCATGTGGGACGTGCAGCGCGGCACCGTCTACGAGTACGAGGGCGGCTACTCCGACTACGTCTTCGCCCGCGCCGAACGCGAGCGCATCGCCGCCACCGAGGAGACCAAGCGGCAGAACCTGGTCCGTAAGGAGCTGGCCTGGCTGCGCCGCGGCGCCCCCGCCCGGACCTCCAAGCCCCGCTTCCGCATCGAGGCCGCCAACGAGCTGATCGCCGACGTCCCCCCGCCCCGCGACAGGAGCGAGCTGATGAAGTTCGCCTCCTCGCGGCTGGGCCGGACCGTCTTCGACCTGGAGAACGTGACCGTGCAGGCCGGGCCCAAGGTGCTGCTGGAGCACGTCACCTGGCAGCTCGGCCCCGGCGACCGCATCGGCCTGGTCGGGGTCAACGGTGCGGGCAAGACCTCCCTGCTGCGGGCCATGGAGCAGGCGGCGCGCACCGGGGGCGAGACGCAGCCCGCGGGCGGCCGGATCGCCGTCGGCAGGACCGTCAAGCTGGCCTACCTGTCCCAGGAGGTCGCCGAACTCGACCCCACCTGGCGGGTCCTGGAGGCCGTGCAGCGGGTGCGCGAGCGCGTCGACCTCGGCAAGGGCCGGGAGATGACCGCCGGACAGCTGTGCGAGACGTTCGGCTTCGGCAAGGAGAAGCAGTGGACGCCGGTCGGCGACCTGTCCGGCGGTGAGCGCCGGCGGCTGCAACTGCTGCGCCTGCTGATGGACGAGCCCAACGTCCTCTTCCTCGACGAGCCCACCAACGACCTCGACATCGAGACCCTGACCCAGCTGGAGGACCTGCTCGACGGCTGGCCCGGCTCGATGATCGTCATCTCCCACGACCGGTTCTTCATCGAGCGCACCACCGACACGGTGCAGGCGCTGCTCGGTGACGGCACCCTGCGGATGCTGCCGCGCGGCATCGACGAGTACCTGGAGCGGCGCCGGCGCATGGAGGAGCAGGCGGCGGCCGGCGCCGCGGCCGCGGCGCCGGCCGCGGAGAACTCCGCGCCCGACAAGAGCGCCGCCGAACTGCGCGCGGCGAAGAAGGAACTCCAGAAGATCGAACGGCAGTTGGACCGGATCTCCGACAAGGAGGGCGTCCTGCACGCCCGGATCGCGGAGAACGCCACCGATTTCGCGAAGGTGGCCGAACTCGACGCCGAACTGCGGGACCTGGCCGCGGAGCGCGAGGAACTGGAGCTGCGCTGGCTCGAACTCGCCGAGGACGCGTAGCGGGGGTCGCGGCGCGCACCGACGGGGCGCGCCGTGTGGAAGACGCGTGAAGGTCTGGACGGGCGCGCGTAACGAGGCCATCACGGGCCGGTTCTCCCTTGGGAACAGGGGCGGTCGGGGCGCGGTGACTGGCCCGCGGCCAGTGATAGAAAGGGCCGTCCGGGCCCTGTCCGCAACCGTCCGCGTACGACTCCGCGTCCACCACGGATCTCAGGGCGTGGCTAAAAATCAGTGAACGAGGGGGGAACGCGCTGATGACTCAGCCGCCCAGTCAGCCGCCGCAGGGTGGCTTCGGAGCACCGCCACCGCAGGACGGGCCTTCGCAGCCGCAACCAGCGCAGCCGGGCGCGTTCGGCGCCCCCGGGGACCCCCGGCAGGCGCCGCCCCCGCCCCCGGCCCAGCCGCCCCAGGACGCTCCGCCGCCCCCGCCGTCCGGCCCGCCGCAGCCCCAGCCCGGGTACGGCTACCCGCAGCAGCCGCAGCCGGGTTACGGCTTCCCGCAGCAGCCCGGCCCCCACGGTCAGCCCGGACCGTACGCCCAGCAGCCGGGACCGTACGCCCAGCCGGGCCCCTACGGCACTCCCGCACCCGGTGCCCCCGGCCCCTACGGGCCGCCCCAGCAGCCGGGGCCGTACGGGCAGCAGCCCGGATACGGCCACCCCCAGCCGCAGTTCCCCGGCGCGCCCGGCACCCCGCCGGCCGGCGGCGGCTCGCGCAACCCCTTCAAGGGCAGGCCCGCCGTCGTCATCGGCGCGGCGGTGGCCGCGCTGCTCGTGGTCGGCGGCACCGTGTGGGCCGTCACCGGCCGCGACGGCGGCGACAAGAAGCCGGTCGCGGAGAAGAGCGGCGACGCCAAGGCGTCGGGCTCGGCGGGCGCCGCGTCCGACGCGCCGGTCAACCCGGGTGACGGCAGCGGCGACGGCGGCAAGGGCTCCAGTGACCTCAACGCGGGCCGCAAGCCCGGCGAGGCCCGGGTGCTCTGGTACAAGGAGGCCCCGGACGCCCCCGGCAGCGGCGCCGACGCCCCCGGGATGTGGATCACCGGCAGGACCGCGGTGAAGGCCGCCTACAAGCAGCTCTTCGCGTACGACGTCGGTGACGGCAGGCCCACCTGGGCGCCGGTCGCCTTTCCGCAGAAGATCTGCGCGGTGACCGAGCAGAAGACGGCCGACGACAAGGTCGTCGTGGCGTACATGAGCGGCACCAGCGACCGCGCCAAGTGCAACCAGCTCCAGCAGGTCGACCTGAACACCGGCAAGAAGGGCTGGACGGCGACGGTCGCCGACGGCGCGCTCTTCGACAGCGCGCTCACCGTCGAACTGTCCCTCACCGGCAAGACGCTGATGGTGGGCCGCTCGCAGTCCGGGGTCGCGTACGACGTCGGCACCGGCGCCAAGATGTACGAGAAGACGCGGTACGGCCAGGCCTGCTTCCCGACCGCGTTCGCGGGCGGCGCCCGGCTCGTCCTGGTCGCCTCCTGCGGGGCGGGCGGCGCCAACGCCCACGACGAGGTGCAGGAACTCGACCCCGCCACCGGCAGGGCCAGGTGGACCCGGAAGATCCCCAAGGGCTGGTCGGTCCAGCGCACCTACTCCGTCGACCCGCTGGTGCTGTACTCCACCGACGAGGACAAGAAGCACTGGAACCTGTCGACGCTGAACAGCGACGGTTCCGTGCGCTCGCAGGCCGACGTCAAGGGCACGTTCGCCCCTGACTGCGGCTGGGCCATCCTCAACCGCGACCTCCAGGGCTGCCAGGGCGTGGCGGCCGCCGCCGACACCCTCTACCTGCCCACCAAGCAGACCACCGGACCGAACGAGATCGTCGCGGTCGACCTCTCCACCGGCAAGGAGAAGTGGCGGGTCAAGTCCCCCTCGGACACCTCGATGATGCCGCTGAAGGTGGAGAACGGGCAGCTCATCGCGTACGTCGAGCCGTCGTACGACCAGGGCGGCCGGATCGTGGCTCTGGCGACGGGGGGCGCGAACCACACGCCGGTGAAGCTGCTCCAGAACCCGCAGGGCACCGCGGAGATCGAGAACGGCTTCTTCTCCCGGGACGTCGACTGGGTCGACGGACGGTTCTACATCTCCACCAGCCGGCTGAACGGCAACGACAAGTCGAAGGAGAAGCTGATGCTCGCCTTCGGCAAGTGAGGCGGCCCGGCCACCGGCAGGACGGTCCGGGCGCCACGGCGCCGCCCCCGGCCTGTCGGCTTCATCTCCTTCACCGTCCTTTCCCGTCCCCGGCCCCCGGTCCCCTCCCCGGTCCCGTGTCCGGCCCCGGTTGCGTCCCGGGGCCCGTGTCCGAACCCGGCCCCGGAGCCGTTCCCGTCGCCCAGAGGTGCATCCGCCCATGACCCAGCCGCCGCCCCCGCCGCCCCAGCAGCCGCCGCACCAGGGCGGGTTCGGCCCGCCCCCCGGCGGGCAGCCCCAGGACCAGCAGCCCGCACAGCCCGGCGTGCCGCCGCAGGCACCGCCCCCGCAGCCGGCACCGGGGTACGGCCCCCCGCAGCCCCCTCAGCAGCCCCAGCCCGGCTACGGCTACCCCCAGGCCCCTCAAGCACCCCAGCCGCCCGCGGGCTACGGTCATCCCGGCGGGCCGCAGGCCCCCGCCCCGAGCCCGTACGGCGCCCAGCCGGGCTACGGTCAGCCGGGCCACCCGGGCCAGCCTGCCCAGCCGGGCTACGGTCAGCCGGGCCAGCCGGGCTACGGTCAGCCGGGCCAGCCGGGTTACGGTCAGCCCGCTCAGCCGGGTTACGGTCACCCGGGACTGCCCGGGTACGGCTACCCCGGGCAGCCCCCGACCCCGGCGCAGCCGCACACCGGTGTGCCGGGCGGCGGTCCGGGCCGCAGGGACAACAAGCAACTGCTGATCATCGTGGCGGCCGTCGCCGCCATCGCGCTGATCATCGGCGGCGGCGTCTGGTACGCGAGTTCGCCCGGTGACAGCGGCAAGAAGGACACCGCGTCCTCCGGCGGCGCGACCGGCGGCGAGTCCGGTTCCGGCGGCACCTCGACGGGCGGCGAGGAGAAGGCGCCCTCCGACCCCGCCGCCAAGGTCCTCTACCAGCTCCCGATGCCCGCCGTCGACGACACGACGGCCACCACCGGCTCCTGGCTCACCGACAAGGTGTACGCCAAGACCGGCAACGCCGAGATCGGCGGCTACGACCCGGCCAAGGGCACCAGGCTGTGGACGCTCAAGCTGCCCGGCCCGGTCTGCCAGGCCACCCGCCACGTCACGGCGGACGGCCGGACGGCGATCCTGTACGAACCGGCCATGCCCACCAAGGCCAAGCCCTCGCACGGCTGCAGCCAGGTCGCGGTGATCGACCTCACGGCGGGCAGGAAGCTGTGGACCCGGGTGGTCAAGGCCGGCGACGAGACGGTCAACCTGAACAACGTCACCATCGGCCGCAACACCGTCGCCGTCGGCGGCACCGCGGGCGGCGCCGCCTTCAGCGTCGCGGACGGCAAGCCGCTGTGGAGCCCCAAGCCCGGCGACACCTGCTACGACGCCGGGTACGGCGGCGGCGAGAAGCTGGTCGCGGTGCGCAAGTGCGGCGCGTACGGCCGGCGCCAGCTGCTCGTCCAGACCATCGACCCGGCCTCCGGGAAGGTGCTCTCGGAGTACAAGCTGGCCAAGGGCATCGAGTACGCGGGGATCGTCTCGACCGACCCGCTGGTCGTGGCGGCCGACCTCGGCGGCGACCACGGCATCTCCGACTTCTTCGCCGTCGACAGCGCGACCGGCAAGCTGCGCTCCCACATCAGCGCGCCCGGCGAGCAGTACGCGGGCCGCTGCGACGCGATCACCCGGATCGAGTACTGCGCGGGCATCGTGACCGGCAACGACCGGCTGTACCTGGCGACCGAGCAGCACGACGGCAGCGGCGAGCACGGCCAGACCAACGAGATCGTCGCGTTCGACCTGGCCACCGGCCGGCAGACCGGCCAGCGCGGGGACGCGGGCGACGGCTACCAGATCTACCCGCTGCGCATGGACGGCGGGAACCTGCTCGCCTACAAGCGTCCGCCCTACGACAAGGGCGGCCAGGTGGTGAGCATCGACGGCAACAGCTTCAAGGAGACCGTGCTGCTGGAGAACCCGGCCACGCGCGACGTACGGGCCGCGGAGACCGGCATGTCCCCGGACTACGCGGAGTTCCTCTACGGGCAGGGCCGCCTCTACATGTCGGCGGTCTACGCCCACAAGCAGCGGTCGTCGGCCTTCGGCAAGGAGTACCTGGCGCTGGTCTTCGGCGCGGGCGGCTGACCCGCCCGCAGCACCGCCGCACCGGCGACGGCCCCGTCCCCGCGTCCCGCGCGGGGGCGGGGCCGTCGCGCGTCGCGGTGCCGGGTGCTTCCGCGCGCCGGGTGTTTTCGGCGATCCGGGGCACTTCTCGCCGGGAGGGGCAGCGCTCCACCTGGTGAGCGTGTAGCTTCCGGGAGGGAACTGGGGGGTTGCCGATGGGAGTCCGGCTCATGGTGGTCGACGACCACCGACTGCTCGCCGAGGCGCTGGCCTCGGCGCTGAAGCTGCGGGGCCACCGGGTGCTGGCCGCGGCGGCGCCGGCGGCGGGCGCGGCGGAGCTGGTGATCAGCCGTGCGCCGGAGGTGTGCCTGCTGGGCACGGCGGCACCGGCCGGGCCGGGCGCGTTCGACCCGGTGGCGCGGATCAAGCAGGAACGCCCGCAGGTGGCGGTGGTCGTGCTGGGGCCGGTGCCCTCCCCGCGGGGCATCGCGGCGGCGTTCGCCGCGGGTGCCTCGGGCTATGTGCGGCACGACGAGCGCATAGAGGGCGTGGAGCGGGCGATCCTGAAGGCGCGCGCGGGGGAGGCGGCGGTGGCTCCGCAACTGCTCCAGGAGGCGTTCGGTGAGCTGCTGAACCCGGCCGCCCAGCCGGACGACGAGGGCCAGCGGCTGCTGCGGCTGCTCACCCCCCGGGAGGTCGAGGTCCTGGTGCGGGTGGCCGAGGGGGAGGACACGCGGCTGATCGCGGCCGGGATGGGGATCGCCCCGAGCACCGCCCGCACCCATGTGCAGCGGGTCCTGATGAAACTGGGCGTGAGCTCGCGCCTGGAGGCGGCGGCCCTGGCGGCCCGCACGGGTCTGCTGGCCCGCGCGGGCCGCACGTAGCAGCCGGGGCAGCCGGGTGGCCGTGGCGGCCGGGGCCGTCCGGGCCGTCGCGTCCGGGCCGTCGCCGGCGGGGCCTACTCGGCCTCCGGCTCCTCCGTCGCGGGCACCGGGGGCGCGGCCGGCCGGAGCTTGAGCCACACCAGGAAGAACACGCCGAGGGCCAGCATGCCGATCCCGGTCCACAGGTTGATGTTGACGCCCTGCGCCTTGTCGATGGCGGCCTGCGAGTCGGTGATCCCGGTGATCGTGACGATGACGCCGTAGAGGACGAACAGCCCGCCGATGATGCGCCGCAGGTCGAAGATGCGCGCGGCGGTCGCGGACTTGCCCTCCAGGTCGGTGACCTCGCGCTGCACGTCCTGCTCGGAGTATCCGGAGTGCGGGTCCGGGTGCTCGGACCGGCCGGGGTTCTCAGACTGTGACATGGTCTCTCAATCCTCCCGCGATCAGAACGAGAACGGGATGTAGCAGGCGGCGGCGAGGACGACGGCGCCCCAGCCGAGCAGCGCGGGCTTGCGGTACCAGGCCTCGTCGCCGGGGGCAGGCGCTTCCGCCATGCCCGGGGACCGGGTGCCGTAGACGAGTCCCTGCAGGGCGGCTTCCGGCTTGGGCTTGGTGAAGAGGGTTACGGCCACCATGACCACCGCGCCGGCGACGAACCCGGCGATGGCGGAGACGAAGTTGGCGCCCTGGTCGGTGGGGATGTGGATGATGTCCTTCTTGTAGAGGACGAAGTAGTTCACCATCGCCGCGGTGGTGCCCGCGAGCAGGCCCCAGAAGCCGGACTTCACGGACGCGCGCTTCCAGAACATGCCGACGATGAACACCACGAACATCGGCACGTTGAAGAAGGAGAACAGCGTCTGCAGGTAGCTCATGATGTTCGAGAACGAGGACGCCAGGAACGCGGTGCCGACCGAGGCGAACACGCCGATGGCGGTGATGAGCCGGCCGAACCGCACGTAGTAGGAGTCCTCGCGGCCCTTGACGACGTACTTGGCCCAGATGTCGTTGGTGAACACGGTGTTGAAGGACGACACGTTGGCGGCCATGCCGGCCATGAAGGCGGCGAGCAGGCCGGTGACCGCGATGCCGAGGACGCCGTTGGGGAGCAGTTCCTGCATCAGGTAGGGGATCGCGTCGTTGTACTGGAGCCCGGAGGCGGAGGTGCCGATCTTCGGGACGACGGCGGCGGCGACCAGGCCCGGGATCATCACCAGGAAGACGATGAAGATCTTCGGGAACGCGGCGATCAGCGGGGTGCGCTGCGCGGCGGAGAGGTTCTTCGCGGACAGGGCGCGCTGCACCTCGGCGAAGTTGGTCGTCCAGTAGCCGAAGGAGAGCACGAAGCCGAGGCCGAGGACGATGGTCAGCCAGTTGGCGCCGAGCGGGTTGGCGTGGCCGATGCCGGTGCCGCCCCAGGCGGTGGTGAAGTTCGCGCCGTGCGTCTCGGTGAGCTTGTGGGTCAGGCCGTCCCACCCGCCGACCTTCTTCAGGCTGAGGACCACGAGCGGGATGAGGGCCGCGAGGATCACGAAGAACTGCAGCACCTCGTTGTAGATCGCGGAGGACAGTCCGCCGAGGGTGATGTAGGCGAGGACGAAGAAGCCGGCGACGACGATCGCGACCCACTGCGGCCAGCCGAGCAGCGCCTCGACGACGATCGCGAGGGCGTAGAGGTTGACGCCGGCGATCAGGATGGCGGCGAAGGCGAACAGGATCGAACTGAGCAGGTGGGCGCCCTTGTCGAAGCGCAGCAGCAGGAACTCGGGGACCGAGCGCACCTTGGAGCCGTAGTAGAAGGGCATCATCACCAGGCCGAGGAAGACCATGGCGGGAATGGCGCCGATCCAGTACCAGTGCACGGTGTAGGCGCCGTACTGGGCGCTGTTGGCGGCCATGCCGAGGATCTCGGTCGCGGCCAGGTTGGCGGAGATGAACGCCAGACCGGTGATCCACGCGGGCAGGGAGCGTCCGGAGAGGAAGAAGTCGAGGCTGGTCTTGACCGAGCGCCGGGCGGCGAAGCCGATGCCGAGGACCACGACGAAGTAGATGGCGAGGATCGTGTAGTCGAGGGCGTTGGTCGGCAGCCGTAGCTCCGCCGCCAGATACGCGGGTGCGTAGCCGGGGGATGTGGGGGTTTGCATAAGTACTCGCTTCGTTGCACGAACGGATCCAGCGGGGAACCTACGCCTTCGCGTTCATGAATTGAACACTTTTGTTGGTTGTCTTTGTTTGATTGTGATGTGCGGGCCGTGGCGCCTCCTTGCGGGCTGCCGGTAGCCTCACGTGGTGAGTTGTGATGTGTTATGTTCGATTGTGTTGGGTGACACAGTGATCGGGTGCGGCCCGGGCCTGGACGAACAGGGAGTCCGCAGTGAAGAAGACCTCGACCCGGCTGGCCGACGGTCGTGAGCTGATCTACTACGACCTGCGGGACGACACCGTGCGGGAAGCCGTCGACCGGCGCCCGCTGGAGCCGACCGTCACCACCTCGGAGATCCGCCCGGACGTGCTGCTCGGCGACGCGGTCGCCGTGGCCTCCCACCGCCAGGGCCGCACCTACCATCCGCCGGCCGACGAGTGCCCGCTGTGCCCGACCCGCGGTGACAAGCTCACCGAGATCCCGGACTCCGCCTACGACGTGGTGGTCTTCGAGAACCGCTTCCCGTCGCTGGCCGGCGACTCGGGCCGCTGCGAGGTCGTCTGCTTCACCTCCGACCACGACGCGTCCTTCGCCGCGCTGGGCGAGGAGCAGGCACGGCTCGTCCTGGAGGCCTGGACCGACCGCACCTCCGAGCTGTCGCACCTGCCCTCGGTGGAGCAGGTGTTCTGCTTCGAGAACCGCGGCGCCGAGATCGGCGTGACACTGGGCCACCCGCACGGGCAGATCTACGCCTATCCCTTCACCACCCCGCGCACCGCGCTGATGCTGCGCTCGCTGGCCGCCCACAAGGACGCCACCGGCGGCGAGAACCTCTTCGACGCCGTACTGGAGCGGGAACTGGCCGGTGAGCGGGTCGTCCTGGAGACCGGTCACTGGGCGGCCTTCGTGCCCTACGCCGCGCACTGGCCCTACGAGGTCCACCTCTACCCCAAGCGCCGCGTCCCCGACCTGCTCGCGCTCGACGAGGCGGCCCGCACAGAGTTCCCCCAGGTCTATCTGGAACTCTTGAGGCGCTTCGACCGGATCTTCGGGGAAGGTGAACCGCCGACGCCGTACATCGCGGCCTGGCACCAGGCGCCGTTCGGCGCGCTGGAGGAGTTCGACGGGGTCGTCCGCGAGGACTTCGCCCTCCACCTCGAGCTTTTCACCATCCGCCGTACTTCCGGCAAGCTGAAGTTCCTCGCGGGCTCCGAGTCCGGCATGAACGTCTTCATCAACGACGTGCCCCCGGAGCGCGCGGCCCAGCGATTGCGAGAGGTAGCGAGTTCATGAGCGGGAAGTACCTGGTGACGGGCGGCGCGGGTTACGTCGGGAGCGTGGTCGCCCAGCATCTGCTGGAGGCCGGCCACGAGGTCGTCGTGCTCGACAACCTCTCGACGGGCTTCCGCGAGGGCGTGCCCGCCGGCGCCTCCTTCGTCGAGGGCGACATCCGCGACGCCGCCAAGTGGCTGGACCCCTCCTTCGACGCGGTGCTGCACTTCGCCGCGTTCTCGCAGGTCGGCGAGTCGGTGGTGAAGCCGGAGAAGTACTGGGAGAACAACGTCGGCGGCACCATGGCGCTGCTCGCCGCGATGCGCGAGGCCGGGGTGCGCAAGCTGGTCTTCTCCTCCACCGCGGCGACGTACGGCGAGCCGGAGCGGACGCCGATCGTCGAGACGGCCCCGACGAAGCCCACCAACCCCTACGGCGCCTCCAAGCTCGCCGTCGACCACATGATCACCGGCGAGGCGGCGGCCTACGGCCTGGGCGCGGTCTCCCTGCGCTACTTCAACGTGGCCGGCGCCTACGGCGCGTACGGCGAGCGCCACGACCCCGAGTCGCACCTGATCCCGCTGGTGCTCCAGGTCGCCCAGGGCCGCCGCGAGGCGATCAGCGTCTTCGGCGACGACTACCCGACGCCGGACGGCACCTGCGTGCGCGACTACATCCACGTGGCGGACCTGGCCGACGCCCACCTGCTCGCGCTGGACGCCGCCACCGCCGGCGAACACCTGATCTGCAACCTCGGCAACGGCAACGGCTTCTCGGTGCGCGAGGTGATCGAGACGGTCCGGCAGGTCACCGGCCACCCGATCCCGGAGGTCGTGGCCCCGCGCCGGGCCGGCGACCCGGCCGTCCTGGTCGCCTCGGCCGGCACCGCCCGCGAGAAGCTCGGCTGGAACCCGTCCCGCGCGGACCTCGCGGGGATCGTCGCGGACGCCTGGGAGTTCGCGCAGCACACCACGAGGGAGCAGTAGTGGGGGCACAGCAGGTCCGGGACGGTTTCTCCGCGCTGTACGGCACCGGCCCGCAGGGAGTGTGGGCGGCACCCGGCCGCGTCAACCTCATCGGTGAGCACACCGACTACAACGACGGTTTCGTGATGCCCTTCGCCCTGCCGCACGACACGATCGCGGCGGTCTCCCGCCGCGGCGACGGTGTCCTGCGGCTGCACTCGGCGGACGTACCGGGCGACCCCGTCGAACTGCGCGTGGCCGACCTGGCGCCCGGGTCCGACAAGGACTGGACCGCCTACCCGGCGGGCGTGGTCTGGGCGCTGCGCGAGGCCGGCCACGAGGTGCGGGGCGCGGACGTGCACCTGACGTCGACGGTGCCCTCGGGCGCGGGCCTGTCCTCGTCCGCGGCCCTGGAGGTCGTCGTCGCCCTGGCCCTGAACGACCTGTACGGACTGGGCCTGAAGCCCTGGCAGCTGGCCCGCCTGTGCCAGCGCGCCGAGAACGTCTACGTCGGCGCCCCCACCGGCATCATGGACCAGACGGCCTCGGCCTGCTGCACGGAGGGCCACGCCCTTTTCCTCGACACCCGCGACCTGTCCCAGCGTCAGGTCCCCTTCGACCTGGCACGCCAGGGACTGCGCCTGCTCGTCGTCGACACCCGCGTCAAGCACGCGCACAGCGACGGCGAGTACGGCAAGCGCCGGGCCGGCTGCGAGAAGGGCGCGGCCCTGCTCGGCGTCGACGCCCTGCGGGACGTGCCTCACGACGGTCTGGACGCGGCCCTGGAACGGCTCGGCGACGAGGAGGAGATCCGCCGCCTGGTGCGCCACGTGGTGACGGAGGACGCCCGCGTGGAACGCGTCATCGCCCTCCTCGAATCCTCCGGCGCCCGCGCGATCGGCCCGGTCCTGACCGAGGGCCACGTCTCGCTGCGCGACGACTTCCGCATCTCCTGCCCGGAGCTGGACCTGGTCGTCGACACGGCCCTGGCCGCCGGCGCGCTGGGCGCCCGCATGACGGGCGGCGGCTTCGGCGGCTCGGCGATCGTCCTCGCCGAGGAGACCGACGTCCCCTCGGTCACCAAGGCGGTCGAGGAGGCCTTCGCGGGGGCCGGCTTCACCTCCCCGCGCGTCTTCGAGGCGGTGCCCTCGGCGGGGGCGCGGCGCCTGATCTGACGCGGCGCCCCGGCGGACGGACGCGGCGGCACGGGGCGCGACTCCCCGCGCCGCCGTGCGCGAGGCGGACGGCGTGAGCGGGCCGGGGCCGACCGGACCCTGCACCGCGGGCACGCCCCGCAAGAGCGCGCAGCGGGGCAGTCCGGCCACGGGCGCGCGAGGTGAGGCCGGGGGCCGCCCGCGCGAGGCGAGGCCGGGCCGCCCCCGCGCAAGGCCAGGACCGGGGCTGCCCGCGCGTGAAATGAGGGCCGGGACTGCCTGTGCGTGAAGCGGGGTCTGGGGCTGTCCGTGCGTGAGGCGAGACCGGGGGTTGCCTGCGCGTGAGGCGGGGGCCGGGCCTGCCCGCGCGCCAGGCGAGGCCGGGGGCCGCCCCCGCGCAAGGCCAGGCCCGGGGCCGTCCCGTCCGTGCGTGAGGCGAGGCCGGGGTTGCCTGCGCGTGAGGCGGGGTCCGGGCCTGCCCGCGCGCCAGGCGAGGCCGGGGGCCGCCCGCCCGCCAGGTGAGGTCGGGAGCCGCCCGCCCGCCAGGCGAGGTCGGAGGCCGTCCGCGCCCGGGTCGGCCGGCTCCCGCGGTCACGCTCCCGCGTACGATCGGCCGGTTCCCCCACCGCAAGGAGCCACCCCCGGTGACCACCGCCCACCCGGCGTCCGCGCCCGCCGCCCCCACCGCCGGCCCGTGCGCGGCGCGCCTGCTGACCCGCACCGAGGACGGCGAGCGGCTGCACGCGCTGCTGTGGCGGGCGGGCCCGGGGTGGCGGATGGTCAGCAGCGCGGTGCTCGGCGGCGGCGTCGGTCCGCGCGGCTGGGTCCTCAACGCCCAGGTGGCGCACGGCTACCGGCGCACCGACCCGGACCGCCACCTGGCGGAACTGGCCGCCGGCGCCGGACTGAGGGGAGAGGGCGTCGGCCTGATGACGGCGGCCGACGTCTCCCGCCACGCCAGCGCGGCGGACGCCGGCGCGCAGGCGCTGGTCACGGCGGGCATCGACGTACGCGGCTGGGCCGCCTCCCCCGCCGAGGGCACCGCCCTGCCCGCCCAGCCGGGCACCATCAACATCATCGCCGCCCTCCCCGTGGCCCTGACCGACGCCGCCCTGGTCAACGCCGTCGCGACCGCCACCGAGGCCAAGGTCCAGGCCCTCCTGGAAACCGGCCACGACTGCTCCGGCACCCCCACGGACGCGGTCTGCATCGCCGCCCGCACCCCGGCCCCCGGCGAGGATCCCCAGTCCTTCGCGGGCCCCCGCTCACTGTGGGGCGCCCGACTGGCCCGGGCGGTGCACCGGGCGGTGGGGGAGGCCGTGTCGGCGGGGTGACGTCGGGCCGCCCCCGCCCCGTCGATCCCGAACGGCCCGCTCGTCTCCGGTACTTGGCGGGCGCCGGTAGGCTCCATGACTGTCGCCGAGTGACCGACGGTACGTGAACGGATACGGGGGGAGTCGCGCATGGCGTGGGAAGAGTGGGAGCAGATGAAGGCCCGGGCCGCTGACCGGCAGGCCTCACGCATGCATCTCGACCAGTACCCGGGGGATCAGGGAGGTGACGGCTCTGAGGGGGATCTCGTCGTGGGGCACGCGGACCTCCAGGCGGTCGGCAGGGCGGCCCATGACCTGTTCGACGACTTCACGACCTGCAGCGGGCACGCCCGCCCGGCCTCCGAGGCGGCCGCGAGCGGCCTGAAGGGCGAGGGATTCGCCCTGGGCGGTGCGCTGGAGCACGTGACACAGCGCTGGAGCGAGCAGTCGAAGACGTTGCTGGACGCCTGTGCGCACATCTCCAACCACCTGCGGTACACCAGGAACCGGCATGCGGCTCAAGAGTCCTGCATCGTCGGCGCGGTCAGCAGCATCGCGGTACTCGACGAGGGCTTCGACACCAGGAAGGGCCATTGAAGCCGATGGACCTCGATGCGCTGCGCCACGGCAACTTCGCCAAGCTCGGTGAAGCGGTCACCGACTGGGAACAGATGACGAAGAAGCTGGCCGCCCTGAAGAAGGACGCCGAGGACAACCTGAAGGCGAAGGCCGACAAGGCGAACTGGGCGGGGATCAACGCCACCGTCACCCGTGAGTTCATCGCCAAGACCGCCGCCGAATTCGCCGACGCGCACACCCAGGCCGAATCGATCACCAGGATCCTCAGCGACACACGCGCAGAACTCGTCAGTTATCGCACCCAGCTGAACGAGGCGATCGAGCGAGCCTCGGAGCAGCACGTCACGGTGATCGACACCGGCGGGGGCACGTTCACCGTAGCCGGCAACACCCGGCCCGACTGGGCATCGGATCCCAGCGGCAACACCGGCGCGACGGACCCGAAGGTCGTGACCGCCTTTCGCGAGGAGATCGAGGGCATCCTGACGAAGGCGACGCAGAGCGACACCTCTGCCGCACAGGCCCTGCTTCTCCTCGCAGACCAGGCCGAGTACGGCTTCGCGGACGCTTCCTATGCCGATCGAGACGAGGCGGTGGAGGCCGTCGCGGCTGCGGAGAAGCTGGCGAAGATGGCCAGGAGTCCGATCGCGATGACACTCGACGACATCGCCGCCTTCGACCGGACGATGGCGGCGTACCATGACGACCCCTTGTTCGCGGAGCAGTTCGCGAAGTGTCTGGGCGCCAAGGGGACGCTCCAGTTCTGGACGGAGATGGCCCAGGCTCACGCCGGTGCCAGGGGCGCGGAACTCGATGCGATGAAAAGCCTCCAGACCAACATGGGGCTCACTCTGGCCACGGCGACCTTTTCGGACTCGGACGCCATGCAGGACTGGAAGAGGAATCTGATCGCCGAACGCAACACCGCATTCCACGCCACGTTTTCCTCCGGTGCTACCGGCGCCCTCGGTGCCCAGGTGATCAGCAGCCTCATGAGCCGGGGCCGGTTCGACACCGAATTCCTCGACGACTACCGGGAGAAGATCTTCAAGGCGGACAAGGCGGCAGGGGAATCGGGCACGCACGACCTGTGGGTCAAGGGCTACGACGCGCTGGACCTCGTCTTCGGCGACGGCAACGGCCGCGATCCGCTGAAGGGACTGTTCGACGGCCTCTCGCACAATCCCGAAGCCGCCGAGCACGCTTTCGAGTCCAAAGCGGACCTGGACCACATGCTCGGCACCACCCGGTACACGGACCGGGGAGAATCCCTCGGGCACGCCCTGGAGAGCGCGGTCACCGGGGTCGCGGCCGGCGACACCGGCGCGTCGGCCCCACCGCACAGTTCCGCACAAGTGGAGATCATGTCGAACGTGATGGAGGCGGTGGCACAGCCCGGCAGCGGTGCGGGACTCGTGGGCAAGGGTCTGGGAAGCAGCTTCGGGAACATGGCTGCTTCTTATATGCCTGAAATCAGCCAGACGTTGGCCGGGCACGGCGCTGAACCGATCTTTCTCACCAACAGTGCCGATTCCGACGGCCTGGGGAAAGTACCGAATGTGGTGCGTTTCCTCTCCGCTGTGTCCGCAGACCCGTCGGGAAGAGCGGGGATCGTCCTGGGGGAGAGCATCTACAGCAGCGGGCTCATCGAGTCCCATCTGGCGGATCCGTCCTTGTTCGACGGCAGCCGTACGCAGGTTCTTCAAGAGATCGGCAAGAACGCCGGCACCATCGAAGGCATCGTCGCTCACTCGGTCGCCGACGACGAAGTACGCGCTTCTGTGAAGTCCGAGACGGAGTACAACGACGCCTTGAAGTCGAAGGGGGACATCGCCAAGACCTGGATCACGGTCGGCAGTACCTTCGTGGAATTCTCCGACGCGCACGGGGGTGCGACGATGGGGGCTGTGGTCGGCGGGGGGATCGGCGCTGTCGCGGGAGCCGCGGTCGACCGCCTGCTCGAGGGTCAGAAGATGGACGGCTCACGTGACGAAGCCCTGTACCGCAGCGCGATGGACCTTTACGACTCGCGGGACTCGGTGAGCCGGCAGACGCAGTGGGCGGCTCAGGAGACCATCGGCCGTCATCGGCTCGACATGCCCCGGGCCGGTACCGACAACGTGCTCCGTGATGCCGTGGCCGTCGGCTGGGACGCCGCGAGCGAGTTTCTGAGCGGAACGAGGGAGCGTCCGAATGCATGAGAGCGGACGGCGGGCCCTGTCCCAGTACACGGGTAAGGCCTTTGTCTTCTCCCTGGCGGGCCTCTGCCTCGCGGGTCTCGGTGTCTGGTTCGGGTATCAGCAGTTCTTCACCAAGGGGCTTGAACGCCTGCCGTCGAAGGTCTGTGAGAAGACCGTCCAGCGGGACATGGTGACCCGGGTCCTGCCAGAGGCGCGATCGGCGCAGGAAGGGTCCAGGCGGGAGAAAGCGGGCAGCGATCTCACGTTCTCCTGCCACGTGGTGACGAGCGACGACGCCTCGCTCCTGGGCAAGGCGGAGGTGAGGCCCGTCTCCAGGACGGCGTGGCTCAAGAGTTACCGGGGAGCCGGCGGCGAGAAGCGGCTCGTCCGCGTGTCCGCCGACGGCGTCGAGGCCCTGGCCCGCGTCGGTGACGAAGATCCCGTCTCGGCGGTGTACGTGCCCTGCACGCCCCCCACTGTGCCTCCGTACAACGCCTCCGAGGAGTACGCGGTCGCCACCGAGGTGACCGTGAGCACCTATGGAAAGGCCGCGGCCGTCACTGGCGCGGCACTGCGGCAGACCCTGACCGACATCGCCTACCGGCTCACCGAACACGCCTACAGACTGGCCGAGTGCAAGGCGCCGCGCGATTTTCCCGAGGAACTGCCTCGCTATGCGGAGCGGTGACACAGAACGAGGAGATGCGGTGCCGCCTCGACGGGCGGGGGGCCGCAGGCCGATGCCGGCCGGAGCGCCGAGTTCCCGTCCCGGCGGTCCCAAGGCTGCCGCGGCTCCGACGGACAATCGACAGCGCGGCGTTCACCCCAGCGGCTTGATCAGCGTGTACTCCGTGGTTCCCGGGGGATAGTCGGGGATCGCGCAGACCACCTTGTAGCCGTGTCTGCGGTAGAACTCCGGGGCTTGGAAGTCCCAGGTCTCCAGGCGGGCGCCGTGGCAGTCGCGTTGGGTGCGGGCCATGCGTTCGGCGCGGGTCAGCAGGCGGGAGCCGAGGCCCGCGCCGCGGTGGCGGCCGTCGACCCACAGGTACGCGACGTGCAGCCAGGTCGCCCAGGTGTGCCCCACCAGGCCGCCGGCCAGCGCGCCCGACTCGTCCAGCGCCCACACGTGCAGGGGGATCTCTCGTTCGGCGGGGGTCCCGCGCAGGGCGGCCAGGACGGGGGAGGCCGCCGTGTTGGTGTCACGGAGGCGGGAGCGGAGCAGATCTCGACGCTCTTTGTCTACTTTCGCCTCGATACGAAACATGCGGCACACCCTAGGCCCTGTCGTCGAATTCCCGCCTGCATCGCGACGCCATGCACGCACTCTCGCCGCACCGGGCCCAGACCCGAGTACGTCCGGTACGAGGGTCAGGGCCCGGCACGCCGAGAGCACGCACCTGACGCCGCGAGGCCCGCCCTCCGGGCGGACGACGGGAATGTGACGACAGGACCTAGACGCGCTCGTCGGCCAGTTCTGTGAAATTCCTTCCCCTCCCGGCCCCCGGTCGTACTCTGAGGAGCGGTACCGGTGGGGGCCGGTGCCGATCAGGGGGCGAGACAGCCGGGTACGGCGCCCGAAGTGGGGGTAGCACTTCCGCATGGCGGCGGCCGTGCGGTCCAGCGGCCCCGGGCGCCGTGCCCGCGCCGCCGGCCTCCTCGGCAGGGTCGGCCGTCGTCTTCGGTGACGGGAATCCCCTGCTTCGTGAAGGAGCCCGGGGAAGGGGGTTTCAGTGGTTCGAGTCCGCGTCCTGGTCGTCGACGACCACCGTATTTTCGCCGAGTCCCTGGCCGCCGCCCTGGCCGCCGAGCCGGACGTCGACGTGTTCGCGGCCGGCTCCGGACCGGCCGCCCTGCGCAGCCTGGAGCGGGCCGCCGCCGAGGGCCGCCGCTTCGACGTGCTGCTCGTCGACGCGGACCTCGGCGGCAACGTGCCCGGCGGGCGCGCGCCCGTCCCCGTGCAGGAGGGCGACGCCGACGGCCTGGTGGACGGGATCTCCCTGGTGGCCGGGGTGCGCGGCACCCAGCCCGGCGTACGGACCGTCGTCCTCGCCGAGAAGGACGACCCGCGGCGGGCGGCGCTCGCCCTGCAGGCCGGCGCCTGCGGCTGGGTCGCCAAGGACTGCTCGCTGTCGCGGCTGCTCACCGTCATCCGCGGGGTGCTGCGCGACGAGACGCACCTGCCGCCCGCCCTGCTCACCGGCGTGCTGCGGGAGCTGACCGCCGCCCGCAAGCACCGCACCGAGAGCGAACGCCTGGTGGAGTCGCTGACCCCGCGCGAGCGGGAGGTGCTGCGCTGCATGGTCGCCGGGCTCGGACGCAAGGCCGTCGCCGAACGGCTCTACCTGTCCCCGCACACCGTCCGCACCCACATGCAGAACGTGCTGGGCAAGCTCGGTGTGCACTCCACCCTGGCCGCCGTCGCACTGGCCCGCCGGGCCGGTGTGGGTCCCGCGGATCTGGGATCAGCCGGGGATGTTGTCGAACGGGGCGGTCAACTGGCGTAGCAGAGCGGCCAGTTCGGAGCGCTGGGCGGCGGACAGCTCGCCGAGGATCGCGCGCTCCTGGTCCAGCAGGCCGGCCAGGGACTGGTCGGCGCGGTCGCGGCCCTCGTCCGTGAGGCGGACCAGGACGCCCCGCCGGTCGCTGGGGTCGGGCAGACGCTCGACCAGGCCCTTCTTCGCGAGCCGGTCGATGCGGTTGGTCATCGTGCCCGAGGTGACCAGGGTCTGGGTGAGCAGCTGTCCGGGCGAGAGCTGGTACGGCGCGCCCGCGCGGCGCAGCGCGGTCAGCACGTCGAACTCCCAGGGCTCCAGACTGTGCTCGGAGAAGGCCAGCCGGCGGGCGCGGTCCAGGTGCCGGGCCAGCCTGCTCACGCGGCTCAGCACCTCGAGCGGTTCCACGTCGAGGTCCGGGCGCTCCCGGCGCCACGCTGCGACCAGCCGATCGACCTCGTCCTCCATGCGATCAGTGTAGTGGTTGTGTCGATGTGAAGTCTCTTGATATCAACTATCTTGGCATCAAGAGAGATTCCGCCGTGCGGACCACGGGACTCCGGCTCCCGTGACGTCAAGGAGGCCGCCATGCCCGCCGACCACGCCCACGACATCCACAGCCCCACCTGGGACCCCGCCCAGTACCTGCGCCACGCCGACCACCGCGCCCGCCCCTTCACCGACCTGCTCGCCCGGATCCCGGCCCTGCCCGCGCGGCCGCCGGGGGACGCCCCCCGCATCGCCGACCTCGGCTGCGGCCCCGGCAACGTCACCGTGCTCCTCGCCGCCCGCTGGCCCACCGCCCGCATCACCGGCTACGACAACGCGCCCGAGATGCTGGACAGGGCGACGGTGGAACACGCGGGCCCCACCCCGGGCGGGGGCCTGCTCGACTTCGCCCGCGCCGACGCCCGGACCTGGACGCCCCGGGAACCCTTCGACCTGATCGTCAGCAACGCCACCCTCCAGTGGGTGCCCGGCCACACCGGCCGCTTCGCCGACTGGATCGCCGCACTGCGTCCCGGCGGCACCTTCGCCTTCCAGGTCCCCGGCAACTTCTCGGCCCCCAGCCACCGGCTGATGCGCGCCCTCGCCCACGCGCCCCGCTGGCGCGACCGCCTCGGCGACGTCCTGCGGCACGAGGACGCCGTGCGAGAACCCGCCGCGTACCTGGAGGAGCTGATCGGCCTCGGCTGCACGGCGGACGTGTGGGAGACGACGTACCTGCACCTGCTGCACGGGCCGGACCCGGTCCTGGACTGGGTGAAGGGGACCGGACTGCGCCCCGTCCTCACCGCGCTCGCCGACGACCCCGGGGCCCGCGACGCCTTCCTCGACGAGTACCGGACCGCCCTGCGCGAGGCCTACCCGGCCGGTGCGCACGGCACCCCGTTCCCCTTCCGCCGCATCTTCGCCGTCGCCACCAAGGAGGCGTGAACCGTGCTCGCCGCGATCGACCACGTCCAGCTCGCCGCCCCGCCCGGCCACGAGGACGCACTGCGGGCGTACTACGCCGGTGTCCTCGGCATGACCGAGATCCCCAAGCCGCCCGTCCTGGCCGCCCGGGGCGGCTGCTGGTTCCAGGCCGGGACCGTCCAGCTCCACCTGGGCGTCGAAGAGGACTTCAGGCCCGCGAAGAAGGCCCACCCGGGCCTGCGGGTCACGGACATCGAGGCGTACGCCGCCCGCCTGGCCGCCCGCGGCGCCCCGGTCACCTGGGACGCCGGCCTGCCGGGCCACCGGCGCTTCTACTCCGAGGACCCGGTGGGCAACCGGCTGGAGTTCCTGGAACCGGCCGGCTGAGCGCCGGCGCCCCGCGGTCCCGGCACCCGCCGGCGACGGGCCGGCCGCCGGCTCAGCTCTTGCGGTGCCCTATCAGCCGCGGCTTCGGCTCCAGGCCGTCCAGCCCGTGCCAGGCCAGGTTCACCAGGTGGGCGGCGACCTCCGCCTTCTTCGGGCGGCGCACGTCCAGCCACCACTGGCCGGTCAGCGCGACCATGCCGACCAGGGCCTGCGCGTACAGCGGCGCCAGCTTCGGGTCGAAGCCGCGGGACTTGAACTCCCGGCCCAGGATGTCCTCCACCTGGGTGGCGATGTCCGAGATGAGGGACGCGAAGGAACCCGTGGACTGCGGGATGGGCGAGTCACGGACGAGGATGCGGAAGCCGTCCGTGTACTCCTCGATGTAGTCCAGGAGGGCGAAGGCCGCCTGCTCGCACAGCTCCCGCGGGTGGCCGGCCGTCAGCGAGCCGGTCACCATGTCCAGCAGCCGCCGCATCTCGCGGTCCACCACCACCGCGTACAGGCCCTCCTTGCCGCCGAAGTGCTCGTACACCACCGGCTTGGACACCCCGGCCTTCGCCGCGATCTCCTCCACCGACGTGCCCTCGAAGCCCTTCGCCGCGAACAGGGTGCGACCGATCTCCAGCAGCTGCTGGCGGCGCTCGGCACCGGTCATCCGGGTGCGACGCGCACGCCGCGGCTTGTCATTGCTGGGGGTGCTGGAGTCGGTCGCCACGGCGTCAATCATGCCGCCTCGGCGGTTTCCCTCCGGCGCCGGGAGCCGTCTTCGCCGGTGTTGCGCCGGGAATCGATACGCGAGCGTGACGGCCAGCGCACGTCGTACGCCCAGCCCAGTCGCTCGCACCAGCGGATGATCCGCGCCGAGGAGTCGAGCTGGCCGCGCTCCACGCCGTGCCGGGCGGAGGTCGGGTCGGCGTGGTGCAGGTTGTGCCAGGACTCGCCGCACGACAGGATCGCCAGCCACCACACGTTGCCCGAGCGGTCCCGCGACTTGAACGGCCGCTTGCCCACCGCGTGGCAGATCGAGTTGATCGACCACGTCACGTGGTGCAGCAGGGCCACCCGGACGAGTGAACCCCAGAAGAGCCCGGTGAACGCGCCCCACCACGACATCGTCACCACACCGCCGATCAGCGGCGGCAGCCCCAGCGACACGACCGTCCACAGCACGAACTGGCGGGAGATCCGCCGCATCGCCGGGTCCTTGACCAGATCCGGCGCGTACTTCTCCTGCGGCGTCTGCTCCTCGTCGAACATCCAGCCCACGTGAGCCCACCACAGGCCCTTCATCAGCGCCGGGACCGTCTCCCCGTACCGCCACGGCGAATGCGGGTCGCCCTCGTGGTCGGAGAACTTGTGGTGCCTGCGGTGGTCGGCCACCCACCGCACCAGCGGGCCCTCCACCGCCATCGAGCCGGCGATGGCCAGCGCGATCTTCAACGGCCGCTTGGCCTTGAAGGACCCGTGCGTGAAGTGCCGGTGGAAGCCGATCGTGATGCCGTGGCAGCCGAGGAAGTAGAAGAAGACCAGCAGACCGAGGTCCAGCCAGCTCACCCCCCACCCCCACGCCAGCGGCACGGCCGCCAGCAGCGCGAGGAACGGGACGGTGATGAACAGCAGCAGCGTGATCTGCTCGATCGAACGCTTCTGCTCGCCTCCCAGGGTGGCGGAGCGCGGCGCGCCGGCGGCCGCCTCCGGGGCGTCGTCGATCACATCGGAGGAGCTTGAGGTCATGGGCGTCCCCTGTGGGGTCGAGGGTCGAGACAGGTGCCGGGGGCTTCGCAACCGTTCAGCTCCCTACGGTTCCGTAACCTACGGCGACGTAAGTATGGCAGTGCGTCGCCGCGCGGCAAGAGCCCCTGGCCTGCGCGTCCCACCCGGCACCTAGACTTGGTCCCGGTCGGACAGCGCGGTCCGCTGAAGAAGATTCCTTCCCGGATGCCCGGCCCGTATGCGGCACCCGCCGCGCGGCACCCGTCCGGGTTCCCTCTCAGAAGAGCTTCCACACTGCAAGGAGCCGCACCTGTGAGCAGTGCCGACGACCAGACGACGACCAGCAGCGAGCTGCGCGCCGACATCCGCCGACTGGGTGACCTCCTCGGGGAGACCCTGGTGAGGCAGGAGGGCCCCGAGCTTCTCGACCTCGTGGAGAAGGTGCGCCGCCTCACCCGTGAGGACGGCGAAGCCGCCGCCGAGCTGCTGCGCGGCACCGAACTGGAGACCGCGGCCAAGCTGGTCCGCGCCTTCTCCACCTACTTCCACCTCGCCAACGTCACCGAGCAGGTGCACCGCGGCCGCGAGCTGCGCGCCCGCCGCGCCGCCGAGGGCGGCCTGCTGGCCCGAACCGCCGACCAGCTCAAGGACGCCGACCCCGAGCACCTGCGCCAGACCGTCCAGCACCTCAACGTCCGGCCGGTGTTCACCGCCCACCCCACCGAGGCGGCCCGCCGCTCGGTCCTCAACAAGCTCCGGCGCATCGGCGCCCTCCTGGAGACCCCGGTCGTCGAGTCCGACCGCCGCCGCCTGGACACCCGCCTCGCCGAGAACATCGACCTCGTCTGGCAGACCGACGAACTGCGCGTCGTACGCCCCGAACCCACCGACGAGGCCCGCAACGCCATCTACTACCTGGACGAACTCCACGCCGGCGCCGTCGGCGACGTCCTGGAGGACCTCACCGCCGAACTGGAGCGCGTCGGCGTCAAGCTCCCCGACGAGACCCGCCCCCTCTCCTTCGGCACCTGGATCGGCGGCGACCGCGACGGCAACCCCAACGTCACCCCCGCCGTCACCTGGGACGTGCTGATCCTCCAGCACGAGCACGGCATCAACGACGCCCTCGACACCATCGACGAGCTGCGCGCCTTCCTGTCCAACTCCATCCGCTACAGCGGCGCCACCGAGGAACTGCTCCAGTCCCTCCAGGCGGACCTGGAGAACCTGCCCGAGATCAGCCCCCGCTACAAGCGGCTCAACGCCGAGGAGCCCTACCGGCTCAAGGCCACCTGCATCCGGCAGAAGCTCGTCAACACCAAGCAGCGCCTGGCCAAGGGCACCCCGCACGTCGCGGGCCGCGACTACCTCGGCACCGCCGAACTCCTCGCCGACCTGCGCCTCATCCAGGACTCGCTGCGCGAGCACCGCGGCGCCCTCTTCGCCGACGGCCGCCTCGGCCGCACCATCCGCACCCTGGCCGCCTTCGGCCTCCAGCTCGCCACCATGGACGTCCGCGAACACGCCGACGCCCACCACCACGCCCTCGGCCAGCTCTTCGACCGGCTCGGCGAGGAGTCCTGGCGCTACGCCGACATGCCCCGCGAGTACCGCACCAAGCTGCTCGCCAAGGAACTCAGGTCCAGAAGGCCGCTCGCCCCCACCCCCGCCCCCGTCGACGAGGCCGGCGCCAAGACCCTCGGCGTGTTCGAGACGGTCAAGCGCGCCCTGGACGTCTTCGGCCCCGAGGTCGTCGAGTCCTACATCATCTCCATGTGCCAGGGCGCCGACGACGTCTTCGCCGCCGCCGTCCTCGCCCGCGAGGCCGGCCTGCTCGACCTGCACGCCGGCTGGGCCAAGATCGGCATCGTGCCGCTCCTGGAGACCACCGACGAGCTGAAGGCCGCCGACACCATCCTGGAGGACATGCTCTCCGACCCGTCCTACCGGCGCCTGGTCGCGCTGCGCGGCGACGTCCAGGAGGTCATGCTCGGCTACTCCGACTCCTCCAAGTTCGGCGGCATCACCACCAGCCAGTGGGAGATCCACCGGGCCCAGCGCCGGCTGCGCGACGTCGCCCACCGCTACGGCGTACGGCTGCGCCTCTTCCACGGCCGCGGCGGCACCGTCGGCCGCGGCGGCGGCCCCACCCACGACGCCATCCTCGCCCAGCCCTGGGGCACCCTGGAGGGCGAGATCAAGGTCACCGAGCAGGGCGAGGTCATCTCCGACAAGTACCTCATCCCCTCGCTGGCCCGGGAGAACCTGGAACTGACCGTCGCGGCCAGCCTCCAGGCCTCCGCCCTGCACACCGCCCCCCGCCAGTCCGACGAGGCCCTCGCCCGCTGGGACGCGGCCATGGACGTCGTCTCCGACGCCGCCCACGCCGCCTACCGCAGGCTCGTCGAGGACCCCGACCTGCCCGCCTACTTCTTCGCCTCCACCCCCGTGGACCAGCTCGCCGACCTGCACATCGGCTCCCGGCCCTCACGCCGCCCCGACTCCGGAGCCGGACTGGACGGCCTGCGCGCCATCCCGTGGGTGTTCGGCTGGACCCAGTCCCGGCAGATCGTCCCCGGCTGGTTCGGCGTCGGCTCCGGCCTGAAGGCGCTGCGCGAGGCGGGCGTACGGCAGGAGGGCGAGAGCGTCCTGGAGGAGATGCACGAGCGCTGGCACTTCTTCCGCAACTTCATCTCCAACGTCGAGATGACGCTCGCCAAGACCGACCTGCGCATCGCCCAGCACTACGTCGACACCCTCGTCCCCGACGAGCTGAAGCACGTCTTCGACGTCATCAGGGCCGAGCACGAACTCACCGTGGCCGAGGTCCTGCGCGTCACCGGCGAGCGTGAACTCCTCGACGCCCAGCCCGTCCTGAAGCAGACCTTCGCCATCCGCGACGCCTACCTCGACCCGATCTCCTACCTCCAGGTCGCCCTGCTCAAGCGGCAGCGCGACGCGGCGGCGGCGGACCAGGACGCCGACCCGCTGCTCTCGCGGGCCCTGCTCCTGACGGTCAACGGCGTGGCGGCCGGCCTGCGCAACACCGGCTGACCGCCCCGCACCCGACAGTGCCCCCGGCCCGCACGGACCGGGGGCACCCCCACGTCCTCACGGCCCGCGGCTCACAGCGCCACGAACGCCGCCGTCAGCAGGGCGATCCCCGCCCCCGCCAGCACCCACGCGGCCCGCACCCGGCGCAGCCCGCCGGCCACCACCACCGAGGCCAGCAGAAGAGCCCCGCCCAGCGGCGCCCACGCGTACAGGACCCCCGCCGCACCCGAGCGCAGCACCTCGTCCGTGCCCGGCTTCACGACGACGTCGTACGTCTGTCCCCTGCGCACCGCCACCGTGTGCGCGATCTCCACCCGGCGGGCCGCCGACCCCGCCGAGGCGGGCGTGTACGGGCCGCTGCACATGTCGTCCCCGCACCGCGTGACCTCGACCCTCCCCCGCTCCCGCCCCTTGGTCAGCATCACGTACGGCGCACTGCTCCAGGACGCCCACACGCCGGCCACCAGGATCAGCACCGCGACCGCCCCCATCGAGGCCACCCGCCCGAAGCGCAGCGCGGCCCGGGAGGCCTGACGGGCCTGGCGCGAGGCGCGGGCCTGACGGGAACGAGGGGCACTGGCGGCGGCAGGCATGGCCGGGATCATTGGCCATGTGCCCGCGCGCGGTCAACTCCCGTGCCCGCGGGCGCGGGACAAGTCAGGAGTTGTACGCGCTTTGCGCCCGCTCCAGACCCTCCGCCAGCAGACACTCCACCGAGTCCGCCGCCCGGTCCACGAAGTAGTCCAGCTCCTTGCGCTCCGCCGACGCGAAGTCCTTCAGCACGTAGTCCGCCACCTGCATCCGGCCCGGCGGACGACCGATCCCGAACCGCACCCGGTGGTAGTCCGCGCCCATCGCCTTCGTCATCGACTTCAGACCGTTGTGCCCGTTGTCGCCGCCGCCCAGCTTCAGCCGCAGCGTGCCGTAGTCGATGTCCAGCTCGTCGTGGACCGCCACGATGTTGCCGAGCGGCACCTTGTAGAAGTCCCGCAGCGCGTTCACCGGACCGCCCGACAGGTTCATGAAGGACATCGGCTTCACCAGGACCACCCGGCGGCTGCCCGGCCCCGGCGGACCGATCCGCCCCTCCACCACCTGCGCCTGCGCCTTGCTCGCCCGCTTGAACCGGCCACCGATGCGGCCGGCCAGCAGATCCACCACCATGAAACCGACGTTGTGCCGGTTCATGGCGTACTCCGGTCCGGGATTGCCGAGGCCCACGATCAGCCAGGGCGCGCTCGCGGAAGTCGCCGGGGTGGTCACGTCCATCTCTCCTTGATACGCGCCGGCCGCCGCCCCCAGAAGGAAGCGGCGGCCGGCGAACTGCGCGGGGGGTGAGGGATCAGGCCTCCGCGGCCTCTTCGCCCGCTTCCTCGCCCTCGGCGGACTCCTCGGCCTGCGCGGCCAGGACCTGGAGGACGACGGCGTCCTCCTCGACGGCCAGGGTCACGCCGTTCGGCAGCGCGATGTCCTTGGCGTGGACGGAGGCACCGGCCTCCAGGCCCTCGACGGACACGGTGACCTGCTCCGGGATGTGCGTGGCCTCGGCCTCGACCGGCAGCGCGGACAGGACGTGCTCCAGCAGGTTGCCGCCCGGGGCCAGCTCGCCCTCGGTGTGCACCGGGATCTCGACCGTGACCTTCTCGCCGCGCTTGACCAGCAGCAGGTCGACGTGCTCCAGGAAGCCCTTCAGCGGGTCGCGCTGCACGGCCTTCGGGATCGCCAGCTCGTTGGTCTTGCCGTCGATGTCCAGCGAGATCAGGACGTTCGGCGTACGCAGGGCGAGCAGCAGCTCGTGGCCCGGCAGCGTCAGGTGCAGCGGCTCGGTACCGTGGCCGTACAGCACACCGGGAACCTTGTTCTCACGGCGGACACGGCGGGCGGCACCCTTGCCGAACTCGCTGCGGGTCTCGGCGGAGATCTTCACCTCGGACATGCTCTTCACTCCTCGTAGAAGTAGGGGACAGTGGTCACCCGGCCACACGAACGGCCTGCTACGAAGAGCGCGTCGATAACGGACCGCCGTATCCGTCCGAGAACGGCTACGGCCTCCCTCGCCGAGCAACTTGAGCAGTCTACTCGGCAGGGGAGGCCGAACCCAAAACGATCTCCAGCGGTCGGCGGAACCGACAGAATGATCGTTACTGCGCGGTATTCACGGCACGGTGAACGTCACGGCACCGTGAGCGTCACCGCGCGACGAGCATCACTGCTCGTCGAACAGGCTCGTCACCGAACCGTCCTCGAACACCTCACGCACCGCACTCGCGATCGTCGGCGCGATCGACAGCACCGTGATCTTGTCCAGCTCCAGCTCACTCGGCGTCGGCAGCGTGTTCGTGAACACGAACTCGCTCACCTTGGAGTTCTTCAGCCGGTCCGCCGCCGGACCCGACAGCACACCGTGCGTCGCCGTCACGATGACGTCCTCCGCGCCGTGCGCGAACAACGCGTCCGCCGCGGCACAGATCGTGCCACCGGTGTCGATCATGTCGTCCACCAGAACACAGATCCGGCCCTTCACATCACCCACCACCTCGTGCACGGTGACCTGATTCGCCACATCCTTGTCCCGGCGCTTGTGCACGATCGCCAGCGGCGCGCCCAGCCGGTCGCACCAGCGGTCCGCAACCCGCACCCGCCCGGCGTCCGGCGAGACCACCGTCAGCTTGTTGCGGTCCACCTTGCTGCCCACGTAGTCCGCCAGCAGCGGCAGCGCGAACAGATGGTCCACCGGACCGTCGAAGAAGCCCTGGATCTGGTCCGTGTGCAGATCCACCGCGAGGATCCGGTCCGCACCCGCGGTCTTCATCAGGTCCGCCACCAGACGCGCCGAGATCGGTTCACGCCCGCGGTGCTTCTTGTCCTGCCGCGCGTAACCGTAGAACGGCACGATGACCGTGATCGAACGGGCCGACGCACGCTTCAGCGCGTCGATCATGATGAGCTGCTCCATGATCCACTTGTTGATCGGAGCGGTGTGGCTCTGGATCAGGAAGCAGTCCGCGCCACGGGCCGACTCCTGGTAGCGGACGTAGATCTCACCGTTCGCGAAATCGAACGCCTTGGTCGGGACGACCCCGATCCCCAGCTGGTGGGCGATTTCCTCGGCAAGCTCGGGGTGGGCGCGGCCGGAGAAGAACATCATCTTCTTCTCGCCGGTCGTCTTGATCCCGGTCACAGCACTGTCTCCTCAGAGGGTGTACGCAGCTGGGTGTCGAGAAGACCTCGTCAAACCGTGCAACCGTGCGCGAGAGGCCGTCTCAGCTGGTGGGGTGCGGGTGTGCACTTATCACGGTACGCCGTGTTCGGCGCGCCTGTTTCCGGTCAGTCTTCGCTCTCCGTCTTCGGCGAGGCCGCCTCGGCCGCCTTCGCGGCCGCGCTCCCGGGCCGCTTGCGCGCCACCCAACCCTCGATATTCCGCTGCTGGCCACGGGCCACGGCCAGCGAACCGGGCGGCACGTCCCGCGTGATCACCGAGCCGGCAGCCGTGTAGGCACCGTCCCCGATCGTGACAGGAGCCACAAACATGTTGTCCGAACCCGTACGGCAGTGGGAACCCACCGTGGTGTGGTGCTTGTCCTGGCCGTCGTAGTTCACGAACACGCTCGCCGCACCGATGTTCGAGTGCTCGCCGATCGTCGCGTCCCCCACATACGACAGGTGCGGCACCTTCGTACCCTCACCGATCCGCGCGTTCTTCGTCTCCACATACGTACCCACCTTGGACTTCAGCCCCAGGCGCGTCCCCGGCCGCAGATACGCGTACGGACCCACCGTCGCCTCCGGACCCACCACGGCCCCCACCGACACCGTGTTGTCCACCCGCGCCCCCGCACCCACCCGGGTGTCGGTCAGCCGGCTGTTCGGCCCGACCTCCGAACCCTCGGCCAGATGCGTCGCCCCGTGCAGCTGCGTCCCCGGATGCACCACCACGTCCTGCTCGAACGTCACCGTCACATCGACCCACGTCGTCGCCGGGTCCACCACGGTCACCCCCGACAGCATCGCGGCCGTCAGCAACCGCTCGTTCAGGATCCGCCGCGCCTCGGCGAGCTGCACCCGGTTGTTGATTCCCGCGATCTCCCGGTGATCACCGGCCACACACGCACCGACCCGGTGACCGGCCGCCCGCAGGATCCCGAGCACGTCCGTCAGGTACTCCTCGCCCTGGCTGTTGTCCGTGCGCACCTGACCCAGCGCCTCGGCGAGCAGCCGCCCGTCGAACGCGAACACCCCGGAGTTGATCTCCCGGATCGCCCGCTGCTCCTCGCTCGCGTCCTTGTGCTCCACGATCGCGGTCACCGCGCCGCCGCCGTCGCGCACGATCCGGCCGTAGCCGGTGGCGTCCGGGACCTCGGCGCTCAGCACGGTCACGGCGTTGCCGTCCGCGGTGTGCGCGGCGGCCAGGCTCGCGAGGGTGTCCCCGGTCAGCAGCGGGGTGTCCCCGCAGACCACGATCACGGTCCCCTCGACGGGACCGCCCAGCTCCTCCAGGCCCATCCGGACCGCGTGCCCGGTGCCCTTCTGCTTCTCCTGCACGGCGGTACGCGCCTGGGCGTCGGCCTCGGCGAGGTGCGCGGTCACCTTCTCGCGCGCGTGGCCGACCACGACGACCAGGTTCTCCGGCTTCAACTCACGCGCGGCGGCCAGCACATGACCGACCAGGGAACGGCCGCAGATCTCATGCAGGACCTTCGGTGTGGCCGACTTCATACGGGTGCCCTCACCCGCTGCGAGGACGACGACGGCTGCCGGGCGAATGGCGCTCACGGGATGCCCTTCGGCTCTTGGGTGGGGTGGACATCCGCAGGATACCGGGGCCGTTGAGGGGGGAGACGAGAGCGGGTCCCGGCTGGTGCAGCCAGGACCCGAACCGAGTGTGCTCCCCTGCCAGGACTCGAACCTGGAACAAATCATCCAAAGTGACCCGTGTTGCCCATTACACCACAGGGGAGTGTAAAGCTCCCTAAAACGGACATTTCACTGTTCCGTTGAGGTCGCCGCATCTACTATGCCGTACCACGAGCCCTCGATGCGACGGTACAGCTCGGCGCCCTTGAGGACTTTGATCACCAAGCAGCCCCGGTATGCGTCACCGATGTTCTTTCGGACCGTCTTGGGGTTGTGCTTCTTGAGCGTGGTCTTGGTGAACGACGAGTGGTCGGCGCCGACGAGCTCCGCCCAGAACCGTTCGGCTCCGGTCACGTCCGCGGACTCGTGGATCATCACCGCGAAGCGGAGGCGCCCGCGCTCGACGCCGAGCAGGTCGAGCCATGCGAGGAAGAGCCTGACCACCCCCGGGTCGCTGTTGACGAACGCGACGGACTCGCGGCGGGCATAAGGTTTGTCCTTCGTGCCCTCGGCCCAGTAGAGCCCTACGCCCACGAGGAACAACTCGCGGACGGTCAGGTCGCCGACGGCCTGCCTGGCCGTCTCCTTCGTGTGCCGCCGCTTCTCGTCGCGTACCGCCAGCTCGTGCTCCCAGCGCTTCCGTGCCGCCAGCTTCGCCTGCTCGGTCGGGTCGCGCCGCTCCGGCTTCGGCAGGTCCCGTACCCACAGTGAGATCGAGCTCTTCGAGCACCCCAGCTCCGTCTGGATCTGGTCGTACGTCCAGCCCTGGAGGCGTAGTCCCCGTGCCCTCTCCCGCAGGTCGTCCTTCGCGTTGGGGCGTTTCGTCCATTCCGGGGCCGGTTCGCCCTGGAGGAGGCGGTTGAGGATGTCGTTGTTGTCGACGTGCAGCCGATCGCGGATCTGCCGTCGGCTGAGTCCCGCCCGCCGCAGCGCGACAGCCTGCTTCCGCAGGCCCTCGAAGTCGGCGTATTTGCCGTGTGGATGTGCCATGTGCATACCGTCCGGCCGGAATGCCGCGTTCCGCGCTCGAACGATCGATGTTCACCAGTTCGAGGGAAATCGCCTTGTTTCGATACTCTTCGGTCACCGTTCGTGATCAAGGCCTGTAGGCGAAACTCGCCGGAAAAGCCCCGACGGGCGCCCGTAGGCTGGACGCATGACCACGACGGGGGAAGCGCGCGCCACGGCTGTGACCGGGCCGTGGTGGTGGGCGCGGTGGCGCGGTGCGCTGTTCGACGGGAGTCTGGCGCTGGCGTCGGCGGCCGAGTGTGCGGCGGAGGGGGTGCCGTTCGCGCGGGACGCCGGGATCCCGGTGGCCGCCGGTGTCGTCTTCGGGCTGCTGTGCGGGACGGTGCTGCTGGTGCGGCGGCGGTGGCCGATCGCGGTCGTGCTGGTCGCGATCGCGGTCACGCCGGCGCAGATGGGCTTCCTGATGGGGATCGTCGGGCTCTACACGCTCGCCACCTGTGAGCTGCCGCGCCGGATCATCGGGGCGTTGGCCGGGATGTCGCTGGTCGGCACGATGATCGTGACGTTCGTGCGGGTGCGGCAGGACATGGCGCGGGGTGATTTCACCCTGGGTGACTGGTTCGTTCCGTTCGCCGCGGTGACCACGTCGCTCGGGCTCACCGCGCCTCCGCTGCTGCTCGGTCTCTATGTCGGTGCCCGGCGGCGGCTGATGGAGTCGTTGCGGGAGCGGGCGGACAGTCTGGAGCGGGAGTTGCAGCTGCTCGCGGAGCGGGCGGAGGAGCGTGCCGAGTGGGCGCGCGGTGAGGAACGCACCCGGATCGCCCGTGAGATGCACGACGTCGTCGCGCACCGGGTGAGTCTGATGGTGGTGCATGCGGCGGCGTTGCAGGCGGTGGCCCGCAAGGATCCCGAGAAGGCCGTGAAGAACGCGGCGCTGGTCGGGGACATGGGGCGCCAGGCGTTGACGGAGCTGCGGGAGATGCTGGGTGTGCTGCGCAGCGGGGAGGGGCCGGGGCCCGTGCCGCCGGCGCGTGGGCCGGCCGCCGTGCCGCTGGTCGCGGTGGGGGTCGCGGCGGCCGCGGCGGCGTCCCGTGCGGTGGATGAGCCGGGGGCCGGTGCGGAGGGGCCGTGTCTGGCGGAGCTGGAGGAGCTGGTCGGGCAGTCGGCCGCGGCGGGCATGGTGGTGGAGCTGTCGGTCGAGGGTGAGGCGCGTGCGTACGGGGCGGAGATCGAGCAGACCGCGTACCGGGTGGTGCAGGAGGCGCTGACGAACGTCCATAAGCACGCGGCGGGTGCGAAGACGCGGGTGCGGCTCGCGCACCGGGGGTCGGAGATCGCGATGCAGGTGGAGAACGGGCCGCCGCCGGAGCCGGGTTCGGCGGCGGCGGCGCGGCTGCCGTCCGGCGGCAACGGTCTGGTCGGCATGAAGGAGCGGGTCGTGGCGCTGGGGGGTGTGTTCGTGTCGGGGCCGACGGAGGCGGGGGGTTTCCGGGTGTCGGCGGTGATTCCGGCGTAAGGGGGCTGGGGGTGCCTGCCCATCGGCCGGTGCCGCCCCGTCGCGGCTGCCGGCCGGTGCCGCCCCCCTCGCGGGTCCCGCCTGCCGGCCGGTGCCGTCCCGGTGGCTGTCGCCTGTTGGTGGGTGTCGTCGGGCGAGCCGCGCGGTCGCCTGGTGCCCGGCGCCCTGCGGGTTCGTCCGCCGACCGGTCGTCGGCCGCCCGGTGTGTGCCGCCTGCCGCTCGCTGCGTACGGCCCCCCTCTCCCGCCCGTGTGCGTCGCGGCGGTGCCGTCCCGGTGGCCGGGGGGTGGGGTCAGCCGGCGGTCAGGCGTACCGGTGCCAGGCCGGAGAGCAGGGCCGACAGGGCGTGGTCGATGTCCGGGCCGAGGTACCAGTCGCCGGTGTGGTCGAGGGCGTAGACGCGGCCCGCGGTGTCGATGGCGAGCAGGGTCTGGGTGTCGCTCTCGGCGCCGAGGGGGCACACGTCGGTGTCGAGGGCGCGGCCGAGGTCGCCGAGGGTGCGGGCCATGTGGAGGCCGTGCAGCGGGTCGAGGTCGAGTGTGGCCGGGGCGATCTGGCGGCCGGGGCCCGTGGGGGTGATCTGCAGGCCGCCGAATTCGGCCCAGGCCTCGACGGCGGCGGGGAAGACGGTGTGCCGGTGGCCGGCCGGGGAGGCGTGGTCGCGCAGGGTGTCGGCCCAGATCTCCGCCTGCTTTATGTCCCAGCGCCCGGGCTGCCAGCCGGCGGCGCGCAGGGCGGCGTCGACGGGGGCGGCGAAGCGGGCGGGGGGTCCCTCGGGTCCGGCCGGGGGTGCGGGCTTGGCGGAGGGGTTGGCGGAGCGCTTGGCAAAGGCGCGGCGGTCGGCTTGCATCGGCCCTTCGTTCGTCCTGTCGTCTCGTGCGGGTGTCGGGGTGCGGCCACGGAGTGGGCGTCCGTCAGGCCTTGCCGCCGGCGGGGTCGACGATGTAGACGCCGAAGTGGGCGCTGAGTGCGGTGCAGGCGCGGCACGGGGCGGCGAAGCTGCCGTGCAGGGGGTCGCCGTCCTCGCGGATGCGGCGGGCGGTGAGTTTGGCCTGTTTGAGGGCTTTGCGGGCTTCGCCGTTGGTCATGGGTTTGCGGGAGGCGCGTTTGCTGCGGGTGGCGTCGACGGCGCTGATGTGCCGGGAGATGAGGATGGTCTCGGCGCAGCGGCCGGTGAAGCGGTCGCGCTGGGCGCTGGTGAGGGTGTCGAGGAAGTCCTGGACGAGCGGGTGCAGGGCGGGGGGTTCCTCGCTGCGCGCGGCGGTGCCGGTGAGGGTGGCGCCGCGTACGGAGAGGGCGGCGGCGATGGTGGGGAGTATGCCGTCGCGGCGGTGACGGAGGACCGGCGCGTGCGGCGCCTCGCTGCTGCTCCAGCCGATCCGCGGGTCGCCGGAAGCGCTGGTGTGCGGTCCCGTCTGCGTCGCGTTCATGATCATCGTCCCCTCCCGAGCATCCCCCCGAAGGACACAGAGTGCCAAATCGCGTGGCCCGTGGGGAAGCTGGGGCGGTGCGACACGCCCGGTTCTGGGCGGTGTGTCACCGCGGGGTGACGTCCGGTCACGGTCACGGGTGAACCGGTGGCCGGGCACGGGCAGGGCCGGGTGCGGGCGGTGGGCGGTGGCCCGGTGACCGGTGTCGTCGTACCGCATAGGCTGTCGGCACGCCGCGCTCGCGCGGCCGACGCGTTGGAGAGAAGTAGTCGATACGGGCCTCGGTGAGCGGAGCAGGCAGCCGCCGGCCGCGGGCCGTACAGAGTGCCGCAGGGGGCAACCGCCATGACGACAGGTCGGCTCGGGCTGGGGGTACCACCCGGCCGCCAGGCCGGAGGGCAGGCCGCACCGCCGAACGCGGCCTACGCCGGGCAGACCGTGCACTTCCCGGACCCGGTCCGGGCGGCCCGTCACCCCAGGGGTGTGCGGGTCGACGAGCGCGGTCACCCCGACTTCTCGCCGTACGCGCGGGCGGCGGCGCAGATCGCGGACCCGCCGGAGGGTTTCGGCGTGGACGAACTGCGGCTGACGGATTACGTGTCGGCGAACGCGGCGCTGGCGGCGGCCGGCCACGACCTGTGGGACACGGTGCCGAGCGTGGCGACGCCGCACGGCTGGACGTGGCACCACGTGGCGGGCACGCGGCGCCTGGAACTGGTCCCGGTGGAGGTGAAGGCGCTGCTGCGCCACCACGGCGGGATCGCGACCGCGAACGTCGACCAGGCCAAGCGCGGCACCCGTCCGTTGCAGGAGACCCGGCCGGCTCATTTCGGACTGCCCAAGTCGGGGCCGGCGGTGACGGAGCAGCAGGTGCAGGGTGTCGAGGAGGACCTGGGTTACCGGCTGCCGGGCGCCTACCGTTCCTTCCTGAAGGCGGCGGGCGGCTGTGCCCCGGTGGGCACGGCGCTCGACGCGGAGCTGGGGCTCCTGGTCGACCAGCCCTTCTTCACGGTGCGTGAGGAGGCGGCGGTCAACGATCTCGTCTACGTCAACAAGTGCCTGCGCGACCACCTCACCAAGGACTACCTGGGCGTCGGTTTCGTGCAGGGCGGTCTGCTCGCGGTGAAGGTGAAGGGCGACCGGCTGGGCTCGGTCTGGTTCTGCGCGTACGACGACGTGCGGGACGTGGATCCGGCGTGGCCGCAGGCGGAGCGCGTGGAGCGGCTGCTGCTGCCGTGCGGTGAGGACTTCGACGCGTTCCTGTCCCGGCTGGCGGGTTCGCCGCCGGAGCTGGAGACGGTGGCGAACCTGATGGTGGACGGCGGGTTCGCGCAGGCCGTCCCGGTGTCTTCCGCGTCTGCGGTGGGGGAGTGAATCCGGCGATGGTGACGTTCGCGCAGGCGCAGGAGCGCGCCGAAGAGTGGATCAACGGTGACGTGCCGGCGTACCAGCACCGGGAGGTGCGGGTACGGGAGTTCGAACTCGGTTTCGTGGTGTGGGCCGAGGACCGTGCGGAGGGTCCGCGTTCGGACGGGGGCAGGCAGCGGCTGGTCCTCGCCCGGGACAGCGGCGAGGCCACGTTGTGGCCCGCGTTGCCGGTGGGTGAGGTGATCCGCCGGTACGAGGAGGAGTACGGCCGTCCGGAGCCGGCCGCGGACGCGGACGCGGCGGCGCCGCCGGCCCGGGTGGACCTGAATCAGACGTCGTTCCTGCTCAGTCCGCCGGAGTGGCTGCAGGAGGCGGCGGACCGGATGGGTATCCCGGACCGTCGCGGCCAGGGCGGCGGCACGGCGGGGGGCGCCGCGGGTGCCACGGGCGCCGGTGCGGGTACGGCGAGCGGCGCGGGTGCCGGCGTGGCGGCCGGTGGTGCCGGCGTTGCGGGTGCGGGTTTCGCGGGTGGGCCCGGTGCGGGTGCCGCCGGTGGGTCCGGTGCCGGTCCGCAGCGCGACGGGTCGCTGCCTGCGACGCGGGCCGGGGTGCCGGTGAGCGGGGCGGGTGCGTCCGGTGCGCCGAGTACGCCCGTGGGGGCGACCCCGTGGGCCGGGACCGACACCAACGCGGACGTGGGGGAGGACCGTTCCGTACCGCTTCCCGCGACGGTGTTCGCGCCGCCGCTCGGTGAGTCCGACGACGGCACGCCGCCGGCCACCGCGCCGGATGCCAAGACCGCGCTGATGGCGGGCGGCAGCCGTCTTCCCCGTACGGCGGTGGCACCGGCGCTCGACGGGACCGCCGCCCCCGGCACGCCCGCCCCGGCGGGCGCTCCCGGTGTGCCCCAGGGCGGCACGCCCGCGCCCCCGCCCGGTGCGACGCCGCCGCCCGCACCGGGCAGCGTCCCGCCTCCGCCGGCCGGCACACCGGCTCCGGGCACTCCGCCCCCGCCCCCGACCGGGGCGCCGTACGGCTACCCGCAGGCACCCGGTGCCCAGGGCGGCCCCGCTCCGTCCCCCGGTGGCGTGCCGGGTGCGCCGTACCCGCCCGTCCCCGGCGGCCCGGCCGGTTCCGGGCAGCCGCTTCCCCCGCACGCGGGGGACATCGCCGACGCCGCGACGAGCAAGGCGCCGCCTCCGCCGAACCGTGGGCGGGGCGCCGCGCCCATGCCCCCGCCGCCGGGCGCGCCCGGCACCCCGGGAGCACGGCCGGCCCCCGCGGCCGCGCCGCCCGCCGCGCCGGGTGGCGCGGGCGGGTACGTGCCGACGCAGCTCGTCTCCTCGCTGGGCCCGGACGGCCCCGAGGGCGCCGGTGTTCCGCAGGCCCCCGGAACACCCCCTGCCCCGGCGGCCCCTGGCGCTCCGGGCACTCCCGGCGGTACGCCTCCGGGCGGTGTCCACCACGCGGCCACGATGCTCGCCGACCCCGGGCGGGCGGGTGGCGCTCCGCCGCCGCCGGGACCGCCCGGAGCCCCGGGCGGCACCCCTGGCGTTCCCGGCCCGCCGCAGCCGCCCGGCGCTCCCGGTGCCCCGGGCGCTCCGGGTGCTCCGGGTGCGGGGCAGGGCGGCGTGCACCAGGCGGCGACCGTGCTGGCCCCGCCCCCGTCCGGCGGTCCCGGCGTGCCTTCGCCGCCCGCCCCGCCCGGCGTCCCGCAGCCGCCGCCCCCGCCTCCCGGCGCGATGCCGCCGCCTCCGGGTGCGATGCCTCCGCCGCCTCCGGGTGCGATGCCGCCCCCGGCCCCCGGCGCGATGCCGCCCCCGGCCCCCGGCGCGATGCCGCCGCCCCCGCCCGGCGCGATGCCGCCGCCCGTTGCGGGGCAGCCCGTGCCCGGTCAGCAGCCGCCCGCCTACGGTTACCCGCCGCAGGCGCGGCCGACGGTCGGTCCGGGCTACCAGGCCGTGCTGCGCTACCGCGCGCAGGACGGCTCCGAGCAGCAGCTGATCCGGCGTTCGGCGCCGGGCACGCCGCATCCGGAGTGGCAGATCTTCCACGAGCTGCGTGCGATGAACGTGCCGCCGGACCAGGTGCTGGAGCTGCACACGGAGCTGGAGTCGTGCCAGTTGCCGGGCGCGTACTGCGCGCGGATGATCCGGGAGCAGTGGCCGCAGGCGCGGATCACGTCGATCGCGCCGTACGGCACCGACCACGCGAGCCGTCAGCAGGGCATGGCGCAACTCCTGGCGCACCAGGGCGAGCTGCACCAGGTGGCCGACGGGCCCGCCCGTCCGGCGCCGGTGCGTGCGCCGCTGCCGCCGGTGCAGCCCGTGCCGCCCCTTCCGCCGGAGGGCATCGCCCAGGAGCTGGCGGGGGCCTTCGGGCCCGGCGTGTTCCGGTTCGAGCAGGTGGCGGTCTCCCGCCAGGGTGTGCCGCCGGTCGTGGCGCACACGCTGGTGGCGGCGGGCCTGCCGCTGGACATGGGCCCGTTCTTCTGGGCGCAGGCCCAGCCGGGCCGCCCGGTGCCGACGCTGGCGGAGCTGGCGGCCGAGCGCGGGGTGCAGCCGGCGCCGGACGCGGGCTCGTACCTCGTCATGGGCAGCGACTTCGGCAAGGCGCTCTGCGTGCAGTACGGCACGGCGAACATCGTGGCCGTGCCGGTGGAGGCGGGCCCCGGCGGTACGTCGGTGCCGCCGCAGTTCGTGAACACCGGTCTGCCGGAGTTCGCGCGCTGCCTGGCCCTGCTCGGCCGGATGTGGCGGCTGCGCTACGGCCTGAACCAGGAGCAGGCGGGCCGCTGGACCGTCGACTTCCAGGCCCAGCTCGCCTCGCTCGACCCGGCGGCGCTCGGCTCTCCGGAGAGCTGGTGGTCGGTGCTGCTGGAGCAGATGTGGGACGGACTGCTGTGACGCGGTGAGCGTCCGGCGCAGGGAGGCCGGGCCCGGTCGAGTGACCGGGCCCGGCCTCTTTCTGTCCCCTCTTCCGTGCACCGTCGGCCGGATGTGCATCCGGAGTGTCGCGTTATGAACATTTCGTCCCTATAGCTGAGGATGTGCCCGCAGTCATCGTGTCGCATCCATTCGGCGGTGTCCGGCGGTGCACGACGGAGAGGGGTTCAGGATGGGCAGCACGGCGTCATCGGTCTCGCTCCACCGCTTCGAGGTCGTCCGGGGGCGCGGCTACCGGCCCGAACAGGTGGACGCCTGCGCGGCCGCGCTCTTCGCGGACCGGGACGCGGCCTGGGAGCGGGCCGCGCGGCTGACCGTGCTGGCCAAGAACATGGAGGCGGAGCTGGCGGTCCTGCGGGAGACCGTCGCGGCCCTCGGCGAGCAGACCTACGAGTCGCTGGGCGAGGGCGCGCGACGGCTGTACGAGCAGGGGCGGCGGGAGGCGGGCGCGGTGCGCGAGCGGGCGCGCCAGGAGGCGCACGCGACGGTGGAGTCGGCACGCGCCTACGCGGACGGACTGCTGCGTGAGGCGCGGGCGTACGCGCAGGCGGTGCGCGCCGAGGCCGACGAACGGGCCGGGCAGCGGCTCCTGGCGGCGCGCGCGGAGGCCGACGCGCTGCGGATCGCGGTCCGCCGCGAGGTGAAGGCGCGCCGCGGCGAGGCACTGGCCGCGCTGCGCGAGGTGCGCCGGCGCACCTGCGGGATGCTCACCGGGCAGTCCCGCGAGCACGCCGCCCGGCTGGCCGCGGCGGAGCGGGAGGAGCGGGCGCGGCTGGCCGCGCTGGAGGCGGACCACGCCCGGCGGCTGTCGGCCGCCGAGGGGGCGCTGGCCGCCGCGGAGCAGGCGCTCGCGCAGGCGCAGGAGGCGGCGCGCAGGGTGCCGGAGGAGGCGCGGGCGTACGCCGCGGAGGTGCTGGCCGGGGCGCGGCTGCGGGCGGAGCGGATCGCCCGGGAGACGGAGCAGGTGCTGGTGGAACACGGTGAACTCTGGGACGACGTACGGGCGCAGATGGACACCGTGCAGAGCGACATCACGGCGCTGACGGGGCGTGCGCGGGCGCAGTAGTGCGCGGTCCGGTGTCGCATTCCGGGCCCGCCCGCCCTCTTGTCCGTGGGTCCGCCGCAGCCGCGCGGACAGGACAGGGGAGGCCCCCCGTGGACAGCAGCGGGAACACGGAAGAGATGAACATCGTCGTCTTCGGCGCGAACGGCCCGGCCGGGCGGCTGGTCGTCGCCCAGGCGGCCGCGGCGGGGCACCGCGTCAGTGCCGTCACCCGGCACCCCGGGACCTTCCCCGTCCGGGCGAGCGGCCTGGACTGGACGGTGCTGCGTCCCGCGGGACTCTTCGACGCGCCGGACGTCGGTGACTACCGGATCGGGACGACCCGCCTGCCCGGCCGGTACACGGCGCGCCCCGATCTGGTCCGGGAGCTGCTGCGGCAGGCCGGCGACCACCGCCACGCGGGCGCGTTCGTCGATGTGCGCACCACCGTGGGCACGCCCACGCCGGGCGAACTGCTGCGCGAGGAGGCGCTGGGCAGGCGGTGCCGGCGGCCTTCGGCTTGACCTTGACGCGACGGAAGGGTGGAGGCTCGGTGGGCCGGTGGGTGGAGACAACCCTGAGACGGAGTCCACCTGTCGGCGGACAGCCCCTAGGGGGAGGTCCGTACTTGAGGTCGGGGAGGGTTCGTACTGGCGGAGGACGAGACGGCCGCGCGCCGTCCTTAGTCTGGCTTTACGCCGCTGGGGGGCGGTGGGCCGCACCGACGGGGGTGGGGTTTTCCCCAGCGGAAGACTGCGCTGAGCACCAGCGCGCCGGGGGGCACGCGCACAGCAGACTCGTCGTCGTGACGGGAGCATCGCTCCGGCACGGCGCACCCGCGGACACCCGCGGCGCGCGGACACACGCAGTACGCGCTACGCGCACACCGTGCGCCGCGCACGGCGGGGGCCGTCCCCGCACCCTGTTCACCCGACCACCGCCCCGCATCCCGCTCGAAGCATGACCGACATAGGAGACGTACCGTGACATCGGCTGTGACCATTCCCAGGCACGGGGGTACTGGAAATCCCACGGCCGTGGCCGCGCGGGCGCGGCAGGTCGTGAAGGCGTACGGATCCGGGGAGACCCGGGTCGTCGCCCTCGACCACGTCGACGTGGACATCGCCCGCGGCCAGTTCACCGCGATCATGGGCCCCTCGGGGTCCGGCAAGTCCACGCTGATGCACTGCCTCGCCGGACTCGACACGGTGACGGGCGGTCAGATCTACCTGGACGACACCGAGATCACCGGCCTGAAGGACAAGAAGCTCACGCAGCTGCGCCGGGACCGGATCGGCTTCATCTTCCAGGCGTTCAACCTGCTGCCGACGCTGAGCGCGATCGAGAACATCACCCTGCCCATGGACATCGCCGGCCGCAAGCCGGACCGCGCCTGGCTGGAGAGGGTGGTCGAGACGGTCGGTCTGGCCGGGCGGCTCAAGCACCGGCCCAACCAGCTCTCCGGCGGCCAGCAGCAGCGCGTCGCCGTGGCCCGCGCCCTGGCCGCCCGGCCGGAGATCATCTTCGGGGACGAGCCGACCGGCAACCTCGACTCGCGGGCCGGCGCCGAGGTGCTGGGCTTCCTGCGCCGCTCCGTGGACGAGCTGGGCCAGACCATAGTGATGGTGACGCACGACCCGGTGGCCGCCTCCTACGCCGACCGGGTGCTGTACCTCGCCGACGGCCGGATCGTCGACGAGATGTACGAGCCGACGGCCGACCAGGTCCTGGACCGCATGAAGGACTTCGACGCCCGGGGGCGTACGTCATGACCGTGCTGAGAACCTCCCTGCGCAACTTCTTCGCGCACAAGGGACGCATGGCGCTCTCCGCGGTCGCCGTGCTGCTGTCGGTGGCGTTCGTGTGCGGCACGCTGGTGTTCACCGACACCATGAACACGACGTTCGACAAGCTGTTCGCGGTGACGGCGGCCGACGTGACCGTCTCGCCGAAGGACGCGAAGAACGACGGCAGCCCGCAGAGCGGTGTGCCCGAGACGCTGCCGGCCGCCACGCTGGACCGCGTCCGGCACGCCGAGGGCGTCAAGTCGGTGCAGGGCGGGGTCAGTTCGGCGAACGTGACGGTCGTCGACAGCCACAACAAGAACATGGGCTCCTCCAACGGCGCTCCGACGATCGCCGGCAACTGGGGCCCGGGCGAACTGAAGTCGATGGAGATCACCTCCGGTCACGCCCCGCACGGTGCGGGCGAGGTGATGGTCGACGCCGACACCGCCGACAAGCACGGCCTGAAGCTCGGCGACGAGCTGCGCACCATCGCGCAGAGCGGTGATCTCAGGGCCCGGATCGTCGGCATCGCCGCCTTCAAGGTGACCAACCCGGGCGCCTCCGTCGTCTACTTCGACACCGCCACCGCCCAGCGCGGCCTGCTCGGCGCGACCGGCCGGTTCACCCAGGTCGCGGTCACCGCGGCCCCCGGTGTGCCGGACGAGCAGCTGAAGCGGAACGTGGCGCGGACCCTGGACGGCGCCGGGACCCGGGCCACCGCGTACAAGATCCAGACGGCCGAGGAGAACGCCGACGAGAACCGCAAGAGCGTCGGTTCGTTCATGGACGTCATCAAGTACGCCATGCTCGGCTTCGCCGGGATCGCCTTCCTGGTCGGCATCTTCCTGATCATCAACACCTTCAGCATGCTGGTCGCCCAGCGCACCCGGGAGATCGGCCTGATGCGGGCGATCGGCTCCTCCCGCAAGCAGGTCAACCGGTCGGTGCTGGTCGAGGCGCTGCTGCTGGGCTTCGTCGGTTCCGTCCTCGGGGTCGGCGCGGGCGTCGGCATCGCGATCGGCCTGATGAAGCTGATGAGCGCGGCGGGCATGGACCTTTCCACCGACGACCTGACGATCAAGGCGACCACCCCGGTGGCCGGTGTGGTCCTCGGCGTCGTCGTCACCGTCCTGGCCGCCTACCTCCCGGCCCGCCGGGCCGGCAAGGTCTCCCCGATGGCCGCGCTGCGCGACGCCGGTACGCCGGCCGACGGCAGGGCGGGCTGGGTGCGGGCCCTGATCGGCCTGGTCCTCACCGGCGCGGGCACGGCCGCCCTGTACGCGGCGGCCACCGCCGACAAGGCGAGCGACGGCTCGGCGGTCCTCGGCCTCGGCGTGGTGCTGACCCTGATCGGGTTCGTCGTCATCGGTCCGCTGCTGGCGGGCGGGGTGGTCCGGGTGATCAGCGCGGTGCTGCTGCGGGCCTTCGGTCCGGTGGGCCGCATGGCCGAGCGCAACGCGCTGCGCAACCCGCGCCGCACCGGCGCCACCGGCGCGGCGCTGATGATCGGCCTCGCCCTGGTCGCCTGCCTGTCGGTGGTCGGCTCCTCGATGGTGGCCTCGGCCACCGACGAGCTGGACCGGACGGTCGGCGCGGACTTCATCGTCCAGGGCAACCAGCGCATCGTCCCGCAGGCCGAGCAGGCCATGCGGCAGACGCCGGGCCTGGACCACACCACCCGCTACAAGGTGCTCGACGCGACCCTGACCTCCCCGGACGGCAAGCGCGTCGACGACAACGTCACCGCCGCCGACCCGTCCTACGCCGACGACGTGCGCCGCACGGTCACCGAGGGCTCGCTGAAGGACGCCTACGGCCCCGACGCCATGTCGGTGGGCGCCGACTACGCCAAGGAGCACGGGATCCACGCCGGCGACACCCTCACCGTCGCCTTCAAGGGCGGCAGGACGGCCCGTCTGAAGGTCGCCGCCGTCACCAGCGACGACACGGCCATCGACAAGGGCGCCCGCTACCTGTCCATCACCACCATGGAGAAGTACGTCCCGCAGGACCGCGTCCCGCCGAACATGATCATGTTCGCCAAGGCGAAGGACGGTCAGGAGAAGCAGGCGTACGCGGCCCTGAAGAAGTCCCTGGAGCAGTACCCGCAGTACCAGGTGCGTGACCAGACCGACTACAAGCAGGAACTGAGGGACCAGGTCGGCCAGCTCCTGAACATGGTCTACGGCCTGCTCGCCCTCGCGATCATCGTGGCGGTGCTCGGCGTGGTGAACACGCTGGCCCTCTCGGTGGTCGAGCGGACCCGGGAGATCGGCCTGATGCGGGCGATCGGCCTGTCCCGCCGGCAGCTGCGGCGCATGATCCGCATGGAGTCCGTGGTGATCGCCCTGTTCGGCGCGCTGCTCGGCCTGGGACTGGGCATGGGCTGGGGCGCCACCGCCCAGAAGCTCCTCGCCCTGGAGGGCCTGGGTGTCCTGGACATCCCGTGGCCGACGATCACCGCCGTCTTCGTCGGCTCGGCCTTCGTGGGCCTGTTCGCCGCGCTGGTCCCGGCCTTCCGCGCCGGCCGGATGAACGTACTGAACGCGATCGCGACGGACTAGCGACGCGACGGACCCCTCGTGAACGGGGGTCACGGGGAAATCCGCCCGGGGGCGGGAAGCCATGGGGGCTTCCCGCCCCCGGGTGCGTGTGTCCGGGCCGTCCAGGGGAGCGCCCAGGGGCGGGACGGGGGCGGGACGGGGAGGGGGGCCCGGGGGCGGACACCCCCGGGGGGCCGGCCGCCCGGCATCGGGCACGCGTTCGATGCTCCCGTGTTGTCCACAGGCCCGACCGCTCCCGCCCCGGCGTCGTACGCTGAAGGAACCCCCGGCCCGCACTCCGAGCCGGGCCCTTCGCGTTGCCCACCTCCGGACGGAAGCCCCCTCCATGAGCCTGCACGGTCTGCTCGACGCCGTCGTCAAGGACCCCGCCCTCGCGGAAGCGATCACCGCGGCCACGGACGGCAATCGGATGCACGTCGACCTCGTCGGCCCGCCCGCCGCCCGTCCCTTCGCGATCGCCGCCCTGGCCCGCGAGGCCGCCCGCCCGGTGCTCGCGGTGACGGCGACCGGCCGAGAGGCCGAGGACCTGGCGGCCGCCCTGCGCTCGCTGCTGCCGCAGGAGGGCGTCGTGGAGTACCCCTCCTGGGAGACGCTCCCGCACGAGCGGCTCAGCCCGCGCAGCGACACCGTGGGCCGCCGCCTCGCCGTCCTGCGCCGCCTGGCCCACCCCAGGCCCGACGACCCGGAGACCGGCCCCGTCTCCGTCGTCGTCGCTCCCATCCGTTCGGTGCTCCAGCCGCAGGTCAAGGGCCTGGGCGACCTGGAGCCCGTCGCCCTGCGCACCGGGCAGACCGCCGATCTCAACGGCATCGTCGAAGCCCTGGCGGCCGCCGCCTACTCGCGCGTGGAGCTGGTGGAGAAGCGCGGCGAGTTCGCCGTGCGCGGCGGCATCCTCGACGTGTTCCCGCCCACCGAGGAACACCCCCTGCGCATCGAGTTCTGGGGCGACGACGTCGAGGAGATCCGCTACTTCAAGGTGGCCGACCAGCGCTCCCTGGAGGTCGCCGAGCACGGCCTGTGGGCGCCGCCCTGCCGTGAGCTGCTGCTCACCGAGGACGTCCGCACGCGCGCCCGTGCCCTGGCCGAGCAGCACCCGGAGCTGGGCGAACTGCTGGGCAAGATCGCCGAGGGCATCGCGGTGGAGGGCATGGAGTCCCTGGCCCCGGTCCTCGTCGACGACATGGAGCTGCTCCTCGACGTGCTGCCCAAGGGTGCGATGGCCGTGGTGTGCGACCCGGAGCGGGTGCGCACGCGCGCGTCCGACCTGGTGGCCACCTCCCAGGAGTTCCTCCAGGCGTCCTGGGCCGCGACCGCGGGCGGCGGCGAGGCGCCCATCGACGTCGGCGCGGCCTCCCTGTGGTCGATCGCGGACGTGCGGGAGCGGGCGCGCGAGCTGGACATGATGTGGTGGTCGGTGTCGCCGTTCGCCGCCGACGAGGCGGCCGAGGACACCGACACCCTCAAGCTGGGCATGCACGCCCCCGAGACGTACCGCGGCGACACCGCCAAGGCGCTCGCCGACACCAAGGGCTGGCTCGCCGACGGCTGGCGCACGGTCTACGTCACCGAGGGCCACGGCCCGGCCGCCCGCACCGTCGAGGTGCTGGGCGGCGAGGGCATCGCGGCCCGCCTGGACGCGGACCTCGGTGAGGTCTCCCCGTCGGTGGTGCACGTGGCGTGCGGCTGCATCGACAACGGCTTCGTCGACGCGGCCCTGAAGCTGGCCGTGCTCACCGAGACCGACCTGTCCGGCCAGCGCACCGCGAGCCGGGACGGCGCCCGCATGCCGGCCCGCCGCCGCAAGACCATCGACCCGCTCACCCTGGAGGCGGGCGACTACATCGTCCACGAGCAGCACGGCGTGGGCCGCTACATCGAGATGGTGCAGCGCACCGTGCAGGGCGCGACCCGCGAGTACCTGGTGGTGGAGTACGCCCCGGCCAAGCGCGGCCAGCCCGGCGACCGCCTGTACATCCCCACCGACCAGCTGGAGCAGATCACCAAGTACGTCGGCGGCGAGGCGCCCACCCTGCACCGCCTCGGCGGCGCCGACTGGACCAAGACCAAGGCGCGCGCGAAGAAGGCGGTCAAGGAGATCGCCGCCGACCTGATCAAGCTGTACTCGGCGCGGATGGCGGCCCCCGGGCACTCCTTCGGCGCCGACACGCCCTGGCAGCGCGAGCTGGAGGACGCGTTCCCCTACGCGGAGACCCCGGACCAGCTGACCACGATCGCCGAGGTCAAGGAGGACATGGAGAAGACGGTCCCGATGGACCGCCTGATCTGCGGCGACGTGGGGTACGGCAAGACGGAGATCGCGGTGCGCGCCGCCTTCAAGGCCGTCCAGGACGGCAAGCAGGTCGCGGTCCTGGTCCCGACGACGCTGCTGGTGCAGCAGCACTTCGGCACGTTCTCCGAGCGCTACGCGCAGTTCCCGGTGAAGGTGAAGGCGCTCTCCCGCTTCCAGACCGACACCGAGGCGAAGGCCGTCCTCGAAGGGCTGCGCGAGGGCTCGGTGGACGTCGTCATCGGCACCCACCGGCTGTTCTCCTCCGAGACGAAGTTCAAGGACCTGGGCCTGGTCATCGTCGACGAGGAGCAGCGCTTCGGCGTCGAGCACAAGGAGCAGCTGAAGAAGCTGCGCGCCAACGTCGACGTGCTGACGATGTCCGCGACCCCGATCCCGCGCACCCTGGAGATGGCCGTCACGGGCATCCGCGAGATGTCCACGATCACCACCCCGCCCGAGGAGCGCCACCCGGTGCTCACCTTCGTCGGGCCGTACGAGGAGAAGCAGATCGGCGCGGCGGTCCGCCGTGAGCTGCTGCGCGAGGGCCAGGTCTTCTACATCCACAACCGGGTGGAGTCCATCGACCGGGCGGCGGCCCGGCTGCGCGAGATCGTCCCCGAGGCGCGCATCGCCACCGCCCACGGCCAGATGTCCGAGCAGGCCCTGGAGCAGGTCGTCGTGGACTTCTGGGAGAAGAAGTTCGACGTGCTGGTCTCCACGACGATCGTCGAGTCCGGCATCGACATCTCCAACGCCAACACCCTCATCGTGGAGCGCGGCGACAACTTCGGCCTCTCCCAGCTGCACCAGCTGCGCGGCCGGGTCGGCCGGGGCCGCGAGCGCGGCTACGCCTACTTCCTCTACCCGCCGGAGAAGCCGCTCACGGAGACCGCCCACGAGCGCCTGGCCACCATCGCCCAGCACACCGAGATGGGCGCGGGCATGTACGTGGCGATGAAGGACCTGGAGATCCGCGGCGCCGGAAACCTGCTGGGCGGCGAGCAGTCCGGCCACATCGCGGGCGTCGGTTTCGACCTGTACGTCCGCATGGTCGGCGAGGCGGTCGCGGACTACCGGCGGCAGCTGGAGACCGGCGGGGCCGAGGAGGAGCCGCCGCTGGAGGTCAAGATCGAGCTGCCCGTCGACGCGCACGTCCCGCACGACTACGCGCCCGGCGAGCGGCTGCGCCTGCAGGCGTACCGCTCCATCGCCTCCGCCAACAGCGAGGAGGACGTCAAGGCGGTCCGCGAGGAACTGACCGACCGTTACGGCAAGTTGCCCGAGCCGGTGGAGAACCTGCTGCTGGTGGCCGGGCTGCGCATGCTCGCCCGCGCCTGCGGGGTCGGGGAGATCGTGCTCCAGGGCACCAACATCCGCTTCGCCCCGGTGGAACTGCGCGAGTCCCAGGAGCTGCGCCTCAAGCGCCTCTACCCGGGCTCGCTGCTCAAGCCGGCCACCCACCAGGTGCTCGTCCCCCGCCCGAAGACCGCGAAGGTCGGCGGCAAGCCGCTGGTCGGCCGCGAACTGCTGGGCTGGGTCGGCGAGTTCCTGGCCTCGGTGCTCGGGTCGTAACACTCGATACGCCCTTTTCGCTCCTTTTGCCTCTGTGCGCCCCCAAGTGGGGCGCGCACCTTCCTGGTTACCGTGGGCACAGGTAAGACAGGCCCGCACGCACCAGGCGCGGGCCACGCACGGCAAGGCAAGGGGAGGGCTCATGGGCGTGGAGATCTACCGGGAAGCCGGGGAGCTGGGGCCGGGGCGCGCGGTGCGGCGTCCGCTCGTACGCGGTGGTGCGGCGGTGTGCGTCATGGCGGCCCTCGCCCTCGTCGCGGGATGCAAGGGCGACGACGTCCACGGCGCCGGGCCCGCCACGCGCAGCGGCGCACCGGCCCCGTCCTCCGACGGACACTCCGTCAGTCCGCTGGCCAACCCGGACGGGACGAAGCCGGGTCTGGCGCCGCTGACCGGCGAGTCGGACCGGGCGGCGGCCCGCAAGCTCATAGGCACGGTGGCCACGAAGGGCCGCGGCCCCAAGACGGGGTACAAGCGGGACCAGTTCGGCTACGCGTGGATGGACTCCGTGAACGGCGTGCCCTTCGCGCACAACGGCTGCGACACCCGCGACGACGTGCTCAAGCGCGACGGGCAGGACGTCAGCTTCCGCAAGGGCTCCAACTGCGTGCTCGTGGCGATGACCCTGCACGACCCGTACACCGGCAGGACGATCCAGTGGACCAAGGCGCACGCGGCCACCGTGCAGATCGACCACGTGATGCCGCTGTCCTACGACTGGCAGATGGGCGCCGCGCACTGGCCCAAGGAGAAGCGCGAGCAGATCGCCAACGACCCCCTGAACCTGCTGCCGGTCGACGGCCCCGCCAACTCCGCCAAGAGCGATTCAGGACCGGCGACCTGGCTGCCGCCGAACAAGGGCATCCGGTGCGCGTACAGCGTGCGGTTCGCCCAGGTCTCGCTCAAGTACAAGCTGCCGGTGACGACGGCGGACAAGCAGGCGATGCTGCGGCAGTGCGGCGGCTGACACCGCCGGCCCGGCTCAGCGCGCCGCCCGCTTGAGAGCGCCGAGGAAGGCGCCGAAGGCGGGGGCGGGGAAGGTGAGGACGGCCCGGGCGGGGGCTTTGGAGTCGCGGACGGCGGTGTGGGTAGGGGAGGTTGCGATCTCGACGCAGGCGTTGCCGTCGCCCTCGCCGGAGTACGACGACTTTCGCCAGTTGTCGTGAGCGGCCATGGATGCCTCACAGCTCCTTCGTCAGCCCGTGGATGAAGTCGCGGGATCGCTCGGGGTCGAGTGATACATCCTTCACTTTACGGAAACGCTTTCGATAGGCGTCCAGTTGGGCTTCGGAGTCGATGAAAACCGAGCCGTGGGGAGCGTCGCGTACCACCGTGTCCAGCTTGGGCACCGGGCCACCTGCGTACGTCATGGTGCTTGAGGCCCTGGAGAAGCCGTCCAGATCGAAAGGGATGACCCGCAGGGTGACGTGGTCCGCTTGGGAGAGATCGAGGAGCCGGTTGAGCTGGGCCTTCGAAGTGGCACGGTCTCTTACTCTGATGCGCAGCGCGGCCTCATGGACGATCACCTCGTAGGGCGTGCTGATCGCCTGGCGCGCCATGCGGTAACGGACACGCAGCTCAAGTTCCTCGGGCGTGAGTTCCGGCACCCGGGAGGAGAAGACCGCGCGTGCGTAGTCCTCTGTCTGCAAGAGACCAGGCACGAACAGGATGGACACCTCGCACAGAAACGAGCTGTAGTGATCCAGCTCGGAAAGGTCCAGGAACGCGGTGGGCAGCAGTCCCCGGTACTCCTCCCACCAGCCGCGTGTGCGGTCCGTGGCCATCGCCACCAGCGCGTCGATGAACTCGGTGTCCGTGCAGGCGTAGTGGGACGCCATGCGACGGATCCGCTGCTCGCTGACGCCCGCGAGCGCGGACTCGATGTGAGTGATCTGGGCGGGGGCCACCCCGAGCAGGGCGGCCGCTTGACGGGCGTTGAGACCCGCCGCTTCGCGGAGCCTGCGCAGTTCGGTGGCCAGTCGCAACTGACGCGCTGTCGGCTCGCGCCTCTTCACCATGGACCGGCCCCTTCAACGTGCCTCGCGGCATGACTCGTTCGGGGGTCAGATTACGCGACCCGCTTGCAGCGTCCCTAGATTTAGACCTACCGTCGGTGACGCGACGCACACCCTGCGAAACCCCGGGGCACCGGAAGCGCACCGCTCCGTCCTGCCATGACGGCTGCGGCAAGGCCACCGCCCGGACACCGCAGCGCAATCCAGGAACCGCACCCCTCACTCGACGGACGGAGTCCCCCCATGCCCGAAAACAGCCATGCCCCCGCCGATCCCTGGGAGTACTGCCTCTACCTCCCCAACGACCTCCGCGCCGTCACCGTCAGCCGCCGCACCCTCCGCCTCATCCTGACCATGCACGGCCTGATCCGGCTGGTGGACATGGCCGAGCTGCTGGCGACCGAGCTGGTCTCCAACGCCGTACGGCACACGAAGGGGCCGGCCGCCCTGCGGGTGCGCTGGGCGGCGGGCGTGCTGCGGATCGGTGCCTGGGACGCGGACCCCGCCCCGCCGGAGCCGCCGGTGCCGCTGGAGAAGGTCGCCGAGTCGGAGGAGGGGCGCGGGCTGGCGCTGGTCAAGGCCTGCGCGGACCTGTGGGGGTGGCAGCCGCTGGCCAGGGAGGGCAACCGCGGCAAGGTCGTCTGGTGCGAACTGAACGCGGCCTAACGCCCGTACGGATACCCGTACGACCCCGGCGCCGTGGCCCGCGGGGGCCCGTACGCGGGCGCAGCCCCCTGCGGCGACCGCTTGTCGAACAGGGCGAACAGCAGCACCAGCGCGGCCGCGAGCATGCAGCCGATGATGACGAAGCCGAACAGCAGGTCGTCCTGCCCCTCGTCGGGCATGAGGGCGATCCAGGTCACCGTCACGCACTCGTAGAGCAGGAACGAGGCGAACGCCCCCCAGTCCGAGCCCCGCCCCCGGCGGATCGCCACGTACAGGAAGGGCACCCACATGAGCATGCCCAGCGAGCCCCAGGCGAGGATCACCCAGGCGATCCGCTGGAACCAGCCGGCTTCGAGGCGTTTCTCCACGTCGATCTCATCCCCCCCACACGGCCCGCCCCGGTCGGGCGCGGACACAGCAGGGGGCAAGATTAAGCCACCAGGCGAGGGGGCGGGCCCCGTCCGCCCCGGCGGTCAGGAAGCCGTCTTCAGGGACGCGACGATCCGCCGCGCCAGCTTCTTCGCCGTGGCCGCGCCGTTGTCGTGGCCGTCGGTGGAGAGCACGGTGACGACATCGGTGCCCTGGCGGGCGGCGATCAGGGTGGTGCCGTTCTCCCACGCGCTGTCGGTCAGCGTGATGGTGTAGGCCCCGTCACCGAGTCCCGGCGTGGTGCTGCCCGCGGCCTTCACCGTGCTGTGGGTGCCGGAGTCGGTGAAGGACACGCAGGAGGCGGCGGTCTTCCGGACGGCCTCCAGCACGCTCGCGGCGGCGGTGCCCCGGTAGGCGTCGATCTCCTGGGAGATCTCCTGGGACGTGTCCTTGTCGACGTAGTCGCCCTGCGCGAACGACACCCCGGTGATCCCGGTGACGTCGACCCAGCCCGTGCCGTCCAGGTGTGTGCAGTCGGGCTTCGCCGGGCTCTTGGTGGCCGGCGGTGTGAACGTGTCTCCGGTGTCCCGCGTGCTCGACGGGTCGGAGCTGAAACCGGACGGGAAGAAGGACGCCGGGGCGAGGGCCTTCTTCAACTGCGTGCCGGTGAGCAGTCCGGCGTCGGGGTCCTTGGCCGAGGACGCCGGGGAGGCGGCCGGCGTGTCCTGCGAGGACGACGTGGCCTTGGTGTCCCCGGAGGAGCCGCAGGCGGCCAGGACCAGGGGGAGCGCGGCCACCGTCAGAACGCGGGCGGCGCGGGAGGGGAGGTGCATCAAGATCCTTCGGAACGAGCCATGGGGGTGGCCACCGGACCCTATGACGCCCTTCGGACCAGGAGATCATGGACAGGTCAGAAGCGGGCCAACACTCGGTCAAGACCGGCGAGTCGGCTGGAGGCCCCCGCCCGCCGCACCGGCGACGCGGCCGATTTTGCCGTCGCTTGGGGAAAACGTGTGACGCCGGAGGGGAACTGTTTCCCGTTCGCACAAGCGGCGTCGGCTACCGTGCGATCCGCTTCAGGCGCGGGAACGCGGCGGCGCGCCGACCGTGCGCGCCATGCCGGGGGACCTGAAGACACTTCCAGCGGACGTACGTCGTGTGACCACCGCCGTACGCGCTCCAGCACACACGTGCGCCTGCAGGACACGCGCACGCACCGGAACATAGGGGTGGGGATGGCCGAACACCGGCAGTCCAGGAAGCGCAGGTACATCACCTGGGCGGTGGCAGGGGCCGCGGTCGTCGCGGGCGGCGGGATCGCCGCGCAGACCTCGATGGCCGCCACGTCCTGGCCCGCGCAGAAGACCTTCACCGGCCGTGCCTTCGACACCTGCACCGCGCCCTCGCTCGGCGCCATGAAGGCCTGGCGCGCCGACGGCTACTACGGCGGCGCCGCCGTCTACATCGGCGGCCGCAACCGCGGCTGCGCCCAGCCCAACCTCACCGCCTCCTGGGTGAAGTCGGTCAGCTCCCTCGGCTGGAAGCTCGTCCCGCTCTACGTCGGCGCCCAGCCGCCCTGCCAGAAGAGCGCCAGCCCGGAGAAGCTCACCGCCGCGACCGCCGCGTCCCTGGGCAGCAGCGACGCCAAGGACGCCGTGGCCAAGGCGTCCGCGCTCGGCATGAAGGCCGGCAGCCCCGTCTACCTCGACATGGAGCCGTACGCCGTCACGGACAAGGCGTGCAACGACGCCGTACTGGCCTACGTCCGCGCCTTCGACAAGCAACTGCGCGCCAAGACCTACCGCGCGGGCTTCTACGGCTTCACCAGCTCCAGCGCCAAGGCCGTCGCCACCGCGAGCAACAGGACCGACCTGCCCGGCAACCTCTGGTACGCGCTGTGGGACAAGAAGGACACCACCACCACGGACTGGCCCTTCGGCCGGACCCAGTACACCGACCACAGCCGTGCCCACCAGTACCAGGTGAACAGCAAGGAGACGCGCCGCGGCTACACCCTCACCGTCGACCGTGACGCGTGGGACGCCCCGGTGGCGATCACCGGCTGACTCCGGCGGGGCGGCGAGCGGCGGTCCCGGTCACCGCGGAGGGTGACGCGGCGGTGCCCGAAGCCGCGGCGAATCGTTGGTCCAATGGCTTGGCCGGAGCACGGCCGCTGCCTACCATCGATCACCGCAAGACTTTGTGCGCCCGCCCGTCGCCCGACCACCGCCCCCGGCGGGGGCGCTGCGCGCCGCACCTGTTGTTGCAATCTCCAACGGGAGGTTCCCTTGCACCGCCGCCGTCGCACCGTGCTCGTCCTGTCCGCCGCGATCGTCGCGGCGGCCCCCGTCCTCACCGCCTGCGGAAGCGATGCGCACCCCGGCGCCGCGGCCGTCGTGGGCGGGGAGCGGATCACCGTCGCGCAGGTACAGAGCCGGGTCGACGAGGTGCGCCAGGCGCAGCGGGCGGCGGTGGCCGACGAGACGCAGTACCAGCAGGTCGTCGCCCGGACCGGCACGCTGAACCGGGACACCCTGCACCAGATGGTGCTCGACCGGGTGCTGGACCGGGCGGCCGGGGACGCGGGCGTCACCGTCACCCGCCGCGAGGTGCAGACCGCACGCTCCGGTCTCGAACAGCGGGCGGGCGGCGCCAAGGCGCTGGAGACCGGCTGGCTCCAGCAGTACGGGGTGGCGCCGCAGCGCCTGGACGACAGCCTCCGCCTGCAGATCGAGGCGCAGAAGCTCGCGGCGAAGCTGAACACGGACACGAGCAGGCCGGCCTTCTGGAACGCCCTGTCCGCCGCATCCGGCGCGCTCCACGTCGACCTGAACCCGCGTTACGGGAGCTGGGACGTGCAGAAGGGCGGGGTCGCGGCGAAGACGCCGTGGCTGCGGGACGTGTCGGCGCCCGCCACCCAGCAGACGGCCTGACACCCGGCGGCCTGACGCAGACGGCCTGACGCCAGGTGGCCTGACGCCCCGCAGCCGGGGCGGTCCGGCCGGGGCGGGCCGGCCCCCGGCGGCCCGCTCGGCGTCGGACCGGCCCTCGGCGGGCCGGGCGGGAGCGGGTGCACGGTGACGCAGGCCGGGGGTCTCCCCGGCCTGCGGACAACTCCCCGGCGTGTCCCTGGCGTGCGTTACGTTCGAAGGGTGAACACGACCTCCGCCCGCACCGCCGAGACGGCCCCCGCCGGCCGCATCGTCCTGCTCACCACCAGCCACCGGGTCGCCCCCGGCCTGCTGTCCTGGCCCGCCTGGCAGGCGCTGCGCACGGCCGACCGGGTGCTGTGCGCGGACGGCACGCATCCGCAGCTGCCGTACCTGCGCGAGGCGGGCGTCACCGTGGCCGAGGCGTCCCCGACTGCGGAGGACCTGGTCGGTGCCTGCGCCGGCGGCCGCACGGTCGTGGTCGTGGCCACGGGTGAGGGCGAACCGGCGCTCACCGACGGCCTCGCCCGGCTCGCCGGCTCCGGCCGCCTCGCCATGCCGGAGCTGGAGCTGCTCCCCGCCTCCTACGACCTGCCCGGCGCCCGCCTGCTCGACCTGGTGCAGGTCATGGACCGCATCCGCGCCGAATGCCCCTGGTCGTCCCGGCAGACGCACCAGGGCCTGGCGAAGTACGGCATCGAGGAGGCGTACGAGCTGGTCGAGGCGATCGAGGACGGCGACCGGCACGAGCTGCGCGAGGAGCTGGGGGACGTCCTGCTCCAGGTCGTCTTCCACTCCCGTATCGCCGAGGAGGACCCCGAGGAACCCTTCTCGATCGACGACGTGGCGGGCGGCATCGTCGCCAAGCTGATCCACCGCCATCCGCACGTCTTCGGTGAGGAGAGCGCCGAGACACCCGAGGACGTCAAGGAGCACTGGCTGCGCACCAAGGCGGAGGAGAAGCAGCGCGCCTCCGTCACGGACGGCGTCCCCGTCCACCAGCCCGGCCTCGCCCTCGCGGCGAAACTCGCCTCGCGGGCACGCACGGCGGGCCTCCGGGTGCCCCTGCCCCGGGGCGAGGGCATCGGCTACGAACTCCTGGCCCTGGCCGCCCGCGCCGAGACCGAGGGGGTCGACCCGGAGGCGGCGCTGCGGGCGGCGGCCCGCGCGTACAGGGACGCGATCAGGAAGACGGAGGGCGCCTGAGAGCACCGGGAAAGGGGGGCGGACCCGAGGTGTCCGCCCGCCCCGCCCCGCCGCCCTCCGCCCCGGCGACTACTGTCGCCCCATGCACGACCAGCCGGACACCTCCTCCTCCGCCCCCGCCCCGCCCCCGCTCTTCACCTGGGAATTCGCCAGCGACCCCTACCCCGCGTACGCCTGGCTGCGCGAGCACGCCCCCGTGCACCGGACACGGCTGCCCAGCGGTGTGGAGGCCTGGCTGGTCACCCGGTACGCCGACGCCCGGCAGGCCCTCGCCGACTCCCGGCTGTCCAAGAACCCGGCCCACCACGACGAGCCCGCGCACGCCCGCGGCAGGACCGGCATCCCCGGCGAGCGCCAGGCCGACCTGATGACGCATCTGCTGAACATCGACCCGCCGGACCACACCCGGCTGCGCCGGCTGGTCAGCAAGGCGTTCACGCCCCGCCGGGTCGCCGAGTTCGCGCCGCGCGTGCAGGAACTGGCCGACGGCCTCATCGCCTCCTTCGCCGCGCGCGGCACCGCCGACCTCATCCACGAGTTCGCCTTCCCGCTGCCCATCTACGCCATCTGCGACCTGCTCGGCGTCCCCCGCGAGGACCAGGACGACTTCCGGGACTGGGCGGGCATGATGATCCGGCACGGCAAGGGCCCCCGGGGCGGTGTGGCCCGTTCGGTGAAGAAGATGCGCGGCTACCTGGCCGAGCTGATCCACCGCAAGCGCGAGGCGCTGCCCGCCGAACCCGCCCCGGGCGAGGACCTCATCTCCGGTCTCATCCGCGCCTTCGACCACGGCGAGCACCTCACCGAGAACGAGGCCGCCGCGATGGCCTTCATCCTCCTGTTCGCCGGTTTCGAGACGACCGTCAACCTCATCGGCAACGGCATGTACGCCCTGCTCACCCACCCCGGCGAGCGGGAACGGCTGCAGTGTTCCCTCGCCGGCGGCGACCGGGGACTGCTGGAGACCGGGGTGGAGGAACTGCTGCGTTTCGACGGGCCGGTGGAGCTGGCCACCTGGCGGTTCGCCACCCGGCCGCTCACCCTGGGCGGGCAGGACATCGCCGCCGGCGACCCGGTCCTGGTGGTCCTCGCCGCCGCCGACCGCGACCCGGAGCGGTTCGCCCACCCCGACACCCTCGACCTCGGCCGCCGCGACAACCAGCACCTCGGGTACGGGCACGGCATCCACTACTGCCTGGGCGCCCCGCTCGCGCGCCTGGAGGGACAGACCGCGCTGGCCACCCTCCTCACCAGCCTGCCCGACCTGCGGCTCGACGCCGACCCGGCGGACCTGCGCTGGCGCGGCGGACTCATCATGCGCGGGCTGCGGACCCTGCCCGTGCGCTTCGGGGCTGTACACCCCGGCGCTGACGGCGGCGAAGGTGACACGCGCTCAACTAAGTGATCGTCACGTGATCTGTGCGGCATTAACTTGTGACAAGTGATCGACACCGGCTACTTTCACCCATCAGTGTGACGCCGGGGCCTCCCAGCCTCCCGCCACGCCGGTCACTGCTGTCGTGCGAAAGGTCTCCGCATGCTCTCCGGGAACGGTCGTCACCGTCGCCCCCGTCAGGCTCCGGCCCTCATCGTCGCCGCCGGAGTGACCGGATCGGCCATCGCCATCCCCCTGGTCGCCGCCTCCGGCGCGAGCGCGGCCGACGGCACCACCTGGGACAAGGTGGCACAGTGCGAGACCGGCGGCTCCTGGAGCGCCGACAACGGCAACGGCTACTACGGCGGCCTGCTGCTGACCCAGGACGACTGGGAGAAGTACGGCGGTCTCTCCTACGCGGCCAGCGCCGACCAGGCCAGCCGCTCCCAGCAGATAGCCGTGGCCGAGAAGATCCTCGCCGACCGCGGACCCGGTGCCTGGCACACCTGCGGGCTGCTCTCCGGACTCACCAGGAGTTCCGGTGCGGCGGACGTCGACACGGGCGTGGGCGGTGACTCGTCGTCCTCGAAGTCCGGCTCGGACGGGACCCCGGGCTCCTCCGGCTCGGCCGGGTCCTCGGGCACCTCGGGCTCTTCCGGTTCCTCCGGGTCCTCGCACTCCTCCGGATCGTCCGGTTCCGCCGACGGTGCCGACGACTCCGAGGGGCGGAGCGGGACGGGCGGTTCGGGGCCGTCCGGCGTGAACGACCCCGGTCTGCCCGACGACACGCAGAGCGGTACGGGCGACTCGTCCGGTTCGTCCGGCTCTTCGGCGGACACCCCCAAGGGGGCCGGCTCCGCCCACGGGACCGGCACACCGGGCGACTCCTCCACGAAGCCCTCCACTTCGCCCTCTTCGCCCACGAAGACGGGCAACCCGCCCAAGTCCGGCACCTCTCACGGCCCGGACGCGTCCGACGCCACCCCGTGGGCGGACGGCGCCGGCGACGGGGGCGACTCCGGCGACTTGGACAACTACGGTCAGAGCGTCGGCTCTTCGGCCCTCGTCGACACCGGTGCGCTCGGTGGCGGCCGCCACCGCGGCGGCAGCGCCGACGAAGGGGCCGCCGAGGGTCGTACGGGCGCGACGGGCGGCCGGCACGCCTCGCGTGAGGGCGGCGCCGTCCACGCCTCGTCCGCCGCCTCCTACACCGTCCGCACCGGCGACTCCCTCACGTCCATCGCCGACTCCCTTGACGTCCACGGCGGATGGCACGCGCTGTACGACGCGAACAAGGGCTCCATCGGCGCCGACCCCGACCACATCGTCGCCGGTCAGAGCCTGGATGTCCCCGCTGAAAACGCCCGAAACTAGGCGGAGTTCACGTCACGCTTCGCGTCGAATGTCCCATTCGGTGAAAGTGTGGGATGAGTCTCAGAAGCCCTGATCGTCTTTGAAATCCGGCCGATCACCTGTCTACGGTCATGACCGCTCGCCACCGCGAGCCCCGGCTGCCGCAACGCCGAATCCTGCCAGCGGCCGTACGGGAACAGTCGTCGCTTCGAGCGCCGAAGGCAGGAGCGGGGGACCCAAGGTAAGTTGCCGCGCCGGTCAGACGACCGGAGCGGCTGGGGGTGAAGCCGTGCCTCCCCAAAGGCACGGCCGGGCAACTCAACCGGCCCGAACCCGACAGCTCACCTCGCAGGCGTCGGTGAGGGGATCCTTCCATGCTGTTTTCCGGCAAGGGCAAGCATCGTCGTCCGTCCAAGGCCACCCGCGCCATCGCACTCGCCGGTGTCGCCGGTGTCGCCGTCGCCGGCCCGCTGATGGCGGCCGGCAACGCCTCCGCCGCCACCACCTCCGAGTGGGACGCGGTCGCCCAGTGCGAGTCCGGTGGCAACTGGTCCATCAACACCGGCAACGGCTTCTACGGCGGCCTGCAGTTCACCAACTCCACCTGGGCCGCGTACGGCGGCACCGCCTACGCCTCGCGCGCCGACCTGGCGAGCAAGTCGCAGCAGATAGCCGTCGCCGAGAAGGTGCTCGCGGGTCAGGGCAAGGGTGCCTGGCCGGTCTGCGGCAAGGGCCTGTCCGGCGCCTCCTCCAGCGGCGGCAGCAGCTCCTCGTCGTCCTCTTCCTCGTCCTCCTCCTCTTCTTCCTCCTCCTCGTCGTCCTCGTCGAGCAGCAGCTCCAGCAGCTCCAAGAGCAGCACCTCGACCCGTTCGACCGAGCAGCGGGCCGCCGACCGCTCCGCGACGCGTCCGGCCCCGAAGAAGACCGTCACCACCCCGACCGGCAAGAAGGTCAAGAAGGGCGACGGCGAGTACAAGGTGGCCGCCGGCGACACCCTCAGCTCCATCGCCACCGAGCACGGCGTGCGCGGCGGCTGGGAGAAGCTGTTCCAGCTGAACAAGGACATCGTCGACGACGCCGACCTCATCTACCCGGGCCAGCAGCTCCACCTGAAGTGACAGGGCCTAGCCCGGCCCCAGGCCCTCCCCAGGCGCGGCCTCCACGACGGAGGCCGCGTGGGGCCGCCCCCGTCCCCACGGGCTCCCCGCCCCGGTGCGTGTTCCCCCGTACGCACCGGGGCGGGGCTTTTTCACTTCCCGTTCGCGTCCCCGCCCCTTCGCCCTTTGTTCCGTGCTGGAACAATGTGTACCGTCACCCTGTCCACGGGACGGTCGGTCGATCGGTCGGCGGCCCGGGACGGTTAGGCTCTAGTCGCAAGGCACAGCCGCAAGGCAGACCGCCCCGCACTTTCAGCGTCACATCCACGAAGGAGATGCTCGTGCCGTCCATCGACGTCGTCGTAGCCCGGGAAATCCTGGACTCCCGAGGCAACCCCACGGTCGAGGTCGAGGTCGGCCTCGACGACGGCAGCACGGGTCGTGCCGCCGTTCCGTCCGGCGCCTCCACCGGCGCCTTCGAGGCCATCGAGCTGCGCGACGGCGACCCGAACCGCTACCAGGGCAAGGGTGTCGAGAAGGCCGTCCTGGCCGTCATCGAGCAGATCGGCCCGGAGCTGGTCGGCTACGACGCCACCGAGCAGCGCCTGATCGACCAGGCCATGTTCGACCTGGACGCCACCGACAACAAGGGCTCGCTCGGCGCCAACGCCATCCTCGGCGTCTCCCTCGCCGTCGCCCACGCCGCCTCCGAGGCCAGCGACCTCCCGCTCTTCCGCTACCTGGGCGGCCCCAACGCGCACCTGCTGCCGGTGCCGATGATGAACATCCTGAACGGCGGCTCGCACGCCGACTCCAACGTGGACATCCAGGAGTTCATGATCGCCCCGATCGGCGCGGAGTCCTTCTCCGAGGCCCTGCGCTGGGGCGCCGAGGTCTACCACACCCTCAAGAAGGTCCTGAAGAGCAAGGGCCTGGCCACCGGCCTCGGCGACGAGGGCGGCTTCGCCCCGAACCTCGGCTCCAACCGCGACGCCCTCGACCTCATCCTCGAGGCCATCAAGGAAGCCGGCTACGCGCCCGGCGAGCAGATCGCCCTGGCCCTCGACGTCGCCGCCTCCGAGTTCTACAAGGACGGCAAGTACCTCTTCGAGGGCAAGGAGCGCTCCGCCGCCGAGATGACGGAGTACTACGAGGAGCTGGTGGCGGCCTACCCGCTGGTCTCCATCGAGGACCCGCTGTTCGAGGACGACTGGGCCGGCTGGAAGATCATCACCGACAAGCTCGGCGAGAAGGTCCAGCTCGTCGGTGACGACCTGTTCGTCACCAACCCCGAGCGCCTGGCCCGCGGCATCGAGGAGGGCGCCGCCAACGCCCTGCTGGTGAAGGTGAACCAGATCGGTTCGCTCACCGAGACCCTGGACGCCGTCGAGCTGGCCCAGCGCAGCGGCTTCAAGTGCATGATGTCGCACCGCTCCGGCGAGACCGAGGACGTCACCATCGCCGACCTCGCCGTCGCCACCAACTGCGGCCAGATCAAGACCGGCGCCCCGGCCCGCTCCGAGCGCGTCGCCAAGTACAACCAGCTGCTGCGCATCGAGGAGATCCTCGACGACGCCGCGGTCTACGCCGGCCGCAGCGCCTTCCCGCGCTTCAAGGGCTGAGCAGCGGCTCAAGGGCTGAACAGCCGCTTCGAGGGCTGAACCGCACCACGGCCGAGCCGGGCCGCGAAGAGTGAGGCTCAGCCAGTCGCCCGTACGTCCCCGTACCCGGTCCCGTACCGTGTCCGGGGACGTACGCGCGTGTGCGGCGCGTACGAGACGACCGACGGGAGGCGGGACGATGGCCGTGAAGGACCGGGACCGGTTCTCCACCGCGACCAGGCTCAGGCTGCTCGGCGAGCAGACCGCGGCCCGTGTCTACCGCTCCCAGACCCGGCGTCAGGCCCGCCGCTCCCGGCTCACCGGGCGCGCCGCGCTGCTCGCGCTCGTCGTGTGCTCGATGGTGGTCGCCCTCGCCTACCCGATGCGGCAGTACGTCGCCCAGCGCGCCGACATCGCCGACCTCCAGCGGCAGAAGGCGCAGGCGCAGCAGCGGGTCGAGCAGTTGCGCGACCTGAAGGCGCGCTGGCAGGACGACGCCTACGCCCGGCAGCAGATCCGGCGCAGGCTGCACTACGTACTGCCCGGCGAGACCGGTTACACCGTGGTCGACCCGGGATCGGTCAAGCAGTCCCGCGCCGAGCAGGGGACGGCCCGCCGCCCCTGGTACACCAACGTCTGGTACGGCGTCGACAAGTCCGACGCCGCCCGCCAGTGAACCGACAGAGAGACATCCCGACAGGCATGGAAACGCCACCGCCGCCCACCCCGCGCACCGCACCGACCGACGCGGACGTCGAGGCCTTCAAGCAGCAGCTCGGCCGCCCGCCGCGCGGGCTGCGCGCGATCGCGCACCGCTGCCCGTGCGGGCAGCCGGACGTCGTGGAGACGGCCCCGCGGCTGCCCGACGGCACGCCCTTCCCGACGCTGTACTACCTGACGTGCCCGCGGGCCTCCTCCGCGATCGGCACGCTGGAGGCCGACGGCGTGATGAAGGAGATGACCGAGCGGCTGGCCACCGACCCGGAACTGGCGGCGGCCTACCGGGCCGCGCACGAGGACTACATCCGGCGCCGGGACGAGATCGAGGAACTGACGGGCTTTCCGAGCGCGGGCGGCATGCCGGACCGGGTCAAGTGCCTGCACGTCCTGGTGGCGCACTCGCTGGCCGCCGGCCCAGGGGTGAACCCGCTGGGCGACGAGGCGATCGCGATGCTGCCCGAGTGGTGGCGCAAGGGTCCGTGCGTGACGGTGCCCGAGGACCATGAGGAGGGTGACCGGTGACGCGGGTCGCGGCCATCGACTGCGGTACGAACTCCATCCGTCTGCTCGTCGCGGACGCGAATCCGGAAACGGGCGAACTGGTCGACCTGGACCGGCGCATGACGATCGTGCGGCTCGGCCAGGGCGTCGACCGCACCGGCCGGCTCGCGCCCGAGGCGCTGGAGCGCACGTTCGCGGCCTGCCGCGAGTACGCGCAGGTCATCAAGGAGTACGGCGCCGAGCGGCTGCGCTTCGTGGCGACCTCCGCGTCCCGGGACGCGGAGAACCGGGACGAGTTCGTGCGCGGCGTGGTGGACATCCTCGGGGTCGAGCCGGAGGTGATCTCGGGTGATCAGGAGGCCGAGTTCTCCTTCACGGGTGCGACGAAGGAACTGACGGGGCGTGACGACCTCGCCAAGCCGTTCCTGGTGGTGGACATCGGCGGCGGCTCCACGGAGTTCGTCGTGGGCGAGGAGCACGTGCGGGCGGCGCGTTCGGTGGACGTGGGCTGCGTCCGGATGACCGAGCGTCACCTGGTCCGTGAAGGCGCGGTGAGCGACCCGCCCACCGAGGAGCAGATCGCGGCGATAAGGGCCGACGTCGAGGCGGCCCTCGACCTCGCCGAGGAGACGGTCCCGCTGCGCGAGGCACACACGCTGGTGGGTCTGGCCGGGTCGGTGACGACGGTGTCGGCCATCGCGCAGGAGCTGCCCGAGTACGACTCGACGCGCATCCACCACTCCCGCGTCTCCCGTGACCGGGTCCGCGAGATCACCACGTCCCTGCTGCACTCCACGCACGCCGAGCGCGCGACGATCCCGTCGATGCACCCCGGCCGGGTCGACGTCATCGGCGCGGGCGCCCTGGTGCTGCTCGCCGTGATGGAACGCGTCGGAGCCCAGGAGGTCGTGGTCAGCGAGCACGACATCCTGGACGGGATCGCCTGGTCTTTGGCCTGACCGCCTACAGGTTGCGGTACACGTCCCGCCGGTCGCCCACCTTGACGACGAGAACGACGAGTTCACCGTCGTTGATCTGGTAGGCGACCCGGTAGCTTCCGACCCGGAGCCGGTAGAGCCCGGACGGGCCGGTGAGCTTCTTGACGTCGGCGTCCTGGCGGTACGGGTCGTCACCGAGTGCGGTCAGCGCGGTCAGGATGCGCATGGCGTCGGGCCGGCTGATGGCCCGGAGCTGCCGTTGCGCCGCCGCGGTGAACCGGAAGGCGTACTTCACGCCGCCTCGCCGTCCTGTTCGGTGAACAGGTCTGCCAGCAGTTCCGCCATCGCCACTGTGGGACCGCCCTCGGCCAGGACCGCTTCGGCTTCGCGAGCCAGCATGACGTCGGCCGCTTCCTCCAGAGCTTCGAAGTCCGCGATCGGGACTACGGCGGCCACCGGAGCGCCGTTGCGCGTGATGACGGTCGGAACGCCTTCCTCGGCCCGGTTGATGTGGTCGGCGAGGTGCGCGCGGGCTTCCCGTACGGTCACGGTGTTCTCAGTCATGATGTTAGTGTACGCACTCGTGTGTACACATGCCCGGTTCGAAGAGTCGCGTTCGTGAGCGATCCTCGACGGGATCGCCTGGTCGGTGGCGTAGCCGGCCGGCGGCGCGAGCCCTTGCGCGGCCGGCGGCGCGAGCCCCTGGGCGGCCGGTGGCGGAGCCCCTCGCCCGCCCCCTGCCCGCACCCCTTCCGCCCGCCCGCCGGCGGCTCCGGCCGAGCAGGCCGGACGGCGTACGAGCGGCGGGGAAGGGCCCGGCGGACCCCCCGGTGACACCTTGTCGGAAAACTTCGTGAAGTTCTTCACAAGGAATTGCCCCGTGCACCCTCACCGGAGGGGTGCGGTCGGACCCCAGGGGGGCTCAGCGGGGAGGTGAGGGTGCTCAGGGGAGCGGTCCGGGGAAGCCGTGGACGGTCGGCGGGAGGCTGCTTCGCCGGGCCGCCGACGGGCCGGAGCGGCAGCTCACGCGCCCTTGACAACGGTTCGAACCGGATCCTGGTTCCCTCGCGCCACCATGATCTCGGTCACGCGGGCCGCGCAGTTTAGCACAGGCACTTGCGAACCTTGTGAAGGGGCGCACGAGGTACCCCCCGCCGACGGGTGGATACTCGATGCCATGAGCACCACGGAGCGTCCCAGGATCCTCGTAGTAGGCGGTGGGTACGTAGGCCTGTACGCAGCTCGGCGCATTCTCAAGAAGATGCGCTACGGCGAGGCGACCGTCACGGTCGTCGACCCCCGGTCGTACATGACCTACCAGCCCTTCCTCCCCGAAGCCGCCGCCGGCAGCATCTCCCCGCGTCACGTCGTCGTCCCGCTGCGACGCGTGCTCCCCAAGGCGGAGGTCCTCACCGGTCGGGTCACCACCATCGACCAGGACCGCAAGGTCGCCACGATCGCCCCGCTGGTCGGCGAGGCGTACGAGCTGCCCTTCGACTACCTGGTCATCGCCATGGGCGCGGTCTCCCGCACCTTCCCGATCCCCGGCCTCGCCGAGCAGGGCATCGGCATGAAGGGCATCGAGGAGTCCATCGGTCTGCGCAACCACGTCCTCGAGCAGCTCGACAAGGCCGACTCGACCACCGACGAGGAGATCCGCCGCAAGGCGCTCACCTTCGTCTTCGTCGGCGGTGGCTTCGCCGGCGCGGAGACCATCGGTGAGGTCGAGGACATGGCCCGGGACGCGGCCAAGTACTACACCAACGTGTCCCGCGAGGACATGCGCTTCATCCTGGTCGACGCCGCCGACAAGATCCTCCCCGAGGTCGGCCCCAAGCTCGGCCAGTACGGCAAGGAGCACCTGGAGAGCCGCGGTGTGGAGATCTACCTCTCCACGTCCATGGACTCCTGCGTCGACGGCCACGTCGTGCTGAAGAACGGCCTGGAGGTCGACTCCAACACCATCGTGTGGACGGCCGGCGTCAAGCCCAACCCGGTGCTCTCCCGCTTCGGCCTGCCGCTGGGCCCGCGCGGTCACGTCGACTGCGCGCCCACCCTCCAGGTGCAGGGCACCGACTACATCTGGGCCGCGGGCGACAACGCCCAGGTCCCGGACCTCGTCGGCCGCAAGGCGGGCAACGAGAACGCCTGGTGCCCGCCCAACGCCCAGCACGCGCTGCGCCAGGCCAGGGTCCTCGGCGACAACGTGGTCTCCGGCATGCGGGGCTTCCCGCAGAAGGACTACAGCCACGCGAACAAGGGCGCGGTCGCGGGTCTCGGCCTGCACAAGGGCGTCGCGATGATCGTCATGGGCAAGATGAAGATCAAGCTCAAGGGCCGTCTCGCCTGGTACATGCACCGCGGCTACCACGGCATGGCCATGCCGACCTGGAACCGCAAGATCCGCGTCTTCGCGGACTGGACCCTCGGCATGTTCCTCAAGCGCGAGGTCGTCTCGCTGGGCGCCATGGAGAACCCCCGCGAGGAGTTCTACGAGGCCGCCAAGCCCGCCCCGGTCGCCGCCGCGCCGAAGACCGAGGAGAAGGCCAAGGCGTCCTGACGCCGGGCCGACGCAGTCCCCTGAGCCGTCCTCGGCGAGTCACCCGTCCGGGGTGCCGAGTCCCACCTCGTGCCCCCGGGCCCGGCTCCTGAGCCGCGCTCCCCGAAGGGGCCGCCCGCCATCCGTGGTGCGGGCGGCCCCTTCGGCGTTCCCGGACGTGGGCGCGGCCCGGGCGCGCGTGCCGGGTGCCGTGCGGGGGAAGCCGTGCCCGGGGGCGGCGCGCGGGCGCCGCACTCCGGATGCCGGACTCGGCACACCGAAATACGTGGCTGCTGCATCTACTTTGCCCAGTCGTAACCCGCTTGCGGGACTGCGCGGTGGCCCTCGTGGTGTTTACGTGGTGGATGACATCCGGCGTTCGCCGTCACGGAGGTGTGCACCATGCCCGACGCCGCGCTGCGGCTCACGAGACTGCTCGAACAGGTGCTGGGAACACCGCTCCCGGTGCGCATCCGCGCCTGGGACGGTACGGAGGCGGGGCCGCCCGCAGCGCCCGTTCTCGTCGTACGCAACCGCCGCGCGCTGCGCCGGTTGCTCTTCAAACCCGGGGAGTTGGGCCTGGCCCGCGCCTGGGTCTCCGGCGACCTGACCGTGGAGGGAGACCTCTACACCGCCCTCGGCCTGCTCTCCGGTCTGATCTGGGAGCGCGGTGAGGACGCCCGCGGCCTCGCCCAGGCGCTGCGCGACCCGTCGGTGCGCTCCGCGGTGGCGGGCCTGGTGAGGATGGCCGGCCTCCCGCTGCCGCCCGCCCCGCCCGCCGAGGAGGTCCGCCGCCCCGGCCACCTGCACACCAGGCGCAGCGACAAGCAGGCCATCAGCCACCACTACGACGTCGGCAACGACTTCTACGAGATCGTCCTCGGCCCGTCCATGGTGTACTCCTGCGCCTACTGGCCGGCCCCCGAGCCCGGCGCCACCCTGGAGGAGGCGCAGCGCGACAAGCTCGAACTCGTCAGCCGCAAGCTGGACCTGAAGCCCGGCCGGCGCCTGCTGGACGTGGGCTGCGGCTGGGGCTCCATGGCCATCCACGCGGCCCGCGAGCACGGCGTGAGCGTCGTCGGCGTCACCCTCTCCCAGGAGCAGGCGGCGTACGCCAGGAAGCGGGTGGCCGACGAAGGTCTGACCGACCGGGTGGAGATCCGCGTCCAGGACTACCGGGACGTGACCGACGGGCCGTACGACGCCATCTCCTCCATCGGGATGGCCGAGCACGTCGGCGCCGCCCGCTACCTGGAGTACACCACCGACCTGTACGCCCTCCTCAAGCCCGGCGGACGGCTCCTGAACCACCAGATCGGCCGCCGCCCCCAGCGCGACGAGTCGGCCTACCGGGTGGACGAGTTCATCGACGCCTACGTCTTCCCGGACGGCGAACTCGCCCCGATCGGCACCACGGTCACCCAGTTGGAGCGCGCCGGGTTCGAGGTGCGCGACGTGGAGGCGATCCGCGAGCACTACGCGCTCACCCTGCGCCGCTGGGTCGCCAACCTGGAGGCGGACTGGGACCGCGCCGTACGGCTCACCAGCCCCGGCCGCGCCCGCGTCTGGCGGCTGTACATGGCGGCCTCCGCGCTCGCCTTCGAACGCAACCGCATCGGCGTCAACCAGGTGCTCGTGGTGAAGACCCCCGAATCCGGTGACTCGGGGATGCCGCTGCGGGCCCGCACGTGGGGGGCGCCGGACGCGCCGTAGCCGCCGCGACACGCCGAGGGGCCCGTTCCGGGCGGAACGGGCCCCTCGGCGTGTGGTGCGCGCCGGATCACTCCGACTTGATGGCCTGCAGCATGTTCAGTCGGGCCGCGCGGCGGGCCGGCCACAGGGCCGCGAGGACGCCGACCGCCGCCGCCAGCAGCAGGAAGACGGCCATCCGCCCCCAGGGCAGGATCAGTTCGTACGTCGCCATCTTGCTGCCGATCAGCTCACCGGCCGCCCAGCCGAAGAAGACGCCCAGGCCGATCCCGAGGACCCCGCCGAACAGGGCGATCACCAGGGACTCCAGGCGGACCATCCGCTTGATGCCCCTGCGGTCCAGGCCGATCGCGCGGAGCATCCCGATCTCCTGCGAGCGTTCGAAGACCGACATCGCCAGGGTGTTGATGACGCCGAGGACCGCCACGATCACCGCCATCGCGAGCAGGCCGTAGAGCATGTTCAGCATCAGCGTGAAGGTCTTGGCGATGTCGTTGGAGATGTCCTTCTTGCTCTGGACCTGGATCGCCGGGTTGGAGCCGAGCGCCTTGACCAGCTTGTCCTTGGCCGCGTCGGAGGCGCCGTCGGCGGTCTTGACCATGACCTGCAGGTCGGTCGCGTCGCTCTGGTGCGGGGCGAGCACGGCGTTGTCGAGCATGATGCCGCTGATCATGTCGTTGCCCTCGTAGACCCCGGCGACCGTGAGCTTCTGCTGCTTGCCGTCCTCGTAGTGGACGGTGAAGCCGGAGCCCGCCGTCCAGTGGTGGTCCTTCGCGGTCCTGTCGTCGACCACGACCCGGCTGCCGCCGACCGTGAAGGAGCCGTCCCGCACCTTCAGCTCGGTCAGCTTGCCGATGGCGGCGCCGTTGACACCGGTCAGGTACTCGGTCTCGCCGCCGATGCGGGAGGGCGCGTTGCGCAGCGGGCTGGTGGCGGTGACGCCCGCCGCGCCGCTCAGCTTCCTGTCGACGTCCGGGGAGAGGCCGTTGCCGTTGGCCATCGACACCACGTAGTCGGCGCGGATCGCGGACGACGCCATCTTGTCGATCGCGTGCTGGAGACTGCCCGCCATCACCGTCATGCCGGTGATCAGGGTCAGCCCGATCATCAGCGCGGACGCGGTGGCCGCCGTGCGGCGCGGGTTGCGCACCGAGTTCTGCCGGGCCAGCTTGCCGGAGACACCGAAGACGCGCAGCACCGGCGCCGCGGCGGCGATCAGCGGACGGGACAGCAGCGGCGTCAGGATGAAGACGCCGATGATCAGCAGCACGGCGCCGAGTCCCATGGGGGCCTGGGCCGAGTCGGAGTCCATCGTGGTCGCGGCGAGGACCACCGCAACGCCGGCCGCGGTGAACAGGGCGCCCAGGGTGTTGCGCAGCACCAGCGACTTGGTGGTGGCCTGGGCGTGCAGGCTGCTCATCGCCGCCACCGGCGGGATCTTCGCGGCGCGGCGGCCGGGCAGCCACGCGGCCAGCATGGTCACGAGGATGCCGACGGCGAGGGCCGCGACGACCGTGCCGGGCGTGACGACCAGCGGTCCGTCGGGCACGGTCGCGCCGAACGACCCGAGCAGCGACTTCAGCCCGGCGCCGATGCCGATACCGGCCAGCAGACCGGTCACGGCGGCCACCGCGCCCACCACGAACGCCTCGATCAGCACGGACCGGGTGACCTGGCGGCGGGAGGCGCCCACCGCGCGCAGCAGCGCCAGCTCCTTGGTGCGCTGGGCGACCAGCATGGTGAAGGTGTTGGCGATGATGAAGGTGCCGACGAAGAGCGCGATACCGGCGAAGACCAGCAGGCCCTGCTTCATGCTGCTCATCGACGAGGAGATCATCTCCGCCTGGTCGTCGGCGAGCTTGCGGGCGGTGGTGGTCTCCGTCCTGCCCTTGGGCAGCGCCGCGTCCAGCTGGGCCTTGAGCGCCGTCTGGCTGACGCCCTGCTTCGCCTTCACGTCGATCTCGTCGTACGTGCCCGGCTTGCCGAACAGCTTCTGGGCGGTGGCCGTGTCGAACAGGGCGAGGCTGCCGCCCGCGGTGACGTTGCCGTCGTCGGTGGTGAAGACGCCGCTGACGGTGGGGGTCAGGACGGGGCCGTCGACGGAGATGCGCACGGTGTCGCCGACCTTGTAGCCGGCCCGGCGGGCGGTCTCGGAGTCGATGAGCACCTGGTCCTTGCCGTGCGGGGCGGTGCCGGAGGCCAGCGGGTACCGGGGGTCCTTCGCGCCCCAGTAGTTGCCCCCCTCGGACTGGAAGCCGCTGCCGATCAGCTTGCCGTCCTTGTCGGCGATCGCGGTGAAGCCCTTGACCACGCCGAGCGCCGAGGCCGCGCCGGGCACCCGGGCGCTCTTCTCCAGCACCGCCTGGGTGAGGTCGGGCGTCGTGCCGACCCGGTCGCCCCTGCTGTCCTGGTGCTTGGGCTCGACGGCCACGTCGACGTGGTCGAAGCCCTTGGCGGAGCTGTTCTGGAAGGCGTCGGAGATGGTGTTGGTGAAGACCAGGGTCCCCGACACGAAGGCGACGCCGAGCATCACGGCGAGCACGGTCATGAGGAGCCGGGCCTTGTGCGCGAGAACGTTGCGCAAGGCGGTGCGGAACATGGGTTGTCTCAGTCCAGGTCTACGAGGTGGGGGGTGCGGCGGGGGCGGTCGGCGCCGGGCGCCGTGTCAGCTGGTGCGGCCCTTGGCGTCGAACTGCTTCATGCGGTCCAGGACGGCGTCCGCCGTCGGCCCGTACACCTCGTCCACGATCCTGCCGTCCGCGAGGAACACCACCCGGTCCGCGTACGCCGCCGCCACCGGGTCGTGGGTCACCATCACCACCGTCTGGCCCAGCTGGCGCACCGAGTTGCGCAGGAAGCCCAGCACCTCGGCGCCCGAGCGCGAGTCGAGGTTCCCGGTGGGCTCGTCACCGAAGATGATGTCCGGCCTGGAGGCCAGCGCCCGCGCGACGGCGACCCGCTGCTGCTGGCCGCCGGAGAGCTGCGAGGGCCGGTGGCCCAGGCGCCCGGACAGACCCACCATGTCGATGACCGAGTCCAGCCACTGCTTGTCCGGCCGGCGGCCCGCGATGTCCATCGGCAGCGTGATGTTCTCCAGGGCCGTCAGCGTCGGCAGCAGGTTGAACGCCTGGAAGATGAACCCGATCTTGTCCCGGCGCAACTTGGTGAGCTGCTTGTCCTTCAGGGAGCCCAGTTCGGTGTCGCCGATGCGCACCGAACCGGAGGAGAAGGTGTCCAGGCCCGCCACGCAGTGCATCAGCGTGGACTTGCCGGACCCGGAGGGGCCCATGATCGCGGTGAACTCGGCCTGCGCGAAGTCGACGGAGACCCGGTCGAGGGCGACCACCTGGGTCTCGCCCTGTCCGTAGATCTTCGACAGATCCGTGGCGCGCGCGGCCACGGCGGTGGCGCGTCCGGCGATGGAAGAGGTGGTCACGGGTGGGTGCTCCTGTCGGGACGACGGTGTTCTCGGGACGTTCTCCATCGTCCCCGCCGATCCCGTCCGTGAAGTCAGCCGCTGTTCCGGTTCCGGGGGGCGACTGCGGTCGGACCGCGGGCGTCCGTGTCATACCTGGGGATGACATCGGCCCCTGAGAACGCCGCGGAGGCTCCCACCCGCGAAGAGGGAGGTCAGGAACAGGTGGAGCGTCCTTGTTCGTACGGTGAAATTCCGTCATTCCGCATACAAGGCCGCCCGTCGACCGCAAGGCTGTTGGCAAGTGCCGATGGCCTCTTCCGAGTGCTGATGCACCCTCAGACGCCAATAAAATAAGACAACATCGGTCCGCCTGCCCGGTGTCCGAAGGACGCCTCCCGATAGGCTCGGGATCTCAGCGCGGAGCCCATGGCCTGCCCGGATGGTGGAATGCAGACACGGCGAGCTTAAACCTCGCTGCCCCTCGCGGGCGTACCGGTTCAAGTCCGGTTCCGGGCACAATCTCCTCAACGGCGCCTTTGCGCACGTGATGTCTCGAAGGCGCCGTTTTCTCCGCGCCGCCTCCGTCCGCTCCGCCAGTGCCCGCGGGCTGGGGGACTCCCGTGGAGGTGCCGGCTCCGGCGGACGCCCCGGCTCCGGCGCACGGGAACGCGTCCGTGCGCCTGGTTCCCCCCTTCAGCCCTCTTTCTCCCTCTTCCTTCCGCAGGGGCCGCACCCTCGCCGCCCGATCGCGTCCGCGGCCATTGACATCGGGCGGGTCCGGGCGGAAACTCGGGCAACTTCGTGAAGGAAAGTTCACCTCACGAACGAGCCGAAAGGAACGCCCGATGCGCACCACCGTCGGCATCATCGGAGCCGGTCCGGCCGGCCTGCTCCTGGCCCGGCTGCTCCACGGCGCCGGCATCGACTCGGTCGTCCTGGAGAGCCGTGACCGCGCCTACGTCGAGCAGCGCCAGCGCGCCGGGATCCTGGAGCAGGGCACCGCGGACGTGCTGCGCGCGGCCGGGGCGGGGGAGCGGATGGACCGGGAGGGGCTGCGGCACGACGGCATCGAGCTGCGGTTCGCCGGGCGCCGCCACCGCGTCGACTTCCCCGGTCTGACCGGCGGGCGGTCGGTGATGGTGTACGCCCAGACGGAGGTCTGCAAGGACCTCATAGCCCTCCAGCTCGCCGAGGGCGGCCCGCTGCTGTTCGAGGCGGAGGCGCTGGCCGTGGAGGGCGCGCAGAGCGACCGTCCCGTGGTCCGCTTCCGGCACGAGGGACGCGAGGACGTCCTGGAGTGCGACTACGTCGTCGGCTGCGACGGCCATTGGGGGGTGGCGCGCAAGGCCGTGCCCGCCGCGCTCTCCCAGGTGTTCGAGCGGACGTACCCCTTCGGCTGGCTCGGCATCCTCGCCGACGTCGCCCCCTCCCACGACGAACTCGTCTACGCCCGCCACGAGCGCGGTTTCGCCCTGCTGTCCATGCGGTCCCCCGCCGTCTCCCGCCTCTACCTCCAGGTGCCCGCCGGCACCGACGCCGGGGCCTGGCCGGACGAGGAGATCTGGGACGAGCTGGAGCGCCGGTTCGAGACCCGTGACGGCTGGCGGCTGGCCCGCGGACCGGTCACCCAGAAGTCGGTGACCCCCATGCGGTCCTACGTCCACGAACCCATGCGCCACGGCCGGCTCTTCCTCGCCGGGGACGCCGCCCACATCGTCCCGCCGACCGGCGCGAAGGGGCTGAACCTCGCCGTCGGCGACGTCGTCACCTTCGCGCGGGCGCTGGCGCACGAGCGGGAGACCGGCTCCGCCGAACTGCTGGACGCCTACTCGCAGACCTGCCTGCGGCGGGTCTGGCAGGCCGAGCGGTTCAGCTACGACATGACGGCCATGCTGCACCGCTCGCCGCAGGCCACCGCCTTCGAGGAGCGCCTGCAACTGGCGCGGCTGGAGCGGATCGCCTCCTGCCGCGCGGCCGGGACGGACCTCGCCGAGGGCTACACCGGCTTCCCCCTCGGCTGACCCCGGCCGCCGCCGGGTCCCCCGTCCGGGGGAAGCTGATCTCCGGCTGGTTCCGGACAGGTCGCAGGTCGGTCATGAATGGCCCCGGCCGTCGCCGGGAATCACCCGCCCGCGTAGCGTGTTCCGCAGCAGAACGAGGGAAAGATCCTTCCCAGGTAGTAGGGTCGATCCTTTGCCGTTCCATTACTCTTGAGCCAAGGCCGCGACGTGCGGCCATGGAGGAGTGAGATGAGGAGCAGAAACCCGGTCTTCTCGCGACGGGGGTTCAGCCGCGACAACGGCTACGCGGGCTTCAACACCGCGCCGCAGGCCGGGGGCCCCGCAGTCGGCACGCAGGGCGGCCCGTCCCCGCAGGGCGATCCGTACGCCCCGCAGGGCGGCAACCCCTACGCGCAGAACCCTTACGCTCAGAACCCCTACGCCCAGCAGGACCTGCAGTACGGTGCGCCGCCGCAGGCCCCGTCCGCCGCCGGCCGCATGACGATGGACGACGTCGTCACCCGTACGGCGTCCACCCTCGGCGTGCTGGTCGTCACGGCCGCGCTCGCCTGGGCGCTGCTGCCGGTCGACGACGCGCACATCAGCCGTTCCTACGGCCTCGGGGTCGGCGCCGCGCTGATCGCGATGGTGCTGGGCTTCGTCCAGTCCTTCAAGCGCAAGGCCTCGCCCGCGCTGATCCTGAGCTACGCGGCCTTCGAGGGCGTCTTCCTCGGCGTGGTCTCCAGCGTCGTCGACAACCGCATCGCCAGCGGCGCCGCCATGCAGGCCGTGATCGGCACGATGGCGGTCTTCGCCGCCGTCCTGGTCGCCTACAAGGCGGGCTGGATCCGCGTCAACCGCCGGTTCTACGGCTTCGTGATGGCCGCCGCGCTCGGCTTCGTGCTGCTGATGGTGGTCAACACCCTGTTCGCCGTGTTCGGCGGCGGCGACGGCCTCGGCTTCCGCAGCGGCGCCCTCGGTGTCGTCTTCGGCGTCATCGGCGTCCTGCTCGGCGCCTGCTTCCTCGCCCTGGACTTCAAGCAGGTCGAGGACGGGGTCGCCTACGGCGCCCCGCGCGAGGAGGCCTGGCTCGCGGCCTTCGGCCTCACCCTGACGCTGGTGTGGATCTACATGGAGTTCCTGCGGCTCATCGCGATCCTCAACAGCAACGACTAGCCCCTCACCCGCCGCGCGGCGGGGAGACGGTACGGGCAAGGGCCCCGGCTTCGGCCGGGGCCCTCGCGCGTGTACGGGCGCACCGCCTGCGCGTCCACCCGTCAGAGCAGTTTGCGCGCAGCCCTTCTCAGATCGAACTCGTGGATGATCGCCTTCGCGTGGCCGTACGCGAGGTTGTGCTCCTGGCGGAGCCAGCTGAGCCGCTCCTCGAAGCAGAGGGCGGGGCCTTCTTCGACGGTGCGCAGCCAGTCGGAGACCTCACGACCGGTGCACTGGGGGATGCGGGCGAGCAGATTGCGGTGGGTCTCTTCGGAGAAGACTTGGGACATCGGCGCCTCCGGACGCTTTCGAAGCCGGTCCTTCACGTCACCGTGCCTGAGCGGCGCCGCGTTGGCAACAGTCCGGGTGCGGCGCGTAGTCTCGCGGCGTGGTGGACACGACATCTCTGACCCGGGCAGTGGATCACTTCGCCGACCGTCTGAGGGCGGCTCCGCAGAGCCGGCTCCAGCGCGCGGGCGCCGCCGAGGCTCTGGGGCTGGCCAGGGAGTTCGCCCGGCGGGCGCAACTGCTGGAGGATCCCGGGGCCGAGCCGCGCGAGATGCCCGACGCCGGGATGTTCGCGGCGGCGGACCAGGTGACCGTCGCCGGACACGATCTGGCGCTCCTGCTCACCAGCGAGGCCGAGGTCGAGGAGGCGGTACGGCTGGTGGAGGAGGCACAGAAACGCGCGGGCGTGTGACCGCCCGCGCGACGAGGACACCGCAACCGCCGGTCAGAGCGAGGCGATGACCCGGTCCGCCAGGATGTACACGTTCTCCTCGCCGCAGGCGAAGGTGAGGGTGTAGGCGCCCGACACGCCCGAGCCGCCCAGCAGCACCGGGGACTCGCCCGCCTGCAGCGCCGCGGCCAGCCGCTCCGCGGTCTCGCGGTGGCCCGGGGTCATGCACAGCGTCGTGCCGTCGGCGAAGACGTACACATCGAGGGTGCCCAGCGGACCCGGGCGGACGTCGGTCAGCGCCACCCGCGCGTCGGCCAGCTCCTCCAGTGTGGCGACAGTGCGCTCGTGGTCGCCCACGACCGGGGAGGGGTGCGGGGTGAAGTCCGGATGCGAGGGGTGGCGGCGGCGGGCCGCGGCCAGCTCCGGGGAGTCGCCCGCGGTGCCGGCGGCCGGGTCCTTGCCGGACAGACCGGAGAACTCGTCGGCCTCCGCGCCGGACTCGGTCACCGGCTCCAGGTACTCCAGGCCGGCCAGGTCGGCCTGGCGCGGCAGGAACAGCTCGCTGTCGGGCAGCCCGAGCAGGGAAGGGGTGTCGGCGGCGTCCCGGGCCTCCTGGGCGGCCCAGAAGGCGCGCGCCTCGGCGAGTTCCCGCTCCCGTTCCTCCGCGAGCGCCTGGACCACGGCGGTGCGTATCTGCTCGGTGTCCGCGTGCCCGCGGGCGGCGGGCAGCAGGGCGCGTGCGGTGACGGCGTGGTTCTCGGCGAGCTGGTCCTGCAGGGCCGTGACCTGGCGGCGCAGGGCGAAGAGGGTGCGCAGGACGGCGACACCCACGGCGCCGGTGGCGGCCGTGGTGACCAGCAGGGCGATGGGCATGGCGCTCACTGACGTACTCCCGGGTTCATGGTCGACCCCCGACTTCCTACATCAGCTTGAAGGGTGGACTATCAAGCTGTCAGTGCGTAACGTCACGAAACGGACAGGAATGTGGCGCGCGGGACGCTTGAGCCGCCTGGGGGGCCATCGCTGACCTGCAGAGATCTCCTCCCCGAGGGAGATAGGTCACACTCTGGGGGAGATTGGATCACAGAACGGCCCGGAATCCGGGAGTTTTCCGGATTCCGGGCCGCTCGTTCACGGTGGGTGCTATGGCGGCCACTGACGGTGCATCAAGTGGCCGTGCGGGTGGGGCGGGAGGGTCAGCTGAGGCGCTCGACGACCATCGCCATGCCCTGGCCTCCGCCGACGCACATCGTCTCCAGACCGAACTGCTTGTCGTGCCACTGCAGGGAGTTGATCAGCGTGCCGGTGATGCGGGCGCCGGTCATGCCGAAGGGGTGGCCGACCGCGATGGCGCCGCCGTTGACGTTGAGCTTGTCGAGGTCGATGCCGAGCTCGCGGTAGGAGGGGATCACCTGGGCGGCGAACGCCTCGTTGATCTCCACCAGGTCGATGTCGCCGATGGTCAGGCCGGCCCGCTGCAGCGCCTGCTTGCTGGCCTCGACCGGGCCGAGGCCCATGATCTCCGGGGACAGGCCGGAGACGCCGGTGGAGACGATCCGGGCGAGCGGGGTCAGGCCCAGCTCGCGGGCCTTGGTGTCGGACATGATGACGAGCGCGGCGGCCCCGTCGTTGAGCGGGCAGCAGTTCCCGGCGGTGACCAGGCCGTCGGGGCGGAAGACCGGCTTGAGCCCGGCCACGCCCTCCATGGTCACGCCGGCGCGCGGGCCGTCGTCCTTGCCGACGACCGTGCCGTCGGGCAGCGACACCGGGGTGATCTCCCGCTCCCAGAAGCCGTTCTTGATGGCCTGCTCGGCCAGGTTCTGCGAGCGGACGCCGAACTCGTCCATGTCCTGGCGGGTGACGCCCTTGAGCCGGGCCAGGTTCTCGGCGGTCTGGCCCATCGCGATGTAGGCGTCCGGGACCAGGCCGTCCTCGCGCGGGTCGTGCCAGGTCGTGCCCTCCTGCTCGGCGACGGCGGCGGTACGGGCCTCCGCCTCGGCGAAGAACGGGTTGTGCGTGTCCGGCAGGCTGTCGGAGTTGCCCTTGGTGAAGCGGGAGACCATCTCGACGCCGGCCGAGATGAACACGTCGCCCTCGCCCGCCTTGATGGCGTGCAGCGCCATGCGGGAGGTCTGCAGGGATGAGGAGCAGTAGCGGGTGATCGTGCAGCCGGGCAGGTGGTCCATGCCCATCTGCACGGCGACGATCCGGCCGAGGTTGTTGCCCTGCTCGCCGCCGGGCAGACCGCAGCCGAGCATCAGGTCGTCGATGTCCCGCGGGTCCAGCTCGGGGACCTTGGCGAGCGCGGCCTGGATGATCGTGGCGGTGAGGTCGTCCGGGCGCAGGTCCTTGAGGGAGCCCTTGAAGGCGCGGCCGATGGGCGAGCGGGCGGTCGAGACGATGACGGCTTCGGGCATCACGGCTCCACGGGAGGGGGAGAGGACGGGCAGGGCTGGATGGGAAGTTACCCGTACGTATGGTCCTGGTCACGGGGATGGCGGTGTGACCCTGACCGCAGTTTTCTAAGCGCTTGCTTTGCTGCGCGGCGGACGATCGGCGCGACGGTGCCGCGCCGCCGGCCGCAGGTCCACGGCGGCGCGCTCACGCCGAGGGGGTGACCTGGGCCGGGCCGGGTTCCGTGACCCGCCGGCGCCGGCGGCGTTTGAGGAGAGCCCAGGGGCCGCGCGGGCCGGTCGGCATCGCGGCCGTGACCTCCGTGCCCGCCTCGGACGCCGCCTCCGCCGCCGCCCGCGCCACCGGCAGGAAGCCCTCGCGCCGCGACACGTCCGGCCGTTCCTCCTCCGCCGGCCACAGGCCGAGCGCCGCGCACACCGTCGGCAGCACCGCCATCGCCGCCGTGGCGTACCCCTCGGCGGACGGGTGGTAGTTGTCGGGGCCGAACAGCTCGCGCGGGTTGGCCGCGAACTCCGGGCCCAGCAGGTCGCCCAGCGACACGGTGCGGCCGCCCTGCTCCACCACCCCGATCGTCTGCGCCGCCGCCAGTTGCCGTGAGGCGCGCCGGGCCAGGTAGCGCAGCGGCTGCTGCACCGGCTCGATCGTGCCCAGGTCGGGGCAGGTGCCGACCACCACTTCCGCCCCGGCCGTGCGCAGCCGCCGTACCGCCGCCGACAGATGGCGCACCGAACGCGTCGGCGGCATCCGGTGGGTGACGTCGTTCGCGCCGATCATGATCACGCAGACGTCCGGCACCTGGTCCGGGCCGGCCAGCACCAGGGCCACCTGGCGGTCCAGGTCGTCGGAGCGGGCGCCGGGCACCGCGACGTTGCGCAGCCGCACCGGACGCTCGGCCACCGCCGCCAGCCCGGACGCCAGCAGCGCGCCCGGGGTCTGCCCGGCCCGGTGGACGCCCTGCCCGGCGGCCGTGGAGTCACCGAGCATGGTCAGCCGCAGCGGCGCTGCGCCGGGGGTGTCGTAGACCTGGCCGTACAGACCGGCGGCGACCGGTACGTGGTTGTCCGTGCCGTTGCCCACATGGCGTCTGGCCATCTGCACCTCGGCCACCAGCAGCCCCACGGCGGCGGCCCCGACCAGCCCCAGCCCGCCGCCCCCGTACGCCGCGCCGGCCGCGATCCGCCGGGCCGCCCGCGCCCTCGACATGCTCGTCATGCCGCCGCCACCTCCCGCATAGCCGTCCACCCAGTCCTTGCCCCGTACCGACCGTCGCCCAATCTCGACAGGGAGTGAACAGCCGCCCCGGGCGGAGTCCCAGCCTTTAGGCTGGCCGAACCACCACGACCACACCTTTTGCAGCGACCGGAGACAACGGTGCGATTCCACGACTCGATGATCAGCCTCGTCGGCAACACCCCGCTGGTACGGCTCAACAGCGTCACCAAGGGCATCAAGGCGACCGTCCTGGCCAAGGTCGAGTACTTCAACCCGGGCGGCTCCGTGAAGGACCGCATCGCCCTGCGCATGATCGAGGCGGCCGAGAAGAGCGGCGAGCTGCGGCCGGGCGGCACCATCGTCGAGCCGACCAGCGGGAACACCGGGGTCGGCCTGGCCATCGTGGCCCAGCAGAAGGGCTACAAGTGCATCTTCGTCTGCCCGGACAAGGTCTCCACCGACAAGATCAACGTGCTGCGCGCCTACGGGGCGGAGGTCGTGGTGTGCCCGACGGCCGTGGCGCCCGAGCACCCGGACTCCTACTACAACGTCTCCGACCGCCTCGTGCGTGAGACCCCCGGCGCCTGGAAGCCCGACCAGTACTCCAACCCCCACAACCCGCTCTCGCACTATCACTCCACCGGCCCCGAGCTGTGGGAGCAGACCGAGGGGAGGATCACCCACTTCGTGGCGGGCGTCGGCACCGGCGGCACCATCTCCGGCACCGGCCGCTACCTCAAGGACGTCAGCGACGGCCGGGTCAAGGTGGTCGGCGCCGACCCCGAGGGCTCGGTGTACTCCGGCGGCTCCGGGCGGCCGTACCTCGTCGAGGGCGTCGGCGAGGACTTCTGGCCCACCGCCTACGACCGGGACGTGGCCGACGAGATCGTCGCCGTCTCCGACAAGGACTCCTTCCAGATGACCCGCCGCCTGGCCAAGGAGGAGGGCCTGCTGGTCGGCGGCTCCTGCGGCATGGCGGTCGTCGCGGCGCTTGAGGTGGCCGAGCGGCTCGGCCCGGACGACGTCGTCGTGGTGCTGCTGCCGGACAGCGGACGCGGGTACCTCTCGAAGATCTTCAACGACGAGTGGATGGCCGACTACGGCTTCCTGGAGGACGAGGGCCCGAGCGCCCGCGTCGGCGACGTGCTCAGCGACAAGGAGGGCGGCTCCATCCCCTCCCTCGTCCACATGCACCCGGACGAGACGGTCGGTCAGGCCATCGAGGTGCTGCGGGAGTACGGCGTCTCGCAGATGCCCATCGTGAAGCCCGGCGCCGGTCACCCCGACGTCATGGCCGCCGAGGTGGTCGGCTCCGTCGTCGAACGCGAGCTGCTGGACGCCCTGTTCACCAAGCGGGCCTCGCTGGAGGACCCGCTGGAGAAGCACCTGTGCGCCCCGCTGCCGCAGGTCGGCTCGGGCGAGCCGGTCGCCGACCTCATGACGGTGCTCGGCACCGCGGACGCGGCGATCGTCCTGGTGGAGGGCAAGCCGACCGGTGTGGTCAGCCGTCAGGACCTGCTGGCCTTCCTCGCCAAGGGCGGCAAGCAGTAGCGGACGCCCGGCGCGAGCAGGGGCGGACGCCCGGTGAACGGGGGCGGTCCGGCCCAGGGGAACGCGCGGTGACCTGCGGCCGAGGGGCGGTCGCGCAAGCGCTACGCGCGTGTCACGTGCCCGCAGCACCCGCTTAACACGCGTCCGGCACAGTGGTGGTTGTCGGCAGGGAGGCGGGGCCACCGCCCGGGCGTCACAACACGCTCCGGGAAGGCGCTTCCTCCGGGCCGGCGACCCGATACGGCGTCAAGGACAACCGGAGCGGCTCCCGGACCTCCATGGACGCCCCGGACGCAGGGCCCGGCCTGACCCGGCCCGCGTCCCCCGCGGGGACCGCCGTCGTCCCGCCCCCCAGTGCTGGGGGTGCGGCGGTCCCCGCGCACCTCTCCCGCGGCGGTCCCGCGCACCTTCCCCAGCGGCGCCGCGCGGGCCGGCCGCGCGCCCTGCCTGGTGTCAGCCGTCCGCAGTGCCTGTTTGCCCGGTGCCGGTTGCCCGCCGTGGCCGCCTGCCCGGTGTCGGCCGACCGCCGCGCCGCCCGCCCGGTGCCGGCCGGCCGCCGTGCCTGCCCGGCGTCAGTCGTCCCAGTCGTCGTTCCCGGAGGGGCGGCGGCGCCGGCCGAAGAGGCCCGGGTTCGTCCGGGCGGCCTGGACGGCGTTGACGCCGACGATCCCGGCCCAGGCGACGATCAGACCGGGCAGGTGGGCGGTGCCGGCACCGATGGCGGAGAGCGGCACGGCCAGCACCAGGGAGACGATGCCGAAGCCGAAACGCTCGCCGAAGGAGTCGGTGGCCCGGGGCGAGCGGGCGCCGCGGGTCGCCGTCATCTGCTGCTCGGCGAGGTGACGTCGCAGGCGGCGCTCCACGGCGCCGTCGATGCGCTGGTCGACCTTCTCCAGGAACGAGTCGACCAGCGCGGACTCGTACTCGGCGCCCAGTTCCCCGCGGGCCTGCAGGGTGGCGTTGAGGTCCCTCTTCAGATCGGTGTCCCGCGTGTCCATTCCGGTCATGCCGACCAGGCTAGGGAGCGCGGCGGCCCGGCGCACTGGGGCTAGCCCCCCTGCTCGCCGGGGGCCGGCCGCCGTCGGCGTCACCCGGACTGCGGCTGCGGCGGGCACGCCGACGGCGGTGGCCGTCGCAACGGCCCCGGGTCGGGGCCGGTCCGCGGGCGCAGGGGTCGCGCGCACCGCGTCCGTCCACGATTAGCACGCGCACGGTCACCCACCGCGGTGACCGGGCGACACTTGGTGGTTCCCTTGCCCGGCCTGTATGACTTCATGCAGAGTTCTTGGTGTCTGAATACCAACTGGTCGGGGAGTACTCTCCCGGGGCGTCGACGACTTCTGGAGGGGGAGCACGTCATGAGCGTGACCGACAGCCCTGCCGCACGGCTGCAGGCGCTCTTCGAGGGGCACCGGCTCACGCCGACCCAGCGGCGCATCGCGCACAGCATGGTCCGGCGCGCCGCCGAGGTGCCGTTCCTGTCCAGCGTCGAGCTGGCCGAACTCGCCGGGGTCAGCCAGCCGTCGGTCACCCGCTTCGCGGTCGCCCTCGGCTTCGACGGCTACCCGGCGCTGCGCCGGCACCTGCGCGAGGTGGCGCCCGCCGAACCGGCGGACCGCCCCGCCTCGGCCAACGAGTACCAGCAGGCCGTCGAGGCGGAGATCGAGAACCTCCGCCACCTGGCCGAGGCCCTGGCCGACCCGGGGCCGGTGCAGGAGGCGGGCCGCCTCCTGGCCGCCTCGCGCCCGCTGCCGGTCCTGGGCCTGCGGGCCGCCGCCTCCCAGGCGTACGGCTTCGCGTACTTCGCCGCCAAGGTGCACCCGGACGTACGGCTGCTCGACGAGGGCGGCACGATGATCCAGGACCGCATCGACGGCGCCGTCCGGGCCGGTGCGTCGGCGCTGCTGTGCTTCGCGCTGCCGCGCCACCCGCGCGAGGTGGTGGAGACCCTCGCCTACGCCCGGCAGGCCGGTCTGGCCGTCGTCACCGTCGCCGACTCGGCGTTCGCGCCGGTCGCCCGCCACTCCGACCTGCTGCTGCCCGCGGCCGTCGGCACCGGACTCGCCTTCGACACCGCCTGCGCGCCCATGCTGCTGGGCCGGGTGCTCCTGGAGGCCATGTGCGACGACCTGCCCGACGCGCAGGCACGGCTGGAGGAGTTCGACGCGAAGGCGGCGGCCCGCGGACTGTTCGAGGACTGAACGGCCCGGGATGGGCCGGGCGATGGACGGAGCGGTGGGCCGGGCGGTGGACGGGTCGGCGCCGGCGGTGCCGCGCCCGGCCCGCGAGGTGCGCGCGCGCTCTGATCTCTCGGTTCGCGGGCTCGTGCTCTCAGACTCGTCTCACGAACGCTCGCTAGCCTCCCGCCCGGACCGACCGGAGGGTGCCGGGGAGAGAAGGAGGCAGCACGTGGCACGCGGAACGCGCGGGGACCGTGGGGGCCGAGGAGAGGGTGGAGACCGTGGCGGACGGGGGCTGGCCCGGGTGGCCGTCGTCGTCCGGGCCGGGGCGGCACCTATGTGGTGGCTGGGGGTGGTCGCGGCGGGGGCCGGAGCGCTGCCGCCGGGGCTGACCGGGCGGCGGATCGGGGTGCTGTCGGGGGCCGCGCTGTTCCTGGTGGCCGCGGCCGTCGTGGCCTGCGCGCGGCGCCGCCGCTACCTCGCGCTCGCCCGGGGTGCCGCCCGAGCCGGACGGCACGACGTGCTCCAGGACCGCGCGGTCAGCGTCCGCGCCTGGCGCCGGGGGCACCGCTGGTGGCTGCTGCTGGCGTTCGCGGCCGCGCTGGGCAGTTCCTTCGCCCTGCCGGCGGCCGGCGGCATGCTCCTGGCGGGCGCCGGGACCGGGCTGTGGCTCAAGGCCGCCTGGCTCGGACGGCGCGAACGGGCCGGGGACGCGCTGCTGTGGGTGCGCGTGGACTGGCTCGGCCGGGACGGCGGGCGCCCGGCGGGCAAGGCGGTCAGGGCCTACCGCAGCACGGGCATCGCGGCGGGCGACGCGGCCCCCGGAGGGACCCGCCGCCGCACCGCGGCACTCGTCTAGTACGGCCTCGCCCCGAGCCGGCGGCCTGCTCCGCTACGGCCTCTCGGCACACCGGCGGCCCGTACGGCCCGGGACGGGGGAGACTCCGAGCCGTCCGGCTCGGGGCTGCGGTCCGGCTCGGGGCTGCCGCCTGGCTCGGGGCTGCGGTCCGGCTCGGGGCTGCCGCCTGGCTCGGGGCTGCGGTCCGGCTCGGGCGCGCCGTCCGGCTCGTGCCCGCCGTCCGGCTCGTGCCCGCCATCCGGCTCGGGTCCGGTCTGCCGCGGCTCAGACCTCCAGGTCCTCCTCGATGCGCTTGAGCTGGTGGCGGGCCATCGCCAGGTTGGCCCGCTTCGCGTCCAGCACGAGGTAGAGGAAGAGCCCGTTGCCGCCGCGCCCGCTGATCAGGCGGATCACGTGGTACTGGTCGGACAGGGTGATCAGGATGTCCTCGATCTGCCCCTTGAGGCCGAGGTGCTCCATGGTGCGCATCTTGGCCCGTACGACATCGGTGTTGCCGGCGGCGGCGACGTTCAGGTCGAAGGTCTTGCTGCCGCCCATCGTGCCCAGCGCCATACCGGTGGTGTAGTCGACGAGCGCTACTCCGGTGGCGCCCTCGATGGAGGCGAGCGCTTCCTTCAGGCAGGTCTCGGTGTTGGCCATGGCCGTCTCTCCTTTTTCCTTCGTCAGCTTTCGGTGGTGGCGGTGCCGGCGGGCGCGTGAGTGCCCGGCGGGGTGCCTGGGGTGTCTGGGGTGGCGGGACCGCCGGGGGTGGCGTCCGGTCCCGCGTCGGTTGCGGCGCCTGGTGCGGCGCCCGCGGTGGGTGAGGCCGGTTCCGTGGGTTCGGTGGTCGCGGCAGCCGGGGTGGTGCGGGGCGCGCGCGGGATCCTCGTCCGCAGGGGGGCGGGGCGCGCGGGCGGTTTCGCCGGCCTGGCCGGGGCCCTGCCGGGGACGGCCGCCGCCGCCCCGGCGTCGACCAGTTCGCCGATACGGGCCCCGGCCCGGCGGCCCTCCAGGTGGAGGCGGCCGACGTTGACGCGGTCCTCGGCGAGCAGTGTCAGCACGGCGCCGTGTCCCGCCGCGTAGGTGGCGACGTAGCCGTGCGCGCCCCGTACCAGCAGTTCTCGCAGCCCGCCCCGGCCGGTCACGTCCGCCAGGCGGACCGCCACACCCAGCGCGGTCGCGGTCAGGGCCGCCACGCCCTCCGGTTCCACGCCCGGGGTGTCGTGGGCCAGGACCAGGCCGTCGACGCTCGCCGCGAGCGCGCCGGTGAGCTGGGGCACGCGCGCCCTCAGCCGCCGCAGTTCCTCCAGGATCTCGGGCTCGGCTGCCATCCGGTGTCTCCTCTCAAAGGGCCTCCAGCGCATCCCTGAGCCTCTTCAGCAGCGTGATGTGGGGGTCGGTGCCCGGCGCCGGCTGCGTGAGCCAGGGGTCAGCGGGACCGGCGGGCGACGGCAGGGCGGCCGTGGGCCCGGTGTCCCCCGGTCCGGTGTCCGGGGGGCCGGTGTCCGTGAGCCGGGTGTCCGGGGTGCCGGGGGAGGCGGGCATCGGCGCCGCGTACGGGTCCGGCGGGCCGGGCGGCCCGGGCGGTGGGTCCGGCCGCCGCTGTGGTGCGAGGAGGCCCGCGGCGGCCAGGCGCCGCACGTCCACCAGGGTGTGGAACGCCTGCCGCCCCAGGTCCCGGGCCAGGTCGGCGGCGGTCCGGGTGCCGTCGACCAGGTCCAGCAGGGCCCGCTGACGGGCGGTCAGGCGCGGGGCGGCGGTGGCGGAGGTCCGCAGCAGCGGGGCGCTGTCCGGCCGCGCGTCGGGCCAGATGCGGTCCAGCAGCGCGCGCCGGCGCAGGGTCGCGCGCTCCAGGGCGTCGACCGGGACCGTCGGGACGGTGCCGGGCCGGTGGGCGGGCCCGTAGCGGAAGCGGCCCGGGGTGCTGCTCGGGGCGAGGACGAAGTAGGCGGCGTCGTAGAGGGTGCCGAGGTGGCACAGGTGCAGGGCGCCCTCGGTGAGGTGGCCGTCGGCCAGCAGGACCTGCGCCGCGCCCGGCGGGCCGCCGGCCCGGGAGACGGCGTCCCGCCAGACCTCGGGGCGCAGCGTGCCGTGGGTGGTGAGGAGTATGTCCAGTCCGGGGGCCAGCGGGCTCTCGGCGTGTGCCACGCGGCCCTCGTCGAGGTGGAGCGTGCCGCGTTCGCGGACGAGGAGGCCGGTGGCCCGCTCGGCCGCCAGGCGGGTCAGCATCGGTGAGACGCCGCCCCAGGCCCGCTCGCTGTCCGCCCTGTCCCGCACCGGCAGCGGGGGAGGAGTGTCGACCACGGTCATCCCAGCACCAGCCGCTCCGCCAGCTCACCCAGGCGTATGCGGGCGAGGGCGAGGTTGCCCTCCGCGCGGGTCAGCCACAGGTGCAGGAACACACTGCTGTCGAAGGTGGTGTCCACGAAGCGCAGCAGGTGGTAGCTGTCGCGGTTGCTGACGATCAGGTCCTCGACCGGCGGGCGGTCACCTCCTCCGGGGTCGTCGGCGGCGGCGAACGCGCCGTGTTCCGCGGCCAGCCGGGCCAGTTCCGCGGCTTCCGCCGCGGTGGTCTCGTGGTCGCCGCCCGGGGGTTCCCCGACGGCGCCCAGGGCCAGCCCGCTCGTCCAGTCGACCAGCGCGGCACCCCGCGCTCCGGGCAACCGCATGGCTTCCAGCAGGCACTCGTCGATTCCGGGCACGGTCGTTCCCCTCCCGCCTGGGGTTTCGGCTGAGTGAGGAAGACGCTACGCAGGGTGTGCGGGGGCGGTGGGGGTTACGGCATTTTCCAGTGGAACATGCGCCCGAGGAACTAACGTGGGTCGGCTGACCCCGGCAACACGCCCCCTGCACACGGCAGTACGCCCCTCGCGGCAGCGGGCCACCCCCTGTCGGCCTGCCCTCCCTCGGCGGCAGGCCCCCCGGCAGGCCCCCCGGCAGGCCACCCCCCCCGGCAGTACGCCCCCACGTGGCAGTACGCCCCCCCGGCGGCACGCCTTCCCCCGGCAGCAGGCCTCCCGGCAGCCCGCCCACCCCTGCCCGCCGCTCTCGCCGCAGGCCCTGGGCCGTCCTCCCGGACGGCGCCCCCACCTGGGCCAACCGGCCCCGCGCCCACGGGCCCCCTGCTGGCCCCCCGGCCCCCTCCACGCCTCGTCCGCCCCGCGCCCCCTCGCGCCGCGATCCGCCCGGACCCCGCAGGGCGCGCCCCCGTGTCGCCCCCGTGATGTATTGACTAGTTCTATTCAACGGGTCAGGATGTGAATAGAAGCCGTAACAGTCCCTCGGGAGCAACCGCCAGGAGGCAGACCATGTCAGGACCCCGCCCCGTTCGAGCACCGCGCGGCACGGAACTGAGCGCCCTGGGATGGCAGCAGGAGGCCGCCCTGCGGATGCTGCAGAACAACCTCGACCCCGAGGTCGCCGAGCACCCCGACAAGCTCGTCGTCTACGGCGGCACCGGCAAGGCCGCCCGCGACTGGCGCTCCTTCGACGCCATGGTCCGCACCATGAAGACCCTCAAGGCCGACGAGACCATGCTCGTGCAGTCCGGCCGCCCCGTCGGCGTCATGCAGACCCACGAGTGGGCCCCGCGCGTCCTGATCGCCAACTCCAACCTCGTCGGCGACTGGGCCAACTGGGAGGAGTTCCGCCGCCTGGAGGCCCTCGGCCTGACCATGTACGGGCAGATGACCGCCGGCTCCTGGATCTACATCGGCACCCAGGGCATCCTCCAGGGCACCTACGAGACCTTCGCCGCCGTCGCCGCCAAGAAGTTCGGCGGCACGCTCGCCGGGACCATCACCCTCACCGCCGGCCTCGGCGGCATGGGCGGCGCCCAGCCGCTCGCCGTGACGATGAACGACGGTGTCGCCATCTGCATCGACTGCGACCCGCGCGCCATCGACCGCCGTATCGAGCACCGCTACCTCGACGTGCGGGCCGACAGCCTGGAGCACGCCCTCCAGCTCGCCACCGAGGCCCGCGACCAGCGCAGGCCGCTGTCCATCGGCGTCCTCGGCAACGCCGCCGAACTGGTCCCGCAGCTCCTCGCCATGAGCGCGCCCATCGACATCGTCACCGACCAGACCAGCGCCCACGACCCGCTGGCCTACCTGCCCGTCGGCGTCGCCTTCGAGGACATGGCCGACGCCGCCGCCAAGGATCCGGCCGGCTTCACCACCCGCGCCCGCGAGTCGATGGCCAGGCACGTCGAGGCCATGGTCGGCTTCCAGGACGCCGGGGCCGAGGTCTTCGACTACGGCAACTCCATCCGCGGTGAGGCGCAACTGGCCGGGTACGAGCGGGCGTTCGCCTTCCCCGGCTTCGTCCCCGCCTACATCCGCCCGCTGTTCTGCGAGGGCAAGGGCCCCTTCCGCTGGGCCGCCCTGTCCGGCGACCCCGCCGACATCGCCAAGACCGACAAGGCGATCCTGGACCTCTTCCCGGAGAACGAGTCCCTGGCCCGCTGGATCAAGATGGCCGGCGAGCGCGTCCACTTCCAGGGACTGCCCGCCCGTATCTGCTGGCTCGGCTACGGCGAGCGCGACAAGGCCGGCGAGCGCTTCAACGACATGGTCGCGAGCGGTGAGCTGGCCGCGCCGATCGTCATCGGCCGCGACCACCTCGACTGCGGCTCCGTCGCCTCCCCGTACCGCGAGACCGAGGCCATGCTCGACGGCTCCGACGCCATCGCCGACTGGCCGCTGCTGAACGCCATGGTCAACGTGGCCTCCGGCGCCTCCTGGGTGTCCATCCACCACGGCGGCGGCGTCGGCATGGGCCGCTCGATCCACGCCGGCCAGGTGACGGTCGCCGACGGCACGAAGCTCGCGGGGGAGAAGATCCGCCGCGTCCTCACCAACGACCCCGGCATGGGCGTCATCCGGCACGTGGACGCCGGGTACGACATCGCCGACTCCGTCGCCGCCGAGCGCGGCGTGCGCGTGCCGATGCGTGAGGGTGAGGGCGCGTGACCGTGCGGGACGGCGGGCGCGAGGGCGGCCGGCCGGCGGTACCCGGAACCCGGCCCCCGGGCGCGGGTCCCGCCGCGTCCGCCCTCCCCGCCGGGCCTGCGGCGAGCGCCGGCCCGGCGGGGACCCCGGGCGCGGCGCGGAACGACTCCGCTCCGCGCGCAGGGGGCGCCGGCGCGTCCTTCCACGAGATGTGGCGCGACCTCGCCCCCATCGGGCGGCACGCCGGGTCCGGCGGCTACCGGCGCTTCGCCTGGACCGGGGCCGACGCCGAGTGCCGGGCCTGGTTCGAGGAGCAGGCCCGTTCGCGCGGACTGGCCTACGAGGTGGACCGCAACGGGAACCAGTGGGCCTGGCTCGGTGACCCGGCCGCCGGGGACGCCGTCGTGGCCGGGTCACACCTGGACTCCGTACCCGACGGCGGGGCCTTCGACGGGCCCCTCGGGGTGGTGTCGGCGTTCGCCGCGCTCGACGAACTGCGCCGCAGGGGAGCACAGTTCGGCAAGCCGCTGGCCCTCGTCAACTTCGGTGACGAGGAGGGCGCCCGGTTCGGGCTCGCCTGTGTCGGCTCGCGGCTGACCGCGGGGCAGCTCACCGTCGAGCAGGCGCACCGGCTCACCGACGGCGACGGGACCACGCTGCCCCGCGCCATGGAGGCCGCCGGCTACGACCCGGACGCCATCGGCCCGGACCCGGAACGCCTCTCCCGCATCGGCGCCTTCGTCGAACTCCACGTCGAACAGGGCCGGTCCCTGGACCTGACCGGCGACCCGGTCGGCGTGGCCAGCGCGATCTGGCCGCACGGGCGGTGGCGGTTCGACTTCCGCGGCGAGGCCAACCACGCCGGCACCACCCGGCTGGCCGACCGGCGCGATCCGATGCTGTCGTACGCAGAGACGGTGCTCGCCGCCCGCCGCGAGGCCGAACTCGCCGGTGCGGTGGCCACCTTCGGCAAGATCGCCGTGGAGCCGAACGGTGTCAACGCGATCCCGTCCCTGGTGCGCGGCTGGCTCGACTCCCGCGCCGCCGACCAGGCCACCCTGGACACGGTCGTCGCCGGCGTGGAGGAGGCGGCCCGCGCCTGCGCGGCGGCGCACGGCGTCGACCTCGACGTGGTCCGCGAGTCCTTCACGCCCGTCGTCGAGTTCGACCACGCCCTGCGCGACGAACTCGCCCGCATTCTCGGTCACCGCACCGGCCTGAAGGTGCCCGTCCTCGGCACCGGGGCCGGACACGACGCCGGAATCCTGTCCGGGAGCATCCCGACCGCCATGCTGTTCGTGCGCAACCCCACCGGTGTCTCGCACTCCCCGGCCGAGTTCGCCGCCGAGGACGACTGCGTGGCCGGGGTGCGTGCCCTGGCCGACGTACTGGAAGGACTGGCCTGCACGTGACCACCACCGAGCGGACACGGACGTACTGGCTGGAGCACGCCTGGCTCGGCACGCACGTCGAGCCGGACGTGGCGCTCGACGTGCGCGACGGCCGCATCGCGGCCGTCCGCACGGGGGTCGCCGCCCCGCCGCCGGGCGCCGAACCCCTGCGGGGCCTCACGCTCCCCGGCCTGGCCAACGCGCACAGCCACGCCTTCCACCGGGCCCTGCGCGGCACCGTCCAGGTCGGCTCCGGCACCTTCTGGACCTGGCGCGAGGTCATGTACGCCACCGCCGACCGGCTCACCCCGGACACCTACCGGGCCCTGGCCCGCGCGGTGTACGCCGAGATGGCGCTCGCCGGGATCACCGCCGTCGGCGAGTTCCACTACGTCCACCACGCCCCGGGCGGCGCCCGCTACGCCGACCCGAACGCGATGGGCGAGGCCCTGGTCGAGGCCGCCGCCGAAGCCGGCATCCGCATCACCCTCCTCGACACCTGCTATCTCTCCGCCGGCTTCGGGCAGCCGCCCGACGGGCACCAGGCCCGCTTCTCCGACGGGACGGCCGAGGCCTGGGCCGAACGCTGTTCAGTTCTCAAGGAACGGGATCACGCGCGGATCGGTGCCGCCGTCCACTCGGTGCGGGCGGTGCCCGCGCGGGAACTGGCCACGGTGGCGCGCTGGGCCGAGGAACGGCGGGCCCCGCTCCACGTCCACCTCTCCGAGCAGACCGCGGAGAACGACGCCTGCCTGCACGCCCACGGATGCACCCCCACCCGGCTGCTGGCCGACCACGGTGTCCTCGGCCCGCGCACCACCGGCGTGCACAACACCCACCTCACCGAGGACGACATCGCCCTGCTCGGCACCACCGGCACCGGCACCTGCATGTGCCCGACCACCGAACGGGACCTCGCCGACGGCATCGGCCCGGCCCCCGCCCTCCAGCGCGCCGGCTCCCCCCTCAGCCTCGGCTCCGACAGCCACGCCGTCATCGACCTGTTCGAAGAGGCCCGCGCGATGGAGCTGAACGAGCGCCTGCGCAGCCGCACCCGCGGCCACTGGACGGCCGCCGCCCTGCTGCGCGCGGCCACCGGGGACGGTCACGCCGCCCTCGGCTGGGACGACGCGGGCAGCCTCACCGCCGGCGCCCTCGCCGACTTCACGACGATCGCGCTGGACTCGGTCAGGACAGCGGGGCCGCTGCCACGGCTGGGCGCCGAGACGGCCGTATTCGCCGCGAGCGCGGCGGACGTGCGCCATACGGTCGTGGGCGGGCGCCATGTCGTACGCGACGGGGCGCACGCCCTGGTCCCCGACGTGCCGTCAGAGCTGGCCGCCGCGGTCGAAGCCCTGCGCGGCTGAACCCCACCGTCATCCCCGAGGACACCATGAGCAGCAGGAACGCCGGCAGCAGCACCGGCACCAGCACCGTCATCACCAACATCGCCACGCTCGTCACCAACGACCCCTCCCTCGGCGACACGCCGTCCCCCCTCGGCCTGGTCCGGGACGCGGCCGTCGTCATCGAGGGCGACCGCATCGCGTGGACCGGTGAATCAAGCAAAGCACCCGCCACTGACAACCGGGTCGACGCGGGCGGCCGGGCGGTGCTGCCGGGCTTCGTGGACTCCCACTCCCACCTGGTCTTCGCGGGCGACCGCACCGAGGAGTTCAACGCCCGGATGTCCGGCCGGGCCTACAGCGCCGGCGGCATCCGCACCACGGTCGCCGCCACCCGCGCCGCCGGCGACGGGGAACTGGAGGCCAACCTCACCCGTCATCTCGCCGAGGCCCTGCGGCAGGGCACGACCACGTTCGAGACGAAGTCCGGCTACGGCCTGACCGTCGCCGACGAGTCCCGCGCCCTGCGCATCGCCGCCGCGCACACCGACGAGGTCACCTACCTCGGCGCCCACATCGTCCCCCCGGACTACGCCGAGGACCCGGCGGCCTACGTGGAGCTGGTCACCGGCGAGATGCTGGAGGCGTGCGCGCCGCACGCCCGCTGGATCGACGTCTTCTGCGAGAAGGGCGCCTTCGACGGCGACCAGGCCCGTGCGATCCTCACCGCCGGCCGGGCGAAGGGACTGCACCCGCGCATCCACGCCAACCAGCTGTCCTACGGCCCTGGTGTGCAGCTCGCCGTGGAGCTGGACGCGGCCAGCGCCGACCACTGCACCCACCTGACGGACGCGGACGTCGACGCCCTGGCGCACAGCGACACCGTCGCCACGCTGCTGCCCGGCGCCGAGTTCTCCACCCGCGCCCAGTGGCCCGACGCCCGCCGTCTGCTGGACGCGGGGGCCACGGTCGCCCTGTCCACCGACTGCAACCCGGGCTCGTCGTACACCTCGTCGGTGCCGTTCTGCATCGCGCTCGCCGTACGGGACATGGGCATGACGCCCGACGAGGCGGTGTGGTCGGCGACGGCGGGCGGGGCGGCGGCCCTGCGCCGCACCGACGTCGGCCGCCTCGCGCCCGGCGCCCGCGCCGACCTGCTCGTCCTGGACGCCCCGAGCCACGTCCACCTGGCCTACCGTCCGGGCGTGCCCCTGGTGAGCCAGGTGTGGCGACGCGGCGTGCGCGAGGTCTGAACCGGGAACCGGCCCCCCCCGGGCGGGAGGCCGGACCGGCGCTCACTCCTCGACCGTCAGCGCCTTGCGCAGCCGTACCAGCGTCCGCGACAGCAGCCGTGAGACGTGCATCTGGGAGATGCCCAGCTCCTCGCCGATCTCCGACTGGGTCATGTTGGCGACGAACCGCAGCGAGAGGATCTTCCGGTCCCGCGCGGGCAGTTCGGCGATCAGCGGCTTGAGCGACTCGACGTACTCGATGCCCTCGATCCCGTGGTCCTCGTAGCCGATACGGTCCGCGAGGGTTCCCTCGGAGTCGTCGTCGTCCGGCTGCGCGTCCAGCGACGAGGCGGTGTAGGCGTTGGACGCGGCCATGCCCTCCACCACCTCGTCCTCGGTCAGACCGAGGTGGTGGGCCAGCTCCGCCACCGTGGGGGCGCGGTCGAGGCGCTGGGCCAGTTCGTCACCGGCCTTGGCCAGGTCGAGCCGCAGCTCCTGCAGCCGGCGCGGCACGCGCACGGACCACGAGGTGTCCCGGAAGAAGCGCTTGATCTCGCCGATGATGGTAGGCATCGCGAAGGTGGGGAACTCGACGCCGCGGGAGAGTTCGAAGCGGTCGATCGCCTTGATCAGGCCGATGGTGCCGACCTGGATGATGTCCTCCATCGGCTCGCTGCGGGAGCGGAAGCGGGAGGCGGCGAACTTGACCAGCGCCAGGTTGAGTTCGACGAGGGTGTTGCGGACGTACGCGTACGCGTGCGTGCCTTCCTCGAGGGACTCCAGCCGCTCGAAGAGGGTCTTGGACAGGGCCCGCGCGTCGTCCGGGGCCACTTCGTCGTACGGGGGGATGTCAGGGAGCCCGGCCAGTGCGGCGGGCGGCTCTCCTGCCGGTGCGGCGGCGGGGCCGCTGCGCCCGGCGCGTACGCCGTCGTCGGGGGCGATGGGATCGAGGGGGTCCGGAGGGAGTGTCGACGTCGCCGTCTGGGTATGCGAGGCGTCGAGCCGGGGTGACATGATGTCCTCCATCGTTCTCGGCATATGGCTGCCGAAGCCAGTTCGTGCACTGCGGTGTGCGGCGCCTCCAAAGCCGGCCGTGTCGGTTACGTGTCCCTACTAGCCCTACCCGCTTTCCCGACACGACCGCAAGTGCGTTCTGTGGACATATGTCCGTTTGTGTGCGGTTGTTCGGGTGTCGGAGCGGTCAGGGAAGGCGTAGTGTTCGAGGGCGTCAGTCAGCAGCCAAGACTCCGGGAGTGAGAGACGGCATGGACCGCGGGACGGTCGGCAGTGCACAGTCGGGCCGGCTTCTGGTGGAAGTGCGGCAAGAGGGCTCCAGCGCCGTGGTGACACCGGCGGGCGAACTGGACCATCACACGGCGGACCTGCTGCGTGAGCCGCTCGAGGCGTGCGTCGACAAGGGGCGCTCGCGCCTGGTGGTGGACTGCTCCCGGCTGGAGTTCTGTGATTCCACGGGACTGAACGTGCTGCTGGGGGCGCGCCTGAAGGCGGAGGCGGCCGGGGGAGGTGTGCACCTGGCGGGCATGCTGCCGGTGGTGGCGCGGGTGTTCGAGATCACAGGGGCGGACGCGGTCTTCACCGTGCACGACACGCTGGAGGACGCCTTGGCCGACGACACCGGCCCGGTCAGCGGAACCGGCTGAAACCGACGGCGGTGCCGTCATCGTCTCCTCTTCCGTGCTCTTGCTCCTTCCTGCTCCTTCCGCGCGGCTTCGCAGGCCGCCCGGAACCCCTCCGGCCGGCCCGCCGGACCTGATCCGCACCGGGCGCCGCAAAACAGGTGGTGTTCCGAGGGATCGGTCGGGCAGGAGCATCGTGAAACGGATCGACCGGTGGCGTACCGGCCATGTACGAACGTGGTGACTTTTGAATCGTGAACTGGTGAATCGGTGAGGTGAAGCGCTGATGAGCACCACCCGGCCTTGTTCGCCGGGCGACCGTGGCCCGGAGCCCAGCGGCGCTTCCGGGGCGTCCGAGGGGGACGTGCCGGCCGACGACGCCTCCGCAGCAGGGGGTGCGACGGCCGTGCCGGCGACCCCGTCGGGGGGCCGCCAGGTCCGCAGACTGAGCTTCGACGGCGCGAGCGGCGTCGTACCGCTGGCCCGTGACTTCGCCCGTCAGGCGCTGTACGCGTGGGGGTGGCTGCCCGCCGCGTCCGCCGACCGGCGCGCCGCCGCCGAGGACGTGCTCCTCGTCGTCTCCGAACTGGTCACCAACGCCTGCCTGCACGCCGAGGGTCCGGAACGGCTGGAGATCGCCTGCGACAACAAGGTGATCCACATCGAGGTGTCGGACCGCGGTTCGGGTCAGCCCGCGCCGCGCACCCCGCACCGGGCCGGCCGCCCCGGCGGCCACGGCATGTTCATCGTCCAGCGCCTGTGCCTGGACTGGGGCGTGATCCGCGTCCCGGGCACGGCGGGCAAGAAGGTGTGGGCGGAGCTGGGCGCACCGGCGTAGGTCCAGGACAGGACCTGGCCGCGCGCCCGCCCGCGCGAACCCCCTGGGGGCTCGCGCGGGGGCGCCTGCCCCCGGGGCCGCGCCGTCGTAGTGCCGCCCCTGACCGCCGTACGGCCCCTTCTGCCTCCGCCCGGCCACCCGGCCCGCCCCGCTGCATCCACCGTCGGCCCGGAGCCCGTTCCCGCCCCACTGCCACGGCACCCCCCGATCCCGTACACGGGAGCCCCTGCGCGCGAACCCCGTACGCGCACCTCCGCACGCGTACCCCCTCACGTGCATCGCCCCACGGAAACCGAAAAGAGCCGCCGCACCCCTGCGGATGCGGCGGCTCCCGGTGAACCAGGTGGGCCGGTGTCAGCGCACGTCGCCCATGAGTTCCTTGACCCGCTTGCGGTACATCCACACCGCGAATCCGGCGACGACCGCGAGGGCGGCCTCCAGCGCGACGATGCCCGTCTTGTCGAGGTTGACGTTGGCGATGGAGAGCAGACCGGTCGTGGCGTCACCGGCGCTGACGGCCAGGAACCAGACGCCCATCATCTGCGAGGCGTACTTGGCGGGCGCCATCTTCGTGGTGACCGACAGGCCGACCGGGGAGAGGGTCAGTTCACCGACGGTCTGGACGAAGTAGATCGCCACCAGCCACAGCGCCGCCGCCTTGTGCCCGCCGTCGGCGATGCCCAGCGGGGCGAGGAAGAGGAAGAAGGACGCGCCGATCAGCACGAGGCCCATCGAGAACTTGACCGCGGTGCTCGGCTCCTTGCCGCGCCGGGCCAGCGCCAGCCACGCCCAGGCGAAGACCGGCGCCAGCGCCATGATCATGACCGGGTTGACCGACTGGTACCAGGAGACCGGGAACTGCCAGCCGAAGACGCTGTTCTCGGCCGACTTCTCGGCGAACAGCGACACGGTCGAGCCGCCCTGGTCGTAGATCATCCAGAAGACGGCCGCGGCGACGAAGAACCAGATGTACGCGCTCATCTTCGACTGCTCGGCCCGGTCCAGTTCCTTGTCCCGCTTGATGCGGGCGATGACCAGGACGGGGATGATCACGCCGGCGAGCGTGAGCGGGACCATCAGCCAGTTCAGGGTGTAGACCCCCGAGAAGCCGACGATCGCGTAGAAGACGACCGCGACGGCCGCCCACACGGCTGCCTTGGTCAGCGTGGACCTCTTCTCCTCGGCGGTCATCGGCGTGGGGACGATGTCCGAGCGGGAGCTGAGGTGGCGTGAGCCGAGCAGGAACTGGGCCAGGCCCAGCGCCATGCCGAGCGCGGCGAGCACGAAGCCGAAGTGCCAGTTGACCTTCTCGCCGATGGTGCCGATCGACAGCGGGGCGAAGAAGGCGCCCAGGTTGATGCCGATGTAGAAGAGCGTGAAGCCACCGTCGCGGCGCGGGTCGTCGGCACCCTTGTAGAGGTGGCCGACCATCGTGGAGATGTTGGACTTCAGCAGGCCCGAACCGATGGCGACGAGACCGAGTCCGGCGAAGAACGTGCCGCTGAAGGGCAGCGCCAGGGTCACGTGTCCCAGCATGATGACGGCGCCGGCCACCGCGACGGTCCTGCGGGGGCCGAGGATCCGGTCGGCGACCCAGCCGCCCGGCATCGCGAGCAGGTACACCAGGGACAGGTAGACCGAGTAGATCGCGGTCGCGGTGGCCGCGTTCATGTGCAGGCCGCCCGGTGCCACCAGGTACAGCGGGAGCAGGGCCTTCATGCCGTAGTAGGAGAAACGCTCCCACATCTCGGTCATGAAGAGAGTGGCCAGGCCGCGGGGGTGGCCGAGGAAGGTTTTCTCGGAACCGGGGGTGCCCGGGCGGACCGAGTCCTTCGTCAGGCTGGACGCCATGGTCGTTCCTTGCTGGTCGGGACGCGCCGCGGCGAGCCGGTACGCGCCCGGTGGGGGGCTGGCCGGCACCGGCGGGCCTGTCGTCCACCCCACGCCCAGGGGAGTTCGCCCCGGATCGCGGGGTGAGGGACGGCGGCCACCGGGATCCACGCCTCGCGACGCGACGATGCGTCCGGTGAGGCCCGGCCCTAGGTCGTTCCTTTCGAGGCCGGGGAGAACCGGCCCGCACGCAAAAGGGACCCTCAGCGTCGAACGAGCGCCAAAGGTCCGCTGCGTGCTACAGGCGTTCAACTCACCATACGGCAGGACAGTGCCGGATATGAAAGGACTTGAGACAGGGATCACAGGAAATGAGGGAACCGCGCAGGCCCTCTTGAGGGTTTTCTCAAGGATGGCGTCCCAGGTCAGCGGTCTGGCACGGACGAGGTGAAAGGTCCGTGACCATGACGCTGGGGCGGGCGCGACCATAGCGCCGGAAGGTAAGAGCACCGGACGCCGATCACACCGCGGGCCACCCCGGCGGGCGCCGCGGGCGGACTACCATCACCCCATGACCCGTGTACTGCTCGCCGAGGACGACGCGTCCATCTCGGAGCCGCTGGCCCGCGCACTGCGCCGGGAAGGTTACGAGGTCGAGGTGCGTGAGGACGGACCCACCGCGCTCGACGCCGGAATGCAGGGCGGTGTCGACCTGGTCGTGCTGGACCTCGGTCTGCCCGGCATGGACGGCCTGGAGGTCGCCCGCCGGCTGCGTGCCGAGGGCCACACCGTGCCCATCCTGATCCTGACCGCGCGCGCCGACGAGGTCGACACGGTCGTCGGCCTGGACGCGGGCGCCGACGACTACGTCACCAAGCCGTTCCGGCTTGCCGAACTCCTCGCCCGGGTCCGGGCCCTGCTGCGCCGCGGCGCCGCCGAGCCGCAGCAGCCGCCCGCCACCCACGGCGTGCGCATCGACGTGGAGTCGCACCGCGCCTGGATGGGCGACGAGGAACTCCAGCTCACCGCCAAGGAGTTCGACCTGCTGCGGGTGCTGGTGCGGGACGCCGGCCGGGTCGTCACCCGCGACCAGCTGATGCGCGAGGTCTGGGACACCACCTGGTGGTCGTCGACCAAGACCCTCGACATGCACATCTCCTGGCTGCGCAAGAAGCTCGGCGACGACGCGGCCAACCCCCGCTACATCGCCACCGTGCGGGGCGTGGGCTTCCGCTTCGAGAAGAGCTGAGTCCGCCGTGCGGGTCCCCCCGGGTCCGGGCACCGTCAGGTAAGAGGTCATGCGCCGCCGACTGATCCAGTCCACGCTCGCCGTGGTGCTCGTCGTGATCGCCGTCTTCGGCGTCTCCCTGGTGATCGTGGAGACCCGCACGATCAGCAACAGCGCGCAGGAGCGGGTCGACTCCGAGGCGCTGCGGCTGGCCAGCATCGTCGACAGCAGACTGCTCGGGGACGAGACCGTCAACGCCGGGATCCTGGCCGAACAGGTGGCCGCGGGCCAGTACGCGGTGATCGGCCTGCCCGGGCACCCGCCGATCGAGGTCGGGACCAAGCCCTCCGGTGACGTCATCCACTCCACCGCCACGGGCGAGCAGGGCGAGACCGTGCGGATGGAGGAGCCGCGTTCCTCCGTCACCCGCGAGGTCGGCCGGACCCTGCTGATCATCGGGCTGGTGGCGCTGCTCGCGGTGGTGGCCGCGGTGCTGCTCGCCATCCGCCAGGCCAACCGGCTCGCCTCCCCGCTGACCGACCTCGCGGAGACCGCCGAGCGGCTCGGCTCCGGCGACCCGCGGCCCCGGCACAAGCGCTACGGCGTCCCCGAGCTGGACCGGGTGGCCGATGTGCTGGACGGCTCCGCCGAACGCATCGCCCGGATGCTGACCGCCGAGCGGCGCCTGGCCGCCGACGCCTCCCACCAACTGCGCACCCCGCTGACCGCGCTGTCCATGCGGCTGGAGGAGATCACCCTCACCGACGACCCGGACACGGTGAAGGAGGAGGCGAACGTCGCGCTGACCCAGGTCGAGCGGCTGACGGACGTGGTGGAGCGGCTGCTGACGAACTCCCGTGACCCGCGCACCGGCTCCGCCGTCTCCTTCGACCTGGACGAGGTCATCCAGCAGCAGACCGCCGAGTGGCGTCCCGCCTACCGCAGCGCGGGCCGGGCGATCGTCAGTTCCGGCAAGCGGCACCTGCAGGCCGTGGGCACGCCGGGCGCGGTCGCACAGGTGCTGGCGGCACTGATCGAGAACTCGCTCATGCACGGCGGCGGCACGGTGGCGCTGCGCACCCGCGTGACCGGGAACCAGGCGGTCGTCGAGGTCACCGACGAGGGCCCCGGCGTCCCCGCCGACCTGGGCGCCCGCATTTTCGAGCGCACCATCAGCGGCCGCAACTCCACCGGCATCGGCCTCGCCGTCGCCCGTGACCTGGCCGAGGCCGACGGCGGCCGCCTCGAACTGCTCCAGGCCCAGCCCCCGGTCTTCGGCCTGTTCCTCTCCCGCACGCCCCCGCCGAAGAGGTCGGCGGAGGACGAGCCGACGGTGCGGTAGCGCGCTCCCGGAGCGGCGGTGGCCCGCCCGGCGCGGCGGCGGCCCGCGTGGCCGGCTGCCGGCCGTGTCGCTGCGGTCGGGCTCAGCGGAAGGCGTCGGTGCGGCTCAGCGGAGGGCGCCTGTGCGGCTCAACGGAAGGCGTCGCTGCGGGTCTTCTTCGTCTCCGCCCGGTGACCCGCCTGCGTCCGGCTCGTGCGCGGGGCCGCCTCACCGGCCGCCGGCAGGGCGCGGAAGACCCAGGAGCGGTACGACCAGAAGCGGAACAGGGTCGCGATGCCGATGCCGAGGAACTTGAAGACGTTGCTCTGCAGCGGGCTGTCCCAGCCGAAGCCGTACGTGGCCAGGTAGAGGACGCCGTTCTCGATCACCAGGCCGATCGCGCTGAACAGCAGGAACAGGGTCAGTTCCTTGGTGCGCCCGCCCTTGTCGCGGTCCCGGTAGGTGAAGTAGCGGAAGCCGATGTAGTTGAAGACGATCGACACGATGGTGGCGATGACACTCGCCCGCACCACCTGGAGGTCGGTCGTGTGCCGCACCAGGTTGAACACGAGCAGGTTGACCAGCAGCCCCGCCCCGCCCACCGCGCCGAACTTGGCGACCTCCCGCCACAGCCGCCCGACGCGGCCCAGCACCGGGTTCGGGGGCGCCGGTGGCGCCGGTCGGTGCCCCGAGGAACCACGTCCCATGGTCGTGCAGGCCCCCGTCCGGGTCGGTGTCGTCAGCCCGCCCATGCTATCCAGCGCGGGCGGGTGCCGCCCGCGCACCGGGCCAGGGCGGAGAAACGGGTCGCGCCGGCCGGCCGAGAACGGGCCGGAGCGGCGGTAGCGGGGCGCGGAATCCGGCCGCACCGGCGCGGCCGATACGCTAGGGGCGTGACGTTCCCGGTAGTCGGCATGGTCGGCGGTGGCCAGCTCGCTCGTATGACACACGAGGCGGGCATCCCGCTGGGCATCAGGTTCAAGCTTCTCAGTGACACCCCCCAGGACTCGGCGGCCCAGGTCGTGAGCGATGTCGTCGTCGGCGACTACCGCGATCTGGAGACGCTGCGTGCCTTCGCGCGGGGCTGCGACGTGATCACCTTCGATCACGAACACGTACCCACCGAACACCTGCGCGCCCTGGAGGCGGACGGCATCCCCGTCCGGCCCGGGCCCGACGCGCTGGTGCACGCCCAGGACAAGGGGGTGATGCGCGCGCGGCTCGACGCGCTCGGCGTGCCCTGCCCCCGGCACCGGATCGTGACCGATCCGGCCGACGTGGCGGCCTTCGCGGCCGAGGGGGACGGCTTCCCCGTCGTCCTCAAGACCGTCCGCGGCGGGTACGACGGCAAGGGCGTGTGGGTGGTGGACTCCGCCGAGGAGGCCGCCGACCCCTTCCGCGCCGGCGTTCCCGTCCTCGCCGAGGAGAAGGTCGACTTCGTCCGCGAGCTGGCCGCCAACGTCGTGCGCTCCCCGCACGGCCAGGCCGTGGCCTACCCGGTGGTGGAGTCCCGGCAGGTCGGCGGCGTCTGCGACACCGTGATCGCCCCGGCACCCGGCCTGGACGAGGACCTGGCGCTGCGGGCCGAGGAGATGGCCCTGCGCATCGCCAAGGAGCTGGGCGTCGTCGGCCACCTCGCCGTCGAGCTGTTCCAGACCCGCGACGGCCGCATCCTCGTCAACGAGCTGGCGATGCGCCCGCACAACTCCGGCCACTGGTCGATGGACGGCGCGGTCACCTCGCAGTTCGCCAACCACGTCCGCGCGGTCCTGGACCTGCCGCTGGGCGACCCGCGCCCGCGCGCGCCGTGGACGGTCATGGTCAACGTCCTCGGCGGCGACTACCCGGACATGTACTCGGCGTACCTGCACTGCATGGCCCGCGACCCCCAGCTCAAGATCCACATGTACGGCAAGGACGTGAAGCCCGGCCGGAAGGTCGGACACGTCAACACCTACGGCGAGGACCTGGACGACGTGCTGGAGCGCGCCCGTCACGCAGCCGGCTACCTGAGAGGCACGATCACCGAATGAGCCCAGTTGTTGGCATCGTCATGGGGTCGGACTCCGACTGGCCCGTCATGGAGGCCGCCGCGAAGGCGCTCGACGAGTTCGAGATCGCCTACGAGGTCGACGTCGTCTCCGCGCACCGGATGCCGCGCGAGATGATCACCTACGGCGAGCAGGCCGCCGAACGCGGGCTCAAGGCGATCATCGCGGGCGCGGGCGGCGCCGCCCACCTGCCCGGCATGCTCGCCTCCGTGACCCCGCTGCCGGTGATCGGCGTGCCGGTGCCGCTGAAGTACCTGGACGGCATGGACTCGCTGCTGTCGATCGTGCAGATGCCGGCCGGGGTGCCGGTCGCCACGGTGTCGGTCGGCGGCGCGCGCAACGCGGGCCTGCTCGCCGCGCGCATCCTCGCCGCGCACGACGAGGACCTGCTGGCCCGGATGCGTGAGTTCCAGCAGGACCTCAACGACCAGGCCACCGAGAAGGGCAAGCGGCTGCGCTCCAAGGTCGAGGGCTCGGCCGGCTTCGGCTTCGGCACGGGGAAGTGAGCACGGTGAGCCGGCTGGAGGAGGCCCGGGAGCTCCTGCGCGAGTTCCCGGTCGTCGACGGCCACAACGACCTGCCCTGGGCGCTGCGCGAACAGGTCCGCTACGACCTCGGCGCCCGCGACATCGCCGGCCGTCAGGACGCCCACCTGCACACCGACATCCCCCGCCTGCGCGCCGGCGGCGTCGGCGCGCAGTACTGGTCGGTGTACGTCCGCTCGGACCTGCCCGACGCCGTCCCGGCGACGCTGGAGCAGATCGACTGCGTACGGCAGCTGATCGCCCGCTACCCGGCGGACCTGGCCCCGGCCCTGACCGCCGCCGACATGGAGGCGGCCCGCGGGCAGGGCCGTATCGCCTCCCTGATGGGCGCCGAGGGCGGCCACTCCATCGCGGACTCCCTGGGCACGCTCAGGGGCCTGTACGCGCTCGGGGTGCGCTACATGACGCTCACCCACAACGACAACGTGGCGTGGGCGGACTCGGCGACGGACGAGCCCGGCGTGGGCGGCCTGTCGGCGTTCGGCCGCGAGGTGGTCCGCGAGATGAACCGCCTGGGCATGCTGGTCGACCTGTCCCACGTGGCCGCGACCACCATGCGGCACGCGCTGGACACCTCGGCGGCACCGGTGATCTTCTCGCACTCCTCCGCCCGGGCGGTCTGCGACCACCCGCGCAACATCCCGGACGACGTGCTCGAACGCCTGCCCGCCAACGGCGGCATGGCGATGGTGACGTTCGTGCCGAAGTTCGTGCTCCAGGCCGCCGTCGACTGGACGGCCGCCGCGGACGAGAACATGCGCGCGCACGGCCTGCACCACCTCGACACCACCGAGGAGGGCATGAAGGTCCACCGGGCCTTCGAGGAGTCGAACCCGCGCCCGGTCGCGACCGTGGCCACGGTGGCCGACCACCTCGACCACATGCGCGAGGTGGCCGGCGTCGACCACCTCGGCATCGGCGGCGACTACGACGGCACGGCCTTCACCCCGGACGGCCTGGACGACGTCTCCGGCTACCCCCGCCTGGTCGCCGAGCTGCTCGACCGGGGCTGGTCGAAGACCGACCTGGCCAAGCTGACCTGGCAGAACGCGGTCCGCGTGCTGGGCGCGGCCGAGGACGTGGCCCGCGACCTCCAGGCGAGTCGGGCACCGTCGAACGCGACGATCGCGGAACTGGACGGCTGAGGAGCGGTGCCGGAAGGCAGTGCCTGGGCGGCACTGCCTTCCGGCACCGGTGACGCGTGAGGGAGGGGCGGCGGGCAGGTGACCACAAGAGGAAGCGCAGATCCTCAAGGCCCCCAACCCCCTCCAGCGGCCGACCGGAGCCGGTCAGTTGGCGCAGAGGCAGAACGGGTGCCCGGCCGGGTCCGCGTAGACCCGGAAGTTCTTGGCGCCCCGGTGGGCCAGCGGTTCGGCGCCGAGCGCGAGGACGCCCTTCTCGGCCGCGTCCAGGTCCTCGACGTCCAGGTCCAGGTGGAACTGCTGCGAGGCGTCGGCGGAGGGCCATTTCGGCGGCACGAACCCGGGCGCCTTCTGGAAGGCGAGCGCCACACCGCCCGGCACCTTCAGGTCCACCCAGTCACCCTCCCCCTCGACGGTCCCGCCCAGTACCTCGGCGTAGAAACCGGCGAGCGCGCGCGGGTCGGGACAGTCCAGTACGACGACACCCAGCTTGGCGAGAGCCATGACTTCCTCCCAGTGTTCGGGGTCACCCCTGTGGTTACCCGTAGGGCCGGGTGACCAGTAACCGTTACCGCATGCTCGCCGGTTGCGGGTAACGACGCAATCGTCCTGCGAGGTACCGTCGCTGACATGAGTGACAGATCGCCCGCACCCGGCGGCCTGGCGCTGGTCGAGTCCCTGGTCAACACCCTGGACATCGAGGCGGCCGCCGACTCGCTCGACACGGCGGCCGGCCGCGCGCGCCTCGGGATCGGCGAGGCGGAACTGCCGCAGGCGCGCGAGCTGCGGGAGTCCCTGCGGGCGGCGCTCCTCGCGCACGCCGGCCACCCCCCGCACCGCCCGGTGACACCGCTGGGCGACCTGCTGGCGCGGGCCCCGCTGCTGGTCGCCGTCGACGACCGGGACGGCAGCGCCACCCTCGCCCCCGCCGACGGCGGGCCGCTGCTCTCCCGGGTCGCCGCCGCCGTCGCCGAGGCGCTGGTCGCGGGCACCTGGACCCGTCTGAAGGCCTGCGAGGCAGGCACCTGCCACTGGGCGTACTACGACCGCAGCCCGGCCGGCCGCCGCCGCTGGTGCTCGATGCAGGTGTGCGGGGCGCGCGCGAAGATGCGCCGGTACCGCGCCAGGGAGCCCTGATCACCGGCGCGGTGGTGCAAGAATGCGGGAAGACGCCGGTTCGGCCGACTGAGCCTCGGCCGAACCGGCGTCGCCCGTACGGGCCCGCCGCGCTAAGAGCTGCGGACAAAAGTGGGCCCCGGCGGCCGGCGCCCGGCACGCGTCCTCGCCGCGTTGCCGGAAGGCCCTGGTAGCTCCGCTACAAGGACCTTCCGGCGCCTTGCGATCGCACGCACCGGACACCGCCCGCTGATCGGAACCCACTTTTGTTCGCAGCTCTAAGCCGTCGGGCGTCCCATCGCCCGGTACGTCCACCCGGCCCGCCGCCACAGCTCCCCGTCGAGCGCGTTGCGCCCGTCGAGGACCAGCCGGGCCGCTACGGCCTCGCCCAGCTCCGCCGGGTCCAGCTCGCGGAACTCCTGCCACTCGGTGAGGTGCAGGACCGCGTCGGCGCCCCGGACCGCCTCCAGCGCCGAGCCGGCGTAGCCGAGCGTCGGGAAGAGGCGGCGCGCGTTGTCCATGCCCTTGGGGTCGTAGACGGTCACTTGACCGCCCTGGAGGTGGATCTGCCCGGCCACGTTGAGCGCGGGGGAGTCGCGTACGTCGTCCGAGTCGGGCTTGAACGTGGCGCCCAGCACCGCGATCCGCTTGCCGAGGAACGGCCCGCCGCCCAGCGCCTGCCGGGTCAGCTCGACCATCCGCCCGCGCTGGCGCATGTTGATCGAGTCGATCTCGCGCAGGAACGTCAGCGCCTGGTCGGCGCCCAGCTCACCGGCGCGCGCCATGAAGGCGCGGATGTCCTTGGGCAGGCAGCCGCCGCCGAAGCCGATCCCGGCGCGCAGGAACTTCCGGCCGATCCGGTCGTCGTAGCCGATCGCCTCCGCGAGCTTGGCGACGTCGCCGTCCGCGGCCTCGCACACCTCGGCCATGGCGTTGATGAAGGAGATCTTCGTGGCCAGGAAGGAGTTCGCGGAGGTCTTCACCAGCTCGGCGGTGGGGAAGTCGGTGACGACGAAGGGGGAGCCCTCGGCGACCGGCGCCGCGTACACCTCCCGCAGCAGCTTCTCGGCCCGCTCGCTGCGTACGCCGACCACGATGCGGTCCGGGTGCAGCGTGTCGCGGACGGCGAAGCCCTCCCGCAGGAACTCGGGGTTCCAGGCCAGCTCGGCGTCCTCGCCCGCGGGCGCCAGGGCGGCGAGCGTCCGGGCCAGCCGGTCCGCGGAGCCGACGGGCACCGTGGACTTGCCGACGACGAGGGCGGGCCCGGCCAGGTGCGGTGCGAGCGAGGCGACCGCCGAGTCGACGTAGGACATGTCACAGGCGTACTCGCCGTGCTTCTGCGGGGTGTTCACGCAGAGGAAGTGGACGTCGCCGAAGGCGCCCACCTCCGCCCAGTCCTGGGTGAAGCGCAGCCGCCCGGTGGAGCCCTCCAGTCCGGCCACGTGCCGGCGCAGCAGGTCCTCGAGACCGGGCTCGTACATGGGGACCTCGCCCCGCCGCAGCATCTCGATCTTCTCCGGGACGACGTCCAGGCCCAGCACCTCGAAGCCCATCTCGGCCATGGCCGCGGCGTGGGTCGCGCCGAGATAGCCGGTGCCGATCACGGTGATCTTCAGGCTCATGGATGCTCCAGGAGGGATGATGGCAATGCGCTGCCCGAGCATATCGGGGGCGTGCGCGTAGCCCGTGCCGGGCAATGTCCCACCTGTCACCCGCTGTCGCCAAGCTCACGTACCGCTCACGTGAGCAGGCCCCTAAAATTCGAGTTACTTAACGGTAATTAGCATCACCGCAACACGGCACCACCGCTCGTCATCACCTGACACACCTGTCATCACCTGTCATCACTGGTCGTCTTTGGAGCGTGAGAGACCTTGGCCGGATCGGCTGACTTCGACCTGTACCGCCCGTCCGAGGAGCACGACATGCTCCGCGACGCCGTCCGCTCGCTGGCCGAGGCGAAGATCGCGCCGTACGCCGCCCAGGTGGACGAGGAGGCCCGCTTCCCGCAGGAGGCCCTCGACGCGCTGGTCGCGAACGACCTGCACGCCGTGCACGTCCCGGAGAGCTACGGCGGCGGGGGCGCGGACGCCCTCGCGACCGTCATCGTCATCGAGGAGGTGGCCCGCGTCTGCGCCTCCTCCTCCCTGATCCCCGCCGTGAACAAGCTGGGCTCGCTCCCGGTGATCCTCTCCGGCTCCGAGGAGCTGAAGAAGAAGTACCTGGGCCCGCTCGCCAAGGGCGACGCGATGTTCTCGTACTGCCTCTCCGAGCCGGACGCCGGCTCGGACGCGGCCGGCATGAAGACCAGGGCCGTCCGCGACGGCGACCACTGGGTCCTCAACGGCGTCAAGCGCTGGATCACCAACGCGGGCGTGTCCGAGTTCTACACGGTGATGGCCGTCACCGACCCGGAGAAGCGTTCCAAGGGCATCTCCGCCTTCGTCGTCGAGAAGTCCGACCCGGGCGTCTCCTTCGGCGCCCCGGAGAAGAAGCTCGGCATCAAGGGCTCTCCGACCCGCGAGGTCTACCTCGACAACGTGCGCATCCCCGCCGACCGCATGATCGGCGCCGAGGGCACCGGCTTCGCCACCGCGATGAAGACCCTCGACCACACCCGCATCACCATCGCCGCCCAGGCCCTCGGCATCGCCCAGGGCGCCCTCGACTACGCCAAGGGCTACGTCAAGGAGCGCAAGCAGTTCGGCAAGCCGATCGCCGACTTCCAGGGCATCCAGTTCATGCTCGCCGACATGGCCATGAAGGTCTCCGCCGCCCGCGCCCTGACCTACCAGGCCGCCGCCGCCTCCGAGCGGGGCGACGCCGACCTCACCTACCAGGGCGCCGCCGCGAAGTGCTTCGCCTCGGACATCGCCATGGAGGTCACCACGGACGCCGTCCAGCTCCTCGGCGGCTACGGCTACACCCGCGACTACCCGGTGGAGCGCATGATGCGCGACGCGAAGATCACGCAGATTTATGAGGGTACGAACCAAGTCCAGCGGATCGTGATGGCCCGCAACCTCCCGTAAGGGGCCCGCGACCGGCCCCGGTGCGCAGCCGGCCGGCGCTCCGCCCCCGGGCCGTCCCCGCTCGCCCGCGGGCGTCCGCCGTCCCGCGCCCCGTCCCGCGCCGCCTTTCCGCGCCGTCGCCCTCCGTCCGCTCCGGACGGAGGGCGACGGCGTTCTGAGGTGGGCGCGGTCGGCGGCCCGGGCTCCGCCGCCCCTCGCACCACCCGAACGGACGCGGCGAACCGGAACCTCCGTCGAATGGCGGACCGGGGTGGGCGGGCGTACGACGGAAGGGCACGGGGCCCGCCCCGGGGCCCCTCCGGCCTCCAGGAGAAGCCATGACCCACACCCAGCCCGGAGCCATGACCGCCATGAGCAAGGAGATGCAGGACTGCGTCGACGCCTGCATGACCTGCCACAACATCTGCGAGGAGGCCATGAGCTCCTGCATGCAGATGGGCGGCCAGGCGCAGATGCAGATCATGCGCGCACTCATGGACTGCTCCGAGACGACCCGGATGTGCGCGGACATGATGATGCGCCGCTCGCCCATGTCGTCCGAGATGTGCGCGATGTGCGCCAAGGCCTGCGACATGTGCGCCGAGGCGTGCATGTCCATGCCCGACGACCAGATGATGATGCGCTGCGCGGAGGCGTGTCGCCGCTGCGCGGAGATGTGCCGGTCGATGGCGGGCGCCAGGATGTGATCCGTCCCCCGGTACGGCGACGGGGCCCCGCGGGCATGTGCCGCGGGGCCCCGCTGCCGGCGCCGTCCGGCCGGGCGTGTCCGGCCGGTCGTGCGTGTCCGGCCGGTCGTGCGTGTCCGGCCGGTCGTGCGTCCGTCCGGCCGGTCGTGCCGGCTCGCCCGGCGGTCCGGTCAGTTGCCGGAGACGGTCACCTTCTGGTCGTTCTTCAGCTCGTCCACCAGGGTCTTGACCTTCGCCTGGTCCCAGCGGACGTTTCCGCCGATGAAACCGGCGACGGGCATGTTCATGGAGGTGCCGTCACCGCCGCTGACGCCCTTCATCGCCCAGAACATGGACGCCAGGTCCCACAGGCTCATGTCCTTGTCGACGATGAGGGAGTCCAGGCCCGCGCCCATCGTCGGGTAGAACTTGAACGGGTTCAGGACCGTCGTCGGGGTGGCGACCTCGTGGGCCAGCGCGGAGAGGAACTTCTGCTGGTTCTTGGTGCGCTGCAGGTCGGAGGCGGCGAAGGCGTGCCGGGTGCGGACGAAGGCCAGGGCCTGCTCGCCGTTCAGCGTCTGCTTGCCCGCCTTGAAGTCGGCGCCGGACCACTTGTCCTTGAAGGGCTTGTCGATGGTCATCTCGACGCCGCCGACCGAGTCCACGATGTTGGCGAAACCGGCGAAGCCTATCTCCACGTAGTGGTCGATGTGCAGACCGGTGTTGTACTCGATGGTGCGCACCAGCAGGGTCGGGCCGTCGTAGGCGTAGGCCGCGTTGAGCTTGTTCTGCCCGAGGGGGCCCTTGATCTTGCCGGACTCCGAACCGCGGAACTGCGGGATCGTGACGTTGGAGTCACGCGGCAGCGAGATCAGCGTGTCCCCGTTGTCCCCGACGTGCAGGATCATCATGGAGTCGGTGCGCTTGCCCTCGGCGGAGCCGGTGTGCAGCTTCTTCTTGTCCGCGGCGGAGAGGCCGTCGCGGCTGTCCGAGCCGACGATCAGGTAGTTCGTGCCCTTGCCGGTCTCCGGCCGGTCGATGACCTTCGACAGGTCGACGTCGCGGTTGAGCTTGGAGTCGGCCCAGAAGTAGGTGCCCACCGAGGTGACCACGAGGAGGGTGACGAGCGTGATCGCGGTCCACTTGATGCGGCGGCGCCAGTTCGGCGCGGGCCGCGGCCCGCGGGTGCGGCCCGCGCCCGGACCGGCCGGCCCGCCGGGCCCGCCCGGACCGCCGCCCGGCCTGCCGTAGACGTGTCCGGTGTTGTAGCCGCTGTCGTAGCCCTGGCCGTCGTCGTAGCCGGGGCCCTCGCCGCCGTCGACGTACGACGGCTGCTGCGGGACGCCGTACGGCGGCGCCGCGGGGCCCTGACCGCCGGGGCCGCCGCGCCGCTGCCCGGGCGGAACCGCCGGACCGCCGCGCCGCACCTGGCGCATCACCCGCGCGCCCTCCGGCTGCGCGCCGGCGCTGCCGCGTCCGTAACCGGGTCCGCGGTTGTCGTCGGACCACCCCTCGGGCCAATCATTCATGTGGCCCAGTGTGCCGGGCCGCGGGGTGTGCCTTACAAGGGCCGTCGGAAAATAAGGTCACGGCTGTTGCCAAGCTGACACAAATTCCCCGGATGCCGGCGCGGCATAAGGTGGAGCCCATGACAGATCAGGCCACCGTCGCGCAATCCGGAACTCCGGAGATACCGGGCAAGCCGACCTCGGCGTCCCGGACCACCCTCAGCCACATCATGACCCACAGCGACACCAACCTGCTGGGCACGGTGCACGGCGGGGTGATCATGAAGCTGGTCGACGACGCCGCGGGTGCGGTGGCCGGGCGGCACAGCGGCGGGCCCGCCGTCACCGCCTCCATGGACGAGATGGCGTTCCTCGAACCGGTCCGCGTCGGTGACCTGGTCCACGTGAAGGCCCAGGTCAACTGGACCGGCAGGACCTCCATGGAGGTGGGCGTCCGGGTGCTGGCCGAACGCTGGAACGAGTCCGCCCCGGCCACCCAGGTCGGCTCCGCCTACCTCGTCTTCGCCGCCGTGGACGCGGACGGCAAGCCCCGCGCGGTGCCGCCGGTGCTGCCCGAGACCGAGCGGGACAAGCGGCGCTACCAGGAGGCCCAGATCCGCCGCACCCACCGCCTGGCCCGCCGCCGCGCGATCAAGGAGCTGCGGGAGCAGCGGGCGGCGGACGGCATCGAGGACTGAGGCACCGCCCCGGCCCTGACGCACCCGGCCGGACTCCGCGGCGCCACCGTGACGACCGTCCCGCAGGCACCGCCGCGACACCGCAGGTCCCGCACCGGTTCCTGGCCCCGCCGGTCCCGCTGACCCGCACCGGTCCCGGCCCCAGCCGGTGTCAGAGGCCCCGGCGTCCCGCCCGGCGGCGGACGGGGTCCCGGAAGCTCCGCCCCGGCCCGGCGCCCCGCGGTCCGGCAGGCACACCGCCCCGGCCCCGGCGCCCCGCGCGTCTCAGTCGCACGCCACCTGGTCGCCCCGCACCACCTCGTTGGCGTCCTGGACCGTGGTCCGCACGCGCACCTTCCGCACCTCGCGGAAGCCGCTCCCGGCGATCACCCGCAGCGTGGCGCCCTGCCCCGGCACGGGCCGCAGCTCGCTGCCCGGCAACGCCGCGGCGAGCGACCTGGCCGAGCGGTCCCACCGGGGGTCGTAGAGCACGACGGTCCGCTCGACCCCGCGTTCCTTCGCGTCGACGGGCGCCCTGGTGGTGCTGAACCCGGCCCCGGCCAGCGCGGTGTCCACCCGCCGGGCGAGTCCCGCCGTCCCGGTGCCGTTCTCCACCTGGACCCGGATCCGCTGCGGCGGGACCTCCACGGCGGCGGTGCCGTCCGGCGTGCGGGCCGGTCTGCGCACGGCCAGCGGACGGTCGTCGCGCAGCGCCCGGAAGAGCCGGTCCGCCTGCGCCTGGTCCCACTTCACGGTGGAGCCGAGCCCCTTGACCGGGAAGGACGTCTGGGCGACCGGGACGGTGGTGAACTCGGACGAGGACGGCGAGAAGTTGCGCATCGCCCGCCCGAGGTCGAGCAGCTCGTCGGTGTGGAAACCCTGGTCGGCGCGGACCGAGCCGAGCACGGCCCGGGTCACGTCCCGGAACTTCATGGGGTTCAGCAGCACCCGCGAGGAGGTCGCCCGGTCGATCAGCGCGGCCAGGAAGAGCTGCTGGCGCTTCATCCTGCCGAAGTCGCTGGCCCCGTCGACGTGCCGGGAGCGGACGTACTGCAGCGCCTGGCCTCCGGTGAGGGTGTGGACGCCCGCGGGCAGGTCCAGCCCGGTGTAGGTGTCCCTCATCGGCAGCGCGGTGCAGATCTCGACGCCGCCGAGGACGTCCACGGTCCGCATGAAGGTGGTGAAGTCCACCTCGAGGTAGTGGTCGATCTTCAGGTGGGTCATGCTCTCGACCGTGCGCACGGTGAGGCTCGGGCCGCCCTCCGCGTACGCCGCGTTCAGCTTGACGGGGTGCGGCGGGTGCTGCTTGCCGGTGTTCCGGTCGAGGTGGGCGGGCAGGTCGACGTAGGAGTCCCGGGGCAGGCTGACGACGCTGGCCCGCTCCCGGTCCTGGGAGAGGTGCACGATCATCATCGTGTCGGTGCAGTGGCAGGGCTGGCCGCCGAGCCGGTAGCGCTGCCGCTCCTGTTCGCTGATCTTGTCGCGGCCGTCGGTGCCGACCAGCAGGACGTTCATGCCGTGGCCCGTCGGCGGCCGGTTCTTCATGTCCTTGAAGGGGTCGATCCGCGTGATGTCGGCGTCCAGGCTGGAGACCACCGCGTGCCCGATCCCGGCGGAGGCGAGGACCACCACGGAGACCGTGGTCGCCGCCCGCATGGCCCAGCGCGGCCTGCGGCGCGGCGGGGGCGCGTACGGCATGCGGGCCGCCCGCGAAGGTGCGGCGGGCTGCCGCGGTCCGCGCCGCGGAGGGGCGGGCGGCCGGGGCGGCCGGGGCGACGTGGTGGACATGGGGGACACCTCCGCATAGGGCGTGGGTGGACACCGTGAGCACCGTAGGCCCATACGATCTGCTGCCCGGCCAGGCGGACCCCGCGGCGCGCACCGGTGTCCCCCGTTCGCGGTAACGTGAGCACCGATGAACGCCAACTCCGACGTGCGGTTCCCCGCCGTTTCTGTGATCATGCCCGTCCTCGACGAGGAGCGGCATCTGCGCGGGGCCGTCGAAGCGATCCTCGCGCAGGAGTACGACGGCGAGATGGAGGTCGTGATCGCCCTGGGTCCGTCCACGGACCGCACGGACGAGATCGCCGCCCAGCTCGTCCGTGACGACCCGCGCGTGCACACGGTCCCGAACCCCACCGGCCGCACCCCCGCCGCGCTCAACGCCGCGATCAAGGCCTCCCGCCATCCGATCGTGGTCCGCGTCGACGGCCACGGGATGCTCTCGCCGAACTACATCGCCACGGCGGTACGGCTCCTGGAGGAGACCGGCGCGCAGAACGTGGGCGGCATCATGCACGCCGAGGGCGAGAACGCGTGGGAGCACGCGGTCGCCGCCGCCATGACGTCGAAGATCGGTGTCGGCAACGCGGCCTTCCACACCGGTGGTCAGGCGGGCCCGGCCGAGACGGTCTACCTGGGTGTGTTCCGCCGTGAGGCGCTGGAGCAACAGGGCGGCTACAACGAGGAGTTCATCCGCGCCCAGGACTGGGAGCTGAACTTCCGCATCCGTGAGGCGGGCGGCCTGATCTGGTTCTCGCCCGAGCTGCGGGTCTCCTACCGGCCCCGGCCGAACGTGAAGGCGCTCGCCAAGCAGTACAAGGACTACGGCCGCTGGCGGCACGTCGTCGCCCGGTACCACGAGGGCTCCATCAACCTGCGCTACCTCGCCCCGCCGACCGCCGTGTGCGCCATCGCCGCCGGGATCGTGGTGGGGGCCGCGGTGACCCCCTGGGCCCTCGTCGTCCCCGGCGGCTACCTGGCGGCCATCGTCGCCGGTTCCCTGCCGGCCGGGAAGGGCCTGCCCCTGGCGGCGCGCCTGCGCATCCCGGTGGCCCTGGCCACCATGCACATGTCCTGGGGCTGGGGCTTCCTGACCAGCCCCAAGTCCCTGGCGAAGCGAGTCATCGCCTCCCGGCGGCCGGCGGTCGTCACCACCGGCTGAACAGCCGTCCCCACCATGCCGAGGGGCCCCTCACCGCGCCGCGGTGAGGGGCCCCTCGGCATACGGACCCGCGCCTACCACCGGTAGGGCGCGTACACGTCCATGCACTGCGTGGTGTCCGCGCCGTTGATGGCGTCGGAGTTCTCCGGGATGTCGCCGGCCTTGGGGGCCTCCTGCCGGGGGTAGCTGCCGCCCTTGCGCCAGTCCGCGCCGACGACGACGGTGACGCCGGAGACGTCCGTCGACCTCTCCACCGAGGTCGTCGGGATGCCCAGGGCGGTGGCGACCCGTTCGGCGTCGCCCTTCAGCTCGGCGCTCGGGTAGCGCACGACCGTCTCGGACGCGGACGGGGTCACCGAGCTGTCCGCCGCCGCCTTGGCGAAGCCCTTCTGCGCCAGCTCCTGGCTGATGGCGGTCGCCCGGTGCGGGACGGCGGCGAGGGTGGAGGTGCCGGTGCCGTTCTGCACCGCGACGCCGATCTGCCCGTCCGGGTGAGCCGGTTGCGTGGCGGGCGGGGTCTTGTCACCGCTCTTGCCGGCGTTCTTCTTCGCGTCCTCGGGCCTGCCGTGGGAGTCGAAGGCCACGTCGTCCCGGATCAGCTTCCAGATCTTCTGGGCGTTGGCGCCGTCGGGGACGACGTGGTCGCGGTTCTGCGGGTCCTGGACGTTGGGCATCGTCGTCATCGTGATGCGGTCGGTGGGGACCGTCTTGAGCTGCATGGCGAGGTCGTACAGCTTCTTGCCGGTGCCGATCTCCTCGGAGACCTGCAGCGACTTCGTGGCCGCCTCGGCCAGATCCAGCAGCCGGCCGGTGTCGGTGAAGATGCTCTGGCTCTTGAGCGTGCGGATCATCGAGTTCAGGTACATGTGCTGGGCCCGGGCCCGCAGCAGGTCACTGCCCCAGGCGTGCCGGGTGCGCAGCCACTGGAGGGCCTGCACGCCCTTGACCTTGTGGGTGCCGGCCGTCAGTTTCAGACCGGAGCCGCCGTGCGCGGCGGCTGTCGAGCGGTCCCACACGTTCTGCTTCACGCAGACGTCCACGCCGCCGATGGCGTCCGCCATCTTCACCACGCCCGCGAAGTCGATCGTCATCCAGTGGTCGATGTACACACCGGTGAGGTTCTGCCAGGTGGCGAGGGTGCAGCCGGCGCCGCCACGGGCCAGGGACTCGTTGATGATGGCGTTGGTCGCCGGGTACTTCGTGCCCGTCTTCGGGTCCCTGCACGCGGGGATGTCCACCCGGGTGTCGCGCGGGATGCTCACCACCTCCGCGCTCTTGCGGTCCGCGGACAGGTGGATCAGCATCTGCACGTCGCCCAGCGGCGGGCTGCCGCGGTTCTCCCGGCTGCCGCCGAGCGCGACGTTGGCGTCGGAGTTGCGGCTGTCGGAGCCGATCAGCAGGATGTTCACGGGCGTCTGGCCGTCGGCGTTGGCCTTCGTCTTCTGGGCCTTTGAGTCGCCGCTGTCGCGCTCGCCCTTGCGTATGTTGCCGTTGAGGTGTTCGTAGTAGAGGTATCCGGCGCCGGCCGTGCCCAGTATGACCACCGCGAGCACCGTGGCCGACCAGCGCAGCACGCGCCGTCTGGGTCCTCTGCCGCCGGTGCCCCGGCCGCCGTTGCCCCGTCCGTGTCCGCTTCCGCCCCGACGGCTGTGTCCGCCTCCGGCGCTCTTCTCGTGCTGCGCCAGAGGCATCGTGTCCTCGACCGCGGGCCCCTCCCCGCGCAGACCGCTCTGCGTCAACTCCCCATCCTCCCCGCCCTCATGTCATCGAACAGGCCTGTCGTACGCCGTGTTAGACGTACGACAGGCCCGTCAGGTCACACGGTGCGCTCAACTGGCGCACTGAACCTTGTCCGCCGTGTGCTGCCCCTCCACCGTGGGCGCCTTCTGGGGTGCGGTGAGTGACACCCCCGCGCCCTTGTAGTCCTTGCCCAGGGTCAGCGTCATCGCGGGCAGGCCCTGGGAGTTGGTCACGCTCTCACCCGGCTTCAGCGCGGATCCCGGCAGCCCCATGAGCGCGGCGAGTTCACGGGCCTGGGCGGCCTGGTCGGGCGCGTACTCCAGCGTGGTCCTGGCCAGCTTCTCGGGCGCGTTGCTGCCGTTCTCCGACTTGAGCACGCCCTGCTGGTTCTGGAGCCAGGTGAGGGTCTCCTGCGCGGCGCCGGCCTTGGCCCCGCCGTTGAGGATGCGCACCCGCACCTCGGAGGCGGCCGACCGGGTGCCCTTGAGCCGGGCCGCCTGCGCGTCCTTCGCCTGCTGCTCCTTCTTCTTCACCTCGGTGAAGGAGACGTCGCTGCCGATGGCGTCGAAGACCTGGGGCGCCTGGGCCTGATTGACGATGACCGTCTTGTGCACCGGGCCGTCGTCCGGGTTGTCCAGCACCGGCACGGTCAGGAAGGTGATGTTCTTCGTCGGCACCTTCTTCAGTTCCAGTGCCACGTCCTTGAGCGTGCTCGCCTTGCCGATGCCGGTGTCGACGGTCAGCGACTTGGTGGCCGCGTCCGCGAGGCTGTACAGCTTGACCGGGTTGGTGAGGGTGTCGCTGGAGGCCATCTTGCGCATCAGCGAACTGAGGAACTGCTGCTGTACCTTGATCCGGTCCAGGTCGCCGTGGTTGCCGAAGCTGTGCCGGGTGCGGACGAACGCCAGCGCCTGCTCGCCCTCGATCTTGGACGAACCGGCGGGCAGGTTCAGGTGCGAGTCCTTGTCGCTGACGGCGTGCTTGAGACACACCTCGACGCCGCCCACCGCCGACGTCAGGGTCTTCACCGCGTTGAAGTCGGCCATCATGAAGTGGTCCGGGGCGATGCCGGTGATCTCCTTGACCGTGCGCATCGTGCAGCCCGGGTCGCGGCCGTCCTGGCCGAGACTCTCGTTGAACCGGACCTTCGACGAGCCCGGGACGACCTTGGTGCTGCCGTCGGGCTGCTTGGTCGGGCAGTCGGGGATGTCGACGATCAGGTCGCGGGGGATGCTCAGCGCGGTCGCGTTCGTACGGTCCTTGGCGACGTGCAGCAGGATGTTGGTGTCCGCGTGGCCGACGCTGCCCTTGTCGCCGTAGCCCTCGTTGCCCGCGCCGGTCCGCTTGTCGGTGCCGATGATGAGGATGTTGAAGGCCTCGTCCTTGCTGAAGCCGTCCTTGGCCGCGCTGCCCACGTCGGTGGTGGTGACGTTGCCCTCGAGGTGCTTGAAGATCAGGTAGCCCGCGGTGCCGACGCCGACCAGGACGAACGCCATGGTGCCGCCGGTCCACATCAGGACCTTCTTGGTCCTCGACTTCTTCTTTTCCGGGCGGCGTCCCCGCCGGCCGGGCGGCTGCGGCTCCTCCGCGGGCGCGCCGCGGCGGCGGCGCGGACCGGGCACGGTGGGCGCCGGGGCCGTCTCGTGCGTCTGCTCCCTGCCGGCCGGGACACCGCGCCGGCCCGCAGCGGCGCCCTGCGCCCCGGGGGCGGAGGATCTGCGCGGCCCCGGGACCGCCGACTGCGGAGGGGAAGGATTCAGTCGCAGTTCGTATTCACCGGTGGCCGGATTGAGTACCCACTGGTCTGCGGGATCGATGTTGTCCGCCCGCCCACGGCCTTGCGCGTCCACGGTTGTCCGAACCCTCCGTCGGGGCCACGCGGCGCCTTCCCCCCAGGCGCTCAGGTCTGGTTCACAGTGCACGACCCCAGGGTGACCTCGCGGCCGGTAGCACCGGATCGCTCACACTATCCGGCCTGTTGAGGCCTGAGCGACGTCGGTGACGAATTCCACGCCCCTACAACTGGGCAATCCGCCCATTTCCCTGGACAAAAGTTCGCCCTTGGCCGCAGTTTTACCCGCAGGGTTCCTGAGCGGCGCTATTCCGGTGCGGGCAGGAGCGGATGAGGGCGTCACGCCAGGGGCGCGGACCGGGCCGATCGCGCCCCCGGGCCCCCGTGGGAAAAGCACTGAACGTAGTCGTACGGCTGCGGAGGCGAATCCCCGGCCGGGGTTCTCCGGCCCGGAAAGCGGGAACGCGAGCGGGTCCGGAGGCCGGCCCGGAAGCCGGCCCCGAAGGGCAATCCGCACAGCTGAATTACCGTTGTTCGCGCCGTAATCCGGTCAGACCTCCCCGGCCGCCTCCGCCGGTCGGCCCCGGGCGGCTTCCGGGCCGCGGGTCCGCGGTACCCGACTCCGGTCGGTCGGGCGGTGGTTGACGTCCCCATGACTGACGGGCGGTCACGCGGACGTGCGGGCCCGCGGAACGGAGGTCACCGCGCGGTCGCCGTGATCCGTTCGCTCTCGATGCGCTTGGCCAGGCCGGCCTCGTCCAGCCGGTCCAGGTTCCGGCACAGGACGACGGATCCGCCGGCCGCGAGCGGCGCGTACAGGCCCGCGCTCAGCCCCTCCCAGGTGTCGTACGGCAGCCCCGACAGCAGCCGGGAACCCGGTCCCGTCAGGTCCAGTCCGGGCGCGTCCGCGCGGGCCCGTTCCACGACCTCGGCCGCCGTGTACTCGGCACCGGCCACGATCAGTGCGGGCGCCTCCGGGTCCACGGGCGCGAACGGCGCGAACCGGTCGCCCTGCCCCGGCACCTCGACGGCGTAGTCCGCGAAACCCGCGGGCGGCTGCGGGAACCGCCCGCCCAGCGGCCTCAGCGCCAGCGCGATCCGCTCGCCCGTGCAGGCGCGCGCCGCCTCCAGCGTGTCCGGCCCGCTGACGACGACATCGGCGGCCGCCGGGTCCCCGCCGGCGTCCGCGACCACGCCCACCGACGCGCACGCCAGCAGCCACACCGCCGTCTGCCAGTGCGCGGGCAGCAGCAGCGCGACCCGGTCGCCGGGTCCCGCGGCGAGGTCCCCCTGGAGGAGGTTCGCCGTCTTGGCCACCCAATTGCCGAAGGTGGCCACGGACAATTCGACGCGTTCGCCCGTCGCGTCGTCGTAGAAGGTCACCAGGGGGCGTCCCGGGTCCGCGGCGAGCGCGGAACGCAGCAGGTCGGCAGGGGTGCGTTCGGTGGCGTTCACCCGCGCAAGCGTACGCGGCGGCGCGCGCCCGCACCCGGGGACGGCGGCCACCGGTGGCCCGTGGGGCCACCGGTTCGGGGGAACGACACCCGACGCACCGTCAGTTCGTAGATGGACATATATGTCTGACTATGTCCAAGATCAGGGGCATGCGTCGATACGGATTCCTTGCGTCCTCGATCGGTGTCACCTGCGTGGCCGGCCTGGCTCTCGCGCCCGGTCTGCCCGCGGCCGCCGCGACGGCCACGGCGGCGGGAGCGGCGGTGCCGCGGGCGGCGGCCCACCTCGCCCCGGCCGGCGTCCCGGCCGCCGTGCTGGCGGCCGTCCCCGGCAGCACCCAGTCCCTGCCCCTCACCCCGCGCACCGAGGGCCGCGTCCGCGGCCGGGCCCGTGGGGCGGCCCTCGGCGCCGCCCCCGAACAGGGTCTGTACCGTGCGGACGTCCGCCACTTCTCCCTGGTCGGCGTCGTCTGGGACAACCCCGGCACCGAGCTCCACGGCACCGTCCAGATCCGCACCCGCTCCGCCGCCACCGGCACCTGGTCCGACTGGCAGGACGTCGACACCCACAACGCGGACCACGGCGCCGACCCGGGCACCGCCGAGCGCGCCGCCGGGCACGTCCGCGGCGGCACCGCCCCGCTGTGGGTGGGCGACAGCGACGGCGTCGACGTCCGCGTCCGCGCGGACACCGGCGACCGGGAGACCGGCGCCCCGGCCGATCCGCCCGCCCCGCTGCCCTCGGGCCTGCGCCTGGAACTCGTCGACCCCGGCGACACGTCCGCGGCGGACTCCCAGGCCGACCAGCCGCGCACCGGCGAGCCGACCGAGGCGGCGACCGCCGCCTCCGCCGCCAACACCGGGCTCGCCGCCCTCGGCGCCACCGAGATCCCGGCGCTGAACCGCGCGGACACCGAACGCGAACTGCTCGAACTGCGCGGCGACGAACTGACCGACGCCCAGCGGTCCGAGCCGCACATCGGCGCGCGCCCGCGCATCGTCACCCGCCGCGGCTGGGGCGCGGACGAGTCGCTGCGCTCCCGTGGGTTCGTCTACACGAAGAAGGTGAAGGCGGCGTTCGTCCACCACACCGCGACCGGCAACAAGTACCGCTGTTCACAGACGCCCTCGGTCATCCGCAGCATCTACCGCTACCACGTCAAGAGCATGGGCTGGCGGGACATCGGCTACAACTTCCTGGTCGACAAGTGCGGCACCGTCTACGAGGGCCGCGCCGGGGGCGTGGCGAAGCCGGTGCTGGGCGCCCACACCATGGGCTTCAACAGCAACAGCGTGGGGATCGCCGTCATCGGCACCTACAGCAAGTCCAAGCCCTCCTCGGCCGCCGTCAAGGCCGTCGCCAAGCTCACCGCCTGGAAGCTGGGCCTCTACGGGATGAATCCGCGCGGAAAGACATATCTGAAGTCCGGCGGTGGCAACCTCTATCAAAAGGGAAAGAACGTACACCTGAACGTGATCTCCGGCCACCGGGACGGCTTCGCCACCGACTGCCCCGGACGGAAGCTCTACGGCAAGCTCGGCACGATCCGCTCGACCGCGGCGCGCTATCAGGGCCGCTGAGACCGGTCTGCATACACTGGCCGGCCGAAAGACAGCTCGGCCGGTCCCGGCAGGAAGCGGAGACGACAGGTGACAGAAGCGATCCTCCTGGTCGGCGGCAAGGGCACCCGGCTGCGCCCGCTCACGGTGCACACTCCCAAGCCCATGGTGCGGGCGGCCGGCGTGCCGTTCCTCACCCACCAGCTGGCGCGGGCCAGGGCGGCGGGCGTCGAGCACATCGTGCTCGCCACCTCCTACCTGGCCGAGGTCTTCGAGCCGTACTTCGGTGACGGTTCCGCCCTCGGACTCCACCTGGAGTACGTGACGGAGGAGGAACCGCTCGGCACCGGCGGCGCCCTGCGCAACGTCGCCCCGCGGCTGCACTCCGGCCCCGACGAGCCGGTCCTCGTCTTCAACGGCGACATCCTGACCGGCCTGGACATCCGCGCCCTGGTGCGCACGCACGAGGAGACCGGCGCGGACGTCTCCCTGCACCTGACGAAGGTGGCGGACCCGCGTGCGTACGGCCTGGTCCCGACGGACGGCACCGGCCGGGTCCTCGCCTTCCTGGAGAAGCCGCAGACGCCGCAGGAGATCGTCACCGACCAGATCAACGCGGGGGCGTACGTCTTCAACCGCTCGGTCCTCGACACGATCCCGTCGGGGCGCCCGGTGTCCGTGGAGCGCGAGACCTTCCCCGGTCTGCTGTCGGCCGGGGCCCGTCTGCAGGGCATGGTGGACTCCACCTACTGGCTGGACCTCGGCACCCCGGCCGCCTTCGTCCGCGGCTCGGCCGACCTGGTCCTGGGCCGCGCCCCCTCCCCGGCGGTCCCCGGCCGGTGCGGCGACCGCCTCGTCCTGCCCACGGCCGTGGTCGCGCCCGACGCCAAGCTGACCGGGGGCACGGTGGTCGGGGAGGGCGCGTTCGTCGCCGAGGGGGCGCGCGTGTCCGGCAGTACGATCCTGCCCGGCGCCGTCATCGAGCCCGGCGCCGTCGTCACCGACTCCCTCATCGGCGCCCGCGCCCGCGTCGGCACCCGCTCCGTGCTCACCGGCACGGTGATCGGTGACGGCGCGGTCGTCGGCGCCGACAACGAACTGCGGGACGGCGTACGGGTGTGGTGCGACGCCCGGATCCCGGCAGGCGCGGTCCGCTTCTCCTCGGACCAGTGACGCCCAACAGCCCCGATCACCCACCGCCGGACCGCCTTGGCCCGGGCCTGGTGGCCTCGGCGGTGCATCCGGGCCCACCGGTCTCAGCGGATCGGGCCGGCCGAGCCGGGCCGAAGGCCGGAGCCGGGACCGTGTCTCACAAACGGCCCATGTCCCGCACCGGCATCCGTGGGGCCCGCCGCGGCGGCACGCGCCCGCTCAGCAGGATCAGCCGGGCCGCCCGGTGCCGCTGTCCGGCGTACGGCTCCAGCAGCCGCAGCATCCGAGCGTCGTCCGCCTCGCGGTCCCCGGCCAGCGCGAAGCCCACGATCCCCGGCAGGTGCAGATCCCCGACCGTCACCGCGTCCGCCGCGCCATGACTGCGCTGCACGGTCTCCGCCGACGTCCACGGTCCGATCCCCGGTACGACCTCCAGCCGTTCCCGCGCCGCCCCCGCGGGCATCCGCAGCGTCTCCTCCAGCCGCGCGGCCACCCGCACCGCCCGCAGCACCGTCGACGCCCGCTTGTCGTCGACCCCGGCGCGGTGCCAGTCCCACGAGGGGATCAGCGCCCAGGTACGCGGCTCGGGCATCACGTGCATCTGTACGGGCACGGGTCCGGGCGCCGGCTCCCCGTACGCGCGCACCAGCGTCCGCCACGCCGCGTACGCCTCGACCGTGGTGACCTTCTGTTCCAGGACCGACGGGATCAGCGACTCCAGCACCAGCCCGGTCCGCGTCAGCCGCAGCCCCGGCCGGCGGTGCCGGGTCAGCGCGAGCAGCCGGTGCCGGGGCACGAACTCCGACGGGTCGTCGGCCGCCCCGAGCAGATCGGGCAACCGCTCCAGCAGCCATTCGGCGCCCGGTCCCCAGGCCTGCCCGCACACCTCGCCGCCGCGCGCGGACACCCGGAGCGTCCCCGGCCCCGCCGGGGTACGGCTGGCCCGCCACACGGATCCGTCGGGCATCGCGCGGAACGTGGGATCGCCCGGACCGCGCCGCAGCGGTCCGAGCACCAGCCCGAGATCCAGCGGTCCGTCCGGCACCCAGGTCCGTACCCGCGCGGGGGCAGCCGCCTGGTGCGGCACGGCCCCGGGGCGGGCCGCCGCGGTGGGCACGCCGGCATGGCCGCCGCGCACGGAGGTGCGCGCGGGCCGTGGTCGCGGGGCGAAGCGTCCTGCCACGAATCAGATCCCAAGGGGTCGCCGGTGGTGCGCCAAGAGCTGCGGACACCATGGGCGCCCGGCTCACGATGCCCGGCACGCACGCTCGCGGCGTTGCCGAAAGAGCCTGTAGCTCCGCTACGAGAACCTTCCGGCGCCTTGCGATCGCACGCGCCGGACGCCGCGAGCCGATCGGACTCCCCTGGTGTTCGCCGCTCTGAAGAGCCTAAGCGGTCACCCGCGCCGGCCGGGACGCCGCACCGCCCGCCGCCTCACCGCCTCTCGATGAACGTCCCGGCGTCCCGCTCCGCGCGGGGCTTCGGCGGCTCGGCCGGGTGCCCGACCGCCACCGCGCCCATCGGGTCCCAGTCCGCGGGCAGCTCCAGCACCTCGCGCACCACGTCCCGGCAGAACATCGTCGAGGACACCCATGCCGAGCCGAGGCGCTCCCCGGCCAGGGCGACCAGGAAGTTCTGCACGCCGGCGCCCGCGGCGACCACGAACATCTCCCGCTCGGCCCCGTCGCGCCGCGCGTCGCCGTAGGTGTGCGAGCCGTCCATGACCAGGCACGGGACCACCAGGTACGGGGCCCGGCGCAGGACGTCCCCGCGGCGCACCCGCTTGGCGATCGACTCCTCGCTCTTGCCGTCCCGCCGCAGGTCGGCGATCCAGGCGTCGCGCATCGCGTCCAGCAGCCGGATCCGCGCCCCCTCGGACTCCAGCAGCACGAACCGCCACGGCGTGGTGTGGTGCGGTGCGGGCGCGGTCACCGCCGCGGCCACCGCCCGCCGTACCGCACCGGGGTCGACGGGCTCGTCGGTGAAGGACCGCACGGTACGCCGCTGGGTCACCGCCTCCCGTACGGCCTCGGAGGTGCCCAGCCGGAACATGTCGTCGCGCGCCTCGCGCACCAGGGCGCGCGCGCCCGGTCCGTCGCCGTCCGTCATGAGCGTGTGCCCCAGGCCGCGCACCACGGCGACGGGCAGTCCGGCGGCCTTGCCCTTGACCAGGTCCCCGGCGGCGGCCAGTTCGTCGGCGGTGGCGACGACGGTGGCACTGAGCGGGTTGCCGTGGGCGTCGGTGCCGCCGCGCAGGTCGTCCAGGACGCGCAGACCGGCGGCGCCGATGGCGACGTCCGTGAGCCCGGCCCGCCAGGGGCGGCCGAAGGTGTCGGTGACGACGACCGCGACATCGACACCGAGGACGGCGCGCAGGCCGTCGCGGATCGACCGCGCGGAGGCGTCCGGGTCCTCGGGCAGCAGCAGCACCGTGCCCGACGGGGTGTTGGAGGCGTCCACCCCCGCTGCCGCCATGACGAGGCCCTGGCGGTTCTCCACGATGCGCAGGGGCCCGCGGCGCGCCACGACCCGGACGGTCTCGGCGTCGATCGCGGCCTCCCGGTCGGCGGCCTCGACGACGCGTCCCTCCGCCTTGGAGACGATCTTCGAGGTGACCAGGAGCACGTCCCCGTCGGCCAGGGCGGGCTCGGCGGCGGCGATCAGCTTGGCCAGGTCGTCCCCCGGGGCCACCTCGGGGATCCCGGGCACGGCCCACACCCGGAAGGCGGGCGCCGCCGCACCTCCGGGGACGTCCGCCGGCGGCGTCGCGCTCATGCTCCCCGCACCTCCTCGGCGAGCGCCAGCGCCTCCCGTGCCATCTGCGCGGTGGCCTCGGCGTCGGTCATCATCAGCGGCACCGCGCGGCAGCGGATCCCGGCCGTCTCGATCCGCTCCACCGCGCCCGCGTCGACGGTGTCGACGAGCCAGCCGTCGAGCAGCCCCGAACCGTAGTGCTCGGCGACCGCCGCGGCGGTGGACTCCACACCGACGGCGGCGAGGACCTTGTCGGCCATCCCGCGCACGGGCGCGTCCCCGACGATGGGGGACAGGCCGACCACCGGCACCCCGGCGTCGGCGATCGCCTCCCGGATGCCGGGGACGGCGAGGATGGTGCCGACGGAGACGACGGGGTTGGACGGCGGGAAGAGGATCACGTCCGCCTCGGCGATCGCCTCCAGGACACCCGGCGCGGGCTTGGCCTGCTCGGCGCCGACCGGCACGACCGCCTCGGCCGGGACCGACGCCCGCAGCCGCACCCAGTACTCCTGGAAGTGGACCGCCTTGCGCTCGCCGTCGATCTCCACCGCGACGTGCGTCTCCACCCGGTCGTCGGACATGGGGATCAGCCGCACGCCGGGCTTCCACCGGTCGCACAGGGCCTCGGTCACCGCGCTGAGCGGATAGCCCGCGCCCAGCATCTGGGTCCGCACGATGTGCGTGGCGAAGTCCCGGTCGCCGAGCCCGAACCACTCCGGCCCGACGCCGTAGGCCGCGAGTTCCTCCTTGAGGTGGAAGGTCTCCTCCGCCCGGCCCCAGCCCTGTTCCTCGTTGATGCCGCCACCGAGCGTGTACATCACCGTGTCGAGATCCGGGCAGACCCTCAGCCCGAAGAGGTGGATGTCGTCGCCGGTGTTGCCGATGACCGTGACGTCCGCGTCCGGCACGGCCCGCTTCAGACCGCGCAGGAACCGGGCACCACCGATGCCGCCTGCCAGAACCACAATGCGCATGGGGCAAGTCTGGCAGGCGGGTACGACAGCGGGGGACGCGGTGGGCGCAGAAAGGCTCAGGCGTCGGCGGCGTCCGCCGCCTGCCGGCCGGCGGGGGCGGCGGCGCACCGGGCGGCGGTGGGCGCCGGGTGCGCGGAGTGCATGGGCATCTCGGTCAGCCCAGGGAAGTAGACGTGCAGGCTGACGGCGGGTTCGAGCGTGTCGTTGACGACGTCGTGCGCGTACCCCGGTGCGAAGACGTGCTGCCGGCCGGCCCGCAGCGTGCGCGTGCCCTTGCGGGTGTGCTCGGTCAGGGTGCCGTCCAGGACGGTCAGGACGCCGGAGGAGCGGCCGTGGTCGTGCGGTCCGGTGCCCTGCCCGGGGACCCAGGACAGCAGCCACACCTCGTAGCCGGTCGGGGTCCGTCCCGGCCGGGCGGCGCCGTGCGCCTGGGGGACGGCGCGCAGCCGGTGGTACCAGCGGGTCGTCGCGTCGTAGCGGACGAGGTGCTCCCACTGGGCGCGGTCGGCCGCGATGGACCTGGCCAGCCCGGCGAACTCGGCCACGGTGACCGGGTGCTCGCGCGGAGCCTGGAGGAGGTGGGGGACCTCGAGGAGGTCGCCGGCGATCTGGAGGTCGCTGTCGCTGTTCATGAGGTGCGGTGGTTCCTCGGAGGGGGTCGGAGAAGACCGGGGGAGGGGGCGGAGACCGAAGCGGGCCGGCGGCGTCGGCGCGGACCGGGGAGTCCGGTGATCCGCCGGGAGGGGCGGGGTGCCGGGCCGCGCAGGGGCCCGGACGGCGGCTGGAGCGGGCGCCCGGAGGCGCGGGGCTCAACAGCCGCAGCAGCGACAGCTACAGCGAGCGCGGGCAGCACCGTGGGACCCGGCGGTGCGGGTCGAGGTGAGTACCGAGTTCGCGAGCATGCCCACAAGGACACCGGTTCACACCAACGCTGTCAACTCGATGCCCGGAATGTGGGACATGGTTCACCTCATCCGGTTCATCTCGCAGGTGAAAGGTTTGCTCAGCGGGAGTCCGGGACACATGGCGCACATGCCGGGCGCGCAAGCCCCGTTGCGATCCCGTGATCCGAATGTGATCCGGTTCGCTTCGGCGGGCGATCCGGAACGGGATCGAAGGCCTGGGCGTCCTTCCTTCTGTGGGCCCCGGCGGGGGCCCGCGCGGGGCGGGAGGTCTTCGGGCCCCCCGCTGTGTGTCAAGGTTTATGCCGATTTGAACACTTTCCGCATGGCCTTGGTTCCGCAGAGTGAATAAGGGGCTCAATAGCAGATCTCGGCTTGACTCGCCCGGAGCAGCACACTTGTAATTTCACTCGTGTCGTTCAGCCGGTATCGGTAACGGCTACATCACGGGGACGCGAAGACAGACGAGGGGCGCACATGACCGAGCTGGTGCAGCAACTGCTGGTCGACGACGCGGACGAGGAACTCGGCTGGCAGGAGCGCGCGCTGTGCGCCCAGACCGACCCCGAGTCCTTCTTCCCCGAGAAGGGCGGCTCCACCCGCGAGGCCAAGAAGGTCTGTCTCGCCTGCGAGGTCCGCTCCGAATGCCTCGAGTACGCCCTCGCCAACGACGAACGCTTCGGCATCTGGGGCGGCCTGTCCGAGAGGGAGCGGCGCCGCCTGAAGAAGGCCGCGGTCTGACGCCGCCCGTCCGGCCGCCGGGCACCGCACCTCCCCGCAGAATCCTCACGAACGGCCCGTCGCAGGTGGGTTATCCACAGGCGGCGGGCCGCCGTCATGGCCAGCCAGTAGTGTGGTCGCTCGTCCGAGACGCCCCGCTGCCCGAGGGGCACAGGCGTCCACCGCATCCACCGAACCGGGGCCGTGTATCTCGATGTCCGTGCACAGCCGTACGGCAGCCCATTACGACGCCGCAGCGCCGTCGGACCCCCCGCGCGCCATGCCGTTCGCCCCCGCGCAGTCCGACCCCGAGCGCCCGCCGGAGTTCCCGCGGCACGTGGTGACCGCCGTCCTCGTCTCCCATGACGGCGCCCGCTGGCTGCCCGACGCCCTCGCCGGGCTCCTCGGCCAGGAACGCCCGGTGCAGTACGCCGTCGCGGCCGACACGGGCAGCGCGGACACCTCCGCCCAGGTGCTCGGCGAAGCCCTCGGCGACGACCGCGTGCTCCACCTCGCCCGCCGCACCGGCTTCGGCCAGGCCGTCGAAGAGGCCACCCGCACCGCCCCGTACCTCACCCCGGACGAACTGCCCTACCTCAAGCGCCCCAGCGGCTGGGACCCCGTCGGCCGCACCTGGCGCGACGACGCCTACGACCTGCCCGACCTGCCGCACGGAGAACCGGTGCAGTGGCTCTGGCTGCTGCACGACGACTGCGCCCCCGAACCCGACGCCCTCGCCCAGCTGTTGCGGGTCGTCGACAACGAGTACGAACTCGGCCGCGACGACGTGGCGGTCGTCGGCCCCAAACTCCGCGGCTGGTACGACCGCCGCCAACTCCTCGAAGTCGGCGTCAGCATCGCCAACTCCGGCCGCCGCTGGACCGGCCTGGACCGCCGCGAACAGGACCAGGGACAGCACGACCACGTCCGGCCGGTCCTGTCGGTGTCCACCGCCGGAATGCTGATCCGGCGTGACATCTTCGAACAGCTCGGCGGATTCGACCGCAGGCTGCCCCTGATGCGCGACGACGTCGACCTGTGCTGGCGCGCCCACGCCGCAGGCCACCGCGTCCTCATCGCCCCCGACGCCGTCGTACGACACGCCGAGGCGGCCTCCCGCGAGCGCCGCACCGTCGACTGCGTGGGCCGCACGGCGGCCTCCCCGCACAAGGTCGACAAGGCCGGCGCCGTCTACACCCTGCTGGTCAACACCCGCACGGCCGCGCTGCCCTGGGTGCTCGCCCGCATCGTCCTGGGCACCGTGCTGCGCACCGTCGCCTACCTCGTCGGCAAGGTCCCGGGACAGGCCCTCGACGAGATCCGCGGCCTGGCCGGCACCCTGCTGCGCCCCGAGCGGATCATCGCCGGCCGGCGCGCGCGCGGTGCCTCCCGGATCGACAAGGGCGAGCTGCGCGCCCTGTTCCCGCCGCCCGGCGCCACCGTCCGCGCCACCGTCGAACAGGTCGCGGGCAACCTCGTGGGCAGCTCCGACCCCGAGGCCTCGGCCGCGGGCCGGCACGGCGGCGCCGTCGAGTCGGGGCCCGGCGGAGAGGACGCCGACTACCTGGAGATCGAGCAGTTCGCCCGCCTCAAGCGCATCGCCCGCAAACCGGGCCCGGTGCTCTTCCTGGTCCTGCTGCTCGTCTCCCTGATCGCCTGCCGGAGCCTGCTCGGCGGCGGCGCGCTCGCGGGCGGCGCCCTGCTGCCCGCCCCCGCCGACTCCGGCGACCTGTGGTCGCGCTACCTCGACGCCTGGCACCCGGTCGGCGCCGGCGGCACCCCGTCCGCGCCGCCCTACCTGGCGCTCGTGGCGATGCTGGCCTCCCTGCTGCTCGGTTCCACGGGCCTCGCCGTCACCGTGCTGCTCGTCGGTTCGGTGCCGCTGGCCGGATTCACCGCGTACTTCGCCTCCCGTCCCCTCGTCCCCTCGCGCCTGCTGCGCGCCTGGGCGGCCGTCGTCTACGCCTTCCTGCCCGCGACCACCGGCGCCCTGGCCGGCGGCCGCATCGGCACCGCCGTGCTCGCCGTCCTGCTGCCGCTGATCGCCCGCGCGGGCATCGCGGCGAGCGGCCTCACCGCACCCCCCGGCGCACGCGGCAGCTGGCGCGCCACCTGGGCCTACGCGCTGCTGCTGACCGTCACCACCGCCTTCACCCCCATCGTCTGGCCCATCGCGCTCGTCCTCGGCATCGCCGTGCTGGCCGTGCGCCGCCGCGACCTCGTGGCCCACCTGCCCCGCTTCCTGGCCCAGTTGCTCACCCCCCTGCTGCTGCTCGCCCCCTGGTCGCTGACGCTGCTGCCGTCCGGCTTCTTCAAGGAGGCCGGTCTCGAGTACGGCTCCTCGGCGGCCTCCGCCCTGGACCTGCTCGGCGCCACCCCGGGCGGCCCCGGCACGGTGCACGGGCTGATGCTCATCGGCATCGTCCTGGCCGCGCTCGCCGCCCTGCTGCGCGCGCAGCGCCAGTTCGCCGTCTGGGCCGCCTGGTCCGTCGCCCTGGTGGCGCTCGTCTTCGCCGTCCTGTCCAACGGCTCGACCTGGGCCGGCCCCGCCACCCTCGTCTACGGCCTGGCCCTGCTGGCCGCGGCCCTGCTCGGCGCCGACGGAGCACGCTCGCGCGTGGCCGAACAGAGCTTCGGCTGGCGCCAGCCGGTGGCCGCGCTGATTGCCTTCGCCTCGGCCGCCGGCCCGCTGCTCGTCGTCGCGGGCTGGATGATCCGCGGCGCCGACGGCCCGCTGGAGCGGCGCGATGCGGTGCAGGTGCCCGCCTTCGTCGCCGAGGAGAGCAGCACCCGCGACCAGGCCCGCACCCTGGTCCTCGACAGCGACTCCCCGGCCCACGTCGGCTACATGCTCGTCCGCGGCTCCGGCGTCCGCATGGGCGACGCCGAACTGGCGGCCGACGGCGGGAACAGCAGACTCGACAAGGTCGTCGCCAACCTGGTCGCCGGCTCCGGCGCCGACCAGGCCGGCCAGCTCGGCGGCTTCGCCGTGCGCTACGTCCTCGTCCACAAGGGCGCGCCCCGCGAGATCAGCCGCGTGCTGGACGCCACCCCGGGCCTCTCCCGGCTCAGCCAGCAGGACGGCAGCGCCCTGTGGCGGGTGGACCAGGAGGTGTCCCGCGCCGCCATCCTGCCCGCGCCGGACACCGCCGCGAAACCGGGCGGCGCCTCCGGCTCGGGCACCGCCGCCGCGCAGCCCGTCGCGGCCGGCCCGGTCGAGGTCCACACCACCGTCCCTGCGGGCTCCGCGGGCCGCGTGCTGCGGCTGGCCGACTCCGCCGCCGCGGGCTGGACCGCCACCCTGGACGGCAAGCCGCTCACCCGCACCACCGTCGACGGCTGGGCCCAGGGCTTCCAGCTCCCCGCCTCCGGCGGCAGGCTCGACGTCACCTTCGACGCCCCGCTCGCCCGCACCGCCTGGCTGTGGGTCCAGGGCGCCCTCGCCGTCGTCCTGGTGGTGCTCGCCCTGCCCGGCCGCCGCCGCGACGTCGACGACGACCTGCCCGAGGAGCAGCCCGTGCCCGCGCAGGCCGTGACCGGCGAGGGCCGCCGGGCCCGCAGGCTGCGCGCCCAGGCCGAGGCGGAGGCCGAGGCCGACGAGCAGGACCGGCAGACCCCGCCGCAGGAGCCGGGCGGCGTGCCGCCCGTCCCGGAGCCCGCCCCGGCCGCCGTACCGCACCAGCAGTCCTACGGCGAGTGGGACACCACCGCCTACGCGGGCACCGGCGCGGAAACCGGCTACGGCGCCTACGGCGACCAGCAGTACCAGGCGGCCGCCCCGCCCCAGCAGTACCCGGCGGGCACGTACGACCAGGCGTACCAGGGCGGCCAGGCCGACCCGTACCAGAGCGGTCCCTACGACCCGTACGCGTACGGCGCCGGCCAGGTCCCGGCCGACTCCTACGGCCAGACCTACCACCAGGGGTACGAGGAGCAGCCGTACGACCCCGCGCAGCACCACCCGCACGGCAACGGCAGTGAGCGCCCCGACGGGAGCCAGCAGTGAACCGCACGACCCTGTCCCTGATCGCCGGTGTGGCCGCGCTCGCCGCCGTCACCGGATTCGCCGCGCTGGAGAGCCCGGACGCGGCAGGCGCCGGCACCGCGAAGGCCGCCGCGCGGCTGCCGGTCGAGCGCACCACCCTGGTCTGCCCGGCGCCGAGCAGCTCCGACATAGCCGACACCTCGTACACGTCCTTCACCCCCGTGACCGCGGGGACGGGCAGCGGCGGCAAGGCCGAACTCCGGTCCGCCACCGAGGAGTCCGACTCCGCCACCGGTGGTTCCGCGGGCAGGGGGAAGGGCAAGGACGGCGGCAAGAAGGCCGACCAGCCCGCGCTGCAGCCCAAGGCGCCCGGTACGCCGGTCACCGGGGACACCTCGGGCGGGGACACGCCCGCGCTGATCGGCACCGCCGAGGGCAAGTTCGCGCCCGGCTGGACCATGCAGCAGACCACCGAGGTCGCGGCGGGCGCCGGACGCGGCCTGCTGGGTGTGGACTGCACGGCCCCGGACACCGAGTTCTGGTTCCCCGGCGCGAGCACCGCCTCCGGCCGCTCGGACTACGTCCACCTGACCAACCCGGACGACTCCGCCGCGGTCGTCGACATCGAGCTGTACGGCAAGGACGGCGCCGTGAAGTCGACCGCGGGGGAGGGCATCACCGTCGCCCCGCACTCCAGCGAACCCGTCCTGCTGTCCACGCTCGGCGACACGCCGCAGGAGGACCTCACGGTGCACGTGAACGTGCGCAGCGGCAGGGTCGGCGCGGCGGTGCAGGCACTCGACGACAAGGACGGCGGGGACTGGCTGGCGGCCGCCGCGGACCCCGCGACCAGTCTGGTGCTGCCGGGCATCCCCAAGGACGCCGCCTCCGTGCGGCTGATCGCCTTCACGGCCGCCGACGCCGACACCGACCTGAAGGTGAGACTGGCCTCGCCGACCGGGCTGATCACCCCCGCGGGGCACGAGACCGTGCATGTGAAGGGCGGCACGACGACCGCCGTCGACCTGGGCGACCTCACGCGCGGGGAGGCCGGCTCGCTGGTGCTCACCCAGGCCTCGTCACCCGTGCCGGTGGTCGCCGCGCTGCGGGTGACCAGGGGCAAGGGAAGCAAGCGGGAGACGGCGTTCATCCCGGCGTCCGCCCCGGTCGGGGCACGGGCGACGTCCGCCGACAACAGCGCGAAGGGCTCGACCCTGTCGCTGACCGCCCCCACCGCCACCGCGCAGGTCAAGGTCACCGCGTCGGCGGGCACCGAGGGCGGCACCCAGGCGTCGCGGACGTACACGATCAAGGCGGGCACCACGCAGGACATCGCCCCGCCCAGCCCGTCCGGCCTGAAGGGCAGTTACGCCCTCACGGTGGAGTGCCTGTCCGGCGGCCCGGTCTACGGCGCCCGTACGCTCACCGCGTCGGTGGAGGACACTCCGGGCTTCACGATCCAGACCCTGCCGGACGACCGGGGGACGGTGTCGGTCCCGCACGCCGACGAGGACATCTCGGTACTCCAGGAGAAGTGACCGCGGGCCGGGGCCGGGGAGCAGCGTCAGGGCCGGAGCGGGACCCGGCCCTGACAGGGCGCGCCGCCCGCACCGGAGCACGCCGCGCCCTCTCGGCGCCCGGGCGCACCCCGCCCGGCGTGCGCGCCCCGGGCCGGGCGGGGGCTCGCCAGGAAGCAGCCCAGCCTGCCCAGCCCGCTCAGTCCTCCCCGTAACGGGGGTCCACCGTCTCCGGTGTCAGGCCCAGCAGTTCGGCCACCTGCTCGACCACGATCTCGTGCACCAGCGCGGCCCGCTCGTCGCGGCCCTTGCTGCGGATCTCCACCGGCCGCCGGTAGACCACGACCCGCGCCCGCCGCCCCTCATCGGCGGGCACCGTGCCGCCGAGCGGCACCGGCTCGTCGCTCCAGGTCTGCCCGGCCCCGGCCGACGGCGGCACCTCCAGCACGACGAAGTCGACGTCGGCCAGCTGCGGCCACCGCCGCTCCAGACGGTCCACGGAATCCTGCACCAGGTCCGCGAACACCTCGGCGCGGCTCGCGGCGAGCGGCACCTGCGGCGGTGCGATCGGGCCGCGCATGCCCCGGCCGTGGCGATCACGTCGGCGGGGCCCGGGGCCTGCGGCACGGGGCGGTACACGGTTGTCCATCACTGGTGAAGGGTAGTCCCCGGCCCCCTCGCGCGCCTCGTCGCGGACGCCGTGCCCGCCGTCGTGCCGCCCCAGCGGGGACCGGTCACTTGATGCCGGTTCCGGCCAAGCTCGGACTCGATTCCGTATCTCTCCGAGACCGCCGATCTCAAGGCAATTGACGGTTTTTGTACCCAATCGTGACCGGAACAAGGGGTGTTCGAGATCCCGGCGAGCGCCGTCTGCGCAGGTCAGTAAGGTGTGCCCGAAGGGGTGTGTGGGGTGATTCACAGCACGACACGGGGGAGTGACCTGGTGGAGAGTCGTCGCGGCCCGCTCAAGAGTGCGGTACCGTCCAACGTCGTGAGCCCTGTACGTCGCTGTTCGCGCACCGCTTGCGGCCGTCCCGCCGTAGCGACGCTGACGTACGTCTACGCCGACTCGACCGCCGTCCTCGGCCCGCTCGCCACCTACGCCGAGCCGCACTGCTACGACCTGTGCGCCGAGCACTCCGAGCGCCTCACCGCCCCGCGCGGCTGGGAGGTCGTCCGGCTCCTCGACGGTTCGGCCCCCGCCCGGCCCAGCGGCGACGACCTGGAGGCGCTCGCCAACGCCGTGCGCGAGGCGGCCCGCCCGCAGGAGCGGGCGGCGGAGGCCGGCGGCGGCGCCCGCGGGGCCGACCCGATGGAGGTCGCGCGCCGCGGCCATCTGCGGGTCCTGCGGTCACCGGACAACTGACAAAACCGTTCACCACGGCCCGAGTCGGGTCCGGCGCCCCCTGTCGTCCCCTGCGCCCTCGCTTGCTCCGCGCCCCCGGCGCCGTGTGCCGCGCCGGGCGGCGCGCGTTCCCCGCCCCGCTCGTGCGTCGGCCGCGCTGCCCGGGACGGGTAGTTTGTGGGGACCGATTGGGACTCCAGAAGGGCTGGCCGTGGCTGCTGATCTGTCGCAGATCGTCAAGGCGTACGACGTGCGCGGGGTGGTCCCGGACCAGTGGGACGAGTCGCTCGCCGAGCTGTTCGGCGCGGCGTTCGCCGAGGTGACCGGGGCGGACGCCCTCGTGACCGGGCACGACATGCGGCCCTCGTCACCCGGCCTGGCCCGCGCCTTCGCACGCGGCGCGGCACGGCGCGGCGTCGACGTCACCGAGATCGGCCTCTGCTCCACGGACCAGCTGTACTACGCCTCCGGCGCGCTCCACCTGCCCGGCGCGATGTTCACGGCCTCGCACAACCCGGCCCAGTACAACGGCATCAAGATGTGCCGTGCGGGCGCCGCCCCCGTCGGCCAGGACACGGGACTGGCCGAGATCCGCGAACTGGCCGAGCGCTGGCGCGCGTCGGGCGCCCCCGAACCGGCCGCGCGCGCGGGAACCGTCACGCGGCGCGACACGCTGGAGGACTACGCGGCGCACCTGCGCTCGCTCGTGGACGTGACCTCCATCCGGCCCCTGAAGGTCGTCGTCGACGCGGGCAACGGCATGGGCGGCCACACCGTCCCCACGGTCCTGGCCGGCCTGCCCGTCGACCTCGTCCCGATGTACTTCGAACTGGACGGCACCTTCCCCAACCACGAGGCCAACCCGCTCGACCCGGCCAACCTCGTCGACCTGCGCGAGCGGGTCCGCGCGGAGGGCGCCGACCTCGGCCTCGCCTTCGACGGCGACGCCGACCGCTGCTTCGTCGTCGACGAACGCGGCGAGCCGGTCTCCCCGTCCGCGGTCACCGCCCTGGTCGCCGCCCGCGAACTGGCCCGGCACGGCGGCCACGGCGTGATCATCCACAACCTCATCACCTCCTGGTCCGTCCCCGAGGTGGTGAAGGAGAACGGCGGCACGCCGGTGCGCACCCGCGTCGGCCACTCCTTCATCAAGGCCGAGATGGCGAGGACCGGCGCGATCTTCGGCGGCGAGCACTCCGCGCACTACTACTTCAAGGATTTCTGGAACGCCGACACGGGCATGCTGGCCGCCCTGCACGTCCTCGCGGCGCTCGGCGGCCAGGACGGCCCCCTGTCGGCCCTGGTCGCCCAGTACGACCGCTACACCGGCTCCGGCGAGATCAACTCCACGGTCGCCGACCAGGCCGCCCGTCTCACCGCGCTCAGGACCGCCTACGCCGGCCGCGACGACGTCACCCTGGACGAACTCGACGGCCTCACGGTCACCGCCGCCGACTGGTGGTTCAACGTGCGCCCCTCCAACACCGAACCGCTGCTGCGGCTCAACGCGGAGGCGCGCGAGCCGGCGACGATGGCCAAGGTGCGCGACGAGGTCCTGGCGATCATCCGCGGCTGAAGCCGGTCCCGGTCGCGTGAGGACCTGTCCCGCTCGCGCCGGAGCCGGCCCGACGAGCGCTCCACCGGGGGCCGGACAGGCCCTGACCGGCCCCGCCACCGGGGCCCCGACCGGCGGTACGCTGACCAGGCACGTCCTACAACCACAGACGGTCCGGACAGCCACGCACGGTCCGTACCACCACACACGCACCCCGCGTCCCGAAGGGAAACCCCATGCCGCTCGAAGCCGGCCTCCTGGAGATCCTCGCCTGCCCGGCCTGCCACGCTCCCCTCGAGGAGCAGGACACCGAGCTGATCTGCACCGGTCAGGACTGCGGCCTGGCCTACCCGGTCCGCGACGGCATCCCCGTCCTGCTCGTCGACGAGGCCCGCCGCCCCGCCTGACGCCGGCGGCCGGCCCGCCGCCCGGCGGCGCGAAGCCCGTCCGGGCAGCACCCGGCACGGCCAGGCAGGCGCCCCGAAGCTCCGACACCCGGAGTACGGGTACTTGAAGCCCAGGTACCTGAAGTCCGGGCACCCGGAGCCCGGGCACGCAAGCCGGGTCACCGAGGCCCAACCGCCGAAGGCCCGGCGACGCAAGGCCGGACGTCTTCCCGTCCGGCGGCCCGCCCGCCGGCAACCGGCGGCCCCGGCCCGCACCCCCCAGCCACCACCGCCCCGCAGACCCCACGCCCCGCAGTCCAGACGCCCGCCGTCCCGACCACCCGACGTTCCGACGCCCCGAGGCCCGGCGTTCGGCACCCGATCGGAGGCTGCCGCCCATGCTCGACGAATCGCTGCTCGACGCCCCGGAGGCACTCGCCGCCGCCGACCACCGCGGACTGCTGCGCGGCGCGGCCGAGGCCGGCGCCCGCGTCCGCACCGCTGCCCGGCACGCCGCCGAGGCGGGCGTGGGCGACCTGAAACCTGACGGCCGCCCCCGCGCCGTGCTGATCGCCGGTCCCGGCGCCGCCGCCACCCACGCCGCCGACCTCCTCGGCACGCTCGCCGGCGCGGGCAGCCCCGTCACCCGGCTGGCCCCGACCGGCGTCGCCTCCGCGTCCGGCGCCCTGCGCTGGGAGCTGCCCGGCTGGGCCGGCTCCGTCGACCTGCTGCTCATCGCCACCCCCGACGGCACCGAACCGAGCCTCGCCCTGCTCGCCGAACAGGCCTACCGCCGCGGCTGCACCGTCGTCGCCGTGGCCCCGGCCGGCACCCCCCTCGCGGAGTCCGTCGCGGGCGCCCACGGCCTGTTCGTCCCCATGGCGACGGCCCCCTACGACCACGACGAGCCCCTCGCCGGATCCGCCCCCGGCGTGCTGTGGGCGCTGCTGACCCCGCTGCTCGCGCTCCTGGACCGCGTCGGTCTGCTCACCGCCCCGCCCGACGCCCTGGAGGCGGCCGCCGACCGGCTCGACCAGATCGCCGAGCGCTGCGGGCCCGCCATCGTCACGTACAGCAACCCGGCCAAGACCCTCGCCGCGGAACTCGCCGACTCCCTGCCGGTGATCTGGACCGAGGGAGTCGCCGCCGGCCCCGCGGGACGCCGGTTCGCCGCCGGACTCGCCGAACTGTCCGGCATCCCCGCCGCCGTCGCCGAGCTCCCCGAGGCACTCGCCGCGCACCACGCCCTGCTGGCCGGTCCGCTGGCCGCCAGCGCCGACCCGGACGACTTCTTCCGCGACCGCGTCGACGAGCCGCCCGCCCTGCACGCGCGCGTGGTGCTCCTGCGCGACCGCCCGCTCGGCGGCCTCACCGCCGCCCCCGCCGCCCGTGAACTGGCCCTCAGCCACGACACGCCGATCAGCGAGCTGGAACCCGAGCCCGGCGGCGAGATCGAGAGCCTCGCGGAACTCATCGCCGTCACGGACTTCGCCGCCGTCTACCTGTCGCTCGCCTCCAGGGCCTGACGCGGGACGAGCCGGGCCGGGACGACGCGTCCGACACGGCCCGCCCGGCACGGCCCGCCCTCCCACACGACCCGAACCGACCTGGACGCCCGGATCGCCGTACGACGGGGTGCGGTGCCGTGACCAGAACTGCAGAGAGAAGCGCATGGACCGCCTGGACAACACCATCCGCCCCTACGCCTGGGGTTCCACCACCGCCATCCCGCACCTCCTCGGCGTAGCACCGAGCGGCGAACCGCAGGCGGAGATGTGGATGGGCGCCCACCCGGGCGCGCCCTCGCGCACCGCACGCGGCACGCTCGCCGAGGTCATCGACACCGACCCGGAGCGCGAACTGGGTGCCGAGACCGTGGCGAAGTTCGGCCCCCGCCTGCCCTTCCTGCTCAAGATCCTCGCCGCCGGAGCACCCCTGTCCCTCCAGGTCCACCCCGACCTGAGCCAGGCCAAGGAGGGCTACGCCGACGAGGAGCGCCGCGGCGTCCCCGTCGACGCCCCGCACCGCAACTACAAGGACGCCAACCACAAGCCGGAACTCATCTGCGCGCTCACCGAGTTCGACGGCCTGTGCGGCTTCCGCGCCCCCGACGAGGCCGCGGACCTGCTCGCCGCCCTCGACGTGGACTCCCTCAAGCCCTACGCCGACCTGCTGCGCGCCCGTCCCCAGGAGGCGGCCCTGCGCGAGGTGCTCACCGCGCTCCTCACCGCCGACCCCGAGGAGATGGCCCAGACGGTCGGCGAGGCCGCGGCCGCCTGCGCCCGCCTCGGCGGCGACCATGCCCCGTACGCGGGCATCGCCCACCACTACCCCGGTGACCCGGGCGTCCTGGCCGCGATGCTCCTCAACCACGTCCGCCTCCAGCCCGGCGAGGCCCTCTTCCTCGGCGCCGGCATCCCGCACGCCTACCTCAGCGGGCTGGGCGTGGAGATCATGGCCAACTCCGACAACGTCCTGCGCTGCGGCCTGACCCCCAAGCACGTCGACGTCCCCGAACTCCTGCGCATCGTCCGCTTCGAGGCGCGTGACGCCGGCGTGCTGCGCCCCGAGGCCGCCCCGGACGGCGAGGAGGTCTACGAGACCCCCATCGACGAGTTCCGGCTCTCCCGGTACGTCCTCCCCGGGGGCGCCCCGGCCCACGACCTCACCCTGCGCACCCCGCAGATCCTGCTCTGCACGGCAGGCTCCGTACGGGCCGGCGAGCAGGAACTCACCCCCGGCCAGTCCGTGTTCGTCCCGGCCGGCGAGAAGGCCGAGGTCCTCGGGGCGGGCACCGTCTTCCGCGCCACGGTCGTCGTGTGACCCGCGCCACCTGACCGCCCGCACCCCTGCCGGACGGGGCTGCAACAATGGCCCCCCGGCAAAGGGCGGGCAAAGGCCCGGGCCGGGGACGGACGCGTACGGCACAACGGACGCGTGCGCCCTCCCCGGGCACGCACCGCCCCGTGCGGCACCCCCGCGCACGCGCACATGCCCTGTGCGCGCACGCGTACGAAGGCGATACGAAGGCGAAGGGACACCCCGGACAACATGAGCGCGTCAGGCGGCACCAGGGCGATCGTGGCGGCACTCGGCGCCAACCTCGCGATCGCGGTAACGAAGTTCGTGGCCTTCGCCTTCAGCGGCTCCTCGTCGATGCTCGCCGAGGGCGTGCACTCGGTCGCCGACTCGGGCAACCAGTTCCTGCTGCTGATCGGCGGCAAGAAGGCCCAGCGCGAGGCGACCGAACAGCACCCGTTCGGCTACGGCCGCGAGCGCTACATCTACGCCTTCCTCGTCTCCATCGTGCTGTTCTCCATCGGCGGCATGTTCGCCATCTACGAGGGCTACGAGAAGATCAGCCACCCGCACGAACTGGAGAACTGGTACTGGCCGGTGGCCGTCCTCGCCTTCGCGATCTGCGCCGAGGGCTTCTCCTTCCGCACGGCCATCAAGGAGTCCAGCGAACTGCGTGGCAAGCTCTCCTGGGCGCAGTTCATCCGCCGCGCCAAGGCACCCGAGCTGCCCGTCGTCCTCCTGGAGGACTTCGGCGCCCTGATCGGTCTCGTCCTCGCCCTGGGCGGCGTCGGACTCGCCCTGCTCACCGGCAACGGCGTCTGGGACGGCATCGGCACCGTCTGCATCGGTGTGCTGCTCGTCCTGATCGCCCTCGTGCTGGCCGCCGAGACCAAGTCCCTGCTGCTCGGTGAGTCCGCAGGCGCCGACGTCGTCGAGGAGATCAAGACCGCCACCGTCGACGGCGACACCGTCACCGGGATCATCCACATGCGCACCCTCCACCTCGGTCCCGAGGAACTGCTCGTCGCCGCCAAGATCGCCGTGCGGCACGACGACACCGCCGCCGAGGTCGCCGCCGCCATCGACGCCGCCGAGGCCCGCATCCGCACCGCCGTCCCCATCGCTCGCGTCATCTACCTCGAACCCGACATCTACAGCGAGGCCGAGGCCGCCAAGGGCCCGGATCCGGAGGCCACCCCGGGCGGCCCGAACCCCCACACCGGCGGCGGACACTGACCCCACGAACGGCCCGATCCGTGCGGAGGCGGACTGGGTCCGCCCGCATCCGCGGTGTAGCTTGGGACGGAGCCAGACGTCGCTGCTGATGGCGGTCGGGCGGCCCGAGGACGGGCCGGCCGAGGGAGAGAGGGCCTCCGACGGACTGCGCTGCGCGCACGCGGGCATGCCTGTGTCCTCCTCGGGCACTCCTGTGTCCGCCGCCGCGCAGGTCAGCCGTACCCACCTCGACCCGATCCCGAGGAGCAGCCCGTAATGACGACTGTCGACAGCCGACAGGACTTCAAGGTCGCCGACCTGTCCCTGGCCGAGTTCGGCCGCAAGGAGATCACCCTCGCCGAGCACGAGATGCCCGGCCTGATGGCGATCCGCAAGGAGTACGCGGAGACGCAGCCCCTGCAGGGCGCCCGCATCACCGGCTCCCTGCACATGACCGTGCAGACGGCCGTGCTGATCGAGACCCTGGTGGCGCTGGGCGCCCGTGTCCGCTGGGCGTCGTGCAACATCTTCTCCACCCAGGACCACGCCGCCGCCGCCATCGCGGTCGGCCCGCACGGCACCCCGGAGAACCCCCAGGGCGTTCCGGTCTTCGCCTGGAAGGGCGAGAGCCTGGAGGAGTACTGGTGGTGCACGGAGCAGGCGCTCACCTGGCCCGACGCCGCCACCGGCGGCCCGAACATGATCCTGGACGACGGCGGTGACGCCACCCTCCTGGTCCACAAGGGCGTCGAGTACGAGAAGGACGGCAAGGTCCCCTCGGTCGACACCGCCGAGTCCGACGAGCACCGCGTCATCCTCCAGCTGCTGACCCGCACCCTGGGCGAGAACCCCCGGAAGTGGACCCAGCTGGCCTCCGAGATCCGCGGCGTGACGGAGGAGACCACCACCGGCGTGCACCGGCTGTACGAGATGCAGCGCGAGGGCACCCTCCTCTTCCCGGCGATCAACGTCAACGACGCCGTGACGAAGTCGAAGTTCGACAACAAGTACGGCTGCCGGCACTCCCTGGTCGACGGCATCAACCGTGCCACCGATGTCCTGATCGGCGGCAAGACCGCCGTCGTCTGCGGCTACGGCGACGTGGGCAAGGGCTGCGCGGAGTCGCTGCGCGGCCAGGGCGCCCGCGTGATCATCACCGAGATCGACCCGATCTGCGCCCTGCAGGCGGCGATGGACGGCTACCAGGTCACCACCCTGGACGAGGTCGTCGAGACCGCTGACATCTTCGTCACCACCACCGGCAACAAGGACATCATCCTCGCCTCCGACATGGCGAAGATGAAGCACCAGGCGATCGTCGGCAACATCGGCCACTTCGACAACGAGATCGACATGGCCGGCCTGGCGAAGATCCCCGGCATCGTCAAGGACGAGGTCAAGCCGCAGGTCCACACCTGGACCTTCCCGGACGGCAAGGTCATCATCGTGCTGTCCGAGGGCCGCCTGCTCAACCTGGGCAACGCCACCGGTCACCCGTCGTTCGTGATGTCCAACTCCTTCGCCGACCAGACCCTGGCCCAGATCGAGCTGTTCACCAAGCCCGACGAGTACCCGACCGGCGTCTACGTGCTGCCCAAGCACCTCGACGAGAAGGTCGCCCGCCTCCACCTGGACGCGCTCGGCGTCAAGCTGACCCGGCTGCGCCCGGAGCAGGCGGCGTACATCGGTGTGGAGGTCGACGGCCCGTACAAGGCGGACCACTACCGCTACTGACCGACCCCACGGACCGAACCCCAGGACCGGTCCGCGAGCCGCACCCGGCTCGCCCGGTTCCCCGGTTCCTCCGAGGCAGGCCCCCGCACCCCCGTGCCGGGGGCCTGCCCCGTTGGCCGCCCGTCGACCGGACCGGCCCGGCCCCGTCAAGCCCCAGGAACCCCATGCCCCGCGGCCGCTATTCGCTCCACGATCCGCACGATCACACCCCCCTCGCGGAAGAACACTTCCAGTGCGCCCCGGGCCCTTCGGGCTGGCGCTACGTCTCCCAGGTCACCACCCCCTCGGGCGATCACCGCGGCTCGGTCGACCTCGCACTCGACGAACTCGGCCGCCCGCTCCGCCTCGAGCTCCACGCGGGCGGATGGCAGGTGCGCGGCGCCGCCCTCGACGGCGTCACCTGGGTGCGCACCGCCCCCACCGGAACCGACGCCGCCGAAGGCAATGTGCGCGCCCACGCCTTCACCGGGACGTCCCCCGCGTTCCTCGTCGCCACCGCTCGTCGCCTGCGCCTCACCCCCTCGGCCTCCGCCACCCGCGTACGCCTCGTCGCCTTCACGGATCCGGTCCTCGCCCCCCGCACCGTGGACCAGTCCTGGGCCCTGGTGGACAGAGAAGCACACGCCACTGACAACGGCCCCCTGATCGTGGACGAATACCAGGTCACAGCCCTGGACACGGGAGAGCGGCACACCGTGCACCTGGCCGGCGACGTGGTCCTGGCCGCCCCCGGCATCGAGCTGGAGGACCTCCAGACACCGCCGTCCGTCTTCGCCCCCTGACCGGTCACGCGGGAGGCACGAACCCCGTGGCGGGCGGCTCAGCAGCGCCCGCGTCCCGGAGCGGGCCGGCCGCCGACGGCGGCACGACCGGCACCTGCGGGACCTCCGGTGCCTGCGGAACCCCCGGCGCCTGCGGAACCTGCGCCGAAGGCAAGCCGGCCGCGGGGAAGCCGCCCGCCGGAAAGCCGCCCGCCGAGAAGCCGGCCGACGCGGAGGCGGCCGGCGGAAAGCCCGCGGAAGGATCACCGGGAGAGCCGCCGAAGGCCCGCCGGGCCTCCCGGACCTGCCGCTCCTGCAACACCGCCGCCAGATACATCGCCGGCGGAACCCCGTCCGGCGCGGGAGTCCCGGTGCGGGCGGCGAGGTCCCCGGCGAGACGCTGCCCCATGCCCCAGGCGATCTCCGGATCCATCTGCTGCATCCGCGTCAGGAACTGGCGCACCGCCAGCCACAGCCCGTCCGGCACCGCCGACAGGTCGAGCGCCGAGAACCGTCCGGCCAGCCACGGCGGTGGAGGCGGTACGAGGGCGGCCCGGCCGGCCGGAACCCGCTCCCGTACGACGAGCGTCCCCGCGAACACGTCGCCCAGCCGCCGCCCCCGCGCCGACACCAGCGAAGCGATGCAGGCGACGACACCGAACGTCATCAGGATCTCCACCACGCCGATCGCGCCCCGCACCAGCGCATGCCGGAACCGGATCGGCCCGCCGTCGTCCCGGACGACGCGCAGTCCGCACGCCAGCTTTCCGAGACTTCGCCCGTGACTGAGCGTCTCGACCGCGATCGGCCCGCCCACCAGCACGAGAACGAAGGCGGCGATCGACACCGCGACGCCGGCCGCCTCGTCCAGTGAGGCCGTGGCGGCCAGCAGCCCCACGCTCACCGCGACATAGACGGCCAGGGTCACGACGAGGTCGAGCAGCACGGCCAGCGCCCTGCTGGGCAGCCTCGCCGGACGCAGCTCCAGCGCCACCGCCTCACCCGTCACCAGCTCACTCACGCCCCGCCACCCTTCCCTGGCCTGCCCCCGAAGACCGCCAGTCTGCCAAGCTGAGGGCCGCCCCGTCGCAGTAGGACAAGTTGACAGAACCGACGGGCCGCCGACCGACCAGCCGAGGAGCAGGCAGACACGATGGACCTGGACGTCTTCGTCTCCGCCCACCGAGCCGAGTGGGACCGCCTGGAAGTCCTGCTGGGCCGCCGACGCCGTCTCACCGGCGCGGAGGCCGACGAACTGATCGTCCTCTACCAGCGTGCGGCCACCCACCTGTCGCTGATCCGGTCCGGCGCCCCCGACCCGCTGCTCACCGGCCGCCTCAGCCAGCTCGTCGCCCGCGCGCGCGGGACCGTGACCGGCACCCGCCGGGCCTCGTGGCGCGACGTCACCCGGTTCCTGCTGGAGGGCTTCCCGGCGGCGGTCTACCGAGCGCGTCACTGGTGGGTGCCCACGGCACTGCTCTCCACCGCAGTCGCCGCACTCCTCGGCTGGTGGATCGGCGCCCACCCGGCGGTACAGGCAGCCATCGCGGCCCCCAATGAGCTACGGCAGCTCACCCGCCCCGGCGGCGAGTACGAGACCTACTACTCGGATCACCCCGCGACCGCCTTCGCCGCCCAGGTGTGGACGAACAACGCCCAGGCCGCCGCCATGTGCCTGGTCCTGGGCGTCTTCCTGGGGCTGCCCGTCCTGTGGATCCTCTTCGAGAACATGCTCAACCTGGGTGTCGGCATCGGGCTGATGTCCTCGGCAGGCCGGCTCGACACTTTCCTCGGCCTGGTCCTGCCGCACGGCCTGCTCGAACTGACGGCGGTCTTCGTGGCCGCCGGTACGGGACTGCGCCTCGGCTGGACCCTCATCGACCCCGGCCCGCGCACGCGCCGCGCCGCTCTGGCGGAAGAGGGGCGGGCAGCCGTGGGCATGGCCGTCGGGCTGGCCCTCGTCCTGTTCGTCTCCGGCGCCATCGAAGGCTTCGTCACCCCTTCCGGCCTTCCCACCTGGGCCCGTATCGCCATCGGAATCGCCGCCGAACTGGCCTTTCTGACGTACGTCTACGTCCTGGGCGGCCGTGCAGCGCGCGCCGGCGGCACGGGCGACGTGGCGCCGACCGAGCGAAGCGCCAGCGTGCCGACGGCTGCCTGATGTGCGTTTCGGCCCGCTGAGCTGCTAGTCTCCTCTTCGCCCCACCGGAGCCGTTGACACGGAGCGGGTGGGGAGGTAGATTCGAACAGTTGCCTGGAGCTGGACCTAGCGTCCAGATGGGTGACGGTGAACATCTATCTGCTTCCGGAGTCGATATCGATTTCGATGAAGCCCCCGATGAATCGGAAAACGAAGCCCGGTCAGACCGGCTGAGAACTTCTGATAAAGTCGGAACCGCCGGAAAGGGAAACGCGACGCGAAAGCGGAGCGGCAACCTGGAAAGCACCGAGGAAATCGGATCGGAAAGATCTGATAGAGTCGGAAACGCAAGACCGAAGGGAAGCGCCCGGAGGAAAGCCCGAGAGGGTGAGTACAAAGGAAGCGTCCGTTCCTTGAGAACTCAACAGCGTGCCAAAAGTCAACGCCAGATATGTTGATACCCCGTCCGTCGGAATCATCCGATGGTCGAGGTTCCTTTGAAAAAACACAGCGAGGACGCTGTGAATCGGGAGAACATTCCTTCTTCTGGTTCCGCTCTCGTGGTGTTGCACCGGATTACCGGTAAACATTCACGGAGAGTTTGATCCTGGCTCAGGACGAACGCTGGCGGCGTGCTTAACACATGCAAGTCGAACGATGAACCACTTCGGTGGGGATTAGTGGCGAACGGGTGAGTAACACGTGGGCAATCTGCCCTGCACTCTGGGACAAGCCCTGGAAACGGGGTCTAATACCGGATATGAGTCTCCAAGGCATCTTGGAGGCTGTAAAGCTCCGGCGGTGCAGGATGAGCCCGCGGCCTATCAGCTTGTTGGTGAGGTAACGGCTCACCAAGGCGACGACGGGTAGCCGGCCTGAGAGGGCGACCGGCCACACTGGGACTGAGACACGGCCCAGACTCCTACGGGAGGCAGCAGTGGGGAATATTGCACAATGGGCGAAAGCCTGATGCAGCGACGCCGCGTGAGGGATGACGGCCTTCGGGTTGTAAACCTCTTTCAGCAGGGAAGAAGCGAAAGTGACGGTACCTGCAGAAGAAGCGCCGGCTAACTACGTGCCAGCAGCCGCGGTAATACGTAGGGCGCAAGCGTTGTCCGGAATTATTGGGCGTAAAGAGCTCGTAGGCGGCTTGTCACGTCGGTTGTGAAAGCCCGGGGCTTAACCCCGGGTCTGCAGTCGATACGGGCAGGCTAGAGTTCGGTAGGGGAGATCGGAATTCCTGGTGTAGCGGTGAAATGCGCAGATATCAGGAGGAACACCGGTGGCGAAGGCGGATCTCTGGGCCGATACTGACGCTGAGGAGCGAAAGCGTGGGGAGCGAACAGGATTAGATACCCTGGTAGTCCACGCCGTAAACGGTGGGCACTAGGTGTGGGCGACATTCCACGTCGTCCGTGCCGCAGCTAACGCATTAAGTGCCCCGCCTGGGGAGTACGGCCGCAAGGCTAAAACTCAAAGGAATTGACGGGGGCCCGCACAAGCGGCGGAGCATGTGGCTTAATTCGACGCAACGCGAAGAACCTTACCAAGGCTTGACATACACCGGAAAACCCTGGAGACAGGGTCCCCCTTGTGGTCGGTGTACAGGTGGTGCATGGCTGTCGTCAGCTCGTGTCGTGAGATGTTGGGTTAAGTCCCGCAACGAGCGCAACCCTTGTCCCGTGTTGCCAGCAGGCCCTTGTGGTGCTGGGGACTCACGGGAGACCGCCGGGGTCAACTCGGAGGAAGGTGGGGACGACGTCAAGTCATCATGCCCCTTATGTCTTGGGCTGCACACGTGCTACAATGGCCGGTACAATGAGCTGCGATACCGTGAGGTGGAGCGAATCTCAAAAAGCCGGTCTCAGTTCGGATTGGGGTCTGCAACTCGACCCCATGAAGTCGGAGTCGCTAGTAATCGCAGATCAGCATTGCTGCGGTGAATACGTTCCCGGGCCTTGTACACACCGCCCGTCACGTCACGAAAGTCGGTAACACCCGAAGCCGGTGGCCCAACCCCTTGTGGGAGGGAGCTGTCGAAGGTGGGACTGGCGATTGGGACGAAGTCGTAACAAGGTAGCCGTACCGGAAGGTGCGGCTGGATCACCTCCTTTCTAAGGAGCACTTCTAGGCCGCTTCGGCGGTCCAGGGGCCAGTACATCAGCGAATGTCTGATGCTGGTTGCTCATGGGTGGAACGTTGACTACTCGGCACGGTCCAGGATGGGCCAGGCGCTAGTACTGCTCTTCGGAGTGTGGAACGCTGATCTGGACGGCTGGTCGTGTCGGGCACGCTGTTGGGTGTCTGAGGGTGCGAGCGTTGCTCGTCCTTCGGGATGCCGGCCCCAGTGCACTCGGGATGTTGTTCCCGGGGTGATGGGTGGTTGGTCGTTGTTTGAGAACTGCACAGTGGACGCGAGCATCTGTGGCCAAGTTTTTAAGGGCGCACGGTGGATGCCTTGGCACCAGGAACCGATGAAGGACGTGGGAGGCCACGATAGTCCCCGGGGAGTCGTCAACCAGGCTTTGATCCGGGGGTTTCCGAATGGGGAAACCCGGCAGTCGTCATGGGCTGTCACCCGCTGCTGAACACATAGGCAGTGTGGAGGGAACGCGGGGAAGTGAAACATCTCAGTACCCGCAGGAAGAGAAAACAACCGTGATTCCGGGAGTAGTGGCGAGCGAAACCGGATGAGGCCAAACCGTATGCGTGTGAGACCCGGCAGGGGTTGCGTATACGGGGTTGTGGGATCTCTCTTCTGTCGTCTGCCGGCGACAGGACGAGTCAGAAACCGTTGATGTAGGCGAAGGACATGCGAAAGGTCCGGCGTAGAGGGTAAGACCCCCGTAGTCGAAACGTCAGCGGCTCGTTTGAGAGACACCCAAGTAGCACGGGGCCCGAGAAATCCCGTGTGAATCTGGCGGGACCACCCGCTAAGCCTAAATATTCCCTGGTGACCGATAGCGGATAGTACCGTGAGGGAATGGTGAAAAGTACCCCGGGAGGGGAGTGAAATAGTACCTGAAACCGTGTGCCTACAAGCCGTGGGAGCGTCGGAATGTGCTTGCACATTCTCGTGACTGCGTGCCTTTTGAAGAATGAGCCTGCGAGTTTGCGGTGTGTTGCGAGGTTAACCCGGGTGGGGTAGCCGTAGCGAAAGCGAGTCCGAACAGGGCGTTTCAGTAGCACGCTCAAGACCCGAAGCGGAGTGATCTAGCCATGGGCAGGTTGAAGCGGAGGTAAGACTTCGTGGAGGACCGAACCCACCAGGGTTGAAAACCTGGGGGATGACCTGTGGTTAGGGGTGAAAGGCCAATCAAACTCCGTGATAGCTGGTTCTCCCCGAAATGCATTTAGGTGCAGCGTCGTGTGTTTCTTGCCGGAGGTAGAGCACTGGATAGGCGATGGGCCCTACCGGGTTACTGACCTTAGCCAAACTCCGAATGCCGGTAAGTGAGAGCGCGGCAGTGAGACTGTGGGGGATAAGCTCCATGGTCGAGAGGGAAACAGCCCAGAGCATCGACTAAGGCCCCTAAGCGTACGCTAAGTGGGAAAGGATGTGGAGTCGCAGAGACAACCAGGAGGTTGGCTTAGAAGCAGCCACCCTTGAAAGAGTGCGTAATAGCTCACTGGTCTAGTGATTCCGCGCCGACAATGTAGCGGGGCTCAAGCGTACCGCCGAAGTCGTGTCATTGCAGCATATACGCCCAACGGCGGCTGTGATGGGTAGGGGAGCGTCGTCTGCCGGGTGAAGCAGCACCGGAAGGTAGTTGTGGACGGTTGACGAGTGAGAATGCAGGCATGAGTAGCGATTCACACGTGAGAAACGTGTGCGCCGATTGACTAAGGGTTCCTGGGTCAAGCTGATCTGCCCAGGGTAAGTCGGGACCTAAGGCGAGGCCGACAGGCGTAGTCGATGGATAACCGGTTGATATTCCGGTACCCGCTGTGAAGCGTCAAACATCGAGCATCGTGATGCTAAGGCCGTGAAGCCGCCCTGATCTCTTCGGAGTTGAGGGGAGTGGTGGAGCCGCCGGCCCAAGCGGTTAGTAGGTGAGTGATGGGGTGACGCAGGAAGGTAGTCCATCCCGGGCGGTGGTTGTCCCGGGGTAAGGGTGTAGGCCGTGCGATAGGTAAATCCGTCGCACTTGTGGCTGAGACCTGATGCCGAGCCGATTGTGGTGAAGTGGATGATCCTATGCTGTCGAGAAAAGCCTCTAGCGAGTTTCATGGCGGCCCGTACCCTAAACCGACTCAGGTGGTCAGGTAGAGAATACCGAGGCGTTCGGGTGAACTATGGTTAAGGAACTCGGCAAAATGCCCCCGTAACTTCGGGAGAAGGGGGGCCACGCTCGGTGATCGGATTTACTCCGTGAGCTGGGGGTGGCCGCAGAGACCAGCGAGAAGCGACTGTTTACTAAAAACACAGGTCCGTGCGAAGCCGTAAGGCGATGTATACGGACTGACGCCTGCCCGGTGCTGGAACGTTAAGGGGACCGGTTAGCTCCATTTCGGTGGGGCGAAGCTGAGAACTTAAGCGCCAGTAAACGGCGGTGGTAACTATAACCATCCTAAGGTAGCGAAATTCCTTGTCGGGTAAGTTCCGACCTGCACGAATGGCGTAACGACTTCTCGACTGTCTCAACCATAGGCCCGGTGAAATTGCACTACGAGTAAAGATGCTCGTTTCGCGCAGCAGGACGGAAAGACCCCGGGACCTTTACTACAGTTTGATATTGGTGTTCGGTTCGGCTTGTGTAGGATAGCTGGGAGACTTTGAAGCATGCACGCCAGTGTGTGTGGAGTCGTCGTTGAAATACCAGTCTGGTCGTGCTGGATGTCTAACCTGGGTCCGTGATCCGGATCAGGGACAGTGTCTGATGGGTAGTTTAACTGGGGCGGTTGCCTCCTAAAGGGTAACGGAGGCGCCCAAAGGTTCCCTCAGCCTGGTTGGCAATCAGGTGTTGAGTGTAAGTGCACAAGGGAGCTTGACTGTGAGACCGACGGGTCGAGCAGGGACGAAAGTCGGGACTAGTGATCCGGCGGTGGCTTGTGGAAGCGCCGTCGCTCAACGGATAAAAGGTACCCCGGGGATAACAGGCTGATCTTCCCCAAGAGTCCATATCGACGGGATGGTTTGGCACCTCGATGTCGGCTCGTCGCATCCTGGGGCTGGAGTCGGTCCCAAGGGTTGGGCTGTTCGCCCATTAAAGCGGTACGCGAGCTGGGTTTAGAACGTCGTGAGACAGTTCGGTCCCTATCCGCTGTGCGCGTAGGAGTCTTGAGAAGGGCTGTCCCTAGTACGAGAGGACCGGGACGGACGAACCTCTGGTGTGCCAGTTGTTCTGCCAAGGGCATGGCTGGTTGGCTACGTTCGGGAGGGATAACCGCTGAAAGCATCTAAGCGGGAAGCCTGCTTCGAGATGAGGACTCCCACCCACTTGATGGGGTAAGGCTCCCAGTAGACGACTGGGTTGATAGGCCGGATCTGGAAGCACGGTAACGTGTGGAGGTGACCGGTACTAATAGGCCGAGGGCTTGTCCTCAGTTGCTCGCGTCCACTGTGTTGGTTCTGAAACCACGAACAACCCCATGCCAGGTCACGGTGTGGTGCGGTTGACAGTTTCATAGTGTTTCGGTGGTCATAGCGTGAGGGAAACGCCCGGTTACATTCCGAACCCGGAAGCTAAGCCTTACAGCGCCGATGGTACTGCAGGGGGGACCCTGTGGGAGAGTAGGACACCGCCGAACAAATTTTAGGGAAAACCCCGCACCTCACGGTGCGGGGTTTTCTGCGTTTTCAGGGGTTTTTCAGGGCGGTCGGCCCGCGTCCGTACGCCCCTGCTTCCCGTCAGAGCCGCCCCGCCGATTTCAGGGCCAGATATGCGTCCGCCAATGCCGGTGCCAGGTCCTCCGGGGTGGCGTCCACGACCGTGACGCCCTGCCGACGGAGTTGTTCCGCGGTGCGCCGGCGTTCGCCCTGCGACTGGGCCGCTGCCGCGGCCTCGTACACCGCCTCGGTGCTTCCGCGGGCCGCTGCCATCCGGGCCACGTACGGGTCCGCGACCGACGCGACCAGCACCGTGTGCCGTCGGGTGAGCTGGGGGAGGACGGGCAGCAGGCCCTCTTCGACCGGTGCCGCGTCCAGGCCGGTGAGCAGGACGATCAGAGAACGGCGGGACGTCGTGCGGAGCGCTGTCGCCACGAGGCCTCGCGCGTCGGTCTCGACGAGTTCCGGTTCCACCGTCGCCATGGCGTCGACCAGGGACGGGAGGAGCAGGCCCGCGGCGCGGCCCTGGACGAGGGCGCGGACCCGGCGGTCGTAGGCCAGGAGGTCGACGCGGTCGCCCGCCCGGGATGCGAGGGCTGCCAGGAGCAGGGCGGCGTCCATGGCGGCGTCCAAGCGGGGTGCGTCGCCCACACGGCCGGCGGAGGTGCGGCCCGTGTCGAGGACCAGCAGGACGTGCCGGTCGCGTTCGGGGCGCCAGGTGCGTACGGCGACCGCGGACTGCCGGGCTGTGGCACGCCAGTCGATGGAACGGGTGTCGTCGCCGGGGACGTACTCGCGCAGGCTGTCGAATTCGGTGCCTTCGCCGCGGGTGAGGACGCTGGTGCGGCCGTCCAGTTCCCGCAGCCGGGCCAGTTTCGAGGGCAGGTGCTTTCGGCTGGTGAACGGGGGCAGGACGCGGACGGTCCAGGGGACCTTGTGCGTGCCCTGACGGGCGAACAGGCCGAGGGGGCCGTAGGAGCGGATGGTGACGCGGTCGGCCTGGCGGTCGCCGCGGCGGGCGGGGCGCAGACGGGCCGTGACGCGGCGGCGTTCACCGGCCGGGATCACCACTCGGTGACGTGATGCCCCGGTCTCCGCGCCGGGCTGCCAGCTGCTGGGCGGCCAGGCGTCGCGGAGCCGGGCCCGCAGCGGGCGGCCCGAGGGATTGGTGACGGTGAGGGTGACGTCGGCGGTCTCGCCCAGGCGTACGGAAGTGTCGCCGGTGCGGGTCAGGCCGAGGCGGCGTACCGGTGCGGCGAGGGCGTAGTCGCAGACGCAGGCGACGGCCAGGGGTGCGTTGACGGCGAGGATGCCCGTCCAGCCGGGGCCCCAGATGCCGACGGGCAGGGAGCCGATGGCCGCGAGGAGGGCGGCGCGTCCGGTGAGGGCCATCAGCGGGGGACCGGGACGTGGGTGAGGATCGTCGTGATCACCGAGTCCGCGGTGACGCCTTCCATCTCCGCCTCGGGGCGCAGTTGGACGCGGTGGCGCAGGGTGGGCAGGGCGAGTGCTTTGACGTCGTCCGGGATGACGTAGTCGCGGCCGGTCAGCCAGGCCCAGGCGCGGGCGGTCGACAGCAGGGCCGTGGCACCGCGCGGGGAGACGCCGAGGGTGAGGGACGGCGATTCGCGGGTGGCGCGGCAGATGTCGACGACGTAGGCGGCGATCTCCGGGGAGACGGTGGTCTTGGCGATGGCGGAGCGGGCCGCGTCGAGGTCGGCGGGGCCCGCCACGGGGCGTACGCCGGCGGCGCGCAGGTCGCGCGGGTTGAAGCCGGCGGCGTGCCGGGTGAGGACGTCGATCTCGTCCTGCCGGGAGGGCAGGGGGATGGTCAGTTTGAGGAGGAAACGGTCCAGCTGTGCTTCGGGCAGGGGGTAGGTGCCCTCGTACTCGACCGGGTTCTGGGTGGCGATGACGAGGAAGGGCTCGGGCAGCGGGCGCGGGGTGCCGTCGACGGTGACCTGGCGCTCCTCCATCGCTTCCAGCAGGGAGGACTGGGTCTTCGGCGGGGTGCGGTTGATCTCGTCGGCGAGGACGAGGTTGGTGAAGACCGGACCGGGCTGGAAGGAGAACCGGGTGGTGCGGGCGTCGTAGACGAGGGAGCCGGTGACGTCGCTGGGCATGAGGTCGGGGGTGAACTGGACGCGCTTGGTGTCGAGTTCGAGGGCGGCGGCCAGGGTACGGACGAGGAGGGTCTTGGCGACCCCGGGGACGCCTTCGAGCAGGACGTGGCCGCGGCAGAGCAGGGCGACGACGAGGCCGGTCACGGCGGGGTCCTGGCCGACCACGGCCTTCGCGATCTCGGCGCGCAGGGCTTCCAGGGAGGACCGGGCGGCGGTCGCGTCCCCGGTGTGCCCGGCGTTGTCAGTGGTCGGGTCCATCATGGACGGCGTACCTCTCTTTCGAGGGCGTCGAGTCGGTCGGCGAGGGAGACGAGGGCCGCGTCGTCGCCGGGCGGCGGGCCGAAGAGGAGGTCGTGCAGGGGCTGTCCGTCACCGTGGAGGCGGTGGGACAGGGCGGGGAGCAGGGTCTCGGGCGTGTGCGCCTGGGTGGCGGGGATACCGACGAGGGGGGCGAGGCGGGTGCGGGTGGCGGAGCGGAGAGCGGCGGCGGCGCGGTCGCGTGCGCTGACCTTGGCGTAGAGGCGGGCGCGGCCTTCGGTGGTTTCGGAGGCGCGGATCGCGACGGGGAGTTTTTCGGGCACGAGGGGGCCGAACCGGCGTGCCCGCCACAGGGCGGCCAGGGCGGCGGCGATGAAGAGCTGGAGGGTGGCCCAGAGCCAGCCGGAGGGCAGCAGGTCGAAGAAGCCGCGCCGGCCGGTGGCGGGGGCCGAGTCGTCGGTGAGCGACGGGAGGTACCAGACCAGATGGGGGCGGGAGCCGAGGAGCTGCAGGGCGAGCGAGGCGTTGCCCTGCTGGTCGAGGCGGGTGTTGTAGAGGATGTCGGGTGCGCCGAGGAGGACGGTGTCGCCGCCGGCGGTCTGCGGGATGCGCAGGAGGGTGGGCAGGCCGTCGCTGGGGTAGCAGGTGTCGGCGGTGCGCAGGGTGGTGGAGTAGCGGATGCCGTCGCCCAGTTCGGCGGAGCCTGCGCTGCGGGCGGCGGGCAGGGCGCAGCCGGGTTCGAGGGCGGTGTCGAAGCCGGGTGCGGGGTCGGCCGTGACGCCGGGGGCCAGGCGGCCCAGGGACGGGGTGTCGGGGGCGACGAGGACGGTGCGTCCGCCCGAGGGGGTGGTCGCGGCGTGCAGCCGGGTCTGCTGGTCGTGGGTCAGCAGGTCGGGGACGGCGACGAGCAGGGTGGTGCGGGGACCGGCCGCGGCGCGTGCCTGGTCGAGGGTGGTGACGACGCGTGTGGTGACCGCGTGGTCGGCGAGGAGGGCGGCGACGGCGTGGCTGCCGTGGGGGTCGGCGGAGCGCGGGTCGAGCCGGCCGTGCTGGTCGCCGGAGCGGAGGGCGGCGATGGCGAAGGCCGCGGCGAGGAGGAGGACGAGGGCGAGCAGGAGGCCGCGCGCGCGGGTCCACGTCTGGCGGGCGGTGGGGGAGACAGAGGTGGCCGGGGGCGGGGCCGCGGTGGTGGCCTCGGGGGTCATCCGGCGGCTCCCTGGCGGGTCTGGTCGGTTCCCTGGGGGGTGGTCGGGGTGGTGCTCCGTGTGCTGGGGGCGAGCTGGGGCCGGGTCTGTTCCAGGTCGTGGTCGAGTGCGGCGATGCGTTGGTACGACTGTTCGGTCGCTTGCCGGCCGCCGTACGTGACGTCGTCGAAGTCCCGGGCGGCGGTGCGCAGCCGGTCGCTGTGGGCGGGCAGGGTGCGGCCGGCCTCGGCCGCGGCCTCGTCGGCGGTGCGGCCGGGGCGCGCGTCGAGGAGGGCGCGTTCCTCCAGGGAGCGGACGAGGGCGCGCATGCGTTCCTGGACGGCCTGGTTCCAGTGGCCCTGGGCCGCGTGTGCCTCGGCGGCGGCGCGGTGTTCGGCGGCGGTGCGGGGGCGGTCGTCGAACAGGGCGGGGGCCGTGGCGGGTTCGCGGCGGGGTGCGCCCAGGCGCCACCACAGGGCGCCGAGCACGGCGAGGACGGCGAGGATGACGACGACGAGGCCGACGGGTCCGCCGGGGGTGGTGGCGGAGGCGGAGTCGAAGAGCCCGCCGACCCAGTCCCAGAAATGGTCGAGGGCGCGCCGCAGCAGGCCGGGATCGTTCTCGTGGTACATCCGCTTGGACAGTTCGCGGCGGGCGGCCTCCCGCGCGGGGTCGCGTGGGACGGTCACCGGCGGTTCGCCGCCCGGGCCCGTGGAGGCCAGGGCGGCGGTGTGGCCGGCGTGCAGCAGGGCACGCAGGGGTCCGTCGGCGTGGTCCGCGGCGTGCGGGAGCGCGGGTGGCGCTGTGAGAACTCCCCCCGGCAGGCTCACGGCATCAGCTCCCCGAGGCGGGTGCGCCCGAGCCGTGCGCCTGGACGCCTGCGACGCGGGCCAGTTCGAGGTCGAGGGCCTCGCGGCGGATGCGCTGGTCGATGTAGAGGAGCACGGTGACACCGGCCGTGATCGGGAACTTGATCATGGAGCCGATCACCGATCCGACCCCGGTGATGACCAGGTACGTCCAGCCGAGCTGGGTGCTGCCGTCCAGGAGCCCGGAGAGGCCGCCGTCGCTGAACGCGGAGGCGATGAGGCTGAAGGGGATGACGATGATCGCGGAGATGATGTTCACGATGAGCGCGGTCAGCAGCTGGATGCCGAACATCCGCCACCAGGAGCCGCGGACCAGCTTGGCGGAGCGGCCCATCGCCTTCTTGACGCCCTGCTTCTCGAGCATCAGAGCGGGCGAGGCGAGGCAGTAGCGGACCGCGAGCCAGATGGCGACCACGCCGGCGCCCAGGGCGCCGAGGACGGCGATCGCGGTGCCCCCGGCGGGGGATCCGCCGACGGCGACGAGGATGCCGGGGACGGTGCCCACGGCGAAGACGCCGAGGCAGATGACCAGCAGCAGGAGGACCAGGCCGAGCAGCCGGGGGATCTGGGGGCGGGCGTCGTGCCAGGCTTCGCGGACGGTCACGGGCTTGCCGAGGACCGCGCGGCTGGTGACGGTGGTGAGCAGGGCGGTGGCGAGGACGGTACCGACGATGCCGACCACGAAGAGGATGCCGGATCCGAGCAGGCCGTCGCCCATGGCGCGCAGCAGTTCGCCGGGACTTGCGTCCGGGTCGTCGAGCGCCGCGCTGTCGACGATGCCGTTCAGGGCCAGACGCTGGACCAGGATGACGGCGATCTCGGTGACGACCGCGATGACCAGGGAGATGCCGAGCACGGGGCGCCAGTGGGTGCGCATGGTGGACACGGCGCCGTCGAGGATCTCGCCGAGGCCGAGCGGGCGCAGCGGGATCACACCGGGTTTGGCCGCGGGCGGGGGGCCGCCCCAGCCGGCACCCCAGGCGCCGTATCCTCCGGGACCGCCGTAACCGCCGGGGCCTCCGTATCCCCCGGGCCCCCGGTAGCCGCCGTAGCCGCCGCCCGGACCGCCGTAGCCGCCGCCCGCGGGGGGCTGGGTGCCCCAGCCGGGGCCGGGAGGAGGGGGCGGCGGGGTCTGGCCGGGTGCGGGGGCGGCGGGGCCTCCCGTGGGTGCGGACCACTGGCCTGCCGGTGGCTGCTCCTTGGACCACTTCACGCCAGGGCCCTGCGGCTGCGCGCCCGGCCGGTCCGCTGGCTGGGCGGGCTCGGCCGGCGGTGCGGCGTCGGGGCGGCCGGCGGCGTCGGCAGGGCCGGACGCGCCGGGCTCCTGCCCGTCGGACGGGGCGGATCCGGGCGAGGCCCAGCCCGGAGTGTCGTTCATCGTCGCTCCTTCATGGTGCCCGTCCGCGGGCGCGGCGGCAGGTTGGCTGCCATCGTGCCATGGGGCGGTGTTCGGGTGACCTGCCGCGGTGCGGGCTGCGCGCCTTCCATTGTCCGAGGGATACGGGGAACACTGACGGCATGGCTGATCAGTACGCGCAGACCCGCGAGGACAACCGGCCGCCGGGGATTCCCGCCATCCGCTGGGAGGAGCCCCCCGAGGGCCCCGTCCTGGTCCTCCTGGACCAGACGAGGCTGCCCGCCGAGGAGGTCGAGCTGGTGTGCACGGACGCGCCCGCTCTGGTGGAGGCGATCCGGTCGCTGGCCGTGCGCGGGGCGCCGCTGCTGGGCATCGCCGGTGCGTACGGCGTCGCGCTGGCCGCCGCGCGCGGTTTCGACGTGGACGACGCCGCCGACGCGCTCGCCGCGGCGCGTCCCACCGCGGTGAACCTCTCCCTGGGCGTGCACCGGGCGCGGTGCGCGTACCACTCGGCCCTGGCCGAGACGGGTGATCCGCTGCTGGCCGCCCCTGCGGCGCTGGCCGCGGCGCAGCGGCTGCACCAGGAGGACGCGCGGGCGAGCGCGCGGATGGCCGAGCACGGGCTGGCGTTGCTGGACGAGCTGCTGCCGGCCGGTGGGCACCGGGTCCTCACGCACTGCAACACCGGGTCGCTGGTGTCGGGCGGGGAGGGGACGGCGTTCGCGGTGGCGCTGGCGGCCCACCGGGAGGGCCGGCTGCGCCGGCTGTGGGTGGACGAGACCCGTCCGCTGCTGCAGGGCGCGCGTCTGACGGCGTACGAGGCGGCCCGCCACGGTCTGGCGTACACGCTGCTCACGGACAACGCGGCCGGTTCGCTGTTCGCGGCGGGTGAGGTGGACGCGGTGCTGATCGGCGCGGACCGCATCGCGGCGGACGGGTCGGTGGCGAACAAGGTGGGGAGTTATCCGCTCGCGGTGCTCGCCCGCTACCACCACGTGCCGTTCATCGTGGTCGCCCCGGTGACGACGGTGGACGAGAAGACGGCGGACGGGGGGTCCATCGAGGTCGAGCAGCGTCCCGGGTACGAGGTGACGGAGCTGATCGCCCCGCAGATCCCGGTGACGGGGGCGGCCGGCGGCATCCCCGTGGCGCCGCTCGGCACGCAGGCGTACAACCCGGCGTTCGACGTGACGCCGCCGGAGCTGGTGACCGCGATCGTCACCGAGGAGGGCACGGTGTCGCCGGTGACCGCCGAGGGGCTGGCCGAGCTGTGCGCGAGGTCGCGGCGGGGGGCGGCGGGGTAGCCGGCCGGCTCCGCTGCGGGGCCGTTCGCGGGCGAGGGCAGACAGTAGTGACTCCGTACGACTATCGTCACAGGCCAGTGAGCTGTCTCACCTGGATCTTCGCCACCGTTACAAGAATGGGATGATGTCGTTCATGAAGGGACGAGTCCTTGTCGTCGACGACGACACCGCACTGGCCGAGATGCTCGGAATCGTGCTGCGTGGTGAGGGTTTCGAGCCGTCTTTCGTAGCCGACGGCGACAAGGCGCTGGCCGCTTTCCGGGAGAGCAAGCCCGATCTGGTGCTGCTCGACCTGATGCTGCCCGGCCGCGACGGCATCGAGGTCTGCCGCCTGATCAGGGCGGAGTCCGGGGTGCCGATCGTGATGCTGACCGCCAAGAGCGACACCGTGGACGTGGTCGTGGGCCTGGAGTCGGGGGCGGACGACTACATCGTCAAGCCGTTCAAGCCGAAGGAGCTGGTCGCCCGGATCCGGGCGAGGCTGCGCAGGTCGGAGGAGCCGGCCCCGGAGCAGCTGGCCATCGGTGACCTGGTCATCGACGTGGCCGGCCATTCGGTGAAGCGGGACGGGCAGTCGATCGCGCTGACGCCGCTGGAGTTCGACCTGCTGGTCGCGCTCGCCCGCAAGCCGTGGCAGGTGTTCACCCGCGAGGTGCTCCTGGAGCAGGTGTGGGGCTACCGCCACGCGGCGGACACCCGCCTGGTCAACGTGCATGTCCAGCGGCTGCGTTCCAAGGTCGAGAAGGACCCGGAGAAGCCGGAGATCGTGGTGACCGTCCGTGGTGTCGGCTACAAGGCCGGACCGAGCTGACGTGTCCGGGGACAGTGCCGCTTCGGCACCCGGACGCTCCGGGTCCCGCGCCGGGCGGCCTGTCGGCCGGAAGAGCGCGGGGTCCCGCTGGGGCCACCTCCTGGAGGGCGGACTGCTGCACGGCGGCGTGCAGGGCAGTCCGGTCCTGCGGCTGCTGCTGCGCTGGGTGCGCCGGCCGCTGCTGCCCGTCATGCGGCTGTGGCGGCGCAACATCCAGCTGAAGGTCGTCGCGACCACGCTGCTGATGTCGCTGGGCGTCGTGCTGCTGCTGGGCGTCGTCGTCATCGGCCAGGTGCGCAACGGGCTGCTGGAGGCCAAGGTCAAGGCGTCGCAGAGCCAGGCCACCGGCGGGTTCGCGGTGGCCAAGCAGCGGGCCGACGAGGCGGCGAGCGGCACCGGCGACGACGCCGCGGGCACCCCCGCGGACGGGCACTCCTCGCAGAACGTCATCTCGTGGATGAGTGAGCTGGTCTCGTCGCTCTCCAGCGGCGGCCAGGGCGCCTTCGACGTGGTCACGCTGCCCGCGGGCGACGACGGCGCCGGGGGGCGCGGTCCGCGCGCCTCCGGGCAGGTGGATCCGACCGTGAGCGTCCCCGAGGACCTGCGGGCGCGGATCAACGGCAGCATGACCGCCGCCCAGAGCTACACGCGCATCGTCTACAAGGACACCGACAAGGAGCCCCAGCCCGCCCTCGTCATCGGCAAGCAGGTCAACGATCCCAACGGGCACCCGTACCAGCTGTACTACCTCTTCCCGCTCACCCAGGAGGAGAAGTCGCTCAGCCTGGTGAAGGGGACGCTGGCCACGGCCGGCCTCTTCGTCGTCGTGCTGCTGGGGGCGATCGCCTGGCTGGTGGTGCGCCAGGTGGTCACACCGGTGCGGATGGCTGCGGGGATCGCCGAGCGGCTGTCGGCCGGGCGGCTGCAGGAGCGGATGAAGGTCACCGGCGAGGACGACATCGCGCGCCTGGGCGAGGCCTTCAACAAGATGGCGCAGAACCTCCAGCTGAAGATCAACCAGCTGGAGGACCTGTCGCGGATGCAGCGCCGGTTCGTCTCCGACGTCTCGCACGAGCTGCGGACGCCGCTGACGACCGTACGGATGGCCGCCGACGTCATCCATGAGGCCCGGGAGGACTTCGACCCGGTCACCGCGCGGTCGGCGGAGCTGCTCTTGGACCAGGTGGACCGGTTCGAGTCGCTGCTGTCTGACCTCCTGGAGATCAGCCGCTTCGACGCGGGTGCGGCGGCGCTGGAGGCCGAGCCGGTGGACCTGCGGGAGGTGGTGCGGCGGGTGGTCAGCGGTGCCGAGCCGCTCGCGGAGCGCAAGGGCACGCGCATACGCGTCGTCGGTGACCAGCAGCCCGTGGTCGCCGAGGTCGACGCCCGGCGGGTGGAGCGGGTCTTGCGCAACCTCGTCGTCAACGCCGTCGAGCACGGCGACGGGCGGGACGTCGTCGTCAAGCTCGCCGCGGCGGGCGGCGCGGTCGCGGTCGCGGTGCGCGACTACGGCGTCGGGCTCAAGCCGGGGGAGGCGACCCGGGTCTTCAGCCGTTTCTGGCGGGCCGACCCGGCACGCGCGCGTACCACCGGCGGGACGGGGCTGGGGCTGTCGATCGCCCTGGAGGACGCCCGGCTGCACGGCGGCTGGCTGCAGGCGTGGGGCGAGCCGGGCGGCGGTTCGCAGTTCCGGCTGACGATCCCGAGGACGGCGGACGAGCCGCTGCGCGGATCGCCGATACCGCTGGAGCCCAAGGACTCGCGGCGCAACCGGGGGCTCGGCGAGGCCGGTGCGGTGCGCGGCGGCAAGCGGGCCACCGTGCCCGTGCAGCCCTCCGGTGACCGCGGCGCGGTGCAGGGCAGGGACCCGATAGCCGCCCGGCCGCCCGCGGTGGTCCCCACCGCCGATCCGACGGCGCTGCCCGGCAGCGGCGCGCGGGTGGTGCCCCGGCCGGGGCCGGGCGCCCGGTGGCAGGACAGCACGCCGGCCGCGGAGCCGGCGCCCGCTCAGGAGCGTGCGGGCGGGGCCGCGGGCCCGGGGGACGCCGGGGCACAGGGCGTGAAGGAGCAAGGGGAGGCATTTCGTGGGCGCTGACCGCGAGGGGGGCGCGCGGCGTCGGCCGATGCGCGCGGTGGCCTGCGCCGCCTGGGGGATCCTGCTGCTGGCGGGGTGCGCCTCGATGCCCGACAGCGGGGACCTGCGGGATGTGGAGTCCACTCCCCGCCAGGACACCGAGGTACGGGTGTTCGCCATGCCGCCCCGGGAGAACGCCCCGCCCGCGGAGATCGTGCAGGGCTTCCTGGAGGCGCTGACCAGCGACGACCCGCAGTACGCCACGGCCCGCCAGTATCTGACGCCGACCGCGTCCCGGCAGTGGCGGCCGGAGTCGTCCACGACCGTGCTCGCCGACGGGTGGGACATCGAGGTCGACCGTGCCACCGCGCACGAGGACAGCGGCGACTACGCCTTCACGCTGACCGGCAGCAAGGTCGCCCGGGTGGACGAGCAGCAGTCGTACACGCCGCTCGACGGCCGCTACAGCCAGTCGGTGCACCTGGCGCGCGACAAGAAGTCCGGGCAGTGGCGCATCGACACACCGCCGCAGGGCGTCCTCATGGGCCGCTCCGACTTCCAGCGCAACTACATGCCCGTCAACAAGTACTACTTCGCCTCGAACACGGCGGGCGGGAACGGCAGGCCGGCGACGGCGGTCGCCGACCCGGTGTACGTACGGCAGCGGGTCGACGCCATGACGCGGGTGGTCCGCTCGGTCATCAGCGGGCCGACGCGGTGGCTGGACCGGGTGGTCAGGTCGAGCTTCCCGACCGGGACGGCGCTGCGCCGCGACGTCACAGCGCTGGCGCCCGACGACCAGAACAGACTGACGGTGCCGCTCAACGAGAAGGCGTCCGGGGTCGGCAGCGAGCGGTGCTGGGAGATGGCCGCCCAGGTGCTGTTCACGGTGCAGAACCTGACGCCGACCGTGGAGACGGTGGCGTTGCAGCGGGCCGACGGCAGCACGCTGTGCACGCTCGGCGCGGACCGGGCGCGCACGGTCGCCACCCGCGGACCCGTCAAGCGGCCCGAGTACCTGTACTTCCTCGACGACAGGCGCAGGCTGGTGCGGATCCTCGGCGGCACTGCCGGGACGAGCGTGGAGCCGGTGCCGGGAGGCCTGGGCGAGGGCCTGCAGCGGCTCAGCTCGGCCGCGGTGGCCTGGGACGAGCGCACCGCCGCGGGCGTGAGCAACGACCGCAAGGACCTGTACGTCGGGACGCTGGTGCAGGGGGGAACGCTCGGGAACGCGGTGCTGCGCAGCGACGGCAGGACCGAGGACGACCGGCTGACGGCGCCGAGCTGGGACGCGCGGGGCGACCTGTGGGTGGCCGACCGGGATCCGGCCCGGCCGCGGCTGATGGTGCTGGAGCAGGGGAAGGGCCGGCCGATCGAGGTGACGGTGCCCGGTCTGGACGGGCGCGTCGACGCGGTGCGGGTGGCCGCCGACGGCGTGCGGGTGGCGCTGCTCGTGCAGCACAAGGACGGCACCGAGTCCCTGCTCGTCGGACGGATCGAACGGGACGGCAGGAACGGGGAGCGGACCGCGGTGTCCGTGCTCGGGCTGCGCCCGGCCGCGCCCGACATGGAGGACGTCACCGCCATGTCGTGGGCGGGTGACAGCCGGCTGGTGGTCGCCGGACGCGAGCAGGGGGGCGTGCAGACGATGCGGTACGTCCAGGTCGACGGTTCGACACCGGACGTTCCGGCGCCCGCCGCGCTCACCGGGGTGAAGTCGATCGCCGCGTCCGAGGACGAGCGGCTGCCGCTGGTGGCGTACTCGGAGGCGGACGGGCTCGTGCGGATGTCGTCCGTGGCCCAGTGGCAGAAGGTGGTCAAGGAGGGGGCGGCGCCCGTCTACCCGGGGTGAGTCACGGCTTTTGGGCCTGCCGCCTCCTGCTCCGCCCGTGCGCTCGCCGGCTCGTACGGGTGAGGCTCTGAGCGTCGGGGGACGCGTTGTCCACAGGGGGCCGCGGTCCGTTGTCCACAGGGGTGGCGGGGGCGGCGGGGCGTCGGCACAGTGGAGTCATGCGCGGATGGTGGCAGGACTTCACCGACCTGGTCCTGCCGGCCGAGTGCGGAGGCTGCGGCAGGCCGCGCACGGTGCTCTGCCCCCGGTGCCGTGCCGTCCTCGGCGGGGCCGCACCGCGCCGGGTGCGTCCGGTGCCGGAGCCGCCCGGCCTGCCGGCCGTGCACGCGGCGGCCCGGTACGCCGACGAGGTCAGGGCGGCGCTCCTCGCCCACAAGGAGCGCGGCGCGCTGGCCCTCGCCGGCCCGCTGGGAACAGCACTGGCGGGTGCTGTACGGGCGGGACTGCCGCACGAGGGTTCGGCGGGTCCGGTGCTGCTGGTGCCCGTGCCGTCGGCGCGCGGTGCCGTGCGGGCCAGGGGGCACGATCCGGTGCGGCGGATGGCGCTCGCGGCGGCCGGTGAGCTGCGCCGGTCGGGCCTGCCGGCCCGGGCCCTGGCCGTGCTGCGGCAGCGGCGGGCCGTGGCCGACCAGTCGACGCTGGGTTCCCGGCAGCGGCTGGAGAACCTGGCGGGTGCGCTTCAGGTGGCCGCGGGCGGTGCGCGGTTGCTGCGGGAGGGGCCCGTCGTGCTGGTCGACGACCTGATGACGACGGGGGCCTCCCTGGCGGAGGCGGCGCGTGCGGTGAGGTCGGCCGTGTACGCGGCGCGGGTCCGGGAAGGGATGGGGGAACGCAAGCCGGTATCACGGCGCAAGGAGGGGAACCCGGTGTACGGCACAGGGGAATTGGCGGGAGCCGGTGGTGCAGGTGACGTGATCGGTGCGGCCGTCGTCGCCGCTTCTCCGGATTCCTTCGAAATAAACCGGAACTGACAGTGGACATGCGTCGTTGCAGGTAATGAGGGAGATAATTCACCTGGATGGAGGTACGCCGCGGTAGAGGGTGACGCCGTCCCGCCTGGCGAGATATGTTCGGGTGGTGAGGGAAAGGTGCAGGCCGTTCCCGTCATAACCGAATGCCGTGCCGCGGGTTTGCAGGTTTTACGCAATCTCCGTACCGGCAGGGTGGAGATCTCGCCCGCGGGGAAGGGGAGGTGGACGTCACCGAGTCCGAGGTTCCGGACTGACCGGAACCGGGTGCGAAAGGGAGATGCTCCGCCGCCGAAGCGGAGCGATCCGGGAACGGAGTTCTGCGTGGACATCGTCGTCAAGGGCCGCAAGACAGAGGTGCCCGAGCGGTTCCGCAAGCACGTGGCCGAGAAGCTGAACCTGGAGAAGATCCAGAAGCTCGACGGCAAGGTGATCAGCCTCGACGTCGAGGTGTCCAAGGAGCCCAACCCCCGGCAGGCCGACCGCTGCGACCGAGTGGAGATCACGCTCCGCTCCCGCGGTCCGGTGATCCGGGCGGAGGCAGCGGCCAGCGATCCGTACGCGGCACTCGACCTCGCCGCGGAGAAGCTGGGGGCCCGGCTGCGCAAGCAGCACGACAAGCGATTCTCGCGCCGGGGCGCGCGCCGCATCTCGGCGGCCGAGGTTCCCGACCACGTCCCGGGCGCGGCCACGCTGAACGGCCACGGGCTGACAGCCGCGGAAGAAGCCGGCCAGGTGCCCACGAAGAAGGTCGGCTCGCTGGAGGTGCAGGGGGACGGCCCCCTCGTCGTCCGCGAGAAGACCCACGTCGCCTCTCCGATGACCCTCGACCAGGCTCTCTACGAGATGGAGCTGGTCGGGCACGACTTCTACCTGTTCGTGGACTCCGAGACGAAGGAACCCAGCGTCGTCTACCGGCGGCACGCCTACGACTACGGCGTGATCCACCTCCGGACGGACACGATGGTGACCCAGGAGCACTCTCCCGAGGCGGGCGGCACCCTGGGCGGCTGACGGCCCGCCCGGCGGCCGGCGGCCGAGCCGGTGCCCCCGGAGTGCGCGGGTGCGCCCCCGGGGGCACCGGTGTGCGACCCCTTCGCGCACCGCTTGGTCACCTCGGTGGCTGCCGGACATGGAATCATGGCCGCAACGGCCCAACGGCTGGGCAGTTGCCTCGGGTTGGCCTCGTCACCGCACGCCGGGCCACAGCCTCAGAGGGGGAGGAACAACGATGACGGACAGCTTCGGCCCGTTGCGGGACCCTGACGTCGGCCACGGTGTCACCGGCCTGGGCCCGGATGCGGGCGTGACCCGCGCGGAGCCGATCAGAGTCCTGGTCGTGGACGACCACGCCCTCTTCCGCCGCGGCCTGGAGATCGTGCTCGCCGCCGAGGAGGACATCCAGGTCGTCGGCGAGGCCGGAGACGGCGCCGAGGCCGTTGACAAGGCCGCCGACCTGCTGCCCGACATCGTGCTGATGGACGTACGGATGCCGAGGCGCGGCGGTATCGAGGCGTGCACCTCCATCAAGGAGGTCGCCCCCAGCGCGAAGATCATCATGCTGACGATCAGCGACGAGGAGGCCGACCTCTACGACGCGATCAAGGCGGGGGCGACCGGTTACCTCCTCAAGGAGATCTCCACGGACGAGGTGTCCACCGCCATCCGGGCCGTGGCCGACGGCCAGTCGCAGATCAGCCCCTCCATGGCGTCGAAGCTGCTCACCGAGTTCAAGTCGATGATCCAGCGCACCGACGAGCGCCGCCTGGTTCCCGCCCCCCGGCTGACCGACCGGGAGCTGGAGGTCCTCAAGCTCGTCGCCACGGGCATGAACAACCGGGACATCGCCAAGGAGTTGTTCATCTCCGAGAACACCGTGAAGAACCACGTCCGCAACATCCTGGAGAAGCTGCAGCTGCACTCCAGGATGGAAGCGGTGGTGTACGCGATGCGGGAGAAGATCCTCGAGATCCGCTGAGCCGGCTCAGCGCGGCGCGGCCGCCGCCGCCCCGCTCACCTCCCGGGTGAGCGCATCGCGCAGCTCCGCGGGCTCGACGCGCTCCACCCGCACCTCCGTGGCCTCCACCCAGCTCGCCGCCTCGGCCAGGGCCTGGGCCACCGCCGGGACCGCCTTCGCATCCTTCAGGGTGACCTGCTTGGCCACCAGCGTGCTCCCCTGCCGGGCCGGGTCCACCCGGCCGACCAGCCGGCCGCCCGCCAGCACCGGCATCGCGAAGTAGCCGTGGATCCGCTTGGGCCGGGGGACGTAGGCCTCCAGGCGGTGGGTGAAGCCGAAGATCCGCTCGGTGCGGGCCCGGTCCCAGATCAGGGAGTCGAACGGGGACAGCAGCGTGGTGCGGTGGCGCCCGCGCGGGACCGTCTCCAGGGCCGCCGGGTCCGCCCAGGCGGGCTTCCCCCAGCCCTCCACGGTGACCGGGACCAGCCCGGAGTCGGCGATCACCGCCTCGACCTGCTCGCCCTTGAGGCGGTGGTAGTCGGCGATGTCCGCGCGAGTGCCCACGCCGAGTGCCTGGCCGGCCAGCCGGACCAGGCGGCGCAGGCACTCGGCGTCGTCCAGCTCGTCGTGCAGCAGCGACGGGGGGACGGCGCGCTCGGCCAGGTCGTACACCCGCTTCCAGCCGCGGCGCTCGACGCAGACCACCTCCCCGTACATCAGGGCGCGCTCGACGGCGACCTTGGTCCCGGACCAGTCCCACCACTCGCTGGTCCGCTTGGCGCCGCCCAACTCCGTCGCCGTCAGCGGGCCTTCGGTGGTCAGCTGCTTGATCACCTGGTCGTAGGTGCCCTCGGGGAGCTGGTGGTTCCAGTGCGGGCGGTTGCGGTACGCGCGGCGGCGGAAGGCGAAGTGGGGCCACTCCTCGATGGGCAGGAGGCAGGCGGCGTGCGACCAGTACTCGAAGGCGTGCGTGCCGCTCCAGTAGGCCTGCTCGACGCTGTGGCGGCCGACCGCGCCGAGACGGGCGTAGGGGATGAGTTCGTGCGAGCGGGCGAGGACCGAGATGGTGTCCAGCTGGACCGCGCCGAGGTGGCGCAGCACGCCGCGCACACCGGACCTGCGGTCGGGGGCGCCGAGAAGGCCTTGGGCACGCAGGGCGATGCGGCGGGCTTCGTCCGCCGACAGGTCGGTGGTGGGGCGCGGCACGGTCGTCATGGTCGGCACGATAGAGGCCGGCACTGACAGCACGGCCCGACCTGCGGGTTCGAGGGCAGGGGTCAGGAGCGGGCGGGCAGGTAGGGGGCCGTGGAGGCCAGTTCGAGGTCGGAGGGGAGCAGGGATCCCACCCAGCAGTCCCGTCGTACCCCCTTGTTGTTCAGGGCGGAGCGCAGGGTGCCTTCGACGGTGAAGCCCACCCGTTCGGCGACCGCGCGGGAGGCGGTGTTGCCGACCTCGGCCCGCCACTCCAGCCGGTCCACGGCGAGGTGGGTGAAGGCCCAGCGGGCGGCGGCACGGGACGCCTCGGTGACGTAGCCGTGGCCGCGGTGCTCCTTCGTGGCCCAGAAGCCGATCTCGGCCTCCCCCAGGGAGCGCCGGGTGAGGCCCAGCATGCCCACGAGGTCGTGCGCGGGTGCGGACAGGAAGAGCCCGAAGGTGAACATCGAGCCGTCGCGCCAGCCGTCGGGCACCATCTGCTCGGTGAAGCCGCGCGCGTGCTCGTACAGATAAGGGGAGGGGATGGTGGTCCAGCGCTGGATGTCGGGGTCCTGCGCGGCCGCGTACACCGCGTCGGTGTCCTTCGGGCCGACGGTGCGCAGGACGAGGCGGCCGGTGGTGAGCGTCACGGGTTCCATCGGCCGATTCTGCTCGTCGGCCGCGCGGGACGCCATCGTGTTTCCCTGGGTGAGCGCACGGTCACGATTCGCGCAATTCCCGGGAAGAACGCGGCACCATCCGCGCCCGCCGTCCGTTGTCCTCTTCGAAGGCGACGCGAATCGCAGTGCGGGAGTGCCCTCGCGGCAGGCACTCCCGGCTGGGCGGGGTCCTCGCATACGATGGCCGTTGCTCAGCCAAGCCAAATGGAAACCCGACCGTCCCAGGCCCGACCGGCAAGGAGACCAACCCCCGTGTCCGTCCTCTCGAAGATCATGCGTGCAGGCGAAGGCAAGATCCTGCGCAAGCTGCACCGCATCGCGGGCCAGGTCAACTCCATCGAAGAGGACTTCGTCGACCTCTCCGACGCCGAGCTGCGGGCCCTCACCGATGAGTACAAGCAGCGGTACGCCGATGGCGAGAGCCTGGACGACCTGCTGCCCGAGGCGTTCGCCACCGTTCGCGAGGCGGCCAAGCGCGTCCTGGGCCAGCGGCACTACGACGTGCAGCTGATGGGCGGCGCCGCCCTGCACATGGGGTACGTCGCCGAGATGAAGACCGGTGAGGGCAAGACGCTCGTCGGCACCCTGCCCGCCTACCTCAACGCCCTCTCCGGTGACGGCGTCCACATCGTCACGGTCAACGACTACCTGGCCGAGCGCGACTCCGAGATGATGGGCCGCGTCCACAAGTTCCTGGGCCTGGACGTCGGCTGCATCCTCGCCAACATGACGCCGGCCCAGCGCCGCGAGCAGTACGCCTGCGACATCACCTACGGCACGAACAACGAGTTCGGCTTCGACTACCTGCGCGACAACATGGCCTGGTCGAAGGACGAACTGGTCCAGCGCGGCCACAACTTCGCCATCGTCGACGAGGTCGACTCCATCCTCGTCGACGAGGCCCGTACGCCGCTGATCATCTCGGGCCCGGCCGACCAGGCCACGAAGTGGTACGGCGACTTCGCCAAACTCGTCACCCGCCTGAAGAAGGGCGAGGCGGGCAACCCGCTCAAGGGCCTCGAGGAGACCGGCGACTACGACGTCGACGAGAAGAAGCGCACGGTCGCCATCCACGAGGCCGGCGTCTCCAAGGTCGAGGACTGGCTGGGCATCGACAACCTCTACGAGTCGGTGAACACCCCGCTCGTCGGTTACCTGAACAACGCCATCAAGGCGAAGGAACTGTTCAAGAAGGACAAGGACTACGTCGTCATCGACGGCGAGGTCATGATCGTCGACGAGCACACCGGCCGTATCCTCGCCGGCCGCCGTTACAACGAGGGCATGCACCAGGCGATCGAGGCGAAGGAAGGGGTGGACATCAAGGACGAGAACCAGACGCTCGCCACGATCACCCTGCAGAACTTCTTCCGCCTGTACAACAAGCTCTCCGGCATGACCGGTACGGCGATGACCGAGGCCGCCGAGTTCCACCAGATCTACAAGCTCGGCGTGGTCCCGATCCCGACGAACAGGCCGATGGTCCGCAAGGACCAGTCGGACCTGATCTACCGCACCGAGATCGCCAAGTTCGAGGCGGTCGTCGACGACATCGCGGAGAAGCACGAGAAGGGCCAGCCGATCCTGGTCGGCACCACCTCGGTGGAGAAGTCCGAGTACCTCTCGCAGCAGCTCAGCAAGCGCGGCATCCAGCACGAGGTGCTCAACGCCAAGCACCACGAGCGTGAGGCGTCGATCGTCGCCCAGGCCGGCCGCAAGGGCGCCGTGACGGTCGCGACGAACATGGCCGGCCGTGGTACGGACATCAAGCTCGGCGGCAACCCCGAGGACCTCGCCGAGGCGGAGCTGCGCCAGCGCGGCCTCGACCCCGAGGAGCACATCGAGGAGTGGGCGGCGGCCCTGCCCGCCGCGCTGGAGAAGGCCGAGCAGGCCGTCAAGGCGGAGAAGGACGAGGTCGAGAAGCTCGGCGGCCTCTACGTGCTGGGCACCGAGCGGCACGAGTCGCGCCGGATCGACAACCAGCTGCGCGGCCGCTCCGGCCGTCAGGGCGACCCCGGCGAGTCCCGTTTCTACCTCTCGCTGGGCGACGACCTGATGCGCCTGTTCAAGGCCCAGATGGTCGAGCGCGTGATGTCCATGGCGAACGTGCCGGACGACGTGCCCATCGAGAACAAGATGGTCACCCGCGCGATCGCCTCCGCCCAGTCGCAGGTCGAGCAGCAGAACTTCGAGACCCGTAAGAACGTCCTGAAGTACGACGAGGTCCTCAACCGCCAGCGCGAGGTCATCTACGGCGAGCGGCGCCGCGTCCTGGAGGGCGAGGACCTGCACGAGCAGGTGCAGCACTTCATGGACGACACGATCGACGCCTACGTCCAGGCGGAGACCGCGGAGGGCTTCCCGGAGGACTGGGACCTCGACCGGCTGTGGGGTGCCTTCAAGCAGCTCTACCCGGTGAAGGTCACCGTGGAGGAGCTGGAGGAGGCCGCCGGGGACCGTGCGGGTCTGACGGCCGAGTTCATCGGTGACTCCATCAAGGACGACATCCGCGAGCAGTACGAGGCGCGTGAGACGCAGCTCGGCTCGGAGATCATGCGTGAGCTGGAGCGCCGGGTGGTGCTGTCCGTGCTCGACCGCAAGTGGCGCGAGCACCTCTACGAGATGGACTACCTCCAGGAGGGCATCGGCCTGCGCGCGATGGCGCAGAAGGACCCGCTGGTCGAGTACCAGCGCGAGGGCTTCGACATGTTCTCCGCGATGATGGACGGCATCAAGGAGGAGTCCGTCGGCTACCTGTTCAACCTGGAGGTCCAGGTCGAGCAGCAGGTCGAGGAGGTCCCCGTCGAGGAGGCGGCGCCGTCCCTGGAGAAGGCGCCGCAGGACGCGGTGCCCGCGCAGGCGGGCGCGCGTCCGGAGATCCGCGCGAAGGGTCTGGACGCGCCGCAGCGGCGTGACCTGCACTTCTCGGCGCCGACCGTGGACGGGGAGGGCGGTGTCGTCGAGGGCGAGTTCGCCAGCGACGACGAGCCGGTGCGCTCCGAGTCCGACGGCCTCACGCGCGCGGAGCGCCGCAAGCAGGCGAAGGGCGGCCGCCGCCGCAAGAAGTGAGGGCGGCTCCTGACGGAGCGGCACCACGCAGCAGGGCCGGGCACCGGAAGGGTGCCTGGCCCTTTGCTTTGCCGGCTGGGTTTCGGCGGGCGGGGGGAGGGCCGGTCCTTGGTGTGGGGTGGGCCTTGGTTTGCAGGTGAGCCTTGGTGTGGGTTGGTCGGAGGCTGGGCTTTTGACTCAGGTCGGGGCTTGCCTGGGGTGGGCTCGCTCGGGCAGCCAGCTCGGCTGCGGAGCGGGCAGACGCCTGTTGGGCGGTCCGGCAGTCCCGGTCGGTCCGGGTGGTCTGGGCAGTCCGGTCGGTCCGGTGGCCGTGACCGGGCTCCCCACCCCGACGAACAGGTACCCAGCACCCCACGCCCCGTCCACCGCCTGGCGCCGGCCGGCAGACGCACCGGCAGGCCCGGCTGCGGGTCGACAGACCTTACGGCAGCCTCGGGCCGCCCCTCAGCGGCCGGACGGGACCCGAGCCGGTGGTGAGGGCCCGGCACCGGCCGACAGGCCGGTGAACGGCCCAGCAGCCCCGCCCTCGCCCCCAGACCGCCCGGCCCACCCCGGCCCGCCCAGACCGCCCGGACAGGCCTGCCCGGCCTCGCCCCGGCCTGCGAGCCGGGGCGGGGGCCCTTCGGTGTCTGTGCGGTCCGGCTTCCCTGCCACCCGGTCGCCGGTCCAGTGGTGCTGGGCCGGCGCTCCGCTTGCCGGGGGACGGTTCCCGGGCTCCGGGCCGGTCCGACGGGCGCCGAGGGGCCGTCGGACCGCCCGGAGGACTCTCGGCCGGCGGGCCGGTCACCGGCCCGCCGGCCGGGCGGCCGGGCAGGTGGCCGGCGGCCTGTCGCTCGGTCGGCCACCTGTCGTGCGAAGCTCACGCCTCCTGGGGGTGGGGAAAGCGGGGAATTCCCAGCTCCACCGCCGTGCAGCGCCAGCGCCGGTCCCTGCCACGTTCCAGGCGGAACGCCATGGCGCGCAACTGCCGGCCCGCGCCGATGCGGGCGAAGACCTCCAGGGCGCCGGGGCGGGGCTCGTAGTAGCCGATGTCGCGGACGACGGGGCGGACACCGCGGGTCCGCAGCGGGCCGCGTTCGGCGAGGCGGGCGAGTTCGTCGTACGCCTCTCCCGCCGTGTGCCGGAGCATCCAGTGGACGGGCCGCTGACCGCTCAGTACGGCCAGGAGCCGGTCGGCGAAGAGGTCGGTGGCGGCGGGCGGCGGGGCGGCGACCGCGGAGGCGGCGACCGCCGAGGCGGCACGGCCCTGAGCGCCGCCCGGGTCTGCGAGGCCGCTCCTGGCAGGGTCGTACGCGCGGGCCGGGCCCGCGGTCGCGGCGCGTCGGCGGCCCGGTGCCGTGGGCGGGCGGTTGTCCGTGGGGCCGGTGCGGGCGGGGCCGGTGCCCCGGGCTGAGCCCGGCGGGCGGCCGCCGCTGGTGATGCGTTCCGGGCTGCCGCCCGGTGTGCGCGGCGGGGCGCCGCCGGGGCGGCGGGTGTCGCGGCGTCCGGGCGGGCGGGTGCCGGGGCGGCGCTGCGCCCTGGTCATGACCTTGTTCATGCGTCCCCGTTCTCGGTGTGGTCTGGCTTGCGCCGTGGACGTGCGGGCCGCCGGTCGGTGCGGGCCGCAGTACCGAGCAGTAACTTCCTGCTGGGGACCTTGTACGGGACCCGGCTCGGGGGAGGCAAGGAAGGCACCGGCCGGGTCGGCGGCCGGGCGGATTCACCTATCCGGGTGATCCTGGAAACCCGCGCCCCCGGAACTGCGGGCCGGAACAGGGGTGCACCGGGTGAAGCGAGGGGCGTGCGGTGGACGCCTGCGGAGGTGCGGCCGGGGACACGAAAGGGGACCCCCGCACGTATCCTGAAGGCCGTCCGGGTGGCCTCCCCAGTGCCTCCCGGAGCCCCGTCGGAGCCCTCCGACCACGCACTCCCGTGAACACCCACCACGAAAGCGGCCGGCCATGCGCGTCTACGTCCCCCTGACCCTCCCCGGGCTCGCCGAGGCCTACGAGGCGGGGCAGTTGGGGGCGGAGCCGCTCGTCGCCTACGCCGTCACGCCCGCGCTGCGCGAGTGGTACCTCTCCGACGACCTGGAGGAACTGGAGTACGCCGCGCTGAACCGGGCCGCGCTGGCCTCGCTGCGGCTGCTGGCCGCGGACCCGGGCGCGCCGCGCCGCCGGGTCGTCGTGGCCGTGGACGTCCCCGACACCACGGTGAGCGGCGACCCCGGCCGCGGCCTGGACCCCGGGGCGCTCGGCGAGGTCCGGGTGACCGGGACGGTCCGGCTGGCCAAGGCGGCCGCGGTGCACGTCGACGCGGACGACGCGGAGGCGGACGTGACCGCGGCGGCGCAGGCGCTGACCGCGGCGGACGCGGGGGACGACGACGCGCAGTTCGTCGTGGACGGGGCCGAGGACCACGAGCTGCTGTGGTTCGCCACCCAGGAGGTCCCGAACCTGATCGGACCGGCCGACGGCACGTCCTGACGACGCCAGGACCGGCCTGCCCGGTCCGTCGGCGCCGCCCCGGTCCGTCCCACCCCGGCCCCTTCCCGGTCCGGTTGTCAGTGGCTGCGGGTACGTTCTCCGGTATGGGGATGCAGTCAGGTGCGCACATCGTCTGGGACTGGAACGGCACGCTGTTCCACGACAACGACGCGATCATCGGCGCGACGAACGCCGCCTTCGCCGAACTGGGCCTGGAACCGATCACGCTGGAGCGGTACCGCGCGCTGTACTGCGTGCCCGTGCCGAAGTTCTACGAGCGGCTGATGGGACGGCTGCCCACGGACGCCGAGTGGCGGCTGATGGACGACGCCTTCCACCGGCACTACACCGTGCACCGGACCCGCTGCGGGCTCACCGAGGGCGCGGTGGAGCTGCTCACCGGGTGGACGTCGGCCGGGCACAGCCAGTCCATCCTCAGCATGTACGGCCATGAGGAGCTGGTCCCGCTGGTGCGGGGCTTCGGGATCGAGGCGCACTTCATACGCGTCGACGGGCGGACCGGGCCCTCCGGGGGCAGCAAGTCCGAGCACATGGTGCGCCACCTGGGCGCGCTGGCCGAGGCGGTCGACCCGGCGCGCACGGTGGTGATAGGGGACGCGGCCGACGACGCGCTGGCCGCGCGGCACGCGGGGGCGCGGGCGGTGCTGTACACCGGCGGGTCGCACAGCCGGGCCAGTCTGGAGGGCGCCGGCGCTCCGGTGGTGGACACGCTCCGGGAGGCGGTCACCGAGGCGCAGCGCCTCGCGGCGGCGGCGTGACGCGTCGGGTGTGACCACCGTGACAGTCGGGCCCGCGGCCGGCGGTCCCCGCACCACGCCCCGCCCACAAGACGCACCGGCCCCGCAGGCCGCAGCAGCCCCTCGACGTCCCCGGCCCGGCGCCGCCCCACAGGCCGCAACCGTCCCGCAAGGCACCCCACGGCGCCCCACCACCACCCCACCCCGCCGCACCCTGTGCAGAACGTCAAAGTTCCACCCCCGGTTTTGTACACATACGGCTCATGACGGGGCACCCGTGAAGAGCGATAGCCTGGTGGCGTGATCAGCGCGATAGTTCGCGGGGGCGCGCTCGCCTCCGCTCTGCGCCCGGTGTGCACGGACCACATCCGTGACCGGGCGGCGGTCGCTGGTCCTCCCGGGCGGGACGGGGTCGCCAGGACCACCCCCAGGGCCTCCAGGACGCCGGGCCGGTTCCCGGCGGCGCCACCGAGAGCAGGGTCACACCCCTCGGATGCGTCGAAGATGGCCGATAACCCCCCGCTCATCTCACCTCACGGCATAGCGTCGGTAAGGGCCGGACACCCCGGACCGCCACGGCACGCCGGAAGGGCAGAGACCGTACTTCCTTCAACGTCACGCAACGGCGCGCGACAGGAGTCAGAGGACAATGCAGACCAAGCTGGACGAAGCCAAGGCCGAGTTGCTCGAAAGGGCCGTTCGGGTAGCTGAGAACAGTCCGGCCGGGGGGCACCTCCCGGCCGGTATGGCGGGCGAGGGCACCCCGGACCGGGACTCCGTACTCGCCTTCCTCCAGCGCTACTACCTGCACACCGCCCCGGAGGACCTCGCCGACCGTGACCCGGTCGACGTCTTCGGAGCCGCCTTCTCGCACTACCGGCTGGCCGAGAACCGCCCGCAGGGCACGGCCAACGTGCGGGTGCACACCCCGACCGTCGAGGAGAACGGCTGGACGTGCAGCCACTCCGTCGTCGAGGTCGTCACCGACGACATGCCCTTCCTCGTGGACTCGGTCACCAACGAGCTGACCCGGCAGGGGCGCGGCATCCACGTCGTCGTCCACCCGCAGTTCGTCGTCCGCCGTGACCTGACCGGCAAGCTCCTGGACGTGCTGCCCGCCGGACCGGCCGGCGAACCGCTGCCGCACGACGCCCACGTCGAGTCCTGGATCCACGTCGAGGTCGACCGCGAGACCGACCGGTCCGACCTCAAGCAGATCACCGCCGACCTGCTGCGCGTGCTCTCCGACGTCCGCGAGGCCGTCGAGGACTGGGAGAAGATGCGCGACGCGGCCACCCGCATCGCCGAGGGCCTGCCCGACGAGCCGGTCCCCGCCGACCTGCCCGGGCCGCAGGTCGAGGAGGCGCGCGAGCTGCTGCGCTGGCTCTCCTCCGACCACTTCACCTTCCTCGGCTACCGCGAGTACCAGCTGCGGGAGGACGACACGCTGGCCGCCGTCCCCGGCACCGGTCTGGGCATACTGCGCTCGGACCCGCAGCACGCCGGCGAGGACGCCCACCCGGTCAGCCCGTCCTTCGAGCGGCTGCCCGCCGACGCCCGCGCCAAGGCGCGCGAGCACAAGCTGCTCGTGCTGACCAAGGCGAACAGCCGGGCCACCGTGCACCGGCCGTCCTACCTGGACTACATCGGCGTCAAGAAGTTCAACGACCAGGGCGAGGTGATCGGGGAGCGCCGCTTCCTCGGCCTGTTCTCGTCGGCGGCGTACACCGAGTCGGTGCGCCGGGTCCCGGTCGTCCGCCGCAAGGTCGACGAGGTGCTGGCGCTCGCCGGCTTCTCGCCCAACAGCCACGACGGGCGCGACCTGCTCCAGATCCTGGAGACCTACCCGCGCGACGAGCTGTTCCAGACCCCGGCCGCCGAGCTGCAGTCGATCGCCACCTCGGTGCTGTACCTCCAGGAGCGCCGCCGGCTGCGCCTGTACCTGCGCCAGGACGAGTACGGCCGCTACTACTCGGCCCTCGTCTACCTGCCGCGCGACCGCTACACCACGGGTGTGCGCCTGCGGATCATCGACATCCTGAAGGAGGAGCTGGGCGGCACCAGCGTCGACTTCACGGCCTGGAACACCGAGTCGATCCTCTCCCGGCTGCACTTCGTCGTCCGCGTCCCGCAGGGCACCGAGCTGCCCGAGCTGTCCGACGCCGACAAGGAGCGCATCGAGGCCCGCCTGGTCGAGGCCGCCCGCTCCTGGGCCGACGCCTTCTCCGAGGCGCTCACCGCCGAGCTGGGCGAGGAGCGCGCCGCCGAGCTGATGCGCCGCTACGCCGCCGCGTTCCCCGAGGGCTACAAGGCCGACCACACGCCGCGCGCCGCGGTCGCCGACCTGGTCAACCTGGAGCAGCTGGACGAGGACAAGACGTTCGCGCTCAGCCTGTACGAGCCGGTGGGCGCCGCCCCCGAGGAACGCCGCTTCAAGATCTACCAGAAGGGCGGCTCGGTCTCCCTCTCGCAGGTCCTGCCGGTGCTCAGCCGTCTCGGCGTGGAGGTCACCGACGAGCGGCCCTACGAGCTGCGCTGCGCGGACCGTACGACGGCGTGGATCTACGACTTCGGTCTGCGCATGCCCAAGGCGGTCGCCGGCGCCGGTGACTACCTCGCCGACGACGCCCGTGAGCGGTTCCAGGACGCCTTCGCCGCCGCCTGGACCGGCAAAGCGGAGAACGACGGGTTCAACGCGCTGGTGCTGAGCGCCGGGCTGAGCTGGCGCCAGGCGATGGTGCTGCGCGCCTACGCCAAGTACCTGCGCCAGGCGGGCTCCACGTTCAGCCAGGACTACATGGAGGACACCCTCCGCAACAACGTCCACACCACCCGTCTGCTCGTCTCCCTGTTCGAGGCGCGGATGGCGCCCGAGCGGCAGCGCGCCGGGCACGAGCTGGTCGACGCCCTGCTCGAAGAGGTCGACGCGGCCCTGGACCAGGTGGCCTCGCTGGACGAGGACCGGATCCTGCGCTCCTTCCTCACCGTCGTCAAGGCGACGCTGCGCACCAACTTCTTCCAGGAGACCGAGGCCGGCCGGCCGCACGACTACGTCTCCATGAAGTTCGACCCGCAGGCCATCCCCGACCTGCCGGCGCCGCGTCCGGCGTACGAGATCTGGGTGTACTCGCCGCGCGTGGAAGGCGTGCACCTGCGCTTCGGCAAGGTCGCCCGCGGCGGTCTGCGCTGGTCCGACCGGCGCGAGGACTTCCGCACCGAGATCCTGGGCCTGGTCAAGGCGCAGATGGTGAAGAACACGGTCATCGTGCCGGTGGGAGCCAAGGGCGGCTTCGTCGCCAAGCAGCTGCCCGACCCGGCCGTGGACCGGGACGCCTGGCTCGCCGAGGGCATCGCCAGCTACAAGACGTTCATCTCGGCGCTGCTCGACATCACCGACAACATGGTGGCGGGCGAGGTCGTCCCGCCGCGGGACGTGGTGCGCCACGACGGCGACGACACCTACCTGGTGGTCGCGGCCGACAAGGGCACGGCGACGTTCTCGGACATCGCCAACGAGGTCGCCGAGTCCTACGACTTCTGGCTCGGCGACGCGTTCGCCTCCGGCGGCTCGGCGGGCTACGACCACAAGGGCATGGGCATCACCGCCCGCGGTGCCTGGGAGTCGGTCAAGCGGCACTTCCGTGAGCTGGACGTCGACACCCAGTCGCAGGACTTCACGGTCGTCGGCATCGGTGACATGTCCGGTGACGTGTTCGGCAACGGCATGCTGCTGAGCGAGCACATCCGCCTGGTGGCCGCCTTCGACCACCGGCACATCTTCATCGACCCGAACCCGGACGCGGCCACCGGCTACGCCGAGCGGCGCCGCCTGTTCGACCTGCCGCGCTCCAGCTGGGCCGACTACAACACCGAGCTGCTGTCGGCAGGCGGCGGGATCTTCCCGCGCAACCTGAAGTCGATCCCGGTCAACGCGCACATCCGCGAGGCCCTCGGCATCGACTCCAAGGTCACCAAGCTGACCCCGGCGGACCTGATGCGGGCCATCCTCCAGGCCCCGGTGGACCTGCTGTGGAACGGCGGTATCGGCACCTACGTCAAGGCGTCCACCGAGACCAACGGCGACGTCGGCGACAAGGCCAACGACGCGATCCGGGTCGACGGCAAGGACCTGCGGGTCCGCGTCGTCGGCGAAGGCGGCAACCTGGGCTGCACCCAGCTGGGCCGGATCGAGTTCGCGCAGGCCGGCGGCAGGGTCAACACCGACGCCATCGACAACAGCGCGGGCGTGGACACCTCCGACCACGAGGTGAACATCAAGGTCCTGCTCAACGGGCTGGTCACGGACGGCGACATGACCGTCAAGCAGCGCAACAAGCTGCTCGCCGAGATGACCGACGAGGTCGGCGCGCTGGTGCTGCGCAACAACTACGCGCAGAACACGGCGATCGCCAACGCCCTCGCCCAGTCCAAGGACATGGTCCACGCCCAGCAGCGCTTCATGAAGCACCTGGTGCGCGAGGGTCATCTGGACCGGGCGCTGGAGTTCCTGCCCACCGACCGCCAGATCCGCGAGCGGCTGAACGCGGGGAACGGCCTGACCGGTCCGGAGACGGCCGTCCTGCTGGCGTACACGAAGATCACGGTCGCCGAGGAACTGCTGAGCACCTCGCTGCCGGACGACCCGTATCTGCGCGGGCTGCTGCACGCCTACTTCCCGACGCAGCTGCGCGAGCGGTTCGCGGAGCAGATCGACAACCACCCGCTGAACCGCGAGATCACCACGACCGTCCTGGTCAACGACACGGTCAACACCGGCGGTACGACGTATCTGCACCGGCTGCGGGAGGAGACCGGGGCGTCCCTGGAGGAGATCGTCCGGGCGCAGACCGTGGCCCGCGCGATCTTCCGCTCGGCGCCGGTGTGGGACGCGGTGGAGGCCCTGGACAACAAGGTCGAGGCCGACGTCCAGACCCGGATCCGGCTGCACTCGCGCCGGCTGGTGGAGCGCGGTACGCGCTGGCTGCTGAACAACCGGCCGCAGCCGCTGCAGCTCGGCGAGACGGTCGAGTTCTTCTCCGAGCGGGTCGAGCAGGTGTGGGCCCAGCTGCCCAAGCTGATCAAGGGCGCGGACCTGGAGTGGTACCAGCAGGTCTACGACGAGCTGTCCGCGGCCGGTGTCCCGGACGAGCTGGCCACCCGCGTGGCCGGGTTCTCCTCGGCCTTCCCGGCGCTCGACATCGTCTCGGTGGCCGACCGCATGGGCAAGGACGCGATGGACGTCGCCGAGGTGTACTACGACCTGGCCGACCGGCTCGCCATCACCCAGCTGATGGACCGCATCATCGAGCTGCCGCGCGCCGACCGCTGGCAGTCCATGGCGCGCGCGGCGATCCGTGAGGACCTGTACGCGGCGCACGCGGCCCTGACCGCGGACGTCCTCGCGGTGGGCAACGGCACGTCCACGCCGGAGGAGCGCTTCAAGGTGTGGGAGACGAAGAACGCGCCGATCCTCTCCCGGGCCCGTATCACGCTGGAGGAGATCCGCGGTTCGGACGCGTTCGACCTGGCCAACCTCTCGGTGGCCATGCGGACGATGCGGACGCTGCTGGGGTCGCACGGCTAGCACCCCCGCACAGCCGACGAGGGCGCCCCGGGCCGTCAAAAGCCCGGGGCGCCCTCATGCTGATTTCTTGCGGTCGTTTAGGAAACGACGCACGGTGAATTTACCTTTTCCTGTTATTCGAGATCATTCGGATAAAGTGTCGCGCGTGACTGTGCACCTCGCCGGGGACCGTCCGGCCGGAAATACAGCGAAGAGTCTGACGCAGGGAATTCCGGCACGATGATGCGCGCCGCGCCGCCCGAGGTACGTCCCGCCGGCCGTGCGATGTCCCGGCCGCCGGTCTTCGTGAAACGTTCCGCCGCTCCCCGGACGGCCGCCGCGCTGCTCGTCGTGCTGCTGCTCCTGGTGATCGTCAGACTGCCCTGGGCCGGTGACCTCGGCATGCACGCGGCCACCATCGAACGCCTGCGCCACAGCCTGCTGCACCCGGGCAACCCGCTCGTCGACACCGACACCCCGAGCCCCTACTACTCGCCGTGGATGCTGCTGCTCGGCTCCGTCGCCCGTCTGAGCGGCTGGTCCGTCTTCGTCGTGCTGCGGCTGGCCGCGCTCGCCGGACTGACGCTGCTGGTCACGGGCGTGCGCCGGTACGTGCGGACGCTGAGCGCGCACCCGGCCGCGCCCGCCCTGGCCGCGCTGAGCCTGGTGCTGCTGTGGGGGACCGCCCTCATCAACTGGAGCGGCTTCGTCTCCCTCAACTCGCTCGCGCTGACGGTCTCGTACCCCAGTGTGTTCGCGCTCGGCCTGGCCTTCCACCACTGGGCGTGGCTCACCCGGTCCCTGCGCGCGCCGGCCGGGTGGGAGGTGTGGCTCGGCCTGGGGGCGCTGTGGGCGGTGATCCTGCTCTGCCACCAGTTCACGGGGATCGTCGACACGCTGGGCGCGCTCGCCCTGGTGATCGCCGCCCGGCCGCCGCGCGCGCAGTGGCCCAGGATCGCCGCGTCGGCCGCGCTGGGGCTGCTGGTGCTGTGGCTGTGGCCGTACTACGACTTCTTCGCGCTGTTCGCCGCCGGGCGCGACCTGGAGGGCGTGCACCGCGCGCTGTACACGGACTTCGCGGGCCGGTACTGGCTGGTGCTGCTCGGGGTGGCCGCGCTGGCCGTGCGGTGGCGGCGCGACCGGTGGGATCCGCTGGCGCTTTTCTTCGCGCTGGGCGCGCTGGTGTGCGCGGCGGGCTTCGTCAGCGGCCACTACTCCTGGGGCCGCGCCCTGCCCGCCGCGATCGTCCCGGCGCAGCTCGCCGTCGCGCTGGAGGTGGTCGGCCGGGGCCGGAAGGCGGTGCGCACCGGGTGGGCCTGGGCCCTGGCCGGCGCGCTCGCCCTGGGCGCGTGGACGCAGGCGGGTGTGCTCGGTTACGTCGTGGGCCGGGCGGCGCTGCCGGCGGCGCTCGCCGTGCACTACACGGCCCCGTGGGCGGGGTACCACTGGATCACACCGCACGTGAGGTACGGGGACGTGGTCATGGCCCGCGACGTCCCGTCCCGGCTGATCCCGGCCTACGGCGCCTACACCGTCGTCCCCGGCTACCCGGAGTTCTTCCTGCCGGACGAGGCGCGGCGGGCGCGGGCCGTGCAGCGCTACTTCGCGCGCGGCACCCCGCGGGGGGCGCGCCGGGACATCCTGCGGGCGTACCGCGTGCGCTGGGTGGTCGACGGCAGGCAACCGCGCCGGGACCCCGGCCTGCGGCCGGTGGCCCACGGGCCGGGCGGACAGGTGCTGTACGCCGTGGTGCCGTGAGCCCGGCCCGCGCGCGCCCCGGTCCCGGCGCGAGGTGCCGGGGCGCGCGGGGGCCGTCCGTCCCTAGGCCCTGTCGTCAAGTTCCCGCCTGCCTCGCGACGCCATGCACGCACTCTCGCCGCACCGGGCCCGGACCCGAGTACGTCCAGTACGAGGGTCAGGGCCCGGCACGCCGAGAGCACGCACCTGACGCCGCGAGGCCCGCCCTCCGGGCGGACGACGGGAATGTGACGACAGGACCTAGGACTTCCCGCTGGTGAAGGCCTCGTAGGCCTTGAGGACCTCGTCGGTGGGGCCGTCCATGCGCAGGACCCCGCGCTCCAGCCACAGCACGCGCTCGCAGGTGTCGCGGATCGAGTTGTTGTTGTGGCTGACCAGGAAGACCGTGCCCGCCTGCTTGCGCAGTTCGCGGATGCGTTCCTCCGAGCGCTTCTGGAACTTGCGGTCGCCGGTGGCCAGCGCCTCGTCGATGAGGAGGACGTCGTGGTCCTTGGCGGCGGCGATGGAGAAGCGCAGCCGCGCCGCCATGCCGGAGGAGTACGTCCGCATCGGCAGCGTGATGAAGTCGCCCTTCTCGTTGATGCCGGAGAAGTCGACGATCTCCTGGTAGCGCGCCTTGACCTGCTCGCGGGACATCCCCATGGCCAGGCCGCCGAGGTGGACGTTGCGCTCGCCGGTGAGGTCGTTCATCAGGGCCGCGTTGACCCCGAGCAGGGACGGCTGGCCGTCGGTGTAGATCTTGCCGCTCTCCACCGGCAGCAGGCCCGCGATGGCCTTGAGCAGGGTGGACTTGCCGGAGCCGTTGGTGCCGATGAGGCCGATCGCCTCGCCCTTGTACGCGACGAACGAGGCCTTCTTCACCGCGTGCACCCGGCGCACGCCCGCGGCCTTCTCCGCCCTGCCGGGGCGCACGATGCGGTGGAGCGCGGCGGTCGCGGAGCCGCGCCCGGCGCCCGTGCCGTGCACCCGGTAGACGATGTCCACCTGGTCGGCGACGACGGTGGGGACCTTCTCGCTGGTCTGCTCAGCCACGTCCGTACCTCTCCTCGGCCTTCCAGAAGTAGACGAACCCGCCGACGCCGGCGAGCAGCGCCCAGCCCACGGCGTACGCCCACACGTGGTGCGGGAGCTGGTGGGCCTTGAAGCTGTCGATGAGCGCGAAGCGCGTCAGGTCGATGTAGACGGCGGCCGGGTTGATCTCCAGCAGCGTCTTGACGATGTGCGGCATGCTGCTGTGCTTGAGGGTCGCGTCGATGCTCCACATGACACCGGAGACGTACATCCAGGTGCGCAGCAGGAACGGCATCAGCTGGGCGATGTCCGGGGTCTTCGCGCCCATCCGGGCCACGACCATGGACACGCCCGCGTTGAAGACGAACTGGAGCACCAGCACCGGCACGGCCAGCGCCCAGGAGGCGGCGGGCATCACGCCGAAGCAGAGCAGGATCACCACGAGGGCGGCCATCGAGAACAGCAGCTGCTGGAGCTGCTGGAGCGCGAAGGAGATCGGCAGCGCGGCCCGCGGGAAGTGCAGGGCCCGTACGAGGCCCAGGTTGCCGGAGATCGCCCGGGTGCCCGCCATGATCGAACTCTGCGTGAACGTCCAGATGAACACGCCGGTGACCAGGAACGGGATGTAGTCCGAGACGCCCCGGCTGGTGCCGAGCAGGACGCCGAAGATGAAGTAGTAGACCGCCGCGTTCAGCAGCGGGGTGGCGACCTGCCAGACCTGGCCCAGCTTCGCCTGGCTGTACTGGGCGGTGAGCTTGGCGGTGGCGAAGGCGGTGATGAAGTGGCGCCGCGCCCACAGTTCGCGCACGTAGGCGGGCAGGGTGGGGCGGGCGCCGCTGACGGACAGGCCGTGGCGGGCGGCGAGCGCCCCCAGGTCGTCCTCGGCCTGGGCCGGGGCGGGGGGCGGTGTGTGGAGGACCTGGCTCACATCCGCTGCTTTCGCTCGGGGGGAGGGGGCGCGGGAGCGGGCTCCGTGTCCACCACCCGTTTCCTTACGGTTCTCTTCACGTTCTCTTACGTCGGAACGGAACCGTATCGTCGCAACGTGAGCGTAGGCCCAAGTGACGTCGCAACGCAACCGTTTCGTCGTCACGCCCTATGCTGGAGCCCATGACGACGAACGCCGGCGGTTCCCAGACGTCCCAGCGCCGCCGTGCTCCCGCGGGGGCGGCCGTGCTGAGGGAGGACGTGACGGAGGCGATCCGGGCCGCCGTCTTCGGGGAACTGGCGGCCGTCGGCTACGCGCGCATGTCCATCGAGGGCATCGCGCGGCGCGCGGGCGTCGGCAAGACCGCGGTGTACCGCCGCTGGCGCTCCAAACTGCACCTGGTGCTCGACGTCGTCTCCGCGCTCGCCGTCCAGGGCCTGCCCGCACCCGACACCGGGTCCCTGGAGACGGACCTGCGCCTGCTGTACGAGGTGACCTCGCGCGCCCTGCGCCACCCCGTGGCCTCGCAGATCCTTCCCGACCTCCAGGCCGAGGCGGCCCGCAACCCCGACCTCGCCGAAGCCGTGCAGAAGGCCCTGCGCGACGGCCAGGAGGGCGTCGCCAGCAGCATCCTCGCGGCGGCCGAGGAGCGCGGCGAGGTCCGCGCCGGACTCGACCGCGACCTGGCCCTCGACCTGATCTCCGGGCCGCTGTACTGGCGCGCCGTCGTCATCCGCAGCCCGAAGCTCCCCAAGGGGTATCTCGGCGGCCTGGCCCGGGGGACGGCTCAGGCGCTCAAGGCGCTGTGACGGCCGCCGGGCACCGCCCCGGCGCGGTCAGCCCGGGTGAGCGCGGCTCCCGGCCGCCCCAGCCGGGCAGCGGCACGTGCAGCGCGTCGGTCCACCGGGCCGGGACGGCACCGGCGTCGTGGACGGCACCGGGCAGGCCGCCGCTGACGGCCGCCACGGTGTCCGCGCCGCCGCCGAGGCCGGCGGCGGCGTGCACGGCGTCCTCGCTGGAGGCGGTGGTGCGCAGCGCCCGGACGGCGAGGCCGGGGCACGGCCGGCCGGCTCCGTCGAACCGTGCGGGAAGCGGCGGGTGAGAGCGCGCTCGGGGCCGGACTCGAAGGGGGCTCCGAGGGCGTCGCCGACGGCGGAGCCGAGCAGGGCGCCCACGGCGCGTCCGGTCCGGGCGGGGCCGGTCACGGCGGCAGGCCGGCGGGTGTCAGTCGCGGGCCGCCTCCGGGTGGTGGCGCAGCCAGCCCTCCCAGGCGGAGGTGATCATGTCGTGGACGTCGTGCTTGGCCTTCCAGCCGAGTTCGGTGGCGATGCGGTCGGCGGAGGCCACGACGCGGGCCGGGTCGCCGGGGCGGCGCGGGGTGACCGTCGGCGGGCGGTGGTGCCCGGTGACGGCGCTGATCGTGTCGATCATCTCGCGCACCGACACGCCCTCGCCGCGGCCGATGTTCAGGGTCAGTTCGAGTCCGGGCGTGGCGCGCAGCGCGCGGGCCGTGGCCACGTGGGCCTCCGCGAGGTCCACCACGTGGATGTAGTCGCGGACGCAGGTGCCGTCCGGGGTGGCGTAGTCGTCGCCGAAGATGCGCGGCGCCGCGTTCTCGGTCAGCTTCTCGAAGACCATGGGGACGAGGTTGCAGACCCCGGTGTCCGCCAGGTCCGGGGCCGCCGCGCCCGCCACGTTGAAGTAGCGCAGGGAGGCCGTGGACAGGCCCGCGGCCCGGCCCGTGGCCCGGACCAGCCACTCACCGGCCAGCTTCGTCTCCCCGTACGGAGACATGGGCACGCACGGGGTCTCCTCGGTGACCAGGTCCACGTCCGGCATGCCGTAGACGGCCGCCGAGGAGGAGAACACGAAGGCGCCGACGCCGGCGGCCGTCACCGCCTCCAGCAGGACGCGCAGGCCCTCCACGTTCTCCCGGTAGTACTGCAGGGGCAGGTCCACCGACTCGCCGACCTGCTTCTTCGCCGCGAGGTGGACGACGCCGGTGATCCCGTGCCCGGTGAGGGTCCGCGCCACCCGGTCGGCGTCCAGGGTGGAGCCCACCACCAGCGGGACCCCGTCGGGGACGCGCTCCGCGATGCCCGTGGACAGGTCGTCGTAGACGACGGCCTGCTCGCCCGCTTCGGTCATCGCACGGACGACGTGCGCTCCGATGTAGCCGGCGCCGCCGGTGATCAGCCAGGTCATTGCGGGCGTCTCCTCATCAGTTGGCCCAGGTGGTGCTGTGGTGCAGGTGGTGCTGTGGTGCAAGTGGTGTAGGCGGTGCAGGTGGTGCGGTGGTGCTCGTCAGCTGGGATGCGTGCAGGCCGTCATCCGGTTCCGGTTCCCCGGCCCAGCAGGCGGCGGAGCCTGCCGCGCAGGACCGTGGTGGCGCCGCGCCAGCCGGTGGCCAGGCGCAGGGCCAGGGCGCCGGAGTGCGTGGCGTAGGGCTGGACGAGCAGGACGCCGAACCGCAGGCTCGGCACGACGCTGCGGCGCAGCAGTCCGGTGTCCGCCCAGGCGTGAGCGGTCACCTCGCGGCAGGTGCCGTCGGCGAAGAGCACCCGCAGGCGCAGGTCCCACGTCCCGGCGCCCAGGGCCGCCAGGTCCACGACCGTGTCGGCCCGCCAGGTGTCACCGGCGTCCGGCCGCAGCGCCACGGTGGCGCGCTGCGCGACGCGGCCCGCCTCGCGGTGCAGCCACTCCACCTCCAGCGTGCGCGGCTTCGCGGCCGCGACCCTGCCGTACATCTCGTGCAGGCGCAGCCGCAGCAGGGTGGCGCCCCGCGCGCGGGGGCGCAGGGCCGCGTCCACGGTGAGCGGCAGCCGGTGCGCCGGCCAGGACAGGTAGGGCTCCAGGGTCAGCTCGGTCAGGTCGTCCGACCAGACGGGGACGCCGTCCGCGTCCCGCGCGTAGGGCGGGCACAGCCGGGCTGGCCGGGCGGCCAGTTCCTTCAGCCGGGGCAGGTCGCGCGGCTCGGGCGAGGCCAGCACGACCCGGGCGATGAGATGGCCGGGCGCGGTCGGCTCGGCCGTCCAGTCCCCGGCGTCGTATCCCTGGAGGTAGGTGCGGGTGTGGGACCACCAGGCGCGGCGGTACTTCGCGTCGCGCAGGGTCAGCTCGCGCGCGTACATGCGCAGCTCGTGCTCCAGGAACTTGGCGCGGGCCGAGCGCGCCAGTTCCTTCTGCCCGGCGTTCAGCAGGATCTCGTACGCCTGCCGGTTCGCCTCGGTGCGGGCCTGCCAGTTCTCGACGTGGGCCCGGTCCAGGGAGATGGACAGCTGTTCGGCGGAGCGGCGTACGTTCCACACGTACACCTGGTCCGGGACGAAGGCCATGCGCGGCGCTGCGGCCAGGACCCGTGCGGTGAACACGATGTCCTCGTAGGGGAAGCGGCCCTCGGGGAAGCGGATGCCGTGCTCACGGAGGAAGGCGGTGCGGTACAGCTTGTTGACGCACAGCGTGTCGTGCACGATCCCGGGCTGCTGCACGGGGTGCGCGAGGACGGTGGTGTCCGCGTACAGCTCGCCCTGCCAGGGCACCTCGCGCCCCGAGGGCAGCTCGCGGCGCACGCACAGTCCGCCGGCGACCTGCGCGTCCTCCTGGTCGGCGGTGGTGAGCAGCGCGTCGACCGCGCCCGGCGGCAGCACGTCGTCGCTGTCGAGGAACATCAGGTACGGCGACGTCACCGCGTCGATGCCGGTGTTGCGCGGGCTGCCGCAGCCGCCGCTGTTGGTCTCGCGCCGGATCACCCGCAGCCGCGGCTCGTCCTCGGCGAGGTGTCTGAGCAGTTCGTGGGTGCCGTCGGTGGAGCAGTCGTCGACGGCGACGACCTCGCGGACCATGGGGCCCTGGACGAGCGCGGAACGTACCGCGTGCGCTATGCGGTCGACATCGTTGAAGCCGATGACGACGACGCTGACGTGCGGGTTCTGCTGCGGGTGCAGGTGCATGGAGTCCACGGCCGAATATCGTAGGTGTGGTCGGTAATCTCCCGTTAAGTGGAACTCAGTGTCCCGGACGGAAGACGGTGCGGGTCCTGCTCGGGTTGTCTGCGGGGCACCACGGGTCTCGTCGAGCGCCACAGCCGGACGAACGAGACTACCGTGGCCACGGCCAGCAGGCCGTTGCGGGTCAGCATCAACACACAACCCGTCCACGTGCAGTCCGCCACCTGACTGTAGAGCGTCGGGTAGGCGATCGCGCTGACCAGGCAGGCGCAGGCGATCATCGTGGCCACCGGGCGCTGGGTGGTCTGCCGTGAGGTCAGACACACCGCGGCGAGTCCCAGCAGCCAGACCATGTACTGCGGGCTGATCACCCTGCTGGTCACGGTGAACAGCAGGACGGCGCTCAGCGCGGCGTCGCAGGGCGTGGCCGGGGTCCAGTGCCGTGCCCGCACCCGCCACAGGAGCAGCAGGGCGAAGGCCGCCGCGGACAGGGCCAGTGAGACATGTGCCACGGTGGTGACGTGCGGTCCGGTGAACTCCAGCGCCCCGTACTGGTAGCGCACGGCGCCCGGCCAGCCCGCGTGGGTGGCGAAGGCGAGCACCGTGCCGCCGAAGGACTCGATCTGCACGCCCCGGCCGCCCTGCTGGCGCACGAAGGCCAGCGGGTTGCGGAAGGTCCCGGCGAGGACCAGCGCGCCCGCGGCCCCGGTCCCGGCCGCCCAGATCCAGGCGGAGCGTGTCGTGCGTCCCCGGGGGGTGCCCAGCAGCACCAGGGCCGGCCACACCTTCACCAGCGCGCCCAGCGCGGCGAGCGTGCCGCAGGCGCGCGGCGAGCGGCGCAGCGCCAGCAGGGACAGCACGGCGAAGGCGGTGACCTGGATGTCGTAGCGGGCCAGCGGGACGTGCAGCAGCAGCGGCAGGCCCAGCGTCCAGTAGCCGGCGCCGCGCAGGCTGCGGCCCGGCCGGGTGCCCGCGCGGGCCAGTGCGAGGGTGATCACCGCGTCGGCGGCCAGGGTGAGGGCGACGAACGCCTGGAAGTACGTCAGCCAGGGGAGCAGCGCCGGCGACAGCAGGACCGGTCCGGCGCCCGGCGGGTACTGCCACAGCGTGTCGTGCGCCGGGAAGGCGCCGTGGGAGAGGACGAGGTACCAGTGGTGGTACAGCTTCCACACCTCGCGCGCCACCGCGCCCCCGCCCAGGCCGGGCAGCGTGTCGTGGGCGAGCAGCCACAGCGTCAGGGCGCGGGTGAGGAGCCAGGCGGCCGTCAGGGTGAGGAGGCGGTGTTCCGCCGAGAGGCGGATCAGGGCACGCGGCACGCTCCGGAAGGCACTCATCACGGCGGATCGTAATGCGTGCGAATGCCGTGCCCCAGTCGATACGCGGGCAAATCACCGGTAAGAGGTCGCCGAGCGTGCCTGATCGGGCATACCGGGTCGGTGCCGTGCCGTGCCGTGCCGGTGCCGGTGCCCGTGCGGGTGTCGGTGCGGGCGGGTACCGGCGGGTGTCGGCGTGGGTGCGGGTGCGGGTGCGGGAGGGTCAGCCGGGGAGGCCGGCCGCCGCCGTGTCCAGGGCCTCGGTGAGCCGGGCGAGGCGCAGGTGCAGGTCCGCCGCCTCCTCGGCGGAGAGGCCGGTCGCGGTCATGATCGCGTGCGGCACCCGGGCCGCCCGCTCGCGCAGGGCGGTGCCCTGGCCGGTCAGCCGCACCTGGACCGACCGCTCGTCGCGCGCGCTGCGCTCCCGGGTCACCAGGCCCGCTGCCTCAAGGCGCTTGAGCAGCGGGGAGAGGGTCCCGGAGTCCAGGCGCAGGCGCTCGCCCAGCCGTTTGACGGGGGTCTCGCCCTGCTCCCACAGCACCAGCATCACCAGGTACTGCGGGTAGGTGAGGTTCAGCTCCTTGAGGAGGCCGCGGTAGACGCCGGTGAAGGCGCGCGAGGCGGCGTGCAGCGCGAAGCAGACCTGGTGGTCCAGGTGGAGCCACTCCTCGTCGGGGGCGGGGGTCCGCGGTGCCTCGGTCGTCATGCGCCCAGGGTACCTCTGGCGTAATTCAGTTGTGTACAACTTAATTGTGTGCTCTACTCATGGTCGTCCGGACCGGGCGCCCCAGGCGCCCGCGGACGGCACACGCTCCTCGACGCAATGACAGGGATGGTTCTCCATGGACGCGCTCTACACCGCCGTCGCCACCGCCACCCACGGCCGTGACGGCCGCGCCTTCAGCTCCGACGGCAAGCTGGACGTGCAGCTCGCCCCGCCCGCCGAACTCGGCGGCGACGGACAGGGCACCAACCCGGAGCAGCTCTTCGCCGCCGGGTACGCGGCCTGCTTCGCCAGCGCCCTCGCCCTCGTCGGCCGCAAGGCCAAGGCGGACGTGAGCGACGCCGCCGTCACCGGTGAGGTCGGCCTCAGCAAGCAGGGGGAGGGCTTCGCCCTCGCGGTCACCCTGCGCATCGAACTGCCCGACACCGTGGACGCGGCCACCGGCCGCGAGCTGGTCGAGCAGGCCCACCAGGTCTGCCCCTACTCCAACGCCACCCGCGGCAACATCCCGGTCGAACTCGTCATCGAGTGACGGTCCCCTCCGGGCTGCGCTCCTCGCCGGCCGCGCTGCGCGCGCGGGGTCCCGGGATGCCCGCCGGCCGGGGCGCCCCCGGGGCCGGCGCGTGCAGCAGCAGCGGCAGCCCCAGCACCGGCAGCAGCCAGGCCAGCACGATCAGCCGCTCGCCCCACACGGTGATGTCGGGATGCGCGGCCTGGTTGAGGAACCCGGTGCACGCGGCCGCCACGACGAAGGCGCCGAAGGCCCGCTCCCGCGTGGGACCGGCACGTCGGCGGGCTCCGAGGGAACCCCAGGCGCCGGCGGCGAGCAGTGCCGCGAACAGCGGCTGCCACAGCTGACGGCGCAGCCACTCCCGCCAGAAGTCCAGCTCCAGGTGCAGCAGCTCGGACCACGGGCGGGCCCGGTCGGGCCGGGCGTAGTGGCCGGTGAGCAGGTCCTGGAGGCTGTCGTACTCGGACGGGTAGTGCAGCGCCCGCGCCACCAGCAGGGTGCCGGCGACCGCGCAGCACGCCACCGCCGTGACCGCCGCGACCGCGCGCCGGGCCGGTCCGGGCCGCGCCCGCCGGCGCAGGACGGTCAGCGCGCCCGCGGCGGCCAGGCACAGCCCGAGGAAGAGCGCCTGGGAGTGCTTCACCGTGAACAGCGCGAGCAGGGCGCCCGCCACCACGGCCGGCCCCAGCCGGGCGCGCCCGTCCAGAGCCAGCGCGCAGCCCCACAGCGCCGCCAGGGTCAGCGCCGTCATCAGGCCCTCGGTCATCGGCCGCATGGCGGTGGTGCCGCACGGCAGGACGTAGTACAGGGCCTGGCCGGTCAGCGCCAGGGGCACCGGCACCCGGCGGCGGCGCAGCAGCAGGTACACGAGGACGCCGCCCGCCACCGTCACGGTCACGCCCGCCGCCCACAGGCCCCAGGTCGCCCCGAGGACGGTGACGAAGGGGACCAGGAACACCGGGTAGCCGGGGCGTACCTCGAAGATCCGCATGAAGCGCACCGGCATGAACGGCAGGGTGTGCCCGCCCCGCTGCCCGGCCCGCAGCCGCGCGTCCACGGTGCGCCACAGCCCGTCCCGGCACTCCTTCGCCACCCGGGCGGCCGGGCTCGGCGTGCGGAAGCGCAGTACGTCCACACGGTGTTCGCGGCGGGCGCGGGCGGCCCGTCCCGCACAGGCGTAGTCGATCGTGACGGCCGCCGTCTCCCGCTTGTCCGCGCCGCCGAGGCTCAGGGCGTAGGACAGGTAGTTCTTGGTGTCGGGCGTGTCCCGGCCGGTGACGGTGCCGAGCTGGAGCAGCGCGAACACCGCGGCGAACAGCAGGACCCAGCCGCGCGGCCCGCGCAGACGGGCCGCCGCCTCCCGCGCCCGGGCGCGTGCCCTCATGACGGGGCGAGCCGGCCGTGGCCGGAGAGCTGGGCGGGCACCTGGGCGGCGGCGGGCGGCGCGGCCGCGGCGACCGTGCCGGACGCGGCGGGGCCGGGCGGGGTCCAGTCCCGCTCGCCGAGGATCAGCGTGCGCACCACCCGTTCCGCCGCCCACCCGTCGTCGAACGCGCAGTAACGGGCCCGGAAGGCCGCGCGCAGACGTGCCGACTCCGCGTCCCGCCAGCTCCCCGACGCCAGCAGCCAGGCCAGTTCCCGGTAGGAGCGCGCCACGTGGCCCGGCGGCTCGGCGGTGATGTCGACGTACAGGCCGCGGCTCGCCGTGTACGCGCCGAGGTCGTCGGCGTGCAGCACGATCGGCCGGTCCAGGGCGGCGTAGTCGAACATCAGGGCGGAGTAGTCGGTGACCAGGACGTCGGAGGCGAGCATCACCTCCTCGACGAACGGTTCGTCCGTCGCGTCCACCAGCACACCGCGCCGGTGCAGCTCGGCCAGGCCCAGGCCGCGCGCGGGGCCGTTCGCCAGCGACGGGTGCAGCCGGACGACGAGGGTGTGCCCCTCGCCCAGGTCCGCGGCGAGCCGCGCCGCCTCGAAGCGCTCGGCGTACCCGCCGCGCCGGTACTCGCGCGGCGTCGGCGCGTACAGCACCACCGTGTGGTCCGCCGGGATGCCGAGCCGGGCGCGCACCGCGGCCCCCGGCTCGCCGCCCTGCCCCGCACGGGCCCGCACGAGGACGTCGTTGCGCGGGCTCCCGGTACGCGCGGAGGCGAAACGGCACGGGTAGGCCCGCTCCCAGACCAGCTCGGAGTGGAGGTTGGCGACCAGGCTGTGGTCCCAGCGGTCGGCGCGGCGCAGCATGCCCGGGACGTCCAGGCCGTGCCGGGCGCCCGGCTTGGCCAGCAGGTCGGCGCCCATGAACTTCAGCGGGGTTCCCTGATGGGTGTGGATGTGGACGCTGCCGGGACGCTTGGCGGGCACGTCGGGCCAGTTGACGTTGTTGACGAAGTACCCGGCCCGCGCCGCGAGTTCACGGAAGCGCAGGGTGCCCGGCAGCACGTACTCGACGCCGGGCGGCAGCAGTCCGGCCCGCCGCGCCTGCTCCGCGTCGCGCACCACCCACACCCCGCGCAGGTGCGGGGCGATCTCCTTCGCCCTGCGGTGCACGGCCGCCGGGTCACCGAGCACCCCGCGGTGCGAGAACGCCGAGTACAGGACGAGGTCCTCGTCCAGCGGCCGGCGGGTGTGCAGCGCGGCCCAGCCGCCCTTCACCCCGCGCGCCGCCACCCGGCGGCCCTGCCGCGCCCGCCGGCCCAGCTCCCGTCCGGCCCGCGCGGCCTGCCGTCGCAGCCGGTAGGCGGCCCAGCTGCCCTCCAGTGCGGCGACCGTGCCGTCCACGGGCGCGTCCGCGGGCCGGTGCGCGCGGAACAGTTCGGCCGTCCGGCGGAAGAACTCGGCCTTGTCCGCGGGCGGCAGCCGGTCCGGCTTGGCCAGGATGTCCAGGCAGTGCTCGCCCATCTTGCGGTGCAGGTACGGCCGCCAGGAGGCCAGCTCCGGGTGCGCGTCCACGTACGCGAAGACCCGCTCGTACTGGTCGTGGACGTCGAAGTGCTTGCGGCTGGTGGTGGACAGGATGTTGCCCTGCCGGCGCTGCCGGTACAGCAGGCAGATCCGGTCCAGCACGGCGATCCGGCCGGCGGTGAGCAGGACCGGGAAGGTCCAGGGGGTGTCCTCGTAGTAGCCGGGCGGGAAGGTGAAGCCGTGCGCCTCGACGAAGTCGCGCCGGTACAGCTTGTTCCACACCACCATGAGCAGGTCCAGGATCTCCGGCCGCTCGGCCGCCGCGAACGTCCCCTCGCCCGCCTCGGCCAGGACCCTCGCCAGGGCGTTGCGCCGCGTCCCGCCCCACCAGAAGGTGCGCGCGTAGTCGAAGACCAGCACGTCGGGGTCGCGGGTCTCGGCCAGCCGGTCGGCCATGGCGCGCAGCGCGCCCGGGGTGAGGGTGTCGTCGCTGTCGAGGAAGAAGAGGAAGTCGCCGGTGGCCGACGGCATCCCGGCGTTGCGGGCGCGGCCGAGCCCGACGTTCTCCGGCAGGTGCAGCACGCGCACGCGCGGGTCGCGTTCGGCGTACTCGTCGAGGATCGCGCCCGAGCCGTCGGGTGAGCGGTCGTCGACGGCGATCACCTCGATGTCCCGGAAGGACTGCCCGAGGACCGAGTCGAGGCACTCGCGCAGGAAACCCTGCACGTTGAAGCAGGGAACGATGACGCTGAAGCGGGGCACTGCTCTCGTCAGCTCCTCACGAAGGGGGCGGCGGACCGTACGGCGGGCACGCCGGTCCTGGTGAAGGGCACGGCCGCCGGGGCCGGGACACGGGCGGCGAGGGGGATCACCGGCGGCAGCGCCGCCTCGGGCTCACCGAGGAACACCCGGCGCACGACGCGTTCGGCGGCCCGGCCGTCGTCGAACTGGCAGAACCGCTCCCGGAACGCCGCCCGCAGCGCCGCCGAACGGGCCCCCGCGAAGGAGCCGTCGCGGAAGAGGGCCGCCAGTTCCCCGGGCGTGTGCGCCACCGGGCCCGGCGGGCTCGCGAGCAGGTCGAAACAGACGCCCCGCGTCTGGCGGTACACGTCCCAGTCGTCGGCGTACACGACGATCGGGCGGTCCAGGTTGGCGTAGTCGAACATGATCGACGAGTAGTCGGTGACCAGCGCGTCGGCGGCCAGGCACACCTCCTCGGTGGAGCGGTGCGCGGTCACGTCGATGACCCGCCCGCTGCCGGCGCGGCCGCCCCGGTCGTAGAAGTAGTGGGCGCGCAGCAGTACGACGACGTCGTCGCCGGCCGCCGCGCAGAACTCTTCCAGGTCCAGGCCGGGTTCGAAACCGGTGTGGTGGTCACGGTGGGTGGGGGCGTACAGGACGGCCGTCGCCCCCTCGGGCACGCCCAGCGCGCGGCGGACGCGGGCCACGTCCTCGGCACCGGCCGTCAGCAGGAGGTCGTTGCGCGGATAGCCGTACTCCAGGGTCTCGTACGCGCCGGGGAAGGCCCGCTCCCACACCTCGGTGGAGTGCCGGTTGGAGGAGAGGTTGTGGTCCCAGCGGTCCACGCGCCGCAGCAGCTTGGTGAAGCTGCCCGACTGCGCCGCGACGACCGGGTACGTCGACTGGTCGCAGCCCATCGTCTTCAGCGGGGTGCCGTGCTGGGTCTGCACGTGCACGCTGCCGGGCCGCTTGACGACGGCGTCGGGGAAGTTCGCGTTGTTCACCAGGTACTTGGCGCGGGCCAGCACCTTCCAGGCGCGGGGGCTGCCGATCAGCGCGTGGTCGACGCCCTCGGGCAGGGTGTGCTCGTGGCCGGGTTCGACCAGGAACACCGCCCGCAGGTGCGGGGCGAGTTCCAGGGCCCTGGCGTGCAGGGCGGCCGGGTTGCAGGCGTAACCGCGGCCCCAGTACGCGCAGTACACGACGAGGCCGTCGTCGAGTGGCCGGCGCAGGTGCCACCGGTAGGCGAGGCGCGTGCGCACGGCGCGCAGGCCGGACGCGGCGCCGGCGCCCGCCCGCACGGCCCGCCCGGCGGCCCCGGCGGCGGCAGCGCGCACACGGAAGACCGGGTGGGCCAGGGGCGCGGGCAGCCGGGGCGGCGGAGCGGGGTGGCCGGCGGGCGGGCGGAACCCGGCCGGGCGGTGGTGGCGGTCCAGCAGACGGGCCCGGTCGAAGAAGGCGCGGCGGCGGCCCGCGGGCACCCGCGCCGGGTGCCGGGCCGTCTCCGTCACGACCTCCATGACCTGGGCGAACAGCGCCGCGAACCGTTCCGCGGACAGACCCTGTTCGCTGGCCCGGACGAGCACCCGTTCCGACTGGTCGAGGAGGTCGAACTGGTGCTCGCCCGGGAGTTCGAGCCGGCTGCCCTGCCGGCGCAGCAGATGCCGTACGACGACCCGGCGCAGGACCGCGATCCGCTCGGCGGCCAGCACCACCTGACCGCCCCAGGCGAGGTCGGTGTGGTGCCCGGGCGGGAAGGCGAGCCGGTGGCCGGTCACGAAGGCACGGCGGTAGGCGGCGCTCCACGCGGGCAGCCGCACACCGGTCAGCCGGGGGGCGCCGGCGGGCGCGAAGGCCTGCTCGGGCAGCGGGTCGGGAAGACCGGCGGGCAGGCCGGCGGGGAGGGCCCCGGGCGGGTCCGCGGGCCGGGGCAGCCCCTCCCACCAGGGCATCCGCTCGTGCTCGAAGTACAGCGCGTCGACGTCGCCGGTCTGCGCCAGACGCCCGGCCAGCGCGGTCAGCGCGCCCGGCGTGAGCACGTCGTCGCCGTCCAGGAACAGCAGGTAGGCGCCGGTCGCGGCGGCCGTCCCCGCGTTGCGCGCGCCGCCCAGCCCGGCGGACGGCGGCGAGTGCACGGGCCGCACCCGTGAGTCCCGCCGGGCGTGCGCGGCGGCCACGTCGGCGGCCGGGGCGCCGGGGCCGTCGCAGACCGGGATCAGCTCGAAGTCGCCGTAGGACTGGGCGAGGACGGAGTCCAGCGCCAGGGACAGCCGGCCCGCCACACCGTGGGACGGGACGATGATGCTGAAGCGCGGCATGCGGCTCTTCCTTCGGGGGCTCTTGGTCGGTGACTCGTGTCGCGGCCGGTGACCGCGGACTCTCGTCGCGGGCTCTCGCCGGTCAGTGCTTCTCGGTGACGCTCTGCGGGCCCGCGGGCGGGGGCACGGTGGCCAGCCGGGAAGGGGCCTGGGCCGTGGCGGCCCGCGACGGCACCGGGCGGCGCCCGGCGAGCGGCACGACGGGCGGCAGCCCGGACGCCTGGTCGGTCTGGCCGAGCACCACGTGGCGCACCACCCGTTCGGCGGCGCGTCCGTCGTCGTGGGGGCAGAACCGCTCGCGGAAGGCGGCCCGCGACCGGGCGGAGCGGGAGTCGCGCCAGTGGCCGCCGGTGAGGATGCCGGCCAGTTCGTCCGGGGTGCGGGCGACGGCGCCGGGCGGGTGGGCGCGGACGTCGAAGTAGGTGCCGCGGGCCGCCTCGTACGCCTCCCAGTCGTCGGCGTACACGACGATCGGGCGGTCCAGGCCGGCGTAGTCGAACATGATCGACGAGTAGTCGGTGAGCAGGACGTCGGAGGCCAGGCACAGGGACTCGACGCTCGGGTGCGCGCTGACGTCGATGACCCGGCCGCCCGGTGCGGGCGCGGCCTGTGCGTCCTGGGCAGGAGCGTCCGGAGCGCCCGGAGCGCCCGGGGCGGGACCGTCCGGCACGGGACCGCCGTGCGCGGGGGTGAGCGGGCCGTCCTGGAAGTAGTGGGCGCGGGCCAGGACTACGAAGCGCGGACCGAGCCGCCGGGCGAGGCGCTCCAGGTCCAGAGCGGGGCGCTGGGTGCGGCGGTAGTCGCGGTGGGTCGGCGCGTACAGCAGCGCGACCACGTCGTCCGGGACGCCCAGCGACGCGCGCAGCGCCGTCACGTCCTGCTCGGTCGCCCGCTGGAGGACGTCGTTGCGCGGGTAGCCGTACTCCAGCGTGGTGTAGCGGCCGGGGTAGACGCGTTCCCAGGTCAGGGTGGTGTGCCGGTTGGCCGACAGGACGTAGTCCCACTTGTCGACGCCCCGCAGCAGTTCCGCGAAGTCCATGCCGCGGGCCGCCGCGGGCCGCTCCTGGAGGTCCAGGCCCATGTGCTTGAGCGGCGTGCCGTGCTGGGTCTGCACGAAGACCTGGCCGCGCCGCTTGACCAGGCGGCGGTCGAAGTTGACGTTGTTCACCAGGTACTTGGAGCGGGCCAGCGCCGTCCAGTACGCCGCCGAGCCCCAGGTCAGCGGGCGGGTGCCGGGCGGGAGGGTGCCGTGGTGGCCCGGGCGGGCGGCCCACGCCGTGCGGATGTGCGGCGCGAACTCGCGGAACGCCGCCTCCAGCGCGCCGGGGTTGCAGCCGTACCCGCGCCCCCAGTACGCGGCGAACACCGCCCGGTCCTCGCGCAGCGGCAGGCACAGCTGGATCCGGTAGTGCGCCCGGAGCAGGGCGGCCCGCAGCGCCAGCAGCGCGGTGAGGGCGGTTTTCGCGGCCCGGCGGCGCAGGGTCATCACCAGCCGCAGCAGGCGGAACGTGCGGTGCAGGCCGAGCCGGACCAGGGCGTGCCGCAGCCGGGGGCGCGGACCCGGCCGGGCACCCGGGCAGCGGTAGCGGCGGTAGTACGTGCGGGCCCGGCGCAGGAACTCGGCGCGGCAGCCGCGCGGCAGCCGGCCGGGGCGGGTGAAGACGGTGGTGAAGTGGTCGATCATGCGGCGGAACAGCACCGGCCGCCAGCAGGCCAGTTCGGGCCGCCGGTCCAGGAACGCGAACACCCGGTCGTACTGCGCGAAGACGTCGAAGTGCCGGCGGGTGGTGGTGCCCAGGATGCTGCCCCGCCGCCGCTGCCGGTAGTGCACGCACACCCGGTCCAGGGTGGCGATCGATCCGGCGGCCAGCAGCGCCGGGTACGTCCAGGGCGTGTCCTCGTAGTAGCCGTCCGGGAAGGCGAGGCCCTCGCGCCGCACGAAGTCCCGGCGGTACGCCTTGTTCCAGGCCACCATCAGCACCCTGAGCAGCCCGGGGCGGTCGGCCAGCCGGAAGGGGGCCGGGCCGTCCTGGCGCAGCGGGCCGGTGACGTCGTCGCGGACGGCCCGGCCGGTCCAGTCGGTGCGGGCGAAGCCGTAGACCAGGAGGTCGGGGTCGCCGGTCTCCTTCAGCCGGGCGGCGATCGCCCACAGCGCGTCCGGAGTGAGGGTGTCGTCGCTGTCCAGGAAGAGCAGGTACTCGCCACTGGCCTGTGCCATCCCGGCGTTGCGGGCGGCGCCCAGACCCCGGTTCTCGCTCAGGTGGACGGCGCGCACGCGCGGGTCGCGGGCCGCGAACTCGTCGATGATCTCCCCGCAGGCGTCCGGTGAGCAGTCGTCGACGGCCACCAGTTCGAGGTCCATGAAGGACTGGGTGAGCACCGACTCCAGGCACTCGTGCAGATACGCCTGAACGCGGTACACGGGGACGATGACACTGAACCTGGGCAACGGGACATCCAAGGGTCGCGCGGGCGGTCGGTGCTGCCGTGCCCGGAAACGGCCGATGGGGTGAATTGGTTACGGTTCGCTACGGCATATGGGGGATCGTGGGTGAACGGAAAGGGGCGGACCGGTGTCGGTCCGCCCCCTGAAGGGTCGTGCGGGAGGCCCGCCGCGTGCGCGGCGGCTACTTGACGGCGCCTGCCATCACGCCGGAGACGAACTGCCGCTGGAACGCGAAGAACACGGCCAGCGGGATCACCATCGAGATGAACGCGCCCGGCGCCAGGACGTCGACGTTGTTGCCGAACTGCCGTACCTGGGTCTGCAGGGCCACCGTGATCGGCTGGGTGCCGGACTTGGTGAACACCAGCGCGACCAGCATGTCGTTCCACACCCACAGGAACTGGAAGATGCCCAGGCTCGCGATGGCGGGTCCGCCCAGCGGCATCACCACCCGCGCGAACAGGCGCAGTTCACCGGCGCCGTCGAGGCGGGCGGCCTCCAGCAGCTCGCGCGGGATCTCCGCGAAGAAGTTCCGCAGCAGGAACACCGCGAACGGCAGGCCGTAGCCGGTGTGGAAGAGGATCACGCCGAAGATGGTGCCGAACAGGCCGATCCTGCCGAACAGTTCGGCGATGGGGATGAGGGCCACCTGCACGGGCACGACCAGCAGGCCGACCACGGCCAGGAACCACCAGTCGCGGCCCGGGAACTCCATCCACGCGAAGGCGTAGGCCGCCAGCGAGCCGACCACCACGACGAGCACCGTCGCGGGGACCGTGATCAGGACGGTGTTCAGCAGGGAGTTGGTGATGTCGCTGTTCTCCAGCAGCTTCTGGTAGCTGTCGAAGGTGAGCTGCGAGGGCTTGGTGAACACCGTCCACCAGCCGCCGGTGCTCATGTCCTGCGGTGAGCGCAGCGACGACAGCAGCAGGCCGATCGTCGGCACCAGCCAGAACAGGCCCACCAGGATCAGGAACACCCGGACCAGGCCCCCGCCGGCGATCTCCGCGAGCCGCGAGCCGAGCGGCTGCCGGGCCCCGGCGGGCCGCGCGGCGGGCACCGCCCGCGCCTTCGTGACGGCCTCGGTCGTCATCGCCGCACCTCCCGCCGCAGCCGCCTCATGTTGAACACCATCACCGGGATCACCAGCAGCAGGAGGAACACCGAGATCGCGCTGGCCACGCCCGGGCGGCCCTCCGAGAAGCCCTTGCGGTACAGCTCCAGGGCGAGCACGTTGGCGTCGTCCTGCGAGGAGCCGGGGGCGATGATGAAGACCAGGTCGAAGATCTTCAGCACGTTGATCATCAGGGTGACCGCGACGACCGCGAGCACGGGGGCGAGCAGCGGCACGGTGATCCTGCGGAACACCTGCCACTCGCTCGCGCCGTCCACGCGGGCCGCCTCCAGCAGCTCGCGCGGCACGCCCGCGAGCCCCGCCGCGATCAGCACCATCGCGAACCCGGCCCACATCCACACGTACGCGCCGATGATGGCCGGGGTGACCAGCGAGGGGCCGAGCCAGTCGATGCCGTTGTACGGTTCCTCGAAGTTGCCGGCGGGCAGCCGCAGCAGCGCCCCGTCGGCCTGCGCGGGCAGCGTGAACGTGCCGTCGGAGGCGGCCTTCGTGCCGGCCACCACCTTGCCGTCCTTGACCGCCTCGATCCGCATCCCGGCATAGCCCAGCTCGGACGGGTCCACCGCGCCGAGCCGGCCGACGCCCTTGCCGCGCGTGAAGTCCTGCCAGGTGGTGCCGGTGACCTTCCCCGGCTCGGCCGGTGCGGGGGCGGCCTTCTTCGCGCCGTCCGGCATCTGGTCGGGGGCGACGCCGACCAGCGGCAGCGCCACCGGCCGGCCCGTGTGCACCGGGCTCGTGGTCACGAAGCCCCCGTGGTCGGGCTTCAGCGGCGAGTCGCGGCCCGGGTGGGCCTTCGGGAACGCCGACGACTGCGCGAAGGTGTCGTGGACGCCGACCCACACCGCGTTGGCGACGCCCTTGTCCGGGTCCTGGTCGTACACCAGCCGGAAGATGATCCCGGCCGCCAGCATCGAGATCGCCATCGGCATGAAGACGACCAGCTTGAACGCCGTGCCCCAGCGCACCCGTTCGGTCAGCACCGCGAAGACCAGGCCGAGCGCGGTGGCGACCGCGGGCGCGACCACCACCCAGATGACGTTGTTCTTCAGCGCGGTGCGGATGCCGTCGTCGGTGAACAGGGCCTTGTAGTTGTCGAACCCGGTGAAACCGTGGCCGGAGGAGTCGTAGAAGCTGCGGACGAGCGAGTACCCGATCGGGTAGACCACGAGCGCGCCGAGCAGCACCAGGGCGGGCAGCAGGAAGAGGGCCGCCACGGTCCTGCGGGTGCCGGTCACGCTCTTGCGCGGGGAAGGGGCGGAGGGCGGCGCCGTCCGTGCGGCGGCACCCTCCGCGGCTGCCGGCGTCATCGCCGGGTCAGCTTCCGCCGCCGTAGGCCGCCGCGGCGTCCTTCTCCAGCTTCGCCTGGGTGCCCGCGACGTCCGAGGGGTTCTTCAGGAAGTCCTGGAGGTCCTTCCACTCGCCCTTGCCGGGGGTGCCGCCGAAGGCCTGCGGGGCCTGGTCGGACATGTCGAAGCGGAAGTTGTCGCCGGACTCGATCAGCGCCTTGGCGATCTTGCGCTGCACCTCGTTCGGGTACGCCGACTCCGGGACGTTCTTGTTCGGCGACAGGTAGCCGCCGAGCTTCGCCTGGATCGTCGCCGCGTCCGGCGAGGCCAGGAACGTCACCAGGGCCTGCGCCGCCTTGGAGTCCTTGAGGACCACCGCCGCGTCGCCGCCGGAGACCACCGGCGCACTCGCGCCCACGGCCGGGAACGGGAACACCTTCGCGTCGGTGCCCACCTTCGCCTTGGTCTCACCGATGTTGACCTGCGCGAAGTCGCCCTCGTAGACCATGGCGGCCTTCGGCTGGTCGCCTCCGGTGAAGGTCTGGGTGACGGAGGCCGGGAACTCGACCTGGAGCGCGCCGCTCTGCCCGCCCGCGATGTAGTCCTTCTTGGACCAGATCTGCGCGAGCGTGGTGAGCGCCTGCCTGACGGACGGGTCCGTCCACTTGATCTTGTGCTGGGCGAGCTGGTCGTACTTCTGGGGGCCCGCCTGGGACAGGTAGACGTTCTCGAACCAGTCGGTGAGGGTCCAGCCGTCCGCGCCGCCCACCGAGAACGGGGTGACCCCGGAGTCGTAGACCGCCTGCGCGGTGGTCAGCAGGTCCTTCCACGTCTTGGGCTCGCTCGCCCCGGCGCCCTCGAGGACTTTGGCGTTGTACCAGATCAGCGACTTGTTGGCGGCCTTGTAGTAGGTGCCGTACTGCTTGCCGCCGACCTTGCCGATGTCCTGCCAGCCCTGCGAGTAGTTCTTGGCGAGCTGCGCCTGCGCCTCTGGGCCGAGCGGCTTGGCCCACTTCTTGTCCACGGCCTGCTTGATGGCGCCCGGCTGGGGGAGCAGCGCCACGTCCGGCGGCTGGCCGCCCGCGATCTTCGAACCGAGGAAGTTGATGATCGGGTCCTGCGCGGGCACGAAGGTGACCTTGGCGCCGGTGCGCCGGGTGAACTCCGCGAGGACCTTCTTGAAGTTGGCCTGCTCGGCACCCGTCCAGACGGCGGCGACCTCCAGGGACGCGCCGTCCAGTCTGGGCAGGGTCACGGCCGGGCCGCCGGCCGCGTCCCCGCCGGCCGCGCTGCTGCTCGGGCCGCCGGCCTTCTTGCCGTCGCCGGAACCGCCGCACGCGGTCAGCGAGAGAGCCAGTGCGCCGACGGCGAGGACCGCCGCCGCCCTGGCCGCACGGCCGGCCCCGGCGGACCGCGCGGGTCTGCCGGCTCCCGCCGGGCTGATGGGCCTGTCTGTCCGGATGGTGCTGCGCCTGCTGTGCATCACTGCCCCGTTCTTCGTACTCGTCGAACGTCCGAGCGCTGTCCCGTGCGCACTGTCCTACGCCGGGGCCCGGATGTCGGCAAGAGCGCCCACCACCTCAACCCCGGGATCGTGATCAGGTCGTGACGGTGTGTCAGGGCCGCGGTCCGGGTGCGGGCCGCGCACGGCTCGGCGCGGCACCGGACCGCACCGCGGCGGCCCTCAGATCAGGGACGGCACCCGGGCCGCGGCCACCTCCCGCGCCGCCCGCTCCAATGCGCTCGCCAGCAGGGCCAGATCCGTCGGGCCGTTGCCCAGCTCGCGCACCGAACGGCGGGTGGGCGGGTCGCCCATGCGCTGCCACTCCAGCGGCACCACCGTGGGGCGCTGGGTCGCCGTCCGCGGGATGCGGCCCGTGACCCGGCCGCCCTGGAACGGCGTCACCCGGCCGTCAGCGGCGGTCAGCCGGCCCCGTCCCGGCGCCGGCCGGCCGCCGGCCCCGCCCGACCGCTCCAGCGGCCCGGCCGCCGCGGGGCCGGACTCCGGCGGGTCGAGGACGACGCGCAGCGCGGCCCGGCGGACCGGTTCGGTCTGCGCCGTACGGCCTCCCGGAGCGGTGGCCGCCACCAGGTGGACGCCGAGCCGCTCGCCGTCCCGGGCCACCGCCTCCAGCGCGCGCACCACGGACCCGGCGGCGGGCCGGCCGGGCGAACCCAGCGCCGGGGAGACCAGGGCGTCCAGGTCGTCCACGACCACGACGAGCCGGGGCAGCGGGGGTGCCGCCTCGGCCCGGGCCCGCGCCGCCGCGGGCCGCAGCCGCAGTGTGGAGCTGGGCGGGGTGTCGAGATCGTCCGCGCCCGCTCCCGCCGCCGGGCCGCTCCCCGGGCCCGGCGGCCCGGAGCGCTGGGCGACGACCCGGCCGGACAGCCCCCGCCGCCCGTGCCACTCGGCGAAGTCCGCCAGCCCCAGCAGCTCGGCCCGCCGCTTCAGCTCGGCGCTCAGCGACTGGGCGAACTCCCGCATCCGCACCGGGTCGTTGGCGGTGAGGTGCGTCGTCACGTGCGGTACGTCCGTACACACCCGCAGGCCCTCCCCGGGCCCGCCGGCGGTGCCGGTGCCGTCCCGGCCGTCCACCAGGACGATGCCCAGGCGGTCCGGGCGCTCGGCGGCGGCCAGCGACGCCACCACCGCACGCAGCAGCTCCGTACGGCCGCTGCCCGCCGGTCCCTCGACCAGCAGGTGCGGCCCGTCGGCCACGAGGTCGGCGCAGACCGGTCCGCGCGGACCGGCCCCGAGTATCGCCCAGGCCCGGCCGCCGAGGGCCGTGGCGTCGTCGGCCGCGTCCGCCCAGCGGGCCTGCAACGAGGCCGGGGTGGCGCGGGCCAGCCCCAGTTCGTCCAGCAGCCGCGCCGACAGCGGCAGCGGCGCCGACACCCGCGCCGGCCGGTTCCCGGCCGCTGTCTCCGCCGACCGCAGCGGCGCCAGCGCCCGCGCGAACCGCTCCGCCCACGCCGGGGACACGGCGTCGACGACGGCCACGGTGCCCGGGGCCACGGGCCCCCGCGCCCGGCCGCCGGAGCGGGCGACGCGCATCAGCCGCAGCGCGGTCGCCACGTCACCGCCGAGCAGCGCGACGGCCCCGCACTCCCGGAACACCGGCGAGGCCGCGCACGCCGCCTCGTACGCCTCCTCGTAGGCCCCTCGGTACGGCTCTCCGTGCGCCCCTGAGTGCGGCCGCTCGCCGTGCGCGGCCTCGTAGGGCTCCTCGTACGGCCTCTCGTACGGCCCCTGGTGCGCCCGCGGCAGCGCGGGCGCGGTGGCGGCCGCCGCCTCCGCCAGGCAGATCACGTGGATCCCCGCGCGGGGACCCTCCTGCGCCAGCCGGGCCACCGCGTCGCGCACGGCGGCACCGCCGGGATCGCCGTCGACGACGACCACGGTGTACGGACCCGCGAAGCCGCCGGCCGGACCGGACGCCGTCTCCTGACGCGCCCAGGAGGGGCGGTGGGCGGCCGCGGGGCCGGCCTCGGCGGGGTGCGGTGCGGCCGGCCCGTCGCCGCCGGCGCCCGGTGCGGCGCCTTCGGGGTGGTCCGCGCGGATCGCCGCGGGCGCCGGGGTGCGGGTGTCCGCCAGGTGGTCCTCCAGGCGGCGCAGGAGTTCGTCGGTGCGGGCCGCGGCCTGCTCGAGGTCGTAGGCCAGGAGCAGCCGGCAGTCCTGGCCGTGGCCCGGCCGCAGATGGGGGAGCCAGCCGAGCCAGGACCACTCCGCCGCCCGCTCCTGTGCCGGACGGGCGCGGTCCGTGCTGAGCAGCACGATCTCCAGGGCGTCGGGGGAGTGCAGCGCGGCGAGCTGGGCCAGCACCGCGCGGGCCAGCCCGGACAGGCGGGCGCGCGGTCCGGCCAGGCCCAGCGCCCCCACCTCGCGCAGGTCCGCCGTCACCGGGACCGCGGGCAGCAGCCGTCCGGAGCCGTCGGGCGCGGGGCGGTCGGCGGTGCCCAGGCGCACCGTCAGCGCCTCGGAGTGTCCCGGGCCGCGCTCCCACAGCCGGGGGCCGGGACCCAGCGCGGTCAGCAGCAGCGCCGCCGGGTCCGGCCAGGTCTCCGGCGACCGGGGCGTCGCCCAGGGGCCGGGCGCGGTCCCGTCCGGCGCGTCCGCCGCCGTGTCGTCGTACGCCTCGCCACGGGCCGCCGCCTCGCCGCGCCCGCCGGCCAGCCGCCGCGCCCACGCGCCGAGCCCGCCGCGCCTGCGCAGTCCCTGGGGCACGTCGGTCCCCCGCACGGGCGTGCCCTTGCGCCCGCCGCCGTCGAAGGAGCCGTCCGGGCCCGGGGCGGCACCGGGGTACCCGGCGACCCCGCCCCGGCCCGCGTGGGTGTCACCGCCCCGGCTCTCGATCCGCGGTGCGCGGCCCTGCGGGGGTACGGCGGGGGCGCCGGCCGGGCCGCGCTCCCAGGTGTGCGGGGCCGCCGCGCCCGGCGCCTGTCCGGAGGACCAGGCGGCGGTGCCGGTGCCCGCCACGGTCGCCGCGCCCGGACCGGAGCCCGGACCCGCGCCGGGTCCCGCGTCCCGGAAGGCTTCCGCCCCCGGGTGGTGGAGGGATTCCGCTTCCGTACGGTCCCAGGGGCCCGTTACCGGACGGTGGTCGCCGGTCCGCGCGTCCGTGGGGGCGGGGCCCGCGACCCGGGCGTGGCCCTCGCCGTCCGGGGCCGTCTCCCTGCGGGCCGCCGGGCCCGCGGACGGGGTCAGGCGCAGCACGGACTCGCCGATGCGCAGCAGCGCGCCGGGGGCGAAGCGGACCGGGCGGTCCACGGGCCGGCCGTCCAGCGCCGTGCCGTTGGTGGAGCCGAGGTCGGCGACCGAGACCCGGCCGTCGGGGGCGACGGTGACCGCGCAGTGCACGCGGGAGACGTCGGGGTCGTCGAGCGGGACGTCGGCGTCGGCGGAACGGCCGACCGTGATCTGTCCGCCGTGCAGCAGGTGGACACCGCCCGCGTCCGGGCCCGCGATCACGTGCAGCTGGGTCGGGGCCTCGTCCAGCTCGGGGTGCGCCTCGGGCTGGGCGGGGGCGCCCAGGGACAGCACCGCGCCGTCCAGCAGCGGGGGCTCGCCGAGCGTGCAGCGCTGGGCGTCCAGCCGCTCCGCGCCCGCGTACAGCACCACCGGGCCGGCGCCGGGCTCCCGGCCGGGCCGCTCGGCGGCACCGGCACCGCGCTCCCGGCCGGCCCGCTCGGCGGCCCCGGCCTCCCCGGCGACCGCGGCGGCGAGGGCGGAGGCCACCGCGGCGAGGGCCGTCCCCGCGGGCGCCGTGACCAGTACGTCACGGCTCGCGGCGCGGCCCCGGGCCGTGGGGGAGGGCGGGCCCAGCGGGTCTACGACGGTCAGCCGGATCTGCATCGCCGTCAGCGGTCCCTTCTGCGCGGGCGCCCGCGAAGCCGGAGGGGACGATGCCGCTCCGCGGCCCCCCAACCGCGGACATTCCCCCCACCGCCGCACGGGCACGTCGGCCAGTACTGCAGGCATCCTCGCACCTGCCGCTGACACCGTGCCCGCCACCCACCGGCAAGTGATCTTGAATGGTCGGCTCTGCCCCCAAAAGTGCCTGGCCGACGCTGTGCGGATGACCGGTTGAGATCGGTCACGTCCGGTTCCGGCAACCTGCCGGTCCGGATCGAGCGTCTTCCCTTCGAACGGAGACGTGGCCCGGCCCGGGAAGGCGGTCCCCGGGGGAGGGGAACTTCGACCGGCCGGTGCCGGGCGGACCGGCACTACAGTGTGTCGGAACGTAGGCAAGCGACAGGGAGCGCATGACGTGCGGCCGGTAGGCAGCAAATACCTCCTGGAGGAACCGCTCGGACGCGGTGCCACCGGGACCGTCTGGCGAGCCCGCCAGCACCAGCGGGCGGGAGCCGAGGCGGCCGTGCCCGGCCAGCCCGGCGAGACCGTCGCGATCAAGGTGCTCAAGGAGGAGCTGGCGAACGACGCGGACGTCGTGATGCGGTTCCTGCGGGAGCGGTCCGTCCTGCTCCGCCTCACCCATCCGAACATCGTCCGGGTGCGCGACCTGGTCGTCGAGGGCGACCTGCTGGCGCTGGTCATGGACCTCGTCGACGGGCCCGACCTGCACCGCTACCTGCGCGAGAACGGCCCGCTCACCCCGGTCGCCGCGGCACTGCTCACCGCGCAGATCGCCGACGCGCTCGCCGCGAGCCACGCCGACGGGGTGGTCCACCGCGATCTGAAACCGGCCAACGTGCTGCTGAAGCAGGACGACGGGCAGATGCACCCGATGCTGACCGACTTCGGCATCGCCCGGCTGGCCGACTCGCCCGGTCTCACCCGTACCCACGAGTTCGTCGGCACGCCCGCCTACGTGGCGCCCGAGTCCGCCGAGGGCCGCCCGCAGACCTCCGCCGTCGACATCTACGGCGCCGGCATCCTGCTGTACGAGCTGGTCACCGGGCGGCCGCCGTTCTCCGGCGGCTCCGCCCTGGAGGTCCTGCACCAGCACCTGAGCGCCGAACCGCGCCGCCCCTCCACGGTCCCCGACCCGCTGTGGACGGTGATCGAGCGCTGCCTGCGCAAGAACCCGGACGAGCGGCCGAGCGCGGAGAACCTGGCGCGCGCCCTGCGCGTGGTCGCCGAGGGCGTCGGCGTGCACGCGAACGCCGCGCAGATCGCCGCCGCGGAGGGTGTCGGCGCGCTGCTGGCCCCCGATCCGGCGCCCGCGCCCGTGCCCGCGCCGGACGGCGTGCCCGGCGCCGCCGACCCCACCCAGGTGCTGCCGCACGGCACACCGGCGTACGACCCGAACGGCGCGACCAGCGTCCTGCCGCACACCGGCGCCCCGCAGGGGCCGGACGGCCCGCCGGGCGCCGCCGACCCGACCACCGTGATGCCCCACGGCGCCGCCGGTCCCACGAGCGTGATGCCGCCCGTGCCGCCCGGGCAGGAGCCGGACCAGCCGCACCCCTGGCAGTCCCAGCTGCGTGCGGCCCGCGACCGCAACGAGCAGACGCAGGTCCAGTACCTCGACCCGACCGAGGACCCGCTGCGCCGCCGCCCCCAGCGGCAGGTCGCCCGGCCCCAGCAGCAGCCCCGGCAGGGCCACCCGCCGCAGCCGCAGCCCGGCTACGGCTACCCCCAGCAGCAGCCGCCGCAGCAGCCCCGGTACGCGACCCCGCAGCCCCAGCCGCAGCAGTACGCCCCGGCGCCGCAGCGGCCCGAGCCCCAGCGCTACGCGCCGCCGCCCGCCGCCGAGCCGCAGCGCCCGGCGCGTGAGCCGAGGCCGCCGCGGCAGCGCGGCGCGAACCCGATGAAGATCCCCGGACTCGGCTGCCTGAAGGGCTGTCTGTTCACGATCGTCATCCTGTTCGTCGCGGGCTGGCTGGTGTGGGAGCTGAGCCCGTTGCAGGACTGGATCGGCACCGGCCGGGGCTACTGGTCCCAGCTGACCCACTGGTTCGACCAGGCGGCCGGCTGGGTCAAGAAGCTCGGCGGCTGATCCGCGGACGCCCGCCCCCTGGGCGGGCGTCCGCCTGTCCGGCCGCGCCCTCGCGAGTTTGGATATTTGTCGACACCTGGCGGGTGATTTCCGTCTCCGCGGTGAAGGTTGCCTCGTCGGACGCGTAGTTTTGTCGGCAACACGCGTCTGTAGGAGCAGTCTTGGCACGGAAGATCGGCAGCCGGTACACCGCGAACCAGATCCTTGGGCGGGGCAGCGCCGGCACGGTGTGGCTGGGCGAGGGACCGGAGGGGCCCGTCGCCATCAAGCTGCTGCGTGAGGACCTCGCGTCCGACCAGGAGCTGGTGGGCCGCTTCGTGCAGGAGCGGACGGCCCTGCTGGGCCTGGAGCATCCGCACGTGGTCTCCGTACGCGACCTGGTGGTCGACGGCAACGACCTCGCCCTCGTCATGGACCTGGTCCGCGGCACCGACCTGCGCACCCGCCTGGAGCGCGAGCGCCGGCTCTCCCCCGAGGCCGCCGTCGCGATCGTGGCCGACGTGGCGGACGGGCTGGCCGCGGCGCACGCCGCCGGGGTCGTGCACCGGGACGTCAAGCCGGAGAACGTCCTGCTCGACATGCAGGGTCCCCTCGGTCCCGGCGGCGCCCACCCCGCGCTGCTGACCGACTTCGGTGTCGCCAAGCTCATCGACTCGCCCAGGCGCACCCGCGCGACGAAGATCATCGGCACCCCGGACTACCTCGCGCCGGAGATCGTGGAGGGGCTGCCCCCGCGCGCGGCGGTGGACATCTACGCCCTGGCGACGGTGCTCTACGAGCTGCTGGCCGGCTTCACCCCGTTCGGCGGCGGCCACCCCGGCGCGGTCCTGCGCCGCCACGTCACCGAGAGCGTCGTCCCGCTGCCCGGCATCCCCGACGAGCTGTGGCAGCTGATCGTGCAGTGCCTGGCGAAGGGGCCGGCGTCCCGGCTGCGGGCGTCGGAGCTGGCGGCACGGCTGCGGGAACTGCTGCCGATGCTGGCGGGCATGCCGCCCCTGGACGTGGACGAACCGGACACGGACCCGGCCCGGGAGAACGGCGAGGAGGCCCCCGAGGAGGCCGCGGCACCGGTGGCCGACCGGTCCCGCCGCCGGGGCGCGGTCCCGCTGGTGCCCGGCGCGCAGCCGGACTCCAACCGGGACACCCACACCTCGATGCGGGTGCCCGCGCCGGACGAGCTGGCCGGCGGCGCCCTCGGCACGGCCCGCGCGCCCCGTACGCCCGGCGCCCCCCGTCCCGGCTCGGCCCGGCACCGCACCGCGGCCCGCCGCCGCCGGATCACGCTGAGCGTGGCCGGGCTGGTGCTCGTCGCCGCGGTGGGCGCGGGTGCCTGGTGGGCGTCCTCGGGCGACGAGGGCACGGCCCCCGCCCAGGACCCGAAGCACTCGGCCCCCTCCTCGCCCTGACCCGCGACCCGGCCCCGCGGCCGGGTCCCGCGCCCGGCGCCCGCCCGTGTCCGATGCTCCCGTCCGGCGCTGGCCGCCTGGCGGAGCCGTTACGCTGGAGGCGTGGCAGTCGTCGATGTATCCGAAGAGCTGAAGTCCCTCTCCTCGACCATGGAGTCGATCGAGGCCGTTCTGGACCTCGACAGGATGAGGGCAGACATCGCCGTGCTCGAGGAGCAGGCGGCCGCGCCGTCCCTGTGGGACAACCCGGACGAGGCGCAGAAGATCACCAGCCGGCTCTCCCACCTCCAGGCGGAGGTCCGGAAGGCCGAGGCGCTGCGCGGCCGGATCGACGATCTCGCCGTGCTGTTCGAGATGGCCGAGGAGGAGGACGACCCGGACACCCGTGCCGAGGCCGAGTCCGAGCTGGCCTCGGTGCGCAAGGCGCTGGACGAGATGGAGGTCCGTACGCTCCTGTCCGGCGAGTACGACTCGCGGGAAGCCCTCGTCAACATCCGTGCGGAGGCCGGTGGCGTGGACGCCGCCGACTTCGCCGAGCGGCTCCAGCGCATGTACCTGCGCTGGGCCGAGCAGCACGGCTACAAGACCGAGGTCTACGAGACGTCGTACGCCGAAGAGGCCGGCATCAAGTCGACCACCTTCGCCGTCCAGGTGCCCTACGCCTACGGCACGCTCTCGGTGGAGCAGGGCACGCACCGGCTCGTGCGCATCTCGCCCTTCGACAACCAGGGGCGCCGGCAGACCTCCTTCGCCGGTGTGGAGATCCTCCCCGTCGTCGAGCAGTCCGACCACGTCGAGATCGACGAGAGCGAACTGCGCATCGACGTCTACCGGTCCTCCGGCCCCGGCGGCCAGGGCGTGAACACGACCGACTCCGCGGTCCGCATCACCCACCTGCCCACCGGCATCGTCGTCTCCTGCCAGAACGAGCGCTCGCAGATCCAGAACAAGGCCACGGCGATGAACGTCCTCCAGGCCAAGCTGCTGGAGCGGCGCCGCCAGGAGGAGCAGGCCAAGATGGACGCCCTCAAGGGCGACGGCGGCAACTCCTGGGGCAACCAGATGCGTTCGTACGTCCTGCACCCGTACCAGATGGTGAAGGACCTGCGCACCGAGTTCGAGGTCGGCAACCCCGAGGCCGTGTTCAACGGCGAGATCGACGGGTTCCTGGAGGCCGGAATTCGCTGGCGCAAGCAGCAGGAACAGCAGAGCAAGTAAAAAACGGACGCTTTGTCGACAAGGCAACTGCTGCCCTCGGGGCGGCAGTTGCCTTTTCCGTACCCGATGTCTGGGTTTTGCGTCACACTCACATCGCTCTTCGTCCGGCAAAGAGCGCGTACCCGGACATCGCGGTCGCAACGGCCTTGACGTTGCTTTGAAATATGGGAAGGGTGAGGCGCGGCATGCGTATCCAACGGGGCGCATGTGAACCGGGGGGCTTCATCTTTCAGCTTTCTCCGTCGATCACTGCCCCGAGCGCGGCCTCATTGACGATCGGCTACTGGGGGTAGCGAACATATGACGAAGAAGACGCGGGTCCGGGTCGCGCGCATAGCCGCGGGCGCCGTGATCGCCGCGGGCGCCTCGCTGACCGCCGCGGGTGCGGCTTCCGCGCTGGACGCGAACGTGCAGGTCGGTCCGGTCAGCCTCGGCCTGAAGGCGGGAGAGGGCGACCCCTGCGACATCGTCGTCGACCCTAGCTGCGGCGAGGGCAACAACGGTGGCTCGGGTGACAACGGCGGGTCCGGTGACAACGGCGGGTCCGGCGACAATGGTGGCTCGGGCGACAACGGCGGGTCCGGTGACAACGGCGGCTCGGGCGACAACGGCGGGTCCGGTGACAACGGCGGCTCGGGCGACAACGGCGGGTCCGGTGACAACGGCGGCTCCGGTGACAACGGCGGGTCCGGTGACAACGGCGGGTCGGGCGACAACGGTGGCTCCGGTGACAACGGCGGGTCGGGCGACAACGGCGGGTCGGGCGACAACGGTGGCTCCGGTGACAACGGCGGGTCCGGTGACAACGGCGGCTCCGGTGACAACGGTGGCTCCGGTGACAACGGCGGGTCCGGTGACAACGGCGGCTCCGGCAACAACGGCGGCTCCGGCGACAACGGCGGGTCGGGCAACAACGGCGGGTCCGGCGACAACGGTGGCAACGGCAACGGCAACGGCAACGGTGGCGGCACCGGCGGCAACGGTGGCAACGGCGGTGGCGACACCACCGGCGGCACCACCCCCGACGGTGGCAGCAGCAACAACACCGTTCCGCAGGAGCAGGGCTCCTCGGCCCTGACCGACACCGGCTCGGACACCACCGCCGACACGTCGAACGCCGCGCCCCAGGGCAGCGGCAAGGCGCTGGCCGAGACCGGTGCGGGCCAGACCGCGTTCCTGCTGATCGGCGCCGCGACGATGATCGCCGGCGGCATCGGCTTCCGCGTGCTGCCGCGCGTGATGGCGGGCCGCGGCGGCGCCGCCGCCTGAGCGTGCCCACAGCCCCACGGGGCGTGACCGACGCACGGTGAGGGGCCCGGAGCGAACCGCTCCGGGCCCCTTCGCCCTGTCCGACTCGAGGACCGCGGCTACGCGGTCTGGTGCGCCAGCAGCGCCACCCCGGCGATCAGCACCGCCAGCAGCGCGACCAGCGCCATCGGGTTCAGCCCGGCGAGGAAGTTGTTCTCCTGCTGCAGCCGCTCGCGGTTCGCGCGGCACACCGGGCACCGGCCCTCGCTCACGGGCGCCGCGCAGTTCGCGCACACCAGCCGGTCGTACGTCATGCGCTCGCCCTCCTCGCACCGATTACATCCCGACAACGTCCGCGGCCCCGCGAACGTTCCCCTCTCCACCATGCCAGGTTCCCCGGATTTCAGCGCGGGGTCCTCCGGGATCCCGCCGGGAGGAACGTACGGCGGGGACAAGAAGACAAAACGCACAACTGTCCCCAACCCCGACCGGTGACTGCGCTCGCACACCCGACTCGCGTATGGTCACGCTCATCTACCCCCGGCGACCCGTGGTGCATCCGTGATCCGATTCGACAATGTCTCCAAGGTCTACCCCAAGCAGACCCGCCCCGCTCTCAGGGATGTCTCCCTGGAAGTCGAGAAGGGTGAGTTCGTGTTCCTCGTGGGGTCCTCCGGCTCCGGAAAGTCCACCTTCCTGCGGCTGATCCTCCGCGAGGAGCGGTGCAGCCACGGACAGGTGCACGTCCTGGGCAAGGACCTCGCGCGGCTGTCCAACTGGAAGGTGCCGCAGATGCGCCGCCAGCTGGGCACCGTGTTCCAGGATTTCCGCCTGCTGCCGAACAAGACGGTCGCGGAGAACGTGGCCTTCGCGCAGGAGGTCATCGGCAAGTCGAAGGGCGAGATCCGCAAGTCCGTGCCGCAGGTGCTCGACCTCGTCGGGCTCGGCGGCAAGGAGGACCGCAGGCCGGGCGAGTTGTCCGGCGGTGAGCAGCAGCGCGTCGCCATCGCGCGGGCGTTCGTGAACCGGCCCAAGCTGCTGATCGCCGACGAGCCCACCGGCAACCTCGACCCGCAGACCTCCGTAGGCATCATGAAGCTGCTCGACCGGATCAACCGGACGGGCACCACCGTGGTGATGGCGACCCACGACCAGAACATCGTGGACCAGATGCGCAAGCGCGTCATCGAGCTGGAGAAGGGCCGCCTCGTCCGCGACCAGGCGCGCGGCGTCTACGGCTACCAGCACTGAGAAGTCCACGACGGAAAGGCTTGACCAGACGCCATGCGCGCCCAGTTCGTCCTGTCGGAGATCGGTGTCGGTCTCCGCCGCAACCTGACGATGACGTTCGCCGTCATCGTCTCCGTGGCCCTGTCCCTGGCCCTGTTCGGCGGCTCGCTGCTGCTGAGCGACCAGGTGACCAAGATGAAGGGCTACTGGTACGACAAAGTCAACGTGTCGATCTTCCTCTGCAACAAGAGCAACGCCGAGTCCGACGCCAACTGCGCCAAGGGCGCGGTCACCGAGGACCAGAAGAAGGCGATCCTCGCCGACCTGCAGAAGATGCCGGTCGTGGAGAAGGTCACGTACGAGTCCCAGGACGAGGCGTACAAGCACTACAAGGAGCAGTTCGGACACTCCCCGCTGGCGGCCTCGATCACGCCGGACCAGATGCAGGAGTCGTACCGGATCAAGCTGAAGAACCCGGAGCAGTACCAGGTCATCGCCAGCGCCTTCAACGGCCGTGACGGCGTGCAGTCCGTGCAGGACCAGAAGAGCATCCTGGACAACCTCTTCACCCTGCTCGGCTATCTGAACTGGGCGGCCCGGGGTGTGATGGCGGTGATGCTCACGGTGGCGACGCTGCTGATCGTCAACACCGTGCGGGTCTCCGCGTTCAGCCGCCGCCGGGAGACCGGGATCATGCGGCTGGTCGGCGCCTCCGGCTTCTACATCCAGGCGCCGTTCATCATGGAGGCCGCCGTCTCCGGGCTGATCGGCGGCCTGCTGGCCTCCTCGTTCCTGGTGACCGTGCAGTACTTCGTGATCGACCACGGAGTGGCGCTGTCCTCCAAGCTTCAGCTGATCAACTTCGTGGGCTGGGACGCGGTCCTCACCAAGCTCCCGCTCATCCTCGCCGCGAGTTTCCTGATCCCCGCGCTCGCCGGGTTCCTCGCGCTGCGCAAGTATCTGAAGGTGTGACACACGCCAACGGGGCCGCACCGCCGAGCGCGCGTGCGGCCCCGTCGCGTTGTCCTAGACTCACCGCCATGTCAGGCCGTGACCCGTTCTGCCCGCCCCGCCGCAGCCGCTCCGGGGCAAGTCTGACGTTGGTGTTCGTGGGGGTCCTCGTGGCCGGGGCGGCGACCGGTTCGCTGCCGGGGCACGAGCGCAAGTCCGCGGCGGCGGCAGGCCGTTCGGCCCCGTCCGGGTACGCGGCCGGGCCGTCGTACGGATCCTCTTCCTCCTCCGGCCCGCCGGCCGCCGCGGACGGCCACGAGCAGGTGGCGCGGGCCGCCGCCGAGGCCATGGCCGCGGGCAAGTCCCCGATGGAGGCCGCCGAGCACGCCGTCAGCCGCAGCGGCGACCGCTGGGGTGCCGTCTACTCCCCGGGCGACTTCGCGCAGTTCCAGGATTCCCTGGCCGGCCGGTACACCGGCGTGGGCCTGTGGGCGCGGCGCGAGCGGGACGGCCGGATCGACGTGATGAAGGTGCAGGCCGGCTCGCCGGCCGCCGACGCGGGGATCCGGGCCGGTGACCGGCTGCGGAGTGTGGACGGCGAGAAGGTGGACGGGCTGCCCGTCACCGACGTCGTCTCCTTACTGCGCGGTGACGCCGAGGACGCGGCCGCCGGCACCTCGGTCACCCTGGGGCTCGAGCGCGGCACGCGCACCTGGACGCGGACGCTGCGGCGGGCCCGGCTGTCCACGGATCCGGTCACCGTGCGGCGGCTCGCCGACGGGACGACGGTCATCAGGATCAGCGCCTTCACCCGGGGCGTCGGCGACAAGGTCCGTACGGCCGTACGCACCGCGCGGCCCGGCTCCGGGATCATCCTGGACCTGCGCGGCAACTCCGGCGGCCTGGTCACCGAGGCGGTCACCACCGCCTCCGCCTTCCTCGACGGCGGCCTGGTCGCCACCTACGACGTCGACGGCGAGCAGCGCGCCCTGCACGCCGAGCCCGGCGGCGACACGTCCAGGCCGCTGGTCGCGCTCGTCGACGGCGGCACGATGAGCGCGGCCGAGATGCTCACCGGGGCGCTCCAGGACCGCGGCCGGGCCGTCGTCGTCGGCTCCCGGACCTTCGGCAAGGGCTCGGTGCAGATGCCGACGCGGCTGCCCGACGGATCGGTCGCCGAGCTGACCGTCGGCCACTACCGCACCCCGGGCGGGCGCGGCGTGGACGGCCGCGGCATCACCCCCGACCTGGACGCGGGGGGCGACCCGGTGGACCGGGCCCGTACGGTCCTGACCGGACTGGGCGACCCGTCCTGACCCGGCGGCCCGCCGGCCGGTCCGGGGGAGCGGTGGGGGACGGTGGGGGCCCCGCGGAAATGGACTTTCCGCACACCCCCTGTGTGGTGCCAAAATGGTCGGCACTATGGCTAAGGAAAAAGGGCGCAAGCTGATCGCGCAGAACAAGAAGGCGCGGCACGACTACCACATCCTCGACACCTACGAGGCCGGTCTGGTCCTCACCGGCACCGAGGTGAAGTCGCTGCGCCAGGGGCGGGCCTCGCTGGTCGACGGCTTCGTGCAACTGGACGATCACGAGGCGTGGCTCCACAACGTGCACGTGCCGGAGTACAGCCAGGGCACGTGGACCAACCACAGCGCCCGGCGCAAGCGGAAGCTGCTGCTGCACCGCGAGGAGATCGAGAAGCTGGAGTCGAAGTCCCAGGAGACGGGCCACACCATCGTGCCCCTCGCCCTGTACTTCAAGGACGGCCGCGCCAAGATCGAGATCGCGCTGGCGAAGGGCAAGAAGGAGTACGACAAGCGGCAGACCCTGCGGGAGAAGCAGGACCGGCGCGAGGCGGAGCGGGTGATCTCGGCGGTGCGGCGCAAGGAGCGGGCGTAGCGGGCGCCCGGCGGACGCGGGCGGGCCAGGACGCCAGGGCGCCGGGAATAAGCTGGCAAGGACCCGCGTTGGTCACGTACGATGGCAACGCACCGCACAGCCGGTGCAGGCTCCCTTCTCCGGAAGGGTCCCTCTCCGGAGGGTTTGAAAAATCAACATGGGGATGATCGGTTTCGACAGCGGCTGTCGAAGCAGGGGAAGCGTGTCGAGGAAGCGGCCATGATCTCGTAAACCACAGGCCGAAAAAAATAATCGCCAATACCAAGCGCGATTCCTCCCAGCAGGCCTTCGCCCTCGCTGCCTGATCTCAGGTAGCGACCGCGAGCCTCCTATAAGGGAGTGTCAGCCCGGGGCTGTTCCCGACCCGGATCCTGGCATCAGCTAGGGGACTAAACCTTGATCCCGGTCACGGGGTGAAGAGGGAAACCAAACAGTGACTGAGCCCGTCGGAGACTTGTCCGCGTGATCTCCGGGGCCGAGAAAATCGAAGCGGACTGCACACGGAGAAGCCCTGGTTCCGCACCGTTGGACGCGGGTTCGATTCCCGCCATCTCCACTCGCCCGCACCCGCGGGTACCCCATGTGAGACAAGGCCCTGCCGCTTTTGAGCGGCGGGGCCTTCGTCGTGCGGGCGGTGGGGTCGGGCCGGGGAGGCGGTACGGTGAATGCCATGGCGCCCTGCATCCTTCGCACCCTTCCGGAGGACCGATGACGACAGCAGCCTCGCACCCCACACCCGGCGTCCCGCCCATGCCGGACAGGAACCCGAAAGCCCTGCGGGCCGCCATCGCGCAGCACGCTCCGCAGCTGCTCCCTGGTTTCGACGCCCACTGGAAGCGGTACGTCGCGGACGCCTACGACGTCACCACCGTCCCCGCCTTCATGGCCCGCTGGTGGGGCGAGTACGCCATCGCCCGGGACCCGCACCTCGACGCCTACGTCACCGCTCTCGAACACCGGGCTGCGTACGAATGCGACGACGCCGCCGAGGCCGGAGCGCTCCTGGAGGAAGCCTCCAACCTCCGGCATCTGGCGGCCCGGACGGAGCCCGGGCAGTGACGGACGCCGGGTTCATGGGCCCGCCCTGGCAGATGGACTGGACGCTCAAGGCGCAAGCCGCGCGTGACGCGCTTCCCGAGCACGTCCGCAAGGCGCTCGATGCGGCACGTGCCGAGTTGGTCACGGCGGCGGACCCGTATTTCCGTGGCGTCGAGACCGACGCCGGTCTGCCTGCGAGCATGAGTGTCGAGCCCGCCAGGTCCAGCGACCCGAAAGGGCCTCGTGTTCTGTATTTCGACAACGGGCACGGGTGGCTGAGGTACGTCTTCATGCAGAGGATCGAGGATCCCCAGATCGTGGTCGAAGAGGTCTTCTGGCAGTAGAGCGGGGCACGCCGGGCTCACAGGGCCCCCGCCTCAGTTGCTGCGTCCAGCTCGAACCAGACCGTCTTGCCGATCCCGCCGGGCCGGGGTTCCGCTCCCCAGTCGTCCGCCAGTTCGGCCACCAAGGCCAGGCCCCGGCCGGACTCGTCCTCCCATGACGCCTCGCGGGGCACCGGCAGGCTCTCGTTCGCGTCGGTGACCGTCACGCGCAGCCGGCCCGTGTCGTCCAGCACGCAGCGGGCCCAGATCTCGCGCCCCGGCGCCGTCCTCGCATGCCGGTACGCGTTCGTCATCAGCTCGCTCAGCAGCAGTACGGCCGTCTCCGTCACCTCCTGCGGAACCTTCCACGAAGCCATCTGCTCCCGCAGGTACGTCCGCGCCCGCCCCACGCTGCGGGCGTGGCGCGGCATGCGCCACTCGATGTCACGGGGCAGCGCGCCGGGCGAGCGGCGGGGCGTGGTGCTGGGGGAGGGCGTCGTCGGCATGGGCGTGGGGTTCCTCGCGTGGGGTACGTGTGGGCTCCGTCGTTCGGCGGCACCAGGCTGCGGGCCGCCGCGCCGTCCCGGGAGTGGCCGCGGCGGTACGCGGCGCGGCTGTACACGGACGGTGCGTGCACGGCGGCCCGCGATGAGATCATGAGGGCTCAGCAACTACACCGCTGTAGAGGAACGCACGCACATGTTCGAACAGCTCAAGAACCTGAAGAACCTCAAGGACAAGGTCGAGGACATCGCCGAGACCCACGGCGACAAGATCTCCGCCGGTCTGGAGAAGGCCGGCGACTTCATCGACGGCAAGACCGGCGGCAAGCACCACGACAAGATCGACTCCGCCGTCGACAAGGCCCAGGACTACATCGGGAAGCTGGCGGAGAAGGACGAGAAGGGTCCGGAGAAGGACTCCGGGAAGACGGACTGAGCCGTCGGCCGCGCGCCCTTGCGGGTGTAACCCGGCCGAACCGCGGAAACGCCCCGTGGCCGGTGGCTAGCCTCATGGTGGCGAGTCGGGTACACAGCGTGTACGTACGCGCTGTGTCGGCGGGAGGCGGGTGAGGGCGCGTGGCCGCGGGGGAGTCCCAGCAGGCGCAGCAGAACTGGCGGTACTGCGGCGGTCAGATCAAGCTGTGGCGCGAGGAGGCCCAGGTCAGCCGCCAGGCCCTGGCGGAGGAGGCCGGGTACGACTACGAGTACGTCAAGTCGATGGAGTGCGGGCGGCGTCGGCCGACGTTGCGGTTGTTGCAGATCGCGGATCAGTTGTGCGGGGCGCGGGGGAAGTTGCTGGCGGGGCACGAGTTTCTGAAACCGGAGCGGTACCTCTCGTACGCCGAGGACTACGTCCAGTACGAGGCCGAGGCGGTTGTGCTCAGTTCCTATCAGCCTCTGCTGATCCCGGGTCTACTCCAGACCGAGGAGACCATCAGGGCTTACCTCAACACCCACTTCCCTCCGTTGGATGACGAGACGATCGAAGAGCGGCTCACAGGCCGCTTGGAGCGTCAATCGCTGCTCGAGCAGCGCACCAAAGCCTTCAATTTCGTCATCGGAGAGCTGGCTCTGCGTAACCAGGTGGGTGGAACCGACGCGCATGGAAGGCAACTGCGCAGGCTAAACGAGGCGGGCGAGTCCCGCAACGTAACCATCCAGGTGCTGACCTTCGACGGCGCAGGCCCCGAACTCGACGGACCCTTCGTGCTGTTGGAGACGGCCGAGCATGAAGCGTTGGTCTACGAGGAAGGGCAAGCGACCGCAAGGCTGTACGCCGACCTCGATAAGGTGAGTACGGTCGCCCAACGTCATGCGATGATCCTTCGGAAGGCGCTCAGCCCTGACGAGTCGGCGCGTTTCATCGGAAAGTTGGCGGAGGAGCTATGTCCACCGAGCTGATGTGGTTCAAGTCCAGCTACAGCAGCACCGGCGGCGGCGAATGCCTCGAACTCGCCTACGCCTGGCGCAAATCCAGCTACAGCGACTCGGAGGGCAGCGCCTGCCTCGAAGTCGCCGCCACCCCCCACACCATCCACATCCGCGACTCGAAGCTCGGGGCTCGAAGCCCCCGTTTCTCCGTGGCCGCCGATGCCTGGTCGGCCTTCCTCACGCTCGCTGCCGGCGACGGAGCCTGAGCCCCGGTCTCCGGGCCGCGAGACCCGAGCCGCTTCTTGAAGGAATGGGCGGTAGGCCTCAACCCACCCTCCCGCCCTCCCCGTTCCCGCCATGCTGACTTTTCGTGAGCGATTTGCGACGCACGGTCGCGACCCTCTAGCGTTCGCAGCAACAAACGACCCCGGTCGGGTGCTACCAACACCCGCCGGGGTCTCACCCCCAGATCGAATGAGAGTCGATCCGTGGCTGACGGAAACCTTATCGCTGCCCTGCCCGCACGCGCAGCGCATCCCCTGGCCAAGCCTGGTTACGGCAAGCGGTCCGCCCCGGACCAGGCGCCGCCCCGCGCGGGCGACTTCGACCGGCTTCCCGCCCGCGCGGCGTACCTCGCGAACTTGATCGACCGGCTCGACGAGAACGCGGCGATGGACGCGAAGACCCTCGCCAAGGCCCAACCGCTCTACGGCCAGCAGGCGGTGCGCTCGGCGCTCAACGAGCTGAGCGCGGCGGGGCACTTGCGGCGCGTACGGCGGCGGGTCGCCCCGGTCGGTCCGCAGGCACCCTCCGTGCCTCCCGCGCTCATGGAGTGCACGGACTGCCGCGTCCCCGGCCGCCCGGAAGCCCTGCGGGGTGGCCTCTGCCGGGCCTGCCGGGACGGGAGCGGGGCCGCGCCCCCGGTGTCGCGGGCCCCGGTCCGCGCACAGGCCCTCGCAGCGGCCCCCGCCCCGGGCCACCTGCCACCGCATACCGTGCGGGCCCGGGCCGCCGCCGCACGCGCGGCCATCCGCCGCAAGAAGCCTGAAACCTGCGGAAAGAACTTGCTCACCTGACGCGCGGGGGGCGGCCCTGATGGCGGGCCTGACGGCCCCGCCGTGCCGCGGGCAGCGGGCGAGTCCCTGTGCGAACCCTTTACGCCCCCGTCCCGCCTGAGTAATCTCCCCGCAGAAACTTGCAGCGCCTTTCGCAAGGTTCTGCGGTCGAGTGGCGTGTCTCGGCCCTCAGTTCAGCCACCCGCTCAGCCGTTCCGCCGCTCGCACAGCTCCCCCCGTGGCCGTACGGGAGCTTCGTGCTGCCCGGCGGACCCGTCCGAGGAGCCCTCGATGGAGAGAACCCGACCCCGACCACCGCTGTTCAGACCCTTGCGCAGGACGACGCGGCGGAGCGCAGCCACCGCCCTGGCCTCCGTGGCCGCCCTGGCCGCGGGCCTGCTCGCCGCCGGGACGCCCGCCTCCGGCGCCACGGGCGACACCACCGCCACAACCACCGGCACCACCACCGCGACCGTCTTCTACTACACCAAGACCCGCAACTGGTCCTCGTACTACCTGCACTGGGCGCCGGACGGCGGCAGCTGGACCACCGTGCCGGGCGTGCGGATGGAGGCCGCCTGTACGGACTGGGTGAAGCAGACCGTCGACCTGGGATCCGCGGCCGGGCTCCAGGCCACCTTCAACAACGGCACCGGCACCTGGGACAACAACGGCGGCAAGAACTATGACCTGGGCAGCGGCACCGTCACCGTCAAGGACGGCGTCGTCGCGCACAGCGACCCGTGCGGCGGCGACAACGGAGGGCAGGGCGGTGGCAGCGGCGCGCAGAGCGCCACCGTCTTCTACGCCACGACCGGCACCGGCTGGTCCACCGTCAACCTGCACTGGGCACCGAACGGCGGCGCCTGGACCACGGTCCCCGGCGTCGCCATGGACGCGGCCTGCACCGGCTGGGTGAAGAAGACCGTCGACCTGGGCACGGCGACGGGCTGGCAGGCCACCTTCAACAACGGCAACGGCACCTGGGACAACAACAACGGCGCCGACTACGCGCTGACCGGCGGCCTCAGCACCGTCAAGGCGGGCAAGGTCACCAAGGACGCGAAGGACCCCTGCGCGGCCACCGTCCCCGACACCACGGCGCCCACCGCGCCCGCCTCCCCGAAGGCCTCCGCGACCGGTACCTCCGTCGTGCTGACCTGGGAGCCCTCGACCGACGACACCGCCGTCACCGGCTACCAGGTCACCCGCACGGGCGGGAGCAAGGGCACGGCGGTGGTCAGCACCGGCTCCACCGTCTACTCCGACACCGGGCTCGAAGCGGACACCACGTACACGTACACGGTCCAGGCGGTCGACGCGGCGGGCAACACCTCCGCCGCCTCCGCGCCGGCGAACGCGACGACCGGCCAGGCACCGCCCCCGGCCCAGCAGGGCACCATGCTCGGCGGGGACCCGCGCAAGGACCCCATCTACTTCGTGCTGACCGCCCGCTTCTACGACGGCGACAGCGGCAACGACCGCGGCGGCAGCCAGGACGTCACCTCCGGCAACGCGGCAAACCACGACCCCATGTTCCGCGGCGACTTCAAGGGCCTGGTCGAGAAACTCGACTACATCAAGGCCCTCGGCTTCTCGGCGGTCTGGATCACCCCCGTGGTCCTCAACCGCTCCGACTACGACTACCACGGCTACCACGGCTGGGACTTCTACAAGGTGGACCCGCGCCTGGAGTCGGCGGGCGCCTCCTACCAGGACCTCATCAACGCGGCCCACGCCAAGGGCATGAAGATCTACCAGGACGTCGTCTACAACCACAGCTCCCGCTGGGGCGCCAAGGGCCTGTTCGTGCCGACCGTGTACGGCGTGCGCGACTCCCAGTGGTCCTGGTACTACGACGAGAAGCAGCCGGGCTTCGAGTACGACGGGCTGACCGTCGAGCCCAAGTCGGGCAAGTCCTACTACAACGGCGACCTGTGGTCGACCGCGGAACCCTCCGGCAACACCTGCCTGAACTGGGGCCGGCCCACCGGCCAGAAGAGCCCGGAGGGCTACACGCTCCACAACTGCCAGTGGCCCAGCCCCACCAGCGGCATGTTCCCCTCGAAGTACTACCACCAGTGCTGGATCGGCAACTGGGAGGGCGAGGACTCCCGCTCCTGCTGGCTCGCCGACGACCTCGCCGACTTCAACACCGAGAACCCCGAGGTGCAGAACTACCTCATCGGCGCCTACGACAAGTACATCGACATGGGCGTCGACGGCTTCCGCCTCGACACCGCCGTGCACATCCCCCGCGTCACCTGGAACCGCCGCTTCCTGCCCGCCATCCAGCAGCGCGTCGCGCAGGACTGGGGGCCGGACAAGGCACAGGACTTCTTCGTCTTCGGCGAGGTCGGCGCGTTCGTCAACGACAAGTGGAACCGCGGCTCGGTCAACCACTCCGCGCAGTTCTACACCTGGAAGGAACGCAAGGAGTACACCGCCGACGACACCCGGGCCGCGCTCGACCAGTACACCTACGAGGAGCAGCTGGGCACCGGTCAGCAGCCCACCTCCACCAACGCCTTCCTGGACGGCAACAGCTACCACACGCCCGACCACTCGAAGTTCTCCGGCATGAACATCATCGACATGCGCATGCACATGAACTTCGGTGACGCGCACAACGCCTTCTCCAACGGCAAGGACTCCGACGACTCCACCAACGACGCCACGTACAACGTCGTCTACGTCGACAGCCACGACTACGGACCCAACAAGTCCAGCGTGCGCTACGACGGAGGGCAGGACGCCTGGGCCGAAAACATGGCCCTGATGTGGACCTTCCGCGGCATCCCGACCCTCTACTACGGCTCGGAGATCCAGTTCCAGGCCGGGAAGACCATCGACTGCGGCCCGCGCTGCCCGCTGGCCACCACCGGCCGCGCGTACTACGGCGACCACCTCGAAGGCACCGTCACCGCCTCCCGGTTCTCCCAGGCCGACAGCGCGAGCGGGGCCGTCGCCACCACCCTGGCCCAGCCGCTGGTCAAGCACCTCCAGCGGCTGAACCAGATCCGGCGCGCCGTGCCCGCGCTCCAGACGGGCCAGTACTCCACCGAGGGCGTCTCGGGCGGCGGCATGAACTTCAAGCGCCGCTACACCGACGCGGCCACCGGCGTGGACAGTTTCGCGCTGGTCGCCGTCACCGACGGTGCCACCTACACCGGCATCCCGAACGGCACGTACAAGGACGCCGTCACCGGGGACGTCCGGCAGGTCACCGCCGGCACCCTGACCGTCGCCGCCCCGGGCAAGGGCGACCTGCGGGTCTACGTGCTCGACCTGGGCGGCAAGAACGCGGCGCCCGGCAAGGTCGGCACCGACGGGCCGTACCTGAAGTAGGAGCGACTGAAGGGGCCCGAGAGCCGGAACGGGTCTGAAGGGGGCCCGAAGGAGCCCGAAGGGCACCGCCCCTGCCGGAAAGACCGGACGGAGACACGGCGACCGAAACCAGATGGTTTCCAGCCAACGGCGAATCGGTCAATTCCGTTCACCATTGATCTTTCACGGTGGGGGCGTCCCCGCGGGCGTACGTTCATGACCGCCGAGCACGGTGTGACAAGGGGGGCGCTCGGGCAGGTGGGGGCCTGTTCCGGCGACGCGGGCTCGGGGTCGTAGGCGCGCCCGGAACACTCCCGTGGGGGAAAGAACGTGCGCGTGAAAAAGGGGCTGGAACAAGCCCAACCCGTATGGCCCGAAGCCGCGTCGACGGCTGGATCGGCGCCTGCCGCCGAAGGCGGTGCGCCGGATGCGCGAAGCGCTGAGGGGGACGACGGCGCCCAGAGATTCCCCAAGACCGGTGCCGTGCCCGCGCTGCGGGTCGAGGACCCGTGGCAGGAGCCCCGGCCCTGCGGCCCCGTTCCGGACGAGCTGACCGTCCGGCTCGACCCCGCCGGACGCACAGGAAGTGCCGGGGAGGAACCGGACGGCCGCAGCGGGAAGCGGGGGCCCGGCGGCTGTGAGGGGCCGGTCTTCGTCGACGCGTCCGGCCGCCGCAGCCGCCGGGTCCGCCGGATCGGGATGGCGGCCGGGTTGAGCTGCGCGGTCTACGCCGCCGTCATCGTCGTCACCCTCGCGTCCGGCAACTCGGCCGCACCCTGGCTGCCCGTGCCGGGCCAGGCGGACGACCGGCCCGCGAGCAAGGTCGACAGCTCGGCGGAGCCGTCGGACCCGGCCGGTGCGCCCGGTGCCGGAGTGGGGGTGGGCGTCGCCGCACCGGGTGCGCCGGGCACGTCCGGGCTGCCGGGGGTGCCCGGCGTGTCCGCACCGGCCGCCGGCGGCGCCGGGCCGACGCCGGGCGCCACCGGTGCCGCGGCCGGTCCGTCCGCCGGGCCGCACCGGCCGGGAGCCTCGGCGCCCCCGCGGCCGGCCACCTCGGGAACCGCCGGGGCCCGGTCGCCGGGTCCGGGCACGGGCGGCGGCCCGGTCACCGAGCCGAGCCCGCCACCGGTCACCACCTCGACCGAACCGGGGACACCGGGCCCCGGAGACGGCGGCTCACCCAGCCCCGACCCGTCGGCCTCGGCGGGTGACGCGGGCGGAGCCGGCGGCGGGGGCGGAAGCGGCGGCGGGAGCGGGGTGGGCAGCGGTGCCGGTGGCGCCGGTGGTTCCGGCGCGCCGGGAACGGTCGCGGACGGTCCCGGCACCCCGGTGCCGGTGACGTCGGCGCCCGGCCCCACCGGAGCCCCCGGCCCCACCACCGCCCCCGGCCCGACCACGGCCCCGGGCCCCACCACCGGTACGCCCGCGGCCCCCGGATCCCCGGAGCACCTCGCCTGATGGCCACCCGCATCCGCCGCAGGCGCCCCCCGAGGCCCGCCGACCCGCACCACCCGTCCGACGGCGGCCCGCACCACCCGTCCGACGGAGACCCGGCCCGCACGACCGACGGCGACCCGGCCCGCGCGACTTGTGGCGGTCCGGCCCGTGCGACGGACGGCGGCTCAGCCCGTACGGCCGACAGCGGCCCCTACCGCGGTACCGGCACCCACCGCGCCCGTGACACCCACCGTGTCACCGACTCCGACTCCGACTCCGGCCCCGGCCGCCCCGCCGCCCCCGGCGTCCCGCACCGCCGGTCCGCCGTCCGCTCCGGCGCACGTCCCCGTTCCCGCCGCGCGCCCGCCCGCCGGCGGCTCCGCCTCCCGCTCCGGCTGCTCGTGCCCGTCCTCCTCCTCGCCGCGCTGACGGCGATGCTGGTGCTGCGCGGGTACGTGCACAGCGAGGTCCTGGCCGACCACCGCGTCCGGCCCGAGGCGGCCACCGACCGGGTGCCCGACCGGATCCTCGCAGGCGGCCCGGTCATCGACACCCGGCACGGGCGGGCGACCAGCCTGCGCGTGCCCGGCCACCGGCTCGTCCTCACCTTCGACGACGGCCCCGACCCGACCTGGACGCCGCAGGTGCTGGACGTGCTCAAGAAGCATCACGCGCACGCGGTCTTCTTCGTCACCGGCACGATGACCTCGCGCTACCCGGGCCTCGTCCGGCGCATGGTCGCCGAGGGGCACGAGGTGGGACTGCACACCTTCAACCACCCCGACCTGTCCTACCAGTCCAAGCAGCGCATCGACTGGGAGCTGTCGCAGAACCAGCTCGCCATCACCGGCGCGGCCGGGGTGCGCACCTCGCTGTTCCGGCCGCCGTACTCCTCCTTCACCAACGCCATGGACGACCGTTCCTGGCCGGTGACCGAGTACATCGGCAGCCGCGGCTACCTCACCGTCGTCAACACCCTCGACAGCGAGGACTGGCAGAAGCCCGGCCCGGCGGAGATCGTCCGGCGGGCCACCCCGAAGGGCGGCGAGGGCGCGGTCGTCCTCATGCACGACTCCGGCGGCGACCGCCACCAGACCGTGCGGGCACTCGACCGCTACCTGCCGGAACTCCAGGCGCGCGGCTACCGGTTCGACAACCTCACCGAGGCGCTCGGCGCCCCCAGCGCGCTCACCCCGGTCACCGGCGCCGGGCTGTGGGCGGGCAAGGCCTGGATCTTCCTGGTCCAGGCCTCCGACGACCTCAGCGACGGGCTGGGCGTGTGCCTGGCCCTGGTCGGCGCCCTGGTCATCGCCCGGTTCGCGCTGATGCTGCTGCTCTCCGCCGCGCACGCGCGCCGGGTGCGCCGCCCGGGCTTCCGCTGGGGCCCGCCGGTCACCGAACCGGTGTCCGTGCTGGTCCCGGCGTACAACGAGGCCAAGTGCATCGAGAACACGGTGCGTTCCCTGACGGCGGGCGAACACCCCGTGGAGATCGTCGTCGTGGACGACGGCTCGGCCGACGGCACGGCGGACCTCGTCGAGGCCATGGACCTGCCCGGCGTACGGGTGGTGCGCCAGCGCAACGCGGGCAAGCCCGCCGCCCTCAACCGCGGTATCGCGCACGCCTCCCACGACCTGATCGTCATGATGGACGGCGACACCGTCTTCGAGCCCGCCACCGTCCGCGAACTCGTCCAGCCGTTCGGCGACCCGGAGGTCGGCGCGGTGGCGGGCAATGCCAAGGTGGGCAACCGGGACACCCTCATCGGCGCCTGGCAGCACATCGAGTACGTGATGGGCTTCAACCTCGACCGCCGCATGTACGACGTCCTGCGCTGCATGCCGACGATCCCCGGCGCGGTCGGCGCGTTCCGTCGCAGCGCCCTGGAACAGGTCGGCGGCATGAGCGAGGACACGCTCGCCGAGGACACCGACATCACCATGGCGCTGCACCGCGCCGGCTGGCGCGTCGTCTACGCCGGGAACGCCCGCGCCTGGACCGAGGCCCCCGAGTCCGTCCAGCAGCTGTGGTCCCAGCGCTACCGCTGGTCCTACGGCACCATGCAGGCGATCTGGAAGCACCGCGGCGCGCTGCTGGAGCGCGGCCCCTCCGGCCGTTTCGGCCGCGTGGGCCTGCCGCTGGTCTCCCTGTTCACGGTGGTCGCCCCGCTGCTGGCCCCGCTGATCGACCTGTTCCTCCTCTACGGCGTGATCTTCGGCCCGACCGCGAGGACGGTCGCCACCTGGCTGGGCGTGCTCGCGATCCAGGCGTTCTGCGCGGCCTACGCCTTCCGGCTGGACCGCGAACGCATGACGCACCTGGTATCGCTGCCGCTCCAGCAGATCCTCTACCGCCAGCTCATGTACGTCGTCCTGCTCCAGTCCTGGATCACCGCCGTGACCGGCGGCCGGCTGCGCTGGCAGAAGCTGCGCCGCACCGGCGTGGTGGAGGCCCCGGGCGGCCCCGCGTCCCGGGACGCCGGCGGCCCGCCGAGCACCCCGACCGCCCGGAGGCCGGTGGCATGACCCGGACCCTCGTCCCGAAGCCCGCCGCCGGCCCGCGCGGCCCGGCCGGCCGTGACCGCTACCTGGACCTGCTGCGCGCCCTCGCCCTGTTCCGTGTGGTCCTCTACCACCTGTTCGGCTGGGCCTGGCTGACCGTGCTCTTCCCGTCGATGGGCGTGATGTTCGCACTGGCGGGGTCCCTGATGGCACGGTCCCTGGACCGCCCGGCGCCGAGCGTGGTCAGGGGCAGGCTGCGCAGGCTCCTGCCCCCGCTGTGGGCGTTCGGCGCGGTGCTGCTCCCGCTGATGCTGCTGGGCGGCTGGAATCCGCTGAAGGACCCCGACCTCGGCGGCACCCTCGGGCCGGCCAGGCTGCTCGACTACGTCGTCCCGCTCGGCGCCCCGCCCTACCCGGCGCACCTGGGCTCCGACTCCGGCCTGCTGGAGGCGGCCTGGCCGGACGACGCGGCGGGCCCGCTGTGGTACCTGCGCGCCTACCTCTGGTTCGTCGTGGCCTCCCCGCTGCTGCTGCGCGCCTTCCGCCGGGCGCCCTGGCCGGCCCTGCTCGCCCCCCTCGCCCTCACCGCGGTGCTCGCCACGGGCCTGCTGCGGATCCCCGGTGAGACGGGTGAGGCGGTGACGGACTTCGCCGTGTACGGCGGCTGCTGGATCCTGGGCTTCGCCCGCCACGAGGGCTACCTGGCGCGGATCCCGCGCTACCTGGCCGTCTCCGCCGCCGCCCTGCTGATGGCGCTGGGCCTGTGGTGGGCCGCCGGTCACCAGGGCCCCGACGGCTGGGACCTGAACGACATCCCGCCCGCCCAGGCGGCCTGGTCCTTCGGCGCCGTCGTGATCCTGCTCCAGTACGCCCCGGCCTGGCGGGAGTTCCCGGCCCGGCTGCGCCGCTGGCGCAGGCTCATCACCCTCGCCAACAACCGGGCCGTCACCGTCTACCTCTGGCACAACCTCCTCATCACCGCCACGGTCCCGCTCCTCGACCAGGCCTACGGCCTGCCGTTCCTGCGGAGCGAGGGCGCCGCGTCGCTGCTCGACCAGACGTACGGCCTGTGGATGTTCGTGCTGGTGTGGCCGCTGATCGCCGCCGTGGTCCTCGCCTTCGGCTGGATCGAGGACCTGGCGGCACGGCGCAGGCCACGGCTCTGGCCGGCCGGGCCGGAGCACCGCCGTCCGGCCGAGCCCGCCCTCTCACCGCCGCACCCCGCGGCGTGAGACCGACGTTCCCTGGAGGTCACCCACCGCCACAGTGCCGAAACGCCGTCTTCCTACCTTCGGGAGCCAGGCACTCGGCACACGTGGAGGCGGGATGGCGGGCAGGCGTTGGATCGAGGAGTGGGACCCCGAGGACAGGGCCTTCTGGGAGGCGCGGGGCAGGCGGACCGCCCACCGGAACCTGTTCTTCTCCGTGCTCAGCGAACACATCGGGTTCTCGGTGTGGACCCTGTGGTCCGTGCTCGTGCTGTTCATGGGGCCCGAGTACGGGCTGTCGGCGGCCGACAAGTTCCTGCTCACCTCCGTGGTGACCCTGGTGGGCGCCGTGGCACGGGTGCCGTACACCTTCGCCGTGGCGCTCTTCGGCGGCCGGAACTGGACGATCGTCTCCGCGAGCCTGCTGCTCGTGCCGACGGTGGCCGCCTTCGTGGTCATGCACCCCGGCACCTCCTTCGCCGGCTTCCTGTGGGTCGGGCTCCTCGCCGGGATCGGCGGCGGCAACTTCGCCTCCTCCATGACCAACATCAACGCCTTCTTCCCGATGCACCGGAAGGGATGGGCGCTCGGGCTCAACGCCGGGGGCGGCAACATCGGCGTGCCCGTCATCCAGCTCGCCGCCCTCGCCGTCATCGGGGCGGGCGGCGGACCGCGCCTGCTGCTCGGGATCTACATCCCGCTGATCGTCGTCGCCGCCGTCCTGGCCGCGCTGTTCATGGACAACCTGGCCTCCGTGCGCAACGACACCGGCGCCGCCGTGGACGCCGCCAAGGACGCCCACACCTGGATCATGTCCTTCCTGTACGTGGGGACCTTCGGGTCGTTCATCGGCTACAGCTTCGCCTTCGGGCAGGTGCTGACCAGCCAGTTCGGCCGCACCCCGCTCCAGGCCGCCTACCTCACCTTCATCGGGCCGCTGCTCGGCTCCCTGATCCGGCCCGTCGGCGGCAGGCTCGCCGACCGGTTCGGCGGGGCGCGCATCACCCTGTGGAACTTCGTCGCCATGGCCGCCGCCACCGGCGCCCTCGTCGCCGCCGGGCTGCACAGGTCGCTGCCGCTGTTCGTGGCCGTCTTCGTCGTCCTGTTCGTGCTCAGCGGGCTCGGCAACGGGTCGACGTACAAGATGATCCCCGGGATCTTCCGGGCCAAGGCCCTCGCCCGGGGCCTCGCCGGGGAGGAGGCGGCGGCGTACGCGCGGCGGCTGTCGGGCGCCTCCATGGGGCTCATCGGGGCCGTGGGCGCCCTCGGCGGGGTCGGCATCAACCTCGCCTTCCGCCAGTCGTTCCTCTCCTACGGCTCCGGCACCGGCGCGTTCGTCGCCTTCCTGGCCTTCTACGCCGTCGCCTTCGCGGTCACCTGGGCCGTATACCTGCGCCGGCCGGACGGCGACCGGGCCCCGGCGGCCACCGACACCACCGGGACGCAGCCTCAGCTCGGCTACGCCGAGGTGTGACGCCGCCCGGCCGGAGGTGCGACGCCGACCGGCCGGGCCGGGACGTAACACTGGTGACATGCCGGTGAACCGAGCCCGTCACGCGCGGTTGACAGGCTCTTGCGGCAGGACGGTACGGAACAGCGGGACGAGTCGAGCGCGGGACGATGAACCATGGGCGAGGTCGAAGAACAGCAGCGGAGCGGAAACGGGCAGGCCGGGCCCCTGGCCGGGTTCACCGTGGGGGTGACGGCGGCCCGCCGCGCCGACGAACTGGGCGCCCTGCTCCAGCGGCGCGGCGCCTCGGTCGTGCACGCGCCCGCGCTGCGCATCGTCCCGCTCGCCGACGACGGTGAACTCCTCGCGGCCACCAAGGAGATCATCGGGCAGGCGCCCGACGTCGTGATCGCCACCACCGCGATCGGTTTCCGCGGGTGGGTGGAGGCGGCCGACGGCTGGGGGCTGGGCGAGGTGCTGCTCGGCCGGCTGCGGGAGGTCGAACTGCTGGCCCGCGGGCCCAAGGTCAAGGGCGCGATCCGGGCCGCCGGGCTCACCGAGGAGTGGTCGCCGTCCTCGGAGTCCCTGGCCGAGGTGCTCGACCGGCTGCTGGAACAGGGCGTGGACGGGCGCCGGGTCGCCGTCCAGTTGCACGGGGAACCGCTGCCCGGCTTCGTGGAGGCGCTGCGGGCCGGCGGGGCGGAGGTCGTACCGGTGCCGGTGTACCGGTGGCTGCCGCCGGAGGACCCCGGACCGCTGGACCGGCTGCTGGACGCCGCCGTCTCCGGCGGGCTCGACGCGCTCACCTTCACCAGCGCCCCGGCGGCCGCCTCCCTGCTGTCCCGGGCGCAGGAACGGGGGCTGCTGGGCGCGCTGCTGGCCGCGCTCGCCCATGACGTGCTGCCCGCGTGCGTCGGGCCGGTGACCGCCGTGCCGTTGCAGGCGCACGGCGTGGAGACCGTGCAGCCGGAGCGGTTCCGGCTGGGGCCGCTGGTGCAGGTGCTGTGCCAGGAACTGCCGGGGCGCGCGAGGACGTTGCCCGTCGCCGGGCACCGGGTGCAGATCCGCGGGCACGCGGTGCTGGTGGACGGCGACCTGAAGCCCGTACCGCCCGCCGGGATGGCGCTGCTGCGGGCGCTCGCGCGGCGTCCCGGCTGGGTGGTCTCCCGCGCCGACCTGCTGCGCGCCCTGCCCGGCGCGGGCCGGGACGAGCACGCGGTGGAGACCGCCATGGCCCGCCTGCGCACGGCGCTCGGCCTGCCCAAGCTGATCCAGACGGTGGTCAAGCGCGGCTACCGGCTGGCACTGGATCCGGCGTCGGACGCGAAGTACGCGGACGGGTAGCGCCGCGCGGCGGCAGCGGCGGCGGCGCCCGGACAGCGGTGACGGCAACGGAAGCGGTGACGGCAACGGAAGCGGCGGTGCCCGGGCCGGGGCAGGCCGGGGCCGCGGTCACCGGGCGTCCGTCGCCGTCCGCGCACGTCCGTCGCCGTCCGCGCACGGCCGGACGCGGGGGAACGCGGGGGACGCGGGGCGGCCGGGCGCGGGGCACGCGTGGCGGTCGGGGGGCTTCCGGCCGTGGGGGCGGGCGGGCACTGTGGGAGGGAACGGTTCCCCAGCCCTGACGAGCACCCCGCCGCCCGGTCCCCGCGACCGGCACGGGGTGTCGCCCCCTAGGCGGTGACAGGCACATGGCACTGGGTACGGCCACGCGGACAGCCACGGAGACGGCCACGCGGACGGTCACGGACGCGGTCCTCCAGGAACTGCGCTTCGACGCCGGGCGGATCTGTCTGGACCTCCTTTCCACCACCCACCCCGAGGAACGGCTCGACTCCCTCCCGCCGCTGCGCGCCTGGATCACGGGCGCGGGCCTGGTCCCGCCGGGCACCGCCCTGGGCCACGCCGACCCCGTCTGGCTCGCGGCCTTCCGCGAACTGCGTTCCTGCATCGGTCAGTTGGTCCGCGGGCACCTCGACGGACCCCCGTGGCCCGAACCCCGCGCCCGCGACCTCGCCCTGGCCCGGGTCAACGAGGCCGCCCGTGCCGCCCCGCCCGCCCCGCGCGCCGTTCGCGGTGCGGACGGCACCCTGCTGCGGGCCCTGGCCGCGCCGCCCGGGTGCGCCGCCGTGCTCGCGGCCGTCGCCCGCGACGCCCTCGACCTGCTCACCGATCCCGTCGCCCGGGTGGCCCTGCGCCGCTGCGCGGGCGACAACTGCCCGATCGTCTACCTGGACACCTCCCGGGGACGCAGGCGGCGCTGGTGCTCCAGCGAGGTCTGCGGCAACCGCGAACGGGTGGCCCGCCACCGCCGCCGCGCGGCCCTCGCCCGCGCCTGAGCGCCCCCGCGCCCGGACGGAGAACCCCCTGGGCCCTGAACGCCGCGCCCCCCGCGTCCGTACTCGTGCACGAGAGACCGACCGGGGGATGCCCCGGACACCGGAGGTGGGCGTGCGCAAGGATGCGGCCGTGGCCGACGAGCGGGGACCGAGGGCCCGGCCTCGCCTGCCCGCGCAGCCCTCGGGACCCGACGAGGAGCTGGTGCGCGCGCTGTACCGCGAGCACGCCGGCCCCCTGCTCGCCTACGTGCTGCGCCTGGTGGCCGGCGACCGGCAGCGCGCCGAGGACGTGGTGCAGGAGACGCTCATCCGTGCCTGGAAGAACGCCGGTCAGCTCGACCGGGCGGCCGGTTCGGTACGCCCCTGGCTGGTGACGGTCGCCCGGCGCATCGTCATCGACCACCACCGCAGCCGGCAGGCCCGGCCGCAGGAGGTCGATCCGTCGCCGCTGGAGGCCGTCCCCGCGGAGGACGAGATCGACAAGGCGCTGTGGCTGATGACGCTGGCGGACGCGCTCGACGACCTGACCCCGGCCCACCGGGAGGTACTGGTCGAGACGTACTTCAAAGGACGTACCGTCAACGAGGCGGCCGAGACGCTCGGCATACCCAGCGGCACCGTGCGCTCCCGGGTCTTCTACGCCCTTCGGTCGATGAAGCTGGCTCTGGAGGAGCGGGGGGTGACGGCGTGATGAGCGGGTCCGGGGAGGATCAGGGATTCGGCACGGGCGGTCCGGGTGTGCCGGGCCCCGTGCAGGGACCGCCGGCACCGGACGAGCACGAGACCGTCGGCGCCTACGCCCTCGGCATCCTGGACGACGCGGAGGCCACCGCGTTCGAGGCGCACCTGGCGGCCTGCGAGCGGTGCGCGCGCCGGCTCCAGGAACTGGCCGGATTGGAACCCGTGCTGGCGGCCCTCGCCGGCCTGCCCGCTTCCGGTACGGCCGCGACCGGTGAGTCCCTCCCGGCCGGCCCGGGACCGCGGCCGGTGGACCGGCTCGTCGGCGAGGTGGTCCGGCAGCGCGCCCGCAGGCGCCGGCGGAACCTCTTCCTGTCGGCGGCAGCGGCGGTGCTCGTCGTCGGCGGCCCGCTGACCCTCCACGCGGTGGGCGGCGCGGACGGCGGCGGCAGCGCGGCGGTGGCCGTGAGCCCCGCGCAGGCGGCCTTCCGTTCGATGCCGGACAAGGTGACGGCGACGGATCCGGCCACGCACGTCACGGCGACGGTCGCCCTGGAGAGGAAGGACTGGGGCACGAACGCCGTGCTCCGGCTGCGGAACGTGACAGGACCGGAGCGCTGTTCGCTCGTCGCCGTCGGCCGGAACGGCGAGCGCCAGACGGTCACCTCCTGGTCCGTCCCCGGCCGGGGGTACGGCGTGCCGGGCGCCGGCACGCCGGTGGCCGGGAAGCCCCTCTACGTCAGCGGCGGCGCGGCCTTCGAGCCGGACCAGATCGACCACTTCGAGGTCATGACCTTCGACGGGCACAAGCTGGTCCAGGTGGAGGCGTAGCGCCGCTCGGGGCGGAGGCGGGGGACCCGGTCCCGGCCCGGCGCGGGGATACGGCCGGGTCCGGCTTCCGCCAGTGGGTTCCCTTCGCGTACGGTTGACGGCTGCCCAGCACGTCAGAAGGGGGCCCGGTGGCCGCTCAGGCTCAACAGGATTCCGCGGTCGGATCGGTTCACGAGGCCACGCGCGAGGCCGCGCGCGCCGCGGAGGCCGACTCGGTCCGTGACCGGGAGATCAGCAGGGAGCAGGAACACCTGGACCGGGTGTACCGGCGCCTCGAGGTGAAGATCCACGAGGCCGAGTTCCTGATGCGGGACGCGGCCCAGCGCGGCCAGGTCGGCACGCCCGGCGCGCTGGCCGAGCGCGACGCGCAGGTGTTCCGGGCGGGCATCCACCTCAACCGGCTGAACAACGAGTTCGAGGACTTCCTCTTCGGCCGGATCGACCTGCTGCTCGGCAAGGACGGCAAGAAGGGCCCCGACGGGGCCTACACCGCCGTCGAGCCGGCCGAGGGCGCGGTGCGCGAGGACAACACCGCCGACATCGCCGAGACCCTGCACATCGGCCGCATCGGGGTCCTCGACGAGGAGTACGCCCCGCTGGTCATCGACTGGCGCGCGCCCGCCGCCGCCCCGTTCTACCGCTCCACCCCGGTCGACCCCGGCCGGGTGGTGCGCCGCCGGGTGATCCGCTCCAAGGGGCGGCGGGTGCTCGGTGTCGAGGACGACCTGATGCGTCCCGAGCTGACGGCCTACCTGGAGGGCGAGGAGCTGCCCGCGATCGGTGACGGCGCGCTGATGGCGGCGCTCGGCCGGGCCCGCAGCCACAGCATGCGGGACATCGTCGCCTCCATCCAGGCCGAGCAGGACCTCGTCATCCGCGCCCCCGCCGCCTCGGTGGCCTACGTCGAGGGCGGTCCCGGCACGGGCAAGACGGCGGTGGCGCTGCACCGCGCGGCCTACCTGCTCTACCAGGACCGCCGCCGGTACGCGGGCGGCATCCTCATCGTCTCGCCGACGCCGCTGCTCGTGGCGTACACCGAGGGCGTGCTGCCCTCCCTCGGCGAGGAGGGCCAGGTCGCCATCCGGGCGATCGGCTCGCTCGTCGACGGCGTCGAGGCCACGCTGTACGACAGCCCGGCCGTGGCCCGCGCCAAGGGTTCGTACCGGATGCTGAAGGTGCTGCGGAAGGCCGCCCGGGGCGCACTGGAACTCGGTCCCGGCGCCCGGCAGGGCGCAGGCGCCCCCGCCGGGCAGCTCACCCTCGGCGACGACACGGACGCGGAGCCGGAGCCGCCGGCCCCCGCGGGGCCGCCGACCCGGCTGCGGGTGGTCGCCTTCGGCCGCCGCCTCGAACTGGAGGCCGCGGAACTGGACCGCATCCGGCGCGCCGCCCTCGGCGGCACCGCACCGGTCAACCTGCTGCGCCCGCGCGCCCGCAAACTGCTCCTGGACGCCCTGTGGGAGCAGTCGGGGGCCGCCGGCCGGCACACCGACCCCGAGCTGGCCGCCGAGCTGCGCTCGTCCTTCGACGACGACGTGACGGGCGAGGACTCCTTCGGCGCGTTCCTCGACGCCTGGTGGCCCGAGCTGACCCCCCGCGCGGTGCTCGCCGCCATGGCCGACGAACGGCGCCTGGGGCGCTGGGCCCGCCGGGTCCTCAACCCCGGGGAGGTGCGCAAGGTCGCCCGTTCGCTGCGCCGGGACGGCTGCTCCGTGCACGACATCGCGATGCTCGACGAGCTCCAGGCGCTGCTCGGCACCCCGGCCCGGCCCAGGAAGAAGCGCGAACTGGACCCGCTGGACCAGCTCACCGGCCTGGAGGAGCTGATGCCGGTGCGCGAGGAGACGCAGCGCGAGCGCGCCGAGCGGCTGGCCGAGGAGCGCACCGAGTACGCCCACGTCATCGTCGACGAGGCGCAGGACCTCACGCCGCTGCAGTGGCGCATGGTGGGCCGCCGCGGCCGGCACGCCACCTGGACGGTCGTGGGCGACCCGGCCCAGTCCTCGTGGTCGGACCCGGACGAGGCGGCCGAGGCCCGCGACGAGGCGCTGGGCACCCGCCCGCGCCGCCGTTTCGAGCTGACGGTGAACTACCGCAACCCGGCCGAGATCGCCGAGCTGGCCGCGAAGGTGCTGGCCCTGGCCATGCCGGGCTCCCGGTCGCCCTCCGCGGTCCGCTCCACCGGCGTCCAGCCGCGCTTCGCGGTCGTGGGGGAGTCCCTGGGCGCCACGGTGCGGGCGGAGGCCGAACGGCTGCTGGAACGGGTGGACGGCACGGTCGGCGTGGTCGTCGCGATGAACCGGCGCGAGGAGGCCCGCCGCTGGCTGGCCGGGCTCGGCGACCGGGTGGTGGCGCTGGGCAGCCTGGAGGCCAAGGGCCTGGAGTACGACGCGACCCTCGTCGCCTCGCCCGCGGAGATCGCCGACGAGTCCCCGGCCGGTCTGCGGGTGCTCTACGTGGCCCTGACCCGGGCGACCCAGCAGCTCACGGTGGTCTCCGGGGAGCGCGACGAGCCGGACGAGGCGGGGGTGCCGGACCTGCTGCGGGACTGACGGAACGAGGAGACGGAAAAGGATCCGCGCAGGGGGAATGGCCTTACCGGATCCGTTTGTTAGCCTTGGTGTGGCACCGGCCCGATCCAAGCCCCCGGGCCCAACCTTCGTCGCTACGAGCGACCACTTGCCGCGAGGCGAGCATGGCGGGTCGGTGTCACAAGCCTCCGAGAGGCCCACGTCACGAGGAATGTGACGTGGGCCTCTTTTGTTGCGCGGGCACCTTCCGCGTCACCGGGATCTCTCGTATGGTGGAAGTCACTTTCCGAAAACAGCACCTGCGGGTGGAGCGCTCCCGGTGAACACAAAGTCCGCAATCCGGGGCGGCTACCACGTACTCAGGGGTAGGTGCGACGATCGGACGGCACAACTTCGCGACACGGTGAAAGCAGAGGAAGTCGGCCATGGCAACGGCGCCCAGCGTCTCCTACTCGATGACCATCCGGCTGGAGGTGCCCGCGAGCGGAACCGCCGTCTCGCAGCTCACCACCGCTGTGGAGTCCTCCGGAGGCTCGGTGACCGGCCTCGACGTCACCGCGTCCGGCCACGAGAAGCTCCGGATCGACGTCACCATCGCGGCCACCTCGACCGCGCACGCCGACGAGATCGTCGAGAAACTGCGCGGCATCGAGGGCGTCACGCTCGGCAAGGTCTCCGACCGTACGTTCCTGATGCACCTCGGCGGCAAGATCGAGATGGCGTCCAAGCACCCCATCCGCAACCGTGACGACCTCTCCATGGTCTACACGCCGGGTGTGGCCCGCGTCTGCATGGCGATCGCCGAGAACCCCGAGGACGCCCGCCGCCTGACCATCAAGCGCAACTCCGTTGCGGTCGTGACGGACGGTTCCGCGGTGCTGGGCCTGGGCAACATCGGCCCCAAGGCCGCGCTGCCCGTCATGGAGGGCAAGGCGGCCCTCTTCAAGCGGTTCGCCGGCATCGACGCCTGGCCGATCTGCCTGGACACCCAGGACACCGACGCCATCGTCGAGATCGTCAAGGCGATCGCCCCCGGGTTCGCCGGCATCAACCTGGAGGACATCTCCGCCCCCCGCTGCTTCGAGATCGAGGCCCGGCTGCGCGAGGCGCTGGACATCCCCGTCTTCCACGACGACCAGCACGGCACCGCCATCGTCGTGCTCGCCGCCCTCACCAACGCCCTGCGCGTGGTGGACAAGCCCATCGAGAACGTCCGGGTCGTGATGTCCGGCGCCGGCGCGGCCGGCACCGCCATCCTCAAGCTGCTGCTCGCCGCCGGCGTGAAGAACGCGGTGGTCGCCGACATCCACGGCGTGGTGCACACCGGCCGCGAGGACCTGGTCGACGCCGCCCCCGAGTCGGCGCTGCGCTGGATCGCCGACAACACCAACCCCGAGAACCTCACCGGCACCCTGAAGGAGGCCGTGCGCGGCGCGGACGTCTTCATCGGCGTCTCGGCGCCCAACGTGCTCGACGGCGACGACGTGGCCGCCATGGCGGACGGCGCGATCGTGTTCGCGCTCGCGAACCCCGACCCCGAGGTCGACCCGGCCGTCGCCCGTCAGACGGCGGCGGTCGTGGCCACCGGCCGCTCCGACTTCCCGAACCAGATCAACAACGTGCTGGTCTTCCCGGGCGTCTTCCGCGGCCTGCTGGACGCGCAGTCGCGCACCGTCAACACCGAGATGATGCTGGCCGCCGCGCAGGCCCTGGCCGACGTGGTGACCGAGGGCGAGCTGAACCCGAACTACATCATCCCCTCCGTCTTCAACGACAAGGTCGCCGGTGCCGTCGCCGGCGCGGTCCGCGAAGCCGCCAAGGCGGCCGGTGCGAGCGCCGTGACCAGCAGCACCAGCGGCATCTGAAAAGCAGGACGAACCAGTCGCAAAGGGCGCCCGGGCGGCACCCCCGGGCGTGATGATCGCCACGACGCGCCGCGGACCGGCGCGTCGCGGCGGCGCTGTCACCGCCGAGCCCTATCGTGGCTGGTCACGGTCTGTCGTCTGCGGCTCCGCCCAGACCCGGACCCCGGGGCGCAGGCCCTCTTTTCGTGTGACTCCCAAGGGTGTTCTCACGACTCCTACGGGTGCCGGATTGGCTTTCCCGCCGCAGGTGGGGGCAGGATGCCTCCCTGGGCGCGAGGGTCTGACGAGGGACCCGGGTCCGGGGACCCCCGAGGACCCTGGCAGCATCGGCTTGGCTGGCCCAACATGCGGCTTCGCCGCGTGGCACGCCTCAACGGCAAGAAGAACACGGGAGTAACAACATGAACCGCAGTGAGCTGGTGGCCGCGCTGGCCGACCGCGCCGAGGTGACCCGCAAGGACGCCGACGCCGTGCTGGCCGCGTTCGCCGACGTCGTCGGCGACATCGTCTCCAAGGGGGACGAGAAGGTCACCATCCCTGGTTTCCTCAACTTCGAGCGCACCCACCGTGCCGCTCGCACCGCTCGCAACCCGCAGACCGGCGAGCCGATCCAGATCCCGGCCGGCTACAGCGTGAAGGTCTCCGCGGGCAGCAAGCTCAAGGAAGCCGCCAAGGGCAAGTGACCTTGCCGCCGTACGCCACGGGACGGCGTACGGGGCCCGGCAGGGCCGAAAAACGCCTATGGGGCGGCCCCCTCACCGGGGGGCCGCCCCATCGCCGTACAGGCCCTCGGACGACCGGCCACCGGTCCGCCGCCCCCTCGGGCGGCCGCCCGGCAGGGGCCCGGGGCGGCCGGGCGCGCTCAGCCGGGCCGCCGGCCGGGCCCGGGCGGCCCGGGGGCTTCGGCCGGGCCCCTCACCGGGGCCGGCACGCCCGCGGCGTTCAGCCGAGCGCCTGGCCCGGCAGTTCGACCTTCGCGCCCAGCTCGACCAGCTTCTCCATGAAGTTCTCGTAGCCGCGGTTGATCAGGTCGATGCCGTGGACGCGCGAGGTGCCCTGGGCCGCCAGCGCGGCGATCAGGTAGGAGAAGCCGCCGCGCAGGTCCGGGATGACCAGGTCGGCGCCCTGGAGCCGGGTCGGGCCCGACACCACCGCGGAGTGCAGGAAGTTGCGCTGGCCGAAGCGGCAGTCGGAGCCGCCCAGGCACTCGCGGTAGAGCTGGATGTGCGCGCCCATCTGGTTCAGCGCGGAGGTGAAGCCGAGCCGGGACTCGTAGACCGTCTCGTGGATGATCGACAGGCCGGTCGCCTGGGTCAGCGCGACCACCAGCGGCTGCTGCCAGTCGGTCTGGAAACCGGGGTGCACGTCCGTCTCCAGCGCGATGGACTTCAACTGCCCGCCGGGGTGCCAGAAACGGATGCCCTCGTCTTCGATCTTGAACGCCCCGCCCACCTTCCGGTAGGTGTTCAGGAACGTCATCATCGACCGCTGCTGGGCGCCGCGGACGTAGATGTCGCCCTCGGTGGCCAGCGCCGCCGAGGCCCAGGACGCCGCCTCCAGACGGTCGGCCAGCGCGCGGTGGGTGTAGCCGCCGAGCTTGTCCACACCGGTGATGCGGATCGTGCGGTCGGTGTCCATCGCGATGATCGCGCCCATCTTCTGCAGCACGCAGATGAGGTCCTCGATCTCCGGCTCCACGGCCGCGTTGGACAGCTCGGTGACGCCCTCGGCGAGCACCGCCGTCAGCAGCACCTGCTCGGTCGCGCCGACGGACGGGTAGGGCAGCCGGATCTTCGTGCCGCGCAGCCGCTGCGGCGCCTCCAGGTACTGGCCGTCCGCCCGCTTCTCGATCGTCGCGCCGAACTGCCGCAGCACGTCGAAGTGGAAGTCGATGGGCCGGCCGCCGATGTCGCAGCCGCCGAGGCCGGGGATGAAGGCGTGGCCCAGCCGGTGCAGCAGCGGGCCGCAGAACAGGATCGGGATGCGGCTGGAACCCGCGTGGGCATCGATGTCAGCCACGTTGGCGCTCTCCACCCGGGTCGGGTCGAGCACCAGCTCGCCCGGCTCCTCACCCGGGCGGACCGTCACCCCGTGCAGTTGCAGCAGGCCGCGTACGACCCGCACGTCACGGATGTCCGGCACATTGCGCAGCCGGCTCGGTTCGCTGCCCAGCAGAGCGGCGACCATGGCCTTCGGTACGAGGTTCTTCGCACCCCGGACACGGATCTCGCCCTCCAGCGGGGTTCCGCCGTGGACAAGCAGTACGTCATCAGTGCCGTTGACGGTCATGTATCTCGCGTTCCGATGAGGTGGGCAGGGGAGCGGCCGGTCACTTCGGGCCGGGGGCCGGAGAGGACAGCGTAATCGCCGGGCGGCCCCCGGAAGTAAGCCCGTGCGCCGCCCGCTGCGTCATGGCTGTGTCACAACACGATGCGTCGGGGAACGGGCACGTGCGGTCACCGGTGTGGCCGTGCGCCCGCCGCGCCCCCGTACCCCGTGCGCGCCCTCACCCCGGTAGCCGGATTGGCTCCCCACGCCGGGGGAAGATGCGGGATCATGTCAGGCATGACCGAGGTGTCCTCGCTCACAGGGCGGCTGCTCGTGGCAACGCCCGCCCTGGCGGACCCGAACTTCGACCGTGCGGTGGTGCTCCTTCTCGACCACGACGAGGAGGGCTCCCTCGGTGTCGTCCTCAACCGCCCCACCCCCGTGGACGTGGGCGACATCCTGGAGGGCTGGGCGGCCCTCGCCGGGGAGCCCGGCGTCGTCTTCCAGGGCGGCCCGGTCTCGCTGGACTCGGCACTCGGCGTCGCCGTCATCCCGGGCGGCGGCGCGGGCGAGCGCGCCCCGCTGGGCTGGCGGCGGGTGCACGGGGCGATCGGTCTCGTCGACCTGGAGGCCCCGCCCGAGCTGCTCGCCTCCGCCCTCGGCTCGCTGCGGATCTTCGCCGGGTACGCGGGATGGGGCCCCGGCCAGCTGGAGGACGAGCTGGGGGAGGGGGCCTGGTACGTCGTCGAGTCGGAGCCCGGCGACGTCTCCTCGCCGTCGCCGGAACGGCTGTGGCGCGAGGTGCTGCGCCGCCAGCGCAGCGAACTGGCGATGGTCGCCACCTACCCGGACGACCCGTCGCTCAACTGAAGTCCGTGCGCTTCAGTACCCTTGCCGTATGAGCACTCTCGAGCCCGAGCGCGGCACTGGTACGGGAACCCTCGTAGAGCCGACGCCGCAGGTGTCCCACGGAGACGGCGACCACGAGCGCTTCGCCCACTATGTCCAGAAGGACAAGATCATGGCGAGCGCCCTGGACGGGACGCCCGTCGTCGCGCTGTGCGGCAAGGTGTGGGTGCCGGGCCGCGACCCGAAGAAGTACCCCGTGTGCCCGCTGTGCAAGGAGATCTACGAGTCCATGAGCGGCGGCGGCGACCAGGGCAAGGGCGGCGACAAGAAGTAGGCCCCCGGCTCCCGCCGCCCGTCCGGGCCCCCGGGCCGACCTGGGCCCCCGAGTGCGTTTCGCGCACTTCGGGGGCCTTTGTGCTGCCCGGCGTTGCACAGGGTGCGTCCGGCGGTCACAGAGTGGTTGAGACCTCTTGTGGGCCCGTTCACCGAGTCCCTAGCCTCCGGGGTGTTGTGCAGAGCAAAACTGCCATTGCATATGTTGCAACACCCTGACCGGAGGATCGCTCCATGAAGCTCTCCGCAAGAATCCCCGGCCGGCTCGCCGTACTGCTGGCAGCGGCCGCCGTGACCGCCACCGCCTGCGCCCCGCAGACGTCCGGCAACTCCTCCCCGGACAAGGACGAGAAGACCGGCACGCTGCGCCTGTGGCTCTTCCAGGAGGTCGGCAACAAGCCGAAGGAACAGGTGGTCGAGCAGGTCCTCGCCGGTTTCCGCAAGGCCCACGCGGACACGAAGGTCACCGTCGAGTACATCCCCGTGGAGACCCGCGCCCAGCGGATCAAGGCCGCCTTCAACGACCCGAAGAGCGCCCCCGACGTCATCGAGTACGGCAACACCGACACCGCCGGCTACGTGAAGGACGGCGGACTCGCCGACGTCACCGCGGAGTTCGGCGCCTGGGACGAGGCCAAGGACACCGACCCGACCGCCCGCCGGTCGGTCACGGTGGACGGCAAGGTCTACGGCGCCCCCTACTTCGTCGGCGTCCGCGCCCTGTACTACCGCACCGACGTCTTCAGGGAACTGCACCTCAAGCCGCCCACGACCCTGTCCGAACTGGCCGCCACCGCCCGCCGGGCACGGGCCGCCCGGCCCGGCCTGTACGGCCTGGCCGTCGGCGGCGCCTACACCTACGGCGCCCTGCCCTTCGTCTGGGCCGACGGCGGCCGGATCGCCACCGAGAAGTCCGGCTCCTACACCTCCGCCATCGACAGCCCCGCGGCCCGCAAGGGCATCGAGGCGTACACGTCCCTGTTCGGCGACGACAACTGCCCCGCCGCCAAGTGCGCCGGCATGACCGGCAACGACACCATCACCGCCTTCGCCGCCGGCAAGGCCGCCATGGCGATCGGCGGCGACTTCAGCCACCAGGCCGTCGAAGCCGGCCAGGTCAAGGGCAAGTACGCGGTCGTGCCGCTGCCGGGCGTCCGTCCCGGCTCCGTCGCACCGGCGTTCGCGGGCGGCAACAACATCGGCGTGCTCAGGAGCACCGCGCACCGCACCCTCGCCGTGGACCTGATGAAGCGGCTCACCTCGAAGAAGACCCAGGGCGAGATGTTCGACGCGATGGGCTTCCTGCCCACCTTCAAGGACGTGCGCGACCGGGCCGCCGCGAAGGAGCCGTTCGTCAAGCCGTTCGTCGACACCCTCGCCGCCGGCACCGAGTTCGTCCCGGCCACACCCGCGTGGTCCCAGATCGACTCCTCGATGGTGGTGCCGACCATGCTCCAGGAGATCGTCAGCGGCAAGAAGGACGTCGAGGCCGCCGCCGGGGACGCGGCGAAGAAGATGAACGACGCGTTCGGCGCCGCCGGATGACCGCTCCGCCCATGAGCCCGGGAACCGCGCCGCGGTCGCGGATGCCGGCGCGCCGCGGCTCCCCGCCCCGCACCCGCCGCCCCCTGAAGGGCACCGCCGTCCCCTGGCTGTACCTCGCGCCCGCCCTCGTCGTCCTCGGCGGACTGCTCGTCTACCCCGTCTACCAGCTCGGCCTGATCTCCTTCCTGCGCTACACCCAGGCCCAGGTCAGCGGCGGCGAGCCGACCGCCTTCCGGGGCCTGGGCAACTACGCCGACCTCCTGCGGGACGACCAGTTCTGGCGGGTCCTGCTGGCCACCGTGGTGTTCGCCGCGGCCTGCGTGCTCTGCACCCTCGCCGTCGGCTGCGCGCTCGCCGTGCTCCTCACCCGGGTGCGCGCCGTGCCCCGCCTCGCGCTGATGCTCGCCGCCCTCGGCGCCTGGGCCACCCCGGCGGTCACCGGTTCCACGGTCTGGCTGCTGCTCTTCGACGCCGACTTCGGGCCCGTCAACCGGATCCTCGGGCTCGGCGACCACTCCTGGACGTACGGGCGCTCCAGCGCCTTCCTCCTCGTCCTGCTCGAAGTGGTCTGGTGCTCCTTCCCGTTCGTCATGGTCACCGTCTACGCCGGCATCCGCGCCGTGCCCGCCGAAGTGCTGGAGGCCGCCGCGCTGGACGGCGCCTCCCAGTGGCGGATCTGGCGCTCGGTGCTGGCCCCGATGCTGCGGCCGATCCTGGTCGTGGTCACCATCCAGTCCGTCATCTGGGACTTCAAGGTGTTCACCCAGATCTACGTCATGACCAATGGCGGCGGCATCGCGGGCCAGAACCTCGTCCTGAACGTCTACGCCTACCAGAAGGCGTTCGCGTCCTCGCAGTACGGCCTCGGCTCCGCGATCGGCGTGGTGATGCTGCTGGTCCTGCTCGCCGTAACCCTGGTCTACCTGCGGCTGCTGCGCCGCCAGGGGGAGGAGCTGTGAACCTCGCGCGCGCGTGGGTGCGCCGTCCGGGACGGCTCGCGGCCGAGGCGTCGGCACTGGTCGTCGCGGTCGTGGTCGCCTTCCCGCTGTACTGGATGGTGCTCAGCGCCTTCAAACCGGCCGGGGAGATCGAGTCGACGAGGCCGCGCCCCTGGACGACGTCCCCCTCGCTGGACTCCTTCCGACGCGTCTTCCAGCAGCAGGAGTTCGGCCGCTACTTCCTCAACAGCCTGATCGTCGCGGCCACCGTCGTGATCGCCTCCGCGCTGATCGCGTTTCTCGCGGCGACCGCCGTCACCCGCTTCCGCTTCAGGTTCCGCACCACCTTGCTGATCCTGTTCCTGGTGGCCCAGATGGTGCCCGTGGAGGCGCTCACCATCCCGCTGTTCTTCCTGATGCGGGACTTCGGCCAGCTCAACACCCTGGGATCGCTGATCCTGCCCCACATCGCCTTCTCGCTGCCGTTCGCGGTCTGGATGCTCAGGGGGTTCGTGAAAGCCGTACCGGAAGCCCTGGAGGAGGCCGCCTTCATCGACGGCGCGAGCCGGGCGCGGTTCCTGTGGCAGATCCTCTTCCCGCTGGTCTTCCCGGGGCTGGTGGCCACCAGCGTGTTCTCCTTCATCTCGACCTGGAACGACTTCCTGTTCGCGAAGTCGTTCATCATCAGCGACACCTCCCAGTCGACGCTGCCGATGGCGCTGCTGGTCTTCTACAAGCCGGACGACCCCGACTGGGGCGGCGTGATGGCCGCCTCCACGGTGATGACGATCCCGGTCCTGGTCTTCTTCGTACTCGTGCAACGACGACTCGTCTCCGGCCTCGGCGGAGCGGTGAAGGACTGACGTGACTGACGTGACTGACGTGAATGACGTGACCCCGGTGACCGAGGTGACCGACGAGGTGGCGGCCCTGATCCCCCGGCCGGGCCGCATGACGACCGACGAGGAACGGTTCTTCGAACTGGGCCCGGACACCACGGTGTCGGCGGGCGAGGGCACCGCCCGCACCGAACGCTGGCTGCGCGCCACCCTCGGCGCCGCCACCGGACTGCCGCTCGCCCCCGCGCCGGCCGGCGCCGGCGCCCTGCGGCTGCGCCTGGACGAGGCCGTCACGCGCGACCTCGGCGCCGAGGGCTACCGGCTGACGGTCACCGCGCAGGGCGTCGACCTCGCCGGCGGCGGCCCCGCCGGTCTCTTCTGGGGCGCCCAGACGCTGCGTCAGCTGCTCGGCCCGGCCGCCTTCCGGCGCGCCCCGCTGCCCGGCGCGCGGTGGAGGCTGCCGCTGACCGGGATCGAGGACACCCCGCGCTTCCGCTGGCGCGGCCTGATGCTGGACGTCGCCCGGCACTTCATGCCCAAGGACGGCGTCCTGCGGTACCTCGACCTGATGGCCGCCCACAAACTCAACGTGCTGCACTTCCACCTGACGGACGACCAGGGCTGGCGCGTCGAGATCAAGCGGTACCCGAAGCTGACCGGGACCGGCTCCTGGCGCCCGCGGACGAAGTTCGGCCACCGTGCCTCCCCGCTGTGGGAGGACAAACCGCACGGCGGCCACTACACCCAGGACGACATCCGCGAGATCGTCGCCTACGCCGCCGAGCGGCACATCACCGTGGTCCCCGAGGTGGACGTGCCCGGGCACTCGCAGGCCGCCATCGCCGCCTACCCGGAACTCGGCAACACCGACGTCGTCGACACCACCGCCCTCGGCGTCTGGGACGACTGGGGCGTCAGCAAGAACGTCCTCGCGCCCACCGACGGCACCCTCCGCTTCTACGAGGGCGTCTTCGAAGAACTGCTCGAACTCTTCCCCGCCGACGCCGCCCCGTTCTCCGGCTTCTTCCACATCGGCGGCGACGAGTGCCCCAAGGAGCAGTGGCGCGCCTCGGCCACCGCGCAGGCCCGGATCAAGGAACTCGGACTGGACGGCGAGGACGGACTCCAGTCCTGGTTCATCCGCCACTTCGACACGTGGCTCACCGCGCGCGGGCGCCGGCTCATCGGCTGGGACGAGATCCTGGAGGGCGGTCTCGCCGAGGGCGCCGCCGTCGCCTCCTGGCGCGGCTACGCGGGCGGGATCGCCGCCGCACGCGCCGGTCACGACGTCGTCATGTGCCCCGAGCAGCACGTGTACCTGGACCACCGGCAGGACGCGGGCGCCGACGAACCCGTGCCGATCGGCTTCGTCCGCACCCTGGAGGACGTCTACCGGTTCGAGCCGGTTCCGCCCGGCCTGGAGGCCGCCCACGTCCCCCATGTCCTGGGCACCCAGGCCAACGTGTGGACCGAGGTGATGGAGAACCCCGCGCGCGTGGACTACCAGACCTTCCCCCGGCTGGCCGCCTTCGCCGAGGTCGCCTGGAGCGACCTGCCCCCCTCGCCGGAACGGGACTTCGCCGGCTTCGAGCGGCGGATGACCGCCCACTACCGGCGCCTGGACGCCCTGGGCGTCGGCTACCGCCCGCCCGCCGGACCGCACCCCTGGCAGCGCAGGCCCGGCGTGCTGGGACGCCCCATCGACGGCCCGCCGCCGGTGAGGTAACGGCGCGGGGTCCGTACGGGCCGCGGGGAGGCGGGCGGCGGGGTCCGCGCCCGCGGCCCGCCGTCCTGCGCGGTCACCCGCGGCCGGACCGGGCCGGTCACCGGCCGCCCGCCGGACCGGGCCGGTGCCCCGCGTTCCGGTCCGGTCCGCTCGCCCGCCGCCCGGCCCGGTCCGCGTGCTGTCTCGAACTGGTAGCGGAAAAAGCCCGCAAGAGTCAGCGAACGGCGCTAATTCGCTCGCACCGGTGATCCCGTGTCAAAAGGGACCATGTCCCCGATGAGGTGGGCGAATGCCTCCCGGCGGACCCGTGTCCGCGAGCCCTGCGAAGATGTGCCAGAGTTGCCACGTCCGCCCTGTCAGGCCGTACCGTACGGCAGCACGGGTGGGACCAGTGGGGCAGCGGGAAGGGGCAGCCGGTTTGACCACGCACGCACCACAGGCGGCGCAGGCCGTCACGCTGCCCACGACGCTGGACGAGGCGGTGGCGGCACTCACCGCCATGCCCGCCGCCGTGCCCGTGGCGGGCGGCACCGACCTCATGGCCGCCGTCAACTCCGGGCAGCTCAGGCCCGCCGCGCTGGTCGGCCTCGGCCGGATCAGCGAGATCCGCGGCTGGCAGTACCAGGACGGGCACGCACTGCTCGGCGCGGGCCTCACGCACGCGCGCATGGGCCGCCCCGACTTCGCCGCCCTGATCCCGGCGCTGGCCGCCGCCGCGCGCGCCGCCGGTCCGCCGCACATCCGCAACGCCGGGACCCTGGGCGGCAACATCGCCTCGGCCGCCCCCACCGGGGACGCGCTGCCGGTGCTGGCCGCGCTGGAGGCCACCCTGATCGTCGCGGGCCCGGGCGGGGCCCGCCGCGAGGTCCCGGTCTCCCACCTGCTGGCCGGCGTGGAGATGCTCCGCGGCGGCGAACTCATCGGCTACGTGCGGCTGCCGCTGCTGCACGCCCCCCAGGTCTTCCTGAAGGCGACCGGCCGCACCGGACCCGGCCGCGCGGTCGCCTCCGTGGCGCTCGTCCTCGACCCGGCCCGGCGCGGCGTGCGCTGCGCGGTCGGTGCCATAGCGCCGATGCCGCTCAGGCCGCTGGACGCCGAGCAGTGGGTGGCCCAGCTCATCGACTGGGACAACAACCGCGCGATCGTCCCCGAGGCGCTGGACGCCTTCGGCGAGTACGTGGCCGCGGCCTGCATCCCCGACCCCGTCCCGGCGGAGGACGGCTCGGTGCAGCAGCTTCCGCCCGCCGTACTGCACCTGCGGCGCACCGTCGCCGCGCTGGCCCGACGAGCACTGGGGAGGGCGCTGTCGTGACCGACGACCAGCACGGACAGGGCGCGCCCCACGGCGGCGGCCGCTGGGACCCGTTGCCGCAGGGCGACTACGACGACGGCGCGACCGCGTTCGTGAAGCTGCCCGAGGGCGGCATCGACGCCCTCCTCGCCGCCGACAGCCCGCTCGCCGCGCCGGGACACGGCTACGTGCCGCCGCAGATAACGGTCACGTCCGCCCCGGCCGAGGCCACCGACCCGGCGGCCACGGGCAGCTGGGCCGTGCCCGCGCAGGGCGCCGGGTGGCCGGACCCGAACGCGGTGCCGCGGCGGGGCGACGAGGGGACCGGGACGGGCGCGGACGAGGCGTTCACCTACCGGCCCGAGGCGACCCAGCAGTGGAACTTCCAGGAGGTGCAGGGGCATCAGGAGGCCCCTGGGCACCAGGCGGCCCCGGCTCATCAGGGTTTCCCCGGGCACCAGCAGATCCCCGGCCACCAGGAGATCCCCGGCCACCAGGAGATCCCCGGACATGGGGAGATCGACGGGCACCAGGAGGTCCCCGGGCATCCCGGGGGCCGGCCCGGCGGGGCCGCGACCGGGCACGACGTGACCGGGCAGTGGTCGATTCCGGTCGCCGGCGGTGACATCCCGGACGAGTCCGGCGAGTTCACCACCTCGTCCCTGATCGAGCAGTGGGGCGGCACGCCGCCGGCCACCCTTCCCGGCGGCGCCCCCGCCCCGTGGGCCACGGAGACCTCCGGGCACGCGTGGGGCCGGCCGGCGCAGGAGCCCGCCCCGGGCGCGTACGGGAGCGACCCGTCCGGCCGGTCGTACGGTGCCGGACTGCCCGCACCGGCCCCCGGACACCCGGCGCCGGAGCACCCGGCTCCCGAGCACCCGGCCTCGCAGCATCCGGCTCCCCACCCCGCCCCCGAACACCCCGCCCCCGAACACCCGGCCGCCGGGCACCCGGTGGACGTCCCCGGGCACCACACGGAGGCCGGGCCCGCGCCCGCGTCGCGGACGGCACCGCAGGCGCCCCCCGGCACGCCCGAGGAGGCACCGGCGCCCGAGGCGCCCGCCGCGGTCCGGGAACCGTCCGAGCACCAGGAGCCGTCCGGCCACCAGGAGCCCTCCGAGGACCAGGTGCCTGCCGCGCCCGAGGCGCCCACCGGGCTCGTGACGGACCCGGACCCGGCGCCGCACGCCCCGGGCACCGCGCCCGCCGCCGGGCACCAGCCGGAGGAGGACCCGCGGGAGCGGCCCGCCGACGCACCGGAGGCCGGCGGAGAGCACGCGGAGGCCGGCGGAGAGCACGCGGAGACCGGCGGAGGGCGGACGGAGGCCGACGGAGGGCCCGTGGCGGCCGCCGGCGGCTCCGCTGAGCCGCCCGCCGCTCCCGCCCCGGCCGAGGACGCCGCCGCGGAACCCCGGGCCGCCCAGGAGCCCGCCACGGCCCCGGAGGCCGGCGCAGGGCCCGCGGAGACCGACGGCGGACCCGGCCCGGCCCCCGACGCGGACGCGGCGGCGGACGCGGACGCCGGTCCGCAGGAGCCGCCCGCCCGGCCGGACACGTCGGCCGAACCGGACCCGCAGGGCCCGCCCGCCGCGCCGCCGCAGGACGAACACCCCCTCGCCTCCTACGTGCTGCGCGTCAACGGCGTCGACCGGCCCGTCACCGACGCCTGGATCGGCGAGTCGCTGCTGTACGTGCTGCGCGAGCGGCTCGGCCTCGCGGGCGCCAAGGACGGCTGCTCGCAGGGCGAGTGCGGCGCCTGCAACGTGCAGGTGGACGGCCGCCTCGTCGCCTCGTGCCTGGTACCCGCCGTCACCACCGCGGGCAGCGAGGTCCGTACGGTCGAGGGCCTGGCCGCCGACGGGCAGCCCTCGGACGTGCAGCGGGCGCTGGCGCGCTGCGGCGCCGTGCAGTGCGGTTTCTGCGTGCCCGGCATGGCGATGACCGTGCACGACCTGCTGGAGGGCAACCCGGCGCCGACCGAGCGGGAGACCCGGCAGGCCCTGTGCGGCAACCTGTGCCGCTGCTCGGGCTACCAGGGCGTCCTGCGGGCGGTCGGGGAGGTCGTCGCCGAGCGCGAGGCGTCCGCCGCCGAGCACCTGGAGACCGAGCACGGCGGGGCCGGGCAGACCGAGCACAGCGGGGCGGAGCACGGGGAGGCGGGTGCCGGCGAGCCCCGCATCCCGCACCAGGCGGGCCCCGGCGCGGGCGGCGTCCACCCGTCCGCCTTCGACACGCCCGATCCGCACGCCCCCCACGAGCCCCCGCACGCCCCCCACGAGCCCCCGCACGCTCCCCACGAACCACCGCACCACCCGCACGACCCCTACGGCCAGGACGGAGGCCAGGCGTGAGCAACGAAGCCGCCACCGCCGCCACCGCTTCCGCTGCGGAGACCGCGCCCGCGTCACCGGAACCGCTGCCGCACGGCATCGGCTCCTCGCTGCCGCCCGCCGACGCCCGCGCCAAGACGGAGGGCACCTTCCCCTACGCCGCCGACCTGTGGGCCGAGGGCCTGCTGTGGGCGGCCGTGCTGCGCTCGCCGCACCCGCACGCGCGCATCGTGTCCATCGACACCTCCCACGCGCGCGAGATGCCCGGTGTCCGCGCGGTCGTCACCCACGAGGACGTGCCCGGCCGCCCCGTGTACGGCCGGGGCGTGGCCGACCGGCCGGTGTTCGCCTCCGACGTCGTACGCCACCACGGCGAGCCCATCGCCGCCGTCGCCGCCGACCACCCGGACACCGCGCGGATGGCCGCCGCCGCCGTCATCGTCGAGTACGAGGTGCTCGACCCGGTGACCGACCCGGAGCACGCCTTCGAGGCCGAACCCCTGCACCCCGACGGCAACCTGATCCGGCACATCCCGCTGCGCCACGGCGACCCGGAGGCGGCCGGCGAGGTCGTCGTCGAGGGCCTGTACCGCATCGGCCGCCAGGACCCGGCACCCATCGGCGCGGAGGCCGGGCTCGCGGTCCCCCGCCCCGACGGCGGCGTCGAGCTGTACGTGGCCTCCACCGACCCGCACGCCGACCGCGACACCCTCGCCGCCTGCTACGGCCTGGCCCCCGAGCGCGTGAAGATCGTCGTCACCGGTGTGCCGGGCGCGACGGCCGACCGCGAGGACCAGGGCTTCCAGCTCCCGCTGGGCCTGCTGGCGCTGCGCACCGGCTGCCCGGTGAAGCTGACGGCGACCCGCGAGGAGTCGTTCCTGGGCCACGTGCACCGCCACCCGACCCTCCTGCGCTACCGCCACCACGCGGACGCCGAGGGCAGGCTGGTGAAGGTCGAGGCGCAGATCCTGCTGGACGCGGGCGCCTACGCCGACACCTCCGGCGAGGCCCTGGCCGCCGCCGTGTCCTTCGCCTGCGGCCCCTACGTCGTCCCGCACGCGTTCATCGAGGGCTGGGCGGTACGCACCAACAACCCGCCCTCGGGCCACGTGCGCGGCGAGGGCGCCCTCCAGGTGTGCGCCGCCTACGAGGCGCAGATGGACAAACTGGCCAGGAAACTCGGCGTCGACCCGGCCGAACTGCGCCTGCGCAACGTGCTGGCGACCGGCGACGTCCTGCCCACCGGGCAGACGGTGACCTGCCCGGCCCCGGTGGCGGAACTGCTCCAGGCCGTCCGGGACCACCCCCTGCCGCCGCTGCCCAAGGACACCCCCGAGGACGAGTGGCTGCTGCCCGGCGGCCCCGAGGGCGCGGGCGACCCGGGCGCGGTGCGCCGGGGCGTGGGCTACGGCCTGGGCATGGTGCACATGCTGGGCGCGGAGGGCGCCGACGAGGTCTCCACGGCCACCGTGAAGGTCCACGACGGCGTCGCGACCGTGCTGTGCGCGGCCGTCGAGACCGGCCAGGGCTTCACCACGCTCGCCCGGCAGATCGTCCAGGAGACGCTGGGCGTCGACGAGGTCCACGTGGCCCCCGTCGACACCGACCAGCCCCCGGCCGGCGCGGGCTGCCGCGGCCGGCACACGTGGGTGTCGGGCGGTGCCGTGGAGCGGGCGGCGAAGATGGTCCGCACCCAGCTCCTGCAGCCCCTGGCGCACAAGTTCGGCATGTCCACCGAACTGCTCCAGATCACCGACGGCAAGATCACCTCCTACGACGGCGTGCTGTCGACCACGGTCACCGAGGCCATGGAGGGCAAGGAGCTGTGGGCGACGGCACAGTGCCGCCCGCACCCCACGGAGCCGCTGGACGAGGCCGGCCAGGGCGACGCCTTCGTGGGCCTCGCCTTCTGCGCCGTCCGCGCGGTGGTGGACGTGGACATCGAACTGGGCTCGGTACGGGTGGTGGAGCTGGCGGTGGCCCAGGACGTGGGCCGGATCCTCAACCCCGCGCAGCTCGCCGCGCGCATCGAGGCGGGCGTCACGCAGGGCGTGGGCATCGCCCTCACGGAGAACCTGCGCACCCCGCGCGGCCTGCTCCGCCACCCCGACCTCACCGGCTACGCGCTGCCGACGGCCCTGGACGCGCCCGACATCCGGATCGTGAAACTGGTCGAGGAACGCGACGTCGTGGCCCCCTTCGGCGCCAAGGCGGTCAGCGCGGTCCCGGTGGTCACCTCGCCGGCGGCGATCGCCTCGGCGGTGCGCGCCGCCACCGGCCGCCCGGTCAACCGGCTGCCGATCCGCCCGCAGGCCGCGGTCGTCACCGGCAGGTGACCCCCCGTTCCCCGGGCGTTCGCGCAGGCCGGGGGCGTTGTCAGTGGGGCGGCGTAGTGTGCTGGGCAGTGGGGACGACGGTGCCCGCCCGCCGCGTGCGGGCCCGGCCGCGCCCCGCCCCGGACCGTGCCCCGCCCGCGTCCGGGAACCGTTCGGCACGGGGGACACGGGGGACAGATGAGCACGACCGGCACCGCCACCGCGGTGATCGCCTTGCCCGAGGCGGGCCTCGGCCCCTGCGCGGGCCTCGAACCGACTGCCGGTCTTGAGCCGTACGCCGGTCTCGGACCCCACGCCGCCCTCGGACCGCGCGCAGGTCTTGAGCCGTGCGTCGGCCCCGTACCGCGTGCCGGTCTCGGACCGCACGCCGGTACCAGACCGCACGCCGGCCGCGGCCGGTTCGGCCCGGATGCGGTCGCCGAGGCGTCCCGCAGGCTCCTCACGGTGTCCTGTGCGGGTACGGGCGGCGGCGAGGCACCGCCGTTGCGGCAGACCGCCGCCCCGATCCGCCGCCCGGCCCTGATCGCCGGTCCCGGCACGCGCTCGGGCCTCACCCTCGACCTGCCCGCCCGCCTCCTCGAGGAAGAGTTCGGGCGCGGCCGCGTCGCCCGCTTCGAGGACGTCGACTTCCCCGCCACGCTCACCCACGAGCCGACCCGCCGCTTCCTGCGCGAGACGGGCCTGCCCGAGGACGGCCTCCTCTTCCGCCTGGACACCGACATCCCGCTGCCCACCCTCGCCGAGTACTACGCCGACAAGGAGTCAGCGGGCCTCCCGCCGACCGGACTCCCGCTCCCGGCCGACCGGTTGATACGCCTGGGCCGTCTCGCCGAGGACAACACCCTGGTGCTGGACGGCGGTACGGGCGCGGTGTGGAACCGGAGCGAGCCCGAGGCCGCGCTCCGCCCACTCGACACGGACGTCTCCGTCCTCGCCTTCACCCTCTGGCTGCTGCACCGCAAGAGGCGGACCGGTTTCCAGACCGAAGCGGGCGGAGCGCCCTGAAGCACACCGCCCGCCGCATCCCCCGAGGCATCACGGCCCGGGGGCCGCACCAGGAGGCCGTGGCGGGAATCGAACCCGCGTAAGTCGCTTTGCAGGCGACTCCCTGAACCACTCGGGCACACGGCCGTGTTCGCGACGCCGACTGCTCGTCCCGGACTCGGTTCACCGACCGTAGGGCGGGCGCGGGCGGTGACTCAAGGAGAAAGCGGGCGCCGCAACGGGACTGCCACACGCCGTTCATGAAAGGGACGGGGAAGGAGGACGCCGTGCGTCCGGTCGTACGACCAAGGTCCCGGGCCGGGACCGACTCCCGACAGGGGTCAAAGCCGCTTGCGGACCTTACCCTGACGACCATGACCGCCCTCGAACCACGCGACACCGACGTCGCAGGCATCCCTGAGCCACGCAAGACGCCCGCCTCACCGGAGGTCGCGGCCGAGGACACCGGCTCGGTGCTCGGCCGCGCCCACCGGGCACTGAGCATCGGCATCGTCTCCGTCGTCCTGCTGATCGCCTTCGAGGCGACCGCCGTCGGCACCGCGATGCCGGTCGCGGCGCGCGAGCTGGACGGGGTGTCGCTGTACGCCTTCGCGTTCTCGGGGTACTTCACGACCAGCCTGTTCGGGATGGTGCTCGCCGGACAGTGGTCGGACCGGCGCGGCCCGCTGGGCGCGCTCACCGCCGGCATCGGCGCGTTCGCCGCCGGTCTGCTGCTGGCCGGGACGGCGGGCACGATGTGGGTGTTCATCCTGGGCCGGGCCGTTCAGGGACTCGGCGGCGGACTGGTCATCGTCGCCCTGTACGTCGTCGTCGGACGCGCCTACCCCGAGCGGCTGCGCCCGGCGATCATGGCGGCGTTCGCGGCGGCCTGGGTGGTCCCCTCCATCGTCGGGCCGCTCGCCTCCGGCGCGGTCACCGAGCACCTGGGCTGGCGCTGGGTGTTCATCGGCATCCCCGTGCTGGTGGTCCTCCCGCTGGCGATGGCCCTGCCGCAGATACGGCGGCGGGCGTCCGGCCCGGTGGCGGAGGGCGGCGAGGACGCGCCGCCGCCCTCCGCCCGGCGGCGCATCCGGCTCGCCCTCGCCATCTCGCTCGGCGCGGGACTCCTCCAGTACGCGGCCCAGGACCTGCGGTGGGCGGCGCTGCTCCCCGCGGCGGCGGGCGCCGCACTGCTGGTGCCGGCCGTGCGCGGGCTGCTGCCGCCCGGCACGTACCGGGCGGCGCGCGGACTGCCGTCCGTGGTGCTGCTGCGGGGCGTCGCCGCCGGTTCCTTCATCGCCGCCGAGTCCTTCGTTCCGCTGATGCTCGTCACCCAGCGCGGGCTGTCCCCGACCCTGGCCGGGTTCTCGCTGGCCGCCGGCGGCGGCACCTGGGCCCTGGGCTCGTGGGTGCAGGCCCGGCCGCGCGTGGCACCGTACCGGGAGCGGCTGATGACGCTCGGGATGGTGCTGGTCGCCGCGGCCATCGCCACCGCGCCGAGCGTGCTGATCCACTCCGTGCCGGTGTGGACGGTCGCCGTCGCCTGGGGCTTCGGCTGCTTCGGCATGGGCCTGGTCATCTCCTCCACCAGCGTGCTCCTGCTGCGCCTGTCCGCCCCCGAGGAGGCCGGGGCCAACTCGGCGGCCCTCCAGATGTCCGACGCCCTCTCCAACGTCCTCCTGCTGGCCGCGGGCGGCGCCGCCTTCGCCGCGCTGGGCGGCGGCACGGTGTCCCACGCGACGACGACGGCCGCGACGGGCGGTTCCGGCGCCCACCCGGCCGCGTTCGCGGCGGTGTTCCTGCCGATGGCGTGCGTGGCGCTGGCGGGGGTGTGGGTCACCGGCCGGCTGCGGACCGGCGAGGGGGACGAGCGGTGACGCGGAGCCCGCGCGGCCGGTGAAGGGGGGCGGCGTGGCGGGTGACGCCCGCAGGCCGTGGGGCGCCCCGCGGCCCGGATCGCGCGGGCCGGACGCCGACGGCCGGTACCGGTGATCTGTGACCCGCGTCGCACCCGTGCCGGGTGGAGTGTCGTCGGCTCCGGTGACGGGTGAGGACACCGGTAGGGTGGCCCGGTTGTCATACGTAGCCGAGACCGACCCGCACCACGAACCCGGAGACCGTGACTACCGCCCGCCCGTCGCCCGCCACCACCCTCAACGGAGGGCCCTCCGGGCCCACACCCATGTCTGCCAACTCCTCGCACTCGCACCACCTCTCGCCCGCCTTCCCCGGCCGTGCCCCGTGGGGAACCGCCAGCAAGCTGCGTGCCTGGCAGCAGGGCGCCATGGAGAAGTACATCCAGGAGCAGCCGCGCGACTTCCTCGCGGTCGCCACCCCGGGCGCCGGGAAGACCACCTTCGCGCTGACCCTCGCCTCCTGGCTGCTGCACCACCACGTGGTCCAGCAGGTGACCGTGGTCGCACCCACCGAGCACCTGAAGAAGCAGTGGGCCGAGGCCGCCGCGCGCATAGGCATCAAGCTGGACCCCGACTACAGCGCGGGCCCGCTCGGCCGGGAGTACCACGGCGTCGCCGTGACGTACGCGGGCGTCGGCGTGCGCCCCATGCTGCACCGCAACCGCGTCGAGCAGCGCAAGACCCTCGTCATCCTCGACGAGATCCACCACGCCGGTGACTCCAAGTCGTGGGGCGAGGCCTGCCTGGAGGCGTTCGAGCCCGCCACCCGCCGGCTCGCGCTGACCGGTACGCCGTTCCGCTCGGACACCAACCCCATCCCGTTCGTCACGTACGAGGAGGGCAACGACGGCATCCGCCGCTCGGCCGCCGACTACACCTACGGCTACGGCTCCGCCCTGAGCGACGGCGTCGTCCGCCCGGTCATCTTCCTCTCCTACAGCGGCAACATGCGCTGGCGCACCAAGGCCGGCGACGAGATCGAGGCCAGGCTCGGCGAGCCGATGACCAAGGACGCGGTCAGCCAGGCCTGGCGCACCGCGCTCGACCCGCGCGGCGAGTGGATGCCGTCCGTGCTGCGCGCCGCCGACCAGCGGCTCACCGAGGTCCGCAAGGCCATCCCGGACGCCGGCGCCCTGGTCATCGCCTCCGACCAGGACTCCGCCCGCGCCTACGCCAAACTGATCCGCGAGATCACCGGCCGCGGCGCCACCGTCGTGCTGTCCGACGACACCGGCGCCTCGAAGAAGATCGACGAGTTCAGCGACGGCGACGACCGCTGGATGGTCGCGGTCCGCATGGTCTCCGAGGGCGTCGACGTCCCCCGCCTCGCGGTCGGGGTGTACGCGACGACGATCTCCACCCCGCTGTTCTTCGCGCAGGCCGTCGGCCGTTTCGTACGGTCCAGGCGGCGCGGCGAGACCGCCTCCGTCTTCCTGCCGACCATCCCCGACCTGCTCACCTTCGCCAACGAGATGGAGGTCGAGCGCGACCACGCCCTCGACAAGCCGAAGAAGGAGGGCGAGGAGGACCCCTACGCCGAGTCCGAGAAGGAGATGGACGAGGCGAACAAGGAGCAGGACGAGGACACCGGCGAGCAGGACATGCTGCCCTTCGAGGCGCTGGAGTCCGACGCCGTCTTCGACCGGGTCCTCTACGACGGCGCCGAGTTCGGCATGCAGGCCCACCCCGGCAGCGAGGAGGAACAGGACTACCTCGGCATCCCCGGCCTGCTGGAGCCCGAGCAGGTGCAGCTGCTGCTCCAGAAACGGCAGGCGCGGCAGATCGCGCACAGCCGCAGGAAGCCGGACGACGAGGCGGACCTGCTCGAACTGCCCGCCGAGCGGCGGCCGGTGGTCACCCACAAGGAGCTGATGGAGCTGCGCAAGCAGCTCAACACCATGGTCGGTGCCTACGTCCACCAGAGCGGCAAGCCGCACGGCGTGATCCACACCGAGCTGCGCCGCGTGTGCGGCGGCCCGCCGAGCGCGGAGGCCACGGCCGGGCAACTGCGCCAGCGCATCGCCAAGGTGCAGGAGTGGGCGACCCGGATGCGCTGAGGGGCGCAGCAGCGCAGTCCCCGGTGTTCCGGGACGTGTGAGGACCTTGTGCAGAGGTGTGCGGTACGTATCGGGACGTACGCGAACAGTTCCCGTCGGGCACTGCCCGGATTCTGGACGGAGCCTTCCGCTCAGCGAACCGGCTTCGCTACTGTCCCGCTACGCACACGCCCCGTGGCAGCGCCGCCGCGGAGCGCAGCCGTGAAGCGACTGAGTCCGGGAGCGCCCCGGACCGCCGGCCGATCGGCGGCCTCTGTCGCGCGTCACTGACGGGACTCGGTGACGCATCCGCCGCGAGGAGCGCCGCCGACCTCACCACTGAAGGAGTGGGCGTCGTGACCGCGGAGACATCCCAGACGCTCGACCGGGGACTGAGGGTCCTCAAACTGCTGGCCGACACGGACCACGGGCTGACCGTCACCGAGCTGTCCCAGAGACTGGGCGTGAACCGGACCGTCGTCTACCGGCTCCTGGCCACCCTCGAACAGCACGCGCTGGTCCGCCGCGACCTGGGCGGACGCGCCCGCGTCGGACTCGGGGTGCTGCGCCTGGGCCGCCAGGTGCACCCCCTGGTGCGCGAGGCGGCGCTGCCCGCGCTGCGCTCCCTGGCCGAGGACATAGGCGCGACGGCGCACCTGACCCTGGTCGACGGCGCGGAGGCGCTCGCGGTCGCCGTCGTCGAACCCACCTGGACCGACTACCACGTGGCCTACCGGGCGGGTTTCCGGCACTCCCTGGACCGGGGCGCGGCGGGCAAGGCGATCCTCACGGCCCGCCGCCAGCCGGCCGCCGAACCCGGCTACACCCTCACCCACGGCGAACTGGAGGCCGGCGCCTGCGGGGCGGCGGCGCCGCTGCTCGGCGTGAGCGGGGTCGAGGGCAGTGTCGGCGTGGTGATGCTCGCGGACGCCGTGCCCGACCGGGTGGGGCCGAGAGTGGTGGACGCCGCCCGTGAGGTGGCCGAGGCACTCAGGTGACCGTGACACACCGTCGCGTAGATTGAACCCGTGCTCTCTCGCCTCACACGCCCCCAGGCCCTCACCGTCTGCGCGCTGCCCGTCGTGGCTCTGATCGCCACGGCGGTGTTCGCGCCGCTGCCGTTCTCGGTGGCGCAGCCGGGGTCGACGGCGAACGTGCTGGGCACCTTCAAGGGCAACCAGGTGATCACGATCTCGGGTGCGCCCGTCCGGAACACCTCGGGCCAGCTGCGGATGGTGACCATCGAGGCGACCGGTCCGGACGCGCACATCTCGCTGGGCGACGTGATCGACGGCTGGTTCGCCACCGACCGTGCCGTCATGCCGCGCGACGCCGTCTACCCGAGCGGTGACAACGTCCGGCAGATCGAGCAGCACAACGCGGCGCAGATGAAGCAGTCGCAGGACGCGGCGACCCAGGCCGCGCTGAAGTACCTCGGCAAGTCCGGCCAGAAGATCGACGTGAAGCTCGACCTCGCCAACGTCGGCGGCCCGAGCGCGGGCCTGCTGCTCTCCCTCGGCATCATCGACAAGCTGCACGGCGACGGCGCCGGCTCGGACCTCACGGGCGGCCGCACGATCGCGGGCACCGGCACGATCAGTCCCGACGGGACGGTGGGCGCGGTCGGCGGTGTCGCCCTCAAGACGCAGGCCGCGCGGCGGGACGGCGCCACGGTCTTCCTCGTCCCGAAGGACGAGTGCAAGGACGCCGGAGCGGAACTCCCCAAGGGCCTCCGACTGGTCCCGGTGACCACCCTGAAGGGCGCGCTCGGAGCCCTGACCGCCCTGCGCGAGGGCAAGGAGTCGGCCGTACCGAGCTGCTAGGTGTGCTGTCCCGGGACGCCTGGCACGCCCTCTCGCCGCACCGGACGAAAGCCCGAGTGGTGCCGGGGCCGGACGAGGCGGGCCGGTGAGCCTTTCCGGCGCTAGGCGGTCACGGCCTTCACGGCGGCGGGGGAGGCGGTGGCCAGGCGCAGGCCGACCTCGACGAGGGTCCAGCCGAGCCGGCCCCGCAGGTCGCGCGGCCCGCGCCGGCGCTGCTGTCGGCGTACGCCGTCGGCCAGACGGTCGGCCGCGGCCTCGGCGTGGAGTTCGGCGGCGAGGACGTGGTGCAGGACGAGGTGGGTCTCGGGATGCATCGGGCTGCCCTTCAGGCCGTGCGGGTGGGGAAGAGGTGGGTGTGCACGCGGACCTGCTCGCGCTCCGGGGTGCCCTCGGCCGGGGCCAGGGCCCGGTAGCTCTCGACCAGCGCGTGCATCTTCTCGATGAGGTCGAGGGCGAGGGCGGGCGTGAGGTGCAGGGTCCAGTCGCTCATGTCGGAGGCGCTGGTCCACGCCTCGGACCAGGTGTTCTTGCCGGCGATCCAGGTCGCCAGTTCCCGGGTGTGCTGGTTGGCGATCTCGTGCAGGAAGAGGTCCGCGGCGCCGCGGACCGCCGGGTCGGGGTCCTTGAGCAGTTCCTCGTCGAAGCTCACGCCCCCGTCCGCCGCCTGCCACCAGCGTTCCCTGCCCTTGCCGTGTCCCGGCGCGTCCTCGACGAAGCCGTGGGCGGCGAGCTGGCGCAGGTGGTAGCTGGTGGCACCGCTGGACTCGCCGAGTTTCTCGGCCAGCCGGGAGGCGGTGGCGGGGCCGCCGTGGCGCAGCGCGGTGAGCAGCTGCATCCGCAGCGGATGGGCCAGTCCCCGCAGGGAGCGGGCGTCGAGTCGGCGGACGGCGGGCTGCTGGGGCTCGGTCATGGATGCAAAGATAGCCTTGCAAAGAACTCCTTGCAACTAGTTCTTTGCAACCGGTCCTCTGCGTGATGCGCTACTCCTCCGCCGCCTGCTCCACCAGCGGGATGATCCGCAGCGGCACCGGGTTCTCCATCACGATCGCCGTGGACGCGCGGACGATGCCCTCGATCCCGACCACCCGGTCGATCACACGCTGGAGGTCGGCGTTGGAGCGGGCCACCAGCCGGCACAGCATGTCGCCGGTGCCGGTGGTGGTGTGCAGTTCCAGCACCTCCGGCACGGTCGCCAGGTGGGCGCGCACGCCCGCGCCCTGCCCCTGCCGGATCTGCAGCGTGGCGAAGGCCGTGACCGGATAGCCGAGCGCGGCCGGGTCCACCTCCGGGCCGAAGCCGCGGATGACCCCGCCCGAACGGAGCCGGTCCAGGCGGGCCTGGACCGTCCCGCGCGCCACCCCCAGCCGCCGGGACATCTCCAGCACGCCGATGCGCGGCTCACGCGCCAGCAGCACGATGATGCGGCCGTCCAGATGATCGATCGCCATGAGCCCCGCCTCCCAGGTGGTCATCCTGTACAGACAGCCCGCCGGTGCCGGGCTTTCACTGCTCACTTTGCCCAGTGAATACGCGAACTATTGCGCACCTTGCGGACCCGGGTGACGCTTCCGCCATGACGCAGACCACACAGCACACTCCCGACGAGACCGCTCGGCAGGCCGACCCCTTCCCGGTCAAGGGAATGGACGCGGTCGTCTTCGCCGTGGGCAACGCCAAGCAGGCGGCGCACTACTACTCCACCGCCTTCGGCATGCAGCTGGTCGCCTACTCCGGACCGGAGAACGGCAGCCGCGAGACCGCGAGCTACGTCCTGGAGAGCGGCTCCGCCCGCTTCGTGTTCACCTCGGTGATCAAGCCCGCCACCGCCTGGGGCCACTTCCTCGCCCAGCACGTGGCCGAGCACGGCGACGGCGTCGTCGACCTCGCCATCGAGGTCCCGGACGCGCGCGCCGCGTACGCCTACGCCGTCGAGCACGGCGCCCGCTCCGTGGCCGAGCCGTACGAGCTGAAGGACGAGCACGGCACCGTCGTCCTCGCCGCGATCGCCACCTACGGCGAGACCCGTCACACCCTGGTCGAGCGCACCGGCTACGACGGCCCGTACCTGCCGGGCTTCACGGCCGCCGCCCCCATGGTCGAGCCGCCCGCCCAGCGCTCCTTCCAGGCGGTCGACCACTGCGTCGGCAACGTCGAACTCGGCCGCATGAACGAGTGGGTGGAGTTCTACAACAAGGTCATGGGCTTCACGAACATGAAGGAGTTCGTGGGCGACGACATCGCGACCGAGTACAGCGCCCTGATGTCGAAGGTCGTGGCCGACGGCACCCTCAAGGTGAAGTTCCCGATCAACGAGCCCGCGATCGCCAAGAAGAAGTCCCAGATCGACGAGTACCTGGAGTTCTACGGCGGCGCCGGCGTCCAGCACATCGCGCTCAACACCAACGACATCGTGCACACGGTCCGCCAGATGAGTGCCGCCGGCGTCCAGTTCCTGGACACCCCGGACTCGTACTACGACACCCTCGGCGAGTGGGTCGGCGACACCCGGGTGCCCATCGACACCCTGCGCGAGCTGAAGATCCTCGCCGACCGCGACGAGGACGGCTACCTGCTGCAGATCTTCACCAAGCCGGTCCAGGACCGCCCGACGGTGTTCTTCGAGATCATCGAGCGACACGGCTCCATGGGCTTCGGCAAGGGCAACTTCAAGGCCCTGTTCGAGGCGATCGAGCGCGAGCAGGAGCGCCGCGGCAACCTCTGATCAGCGCTCCCGCCGGGACGGGCCGCCCGTCAGGCCGTAGGCTGCCGCCCATGGCCAGGATCAACGACGTGGGCGGCACGGTCGGCTTCGGCCCGGTCGACACCACCGACGACCCCGCGCCCTTCCACGCGGACTGGGAGGCGCGGGTCGTCGGCCTCCTCAACGCCCTGCGCGCGGAAGGGCTGTTCAACACCAACGAGTTCCGGGACGCCATCGAGTCGATGCCGCCCACCGAGTACCTCACCACCTCGTACTACGAGCGCTGGTTCGAGGCCATCCGCATCCTGCTGGAACGCAAGGGTGTGCTGAGCCCGGGAGAACTCGATGCCGTCTGACCGCTTCGCCCCCGGCACCCGGGTGCGCACCTTCCCGCACGACCCGCCGCACCACACCCGCCTGCCGCGCTACGCCCGCGGCAAACAGGGCGTCGTGGTCGAACCGGAAGGCCGGGCCCCGCTCGCCGACGTCAGCGCGCAGGGCCGCGCGGACGCGCCCGTCGAGCAGGTCTACGCCGTCCGCTTCGCCGCCCGCGACCTGTGGGGCGAGGGCGACCACCACGTCGTCCTGGATCTGTGGGAGAGCTACCTGAGCGGTGCGGAGGAGCAGCACGATGAGCGGTGACCACGCCGACGCGGCGATCGCCCGGCGGGTACGGCGCCTGGAGGCCCTGCTGGAGGAGAAGGGGGTGCTCTCCGGCGCCCGCCTCGACGAGATCATCGACGCCTCCCTCACCGGCGCCTGTCCCGCGAACGGCGCCCGCGTCGTGGCCCGCGCCTGGACCGACCCGGCCTACAGGGCGAGGCTGCTGGCCGACGGCACCGCCGCCGTCCGCGAACTCGGCTACATGGAAGGCTCCTACCAGCGGCTGAGGGTGGTGGAGAACACCGGGACGACCCACAACGTCATCGTCTGCACCCTCTGCTCCTGCTATCCGCTGCGGCTGCTCGGGCCGTCCCCGAGCTGGTACAAGTCGGAGGCCTACCGCTCCCGGGTGGTGCGGGAACCGCGGGCCGTGCTGGCCGAGTTCGGCACGGAACTGCCGGACGGCACGGACATCACCGTGTGGGACTCCAGCGCGGAGACCCGGTACATGGTGCTGCCCCGGCGGCCCGCCGGCACGGAAGGCCTCGACGAGGAGCAACTGGCGGCCCTGGTCACCCGCAACGCCCTCATCGGGACCGCGACGCTGTGAGCCGGGTCCCCGCCGCGGCCTGCGGGGACCGGGCCCCGGCCCCCGGAGACCGTCCCCCGGCCCACGGGACCGGGCCGCGATCCACGGGGAACGGGCCGTAGCCTGCGGGGGCAGGGCCGTGGGCCTCTGGCGCCGTGTCGCCGCCTGCCGGGAGCGCGGCGCCGCCCACGGACACCGCGTCGCCGTCTACTGAGGCCGCGTCGCGGGCTCCTGGGAGCGCGAGGCGGTGAACTCCGCCGCCACGCTCACCCCCTCCGGCGCCTCGGCGGGCACCGGCTCGCCCAGCTCGTCCAGGGCCTCGGCGGCGTCCGGGGCCCACAGCGGCGAGAACCAGGGGTTGGTGCGCAGCGCCTGCGCCAGCTGCCGGCGCGCGGACCCGGACAGCCCGAGGTCCTGCTCGACCATCGCGCGGTGGTACTCGTACAGCGCGTTGCGCACCCCGCCGCCCTGCTTCTCGTCCGTCGCCGCCGTGGCGAACTCCAGCGCGTCCTGGTCCTGCCCGTCGCGGTGCAGCGCCCAGCCCAGCGCGTCGGCCACGGCGGTCGAGGGCTGGCGCTGCCACTCGGCGCGCAGCCGCCGCACCGCCTCGCCGGGGTCGCCGTGGTCCGCCTCCAGCCGGCCGAGGACCAGGTCGTCGTCGATCCCGGCCGCCGCGTCCTGGGCGGCCCGCTCGCGCACCCGGCCGTACTGGGCCTGCGCCTGCTCCTGCCGCCCCAGCGACTCGTACAGCTCACCGAGTTCCAGCAGGTGCTCCGGGCGCGGCCGGGAGCCGAGCGCCAGGCCGTAGGCCCGTACGGCCTCCTCGGGCCGGCCCAGCGAGGCCAGCGTGCGGGCCTGCCCGGCGCGGGCGTCGCGCAGCGCGGGATCCAGGCGCAGGGCCGCCGCGAAGTGGCGCAGCGCCTCGTCCAGGGCGCCGCGCTCCCAGGCGTAGCGCCCGGCCTGCTCCAGGTACGCGGCCCGCTCCGCGGGCGCCGTCGCGGCCGCCGCCGCGTCCGCCACCTGCGCCTCGGCGTCCTCACGCCAGCCGCGGTCCCGGTAGACGGCCGCCGCCCCGGCCCGCGCGGCGGGGGAGTGGTCCAGCTTCAGCAGCTCGTCCAGGGAGTGCGCGACCGCCTTGTGGTCGCCGGTCCCCGTACAGGCCTCGATCAGCAGGACGTACGCCGTCGCCCGCTTCGGCGCCAGTTTCACCGCCGCCTCGGCCCAGGTGCGCGCCGTGGGGAAGTCCCGCCGCCGGACGGCCAGCGCCGCGAGCGCGGCCGACGCGTCCGCGCCTCGCTCCGGGCTCAGCCGTAGCGAGGTCCGCAGCGCCCGGTCGGCGGCCGGGAGGTCCGCCGGGTCCGCCGTGCGCCGCCCCCGCTCGACGTACGCCGCCCCCAGCACCGCCCACGCCCGCGCGTCCCGCGGATGCGCCCGCACCCAGCGCTCCCGGTCGGCGATCAGCTCCGTCAGGCCGGGCAGCGCCGCCGGCACCCCGGCCGTCACGGCGCGCAGCGCCACCGCCTTCCCGGGTGGCCCGGGAGCGGCCGGGACCCGGGGCACGGCCGGCCTCGCCGGCTGCCCACGGCCCGGCAGCGCCGGCCAGACCGCGCCGAGCACGCCGCCCAGCACGACCAGCGCGACGAGCAGCCCCAGCAGGACCCGCCGCGGTGGGCGGCGCCGCGGCGCGGGTGCCGTCTCGGGCTGCGGGGACGTGGCCGGACACCGCACAGGCTTCTCCATGGCGCACACTGTGCGCCGCCGCACCGGCCCGGCCCGCGCACGACCCGGCGCCCGCGCCCCACCGCCACCCACCGGACGGAACCGATCCCCACCGGGCGGGCGACACCCGGCGGAGGCTCCGCCCGTGCCGGGCCGCCGGGCCTGCGTGCCCGCCCGCTTGGCCGCCGTGCGCGCCCGCCCGGCCGGACGGCCCCGTGCGCCCGGACCCGGTCCGCTCCGGCAACCCGGCGGAGCCTCCGGTTGCCGGATCCGGTCCGTGCCGGGGCCGGCGGCCGGGACCGACGCCCATCAGTGGCCGCGGGGCGGAACCCGGCGGCCGAAGCCGCTCGGCACCGCCCGCCGGACCCGGCCTCCCCCGCCCGCCGGGGCGTACCACCCGGCAGGCGCAGGGATGCCGGTCACGGGGTTCCCACCGGCCGCCGCGGGTGCGACGCTGTGATCGTGAGCCGTATCCAAGCCGCACCCGACGCAGCCGAGGCCAACCTCACCGACCGGCTCCTCGCGGGCCTGCCGGCCGAGGCGGTCCTCACCGATCCCGACGTCACGGCCTCCTACGCCCACGACATGGCGAGCTTCTGCCCGTCCGGCGCTCCGGCCGTCGTCGTCCTGCCGCGCACCGTGGAACAGGTCCAGCACGTCATGCGGATCGCCACCGAACTGCGCGTCCCGGTCGTCCCGCAGGGCGCCCGCACCGGCCTGTCCGGCGCGGCCAACGCCTCCGAGGACTGCATCGTCCTCTCCCTGACGAAGATGGACCGGATCCTCGAGATCAACCCCGTCGACCGCATCGCGATCCTCGAGCCGGGCGTCGTCAACGCCGCACTCTCCCGCGCGGTGAACGAGCACGGTCTGTACTACCCGCCGGACCCCTCCAGCTGGGAGATGTGCACCATCGGCGGCAACATCGGCACCGCCTCCGGGGGCCTGTGCTGCGTGAAGTACGGCGTCACCGCCGAGTACGTCCTCGGCCTCGACGTCGTCCTCGCCGACGGCCGCCTGATGTCCACCGGCCGCCGCACCGCCAAGGGCGTCGCCGGATACGACCTCACCCGCCTCTTCGTCGGCTCCGAGGGTTCCCTCGGCATCGTCGTCCGGGCCGTCCTCGCACTGAAGCCGCGGCCGCCGCAGCAGCTCGTGCTCGCTGCCGAGTTCGCCTCCGCGGCCGCCGCCTGCGACGCGGTGTGCCGGATCATGGAGGGCGGCCACGTGCCGTCGCTCCTCGAACTCATGGACCGTACGACGGTCAAGGCCGTCAACGCCCTCGCCCACATGGGCCTGCCCGAGACCACCGAGGCACTGCTGCTCGCCGCGTTCGACACGCCCGACCCCGCCGCCGACCTCGCCGCCGTCGGCGCGCTGTGCCAGGCGGCCGGGGCCACCCAGGTCGTCCCCGCCGAGGACGCCGCCGAGTCCGAACTGCTGCTCCAGGCGAGACGGATGGCGCTGACCGCACTGGAGGCGGTCACGGGCACGACGATGATCGACGACGTGTGCGTCCCGCGCTCCCGGCTCGGCGAGATGCTCGACGGCGTCGAACAGATCGCCGAGAAGTACCAGCTCACCATCGGCGTCTGCGCGCACGCGGGCGACGGCAACACCCACCCCACCGTCTGCTTCGACGCCCAGGACCCCGACGAGTCCCGGCGCGCCCGCGAGTCCTTCGACGAGATCATGGCCCTGGGCCTGCGGCTCGGCGGCACCATCACCGGCGAGCACGGCGTGGGCGTCCTGAAGAAGGAGTGGCTGGCGCGCGAGATCGGCCCGGTCGGGGTCGAGATGCAGCGGGCCGTCAAACAGGTCTTCGACCCGCTGGGCATCCTCAACCCCGGCAAACTGTTCTGAGCCCCCGCCCTCACCGGGCGAGCAGCCCCGCCAGCCCGGCGTCGATGCCGAGCCGCTCGCCCTCCGTGCCCGGCGGCACCACCCGCAGGGTGCGCTCCAGCCACGACGACACCTGCGCGGACGGCGCCTCCAGCAGGGCCGTCCCGGACGGCGAGCTGAGCGCCATCAGCACGACGCTGCGGCCCTCCGCCTTCGACGGCCACACCCGCACGTCGCCGTGCCCGCACGGCCGGAACACCCCCTCCACGAGCAGGTCCCGCGCGAACGCCCAGTGCACCGGCTGCCCGGAGTCGACGTGGAAGTCGATGTGCACGGCGTACGGGTCGTCGGTGCGGTAGGCCAGCCGCGCCGGTACGGGGATCCCCCGCTCGGGCGACAGGACCATCCTCAGCTCCAGTTCGCGCTCCACCACCGTGTGCCGCATGGTTCTCGTCCTCTCCGCTCGTGCCGCGTGCCGCGTGCCGCGTACGGGCCCGGAACGGACCCGCACCGGTCCAGAGGCGGGCCGGCGCCGGGCATTACGCGGGTCCGCGGAGGTTTTTCCCGCCCGCCCCGCCGTTTCCCCCGCGCTCCCGCGAAAGGTGGAGCACCTGTGCGAGGTTGCCCGGAAAGGAGTGGGTCCGGCGGGACGGGCCGTGCCGGGTGCCCCGGTCTGATAGATGTGGAGGCCCCCAAGACGACCCCCGAGCAGATACGGGACGACGGACATGAGCGCCCCAACCCCCGCACCAGGCGATGACAGGCCCCGCGAGGGGTACTACCCGGACCCGTCCATCCCCGGATACGTCCGGTACTGGAACGGTGCCTCCTGGGTCCCGGGCACCAGCCGGCCGGCACCGGCCGACGGCGAGCCGCTCAGCCCGCCGCCCGGTGTACGGCCCGCCCGGCCCGCGGTACCGGAGGTCGAGGCGACCGGTCCGCACTTCTTCGACGAGGACCCGCCCGCCGGCCCCGCCCCGGCAGGGGGGCCCTCGGCCGCGCCCGCCCCGGCCGGCCCGGCGCCCGCCGGACAGACCCGGCCGACCGCGCCGTGGACCGCCGACGCCGGCCGGCCCGGCACCGGCGGCGACCAGGGCCGCGGCGGGTCCTGGAGCGCCCCGGCCGGGCCCGACCCCCGGCTCGCCCCCGCCGGCGCGCCCGCGGGCACGGGCCCGGCAGGCCCCGCCGCCCGCGCGGAGAGCACGGCGGAGGAGCAGGAGCAGGGTGGCGGCGAGCCCGGGAGCACGTTCGTGTTCCGGCGCCCGACGGCGGCCGACGGCGCGCCCGGCACACCGGCGGGCGGTGCGTCCGGCACACCGGCCGCTCCGGCCGCGCCCGGTGTCCCCGGACCGGGCGGTCCCGTGGACGCCGGCACCATGACCTTCCGTCCCGTCCCCCGCCCCGACGGCCGCACGGGTCCGGCCCCGGCGGCGTCCGGGCCCGCGGTGCCCGCTCAGGGCCAGGCCGCGCCGGGAGCGGCCGGCGGTCCGGGCTTCGGCTCCGGGAAGGCGCCGGCCGCCCGCGCCTCGGCCGCCCAGCCCCAGGGCCCGGTGCGGGCCCAGGGCCCCGCGCAGATCCAGCCCCCGGCGGGCGCGGCCCCCGCCACCCCCGCCGTGCCCGCGCCCGCCCACGGCGTCCCCGCGCCCGCTTCTCCCGCAGCGCCGCTGCCTCCGCAGTCCGCTGTGCATCAGCAGTCCGCTGTGCCTCCGCAGGCCGCCGGGCCCCGGCCCGCCGCCGGAATGCCCGGCTCCGCGCCCACCCCGGTGACCAGCGGTCCCGGCGGCGGCCAGGGCTCGTGGGCCCAGCAGGTGCACCAGCTCGCCGGAGCCGGAGCCGGCGCGGGGGCCGGTCCGGTCCCGGCGGCCGAGGAGCAGCCCGTCGCGCCCTGGAAGCCACCGGTCGAGGACCTCTTCCAGGCCGCGGCCCGGCGGCAGGCGGCGGCGCGCCCCGCCGGTCTGGGCAAGCGGCTCGCCGCCCGCCTGGTCGACACCGTGGTCCTCGCGGGCGTCACCGCCGTGGCCGCCGTCCCGCTCGGCGCCAAGGCGGCCGACCACGTGGACGAGAAGATCGACGCGGCCAAGCTCTCCGGCCGTACGGTCACCGTCTGGCTGCTGGACGGCACGACGGCGGCGTACCTCGGCATCGTCCTCGCCGTCCTCCTGCTCTTCGGGGTGCTCTACGAGGTGCTGCCCACCGCCAAGTGGGGCCGCACGCTGGGCAAGAAGCTGTGCGGTCTGCAGGTGCGGGACATCGAGGGCCACGAGCCCCCGTCGTTCGCTCCCGCACTGCGCCGCTGGCTGGTGTACAGCGTGCCGGGGCTGCTGTGCGTGGGGGTCGTGGGCGTCCTGTGGTGCGTGTTCGACCGGCCCTGGCGCCAGTGCTGGCACGACAAGGCGGCGCACACGTTCGTGGCGGGGTGACCGGCACGGCGGCGCAGGACACCCCGCGCCGCCGCCCACCGGCCCGGCGGCCCGTTCCGCCCGTGGGCCCGCCGCCCCACCGGCCCGTCCTCCCATGGGCCCGTCGCCCTGTCGTCCCGTGGTCGCCTCGCCCTGCCGTCACCACGCCCGCCGGCCCCGCCGTCATTCCGGCGGGTGCCCGATGTCCTCCGTACGGAGGCTCGCCGGATGCGGCTCCGTCCCGTTCGAGATGCACTCGGCGCATGAGCAGCGAACCGCCCCCCGGCTCCGAACCGCCCGCCGGCTCCGGACCCCCGCCCCCGCCCGGCGGCCGGCCGCCGCGGCCGGGCGACGGCGCGCAGGGCGGGGACCCGCACCCCGAGGACCCGCACTCCGGTGCCCCGCGCTCCGATGCCCCGCGCCCCGGTGACCCGTACGCGAGCGGCCCCTCCGAAAGCGGCGGCAGCCCGAACAGCGGCGGCGACCCGTACGGCGGAGGTCCCCACCAGGGCGGCAGCCCCTACGGCGGCGGCGACCCGAAGGCGAGCGGCCCCTCCGAAAGCGGCGGCAATCCGTACGGCGGCGGCAGCCCGTACAGCGGCGGCGGCGACCCGTACGGCGGCGGCCCCCACCAAGGCGGCGGCAGTCCGTACGGCGGCGGCCCCCACGAGGGCGGCGGCCCGTACGGCGGCGGCTCCTACGGTGGTGGCCCGTACGGGGACGGCCCCTACGGCGGTGGTCCCTACGGCGGGGGCCCGCCCCCCGGCGGACCCCTCGCCGGCATGCCCCCGCTGGCGGAGAGCGGCAGGCGCACCCTGGCCCGGATCATCGACCTGATCCTGGTGGGCATCGTGGTCTGGGTGGTCACCTGGGCGCTGCGCGTCAACGAGTCGACGATGAACGCCGACCAGGTCGAGGTGGGCACGTCCATCTGGCAGTCGGTGGTCGGTGTCGTGCTCTACCTGGCCTACGACACCTTCATGACCGCCAGGTCGGGGCAGACGCTGGGCAAGAAGTGGCTGGGCATGCGCGTGGCCGACCTGAGTGACGGATCGACACCGTCCGCCGCCACCGCTCTGGGACGCGCCGCGGTCCTCTGGGTCCCGTTCTGGTTCTGCTGCGCCTGTCTGTGGCTCGCGGTCTGCGGCGGCTGGAGCTACTTCGACCGGCCCTACAAGCAGGGCCTGCACGACAAGGCGGCCAAGACGGTGGTGGTCAGCACGGGCACCGGCCGGTGAGCCGGCGCCGCGTCAGGCGGCCGTCGCCGGGCCCTGGCCCGGCTCCGCACCGGCGGAGACGGTCTCCCGCCGCGCCGCCGCCCGCGCCTGCCCGCCGGCCGGCGCCGCGGGAGCCGTGACGGCGGCCGCGGAAGCCCCGCTCGCCGCGGCGGCCGACGCGCGCGCCTTCGGCAGCGGTACCGTCATGGCGACCAGGAGCCCCAGCGCGAGGGCCGCGAGGGCGATGACAGCGATCCCGATGCCCGAACTCGTCTGCGACAGCAGCAGCATGGCGAGCGTCGAGCAGATCACGGTGCAGGAACCGTAGGCGAGCTGTGCGGCGGTCGGACGAGGCATGGCAATCGTGTCCTCGGAAGATTTCGGGGGTGCGACAGCGGGCCGGCCTGGCTTTCCGCCGGCTTCCGGGCGGCGTGCCAATCGACTGTAATCCCCTGGATGCCCGGGAGGAACGGCCGGTAAGCGTGACCTAACCCACGGTGCCGGTGCACGGGGGGCGCACGGAGTCACGGCCGCGGCGTGCCGGCCCGCCCCGGCCCCCGTCCGTCCGCAAAGCGAACGCCGTCTCCGCATAGTGCACTTGAACTGTCCAAGTCAAGGTCTGTCTTTTCTCGTAAACCTCTAGTCAAATGTCGTCACTTGACTAACACGCGTTGATCGCGCGCGGACTTTCTCGTGCCTCAGAGACCCCCCTTCCGCGCGTACGGGCGCGTCAGGGGAGGACAGCAAGTGACCAGTAGACCCTGGACGTTCAGAGCGGCCGCGATCGGTGTCGCGCTCGCGGCGGCCACCGCCACGTTCTCGACGTTCGCCGTCGCCGAGGCCGCCACCACGGCCGGTTCCGCCACCGTGGACCGGCACGACCCGCAGGCGCCCGGACAGCACGAGCACAACCTCGACGGTCCGCTGAGCAAGACCCAGGAGGCCCAGCGCCAGGAGGCCCTCAGCCAGGTCATTTCCGGCAAGGCCAGGATCCAGGACCGCAACGGTTCGAAGGTCGTCGGCCTCAAGGGCAAGAAGGGCGACACCAAGTACGTCGAGATGGGCCGGGAGAAGACCGACAAGATCTTCACCATCCTGGTCGAGTTCGGCGACAAGACGGACCCGAAGTACGGCGGCACCCCCGGACCGCTGCACAACCAGATAGCCGCGCCGGACCGTCAGAAGGACAACTCGACGGCCTGGCAGAAGGACTACGACCAGAAGCACTTCCAGGACCTGTACTTCGGCACCGGCAAGAACACCGAGTCGGTCAAGAAGTACTACGAGAAGCAGTCCTCGGGCCGCTACTCGGTGGACGGCGAGGTCTCGGACTGGGTCAAGGTCCCCTACAACGAGGCCCGTTACGGCTCGAACTACTGCGGCTCCACCAACTGCTCCAGCGTGTGGAACGTCGTCAGCGACGGCGTCAACGCCTGGGTGGCGCAGCAGAAGGCGGCCGGCAAGTCGGACGCCGCGATCAAGGCGGACCTGGCCAAGTACGACCAGTGGGACCGCTACGACTACGACGGCGACGGCAACTTCAACGAGCCGGACGGCTACATCGACCACTTCCAGATCGTGCACGCGGGCGAGGACGAGTCCGCGGGCGGCGGCGTCCAGGGCACCGACGCGATCTGGGCGCACCGCTGGTACGCCTACGGCACCGACGCCGGCTCCACCGGCCCCTCGGACAACAAGCTCGGCGGCGCGCAGATCGGTGACACCGGCATCTGGGTCGGCGACTACACCATCCAGCCGGAGAACGGCGGACTCGGCGTCTACGCGCACGAGTACGGCCACGACCTCGGCCTGCCCGACGAGTACGACACCGCGGGCGGCGAGAACTCCACCGGCTTCTGGACGCTGATGTCCTCCGGTTCCTGGCTCGGCCGCGGCGAGGACGCCATCGGCGACCTGCCCGGTGACATGAACGCCTGGGACAAGATGCAGCTCGGCTGGCTGAACTTCGACACCGCCAAGGCGGGCGTGAAGTCCTGGCACAAGCTGGGCGTGTCCGAGTACAACACCAAGTACCGGCAGGCCGTGGTGGTCTCGCTGCCCGACAAGGCGGTCACCACCGAGGTCGTCAAGCCCGCGCAGGGCGCCACCCAGTGGTGGAGCGGCAGCGGCGACGACCTGAAGAACACCCTGACCCGCTCCGTCGACCTCACCGGCAAGAAGTCGGCCGCCCTCTCCCTCGACGGGTGGTACGACATCGAGGCCAACTACGACTTCCTCTACACCGAGGTCTCGACCGACGGCGGCGCCAACTGGACCGCGCTGGACGGCACGGTGGACGGCCAGGCCATCCCGCGCGACGGCAGCGACAAGCCGGCCCTGACCGGTTCGGTCGACGCCTACAAGAAGCTGTCGTACCCGCTGGACGCCTACGCGGGCCAGAAGATCCAGCTCCGCTTCCGCTACCAGACGGACGGCGGCGCGGCGCTCAAGGGCTTCGCGGCCGACGGCATCACGCTGACCGCCGACGGCGCGGCGCTCTTCTCGGACGACGCCGAGACCGCCGACCCGGCCTGGACGGCGAAGGGCTTCTCCCGCATCGGCGCGTCCTTCACCAAGGACTACGAGCAGTACTACATCGCGGAGAACCGCCAGTACGTCTCGTACGACACCACGCTCAAGACCGGCCCGTACAACTTCGGTTCGGCCAAGCGCCCCGACTGGGTCGAGCACTACCCGTACCAGAACGGCCTGCTGATCTGGAAGTACGACACCTCCCAGGCGGACAACAACACCAGCGTCCACCCGGGCACCGGTCTGATCCTCCCGGTCGACTCGCACCCGACCGCCCTGAAGTGGTCCGACGGCACCCTGATGCGCAACCGCGTCCAGGCCTACGACTCGCCGTTCAGCCGCTTCCGCACCGACGGCATCACCCTGCACAAGGCGGACGTCACCACCCGGATCAGCTCGTCGAAGGGCGTGCCGGTCTTCAACGACCACACCAGCACGTACTACGACCCGGCGAACCCGGCCGGCGGTGTCAAGATCACTGACACCAACACCCGGATCGAGATCACCAAGGAGGCCCACGACGGCTCCACGATCGAGCTCGAAGTCGGCCGTGCGGTGAAGTAAAGGTAAAAAACGCAGGTCAAACGCGTATCGGCGGCAACCCCCTGGCGGGTTGCCGCCGATCGTGTTTAGGTGCCTGCTGTGGCTCTCTTATTGACACCGACCGGAACGGGGAAGTGACCGCATGGCCGCAGGAGGTTTCAGCAAGCTGCCGAACGGCACCGTCGTGGTGGCCCTCAACCTGCCCAGCCCCGCCCCCGACGGCCTCGGCGGCGTCCGCGTGCTCGTCCACGCGCACAACCGCGCCCGGGCCCTGACCCGGCTGCGCAACCTCGGCCTGCGCGCCGTCTACCTGCGGGGCAACACCGCCCCGCCCAGCCCCGACGAGATCACCGCGGTCCTGCACCACCCCGACGGCCTCGTCTGGCGCACCTCCCCCGACAACGCTGTCGGCGGCGCTCCCGTCGGCCCGCCGGAGCTGTGGCACCCCATCCGGGCCCTGCTGCGCCGCCGCACGCCCGCCCAGGCGTGAGCCGGACCCGCGCGCGGGTCAGGCGACGACGGGCTTGCCCGTCAGCTCGATGCCCGCCCGCCGCAGCTCCTCCAGGGCCCGCTCGGTGCTCTGCGCGGACACCCCGGCGGTGAGGTCCAGCAGGACCTGGGTGCGGAAACCCTCCCGCGCCGCGTCCAGCGCGGTGGCCCGCACACAGTGGTCGGTGGCGATCCCCACCACGTCGACCTCGTCGATCTCCCTGGCCCGCAGCCACTCGGCCAGCGGCACGCCGTTCTCGTCGGCGCCCTCGAAGCCGCTGTACGCGGCCGAGTACGCGCCCTTGTCGAAGACGGCGTCGATCGCGCCGGAGGCGACGGCGGGCGCGAAGTTGGGGTGGAAGCCCACGCCCTCCGTGCCCGCCACGCAGTGCGCGGGCCAGGAGCGGACGTAGTCGGGGTCGTCGGCGAAGTGCCCGCCGGGGGCGATGTGGTGGTCGCGGGTGGCCACCACGTGCCGGTAGCCGGCCGGGGCCTGTCCGATCAGCTCGGTGATCGCGGCGGCCACGTCGGCACCGCCGGCCACCGCGAGGCTGCCCCCCTCGCAGAAGTCGTTCTGCACATCGACGACGATCAAGGCGCGGCGCATGGTGGGTGTCCTTCGGCTGTCGGCGGTCGGGTCGGTCGGTCGTGGGGACGGGGGCGTAGGGGGGCGGGCGCGGGCACGCGCTTCAGAGCTGCGGTCGAAAGGGGAGTCCGGTCAGCTCGCGGTGTCCGGTGCGTGCGACGCAAGGCGCCGGAAGGTCCTTGTAGCGGAGCTACCAGGGCCTTTCGGCAACGCCGCGAGCGTGCGTGCCGGGCGGCGCGAGCCGGGCGCCCCTTTCGTTCGCAGCTCTTAGTTACCCGAGCCCCCGGTGACGTACTCCGTCGGGAGGACGGGTTCCCCGCGCGAGAGCTGGGTGGCCGACAGCGGCAGCCCGGCGCGGGCCGCGACGTGCCGGTCCCGTACGAGGTCCAGCGGCTCGCGGCCGACGACCTCGCCGCCCTTGACCAGCTCGACCTGCAACTGCCGGTCGGCCAGGTCGGTGGGCACCTCGCCGGTGCCCACCACCTCGGTCTCCGCGATCCCGTACGCGTCCAGGCGGCGCGCCGCCCACTTGCGGCCGCCGATGGAGGTCTTGCCGCCGCTGGACTTCTTCGCCACCGGCGTCAGCGGGGCGTGCGGGTCGGCGGACTCGGCGCGGGCGACCAGCTTGTAGACCATGGAGCAGGTCGGGTGCCCGGACCCGGTGACCAGCTGGGTGCCGACGCCGTACGCGTCCACGGGCGCCGCGGCGAGCGAGGCGATGGCGTACTCGTCGAGGTCGGAGGTCACGACGATCTTCGTGTCCCGGGCGCCCAGCTCGTCCAGCTGCTGCCGCACCCGGTGCGCGACCAGCAGCAGGTCTCCGGAGTCGATGCGCACCGCGCCCAGCTCGGGCCCGGCCACCTCCACGGCCGTCCGCACGGCCTCGGCGACGTCGTAGGTGTCCACCAGCAGCGTCGTGTCCCGGCCCAGCGAGTCCACCTGGGCCTGGAAGGCGTCGCGCTCGTTGTCGTGCAGCAGGGTGAAGGCGTGCGCCGAGGTGCCGACGGTGGGGATGTTGTAGCGGAAGCCGGCGGCCAGGTCGGAGGTGGTGGCGAAGCCGCCGACGTAGGCGGCGCGGGAGGCGGCCACGGCGGCCAGCTCGTGGGTGCGGCGGGCGCCCATCTCGATCAGCGGGCGCTCCCCGGCGGCCGAGGCCATCCGGGAGGCGGCGGCGGCGATGGCGGAGTCGTGGTTGAGGATCGACAGGATCACGGTCTCCAGCAGCACGCACTCGCCGAAGGAGCCCTCCACCCGCAGCACCGGCGAGCCGGGGAAGTAGACCTCGCCCTCGGGGTAGCCCCAGATGTCACCGCGGAACCGGTAGCCGGCCAGCCACTCCAGCGTCGCCTCGTCCACGACCCGCCGCTCGCGCAGGAAGCCGAGGACGTCGGCGTCGAAGCGGAAGTTCTCCACCGCGTCCAGCACCCGTCCGGTTCCGGCCACGACGCCGTAGCGGCGGCCTTCGGGCAGGCGCCTGGTGAAGACCTCGAAGACACTGCGCCGCTCGGCGGTCCCGGCCCGCAGGGCGGCCTGCAGCATCGTCAGCTCGTAGTGGTCGGTGAAGAGCGCCGTCGAGGGAACGTCCACCGGCAGCCCAAGGTCCGCTGTGTTCATGACCGAGAATCGTACTCCCATTTCGTCAGTCTGACGATTTACGGATGCGGCCTGCTCATTTGTGCTCCCACCCCCCTGTGGTGGCAGCATGGGCCATGTGACGGCAGCCGCACCCATCGAGATCGAGAAGACCGAGTCGGCGGAGGAGGTCTTCGCCGTACCCGAGCCCGACGTCCCCTGGGTGACGATCGTCCACAACGATCCCGTCAATCTGATGAGCTACGTCACCTATGTCTTCCAGACGTACTTCGGGTACTCGAAGGACAAGGCCACCAAGCTCATGCTCGACGTCCACCACAAGGGCCGGGCGGTCGTCTCCAGCGGCAGCCGCGAGGAGATGGAACGGGACGTCCAGGCCATGCACGGCTACGGCCTGTGGGCCACTCTCCAGCAGGACCGCAAGTAGCCACGTGCACGTGCGGCGCGCCCGGCGCCGACGACGAGCCCGGACCGGAAGCAGCGAACCCCCTCCATGCCTGGACACTTCGAACCGCTCCCCGGCGGCGGCGCGGCCGTCGCCCTCGACGACGTCGAGATCTCCATCATCCGCTCGCTGGCCGTGCAGCTCCTGGAGCTGATCGGCCCCGGTCCGGCCGAGGACGAGAAACCCGCCGACCCGCTGGCCGAGCTGTTCGCCGAGGGCCCGAGCGAGCCGCCGGCCGACCCGGTGCTCAGGCGGCTCTTCCCGGACGCCTACGGCGATCCGGAGCAGCCGCCCGCCAGTGCGGAGGAGGCCGCCGAGCAGCGCGCGCACGCCTCGGAGTTCCGCCGCTACACCGAGAACGACCTGCGCGCGGGCAAGCGCGAGAACGCCCTCGCGGTGATCCACTCGCTCAACGAGCTGTCGGCCGCCGGTGCGGGCGGCGCGGTGCTGAAGCTGTCGCAGGAGGAGTCCCGGCACTGGCTGGGCGCCCTCAACGACCTGCGCCTGGCCATCGCCTCCCGGCTGGAGATCGGCGACGAGGACGAAGCGGACGACCTCTACCGGCTGCCGGACGAGGACCCGCGCAAGCCGATGGTGATGGCGTACCTGTGGCTGGGCGGCCTCCAGGAGACCCTCGTCTCCACCCTCATGCCCTGATTCCACCGATCCGCACGGATTGCCTGTCCGCTCAGAGGACGCTCAAATCCGCATAACGATCGCGTCAATACGGTCCGACGATATGGGCCGTTCGAGTGGTTTTTGTCCGCTTCTTGTTGTGCCGTGTGCCACAAGTCACCCTGCGATCTTTGTTGCGGCCGTGATAAATCTTCACGACCGCCCGGCGAACACCACCCACGTTCGCCCGGGTGCGCCACCGAGCCGGCAACCGCCGGCCAGGCATGAACGAGTCCGGTGAGGCCGGGCCCGCTCACTCCATTTCAGTCCGGGGGGATCGAGACCCGATCCGCGGCCGACGAACGGCCCGGGTCGGCATGGAGAAAGGCGCACGACACATGACCTCAGCGCAGGTCGAGCAAGACCACGGCGGCAAAGAGGCCGTGCAGGACGGCGAGGGGTACCAGCGCGGGCTCGGCGCCCGGCAGATCCAGATGATCGCCATCGGCGGCGCCATCGGCACCGGCCTGTTCCTCGGTGCGGGCAAGGGCATCTCCAAGGCCGGCCCCAGCCTGATCCTCGCCTACGCGGTGGCCGGCTTCGTCATCTTCCTCATCATGCGGGCGCTCGGCGAGCTGCTGATGTACCGCCCGGTCTCCGGTTCCTTCTCCGAGTACGCCCGCGAGTTCATCGGCCCCTTCGCGGGCTTCGTGACCGGCTGGACGTACTGGCTCTTCTGGGTCGTCACCGGCATCACCGAGGTCACCGCCGCGGCGGCCTACATGACGTTCTGGTTCGACATCCCGCAATGGGTGTCGGCCCTGGTCTTCACCGTCGTCCTCTACGGCGCCAACCTGATCTCCGTGAAGCTCTTCGGCGAGCTGGAGTTCTGGTTCTCCATGGTCAAGGTCACCGCCATCATCGGCATGATCCTGATCTGCGCGGGCATCCTGACGATCGGCTTCTCCGACGCCGGCGACACCGCCACCGTGGCGCACCTGTGGAACCAGGGCGGCTTCTTCCCGCACGGCGTCGGCAGCACCCTGATGACCCTCCAGATGGTCATGTTCGCCTTCCTCGCCGTCGAGCTGGTCGGTGTGACGGCGGGCGAGTCGAAGAACCCCCGGACCGTGCTGCCGCGGGCGATCAACACCGTGCCGTGGCGCATCGCCGTGTTCTACGTCGGCGCGCTGATCATGATCCTCTCGGTCGTGCCGTGGACGAGCTTCCACGCCGGCGCGAGCCCCTTCGTGGTCGCCTTCCAGAAGATGGGCCTGCCCGCCGGCGCCGGCATCGTCAACTTCGTCGTCCTCACCGCCGCCCTGTCCTCCTGCAACTCGGGCATGTACTCCACCGGCCGCATGCTGCGCGACCTCGCGCTCAACAGCCAGGGCCCGCAGTTCTTCACCAAGCTGACCCGCAGCGGCACCCCGCTCGTCGGGACCACCTTCTCCGCCGCGCTGATGCTGGTCGGGGTGTGGATCAACTACCAGTGGCCGGGCAAGGCGTTCGACTACGTCGTCTCCTTCGCCACCATCTCCGGCATGTGGGCCTGGATCGTCATCCTGGTCTGCCAGATCCGCTACCGCGCCAGGTCCGACCGCGGCGAGCTGCCCAAGTCGGAGTTCCGCGCCCCCGGCGCGCCGCTGGCCAGCTGGTTCGCGCTCGCCTTCATCGGCATGGTGATCGTGCTGATGGGCATCGACAAGGACGCCCGCGTCTCGCTGTACTGCGCGCCGCTGTGGGGCCTGGTCCTCGCCGTCGCCTACCTGGTGCTCAAGCGCCGCAACCCGGAGGCCGCCGCCTTCCGCAGGCGCTGACCGGCACCGGAACCCGGACGTCCGGCCGGAGCGGATTCTCGTGGGACCCGCTCCGGCCGCCGCTCAGGACGTCCGTCATGTGGGCCGTTCCGTACCACTCCCCGGTACGGGGCGGCCCTCTGTCTATCCTTTGGCCCATGCTGACCATCACCCAGGCGCTCTACGACCAGATCGTCGCCCACGCCCGCGCCGACCACCCCGACGAGGCGTGCGGCGTGGTCGCGGGACCCGTCGGCGCCGGCCGCCCCGAGCGGTTCATCCCCATGCTGAACGCGGCCCGCTCGCCCACCTTCTACGAGTTCGACTCGCAGGACCTGCTCAAGCTCTACCGCGAGATGGACGACCGCGACGAGGAGCCGGTGATCATCTACCACTCCCACACGGCGACCGAGGCCCACCCCTCCCGCACCGACATCTCCTACGCCAACGAGCCCGGCGCCCACTACGTCCTGGTGTCCACCGCCGACACCGACGGCGCGGGCGAGTTCCAGTTCCGCTCGTTCCGCATCGTGGAGGGCGAGGTCAGCGAGGAGGAGGTCAAGGTCGTCGAGGCGTACTGAACGGGCTGCTGTCTCGCAGGGCGGATGGATTCCGTCCGAAGGATGAGATCACACTCCGGGGACCGGACCGGGAATCGATACGATGAGCCCATGGTTCTTCACGACGTGAGCGACGACATCCCGGGCACGCTGCTCGTGGCGCGGCTGCACGTCGACCTGTGCAGGTTGAACAGCGCCATCTGTTGACGTTCCCTGCCGCCGCCGTACGGCCGTGAGCCGCGGCGCTCCCCCAGGGGCGAACGCCTGGGGGCCTCACGACGCGCGCCCCCCGATCCGACGACACCTTCCTGACAGGAGCCCGCAACCATGGCCATCGAGGTCCGCATCCCGACCATCCTCCGCACCTACACCGACGGGCAGAAGGCGGTGGAGGGCAACGGGGAGACCCTCGCCGCGCTCTTCGCCGACCTCGAGGCCCGGCACCCGGGCATCCAGGCGCGCATCGTGGACGGTGAGCAGCTGCGCCGCTTCGTCAACGTGTACCTGAACGACGAGGACGTCCGCTTCCTGGACGGCATCAACACCAAGCTCGCCGACGGCGACAACGTGACGATCCTGCCGGCCGTCGCCGGCGGCATGCGCTGAGGCCGCTGAGCAGCGATGCGCTACGACTCCCCGCTGGCCGCGGTGGGCAACACCCCTCTGGTGCGCCTGCCGCGGCTGTCGCCGTCCGCCGACGTCCGCATCTGGGCGAAGCTGGAGGACCGCAACCCGACCGGCTCGGTCAAGGACCGCCCCGCCCTGCACATGATCGAGCAGGCGGAGAAGGACGGCCGTCTCACCCCGGGCTGCACGATCCTCGAACCGACCAGCGGCAACACCGGCATCTCGCTCGCCATGGCGGCCAAGCTCAAGGGCTACCGCATGGTGTGCGTGATGCCCGAGAACACCTCCCAGGAGCGCCGTGACCTGCTCGGCATGTGGGGGGCTCAGATCATCTCCTCCCCGGCCGCGGGCGGCTCCAACACCGCCGTGCGGGTCGCCAAGGAGCTGTCCGCCGAACACCCCGACTGGGTGATGCTCTACCAGTACGGCAACCCGGACAACGCCGGCGCCCACTACGCGACGACCGGTCCGGAGATCCTCGCCGACCTGCCCTCCGTCACGCACTTCGTGGCGGGCCTGGGCACCACCGGCACGCTGATGGGCGTAGGGCGCTATCTGCGCGAGCACAAGCCGGACGTGAGGATCGTCGCCGCCGAACCGCGCTACGACGACCTGGTGTACGGCCTGCGCAACCTCGACGAGGGCTTCGTCCCCGAGCTGTACGACGCCTCCGTGCTCACCACCCGCTTCTCGGTCGGCTCCGCCGACGCGGTCACCCGCACCCGTGAACTCCTGCAGCAGGAGGGCATCTTCGCGGGCGTCTCCACCGGCGCCGCGCTGCACGCCGCGATCGGCGTCGGCCGCAAGGCCGTCACGGCGGGGGAGAGCGCCGACATCGTCTTCGTCGTCGCCGACGGCGGCTGGAAGTACCTGTCCACCGGGGTCTACACGGCGGCCACCACCGAGGAGGCCATCGCGACGCTCCAGGGCCAGCTCTGGGCCTGACGTTGGCCCGGGACCCCTCCCGCGGAGGGGTCCGGCCCGTCTCAAGCACGCCCCAGCCCCCTCCCACGAGGGGGCCAATCTCATCCTATGGAGGGGCAAAGAATTCCCTCCGGTACTGCCGCGTCCCGGCGGCCCGGGGCTACGTTCCTGGCGCACCCTGACATGTCACGAACACGTGAGATCCCGGGGTGTCAGGTGTCATGCTCATGACTGCGCGGTCGCCGCCGCTACGCGCGTCACGGGCTGCCCGACCAGTGCGCATCCCCACGTCAACGGAGGCAGTACCGTCATGCGTGAGTCACGCCCGAGCAGCCGGAGACGGAGTCTGCGCAGACTCCTCGCCGTCGCCTTCCCCGCCCTCGCCCTCACGGTCACCGGGTTCGTCGCGGCACCGACCGCCGGTGCGGCCCAGCCCGCCGCCGCCCACCCCCACACCACGAGGGCCGCCCAGAACGCGCGGGCCCTCACGGCCCCCGAGCGGCAGACCTTCCACACCACCGGCAGGGCCGGCCAGAAGGTCCCCACCACCCGGCTGTGCGCCGACGCCCGGCCCGGCGAGGCCTCCTGCTTCGCCCAGCGCCGCACCGACATCAAGCAGCGGCTGGCCTCCGCGCTCGCCGCCGCGGCGCCCTCCGGCCTCTCCCCGGCCAACCTGCACAGCGCCTACAACCTGCCCAGCACGGGCGGCTCCGGCCTGACGGTCGCCGTGGTCGACGCCTACAACGACCCCAACGCCGAGTCCGACCTGGCCACCTACCGCTCGACGTACGGCCTGTCGGCCTGCACCAAGGCCAACGGCTGCTTCAAGCAGGTCAGCCAGACCGGCTCCACCACCTCCCTGCCGACCAACGACAGCGGCTGGGCCGGTGAGGAAGCGCTCGACATCGACATGGTCAGCGCGGTCTGCCCGAACTGCAGCATCATCCTGGTCGAGGCGAACTCCGCCAACGACACCGACCTCGGCATCGCCGAGAACGAGGCCGTCGCCCTCGGCGCCAAGTTCGTCTCCAACAGCTGGGGCGGCTCCGAGGCGTCCTCGCAGACCACCGAGGACACCCAGTACTTCAAGCACCCGGGCGTCGCGATCACCGTCTCCGCCGGCGACTCCGGATACGGCGCCGAGTACCCGGCGACCTCCCAGTACGTGACGGCCGTCGGCGGCACCGCCCTCACCGCCTCCTCCACCTCCCGGGGCTGGAGCGAGTCGGTGTGGAACACCAACTCCACCGAGGGCACCGGCTCCGGCTGCTCGGCCTACGACCCCAAGCCGAGCTGGCAGACCGACACCGGCTGCACCAAGCGCATGGAGGCCGACGTCTCCGCGGTCGCCGACCCGGCCACCGGCGTCGCCGTCTACGACACCTACGGCGGCTCCGGCTGGGCGGTCTACGGCGGCACCAGCGCCTCCGCCCCGATCATCGCCGGTGTCTACGCCCTCGCGGGCACCCCGGGCGCGAGCGACTACCCGGCGAAGTACCCCTACACCCACACCGGCAACCTGTACGACGTGACCAGCGGCTCCAACGGCTCCTGCTCCACCGCGTACTTCTGCAAGGCGGCCACCGGCTACGACGGCCCGACCGGCTGGGGCACCCCGAACGGCACGACCGCCTTCACGTCCGGTGGCGGCGGCACCGGCAACACGGTGACCGTCACCAACCCCGGCAGCCAGTCGACCACCACCGGCGGCTCGGTCAGCCTCCAGATCAAGGCCACCGACAGCGCGGGCGCGGCCCTGACCTACCGCGCCACCGGCCTGCCCACCGGCCTGTCCGTCAACAGCTCCACCGGCCTGATCACCGGCACCGCCTCCACCGCCGGCACCTACCAGGTCACCGTCACCGCGACCGACTCCACCGGCGCGTCCGGCTCCACCTCGTTCACCTGGACGGTCGGCACCGGCGGGGGCGGCACCTGCACCGCGTCCCAGCTGCTGGCCAACCCGGGCTTCGAGTCCGGCACCGCCTCCTGGACCGCATCCAGCGGCGTCATCACCACCGACAGCGGCGAGCCCGCCCACAGCGGCTCCTACAAGGCGTGGCTCGACGGCTACGGCACCTCGCACACCGACTCCCTGTCCCAGGCGGTGACGATCCCGGCCGGCTGCAAGGCCGTCCTCACCTTCTACCTGCACGTCGACACCGCTGAGAGCGGCAGCACCGCCTACGACAAGCTGACGGTGACCGCGGGCTCGAAGACGCTGGCGACGTACTCCAACGCCGACGCGGCCTCCGGCTACGTCCAGAAGTCCCTCGACCTGTCCTCCCTGGCGGGCTCCACGGTCACGCTGAAGTTCAGCGGCACGGAGGACGCCTCCCTGCAGACCAGCTTCGTCGTCGACGACACGGCGCTGAGCACCAGCTGAGCCACCGGACGCAGCGGGGGAGGGGCCCCGGCCGGTGATCCGGCCGGGGCCCCGGCGTGCGCGTGCGCGGGGATCCTGATGTGCTGGAGGAACGTCACATCGGCACCAGGGCACCGGGTTCCCGGCCCACCGGGCACCCGGAACGGGACTGCAGAAAGGCGGACGCCCCATGCGCCGTACGACGCTCCACCGCACCACCGCCGCGACCGCCGCCGCGGCGGCAGCCGCCCTGCTCCTCGCCGGCTGCGGCACCCAGCAGGACGGCAAGGGCACAGGAGGACCGGCGAGTGCCACGGCCACCGGGAGCGGCGGCGCGTCCCCCTCCGCCGCCCAGCCGCCCGCGCCAGGCTGCACCGCCCACGCCGACCTCACCGCCGCCGACTCCGGCCGCACCCTCTGCCTCACCGTCGGCGGCTACCTGCGCCTGACCCTGGACGGCACCAGGGAACGCCCCTGGACCCCGGTCAAGGCCACCGGCACCGTCCTCAAGGGCGCCGACGCCGGCATCGTGATCCTGCCCGGCGACGCCCTCGCCGCCTACACCGCCACGGCCCCCGGCACCGCCCGCCTCACCGCCTCCCGCCCGCTGTGCGCCACCGCCCCCGGCAGGATCTCCTGCCAGGGCATCCAGGAGTGGACGGTCACCGTGAAGGTGACGAAGCCATGAGAGACGCAGGGGCGGTTCGCGGTGCAGGGGAGGTCCGCGGCGTGCGGTCGGTCCGCGGCGGGTGCGGGAGATGCACGGCGTACGGGCGGTCACCGCCGGCCGCCTCACACGCCTCACCCGGCCAGGTAGCGCACCTGGTCCCAGAGCACCGGGTCCACGACCCCCACCCGGCGCCGGAAGTCCCACACGGGCACCTCCCGCACCTCGTCGGTCTCCAGGAAGCTCGTCCGCCCCTGCGCGTCCCCCACCGAGCCGGGCGGCAGCGGGATCACCCCCGCCCGCTCGTCGCGGTACCTGCTGGTGATCTTCGCGACCCGGGCGCGCTTGCCGTGCACGGACAGCACCAGGCAGGGCCGGTCCTTCGACCCGGGTCCCTCCTCGTAGGGCACGTTCGCCCACCAGATCTCCGCGGGCCGCGGACGCGCCACGGCGCCCCGGCCCTCCGGACGCCCCGGCGGACGGGACCTGCGTCCCGCGGGACGGCGGCCCCGGCCCCACCCGTCGACGAGCGTGGCGACGAGCGCCAGCAGTACCACCGCCGCGAGCGCCAGCCACCAGGACGTGTCCATAAGGACGACGTTACCGGCGCGCAGGGGTCCATGCGCGCCCTCTTCCGCACCTCATGCGCCCCACGTCCAGCCGAACCGGTGACACCACAGGTGAGTTCGCCCACAACCGACCTTGCCGAAGGAGCGACCCGCCCTCGCGCGCCTTACGCTCGACGGACCGCACGACCCCCGTCACCTTCTGTATCTTTCCCGCCAGCGGAGGTTTCTGCTCCATGAAGCTCACCGTCGTCGGCTGCTCGGGGTCGTTCCCGTCCGCGGAATCGGCCTGCTCGAGCTACCTCGTAGAGGCCGACGGCTTCCGGCTGCTCCTCGACATGGGCAACGGCGCCCTCGGCGAGCTGCAGCGCCACTGCGGTCTCTACGACCTCGACGCGATCTTCCTGAGCCACCTGCACGCCGACCACTGCATCGACATGTGCGCCTACTTCGTCGCGCGCTACTACCGGCACGAGGGCGGACGCTGCGCCCCCCTCCCGGTCCACGGACCCGAGGGCACCGAGCACCGGCTGACCACGGCCTACGCCGACACGCCCACCGCCTCCTCGATGAGCGAGGTCTTCGACTTCCACACGGTCAAGCCGGGCACCTTCGAGATCGGCCCCTTCACCGTGCACACCGAGCGGGTGGCCCACCCCGTGGAGGCGTACGCCATCCGGCTCGAACACGGCGGCCGGACGCTGACGTACTCCGGCGACACCGGCACCAGCGAAGCGCTGGAGGAACTCGCCCGGGACGCCGACCTGTTCCTGTGCGAGGCGGCCTTCACGGACGGCAAGGAGAACATCCCCGACCTGCACCTCAACGGCCGCGAGGCCGGCGAGGCGGCCGCCCGCGCCCGCGCCCGCCGCCTGGTCCTCACCCACATCCCCCCGTGGACCGACCCCCAGATCAACCTCACCGACGCCCGCGCGGTCTACGACGGCCCGGTCGAACTGGCGGCGCCCGGGGCGACGTACGAGATCTGAGGCGGGCGGCCGTCCGCCGGCGCACGACGAGGCCCCCCGAGCAAGCAGCGGCTCGGGGGGCCTCGTCACGTTCCGGGGAGGCTCACGCCTTGGTGAGGTCCTCCACCTCCTCCTCGGGCTCGCGGCCCGGGGTCTTGAGGTTGAACTTGACGATCGCGAAGCGGAAGACGAAGTAGTAGATCGCCGCGAAGACCAGACCGATCGGAATGATCAGCCAGGGCCGGGTATCGAGCTTCCAGTACAGGAGGTAGTCGATCAGCCCGCCGGAGAAGTTGAAGCCGGCGTGGACCCCCAGACCCCAGGTCACCGCGAGCGACACGGCCGCGAGCACCGCGTGGACCACGTACAGGATCGGCGCGATGAACATGAACGAGAACTCGATGGGCTCGGTGACACCGGTGACGAACGAGGTCAGAGCCAGCGAGGTCATCATGCCGAGCACGGCCTTGCGGCGCTCCGGGCGAGCGGTGTGGGCCATGGCGAGCGCGGCGGCGGGAAGGCCGAACATCATGATCGGGAAGAAGCCCGACATGAACATGCCGGCGGTCGGGTCACCGGCCAGGAAGCGGCCGTAGTCGCCGTGCACGATCTGCCCGGCGGAGTCCTTGAAGTCGCCCAGCTGGAACCATGCGACGGTGTTCACGAACTGGTGCATACCGACCGGGATCAGGCCGCGGTTGATCAGGCCGAAGAGGGCGGCACCGGCGGAACCGAGACCGGTCATCCACTCGCCGAAGTTGCTGATGCCCTCACCGATGGGCTTCCAGACCAGGCCGAAGAAGACGCCGACGACGATGCCGACGAAGGCCATGATGATCGGCACCAGGCGGCGGCCGTTGAAGAAGCCGAGCCAGTCGACGAGCTTGGTGCGGTGGAACCGCTGCCAGAGCACGGCGGCGAGCAGACCCATGATGATGCCGCCGAGGACACCGGGGTCGTTGTACGTCGCGGCGATGTCCGCGCCGTTCTGGATCTTGGCTTCGGTCACCGGGAAGGACTGAAGAACCTTGCTGTAGACCAGGAAGCCCACGAGAGCGGCGAGCGCGGTGGAACCGTCCGCTTTCTTGGCGAAACCGATGGCGACGCCGATGCAGAAGAGCACCGGCAGGCTGCCGGTGATGGCGCTGCCCGCGTTGGCGAAGACGGACGCGACTTTGTCCCAGCCCAGACCGTCGGCTCCGAAGACATCCGGCTGACCGAGCCGGACCATCAGGCCTGCCGCCGGCAGCACGGCGATCGGAAGCTGCAGGCTTCGGCCGACCTTCTGCAGGCCCTGGAACAGGCCTGATCCCCGCTTCTTTGCGGGTGCCGCCGTCGACTCGGCGGTGGCGGTGCTCATAACGTCCGTCCTCCATCGGGTGGTGGTCTACACCACTCAGTGGTGTAGACCTGTTGTAGCACGATGAAGGTGGCGTAAGGAACCCGCGAAAATGCGACCGAACCACTACACGCCGTGCGGGCTCCCGAGGGGCCTCCCGCGCCGCTTTCGCGCCGGTTTGACCCGTCAGGCCTTCGTGGTGTCCTCGACCTCGTCCTCGGGCTCCCGACCAGGAGTCTTCAGATCGAACTTCGTGATGGCAAATCGGAAGACCCCGTAATACACCACGGCGAAGCACAGCCCGATCGGGACGATCGCCCACGGCCGGGTCGCCAGGTTCCAGTTGATGACGTAGTCGATCAGCCCCGCCGAGAAGCTGAACCCGTCGTGCACGCCCAGCGCCCACGTCACCGCCATCGACACCCCCGTCAGCACCGCGTGCACCGCGTACAGCACCGGGGCGATGAACAGGAACGAGTACTCCAGCGGCTCGGTGATCCCCGTGACGAACGACGTCAGCGCCACCGAGAGCATCAGCCCGCCGACCTCCTTGCGCCGGCCCGGGCGCGCGGTGTGCGTGATCGCCAGCGCCGCCGCCGGCAGCGCGAACATCATGATCGGGAAGAAACCCGAGGTGAACTGCCCCGCGTGCGGGTCTCCCGCCAGGAACATGTTGATGTCGCCGTGCACCACCGTCCCGTCCGGCTCGGTGTAACTGCCGAACTGGAACCAGATCGGCACGTTCAGGAACTGGTGCAGACCGATCACCAGCAACGCCCGGTTCGCCAGCCCGAAGACACCCGCGCCCCACGCCCCGGCGGCGCTCAGCCAGTCACTGAAACTCTCCAGGCCCCGGCCGACCGGCGGCCACACCCACAGGCACAGGGCGGCGAACAGGATCGCCACGAACGCCATGATGATCGGCACCAGTCGTCGCCCGTTGAAGAAACCGAGCCAGTCCACCAGCTTCGTACGGTGGAAACGCCGCCAGAAGAAAGCGGACAGCAGCCCCATCACGATCCCGCCGAAGATTCCCGGATTCTGGAACGTGAACGCCGTCACCGTCCCGTCCGCCGCCTGGCACCCCGTCGCGATCACCCGCGCCCCCGCCGGACACGTCGTCGGGAACTGGTGCAGCACGTTGTAGTAGACGAGGAAGCCCGCCACCGCCGCCAGCGCCGTCGAACCGTCCGACTTCTTCGCCATCCCGATCGCCACACCGACGCAGAACAGCATCGGCAGACCCAGCTGCCCGTCGAGCAGCGCGCCGCCCGCCCCCGCCATCACCTTCGAGACGTCGACCCAGCCCAGCCCGTCCTTGCCGAACACGTCCGGCTGCCCCAGCCGGTTCAGGATCCCCGCGGCCGGCAGCACCGCGATCGGCAACTGGAGGCTGCGGCCCATCTTCTGCAAGCCCTGGAACAAGGCGTTCCAGCGCTCCCGCACAGGAGAGGCCCCGACGTCCGCACCGTCCGCGCTGCCGGCACTCATGACGCCCTCCCGAGGCTCCGCTCCACGGCGCGGCACCGCGTTTGGCCAGCGCGCCAACGGTGGTGTAGACCAGTTGACGGACGGTTCCGCTGTCGTGAACGCCATCATTGGGCACCCACGGCACGACCGCTCGCGAAGATGGGCCAACTGTGGGTTACTGCGACAAAGCGGTTCGGATCAGGGAGACAGAACATGGCCAGCAAGGCTGAGAAGATCGTTGCCGGGCTCGGCGGCATCGAGAACATCGAAGAGGTCGAGGGCTGCATCACCCGCCTCCGCACCGAAGTCGTCGACCCGAGCAAGGTCGACGAGGCCGCCCTCAAGGCCGCCGGCGCCCACGGCGTCGTCAAGATGGGCACCGCCATCCAGGTCGTCATCGGCACCGACGCCGACCCGATCGCCGCGGACATCGAAGACATGATGTGAACCCCACGGGTCCCGGACGAGGACCCGACGGTTCACCCTCAAGGGGCTCTTCCCGACGCGGGAAGAGCCCCTTGCGTGCGGGGTACTAGGCTCGGCCCATGTCTCGAACCGACGGCCGCACCGCCGACCAGCTCCGCCCCGTCACCATCGAACGCGGCTGGAGCAAGCACGCCGAAGGCTCCGTCCTCGTCTCCTTCGGCGACACCAGGGTCCTCTGCACCGCCTCCGTCACCGAAGGCGTCCCGCGCTGGCGCAAGGGCAGCGGCGAGGGCTGGGTCACCGCCGAGTACGCCATGCTGCCCCGCGCCACCAACACCCGCGGCGACCGCGAATCCGTCAAGGGCCGCATCGGCGGCCGCACCCACGAGATCAGCCGCCTCATCGGCCGCTCGCTGCGCGCCGTCATCGACTACAAGGCCCTCGGCGAGAACACCGTCGTCCTCGACTGCGACGTCCTCCAGGCCGACGGCGGCACCCGCACCGCCGCCATCACCGGCGCCTACGTGGCACTCGCCGACGCCGTCGCCTGGGCCCAGGGCAAGAAGCTGATCAAGGCCGGGCGCCAGCCGCTGGCCGGGACCGTCAGCGCCGTCTCCGTCGGCATCGTCGGCGGCGTCCCCATGCTGGACCTCTGCTACGAGGAGGACGTGCGCGCCGACACCGACATGAACGTCGTCTGCACCGGCGACGGCCGCTTCGTCGAGGTCCAGGGCACCGCCGAGGCCGAACCCTTCGCCCGCGACGAACTGAACGCCCTGCTCGACCTCGCCGTGGCCGGCTGCACCGACCTCGCCGCGATCCAGCGGGCGGCGCTCGAGAAGTAGCGCGCGAGCGCCCCGGGAACAGCGCGGCGGGCCCGCGCCCCCGGGAGCCCCGGAGAGTAAAGGGAACATCAAGAAAGGGAGCCGTGCGGACGCAACCCGCCTTCCGCGCCCGGCGTCCCTAACGGTACGGGCGTACGGCACCGCAGCCGTACGCCCGGCCACCGAAACGGGGAGGGGACCCAGCCATGGCCACGAGCCGGTACCGACGTCCGGGCCGCACCACCGCCGTCGCCGCCACCGCGGCCGCCGTCGCGCTCACCGTCACCGCCCTCACCGGCTGCGACGCGGTCGGCAAGGCCCTGGACTGCGTACAGACCGCCGACTCCATCGCCGACAGCGTCACCGACCTCCAGCAGGCCGTGCGGAACGCCGCCGACGACCCGGCGAAGACCGACGACGCGCTCCGCGCCATAGAGAACAACCTCGAGAAAATCGGCGACAAGACGGACAACACGGACGTCAACAAGGCCGTCGACGACCTCGACAAGGCGGTCGGGAACGTCCGCACCGCCCTCAAGAACGGCGACGACACTCCCGACCTGACCCCCGTCACCGACGCCGCCGGCGAACTGACCAAGGTCTGCACACCCTGACCGGCACCCGATACTGGTGGGCATGACCCGCTTGATCCTCGCCACCCGCAACCCCGGAAAGATCACCGAACTCAGGGCGATCCTCACCGAGGCAGGACTGCCCCACGAACTGGTCGGCACCGACGCCTACCCGGAGGTCCCCGACGTCAAGGAGACCGGCGTCACCTTCGCCGAGAACGCGCTGCTGAAGGCCCACGCGCTGGCCCAGGCCACCGGCCTCCCGGCGGTCGCCGACGACTCCGGCCTGTGCGTCGACGTCCTCGGCGGCGCCCCCGGCATCTTCTCCGCCCGCTGGGCCGGCCGCCACGGCGACGACAAGGCCAACCTCGACCTGCTGCTGGCCCAGCTCTCGGACATCGCGGACGGCCACCGCGCCGCCCACTTCGCCTGCGCGGCGGCCCTCGCCCTGCCCGACGGCACGGAACGGGTGGTCGAAGGCCAACTGCGCGGCACCCTGCGCCACACCCCGGCCGGCGAGCACGGCTTCGGCTACGACCCGATCCTCCAGCCGGACGGCGAGACCCGCACCTGCGCGGAACTGTCCCCGGCGGAGAAGAACGCGATCAGCCACCGCGGCAAGGCCTTCCGGGCGCTGGTGCCGGTGGTGCGGGAGTTGGTGGGCTGAAGCTGCGAAGGGTCCCGCACCTTTGAATCAAAGGTGCGGGACCCTTACTGGCATGTGCGCCCGGTCGGATTCGAACCGACAAACACGACCACCTAAAGATCGCCGCTCGGCCGTTGGCGTACGGGCGCGCGAGTCGGGGTTACTCTACTGCGCTCCGTCGTTCGGCGTCCGCCCCGGCGCCAGGTGCTGGTGAACGCAGGGCAGTTGGGGCACGGCAGCCGCAAGTTCTCCTCAGATGCCCAGGTCCTTGATGATCTTGGCTACGTGGCCGGTGGCCTTGACGTTGTACAGGGCCCGTTCGACCTTGCCCCACTCGTCGACGATCACCGTGGAGCGGATGACTCCGGTGACCGTCTTGCCGTAGAGCTTCTTCTCGCCGTAGGCGCCGTAGGCCTCCAGGACCTTCTTGTCGGGGTCGGCGAGGAGGGTGACCTTCAGGGACTCGGTCTCGCGGAACTTCGCGAGCTTCTCCGGCTTGTCGGGGGAGATGCCGATGACGTCGTATCCCGCGCCGGCCAGCAGGTCGAGGTTGTCGGTGAAGTCGCAGGCCTGCTTGGTGCAGCCGGGCGTGAGGGCGGCCGGGTAGAAGTAGACGATGACCTTGCGGCCCTTGCGGTCGGCCAGCGACACCTCGTTGCCGTCGGCGTCGGGGAGGGTGAAGGCGGGGGCCGCGTCGCCGGGCTGGAGTCGCTCGCTCATCGAAGGTCTTCTCCTCGTGCGTGTCCTCGTAGGTGCCAATACCGTGTGGGTCCGAGGGTAACCGGGGGTGCCGACAGTGCGGTCGCGGCGAGAGCTGACAGACTGTGCTGAACACGCATCAGTTGACTTCGGAGGCGCTACGGTGGCGGACACGGCGGACACCAGAACCCCGGCTGAGATCGAGGCGGACATCAGGCGTCGCCGCGAGACGCTGGCCGAGACCCTCGACGAGATCGGGGTGCGCGTGCACCCGAAGACCATCGTCGGCGATGCCCGGGCCAAGGTCGCCTCCCACGTCGACCACACTCTCGGACGGGCGTACGTGCAGGTCAACCGGGTGGTGAGCGAGGTGCGCGGGCAGTTCACGGACGAGGCGGGCGCACCCCGGCTGGAGCGGATCGTGCCGGTCGCGCTCCTCGCCGTGGGGGTCGTCGGCCTGCTCGCCGTCGGCGGGCGCAAGCGCCGCGGCTGACCCCCTCCTTACGGACATGGCCCGAACAGGTAGGTTTCAGGCGTGAGCGCCAACAGAAACGAGCACAGCCCCCACGAGGACAAGCTGCCCATCCGGATGCTGCACGACCGGGTGCTCGTCCGCCAGGACACGAGCGAGGGCGAGCGCCGGTCGGGCGGCGGAATCCTGATTCCCGCGACGGCGGCGGTGGGCCGCCGCCTCGCCTGGGCGGAGGTCGTGGCGGTCGGTCAGAACGTGCGGACCGTGGAGCCGGGCGACCGGGTGCTGTTCGACCCGGAGGACCGGGCGGAGGTCGAGGTGCGGGGCACCGCGTACGTGCTGATGCGCGAGCGGGATCTGCACGCGGTGGCCGCGGACCGTTTCGAGGGGTCGGAGGACTCCACCGGTCTGTACCTCTGACAGGACGGCTCGAAGGGAACCAAAGGGGCCGGTGACCCTTGTCACCGGTCCCTTTGTCGTTCCTTTGCTAACCTCGGAAGGGAGCCCGACGAGACGCGCCGTACCGGGTCGAAGGCAAAGACGACGCACCTGATGTCCGTCGTGACGCCCGGTCGAGCACCCGGCGTCGCCGTCTTCGCGGAGGTGCCCGTCGTGGCCTGGGTTCTGCTTGTCGTCGCCGGTCTGCTGGAAGTGGGCTGGTCGATCGGGATGAAGTACAGCGAGGGGTTCACGCGGCCGGTGCCCAGCGTCCTGACCGGCGCGGGGATCGTCGCGAGCATGCTGTTGCTGTCCTACGCCGCCCGTTCGCTGCCCATCGGTACCGCCTACGGCGTGTGGGTGGGCATCGGGGCGGCCGGTGCGGCGGTGCTCGGCATGGTGGTGCTGGGGGAGCCGGTGACCGCCGCCCGGATCTTCTTCGTCTGTCTGCTGCTGGTGGCCGTGGTGGGTCTGAAGGCCACGTCGGGTCACTGAGGACGCGTGACCGGCCCGGTGTCCCCGCCGGGCTCAGGCCTTCTGGCCCGGGCCCCGCGGGGACCCCGCGGGCGGGCTACTGCCCCCGCGCGGCGGTGACGTGCTGGCCGTGGCCGGTGCCCGTCGTCGTGCCGGTGTCCGTGCCGGTGCCGCCCGCGCCCGGGCCCGTGCTGGTCCCGGTCCCGGAGCCGCCGTCGCCGCCCGCGCCGCCGCCTCCCGTGGGGTCCCCGGTGGTCGGCGTTCCGCCGCCGGAGCCGCCGGGGGTGCCGCCGCCCTGGGTGTCCCCGCCGGTGGGCGGAGTGCCGCCGGTGCCGTCCGTGGTGCCGGTGTCGCCGCCGGGGCCGCCCTGGGTGTCGCCGGTGCCGCCGCCGTCGGTGGGTGTTCCGCCGCCGTCGGTGGGCGTGCCGCCGGTCTGTCCCCGGTCCTGGCCCTGGGTGCTCTGGCCCTGCGTGTTCTGGCCGGGGCTGGCCGAGCCGGCCGTGTCACCGCCGCCGTCGGTGCCGGTGCCGGGGCTGGTCTGCGCCGGGTCGCTCGGCGGTGCCTGGGTCCGGTCGGCGCCGGGCTGGAGCTGGAGGTCGAAGTCGCTGACCGGGGTGCCCTTGAGGGCGTCGCCCATGAACTGCGCCCAGATACTGCCGGGCGGGCCGCTGCCGTTGACGCGGGCGAGGCCGAGGGCGCCGTAGAGCGGTTTGTGCGCGGCGGTCTCCGGGTCCTGGCCCATGACGGAGACGACGGTGGCGAGGTCGGGTGTGTAGCCGGCGAACCAGGCCGCCTGGTCGTTCTCGGCGGTGCCCGTCTTGGCGGCGGCCGGGCGGCCGATCGCCTGGGCGGGCGCACCGGTGCCGTTCTGGACGACGCTCTGCAGCACGGCGGTGGTGGTGTCGGCGGCCTCGCGGCTGACGGCCTGCGAGACGGTGCTGTCGTGGGCCGGCAGGGCCACCGCGTCGGCGCCGTCCTTGGTGATCTTCTTGATGATCGTGTACGTGCCGTGCTTGCCGTGGTTGGCGAGGGTCGCGTACGCCTCGGCCATGTCCACGACGCTGGCCTGGGCCACGCCGAGCGCGATGGACGGGGAGCCGATCAGCTCCGGGGTGTCGGAGGGGAGGCCGAGGGCGAGCGCGGTGTCCTTGACCTTGTCGGAGCCGACGTCGACGGCCATCTGCGCGTACACCGCGTTGACGGACTTGTCGGTGGCCTCGCGGACGGTGATGTCGCCGTAGGACTGCTGGTCCTCGTTCTCCGGGGCGTAGTGGCCGCCGTTCCAGCCCTGTACGGGCCGCTTGTCGGTGCCGTCGTAGAGCGTGTTGGGGGTGATGGGGCGTGAGTCCTGGGTGGTGGACTCGTTCTGCACGGCGGAGGTGAGGACGAACGGCTTGAAGGTGGAGCCGACCTGGAAGTCCCGCCGGGTGGCGTTGTTGGTGTACTGCTTGACGTAGTCGATGCCGCCGTACATCGCCACGACCTGCCCGGTCTTCGGGTCGACCGCGGCGCCGCCGGCGCGGACGTAGGTGTCGGTCTTGTTGTTCTTCTTGTCCAGCTTGTTCATCAGCTGGTCGTCGACCGCCTTGACGAAGGCGTCCTGCTTCTTCTTCTGCAGGGTGGTGGTGATGCGGTAGCCGCCGGCCGCCAGTTCGTCCTCGTCGAGGATCTTGTTCTTGGCCAGGTAGTCCTTCACCGCGCGCACGAGGTAGCCGCGCTGCCCGGCCATGTTCGTCGGGACGGTGGCGGACTTGGGCTCCGGGAACTTCAGGCCGGCCCGTTCGGAGGGGCTGAGCCAGCCCTTCTTGACCATGCCGTCCAGGACGTAGTTCCAGCGGGCGACGGCGGCCTGCTTGTTCTCCGGGTGGGCGGAGACGTCGTACTCGCTGGGGGCGTTGACCAGCGCGGCGAGGTAGGCGGCCCGGGCCGGGTCGAGGTCCTTGGCCTTCACGCCGTAGTACGCCTGGGCGGCGGCCTGGATGCCGTACGCGTTGCGGCCGAAGAAGCTGGTGTTGAGGTAGCCCTCGAAGATCTCGTCCTTGGACTTGTTGCGGTCCAGCTTGATCGAGATGAAGAACTCCTTCACCTTGCGGGTGACGGTCTGTTCCTGGCCCAGGTAGTAGTTCTTGACGTACTGCTGGGTGATCGTGGAGCCGGACTGCTTGCCCTTGCCGGTGACGGTGTTCCAGCCGCCGCGGACGATGGCCTTGGGGTCGATGGCGGACTCGCTGTAGAAGTCGCGGTCCTCGGCGGCGAGCACGGCGTGCTGGGCGGCCTTGGAGACCTGGTCCAGCGGGACGCTCTCGCGGTTGACCTCGCCGTCGCGGGCGATCTCGGTGCCGTCGGCGTAGAGGTAGACGTTGGCCTGCTTGACCGCGAGGGCGTTGGCGGACGGGATCTTGACCAGCGAGTAGCCGAGGAAGAAGGCGCCGAAGCCGAGCAGGACGAGGGTGAGGAACGCGCCGAGCGTCATGCGCCAGGTGGGGAAGACCCGCCGCCAGCCGGTGCGCCGGCGCTTGGGGCGTTTGCCCTTGCCGCCCTCGCCGCCGGGGCCCGAGGTGCCGCCGCCGCCCGCGCCCGCGTTGCCGCCGCCGGCGACGGAGGCGTGGGCCGCGGTGGCCACGGCGGCGGGGGAGGAGGCGGGTGAGGCGGCCGGTGCCCTGCGTCCGCCGGCACCGGCTCCGGTCGCGGCCCAGGCGGGAGGTGCCGTACGACGTCGCGGCGCGCCCTGCGGCTCCCGCTCCCGGCCGGACTCCTGCACGGGTTCGCGCCCTGCCTCCGGTGCCGAGAGCGGTGCCGGGTCCGGCACCGGAGCGGCGCCCGGACGACCGGCGTCACCGGCGCCGGGCCGCGAACCGGCTCCCGCACCGCCCGCGCCCGACCGCGGGCCCGCACCGGGGCTCTTGGCGGCACCGGAGGCGGATCCCGCAGCGGAGGCGGATCCCGTGCCGGAGGCAGACCCCGTGCCGGAGTCGGACCCCGGACCAGAGCCGGACCCCGCGCCGGAGGCCGGCTCCGCACCACGGGCGGGCCCCGTGCCGAAGTCCCGTCCCGCTCCGGGGCCCTGACGCTCTGCCCCGGCCTCCGGTCGTGGGCCGGGCCGTTCCTGCGGCTCCCGGCCGGGCCGCGACGGCGGTCGCCCTCCCGGCTGCGGCTGCGCGCCGGTCCCTGGCTGCTGCGCCCCGGCCTTCGGCTGCGGCTCGTCGCTCATCTCGTGCACGGACTCCTGTTTCGCCTCGTACGTTCCCGTACGTCCTCATGCGTCTTCTGCGCCCCCGGATGAAGACTCTCGTACCTCGCGTTCCGTTCCCGCGCTCCGGAACTTCCGGCGCGCGGAAAATGCGTGGCACGTCACGTTCCGCGCGCACTAGGCTCCTGCGCTTCGGTGTCGGCGGAGCTTGGAGGGCGTGACGTGGGCGCTGGACGGTTGTACGCGGCCGTCGCGGCGGGCGGATTCAGACGGTACGCGACGTATCGGGCGGCCACGGCGGCCGGGGTGTTCACGAACACGGTCTTCGGCCTGATCCTCGTGTACACCTACCTCGCGCTGTGGGACGCCCGTCCGCATCTGGGAGGGTACGACCACTCCCAGGCGGTGACGTACGTGTGGCTGGGCCAGGCGTTCCTGGCGACGCTCGCGATCGGCGGGGGCGGGGTCGAGGACGAGCTGATGGAGCGCATCCGTACGGGGGACATCGCCACGGACCTCCACCGCCCGGCCGACCTCCAGCTGTGGTGGCTCGCGGCGGACCTGGGCCGGGCGGTGTTCCAGCTGATGGGCCGCGGGGTGGTGCCCTTCGTGTTCGGGGCGCTGGTCTTCCCGGCCATGCTGCCCACCGACCCGGTGACCTGGGCGGCGTTCCTCGGCGCGGTGCCGCTGGCGATGCTGGTGAGCTTCGGGATCCGGTTCCTGGTGGCGCTGAGCGCGTTCTGGCTGCTCGACGGCGCGGGGGTCGTGCAGATCGCGTGGCTGGCGGGGCTCTTCTGCTCGGGGATGCTGCTGCCGCTGAACGTCTTCCCGGGCGCCCTCGGCGAGGTCGTACGGGTCCTGCCGTGGTCGTCGCTTCTCCAGGCCCCGGCCGACGTCCTGCTGGGACACGCGGATCCGCTGCGCACGTACGCCTTCCAGGGCGCGTGGGCGGTGGCGCTGCTGGGGGCGGGGCGGCTGCTGCAGACGGTGGCGACGCGCCGGGTGGTGGTCCAGGGTGGCTGACCTCACCGGCGACACGCCGGACGCCGTACCGGCCGCCCCGGGCTCCGTTCCGGCCGACCCGGACGTCGTACCGCCCGCCGCCGCCCCCGCCCCGCCCGCCACGGACCCCGCGTCCCGGTCTGCGTCCCCGTCCCGCGGGCGACTCGCCGACGGTCTGCGCGCCTACCGCATGATCGCCGCGATGTGGCTGCGTTCCACGATGGCCTACCGGGCCTCCTTCGTGATGACCACCTTCGGGAACTTCGCGGCGACCGCGCTCGACTTCGTGGCGATCCTGCTGATGTTCTCCCGCGTGGACGCGCTGGGCGGCTACTCGCTGCCCGAGATCGCCTTCCTCTACGGGCTGTCCGGCACGTCCTTCGGGCTGGCCGACCTCGCGATCGGCTCGATGGACCGGCTGGGGCGGAGGGTGCGCGACGGCACCCTGGACACGCTGCTGGTCCGCCCGGCGCCGGTCCTCGCGCAGGTCGCCGCGGACCGGTTCGCGCTGCGCCGGCTGGGCCGGGTCACGCAGGGGCTCCTGGTGCTGGGGTACGCCCTGGGCACGCTGGACCTGCACTGGACGGCGGCCAAGGTGCTGCTGATGCCGGTGATGGTGCTGAGCGGCTGCGCCATCTTCTGCGCGGTCTTCGTGGCGGGCGCGGCCTTCCAGTTCGTGGCGCAGGACGCCTCCGAGGTGCAGAACGCGTTCACCTACGGCGGCACCACGCTGCTGGAGTACCCGCCGACGGTGTTCGGCAGGGAGCTGGTGCGGGGAGTGACGTTCGTCCTGCCGCTGGCCTTCGTCAACTGGGTCCCCGCGGCCTATGTGCTCGAACGCCCCTACCCGCTGGGGCTGCCGTGGTGGACGGCGTTCACCCCGCCGCTGGTGGCGGTGGCGTGCTGCGCGCTTGCGGGGCTGGCCTGGCGCGGGGGACTGCGGTCGTACCGGAGTACGGGAAGCTGAAGCCGGAGGGAGACAGGACATGGACAGGGGAGCGGACGGCGCGCTCGACAGCGCCCCCGAGCGGACGGCCGACGGGGCCTTCATCGAACTCGACCGGGTCGAGAAGGTCTTCGACGTGCGCAAGAAGACCGGCTTCCTGAAGCGGGAACGGCGGCGGGTGCGGGCGGTCGACTCGATCTCCTTCACCGTGGCGCGCGGCGAGATGGTCGGCTACATCGGCCCGAACGGTGCGGGCAAGTCGACGACGATCAAGATGCTGACCGGCATCCTCACTCCGAGCGGCGGCCGGCTGCGGGTCGCCGGCATCGACCCCTCGCGCGAGCGGACGCGGCTCGCGCGGCGCATCGGGGTGGTGTTCGGGCAGCGGACGACCCTGTGGTGGGACCTGCCGCTGATCGACTCCTACCGGCTGATGCACCGCATGTACCGCATCCCCGACGCCCGTTACCGCGAGAACCTCGACCGCTGCGTGGAACTCCTGGAACTGTCCGGCCTGCTGGACGTCCCGGTACGGCAGCTCTCCCTCGGGCAGCGGATGCGCGGCGACATCGCGGCGGCCCTGCTGCACGACCCGGAGGTGCTGTACCTGGACGAGCCGACCATCGGCCTGGACGTGGTCAGCAAGTCCAGGGTCCGTGAGTTCCTGCGCGACCTGAACGCCGAGCGCGCCACGACGGTCCTGCTGACCACCCACGACCTCCAGGACATCGAGCAGTTGTGCTCGCGGGTGATGGTGATCGACCACGGCCGGCTGATGTACGACGGGCCGCTGACCGGCCTGCACGAGGCGGGGGAGGGCGAACGCACCCTGGTGGTGGACCTGGAGCGGGAACTGCCGCCGGTCGACGTGCCCGGCGCGCGCGTAGTCCGCGTCGAGGGGCCGCGGCAGTGGCTGGCGTTCCCGGCGGGCGAGTCGGCGGCGCCGCTGGTGGCCCGGGTCGCGGACCGCTACCCGCTGGTGGACCTGTCGGTGCGCGAGCCGGACATCGAGGCCGTGATCGCCAAGATGTACGAGACCGGAGCGCAACGCGTGGGCTCGTAGCCTCCCGCGCGGCGAACTCGTAGGCTGCTGCCCATGACCGACGCCGTGCCGCCCCCAGGAGAGACGCCCGCCGGGCACCCCGTCCCCGAACTGCGCGCCTCCGACGCCGACCGTGAACGAGTCGCCGAGGTCCTGCGGGACGCCCTCGCCGAAGGACGCCTGGACATGGCGGAGTTCGAGGAGCGGCTGGAGGCGACGTACCAGGCGCGCACGTACGGCGAGCTGGCGCCGATCACCCGTGACCTGCCGGTCGGGCAGGGCGCGGTCCCCCTCGCCCCGGTCGTCTCCCTCAGCAAGGAGCCCGCGGCGGACGGGAGTTGGGCGGGACGGATCACGGGCGGCGAGGGATCGTCGTCGTGGGCCGTCGCCGTCATGTCCGGCTTCCAGCGCAAGGGCCGGTGGACGGTCCCCAAGCGCTTCACCTGCTTCTCCTTCTGGGGCGGCGGCGAGATCGACCTGCGCGAGGCGAACTTCGCCGACCGCGAGGTCGAGATCAACTGCATCGCGATCATGGGCGGCGCGCAGGTGATCGTGCCGCCCGGTGTCGAGGTGGTCGTGCGCGGCATCGGCATCATGGGCGGCTTCGACCACCGCGAGGAGGGCGTGCCGGGCGAGCCGGGCGCCCCGCGCGTGATCGTCACGGGCTTCGCCTTCTGGGGCGGTGTCGGGGTCGAGCGCAAGCTGACCAGGGCCGAGCGCCAGCGGCAGAAGGAGGAGCGCCGCCAGGAGAAGCTGGACCGCAGGGCCGAGCGCCGCGAGCTGCAGGCGGGCCGCCGCGACGAGCGTCAGGAGCGCTGGGAGCGGCAGTGGGAACGCCACGAGGAGCGGCTGGAACAGCACCGCGAGCGGCACGAGGAGCGCTGGGAGCGGCACCGCGAACGCCGGCAGCAGCGCCGGGACGGCCGGGGGCACCGGGACTTCTAGGCTCTGTCGTCGAATTCCCGCCTGCCTCGCGACGCCATGCACGCACTCTCGCCGCACCGGGCCCAGACCCGAGTACGTCCAGTACGAGGGTCAGGGCCCGGTACGCCGAGAGCACGCACCTGACGCCGCGAGGCCCGCCCTCCGGGCGGACGACGGGAATGTGACGACAGGACCTAGGCCCGCTCGCCCCTTCCTCCGGTTCTCCCTGCTCCTCCTGCCCCTCGTTCTCCCCCTGCCCCGCAGGCCCTCGCCGCCGCCACGCCTCGCAGGCCCGCTCCGCCGCGCCGCCGTCGCTCCCCGCGCCCTCGCCCCTTCCGGGTGAGGCCGGGAACTCCTGTTCCGTCCCGGGAGTAGGTCAGGAGGGGGCAATCGTGCGCGGGGCGGGTGCGGGAACACGGAACGGGTGGAGCGGATGGAACGAACGACGACGGCGGTGCCACAGGCGGACGCGGAAGCGGCGGACGCCGCGGCGGCCCCCCGCCGCGCGATGACCGTGTTCAGTCCCGCCGACGAGGAGCGCCGGCGCGGTGTGCGCCGGATGAAGCTCACCGCGACGGGGCTGCTGCTGTTCGTGGCGGTGGTGTACGTCCTGGCCAAGTGGGCCGAGCACACCGGTGCCGGTGCCTGGGCGGGGTACGTCGCCGCGGCCAGTGAGGCGGGCATGGTCGGTGCGCTCGCCGACTGGTTCGCGGTCACCGCCCTCTTCCGGCACCCGCTCGGGCTGCCCATCCCGCACACCGCGATCATCCCCACCAAGAAGGACCAGCTCGGCGTCTCGCTGGGCGAGTTCGTCGGGGAGAACTTCCTCTCCGAGGACGTCGTACGGCAGCGGCTGCGCGCCGTCGGCATCGGCGGCCGGCTGGGCGCCTGGCTCGCCCGTCCGGAGCACGCCGACCGGGTGACCGCCGAGCTGGCCACCGCGCTGCGCGGCGCGCTGACGGTGCTGCGCGACTCCGACGTGCAGGCGGTGGTCGGTGAGGCGATCACGCGCCGGGCGGCGGTGCAGGAGATCGCGCCCGGGCTCGGCAAGATGCTGGAGAAGATCGTCGCCGACGGCGGGCACCGGCGCGTCGTCGACCTGGTCGTCAACCGGGCGCACGACTGGCTGGTGCTGCACGGCGACTCCGTGATGGACGCCGTGCAGGGCGGGGCGCCCGGCTGGACCCCGAAGTTCGTCGACCGGAAGGTCGGTGAGCGCGTCTACAAGGAGCTGCTGCGCTTCGTCACCGAGATGCGGGACATGCCGAGCCATCCCGCGCGCGGCGCCCTGGACCGCTTCCTCACCGACTTCGCCTCCGACCTCCAGTCCGACAGCGACACCCGGGCCCGGGTCGAACGCCTCAAGAGCGAGGTGCTGGGCCGCGGCGAGGTCCAGGACCTGATCGCCTCGGCCTGGTCCGCCGTACGGTCGATGATCGTCTCCGCGGCGGAGGACGAGCGCAGCGAACTGCGGATGCGGGTGCGGGCCTCCCTGCTCTCCCTGGGCAACCGGATGGCCGAGGACCCCAAGGCCCGGGGGAAGGTGGACCGCTGGGTGGAGGGTGCCGCGGTGTACGTGGTGACGACGTACCGCAAGGAGATCACCTCCCTGATCACCGACACCGTGGCGGGCTGGGACGCCGAGCACACCACGCGCAAGATCGAGGCGCACATCGGCCGTGACCTGCAGTTCATCCGGATCAACGGCACGGTGGTGGGGTCGCTGGCGGGACTGCTGATCTACACGGTGTCGCGCGTCCTCGGAGCGTAGGCGGCCGGTGCCAGGGCGTGATCCCATGGGTTCGGGGGCACCCGGAGTGAGGTCCGCTCGACGAGGAGGGAGCCCATGGCCACCGCAGACGCCGCAAGCGCCGCAGGGTCGGCAGGTGACGGCACCGGCCGCACCGTGACCACCGACATCCCCGCCAGACTCGACCGTCTTCCGTGGTCGCGCTGGCACTGGACCATCGTGGTGGGCCTGGGCACGGTGTGGATCCTGGACGGGCTGGAAGTCACCGTCGTCGGCAACATCGCCAGCCGCCTGTCGGAGCCGGGCAGCGGTCTGGCGATCAGCTCCGGGCAGGTCACCGGCGTGGCCGCCGCGCTGTACGTGGCCGGGGCCTGCGTGGGCGCCCTGTTCTGGGGACGGCTGACCGACCGCTACGGCCGCCGGAAGCTGTTCATGATCACCCTGGCGGTCTATCTCGCGGCCACCGCCCTGACCGCCGTCTCCTTCCACGCCTGGTGGTTCTTCCTCTTCCGCTTCCTGACCGGGTTCGGCATCGGCGGCGAGTACGCGGCCATCAACTCCGCGATCGACGAGCTGATCCCCGCGAACTACCGCGGCCGGGTCGACCTGATCATCAACGGCAGTTTCTGGGTGGGCGCGGTCGGCGGTTCGCTGCTGTCCATCCTCGCGCTGAACACCCACTTCCTCGCCGCCGACGTGGGCTGGCGGCTGACGTTCGCGCTCGGCGCCGTCCTCGCCCTGGTGATCCTGCTCGTACGGCGGCACGTGCCGGAGAGCCCGCGCTGGCTGCTGATCCACGGCAAGGACGGCGAGGCCGAGGAGGTGGTGAGCGGGATCGAACAGCGGATCGAGTCGGAGACGGGCGGCCCGCTGCCGGAGCCGCACGGCGAGATCACCATCCACCAGCGCCGCACCGTGTCCTTCCTGGAGATCGGCCGCACGGTCTTCGCCCACTACCCCAAGCGGGCCGTCCTCGGCTTCTCCCTCTTCATCGGCCAGGCCTTCCTCTACAACGCCATCACCTTCGGCTTCGGCGCCATCCTGACCAAGTTCTTCGACGTCCCCTCCGACCGCACCGGCTACTACTTCGCCGTCATCGCGGTCGGCAACTTCCTCGGCCCGCTGCTGCTCGGCAAGCTCTTCGACACGGTCGGCCGCCGGGTGATGATCTCCTCCAGCTACCTGCTGTCCGGCCTGCTGCTGTTCGGCACGGCCTGGCTGTTCGACCGCGGCGCGCTCGACGCGACCACCCTGACCGCCTGCTGGTGCGCCGTGCTGTTCTTCGCCTCGGCCGGCGCCTCCAGCGCGTACCTGACGGTCTCGGAGATCTTCCCGATGGAGACCCGGGCGATGTCCATCGCGTTCTTCTACGCCCTCGGCACCGCCGCCGGCGGTATCAGCGGCCCGGTGCTCTTCGCGGACCTCACGGGCACCGGCAAGGTCGGCGACACGGTCCTCGCCTTCTCGATCGGCGCGGCGCTGATGTGCGCGGCGGGCCTGGTGGCCGCCTTCCTCGCGGTCGACGCCGAGCGCCGTTCCCTGGAGGACATCGCCACGCCGCTGACCGCCGTCCCGGCGAAGACCGGACCGTCCGCGGGCAACGGCCGCCCCGACGTCACGCCCCCGTCGTCGAGCCCGGCCTGACGATCATCAGGACGGTGACGGTGGCCCACAGCAGGTTGAACAGGCCGGTGAACATGGCCAGTCGGGCGGTGGCGCGGGCGGTGGCGCGATCGGCGCCGGTGCCGCCGCCCCCGCCCGTGCCTTCGCCGGTGGCCCCGGTGCCGCTCACGACGACGAGGGTTGCCGAGGCGGGGCTTGCTGCGGTGAGGCGTTCCACGGCGGGGCGTTCTGCGGTGAGGCTCTCCTCGGTCAGGTTCTCCGTGGTGAGGGTCTCCGAGGTGAGGCTTTCGACGAGGGCCGCCTGGCGGGGCAGGACCAGCGCGGCGAGCACCAGCGCGGCGAGCGCGGTCAGCGCGATGGACACGAGGAGCCACGTGTCGCCCAGCACGCCCATGTTCCGCGCCGTGGCGAACCCGAACACGGGCACGACGACGCCGACGACGGCGTAGACCTGGCAGATCCGCAGCAGCAGTCGTACGGTCTCCACCGCCCGGGGATCACCGGGCGAGGACAGCGCGCGGCGGACGGCGGGCGGGAACATGCTGGCGGCGACGGTGACGGGCCCGATGGCGACGATCGCGGCCAGGACGTGCACGGCGAGGAGGAACTTGGTCACGCGCCGACGCTAGACGGGCCGGTGAGCCGGAAGAAGCGGCAGGAATGCCAGGTACCGACGGATTCCCGCCAGGACACCCGGACGGGAGCCGGTGCGGGGGCGGGGGAGGCGGACGGGAGGGGGCCGGGCCCGGCGGGACACCGGCTACCCCCAGTGCCCGCCCTCGGTGCGCCCGCCTACGCTCCCGGCATGCACACCGTGGCCGTCCTGGCGCTGGACCAGGTGATCCCGTTCGACCTCTCCGCCCCCGTCGACACCTTCGGCTGGGCCAGACAGCCCGACGGCCGGGCCCTCTACGAGACCCGGGTCTGCTCGGTGGAACGGGAGGTGCGGGCGGCCGGCGGCGCGTTCACCGTCCGGGCGCCGTACGGCCTGAGCACCCTCGCCGAGGCGGACACGATCGTCGTGCCCGGGGTCGCCGACCCCACCGCCCCGCTCCCGCCGGGCGTCGCGGACGCGCTGCGCGCCGCGGCGGCGAACGGCACGCGCATCGCCTCGGTCTGCGTCGGCGCCTTCCTCCTCGCGGCCACCGGCCTGCTGGACGGCCTGCGCGCGACGACCCACTGGACCGCGGCGCGGGCGCTGGCTCAGCGGTACCCGCTGGTGACCGTCGACCCGAACGTCCTCTACGTCGACAACGGCCGGCTCCTGACCTCGGCGGGCGCCGCCGCGGCCCTGGACATGTGCCTGCACATGATCCGCATGGACCACGGCTCGGCGATCGCCGCGCACGCCGCCCGCCTGTCGGTGATGCCGCTGGAACGGGAGGGCGGCCAGGCGCAGTTCATCGTCCACGACCTGCCGCCCGCCCCCGCCGGCGCCACCCTGGAGCCGGTGCTGCGCTGGCTGGAGCAGCACTGCGGCCGCGATCTCGCCCTGGAGGAGATCGCGGCCCGGGCCGGCATGAGCACCCGCACCCTCAACCGCCGCTTCCGCGAGCAGACCGGCACGACGCCGTTGCAGTGGCTGCACCGCGCGCGGGTGCGGCGCGCCCAGCACCTGCTGGAGACCACGCCGGACCCCGTGGAACGCATCGCCGAACAGGCCGGTTTCGGCTCGCCCACGGCCTTCCGCGAGCGCTTCCGCAGGGTGGTGGGCACCAGCCCGAGGGCGTACCGGAAGGCGTTCCGGGCGACGCGGGGCTGAGCCGGTCACAGCCCTGGCAGGCGGCGCGGGGGCGCGTGTCCCTTACGAACCGCGCCGGTCGGCCACGGCCCAGGAGGCGGCGGCGACCGCCCCGGCGACCCCGAACACGGCGGGCCAGGCGCCCACCTTCTTGGCCAGCGGGTGCGACCCGGCGAACGCGGCGACGTAGGCGGCGGTGAGCGCGCCCGCCGCCTTCCCGCCCGCCCGCTGCCGCCACTGCTGCGCGGCGGCGGCCCCGGCGACGGCCAGCACGGCCCCGCCCAGCTGCCGCTTCTTGGTCCAGCGGGCCACGCCGTAGCCGCCGACGAGCCCGGTCGCGGCGACCGCTGCCGTAGGAATCCTCGCCATCACTGTCTCCCTGTCTCCCCCGACTCCCGCACGTGCCGTGACTGCCGCACGCGTCGAACGCCCCGAGGCTAACCCCCGTCCCGGCTGGCGGGCGGACCGGCCCCGAGCAGGTCAGAGTGAGACCCAGGTCACACCATCAGGATCCGCGGGCCTGTCACACACCGCGCCCCGGATCCGTCGTATCACTGCAACCGCATGACGACGAGCAACGATGACCAAGGAGCCCACGATGGAAGCCCGCCTGAACCTCTTCGAGAACCCCGTCGCCGGCAAGTTCTTCCGCTACATCAACTCCGCGGGCAAGGTCCTGTCGGACTCGACGCTCCCGGCCGCGACGCAGGAGCTGGTGAAGATCCGCGCCAGCCAGATCAACGGCTGCGGTTTCTGCACGGACATGCACACCAAGGACGCCGCGCACGCCGGTGAGACGGCACAGCGCCTCCACCTGGTCGCCGCGTGGAGGGAGGCCACGGTCTTCACGGAGGCCGAGCGCGCCGCCCTGGAACTGGCCGAGCAGGGCACCCGCATCGCGGACGCGGCCGGCGGTGTCAGCGACGAGGTCTGGGAGAACGCCACCAAGCACTACGACGAGGACCAGCTCGCCGCCCTCGTCGGCCTCATCGCCCTGATCAACGCGTACAACCGCCTGAACGTCGTCATCCAGCAGCCGGCGGGCGACTACCAGCCGGGCATGTTCGGCTGACCCGGGGCCGACGGCCCCCTTCGGCACGGTCCCGCCGCGGAAGGCCCCCCGGCGTGCCGCCCGTACGGCGGGCCGCCGGGGCCGGGGCCGGGCGCGCCACTCGGTCCCTGCCCCGGCGGCGCGTCACCGCGCAGGAGTGCGCCCGCCTCACAGGTGCTGGTCGGAGATGAGCTTGCGCAGCCAGGGCCAGGACGAGGGGCCCGGCATGCCGTCCACGGTCACCTGGTGGCCGTACCAGTCGTTGATGTCCTCCTGCGCGTTGCGCATGGCGGCCTGCGACCGGGCACCGAATATGCCGTCGACCGTGCCGGCGCCGTAGTTCTTGAGCAGGCACTGGGCCTCTGCACCCGCCTGCGACACCGAGGTCCTCGTCGGCACGACGGTGTTGCCGCTGTAGTGCCCCGCGTACGCCCTGCCGCCCGAGTAGGACATGTGACAGGTGTACGCCTGCGCGGAGGAGGAGGCGGCGTGGGCGGCGGGCGTGACGGCCGTGACCGCGCCGAGCAGTGCCGTGGTGGCGAGGGCGCTCGCGAGGATCGAGCGCGACGGACGAAAGAACACGGTGTTCCCCCTCTGTTTCCGATCCGATGACATCCCGGTGTGCGTGCGGGGCCGTTGCCCAGGTCCGTGACCTCACGGGCGGTGGTGCCCCCCGTCGGCCCCGCCGCCGACCGGACCCGACCGTACTGTCCGGCCCCTACCGGCGGCGTCCCGCACAGGGTTGAACCTCCTGCAACCACAGCGGTAGCCGCGCCTCATCCGTGCAACCCAGGTGGTAGGGCCGGACGACGACCCGCCGGGGCCGGTGCCCGCTCCCAGGACCGCGGGGTTCCCGTGTGGGAGGCGGTCACCTGCCCCGCGCTGGTCGTCAGGGGCGCCGACGGCACGATGCGCGAGGTGGAGTTCACCGAGATGCACGCCCGCCGCCCGCACGGCACCACACCGCTGACGGTCCCCGGCGCGGGCCACGACGTCCACCTGGACCAGCCGGAACGCCTGTACGAAGCGGTGAGGGCGTTCCTGACCTGAGTCGAGGCTTGTCAACTTTAGTCCGGCGAGTTATATAAAGAGGCGTAGGGCATCGCACCCAGTGCCACAGGAAAGGAGTGACCTGTGATGCTCATGCGCTCGGATCCCTTCCGCGAATTCGACCGACTCGCGCAGCAGGTCTTCGGCCCCGCCCGTCCCGGCACCATGGCCATGGACGCCTACCGGTCGGGGGACGACTTCATCGTCCACTTCGACCTCCCCGGGGTCGACCCCGAGACCATCGACCTCGACGTCGAACGGAACGTGCTCAACGTCCACGCCGAGCGGAAGTCCCCGGCCGCCGACGGCGCGGAGATGATCGTCGCCGAACGCCCCACGGGCACCTTCACCCGCCAGCTGTTCCTCGGCGAGACCCTCGACACGGAACGCATCGACGCGTCGTACGAGGCCGGCGTCCTCACGCTGCGCATCCCGGTGGCCGAGCAGGCCAAGCCGCGCAAGATCCAGATCACCGGCGGCAGCGAACGCCGCCAGCTGAGCGGCTGAGGAGCCGCTCTCGGCCCGGCCCGCCCCGGCCACCCCGGCCGGACGGACCCTGTGAGAAAAGCGTCCCGTGAGCCCGTGTCCCGCTCACGGGACGCGGCCACGCACCACCCCGGCGAGCCAACCCACGCGGAGGAGGCCCCACACGATGACCGCGCCGGCGGCACCCATCCGGACCCTGACGACCCCGACGGAGGCGGACTCCGCCACCACGTCCCGCACCTGGCAGACCCTGACCGACCGCGTACGCGAGGCGGGCGGATACACGACGAGAGCGCAGGCGGAACGCGTCACCCGCACCGTCCTGTCCGCCCTCGGCACCCATGTGACAGGCGACGAACGCGTCGCCCTGGCCCGCGCCCTGCCCGAGGAGGCGGCCAGGGTGATCGCCGCCCAGATCCCGGTCGTCCGCCCCCTGACGGCCCGCGAGTTCGTCGAGTCGGTGGCGTCCCGCCTCGACAACTCCACCCCCGCGACGGCCCGCTGGGACACGGGCACGGTCCTCACTGTCCTGGCGGACCTCCTGCCCCCACCCGTCCTGACGGACGTCCTCGCCCAGCTCCCCCCGGGCTACGCCCTGCTGTTCGGCCGCGCGGAACTGCGCGGCCCGCGTCCGCCGGCGCCCCGGAGGGGGTGATCCGGCCGGCGGGGCGAGAGCGTCGGCAACCGTGACCTGGCCATCGCCTCGCGAACCCGGCGCGAGGCGGCCGAGGTCCGCCCGCCCGCCGGGGCGGAAGCTGCGACGTGACCCTCGACGCCCGCCGTGCCATGCTCGGTCCCCGAGCGGCCCGCCGAGACGGAGGACCGCCGCGCGAGGGGGGACTGACAGCATGACGCGGAACGACCCTGCCCGGCCTGCGGCCGCACCGGCCGGCCTGCGCCCCTGGTACGCGGCCAACGAACTCCTGGCCTTCCTCCTCGAACTGGCCGCCCTGGCGGCCCTGGCCTGGTGGGGCTTCCGCACCGGCGAGGGCGCGACGCCCTTCCTCCTGGGCCTCGGCACCCCCGCCCTCGCCATCACCCTGTGGTCCCTCTTCGCCGCCCCCAAGGCCCGCCTGCGCCCCGGCCTCCCCCTGGTCCTCCTCGTCAAGACCCTGGTCCTCGGCGGCGGCGCGGCGGCGGTGTACGGCGCGGGCCACCCGGCGGCGGCCGTCGCGATGGCGGTCCTGGTCATCGCGAACACTGCGACGGCGGAGACGTTCCGGCGCCCCCGGACCACTGCCGGCAGGCCACCGGGTCCGAACCCTTCGCCGGGCCGCTGAACGACCGGGTCCCGCGGCGAACCGGGGTCGCCTCGACCCGCTGCTTGAATCAAAGGCGCTCGGACCACCCTCGGCGCAGCGCAACCGTGAAGGCTCCCCACGCCGAAGCCCCGACGGCCGCGACGTGGGAGGCGCCGAGCTTGGTGTCGCGGAGGAGTACCCGGTCACCGTGACGAGCACACTCGAGGCATTCGCCCCCCGCGCCGTTGCTGTAGGACGACTTGGTCCATGAGCGCAGATTTGCGGCGTCACCACGGGTGAGGCTCATCGCGCGTACTCCTTCACAGCGTTCTTGATGAACTGGGTCGTCCGTCGTGGACTCAGGGCCGCTGCCCGCAACTCGTCGAAGGCACGCGTGTACTCGCGGACATGCGGCTCACCCTCCAAGTACATCGCATCGGTGATTCCGTCCCGGTACACGACGTCCGGGTCCTCCGGGTCGGGGAAGCCCAACATGGTGAAGGATCCCGTGGTCGGGCTCGTGCCGGCGTCGAAGGGAAGCACCTGCAGCGTCACGCTGGGCTGCTCCACGGCCTCCAGAACGCGTTCCAACTGCGCACGCATCACCTGCCGGTCACCGATGACTCGGCGCACGGCCGCTTCGCTCACGACGAACCAGCAGTCAGGGGCGCCTGTGCTCGCCAGCATGGCCTGTCGCTCCAACCGCACGCGCACGGCACGGTCGATGTCCTCGGGGGACAGGTACGAGCCGCACGTGTGCAGTTCGCGCACATAGGGCTCGATCTGCATGAGTCCGGGCAGCACCTCGCACTGGTACTGCCGCAGTGTGGAGGCGTCCTGTTCGAGACCGATGTAGATGGAGAACCACTCCGGGACGCCGGAGCCGTGCACCTGCCACCAACCGCGCGTCTTGGCCTGTCGTGCCAGGGACTTCAAGAACTCCCGCAGTTCGTCGCCGGTGTCGTAGAAGCGACACAGCGCATCGATGTCGGAGGGCTGGATCCGCCCGCTGCCGGTCTCCATCCGATTGACCTTGGAGCCGCTCCAGTCGAGAGCGGCGCCCACCTGTGCGCAGGTCAACGCGTTCTTCTCCCGCAGCTTCTTCAGCTCGATGGAGAGACGACGGCGACGTGCCGTCGGTGATCCGGCCATCTGACCCCCTTCGTGTCGAACAGCCCTCAGTCTCCGGGGCATCGCTGACGGCCACCAGTCACTCGATGGTGGGATTCTCCCCGTGCACATTGCACCGCGGGATGCGCGCCGGCCATTCTGGCGGAGGAGGACGGCCGCTGCGGGACCGGTTCTCGGCTCGGCGTCCGTACGGACCGGAAGGCGTTGGAGGGTTCGGAAGTGATCCCAGAAACATGCATGGTGCGAACGCCCTGGATCGTGGAGTTCATGGCGCTGGAAGCGGAGGTGGCGGCTCTGCGACGCCAGGTGCGGGACCACCTCGGGACGTGGGGGTTGCAGGCCTTGGCGGACGAGGTGCAGCTCTGTGTGAGTGAACTCGTGGCCAACGTCATCGGTCACGTGGGCGCCGGCACCCCGACGACCCTCGCGGTACTGATGAACGGCACGTTCCTGCGCATCGAGGTCCACGATCCCGACAGCCGCGCCCTGCCCACCCTCGTCGACGCGGACGCCGAGTCGGAAGGCGGCCGGGGCATGGCGCTCGTCGCGGCGATCAGCGACCGCTGGGGCGTCCGCCTCCTCGCTGACCGGAAAGTGACCTGGTGCGAACTGGCGACGGTCCTGCTGCCCTCGGGAGGTCACGACGGAGGTGCCCGGGTGAGCCGGGCCGAGGCCGTGATCGACCTCTACGGTGCCTCGGGCCCGCGGACTCGCTCGCGCACGGGGAGGTTGAGCGTCGCCGAGGGGGAGGAGGCGGCGATCTTCATCATCACCGACCTCCTCCACTGGCTCCGGACGCGTGGTCATGACGCGGACGACGTGCTGGACCGCGCCCAGATGCGGTTCGAGACCCAGATGGCCGAGGTCGGCTCGTGACCCGGGTCGGTGGCCGTCAGGGAGCGAGGGCGGCCTCGAAGAACCCCAGAGAGGGGTCCTCGGGCGTCCCCACCAGCAGCGCACGGTCGAGCAGGATGTTGTTGTGCTCGCAGCTCGTCTCGGGGAGCATCACGCAGGCGTGACAGGCGGCGAGATTGGTGCCTTCAGTGCCGGAGACCGTGGTCTCCATGCAAAGAGGATCGGAGGAACACCACTCGGCACGACGGACGGCGGAACGGATCGTCCGGTCGAGGTTGTCCGGTTCGCCCTGCGCCACAAGGCCACCGAGGCTGCCCGCCGAGTCGCTCGTCGCCGTGTAGACGAGGACACCGGCCATGTCATCGGCGGCGTACAGGCGCTCGCGCAAGGAGGCGGACGGGTAGCCCGCATCCAGGCTCCACTCGTTGATGAGGACATGGGCCAAGGTGTGCAACAGCACCATGCGGGGCGTCGCCGGGGACGGCACGGCCCGACTCGGGTCGTCGGCCCGCTGATCGAGCACCCGCTGGTGAGCGGTACGCATGCGCTCGACCCGGGCCGCCACCGCCGTCGCCTTCTCCCAGGCGTCCAGTCGGTCCTCGTCCAGGCGCAGGAAGACTCCCTCGCCCTGGACCTCCATGGCCGGCAGCCAGCGCAAGGGCTTCTCGGAGAGCGCCATCTCCTTCGCGTCCGTCGTCGACTCGGCGTCGACGAGTCGGGTGAACGCCTTCAGGGCCCGCACCTCGCGGAGCTTCTTGACCAGCATCGGGCCGGTGATCCCGAGCGGCCGGAGCACGTTCTGGTCACCGAGCGGTGTCTCGCAGACGAACTGCTCGTCACGGGAGTGCTCGCTCTCGTCGTTGCCTTGGCGCAGACGCTCGTACTCCTTGTCGCGCAGGGCGCGGTAGCGGTGGTCGAAGCTCGGCTCCGCCTCGCCCTCCGGGTCCTCCTCGCGTTCCGCGTCGAGCAGGGCCATGACCTCGTCCAGCGGGATCGGACAAGCGCCCTGGAAAGCGCCCTTGAGGTAGATCCCGATGTGTTCGCGGTTGTCGAACTGGCGGAGAGCGTCCCAGTGTCCCGCGAGCGGATCCGCACGGCCGGTGCTCCACGGAGGGATGGAGAGCGCCGACTTCAGCACCGGCTGCCACACGGACGAGGAACCGCGCTGCAGGGTGCGCAAGGGGAGTCCGCAACCCGCCGGGTCCGTGGCGGAGCTGCCGAGCCACGGGCGGGCACCTCGGCAGGTGAGGCGCAGGTCCTTGAGCGCGTTCCTGCGGAAGGAACCCTCCATCGAGACCTCGGGCACCTGGCCGCAGGTGCAGGAGATGACGATGGAGCGGAGCGAGGAGGTGCGTCCGGTCGTGCGCATCCTGAGCTTGCCGCCGCACATCCCGAGCCTCGTGGCATCCCGGTCGGGCGAGCGGTGCACCCACTGCCAGTAGGGGAACTCGTCGAGGTGCCCGGCCTCGCAGGCCACGACGAAGCGGGAGGGGACCAGGTCCATCTCGCACGTGCCGCAGACGCTTCGACCGGCCGGGGGCGAGAAATCGCGGTGCGGCTGCAGTTCGTCGCACCCGGGGCACGAGTGCATGAGGGGGAAGCGGCGGACCCGGAGGCCGTCCTTGCTGGTGTCCTCGGATGCCGGCGGCAACCGGAAGTGGTCGACGTCGAGCAGACGGGCCAGTCGTCGCTCATGGACGACGCGCGACTCGTCCTTGCTCCAGCTCCGGTCGGCCTCGTCCAGTCCGGAGACGACGAAGGACTCGTGGTCGACGGCGATGAGCGACCCGACGCCGTACGTGGTGATCACCTGGGCGCGGCGGACCGTGCCGCGGCGGGGGAGGTTGTGGGCCGGGGCGGTGCCGGTCACCGCGGTCCGACGGCGGCGGGCGGGGGGCGGGGTCATCGGTTTCCCTCCATGAACAGGGCGGACTCGGCGTCGACGTCGCGCAGGCTCCACAGGGTGGACCACGCCTCGCGGTCCTCGGACTCGTCGTCGTACGACTTCAGGAGCGAAGGGGCACGGCTGCCCCGCCTGGGTTCGAAGAGCAACTCACTGTGGATGTCGGCCTCCTCGCGCCACCAATCGACGAACTCGTCGAAACTTCTCTCCACGGTCCCGGTCTCCGAGGGAGTGATCGCGTGGACGCGGTCCAGGACCAGGGACCTGATGCGCCCCTGCAGGACGTCCGCGTAGGCCTCGACCTGACCGGCGCCCTCGTTCGGGCGGGCGGCCGGGATCAGGATGCGGGCGAGAGCGACGATCACCGCGTGCAGTCCCCGTTCACGCGCGCGGGCGGAGAACGGGGTCACGGAGGTGGATTCGACTTCGCGGTAGAGGGCGGAGTGGTAGTGCTGGAAGCTCTCGTAGTGCGAGCGGTCCCGGGCACGCGCCGCGTTGAGCATGACGGCGACCAGGCCGGGGTGGGCACGGCCGACGCGGCTCGTGGCCTGGATGTACTCGGCCGTCGTCTGGGGCTGGCCCATCACGGCCATCAACCCGAGCCGGTCCACGTCCACGCCCACCGCGATCATGTTGGTGGCGAGCAGGACGTCCACGGCGTCCTCGTCGGGGAGCCTCTTCTCGATCCCCTTGAGGCGCGTGGGGATCTCGCTGGCGTCGATCCGGCTGGTCAGCTCCGAGTAGTTGGCCACCGAGCGCACGGCCACCCCCTCGCGTCCGGCGAGCAGTTCCAGGTACGCCACCACGTCGTCGTGGACCTGGAGTTCGGCGGCGGAGAGCAGCCGCAGGCTGTTGAAGTAGCCGACGAGGCTCCAGTACGCGTCGCGCACCTTGTCGTCGGTGTCCGCGTGCATGGCTCGGTGCAGCAGCGTGGCGTACGTGCGGATCAACAGCGTGGACTGGCTGGTGCCGGGAGCCAGGAGGCCGACGTAGCGGCGGCTCGCCTTCTCCTCACGCGGGGTCTCGACGGCGAACCACGAGTCGCGGGAGTCCAGGCCGGCGGGCGGGAACTGGCGCACCTCGCGGGCGAAGAGGTGGCGGCCCTGGTCGGCCGCGCGGCGGATGGTCGCCGTGGAGGCGATCACCTTCGGGTGGTCGGCCAGCGCGTCCACGGCGGTCTCGTAGAGGCCGGTCAGTGTCCCCAAGGGGCCGGAGATCAGGTGGAGCTCGTCCTGGACGATCAGCTCCGGGGGAGGTGTGCCGTCGGCCGGGTCGTCCCGGTTGAAGAGCGCGGAGGTCGCCGGACGCCAGGGCATCGACGCGAACTTGTCGACGGTGGCGATCACCAGCGTCGGGCGCGCGTCGTACACCGCCTCGTCGATCAGGTGGACGGGAAGACCGCCGGAGAAGTCGCACTCCGCACCGGGGCAGCGGATGTGCATCCGCTTGGCGTCCTCGTCGGCCTCGTAGTCCCGGGCATCGAGTCGGGTGCCGCACCAGGGACAGGCGTGCAGTTGGACGGGGTTCTCGGTGGCGAGACGCTTGTCGAGGTCGGCACGCAGCTCGTCGAGCCTGGCGGCGGCCTCCGCCAGCGTGTTGGGGGTGGCCGAGCGTCCCACCCACATGCCGACGGAGAACGGTTCGTCGCCCAGCTCAGGCGTGCGGCGCCGCATGTCTTCCATGGCGCAGAGCAGGATGGCCGCACGTTCGAACTGCTGCAGGGTGAGCAACCGGAGCGTGTAACGCATGAGGACGGTGACACCACCGCCGTCCGCGCCCCTGCGGATGCGACGCAGGAAGGACGTCAGGGCGATCAACCCGAGGTAGGCCTCGGTCTTGCCACCACCGGTCGGGAACCAGAGCAGGTCGGAGATCTGCCGGTCCTGGTGCGCGGGATCGTCGATGCCGGCCATGCAGAGCAGTACGAAGGCGATCTGGAAAGGCCGCCAGCGTCCGGCGGACGGGTCGGGGTCGCCGACGCGTCCGTCCTTCACCCAGGCGCTACGGGCGCGCTGGTCGGCCATGGCACGGTTGGCGAGCCGGAACGCCCGCATCAGGTCGGGCTTGGTCCGCAGCAGTTCGATGCCCTCGCGGATCCGGCCGAGCGCCTCGCGACAGGCGTCCACCTGGTCCCGCGCGGGCCGCTCGTGAGGGCCGCCCGCCAGGGATTCGGCCTCGGCCGACTTACGGGCGATCCAGTCCTCGTACCCGGTGGCCAGCGCCTCCAGGGCGGCCAGAAGCTCCGCGTCCGGCTTCTCGGCCAGCCCGAGCATCGACAACGACGAGCTGTCGATCTCCGGGTTGGAGTCGGTCAGCAGCACCTCCACGCTGGGTACGAACTCGCTGCGTACCTCGGGGACGGCGGCCGGGATGCTGTCGTTCACGCCGATCGGTGACGGGTTCCAGTCCCAGGCGGCGGCACAGCCGTGGCCGACGGCGAAGGTCGGGGCGTGGCGGTGCAGCAGCCGGCTGGTGGCGATCTCGGGGTCGTGTGCGGCGCCCGGAGCGGGGCGCTCGACGAAGGCGCTGGAACCGTCGGCGGCCCAGATCGTCAAGCCGCACTGGAACAGGGCGAAGGCGTCCTGGAGGTCCCGCTCACCGACTTTCTGCCGGTTGATCAGCGTGACCGTGACGGTGACCGTGCCGGTCAGGGGATCGGGTCGGCGGACGATGACGTGCAGAGCGACCTTGTCCGGCACGAGGTCCATCAGCTCGCCCGGGGTGGGGGCGGTCACGTCGATGGTCTTCTCGGGGAGCCGGAGTTCCTTGCGCCGCCACCGCTCCCGCTGTTCCGCGACGGTCCTGGCCTCGGCGCGGCGGGCCGGGACCGGATTGCCGTCCGCGTCGGTGGGCTCGTAGACCGCCGCGCGCGCCGAGACCACGATCGTGTCGCTTATGGCCGGGTCGATCGCGAAGGTCAGGCCCATGGAGGACGGGCGCTTGTCGCCCGAGACACCGGTTTCCTGCGCGGCGCCGGACTCCTCGGCGTCCTCCCGGGGGAGAACGGGCGCGGAGTCCAGGCCGTCCTGCTCGGCGGCGTTCTCGATCCTCCGCTCGTGCGAGGCGCGGGGATACAGCACACCGGTCAGATAGCGGTCGATCGGCGCGTCCTGGGAGAGTTCTTCGGCTCGCTCCTGCTGGTCGGACTCCTCGGTGGGACCGAAGAGTTCCCTGCGCAGCCCCAGGAGAAGCTCCTCGTCCCGCACTCGATAGTGCTCGGAGTGCCGACCTGCCACCTGCGTCATGCGCCCTGCTCCTCTTCGTCGTCAGCCCGTCGAAACATGCCGATGCCGGTGATCCGCGGCGCGACCCACACACCCCGGTCGCCCAGGCCTGCGTTGGCGCTCGCCGCCGTGCTGCCCGTCACCGTCTCCAAGGTGTCGATCCGCAGACCGTGGATCTCGTCGGGCCACCACGGGTCCCAGGCCCGGTTCACCTTCTGCACCCCGAACAGCTCCCGCAGGAACCGCTCCGACGCCTCGCCTATCTCCCGCCCCCGATGCAACAGGACGTACGGCGGACTCTGGCCCTCGCCCGCCGGCAGGTCGTGGCGCTTGCGCAGCAGGACCTCCTGACCGGGGCCGACCTCCCGCAGGAGATAGGACTGGGTCGCCATGGCGTCGGTGGCGTGACCGGGAGGGTTGTCCCGGCAGACGTCACCGGTCTCCGTCACCACGCCGAACCGGTCGTACGACCGCCATCCGCCGACGTACCGCCGACCGTTCTTGCGGTTCCCCGCCCTCTTGATGATCGGCAGGTCGGGGGAGTGGACGTGGTAGAGGTCCTGCCGGGCGCGGGTCATCGCCACGTACAGGGCGCGGGCCTCCGCGGGGAGGTCGGCCTCGTCGCCGTACTGTTTGTGGAGTTCGGCGACGGTCGGCGGAGTCAGGACGATCACTCGGTCGAACTCCAACCCCTTGGCCCGGTGCACGGTGGAGACGACGATCCGTGCGGTCTCCGGGTCGGCCGCCTCGTCGGGGAACCGGCCGTCGGCGACCAGACGGCGCAGCCGGTCCAGGTCGAGCGCGGTGCGCCCGGGCGAGCGGGTCGCGCGTCGCAGCACCGTCCACAGGACCTCCGCGTCCGGTTCGTGGGGCAGCGAGATCTGTTCCAGCAGGGAGCGGAACCGCTCCTCGGACAGGCCGGTCGCCTCGGTACGGCGCAGCAGCTCGGCCACCCAGTGGGGCACCGGGCGCTCCTCGAGGGGCCGGCGCAGCCGGTGCCCGATGCCGTTCTCGTGGAGCAGCCGGGAGACGACCAACGCCTGCCGGTTGTCTCGGGTGAGGACGGCACACGTGTCGTCGAGGTCCCGCAGACCCTGCAGCGTGTACTCGTCGGTGAGGTCGCCCAGTGCGTTCGCCGGGTCCAGGAGCAGGTCGCGCAGCTCTTCGTAGAGGGTGGCGGCCTCGTCCGCGTCACGCACCCGCTGGAGCCGGGGGCCGTGCGACAGCGCGACTCGTGCCTCCGGGGTGACGGCCCGGAAGTTCTCGGTGAGGTGCAGCTCGACCAGGTCGTCGGGGAACGAACGGCGCAACCACTCGAAGAACCGGCCGGTCTCGTCGTTGCGTTCGGCCGGGTCATCGATCTGGAAGCCGTACACGGACTGGGCGGCGTCACCGACCACGGTGAAACCACAGCTGTCCTGGTAGCGGTCGAGCAAGGACTCCACCAGCTCCCGGCGGTCGCCCAGCAGGTCCTGCACCTCGTCGATCACCACATGGGACGGCGGGACCGAGTCGCCGGCCTCCAGCGCGCCGTCCTCGACGGCTTCCGCCGCGGCCCTGATCCGGTCGTCGAAGGAAGCCGCGGCCCAGTCCCGGTCCGGGTACGCCTGGACGAGCGTCCCGTACGCCCAGGCGTCGAACGTCTGGGCGCGTACCCGTCGGGCCCGGTCCCCGTGCCGGGTGATGCGCTCACGCAACTCGCGGGCGGCCGCCCGGGAGAACGTGAGCACGAGGATGTCGCCTGCCTCCAGCGCCTCCTCCGGGTCCTCGTGACCGCACAGCGCGTCGAGTCGGCGCACCAGGGTGTGCGTCTTGCCGGCGCCGGCCCCGGCGGTGACCAGGACCCGGGCGTCCCAGGGCTGCTCGACGACGGCCCGCTGCTCCGCGGTGAGCGGTGGACTGTCGAGGTAGACGTCGGTCACTTACGGCTCCAGAGGTGCTCGAACTGGGTGAAGGCCAGCCGGGTGTCGAAGTTGGCGATGTTGTCGTCGACGTTCAGGATCAGGCAGGTGTCCTTGCCACCGTTCTTGGGGCCGCGCAGGCCGCGCCCGATCATCTGCTGGTACACGTTGGTGCTGTAGACCGGTCGCGCCACCACCACGACCCGCGTCGCGGGCGCGTCGAAGCCCTGGGTCAGGACACCGTAGTTGGTGAGCACCCGGAGGCGGCCGTTCCTGAAGTTCTCGATCCGCGTCCTGCGGTCCTGCGCGCTGGTCGTCGAGTCCACGGCGGCGGACGGGACGTCTCGGTCGTTGAGCATGGCCGCCAGATACTTGGCGTGGTCGACGGAGGTGGCGAAGAGCAGCGTCGGCCAGTCCGGCGGCAGGGCGGCCACCGAGTCGACGATGCGCAGGCTGCGCGCGTGGTCGTCGGCGAGCCGTTGCTCGGCGGCGCGGGAGAGCATCGCCATACGTTCGGCGTGCGTCTTCTCGTCCTGGCTCAGCTCGATCCGACCGCCCTCCAGGGTGCGGTGCTCGACCTGGGCGAGCATGCCCCACCCCTGCAGGTCGCGGTACGGGTCCCCGGAGGGGAACACGCCTTCGTCGAGTCGGCGGTTGCCGAAGCGGGTGATGAGCCGGCGGGTCTCGTCCTCGTTGGTGTTGCGGAACGGGGTGGCGGTCAGACCGAGCAGATGCCGCCGCGTCTCGTACTGGGTCAGGCCCAACTGGCCGAGGATGTCCGTGTACCGCTTGGAGATGGCGGTGTGCGCCTCGTCCACGATCACGAGCGCGGGCTCGCGCAACCACGCGTACTGGTCGGTGCCCAGGCATCGCTCGAGTTTCGCGTCCGTGGCGACCACCAGGTGGGGGTGGTCGACGACATTGCCGACCTCGTTGCTGCTCCACAGCCGGCTCATGGTCAACGGTCGCTCGGCGCCGACCTTGTTCCAGACGAACTTCCAGCTCTGCACGGCCTGCTCGCACAGTTCCTCGGTCTGCGCGATCCACAGCAAGGGACCCTTGAGGTCGCCGACCCGCTTCACCCAGCGGATCACGGCCTCGGCGGTGACCCGTGTCTTGCCGGCGCCGGTGGGCAGGGACAGCATGCCGCGCTGCGGGGCGAGCCGGTCGAGCAGGGTGGAGATGTTCCGGACCAGGTCCTCCTGGTAGTCGTGGAGCCTCGGGAAGTCCCGGGGCCCGTCGACGGTCTCGAAGGGAGGCGGCGACGGAGTCCTGGAACCGGCGAACGTGACAGGCAGGCGCAGATCGGAGACGAAGGCGATGGCCGCCGACGAGCCGCCGTACGCCACCGGGGCGTTGGGGAAACGGGCCTGGATGTCCCGGGCGTGCTGCTGGAGCACCCCGTCACCGTGCGCGTTGAACGCCATCTGCGCGACGCGGCGTCCGGACGGCTCCACGCCGCCGGTCGCCTGCAGCTCGGCGTCCATGAGTCCTTCGGGCAGGCCGGCCCTGAGCGCGTCGGCACCTATCAGCAGTTCGAGCTTGGTCACGACGTCCTCGGCGTCGCGCACGGCTTTCTGCGCCGCCTTCAGAGCGCTGTCCCTGGCCATGCGGTCCTGGTGCTCCAGCACCGCACGGCAGCCGGCCGCGCCGAGGCCGAGGCCGAGTTCTCGGTCGATCAGCCGCAGCATGGGCTCCGGATCCACCGGCACGCGGATCTTGACCGTGCTGTCCTGACGCACGGCGTCCAGGGGAGAGGCGTGCGTCCCGTTGGGCGTGCGCGTGACCTCCTCCAACTCGGCGCACCGCTGCACCGTGCTGTTCCGGTTGCCGCTGTTCAGGCGCTGCCGCAGGGCGGGGAACAGCTCGACGAGGGGGACGGGGTCGCCCTCGGGCACCTCGCGGGTCTCCCGACTGATCACATCGGCGTAGCGGAGCATGCCCCACTTCGCGATCATCAGTTCGGCGTCCTCGGTGGTCGGTACGAGCAGGGCGGGGAGCTGCTCGGCGCGCAGGGCCCGGTACTCGGCGGTGCCGACGGCGAGGGTGATCTCGTCGTCAGGGCGGGTGCCCCAGGTGTCGCCGATCCTGCAACGGGTCAGCGAGTCCTCGGGGAAGTCGGCCCCGAACCGGGTCAGCATGACGTAGGTGGCACCGACGAAGGCGTCGTCCTCGCTGCGGGACACCTCGTCGAGGAGCGCGTCCCAGCGGTCGGCGGGGACCTCCTCCACGGTGAGGGGCAGCCGCAGCTTGCGGGCCTTCTCGGGGGAGATGTCGGCGACCGGCAGCACGTCGCGGTAGGCGGCGAGCTGGGGGCCGACGGCCTCCGAGAGCGGCTTGATCCCCTGAGAGGTGGCGACCCTGCCGTGCTTGCGCAGCATCCATCGGATCGGGGACATCACCGCCTGCCGAGTGCCGGTCTGAGCGCCGAACTGACGCGTCCAGTTGTCCACCACGGCCTCGTCGGGCAGCGCCTTCAGGAAGGCGGCGCGGGACGCCTCGGACAGGTCGCGGAAGAGATGGAGTGGACCACCGATCGCGGCGCCCTCGACCTTCATCCGGTTCAGTGAGGGCCGCGGGGCGCGGCTGTCCAGGGAGCGCAGGTAGGAAGCGTGGACGGCCGCTCGGTACTCCTCGAACCAGGCCTCGTCCGCTTGCGGTTGCACGCCGGCGGCCGGTCGGTCCCGCAGGCCGATCAGGGAGAAGAAGTACGTGTCGTCGGAGTGGAACGTCATGTCGACGGCGACGCCGGGATCGCGCTCGGCGTCGACCACGACACCGGGCAGCATGCAGTCCGCGACCGGTCGGAAGTGCTTGTCGGCGGTCCGCACCCGGAGCGTCGAGTGCGGATCGGGCACCCGCTCCAGGACCTTGTGGGCCAGCCGGCGGATTCCGGCCTGGCGGAACAGCTCCCAGAAGCGCTCCCAGTCGGACTCCCCGTAGTGGTCGAAGCCCTGGTCGAGGACGCTGACGAATCGCCCTTCGGCGTCGGCCTCGCGGATGCCGAGGACGCTGAGCGCGTGCGCCAGCGACGGGTCATGGGCGAGCGCGTCGACGACGTAGACCGTGGACTCGCGCAGTCCGTCCTGGTGTTCGGCCCGACGGAACACCTTGCCGTGGACCGGGGCGACCAGCCCGTGCTCCTCGGTCAGCACGACGCGGGCCTTGCGGGCCTCGTCGGCGAAGGAGGAACCCTTCTCGATCATGTCGGCCAGGATGCGGACGGCCACCGCCGACGCCTCGACGGTGCCGTTCGCGACGAGGGCCTCCAACCAGTCGCGCACCCCGGCCCGCTCGTGACCGGCGGCAGCGAGGACGTGTTCGACCTTGCCGGAGCGCAGGACGTCCGCCTCGACGCTCGGGTGCAGCCAGTCCGAGGGCCGCCCGGGGCACTCGTGCCACATCCGCAGCCACCGCGTCAGTTGCTTCAGGTCCTTGTCCAGCCGCGGGTGGATGCGCAGTCGCCCGGGGGGGCGCAGGACGCCGTCCTGGTCGGGCAGCGAGGGACACGTGGCGGTGCGGGCCCAGATCTCCCGGGTCAGGAACTCGTCGGCCCAGCTGATCGACTCCCTGACCCGACCGGGCAGCAGGGGGAGGTACGCGGCCGGGTCCTCGGCCGGGGCCAGCCCGGGGAGGGAGTCGACGACGAGCTTCGCCGACACCCTGATCATCTCCTGGTTGAAGGGGGAGGAGTCGAGGAGGTTCTGCCGGTCCTCGTTGGTCTTCCACGCTCCGTTGAGGATGCCGCTCAGGGACATCTCGTACTTGGTGGGGAAGAAGGACCAGAACTTTCCGCGACCACGAGAGCGGGGGCTGACGTACAGGCCGCTGTCGGCGTCCCGTTCCAGGGCGGGGACTGCCCAGGACAGGTCGAGCGCGACTCGGTCGTGCAGCTCTCCGGCGTCCGCGCGGGCCGCGGGACCCGGCTCGTGCGTGGTGGTGAACACGCGCCACCGCTCCGTGGAGAGAGCCTTCCCCGTGCGCTCCTCGGTCACGGTGTGCAGGTCGTCGGACTGCTGGGCGGTCAGCGTCCGGCGCGCCATGGGCCTGGGGCGGTGGTCCTCCAGCACGACCTTGGCGACGTGCGGCGAGAAGAGCTGGAACCCGACCGGGAACTCCTCGCGGGGTTCGCCGTGGTCCTTGCCACGATTGCCGTGCATGTCCTTGCCCAGCCGGTCGTCGGCCTTCGACAACAGCGGGAGTCGGACGACCGTGGTCGCCCAGGCCAACAGCTTGTCCAGCACGGGGTCGGAGGCTCGCTCGGCCTGCATGTCGAGCGGGCGGGCCATCCGCAGGACGGGGGCGTCGAACTCCGGTCCGTAGCGCTCCGTCACCCCGGGCACGGCCTTGATCTGCGCGTAGGACCAGGCGCGGTCGAATCCGAAACTCCCGGTACGGCTGAAGAATTCCGGAGCGTCGGTCACCACGAGGACCGACTTCACCCCGACCCCGAACCGTCCGATCTGACCGCCGCGCTTCTTCGACATGCTCATTCGAAGAATGGTCTCGGCCCCCTCCGGAGTGACCGGATCTCCCTCGTTGGCGCAGTACAGATGGGTATCCGTGAGAACCACGTGGACGCGTCCACCGGGTTCGCCGGCGATTTCGTCGGCCGCGTTCTGGACGAGCTCGAAAAGCTGGCGGTCGCCGTATCCGCCCTGTGTGATGCGGCGCTCGCCATTGGCGTGCTCGGCCACGAGGCCGGGGTCCACGGCATAGGTCTGAAGAACGCGGGCGGACTGTTCGAGGACGGTTTCGATCACCGCTGAGGACGAGGACGGCACGGTCGCTGCGCTCCTGACATCGAAGGTGGGAGAAAGTCTGGGACATGGGCCGGCTCGCCGACTGTGCGAGCCGGCCCATGGTTCATCGCGCACCGGCGGTCGGAACGTCCTTCCGATGGGCGAGTGCGCAGGTCACACGGGTCAAGTGCGAGAGGTCAGGCGACATGACGGCTCGCGTCCGGCGGTACCGGAACACCATGGGTCGCGTCGGGAGATCCTCCGAGGAGATCTTCGTCGGAATACAGTTCATGGCGGTTCGAGAAGTCCGCTTCTTCGGTCTCGCTCGCCCCCAGGTGAATACCCAGCTCGATGGTGCTGCGCTCCCGCTGGGAGAGCAGTAACGGAAAGCAGTCGTCCTCGTTCATCGATTCCCACCCCTGTCGAGTGATGTCCTGTGATTCGCGCAGGGGTGTAATCGGGTAACGCCCCCGTGAAGCGAATGGTTTCTGTCGCGGGATTCACTCCCGCCGATCACGGTAGCGGCTGGATCCCCCCGGCTGTCAGAACTTTCCAAAAACGTTTCCCCATGCGTTCGTTGAGCGCGTGCGGGCACACTTCTGGCCAGCCGCCCGGTCCCCGGGCAAACCGGTTCGTGAGCGAGTTGGCTTTTCCAACCTCACGAACCTATCGGGGTTTTGAGGTGTCGGCAAGCCTCAACGTCGGTTCACCTAAAAGGAGTTGAGGTCCTCCGCTTGTGCAGGGTGGACATAAGGTCATATAGGCGGCGAGCCGGGCTATTCGGGCAGGGTGAGTGAACCTGGCGAGGTCTGTGCGCGGTTAACTTTTGGTTGACGTGATCGCGATCGTCAAATTAGCCTCCTTCTACGCCCTAGGAAGAGACAGGTGACGCGTGGAGACAGGTGAGGAGTTCGGGCCGTGGCTGTCCCGGCAGCTCAGGCTCGCGGGGAAGACGCAGGCCGAACTGGCCAAGGAGTTGGGGCTGACCCGAGCCGCCGTCTCCGCATGGATCGCCGGACGGTCGACGCCGCGCCCGACGGTGATGACCGACATCGCCAAGGCACTGGGTACTGACGTCGGCACGGTGCACACCCGCACCACCGACACCCAGGCCGGCCTCCCGGTCACCTGGTACCACCGACCCGGCTACCCCGACGGCGGCCGTGACCTGGGCAACGCTGCCGCCTTCGCCTTCGACGCCGATGTCCAGGTCCTCGCGCGCGAAACGTGCCAGAACAGCCTCGACGAGCGCCTGGCGGACAACGGCCGCCCGGTCCGGGTCCGCTACACGCTGCACGAGCTGACCGGCGAACACCTGGAAGCCTTCCGGGACGCGATCCTCTGGAACGATCTCTTCCCGCACTACTCCGCCGTCTCCGAGCTCGCCGGTAACCAGAAGGTGGGCCGGGTCGTCGACGCCGGTGTGCGGGACATGTACGAGAAGGGCCGCCTGATCCTTCTACGGGTCGACGACTACAACGCCTCCGGACTCACCGGCGACGACTACGAGGACGGCAAGTTCGCCGCCGTCGTCCGACGGCAGCTCGAGAGCCTGAAGTCCGGCCCCGCCGCCGGTGGTTCGTACGGCCTGGGCAAGGCCACGCTGTGGGCCACCAGTGCCCTCGGCCTCGTGCTCATCAACTCCACTCTGTCCGTGCCGCACGAGGGGCGTACCGAGCGACGGGTGATCGGCCGCCTCGAACTGCCCTGGCGCGAAGTCGACGGACACGCTTTCGCGGGCCCCGCGTGGTTCGGGCGCCCCGACCCCGACACACCGGGCGCCGAGGTGGCCCGTTCCTGGTGGGCGGACGAGGAGACCGTGGCCCGCCTGCATCTGAGCCGGGACAGCGACGAGCCCGGTACGTCCTTCCTCATCGTGGGCGCACACGACGTGGCCAGCCTCGAAGGGGAGGCCGACGACCAGGACGGGAAGCCGCGGGCCGAGGAGGGTCCCGAGGACACACGCGACATCGGCAGAATGCACGGCCGCCTGGTCGAGGCGTTGGGTCGCGACTTCTGGGCGGCCATGATCGGCGGGGGCGGGCGACTTCCGCTGCTGGAAGTCTCGGTGCGTGCCCTGCGCAACGGTGAGGAGGTCGTACCGGAGACGAAGGTGGACCCGTCCGTCGAGCAGCCCTCTCGGACCCGCGCCCTGCGGGCCCACTACGAGGGCACCGCGGTGGATCGACTCACCGAGGCCGGACAGGTCGCGACCAGGAACGTTCCGCTGAAGCTGCCGCTGGCCGGAGGCGCCCGCGGGACTCTCGGCACCCACCAGGCGGTCCTGCTGGTCACCGAGGCTGCCGGTGACAAGGACACACCCAAGAACCAGGTGCACTCGCTGCGCGGCAACCGTATGACGGTCAAGAAGGCCACGGTTCCCAACCTGCCGATCGGCACCAACCCCTTCCAGGCCGTTCTCCTGGTGGGCGAGGCCGCCGGGGAGTCGGCCCCCTTCGCGAAGGAGGCCGAGGAGTTCCTGCGGGCGGCCGAACCGCCCGAGCACGACCGCTGGGGGCAGACGGAGGAACTGATCCTGCGCTGGTCCCCTTCCGCGTATCGGCGGATCAACAACCTGACCACCGAAGTCAACAGCGCGGTCAGGGAACTCGTCGCCCGCCCGAAGCGCGGCCGAGGCGAAGGCGGCGAGGCACTGCGCAAGGCGCTGACCGTCAAGAGCCGGCCCAAGGCCAAGGTGCCCTCGGGCCCGGTCGTCCCGGTGCTGGACGGGCTCGAGGCGACCATCGGTGACCAGGGGGAGTGGCTGATCACGGGCGAGGTGAAGATCCCACGCGGTGACGAGATCGTTCCGATGGTGCCGGTCGCCCAGTTGGACGTCCGTTCCGGGGGACGCCCGCGCCTCGACTGGGCGGAACTCGTCGCCGTGGAGGGGTGCGAGGTGGAGAACGGGACGCTGCGTTTCCCGCCCGGCACGCGCCGCGCGAAGTTCCGAGGAGCCACTGACGTCTCCAGCCACCCGGTGAGGACCACGCTCACCCGTCTCGTCGTCGAACTGCGTACCGGCAAGGGGGCGTGACGCGTGAAGATCTACCCCTACAAGCGACTCGGCCGCCCGCTCGCGCTCAGGGTGACGTCGGTCTCCCTCAAGCTGTCCGACGGCACTCGTGATCCACTCGACACCAGCGCCTACTCGGTCCAGGAGCAGGCAGTCGCCCTCGGTGTCGCGGGCCACACGGACTGGGTGAGCGCCACCATCGGTGTCTCGGCCACGCTGCCGCCCGGCGCCGACGCTCCGGACGCGGCCTGGTCCGATCTGAGTGTCCTCGCTGTGTTGACCGACGGGGAGACCAACGTCCGCACCTCGACGGCCCTCACCCGTGACACCGAGGACAGCCGCGACTGGTCGGGCTCCCTGGAGTTGCTCCGCGACGACCACCTGGGACGAGCCTCCCTCAGCGCGTACGCCGTCGGGACGGTCGACGGAGTGCGGGGGCGGTCGATCACCGAAACCGACCGGAGCTGGGCTGTCGACACCGTCTCGGACGAACCGGTCAGAGGCTTGCGGCTGGATGTCCAGAAGGCGTCGTTCAGCAAGAGCGCCAGGGACTGGTTGCGTGCCTACGCCGACGCGCCTTGGCTGGTGGACACCACGGCGAGGGTCCCCACCGTCTACGTCAACACCGACATCGACGGGATCGTCGGGCTGTTGGACGGCAACGGCTCCGGCGTGGAGAGCAAGGTGCGTGACCTCCTCGTCGCCCAGATGGCCACCGACGTCTGGACGGCGGTGTTCCACGGCGCCATCGGCGACCTCGAGGTGGAACCGGGCGGCAGCCCGGTCTTCCCGACCGACTGGCAGGGCGAGGTGCTGCGGGAGATGCTCCCGGACGTCGTCCCCGGGGTGCACGTCGAGGAGGCACTGCGCCAGGTCCACCGCCGGCGTACGGGCGAGTCGGGTTGGGGCGAGCTGCAGACACGCATCCATTACGCGGCGGTCCGGCGCGCCGAGGCCGCCAAAGCGGTGGGCTACGTCATCCGCGGTCTGGAACGGACGAACAGGGAGAGCGAGTCGTGATCACCCAGCCCCACCACGTACCGGAGCGCCTGGCGCTGCTCTCCGGCTCGGCCGTCGACACCTTCCTCACCGAGGGACTGCTCAGGGGCGAAGAGGTCCACAGTGGCATCGACCTCGCCAAGGCCGTCGAGCCTCTCCCCGAGGACGACACCAGGTGGTGGGTCGAGCCGATCCGCGGCCTGGTCGAGGACGCCATGTTCGAGTTCGGCAAGGAGCACACGAAAGCCGACGCCTGGCTCGCGCCTCGGCTCCACGCCACGCTGCGTCTGGCACGGCGGGAGGCAGCGGACAAGCGTCTGTGGAACCACCTGGCTCTGGCCGTAGCTCCGGACTATGTCGTGTGGCGGCATTTCTCGGAGCGCAAGGGACGCGTCGCCGCGGAGCGCTTCCAGGGCCCCTCGGATCGGCAGTGCTTCTCCCGTCTGTGGTGGGCGGCCGAACTCTTCCGAAACGGGTCGGACTACGGGCCGGTCGAGGTCGCCTGTGGCAACCAGGACCTCATCCACACCGTTCTCCGGAAGGACCTGCTCGACCACCGTCCCACCGCTCAGGCCCTGGTCCGCCTTCTCAAGGACGGGAAGGTCACCACCGGGCGGGAGATCGAAGGTCTGAGCGCTGCCGTGAACGCGGCGGGAGCGACCTTGATCTACGACATCCTCGCACCGGACGAGCCCCGGGATCCCGCCCGTCTGCGGGACTGGATCGAGGAGGCGCAGACGGCCCCACCGGTCTCGCGTCACGTCCTTCCGGAAGGCCCTGACGAGGACCCCGTCCCGGAGGAGTCCGTGACGGCGCTCACCGACTACTTCGCCGAGCTGTTCGAGACCGCCCCGGTCAGGGGCCGGAAGAGCGAGAACTGATACGGCGGCGTCCGGCTACTCGGGGCGTGGGCAGCGGGCGGTGCAGTCGTCCGCCGCCCCGCAACCGTGGCTCCGCAGCTTGGCCCGCTGTTCCTCCGTCGCGGGCACCCACGGCTTGCGCATCTCCTCCGGGGTGGGCGCGGGAAGACCGAGCGCGGCGCTCAGGAGATGTGCCCCGAAGAGGGGCGGCACGGCGTTGCCCACCTGCTGGGCCTGGGCCGTACCCGACCACGGGTAGTCCGACGGGAAACTCTGGAGCATCCCCGCCTCGTTCATGCTGAACCTCGGACCTTCCCGGACGATGTCGGGGTGGTGGTCGCCGACGGGTTCGAAGACCACGAAGCGGGAGATACGACCGGTGACAGTGGTGGCGGGCTGGCGGTCGGTCCGTACGCCGCGCCGTCCGGGAACTCCGGAGCTGCCGTAGTTCGACCGGACCAGGAAGGGCGTCCTGCGTCCCGGGTGCGTGCCGACCGGCTCGGCGAGGGCATCGCCCATCGACGTCCAGGGTTCCAGGTCGCCGTCCTCTTCGGGGCGCGGGCGGGGATCGAGGGCTTCCGCGTCGCAGAGGGTCGGTTGAGTCGCCGGCGCCGCGATGCCGCCGTTCCTGCGGTTCCACTCCTTCGCCTCGTAGGCGCGGTGGGTCGCTCCGGGCAGCGAGGGCTCGCCGAGTCCTGCCCGACGGGCGATCAGCACGGCACGGGACCGCGTCTGCGGTACTCCGTAGGTCTCGGTGTCCAGGACGTCGACAACGACCTTGTACTTGGTTCCGTCAGGGAGGCCGATCTCCTGCAGGACTTCGGCGTAGCGGTCCCAGAGCGCCCTCACGGCGGGGACCTGCTCCACGACGATGACGTCGTACGGTCGGCACCCCCGATTCGCGCTCCGGGTCGCCTGGATCGCGTACCGGAGCGGCTCGAGCACCAACGCGGTGCGCGGGTCGCTGAGGTTCCCCAGTTCCTTGTCGATCTCCTCGTCCGGATCGCCCGCCATGAGACGGTCGATGAACTGCTTGACCTCTTCCAGAGCCTTGCGTCCCGCACCCTTCCCGGCCACCGAGTACGTCTGGCACGGAGGGCCGCCGGCGAGCACGTTGATCTCCGGCGGGAGCGACTCGAAGGCCTCCCTGCGGACCGCGCTCACGTCGGCATGGAGGGTGTCCAGGCCGGCCGCGTAGCGCGTCAGGCACGCGCTCCTGTCCCACTCGATCCCGAGGCTCGGGACACCCAGCCTGTGGCAGGCGACGTCCAGCCCGCCGGGCCCTGCGAAGAGGTCCAGGACAAAGGGCTTGTCGAGGATGGACGGGTGGGGCGGCGTGCTGGTCATGTGGCGGAAGTCTAGCCGGCGGCGGGGGCCACCGGCTCCCCGCGCAGAGCTTCGGCGACGACCCGGCCCAGCGCCTGGCCGACGGGCGGCGGTGTCGCGTGTCCGATCTGGCGGTACCGGGCGGTCTTCAGGCCCTTGACCTCCCACGACCCGGGGAACCCCTGAAGGAGGGCCGCCTGCTCGACTGTGATTTTCACCATGTTGTCCCTGCCGAGCTGAGGGTCCCACACGAAGTCGGGGCCTGGAACCTCGTTGCCCACCGTGTGGGCGTTGACGCCCATGGTCGCCCACTTCCGCTTGGCGCCGGTCGGCCCCAGGTCGGCACCGCCTCGGTTCTTCGAGCCTCCGACCAGGGTGGGAGCCGGCTGATCGGCCTGGGCCGCCCACCGGGCGGCGTCTCGCCAACCGCGTGCGGCCATGGACGCGCCCAGGGCGGCACCGACCGTTCGCGGTTCCCCCACCGTGGGCGCCGGCGGCCGGAAGGCCTCGGCCCACTGCCGTTCTACGGCCACCAGGACGCCCTGTCTGCGATTCTGCGGCACCCCGAAGTCGATGGCGTTCACGACGAACCAACTGAACTCGTAACCCAGGTGAGCCAGTTCGGCGCGCGCGAAGTCACGGAATCGGCCGTACCTGTCCGAATGGGCGAGATCGGGAACGTTCTCGATGATCACCGCTCGCGGTCTGACGGCGTGGGCCAGGTAGACCGTGGCCTCCAACAGGCGCTCCTCCGACCCTGTCTCGGCCCGGCGGGCGGTCGCACTCGACTTCACCCGCGGCAACCCCGCCGAGAGGAGATCCACGTCGTAGGTCTCGGGATGCTCGGCCGGGTCGAAGTCGAGCAGATCGGTGCGGAGCACGTTCCAGTGCGGTCGATTGGCCCGCAGCGTCGCGACGGCGTCTTCGTCGTCGTCCAGGAGCAGACGCGGTTCGAATCCCGCTGCTTCCAGGCCGAGCGCGAGTCCACCCGCTCCGGAGCACACGTCCACGAAGGTCAGTCCCCCCACGTGCCACACCTTCCCGCCCGTTCGGCCAGACGTCGTTCCACAGCCGCTCTCACCCGAGCGGCCACCTCTTCCGGATCCTCATGCTCCCAGAACCGCAACACCGTCCAGCCCGCCGAGGCCAGATGCTCCGTCGTCTCCCGATCGCGAGCCATGTTCCGGTCCAGCTTCGTGCGCCACCACTCGGCGTTGGCCTTTGGCTGCGTAGCGTGTTCCGGGCAACCGTGCCAGAAGCAGCCGTCGATCAGTACGGCGACCTTGGCCCGTGTGAAGGCCACGTCGATGCGCCGCCGTGCCATGCCCGGCACCGGGTACTCCACGCGATAGCGCAGGCCGGCCGCGTGCAGCAGGCGTCGGACCGTCAGTTCGGCGGCCGTGTCCTTGCTGGCCTGCCTGCTCATGCGCGCCGAGACGGCGGCCGACGACGGCTTCATTGTGCTCAAGACGGCAGTGCCTCACGATCCTGACTCGGTCCCGAGGTCGATTCCATCACGGGGACGAGCACGTCCGCATCGCGTTCGGCCGGTGACCGAGAGCGGGTGCGACCGGCCTCGCTCGCACCTCGCGGTGCGCCGAGCCCCCTTCCCCCTTCATGGTCACCCCCACCGCTCTGTCCTTGCGACCCTCAGAGCAGCGCCAGCGCCCCCGAGGCCGGGCCCGTCGCGCAGAAGCAGGTGCACCAGATGAGGTTGGCCGTGGGGGAGAGGGACGTGCGGGTGCGGAGCACCACCACACGGCGCGGGTCCGACGGGTCGTGACGGACGTGGACGGTCGCGCCGCGGTGCAGGGCGTTGGGGCGTTGGCGTTCAGGGGGACCTGGCGGTAGATGCGGTCGGCGGGGGCGTGCGGGCGGCCGGGGGGGGAGAACGCGGGGCCGGCGTCCGGCTCAGGACGCCCGGCCGTGGCACTCCCCGTACGCCCGGCCCGAGCCGCACCAGCACTCCGCCGCCCGCTGCGGCGGCCAGGCCACCGCACGTCCCCGGGCCGCGAGGGTCGTCGCGTACTGGGGGAGCAGGGCCGTGTCGGACGGGGAGGAGCCCTCCGAGGCGGCGAAGGCCTCGTAGGAGGGGACCGTGCCCGTGACGATGCCGAGGTTCGCGGTGCCGGAGGCGGACAGTTCGCGCAGGGAGCGCTCTATCGTCGCGAGGTGGGTCTCGTGCGACGGGTACTCCGCGGCGAGGTCGGCGTAGGCCGCGACCAGTTCCTCCAGTTCGCCGGCCGGCCAGTGCAGGACCGCCACCGGGAAGGGACGGGAGAGGGCTTCGCGGTAGGCGCCCAGTTCCGCGCGGAGACGGACCAGTTCCGCCTGGAGTTCGGCCGGGTTCTCCGAGCCGAGGGACCAGACCCGCTTGGGGTCGTGCAGTTCGTCCAGGGAGACCGGCAGGGAGTGCAGGGTGTCGGCGAGGGCGTCCCACTCGTCGTGGGAGGCGCCGAGCATGCGGCGCACCCGGTGGCGGCCGAAGAGGAGGGGGTGGGTGGCGTACGGGGGTTCGGGGACGTCGGTCAGCAGGAGCGTGACCGCCTCCGTGAACGTCTTGTGCGCGGCCTCCAGTTCGTCGTGCGACTCCAGCGACTCCGCGACGATCACCCAGGGGGCCGGGTCGCGCGGCGCGGCCGCGCGGACGCCGTCGATGATCGCCCGGGCCTCGGCCTCGTGGTCGTACTCCCAGAGGTTGGCCGCCTTCAGGGCGCGCACCAGTGTGGCGTTCTCCAGGGCGGCGGGGGAGGCCAGCAGGCGGTCGTAGAGCGCTGTCGCGGCGGGGCGGTCCCCGGCCAGCTCCAGGTGGGCGGCGGCCCGCAGCAGGAGGGCTTCGGCGTCCTCCGGGTACAGGCCCGCGGTCCGCTCCAGGCGGGCCGCTTCGGCGGTGTGGTCGACGGTCTCGGCGTTTTCGGCGTTTTCTGCGGGCGTGTCGGGGCGCATGGGGGACACCGTACTGCCGGGCGGTGGCAAAGATGAGGTACCCGCGGGCAGGCCGCCCGGCCCTCGTGGAGGACGTACGCTCCGTGCCCTGCGGCCCCCGCGGCTCGCGTGACCGAGGTCTCCGCGCTCCGCGGCCCGCGTGACCGGTGCCTCCGCGCCCTGCGGCCTTCGCGCTCCGCGTGACCGCTGCCTCCGCGCCCTGCGGCCTTCGCGCTCCGCGTGACCGGTGCCGCCGCGCTCCGGGGCCCGCGTGACCTCGGCCCGCGTGCCCGCGGTGCACAGGGAACCCTTGCGGCTCTTCCGGGGCGGTCCTGTATAACCGTAGGAACCAGTGAATACGAGTGATACCCAGGTGCGGGACCGAGGGAGCGGGGAGGGCCGGTCGTGATCCGTCGAGTTCGTCACCGGCTCGGTGCGCCGCTCGCCCCCGTTCTGGGGTCCCTGCTCGTGCTGGCCCTCCTGGTCCTCCAGCTCTCGCTGCTCGACACGGGCAGCCTCTCCGTGACCGTCGCCGCCGGTGCCGCGTTCGTCGCGTGCGCGCTGCTCGGCTCGCGGTGCGCGCCCGCCGTGGCGCCCACGCGGGTGCGCACCGCGATGAGGGAACGGGACCGGCGTACGGCGTTCCTGCCGCAGCGCGATCCCGATGCCGCGGGCCGGCGACGGCCCCGGGCACCCGGACGGGCCCTTCCGGCGACCGCCGCCGCGTAGGGCACCTCGCGTCACACCTGTTCGGACCCCCTGTCCGATGCGTGTTCCTGCGCCGCGGGTCGTCATGCCGCCCTGTCTTCTTTCCCGGCACGACGAGACCCCCGGAGGGCTCCTCACCCATGTCCGTCATCCCCGCGTCCGTCTTCTCCGCCTTCGCCGGTGGCGTCGAACACCTCGCCGGCCTGCTGGAGCCGGTGTTCCACGCCTCCGCCGCTGCCGCCGCGATCGTCCTGGTCACCGCGCTCGTACGGCTCCTCGTCCACCCGCTCTCCCGGGCGGCCGCGCGCGGGCAGAAGGCGCGCACCGCGCTCCAGCCGCGCATCGCCGAGCTGCGCACGAAGTACCGCAAGGATCCGGAGCGGCTGCAGAAGGCGGTGCTCGCGCTGCACGCCGAGGAGAAGGTGTCGCCGCTGTCGGGCTGCCTGCCCGGCCTGCTCCAGATGCCGGCCTTCTTCCTGCTCTACCACCTGTTCTCCAGCACGACGATCGGCGGGGACGCCAACGGGCTGCTCGGCCACCGGCTGCTGGCCGCGCCGCTGGGCGGGCGGTGGAGCGACGCCCTGGCCGACGACGGTCCCTTCGGGGCGGCCGGGCTCGTCTACGCCGGGCTGTTCGCGGTCGTGGCCGTCGTCGCCTCCTTCAACTTCCTGCGGGCCCGGCGGGCGTCGGCCGGTCTCGGTGACGGCACGGGCCCCGCGGGCGGCACGGGCGGCGCGGGCGGGGAAGAGCGGGTTCCCGGGCTCGCCGCCGTGGGCAGGGTGATGCCGTTCATGTCGTTCGCCACGCTGGTCACCGTGGCCGTCGTACCGCTGGCCGCCGCGCTGTACGTGGTGACCAGCACCACCTGGAGCGCCGTGGAGCGGGCGGTGCTCTACCGCTGAGCGCGGCCGGGCGGCCGGGAGGTGCCCCACGGGCCGGGCCCGGCCCCTGGGGGGCCTTCGGTCCGGCTTGGCCCCCGGGAGGGGTCCATGGGTCCGGCCCGGCCGCCGGGCGGGCGGCCTACGGTCCAGTACGTGAACGGGGTATTGCGGAGTGGAACGCGACCTTGGAGGATCGAACAGTCCTCCGACGACTGCGCCCGCCGCACTCAGGTCGCGTCGCTCGGCCGGGCTGCCCGCGATCGAGGGAGTTGGGGAACATGAAGCTGCTGCGAGTCGGTACGGCCGGGGCCGAGAGGCCCGCGCTGCTGGACGCCGAGGGCACCTTGCGCGACCTGTCCGGCATCGTCCCGGACATCGACGGCCCGCTGCTGGCCGACGCCGCCGCGCTCGGCCGGATCCGCGGCGCCGCCGACGCCGGGACACTGCCCGCGCTGGACGCGGACGGACTGCGGATCGGTCCGCCGCTCGCCCGGATCGGCAAGGTCGTGTGCATCGGGCTGAACTACCACGACCACGCCCGCGAGACCGGCGCCGAACCGCCCGCCGAGCCCGTCGTCTTCTTCAAGGCGGCGGACACCGTGGTCGGGCCGTACGACACCGTGCTCGTACCGCGCGGCTCCGCCAAGACCGACTGGGAGGTGGAGCTGGCCGTCGTCATCGGCCGTACCGCCCGCTACCTGGAGACGGACGAGGAGGCCCTCGCCCACGTCGCCGGGTACGCGGTGGCGCACGACGTGTCCGAGCGGGAGTTCCAGATCGAGCGGGGCGGCACCTGGGACAAGGGGAAGAACTGCGAGACGTTCAACCCGCTCGGGCCCTGGCTCGTCACCGCCGACGAGGTGCCCGACCCGCAGGACCTCTCCCTGAAGCTGTGGGTCAACGGCGAGCTGAAGCAGGACGGGACGACCGCCGAGCAGATCTTCCCGGTCGCCGAAGTGGTGCGCTACGTCAGCCACTTCATGACCCTCTACCCCGGTGACGTCATCAACACCGGTACGCCGGCCGGCGTGGCCATGGGGCAGCCCGAGCCGAAGCCGTACCTGCGCTCCGGTGACGTGGTCGAGCTGGAGATCGAGGGGCTGGGGCGGCAGCGGCAGGAACTGAAGGACGCGTAGGCGATCCGCCGGGGTGCGGGGAAGCCGGTGCCTTCGCGTCCGCGGCGCCGCGCGGGCCTCCCGCGCCCGCGCGGCGGAGCCGCACACCGGCACCGCCCCGCACTCCCTTCGAGGCGGGCCTCAGCCGAGCAGTGCGGCCAGGCGGCGCCACTCCTGCCTCGGCAGGTCGTCGCGGTCCGTGGTGCCGGTGACGACCTGGAGGGCCAGGTGGTCGGCGCCGGCCGCCTGGAACTCCTCCACACGGGCGCGGATGCGGCTGTCGTCGCCCCACGCGTACACCGCGTCGATCAGGCGGTCGCTGCCGCCGTCGCGGACGTCGTCCTCGGTGAAGCCCAGACGGAGGAAGTTGTTGGTGTAGTTGGGGAGCTGGAGGTACATCGCGAGGTAGTCGCGGGCGGTCGCGCGGGCGCGCTCGGGGTCCTCGTCGAGGACGACCTTCAGCTCGGGGGCGAGCAGCGGGCCGTCGCCCAGGATCTCGCGGGCCTTCGCGGTGTGCTCCGCCGTGACCAGGTACGGGATGGCGCCCGCCGCACGGTCCCGGGACAGTTCGAGGGTCCTGGGGCCGAGCGCGGCCAGCACCCGGCGCTCGGCGGGCACCTCGGCGGCGTCCAGCTCGTCCAGGTAGGCGACCAGCGCCGAGTACGGCCGCCGGTACTGCTCTGCCAGCTTGGCGTGGCTCACGCCGATGCCCAGCACGAAGCGGCCGGGGTGGGCCGCCTCCAGCTCGGCGAAGCCGGCGGCGCTCGCCGGGGCGTCGTGCTGCCAGATGCTCTGGATGCTGGTGCCGACGGCGAGGGCCGACGTGGCGTCGAGCAGGGGGCGGGCGTTGGCCGGGGCGCTGCTGCCGCCGAGCCACGCGGTGCCGTAGCCCAGCTCCTCCAGCTCGGCGGCGGCCTCGGCGATCGCACCGCGCAGGGCCGGGTTCTCCGAGCGGAGTCCGACGCTCCAGACGCCGTACCGTCCGACCGTCTCCTTCAGTGGGGCTGCCGTGTCGCTCATCGGTTCCGATCCCTCCGGGCGCGTGCCGCGATCAGGTGCGTGCGCGGTCAGTTGCCTGACCGGCGATGCGTACAGCCAACCCCAACCGCGCGCACGGCGCCCGTCATTCCCCGGCCCGGGCGAGTCCGGCCCGGGGGTGTCCGGGCCGGGGGGGGCTGCCGGGCCCGGCGTCATCCGAACGGGGGGGCGCGGGACCTAGCTAGTGGCCGAGGTACGTCTCCAGGGCCTCGACCACCAGCCGGTGGTCCTCCACCTGGGGCAGGCCCGACACCGTGACGGCGCCGATCACGCCCACGCCCTCCACGGTGATCGGGAAGGAGCCGCCGTGCGCGGCGTAGGTGCCGGGGTCCAGCCGGGAGGAGGCCTCGAAGGTCGTGCCCTTGGCGCGGAAACGGGCACCGACCAGGTACGAGGCCGCGCCGTAGCGCTCCACGACCCTGCGTTTGCGGGCGATCCAGGCGTCGTTGTCGGGCGTGGAGCCGGGCAGGGCCGCGTGGAACAGCTGCTGGCCGGCGCGGTGGATGTCGACGGCGACCGGGGCCTGCCGCGCCCGCGCCAGCTCGACCAGCAGCGAGCCGAGCGCCCAGGCGTCCTCGTACGTGAACCGGGTGAAGACCAGGCGGCGTTCCTGCGCCTCCAGTTCCTCGATCCCGGGGACCGCCGGACCCGCGGCCGCGGGCTGCGCGGGCTGCGCGGTCTGGGGGGTCTGGGGGGTCTTCGGAGGCCGGGGGGAGCGCGACGGCTGCGGAGGCGCTGCGGGCTGCGGCGGCTTCGCGGGCTGCGGGGGCTTCGGGGGCTGCGGTGCGCTCGTCACAGTCGCACCGCCACGCCGTCGCGGGCCGAGCGGCGGGCCGCCTCCAGGACGTCCAGCGCGGCGGCGGCCTCGTGGGCGGTCACCGGGTTCGGGGCGCCCTCGCGCAGCGCGGCGGCCACGGCGGCGTAGTACGCCGGGTAGTCGCCGGGCAGGGTCGGTACGGGGCTGCCGCCGCCGGACACCGGGGACTCTCCCGCGCCGATACGGCCCCACAGGGACTCCTCCTCGACGCCCCAGCCGTCCGGGCCCGGACGCGCGCCCTCCCGCAGCGCGGCCTCCTGCGGGTCGAGCCCGTACTTGACGTAACCGGCCCGCGAGCCCAGCACCCGCAGGCGCGGGCCGAGCTGGGCGGCCGTCGAGGAGACGTACAGGTGGGAGCGGACGCCGTTCGCGTGGGTGAGCGCGAGGAAGGTGTCGTCGTCGGCCTCGGCACCCGGCCGGCGCACGACCGACTCGGCGTACACCTGCGTGGCCGGACCGAAGAGCACCAGCGCCTGGTCGACCACGTGGCTCCCGAGGTCGTAGAGCAGACCTCCGATCTCTGCGGGGTCGCCGGACTCGCGCCAGCCGCCCTTCGGCTTCGGGCGCCAGCGCTCGAAGCGGGACTCGAAGCGCCATACGTCGCCCAGTTCACCCCGCTCGACCAGTGCGCGCAGGGTCAGGAAGTCGTTGTCCCAGCGGCGGTTCTGGAAGACGGACAGCAGGAGTCCGCGCTCCTCGGCGAGGGCGGCGAGGCCGCGCGCCTCGGCCGCCGTGCCGGCGACCGGCTTGTCCACCACCACCGGCAGCCCGGCCTCCAGCGCCGCCGTGGCGAGCGGCACGTGCGTCTTGTTCGGGGAGGCGACGACGACCAGGTCCAGCTCGCCGGCGCGGGCGAACAGTTCGCCGGCGTCCGCGGCGAGGCGGACGTCCGGGAACTCCTCGCGGGCCTGCGTCTGCCGTTCCTCGTTCGAGGTGACGACCGTGTCGAGGGTCAGGCCCTCGGTGGCGGCGATCAGCGGGGCGTGGAAGACGGAACCGGCGAGGCCGTAGCCGATGAGGCCCACGCGGAGGTCGCGGAGGGGGGTGCTAGTCATGCCTCCTACTTTCGCAACGCTGTTGCCTAAGTGCAAGCGCGGGGGAGAATGGGGGCGGACGGTGCCGCGGAGGCAAGCGGCCGGACGCGGAGGAGGACGCCCACCGCGCCCAGTGGCGGAAACGGGCCGCGCGAGCGGTGGGCGGGCGGGAGCGGGAACGGTGGAAGTGCACGGTGACGACGACGGTGAGGCCACGGGGACGGCCCGGGCTGCCGGTGCGCCGGGAGCGGCCCAAGTGAGCGGTGCGGCCGGTGCCCACGGTGGGCTCACGCCCGCTGGGCCTGAAGCGGCGGGCGTTTCCGCAGCTGTGGAGGCTTCCGGGGAGGCCGGGACTTCTGGAGGGGCCGGTGGGCCTGGAGGGGCCGGCGCGCCCGCTGGGCCTGATGCGCACGCCGAGCCCGGTGCGGTCGCGGGTTCCGCCGTGGTGACCGGGGAGGCGGCGCGGAGCGCGAGGGTGCGGGGTGCGGGCGGCGGGGCCAACCTGCTCGCCCTGCGCAGCCACAACACCGCCCTCGTGCTCGATCTGCTGCGCGGGGCGGGGGCCGCCGGGATCAGCAGGCTGGAGCTGGCCGAGCGGACCGGCCTCACCCCGCAGGCCGTCAGCAAGATCACCGCACGGCTGCGGGAACGCGGACTGGCGGCCGAGGCGGGACGCCGGGCCTCCACCGGGGGCAAGCCGCGGACCGTGCTCCGGCTGGTCCCGGAGGCCGGGCACGCGGTGGGCGTGCACGTCGAGCGGGACGAGGTGCGGGCGGTCCTGGCCGACCTGAACGGCACCGTCACCGGCGAGCGGCGCCGGCCGCTGGACCTCGGGACGCAGGCCGGCGCCGTCGTGGAGGCGGTGGCGGAGCAGGTCGAGGCGCTGGTCACGGAGGCGTTCGGGGCCGGCGCGCGGAAGGCGTCCGCCGCCTCGCTCCTCGGGGCCGGGGTGGCGCTGCCCGGGCCGCTCGACCACGGGCGCGGGGTGCTGCACCGCGTCACCGGGTTCCCCCAGTGGGACGGGTTCCCGCTGCGGGACGCGCTGGAGCGGCGGCTCGGCGTGCCCGTCATCGTCGACAAGGACACCAACGCGGCGGCGCTCGGAATCGCCGTCACCGGTGAGGGCGGCGGCTCCTTCGCCTACCTCCACCTCGGGACGGGGCTCGGGGCCGGGCTGGTCATCGGCGGGACCGTGCACCGGGGGGCGCGTACCGGGGCGGGCGAGTTCGGGCACCAGGTGATCCAGCTGGACGGGCCCCCGTGCGCCTGCGGGGACCGGGGGTGCGTGGAGGCGCTGTGCCTGGCCGCGGTCGCGCGCGGGGACACGCGGGAGGCGGCACGCGTGCTGGGCGCGGCGGCCGCGAACCTCGTCGGGCTGCTGGACATCGACCTGGTGCTGCTCGGGGGGCGCACGGTCGCCGAGCGGCCGGAGGCGTTCGTGAGCGGGGTGGGGGCGGTGGTCGCCGCGCGGGCCCGGCGGGGCGGGCTGCCGGGCGCGGCGGTGCCGGTCCGGCAGGCGCCGGCCGGGGCGCGCGGGGTCGCGGAGGGCGCGGCGCAGTTGCTGCTGGCGCCGTTGTTCGGGCGGGAGGAGGGGTAGGCCCCGCGCTCCTGCGCACCCGCCCTCGGCACGGGCCGCCCCGGCTGGTCCGTGTCGACCCCCCACCCGTACGACGGGCCCGCGGCACGCCGTACAGCGGGCTCGCGTCACCTCCGTACGGCAGGGCCCGCGTCACCTCCGTAGGACGGGTTCCCGGCCGTCCGTAGGACGCGCTCCCGGCCGCCACCCTGTCGCTCCGGGCCGCCGCCCCGCTGCTCGCCGCCGCCAGGGCGGGCGTGGGCGGTGCCCTGACCCGGAGGCGGCGCCGAGCGCGCGCCCCGGGTCTGCGACGATCCCTGCGTGGACTATCCGAACGACCAGGCCCCCGGCGCCCCGGTGCGCTCCGGCATCCCGGAGCACGGCCGGATCCCCAAGTACTACGCGGTGAAGGCGAGGATCGACCGCCTCGTCGGGGAACTGGGCGAGGACCGGCCGATCCCCACCGAGCGCGATCTGTCCGAGGAGTACGGGGTCGCCCGCGAGACCGTGCGGCAGGCGCTGCGCGAGCTGGTCCTGGAGGGCAAGCTCAGGCGCCGCGGCCGGGGCACGGTCGTGGCGGGACCCAAGCTGGAGCAGCCGCTCTCGCTGGCCAGCTACACGGAGGGCGTGCGGCGCCAGGGCCGTACGCCGGGGCGCACGCTGGTCGGCCTGGAGCGGTTCCCGTGCCCGGACGCGCTCGCCGCCGAGACCGGACTCAGCCGCGGCGAGCCCGTCTGGCACCTGGAGCGGGTGCTGCTCGCGGACGAGGAACGGGTCGGCCTGGAGAGCACCTACGTGGCGGTGGCGCGCGTCCCGCGCCTGGACACCGACTTCGACCCGGACTCGTCCTTCTACGCCTACCTCCAGAGCCTGGACCTGGCCTTCGGGGACGCCGACGAGCGCATCGAGACCGTGCTCGCCACCCCGCGCGAGGCGCTGCTCATCGGCACCCCGCCCGCGCTGCCCATGCTGCTGATCCACCGCGTCTCGCGGGACGCGCAGGGACGGCCGCTGGAGCGGGTGCGCAGCCTCTACCGCGGGGACCGCTTCTCCTTCACCGCCCACCTGAACGGCTGACGCGCCGGCCGTGGCACGCCGGCCGCGGGACGCCCCCACCACCCCCCGCACGACAGTAACGAAAAGATAACGGGTCTAGCCCAATCGTGATGCCTCGTTCAGGCTCTCGTTGTCAGCCGGACTCTTCCGGTTCTCCCTCCGAGAGGAACGTCGTCGTCGTGAAAGTGACAGTCGTCGGAGCCGGCGTGGTGGGCACCATGCACGCCTGGCAGGCAGTGGAACGCGGCCACGAGGTCGTGCAGATCGAGCGCGAGGCCGAGGCCCGCGGCGCCTCGCTGCGCAACTTCGGGCAGATCTGGGTGAGCGGCCGCGCGAGCGGCGAGGAGCTGGAGACGGCCCTGCGCGCCCGTGAGCTGTGGGAGGAGATCGGCGGCCGGGTACCGGCCCTCGGCTTCCGGGCCAACGGCTCCCTCACCCCCGTGCGCGGCGCCCTGGAACACGCCGTGGCCGAGACCGCCGCGGCCGCGCCCGACGCCGCCGCCCGCGGACACAAGCTGCTGACCCCCGCCGAGGCCCGCGCCCTCAACCCCGCCCTGCGCGGGGACTTCGACGCGGCCCTGTACTGCGAACGGGACGCGGCCGTCGAGCCGCGCACCGCCCAGCGCGCCCTGCGCGCCGAACTGCTCAAGCACCCGAGGTACACCTTCCTGCCGGGCCGCGAGGTCCGCGAGGTCGTCGGCGCGGGCGCCGTCCGCGACGACCACGGCGACGTGCACACCGCCGACGTGGTGGTCCTCGCCACCGGCGCCTGGCTCGGCGGCCTCGTCCGGGAACTGGCCGGTCCCGGCCTGCCCGTGCGCCGCGTCCGGCTCCAGATGATGCAGACCGACCCGCTCGGTGAGGAGCTGCCCACCTCGGTCGCCGACGCCGACAGCTTCCGCTACTACCCGGCGTACGCCGGCGCGGCCCTGGACGCGCTCAACGCGGGCCGGCCGCAGCCCCGGACCGCCGCCGAGCACCGGATGCAGCTGCTCATGGTGCAGCGCGCCGACGGCGGACTGACCATCGGCGACACCCACGAGTACGAGCACCCCTTCGCGTTCGACACCGTCGAGGACCCCTACGAGCACCTCACCGCCGTCGTCGAGTCCCTGCTGGGCCGCCCGCTGCCGAAGATCCGCCGGCGCTGGGCCGGGGTGTACGCCCAGTGCACCGACCCCGGCCGGGTCGTCCACCGCCAGCAGGTCCGTGACGGCGTCTGGCTGGTCACCGGGCCCGGCGGGCGCGGCATGACCTGCTCCCCGGCGATCGCCGAACGCACCGCGAACGAACTGGGCTGGTGAGAGAACCCATGACCGAAATCCACACGAACACCGCGCACCCCGCGGACATCCGGCTCGTCGTCCTCGACATGGCCGGCACCACCGTCGCCGACGGCGGCCTGGTCGAGCGGGCCTTCGCCGCTGCCGCCGCCGAACTGGGCGTCGCACCCGGCTCGGCCGACCACGCCGACAAGCTCGCCTACGTCCGCGCCACCATGGGCGAGTCGAAGATCTCCGTCTTCCGGCACCTGTTCGGCACGGAGGAGGCCGCCCAGCGGGCCAACACCGCCTTCGAGAAGGCGTACGGCGACCTCGTCGACGGCGGGCTCGTCACCCCCGTGCCCGGCGCCCGCGAGGCCGTCGAGGAACTCCGGGCCGACGGCCGCACCGTCGTCCTGACCACCGGCTTCGCCCGCGTCACCCAGGACGCCGTCCTCGACGCGCTCGGCTGGCGCGGCCTGGTGCCGCTCACCCTGTGCCCGGCCGACGCGGGCGGGCGCGGGCGGCCGTACCCGGACATGGTCCTGGAGGCCTTCCTGCGCACCAAGGCCGCCGAGGACGTGCGCCAGGTGGCCGTCGTCGGTGACACCTCCTACGACGTGCTCAGCGGCGTCCGCGCCGGGGCGGGCCTGGTCGCCGGCGTGCGCACCGGGGCGCACGGCGACGCCGAGTTCCGCGCCGCGGGCGCCACGCACGTCCTCGACTCGGTCGGAGCCCTGCCCGCCCTGCTCCGGGGAGAACGGTGAGATGAGCATCCGCTTCGACTCCGTCACGGTCGCCTACGACGGCAACGTCGTCCTCGACTCGCTCGACCTCACCGTCGCGCCCGGCGAGGTGATGGCGCTGCTCGGGCCGTCCGGGTCCGGCAAGACCACCGCGCTGCGGGCGGTCGCCGGGTTCGTCCGGCCCGTGTCGGGGCGGGTGCTCCTGGGGGAGCGGGACGTGACGGACCTGCCTCCCCACCGGCGGGGCATCGGCATGGTCGTGCAGCAGTACGCCCTCTTCCCGCACCTGCGGGTCGAGGACAACGTGGCCTTCGGCCTGAAGGCCCGCCGGGCCGGCCGGGCCGAGATCCGCGCACGGGTCGGCGAGGCCCTGGAGATGACCGGGATGGCCGCCTACGCGCGCCGCCACCCCCGGGAGCTGTCCGGCGGCCAGCAGCAGCGCGTGGCCATCGCCCGCGCGCTCGCCATCCGCCCCGCCGTCCTGCTGCTCGACGAACCGCTGTCCGCGCTGGACGCCCGGCTGCGCTCCGGCATGCTCGCCGAACTGGCGCGCCTGCACCGGGAACTGCCCGACGTGTCCATCCTGTACGTCACCCACGACCAGATCGAGGCGCTGACCCTGGCCGACCGGATCGCGGTGATGGACAAGGCGCGGCTGCGTGCCTGCGGCACGCCCCGGGAGCTGTACCGGGCCCCGGCCGACGAGTTCACCGCGTCCTTCGTCGGCAACGCCAACCTGCTGCCGGTCACCGTGACGCCCCGGGGCGCCGCCCTCGGCGACGCCGAGCTGACCCTCGACACGGCGGGCGCGGCGGCCGGGACGCGGGGCACCCTGTGCGTACGCCCGCACCTGGTCGGCCTCGGTGACGGCCCCAACCGGCTCACCGGCACGGTCAGCGAGGTCCAGTGGCGCGGCTCGACGCACCGGCTCTACGTCGACGTCGCCGGCCACCCCGTGATGGCGGACGTGCCCGAGCTGCGGCGGCCCCCCGCCCACGGCGACACCGTCAGCCTGCACTTCGCCGCCGAGGACGCGGTGCTGCTCGCCGCGGGGGTGAGCGGCGATGAGCACTGAGCCGCTCACCACCGCGGCGCCCGCCCAGGTGCCCGGCCCGGGCACCGCCGCCCCGGCGCCCTCCGCCGCGGTGCCCGCCCCCCGCGGCGCCCGGCGCCTGCTGTGGGCGCTGCCCCCGGTCGCGCTGCTCGCCGTCTTCTTCCTCTACCCGCTGGTCCTCGTGGTCCAGCAGTCCCTGAGCCCCCAGGACGGCGGAACCTCCGTCCGGCCCTACGCCGACGTCTTCGCCTCCGACGGCTTCCGCGAGGCGCTGTGGACCACCGTGTGGCTGGCGCTCGCCTCGACCGCCGGATGCCTGGTGCTGGGCTTCCTGCTGGCGCTGGTCATCGCGTTCGTACCGTTCCCCGGGGCGAAGGCGGTCGCCCGGTTCATCGACGTCTTCCTCTCCTTCCCGTCCTTCCTCATCACGCTGGCCCTGCTGTTCGTCTACGGCCGCACCGGCCTCGCCAACGGCCTGTGGGCGCAGGCCGGTGGCACACCGGACGGCCCCTTCCAGTTCCTGACCACGCCCTGGGGCGTGCTCCTGGCGGAGATCACCTACTTCACGCCGTTCGTGATGCGCCCGCTGCTCGCCGCCTTCACCCAGCTGGACACCGCCCAGCTGGAGGCGGCCAGTTCCCTGGGCGCCCGCGCCCCGCGCATCGTCCGGCAGGTGATCCTGCCCGAGGCGCTGCCCGCGCTCGGCGCCGGCGGCTCCCTGGTGCTCGTGCTGTGCCTCAACGAGTTCGGCATCGTGCTCTTCACCGGCGCCAAGGGCGTCACCACCCTGCCGATGCTCGTCTACGGCAAGGCGATCCTGGAGTCCGACTACCCGGGCGCGTGCGTGGTCGCCGTCGTCAACGTCCTGATCTCCGTGGGCCTCTACGGCCTCTACCGGGTGGTGAGCCGTCGTGCTGGTGCATAGCCGGGGGGCCCGCTGGGCCACGTGGACGGTGTTCCTCGTCCTCTTCCTGCCGCTGTTCGCGCTGCCCCTCCTCGTCGTCCTCGGCGCCTCCTTCGCCACCCACTGGTCCGGTGTCCTGCCCTCGGGCCTCACCACCGGCAACTACCGCGCCGCCACCCGCGGCGAGGCCCTCCAGGCACTGACCACCAGCCTCGTCACCGCCACCGCCGCGAGCCTGCTCGCGCTGGCCGTGGGCACCTGGGCCGCGCTGGCCGGGGCCGCCCTGAAGAAGGCACACCGGCGGGTGCTGGACGCGCTGTTCGTCCTGCCGGTCGCGGTGCCGTCGGTGGTGGTCGGACTGTCGGTCCTGGTGGCGTTCTCCAAGCCGCCGGTGCTCCTCAACGGGACCCGCTGGATCGTGCTCCTCGCCCACACCGTGCTGGTCACCGCCTTCGCGTACCAGTCCGTCTCGGCCGCGGTCCGCCGCCTCGACCCGGCCTACGAGCAGGCCGCGGCCTCGCTCGGCGCCCGGCCCGCGTACGTGCTGTGGCGGGTGCGGCTGCCGCTGCTGCTGCCCTCGCTCACGGCCGCCGCCGGCCTCTGCTTCGCCCTGTCCATGGGGGAGCTGAGCGCCACGATGATGCTCTACCCGCCCGACTGGACGCCGCTGCCCGTGCTGGTCTTCGCGGCCACCGACCGGGGTGCGCTCTTCACCGGTTCCGCCGTCGCCGTGGTGCTGATGGCCCTCACGCTGCTGGTCCTGCTGGCCGTCTCCCGCGTCCGCACCCGGGCGGCCTACCGCTGACCCGCACCCGTTTGCCTTCCCTTCCTCCCTCCCTCTCCTTCCCCCGTCTCTGCCGTCCGCCGCCGCAAGGAGTCCGCCCCGCCATGCCCAGGAACACCCTCAAGCCCGCCGTCGCGCTCGCCCTGCTCGCCACCCCCCTGCTGTCCGCCTGCGGCGGCTCCTCCTCCGCCGACGACAAGTCCGTCACCGTCTACAGCGCCGACGGCCTCAAGGGCGAGAACGGCGACGGCTGGTACGACCGGGTCTTCCAGGACTTCGAGAAGCAGACCGGCATCAAGGTCAAGTACGTCGAGGGCGGCTCGGGCGAGATGGTGCAGCGCGCCGTGCGCGAGAAGGCCAACCCGCAGGCCGACGTGCTGGTCACCCTGCCCCCGTTCATCCAGCAGGCCGACGGCAGGGGACTGCTGCAGAAGTACGCCCCGAAGGGCGCCGACCAGGTGGGCCCCGCCGACAAGGCGGCCGACGGCACCTGGACCTCCGTCGTCAACAACTACTTCGGGTTCGTCTACGACAAGAAGGAGCTGAAGCCCGCCCCCACCACCTGGGAGCAGCTCCTGGACCCGAAGTTCAAGAACCGGCTCCAGTACTCCACGCCCGGCGTCGCCGGTGACGGCACCGCCGTGCTCGTCAAGGCCATGCACGACTTCGGCGGCAAGGACGCGGCCCTGGCGTACCTGAAGAAGCTCCAGTCCAACAACGTCGGCCCGTCCGCCTCCACCGGCAAGCTCGCCCCCAAGGTGGACAAGGGCGAACTCCTCGTCGCCAACGGCGACGTCCAGATGAACCACGCCCAGTCCAGGACCCTGCCCCATCTCGGCATCTGGTTCCCGGCCCGGCAGGGCGGCAGGCCCACCACCTTCGCGCTGCCCTACGCCGCCGGGCTCGTCACCAGGGCCCCGCACTCCGAGAACGGCAGGAAGCTCCTCGACTTCATGCTCACCCGGCAGGCCCAGCAGCAGGTCAGTGAGATCGGCGGCGGCTTCAGCGCCCGCCAGGACGTCCACGCCACCGACGCGAACGCCACCGCGCTGGCCGCCCTGATGAAGGGCGTGGAGGTCTTCCGGCCCGACTGGTCCGACATCGACGAGAACCTGACCGCGTACGTCGAGGACTGGAAGCGGGCCACCGGCAGCTGACCGCCCGGCCGGGCCCCGGTCCCTCCGGAACAGCGCAGCGCTGAAGCGTTCCGGCAAGATCCGGTCACTGGTTAGGCTGGGGCCCACGCAGGCCCGCGTACGGCAGGAGAGCGAAACCCATGGCAGACCGCAAGCCCATCGAGTCGTGGCTCACCGACATGGACGGTGTCCTGATCCACGAGGGTGTTCCGATCCCCGGCGCCGACGCCTTCCTGAAGACGCTGCGTGATTCCGGCCGGCCGTTCCTGGTGCTGACCAACAACTCGATCTACACCCAGCGCGACCTGCACGCCCGGCTGCGCCGCATGGGCCTGGACGTGCCGGAGGAGAACATCTGGACCTCCGCGCTGGCGACCGCCCAGTTCCTCGACGACCAGCGGCCCCGCGGCAGCGCCTACGTCATCGGCGAGGCCGGCCTGACGACCGCGCTGCACGACATCGGCTACGTCCTCACCGACCACGACCCCGACTTCGTGATCCTCGGCGAGACCCGGACGTACTCCTTCGAGGCCCTGACGAAGGCCGTGCGGCTGATCAACGACGGGGCCCGGTTCATCGCCACCAACCCCGACAACGTCGGCCCCTCCGTGGAGGGCGACCTGCCCGCCACCGGCTCGGTCGCCGCCCTGATCACCGCGGCGACGGGCAAGAAGCCGTACTTCGTGGGCAAGCCCAACCCGCTGATGATGCGGGCCGGGCTGAACGCGATCGGCGCCCACTCCGAGACCTCCGCCATGATCGGCGACCGGATGGACACCGACGTGCTCGCCGGTCTGGAGGCCGGGATGCGCACCTTCCTCGTGCTGACCGGCGTGACGCAGCCCAAGGACGTCGACCGCTACCCGTTCCGCCCGTCCGAGGTCATCGACTCCATCGCCGACCTCGTGGAACGCGTCTGACACCGGCCCCGGGCGGCCCCTGACCCGCCGGTCACCCGTACGGAGCAGTACCGGCCGGTCGCGGATGCGGTCCCGGGGTCCGTGACGTCTCCTGGTACCGGAGGTGTCACGATGGGTTCGCTGCGCCTGACTCTGTGCACAGGACTGCTGGTGGCCGGTGCCTTCGCCCCGGCCATGGCCCCCGCCACCACCTCCGGCAGCATCCAGGGAGCGGCCGGGGCCGGTGGCGGCCGTGCCCCGGCGTCCGCGCCGCCCGCCCCCGGTGACGCCGTCGCCGTCGTCCCCGCGCAGGCGCGCCCGGCCCGCTCCGCCCCCGCGGACCCGCACGCCGTCGCGGCCGCGCCCGGCATGGCGCACGCGGTGACCGGACTGGTCCTCGCGGGCGCCGCGGCGGCGGCCGTCGTCCTCCTTCCCCGGGCACGCGGCGCACGCGGTGCACGCGGCGCGGCCCGCCCCGGGGACGACGGCGAGGACCCGCACGGCCGCCGGCGGACCGAGGACTGAAGGACGGGATCACGATGTCCGACACCGATCTCCCGCGCGTCAGCGAACGCCTGCGCGTCACCGATCTCCCGCGGGTCACCGATCTCCCGGGCGTCACCGAACGCCCGCGCGTCCCCGCACGGCCCGACGTGACCGAACGTCCGTGCGCCACCGCACGGCCCGGCGGCACCACCGGTCTCCCGCGCGTCACCGACCGTCTCCGTGGCCTCGGCCGGCTCGTCGCCGGGCTGGTCTGGGTGGTGCTGCTGCTGGCGCTGTGGCAGTGGGGCGGCGCGTCGGCCGAGGCAGGGCGCCGGCCGGCCGCGCCGACGACCGGCGACATGGCCGCCGTCGGCCGTCCCGCCCAGGACCACCCCGCCCGGCGCCCCGAACTCCCCGGCCCCGCCGTCTCGGTGTACCTGCCCCGAAGCGGCCCGTGAGCGTGCCGCCGCCTGGCAGCATGGAACGCGCGGAATGCGGGAGATGCGGCCGTACGGCCCGGTGCACCGAGGGGGAGTCGTATGCACGGCACAAGGGGTGCGCACTCGCACGCCCCCGCGGCGCGGACCCGGGCGTGCGCGGTGCTGCTGGGTGCGGCGCTGCTGGTCACCGGGTGTTCCGCCGGGGGCGGGGGAGGAGACGGGGCGGGCGGGGCCGGCGGTGCGGGGGCCGCGGTCACCCAGCGGCCCCGGGCGGCCGGCCCGTTCTGGGTCGACCCGGACAGCCGGGCCGCCCGCCAGGTCGCCGCCTACGCCGAGGCCGGCCGGAAGGCCGACGCCGAGCAGATCCGCAAGATCGCCGGACAGCCGACCGGTGAGTGGATCGGACCGGAGAACCCCGAGCAGGAGGCGCGCGGCTTCACCGAGGCCGCCGCCCGGGCGGGCCGTACCGCCCTGCTCGTCCTCTACGACATCCCGCACCGCGACTGCGGCCGGTACTCGCGCGGCGGCGCCGCCGACGGCGACGCCTACCGGGCCTGGGTCGACGGCGTCGCCCGCGGCATCGGCGACCGCGCGGCCACCGTGGTCCTGGAGCCGGACGCGGTGCTGCACCTGGTGGACGGCTGCACCCCGCAGCAGTACCAGGAGGAGCGCTACGACCTCCTCAAGGGTGCCGTCGCCACGCTCAAGACGCTCAAGAACACCAGGGTCTACCTGGACGCGGGCAACGCCGGCTGGGGCCGGCCCGAGCAGATCTTCGAGCCGCTCCGGCGGGCGGGCGTGGACCGGGCCGACGGCTTCGCCGTCAACGTCTCCAACTTCTACTCCACCGGTGCCTCGCTCGCCTACGGCAAGCACCTCTCCGCGAAGGTCGGCGGCAAGCACTTCGTCATCGACACCAGCCGCAACGGCAACGGCCCCTACACGCAGGGCGATCCCGGCGAACGCTGGTGCAACCCGCCGGGCCGCGCCCTCGGCGAGGCCCCCACCACGAAGACCGCCGACCCCCTGGCGGACGCCTATCTGTGGGTCAAGCGCCCCGGTGAGTCCGACGGCACCTGCAAGGGCGGGCCGGCGGCGGGCGACTGGTGGGACACGTACGCGCTCGGGCTGGCGCGGGCGAGCGGGTAGCCGCGCGGCGCGGACCCCCGGGGTGCCCCGCGCGAGGGAGGAGACCCCGGGAGCCGGGCGGGGCCTAGGGGACCTTCACCCACAGCGCCTTGCTGGGCGTGCCCCGGTCGTCGTCCACGAACAGCATGTACCAGCCCGACTGCACCAGGTTCCGGTTCCGCGGGACCGTCACCGTGACCTTGTCGCCGGACGCGTGGAAGTCCAGCGCGATCGAGCGCTGGTCCACGTCCGTGACGTGGGTGGAGGCGCTCGGCCGGATCAGCCGGGCCTTCCTGATCACGGTGGCGTGCCGCGAGGTGAACGTGCCCGACGTGCCCCGCGCGAGGGTCCGCGGCCCGCCCGACAGCGAGGGCCGCGCGCCCCGGTACAGGTAGGGCGGTGTGTAGATCTCGATGCGCTGCTCGAACGTGCCCGGCCTGGTGCCGGCCTTGTCGCCGTAGAGCGGGTCGGAGCCGAAGAACATCACCCGGCCGTCGGGCAGCAGGATCGAGCCCGCGTGGTAGTCACGCCCCACCAGCGGGTCGGCGACCCGGCGGAAGGCGTTGGTCCGCGGGTCGTAGAGGCGGGCCTGGAGGATGTCCGAGTCGCCGCGGCCCCGGTAGTCCCTGGAGCCGCCGGAGACCAGCACGGTGTCGTCGGGCAGGACCGAGGCCTGCGGGTAGCGGGTGCCCTCGTCCAGCGCGGGACCGTCGGTGAAGTGCGGGTTCTTCGCCTTCAGGCCGATGAGCCGGGTCTTCCTGCTGGACAGCCGGGACTCGCCGACCCCGCCGCCGCCGATGACCAGGAACCTCTCGTCCTGGGCGGGCGGCAGCAGCACCGTGCCGGACGTCTCCAGCATGTTCGCGTCGCCCATCCCGGGCAGCTCGGTGAACGCGTTGCTCGCCACGTTCCAGATCCCCGGCCTGCGGCCGACGTCGTCGGGACCGTACCCCGCGTTCGAACCGGAGTAGAAGATCCTGCCGTCCTGCATCAGGAACAGCGCCGGGTAGGTCGGGAACTGACGGGTTTTCGGGGTGTACGTCCACTTTCGCGTGCCCGGGTCGAAGATCTCGTTCTTGCCGGGGACCAGCTGGCCGATGTCGTCGAGGCCGGAGACGCCGAGGATCCTGCCGTCGCCGAGCGTGGTGAGCGTCGGGTACCAGCGGGCCTCGTGCATCGGGTCGGCCTTGAGGTACTTCTCGGCGACCGGGTCGAACTCGTAGGTGTCCCGGATCCCCTGGAAATCCTTCTTGTCCAGGGCGAGCTTCTGCGCGATGCCGTAGGTGTTGCGGGCGTCGGCGCCGGACAGGCCATGGATCCGGTAGTTGTCCTGGGTGCCGGTCTCGTAGCGGGCGCCGCTCTTCTGCGCCTCGACGTAGATCCGGCCGAGCCCCGCGGTGGTGCCGAGGAACTTCCCCGTCCCGCGGTCGAAGTTCTTCCGTGCGCGCGGCACGAGCACCGGGTCCCTGGAGACGAACGTCCTGCCGTTCGCCTTCCCGGTGAACCGCGTCCCGGCGGGCAGCGTGACCGGCTTGTCCGGGTTCTCGTTGTGGACGATCATCAGGCCGCCGGCCTTGGTGACGTCGCCCTTGAGCTTCTCGTACCGCTTGGTGCCGCCCGCGACCAGGATGCTGCCGTCGGCCAGCTGGGTGTGGCCGGTGCAGAACAGGTCGTTCGGCGTGGGCACCTTCCTGACGGTGCCCCTGACCGGGTCCCACACGCGCGAGTCGAACTTCCTGGCGTCGAAGTTCGCCTGGTCGTTGCCCGAACCGGCGACCAGCAGGACCTTGCCGGTGTGCAGCAGCACGGCGTGGATGGTGTCCTGCCGGTACTCCCGGGGGAACTCGACGATGTCCCAGTGCCCGTTGGCCGCCTTGTACCCGGGCTCGTCGATCTTGTACTGGTGGTAGCGCTCCGTGCCGAAGCGGTACAGCCACGGCCCGTTCGTCCCGGCCAGGGCGAGCACCACCACCGCCCCGATCCCGATCCGGCGGGCCCGGCGGAGGCCGGCCTGGTCCCTCATGCGATCCGTCCTCCCGCTCCGTGCCCCGCGTACGCCGGTGGCACGGCGTCCTGCGGGACGTCCTCCGGTTCTGCCGCCCCGGGCACCGGAGCCGCCCCCGCCGGGGCGGGCGCCGGGGCGCGCCGGGTACGCCGCAGCGACCAGCACCGGGCGGCCACGGGCGAGACGGTGATGAGCAGGGCGAGCGCGGCCCAGGTGAGCATCGCGGGGTGGGCGTGGCCGCGGGCGAGACCGGCCGCGATCGAGCCGCCGAAGACCAGGACGAAGAACCAGTGGACGCGGAACGTGCCGAACAGGGTGTCGGGGCTCGCCGACTCGCCCTTCGGTGTCACCACGAACCCGCTCCGGCGGCGCAGCACCGCGTCCATCAGCGAGCGGGCGTACACCGGCGCCGACAGCGCGGACATCACCATGCCGGCCACCCCGCCCGACCCCTCGGGCTCGTGCGGGGAGACGTTGTGCCGCCGGTTCCAGACGTACAGACCGATCTGGAGCGCGGACGCGTTGCCGTACAGCATGAGCCACACGGCCGGGTCGATGTTCACGCCGGAGGCGCCCAGGCCCAGGAAGAGCGCGCAGCTCAGCGCGGCCAGGATCCAGTTCAGCGCGGACATCGGATAGAAGATGACCAACGTGGTGTAGTGGAGGAGCCGGCCCGGCGGCAGCGAGCCGAAGCCCTTCCAGTACTGCTTGAGGATCGTCTCGTACGTCCCCCGGGACCAGCGCAGTTGCTGGGTGAAGAAGTCCGTCCAGGAGTTCGGCCCCTCGCCGACCGCGAGCACGTCCGGGGTGTAGACGGACCTCCACCGGCGGCCGGTGGCCGGGTTCTTCGCGCGGTGCATCTCGAACCCGGTCGCCATGTCCTCGGTGATCGAGTCGTACAGGCCGCCGATCTGCTTGAGGGCGCTGATCCGCACGGCGTTGGAGGTGCCGACGAACATGGGCGTGCCGTAGCGGTTGCCGGCCCGCTGGATCAGCGCGTGGAAGAGGAACTGCTGCGACTCGGCGGCCTTGGTGACGAAGGTGTCGTAGTTGCCGTAGACCTGCGGGCCGATGACGAAGCCGACGTCCGGGTCGCGGAAGTAGCCGAGCATCCGCTCCAGGTAGTTGGGCAGCGGCACGTGGTCGGTGTCGACGGAGGCGAAGAAGTCGTACTCGTCCCCGTGCGCCTGGAGCCAGGCGTTGTAGTTGCCGTGCTTGGTCCTCGCGCGGTGCGGGCCGCTCGGCCGGTTCCAGCGCTCGACGCCCTTGCGGGTGAAGTGGTGCACGCCCAGGCGCGCGCAGACCGCCTTCACCTCGGCGTCGTCGCCCTCGTCGAGCAGCCACACGTGCATGACGCCCCGGTGCCGCAGCCGGACGGCCGCCCGCAGGGTCCGCGCGACCATCTCCAGCGGTTCCTTGCCGGGTACGAAGGTGGTGAGGAAGGCGACGCGGGTACCGGCCTCCGGCACCACCGGGACCGGGTCGCGGGCGACCAGGGTGGCGTGCGCGTTGGACAGCACGTTCAGGCAGCGGAACAACTCGATCAGACCGATCGAGACGAGCATGACCCCGTCGAGGACCGGCAGGAAGCCGTAGGCCGGGTGGTCCCGCTCGGTCCAGTGCCGCGGCTGCATCAGCCAGGCCAGCAGGACCAGGGAGAGCAGCGGCGCGGCGGCCGGCATCAGCGCGGCCCGCAGCCGGTGCGGCTCCTGCGAGAGCAGCGAGCGGTACTGCACCTGGTAGGGCCGGTCCGGGGCGGGCCGGGTGAGCGGTCCGGCCAGGCGGCTGTAGTGCTCGTAGTCGTATCTCGGCAGGGTGCTCCTGATCCTGCGGAAGGCGCCGGTGGTGCTGCCGGTGCGGCGCGCCGGCCCCCGCGGCCGGGTCGTCTCGGACGCATCCTGCTGGTGCCGGGCGCCCGACGGCGTCGACGTCATGACTCATCCCCCCACACGCCGGTCAGCGCGTGTTGATCCGGTTTCGTACCGGTTGCATGGCTGCCCGCCTCCGCTGCCGTCGACGCAACGGGACCCCTTTTCCCACGCATCGGGCACCTGGTTCAAACGATCTTTCGAAAAACCCGCGCGCCCCCCGCACCGCCCCCGCGGGCCCCCCGTCGCCTCCCGCAGCGCCCCGCGGTCCCCAACTGCCGCTGGAGGACGGGATGGTGGCGGCAAGGGCTCTAGGGTTCAGCGCGATCGCAAAATGCCAAAAGCGGAGTTAACGGCTCATATGCACGCAAGAGGCGCGGGCGCACAGGAGTGCGAGCGGGCGAGGGCGGGGTGAGCGCCGGGCCGGCGAGGGGGCCCTGCGGGGCGCGGTGTGGGCGCGCACAAAAGAAGACGGCGGTCATGCTCGCGTCTTCCGCGAACACGACCGCCGTCGTCACCGTGCGCCGCCAGGGACTCGAACCCCGGACCCGCTGATTAAGAGTCAGCTGCTCTAACCAACTGAGCTAGCGGCGCCTGCTGACGTGGACAACTTTACAGGACGCGGTGAGGTGCCCGTGACCACGGCCGGGGCGGCGGACCTGCTCCGGAAGGCGTCGTTTCCATCATTCGGACCGTCAGGCATGCGTATTTCCGGGCCGATTGTGACACTGATCAACGTGCACAGATCCGGACAAGTCCGTATGGAGTGTGACGTGGATCGCATGGAGCTTCCGGCTGACCGGCCGAATCGTTCCTTCCCCCGGCTCATCCAGAACGAGGCGACCACCGAGATCCCTCTCCACCTGCTCTTCCGGGACGATCCCGGCCCCGGCGGGCTCGACCGCGACCCTCCCGCGGCCGCGCTCCGGCCCGCCGTGGTGGGCAGCAGGCGCGGCACCGGCGAGCAGCCGCGCCAGCGCCGCCGGGTGCCCGCCCCGGCCGGCCCGGCGCCCGCCGCCGATCCCGGGCTGGTGGAGCGGCCGGCCCGGGTGCTGCCGGGGGCCGCCGGTGTCCTCGTCGGTGCGTGCGGGACGGCGGGCTGCGTGCTCACCTCCTGGTGGGCGGGGGTGCTGCCGCCGCTCGCGGCCCACGCGCTGCGGCTGCCGGCCGGCGCGGGCGCGGGGCTCGGCCTGCCGCAGTGGGCCGCGTACGCCGGGGCCGGGGCGCTCGCCCTGTTCGGCTTCGGCGGGCTGACCCGGGGGCGGTCCGGGCGGGCGTGGGTGCTCGGGCTGTTCGGCCGCTACCGCGGGACCGTCCGGCGTGCCGGGCTGCTGTGGATCAATCCGCTCGTGCCGCGCCGCGGTGTCGACGTGCGGTTGCGGCACTGGCGCAGCGAGCCGATGCCGGCCGCCGACGCGGACGGGATCGCGCTGCGGGTGGCGGTGCTCGTGGTCTGGCGGGTGCGGGACACCGCGCGGGCCGTGCTCGGGGTCGACGACCACGAGGCGTACCTGCGCGCGTGCGTGGAGGCGGCGCTGGCGCGGGTGACGGTGCGCGGCGCCGGGGGCGTGCGGGGCGCGGTGGAGGCGGCCGGGGAGGCGCTGACCCGGTGGGTGGCGCGGGAGGCGGAGCCGGTCGGCCTGGAGGTGTTCTCCGTCCGCCCGGCGTGTGTCGAGTACGCCCCGGAGGTCGCCGGCGCCATGCACCGGCGCGGTGTGGCCGCCCTCGACGCCCGCGACCGGGCCAGTGCCCTGACCTCGGTGGTGGACTCGGTCGAGGACACGGTGACCCGGCTGACCATGCGCGGGCTGGTCGATCTGGACGACGGCGAGCGCAAGGTGCTGGTGCGGGACCTGACGGTGGCGTTCTGCGCCGGACGCCGGGAAACCATCCCGTGATTGGTATGGACATGTTCAAGTAGTCGCCATAGCCTGGTTCTTGGTCTAGACCAACGCACACAGTCCTGCTCAGCGAACTTCCCCACACGTTCACCAGGAGCGACTTCATGCGCACCAAGGCCAAGCTGTACGCGGCCGTGCTGGGCCTGACCACCGCCGGAGCCCTCGTGCTCTCCGCCGGCGGCGCCAGCGGCCACGGCTACACCGACCTCCCCATCAGCAGGCAGCTGCTCTGCGCCGACGGCACGGTGCGGGGCTGCGGCGAGATCCAGTGGGAGCCGCAGAGCGTCGAGGGCCCCAAGGGCTTCCCGGCGCGCGGCCCGGCGGACGGCCACCTGTGCTCGGGCGGCCTGGACCGGTTCGGGCAGCTCGACGGCGCCCGCACCCCCCAGGGTGCCGCCTGGCCCACCACCAAGGTCACCGGCGGCCAGAGCTACACCTTCCGCTGGCAGTTCGAGGCACGGCACGCCACGACCGACTTCAAGTACTACGTCACCCGGCAGGGCTGGAACCAGGACCACGCCCTGACCCGCGCGGACCTCGACACGACCCCGTTCCTGACGATCCCCTACGGCGGCAAGCAGCCCCCGGCCACCCTCAGCCACAGCGGCACCCTGCCCAGCGGCCTGAGCGGCCACCACGTCATCCTCGCTGTCTGGACGATCGCCGACACGGGCAACGCGTTCTACGCCTGCTCGGACGTCACGTTCTGACCCCCCGGCCCGGCCCCGGGGTCCGCCGGGAGCCCGCCCGGGAGCGGCCCGGCGGTTCTCAGAGCTTTCCTTGAGCGACCGGCGCGGCCGGCGTGGGTAGCCTCCCGCCCACGCCGGCCGATCACGGCCGCGCACGGCGCTCGGGGGGCTCCATGGAAACGCTCTTCTACATCGTCCCGGCACTCATGGCGGGCGGTGCGGTCTGCGCACTGGTCGTCGTCGCCCGGCAGGCGAGCCGCCTGCGCCAGGCCTGGCGCAGCGGCCTCACCGCTCAGGCCCGGTGCCTGCGGGCGTACCCGGCCGCCAGCGGCGGCGGCACGTCCGAGAGCATCCGGATGCACCACGTGTACGAGTTCACCACGCCCGAGGGGCGCGCCGTGCGGTTCGCGGAGAGCGGCGGCCCGGCGACGGTCGTCGAGGGCGACGTCGTCACCGTGCGCCACCCGGCCGGGCGGCCGGAGCGCGCCACGGCGCACGCCCCGGCGCCGGGTCTGCTCGCGGCCGGTCAGGGCTGCGTCTGCGTCTTCCTCGGGGTGTTCATCGCCGGGTGCCTCGCGTTCATGGCCGTCGTCCACGTGGTCTTCTCGGTGTCCGGCGGCCTCCTGCCGTGAGCGGCGGGTGTGCGAAAAGCGGTGAGGCCGGTTCACGTCGTGTGAACCGGCCTCACCGTTGCGTGCGCCGCCAGGGACTCGAACCCCGGACCCGCTGATTAAGAGTCAGCTGCTCTAACCAACTGAGCTAGCGGCGCATGACTCCCGCCGTCCGCTTCCCGCGGCCGGCGACGAAGAAAATACTACCCGGTCCCCGGGGGTGCTCGTGACCACCACCGGGGACCACCGGGAGGGGGAGCGGGACCGGGTCCGGCCCCGCCGGCCCGCACGCCGGCCCGCGGACCGGCCGCGGACGTGGGCGCGGGTGCGGGAATGCCACGGAGGCAGACCCGCCGGGCCCCCGCGGCCAGGTCACAGCACCGCGCTGAGGAACTCCCGCGTCCGCTCCTGCTCCGGATCCCCGAATATCTGTTCCGGCGGCCCGGCCTCCACCACCCGCCCCGAGTCGAACATCAGCACCTGGTCGGAGATGTCCCGGGCGAAGCCCATCTCGTGGGTCACGCACAGCATCGTGATGTCCGTGGAGCGGGCGATGTCCCGCAGCACGTCCAGGACGCCCGCGACCAGCTCCGGGTCGAGCGCGGAGGTCACCTCGTCCAGCAGCAGCACCTGCGGCCGCATCGCCAGCGCCCGGGCGATGGCCACCCGCTGCTGCTGGCCGCCGGACAGCTGCGCGGGCCGCGCGTCGCACTTCTCGGCCAGCCCCACCAGCTCCAGCAGCTCCCGCGCGCGGACCTCCGCCTCGTCCCTGGACAGGCCGAGCACCGTGACGGGGGCCTCGGTGACGTTCCGCAGCACCGACATGTTCGGGAACAGGTTGAAGTGCTGGAAGACCATGCCGATCTTCTTGCGGATCTCCCGGACCCGCTTCTCGGGCGCCGGGAAGAGCTGCTCGCCGTCGACCATGATGGTGCCCTCGTCCGGCCTGGTCAGCGTCATCAGCAGCCGCAGGATGGTCGTCTTGCCCGACCCGGAGGGGCCGATCAGCGTGACGTGCTTGCCGGCGTCCACGCGGAAGTCCAGGCCGTCGAGGACCGTGTGGCCGCCGAACCGCTTGGTCACGTTCTCCAGCCGGACCAGTTCGCCCCGCCCGGTCAGGGCGGCGGCCCGTTGCTGCCGGGCCCGGTGCACGGAGCCCTCCGGTTTCCCGGCGTTCTCGGGGGTCTCGGGATTCTTCGTGGCGTCAACGGACAAGACGTCGCTCCAGTGCTCGCAGGAGGAGGGAGGCCAGATAGGAAACGAGGACGAAGGCCACGCCGATCACGGTCAGCGGCTCGGTGAACTGGAAGTGCTGCTGCGAGAACAGGCGCGCCTGCCCGAGCATCTCCAGCACCGTGATGGCCATCAGCAGCGGTGTGTCCTTGAGCATCGAGATGACGTAGTTGCCGAGCGCCGGGACCACGCGGCGCACCGCCTGCGGCAGGATCACCGCCGTCCAGGTCCGCCGCCGCGGCAGGTTCAGCGCCGTCGCCGCCTCCCACTGGCCGGCGGGCACCGCCTCGATACCGGCCCGGTAGACCTGCATCGTGTACGTCGAGTAGTGCAGCCCGATCGCGAGGACGCCGGTGGTCAGCGCCGAGAACGTCAGGCCCCACTCGGGCAGCACGTAGAAGAGGAAGAACAGCTGCACCAGCAGCGGGGTGTCCCGGACGAACTCCGTGACCACCCCCACCGGCCAGCGCACCCACCGGGTCGGCGCCCGCATGAGCAGCGCCCACACCAGCCCCAGCACGAACGAGATCACCGAGCCGAGGACCAGCGCCTGCAGCGTGACGAGCAGACCGTCCCACAAGTGCGGCAGGAAGTCGCGTACGGCGCCCCAGTCCCAGTTCACGCCGCACCACCCCCGACCGGCGTGCCCACCGGTTCGGGCGGCGTCACGGCCCCGTCCCGCACCGCCTTGCCGGCGCCCCGCTTCAGCCGCTTCTCCAGCCCGCGCATCAGCCGGGTCAGCGCAAACGCGATCACGAAGTAGATGAGCAGGACGTACGTGTAGATGTGGGCGCTCTCCTGGAGCGCGAGCCGCACCAGGTTCCCGCTGAACGCCAGGTCGCCCATGCCCATCACCGACACCAGCGAGGTGCCCTTGAGCAGTTCGATCAGCAGGTTGCTGAACGGCGGGATCATCTCCGGCACCGCCTGTGGCAGCAGGATCAGCCGCATCCGCTGCCAGGGCGTGAAGCTGAGCGCGACGCCGCCCTCACGCTGCGCCGGGTCGACGGAGTTCAGCGCGCCGCGCACGATCTCCGAGCCGTAGGCCCCGTAGGTCAGCCCCAGCGCGAGCGTGCCCGCCCACATCGGCACCAGCTGCCAGCCGAAGGCGGGCGGCAGCACGAAGAACACCCAGAAGATCATCACCAGTGCGGAGGTCCCGCGGAACACCTCGGTGTAGAAGCCCGCCAGGAAGCGGACGATCCACAGCCGGTGGGTGCGGGCGACACCCACCACGAAGGAGACGGCGCAGGCCAGCAGCGCGCTGAAGAACAGCAGCTGGAGGGTGATCCACACGCCCTGGAGCACGAGTTCCCACAGTCCTGTCGTCATCCGCCGCACAGCTCCTTCGCGGTCAGATCGGTCATCTCGTCCCGCGAGAACCCGAAGGGCTTCAGGATCCGGAACAGCTCGCCGCTCTTCTTCAGCCGGTGCAGCTCGGCGTTGAAGGCGTCCCGCAGCTTCGTCTCGGTCGGCCGGAAGGCGAAACCGCCGCCGTCGACGTGCGGCCTGCCCTTCACCAGCGGCGCGAACGGCTTGGTGGCCTCGGCCTTGGAGGACTTCCTCACCACCTCGCGGGTGGTGAGCGCGGTACCGGCGAAGACGTCCACCCGCCCGGCCTCGACGGCGTTCAGCCCCGCCACCTGGTCGGGCACGATCAGGATGTCGCTCTGCCGGTACCCGGCCTCGACCGCGTACCGGATCTCCGCGTAGCCGGTCCCGGTGGCGAACCTGGCCTTCTTCGCCACGACGTCCCTGTAGTCGTGCAGCCCCTTCGGGTTGCCCTTGCGGACGATGAACGAGTCGAGCATCCGGTAGTCGGGATCGGCGAACAGGACCTGCTCGCAGCGGTCCGCGTTGATGTACATCCCGGCGGCCACGACGTCGAACTGCTGGGAGTTCAGGCCCGGGATCAGCGAGCCGAACTCCGTGGGCACGGGCTGCACCCGGTCCACCCCGAGCCGCTTGAAGATCACCTTGGCCAGTTCCGGCGCCTCGCCCGTCACCTTCCCGTCCTTGCCGATGTACCCGAACGGGATCTCGCCCGCGATGCCGAGCCGTACGACCCCCTGGGCCCTGAGCCGGTCCAGGAGGTCACCGCCGCCCGCGGCGGACGCCGTGGCCACGCGACTGCACCCGGCCGCGCCGAGCGCGCCGGCCGCCGCGACCCCCGCGAGCAGCGACCGGCGGCTGGGCCGCCCGGGCGTCCGTCTGCCTCTTCCAAGTCCATGTGGTGGAGCCATGAGCGCGCCGCTACCCAACCGAACCGAAGTCATGCGAAGCAAAATCGGCGCTTCGCTGGGTACCCGCACCGCGACGGCTCCCGGCCACCGCCCCACGGCGGCCCCCCACGGCGGGTCCCCACGGCAGCGCGACCGCACCAGGAAGGCAGGACATGACCGCACTCGGATTCCTCTACCCGGGCCATTTCGCCGAGGACGACTATCCGCGCATCGAGCAGCTCCTGGGCAGTGACATCCGGGTCGATCTCGTCCACACCGGGATCGGTGAGGACGCGTACCGGCTGGAGGCGCTGCGCGGGACCGGCGCGGTCGACCAGGTCGCGCGCAGCGTCGAGGGGCTGCGGCTGTCCGGCGCCGAGGCGGTGGTCTGGGCCAGCACCAGCGGCAGCTTCGTGCACGGCTGGGACGGCGCCCACCAGCAGGTGCGCGCCCTGGCCCGGGCGGTCGGCATGCCGGCCTCGGCGACCTCCTTCGGCTTCGTGTACGCGGTGCGCGAGATCGGGGTGCGGCGGGTAGCGGTCGCGGCGACCTACCCGCAGGACGTGACGGCCCTGTTCACCGAGTTCCTGCGCGCCGGGCAGGTGGAGGTGGTCGCCGCGCACAGTGCCGGGGTCGCCGGCGCGGCGCAGGCGGCGGCCTGGGACGAGGCGGAGATCCTCGCCCTGGCGCGCGCGGCCGACACCCCGGACGCCGAGGCGGTCCTCCTGCCGGACACCGCCCTGCACACCGCCTCCCACATCGCGGTCCTGGAGAAGGACCTGGGCAAGCCCGTCCTCACCGCGAACCAGGTGACCGTCTGGGAGGCGCTGCGGCTCACCGACCGCCGCGTCAACGCCCCCGGACTGGGCGCCCTGTTCACCCGGGAACCGATCGTCCAGGTATGAGGTTCGTATGACCTTCGCGTGAGGTCCGCGGGAGACCGGTGCGAGGCCGGGACGGCGCCCGCGCCGGGCGCCGGGCGCGCTTGCGGGCGCCCTCGCACAGGCGTTACCTGGAGATGTCCGGCGGTGCGGCGAGAACGCCCCCGGGCCCGGCCCGGGCACGCACCGGCACGCCGGCGGTACCCGCCGGCCCGTGATCACGCCCGCGTGGCCCCGTGTCCCGCGCCCGTGTCCCGCCCGGGTGGCGGACCGTCGTCGCCGCGGTCGTGGAGCGATGACGCGGAGGTGACCGAAGGTGAAAGCCGTCGTCTACGAAAAGCCCTTCAACGTGACGGTGCGTGATGTCGACGATCCGCGGATCCAGCATCCCAACGACGTGATCGTCCGGGTGACGTCGAGCGCGATCTGCGGCTCCGACCTGCACATGTACGAGGGCCGCACGGCCGCCGAGGCGGGCATCGTCTTCGGCCACGAGAACCTCGGCATCGTGGAGGAGGCCGGCAGCGGGGTGACCTCCCTGGCCGAGGGCGACCGGGTCGTCATGCCGTTCAACGTCGCGTGCGGGTTCTGCAAGAACTGCCTCGCCGGAAAGACAGGGTTCTGCCTGACGGTCAACCCGGGATTCGCCGGCGGCGCCTACGGATACGTCGCGATGGGCCCCTACACCGGTGGCCAGGCCGAGCGCCTGCGCGTGCCCTTCGCCGACTTCAACTGCCTGAAACTGCCGCCGGGAGAGGAGTTCGAGACCGACTTCGTCCTGCTCGCCGACATCTTCCCGACCGGCTACCACGGCTGTGAACTCGCCCAGGTCATCCCCGGCGAGTCCGTGGCCGTCTTCGGTGCGGGACCGGTGGGGCTGATGGCCGCGTACTCGGCGCTGCTGCGCGGCGCGTCGAAGGTGTTCTCGGTGGACCGGGTGCCCGAGCGCCTGGCCAAGGCGGAGGAGATCGGGGCCATCCCCATCGACTTCACCCAGGGCGACCCGGCCGGGCAGATCAAGGAACAGACGGGAGGCGAGGGCACCGACAAGGGCGTGGACGCCGTCGGCTACCAGGCCCAGTCGCACAAGGACGCGAGCCACGAGGAGCCCGCCGTCGTCCTCAACACGCTCGTCGAGACGGTACGGCCCACCGGCATGCTCGGCATACCGGGCCTGTACGTCCCGTCCGACCCGGGCGGGCCCGACGAGCACGCCAAGCACGGCCAGCTCCTGGTCTCCATCGGCAGGATGTTCGAAAAAGGCCAGCAGATGGGCACCGGCCAGTGCAACGTCAAGCGGTACAACCGCCAGCTGCGTGACCTGATCATCGCCGGGCGGGCCAAGCCCAGCTTCGTGGTCTCGCACGAACTGCCGCTCGACCAGGCTCCGCAGGCCTACGAGAAGTTCGACAAGCGGATCGAGGGCTACACCAAGGTCGTCCTCCACCCGGGACACGCCCTGGCGGCGTGAGGAGCCCACCCGGTACCCAAGGCGCCCTCCCGCGAGGGCGCGCAGGCCCAGGAAGAGGAGGCGTACGGAGACGCAGGGAACGCAGGATGTGAGGAGCGCCGCGGAATAAACGGGGACTGTCTCCTGTTGTCGCCGGGAAGAACGAGCACGGCCAACCAGCAGGAGGCACCCCGTGGCGGCAGACGAGATCCGAGGCGAGGGACACGGCACCGCACCCGTACCCCTCTCCGTCCTGGACCTGGTGACGGTGGGCGCCGGGCACACCGCCGGTGAGGCCCTGCGCACCAGCGTCGAGCTGTCCCGCCTCGCCGAGCGCCGCGGCTACCACCGGTACTGGGTCGCCGAGCACCACTCCATGCCCGGCGTCGCCTCCTCCTCACCGGCCGTGATCCTCGCCCACCTCGCCGCCCACACCGACCGCATCCGCCTCGGCTCGGGCGGCGTCATGCTGCCCAACCACGCCCCGCTGGTCATCGCCGAGCAGTTCGGCACCCTGGAGGCCATGGCCCCCGGCCGGATCGACCTCGGCCTCGGCCGCGCCCCCGGCACCGACGGCGCCACCGCCGCCGCCCTGCGCCGCACGGACCACCTCAACGAGGGCGCCGACGACTTCCCCCAGCAGCTCGCCGAGCTGACCCGCTTCCTCGACGACGACTTCCCCGACGGCCACCCCTACCGCCGTATCCACGCCGTCCCCGGCCCCGTCCAGGCCACCTCCCCGGGCGGCGTCCAGTCCCCGCACCGCCCGCCGCTGTGGCTGCTCGGCTCCTCCGGCTTCAGCGCCCGGCTGGCCGGCATGCTCGGCCTCCCCTTCGCCTTCGCCCACCACTTCTCCGCGCAGAACACGATCCCGGCGCTCGACCTCTACCGGGAGTCCTTCCGGCCCAGCGCGGTCCTCGACGCCCCCTACGCCCTCATCGGCGTCGCCGCCCTCGCCACCGACGAGGAGTGCGAGGCCCGGCGCCAGGTCCTGGCCGCCGCGCTCAACATGGTCCGGCTGCGCACCGGGCGCCCCGGACTCGTCCCCACGCCCGAGGAGGCGGAGGCGTACGAGTTCAGCCCGATGGAACGGGACTTCATCACCTCCTGGAACGCCAACGTCATCCACGGCACGCCCGACGAGGTCCGTTCCGGCCTCGACGACCTCCAGAAGCGCACCGGCGCCGACGAGTTGATGATCACCAGCAACGCGCACAGCGGCGACGTACGCGTCCGTTCCTACGAACTCATCGCCGACGCCTACGGGTTGCCCACCGCCTAGCTGGGACTTGTCATGGGGCGGGGAGCCGGAGGCGCCCGCTGAGGCGGCGGTGGCGGGACGCTGGGGTGCGCCTCCCGGATGGCCGGCAGGAGGTGATCATGCGGCGGGTCCGGCAGGTGAACGCGGACGTCGGAGGGGCCTGCCCGGGGTGTCCCCCGGGCAGGCCCCTGCGCCGGCTTCCGCACTCTGCTACTGGCGTGCCGTTCCCAGCGTTGCCGGCCGGGTCCGCAGCAGTGCGCGCACCGGCAGGCCCACCGCGCCGAGGCAGAGCAGCACGGTGCCGACGGCCAGTGGCAGGGCGAGCATCGGCGGCACGTGGGGGGCGGAGCCGGTCACGCCCCGGGCGACGGGTACCAGCGTGAGCCCGGCGATCGACGCGCCGACCGCGAGCCCGGTCACGGCCACCAGCAGCGCCTCCCAGCGCATCATGTGGCGCACCTGGCGCCGGGTGGTGCCGGCCAGCCGCAGCAGCGCAACCTCGCGGCGCCGGTCGATCACCGTCATGACCAGGGTGTTGGCGGCGCTGACGGCGGCGAACCCGCCGAGCACGGCCGCCATCACGGTGTTGGCCCAGCCGCTGATTTCCAGGTCCTTGTCCGCCTGGGCGACGAACCCGGCCCGGTCGGTCACGGCCGTCCCGGGCAGCGCGCCCAGGCCGGCGGCCAGGGCCGCGCGGTCGGCGCCCGGCGCGGCGGCGACCAGCACCTGGCTGTCGTAGGCGGCGGTGACGTGCGATGCGACCGCGGCCCGGGGCAGCAGCGCCTGGCCGACGCCGAGCCCTCGCTCGTACACCGCGACCACCGCGGGCCGGACCGCGGTGCCGTCGCCGAGCCACAGCGGCACCCGGTCGCCGACCTTCGCGCCGAGCGCGCTGGACAGGGTTGTGCTCAGCGCGATCGTGTCAGGGGCGCGGCCGAGGTCGGCGAGGGCACCTGTGCGCACGTCGAGGTCGAGCACCTTCGGCAGCCGGGCCGGGTCGCCGCCCACGCCGAGGACGGGGGCGGAGCTCAGCATGTCGCCGCTCTCGTAGACCACGCCGGTGCGCAGCAGGCCGATGGCGGTGTCCACACCGGGCACCCGGGCGGCCGTCTCCGCGGTTCCGGCGGGCAGGCCGGGGCCGGTGGTGGCGATCACGTGGTCGGCGGTGACGCCGGCCTTGACGTTCTCGCCGGTGGTGTGGCGCACGGTGCTCTGGAGGATCAGCAGGGTGCCGCAGAAGGCGGTGACCAAAACGATGGGGGTGATCGCGGAGGCCAGTCTGCGGGCGTTGGCGCGGGCGTTGTCGGCGGCGAGCGAGCCGGGCGCGCCGCCGGCCCGCAGCGGGGCGCCGAGCAGAGCGGCGGCTGCTGCGGCGAGCCGGGGACCGAGCAGGGCGACGGTCATCATGAAGCACATCACCACGCCGAGTGCGGTCTGGGCGGCTTTCTCGCCGTCCAGGGCGTTGGCAACGACGGCGGCCGTGCAGCCGCCGGCGGCGAAGAGCACGCCGAGGACGGTGCGCACCTTGCCGGGGCGGGGTGTTTCGACGGCGGCGTCACCGAGTGCCTGGGCGGCCCGCATCCGGGAGGGGCGGCGGGCGGCCAGGAAGCCGGCGGTCAGCGCGGCGAGGGTGCACAGGAGCACGGCGGCGAGCATCGGCAGCGGGCCGATGTCGAGACGGACGTCTGCGGGTACGGCGCCACGGTCGGCCAGCTGGCCGAACCACCAGTGGGCGAGGGCCAGTCCGGGCAGGACGCCGAGCGCGGCGGCGAGGGGCGCTACCAGCATCGCCTCGGTGGCGATGGTGCGGCGGATCTGGCGTGGGGTGGCGCCGATGGCGCGCAGCAGCGCGAATTCGCGGGCGCGCTGGCCCGTGGCGAGGGCGATGGTGCTCATCACCACGAACACGGCGGTCATGGTGGCGTAGCCGCCGAAGGTGCCGCCGAGGGCCGTCAGCATGCTGCGGGCACTGCTGAGGGCGGGGTGTTCGACGGTGCCCCGGTCGTCCCCGGTGAAGGTCCTGGCGTCGCCGCCGAGGGCCCGGCGGACCTGGGCCGCCAGTTCGGTGGTGGGAACGCCTTCGCGGGGTTGCACCGCGATGGCGTCGATGCGGCCGGGGTGGCCGGAGAGGCGGTCGGCGGTGGTGTCGGCGAACCAGGCGGTGGGGCCGCTCCGCTGGGCGGCGGCCAGACCGGAGATCCGGTAGTGCGCGGTGCCGACGGGCGCGGTGAGCGCGAGGCTCGCGCCGGGAGCGAGATGGGCGGCACGCGCCGTGTCGGTGTCCAGCACGATCTCGTTCGCGCCGGGTGCGCGGCCCTCGACCAGCTTGTCGCCGGGTCCGGCGATCCCGAGTGCGGCGAAGCCCCGGCCGGTCATGGCCGGTGTCCTCTTCCCGGCGGGCAGCGGGATGGCCGTGTCGGGGCGGGCCGCCGCGACCGCGGGCAGGGCGGTCAGCCGGCCGACCAGTGCGGCGTCCGTGCGGGCCCGTTCCGGGGTGGCCTGCTCCTGGGTTTCGGTCTCCCCACCGGTCTTGTGCTCGATCCTGACCGCCTGGTCGGCTGCGACCACCACGGGGGCAGCGGCGTACCGTTCGGGCTTCAGGCTCGCGGTCAGGCCGGTCTGCAGCAGCGTGCCGCAGGCCACCACCACGGCGGCGCCCAGCAGCAGGGCGACCAGGGTTCCCACGAAGGACCCGGGCCGGAAGCGCACCGAGGCGCGGGCGAGTCCGTTCGTCATGCCGCCGCTCCCACCGGGTGGGCGGTCAGCGCGATCATCCGGTCCGCGACGGTCTGCGGGGTCGGGTACGGCAGGTCGTCCGCGATCGCGCCGCCGGCCAGGAACAGCACCCGGTCGGCGAAGGAGGCGGCCACCGGGTCGTGGGTCACCATGACCACGGTCGCGCCGAGCGAGTCCACGGCCTGCCGCAGCAGGTCCAACACCTCGTGCGCGGTGGTGGTGTCCAGCGCGCCGGTCGGCTCGTCGGCGAACACCACGTCCGGGTGAGTGATCAGCGCGCGGGCGATCGCCACCCGCTGCTGCTGGCCGCCGGACAGCTGTCCCGGGCGCCGCGACGCGTGCTCGCCCAGGCCCACCCGCGTGAGCAGTTCCCGCGCCCTGGCCCGGTCCTGGCGCTTCCCGGCGAGGCGCTGCGGGAGCAGCACGTTCTGCTCGACGCTCAGCGAGGGCAGCAGGTTGAAGGACTGGAAGACGAAGCCGATGCGGGAGCGGCGCAGCTTGGTGAGCCGGTCCTCGCTCAGTGTGGTGATGTCCTCGCCGCCGAGCCGGACCTGTCCCTCGTCCGGGCGGTCCAGGCCCGCCGCGCACTGCAGGAAGGTGGACTTGCCGGAGCCGGAGGGGCCCATGACGGCGGTGAAGCTGCCGCGGGCGAGCGCCAGGTCGATCCCGCGCAGCGCGTGCACCGTCGCCGCGCCGCTTCCGTAGATCCGGCGCACACCGCGCAGTTCGATCGCGGGCTCCGCGGACGGGGCCCCGAGGTGCGGGGCCGAGCCGTACGGGTGCGCGGTGAAGGGGGCTGCGGTGTTCGGGGCCCTTCCGGGCCCGTCGGTCCTGTGGTCTCGGTGGCGTGCCATGGAGGGGTCTTCCTTCGGTTCTGCGGCGCTCGTGGTCAACGTCCTCAAACCTAGGAGGCACGGGCCGCGCGGACCATGCGGGCCACCGGCGGAACGGAGGTGGGGTTATCCCCCCACTCCCCGGCGGGAAACCGCAGGTGGGAGGCCCGGCGCTAGGCCCTGTCGTCACATTCCCGCCTGCCTCGCGACGCCATGCACGCACTCTCGCCGCACCGGGCCCAGACCCGAGTACGTCCAGTACGAGGGTCAGGGCCCGGCACGCCGAGAGCACGCACCTGACGCCGCGAGGCCCGCCCTCCGGGCGGACGACGGGAATGTGACGACAGGACCTAGGAGAGGACGGGTACGCGAAGCCGGACCGTCCACGGCTGCCGACGGTCGCGGTCGGTGTCCGCTTCGCCGCGAACGTGGTGGCGAAGCGGCTGCCGACCGCTGCACGACCCGCAAAGAGCCTTCTGCCGCAGGCCGGTGCAGGGCAAAGAAGGAGAAGCAGCGGGTCGGCAGCCGGGCCCAGTGCGCCGGCGGCGACAGCTGAGAACCCGGTCCTCTTGAACGCGCCCGGCCCGAACACCGGCCACGCCCACCGTCCGACCATGGCGGCCGAGGACGGCCCAGCCGGTCCATGAGGCGGCCACCGCAGCGAAAAGCTGACGACCGACCAGGCACGCTGCGTCGGCGTCTCGACGAACCACCGGCGGATGAAGGCCTGCCGGCCGGGCCGCCCTTGCAGGCCGCTGCACCAAGGGCCCTTCTGCGCCGCGTACGGCCGCGCGGCCCCGGAGCCGCTCGAACACCGCCCATCCCTCCTCTCCCACCACCGGCTCGCAGTCCAGCCCCGTTCCCGCCGGCACTGGTCCCGAGCCGCCTGCTCGATCCCGGGGAAGGCCGCCGTGAGGCCGGCGCCGCAGCGCGAGCGCAGTGACACCCGGTCTCGGGACTGTGCGCCAGGGCCGACTCTGCCACCTGCGACTACGTCGTCGACCTGCGCACCGCCCCCCACCGCGGCCCGCGCCTGGCTCGCCGAACCCCACACCGTCAAGAACATCGGCGCCACCTACCCCGGCATCGCCGACGCCCCCCAGATCCGCCTCACCCAGACCCACGACGTCCTCATCCACGTCCATCAGGTCCAGGCCGCCCACATGCTCAACTAGGACTTGTCCGCCCACGCCCGTCGCACTCCCGCCGGGGCCCGGCCCCGCGCGGAGGCCGGTGGCGCCTGCGGGGCCCGGCGGTGCTCGCCGAGGCTCAGTGGCGCCCGCAGGCGTGGCCGTCCAGCAGTTCGGAGATGCGGTCCGGTGACACCGGGCGGGAGTACAGCCAGCCCTGCCCGGTGTCGCAGCCGATGCGGCGCAGCCGGCTGGCCTGGTCGGAGGTCTCCACGCACTCGGCGGTGACGGTGAGCCCCAGCCGGTGGGCGAGCTGGATCATCGCCTCGACGATCACCTCGTCCGCGGGGCTCGGCGCCTGGGCCGTCTCCTGGGCCGTCCCCTCGCACGGCTGCCCGTACTGGAAGCCCCGGACGAACGAGCCGTCCAGCTTCAGGACCGACACCGGCAGCCGGCTGAGGTAGGCGAGGTTGGAGTAGCCGGTGCCGAAGTCGTCGATGGCGATGTGCACGCCCATGTCGCTCAGCGCCCGCAGCGCTTCCAGCGGCCGTCCCGCCGAGCCCATCACCGCGGACTCGGTCAGCTCCAGTTGCAGCAGACCCGGCGCCAGCCCCGTCTCCGCCAGCACCTGGGCGACGTCCTCGACCAGGTCCGAGTCCCACACCTGGCGGACCGCGACGTTGACGCTGACGAAGATCGGCGGCTCGTCCGGGTGGTCCAGCTGCCAGCGCCGGGCCTGCCGGCAGGCGGTGGCCAGGATCCAGCGGCCCAGCGGCACGATCGAACCGTCCTCCTCCGCCAGTGTGATGAACCGATTTGGCGTCAGGACACCGAACTGCGGGTGCCGCCAGCGCACCAGTGCCTCCACCCCGCGCAGCCGCCCGTCCTCCATGGCGACCAGCGGCTGGTACTCCAGTGTGAACTCGCCCCGCTCCACGGCGGCGCGCAGCGTGGAGACGAGCGCCTGGCGGGTCATGCGGTGCGCGTTGCGCTCCGGGTCGAACAGGGTCCAGCGGGCCCTGCCGTCGGCCTTCGCCCAGTACAGGGTCGTATCGGCCGCCTGCATCAGGGCGGTGGCCGACGTCCCCGCCGCCTGCCGCTCGACCACGCCGATCGACGCCGACACCGACAGCCGCCGGCCGGAGATCTCGAACGGCGCCTGGAGGGCGGTGAGCGCCGACTCGGCCAGGTCGGCCAGTTGTTCGGTGCCGGTGGAGTCCTCCACGAGCAGCGCGAACTCGTCGCCGCCGAGCCGGGCCACCAGCGGCGTGCTGCCGCGCCCGTGACCGGCCTCGTCCGCGCAGCCGGTCAGCCGCCGCGCCACCGCCGCGAGCAGCCGGTCGCCGACCCGGTGCCCCAGGGTGTCGTTGACCGCCTTGAACCCGTCCAGGTCCAGGTAGCACAGGCCGATCCGGCCGGTTCCGCCGCGCTCGTACGCCTCCGCCTCCAGGGCGGCCGACAGCCGCTCGAAGAACAGGGTGCGGTTGGGCAGCCGGGTCACCGGGTCGTGCATCCGCAAGTGCCGCAGCCGGGCCTGGAGTTCACGGCGCGCGCTGACGTCGGCGACGGACAGGAGCAGGACGCCGGGGGCGTGGGGCGCGAGTCCGCCGGGGGTTCCGGGCGCGGGCTCGCGGGTGTCCGGGTGCCCGGCGGGGTTCTCCGGCGGCAGCGGCGCGACCGTGACCTGGGCCCACAGCGAGCGGCCGTCGGGCTGCTTGAGGCGGCGGGTGCAGCGCAGCCGGGCCTGCCGGCCGCGCAGCACCTCGCGGTAGGCCTGCCAGGTGCGGGCGTCGGAAGCGAGGCCGACCAGGTCGGCGGCCACCTGCCCGGCGAGTTCCTCCGGAGACGCGCCGACCAGCACGCCGAAGGTGTCGTTCGCGCTGACGACCAGGCCCTCGCGGTCGACGACCGCCATCGCGAGCGGGGCGGCGTCGAAGACCGACCGGAAGGGCTGCGGGACCGGGGCGGAGGCGGAGGGGAAAGTCTCCGGGGAGTGGGCCGTACCGGTGAAGTACGGCCGCGAGGGCCCGGGTTCCGCCATTGGAGTGAATCCGGGCTCCGGGCCGCGGACCGGGCTGAGCACCGGCGCACGCTCCGGGGCGTGCTCGGAGGTGTGTCCCGACGCTGGTTCCGTGACGACACACTCGCCGACGCCGGTCACGGGCGGTTCGGCACCCCTAGCCGTCGTAAGATCACTCTGTGTGACTTTCGGCTGCATGCAGTCTGCCGTGGGCGTCGGCCCTTCGGACGTTCCGCTCACCGCTCGCTCCCGCAGTGCACTCGGTCTTCGTATCGGTCTCGTCGGGTGGCCGGCCGAAGGGGAACGGCCGCCCGGCCCGTGTCCGCGCAGGAAAGTGCCAGGAAAGTGTGCCGATCATAGAGGCTGGCACGGTGCCCCTTCCAGCCGTTCACCGTTTCCGCCCGGCGTGCGCCCCTCCTGCCAGATCGTTTCTGCCCACACCTGGACGGGTTCCGCAGGGGCGCGACCACTTGTGACGTTCCGTGAGCGGGCCGGGGGGTGCCGCTCCCGTCGGGACGGTGCGGCGCCACGGCTCCACAGGCCGTGAACGCATGCCTCGTGCGCGTCCGGTCACCCTTGCGATCACCCTTCCGGTGCAGACAAACAGGGCGTACTCCTCCAAACTCCCACAGGCTGGGTGCGGTGTCCCCGCGAACCGCACCCGGAGGTCCCTGTGCCGCGTCAGCTCCCCCTGAAAGCGCTCGGCCGTGACGCTTTCCAGGCGCTGAGCCGTGCGCGCACCCGCCCCCGACTGCGGAGCACGGCCGCGGTGTTCACCACCCTCTCGGCGGTCGCCGCCACCTCGATCCTCAGCGGCCCCTCGGTCGCCGAGCCCTTCTCGACCACACCCTGCGCGCTCCGCAGGACCGACGCCCACCACTCCGAGGGCGTCGACACCTGGAACCCCTCCTACGTCCGTCCGGCCAGGACGCTCGACGCCGTGATGATCTTCCTGTCCTTCCCGGACGCCGCCCCGCTCACCACCCCGGCCGAACTGGCCGCCGACCACTTCCCGGCCACCAGCCGGTTCTACCGCCAGGCCTCCTACGGCAGGTTCACGCTGCGCCCGCACCCGCTGCGGCACTGGATCCGGATGCCGCGGCCGTCCACGGCGTACGCCATGCACCGCGACTGGGACGCCGAGGACCGGGCGGCCTACCTGCGGGACGCGGTCGCCGTCGCGGACCCGGAGGTCGACTTCTCCCGCTACGACATCGTCTACCTCGTGGCCGACCCGGACGCCCCCGGCGTCGACTCCGACGCCACGAAGGTCATCAACCTGAACACCCCGCTGCGGGCCGACGGTACGGACATCCGGCGGGTGGTCACGGTGTTCGAACGGCACCCGCCGGACCGGCTGGTGCTCGCCCACGAGACGGGGCACGTCTTCGACCTGCCGGACCTGTACCACCGGCCGGCCGACGACAAGGGCGACTGGGACACGTACGTGGGCGACTGGGACCTGATGGGCAGCCAGTTCGCCCTCTCTCCCGACCTGTTGGCCTGGCACAAGTGGAAGCTCGGCTGGCTCGACCCCCGCCAGGTGACCTGCGTGCGCGGCAGCGGGCCGACCCGGCTGACGCTGGAGCCCGTCGAGGCGGGGCCGCCCGGCACGGAGGCGCCGGGACCGGGGGAGGCGGCGGGGGAGGCCGGCCCGGGCGCGGCCGGGGTTCCGCTGTTCGGGCTGGGCGGCGGCACGAAACTCGCGGTGGTGCGGACCGGGAGCGACCGGGTGCTGGCCGTGGAGGCGCGGGCCCCGGTGGGCAACGACGTCACCGGGTGCCGGCCGGGCGTGCTGGTGTACCGGGTGCGCGGTGACGCGGAGTCGGGGGGCGGAGCCGTACAGGTGCTCGACGCCCATCCGCACACCAGCGCCTGCGCGGACAGCTCCGTCTACCCGCCGCTCGCCGACGCGCCCGTCGACGTGGGGGAGAGCTACACCGTGCCGGGGGACGGTGTCCGCGTGGAGGTCGAGGACCGTACGGCCTCGGGGGCGTACACCGTGAGGATCACACCGGGCTGAGGGGCCGGGCGAAGGCGGGGACCACACCGGCGAGGGGACGCACCGGGGCCGGGGGGAGAACGAGGAAGGCGATACGTGCTCGCTCTCGCGAACCCGTATCGCCTTCGTCATCGTGCGCCGCCAGGGACTCGAACCCCGGACCCGCTGATTAAGAGTCAGCTGCTCTAACCAACTGAGCTAGCGGCGCCTGCTGACGTCGTAGACATTAGCATCCTGATCGGCGGGAGGAAAAATCGAAATCCGCACGGCCGACCGCGCCGCCCGTACGGCCGCCCACACCATGATCTCGGGGCCCGGCAGCCACGGGTGACGGGTGTCCGGCGCGACCAGCCAGCGGGAGGCGGAGCGCACGGCGGCGCTGGAGCCGACGGGCGCCGGGACGGTCACGGCGTCGCCGTTGCCGTGGCACAGCAGCGGAGGCACGCCGCCGGCGCGGCCGCCGCCGTCCTCCCGGTCCCGGGAGCCCCACTCCTCCCACTCCAGCAGCGAGGACAGCCGGTGCGCGGTGCCCGGCGAGGCGAACAGCAGCATCCGTCCCCGGTGGACGGCGACCGGTCCCGAGCCGGGCCCCTCGTCCCAGAGCCGGTCCAGCATGCGGCGGCCGAAGATCGCGGGCACGTTGACCACGTCGAAGACCGAGCCGCAGGGCAGCACGACCGGGGCGTCGGGGCGCTCGCGCCAGTGGGCGAGCGTGCTGCGGGGGTACGTCCCGGCGGAGGCGAGCCATGCGGCGCCGTCCGCGGTGACACCGGTGACCTTGGTGACGCCTGTGATGCCGGTGACATCTGTGGGGGTCGTGACCTCGGTGGCGCCGACGGGGGTGGCTGCGGGGGTGCGGGCCCCCGCGGGGGCGCACCGGCTGCCGGTCGCGAGGTCGGGGTGGGCGGGGGAGGGGCGTGTCCCTGTGCGGCTCATGACTGTTACGTCTACCGACCGTGAGGGCCCGCTTCCACACGGTTGCGGGAAATCGGGACACGGAAGGGCCGAAGGGAGTATCTTGCCCCGCTGGCATATGCCAGCAGGCAGGGCGAAGGCGCCGCGGGGAGCCGGGGCCGTCAGACGGGGTCGGCGGGGTTGGCGTGCGCGCTGCCCTCGGCGCCGCGCAGCAGGTCCCGTCCGAACTCGACCATCTTCTTGGCGTAGTCCTCGGTCCACTCCGCCCGCTCGGCGATGGCCGCCGGGCTCAGCCGGTCGAAGCGGCGCGGGTCGGCGAGCTGGGCCGCGGCGACCGCCTGGAACTCCACGGCGCGGTCGGCCGCCGCGCGGAACGCCAGCGTCAGCTCGGTCGCGCGCTCCAGCAGCGCCCGCGGATCGTCGATCGACTCAAGGTCGAAGAAGTGCTCGGGGTCGGCGGCGGCCGCGGCGGGCTCGAAGAGCAGGGGCGCGGGGCGTAGCCGCGGTTCGTTCCGACGCGGCGTGGGCTCCGCCATGTCTTCTCCTCCTCGTACGGTTTCCGGTGGCGCCCTCCTCTGGAAGGCCACCGTCCATTGTCTCGCGCATGCGCAAGGGGCCGGGCGGTCCCTGCCCATCCCCGGACCTTCTCAAGCCCACGCGCCCGTGGGATGTTCCCGCGCGCCCCCGGGACCGGGGTCAGGGTCCGGTCCCCGCCGGGTGGTCGCCGGCCGTCGTCGGGCAGACGGCCGGCCGGGCGGCTCCGTGTCGGGGCCGGCTCGTGGGTCAGGGTCGCCAGGTGATCCGGTGTTCGTGCAGGCGGGCGAGGACGGCGTGATTGGCCTCCCAGCCGTCCGGGCTGTGCCGGTCGCCCGCCTCCGGCGGGGCGCCGGACGCCGTCCGGCGGGGAGGGGTGGCAGTCGGCGCCCGGTTTCCGCCAGGTGGTCGCCGGTCGTCGTCGGGCAGACGGCCGGCCGGGCGGCTCCGCGTCGGGGCCGGCTCGTGGGTCAGGGTCGCCAGGCGATCCGGTGTTCGTGCAGGCGGGCGAGGACCGCGTGATTGGCCTCCCAGCCGTCCGGGAACTTCACCGTGACACCGAGCTGGACCGGTTCCGTGGACGGGTGGTCGTCCAGGAGTTCGCTCACACCCGCGCGGCAGACCACGATGCAGGCGTGCCGGTGGCGGGAGGCCAGGACGCACAGGCGGCCGGTCTCCAGGTGGAAGGCCGTGGCGTCGGGGCGGCCCGAGAGCGGGTGCAGGACGACGGTGACGTCGAACTCCCGGCCCTGGAGCCGGTTGGCCGTGTCCACGGTGACATCCGTGACACCGAGCTCGGCGAGGGCCGCGCGGACGGCCGCCGCCTGGTCGCGGTGGGCCGTGCCGACGGCGATCCGGTCGGCGGTCAGCGGCGCCGGGTCCGGGTCCCGCTCCGAGACGGCCGCACCGCCCCGCTCCAGCAGCCGGGCCACGACCGCCGCGAGCGCCCGTACCGCCTCCGGGTCGGTGCGCGGAGTGTGCCGGGCGGGCAGCTCCAGCAGGCCCCAGCCGGACGCGGCGGCCTCGTCGATCACCCGGTCGGGGCCCGAGCCGTCCGAGGGCACCGCGAACGTGAGCCGCCGGTCCCCGGCCGCCGTGCCGCTGCGGAACGGCGTGTACGGGTAGAACGCGTCCGAGACCAGCGGCGCGGCCGACGCGGGCAGCCGCCACGACACCGGCAGCCGGTGCTGGGGCAGCTCCGGGTTGTGCGCCAGCAGCGTCGTCACCGCCGAGGCCGACGGGTCGTACGACAGCCCCGCCCACTGGTCGCCGCCCACGATCGAGAACGGGTCGAGCTGGCCGGGATCGCCCACGAACAGCGCCCGCTCGAACAGCCCGGCCACGGCCAGCAGCGCGTCCGAGCGCATCTGGTACGCCTCGTCGACGATCGCGTGCCGCCATGGTTCGTCGACCTTCACGTGCGCCCACTTCGCGGCGGTGGACAGCACGACGTCGAGCCCGGCGAGGTCGGCGGCCTTCGCCGACGTACGGACGTTCGGCAGGGCGTCGAGCGCCTTGTCGTACGCGTCGGCGTCGCTGCTGTGCAGCCGGCCGACGGGCAGGTCGGGGTTCTTCTGAGCCAGCCGCAGGACCAGGTCGTCGACCTGCGCGTTGGTCTGCGCGACCACCATCAGCGGCCGCCCGGCGTCGGCCAGCTCCAGCGCGGCACGGACGACGAGCGTCGACTTGCCGGCCCCCGGAGGGGAGTCGACGACGACACCGCGGTGCGCGCCGCGCAGGGTGTCGGAGAGGATCGCCTCGGTGGCGCGGGCGGCCGCCGCACCGGGGTCGAAGCCGCCCCCGGGCGCGCCGCGGCCGGCGGTGGTCTCCTCGGCGGGGGCGGTCACAGCAGGTCCTCCTCGGTCACCGGGTCCGGGGCCTCCGGCGCGTTCTCCTCGCCCGGCGGGCCGCCGTGCGTCCACGGGGTGTTCTCCGGGTCGGGCAGCTTCGCCCCGCCGCGCTGCTCGTGCTCGAAGAGCGTGAAGCAGACCCGGTCGCCCTTCTCCGGCACGGAACCGGCCTCGGGCTCCTTGCCGCGGCCCATCTTGTCGAGGATCCGCAGCACGATCAGCGTGCCGTCCTCCTCGCGGGCGACGACCTGCGCCGACTGCGGCCTGCCGTCCAGCGAGCGGTACACCTTCACCCGCTCGCCCAGGTGCGGCCGGTCGTCGGTGCGGACGGTGACCAGCGGGCGCGGGCCGGGGCGCCTGCCCTCGCTGTACGCCATGGTCACGTCCGTGACCTCGCCCGCGAACGCCTCCCCGGCCAGCCGCCGCCCGGCCATGACCAGCGGGTCGTCCAGCGCCTGCTGGGCGTCCAGCCGGGCCTGCTCCCGCTCGCGCGCGGCCAGCTTGTTCGCCGCGGTGACCGCGTCGTCCCGGCGCGGCTGCGGCGGCTCCCCGGCGAGCACCCGGTCGCGGTGGCCGGTGAACGACCAGCGGTCGCGGGTCCACCGCTCCTGCACGCGCGCGCCCTCGGGCAGGGCCCGCAGCAGGTCGAGGCCCTCCCAGACCTTCTCCCAGGTGGGCAGGGCGCAGCGGCGGACGAGGTCGCGGATGTGCTGCTCGGCCTCGGTGAGGGCGCCCAGCCGCTCGTCGGCCTCCAGTCCGTCCTCGGCGGCGGCCAGCGCGCCGCGCGCGCGGTCGTAGCGCTCGATGGCCGGGGCGAGGAGCTTGTTGTCGAAGGCGGGGTCGGTGGCCGGGCCCGCGGGCGGGCAGAGCAACTGCCCGGCCGCGTCCCGCTCCCGCTCCGCCCGCAGGGCCGCCTCGGCGCCCGAGAGGCCGGCCGGCGGGGCGATCCACGCCAGCAGCGCGCCCAGGTGCTGGTCCTCCAGGGCGGACTGGCCGGTGGTCCAGTGCAGGGCCAGGACGTCGGTCAGGGCCAGCAGCAGCGAGGAGCCGGGCACCCGGGCGCGCTCCCCGAAGTGGGTCAGCCACCGCCCGAGCAGCGGCACACGCGGCGGCGCCGGGTGCGGAGTCTCCGGATCCTGCTCGGCGGTGCGCCTGAACCGCATCGAACGTCCGAGCAGGCGTACGAAATCGATGCCCGCGCGGCTGGGCACGATCAACTGGGGCGCGTCCGCGCACAGCTCGACCTCGACCTTGACCCGCTTGCCCGTCTCCGGGTCGGTCTCGCTGCGCTCGGCTGCCTCGACCGCCTCCGCGCAGGAGTCGACGTACGGCAGGACGACGTCGGCCAGCTCGGCGAGGAACGCGAACCGCAGATCCCGGTCGCGCGGCTGCGGCACCACCAGCAGCCGTGGCGCGTCCCGGTCGGTGCCGACGAGCGCGCCGAGCGGGGCGCCCGCCTCGCCCGCGGTGGTGAGCGGCACGCACACCAGGGGCCGCTCGGACAGGTGCCGGTGCCGGACGGTCGCGGCGGGCTCGGCCCGCCCGGACCGCACGGCCTCCAGGCGGGCGAGGGTGGTGATCAGCGACATGCGGCCTCCCGCCGGCCGGCGGCCTGCGCGGCGTCCTGCCGGCCGGACGCGGCCCGCGGGTGGCCGCTCAGCGCCTCCGCCCGCAGCACCGCCGCCCGGCGCAGCGCGGCCACCGCCGGATCGTCCGGGTCGCCCGCCTCGCCGTGGGCCGCGGCCAGCACGTCCTCGACGGTCGTCAGGCCGCCCAGTTCGGCACGGGCCGAGCGGCCCAGCGCGGTCACCGCGCCCCCGGCGCGCGACCGGGCCCGGCAGTGGAAGGCCAGCTCGCAGGTGGACAGGCACTCGGGGGCGTAGGCGGCGGGGACCGCCTCGACCGCCGCCGCCAGCTCCTCGCGGGGCAGCTCGGGGGAGAAGCACACGCCCTCGGGGAGCAGGTCGGCGATGTCCTGCAGCCGGGTCAGCCGGGTGAGCTGGCGGGCGGTCACCGCGCGCTGCTTGCGCACGTCGACGGCGCGGGCGGTGGGCAGGTTGGAGAAGTCCTTGGGGCACACCAGCAGGACCCGGGGGCGCACGCGCGGGGCGGGCGCCGTCTCCTGGCCGAGCCGCGCGGCGACGTCCTCCAGGGCCAGGACGTACACCGCGGCCTGGCGGGCCGCGGCGCCGACCTTCGCCGGGTCCGCGGAGCCGTCCAGCATCGGGAAGGACTTGATCTCCACGACCGTCCACGTGCCGTCCGGGTGGACGACCACCGCGTCCGGCTCCAGGAAGGCGGGGGAGCCCGCCACGTCCAGGGCGAGCAGCGGATGGTCCAGCAGCGTCCAGGCGCGCGCCTCGGTGGCCTCGCGCAGCGCCAGCGCGGTGCGCGCCGCGCGTCCCTCGGGACCGACGGCGGTCAGGTCGGGGACGTCCGCCTCGCGCGGCGGCTCCGCCGCGGGGTCCAGCCGCCCGTGCACCAGCCGCAGCAGCTCCGCGCCGCCGTCCGCCTTGACCCGGGCCTCGAACGCGTTGCCCCGGGTGAGGGCGAACTGGGACTGGCCGAACGCGGACGGCGCGCCCAGCGCGCCCGCGAGCGCCGTCTTGTCCACGCCCGCGCCGTCCAGGATCGCGCGCCGTCTGCAGCCCGGGTTGGCGGCGAGGGCCGCCAGCGCGCGGGCGTCCAGCGCACGCGCCGGTACGCCGCTGCCGCGCAGCTCAGCGAGCTGGTGCCGGAGCGCCGTCCTCCGCGTCCTGGGAGGAGGCACCCGGCTCGGCCGGGGAACCGAGCCGTGTTTCGCGCTGCCGTGGAATTCGCTCACCCGCCGAAGTCTGGCACCCGCCACTGACAATCGGTGAGATCTCGCCGTCCGGGCGGCCGGCGAGGGCCGGGACGCGCACGGCCAGGACCGCCCGGGCCCGGTCCACGGAGCGGGTCACGACCGGGCCGAGCAGCAGTCCGACGCCCATCACGGCGACACCCGCGACCGCGTCGAGGAAGTAGTGGTTGGCCGTGCCCATGACCACGAGGGTGGTCAGCAGCGGGTAGGCGACACCGGCCGCCTTCGTCCAGCGGGTGCCGCCGTGCCGCCAGAGCATCACCCCGCACCACAGCGCCCACCCCACGTGCAGGCTGGGCATGGCCGCGTACTGGTTGGTCATCCCGCCCATGCCGCGCGGCGCGCTGGCGTCACCGCCCCACCAGCCGTACGAGCTGTAGTGGGCCATGGTGTCCACGAAGCCGTGGTCCGGCGAGAGCAGGCGGGGCGGGCAGGTCGGCAGCAGCGTGAAGCCGATCAGGCCGATGAACGTGGAGGTCATCAGCCAGGTGCGGGCCGTGCGGTAGATGGCGGTGCGGCTGCGGAAGAGCCACACCAGGACGACCGGTGTCACCACGTAGTGCAGTGACGCGTACCAGAAGTCGGCCGGGACGCCGAGCCAGGGTTCCCGGGTGAACAACCGGTTGAGCGGGTGTTCGAAGTTGAGCCGGAGCACCTTCTCCAGGCGCAGGATCGACAGCCCGTGGTCGACGGCGCCCGAGACGTCACCGCGGACCAGCAGCCGGCCGGCCGTGTAGCAGCCGTAGACAAGCAGGATCAGCGGCACTTCGGTCCACCAGCGAAGCCGGGTCCGCGGGGCCGCCTCGGTACGCGGTGCAGGTGCCGGTGCCTCGGTCTGCGGCATCCGATGCCCCTCCCCCTTCAGGTCGCTCTACTACTCGTCGCTGCGGCGCCCGGCGACGTGGGACGGTCCCCGGCCGGTCGTGACACTTTACGGTCTCCGCGCCCGCCCGCGCGGGGCGCCCCGGCCCTCGAAGACGCGAACACCGCCCCCCGGGTTGCTCCCGCACAGGGTGCGCGATGATGGGAAGGTCCCGCCCGAAGATCTCACTTTTTCCCGGAAAGGCTGCTCATGGCACCGCGCATCCTGCTGGCCCGGCACGGACAGACCCAGTGGTCGCTGTCCGGCAAGCACACCGGCAGGACGGACGTGCCCCTCCTGGCGGAGGGCCGGCGGGGCGCCGAACTGCTCGGCGAGCGCCTGCGCCGGGCCCCCTTCGACGGCCTGCCCGGTGTCGAGGTCCGCACCAGTCCGCTGGCACGCGCGCGCGAGACGTGCGAACTGGCCGGCTTCGGCGAGCGCGCGATGTGCTGGGACACCCTCATGGAGTGGGACTACGGCGCCTACGAGGGCATGACGCCCGAGCAGATCCAGGCGGAGAATCCCGGCTGGCTCATCTGGCGCGACGGCGTCCCGCGCGGGGAGACCCTCGCCGAGGTGACGGCCCGGGCCGACGAGGTGGTGGCCTGGGCACGGGCCGAGGACCGCGACGTGCTGGTCTTCGCCCACGGGCACATCCTGCGGTCGATAGGTGCCCGGTGGCTCGGCCTGCCGCTCGACTTCGCCGCGCGCGTCCGCCTCAACCCCACGTCGCTGTCGGTGCTCGGCTGGGCGTACGGCGAACCCGCCCTGGAGAGCTGGAACGACGTCGGGCACCTGGCCGCGTAGGGCGCCTCACACGGTCCTGGGCGTGCTCGCGTGCCGCTCCAGGAACGCCGACACGCCGCTCGCCCGGCGGTGCGGGGACAGCACCCGCGCCGTCCCCGCCAGCATCATGCGGATGCGCGAGGACTGGACCTGGTCCAGCAGGTCCAGGACCCGCATCCCGGCCGCCGCCGCCTCGTCGGGACGGCCCCCGCGCGCGAGGTCGTCGGCGAGTTCCGCCGTGTACAGCGCGATGTTCCGGCTGAAGTGCGGGTCCTGGAGCCGGGCCGCCCGCCCCGCGTGCTGCGCCGCCCGCGGCCAGTCGCCCAGCATCGACCAGCACTGGGCCTCGAGCCCCTCCAGCTCGGCCTCGCCGTAGAAGCTCATCCACTCCGGGTCGGCCTCCGAGGGGCCCCGCCCGAACAGCACCTGCGCGCGCGTGAGGGCCTGCGCGCAGCCGGTGCGGTCGGCGAGCCCCGCCCAGCCCCCGGCCTCCCGCAGCGCGAGCAGCGACATCAGCCGGGCCGAGCCCAGCCCGCGGGCGGCACGCTGCGCCGCCTGCGCCGCCCGTACCGCCTCACGGGGCCGCCCGGCGTCGCGCGCGAGGAACGCCGTGTTGCAGAACGCGTGCGCCTCCACGGCGGCGTCTCCGGTCATCCGGGCGGTGGCCAGCGCCTCCGCGTAATGCGAGCGCGCGTCGTCGAAGCGGCCCGAGTCGTGGGCCAGCCAGCCCACCGAGATGGCGAGTTCGCCGGCGCCCGCGTGCAGCCGTTCGGCCGTGGCCTGCCGGGTCGCGCCGGCGTCGAGCAGGGCGTACGCGGCGCGCAGCGGAGCCGCCGCACGCCGGTAGAGGCCGTCCGCGCCGTGCCGGTCGTCGAGCAGCCGGATCCTGCGGACGGCCTCTTCCAGGGCGCCCGCGTCGCTCGCGCCGGCGCGGCGGACGGCGCGGTCCGCGGCCGCCGCGTCGACGGCGAGCCCCAGGGGGCCCAGCGAGGCGGCGGCCACCGTGGCGCCCCCGCGGGTCATGAATGCGCGACGCAGCACGTCGCTCTCCTCGTGGTCCTCGTGCGGGTGGTACAGGTCTTGCCCGTCGTACAGGTCGTGCCGGTCGTGCGGGTGGTGCTCGTCCCACGGGTGGTGCCGGTCGCCGTCCGTGCGCGCGGGAGGCACGACGGCGGGCGCTTCGGCGCTCCCGGGGGCGCGCGACGCCCGCCCGCGCACGGACGAACGGGGCGCGAACCCCAGGTCGGCCAGGGTGCGGCCGGGGAACATGTGCAGGAACACACGTTCGTAGGCATAGTTGGGGCAGCGGATCTCGCCCGCCTCCACCCGGCCGATGTAGCGCGCGTCGCAGCTGACCCGCTCGCCGATCTCGCGGGCGGCACGCCGCACCGCCGCGGCGAACTCGGCCGGCGAGCGCTGTCCGCGCAGGTGCCGGAAGGCGAGGTTCGGCCGCGGTGGCCGGGGGGACGGGGACGAGGTCACCGTTGACGACGCCATGGCCGGGCCCTCTCGTGCGAACCGTCGAACCATGCCGGATTCGAGGTGAGTTACCCGGGTTGCCCCGGTGACACCCTGTTTCCGACGAGCAAGAACGTACCGGTTGTGTCCGCTCCGCCACGCAGGGTTTAGCTACAAACCGGATATCTCATCCACGATCTGCCATGAACTGCCATCCTTTGTGGCTGACTTCGGCCGTAGCCGTTGACGCGCCCCCGCGTTGAACCGTGCGAACCGGGAGCCGCCCGACTCCCGACCCGCTCGCGCACGAGGAGGGGTACCCGTGGTGGAGTCCGGGACGCAGGCTCACGGGAGCGCCGACCGCTGTCGGCCGCCGGAGCCGGAAACCGGCTGCGACCTGGTGACGGTGCCGGCCCGGCAGGGCCTGGAGGCGGTCGACATCCTGCGCCGTGAGGCCGGCGACGCGGTGGGTCCCGTCCTGCACGACGACGGCGGTGACACGCTGGGGTTCGTGGTCCCGGCGGGCACGGCCGCGGCATGGGACCTGCCGGGCAGCACGTGCACGCGGACGGACGGCCGGGGCCTGCGGATGGCGCCCCAGCCCCCCGTCGAGGGCTCGGACTGGCTGCTCCCGCCCGGGGAGGCCGACCGCGCGACGGACCCCGCGGTGCTGCGCCGCGCGCTGGGCGAGGCGGCCCGGATGATCGAGGCCGCGGACAGCTGCTGCTGAGGGTTCCGGCGGGCCTGGGACAATGGCGGGATGGGAAGGTCCAGAAGCTCCCGCCGAGAGCGCGGGTCCGAGCAGGCCGTCGCCGAGCAGGTGGACGGCGGGCTCGCGCAGCTCGTCCCCGACCGGGAACGGGCGCGGGCCTGGACGCTGCTGATCGACGGGGCACCGCAGTCGCACGTCGACCTGGACGACCCGGCGTACCTCTCCTTCGAGTACCAGCGCAGGCTCGGCCACGTCATCGACCTCGCCGCACCTCCCGGGAAGCCGGTCCAGGCCGTCCACCTCGGCGGCGGCGCCTTCACGCTCGCCCGGTACGTCGCCGCCACCCGCCCCCGCTCCACCCAGCAGGTCGTCGAGCGGGACGCCGCCCTGGTGCGGCTGGTGCGCCGCGAGCTTCCGCTGGACGCGAACGCCCGGATCCGGGTGCGGTCCACCGACGCCCGCGAAGGGCTCGCGAAGGTGCCCGACGGCTGGGCCGACCTCGTCGTCGCGGACGTGTTCAGCGGTGCACGCACCCCCGCGCACCTCACCTCGGTGGAGTTCCTGGACGAGGTCCGCAGGGTCCTGAAGCCGGGTGCCGTCTACGCCGCGAACCTCGCCGACGGGCCGCCGCTCGCCCACCTGCGCGGCCAGATCGCCACCGCCGCGGCCCGCTTCGCCGAACTGGCCCTGGTCGCCGATCCGGCGGTGCTGCGCGGCAAGCGCTTCGGCAACGCGGTCCTCGTCGCCCGTGACCTGCCGCTGCCGGTCGCGGAGCTGACCCGTCGGGCCGCCTCCGACCCGCACCCCGCCCGGGTCGAACACGGCCGTGCGCTCATCGACTTCACGGGCGGGGCCGTCCCCGTGACGGACGCGGCGGCAGTGGCCTCCCCGGCCCCGCCTCCCTCCGTCTTCCACTGACCCCGCAAGCCGGCGGCGCGACCCGGGCGACCGCGGGACCGAGCCGAGCGCGGCCGGAACCTGGTGACAGGACCTAGTAGGGCTTGGTCATCTTCACTCGTGCATGCGTGTCTACTGCTCGCGAGCGTCGTTGGAATGGTGTGACACCTGAGGAGATGGCCGGGGTCCGGGAGGATCTGGAGGCGTTCGCGGCGGAGTTGTTCGACGGGTTCTTCCGTGCGGATCAGCGGCGGTGGGGGCAGGCGTATGTGCGGGGACTGCTGTTGGACGGCCGGCGTAAGTCGGTGGAGCCGATGGCGGCACGTCTGGGTGAGGACGGCAACCGTCAGGCGCTGGCGCACTTCATCACCTCCAGCCCGTGGGATCCGGCCCATGTCCGGGCCCGGCTGGCCTGGCGGATGACCGAGGCGATCGGTCCGGAGGCATTGATCGTCGACGACACCGGCTTTTTGAAGGACGGGGACGCCTCGGCGTGTGTGTCGCGGCAGTACACCGGCACCGCGGGCAAGGTCACCAAATGCCAGGTCGGGGTGTCGTTGCACCTGGCCCGGGATCACGCCTCGGCCGCGGTGAACTGGCGACTGTTCCTGCCCGCTTCGTGGGATCCCGACTCGCCGGAGGCCGATGCGGTCAAGGTCGCCCGCCGCAGTCGCTGCGGCATCCCCGACCAGGTGGGGCACGTGGAGAAGTGGCAGCTGGCCCTGGACATGATCGACGAGAGCAGGTCGTGGGGCATCGACATTCCCCTGGTCGTCGCGGACGCCGGATACGGCGATGCCGCCGCCTTCCGCCACGGCCTGGAAGAACGCAACCTGCCCTACGCGGTGGGCATTTCCTGCCGTCACACCGCCCACCCGGCCGACGCCCGGCCCGTCCAGCCCGCCTACGCCGGCACCGGCCGGCCACCGCAGTTGCAGTATCCCGAGCCTGCGCAGACCGTCAAAGACCTGGTCATCGCGGCCGGCAGGACGGCCGCGAGACCGGTGTCCTGGCGAGAAGGCTCGCGCCCTGGCAAAGGAATCAGCGGCTTCAAACGCATCTGCTCGCGGTTCGTGGCTCTGCGCATCCGCCCGGCCGGACGCGGTGTCCGCCAGGCCACCGACGGTCCTGAGCTGCCCGAACGCTGGCTGCTGGCCGAATGGCCGGCCACTGAAGCCGAACCCGTGCAGTTCTGGCTCTCCAGCCTGCCCTCCGGCATGCCGCTGGCGACCCTGGTCCGGCTGGTCAAGCTGCGCTGGCGCATCGAACACGACTACCGGGAGATGAAACAGGCTCTGGGCCTGGCCCATTTCGAAGGCCGCACCTGGGGTGGCTGGCATCACCACGTCACCCTCGTATCGGCCGCCCATGCCTTTTGCACGCTGCAACGACTGGCACGAGACCCAAAAGACGCGGCGCAGGCCTGAGCCTCTACCAAGTCGTCCGAGAACTCCAAACACTCCTCGCCACCTGGGCCGGCGCCTGCCCCACCTGCCACCGCGACATACCCACACTGATACGGACCTGACCAAGCACTACTAGTAGTCGCCCACTTCCACCCGCGGCGGGCCGTCGTGCCAGGTGCAGATGACCGACACCCGGTCCGTGCCCGACGTGAACTCGACGCGGATCCAGGTCGCCGTCTTCCACACCTGCATCGACCAGCCCGTGCCGGGTGTCGCCGAGACGAGGGTCGCGGAGGCCGTGCCCAGGTCGAAGACCACCCGCCCGCCCGCGGTGTCGTAGCTCTTCACCTGTCCGGAGGCGCCGGAGCCGCCAGACGAACCGGCCGAACCGGCGGAACCCGCCGACCCGGTGGATGAACCGCCGTCGCCGGCCGGCGCCGTGGTCCTCGCGGTGCCGGAGTCCGCGGAACCACCGGAAGCACCCCGGGCGTTCGAGGAAGACGGGGCCGGGGTGCGGGCCGGAGCGGCCGGCGGGGCGGACGGGCTCTTCGACGGTGCCGGGCGGTGCGCGGAGGGGCCCGGCGTCTCGGACCGCCGCGCGTCGGCACCGGCCGCCGTGACGGGCAGGGCACGCGGCGGGTCGTAGGCGGTGCCCGCCATCACCGTGTGGACGCCCCACCACGACAGCGTGACCGCGGCGCTCGTCGCCAGCGACCACGCCAGTACGTGAACGACTCCTCTGTACATCGGGGCCATCCTGCCGCACGCGCCCCGCCGGCGTCGCGGGAGAGCGGCCGGGGAGGGGCCGACGAGGGGCCGGGGAGAGCGAGTTGTCCACAGGCGGTGGGGTCCGCGCCGGCGTCGTCCACAGGCTCGCACCGCGTCCGCCCGTATGGCGTACGGTGCGGCGCATGGCAAGTGTGCTCGTGGTCGAGGACGACCAGTTCGTACGCTCGGCGCTCATCCGTCACCTGACCGACGCCTCGCACACCGTGCGCAGCGTCGGTACGGCGCTGGAGGCGCTGCGCGAGGTCGCCCACCTCCGTTTCGACGTGGTCGTCCTGGACCTCGGACTGCCCGACCTGGACGGCGCCGAGGCCCTGAAGATGCTGCGCGGCATCACCGACGTGCCCGTCATCGTCGCCACCGCGCGGGACGACGAGGCGGAGATCGTCCGGCTGCTCAACGACGGGGCGGACGACTACCTGACCAAGCCGTTCTCGGTCGAGCACCTCTCGGCGCGGATGGCCGCCGTGCTGCGGCGCGTCCGCTCCGGCCCCGCCGGGACCGCGCCGTCCACCGCCCTCCGCGTCGGCGGGCTGACCGTCGACCCGCTGCGCCGCCAGGCCGAACTGGACGGCGTACGACTCGACCTGACCCGCCGCGAGTTCGACCTGCTCGCCTACCTCGCCGGGCGGCCCGGCGTCGTCGTGGCCCGCAGAGAACTGCTCGCGCAGGTGTGGCAGCAGTCCTACGGCGACGACCAGACCATCGACGTCCACCTGTCCTGGCTGCGGCGCAAGCTGGGCGAGACCGCCGCGCGACCCCGCTACCTGCACACCCTGCGGGGCGTGGGCGTGAAGCTGGAGCCACCCGGAGCGGAGCCGGGGCGATGAGGTGGGCGCTGGTCAAGGTCTGCCTGGCGGTCACCACCATGGTGGTCGTCGCCTTCGCGGTCCCGCTGGGACTCGTCGTCGAGGAGATGGCCCGCGACCGCGCCTTCTCCAACGCCGAGCGGCAGGCCGCCGCCGTCGCGCCCGCCCTGTCCATCACCACCGAACGCGACCAGCTGGAACGGGTCGTCGCCTCGGCGGGTACGGACGGCCGGATGGCCGTGCACATCCCGGCGACCGAGGGCGGCGGGGCCGTCGACATCGGCCGGCACCGGGCCGCCGGGGCGGACATCGCGACCGTCCGGCGGATGGGCCGCGCCTCCACCACCGCGGTGTCCGGCGGATCCGCGCTGCTCCAGCCGGTCGCGCTCGGTTCCGGTGCCATCGCGGTCGTCGAGGTCTACGTCCCCCGGAGCGAGGTAAGCAACGGCGTGGGCACGGCCTGGGCGGTGCTCGCCGGTGTCGGGGCCGCCCTCGTCGTCGGCTCGGTCGCCGTCGCCGACCGGCTCGGTGTGCGGATGGTGCGGCCCGCGCGGCGGCTCGCCGAGGGCGCGCACGAACTGGGGGAGGGCAAGCTGGGCGCACGGGTGCCCGAGGAGGGACCGGCCGAACTGCGCCGGGCGGCGGTCGCGTTCAACTCCATGGCCGACCAGGTCGTCCAGCTCCTCGCGGGCGAGCGGGAGCTGGCCGCCGACCTCTCCCACCGGCTGCGCACACCGCTGACCGTGCTGCGGCTCAACGCGGCGTCGCTGGGCGACGGGCCGGCCGCCGAGCAGACCCGGTCCGCCGTCGCCCAGCTGGAGCGTGAGGTGGACACCATCATCCGCACGGCCCGGCAGGCCAAGCCGCGCACGGCGGCCGCGGGACCGGGCGCGGGCTGCGACGTGGCCGAGGCCGTCCGGGAACGGATGGAGTTCTGGTCCGCGCTCGCCGAGGACGAGGGCCGCACGTGGCGGCTGGCCGGGGTCGAGCGGCCGGCGCGCGCACCGGTGGCCCGCGCCGACCTCGCGGCTGCGCTGGACGCTCTGCTGGGCAACGTCTTCCGGCACACCCCCGAGGGCACGGCGTTCGCCGTCGACGTGCACCACGCCGAGGACGCGGTGATCGTGCTCGTCTCCGACGCGGGCCCCGGCATACCCGACCCGGCCGCGGCCATGCTGCGCGGCCGGGGGTCGGGAAGCGACGGATCCACCGGGCTCGGCCTGGACATCGTGCGCCGCCTCGCGGAGTCGACCGGCGGCGACGTGCGCATCGGCTCCTCCGTCCTCGGCGGCACGGAGGTACGCGTCTGGATCCAGCTGGACGGCCGCCGGCCGGAACGCAGGGGCCACCGGGGCACGGTCCGCCGCCGTCGGCGCGCGACGGCGGGCCGGGCCGGTGCCGGTGGCGGCCGGGGAAACCGCGCGGAGGACCCGGCCGGCGCGGACCTTTAACCGGCCCCGATGGCTTCCTTAAGCGCACCCTAAGATCCTCGACCGCCGTCCGGATCACGCTGATTGCCCGGTTCCGGATCGCTAGCGTGCTGCCGCACCGCACCCCTCCGAGGCCCCCAAGCCCCCGGAGCCCCGTGAACAGCGAAGGCAGGCAGGGACGATGAGCACGCACCGGCGCAGGATCAGCGGCAGGAACAGGGCGGCAGGCGGCCTGGTGGCGGCGGCCGTGGTCGGCGGCGGGGTGTTCGTGTTCACCGCCACCGCCCAGGCCGCCGGGACCGGGGCCGCGTACACGAGGACCAGTGACTGGTCGACGGGCTACACCGCGCAGTACGTGGTCACCAACAACAGCGGCGGGACCCAGAAAGACTGGACCCTGGAGTTCGACCTCCCGGCGGGCACGAAGCTGGGCTCGCTGTGGAACGGGGAGGCGGGCGTCAGCGGGCAGCACGTCACCGTGAAGCCCGCCAAGTGGGACACCGCCGGGCTCGCCCCCGGCAGGTCGGTCACCGTCGGCTTCGTCGTCGACGGCACCGGCGACCCGACCGGCTGCCGGATCGACGGCGCCGCGTGCTCCGCGGACGGCGGCGCCACCCCGCAGCCCAGCGGCCGCCCCACCCAGTCCACGAGCCCGGCCCCGACGTCCGGCCCCACCGCCACCCCCACGAAGACCGCGACGCCGACCGCGAACCCCACCCCGTCCCAGAGCACCGGCACCGGCACCACCGCGGGCGCCGGCTTCGCGCCCTACGTCGACACCTCCCTCTACCCCGCCTTCGACCTGACGGCGAGCGCCGACGCCACCGGCGTCAAGAACTACAACCTCGCCTTCGTCACCGACGGCGGCGGCTGCACCCCCAAGTGGGGCGGCGTCACCGACCTCGGCGGCGACGCCGTAGCCGCCCAGATCGGCGCGCTGCGCGCCAAGGGCGGCGACGTGCGTGTCTCCTTCGGCGGCGCCAACGGGTCCGAGCTGGCGACGACCTGCTCCTCGGCGGACGCGCTGGCGGCGGCGTACGGCAAGGCCGTCGACCGGTTCGGGCTCACCAAGGTCGACTTCGACATCGAGGGCGGCGCGCTGCCGGACACCGCCGCCAACACCCGCCGCGCACAGGCCATCGCCAGGCTCCAGCAGCAGCACCCCGGCCTGGACGTCTCCTTCACCCTCCCCGTCATGCCCGAGGGCCTGACCCAGGACGGCGTCGACCTGCTGGCGGGAGCCAAGTCCGGCGGCGTGAAGATCTCCACCGTCAACATCATGGCGATGGACTACGGCGCCTCGTACAACGGCGACATGGGCACCTACGCCGAGCAGGCCGCCACCGCCACCCAGGCCCAGGTCAAGGGCGTCCTCGGCCTGTCCGACAGCGCTGCCTGGAAGGCGGTCGCCGTCACCCCGATGATCGGCGTCAACGACGTCTCCACCGAGGTGTTCAAGGTCGACGACGCCACCCAGCTGGCCGGCTTCGCCAAGGCGAAGGGGCTCGGCGGGCTGTCCATGTGGTCGGCCACCCGCGACAAGCAGTGCGCCGGCGGCCCCAAGCCCACCGCCGACGCCACGTGCAGTTCGATCACCCAGGAACCGTTCGCCTTCAGCAAGGCGTTCGGCGCCTACAAGTGACCGGTGGGCGCGGCACACCCCTCGACTCCCGTGTGCCGCGCCCCGCCGGCCCCCCGCCCGCCCCCCGTGCGGCCGGTGGAACGAGGGCCGTCCGTCACACGGCGTCCACCGGCGGCAGCTGGCCGGTCCGCGCCGCCCTGCCGTACCAGTGGGCGCTGGACTTCGGCGTCCGGGCCAGCGTCGCGTAGTCCACGTGGACGGCCCCGAACCGCTTGGCGTAGCCGTAGGCCCACTCGAAGTTGTCCATCAGGGACCACAGGTAGTACCCGCGCACGTCGGCGCCGTCCGCGTTGGCCCGGTGGACGGCCGACAGGTGGCCGTGCAGGTAGGCGATGCGCTCCGGGTCGTGCACCCGGCCGTCGGCGCCGACCTTGTCGGGGTAGGCCGCGCCGTTCTCCGTGACGTAGAGGGGGACCCCGGGGGCCTCACGGGTGTAGCGCATGATCAGTTCGTGCAGGCCGCCGGGATCGATCGTCCAGCCCATCTCGGTCTGCTCGCCCGGTGCCTGGTGGAAGGCCACGTCCTCCGAGCCCGGCCACGGCGAGTGCGTGCTCGACCCGTGCCCGTCGGCGCGCGGACCCTCGGGGGCCGTGTCCGCCGACGACACCAGGGCGGTCGTGTAGTAGTTGAGGCCGAGCGCGTCCAGCGGCTGCCGGACGGCGCGCAGGTCACCGTCGAGGACGTACGACCAGTCGGTGAGCGAGGAGGTCGCCTCCAGCAGCGTGGCCGGGTACGCGCCGTGCAGGATCGGGCCGTGGAAGACACCGCAGGCCAGGTCGTCGATGCGCTGGGCCGCGGCCAGGTCGGCCGGGTGCTGCGACAGCGGGCGGATCACCTGGGAGTTGAGGCTGACCGCGACCGAGGCACCGGCCGGGAGCACCGAGCGCAGCGCCTGGGTGCCCAGGCCGTGCGCCAGGTTCAGGTGGTGCGCGGCGCGCAGCGCGCCCAGGGGTTCGGTGCGGCCGGGCGCGTGCACCCCTGAGCCGTAGCCCAGGAAGGCGCTGCACCAGGGCTCGTTGAGCGTGATCCACTGCTCCACCCGGTCGCCGAGTGCCTCGCCGACGAGCTGCGCGTACTCCGCGAAGCGCAGCGCGGTCTCGCGCTCGGGCCAGCCGCCCGCGTCCTCCAGCTCCTGCGGCAGGTCCCAGTGGTAGAGGGTGACGGCGGGCCTGATGCCGTGGGCCAGCAGTTCGTCGACCAGGCGCCGGTAGAAGTCCAGGCCGGCCTGCGCGGCGGGGCCCCGGCCGGTGGGCTGCACGCGCGGCCAGGAGACCGAGAAGCGGTAGGCGTTCAGGCCGAGTTCGGCCATCAGGGCGACGTCGTCGCGGTAGCGGTGGTAGTGGTCGACGGCGACGTCGCCGGTGTCGCCGCCGGCCGTCGCGCCCGGTGTACGGCTGAAGGTGTCCCAGATCGAGGGCGTACGGCCGCCCTCCCGCACGGCTCCCTCGATCTGGTACGCGGAGGTCGCCGCGCCCCACAGGAAGGCGGGAGGAAACGACACGGGCTTCGGTTCGGGCATGGAATCGCTCCCACGAGTCGGGTGGGCCCCATTATGCATGGGAGCGCTCCCACAGTAAAAGAGGGAACCGCCCGGCCGGCCACGCCGCGCACCGCGCGGGGTGATGCCCGCACGCCCGCACCGCACGCCCGCACCGCCCGCCCCGGGACCCGCGCCGGCCGTTCGGGCCGACGCCGGCACCGCTCGCCCGGAGGCCTGCACCGGCCGGAGGCCTGCACCGGCCGCTCGCCCCACGCTCGCCCCAGCCGCTCGCCCCGAGCGTCCGGCCGTTCAGGGTGACGTCCGTACCGCCCGCCCCAGAGACCCACACCGGCCGTTCAGGCCGACGCCCGCACCACCAGTTCCGTCGGCAGCACCACCTCGCGGTGGCCGGTGCCGCGGTGGGCGATCTCGTCCATCAGGAGGTCGGCCATGGTGCGGCCCATCTCCTCCAGCGGCTGACGGACGCTGGTCAGCGGCGGGTCGATGTGCCGCGCGACGATCGAGTCGTCGAAACCGACCAGGGCGACGTCGTGCGGCACCCGCAGCCCCGAGGCGCGCAGTTCCAGTACCGCGCCCGAGGCCATGACGTCGGAGGCGGCGAAGACGGCGTCGAGACCGGGCCGCCGGCGCAGCAGCTCCCGCATGGCGGCGCGCCCGCCCTCCTCCGTGAAGTCGCCCCGCGCGATGAGGTCCTCGTCGGCGGGCAGACCCGCCTCCTCCAGGGCCGCGCGGTAGCCGTCGAGCCGGGCCTGGGCCGCGTCCATGTCCAGCGGCCCCGTGATGGTGCCGATGCTCCGCCGCCCGCCCGCCACCAGGTGCCGCACCGCCGCCCGCGCGCCCCCGCTGTTGTCCGCGCGGACGTGCCCCAGCCGTTCCCGGTCGCTGCGCCGCCCGGCCAGCACGGTCGGCACCGCCAGCTCCTCCAGCCGGTCGGGGAGCGTGTCGTCGCTGTGGACCGCCATCATCAGGACGCCGTCCACGCGTTGCGCGGACAGGTACGTGGCGAGGCGGGCGTACTCCTTCTCGTCCCGCGCCAGCACCAGCAGCAACTGCATGCCCGCGCTGGCCAGTCCGGTCGACACGCCCCGGATGATCCCCGAGAAGTACGGCTCGGAGAAGAGCCGGGTCTCCGCCTCCGGGACGACCAGGGCCACCGAGTCGGTGCGCCGGGTGACCAGGGAGCGGGCGGCGCGGTTGGGGACGTAGCCGAGTTCGGCGATGGCCTGTTCCACGGCCGCCCGCGAGCGGTCGCTCACCTTCGGGGAGCCGTTGATCACCCGGGAGACCGTGCCCCGGCCGACCCCGGCGCGGGCGGCCACGGCGTTCAGCGTGGGGCGCCGGACGTCCGCTGGCCTCGGGGGCGGTTCGGCGGGGCTCATCGTTCACCTTCCGGCGGTTGCGGTGGGGGCCCGCTCATTCTGACCCAGAAATTCCGGACACCGCCCCGGCCGACCGCACCGCGGGCGCCCTCCGCTCGCCAACCCCTGTGTGACCTGCGTGAATCCGGCGCGAGACGGTTCGATGACCGGCCGGTTACGGGCGGGGGCGTGACACGTTCACGTGACGTGCGGAACACGCTTGCGCAACAACGCCGTTTTCAACTCTTGACACCTGGCCCGGCAGCAAGGAGTCTTCCGGCATGCCGCGTGGGAGCGGTCCCACGGAGCATCGGGACTCCCTCCCGTGCGGACCCCAGTACCAACGGCCCTTCCCTCTACCTCGCATGGCACACCGTTGACCAGCACCTTCGCACCGCACGCCGCGTGCTGTGGGCTGGCCGCTGCTCGAACCGAGAGGGCAGGTCCGAACCGCCGGAGCCCCGGCGGCCTGATTCCTTTGAGGCCCCGTTCCCCCTGGAACAAGGAGTAGTGGAATGCGCATCACCCGTACCGGCGGCGGTCGAGGCCGCAGAGCAGCGGCCTTGACCACGACGGTCCTGACGGCCTCGGCCCTCCTGCTGACCGGCTGCAGCAGCGACAGCGACTCGGACAGCTCGGACGCCAACGGGAAGATCACCCTCAAGGTGGCCGACTACGGGCAGTTCGGCTACAAGGAGGCCGGCCTGTTCGCCCAGTACCAGAAGCTGCACCCGAACATCACGGTGAAGGAAGAGACCACCGCGAACGAGCAGGACTACTACCCGAAGCTGCTTCAGCAGCTGAACGCGGGCAACGGTCTGGCGGACGTCACGGGTATCGAGGTCGGGCGCATCAAGGAGGTCGTCGACACCCAGTCGGGCAAGTTCGCCGACCTGAGCAAGTCGATCAACGTCGCCGACTGGGTGTCCTGGAAGGAGAAGCAGGCCACCGCCAAGGACGGCTCGGTCATCGGCGCCGGCACCGACATCGGCCCCATGTCGCTGTGTTACCGCCGGGACCTCTTCCAGCAGGCGGGCCTGCCCAGCGACCGCGAGGCCGTCGCCAAGGCCGTCGCGGGCGGCTGGGAGGACTACCTCAAGCTCGGCGAGCAGTACAAGAAGAAGGCGCCGTCCGGCACTTACTTCATGGACTCCGCGAGCGCCATGTACAACGCGGTCGTCAGCTCGTCCCCGAAGCAGTACTACGACGCCGACGGCAAGGCGGTCTACAAGGACAGCGAGTCCGTCAAGCAGGGCTGGAACCTGGCCGCCGAGGCCGCCGCGAAGAAGCTGAGCCAGGGCGTGCCGCAGTTCCAGGACCCGTGGCAGGCCGCGCTGCGCAAGGGCACCATCGCCTCCATGGCGTGCCCGGCCTGGATGGCCGCCCAGATCACGACCTACTCCGGTGACAACTACAAGGGCAAGTGGGACATCGCCCGTGCGCCCGGTTCGGCCGCGGCCAACTGGGGCGGCTCCTTCCTCGCGGTGCCCAAGAGCGGCAAGCACGTCAAGGAGGCCACCGACCTGGTCAAGTGGCTGACCGCTCCCGAGCAGCAGGCCGCCGTGTTCAAGGCGGTCGGTGTCTTCCCGTCGAACAAGGGCGCCTACGAGCTGGCCAGCGTGAAGAACGCGACCCTGCCGTACTTCAACAACGCCCCGGTCGGCCAGATCTACGCCGAAGAGGCCAAGTCCATCCCCGAGGCGGTGCTCGGCCCGAAGGACGCCGCGATCAAGGACACGATCTCCACGCAGATCAACAACATGGAGCAGCGGGGCACTTCGCCCGACAAGGCGTGGGACGCCGCGACCGAATCGATCGACAAGGCGATCGGCTGACACCCGCCGGTGCGGGCGGTCCCCGGGCCGCCCGCACCGGCCGCGCACCCGGCGCCGCGCAGCGGCCGCCGGCGCGGCACGGGAACGCCCGCACCAGGCCCGGCCGCCGCAGGCTGGGCCGCAGCGGTGTTTCCGGTGAGCGGGCCGGCGGTGGCGAGCGGGCCGGCGGTGGCCGGGCGGCGGCGAGCGGCCCGGCGAGGGCAGGATCCGGTGGCCCGGCCTGGTGCCGGGCCACCCGGCCCGGCGGCGGGCTCCGGTGACGAGGGCCGCCGGCCGGCCCGGGTGCCGCGCCCACCGGCGGGCCGGGGCGGCCGAACTCCGCGGCAGGCCCCGGTGACCGTCCCGTCCCGTGTCCGTCCACGTGCCGCCGCGGGCCTGACGCGGCCCGCCCGGCACCCAGGCGAACGGGCCCGCAGCGCCCCTGCCGCCGGCCTGCCGGCCCCTCCCGATGCCCTACCGATCCCGTACCGATCCGCGCAGGGAGCGGCGGGGACGCGGCGGACCCGGCGCCGGTGCCCGCGCACCCGACCTCCGCTCCGCCCCCGCCCCCTACCCGGCCGAAACCTCCCAGGGAAGGACTCCCTCCGTGGCAACGACAACCCCCGCACGGGGCGCCTACACCCCGCCACCCGGCGGCAGCGGCGCCGCGCCGAACGGACGCGCCAAGTGGCGCAGCCGGCTGTGGCGCCTGGACGACAAGGTCTCGCCGTACGCGTACATCGCCCCCTTCTTCCTCGTCTTCGGTGCCTTCGGGCTCTACCCGCTCCTCTACACCGGCTGGATCGCCCTGCACCGCGTGGAGCTGACGGGCCTCGACCAGTCGCAGTGGGTCGGCTTCGACAACTTCTCGAAGATCCTCCAGGACTCCGAGTTCTGGACGGCCGTCACCAACACCTTCATCATCGGTGTCATCTCGACCGTCCCCCAGCTGCTCGTGGCGCTGGGCCTCGCCCACCTGCTCAACTACAAGCTGCGCGCCAGCACGTTCTGGCGGACGGTGATCCTCACCCCGTACGCCACCTCGGTGGCCACCGCCGCCCTGGTCTTCGCTCTCGTCTTCCGCGCCGACGGCGGCTTCCTCAACTGGGTGCTGCACTTCTTCGGCGCCGGCAACACCGACTGGGGCAACGGGGAGTGGACGTCCAAGATCGCCATCTCGGTCATCGTGATCTGGCGCTGGACCGGCTACAACGCCCTGATCTACCTCGCGGCCATGCAGGCGGTGCCGACCGACCTGTACGAGGCGGCGTCGATCGACGGAGCCACGCGCTGGCAGCAGTTCCGCAAGGTGACCATCCCCTCGCTGCGGCCGACGATCCTGTTCACCATCGTCATCTCGACGATCGGCTCCATGCAGCTCTTCGGTGAGCCCCTGCTGCTCCAGGGCGGCACACTCGGTGCCGTCGGAGGCAGCGAGCACCAGTACGAGACCCTCAGCATCTACCTCTACAACTACGGCTGGAAGCTGCAGCACCTGGGCCCGGCCGCCGCCGTGGCCTGGGCGATGCTCGTCCTGCTGCTGCTCATCGCACTGATCAACTGGATCGTCGGCCGGCTCGTGCGCAAGAGCGCGGCCTGACGGGAGCGATATCGATGACCACGACTCATCCCGAAAAGAGCGCTCCGGCCCTCGCCCCGGCATCGCTGCCCGCCTCCCCGCAGCGGGGCCGCGGCCGTTTCAGGATCGGCGCCGGACAGCAGCTCAAGGGCGGCCCGTTCACCTACATCGCCCTGGTCGTCGTCGGCCTGGGCTCGATCTTCCCGCTGTACTGGACGCTGGTGGCCGCCTCCCACGACCAGCAGCGGGTCCTGGACAGCCCCCCGCCGCTGATCCCCGGCGGCAAGCTGTGGCACAACCTCCAGGCGGCCTGGGAGCAGGCCAACCTCGGCAAGGCCATCGTCAACAGCGTCATCGTGGCCGGCTCCATCACCGTGGCCACGCTGTTCTTCTGCACGCTCGCCGGGTACGCCTTCGCCAAGATGCGCTTCCGGGGCCGCGGCGCGCTGATGACCGCGGTCATCGCCACCCTGACGATCCCGCCGCAGCTCAGCGTCGTCCCGCTGTTCATGCTGATGGCGGACATCGGGTGGGGCAACAAGCTGGAGTCGGTGATCTTCCCGACCCTGGTCGGCGCCTTCGGTGTCTTCTTCATGCGCCAGTACCTGCTGGAGGCCCTGCCCTACGAGCTGATCGAGGCCGCGAAGGTGGACGGCGCGAGCAACATCCGCATCGTGTGGAGCGTCGTGCTGCCCGCGGCCCGCCCGGCGATGATGGTGCTCGGCATGCTCACCTTCGTCCAGGCGTGGAACGACTTCTTCTGGCCCTTCCTCGCGCTGAACCAGGAGAACCCCACGCTCCAGGTGGCGCTCGGCCAGCTCAGCGCCTCCTACACCCCGGACCAGAGCATCGTCATGGCCGGAGCACTGATCAGCACGCTGCCGCTGCTGGTGGTCTTCATCGTCTTCGGCAAGCAGATCGTCGGCGGCATCATGGCGGGCGCGGTCAAGGGCTGACCCGCCCGCACCCGCCCCGCACCGGCAGACCCGCCCGCACCGGCTCACCTGCCCCCCGTCCCACCCCGCACCACCGTCAACCGCACCCCTGCACCGTCTCGTCCGCGGGCCGGGCGCGTACCCCCGCGCCCGCCCGCATCCCCCACCGGGCCCCGGTCGGGGCCCTTTCCGCACGCCACTCCTGGGAGCGCTCTCACGATGACCGCCGTACGACCCGAGACCACTGCCCGGCAGACCTCCGCCACCGCCTTCCCCACCGGCTTCGTCTGGGGCGCCGCCACCGCCGCCTACCAGGTGGAGGGCGCCGCCGCCGAGGACGGCCGCACGCCCTCCATCTGGGACACCTTCAGCCACACCCCCGGCAAGGTCCTCAACGGCGACACCGGCGACATCGCCGCCGACCACTACCACCGCTACCGCGACGACGTGGCGCTGATGAAGGACCTCGGCCTGAAGGCGTACCGGTTCTCCGTCTCCTGGTCCCGGGTCCAGCCCACCGGCCGGGGGCCCGCCGTCGAGCGGGGCCTGGACTTCTACCGCCGCCTCACCGACGAACTGCTGGCGGCGGGCATCACCCCCGTCGCCACCCTCTACCACTGGGACCTGCCCCAGGAACTGGAGGACGCCGGCGGCTGGCCGCACCGCGACACCGCGCACCGCTTCGCCGAGTACGCCGAGATGACCGCCCGCGCCCTCGGTGACCGCGTCGGCGTGTGGACCACCCTCAACGAGCCCTGGTGCAGCGCCTTCCTCGGCTACGGCTCCGGCGTGCACGCCCCGGGCCGCACGGACCCGGCCGCCACCCTGCGCGCCGCGCACCACCTCAACCTGGCGCACGGCCAGGCGGTCGGGGCGCTGCGCTCGGTGCTGCCGGCGTCCGCGCAGACCTCCATCACCCTCAACCTGCACCAGGTGCGCCCGCTCACCGGCAGCCCCGAGGACGCCGAGGCCGCCCGCCGCATCGACGCGGTCGGCAACCGGATCTTCACCGGCCCGATCCTGGACGGCGCCTACCCCGAGGACCTGCTCGCCGACACCGCGCACCTCGTCGACTGGGGACAGCTGGTGCACGACGGCGACCTGGCCGAGATCTCCCGCCCGATCGACGTCCTCGGCGTCAACTACTACGCGCCGACCGTGGTCTCCCACTCCGCCGGCGGCGCCGCCACGAAGAACGACGGCCACGGCGCCAGCGACCACTCCCCGTGGACCGGATCCGACCACGTCGCCTTCCACCTCGCCAACGACCAGCTCACCGCGATGAACTGGGCCATCGACGCCGAGGGCCTGCACACCCTGCTGACCGGCCTGGCCGCCACGCACCCCGGTCTGCCGCTGATGGTCACCGAGAACGGCGCCGCCTTCGACGACTACATCTCGCCCGAGGGCCGGGTCAACGACCCGCAGCGCATCGCGTACCTCCACTCCCACCTGGACGCCGTGCTCCGGGCCGTCGCGGACGGCGCGGACGTGCGCGGCTACTTCCTGTGGTCCCTGCTGGACAACTTCGAATGGTCCTACGGCTACTCGAAGCGCTTCGGCGCCGTCTACGTCGACTACGGCACCCAGCGCCGCATCCCCAAGCAGAGCGCGCACTGGTACGCGGGCGTGATCCGGGACAACGCGCTGCCCTCGGCCGGCTGAGCCCGGACGGCGACAGCAGGGCGGCCGGGGGAGGGGAGAAGGAGGCCGGGAGGAAGGCGGCGCGCGGGCCCGGGGGCGGGACCACGGGGGCGGGCCCGCGCGGGACCATGGGACCAGAGGGCTCCGGGCCCGGCTGTTACATTCCTGACCTGGATTCCTGGCCTGACGGCCGCGGACGGAAGGCGGCGACTATGGCGGTCAACGGTGGGCGGGGCCGGGGTGGCGGCCGGCCGACCCTGGAGGAGGTCGCCGCCCGGGCCGGTGTGGGCCGCGGCACGGTCTCCCGCGTGATCAACGGTTCGCCGCGGGTCAGCGACGCCACCCGCGCGGCGGTCCAGGCGGCGGTCGCGGAACTCGGCTACGTCCCCAACACCGCCGCCCGCGCGCTGGCCGCCAACCGCACCGACGCGATCGCCCTGGTGGTCCCCGAGCCTGAGACGCGGTTCTTCGCGGAGCCGTACTTCTCCGACATGCTGCGCGGGGTCGGCGCCGAACTCACCGACACGGAGATGCAGTTGCTGCTGATCTTCGCGGGCGGCGACCGCGAACGCCGGCGGCTCGCCCAGTACCTGGCCGCGCACCGGGTGGACGGCGTGCTGCTGGTGTCCGTGCACGCGGACGATCCGCTGCCCGACCTGGTGGCGCAGTTGGAGATCCCCGCGGTGATCAGCGGCCCGCGGTCCGCGGCGGAGGCGCTGACCTCGGTGGACTCCGACAACTACGGCGGCGCCCGCTCGGCGGTGGAGCACCTGCTCTCCCGCGGCCGCCGCCGCATCGCGCACATCACCGGTCACATGGACGTCTACGGCGCCCAGCGGCGCGTGGACGGCTACCGCGACGCGCTCGCCGACGCGGGTCTCGGTGCCGACGAAATCCTCCTGGAAGAAGGCGACTTCACGGAGGAGGGCGGGCGCCGGGCGATGACGCGCCTGCTGGAGCGGGCGCCCGGGCTGGACGCCGTCTTCGCCGGTTCCGACGTCACCGCGGCGGGCGCCCGCCAGGTGCTGCGCGCCTCGGGCCGCCGCATCCCGGACGACGTGGCCCTGGTCGGCTACGACGACTCGGCCATCGCCCGCCACATGGACCCGCCGCTGACCAGCGTCCGCCAGCCCATCGAGGAGATGGGACGCGCGATGATCGACCTGCTCCTGACGGAGATCGCCGGCCGCCGCCCGGCGGGCGCCGCCGCACCGGAACGGCGGCACGCCGTGCTGCCCACGGAACTGGTCGTCCGCACGTCGTCGTGAGGCAGGAGGCCGGAGCAGCGCCTTCCCCGCGCCGGCCCGAAGACGCGCCGTCACGGGGCCGGCCCGGGTAAACACCGTCACCGTGCCGGTCCGGGAAAGCACCGTCACCGTGCCGGTCCGCGGCAGCGCCTTCACCGTGCCGGTTCCGCGGCCCGGACGTCACCGTCGAGGAGCCGGGGCGCACGGGTGCGCGCCGCGTCGTCACCGCCCCGGTGCCGGCGCCCGCCACACGGTCTCGCCGTCCCGGCTCTCGTCGGTCGGCGCGAGCCCGGCGGCCGCGGCGACGGCGGCGGAGGCGCGGTGGCCGGGGTGGATGTACGCGACGACGCTGCCCACGCCCGCCCGCCCGAGCAGCCCGACCAGCGCGTGGGCCGCCTCCGAGGCGAACCCGCGCCCCTGCCAGGCCGTCCCCACCACCCAGGCGATCTCGGCCGTCTCCCGCCCGTGCACGGTGGCCTGTACGGTCCCCACCAGCGGGCCGTCCGCCCGCTCACCGGGGCCGCCCCCCTGGCCGTGCGCGCGCAGCCGCAGCACCCAGTTGCACCAGGAGACGTCCGGGTCGCCGGATCCGGCCACGAGCCGTTCGTAGCGCGCCCGCAGTTCGTCGGCGCCGAGCGGCGCACCGCCGATGAAGGTGTGCAGCGCGGGGTCGGACAGCACGGCGGTCATCTCCCCGGCATGCCCGGCCCGCAGCGGGACCAGATCGAGGCGGTCGGTACGGACGGGCTCGGCACGCACAGAAGACTCCCGGAAACGACATCGGCCGGTGATCGCGACATCTGTCGCGGCCACCGGCCGATTCCACAGGGTGAGTGACGGGACTCGAACCCGCGGCATCCTGGACCACAACCAGGTGCTCTACCAGCTGAGCTACACCCACCATGACCGGTGGCGGTGAATCTGTCGTTTCCCCGACCGGCCGAGAAAAAGTGTACAGGGTCCGAAGGGGTGCTCGCGCACGTGTTTCGCGGCGCCCCTTCCCGGGCCTCTTCTAACCCTGCTGAGCAGGCAGGACGTACTTCGCGGCGATCGCCTTGGCGGTGTCGGAGTCGGGGCCGGGCTGCGGGACGAAGACGGCCTCGCGGTAGTAGCGCAACTCCGCGATGGACTCGCGGATGTCGGCGAGGGCGCGGTGGTTGCCGTTCTTCTCCGGGCTGTTGAAGTACGCCCTCGGGTACCAGCGGCGGGCCAGTTCCTTGATGGAGGAGACGTCGACGATGCGGTAGTGGAGGTAGCCCTCCAGGTCCGGCATGTCGCGCAGCAGGAAGCCGCGGTCGGTGCCGACCGAGTTCCCGCACAGGGGCGCCTTGCCGGGCTCCTTCACGTGCTCGCGGACGTAGGCGAGGACCTGCTCCTCGGCGTCCTTCAGCGTCGTGCCGCCGGCCAGCTCCGCGAGCAGGCCGGACGCGGTGTGCATCTGACGCACCACTTCCGGCATCGTCTCCAGCGCCGCGTCCGGCGGGCGGATGACGATGTCGACCCCCTCGCCGAGTACGTTCAGCTCGGAGTCGGTGACGAGGGCGGCCACCTCGATGAGAGCGTCGTCGGACAGCGAGAGACCGGTCATCTCGCAGTCGATCCACACCATGCGATCGTTCATGTGTCTCACCTTACGGCGCGCCGCGGCGCGCCGGACCGACCGTGCGGAACCTCGCACCGGACGGCGGGGGGAGCGCGGTCACCGCGCTCCCCCCGCCGTCCGGTGCCTCAGTTACCGCTGCGCTGGCCCGGCAGGCTCGCCGACAGGGCCGCCGGGGTGCGCCGCCCCGGGTGGGCCGGCGGGCCGTCGGGGTGCAGCGACGGGGGAACCGGCCCCGACGGCTGCGGGACCCCCAGGAGGGGGCCCGGGCCGGTTCCCGGCCCCGCCGCGCCCAGCGGCGCCTCCGCCTCGGCCGGCCGCTCGCCCTGCGGACGCCGCGCCCGGTACGCCGCCCGGTAGGCGGCCGGGGACGAGCCCAGCTGCCGCCGGAAGTGGCCGCGCAGCGCCACGGGGGAGCGGAAGCCGCAGCGGCCCGCGACCTCGTCCACCGAGTAGTCCGACGTCTCCAGCAGCCGCTGCGCCTGGAGCACCCGCTGGGTGATCAGCCACTGCAGCGGCGCGCTGCCGGTGAGCGAGCGGAAGCGGCGGTCGAACGTACGCCGGCTCATGTAGGCGCGCGCGGCCAGCGTCTCCACGTCGAACTGCTCGTGGAGGTGTTCCAGCGCCCAGGCGACGACCTCGGCGAGCGGGTCGGCGCCGATCTCCTCGGGTAAAGACCTGTCCAGGTAACGCTCCTGGCCTCCGCTGCGGCGCGGCGGCACGACCAGGCGGCGGGCCAGCGCGCCGGCCGCCTCGTTGCCGTGGTCGGTGCGCACGATGTGCAGGCACAGGTCGATACCGGCCGCCGTGCCCGCCGACGTCAGCACGTCGCCGTCGTCGACGAACAGCTCGCGCGGATCGACGTGCACCGACGGGTAGCGCTTGGCCAGCGTCGGCGCGTACATCCAGTGGGTGGTGGCGGGACGGCCGTCCAGCAGGCCGGCGGCGGCCAGGACGAAGGCCCCGGTGCACAGGCCCACGATGCGGGCGCCCTCCTCGTGCGCCCGGCGCAGCGCGTCGAGCGCCTCTTCCGGCGGTGGCGCGGTGATCGAACGCCAGGCGGGCACGACGACGGTGCCCGCCCGGGAGATCGCCTCCAGGCCATGCGGCGCGGTGAGTTCCAGGCCCCCTGTAGTCCGCAGCGGGCCTTCCTCACCGGCCGCCACCAGCAGGCGGTAGCGCGGTACTCCGGCGTCCTGGCGGTCGATCCCGAACACCGACAGCGGTATGGAACTCTCGAAGATGGGGCCGCCGCTGAACAGCAGCACCGCGACGATCTCCTTGCGGCGGCGCCCGGACAGTTTCCGGGCCGCGTTTTCCGGCGCGGCAGTGGAGTCGTGGCTCATACTGCTAAGCCCCCCTCGGTGGTCGCGGCTCCTCGGTTGTGTCGCTCCTGCACGTTTCCCCTCGGTCCTGCACGAGTCCCCCGCCGTAAGACAGTCAAGATCGAATCTACTGCGTCCCGCCGTGCCGCGGTGACCAGTTCGACACCCGGCACATTGTCGACATGGCAACTTGGCGTGAAGCATTCGATCACGAAGCGTTGCACTCCCACGGCGTGCAGGGAAGTGCGCCTCGTGGCGGTGGCCAATCCACGTAGGGTGCGCGGTGTTCCCGGGACCCTTTCCGTGCAGGTCAAACGCGGGTTGAGGGGGTGGGGGACAGGGGGATGCGCGGGTTCAGGAAGTTGGCTGAAAAGATGCGGTCGCGTGCATGGAAACCGGTCAGTTGACCGGTGTCGTTCCCCCCGGGTGCCGGCCGCCCCGGTGCGCGCCCGTGCCCGTCCGCTGGTGCCGGCCGCGGTGCGGGGCGCGCTCCTCGGCGCGCAGCCGGGCCGCCCCCCGCTCCGACTGCCGCAGCAGGACGCGGCAGGCCCCGGTGACGGCCGCCAGGCCCAGCGCGGTCCCGACGGCGCCGGCCGGCGACGTGCCGTGCCAGAGCAGGACCACCGGGACGAGGACGCAGCTGAACAGGGCCCAGCGGACCACGTCGCCCGCACTGTCGCCGGCGGCCCGCGCCCGCCCCGCCGGCCGCTCGCCGGACGCGTCGGGCACCGGCCCGGGTGCGGGCGGCGGGGAGTGCCTTCCGGGGGCGGTACGGGGTCCGGACACGGCGTGCTCCCTCTCGGTGCTCCCTCGGCGACGGCTCACCGGGTTCAACGCGCGTTCGATCCACCGGTCACTGTACGGAGCCGAAGGACACCGGTAGGGCGGCGCCCGGCCCGGTGGCGGGGCGCCGCCGTACCGGGCCGCCGTCCGGCCGGGGCAAGTGAATCCCGTGTAAACCGCCTGTACGGGGCAGCAACCATTGCGTTACGGGCGGCTGTCGTGCATGCTCCGGTGAACCGCCACGGAGCGTGTGCGGGATCTGGGCCAAGGAGGAGTGCGGCCGTACCCTTGCGGGTATGGGGACGGGAAGACGATTCCCGGACACAGCTCCGCCGCAGATTGCCGTCCCCGACAAAGGATCACATCGCCGAGACAGCCATGGCCGGTCACGAATTCTTCGAACACGCGGACCGCAAGCGGCCGGTCGCCGACCCCACGGCGGCCGAACCCCTGGCGGCACAAGAGCTACGCCATCCCTGCGATCCGGCGTTCAAGCACGGCGTCGTCGTCGGCTTCGACGGATCGGACTCCAGCGAGCGAGCCCTCGCCTACGCGATCGGGATGGCGCACCGCACCCGGTCCGGTCTGATCATCGTGCATGTGGCCAACCGGTTGCCCACCACGGTCTGGGCGGGCTGCGAACCGCCGGTCTTCGTGGACGTGCCCGACCACCGCACCGAGGTCCTCGGCCTGGAGCTGGCGTGCGCGGAGTACCTCGCCGAGGTGCCCTGGATCCTGGTCGAGCGCGGCGGCGACATCTGCCACGAACTGGAAGAGGTCGGCAAGGAGTACGCGGCGGACGCCATCGTGGTCGGCTCCACGCACGGCATCGTGGGCCGCGTCTTCGGATCGGTCGCGGGCCGGCTCGCCAAGCGGGCGCAGCGGCCGGTCGTCGTCATCCCCTGACGCCGGACGCCACAGCGGCCGTGGCCATCTCCTGACGTCACGGAGGCCGGTCCGGGTCATCCCCTGGCGGCCTGCGGGCGGCGCCCTCCGCTCCCTCGTCCTCCGCCCCTCTACTCCCGCCGCCCGAGGTCCACATCACTCGTGCGCGACAGCGTTCGTGCCTGCCGGGAAGGGCTTCGTCCGGCCTCCGCGGGTGGGTGCGGGGCCGGTCGCGTCCGCGCGGCGGAGCCGCACACCGGCCCCGCCGCGTCCCTGGAGGGCGCCCCGCGGGGCGCCCTCGTGGGTGTCAGGTGTCCTACTCCACCGTCACCGACTTGGCGAGGTTCCTGGGCTTGTCGATGTCCCGGCCCAGCGCCAGGGCCGTGTGGTAGGAGAGGAGCTGGAGCGGGATGCCCATGAGGATCGGGTCCAGCTCGTCCTCGTTCTTCGGCACGACGATCGTCTGGTCGGCCTTCTCCTGCTCCTGGTGGGCCACGGCGAGGATCTTGCCGCTGCGGGCCTTGATCTCCTCCATGGCCGCCCGGTTCTTCTCCAGCAGGTCGTCGTCGGGCACGATCGCCACCGTGGGCAGCGCGGGCTCGATCAGGGCCAGCGGGCCGTGCTTCAGCTCGGAGGCCGGGTAGGCCTCGGCGTGGATGTAGGAGACCTCCTTGAGCTTCAGGGAGGCCTCGCGGGCCACCGGGTAGCCCCGGACGCGGCCGATGAAGAGCATCGAGCGGGCGTCGGCGTAGCCCTTGGCGAGCTCCTCGATCTCCGCCTCCTGCTTCATGATCTGGGAGATCTGCTCCGGCAGCTTGCGCAGGCCCTCGATGATCCGCTTGCCGTCGCGCACCGACAGGTCGCGGATGCGGCCCAGGTGCAGGGCGAGCAGCGCGAAGGCGACGCAGGTGTTGGTGAAGCACTTGGTGGAGACGACGCAGACCTCGGGCCCGGCGTGCACGTAGATGCCGCCGTCGGCCTCGCGGGCGATCGCCGAACCGACCACGTTGACCACACCGAGGACCCGCGCGCCCTTGCGCTTCAGCTCCTGCACGGCCGCCAGCACGTCGTAGGTCTCACCGGACTGCGAGACCGCGATGTACAGGGTGTCGGGGTCCACGACCGCGTTGCGGTAGCGGAACTCGGAGGCCGGCTCCGCGTCGGCGGGGATGCGGGCCAGCTCCTCGATCATCTGGGCGCCGATCATGCCCGCGTGGTACGAGGTGCCGCAGCCCAGGATCTTCACCCGGCGCACCGCGCGCGCCTCGCGGGCGTCCAGGTTGATGCCGCCCAGGTGCACGGTGGCGAACCGGTCGTCGATCCGGCCGCGCAGCACCCGGTCCACGGCCTCGGCCTGCTCGTGGATCTCCTTGTGCATGTACGTGTCGTGGCCGCCCATGTCGTACGACTCGGCCTCCCACTCCACGGTGGTCGGCTCGGCGGTCGTCCGGGTGCCCTCGGTGGTGTACGTGCGGAAGTCGTCGGCCTTGAGGGTGGCCATCTCGCCGTCGTCGAGGGTGACTATCTGCCGGGTGTGGGCGACCAGCGCGGCGACGTCGGAGGCGACGAACATCTCCTTCTCGCCGATGCCGAGGACGACCGGGGAGCCGTTGCGGGCCACCACGATGCGGTCGGGGAAGTCGGCGTGCATGACGGCGATGCCGTAGGTGCCCTCGATCAGACGCAGGGTCTCGCGGACCCGGTCCTCCAGCTTGCCGGCCTCCGAACGCGCGATGAGGTGGACGAGCACCTCGGTGTCGGTCTCGGAGAGGAACTCCACGCCGTCCGCCTCCAGCTTGCGGCGCAGGTCGGCGGCGTTGTCGATGATGCCGTTGTGCACGACGGCGACCTTGTTGTCGCCGGACATGTGCGGGTGGGCGTTCACGTCGGACGGGGCGCCGTGGGTGGCCCAGCGGGTGTGGGCGATGCCGGTGGTGCCCTTGAAGCGCGCCGGGACCTTCGCCTCCAGGTCGCGGACCCGGCCCTTGGCCTTGACCATCCGCAGGCCGGGCGTCTTCGGCGAGGTGACGACGATGCCCGCGGAGTCGTAGCCGCGGTACTCCAGGCGCTGCAGGCCCTCCAGGAGCAGCGGGGCGACGTCACGCTTCCCGATGTATCCGACGATTCCGCACATACAAGTCCCGTCCCTTTTTCTCGAGTTGGTGCTGCTGCTGTGGGCTGCTGGTGTTGCTGCCGCTGCCTTGCCGCTGCACGGTGGTCCCGACGTCGGTGCGCGCGGCGCGCGGTCAGCCGTAGACGATGCGCCGCAGCTGCCGCAGCGACAGCTCCGGCGGCGCCACCGCGCGGTACTTCAAATCCGCCGCGATCCGTTCGAAGATCTCCGCGTTCACCAGGCCCTGGGCCTGCAGCTCGCGGTGGCGGCGACGGACGAACGCCTCGGTCGTCTCGTCGAAGTAGGCGAGCACGTCCTGGACCACACGCAGCGCCTCGCCCCGGTTCAGGGGCGTGGACCGCGTCAGATGATCAACCAGTTCGTCGTGCACCCGGTAGATCCTGGGGTACCGCGATCACTTTCGCAAGAATCCTGCCCGATTTCGGGCAGATGCCTGTTCATGCGCCGGTGAGGTGCTGTTCGTGCGCCGTCCATCCGCCGTCCCGTCCGCCGCCGTTCCGGTCGGCCATTTTCAGACGCCATGGACATTCCTCGCATGGGCGTACCCGAGAAGCTGGCCGAGCGCATGAGCATGGCCGAGCAGCACGAGTACCTGCGTTCCAAGTTCTCGCGGCGCACGATGATCCGGGGCGGCGCGGTCACCCTCGGCGCCGTCGCGGGTGGCGCGTTCGTGACGGGCACCGCCGCACAGGCCGCCGTGCCCGCGCAGCGCACCGCCACCACGGCCCCCGCCTCCCCGGCTGACTCCGTCGACGGCGCCCTGGTCGCCCCCTTCGGCCGCCACCTCGCCTTCGGCAACGACCCGCGCACCGAGATCACCGTCTCCTGGCAGGTCCCGGTCGCCGTCAGGAAGCCGTTCATCCGGGTCGGCGCGCACCCCTGGGACCTGTCGCGGAAGATACCCGCCGAGATCCGCACCCTGTACACCCCGGCCGGTGTCGGCGCGAGCGGCGACCGCACCCAGTACTACCTGCACGCCAAGCTCACCCACCTGCGCCCCGGCCGCACCTACTACTACGGCGTCGGCCACCAGGGCTTCGACCCGGCCGAGCGCCACCTGACCGGCACCCTCGGCACCTTCACCACCGCCCCCGCGGACAAGGCGCCGTTCACCTTCACCGCCTTCGGCGACCAGGGCGTCAGCTACCACGGCCTGGCCAACGACGCCCTGATCCTCGGCCAGGACCCGGCCTTCCACCTGCACGCCGGCGACATCGCCTACGGCGACCCGGCCGGACAGGGCAGGACGAGCGACAGCGGCTTCGACTCCCGCGTCTGGGACCAGTTCCTGTACCAGACCGAGTCCGTCGCCAAGCAGGTCCCGTGGATGGTCTCGTACGGCAACCACGACATGGAGGCCTGGTACTCGCCCAACGGCTACGGCGGCGAGGAGGCCCGCTGGACGCTCCCGGACAACGGCCCCGACGCCGAGAACCTGCCGGGCGTCTACTCCTTCGTCTACGGCAACACCGCCGTCATCTCGCTGGACGCCAACGACATCTCCTTCGAGATCCCGGCCAACCTCGGCATCTCCGGCGGCACCCAGACCCGGTGGCTGGAGGCCCAGCTCAAGAAGTACCGGGCGAGCCGGGACGTCGACTTCGTCGTCGTCTTCTTCCACCACTGCGCCTACTGCACCTCCACCGCGCACGCGTCGGAGGGGGGCGTGCGCCAGGAGTGGGTGCCGCTGTTCGAGAAGTACACCGTGGACTTGGTCATCAACGGTCACAACCACGTCTACGAGCGCACCGACGTGATCAAGGGCGGCCAGGTCGCCAAGAAGCTCCCGATCGGCGGCACCGCCTACCCCGAGACCGACGGCGTCGTCTACGTCACGGCGGGCGCGGCCGGCAAGAGCCTGTACGCCTTCAGCGCCGACCAGACCTACGAGGGCCACGAGAAGCAGGTGGACGCCGTCTCGTCGTTCGTCTGCCTCAAGGACGGCGCCCGGCAGAAGGAGACCGTCGACTGGTCGCGCGTGCGCTACCTCGACTACTCCTTCCTGCGCGTGGACGTCACCCCGGCCGCCCGGGGCCGCCAGGCCACGCTGACGGTGCGCGGCATCGCCGAGACCGGCGCGCAGGTCGACCACTTCACGGTGGCCCGCCGCGCCAAGTAGCGCCGGGCCGGCGCGCACCCACCGCGCGCCCGGCGGCACCCGGCCCGGCAGCGGCCCCGCGGGCGGTCCTCACATGCGGTCGAGGACCGCCTGCTTGGCCCGCGTGAACTCCTCGTCGGTGAGCACGCCCGAGCGGTGCAGCTCGCCCAGCTCCCGCAGCCGCCGCAGCAGCGCGTCGTGCTCGTCCTCGGCGGCGGACGGTGCGGGCCGCGCGGGCGGGACCGCGGGTTCCTCCGGCGCGTCGCCCGCCACCGGGGCGGACGGGTGCGGCAGCCGTGCCTGCACCGCCGCCGCGACCAGCGCCATCAGCGGGTCCTTCTTGAAGCCCCACAGCTCGACGGCGTTCGGGTCGTACTTCGGCGGCGCCGAGGACGGCGCGCCCCGCACGGTCAGCCGCAGGTGACCGTTCTCCAGGCCGGCGGCGGGCACCCACTCCACGCCGGTGATGTCCGCCAGTTCCAGGGTGCGCACGCCGGTGGCGGCCTTGGCGTCCTCCGTCTTCCAGTTCCACTCCAGGCGGACCCGTTCGCCGTCGAAGCTCGCCGTGCCGTCCCCGGCGGACACCGACAGCGGCACGGACGGGCCGGGCAGCAGGTACTCCTTCACCGGGCCGGCCGGGACCTCTTCGAGCAGCAGGGCGCCGCGCACCTCGTCGACGACGTACTCGGCGACGCCGTAGCGGTCCGGCTCCACGAGGAGCTGGTAGGGGTCGTGGGGTTCGGTCAGCCGGCCGCCGGTGGCGTGCAGCAGGGGGTCGGCGCCCTCGCGCAGCCGCAGCCTGAGCCGCCCCGCCCGCTTGCCCTGCTCGAACGAGATGCCCGCCAACGCCCGCAGCGGCACCCGGAGTTCACCCAGGGTCCGCCGCAGCACACTGATGTTCCGGTCCCGCCCCGGGGTCAGCCGGAGGGCGTCGCCGTCGAAGGCCCAGGTGCCGTCCTTCTGGAGGATTTCCGCCATGGGGTGATTGTTTCACCGGTTCTGCGGGAGAGTGGTCTATACCCTCGGGGTACCTCCGGGCCTCCCGGGCCCCCGCCCCAGTGTGAAGGGAGCGCATGTGAGACGGCACCGCAGCACGACTCCCCGCAAGTCCCTCACCGCCCGCACCGCTATCCGGACCGGCCGGCCGGACCGGCCCGCCCCGTCCGACCGCACCGCCCCCCGCCCCGCCCGCGCTCCGCGGGTCCTGGGCGCCCTGCTGCTGGTGGCGGCGGCCGGGGCCTTCGCGGTCGGCGCCGCACCCGCCGGGCAGGCCGCCACCGTCCGGACGGGCGCGGTGACCCCGCTGAGCCAGGTGATCCCCGCCCCGGCCTCCGTCACGGCGGGTGGATCCCCGTACCGGATCACGCCCGGCACCCGCATCGGCGTCGACGGCTCCCGCGAGACCCGCCGGGTCGGCGCCTACCTGGCGGACCTCCTGCGCCCCGCCACCGGCTACCGCCTGCCGCTGACCACGCACGGCGCGGCGGGCATCCGGCTCCGCCTGGGCAAGGGCCCGTACGGCGCCGAGGGTTACCGCCTCGACAGCGGCCCCCGGGGCGTGACGATCACCGCCGGGAAGCCGGCCGGTCTCTTCCACGGCGTGCAGACGCTGCGTCAGCTGCTGCCCGCGGCCGTCGAGAAGAAGTCCGTGCAGCGCGGCCCCTGGCTGGTCGCGGGCGGCACCGTCCAGGACAGCCCGCGCTACGCCTACCGGGGCGCCATGCTCGACGTCTCCCGGCACTTCTTCACCGTCGGCCAGGTCGAGCGCTACATCGACGAACTCGCCCTCTACAAGATCAACGAGCTGCACCTGCACCTCAGCGACGACCAGGGCTGGCGCATCGCCGTGGACTCCTGGCCGCGTCTGGCCGCCTACGGCGGTTCCACCCAGGTCGGCGGCGGACCGGGCGGGTTCTACACCAAGGCCGACTACCGCGAGATCGTCCGCTACGCAGCCTCCCGCTACCTGGAGGTCGTGCCCGAGATCGACATGCCGGGCCACACCAACGCGGCCCTCGCCTCCTACGCCGAGCTGAACTGCGACGGCGTGGCGCCCCCGCTCTACACCGGCACCAAGGTCGGCTTCAGCTCGCTGTGCGCGCCCAAGGAGAGGACGTACGACTTCGCCGACGACGTGATCCGCGAGCTGGCCGCGCTCACCCCCGGCCGCTATCTGCACATCGGCGGCGACGAGGCGCACTCCACCAGCCACGAGGACTACGTCACCTTCATGAACCGGGTGCAGCCGATCGTCGCCAAGTACGGCAAGACGGTCATCGGCTGGCACCAGCTGACCGGCGCCACACCCGCCGAGGGCGCCCTCGCCCAGTACTGGGGCATGGACTCCACCAGCGCCGCCGAGAAGGCCCAGGTCGCCCAGGCCGCGCAGCACGGCACCGGGCTGATCCTGTCCCCGGCCGACCGGGTCTACCTCGACATGAAGTACACCAAGGACACCCCGCTCGGCCTGTCCTGGGCCGGGTACGTGGAGGTGCGGCGCTCCTACGACTGGGACCCCGCCGCCTATCTGCCGGGGGCGCCCGCGTCCGCGGTGCGGGGCGTCGAGGCGCCGTTGTGGTCGGAGACGCTGTCCACCTCGGCCCAGCTCGACACGATGGCCTTCCCGCGGCTGCCGGGCGCCGCAGAGCTCGGCTGGTCGCCCGCGGCCACGCACGACTGGGACACCTACAAGGTCCGGCTCGCCGCGCAGGCACCGCGCTGGGACGCCCTGGGCATCGGCTACTACCGCTCGCCGCAGGTGCCCTGGACGAACGGCTGACCGGCACGGACATGCCGGCGGGCGCCCCGGAGGACCGTACTCCGGGGCGCCCGCACGTCTTCGGTGGCCCGCCGGACTACAGCCCGGCCAGGGGGTTGCGCAGGGTGCCCGCCAGCTGCAGCGCGCCCGACGGGTCGGCCAGGTCCACCATCTGCCGGTTGTTCCGCAACTGGAGCCGGTTGAGGCAGGACAGCGCGAACTCGGGTGCGAACAGGTCGTACCGGCGGAACCGGTCGGCGAGGGAGGGCACCGACTCCTGGTAGGCGCGGACGACCTCGGCGACCGTCGCCCAGAAACCGTCCTCCTCCAGCACGCCCTCCTCGGCGAGGATCGCCGCCAGGAAGCGGAAGAAGCAGTCGAAGACGTCGGTGAAGAGGGACAGCAGCCTGTGGTCCTCCGGGACCTCCACCCGGATCCGGCGCACCTCGGGCGGCAGCGCCGCGTCCGGGTCCAGCACCGCGATCTCCTCGGCGATGTCCTTGAACACCGCCCGGCGCACCGCCCCGTCCTCCAGGACGAGGATCACGTTCTCGCCGTGCGGCATGAACACCAGGTCGTAGGCGTAGAAGCTGTGCAGCAGCGGCACCAGGTAGGCGCGCAGGTAATCGCGCAGCCACTGCCGGGGCGGCAGTCCGGAACGGGCGATCAGCGCGCCCGCGAAGGAGGCGCCCTCGTGGTCGACGTGCAGCAGCGAGGCCATCGTCGCCAGGGACTCCCCGCCGCGCAGCGAGGGCACCGGGCTCTCCCGCCACAGCGCGGCCAGCATCTTGCGGTACGGCGAGTGGCGGTCCGTGGCGGCCTCGTACTCCAGGTGCCGGTAGCCGACCGCCGCCCGCTCCCGGATGATGCTCAGGCCCGTGCCCTTGAGGACCGGGTCGCCCGCGATCAGCCGGGCCAGCCAGTCGTTGATGGCCGGGGTGGCCTCCATGTAGGCGGCGGACAGGCCGCGCATGAAGCCCATGTTGAGGACGGACAGGGCCGTCTTCACATAGTGCTTCCCGGGGTGGGAGGTGTTGAAGAAGGTCCGCACGGACTGCTGGGCCAGGTACTCGTCGTCGCCCTCGCCCAGGCACACCAGGTGGCGGCGGGCGATCTCGGCGGCGAAGGTGACGGAGAGTTTGTTCCACCACTGCCAGGGGTGGACGGGGAGGAAGAGGTAGTCGGCCGGGTCCAGGCCCTGGGAGGTGAGCACGCCGTGGAAGCGGCGGATCGTCTCCTCGCCCAGTTCGGCGCGCAGGAACGTCTCGTACTCGACGCCGGTGCCGGCGGTGAACGCCGCCCGTGAGCGGTGCGCGGCCAGCCACACCAGCCGCAGCGGGCTCGCGGTCTCGGGCGCGTACGACAGGTACTCGTGCACGCCGAAGCCGAGCCGTCCGTTGTTGGCGACGAAGCACGGGTGGCCCTCGGTCATGCCGGTCTCGATGTCCTGGAAGGAGCCCTTCGCCAGTTCGGCGGAGGTGACCTGGGGCTTGGAGAGCTTGTAGCAGGTGCTGGAGAGGGTGGAGGAGATCTCCTCCAGGTAGACCGGCAGGATGTCCTCGCTCAGGCCGAGGGTCTTCCTCAGCTCGACGAAGAAGTCCAGCGCCGCGAGCGGTACCTCCGTGCCGTCGCGGTGGCGGGTGAGCGAGTCCGGGTCGACCTGCCAGTGGTCCAGCGCGCGGCGGGTGGCGGTGAAGCGGTAGCGGGTCAGCCCGTCGTCGCTGCGCACCGCGTAGCCGTCGCCGTCCGGCTCGGGCGTGAGCAGCCGCTCGTGGGCGAACTCGGCGAGCGCCTTGCGGATCAGCAGGCGGTTGGCCCGTTCCCAGTGGGCGGGGGAGAGGTGGGAGACGGCGTCGGCGAGGCTCACGCGGCCACCGCCTTCTCGAACCGCTCCCGGGTGCAGAAGCTCAGCAGCGCCTTCTTCTCCGGCTTGTGGATCTCCCGTTCCGGGACGAACCCGACGGCCTCGTTCAGGGCGTGCACGGCGGTGTTGCGTATGTCCGGCTCGACCACGATCCGCCGGACGGCCGGGTCCTCGAACAGGTACCGCAGCACGGCGGTGATCACGTCCCGGGTGAAGCCGTGCACGGGTGTGTCGGTGGGCGCGACCAGGAAGTGCATGCCGACGTCGCCCGGCTCGGCCTCGTACAGCCCGGTCAGCTCGCGGTGGGCGGGGTCGTAGCGCTCCATCAGGAAGACGGGTTCGCCGTCGTGGAGGCCGAGGAAGGCGTCGTGGTGCTCGTCGGCCGCGATCTCCATGTAGGCGCGTTCGACGTCCTGGAGCCTCGCGTCCTGCATCATCCAGAACACCGCCTTGGGGTGGGTGACCCAGCCGTGCAGCAGCTCGGCGTCCTTCAGCGGGTCGAGCGGGCGGATCGTGAAGGTCATACGGCGAACTCCTGGAATGCGATCGACTTCTCGACGGGGTAGTACTCGGTGCCGAGCAGCTCGCGGATGATGCAGCTGTTGCGGTAGGCACCCATGCCCAGGTCGGGGCTGGTGATGCTGTGGGCGTGCACGCCCGCGTTCTGGAGGAAGACGCCCCGGCCGGTCACGTCGATGGCGTAGTTGCGGCCGATGGCGTGATTGCCGTGCGTGTCGTGGCGCAGCCGGTGGCGGACGGGCGCGAGGAATTCCGGTTCGGTGTAGCGGTAGCCGGTGGCCAGGACCAGGCCCTCGCTGCGCAGCTCGAAGTCCTTGCCCTGCTCCTCCTGGCGGAAGCCGAGGGTGTAGGAGCCGCTGCCGGGGTCGTAGGAGGCGCTGTGCAGGGCGGAGTTGGTGAGCAGGCGGGTGGGGACGGGGCCGCTGAGGTTCTTCCGGTAGAGCAGGTCGAAGATCTCGTCGATCAGGTCGCCGTCGATGCCCTTGAACAGGCCCTTGTGCTGCTCGGTGAGGCGGTAGCGGGTGGCTTCGGGCAGCGCGTGGTAGTAGTCGACGTACTCCGGTGAGGTCATCTCCAGGGTGAGTTTGGTGTATTCGAGGGGGAAGAAGCGCGGGGAGCGGGTGACCCAGTTCAGCCGGTAGCCGTGGACGTCGATCTCGCCGAGCAGGTCGAGGTAGATCTCGGCGGCGGACTGGCCGCTGCCGACCAGTGTGATCGACTTCTTGCGCTGGAGGTCCGCCTTGTGCTCCAGGTAGCGGGAGTTGTGCAGGAAGTCGCCGCCGAGGCCGTGGCAGGCGTCGGGCAGGTGCGGCGGGGTGCCGGTGCCGAGGACCAGCCGGGGCGCCCGGTACGCGGCCCCGGTGTCCGTCCGGACCGTGTACAGCCCGTCGTCCTCGTCGTACGTCACCTCGGTGACCGTCGTGCCGAAGCGGACGCTGCTCAGCCGGTTCGCCGCCCAGCGGCAGTAGTCGTCGTACTCGACGCGCAGCGGGTAGAAGTTCTCCCTGATGTAGAAGGAGTACAGCCGTCCTTTCTCCTTCAGGTAGTTGAGGAAGGAGTACGGGGACGTGGGGTCGGCCAGGGTGACCAGGTCCGACATGAACGGGGTCTGCAGGTGGGCGCCGTCCAGGAACATGCCCGGGTGCCAGCTGAAGTCGGGCTTGGACTCCAGGAAGACCCCGTCGAGCCCGTCGATCGGCTCGGTGAGGCAGGCGAGGCCGAGGTTGAAGGGGCCGAGCCCGATCCCCACGAAGTCGTGGGTCGTGGCGGCGGATGCGGCTTCAGGACGCGCGGTCAAGGGACTCTCCCAGGTACTGCTCGGCGTGGCCGGCGATCAGGTCGAGGACGGCGGCGAGGTCGTCCCTCGTCGTCTCCGGGTTGAGCAGGGTGAACTTCAGGTAGTGGCGGCCGCCCGCCTTGGTGCCCGCGACCACGGCCTCGCCGGAGGCGAACAGCGCCTTGCGGGCGTACAGGTTGGCGCGGTCGGCGGCGGCCGGGTCGGTCACGGCGGCGGGGACGTAGCGGAAGACCAGGGTGGACAGCGCCGGTTCGACGACGACCTCGTAGCGGGGGTCGGCGGTGAGCATCCGCCAGCCCTCGGCGGCCAGCGCGCAGACCTCGTCGAAGAGCCGGCCGACGCCGTCGGCGCCCATCACGCGCAGCGTCGTCCACAGCTTGAGCGCGTCGAAGCGGCGGGTGGTCTGCAGGGACTTGTCGACCTGGTTGGGGATGCGTTCGGCGAGAGTGCGGCGGGGGTTGAGGTACTCGGCGTGGAAGGTGGCGTGCCGCAGGGTCGCCGCGTCGCGCACCAGCAGGGCCGACGAACTCACCGGCTGGAAGAAGGACTTGTGGAAGTCGACGGTGACCGAGTCGGCGCGTTCGATGCCGGCGAGCAGGTGGCGCCGGGTGGGGGAGACCAGCAGGCCGCAGCCGTAGGCGGCGTCCACGTGCAGCCAGGTGCCGAAGCGCGCGCACAGCTCGGCGGTCTCGGGCAGCGGGTCGATGGAGCCGTAGTCGGTGGTGCCGGCCGTGGCGACCACGGCCATGGGCAGCAGGCCCTCCGCGCGGCAGCGCTCCAGTTCACGGGCGAGCGCGACCGTCCGCATCCGCTTGTCGCGGTCGACGGGGACGGGGATCACCGCGTCGGGGCCGAGGCCGAGCAGTTTCGCCGATTTCTGGACGCTGAAGTGGCCTGCCTCGGAGGCGAGGACGCGCAGCCGGGCCGGGTCGTCGGTCTTGGCCTCCTCGCGGGCCAGCAGCAGCGCCTGGAGGTTGGACTGGGAGCCGCCGGAGGTGAACACGCCGTCGGCGGCGGGGCCCAGGCCGATCCGGGCGGCGGTCCAGCCGACGAGCTTGCGCTCGATGAGGGTGGCGCCGGCCGACTGGTCCCAGGTGTCCAGGGAGGAGTTGACGGCGGACAGGACCGCCTCGCCGAGCACCGCCGGGATGACGACCGGGCAGTTGAGGTGGGCGACGTAGCGGGGGTGGTGGAAGTAGACCGCGTCCCGCAGGTAGACCTCGTCGAGTTCGTCGAGGACGGCGGCGGTGTCGCCCAGCGGCCGGTCGAGGTCGATCCCGTCGATGCGGGGGGCGAGGGCGCCGGGGGTGACACCGGTGAACGGACGGTCGGTGGCGGCGATCCGGGCGGCCACCCGCTCGACTCCTTCGGTCACGGAACGGCGGTAGTGCTCCGCGGTGAGGTCATTGAGCAGGTGCGAGCGCATGGGGGTCCTCCGGGGGTGGGGACGGTCCGGGGCAGGACGTGACGAAGGGCGGAGCCTCACGATCAACTTAGGTAAGCCTAACCTAACTTTGTATCGCTCAAACTCCGCCCTTGCGTGACCGGCGTCACTGCTGTGCCGTGTCACCGCGAGCCGGTGTGCCGCACGCGGCGGCCGGTCTCAGAGCTGCGGACAGAAGTGGGCCCGGCGGAACCCGCTTCTGTCCGCGGCTCTCACTCCTGGGCGCGCAACTGCTCCTCCGTCAGGCCGCGCCGCCAGTAGCCGACGAAGGTGACGCGCCGCTTGTCGATCCCGCGCTCGCCGACGCAGTGCCGGCGCAGCGCCCGCACGCAGCCGGACTCGCCGGCGAGCCAGACGTAGGGGCGTTCGGCCGCGGGGAGGCGGGCGGCGCGCAGCGCGCCGAGGGCCATGGGGGAGCCCTCGGCGCCGCTGCCGTCGTTCACCAGCCAGGTGATCTCGGCGTCGGCGCCGCACGCCACGTCCTGGACGTCCCCGGCGTGGCGCACCTCCAGCCAGGCGCGTACCCGGGTGCCGGCCGGCAGGGACTCCAGGATCGCGGTCGCGGCCGGTACGGCCGTCTCGTCGCCCCACATCACCACGAGGTCGGTGTCCTCGGGCGGGCGGAAGCGGATCGCCCGGTTGTCCGCGACGGCTGGGCCGAGCAGCAGGACGCGGTCGCCGGGCCGGGCGCGGGCGGCCCAGCGCGAGGCGGGTCCGGCGGGGGCGGCCGTGCCGGGCTCCGTGCCGTGCAGGGCGAAGTCGATGTCGATGCCGGTGGTGCGGCCGGCGGCGTCCCGGTGCCGCGCGCGCAGGGTGTACGAGCGCATCACCGCCCGTACGTCGTCGGGCAGTTCGCGCCAGCCCTGCCACCAGCCATCGCCCAGCTCCAGCGGCACGGCGGGCTCGTCCTGGCCGGGGTGCGGCAGGAACAGGGAGAGGGACTGGTCGCGCCCGTGGGAGGCGAAGGCGTGCAGGTCAGGGCCGGCGAAGCCGATCCGGACGAGCGACGGGCCGAGCCGCCTCGTCCCGGTGACTTGGAGGGAGAAGAACCGGAACGGGGCGGCCACGGCCGTCGTCATGAGTGCTCCTGAGTCGTCGTCAGTTCGTCGTCAGGGGGCGGAGAGGGGCTGGGTGGTCAGGAGACCTTCTTCGCCGTCTCGACGGCCTTCGCCAGGTCGTCGAGGAGCGGCACGCACTTGTCGTAGGACAGGATCGGCTCGGGGTTGCGCGCGATGACCTGGCCGGCCTTGACGGCGGGCAGCTTCTTCCAGGTGGCCTGGGTGATCGCGGCGGGCTGGATGGCCGAGGTGCGGTTGTCCATCATGATGATGTCGGCCGGGTACTTGTCGATGTTCTCCCAGCTCAGCGACTCGTACCAGCCACCGCCCTGCTTCTTGGCGCTCTCCGGGGGCTCGACGAAGTTCACGCCGAGCGCCTTGAAGTACTCCAGGTCGACGGAGAGGTTGGTGCCGGAGACGTAGAACAGGTCCTGGCTGGCGGAGCCGACCATCACCTTGATGCCGGGCCTGGCCTTGGCGGCGGCGCGCAGCCGGGCGGCGGCGTCCTGGAAGCGCTTCTTGGCCTGCGTGACCTTGTCGCCGGTCACGTCACCGCCGAGCGACCTGGCGAGCGCGAGCATGCGCTCCAGCGGCCGGGTCAGCTGCCGGTCGTAGACGGAGACGCCGACGGTCGGGGCGCCCACGCCGAGGATCTTCTTCTTCTGCTCCTCCGGGACGTACCAGAGGGTGCCGGCGGCGTCGAACATCGTGGAGACGAGGAGGTCGGGGGCGAGGGCCGCGTACTTCTCGATGTTGAACTGGCCCCACTCGTTGCCGAGGCTCGTCACCTTGGTGACGTCCAGGTCGCCGGCCTGCACGTCGGGCTTGCCGTCCTTGGTGGTCGTCGGGCCGAAGACGCCCTTGACCGGGACACCGTAGTCGTGGAGGGCTGCGGCCACGCCGACGAACGCGACGATCGCCGAGGGGGTCTTGCCGGCCTTGACCGTCTGCCCGCGGTCGTCCTCGAACGTCCACGGGCCGGACCCGGCCCCCGTCGCGCGGCTGCCCTGCCCGCCGGATTTCCCGTCGTCGGTGCCGCAGGCCGCGAGCACGGCCCCGAGACCGAGGGCGCCGCCCGCGGTCAGGATGCCGCGGCGGGAGAGGGTGGTGGCACGGGCGTTGGACATGGGTGTGGCTGCTTTCGAACGGGGCGGAGCACCGCCGGACAGGTTCGAAGGTAGGTTAGCCTAACCTCAGTCGCTGTCCAGGGGGCGGGGCGCGACCGCGGCGTCCAGCGCGGGAGCGACCACGGCGAACGCCCTGTCGAGCAGGCCCGCGGCGTCCTCGGTGCCGTCGCTGTCGCTCCACCGCCGCAGCGCGGTGTTGAAGGCTGTGAGCGCCATGCCCGCGGCCAGATGGGGGTAGAGGTCCGCGTCGGCGTCCTGCCCCTGACGCTGCGCCAGTTCCTCCGCCAGATCCCGGCGCCACTGCTCCTGGCGCTCCAGGAAACGCGCCAGCAGTGGCGGGGTGCGCAGGATCAGCTGGACCACGCGCAGTGTCCTGGCGGCGTGGTCGGGCCGGTCCGGCCGGTCGGCGCAGGCGGCCATCGCGGCCCGGGCGGTGTGCAGCAGTGCGGTGGCGGGCGGCTCCGCCGCGGGCCGGGCCGCGAGTTCCGCCCGCATGCCGAGGCCCAGGTCCGTCAGGAACCGGACCACCACGTCCTCCTTGGACGCGAAGTAGCGGAAGAACGTCCGCTTGGACACGCCCGCGGCGGCGGCGATCTCGTCCACCGTGACCCCGTCGAACCCCTTGCGGGCCAGGAGTTGCAGGGCGGCCTCGGCCAGTTCCCCCGCGACGAGCTGTCGTTTGCGTTCGGCCATGGTCAGTTCGGGGCGTCGGGTCACCCCTGGATCGTAACGGGACGCGTGCCGCGCATGGCACTCGGCAGCGCTGTGGCACGGAGTTCTATGGTTGACACCGAGTGTCATGCGGGGCAATGTGTGCCACATGACGAAGCGTCAACACTGGACCGCCGACCACATCCCGGACCAGACCGGCAGGGTGTGCGTCGTCACCGGGGCCACCGGCGGCCTCGGCCTCGCGACCACCCGGGCACTGGCCCGCAAGGGCGCGCACGTGATCCTCGCCGTACGGGACGCGGACAGGGGGCACCGGGCCGCCGCGGCCGTCACCGCCGAGCAGCCGGACGCCGCCCTGGAGGTGTGCCGCCTGGACCTGGCCGACCTCGACTCCGTCCGCGCCTTCGCCGAGCGGCTGCGCACCGGCCGGCGCCGGCTGGACGTGCTCGTCAACAACGCCGGGGTGATGGCCCCGCCCCGCACGCTGAGCCCGCAGGGTCACGAGTCGCAGTTCGCCTGCAACCACCTCGGCCACTTCGCGCTCACCGGGCTGCTGCTCGAACTGCTGGCCGCCGGCCGTGACCCCCGGGTCGTCACCGTCACCTCCCTCAACCACCGCAGGGGCCGCATCCACTACGACGACCTCACCGGCGAGCGGCACTACGCGCCCATGGCCTTCTACGACCAGTCGAAGTTCGCCGGCGCCGTCTTCGGACACGAACTCCACCGGCGGCTGGCCGGGGCCGGCAGCCCCGTGCGCAGCGTGCTCGCCCACCCCGGCTACACCGCCACCCGCCTCCAGACCGACGGCCCCGTCGGCCTGCCCAAACTGCTGTTCGGTCGCGTGCTGCGCCCGCTCGCCCAGCCCGTCGGCCGGGGAGCCCTGCCCCAGCTGTACGCGGCGACCGCCCCGGACGTGGGCGGCGGCGAGTTCCTCGGCCCGGACGGCCCCGGAGAGCTGCGCGGCGCGCCCGCCCGGGTGGCCCTGTCCCCGGCCGCCACCGATCCGGCGACGGGCCGCCGCCTGTGGGACCTGTCGGAACAGCTCACGGGGGTGCGATTCGCCTTGCCGGCGACCGCGTAGCCCGCGACGGCGCCCGACACCGCCCCCGACGCCGGCCCCGACGCCGGCGCGAGGTGCGCCCGGCCGCCGCCGCGCCCGGCGGGAGCCCCGGCCCCGGTCGACGTGTGCGGACCACGCGCCCGGTGCGGGCGCACCGGGCGCCGGGCGGCCGGGACGCTGGCGCGGGGGGAAGCCGGAGCCTTAGATGAGACACCATGAACTCGAACAGGAACGTCCGGCCCAGCCGCCGCTCCCTCCTCGCCCTGGGCGGTGCCGGTGCGCTCACCGCCGCGACCGCGTCCGTCGGCGCGGGGACGGCCTTCGCCGCCACCTCACCCGCGCCGGGCTCGGCCCTGCTGGTGCCCTCCCCGAGACTCGACCTGAACAGCGCGTCGGCCAACTGGATACGCGGGAAGGCCACCAAGGACTCCACCATCATCCAGTCGTTCGGATACGACAACGTCAACAGGCACATCTACCTGGCGCAGGTGACGCAGGCGGGGCTGAGACTGACCGGTGAGTCCGCTCCGGTCAGCAGTGCGGACCGCAACCTGCACGGCGACCTGACGATCACCAAATGGGACATGGCCGGAAACATCCTCGGCCACATGTACCTGCGGGGGTTCGGTCACGGGATGAGTTTCGGTGTCGAACCGGTCGGCCCCACGGCCTGTCTGTGGACGGAGGTCGATGCCGTAGCGCTGAGCGACGGCACCAGCCGCGGCTCGCGCCTGGCCCGTTTCCCCTTCACCGACGGCCAGGTGCTCGACGCCACCTCTCCCGGTCTCGTCACCTACACGCCGGTGCCCGGTTCCAAGGTCAACACGGCCAGCGTCGATCCGGTGTACGGCCGACTCGTCGTCCGTTACCAGGACACGGACGGCCGCAAGAAATACCAGGTGCACGATCTCGACCTGGCGCGCCTCGGCATCTGGAGCGAGCCGCTCGCGGCCATCGAGGAGCCGGACATCACCGCGGTCGCCGGGTGGCCTCTCGCCACCTACGGCCACCCGTCCCTCCAGGGTTACGTCGCCGTCGGCCGGTACCTCTACATGCTGCACGGCGATCCCTACGACTCGACCGAGAAGATCGGCGACCAGGACGTGGTGATCTCCCAGCCGGGCGTCGGCAACACGTTCATCAGCTCGGTGGATCTCACCACGGGCGCCTTCTCCCCGGCCCCGCCGTCCCCTTTCAACGTCAACGTCAATCCCTGCCACACCGCTGCCGCGTACACGTTGGACTACCGCGAACCCGAAGGTCTCGGCGTCTACGTCCCGGACCTCGCCGAGCCCGGCGTCTTCAGCATCGGCATGGGATTCGCCTCGGGCGCGAAAGGCGCGCGCCTGGCCAGCATCTACGGCAAGTCCGGTCTCATCCAGCCCTCTTGACGGGTACGGGAAGAGCCTGATGCAGCCGCCGCAAGCGGCGCAGGGTCCGTCCCAGCTCATCGTTCGCCACGCTGCCACGGTACGCCGCACCGCCTGGCGGAGAGGGGTGTTGGACGCCTGCCTCGGGTGGTTCGCTGATGGGGGCATGGACCTCCAGCGCTCGTTGTGGACCGCTGGCAGCAGGCTCGTTGCCGTCCCGGCCCGTCAACTCCGGGGGGCGAGGGTGCCGGAGTGATGGCGGACCATCCCCGGCACACCCGCGGCCTCACCGGAGCGGCACCGCCTCAGCTCGTCAGCCCCAGCTCGCGGGCGATCAGCATGCGCTGGACCTCGCTCGTGCCCTCGCCGATCTCCAGGATCTTGGAGTCGCGCCACATGCGGGCGACCGGGTACTCGTTCATGAAGCCGTAGCCGCCGTGGATCTGGGTGGCGTCGCGGGCGTTGTCGACGGCGATCGTGGAGGAGTACAGCTTGGCGAGGGCCGCCTCCTTCTTGAAGGGCTCGCCCGCGACCAGGCGGTAGGCCGCGTCCCGCCACGCCAGGCGCGAGGTGTGGGCCTTCATCTCCATGTCGGCGATCTTGAACTGGATCGCCTGGTTGGCGCCGATCGGACGGCCGAAGGAGTGGCGTTCCTTCGCGTACTTCACCGACTCGTCCACACAGCCCTGGGCCAGGCCGGTGGCCAGCGCCGCGATGGCGATGCGGCCCTCGTCGAGGATCCGCAGGAACTGCGCGTAGCCCCGGCCCTCCTGGCCGAGCAGGTTGGCGGCCGGGACCCGGACGTCCTGGAAGGACAGCTCACGGGTGTCCGAGGCGTTCCAGCCGACCTTGGAGTAGGCGGGGGCGACGGTGAAGCCGGGCGTGCCGGACGGGACGATGATCGCGGAGATGAGCGGCTTGCCGTCGGGCTTGTGGCCGGTCACCGCCGTGACCGTCACCAGGCCGGTGATGTCCGTGCCCGAGTTGGTGATGAAGCACTTGCTGCCGTTGATCACCCACTCGTCGGTGGCCGCGTCCAGGCGGGCCGTCGTCCGGGTCGCGCCCGCGTCCGAGCCGCCGTCCGGCTCCGTCAGGCCGAAGGCGCCCAGGATCTCGCCCGCGCACAGGCGCGGCAGCCACTCGCGCTTCTGCTCCTCGGTGCCGAACAGGTGCAGCGGCATGGCGCCCAGGGAGACTCCGGCCTCCAGGGTGATGGCGACCGAGGAGTCCACCCGGGCCAGCTCCTCCAGGGCGATGCCGAGCGCCAGGTAGTCGCCGCCCATGCCGCCGTACTCCTCCGGGAACGGCAGCCCGAACAGCCCCATGCGGCCCATCTCGCGCACGATCTCGTACGGGAACTCGTGCCGCTCGTAGAAGTCGCCGATCTTCGGCGCGACGACGTCGTGCGCGAACTGCTCCACGGTGCGGCGCAGTTCCTCCAGCTCGGGGGTGAGGTGGTGGTTCATCGTCGATCACTGCTCCTTGTGGGAGAGGGCGCGGAGGGTTCGGGAGGGGCTGGGGCGGCCCAGGTGCGCGGCCATCCACTCGCTCGTGGCGACGAGGCGGCCGAGGTCCACTCCGGTGTCGATGCCGAGGCCCCGCAGCATCCACACCAGGTCCTCGGTGGCGAGGTTGCCGGTGGCGGACCTGGCGTAGGGGCAGCCGCCCAGGCCGCCCGCGGAGGCGTCGACGGTGGTGACGCCGTGCTGGAGGGCGGCCAGGGTGTTGGCGAGCGCCTGGCCGTAGGTGTCGTGGAAGTGCACGCCGAGCGCCGAGACCGGCACCCGCTGCTCGCCGAGCGCGGACAGCAGCTCCAGGACGTGCCCGGGGGTGGCGACGCCGATCGTGTCGCCGAGGCTCAGCTCGTCGCAGCCCATGTCCAGCAGGGCGCGGCAGACCCGGACCACCTGGTGGACGGGGACCGCGCCCTCCCACGGGTCGCCGAAGCACATCGACAGGTAGCCGCGCACGTGCGCGCCCGCGTCCTTCGCGCGCCGCACCACCGGCTCGAACATGGCCAGTGCCTCGTCGACCGTCCGGTTGAGATTGGCCTTGGCGAAGGACTCGGTGGCACTGGCGAAGACGGCGACGCGGTCGGCGTGCAGGGCCAGCGCGCGGTCCAGGCCGCGCTCGTTCGGCACCAGAACCGGGAGGTCCACCGGGAGGTCGCTGACGAGGGGGAACAGGTCTTCCGCGTCGGCGAGCTGCGGCACCCACTGGGGATGGACGAAGCTGGTGGCCTCGATCGTCGTCAGGCCCGCCTCGGCCAGGCGGCGGATGAACTTCGCCTTGATCTCGGTCGGGACCGCCGCCTTCTCGTTCTGCAGGCCGTCGCGCGGGCCGACCTCGTGGATCCGGACCCGGGCGGGCAGGTCGGGGGCCGGGACGGTCATGGGCAGGGCTTCGGGGGTCATGGCCGCGCCGTCCCTTCCTCGTCGTGCGGTGCGACGACCGCGAGAACCTGGTCCATGGCGACCGTCGTGCCGGGGGTGACGTCCAGCTCGGTGACCGTGCCGGCGTGCGGGGCGGAGATGACGTGCTCCATCTTCATCGCCTCGACCACCAGCAGGCTCTCGCCCGCGCTCACCTCGTCGCCGACGGCGACCTTCACCACCGTGACCGTGCCGGGCATGGGGGCGGTGAGCGAGTCGGCGCCGGAGTGGGCCGACCGGGTGAGGGAGGCGGCCACCGGGTCGTGGTCGCGCACGTGCCAGGCGTCGCCGTCGCGGCCCAGCCAGTCGGCGGCGCGGTGGAAGGTGTGGCGGACGCCGTCGAGGGTGACGGCGACCGTGTCCTCGGTGACGGTGTGCGTGCCGCGCGGGGTGTACTCCACGGGGTCGGTCACCCGCAGCGGGAAGGCCACCGGCCTCGGCTCGCCGCCCAGCCGCCAGCCGCTCGGCACGGAGAACGGGTCCGTCCAGCCCTCCGCCTTCGGGCGCAGCGCGTCCAGGCGGAGGGCCGCCGCGGCCTCGTAGACCTCCTCCGGCACGTCGGCGGGGACCAGCTCGTCCACCACCCGCTCCACCAGACCGGTGTCCAGGTCACCCGCCACGACGGCCGGGTGGGCCAGCAGCCGGCGCAGGAACCCGGCGTTGGTCTGCACGCCCAGCGTGACCGTCCCGGCCAGGGCCGCGCGCAGCTTGCGCAGCGCGGTCGCGCGGTCGGGGCCGTAGGCGATGACCTTGGACAGCATGGGGTCGTAGAGGCTGCCGACCTCGGTGCCCTCGCTGAGTCCGGAGTCGGTGCGCACCCCCTCGCCCCGCGGCTCGCGCAGCCTGAGCACGGTGCCGCCGGAGGGCAGGAACCCGCGCGCGGGGTCCTCGGCGCACAGCCGGGCCTCCACCGCGTGACCGGTGAGGGTGACGTCCTCCTGCGCGTAGGGCAGGTGCTCGCCCGCCGCGACCCGCAGCTGCCACTCCACCAGGTCCACTCCGGTGACCAGTTCGGTGACCGGGTGCTCCACCTGGAGACGGGTGTTCATCTCCATGAAGTAGTACGACGACGGGTCGCCGCCGGGGACGATGAACTCCACCGTGCCCGCGCCCCGGTAGCCGCAGGAGCGGGCCGCCTGCACCGCGGCCTCGCCCATCGCGGCCCGGATCTCCTCGTCGAGGAGCACGCTGGGCGCCTCCTCGATGATCTTCTGGTGGCGGCGCTGCAGGGAGCACTCTCGCTCGCCGAGGTGGATCACGTGGCCGTGGCCGTCGGCCAGGACCTGGATCTCGATGTGCCGGAGGGTGTCCACCCAGCGCTCGACCAGCAGGGTGTCGTCGCCGAAGGAGGCGCGGGCCTCGCGGCGGGCGGCGGCGATCTCGTCCGCGAGCGCCTCCTGCGCGCGCACCAGCCGCATGCCCTTGCCGCCGCCGCCCGCCGACGGCTTGAGCAGCACCGGCATGCCGATGGCGCGGGCGGCCTCGGCGAGCTGCTCGTCGCTCAGGCCGGAGCCGCTGGAGCCGGGGACGACCGGCACCCCGGCCGCCGCGACCGTCTCCTTGGCGCGGATCTTGTCGCCCATGAGGGCGATCGCGTCCGCCGGGGGGCCGATGAAGACCAGGCCGGCCGCCTCGCAGGCGCGTGCGAAGTCCGCGTTCTCGGCGAGGAAGCCGTACCCGGGGTGGACGGCCTGCGCGCCGGTGCGGGCGGCGGCTTCGAGCAGCCGGTCGGCGGACAGGTAGCTCTCGGCCGCGGGCGCCGGGCCGATCCGTACCGCCGCGTCGGCCTCCCGGACGTGGCGGGCGTCCGCGTCGGCGTCGGAGAAGACCGCCACCGAGCGCACGCCCAGCGCGCGCAGCGTGCGGATGACGCGGACGGCGATCTCGCCGCGGTTGGCCACCAGAACTGTGTCGAACATGTTTACGAAGTCCCCCTCACATCCGGAAAACGCCGAACTGGGGGTCACCCAGCGGAGCGTTGGCGCACGCGGTCAGGGCCAGGCCCAGCACCTGCCGGGTCTCCAGCGGGTCGATCACCCCGTCGTCCCACAGCCGTGCGGTGGCGTAGTAGGCGCTGCCCTGGCGCTCGTACTGCGCGCGGACCGGGGCCTTGAAGGACTCCTCGTCCTCCACGGACCACTCCTCGCCGCGCGCCTCGAGCTGGTCGCGCTTGACGGTGGCGAGCACGGAGGCGGCCTGTTCGCCGCCCATGACGGAGATCTTCGCGTTGGGCCACATCCACAGGAAGCGGGGGGAGTAGGCCCGGCCGCACATCGAGTAGTTGCCCGCGCCGTAGGAGCCGCCGACGACGACCGTCAGCTTGGGCACGCGCGTGCAGGCGACGGCCGTGACCATCTTCGCGCCGTGCTTGGCGATGCCGCCCGCCTCGTAGTCGCGGCCCACCATGAAGCCGGAGATGTTCTGCAGGAACAGCAGCGGGATGCCGCGCTGGTCGCACAGCTCGATGAAGTGGGCGCCCTTCTGGGCGGACTCGGAGAACAGGATGCCGTTGTTGCCGACGATCCCCACCGGGTGGCCGTGGATCCGGGCGAAGCCGGTGACCAGGGTCTGCCCGAACTCCGCCTTGAACTCGGCGAAGCGGGAGCCGTCCACCACGCGCGCGATGATCTCCCGCACGTCGTAGGGGGTGCGGGAGTCCACCGGCACCGCGCCGTACAGCCCGTAGGGGTCGACCTTCGGTTCCACGGCCGCGGTGACGTCCCAGGGCAGGGTCCCGCGCGCGGGGAGGGTGGAGACGATGGTGCGCACGATCCGCAGCGCGTGCGCGTCGTCCTCGGCGAGGTGGTCGGTGACGCCGGAGGTGCGGGAGTGCACCTCGCCGCCGCCCAGCTCCTCGGCGGTCACGACCTCCCCGGTGGCCGCCTTCACCAGCGGCGGACCGCCCAGGAAGATCGTGCCCTGGTTCCGGACGATCACCGCCTCGTCGCTCATCGCCGGGACGTACGCCCCGCCCGCCGTGCACGAGCCGAGCACCGCGGCGATCTGCGGGATCCCGGCGCCGGACATGCGGGCCTGGTTGTAGAAGATCCGGCCGAAGTGCTCCCGGTCGGGGAAGACCTCGTCCTGCATCGGCAGGAACGCGCCGCCCGAGTCGACCAGGTACAGGCACGGCAGCCGGTTCTCCAGGGCCACCTCCTGGGCCCTCAAGTGCTTCTTCACCGTCATCGGGTAGTACGTGCCGCCCTTGACGGTGGCGTCGTTGGCGACGATCACGCACTCGCGCCCGCTCACCCGCCCGATCCCCGCGATCACCCCGGCGGCCGGGGCCTGCCCGTCGTACATCCCCTCGGCGGCCAGCGGGGCCAGCTCCAGGAACGGCGAGCCCGCGTCGAGAAGGGTGTCCACGCGCTCGCGCGGCAGCAGCTTCCCGCGCGCGGTGTGGCGGGCCCGTGCCCGCTCACCGCCGCCGAGCCGGGCGGCGGCCAGCTTGCCGCGCAGCTCCTCGACGAGCGCCCGGTGCGCCTGTTCGTTGGCCTTCCAGGCCTCCGACGCGGGGTCGGCCGCGCTCGTCAGCTCCGGTGCCTCCTGCATCCTCGCGGTCCCCTCACCCAGTGGTCCACTGTTAATGAGCGTTAACCCATCTCCTCCAGGTTAACGAGCGCTAACGCCGCTGTCTAGAATTGTTCTCATGGCCACGCGAACCGACGCCCCCACCCGCCGCGAGCAGATCCTCAAGGAAGCCGCGCGGCTCTTCGCCGAACGCGGCTTCCACGGCGTCGGCGTCGACGAGATAGGCGCCGCCGTGGGCATCAGCGGACCGGGCCTGTACCGGCACTTCCCCGGCAAGGACGCCATGCTCGCGGAGCTGCTGGTCGGCATCAGCGGCCGGCTGCTGACCGGGGCGAAGCGGCGCCTGGCGGAGGCGGACGGGACGGCGGGTCCGGACGCGGTCCTCGACTCGCTCATCGAGGGGCACATCGACTTCGCGCTCGACGACCGGTCCCTCATCACCTTGCACGACCGCGAGCTGGACCGCCTGCGGGACAGCGACCGCAAGCTCGTGCGGCAGCTCCAGCGGCAGTACGTCGAACTGTGGGTGGACGTGGTCCGCCAAGTGCACCCGGAGCTGGCCGAGCCGGCCGCGCGGTCGGCGGTGCACTCGGTGTTCGGGCTGCTGAACTCGACGCCCCACCTGGGGCGGCGCGGGGTCCTGCCGGGGCGGGGGGCCACGGCGGAGCTGCTGCACCGGATGGCCCGGGGGGCGTTCGCCTCGGCGGGGGCGCCTGCGGCGGGCTGAGCGGGGAGGGGCTGGGGCTGCGCCCCGACCCCCGGTCGCCCACCGGGCGGGTTGGGCTGATTTCGCGGGGCGGGCGCGGGTGCGGGTGCGTCGTGGCCGGTCGCGCCCCTGCGGCGGAGCCGCATTTCGACGCAGTCCCGCGCCCCTGAGTGGGCGGGCTTCGCCCTGCCCCCTTTGTGGGGCGGCGTGGCGGGTGGGGGGTCGGTCGCCCCCCTGCGGCGGAGCCGCATTTCGACGCAGTCCCGCGTCTCCGGAGGCGGGCTTCGCCCTGTCCGGGCCTCCTTCACGTGACCAGCGTTACCGGCTCTCCTCTTTACTGGCCCCGTACTCGCCGGTACGTTTGTATGAGCAAGCGCTTAGACATTCGAGGTCGCGGAGGTGGGCGGCGTGCGCCGTACGGTGTTCAACGAGGATCACGAGGCGTTCCGGGAGACCCTTCGCGCCTTCATCGAGGCCGAGGTCGTACCCGTGTACGACGAGTGGTTCGCGGCCGGCCAGGCCCCGCGCGACTTCTACTACAAGCTTGGTGAGCTGGGCATCTTCGGCATCAACGTGCCCGAGGAGTTCGGCGGCGCCGGCCTGGACAGCCACAAGTTCGAGGCCGTCCTGTACGAGGAGACCGCCCGCGCGGGCGTCAGCTTCGGCGGCTCCGGCGTGCACGTGCTGCTCGCCCTGCCGTACATCAAGATGCTGGCCACCGACGAGCAGAAGAAGCGCTACCTGCCGAAGTTCGTCACCGGCGAGGAGATGTGGGCCATCGCGATGACGGAGCCGGGCACCGGTTCCGACCTCGCGGGCATGAAGTCCACCGCCAAGCTCTCCGAGGACGGCACGCACTACGTCCTCAACGGCGCCAAGACCTTCATCACCGGCGGCGTCCACGCCGACCGCGTCATCGTCTGCGCCCGCACCGCCGCGCCGACCGCCGAGGACCGCCGCCACGGCATCTCCCTGTTCGCCGTGGACACCAAGTCCGAGGGCTACTCCATCGGCCGCAAGCTCGACAAGCTGGGCCTGCGCACCTCCGACACCGCCGAGCTGGCCTTCGTCGACGTCAAGGTCCCGGTCGAGGACCTGCTCGGCGAGGAGAACAAGGGCTTCTCCTACCTCGGCCACAACCTCGCCTCCGAGCGCTGGGGCATCGCCTTCGGCGCCTACGCGCAGGCCAAGGCCGCCGTCCGGTTCGCCAAGCAGTACGTCCAGGAGCGCACCGTCTTCGGCAAGCCGGTCGCCCACTTCCAGAACACCAAGTTCGAGCTGGCCGCCTGCCAGGCCGAGGTCGACGCCGCCGAGGCCGTCGCCGACCGCGCCACCGAGGCCCTGGACGCCGGCGAGCTGACCCCCGCCGAGGCCGCCTCCGCCAAGCTGTTCTGCACCGAGGTCGCGCACCGCGTCATCGACCGCTGCCTCCAGCTGCACGGCGGCTACGGCTACATGAACGAGTACCCGATCGCCCGTCTGTACGCCGACAACCGTGTGAACCGCATCTACGGCGGCACCAGCGAGATCATGAAGACGATCATCGCCAAGAACATGGGCCTGTAGGACCCGTGAGCACGGCACTGGAGTCCCTGCTCGATCTGCTCGACCTGGAGCGGATCGAGCGGGACATCTTCCGCGGCCGGTCCCGCTCCGCCGTCGTCCCGCGCGTCTTCGGCGGGCAGGTCGCGGCGCAGGCGATGGTCGCCGCCGGGCGCACGGTCCCCGCCGACCGGCACGCGCACTCGCTGCACGCGTACTTCCTGCGCCCCGGCGACCCCGGCGCGCCCATCGTCTACACGGTGGACCGCATCCGCGACGGCCGCTCCTTCACCACCCGCCGGGTCGTCGCCGTCCAGCACGGGCAGCCGGTCTTCCACCTCTCGGCGTCCTTCCAGACGTACGAGGAGGGCCTGGACCACCAGGTGCCCATGCCGCCCGCGCCGGACCCGGAGACCCTGCCCACCTCCGCCGAACGGCTGCGCGGCTACGGCCACCTGGCGCCCGAGGTGGTCGAGCGGTTCCTGGAGACCCGCGAGGCCGTCGACCTGCGCTACGTCGGCGAGCCCCCGTACGGGGAGTTCGGCGCCCCCCGCGAGCCGCACTCCCAGGTCTGGTTCCGCACCAACGGCAAGCTCGACGGCGCCGTCGACGAGCCCCTCCTGCACGTCGTCCTCGCCACCTACGTCTCCGACATGACCCTGCTCGACTCGGTGCTGCTCGCGCACGGGCGCGGCGGCTGGGCGGTCGGGGACGTCGTCGGCGCCTCCCTGGACCACGCCATGTGGTTCCACCGGCCCTTCCGCGCCGACGAGTGGCTGCTGTACGACCAGGAGTCGCCCTCGGCGTCCGGCGGGCGCGGTCTCGGGCAGGCCCGCATCCACACGCGGGACGGCCGGCTGGCCGTCACGGTGATCCAGGAAGGCGTGGTCCGCGTTCCCCGGGAACACTGAGGGGCATGGCGGACACGGCAGGAGAGTCGACAGCACAGCGGTCAGGCGGCGGCGAGAGCACCTTCACGGTGATCGTCGCCGCCCTGGCCAACCTCGGCATCGCGCTGGCCAAGGCGGTGGCCGGGGTGATCAGCGGGTCCAGCGCGATGCTCTCGGAGGCCGCGCACTCGGTGGCCGACACGGTCACCGAGGTCCTGCTGCTCACCGCGCTCAAACGAAGCGAGCGCCCCGCCGACGAGGACCACCCGCTCGGCTACGGCCCCGAGCGCTACATCTGGGCGCTGCTCGCCGCCGTCGCCACCTTCGTCGGCGGCGCGGTCTTCTCCCTCTACGACGGCATCCACACCCTCCTGTCGGGGGAGGAACTCGGCGACCCGCTGGCGTCGTACATCGTGCTCGCCGTGGCCTTCCTGCTGGAGGGCTTCTCGCTGCGCACGGGGCTGCGCCAGGCCCGCGGTGAGGCCGCCCGCCTGAAGGTGCCCTTCCGCCGCTACTTCCGGCGGACCGCCGACACCGCCGTCAAGGCCGTGGTCATGGAGGACTCCGCCGCCCTGGTCGGCCTGCTGCTCGCCGCCGGCGGCCTGCTCGGCGGGCAGCTCACCGGGTCCGGCGTCTGGGACGGCATCGCCTCGCTGTGCATCGGCGCGCTGCTCCTGTACGTGGCCTGGGTGCTGGGCCGCTCGAACGTGGAACTGCTCATCGGCCGCCCGCTGCCCCGCGCCACCCGGGAGCGGATCCGGGCGGAACTGCTGGCGGTGGAGCACATCGAGGCCGTACTGGAGCTGACGACGCTCGTGCAGGGGCCCAGGGAGGCCCTGGTGGCGGCGAAGGTCGACTTCCGGGACGTGTCGAGCGCGGCCCAGATCGAGTGGGCCTGCGAGCAGGCCGAGCAGCGGCTGCGCGAGGCGCTCCCCGTCGTCAGCCGGGTCTACCTGGACCCGACGCCGGGATTCGCGCAGCGCCGCTCGGAGGGGCTCAACCCGTGGCCCTGAGGGGTGCCATGGGTCCGGGTGCGGTCAGGAGGACAGGCCCGCCCGGTCGAGCAGGTACGCGGTCATCGGGTCGTAGAAGCGGGGGCTGACCACGTGGTCGTCGAGGGGGACCGCCACCTGGAGGGTGCCCTCGGCCTCGGCGAGGAAGAGGGCCGGGTCGTTGCAGTCGGCGTAGCCCACGGAGTCCACGCCGAGCTGTCCGGCGCACCCCGCCCAGCCGTGGTCGGCGACGACGAGGTCGGGCAGCGGGCGGCCCGCGCTGTCCAGGCCGGTGAGGATGGCGCGCATCGGCTCGCCGGAGTGGGTGTGCCACAGCGTGGCGCCGTGTTCGAGGACCGCCACGTCCGCGAACTGCATGACGTACCCCTCGTCCGTCCGCAGTCCCTCCGGGATGACGACGATCTCGCAGCCGGCGGCGCGCAGCGCGGCGGCGGTCGCGCGGTGCACGTCCAGCAGGCCGCCGGGGTGGCCGGTGGCGAACAGCACCCGCTGCCTGCCCGCGGCCGCCTTGCGCAGCCGGCCGGCCAGCCGCTCCAGGCCGTCGACGGTCAGCTCCGGGTCGATGGTGTCCTGGCCCTGCCGGTACTCGGGGTCGTCGTTGACGCCGACCCGTTCGGCCATCACCGCGAGCACGTCCTGCTCGTCGCTCCAGCGGTCGCCGAGTTCCAGACCGAGCCAGAAGTTGCGGTCGCCGTTGGCCAGCTTGCGGTAGTGCGAGAGGTTGTTCTCGCGGGGCGTGGCGACGTCCCCGGCGATACGGGTCCTCACGAGGTGGTCGACGAGTTCGGCGCGGCTGGGTGTCCCGGGTATCGGCATGGCTCCCATTGTGGGGCAGCGCGCCGCGCGAGTCCGCCGCGAGCCACGGGCTGGGACGCGGGTCACCCGCCGTGTCGCAGCGCGAACCACAGTTCCATGCGGACGTCCGGGTCGTCGAGGTCGGCCGCCAGCAGGGCGGCGCAGCGGGCGATCCGCTGCCGCACGGTGTTGCGGTGCACGGCCAGCGCCACCGCGGTCCGGTCCCAGCTGCCGTGCAGGGAGAGCCAGGCGCGCAGGGTCTCGGTGAGCGCGGGGTACGCGGCGAGGGGGGCGAGGACGGCGCGGGCGTGGGCGGCGGCCTCCTCGGCCGGGACCAGGTCGCCGAGGCCGGGCCGGTCGCCGTGGCGGACCAGCGGGGCCCGGGTGGCGCGGGCGCGGGCCAGGGCGCGCGCCGCCTGCGTGTCGGCGGCCGGCCACTCCCGGGGTGGGACGGCCGCGCTGACCCCGAGGGTCCAGCCCGGCTGCCGTACCGCTTCCCGCTCGGCGGGCAGCAGCACCCGTACGGTCCCGGAACCGGCGGTCAGGTCGACCAGCGCCGAGCCCAGGGCGGCGCCCAGCGCGGAGGCGGCGACGGCGTCCGCCGGCCGGTGCTCGGGGCGCGCGTGCACGACGGTCCACGGCCCCTGTCCGAGCAGCGCTGCCACGTCCTCGGCGGACGCCCCCAGCAGCATCCGGACCAGCGCGGCGGAGCGGGCCGCCGAGGTGCCGCTCTGGTGCTCGCCGGTCAGCAGGGACAGCAGCACGGCGGCGACGGAGGCGATGGTGTGGTCCCCCGGCTCGCGCCGCGGGCAGGCCACTGCGAGGACGAAGCCCTGGCCGGCGCCGAGCGCGTAGGCGGCGAGGTGGCTGCCGGCGACGGTGTCGGCGGCCGAACTGGGCGCGTACGGCCCCCCGGCCCCCGCCCCCGCCCCCGCCCCCGCCCCGGGGCCCGGCGGTGCCCCTGCCCCCGTGCGTCCCCCGGGAACCGTCCGCCCCCCGGATCCCGGCCGCACCACCGCCGCCAGGCCGGCCAGGGCCGTTCCCACCTCCTGGGCGGGCTCCCGGCCCGCGGCGGCGACGCGGGTGCCGTCGGGGCCGTAGAGGACGGCCAGGCCGGTCAGCCGCTGGGCGAGCTGGCGCAGCACCGAGGGGACGGGGTCGGGGCGGGACGCGGCGGCGGCCAGGCTCTGCTGGGCCTCGGTGACCCGGCGCAGCTCGGCCGTCCGGGACTGGGCGACCAGTTGCCACACGGCCCGGGCGACCTTGGCGAACGTCGTCCGCGGCGGCACCTCCAGCAGCGGCAGCCCCCGGGCGTCGCAGGCGGCGGTCAGCGCGGGCGGGACCGTGTCGTGCAGGGGCGCCACACCGAATCCGAGGGCCGCGCCGCCCGCCGCGACGATCCGCGCGACGTAGTCGTCGAAGTAACCGGCCGGCGCGTTCGGCGGGATGTGCACGCCCGCCGTCAGCAGCAGCTCGCCGCCCAGCAGGTACGGGTAGGGGTCGGCCATCTCCGAGGCGTGCGCCCACTGGATGACGACGTCCGGGCCGGCGGGCCCGGCGAGCTGGCGCAGGGCGAGGTCGTCGCGGGCCATGAGCGCGGCCAGCGGGACCGGTGGGGTCGGCGGGACCACCCGGGCGACGGGGCCAGGCGGGGCAGGCGTGTCCGGCATGGTGTGCGTTTCCTCCATCCCCGCCCCCTCGAATGGATGAAAAGTACACTTCGCAGTCGCTTTCCGGCCACCTAATGTCGTTCCAGACCCGGCGGCCGCGGGTACGGGCGGATGTCCCCGCGTGCCACTGCCGGCGCCCCCTTTCCGGGGGACCCCAGGAAATCCACACGTCTCTGCACGACCCGCCACCGGACAGTGCGCGAAGGAGGGCCCCACATGGCCGTCGACTACACGGTGATCGTTCTCTATCTGGCCGGCATGCTGGCCATGGGCTGGTGGGGCATGCGCCGCGCCAAGTCCAAGAGCGAGTTCCTGGTGGCGGGCCGCCGCCTGGGGCCCGCGATGTACTCCGGCACCATGGCGGCGATCGTCCTCGGCGGCGCGTCCACCATCGGCGGTGTCGGCCTCGGCTACAAGTACGGCCTGTCCGGCGCGTGGATGGTCTTCACCATCGGCCTCGGCATCCTCGCCCTCTCCGTCTTCTTCTCCGCCCGCATCGCCCGGCTGAAGGTCTACACCGTCTCCGAGATGCTCGACCTGCGCTACGGCGGCAGGGCGGGCATCATCTCCGGCGTGGTCATGTGGGCGTACACCCTCATGCTCGCCGTGACCTCGACCATCGCCTACGCCACGATCTTCGACGTGCTGTTCGACCTGAACCGCACGGTCGCGATCGTCATCGGCGGTGCGATCGTCGTCGCGTACTCCACCCTCGGCGGCATGTGGTCCATCACGCTCACCGACATGGTGCAGTTCGTCGTCAAGACGATCGGCGTGCTGCTCCTGCTGCTGCCCATCGCCGTGGTCAAGGCGGGCGGCTTCGGCGCGATGCGGGCCAAGCTGCCGACCTCGTACTTCGACCCGCTGGGCATCGGCGGCGAGACGATCTTCACGTACGTGCTGATCTACACCTTCGGCATGCTCATCGGGCAGGACATCTGGCAGCGCGTGTTCACCGCCCGCAGCGACAGGGTCGCCCGCCACGGCGGCACCGTCGCCGGCACCTACTGCCTGGTCTACGCCCTGGCGGGCGCCGTCATCGGCACCGCCGCCAAGGTCCTCTACCCGCACCTGGGCAGCGCGGACGACGCGTTCGCCACCATCGTCAAGGACGAACTGCCCGTCGGCGTGCGCGGCCTGGTCCTGGCCGCCGCGCTGGCCGCCGTGATGTCGACCTCCTCCGGCGCGCTGATCGCCTGCGCCACCGTCGCCAACAACGACATCTGGTCCCGGCTGCGCGGCGCGGTGCGCCGCGGCGGCGAGGCGCAGGGCGACGGCCACGGCGAGGCGCACGACGAGGTCAAGGGCAACCGGGCCTTCATCCTCATCATGGGCGTCGGCGTCATCGGGACCGCGATCGCGCTGAACAACGTCGTCGAGGCGCTGACCGTGGCCTACAACCTGCTCGTCGGCGGCCTGCTGGTGCCGATCCTCGGCGGACTGCTGTGGAAGCGCGGCACCGCGCCCGGCGCCCTCGCCTCCGTGATCGTCGGCGGCCTCGCGGTCATCGGCCTGATGGCGGGCTTCGGCATCCTCGCCAACGAGCCCGTCTACTACGGCCTGCTGTCCTCCCTGGTCGCCTACGTCGCCGTGTCCCTGGCCACCCGGCCCACCGACGAGTCCGTCCTCGCCGTCTGGCGCGAACGCCTCGCCGGCCGCACCCCCGAACCCGCGTCCGAACCGGTCCCGGCGCACCCGTAGAGTCGCCAGGGAAGCAGTACATGCGCGACGAAGCGCAGGAAAGAAGGCATTTCATCATGAGCAGCACCGAGACGCCCCGCGGCCCCGTCGACTCCTCCCGCGTCCCGCGCTACGCCGGTCCCGCCACCTTCGCCCGGCTGCCCCGCCTCGACGAGGTCGGCCGCGCCGACGTCGCCGTCGTGGGCGTGCCGTTCGACTCCGGCGTCTCCTACCGGCCGGGCGCCCGCTTCGGCGGCAACGCCATCCGCGAGGCGTCCCGGCTGCTGCGCCCCTACAACCCCGCGCAGGACGCCTCCCCGTTCGCCCTCGCCCAGGTCGCCGACGGCGGCGACATCGCGGTCAACCCGTTCCACATCAACGAGGCCGTCGACACGATCGAGGCCGCCGCGGACGACCTCCTCGGCACCGGCGCCCGCCTGATGACCCTCGGCGGCGACCACACCATCGCCCTGCCGCTGCTCAGGTCCGTCGCCAAGAAGCACGGCCCGGTCGCCCTGCTCCACTTCGACGCCCACCTCGACACCTGGGACACCTACTTCGGCGCCGAGTACACCCACGGCACCCCCTTCCGGCGCGCCGTCGAGGAGGGCATCCTCGACACCTCCGCCCTCTCCCACGTCGGCACCCGCGGCCCGCTGTACGGCAAGCAGGACCTCACCGACGACGAGAAGATGGGCTTCGGCATCGTCACCTCCGCGGACGTCTACCGCCGCGGCGCCGACGAGGTGGCCGACCAGCTGCGCCAGCGCATCGGCGACCGCCCGCTGTACATCTCCATCGACATCGACTGCCTCGACCCGGCTCACGCCCCCGGCACCGGCACCCCCGAGGCGGGCGGCATGACCTCCCGCGAACTGCTGGAGATCCTGCGCGGTCTGGCCTCCTGCAACCTGGTCTCCGCCGACGTCGTCGAGGTCGCCCCCGCCTACGACCACGCCGAGATCACCTCGGTCGCCGCCTCCCACACGGCGTACGAACTGACCACCATCATGAGCCGCCAGATCGCGGCGGCCCGCACCGCATGACGCGCTGAGGAGACCGAGCCCAAGTGACGCACGACCACGACCTGGTACTCCGCCCGACGCCCGCCCAGACGGAGGCCGCCCTGAACCCTCCCCCCGGCCGCAACGGCGGAGACCTGGTCGTGGAGACCCTGGCCGGGCTCGGCGCGACCACCGTCTTCGGCCTGCCCGGCCAGCACGCCCTCGGCGTGTTCGACGCGCTGCGCCGCTCCGACCTGCGCTACGTCGGCCTGCGGGTGGAGAACAACGCGGGCTTCGCCGCCGATGCCTACGGCCGTGTCACCGGCGAGGCCGCCCCGCTGCTCCTGTCGACCGGCCCGGGAGCCCTCACCTCCCTGGCCGCCCTCCAGGAGGCGGCGGCGGCCTCCGCGCCCGTCCTCGCGATCAGCAGCCAGGTCCCCACCGCCGGGCTCGGCGGCGGCCGCCACGGCTACCTGCACGAACTGCCCGACCAGGCGGCGTCGTTCCGGGGCGTGGTGAAGTCCGTGCACACGGTCCGCACCCCCTCCCAGATCCCGTCCGCGATCGCCGCGGCCTGGCAGTCGGCGCTCACCGCCCCGCACGGCCCGGTCTGGGTGGAGATCCCGCAGGACGTACTGCTGGCACAGACCTCCCTGCCGGTGGTGACCGCGATGGACGCGACCCCGCAGGACCTGGTGCCGCGCCCCGAACTCACCGCCGTCGCCGCCCACTTGCTGTCCACGGCGGTCCGCCCGGCGATCATCGCGGGCGGCGGCGTGGTCCGCGCGGACGCCTCCGGGAAGCTGCGGGCGCTGGCGGAGAGGCTGGACGCCCCCGTCGTCACCACCTTCGGCGGCAAGGGCGTCTTCCCCTGGAACCACCCGCTCTCCCTCCAGTCGTGGCTGGAGGACCGGCACACCACCGACTTCCTGGAGGACGCCGACGTCCTGCTCGTCGTCGGCTCCGGCCTCGGTGAACTCTCCTCGAACTACCACACGTTCGCCCCGCGCGGCCGGGTGATCCAGATCGAGGCCGACCCCGGCAAGCTGGAGGCCAACCACCCCGCCCTCGGCATCCACGCCGACGCCCGGCTCGCCCTCCAGGCCCTCCTGGAGACGGTGGACGAGCGGCGGGACGACACCGCGGCCGGCCGCGTACGGGACCTGCTGGCCAAGGTCCGCGACCGCATCGCCGCCCAGGACCTCACCCTGGAGCAGGACGTCCTGGCGTCGGTGCGCCGCGCCCTGCCCGCCGGATCGCCGTCCTTCTGGGACATGACGATCCTGGCGTACTGGGCCTGGTCGGCCTTCGACGCCCAGGCCCCCAACACCATGCACTCCGCCCAGGGCGCCGGCGGCCTCGGCTACGGCTTCCCGGCGGCGCTCGGCGCGGCGGTGGCCGACCCGACCCGGCCGGTGCTCGCGGTGTCCGGCGACGGCGGCGCCCTGTACTCGATCGCCGAACTGGCCACGGCCCGCCAGTACGGCCTGGACGTCACCTGGCTCATCGTCGACGACGGCGGCTACGGCATCCTGCGCGAGTACATGACCGACGCCTTCGGCCGGGCCACGGCCACGGAACTCACCCGCCCCGACTACGTGGCCCTGGCCGAGTCCTTCGGCGTCCCCGGTGTCCGTACGTCCCCCGGCACGCTGGAGGCCGACCTGGCACGGGCGCTGGCGACACCCGGCCCGTCGGTGGTGGTCCTCCCGGCGGTGCTGCGGATGTTCGCGCCCACGCACCTGGACTGACCGCCCACCGCAGTCAGCCGGGCCGGGAAACACCGTGGTCCCGGCCCTGCCCCGGCTCCCGCGCGCTCTCCCACTCCTCCGCCTCGGACCGCGGCACGTCGGCGAACCCGCCGGCGTCTGCGTCAACTCCTCGTCCAGGCGGGGGAGCACGGCCCCCCAGGCGTCCGCGACCGCGGCGGCCCGCGCGGCCGCCGGCGCCGAGACGTCCGCCGGCCCTCCCTCACCCCTCCACGAGCCGCCCGTACTTCTCCGCGTACGCGGCGCGCTGTTCGGCGTAGCCGGCCGCGAAGGCGCGCTGTTCGGCAGGGCTCATGTTGTCGGCCAGGACACGCCGGGGCGGCAGGAGGTCCGGTACGTCCCGGAAGACCTCCGCGGCCGCGTCCCAGTGGCCGCCCCCGCGGCACTTGGCCGCCAGGACGTGAACCGACAGCGCCGCCAGCTCCTTGTCCAGGAAGTGCAGCGGCCTCTGCTTCACCTCGAGGTCGTCCCGCCGCGGGGCCGGCCCCGCCTTCCCGGCCAGCAGGCGTATCGTCCACAGCGCCGCGAGCAGGCGTCCGGACAAGTGGTGCTCGTTCGGCTTCTGTTCTGCCACGCGCTCTTCCTACCCACCGCGGTGACGCTCACCCGGCGCCGGCGGGAGGCGTGATCCGGTCACCCGTGCGGAAGTTGCCGCGTTCGTACAACCATTCCCGCGAATCCGTGCGTCCACTGGGTATGACTCACTGGATATCACGACGCGTCAGGGTGCTCGCGGCGATCGGCGCGGGCGCCGGGATGCTCGTTCCCTGCGTGGCCGCCGCGACGCCCGCGGCGGCCGCCGCACCGAAGGTCAGCTGCACCTCCGGCAGGGCGGGCCTGGCCGCCAAGCTGCAGAAGGACATCACCGCCGCCATGGCGGGCCGCAAGGGCTCCATCGCCGTCGGCGTACGCGACCGCGGCACCAACACCACCTGCACCTTCCGGGAGTCGAGCGCCTACGACTCGGCGAGCGTCGTCAAGGTGACCGTCCTCGCCACGCTGCTGTGGGACGCGAAGAAGACGAACCGGACCCTCACCGACCGCGAGGCCTCCCTCGCCAAGGCGATGATCACCCAGTCCGACAACGACTCCACGTCCGCCCTGTGGAAGCAGCTCGGCGTGACCAAGGTCAAGGGCTTCCTGAGCGCCGCCGGCATGACCCAGACCAAGCCGGGCGCCGACGGCTACTGGGGCCTGACCCAGATCACCGTGCGCGACGAGCAGAAGCTGCTCGCCCTCGTCACGGGGAAGAACTCCGTCCTGAGCGACAACTCCCGCGCCTACATCCTCAAGCTGATGGGCCAGGTCGTCTCCTCCCAGCGCTGGGGCACCCCCGCCGGCGCGCCCTCCAACGTCGCCTGGCACGTCAAGAACGGCTGGCTGCAGCGCGCCACCCACGGCTGGCGGGTGCACAGCGTCGGCACCTTCAACGGCGGCGGCCACGACTACACCATCACGGTGCTCACCCAGGACAACAGCACCATGGACTACGGCGTCACCACCATCCAGAACATCGCCCGGGCCGTCCACAAGGACCTCGCCCCCACCGCGCGGTGGGTCAAGCGCGTGGAGCCCGCGCCCCGGCCCACGGAGGCGACCGTCCCGGTGCCGCCGACCGGCTGACGCTTCACGGCGCGGTGGCCCGCCCGTCACCCGGGAGCCCTACGGTGACGGTCATGCGTCTGAGAACCGTACTCGCGACCGTCACCGCCGGACTGGCGGCGGCCACCTGCCTGGCCGCCGGTCCGGCCGCCGCCTCGCCCGCCCCCGTGGTCCGGGACCACGCCTGCTCCCCGTCCGTCTCCCTGGACCGCTTCACCGACGCGCTCGACAAGACGACCTACCAGGGCTCCTACGCCGGCAACTTCTCCGCGCTCGCGCGCGACCGGCACGGCGACCTGGCCGCGCTCTCCGACCGCTCCGAGCTGTTCACCCTGGACCGGCGCACGCTGAAGCCGACGGGCGTGGTCCGGCTCGCCGACGAGAGCGGCGCGCCCCTCGACTCCGAGGGCCTGGCCGTCGACCGGGACGGCACCCGCCTGGTCACCTCGGAGACCGAGCCGTCCGTACGCCGCTACTCCCGCGACGGCCGCGTCCTGGACCGGCTGCCGGTGCCCGCCGCGCTGCGCGTGGCCCCCGCCGGCCGGGCCACCGCCAACCAGACCTTCGAGGGCCTGACCCTGCTGCCCGGCGGCCGCACCCTGCTCGCCTCCATGGAGTACGCGCTCAGCGGTGACGACGCCCGCACCGTCCGCTTCCAGACCTGGCGGCGCACCGGCGACGGCCCCTTCCGGCTCGCCGCGCAGTACGCCTACCGCACCGACGACGCGAGCCTCGGCGTCCCGGAGGTCCAGGCCGTCCCCGACGGCCGGCTGCTCGTCCTGGAGCGCGGCTTCACCGCCGGCGTGGGCAACACCGTCCGCCTCTACCTCGCCGACCCGCGCGGCGCCACCGACACCACCGGCACCGAGAAGCTGACCGGGCAGCCCGGAGTACGCCTGATCAGGAAGACCCTCCTCACCGACATCGCCTCCTGCCCCACCCTCGGCGCCACCGCCAGGCAGCCGCAGCCCAACCCGCTCCTGGACAACATCGAGGGCATGACCGTCACCGGCCACGACACCCGGGGCAGCCTCCGCGTCCTCCTGGTCAGCGACGACAACGCGAACCCGGCGCAGACGACCCGCTTCTACTCCCTGCGCGTCCGGCTGTGACCGCCCGCTGACCGCCCGCCGGCGGCTTCCGACCGCCCGTCGGCCCGAACACGCAGTGTCCCCGCCGCGCCGCCGAATGTTGCGGAGGGATGAAATCCGCCGCCGTCCTTGTTGGTGCCTTCCGGAAGATCAGGCCGTCAGGGAGGCATCGACGTGGCAGCGCAACCGGGGGAGACACGAGGGTGGGTGCGCAGGCTCGCCTCGTACGCGTGGCGCCACCCCAGGGACGTCGTCCTCGCTCTCGGCTCCTCCCTCGCCGGGATGGCGGTCATGGCCGTCGTCCCGCTGATCACCAAGGTCATCATCGACGACGTGATCGGTGACCACAGCCGCGCCATGGCCCCCTGGGCGGGCGCCCTGATCGGCGCCGCGCTCCTCGTGTACGCCGCCACCTACGTCCGCCGCTACTACGGCGGCCGGCTCGCGCTCGACGTCCAGCACGACCTGCGCACCGAGATGTACGGGTCGATCACCGAGCTGGACGGCCGCCGCCAGGACGACCTGTCCACCGGACAGGTCATCGGCCGCGCCACCAGCGACCTCCAGCTCATCCAGGGCCTGCTCTTCATGCTGCCGATGACCATCGGCAACATCCTGCTCTTCGTGATCTCCCTGGTGATCATGGCCTGGCTGTCGCTGCCGCTGACCCTGGTCGCCCTGGCCGTCGCCCCCGCGCTCGGCTGGATCGCCAGACGCAGCCGCAGCCGACTGCACCCCGCCACCTGGTACGCACAGGCCCAGGCGGCGGCCGTCGCCGGTGTGGTGGACGGCGCGGTCAGCGGCGTGCGCGTGGTGAAGGGCTTCGGGCAGGAGGAGCAGGAGACCGCCAAGCTGCGCGCGGTCGGCCGCCGGCTGTTCGCGGGGCGGCTGCGCACGATCCGGCTGAACGCGAAGTTCACCCCGGCCCTCCAGTCGGTCCCCGCGCTCGGCCAGGTCGCCATGCTGGCGCTCGGCGGCTGGCTGGCCGTGAAGGGGCACATCACCCTCGGCACGTTCGTCGCCTTCTCCACCTACCTCGCCCAGCTCGTCGGCCCGGTCCGCATGCTCGCGGTGGTCCTCACGGTCGGCCAGCAGGCCCGCGCCGGCACCGAACGCGTCCTGGAACTGATCGACACCGAGCCGACGCTCACCGAGGGCACCAGGGAACTGCCGGCCGACGCCCCCGCCACCGTCGAGTTCGACGACGTGTCCTTCGGCTACACCGACGGCCGCCCCGTCCTCAAGGGCCTGTCCTTCGAGATCCGCCCCGGCGAGACCCTCGCCGTCGTCGGCTCCTCCGGCTCCGGCAAGTCCACCGTCTCCCTGCTCCTGCCGCGCTTCTACGACGTCACGCACGGCGCCGTCCTGATCGGCGGCCACGACGTGCGCGAGCTGACGCTCGACTCGCTCAGGGCCGCGATCGGCCTGGTCCCCGAGGACTCCTTCCTCTTCTCCGACACCGTCCGCGCCAACATCGCCTACGGCCGCCCCGACGCCACCGACGAGGAGATCACCGCCGCCGCGCGCGCCGCCCAGGCGGACCGCTTCATCGCCGAGCTGCCCGACGGCTACGACACCAAGGTCGGCGAGCAGGGCCTGACCCTCTCCGGCGGCCAGCGCCAGCGCGTCGCCCTGGCCCGCGCCATCCTCACCGACCCGCGCCTGCTCGTCCTGGACGACGCCACCTCCGCCGTCGACGCCCGCGTCGAGCATGAGATCCACGAGGCGCTCGGCCAGGTCATGCGGGGCCGCACCACCCTGCTCATCGCGCACCGCCGCTCCACCCTCGGCCTCGCCGACCGCATCGCCGTCCTCGACGGCGGCCGGCTCGCCGACATCGGCACCCACGACGAACTCCAGGAACGCTGCGCGCTCTACCGGCGCCTGCTCACCGACCCCGACGAACTCGGCGGCGTCTCCCCGGGCCACGCCCTGCCCGCAGCTCCCCCGGAGGACACCTCGGTCCGCGAGGAACTGGACGCCGAGTTCGACGCCGAGCGGGGCATCACCCCGGCCCTGTGGGCGGGCGAGCGCGAGCCGCGCGACGCGGCGACGGCCGGCATGCCCGCCACCCCGGAGCTGCTCGCCCAGGTGGAGGCCCTGCCGCCGGCCACCGACACCCCGGACGTCGACGAGGCCCGCGCCGTGCGCCCCGAGGCCTCCTACGGCCTGCGCCGCCTGCTGCACGGCTTCGGGCTGCCCCTGCTGGCCAGCCTCGGCCTCGTCGCCGTGGACGCCGGGATGGGCCTGCTGCTGCCCGTCCTGATCCGGCACGGCATCGACCAGGGCGTCACCCGGATGGCGCTCGGCGCCGTCTGGACCGCCTCCCTGCTCGGCCTGCTCGCGGTGCTCGTGCAGTGGGCGGCGCAGACCGGCGAGACCCGGATGACCGGCCGCACCGGCGAGCGCGTCCTGTACACGCTGCGCCTGAAGATCTTCGCCCAGCTCCAGCGGCTCGGCCTCGACTACTACGAGCGCGAGCTGACCGGCCGGATCATGACGCGGATGACGACGGACGTCGACGCCCTGTCGACGTTCCTGCAGACCGGCCTCGTCACGGCCTTCGTCTCCGTGGTCACCTTCTTCGGGATCATGGTCGCCCTGCTGGTGATCGACGTCGAACTGGCGCTGGTCGTCTTCGCGACCCTGCCCCCGCTGATCGTCGCCACGTTCTTCTTCCGCCGGGCCAGCGTCAAGGCCTACCAGCTCGCCCGCGAGCGGGTCTCGGTGGTCAACGCCGACCTCCAGGAGTCGGTGGCCGGGCTGCGCATCGTGCAGGCGTTCCGGCGCGAGGAGGACGGCGCACGGCGGTTCACCGAGCGCAGCGACAGCTACCGCCGGGCCCGCATACGCGGCCAGTGGCTGATCTCCGTCTACTTCCCCTTCGTCCAGCTCCTGTCCTCGGTCGCGGCGGCCTCCGTGCTGATCGCGGGCGCGGGCCGGGTGGAGGCGGCGACGCTGACCACGGGCGCCCTGGTGGCGTACCTGCTCTACATCGACCTGTTCTTCGCGCCCGTCCAGCAGCTCTCCCAGGTCTTCGACGGCTACCAGCAGGCCACGGTCTCCCTCGGCCGGATCCAGGAACTGCTCCAGGAGCCGGCGTCCACCGAGCCCGCCGCCGAGCCCCGCGAGGTGCCCGCGCTGCGCGGCGAGATCGCCTTCGAGGACGTGCGCTTCGCCTACGGCGACGAGGAGGAGGCCCTGACCGGGATCGACCTGCGCATCCCCGCCGGACAGACCGTCGCGTTCGTCGGCGAGACCGGCGCGGGCAAGTCGACCCTGGTCAAGCTGGTCGCCCGGTTCTACGACCCGACCGGCGGCCGGGTCACCGTCGACGGCACCGACCTGCGCGAGCTGGACATCACGGCCTACCGCCACCGGCTCGGCGTCGTCCCGCAGGAGGCGTACCTCTTCCCGGGCACCGTCCGCGACGCCATCGCCTACGGACGGCCGGACGCGACCGACGCCGAGGTGGAGGCCGCGGCCCGCGCGGTCGGCGCGCACGAGATGATCGCCACCCTGGAGGGCGGCTACCTGCACGAGGTCGCCGAGCGCGGCCGCAACCTGTCGGCCGGGCAGCGCCAGCTCATCGCGCTGGCCCGCGCCGAACTCGTCGACCCGGACGTCCTGCTGCTCGACGAGGCCACCGCCGCCCTGGACCTGGCCACCGAGGCCCAGGTGAACCAGGCCACCGACCGGCTGGCGGGCCGCCGCACCACGCTCGTGGTCGCCCACCGGCTGACCACGGCCGCCCGCGCGGACCGCGTGGTCGTCATGGACCACGGCCGCGTCGTCGAGGACGGCACGCACGACGAACTCCTGGCCCGCGACGGCCGGTACGCGAGCCTGTGGCGCACCTTCATCGGTGCGGGCGAGCCCGAGCAGCCCGTCAGCGCGTCCCGGTGAGGCGGCGGGGGCGACCATCCGGGGTACCGGTGAGGCGGCGGGGGCAACCATCCGGGGTACGTTCGGCGTCCGTACACCTGTACGTCGATGTGCCTGCCGCAAGGGGAGGGGTGACCGTGGACCGCGCTGCGCTGCGCCGCCGGCTGGCCCTCGGCCTGGCCGTGCTGACCGGATCCGGGCTGCTGTCGCTGGCGATGCCCGGCGCCGCCCAGGCGGCCTCGTCCTCGTGCCGGGGCCGCGAGGTCCGCACGCTGTCGTTCGCCACCGGCTCCGTGCACGTCTACAAGCGCGACGGCTACGTCTGCGCGGTCACGGTCGCCGACCGCCCCGGCCGCGTGCAGACGATGTCGGTGACCGTGCAGGCGCGCGGCAACCGCCCGGTCACCGACAAGGGCCGCTACTCCTACCGGGCCGGCCCGGTCACCGTGCACGCCGGACACCGCTGCGTGCGCGTCGGCGGCTCGGTCGGCTCCCGGTCGGCCGGCAGCGGCTGGATCCTGTGCTGACGGCTGACGGCTGACGGCTGACGGCTGACGGCTGACGGCTGACGGCTGACGGGCTGCCCCCGCCCCGCCGAGCCGACGACGGCCCCGGCAAGGCCGATTCGCCGACTCCCCTGGTGTGCACCCGAGTTGCTCCGATAGCTTCCGGCGCACATCTGTCTCACAGGGGAGTGTGCATGCGCAAGGCGCTCAGATGGCTGCTGGCGCTGGTGGTGCTCGTCGGCACCGCCAGTACGGCCGGGGCGGCCACCGCCGCCCAGACCCGGGCCACCGGCACCGACATCAAGGACCGGCTGCTGTCCATACCGGGCATGAGCCTGATCGAGGAGAAGCCCTACTCCGGCTACCGCTTCTTCGTCCTGAACTACACCCAGCCGGTCGACCACCGGCACCCGTCCAAGGGCACCTTCCAGCAGCGGATCACCGTGCTCCACAAGGGAGTCGACCGCCCCACGGTGTTCTACACCGGCGGCTACAACGTCTCCACCACCCCGAGCCGCCGTGAGCCGACCCAGATCGTGGACGGCAACCAGGTCTCCCTGGAGTACCGCTTCTTCACCCCGTCCCGGCCCGCACCGGCCGACTGGTCCAAGCTCGACATCTGGCAGGCGGCCAGCGACCAGCACCGTCTGTTCACGGCCCTCAAGCAGGTCTACTCGCACCGCTGGATCGCCACCGGCGGCTCCAAGGGCGGCATGACGGCCACCTACTACGAGCGGTTCTACCCGCGCGACATGGACGGCGTCGTCGCCTACGTCGCCCCCAACGACGTCGTCAACGACGAGGACTCCGCCTACGACCGCTTCTTCGAGACCGTCGGCACCAAGGAGTGCCGCGACCGGCTCGGCGCCGTACAGCGCGAGGCACTGGTGCGCCGCGAGCCGCTGGAGGAGAAGTACGCCCAGTACGCCGCGGACAACCACTACAGCTTCACCACCATCGGCAGCCTGGACCGGGCCTACGAGGCGGTCGTCCTCGACTACGTGTGGGGCTTTTGGCAGTACAGCCTGCTGAAGGACTGCGACACGATCCCCGCCGACGCCCGCATCGCCACCGACCAGCAGATCTGGGACTCGGTCGACACCATCTCCGGCTTCTCCGCCTACACCGACCAGGGCCTGGAGACCTACACGCCGTACTACTACCAGGCGGGCACGCAGCTGGGCGCGCCCACGATCCGCTTCCCGCACATCGAGAAGAAGCTGATCCGCTACGGCTACCAGCCGCCGCGCAACTTCGTGCCCCGCTCCATCCCGATGCGCTTCGAGCCGTGGGCCATGCGTGACGTCGACACCTGGGTGCGCCACCACGCGGACCGGATGATGTTCGTCTACGGACAGAACGACCCCTGGGGCTCGGAGCGGTTCCGCCTCGGCCACGGCGCCCGGGACTCGTACGTCTTCACGGCACCGGGCATGAACCACGGCGCGAACGTCGCGGGCCTCGTGCCCGAGCAGAAGGCGCTCGCCACCGCCAGGATCCTCGACTGGGCGGGCGTGGCCCCCGCCGAGGTGCGGGAGAACCCGTCGGCGGCCCGGCCGCTGGCCCGCCCCGACGCGAAGCTGGACGTGCGGGACGTGGAACGCGAGCCCGCGCTCAGGCCGTAGGAGCCCCACCCGGCACCCACGGTGAACCGCGCCCGGGGACACGCTCCCCGGGCGCGGCCCGCCGGCCGGTCAGTACGACAGGCCGTACCCGATGGGGTACAGCACCCGCGAGGGGTCGTCCGCCCGCTGCACCGGCACCGGCAGCTTCCCGCGCGGCCGCACCCGGCCGGCGATGACGCGGGCGGCGGCGCGCAGTTCCACGTCGGTCCAGGAGTACGACGCCAGGTACGCCGGTACGGACGGGAGCTGGGCGACGTCGTAGGGGTTGCGGACGGCGAGGGCGACCACCGGGCGCCCGGTCGCCGTCAGCCGCTCCACCAGCGTGCGCTGCGCGCTGCCCGCCGTGACGTTGTACGTCGCGACGACCACCGCGTCCGCGTCGCCTGCCGCCGCGACCGCCCGGTCGATGACGGCCGCCGAGGGGGCGGTGCCGGTGGACAAGGCGGTGGCCGTGAAGCCCAGTTCGGTGAGGGCGGCGGCGAGCACCCCGGTGGGCGGCCCCGTGGTGCCCGACGGCGAGGCCGGGTCGGCGCCCACCACGAGGAGGGTGCGGTGGCTGCGGCGCGACAGCGGCAGCAGCCGGCCCTCGTTGACCAGCAGGGTCGTCGTCCGCTCGGCGATGCGGTCGGCCTCCGCCAGGTGCTCGGGGGTGCCGACCCGGTGCGCCACCTGGCGCTCGGAGACGTACGGGTCCTCGAACAGGCCCCGGCGGGCCTTCATCCGCAGAATGCGCAGGATCGATTCATCGAGCCGGGCCTCGGTCAGCTCGCCGCCGCGCACGGCGTCCAGGACCGCGTGCCAGGCGACGTCCAGGTCGGGCGGGTTGAGCAGCTGGTCCACGCCCGCTTTCAGCGCGAGCACCGGCACCCGGTCGTCGCCGTACTTGGTGCGCACCCCTTGCATGCCGAGCGAGTCGGTGATCACCACCCCGTCGTAGCCCAGCTCGCCGCGCAGGATGCCGGTGAGGATCGGGTGGGACAGCGTGGCCGGGTCGCCGGAGTCGTCGAGCGCCGGGAACTGGATGTGCGCCGTCATGATCGAGTCGATCCCGGCCCTGATCGCCGCCCGGAACGGAACGGCGTCCAGCTTCTCCCACACCTCCCGGCTGTGCGTGATGACCGGGAAGCCGTAGTGGCTGTCCACCGCGGTGTCGCCGTGCCCGGGGAAGTGCTTGGCCGTCGCCGCGACCCGCGCGCCCTGATAGCCCCTCACCTCGGCCGCCACCAGCCGGGCCACCGCGTCGGGGTCGGCGCCGAAGGAGCGGACGCCGATGACCGGGTTGGCCGGGTTGACGTTCACGTCGGCGTCGGGGGAGTAGTCCTGGTTGATGCCCATCGCGCGCAGCTCGGTGCCCGAGATCTGGCCGAGGGCGCGGGCGTCGGGGACGGAACCGGAGGCACCGACGGCCATCGCGCCCGGGAAGAGCGTGGCGGGCTTGCCGACCCGGCAGACGATGCCGTGCTCCTGGTCGGTGGCGACCAGCACGGGCAGGCCGCGCGGCTGCTGGAGCGAGGCCCGCTGGATGCCGTTGGACAGGGCGGCGATCTGCTGCGGGTCGCGGGTGTTGTGGGCCCAGGTGAAGTAGATGATGCCGCCGACGCGGTACTTCGCGACCAGCTCGGCGGCGGTGCGGACGCCGATCTCCGCGAGGTTGGCGTCGATGTCGGCCTGGTCGGGGTCGGTGGCCGAGTGGCCGTAGACCCGCATCACGAACAGCTGCCCGACCTTCTCCTCGAGCGTCATCCGCGAGAGAAGGGCGCGCAGCCGCCCCTCGTCGGGACGGGCGGCGGCCTCGGCCGTGCCGGCGCCGGCACCGACGGCGAGGGCGGCCGTGAGGGTGGCGGTGGCGGCGAGGACGCCGCGTCTGGAGGGGCGGGGGGAGGAGGGGGTGGAGGGGCGTGTGGTGTCGTGCACGTGCGCTCCTTCCGGAGGGGTTCCACTGAAGGAAACTTCCGAGGAGTCACCAATATCCGGGAAGTTTCTGCCAGTCAAGGGAACGCACGCACCGGACCGACGGACGCGGCGGCCACCCCCACGACCCGCCGACCGGGGCCACCGTGCCCCGCGGCGGCCCGCGCAGGGCGCACGCGGCCGTGCGCGGCGACGGACCGCGTACGGCTCGTTCCGTACGTCTCACCCGGCCGTCCGCGGCGTGTGCGCCGATGCGGCCGGCCAGTGTGTGCGCAGCGTGCGCACCGTCTCGGCGATGGCCGGCCGACGGGCCGCCCCCGCCCGCCACAGCGCGTACAGGTGCCGTACGGGCACCGGATCCAGCGGGACCTCGACCACCCCCTCGGGCAGCGGCCCGCGGCCCAGGCGCGGGATCAGCGCCACGCCGAGACCGGCGGCGACCAGCGCGACCAGCGTCGGGTTCTCGTCGGCCTGGTGGACGACGTCCGGCTCATGGCCGGCGGCGCGCAGGGTGCGCAGCAGCCAGTCGTGGCAGACCCGCCCCGGCGGCTGGCAGATCCACCGTTCGCCGCCCAGCTCGGAGCGCCGCACCGCGGCCCGCCCGGCGAACGGGTGCCCGGCCGGCACCAGCAGGTCGCACAGGTCGTCGCCGATGGCCGCCTGTTCCACCCCGGCCGGCGCGGGCAGCGGCGCGATGTCCCAGTCGTGCGCGACCGCGAGGTCGACGGCGCCCTTGGCGACCAGGTCCACCGACAGGTGCGGGTCGACCTCGCTGAGCCGGGCGTCCAGTGCGGGGTGACGCCGGGCCAGGTCGGCCAGCACGCCCGGCAGCAGCCCGCGTGCCGCCGAGGCGAACGCGGCGACGGTCAGCCGTCCGGCGGGCACCCCGCGCCGCTCCTCCAGCTCGGTCTCCGCTCGCTCCACGATCGCCAGCAACTCCTGTGCGGTCGCCACGAGTTGGTGTGCCTCGTCGGTGAGCCGCACCCCGCGTCCCGCGCGCTCCAGGAGGACGGTCCTGGTCTCCCGTTCCAGCTTGGCGATCTGCTGGGACACCGCCGACGAGGTGTAGCCGAGCGCGGTGGCCGCCGCGCCGACGGTGCCGTGCACGGAGACGGCGTGCAGGGCGCGCAGCCGCTGCAGATCGAGCACGGTTCCTCCAGGGGCGGGGCGGGCGAGGCAGGAACGATTAGCGTTGCTGCATCCGACAGTGCAGCAATCATCGCTGGTGCTACACGGTTGGAGCGAGTGATCCTCGACGCATGCGACCCACCCATGTCCTGATCGCCGTCCTCGTCGCCGCCGTCTGGGGCGTCAACTTCACCGTCATCGAGGTCGGCCTCGGTCACTTCCCGCCGCTGCTCTTCTCCGCCCTGCGCTTCCTGGCCGCCGCGCTGCCCGCCGTCCTCCTCGTGGGCCGGCCCAAGGTGGCCTGGAAGTGGATCGTGGCGGTGGGACTGGTCCTCGGGGTCGCCAAGTTCGGCTTGCTGTTCGTGGGCATGGACCACGGGATGCCGGCCGGGCTGTCCTCCCTGGTGCTCCAGATCCAGGCGGTGTTCACGGCCTTGTTCGCCTTCGCGGCCCTCGGTGAACGCCTCACCCGGCTGCGGCTGGCGGGCATGGGCGTGGCGCTCGCCGGGATCGCCGTCGCCGCCGCGGACGAGGGCACCACGGGCCCGCTCGGCGCCTTCGCGCTGGTCGTCGTCGCGGCGGCCTGCTGGGGCGTGTCCAACGTCCTGACCCGCAAGGCGGCCCCGCCGGACGCCCTGAACTTCATGGTCTGGGTCAGCACCGTCCCGGTCCTGCCGCTCCTCGCCCTGTCCCTGCTGACCGAAGGCCCCTCCCGGGACCTGGCCGCGCTGCGCGGCCTCGACTGGCAGGGCGCGGGCACGGTCCTCTACGTCGCCTGGGTCACCACGGTCTTCGGCTTCGGCGCCTGGGGCTGGCTGCTGCGCCGCCACCCCGCCTCCACCGTGGCGCCCTTCTCCCTGCTGGTCCCGGTCTTCGGCATGTCGGCGGCGGCGCTCTTCCTGCACGAGTCGGTGACCGGGCTGCGCTGGTGCGCGGGGGCGCTGCTGGTGGGCGGGGTGGCGCTGACGTCACTGGCCCCGGCGAGGACCGGGGCGAAGACCCGCGCCGGGGCCCCGGCGGCGAGCCCGGCGCACACCCCCGTACGCGACCGGGTCGCAGTGCCCGCCCGGCGGCCGGACTGAATCCGGCCGCCCGGTCCCCGGCGGCGGCCCGGCCGAAACGGGGTCGACGCGGCCGGGGCCGTACGTCAGACTCCCGGCGTGACGATCACCATGGAGGGGCCCGTCCTGGAGGGCGGCCTCGTACGTCTGGAACCGCTGGCACACCGGCACGCCGCCGACCTCGCGGTGGCGGCGGAGGAGGACCGGGACTCGTACGCCTACACGTGGGTGCCCCGGGCCGGTGAGACCGAGGCCTACGTCGACGCCCAGCTCGCCCGCGCGGCCACCGGCCGCCTCGCCCCCTACGCCCAGATCTCCCTCGCCACCGGACGGGCGGTCGGCGCCACCTCGTACTGGGAGCCGCGCTCCTGGCGCGCGGAGGACCGGCTGGACGCCGTCGAGGTGGGCTTCACCTGGCTGGCCCGGTCCGCCCAGGGCACCGGCATCAACGCCGAGGCCAAGTACCTGCTCTTCCGGCACGCCTTCGAGGTGTGGCAGGTCTCCCGCGTCGACCTGAAGACCGACGCCCGCAACAGCCGCTCACGCGCCGCGATCGAGAGCGTCGGCGCCCGTTTCGAGGGCATCCTGCGCAACTGGTCCCGCTCCTGGGCGCCGGGTGAGGACGGCCGGCTGCGGGACTCCGCGATCTACTCGATCACGGCCGAGGAGTGGCCCGAGCGCCGCCCGGCGCTGGAGGCACGGGTGCGCAGGGCGGCCGGGCGGGGAGACCGGCAGGGGCCGGGGGCCTGAACGGACAGGCCAGGCAGGCCGGCCCGGCCCGGCAGGTCAGGCAGGCCGGGTGGCCCGGTCGGCCGGGAGGACCGGCGGGAGGGCCGGCGGAAGGACCGGGAGGAAGACGCGGACTACGCCGATTCGCTGAGCAGCCGGGTCAGGTACTCCCGTCCCGGGCCGAGGAGCCCGGGCAGCGGCTGTGCCGCCTCGTACCACCGCTTCTCGTACTCCCAGCACAGCCAGCCGTCCCAGCTCGCGCGGGCGAGGACGTCGACGCACTCGGTGAGCGGCAGGACACCTGCGCCCAGCGCGAGGGGGACGGTGTCCTCGGCCGAGGCGATGTCCTTGACCTGCACGTACCCGAGGTGCGGGGCGAGCGCCGCGTACGTCTGCGACGGCTGCTCACCGCCCAGCCAGGTGTGCATCACGTCCCACAGCGCGCCCACCTGTCCATGCCCGACCGGCCCGAGGACGCGGATGGCGTCGGCGCCGGTGCGGTGCGAGTCGTGGGTCTCCAGCAGGACACGGACCCCGAGCGCGGCGGCGTCCTCGGCGGCGACGCCCAGACGCCGGGCGGCGGTGGCGTCGGACTCCTCGCGGGGACGGCCGGTGTCGGCGCCGGGGAAGACCCGGACGAACGGGGCTCCCAGGTCGTGCGCCAGGCGCAGCAGCCCGCGGATCTCGTCCAGGACGGGGCCGTCGTCGCCGGGCGCGGCGACGCGCGCGTACCCGGCCACACCCAGCACCTCGACCCCGGCCGCCTCGAACAGGGCGGCCGTCTCCGCGCGTTCGGCGGGGGAGAGGCCGGGGTGCACCGGTTCCTCGGGGTGCGCGCGCAGTTCTACGCCGTGGTAGCCGTGCGCGGTCGCGAGTGCCAGGACCTCCGGGATCGGCAGGCCAGGGACACCGAGAGTGGAGAACGCGAGCTTCATGGGATTCCTCCGTGGATACTCCGCCCTTCAGGACGGAGAGGAAACGGGCCCCTGCGGAGCAGGGCAAGGAGCGGGGTTCCGCCCCCAGGGCGAAAGACCTTGCTCTGAGCAGCAGGTTTCATCTTTACCCGTCATGACACCGGTTTGTGAGCATGACCACGGCGCCGGTGAAGCCGGCGTTCACGTACCGCTTCCGTCCCACGGACGAGCAGGCAGAACCGCCCGGTGCCTACTCGTGCCCGGCGGGACGGAACACGTTGAGCTGCGCCCCGGTCTTCGCGGTCTGCGACGACACCAGCCGCCAGGTCCGCTTCACCCCGTCCGTCGGGAAGACCGACTTGCCGCCGCCGAGGAGCACCGGCATGACGGCGAGCCGCAGCTCGTCCACCAGGTCCGCGGCCAGCAGCGCCCGCACCAGCGTGGGGCTGCCCATCATCGCGAGGTCGCCGCCGCCGGCCACCCGCAGTTCGCGTACCTTCGCGAGCGCCTCGGCGCCGGGCACGCGCACGGTGTTCTCCCAGGTCAGCGCGGAGTCGTCGAGCGTGTCCGAGACGACGTACTTGCGCAGGGAGTTGATCCGGTCGGCGAAGGGGTCACCGGCCCGCTCGGGCCAGGCCGCGGCCATCGTCAGGTAGGTGCGGCGGCCGTAGAGCAGCGCCTCGGCCTGCTCCAGGCCGGCGGCGAACGCTCCGCCGAGCACCTCGGGGTCGAAGAACGGGTGCGACCAGCCGCCGTGGGCGAAGCCGCCGTCGGTGTCCTCCTCGGGACCGCCGGGCGCCTGCACGACTCCGTCGAGGCTGATGAACTCGGTGACGACGACACGCATGGGAATGCCTTCCGTTTCCTGGCCGATCGGTACGGAAGAGGAGACCGCGAGCGGCGCCGGAACTCATCGGTGCCCGCACCGGCCCGGGGGCCCGCGTCCGCACCCGAACCGTACGGCAGCAGCCCGGCCCCTGCGGCCGGACGCCGCACGACCGACCGTCCCGCACGGCACGGCCAACCCTCCGGCGCGCCGCCCGGCCATTCGCTGAATGCGGATCAACCACCCCCGGTGCGCGGTACAGCCAACCCTCCGGCGCGCCGCCCAGCCCCCGGTCTCACCCGCGCGGCACTCCCGTCGACCCCCGCACCATCAGCTCTCCCCGGACCGTGGCGATGCCCCCGGGCGGGGGCTCCTCGCGGCCCGTCGCGATGCGGCCGGCCCGTGCGCCGGCCTCCGCGAGGGGCAGGCGGACCGTCGTGAGGGAGGGCACCGCGTCGACACTGAAGGGCAGGTCGTCGAAGCCCGCCACCGAGACGTCCCCCGGGATGCGCAGCCCGGACTCGCGCAGCGCCGCGCAGGCGCCCAGCGCCACGGAGTCGTTGGCGGCGACGACCGCCGTGAGCGCGGGGTCGCGGCGCAGCAGCTCCAGCGTGGCCTCGTAACCGGACCGGCGGTCGAACCGCCCGTGCACGGTCCGGTCCGGGTCGTCCTCGACGCCCGCCGCCGCCAGGGCCTCGCGGTGCCCTTCGAGGCGGTGCCGGGTGGTGGTGCGTTCCGGCGGGCCCGCGATGTAGCCGAGCCGCCGGTGTCCCAGGCCCGTCAGGTGCTCGGTCAGCTGCCGCGCGCCCCCGCGGTTGTCGAAGGCCAGCGCGACCGCCTCGGTGTCCGGCACCGGCGGCCGTCCGCACAGCACCACCCGGGTCCCGGCCTCCGCCAGCCGGCGCAGTTTCGCCGCGACCGCCGCCGCGTGCGGCGCGCTCTCCACCGCACCGCCGGTGAGCACGACCGCGGCGGCCCGCTGCCGCTGGAGCAGCGTCAGGTAGGTCAGTTCCCGTTCCGGCGAGCCGCCGGTGTTGCAGACCACCGCCAGCCGTTCGCCGCCGGCCCGCCCGCCCGGGCCGCCGATCTCCGACTGGATCGCGCTCGCCATGATCCCGAAGAACGGGTCGGCGATGTCGTTCACGAGGATGCCGACCAGGTCGGAGGTGGCGGCGGCGAGCGCGCTCGCGGGGCCGTTGAGCACGTAGTCCAGCTCGTCGACGGCCTTCAGGACCCGCTCCCGGGTGGAGGCGGCCACCGGGTAGTTCCCGTTCAGCACGCGCGACACCGTCGCGGGCGAGACCTGGGCGCGGGCCGCCACGTCCGCCAGGGTCACCGTCATCTCGTCGTCCTCCGGTCGCGCGTGTCGTCGTAGCTGAGCAGGCACCGTCCGGGCGGCTGCCGCGGGCCGTGGTGCCGTGCAGACCTTACGGCCATTCGCCCCCTTGTTCGCCTGCTCGAACGCCACGGTGCCCGTCCGCCGGGACACCGCGGTGTCCGTCCGCCCGGACAACACGATCCGCGCCCGCTCTTGTCCGGACCGCTGTCCAGAGGCTAGCTTCTCCTGACGTAGAAAGCGCTTGCTGTCCTTGCTCGCCGCACCCGCGGCCGCACGGGCGCCGCGACGAGCGGCCGTACGCGCGACCGCGACGAGCGGCGAGGGCAGAGGACCGCGACGAGCGGCCGCGGGAGAGCGGGCGCGAGCGGCCGTACGAAAGGACTGGGACCGACGTGACACGCAAGACGGTGCGGATCGCCATGAACGGCGTGACCGGACGCATGGGCTACCGCCAGCACCTGGTCCGCTCGATCCTCGCCCTGCGCGAGCAGGGCGGACTCGACCTCGGCGACGGCACCGTGCTGTGGCCGGAACCCGTGCTGGTCGGCCGGCGCGAGCACGCGCTGAAGGCGCTTGCCGGCCGGCACGGCCTGGAGCACGTCTCCACCGACCTGGACGCGGTCCTCGCCGACCCGGCCGTGGACATCTACTTCGACGCCCAGGTCACCTCCGCCCGCGAGGAGGCGATCAAGAAGGCGATCGCCGCGGGCAAGCACGTCTACACCGAGAAGCCCACCGCCACCGGCCTCGACGGCGCCCTGGAACTGGCCCGCCTCGCCCACGCGGCCGGCATCAGGCACGGCGTCGTCCAGGACAAGATCTTCCTGCCGGGCCTGCTGAAGCTGAAGCGGCTGATCGACGGCGGCTTCTTCGGCCGCATCCTGTCCGTGCGCGGCGAGTTCGGCTACTGGGTCTTCGAGGGCGACTGGCAGGAGGCCCAGCGCCCGTCGTGGAACTACCGCGCCGAGGACGGCGGCGGCATCGTCGTCGACATGTTCCCGCACTGGGAGTACGTGCTGCACGAGCTGTTCGGCCGCGTCACCTCCGTCCAGGCCCTCACCGCCACCCACATCCCCCAGCGCTGGGACGAGAACGGCAAGCCGTACGACGCCACCGCCGACGACGCCGCCTACGGCATCTTCGAACTGGAGGGCGGCGCGGTCGCCCAGATCAACTCCTCCTGGGCGGTGCGCGTCAACCGCGACGAACTCGTCGAGTTCCAGGTCGACGGCACGGAGGGCTCCGCCGTGGCGGGCCTGCGCCGCTGCCGCGCCCAGCACCGCTCCGCCACCCCCAAGCCGGTCTGGAACCCCGACGTCCCGGCCACCGAGGTCTTCCGCGACCAGTGGCAGGAAGTGCCCGACAACACCGACTTCGACAACGGCTTCAAGGCCCAGTGGGAGCTGTTCCTGCGCCACGTCTACGCCGACGCCCCCTACCACTGGGACCTGCTCGCCGGCGCCCGCGGCGTCCAGCTCGCCGAACTGGGCCTGAAGTCCTCCGCCGAGGGCCGCCGCATCGCCGTGCCGGAGATCGCGCTGTGACCCTCCACCTGCCGGACGCCGACGGCACGCTGCGGGCCTACGAGCCGCGCACCGAGCCCTTCGCCGCCGCCCCGGGCGCCCCCTTCGCCTCCCGTACGGTCTTCTCCGCCGCCCACGTCGTCGCCGACCCGTTCGCCGACGTCTCGCCCGACTCGCCCGCAGCCGTCGACTGGGACGCCACCCTCGCCTTCCGCCGCCACCTGTGGTCGCACGGGCTGGGCGTCGCCGAGGCCATGGACACCGCCCAGCGCGGCATGGGCCTGGACTGGGCGGGCGCGGCCGAGCTGATCCGCCGCTCGGCCGCGGAGGCGAAGTCGGTGGGCGGCAGGATCGCCTGCGGCGTGGGCACCGACCAGATCACCGGCGGCACGCTCGCGGGCATCCGCGCCGCCTACGAGGAGCAGCTCGCCGTCGTCGAGGAGTCCGGCGCCCAGGCGATCCTCATGGCCTCCCGCGCCCTCGCCGCCACCGCACGCGGCCCGGAGGACTACCTGGAGGTCTACGGCCACCTGCTGCGCCAGGCCGCCGAACCGGTGATCCTGCACTGGCTCGGCCCCATGTTCGACCCGGCGCTGGAGGGCTACTGGGGCTCCGCGGACCTCGACGCGGCCACCGGCACCTTCCTGGACGTCATCGCCGCCCACCCCGACAAGGTCGACGGAGTGAAGATCTCCCTGCTGGACGCCCAGCGCGAGATCGACCTGCGCCGCCGCCTGCCCCGGGGCGTGCGCTGCTACACCGGCGACGACTTCCACTACCCGGAGCTGATCGCCGGCGACGACCAGGGGTTCAGCCACGCCCTGCTCGGCATCTTCGACCCGCTGGGCCCGCTGGCCGCCGAGGCGGTACGCGTCCTGGACACCGGCGACACGGCCGGCTTCCGCGCCCTCCTCGACCCCACCGTCGCCCTCTCCCGCCATCTGTTCCAGGCCCCCACCCGCTTCTACAAGACGGGTGTCGTCCTGCTCGCCTGGCTGGCCGGGCACCAGTCGCACTTCACGATGGTCGGCGGCCTGCAGTCGGCCCGTTCCCTGCCGCACCTGGCCCGCGCCTACGAACTCGCCGACGGCCTGGGTCTGTTCCCGGACCCCGCGCTCGCCGAGGAACGGATGCGCGGCCTGCTCCTCCTCCACGGGGTGAACCGATGACCCACGACGACCTGAGCCGCTTCTCCGTCAACCAGATGACCGTCAAGCAGCTCCCCCTGCCCGAACTCGTCGACGCCTGCGCGGAACTGGGCGTCGGCGGCATCGGCCTGTGGCGCGAACCGGTGCGGGCCTACGGGCCGGAGGCCGCCGCCAAGCTCGTCCGGGACGCGGGCCTGACCGTCACCACCCTGTGCCGCGGCGGCTTCCTCACCGCGGCCGACCCCGTCGAACGCGCGGAGGCGCTGGGCGACAACCACGCGGCCGTCGACGAGGCCGCCGCGCTCGGCACGGACACCCTGGTCCTCGTCTCCGGCGGACTCCCCGCCGGGGACAAGGACCTGCACGGCGCCCGCGAACGCGTCGCCGACGCCCTCGCCGTCCTCGGCCCCTACGCGGCCGAACGCGGCGTACGCCTGGCCATCGAGCCGCTGCACCCCATGTTCGCCGCCGACCGCTGCGTGGTCTCCACCCTCACGCAGGCCCTGGACCTGGCCGAACGCTTCCCCGCCGAGCAGGTCGGCGTGGCCGTGGACACGTACCACATCTGGTGGGACGACCGGGCGCCCGCCGAGATCGCCCGGGCGGGCGCGTCCGGCCGCATCCACACCTTCCAGCTCGCCGACTGGACCACCCCGCTGCCGGAGGGCGTCCTCAACGGCCGCGGCCAGATCGGCGACGGCGCCATCGACATGCGCGAGTGGAAGGCGTACGTGGAGGCCGCCGGCTACACCGGCCTCATCGAGGTCGAACTGTTCAACGACGGTCTGTGGGCGCGCGACGGCCGGGAGGTGCTGGAGGAGACGGCGGCGCGGTTCGTGGAACACGTCGTGCGCTGACCGCCGGGCGGGACCGTCGGCGTTCCCGCCCGCCGGGAAATACCGCGAAGAATATCGCCGCGCAGTGCAACCCTTCCCGCGCGCGGCATGTCGTATCTGTCGTCGGAACCCCCGGTGGGGGCCCGGGGAGACCCGGGGAGGCTCGGGGGGAGCCACGGGTTCCGGTGCAGGAGGGGAAGAGCCGAGGGGGCCGGGTCGACGACCGGGCCCCCTCGAAGCTGTCCGGGACCGGCCGGACGATCCCGGAGCGAAAGCCATTCGGGACCGAAGCCGTCCCTGGGCCGCAAGGCCGTCCGGGACCGATGCGGCCCCGGAGCGAGAACCGTCCGGGACCGAAGCCGCCCCGGGGGCGAAAGCCGTCCGGGTCCGGGCCGGACGATCCCGGTCCGGACCCGGTCCGGTCCCGTGCTCCGGCTGGGCGGCCGGCCGCTCGGCCGGGCGGGCGGTCTCCTAGAAGAACACCCCGCAGCGCAGCAGCACGTTGGCGTACGGCCGCGCCTCCCCGGTCCGTACGACCAGACGCGCACCCGCCGACAGCTCCTTGAGCCGCTCGTGCGGGACCAGGACGAGCCCGGGGAAGCGGCCGTCCAGCAGCGCGGCAGCCGCCGGATTGGCCCCGCGCACCTCGGCCGCCGCCGTCGCGCCCTCCACCACCAGCTCCGCCAGCAGCCCGTCCAGCACCTCGGCGAAGGACGGCACCCCGGCGCGGAACGCCAGGTCGACCACCCGCGGCCCGGCCGGTATCGGCATGCCCGCGTCGCACACCAGCACCTCGTCGGTGTGCCCCAACTCCGCCAGAGCGCCGGACAGATGCCGGTTCAGGATGCCCGCCTTCTTCACCGTGAGCCGCCTCGCGCCGGGTCGCCGGACGTGCCTTCCCCGTCCCGGGCGGGGGCCCCGGGGCCGTCCTCCGGGACCGCACAGGACAGGGCGTCGACCTCCGCCGCCGTCGGGTACGACTCCTGCGCACCCCGCTTCGTCACGGCCGCCGCGCCCACCCGGGCCGCGTACGCCGCCGCCTCCGGCAGGGAGGCGCCCGCGCCGAGCCGCCAGGCCAGCGCCGCGGTGAACGCGTCACCCGCCCCCGTGGTGTCCACGGCGTCCACCTTCACGGACGGCACCCGGACCACCCCCTCGGCGGACGCCACCAGCGCGCCCTCGCCGCCCAGGGTGACGACCACCGAGCGCGGGCCGCGCGCGAGCAGCGCCCGCGCCCAGTCCTCCGGGTCGGCACCGGCGTCCGCCCCGCCCAGGATGACCTTCGCCTCGTGCTCGTTGACGATCAGCGGGTCGCAGGCCTCCAGGAGCTGGGGCGGCAGCGGGCGCGGCGGCGACGGGTTGAGCACGAACCGGCTCCCCGCGGCCAGGTGCCGTACGGTCTCCACGACCGTCTCCAGCGGGACCTCCAACTGCGCGGACACCACCCGCGCGGACCCGACGAGAGCCGCCGCGGCACGGACGTCCCCGGGGGTCAGCCGGCCGTTGGCACCCGGCGAGACCACGATCGAGTTGTCCCCCGACGGGTCCACCGTGATCAGCGCGACCCCGGTCGGAGCACCGCCGACCAGCACGCCCGCCGGGTCGACCCCGGCTGCCCGCTGCGCGTCCAGCAGCAGCCGCCCGTGCGCGTCGTCACCGACCCGGGCCAGCAGGGCCGTGCGGGCCCCCAGCCGGGCCGCGGCGACCGCCTGGTTGGCGCCCTTGCCACCGGGGTGGACGGCCAGGTCGGAGCCGAGGACCGTCTCCCCGGCCGCGGGACGGCGCTCGACGCCGATCACCAGGTCGGCGTTGGCCGACCCCACGACCAGCAGGTCGTAGTCGTACATGCGCAGTGTCTCCTTACGGGAACGGGTCGCCGGTCAGCCGCTGAACCCGGCCACGTTCTCCTTCGTTACCACCTTGACCGGCACCTTCACCGTCGGCGCGACCTTCTTGCCCTGGACCGCCTTGAGCGCGTTGTCCACGGCGATCCGGCCGAGCTGGCTCGGCTGCTGCGCGACCGAGGCGTACAGCGTGCCGTTCTTGACGGCGGTCAGGCCGTCCGGGGTGCCGTCGAAGCCGACGACCTGCACGGACCTGCCGGCCTTGGAGCCGAGCGCCTTGACCGCGCCGAGTGCCATCTCGTCGTTGGCGGCGATCACGCCCTGCACGTCGGGGTGGGCCTGGAGCAGGTTCGACATCACGTCGAGGCCCTTGGTGCGGTCGAAGTCGGCGGGCTGCTGGGCGAGCACCTGGATGCCCGGGTAGGCCTTGAGGCCCTGGGCGAAACCGGCGGCGCGCTCGCGGGCGGCGGAGGTGCCCGCCTGCCCCTGGAGGATCACGATCTTCCCGTGACCGCCCAGCTTCTCGGCGATGGTCTTGGCGGCCAGTTCGCCGCCGGCCACGTTGTCGGAGGCGACCAGCGCGGCCGTCTTCGCGTTGTTGACGCCGCGGTCCACGGCGATGACGGGGATGTCCGCCTTGCCCGCGGCCTTCACGGAGTTGCTGGCCGCGTCGGAGTCCACCGGGTTGACGATGATCGCGCCCAGGCTCGAACTGGTGAAGTTCTGGAGCTGGTTGGCCTGCTGCGAGGCGTCGTTCTGCGCGTCGGTGACGGTCAGGTCCAGGCCCAGCTTCTTCGCCTCGGCCTGCGCGCCCGACTTGATCTGCACGAAGAACGGGTTGTTGAGGGTGGACAGCGACAGACCCATCTTCGGGGTCGTCGAAGCGGAACCGGTGTGCAGCAGCGAGGTCGCGGCCACCAGCGCCACGGTCACCACCGCCGCCAGCCCGTACGTCGCCGCCTGCTTGCCCTTGCCGCCGCCGCTGCCGGTGCCCGCGGCCTGCGGGGTCGCCCCGGCCTTGCGGCGCACGGTGTCGAGCAGCACCGCCAGCGCGATCACGACACCGATGACGACCTGCTGCCAGAACGCCGACACCGACAGCAGGTTGAGGCCGTTCCTGAGCACGGCGAGGATCAGCGCGCCGATCAGCGTCCCGGACGCCTTGCCCGTGCCGCCCGCCAGCGAGGCGCCGCCGATGACGACCGCCGCGATCGCGTCCAGCTCGTAGCCGTTGGCGGCCTGCGGCTGCGCGGAGGAGAGCCGGGCGGCGAGCACGATGCCCGCCGCGGCGGCGAACAGACCCGACAGAGCGTAGATCGCGAGCTTCTGCCGCTTCACGCGCAGCCCCGAGAGCCGGGCCGCCTCCTCGTTGCCGCCGATCGCGTACATCGAACGCCCGATGTACGTACGTCCCAGCACGAACGCCGTGATCAGGCCCATGACGACCATGACGAGCACGGGCACCGGCAGCCAGCCGCCGAGCGTGTCGCCCAGGTGCGAGACCGAGTCCGGCAGGGCGATCGGGGAGCCCTGCGAGATGACCAGCGACAGACCGCGGCCCACCGACAGCATGGCCAGCGTCGCGATGAACGGCGGCAGCTTGCCGTAGGAGATCAGGAAACCGTTGACCAGGCCCGCCGCGATGCCCGTGGCGATGGCGAGGACCACGGCGAGGACCACCGGCACCCCGTGCGAGGTCGCGCTCCAGGCGAGCACGGTCGCCGACAGCGCCGCCACCGAACCGACCGACAGGTCGATGCCCGCCGCGACGATGACGAAGGTGACACCGAAGGCCAGGATGGCGGTCACCGCCGCCTGGACACCGATGTTCAGCAGGTTGTCCGTCGTCAGGAAGTCCCCGGAGAGCGCGGACAGCGCGATGACGAGGACGATCAGCGCGGTCAGCGCGCCGTTGTCGAGCAGCAGGCGGCGCAGGCCGCCGGAGGCGCCACCCGCGCCCGCCTTGCTCTTGAGCGTGTCAGTGGCCACGGGGGGCCTCCACTTCGGTCGTTCCGTTCGTAGGAGTGCTGACGGCGAGCGCCATCACGGCGTCCTGGGTCGCCTGGTCGGCCGGGAGTTCCCCGGCGATCCGGCCCTGCGCCATCACCAGCACCCGGTCGCTCATGCCGAGCACCTCGGGCAGGTCGCTGGAGATCATCAGGACGGCGGCGCCGGCGGCCGTCAGTTCGTTGATGAGCTGGTAGATCTCGACCTTGGCGCCGACGTCGATGCCCCGCGTGGGCTCGTCGAGGATGAGGACCTTGGTGTCGGCCAGCAGCCACTTGCCGATGACGACCTTCTGCTGGTTGCCGCCCGACAGGGTCCGCACGTGCTGGCCGAGACCGGCCATCCGCACGCCGAGCTGCCCGGCGATCCGCTCGGCCTCCCGGTGCTGCCCCTTGAGGTCCACGAGCCCGCCGCGCGAGGCCGACCGCAGGGTCACCAGACCGAGGTTCTCCTCCACCGAGGCGTCGAGGACGAGCCCCTGGCCCTTGCGGTCCTCGGGCACCAGCCCGATCCCGGCGGCCATGGCCGCGTTCACGTCGTGCCGCCGCAGCCGGGCACCGGCGACGCGGACGTCACCCCGGTCGTAGGGGTCCGCGCCGAACACGGCCCGCACGACCTCCGTACGTCCCGCGCCCACCAGCCCCGCGATGCCGACGACCTCACCGGCGTGCACCTGGAAGCTGACGTCGTGGAAGACACCGTCCCGGGTGAGCCCCTCGACGGCGAGCAGCGGCTCGCCCCGCTCGGCCCGCTCCCTGGGGTACTGCTGCTCGATGGAGCGCCCCACCATGAGCCGGACCAGCTCGTCCTCGGGCGTCGAGGCGGGCACCTGGCCCACGCTGCGCCCGTCCCGGATGACCGTGACCCGGTCGCCCAGGGCGGCGATCTCCTCCAGGTGGTGCGTGATGAACACGATCCCGACGCCGTCGGCGCGCAGCGCGCGCACGATCGAGAACAGCTTCTCGACCTCCTCGGAGGTGAGCACGGCGGTCGGCTCGTCCATGATCAGGACCCGCGCGTCCAGGCTCAGCGCCTTGGCGATCTCGACCATCTGGAGCCGGGCGATGCCCAGTTCGCGCACCCGCGCGCGGGGCGACACGCTGACACCCACCCGTTCGAGCAGGGCGGCGGCCTCGGCCTCCATCCGCTTCCGGTCGATCATCCCGAAGCGGCGCGGCTGACGGCCCAGGAAGATGTTCTCCGCGACCGTCAGATCGGGTACGAGGTTGAACTCCTGGTAGATCGTGGCGATCCCGAGCCGCTCGGAGTCCTGCGCACCATGGATGCGCACCTCCTCGCCACCGGCCAGGATCCGCCCGGCGTCGGGGGTGTAGGCACCGGAGAGCATCTTGATGAGCGTGCTCTTGCCGGCGCCGTTCTCACCGAGCAGCACGTGCACCTCGCCCCGGCGCAGGTCGAAGTCGACGCTGTCCAGCGCCACCACGCCCGGGAAGGTCTTCCGGATGCCCTCGATGCGCAGCAACTCCTCCGGGTCGCTCACGGCATGCTCCTGTTCGTTGCGACGGACTCGGGGACGGTGGGGGTGCCGGCGGCCGGGGGACCGGCTGCCTGGCTCCCGGCCGGGACGCCGGCGGCGGGGACGACGGTCTTAGCCCCGTCCGCGGTGGCGGGCGCGGGAGCCGGCCCGGCGGCGGCCTCGCCGCACGAGCGGCGGACGACGAGCCGGGCGGGCAGGGTCACCGACTCCGGCCCCCGGCCCTCGATACGGTCCACCAGCGCCCGTACGGCCGCCCGCCCCAGCTCGCCCGTGGGCTGGGCGACGGCGGTGATCGGCGGATCGGTGTGCACGAACCACGGGATGTCGTCGAACGCCGCCAGCGCGATGTCGTCCGGCACCCGCAGCCCGCGCGCCCGGATCGCGTCCAGCGCGCCGAGCGCCATCAGGTTGTCGGCCGCGAAGACCACCTCGGGCGGCTCGGGCAGGTCGAGGAACCCCTCGGTGACACGCCGCCCGCTCTCGGCCTGGAAGTCGCCCTGCCCGGTGTAGGCCTCGGGGAGGTCGAGCCCGTAGGCGGCCAGCGCCTCCCGGAAGGCCCGCACCCGCTCACTGCCGGTCGTGGTGGCGGCGGGGCCCGCGATGATCGCGAGCCGCCGGTGCCCGAGCCCGTACAGGTGCGCGACGAGGTCCCGCACCGCCTGCTGCCCGTCGGCCCGCACCACGGGCACGTCCACGCCCTTGATCCACCGGTCGACGAACACCATCGGCGTCCCCGAGCGCGCGGCCTCCAGCATCAGCGGGGAGCCACCGTCGGTCGGGGAGACGAGCAGGCCGTCGATCCGCCGGTCCAGCAGGGTCCGCACGTGGTGGTCCTGGAGATCGGGCCGCTCGTCGGCGTTCCCGATGATCACGCTGTACCCGAGCGCGCGGGCCTCCTCCTCGACGGAACGGGCCAGCTCGGTGAAGTACGGGTTGAGCACGTCGCTGATGACGAGACCCAGGGTGCGGGTCTGGTCCGTGCGCAGCGAACGGGCGACGGCGTTCGGCCGGTAGCCCAGCGCCTCGACGGCGGCCAGCACACGTGCCCGTGCCTCGGCGCTGACCGACGGATGGTCGTTCAGGACGCGCGAGACCGTGGCGACGGACACGCCCGCCCCGGCAGCGACATCCTTGATGCTCGCCATCGCCGCTCCACCTCCTCGTGGAATCGATTACACGAGGGATTGGAATCGATTACACGAGGCGTGACAAGAGGGGGTTACCGAATCGTTACGCGTCGTGTGGAACGCCGCGATCTGTGGATGTGGCAACCGCGGGACGCGGCTGTGCCAGGGCTGTGACGCAAGACGGTTGCGAGTGTGATCGCCGGTGGTGACCATAGTGGGGCAGAAACGTTCACCGAGGGCTGGCGGCCTTGAGCCTCGCCGCCAACCCTTCGATGGGGGAGGCGAGTTCGGCGTGAAGTTCGACATGGGTGCGCAGACGTTGTCGACGTTGATGCGTGATTCGCGGGGGTCGAGTGATGATCTGGGGTCGTTGATCCGGCAGTTGGTGCAGGCGGTGGAGCCGTTGGAGGGGAAGTTCAATGGTGCGGGCCGTCGGATGTTCGATGAGTTCAAGGGTCGTGCGGATGGGATCGCGCGTGAGTTGAATGCGTCGTTGGGGGCGATTTTGGGTGGTCAGTCGGGGATGGAGGGTGCGTTTTCCTCGGGTGATCAGGAGCAGGGTGAGAATGCGCGGCAGCAGATGGGTGCGGCGAATTTCGATGCGGCGCGTTTCCGCTGAGGTGTTGTTCTGTTCCGGGTTTTCTGCCGGGTTGGTTGTCGGGTTGGTTGGTTGTTTCACGGGGAGTGGTGTGTGATGGCGGGTTCGGGTTCGGATCGTCGGTCGTATGACGTGGGTGCGTCGGGGGATGTGCAGGGGAGTCTGCAGGGGGTGGTGGCGCGGTTGGAGGAGGTGATCGCGCAGCGGGATCGTCAGGTGAAGGCGGCGATGGCTGATTTCACGGCTGATGGGGTGGCGGATGAGTATCACGGTAAGGAGCAGCGGTGGAACCGGGCTTCGCATGAGGTGCGGAACATCATCGGTCTGGTGAAGTCGACGTTGGAGAAGAATGACGCGACGGCGCATTCGACGTTGGCGAAGGCGAAGTCGGCGGTGGACGGCATCGGCTGAGCGGCTGGTGGCCCGGCGGGTCGGCCGGGTTCGCTCGCTGCTCGCTTTTCGCTGCTTGCTGTTGGCTGTGCGCGGTCTGCGGTCTGCTGTTCGCTGCGCGCTGTCTGCGGTCTGCGGTCTGCTGTTCGCTGCGCGCTGTCTGCTGTTGGCTGTTTGTTGTTGGTGGTGTGTTCGGGGGTTGTTGGGTGTCTGGCTGGGATTTGAAGCCGCAGGGTATTTCGGGTGTGCTGAAGTCGGTGGGTGAGTCGGCTTCTCGTCTGCAGTCGTGTGCGACGGCGTTCGGGGAGCATTTGACGTTGGCGGCGTCGTCTGCGGGGACGGTCTCGGCGGATGCGGGTGCTGCCGGTGGCGGTGGTGGGGGTAAGGCGCAGGGGGGTCTGGTGGCGTTGGCGTTGTCGCAGTATGCGGAGCATGCGTCGAAGGATCTTCAGTTCGTGGGTGCGCGGGCGGGTAAGTCGTTGCAGGGTGTGGTGGATGCGACGACGGCGTATTTGAAGGGTGATGAGGAGATGGCGGCGCGGGCGCAGCATGCTGCGTTGGGGGCGCCGCGGCTGGATGCGCCCGGGGTGGGCGGGAAGTGATCGAGCCGGGGGAGATTCCGCAGTTCACGGGTGATCTGGGGCTGCTGGAGAAGGCGTGTGGGGATCTGAAGGCGGACGCGGGTGGTGTCCGGGATGCGGGTGGGGAGGTTCATTCCCGGTTTCAGGGGTTGTCGGCGTATTACCGGGCTCCGGAGGCGGAGCAGTTGTTCGCGTCGACGAGGCCGGTGAAGGAGCGTGCGGACTCGTTCGCGACGGGTCTGGAGTCGGTGTCGGGTGCTCTGTCGGGGTATGCGGCGGAGATTCGTCCGCTGGTGAAGAAGCTGGCTGATCTGAAGGAGGAGGCGACGGCGTTCGTCGCTTCGGTGAAGGGTGATGACGACTGGGAGTACGACGGGGGGAAGGTCGCGCATCACAACCGGATCCGGGATGAGGTCACGCGGGCGGTGGCGGCGTTCTGGGCGGCGGAGCGTACGTGTCACAACAAGATCACCGCGTTGTTCCACGGGACGCAGATGGTGGCGGGGGACGGGTCGGACCGCAAGGACCAGTACGGGTTCGACGCGGAGGATCTGAAGAACGCGAAGCTTCCCTGGGGTGACCCGGTGGAGGAGAAGCACCACTGGTATGAGGTGGGGCACTGGATCAAGTCGTTCGTGTGGGACGGGTTGATCGTCGATGGTGTGTGGGGGACGGTCAAGGGTCTGGGCACGCTGGTGGGTTTCGGCGGCTGGGAGGCGATGGGCCAGGCGTGGAAGGGTCTGGCGCAGTTGGCGACCGGTCTGGTGATCTCGTCGCTGCCGGGGGTGGGGACGCTGTTCTGGGCGTTGCCGGACGACAAGCTGCCGTCCTGGTTCCGTGATTCGCGCAGGGCGATGAAGGAGACGGGCAAGGCGCTGGTGGCGTGGGACGAGTGGGGGAAGAACCCGGCGCGTGCGGCGGGTGCGGTGACGTTCAATGTGGTGACGACGGTGTTCACCGGTGGTGCGGGTGGTGCGGCGTCGGGTGCGGGGAAGGCGGGTGCGGTCGCGAAGGCGTTGTCGGTGGCGGGGAAGGCGGGCAGGGTCATCGATCCGATGACGTATGTCGCCAAGGGTGCCGGCGCGGGGTTGTCGAAGATCGGGGACATCTCCAAGGCCCTGAAGGGCATGGGCAAGATCGACATCCCCGAACTCCCGGAGAACGCGATCACCCTGCCCAAGGGCACGGTGAAACTCCCCGACGGCTCCTTCCGCCTCCCCGACGGCGCCCCCGTCCCCCCGGGAGCGACCAGACTGCCCAGCGGCAGCTTCGAACTCCCCGACGACGTCCCCGTCGTCCACGACGGCGCGCACCCCCTGCACACCCCCGACGGCACCGGACAGGTCTACGGCCATCCGGACGGCCACATCGTCGACGGCAACGGCAACATCCTCATCCACGCCGACGAACTGCAAACGCCCCCAGCAGCAGGAACCGACCTGCCCCACACCCCGGCCCCGGTCAAGGAGCCCGTCCTGGCCGGCGCAGCCACCCACACCGCCAGCGACACAGTCGACACTGCTGGCCATGTGGGTGACCACGCGACTGGCCACAGTGGTGATGCCGGGTCCACACATCACGGCGGAGAATCGCATTCCGGGCCGCACACGAATGACGGTCATGGTTCCGACGGGCACGGTTACGGCTCGGCAGACTCCCACGGCTCTGATCACCATGCTGACGCCGGTACTCATGACACGGACGCAGTCGACCACGGTGGTCATGGCGAAGATGCTCACACGACGCAAGACCCTGAGACATCGGCGTCTGACCACTTGCCTGATGGCGAAGCCGTACCCGGCCAGTCTGGCGGTGCCGTTCGACCCCCGGATGACGGCAGCGTTCGCAGCTTCATGAAGAATGAGGAGTGGGCGGGAGAAGCGTACGATGCCATTCGAGCGGCAGATGATGTCGATGCGATGGCTTCGCATCTTTCCGACGTTCCACGGTTGGACGGAAATACGGGATTCACTCGTGATGAAATTCAAGCGATTAAGGAGCATGTGTTCACCGAGGAGCACCCGCTGGAATCCGTCGATGGTGGGATAGTGCATGCTCGCTACGATCCCAACCCCGATATGGCGGAGGCATGGATCCGGTTGAGGTCGGGGACTCATACGGATGCAGATTTGCTCCTACTCGAACATGAGCTTGCTGAACATCGGTACTATCAGGATCATCCTGGATCGACGTACGCGGAAGCCCATGCCGCAGCCACTAAGATCGCGGATTGGGCGAGCAATATGGAAGCGCCTCGACGTGAGAACTATACCTGGGAGGACTGAACGATGGCTCTGTACGCACGTGTCGAAAAGGTCGAAGAAGACGATCGGCAGGTTCGCTATAAATACACGGATATCGCCGGCCGTGAGCGGTATCTGCTGCTGAACAAGGAAACTGAGACGACCTCTGCCGAAGATGGTGGGGAAGACATGCTTTATCGGGCGGTAGCCAGGAAGGTCGCTGTGGCTTGGGTCCAGGACGGCGCAGCTCCGGGGAAGCTGCTGGTGCAGTCCTGAGACAAGCCGTTCACGCGGAACGGTCTGATCGGCAACGGTGTGGGGGCATGATCAAGGGCCTGGGCGCGCGCCGGGGTCTCGGTGGCTGAGAGGCGATGGGCCGGACGCGGAAGGGCTTCGCCCTGCTCGAGACCGGTCTGGTCATCTCCTTCCGCCGCTGGGCTGGTCCCCGTTCTGGGCGCTCCCGGACGACAGGCTGCCGTCCTGGTTCCGTGATTCGCGTACCGCGATTACGCGCACGAGCTTGAACCCATCCACCAGCACGGTCCTGCGGGGCGGACCTCCTTTCACCCCCATCCTTGGCGCTCCGCGCTCGAGCTGAGTCGACTCAAGGAACGACATCGCCGTGGATTCGCAACAGGTCCCTGAAGTGCGCAGCTGGCTCATGGAGAACGGCTGGTACCCAGGCCGCGACCTGGGCGAGGAGGCTGATGCCTTGATCAGGGTGCGCATGGACGACGCCGAGCGGCAGGGAATCCCGCTGGTGCCCGTCCAGCCGGCTATTGATGTCATCCACGCGTATGGGGGGCTCACTCTGCCGCAGCCGAAAACTCCTGGCGTTGCCTGGGCCATGAAGCCCACGGTCGGGTACGACGGGGATGTCGCTGCGATCAGTGAGCTGGCTGCGGGGCTTGGGGCGAGGGTTTTTCCAGTCGGGTATGAAAAGTCAGAATTCGGGATACTGTTGGTGGATGAGAAAGGTCGATTCTTTGGTCTTCATCACACTGGTGGTTACTATCTTGGCTCCAGTGAAATCGACGCCTTCTCTCGTTTCTTGATGGGGGTGCTGGATCCCGATGCGGAGGATTATTTTGTCTGATGCAGTCCTGCTGGTTTCCTTTTCTGTCCTTCATTGATGACTTGCCCGCGACGGGCCAGGTGTACCTTGCGAAGCGATGAGCTGAATCGGTCCTGGTCTACAATAGTGCTTTATGAGGGGTATTACGCATGATGTATATATTCCTCGCCAAAGGTGATGCGGTACCGGAAAAACTGCCGAAAGTTCTGGCCGAAGCGTTCCGTGTGCAGACCGACGATATTGACGTGTCTGACATCTCGGAGCTGGAGGACAGGAACTGGGACGCTTCGGTCTCATGCGAATACGAGGTCCTCGAAGGGGACCTGCAGTGGTCGCTGACGGTCTACGCGTCGGAAGCCGTGCAACATCAACCGTCGGAAGACCAGTTGTCTCTTGCTTTTGCACGCCGACTCGGAACTCCAGTGTTCTCGGAATGGGACGGGGGCGTCCCGTGGGTCCGGAAGGTGGCGCTACCCGGCGGGGGATTCACTCTCGCGCGAGTGGTCGAATCCGACCAAGGGGAAGCAGGAGTCTCTGTTGTGGCTGCCGAGGCCCCCATCGATGGGTTGCCGAACGTGCAGGTGACTCATATTCCGGAGGTTGTGCGCGCGTGCGAGATCGCGACTCCGGTGACTGACGAGGTGCTTCCCCCGGGCGTGACAGGAGCGGAGCGCAAGCTTCGTGGGCTGTTGGTCAACTGGGAACGCCTGTGCGTGCGCATGAGAAGCGGCTGGCCACCTAGCGGCTGGTATTCGGCTGCCATGTACAAAGAGGACCTGGAATATCGTGACGCGCTCGATACATCCTTGAAAGATCTTGATCAGGAAGGGGGCAAAATCAAGGCGGCGGTGAAAAGGATCGATTCCGATTTCCGCGCGTTGACAATCGATGACGACGGTCGATCGATTTCTGCTCCTGGCGACACCGGAAGTTCCAGCCAGAGTGCTCGTTCCTGGTACTGGCAGCGTCGCCCGAAGGCGGCACCGTGGGTGGCGGGCTGATCTCTCCCGCTGAAGGGAAGGAACGTACGTTCCCACCACCTCATCCATCAGCTGATCAAAGAAATGTGAGCCGCAGACATGAGCCCCCGCATCCCGTGGAAGAATTCGTCCTTCTCTGGCGGCGGCGACGGCAACAACTGCGTCGAAGTCGCAAGCCTCCCCACCCGCACACTCGCACGGGACTCGAAGACCCTGGCCAGAGCAACCCTCTCCTTCTCGACCGGCGTCTTCACCGTCTTCGTCGATTCCCTGAAGGCCGCTGAGGATCCGTGTCCGCGCTGATGCGCGCCCCGAGTGAGTGCGCGACCTGGGTCTGGGACCTGGAGGACTTCGCGCCGCCGGGGCTCCGGTCAGCGCTCGGTACGGCTGCTCGAATGGCCGCTGTACTGCGGGAACATGACCTCTTGATGCCGCAGCATCTCGAATTTCCCTGGCTCATCCCGGGCGCAGGCGTCGCCCCGGCATGGAACCGCCTGCAGCTCTTCAGGCCGCTTGACGACGAGCGGTTTCTCCAGTGGATCCAGGACCTGCGCCTCGTCGGTTTCCCCGAAGCCGTCACGGGTGCCCTTCTGGTGGCGGGCGATGGTACCTGGTTCGGTGAGGACGGTGCGCGCCACCGCGAGTACCGCCTCGTGGAGCTGACCGTTTCCACGGAGCCCCTGGGCCTCTCGGCGGATGTGTCCGTCCATCACGACATCTGGGGCCCGTACGACTTCCGCGGTATGCCGCACCCCGAAGTCCACCGGCAGAACGCTCCGCGTCTCGCGGCGGCCCTGAAGGAGCTGGACGACATGCTGGGAGTCGCTGCGGAACCGGGGGAGGCCACGTACTTCGGGGTCGCGGAGGGGTACGGAGTCGCGGACCCGGAGGTGACCGACGGACGTGGCCCCGACCTGACCAGCCAGCTGTGACCCGCAGGAAAACACGTCGACGGGCCGCCGAAGTGCGGTGACATACTCCGCCCATGAGCACCGAGACGACAGCGAAGACCACCGCCTGGGCCCTGCGTCCCGCGGTGACGGCCGACGTCGAGCCGATCGCTGAGTTGCGGGCCGCGGTCATGCGCGCCGACCTGGAACGCCTCGGGCGTTACGACGAACACCGGGTGCGGCAGCGGCTGCGGGACGCCTTCTCCACCCGGTACACGTCCGTCATCGTGGCCGACGGCGAACTCGCCGGTTGCGTGACGTTCCGGCCGGTCGACGGCAGGCAGTGGCTGGAGCACTTCTACCTCGCCCCGCGGCACCAGGGCCGGGGCCTCGGCTCCGCCGTGCTGCGCACGCTGCTGGGACGGGCCGACGCGGAAGGCACGGCCGTCGCGCTGCACGTCCTCCAGGGCAGCCCCGCCCGCCGGCTCTACGAGCGCCACGGGTTCGTCCAGGAAGCGGAGGACCCGGTCGACGTCCTCATGGTCCGCCCGCCGGCAGGGCTTCCGCACAGGGCCGCGATCCCCGGTTCGCAGCCCTGCGAGGCCGAGGCCGGGTAGCCCACAGTCGTAGCCGGTAGCCGTAGTCGGTCCCCCGGTGGTCAGCAGCCGAGCAGAGCCAGGGGCCGAGGGAGCCCCGCCGGCGTTGTGCCGCAGCCCGGAGGCGCCAGTCACCGTCCCCCTCGCATCACCGCCCCGCGCGCCCCCGCCCGCGCAGCTCACGGCATGGCCCCCCGCGCCCCCGCCCGCGACACTCACGTCACCGCCCCGGCGCCCGTGGTGGACGCGCGCCCGGGACCGGTGCGGCGGTCTCCGTCCCGTCAGCCTCGGTGGCTGCGGAGCGTTCCCCGTGGTCGCGGCAACCGCCGCCTTCCAGTAGGCGGTTGGCCAGAGCGAAGGCGTCCTCCGTCTTGGGGTGGGACTTGCCCAGACGGGTGTTCAGGATCAGTGCGCCCCTGCGTGCGAGGGCCGCTGCGGCCGGGTCGCCCAGCGCGTGCACGGCCCGGGCCTTGAGCAGCAGGGCGTACCCGATGTACAGGTGGTCCGGCGCGTAACTGGCCTCGCGGATCCGTAACGCCCGGGAGATCAGCGGCACGGCCACGGCGTGGTCGTCCAGGCTGAGGTGGACGCCGGCCAGGGCTATCAGGTCGAAGCTCACGTAGGGGTCGTCCGGCCCGTACGCCGCCTCGTCGATCCGCAGCGCCCGCTCGGCCAGGGGCACCGCCGCCTCGTGATCACCGAGGAGGTGGTGGATCCGGGCCAGGGTGGCCAGGTCCGTCGCGATGGCGGGACTGTCCGCCGGCAGACGGGACTCGTGCAGGGCCAGCGCACGTTCCGCCAGCGGACGCGCCCGCTCCGGAGCGCCGCGGTCGCGGTGGATCTGCGCCAGGGTGATCAGGTCGAAGCCGATCTCCGCGTCCCGCTGTCCGAGCGATTCGTCGATCGCGAGTGCCCGCTCGCACAGGGGCAGTGCCACCGAGTGGTCCCCGATTGAGAGGAGGAACGCCGACGCCAGCCGCAGCAGCGTCGCCGCCTGGGCGGCGCACTCGGCCGGCGGCTCGTCCTTGGTCACCGCGAGTGCGTGCGGGAGCAGTTCCTGCCATCGCGACCGCGCCTGCGGGTCACCGTGGATGTCGTGCGGCACGGCCGCGAGCAGCGCCCGGCACAGCCGCGTGCGCGCGTCGGTGCGCACGTCGTCCGGCATCGCGGCGCGGATGGCGGCCTGCACCAGGCGGTGCAGCACCAGGGAGGAGGCGCCGCGCCGGGCGAGCCCCAGGCCGGCCAGAGCGCCGACCGTCGTGTCCCACGCCACCGGGTCGGCCGCCGCCGCGATCAGCGGTTCCTTGCCGTCACCGAACAGGTCCAGCGGGATCGGTTCCGGGGCCAGCAGCGCACACAGCTCCAGCAGCCGCATGGCCTGCGGCCGCTGGCTCTGCAGCTTGCGCACGCTGAGCTGCCACAGGGTCGCGACCACCACCGCCGGCCGGTCAGTCAGTTCGCCCAGCGCGATCATGTCCTCCAGTCGCGACGCCAGCAGAGCCAGGTACTCCGCGGGCGGGGTGTGGTGGTAGTCCATGTACCCGGCCGCCTGCTCCAGTGCCAGCGGCAGGTCCCCCAGGTGCTCGGCGATCCGGTCCGCCACCGCTGCGGTCATGCCGCACACCCGCCGGGTCAGCAGCTCCACCGCCTCCCGCCTGGAGAAGACGTCCAGGTCGACGACGCCGGCTCTGCCCGACCAGCCGCGCAGCCTGGTCGTGACGATGAGGTGGCCGCCGCTGCCCAGATCACCCGACGGCAGCGCGTCCAGGAGCGTGCCCGGTCTCTCGCCGTTGTCGAAGATGATCAGCCAGGGCCGGTGGTCCCGCAGTGCGCCGTACACCCGGGACACGACCTGATCGGAGTTCACCTCCGCCAGTCCCAGTTCCCGGCCCAGCGAAGCGAACTGCGAGGGCACCAGGTCCGGGTCCTCGGCGTCCACGAACGCCACGAACCGGTATTTCGACCGGTAGAGGTAGGCGTACTCGACCGCGAGCTGTGTCTTGCCGACGCCGCCCAGCCCGTGCACGACCTGCATCGCGCCCTCGCCGCCGGAGGCCAGGCGCTGCCGTAACTCGCGCAGGGTGGCGTCGCGGCCGGTGAAGTGGGTGTTGCGCGGCGGCAGCCGGTAGGTCGCCGGGCGGGGCCGCGGGCCCGGAAGGCGGGCCGCCGCCGGCGCGCGGACCCTTCCGGCAGCGGTCTCGAACAGGTCCGTGAGCGTGGCGTGGTCGCTCCGCAGCCGCGCGAGTTCCTCCTCGCAGGAGAGGTCGATCCGGCCGGCGTGCGCGGCGCGGACGCATGCGGTCACGTAGGCCGCGACCCGCTCCCACGGGGGCGGTTTGCTGAACTTGCCCGCCAGCAGGTCCGACAGCGACGACCGGGTGAGGACCTTGTGCTCGTCGTGGGCCAGCAACTGCGCCTGGGCCGGTGAGCCCGCGGACGTGCGCAACCGCTGCAACCGGTTGACGAACCAGCTTTGTGGTGAGCCAGGTCCCCTCATGTACGCGGCTTTCCCCCGCTCCGCTCTCCGGAACCGTCCGGACTCCGGAGCCCGCGGACGCGGCGCGTCCAGCGGGGGAGCCCAGCGGATCCGGGCTCCTCCGGGACCGCCGCACCCGCGCGGCGCCACCCGGCACCGTGGACGGCGGCACAGACGCAACGCCGATGACCTGAACTCGACGAGGGGATCAACCATGGAACTCAAGGCAAGCCTCACCCGACTCGCCGGCGCGGGCGCGGCGCTCGCATGCGGTTCGGCGCTGCTGGTCGGCGGCGCGACCTCGGCCCAGGCGGCGGCGGTGAACTACCAGGTGATCAACGGCAACAGCAGCAACTCCTGCCTCCAGGTGAACATCTCGGGGGGCAAGGGCAACCTGGTCCTCGGCACCTGCGACCGCAGCGCGAAGCAGGTGTGGCAGATCAGCGGCGGTGTCTTCAGGAACCCGGCGTCGGGCCACTGCCTCGACGGGAACGGCACGGACGTCTACACGTTCCCCTGCAACGGCGGCGCGTACCAGAAGTGGACGACCACGTCCGGCAGCCCGAAGTCCATCCGGCACGACCAGAGCGGCAAGTACTTGGACGCGAACGGAAAGGTGGGGGCCACGGTGGTCTTCCAGCCCACCATCAGCACGGCGTCCCGCTGGGTGATCGACCCGGTGTGACCCGTCGGCCGGCACCGTGAGCCGGGCGGGCCGCCCTCACCGGCGGCCCGCCGCGCCGCAACCTCCACGCAGCGCCCGGAATCCCGTGCTCTCACGGCCTTCTCCCCGGAGCCGGCTCGCAAAGGCCCCCCATGCCTGCGAAGAGCGGCCTTCATGGGCCGCCCTTCATCCCCGGTCAGCGGCTCCGCGAGGTCGCCCTCGCGGAACCCCACCGGGCCGGGCAGGTGCCGACGGCCTCACTCCTCGTCCCCGGCGAACACCTCCCGCGCATCGGTCGCCTGCACAGCCCGCTGGGCCCACGTCTCGAGCCGGTCCAGGTCCGTGCAGGTGTTCACCCGCTCGCGGACGGCGTCCGGTACCGGGATGCCCCGCCATTGGAGGATGCGCAGGGTCATCTCCCGGCGGTCCTGAAGGCGGCCCTGCTCCACACCTTCCTCCCGCACCTGCTCGGCCAGGGGATGCCGCCAGAAGTACTGCGTCGCCGTCATCAGTTCCCTCCACATCTGTTGTGCCTGGGGGTCGGCCAGGCACGAGTCGACGAACTAAACGAAGACCGCGGCGTTGTCGGGGTCGGACGAGCCGACCATCAGCTCTCCTTTCCGTACGAAAGGATCAACGAGCCGCAAGGGCGGAAGTCGCGCCCGGGGCGGCCGCCCCTCCCCGCCCGCCCCTGCCCGTCCACCCCTGTCACCCCCCACCGGTACCGTCGGCACCATGGTGCAACAGGCGGGGACCCACACCGGGGAGCGGCGGCTTGCCGTGGTCGAAGGGGTGCTGGAGCGGATCACGTACGCGAACGAGGAGAACGGGTACACGGTCGCGCGGGTCGACACCGGCAGGGGTGCCGGGGACCTGCTCACCGTCGTCGGGGCGCTGCTCGGTGCGCAGGTGGGGGAGTCGCTGCGGATGGAGGGGCGGTGGGGGTCCCATCCGCAGTACGGGAAGCAGTTCCACGTCGAGAACTACACGACCGTGCTGCCGGCCACGGTCCAGGGCATCCGGCGCTACCTCGGCTCCGGACTGGTCAAGGGGATCGGGCCGGTCTTCGCCGACCGGATCACGCAGCACTTCGGGGTGGACACGCTCCGGGTCATCGAGGAGGAGCCCAAGCGGCTCATCGAGGTGCCCGGGCTCGGGCCCAAGCGGACCAGGAAGATCGCCGACGCCTGGGAGGAGCAGAAGGCGATCAAGGAGGTCATGCTCTTCCTCCAGACCGTGGAGGTGTCGACCTCCGTCGCCGTGCGCATCTACAAGAAGTACGGTGACGCCTCGATCTCCGTGGTGAAGAACCAGCCGTACCGGCTCGCCGCCGACGTCTGGGGCATCGGGTTCCTGACCGCCGACAAGATCGCCCGGTCCGTCGGCATCCCGCACGACAGTCCGGAGCGGGTCAAGGCGGGACTCCAGTACGCGCTGTCGCAGTCCGCCGACCAGGGGCACTGCTACCTGCCCGAGGAGCGGCTGATCGCCGACGCCGTGAAGCTGCTCCAGGTCGACACCGGGCTCGTCATCGAGTGCCTGGCCGCCCTCGCGGAGCCGGACGAGGACGGCGGCGACCCCGGCGTCGTACGGGAGAGGGTGCCCGCGGCCGAGGGGGACACGGAGGAGTCCGTCAGCGCCGTCTACCTCGTGCCCTTCCACCGGGCCGAACTCTCCCTCTCCGCCCAGTTGCTGCGGCTGCTGCGGACCGGGCAGGACCGGATGCCGGGGTTCCGGGACGTGGCCTGGGACAAGGCGCTCGGATGGCTCAAGGGGCGCACGGGGGCCGACCTCGCGCCCGAGCAGGAGGCAGCCGTCAAGCTGGCGCTGACCGAGAAGGTGGCGGTGCTGACCGGCGGCCCCGGGTGCGGGAAGTCGTTCACCGTGCGGTCGGTCGTGGAGCTGGCCCGTGCGAAGAAGGCCAAGGTGGTGCTGGCCGCGCCGACCGGCCGGGCCGCCAAGCGGCTCGCCGAGCTGACCGGCGCCGAGGCCTCCACCGTCCACCGGCTGCTGGAGCTGAAGCCCGGCGGCGACGCGGCGTACGACCGGGACCGGCCGCTGGACGCCGACCTCGTCGTCGTGGACGAGGCGTCCATGCTGGACCTGCTGCTCGCCAACAAGCTGGTCAAGGCCGTACCGCCGGGCGCTCACCTGCTGTTCGTGGGGGACGTGGACCAGTTGCCCAGCGTGGGCGCGGGCGAGGTGCTCCGGGACCTGCTGGCCGACGGCAGCCCGATCCCGGCGGTGCGGCTCACTCGTGTCTTCCGCCAGGCCCAGCAGTCCGGCGTGGTGACCAACGCGCACCGGATCAACTCCGGGCAGCATCCGCTCACCGACGGCATGAAGGACTTCTTCCTCTTCGTCGAGGACGACACCGAGGAGGCGGGCCGGCTCACCGTGGACGTCGTCGCGCGCCGGATCCCGGCCCGCTTCGGGCTGGACCCACGCCGGGACGTGCAGGTGCTCGCCCCCATGCACCGGGGGCCGGCGGGTGCGGGCGCGCTGAACGGGCTGCTCCAGCAGGCCGTCACCCCGGGCCGCCCCGACCTGCCGGAGAAGCGGCTGGGCGGCCGGGTCTTCCGGGTCGGCGACAAGGTCACCCAGATCCGCAACAACTACGAGAAGGGGGCCAACGGCGTCTTCAACGGCACCGTGGGCGTGGTCACCTCGCTCGACCCGGTCGACCAGCGCCTGACGGTGCTGACGGACGAGGACGAGGAGGTGCCCTACGACTTCGACGAACTGGACGAACTCGCGCACGCCTACGCGGTGACCATCCACCGCTCGCAGGGCAGCGAGTATCCGGCCGTCGTCATCCCGGTGACCACCGGTGCCTGGATGATGCTTCAGCGGAACCTGCTCTACACGGCGGTGACCCGGGCCAAGAAGCTGGTCGTCCTGGTCGGTTCGCGCAAGGCGATCGGCCAGGCGGTGCGTACGGTGTCGGCGGGACGCCGGTGCACGGCGCTGGATTTCCGGCTCAAGGGCCGATGAAGGCGTAAAAAAGCTCCAGAAGAGCCCCAGGGGCCACAAAAATGCACGAACGGGCCGCAGCGGACCCCTGCCGCCCCGGCGGTCACCCCCGCATCACAAAAAATGATCGATCAAACGAGTCGCAAAGGTCACAGAGCACTTCCCGTCGCCCGGTCGAGGGGGCAGGATGAGCAGGTTGGCGGCACTGAGTGCCGCCAATAGGCCCAATGGTCGACCCCGAGTGCACTCTCCTGAGCCAAATGGGGGATGGTAGAGACAGTCAGGGCACCTCGAAGATGAGGCACTACGTCGGTGAGGGAAGACGTGAGCGACAACTCTGTAGTACTGCGGTACGACGGCGGCGAGTACACCTACCCGGTGGTCGACAGCACCGTCGGCGACAAGGGCTTCGACATCGGGAAGCTCCGCGCCCAGACCGGTCTGGTGACTCTGGACAGCGGCTACGGCAACACGGCAGCGTACAAATCCGCCGTCACCTACCTCGACGGCGAGCAGGGCATTCTCCGGTACCGCGGCTACCCCATCGAGCAGTTGGCGGAGCGCTCCACCTTCCTGGAGGTGGCCTACCTGCTCATCAACGGTGAGCTGCCGACCGTCGACGAGCTCTCCACCTTCAAGAACGAGATCACGCGGCACACCCTGCTGCACGAGGACGTCAAGAACTTCTACAAGGGCTTCCCGCGCGACGCCCACCCGATGGCGATGCTGTCCTCGGTCGTCTCGGCGCTGTCCACCTTCTACCAGGACAGCCACAACCCGTTCGACGAGAAGCAGCGCGACCTGTCCACGGTCCGCCTGCTCGCCAAGCTCCCGACGATCGCGGCGTACGCGTACAAGAAGTCGATCGGTCACCCGTTCGTCTACCCGCGCAACGACCTCTCCTACGTCGAGAACTTCCTGCGGATGACCTTCTCGGTCCCCGCCGACGAGTACGAGCTGGACCCCGTCGTCGTCTCCGCGCTGGACAAGCTGCTGATCCTGCACGCGGACCACGAGCAGAACTGCTCGACCTCCACCGTCCGCCTGGTCGGCTCCTCGCAGGCCAACATGTTCGCGTCCATCTCGGCCGGCATCAACGCGCTGTGGGGCCCGCTGCACGGCGGCGCCAACCAGTCCGTGCTGGAGATGCTCGAAGGCATCCGTGACTCCGGCTCCGACGTCGACACCTTCATCCGCAAGGTGAAGAACAAGGAGGACGGCGTCCGCCTGATGGGCTTCGGCCACCGGGTCTACAAGAACTTCGACCCGCGCGCCAAGATCATCAAGGCCGCCGCGCACGACGTGCTCTCGGCGCTCGGCAAGTCCGACGAGCTGCTCGACATCGCCCTCAAGCTGGAGGAGCACGCGCTCTCCGACGACTACTTCGTCGAGCGCAAGCTCTACCCGAACGTCGACTTCTACACCGGTCTGATCTACCGGGCCATGGGCTTCCCGACCGAGATGTTCACGGTCCTGTTCGCGCTCGGCCGGCTGCCGGGCTGGATCGCCCAGTGGCAGGAAATGATCAAGGAGCCGGGTTCGCGCATCGGCCGCCCGCGCCAGATCTACACGGGCGTCGTCGAGCGCGACTTCGTCCCGGTCGAGGAGCGCTGAGGCACCCCGCCTCCCGGGCCCCGAGCCCTGGGCCCCGCATCCGCCGGCCGGCGGATGCGGGGCCTTCGCGCGCGTCAGGGGCAGGGGACGGCAGTCCCGAGGCGAGGGGCGGTCGTGGTCCCGCCGGGCGGCAGGGCCGAGCACGGTCGCGGTATCGACGGGCGGCAGAGCCGAGCACGGGTCTCCGGCCCCGGAGCCCCGGAGGCGACCGAACCGCGAAAAGGAGAAGGCGCCCCGACGCCAGTCCCCCCACGGGCCGGCGACCAGGGCGCCTTCCCATGTCCCGGTAACGGATTCCCCCCACGGGATCCGGCCGGGCGTCTGTGGAGACCAGCGCCTGAACCGCTGTCTTGCCGTACTGCCGTACTGCCGCAGCGCCGTGATGCCGTACTACTGCACCACTGCCGCACCGCGTTACCGCACCACTGCGCTCTGCCGGGACAGCGCACGCCCGGGAGGGCCGCTCAAAGCTTCCCGAAGTACGTGCCCCGGCAACGCAGTTCCAGGGAAGTCCCCCAAGACATCCCCAGACGTCAGTCGGCGCCCCCCAAGACGCTTCCTGACATCGCCAAACTTAGACCTTCGAACCCCTTCGATGGTTACGTTCACGTCACTGTGACGTGCGTCTCTTGCATATGTCCCATAGGTGCGCAAGAGCCCTGATATGGCGATCGAGGCCCAAGCGTAAGGAAGATGCGCGAGCCTTGTGAAGAGCTTATGTGAGGCGCGCGCCGGACTCCAGGGGGTCCGGCACTTTGCCCCGGCCGGCCCTCTAGGCCCTGTCGTCAAATTCCCGCCTGCCTCGCGACGCCATGCACGCACTCTCGCCGCACCGGGCCCAGACCCGAGTACGTCCAGTACGAGGGTCAGGGCCCGGCACGCCGAGAGCACGCACCCGACGCCGCGAGGCCCGCCCTCCGGGCGGACGACGGGAATGTGACGACAGGACCTAGGGGTGTCCGGCCGGGGCCGGCTCAGCGGAACGTGCGCAGCCGGAGGCTGTTCGTCACGACGAACACCGAGGAGAACGCCATCGCCGCGCCCGCGATCATCGGGTTGAGCAGACCGGCGGCGGCCAGCGGCAGCGCGGCCACGTTGTAGCCGAAGGCCCACACGAGGTTGCCCTTGATCGTGGCCAGCGTCCGCCGCGACAGCCGGATCGCGTCCCCGGCCACCCGCAGGTCGCCGCGCACCAGCGTCAGGTCGCCGGCCTCGATGGCGGCGTCGGTGCCGGTGCCCATCGCCAGGCCCAGGTCGGCGGTGGCGAGCGCGGCGGCGTCGTTGACCCCGTCGCCGACCATGGCCACGGTCCGCCCCTCGGCCTGCAGGCGCCGTACGGCCTCGACCTTGTCCTCCGGGAGCACCTCGGCGATCACGTCGCCGGCGTCGATGCCGACGGCCCGCGCCACCGACTCGGCGACCGGCCGGTTGTCACCGGTCAGCAGCACCGGCCGCAGCCCCAGCGCGCGCAGCTGCCGCACGGCCTCCGCGCTGCTCTCCTTGACCGCGTCCGCCACGGCGACGACACCCCGTGCCGTGCCGTCCCAGCCGACCACGACGGCCGTGCGCCCGCTCGCCTCGGCCTCGCGCCGCGCCCGGTCCACCTCGTCGGGCAGGTCCGGGAAGAGCCGCCCCACGGCGACCTCGTGGCCCTCCACGCGCCCGCGCACGCCCCGCCCCGGTACGTTCTCGAAGTGCTCGGCCGCCGGCAGCGGTCCTCCGCGCTCCTCGGCGCCGGCCGCGACCGCCCGGGCCACGGGGTGTTCGGAGGCGTGCTCCAGGGCGCCCGCGAGCCGCAGGAGCTGCTTCTCGTCGGTGCCCTCGGCCGCGTACACCTCCTGGAGGGTCATCCGGCCGGTGGTCACCGTGCCCGTCTTGTCCAGGACGACCGTGTCGACGCGGCGGGTGGATTCCAGCACCTCGGGACCCTTGATGAGGATGCCGAGCTGGGCGCCGCGTCCGGTGCCGACCATCAGCGCGGTCGGCGTGGCCAGACCCAGCGCGCACGGGCAGGCGATGATCAGCACGGCGACCGCCGCGGTGAACGAGGCGGTGACGTCGCCGGTGGCCGTCAGCCAGGCCAGCAGGGTGCCGACGGCGATGAGGAGGACGACGGGCACGAAGACCGCCGAGATCCGGTCGGCCAGCCGCTGCACCTGCGCCTTGCCGTTCTGCGCGTCCTCGACCAGCTTCGCCATCCGGGCGAGCTGGGTGTCGCTGCCGACCCGGGTGGCCTCGACGACCAGCCGGCCGCCCGCGTTGACCGTGGCGCCCGTGACCGCGTCGCCCACGCCCACGTCGACCGGGACGGACTCGCCGGTCAGCATGGAGGCGTCCACCGCCGAGGCGCCCTCGACGACCGTGCCGTCGGTGGCGACCTTCTCACCGGGCCGTACGACGAACCGGTCGCCCACGGCCAGCGCGGAGACCGGCACGCGGACCTCGCGGCCCTCCCGCAGCACGGAGACGTCCTTGGCGCCCAGCTCCAGCAGCGCGCGCAGCGCGGCACCCGCCCGCCGCTTGGAGCGGGCCTCCAGGTAGCGGCCGAGCAGGATGAACGCCACGACCCCGGAGGCGACCTCCAGGTAGATCGTCGAGCCGGCGTCCATCCGGGAGACGGTGAGGCGGAACTCGTCGTGCATGCCGGGCATGCCCGCGTCACCGAGGAACAGTGCCCACAGTGACCAGCCGAACGCGGCGAGCGTGCCGACCGAGACCAGGGTGTCCATGGTGGCGGCACCGTGCCGGGCGTTGGTGAGCGCGGCGCGGTGGAAGGGCAGGGCGCCCCAGACCACGACCGGCGCGGCCAGGGTCAGCGCCAGCCACTGCCAGTTGTCGAACTGGAGGGCGGGGACCATGGAGAGCAGGACGACCGGGACGGCGAGCAGCGCGGAAACGGTCAGGCGCTGCCGCAGGGAGGTCAGCTCGGGGTCGGCGGCGGGCGCGGCCTGCGGGTCCTGCGAGGCGGGCTCCGGCTCCGGCGGCGGCGGTTCCTCGGCCGTGTACCCCGTCTTCACCACGGTCGCGACGAGGTCGGACACCGCTACCCCCGGGGGGTAGGTCACCCGCGCCTTCTCGGTGGCGAAGTTGACCGTGGCGTTCACGCCCTCCATGCGGTTGAGCTTCTTCTCCACGCGGGCCGCGCAGGAGGCGCAGGTCATCCCGCCGATGAGCAGCTCGACCTCGGAGGTGCCGGCGGCTCGGGAACTCCCGGTGGCCGCGGGGCCGCCGGGGGCGCCGGCGGTGGTGCCGGGGGGCGCCGGTGTCCCGGCGGGCGTCGCTGCCTGGGTGGTGGTGCTGGTCATGTCCGTACTCCAGAGAACGGACCGGGCCGTACAGAACCAGTATCAGCTGGTCGATACGGCCCGGTGTCGAGAGATACGTGAGTGGTGCGCCCGCTGCTCAGGCGCGGCCGACGAGCTCGAAGCCCGCCTCGTCCACCGCGGCGCGCACGGCCGCCTCGTCCAGCGGGGCGGCGGAGACCACGGTGACCTCGCCGGTCGAGGCGACGGCCTTGACGGAGGTGACGCCCGGCAGTCCGGAGATCTCGGTGGAGACGGAGCCCTCGCAGTGTCCACAGCTCATGCCGCTCACCTGGTAGACGGCGGTGACGGTGTCCGGGGTCTCGGTCTGGGCGGTCATGTCGCTCTCCTCGTCGTGGTGTGCGGGATGGGAGTGGCCCGGAGGGGCTCACTGCATTCGACACTATACCCCTAGGGGGTATTTATCAAAGGAGCGGCGCGGTGCGCCCGGCGGCGTTTTCCGCGAGTGTTTCCCCGAGCGGTTTCCTGGACGAAGGCGAGGGCGGTCGATGCGGGCGGTGGTGTTCGAACGGTTCGGGGAACCGGCCGAGGTGCGTGAGGTCGCCGACCCGCACCCGGCGGAGCACGGAGTCGTGGTGCGCGTCGAGGCGACCGGCCTGTGCCGCAGCGACTGGCACGGCTGGCAGGGGCACGATCCCGGCATCGCGCTGCCGCACGTGCCCGGCCACGAGCTGGCCGGCGTGGTCGAGGCGGCGGGGCCGCGGGTGGCCCGGTGGCGGCCGGGGGACCGGGTGACGGTCCCCTTCGTGTGCGCCTGCGGCGGCTGCGCCTCCTGCGCGGCGGGCGACCAGCAGGTCTGCGAGCACCAGACCCAGCCGGGGTTCACCCACTGGGGCTCCTTCGCCCGGTACGTGGCCCTCGACCACGCCGACGTGAACCTCGTGGCCGTGCCCGGGGAACTGTCGTCCGCGACCGCCGCCTCGCTCGGCTGCCGCTTCGCCACCGCCTACCGCGCGGTGGTCCAGCAGGGCCGGGCCGCCGCCGGTGAGTGGGTCGCCGTGCACGGCTGCGGCGGTGTGGGGCTGTCCGCGGTGATGATCGCGGCGGCGTGCGGGGCGCGCGTGATCGCGGTGGACGTGTCACCGCGCGCCCTGGAGCTGGCGCGGAGCTTCGGTGCCGCCGAGGCGGTGGACGCCTCTGCCGTCCCGGACCCGGCCGCGGCGGTCCGCGAGCTGAGCGGCGGCGGTGCCCACCTCTCCCTGGACGCGCTCGGCTCACCCGCCACCTGCGCCGCCTCCGTCGACGGCCTGCGCCGCCGGGGCCGCCACGTCCAGGTCGGCCTGCTGCCGTCCGCGGACGGCACGGCCCCGGTCCCCATGGCCCGCGTGATCGCGCTGGAGCTGGAGATCCTCGGCAGCCACGGCATGGCCGCGCACGCCTACCCGGAACTGCTGCGGCTCGTGGCGGCGGGAACCGTGCGCCCCGACCTGCTGGTGACCTCGGTCATCGGCCTGGCGGCCGCCCCGGACGCGCTCGCGGCGATGGGGTCGGCCCCGGGCGCCGGGGTCACGGTGATCGACCCCTGGCGCTGAGCGGGATGTCCGGGCCGTCCGGGGCGGGCGTCAGTCCGCGGCCCTGCGGCCCCGGTTGCCGGGCCGGGCGGCCGCCCAGGCGCGGACCGTGTCGGCGTACCAGTACGGCCGGCCGCCCTCCACGCGGTCGGGCGGGGGCAGCAGACCGTGTTTGCGGTAGGACCGCACGGTGTCCGGCTGCACCCGGATGTGTGCCGCGATCTCCCTGTACGACCAGAGCTTCCGGTCGGTCATGACGTGCACCTCCCCACGCGCGCCGCGGAGGCGGCCGGGAGGCCGCCGGGGGAGCCGGGCGTGCGCCGGTGATCAACTGAGCCTGTGCCGCGTGAACGACGCGCGGGCGGCGGCGGAACGGGCCTGTCGGACGGATGTGACCGGCAGGAGACGGACCTGGGACATGTGTGACGAAGAAGTTGCTTTGTGACGGACCCGGGCCGTGCGGGCGGAAGCGGACCCGCCGGGCGGAAGCAGTTCCTCCGGGTGACACCCCGTTCTTCTCTCGTCCGAATGTCCGGACAAAGCGTTGACAGGCCTCCGTCCTCCGCACTACAACCGGGGGAGCCGACGCGAAGGGAAACCGATCGTGTACGACGTGATCACCATGGGGCGGATCGGGGTGGACCTCTATCCCCTCCAGACGGGCGTTCCGCTGGCCCGCGTGTCCGCCTTCGGGAAGTTCCTGGGCGGCTCGGCGACGAACGTCGCGGTCGCCGCGGCCCGCCTCGGCCGGCGTACGGCGGTGATCACCCGGACCGGCGACGACCCGTTCGGCGTCTACCTCCACGAGGCGCTGCGCGGCTTCGGCGTGGACGACCGCTACGTCACGGCGGTGCCGGGACTGCCCACCCCGGTCACCTTCTGCGAGGTGTTCCCGCCGGACGACTTCCCGCTCTACTTCTACCGGCAGCCGAAGGCGCCCGACCTGGAGATCGAGGCGGGCGACCTCGACCTGGCCGCGATCGGCGCGGCGCGGGTCTTCTGGGTGACCGGCACCGGGCTGAGCGAGGAGCCCAGCCGCACGGCGACGCTCGCCGCCCTCGCCCACCGGGCGAAGTCCGGCCCGACCGTCTTCGACCTCGACTGGCGGCCCGTGTTCTGGCGCGACCCGGCCGCCGCCCGCCCCTTCTACGCAGAGGCCCTGCGGTACGCCACCGTCGCCGTCGGCAACCTCGACGAGGTGGAGGTCGCCACCGGTCTGCGTGACCCGCACGCCGCCGCCCGCGCCCTGCTGGACGCGGGAGTCGGCCTGGCGGTCGTGAAACAGGGCCCCAAGGGCGTCCTGGCGCTCGCCCGCACGGGCGAGACGGCCGAGGTGCCGCCGCTGCCGGTCGAGGTCCTCAACGGCCTCGGCGCGGGGGACGCCTTCGGCGGCTCGCTGTGCCACGGGCTGCTCGCGGGCTGGGACCTGGAGCGCGTCGTGCGCCACGCCAACGCCGCGGGCGCCATCGTCGCCTCCCGCCTCGAATGCTCCTCCGCGATGCCCACCGCCGCCGAGGTGGAGTCGGCCCTGGCGGCCGGCGCGGTGCGGTGAGGGCGGCGGCCGGCCGCCCGCCCGGAACCGGCCGCCCGTCCGGATCCGTACGGGCGGCGGAACCCGTACGTGCGCCCGGCTGCGCGTGCGCCGGACGCCGGACACGCGACGGTTGTACGGTGCAGTTGTCCGCCGGTCCGGCGCGAGCGGATTTCCAAACCCCGGGCACCAGGCGTGCGTTGGGTGCGGGCAGCCGTGCGCCGCGTGCCGCCCGGCCACCGATCGCCTCCGGCGCGGGAGGCCGCTTCGCCCTGGCAGGAGCGAAGTGCGAGCGACGACTCCCCGCCCGCTACGGCCCCGCGCCGGAGGTCCCCCGCCCGCCACGGCCCGTGGCGCGGGCGGCGGACACTCCCACATGTGTCTACACGGACCGGCGAACCGCAGACACAGTGTCGGGCGCGGTCCGGGCGCGTTGCTGGTGGGATGGTCTGGTGACGGCGACCGCACCCCGGACCGGCGGCCCCGGCCCCTGCCGGGACCGCCCCCCGGTTCCGGTCCCGGCACACGAGCCCCACGAACGGCACGTCTCGACCCGACGCCGCCCTCTGCGAAGGAGTAACCCGGAATGACGAAGATCGTCAACCACTGGATCGGCGGCAAGTCCGTCGAAGGCGCCTCGGGGTCGTACGGGCCGGTCACGGACCCGGCGACCGGCGCGGTCACCACGAAGGTGGCGTTCGCGTCCGTGGAGGAGGTGGACGCGGCCGTGGCCGCCGCCAAGGACGCGTACGTGACCTGGGGCCAGTCCTCGCTGGCCCAGCGCACCACGATCCTGTTCCGCTTCCGCGCCCTGCTGGACGCGCACCGTGACGAGATCGCCGAGCTGATCACCGCCGAGCACGGCAAGGTGCACTCCGACGCGCTCGGCGAGGTCGCGCGCGGCCTGGAGATCGTGGACCTGGCCTGCGGCATCAACGTGCAGCTCAAGGGCGAGCTGTCGACGCAGGTCGCCACGCGGGTGGACGTGTCCTCGATCCGGCAGCCGCTGGGCGTGGTCGCGGGCATCACGCCGTTCAACTTCCCGGCGATGGTCCCGATGTGGATGTTCCCGATCGCCATCGCCTGCGGCAACACCTTCGTGCTGAAGCCGAGCGAGAAGGACCCGTCGGCCTCCCTGAAGATCGCCGAGCTGCTGTCGGAGGCCGGGCTGCCCGACGGCGTGTTCAACGTCGTCCAGGGCGACAAGACGGCCGTGGACCGTCTCCTGGAGCACCCGGACGTCAAGGCGGTCTCCTTCGTCGGCTCCACCCCGATCGCCCGCCACATCCACACCACGGCCGCCGCCCACGGCAAGCGCGTGCAGGCGCTGGGCGGGGCCAAGAACCACATGCTGGTCCTGCCGGACGCCGACCTGGACGCGGCTGCGGACGCGGCGGTCTCGGCGGCGTACGGCTCGGCCGGCGAGCGCTGCATGGCGATCTCGGCCGTCGTCGCGGTCGGCTCGATCGCCGACGAACTGGTCGACAAGATCCGCGAGCGCGCCGAGAAGATCAAGATCGGTCCGGGCAACGACCCGGCGTCCGAGATGGGCCCGCTGATCACCGCCGCCCAGCGCGACAAGGTCGCCTCCTACGTCGAGGGTGCCGCGGCCGAGGGCTGCGAGGTCGTCCTGGACGGCACCGGCTACAGCGTGGAGGGCTTCGAGGACGGCCACTGGATCGGCCTGTCGCTGCTCGACCGCGTGCCGACGACCGCGAAGGCGTACCAGGACGAGATCTTCGGCCCGGTGCTGTGCGTGCTGCGCGTGGACACCTACGAGGAGGGCGTGTCCCTGATCAACGCCTCGCCGTTCGGCAACGGCACCGCGATCTTCACCCGGGACGGCGGCGCCGCCCGCCGCTTCCAGCTGGAGATCGAGGCCGGCATGGTCGGCGTGAACGTGCCGATCCCGGTGCCGGTGGGCTACCACTCCTTCGGTGGCTGGAAGGACTCGCTCTTCGGCGACCACCACATCTACGGCAACGACGGCACGCACTTCTACACCCGCGGGAAGGTCGTCACGACCCGCTGGCCCGACCCGTCCGAGGCCCCGGCCGGTGTCGACCTCGGGTTCCCGCGCAACCACTGAGCGTGACCCCAGTCCCCCTCGCGGCCGTCCGTTATCCGGACGGCCGCGATTTTTTTTGCGCCGTGCCCTGCGATTCCCGTGCGCGCGGGAGGAAACGGATGGCAGAGGCGGATCGGTACTGGCGCCTTGGAAAGCAAGGTCACAATTTGTTGAGGCTTGATGAATGCGCTGTTGCGGCCGTGCAACCTGTGAAACCGAGCCGCCACCCGCCCGGCCCCGAGTGCGGATTCCGAAGGTGAACAGCCATTGACGTGACGGTTTTCGTCGGGATTCCATGCTGGCGCCGGGAGCGGACGAGATGACGAGAACGTACGACCGAAGCCGCCGGAGGCGATAGCGCTCCCGAGCCCCCATCACCTGTTGCACGAGTCGATCGGAACCGCCGCATGACCGACACGCTCCCCCCTGCCGACACCGCCACCCCCACGGCGGCCGGCAGCCCCACCGGGACGACGGACAGCCCCCAGCAGCTCAAGCGCTCCATCGGGGTCGTCGGCGGCACCCTCCTCACCCTCTCGTGCGTCACACCCGCCTCCACGCTCTTCGTGGTCGTGCCCGACCTGTTCGGCTCGCTCGGCACCGCCACCGCCCTCACCATCGCCATCGGCTCCCTGCTCTGCATCGCCGTGGCGTTCTGCTACTCCGAGCTGGGCACCCTCATCCCCAGCGCGGGCGGCGAGTACGCCATGGTCTCCACGATGGCCGGACGGCTGGCGGGCTGGCTGGTGTTCGTGCTGTCCCTGCTGGTCGTCATGATCGTGCCGCCCGTGATCGCCATGGGCACCGCCGACTACCTGGCGCCGATCGTCCACCTCGACCCGGCGATGACCGGCGCCGGGGTCATGCTGCTCGCCACCCTCGCCGGCCTGCTCGACCTGCGCGCCAACGCCTGGATCACCGGCATCTTCCTGGTCCTGGAGGTCATCGCCGCGGGCGTGGTCGCCGTCCTGGGCTTCGCCCACAGCCACCGGGGCGCCGGCAGCCTGGTCTCGATGCAGGTGGCCGGGGCGGGCGGGCACACCGACACCGTGACCGCCATGCTCGTGGTCTCCGGACTCGCCATCGCCCTGTTCATCACCCAGGGCTTCTCCACCGCCGTCTACCTCTCCGAGGAACTGGAGCACCCGCGCCGCAACGTGGCCCGCACCGTGCTCGCCACCCTCGCCATCTCCACCGTGATCATCCTGGTGCCGGTCGTCGCCATCACCATGGGCGCCTCCGACATCAAGGAGCTGACCGGCGGCGACCTCAGCTCGATGGTGACCGCCTGGTCCAACACCGCCGTCGGCACCTTCGTCAGCCTCTGCGTCGCCCTCGCGATCATCAACGCCGGCATCGTCATGGTCATCCAGAACTCCCGCGTGCTGTTCGCCTCCGCCCGCGACAAGGCCTGGCCCGGACCGGTCAACACCGTCTTCGCCAAGCTCGGCCGGTTCGGCTCCCCCTGGGTCGCCACGCTCGCCGTCGGCGTCCCCGGCGCGGTCCTGTGCTTCGTCAACCTGGACACCCTCTACGGCGTCACCGGTGTCTCCGTGACCGGCATGTACCTGCTCGTCGCCGTCGCCGCCCTGCTGGCCCGCCGCGGCTCCCACAAGCACACGTCCGCCTGGCGCATGCCGCTGTGGCCCGCCGTGCCCGTCCTGCTGATCGCGGTCCTCGCGTACATCCTCACCCAGCAGGAGGCCACCTACCTGCTGTGGACCGGCGGCATCATGGCCGTGGCCACCCTGTATTGGGCCTTCTACCTGCGCCCGCGCCGCGACACCCGCTGGCTGGTGTCGATCCCCGAGGACGCCCAGGGCTGACCCGCCGCCCGCCGCATCCCCCCTCGGACCCCCGCCCTCCCCGGACCCGTACCACGGCCGCGGTACACCGCGGCCGTGCCGTACTCCCCACGGAGGGGCCGAGGTTCGCTCCGGCGGTGGCATCGGCCGCCGGTGGCGGCCCGTACCGTGGTCGCCATGGATCTCCGACTGCCCGGACCGCGAGGGCTGCTGCGCGGGCCCCGGCGGTGGCTCGCCGCCGGGGCCGCGCTCGTGGTGCTCGCCGGGGCCGGCACCTGGACCGCGGTCGCCTCCGCCGACGACCCGCCCGCCGTGCACCGCGCCGACCGTGTGATCAGCACGGCCGGCGGCGTGCGCCTCGACACGTCCTACTTCACCCCGGCCGGGCCCGGCCGCCACCCCGCCGTCCTGCTGGGACACGGCTTCGGCGGCAGCAAGGACGACGTACGGCGGCAGGCCGAGGACCTCGCCGCCGGCGGATACGCGGTCCTGACCTGGTCGGCGCGCGGCTTCGGCCGGTCCACCGGCAGGATCGGGCTGAACGATCCCAAGGGCGAGGTCGCCGACGTCAGCAGGCTCATCGACTGGCTGGCCCGGCAGCCGCAGGTCCGCCTCGACGGACCCGGCGACCCGCGCGTCGGCCTCGCCGGGGCCTCCTACGGCGGCGCGGTCTCCCTGCTCGCCGCCGGGTACGACCACCGGGTGGACGCCATCGCCCCCGAGATCACCTACTGGAACCTCGCGGACGCCCTCTTCCCGAACGGCGTCTTCAAGAAGCTCTGGGCGGGGGTCTTCTTCAACTCCGGCGGCGGCTGCGCCCGCTTCGAGGCGGCGCTGTGCCGGATGTACGAGCGGGTCGCCGAGGCGGGGAAGCCGGACGCCGAGGCGCGCCGCATCCTCCAGGACCGCTCCCCGTCCGCCGTCGCCGACCGGATCGAGGTGCCCACCCTGCTGGTGCAGGGCCAGACCGACTCGCTCTTCCCGCTCGGCCAGGCCGACGCCGCGCAGAAGGCGATCCGGGCCAACGGCGCCCCCGTGGCCGTGGACTGGATCGCGGGCGGCCACGACGGAGGCGACCTGGAGAGCGACCGGATCCAGGCACGCGTGACCGCCTGGTTCGACCGCTACCTCAAGCAGGACGGCGGCGCGAGCACCGGCCCCGCCTTCCGCGTCACCCGCACCGGCGGGATCGACTCCACCGACGGCGCGGCCCTGCAGCGCGGCGCGAGCGCGAGCACGTACCCGGGGCTGGAGAGCGGAGCACGCGCCGTGGCCCTGACCGGGCGCGAGCAGCGGTTCCAGAACCCGCCGGGCGCCAACCCGCCCGCCGTCTCCGCGCTGCCCGGCCTCGGCGGCGCGGGCGGCGGACTCGGCCGGCTCTCCGCGCTGGGCCTCGGCGTCTCCCTGGACTTCCCCGGCCAGTACGCGCGCTTCGAGTCGGCGCCCCTGGGCGGCGACCTGCGCATCACCGGATCGCCCACGGTCACCGTCCACGTCACCTCCAGCAGCGACGACGCCGTGCTCTTCGCCAAGGTGTACGACGTCGGACCCGGCTCGTCCCGGCCCGTGCTGCCCGCCCAGCTCGTCGACCCCGTGCGCGTCGAGGGCGCGCGGCACGGCAAGGACGTCGTCCTCACCCTCCCGGCCGTCGACCACGAGGTGCAGAAGGGCCACCGGCTCCGCCTGGTCCTCGCCTCCACCGACCTCGGCTACGCCTCCCCGGCCGCCCCGGCGACGTACACCGTCTCCCTGAAGAGCGGCCTGTCGGTGCCCACCGCGCCCGGCGTGCGGACCGCGGCGGCCCCGCTGCCGGCCTGGGTGTGGTGGCTGCCCGCCGCGGCCGCGCTGGCCGCGCTCGCGCTGCTGCTCACCGCCCGCCGCCACAGCACCGCCCCGGCCCCCGACCCGGCGCTGTCCGGCGTCCCCCTCCAGATCACCGGCCTCGGCAAGCGCTACGCCCGCTCCGCCGACCGGTACGCGGTACGCGACCTGTCCTTCCGCGTCGAGCGGGGCCAGGTGCTCGGCCTGCTCGGACCCAACGGGGCGGGCAAGACGACCACGCTGCGCATGCTGATGGGCCTGATCCGGCCCGACGACGGCGAGATCCGCGTCTTCGGCCACGCGATCCGGCCCGGCGCGCCCGTGCTCTCCCGGGTCGGCGCCTTCGTCGAGGGCGCCGGGTTCCTGCCGCACCTGTCCGGCCGGGAGAACCTGGAACTGTACTGGCGGGCCACCGGCCGCCCGCCCGGGGACGCCCACCTGGAAGAAGCCCTGGAGATCGCCGGCCTCGGCGACGCCCTGGCCCGCGCGGTGCGCACCTACTCCCAGGGCATGCGCCAGCGCCTGGCCATCGCCCAGGCCATGCTGGGCCTGCCCGACCTGCTCATCCTCGACGAACCGACCAACGGCCTGGACCCGCCGCAGATCCGCGAGATGCGCGAGGTGATGATCCGGTACGCGGCCGGCGGACGCACCGTCATCGTCTCCAGCCACCTGCTCGCCGAGGTGGAGCAGTCCTGCACGCACCTGGTCGTCATGGACCGGGGCCGGCTGGTGCAGGCCGGCCCGGTCGGCGAGATCACCGGCTCCGGGGACACCCTGCTGGTCGGCACCGCGGCACCCGTGGACGAGCCGGTGGCCGGGAAGGTGGCCGCGCTGCCGGGCGTCGCCTCCGCGACCCGCACCGACGACGGCCTGCTGGTCCGGCTGGAGTCCGGCGCCACGGCCGAGGGCCTGGTGGCGGAGCTGGTGCGGCTGGAGGTGCCCGTCGCCTCGGTCGGCCCGCACCGCCGTCTGGAGGACGCCTTCCTCACCCTGATCGGAGGTTCCGCATGAGCACGCTCACCGAGACCGCGGAGGTCGCCCCCGGCTACCACCCCGGGCGCACCCTGCCGCTGCGGGTGGAGCTGGCCCGGCAGCTGAAGCGGCGCCGCACCCTGATCATGGGCGGCATCCTGGCCGCCCTGCCGTTCGTGCTCGTCGTGGCCTTCGCGATCGGCGGCGACCCCGGCGGCCGCAACGACCAGGTGACCCTGATGGACACCGCCACCGCCTCGGGCGCCAACTTCGCCGCGGTGAACCTGTTCGTGTCGGCCGGCTTCCTGCTGGTGATCCCGGTGGCGCTGTTCTGCGGGGACACCGTCGCCTCCGAGGCGAGCTGGTCCTCGCTGCGCTACCTGCTGGCCGCGCCCGTGCCCCGGGCCCGGCTGCTGTGGTCCAAGCTCGTCGTCGGACTCGGCCTGAGCCTGGCCGCCATGGTGCTCCTGCCCGTGGTCGCGCTCGCCGTCGGCACCGCCGCATACGGCTGGGGCCCGCTGGAGATCCCCACCGGCGGCGCGCTCGCCGCGGGCACCGCCGCCCAGCGGCTGGTGGTGATCGTGGCGTACGTCTTCGTCTCCCAGCTGGTCACCGCGGGGCTGGCGTTCTGGCTGTCCACGCGGACGGACGCGCCGCTGGGCGCCGTGGGCGGCGCGGTCGGCCTGACCATCGTCGGCAACGTCCTGGACGCGGTCACCGCGCTGGGCCACTGGCGCGACTTCCTGCCCGCGCACTGGCAGTTCGCCTGGGCCGACGCCGTGCAGCCGCGCCCCGAGTGGTCCGGGATGATCCAGGGCACGGCCGTCTCCGTCGCCTACGCGCTGGTGCTCTTCGCCCTGGCCTTCCGCTCCTTCGCCCGCAAGGACGTGGTGTCCTAGGGCGACGCACACGGGAGCGGGCCGCCGAGGAACTCGGCGGCCCGCTCCCGTCGGCCGTGCCGTGGGCTCAGCGCTCGCTGTTCTGCGACAGGATCGACACGTCCTCCAGCAGGTGCGCCAGCGCGCCGTCGCGCTTGGCCTGCGTGGAGTTCTCGGTGCACTGCTGGTTCTGCCGGTCCGACAGGATCGGGATGTCCTGGACGTTGACGACCTGGAGCACCCCGACCGGCAGCTCGCCCACGGCGATGCACGGCTTGTTGAACGACCCCTGGATGAGCGCCATCTGCGGGCTCATGTTCCCGTACGTGGTCGAGTTGCCGTAGCTCTGCCACGCACCGTTGCCGTTCAAGGCCGTCGGGCCGCTGTCGTTGCCGATCGCCAGGGCCTGCGGAGCAGCGGCGGCGGTGGCGCCGAACGCGGAGGCGGCGATGGCCGCGGTGGCGACAAACTTCTTGATCACTGGGCGGTCCTTTCTGAGGGAACCCCGTCACTGGAGCGTTCTGGTCAACTGCCCGGGGCCACCGTGGTTTCTCCCGTTCACTCCCACGGCGGACCCCGCGAAGTGTTTGTGTGCTTTCCGGACTCCATGATTGTCGGGCGTTTTCAAATGCCGTGCGGGCCAACCGGGTGAACCCCCGCAACCAAACACCCCCCACCGTGTTGATGAGGCCGTAGGACCTACGAGGAAAGGAACGCGCAGTGCTCAAGAAGGCAATGGTCGCCGCTGCGGCCGCCGTATCTGTCGTCGGTGGGTCGGTGGCGGCTGCTCCCGCGGCGCTTGCCATCGGGAACGACAACGGCCCGTCCATCGCGAACGGCAACGACGCGACGTCGTCGTTCGGCAACTCGGCGACCAAGGGCGACATGAGCCCGCAGCTCTCGCTGATCGAGGGCACGCTCAACAAGCCGTGCCTGGGGCTCAACGAGACCAACGTCGGCGTGCTGCAGATCGTGAACGTCCAGGACATTCCGATCCTGTCGGACCGGCAGAACCAGCAGTGCTCGGACAACTCCACCCAGGCCAAGCGGGACGGCGCCCTGTCGCACATCCTGGAGGACCTGTCGGTCCTCTCGGCCAACGGCGAAAGCTGAGCCGTTCTCGGCCGGCCCGGGTCGTCCGCTGCTCCGTCCGCGGGCGCCCGGGCTGTTTTCGCTGAATTCTTTTCGCCCGAGCAAGCCGAGGGCGAGGCGTATGGTGCGCGGGGCAGTCGAGTGAATTGTCGGGCGATTTACGTTCCGCAGTTTTCCATTACGTCTATTCCTCGTTCAGTGCCGCGACCGTGAGGTCGTGCTCACTCGGTTTCTCGCCGTCATCGGGGCCTGGCCCCGAGAAGGGAACTTCCATGAAGAAGAGCGTCGCTGTCGTGACCGGCGCCATCCTGGCTCTGGGCATGGCCGCCCCCGCCTTCGCCGACGCAGGCGCCGAGGGTGCGGCCGTCGGTTCGCCGGGTGTGATCTCCGGCAACACCATCCAGATCCCGGTGCACGTCCCGATCAACCTGTGCGGCAACACCATCGACATCATCGCGCTGCTGAACCCCGCGTTCGGCAACACCTGCGTCAATCACTGACCGCACGGGCGCACCGGCCGTCCCGGCCGGGTCAGGGCCGGCCTCGGACGTCGAACTCGCGACCCGGGGCCGGCCCTCCCACATCTGAACGTTCCTCAAGCCGCCGCGAGCGGCTTCGAGCAGGAAGACCACTAGATTGCGACAGACCCTGAGCAGGGGAGTGTTCGCGGCGGCCGCCGCGACGAGCGTGCTGTCCCTGTACGGCAGTGCCGCCTTCGCCGACTCGACGACGGACGGAGTCAGCGCGGGTTCACCCGGCCTGCTGTCCGGCAACACCGTCCAGGCGCCGGTCGAGGTACCGGTGAACGCCTGCGGCAACACCGTCGACGCCGCGGCGGCGCTGAACCCGGCGTTCGGCAACAAGTGCGCCAACGTCTCGGAGAAGACGCCGCCGCCCCCGTCGCACGGCCCCGACTGCGACGACCGGGGGGGCTACGGCGAGCAGCCCTCCTCCGGCGCGTACGGCGAGCAGCCCTCCCCGGGCGAGTGCACGACCCCGCCGCCGAGCACCCCGCCGCCCACGCACCACACGAGCCCGCCGCCCACGCACCACACCACCCCTCCGCCCACGCACCAGGCGACGCCGCCCCCGGCCGAGCACACCCCGCCGCAGATGGCCGAGACCGGCAGCGGCAACACCGGGGCGCTGCTGGCAGCCTCGGCCGCCAGTGCCGCGCTGATCGCCGGCGGCACGGTCCTGTACCGCCGCGGCCGGTCCTCGGGCGCCCACCGGTAGACCGTCCGCGGGTTTGGCGCCACGCCGCCGCGACCGAGCCGCCACGGCGGCCGGTCGCGGCGGCGGCTGTCTTTCCGGGCACTGTCACCCGGGCGGACGCGCGGCACACCCGAAGGCCGTACCGGCGGTGGCGGTCCTGCTCCTTCCGTGCCTGACTTCATAGGGCGAGGGCGAGCTGACGGCTCGTCAGCACGCCCGCCGGGGCGTGCGGGAAGGAGCGGGCATGGCTGCACAGCGAGGCCGGATCCGGCGGCTGACCGTCGTCGCGGCGGCGGCCGCCACCTCGGCCGCCCTGGCCTGCGGGGCCGCCACGGGGGCGGGAGACCCACCGCCGGCCCCGCCGACCCCATCGACCGCGCCGGCGGCCCCCCAGGCCCCACCGGCTTCCCCGGTGCCACCGGCCACGTCCCCGAGCACACCGCTCGCTCCGACCGCGTCACCGAGCCCGCCCGCCGTGTCATCGGCTCCGCCGGCGGGGCCGGTGAGTCCGCCCGCGGTCTCCGCGAGTCCGTCCGCGGATCCCGTGATCCCGCCGGTGGCGGTGGCGCCCACGACTGCTCCGCCGGTGTCCCTGGGTCCGTCCGCCGTGCCCGCGAATCCCGCCTTCGGGGCCTTCCTGGAGTCGGACGCGCGGGGTGTGGCGCGGATGGCGCAGCTCAGCAGCTGGCTGGGCGGTGCCGAACTGCGCGTGGGCCACACCTATCTGCCCGGTGACCGCTGGCGGGACATCGAGGGCGCCCCGGGCTTCCTCGACGTCTGGGCGCACTGGCGTGAGCAGCGGTCCGACCGGATGCTCGTCCTCAACGTCCCGATGCAGGAACGCAACGAGGAGCACCTCTCCGACGACGAGGTCCGCGGGCTGCTGCGGCAGGGTGCGGCCGGGCAGTTCGACCACCACTTCGCCGCCCTGGCCCGGCGGCTGGTCGGCGCGGGCGCGCCGGACACGGTGATCGTGCTCGGCTGGGAGATGAACGGCACCACCTACACCCACCGCTGCGGGCCGGATCCGCAGGCGTGGAAGAGCTACTGGCGGCGCATCGTCACCGCGATGCGCTCCGTCGCGGGCCAGAGGTTCCGGTTCGACTTCGCGCCGAACCGGGGCCGGGACGCCGTTCCCTGGACGGAGTGCTACCCGGGGGACGACACGGTCGACATCGTCGGCATGGACTCCTACGACCAGCCGGCCGGCCTGACCTTCGATCAGCAGGTGGGCGAACCGTACGGGCTCCAGGCGCACGTGGACTTCGCCAGGGCCCACGGCAAGCCCGTCTCCTACCCGGAATGGGGGCTGTTCCGCAACGGCGACAACGCCGAGTACATGCGGCGCATGCTCGCCTGGTTCGACCGGTACCGGCCGCTCTACAACACGCTGACCGACTACTGCCCGCACGGTGTCTGGCAGTGCGGGGCCAACCCAGCCGCCGCACGCGTCTACCGCACGGCCCTCTTCGGCCGGGCCGACCCGGCCACCCCCGTCACCGCACCGTCCCCCTCCGCCGGCGCTCCGGCCCCGGCGCCCACCGTGCCACCCCCGCCCGGCTGTTCCCGGCGGGGCCTGGGTGCCTGGCTGGAGCGCTGGCTCGGCGGCAGGCTGTGCCCGGGCCCCGGCGGTACGGCCTAGGTCCTGTCGTCAAATTCCCGTCGTCCGCCCGGAGGGCGTGCCAGGTGTCGCGGGGCAGGCGGGAATGTGACGACTGGGCCCAGGGGAGCCGTCCGGCAGCCGCCTACGGCGAGGGCGGGCGCCGGCGCAGCAGTTGACCGGCCCGTCGGCGCAGGGCCGCCTCGCCGGCCGCCGCGGTCAGCAGCGGGGCGGTGCGCCGCCGGGCCAGCAGCAGCCGTTCGTTGACGACCGGGCGGGGGCGCCAGTGGTGTTTGTAGGGCTCGTCGCCGCGCAGAAGGCTCAGCGTGTCCGGCGCGCCCTCGCCGGTGTGCGCGGTGCACGCCTCCAGCAGCATCACCGCCACGTCGGCCTTGCGTTCCCGCAGCAGCGGATGGGCACCGTAGAGGTAACCGCCCATCAGCCGCCGGGACAGCAGGGTCAGGTCCACGGCCACCACCTCGCCGTCGAGCCGGAACTCGGTGACCACCGCCTCCCCGTCGCGCACCATCGGGCCCGCCGCCCGCACCAGGTGCTCACCGAAACGCGACCGCAGGTGCTCGGCGGTGACGCCCCGGCCCTGCCACTGCACACGGTGCAGCGCGAGCAGCCGCCGCAGCGCCGCCTCCACCTCCTCGGGGCGTACGACGTGCCGTTCCACGCCGAGCGCGCGCAGCTTGCGCTGTTTGGCGCGCACCCGCTGCGCCCTGGCCGCGGGCAGCCGGGTGACCAGCTCGTCCAGGGGCAGGGCGGGCAGCTCCAGGCAGAGCGAGTCGGGTGCGCGGTGCCGCGGCCCGCGCCAGCGGTCGTAGACCTGTTCGACGGCGCTGCCCGGCCGGACCTCGCGGAAGTCGATCAGCGCCGTCCGCGCCGCCTCGCCGAGCGCCCCGGCGAGCGCGGTGGCCGCAGGCCGGCTGCGCCCGTCGTCGATGAGGACGTCGGCGTAGTCGGAGATCGCCCCGCCGAGCGGCATCAGCGCGGGCACGGGCGTGCGGCGCAGCATCAGCGGGGCGGCGGCGACCAGTTCGCCGCCCTCGCGCACCAGCAGCAGCCGCAGCCGCCCCGGGGTGCCGTAGGACTGCCACCAGGAGTGCAGCCAGGCGTGGCTCTGGAACGGGGTCGCCGCGCCGCACCTGGCGAACAGCCGTCCCCACTGCGGCGCGAGGGCGGCGAAGGCGCGGGCGTCGGTGACGAGTTCCGTCGTGTAGGCCGGACGGGCCGGGCGCGCCGGTGGCGCGAGGCTGGTGGCGGTCACAGCCGGCCGTGGACGTCGGCGGCCGGGGCCGGGCCGGGGACCGGGGCGGCGGGCGCGGGGGCGCCGGGTTCGTCCCGCCGTGGCCGCACGAGCAGGGCCAGCCCGCCGAGCAGCCCGCCCGCGCTCGCGCCGACCAGGGCGGTCACCGCCGGTGAGGCGGACGAGGGGTCGGTGGGGCGCACCGCGCGGGCGAAGCGGACGAGCGAGACGTGGGTGCTGTCCGCGGTGTCCCCGGCGTGCCGGGTCAGTGCGTCGGAGACGGCGTCGGCCATGCCGGCGGCCAGCGCGGGCCGGGTGGAGGAGGCGGACACGGCGATCATCGGCGCGTCCGGCGAGGTCGCCGTGCGCACACTGCGGCGCAGCGTGCGCACCGGCACGCCCGCCTGCCGCTGGGCGTCGCCGAGGACGGCGAGCTGGGTGGCGACCCGCCCGTAGGCCTGGGCGAGGCCGAGCGCGGCGGCGGGGTCGGTCTTCTGGGCGGGGACGGCGACGACGTAGCTGGTGGCCGTGTAGACGGGGGGTTCCAGCAGGCCGTAGGCGCCGCCGAGCAGGCCGCCGGCGGCGGTGCCGGCCACCACCAGCGACCAGCGGGGAAGCCGCCGCAGGCGGGCGGGGGAGAACCGGCGGGGCCGGGTGGGGCGGTCGGTCATGCGGAAGTCGCTCCCTGGGGTGGGACGGAGGGGGTCGGGCGTTCCGGGGCCGGCGTGGTGGTCCGGACCGCGGCGGTGTACACGTCCATGAGCCGGGCGGCGGTGCGGGCGATGCTGTAGTGGCGGGCCGCCCCCGGGGGCGTGCGCGGGTGCGGGCCACCGGCGCGTACTTCGGTGATCGCGCGGGCGTACGCCTCCGGGCCGCCCTGGACGCGCCGGGCACCGGCGGCGGCGTGCGCGGGCAGGTCCTCCACGGCCGGGCAGGAGGCGTACAGCACGGGCAGTCCGGCCGCCAGTGCCTCCACCACGGCCAGGCCGAACGCCTCCTGCCGCGACGGAGAGGCGAGCACGTCCATCGCGGCGGTCAGCGAGGGCAGGTCGGGGCCGGGTGAGCCGTCGGGCGCGCAGGGACGTTCGCCGGTGAACAGCACCCGGTCGGCCACCCCGGCCTCGTGGGCGGTGCGGCGCAGCACGCTCTCCTCGGGGCCGCCGCCCACCAGGAGCAGCCAGTGGTCGCGGGGCAGGCGGGCCAGGGCGCGGACGACGACGTCGAACCGTTTGCCCGCCGTCAGCCGGCCGATGCCGCCGACCACGTACGCGTCCTCGGGCAGGCCCAGCCGGCGCCGGGTCCGCGCGCGCCGCCCGGCGTCGAAGCGGAACCGGTCCAGGTCGATGCCGTTGGGGACGACCGCGATGCGCGGCGCGGGCACGCCCCAGCGCTGGAGCCGGCCGGCCACCGTGGCCGAGACGGCGACCGTGGTGGAGCCGAGCCGTTCACCGGCCAGGTACAGCGCGCGCACCCCCGCCGTCAGCGGGCGGCCCTCCATCTGCCCGTCCCCGAGGGAGTGTTCGGTGGCGACGACGGCGCGGACCCCGGCGAGGCGCGCGGCGAGGCGGCCGTACAGGCAGGCCCGGTACAGATGCGTGTGGACGAGGTCGTAGCGGCCCGCCCGGATCACCCGGACCAGGCGCGGCAGCGCGGACAGGTCGCGGTTGCCGGCCATGCCGAGGTGCACGACGCGGACGCCGTCGGCGGCCAGGCCCTCGGCGACCGGGCCGGGCCGGGTGAGCGTCACCACGTCGCAGTCGACGGGCAGGTGACGCAGCAGCAGGCGAAGCTGCTGCTCGGCGCCGCCCACGCCGAGGCCGGTGATGATGTGCAGGACCCGCATCTCACACGCCCTTCACGGGGCGGCGGCGCAGCCGGTGCAGCTCGTGTTTGAGGTGCAGCCGCCAGGCCGTGTCCCGCTGCCCGAGGTGCAGCCGGGGCAGCGCGTGCGGGCCGGTGAGCGGGCCGGGGTCGACGGCGCAGGCGTAGGAGTACCCGGCCTCCCGCACGGCCGCCCGCACCCGGTCGTCGACCGCGCCGTAGGGGTAGCAGAAGCCGTCCACGGGGGCTCCGGTCAGCTCCTCCAGGAGGGCGCGGCTCCTGGTGACCTCGGCGGTCAGGGCGCGGTCGTCGGCCCGGGTGAGGTCGGTGTGGGTCAGCCCGTGCGAGCCGATCTCCACGCCCTCGGCCGCCGCGTGCCGGATGCCCTCGGCGGCCAGCAGCGGCTTGCGCGGACCGCGCGGGTCCCACACGTTGTCGCCGCCGAGCCGGCCGGGCAGCACGAACAGCGTGGCGCCGCAGGCGTGCCGGTGCAGCAGGGGCAGCGCGGCGGTGACGAAGTCGGCGTACCCGTCGTCGAAGGTGAGCCCGACCAGGCCCTTGCCGCCGCCCTCGGCGCGGGCGGCCAGCAGCTCGCGCACGGACACCCCGCGCAGCCCGCGCCGCCGCAGCCACCGGAGCTGACCGGCGAGCCGCTCGGGCGTCACGGTGATGCGGTACGGATCGTCCGAGCGGTCGCCCACCGAGTGGTACATCGCCACCCAGGGGAAGGGCGCGGTGGGCTCGCCGGCGTCGGCGGGCGGGGCGGTTTCAGCGGGAGAGGCCATGCCGGAGCCTTCGTGTGACGGAGCGTACGGAGCGGAGGACGGGTTCGACGCCCTGGGCGCCGAGCGCGCGGGCGAGCAGGACGTGGACGGCGGTGACGGTCAGCGCGCCGGCCGCCAGGCCCGCGGCGGGGGAGTGGGGCAGGCTCGCCGCGAACACCCCGGCCGCGGTGGCGACGACCGCTGCGCGCAGCGGCCTGCTCGCCTCGGCCAGCACCCGCCGCACGCGCAGCGGTACCCCGCACCGGCCCGTCCCGGCCAGCAGCAGCGCGGCCGTCACGGTGATGCCGGCCGCGTTGGCGGCGGCGATGCCCGCCACGCCCCAGGGGCCGACCGCGGCGGCGCCGGTCCAGGAGGTCGCCACCAGGCCCGCGGTCATCGCGGCGAGCGGGTACCAGGCGGGACGGCCGCCCGCGACGTAGCAGCGGACCAGGGCGCCCACCAGGGCCTGGCCGAGCAGCCCGAGGGCGTACACGCGCATCACGGCGGCCGTCGCCGCCGTGTCGTCCGGGGTGAAGGCGCCGCGCTGGAACAGCAGGCCGATGAGCTGCGGGGCGCAGGCGATCACCAGGGCCGCGCCCAGCAGCACCAGGCAGGAGACCAGCGCCAGGTCCCGCTCCACGCGGTCGCGGGCCCGCTCGGTGTCACCGTCCGCGAGCGCCCGCGCCACCACCGGGAAGGTGACCGTGCACAGCATCAGCGACAGCGTCATCGGGATCTGCGCCACCTTCTGCGCGTAGTTCAGGTGCGAGATGGCCCCCGCGGGCAGCGGCGAGGCCAGGAACCGCTCGATGAGGACCTGCGACTGGCGGCACAGCGCGAACAGCAGCACCGAGGCGACGAGCGCGAGATCCATGGGCCGGGCCGCCGCGCCGCCGGTGCCGGCCGGCGGGCGCACCCCCGTGCGCAGTTGCTTCCACAGCGCGGGCACCTGGACCGCCACCATGAGGCAGCCGCCCGCCGCGACACCCGCCGCCGCCGAGCGCACCCCCCAGGCGCCGCCCAGCCAGAACATCGAGGCGACGACGCCCGCGTTGTAGGCGATGTAGATGGCCGCGGGCGCCACGTAGCGGCCGTGCGCGCGCAGCACGGCACTGCAGTAGCCCGCGAGCCCGAAGGTCAGCACGCAGGTGGCCGTCAGCCGGGTGCAGTCGGCGGCCAGACGCGGGTCGGGCAGACCCGGCGCCAGCACCTGGACGAGCTGCGGGGCCGCGCCGACGGCCAGCGCGCACACCGCGGCGAACGCGAAGGCCAGCCGGGGCAGCGTCCCGGTGACCAGGGAGCGCACCGGGTCGCCCGCGGCGCCCCGCGCCCGCCGGGCCAGCGCCGCGCTGAACGCCGGGACCAGCGCGAACGCCAGCCCGTCCTCGATGAGCAGCGTGGCGGCGAACTCCGGTACGGTCCAGGCCACCAGGAAGGCGTCCGTGTCGCTGCCCGCGCCGAACAGCCGCGCCAGCGCCTGGTCCCGGACCAGGCCGAGCAGCGACCCGGCCACCGACAGCACGGCCGTGACCAGGGTGGCCCTGGCCAGGAACCCGCGGGAGCCCGACGCCGCCCGCAGGGCACCGCCGGCGCCGGTGGCGGTGCGTGCCGCGGGGACGGTCGCCGTGCCGTCGCCGCCGGGGCCGCCGGAGCGGGGCAGGGGAGGAGGGGTCACGGTCATCGCGCCACGGCTCCCTCGGCTCGCCCGTCCGCGCCGGGACCGGGGTGCCGGGCCACCGCCCACCACGCCGCCAGCCCGAAGGACACGGCGGTCAGCACGGTCGAGGGACCGCCGATGTCCCCGTAGACGAAGTCGGTGAGCTGCCAGACCAGCAGGCCGCAGGCGACCAGCGCGCAGTCGAGCCCGCCCGCCGCGGACGGCGGCCTGCGCCGCTCGCGCAGCAGCCGGCGCACCCCGCACACCAGCAGCGCCAGCCAGCTCCCGGCGACGGCCACCAGACCGCTCAGCCCCTGCTCGCTCAGCACCAGCAGATACATGTCGTGCGGCGACAGCAGCGGCTGCCTGCGGAACGCGGCGCCCGCGCCCTCGGTGTCGCTCGCCGCGGACAGCGCCATCGGGGCGTGTCCGTCGCGGTACTCCGGGAAGTTCTTCAAACCCACTCCCGTCAGCGGATGTTCGCGCCAGATGCCGAGCGCGGCCGTCCAGAGCGCGTAGCGGTCGCGGACCGACTGGTCCGGGGCGCCCGCGACCTGCGTGATGCTGTCGAACCGCTGCTCCAGCAGCGCCGTTCCCACGCCCAGCCCGCCCACCAGGACCACGCCCGCCGCGGCCACCGCCAGCCCCGCCTTCAGGGCGCGCCGCACCCCGGCCAGCAGCAGCTGCGCCGCGCACGTCACGGCCGTCGCGATCCACGCCCCCCGGCTGAAGGACAGCGCCAGCGGCACCAGCAGCGCCGCCGCGCACCCGGCGGCCACCGCCCGCCGCCGGGCGCCGCCGGAACGGTCCAGCGCGAGCCCCACCGCGCACACCACGCCCAGCGCGACCGCCGTCGCCATGCCCATCACGTCGCCCGGCCCGAAGGTGCCCACGGCACGGATCTGCGCACCCTGGTAGGAGGCCCCCGTCCCGGTGAGGTACTGGTGGGTGCCCACCGCGCCCTGCCACAGCCCGAGACCTGTGAACGCCCAGGCCACCAGCCGGAAGTCGGCGCGGTCCCGGATCAGCAGCAGCACGGCCGCCGGGACGAGGACGAAGACCTGGAGGTACCGGCCGAGCCCCGCGAACGCGGCCGCCGGGGAGGACGCGGCCAGGGCGGCCAGGGCGAAGCCCGTCACCGGCAGCCCCAGCACCACTGCGGCCACCGGTGTGAGCGGCCGCCGCCGCGCGCGCAGCAGCCGCACCGCGCAGTACAGCACCACGATCCCGGAGACCACGTCCGCGGGTCCCGCGCCGCCCCCCGGCGCGAGCGGCAGGGCGAGGGCCGCCAGGACCGCCGCCACGGGCAGGACCGGGCCGTGCGGCACGGCCCGGGACACCGGCCGGAGCGTCCCGCCGGACCGGCGCGGCGGCCGGGCGGGCACGGCGAGCCGGTGCGGCGGCTCGGGCAGCGCGGCGTGGGTCACGTCCTCAGCTCCCCGTCGGCCGCACCAGCGCGGCCGCGGTGCGCAGCAGGATGCAGACGTCCTGCCACAGCGACCAGTTGTCGATGTAGGCGTTGTCGAAGCGGGCCCGGTCCTCGATCGAGGTGTCCCCGCGCAGCCCCTGGACCTGGGCCAGCCCGGTGATCCCGGACCGCATCCGGTGGCGCGCCGCGTAACCGGGGTGCTCCTGGCTGAACCGGGCGGCGAAATAAGGGCGTTCGGGGCGCGGGCCGACCAGGCTCATGTCCCCGCGCAGTACGTTCCACAGCTGCGGCAGCTCGTCCAGCGAGGTGCGCCGCAGCATGCGGCACAGCGGCCGCATCTCCTGCTCGCCCGCCACGCTCCACCGCGTCGCCGCCTCGTGCGCGTCGGCCGGGCGGTGCGTACGGAACTTCAGCAGCGTGAAGGGCCTGCCGTCCCGGCCGATGCGCTCCTGGCGGAACAGCACACCCGGCCCGTCGGTGAGCCGCAGCAGCGCCGCGCAGCCCAGCAGCAGCGGCCCGGCCAGCAGCAGGAGGGCACCGCAGACCAGGACGTCCAGCACCCGCTTGCCCGCACTGCCGCGCCGCGCACCCGACATCAGCAGGCGCCGGCAGGAGAACCCGGCCAGCCGCTGCTTCGTCGCGTACGACGGTGAGTCCGCGTCGATCTCCCACACCGCGCAGCCCGACTCGGCCAGCGCCCGCAGCAGCGGCCCCTGTCCGGTCCGTACGGAGGGGTGGACGGCGAGCACCGCCCGCACCCCGTTCTGCACGACCGCACGCTCCACCTCCGCCCCGCGGGTCAGCACCGGCAGCCCGCCCGTGCGGCCGACCGGCCGGTCGGCGACGACCCCGACCGGCCGGATCCCGCAGCGCGGATGCCGCAGCAGGGCCGCGGCCACCCGCTGGGCCGTCTCGGCCGGGCCGACGACGAGGGCGGCGCGCGGCCGGCGCAGCAGGTCCGCGCGCCGCCGGGCGTGCACGGCGCCGCGCAGCACGCAGCTCGCCGCGGCGTGCAGCGCGAACCCGGCCAGCAGGGTGCGGCCGGTCAGCGCGTGCCCCGGCCGGTACGCCGCCACCAGCGTCGCCAGGACCAGCCAGGACACCGCGATCCGGCCGCACACGGCGGGCAGTTCGTCCAGGACCGACGGCACGGGCTGCCCGGAGTGCTGCGCCCGCAGCAGCAGGGCCGCGGTCACGAGCAGGGCGACCAGCAGCGGGCGGTGCTCGGCCTCGGTGAACGCGGGGGCGCCCAGCAGGGCGGCGGCGCCGTCCGCGACGATCAGCGGCAGCGCGGCGGCCGGCCGCGGCGGGGGTCCCTGCCGCCGGACCGGAAAGCGGAAACCGGAGGCCCCGCGGCGCGGCCGGAGAACCGGGACGGCCGTGGATCCGTGGTCCCGTGGCGGCCGGCCGGGGGCCAGACCGGGCGAGGGGACGGTGCTTTCCGCGCTCACGGGTGGCTGGACTCCCTGTACTCGCTGGGTTCGCCGTACTCGCTGTGGTCGCCGGGCGCGCTGGGTCGGCGGTGCGCGCTGAGTTCGTGGTGCGTGCTGGGTTCGTGGTGTGTGCCGGGTTCGCTGTGCGCGCTGAGTTCGCGGTGCGTGCCGGGTTTGCCGTGCGCGCTGGGTCGGCTGCGCCCGCTCCGGTTGCTGTGCTCGCTCCGGTGGCCGGGGGCGGTGGGACGGCTGGGCTCCGTGGACCCGGTGGGCCCGGTGGACCTGGCGGACCCGTTGGGCTCGGCGGGTTCGCGGGGCGTGCGCGGGGCGGGCGCGGGCCTGGCGGGGGGCGCGGCCAGCAGCTCGCCGTAGAGGGCCGTCACCGCCGCGGCACCGCGCCGGACGTCGTGCGAGGACAGGACGTGGGCGCGTCCGAGGCGGCCGAGGGACGCGCGCAGCGGCGGGTCGAGCAGCAGGGCCAGGACCGCCTCGGCCAGGGCGGCCGGGTCCTCCGCCGGGACCAGGCACCGCGCGGCGAGTGCGGGCGGCAGGCTCTCCCGGGCGCCGTCGACGTCCGTGACCACCACGGCCCGGCCGCACGCCATCGCCTCCAGCGGGGCCAGGGCCATGCCCTCCCACCGCGAGGGCAGCACGACGAGGTCGGCCGCCCGGTACCAGGGCACGGGGTCGGCGACGGCACCGGCGAACCGGACCGACGCCGGGGCGAGCCGCCGCAGCCGGTCGCGGTCGGGGCCGTCCCCGACGAGCACGAGCCGCGCCCCCGGTACCCGCTCCGCGACCGCGTCCCAGGCCCGCAGCAGCACGTCCTGCCCCTTCTGCCGGCACAGCCGCCCCACACAGACGACGACGGGCGCGGTGGCCGGGACGCCGGCAGCCGTGCACTCGGTGGTCGTGGCGGTCGGGGTCGTCGCGGCGGCCGCGGTGCTCATGGCGCTCGTGGTGGCCATGACGGGTGCGGGGAAGCGGTGCGGGTCGATGCCGTTCGGCACGATGTGCCAGCGCGCGCTGATCCCCGCACGCACGCCGGTCGCGCGCTCCCCCTCACTGACGCACACCACCCGCGCGGCCCACCGCGCCCCCCACCGCTCCCAGGCCCGCGCGAGCACCGCCGTGCCCCCGCCGACCGCCTCGAACGACCAGGCGTGCGGCTGGAAGACGGTCGGGATCCGGCCGCGTACGGCCAGGCGGCCGGCGAGCCCGGCCTTGGCGCTGTGCGCGTGCACCAGATCCGGCCGTACGTCGTCGATCACGCGTACGAGCTGCCGTACCTCGCGCAGGAGTGAACGCCCCGGCGCGCGCGCCGCGTTCCAGGGGCGCACATCCACGCCGAGCGCCCGGAGGTGGTCGCCGAGGGCGCCGTCGGGGCAGGCCACGGTCACGTCGAAGCCGTCCGCGAGTTGTGCCCGCACCAGGTCCGTCACGACGCGCGCGACCCCGCCGTCCACGGGCTGGGTGAGGTGCAGGACCCGCGGCCGATGAGGAAGCCGCATGACCGTCGTTGCCTCTTTCGGGTGTCCGTCGAAGGGGTGGGTCGAGAGGTCCGCAACTCTAGTGCCGAACGGGACTAATGCGACGAAACCGGGCAAGTGTGTCGGAACTGTGAAGCCCGTCCGATCCGTAGATCACTCTTTCGGCGGCACAACCCCGGCGAGAGCCGCGCGTTGACACAGCGCCGGGCGTCCCTGCCCGGGTGTTTGTGTGTCAACTGCAAGGAGTTCCTTTCCATGTCGCGTATCGCCAAGGGCCTGGTCCTTACCTCCGCCGCCGCCGCGGCTGTCGCCGGCGGTGCCGGCATCGCCGCCGCCGACAGCGGTGCGAACGGTGTCGCCGCCCACTCCCCGGGCGTCATCTCGGGCAACGTCATCCAGGTCCCGATCCACGTGCCGGTCAACGTCTGCGGCAACACCATCGACATCATCGGTCTGCTGAACCCGGCGTTCGGCAACACCTGCGTCAACGGCTGACGCGGGCACGACGCCCTTCCGGCGGCCGCCCTCCCCGGTCACGGGCCCCGCGCACCGCGCGGCGGTGCCCCGCGGGGAGGGCGGCCGCTGCCGTTCCCCCGAACGGGCGGCGCGTTGCGAGCGTGCCTCTGAATCGTGTCCCACCAGGTCGGAAGGCGCGGCGACCTGAATACCCGTCACACGACGGGCGCATGATCGGTTGCGGAGCGCGACGGTCGCTTTCACGGTGGGCACCAGATCCGGTGCTCATCGAAAGGAACTCCCATGCGAGGTCTGTCAGCGCGGCGTGTCGCGTCCACCGCACTCTGCGCCGCCTTCCTGGTCGGGGCCGGCAGCCCGGCCGTCATGGCGGCCGACGCGGCCCGCGAGAACGGTCCTGCGGTGGCGTCCGATTCACCCGCCCAGGACGCCGGCGCGCTGCTCGCCCAGGTCCAGAGACTCGGTGGCCTCGGCGGCGTGCTCGCCCCGGTCCGCGATCTGGTGACCGCCGTCCTCACCCCGGACCAGAACGCCACGTCCGCCCCCGACGTCCAGAAGCTCGGTGACGCGGCGAAGGACGCCCTGGCCAAGGCGGACGCGGTACTCGCGGCCGCCTCGGCCACCCGGACCGCGGCCGCCGGGACCGGCGCTCCCGCCGTCCCCTTCGCGCTCGCTCCGGCCGCACCGGCGGCGGCCACGGGGGTGCTGCTGCCCGCGGCCGGCACCCGCGCGGCCTCACCGCGTGCCGCCGACCCGGCGAGCGACGCGCTGGCCGCCGTGCAGAAGGCGGTGGACGGCCTGCTGAAGGCGGTCACCTCGGGCGATGTCGGCCAGGTGCTCCCGGCGGTCGACGGGCTGGTGAAGAACCTCACCGGCCTGGTCACCTCCGGGCTGTCCGGCAGCGGCCTGGCGGCGATGCCGAACACCTCGGCGGCGACCCCGACGGCCCCCGCCACCTCGACGACACCGGCGGCGGCCCAGCCGTCGACCCTGCCGGCCCTCACCGACCCCGCCGCCGTCCCCGAGATCAACGTCCCGGAGATCAACGTCCCCGACATCAAGGTGCCTGACATCACCGTCCCCGAGGTCGCGGCTCCGGCGGCCACAGGCTCGTAAGCCGCATCCGGCCACCCGCCGCGGGACCCGTTCACAGGGCCCGCCGCGGGGACCCCCCAGCCGCCGTGCCGCCCCCCCCGCAGGAGCCGGCACGGCGGCTGTCGCGTGCGGGCGGCCGGCGGCCCCCGCGGCGGCGGCCGGTGTCATATGCGGAAGATCTCGTATGCGGAAGATCTTGTATGCGGAAGGTCTCGTATGAGGACTCGGCAATCTCCCGCACCGTGGTTTCCGGCCCGCCCGGGGCTCGTTAGGCAGGGCGACCCCGTCCCCTCCGGTGACGCCCCGTCGCCGCGGAAAGGAACACGATGAAGTCGCTCAAGGCCGCCGCCGTCCTCGCCGGATCCCTGGTCGCCGCCGGTGCCGCCGCGCCCGCCTTCGCCCACGACGCCGCCGAAGTGACGCCCACCAGCCTCAACGGCGCCGTGAACTCGCTCACCAGGGACCCCATCGACGTCATGCCGGTCAGGCACCAGTCCGACGCGCTCGACACCGAGAAGAAGGGCTCGCTGCTCCACTCGGTGAACGGCGCCACCAAGACCCTGAACACCGCGACCCCGCTGCTCGGCGGGCTGCCGCTGCAGAGCTGAGACCGCGCCGCGCCGCGCCGAGGACCGCGGACGCCGGCACCGCTCCGCCGGCCGGCTCCCGGTCCGCCGGGGCTCGACACCGTCCGCCGTACGAGTCCGCCGTACGCCCGCTCGACGCCCTCCACGCCGCCCGCCGTACGCGGTCCGGGCCGAAGGCCCTGCCGCCCCGCCCGCCCGTCCCCGCCTGCCCGCCGCCGCGCGGTGCTCCCGTCGTTCCGTCCCACCGTCGTACTACTGCGGCATGCGGGGGAATCTTGCGCTGGTCGCGAGGCCGGGATCGTTGACCGGTGCGGACCACCCCGAACCCGACCTGAAAGGGACCGTGCCTGCCATGAAGTCGACCACCCGAGGAACCCTTGCCGCCCTCGTCGCGGGCGCGGCGGCGGCCGTCGGCGCCGCCGCGGCCCCCGCCGCCGCGGCCGGCACCGCCCCCCTCCCCGTTCCGCTGGGTGGTGCCGAGACCGCGCTCGGCATGGAACTGCCCAGTGTGCGCGGGGAGCTTCCGCTGCCCGCGCCGGGCAGTCCGGAAGGGCCCCGCTTCACCGAGGGCAGGCTCCTGCCGGAGCGCGCGGTGCCGCGGCTCCCCGTCGAGGGCGGGCTGCCCGGCCTGGACGTCCGGGCCCCGCTGGCGCACGTCCTCGGTGACGGCTTCGACCACGTCGGCGTCGGGACGGCCCCCTCCGGCCTGCGGGCCGTCTCGCCGGGGCTGACCGTGGACGGCCCGCTGACCGGGCCCGGGGCCGGCCGCGCCGGTCTCCCGGGGCTGACCCTGCCGGAGCTGGGCGTCCTCACCCCCGCGCTGCAGACCGTGCCGGGGGCCGGCCTGGCGACGGGTTCCGGCCTCTGACGGCGGCCCGGCCCGCCCTCCCGGTCCGCCGTCCGGCCGTGTCCCCGCTCACCGTCCGGCCGTACGGCGGTGACCGTCCGGGGTCCTCGGCGGTTACGGCTGCGGAGAACCGAACCGGACGAGGAGTGAGCCATGGGCGTCGGCAACGGCAGCGGCGGCGGGGACAGCGGCAGGGCCACGGGCGGGACCCGCACCGGCACGGGAGGTGGCGCGGGCACCGCACGGGACCCGGGCGCGGCGGTGGACCCGGGCACGGCGCGGGACGCGGGCGGAACGCGGCGGGAGGCGACGCGGCGGCGGCTGCTCGCCTGCGCCGCCGTCGTCGCGATGGCCCCGGTGACCGCCGCCTCCCGGCCCCTGCTCCCCGGGACCGGCCCCCACGGCGGCCCCTGGAGCGGGCCGGGCGGCAGCGCCTTCGAGGAGACCTACCGGGGCCGCCGGATCCGCGGCGTGTGGACCCCGCGGCGCAGCGCCGAGGGGACCGGCCTGTGGTACGTCACCGTGGACGGCCGTCCGCTGCACCTGATGCGCCGCGCCGACGGCACCTGGCTGAGCATGGTCGACCACTACAGCTCCTACCGCACACCCCTGGAGGCGGCCCGCGGCGCCGTCGACGAGATGGGCCCCGGGCGGCGGCTGCGCGACCTGGCCCCCGGGCCCGTCGGCGGCCCGTCCGCGGATCCGGCCACCGGGGGTGAGCACGGTGGCGTACACGCGTAAGAACGTCACCCGGCTCACCCGCACGGAGAAGCGGCGCTTCGTGGACGCGCTGCTGGAGGTCAAGCGGCGCGGCGAGTACGACGAGTTCGTGCGCACGCACGTCGCCCACTTCACCGCCGACGGCGAACGGGGGCTGCGGCCGGCCCACATGGCGCCCTCCTTCCTGCCCTGGCACCGCAAGTTCCTGCTGGAGCTGGAACGGGCGCTGCGCCGGGTGGACTCCTCGGTGACGGTGCCCTACTGGGACTGGACGCGTCAGCGCACCACCACCTCGGTGCCCTGGACCGCGGACCTCATGGGCGGCGACGGGCGGCCGTCCGACCGCCGCGTGACGACCGGACCGTTCGCGTACGCGCACGGCGGCTGGACGCTCAAGGAGGGGGTCACCGACGGGCGGTTCCTCACCCGGGACCTGGGCCGCTCCCGCGATCCGATCCAACTGCCCACCAGCAGCGAGCTGGAGTGGGCGCTGAAGGATCCCGTCTACGACGTCGCGCCCTGGGACTCGACGGTCACCAGGGGCTTCCGCAACAAGCTGGAGGGGTGGGGCACCGGCCGGGGCAGCGTTTCCTGGCGCAACCACAACCGGGTGCACCGCTGGGTCGGCGGGGCGATGCTCGGCGCCGCCTCCGTCAACGACCCGGTCTTCTGGCTCCACCACGCCTTCCTCGACCTGCTGTGGTCGCGCTGGCAGAGCCGCCACCGGGGCGCGCGCTACCTGCCCGCGTCCCCGCCGGGGCCGGGCGACGCGCAGTACGGCCGGATCGTCGCCCGGCACCAGAAGATGCCGCCCTGGGACGTCACCCCGGACTCACTGGAGGACGTGAGCCGCATCTACCGGTACGCCTGACCCGGGCACCGGGGGTGCCCCCGGGCGCGGGCGGCCGGTGCGCCCGGCTCCCGGCGCACGGGGGATCCCCGGCGCCCCGGCCCCGGGCACACGGGAGAGCCCCGGCGCTCGAGGTGCCGGGGCTTCCCTGTGGAGCCTGCGCGGACGGCGTGCCCTGCGGGGACGACCTCCGACGCGGTGACTGCCGAGACGTCAGCCGCCGTAGTTGCCCGGCTTGTCGTCGTGCTTGCCGAGGTGACCGACGTTGGCGCAGGTGTTGCCGAACGCGGGGTTGAGGATGCCGATCACGTCGATGGTGTTTCCGCACAGGTTGACCGGGATGCTGACCGGAACCTGGATGGTGTTGCCGGACACGACGCCGGGCGAGCCGACGGCCGCGCCCTGGGCGCCGGCGTCCGCCATGGCGAGACCGGCTCCGCTGATCACCACGGCACCCGTACCGAGGGCGACGGCAGCCGCTTTCGCGATGCGAGACATCACGTTCTCCTAACTTGCTCGGTGAGTGCGGCAGCAGGTCGCGCGACCGCACTCACGGTTCAACGTCCCCCTTGCGCCCGGGTCACGGCGTATCTCCTGGGATCACCCCTTTTGGACATCTGGTAGAGACCAATTGGACGGCTGTTGCGTCAACCCGATTGACGGGGCGGTGGCCGCTCCCCTGTGCTGTCCGGTAGCGGGAGGCGAAGTCCGGTGTCACACGGCTGGAGGCGCGAGCCTCGTCCGGGAGGGGCCATGTCCGTCGAAGCGGCTCGGGAGTGGGGGGAGTTCGGGCGGCGGTTGAGGTCCCGGCGAAGACAGGCCGGGCTCACCCAGCTCCAGCTCGGTCTGCGGGTGGGTTACCACCACACCCTCATCAGCAAGCTGGAGAGCGGCCTCAGAGAGCCGCCCGCGGGTCTGGTGCGCCGCCTCGACGCCGTCCTGGAGACCGGGGGAGAGCTGGCCGCCGTCGTCGCGGCGCCGCGCGGCGTGCCGTCCGCGCGGACCCCGCCTCCGCTGGACCGGAAGCTGTTCGGCGCCATGCCCGGGGCGGACACGGCCGGGGACCGGGAGGCGTGGGACCCGCGGCTTTGGCCCAGGGAACTGCCCGCCGAGGGGCTCGCGTGCCCGCTCCACGGCACGACGGGCTGCGCGGTGCCCGAGCAGGCCGGGTTACCGGCCCTCCTGGCGGGGCTGCCCGGCCTGCCCGGCCTGCCAGGAGGGACCACCGGCGCGATCCCGTCGGCCGCGGTGCTCCCGCCGCTCCCGGTGCCCCCGGCGGGCGGCGCGGACGCGGGCCCCGAGGGCGGCCCGGGTGCCGAGACGGAGCTGCTGCACGCCCTCACGGCCGTGCTGGCCTGTCTGATCCGCGAGGCGTTCGACCACACCACCGCGGGCGGGGTGGCGACCGTGGAGCGGCTGCTGCGGGCCGTGGTGCGCTGGGCCGAGGCGGTCAACGCCACCGGCCGGCTGCCGTACGGGCAACTGCGCCTGGCCGCCCAGTACGCCCAGGTCGCCGGGCGCCTGCGGATGCAGCGGGGGCAGAGCAGCATCGGCATGGCGTGGTTCGGCAACGGCCTGGGCTGGGCGGACGCCGTCCACGACGCCCCGGCCCGGGCGACCCTGCTCAGCGACATGTGCACCCTGGTGCGGCTCGACGACGACCCCGGTTCGACGCTCGCGTACGCGCGGGCCATCGGGGCGGTGGACGGCCGGCGGCGCTGGGTCGCCACCCTCTCGTACCTGTACCAGGCCCGCGGCTACGCACTCGGTCACGACGCGGCCGAGTGCCGCCGGCACATCACCCTGGCCCGCCGCGGGTTCGCCCGCCTCGGGCGGCGGGACCTGCTGGAGGCGCCCTGGATGGCCGGTGCCGAGGGGGAGATGCGGGTGGAGTCGGCGATCGGCGGCGCGCTGCGCGACCTCGCCGCGGTGACCGGGCACCGGGGGACGGCCCGGCGCGCCGTCGAGGCCACCGAGCGCTCGCGCGCCCTGCTGCCCGCGGTGATGCGGTCCACCCGGCTGCTGCTCACCCTGCGGCTCGCCGACGGCTGGGCGTGCGCCGGCGACCCCGGGGCGGCGGTGGCGCTGGCCGGTCCGGTGCTGGGCGAGGCGCTGGGCTCGCGCGAGCTGATGATCGACGCCGAGCTGCGCGGCCTGCACGCCCGGCTCCTGGCGGACTGGGGCGACGTCCCGGAGGTCAGGCAGTACCGCGAGCGGCTGCTGGCCGCGTCCGGGGCGGTCGGGACGGGGGAAGCGGCGAAGGCGCGCCCGTGAGGGTCTCGGGCGCGGGGCGCGCCGAGAGGATCTCCCGGCGCGGGCGGGCGCCGGCACCGGGCCCCCGCTTGCCGGATTTTGACAGGTCCGGACCGCGCCCCGGAAACCGTTGACCCGGGCGCGGGCCGGTGTGAGGGTTCGGCCGGTCCAGACCATGTCATGTCAGCGTCACCTCCCTGCCCGCCGCGGGCCGCGCGGAGACACCGGGGCGCCCCTGGGTCCAGGGGTTGACGTGTTCATGATCTGGCTCGCGTACGGCCGGACGGGCCGCACACCTCTCACAAGGAGCCGCGATGCTGAGAAAGATGGCAGTGGCCGGGATATCCCTGGCCGTGACCCTCGGGGGACTGGCGGTGTCGGCCTCGTCGGCCGCGGCGGCGCCGGCCTCCGCGCCGCAGGCGGACGGGCCGCGGCCGACCCCCGCCGCGAAGGCCGTGGCCGCCGCCGACCGGGCCGTGCGCAGCGGCCTGGACGCGCTGGCCAGGGGCCCGCACGAGCAGTACGACCGCCACCAGGTCACCCCCTGGGTCAAGGGGCTGTACTCGGTCGCCTACCAGCGCACCTACGAGGGCCTGCCCGTCGTGGGCGGCGACGCCGTCGTCCTCGCCGACGGCGACGGCGGGGTCCGGGCCGTCCAGTCGGCCACCACCGCCCGGATCTCGGTCCCCACCGAGCCCACGGTCACCGCGGCGCGGGCGGCCAGGACCAGCCGCGCCCGGCTCGCCCGGGTCGAGAAGGCCGCCCCGGGCCGCCTGGTGGTCCGGGTCAGGAACGACACCGCCACGCTCGCCTGGGAGACGGTGCTGACCGGACGCACCGGCGCGGACGCGCCCAGCAGGCTGCACGTCTTCGTCGACGCCCGCACCGGAAAGGTCGTCGACTCCTACGACGAGGTCCGCGCGGGCTCCGGCACCAGCAAGTGGAACGGCCCCAGTCCGCTGACCATCGACACCTCCCGCTCGGGCAGCAGCTACGTGCTGCGCGACACCACCCGCCCCGGCCTGCAGTGCTCGGACTACAGCGGCGGCGTGTTCACCAAGTCCACCGACAACTGGGGCACCGGCAACCCCACCAGCAAGGAGACCGGCTGCGTCGACGCGATGTTCGCGGCGCAGAAGGAGTCGGACATGCTCAAGAACTGGCTCGGCCGCAACGGCCACGACGGCAACGGCGGCAGCTGGCCGGTCCGCGTCGGCCTGAACGACCTGAACGCCTACTGGGACGGCTCCACCATCACCATCGGCCACAACAGCGCGAACGAGTGGATCGCCGGGATCGACGTCGTCGGCCACGAGTTCGGCCACGGCCTCGACACCTACACCCCCGGCGGCGACAACCACGAGAGCGGCCTCGGCGAGGCGACCGGCGACATCATGGGCGCCCTGACCGAGGCGTACGCCGACGAGCCGGCGCCGTACGACACCCCCGACTACACCGTCGGCGAGATGATCGACCTCCAGGGCCGCGGCCCGATCCGCAACATGTACGACCCGAGCCGGGTCAACAACGACCCCCGCTGCTACTCGGCCTCGATCCCCTCCACCGAGGAGCACGCCGCGGCCGGTCCGCTCAACCACTGGTTCTACCTGCTGGCCGAGGGCTCCAGCCCCGGCGGCGGCAAGCCCTCCAGCCCCACCTGCAACAACTCCACCGTCACGGGCGTCGGCATCCAGACGGCGGGCAAGATCTTCTACGGCGGCATGCTGCTCAAGACCAGCGGCATGACCTACAAGCGCTACCGCACCGCCACGCTGACCTCGGCGAAGAACCTCGACGCGAGCTGCGGCCTGTACAACGCCACCAAGGCGGCCTGGGACGCGATCAGCGTCCCCGCCCAGTCCGGTGACCCGACGTGCACCGGCCAGCAGTCCGACTTCTCGCTGGCCCTCGACCCGGCCGCGGGCACCGTCGACGCCGGCGCCTCCGCGCGGGCCACGGTCGGCACCACCACCGTCACCGGCAGCGCCCAGCAGGTCTCGCTGACCGCCTCCGGCGCACCGGCGGGCGTGACCGTCTCCTTCAGCCCGGCGACGGTCACCTCCGGCGGCAGCTCCACGATGACGGTCTCCACCTCGGCCGCCACGTCCGCCGGGACGTACGCCGTCACCGTCACGGGCAGCGGCGGCGGCAAGACCCACACCGCCCGGTACACGCTCACCGTCGGCGGGGGCGGCACCGGCCCGGGCACCCCGCCCGACGTCGACGTCGCCAAGGTGCAGGCGCACCTGGCCCAGCTGAACACCATCGCCACGCAGAACGGCGGCAACCGCCGCTCCACCACGGCCGGTTACCGGGCCTCGCTCGCCTACGTCAAGGGCAAGCTCCAGGCCGCCGGTTACACGGTCACCGAGCAGAGCTGCACCTCCGGCTGCACCCCGGGCGCGGGCAACAACCTGATCGCCGAGTGGCCGCAGGGCGACGCGAACAGCGTTTACATGTTCGGCGCCCACCTCGACAGCGTCTCCGCGGGCCCCGGCATCAACGACAACGGCTCCGGCTCCGCCACGCTCCTGGAGACGGCGCTGACGCTGGCCCAGGCGAACCCCGCCATGAAGAACCGGGTCCGGTTCGCCTGGTGGACCGACGAGGAGCAGGGCCTGAACGGCTCCGGCTTCTACGCCCGTTCGCTCTCCGGCACCGACCGCGCCCGGATCAAGGCGTACTACAACTTCGACATGGTCGCCTCGGCCAACGCCGGCTACTTCGTCAACAACCTGAACTCGGCGGCCGCCGCCCCGATGAAGGCGTACTGGGACTCCCTGGGCCTGGCCCCGCAGGAGAACGTGGAGGGCCAGGGCCGCTCCGACGACTACTCCTTCCAGCAGGTCGGCATCCCCACCTCCGGTTACGCCACCGGGGCCGACGCGGTGAAGTCCGCCTCCGAGGCGGCCAAGTGGGGCGGCACCGCGGGCCGCTCCTACGACTCCTGCTACCACTCGGCGTGCGACACCACGAGCAACATCAACGCCACCGCCCTCAACCGCAGCGCCGACGGGGTCGCGTACACGGTCTGGAAGACCGCCGTCGGGGACGCACCCGTGCCCGGCGACGACTTCTCGATCTCAGCGAACCCGGCCGCCGGGACGGCCCGGCCCGGCTCCTCCGCCACGGTGACCGTCTCCACGGCCACCACCGGCGGTGCCGCGCAGAACGTGCGCCTGTCGGCGTCGGGCGCCCCGTCCGGGGTCAGCGTGAGCTTCAGCCCGGCCTCGGTGACCTCCGGCCAGTCCTCCACCGCCACCCTCCAGGTCGCGGCGGACGCGGCCGGCGGCACGTACACGCTGACGATCACCGGCACCGGCACGGCCACCCACACCACCACCTACACCCTGACGGTGTCCGGCGGGGGCGGCCAGACCAGCTGGCAGGCGGGCGCCACCTACGCGCCCGGGGACGTCGTGACGTACGACGGCGTGAGCTACCGGTGCATCCAGGGTCACACCGCGTACCCGGGCTGGGAGCCGCCGAACGTCCCGGCCCTGTGGCAGCGGATCTGACGCGGGGCGGTCCGGATCCGGCGGTGGTCCGAGCCGGGTCCGGGGCGGTCCGGGCCGGGCGGTGACCAGCGGACCGCCGGCCCTCCGGGAGCGGGCGGTGACCACCTGGCCGCCGCCCGCTCCGGGTGCCGCGTCCCGGCCGGCCCCTGGCCGTGGTCATAGGGCCGGCCGGGGCAGGCACGGCCCCCGGTTTCCCGGTCCGTCACGGGCTCGCCTTCCGCCCGCGGCCGTCCTGGCGTGCGTTTGCCGAGCGCGTCCGTCACCCGCACGGTGGAGGTATGGGAGCGCAGGAAGGCCCCACACTGATCGCCTCCGTGCAGCGGGCGTTCCGGCTGATGGAGGCGGTCGGGGCCCATGAGGGCGGCGCGCCGGCCAAGCAGCTGGCGCGGGAGACGGGCCTGGCCCTGGCCACCACGTACCACCTGCTGCGGACGCTGGTGCACGACGGCTACGTGCGCAAACTGGAGGACGGCTCCTTCGTCCTCGGCGAGCGGCTGGACGCCCTGCACGACGCCGGCGGCGCGCAGACACGGCTCACCCGGATCCGCCCGACGCTGGGATCCCTGCGGGACGACCTGTCGGCCGCCGCCTACCTCACGTTCTACGAGGACGGTGAGATCCGCGTGGCGGAGATCGTCGACGGGCCCCGCGCCCCGCGCGCCGAGCTGTGGGTGGGGTTCGAGGACGCCGGCCACGCCACCGCGCTGGGCAAGTGCGTCCTGCGCGAGCTGGACGACGAGGCACGCCAGGAGTACCTCTCGCGGCACCGCCTGGAGGACCTCACGCCCCGGACGATCACCCACCGCACGGAGCTGCTGCGGCGGCTGGACGCATCCCCCGGCGCGCCGGCGGTCACCGACCTGGAGGAGTACTCCCTCGGGACCGTCTGCGTCGCCGTCCCCGTGTTCCGGGGCGACACGCTGGGCTCGCTCGGTGTCTCCCTGCGCGCGGACGGTGACCGGGCGCGCGCGATCGAGAGGGCGGGCGAGCGGCTGCTCGCGGCGGCGGACCGGGTGACGAGAGGACTCTCGCTCACCATCTGAAAATCGCACTCTTGTGGCGCGGGGAGCGGAAACCGTCTACTGGATGAAGCGCCACATACACGGCATGCACGACATCTCCCGCATGTGCTGAATGGGTGGCGCGCGTCATGGAGGACGGCGAGAGAGGCGGAGAGCGAAGAGTGCGGACGGTCCCACAGCCCACCCCGGAGAACGGCATCCTCGATCGGTCCACCGCCCAGGACGGCGTCGCCCGGCCCGCCCCGGAGGGCGGCGCCGGCCGGCGCCCCGTGGAGGACGGCGTCCTCGCGCGGCGCGCGGACAACGGGTGGACCGTCGTCACCGTGACCGGCGAGGTCGACGTCTGCTCGTCGCCCGGGATCCGGGAGGCCGTCGTCCGGCTCATCGACGAGGGGCACCGGCACGTCGTCCTGGACCTGTGCCGGGTGACGTTCCTGGACTCGATGGGCCTGGGCCTGATCGTGGCGCTCACCAAGCGCCTGCGCGCGCAGGCGGGCTCCCTGGTCCTCGCCTGCGGTGATCCGCGCATCCTCAAGGTGTTCAAGACCGGCGGCCTGCACGCCGTCTACGCCTTCCACGCCTCCGTCGCCGAGGCGACGCGCCGCGCCCCCGAGGGCAGCGGCCTGGCCGGCTGGCCGCACCACCGCCCCTGAACGCGGCCCGGCCGTGCCACCCAGGGGTGAGTTCCGGACGTTCCCCCGGCGGTGCGGCGCGCGCTTACGCCGGTGCTACGCCGCACTCGCTACTGTGCTGCCGAGCAGCAAGAACGCCCTCCCGGAGGGAGGGCGTGAGCACCGCAAGAGCGGAGCGCCCCCGGCAGGACTCGAACCTGCGGCCAAGCGCTTAGAAGGCGCCTGCTCTATCCACTGAGCTACGGGGGCCTGGTGTGGTGGCCTCTGTCGTGGTGCCGCCCCGGTGCGGGCCGTCCCGTGACGTCGCCGGGGACAAGGATAGGGCTCCCGCGTCCTTGCCCCTGCTGCTTCGCCTCCGTGGCTCGATGTGGAGGTTCAGTGAAGCGGTCCTGATAATCGCAGGCAGGTACGAATCGTGCACCGCTTTTGGTGCCTCCGGCACCGGGTGTTGTGCACTCGTTATGCCTGGACCGCGCCCTCGTCCCACTCGTCCGTTCCATCCCTTGTGTTCCGTCGGCGCGCAGACATGCTCATATGCTTCAGAATTCCCCTAAAATTGGGCATTCTTCACATGTGGTGACCTTGGACGTACGGCCTCAGCTGCTCGAAGCACTCTCCGCCCTGCGCGACCGCGTCGCCGCCGCACGCTTCCCGCTGCCCCTCCCGGGCGCCCCCCGCGCGCGGTCCAACCGCGACGAACTGCTCGCCCAGCTCGACGACTACCTGGTGCCCCGGCTCAAGGAGCCCGACGCGCCGCTGCTGGCCGTCGTCGGAGGATCCACCGGGGCGGGCAAGTCCACACTCGTCAACTCCCTTGTCGGGAGACGGGTCAGCGAGGCGGGAGTCCTGCGGCCGATGACCAGGACCCCCGTACTGGTGTGTCATCCGGAGGACCACCACTGGTTCAGCGGCATGCGCGTCCTGCCCGACCTCGCGCGCGTGTGGGTGCCCCGCCAGGACCCCGGAGCCGGACCGGTCGTCGACGAACTGCCGGAGCCGCCGGGACCCGAGGACGAACCCGCGCGCGTGCTGCGCGTCGAGACGGTGGAGACCGTGCCCCCCGGACTCGCCCTGCTCGACGCGCCGGACATCGACTCCCTGATCGCCGAGAACCGGGCCCTGGCCGCCGAGCTGATCTGCGCCGCCGACATCTGGGTCATGGTCACCACGGCCGCGCGCTACGCGGACGCCGTCCCCTGGCACCTGCTGCGCACCGCCAAGGAGTACGACGCCACCCTCGTGACCGTGCTGGACCGGGTGCCGCACCAGGTCGTCTCCGAGGTCTCCCGGCAGTACGGGGCCCTGCTCGCCAAGGCCGGGCTCGGCGACGTGCCCCGGTTCACGGTGCCCGAACTGCCCGAGTCGGCCTGGGGCGGCGGACTGCTGCCCGCCACCGCCGTGGCACCGCTGCGCACCTGGCTCGTCCACCAGGCCCAGGATCCCGCGGCCCGCCAGTACGCGATGGCCCGCACCGCCCACGGCCTGCTCGACTCGCTCAAGTCCCGGATGCCGGAGCTGGCCGGCGCCGCCGCCGCACAGCACTCGGCCGCCCTGCGGCTCATCTCCGCCGTGGACAGCGCCTACGACGGCGAGTACGCCCGACTGCGGGGCCGGCTCCAGGCGGGCGCCGTGCTCGCCGGGGACGCCCTCAAACGCTGGCGCGCCTACCCGCTGGACTGCACCGCGGGCGAACTGCTCGACGCGCTCGTGGAGAGCCTCGGCGCCCTGCTGCTGTGCGCGGTGACCGCCGCCGACGAGCGCATCGACGACGCCTGGCGGCGCGAACCGGCCGCGGCCGCACCGGGCCTGGCCGACCACCCCCCCGCCGCCGAGAGCGCGGAGCACCGCATCGGACTGGCCGTACGGCGCTGGCGGCGGGAGCTGGAGGAGTACGCCGAGGACGAGGTGCGCGAACTGGACCGCAGCGTCGCACCGGACCCCGAGGTCGTCGCCGCGCTGGCCGCCACCGGGCTGCTGGGGGGCCGCCGGGGGCGGGCCGCGGGCGAGGGGCTCGCCGAGCGGATCGGCGCGCACGGCGCCCTGCGGCTGCGCGACCGCGCCGGGCGGCTGCTCGCCGACTACCTGGACCGGGTGATGCACGCCGAACGGGAGCGCCGGCTGGCCCCGCTCGACGCCCTGGAGGTGCATCCCGAGCCGCAGGCCGAACTCATCGCCGCGCTGTCCGTACTGCTGAAGGAGAGGTGACCGGTGACCGCCGTCACTGACCAGGACCGAACGGAACACACCGAACGCACCGCACGTACGGAGCGCGCGGACCACACGGAGGGCACGGTCTCCGCCGACGGACACGGGATGCGGGACGCGGGGAGCCCGGCCCCCGGGCGCTTCCAGGGCTCCCGCGAGAGAGCGGAGGGCTCGGACAGGGTGGACGGCAACGTCATGAGAGACGCGGGCGAGCGGAGGGGCGGCGGGGACGACCGAGACGGGAGAGGTCTCAGAGGGGCCGGGGACGGCAGGGGCGGTGCGCCGGCGCCGGGTGCCGCACTCCTCAAGCACGCCGACGGACCCGGGACGCGAGAGGCCGGCACACCCGGCATCCGGTACGCGGACGGGCGGGAGGGCGGGGCCGCGCACGGGTATGCGGAACGGCGCGAGGGCGGGTACTCGCCCGGACACGCGGAGGTGCGGGGGGACGGGCACCCGGCGGGCCACGCGGACCGGTACGCCGACCGGTCCGCGGAGCGACCCGACCGGCACGCGCGCGTGAAGGACGACGACGCACCGGGCCGTACCGGAGCCGACGGCGCCTGGGACGACGGTCTCATCGCCCGCCGCGTCACCGAGACCGGCACGAGCGCCGCCGACCTCGTCCCCGTCGAGCCGCGCCCCGCCCGGCCGCTGCCCGTGCCCCCGCTGGCCTACGACGGACCGCTGAGGTCGCGGCTGGACGCGCTGCGCGAACTCGTCGGCCTGTCCCGCACCCGCTTGGACAACCGCACCCTCGCCGAAGCGGGACGGGTCCTCGACGAGGCGGCCGCGCGCCGCCGGCTGTCCGGACAGCACACCGTCGTCGCCATCGCGGGCGCCACCGGCAGCGGCAAGTCGCAGCTGTTCAACGCCCTCGCGGGCGTGCCGATCTCGGAGACCGGCGTCCGCCGGCCGACCACCGCCGCACCCATCGCGTGCAGCTGGAGCGACGGCGCGGCCAGCCTCATCGACCGGCTCGGCATCCCCGGCCGGCTGCGCAGACGCCCCGTCCAGGGCCCCGACGCCGATCCGCAGCTGCGCGGGCTCGTCCTGGTCGACCTGCCCGACCACGACTCGGCCGCCGTGCAGCACAGGGAGCACGTGGACCGCATCCTCGGGCTGGTCGACGCGGTCATCTGGGTGGTCGATCCGGAGAAGTACGCGGACGCCGTCCTGCACGAGCGCTACCTGCGTCCCCTGGCGGGCCACGCCGAGGTCATGTTCGTCGTCCTCAACCAGATCGACCGGCTGCCTGGCGAGGCCGCCGACCAGGTCCTCGACGACCTGCGGCGGCTGCTCGACGAGGACGGCATCGCCCTCGGCGAGTACGGCGAACCGGGCGCGACCGTCCTCGCGCTCTCCGCGCTCACCGGCGACGGCATCGGCGAACTGAGGGAATCGCTCGGCCAGTTCGTGGCCGAACGGGGTGCCGCGGCCCGGCGCATCGCCGCCGACGTCGACGCGGCGGCGGCCCACCTGCGGCCCGTGTACGCCACCGGGCGGCGGGCCGGGCTCAGCGAGGAGGCGCGGGAGGAGTTCGCGGCCCGCCTCGCGGACGCGGTGGGCGCCACCGCGGCGGGCGAGGCGGCCGAACGCGCCTGGCTGCGCAACGCGGGCCGGGCGTGCGGCACCCCGTGGCTGCGGCTGTGGCGCTGGTACCAGGACCGGCGCGAACCCCCCACCGGGCGGCTGCCGGTGCGTGCGCAGCCGGACGAGGAGGCCACGGCGCGCCAGCGCGTCGAACAGGCCGTGCGCACGGTGGCCGAACGGGCGGCGGCCGGGCTCCCGGCGCCGTGGGCGCAGGCGGTCCGCGAGGCCGCGGTGCGCGGGGCCCAGGGACTGCCCGAGGCACTGGACGAACTGGCGGCGCGGGCCGGACTGCCCCCGGGCCGGCCGCCCCGGCCGGGCTGGTGGCCGGCCGCCGTCCTGGCCCAGGCGTCGATGACGATCCTCCAGGTCGTCGGCGGTCTGTGGCTGGTCGGCCAGATCGCCGGTGTCCTGTCGCCGAACCTCGGTGTGCCGGTGCTGCTGATGATCGCCGGGATCGTCGGCGGGCCGCTCGTGGAGTGGAGCTGCCGTATCGCGGCCCGCGGCCCGGCCAGACGGTACGGGCAGGAGGCGGAGCGCCGGTTGCGGGAGGCGGCCGGGGGGTGCGGGCGGGCCCGGGTACTGGATCCGGTGGCGGCGGAACTCCTGCGCTACCGGGAGGTGCGCGAGCAGTACTCCCGGGTGACCGGGGCGGGAGTGGCCGCGGGAGTGGTGCCGGGGGCGCGGTGAGGCGGGGGCGCCGTGCGCGGTGAGGCCGAGAGGTCAGGCAGACGGGTGAGGCCGACGGGTGAGGCCGAGACAGGCGGTGGGGGCTCGCGGGCGGGGAGCGTGAGCCACCGCCCGGACAGCCCGGGCAGGGCCTTTCACCTGTCCGGGTGAGGGAGTTGTCCACAGGCGGGCGGTGGTCCACAGGTCTCTGCGGGCCCGTCCCGGCGGCGGCAGTCTGGTGCCGCGGCGATCGCGACGGACGCGGTCGGCGCGGCAGACGCAGCCGTACGGGACGGGCCCGTACGCGTGTCCGCCCGGTCGGACGGGCCGGGCGAGGGAGGGGAAGACGATGAACGAGACGACGGTCTGCGTGGTCGGGAACGTGGCGACGCAGCCGGTGTACCGGGAGCCGGCGTCGGGCGCGTCGGCGCGCTTCCGGCTGGCGGTCACCTCGCGCTACTGGGACCGGGAGAAGAGCGCCTGGACCGACGGGCACACCAACTTCTTCACGGTCTGGGCCAACCGCCAGCTCGCCACGAACGCGATGGCGTCGCTGAACGTGGGCGACCCCGTGCTCGTGCAGGGCCGGCTGAAGGTGCGTACGGAGACCCGCGACGGCACCAGCCGCACATCGGCCGACATCGACGCCGTGGCGATCGGGCACGACCTGGCGCGGGGGACGGCGGCGTTCCGGCGGACCACGGGCAGGCCGGAGCCCGGCACGGCCGGCGCCCCGGCACCCCATGACCCGGCGCAGCCCGAACCGTCCTGGGAGACCCCGGGGCCGGCCCCGGCCGGACCACCGGCGGAGCAGGCGGCCCGGCCGGAGCGCGCACCGGCCGCGGTGACGTGACGACGCGGGGCGGCCGGTCCGGGGCTCCGCGGCCGGCCGCCCCGCGCCTCCCCATCGCCCCGCGCGCCCACCGCCGTTGCGGCACCCGCCCGACAAAGCAGGTCGGGACGGATTTGTCGATACCGGCTGTTCACCGGGGCGGCGGGCGGCGATAACGATTCCGATTCGGATCAGCCACCTGACGACCTGACAGCAAGTGCCGGAGTGAGGGGTCCATAGGATGCCGAGGTAGCTCTCTGGGCTTGGAGATTCTGCTGGTGGGACCGCACCCCCACATGAACGGGTCCTGCTCGAAGGGGAATTCTGTGTGTGCTTCGTACTCCGCGCGGTCCGTGCGCGGGCGACGGGCGGCCGGTCTCGCCGCCGTGGCCCTGACGTCCGGACTCGTCGCCGCCGGTGTCCTGGCCGCCGCCGGCCCGGCCGCCGCCGACGGGAGGCCGCAGAGCCAGGGCGGGGCCACCGCCACCATGAGCGGCCTGAAGACGTACGGCGCCGCCGTCCTGCACGACGAGGGCGGTGACCACCAGATCTCCGCGGGGCTGTTCGAAATGGCCGTGGACGGCGGCGGCATGCTGCAGACGTACTGCGTCGACATCCACAACCCCACGCAGAAGGACGCCAAGTACCAGGAGACGCCCTGGAGCGGCACCTCGCTCGGCGCGAACAAGAACGCCGGGAAGATCCGCTGGATCCTGAACCACTCCTACCCCCAGGTGAACGACCTGGCGGCACTCGCCGCGAAGGCAGGGGTCAAGAACCTCACCGAGCAGGACGCGGCGACGGGCACCCAGGTGGCGATCTGGCGCTACTCCGACGGCGCGCACGTGGACGCCGTCGACGCCCGGGCCGAGAAACTCGCGGACTACCTGCACAGCAGCGCGCGCGACCAGGCCGAGCCGAAGGCCTCGCTCAGCCTCGACCCGCCCGCCGTCTCCGGCCACCCCGGGCGGCGGCTGGGCCCGGTGACCGTCCGCACCGACGCGAGCAGCGTGACGGTGGTGCCCCCGGTGGACGCCGGCGGCGTGCGGATCGTCGGCAAGAACGGCAAGCCGGTCACCTCGGCGAAGAACGGCAGCAGGCTCTACTTCGACGTGCCGAGGACTTCCGCCGCCGGAGCCGACGGCGCCTCCCCGGCACCGGGCGACGCGGCGGGCTCGGCGGAGCTGACCGTCCAGGCGTCCACCACCGTGCCGGTCGGCCGCGCCTTCACCTCCGACAGCCGCAGCCAGACGCAGATCCTGGCCGGTTCCAGCGAGTCGACGGTCTCCGCGACCGCCGTCGCCACCTGGGCCGACAAGGGCGCCATACCGGCCCTGTCGGCGCAGAAGGACTGCGCCGAGGGCGCCCTGGACATCAAGGTGACGAACAAGGGCGACCAGCCGTACACCTTCGAGCTGATGGGCACCGGCCACAGCGTCCCCGCGGGCAGGACCCGTACGATCGCGGTCCCGCTGCAGGAGGACCAGGCCTACGACTTCACGCTCACCGGCCCGGACGGCCGGGGACAGCGCTTCACCGGCGTCCTCGACTGCAAGACGCAGGGCGCCGCGATCGGCACGAAGACCCAGACGCTCGGCGAACCCGTCCCGGCGCCGGCCAAGGCGGGCGCGGTCCCCGACGGCACGAACCTGGCCGAGACCGGCGGCACCGACACGACCCCCCTGATCGCCGCCGTCGGCCTCAGCCTCCTGGTCCTCGGCGCCACCGCCCTGAGCATCGTCCGCAAGAAGAAGTCCACCGGCCACTGACGAACCCGCCCGCACCGGCCTCCACGGCCAGGCACCTTTCCAAGCCGGCAGAGAGCGCCGGGCGGCCCGGCGCCGTACCGAGGAGCCGGGCCACCGGCTCCGTGGCCGGCGCGCGTCAGACCTGGGGAGGTGCCGACGACCACCAGGTGATGAGGCGGGCAGCCATGCCGTCGACGTCGTAGGGGCGGCTCAGGCCGAAGTGGTCCGTCAGCTCGTGGGACAGGAACGTCCGCAGCTCCGTCCGGTCGGCTCCACGCCTCAGACGCTCAAGGAGCGGGGGGATGAGGCAGTCGTATTCGTCCTGGACAGGATCCTCGTCCTGTCCGAGATCGACCACGCCGATCGGGTCCCACTCGTTGAGCAGGTGCCGTAGGCCGGCCTGTGCTTCCGCTGCTGTCATGGCGCGACGATGCCATGCCGCCGCGTGACCGGACACCGGGGCTTCCCGGCGGCCCCCGGACCGGGTGAGGGTGCCCGTGGGCGGTCGGGGGTGAGCGGCAGCGAGGGGCGAGGCGCGGTCGGCGGCGGAGAAACCGCGATGCGTGCCGGGTCAGCCGTCAGGCCACCGGGCCGGCGAGCACATACGGAAGCACCGGCGGGAACGGTGCCCGGACGGGGAGGACCGTGAGCAGGAGACGCTACGTGGCGCGGGGTGTGCCGGGTGGGTACCGGATCTGGGACAACCGAGGACGTCGATGGTGGGGAGATCTCTACGAGTTGTGTCCCGACGATCTCCTCGCCGAGCTGAACGGCCCGGCGGACCAGGCACGGATCACTGCGCTGATGAAGCGCTACAGGGCGCAGAAACGGTAGGACCACTCAAACGAGCCGTCCCTGCCCGGCATCCGGAAGCCGCGCTCGCCCCCCCCCGGCATCCGGCAGACCTGCCGCGGCGACCGAGGACGGCCCGACGGGACAGCGGACATCGCCGTGCCCGCCACTCACCGCGGGCGTCTGCGCGATTTCACCGACTCGATCCGGTCCGCCGCCGCGCATTCCTACACCTCGGTGTCAGTCCCGGCCGCCGACGAGCAGCCGGTCAGCCGGTGCCCGGCGCCCGCACAGCGAGCCAGTCGCCGGGCACCGAGAAGCCGACTTTCTGGACCGTCTCTGGGGGCGTACGAGGGTACCCGGGGTCACCGGGCGGCGATCGTCAGTGACAGACGACCCTTCGTCGGCCTCACGGAACCCCAGCTCAGAGCCCCGCCGCCCTACTGGTTTCCATCCAGGGGTGGCGGTCAGGCAAGATGGGGTGTATCTGCCCACTGCCAGATTCAAGCTGCCGGACGGTTTCTCTTGGCTGAGTTCATTTACACCATGCGCAAGGCGCGCAAGGCGCACGGCGACAAGGTGATCCTCGACGACGTCACCCTGAATTTCCTTCCGGGTGCCAAGATCGGCGTCGTCGGCCCGAACGGTGCCGGTAAGTCGACCGTGCTGAAGATCATGGCGGGGCTCGAGCAGCCCTCCAACGGTGACGCGTTCCTGTCGCCCGGTTACAGCGTCGGCATCCTGCTCCAGGAGCCCCCGCTGAACGAGGAGAAGACGGTCCTGGAGAACGTCCAGGAGGGCGTCGCCGAGGTCAAGGGCAAGCTCGACCGGTTCAACGAGATCGCCGAGCAGATGGCGACCGACTACTCGGACGCGCTGCTCGAGGAGATGGGCAAGCTCCAGGAGGAGCTGGACCACGCCAACGCCTGGGACCTCGACGCCCAGCTGGAGCAGGCCATGGACGCCCTGGGCTGCCCGCCCGGCGACTGGCCCGTGGTCAACCTCTCCGGTGGCGAGAAGCGCCGCGTGGCGCTGTGTAAGCTGCTGCTGGAGGCCCCCGACCTGCTGCTGCTCGACGAGCCCACCAACCACCTCGACGCCGAGTCGGTGAACTGGCTGGAGCAGCACCTCGCCAAGTACGAGGGCACCGTCGTCGCCGTCACCCACGACCGGTACTTCCTGGACAACGTCGCCGGGTGGATCTGCGAGGTCGACCGCGGCCGCCTGCACGGCTACGAGGGCAACTACTCCAAGTACCTGGAGACCAAGGCCGCCCGCCTCAAGGTCGAGGGCCAGAAGGACGCCAAGCGGCAGAAGCGGCTCAAGGAAGAGCTGGAGTGGGTGCGGTCGAACGCCAAGGGGCGGCAGGCCAAGTCCAAGGCGCGTCTGGCGCGCTACGAGGAGATGGCCGCCGAGGCGGACAAGATGCGCAAGCTGGACTTCGAGGAGATCCAGATCCCGCCGGGCCCCCGCCTGGGCAACGTGGTCGTCGAGGTGAACGACCTGCACAAGGGCTTCGGCGACAAGGTCCTCGTCGACGGCCTGTCCTTCACCCTCCCGCGCAACGGCATCGTGGGTGTCATCGGCCCGAACGGCGCCGGCAAGACCACCCTGTTCAAGATGATCCAGGGCCTGGAGACGCCGGACACCGGCGACATCAAGGTCGGCGAGACCGTCAAGATCTCCTACGTCGACCAGACCCGCGCCAACATCGACCCGAAGAAGACGCTGTGGGAGGTCGTGTCCGACGGGCTCGACTACATCAACGTCGGCCAGGTCGAGATGCCCTCGCGGGCGTACGTCTCCGCGTTCGGCTTCAAGGGCCCGGACCAGCAGAAGCCGGCCGGCGTCCTCTCCGGCGGTGAGCGCAACCGCCTCAACCTCGCGCTCACCCTCAAGCAGGGCGGCAACCTGCTGCTCCTCGACGAGCCCACCAACGACCTCGACGTCGAGACCCTCTCCAGCCTGGAGAACGCGCTGCTCGAGTTCCCCGGCTGCGCCGTCGTCGTCTCCCACGACCGGTGGTTCCTCGACCGCGTGGCGACGCACATCCTCGCCTACGAGGGCGACTCCAAGTGGTTCTGGTTCGAGGGCAACTTCGAGTCGTACGAGAAGAACAAGATCGAGCGGCTCGGCCCGGACGCCGCCCGCCCGCACCGGGCCACCTACAAGAAGCTGACCCGGGGCTGAGCCGGCAGATGCGCCACACATACCGCTGCCCCCTGCGCTGGGCGGACATGGACGCGTACGGCCACGTCAACAACGTGGTCTTCCTCCGCTACCTGGAGGAGGCCCGTATCGACTTCCTGTTCCGCCCGGACAAGCAGTTCAAGCAGGGGTCCGTGGTGGCGCGCCACGAGATCGACTACAAGCGGCAGCTCGTCCACCGGCACGAGCCGGTGGACATCGAGCTGTGGGTCACCGAGATCAGGGCCGCCTCCTTCACCCTCGGTTACGAGGTGAAGGACGGCGACCAGGTCTACGTCCGGGCCTCCACGGTGATCGTGCCGTTCGACTTCGAGGCGCAGCGGCCCCGCAGGCTCACCGAGGAGGAGCGCGAGTTCCTGCGCGAGTACCGGGACACGGACGAGGAGGAGGCCGTCGCCGCATGACGGTGCTCCACCTCGCCGACGAGACGGAGGCGGCCGACCTCGCCGCCTTCCTCTCCCGGCTGCTCCACTACGACCGCGCCGCCGCCGTCCGCCTCCAGGCGGCCGGGACGGCCCTGGCGGTGTTCGGGCGGCCGGCCTCCTTCGAGGTGCTGGCGGTACGCGCGGTCGCTCTGGCCAAGCCCTACGAGGACGGGCTCGACGTCACCCTCGACGTGACCGTCTCCGCCGGGGAACTCCTGGAGTCCGTCGACGAGGAGGCGGCCACGGCCGCCGTCCCGGCCGCGGTGACCGGGCCGCCGTGGGCGGGCGTGCTGCCCCCGCGCGGCGGCTGGCGGGCGGAGCCGGGGCTCCCCCCGGCCGACGCCCTGCACGCCCTGGTCTCCGGGGCCGTCGCCGAATTCCGCGCCCGTACCGGGGAACTGGCGCCCGAGGCGCGTACCCGGGGTGAACTCGACCGGATCGGGCGGGAGATCTGGTCCCGGACGGTCGCGCAGACCGGGCTGCCCGTGCGGGCCGTGCACGCGGCGCAGTCCCTCGGCTTCCTGCGACCCGCCGCGCCCGCCGGCCCGGCCGCCGCGCCGGACGGCCTCGCGCTGTTCTCGTCGGGCGCCTGGCTCCGGCTGCGCACCCCCTACGGGTCGATAGCCGTACGGCGGGCCGGCCTCGGCACGCTGGGCGTCAGCGTCCGCTGAGACGGCGCCGCCCGGCCCGCAGGGCAGCCACCGCCCGCCGGTCGATTCCGCTCAGTCGGCCTGGCGGCCTCGCGCCGTCAGGCAGCCACTGCCCGCCGGGCAGTACCGCCCAGTCCGCCGGGAGTCCTGCCCAGCCCGCCGGGCAGTGCCGCCACGCGCTGGCGGTTCAGTCCCGTTCGCTGTCGTCCGGCCACACCGCGATGTGGTCCGGTTCCAGTTCCAGGGCCACGCGGTCGCGCATCCCGAGGGCCTGGGTGTAGTCGGCCGGCAGCTGGAGGCGTCCGGCGCGGTCCAGCATGGCGTACTCGCGGCTGACCAGCCGCTCGTCGCCCGTCGCCTCGTCCACCTCGCTGCGGCGCAGCACCTCCGTGGAGGTGCGGCCGTCGCGGATGGCGACCGTGCGGCGGACCTCGGTGGCCACCGCCTGGTCGTGGGTGACGATGACGATGGTGGTGCCCAGGCGTTCGTTGGCGGTGCGGAAGGCGGCGAAGACCTGCTCGCCGGTGTGGGAGTCGAGTTCACCGGTGGGTTCGTCGGCGAGCAGCACGGCGGGGTTGTTGGCGAGGGCCACCGCGATGGCGACGCGCTGCTGCTGGCCGCCGGACATCTGGTGCGGGCGCCGGTCGCGGCACTCGCCGACCTCCAGCATCTCCAGCAGTTCGAGCGCGCGTTCGGCCTTGGCGCGGCGGGTGCGGCCGCGGGAGCCGGCCAGCTGCATGGGCAGCGCCACGTTCTGCGCGGCGGTCAGATAGGGCAGCAGGTTGCGGGAGGTCTGCTGCCAGACGAAACCGACGACCTCGCGGCGGTAGCGCAGCCGGTCCTTCGCGGTCATGGCGAGCAGGTCGTGGTCCCCGACCCGGGCCGCGCCCGCCGTGGGCGTGTCAAGGCCGGCGAGGATGTTCATGAGGGTGGACTTGCCGCTGCCGGACGCGCCGACCAGAGCCATCAGCTCCCCTTGGCGCACCAGCAGGTCGAGCCCCTGCAGGGCCTGCACCTCCACGCCGTCGGTGGAGAAGATGCGCACCAGCCGGTCGCAGGTGATCAGGGCGTCGTGGCCGTAGGCCGGGCGGGTGCGGTCCTCGGTGGCGCGCCGGGCCAGGTCGGCAAGGGTGGGGTTCGTCGTCATCGCAAGACTCCTGCACGGCGGCTGAGACGGCTACGTCGGCTACGGCGGTTACGAGGGTCTCGTCCACGGCGGTTGCTGGTGCCGGGACCGCTGCTGGGGCGTGTTTCGAAAGTGGCGCTGTCCGCCCGAAGTGCGGCCCCCGCGGCGTCTGGTGCGTGTGATCGCAAGGCGGAGGGTCGTCCTCGTACCGGGCGTACGTGGACGGTCCCGGCAACGCGGCGAGCGCGCGTGCCAGGCGTCGCGGGGCAGGCGGGACTTTCGCAACACGCCCTACGGCTGAGGCAGTTGCTGGTGCCGCTGCCCCTGGTCCGGCCACGGCGGTTCCCGCTGCCGCGACCGCCGGCACGGTTCGGGCCGTGGCGGTTCGCGCCGCTGCCGCCGTCGTCGCTGCCACGGCCAGGGCGGCCGGCGGGACCGGCTGCGCGGCCGGGCGTCGGGCACGGGTTCATCGCGCGTCCCCCGCCCGCAGTTCCCGTACGGAGCCCCTGCGGCCCGTCCACCACGCCTGCCCGACGGCGACGGCGACCGCCAGCACCAGGACCCCCGCCGCCGGCAGGGCCAGCGACAGCGGGTCGGTGCGCAGCACGTTCCCGCCGGCCGAGGCGGCGCTGGAGGGCAGGGCGATGGTCGTCAGGTCGATCCCGGGCGACAGCAGTCGGATGGTCGCCCAGCCCGTCAGCGCGCCGCCCGCCGCGGCGAGCACCGCCTGCGGGAGGGACTCCAGGACGAGCAGGCGGCGGCCCTGGGCGCGGGTGAGGCCCATGGTGCGCAGCCGGGCGAGCAGCGCGGTGCGCTCGGGCGCGGCCCGCAGCAGGGCCAGCAGCAGGGCCAGCACCGCGTAGCCGGTGCCGGCCGCCACCGCCGCCGTGTAGATGTGCTCGGCGCCGGACTGGAGGGGCGAGTCGACGTACCGGGCCCGTTCGGCGGAGCGCAGCTGCACTCCTACGGACGTCCCCGCCGCCCGGCGCAGCGCGCCCGCGTCCAGGTGGTCGCCGGTCAGCAGCAGCGTGCTGGTGCGGGCGGCCTGGCGGCTCAGCCCGGCCCGGTCCACGACCAGGAAGCGGGTGCCGATCACGGCCGGTGTCCGGTCCCGGACGACGGCGATCCGGACGGTGACCGTGGTCCCGTCGTCCAGCCGGACCGGGAAGGGCCGGGTGCCGTAGGCCTGGGCGGCCGACGGGGAGGCCAGCGCGGGCAGCGGCGCCTTCGGGCCGCCGGCCGGCCGCCGCAGTTCCTCCGGGGGGAACGCGCCGAGTCCGGTGCGGCGGGCCAGGGCCGCGTAGTCGGCGGGGGCCACGGCCGCCAGGGTGGTCTGCGTCAGGTTGTCGCCCGCCTTGGCCTCGTAGTTGACGCCCGCCTCGGTCACCGCCCGCACGCCGGGCACCTTGCGCACCCGGTCGGTCAGCGCGGCCGGCAGCACCCCGGTGCCCTCGACGCGGCCGTCGGCGCCGACGGCGATGAGCGCGGCGTGGTCGCGCGCGTCGGACACCCCCGTCAGGACGGAGCCGCCGAACGCGGCGGTGGTCAGCGCGGTCAGCAGGGCGAGCAGGGGCAGCACCGCGGACACGGACGTACGGCCCGCGCGGGCCAGGGAGAGATGACCGACCGCCCCGCGCAGCCGCCCGGCGGGGCCCGTCAGCCAGCGCAGCGGCAGCGGGTACAGCCGGACCAGGACGAGGGCCGCGATCACCCCCACCAGCACCGGCGCCAGCGAGACCAGCTGGTTCCCGGAGGCGTCCGAGGCGCCGGAGACCCCGCGCCGGCGCAGGGCCTCCACCGCGGCGGCGGCGATCACCAGCAGCGTCAGCTCGGCGACCGTACGGCGCCGGGAGGGACGTACGGAGACCGTGTCCTCGCGCGGGCCGTGCAGCCGGACCACCCGGTGCGCCGCCGCCGCGCGCAACGGCAGTGCGAGGCAGGCGACGGCCGTGACGGCGACGGCCGCCAGGAGCGCCGGGAGGCGGCGGCCCTCGGGGACGGCGACCAGCGCCGCGCCCAGTCCGAGCGCCCCGGCGGGCAGGGCGACCACCGCGGTCTCGGCCAGCAGCCGTCCGGTCAGGCCGCGCAGCGAGGCGCCGCGGGCACGCAGCAGGGTGAGTTCGGCGCGGCGGCGGTCGGCGGCCAGGCCGCCCGCCATCATCAGGACCACCGCGGCGACGGTCGCGCTGCCGAACGCGGCGACCGCGACCAGCGGGCCGATGCCCGCGGCCAGGCGGTCGTAGGAGGTGAGGACGTCGTCGAGGTCGGTGCTCGCCTGCGCGGCCGGGTCGGTGGCCGCGCGCATCTGCCCGAGACCCGGACCGGCCTCCAGGGTGGCGACCGCCGACTTCAGCCGGCCGAGGTCGTGGGCGTGCAGGGAGCCGCCGTCGGGGGCGATCTGCCAGTAGCGGACCGGTTTGCCGTTGGTGGCCAGCAGGGCCGGGGCCGCCTCCGGCGGGAGCAGCACGGCGCCGAGCCAGTAGTACAACGGGTCGTTGCTGCCGGGCACCCGCATCAGGGCGGGGGAGCGCAGCAGCGACTCGGTCGCCCAGTAGGCGCCGTCGGGCACGCGCGGCGTGACGATGCCGGTGACGCGGACGGCGAGCGGGGCGCGGGAGACGGCGGGCAGGTGGAGGACCGAACCCACCTCGATGTGCAGGCTGCGGGCCGTCTCGGCGGTGACCGCGGCCTCCACCTCGGCGGTCTCGGCGGTGACCGGGCCGTTCGCGCGGGGCAGCCGCCCGGTGCGCACGGAGGAGTGCGCGGCGAGTCCGTTCTGCGCGAGGAGGCGGATCTGCGCCGGGATGCCGTTGGGCCGTGGGATCCACGCGTCCGGCACTTCCAGGTCGACGGTGTTCTGCACGCCGTACGACGACTGGTCGCGGTCGACGGGGAGCGGTCCGGGGACGGCGTCGACGATCCCTGCGAACTGGCGCCCGAGGGCCTGCGGCAGCAGCGCCCGTTCCCGCTCGGCGGCCGGGAGCTGGAGGCCGGGCTGCGGGGCGCTCACCGTCAGCGTGGTGCGTTTCGGTGTCGCCTGCTCGACGGCCCGGCCCAGGCCCGCGTCCTCGTAGTGGTCCAGGGCGCGCGGGAAGGCGGCGGCCAGGCACGCGGTCAGCGCGACGAGCAGGGCGAGGGCGGCGGCGGCGCCCGGCGCGGTGCGCAGCCGTACCCGGACCCAGGCCGGAGCGACGGTGTTCACCTCACTCACCTCCGCGGTCTCGAAGGGACACCGCCGGGTCGGCCCGGCGCAGGGTCAGCACCGCCGTGACGACGAGCGGCGCGGCGGCGACGGCGGCCAGCAGCAGCGCCACCTGGCCCACCGGCAGTTCGACCAGCACCGCCGGTACCGGTTTCGTGGCCTGCCCGGTCAGCACGATCAGCGGGATCACGGCCCGGGTCAGCACCGCGCCCAGCGCCACGCCGACCACCAGGCCCAGGGCCACCAGCACGCCCTGTTCGGCGGCGAGCATCCGGGCGAGCTGGCGGCGCGGGGCGCCCAGGGCGCGCAGCACGGCGAACTCGGCGTCCCTCTCGCGCAGCGCCCCGGCCGCGCTGACCGCGAAGCCGAGCGCGGCCAGCGCCGCCGCCACGGCCGCGGCCGCGGTGAACGCGGCGGCCGGTCCGGCCCCGAAGGGGTCGTCGCGCAGCCCGTCGGCGATCTCCTCGCGCACCACCACACGCGCCGGGTCGATGTCGGGCAGGGAGCGCAGGTCGGCGGCGACGGCGCTCGCGTACCGCGGGCCGGTGCGCAGCCACCACTCGGTGGGCTCGGCGTTCTCCCCGTAGCGGGTCTGGAGCATCCGGTTGACCGCCCGCAGGTCGACGAGGAGGCCGCCGCCGTCGTGCGCCGCGTCCGGCGAGGCGCTCTGCGCCGCCCCGGCGGTGGTCGGCAGCTCCCGCACCGCGCGCACGATCCGCACCGGGAGGTTGCGGCCGGCGAACGTCACGTCCATGCGCTGGCCCGCGTGGGCGCCGGCGGCGGTCAGGAAGCGGTCGGTGGCCACGGCCGCGATCTCCTCCTGCGCGGGCTGGGTGACCTGGAGCCGTACGGTGACGGCCGAGCCCACCGCCCAGATGTCCTGGTGCGGCACGTAGCCGGTGCCGTAGGTGACCGTCAGCGGGCGGCCGGCGGCCACCTCGGCGGCGCCCGGGGTGTTCCTGCCGTCGGGGAGGGGGTCCGAGCCGCCGGAGGTCACCGCGGTCCAGGCGGTGGGCAGGGTCAGCTTCGTCGCCGTCCCGCCGCTGCCGACGGCCTCGGCGGCCCCGACGGTCAGGCGGTGCCGCGCGGCCCGGTCGACGGGCTGGGGCACGCTCAGGTCGAGACCGGTGAGCGTCAGGGGCCCTGCCGCGGGCGGCAGGTCCACGTCGAGGGGGCGGGCGCGGCCGTCGGCGGGCAGCGAGGGCAGCGCCTTGCGGTACGGGACGCCGTAGCGGTCCTCCAGGGTGACCGCCAGGTCCACCGTGGCGGCCGGGTGCCCGGCCGGGGAACTGCGCACGGCCGTCGTCAGCCGCAGCCGGGCCGTGCCCGCGGGCAGCTTCACCCCCGCCGCCGCCCCGTGGGGGGCGAGTCCCTTCAGCAGCGGACCCACCGGCTGGGAGGACAGGTCGTGGCGCATCAGCACGGTGCCCGCCGCGCCGGCGGTGTCCAGCGCGAGCACGGTCCCGGTCCGGTCGGCGGACATCGGCAGCGAGGCGCGCACGGCGGGGGCCGCGGAGTCGACGTGCGGGACGGACGCGTACTGCTCGCTGCGGCCCAGGCCCCCCTCCCCGGCGTCCAGGACGCGCACCGGCGCACCGGCGAGGAAGTCGGCCTGGTCGTCCTGCGAACGGTTCCAGGAGGCGCCCTGCCCGATCGCCAGCATGCCCAGCGCGATGGCCAGCACCAGCAGCAGCACCGGACCGGCACCGCGCGTCGGGCGGCGGCTGAACTGCCAGCCCGCCAGCGCCGCCGGCAGCCCGCGCCCGCCGGCCGCCCGGCGCTCGGCGAGCCGGGCCACCGGCGGCAGCAGCCGCAGCGTCAGCACGGTCCCGGCCAGCAGGGCGAGCGCGGGCGCGGTGACGAGCAGCGGGTCGATGCCGAGGCCGCCCGTACCGCTGTCGCCGACCGCGCCGGAGGACTGACGGTTCAGCTGCCAGTACGCCACCGCGGCCACCGCCAGCAGACCCACGTCCGCGCCGGCCCGCAGCGGCGCGGGCAGCGCGCGGGCCCGCCGGCCGGGCGCGAGGGACGAGGTCAGGGCGGGCAGCGTCACCGCCAGCGCACAGCCCAGCGCCACCCCGGCCGCCACCAGCCACACCCCGGGCCCGCCCGTCACCGGGACGTCCGGGTGCAGCCCGATCCGGGCCAGGGCACCGCGCCCGGCCAGCAGCCGGGTCAGCGGACCGGCCAGCAGGGGCGCGCACACCACGGCCGGCAGCGCGAGCAGCAGCGCCTCCGTGGCGGCCAGGCCCGCCAGCCGGGCCCGGGAACCGCCGCGGGCCCGCAGCAGCCGGGTCTCGCCGGCGCGCTCGCTGCTCAGCAGCCGGGCCACCAGCAGCAGCGCGTACCCGGCCAGCAGGGCCAGCTGGAGCGCCGCGATCAAGAGGGTCGAGCGGGCCACCAGCAGGGAGCGGTCGATCCGGTCCAGGACGTCGGGCAGCGAGGTGGTGACGGTCGGCTCGCCGCCGGCCGCGCTTGTCCTCTTCAGGGCGGCCGCGCCCGAGCGGACGGCGTCGCGCAGCGCGCCGGTCCGGCCGGTGGTCAGCGTGGAGAAGTCCGCCGAGGCCTGCCACGCGGTCTGCCCCGCGCTCACCCGGCCCCCGGCGAGGACACCGGCGTCGGCGAGGAGCGGGCCGTACGTCGTGAAGTCGACCTTGCGGATGCCGCGCCCGCCCAGGTCGTCCAGCTGCCAGTACGGCGCGTCGGCCGAGGCGGGCCGGTACAGGCCGGTGATCCGCACGCGGGCCGTGTGGTCACCGAGCCGGTCGTCGAGGGTCAGCCGGGCGCCGGGCTTCAGGCCCAGGCGCCGCGCCGCCGCCTGCGGCAGCGCGGCCTCCAGGTCGCCGCCGGCCGTGGTGCGCGGCAGGCGCCCGGAGACGAGCCGCACCTGGGCGGCGTCGAGGGCGGCGAAGTACGTCAGGTCCGGGTCGCCGGAGCGGGCGGCGGGCGCCTGGAGCGAACGCGGGAGGGCGTAGGGGCCGGACCGGGCCAGGGACCGCACGGTCACCGGCAGTCCGTCGAAGGCGCCGCGGGCGCCCTCGCGTACGGCCGCGCCGGCGGCGGCGCGGGACTCCGGCGGTACGTCGGCCTTGACGACCAGGGTGGCAGCGGCCGCGTTGCGCGGGTCCCGCAACGAGTGGCGCAGCGAGGCGTCCCCGATCGCGCCGGAGTAGGCGGTGAGCGTCGCCAGCACCGCCGTGGTCAGCAGGACCGAGAGCACGGCGGCGGCCAGGAGCAGCCGGTGCGCGCGCGCCCGCGACAGGACGAATCCCGTGAATCCCCCCACCCGGCTCCCCCAGAAGTTGTCCAGACCTGCGGGTGATGCTGTCAGAGGAGACGGGACTCGGGTAAGCGCTTGTGAACCTAGCTTGATCGGATTGTGACCGGAATACGGCGATGAACGACCGGAATGCGGGACTCCGTGCGGTCGGTCCGCCCGGCGGTGGTGGGTGCACCGGACGGAAGGGAACGGATCGGCCGGAGCCCCCCGCGGGAGGGGAACGGGCCGGCCGGCGGTCCGTACGGGGAGCGGCGCCGGCCCGCGTCGCGTCCGCTCAGTCCGGGGTGTTGACCATCGAGGCCGCCGCGTACGTCAGGTAGTTCCACAGCGTCCGCTCGTGCTCCTCGGACAGGCCCAGCTCGTCCACGGCGACGCGCATGTGCCGCAGCCACGCGTCGTGCGCCGCGCGGTCCACCGTGAAGGGCGCGTGCCGCATCCGCAGGCGCGGGTGGCCGCGCCGCTCGCTGTACGTCGTCGGGCCGCCCCAGTACTGCATCAGGAACAGCCGCAGCCGCTCCTCGGCGGGACCGAGGTCCTCCTCCGGGTACATCGCCCGCAGCTCGGGATCGTCCGCGACCCCCTCGTAGAAACGGTGGACGAGCCGGCGGAAGGTCTCCTCCCCACCGACCTGCTCGTAGAAGGTCTGCTCCTGAAGCGTGCCGCGCCGAATCTCATTCACCCGTTCATCGTCTCAGACGGCCGGACGGAGGACCGCGGACTCAGGACCGGGACCGAGGACGGGGACCGGGGGCCGTGGGCCGCGAGGAGCCCTTCGGTCCGTCGCGGACGCTCGCCCCGCGGTGGATCGGGCCGCACAGTGGAGCCATGGGCGCGCACGCCGTCGACACCGACGACAGGGACTGGGCCGGCCTCGCCGCTACGGCGCGGGCCGCGCTGGTGCGGGAGATCGAGGAGAGCGGGGCCTGGGCCCGCGACCCCGTGTGGCGGGAGGCGTTCGAAGAGGTGCCGCGGCACCTCTTCGTGCCGTACTACTACGTCACCGGCCCCCGCGGCTACGAACGGCGGTGGGGCGAGAGCCCGGACGCCGCGGAACGGGAGCGGTGGCTGCGGGGCGCCTACGCCGACGTACCGCTGGCCACGCGGCTGCGCGACGGGGAACTGGTCTCCTCCAGCAGCCAGCCCTCGCTGATGGCGCAGATGCTGGCCGAACTGCGGGTGAGCGACGGCGACCGGGTCCTGGAGATCGGCGCCGGCACCGGCTACAACGCGGCCCTGCTCGCCCACCGGCTCGGGGACGACGGCCTCGTCACCACCGTCGACCTGGAACCGGAGATCACCGAGTCGGCGCGGTGCCACCTGGCCGCCGCCGGCCACCACCCGGTCGTGGTCACCGGCGACGGGGCCCGCGGGGTCCCCGAACGCGCCCCCTTCGACCGGATCATCGCCACCTGCGCGCTGCCCACCGTCCCGCCCGCCTGGCTCGCCCAGTGCGCCCCCGGCGCCCGGATCCTGCTCCCGATCGCCACCGGCCTGGCCGCGCTGACCGTGCGCGACGCCACGCACGCCGAAGGACCGTTCCTCGGCACGCCCGCCTACTTCGTACCGCTGCGCGGCGGCGGGAGCGGACCGGACGCACCGCTCCCACCGCTGGAGGGCGTGCCCGCCCGGGCCCGCGAGGACGAGCTGTTCCGTTTCCTGCTGGCCCTGGTCCGCGGGCGCACCGGTGCCCGCGAGGCCTACGACCTGTGGGAGCGCGCCGGACGGCCGCCGCGGGAGCGCTACGGGGTCACGGTGAGCGGCGCGCGCGCCTGGGCGTGGCTGGACCACCCGCAGGGGCCGCACACCTGGCCCCTGCCGGGTTGATCCGTACGCACACCGGTCAGCCGCGCCGCACGGTGATCGTCGTCCACGCGCCGACGTGCACCCGGTCGCCGTCCTGCAGCGGCACCGGCACGAAGGGCTGGATCGGCTCCTCGGAGCCGTTGACCGTGGTGCCGTTCGTCGAGTTCTGGTCGACGACCGCCCAGTTGCCGTCGGGCTGCTGGACGAGCACCGCGTGCTGGTGCGAGACGCCCGGGTCCTCCGGCGGCACCGACAGGTCGATGTCCGGGGTGTCACCCGTGGAGTGCCGGCGGCGGCCGATGGTGATCTGGTTGCCGGTGAGCGTGCGCTGCTGCTCCGGCGAGTACGCGGGCAGGTTCAGCCCCGCGGCCTCGGGGCCCGAGCGGTGCATCATCGCCATGAAGTACTCGCGGTCCGGACCGATCGTCGCCGTCCAGGTGGCGGGCTGCTGCGGCTGGGGCGGCTGCTGCGGCTGGGACTGCTGCGGGAAGCCGGGGCCGGGCGGCGGGGCCTGGGTGGCGCCGGGCTGCGGGTAGCCGTAACCGCCGGCGGGACCGCCGCCCTGGCCGGGCGGGGCCTGCCGGGCGCCGGGCTGCGGGTAGCCGTAGCCCCCGCCGGGACCGCCGGCCGGGCTGCCGGGACCTGCCGGGCCGCCCTGTCCGGTGGACGACGGCGGGGAGATCACCCAGTCGTCCTCGCCACCGCCGAAGGACGGCCCCCCGGGCTGCGGTCTGTTCGTCTCCTGCGGGAACGGGGGCGGCGCGGGCGGGCCGGGGCGGTGGAAGGCCTGCGGGGCACCGCCGGGGCCGCCGGGGCCCGTGGGCCCGTTGGGCGCGCCGGGGCCGCCGGGACCGGCGGGCGGGGTCGGGCCGGGGGGCGGCGGGACCGGTCGTGAGGGGTCGCCGCCGAAGCCCGAGGGGCCGCCGGGTGCTCCGGGCGGCGGTCCGGCCGGCCGGGGAGCGCCGCCGAAGCCCGAAGGACCGGCGGCGCCGGGGCCGCCGGGACCTGCCGGACGGCCCGTGGGGTCGGCGCCGAAGGGCGGACCCGGCGGGATGGGCTCGGCCGGCCGGTTCACCTGGGAGGGCCGGGAGCCCTGGTAGCCGAAGGCGTCACCGCCACTGCCGTAGGAAGGGGCGGGCGCCTGCGGGAAGCGCGGTCCGGTACCGCCGCCGGGGCCACCGGGAGCACCGGGGCCGGCCGGACCGGCGGGACCCGCACCGGGGCCGCCGGCCGGGCCGGGACCCGGCGCCGGCGGGCGCGGGGCGGCCGGGGTGTACGAGGTGGCGGTGTTCGTCAGGAAGTTCCACCGGCACTCCTCGCAGAACGGCGCACCGCCCTCACGGGGCGTGCGGCACTGCGGGCAGAGTTCCGGCTGGGAACCGGGGCCCCCGGCCTGGTACGGGAACCCGCCGGCCGCTCCAGGACCGCCGGGGCCGGTGGGGGCTCCGGGGTGGCCGGGGCCTCCCGGACCACCCGGGCCCGGGGCGGGCGGGAAGCCGTAGCCGCCGACCGGGGGCGGCGGCGGAGGAGGTGGTGGTGGTACGGCACCGGCCATGCGGTGACCGCAGACCTCGCACCAGTCGTCGGAACCCGACTGGTGTCCGTTCGGGCAGGTCGGCATGTCGGCGCTTCCCCCTCTCCTGTTCCGGCCGCGTCGACCGGATTTCTCCCACCCCGAGGGGCCGGGCTCGCTGTCTGGCAGATCACTTCTTTACACGAACAGTCTTTGTGGACCGGGTCTCGAGAGTCATCTCGTCGGCCTCCTCGACCTTCGCCTTCAGTCGCACAGTACCCGTCGCGGCGTCGACCACGTCCACCACCTTGGCGAGCAGCTTCGCCGTACCGGCGTTGCCCGAGGCGTTCGCGAGCTGAACCGCGCGCCCCAGTTTGGTGGTTGCTCCATCGGAATCACCCGCTTTGCGAAGGTCGAGCCCCTCTTGGATGACCTGTGCCAGTTCGGCCTGGCCGGTGTAGTGGGCGACCTGCGGACTGATCGCGGTGGAGGCCGCCAGGTCGTCGGTCCACACGGCCCTCACGAGCCCCTGGGCCCCGAGGTTCTCGGTGCTCCCGTCCGGTTGCGGCACCACCAGGGAGACCCGTGCCGCCAGCATCTCCTGGCCGATGTCCGCGCCGGGGACCTCGACGCAGAGGTGGTAGTCGCGGGACTCGTCGCCCCAGGACCCGGTCGGGTAGTCCCCTGCGCGCGGCCCGGCTTCGCTGCGCCGGCCGGTCAACTCCTCGACCGTCGGCGCGACTTGCTTGACGAAGCGGATGCCGGCGCCCACCGGTGTCCACACCCGCAGGGCGACGTCGGCGACCTCCTTGCCCATCGCCGTCTCCATCATCCCGGTGAAGTCGGCGGCCAGGCCCGCCGGATCGGCGACGATGTCGGCGGTGCCGAGCAGCGCGGAGGCGATCCCTGTGACTTCTTTCACTTCCCAGTCGGTGCCCACGCCACGGGCGTCACAGGTGAAGCGCCCGGCGCACGCGTCGAGCGTCGCGGCGAGGTCGTCGGGCGACTCGTGCTCGTTGCGGCCGTCGGTGAGCAGGATGCCGTGCCGGATGGCGACGTCCTGCGAGGCGAGCAGCCGGCCGGCGAGCCGCAGCCAGGTGCCGATGGCGGTGCCGCCGCCCGCGCCGAGCTTGCGCAGCGCCGTCCTGGCCTGCTCGCGGGTGGTGGCGTCGGCGACGGCGAGCCGGCCGCCGCCGGGGTAGACCTCCGTGGCCACGTGCGTCCCGGCGACCACCGCGAACCGCACGCCGTCGCGCAGGGTGGCGATCGCGGCGGCCGTGGCCTGACGGGCGTGGTGCATCTTGGCCGGCGGGTAGTCCATCGAACCCGAGCAGTCGACCATGACGACCACCGCCGCGGACGGCCCCGCGCCCGACGCGTACAGGTGCGGGGCGGTGACCGGGCTCCCCAGGGTGCCGCCGCCGGTCGCCGTCACCGTGACGATGGCGTTGACCTCCCGGCCGCCCTGGGGCAGGTACTCGTTCTGGTACACGTCCACCGAGAAGCGCGGCACGCTGGACTTCGAGAAATTGGCCATGTCTTCCCAGATCCCCCTCTGGGCCCCGCGAGCGGGGCTGACGACTGTACGGCTCTGCCGGGCCGGCCCCCCTGCCGCCCCCTCCGGCCCTGCGGTCCTCCGGCCCGGTGCGGCCGTCGGGACTCCCCGGGACTCCGGCTCTTCCGTTCACCGGCTGCCGGTCCTTCGCCCCTTGACCCTCGGGCCCTTGACCCTTGGGCCCTTGACCCTTGGGCCCTTGACCCTCGGGCCCGCCCGTGCGGAGGCACCGGACCGGGCGCGCCCCGTCGCGCGGTCCGGTCGGTCCCGTGTCTCAGCTCGATCCTGCCCCCTGCGGCGGCGCCGGGAACGGCACGAGCGCCACTGTTACGTTGTCGTGGCCCCCGCCGTCGAGCGCGTGGCCGACCAGGACCCGGGCGCCGTGCAGCGGGCGCACGGCCGCGTCCAGGGGCAGCACCTCGGCCATCTCCTGGGCCGTCTCGGCGTAGTTCCACAGGCCGTCCGTGCAGACCACGACCACGCCGGCCCGGTCCGGCTTGAACGAGGCGGTGTGCGGCTCCAGTTCGTAGGCGTCCGCGCCGAGCCAGCCGGTGATCGCGTGGGCGCGCTCGTCGGCGTACGCCTGTGCCTCGCTCATCAGGCCCGCGGCGACCATCTGCGCGGCCCACGAGTCGTCCTCGGTGAGCCGGGCCGGCGGTGCCGTGCGGTCCACCGGCACCCAGTAGACGCGGCTGTCGCCGACCCAGCCGACGATCAGCAGCCCGGCGGTGACCACCGCGCCGACGAGCGTGCAGGCGGGGGAGTTCTGCTGGGGGGCGTGCTCGCGGGCGCCCGCCGGCTCCTCGGCGAGCGCGTCGACCGCCCGCGCGGCGGCGACGATGGCGTCGTGCATGGCCCGCTGCGGGTGCGTGCCCTGCGGCAGGGCGGCCAGCAGGCTGTCGATCGCCGCCCGGGACGCGGCGAGGGAGGCCTCGTCTGGACGGGTCGCGGAGGACACGCCGTCGCAGACGACGGCCACCGACGCGGCCGAGCCGTCGGGCAGGACCGCGTTGCCGACCGCGAAGGCGTCCTCGTTGCGGTGGTGGCGCCGGCCCCGGTCGCTGACCGCGGCGACCGGACCCGACTCCCGCTCCATGTGGTCGCGTTCCCGGGGCTGGGCGTGCCCGCAGTTCTCGCAGTACCCGTCGCTGTCGACCCGTCCCGCCCGGCAGGCCACGCAGACGGCGGCGGCCCCTGCGGGTGCGGCGCTCCCGCCTGGCACGGAGACCTCGCCGGGCCCCCCGGCGACCGCCGCCGGGCCACCGTACGCGACCGCACCACCGGCCGCGGCGCCCCCGGCGCCCTCAGCACCGGGCACGTCCGCCGCACCGGTCACGCCGTCCGCACCGGCCGAGTCCTCGCCGGCGGCGGCCGATCGCGGGTCCGGGGCCTGCAGCGGGTACTCCTCGGGCTCCGCCGCCGGACCGGGCCCCGCGCCCGGGGCCGGTGGCGCCGGTTCCGGTTGCCGGCCCTGCGCGGGCAGCGGCGCGCCGCCCGGTCCGGTGCCCGCGACGTCCGCGGGGCGTTGCCCGCGCGCGGCTCCGGGACCGTCCGGCTGGGGGGCGAGCGGCCATGCGCCGCCCCCCGCAGCGCTCTCGGCCGGTGCGGAGGGGCGCGGCACGGCGCCGCCGTTCATCTGGACCGTCGGCGTGTCGTGCGCGGGCGCGACGGCCACGGACAGGTCGTATCCGCAGGCGCCGCAGAAACGGTCACCCGACTCAAGCGGCTCCGCGCAGCTCGGGCAGTTCGACAAGGCGGCCTGCTGGGGCATCTGCGACATCAACTACACCCATGTCCGGGGGCGGTAACGGTTGGCACGTTCCACCAGGTCGATCCTCTCCTCGCCGCCGGGCGCCAGCCGGGCCAGCGTGCGGTACGTACGCTCCAGGCCGAAGCGGAGTCCCCGCTCGTCCAGGTCGCTGCCGAGCAGCACCCGCCGCGAGGACGGGTCGGTGGCCCGGCCCCCGGAGAGTACCCAGTCCAGCGCGCAGCCGAGTACCTCCGCCGACAGCAGCTCGCGCCGCGCCGGGTCCAGACCGTACGCCCGCAGCGCCTCCACCTGCCCGGCGGCGGCCGTCAGATCCTCCAGGAACGGCGTGTCGGAGGCGAGCGCCGAACGGTGGCGCAGCCGCGCACGGACCGCCGCCACCCGGGCCGCCGTGTAGTGGATGGAGGCCTCCGGGACCGACTCCAGGGTCCGCACCGCCGCCCGGCGGTCGCCGCCGGCGAGCTGGACCCGGGCCAGCCCGAAGGCCGCGCTGACGTGGCTGGGGTCGGTCGCCCAGACCAGCCGGTAGTACTCGGCCGCGTTGTCGAGCTGGCCGAGGACCTCCGCGCACAGGCCGAGCGCCAGCTTCGGCGCGATCTCGCCCGGGAAGGCGTCGTAGATCGCGTCGAAGGCGAGCGCCGCCTCCTCGTGGTCGGCGGTGACCAGGGACGCCAGGCCCCGGTACCAGACGACCCGCCAGTCGTCGGGGTGCTGCTCCTCCAGCGCGCGCAGCACCCGCAGGGCGGTCGCCGTCTCGCCGGTCTCCAGCCGGGCGCGGACCTCGCGCAGCCGGGTCTCGGCCGACCGGGCGGGCGCGGCGGCCAGGGCGTGGATCAGCTCGGCGGGCGCGGAGGCCAGCAGGCCCGCCAGGAAACCCGCGTCGGGGTCGGCGGGGTCGACGTGCGGGACGGGCAGGGCGAGCGCCGCCGCCGGCGCACCGGCCGGCTTGACGGGCACCGGCACGGCGGCCGGGGCGCCGGCGGGTGCGGCAGGGACGTGCGCGGGCACGGGCGCCGGGCCGGGAGCGCCGACGGCGGCGAGGGCTGCGGCCGGGCCGGGAGGCGCGGTGCCGGGTGCGGGCGCCGAAGCGGCGGCCGGGGCCCCGCGGCCGCGCCGGGCCCGCGTCCCCAGCCGGGACACGTCCCCCTCCAGCGGCGGGAACAACTCCGTGTCCGTGACCTTGGTCTCGGGACCGAAGAGCGTGGACAGCGCCGGACGCGCCCGGCCCGTCTGCAGCGACACCACCTCCCGCAGCACACCTGTCAACTGCTCGGCCATCTCCTGCGCGGAGGCGAACCTGCGGTCCGGATCGGGGTCGGTGGCGCGCACCAGCAGCCGGTAGAAGGACTCGTAGCGGCGGAACACCTCGACGGTGTCCGGGTCGGGCAGGCAGTCCACGAAGACGTTCGTGTAGCCCTGGAAGTCGAAGGTGAGCACGGCGAGCGTACGGCCCACCGTGTACAGGTCGCTGGCCACCGACGGGCCGGTCTCGGCGACCTCGGGCGCCTGGTAGCCGACCGTGCCGTAGATGGCCGACTCCTCGTCGTCCGTGCGGCGCACCGCGCCCATGTCGATCAGCTTCAGCTCGTCCTCGGTCTGGATCGCGTTGTCGACCTTGAAGTCGCAGTACAGCAGGTTGCGGCTGTGCAGGTGGGCGAGCGCCTCCAGGGCCTCGATGCCGTACGCGCACGCCTGCTCCACGGGCAGCGGATCGCGTCTGCCGTCGGCGGTGCGGCGGGCGTTGGCGATCTCCTTGAGCGACTTGCCGCCGACGTACTCCATGACGATGTAGCCGTCGAGGGACCCGGTGCGCTGGTCCAGGTGCTCCACGAAGTTGTAGATCCGCACGATGTTGGCGTGCTCGATCTCCGCGAGGAAGCGCCGCTCGGAGATGGCCGCCGCCATCGCGTCCTGGTCGCCGGTGTCCAGCAGGCCCTTGAGGACCACCCACCGGTCGGACACGGCCCGGTCCACGGCCAGGTAGATCCAGCCCAGACCGCCGTGCGCGAGGCAGCCCACGACCTCGTACTGGCCGTGCACCACGTCCCCGGCCTTCAGCTTGGGCACGAAGGAGTACGGGTGCCCGCACTTGGTGCAGAAGCCCTCCGTACGGCCCGGCCGCTCACCGCGGGCCCGGCCCACCGGCGCCCCGCAGTCCGCACGCGAGCAGAACCGCTTGCGCTCGGGCACCTCGGGGCCGGCCAGCACCATCGACCGCGGGTCGGGGCGCGGCACCTGCGGCACCTGGACGAGACCGGCCCCCAGCCGGTTGCGGCCGGAGGAGTTCGCCGCCGAACCGGAACCGCGCACCGACACCGAGCGGCTGGTGGACCGGCCCGACAGGGAACGCGAGAGCCGCCCGGACACGGAGCGGCGCGACTTCGAGGACTGCGACGACGTGCCCGCGCCGCGGCCACCGCCCGCGCCGGTGCCCGAACTCCCGCTGCCCGCCGACCCCCTGCCGCCACCGGCGACCCCGGTGGGCGCCGAGGCGACCATGCCGGTCGCCGACACCACCGGCGCCAGACCGCACGTGTCGCAGTACAGCTCGCCGCCGCCCACGTCCTCGTACGCGCCGCCGCAGGCCGGCCGCTGGCAGGTCTGCCCCGCCTGGCTCATGACTCCCCCCTGTCCTCGTCGTCGCGCGGGCCGCCCTGGCGGGGCACCCGCGCCGCGGCGAGCAGTTCGGCCGCCGCCCGCTGGTAGCGCAGCACCGCCTGCTCGGCCACCCGCAGGTCGCAGGGCGCGCTCCACAGCATGCGGCGCGCCGCGTCGTACCGCTCGACCAGCAGCGGGTCCTCCGCCAGACCGCTGTGCGCCACCTTCGCCCGGTACGCGTCCAGCCGGCCGCGCAGCTCGGCGCGGACCGCCAGCGGCGCGGTCACCGCCGTCAACGACTCGCGAGCCCGCAGCAGTTCGTCCTCCGCCTTCTGCTCCAGTGCCTCCAGGAGCGGCGACAGGCGGTGCCACTGGGCCTGCCTGCGGTACTCGGCGGCCGTAGCCAACTGCTCCTGCAGCGCGGTCGGCGGGCCGCTGACCACCGGCACCTCGGTGGCGGCGATCTTCGCCAGCACCTCACCGCGCGCGGTGCGTGCCTCGGCGAGCGTGCGGTCCGCGCGCGAGAGCACGTCCCGCAGCCGGATCAGCCGCTGCTCGGCGTCCTGCCGCACCCCGAGCACGGCGTCGATCTCCCGGCGCACCTCCTCCAGCGCGCGTGCCTCCCGGTCGTACACCGTGGTGTCCGGCCGGCCGCCGCCCGGCGCCGAACTGCCCTGCGCGGGCACCCAGTGGGCGAGCGGGTCGCTGATCACCTGCTCGCGCAGGGCGGTGAGGGTGCGGGTGATGTGTTCCAGGTCGTCGCCCGCCGGGTGTTCGCCGGGGCGGACGCCGACCGAGTGCGCCAGGCGGCGGGTGCGCTGCAGTTCGGCGGCGAGCAGATCGATCCGGGCGGGCAGCGCCGACCACACGGCGTCGGCGGCGACCACCGTGTCCAGGCTGCTCGCGTACAGCTCGTTCATCCGGTCCACCAGCGCGGCCAGCGAGAAGCTGTGGCTGAGCCGGCCCGGACCCGCCGGGCCCTGCGCGTTCGCCGCGGCGGTGGCCGAGCCGGGGACCGTGACGGACTCGCCGCGCAGCAGCTCGGTCAGTTCCACCAGGTCCTCGCGACTGGACCAGCGGCGCCGGGAGCGGATCTCCCGTGCGGTGCGCAGCGCTGCCGTGTAGGCGTCGAAGTACGCCCACAGCAGCGTGATCGACGCCTCCGCCGCCGCCCAGCGCTCCTGGGTGACGCCGGTGAGCCGGGCGCCTTCGAGGAGTCTGCGGCCCGCGTGGTCCTGCAGGGCGAGGAGGGAGGTCTCGATCGCCTCGTGCTCCGCGCCGAGCCGCGCCAGCGCACGGTCCACCTCGTCCCGGTCCAGCACCGGCCCGGCGGGGTCCGCGCCGCCCATCGATCACCTCTCGCTGCTCTTCGTGTTCCGTCGGTCGTACGCCGTCCGGTGGCGTCCCCGGTCATCGCCCGTGCGGGCGCCGGGTGCCGGTCACCGGTGGCCGGCCGTCGGCGGAGTCGCCGACTCCGAATCCTTACCCAGCGTGCGGGACAGCCAGTGGTCGTACGCCTGCTTCCAGCCCCCGTCCTTGCGGTAGTCCTCCAGTATCCGGTTGACCTGACGTACCAGATCGTCGGCGCCCCGCTTCATCGCCACGCCGTAGTACTCCTTGGTGAAGGTGGGGCCCTTCAGCTCCACCGCCGGGTCCTGCGCGGCCTGGCTGGCGGCGAGGGCGCCGTCGGTCACCACCGCGTCCACCTCGCCGAGTTGCAGCCGCACCAGGCAGTCCAGCTGGTTGGGCACGGTGGTGGAGATGTCGGTGGAGGCGGGCAGGGTGCCGTTCTCCTTGTCGGCGGCCAGGTGGTCGTAGGCCGTCGAACCGGTCGCGGAGCAGACCTTCTTCCCGGCGAGCGACTTGTCGTAGCCGGTGACCGGGGACGTGCGCGGCGCGAGGACCTGCTGCCCGGTCAGGAAGTACGGGGCGGAGAACGCCACCTTCTCCAGACGCTTGCAGGTGATGGTCATGGTGCGGACCACCATGTCGACCCGGCCGGAGTCGACCGCGTGCTCGCGCTCGTTGGTGGGGATGGCCCGGAACGTGATCTTCCCCGCGTCGCCGAGGAGTTCCCTGGCGATGCGGCGGGCCAGGGCGATGTCGAAGCCGTCCAGGTCGTCGGAGGCGTCGTTCGGGTTGCGGTAGCCCCAGCCGTAGCTGTTCTGGTCGACGCCGACCACGAGGGTGCCGCGCTTCCTGATCGCGCTGACGGCGGGGCCGTCGGTGTCCGCGGGCGGCAGGCTGAGGTTCTGGGCGTCGCCGTCCACGCAGTCCCCGGCCCTGGCCTGCACGCCCTGGGCGGTCCGCGCGGCGCCGGCGGCCCGGGGGGTGCGGCGGCCGTGCGTCTGGGTGCTGGGCAGCACCAGGGCGAACGCCAGCGCCAGGACGCAGACGACGGCCATCGCGCCGACCCCGCCCCAGCCCTCGAGACCGGACCGCAGTTGCCGCACTCGCATCCGCACGCCTCCTTCCACCCCTGTCCCGCCCTCTCTCACCGGTACTCCGACAGCCGCCGCCCGATGCCCAGCAGAGCACCGGCGGCGCCGAGCAGGGCGAGCACCGCGGAGCCGGCCGGCAGGTAGCTCATCGCGTCCAGCCCGTCCTTGGCGGCGCTCTCGAACTCCTGTGTCTCGTGGGCGAGCGCCGTCGCGAGGGAGGCGTCGACGTCGTCGAAGCACTCGCCCGTCGCCTGCGCCGTCGCGCCCGTGCCGATGACCCGGTCGCGGGCGGCCCGGTAGTCCCCGGCGTCGTCCGCCTTGCGGGCCAGCGCGTGGCGGGACCTCCAGACCTTCACCGACTCGCTCGCCGCCCGCACCGGATCGCGGCCCGCCGGCTCGTCGGCGAGCGACTCCGCCCGCGCCAGGGTCCTGGCGAGGTCGCCGATCTCCTGGTCGTACTTCCAGTCGTAGGCGTCCATGACCGTGCCGTCCGGCAGGGTCCGGGTCTCCGCGCCGCGGCTGACCAGGGTGAGGTTCTCGTCGCCGCGGGCCTTGAGGGAGGCGATCCGGGCGTCGTGCAGCACGTTGAGCGACTCCACGCCGTGCCGGGAGTCGTCGAGGCCCGCGCGGGCGACGCCGTGGCCGACGACCAGCCACAGCAGGACGACGGCGGTCGCCGCCGCGGCGGCCACCAGGCCCTGGTTCAGCACCCGGTTGGTCCGCCGGTAGTCGCGGTGCTGGGCCCAGCCGAGGGCGGCCAGGGCGAGCACCCCGAGGGCGATGGCCGCCCACGGGTAGGGGGTCGCGTCACCGTAGTCCGCGCTGCGCTGCCTGTTCTCCGTGCGGTACAGCGTCTCGGCGGCCGGGAGCATCCGGTCCTGCATCGTGGTGTTGGCGGCCCGCAGGTAGGCGCCGCCGACCGGGAAGCCCTGGCGGTTGTTGGCGCGGGCCGACTCGACCAGGCCCTTGTAGCGCGGCAGCAGCTCGTTGAGGTCGCCGATGGTCTTCGCGGAGGGTGAGCCGGGTGCGGAGTTGGCGGCGGCGGTGACCAGGCCCTGGGCGGCGGTGCGGATGTCCGCCTCGTAGCGCTCGCGGGTGGCGCGCGTCTCCTGGATACCCGCCAGGTACCCGCTGCTCGCCATGGTGTTGGCGTCGGCGAGGGAGCGGAAGATCGCGGCGGCCTCGGAGCTGAGGGGCTGGCTGTGGTGCAGCACGTCGTCGGCGGCCGACTGCCGGCTGGTGCTCTGCCAGGCGGCGACGGCGCCGAACGCGACGACCAGCAGCGCCAGCAGCGCGCCGATCAGACGCAGCCGGCCGGGCTCGGTGACGGCGGCGGCGCGCAGCCGGTCGACGCCCTCGGCGAACGCCGTGCGGCGCGGCGGCGCGGGGACCGGAGCCGCCGGCGCGTTCGGCCGGACGGGTGCGGAGGGCTGCGGCGGCACGGCGGGCAGCACGGGCGCGCCGGGGCCCGGTGGCGCCGCGCTGCTGTTCGGCGAGTGTGTCACTGCTGACCCCCCGTGGTCATCGGTCGCCGCAAGTATCCCTTCCCGGACCGGCATCCGCACCGGCCTTCACTGGATCTTGATCCGATCGCGGCGGGGTCGCCCGGCCGCGCCCACGACGAACGCCCCGCACCACCCCCTGCCCATGAATACGCGGCCCGGGCCGGTCCGGTTCCCGCGCGCGGCGGCCGTGACCCGCCCGGGCCGGGCGCGGCACGCGTGACGGGCAGGACCCCTCGTGGTGTCCTGCCCGTCCCACGCGCCGCGCGTACGCGGTCCGTTCGGCCTTCTGGGCGCGCTCAGCGTTCGAAGTACGCCCGTACCCTTTCCTGGACCTCTGCCGGTGCCCCCACGTGGTCCAGGCCCAGCAGGGCCGCGCCGAGCACCGGGCGGGCCGTGACCACCTGCGGGACGGCCTTCGGAGCGCGGGCGGCCAGGCGTTCGCGCAGGGCCGCGTCGAGCTGCGGGTGGCGGGCGGCCAGGACGCTGCCGCCCAGGAGCACGGGCGTCTCCTCCCCGAGGAGGTCGAGACGGGTCAGCGCGACCGCCGCCATGGCCACGACCTCGTCCGCCAGGCGTTCCACGATCGAGCGGGCGATCGGGTCGCCCCCGGCGGCCGTCGCGAACAGGACGGGTGTCAGTTCGTGACGGCGGTCCTGGTCGACGTGGTCGAGGTGCAACGCCTCGATCAGGGCGTACATGGACGTGAGCCCGAAGTGGCCGGGCAGCGTGCGGGCCAGCGCGGTCGGCTCGCCGCGGCCGTCCTCCGCGCGCGCGGCGAACCACAGCGCCTCCTCCGCCAGGCCCCACCCGCCGCCCCAGTCGCCGGAGATGCGGCCTATCGCCGGGAAGCGGGCCGTACGGCCGTCCGGGCGCATGCCGACGCAGTTGATGCCCGCGCCGCAGACCACCGCCACTCCGCGCGGCTCGGCCACGCCCGCGCGCAGGACGGCGAACGTGTCGTTGCGGACCTCCACCGTCGTGCCCCACGCGCGCGCGTGCAGGGCCGACGCGAGCTGTTCCTCCTCCACGGGCAGGTCGGCGTTGGCCAGACAGGCCGAGACGTGCGCGACCGAGGTGACGCCGGCCTCGGCGAAGGCGCGTCCGACGGCGTCCGCGAGGACGTCCACCGCCGTCCGGACGCCCACGGCCGGCGGCCGGAACCCGCCGCCGCGGGCCGTGGCGAGGACGTTCCCGTCGGCCGCCACGACCGCGACGTCGGTCTTGCTGTTGCCCGCGTCGATGGCGAGGACGCTTGCGGTCAGGCCCACGCGAGGTGCTCCCGGTTGTGTGCGATCAGCTGGTCGGTGAGGGTTTCGGCGTAGGCGTACTGGCCGATCAGGGGGTGGGCGAGGAGCGCGCGGAAGACGCGGTCCCGGCCGCCGTGCAGCGCCGCCCGCAGGGCCAGCTCCTCGTACGCCGTCACGTTCGCCACCAGACCCGCGTACAGCGGGTCCACGGGGGCCACGGGCAGCGGGGTGGCGCCCTTGGGGCCGACCGCCGCCTGCACCTCGATGACGGCGTCGTCGGGCAGGAACGGCAGCGTGCCCCGGTTGCGGGTGTTGACGACCTGGTACGGGCTGCCGCCGCCGCCCAGCAGCGCGGCGGCCAGGTCCACGGCCGCCTCCGAGTAGTAGGCGCCGCCGCGCTTGGCGAGCAGGGCCGGCTTCTCGTCCAGCGCCGGGTCGCCGTACATCGCGAGCAGTTCGCGCTCCATGGCGGCCACCTCGGCGGCCCGGGACGGCTTGGTGCGCAGCTCGTCGACGACCTGGTCGTGCGCGTAGTAGTAGCGCAGGTAGTAGGACGGGACGACGCCGAGGCGGTCCAGGACCTGGCGGGGCAGGCGCAGGTCGGCGGCGACGGCGTCGCCGTGCTCGGCCAGCAGCCGGGGGAGCACGTCCGCGCCCTCGGGGCCGCCCAGGCGCACCCCGGTCTCCCAGGTGAGGTGGTTCAGGCCCACGTGGTCCAGGTGGACGTCGTGGGGCGCCACGTCCAGCAGCGCGGCGAACTTCCGCTGGAAGCCGATCGCCACGTTGCACAGGCCGACGGCGCGGTGCCCGGCCTCCAGCAGGGCGCGGGTGACGATGCCGACCGGGTTGGTGAAGTCGATGATCCAGGCGTCGGGGTTGGCGCGCCGTACGCGCTCGGCGATGTCCAGGACGACCGGGACCGTGCGCAGCGCCTTGGCGAGGCCGCCGGCGCCGGTCGTCTCCTGGCCGACGCAGCCGCACTCCAGCGGCCAGGTCTCGTCCTGCTGCCGGGCGGCCTGCCCGCCGACGCGCAGCTGGAGCAGGACGGCGTCGGCGCCCTCCACGCCCGCGTCCAGGTCGGAGGTGGTGACGATCCGGCCGGGGTGGTCCTGCTTGGCGAAGATGCGGCGGGCCAGGCCGCCCACCAGCTCCAGGCGGTCGGCCGCGGGGTCGACCAGGACCAGTTCCTCGACCGGCAGGGTGTCCCTGAGCCGGGCGAATCCGTCGATGAGTTCGGGGGTGTAGGTCGAACCGCCGCCGACCACGGTGAGTTTCATGTGTGTCAACCCTTTACTCCGGTGAGCGTGACGCCCTCGACGAACGCCTTCTGGGCGAAGAAGAACACGAGGATCACGGGGGCCATGACCAGCACGGTGGCGGCCATGGTGAGGTTCCAGTCGGTGTGGCGGGCGCCCTTGAAGGACTCCAGGCCGTAGGACAGGGTCCAGGCGGCCGGGTTCTCCGAGGCGTAGATCTGCGGGCCGAAGTAGTCGTTCCAGGCGTAGAAGAACTGGAAGAGGGCGACGGCCGCGATGCCCGGCCTGGCCATCGGCAGCACCACCCGCACCAGGGTGCGCAGGTCGCCGCAGCCGTCGACCTTCGCCGCGTCCAGGTACTCGTTCGGGATGGTCATGAGGAACTGCCGCAGCAGGAAGATGGAGAACGCGTCGCCGAACGCCATCGGGATGATCAGCGGCCACAGCGTGCCGGACAGGTCCAGCTGCTTCGCCCAGAACAGGTACATCGGGATGATGACCACCTGCGGGGGCAGCATCATCATCGAGATCACCAGCATGAGCGACAGGTTGCGGCCCCGGAAGCGGAACTTGGCCAGCGCGTAGGCCACCGGGATCGAGGACACGACGGTGAGGACGGTGCCCAGGCCGGCGTACAGGAGCGTGTTCTTCCACCAGGTGAGGAAGCCCGGGGTGTCGAAGACCTTCTGGTAGTTGCCCCACTCCCAGGTGTGCGGGATCAGGTCGCGGCTGAGTGCCTGGCTGTCGCTCATCAGCGAGGTCAGGAACACGAACACGAAGGGCAGCACGAAGAAGAGGGCGGTGGCCACGCCGAGCGCGTGGACGGCGATCCACTCCAGGAGCGCCTTGCGGCGGGCGGTGCGTCCGGCCGGGGAGGCGGGGGCCTTCTTCAGGGCGGCCGGGTGGTCCAGGACCTGCGTCATCGTCAGTCACCTGCCTGCATGAGACCGCCGCGGCGCCGCATCAGGAGTGCGGTGAACGCCATGGACAGGACGAACAGCACCAGCGCCACCACACAGGCCGAGCCGTAGTCGAAACGCTGGAAGCCGAGGTTGTACACGAGCTGGGGGAGGGTCAGCGTGGACTTGTCGGGGTAGCCGGGCTCGAACATCGTGCCGGCGCCCTGGATCACGCCCGAGGCGACCTTCCCGGCGATCAGTGGCTGGGTGTAGTACTGCATCGTCTGGATCACGCCCGTGACCACGGCGAACATCACGATCGGCGAGATGTTCGGCAGGGTGACGTAACGGAAGCGCTGCCAGGGTGAGGCGCCGTCCAGCTCGGCGGCCTCGTACTGCTCGGTGGGCACGTCGAGGAGCGCGGCCATGAAGATGACCATCAGGTCGCCGATGCCCCACAGGGCGAGCAGGGTCAGGGCCGGCTTGGACCAGGTGGGGTCGTTGAACCAGCCGGGCGCGGGGATGCCGGTCTTCTCCAGCAGGGAGTTGACCGGGCCGGTGCCGGGGTTGAGCAGGAAGGCGAAGGCCATGGTCGCCGCGACCGGCGGGGCCAGGTAGGGCAGGTAGAACAGGGTGCGGAAGACGCCCGTGGCCGTCTTGATCTTGGTGATCAGCAGGCCCACGCCGAGCCCGAACGCGACCCGCAGGGTGACCATGATCACCACCAGCCACAGGGTGTTGCGCAGGGCCGGCCAGAACAGCGGGTAGTTCTCGAAGACGTACGTCCAGTTCTTCGTGCCGCTGAACGTAGGCGCGTTGAAACCGTCGTAGTGCATGAACGAGAAATAGACGGTGGAGATCAGCGGATACGCGAAGAAGACCGCGAATCCGATCAGCCAGGGCGACATGAACGCGAGGGTCTTCAGTGCCGCGCGGCGGCGTTTGGACGCCAGGGTGAGGGTGGTCATCGCTTTCCTACTCCGCCTGCGCGATGTCCGTGTCGATCTGGTGGGCCGCCTTCTCCAGGCCGGCCTTCAGGTCGTTCTGCTTGCCGCTCTCGTAGTCGTAGCCGAGCTGCTGGATCGTGACCAGGTACTGGCCGCCGTTGATGGAGGCGGGCGTGGACGTCGAGTTCGGGTCGCCCGCGATGTCCAGGAACGTCTTGAAGCGCGGGTCGTACTTCAGCTTCGGGGACTTCAGGGCGGCGAGGGTGGAGGGCACGTTGTGGATGTCGTTGGCGAACCCGACCACCGCGTCGGTGTCCGTGGAGATGTACTTCACGAATTCCCAGGCCGCGTTCTGCTTGTGGCTGGTGGCGGCGATACCGGTGATGGTGCCGGTGATGTAGCCCTTGCCGTACTGGCTCTCCTGGTCGTCCGGGACGGGCAGCGGGGCCACGCCGACCTCGAACTTCGGCTTGGCCTCCTCGGCCATGCCCAGGCGCCACTCGCCGTCGAGCTGCATGGCCACCTGGCCGGTGTGGAAGGGGTGCTTGGGGCCCCACTCGTCACCGAGGGTGGCGCGGAACTTCTCCAGCTTCTGGAACCCGCCGAGTTCGTCGACGAGTTTCTTCTGGAAGGTGTAACCCTTTTCGAAGGCGGGGTCCTTGGCGACGTTCGACTTGCCGTCCGCGTCGAAGTACTCGGGTGAGAACTGCGCGAAGAGGTGCTCGGTCGTGGACTCCCAGCCGTGGTAGGTCGGCATGAAACCGAGCTGCTTGTAGCCGTCCCCGTCGGGGACCGTCAGCTTCTTGGCGTCCGCCTCGAACTCGGACCAGGTCTTCGGCGCCCTCTTGATCCCCGCCCTGTCGAACGCCGTCTTGTTGTAGTAGAGCCCGTAGGCGTCGCCCAGCAGCGGCGCCGTGCAGCGCTTGCCGTCGAACTGCGTGTACTCGTTCATCGCCTTCGGGAAGGTCTTCTCCGGGTCGACGCCCGCCTTCTTGAAGAAGGGGTTGAGGTCGACCAGCGCGCCCGAGGAACAGAACTTGCCGACGTTGTTGGTGGTGAAGGAGGAGATCACGTCCGGCGCCTTGTCGCCGCCGGTGCGCAGCGCCTGGTTCATCTTGTCGTCGGTCATGTTGCCGACGACGTTGACGTGGATGTTGGGGTGCGCCTTCTCGAAGCCGTCGATCAGCGACTGGACGGCCTTCACCTCGTTCGGCGCGCTCCAGGCGTGCCAGAAGTTGATCGTCGTGTCTTTCGAGGCGTCGTCGTTCGCACCGGCGTCCGGCTGGCCCGTGCAGGCGGTGGCGAACAGTGCGATGGAGGCGGAGGCGGCGAGCGCGAGGGCCGCTTTCCGGGACACTTCGGGCATGGCTGGATCTCCCTGGGACGGGCGGGGGCGGTGAGGAAGGGGGGGAAGGAACGTAAGTACGGGGAACGGGGGGAACGACGGCAGGGGGCGCGGGGGTTCAGCGTGAGGTGTCGAAGACCTCGTCACGGGTGGCCGCGAGCGCGCTCTCCAGCGCGCCGCGCAGCACGGGGCGTTCTCGTACGTCACCCACGACCAGGTGGGGCCGGGAGGCGGCCAGTTCCTCCAGCTCGGCCTGGACCAGGGCGCGCAGCACCTCGCCGCCGGCGGTGAGCGCGCTGCCGCTGAGCACCACCAGCTCGGGGTCGAGGACGGACACCAGGGAGGCCAGACCGGTGGCGAGCCGGGTCGCGTACTCCGTCAGGAGTTCCCGGTGCAGGCCGCCCGCGTGGTCGGCGGCGCGGGCGACGAGTTCGGCGGCGGCCTCGGCGTACGGGCCGGAGGGCAGGTCCTCGATGCCGAGCCGGCGGGCCAGCTTCGGCACGACCTGCGAACCGGCCAGGTCCTGGAAGCCACCGCTGTTGGCCTTGGTGACCTGGCGGAACAGGGGCGCGCCGGGAACCGGCAGGAAGCCGACCTCGCCGGCGCCGCCGGTCCAGCCGCGGTGCAGCCGGCCGCCCAGGACCAGGGCGGCACCGAGGCCCTCCTGGTTCCACAGCAGCACGAAGTCCTGGTGGCCGCGGGCCGCGCCCAGGCGCTGCTCGGCGATGGCGACGAGGTTGACGTCGTTCTCGTACTCCACCGGCATCGGCAGCGCGGCGGCCAGCTCGTCGAGGATCGTGGGGGAGTGCCAGCCGGGCAGGTGGGAGGCGTAGCGCAGGCGGCCGGTGTTGGGGTCGAAGGCGCCGGGCGTGCCGATGACGAGGCGGTGGACGTCGGCGCGGGCCACGCCCGCCGCCTTCACCGCGCCGTCCAGCGCGTCGGTGACCTGCCGTACGACCGGCTGGGAGGGGTGCCGTCCGGGGGTCGGCAGGTGGAACTCGCCGACGGTGCGGCCGGTGACGTCGGCGACCGCGGCGCGGATGCGGTGCGGGTTGACGTCGAGCCCGGCCGCGTACGCGGCGGCCGGGTTGACCGAGTACAGCTGCGCGTTCGGCCCCGGCCGGCCCTCGCTGGTGCCGGTCGCCAGGACCAGCCCGGCGGCCTCGAGGCGCGCCAGGAGCTGCGAGGCGGTCGGCTTGGACAGCCCGGTGAGCTTGCCGATGCGGGTGCGCGACAGCGGCCCGTGCTCCAGCAGCAGGTCGAGGGCGGCCCGGTCGTTCATGGCGCGCAGGACACGCGGGGTGCCCGGTGTGCCGGTGGTCCCTGCCATGCGTCTCGCCCCCTGCACTGGAAGATCACCGAGGATCATTGTTAGGAAAGTTTACTGTTCGAGTGCCAGGAACCTAAGCCCGGGATGAAGGGGGCGTCAAGAGTGGGCGGACGGGAGGCAACGGACTCGTTATGTGCGGGGGCTTCGGGGGCGGTTGCGGGGGTGGCACCCGGGGGCTCTCGGGGAGGGCCCCCGGCAGCGGCTGCGGACGGTCCGGGGCTGCGGCTGCGGTTGCGGACGGCCCGGGGCTGCGGCTGCGGAGGACCGGGCCGCCTCTTGGGCTTCTGCCCGCCCGTCCGAACCCGCCGGACCCGCCTCTTGGACCCGCCCCCGCCGGACCCGCCCCTGGTCCCGCCCCCGCGGCCGTGCCCCTACTTGCCGGCCGCCGTCTGCTGCGGCGGGACCGGTGCGGCCGTCCTGGTCTCCGAGGACGCCGGTTCGGAGTGCACCGACGGGGCGGCGACCGCCGCCATCGGGTCGGGGGCCGACTCCTCGTCCACCGGGGCCGTCGCACCGCCCACGATGCGGATGTCGGCCGCGTCGAAGGCGCGCTTGATGCGCCAGCGCAGCTCCCGCTCGACGGCCGTCGACTTGCCCGGCATCGTCTTGGCCGAGACCCGCACCACCATGGAGTCGATCAGCACGCTGTCCAGGCCGAGCACCTCGATCGGGCTCCACAGCAGCTCGTTCCAGGGCTCCTCCTTGCCCATCTTCTCCGCGACCTCGCTCAGCGTCGCCTTGAGCCGGTCCAGGTCCTCGCTCGCCCTGACGGTCACGTCCACACCCGCCGTCGCCCAGCCCTGGGACAGGTTGCCGATGCGCTTGACCTCGCCGTTGCGGACGTACCAGATCTCACCGTTGTCGCCGCGCAGCTTGGTCACGCGCAGACCGACCTCGATCACCTCGCCGGAGGCGACGCCCGCGTCGATCGTGTCCCCGACGCCGTACTGGTCCTCGAGGATCATGAAGACACCGGAGAGGAAGTCGGTGACCAGGTTCCGCGCGCCGAAACCGACCGCGACACCCGCCACACCGGCGGACGCCAGCAGCGGGGCCAGGTTGATCTGGAACGCGGACAGCACCATCAGCGCGGCCGTGCCCATGATCAGGAAGCTCGCCACCGAACGCAGTACCGAACCGATCGCGGCGGAGCGCTGCCTGCGCCGCTCCGCGTTCACCAGCAGACCGCCCAGCGCGGTGCCGCTCGCCTGCTGCGCGGTGCGGTTCATCCGTTCGATCAGCTTGGTGATGGCCCGCCGGACCACCACGCGCAGCACGCTCGCCACCACCAGGATCAGCACGACCCGCATGCCGATCGCCAGCCACGTGGACCAGTTCTGCTCGACCCAGCTCGCGGCCTGGTTCGCGCTCTCCTGGGCGTCCTGGAGCGTGGGCACCGTCACCGAGGGTGACCCCGAGGGGGACGGCGACGGCGACGAACCGGCGGCGGCCGGCAGGACGGCGGACAAGGACACGGCAGGTACCTCCAGGTGCGTCCGCCCGTCGGCGCCGCGATCCGAACGCGGCAGTCGATATCGTCTGGGTCACGAAGAGGTCACCGGACGGGCAGGGCAACCACACTAACGGGGCACGGTGTGCGGGTTCCCGTGAAGTTTCGAGGAGGATCCCGTGGGCAGGGCGCGCACCCCGCTCTGATCAGGCCGTGTGGGCGAACCGTGATCCGGGGGATGTATGAGGTGTGGTCGAAAACACTCCCAGCCCGTTACCGGGACATGGTGGCGCGTTCACCAGGCATGAGGGGAGACTGACTGCAGATCGTCCCGGCGCGAGCCACGCGCCGCCGGCGTACAAGGAGGCCCCTGTGCCGCATGTCCTGGTCCTCAACGCGTCGTACGAGCCCCTCGGCGTCGTACCGCTCCGCCGCGCGCTCGTCCTCGTGCTGGAGAACAAGGCAGTCTGCATCGAGGAGTCCGGCGCCCATCTGCACAGCGCGACCGTCACCGTCCCCGCACCCAGCGTGGTCCGGCTCAAGCGCTTCGTGCGGGTTCCCTACCGGGGGCCCGTTCCACTGACCCGCAGGGCGCTGTTCGCGCGCGACGGCGGCCGGTGCATGTACTGCGGCGGCGTCGCCACCAGCGTCGACCACGTCATCCCGCGCTCCCGCGGCGGCCAGCACGCCTGGGACAACGTGGTGGCCTCCTGCCGCCGCTGCAACCACGTCAAGGCCGACCGCCACCTCGTCGAACTGGGCTGGCGCCTGCGGCACAAGCCGGCCCCGCCCACCGGTCTGGCCTGGCGCATCATCGGCACCGGACACCGCGACCCGCGCTGGCTGCCCTACTTGCAGCCCTACGGCGCGGACGACGCCCTGGCCCGGATCGACGGCATCTCCGCCTGACGAGCCGGGCCTTCGCGGTCATATCGGAGGGCGCCCGGCTCGGGCGGGGCAGCTCACGCCGGCCGCGCCCTCGGTGAACAGCCGCCCGCCGACCGCCGGGGCGGGCCCCGGGCCCGAGGATGAAAGCCGGGCAGGGAATGGTGGCTCTATGCCGGGTTTGCCCGGGCAAGGGTGGCGGGGAATGTGACCAGGAGCACGTAGTTCGCATTGGTGCGCCTGCCCTCGCGCGCACTGGGTAGGGCTGCGGTAATCCGCTCGATGCCGCACCTCGAACAAGGAGACACCCGTGACCGCACCGGCCCATCTTCTGCTCCCGGCCCTGTCCGACACCGCCCTGTCCGATCCGGCCGGGCCGGAGGCCGCCCTGCCCAAACCCGGGGCGGGTCCGGCCCCCGAGCACCGGCCGCCCGCCGACCACCGCCCGGACGCGTCCACCCCCGACGGCCTCCACCTCGACGAGCCGCAGACGGACGCCTTCACCGACGTCTTCACCTCGGAGGCCGCCTACGCCGAGGCCCCCCTCACCAGCGAGCCGCCGCTGCCCGACGCCGAACCGCTGACCAGTGAGCCGCCCTTCGCCGAGGCCGCGCCGCTGACCAGCGAGTCCACCGCCGACACCGACCCCTGCGGCGCGGAGCGGTAGATGACAGCGCCACGGCCGGCCGAGCCCTCCGGGGACGACGACCTCACCCGGCTCGCAGCGCTGCACGGCGTCGCCACCTCCTACAGCCCCTCACCGGGGCGCACGGTGGCCGCCTCGACCACCGCCGTCGTCGCGGCGCTGGCCGCCCTGGACGTCGACGCGAGCAGCCCCGCGGCGGCCCGCGCCGCGCTCACCGCCCGCACGCGCGAACTGCGGGAACGCCTGCTGCCCCGCACCGTCGTCTCCTGGAGCGACAGCGGCCCCGCGCAGGCCCTCGCCGCGCTGCCGGCCGGCACCCGCCTCGCCGTCGTCACCGAGCAGGGCGAGCCCCGCCGCACCGCCGACGGCCTCCCCCCGGGCGTCCACCGCCTCACCGCCACCGCCCCCGACGGCCGCACCGGCGAGTCCCACCTGATCGTCGCCCCGCCCCGGCTCCCCACCCCGCCCGAACGCTCCTACGGACTGCTCGTCCAGCTCTACTCCCTGCTCTCACGGCGCTCCTGGGGCATGGGCGACCTGGGCGACCTCGCCGAGCTGAGCGGCTGGGCCGGACGGGCACTCGGAGCCGGTTTCGTGCAGGTCAACCCGCTGCACGCGGCCGTCCCCGGCACCCCCACCGACCCCTCGCCCTACCGCCCCTCCTCCCGCCGCTTCCCCGACCCCGTGCACCTGCGCGTCGAGGACGTCCCCGAGTTCCCCTACGCCGCCGGCCAGACCGACCGCGACCGGCTGTGCGCCCTGCGGGAACAGGCCGAACGGCTGCGCGCCGACGTCCTCGACAAGGGCGCCCTGATCGACCGGGACGCGGTGTGGGACCTCAAACGCCAGGCCCTGGAAGTGCTGCACCGGGTACCACTGGGCCCCGGCCGCGCCGCCGCCTACGACGCCTTCCGCGCCCGCGAGGGCCGGGCACTGCAGGACCACGCCACCTGGTGCGCGCTCGCCGAGGTGCACGGCCCCGACTGGAGCCGCTGGCCCGAGGGACTCAGGGACCCCCGCTCGGCCGACACCGCCCGCGCCCGCGCCGAACTGTCCGACCGCGTCGACTTCCACGCCCGCCTCGCCTGGCTCACCGACGAGCAGCTCACCGCCGCCCAGCGCACCGCCCGCGAGGCGGGCATGCCGATCGGGATCGTGCACGACCTCGCCGTGGGCGTGCACCCCGGCGGGGCCGACGCCTGGGCGCAGCAGGACCACTTCGCCGCGGGCATGTCCATCGGCGCGCCCCCCGACGCCTTCAACGCGCGCGGTCAGGACTGGGGCCTTCCGCCGTGGCGCCCCGACCGTCTCGCCGCCTCCGGCTACGCCCCGTTCCGCCGCCTGCTGCGCGCCCTGTTCCGCTCCGCCGGCGCCCTGCGCATCGACCACGTCATGGGCCTGTTCCGGCTGTGGTGGGTCCCGCAGGGCCGCCCGCCCACGGAGGGCACGTACGTCCGCTACGACGCCGAGGCGATGCTCGCGACCCTGGTGCTGGAGGCCTCGCGGGCGGGGGCCGTGGTGATCGGGGAGGATCTCGGCACCGTCGAGCCCGGCGTGCGCGAGACCCTGGACCGGCGGGGCGTGCTCGGCACCTCCGTGCTGTGGTTCGAACGGGACTGGGACGGCGACGGCCGACCCCTGCCGCCCGGGCGCTGGCGGGCCGACTGCCTGGCGACGGCCACCACGCACGACCTGCCGCCCACCGCCGCCCGCCTCACCGGCGAGCACGTCGCACTGCGCCACCGACTCGGCCTGCTCACCCGCTCCCTGGAGGAGGAACGCGCGGAGGCGGCGGCCGATGCGGAGGAGTGGCTGGCGCTGCTGGGCGAACTGGGCCTGCTCGAGGAGGCCGAGCAGGACGGTCACCGGGCCGGCGACCAGGCGGACCAGGCGGGTCACCACGCCGGGGACCGGGTCGGTGACCGGGGCGGTGCGGCGGAGGAGGCCGGGGCGGAGGCCCGTATCGAGGCCGGGATCCGGGCCGTGCACCGCTTCCTGCTGCGTACCCCCGCCCGGATGGTCGGCCTCTGGCTGCCCGACGCCGTCGGCGACCGGCGCCCGCAGAACCTTCCCGGCACCTGGTACGAGTACCCGAACTGGCGGCTGCCCGTGGCCGACGCCGAGGGCCGGCCCGTGACGCTGGAGGACTTCGCCGCCGCACCCCGCCTGCACGCGCTGACGGACGTGCTGCGCGCCGGGACCACGGGCACGGGAGCAGGCACGGGAGCGGACGGGGGAGCGCGTGGTACGGCGGGGGCGGAGGGGTGAGCGCGGGGGCGCGCGGACAGCTGCCGCGTCCATACGGCACCCCGGACGCGCGCCCCGTTCCGGCGTTCGCTACTTTTGCATCGTGGACAAGAAGAACGCCCTGCGCGCCGGCACCCTGGCGGCCGGTACGACGCTGATGATGCTGCTCATGTCGTCCCCCGCGCTCGCGGTGACCCGCGACGACGGTGACGACCCCGGCAAGGGTCTGGGCGTCGCCGAGACGCTGGGCCTCTTCGTCGGTATCCCGCTCGCCCTGTTCGTGATCATCGCGGGTCTGGTCATGGTGCTGGACAAGTCCCACAAGCAGCAGAGCACCAGCCGGAACGTGGACGTCAAGGCCTGACACCCACTTCCGGCCACGGTCCGCCCGGGACCTGCTGGTCTCCCACCGAGGGCGCCCGTCCCGCCCCGCGTACGCAACGCCGTACCGGGGCGGAACGGGCGCCCTCCGTGCGTTCTTCCGCCTGCCGTCAGGGGCGGGGAGCCGGCGGGGGCGAGCCGTCAGGGGCTGGGAGCCGTCAGGTACCGCTGGACGGTGGGCGCCAGCCACGCCAGGACCTCCTCGCGCGCCAGTGCGACCGCCGCGGGGATGCGCAGGACGTAGCGGGTGAGGGCCAGTCCGAGCAGTTGCGACGCGCACAGGGCCGCCCGCGCGGGCACCTGCTCGGGATCCGGGCACAGCGCGCGGGCGACCGGCAGCAACTGCTCCCGGAACACACGCTGCAACCGCTCGGCCCCGGCGGTGTTCGTGACCCCGACCCGCAGGATCGCCGTCAGTTCGCCGTTCTCCTCCCACAGGGCCAGGAAGTGGGAGACGAGCGCGTGGCCGGCCTCGTCGCGGTGCAGCGCCGACGGGTCCGGCAGCCGCAGGTCGACGGAGACGGCCGCCGCGAACAGGCCCTCCTTGTTGCCGTAGTAGCGCATGACCATGGACGGATCGATCCGCGCGTCCTTGGCGATCGCCCGGATGGTGGCCCGCTCGTACCCGTCCGTCGCGAACCGCGTCCGCGCGGCGGTGAGGATGGCGGCACGGGTGGCATCGGACCGGCGGGCGGGGGCGGGGGCGGGAGCCGCCGGTGTGGGCGGGGTGCCTGGGGCGGGGGCGGGCGAAGAGGCGGAGGTGGGGCCGGGTGAGGCTTGGCTAGGCATGCCAACAACCGTAGGCCAACGGGCGTATTGTCAACAAGCGCAGGCCAATGCTCGTGTGTCAACGAGTGCTGGCCCAGCTGTGCAGGCCAACGGTCGTGTGTCAACGAGTGGTGGCCCACCTGTGCAGGCCAACGGTCGTGTGTCAACGAGTGGTGGCCCACCTGTGCAGGCCAACGGTCGTGTGTCAACGAGTGCTGGCCCACCTGTGCAGGCCAACGGTCGTGTGTCAACGAGTGCTGGCTCGCCTGTGCAGGCCACCGGGTGTGCATCAACGGGCGTTGGTCTCCGTGCGGAGGTCAACGCTTGCGCGCGTGCCCACAAATGTTGGTCGGTATGCGTAGACCTACGGATGTCCGCCCGCGGCCGTTGGTCAGCAAGCACTGGCCAACGGCCGTGGGCCTACGGGTGCGGGCCAGTAAGCGCAGGCCACCCGCCATGCACCAACGAGCGTTGACCCGTAGGCGGAGGCCGACAGCCGTACGCCCACGCGCGTATGCCAACAACCGTTGACGCGCTCCCGCCCCGGAGTTACCTTGGCAGTGGACGTTGGTCAACAACTGTTGGCTTATGCGTAGCCTTCGAGGAGGCCCCGATGACCCCTCCTGCCTCTGCCACCTCTCAAACCTCTCAGACCTCTCACACCCCTCAGACCTCTGAGGCTTCGCCTGCCCCTCCGGCCTCTCCCGTGAGCGCTCCCGTGATCGTCGTAGGCGCCGGCCCCACCGGGCTGCTGCTGGCCGGCGACCTCGCCGCCGCCGGGGTGCCCGTCACCCTCGTCGAGAAGCGCCCGCACCGGATCAGCAACCTCTCCCGCGCGTTCGTCCTGCACGCCCGCACCCTCGAAATGCTCGACGCCCGCGGCCTGGCCGACCGCCTGGAGGCCGTCGGCCGCCCCCTGGACCGGCTGGAGCTCTTCGGCCGGCTCGCCATCGACCTCACCGCTCTGCCCTCCCGTTACCGTCACGTCCTCGTCCTGCCGCAGTACGAGGTGGAGGAGGTGCTGGAGCGGCGCGCGGCCGAGAACGGGGTGGACTTCCGCTACGAGACCGAGGTGACCGGGCTGTCCCAGGACGCGGACGGCGTCACCGTGGAGGTGCGGGGCGCCGACGGGCGGACCGGGGCGCTGCGGGCGGCGTACGCGGTCGGCGCGGACGGGATGCGAAGCGCGGTGCGGGCGGGGATCGGGCTGCCGTTCCCGGGGCGGTCGGTGATCCGTTCCGTCGTCCTGGCGGACGTACGGCTGGCCGAGCCGCTCGAGACGCTGCTGACCGTCAACGCGGTCGGGAACGCGTTCGCCTTCCTCGCGCCGTTCGGCGACGGCTACCACCGCGTCATCTGCTGGCGCCGCGACCGTGACGTGCCCGACGACACGCCCGTCGGGCTCGACGAGGTCAAGGAGATCACCCGGCTCGCCCTGGGCCGCGACTTCGGCATGCACGACGCCCGCTGGACGTCCCGTTTCCACAGCGACGAGCGCCAGGCGCCCGCCTACCGCGTCGGCCGGGTCCTCCTCGCCGGGGACGCCGCCCACGTGCACAGCCCCGCCGGCGGACAGGGCATGAACACCGGCCTGCAGGACGCGGCCAATCTCAGCTGGAAGCTCGCCCAGGTCGTCACCGGCCGCGCACCCGACGCGCTCCTGGACACCTACCAGGCCGAACGCCATCCGGTCGGCAGGGCCGTGCTGCGCAGCAGCGGTGGCATCGTGCGGCTCGCCATGGCCAGGCGTCCCTGGACCCGGGCGCTGCGCGCCGCGCTCGTCGCCGTTCTCGACGTCTTCCCGCCGGCCCGCCGGCTGGCCGCCGGTCAGGTCACCGGGATCGCCTACCGGTACCGCGCGCCGCGCGGCTCGCACCGGCTCGTCGGTGTCCGGGCCCCGGACGTGGCGCTCGCCGGGGGCGGCCGGCTCTACGAGGCGCTGCGCGGCGGCCGCTTCGCCCTCGTGACACCTGACGCCCACGAGGCGGGGGAGAGCCGCGCCGGGCGGCTGGCCGTCGCACGCTGGGCGAGCGGGCGCCGTACGGCCCTGCTGGTCCGCCCCGACGGCTACGTGGCCTGGGCGGCGGACACGGCCGACCCGGCCGCGATCGAGGCGGCGCTCGCCAGGCACGTGGGCTGACCGGCAGAGGCGTCGCAACGGCGCTGCCCCTCACCCGCCCCTTCCCGCACCTTTCAGGTGGGCTGAAAGGAATGCTCGAAAAGATTCGATGGACCTGACAGGTCGGTCGCTGTCACGGTGGGCTCGTCGTCCCGCCCCCGCACAGCGAAAGGACCCACGTGGCCGAAGCCCTGCACCGGACCACACCCACCCCCACCCCCGCGCCCAGCAACCCCGGCCCCAGCGCCCCCGCCTCCGGCCCCCCGGCCCCCGCGTCCAACGCCCCCGCCTCCAACGCCCCAGCTCCCACTCCCGGCACCCCCGCCTCCGGCGCTCCCGCCTCCGGCACCCCCGCCCCGCCCTCCGGTGTCCGCGCCCCCCGGCCGGCCGCACTCGGCCTCGCGCTCGCCGCCCTCGCCACCGTGGTCTGGGCGGGCAGCTTCGTCACCTCCCGGGCGCTGCACGACAGCGTGCCGCCTGTGCAGCACGCCTTCTGGCGCTGGGTCGTGGCGCTCGTCGCCGTGGCCCCCTTCGGTGCCCGCGCCGCCTGGCGGCAGCGCGCACTGGTCCGCCGCCACCTGCGCTTCGTGCTGCTGGCCTCCCTGCTCGGCGTCACCGTCTACAACACCCTGGTCAACCAGGCCGGACTGACCACCCCGGCCGCCAACATGGGCATGATCATGGCAGCCTCCCCGGTGCTGATGGCGGTCCTCGAACGGGCGGGCGGCGTACGGCTCGGCGCGCGCCGGGTCACCGGCCTGCTGACCGCCTGCGCGGGTGTGGTGCTGCTCATCGGCAAAGGAGGCGCGGCGTCGTTCTCCGCCGGGGACCTGTGGATGATCGCGGCGGCCTGCTCGTTCGGTTCCTACAGCGCCCTGCTGCGCCGCCGCCCCGCCGAACTGGCCGGAGCCGCCTTCCTGTTCACCACGTTCCTGTTCGGCACCGTCATGCTGCTGCCCGTGCAGGTGGCCAGCGTCGCGGTCCAGGGCGGTTTCGACGTCCGGCCCGGCACGGTCCTGCCCCTCCTCTACGTCGGCGTGCTGTCCTCCGCCGTCGCCTTCTTCTCCTGGAACAAGGCGATCTCCCTCGTCGGACCCACCCGCGCCGGACTGGTGTACTACCTCCAGCCGGTCTGCGTGGCCCTGCTCTCCTGGGCGCTGCTCGGCGAGGCGGTCGGCCCGCTGCAGGCGCTGTGCATGGCGCTGATCCTCGGCGGTGTCGTCCTCGGGACCGCCTCGCGCCGCTGAGGCCCGCGGTGGCGCCGCCCGCCCCGGCCGCGGCGTATAGGTTGCCGCCATGGCCGAGTGGGAGATCCGGAAGCTGCGCATCCTGCGGACGCTGGGGGAGCGGGGGACCGTGACCGCGACGGCCGAGGCGCTGCACATGACCCCGTCCGCCGTCTCCCAGCAGCTGACCAACCTGGCGGCCCAGCTCGGAGTGCCCCTGCTGGAGGCGCAGGGACGGCGGGTGCGGCTCACGGACGCGGCCCGGCTCGTGCTGCGGCACGCGGAGGCGGTGTTCGAGCAACTGGAGCGCGCGGAGGCCGAACTGTCCGCGTACGCGCACGGAGAGACCGGCGAGGTGCGGGTCGGGGCCTTCTCGACCGCGGTGCCCGCCCTCGTCGTGCCGGCCGCGCGGGCACTGCGGGCGACGCACCCGGGGGTGACCGTGCGGGTGCGGGAGGCGGAGGCGGGCGAGGCGTACGACCTGCTGGCCGCCGGTGAGGTGGACCTCGCGCTGTCGCTGGCCGCGCACGCGCCGACCCCGGTGGACCCGGGCTTCACGCGGGTGCCGCTGCTGGCCGACCCGCTCGACCTCGCCCTCCCGCCGGACCACGCGCTGGCCGCGGCGCCCCGGGTGCGCCTGGCAGACCTCGCGGCCGAGGCGTGGATCTTCGGCGGCAGCGGTCCCTGGTCGGACATCACGCGGACGGCCTGCGAGGCCGCCGGGTTCAGCCCGTACCAGGGGCACTCGGCGGCCGGGTGGACCGCGATCCTGGCGATGGTGGAGGCGGGCATGGGCGTGGCCCTCGTGCCCCGCATGGCGGCCGTGCGCCGGGACGGGGTCGTGATGCGCGCCCTGGGCGCGGACCGCCCGTACCGGCACGTGGTCGCGGCCCTGCGGAAGGGAGCGCGGGACGCGCCCGCGCGCAGGACGGTCCTGGCGGCCCTGCGGACGGCGGCCGCCGGCCTCACCGGCCAGGAACAGCCGGCCTGACCCCCGGACGCCCGCGGCCCCGGCCGGTACGGGACGCCGCGCCGGCGGGGGGACCCGGCCGAGACCGGCGCCGCACCGGCACGTGGGGCGCCCGACGGTACCGGGCGTCACACCGGCAGGGGCACCCGGCCGGGACCGGGCGCCGCGCAGGAAGGCCGGCCAGGGACCGGGCGTCGCCCAGGGGCACCCGGGCCGGACCGGGCGTCGCACTGGCAAGGGAGCCCCGGCCCAGACCGGGCGCCGTACCCGCAAGGGGGGCGCCCCGCCGAGACCGGGCGCCCCCCCCCACATGCCGTGCCGCGCGTACGGCGCGCCACCGCGCCTGTCGCGCCGCCGCTACTTCGCCGCCGCGTCCGCCGCCTGGGCCTTCAGCGAGCGCTCGACACCCGCGCGCGACTCGGAGACCAGCCGGCGCAGGGCCGCGTTCGGGGCGGCGGAGGCCAGCCACTCGTCGGTGCGGCGCAGCGTGTCCTCCTCGACCTGGACCGCCGGGTACAGGCCGACCGCGATCTGCTGGGCCATCTCGTGGGAGCGGGAGGCCCAGATGTCCTTGAGCACCTCGAAGTACCGCTCGGTGTACGGCGCCAGCAGCTCGCGCTGGTCGGTCTGGACGAAGCCCGCGATGACCGCCTCCTGGACGGCGTTGGGGAGCTTGTCGGAGTCGACGACCGACGCCCAGGCCTCCGCCTTGGCCTCCTCGGTCGGCCGGGCGGCGCGGGCGGTGGCCGCGTGCCGCTCACCGGCGGCGGTCCTGTCCCGCTCGTACTCGCCGGCGATCTCCGCCTCGTCGAACCGGCCCACCGCCGCGAGCCGCTGCACGAACGCCCAGCGCAGCTCCGTGTCGACGGCCAGGCCCTCGATGGTCTGCGTGCCCTCCAGCAGGGCGTTGAGCAGATCGAGCTGCTCGGGGGTGCGGGCGGTCGCCGCGAAGGCGCGCGCCCACGCGAGCTGGTGGTCGCTGCCCGCCTCGGCGGCGCGCAGGTGGGCCAGCGTGGCGTCGGTCCAGCGGGTGAGCAGGGCATCACGGGCGGCCGGGTCGGCGTACAGGTCGATGGCCAGCTTCACCTGGCGGTGCAGCGACTGCACCACGCCGATGTCGGACTCCTTGCCGATCCCGGACAGCACCAGGGACAGGTAGTCGCGGGTGGCCAGCTCGCCGTCGCGGGTCATGTCCCAGGCGGAGGCCCAGCACAGGGCGCGCGGCAGCGAGGACGCGAAGTCGCCGAGGTGCTCGGTGACGAACGCCAGCGACTGCTCGTCCAGGCGGACCTTGGCGTAGGACAGGTCGTCGTCGTTGAGCAGGACGACCGCCGGACGGCGCCGGCCGGCCAGCTGCGGTACGGCGGTCAGTTCGCCGTCCACGTCCAGCTCGATCCGGCCGTCCTCGGCGCGCACCAGCTTGCCGCTCGCCTCGTCGAGGTCGTACAGGCCGATCGCGATGCGGTGCGGGCGCAGCACCGGCTCGCCCTTGGCGCCCGCGGGCAGGGCGGGGGCCTCCTGGCGGACGGCGAAGGAGGTGATGACCCCGTCGGCGTCCGTCTCGATCCGCGGGCGCAGGATGTTGATCCCGGCCGTCTCCAGCCACTTCTTCGACCAGGTCTTCAGGTCACGCCCGGAGGTCTCCTCCAGGGCGCCCAGCAGGTCGGACAGGCGCGTGTTGCCGTAGGCGTGCCGCTTGAAGTACGCCTGCACGCCGCGGAAGAACTCGTCCATGCCGACGTACGCCACCAGCTGCTTGAGGACGCTGGCGCCCTTGGCGTAGGTGATGCCGTCGAAGTTGACGAGGACGTCGTCCAGGTCGTTGATGTCCGCCATGATCGGGTGGGTGGAGGGCAGCTGGTCCTGCCGGTAGGCCCACGTCTTCATGGAGTTGGCGAAGGTCGTCCACGAGTGCGGCCAGCGCGAGCCGGGGGCGTGCGCCTGGCAGGCGATGGAGGTGTAGGTGGCGAACGACTCGTTCAGCCACAGGTCGTTCCACCACTCCATGGTGACCAGGTCGCCGAACCACATGTGGGCCAGCTCGTGCAGGATCGTCTCCGCCCGCACCTCGTACGCCGCGTCGGTCACCTTGGACCGGAAGACGTACTGGTCGCGGATGGTGACCGCGCCCGCGTTCTCCATCGCGCCCGCGTTGAACTCGGGCACGAAGAGCTGGTCGTACTTGGCGAACGGGTAGGCGTAGTCGAACTTCTCCTGGAACCAGTCGAAGCCCTGCCGGGTGACCTCGAAGATCGCGTCCGCGTCGAGGAACTCGGCGAGCGAGGGCCGGCAGTAGATGCCCAGCGGCACGGACTGCCCGTCCTTCTCGTACGTGCTGTGCACGCTGTGGTACGGGCCGACGATCAGCGCGGTGATGTACGTCGAGATGCGCGGCGTCGGCTCGAACACCCAGACGTTGTCCTGCGGTTCGGGGGTGGGCGAGTTGGACACGACGGTCCAGCCCTCGGGCGCCTTCACGGTGAACTGGAAGGTGGCCTTCAGGTCCGGCTGCTCGAAGGAGGCGAAGACCCGGCGGGCGTCCGGCACCTCGAACTGCGTGTACAGGTACGCCTGGTCGTCGACCGGGTCGACGAAGCGGTGCAGGCCCTCACCGGTGTTGGTGTAGGCGCAGTCGGCGACGACCCGCAGGACGTTGCGGCCCTGGAGCAGGCCGGGCAGGGCGATGCGGGAGTCCTTGAAGACCTCCGCCGGCTCCAGCGCGTCGCCGTTGAGGGTCACCTCGTGGACGGCCGGGGCGATCAGGTCGATGAAGGACTCGGCGCGGTCCTCGGCGACGTCGAAGCGCACCGTGGTCACGGACCGGTAGGTACCGCCCTCCTGCGCGCCGGAGAGGTCGAGATCGATCTCGTACGAGTCAACGGTGAGCAGCTTCGCCCGCTGCTGCGCCTCTTCGCGAGTCAGGTTTGTGCCAGGCACGCGGTCATCTCCTCGTGATGTGTGGATTGCGTCATCCTTCCATGCGACCCGCGCCCGACGCGACGACCGATTTCCGCCGGTGGACGGCGTTCGAACAGGCGAGCCTGGAGGCATGACGACAGCGGAAGCGATGCGAGAAGTGGAAGAGCGGTCGGCCGGCCGCGCCCGTGCCATCGGCCCGGCCGTGCTGGCGGAACTGCGGGAGCGGGACGACGCCGGACGCCCGGCGGCGCCGTTCACCGACGAGGAGGGCGGCGCGCCGCTGCGGTGCTGCCTGCGCAGGAGCGAGCCGGGCGAGGTGATCGCGCTGGTCAGCTACGCGCCGCTGCGGCGCTGGGCGGCCGAGACGGGCGCCGCGCCGGGGGCGTACGACGAGCAGGGGCCCGTCTTCGTCCACGGGCGGGAGTGCGCGGGGCCGCGGGGGGCTGGGCCGGAGGGCGCGGGGCCGGGCAGCGCGGGGCCGGAGGGCGCGGGCCTTCCCTTCACGAACGCGCACCGGGTGGTGCGCCGCTACTCGGCCGCGGGACGCATCCTGGGCGGGCGGCTGGTGGAGCCGGGCACCGCCCACCTCGCCACTGCCCTCGCGCAGGCGTTCGACGACCCGGACGTGGCACTGGTCCACGTCCGGGCCGTCGAGTACGGCTGTTTCCTCTACGAGGTGCGCAGGCCCTGACGCCGGGGCGGGCGGCGGCCGGCGGGTCAGCCCTTCAGCTCGGCCGCCACCAGCTCCGCGATCTGCACCGCGTTCAGGGCCGCGCCCTTGCGCAGGTTGTCGTTGGAGACGAACAGCGCCAGGCCGTTGCCCGCCGTCTCGTCGCGGCGGATGCGGCCGACGTAGGACGGGTCCTGGCCGGCGGCCTGGAGCGGGGTGGGGATGTCGGAGAGGGCGACGCCCGGGGCGCCGGCCAGCAGCTCGGTGGCGCGCTCCACGCTGATCGGGCGGGCGAAACGCGCGTTGACCTGAAGGGAGTGGCCGGAGAAGACGGGTACGCGCACGCAGGTGCCGGAGACCTTCAGCTCCGGGATCTCCAGGATCTTGCGGGACTCGTGGCGGAGCTTCTGCTCCTCGTCGGTCTCGTTCAGGCCGTCGTCGACGAGGTTGCCGGCGAAGGGCAGCACGTTGAAGGCGATCGGGCGCTTGTAGACGGCCGGCTCGGGGAAGTCCACGGCCGCGCCGTCGTGGGTCAGCTTGTCGGCGTCCGCGACGACCTTCTGGGTCTGGCCGTGCAGCTCGGCCACGCCCGCGAGGCCCGAGCCGGACACCGCCTGGTAGGTGGCGACGACCAGGCCCTGAAGCCCCGCCTCGGCGTGCAGCGGCTTCAGCACGGGCATCGCGGCCATGGTCGTGCAGTTCGGGTTGGCGATGATGCCCTTGGGGCGGTCCGCGACGGCGTGCGGGTTCACCTCGGAGACCACCAGCGGCACGTCCGGGTCGCGGCGCCAGGCCGAGGAGTTGTCGATCACCACGGCGCCCTGCGCGGCGACCTTCTCGGCCAGTGCCTTGGAGGTGGCGCCGCCCGCCGAGAACAGCACGATGTCCAGGCCGGTGTAGTCGGCGGTCGACGCGTCCTCCACCGTCACGCCGTCCAGGACCGTCCCCGCCGAGCGGGCCGAGGCGAACAGGCGCAGCTCCGTGAGCGGGAAGTCGCGCTCCGTGAGGATCCTGCGCATGACCGTGCCGACCTGACCGGTGGCTCCGACGATTCCGACCCTCACGGTGTCTCCCTTGGCGTGTGCTGTACGTGCGTGTGCCGTGCGTGTCGCCCGGCCGCGGCCTTTCCATCATGCGGCCGACCCCGGCCCGGGTGTCCACTTCTTTGCGCCGCGTGCCCGCCGGCGTCCCGCAGAAAGGGACGAGTCCGGCAGCCGCGCGGTTGCGGTTCTGCGGCGGGCACCCCGGGTGAGCTGCAGAAATTCGCCCGCCCGGGCGCGCCGACCGCAAGCTGTGCTGCTCGGTGCCTGCCCGTGCGATCCGGCCGTATACGGCGATGTGACGTACGCAACGACACGGGCGGCGGAGGGCGGGCGGCCGGGCGGCCGGGGTGGCCGGGTGTGGCGAAGGGCGGCGGCGACCGGGAACGGCGAAGGGCGGGCGCCCGCACGGACGCCCGCCCCCGACCGGTCTCACCGGTCTCACCGGTCTCACCGGTCTCACCGGTCTCACCGGTCTCACCGGTCCCACCGGTCACACCGGTCCCACCGGTCCCGCCGGTCCCGCCGGTCCGACCGGTGCCGGTGGCCGTGGCGGCCACCGGCCGGTCGCCGTGGTTACGGCAGGACCTTGCCGATCTTCACGCTGCCGGTGCCCGCCACGGTGCCCCGCGCGTTCACCAGCTGCACCTGCCCGAAGAACTCGCGTCCCTCGGGCGCCTGGGCCGCGGCGGTGACCTGGCCGGTCACCGTCGCCGACGCCCCGGTGCCCAGCTTGACCGCCGCCGACTCGTCCACCGACACGGTGCCGAGCGCGGCGGAGAAGAACACGTCCCGGTAGTCGTACGCCGTGGAACCGGAGGGTACCGAGTACGCGGTGACCTCCACGGTGTACGTGCCGGCCGCCGGCGAGGCGATCGACACCGATTCCTCGGAGTCGCCGTCCGCGGACTTCGCGGCCTCCTTGCCGTTCGCGTCGTAGACCACCAGGTCCAGGTCGGCCGACTTGTCCGAGACCCCGCCGATGGCGACATCGAGCGACTTGGCGCCCTCGGGGACGGTCACGGTCGTGGTCTGCTTCTCACCGTTGCGCACGGTGGGCCGGTCCGACTTGGCGGAACCCAGCGGACCGCCGACCAGCTTGCCGTCCAGGGCGGCGTAGGCGTTGGTCACCTTCCAGGAGGCGGTGACCGGCGTGCCGGCCTTCGCCTCGGGCACGGTCACGGTCTGCGGGTCGAAGGACGCGCCCAGCACGGCGACGTCCAGCCGGTAGGGGTTGTCGAGCAGCGGCGAGGTGCGGCGCGCCTCGACCTCGACCTCCCACACGCCCGGCTGCGGGTCGGCGTAGGAGCGGACGTCGGGCTTGCAGCCGTTGCCGTCCAGGTAGTTGTTGTAGCAGTACGGCGTCGAGGTGTTGTCGACCGGGACGCCGTAGGGGTGGACGGCGATGAAGCGGGTCTGGCTCTTGTCCTTCAGCCCGCCGATCGCGACCTCCAGCGACTTGGCGCCCTCGGGCACGGTCAGGAAGTAGGAGCGGGTGCTGTTGCGCTCCACCGAGGACGTGTCGGAGTAGGTGTACCGGACCGGGTCCGCGACCACGACGGTGGTGAGGATCTGCTGGTCGACGCCGGTGGTGAAGGGGTCGTCGACCTCCAGGATCGCGCTCTTGAGGCCCGCCGAGCGGGGAGCGGCCTGCACCTTGACGGTCACCGGCTCGTTCAGCGGCAGCCGCACCAGGGGCGAACCGACGACACGGAAGGTGTGGCCGGTGTTGTTCGCGATGCGCAGTGTGTGCCACACCGCCCGGTCCGGGCCGGAGGTGCGGGTGACCGTGATGTCGTAGGTCTTCTTCTGGCCCGCCTTCAGGCCGCCCTCGCGGTCGTAGAGGCCGGTGCCGTAGCCGGGGGTCTTCAGGGCGTAGTCGATCGCGGTGTCGACGGGGGCCCGGACCGTGTACTCGTGGGCGGCGGCGCCGCGGCGGATCGCGTTCCAGGCGTCCACGACGTCGATCCGGCCGGCGCCCTCCTCGTAGGCCTGGGCGCCCGGGATGTGGTGGGCGGTCGAGGTGAGCGCGGTGCGCAGCTTCGCCGGGGTCAGGTCGATGTGCTGCTGCCTGGCGGCGCTCAGCAGCAGCGCGGAGGCGCCGGTGGCCTGCGGGGAGGCCATCGAGGTGCCCTGGAGCATCGAGTAGCCGGCCGGCAGCGAGTAGCCCGCCTCGGCGACCGGGGAGCCCGGCAGCCAGGTCTGGGTGGTGTTGATCGCCGCGCCGGGGGCGACCAGCGTGGGCGTGAAGCCGCCGTCCTCACGCGGGCCGCGCGAGGAGAACGGCATCATCGCGTACTGCGTCCGCACGGCGGAGCCGTAGTTCGCGGCCCAGGTCTCCTTGGAGATGCCGGCGCCGACCGAGATCACCTTGTCGGCCAGGCCCGGGTCGCCGATGGTGTTGGCGCCGGGGCCGGAGTTGCCCGCGGAGATGACGAGCTGGACGCCGTAGGTGTCGATCAGGCGGGTGTACAGCTCGGCGCGCGCGTTGTTGCCGTCGTTGAGGGCCGGCAGGCCGCCGATGGACATGTTGACGATGTCGACGCCGCGGTTCGCGACGAGGTCGATCATGCCCTCGGTGAGCGCCACGTTGGTGCAGCCGCCGCTCCAGGTGCAGGCGCGCGAGGAGACGATCTTCGCGCCGGGGGCCGCGCCGTTCATCTTCCCGCCGAACAGGCCGTTGGCGGCGGTGATGCCGGCGACGTGGGTGCCGTGCTCGGACTCGATGACGCCGATGTTGACGAAGTCGGCCTTCTTGCCGGTCCAGGACCCGCCGTAGGGGTCCATCGGCACGTCCTTGCGGATCTGCACGACGAACGGCTGCCGCTCGACGACGTCCGTCTTCGGGTCGTCGGTGCCGAAGTAGCCGACCTGGAAACCGTCCTTGTACGGCTTCATCGGCGTGTCGTCGGTGAAGTCGTTGTTGTTGTTCAGGTCGACGCGGACGGTGCCGGCCGCCGGGTCGTACAGGACGCCCCAGGAGTCGGTGGTGTCGCCGTCGCGGTTGGCGTCGCCCTTGGCGTCGCCGCCCGCGGTCGCGGACTCCTTGAAGGTGCTGATCTCGTACGATCCCGCCGGGGCCTTCCAGCTCTGGCCGCCGTAGGTGAAGGCCGGCCCGGAGACCGGGTTGACCATCGGGCGCCAGGTGGCGTCGCCGTCGATGATCGGGTCGGTCGCGGTCACCCAGTCGACGATCTTGCGTTCGCCGGTGGTGGTCCGCTGGAGCGCCGGGTGACCGAGGTCCACACCGGAGTCGAGGATGCCGATGGTGACGCCCCGGCCGTCCGCCTGCGCGTCGCGGCGCACGAAGTCGACGGCGCCCGTCTCGAAGGACGGGTTGTACGGGTTGGCCGCGGGCGTGTTCCTGCCGGGCGCGGGGTAGGCGGCGCTGTCGCCCTTGCCCCGCGCGCTCTTGCCCTGCGCGTTCTCGGAGGTGCCCGCGTCGGGTGCCGGGTCGTCGAGCGGTATCTCCTGGCGCAGGTCGATGGCGTGCACCGAGGACAGCTTCTCGGCCGCGCTGATCACCGAGTCGGCCGCGGCGGTCGGCACGGTGGCGCGGACGTAGCCGAGCCCGTCGTGGGTGAGGCCGACCGAGCCGCCCCTGACCGCGTCCAGTTGCCGGGTGACCTGCTCGGTCTTCCCGGGCGCGGTCGCGATCATCATCGTGACGTTCTTGGCGCCGTCGGCCTTGGCCGTGGCGAGCAGACCGGCGTCGTCGGCGCCGAGTTTCGCGCTCGCCGGCCGGACGGCCGGGCCGGAGGGGACGGGACCGCCCTCGGCGGCGGCGGCCAGGGGCAGCGGTCCGGCCGCGCAGAGCGCGGCCACCACGCCGGTGGCCGCGGCGATGCGGGCCAGGCGTCTGGCGCCCGGGGCGCGGGGGGAGTCGGAGGTCATCGGCATCCCTTGTCGGTGGAGGAACCAGGCGAGGCGCGACCGGTTGTGATCGCGATCGTCCGGAAATCGGTGCTGGACGATCGCTCAGCTTTACCCAAGAGAACAATGTTTGGGGAGAGTTGACCGAGGCGGGATGGACGCATGGCGCAATTCCGCCATGCGTCACGGGGGACACCAGGCGGCAAAGCGCCCTTTTCCGCCACATGTCGAGGGCGGGTGAACGCGCATGGTGGCGGCCCGCGTTCGCAGGGTGCCCGCCGGAGGGGCCCGCGCGCTCGGCCCCCTGCCGTTCCTCGACGGTCCCGGCAGGCGCGCCGCGCCGCCCGGGCGCCCCCCGCAACCTCTTGGCCGCCCCCCGGCAACCGCCCCGCCACCGGCCCGCACCCACGTCGTCACCGGCCCGCGCCCGCCCCCGCGCCCGCCCCGCCGTGCCCGAACGGCTCCCGAACGCCCCCCGGCCGCCCGCCCGCTGCCGTAACGTCTCCCCATGCGTGAGGAGTTGCGGGTGGCGGCCTACGCCGTGTGTGTGCGGGACGGACGGATGCTGCTGGCCCGCTGGGTCGCGCGGGACGGCGCCCGCCGGTGGACCCTGCCCGGCGGCGGCATGGAACACGGCGAGGACCCCTACGACACCGTGATCCGCGAGGCCGAGGAGGAGACCGGGTACGCCGTCGAGCCGGTCGCCCTGCTCGGCCTCGACTCCATCCGGCGCACCTACCCGCGGCCCCTGGGCAGCCACGCCGACTTCCACGGGCTGCGCATCGTCTACGAGGCCCGGGTCACCGGCGGCGACCTGCGCCACGAGACCGGCGGCTCCACGGACATGGCGGCCTGGCACGACCTGGAGGCGGTGCCGGGGCTGGAGCGGGTCGGCCTGGTCGACGTCGGACTGCGGCTGTGGCGGGAGCGGCCGGCCGTGGGACGCGTGGCACCGGAACCGTCCGGCGGGGCGTGAACGGCCGGATGTCACTCAACCGGGTCACCGTCCGGCAACCCTTCCGTCCGGTCCCCGGTCCTTGAGCGCGAACCGGTCGGACGGCGGAGAGGGGAAGACGATGGGGGTACGGGCGAGCCTGGCGGGGACGGCGGCCCTGGTGCTGGCGGCGGTGGTGGCGGGGCCCGCGGTGGGGGCGCCGGCCGCGCCGGACGGCCACGGCCGGCACGAGGCGACCCGCGCGGCGGTCCGGGCCGCGGTCGCGGACGGCGTGCCCGGCGTGACGGCGACCGCGCGGGACCGCTCGGGCACCCGGAACATCACCGAGGGCGTCGGCGACCTGCGCACCGGCGCCCCGCGCGGGGCGCACGACCGCTACCGGGTGGGCAGCATCACCAAGACCTTCACGGCCACGGTGCTGCTCCAACTGGAGGCGGAGGGACGGCTCTCGCTGGACGACACGGTGGACCGGTGGCTGCCCGGCGTGGTGCGCGGCCACGGCCACGACGGCCGCCGCATCACCCTGCGGCAGCTGCTCAACCACACGAGCGGCGTCTACAGCTACACGGCCGACGAAGGCTTCGGCCGTAGCTATTTCCTCAAGGACGGCTTCTTCGCGCACCGTTACGACACGCTGCGGCCCGAGGACCTGGTGCGGATCGCCATGGCCCACCGGCCCGACTTCGCCCCCGGCACCTCCTGGCAGTACTCCAACACCAACTACGTCCTGGCCGGGATGGTGATCGAGCGGGTGACGGGACACTCCTACGCCCACGAGATCCGCGAGCGCATCCTGCGGCCCCTGCACCTGACGGCCACGTCACTGCCCGGCACCCGGGTCACCGTCGCGCACCCGAGCGGCCGCGCCTATTCCAAGCTGTCGGACAAGACGACGGGACCGGTGTACGACGTCACCGAACTCAACCCGTCCCTCGCCTCCTCGGCGGGTGAGATGATCTCCGACTCCGCCGACCTGAACCGCTTCTACACGGCCCTGCTGCGGGGGCGGCTGCTGCCGCCGCGGCAGCTCGCGGAGATGCGGACGACGGTGCGCACCGGCAGTCCCGGCATCGGTTACGGCCTCGGTCTGATGGACCACCGGCTCTCCTGCGGCGTGCACGTGTGGGGCCACGACGGCGGCATCCACGGCTCGTCCTCGGCGGCGACGGCCACCGCCGACGGCCGCCACGCCCTGGCCTTCAACTTCAACGGCGACTGGGCGGGCGACGCCGACGCGGTCGTGGAGGCGGAGTACTGCGGCCGCTGAGCGGTCCCGGCGCCGGCGCGGCGGGGTCCCGGACGCCGTCCGGGACCCCGCTCTCCGCACCTGCGCCGCCGCCCCCACGGCCTACCGCGGCAGCACCACCACGTAAGCGGCCGGATCGCGGCCGGCCGCCGCCATCAGGGCCGTGCGCACCACCGTCGCCTGCTGCTCCATCGCGTCACGCAGCTTCCTGGGCGTGATGTGGACGACCGTGATGCCCAGGCGCTCCAGGTGCTCGCGCTTGCGGGCGTACTCCGACCAGAGGGAGTCCTCGTCGGGCCGGCCCTGGAGCGGCGCGCGGGTGTCCAGTTCCAGGGCGACCGCCTGATCGGGCCAGTACGCGTCCAGGCCGCCCAGGTGCGGGCCGCCGGGCAGGCGCAGGTCCACGTTCCACACCGGGTCGGGCAGCCCGTGCTCCTCGACCATCCGGTACAGCCGGTCCTCGGCGATCGAGCGGCCCTCGGCGAGCAGCGAGTCCACCGCGTCGACCACGTACGGGCGGGTCAGCAGCCGCGCGGCGGTCAGGGCGCGGACCACCGCGGCCGGCTCGCAGTGCCCGCCGCGCACCGCCTCCGTCAGCAGCCGCTGCACCGCGGCCGCGTCCCGCGACTGCGCCACCGCGTCCGCCAGGGCGCGCGGCACCGGCGCCACGGGGACGCCCGTGACCACCTCCGGGTCGGGCGGCTCGGCCGTCCGGACCACCCGCGCGCAGCCCGTCGAGCGCAGCCGCCGCAGCCGCGGCACCAGCACGTCGATCTTCTCCAGCGCGAGCAGGGCGGGCGCGGCCGAGAAGCCGTGCAGGGTGAGGGCGGCCAGGCCGGTGATCATCACGTCCGGGTGGGCGGGGCGGTGCGGTTGCTGCGCGGTCGGCTGGGCCGGCACGCCGGGCGCCAGGCGCGGCACGGGTCCGCGCGTCGCGTACAGGAGCACGGCGCGCAGGCGTTCCTCGCCGGTCGGCGGCCCCGGATGGAGCAGGTAGACGCCCGGCAGGTACTGCTGCCAGGGCCCGCCGGCCCGGCACCGCGCGGTCGTCTCGGCCGCCGACACGCCGTGGGCGCGGAGCTGGGCGGTGGTCAGGACCCGGCGGTGCGCCTCGGCAAGGTGGCTCAGGGGGCGGGGGGAGAGCGGGGTGTCGTGGTTCATGTCCCGGGACGTTCCCGTACCCGGCCCGCCCGCTAACCGCTGTTACACACCCGTCGACAAATGAGGACAACCCTGCCCTAAAGGACGCATGTTCGGATGCCGAAAACCCCTGGTCCGTCCAGGGACGGGCCAGGGGTTACGGGAACTTTGTAACGGTTACTCCACGCCTGAGCCGTGGCCAGAGCTGCGGCTGTCCGGGTGACGGCTCAGCCGGCGGATCCGGCCGCCGCGTCGCACGCCTGCCCGCGCAGCGCACGGGCCAGGTCGTCGCGCGCCTCCAGGACCAGCCGGCGCAGCGCGGGCGCGGACCCCTCGTGCGCGGCGAGCCACGCGTCCGCCGTGTCCAGCGTCTCGCGCGAGTCCCGCAGCGACGGGAACAGTCCGCGGACCACGTCCATCCCGATCTGGATCGACCGCTCCTGCCACACGCGCTCGATCACCGCGAAGTACCGCTGTGCGTACGGCGCCAGCAGCTCCCGCTGCGAGGGCCGCACGAAGCCCGCGATGGTCGCCTCCACCAGCGCGTTCGACAGCGCGTCCGACTCCACCACCTGCGTCCACGCCCGCTCCTTGACGGCGGCGGAGGGACGCGCGGCCAGGCAGCGCACCTGGTGCCGCTTGCCGGAGGCGGTGTCGTCGCGGGCCAGCTCGTCGCCGAGCGCCTTCTCGTCGGCCGCCCCGTACGTCGCCAGCGGCTCGAGGAACGCCCAGCGCAGCTCCTGGTCCACCTCCAGCCCGGTGATCTCCTCGGTGCCGTCCAGCAGGGCCTTCAGCAGTTCCAGGTCGGCGGGTGCCGACGCCAGCGACGCGAAGAAACGCGCCCAGGCCAGCTGGTGCTCGCTGCCCGGCTCGGCCTGCCGCAGCTCGGCCAGCGCACCCTCGGCCAGCGCCCGCCCGCCCGTCTCGCGCCACGCGGGCGCCACGTAGTGCACCAGCGCCGACTGCGCCCACGCGTGCAGCATCTGGAGCACGCCGATGTCGCTCTCGCGGCCCGCGAACCGCAGCACCAGAGCGATGAAGTCGCGCGCGGGCAGCAGCGCGTCCCGGGTCAGGTTCCACAGCGCCGACCAGCACAGCGCCCGGGCGAGCGGATCGGTGAGCGCGCCCAGGTGCTCGCGCAGGGTGGCCAGCGACGTCTCGTCGAAGCGGATCTTGCAGTAGGTGAGGTCGTCGTCGTTGACCAGCACCAGGTCGGGCGCGTCCTGCCCGGCCAGCTCCGCGATGACGGTACGGGCACCGTCCACGTCCACCTCGGCACGCGCGTACCGCTCCAGCGCGCCGACCTCCGAGCGCTGGTACAGGCCCACCGCCACCCGGTGCGGGCGCAGCTCGGGGTGCGACTCGGCCGCCTCCTGCACCACCGCAAGCTCCTGGATCCGCCCGTCGGGGTCCAGCACCACCTGCGGGGTCAGCGCGTTGACGCCGGCCGTCTGGAGCCAGGACCGCGCCCACGCGCCCATGTCCCGGCCGCTGGTCTCCTCCAGGACCGCCAGCAGGTCGCCCAGCCGGGTGTTGCCGTACGCGTGCCGCTTGAAGTAGCGGCGGGCGCCCTCCAGGAACGCCTCCCGGCCGACGTACGCCACCAGCTGCTTGAGCACCGAGGCGCCCTTCGCGTAGGTGATGCCGTCGAAGTTCAGCTTGGCGTCCTGCAGGTCACGGATGTCCGCGGTGACCGGATGCGTGGAGGGCAGCTGGTCCGCGCGGTACGCCCACGCCTTGCGGCGGTTGGCGAAGGTGATCCAGCCGTCGGTGAACCGGGTCGCGCCCACCAGCGAGAACGAGCCCATGAAGTCCGCGAAGGACTCCTTCAGCCACAGGTCGTCCCACCACTCCATGGTGACCAGGTCGCCGAACCACATGTGCGCCATCTCGTGCAGGATGACGTTGGCCCGCGCCTCGTAGGACGCCTGCGTCACCTTGCCGCGGAAGATGTACTCCTCCCGGAACGTGACCAGACCCGGGTTCTCCATCGCGCCCAGGTTGTACTCCGGCACGAACGCCTGGTCGTACTTGCCGAACGGGTACGGGTAGTCGAAGTTGTCGTGGAAGAAGTCCAGGCCCTGCTTGGTGACGAGGAAGACGTCGTCGGCGTCGAAGTGCTTGGCCAGCCCCTTGCGGCACAGCGCGCCCAGCGGGATCTCCAGGCGCGTCCCGTCCTCCAGCACCCGCTCGTAGGAGTCCGTCACGTAGTGGTACGGGCCCGCCACCACGCACGTGATGTACGTCGAGATCGGCTTGGTCTCGGCGAACCGCCACACACCGTCGTGCCGCTCGCCCACCCCGTTGCTCCACACCGTCCACTCCTCGGGCGCCCGCACCTCGAAGCGGAACGGCGCCTTGAGGTCCGGCTGCTCGAAGTTCGCGAAGACGCGCCGCGAGTCGGCCGGCTCGTACTGGGTGTAGAGGTAGACCTCGCCGTCCTCCGGGTCGACGAAGCGGTGCAGGCCCTCACCGGTGCGCGAGTAGGCGCACTGCGCGTCGACGACCAGCTCGTTGTCGGCGGCCAGGTCCTCCAGGAGGATCCGCGAGCCGTCGAAGACCTCGCTCGGGTCGAGGTCCCTGCCGTTGAGGGAGACGGCCGTGACGCTCGGTGCGATCAGGTCCGCGAAGCTCGACGCGCCGGGCTCGTTGCAGCGGAACCGGATCGTGGTGACGGACCGGAACGTGCGCGGCCCCGTGCCCTTCCCGGCGCCGGCCGCCGACCGCACGTCGAGGGACACCTCGTACCCGTCGACGGACAGCAGGGCGGCCCGCTCCCGGGCCTCGTCGCGGGACAGATTCTCACCGGGCACAGACGGCACTCCCTCGGATGTGTTCAGGATGCGGACAGCACCGATCCTGCCATGCGGTCCAGATCCGCGACATCAGGGAATTCCCTGCGCGGCGGTCGATGTTCCCGTTGCGAGGACCCCGCCGGGTCCGTCCCGTACGCGCACACCCCGTACCGAGGAGAGCCATGTCCCAGACCGCCCCCGCGGCGACCCCCTCCGGCAAGACCCCCGTCGACTTCTGGTTCGACCCGCTGTGCCCGTGGGCCTGGATGACCTCCCGCTGGGTGCTGGAGGTGGAGAAGCAGCGCGACATCGAGATCCGCTGGCACATCATGAGCCTCGCCGTCCTCAACGAGCCGAAGCTGGACGAGCTGCCCGAGGAGTACCGCGAGCTGCTCACCACCAAGGCGTGGGCGCCGGTCCGGGTGGTGACCGCGGCCTGGCAGAAGCACGGCGACGACATCCTCGGCCCGCTCTACACCGCGCTCGGTACCCGCTTCCACAACCAGGGCCAGGGCCCCACCCGGGAGGCGATCGCCGACGCGCTGGCGGAGGTGGGCCTGCCCGCCGACCTGATCGACTACGCCGACCAGGAGGACTTCGAGTTCGACGCCGAGCTGCGCGCCTCCCACAAGGAGGGCATCGACAAGGTCGGCCAGGACGTCGGCACCCCGGTCATCGCGCTGCCCGGCGCCGACGGCGAGCAGATCGCCTTCTTCGGCCCGGTCGTCACCCCGGTGCCCCAGGGCGAGGAGGCGCTGCGCCTGTGGGACGGCACCATCGCCGTCGCCTCGGTCCCCGGCTTCTACGAGATCAAGCGGACCCGGACGGCGGCCCCGGACTTCAGCAACCTGTAGGCCCCCGCTGCAAGCCTCCCCTGCGGGAAGACCCCCGCGAGTGTTCGCCCCAGGCTCTTCGAGCAGGGGGACCCCCGCTCGCGGGGGTCCCCCTTTTTTCTTTTCCTTTTCTTTCCGCCCGCCCGCGTGAAAGGTGAGAAGACGATCACGAGGAGGGACGACCGGGGGGCGCGTCAGGGCGCGAGCAGCAGCACGTTCGCGCGTTCCTTGGCGGCGGCGTGGCGCCGGGCGACGTCCTGCCAGTTGACCACCTGCCACATGGCCTCGATGAAGTCGACCTTCTGGTTCTTGTACTGGAGGTAGAAGGCGTGCTCCCAGGCGTCGAAGACGAGGATCGGGGTCGAGCCCTGACCGACGTTGCCCTGGTGGTCGTAGACCTGCTCGACGACCAGGCGCCCGCTGAGCGGTTCGTAGGCGAGCACGCCCCAGCCCGAGCCCTGGGTGGTGGCCGCCGCCTTGGACAGCTGGGCCTTGAAACCGGCGAAGGAGCCGAAGGACTCGGCGATGGCGTCGGCCAGCTCGCCCACGCCGTCCTTCTCCAGCGGCTCGCCACCGCCCTCGCCCGTCATGTTCTGCCAGTAGATGGAGTGCAGGATGTGGCCGGACAGATGGAAGGCCAGGTTCTTCTCCAGGCCGTTGACCGCACCCCACGACTCCTTGTCCCGCGCCTCCGCGAGCTGCTCCAGGGTGTCGTTGGCGCCCTTCACATAGGCCGCGTGGTGCTTGTCGTGGTGCAGCTCGATGATCTCGGGGCTGATCACCGGCGCGAGCGCCGAGTAGTCGTACGGCAGTTCAGGCAGCGTGTAGACGGGCATGGCAGATCCCCTCCGGCAGTTATTGCAAAGAGCTTGCAACTACAAACTATCAACAACAAGGCGGGCGCGGGTAACAGGAAGGCCCCCACGTGTCACGTGGGGGCCTCGCCGTACCGGATGCGCCTTGCCGGCCGCGTCCTGCCGGATGCGCCTGCCGGATGCTCCGTGCCCGGCCGCGTTCTGTCGGATGCGCCGTGCCCGGCCGCGTCCTGCCGGATGCGCCGTGCCGGGCGCGCCGCGTCAGCTCCGGGCGCGGGTCCGCTGCCAGAGGTAGCCGGCCGCCGCCAGGACCAGCGTCATCCCGCCGGTCGAGTACAGCTGCACCCGCGTGTCCGGCTCCCGCGCCATCAGCACGAAGACCGCCGCCATGCCGGCCAGCGCCACCCAGGTCAGCACTGGGAAAGCCCACATGCGCACCACCAGCTTCTGCGGCGTCTCGCGCTCCAGGGCGCGCCGCAGCCGCAGCTGCGAGACGGCGATGAAGATCCACACGACGAGGATCACCGCGCCGATCATGTTCAGCAGCCAGGGGAAGACGTCGTCGGGCCGCCAGTAGCTGAGCAGGACGCACAGGAAACCGAAGACGCTCGACACCAGCACCGCGATCCGCGGCACACCGCCGAAGACCCGGGCCAGGGCCCGCGGGCCCAGACCGCGCTGCACCAGCGAGTAGGCGATGCGCGAGGACCCGTAGATGTTGGCGTTCATCGCGCTCAGCAGCGCGACCAGCACCACCACGTTCATCAGCTGGCCCGCGCCGGGGATGCCGAGCCGGTCCAGCGCGGCGACGTAGGGACCCTTCTCGACGACCTCCGGCGCGTTCCACGGGACGAGGGTGACGATGACCGCCATGGAGCCGACGTAGAACAGCGCGATGCGCCACATCGCCGTGCGGACCGCGCTCGCCACACCGCGCACCGGGTCCTGCGACTCGGCCGCCGCGATGGTGACCGTCTCCAGACCGCCGTAGGCGAACACCGAGGCGAGCAGGCCGACGATCAGGCCCTGGCCGCCGTGCGGCAGGAAGTCGTTCAGGTGCGAGGCGCCCGGCGAGTCGGTGCCCGGCAGGACCCCGGCGACGGCCAGCACGCCCAGCACCAGGAACAGGGTGATCGCGCCGACCTTCAGCGCGGCGAACCAGAACTCGAACTCGCCGAAGTTCTTCACCGCGGCCAGGTTGGTGCCGCAGAACACCACCATGAACAGCGCCACCCACATCCACTGCGGGGTGCCCGGCAGCCAGCCGGTGACGATCTTCGCGGCGCCCATGCCCTCCAGGCCGACCGCCGTGCACAGCAGCACCCAGAACGACCAGCCGGCGGTGAAACCGGCCCACGGGCCGAACGCCCGCTCGGCGTGCGCCGAGAACGAGCCCGACGACGGGTACGCTGCCGACATCTCGCCCAGCATCCGCATCACCAGCATCACGAGGAGGCCGGAGAGGGCGTAGGCGACGACGATCGACGGCCCGGCGGCGGCGATGCCCGCGCCGGAACCGACGAACAGTCCGGCACCGATCACCCCGCCGAGGGCGATCATCGACAGATGGCGCTGCTTGAGGCCGTGGGACAGGGGGGCCGCCTCCGCCGCCGGGGTCGTCCCGGCGGCGGTGCTGGCGCGGGTGCTGCTGCTGGGCATGGGGCGCGCTCGTCCAGTGGGGGGAGAGGGGGCAAAAGTTCCCACAGTCTGGGCAGCCCGTCCGCTCCGGGGAAGCCGCTGCCCACCATCCGGACACCTACCCTACGCAGCGTGCACGGTGCGCTACGCGGCGACGGGTACCGGCGCGAGGGGCGTGTAGTGCGAGGCGTCCCCCTCCAGGGAGTGGCTCTCCTTGCCCTCGACACCGACCGGGACCTCCCCGGCCACCGTCACGCGGTTCAGCCGGCGGGGCAGGCCGTCGTAGTTGTCGATGGCGTAGTGCTGCGTGATCCGGTTGTCGAACAGCACCAGCTGGTGCTCCGACCAGCGCCAGCGCAGCACGTTCTCCGGACGGGTGACGTAGGCCTGGAGCAGGTCCAGGATCTTGCGGGACTCCGGCACCGAAAGACCCACGATCCGCTGGGCGAACCCGCCGATGAACAGCCCGCGCTCGCCGGTCAGCGGGTGCACCCGGACCACCGGGTGCGCGGTGCGGTACCGGATCGAGGTGAACTGGGCGCGCCGGTCCGCCTCGGCCGTGTCGACCGCCTCGTCGGGGACCGCGTAGTCGTAGTCGTTGGTGTGCTCCGCCCACAGCGTGTCGGCCAGGCGCCGCAGCGGCTCGGGCAGGTCCCGGTAGGCCGTGGCGGCGTTGGCGATCAGCGTCTCGCCCCCGTACGGCGGCACGGTGATGCTGCGCAGGGTGCTGGCCTGCGGCGGGTTCAGCACGAACGTCACGTCGGTGTGCCAGTGGTTGGCGCGGCCCCGCTCGCTGTCCACGGGGAGCACGTTCGGGGCGCCCTCGACGGCCGGCACGGTCGGATGGGCGGTGGTGAGGTCCCCGAAGTGGCGGGCGAAGGCCTCCTGGCCCGCGTCGTCCAGCCGCACGTCGTCGAAGACGAGCGCCTTGTGGACGTTCAGCGCCTCCCGGAGCGCGGCGACGGTCCCGGTGCCGAGCGGCCGGGACAGGTCGACGCCGGTGACCTGGGCGCCGATGCGCGCGGTGACCTTGCGGATCTCGATGGACATGGGGGTTCCCTTCTGGACGGACGGACGGACAGACGGACAGACGGTCAGACGGAAAGAAGGGGGGAAGGAGAGAAAGGGGGGAGCAGGCGAGCCTGCGCCCCTTGAAGCCGGCGGTGGTACGGATGTCGCTGCCCGGCCTGGTGGCGAACAGGTAATTCGGTCTACAGGTGAGGCCGCTGGCGACGATCCGCGCGTCGTAACCCTGGTGGTGCGCCTGGATCGGCGGAATTCCGGCGTTGGTGGAGGCGACCGGGGAATGCGCGCGGAAGGCGTTGATGGCGTCCGGTCCGGCACCGATGTTCAGCCAGTCCGACACGGTGAACGGAAGCTTGGGGAACTTCCGCAGCCTGAACTGGAGTTGCTGGGCGTCCTGATAGGAGGCGATCTTCAGGCTGGTGCCCGGCGGCACCGTGCCGGCCAGCGGGGCGGACAGGTCGGCGGCCGAACCGGAGGCGGCACGGGAATCGGCGCAGCCGCTCAGCCCCGTCGTCGCGGCGGCGGCACCGAGCAGGGAGGAGAGGAACAGGCGCCGGTCGAATCCGGACACCGGTGCGGAAGGCATGGCAGAACTCCGTGGGTTCACAGGGGCGGCAGACGTGCGCGATTCCGGGCGGCGGAACACGGAAGGCGAACGGGAAGGCGAGCGGGAAGGCAGGCAGGGCCGGGCGACGCCAAGGGAATTCACGCACGGGGGAGCGGTGCGCGGCACGCGAGGAGAACCGGAGGCAATGCGCTCCGGGGCGCGTCAACGGGTCAGCAACAAAGAGTGCGACAGCTCGTGAGCGGGCTCATGGATGAATGCTCCCGGCCCCGCGCAACCCCTGTCAACATTCGGAGATTCTGAATCAATGAACGTCATGTGACACGCTCAGCGGATCCCGGTAGAGCACGTCCAGGGCCACCGAACCGCCCGCCACCGCGAGCACGGAATCCGTGAAACCGGTCGGCACCACGACATGCGCCCGCCCCGCCCCGACGGCGTCCCTGAGCGCCGCCAGGCAGTCCTCCCGGCACATCGCGCCCACCTCGGTGACCACCCCCGTCTCGGGGTTGAGCACGTCGAGCAGCAGCCCCACCGCGCGCCCGGTCAGCCGGGACCGCTCCACCAGCAGCCGTACGGCCACCGGGTCGCCGGCGCCGGCCGCGGCCACCACGTGCGTCGGGTCGCCCCCGCCGGCCACGCCCGCGGCCCGCGCCCGCCGGCGCAGCGTCCGCTCGCTCAACTTCCGCTCGCTCAACTCCGCGCACCGGCCCGTGTTCCAGCATCGAACGCAGCACACCGCTGGCGTGGGTACGGCGCCGGTCGGGATCGGCGACGCGGGCGGCGGAGGGGGCCGGAGCGGCAGGGCGAGCGGAGGACGTCGGGCGAGCGGAGGAGTTCTGGGGAACGGAGGAGTTCGGGGGAGCGGAGGACGTCGGGGCGGATGCCGCGGCACGGGGCATGGGGAGTCTCCCGGGGCTGAACGGGGAAGGGGATCCGGCACTGCGCCGTCCGGGAAGGGGGCGTGCCGGAACCCGCCCCTACCCGGAGCGGCGACAGGTGGCCGGGCCCTGGCGTCGCAGGTCGACGTAGCGACGCGAGGAGAAGTACCGGGCCTGGGCAACCATGCGTGCGAAGCTAGCAAAACGGTCCCGGGCTGCCCAGACGGCGACTGACGGACGAGACGGAAGCGGTGGGCGCCGCCGCCGGTCTGACGGTGGCTTCCCTGGACCGTCGGGCGTCGCTGCCGCTCTGACGGTGGCTTCCCTCGGATCGTCGGGCTCCGCCGCCGGTCTGACGGTGGCTTCCCTCGGACCGGCGGGCTCCGCTGCCGCTCTGACGGTGGCTCCTCTCGGATCGTCGGGCGCCGCCGCCGGTTTGGCGGGACCTTACAGAAGGACGGGGCCCCCGTCCGCCGTCCCGGTGCAGGGAAGACCACCCCACCTCAGTGACCGGCGTCACGCCGGACCGGGTGTAAGCGGCGGTCTTTGTCCGGAGCCGACCAAGCCCGCGTTCCACCCTTTGTCGAGCGCAGACGGTGATCGGCTCGAGCACGCTGGGATAGCGTCGCGGTGTTCCCGACTGCCCTCACCCCGCGGAGTCCCCATGAGCACCGCTGCCGCCCCCGTCCGCACCGGCCAGGTCCTCGCCGACCTCCTGCCCTCCTCCCGAGTCCGGGACGCCGCCCTCGTCCTCGGCGGCGCCGCCCTCACCGGGATCGCCGCCCAGATCGCCGTGCCCGTGCCCGGCTCCCCGGTGCCGGTGACCGGCCAGACCTTCGCCGCCCTGCTGGTCGGCACCGCGCTCGGCGCCCGCCGCGGTCTGCTCTCCCTCATGCTGTACGCGCTCGCCGGCGTCGCGGGCGTGCCGTGGTTCGCGGAGGGCGGCTCGGGCGCGGGCGCCCCCTCCTTCGGCTACGTCCTCGGCATGCTGATCGCCTCCGCCGTCGTCGGCGAGCTGGCCCGCCGCGGCGCCGACCGCACGGCCTGGCGCATGGCCGGCACGATGATCCTCGGTGAAGCGGTCATCTACGCCGTCGGCGTCCCGTACCTGGCCCTGTCCACCGGCATGTCCGCCTCCGCCGCCGTCGCCGCGGGCCTCACCCCGTTCCTGATCGGCGACGCCCTCAAGGCCGCTCTGGCGATGGGCGCGCTGCCGGCCGCCTGGAAGTTCGCCGGCCGGCGCTGACAGCGCGTACCGGAAAGCGGAAAGCGGGGGAGCCCCAAGGAGGCTCCCCCGCTTTCCGCATTTCCAGGACCGCCCCGGCGGGTCAGCCGGCCGGGATCTGCTCGGTCCCGGCGGCTTCCTCGGCCGCCGCCCCGTGGGCGTGGCCGCCTGCCAGCTTCTGCTTGACCACGGCGATCACCAGCACGACCGCCGCCACCAGCAGCGACAGCAGCACGGTCTCCCGGCCGTCGTGCTCGGTGTCGGTGAGCATGTACCCGAGGACGAACACGATCAGCAGGGCCGCAGCCCAGGTCAGGTACGGGTACAGCCACATCCTGACGACCAGCTTCTCCGGCGCCTCGCGCTGGATGATCCGCCGCATGCGCAGCTGCGAGAAGCAGATCACCAGCCAGACGAACAGGGCGACCGCGCCGGAGGAGTTCACGAGGAAGAGGAAGACGGTGTCCGGGAACTTGTAGTTGAAGAACACGGCCACGAATCCGAAGGCGACCGAGACGAGGATCGCGGTCCTCGGCACACCGCGGCCGGTGGTCCGGGCGAACACCTTCGGCGCGTCCCCGCGCTGACCGAGCGAGAAGGCCATGCGGGAGGCGGTGTAGAGACCGGAGTTCAGGCATGACAGCACCGAGGTCAGCACGATGAAGTTCATGATCTGGCCGGCGTGCGCGATGCCCAGGGAGTCGAGGGCGGCGACGTAGGAGCCCTTGTCCGTGATCGCCTTGTCGTTCCAGGGGATCAGGGAGACGACGACGAGGATCGAACCGAGGTAGAACACGGCGATGCGCCAGATGATGCTGTTGGTCGCCTTGGTGACAGCGCTCTGCGGGTCCTCGGACTCACCGGCCGCCAGCGTGGCGATCTCGCTGCCCATGAACGAGAAGACGACGAGCAGCACGCCCGTGAGGATGGAGCCGGGGCCGTGCGGCAGGAAGCCGCCGTGGCCGGTCAGGTTGGAGAAGGAGGCCTGGTCGGCGTGGACGCCGGGCAGCACGCCGAAGACGGCCAGCAGACCGACGACGATGAACGCGGCGATGGCGACGACCTTGATCCCGGCGAACCAGAACTCGAACTCGCCGTAGGAGCCGACGGAGACCAGGTTGGTCGCGGTCAGCACCAGCATGACGATGAGCGCCCAGCCCCACTGCGGGACGGCCGGTATCCAGTCGGAGAGGATCTTGGCGCCGGCCGTGGACTCCACGGCGAGCACGACCACCCAGAAGAACCAGTACAGCCAGCCGATGGAGAAGCCGGCCCAGCTGCCGAGCGCGCGGTCGGCGTGCGCGGAGAAGGAGCCGGAGGTGGGGTTGGCGGCGGACATCTCCCCGAGCATGCGCATGACGAGGACGACGAGGGTGCCGACGAGGGCGTAGGAGAGGAGAATGCCGGGTCCGGCGGTGGCGATGCCGGAGCTGGAGCCGACGAAGAGTCCGGCACCGATGACGCCGCCGATGGCGATCATGGTGAGATGGCGGTTCTTGAGTCCGGCCTGGAGCCCGGAACCGTGTCCGTCCGGGTTCACTGGGCCACTTCCAGACTGCTGCAGGGTCGGCTGCGAGGTCATGGGGGATTCCTTTTGCGCCGGTGTGCGGTTACGCGTGCGAGCGGTGCACGAGTCGGTCCAGTGAATCCGAGGTGACGGAATTCGTGAACCTTCGAAACGTAATCGTTACTTGAGCTTTCCTTGAGGTTTGTAGCCCGGCCCGGATATCCCTCGGCGGTATTGCGCACACGACGCGTACGCGTCGGGTAACCGGTTCCGGATAAGTTCCGGCCACTTCCCCCGTGCCGCCGGGAGGGGCCGCCGCCCCCCGACCCGAGCCGCCCGCCCCGCACCCGCCGTGTCACACTCGGACCATGCGCGTGTATCTCGGCTCGGACCATGCGGGCTTCGAACTCAAGAACCACCTCGTCGAATGGGTCAAGGCGGCCGGCCACGAGGCCGTCGACTGCGGACCGCACATCTACGACGCCCAGGACGACTACCCGCCCTTCTGCCTCCGCGCCGCCGAGCGCACGGCGGGCGACCCCGGCTCCCTCGGCATCGTGATCGGCGGCTCGGGCAACGGCGAGCAGATCGCGGCCAACAAGGTCAAGGGCGTACGGGCCGCCCTCGCCTGGAGCGAGGAGACCGCCTCCCTCGGCCGCCAGCACAACGACGCCAACGTCGTCGCCGTGGGTGCGCGCATGCACTCGGTGGAGGAGGCGACGAAGTTCGTCGAGACCTTCCTCAACACGCCCTTCTCCGGTGACGAGCGGCACATCCGCCGCATCGACATGCTGTCGGCGTACGAGACGACCGGAGAACTCCCGCCGATCCCGGCGCACCACCCGCAGCAGTAGGACATGACCGGCTCCGCCGTCCCCCCCCCCCCACGCTGGGGAGGCGGCGGAGGCGGAGCCCGGTGGGCAGGGACGAGAGCCGGAGCCCGGTGGGCGCAGGGACGAGAGTCGGGGCCCGTGGGCAGGGGCGAGGCCCCCGCGCGGGGTGCAGGGGCGAGGGCTCCGTGCGGGGGTGACAGGGGCGAGGCCCCCGTGCCGCGGTGCAGGAGCAAGGCCCCCGCAACGGGGTGCAGAGGCGAGGTCCCGGGCCGGGGTGCAGGGGCGGAGCCCCGCTGGGGGCGCCGGGGGCGAAGCCCCCGCACGGGGTCCGGGGCGGAGCCCCGGGAGGGTGCCTTCTCAGCTCGCCCAGTCGGGTGGGTGGGAGACCGGGGTCCGGGGCGCAGCCCCGCGGGGTGCCTTCTCAGCTCACCGAGTCGGGTGGGCGGGCGGGCGGGAGACCGGGGGCTCCGGGCCGCAGCCCCGGGAGGCCGGCCTCCCCACCTCGAGCCGAAACAGCGGGCCCGGGACGGGCCGACAACCGCAGGGAAGGACACCGCACCGTGCCAGAGGGGCACACCATCCACCGGCTGGCCCAGGACTACGCCACCCGCTTCGCCGACACCCCCACCCGCGTCACCAGCCCGCAGGGCAAGTTCACCGACGCCGCCGCCCTCCTCACCGGAGCGGAGCTCACCCGCACCGAGGCCCACGGCAAACACCTCTTCCTCCGCTTCCGCGCCGCCGACTGGATCCACATCCACCTCGGCCTCTTCGGCAAGGTCACCTTCGGCGACTCCCCCGCGCCCCCGCCCACGGACACCGTCCGCCTCCGCCTCGCCAACGCGACGTCGTACGTCGACCTCCGCGGCCCCACGACCTGCGCCCTGATCACCGGCGCCGAGAAGCAGGCGATACACGACCGCCTCGGCCCCGACCCGCTGCGTCCCGACGCCGACCCGGCCGCCGCCTACGCCCGCGTGAGCCGCAGCCGTACGACGATCGCGGCGCTGCTGATGGACCAGAAGGTCATCGCGGGCGTCGGCAACGTCTACCGCGCCGAGGTCCTCTTCCGGCACGGCATCGACCCGTACCGCGCGGGCAGGGACATCACCCCGGCCGAGTGGGACGCGATCTGGACGGACCTCGTCGCCCTCATGCGCGAGGGCGTCCGCAACAACCGCATCGACACGGTCCGCCCCGAGCACACCCCGCACGCCATGGGCCGGCCGCCGCGCGTGGACGACCACGGCGGCGAGGTCTACGTCTACCGCCGGGCGACCCTGCCCTGCCACGTCTGCACCACGGAGATCCGCACCGCGGACCTGGCCGCCCGCAACCTCTTCTGGTGCCCCACCTGCCAGAACCGGTGACCCCGGCCACAGGAACGCCGCCGGAAGGCGACAACACACCTAGAACCCGTGCGGCAGCCAGGGCGCGACAGCGGACCCGAACGCCACGGACGCCTCCGCCAGCGCCCCGCCGCGCAGCTCCCGCACCCGCCCGGCCGCGGCCAGCGCCGTCAACGGCACGCCCCCGAGGTACGCCGCCCCCAGCTCACGTACCGACAGCGCCAGGTCCGCCGCGTCGGACGTCCGCTCGCAGACCGCGCCCTTCGCGTCCCCGCTCAGCCGCCACCGCCCGGTGTTCCAGCCGCAGAACGCGTCCTCGACCTCCAGGACGACGTCCACCGGCGCCTGGTACGTCCGCGCGGCCAGCGCCGCCCCGACGTCGACGGGCCGCACGTAGAGCGCGTCCTGCAGCCGCGGCAGGCACCGCCGGATGTCGGACACCAGGTACTGCCAGGCGTCGTCGACCGGCCGGTTCCCGGCGGACAGCTTCGACGTCAGGTCGATGTCGAAGAGGAACCGCCACAGCGCCGCGTCGGTCGCCGGATCGAGCGCGTCCAGGGCGTCCAGCACCACCGTGCCCTCGGGTGTGCCGGCCTGCCAGCCGGGCTTGACCCGGTAGCGGGCGTACCCCGTGACCTCCCCGTCGCGCTCGGCGACCACGCACTGCAGCGGTGAGGCGCCCTCGCGCAGGGTCTCCGGGTCGAGCAGCCCCAGCTGCTCCCAGCCGGGCCGCCGGGCCAGCATCCCGGGCCGGCCGGGCACCAGCCGCGCGTACACCGCCTCACACGCGTCGAGCACGTCGGCGGGCGCCGCGTACCGCAGCCGTACGCCGTCCGCGCCGGCCGGAACGGACAGGACGGCCCGGCTCGTGTCGATCTCCGCGCTCAGCTGGAAGCTGGCCGCTCCGTACCCGAACCGTCCGTAGATGCCGGGTTCCGAGGCCGTCAGCACCGCCAGCGGCTCGCCCCAGGTCCGTACGTCGTCCAACTGCCGCCGCATCATCGACGTCAGCACACCGCGCCGCCGGTGCGTGGCGGCCACGCCGACCATCGTCACGCCCGCCGCGGGCACCAGGGCGCCGCCGGGCACGGTCATCCGGAAGCTGAACGCCCCCGCCGAGCCCACGCACGCCTGCCCGTCCCAGACGCCCAGCGACCGGTCGTACTCGGTGAGGCTCCGGTACAGCTCCTGCTCCTCGGCCGGCTCCGGGACCCCGCCGAAGGCACGCATCAGGTGGCCGTACCACGTGTCCCACTCGTCCGGTCGCAGCACTCTCAGCTCGGTCGCAAGGTCAGTCGCCATAGGCCATCCCTACCAGCGGCCCGAGCCCCGGTCGAACAGATTTCGCCGGAGTGGCGGCGCGGTTGCTCACCGTGAAGTTCACTGGGAAGTCGAGCCCCGGACGGGGGATAAGTCGGACCTCCCGTGCCAACCGGCGGCTGCGATGGATAGGGTCCCGAACTAATGGCAGCAGGACGAGGGCGGCGCGCGGAAGCCGATACGTTCACGGCCCGGTGGAAGATGCAGTGGCACCGGGTCCGCGTCGGCGTGCGCAGAGCCGCCGTCGACTACTTCCGTGGCGACGGTTCGGACTGGATCGCGCTCGGCGGCCTGCTGCTGACCATCCCGGTGATCGCGGCGCTCACCCTCGTCGACTCGGTCTGGTTCTCGCCGGTCGCGCTCGTGCTGCCCATCGTCGCCGGCGGCCTCCTGCTGCGCCCGGCCAGCCTGCTCGGCCTGTACGCGGCGGCGGCCACCGCCCTGATCGTGGAGTCGGTACGGCTCGGCCCCTACACCGAAGGTCCCTCCCGGGTGACCCCGGGCGTGGTGCTGGTGGTCGCCGCCTGCGGCTTCTTCGGGCTGCTGATCGCCCAGTTCCGCAGCCGGGTGGGCGTGCCGTGGCGGCGCGGCGGCACCATGCTCTTCGACCTGCGCGAACGCATCCGCGTGCAGAGCCAGCTGCCCCAACTCCCCGGAGGCTGGCACCACGAGATGGCGCTGCGCCCGGCCGGCGGCCAGTCCTTCTCCGGTGACTTCGTGGTCGCCGCCCGTACCAACGGCGGCCGGACCCTGGAGGTCGTCCTCACCGACGTCTCCGGCAAGGGCATGGACGCCGGTTCGCGGGCCCTGCTGCTCTCGGGTGCGTTCGGCGGGCTGCTCGGCAGCCTGCCCCCGCACGCCTTCCTGCCCGCCGCCAACGGCTACCTGCTGCGCCAGGACTGGGAGGAGGGCTTCGCCACCTCCATCCACCTGGTCCTCGACCTCGACTCCGGCGACTACGAGCTGTACTCCGCCGGGCACCCGCCGGGACTCCAGCTCAGCGCGGGCACCGGCCGCTGGGAGGAGAAGGCCGCCGAGGGTCCCCTCCTCGGCGTGTACGACGGCGCGCAGTTCGACTCCGTCAAGGGCTCCCTGCGCCCCGGCGACGTCCTGATGCTGTTCACCGACGGCCTGGTGGAGACCGCCGAACGCGACATCGCGGAGGGTATCGACCGCCTCACGGGAGAGGCCGACCGCTATGTCGCCGGCGGCTTCCACGGTGCCACCTGGCACCTGATCGAGGCGGTGGCCAAGGACGTCAACGACGACCGTGCCCTGCTGTTGATCTGCCGTGAGGGCCCGACCGCCGCGGTCCGCTGAGGACTGGCCACCCTGGCCGGTTTGTAATGCATCTGTGTACATCGTGACCCCGGACTGCCCTGCCGCGGCGTGAGTTGGTAGAGATGGAACCCGGCTGTGCCGTGGCTCCGGACCCCGCCGGGCCGGATCCGCGGTGAGCATGAGTCCTGGTGTGCTGATGGGGGAGGCGAGTTCGGCGTGAAGTTCGACATGGGTGCGCAGACGTTGTCGACGTTGATGCGTGATTCGCGGGGGTCGAGTGATGATCTGGGGTCGTTGATCCGGCAGTTGGTGCAGGCGGTGGAGCCGTTGGAGGGGAAGTTCAATGGTGCGGGCCGTCGGATGTTCGATGAGTTCAAGGGTCGTGCGGATGGGATCGCGCGTGAGTTGAATGCGTCGTTGGGGGCGATTTTGGGTGGTCAGTCGGGGATGGAGGGTGCGTTTTCCTCGGGTGATCAGGAGCAGGGTGAGAATGCGCGGCAGCAGATGGGTGCGGCGAATTTCGATGCGGCGCGTTTCCGCTGAGGTGTTGTTCTGTTCCGGGTTTTCTGCCGGGTTGGTTGTCGGGTTGGTTGGTTGTTTCACGGGGAGTGGTGTGTGATGGCGGGTTCGGGTTCGGATCGTCGGTCGTATGACGTGGGTGCGTCGGGGGATGTGCAGGGGAGTCTGCAGGGGGTGGTGGCGCGGTTGGAGGAGGTGATCGCGCAGCGGGATCGTCAGGTGAAGGCGGCGATGGCTGATTTCACGGCTGATGGGGTGGCGGATGAGTATCACGGTAAGGAGCAGCGGTGGAACCGGGCTTCGCATGAGGTGCGGAACATCATCGGTCTGGTGAAGTCGACGTTGGAGAAGAACGACGCGACGGCGCATTCGACGTTGGCGAAGGCGAAGTCGGCGGTGGACGGCATCGGCTGAGCGGCTGGTGGCCCGGCCGGCGGGTCGGCCGGGTTCGCTCGCTGCTCGCTTTTCGCTGCTTGCGGTCTGCGGTCTGCGGTCTGCGGTCTGCGGTCTGCGGTCTGCGGTCTGCGGTCGGCGGTCTGCTGTTCGCTGCGCGCTGTCTGCGCTCTGCTGTTGGCTGTTTGTTGTTGGTGTGTGTTCGGGGGTTGTTGGGTGTCTGGCTGGGATTTGAAGCCGCAGGGTATTTCGGGTGTGCTGAAGTCGGTGGGTGAGTCGGCTTCTCGTCTGCAGTCGTGTGCGACGGCGTTCGGGGAGCATTTGACGTCGGCGGCGTCGTCTGCGGGGACGGTCTCGGCGGATGCGGGTGCTGCCGGTGGCGGTGGTGGGGGTAAGGCGCAGGGGGGTCTGGTGGCGTTGGCGTTGTCGCAGTATGCGGAGCATGCGTCGAAGGATCTTCAGTTCGTGGGTGCGCGGGCGGGTAAGTCGTTGCAGGGTGTGGTGGATGCGACGACGGCGTATCTGAAGGGTGATGAGGAGATGGCGGCGCGGGCGCAGCATGCTGCGTTGGGTGCGCCGCGGCTGGATGCGCCCGGGGTGGGCGGGAAGTGATCGAGCCGGGGGAGATTCCGCAGTTCACGGGTGATCTGGGGCTGCTGGAGAAGGCGTGTGGGGATCTGAAGGCGGACGCGGGTGGTGTCCGGGATGCGGGTGGGGAGGTTCATTCCCGGTTCCAGGGGTTGTCGGCGTATTACCGGGCTCCGGAGGCGGAGCAGTTGTTCGCGTCGACGAAGCCGGTGAAGGAGCGTGCGGACTCGTTCGCCACGGGTCTGGAGTCGGTGTCGGGCGCGTTGTCGGGGTATGCCGCGGAGATTCGTCCGCTGGTGAAGAAGCTGGCTGATCTGAAGGAGGAGGCGACGGCGTTCGTCGCCTCGGTGAAGGGTGATGACGACTGGGAGTACGACGGGGGGAAGGTCGCGCATCACAACCGGATCCGGGATGAGGTCACGCGGGCGGTGGCGGCGTTCTGGGCGGCGGAGCGTACGTGTCACAACAAGATCACCGCGTTGTTCCACGGGACGCAGATGGTGGCGGGGGACGGGTCGGACCGCAAGGACCAGTACGGGTTCGACGCGGAGGATCTGAAGAACGCGAAGCTTCCCTGGGGTGACCCGGTGGAGGAGAAGCATCATGTGTGGGAGGTGGGGCACTGGATCAAGTCGTTCGTGTGGGACGGGTTGATCGTTGATGGTGTGTGGGGGACGGTCAAGGGTCTGGGCACGCTGGTGGGTTTCGGCGGCTGGGAGGCGATGGGCCAGGCGTGGAAGGGTCTGGCGCAGTTGGCGACCGGTCTGGTGATCTCGTCGCTGCCGGGGGTGGGGACGCTGTTCTGGGCGTTGCCGGACGACAAGCTGCCTTCCTGGTTCCGTGATTCGCGCAGGGCGATGAAGGAGACGGGCAAGGCGCTGGTGGCGTGGGACGAGTGGGGGAAGAACCCGGCGCGTGCGGCGGGTGCGGTGACGTTCAATGTGGTGACGACGGTGTTCACCGGTGGTGCGGGTGGTGCGGCGTCGGGTGCGGGGAAGGCGGGTGCGGTCGCGAAGGCGTTGTCGGTGGCGGGGAAGGCGGGCAGGGTCATCGATCCGATGACGTATGTCGCCAAGGGTGCCGGCGCGGGGTTGTCGAAGATCGGGGACATCTCCAAGGCCCTGAAGGGCATGGGCAAGATCGACATGCCGACCCTGCCGGACGGTTCGGTCCACCTGCCCGACGGGCGCCTGCTGGACCCGCACGGCAACATCATGACGCCCGACGGCGTCGTCGACACGACGCCGATCCCGCACGAGGTCGCCCCCAACCTTCCGAAGGTCCCGAACCTCCCGGAGCACTGGACGATCCAGGGCCAGCAGCCGGTCTACGCCGGCGCTCACACGGGCGCCGACGGCGTGACCCACACGACCGACGCGGCCGTGCGCCACGACCCTCCGGTCCCCTCGTCCTCGTACGACCACCCGGTGGCCCAGTCGCCCTACGGCCACACTCCGACCTCGTACGACCACGTTCCGGCCTCCTACGACCACACTCCGACCTCCTACGACCACACTCCGACCTCGTACGACCACACGGCGACCCCGTACTCGCACGAGCACACCCCCGCGGGCACGCCCGCCCACGACGTCCCCGGCAGCGGTGGCCACGGCAGCGGTGGGCACGGCAACGGTCACGATTACGGCGGCGTGCACGGTCCCGCCCACGACACACCCGGCGGCCACAGCGGCGGCTCCTCCCACGGGCCGGAGCACGACCACCACGAAAGCGGCCACCCGGACCACAGCGGTGACCACCCCACCGACCACGCAGGTCACACGGACGAGCCCCTGCATGGGGGCACTTCCACGGACCTCGGTCACCACGCAGTGGACACCGCCGCTCACCACGGCACTCCGGGGCACGCTGGCACCGACGGGCCGGGCCACGGGACCGCTGGGGAGCCGTTCGAGTACAAGCCGCTCGTGTCCGACGCCGAGTGGGACAGGCTCACGCCCGCCCAGCAGCATCAGGTGGCGTACGCGGAGATTTCCGACGGCACGAGACCCTTCGCCGCCGACACCGATGCCGTCGAGTACGGCCAGGCCTATTGGAACCACTACGCCGAGAACATGCCGGAGGTCGAGCGCAAGGCGGTGTGGGACTACACGGACGAGCCCGACTACAACCTTCCGGCTCCGCATCCGGACGGCTGGGGCACGTACAAGGAGATGAACGGGTACCTGCGGGGCGACGCGTCGAAGTGGAGCCCATATGTCCAGCACAACATCGACGAGGTCGACAAGGCGCTCGCCGGCCACCCCGTTCCCGAGGACGTGATGGTCGTCCGTGGCACCGGCATCGGGCACCTCCAGCTCGACGACCCGCTCGAGATGCTGCACAACACCTATGACGACCCTGGATACCTGTCGACGTCGCTCGGCGACCATCCGGTGAGCGCTTTCGCGCACTCCGAAGCGATCCTGCACCTCAGGGTCCCCAAGGGGACTCCGGCTCTGTGGGTCGAGAAGGTCGGTAAATTCGGCATGGGTGAGCGGGAACTGCTGCTGGGACGGGGCACGGCATACCGGGTGACACGCGTGTTCATGGAAAATGGCCAGGTGCAGGTGTACGGGGAAGTCCTGCCGAGATAGCAAGTACAGGAAGGCAACACCATGAGCCGCGAACGGCACGTCTCTCCTCGGACCACGGAGCCCCTTCGGTTCAACGAGGTCGCCAGCGCGCCGCACTACGCCCGCAGCACGGACAAGCCTGTCCAGTTCGTGACCGTCGCGAACCCGCAGGGGACGGTCCTGGGCTATGTCTGGGCCAACGACGAGGACGACGCCGCAGGCTGGAAGGTACGCCGGGCCGGGGGCGACGAGGCCTTCAACCGGGGGGCCCTGTACGTGTCCAAGCTCCGGGACGCCAGAACGCGGGGGCTGCGCCCGACGGCGGCCCTGGCCGAGATCGTCCGGGACACCGACCCCACCGGCCCCAGTCATGTCGTTCCCGGCTCCCTGCGGCAGGCGCCGAGCCTGGCCACCGTCAAAGACCTGGCCGACCAGGACTGACCGCCGCCGGACATGTCGAGCGCTTCGAGCGGTACGCGCCACCCCGTCCACTACACCACCGCCACCACCCCCGACGGTGAAGTCATCGGCTACGCCTGGGGCGACTTCGACGATGTCGGCTGGATCGATCGGCCGGCGAGCAGTCTCAGTGCCTACCAGGCGGGGCGGGAGTGGTACCGGAAAGTGGACGAGGCTCAAAGGGAGGGCCTGGCGCCGCGCGCCGTGGTCGCCTCGCTCAGCCGGGAACCCGGTGCCGGGCCTGTCACCGGCGCCCCTTCCGTCGCCGCGCTGGAGGAACTCTCCCGTACGGTCACGGCCGCCGACGACCGGCGTCTGCTCGCCCAGCTCCATCCCTGCGACAGCCTGGCATGGCAGGAGTTGTCCGACGCCTTCGACGTGCTCACGGACGAGGACCGCAAGGTCGGATCAGGCGGCGGGCAACTGTCGCGGGAGGGGGTGTACCACGTGTCCTTCCCCGTCTACACCAAGCCGCTGTGGCGCGCCGTCCACGCGCTCGGCGGGGTGGGTGCCGTCACCCCGGAGCACCGTTGGGTCGACAACCCCATGGACCCGCACGCGCCCGTCGGCGCTCTGCACCCCGCTGACGCGGTACGCGCCGCCACCGCGATCGTGCGGGGCGAGCGGATGTGCGAGGGAACGCTGGCCACGGCCTTGAAGATCGGCCTGCTGGACGCCGTTGCGCTCTCCCTGCGCACCTGGAACGCCTCCCGGCGGGACGAGAGGGCAGGGGCCGCCGGGCCGCACCCCGGGTGTACGGGCGGTCCGTTCATGCTTTATGTTGCGGAAGCGAAGTAGGGGGATCCGCGATGCCGCAGGAAAGGTCGCCCCGCGCGGTGCGGGCGCAGGCGCCGGTGCGGGCCGGGGCACAGATGAGTCCGGCCGAGGCCGAAGCCGTCGCCCGTGCCGCGCACGCCGGGCAGACGGACAAGGCCGGACGGCCGTACGCCGAGCACCTGTCGGCCGTCGCCGAGGGGGTTCGCGCACGGGGTGGAGGTGACGACCTCGTCGCCGCCGCCTGGCTGCACGACGCGCTGGAGGACGGTGCGCTCGGTGAGGAGTGGCTCGACGCGGCCCCGCTGCCGCAGCGGGCCAAGGACGTCGTACGGGCCGTGACCAAGCGGCCGGGAGAGGAACCGGAGGCGTACGCGCGCCGGATCCTGGCCACTCCCGGCGCCCGGCTGGTCAAGGCGGCCGACCTCGCGCACAACGCCGACCCGCGCCGCCTCGCCGTCCTGGACGAACCCACCGCCCGGCGGCTCGCGCACAAGTACGCCACGATGCGCGGCCACCTCGGCCTCGGCCCGGACGACTGACCGCACGACCGCCCCACCACCGACCGACCGCTCGCACCCGGCACGGGGCGCGCACACGCCACGAGTAAGCGCCCGGCACGAGCACGTACACGACACCAGCACGTACACAGCACGAGCACGCACCTACAGCTACGCACAGGACGACGGGATGGCACGGGACTACGACAGCCAGCTGCTCGAGTCGGTGGCGGTGCGCCGGCGCCGGATGCGCGACGCACTGCTGTTCGGCGCGCAGCGCGGACGGCGCACGGTGGACGAACGGCTCGGCAAGGTCTTCGCGGGCATCGCCATCGCCGCCGTCCTGTGCGCGGGGTGCGTCGGCTGGTCGTTCCTCCAGTCCACCCTGGCCAAGCAGAAGGCCGAGCAGAAGAAGCAGCAGCAACAGCAGGAGCAGTTGTACAACCCGTCCCCCTCCGTGTCGGGCGGACCGTCCGCCTCCGGTACCCCCGCCGGTTCCAAGGCGCCCGGCAGGCAGGGGGAGAAGCGGTGAGGACACTGTGCGCGACCGACATGATCACGTCACGCAGGGCCGGTGACGGGGAAATCGCGATGATAGGTTCCGGTGAGTGGTGAGCACAGCAACGACGTCACGGACCCAGCTGAGCCGGGTCACCCTGGTCGGTGAACGCCGACGCGCCGACATCGTCCTGCCCTCGGACACCCCGATCGGCCAACTGCTCCCCGACATCCTGCGGCTGCTGGACGACCGCGCGTCCACGCGCCCGGCCACCCGGCAGTTGATCACCTCCGACGGCTCGGTCCTGCCGCACGACGCGACCCTGTCCTCGGCCGAGGTCCCCGACGGCGCGGTCCTCCAGCTCGTCCGCGCCCACGCCGCACCGCCCGCACCGGTCGTGCACGACGTCACCGACCAGGTCGCCGACGACCTCGACCTGCGCGCCTGGCGCTGGCGCCCGGCCGCGCGCCGGGCCAGCGCCGGGGTGGCCACCGTGGCCTTCGCGGTGGCCGCGGGCCTGCTCGCCCGGCGCGAGTTCGCGCTGGAGAACGTCACCGCCGCTCTCGCCGCCGTCACCGCCGTGTGCCTGGTCGCCGGCGCCCTGGTGGCCCGGATCGGCCAGGGCAACCGGGGACTGGCCACCGCGCTGCTGCTCGCCACCGGCGGGCTCGGCCTGCTCACCGCGTGGACCGCCGCCGACGCCTACGACTGGTCGGGCACCGCCCGGCTGGCCGGTGTGGTCGGCGCCCTGGTGGTCACCCTCGTACTGCTGGCCTACTTCTCACCGCTGGGCCGCGGCGGCCTCGTCGGCGCGGGCGCGGCAGCCGTGATCGCGCTCGTGTGGGAGGCCGTGGCCGCCCTCCAGGACCGGCCGGACCGGCTCGGTGCGGTGATGGCCGTGATCTCCGTGGTCCTGCTCGGACTGCTGCCGCGGCTGGCCCTGATGGCCTCCGGGCTCACCGCACTCGACGACCGGCGCAGCTCGGGCGTCTCGGTCAGCCGCCACCAGGTCGCCAACGCCCTCGCCGCCACCCACCGCGGACTCGCCCTGGCCACGGTGGTCACCGCCGCCTCCGCCGCCGCCGGAGGCTGGCTGCTGACCACCGCCCGGCAGCCGACCGCGTGGACGGTGACACTGGCCTCGCTGACCGCGGTCGTACTGCTCTCCCGGGCGCGGGCCTTCCCGCTGGTCGCGGAGGTCGTGGCCCTGTTCGCGGCGGCGGCCGTGCTCGTCGTGCGGCTCGCGGTGCTGTGGATGCACCACGCGGGCGGCGCGGGCGCGCTGGTCCTGCTCGGCGTGGCCGCGCTGCTCCCGCTGCTCGTCCTCGCGGTGGAACCGCCCGAGCACGTGCGGGTGCGGCTGCGGCGGTTCGCCGACCTGATCGAGTCCCTCGGCGTGATCGGGCTGTTCCCGCTCGCCGTCGGGGTGTTCGGCATCTACGGGCAACTGCTCGACAAGTTCTGAGACTGACGGACGACGCGCCGGCGCTCCGGGCGGGATGACGAGGCAGGGAAGAAGGCGACATGCCGAACGGGGACAACTGGCAGAGCGACGTGCTGCGCGATCTGAGGAGCGGCACGTCCCGGCGGGAACCGCAGGAACAGGAACCGGCGCAGGCGCGGCGGGCGCAGCAGGACCTGCCGCAGCAACAGCCGCAGGAACAGCCGGAGCAACGGGGGCAGGAGCAGGCGCAGGTGTGGCAGGCACCGCCCGCGGGCGCGTCCGGGCAACAGCAGCAGACACCGGCCCCGGCCCCGGCGCAGGCACCCGCCGCGGCGGCGGCCCCGGCGTACGGCTACCCGCCCCAGCAGGCCCCCGCCCAGCCCCACACCCACGCCCAGCACCCCGTGCCCCAGCACCCCCTGCCCCAGGCCCGGACCGCCCCGCAGGTCCCCGCCGCGCGTCCCGCACCCCACGCCCACCGCACCGCCACCCCCGACTCCCGTCCCGTGGTCGACAAGCGGCTGGCCGCCGCGGGCGGCAAGCCGCGCCGCGGTGAGCCGTTCACGGCGCGGGCGCTGCGCGCGGTGCGCCGTACCGTCTCCTCCTCGGCCGCGCGCGAGGTCGCCGAGACCACCGCCACCGCCGAGGTGCTCCAGCAGGCCGTCACCACCGGCCGGCAGATCGCCGTGACCTCCATCCGCGGCGGTTCCGGCAAGACCACCGTCGCCGCGCTGCTCGGCACCACCTACGCGCACTACCGGCAGGACCCGGTGCTGGTCGTCGAGGCCGACCCGGCGCTCGGCTCGCTGCCGCTGCGGCTCGGCGCGGAGAGCCTGCGCTGGACCACCGGCGACCTGGCCGGCCTGGTGGAACCGCAGATGTCCCTGCTCGACGTCACCGGCTACCTCGTCCAGCTCCCCGACAACGCCTGGCTGCTGCCCGGCAGCCAGGGGCAGGTCGGGGCGATGCTCGACACCAAGGGCTACGAGCGGGTCATGGTCTCGCTGCGCCGCTACTTCGGTGTGACCGTCGTGGACTGCGAGACCCTGCCCGCCGAGGTCGCCCGTACCGCGCTGTCCGCCGCGCAGGCCCGGGTGCTCACCGTGCCCGCCACGCTGGAGGGCCTCGCCAGCACGCACGCCGTCCTGGAGTGGATGCGCGGGCTGCCCCGCTCCATCACCACCTCCACCGTCGTCGTGCTCACCGAGACCGTGCCGCACACCGGGGTCGACCTGGACAAGGCGGCCGAGCAGCTGAAGGCGACCGGCGCGGCCGTCCGCGTGCTGCCCTACGACCGGCACCTGGCGGCCGGCGGCGCCATCCGCACCGACCTGCTCGCCCGCGCCACCCGGCAGGCCGCGACCGCCCTGGCCGCCGAGGTCTTCCGGCTGTCCCAGACACGCCGCTGAACCCCGCGGACGCGCCGCCGAACCCCGTAGACGAGCCGCTGGACCCCGTAGACGAGGGGAACACGAGGACGAGGCACCCACGATGAGCACCCGACTGATCCACCGCCCGGCCCGGACCACCCGGCCCCCGGCCGCCCCCGAGCCCCGCACCATAGAGGCGCCGCCCAACCTGCCCGAGGGCAAGGCCGGTTCCATCGCCACCTCACTGCTGCCCGTGGCCGGCGTCATGTCGTCCGTCGTGATGATGACGGTCGTGCGCAACAGCCAGTTCGCCGGCCTCGGCGCGATCATCCTCGTCGTCACCCTGGCCGGATCCCTGACGCTGGTCTTCTCCCAGCGCGGCAAGGCCCAGCGCACCCGCCGCACCCAGCGCGAGGCCTACCTCGCCTACCTGGAGGACCTGCGCGAGGAACTCTCCAAGGAGGAACGCGAGCGGCGCGAGCGCGCCCAGGTGCTCAACCCCCCGCCGGACGCCCTCTACGACATCGTGCGCGACCCCGCCCGGCTGTGGGAGCGGCGCCGGACGGACGGGGACTTCCTGCGGGTGCGGGTCGGCACCGGCGAGATGCCCGTACGGGACCTGAAGGTGGCCCAGCAGGGCTCCTCCGTGCTCACCCCGCCCGACCAGTTCATGCTGAACGAGGCGTCCGCGCTGATGTCCCGTTTCAGCACCGGCACCGAACTGCCGCTCACCGTCCCGCTCGACCGGGTCGGCAACATCAGTGTCATCGGCCGCCGCGAGGACACCCTCCGCGTCGCCCGCGCCCTGATGGTGCAGACCGCCGCCACCCACGCCCCCGACGACGTCGCCATGGCCCTGGCCGCCCCCGGCGACCGGATCGGCGACTGGGAATGGGCCAAGTGGCTGCCGCACCTGCTCGACACCGAGCAGTTCGACGGCCCCGTCGCCGCCCGCCGCATCGCCCCCTCCCTGCCCCAGCTCGCCCGGCAGGCCGGCGCCGAACTGCGCCGCCGCGCCTCCTACGCCGCCGAGGTGCGGCGCGGCCTGTCCGGCCCCGACGCCCTCGCCATGACCTCCCGGCTCCTCGTCGTCGCCGACGGACACGGCGCCGACGCCGTGGAACTGCCGCGCCCCGACGACGCGGTGGGCCTGCGCGAGATGAGCGTCACCGTGCTCCACCTGCTCGACGAACGCGTCCAGGAACCCGGCAGCGTCGGCGTGCGCATCACCGTCGAGGAGGACCGCGTCCTCATCGAGGACCTGCGCGAGGCCGAACCGGTCAGCGCGCACGGCACCGTCGACGAGGTCGGCGTGCCCTTCGCCGAGGGCCTGGCCCGCATGCTCGCCCCGCTCAGGCTGTCCGCCGAGTCCATGGTCGACGCCCCGCTGACCGGGCCCGTCGACTTCGCCGACCTCCTCGGCATCGACGACGTCGCCCGCCTCGACCTGGACCGGCTGTGGGCGCCGCGCGGTGAACGCGCCTTCCTGCGCGTCCCGATCGGCGTCAGCGACGCCCACGAACCGGTCCTGCTCGACCTGAAGGAGTCCTCCGAACTGGGCATGGGCCCGCACGGCCTGTGCGTGGGCGCCACCGGCTCCGGCAAGTCCGAGCTGCTGCGCACGCTCGTCCTCGCCCTGGTCGCCACCCACCCGCCGGAGGACCTCGCCCTCGTCCTCGTCGACTACAAGGGCGGCGCCACCTTCGCCCCGTTCGCCGACCTCCCGCACGTCGCCGGCGTCATCACCAACCTGGAGAACCAGGCCGGCCTCGTCGAACGCGTCCACGCCTCCCTCGCCGGCGAGGTCAAGCGCCGCCAGCAGGTCCTCAAGGACGCCGGCAACGTCGCCGACATCGGCCACTACGCCGCCCTGCGCGCCGAGAAGCGCCCCGACCTCGAACCGCTGCCGCACCTGTTCGTCGTCATCGACGAGTTCGGCGAACTCCTCACCGCCAAACCGGACTTCATCGACCTGTTCCTGTCCATCGGCCGCATCGGCCGCTCCATCGGCGTGCACCTGCTGCTGTCCAGCCAGCGCATCGAGGGCGGCAAGCTCAAGGGCCTGGACACCTACCTGTCCTACCGGCTCGGCCTGCGCACCTTCTCCGCCGACGAGTCCCGCACGGTCCTGGACACCACCGACGCCTTCCACCTGCCCCCGCTGCCCGGCTTCGGCTACCTCAAGGTCGACACCAGCCACTACGAGCGGTTCAAGGCCAGCTACGTCTCCGGCGCCTACCGCGGCCCCGTGCAGCGCGAGACCGAGGACACCGGGCCGCTCGCCCTGGAGTACGAGGCGTACAACACCCTCGGCCAGGACGAGTCCGCGGGAGCCGAGGAACCGCAGATGCGGCGCCGCGAGACCGGCCCCACCGAGATGGGCGTCCTCGTCCAGCAGATCGAGAACGCGGGCGCCCGCACCGTACGCCGCATCTGGCTGCCCCCGCTGCCCGACGCCGTCGCCCTCGACAAGGTCGCCGGGCCCGTCGAGGTCGGCGCGCGCGGCATGCAGCTCGCCAGGCGGCGCGGCCCGCTCCAGGTGCCGCTGGGCGTCCTGGACGACCCGACCAAGCAGTGGCAGGGCCAGTGGTACCTGGACCTCACCGTCGCGGGCGGCCACGCCGCCGTCATCGGCGGCCCCCAGTCCGGCAAGACCACCCTGCTGCGCACCCTCGCCCTGTCCCTGGCACTCACCCACACCCCCCAGGAGGTCGGCGTCTACGGCCTCGACCTGGTCGGCGGCGGCCTCCAGGCCCTGTCCGGGCTGCCGCACGTCGGCGGCGTCGCCGGCCGCGCCGACCGCGAGCGCGCCGCCCGCACCATCGACTCGGTGCGCGGCATGCTCGACCAGCGCGAGGAACTGTTCCGCATCCACAACATCGACTCCCTGGAGCAGTTGCGCACGCTGCGCGCCGCGGGCCGGCTGCCCGAACTGGCGTCCACGGAGATCGTGCTGCTCATCGACGGCTTCGGCGCGCTGCGCGACGACTTCGAGGAACTGGACGACGCGGTCGTCGACATCCTCAAGCGCGGCAGCGGCTACGGCATCCACGTCGTCGCGGGCATGCTGCGCTGGAACGACGTGCGCATCGCCACCCAGTCCCAGTTCGGCACCCGCGTCGAACTGCGGCTGAACGACCCCAGCGAGTCCAGCATCGACCGCAAGCTCGCCGAGACCCTCTCCCCGGAGGAGAAGGGCCGCGTCCTCACCGACCGCAAACTCTTCGCCCAGGTCGCGCTGCCCCGCACCGACGGCCTCGGCGACACCGCCGAACTCGGCACCGTCCTGGAACGCACGGCCCGTACCGTCCGCGCCACCTGGACCGGCGACGTCGCCCAGCCGGTGCGCGTCCTCCCGCACCTGCTGGAACCGGGACTGCTCCCCGGCCCGGCCGCCGAGCCCCGCCGCGTCCCCGTCGGCCTGGACCAGACGAAACTCGCGCCCGTCCTGCTCGACCTGTTCGAGCACGACCAGCACCTGATGATCATGGGCGACAGCGAGTGCGGCAAGACCAACCTGCTCAAGGTGATCGCCGAGGGCCTGATCGAACGCCACGGCGACGACGAGCTGGTCTTCGGCGTCTTCGACCCCCGCCGCGGCCTGCGCGGCGCCGTCCCGGAGGAGTACCGCGGCGGCTACGCCTACAACGCCAAACTGGCCGGCGCGCTGGCCACCGGCATCGCGGGCGAACTGGAGAAACGGCTGCCCGACGAGAGCGCCGACCCCGCCGACCTGGAACCCGGCAGCTGGGGCTCCGGCCCGCGCATCGTCATCCTCGTCGACGACTACGACGTCCTGACCACCGCAGGACAGCAGCCCCTCGCCCCCTTCGTCCCGTACATCCCCTCCGCCGTCGACATCGGCCTGCACTTCGTCCTCACCCGCCGGGTCGCGGGCGCCTCCCGCGGCCTGTACGAGCCGCTGCTCCAGGGCCTGCGCGAGTCCGGCTCCGCGGCGCTCGTGATGTCCGGCGACCGGGGCGAGGGCCAGCTCTTCCCCGGCGTCTACGCCAGCCAGCAGCCGCCCGGCCGCGGCGTGCTGGTCCGCCGGGGCGAGCCGAACCGGCTGATCCAGACCGTCTACGCCGGGAACAGGTGAAAGAAGTCATGACCAAGGACGTCGTCGCCCTGACCAAGAAGATGCCCGACCCGCTGAGCGTGATCGCGGGCCTGCTCTCCGGCGGCCCCGACAAACTGGTCGGCGCCGAGGACGGCGGGGCCGTGGTGCGGCTCTGCGACGAACAGGGCAGGCCCCTCGTCTCCGTGGAGGCGCCGCTGCTCGTCCAGGTCAGGGGAGAGGCGCAGCGGCTGCTCGGCGCGAGCGAGCCCGAGGTGCCGTACTGGTGGACCGAGGCCCGCGCCACCACCGGCGTCAAGGAGGGCGAGGACCTCGCCGGGACCTTCGCGGCCCGGCTCGCCGCCCTCGTCGGCGGCACCGCCTGGCCCCCCGAGGCCGCGCGGTCGCTGGCCGTGGTGAAGACCGACGGGGTGAGCGTGGCCCCCGTGCCCGCCGCCGCCCAGCCCGCCGTGGACGTCCTCACCGACAAGGTCGCCGTCGTCATCCAGGACCGGCCCGTGGTCGCCATGACCGCCTGGCTCGCCGACGCGTTCCGGGCGGCCGCCGACGCCCGTCTCGGCCTGCAGATCGTCACCCCCGCCGGCACCCGCCTGTCCCCGGCGGTCCGCACCGCCCTGCCCGGCTGGCCCTCGCGCTGGGTCGTCCAGGACGAGCAGGACGGCTACTACGACGGCTTGTCCGGCGCCGTCCTGGAGTGGAACAACGGCCTGTTCGTCACCGTCGAGTCACCGCAGGCCACCCCCGACGACCCGCGCACCCCGGTCGCCGCCTCCTTCACCCGGGACGTCGCCGACACCGGCGAACGCCAGCTCGCCATCTCCTACCGGGCCGTCCACCCCGCCGACGACCGCCTCGTCCTCGGCGGCGCCCTGGAGGCCGTGTGGCGCGAGATCACCGGCGAACCGCCGGCCGGCTGGGGCACCGAGGAGCCCGCCAACCTGCCCTGGTCCCTGCGCCAGTTCACCGACGTCGCCCACGAACGGGCGCCCGAGCCGACCTGGTTCGTGGTCGTCGGCACCCCGGAGCGCCCCGGCCTCGCCACCGTCCGCGTCTCGCGCACCACCGGCGGCGTCGAGGAGGACGTCACCCTGGCGTTCGGCTACGGCCCCGGCCAGGAGGTACCGGCACAGGCGGTGCCGCGCGCGGCGGAGATCCTCGCCACCCGGCACGACCTGCAGTCCATGCTGGTGCAGATCCGCCGGGCGCGCCGCGACCTGTCGGTGCCGCCGCGCTTCGAGGGCCCGGGCGTCCCGTACGCCTTCGTCCTCGGCGCCGAGGAGGTACGCGCCATGCCCGGCGACCGCGCCCGCAACACCCCGCTCGACGGCCGCCCGCGCGAACTGGGCCCGAAGACCCGCCCGGCGCTGTACTACGACTTCCCGGGCGACCCGTCCGACCTGTCGGGCTGGCAGCACTTCGAGCGGCTGATGCGGCACCTGAAGGGCGAGCCGCCCGTCTGACCGGGCTCCGGACGGCCCCGACCGGACGCCGTGCGGCCCCGGCCGTCCGGCGTGGACGTGCGGCCTCAGCCGCCGGCCGGGGGCGAACGGAGAGGGGCGGCCGGGTTCGCGAGGCGGCATACGCCCGGCGCCGCGGAGGAGGGCGGCGGCCCGCCGGGGCGTGCGCCCGCTCAGCGCGCCGGCGCGGTCGGCGGCCGGGCGCCGCTCCAGGCGGCCCCGGTCCCGGCACCCGCGCCGGCCAAGGCCTCCTGCCCCGCCCCGCCGGCCTGCCCGCTGCCCTTCCCACCAGCGTGGCTGACGTCCTTCCCACCGGCGTGGACGCCGTCCGGGCGCGCGGCCTCCCGCCGGAAGGCCCACTCCATCCTCGGCTCCACGGCGAACCGGAAGACCCCGCGCACGGGCCGGGTGCACAGCAGGGTGGCGCAGGCCGATGCGAGCACGGTGACGAGGAGCGCGCCGAGCGGGCTGTGCAGCCAGGGCGTCTCGAACCAGCCCGCGTACAGCACGCCCTTGACCACGAAGCCGTGCAGCAGATAGCCGTACAGCGTGCCCGTGCCGAGCGCCGTGCACCACATCCGGCGCCCCGGCACCAGGGCGAGGAAACACCCGGTCAGCAGCACCGCCCCCGCGAACGTCACCAGCACCATGACCGGCCCCGCCCACCAGGGGGCGCCCAGGTCCTGAGCGGCGCCGTTGCGGTAGAGCCAGCCGGTGTTCACGCTCGGCGCGGTCCACCAGCCGAGGACCGGCGCCGCCGCGAACACGGCGGCCGCCGGCAGCCGCACCGAACGGCGGCGCACCAGCCGGAAGTGCTCCGGCTTCAGGCACAGCCCCAGCACGAAGCAGGGCAGGAACTGCAGGACGCGCGGCAGGTCCAGCGTGCCGCCCATGGCCGGGGACACCGAGCCCAGCATCGCGATCCCGAGCGCCACCGGCAAGGGGTGGCGCACCAGCTTCCACACGGGGGCCGTCAGCCGCCAGATGAACAGGGCGCACAGGAACCAGGTCAGGTACCAGGGCGAGAGAAGGCTGACGGACAGGTCACCGGAACCGCCGACGATGACACGGAAGAGTGAATACGCCGTCTCGAACAGGACGTACGGCACGACGACACCGGTGATCAGCCGCTTGACCCGGCTCGGCCGCAGATCGAAATCACGGGAGAAGAAACCGGAGATGATGACGAACGCCGGCATGTGGAAGAGGTACACGACGTTGTACGCGCCTTCCAGGAACCGGTTGCCGCTCATCACGGGGGCCCAGGAATGACCCCACGCCACCAGCACGATCGCGAGGTACTTCGCATTGTCGAAGAAGGGATCGCGCTGTTTTCCGGACCGGCCCGCGCCGCTGCGGGGTCTGTCCGGGACCGGCACTTCCGGGACCGGTGCCTGGGCTGGGGGGAGAGGTGTTCTGTTCTGGCCGGGGGAGGAGGCAGCGTGGAACATCTGAGGCACCTTAGCGTCGTCCGTGCGGTTTTCGCGGAACCTCCGACGGCGATCCCGGCTGTGCGCGGCGGCTGCCCAGAATTCTGCGAGGAATACGTGGCCGGGGGGTGGCGCGCGCCACACCGGCCGCACGGACCGGAACCCTCAATGTCCGGATTGGTCATGACCAGTTGACCGGAGCGGACGGACGGCGGCCGCCCGGCGACGGGAATTCGAATTACCGGCGAACGGCCTGTGCAGACATCGAAACGAAATCACCGAATTCCCCGGCGGGTCGCCGGAGCCCGCCGGCCCGCCACCGCACCGGCCCACCACCGCGACTCCGTGCGCCGCAACGCCCGGTGGGGCCTGGCGGGGGCCTGGTGGACGGGGCACGCCACCGCTGCGGTGCGCGGGCCGCGTGTCACGGACCTGACCGATGATGCGTCAGGCGCGGCATAGGCGGGCCGTGTTGGTGGCACGATGGTTCCAGCGGGGGCGTGGGGTGGGAGCCCCGGGCCGGGAGAGCGGACCGACCGAAGGTGTGATCAGTTGTGGCCATTTCACTGTCAGTGGTGCTGCTGTTGGCGATCATCCTGGTGGTGTTGCTCCGAGGGGGCTCCATCAAGGCGGGACCGGCCATCGTCGCCGTCCTCTTCGGCTTCTTCCTCGCCTCCACCGGCATGGCCCCGTCGATCAACCGCTTCATGAACTCGATAGCGGACACGATCAACTCGATCAACTTCTGAGGCGGACGGGACTGCGGCCCGACCCGGCCCGGGGCAGGCTCGGCCCGCCTCGCCCCCGCGAACACCAAGGGGCCAGGCCCGGGAATCACTCCCCGGACCTGGCCCCTGGCCACATGGAGCGGGCGACGGGAATCGAACCCGCGTAGCCAGTTTGGAAGACTGGGGCTCTACCATTGAGCTACGCCCGCACACAACGCGCGCCGCTGATCGACCGACCGCGGCACACAGGCATCGTAGCGGGTCCGGCCCCCTCCCCGCACACCCCTTCCGGGCCCGGCGCCCGCAGCGACCGCCCGCACCGCGCCCGCGCGCCCGCACAGGTCCGGACCCGCCACCCCCTCCCGACGGCCGCAAGCCCTCCCGCCCCGTAGCGGCTCCCTGCCCGTCCACAGCTCGGGCACGGCGCGATCTCACGGGCTCGGTCCACACCCAGCCCGGTCCGGCCGCACGGGCCCGGTCCGGCGCAGTGGCGTATCCCGGCGGGGCCTGCGGCGGCAGGGGCGGAGCCCCGCTGGGGCTTTCAGAGGGCGAAGCCCTGGTGGGGAGCAGGGGGAATCCCTGGTGGGGTTGCGGGGGGAAGCCTGCTGGGGGTGCAGGGGGCGAAGCCCCCGCGTGGGGTCCGGGGCGGAGCCCCGGGAGGGTGCCTTGCTCCTTACCGATCCGGGTGGGCGGGTGGGAAACGGGGTCGGGGCGGAGCCCCGGTACGGCACCTCGTCCCACCGAGCCGCACCGCCCCGCAAGGAACCACCCCCGCACCCCCCGGGAGGGAATTACGCGGCCGCACAGCCTGCGGCCATGTACCCTACGTGTCGCACCAGACGGGGTGTGGCGCAGCTTGGTAGCGCGTCCGCTTTGGGAGCGGAAGGCCGTGGGTTCAAATCCCGCCACCCCGACCATCCGCCGGCCACGGGCCGGCGCCACCGCACGCGGCCCGCAGGGCCGGGCGCCCCGGCCGACCCGCAGGCGGCCCCGCCCCGGACGGCCCAGGCGTCCCTACGGCCACCGACGGCCCAGGCGTCTCCCACGGTCAGGCGCCCGGAAGGTCAGGCGCCCCGGCCGGCCCAGGCGCCCCCTACGGCCAGACGCCCGGAGGGCCAGGCGCTCCCGGACCGCCCGCCGGCAGGCGCCCCAGTACGACCGCCGCCACCTCCGGCCCCGCCGACCACGCCGGACTCCCCCCAACCCCCACGGACACGCCGTGCACACAGCGGATTCCCGTGATTCCCGTGATCGCCTTTTGGGGCGCTGACCGGCTGCGGTTACTATGCAGACTGCGCGCCCGTGTGTCCGGCCTCCTGGCCTACGAACTCCTCCGGGCGGCTAATCCGCCGGACAACCCTCTGGCTCCGGCGAAATCCAAGAAGTCAGCCACAAGGAGACCGAACCGTGAAGAGCGCCGTGGAGACCCTGAACCCGACTCGGGTTCGGCTCACTGTCGAGGTGCCCTTCGAGGAGCTCAAGGACAGCCTCGACGCGGCGTACAAGAAGATCAACCAGCAGGTCACGGTGAAGGGCTTCCGCAAGGGCAAGATCCCGGCCCGGGTCATCGACCAGCGGTTCGGCCGCGGTGCGGTTCTGGAGGAGGCCGTCAACGACGCGCTTCCGAAGTTCTACACCGACGCGGTCAACGAGGCCGAGCTGAACCCGCTGGGCCAGCCCGAGGTCGACATCACCGAGCTGAAGGACGGCGAGACGCTGAACTTCACCGCCGAGGTCGACGTCCGCCCGACCGTCGAGATCCCGGACTACTCCGGCATCGAGGTCGAGGTCGACGCCATCGAGGTGACCGAAGAGGACGTCGACAAGGCGGTCGAGCAGCTGCGCGAGCGCTTCGCCTCGACCAGCCCGGTCGAGCGCGCCGCCGAGGACGGCGACGTCGTCACCATCGACCTGGAGGCCAAGGTCGACGGCGAGGTGCTGGAGGACGGCATCGCCAACGGCGTCTCCTACACCATCGGCTCCGGTGAGCTGCTGGACGGCATCGACGACGCCGTGAAGGGCGTGGAGGCCGGTGGCGAGGCCACCTTCACCTCCGAGCTGAAGGGCGGCTCGGCGGCCGGCAAGGAGGCCGAGGTCACCGTCAAGGTCACCCAGGTCGCCGCCCGCGAACTGCCCGAGCTGGACGACGACTTCGCGCAGCTCGCCTCCGAGTTCGACACCCTCGAGGAGCTGCGCGCGGACAGCCGCAAGCGCCTGGAGAACATGAAGCAGTACGACCAGGCCACGCAGGCCCAGGAGCGCGTCCTGGACAAGCTGCTCGAGCTGGTCGAGGTCCCCGTCCCCGAGAAGCTGCTCGAGGACGAGATCAACACCCGCAAGCACAACCTCGAGCACCACCAGCTCGGTCAGATGGGCCTGACCCTCGACAAGTACCTGGAGATCCAGGGCAAGACCGCCGAGGAGTTCGAGACCGAGACCCGCGACGCCGCGGTCAAGGGCATCAAGACGCAGTTCGTCCTGGACGAGCTGGTCAACAAGGAGAAGCTCAACGTGAGCCAGGAGGAGCTGACCGAGCACCTCATGCGGCGCGCGGCCTCCTCCGGCATGTCCCCCGACCAGTTCGCGCAGGCGGTCGTCCAGAACAACCAGGTTCCGCTGCTGGTCGGCGAGGTCGCCCGCGGCAAGGCCCTGGCCGTCGTGGTCGAGGCCGCGACCGTGAAGGACACCAACGGCGAGATCGTCGACCTGGAGGACGAGGAGGACGAGGCCGCCGAGGGCGAGACCGCCGAGGCCGCCTCCACCGAGGGTGACGGCGAGGGCGAGGAGAAGGCCGAGGCCTGATCCGGCACGGCGTCCGCGACGTACGTACGATGGGCCCTGGGGCATGTTCCCCAGGGCCCGTCGTCACACCTGGCCACCCCGCCCCGAGGGCCCCGGCGCTACGCCCCCGGCGAACACTCCCCTTCGCGGGATTCCCCGAAGGGGCCCGCGCGTTAGGGTCCATGAATACGAGGGCAGGGGAGTCCCCGGAACCGGCCGGACGGCCCCACGCCCCGGCAGAACACGTGAGACGGCCCGGCGCCGTCGTAAGACGAGCAGGTGGATACGTGACGAATCTGATGCCCTCCGCCGCCGGCGAGCCCTCCATCGGTGGTGGCCTCGGCGACCAGGTCTACAACCGGCTGCTCGGCGAGCGGATCATCTTCCTCGGGCAGCCCGTGGACGACGACATCGCGAACAAGATCACCGCACAGCTGCTGCTCCTTGCCGCCGACCCGGACAAGGACATCTTCCTGTACATCAACAGCCCCGGCGGTTCCATCACGGCCGGTATGGCGATCTACGACACCATGCAGTACATCAAGAACGACGTGGTGACCATCGCCATGGGCCTGGCGGCCTCGATGGGCCAGTTCCTGCTGAGCGCGGGCACGCCCGGCAAGCGCTTCGCGCTGCCCAACGCCGAGATCCTGATCCACCAGCCCTCCGCGGGCCTGGCCGGTTCGGCCTCCGACATCAAGATCCACGCCGAGCGGCTGCTGCACACCAAGAAGCGCATGGCCGAGCTGACCGCCCACCACACGGGCCAGTCGGTGGAGCAGATCACCCGCGACTCGGACCGCGACCGCTGGTTCGACGCCCACGAGGCCAAGGAGTACGGCCTCATCGACGACGTCATCACCCACGCCGCCGGCATGCCGGGCGGCGGCGGCACCGGGGCCTGAGCCGACTCAGCCCGTCCAGCCCCCGGCCGACCGCCCAGCCCCTTTCCAGGAGACATCGTGAACGACTTCCCCGGCAGCGGCATCTACGACCGTACGCGTGCCGAGTACACCGGCCCCACGGCCGAGTCCCGCTACGTCATTCCGCGCTTCGTGGAGCGCACCTCCCAGGGTGTCCGCGAGTACGACCCGTACGCGAAGCTCTTCGAGGAGCGCGTGATCTTCCTCGGCGTCCAGATCGACGACGCCTCCGCCAACGACGTCATGGCGCAGCTGCTGTGCCTGGAGTCGATGGACCCCGACCGTGACATCTCGGTCTACATCAACAGCCCCGGCGGTTCCTTCACCGCGCTGACGGCCATCTACGACACGATGCAGTTCGTCAAGCCCGACATCCAGACGGTCTGCATGGGCCAGGCGGCCTCCGCCGCCGCGATCCTGCTCGCGGCAGGTACGCCGGGCAAGCGCATGGCCCTGCCGAACGCGCGCGTGCTGATCCACCAGCCCTACAGCGAGACCGGCCGCGGTCAGGTCTCCGACCTGGAGATCGCCGCCAACGAGATCCTGCGGATGCGCTCGCAGCTGGAGGAGATGCTGGCCAAGCACTCCACCACGCCGATCGAGAAGATCCGCGAGGACATCGAGCGCGACAAGATCCTCACGGCCGAGGAGGCCCTGTCCTACGGGCTCGTCGACCAGATCATTTCCACCCGCAAGATGAACAACGCCGCCGTCCGCTGACGCGGACACCGCACCCGCCCGTCGCCCCTTGGCGCGGTCACGTCGAAGTGAACCGTGCCAAGGGGGGCCCGAACGGGGGGCCCGGCAAGGTACCGTCGACATAAGGCAGCACCAGGAGCCGCTGGACTCAACGCGTCCAGGCGTCTCCCAGGCGAAGGGGAAGCACACCGTGGCACGCATCGGTGACGGCGGCGATCTGCTCAAGTGCTCGTTCTGCGGCAAGAGCCAGAAGCAGGTCAAGAAGCTCATCGCAGGGCCCGGTGTGTACATCTGCGACGAGTGCATCGATCTCTGCAACGAGATCATCGAGGAGGAACTCGCGGAGACCAGCGAGGTGCGCTGGGAGGAGCTTCCCAAGCCCCGCGAGATCTACGAGTTCCTGGACGGCTACGTGGTGGGCCAGGAGGCCGCCAAGAAGGCCCTGTCCGTCGCGGTGTACAACCACTACAAGCGGGTCCAGGCCGGCGAGAACGGCGGCGGCCAGGGCCGCGAGGACGCCATCGAGCTGGCCAAGTCCAACATCCTCCTGCTCGGCCCGACCGGGTCCGGCAAGACCCTGCTGGCCCAGACCCTGGCCCGCATGCTGAACGTGCCGTTCGCCATCGCCGACGCCACGGCGCTGACCGAGGCGGGGTACGTGGGCGAGGACGTCGAGAACATCCTCCTGAAGCTGATCCAGGCGGCCGACTACGACGTCAAGAAGGCCGAGACCGGGATCATCTACATCGACGAGATCGACAAGGTCGCCCGTAAGAGCGAAAACCCGTCGATCACCCGGGACGTGAGCGGCGAGGGCGTCCAGCAGGCCCTCCTGAAGATCCTCGAGGGCACCACCGCCTCGGTCCCGCCGCAGGGCGGCCGCAAGCACCCGCACCAGGAGTTCATCCAGATCGACACGACGAACGTCCTGTTCATCGTGGGCGGTGCCTTCGCCGGCCTGGAGAAGATCATCGAGGGCCGCGCGGGTGCCAAGGGCATCGGCTTCGGCGCGACGATCCGCTCCAAGCGGGAGCTGGAGGCCAAGGACCAGTTCGAGGACGTCATGCCCGAGGACCTGGTCAAGTTCGGCATGATCCCCGAGTTCATCGGCCGCCTCCCCGTCATCACCTCGGTCCACAACCTGGACCGCGAGGCCCTGCTGAAGATCCTGGTCGAGCCGCGCAACGCCCTGGTGAAGCAGTACCAGCGCCTGTTCGAACTCGACGGTGTCGAGCTGGACTTCGAGCGCGAGGCGCTGGAGGCCATCGCCGACCAGGCGATCCTGCGCCAGACCGGCGCGCGCGGCCTGCGCGCCATCATGGAGGAGGTCCTCCAGGGCGTGATGTACGAGGTCCCGTCCCGCAAGGACGTCGCCCGCGTCGTCATCACCGCCGACGTGGTCCTCTCCAACGTCAACCCGACCCTGATCCCCCGCGACGCCCGCGGCCGGGGAGCGGGGGAGCAGAAGACGGCGTAGCCGCCCGCACGCACAGGGAAGGAGCCCCGGTCGCTCGACCGGGGCTCCTTCCCTGTGCGGTGCCGGTGTCAGAGCTTGACCCGGACCTCCTTGCGGAGCTTGGCGGTGGTGTCGGCGGCTGCCGACGGTTCGGTGCTCTTGCCCGACAGCATGTCGGCCATGTCCATCGGGATGACGAAGCCGAGGGTGCTGTGGTCGCCCCAGATGCAGACCGTCATGTTCACGGCCTTCGGCTCACCGGTGCTCGCCTCGGAGTTCGTGAACTTCGCCTGCTGGCACTTGAGGACCGCGCCGTCGAGCGCGTCGGGCGTGTACGCCTTGGGCTCGCCGATCAGGGTGACGTCCTGGTCCTCGCCGCCCTTCTTGGTCTGGTCCTTCATGTGGGCGAACATCGCGTCGACCGTCTTGGCCGGATCGTCGATGGTCCCGTAGACGCCGCTGAACTGGAGCTGCTTCATGGCCAGCGGGGCGTTCTTGTCCCCGGACTGGTAGGCCGCGCTGACGTCCTTGGGGTTGTGCACGCCCCACTTCTCGGCGTCCTTCATGTCGTCCTTCGACATGGTGCCGCTCTCGCCGTCGGACTTCTTGTAAGCACCCAGCACCGTCGCCGGCGTCACCAGCTTGTGCGGGCCGTCGTCCGCGACGGAGCTGCCGCCACCGCCGCCGATCACCATGTACGCCCCCACCGCGATCGCCGCCACGACCGCGACCGTGCCGATGATCAGCGCCGTCTTCCTGGCCCGGCCGCCGCCGCTGTCGGAGGCCGGCGGCTGGGGCATGCTGCCGTACGGGGGCTGCTGGCCGTACGGGGGCTGGGGCTGCTGGCCGTAGGGGGCCTGCCCCGGGACGCCCTGCGGGGCCTGCTGGCCGTAGGGCCCGGGCTGCGGCTGCGGGGGCTGCTGGCCGTACGGGCCGGGCTGCGGCTGCTGCGGGTAGCCGTAGCCCGGCTGCGGCTGCGGCTGGGGCGGCGGGGCCTGCTGGGGGTAGCCGTAGCCGGGCTGCGCGGGCGGCGCCTGCGGCGGCTGCTGGCCGTAGGGGCCCGGCTGTCCGTACGGCCCGGGCTGCTGGGGCTGCCCGCCGTACGGGCCCGGCTGGTTGTAGCTCATTACTGGGTTCCCCTCCAGATACTTATGCGTACCTGACATCCTGGCGCAGGCCCGCCGGGCGCAGGCCATCGGGGTGCGCACCGTTACAGAAGAATGCGGTTCGGGACAGCGCCGTGACGCCTCTAAACTGACCCCGTGACCGAGAACGCTCAGCAGCAGCCACCAGCGCCCGACACCGAACTGCCGACCCAGTACGCGCCGGCCGACGTAGAGGGGCCGCTGTACGAGCGCTGGGTGGAGCGGGGTTACTTCGAGGCGGACGAGAAGAGCGACAAGCCGCCGTTCACCGTCGTCATCCCGCCGCCGAACGTCACGGGCAGCCTGCACCTGGGCCACGCCTTCGAGCACACGCTCATCGACGCCCTCACCCGCCGCAAGCGCATGCAGGGCTTCGAGACGCTGTGGCAGCCGGGCATGGACCACGCCGGCATCGCCACGCAGAACGTCGTCGAGCGCGAGCTGGCCAAGGAGGGCAAGTCCCGCCACGACCTGGGCCGCGAGGCGTTCGTCGAGCGGGTCTGGCAGTGGAAGGGCGAGTCCGGCGGGCAGATCTCCGGCCAGATGCGCCGCCTGGGCGACGGCGTCGCCTGGTCGCGCGAGCGCTTCACCATGGACGAGGGCCTGTCCCAGGCCGTCCAGACCATCTTCAAGCGGCTCTACGACGACGAGCTGATCTACCGCGCCGAGCGCATCATCAACTGGTGTCCGCGCTGCCTGACGGCGATCTCCGACATCGAGGTCGAGTACCAGGACGACGACGGCGAGCTGGTCTCGATGAAGTACGGCGAGGGGGACGACACCATCGTCGTCGCCACCACCCGCGCCGAGACGATGCTCGGTGACACGGCCGTCGCCGTCCACCCCGACGACGAGCGCTACAAGCACCTGGTCGGCAAGCTCGTCAAGCTGCCGCTGACCGGCCGCTCCATCCCCGTCGTCGCCGACGAGCACGTCGACCCGGAGTTCGGCACCGGCGCCGTCAAGGTCACCCCGGCCCACGACCCGAACGACTTCGAGATCGGCCGCCGCCACGACCTGCCCGCCATCACGGTCCTCGACGAGCACGCCGTCATCACCGCGCACGGCCCCTTCCAGGGACTGGACCGCTTCGAGGCTCGCTCGGCCATCGTCGCCGCCCTGCGCGCCGACGGCCGGATCGTCGCCGAGAAGCGCCCCTACGTCCACTCCGTGGGCCACTGCTCGCGCTGCAAGACCACCGTCGAGCCGCGCCTGTCCATGCAGTGGTGGGTCAAGGTCGGCCCGCTCGCCGAGGCCGCCGGTGACGCGGTCCGCGAGGGCAAGGTCAAGATCCACCCGCAGGAGATGGAGAAGCGGTACTTCGACTGGGTCGACAACCTCCACGACTGGTGCATCTCGCGCCAGCTGTGGTGGGGCCACCGCATCCCGGTCTGGTACGGCCCGGACGGCGAGGTCGTCTGCGTCGGCCCCGACGACGAGGCCCCGACCGGCGAGGGCTGGCACCAGGACACCGACGTCCTGGACACCTGGTTCTCCTCCGGCCTGTGGCCCTTCTCCACGCTCGGCTGGCCCGAGCAGACCGAGTCGCTCGCGAAGTTCTACCCGAACTCCGTCCTGGTCACCGGCTACGACATCCTCTTCTTCTGGGTCGCCCGGATGATGATGTTCGGCCTGTACGCGATGGACGGCACCCCGCCGTTCCACACCATCGCCCTGCACGGCATGGTCCGCGACCAGTTCGGCAAGAAGATGTCGAAGTCCTTCGGCAACGCGGTCAACCCGCTGGACTGGATGGACAAGTACGGCTCCGACGCGCTGCGCTTCACCCTCGCGCGCGGTGCCAACCCCGGCGTCGACGTGCCGATCGGCGAGGACTGGGTCCAGGGCTCGCGCAACTTCGCCAACAAGATCTGGAACGCGACCCGCTTCGCGCTGATGAACGGCGCGACGGTGGACGGCCCGCTGCCGGACCCGGCGGCGATGTCCGCCACGGACCGCTGGATCCTCTCCCGCCTCAACTCCGTCGTCGCCGAAGTCGACGCGTTCTACGAGGACTTCCAGTTCGCCAAGCTGTCCGACGCGCTGTTCCACTTCGCGTGGGACGAGGTCTTCGACTGGTACGTCGAGCTGTCCAAGACCACCTTCCAGGCGGGCGGCGAGTCCGCCGAGGTCAGCAAGCGGGTCCTCGGTGAGGTCCTGGACGTCACGCTGCGCCTGCTGCACCCGGTCGTCCCGTTCGTCACGGAGACGCTGTGGACCACCCTCACCGGCGGTGAGTCGGTCGTCGTCGCCCAGTGGCCGGCCGACAGCGGCTTCCGGGACGCGGACGCCGAGCGGGAGATCGGGACGCTCCAGTCGGTCATCACCGAGGTCCGCCGCTTCCGCGCCGACCAGGGCCTCCAGCCCGGCCAGCGCGTCCCGGCCCGGCTGACCCTGGACGGCACGGCGCTCGCCCCGCACGAGGCCGCCATCCGCCAGCTCCTGCGGCTCCAGCCGCAGGGCGAGGCGTTCACGGCCACGGCCACCCTGCCGGTCGCCGGGGCGGAGGTCGCGCTGGACCTGTCCGGCACGATCGACGTGGCCGCCGAGCGCAAGCGGCTCGCCAAGGACCTGGCGGCGGCCGAGAAGGAGAAGGCCCAGGCGAACGGCAAGCTCGGCAACGAGGCGTTCCTCGCGAAGGCGCCCGACCACGTGGTCGACAAGATCCGTACGCGGCTGGCCAAGGCCGAGGAGGACATCGCCCGCATCACCGCCCAGCTGGAGCGGCTGCCGCAGGCGTGACGTCCGTACACCGCTGAGGGCCCCGGGACCGAGAAGGCTCCGGGGCCTTCAGCGCTCCCCGGCGCGCGGGGGCCGCGCCACCGACCACCACGCGCCCGCCGCGCGCACCGGGACCGGCCACCCCCGCACCGGCACCGCTCCCCGCCCCGCTGCCCCGTACCGGCGTCGGCTCGGGCCGCCACCCCGCGCACCGGCGTCGGCTCAGGCCGCCACCCCCGCACCGGCGCCGCGTCCGGCCCGCCCGCTCCGTACACTGGGGCCCGTGAGCGACCTCCCCCCGTACGACGACAGCGAGCAGCCCGATCCCGTGGACTCCTTCGACGAGATCATCGAGGCCGAGACGACCCGCGACCCCGATCTCGCGGTGATCGAGGCCGGCAGCCGCACCCTGCGCACCCAGGGCGGGCCGCCGAGCACCGACGTGCCCGCGCGGCCCGAGGACCCGGAGGTCGACAAGGCGCTGCGCGAGGTCGAGGCGGAGCTGGCGAGCCGCTGGGGCGAGACCAAGCTGGAGCCGTCGGTCAGCAGGATCGCCGCGCTGATGGACGTCCTGGGCGAGCCGCAGCGGTCGTACCCCTCGATCCACATCACCGGGACCAACGGCAAGACCTCCACCGCCCGCATGATCGAGGCGCTGCTCGGCGCCTTCGAGCTGCGCACCGGCCGGTACACCTCCCCGCACGTGCAGTCGGTCACCGAGCGGATCAGCCTGGACGGCGCGCCGGTCTCCGCCGAGCGGTTCATCGAGACGTACCAGGACGTCAAGCCGTACGTGGAGATGGTCGACGCCGCGCAGGAGTACCGGCTCTCCTTCTTCGAGGTGCTGACCGGCATGGCGTACGCGGCCTTCGCGGACGCGCCGGTGGACGTCGCCGTCGTCGAGGTGGGCATGGGCGGCAGCTGGGACGCCACGAACGTCATCGACGGTGACGTCGCGGTGATCACCCCGATCGGTCTCGACCACACCGACCGGCTCGGCGGCACCACGGGCGAGATCGCCGGGGAGAAGGCCGGGATCATCAAGCAGGACGCCACCGTGATCATGGCGCAGCAGCCGGTGGACGCGGCGCAGGTGCTGCTGAAGAAGTCCGTGGAGGTCAACGCCACGGTGGCCCGTGAGGGGCTGGAGTTCGGTGTCGTGGCGCGGCAGGTGGCCGTGGGCGGGCAGCTGATGACGCTGCGCGGTCTGGGCGGGGAGTACCCGGAGGTGTACCTGCCGCTGCACGGTGCGCACCAGGCGCACAACGCGGCCGTGGCGCTGGCCGCCGTGGAGGCGTTCTTCGGGGTGGGCGCGCAGCGCGCGGAGCCGCTGGACGCGGAGACGGTCCGCAAGGCGTTCGCGTCGGTCAGCTCGCCGGGCCGGATGGAGGTCGTGCGGCGGTCGCCGACGGTGGTGCTGGACGCCGCGCACAATCCGGCGGGCGCGCAGGTCACGGCTGAGGCGGTGCGGGAGGCGTTCGACTTCAGCCGGCTGATCGGTGTGGTCGGGGCGAGCGGCGACAAGAACGTGCGCGGTCTGCTGGAGGCGTTCGAGCCGATCTTCGCGGAGGTCGTGGTCACGCAGAACTCCAGCCACCGCGCGATGGACGCCGACGAGCTGGCCGCGATCGCCGTGGAGGTGTTCGGCGAGGAGCGGGTCCAGGTGGAGCCGCGGCTGCCGGACGCGCTGGAGGCGGCGATCACGCTGGCCGAGGAGGAGGGCGAGTTCTCCGGCGGCGGGGTGCTCGTCACCGGTTCCGTCATCACCGTCGGTGAGGCCCGACTGCTCCTCGGGAGGGGCTGACTTTCCGTGCGTACGCTGTGTTCCTCGACTCTGATCGGTGAGTTCTTCGTCATCGGCTTCGCCGCGCTGGTCGCGATGAAGGACCCGGACCTGTCCATGTCGGCCGTGTGGACGGTCAGCGGCATCGCGATGGTGCTGTGCGTGCTGCTGTGCGGGATGCTGAACCGGCCCGGCGGGGTGGCGCTCGGCTGGGCACTGCAGATCGCGCTGATCGCGTCCGGGTTCGTCGTGCCGGTGATGTACTTCCTGGGCGCGGTGTTCGCCGGACTGTGGTGGGCGTCGGTGCACTTCGGCCGGAAGATCGACGCGGCGAAGGCGAGATTCGCCGCCCAGGCCGCCGAGGCCGAGGGCGCCGGGCAGGCTGGGGCCGCGCCGGCCGCCGGGGCCGGTTCCGCCTCGGCTGACGCTGTGTGACGGAGACCTTGTAGGGTCGTGCCACCGCACATCTGTACAGCAGAAGGAGTCCATCGTGACCCAGCGCACCCTCGTCCTCCTCAAGCCCGACGCGGTCCGTCGTGGCCTGACCGGCGAGATCATCAGCCGTATCGAGCGCAAGGCCGGCTGGCAGATCACCGCGCTGGAGCTGCGCACCCTGGACCAGGACACGCTGGAGCAGCACTACGGCGAGCACAAGGGCAAGCCGTTCTACGAGCCGCTGGTGGCGTTCATGGCCTCCGGTCCGGTCGTGGCCATGATCGTCGAGGGTGAGCGGGTCATCGAGGGCGTGCGTGCCCTGGCCGGTCCGACCGACCCGATCGCCGCCGCGCCCGGCTCGATCCGCGGTGACTACGGCGTGATCGTGCGGGAGAACCTGATCCACGCCTCGGACTCGGAGGAGTCCGCCGAGCGCGAGGTGAAGATCTTCTTCCCCGGCCGTGGCTGAGCCGGGGGCGCCGGCCCGGGGGAGACCCCGGCACCGGCCCCCGCTCACCCTTTCTGACGTACCGTCAGTTCATCCGACCGCCTGACCTGGGCGGCCGTCCGCATCCGGCCGCCCCACGGCATACCCGGTGCCGATCGGGGGAACGCGTGCCCCCGATGGGCCGTCTCCACAAGCGAGGCGGTACGCCATCTGCTGACAATGGCGAAGACCCTCGCGCAGTGTTCGTGCAGGCGCGTTTACGATGGAAGCCTTCACGTCACAGCACCCACCTCGCCGTACCTGAAATGCCCTCAAAAGCTCCCAGGGAAGGCCAGACGAATCCTGATGGGGAACTCAATGTCGTTCATCGGCCGTGACATGGCTGTCGACCTCGGGACCGCCAACACGCTGGTGTACGTCAGGGGTCGCGGGATCGTACTCAACGAGCCGTCCGTCGTCGCGATCAACACGAACACCGGTGGCATCCTCGCGGTCGGCGCCGAGGCGAAGAAGATGATCGGGCGCACGCCCGGCAACATCGTCGCCGTGCGCCCGCTCAAGGACGGCGTCATCGCGGACTTCGAGATCACCGAGCGCATGCTCCGGTACTTCATCCTGAAGATCCACAAGCGGCGGTATCTGGCTCGTCCGCGGGTCGTGGTCTGCGTGCCCTCCGGCATCACCGGCGTCGAGCGCCGCGCGGTCATCGAGGCCTCCTCGCAGGCCGGCGCCCGCCAGGTGCACATCATCGAGGAGCCCATGGCCGCGGCCATCGGCTCCGGCCTGCCGGTCCACGAGGCCACGGGCAACATGGTGGTGGACATCGGCGGCGGCACCACGGAGGTCGCGGTCATCTCGCTCGGCGGCATCGTCACCGCCCAGTCCATCCGCGTCGCGGGCGACGAACTGGACAACGCGATCATCCAGCACGTCAAGAAGGAGTACAGCCTCCTGCTGGGCGAGCGCACGGCCGAGCAGATCAAGATCACGATCGGTTCCGCGTACGAACTCGACGCCGACGAGCACACCGAGATCCGCGGCCGGGACCTCGTCTCCGGCCTGCCCAAGACCGTCGTCATCTCGGCCGCCGAGGTCCGCAAGGCGATCGAGGAACCGGTCAACGCGATCGTCGACGCCGTCAAGACGACCCTCGACAAGTGCCCGCCGGAGCTGTCCGGCGACATCATGGACCGGGGCATCGTGCTGACCGGCGGCGGCGCGCTGCTGCGCGGCCTGGACGAGCGGCTGCGCCGGGAGACCGGCATGCCGATCCACATCGCCGAGGACCCGCTGGACAGCGTGGCGCTCGGCTCCGGCAAGTGCGTCGAGGAGTTCGAGGCGCTGCAGCAGGTCCTGGACGCCCAGCCGCGCCGATGACGCAACTTTTCGATTCCGCCGTACGAGATGATCTCCTCTCGTACGGCGGATCGTTGATATAGAGGCATAAGCTCCCACAAACGGGCCCCTCGGGTGCGCGCTTCGCCACCGGCGTTCTCCACGGGGTCACCCGAATTCCTACGAGGAAGGGCACGGCCGCCGCACGTGAGGGACACGAAAGAGAGCCGGCTGCTCCTGGTGCTGCTGATCGCCGTAGCGTTCGCGCTGATCACGGTGGACATCCGCGGCGGGGAGAACTCCCCGGTGGACGGCGCCCGGCGCGCCGCCGCCACCGTCTTCGGCCCGATCGAGAACGGCGTGTCGGGGGCGGTGGACCCGGTCGGCAACGCGGTCTCCGCGGTCCGCGACTCCGGCGACCGCCACGACCGGCTCGCCGCGCTGGAGAAGGAGAACGCGGCGCTCAAGGCCAAGCTCGGCAGCGACGACCGCACCCGCAGCCGCCTGGGCCAGCTGGACAAGATGCTGAAGCTGGCCGGCCAGGGCCAGTACGGCATCAAGGGCGCCCAGGTCATCGCCATAGGAGCCGCGCAGGGCTTCTCCTGGACCATCACCATCGACGCAGGCTCGAACGACGGCATCCGCCGCGATATGACCGTCCTCAACGGCGACGGACTCGTCGGCCGCGTCACCACCGTCGGTCCCGACTCGGCGACCGTCCTGCTCGCCAACGACCCCGACTTCACCGTCGGCACCCGCATGGAGGGCAGCGACGAACTCGGCTTCGCCTCCGGCCAGGGCGACCGCCCGATGCGCGTCCAGCTCCTCAACGGCAAGGCGGAGGTGAAGAAGGGCGACCGGCTCATCACCTTCGGCTCGCAGTCCGACAAGCCGTTCGTGCCCGGCGTCCCGGTCGGTGTGGTCTCCCGCGTCGACCCCTCCGGCGGCGACCTGACCCGCACCGTCTACGTCACCCCGTACGTCGGCTTCAGCAAGCTCGACGTCGTCGGCGTCGTCGTCCAGGCCCCGAAGAAGGACCCGCGCGACACGGTCCTGCCGCCCAAGCCCAAGCCGACCCCGACGCCCACCGTCACCGTGACCGTCACCCCCTCCGCCGACGCGAACACCGCCGGCCGCTCCGGGGACGGCACCACGGGCCTGCCCGACGCCGGCGGCACCGGCGGGCCCGACGCGCAGTCCACCGACGGCCAGCAGCAGTAGGAGCGAGAAAAGTCCCCATGCGTCTCAACCGGATCCTGCTCTCCACCGTGCTGGTCGTCGTCGCCCTGGTGATCCAGGTGAGCGTCCTGGCCCGGCTGCACCTGCCCGGTGCCGTCCCCGACCTGCTGCTGCTCACCGTGCTCGGCCTGGCCATGGTCTACGGCCACGTCGGCGGCTGCCTCGTCGGCTTCGGCGCCGGACTCCTCGCCGACCTTGCCCCGCCCGCCGACCACGCCGCCGGGCGCTACGCCCTCGTGCTGTGCGTCATCGGCTACCTCGCCGGACTCATCAAGCCCGAGACCGGCCAGGTCAGGTCGGCCACCGGCCCGATGGCCGTGGTGGTCGCCGCCGCCATCGGCTCCACCCTGCTGTACGCCGGGGTCGGCGCCCTCGTCGGCGACACCGCCGCCCGCCACGTCGGCCTGCCCGGCCTGCTGATCAGCGCCGCCGTCTACGACCTGCTGCTCGCCCCGTTCGTGGTCCCCGGCATCATGGCGCTGGCCCGGCGCGCCGAGAACGACCCGCTCGCCGAGGCCGGTTCGGCCAAGAAGTCCGACATCTCCTCGGGCTGGCTCTCCTCCGGCACCGGACTGCGCATCGGCGGCCAGCGCGGCGCGCTCGGCGGTCTGAAGACGAAGGCCCGCACCCGCACCACGCGGGTGGGCCGCATCAAGGGGGTCAAGCGCCTGTGACAGCACGGCGGTTGAACGGCGGCGGGTCCCACGCCCGCGCCGGACACGACGCGTCCGCACACTGAGAGGGGGAGGCAGCACCAGTGACCAACATTCCCGAGACCGGCCGGACCCCACGGGTCCAGACCCGGCTCGTCGTCATCCAGATCCTCGTCCTCTCCCTGCTCGGCACCCTCGGCGGCCGGCTGTGGTACCTCCAGATCCGCGAGGGCGCCCACTACCAGAAGGAGGCGTCCGGCAACCACGTCCAGCAGGTCGTCCAGCCCGCCACGCGCGGCTCCATCCTGGACGCCCGCGGCGTGCCGCTGGCCGACAACGAGACCCGCCTGGTGGTCTCCGCCTCCCGCACCGACCTGCTCAAGCAGAAGGACGACGGCAAGGCGGTCCTCACCAAGCTCGCCGGCGTCCTCGGCATGGACCCGCAGGAGATCCAGCAGAAGGTCCGGCTGTGCGACGCCAAGACCCCGCAGCCCTGCTGGAACGGTTCGCCCTACCAGCCCATCCCGCTCACCGACGAGGCCACGCCCAAGCAGGCCCTGCAGATCCGCGAGCGCGCCGAGGACTTCCCCGGCATCACCGCCGAGCCCGAGGCCGTGCGCCGCTACGCCGGCCCCGGCAAGTCCAACACCGCGCAGGTCCTCGGCTACCTCTCGCCCGTCACCGACGACGAGATCCAGCGGGCCAAGGACACCTCCTCGCCCTACCTGCGCTCCGACATGGTCGGCCGCTCCGGCCTCGAACGGCAGTACGACAAGGAGCTGCGCGGCAAGGCCGGCGTCACCCGCTACGAGGTCGACAACCTCGGCCGGGTCATCGGCAAGGCCAAGTCGGACGCGGCCGAGCCCGGTTCGAACCTGGTCACCAGCATCGACGCGCGCGTCCAGCGGGTCTCCGAGTACGAGCTGGACAAGGCCATGAAGGCCGCCCGCCGGCAGTACGACAGCATCACCGGCACCAACTACAAGGCCGACTCCGGCGCCGTCGTCGTCATGGAGGCCAAGACCGGCCGGGTCGTCGCCATGGCGTCCGCGCCGACGTACGACCCCAACGTCTGGGTCGGCGGCATCTCCGCCAAGGACTACGCCAAGCTCACCGGGAAGAACTCCGACTACCCGCTGCTGAACCGCGCCATACAGGGTCAGTCCGCGCCCGGCTCGACCTTCAAGGTGGTCTCCACGGCCGCCGCGGTCCAGGCCGGCTACGACTTCAACGGCGCCTACCCGTGCACCAGCTCCTACTCGGTCGGCGGCCAGACCTTCAAGAACTTCGAGGGCGAGAACTTCGGCGACATCACCCTCGGCCGCGCCCTGGAGGTCTCCTGCGACACCGTCTTCTACGGTCTCGCGGACAGCGAGTGGAAGAAGGACGGCGGGATCAACCCGAAGAAGGGCCAGCCCAAGGACTGGTTCTTCAGGACCGCCCACCAGTTCGGCCTCGGCAAGGAGACCGGCATCGACCTGCCCAACGAGGTCACCGGCCGCGTCCCCGACCGCCGCTGGAAGCAGAAGTACTGGGAGGTCAACAAGGACGCCTGGTGCAAGTCCGGCAAGAAGAACGGCACCTACGTCGAGAAGATCGCCTACGAGAACTGCCTCGAAGGCAACAAGATGCGCGAGGGTGACGAGATCAACTACTCCATCGGCCAGGGCGACACCCTGCTCACCCCGATCCAGGAGGCCGTGATCTACGGCGCGATCTCCAACGGCGGCACGATGTACACCCCGACCATCGGCAAGGCCGTCGTCAGCCCCGACGGCAAGCACGTCACCGAGATCAAGCCCCAGGCGCACGGCAGGCTGCCCATCACCAAGGCCACCCGCGACATGATGGACCAGGCGCTCGCCGGCGTCGCCACGCGCGGTACCGCCGCCTGGAAGTTCAACGGCTGGCCGCAGGACAAGATCCCGCTGCACGCCAAGACCGGTACCGCCGAGGTCTACGGCAAGCAGACCACGTCCTGGCTCGCCACCTACACCAAGGACTACACGGTCATCATGACCATCGCCCAGGCCGGTACCGGCTCCGGCGCCTCCGGTGAGGCCGTGCGCAACATCTACAGCGCCCTGTACGGCGTGCAGGCCGACGGCTCCGTCGACAACCGGAAGGCCCTGCTGCCCACCCCGCAGACGAGCCTGCCGAAGATCCAGCCCGACGGCACCATCCCCGCCCCGAAGATCCCCGGCGACCCGGCCAAGGACCAGGAGAAGATCGCCAAGCAGGTCGCCGAGCAGGGCTCCACCACCGCGCCCGACGGCCAGCAGACACCGGCGACCACCAACACCTCCACGGGCAACCGCGACACCCGCAGGCGCCCGCGCCGCCGGGGAAACAGGGGAAGCCGGAGGACCTGCGCATGACCGGCGCGAACAACTTCTCCGTCCCCGGCTACGGGCCCCAGCGGGCCGGCTGGACCCGGCTCCTCGCCCGTGACTCGGTGGTCCGCCGCCTGGACTGGCCGATACTGCTGTCGGCGCTCGCGCTCTCCGGCATCGGCACCGCCCTGGTCTTCTCGGCCACCCGCAACCGCACCGAGATCAACCAGGGCGACCCGTACTACTTCCTGATCCGCAACCTGCTCAACACCGGCATCGGGTTCGCCCTGATGATCGGCACCGTCTGGCTGGGCCACCGCACGCTGCGCAGCGCGGTCCCGATCCTCTACGGCGCCTCGCTCTTCGGCATCCTGCTGGTGCTCACCCCGCTCGGTGCCACCATCAACGGCAGCCGCAACTGGATCGTGCTCGGCGGCGGCTTCTCCATCCAGCCCTCGGAGTTCGTGAAGATCACGATCATCCTCGGGATGGCCATGATGCTCGCCGCGCGGGTGGACGCCGGCGACAAGGAGTACCCCGACCACCGCACCGTCCTGCAGTCCCTGGGCCTGGCCGCCGTACCGATCCTGATCGTGCTGCTCATGCCCGACCTCGGCACGGTCCTGGTCCTGGTGGCCATCATCCTGGGCGTGCTGCTCGCCTCCGGCGCCTCCAACCGCTGGGTGTTCGGCCTGCTGGCCACGGGCGCGGTCGGCTGCATCGCCATCTGGCAGCTGCACATCCTCGACGAGTACCAGATCAACCGGTTCGCGGCCTTCGCCAACCCCAGCCTCGACCCGTCCGGCGTCGGCTACAACACCAACCAGGCCCGTATCGCCATCGGCTCCGGCGGCCTCACCGGCGCGGGCCTCTTCCACGGCTCCCAGACCACCGGCCAGTTCGTCCCCGAACAGCAGACCGACTTCGTCTTCACGGTCGCGGGGGAGGAACTGGGCTTCGCCGGCGCGGGCCTGATCATCCTGCTGCTCGGCGTCGTCCTGTGGCGCGCCTGCCGCATCGCCCGCGAGACCACCGAGCTGTACGGCACCGTCGTCGCCGCCGGGATCGTCGCCTGGTTCGCCTTCCAGGCCTTCGAGAACATCGGCATGACCCTGGGCATCATGCCGGTCACCGGCCTGCCCCTGCCGTTCGTCTCCTACGGCGGCTCGTCCATGTTCGCGGTATGGGTGGCGGTGGGCCTGCTGCAGTCGATCAGGGTGCAGCGGCCCATGTCGGCGTAGCGCACCGGACACCGGACCCGGCCCGGCGCCGGCCCCGCCGCGGGCCGACGCCGGGCCGGTCCGTACCGCGGCCGGGCGCCGGGCCGGGCCCGTACCGCGGCCGTTCGGGGCAGTCCCTCGGCCGGGTTAGGCTTGAGGGTCCCCCCTGTCAGCTCACGAAGGTTCCCCGCGATGACCGTCGAGTCGGTTTTCCCGCAGCTCGAAGCCTTGCTCCCGCATGTGCAGAAGCCGATCCAGTACGTGGGCGGCGAGCTCAACTCCACCGTCAAGAGCTGGGACGAGTGCGACGTCCGGTGGGCGCTCATGTACCCGGACGCCTACGAGGTCGGCCTGCCCAACCAGGGCGTCATGATCCTCTACGAGGTGCTCAACGAACGGGAGGGCGTCCTCGCCGAGCGCACCTACAGCGTGTGGCCCGACCTGGAGGCGCTGATGCGGGAACACGGCGTCCCGCAGTTCACGGTGGACAGCCACCGCCCGGTCAAGGCCTTCGACGTGTTCGGCCTGTCCTTCTCCACGGAGCTGGGCTACACCAACATGCTCACGGCCCTGGACCTGGCCGGCATCCCCCTGGAGGCCAAGGACCGCACGGTCGACGACCCGATCGTCATGGCCGGCGGCCACGCCGCCTTCAACCCCGAGCCGATCGCCGACTTCATCGACTGTGCGGTCATCGGCGACGGCGAGCAGGCGGTCCTGGAGGTCACCGAGATCGTCCGTGCCTGGAAGGCCGAGGGCCGCCCGGGCGGCCGCGAGGAACTCCTCTTCCGCCTGGCGAAGACCGGCGGGGTGTACGTCCCCGGCTTCTACGACGTCGAGTACCTCCCCGACGGCCGTATCGCCCGTGTCGTCCCCAACAGGTCCGGCGTGCCGTGGCGCGTGTCCAAGCACACCGTGATGGACCTGGACGAGTGGCCCTACCCCAAGCAGCCCCTCGTCCCGCTCGCGGAGACCGTCCACGAGCGGATGTCGGTGGAGATCTTCCGCGGCTGCACGCGCGGCTGCCGCTTCTGCCAGGCCGGCATGATCACCCGTCCGGTGCGCGAGCGCTCCATCACCGGCATCGGCGACATGGTCGAGCAGGGCCTGAAGGCGACCGGCTTCGAGGAGGTCGGCCTGCTGTCGCTCTCCTCCGCGGACCACAGCGAGATCGGCGACATCGCCAAGGGCCTCGCCGACCGCTACGAGGACGACAAGATCGGCCTCTCGCTGCCCTCCACCCGCGTCGACGCCTTCAACGTGGACCTGGCCAACGAGCTGACCCGCAACGGCCGCCGCTCGGGCCTGACCTTCGCCCCCGAGGGCGGTTCCGAGCGGATGCGCAAGGTCATCAACAAGATGGTCTCCGAGGACGACCTGATCCGCACCGTCGCCACCGCCTACGGCAACGGCTGGCGCCAGGTCAAGCTGTACTTCATGTGCGGCCTGCCCACCGAGACCGACGACGACGTCCTGCAGATCGCCGACATGGCCACCCGCGTCATCGCCAAGGGCCGCGAGGTCTCCGGCTCCCACGACATCCGCTGCACGGTCTCCATCGGCGGTTTCGTCCCCAAGCCGCACACCCCCTTCCAGTGGGCCCCGCAGCTGTCGGCCGAGGAGACCGACGCCCGCCTGGCCAAGCTGCGCGACAAGATCCGCGGCGACAAGAAGTACGGCCGCTCCATCGGCTTCCGCTACCACGACGGCAAGCCCGGCATCGTCGAGGGCCTGCTCTCCCGCGGCGACCGCCGCATCGGCGCCGTGATCCGGGCGGTCTACGAGGACGGCGGCCGCTTCGACGGCTGGCGCGAGCACTTCTCCTACGACCGCTGGATGGCCTGCGCGGACAAGGCGCTCGCCCCCTTCGGCGTCGACGTCGACTGGTACACCACCCGCGAGCGCTCCTACGAGGAGGTCCTGCCCTGGGACCACCTGGACTCCGGTCTGGACAAGGACTGGCTCTGGGAGGACTGGCAGGACGCCCTCGACGAGACGGAGGTCGAGGACTGCCGCTGGACGCCGTGCTTCGACTGCGGGGTGTGCCCGGCCATGGACACGTCCATCCAGATCGGCCCGACGGGCCGGAAACTGCTGCCGCTGAGCGTGAAGCAGCCGACGGGGAGCGGGCACACGCACTGATCGCGGGCGGCCGGGAGCGGCCCGAGAGGCGCACGCCGCTCCCGGCTCCCCGGCGGGCTGAGGGCATCGCCTCTGCGGCCGAGTGGGTCCAGGTGACGAGAGGCGTCCGGACGAGGGTCCCGGACGCCTCTCGGTCGTTGAGGCCGCCTGTTTCCCACAGGCGGAAGTGAGACGGGCGGTGCACCGTGGCTCGGGGGAACTGACTGGGCTGACCGGCCACCGAGACGGCGAGCGCACCAGAACGACTGCCGCCCACGTCGCCGCACGGGCGCGCCAATCCCTGCGTGGTGAGGCGCCTGAGTACCGGTACTCAGGCGCCTTGGTGCAGGACGCCAATACAGTCACGGTAGTTGGCTTGCAGGCCACGGGATGTGTCTGAGGAGGCCATGTGCCCACGGGGGACAGCAGCTCATGGGCGTCGGGGGCTTTCGACGCGGTGAAGGACGCCGCAGGTGCCGCCCAGGACCTGATGACGGAGCTGACGTCGTTCACGAAGTTCCCAAAGCGCATCGACCAGCTCGTCCAAGACCTCAAGCAGACGCCGGCCAGCGCGCATCAGGTGGGCATGGACCAGCCGACCCGGGCCAGCTACGGCGGCGGGGCAGGGGTGTGGCATCCGGCTGACAGGCTGCACACGGCGCACGCCACTGTGGTCGAGTCGCTGGAGGAGCTGTCCAGGCTGGTCTCGGTCTCGATCGAGGGCATGGGGCTCGCGGTGCTCGCCTCGCACCAGGGATACGAGAACGTGGATGCGGATGTCCGTGACCGGCTCAACGCCATCCACGCGGAGGCGAAGAAGAACTTCGGCGCCGAGTACACGCCTGATCTGCCCCACCAGGCGGGCGAGCACAGTGGCGGGCGGGGCGGTCGGAAGTCCTCAGCGGAGGCGCCGGACGCCGAGACTGCGGGTGGCATCTGATGGGCGCCGATCCGTTCGCGGACATGTCCCATGAGGAGATGCTGGCGTGGCTCGATGAGGCGAACGCCAATGACCTGCAGGCTGGGGCGGACAAGTTCCTCGCGGCTGCCAAGGAGATCGAGAAGATCGCCGGTGAACTCAAGACCCGTCCGCAGTATGTGGAGTGGAAGGGACAGGGCGCCGACTCCTTTCGCACGTGGAGTGGAGACTTCGCCAACGCCACGCTGCGGGTCGCGGACTACGCCAACGATTCGGGCATGTACCTGTCGCACGCCGCGGACGCGATCGCCCGTGCGAAGGCGTCGGTACCCCGTGACGACGGTAGGGCCCAGGCGAACATCGATGCGGCGAAGGCGGCGCCACACGACCCTGATTCGGCGGGCATCCTGGCGAAGGCGACCGCGCAGAAGGAGCAGGTGCGCCAGCAGACCGCGGATGAGATGACGAAGCTGGGACACGACAGGCGTACCAGCAGTCGGCGGAACAGATCGCGGCACTGAAGAAGCCGGCGATCCCACCGCCACCGGCCGCGATCGTCCCGAAGGGCTCCAAGAGCATCGGATCTGGCAAGGACACGGCCTTCCCGGGGACCGCTACTGGGTCGGCTCCGTCTGGCGCGGTGTCCAGCGCAGGAGTCACAGGCGATGCCGGCATTGCGTCCGAGGGGATGCCGGACCATGCGCCGCAGGGCACAGTGGCGGGTCATGCTGGTGGGGTGTCTGCAGGCGGCACTCTGCACGCGGATCCCGCCAGTGTTCCGCACACCGGGATCGATTCGACGGCGATTCTCCCCACCACGCACACGCCGACCGCGACAAGGGTTGCGCTGCTTCCCACGCACAGCCCGGCCACGTCCGGCCCGAGCACGCCAAGCGTGCCGGTGCCGCCGATGACCGGCCCGGCGACGGGACGCACCGGTACGCTCTCGGGGGCGAAGCTGCCTTCCCGTCCGTCGCAGCCCCCTGGACAAGGCCGCACCATCGGTACACCCGTCCGCCCACACCGGGGCAGGGAACCGCACGCCCTCGGACGGGCACGCCCGGCTTTGAGGACGGACGTACCGCTCCTGGTGCCGGTCACGCGACCGCATCGGCGCAGTACGGACGCACTCCGGGCGCTCGGGGGATCGTGGGAGGCCGCCCCTCGCAGCCGCCCACGGGCAGGGCGATGCCGTACCGGGGCATCGTCGTCGGTGGCGAACCCGCGGGACAGGCCACCATGGGGCGCAGCATGTCCGGCGGCCGAGCGGAAGGCCGCAGCATGACCGGCTCGACGCCAGGGGGACGTCCCGGATCTGTGCCCCGCCCTGGCACCGGAAGAGGCGTCGTGGGCAACGAAGGCTTCGCAGGGCCGGCAACGCCCCGTGGACAGACACCTGCGGGCAGCACTGCCGCTCCCGGGCGGGGTGTCATGGGGGGCTCCTCCCGCCCAGCGCACGGCCCGTACAGCCTCCGGTGAGCGCGCCGTCCCGGGCACGGCGGCATCGCGTGACGGGATCGCGGGCGGCCTCCGCACTTCCGCAGCGTGACGGCAAGGAGCGCCGCAACAAGGACCGCCGCGATCAGCGTCCCGGATTCGTCGCCGAGGACCAGGAGACCTGGTTGCCCGACAGGCGCCGTATCGTGCCTCCCACTGTCGACTGACCGTCTCGCAGGGAACGGACCGCTTCACATGCCCAGCTTCACCGCCCGCCGCGCGGCACTCACCACCGCTGCAGGAATGCTGCTCGTGGGCGCGGCAGCGCTGCCCGCCCATGCCGAGTCGGTGCGCGGCCAGCAGTGGTTCCTGGACGCGATGAAGGCCGAGCAGATGTGGAAGACCAGCACGGGCCAGGGCATCACCGTCGCGGTCCTCGACACCGGGGTGAACGCGGACCATCCCGACCTGGCGGGCCGGATCCTGCCTGGCAAGGACATGGCCAGTACCGAACGTGGTGACGAGCACACCGACTACGAAGGCCACGGCACCAGCATGGCCGGCTTCATCGCTGCTACCGGAGCACGTGCCGGCGGGCACGGGGCGTTCGGCCTCGCACCCGGGACCAAGATCCTCCCCGTCCGCCTGCCACGTGTCGAGAAGCTCGATCCGGGCGTGGCGGACAAGGAGTTCGCCACGGCGATGGCCACGGGAATCCGGTACGCCACCGACCACGGTGCGAAGGTCATCAACATCTCCCAGGCGTCCACCGTCGGCGGAACGGAGCTGACCAGTGCGGTGAAGTATGCACTGGACAAGGGAGCCTTGGTCTTCGCCGGTGTCGGCAACGACGGAGACAAGGGCAACCCGGTGATGTACCCGGCGGCGACTCCGGGCGCTGTCGGTGTTGCGGCCATCGGGAAGAACCTCAAGAAGACGGCCGAGTCCGAGTTCGGGCCGCAGGTCGACATGGCCGCCCCGGGCGAGGACATGGTCGAGGCCTGCGGAGGCAGAACCGGTCTGTGCACGTCACACGGCACCAGTGATGCCACGGCGTTGGCGTCGGCGAGTGCCGCTCTGATCTGGTCCGCTCACCCGACCTGGACGAACAACCAGGTCTTGCGGGTCATGCTGAACACCATCGGCGCCCCGGTGGACGGCTCGAAGCGTACGGACTCGATCGGCTACGGCATCGTTCGCCCGCGTATAGCCCTGACCGAACCGGGCAACCCGGGCCCGGCCGATCAGTACCCGCTGCCGGACTTCCCGGTGAGGGCCTCCGCAGCGCCGTCGGTGTCGCCGTCGACCGGGTACGGGGACAGCAAGGAGCACCAAGCCGCCGGAGCCAGGAATGACTCGTCTTCGAGCACGGGGACCTGGGTGGCTGCCGGTGCAGGTGCCGTGATCGTCGCCGGCGCGGCCGCGGGTTTCGCTGCGATGCGGCGCCGGAAGCGCACGGCTGGAACCGGACAGGCCGCGCATTCGCAGGCGCCGTACGGGCCTTCGTCGTCGTACGGCCCGACCAGCAGGAATCCGCAGGACCAGCACCGACCCTATTGAGCCACACCCATATCCGGCCTGCGCGCTTCCTGCCCGCAACGCGGGTCTGGGTACAGATACTCAGGCCCAGATTTGAGTGATCGCACGGACACATCACAACTGCAACCTGCGTAGCGTGTACATCAGTCACCGCACCCATCACCGCCCGGTGGGGAAGGATGCATCCCCGGCCCGACCTCCGGGGGTGACAGGGAGGGAACCGCCCATGGCATGGGACGAGTGGGAGCAGCTCAAAGCAGACGCCGCAGCGCGTGGCGGTTCCGAGAAGGTGCACATCGACCAGGTCGCGGACCCGGGTGGCGGGAACGTTACCAGCAGCGTGACGGACGGACTCAAGTCGACCAAGGCCGCCTGGAACAAGGCGGGTGAGGGGGTCGGCGGTTTGCGGGACGAGATCGGCAAGGCTCTGGCCAAGCTATCGGACGGGCAAAGGGGTCTCGGCGACGATGCGGGGTGCCTGACTGCTGGCGCCCAGCAAATGGTGTGCAGCTCCTGGGCTCGCTACCTGAAGTCCGTCAGCGAGCGGTGTGGCGGTGTCAAAGAAGTCCTTGACCAGGTCGGGCATGACCTGCTCCTCACGGACGAGGGTGTCCGGGCCGCGTTCGGCAACGTCGACCTCAAGTACGCCGATACCCCCGCCCTCGGCGGTCACGGCTCGGGACAGTGACAGGCATCCATGGACCTCGCCACCCTCAAGAACCTCAAGCCGTCGGAGTTCGAGCAAGCAGCGGACGGCTATCGAGCGACCAGTGACATGGCCAGTGCGGCAAAGGACGAGATCGACAACGTCATCATCGCCGGCATGAACAAGTCCCTCCGTGGCGAAGCGCTGAAAGCTGCGATCGGGGAGCTGAAGAAGCTGTCCGCCAACTTTCACTACACTCAGATCGAATGCAGCCTGGCCAGCGTGGCGCTCAACGGTTTCGCCTACGACATGGACTCGGCTCGCAAGAAGCTCCTGTCGGCGCTGGATGACGCGGCGGCTCGGAAGTTCACGGTCAACCCTGACGGCAGCGTCACCTACCCCGAGGGCCGGCCGGTCAACGGTGCTGAGGAACCGCCCCAGGGAGGGTCGGTCAGCGGCGCCACCGACCCGACAGCGCAGGCCGTGGGTCGTCAGTCCGCCAACTTCGACCCCAACCCGCATCATGCCGAGGCCGTTGCCATTGCGGACCGGATCGCCGCCGCCCTGCAAGAGGCCACGGATGCGGACAGCAAGTGGGAGCCGAAGATCCGGGCGTTGAAGGCCGATGACGACCTCACCGTCTCCAACCGCGACTGGGTCGATGTGGGGTCGGACATGAAAGGCGTGTCCAAGGCCGGGGATCACTACTTCGACAGCATCAAGCACCCGCCCACGGACGGTGGCGCCGAAGGCAACGCCCAGTGGTGGAGGGAACTGAGCCCCGAAGAACGCACCGCGTACCTGTCGCTGCACCCCGACGTTGTCGGGGCTCTCGATGGCCTGCCTGCCGCTGCCCGCGACGAGGCCAACCGCACATTGCTTTCCGAGTCCGAGGCCAGGTACCGGCTGGACCTTGCCTCCATCCCTCCCGAGCCGGCCAACAAGTACACGATGATCAACACCATGAGCGGGCCGGTGCGGGTGCACTCGGACGAGTGGATGGCGTGGAACGAGAAGTACAGCACTCGGAAGGACCGTCTGGAAGACCGCTTGCAGGGCATGAAAGCTATTCAGGACCGGTTCGACCGGACTGGTGCGGACGGAATGCCCGAGGCGTACCTTCTTGGGTTCGACTCTATCGGCAAGGGAGGAGACGGCAAGGTCATCTTGGCCAACGGCAACCCGGACACAGCCGACCACACCGCCGTTTATGTTCCGGGAACGGGCACGCACTTGGGCGGCATCGACAAGGACATCGTCCGAGGGGAGCGACTCTGGGCATCCAGCACGGCACTGGCTCCGGGCCAGAACGTCTCGACGATCACCTGGTTCGACTATGACGCCCCGCGTTCGGCATATCCCGGACATGAGGGCGACATCATCCCGCAAGCCATCCATGACTCGTACGCGGAAAAGGCTGGGCCGACTCTGCGGGCATTCATGGATGGCACACGCGTTGCCCATCAAACCGAGTCGGGCCCCAGTAATCTTGGGCACACAACACTGATCGGGCATAGCTACGGCTCGACGGTGATCGGGGACGCGGCCAAAGCGGGATCATTCCTGGACGGCCCGCTCGCAGCCGACGACGTGGTCGTGGCAGGGAGTCCGGGTATGCAGGCAGCCCATTCCGGTGATCTCGGTATCGATCCGCACCACATGTGGGCAATGCAAGGAACGGGTGACGATGACTTCGTTACTGGCGGCGGTAGGCTCGTCGGTCTCGGAGGTGACTTCACGATTCCAACCGACGACGGTTTCGGGTCGACTGTCATGAAGACGGACGGCGGTGGGCATGGGGCGTACTGGGATGTCGACAAGAATGGCAACCCGTCCGAAGCGTTGAAGAATCAGGCTCGTGTCATCGTGGGCGACTATGAAGGTGTAACTGTTGAGGATTAACTGGGTGAATGTGGCGCGGAGAAACGGACCACTGTCGACAGTGTCCGTCATCGCGGCCGCCGCCTCCATCGTATTGACAGGTTGTGCATCTGTGGAATCCAAGAGTGATGAAGAAAAGCTCGGTTATAAGCCGCAGGAGCAGGTGGTTCAGACCTCGAAGGACGAGGTCAACGACATCTCCAGCAGACTCCTGGACTGGATGGGGGTGAAGGGAAAGGTCACGGAGTCCAGTGCTGCAGTGAATACTTGTGACGCCGTTGATCCGGACATGGAGAAGTACTACTCGATCCATCACCCGTGGTCCGTCTACGACCTTAAATCGGGAACCTTCCGGCAGGCCATGGACAACCTTCGAAAGGAACTCCCCGCGCACGGCTGGAGAATTACCAAGGACGGTGAGACGGAGTCGATCGCCCGCAACCCGGAAATCATCGCAGTTAACGAGAAGACGCATCACGCTGTCACGATCGAGTGGGCGAAAAAGCGCTCGGGTAATCTGAAGCAGATCATCACCGTGGATGTGAACTCACGCTGCTATAGGGCGCCGGCGGGCACGAACATCTCTGACGAGAGGTGATGCTGCTCCTCGTACGCCGCCATTCGTAAGACCGGACGGTAGTGCTGGCAGACGTCGCCGCGGCCGGCCTTGCCGTATCTTCCCGCCGCAGGACGTGCCAAGGGCCTCAGCTGCAAGCCGACCCACTCGCTCCGTCGGCAAGGTCCGTGAGAAGAGAGGCCCCCTGTCGGGTCAGCCCGACCCGGTGTCGGCTCGGTGAATCCCGGCACGGTGGTATCGGCGGACCAGGGCTTGGCCGGGACGGCCGACCGGGGCCGGAGGTCGAGGACTGCCGCTGGACGCCGTGCTTCGACTGCGGGGTGTGCCCGGCCATGGACACGTCCATTCAGATCGGCCCGACGGGCCGGAAACTGCTGCCGCTGAGCGTGAAGCAGCCGGCGGGGAGCGGGTACACGCACTGATTGCGGGCGGCCGGGAGCGGGCCGGGCGGGCTGCGGGGACCGCGGCCCGGCGGGAACCTCCGGTGGCCGCGACGCGTACTCTTGACACAAGGACCGGGCGCGAGACGACCCCGCCGAGGCGGGAGCCGTCCGCACCGGCCGGCGCCGGGAAAAGGCGCCGGCCCGAACGCTCCCCGCCGCAGGGGAGGGGGCCCGCGCTCCACCCGCCGTACACAAGGAGAAGTTCCCCTGGGCAAGCGACAGCCCGAAGGCCCGCCGCCCGCACCCGCGGTGCAGCGCATCCGACTGCGCTACACCAAGCGCGGCCGCCTCCGGTTCACCAGCCACCGTGACTTCCAGCGCGCCTTCGAGCGTGCGCTGCGCCGCGCCGAGGTGCCGATGGCGTACTCGGCGGGGTTCACCCCGCACCCCAAGGTGTCCTACGCCAATGCCGCACCCACCGGCACGGGCAGCGAGGCGGAGTACCTGGAGATCGCGCTCACCGCGTCCCGCGACCCGGAGCGGCTGCGCGGCCTCCTCGACGAGTCGATGCCCGCCGGGCTGGACATCGTCGAGGCGGTCGAGGCCCGCACGCCGGGGCTCGCCGACCGGCTGACGGCTTCCGTGTGGGAGCTGCGGCTGGACGGCGTGGAGCCCGCCGAGGCGGACCGCGCGGTCGCCGCCTTCAACGGCGCCGGGAGCGTCGAGGTACAGCGCATGACCAAGAACGGCACGCGCACCTTCGACGCCCGTCCCGCGGTCGTGAGTCTGGAGAGCGTCGAAACGCACGGTTCGGCGGCTGATAGGCCGACCGACCAGCCCTGTGCGATACTGCGGCTGGTCGTTCGGCACGTGACGCCTGCCGTACGACCCGACGACGTCCTGTCCGGTCTCCGCGCCGTGGCCGACCTGGCGCCGCCGGTCCCCGCAGCGGTGACCAGGCTGGCGCAGGGGCTGCTCGATGAAGAGACCGGTACGGTGACCGACCCGCTCGCGCCCGACCGCGAGGCAGACCCGGCCGCCCCGGCCGCTTCATCAGGGGCCGCCGACGCTGCCGCCGCGAAGGCGCCTGCTTAGGGAAGGTTCCGTAGGGACGGACGTCGAAGCGCCGCCCTCGTACTCGGGAGCCACCTGGGTCGGGCAGCGCACCGACCAGAAGACTTTCGCCAGGCCGTACGCGACAAGAGCGTACGGAACCGGCGAGACAGGACACAGAGAGCTCCCGTGCGGCGCCCGCGCCCCGGACGGCGGCCATCGCGCAACCGCGAGGCCGCGGACGTCAACGGTGTCCGATCGATGCGATCGGACACCGGACCAGGCGCGGCGCCCGGGAGCCTGACGGGAGATTCGCCCGCATGCTCGAACCGACCGAACCCACCCAGGGTTCCGAAGAACTGAACACCCCCAGCGACACCCTGCCGCCGCGTCGTCGGCGCCGTGCCGCTTCCCGCCCGGCGGGTCCGCCGGCCGCCGGCTCCGAGGCCCCGGCCGAGATCACCGCCTCCGCCGCGGCGCCCGCCGAGGCCGCCGCGCTCGCCGAGCAGGCGGAGGAGGAAGAGACGCCGCAGCAGGCGCAGGATGCCGCCGCCGTGAACGCGGAGCCCGAGGCGCCGGCCGCGCCCGCGCGCCGTACCCGCCGCCGGGCCTCCGCGCCCACCGGGGCACCCAAGGCCGCCCAGGCCGCAGCGGAGGCCGAGACGGTCGTACCGGTGGCCGCCGAGGCGTCGGCCGAAGCCTCCGCCCCGGCCGTCGACGAGACGTCCGCAGGGACCGTGGAGAGCGGCGAGGCCGCCGCCCCGCGCCGTACCCGCCGCCGTGCCACGCGCGGCGCCTCCGCGCCCGCCGGTGCCCCGGCGGCAGCGGAGACCACCGAGGCGGTGCAGGCCGCCGAGGAGACGGCTCCCGCCGCCGCCCAGGCGGTCACCGAGACGCCCCCGCCCGCCCGGCGTACCCGGCGCCGCGCCTCTGCCGCCGCCGGCGCACCGCAGGCCGCCGCGTCCGAGGCCCCTGCCGCTGCCGGGACGCCCGCTGCCGCGGAGCCCGCGGCCCAGGCCGCGCCCGCCGCCGCCCCCGCCGAGGAGGAGGCCGCCCCGCAGCGGACCCGCCGCCGCGCCACCCGCCGTGTGTCGGCCCCGGCCGGTACGCCCGAGGGCGGTACGGACGAGACCGTGTCCGAGGCGCAGGCCCCGGCCGCCGAGGCCGCTGCCGAGGAGGAGGCCGCTCCGCCGCGCACCCGCCGCCGCGCCACGCGCCGTGCGGCGGCAGCCACCGCCGAGACGCCCGCCGCCGAGACGCCCGTGACCGAAGAGCCGTCGGCCGAGCCCGCGCCCGCCGCCGCCCCCGCCGAGGAGGAGGCCGCCCCGCAGCGGACCCGCCGCCGCGCCACCCGCCGTGTGTCGGCGCCCGCCGCCGAGGTGAGTGAGCCGGTCGCCGAGGCCCCCGCCGCCGAGCCCGCCCAGGCCGCCGCCGAGCCCGAGCCCGCGCCCGCCGCCGAGCCCGCGGAGGAGGCCGCGCCGCGCCGTGGCCGTCGCCGGGTCGTGCGGCGTGCCGCGACCGGGTTCGCCGAGCCCGCCGCGCAGGCCGCCGCCGGGGAGGCGGAGGAGGCGCCGCGCAAGCCCGCCCGCCCCGCCGTCGCCGTCTTCCAGCAGCCCGTCTTCGCGGAGCCGAAGTTCCAGACCCCGCAGCGGGCCGCCGCCGAGGCCGCCGCCGAGGCCGTCCCGGACGAGGAGCCCGACGAGTCCGCGGTGGCCGAGGCGCCGCCGGCGGAGAAGGCCGCGCAGACCGAGCAGGCCGAGCAGGCCGGATCGAGGCGCCGCCGCCGTCGCCGGGGCGCCGGGGACGACGAGGAGCCCGAGACCCAGGCCGTCCGGGCCCCGCAGGCCGTCCCCGCCGCCGAGGACGAGGCGGAGGAGGACGAGGAGCCGGCCGAGGACGCCGCCGACGGCGACGAGGGCGAGGAGCCCGGTTCCCGCCGCCGCCGTCGCCGGGGCGGCCGCCGCCGTCGCCGCGGCGAGTCCGCGGAGGCCGGTGGTGACGAGGAGCCGGAGGAGAGCGGGGACCTCGCCGCCGTGCAGGCCGCGCAGGACGCCGAGGACACCGCCGAGCAGGCCGAGGAGGACGCCGAGGAGGGCGACGAGGACGAGGAGCACGCGGGGACCGCGGGTTCCGGCGGCAACAGCAGCAGCCGTCGCCGCCGCCGCAGGCGCCGCCGGGCCGGGGACGGCGGCCCGGAGGCCGAGTCGTCCGCCGACGACCCCGAGCGCACCGTCGTCAAGGTCCGCGAGCCGCGCGGCAAGAAGGACGAGCGGGCCGGTGACGGCACGGACGAGGTGCAGTCCATCAAGGGCTCGACCCGCCTGGAGGCCAAGAAGCAGCGCCGCCGCGAGGGCCGCGAGCAGGGCCGCCGCCGCGTCCCGATCATCACCGAGGCCGAGTTCCTGGCCCGCCGCGAGGCCGTCGAGCGCGTGATGGTCGTCCGCCAGCACGGCGACCGTACGCAGATCGGCGTCCTGGAGGACGGCGTGCTCGTCGAGCACTACGTCAACAAGGAGCAGTCGACCTCGTACGTCGGCAACGTCTACCTCGGCAAGGTGCAGAACGTCCTGCCGTCGATGGAGGCCGCCTTCATCGACATCGGCAAGGGCCGCAACGCCGTGCTGTACGCGGGCGAGGTCAACTTCGAGGCGCTCGGCATGTCGGGCGGCCCGCGCCGCATCGAGTCCGCGCTGAAGTCCGGTCAGCCCGTGCTGGTGCAGGTCACCAAGGACCCGATCGGGCACAAGGGCGCCCGCCTGACCAGCCAGGTCTCCCTGCCGGGCCGCTACCTCGTGTACGTCCCCGAGGGCTCGATGACCGGCATCAGCCGCAAGCTGCCCGACACCGAGCGGGCCCGGCTGAAGACCATCCTCAAGAAGATCGTCCCCGAGGACGCGGGCGTCATCGTGCGTACCGCCGCCGAGGGCGCCAGCGAGGAGGAGCTGCGCCGCGACGTCGAGCGCCTGCAGGCGCAGTGGGAGGAGATCCAGAAGAAGGCCAGGAACGGCGGCGGCAGCGCGCCGACCCTGCTGTACGGCGAGCCGGACATGACCGTCCGCGTCGTGCGCGACATCTTCAACGAGGACTTCACCAAGGTCGTCGTCAGCGGTGACGAGGCCTGGGAGACCGTCCACGGCTACGTCTCGCACGTCGCGCCCGACCTCGCCCCGCGCCTGTCGCGCTGGACGAGCGAGGTCGACGTCTTCGCCACGTACCGGATCGACGAGCAGCTCGCCAAGGCGCTGGACCGCAAGGTCTGGCTGCCCAGCGGCGGTTCGCTGGTGATCGACCGGACCGAGGCGATGGTCGTCATCGACGTCAACACCGGCAAGTTCACCGGCCAGGGCGGCAACCTGGAGGAGACGGTCACCAGGAACAACCTGGAGGCGGCCGAGGAGATCGTGCGCCAGCTCAGGCTGCGCGACCTCGGCGGCATCATCGTGATCGACTTCATCGACATGGTCCTGGAGTCCAACCGCGACCTGGTGCTGCGCCGCCTGCTGGAGTGCCTGGGCCGGGACCGTACGAAGCACCAGGTGGCCGAGGTGACCTCGCTGGGCCTGGTGCAGATGACCCGCAAGCGGGTCGGCCAGGGTCTGCTGGAGTCCTTCTCCGAGACCTGCGTGCACTGCAACGGGCGCGGTGTCATCGTCCACCTGGAGCAGCCGTCGGCGGGCGGAGCGGGTGGCGGCAAGCGCCGCAAGCGCGCCCGTGCCGGTGCCGAGCAGCCGCACGAGCACGAGCACGAGCACGAGGCCGTGGCGGCCCAGGTCGCCGTGCCGACCGCGGAGGAGGAGGCGGAGGCCGAGTCCGAGGCCGTCGAGGCCCCCGCGGTCTCCGAGCCGGTCGCGCTGCCCGCGTTCGAGATGTCCCCGGACGAGGAGCTGTACAGCTCCGTCGCCGAGGCGGAGGCGGCGGCCTCCCGGGGCCGTGGCAGGCGCCGGGCGAGCCGGCGGGCGTCCGCTCCGGCGGGCGCGCCGAAGGCCTCGGCCGACGGGGCGGCCCCGGCCGCGCCCGCCGCCGCGACGGCGCAGGGCGTGACCGCCGAGCAGGAGGCCGCGCGTCCGGTGCGTCCGGAGCCCGCCGAGCAGGCGCAGGCCGAGCCCGTGGCCGCCGAGGACCCGGTGGTCCCGGCCGCGCAGGCGGCCGAGGCACCGGCGGCCGAGGCCCCGGTCGCCGACGAGGCCGCGCCGAAGGGCCGTACCCGCCGCCGCGCGACCCGCAGGGCGTCGGCGCCGGCCGGTTCCCCGCAGGGGGCCGAGGCGGCCGTGGTGACGGTCCCGGAGGCCGCGCCCGAGGCGCAGCAGGTCCCGGCCGAGGCGCCGGTGGCCGAGCCGGTGGAGCAGGCCGTGCAGGCGGAGCCCGAGGCGCCGGCCGAGACGGCGGCTCCGGCCCGTCCGCGCCGTCGCGCCGTGCGCAAGGCCACCGCGCCGACCGCGTCCGAGGAGGCGGCCGTCGTGGTCGTCCCGTCGGGCCAGGCCGGTACGGACACGCCTGACGCGCAGGCCGCCGCCCCCGAGGCGGAGGACGCCGCCGAGGAGGCCGCTCCGGCCAAGAAGACGGCCCGCAAGGTCGCCAAGAAGGCCACGGCGAAGAAGGCCGCGACCAAGAAGACGGCGGCCAAGAAGACCGCCGCGAAGAAGGCGACGGCCAAGAAGGCGGCGAAGACCGCCAAGACGGCCACCGCCGCGAAGAAGACGGCCGCGAAGAAGGCGGCGTCCGCGCCGGCCTCCACGGCGGCCGACGAGAGCTGAGCCGCACCCGCGGTCCGGGCCGGTCCGACGGACAGGCCCGGACCGCGGGCCGCTCGGACCCGCGCACGGGCGCCGCACCGCGCCCACCGGGGTCACGCGTGGCCCCGGGGCGGGGAAGCGTCTCCTGCCGCCGCCCCGGCCCGAGGGGCGGCGGTACGAGGTCCGCGGGGCTGGGTCCGGCCACCGGACGGACGCGGCTCGGCTTCCGCGGCCGGGCCGGTTTCCGCGACCGGACCCGGACGAGGGGGGCCGCGTGCCCGGTGGGGCGCCCGGCCCGGCCGCGGCCGTCCGGCCCGGTGCTCCGGCCGTGAGCAGCCGCACATCCGTGGGGCCGGGCCCGGTTTGACCCCTTCGGGGGTGGGACCGTAATCTTGACCGTCGGCGTGCCGACTGAGCACGTCACATCCCCGTAAACCTCTTCCTCCCGGGCACTGGGCTGGCCGGGAGAGGTCGTCCGCAGTGCGGGCGGCTGGCCTGCGGGGGTGCCGTTTCCCGAGCGAGAGAGTGAGATCCGCGTGTACGCCATCGTGCGCAGCGGTGGTCGCCAGCACAAGGTTGCTGTCGGCGACATCGTTGAGGTTGACAAGATTTCCACCGCCAAGGTTGGCGACACGGTCGAGCTCTCGACCCTGCTCGTTGTCGACGGCGACGCTGTGACCAGCGACCCGTGGGTGCTGGCCGGCATCAAGGTCCAGGCTGAGGTCGTGGACCACCACAAGGGGCAGAAGATCGACATTCTGCGCTACAAGAACAAGACCGGCTACCGCCGTCGTCAGGGCCACCGCCAGCAGTACACGGCGATCAAGGTCACTGAGATCCCCGCGGCTGCGAAGTAAGGGACTGAGGAGACATGGCACACAAGAAGGGCGCATCGTCCACCCGGAACGGTCGCGACTCGAATGCCCAGCGGCTCGGCGTGAAGCGCTTCGGCGGTCAGGTCGTGAACGCCGGTGAGATCATCGTCCGCCAGCGCGGCACCCACTTCCACCCCGGTGCGGGCGTCGGCCGCGGCGGCGACGACACGCTGTTCGCGCTGCAGCCCGGTGCGGTGGAGTTCGGTACCCACCGCGGCCGCAAGGTCGTGAACATCGTTCCGGTCGCCTGACCGGAGACTTTCGCGAGGCGGACCTCACTTCCCGGTCGGGAAGGCGGGTCCGCCTTTCGCGTGTTACGTAAGAGACGTTCCCGTAAGTTCTGGAGGCACGAACCATGACCACCTTCGTGGACCGCGTCGAGCTGCACGTCGCCGCGGGTAACGGGGGCCACGGCTGTGCCTCCGTGCACCGTGAGAAGTTCAAGCCGCTCGGCGGCCCCGACGGCGGCAACGGAGGCCGCGGCGGCGATGTGATCCTCACCGTCGACCAGTCCGTGACCACGCTGCTCGACTACCACCACTCCCCGCACCGCAAGGCCACCAACGGCAAGCCCGGCGAGGGCGGCAACCGTTCCGGCAAGGACGGCGAGGACCTGGTCCTGCCGGTGCCGGACGGCACGGTCGTCCTGGACAAGGCGGGCAACGTGCTGGCCGACCTGGTCGGCCACGGCACCTCGTACGTCGCCGCGCAGGGCGGCCGGGGCGGCCTCGGCAACGCGGCGCTGGCGAGCGCCCGCCGCAAGGCGCCCGGTTTCGCGCTGCTCGGCGTGCCGGGGGACCTCCAGGACATCGTCCTGGAGCTGAAGACCGTCGCCGACGTGGCGCTGGTCGGCTACCCGAGCGCCGGCAAGTCGTCGCTGATCTCGGTGCTCAGCGCGGCCAAGCCGAAGATCGCGGACTACCCGTTCACGACCCTGGTGCCCAACCTCGGCGTGGTGACGGCCGGTTCCACCGTCTACACCGTCGCCGACGTGCCCGGTCTGATCCCCGGCGCCAGCCAGGGCAAGGGCCTCGGCCTGGAGTTCCTGCGGCACGTGGAGCGGTGCAGCGTGCTGGTGCACGTGCTGGACACCGCGACCCTGGAGTCGGACCGCGACCCGGTCTCCGACCTCGACATCATCGAGGAGGAGCTGCGGCAGTACGGCGGCCTGGGCGACCGGCCGCGCATCGTCGTCCTGAACAAGATCGACGTGCCCGACGGCAAGGACCTCGCCGACATGGTCCGGCCGGACCTGGAGGCGCGCGGCTACCGCGTCTTCGAGGTGTCGGCGGTGGCGCACATGGGTCTGAAGGAGCTGTCGTACGCGCTGGCCGAGCTGGTCGCCAGGGCGCGTGCCGCGCGGCCCAAGGAGGAGGCGACGCGGATCGTCATCCGGCCGAAGGCCGTCGACGAGGCCGGGTTCACGGTCACCCGCGAGGACGAGGGCCTGTTCCGCGTGCGCGGCGAGAAGCCCGAACGCTGGGTGCGCCAGACCGACTTCAACAACGACGAGGCCGTGGGCTACCTCGCCGACCGGCTCAACCGCCTCGGTGTCGAGGAGCAGTTGCTCAAGGCGGGCGCCCGCAACGGTGACGGCGTGGCGATCGGTCCGGAGGACAACGCGGTCGTCTTCGACTGGGAGCCCTCGGTGATGGCGGGCGCGGAGATGCTCGGCCGCCGTGGCGAGGACCACCGTTTCGAGGCACCCCGCCCGGCCGCGCAGCGCCGCCGTGACCGGCAGGCCGAGCGCGACGACTCCGAGCGCGAGTACGACGACTTCGAGCCGTTCTGACCCGCAGGTCCCCGCCGGGTCCGGGAGCCGTGAGTGCTCCCGGACGCGGCGGGGGCGTGCCCGGTTCCCGGCTGTGATTTATGTCAACACTCGTAGCCGATTGGCCCGGTATGCCGCATTTGCTGGCGGTTGCGGTTGTGGCACGGCCATGCGGACGTGGGGTAAACACACTGCATACTTGTCTCGCCGTGTTTTTACCGGATCACCTAGTGGGGGCGTGCCGTTCACCCAGCCGTTCCCGTCGGAGGAGCTCCCGCAGTGCGAAACCCTGAAGCCTCCCGGTTGGTTGGCGTGTACCGCCGCGCGGTGCCGGTCGGCGCGCGGCGAGTGATCGCCGAGCACGTGGGGACCGACTTCCGCGAGCAGCTCAAGTCGGGGATCGCCGCCGCGGCCGAGGTGCGCAACCAGGTCAAGCGGGTGCGGGTGGTCCGGCGTCACCGGTCGCTGCTGGCACGGCACGACAGGACCGTCGTCAGCGTCGACGGGACACCGCGCATCGCCCACGTCGTCCCCGGCATCACGCCGCTGGAGGCCCGCCGGGCCAACCTCGACGAGGTGGCCGCCGCGCTGCGCGGCGCGGGCGTCGAGTACTTCTGCGTGCGCTCGGGCTCCGAGACCTCCGCCGCGCTCGCCGTACGGCGCGAGGACCGCGAGCGGGTGCTCACCGCACTGCGCCAGGCCTGCCGGGTCCGTCCCGGGTACGTGGTCCCGGTCCGCGGCCGCCAGCCCCAGGAGGAGTCCGCGCTGCCCGGTTACGGCGCGGGTCCCTGGAAGCGGGTCGCCGGCGCCGACGTCTTCCGGTGCACCTGGTACCTCACCGACCAGACGGGCCGCCTGGTGCTGGGCCTGCGCTACGGCTGCGACATCGAGTTCTGGCGGCAGGAGGGCGACGAACTGGTCTCCCCCCGGCGCAACGTCGTCGCCGAGGCCGTCCCGGTCCACGAGGCGTCGGTCGAGGCCGACGAGAGCCTGTTCACCGAACTGGCCCCGCTGCCCGCCGAGCGGGAGCAGCGGGAGCAGGAACCGGTGCGCGTGCCGACCCGCCCGGCCTTCGCCGCGGCCGCCGTCGGACGGCGTACGTTCCCCATCGACGTGGTGTACACGTGGGTGGACGGCTCCGACCCGGACTGGGTGCGCCGGCGGGCCGCCTTCTCCGACCGGCCCTACCACGAGGAGGCGGCCAACGCGGCCCGCTACCTCAGCCGCGACGAGCTGCGCTACTCGCTGCGCTCGCTGCACCTGTACGCGCCCTGGGTGCGCAACATCTACCTGGTGACCGCCGACCAGACACCCGAGTGGCTGAACACCGACCACCCGCGGATCAAGGTCGTCAGCCACAAGGAGATCTTCAAGGACCCCGACGCGCTGCCGACCTTCAACTCGCACGCGATCGAGAGCCAGCTCCACCACATCGAGGGTCTCTCCGAGCACTTCCTGTACTTCAACGACGACGTGATGCTCGGCCAGGAGGTGCTTCCGCAGCACTTCTTCCTGCCCAACGGGCTCGGCAAGTTCTACCTCTCGCCCGCCCTCGTCCCCTTCGGCGAGCCCTCCCCGGACGACCCGCCGGTGGCGGCGGCCGGGAAGAACAACCGCAGGCTCATCGCCGAGCGCTTCGGCGACAACATCTTCCGCAAGATGAAGCACGTGCCGCACGCGCTGCACCGCGGGGTCCTGGACGAGATCGAGCGGGAGTTCCCCGAGGAGCACCGGCGCACCGCCGCCAGCCGGTTCCGCAGCGTCGACGACATCTCGGTCGCCTCGTCCCTGCACCACTACTACGCCTTCCACACCCAGCGTTCCTTCTCCGGTGAAGGACTCGTGTACCGCTACTGCGACGTGGGCAAACCCGGTGTCGAGCGCGTGCTCGGCCGACTGCTCGCACAGCGTGACGCGCACGTGTTCTGCCTGAACGACACGACGTCCACGGAGGCCGAACTGGGCCGCCAGCAGGCCCTGATGGGCCGCTTCCTCGACGAGTACTTCCCGTACCCCAGCCCCTACGAGCGTGGTGCAGACAACCGATGAGACAACTCCCTACCCCGCACAAGGTGATGCGCAAGGGGTACGACGTGGTGCGCTCGGCACGGTCGCGACTGGACAGTCTCGTCCTGGTCCCGCCGAGCGCCGACGACTGGCCGCGGGTCACCGCCGAGCACCTCTCCCTGCTCGACGGCCGGACGCTGAACTTCTGCGTCCGCGTGCCCGGCGAGGTGACCGCCTCGTCCGCCTCCCTGCTGCTGGGCGGATCCTCCACCCCGGTGGTGATCCCGCTGACGCTCGTCCAGCGCAGTGACGGACAGGTCGAGGCCCAGGGCACCGCCGTCCTCGACCTGCTGGAGGCGGACGCCGACGCCCACCCGCCGGTGCCCGCCGGGGTGCGCAGGTTCCTGCTGGGGTCCGGCCAGTGGCGGCTGTCGGTCGTCTTCACCGACGCCACCGGCACCGAACGCCGCTTCGCGGTGGCCAAGGCGCCCCGGCTGATGCCGGACGGCCCGACCGTCCCCGAGCCGGTGCGCCCGGACGGCACCTACTGCCGTCTGATCGCCTCCGGCACCGGACGCGCGTACGTGTCCGTGGGCAGGGACGACGCCGAGGCGGAGATCCTGGCCGTGAAGATCGGCTGGTCCGAGGTGACGCTGGAGGGCCGGCTCGTCAACGCGCCGGCCGAGGAGTGCAGCGGCGACGTCGAACTGGTGCGCCGCAGCGGCAAGGCGGCCCGGGTCGTCCCGGCCACCTGGCACGGCGACGTCTTCGTCTGCTCGCTCACCGTGGCCGACTTCGGCGACCTCGGCACCAAGGAGCAGATCTTCGACGTACGGCTCCAGCGCCCGCGCCGCCGGGCGCTGAAGATCTCCCGGCAGCGCACCGACGTACGCAGCCCCGGGGACGTCTTCCGGATGCCCCACCGGCTGCTGACCGCCGACGACGAGTCCGTGCTCAGGATCAACCCGTATTACACGCCCATCGGCAGCCTCGCCTTCCGAGCGGCCCACCTCCCCTCTGGATGTTGACACCAATGAAGATCACGTTTCTGCTCACCTGGGGCGACGAGATGGGCGGCACGGAGCAGGCCGTCTACACCCAGGCGACGCACCTGGCACCCCGGCACACCGTCGAGGTGCTCAGCGTCTTCAAGACCCGTGAGCGCCCCTTCTTCTCCGTGGACGAGCGGGTCCCCGTGCGCTACCTGGTGGACCGCACGGGCAAGACGGAGCGCCCGGTGCGCGACAGCGACATCGGCGCCGAGGAGTGCCGCCGGCTGGCCGGGCTGCCCAGCGACCTGATCAGCCCCAAGTGGGAGGCGACCTTCGACGCCCTCTCCGACGTCGAGATGAACCGCGCCCTGCGCACCCTCGACACCGACATCCTCATCACCACCTCCCCGGCGCTGATGTCCGCCGTCGCCGACCTGGTGCCCTCCCGGGTGATCACCATCCACCAGGAGCACCGGCCCTCGCAGCTGCGCGGCGGCACCGGCGAACCGCTGCTGCTGCGGGCCCCGGAGATCGACGCGCTGGTCGTGCTGACCGAGCGCACCAAGCAGTGGCTCGAGGAGTCGCTCGGCAAGGCCGCCCCGCGTCTGGCGGCCATCCCGAACGCCATCCCCGAGGGCTTCCGCCCCCGCTCCAGCCTCACCGGCAAGAGCATCGTCATGCCCCGCCGGCTCGTGCCCGACAAGCAGGTCGACCACGCCATCCAGGCGTTCGCCAAGGCGCTGCCCGAGCACCCCGGCTGGCGGCTGCGCATCTTCGGCGACGGCCCGCAGATGTCCCGGCTGCGCAACATGGTCCAGGGCCTCGGTCTGCACGACTCCGTGGAGATTCTCGGCCCCAGCCAGCACATGACCGAGGAATGGGCCAAGGCCAGCCTCACCATGCTCCCGTCGCAGGACGGCGAGGCGTTCCCGCTGGTGCTCCTGGAGGCCTTCGCCGCGGGCGTCCCGGCGGTGGCGTACGACATCGTCACCGGTCCCGCCGAGATCATCCGGCACGGCGTGGACGGGCTGCTCGTCGCGCCCAACGACATAGAGGGCCTCTCCGAGGCGATCTCCCGTCTGATGGGCGACGAGGAACTGCTGCGTTCCTACGGCGAGAAGGCCCACGAGGGCTCCGCGCGCTTCGCCGCCGACGTGATCGTCAAGCAGTGGGAGGAGCTGTTCACCGAGCTGCTCTACCGCCGCGACGACCCGCAGCGCATGGCGCAGCGCGCCGACCGCATGGCCCACCGCGTCGCCCACGGCGGGGCCGGCCGCTTCCACGCCGCGGTCGCCGCCGACCGCACCGCACCCTCCTCGGGCGACCAGCGCGCCCGTGAGCTGGTGATCGGCGCGTCCAACCGCTCCCTGGTACGGGCCAGCGGCCGGCTCTCCGAGGTCCACGACGACCTCCAGGGCACCGACATAGTGCAGCGGAACTTCGAGACCGTCGTGGCCGCGCTGGAGAAGCACGGCATCCCCTACGTGCTGGTGCGCGACCGGGAGGACAGCCCGCGCCGGCGCCTGGCCGTGGACACCGTCCACCAGGCGGCCGTCCGCAAGGCCCTGGCCACCGACTACGAGGGCAAGGCGGTCTACGCCGAACTCCTCAAGCCCCGCACGCACGCGCCCGGCGTCCTGCTCGCCGAGCGCCTGGAGGCCGCCGGCGAGGTGGCCGGGCTGCGGGTCTTCCGTCCCGTGGTGACCTCCAGCCGCACGCTGCGCTTCGGCCCCGCCTACGGCTGTGACGTGGAGTTCTGGCGCCAGGTCCCGGAGGAGGAGGGCGGCGACGGCCAGTTCGTCGCGCCGCTGCGCGCCAGCGCCGTCGGCCCGAAGCTGCCGTCGCTGACCGCGGACGCCCACATGCGCGTGCGCGACCGGGAGTACCCGACGCTGGAGCCGTTCACCAAGAGGCTGGTCAGCGACATCACCTTCCCGGTGGACGTCGTCTACACCTGGGTCGACGACTCGGACCCCAGCTGGCAGGAGCGGCGGGCGCGCCGGCGCGCGGAACTCGGCTTCGCCGCCGAGGCCTCCGGCTCCGGTGACGAGGCCGCGCGCTTCCGCAACCGGGACGAACTGCGGTACTCGCTGCGCTCCCTGGCGATGTTCGCGCCCTGGGTGCGCAAGATCTACCTGGTCACCGACGACCAGACCCCGCAGTGGCTGAACACCGAGCACCCGGGCATCGAGGTGGTCTCGCACCGCGACATCTTCACCGACCCGTCCTGCCTGCCGACGTTCAACTCGCACGCCATCGAGAGCCAGTTGCACCACATCGACGGGCTGTCGGAGCACTTCCTGTACATGAACGACGACGTGTTCATCGGCAGGCCGCTCAACCCGCAGAAGTTCTTCCAGGCGAACGGCACCAGCCGCTTCTACTGGACGCCCACCACCGTGCCGATCGGGGACCCGGCCGAGACGGACGAGGGCTACTTCGCCGCGGCGAAGAACAACCGCAAGCTGCTCGAGGAGCGCTTCGGGGTGACCGTGGCGAACAGCTTCGCGCACGCCCCGCACCCGCTGCGCAGGAGCGTCCTGGAGAGCATCGAGGCGGACTTCCCCGAGAGCGTGGCCCGCACCGCCGCCAACCCGATGCGCGGCTGGCAGGACATCTCGATGGTCTCCTCGCTGCACCACCACTACGGCTTCCTGACGGGCAGCGCGGTGCCGAGCAGCATCCGCTGCGCCTACATAGACGTGGGCACCTACTCCCGTCACCCCGAGCTGACGCGTCTGCTCGCGATCCGCGGCCACGACGCGTTCTGCCTGGGCGAGTCGCAGGACGCGGAGGTCCCGGACCAGGAGCAGGCCCGCATCATCAGCTCGTTCCTGCGCGCCTACTTCCCGGTGAAGAGCCCGTACGAGCTCTGATCCGGCAGGACACGGAGAGGGGGGCTTCCCCGGCACCGAGTGCCGGGGAAGCCCCCCTTCCGCTGTGTTCCGCGGTGCTAGCGGACCACGTAGCCGAAGCGGCCGCCGGCCGCCGGCAGACCGCCCTTGCCGGGCTGGTACGTGGTGATCGCCGCGTTGGAACCGCCCGCGGTCACGTTGGACAGCGGCAGGGCGTAGACCGTGCCGTAGCTGCCCGGGCCGTAGGGCATGCCCAGGTACAGCTGGGTGCCGCTGTAGTGGATGCTCTGGCCGAGGTGCTGGTCGGCACCGGCCGGACCCGGGATGCCGGAGGTGCCGGCCTCGATCCAGCGGTTGTTCGCGCCGGGCGAGCCGAGCAGCGAGAAGGTGGTGATGGCACCGGCCTTCGCGGTGGTGCCGATGGCCTCGTCGGTGATGCCGACGGCCAGCTTCATCGTCGCCGTGGTGCTCACCGCGCGCGGCGCGGTGTTCACGGCGGCCACGGCGGTGCCGAAGTGGTCACCGGCCTCGGCGGTGCCCGGCACGGTGTCGGTGCCGGTGCCGGACGAGTACGAGTTCAGCTGGCTGTAGGTGCCGGCCGCGGTGACGCGGAAGGTCTGCACCATGCCGGCGTCGGTCTTGTTGACGCCGTCGATGTCCAGGTCTTCACCCGGCACGCCGATCGCGATGATCGACTCGTTGGCGGTGGCCGCGCCCGAGGGGCGGTAGGTGACCATGGCCAGCGACTTGCCGAACTGGTCGCCCGGCTCGGCGCCGCCGGAGACGGTGTCCAGGTCCTGGTCGAGGCCGAACAGCGGGGTGGGCCGCTTCTCGGAGTTCAGCTGGTGCGAGAAGACCGCCACGTTGCCGGCGCCGGCGTCGGTGCCGATCGTCTCGTTCGAGGCGGAGATGGCGATGTGGTTGGCGTCGGCCGCGACCGCGCCGCCGAAGCCGTCGTTCGCCTCCACGGCGCCGGGCACGCCGGTGCTGTCCTGGCTGATGGCGATGTTGGTGTCGCCGTGCACGTAGAAGGCCATGCCCGCCTTGGCGACGCTGCCGATGGCCTCGCCCGGGGAGCCGATCACGACGAACGGCTCACCGGCGGCGGTGACGCCGGCCGCGACGGACTGGCCGGTGCGGTCACCGGCCTCGGGGGAGGACGACTTGAAGGAGCCGGTGCCCGAGCCCTGCTCGAAGTGGGTGTCCTTCAGGGAGCCGGTGCCGATGCCGGCCGGGGCGCCGTAGAGGATGTCGACCATGCCCGCGTCGGCGGCGGTGCCGAGGTCCTCGGAGGGGGTGCCGACGACCAGGTCGGTGCAGCCGTCCTCGTTGTAGTCGACGGTGTCCATGGCCTCGCCGAACCAGTCGCCGGCCTCGGAGCCGCCGGGCACCCAGTCGAGGTCCTGGTTGATCTCGGCGGTTCCCTTGCCGCCGCCGTAGACGATGCGGACGACACCCGCGCCGTCCTTGCCGCCCACGGCCGCCTTCGGGTCGGCGATGGCGACGTCCTCGACGCCGTCGCAGTTGAAGTCGGTGATGCGCGCGGCGCCGGTCTTGGAGCTCACCCAGGAGGCGAGGTCGTCGACGCGGGTGGCGACACCGCCGGTACGGGTCTCGGTCGCGTCGATGCCGAAGCAACCGCCCTGGTAGGACCGGCTGTTGAGGGCGACGAGCTGGGAGGTGCCGCCGCTCGTGCGCACCACGGGACCGCCACTGTCGCCCATGCAGGCGGCGGCGCCGTCCTTGCCGGTGACCGCGGCCGTGGTGGCGTCGGCGGAGTCCACGGTCAGCGCGCCGCTGTGCAGCTTCAGGGGCGCCCACTCGGTCTTGCTGCGCCCGTAGCCGGCGAACTTCAGCTCCTCGCCGGCGGCGGGCGCGGTGGTGGCCAGGGCGATGGGGGCGACGTTGGTGACCGGGCGGTTCAGCCGGGCCAGGACCACGTCGCGGTCGGTGCGGGGCACCAGTTCGACGATCTCGCGCACGGCACCGTCGGTGCCGCTCAGGTCGGTACGGCCGATGGTCGCGGTCGTCTTCACCTTCGGCTTGCCGGCGGGCACGGTGAGGTCCGTGGCGGGGTTGTCGGCGAAGCAGCTGGCCGCGGTGAGCAGCCATTCGGTGTCGACCAGGACGCCGGAGCAGCCGTGGTCGTGGTCGCCGACGATGACCTGCGCGGTGGGGGCGAAGGAGGCGTCGGTGACCGGGTTGCCGGTGACGGCGGACGCGGGCGCGGCGCACACGGCCAGGGGGCCCGCGAGGACCGCGGTGGCGAGTGCGGCGAGACGCACGTGTCTGGATTGTGGCATGGAGAAAGTCCTTGAGCTTGTGATCCGCGGGGCCGGTGCGGCCGCGCGGAGGAGGGGGCGGACGGCGGAGGGCCCGGGGTTACTTGGAGGTGCGGATCTCCACGAGCATGTGCTCCCGGCCCTGCGGGTCAGCGCTCTCGCCGACCGCGGTCCAGGTGTTCTTGGCGACGTCGAAGCTCTTCTGCTCCGAGTCGACGGTCATGTCCACCTGGGCCGCGTAGTCGTTGCCCCGGACGGCGTAGACGGAGGGGATCTCCATCGTCAGCCAGCCGGTGTTCCCGGTGACCTGGAAGCAGATCTTGTCCTTGCTGCGGGCCCAGACCTCGAGGAAGCCGGTGCCGCTCGCGCAGTCGACGAGCGTGATGTGCCCGTCGCCCCGCTTGAGGACGATGTTCTTCTCCGCGAGGATCTTGTCCGCGCCCGGGTAGTTGAAGTCCTCCACGGCGTAGCCGGGGGCCTCGCCGGCGACGGAGGTGACCGAGTCGGCCGTGACGTCCTTGGCGGCGGAGGTACCGCCCGTCAGTGCCGTGAACGCCAGGGCGCCCGCGGCCGCGGCGGCCAGAACGGTGCCGGCGATCCTTCTCTGGTACGGCTTCGCCATTACGGCACGTGCCTTCATCACAGTCCTCACTCGTCGGCCTCCGGAGCGGATGGTCCGGAGCGCATTTCATGCAGTCGTGTGAAGGCAGCCGGAAGTGACGCGCAGTGCCCCCACTCCCGGCAATCGAACGAATGGCGACGTGCCCGCCCTGCCATTCATTTGGCGTACGGCCCTGACCGGGCTTCTGTCCGACTGTCGGGAAACTGCTCGAACTTGGCTATAAAACCCTCTGCGATGAACCCTTGTCCACTTCGCAAAGTACCTAAATGGGGCGTAAAGTGGAAGCCTCGTTGTGAGGTGAATCACAGCGGGGGGATGTTTCTCAGACGGCCAGCAGAAACGCCAGAAATCCCATCACGATAACCGAAACGTAGACGGCCGCCTGATATCGCGCAGGGTACTCGTACTTGTCCCTGCGTACGCCCCTTCGCCATTCTTCGCACCATTCGGTGAAGAGTTTCCCGGAGGGGAGCAGGCCGAGGGCGAGACCCGTCCAGGTGAAGGAGTAGAGAACCAGCATCTGCCGCGCGTTCCAGTGCTGCTGCTGGAGATTTCCCACCGCGACCATGCCGAGGCAGCAGGCCGCGGAAACGACGGCCACCCACAGGGTCAGCCTGCGGACTTTCATCCAGCGGTGCATCTCGGCAGTGAGCAGGAAAGCGGCGAAAGCCGCCATGAGCAGCAGCCAGCCGAGGGGAAGCCGCGCGAGCATGACCGCTCCTTTCGGAAAACCCGCCAGGTCCTGTCGTCGAATTCCCGTCGTCGCCCGGAGGGCGGCCCTGCGGCGTCCGGTGCGCGCTCTCGGCGTGCCGGGCGGAAGTCCTCGTACCGGGCGTACTCGGGCTTTCGTCCGGTGCGGCGAGAGGGCGTGCCGGGCGTCGCGGGGCGGGCGGGAATTCGACGACAGGGCCTGGGGCCGGCGGCGGATGCGCCGCCGGCCCTGGCGGGGACCTTACACCGGGCCGCTCAGAAGAGGGATCCGAGCAGACCCGTCACCGGCGAGATGAGATCGTGTCCCGCCTGCGTGAGCTTGGTCGCCACCTTGGTCCCGCCGAGCGCTCCGATCCACTTGGACTGCCCGAACGTGATCAGGCTGAGCGCGGCGCTCCCGAGGGAGGACTGGAACTCGCTGCTCGTCCAGCCGTAGCCGATCCCGGTGAACAGGACGTTCAGTCCGGTGAATGCGAGCGAGGCATATCCGAAGCCGGTCGCGATGCCTTCGAGCGCCAGTCCGGCCGGCGGGAAGAAGACACCCACCCCGAGCCCGACCAGGCCGATGCCGACCGAGGCGAACCCGGTGCCGATGCTCGCCCAGTTGGTGGCGTTCGCCAGCCACCGGGCGTCCTTCTTCCACCAGGGCAGGCCGCCCTTGACATCGTCGTTGTCGGACGTGTCGGCCGGGTTCTGGCCGGCCTCCTTGGCCTTGCGGGCCTGCTCGGCCGCCGCCTTGGCCGCCGCCGCGATCTCCGCCTTCCGCTTGGCCGCGGCGATCTGGTGGGCCTGGCTCGCCGCCGCGGCGGCGGTCTGCGCGTCCTTGCCCGCCTGGACGGCCGAGGCACGCGCCGAGGCCGCCGACGCCTGCGCCGAGTTCGCCGACGCCACCGCGCGCTGCGCGGCGTCCACCGCGCGGTTGGCGGAGTAGTTCGCCGAGCGCGCGGCCGTGCGGGCGGTGGCCGCAGCGGCCTTCGCGCGGTCGGCGGAGGCCTGCGCGTCCTTGGCCGACTGCTCGGCGGCGTCCGCGTTCGCGTCCGCCTGCTGCGCGGACGCGGCGGCCTGGTCGGCGGCCTTCTTCGCCTTGTCCGCCCACTGCAGCGCCTCGGTGGCGGCGTTGCGGGCCTTGGCCGCCGCCTCCTGCGCCCGGGCCGCGTCCTCCTGCGCCTTGTTCGCGATCTTCGCGGCGGCGGCGATCGCGCCCTGCACGGCGGCGATGTGGGCGGCCGAGTCGTAGTCGAGCTGCGCGGTCTTGTACTGGACGGAGGCGATGAAGTTGCGACGCATCCACGTCGGGCCCTCCATCGCGGCCTGGGCGTGCGCCTTGGTGTACGGGCCGCCCTTGTCGATGAGGGCGGCGGTGGCGACCGCGTCGTCCTCGCGCTGCGCCGCCTCGTAGGTGACGCTGAGGAACTCGTGCAGGGCCTCGGCGGTCCCCGCGTTCAGGGCGTCGTTCGCCGCCTTCGTCACCGCGCTGCCCGGGCCGGCCGCCAGGACGCGGGAGACCGCGACCCGGTTGTCCGTCGCGGCGGCCTCGACCACACCGGTGGAGAGGAAGGACGTGCCGGCGTCCGGGTCGTCGCTCTCCAGCGCCCTGGTCGCGGCGTCGGCCACGTCCGGGGTGGTGATCTGCGCCAGGTACAGGACGGTCTCGCGGTCGTCCTGCTTCTGGGCGAGCGCCCGGTCGGTGTCGATCCAGCCGTGCACGTCGGCGTCGGCGCCGGACAGCGCGAACCGGGCCGCCTCGCGCGACCAGGAACCGCGGGAGTCCAGGTGGGCGAGGGCCGCCTTGCGCCCGAGGGTGGCGGCGAGCCCCAGGTCGCCGCTCTTCAGGGCCGCCTCGGCCTGCGCGACGAGGTCCTTGGTGGCCTGCTCGGCCTGCGAGACCTGGGTGCGCTTCTCGGCGTACTCCGCCCGCTCCCGCTCCTCGATCTCCGCGAGGTCGCGGGCCTCCTCCAGCGCCTGCTTCAGGTCCTCGTCCAGCCGCTGCCACTCGGCGTCGCGGGCCTGCTTCTCCACCGCGACCGCCTGGTTGACGGCGTCGGTGGCGGTGTTGGCCGCCGCGGTGGCCGCGTTGGCGAACTCGGTGGACTTCTTCGCGTACTCGACGGCCTGGCCCGCGTACTTGACGGCCCACTCGGCGGCGTCCGCGGCCTTGTCCGCGTGGTCGGCCGCGCTGTTGGCGGCGTCGCGTGCGGTGCGCGCGGCACTGGCCGCGGTGTTCGCCAGGGCCTGCGCCGTACCGGCCGCGTTGGTGGCGATCTGCGCGTTGCTGCTCGCGATCTGCGCCTGCCGCTTGGCCTCGGCGGCCTCGGCCTGCGCCTTGCCGGCGGCGGACGCGGCGGTGGCGGAGGCGTTCGCGGCGGCGGCCGCGTTGCGGGCGGCCGAGGCGGCGGCCGAACCGGCGCTCGCGGCCTGCGCGGAGGAGGTGGCGGCGTAGTCGGCGGCCTTCGCGGCACTGCGCGCCTTGGCGGCGGCGTTGCGCGCGGCGACGGCGGCGTCCTTGGCGGCGGACGCCTTGGAGGCGTCCTTGGAGGCGGCGATGGCCGCGTTGTAGGCGCGGGCGGCGGCGGAGCCGGCGGTGGCCGCCGCCTGGCTCGCGGCGGTGGCGGCGTAGGCGGCCCGGCGGGAGGCCTGCACGGCGGCGTGCGAGGCGCGGATGGCGACGCGGGAGGAGTCGGCGGCGCCCTGCGCGGCCTGCGCCGCCTTGCGGGCGGCCTTGCCCGACTTGACCACGTCCTCCTGGGCGGCCTGGGCCTCGGCCGCGGCCTTCTCGGCGGCCTCCTTGGCCTTCGCGGCGGCCTCGACGGCGCGGGCGGCGGCCTCCTCGGCCTCCTTCGTCTTCGCGTCGGCGATCTTGCCCTCGCGCTCGACGACCGCGACCAGTTCCTCGATCTTGGCGGACTCCTGGTCCCGGGCCCGGGCGATGTGCTGGCCGGTGTCGAGGAACCACTCGACGTCGTCGGCGGTGCCGTCCAGTGCACGGGTGGCGTACTTCTGCACCTCGGGGCCCGCGTTCACGGTGAGCGCGGACACCTGGAAGCGCATGTCCTCCAGGCGGGCGCTGTACTGCCCCTCGGTGAGGAAGTCCTCCAGGGCCTCCTGCGTGCCCGCGCTCAGGGCGGCGTCGCCGTCCCGGCGCACGGCTTTGTCCCCGGTCGCCATCACGGTGCTGGTGGCGACGCGCAGGTCCTCCACGATCGCGGTCTTGAAGCCGGAGCCGAGGTAGTCGGTGACGGCCGCGTCGCCGCCGTCGAGCGCGGCGGAGGCGGCCCGCCGGGTGCCCGTGCCGCCCGCCGCCAGCGAGGTCAGGACGGCCACGCGGTTGTCCTCGGCCGTGGCCGCGGGCAGTTCGGTGGCCAGGAAGGTCTGGATGTCGGCGTCGGTGCCGCTCAGCGCCAGTTCCGCGGCGGCGCGCACGGCCGGGCCGCCCAGCAGCCATGCCTTCACGGCCTTCGCCCGGTCGGTGTCGGGCAGGTTGAGCGGGTCGCCATCGTCGTCCGCCGGGGGCGTGTCGGCGGCCCAGGCGGCGACGGGGTTGAGGACGAGACTCGACGTGGCGGTGACGGCCGCGGTGGCGGCGAGGGCGCCGAGAACGCGTCGTCTGCTCCAGTAGGTGGTGTCCAAAGCGGTCCTTCGTTGTCGGTGCCCGACGGCTGCGCGAAGGCGGCGGAGCGCCGCCGGACAGACTGGTGTCCACCGCGCGCATGTCCCCCCGTTGGTGCAGAAGTTGAGCAGGGACACGACAGAGCGCCACGCGAAGATACGCACTCCGGGGAATTTGTTGAACACCCGTGGAGGATTCGTTGGCCAAATACGGACCCTCACCGATGGTTTTGCGCCATCTTCCGGTCAACCGGGCGCTTCCCCACGGGGCTTGAGCGCCGGTTGAGAGACACCTCACGTTTCAGACGCGCCCCGGGGCGCGATCCGGTCATTCGTCCGCGTACTGGACGAACGAGCGGTCGCCGGCCGGCTCGCGTAGATTGCGAGGCGGATCACCGCAGGGACGGGATCACCGGAACACGGAGGGGACGGGCGGCAAGGTGGCAGGGGCAAGGCAGGCCGTGCGGGAGGCCCGCAGGATCGTCGTCAAGGTGGGCTCCTCGTCGCTGACCACCGCCGCCGGCGGCCTGGACGCCGACCGGGTGGACGCCCTCGTCGACGCCCTCGCCAAGCACGGCGGCCCCGGGCACAAGGAGGTCGTCCTCGTCTCCTCCGGCGCCATCGCCGCCGGTCTCGCCCCGCTCGGCCTGCGCCGCCGCCCCAAGGACCTCGCCCGCCAGCAGGCCGCCGCCAGCGTCGGCCAGGGCCTGCTCGTGGCCCGCTACACCGCCTCCTTCGCCCGCTACGGCATCCGCGTCGGCCAGGTCCTGCTGACCGGCGACGACACCAGCCGCCGCGCCCACCACCGCAACGCCTCCCGCACCCTCGACAAGCTGCTGGCCATGGGCGCCCTGCCGATCGTCAACGAGAACGACACCGTCGCCACCGACGAGATCCGCTTCGGCGACAACGACCGTCTCGCCGCCCTCGTCGCCCATCTGGTCCGCGCCGACCTGCTCGTCCTGCTCTCCGACGTGGACGGCGTCTACGACGGCGACCCGAGCCGGCCGGGCACCTCCCGGATCACCGAGGTGCACGGCCCCGCCGACCTCGCGGGCGTGGAGATCGGCAGCGCCGGCAAGGCGGGCGTCGGCACCGGCGGCATGGTCACCAAGGTCGAGGCCGCCCGGATCGCCGCCGCCGCGGGCATCCCCGTCGTCCTCACCAGCGCCGTGCACGCCGCCGACGCCCTGGCGGGCAACGACACCGGCACCTACTTCCACCCCACCGGCAGGCGCTCCGCCGACCGGCTGCTGTGGCTCCAGCACGCCTCCACCCCGCAGGGCGCCCTCACCCTCGACGACGGCGCGGTGCACGCGGTCGTCGAGGGACGCAAGTCGCTGCTCCCGGCGGGCATCGCCGCCGTCGAGGGTGACTTCGCCGCCGGCGACCCGGTCGAACTGCGCGACGGCCGCGGCCACCCCGTCGCCCGCGGCCTCGTCAACTTCGACGCGAAGGAGATCCCCCGGCTGATCGGCCGCTCCACCCGGGAACTCGCCCGCGAACTGGGACCGGCGTACGAACGCGAGGTCGTACACAGGGACGACCTGGTGCTCCTGGAGCCGTAATGGGCCGAAACGTCCGGCCGTCCGGTCCCTGAAGGTGGGGGACCTTCCGCAAAACCGCCCCACGGAGCCGTAGGGCCTGCTGCACTTTGTCCCGGGGACACATTCCGCACGAGCGCTGGGTGAAGGAGGCCGTCGTGAGACGAGTGCGCCCTGGGGTGGCGGCGTCCCGCGGTGGTGCCGGCGGGTCCCCCTCCCGCGCACCCGGTGAGGAACGGGCCCTGACCAGCGTCGCCGCCGGCGACCGGTACGCGCGGGAACAGCAGGCCCACGAGCGCCAGGGGGAGCGCGGGACGCGCCGGGCGCACGACGGGCGCGAGGAACCGGCGGACCTGCCCCGGCTGTGGCACATCACCCTGCGGGTCTCCGGTGCCGGGACCCCGCTGCAGGAGGTCCGGCGCGGCCTGGAACAGCTCGCCCACGACCACCCCTTCCTGCTGACCAGCCGCTACGCCGACGACCACGCCGAGATCCGCTACTGGGAAGAGGCCCGCGACCTGCACGACGCGGCCGCCGTCGCCCTGCGCCTGTGGGGCGAGCACCGGCAGAGCGCCCGGCTGCCGCCCTGGGAGATCGTCGGCCTGGAGGTCATCGACCGCGAGACCTACCACCAGCGCCTGGCCGAGGGCTACGGGCCGCCCCCGGCCACCCCGGTCGGCGTCCACCCCTTCTGACGTCCTTCCGGCCCGCCTCCCGACCTCGCCCGGGCTGCCCCGCCGGGACCGTCTCGCGGGCGACCACGCCCGTCTCGCGGTGTGGAACAGCGCGTGAACGCCCCAGCTCGGCGCACTACGCTTCCCCCATGACCACGCTCTCGCCGTACGACTCGATGTCCCCTGTGGCCCAGGCCGCCTACCGGGCCAAGGCCGCCGCAGCCGACCTCGCGCCGCTGCCGCGCGCGGAGAAGGACGACGCGCTGCTCGCCATCGCGGACGCCCTGGAGGTCCGTACCAGCGAGATCGTCGAGGCCAACGCGAAGGACGTGGCCAAGGCCCGCGCGGCCGGCACCGCCGAGGCCATCGTCGACCGGCTCACGCTCACCCCCGAGCGGGTGCGGGCCATCGCCGCAGACGTGCGCGACGTGGCGGCGCTGCCCGACCCGGTCGGCGAGGTCGTCCGCGGCTCCACCCTGCCCAACGGACTGGACCTGCGCCAGGTCCGCGTCCCGCTCGGCGTGGTCGGCATCATCTACGAGGCCCGCCCCAACGTCACCGTGGACGCCGCCGCCCTGTGCCTGAAGTCGGGCAACGCGGTCCTGCTGCGCGGCTCGGCCTCCGCCTACGAGTCGAACACCGCCCTGGTCCGGGTGATCCGCGACGCGGTCGGCGGCGCCGGACTGCCCGCCGACGCCGTCCAGCTCGTCCCCGGTGAGAGCCGTGAGAGCGTGCGCGAGCTGATGCGCGCCCGCGGCCTGGTCGACGTGCTGATCCCGCGCGGCGGCGCCTCCCTCATCCGCACCGTGGTCAACGAGTCCACCGTCCCCGTGATCGAGACCGGCACCGGCAACTGCCACGTCTACGTCGACGCCCAGGCCGACCTCGACATGGCCGTCGACATCCTGATCAACTCCAAGGCCCAGCGCCCCAGCGTCTGCAACGCCGCCGAGACGCTCCTGGTCCACCAGGACATCGCCGCCGAGTTCCTGCCGCGTGCCCTGGACGCCCTCGCCGACGCCGGGGTCACCGTGCACGCCGACGAGCGGGTCATGGCGTACGCGAAGGACTCCCGCGCCACGGTCGTCGAGGCCACCCCGGAGGACTGGGACACCGAGTACCTCTCCTACGACATCGCCGCCGCCGTCGTCGACTCCCTGGACCGGGCCGTCAGCCACATCCGGCTGTGGAGCTCCGGCCACACCGAGGCCATCGTCACCACCTCGCAGCAGGCCGCCCGCCGCTTCACCCGGCTGGTCGACTCCACCACCGTCGCCGTGAACGCCTCCACCCGGTTCACCGACGGCGGCCAGTTCGGCTTCGGCGCGGAGATCGGCATCTCCACGCAGAAGCTGCACGCCCGCGGCCCCATGGGCCTGCCGGAGCTGACCAGCACCAAGTACATCGTCACCGGCGACGGGCACATCCGGCGCTGAGCCGCCGCCCGCCGCGGCCGTCGCCGGCCGTCTCACCTGGCGGATGAATTTCCGCACCGTCTGCCCAAATTGACCCCCCAGGTCTACTCTGGACCCGTGCCGGAGGACGTGGGGGGCACGCCGTTCCCGGACGGCTGGGAGCCCGACGACGACCACGACCGCGGGGTGTCGGACGAAGAGTTCGCCTCCGTGGTCTTCGACGAGGCCTTCGTACGGGCGGCCGTGATCCACGAGCCGACCGCCGTCGAACGCCTCCTGGCCGCGGCGCAGGCCAGAGCCGAGGCCACCGAGGCCGAGGCCCGCCGCGCCCGCGCGAGAGGCGAGCGCTACGACGACGGCTTCGGGACCGGTCCGCGCGCGCTCGGCGCCGACCACGGCCTCGACGACCTGGACGACCCCGACGTGCTCGAACGCCGCTTCGGCGGCCCCGGCGCGTCCGGCAGACAGGTCCGCTGGCACCGGCCCGTCGCCTGGGTGCTCGCGCTCGTCATGGGCATCGGCATGGTCGCCCTGGCCTTCGCGGCCGTCTACCGGGGCGGCTCGTCCGGCAGCCGCGAGCAGGCACCGCCGCCCGCCTCGACGGGCCTGGAGCAGGGCAGCGCCGCCGCGCCCCCGGCGTCCGCCGCCCCCTCCCGCCCGCCCGTGCCGGCGGTCCCGCGCAGCCACTGAGCATCCGCCGGCCACGCCGGTGAGCGGTTGTCAGAACTTGGCGCACAGCAGCGCGTTTACCGGCGCTTGCCGGGACCTACCCTGAAAGTATGGGAGGGCCTGGCGACCCGCCTGAAGGGGTTCCCGACGGCACCCCCTCGGGCGCGGAGGACGAATACCGATCCGTCGTCTTCGACGAGTCGTTCGTCCGCGCTGCCCGCCTCCAGGAGTACTCCGCCCAGGAGCGGATGACCGACCACACGCCCGCCGTCCGCCGCCGCCCGCGCCCGCACCGCGCACTGCCGCGGCAGGCGCTGTTCCTCGTCCTGCTGATCGCCGTCGCCTTCGCCACCGCGATCTACATGGGCGTACGCACGCCGTACCGGTCCCTGCTGCCGCCGCGGGCCGTCGAGCAGCTGCGGGCGACCGTCGTCCCGCTCGCCCCCGCCGGCGAGGTGCCCGGCAGCAGCGACCTCGCGGGCCTGTACGCGCGCAGTCCCGCCGCCCGGTACGCCACCGGCGCCGAGGGCCTGCCGCTGCCCGCCCACCGTGGCACGGCGCACTTCTCGGACAGCCAGGTCGTCGCCGCCCTGACCGGCGCGCGGGACTACATCGTGGCCTCCTCCCTCGACCCCGGGGTGCTCGTCGGCGGCCGGACGGACGCCGTGCGGGCCCTGCTGGACCCGGGCCAGCTCGGCCAGTTCGACCGGAGCGTCACCGGCGCGAACGCCGACGGGAGCACCGGCGCAAGCACCGGCCGGGGCGGGGCCGGGAGCGCTCGCGGGGGTGCGGGCGGGGCCGCCGCCACCGCATGGCTGGTCCGCTTCGACCCCGGCCGCGTCCAGCTCGCCGACCCCCTCGTCCGGGTGCGGGGCTCCCTCCGGGTCGCCGAGGCGGACTCCGCCACCCTGGAGGTCACCGCCGACCCCGTCCTCGTCTACGCCCTCAAGCCCGCGGGCGCCGGCGCCACGGCCCCGGCCTCGCTCTTCACCGTCCGGCGGGAACTGCGGTTCCGCTTCGACCAGGACGACCTGCGGCTGCACCAGGTCCAACTGGTCGTCGCCACCGTCGAGGCGGGCCCGCTGTCCTGCGGCGACGACGCGGCCGACCGCTTCCAGCCGCTGCTGGCCGGCCGGAGCGCGCGGGCGGGCGGCCCGGCCGCGACCGACCCGTACGCGCCCGACGGCGTGAGCGCCGTGTGCGGCGCGCTGGCGCCGGGCGCCCAGCCGAAGGCGTGAGGCTCAGTCCTCGTCCCGCTCGTCCCGCTCGTCCCGCTCGCGCCGCTCGCGCCGCTCGCGCCGCTCGTGCGAGGGGCCTTCGCCGGGCGGCTCGTCTCTCGCGTCCCGGCCCTCCCCGGGCGCGGTGCCGCCGGCACCGGTGTCTTCGGCCCCCCTGGAGTCCTTCGGCGGCGCCGAGCCGGTGAATCCGCTGAAGCCGCGCCGGAACCGGTCGCCCAGGTCGCCCGCCCCGCCCGCGAGGTCGGTCACCAGCTTCATCAGCGGGTCCTTGGAGTTCTTCACATGGCCGGCGTAGTGCGCGGCCGACTCCCGGAAGGAGTCGCCGACCGAGGTGTCCTTGTCCTCGCTGCGGCGCGGGTAGTGGCCGTCCACGATCCGCTGGTAGTCGCGGGACTCGGCCCACTTCTTCAGCTCGGCCGCGCGCACGGTGGTGAAGGGGTGGGTGCGCGGCAGCACGTTGAGGATCTTCAGGACGGAGTCGCGCAGGTCGCCCGCCGACTCGTACTCCTCGGCCTGCCGCAGGAAGGCGTCGACGTTCATCTCGTGCAGGTGGTTGCCGCCCGCGATCTTCATCAGGCCGCGCATGGACGCCCGCAGGTCCTGCCCGACCAGCAGTCCGGCCCGGTCCGCCGACAGCTCCGACTTGCGGAACCACTCGCGCAGCGCCGTCACGATCGCCATGATCGCGATGTTGCCCAGCGGGATCCAGGCCACCCGCACCGCCAGACTGGTCAGGAACAGCAGGATCGTGCGGTACACCGCGTGGCCCGAGAGGGCGTGGCCCACCTCGTGGCCGACGACCGCGCGCATCTCCTCCTCGTCGAGCAGCTCGACCAGCCCCGTGGTCACGACGATGACCGGCTCGTCCAGGCCGATGCACATCGCGTTGGGCTGCGGGTCCTGGTTCACGTACATCGGGGGGACCTTCTCCAGGTCCAGGATGTAGCAGGCGTCCCGCAGCATGTCGTGCAGGTGTGCGAACTGCTCGTCCGAGACGCGCACCGAGTCGGACAGGAAGAGCAGCCGGAGACTGCGCTCGGGCAGCAGGCCGCTGAGGGCCTTGAACACGGTGTCGAATCCGCTCAGCTTGCGCAGCGCGACCAGCGCGGAGCGGTCGGCCGGGTGCTCGTACGCACGCGAGGAGATCCCCGGGAAGCGCGTGCGCCGCCGGCCGGGCACCCGCTCGGGGCCGTCGTGTTCGCGGCGGTCGTCGGACATGTGATCCCCCATGTGCGTCTGTGTCGCCCAATGTGCCCCCGAAGCAGGGGCCAGCCTGGGCGGCGATACCGTGGACGGGCAGTACAGCGAAGGAGTCACGCCATGGAGCACTACCCCGCAGCCGCCCGGCTGGCCGAGGCCGCGAACACCACAGCGCAGCATCAGGGATCGGGCGACCTGCTCCGCATCGTCCTGGTCGTGATGGTCCTGGGCTGTGTGCTCACCGGCTGGTTCCTCCTGCGCGGCTACAAACGGAACGACGACTGACCCTCCCGCAAGGTTCCCGCGCCCCCGCACGGTCCCCGCACCCGGTGCCGGGGGCCGCGCAACCGTGGAGTCGGGGTGAGCGGCGTGAAGGCGGGCGCTTACGATGGGCGGGCATCTTTATCCCGCCCACACCCGGATAGGTCTGCCGAAGATGAGCATCCCCAGCACCGCTGCCCAGTTGGTCAACCTCGCCGAGGCCGAGGGCGGCAACCACGAGAGCCTCAACCCCGCGGTGACGGGCGGCGCCGCCCTCATCATCCTGCTGCTCCTGCTCTGGATCACCACCCGCTTCAACCGCGACCGCTGAGCCCGGCGGGAGCCTTCGGGCCGGGCCGGTAGGGTCTGCACGCATGGGAGAGCAGGACATGCCTACCGGTCCGGTGAGTGACACGGTGAAGCACCTCGGCGACGGACCCGGCAGCGGCCCCTCGTCCTCGGGCAAGCGCCGCCTGGGCGTCATGGGCGGAACGTTTGACCCGATCCACCACGGTCACCTCGTGGCGGCCAGCGAAGTGGCCGCGCAGTTCCAGCTGGACGAGGTGGTGTTCGTCCCCACCGGCCAGCCCTGGCAGAAGTCCCACCGCAGGGTCTCGGCCGCCGAGGACCGCTACCTGATGACGGTCATCGCGACCGCCGAGAACCCGCAGTTCTCCGTCAGCCGCATCGACATCGACCGCGGCGGTGCCACGTACACCGTGGACACCCTGCGCGACCTGCGCGCCCTCAACCCGGACACGGACCTGTTCTTCATCACGGGTGCCGACGCCCTCGGCCAGATCCTCACCTGGCGCGACTCGGAGGAGCTGTTCTCCCTCGCGCACTTCATCGGGGTGACCCGGCCGGGTCACCACCTCACCGACCCCGGTCTCCCCGAGGGCGGTGTCTCGCTCGTCGAGGTCCCCGCCCTCGCCATCTCGTCCACGGACTGCCGGGCGAGAGTCGCCAAGGGGGACCCCATCTGGTACATGGTGCCGGACGGAGTCGTGCGCTACATCGCCAAACGCGAGCTGTACCGCGGCGAGTGAGCCGAGAGGGGCACCGGTGAACGACCGATACGACGCTGCGTACGGGGACGACGGTTACGAACTGGTCGGCTACGACGACTACGGCCGGCCCGTGTACCGGCAGGTCCCGGCGCAGCAGACCCCGCAGCAGACGTACGACGCGTACGGCCCGCAGGGCTACGGCTACGACCCGTACGCCGCGGGCGGCGGGCAGCAGGCCGCCCCGGCCGCCGGCGATCCCTACGGGACCTACCCGCCGTCGCAGGAGCCGTACCCGGCGCACCAGCCCCCGGGGGCCTCCGGAGCCGCCGGTGCCTACGACCCCTACGACCCCTACGGCCAGGGCGCCCCTACGGCTCCGGCGGCCCCGTACGACCCCTACGACCCGTACGGACAGGCGGCCGGCGGCGGGCAGCAGCACCGGGTCGCCGAGCAGACCGCCGCCCGCATCCCGCAGCAGGCCGGGCCGCCGGCGGACCCGGCCGCGGGCCCTGCCGCGCACCCCGCCGCCGACCCGGCGGGGGAGGAGACCACGGAGCGGCCCGACGGGCCGGAGGCGGGTGCGGGGGAGTACCACACCGAGCAGTTCGCCTTCGTCGAGGAGCCGACCGACGACTCCGAGGACGTCATCGACTGGCTGAAGTTCACCGAGAACCGCACCGAGCGCCGCGAGGAGGCCCGCCGCCGCGCCCGCAGCCGTGTGATCGCCCTGGCGGTGGTCCTCGCCCTGGTCGCGGTCGGCGGCGTCGGCTGGCTCTGGTACGCGGGCAAGCTCCCCGGGGTGTCGTCGTCCGGCGACGGCGGTGGCGCGGCGACCGCCGCGGGCGCCCAGAAGCGCGACGTGATCGTCGTCCACCTGCACGACACCGCCAAGGGCGGCACCTCGACGGCGCTGCTCGTCGACAACACCACCACCAAGCAGGGCACCACGGTGCTGCTGCCCAACTCCCTGGCGGTGGCGGCCGACGACGGCACGGCCACGACCCTCGCCAAGTCGGTCAAGGACGACGGCTCCTCCGGGACCCGTGAGCAGCTCGACACCGTGCTCGGCACCAGCATCCAGGGCACCTGGCGCCTGGACACCCCCTACCTGCAGAACCTCGTCGACCTGGTCGGCGGCATCGAGGCCGACACCGACGCCGACGTGCCCGACCCGGACACGAAGAAGAAGGGCACGACGGCGCTCGTCCACAAGGGCCGGGCCCAGACCCTCAGCGGCCGGATGGCCGTCGCCTACGCCACCTACCGCGCCCCGGGCGAGGACGAGAACGCCCAGCTGAAGCGGTTCGGGCAGGTGATGCAGGGCGTGCTGCGCAAGATCTCCTCCGACCCGCAGGCCGCCACCACCACCGTGCAGACGCTGGCGCAGATCCTCGACCCCTCGCTCACCGACAAGGACCTCGGCACGTTCCTCGCCAAGCTCTCGGAGCTGGCCAAGGGCGGTGACTGCAAGACCGCGCTGCTGCCCGTGCAGAGCGACGGCACGCTGTCCGCGCAGACCAGTGACAGCGTGGTCAAGGCCATCCTGGGCGGCACCGCGAAGAGCCCCGCCCAGGGCTCGGCCGTCCGCGTCGCCGTCCAGAACGCCTCCGGCACCAAGGCCGACACCGACAAGGCGCGCGTCGCCCTCCTCAACGGCGGTTTCACCTTCGTCGAGGGCGGTACGGCAGCCGCGGCCCGCTCCGCGTCCCAGGTCGTCTACGCCGACGCCGCCCACAAGGACGACGCCACCGAGGCGGCCAAGACGCTGGGCCTGCCGGCGAGCGCCGTGACGAAGGGCACGGTCACCGCGAACGCCGACGTCTCCGTCGTCCTCGGCCAGGACTACAAGCCCGCCTCCGCCCGGTGACCCGTAATCGCGTGGGGCGCTGTCGGCGGTCCGTGAGACCCTTGGTCTCAAGTGACCGCCGACGGAAAGCCCTGTAGTGACCGCGACCGACCGTTCCCTCGAGCTGATCAACGCCGCCGCCCAGGCGGCCGCCGACAAGCTCGCGCACGACATCATCGCCTACGACGTCAGTGACGTCCTGTCGATCACCGACGCCTTCCTGCTGGCGTCCGCACCCAACGACCGCCAGGTCAAGTCCATCGTCGACGAGATCGAGGAGCGGCTGCTCAAGGAGCTGGGCGCCAAGCCGGTGCGCCGCGAGGGCGACCGCGAGGCCCGCTGGGTCCTCCTCGACTACGTCGACATCGTCGTCCACGTCCAGCACAGCGAGGAGCGTGTCTTCTACGCCCTGGAGCGGCTGTGGAAGGACTGCCCCGAGCTGGAACTGCCCGAGGACGCCAGGGCGACCCGGGGCAAGGCCGAGGAGCACGCCAGGCTCCAGAGCGCCGAGGAGCCGGCCCAGCCGGACGGTGAGTGGCGGTGAGCGGCGCCGGTGAGGGAGCCGGCCGGCCGCAGGGCCGGGGCCGCCGCGTCATCCTGTGGCGGCACGGCCAGACGTCCTGGAACGTGGAGCGCCGCTTCCAGGGCTCCACGGACGTCGAGCTGACCGAGACCGGCATCGGCCAGGCCCGCCGCGCCGCCCGCCTGCTGGCCTCCCTCGGTCCCGACGCGATCGTCTCCTCCGACCTGAAGCGGGCCGCCCGCACGGCCGCGGAGCTGGCCGCCCTCACCGGCCTGGACGTCGCCCGGGACGAGGGCCTGCGCGAGACCTACGCGGGTGTCTGGCAGGGGCTGACGCACGAGGAGATCATCTCCCGGTACGGCGAGGAGTACTCCGCGTGGAAGCGCGGCGAGCCGGTACGCCGGGGCGGGGGCGAACTGGAGAGCGAGGTCGCCGACCGCGCCGCCCCCGTGGTGCTGCGGCACGTGGACAAGCTGCCGGAGGACGGTACGCTCGTCGTCGTCAGCCACGGCGGCACCATCCGCACTACCATCGGGCGCCTCCTGGGCCTGGAGGCCCGTCACTGGGAGAGCCTGGGCGGCCTCTCCAACTGCTGCTGGTCCGTCCTCGGCGAGGGCGCCCGCGGCTGGCGCCTGCTGGAACACAACGCCGGCACCCTGCCGGAACCGGTCCTGGGCGACGACACCTGACCCGAGCCCCCACCCGTATCGCCGCGGGGACCCGCCCGCGCAGATGCCCGGTCCCGCCTGCCCTGCCGCGCGGGGCCGCCGGCTTCGCCGTCCCGGGCCGCCCGTGCGAGCGCGCCGCCCCGCAGGGCCCGGGCGCCCGAGCCCGCCCGCTCTGCCGCGCGGGCCCGCCCGCCTCGCCGTCCTGGTCCGCCCGTGCGAGCGCGCCGCCCCGCCGCTGACGGATGCCGCCCCACCGGGCCCAGGCGCCCGGGCCTGCCCGCTCTGCCGCGCGGGCCCGCCCGCCTCGCCGTCCTGGTCCGCCCGTGCGAGCGCGCCGCCTCGCCGCTGACGGGTGCCGCCCCACCGGGCCCAGGCGCCCGGGCCTGCCCGCTCTGCCGCGCGGGCCCGCCCGCCTCGCCGTCCTGGTCCGCCCGTGCGAGCGCGCCGCCTCGCCGCTGACGGGTGCCGCCCCACCGGGCCCGGGCGCCCGGGGCCGCCCGCTTCGCCGTCCTGGTCCGCCCGTGCGAGCGCGCCGCCTCGCCGCTGACAGGCGCCGCACCATCACGCCCTGAGTCGCCCCACCGCCGCGCGGGGCCGCCGCCCCCGCGCTCACGGCCGGACCGGACGGCCCGGCCGCCCCCTCCGCCGACCGCCGGGCCGGCGTGGCCGTTCGTACCGCCGCGCCTGGCCGACCCCGCGACGCGGCCCGTTCCTCCCCATGGCGCCACCCGGCCGCCGCCCGGTCGGCGCGACGGACCGGGCCGTCCGTCTCCGACGGGTCGGCCCGGCCGGGACCCCGCGAGGCCCGGATTTCACTTTCCGGCAGGTCGCAGGCTAAAGTTCTTCTTGTTCGCCCCGCCGAGCGGGGAGCGAACGAGGGGCTATAGCTCAGTTGGTAGAGCGCCTGCATGGCATGCAGGAGGTCAGGAGTTCAATTCTCCTTAGCTCCACAGATCGGCACCCTTCACGGGTGCCAGTGATCGGTGATGAGAATCCCGTCCCTGAAGGGGCGGGATTCTCTGCGTTCCGCCCCCGCCGGCCGAGCCCCCCGAGGCCCGGGGGCGTATGCCTCCGCGAAGACACCCCGGCGTGCGCCTGCCCGCCGGCCCGGTCGCCGCGCCGGCCGCCGTGGCCGGACCGGTACCGAGGCGTCGCTGACCGTATTGGCCCGGCCGTGGCAGAATCAAACGGCCGGAAGGGGGCGCGGCCCGACTGGGAGGGAGTGACGATGCCTGCGAGCATCCTCGAGGAGGGCGGTCACCTCCTCGGCGCGGCGTTGATACGGGACACCGTCACCCGCCTCGTCTGCCCCTCCTGCGGCTCGCTCCACGTGGCCCAGGTCCTCGGTGACAACGGCGGGGTGTCGTACGTGTGCACGGCCTGCGGCCACAGCTGGAGCTGATCGATGGGTGCACACAGGCGAAAGTGCGACTGGTGCGGCAGCGGTACGCCGATCGTCCGTGACATGGAGCCGATCAACCCCGACTACCAGTACTGGTGCGAGGAGTGCGCGCGGGCGCTGATCATAAAAGGCGACCCGATCGAGACGTACCGCGAGCTGGAGGGCGAACCGATCTACGGGCGGCTGCTGGAGGAGCACTGCACGCTGAAGCGGTTCTACTCGTTCGTCACGGCGTGAGCACCGCAGGTCAGAGCCGCCGCGTCCCCCGCCCGAGTGGTGAATACCGGTCATAACGGGCATAGCGGAAACCGATTTGGTGAAGCACCCCCTGGACCGTGTAATGTTGGCGTCGCCGCCGGGGAAACCGGGCGGAACGAAGCAAGGGGCTATAGCTCAGTTGGTAGAGCGCCTGCATGGCATGCAGGAGGTCAGGAGTTCAATTCTCCTTAGCTCCACAGAAGTCGAAGGCGGGTCACCCACCAGGGTGGCCCGCCTTCGGCGTACCGCTCGCGTGGCGGCCTGCGGACCGGTGCATGCACCGCCTCTCCCCGGCGTGCCGGCCTGCCTGCGGACCGCCGCCGCGCCGCCCGCACGCTCAGCCGGCCGCACGCTCAACGGCCCGCCGCACGCCGCCCGCGCCCTGGGGAGGGGGGCCGGCGCAGGTACCGCGAGGCCGCCCGCGATCACGGCCGCTCACCGAGGAGCGCGCCGGTCGGGCCGGCGCTCCTCCGCCGGCGGTCGTCACGCCGGGTGATCACAAGGCTGTCGCGGGGCGCTCGACGGCTGCGGTACCCTGACGCCATGCGTGCCGTACGCCTTCTGCTTAGCGAGCCGCGCTGATCAGTCCCGACCGCCGGGCGAATCGGTTGGTCGGAATCGGCGCGGCGTCCCCTCCTGTGCGAGGGGATTTTTCATTTCCGGAAAGTCGCAGCCGCGGGCAGAGACGATCGATGGAGCTTTGAGGATCATGAGCGAGACGAACCCCGCCGCCCCCGCCGCCATGTCGGCGGAGGCTGCGCCGCACCGCTACACGGCCGCCGTGGCGGCCGACATCGAGGCACGCTGGCAGGACTTCTGGGACGCGGACGGGACGTACGCCGCGCCCAACCCCAAGGGTGACCTGGCGGGCGACCCCGAGCTGGTCGCCCGCCCCAAGAAGTTCATCATGGACATGTTCCCGTACCCCTCCGGTGCGGGCCTGCACGTCGGCCACCCCCTGGGCTACATCGCCACCGATGTGTACGCCAGGTTCCAGCGCATGACCGGCCACAACGTGCTGCACACCCTCGGCTTCGACGCCTTCGGCCTGCCCGCCGAGCAGTACGCCGTGCAGACCGGCACGCACCCGCGCGTGTCCACCGAGGCCAACATCGAGAACATGAAGGCCCAGCTGCGCCGGCTGGGCCTGGGCCACGACAAGCGCCGGTCCTTCGCCACGATCGACCCGGACTACTACAAGTGGACCCAGTGGATCTTCCTGCAGATCTTCAACTCCTGGTACGACGACGAGGCCCGGCAGGCCCGCCCGATCACCGAGCTGATCGCGCGGTTCGAGTCCGGTGAGCGGCCCGTACCGGGGCACAAGCGCGCGTGGGGCGAGCTGAGCGCCGCCGAGCGTGCCGACGTCCTGGGCGAGTTCCGCCTGGCCTACGCCTCCGACGCGCCCGTCAACTGGTGCCCCGGCCTGGGCACCGTGCTGGCCAACGAGGAGGTCACCGCCGAAGGCCGCTCCGAGCGCGGCAACTTCCCGGTCTTCAAGGCCAAGCTGCGCCAGTGGAACATGCGCATCACCGCCTACGCCGACCGGCTGCTGGAGGACCTGGAGGAGCTGGACTGGCCGGACGCCATCAAGCTGCAGCAGCGCAACTGGATCGGCCGCTCCGAGGGCGCCCGCGTCGACTTCCCGATCGACGGCGAGAAGATCACCGTCTTCACCACCCGCCCGGACACCCTGTTCGGCGCGACGTACATGGTGCTGGCCCCCGAGCACCCGCTGGTCGAGAAGTTCACCCCGGCCGCCTGGCCGGAGGGCACCCACGACGTGTGGACCGGTGGCCACGCCACCCCCGCCGAGGCCGTCGCCGCCTACCGAGCGCAGGCCGCCGCCAAGTCCGACGTGGAGCGCCAGGCCGAGGCCAAGGACAAGACCGGCGTCTTCATCGGCGCGTTCGCGACCAACCCGGTCAACGGCGAGCAGGTCCCCGTCTTCATCGCCGACTACGTCCTGATGGGCTACGGCACCGGCGCGATCATGGCCGTCCCGGCGGGCGACCAGCGCGACTTCGAGTTCGCGCGCGCCTTCGAGCTGCCGATCCGCTGCGTCGTCGAGCCGACCGACGGCCGCGGCACGGACACCTCCACGTGGGAGGACGCCTTCGGGTCCTACGACGCGAAGATCATCAACTCCTCCAACGACGAGATCACCCTGGACGGCCTGGGCGTCGTCGACGCCAAGGCGCGCATCACCGAGTGGCTGGAGCGGTCCGGCACCGGCGAGGGCACCGTCAACTTCCGCCTGCGCGACTGGCTGTTCAGCCGTCAGCGCTACTGGGGCGAGCCCTTCCCGATCGTCTACGACGAGGACGGCATCGCCCACCCGCTGCCCGAGTCGATGCTGCCCCTGGAGCTGCCCGAGGTCGAGGACTACTCGCCGCGCACCTTCGACCCCGACGACGCCGACACCCAGCCCGAGACGCCCCTGTCGCGCAACGAGGACTGGGTCAACGTCACCCTGGACCTGGGCGACGGCCCCAGGAAGTACCGCCGCGAGACCAACACCATGCCCAACTGGGCCGGTTCCTGCTGGTACGAGTTCCGCTACCTGGACCCGCACAACGAGCGGCAGCTGGTCGACCCGGAGATCGAGCAGTACTGGATGGGCCCCCGCGAGGGCCGGCCGCACGGCGGTGTCGACCTGTACGTCGGCGGCGCCGAGCACGCCGTGCTCCACCTGCTGTACGCGCGCTTCTGGTCCAAGGTCCTGTACGACCTGGGGCACGTCTCCTCCGCCGAGCCGTTCCACAAGCTGTTCAACCAGGGCATGATCCAGGCCTTCGTCTACCGTGACAGCCGTGGCATCGCGGTGCCCGCCGCCGAGGTGGAGGAGCGCGACGGCGCCTACTACCACCAGGGTGAGAAGGTCTCCCGGCTGCTGGGCAAGATGGGCAAGTCCCTGAAGAACGCCGTCACCCCGGACGAGATCTGCGCCGAGTACGGCGCCGACACGCTGCGCCTGTACGAGATGGCGATGGGCCCGCTGGACGTCTCCCGGCCGTGGGACACGCGCGCGGTGGTCGGCCAGTTCCGGCTGCTGCAGCGGCTGTGGCGCAACATCGTCGACGAGGCCACCGGCGAGGTCACCGTCACCGACGCCGAGCCCGACGAGCAGACGCTGCGCGCCCTGCACAAGGCGATCGACGGCGTGCGCCAGGACCTGGAGGGCCTGCGCTTCAACACCGCCATCGCCAAGGTCACCGAGCTGAACAACCACCTGACCAAGACGGGCGGCCCGGTACCGCGCGCGGTCGCCGAACCGCTGGTGCTGATGGTGGCCCCGCTGGCGCCGCACATCGCCGAGGAGCTGTGGCACAAGCTGGGCCACACCGACTCCGTCGTCCACCGCGACTTCCCGGTCGCCGACCCGGCGTACGCGGTCGACGAGGCCGTGACCTGCGTCGTCCAGATCAAGGGCAAGGTCAAGGCGCGCCTGGAGGTCTCCCCGTCCATCTCCGAGGACGAGCTGGAGAAGGTCGCGCTGGCCGACGAGAAGGTCGTCGCGGCACTGGGCGGCGCGGCCGTCCGCAAGGTGATCGTGCGGGCGCCGAAGCTGGTGAACATCGTGCCCGCGTGACGTGACGCGCGCTCGCCTCGGGGTAGTCCCCTACGGGCAGGTTCGGGGTTCTGCCGGAACCCTGGACCTGCCCTGGGCGTTTACCGTGGAAGAGCGGCGCGGCCTGCGCCGCCGAGCCGAGGAGGAGCTTCGTGGAAGCAGTCGTCGCGGTCGTCGCCGTGCTCTTCGTGCTCTGTCTGGCCCTCGGCGCCTACGCCACGGTCAAGGCGGTCGGTGCCGCCAAGCGCGGCGTGGACCGCACGATCGGCCAGGCCCGCCGCGCCGTGGAGGACCAGGCCCTGCGGGCCAAGTCCTTCGCCCAGCCGGGCCCGGCGGGCGAACTGGCCCAGCTCCGGCTCACCCTGCGCACCTCGATGCGCGCCACCCAGGACGCCCTGCACGCGGGCGCGGCCGAGGACGAGTCCCTCAAGGAATCCGTCGCCCTGTTCGACCGCCTCAGCGCCCACGGGCACGAGCTGGACCACGAACTCAAGCGCCTGGAGAGCGAGCCGGACCGGGCGACGCTCGCCGAGCGGCTGCCGCACCTGACCGAGCGGACCCGGCGCATCACGCAGTCGGCCGACGCCCTGCGCTGGGCGGCCCGCGACCGGGCCCGCCGCTTCGCCGACGACGATCTGGACGCCCTGAGCGCCCAGATCGGCGTCGAGGCCGACGCCCTGCGGCACTGGACCAGCGCGCAGCCCGCGGCCGACACCCCCGCATGGGGCGAGCCCTCCACCGCGCCGCCGCGCGCCGGGACACCGGCCGCCGGGGCCCCCGGGTCCGACGAGCGGACCCCGCCGGCCGAAGCCCCCCGGCCGGACTCCGCCCAGGACCGGACCCGCGCCGCCCTGACCCCGCCGGGACGCCGCCCCCCGTACTCCTGGCAGAAGAAGCCCCGCCCGGAGAGCACCACCTGATCCGGCCACGCGCACACCCGGTCAGAGGGGCTGGGCTGCCGCCCCGGCGCTACGGCAGGTAACCTCCAGCTCATGTCCCGCCATGTCGCGATCGTCACCGATTCAACGGCCTACCTGCCGCCGCGGACGATGGAGCGCCACGGCATCACCACGGTCCCGCTGACCGTGGTCCTCGGCGACCAGGCGCTCGAAGAGGGCACCGAGATCTCGACCCGCTCCCTGGCCCAGGCGCTCCAGAAGCGGCGGTCCGTCACCACCTCGCGCCCCAGTCCCGCGCTGTTCGCCGAGACCTACCGCAAGGTCGCCGCCTCCGGGGCGACGGAGATCGTCTCGCTGCACCTGTCCGCCGAGCTGTCGGGCACCTACGACGCCGCCGTGCTCGCGGCGCGCGAGGCACCGGTGCCGGTCCGGGTCGTGGACACCGGGACCGTCGCGATGGCACTCGGCTTCTGTGCCCTGGCCGCCGCCGAGACGGCCGGCGGCGGAGGCACGGTGGACGAGGCGGTCACGGCCGCCGAGAAGCGGGCCGCAGGCACCTCCGCCTACTTCTACGTCGACACCCTCGACTATCTGCGCCGCGGCGGCCGTATCGGCACCGCGCAGGCCCTGCTCGGTTCCGCCCTCGCCGTCAAGCCCCTGCTGCAACTCCAGGACGGCCGGATCGAACTGCTGGAGAAGGTACGGACGGCCTCCAGGGCGATCGGCCGCCTGGAGGAGATCGTGGCCGAGCGGGCGAGCGGAGCAGGCATCGACCTCGCCGTCCACCACCTCGCCGCCCCCGACCGGGCGGCGGCCCTCGCCGACCGGCTGCGGGCCCGTGTACCGGGCCTCGCCGACCTGCACGTGAGCGAGGTCGGTGCGGTCATCGGCGCGCACACCGGACCCGGGCTGCTCGGGGTCGTGGTCTCTCCGCGCTGAGACGCCGACGGACCGGACGCGACGAGGCTGCCGGGGCGGCTCGGTCGTCGACGGAGCGGTCGGGGACGGCCCAGCCGTCGACGGAGCTGGGGAGACAACTCAAGGGATCACTCGTGCGGGTGACGGAGTTGTCCACAACCGGTGGGTAGTCCCCGGGAATCGAGCAAGATCATCGCGGGGTGGCCGGGCTGCCCGATGCTGACGGCATGGCACTTCGATCACGCTCACGTTCCGGTCCGGCGGCCGCCACCAGCGGTCCCGGCCGCGTTCCCGGTTCGGACGGCCGGACCCGCGACCGCCGTCACCCGCACCGTGGCCACGCTCCCGCACGGCACGCCCTGCGTCAGCGGCAGGCCCCGGCCGAGGATCTGCGCCGGCGCGCGGAAGTCCTCTTCGCCGGCTCCACGGCGCCGGCCGGGGGGTCGGGCAGCGGACCGCCTCGGACCCCTGGGCCGGGCACGGCCGACGCGGTGCGCACCGGGGAGGCGGTCGGCGAGGCCGGCGCGGGTGCGGTGGCGGGCGCGTCCGACGGGGCCGACACGTCCTACGCCCCTGACGCATCCGACGTGCCAGGTGCCCCCGACGTGCCCGGCGCCCCCGACGTGGCCAGCACCCGCGACGTGGCCGACGCGGCGCGGACCTGGCAGGACCGGACGCCGCGGCAGGGGACGTGGCGGGACCGGACGTCGCACGAGCGGACCCCGGGGGAGCGGGCGCCGCACGACCGGACGTCGCACGACCGGGCCCCGGGGGACCGGACGTGGCGTGAGCGGGCCGGTCTCGCGCTGCGGGAGCGGATGCCCCTGTGGTTGCAGACGCGGTGCGCGCTCGAGCGCAGGAACGTGATCGCCCTCACGGTGGTGCTCGTGGCTGTCGCGGCCCTGGCCGTACAGCACTTCTGGACCGGCCGCACCCAGTCCGTCGCGGCCCCCGAAGTGGTGCGTGCGGCGGCACCGCGCCCCGGTCCGGACGAGGGCAGGAGCGCCCGTGCCGGCACCTCGGTCTCCGCACCGGCCGCCGCCCCCTCGTCCGGGGCGCCGCAGATCGTGGTGGACGTCAGCGGCAAGGTCCGCCACCCCGGGGTCCACCGCCTCCCGGCGGGTGCCCGGGTGGCCGACGCGATCCGGGCGGCGGGCGGCGCACGGCCGGGCACCGACCTCGGCGGTCTCAACCGGGCCAGGTTCCTCGTGGACGGCGAACAGGTGGTCGTCGGCGGACCGGCACCCGCGACAGGACCGGCCGGGACAGGACCGGCCGCGCCGGGCGGGGCGGCCGGCGGCGGGTCCGGTCCGGGCGCGGCAGGGGCACCGGCGGCCCCCGTCTCCCTCAACACCGCCACCGCCGACCAGTTGGAGACGCTGCCCGGCGTCGGCCCGGTACTGGCCCGGCACATCATCGACTACCGCACGCAGCACGGAGGGTTCCGTTCGGTGCGGGAACTGCGGCAGGTCAGCGGTATCGGCGACCGCCGCTTCGCCGACCTGCGCGACCTGGTGCGGGAATGAGCGCGGACAGGAAGGCGCCGACCGGAGCCCCGTCCGGGCCTCCCCCCGCCACGCCCGCCGGCCGCACTCGCCCGCCGGTGCACGCCGACGCCGGCAACCGGCTCGGAGCCGCTCACCCCCGGCAGGAGGGACCGGCCGACCTCCGGCTCGTGCCACCCGCGCTCGCGGCCTGGGCGACGGCGGCCCTGGCACTGGACGTCTCCGCGAGGTGGGCGACGGGTTTCGTGATCGTCTGCCTCGCGACGACCGCCGTCCTCGTCCTCAGCCGTCGGCACGGGCACCGGCACCCGCCGGACCGGACACGGACCGGGCGGCTGCCCAGGGCTCGGACGGGCCGCCTGCACGGCGCCGCGCCGGCCTGGGTGCGCACCTCCGTCTCGGCCGCGCTGCTCGCCGCCGCGGCAGCCGCCGCCTCGGCGGGACTGCACGGCGCGGACCTGCGGCGCGGCCCGGTGCCCGGGCTGGCACGGCAGTACGCGACGGTCACCGCGGAGGTGGAGCTGACCTCCGACCCGCGGCTCACCCGGCCCCGGGTCAGCGGCGACCACATGGCACCGGTCTCCGTGCTGGTGGACGCCGAGGTGCGACGAGTGCGGGGACCGGACGGAGCGGAGGCGAGGACCCGCGCCCCGGTGCTGGTCCTCGTGGACGCCGGCGCGCGGGGAGACGAGGGGCCGGGTGCGTCCGCCGCCCGGGGCGGGGGCTCGCCCTGGCTGGGACTGCTGCCGTCCACGCGGCTGCGGGTGACGGCACGGCTGGCGCCCCCGCTGACGGGCGGCGACCGGATCGCCGCGGTGCTGAGGGTCCGGGACGGCGCGGCGCCCGAGGTGACCGGGGGCCCGTCCGGCCCGCAGCGCCTGGCGGGACGCCTGCGGGCCGGGCTGCGCGCGGCGACCGACGGACTCCCGGCGGACGCGCGGGCCCTGCTGCCGGGACTGGTCGTCGGGGACACCTCGCGGATCAGCCCAGAACTGGACGAGGCGTTCAAGGAGACCGACCTCGCCCACGTCCTGGCCGTCTCGGGAAGCAACCTCACGATCCTCCTCGCCCTGCTCATCGGGCCGCCCGGCCTGGCCCAGCACGCCGAGCGCCGGGGCCTCGCGCCCGGACTCGGCCTGCCGCTGCGGGTCACCGCACTGCTGGGCGCGGCGCTCACCCTCGGCTTCGTCGTCGTGTGCAGGCCCGACCCGAGCGTGCTGCGGGCCGCGGCCTGCGGGGCGGTGGTGCTGCTCGCCCTGGCCACCGGACGGCGCAGATCGCTGATCCCCGCCCTGGCCACGGCCGTGCTGCTGCTGGTGCTCTACGACCCGTGGCTGTCCCGCAGTTACGGCTTCCTGCTCTCGGTCCTGGCGACCGGCGCCCTGCTCACGCTGGCGCCCCGCTGGAGTGCGGCGCTGCACCGGCGCCGGGTGCCCGCCCGCCTGGCCGAGGCACTCGCCACGGCAGCCGCGGCGCAAGTGCTGTGCGCGCCGGTCGTCGCCGTGCTGTCCGCCCGGGTGAGCCTGGTGGCGGTGCCGTGCAACCTGCTGGCGGAGATCGCGGTCGCCCCCGCCACGGTGCTGGGCTTCGCGGCGCTGGCGTGCGCCCCGGTGGCCATGGCGCCGGCCAAGGCGCTCGCCTGGTGCGCGAGCTGGCCCACCAGGTGGATCGCGGGCGTCGCCCGCACCGGAGCGGGACTGCCCGGCGGGGGAGTGGACTGGCCGGGCAGCTGGACCGGAGCGCTGCTGCTGGGGCTGGTCACGGTGGGGGCCGTGCTGCTGGGCCGGCGGCTGCTGGGGCGTCCGTGGCTGTGCGGCGTCTGCGGGGTGCTGCTCCTGCTGGCGGTGGTGCGGCCGCCGTCGCTGACCCGGGTGCTCACCGGCTGGCCGCCGCCGGGGTGGCGGTTCGCGATGTGCGACGTGGGGCAGGGCGACGCGACGGTGCTGGCGGCGGGGCCGGGAGCCGGTGTGGTGGTGGACGCCGGACCCGATCCCCACCGCGTGGACCGCTGCCTGCGCGCCCTCGGGATCACCCGGATCCCGCTGGTCGTCCTGACCCACTTCCACGCCGACCACGTGACCGGCCTGCCCGGTGTTCTGCGGGGGCGCTCGGTGGGCGCGATCGAGACCACCGGGTACGAAGAGCCCGCCGAACAGGCCGGGTTCGTGCGGAAGGAGGCGGCGCGGCGGGGCGTCCCGCTCACCCGTGCCGTCGCGGGGGAGGAGCGGCGCACGGGCGCACTGTCCTGGCGGGTCCTGTGGCCGCCGGACCGCCCGTCGGCCCGGCCCGACGGCCCCAACGACGCCAGCGTCACCCTGCTCGTCCGCTCCGGCGGCCTGCGGCTGTTGTTGCTGGGCGACCTGGAACCCCTCGCCCAGCAGGAGTTGGCGCGCTCCCCAGAGGCGGCAGGGCTGACCCGGGTAGACGTCCTCAAAGTCGCCCACCACGGATCGGCGTATCAGGACCCCGACCTGATACGGCTGGTGTCCCCGAGACTGGCCCTGATCTCCTGCGGCGCGGACAACATGTACGGCCACCCCGCCCCGCGCACGGTGGCGGCCCTGCGGGCGGAGGGCGCGACGGTCCTGCGAACGGACCACGACGGCACACTGGCCGTCACCGGGGAGGGCACGGCGCTGCGCGTGGCCCAGGAGTGAGGACACGGCTGTCGCGCGGGCGGAGGCGCACCTCTGCGGGCGCGGCGTCCGGGTGAGCATCTTCCGCTCACGCGGGCCGGTGGACGTCGCGGTGCGAGTGGCGCATCGCCCGGGCCGCCGACGCGGTCGGCACCGGGCCGATGCGTGCTGTCGCTGCCGAGCGCGGCCAAGGGTGAGGGGGGTGTGGTCAGTTCGGAGGCGGTGGGGGGACTGTGCGAAATCACGCCGGGAGCGGTGAATTCGGGCCACACGGTGCCACTCGTGCGAGCCGCAGCACATGTGATGGTTTCCCATGATGTGATCCCGTGTTGCCTCGAAAGCCTCATCGGTGATCGAATGTTTCTTTGGTAACAGCTGTTTTCACATCGTGCAGAAGGTGTCGTAGATGATCGGCCGGTTGCTGGGAAGCCGAACGAAGCGGGCGCAACGGACGAGTCCCCTGGCGGCGGTGTGGACCCCACCGAGCGCGGGGGCGCTCAGCTGCCGGGTGCTCGACCCTGTCAACCAGCCGGTGCCGCAGGCGGAGTTCACGGTGATCGACACCGCGGGGCGCAAGGTGGTCAGCGGCGGGACGGACCCGTTCGGGTCGTTCGTGGCGGCGGTGCCTGCGGGGGAGTACCGGCTCGCGGTGTCCGCCGAGGGGTACGCGCCCTACCGGGCCGCGGCGACGGTCGCGGAGAACTCGCTCACCTCGCTCGGAGATGTGACGCTCCAGGTCACGCAGCCGCCCGAGCTGCCCGCGCCCGGCGACTGGGAGATCGAGCCCACGCATTCCGCGATCGGTTTCACCGCCCGGCACATCGGGCTGGCCCGGATCCGCGGCCGGTTCAACTCGTTCGCCGGGGTGGTGCGGGTCGCCGAGGACGTCGAGCGTTCGGCGATGCACGTGGTGATCGACGCGGCGTCCATCGACACCAACGTCAGGATGCGCGACGACCATCTGCGTTCGGGGGACTTCCTGGACGTGGCGCGGTTCCCGACCCTGGAGTTCTACAGCGACCGGTTCGCGCACCGCGGCGGCAACAAGTGGGCCGTCACCGGAGCACTGTCGCTGCACGGCGTGACCCGTACGGTCACCCTGGACACCGAGTACCTCGGCCTCGGCAACGGCATGGAGGGCGAGGTCCGGGCCGCCTGCCGCGCCACCACCGAACTGCACCGTGACGACTTCACGGTGAGCTGGCAGACGATGCTGGCGCGCGGCATCGCCGTGGTGGGCCCGACCATCAAGGTGGAACTCGACATACAGGTCGTGCCCAAGGGCTGAGCGGCCGGCCACCGTCGCTGACGGGACGCACACGCGGTGACCGACAATGGCGTGCGTGAGTGACGTGAGACATGTCCTGGTGCTGCCCGACCGCGATGCGGCGGAGGAGGCCGCGGAGGCGCTCGGGGAGCGGTTCGGGCTCCGGGAGGAGCCGCAGCTGGTACGGGACGCGCTGGCCGGCGAGGACGACGCCGAGGACGCCCAGTGGCTCGTCGTCCTGCGCGACGAGGAGGACCGGCTCGACCCGGCGGAGCTGGACGCGTTCGCGGGGGAGTGGGACGGCTGGCGTGAGGAGCCGTAGCGACGGGGAGCGGTAGCGGTGAGTCGTCGCAGTGACGAGGAGCCGTGGCAGCGGGGCGTCGTGGCGGCAGGGCACCGTGATGGCGGGGCGTCGTGGCGGCAGCGGCGCCCTGGTGCCGGGTCGTCGTGGTGGCGGGGCGTCGTCGCAGCCGGGGACGAGTCGTGCGTCCTGATCCGCCCCGATGCCTCTGATGCGCCCCGGTGCCGCATGGGCGGTCGCGGGGCGGGGGCGTTGTCAGCGGGGCGTGCGATGCTTGTCGCGATGGCCAGGAAGACTGCGAACGACGACCCTCTCGCCCCGGTGACACTCGCCGTGGGCCAGGAGGACCTGCTGCTCGACCGTGCCGTGCGGGAGGTGGTGGCCGCCGCGCGGGCCGCCGACGCCGACACGGACGTGCGGGACCTGACCCCGGACCAGTTGCAGCCCGGCACGCTCGCCGAGCTGACCAGCCCCTCGCTCTTCGCGGAGCGCAAGGTCGTGGTCGTCCGCGGCGCACAGGACCTGTCGGCCGACACGGTCAAGGACGTGAAGGCGTACCTGGCCTCGCCCGCCGAGGAGATCACCCTCGTGCTGCTGCACGCGGGCGGTGCCAAGGGCAAGGGTCTGCTGGACGCGGCCCGCAAGGCGGGCGCGCGGGAGGTGGCCTGCCCGAAGATGACCAAGCCGGCCGACCGGCTGGCCTTCGTGCGGGGCGAGTTCCGCGGGCTGGGCCGCTCGGCGACGCCCGAGGCGTGCCAGGCGCTGGTCGACGCCATCGGCAGTGATCTGCGGGAGCTGGCGTCGGCGGTGTCCCAGCTCGTCGCGGACGTGGAGGGCACGATCGACGAGGCCGTCGTCGCCCGCTACTACACGGGCCGGGCGGAGGCCTCCAGCTTCACCGTCGCCGACCGGGCCGTCGAGGGCCGTGCGGCGGAGGCCCTGGAGGCGCTGCGGTGGTCGCTCGCGACCGGCGTGGCGCCGGTGCTGATCACCAGCGCGCTGGCGCAGGGCGTGCGGGCCATCGGCAAGCTGTCCTCGGCGCGCGGCGGGCGCCCCGCCGACCTGGCGCGGGAGCTGGGCATGCCGCCGTGGAAGATCGACCGCGTCCGCCAGCAGATGCGCGGCTGGACCCCGGACGGGGTGGCGGTGGCCCTGCGCGCGGTGGCCGAGGCGGACGCCGGCGTGAAGGGCGGCGGCGACGACCCGGAGTACGCCCTGGAGAAGGCAGTGGTCACCATCGCCCGCGCGGCCCGCTCACGAGGACGCGGCTGAGCCCGCTCCCGCCCGAACGGCACGGAACCTCCCTCGCGGAGGGTGCCGTCGCTCGCCCTCCCCCGGACGGCCCCAGCACCGGCTTCCCGCACCGAACCCCCCTCGCGGAAGCACCGTCGCCCTCCCTCGGACGGCCCCAGTACCGCCCGCCCCCGACACGAACCGCCCCGACGTCCTCCCCCCAGCAGAAAGCCGAAGGCCCCGTCGGCCGTCCCTGGGGAAGGGAGGGCCGTCGGGGCCTTCGGATGACGCTCGTGGACCCATGCCCGCGTGGCGAACGCAGGCCGCGCACGGGTCCGGGGGGCCGGGCGGGAGCGGATGAGAGAGGGCCCGCTCGGGTCCGTCCGGCGTCAAGTCAGGGACTCAGCCCTGGAGGGACGCGACCTTCGAAGCAAGCGCCGACTTCTTGTTGGCGGCCTGGTTCTTGTGGATGACGCCCTTGGAGACGGCCTTGTCGAGCTGGCGCGCGGCAGCGCGCTGGTACTCGGTGGCCTTCTCGACGTCACCCGCGGCAGCGGCCTCGCGGGCCTTGCGGATCGCCGTCTTCAGGGAGGACTTGACCGCCTTGTTGCGCAGCCGAGCCTTCTCGTTGGTCTTGATCCGCTTGATCTGGGACTTGATGTTCGCCACGAATGAGCCTTCTCTTTCGAAAATTTTCCGATGTGCCTCGCGCTAGAGGGCATGAGACACAGCCCCCCACGTTACCAGCGGCCCGTTCCAGCGCCCAAACCGGTCGCGGCGCACCGGTCCCGGCCGGACATGGGACCATGGAAAGACTACGTATCGATCCGACCCGAGACCGCAGACGGACAAGCACACGTATGCGGACGCCTCAAGAATCAGGACCCTGCGTGCCCGCGACCCCCAGCCATGTGCCCGAGCCGAGCCGTACCGACCCGGCGCTGATCCGCAATTTCTGCATCATCGCGCACATCGACCACGGCAAGTCCACTCTCGCCGACCGGATGCTGCAGCTGACCGGTGTGGTCGAGCAGCGGCAGATGCGCGCCCAGTACCTCGACCGCATGGACATCGAGCGCGAGCGCGGCATCACGATCAAGTCCCAGGCGGTGCGGTTGCCGTGGGCCCCGACCCACGAGCCCGGCAACACGCACATCCTCAACATGATCGACACGCCGGGACACGTCGACTTCACCTACGAGGTGTCCCGTTCGCTCGCCGCCTGCGAGGGGACGATCCTCCTGGTGGACGCGGCCCAGGGCATCGAGGCGCAGACCCTCGCCAACCTCTACCTGGCGATGGAGAACGACCTCACGATCATCCCGGTCCTCAACAAGATCGACCTGCCGGCCGCGCAGCCGGAGAAGTTCGCCGAGGAGCTGGCGAACCTGGTCGGCTGCGACCCCGACGACGTGCTGAAGGTCTCCGCCAAGACCGGTCTCGGCGTCGAGGCGCTGCTGGACAAGGTGGTCGACCAGATCCCGGCCCCGGTCGGTGTCAAGGACGCCCCCGCCCGCGCGATGATCTTCGACTCGGTCTACGACTCCTACCGCGGCGTGGTGACGTACGTCCGTGTCATCGACGGCCAGCTCAACAAGCGCGAGCGGATCCGGATGATGTCCACCGGCGCCACGCACGAGCTGCTGGAGATCGGCACCAACTCCCCGGAGATGCTGCCGGCCGACGGCCTCGGCGTCGGCGAGGTCGGCTACCTGATCACCGGTGTGAAGGACGTCCGCCAGTCCAAGGTCGGTGACACCGTCACCAGCCAGCACAAGGGCGCCACCGAGGCGCTCGGCGGGTACAAGGACCCCAGGCCCATGGTCTTCTCCGGGCTGTACCCGCTGGACGGCTCCGACTACCCGGAGCTGCGCGAGGCGCTGGACAAGCTCCAGCTCAACGACGCCGCGCTGGTCTACGAGCCGGAGACCTCCGCCGCGCTCGGCTTCGGCTTCCGCGTCGGCTTCCTCGGCCTGCTCCACCTGGACGTGATCCGGGAGCGGCTGGAGCGCGAGTTCGGCCTCGACCTGATCGCCACCGCGCCCAACGTGGTCTACCGCGTGATCATGGAGGACGGCACGGAGATCACCGTCACCAACCCGAGCGAGTTCCCCGAGGGGAAGATCGCGGAGGTGTACGAGCCGGTCGTGCGGGCCACGATCCTCGCGCCCACCGAGTTCATCGGCGCGATCATGGAGCTGTGCCAGACCCGGCGCGGCACCCTGCTCGGCATGGACTACCTGTCCGAGGACCGCGTCGAGATCCGTTACACCCTCCCGCTCGCGGAGATCGTCTTCGACTTCTTCGACCAGCTGAAGTCCAAGACCCGCGGTTACGCCTCCCTGGACTACGAGCCCACGGGCGAGCAGTCCTCGAGCCTCGTCAAGGTCGACATCCTGCTGCACGGCGACAAGGTGGACGCCTTCTCGGCGATCACCCACCGGGACCAGGCGTACGCGTACGGCGTGCGGCTCGTCGCCAAGCTCAAGGAGCTGATCCCGCGGCAGAACTTCGAGGTGCCCGTGCAGGCGGCCGTCGGCTCGCGCGTGATCGCCCGCGAGACCATCCGCGCCATCCGCAAGGACGTCCTCGCCAAGTGCTACGGCGGTGACATCTCCCGCAAGCGGAAGCTGCTGGAGAAGCAGAAGGAGGGCAAGAAGCGCATGAAGATGGTGGGTTCCGTGGAGGTTCCGCAGGAGGCCTTCATCGCGGTGCTCTCCAGCGATGACAGCGCGGCGCCGGCCAAGGGCAAGAAGTAACCGGCGGCACCGCGGGGCGGGTGTCCGCCGCGTCGGTGAACCGGGTGAAAAGGGGCCCGTCGCACGAAAGTGCGGCGGGCCCCTGCGCACGCACGTGGTAGCGCTCTGTGGGAAGTCTCAGGCCACAGCCCCTTACGCGGTGGCCGGTCGCCCTTTACCCTGATGCCTGCTCGCTAGTTACTCGCGAGTTAAACAACGCCGAACCACCACCCGTGAGTCAACCCAGCCGCACCTGAGCCAGCCGCCGCACTGCCGCGGGCCCCGGAGGATGTCGTGAGCGACGCACAGACCCTGATCGAGAACCGTCCGCCGTCCGTGGCGGCCCTCTTCCTGGAGCGTGTGGCGGCCACACCGGACGCCGAGGCCTACCGCTACCCCGTACCGCCGTCCTCCGGCGAGGGCCCGGACGAGTGGCGCTCGCTGAGCTGGGAGCAGGCCGCCGAGCGGGTGTACGCCATCGCCGCCGGACTCATCGATCTGGGGGTGCGCCCCGAGGAGCGGGTCGCGCTCGCCTCCTCCACGCGCGTGGAGTGGGTGCTCGCCGACCTCGGCATCATGTGCGCCGGCGCGGCCACCACCACGGTGTACCCGCAGACCAACGCCGACGAGTCCGCGTTCATCCTGTCCGACTCCGAGAGCAGAGTGCTCGTCGCGGAGAACGCCGCACAACTGGCCAAGGCCGTCGCACGGCGCGCCGAACTGCCCGAGCTGCACCACGTCGTCGTGATCGACCCGGCGGGCGTGGAGAAGGGCGAGGACGACTGGGTCCTCACCCTCGCCGAACTGGAGCAGCGCGGCGCCGCCTACCTGGAGGAGCACCCGGAGCTGATCAAGGAGCGGGTCGGTGCGATCACCAAGGACCAGCTCGCCACCCTCATCTACACCTCCGGCACCACCGGCCGCCCCAAGGGCGTCCGCCTCCCGCACGACAACTGGTCGTACATGGCGAAGGCGATCGCCTCCACCGGCCTGCTCGGCCCCGACGACGTGCAGTACCTGTGGCTGCCGCTCGCCCACGTCTTCGGCAAGGTGCTCACCTCGGGGCAGATCGAACTCGGGCACGTCACCGCCGTCGACGGCCGCGTCGACAAGATCATCGAGAACCTGCCGGTCGTGCAGCCCACCTACATGGCCGCCGTGCCGCGCATCTTCGAGAAGGTCTACAACGGGGTCGCCGCCAAGGCCCGCGCCGGCGGCAACGCCAAGTACAAGATCTTCCAGTGGGCGGCCGAGGTCGGACGCGAGTACGCCAAGGTCACGCAGGACAACTTCCAGCGCACCGGCGTCCACTCCGCGCCCTTCGGGCTCGCCGCCCGGCACAAGGTCGCCGACACCCTGGTCTTCGCCAAGATCCGCGAGGCATTCGGCGGCCGGCTGCGCGCCTGCATCTCGGGCAGCGCCGCCCTCGCTCCCGAGATCGGCTACTTCTTCGCGGGGGCCGGCGTCCACATCCTGGAGGGCTACGGCCTCACCGAGTCCTCCGCGGCCTCCTTCGTCAACCCCGGCGAGGCCTACCGCACCGGCACCGTCGGCAAGCCGCTGCCCGGCACGGAGGTCCGCATCGCGGAGGACGGCGAGATCCTGCTGCGCGGCCCCGGCATCATGCAGGGCTACCACAAGCTGCCCGAGAAGACCGGCGAGGTGCTGGAGTCCGACGGCTGGTTCCACACCGGCGACATCGGCGAGCTGTCCCCGGACGGCTACCTGCGCATCACCGACCGCAAGAAGGACCTCATCAAGACCTCCGGCGGCAAGTACATCGCGCCCGCCGAGGTCGAGGGCCAGTTCAAGGCGGTGTGCCCGTACGTCTCGAACATCCTGGTCCACGGCGCCGACCGCAACTTCTGCACCGCCCTCATCGCGCTCGACGAGGCCGCGATCCTGGAGTGGGCCGAGGAGAACGGTCTGGGGGGCAGATCCTACGCCGAGGTCGTCGCCGCCCCGCAGACCGTCGAGCTGATCGACGGCTACGTCAAGCAGCTCAACGAGGGCCTGCAGCGCTGGCAGACCATCAAGAAGTTCCGCCTCCTGCCGCGCGACCTGGACGTCGAACACGGCGAGATCACCCCGTCCCTGAAGCTGAAGCGGCCGGTGGTGGAGCGCGCGTACAAGCACCTGATCGACGACATGTACGCGGGGGCGCGGGAGGCGTGAGGGCGTGTCTCACACGTAGCACAGTTCTCGCCCCCGGCGGCCGAGTTCGGTAACTCCGTGCTTATGAGTGCGGCCGGTCTGTCACCCTGTCGGCAACGAACGACCTATCGTCCGATTGCTCGGGGAGCTGTAGATGGGGGCCATTCCGACGCAGCGGGAGACGGGTTCCCGCGCCGGTGAGCCGGCCGCGCGGCAGGGTGCGCAGGCGGGCGGCGAGGTGTGCGCCACGCTGCCCGGCAGCCCGCTGGCGCCGGGCACCGCCCGTGCACTGGTCCGCGCGGGGTTCCAGCAATGGCGCGACCTCGGACTCGGCGTCGCGGACCGGTTCGCCGACGAGGTGCTGGTCGTCGTCAGCGAACTGGTCACCAACGTCGTCGTCCACGCGGGCACGGACACCGAGCTGACCTGCCGGATGGAGGCGGAGACCGGCGCGTGCGTCGTCGAGGTGACCGACCGGCACCCCTCGCGCGCCCCGCGCGACCACGACCACGGGCAAGGTCACGGCCCCGGTCGGGAGACGCCCTGCGAGACCGCCGAGTACGGCCGCGGCCTGCGGCTGGTCGCCGCGCTCGCCCAGGAGTGGGGCATCACCTACCGGGCCGGGGCCAAGACCGTGTGGGCGCGGCTGTCCGCCGACGCCGGGAAGGACGCGGGCGACGAGGGGAGCGCCGAGGCCGCCGGGCAGGACGCCGCGCCCTGGCTCGGCGTCGCCGAGATCCTCGCCCCCGCGCCCCAGCGCGCCGAACGCGACCGCGAATGGCTGGGCCGCGGCGCGCTGTCCTTCCTCGCGGAGGCGTCCGACCTGCTCGCCGGGCAGCTCGACGAGGACCTCGTCGCCGCGCTCACCGGCCAGCTCGTCGTCCCCCGGCTGGCCGACTGGTGCGCGGTCTGGCTGGAGGACGAGTCCACGGCACGCGGCCTGTGGCACGACGCCACCGGCGCGCCCGGCCCGCGCCTCGCCCGCGTCTGGCACGTCAGCGAGAACCACCTCGAGGAGCTGCGCCGCGCCCTGGAGAAGGACCCGCCGCGCCCGGCCGACGACGTGCTGAGTTCCGGTCCCGTCCCCTACCCGTGGCCCGGCGAGGCGCTCGGCCCGCACGCCGCGGACGGAGCCGCGCTCGCCTACCGGCTGGTCGCGGGCGGCCGCCCGCTCGGCACGCTCGTCATCGGCCGGGCCGGGCTGCTCCGCTTCCCCGACGAGATCACCGGCCTGGTGGAGGATCTCAGCAGGCGGGTCGCGCTCGGCATCGGCGCGGCCCGGCAGTACGCCCGCCAGGCCACCATCAGCGCCGTGCTCCAGCGCGGACTGCTGCCCGGCGCGGTCGCCGAGATCCCCGGCATGCGCAGCGCCCTCGTCTACGAACCGTGCGACCAGGGCGGCCCGAGCGGCGACTTCTACGACCTCTTCCCGGCCGGTGACGGCCGCTGGTGCTTCGCCATCGGCGACGTCCAGGGCAAGGGTCCGGAGGCCGCCGTGGTCATCGGCCTCGCCCGGCCATGGCTGCGGCTGCTGGCCCGCGAGGGGTACGGCGTCGCCGACGTCCTCGACCGCCTCAACCAGCTCCTCCTCGACGACGCCACCGAGGCCGCCGACGCGGCGGCCCGCGCCCTGGTGGGCCCCGTCGCGCCCGGCGACGCCCCGCAGACCCGCTTCCTGTCCCTGCTCTACGGCGAGCTGGCGCCCTTCGAGGGCGGTGTGCGCTGCACCCTGGCCTGCGCCGGTCACCCGCTGCCGCTGGTGCTCGCCCGCGACGGCGGCGTCCGGACGGTCGCCCGCCCGCAGACGCTGCTCGGCGTCATCGAGGACGAGACGTACCTGTGCGAGAGCTTCGAGCTGGTGCCCGGCGACACCCTCCTGTGCGTCACCGACGGGGTCACCGAGCGGCGCTCCGGCTCCCGCCAGTTCGACGACGGCGACGGGCTCGCCGCCGCCCTCGCCGGCTGCGCGGGCCTCGACGCCGGCCTGATCGCCGAACGCATCCGGCAGCTCGTGCACGAGTTCGGCGAGCGCCCGCCCGAGGACGACCTGGCCCTCCTCGTGCTCCAGGCACAGTGACGAGCCGGCCCTCCTCGTGCTCCCGGCACGGTAAGGACGGCCGTACTGGACAATGGAAGGCATGCCTTCCGCACTCCCCGACGGCGAGCCCGTCCCCGCCGACGGCGCGCTGCCCGCGTCCGCGCTCGCCGGGGCCGCCGGCCGGCCCCTCGGGTTCTACCTGCACGTGCCCTACTGCGCCACCCGCTGCGGCTACTGCGACTTCAACACCTACACCGCCACCGAGCTGCGCGGCACCGGCGGTGTGCTCGCCTCCCGCGACAACTACGCGGCGGCCCTCGTCGAGGAGGTGCGGCTGGCCCGCAAGGTCCTCGGCGACGACCCGCGCCAGGTCCGTACGGTCTTCGTCGGCGGCGGCACGCCCACGCTGCTCGCCGCCGACGACCTCGTACGGATGCTGGCGGCGGTCCGCGACGAGTTCGGTCTGGCCCCCGACGCGGAGGTCACCACCGAGGCCAACCCCGAGTCGGTCGGCCCGGCGTACCTGGCGGCCCTGCGGGAGGGCGGCTTCAACCGGATCTCCTTCGGCATGCAGAGCGCCCGGCAGCACGTGCTGAAGATCCTCGACCGCACCCACACCCCCGGCCGCCCCGAGGCCTGCGTCGCCGAGGCCCGCGCGGCCGGTTTCGCGCACGTCAACCTGGACCTGATCTACGGCACGCCCGGCGAGTCCGACGACGACTGGCGCGCCTCCCTGGACGCGGCCCTCGGCGCGGGCCCCGACCACGTCTCCGCCTACGCGCTGATCGTCGAGGAGGGCACCCGGCTCGCCCGCCGGATCCGCCGCGGCGAGGTCCCCATGACCGACGACGACGTGCACGCCGACCGGTACCTGATCGCCGAGGAGACGCTGTCCGCGGCGGGCTTCGACTGGTACGAGGTGTCCAACTGGGCCACCTCCGAGGCGGGCCGCTGCCTGCACAACGAGCTGTACTGGCGCGGCGCGGACTGGTGGGGCGCGGGCCCCGGCGCGCACAGCCACGTCGGCGGCGTGCGCTGGTGGAACGTCAAGCACCCCGGCGCGTACGCCGCCGCCCTGGCCCAGGGCCGCTCCCCGGGCGCCGGGCGCGAACTGCTCACCGAGGAGGACCGCCGGGTGGAGCGGATCCTGCTGGAGCTGCGGCTCAAGGAGGGCGCGCCGCTCTCCCTGCTGCGTCCGCAGGGCCTGGCCGCCTCCCGGCGCGCGCTGTCCGACGGGCTCCTGGAGCAGGGCCCGTACGACGCCGGACGCGCCGTGCTCACCCTGCGCGGGCGGCTTCTGGCGGACGCGGTGGTGCGGGACCTGGTGGACTGAGGCGCGCCGGGCCGGGGGAGCTACGCGGGTTCCGTCACGAAATCGATCAGCTGCTCGACCCGGCCCAGCAGCTCCGGCTCCAGGTCCTTGTACGAGCGCACCCGCGCGAGGATCTGCTGCCAGGCGGCGCCTGTGTTCTCCGGCCAGCCCAGCGCGCGGCAGACGCCCTTCTTCCAGTCCTGGCCGTGCGGGATCCGGGGCCAGGACCCGATGCCGAGGGAGGCCGGCTTCACGGCCTCCCAGACGTCGATGTACGGATGGCCGACGACCAGGGCGTGCTCGCTGGTCACCGACCCGGCGATGCGCCACTCCTTGCTGCCCGGGACGAGGTGGTCGACGAGGACGCCGAGGCGGGCGTCCGGGCCGGGCGCGAACTCGGCGACGATCGAGGGGAGGTCGTCGACGCCCTCCAGGTACTCCACGACGACGCCCTCGATGCGCAGGTCGTCGCCCCACACCTTCTCGACCAGCTCGGCGTCGTGCCGGCCCTCCACGTAGATGCGGCCGGCGCGGGCCACGCGCGCGCGTGCGCCGGGCACGGCGACCGAACCGGAGGCCGTGCGGGTGGGCCGTACCGGACCGGCGGCGGGCCTCACCAGCGTCACCGGCCGCCCCTCCAGCAGGAAGCCGCGCGGCTGGAGCGGGAAGGCGCGGTGCTTGCCGAAACGGTCCTCCAGGGTCACCGTGCCCGCCTCGCAGCGGATCACCGCCCCGCAGAATCCGGTCACCGGTTCCTCGACGACCAGGCCCGGCTCGGCCGCGACCTCCGGCACCGGCTGGGACTTCTTCTTCCAGGGCGGGGTCAGGTCGGCGGAGTACTGGCGCATTCGAGTGACGATAGGGAGATCCGGGGCGGTGATCAGCGCGACACGCCGAAGCGCTCGGCCAGCGCGTCCCGCTGGGCCCGGACGAAGGCCGCGTCGACCGCCGCGCCGTGCCCGGGGACGTACAGCGCGTCCTCGCCGCCCAGCTCCAGCAGCCGGTCCAGAGCGGCCGGCCACCGCTCGACCACGGCGTCCGGGCCCGCCTGCGGTTCGCCGGACTCCTCGACCAGGTCACCGCAGAAGACCACCGGCCCCCGGCCCGGTCCCTCACCGGGCACCACCACGGCGAGGTCGTGCGCGGTGTGCCCCGGGCCCACGTTCGCCAGCAGCACCTCCCGGCCGCCGCCCAGCGGGACGGTCAGCCGGTCGCGGACCTCGCGGCCGGGCCGCACCAGGGCCGCGGCGGCCTCCTCGGCCGCCCGCGCGTCCAGCCCCTGGCGCACCGCGTCCGCGCGCAGCTCCGCGCGCTCGCGCGCGTCGCCGAGCACCGCGCCCGCCCCCTCTGCGGCGAAGACCTCGGCCGCCCCCTCGAAGGCCGCCGCCCCGAAGACGTGGTCGAAGTGCAGGTGCGTGAGCGCGAGAAGAGTCACACGGCCGCCCGTGATCTCGCGTGCCCGCGCACGCAACCGCGCGCCCTCCGCGACGGACGCCCCCGGGTCCACCCACAGCACGGCACCGTCCCCGACGACCAGTGCGGCCGTGCAGTCCCACACCGGCAGCCGCACCCGGCCCACGCCCTCGGCCAGCCGCTCCCACCCCAGGTCTTCCCAAGTCACCGTCATACCCGGACGCTAGCGTTGCGCGGACCAGTCTTGCCCCCGGTGTACCCGACGGCCGTACACTGGGCCGGGGGATGCTGGCACTCGTATGCGCCGAGTGCCAGGCGGGAACCGAGTGACGACTCTGGAGGTGTGCGCGATGCTCAGCGAGCGAAGGCTGCAGGTGCTGCGTGCCATCGTCCAGGACTACGTCGGCACCGAGGAGCCGGTGGGGTCCAAGGCCCTCACCGAGCGGCACAACCTCGGCGTCTCACCGGCCACCGTCCGCAACGACATGGCCGCCCTGGAGGACGAGGGCTTCATCGCCCAGCCGCACACCAGCGCCGGCCGCATCCCCACCGACAAGGGGTACCGCCTCTTCGTCGACAAGCTCGCCGGGGTCAAGCCGATGACCGCGCCCGAGCGGCGCGCCATCCAGAACTTCCTCGACGGCGCGGTCGACCTCGACGACGTGGTGGCCCGCACGGTGCGGCTGCTGGCGCAGCTGACCCGGCAGGTGGCCGTGGTGCAGTACCCCTCGCTGACCCGTTCGACCGTCCGGCACGTGGAACTGCTCTCGCTCGCGCCCGCGCGGGTGATGCTCGTGCTGATCACGGACACCGGGCGGGTCGAGCAGCGGATGATCGACTGCCCGGCGCCGTTCGGCGAGACGTCCGTGGCGGACCTGCGGGCGCGGCTGAACAGCCGGGTCGCGGGCCGCCGCTTCACGGACGTGCCGCACCTGGTGGAGGATCTCGCCGACGGCTTCGACGTGGAGGACCGGGGGACGGTCGCCACCGTGCTCTCCGCCCTCCTGGAGACCCTCGTCGAGGAGAACGAGGAGCGGCTGATGATCGGCGGCACCGCCAATCTGACCCGCTTCCCCCACGACTTCCCCCTCACCATCCGGCCCGTTCTGGAGGCGCTGGAGGAGCAGGTCGTCCTGCTGAAGCTGCTCGGTGAGACACAGGATCCGGGCATGACCGTGCGCATCGGTCACGAGAACGCCTACGAAGGACTCAACTCCACGTCCATCGTGTCGGTGGGCTACGGTTCGGGCGGCGAGGCAGTCGCCAAGCTCGGCGTGGTCGGACCGACCCGCATGGACTACCCGGGAACGATGGGAGCGGTACGCGCAGTGGCACGGTACGTCGGACAGATCCTGGCGGAGTCGTAAGTGGCCACGGACTACTACGCCGTTCTCGGCGTGCGCCGCGACGCGTCGCAGGATGAGATCAAGAAGGCGTTCCGGCGGCTCGCGCGCGAGCTCCACCCGGACGTCAACCCGGACCCGAAGACCCAGGAGCGGTTCAAGGAGATCAACGCCGCCTACGAGGTGCTGTCGGACCCGCAGAAGAAGCAGGTCTACGACCTCGGCGGCGACCCGCTCTCGCAGTCCGGCGGGGCCGGCGCGGGCGGCTTCGGTGCCGGTTCCTTCGGCAACTTCTCCGACATCATGGACGCGTTCTTCGGCACGGCGTCGCAGCGCGGGCCGCGCTCGCGCACCCGGCGCGGCCAGGACGCCATGATCCGGCTCGAGGTCGAGCTGGACGAGGCGGCCTTCGGCACGACGAAGGACATCCAGGTCGACACGGCCGTCGTGTGCACCACCTGCAACGGCGAGGGCGCCGCGCCCGGCACCACCGCGCAGACGTGTGACATGTGCCGCGGCCGCGGCGAGGTCTCGCAGGTCACCCGGTCCTTCCTGGGCCAGGTCATGACCTCCCGGCCCTGCCCGCAGTGCCAGGGCTTCGGCACCGTCGTGCCCACCCCGTGCCCGGAGTGCGCCGGCGACGGCCGCATCCGCGCCCGCCGCACGCTGACGGTGAAGATCCCGGCCGGTGTGGACAACGGCACGCGGATCCAGCTCGCGGGCGAGGGCGAGGTCGGTCCCGGCGGCGGCCCGGCCGGTGACCTCTACGTCGAGATCCACGAGCTGCCGCACGCCACGTTCCAGCGCCGCGGCGACGACCTGCACTGCACGGTCACCATCCCGATGACCGCGGCGGCCCTCGGCACCAAGGTGCCGCTGGAGACGCTGGACGGCATGGAGGAGGTCGACATCCGGCCCGGCACGCAGTCCGGCCAGTCGATCCCGCTGCACGGCCGCGGCGTCACGCACCTGCGCGGCGGCGGCCGGGGCGACCTCATCGTCCACGTCGAGGTCCAGACCCCCACCAAGCTCGACCCGGAGCAGGAGCGCCTGCTGCGGGAGCTGGCCGAACTGCGCGGCGAGGAGCGCCCCCAGGGGCAGTTCCAGCCCGGGCAGCAGGGCCTTTTCTCCCGGTTGAAGGACGCGTTCAACGGCCGCTGAGGCCGGCTGAACGCCCTGCGGCCGCACCGGAGGCGGCCACCGACGCCGGTGGCCGCCTCCGGCACGTGCAGGCGGACGCCCGGATTCGGAGCCGTACGCGGGACGTGACACCATGCGGTCATGTCCTCCGCATTGTCCGCGCTGACCGATCTCTTCCCCCGTCCGATCGTGCAGGCTCCGATGGCGGGCGGCCCGGCGGGGCCGCAGCTCGCCGCCGCGGTGTCCGAGGCCGGCGGGCTGGGCTTCCTGGCGGCCGGGTACAAGACGGCGGACGGCATGTACCAGGAGATCAAGCAGATGCGCGGGCTGACCGGCCGCCCCTTCGGGGTGAACGTCTTCATGCCCCAGCCGGAGCACCCCGGTGCGGGCACCGGCTCCGCCAAGACGGCCTACGCCGCGCCCCCGTCCGGCGCCGTGGACCTCTACGCGCAGCAGCTGGCCGGTGAGGCCACCTGGTACGAGACGGAGCTGGGCGACCCCGAGTGCGGGCGCGACGACGGCTACGAGGTCAAACTCGCCGTCCTGCTCGACGACCCGGTCCCCGTGGTCTCCTTCCACTTCGGCGTCCCCACCCGCCAGGTCATCGACTCCCTGCACCGTGTCGGCACGTACGTCCTGGCCACCGCGACCACCGTCGACGAGGCGCTGGCCGTGGCGCGGGCGGGCGCGGACGCGGTGATCGCCCAGGGAGTGGAGGCGGGCGGCCACCAGGGCACCCACCGCGACCGGCCGGAGAACGACGGCGCCGGCATCGGCGTGCTCTCCCTGGTCACGCAGATCCGCGAGGCCGTGGACCTGCCGGTCGTCGCCGCCGGCGGCATCATGCGCGGCAGCCAGATCGCCGCCGTCCTCGCGGCCGGAGCGAGCGCCGCGCAACTCGGCACGGCGTTCCTCGCCACCCCCGAGTCCGGGGCGCACGCCCTGCACAAGCAGGCCCTGACCGACCCCGTCTTCCCGCACACCGAGCTGACCCGCGCGTTCTCCGGGCGGCCCGCCCGTGCCCTGGTCAACCGCTTCGTACGCGAACACGGCCCGTACGCGCCCGCCGCCTACCCCGAGGTCCACCACCTCACCTCGCCGCTGCGCAAGGCCGCCGCGAAGGCCGGCGACCCGCAGGGCATGGCGCTGTGGGCGGGCCAGGGCCACCGCCAGGCCCGCGCACTGCCCGCGGGCGAGCTGGTCGAGGTGCTGGCGGCCGAACTGGACGCCGCCCGGCGGGAGTCGGCGGCCGGTTCGCGCAGGGGAGGCGATGCGCGATGACCGCACCCGTGTTCGTGGCCGGCCGGCTGGAGGACGGCCCGGGCCAGTTCGTGCTGGACGGCGCCGAGGGGCGGCACGCCGTCTCGGTGAAGCGGCTGCAGCCCGGCGAGCGGGTCGTGCTCACGGACGGCGCCGGACGGTGGGCCGAGGGCGAGGTGAGCGCCACCGAGGGCAAGGACCGGCTCGTCGTGCAGCTGGGCCCGGTGAGCGAGGAAGCCCCGCCCTCACCCCGGATCACCGTCGTCCAGGCCCTCCCCAAGGGTGACCGCGGTGAACTGGCCGTGGAGACCATGACGGAGGTCGGTGTCGACGCGATCGTGCCCTGGGCCGCCTCCCGCTGCATCACCCAGTGGAAGGGTGAGCGGGGACTCAAGGCGCTCGGCAAGTGGCGGGCCACCGCCCGCGAGGCCGGCAAGCAGTCGCGCCGCGTCCGCTTCCCCGAGGTCGCGGACGCCGCGACGACCAAGCAGGTCGCCGCGCTCCTCGCCGAAGCGGACTTCGCCGCCGTGCTCCACGAGAGTGGCCGGGAGCGGCTGGCCACCGCCCACCTCCCTGCCCGGGGAGAGATCGTGCTGGTCGTGGGACCCGAAGGCGGCGTCTCCCCCGAGGAGTTGGCGCTGTTCGCGGAGGCCGGCGCCGGGCCCTACGTCCTCGGGCCTACTGTGTTGCGTACATCGACCGCCGGCACCGCCGCCGCGGCCCTGCTCCTGGGCCGCACGGGCCGCTGGTCCTGACCGCGCCAGGGGGGAAACACCGTGGAACTCACCCAAGTACGGCTCCTCGTCACCGACTTCGCCGCCTCCTACCGCTTCTACGCCGACGTGCTCGGCCTCGAGCCGCAGTCCGGCGCGGCGCAGGGGCCGTACGAGAAGTTCAGCCCCGCCACCGGGTCCGCGGGCATCGCCCTCCAGGACCGGGCGATGATGGCACAGGTGCTGGACGAGCTGGGCGACACCGCCGGCGGGCACCGCTCCCTGGTGGTGCTGCGGGTGGACGACCTGGACGCCTGCTGCGCGGAGATCACCGGCCGCGGCGCCACGCTGCTGCACGGCCCGGCCCCCCTGACGGACCGGATGCGCGTCGCCCACCTGAAGGACCCGGAGGGCAACCTGGTGGAACTCCAGGAGTGGCTGCGGCCGCGCTCCTGACCGCGCGCGGGCACGCACGGCGCACAGGTGGCCGTATGCGCTCCACCGCCCACGGCGGACCGGTGACACCCTGCCGGGCATGGGGGCATCGAGACGGTTCCGGCACCTGCCGGGCGGACGGCGGGCGCCGGCCCCGGCCGCAGCGGTACGACGCGCGGTCAGCGGCGGGCCGGGCGGAGCGCGAAGTGATCACCGAAGTGATCCGTTCCCCTGTCCGTGACCGCGGGCCCTGCGTAGGGTGATCGGGTGACTCAGTCCGCATCCTCCGCATCGACCGTACCGTCCGCCTACCTCCGTTTTCCGCACCTGCACGGGGAGTTGGTCGCCTTCACCGCCGAGGACGACGTGTGGCTCGCGCCGCTGGACGGCGGGCGGGCCTGGCGGGTCAGCGGCGACAACGTGCCGGTGAACCACCCGCGCATCTCGCCCGACGGCACCACCGTCGCCTGGACCTCCACCCGTGACGGCGCCCCCGAGGTGCACGTCGCGCCGGTCGACGGCGGGCCCGCCGAGCGCCTCACCCACTGGGGCAGCTGGCGCACCCAGGTGCGGGGCTGGACGCCCGGCGGCGAAGTCCTCGCGATCAGCACCCAGGGCCAGGCCAGCCTGCGCCGCACCTGGGCCCGCGCCGTCCCGCTGGACGGCTCGGAGGCCGCCGTCCTGCCCTACGGCCCGGTCGGTGCCGTCGCGTACGGGCCGCACACCGTACTGCTGTCCGCGACCATGGGCCGGGAGGCGGCCTGGTGGAAGCGGTACCGGGGCGGCACGGCCGGGAAGCTGTGGATCGACCCGGAGGACACCGGCGAGTTCGTACGGCTGCACGAAGACCTGGACGGCAACCTCGAGTACCCGCTGTGGGTGGGGGACAGGGTCGCCTTCCTCTCCGACCACGAGGGCACCGGCGCGCTGTACTCCTCCCGGGCCGACGGCTCCGAACTGCGCCGCCACACTCCTCTGGACGGCTTCTACGCCCGGCACGCCGCCACCGACGGCACCCGGGTCGTGTACGCGAGCGCCGGTGAACTCTGGCTCCTGGACGACCTGGACGGCGCCGAACCGCGCCGCCTCGACATCCGGCTCGGCGGACCGCGCGTCGACCTCCAGCCCCACCCGGTCAACGCCGGCCGCTGGTTCGGGTCCGCCGCCCCCGACCACACCGCCCGCGGCAGCGCCGTCGCCGTCCGCGGCGCCGTCCACTGGGTCACCCACCGCTCGGGCCCGGCCCGCGCGCTGGCCGCCGAACCCGGCGTCCGCACCCGGCTGCCGCGCACCTTCCGCGCCGACGGCGAGGAGTGGGTGGCGTGGGTGACCGACGCCGAGGGCGAGGACGCCCTGGAGTTCGCGCCCGCCACCGGCCTCGCCCCCGGCGCCACCCCGCGCCGCCTCGCCGCCGGACAGCTCGGCCGGGTCCTGGAACTGGCCATGGCCCCCGACGGCAGCCGCGCCGCCGTCGCCTCCCACGACGGCCGGCTGCTCCTCGTCGAACGCGAGACCGGCGAGGTCCGCGAGGTGGACCGCAGCGACAACGGCGACGTCACCGGCATCGCCTTCTCGCCCGACTCGGCCTGGATCGCCTGGTCCCACCCGGGCCCGAGCCCGCTCAGCCAGCTCCGCCTGGCCAACACCACCGACCTGTCGGTCACCGAGGCCACCCCCCTGCGCTTCCAGGACTACGCGCCCGCGTTCACCCTGGACGGCAAGCACCTCGCCTTCCTCTCCCACCGCTCCTTCGACCCGGTCTACGACGAGCACGTCTTCGACCTGGCGTTCGTGGAGAGTTCCCGCCCGCACCTGATCACCCTGGCCGCGACCACACCGTCCCCGTTCGGGCCGCAGCGCCACGGCCGCCCCTTCGAGTCCGCCGACAAGGACGAGACCCCCGAGGGCGAGGGCACCCCGGCCACCCGGATCGACCTCGAAGGCCTCGCCGACCGGATCGTGCCCTTCCCGGTCGAGGCCGCCCGCTACTCCAACCTGCGCGCCGCCCGCGACGGCGTGCTGTGGCTGCGCCACCCGGTGACCGGCGTGCTCGGAGCCTCCCGCGCCACCCCCGAGGACCCGGACCCGAAGACCGAGCTGGAACGCTACGACCTCGCCCAGCAGCGCATCGAGCACCTCGCCGCCGACGCCGACCACTTCGAGGTCAGCGGCGACGGCAAGCGCGTCCTGCTGTGGTCCGACGGCAAACTCAGGGTCGTCCCCAGCGACCGGCGCGCCTCCGGCGACGAGGACAGCGACTCCAACATCACCGTCGACCTGGGCCGGGTGCGCCAGACGGTCGACCCGGCCGCCGAGTGGCGGCAGATGTACGAGGAGACCGGCCGCATCATGCGGGACCACTTCTGGCGGGCCGACATGAACGGCGTCGACTGGGACGGCGTCCTCGACCGCTACCGGCCCGTCCTGGACCGCGTCGCCACCCACGACGACCTCGTGGACCTGCTCTGGGAGGTGCACGGCGAACTCGGCACCTCGCACGCCTACGTCACCCCGTTCGGCGCCTTCGGCGACGGCGCCCGCCAGGGCCTGCTCGGCGCGGACCTCTCCCGGCACGAGGACGGGAGCTGGCGCATCGACCGGATCCTGCCCTCGGAGACGTCCGACCCGAACGCGCGCAGCCCGCTCGCCGCGCCCGGCGTCGCGGTCCGCGCCGGGGACGCCGTCACCGCGGTCGCCGGCCGGCCGGTCGACCCGGTGACCGGCCCCGGCCCGCTGCTGGTCGGCACGGCCGGCAAGCCCGTCGAGCTGACGATCTCGCCCGCCGGCGGCGGGGAGGCGCGGCACGCCGTCGTGGTGCCCCTCGCCGACGAGGAGCCGCTGCGCTACCACGCCTGGGTCTCCGACCGCCGCGCCTACGTCCACGAGAAGTCCGGCGGCCGGCTGGGCTACCTGCACGTCCCCGACATGCAGGCGCCCGGCTGGGCGCAGATCCACCGCGACCTGCGCGTCGAGGTGGCCCGCGAGGGCCTGGTCGTGGACGTGCGGGAGAACCGCGGCGGGCACACCTCCCAGCTCGTCGTGGAGAAACTGGCCCGGCGCATCGTCGGCTGGGACCTGCCGCGCGGCATGCGGCCGGAGAGCTACCCGCGGGACGCGCCGCGCGGTCCGGTCGTCGCCGTGGCCAACGAGTTCTCCGGCTCCGACGGCGACATCGTCAACGCGGCCATCAAGGCGCTGGGCATCGGACCGGTCGTCGGCACCCGCACCTGGGGCGGCGTCATCGGCATCGACAGCCGCTACCGCCTGGTCGACGGCACCCAGATCACCCAGCCCAAGTACGCGTTCTGGCTGGAGGGTTACGGCTGGGGCGTGGAGAACCACGGCGTGGACCCCGACGTCGAGGTCGTCCAGCGCCCGCAGGACCACGCGGCGGGCCGCGACCCGCAACTGGACGAGGCGATCAGGCTGGCCCTGGAGGCCCTGGAATCCAGCCCCGCCAAGACAGCGCCGGACCTGCCCGCCTGACGCCCCGTCCGGACCGCGGGCCGGCCGCCCACCGGCCCGCGGCCGACCGACTACGATGCCCCGTACCAGCTCACCGGCCCGAAGGAGCGCACGCGCATGGCAGGGGAACCCCAGGACGACTGCCTGTTCTGCAAGATCGTCGCGGGTCACGTCCCCGCGACCGTCGTCCGCGAGACGGAGACGACCGTCGCCTTCCGCGACATCAACCCCCAGGCGCCCACCCACATCCTGGTGATCCCCAAGGCGCACTACAAGGACGCCGCCGCCCTCGCCGCGGGCGCCCCGCAGCTCGCCGCCGACGTGCTGCGCGAGACGCAGGCCGTCGCCGACGACGAGAAGCTGGAGAGCTACCGCACCGTCTTCAACACCGGCTCCGGCGCCGGCCAGACCGTCTGGCACGCCCACGCGCACGTCCTCGGCGGCCGCGGCCTGCAGTGGCCCCCCGGGTAGGGAGCCGTGTCCGTCCGTGAACTCGTCGTCCTCGGCACCGCCAGCCAGGTACCGACCCGGCACCGCAACCACAACGGCTACCTGCTGCGCTGGGACGGCGAGGGCATCCTGTTCGACCCCGGCGAGGGCACCCAGCGACAGATGCTGCGCGCCGGCGTCGCCGCCCACGACCTGAACCGGATCTGCGTCACCCACTTCCACGGCGACCACAGCCTGGGCCTGGCCGGAGTGATCCAGCGGATCAACCTCGACCGGGTCCCGCACGAGGTCACCGCGCACTACCCGCGCTCGGGCAAGCGCTTCTTCGACCGCCTCCGGTACGCCACCGCCTACCGCGAGACGGTCGCCCTCACCGAGGCCCCGGTCGACGCCGACGGCGTCCTCGCGGTGACCCCGGCCTACACCCTGGAAGCCCGCCGGCTCTCCCACCCGGTGGAGTCCTTCGGCTACCGGCTCGTCGAACCTGACGGGCGCCGGATGCTGCCCGACCGGCTCGCCGCGCACGGCATCAAGGGCCCCGACGTGGGCCGGATCCAGCACGAGGGCTCCCTCCGCGGGGTGCCCCTGGAGGCGGTGAGTGAGGTGCGGCGCGGGCAGCGGTTCGCGTTCGTCATGGACACCCGGCTGTGCGAGGGCGTGCACGCGCTCGCCGAGGGCTGCGACCTGCTGGTCATCGAGTCGACCTTCCTCGACGAGGACGAACCGCTCGCCGTCGAGCACGGCCACCTGACCGCCGCCCAGGCCGCCCGGGTGGCCCGGGACGCGGGCGTACGCCACCTCGTGCTCACCCACTTCAGCCAGCGCTACACCGAACCCGACGCGTTCGAACGGCAGGCACGCGCGGCCGGGTTCGAGGGCGAGCTGACCGTGGCCCACGACCTGCTGCGGGTGCCGGTTCCGAAACGTCGGTGAAAGAGCCGTACGATTCTCTGATGCCCCTGCCCAAAGCTGAACTGCACCTCCACATCGAAGGCACCCTGGAGCCCGAGCTGGCCTTCGAGCTGGCCGCGCGCAACGGCGTGAAGCTGCCGTACGAGGACACCGACGCCCTCCGCGAGGCCTACCGGTTCGCGGACCTCCAGTCCTTCCTGAACCTGTACTACGAGCTGATGGCCGTCCTGCGCACCGAGCAGGACTTCGCGGACCTCGCCGACGCCTACCTCGCGCGGGCCGCCGCGCAGGGCGTGCGGCACGCGGAGATCTTCTTCGACCCGCAGGCCCACCTCGCGCGCGGCGTGGAGATGGGCACGGTCGTCGAGGGGCTGTGGCGGTCGCTCGGCCGCAGCGCGCAGCGGCACGGCGTCTCCACCCAGCTGATCCTGTGCTTCCTGCGCGACGAGTCCGCCGAATCGGCCCTGGCCACGCTGGAGGCGGCCAGGCCGTACCTCGACCGGATCGTCGGCGTCGGGCTCGACTCGGCCGAGGTCGGGCATCCGCCGGCGAAGTTCCGCGAGGTGTACGAGGCCGCCGCCGCCCTCGGGCTGCGGCGCGTGGCGCACGCGGGGGAGGAGGGGCCGCCGCAGTACATCACCGAGGCCCTGGACGTGCTCGGCGTCGAGCGCGTCGACCACGGCCTGCGCTGCATGGAGGATCCCGCGCTGGTCGAACGCCTCGTGCGCGACCGGATCCCGCTGACGCTGTGCCCGCTGTCCAACGTCCGGCTGCGCACCGTCGACACCCTCGCCGACCACCCGCTGCCCGCCATGCTGGACGCGGGCCTCGTGTGCACGGTCAACTCCGACGACCCGGCCTACTTCGGCGGCTACGCGGGCGACAACTTCGACGCCGTGCACCGCGCCCTCGGCCTGGGCGAGGACCGGCTGCGCGAACTGGCCCGCAACTCCTTCCTCGCCTCCTTCCTGGAGCACGACGAGGAGCGCCGCCAGCGCTACCTCGCCGAGGTCGAGGCGTACGAGTTCTCTTGAGGCGCGCGCCCGCGCCGGGGAGGCGGCCGGACTTCCCAGGGTCCCGCCGCACCCGGCGTGACGGCCCCGCCCGGTGGGCGCGGTGGTGCACACTGGCCTGATCCGCACCATGCCAGGGGAGCGCACCGTGACCGCGTCCAGCACGCCCGCCGGAGAAGGACCGGAACAGCAGGAGAGCCGGGAGCGCCCGCAGCGCCGGGAGCAGCAGGGGCACCCGGAGCAGCAGGGACGTCCGGAGCAGCAGGGACCTCCGGAGCAGCAGGGGTGTCCGGAGCAGCAGGGGTGTCCGGAGCAGCAGGGGTGTCCGGGGGCGCAGGAGTCCCCCGAGGACCGCGAGTACCCGCGGGACCGGGAGTACGTCGTCGGGGCGGCCCACGCCCCCGCCGCGCCCCAGGTCGACCCGCTGGCCGCGCTGCGCACGGTGGACGACCCGCCCTGGGACGTCTACCTCACGGGAACGGTCTTCCTCGACATCATCTTCACCGGCCTCGACTCGGCCCCGGTGCGCGGGACGGAGTCCTGGGCGCGCGGGATGGGGTCGAGCCCGGGCGGTGTGGCCAACATGGCGACCGCCCTGGCCCGCCTCGGTCTGCGCACCTCCCTCGCGGCCGCCTTCGGCGACGACCACTACGGGGAGTACTGCTGGGACGCGCTGGAACAGGGCGAGGGCATCGATCTCTCGCCCTCGCGCACGGTCCCCGGCTGGCACTCCCCGGTCACCGTCTCCATGGCGTACGAGGGCGAGCGCACGATGGTCTCGCACGGCCACGAACCCCCGCCGGAGGACGTGCTGCTCCAGGACGGCGGGCCCCTCCGGCTGCCGCCCGCGCGGGCCGCGGTCGCCTCCCTGACCCCCGGCAGGCCCGAGCCCTGGATCGCGGAGGCCGCCCACAAGGGCACCCGCGTCTTCGGGGACGTCGGCTGGGACGACACCGGTGCCTGGGATCTGGCTGGCCTCGCCGACCTGGAGCACTGCGAGGCGTTCCTGCCCAACGCCGAGGAGGCGATGCGCTACACGCGCACCGACTGCCCGCGCACCGCCGCGCACGCGCTGACCGCCTTCGTCCCGGTCGCGGTGGTCACCCTGGGGGCGGAGGGCGCCTACGCGGTCGACCGGCGCACGGGGGAGAGCGCCGAGGTGCCCGCCATCGCGGTCGAGGCCCTGGACCCCACGGGCGCGGGTGACGTCTTCGTCGCCGGGTTCGTCACCGGCACCCTGGCCGGCTGGCCGCTGGCCGACCGGCTCGCCTTCGCCGGGCTCACCGCCGCGCTGTCGGTACAGGAGTTCGGCGGCTCCCTGTCGGCGCCGGGCTGGTCGGAGATCGCGGCCTGGTGGCGCCGGGTCCAGTCGGTGCCCGGCCAGGACCCGGCGGCCCTGCGGCGGTACGCCTTCCTGGAGCGGCTGCTGCCCCGTGCGTGCGTCGAGCCGTGGCCCCGGCGCCGGGCCGTGCCCACCATCGGCTTCGGCCGGTCCGTGTGACGGGCGCCGGGCGAGGGCAGACGCCATTGACAGACAGATGACGTTTGCTGCTCAATGAGCGGCAGGATCAAGCATGTTTTTGCACGAGTACCGCACTTCCTGACCCATGGCTCCCTCCTGACCCTCCGTCGAAGGACATGCGTCGTGCGCAGACCAGCAGGCACACCGTCACGCAAACCCTCGCGCCGGCCCAGGGTGCTCCTCGCCGCCCTCGCCCTGAGCCTCGCCCTCCCCGTCGGACTCACCGCGCAGGACCGGGCCCAGGCCGCCCCCGGCACGCCCGCGCCCCGCCTCACCACGTCTCCGGGCGAGGTGGACCTGACCGTCCCGCGCAGCCGCACCGCTCCCGGCTACCGCCTCCAGGTGACGACCGGTCAACTCTCCCTCACCACCCGCCGCTCGGGGGAGACCGTCCTGGCCACGGCCCCCGCCGGGACGGGCGCCCTGCGCTTCCGCACCGCCGGCGCCTGGCAGCACGCCACCCGCGTGACCGGCTGGACCTGGCACGGCGGCACCCTCACCCTCACCGCGGCGACGACGGCACCCGGCACCACGGTCCAGGCCCGGATCACCCCCGCCGCCGACCGCTACCAGCTCGACTGGCGGGTCACCGGCCAGGCCGCCCCCGACCGCCTCGGCATCGCCTACGACCTCTCCTCCGCCGGCCACTGGTACGGCCACGGCGAGGCCCAGACCCCGGCGGGCGGCCCCGGCACCGACCAGCCCTGGCCCCTCGACAGCGGCCAGGTGGTCCACTCGGCCTTCGGCCCCGCCTCGTACTACATGGTCGACCCCTTCTGGTACACCTCGCGCGCCACCGGACTGCGCGTGGACACCGGCCACGTCATGGACGTCGCCGTCAACCAGGGCAAGGACGGCCTCGGCCGCTTCGACATCGAGTCCGCCGACCCGTACAAGGCGACCGTCTTCGTCGAGTCCACGCCGCTGGACGTCTACCGCGACTACATCGGCATCGTCGGCAGGCCGGCGAAGAGCGACGCCACCTACCGGCAGTACGCCGAGCCCGTCTGGAACTCCTGGGCGCAGTTCTACACCCACGTCGACCAGGCGAAACTCCTCGACTATGCGCAGGACCTGCACGACAACGGCGTCAAGGGCCACACGCTCCAGCTCGACGACAAGTGGGAGTCGAACTACGGGAACATGACCTTCGACGCGAAGGCCTACCCGGACCCCAGGGCCATGTCGCGGAAGATCCACGACCTCGGCTTCGACTTCGGCCTCTGGGTCACCCTGTGGATCAACCTCGACTCCGACCAGTACCGTTACGCCGCCGACCACGGCTACCTGCTCAAGTCCGCCGCCGACCCCGGCAAGCCCTGCACGGTCACCTGGTGGAACGGCACGGCGGGCATCGTCGACCTCGCCGATCCGGACGCCAAGGCCTGGTACGAGGGCCGCCTGAAGTCCCTCATGAGCACCTACGGCATCGACGGCCTGAAGTTCGACACCCGCTTCATCGACGAGAAGTGCGCCCCGCACGAGGGCTACAAGCCCACCGACTACCAGCGGCTCGGCGCCCAGCTCGCCGACGAGTACGACCTCCAGGGCGTCGGCATCCGCGTCCACTGGGACAGCACCGCCCACCGGGCCGGATTCGTCACCCGGCAGGAGGACAAGGGCACCGGCTGGAACTCCCTGCGGGCCTCCGTCAGCCAGAACCTGGCCATCTCCACCATCGGCTACCCCTTCGTCACCACCGACATGATCGGCGGCTCCCTCGGCCAGCCGGCCCCCAGCAAGCAGGTCCTGGTCCGCTGGGCGCAGTCGGCGTCCCTGATGCCCCTGATGTACGCGTCCACGTCACCCGTCGACACGAACGACCCCACCACCGGCAAGAAGGTGGTCTACGACCAGGAGACCATCGACCTCTACCGGGCCGCGATCGCCCGCCACGGCCGCCTCGCCCCCTACATCTGGGACCAGGTCCAGGCCACCCTGCGCACCGGCGACCCGATCATGCGCCCCCTGTTCTTCGACTTCCCGAAGGACAAGGCCGCGTACACGATCACCGACGAGTGGATGCTGGGCCCGGCGGTCCTGGCGGCCCCCCAGCTCACCGACGCCCCCACCCGCACCGTCCACCTGCCCCCGGGCACCTGGTACGACGTGGCCCACGCCAGGACCGTCCACGGCAACCGCACCCTGACGTCCTACGCCACCCCGCTGGGCACGGCCCCGGTCTTCGTGAAGCTCGGCGCGAAGGGAGCGGAAAAGGCCCTGCGGGCCCTGCGCTGACCTCCCTGCCGCCGACGGGCCGGCCGCTCCCTCCGGGACGGCCGGCCCGTTCGTGCGGGGCACCGTGGCGGGGGTTCCGGCCCGCCGTGCCGGGCGGGCGCGCGGGCGAAGCGGCTCTCAGAACCCCAGTCGCCGCAGCTGCTTCGGGTCCCGCTGCCAGTCCTTCGCCACCTTCACGTGCAGGTCGAGGAAGACCGGCGTCCCCAGCAGCGCCTCGATCTGCTTGCGGGACTTGATCCCGACCTCTTTCAGCCGCTTGCCCTTCGGCCCGATGATGATCCCCTTCTGGCTGGGCCGCTCGATGAAGACGTTCGCGTGGATGTCCAGCAGCGGCTTGTCCGCCGGCCGGTCCTCGCGCGGCAGCATCTCCTCGACGACCACGGCGATGGAGTGCGGCAGCTCGTCCCGCACCCCCTCCAGCGCCGCCTCACGGATCAGCTCGGCCACCATCACCTGCTCGGGCTCGTCGGTCAGATCCCCCTCGGGATACAGCGCGGGCCCCTCTGGCAGCAGCGGGATCAGCAGATCGGCGAGCAGTTCCACCTGCTCGCCGCCGGTCGCCGACACCGGCACGATCTCGGCCCACTCGATCCCCAGCTCCTTGCCGAGCTGGTCGATCGCGATCAGCTGCTCGGCGAGCGCCTTGGAGTCCACCAGGTCCGTCTTCGTGACGATCGCGACCTTCGGCGTCCTCTTGATCCCCGCCAGCTCCTTGGCGATGAACCGGTCACCGGGCCCGATCTTCTGGTCGGCCGGCAGGCAGAAGCCGATCACGTCGACCTCGGCCCACGTCGCCCGCACCACGTCGTTCAGCCGCTCGCCCAGCAGCGTCCGCGGCTTGTGCAGTCCGGGCGTGTCCACCAGGATCAGCTGCGCGTCCGGCCGGTGCACGATGCCGCGCACGGTGTGCCGGGTCGTCTGCGGCCGGTTGGAGGTGATCGCCACCTTCTGCCCGACCAGAGCGTTCGTGAGGGTGGACTTGCCCGCGTTGGGGCGGCCCACGAAACAGGCGAAGCCGGCCCGGTGGGCAGCCTCGGCGGACTGCTCGGATGACTGGGTACGAACGCTCATGGCGCCCATTGTCCCTGATCCACGACGCCCCGCCGCACGCCCGGCCCGCGGCCGCCCCCGCCAGGCCTCACCGCGGCCCCGGCGCGCGCCGGCCGGCATCCCCGCACCAGCGACGACACCATACGAAACGTCACGGAAACACACCCGTACGCGACCGGAAACGCACAGCGGTGACCCTCTGACGAGCCCCCGCCCGCGTTGGAGACGCCGTGACCGCAGTGACCACCGTGAACCTGGCTGCCCCCCGCATCGACACCGGCGACACCGCCTGGCTGCTGGCCGCCACCGCCCTGGTCCTCCTCATGACCCCGGGCCTCGCCCTCTTCTACGGCGGCATGGTGCGCACCAAGAGCGTGCTGAACATGCTGATGATGAGTTTCGTGTCGATCGCCCTGGTCACCGTGGTCTGGCTGGTCTGCGGCTACTCCCTCGCCTTCGGCGGCGACACGGCCGGCGGCCTGATCGGCGGTCTGCGCGAGGCCGGCCTCGCGGGCATCGGCCCGGCCGACGTCCACGGCACCGTCCCCACGCTCCTGTTCGCCACCTTCCAGCTCACCTTCGCGATCATCACGGCCGCGCTGATCAGCGGTGCGGTCGCCGACCGTACGAAGTTCGGTGCCTGGCTGGTCCTGGTGCCGGTGTGGACGCTGCTCGTATACGTTCCGGTGACGCACTGGGTGTGGGGTCCGGGCGGCTGGATCGGGCAGGGCCTCGGCGCGCTCGACTTCGCCGGCGGCCTCCCCGTCGAGATCACCTCCGGCGCCTCCGGACTCGCGCTCTGCCTGGTCCTCGGCCCGCGCCTCGGCTTCAAGAAGGACGCGATGCGCCCGCACAACCTGCCCATGGTGATGCTGGGCGCCGGTCTGCTCTGGTTCGGCTGGTTCGGGTTCAACGCGGGGTCCGCGATGGGCGCCAACGGCCTGGCGGCGGCCGTCTTCCTCAACACCCTCGCCGCCGGCTGCACCGGCCTGCTCGGCTGGCTGCTGGTGGAGAACAAGCGCGACGGGCACCCCACCACCCTGGGCGCCGCCTCGGGCGCGGTCGCGGGCCTGGTCGCGATCACCCCGTCCTGCGGCACGGTCTCCCTGCCCGGCGCCCTGGCCGTCGGCCTCGCCGCGGGCTGCCTGTGCTCGTACGCGGTGAGCTGGAAGTTCAGGCTGAACTACGACGACTCCCTGGACGTCGTCGGCGTCCACCTGGTCGGCGGGGTCGTCGGCACCCTGCTCATCGGCCTGTTCGCGCGCAAGGCGATGACCGGCGGCACGGACGGACTCCTGTACGGCGGCGGGCTCGCCCCGCTGGGCAGGCAGACGCTGGCGGTGGCGGCCGTGGCGGCGTACGCCTTCGCGACGACGTACGGCCTGGGCAAGCTCCTCGACAAGGTCCTCGGCCTGCGGGCGAGCGAGGAGCAGGAGCACACCGGTCTCGACCTCACGGTGCACGCCGAGACGGCCTACGATCACGGGGTCCTCGGGCACGGCGCCCCCGTCGGCGCGTCCCCCGTCCCCTCCTCCGCCCGGAAGGCCGGCCACCAGGCATGAAGCTCATCACCGCGATCGTCAAGCCGTACCGTCTCGACGAGGTCAAGACCGCGCTCCAGGAGATGGGCGTGCACGGGCTGACCGTGACCGAGGCGAGCGGCTACGGCCGTCAGCGCGGCCACACGGAGGTGTACCGGGGCGCCGAGTACCGCGTCGACCTCGTGCCCAAGGTCCGTATCGAGGTGGTCGTCGAGGACGCCGACGCGGAAGCGGTCGTCGACGCCGTGGTCCGCGCCGCGCGGACCGGGAAGATCGGCGACGGCAAGGTGTGGGCCGTGCCCGTCGAGACGGTCGTACGCGTCCGGACCGGCGAACGCGGCCCGGACGCGCTCTGAGCGCCCTCACCGGGCCCGCGCGGCCCTCCCGGCAGCGGGGCGGCCTACTCGGCGGCCCCCGCGGGCCGGGTCAGGCGCACGGTGCCGTCGGGTCCCGCCAGCAGCACCGGCGTCCCGGCCCCGCCCAGGTCGCCCACGGCGGACAGGTCCTCGGGTGCCAGCCCCTCCGCCTCGCTGACCACGGCCGCCGCCTCCAGTGACGTCGCCCCGGACGCCACCGCCATCGCCACCGCCGTCTGCAGGGCGCTCAGCTTCAGCGAGGCGAGGTGCACCGAACCGGCGGCGTAGGTCCGGCCCGTCTCGTCCCGTACCGCCGCGCCCTCCGGCACGCCGTTGCGGGCCCGTACCGAACGGGCCAGGGTGACGATCTTTCGGTCCTCGGCGTCAAGCGCGTTGCTCTCGGTCATGATCCGAGCATACGGAGCCGCACCGGCGCCCAGGTGTCCGGTGCCGCGCCGGCGGCCGTACGGCCCGGTCCGCCGCCGGGCCCCCGGCGCGCCACGGGACGCCTCACCCCGCCACCGGGTACATCGCCCCGCGCCGTCCTTCCGGCGAGGCCAGCCACTCCAGTTTCGACGCCGTGTTCGCCTCGTCCAGCGGGGTGTGCAGCACCACCGTCAGGTCCGGCCGGGCCGGCACCTTCATCGCCGTCGACTCCACGCACAGCAGACCCACCAGCGGATGCTCCAGCTCCTTGCGGACCTGCCCCGGCTCCTCGATGTCCTGTTCCTCCCACAGCGCCGTGAACTCCTCGCTGGCCTGCGAGACCCGGTCCAGGACCGCCTGGTACCCCTCGTCACCGGGACGGGCGGCGCACGCGGCGCGGAACTGGGCGACGACGGTGCGCGCGTTGCGCTCCCAGCTCTGCGAACGGGAGCGGTACAGCGGGTCGGTGAAGAAGTCGACCAGGCAGTTCTGCGTGATGTCCGGGCGCATGCCCAGCACCACCGCGGCGGCGTCGTTGTACATCACGCAGTTGTAGTACAGGTCCATGATGTGCGCCGGGTACGGCATCCAGGTGTCGATCAGCCGCCGCAGACCCTCGCACATGTCCCGCTTCCCGGGCGCCACTTCGGGTGCGGGCGGGTTCAGACCGGCGAGCAGGTACAGGTGCCGGCGCTCGGCGTTGCTCAGCCGCAGCACCCGCGCCACCGCGTCCAGGACCTGCGGGGAGACGGAGATGTCGCGGCCCTGTTCCAGCCACTGGTACCAGGAGGCGCCCACCCCGGCGAGCACCGCGACCTCCTCGCGCCGCAGCCCGGGCGTGCGCCGCCGGGCACCGCCGTCCGGCAGCCCCGCCTCGGCCGGTGTCACCCTCGCCCGCCTGCTCATCAGGAACTCGCGCAGCTCACGCCGCCGCTGACTCTTGAACACGTCCGTGTCGGGCACGTACCGATCCCCCTCGTGCTGTCTGGTGGTGCCACCACCACCATAAGTGGCGACTCCCCACGGGTGTTCCGGCCGCACCAAGCTCTTGCCCATGGCGATCGACACCACCACGGACACCGCGTCCGCGGCCCCTTCACCCACGACCACCCCGTCCACGACCGCGTCCCCCGCTCCCGCCGCCCCCGGGCCCGACGGGACGGCGTCCGGCGCCCCCCGGCTGTCGACGCGTGACAAGCTGGTCCTCTTCGTCCTGTGCGCGGCCCAGTTCATGGTCGCCCTGGACTTCTCCGTCCTGAACGTGGCCCTGCCGGACCTGGGCGCCGACCTCGGCATGAGCCGGTCCGCGCTCCAGTGGGCGGTCACCGCGTTCGCGCTCCCCTCGGGCGGCTTCCTGCTGCTGTTCGGCCGGGCCGGCGACCTGTTCGGCCGGCGCAGGCTGTTCCTGACCGGGCTGGCCGTGTTCGGCGTCTCCTCGCTGCTGGCCACCCTCGCCTGGGACCCGGCCTCCTTCCTGGCCGGACGGGCGCTGCAGGGCCTGGGCGCGGCGGCGATCGTGCCGACCGGCATGTCCCTGCTGACCACCACCTTCCCCGAGGGCCCGGCCCGCGACCGCGCCCTCGGCATCTCCGGCACCCTGCTGTCGCTGGGCTTCACCGTCGGCATGGTCGCCGGCGGCGTCCTCACCGACGCGTTCGGCTGGCGCTCCACGATGGCGCTGCTCACCGTGTTCGCGCTGATCGTGCTGCCGCTGGCCCCCGGCCTGCTGCCGGAGTCCCGCACCCCCGACCGTCCGCGCCTGGACGTACCCGGAGCGGTCACCGTCACCACCGGCCTGCTCGCGCTGATCTACGCCCTGTCCACCGCCGCCGACCACGGCTTCGGCCGCGCCGACGTCCTGGTGACGCTGATGGCGGGCCTCGCCCTGCTGACCGCGTTCGTGGTCGTGGAGTCCCGTTCCGCCGCCCCGCTGGTCTCGCTGCCCATGCTGCGCCGCCGCACGGTGGCCTGGGGCAACGTGGGCGGTCTGGTCACCTTCTCGATGATGTCGACGGTCATCTTCGTCCTGACCCTGTACCTCCAGGAGATCCTGGGCCTGTCGGCCTTCGAGACCGGCATGGTCTTCGGGGTGCAGGGTGTGCTCTCGGTGGTCGCCGGCTCGTACGCCGCCAAGGTCATCGGCCGCTTCGGCGCCCGCCGCACGCTGGCCGGCTCGCTGGCCGGGCAGGGCGCGCTGATCGCCGCGCTGCCCGGACTGGGCACCGGGTCCTGGTCGGTGTGGCTGGCCACGGCCGCCGTCTCGCTGGCCAGCATGTGCCACCTGGGCGCGATCGTCTCCTACGGCCTGACCGTCACCTCGGGCGTCCCCGACGAGGAGCAGGGCCTGGCCACCGGCCTGGTCACCTCCACCCAGCAGGTCGGCATCACCGTCGGCATCCCGCTGCTGGGCGTGCTGGCCACCACCTCCGACGACCTGCTCGCCGGTGTCCGCACGGTGCTCGCCCTGGACGCGGCGATCGTGCTGGCGGCGGCGGTGCTGGTCGGACTGGGCCTGCGCGGCCGGAAGGCCGCGCAGAGCCCGGCGGCCTGAGCGGCCGCGCGGCTCCCGGCCGCCCCGGAGGTCTCAGGGGCGGTCGAGGCGGAGCCGCTCGGCACGCGGCAGCCCGGCCACCACCAGGTCGTACGAGTCCTCGACCAGCTCCCGGACCAGCCGGTCCGGGAGTTCGCCGTCGGCCGTGACCGTGTTCCAGTGCCGCTTGTTCATGTGCCAGCCGGGGACGATCAGCCCCGGGTGCTCGCCGCGCAGCCGCACCGCGTCCTCGGGGTCGCACTTGAGGTTGACGGTCAGGGGCCGCGCGTCCAGCGCCGTCAGCGCGAACAGCTTGCCCCGCACCTTGAAGACGGAGGTCTCCGGGTTGAAGGGGAAGTCCTCCACGGCCGCGTTGAACGACAGGCACAGGGCGCGCAGCTCCTGGGGCGTCACTCGGGCTTCTCCGCGTCCTCGGGCGGCTCCACCGGCTCCGCCAGCACCGTCACGATCTTGTTCCGGCGGCCCGCGGCGGACTCCGCGGTCAGCCGCAGCGCCCGCCCGTCGGGCAGGTCCACGACCGCCGACGCCCCGGCGATCGGGACCCGGCCGAGCGCCTTGGCGAGCAGCCCGCCGACCGTCTCCACGTCCTCGTCGTCGTACTCCTCCAGGCCGTACAGCTCGCCCAGGTCGGTGATGTCGAGGCGGGCGGTGACCCGGTGGCGGCCCTCGCCCAGGTCCTCCACCGGCGGCAGCTCACGGTCGTACTCGTCGGTGATCTCGCCGACGATCTCCTCCAGGATGTCCTCGATGGTGACGATCCCGGCCGTGCCGCCGTACTCGTCGATGACGACGGCGACGTGGTTGCGTTCCTTCTGCATCTCGCGCAGCAGGTCACCGGCGTTCTTGGTGTCCGGAACGAAGACGGCCGGGCGCATCGCCGTGGACACCAGGTCGTTCTCCGCGTCCCGGCTGATGTGCGTGCGGCGCACCAGGTCCTTCAGGTACACGATGCCGACGACGTCGTCCTCGCTCTCGCCCGTGACCGGGATCCGCGAGAAACCGGAGCGCAGCGCGAGCGTGAGGGCCTGGCGGATGGTCTTGTACCGCTCGATGACGACGAGGTCGGTGCGCGGCACCATCACCTCCCGCACCAGGGTGTCGCCGAGTTCGAAGACCGAGTGCACCATCCGGCGCTCATCGTCCTCGATCAGCGACTCCTGCTCGGCCAGGTCCACCAGCGCCCGCAGCTCGGCCTCCGAGGCGAACGGGCCGCGCCTGAACCCCTTGCCCGGGGTGAGCGCGTTGCCGATGAGGATCAGCAGCGACGGGACCGGGCCCATGATCCGCGCGAGCGGCACCAGCACGTACGCCGCCACGGTCGCCGTGTTCAGCGGGTGCTGGCGGCCGATGGTGCGCGGGGACACCCCGACGGCGACGTAGGAGACGAGGACCATGACCGCGATCGCGGCCACCAGCGCCTCGCCGGTGCCGGAGAACGCCTCCAGGCAGGCGTAGGTGACCAGCGAGGCCGCCGCCATCTCGCAGGCGACACGGACCAGCAGGGCCACGTTCAGGTAGCGGGTCGGGTCGGCGGCGACCTGGGCGAGCTTGGCGCCGCCCCGGCGGCCGGACTTCACGGCCTCCTCGGCACGGAAGCTGGAGACACGCGCGAGGCCCGCCTCCGCGCAGGCGGCGAGCCAGGCGACGACGACCAGGGCGACCGCGCCGACGACGATCTGTGGACTCATCGGCGGTTACGAGACCGTCGGTGCCGGGGACGGGCCCTCCAGGCCCCGCTCGGCACGCCAGCCGTCCACGATCGCCGCCTGGAGACCGAACATCTCGGCCTTCTCGTCCGGCTCCTCGTGGTCGTAGCCGAGCAGGTGCAGCACGCCGTGGACGGTGAGCAGCTGCAGCTCCTCGTCCATGGAGTGCCGCGTCTCCGCCTCGGCGCCCTGCTTGGCGGCGACCTCCGGGCAGAGCACGATGTCGCCGAGCAGGCCCTGCGGGGGCTCGTCGTCGTCCTTGCCCGGCGGACGCAGTTCGTCCATCGGGAAGGACATGACGTCCGTCGGCCCCGGCAGGTCCATCCACTGGATGTGCAGCTGCTCCATGGCGTCGGCGTCCACGACGATCACCGAGAGCTCGGAGAGCGGGTGGATGCGCATCCGCGCGAGCGCGTAGCGGGCGATGTCGAGGATCGCCTGCTCGTCGACCTCGGTTCCGGACTCGTTGTTGACGTCGATCGACATGGTCGTGCTGGTCTACTTCCCCTTGTGCCCGTGCCCGTGACCGGCGGCCCTGGCTCGGCCGCCCTTGGGCACGCCGCCGTTCTCGGTGCCGTGCTGGCTGTCGTACTTCTCGTACGCGTCGACGATACGGCCCACCAGCTTGTGCCGTACGACGTCCTGCGAGGAGAGCCGGGAGAAGTGGACGTCCTCGACGCCCTCCAGGATCTCCTGCACCTGCCGCAGTCCGGATTTCGTGCCGCTGGGCAGGTCCACCTGGGTGACGTCACCCGTGATGACGATCTTCGAGTCGAAGCCGAGGCGGGTGAGGAACATCTTCATCTGCTCGGGGCTGGTGTTCTGCGCCTCGTCCAGGATGATGAACGCGTCGTTCAGGGTCCTGCCGCGCATGTACGCCAGCGGCGCCACCTCGATCGTCCCCGCGGCCATCAGCCGGGGGATCGAGTCCGGGTCGAGCATGTCGTGCAGCGCGTCGTACAGCGGGCGCAGGTAGGGGTCGATCTTCTCGTACAGCGTGCCCGGCAGGAAGCCGAGGCGCTCGCCGGCCTCGACCGCGGGGCGGGTCAGGATGATGCGGTTGACCTGCTTGGACTGCAGGGCCTGCACCGCCTTGGCCATGGCCAGGTACGTCTTGCCGGTACCGGCGGGGCCGATGCCGAAGACGACCGTGTGCTTGTCGATGGCGTCGACGTACCGCTTCTGGTTGAGCGTCTTGGGGCGGATGGTGCGGCCGCGCGAGGACAGGATGTTCTGCGTCAGCACCTCGGCCGGGGTCTCCTGGCCGTCGCTCTCCCCGTTCTCGCTCGCCTTGAGCATGGCGATCGAGCGTTCCACTGCGTCCTCCGTCATCGGCTGCCCGGTGCGGAGCACCAGCATCATCTCGTCGAACACGCGCTGTATCAGGGCGACGTCCGACGTGGCGCCGACCGCGCTGATCTCGTTGCCCCGGACATGGATGTCGGCCCCCGGGAAGGCCTTCTCGATCACGCGCAGGAGGGAGTCACCGGAACCCAGCACAGTCACCATGGGGTGCTGGGCGGGGACGGTGAACTGTGCTCTCGCCTGCCCCTGCGCGGGGGTGTTGGCTGCGGGTGTCTGAGTCATGGGCCGGCGCTCGACGCCTGCGATTCCTCCTCGTCACGGCCGCACAGCTGAGGGCGGCCTCGCGCTTCCCAGGGTACGACGGCGCGGTGACAACGCCGTAGGGCTTTTCGGTGCCGCCCCGCCCCGGACGGCCCCGGCGGGCGGCGGCTCCTCAGTCCACGCCCCGGATCCGGGCCACCAGCACCGCCCCGGCCAGCCCGATCACCGCCGCGGTCAGGTAGAGCACGCGGTAGCCGCCGAGGTACGTCACGACCGGCGCCGCCAGCGCCGGGGCCGCGACCTGGGGGAGGGCGTTGGCGACGTTGATCACGCCGAGGTCCTTGCCGCGGTCCAGGGCCGTGGGCAGGACGTCGGTCATCAGCGCGAAGTCGACCGAGGTGAAGACGCCGAAGCCGACGCCGAGGACGGCCGCCGCGACGATCGCGCCCGGCCAGGTCTGCCAGGCGGACAGGGCGGCCGTGGCCACCGCCATCAGGACGCCGGACCAGAGCACGAAGGGCTTGCGGCGGCCCACCCGGTCCGACCACGCCCCGCCGGCCACGACGGTGGCCAGCAGGGTCAGCCCGTTCACCGCCGTCAGGACGAGCACGCCCCGCTCGGGGTCGGCGTACCGGACCCGGTCGCGCAGGTAGTAGAGGAGGTAGAGCAGGACGAGGGAGTTGCTGAGGTTGATCAGGAAGCGGGTCAGCCAGGCCCAGGCGAGGTCGGGGTGGCGGCGCGGGCTGAGCAGGAACCCGCCCAGGAAGCCGCGCCAGGACCAGGGCGGCCGGTCCGCCGGTGCCAGTCGCAGGTCCCTGTGGAGCAGGACGTACGGCAGGACGCCCGCCAGTGTGAACACCGCGCAGGCCGCGTACCCGGCGCCGGTGCCGCCCGCCACCGTCGCCAGGCCCGTCCCGCCGACCACGCCGAGGATCTGCGCCGCGCCCAGCCAGCCGCCCACCGAGCCGCGCTGCGCGCGCGGCACCCGGTCCGGCACCGCCGCCGTCACCGCCGCGAAGGCCGCGTTCAGCGTCAGCTGCACCAGGCACCAGCCGGCCGCCATGACCGCGACCGAGCCCGCGCCCGCCAGCAGCAGCAGCGACAGCGCGCCGCCCGCGGCCCCGGCCACGATCCAGGGGCTGCGGCGGCCCGTGCGGGCCGTCGTGCGGTCCGACAGGGCGCCGAAGAGCGGGTTCGCCACCAGCGACACCACCGCGCCCGCCCCGGTCACCCAGGCCAGCAGGGTCTCCTTGGACATGCCGGCGCCGGGGGCGAAGTCCTTCGCCTGGGAGGCGAGCAGGATCTGCAGCGGCCCGTACCAGCCCACCCAGATCGCCCCGTTGGCCAGCGAGAGCGCGCCGGTCCACCCCCGCCCGACCGGCTCGGCCGGCTCCCCGAGCGGATCCGGCCCGGCGCCCGCCCCCGGCCCGCCGGGTGCGGCCGGACCCGGCGTCTTCGCGGGGCGCTCGGGCCGGGTCATCTCTGGGCCCGGAGTACGTCCCGGAACCAGGCGTACGACGCCTTGGGGGTGCGCCGCCGGGTCTCGTGGTCGACGTGGACCAGGCCGAAGCGGCGGGCGTAGCCCTCGGCCCACTCCCAGTTGTCCAGCAGGGACCAGACGAAGTAGCCGCGGACGTCCACGCCCGCCGTGATCGCGCGGTGCAGGGCGCGCAGGTGGCCGTCGAGGTAGGCGATGCGGTCCTGGTCGTCCAGGCCGTCGTAGGAGCAGCCGTTCTCGGTGATGACGACCGGCGGGAGGCGGTCGCCGTAGCGGGAGCGGAAGCCGGTCAGCAGTTCCGTCAGGCCCTCGGGGACGACGGGCCAGCCGAAGTCGGTGAGGGGGCGGCCCTCGATCTGCCGCACCGCGAAGGGCAGTTCGGCGGGGAGCGTGATCCCGCCGAACTCCGCGTCGGTGCCCTGCGGGGCGCCCACCCGGGCGGGGGCGTAGTAGTTGATCCCGTACCAGTCCAGCGGCTCGGCGATCACCCCGAGGTCGGCCTCGACGTCCTGCGGGGAGCCCGGCATCAGCTCGCCGACGCCCTCCGGATAGCGGCCCAGCAGCAGCGGTTCGGCGAACAGGCGGTTGAGCAGCATGTCGTAGAGGCCGGCCGCCTCCACGTCCGCCGCCTCCGGCGAGGCGGGCCAGGTGGGGCCGTGGGAGTTGGCGATGCCGATGTCCGTGGCCCCGGCCGCGCGCAGCGCCTGGACGGCGAGGCCGTGGGCGAGGAGCTGGTGGTGGGCGACGGGCAGCGCGTCGAACAGGAGCCGCTTGCCGGGGGCGTGCACGCCCAGCGCGTGGCCCAGCAGGGTGTGCTCGGCGGGCTCGTTGAGGGTGATCCACTTCGTGACGCGGTCACCGAGCCGTTCCGCCACCACCGCCACGTACTCCGCGAACTCCGCGGCCGTGTCCCGCCGGAGCCAGTCGAGGCGGGCCGGCAGGTCCCAGTGGAAGAGGGTGGGCACCGGGCGCACCCCGGCCGCGCACAGGTCGTCGACGAGCCGGTCGTAGAAGTCGAGGCCACCGGGGGAGTTCACCCGGGGCCAGGAGACGGAGAAGCGGTAGGCGTCCACGCCGAGCCCGGCCAGCAGGGCGACGTCCTCGGCGTGGCGGTGGACGTGGTCGCAGGCCACCGCCGCCGTGGAGCCGTCCTTGATCCGGCCGGGCTCGGCGGTGAACGTGTCCCACACGGACGCCTCCCGCGCGTCCGCCGCGCCCTCGATCTGGTGCGCCGAGGTGGACACGCCCCACAGGAAGCCGTCCGGGAACCGGGGGACCGCCCCGGCTGAAGTGCCTGTGGTGCCTGTGTCAGTCGCCATGCGCGGATCATCCGTACCGGCGGTAACAGAAGTCAACGGCCGTGCGAGAAAAGGGGGTTGAGGTCAGGGCGCGCGCCCCCGGCCGCGCGTCCTCCGGCGGGCGCCCTCGGCTAGGTCCTGTCGTCCCATTCCCGTCGTCCGCCCGGAGGGCGGGCCTCGCGGCGTCAGGTGCGTGCTCTCGGCGTGCCGGGCCCTGACCCTCGTACTGGACGTACTCGGGTCTGGGCCCGGTGCGGCGAGAGTGCGTGCATGGCGTCGCGATGCAGGCGGGAACTTGACGCCAGGGCCTAGGCGCCCTCCTTGAGCACCCTGGAGATCAGCGCGCGCTCGTCCTCGCTCAGCCGGGGGTCGGCGGTGTGGACCGTCCGGCCGTCGACGGTGATCTCGTAGTGGAAGCCGTCGGGAACCCCGGCGGGCGGCGTGTCCCGGCCGGAGGCGAGTGCCTTCTCGGCCAGGGCGTGCCACTCGGGGGCATCGGGCCGCCCCGAGGTGTCCACCTCGGCCCGCCGCTCGATGCCCGCGAACCCGCCCGTGCGCCGTACCTGAATACGCATGGGACGTGTCTAGTACGGAATCAGCGTGTCCGCACCTTCACCTGTTCCCAGGCCTTCTGCACGGCCTGGAGCGCGTCGCCCGCGCCGTACCGCTCCCGGGCGGCCTGGACGGTGAGGGTGGCGAAGTCCGCGAAGTCCGCGTCCTCCTTGAGCTTGCCGCCGGTCAGCACGTCGTACCAGATCTGCCCTGCCTTCTCCCAGGCGTTGCCGCCGATCGCGGTGGCGACCAGGTAGAAGGCGTGGTTGGGGATGCCGGAGTTGATGTGCACGCCGCCGTTGTCGCTGCCGGTGTGCACGTAGTCGTCCATGGTGGCGGGCTGCGGGTCCTTGCCGAGCACGTCGTCGTCGTAGGCGGTGCCGGGGGCCTTCATGGAGCGCAGCGCGGTGCCGGTGACGCGCGGGGCGAGCAGTCCGGCGCCGATCAGCCAGTCGGCCTCGCCCGCGCTCTGGCCGAGCGTGTACTGCTTGATCAGCGAGCCGAAGACGTCGGAGACCGACTCGTTGAGCGCGCCGGACTGGCCGAAGTAGGCGAGGTTGGCGGTGTGCTGGGTGACGCCGTGGGTCAGCTCGTGGCCGATGACGTCGACGGGGATGGTGAAGTCGAGGAAGACCTCGCCGTCCCCGTCGCCGAACACCATCTGCTCGCCGTTCCAGAAGGCGTTGTTGTACTTCTCGTCGTAGTGCACGGTCGCGTCCAGCGGCAGGCCGCTGCCGTCGATGGAGTCGCGGCCGTACGCCTTCAGGTACAGCTCGAAGGTGGCGCCGAGGCCGGAGTAGGCGCGGTTGACCGTGGCGTCCTTGCCGGGCTGCTGGCCCTCGCTGCGGACCTTGGTGCCGGGCAGGTCGGTGCCGTGGCGGGCGTCGTAGACCGTGCGGTGCGGCTGCTCGGCCTGCTTGCCGGCGGGCGGGGCGACGGCGGGCGCGCCGACGACGGTGGTCAGCCGCCTGCGGGTGCGCTCCATGGCGTCGCGCTGCAGGCTGCGGCGGGCCGGACCGGACAGGGCGGGGTCCTCGTTCCGCGCGAGGCGGTCCAGGACGTGCGGCGGCACGATGGTGCAGAAGACGGGCTCGGAGCCCCCGTGGGTCGTCATACGTCGACCATCGCACTGCGTGACGTCAAAGTCACTACCTGCAACCTTGATTGGTGAAATATCAGGGCAAGGGGTTCGTGTCGTGGTCGCGAAGGGTAAGGGTGGCTGCATGGAGTGACCTGGCGCACTCTTTGCCCCCTTCGCCCCTTTTCGGGCTCCGCGTTTCGCATACTGGACCGGGCCCGCGCGTCCGGCGCGGCTCGGCTAGGCTGCACAGCACCATGCGTTTCGGGCTGCTTCTCCTTAGCTGCCGCGGCGAGGGCCTGTAGTCGTAGGCCGACCCCCTCCCCGCGGAGTCTGGCGTTGCGCCGTCGGCCGTCTTTCCGGCACCCGCGCCACCGCGGAAATCCAGAGGAGCCCCCGCCACCATGGTCAACCGCCAGCAGTCCAGTTCCATGCCGGTCCACAAGTACGGCCAGTACGAGCAGGTCGACATCCCCGACCGCACCTGGCCCGAGAAGCGGATCACCGCCGCCCCCCGCTGGCTCTCCACCGACCTGCGTGACGGCAACCAGGCGCTGATCGACCCGATGTCGCCCGCCCGCAAGCGCGCCATGTTCGACCTGCTGGTCAAGATGGGCTACAAGGAGATCGAGGTCGGCTTCCCGGCCTCCGGCCAGACCGACTACGACTTCGTGCGCTCCATCATCGAGGAGGAGGGCGCGATCCCCGACGACGTCACGATCTCCGTACTGACCCAGGCCCGCGAGGACCTGATCGAGCGGACCGTGGAGTCGCTGAAGGGTGCCAAGCGGGCCACCGTCCACCTGTACAACGCCACCGCGCCGGTCTTCCGCCGGGTCGTCTTCCGCGGTTCAAGGGACGACATCAAGCAGATCGCCGTCGACGGCACCCGCCTGGTGATGGAGTACGCCGAGAAGCTGCTGGGCCCGGAGACCGAGTTCGGCTACCAGTACAGCCCCGAGATCTTCACCGACACCGAGCTGGACTTCGCGCTGGAGGTCTGCGAGGCGGTCATGGACGTCTACCAGCCGGGCCCGGGCCGCGAGATCATCCTCAACCTGCCCGCCACGGTGGAGCGTTCGGCGCCGTCCACGCACGCGGACCGCTTCGAGTGGATGCACCGCAACCTGTCCCGCCGCGAGTACGTCTGCCTGTCCGTCCACCCGCACAACGACCGCGGCACGGCGGTGGCGGCGGCCGAGCTGGCGGTCATGGCCGGCGCCGACCGCGTCGAGGGCTGCCTGTTCGGGCAGGGCGAGCGCACCGGCAACGTCGACCTGGTCACCCTGGGCATGAACCTGTTCTCGCAGGGCGTCGACCCGCAGATCGACTTCTCCGACATCGACGAGATCCGTCGCACGTGGGAGTACTGCAACCAGATGGAGGTCCACCCGCGCCACCCGTACGTGGGCGACCTGGTCTACACCTCCTTCTCCGGCTCCCACCAGGACGCCATCAAGAAGGGCTTCGACGCCATGGAGGCCGACGCGAAGGCCAAGGGCGTCACGGTCGACGACATCGAGTGGGCGGTGCCGTACCTGCCGATCGACCCGAAGGACGTCGGCCGCTCCTACGAGGCGGTCATCCGCGTCAACTCGCAGTCCGGCAAGGGCGGCATCGCCTACGTCCTCAAGAACGACCACAAGCTGGACCTGCCGCGCCGGATGCAGATCGAGTTCTCGAAGATCATCCAGGCGAAGACGGACGCCGAGGGCGGCGAGGTCACGCCGGGCGAGATCTGGGCGACCTTCCAGGACGAGTACCTGCCCAACCCGGACAACCCCTGGGGCCGCATCCAGGTCAGGACGGGCCAGTCGACCACCGACACCGACGGCGTGGACACCCTCACCGTCGAGGCCACCGTCGACGGCGAGGACACGGTCCTGACCGGCTCCGGCAACGGCCCGATCTCCGCGTTCTTCGACGCCCTGCAGGCCATCGGCGTCGACGTGCGCCTGCTGGACTACCAGGAGCACACGATGAGCGAGGGCGCCTCCGCGCAGGCCGCCTCCTACATCGAATGCGCGATCGAGGACAAGGTCCTGTGGGGGATCGGGATCGATGCGAACACGACACGTGCGTCGCTGAAGGCGGTCGTCTCGGCCGTCAACCGCGCGGCCCGCTGATCACCCTGACCGGCGCTTTCCGGGCCCCGGTCGCCTGAACGGGCGGCCGGGGCCCGTCGTCGTGGCCGTCGTTTACCGGCCAGGTCACGGAAAGGTCTCGTCCGGGGTACTGACTCAGCCTCACCGATGTGGCTAACATCACGCCCACGCGGCGATGTTGCCGCGTGGTTACGGAGGTGCGACGTGCTGCCAGTACGGGGACGAAACGGCCGTGCCGCCAGGCTTGCCCGCATTCTGGGCACCCGGACCGCCTGGGCACCCGTGGGCGACGGCGAGTTCTTCTGCCCCGGCTGCGGCGGCGACCGCAACTACCAGCGGCTGAGCGGCCGGCGCCGCTTCACCGTCCTCGGGGTGCCGCTGCTGCCCCGCGGCACCGCCGCACCGGTCGTGGAGTGCGCGGCCTGCACCGGCCGCTTCGGCACCGAGGCCCTGGACCACCCGACCACCTCCCGCTTCTCCGCGATGCTGCGCGACGCCGTGCACACCGTGGCCCTCGCGGTCCTCTCAGCGGGCGGCACCTCCTCCCGTACGGCCCTGGAGACGGCCGCCTCCGGCGTCCGCGCCGCCGGCTTCGCCGACTGCACCGAGGAGCAGCTCGCCGCCCTCGTCGAGGCGCTGGCCGCGGACACCGGCCGGGTGTACGAGGACCAGCCGTGCGCCCCCGGCCTGACCATAGAGCTGCACGAGGCCCTCGACCCGCTGGCCCCGCACCTCGCCCCGGCCGGCCGCGAGGCGATCCTGTTCCAGGCCGCCCGCGTCGCCCTGGCCGACGGCCCCTACATCCCCGCCGAACGCGACGTCCTCACCACCGTCGGCGCGGCCCTGACCATCCCCACGGACGACGTGACCCGCCTGCTGGCGGCGGCCAGGACACCGTCGTGAGCCGGTGAGGGCGGGCGGCAGCGGGCCGACGGGCGCCGCGCCGGTCCTGCCGGCGGCCCGCTACAGCAGCCCTGCAGCGGCGAGGTGCCCGCGCACCCCCGCCACCTCCCGCGCCGTCAGCGGGATCTGCGGCTCGGCGGTGACCGGGCAGTCGATGACACCGCGCAGGTGCAGGGCCGCCTTGAACGCGCCGAGCGCGGAGGAACCCGGCCCCATCCGGGCCGGATCCCCGGCGCGGGTCAGCCCGAACAGCGCGCACAGCCGCTCCTGCTCGGTCCGGGCGCCCTCCCAGTCACCGGCGCGCGCCAGCCGGTAGAGGCGGACGAAGCCGTGCGGGTCGACGTTGGCGAGCCCCGGCACCGCGCCGTCGGCGCCCAGCGCGAGGGCCGCGTCGACCAGTTGCTCGGACCCGGTCAGCACGCTGAACCCGGCCGTGCCGGACCCTTCCCGCACCCCGGCCACCACCTCCCGGAAACCGCCCAGCTCCCCGCTGGAGTCCTTCAGCCCGGCCAGCACCCCCTCGGCGGCCAGCTCCAGGACCAGCCCGGCGGGCAGCCGGACGGGCACGGAGACGGGGATGTCGTAGGCGAGCACCGGGACCGGACTGGCGGCGGCGACGCGGCGGTAGTGGCGGGCGATCTCCGCCGGGTGGGCGGCGCGGGCGTAGAAGGGCGCGGTGACGACGACGGCCTGCGCGCCCGCCGCGGCGACGGCGGCGACGTGGTCGAGCACCCGCGCGGTGCTCATGTCGATCGCCCCGGCCAGCACCGGCAGCGCCCCGCCCACGTGCGCGACGACGGCCTCCACCACCTGCCGGCGCTGCCGGTCCGTCAGGAACGCCGCCTCGGAGGTCGAGCCGAGCAGGAACAGCCCGTGCACCCCGCCCGCCACCAGATGGTCGACCAGCCGCAGCAGCGAGTCCACGTCCACCTCCCGCTGCGGGGTCAGCGGGGTGCAAACGGGCGGGACGACACCGGTCAGCGGCGCGGGGAAGGTCATGCGGACTCCCGGGAACGGCGGTGGGCGACGACACCTGCCTTGTATAGTCGCCGCGCCGCACCGGGACACGCAGGAAGGGGGCGCCACGCCCATGAGCAAGCGGTCCGAACCCGCCTGGGACGAGAACGCCCCGGGCGTCCTGCGGCTCCCCTCCGGCCGGCTGGTGCGGGGCAGGGGCCTCAGCCGTCCCCTGGACCGGACGGCGCCCGCCCCGACGTACGGCGTCTACCTGCTGGGCCGGCCCCCGCAGGAGTTCCCCTGGGAGTCGCACTGGCTGCGCTGGCCCGACTTCCGCCTGCCCGCGGACCGCGCGGCGGCCCGCGACGTGTACGCGCGGGCCTTGCGGCGCACGGCCACCGACCGCGTGGAGTTCGCCTGCGCCGGCGGCCGCGGCCGCACGGGCACGGCCCTGGCCTGCCTGGCCGTCCTGGACGGCGTACCGCCCGGGGAGGCGGTCGCCTACGTACGGGAGCACTACGACCGGCACGCGGTGGAGACGCCCTGGCAGGCGCGGTACGTGCGGGGGTTCGCGCCGCAGCCGGGCTGAGCGGCCGGACCGCCGGCGCTCAGGTGCCCGGGGCCAGTTCCAGGCACAGCACCTGGCGGTCCATGCCGGGCCCGAAGTAGTCGGGGCGCAGGCCCGCGTCGGGCTCCTCGGGACGGAAGCCCAGGGAGCGGTAGAGGAGGATCGCGGCCCGGTTGGAGGGCTCGACGGTGAGCCGGACCTGCTGGATGCCGGTGCGGCGCAGCCGGTCCAGGACCGCTTCCATCAGTTCCCGTCCCAGTCCGTGGCGGCGCCGGTCGGGGGTGACGCACAGGCCGAGGATCCAGCTGTCGCGGCCGAGCGCCGTGGTGGCGGCCAGCACGTAGCCGCGCAGCCGGCCGGTGCCGTCGTCGAGGACGAGGAGGTGCTCCGCGTACATGTCGTAGAGCTGCCGCAGCAGGAAACCGGGGTAGGCGACCTCCTGGAAGACCTCCTCGTCCAGCCGCTGCAGTTCGGGCAGGTCCTCCTCGTGCGCGGTGCGCAGGACGAGGGGGCCCGGGTGGGGCACGGGTGCGGTGAGCTGCTCGTGGCGGTCAAGGAAACGTTCCAGCGGTTCGGCGGTCATGCCACCCCCCAGTCAGGACCTGCGGACGTCAACCCGACGGAGCCGGTCCGCTCACTCGAAGGGCTGAGGCCCCGGTGTGGCGGCCGGCTGCTCGTTCTGACACAGTGGGGTCTCCAAGTTCCTTTCTGCAAGGGCGAGTTAGGGCGTGCGCCCGGCTGTGCTGACGTGCGCCGGGGTGCACCGGGTGCGGCCTGCACGGGGGGACTGACGTGTTTCCGGCCTACCGTGCGGGGAATGACGTCCGCCGCTCATCTGCCGGTGTCCACGAGGCTCGCGCACATGGATCGGCTCGCAAACGAATGGAACGCGGCAGGGTGACTATGGATCGCAACGCTGACGCCCCGTGGTCGAACTTCGATCCAGAGGTGTACGTCGACAACAACTACCGCACCCCGCTCGAAGCCGATCTGCAGATCGTGCGGCTGCTGCGCGACTACTTCGGCCGCTGCTTCGCGGGGTCCGTCCCCGGCTCGGTGCGGGGCGTGGACGTCGGCGCCGGTGCGAACCTGTACCCCGCCCTGTCCATGCTTCCGTGGTGCGAGAAGGTCCTCCTGCTCGAGTACGCCCCGCCGAACATCGAGTACCTGAAGCGGCAGATCGCCCCGGAGGGCTTCGGCAGCGAATGGGACGCCTTCTGGGAGGTGCTCCGCGAGGCGCCGGCCTACCGGGACGTCGAACCGCGCGGCCGGGTCAGCGAGATCGTCCGGGTGGAGCGTGCCAACCTGTTCGACCTCGACGGACGGCGGCGCTGGGACATCGGGACGATGTTCTTCGTCGCCGACTCGATGTCCGAGTGCCCCGAGGAGTTCCAGCGGGGCGTACGGTGCTTCATGAACGCGCTCAGCGACCGGGCCCCGTTCGCCGTCGCGTTCATGAAGGAGTCGGTCGGCTACCAGGTCGGTGACCACCGTTACCCGGCCTACCGGGTCAACGAGGCCCGGGCCCGGGAGAGCCTGGAGCCGTTCACCGCCGAGCTGGAGATCCATGATCTGCACCACGTGGTGAGGCCGGGACACGAGGGGATGATCCTCGCCCTGGGACGGCGCAAAGGGGAGATTGCCGCTCCATAGGAACGGGGACCATGTCTGAGCACGGAAACGGGCACAGGCGCACGGCAACGGGATCTGTACGAGGGGTGCGGGGATGCAGATCAAGCCACGGCAGCATCTGCTGGACATCTGGCGGGCCACGGCCCGTCATTCGTTCGAGGACGGCAAGCTCGTCACGGGGGACACCGACGGGCTGAGCAGCGTCGCGGACGCCGAGCGCCTGCTGTGCCTGCTGTATCCCGCCACCGAGGTGCCCGCCTTCCGGCTCGACCAGCCCGACACCACCGAGCGGGACGTCCTGCGCGCCCTGGAGGGCATCGGCAGCCGGCTGGAGATCCCGCTCAACCTGATCACCGCGCTCACCCAGTTCATGCGCACCCACACCGGCCCCGACGACAGCCCCACCTTCTCCGGCGGCCACTACTTCAAACCGTCCGACCCGGAAGGCGAGATCACCCACGCCCAGGCCCAGTTGGGCGTGGTGGACTCCTACTCCATGTCCGTCACGCTGTGCCTGGCCACCCTCGGCTTCCTCAAGGTCTACGAGGCCACCACGACCCGCCCCGAGGTCCGCCGGGCCATCGAGGAGCTGCGCGAGGCCACGAACGCCCGGCTGACCTCCGCGATGATCAGCCTCCTGCGCTCCTTCACGGTCAACGTCTTCGACGCCGAGTCCGAACAGGGCAAGCGCCTGATCCAGGTCATCGGGCAGAACCGGCAGTCCGACCGGGCCGTCCTCCAGCAGTTCTCCCGCCGCCTGCGCCCGCTGCGCGCCACGATCATCGAAAGCCTCACCCGGGGCATCCAGGTCGACGAGAGCATCCGCGACGAGAGCCAGCTCTTCGAATGCGGCTGGGCGTGGGGCGTGGTGCGGGACGCGCCGCGCGTCACCGACCTGGACGTCCAGGTCCCCGGCCAGCCCGACGGCATCGCCGACCGGCTGCCCTACGTCTACTTCACCGTGGTCGCCCTCGACGGCATCCAGGACCTGTTCTCCGAGCGCACCCTCACCCTCGGGCTGCTCGACGCCGACCAGCAGAAACTCTCCGAGGCACTGCGCCTGCGCTGGGAGCTGAGCCAGCAGTACTGGTCCGCCGTCGCCCGGTTCGGCGACGACCGCTGGCCCCTGGAGGACCTGCCCTGGCAGACCACCGGCCTGCGGCTGGAGTCCGAGTACTTCTCGCTGACCGTCGCCGCCATTCTCGTCCACGACCTGGTCCGCCGGAAGGCCACCGACGACGACCTGACCCGCACGGTCGCCATCATGGAACGCCTGGCCGACCGCGGCCGGGTCACCAGCCGGATGACCCGGAACGACCCCACCATCGCCCTGCACAACCCCGGCGTCACCATGCCGCTGGCCGGCTCGGAACGCTCCGGCAGCCTCCTGCTGTGGCGGATGACCGACTTCTCCGCGCAGCTCCTCAAACGCATCGTCCAGCTCGCCGAACTCTCCCGGAACATCGACGCGCAGGACCGTCTGCTGCGGCTGGCCGAGCAGACCTTCGGACACCTGTGGAACCGGCGGATCGAAGAGGGCACCGGCACCGATCTCTGGGACGACGTGCGCAACGTCTACCCCGACGCCCGCGGCGCGGCCCCCCGCCTGTCCTGGAGCATCACCGAACGCATCACCGAGTGCCTGGTGGCCGCCCGCAACCTGTACGAGCAGGAGCCCATCCGCAGTCCTGAACTGGCCCAGCTGGCCCGGGAACTGCTCAGCGAGGCCACCCACCTGTTCGGCAAGGAGCAGCTGGAGGCGTCCGCCGGTTCCGACGGCGGCCGGGGCCGCACGATGCGGAGCATCGAGAGCCGCCTGGAACACGCCCGCAGCCTGCTCGACGACCGGCCCGCCACCGCCTTCGCGCTGGCGCTGCCCGTCCTCCAGGAACTCGACACCCTGGCCCAGGCCAGGGGCGCCGCCGCGCAGGAGGTGTGAGCCGTGCTCGTCTTCGCCGCCTCCGACAAAGGGGGCACGGGCCGCTCGGTCACCAGCGCCAACCTGGCCTACCAGCGCGCCCTCACCGGCGACCACGTGGCCTACGTGGACTTCGACTTCGGCTCGCCGACGGCCGCCGCCGTCTTCGACGTCCCCTCCGCGGTGCGCGGCACCGAGGAACGTGGCCTGCACTCCTACCTGGAGGGTGAGATCACCGAGCCGGCCAGGATCGACGTCTGGCGGCAGACCGAACACCCCCTGCTGCGGGCCCGCCCCAACCAGTCGGGCCGGCTGGTCCTCCTGCCCGGCGACGCGGGCGGCGGCGAGTTCGCCACCGGCGAGGAGGCCCTGGAGCGGTGCATCGACCTGCTGCTGCGGCTGAACACCGAGTTCGACCTGATCGTGGTCGACCTCAGCGCGGGCCGCAGCTACGCCGTCGACATGGTCCTCGCGGCCACCGCCCACCCGCGGATGCGCAACGTCCCCCACCGCTGGCTCGTCTTCCACCGCTGGACCCGGCAGCACGTGATCGCCGCGTCCGGGCTGGTCCACAAGGAACACGGCATCATCAAGGGCGGTGTGGAACGCGGCCACGACGAGCAGACCCTGCGGGCGGCGATCCGGTTCGTACGGGCCGCCGTACCCGACCCGGAGTCGCCGCTGTGGTCGCACGGCTCGCCCGCCCAGGCCGCGTGGATGCAGGCCTGCGACGAGGCACTGCGCCGGCTCGCCGCCGAGCACCGCATCGGCGACAGCGTCGTCCTCGGCATCGTGCCCCTGGAACCCATCCTCCAGTGGCGCGAACAGCTCATCACCGAAGAGGACGTGCTCTCCACCCAGATCGCGAACAAGGAGACCCTGGAGGCGCTGGAGGAGCTGGCCCGGCGCCTGACGGACGACACGTACTGGGGGCAGCTGTGACGGAGGCCGTGTTCCGTGAGACCGCGGCCCAGCCGCGCACCCAGGCGGTGCCGCTGTCCCACCTGTCACTGGAGCTGGGCCACCTCTACATGGAGGACTTCGAGGCGGGCCCGCAGCGGCTGCGGGAGCACTTCGCCCAGGTGCGGCCCTGGGCCGAGGCGGCCCGTGCCGCCGCCGCTGTCCGCACCGGCGGCCGGCGCCCCCGCATCAGCACCTGCTTCCTGATCGACGACTACTTCACGCGGTTCTCCAGCCCCGCCGAACTGGTCCCCCTGCTGCTGGCCGAGGCCGAGCGGGCCGGACTGGCCGTGGACTACCTGGCCCGCGAGTCCGGCTGCGCCGTCACCGGCAAGGTGCCCGTCGCCGAGGCGGTGGCCGGCCGGCTCGTGGAGGAGCCCCCGCCCGGCAGCTACGGCGGCCGGCCGCCGGCCGCGCAGACCGGCTGGCTGGCCAACGGCGAGCGCAGTCCCGTCGCCCGCGCCCCGCAGGCGATGAAGACCGCCGTCGCCTGGGAGCCGCCCAGACAGACGGCGGCCCGCCGCCACTCCGTCTTCCTCGACGTGGAACTGTGGAGCGAGGACGCCGACGGGCGGCGCACCTGGTCCTGCCCATTCCTCGCCGCGGTGTGGCAGCTCGGCCGCCTCGGACTGCTGCGCACCGAGGGGGAGCCCCTCTTCGTCCCGCACCCGGACACCCCCGCGGCCTTACCCGACGACTGGGACGACCTGCCCCCGCTGCTGCGCCTGAACGCCCGCGCAGACCCGTTCGCCGCCTACCGCACCTGCTCGGTGCTGCCCAGCCGGTTCCTGCCCGTCGAGCACGCCGTCCGGGTGATCCTCGACCAGACCGAGGTGGACCGCGGGGCGCTGGAGCAGGTCACCGAGCGGTCCGCCCGCGAGAAGGTCACCGTCCCGGACTCGGTGGCCGACCGCGTCTCCTACGTCTTCTACGCGGGGCCGTGACATGGCCGACACCTCCGCGGCCAGGGGCCGCGACGGGGCGGCCGCCGGTCCGGCGAGGACCACGCCGCCCGCCGTGCTGGCCTGCGGCGAGACCCGCACCTGCCTGCTGCCCGCCGGGCAGGCCCTCGACATCCGGTCCGCCGCCCAGCTCCTCGCCCTGCGGGCCGACGAACGCGTCCTGCTCTCCGAGCGCCCCAACCTCTACGCGCGTTCCCCGGAGACCCTCACCGGCGTCGACTGCCCGCTGCCCAGCGTCAACGGCGCACGGGTACGGGCCGTCGGCACGGTCGCCGCGCGGGCCGCGCTCACCGAGGGCCGCGTCCTGCAGACCTCCGCCTACTTCCGCCTCACCGCCGCCGGACCCGACCAGCGGCGCCCCTGGGGACAGTACCTGGTGCGGCCCGGTCTCCTGGAGCCGTTCGGGAAGCTGCCGCACGAGGCGGTCGCCGAGGGCGTGCTCGGCGGCGGACGCCACGGCGACCTCGACGTCGGCCTCGTCGCCGGCGGGCTGCTCACCCGGCTGCTGCGCCACCCCCTGCTCGACCAGTGCCCGCCGCTGCGCTCCCGCCCCACCCGGCTGCGCTGGGCGGCGCTGCCCGCCGACGGGGACGCCGGCCCGTCCATCGAGCGGTTCACCCTCGCGGAGGACGAGCTGCGCACCGTGCGGCTGCGGGTGCCCGAGGGCACGCCCGCCGCCGACATCGCCGGGCTCTGCGACGACCTGGCCCTGCACGACTGGCTGCTGACCACCCTGGTCCGCCTGCTGGACGGCATCAGCCTGGGAGCCCGGACCCCGCCCGCGCGGGCCCGGCCGGGAGCCGGGGACCGTCCCACCGTCGTCAGGGCGCTGCGGCCCGCCGTCGACCACCTGCTGCACCTGTGGATGCCACGGGCCCGGGTGGCGCGGGAGCTGGCGCCGCTGTGGGACGTGCTGGAGGACCGGCCCGGCTTCACCCGCCAGTGGCAGGCGCAGGTGCAGCGCATCCGCGACCAGCTCACCCTGCACGCGATCCCCTCGCTGCACCGGGAGGTGGAGCCGGTTCCCTGACCGGACGCTCCGGCAGGTCCTCCACCGCACATCCCCGCATCCCGATCCGCACGCGTATCCCAACGGGGGGAGAAGCGAGATGAGCACGGCACAGTCACCTCAGCCCGAGAGCACGGCGGGCACGCCCGGTACGGCCGCCGCACCGGGACCCGCGGTCCCCGCCGCCGGCCGACCGGGCGGCCCCGCCGCGGCCGGTCCGCGCGGCGAGCGGCCCGCGTCCGGCACGGCGGGCAGGATCCGCTCGGCCCTGGCCGCCGGACCGGGGCGGACGGGTCACCCGGGCCCGTCCCGGTGGGTGCGCCGGATCGCGGCCGGTGTCGTCACCGGCGCCCTCGCCTGGTCCGTCACCGCGCTGCTGGCCCCGCACACCGCGCTGTCCCGGCAGGCCGGGGCCGCCGCCCTGTGCGCCGCCGCCGTGGTCCTCGTCCAGCAGATCCTCGGCCCGGACCGGCGGACGGAGGAGTACGCCAGGCGCCTGGACGCGCACGCCAGGCGGACCGAGACCCTGCTGACGGAGACCGCCGCCACCGTGCGGGACGGCCTGCGCCGCCATGACGACCGGCTGGACACCGGCCTCACCCGCCACACCGACGACATGCGGCAACTGGTGGAGAGCCGGTTCACGGAGGTGGAGCGGTCCGTCGGCGAGCCCTACCTCCAGCCGGCCCGGATCCGGGCGGACGGGGTGCCCGAACTGGCCAAGAGCTTCGCCGAGGTGCTGGCCCCCGGCCCGTCGATCCTCTACACCTTCGTCCGCCTGGAGATGAGCCGGGTCGTCGGCCACATGACCGACCTCACCAACCTGAGCGCCGAGTGCCCCGGTGAGAACCACGACTGGATGCTGTCCCTCACCCGCGCCGCCGAGGAGTCCATCTGCACCACCAGCACGTCCGTGGACCGCGAGTTCTGGAACAGCGAGCCCGCCGCCCGCTACCTCCAGGCGCAGAAGGAGGCGGTGCAGGAGCGTGGCGTGACGATCCGCAGGGTGTTCCTGCTGGCGAGCGCCCGCGAACTCGACGACCGGCTGCTGCGGCTGTGCGAGGAACAGGAGGTGCTGGGCATCGAGGTGCGCGTGTCGGTGCTGCCCGAGCTGCCGCCGCACCTCCAGCGCGGCACCACCGACGACTTCGTCGTCTACGACGGGGAGGTGTCCTTCGAGATCGACCAGGACCTGCGGGACGTCAACGTCCGCACCCGCCTCATCGCCCGCCACGACCACGTCCAGGACCGTATGAAGCGCTTCACGGAACTGTGGGAGGCGGGCATGGGCGTGCGGGAGCTGGAGGTCCGTGTCGACGACGAGGAGGACGGCACCTGGATGGTCGACGGGACCGAGCAGGGCTGAGCGGGGCCGGCCGGGGCGGCCCCCGGCAGCCCCGCGGCCCCTTCCCTCAGCGGCAGTACGCGTCCGCCGCCGGGCGCCGGCCGGTGGCCAGGAAGCGGGAGACCGTGCTGTCGCCGCAGGCGTTGCCGTTGGCCAGGTAGGCGTCGTGGCCCGTGGAGTTCACGGTGACCATGACCGCGCGCCGGCCCAGCGCCGAGCGGAGCTTCAGGGCGCCGCTGAGCGGGGTGGCGACATCGCGCTCGTTCTGCACGAGCAGCACGTTGGACGGGCCGTGGCCGGTGATCCGCACGGGGGCCTGCCGGGGCGGGTAGGGCCAGGCGGCGCACAGCATCGCGTTGCGCGGCATGCCCGCCGTGAGCGGGTACGCGGCGCGGCTGTCCGCCACGTCCTTCTCGTACGCCGCCGCCGACTGCGGCCAGGCGACGTCGTTGCACAGGGTCCCGGCGCCCACGGCCGCGACGTTCTGGAGCACCGCCTCCGGGGGACCCTGCGGCGCGGGCGGTACGGTGCCCCGCTGCGCGGCCAGCATCAGCCTGGCCAGGTCCGGGTACCTGGACGGGGAGTAGAAGGTGTCCAGCATGGTCTGGCGCAGCACGTTCCCGTTCAGCTCCTCGGGGTTGGCGCCGGGCCACGGGATCGGGGTGCGGTCCAGGCGGGCGGCGAGCCGCAGGAACAGCGGCCGTACGTCCTCGGCCCGCTCGGCCACCCGGTCCGGGTTGCCGGGCCTGGAGGCCCAGGCCGCGAAGTCGGGGAAGGTGTCCTCCACGCCCTGCTCGTGTGCGCCCAGCCAGGCACGGTTGACCAGGGCCGGGTCCGGGTTGTCGTTGCTGTCCAGCACCATGCGGTCGACGCGCCGCGGGAAGAGCTGGTTGTAGACGGCTCCCACGTACGTCCCGTACGACACGCCCCACGCGGACAGCTTGTCCTCGCCGAGCGCCGCCCGGACGCGGTCGATGTCGCGGGCCTCGTTCACCGTGCCGAGGTGCCGGATCAGCTCCCCGCCGTTCTTCGCGCAGGCCTGTGCCATGCGCCGCGCGTCGGTCAGGTTCCCCGCGATCGAGCCGTCGGCGGCCGGCCACGGGCGCAGTCGGGAGGTGGCCAGGTCGCCGTGGTCGAGTCCGCAGTCCACGGCCGTGGAGGGCGCCAGGCCGCGCGGTGCGAAGCCGACCAGGTCGTACTTCTCGCGCACCTCCTCGGGGAGCTTCTGCCCCTTCCCCGAGGGGTCGTTGAGGCTGGACCCGCCGGGTCCGCCCGGGATCAGCAGCAGCGTCCCGCGCCGTGCGGACGGCTTCTCGCTCGGGATGCGGGAGAGGGCGATCGAGATGCTCGGGCCGTGCGGGTCGGCGTAGTCCATGGGGACGTCCAGGGTCGCGCACTGCCGGCGCGGGTCGAGACCGGTGCCCGCGCACGTCGTCCAGGCGAGGGTGTCCTGCCGGGGCGGGGCAGCGGCGGCGGCCGACGCCGTCACGGGCGCGGTGGCCCCGAGGAGGACCGCGGAGACCCCGACGAGGGCGGCTCTGCGGCGGCTGCGGGTGCGGGTGGTGGTGTCCGTGCGCTGTGTCGTCATGAGAGGAGCCTCGCGGACCGGCGCGTCCCGCCCCATCCGGCCAACTGGTTTTCCCGTCCGGGGGTTTACCCCCTCAGTGATCCCTAGGGAGCGCCCTCTTCACGGAGTTGGCCGGTGACCTGCTTCCGGCCGGTTGCCGGTGCCGTGCACCATGGGGCGGTGCCGCCACCGCCCCGCGAGACCGCGCCCGCGCTGCTGTCGGTCTCCAGCAGCGCGCTGCCCGATCAGACACCGCCCGCGCCGGGGCGCACCACGTCCCCGACGAAGCGGGCCCAGGCCGCCGCCCGCACGACCAGCACGGGGCCGTCCGGGACTTTGCTGTCCCGGACGGGGACGATGCCGGGGACTCCGTCGGCCACTTCGAGGCAGTCGCCGCCGTTGCCGTCGCTGTACGTGCTCTTGCGCCAGCGGGCGGCGCCGGGGAAGTCGTATGCGACCTCTACGCAGCTTCCGCCGTTGCCATCGCTGAAGGTGCTCTTCCGCCAGCGGGCCTTGGTCAAGTCGTACTCGCGCATCGTCTGAAGTCCTCCGCCGCAGACTCGATCATTGCCAGGGATGCCTCCGGCGACAGCGCGGCGGCCCTGATCTGATCGTATGCGGCCCGGGCACGCTTGACCACGGCTGGGTTGTCCAGCAGGTTCCCCGAATACACCGCTTCTGTATAGGCCGTTGTCGGGGCGTCGTCGAACTCCATGAGCGTCAGCATCCCGTTCATGAGTGCGTATGGGCCAGCCGCGTACGGCAGCACCTGCACCACTGCCGTCCGCTCATGCGCCATCCGCGCGATGCTTTCGAGCTGCTCCGCCATTGCCGCCGGTCCTCCGACCGGGATACGCAGTGCGTTCTCGTGCAGCACCACCCAGTACATCGGACGCGCGGCGTCCTGGAGGATGCGCGCTCGTTCCAGGCGGCCTGCCACCTTCTCCTCGATGTACTCGTCCACTGCGAACGGGTTCATCGACACGGTGACCGCCCAGGCGTAATCCCGTGTCTGCAACAGTCCCGGTACCAGTGCGGGCGCGAACTCGTAGATCTCAGTGGCCAGCGCCTCCAGCTCCGCCGCCCTCGCGAAATACTCCGCGTACCGCGGATCATCGATCAGCTTTCTGCACAACCGCTCGAAAATACCGTCGGTTTGCAGTACCTCGTCGATGCGCCGGGCCACGTCCAGCTGTGGTTTTCTGATCGCCTGTTCGAACTGGCCGATGTAGCCGCCCGAGACGAAGACCTTCGCGCCCAGCTCCACCTGCGTCATCCCCGTGTTCTCCCGGCGCCGCTTCAGCTCCGTGCCGAAGAACTCCCAGACCGCCTGGCGTGAACCGTTGGCCATCGCCAACCCCCTTGTGCAGCCCTCTTCTTGTAGGGCCCGAAACCCTTCCGAGTGTAGACGCGGAACGTCACTGTGGAGACACGAAGCGTAAAACTCCGGCATGAAGGAAATCCCGGAGAAAGAGAAAGGGAGGAAGCACACAGTGGCACCACGGCAACACTCGGCTCACTCGGCGGTCTGTGTTCAGGAAGCGGAGGAAACAATCGTTGAATTGCGTACCGCTCTCGGAAAAGCCGGAATCACCCTGCCCTCGCTCGGGCTCGACCCGGCCGGGCTCGCCCGCGAGGCGCCCTGCCCGCTGGTGGAGCTGGGCCGCTGCTCCGTGGAGACGGCCGCACGGCTCGCCGCGGTCCTGCGGTGAGCGGCCCGTGTCCGCCGGTCGGGACTTACGCCCTCGACACCGGCACCGGGCGGATCGGCGTGGTCATGGGCCACGAGGGACCGTACGTCCAGTTGCGCCCCCTCGGCGGCGGCCGGGAGTGGGACTGCCCGCCGGAGCTGGTGCGGGCGGCCACCCCGGCCGAGCGGCTCAGCGCGGCGACGGCGTACGCGAACGCCCGCAGCCGGGGGGAGGTGCCCTGAAGGAGGGACGGGGCCGCTCCCGCCGTGCGCGACAATGGGCGCATGAGTCTGTTCCGCGACGACGGCATCGTGCTGCGCACCCAGAAGCTGGGTGAGGCGGACCGGATCATCACACTGCTCACGCGGGGTCACGGCCGGGTGCGTGCCGTGGCCCGCGGGGTGCGGCGCACGAAATCCAAGTTCGGGGCCCGGCTGGAGCCCTTCTCGCACGTGGACGTGCAGTTCTTCGCGCGGGGCAGCGAGCTGGTCGGGCGCGGGCTGCCGCTGTGCACGCAGAGCGAGACCATCGCTCCGTACGGCGGCGGGATCGTGACCGACTACGCCCGGTACACCGCCGGGACGGCCATGCTGGAGACGGCCGAGCGGTTCACGGACCACGAGGGCGAACCGGCCGTCCAGCAGTACCTGCTGCTGGTCGGCGGACTGCGCACCCTCGCCCGCGGTGAGCACGCCCCGCACCTCGTCCTCGACGCGTTCCTGCTGCGCTCGCTGGCCGTCAACGGCTACGCGCCCAGCTTCGGCGACTGCGCGAAGTGCGGGATGCCGGGGCCCAACAGGTTCTTCTCGGTGGCCTCCGGCGGCTCGGTCTGCGTCGACTGCCGGGTGCCGGGCAGTGTCGTACCCTCGCCGCAGACGCTCGCGCTGCTGGGCGCGCTGCTCACGGGGGACTGGACGACCGCCGACGCCTGCGAGCCGCGGTACGTGCGCGAGGGCAGCGGGCTGGTGTCCGCCTATCTGCACTGGCACCTGGAGCGCGGCCTGCGCTCGCTCAGGTACGTCGAGAAGTAGAAGCAAGCAAGAGGGACCAGAGGGAGACGAGGAGCACATGGCCGTACGCGGGTTCCTGGGAGGCCGGCGCCGCGAGTACGACGCGCCCGAGCCGCATCCGTCCGGCGCGCGTGCGCCGAAGCTGCCGGGCGAGCTGGTCCCGGAGCACGTGGCGATCGTCATGGACGGCAACGGCCGCTGGGCCAAGCAGCGCGGGCTGCCCCGCACCGAGGGGCACAAGGTCGGCGCCGAACGCGTCCTCGACGTGCTCCAGGGCGGGATCGAGATCGGCGTGCGCAACATCTCGCTGTACGCGTTCTCCACCGAGAACTGGAAGCGCTCGCCCGACGAGGTGCGCTTCCTGATGAACTTCAACCGGGACTTCATCCGCAAGTCCCGCGACCAGCTCGACGGGCTCGGCGTCCGGGTGCGCTGGGTGGGCCGGATGCCCCGGCTGTGGAAGTCGGTCGCCAAGGAGTTGCAGGTCGCCCAGGAGCAGACCAAGGACAACGACCTGATCACGCTGTACTTCTGCATGAACTACGGCGGCCGGGCGGAGCTGGCGGACGCGGCGAAGGCGATGGCCGAGGACGTGGCGGCCGGCCGCCTCGACCCGGCCAAGGTCACCGAGAAGACCATCCAGAGGTACCTGTACTACCCGGACATGCCGGACGTGGACCTGTTCCTGCGTCCGAGCGGCGAGCAGCGCACCTCCAACTACCTCCTCTGGCAGAGCGCGTACGCCGAGATGGTCTTCCAGGACGTGCTGTGGCCCGACTTCGACCGCCGTGACCTGTGGCGGGCCTGCGTGGAGTTCGCCTCCCGCGACCGCCGCTTCGGCGGTGCCATCCCCAACGAGGAACTGCTCGCCATGGAGGGCAGGCAGGACACGCCGTAGGGCGGACGGATCTCGCGGGGACGGGGGAGCCGGGGGCAGGGCGCTCCGCGGAGCGGGAGTGCCCGTGGCGCGGGGGTACCCGGTGACCATGGACACCTGCTGGTCACCGGGGGTTCACGGGGGTCACCCACGATGCGCGTCATGAAGCGTGTCACCCCCGTCCTCGCCCTGTGCACCGCCCTCGTCGCCGTCCTGCCCGCGCAGGCCACGGCCGCCGACCGGTCCGCGCACCGCGGCACCCACGGCCGTGCCCTCCACGGCAGCCACGGCCACAGCGGTCACGACCGCGACAGCTACGGCACCAAGGCGCCGTACGCCCCGCAGCAGAACCCCCGCACCTACCAGAAGCCGCCCGCCGGGTTCACGCCCGTCTTCACCGAGGACGTCTCCCGGCACGGCTCCCGCGCGGCCGGCGACAGCGAGGACGGCGACCTCGTCCTCGCCCTGTGGGAGAAGGCCGCCGCCGAGGGGCAGCTCACGGACCGGGGCGAGGAGTTCGGGCCGGTCGTGCGCGCCCTGCTGGCCGCCATGGACAAGGTCGGCTACGGCAACCTCAGCGGGCGCGGCGAGCAGGAGATGCGGGACACGGCGGTGCGGCTGCGGCAGCGGATGCCGGAGCTGTTCGCGAAGATCGCCGGCAAGGGCGAGAAGATCGACCTGGTCAGCTCGGGGCAGGGGCGGGCGGTGGCCAGCGGCGAGCGGTTCGCCGGCGGCCTCGCCGACGCCGACCCGGAGCTGAAGCCGCTGATCGGGCCCGTGCGCACCGACAAGGACCTGCTCTACTTCCACAAGGCGGCCGGTGGCGCCGCCTACCGCGACTACATCGAGAACGACCAGCGGCTCGCGGCCACCCTGAAGAGCCTCACCGACCAGCCCGCGACCCACGCGCACGCCCGCGGCGTGCTGCGCCGGCTGTTCCGGGAGCCGTTCGTGCGGCGGATCGAGAACGGCGAGTTCGCCTCGCTCGGCAGCGCCGTCGACGCGGCCACCGCCGTCTACAACCTGTACGCCATCGCCCCCGCCATGCGCGAGGAGAGCCCCCGGGGCGAGGGCTGGGACATGGACCGCTACCTCTCCGCGAAGGACGCCGACTGGTTCGGCTACCTCGGGGACGCCGAGGACTTCTACGAGAAGGGCCCCGGGTTCGCCGGCAGCGACATCACCTACGAGATGGCCGGCGTCCTGCTGGACGACTTCTTCGAGCAGGTCGAGACCAAGCGTGCGGGCACCAACGACAAGGGCGCCGAACTGCGGTTCACGCACGCCGAGGAGATCATCCCGCTGGCCGCGCTGATGGGGCTGCCGGGCAGTACGGAGCCGGTGTCGCCGCAGCACCCGTACACCTACAAGGACAACCCCTGGCGCGGCGCGGACGTGTCACCGCTGGGCACGAACATCCAGTGGGACGTCTTCGCCAAGGGCGGCCGCTACCTGGTGCGCATGCTCTACAACGAGAAGGAGACCGCGTTCAAGACCGGCTGCCGCCCGATCGCCAGGGGCAGCGCCTTCTACGACCTGGACGAGCTGGAGCGCTGCTTCGGACGGCGCTGAGAGGGACGCCCGGGCGGACGCGACGGGCTCACCGGCACGGGCGGGGCCCGCGGCCACGGCCGCGGGCCCCGCCCGTGCCGGCCCCGCGTCAGTGCGGCCGGGTCTCCGTCGCCGCGCACTCCGCGCAGGTGCCGAAGATCTCCACCGTGTGGGCGACGTTGACGAAGCCGTGCTCCGCCGCGATGGCCTCCGCCCACTTCTCCACGGCCGGGCCCTCCACCTCGACCGCCTTGCCGCAGACGCGGCAGACGAGGTGGTGGTGGTGCTCGCCGGTGGAGCAGCGGCGGTAGACGGACTCACCGTCGGAGGTGCGCAGTACGTCGACCTCGCCGGCGTCGGCGAGGGACTGCAAGGTGCGGTAGACGGTGGTCAGGCCCACCGAGTCGCCCTTGTGCTTGAGCATGTCGTGGAGTTCCTGCGCGCTGCGGAACTCGTCGACCTCGTCGAGGGCTGCCGCGACGGCGGCGCGCTGCCGGGTGGCGCGGCCCTTCACGGGCGGTCCTGCGGTCGTCACCGGATGCCTCCTCACGTCTGCGCCTGCCGGGGCCATTGTGCCAGCCCGGGCGGAGCCCGGTCAGACGCCGACCTCCCCGGCGGCGCCCCGGGCGGCCGGGATCGCGCACTCCGCGGGGGCGGCCGCGGACCCGGCCGCGGCGAGCGCCCGGGCGCGGCGCCGGGCCAGCGGTGCGGCGAGCGCGGTGAGGGCGATGAACGCGGCGATGGTCAGCAGGACGATCGTCGCACCGGGGGGTACGTCCTGATAGTAGGAGGTGACGGTGCCGCCGATCGTCACGCTCACGCCGATGGCGACGGCGACGGCGAAGGTCGCGGCGAAGCTGCGGGTGAGCTGCTGGGCGGCGGCCACCGGGACCACCATGAGCGCGGAGACGAGCAGCAGTCCGACCACGCGCATCGCGACCGTCACCGTGACCGCCGCCGTGACGGCCGTCAGCAGGTTCAGGGCGCGCACCGGCAGACCGGTGACCCGGGCGAACTCCTCGTCCTGGCTGACCGCGAACAACTGGCGGCGCAGACCCAGCGTGACCAGGACGACGAAGGCCGCCAGCAGGCAGATCGCCACGACGTCGGACTGCGAGACCGTGGAGAGCGAGCCGAAGAGGTACGAGGTCAGGTTGGCGTTGGAGCCGCCCGGGGCGAGGTTGATGAACATGACACCGCCCGCCATGCCGCCGTAGAAGAGCATCGCGAGGGCGATGTCGCCGCGGGTGCGGCCGTACCAGCGGATCAGCTCCATGAGGACCGCGCCGAGCACGGAGACGGCCGTGGCCATCCACACCGGGGAGGCGGAGAGCAGGAAGCCCAGGCCGACGCCGGTCATCGCCACGTGCCCGATGCCGTCGCCCATCAGCGCCTGGCGGCGCTGGACCAGGTAGATGCCGACGGCGGGCGCGGTGATGCCGACCAGCACGGCGGCCAGCAGCGCCCGCTGCATGAAGGCGTAGTTCAGGAAGTCCATCAGCTCAGCAGTCCCGTACGGATCGGCGCGGCGCCGCCGGCGGCGGCGTTGGGGTCGAGGCAGTGGTGCGAAGCACCTCCGGCAAGGGCGGTGGCGGGTGACGGGTGGGCGTGGTCGTGGCCGGGCAGGGCGTGCCGGCCGACCGCCTTCGGGGGCGGGCCGTCGTGCACGACGCAGCCGTCGCGGAGCACGACCGCCCGGTCGATCAGCGGCTCCAGCGGGCCCAGCTCGTGCAGCACCAGCAGCACCGTGGTCCCGGCGGCGACCTGCTCCCGCAGGGTCCGCGCCAGCACCTCCTGGCTGGCCAGGTCGACGCCCGCCATGGGCTCGTCCATGATCAGCAGTTCGGGGGCGGCGGCGAGCGCGCGGGCGATCAGCACCCGCTGGTGCTGGCCGCCGGAGAGGGCGTCCACCGGGTCCTTGGCGCGGTCCGCCATGCCGACCAGGTCCAGGGCGCGGCGCACGGCCTCGCGGTCGGCGGTGCGGAAGACGCCGAAGCGGGTGCGGGAGAGCCGCCCGGAGGAGACGATCTCGGTGACGGTCGCCGGGACGCCGCCGGCGGCGGTGGTGCGCTGCGGCACGTAGCCGACGCGCGCCCAGTCGCCGAAGCGGCGCCGGGGGGTGCCGAACAGCTCGATCTCGCCGCCGCTGACCGGCACCTGGCCGATGAGGCTGCGTACGGCCGTCGACTTGCCGGAGCCGTTGGCGCCGAGCAGCGCGACCACCTCGCCCCGGTGCACGGTGAGGTCGATGCCGCGCAGCACGGGGCGGGCGCCGAGGTCGGCGCGCACCTGGCGCATGGCTATGACGGGTTCGCCCATGGTCTGCTCCCCGGTGTCGGTCACTTGGCGCCCAGCGCCTGCTGGAGCGCCTTGAGGTTGGCCTCCTGGACCGAGAAGTAGTCGGTGCCCCGGGACTTCTCGGTGATGCCTTCGAGCGGGTCCAGGATGTCGGTCTTCAGGCCCGCGTCCGCGGCGATGGTCCGGGCGGTCTTGTCGCTGACGAGCGTCTCGTAGAAGACGGTGGTGACGCCGTCGGCCTTCGCCATCCGCTCCAGGTCCCTGACCCGGGCGGCGCTGGGCTCGGACTCCGGGTCGAGGCCGTTGACGGCCTCCTCGGTCAGGCCGTAGCGCTCGGCGAGGTAGCCGAAGGCGGCGTGGGTGGTGAGGAAGACCTTCGAGGTGGTGTGCGCGAGGCCCTTCTCGAAGCGGGTGTTCAGCTCGTCGAGCTGCTGGACCAGGGCCGCGGTGTTCTTGCGGTAGTCGGCCGCGTGGTCCGGGTCGCCCTTCTCCAGGGCCTTGCCGACGCCCTGGGCGACCTGTGCGTAGCGGACCGGGTCGAGCCAGATGTGCGGGTCCTTGCCGCCGGACTCCTCGCCCTCGTGGGTGTCGTGCGCGGCGGCGTGCCCGCCGACCTCGTTGCCGTGCTCCTCCAGGGTGGTCAGGGAGGCGGCGTCGACCTTGGTCTTCACCCCGGACTGGGCGACCGCCTCGTCGACGGAGGGCTGGAGTCCCTTGAGGTAGAGGACGGCGTCGGACTCCTGGAGCTGGGCGGTCTGCTTGGCGCTGATCTCCAGGTCGTGCGGCTCCTGGCCGGGCTGGGTGAGGCTGGTGACGTGGACGTGGCCGCCGCCGATGCGCTCGGCGAGGAAGGCCATCGGATAGAAGGACGCGACGACGTCGTACTTCCCGCTGCCGCCGGCCGCGTCGGCGGAGGAGCAGGCGGTGAGGGCGCCGAGGCCGAGGGCGCAGGACGCGGCGAGAGCGGTCCCGGATATGAGGTGACGTCGTGCGTTCATGACAGTCATTTTCAACAAAAATGGAAACCGTTGTCAACAATCCCCTGTCAGGGGCCCCGGAGGCCGCTGACCGGGCCGCTGTCCGGCACCGATTTGATTGAGGGGGAGCCTGCGCCGGTACCCTGAAGCATTCGCTCTGAAGCGTCTCGCTTCGTCGAAGCGCAGCCGTCGCTTCGTCGCCCGTCGTCGTAATGAAGAGAGCACCGTGGCCGCCGACAAGATCGACACCATCGTCAGCCTGAGCAAGCGCCGTGGCTTCGTATTCCCCTGCAGTGAGATCTACGGCGGCCAGCGCGCCGCCTGGGACTACGGGCCGCTGGGCGTCGAGCTGAAGGAGAACCTCAAGCGCCAGTGGTGGCGCTACATGGTGACGTCGCGCGAGGACGTGGTCGGTATCGACTCGTCCGTGATCCTGGCCACCGAGGTGTGGGTCGCCTCCGGCCACGTCGCCACCTTCACGGACCCGCTGACCGAGTGCACCGCCTGTCACAAGCGGTTCCGCGCGGACCACCTGGAGGAGGCCTACGAGGCCAAGCACCACCGCCTCCCGGAGAACGGCCTGGCCGACGTCAACTGCCCCAACTGCGGCAACAAGGGCCAGTTCACCGAGCCCAAGCAGTTCTCCGGCCTGCTCTCCACCCACCTCGGCCCCACCCAGGACACCGGCTCCGTCGCCTACCTGCGCCCGGAGACCGCCCAGGGCATCTTCACCAACTTCGCCCAGGTGCAGACCACCTCGCGCCGCAAGCCGCCGTTCGGCATCGCCCAGATGGGCAAGTCGTTCCGCAACGAGATCACGCCGGGCAACTTCATCTTCCGCACCCGCGAGTTCGAGCAGATGGAGATGGAGTTCTTCGTCAAGCCGGGCGAGGACGAGAAGTGGCACGAGTACTGGATGGAGCAGCGCTGGAACTGGTACACCGGCCTGGGCCTGCGTGAAGAGAACATGCGCTGGTACGAGCACCCCAAGGAGAAGCTCTCCCACTACTCCAAGCGCACCGCCGACATCGAGTACCGCTTCCAGTTCGGCGGCAACGAGTGGGGCGAGCTGGAGGGTGTCGCCAACCGCACCGACTACGACCTCGGTGCCCACGCCAAGGCCTCCGGCCAGGACCTCGCCTACTACGACCAGGAGGCCGGCGAGCGCTGGACGCCGTACGTCATCGAGCCCGCGGCCGGTGTCGGCCGCGCGATGCTGGCGTTCCTGCTCGACGCCTACGTCGAGGACGAGGCGCCCAACGCCAAGGGCAAGATGGAGAAGCGCACGGTGCTGCGCCTGGACCACCGCCTGGCCCCGGTGAAGGCCGCGGTGCTGCCGCTGTCCCGCAACCCGGAGCTGTCCCCGAAGGCCAAGGGCCTGGCCCAGGCGCTGCGCCAGCACTGGAACATCGAGTTCGACGACGCCGGCGCCATCGGCCGCCGCTACCGCCGCCAGGACGAGATCGGCACGCCGTACTGCGTCACCGTCGACTTCGACACCCTGGACGACAACGCGGTCACCGTCCGCGAGCGTGACTCCATGAAGCAGGAGCGCGTCTCCCTGGACCAGATCGAGGGCTACCTGGCCGCCCGCCTGATCGGCTGCTGACCGGGCCCCTCCCGGGAGCGTCCCCGACGCCGTACGGCCGCCGGATCACCGGCGGCCGTACGGCGTTCTGCGTTCCCGGCGGCCTCAACGGCCCTGGAGCGCCTTCACGTTGTCGCCGAAGGTCCAGTTCTTCGAGCCGTCCCAGTTGAGCGACCAGGTCATCAGCCCCTTGAGGCCGTTGCCGTAGTGGTTCCAGGCCTGGGAGACCAGGGAGGGGGACATGTAGCCGCCGCCCGCGCCCGGCTGGGCGGGCAGGCCGGGCACCTGCTTGTCGTAGGGGACCCTGATGGTGGTGCCCTGGACCACCAGGCCCTTGTTCAGGCAGTCGGTCTGGGCGGTGAAGCCCTGCACGGTCGCGGCCGAGTAGGAGTCGCCGGAGCAGCCGTACATGCTGCCGTTGTAGTACTGCATGTTCAGCCACCACAGCCGGCCGTTGTCGGCGTACTTCTTGATGACGGGCAGGTAGGCGCCCCAGATCGAGCCGTAGACGATGCTGCCGCCGGTGACGTAGGCGGTCTCGGGTGCCATGGTCAGCCCGAAGTTCGACGGCATCCGGGCCAGGATGCCGTCGATGATGCGGATGAGGTTGGCCTGCGAGGCGGAGAGTTGGCCGATGTTCCCGCTGCCGGTCAGGCCGGTCTCGATGTCGATGTCGATGCCGTCGAAGTTGTACTTCTGCAGGATCGGCACGATCGTCGCGACGAACCGGTCCGCCACCGCCTGCGAGTTCAGGTCGATGCCGGCCGCCGCGCCGCCGATGGAGAGCAGGATGGTCTGTCCGGACGCCTTGGCCGCGCACATCTCCTCGGGCGTGGCGACCTTCACGCCCGAGTCCATGCCGTCCTCCCACAGCGCCGTCCCGTCGGACAGGATCACCGGGAAGGCCGCGTTGAGCACGTTGTAGCCGTGCGCCGCGATCCGGGAGTCGGTGACCGGGGTCCAGCCGAAGGGCGGGTGGACGCCGTTGGAGGAGCCGTCCCAGTTCTCCCAGTAGCCCTGGAGCACCTTGCCGGCGGGCCGGGACTTCACGGCGCAGGTGGCGGCGTCCGCCGTGGCGGGGGCGGCCGAGGCCGCGGGGGACGACAGGGACAGGGCGAGCGGCGCGAGGCAGGCGGTGGCCAGCGCGGCGGCGAGCAGGCGGGGTGTCCGGCGGATCCGGCGGAGCATGGGCGGCCTCCCGGTGGGGTGCGGTGAGGTGGCGGGCGGGGGTGGGTGAGTGGCGCTGAGGGGGCGGTGAGGTGGCGCGCGCGAGGGTGCTGGGCCCGGCGGGACGGCGCGCGGGTGGGGGGTGGCGCGGGTGTCGCAGACATGACAGTCCTATGGTCCAGACCTTTCGTCAAGAGGTCTGGACCGATGGCGGGGTGTCCGCAAGAAGTGGCAAGTATGGAATGACAGATATTGAAATCTGTCAGCTGTCATGCCAAGGTGGAGCCATGACGATGAACACCCGCTCCCTCGGAACCACCGGCCCCCAGGTCTCCGCCCTCGGTCTCGGCTGCATGGGCATGTCCGCGCTGTACGGCGAGGCGGACCGGGCCGAGTCGATCGCCACCGTGCACGCCGCCCTCGACGCGGGCGTGACCCTCTTCGACACCGGCGACTTCTACGCCATGGGCCACAACGAGATGCTGCTCGGCGAAGCCCTGCGCACCGCCCCCGCCGTCCTGCGCGAGCAGGCTCTGACCAGCGTGAAGTTCGGCGCCCTGCGCGACCCCGACGGCAACTGGAGCGGCTACGACGGCCGGCCCGCCGCCGTGAAGAACTTCGCCGCCTACTCGCTCCAGCGCCTGGGCGTCGACCACATCGACGTCTACCGGATCGCCCGCGTCGACCCCGACGTGCCGATCGAGGAGACCGTCGGCGCCATCGCGGAGCTGGTCGAGAAGGGACACGTCCGCCACATCGGCCTCAGCGAGGCGGGCGCCGACACCATCCGCCGCGCCGCCGCCACCGCGCCGATCTCCGACCTCCAGATCGAGTACTCGCTGATCTCGCGCGGCATCGAGGCCGCCATCCTGCCCACCACCCGCGAGCTGGGCATCGCCGTCACCGCCTACGGCGTCCTGTCGCGCGGACTGATCTCCGGGCACTTCACCCGTGACCGGCAGCTCGCCCCGACCGACTTCCGCGCCGTCTCGCCCCGCTTCCAGGGCGAGAACCTCCAGCACAACCTGGACCTCGTCGAGGCGCTGCGGAAGATCGCCGACGGCAAGGGCGTCACGGTGGCGCAGACCGCCATCGCCTGGGTGCTCTCGCGCGGCGAGGACATCGTGCCGCTGATCGGCGCCCGCAGCCGCGAGCGCCTCACCGAGGCCCTGGGCGCGCTCGACGTCACGCTGGACGCGGCCGACCTGGCGGCGATCGAGGAGGCCGTACCGGCGGACGCGGCGGCCGGCGCGCGCTACCCCGAGGCGCAGATGGCGCACCTGGACAGCGAGCACTGACCGCCGCGCCGGACAGGCGTTTGGGTACGGTCTAGGCATGTCACCCGCTGCTGAGACCCTGACCGCCGAGCGCATCATCGAGGCGACCGAGGAGGTGCTGCGCCGCCACGGGCCGGCGAAGGCCACCGTGGTGGACGTGGCCCGCGCGCTCGGCGTCAGCCACGGCAGTGTCTACCGCCACTTCCGCACCAAGGCGGCGCTGCGCGAGGCGGTGACGAAGCGGTGGCTGGACCGGACGCACGACGCCCTGGTGGGGATCGCGGCCGGGGACGGGCCCGACCCCCGGGAGCGGCTGCGCGCCTGGTTCCAGGCGCTGTTCGACGCCAAGCGCCGCAAGGCGGGCGACGATCCCGAGATGTTCGCCACGTACTCGGCGCTCGCCGAGGAGAACGTCGCGGCGGTCGAGCAGCACATCGCCGAGCTGACCGCCCAGTTGACCGGCATCGTCGAGGCGGGCGTGGCCGCCGGGGTCTTCGCGGTCGCCGACCCGGCGGCCACGGCCCGCGCCCTCTTCCACGCCACCGGCCGCTACCACGACCCGGGTTACGCGGGGCAGTGGGAGCGGCCGGGTGTCCAGGAGGAGTTCGACCTCCTCCTGGACCTGCTGCTGCGGGGACTACTGGCGCGTTAGCGCCGTCTCGTCCCGGGTTCAGGTCACGTCGACGGTGATCGTCTTGGAGTGCGTCGCCCCGTGCACCACGCGCAGGTGCTGCTTGCCCTTGGCGGCGAGCTTGGTGGTCACCGTGTAGGTGTTGCCCTTCTTGACCACCGTGGTCGCGCGCAGCGTCGTCCACTTGCCGTTGTTCAGGTGCTGGACGGTGAGCTTGGCGCCGGCCGCCATGTCGGCGGTGCGGCCGGTGAGCGTCACGCTCTGCCCGGCTTTGACCTTGGAGTGGCTGGCCTTGACCGTGATCGATTCCTTGGCCGGCATCATGCTGTGGGTCGGGCTCGGCTTGGCCTGCGGCGCGTCGTTCGCGGCCAGGGCGGTGGCCGACCCGGCCGACACGAGGGCGGCGGACAGGGCGCCGGCGGCGAGCGCACGGACCCAGCGGCGGCTGGTGGTGACAGACATGGTGGTCTCCCGTTGGTCGACGGATTCCCCCCTGCGGCGCGATGGCCGCCCCGGGGGGCTGCTCGCGCTCCTCCAGATTTGCCCGGGTTCGTTCGCGCGGCATGTCGGCGGGCTCCGGAACTGGTCGGTAAGGAGACGGCTTTGAGGTAAATCGGCAGGTCAGAGGGGTGGATCACTTGACCTGTTTCTTACCTTTGACCATTCGGTCACACACGGTGACGATTTCCGGCCGTCAGCCGATCGTGCGGGGCAGCCGCAGGCTCAGCAGGCCCGTCAGGACGATCCCGGCCAGCTGGACGAGCAGGGTGATCACCAGCGCGTCCCGCATGCCGAGGCCGGGGACCAGGGACAGGAACAGCGTGCCCAGGGTGGCCACGCCCAGCGCCAGCGAAGACTGCTGGGCGGTGACCATGACCCCGCTGCCGACGCCCGCCCGTGCGGCCGGCACCTCGGAGAGGATGATCCGGAAGATGACGGGCAGCTGCATCGCCTGCCCCGCACCGGCCACGGCCGCACCCGGCAGCAGCTCCGTGAAGCCCACCTGCGGCCAGGACTCCCGGACGGTCAGCGCCAGCAGGCCCACGCCCGCCAGCTGCACGACCGCGCCCGCCGTCACCACCCGCGTGCCGTACCGGGCGACCAGCCGGGGCCCGGCCAGCGAGACGAGGAAGAAGGCGACGGCCATGGGCGCGAGCGCCAGCCCCGCCGGGACCGGACCGAGGCCGGCGCCCTGTTGCAGCGCCACCGCGATGACGAACATGAAGCCGCTGAACCCGACGGAGAACGGCACGATCAGCGCGAGGCCGCGGCGCAGGGACAGCAGCCGGAACAGGCTCGGCGGCACCAGCGGCGTACGGCCCTGCCGGTCCGCGCGCCGCTCGACGGCGTAGAACCCGGCGGCCGCCAGCGGGAAGGCGGCCAGCGACAGCCACGTCCACAGCGGCCAGTGGGCCGCGCGGCCCTCGGTGAGCGGTACCAGCAGGGTCAGCAGGGAGGCCGCCAGCAGGACCGTGCCGGGGCCGTCGACCGGCTCCGGGTGCTGCGAGCGGGTCTCCGGGACGGCCCTGGCGGCCAGCACCAGGCCGACGAGGGCGACGGGCACGTTCACCAGGAACACCGAACGCCAGCCGGTGCCCCACAGGTCGGCCGCGACCAGGACACCGCCGAGGATCTGCCCGGCCACCATGGACAGGCCGGCCGTCGCGCCGTACAGGCCCATCGCTCTGGCCCGGCGGCGGCCCTCGGTCGCCGCCTGGATGGTGGCGAGGACCTGCGGCAGCATCGCCGCCGCCGCCGCGCCCTGCGCCACCCGCGCCCCGACCAGGGACCAGGCGTCCGGCGCGAGACCGCAGGCCAGCGAGGTCAGGCCGAAGGCCGCCATGCCGCCCAGGAAGAGCCGGCGCCGGCCGAAGAGGTCGCCGAGCCGGCCGCCCAGGACGAGCAGCACGGCGTAGGCCACCCCGTAACCGGCCACGACGAGTTCGAGGACGGCCTCGCTCGCGTGGAGGTCCTTGCCCATCGTGGGCAGGGCGACGTTGACGATGAAGAAGTCGATGAGGGGGAGTGCCGCGCCCAGCAGCACCGTGAACAGTCCGGGGCCGCCCAGCGCCGGGGGCGCCACGGCCGTGCGGACGGTGCGGGAGGAGATGGTTCGGGTGGTCACGCATCCGAGCCTGCGACCGGAGCGAGACAGGTACCAGAGTGTCCTTATCCTGGTAGCCGGAGTACCTGGAAACAGGGTCGGCGCGGCGGCAGGCTGGAGGCATGACCACCATGGCCCAGGAGACGGCGGCACGGACGGCGACGGCGGAGCCGGCGGTGAGGACGGCCCCGGCAGGGACGGCGGCGGCCGCGGCGGCACCGCGGGCGGCGGCCGTACGGGAGGCTGCGCGCGTCCCGGCGGCACCGGGGGCCGGCGCGGCGCCCGGCGGCCCGGCCGGCGCCGGGCAGGAGCAGGCCGGGCGGCTGCGGGAGTCCGCGGCCTCCGAGATCCGGCGGCACGAGCTGGCCGCCTTCCTGCGGCACCGGCGCGAGCACATCGCCCCCGAGCGGGTCGGCCTGCCGCGCGGTGCCCGCCGCCGCACCCCGGGCCTGCGCCGCGAGGAGGTCGCCCACCTCTCGGCGGTCGGCGTCACCTGGTACACCTGGCTCGAACAGGCCCGCGACATCCAGGTCTCCGCGCAGGTCCTGGACGCCCTCGCCCGCACCCTGCTGCTCGACCCCAGCGAGCGCGCCCACCTCTTCCGGCTCGCCGGTGCCACCGATCCGGCGCCGACGACCACCTGCCCGTCGGTCACCCCGGCCCTGCGCGCCCTCCTGGAACAGATCGAGCCCTACCCGGCCTGCCTGCAGAACAGCAGGTACGACATCCTCGCCCACAACCGCACCTACGGCCTGCTCCTGTGCGACCTGGAGGCGGTGCCGCCCGAGGACCGCAACTGCATGATCCTGGCGTACACCAACCCGCAGTGGCGCTCGTCGATCGTGCACCTGGAGGAGGCCACCCGGATCATGGCGGCCCGCTTCCGGGCCGCGATGGCCGGCCACCTCGCCGACCCGGCCTGGAAGACGCTGCTCAAGCGGCTGCGCGAGTCGCCCGACTTCCGCGAGGCCTGGGACCGGCACGAGGTGGTCGCGCCGGCCGGCAAGCGCAAGGAGTTCCGCAACGCCCGCGTCGGCCGCCTCACCGTCGACCAGACCGACCTGTGGCTCAGCCCGGAGGCGGGCCCGCGCATGGTCACCTACGTCCCGGCGGACGAGGAGTCCCGGGAGCGCCTGGAGAAGCTGCACGCCATCGCGGTGGAACGGAACTCTTAGATTCCGCGCTCCGGTCAGGCGCCGACGCCCGCCGCCTGCCGCACCTCGTGCTCCTGGAGCCGGTCGGCGGTGCGTTCGGCGGTCCGCCGGGCCCACCGGCCGCTGGTGAGGGCGCCCAGCACCAGCACCAGCGCGCCGCACGCCACCAGCACCCACCACCCGGGCCGGGCGGCCGACACGAACGTGTCCCGGTACGAGGACGAGCCGGTCCCGGACGCCAGCAGGGCGCCGACCACCGCGACGCCGAGGGTCGAGCCGAGCTGCCGGCTGGTCGAGGCGACGGCCGCGGCGACCCCCGCCTGGGCACGCGGCATGCCGGACACGGCGGTGTTGGTGATGGGCGCGTTGACGAAGCCGAAGCCGATGCCGAACAGGACGTACCCGGCGAGCAGCGTGGCGTTCGACGTCTCGGCCTCGAAGAGCGCGAACAGCACCGCGCTCGCCGTCATCGCGGTCCCGGCGATCAGCAGCGGCAGCCGCGGCCCCCGGGTGCCGACCAGCCGTCCGGACAGCGGGGCGCACAGGAACGTGGGCGCCGCCATCGGCAGCATCCACAGTCCGGCGTGCAGGGCGTCCAGACCGCGTACGTTCTGCAGGTACAGCGTGGACAGGAACAGGAAACCGCCGAGCGCCGCGAAGCCGCTGACCGCGATGACCGTGGCCCCGCTGAACGGGGCGGAGCGGAAGAAGCGCAGGTCGATGAGGGGTTCGGTGCGGCGCGGCTCGTACCACAGCAGGCCGAGCAGCGCGGCGAGCGCGACGGCGGCGAACGGCAGGACCACGGTGGCGCTCGCGTCCGGGGCCTCGATGATCGCGTACGTCAGCGCGCCGAACAGGGCGATGACGAGCACCTGGCCGACCGGGTCGGGGCGGCGGGCCCTGGGGGCGCGGGACTCGGGGACGAAGCGGAGGGTGAGCAGGATCGCGGCGAGGCCGACGGGCAGGTTGAGCCAGAAGATCGAGCGCCAGCCGACGGACTCCACCAGCAGCCCGCCGACCAGCGGCCCGGCGGCCATGGATATGCCGACCACGGCGCCCCACACGCCGATGGCGCGGGCGCGTTCGCGCGGGTCGGTGAAGGTGTTGGTGATGATCGACATGGCGACCGGGTTGAGCATCGAGCCGCCGACGGCCTGCACCATGCGGAAGACGACGAGCAGTTCGAGGTTCGGGGCCAGGGAGCACAGCAGCGAGCCGATGCCGAAGACGACGAGGCCGGTCATGAAGACGCGCTTGCGGCCGATCCGGTCGGCGGTGGAGCCGGCCAGCATCAGCAGGGAGGCCAGCACCAGGGTGTAGGCGTCGATCGTCCATTGCAGACCGGACGTAGCGGCGTGCAGCTCGCGCTGCAGGGAGGGCAGGGCGACGTTCAGGACGGTGTTGTCCAGACTCACGATCAGCAGGCTCATGCAGCAGATCGCGAGCACCAGCAGCCGCCGGCGGTGACTCAGCTCGGGCATGTGCACCAGCGTAGTCGATATCGATAGTGCGGTTAACTAATGACTGTTACAAGTTCGCTGCCCGTGCGGGACAATGGGGGAATGTCCACGCCCGAGTCCCCGCTCCAGATCGGCCCACACACCGTCCGGCCCCCCGTGGTCCTCGCCCCCATGGCCGGGATCACCAACGCGCCCTTCCGCACGCTGTGCAGGGAGTTCAGCGGCGGCAAGGGCCTGTTCGTCAGCGAGATGATCACCACTCGGGCCCTGGTCGAGCGCAACGAGAAGACCATGCAGCTGATCCGGTTCGACGCGAGCGAGACGCCGCGTTCGATCCAGCTGTACGGCGTCGATCCGGCGACCGTCGGCAAGGCGGTCCGCATGATCGCGGAGGAGGACCTCGCCGACCACATCGACCTGAACTTCGGCTGCCCGGTCCCCAAGGTGACCCGCAAGGGCGGCGGCTCCGCCCTGCCCTACAAGCGCAACCTGCTGCGCTCGATCCTGCGCGAGGCGGTCAGCGGCGCGGGCGACCTGCCGGTCACCATGAAGATGCGCAAGGGCATCGACGACGACCACCTCACCTACCTCGACGCCGGCCGGATCGCCGTCGAGGAGGGCGTCACCTCCATCGCCCTGCACGGCCGCACCGCCGCCCAGCACTACGGCGGCACCGCCGACTGGGAGGCCATCGCCCGCCTCAAGGAGCACGTCCCGGAGATCCCCGTGCTCGGCAACGGCGACATCTGGTCGGCCCAGGACGCGCTGCGGATGGTCCGCGAGACCGGCTGCGACGGCGTGGTCGTGGGCCGCGGCTGCCTGGGCCGGCCGTGGCTCTTCGCCGACCTGGTCGCCGCCTTCGAGGGCCGTACGGACTTCGCCGCGCGGCCCGCCCTGCGCGAGGTCGCCGACGTGATGGTCCGGCACGCCACCCTGCTCGGCGAGTGGATCGGCGACGAGTCGCGCGGCGTCATCGACTTCCGCAAGCACGTCGCCTGGTACCTGAAGGGGTTCGCGGTCGGCTCCGAGATGCGCAAGCGGCTCGCGGTCACCTCCTCCCTGGCCGACCTGCGGGCCGGCCTGGACGAACTGGACCTCGACCAGCCCTGGCCCGTCGGCGCCGACGGCCCCCGCGGCCGCACCTCCGGCAACAACCGCGTGGTCCTCCCGGACGGCTGGCTGAAGGACCCGTACGACTGCGCGGGCGTCGGCGAGGACGCGGAACTGGACACGTCGGGCGGCTGAGGCGCCCTGAGAGGGGCGCCTGTCCGCGGGGCGCGGCCCCGGGGGGAGCCCCGCGTGTCCGCGTGGCGCGGCCCCGGGGGCCTGGGGGCCGGGTGTCCGCCTGGCGAGGCCCGGCGGGAGTCCTGCCGGCTAAGTGTCCGCCTGGTGCGGCCCCCGGGGGAGCCCTGCGCCCAGGTGTCGCCTGGTGCGGCCCGGCCGGCCGGCGCGCGGACGTCCGTTCGGCGACCGGTGTGCGCGTCGCGCTGGGGCACCCGGGGCACCCGGGGCACCCCGGGCCACCCCGAGTCCTTCCGTGCGCGGTGGCGAGGAGCGCGGGCCGCTCCGGGGGAGGGGAAGAGAGCCCACCGGATCCGTACGGTCCGCCGGCCGGCGCCCTTCAGGACCGGTGGGCACAAACCCGGCGAACGGGGTGCCGGGACCGCGCCGGACCCCTCCGCCGGGTTCGCCCGAACGGGTGGCCCAGGAGGTCCGCATGGTGGAATCCGGGCGCGTATGGCAGCGTGATTCTCGCCACCCTTGATAAGGGGTGCGCTCACATGAGCGGATTATCGGCGTCTGCACTTCTCCAAGGAGTGGCACTCAGTGCCACCCCTCGATCGTTCAGCGATCGAAATCACCCGTGCCTGTAGCCGCTCATGTGAGCGCCAGGACGGGTTCATGGGCAGCGGCCCGTTCAAGAAGTGAAAACATCCGGCCCTGACGACTTGCCAAGCCTTGACTTTCGATCCGCTGGCGGACCGCTGGTTACGGGCGCATGACGCACGAGTGGACGTACCCACAAGCCTTCGATCTGGGTATGTTCCTCGCCGTCAGGGCAGCCACCGCGTCCTCGAGGAGTCGAGACCCGTGTCGGAAAACAAAGATCCCCAGGTACCCGCGCCGGGCGGGAGCGTTGAGGGCGTGAAGTTCGTCTACGACTTCACCGAGGGCAACAAGGACCTCAAGGACCTCCTCGGCGGCAAGGGCGCCAACCTCGCCGAGATGACCAACCTGGGCCTCCCCGTCCCGCCGGGCTTCACCATCACCACCGAGGCCTGCAAGGTCTACCTGGACAGCGGCGAGGAACCGGCGGCACTGCGTGACGAGGTGAGTGCGCACCTCGACGCCCTGGAGCAGCGGATGGGCAAGAAGCTCGGCCAGCCCGACAGCCCCCTGCTCGTCTCCGTCCGCTCCGGGGCGAAGTTCTCCATGCCCGGCATGATGGACACCGTCCTGAACATCGGCCTGTCCGACACCTCCGTGCAGGGCCTCGCCGCGCAGGCCGGCGACGAGCGGTTCGCCTGGGACTCCTACCGCCGGCTCATCCAGATGTTCGGCAAGACCGTCCTCGGCGTCGACGGCGACCTCTTCGAGGAGGCGCTGGAGAAGGCCAAGGAGACCAAGAAGGTCGCGGTCGACACCGAACTGGACGCGGCCGACCTGAAGAAGCTCGTCACCAAGTTCAAGAAGATCGTCAAGACCGAGGCCGGCCGGGACTTCCCGCAGGACCCGCGCGAGCAGATGGACCTCGCCATCAAGGCGGTCTTCGACTCCTGGAACGGCGAGCGCGCCAAGCTCTACCGCCGTCAGGAGCGCATCCCGCACGACCTCGGCACGGCCGTCAACGTCTGCTCGATGGTCTTCGGCAACCTCGGCCCCGACTCCGGCACCGGCGTCGCCTTCACCCGCGACCCCGCCTCCGGCCACCAGGGCGTCTACGGCGACTACCTGCAGAACGCGCAGGGCGAGGACGTGGTCGCGGGCATCCGCAACACCGTGCCGCTCGCCGAGCTGGAGCAGATCGACAAGAAGTCGTACGACCAGCTCATGCAGATCATGGAGACCCTGGAGAACCACTACAAGGATCTCTGCGACATCGAGTTCACCATCGAGCGCGGCCGGCTGTGGATGCTCCAGACCCGCGTCGGCAAGCGCACCGCCGGTGCCGCCTTCCGCATCGCCACCCAGCTCGTCGACCAGGGCCTCATCGACGAGGCCGAGGCCCTGCAGCGCGTCACCGGCGCCCAGCTCGCCCAGCTGATGTTCCCGCGCTTCGACGACAAGGCGAAGGTCGAGCAGGTCGGACGGGGCATCGCCGCCTCCCCGGGCGCGGCCGTCGGCAAGGCCGTCTTCGACTCCTACACCGCCGTCAAGTGGTCCCGCTCGGGCGAGAAGGTCATCCTGGTCCGCCGCGAGACCAACCCCGACGACCTGGACGGCATGATCGCCGCCGAGGGCATCCTGACCTCGCGCGGCGGCAAGACCTCCCACGCGGCCGTCGTCGCGCGCGGCATGGGCAAGACCTGTGTCTGCGGCGCCGAGGAGCTGGAGGTCGACACCAAGCGCCGCCGGATGACGGTGCCCGGCGGGCACGTCGTCGAGGAGGGCGACGTCATCTCCATCGACGGCTCCTCCGGCAAGGTCTACCTGGGCGAGGTGCCGGTGGTCCCCTCCCCGGTCGTGGAGTACTTCGAGGGCCGGATGCACGCCGGTGCCGACGACGCCGACGAACTGGTCGAGGCCGTGCACCGCATCATGGCCTTCGCCGACCGCAAGCGCCGGCTGCGGGTGCGCGCCAACGCCGACAACGCCGAGGACGCGCTGCGCGCGCGCCGCTTCGGGGCGCAGGGCATCGGCCTGTGCCGCACCGAGCACATGTTCCTCGGCGACCGCCGCGAGCTGGTCGAGCGGCTGATCCTGGCCGACACCGAGGCCGAGCGCGAGGAGGCGCTCAAGCAGCTCCTGCCGCTGCAGAAGAAGGACTTCGTCGAGCTGTTCGAGGCGATGGACGGCCTGCCGGTCACCGTCCGCCTGCTCGACCCGCCGCTGCACGAGTTCCTGCCCGACATCACCGAGCTGTCGGTCCGCGTGGCGCTCGCCGAGTCCCGCCAGGAGCCGCACGAGAACGAGCTGCGCCTGCTCCAGGCCGTGCACCGGCTGCACGAGCAGAACCCGATGCTCGGCCTGCGCGGCGTCCGCCTCGGCCTGGTGATCCCGGGCCTGTTCACCATGCAGGTCCGCGCCATCGCCGAGGCCGCCGCCGAGCGCAAGGCCGCCAAGGGCGACCCGCGCGCCGAGATCATGATCCCGCTGGTCGGCACCGTGCAGGAGCTGGAGATCGTCCGCGAGGAGGCCGACCAGGTCGTCGCGGAGGTCCAGGCGGCCACGGGCACGGAACTGAAGCTGGCGATCGGCACGATGATCGAGCTGCCGCGCGCCGCGCTCACCGCCGCCCAGATCGCCGAGGCCGCCGAGTTCTTCTCCTTCGGCACCAACGACCTGACCCAGACGGTGTGGGGCTTCAGCCGCGACGACGTCGAGGCGAGCTTCTTCACGGCGTACCTGGAGAAGGGCATCTTCGGCGTCAGCCCGTTCGAGACGATCGACAAGGACGGTGTCGGCTCGCTGGTCGCCGCCGCCGCGAAGGCCGGCCGCGCCACCCGCCCCGACCTCAAGCTCGGCGTCTGCGGCGAGCACGGCGGCGACCCGGAGTCCGTCCACTTCTTCCACGAGGTGGGCCTGGACTACGTCTCCTGCTCCCCGTTCCGCATCCCGGTCGCTCGCCTGGAGGCGGGCCGCGCGGCCTCCGCCTCGGAGGGCAGCGACCACCGGTGACGCCGGTGTGAAGACCCCGGAGTCCTCGTCGTGGTCCCCGACCCTCACTACCGATTGCGGCGGGGACTCCGGTTCACGGAGAAAGGGGCGGCATCCTTGTGCGGGGATGCCGCCCCTGTCGTGCGCGTCCCGCGGCGGACGCGGGTGCCGGGCGCGTTCAGTCGCTGTCGACGTGCTCACGCACGACGTTGCCGTTGGCCACGTCGATGTCGTAGGTCGTCTTGTGCCAGTCCTTGGGCGTGACGACGTCGACCGCCCAGACGAGCTTGTTGTCGTGCTCGTCGAGGTCGACGCCGGTGACCGTGCCCTTGGTCCTGCCGGTGGCCGTCTGCACGGCCTGCGCGGGCGTCCGGGTGGCCTTCTTCAGCCGGTCGGCGACCTTGCGCTTGTCGCCGGCGTCCTGGTCCGACTCGACCGCCTTGCGCGACACCTTGCCGGTGGCGGCGTCGACGTCCACCCGGTGGACCGTGCCGTCGGCGGCGGCGACCTTCGTCTCCCACTCCGCCGCGCCCGCCGAGGGCGAGGGGCTCCCGGTGCCGGCGCCCGGGGACGCGGGGCTCGGGGACGCGGCGCCCGGGGACGCGGCGCCCGGGGACGCGGGGCTCGGGGACGCCGCACCGGGGGAGGTGGCCATGCCCGGCGACGAGGTGGAGTGGTGCGAGGCGTTCTTCAGCTCGATGGAGACCAGCTTGCCCCCGGACACCTCCTTCACGGCGGTGTCGGCGGCCTTGTCCCAGCTCACGTGCGTCTGGGCGAGCAGGTCCCGGCGCTCGGCCTGGTCCTTGGTCAGCGAGGCGGACGGGGAGGGGGAGGACGGTGCCGTGGCCGAGGCCGACGTGGGACTGGCCTCGGCCGCCTCGGCGACACTCGACCCGGTCGAGCCGTTCGAGCAGGCGGTCATCAGCAGGGCGGAGCCGCCCAGAGCGCAGATCGCGACGATCGAACGCAGGGGCGGAATACGGAGCGCGGTTGTCATACCACTGTGGGTAACCCCTGCGTGTGAGGCCGACACGGACCCGCCGCCGGAACCACCCCAACGGCCCACGCACCCCGTCACCTGCGGCTTCTCCGTCCCCTGCCCGGCGCCGGACCTGCTGCCGGGCCGCCCCCGCGACCGGCCGCCGCGCTCGCGCTCCGCGCCCGCGCCGAGCGCCCCCGGGGTGGCCAGAAGTGCGGTCTTGACCCGTACACACGGCTGCCACGCTCCTGTCGTAATCACCGTGCATGGTTGATCGTTGGGCCGGGCACGGTGCGGGTACGGCCGTGCGGGCGGGCAGCGAGGACGAGCGTCAGGGGGCGTACATGACCATCAGCCGCAGAGCACTGCTCGGCGCCGGGGCCGTCGCGGGCGGCGGGCTGCTCGCCGCCTGCGGGAGCAACACCGGGCGCGGGGACGGCGGCGGGGGATCGGGACCGGAACTGACGCAGTGGTACCACCAGTACGGCGAGAGCGGCACCGAGCAGGCGGTGAAGCGGTACGCCGCCGCGTACGGCAAGGCCCGCGTCACCGTCCAGTGGCGGCCGGGCAACTACGACCAGCAGACCGCCGCCGCGCTCCTCACCGACTCCGGCCCGGACGTCTTCGAGGTCAACGGGCCCACCCTGGACCAGATCCAGGGCGGCCAGGTCGCCGATCTCACCGCCCTGCTCGACGGCGTCAAGGACGACTTCAACCCGGCGGTGCTCACCCCGAAGACGTACGGCGGGAAGATCTGGGGCGTCCCGCAGGTCATCGACATGCAGATGCTCTACTACCGCAAGAGCCTGCTCCGGGACGCCGGGCTCCGGCCCCCGGACACCCTCGACGCCCTCGTGGACGCCGCCAGGAAGCTCACCACCAGGAAGACCAAGGGACTCTTCCTCGGCAACGACGGCGGCGCGGGCGTCCTCGGCGGAACACCCCTGTACGCGGCCGGACTCCAGCTCGTCACCGAGGACGGCAGGCCCGGCTTCGACGACCCGGCCGCCGCCCGCACCCTCGCCAAGGTCCGCCAGCTGTACGCCGACAAGTCCCTGCTGCTCGGCGCCCCCGCCGACTGGTCCGACCCGTCCGCCTTCCTCCAGGGCCTGACCGCCATGCAGTGGTCGGGGCTGTGGGCGCTGCCCCAGGTGCAGAAGGAACTCGGCGACGACTTCGGCGTGCTGCCCTTCCCCGCGGACGGTCCCTCCGGCCGTCCGGCCGTGCCCGTCGGCGCGTACGCCGCCGCCGTCAGCGCCCGCAGCCGCCACCAGGACGCGGCCAAGGAGTTCGTGAAGTGGCTGTGGGTGCGGCGCACCGACGACCAGGAGGACTTCGCTCTCTCCTACGGCTTCCACATCCCGGCCCGGATCTCGCTCGCGAAGAAGGCCGCCAGGCTGCGCACCGGCGCCGCCGCCGACGCCGTGCGCCTGACCACCGACCACGGCTACGCCCAGCCCCTGCTGTGGACCCCGGCCGCCCAGACCGCCTACCAGGACGCGCTGAGCCGGATCATCAAGGACGGGGCGAATCCGGACAGCGAGCTGAAGACGGTGCTGCGGAAGGTGTCGGCCGAACTCGACCGTGTGAAGAAGAAGCCGTGAGCGCGGCACCGACGGGCAACACACCGGCCGGGAAGGCCCCCGCCGGGAAGACCCCGGCAGGGAAGGCGCGGACCGGGACGGCTCCGGCCGCGAACGTGCCGCCCGTGAGGGCGCGGGAGGCCGTGGGCACGCGGGAGGACGCGAGCGCCCGGGCCGTGCGCCGGCGGCGCACCCTCTGGTTCTGGGTCTTCGTCGGGCCCTTCGCCGCCGGCCTGGCCCTGTTCACCTACGTCCCGCTGCTGTGGAGCGTCGCCCTCAGCTTCTTCGACGCGCACAACACCGTCACGCCCACCCGCTTCACCGGGCTGGACAACTACACCGCGATGCTGAAGGACGACGCCTTCCTCGACAGCCTGCGCACCTTCCTCCTCTTCACGGCGTTCATCGTCCCGGCCACCTACGCCCTCTCCCTCTGCCTCGCCCTCATGGTCAACCGGGTGCGCCGCGCGCAGGCGTTCTTCCGCTCGGTGTTCTTCCTCCCGGCCGCGTGCAGTTACGTGGTCGCCGCCCTCGTCTGGAAGATGTCGATCTTCAACGGGGTGCGGTTCGGGCTCGCCAACACCGTCCTGGACCTCTTCGGCGCCGACCCGGTGGCCTGGCTGTCTACCACCGACCCGCCCTGGTACTGGCTGGTCATCGTGACCGTACGGCTGTGGCTCCAGGCCGGTTTCTACATGATCCTGTTCCTGGCCGGGCTCCAGCGGATCGACCCCGTGCTCTACGAGGCCGCCGCCGTGGACGGCGCCCGCCCCGGCCGGCAGGTGCTGCGGCACATCACCCTGCCGCAACTGCGCGCCACCTCCGTCGCGGTGGTCCTGCTCCTCGTCATCAACGCCTTCCAGTCCTTCGACGAGTTCTACAACCTGCTCTCCGACGCCCGCGGCTACCCGCCCTACGCCCGCCCGCCGCTCGTCTACCTCTACTACACCGCCCTCGGCCAGGGGCAGAACCTGGGCCTCGGCAGCGCGGGCGCGGTGATCCTCGCGCTGATCATCGCCGTCGTCACCCTGGGGCAGGCCCGCTGGTTCGGGCTGGGAAGGACGGACGCCGATGGATGACGCCCTGGTGCGGGTGGGCCGCGCGCTGCGGCTCGCCCTGCTGATCGCGCTCGCGCTGCTCTTCCTGGTCCCCTTCTACCTGCTCGTGCGCAACGGCCTGGCCAGTGAGCAGGACATCACCTCGCCCGAGTGGACGTTCTTCCCCGCCCACCTGCGCTGGGGCAACGTCCGCGAACTCTTCACGGACACCTCCGTCCCGTTCGCCCGCTCGCTGCTCAACTCCGCCCTGATCGCCGTCGCCACCACCCTCGGCACGGTCCTGCTGGCCTCGCTCGCCGGGTACGGCCTCGCCCGCATCCCCTACCGGCACGCGAACAAGGTCTTCTACGCCGTCCTCGGCACCCTCATGGTCCCGGCCGCCGTGACCTTCGTCCCCAGCTTCGTCCTGGTGTCGTCCCTGGGCTGGATCTCCACCCTGCGCGGCCTGATCGTCCCGACGCTCTTCTCCGCCTTCGCCTGCTTCGTCTTCCGCCAGTACTTCCTCGGCTTCCCGCGCGAGCTGGAGGACGCCGCCCAGGTCGACGGGCTCGGCCCCTGGCGGACGTACTGGCTGGTCGTCGTGCCGAACGCGCGGCCGGTGTTCGCGGCGGTCGGCACGATCGTCTTCATCGGCGCCTGGAACGCCTTCCTGTGGCCGCTGGTGATCGGCCAGGACCAGAGCGCCTGGACGGTCCAGGTCGCCCTGTCCTCCTTCACCACCGCCCAGGTGGTGCGCCTGCACGAGCTGTTCGTGGCGGCGGCCGTGTCGATCCTGCCGCTGCTGGTGGTGTTCCTGTGCTTCCAGCGGTGGATCGTGGCCGGGGTGGAACGGTCCGGCATCGACTAGCCGGCCGTTCCCGGGGGCCGGGGCGGGTCAGAGGGATCCGCCGCTGTCGACCACCAGGTCGGTGCCGACCAGGGAGGCCGCCTCGCCGGAGGCCAGGTACAGGATCGCGGCGGCGACCTCCTCGGTGGCGGAGACCCGGCCGAGCGGGAGGGTGTCCCGGGCGCGTTCGGCGCGGTCCGCTTCCGTCTCGCCGGCGCGCAGCGACATCGTGGTGGCGGTGGCGCCGGGGCTGACCACGTTGATGCGCACGCCGTCGCGGACGTGGTCCAGCGCGGCACCGCGGCTGAGCGCGGTCACGGCCGCCTTGGTCGCGGAGTAGGCGGCGGCGCCCGGGGAGGTGGCGTGGGCGCCGAAGGTGGAGGAGACGTTGACGATCGCGCCGCCGGACGGCTGGGTCCGCATCCGGCGGATCTGCGCCTGCAGGGCCAGGTGGACGCCGGTGACGTTGACGGCGAGCTGGGTGTGCCAGTCCTCCTCCGTCAGCTCGGCCAGCGGCTGCCCGCCCCGGAACACACCGGCGTTGTTCACGGCGACGTCGAGCGAGCCGAAGCGGTCCACGGCGGCCTCCACCAGCGCCGCCGCCTCACCGGGGCGGGAGACGTCCGCGGTCACCGCGAGCGCCTTGCCGCCCGCCTCCTCGATCAGCGCGACCGTGCCGGCCAGCGGCCCGGGGCGGCGGCCGGCGACGACGACGTGGGCGCCCTCGGCGGCGAACGCGAGGGCCGTCGCGCGGCCGATGCCGGAACCGGCGCCGGTGACGAGGACGGTGCGGTCCTGGAAGCGGCCCGCGGACCGTGTGCTCACCGTAGTCATGATCTCCCCTTTTTATTGACCGATCGGTTCAGTATGAGGGCCGAAGGAAACGCGCCCGGCGACAGGCGCGTTCCGCGGTCCGCTGCTCAGTCCAGCAGTGCCAGGGCCTGCTCCGCCGCGTCCCGGACGCGGGCCGGGTCCGCCGACGCCTTGCCGACCACCCGCAGACCCTGCATCAGCACCAGCAGGGTGCGGGCGAGGGCGAGCGGATCGCGCCCGGCGGGCAGCTCGCCCTGGGCCCGGGCGCGGACCAGGGCCGCGTGCAGCAGGGTCTCCAAGTGGTCCCAGTTGCGCTCCACGTGCCGGGCGGCGGCCGGATCGTGCGCGGCCAGCTCGGACGCCGTGTTGGTGACCATGCAGCCGTGCAGGCGCAGCTCGTCGTGGGCCGCCTCCGCCGCGTAGCGCCGTACGACCGCGCGCACGCCCGGCAGCGCGGGACCCGGCTGGGACAGCTCGCTCACGATCCGCCCCATGCCCCCCTGCTCGTAGCGTTCCAGCGCCTTCAGGTACAGCTCGTGCTTGCTGCCGAACGTCGCGTACAGGCTGGCGCGGCCGATGCCGAGGTGCGCCACGAGGTCCGCCATCGACGTCGCCTCGTAGCCGCGCCGCCAGAACAGCTCCAGGGCCGACTGCAGCGCGGCGTCCGGATCGAATTCCTTGGTCCTGGCCACGCCGTGGAGCCTAAGCCTGTCTGGAACGACCGGTCAAGTAACGGGGCTCGGTCTTCAGGCGCTGCGGACCCCGTACGCCGTCACCCGCACCCGCTCGTCGTCCAGGCACCGGCCGGAGGCGAGGTCGAAGCGCTGCTTCAGCAGCGGCGAGGCGACGAACGGGCGGCCCCCGTGGGTGCCGGTCAGGCCGCGGGAGAGCACCGCCGCGCCGGTGAACGGGTCCCGGTTGTCGATCGCGTACAGGCGGCCGGACCGGTCGCGGAAGAGGGCCGCCTGCCGGCCGTCCGGCAGCAGGGCCGCGACCCCGCGGCCGGGCAGCAGCGCGTCCAGGTCGCACACGGTGTACCAGTCGTCGTCGAGCCGGAGCTGGACCTTCCCCTCGGTGGTCCGGGCGGTCCGGGCGGCCTCGGTGATCCGGGTGGTCCCGGGGGTCTCGGGGGTCTCGGTGGCGAGGGTCATCGCTGGGCGCTTCCTTCCAGGGCGTCGTGGGCCGGCCGCAGGCCGAGGGACAGCAGCGGCAGGTCGGGCTTCATCTGGTCGCGTTCGGGAACGAACCCGACGACCGGGTCGGGGGTGTCGGGGGCGTTGACGAAGGACACGAACCGGGCGAGCTTGTCCGGGTCGTTGACCGTCTCGGCCCACTCGTCGCGGTAGTGGGAGACGTGCGCGGCCATCTGGGACTCCAGCTCGGCGCAGATGCCGAGCGAGTCGTGGACCACCACGTCCCGTACGTGGTCCAGGCCGCCGGGGATCCGCTCCAGCCACACGCTGGTGCGCTCCAGCCTGTCGGCGGTGCGGATGTAGAACATGAGGAACCGGTCGATCAGCCGGACCAGTTCGGCGTCGGACAGGTCCTGGGCGAGCAGGTCGGCGTGGCGCGGGGTGGCGCCGCCGTTGCCGCCGACGTACAGGTTCCAGCCGTTCGCGGTGGCGATCACCCCGAAGTCCTTCGACTGGGCCTCGGCGCACTCGCGGGCGCACCCGGAGACCGCCGACTTCAGCTTGTGCGGGGAGCGCAGGCCCCGGTAGCGCAGCTCCAGGTCGATCGCCATGCGTACGGAGTCCTGGACGCCGAAGCGGCACCAGGTCTGCCCCACGCACGACTTCACCGTGCGCAGCGACTTGCCGTACGCGTGCCCCGACTCGAAGCCCGCGTCCACCAGCCGGGCCCAGATCAGCGGCAGCTGCTCGACGCGGGCGCCGAACATGTCGATGCGCTGACCGCCGGTGATCTTCGTGTAGAGGCCGAAGTCCCGGGCGATCTCCCCGATCACGATCAGCTTCTCCGGCGCGATCTCCCCGCCGGGGATGCGCGGGACCACCGAGTACGAGCCGTTCCTCTGGAGGTTGGCCAGGAAGTGGTCGTTGGTGTCCTGGAGGGCGGCCTGCTCGCCGTCGAGGACGTAACCGCCGGCGCCGATCACCGGGGCGAGGGAGGCGATGACCGAGGCGACGGCCGGTTTGCAGGTCTCGCAGCCGTCGCCGCCCCGGGCCTCCTCGCGGCCGTAGCCGTCCAGCAGCTCCTGGTAGGAGGTGATGCGCAGGGCCCGGACGATCTCGTACAGCTCCTCGCGGGTCTGCGCGAAGCAGCCGCACAGGCCCTTGTCGACCTCGACGCCGCTCGCCTCCAGCTCGGCGTCGACCAACTGGGTGAGCACCTTGACGCAGGACCCGCACCCGGTGCCGGCCCGGGTGCACTTCTTCACCTCGGGCACGCTCGTGCACGCGTGGTCGGTGACCGCGCCGCGGATCGTGCCCTTGGTGACGTTGTGGCAGGAGCAGATCACCGCGTCGTCGGGGAGGGCGGCCGGGCCGAGCTGCGCGGGCGCACCGGCACCGGCCGGCAGCACCAGCGACTCGGGGGAGACCGGGGGCACCGAGCCGGTGAACGCGCGCAGCGTGCCGTACGCCTCCGCGTCACCGACCAGGATGCCGCCGAGCAGGGTGCCGTCCCGCCCGATGACCAGTTTCTTGTACAGGCCCGCCCGGGAGTCGGAGTAGACGACGTCCAGACAGTCCTCGGCGGTGCCGTGCGCGTCGCCGAAGGAGGCCACGTCCACGCCGAGCAGCTTGAGCTTCGTGGACAGGTCGGCGCCGGTGAACGCCGGGGCTTCCCCCTCGTCGGCGGCGATGGCGGCCGCCGCCGTCTCCGCCTGCTCGTAGCCGGGCGCGACCAGGCCGTAGACCCGGCCGTCTACCGCCTGCGCGCACTCGCCGATCGCGAACACGTGCGGGTCGGTGACCGTACGGCACTGCGCGTCCACGCTGATCCCGCCGCGCTCGCCGACCGCGAGACCGCTGTCGCGGGCCAGCTGGTCGCGGGGGCGGACACCGGCGCTGAACACCACCATGTCGGTGGCGAGTTCGGAGCCGTCGGACAGCCTCATGCCGGTGACCGCGCCGTCCGGGCCGGCCACGATCTCCTGGGTGCCCGTGCCGGTGTGCACGGTCAGCCCCATCCGCTCGATGGTGCGCAGCAGGGCCGCGCCGCCGCCCTCGTCGACCTGCACCGGCATCAGGCGCGGCGCGAACTCCACGATGTGGGTGGCCAGTCCGAGCCCCTTGAGGGCGCCGGCCGCCTCCAGGCCGAGCAGCCCGCCGCCGACCACCGCGCCGGTCCTCGCCCGCCCGGCGGCGTACGCCTCGATGGCGAGCAGGTCCTCGATGGTGCGGTAGACGAAACAGCCCTCGGCGTCCTTGCCGGGCACCGGCGGCACGAAGGGGTAGGAGCCGGTGGCGAGGACCAGCACGTCGTAGCCGACAGTGAGGCCGGAGCGGGCGGTGACCCGGCGCGCCTCGCGGTCGATCGTCTCGGCCGGGTCGCCCAGGTGCAGTTCGATGCCGTGGGCGTCGAGGAACGCGCTGTCGGTGAGGGAGAGTTCCTCGGCGGTGCGGCCCGAGAAGTACGAGGTGAGCTGGACGCGGTCGTAGGCGGGGCGCGGCTCCTCGCACAGCACGACCACGCGGTGCGTGGCGGTCAGGCCGCGCTCGGCGAGCGCTTCGAGGAAGCGCTGGCCGACCATGCCGTGGCCGACGAGCACGATCGTGGGCACCGGGCCGAGGGCGGCGCCGGTGGCACTCGTGGCGCCGGCGGCCTGCGTGGCGGTGGTGGCGTTCGCGGCCGCGGTGGCGGGGGTGGCGGTCATTCAGGAGCCTCCGTCAGGGGTGAGCAGGTGGAGCAGGGGGCCGCCGTCCGTGGGGAGCGGCTCTGCTCCCTCCCAGGCGCGGGCGAGCGCGCCGACGGTGCCGAGTTCGCCGACGAGGACCCCGCCGACCAGCCGGTCGCCGCGCACGACGACCCGGCGGTAGGTGCCGCGGGTGGCGTCGGCGAGCTGCACGACGTCGTCGCCGGGGCGGACGTCCGTCTCCCCGAACGCGGCCAGGTCCAAGGGGGCGTCCGGGCCGTGCAGGGTGAGCCGGGTGAGCGAGCGGGTGCCGGTGTAGGGGGCCGTGGCCGTGCCCGTGAGCAGTCCGGCCAGCGCGGCGACCTGTTCGAGGGCGGGGGCGGCGAGCCCGTAGACCGTGCCGGCGTGCTCGGCGCAGTCGCCGACCGCGCGGATGTGCGGATCGGAGGTGCGCAGGGCGCCGTCGACGACGACACCCTCGCGGACGGTGAGGCCCGCGTCCTCGGCGAGCCCCGTGCGCGGGCGCACCCCGCAGGCCAGGACCACGAGGTCGGCGTCGAGGGCGTACCCGTCGGCCAGTTCCACCGAGCGGACCGCGCCGCCCACGCAGCGCACGTCCCGGACCCGGCACTCGGTGTGCACCTCCACGCCGAGGCCGCGCAGGTGCCGCAGCACGAGCCGGGACGCGCCCGGGTCGAGCTGCCGCTCCATCAGCCGCTCGGCCTGCTGCGCGAGCACGACCTGCGCGCCCCGCTCGGCCAGCGCCCGCGCGGCGGACACCCCGAGCAGCCCGCCGCCGACCACCACCGCCCGCGCCCCGGGCCGCACCGCCGCGGACAGGCGCAGGCAGTCGTCCATCGTGCGGAAGGCGTGGACGCCCGCGGGCAGTTCGCGACCGGCGGAGAACAGGCCGCGCAGCGGCGGCAGCACGGGGTTGGAGCCGGTGGCCAGGACCAGCGTGCCGTAGCCGATGGCCGAGCCGTCCGCGCAGCGCACCTCGCGGGCCGCGCGGTCGACGCCGACGACGCGGGCGCGGACCAGCGCGGGCGGCGCGGGCAGCGTGATCACCTCGGGGCCGTACCGGCCGGCCAGCACCTCCGCGAGCAGCACCCGGTTGTACGGCCGGTGCTCCTCCTCGCCGACGACCAGCGCGGGCGTGCCCAGCTCGCCGAGCCGCCGGGCGAGCGTCACGCCCGCGAGTCCGGCGCCGATCACCACCACACGCGCATCCGAGGTCATGCCCACGAGCGTGCGGCGCGGAGGTTACCCGGCGGCATCGCCTCTGTTTCCCGCCAGGAACGCTGCCCTCAGCGGGGGCGGGCGGGCACTGTGAGGCCGGCCGGGGAGCGGGGAGGCCGGCCGGGGACCGGCTGCCGCCGGCCGGGGGCTCCGGAGGGCCGGCCTGGGACTCGGAGCGCCGGCCGGGGGCGGGTGCCGCCGTCCCACCTCAGAAGACGCTCATATGCGTGGACCGAGCACGTACCGCCTCCCTAGAGTCATGATCATGCCCGACATATCCCTGACCGTGGTCCTCCTCCTCTGCCTCGCCGCGCTCGCGGCCGGGTGGATCGACGCCGTGGTCGGCGGGGGCGGGCTCCTGCTGCTGCCGGTGCTGCTGCTCGGGCTGCCCTCCGGGACCTCGGCGGCGTCCGCGCTCGGGACCAACAAGGCCGTCGCCATCGTCGGGACGTCCGGCGCGGCGGTGACCTACGCGCGCCGGGCGCCCGTGGACGTACGCCTGGCCGTGCGGATCGGTCTCGCGGCGCTCGCCGGGTCCTGCGCCGGGGCGCTGTGCGCGGCCGGGATGAGCACCGACGTGCTGAAACCGGTGATCATGGTGGTGCTGCTCGCCGTGGGCGCGTTCGTGATCCTGCGCCCGGCGTTCGGCACGGCCCCGGCGCCCGGCCCGGCCACCCGCCGCCAGATCCTCGCGGCGATCGGCCTGGCGGGCCTGGGCATCGGCTTCTACGACGGGTTCATCGGCCCCGGCACCGGCACGTTCCTGGTGCTGGCGCTGACCGCCGTGCTCCACCTGGACCTGGTGACCGCTTCCGCCACCGCCAAGATCGTCAACTGCTGCACCAACGCCGGTGCCCTGGCCACCTTCGCCTGGCAGGGCGCGGTGCTGTGGCAACTGGCCGCCGTCATGGCCGTGTTCAACCTCGCGGGCGGCATGCTGGGCGCCCGCACCGCGCTGAAGAAGGGCAGCGGCTTCGTCCGGGTCGTGCTGCTGAGCGTGGTCTTCGCCCTGGTGGTGAACCTGGCGTACCAGCAGTGGGTGGCGTGAGCGTGCGGTGGGGGGCGCAGGAGGGGCGTGGGCGCGCGGTGGGGGCGGGCGCAGCAGGAGCGTGAGCGCGCACCGAGGGGCGTGGGCGCAGCAGGAGCGTGAGCCCGCACCGAGGGGCGTGGGCGCGCCCGCCGGGTCCTGCCGTCAGCGGCGTGAGCCTGCCCCTGCCCGCCGTCAGCGGCTGCCGGTCAGGTGGGCGAAGACGACGACGTTGCCCTGGTAGCCGGTGGCCCTGGAGTAGCCGCCGCCGCAGGTGATCACCCGCAGCTCCGGGCGCTCCGCGGCGCCGTAGACCTTCTTGTCGGGGAAGTCCTTCGCCGCGTACACCTCGATCGCGTCCACGGTGAACACCGCGACCCCGCCGTCGCGGCGGTCCACCTCGATCACGCTGTCCTTCTTCAGGGCACCGAGGTCGTAGAAGACGGCGGGACCCTGCGTGTTGTCGACGTGGCCGGCGACGATCGCGGTGCCGCGCTCGCCGGGGGTGGTGCCGGACTCGTACCAGCCGGCCAGGTTCTTGTCGGCGGCGGGCGGGACGTCGAGGCTGCCGGACGGGGTGAGGCCCAGTCCCATCAGGGGGGCGTCCACCCGGATCGAGGGGATGCGGATGCGGGTGGGCGGGGACGGCGGCAGCGCGGGGGCGCCCAGGCGCTGCGCGCCGGGGTCGGGCGTTCCCTCGGCCGCGGCGGGCTGGGGCGGGGCGTGCGTCGTGTCCGCACCGTTCAGCAGCCACACGCCGCAGCAGAGGCTGGCGACGGTGACGGCGGCTATCGCACAGTCGCCGATCCTGCGCATGGGAACCCCTCTCCCGGACGGGTACTGCGGTCGTGCCCCCCGCCCCCTCCGGGCCGCGAGGGGCGTCGCACCCGGAGGGGGAGGGGACGTGCGGTACCTGCGGACGGACAGCGGAGGGTGTCCGTCAGATCCCGTCGCCTCTCGCCCGGCGATGCAGGAGCCAGGTACCGCCCGCGGCGGCGACGGCGAGAGCCGCCACGCCGGCCGCGGTCTGCACGGGGTCGTGGCCCAGGGCGCCGCCGACCCCCGTCTTCACACTTCCCCGGGGCTCCACCTGCTGCCCCTGCGCCGCGGTCAGCGTGACCACCAGGTCGCCCCTGACCTCCCGGCCGCCCGCGGCGCACTCCGCGACGATCTCGTACGTCCCCGGCTGGGCGCTCTCGGGGACCCGGAACTGCCCGATCGCGTCGCCCTCGTGCGTGCTGGGGGCCAGCGGGAAGGGACCGGCGCCCACCGCGCTGGCGTCGCCCGCCGCGGAGGACTTCTCGCCGCACGCCTTGGTGTTCACGGTGACCTGCCCGCCCGGCACCACCGAGGAGGGGTACACCTCCAGGGTGGTCGCGGCCGAGCCGGCCGGGCGCGCGGCCACGGGAGCGGTGTCCGCGCCGTACGCGGGCCCGGCGAGTCCGCTCACGGCGGCGACGGCGAGCGCGGCCCCGGTCACGGCCCCGGCCGGCAGACGTGCGGTACGTCGCATCGGTGCTCCTTAGAGCTGCTCAGCGGTCGGGACACGGCCCGCGGCACCGGCATGTGCCGCCGTCGTCGCGTCCCTGCCCTTCCGAGGTAAGTGGCACAGGCGCCCGTCCGCTTCCTGAGAGACCGTCAGAAATACGATGAACGGGTGCTGCCGCTTTCGGCCCGCCGCGCGCCGTCACGTCCTTTTGCGCAGGTCAGCGGGCACGCCCTGACGGGGCGTCGGAATTTTCCCGAAGGGGGCGGCGGGCGGCGGTGAACGGGTGAGCGGGGTGCGCGGACCCTGCGCTTGACCTCAAGCAAGGTTGAGCTATCAGGCTGTCCCGCATGAACACCACCACGGCGCCCGGTGCGCCCCTGAACGTCACCCTCGTCCTCGGCAGCAACCGCCACGGCCGCTTCGGCCCCGTGGTCGCGGACTGGCTCCTGACCCGCCTGCGGGAGCGGTCCGGCTTCACCGTGCAGGTCGTGGACGTGGCCGAGGCGGCCGCCCTCCCGACGACCCTGGAGCCGGGTCCGGAGGCGAGGGCGGCCCTGGCGGAGATCACCCCGAAGCTGGCGTCCGCCGACGCGTTCGTCGTCCTCACCCCGGAGTACAACCACTCCTTCCCGGCCGGCCTCAAGAACCTCATCGACTGGCACTACACCGAATGGCAGGCCAAACCGGTCGCCCTCGCCTCCTACGGCGGTGTCGCCGGCGGTCTGCGCGCCGTCGAGCACCTGCGGCAGGTCTTCGCCGAACTGCACGCGGTCACCGTCCGCGACACGGTCTCCTTCGCCAACGCGGGCGACTCCTTCGACGGCGAAGGCAACCTGAAGGACCCCACCGCCCCGGACGTGGCGGCGAAGGTGATGCTGGACCGCCTGGAATGGTGGGGACGCTCCCTGCGGGAGGCAACGGAGCGCAGGCCGTACGGGGGTTGAGGGCGGGCGCGGACTCCTCCACCCGCGGTGGTAGTGCTGCCGCCGGGGCTCGCCGCCGGGTTCCCCCACCGGGTTGACGCCGCGGTGCCGGTGCAGCCCCTGCGTTCGGCGGCGATGCGGGCGTATGAGGGGCGACACGGTTCCCGGCGCGCGTGCAGGACGAACGGCCGCCCCCGCCGTGCGGGCGGGGGCGGCCGTCGTGTCCGGCGGGCGGGGTCAGTTCACGGCGACCGCGCTCCACGCCGCCGCCACCGCGTTGTACTCCGCGGAACCGGCGCCGTACAGGTCCTTCGCCGCGTTGAGGGTAGCCGTCCGGGCGGCCGCGTAGTTCGTCGAGGACGTCATGTAGACCGTGAGGGCCCGGTACCAGATCTTGCCGAGCTTGTCGTGGCCGATGCCCGTCACCGTGGAGTTGTTGCAGGTGGGGGAGTTGTACGCGACGCCGTTGACGGTCTTGGCGCCGCTGCCCTCGGCGAGCAGGTAGGCGAAGTGGTTGGCGACGCCCGAGGAGTAGTGCACGTCGAGGTTGCCCACCGAACTGCTCCAGCAGTCGGCCGAGTTGCCGTCCTTGGAGGGCTTGTCCATGTAGCGCAGGGCGGTGCCGCCGAAACCGGAGCGGACGATCTCCTCGCCGATCAGGTAGTCACCGGGGTCGGCCGGGTTGGCGGCGTACCACTCCACCATCGTGCCCAGGATGTCGGAGGTGGCCTCGTTCAGGCCGCCGGACTCGCCCGAGTACGTCAGGGCCGCCGTCTTGGACGTCACCCCGTGCGACATCTCGTGCCCGGCGACGTCGAGGGCGACGAGCGGCCCGAAGGTCGTACCGTCACCGTCGCCGTACGTCATGCAGAAGCAACTGTCGTCCCAGAAGGCGTTGTTGTAGTTGGTGCCGTAGTGGACGCGGTTGTACGAGCCCTTGCCGTCGCCCGCTATGCCGTTGCGGCCGTGGACGTTCTTGTAGTAGTCCCACGTCTCGTTCGTGCCGTACTGCGCGTCCACCGCCGCCGAGGCGCGGTCCGCCGTCGTGCCCGTGCCCCAGTGGTTGTCGGCGTCCGTGAAGAGGGTGGCGGGGGCCCGCTGGAAGCAGATGCCGAAGATGCACAGGTCGGTCTTGTTCTCCGCGTCGCCCGTGTACGTGTTGCCGCGCGTCGGGTCCTTGAGCTGGTACGCCGACCCGGACTGCGTCGTCTCCAGCGCGACCGTCCCGCTGTAGAGCGACTTGCCGTCGCCCGTCGCCGTCTCGATGCTGTCCCAGGCGTCGATCTGGGCACCGGTGAGCGCGTCGGTCAGGACGGTGCGGGCGACCGGGTTGCCGAGGGAGTCCAGGCCCGCGGCCACCGTGCGCCAGGCCAGGCGCGGCGCGCCGTGCAGGGCGTCGACGACCAGGCCCGGCTTGGCCTTGACCTGCTGGAAGCGGGTGGCGGGGTGCGCGGCGCGCAGCGCGTGCTCGGCGAGGTGGGCGGCCTCCGGGGCGGCGAGGCGCGGGGTGGTGGTCGCGAGCGACACGGTGGTGCGGGTGGCGCGGTCCGCTCCCCGGTAGGTTCCGTCCGGGGCCAGGTGCACCACGAAGTCGCCGCCCAGCACGGGGAGCCGGTCGTACGTGCGGTCGTAGCGGACGTGCTGGGTGCCGTCCTTGTCGACGATCACGTCCCGGACGCCGGTGCGCTCACCGGCGGTCAGCCCCAGGGCTCCGGCGTGCTCGGCGAGCGCCGACGCGGCGTTCTGGACGGCGGTGGCGCGGCTGGGTCCGGTCTCCGCGTGCGCGGCGGGGGACAGTGCGGTGGCCAGCAGGGCGGCGGCAGTGGCGGCGACGCCGGCTGCGGCAAGGCGGGAACCTCGGGTGTGCCGTGTCCGACTCATCGGTCTCCTTGAGCGCGGGCGCCCTGGGGCGCGCGGGGGTTGCGCTGACGGTGACCAAGATTTAAGTGGGCATGACATGTCATGTCCATAGCGCCTGCATCGGGAATGAGGGGCGGGGGGTGAGCGGGGAGCCGTCCACCGGCGCGGCGCGGCGCGGGCCTTCGGCGGCAGGCGGGCCCGCCCGCCGGTCCGGCCGACGGCGGCCCGCGCCACGCCGGTCCGGCGGGCGACGGCACGCCCGCCCGTCCGTCCCGGGGTGGCACCCCGGCCTGCTCGCCTGCCTGCCTGCCTGCCCGCCCGGCCGGTGGCCGGTGTCCTGCCCGCGCCCTCAGACCAGCAGGTTCATCCCCTGCGGCACCTTGATGCCGAACTCCTCGTCCGCGACGCGGCGCGCCTCCGCCTCGTCCGTGAGCGTGCGCTCGGTGACCGTGCCGTCGGCGCGGGACTCGGTGAACCGGGCGCCGTCCAGCGCGACATGCCGCTCCGCGGTGGCCTTCTGCAGGTAGGCGCGGCGCGTGAAGGGGGAGCGCGGGTGGGTGCTGACGTGCCAGTTGAACACCTCGAAGTCCGCCGCGGTGAACGGCTCCAGCGTGAAGGCGTACTGGGCGGCCCAGCGCGCCGATGCGCCGTCGTACGCCTCCAGCGCCCACAGCTCCAGGGGCCCGCCGTGCGGCAGCCGCGTGAACCGGTGCCTGCGCCCGGCGCCCTCGAACTCGGCGCCGAGGACCAGCGGCACCGGCAGGAGCAGCGCCCCCGTCGCCCCGAAGCCGACGTCCGCGAGATACGGCCGCGGCTCGCCCGGCACGCCGACCCGCAGCATCATGTGCGTGCGCGGCCGGCTCTGCGGCGAGTCGGCGCCCAGCACGACCCGCGCGGCCAGTCCCGACACCTCGAACCCGAGGGCGTCGAGCGCGCACGCCAGCAGGGTGTTGTGCTCGTAGCAGTAGCCACCGCGCCGTCCGCGCACCATCTTGGCCATCAGATCCGCCGGGGCCAGGGAGGGCGCGGTGCCGGACAGGGCGTCCAGGTTCTCGAAGGGGAGGGAGAAGGAGTGCGCGAGGTGCACCGCGCGCAGGGTCGCGAGACCGGGCTCCCGGTCGCCCTCCCGTCCGATGCGGCGCAGGTAGGCGTCGAGGTCGAACGGTTCGGGGGTGCTGCTCTGGGCGTCGGACATGCCCCGAACCTACGCCCCACCGCCCCGCCCCGGCCCCGGCCCCCGGCCCGGACCCCTCTCGTCCCGGGACAGCACACCTAGCCTCCGCGTTTCACTTGCGGTGGCGTCCGGATCTTGAGCGGGAACGCGAAAGTGCCTTCTGAGCTGGGATGATGAGGCTTGTCTAGGGCTTCTGTCACCACAGCAGGAAGGCACTTTCTGCGTGCACACTACCGGGTCGCGTCCCAAGCTCGTCGTATCAGCCGACGGTCGCGGAGTGGTCAGTCATGCCGGGTCCCGGCTGCTGGCCGATCTCGCCGATGCCACCGGCCTGACCACGGCCTTCACCGACGCGCTGCGCCAACTACGGCCGCGTGGCACCGGACACGCCCCCGGCCGGATCGCCGTGGACTTGGCGGTGATGCTGGCCGACGGCGGCGAGGCGATCGCCGACCTGGCCCTGCTGCGCGATCAGGCCGAGGTGTTCGGCCCGGTCGCTTCCAATCCCACCGCATGGCGCCTGCTGGCGGGCATCGATCCGGCCGCACTCGGCGCTCTGCGCGCGGCCCGTGCCACCGCCCGCGAGGTCGCCTGGCTGCAAGCCGGCGAGAGACGGGAGGCAATACCGGCCTCCCGCGCAGGCGGCCGCGAACTGCCGGGCCTGGTGCTGGACATCGACGCCACCCTGGTCACCTGCCACTCCGAGAAGGAGAACGCGGCGCCGACCTACAAACACGGCTTCGGCTACCACCCGCTGCTGTGCTTCCTCGACAACACCGGCGAGGCCCTGGCCGGCCTGCTGCGGCCCGGAAACGCCGCGGCCAACACCGCCGAGGACCACATCACCGTGCTCGACGCCGCGCTCGCCCAGCTCCCCGATGTCCACCGCCACGGCACCGACATCCTCATCCGTGCGGACAGCGCCGGATCCGCCAAAGCGTTCCTGGCCCACATCCGCGGCCTCCGCTCGCGCGGAATCCACACCTCCTTCTCCGTCGGATGGTCCATCACCGAACCGGTCCGCCGAGCGATACGCCAGCTGCCCGACCAGGTCTGGCACCCCGCCCTCGAACAGGACGGCACCCTGCGACAAGGCGCCCACGTCGCCGAGCTCACCGGCCTGGTCGACCTGCCGGGCCTGCCCGAGGACACTCGGGTCATCGTCCGCCGCGAGCGCCCGCATCCCGGCGCCCAGCTCTCCCTGTTCGATCTCGACGAGGGCATGCGCCACCAGGTCTTCCTCACCGACACCGCCTACGGCGAAGGCTCATTGCAGCACCTGGAAGTTCGCCACCGCGCGCACGCCCGCGTCGAGGACCGCATCCGCTGCGGCAAGACCACCGGCTTCGGCCGCTTCCCCTCCCGACACTTCCAGGTCAACCAAGCGTGGCTGGAGCTGTCCCTGACCGCCCTCGACCTGCTCGCCTGGACACGCATCCTGCTACTGGAAGGCGAACTGGCAGCCGCCGAGCCGAAGAAGCTCCGCTACCGGCTGCTGCACGCCGCTGCCCGCATCACTCGCGGCGGACGCCGCATGCACCTGCGGATCGCCGCGACCTGGCCCTGGCGAAACGAGCTGACCAGCGCATTCGCCCGCCTAGCGGCGCTGCCACGGCCAGCCACCTGAACCTCGGCACCGTCCCTGCACACCCACGACCGAGGAACCCTGGAGAACCCGACCCGCGCGTCGGGCCTCGACCATGCCCGCCCGGCTGCCAACAACCAGAACCCCCATTTCACGGCCATCACACCAGCTCAGCCACCCGAAGCGAAACGCGGAGGCTAGTAGGGCTTGGTCAGGTCCGTATCAGTGTGGGTATGTCGCGGTGGCAGGTGGGGCAGGCGCCGGCCCAGGCGGCGAGAAGGGTTTGGAGTTCTCGGACGACTTGGTAGAGGCTCAGACCTGCGCCGCGTCTTTTGGGTCTCGTGCCAGTCGTTGCAGCGTGCAAAAGGCATGGGCGGCCGATACGAGGGTGACGTGGTGATGCCAGCCACCCCAGGTGCGGCCTTCGAAATGGGCCAGGCCCAGAGCCTGTTTCATCTCCCGGTAGTCGTGTTCGATGCGCCAGCGCAGCTTGACCAGCCGGACCAGGGTCGCCAGCGGCATGCCGGAGGGCAGGCTGGAGAGCCAGAACTGCACGGGTTCGGCTTCAGTGGCCGGCCATTCGGCCAGCAGCCAGCGTTCGGGCAGCTCAGGACCGTCGGTGGCCTGGCGGACACCGCGTCCGGCCGGGCGGATGCGCAGAGCCACGAACCGCGAGCAGATGCGTTTGAAGCCGCTGATTCCTTTGCCAGGGCGGGAGCCTTCTCGCCAGGACACCGGTCTCGCGGCCGTCCTGCCGGCCGCGATGACCAGGTCTTTGACGGTCTGCGCAGGCTCGGGATACTGCAACTGCGGTGGCCGGCCGGTGCCGGCGTAGGCGGGCTGGACGGGCCGGGCGTCGGCCGGGTGGGCGGTGTGACGGCAGGAAATGCCCACCGCGTAGGGCAGGTTGCGTTCTTCCAGGCCGTGGCGGAAGGCGGCGGCATCGCCGTATCCGGCGTCCGCGACGACCAGGGGAATGTCGATGCCCCACGACCTGCTCTCGTCGATCATGTCCAGGGCCAGCTGCCACTTCTCCACGTGCCCCACCTGGTCGGGGATGCCGCAGCGACTGCGGCGGGCGACCTTGACCGCATCGGCCTCCGGCGAGTCGGGATCCCACGAAGCGGGCAGGAACAGTCGCCGGTTCACCGCGGCCGAGGCGTGATCCCGGGCCAGGTGCAGCGACACCCCGACCTGGCATTTGGTGACCTTGCCCGCGGTGCCGGTGTACTGCCGCGACACACACGCCGAGGCGTCCCCGTCCTTCAAAAAGCCGGTGTCGTCGACGATCAATGCCTCCGGACCGATCGCCTCGGTCATCCGCCAGGCCAGCCGGGCCCGGACATGGGCCGGATCCCACGGACTGGAGGTGACGAAGTGCGCCAGCGCCTGACGGTTGCCGTCCTCACCCAGACGTGCCGCCATCGGCTCCACCGACTTACGCCGGCCGTCCAACAGCAGTCCCCGCACATACGCCTGCCCCCACCGCCGCTGATCCGCACGGAAGAACCCGTCGAACAACTCCGCCGCGAACGCCTCCAGATCCTCCCGGACCCCGGCCATCTCCTCAGGTGTCACACCATTCCAACGACGCTCGCGAGCAGTAGACACGCATGCACGAGTGAAGATGACCAAGCCCTACTAGGACCGCTCGCCCGCGCCCCCCGGTCCCTCCGCGATCTCCACCCGTACCGCGCACACCTTGAACTCCGGCATCCGCGAGGCCGGGTCCAGCGCCGGGTTCGTGAGGGTGTTCGCGCGGCCCTCGCCGGGCCAGTGGAAGGGCATGAACACCGTGTCCGGGCGGATGCCGTCCGTGATCCGCGCGGGGGCGACCGCGCGGCCGCGCCGGGACACGACGGCCAGAGGGTCCCCCTCGGCCGCGCCCAGCCGTGCCGCCAGCCGGGGGTGCAGTTCGACGAAGGGGCCGGGCGCGGCGGCGTTCAGCTCGTCCACGCGCCGGGTCTGCGCGCCGGACTGGTACTGGGCGACGACCCGTCCGGTGGTCAGCAGCACCGGGTACGCGTCGTCCGGTTCCTCCGCGCTCGGCCGGTGCGACACGGCGACGAACCGCGCCCGGCCGTCCTCGGTGGCGAAGCGGTCGAGGAAGAGACGGGGGGTGCCGGGGTGCGGCGCGGGACGGGCACGGCGCGGGGACCGCGCGGCGCGCACGGGCTGAGCGGATGCGGTGGCGGCCGGGCTCGCGGTGTTCGCCGGACCCGCAGCGCACGCTGTTCCCGTGTCTGCCGTGTCCGCCGTGTCTGCCGGGTCCGCCGTGACCCTCGCGCCCGCCGTGCCCGTCTCGCCCGCCCGGCCGTCCGGGTCGCCCGGTCCTTCGGGAGCTGCCGGGCACGGCCAGAAGACCCCGTTCTCCTGCGCCAGTCGGCGGTAGGTGATCCCCGAGTAGTCCGCGGGGCCGCCCGCGCTCGCCCGGCGCAGTTCCTCGAAGACCTCCTCCGGGTCCGTCGGGAAACCCTTCTCCACACCCAGCCGGGCGGCCAGAGCGTGCAGTACCTCCAGGTCGCTGCGCACACCCCCGGGCGGGGCGAGGGCCCGGCGCCGCAGCAGCACCCTGCCCTCCAGGTTCGTCGTCGTGCCCGTCTCCTCGGCCCACTGCGTCACCGGCAGGACGACGTCCGCGAGCGCCGCCGTCTCCGACAGCACGACGTCGCACACCGCCAGGAAGTCCAGCGAGCGCAGCCGCTCCTCGACGTGTGCCGCGCGCGGCGCGGACACCACCGGGTTGGAGCCCATCAGCAGCAGCGTGCGGATGTCGGTGCCCAGCGCGTCCAGCAGCTCGTAGGCGCTGCGTCCGGGCCCCGGCAGACTGTCCGGGTCCACGCCCCAGACCCCGGCCACGTGCCGCCGGGCCGCCGGGTCGGTCAGCTTGCGGTAGCCGGGCAACTGGTCGGCCTTCTGGCCGTGTTCACGTCCGCCCTGCCCGTTGCCCTGCCCGGTCAGGCAGCCGTACCCGGACAGCGGACGGCCCGCCCGGCCGGTCGCCAGGCACAGGTTGATCCACGCGCCCACCGTGTCGGTGCCCTTGGCCTGCTGCTCGGGCCCGCGCGCGGTGAGCACCATCGCCGCCTCCGGCTCGCAGAACAGCCGTACGGCCTCCCGCAGGTGCGGGACGGGCACGCCGGTGACCCGTTCCACGTACTCCGGCCAGTGCGCCATGGCCGCCGCCCGCGCCGCGGCCCAGCCGGTCGTGCGCTCGCGGACGTACTCCTCGTCCACCCGCCCCCCGGCGACGACCAGGTGCAGCAGGCCGAGGGCGAGCGCGAGGTCCGTGCCGGGGCGGGGGGCGAGGTGCAGGTCGGCCTGCTCGGCGGTCTTCGTGCGGCGCGGGTCGACGACGATCAGCGTGCCGCCGTTCTCGCGCAGTTCGCTGAAGTACCGCAGCGACGGCGGCATCGTCTCCGCCGGGTTGGAGCCGACGAGGATCACGCACCCCGTCCTCGGGATGTCCTCCAGCGGGAACGGCAGCCCCCGGTCGAGACCGAACGCCAGGCTCGTGGCGGCGGCCGCCGACGACATGCAGAACCGGCCGTTGTAGTCGATCTGCGAGGTGCCGAGCGCCACCCGCGCGAACTTGCCGAGCGCGTACGCCTTCTCGTTGGTCAGCCCGCCCCCGCCGAACACCCCGCACGCGTCCGGACCGTGCTCCCCGCGCGCGCGTGCCAGCGCCCCGGCGATCCGGTCCAGGGCCTCGTCCCAGCCGGCCGGCTCCAGCACGCCCGCGCGCGAGCGCACCAGCGGCGAGGTCAGCCGCACCCGGGAGGAGAGCACCGCGGGGGCCGTACGGCCCTTGCCGCACAGCGCGCCCAGGTTCACCGGGAAGTCCGCGCGCTCACTCACCTCGACGCCCCCGCCGGGGACCGGGGTCAGGTTCATCCCGCACTGCAGGGCGCAGTACGGGCAGTGGGTGGGCGTCGCGGAGGCGGTGCGGGTGTTCGGCATGCCGCTCAGCGTGCGGCGGCCGTGTTACGCGCCCCTACGGCCGCTGTTACGCCGCCGGGACGGTGACCTCCCCGCGCCGGCGCCCGGACGGTGAGGCGGGCGGGCGGGCGCCGCTCACCCGGCCCCGGCCAGCGCCCGCGCGACCCCGTGCTCCTCGGGGCCGAGGAACCTCGGGTCCGGCCGGAAGGCCGCCTCCAGGGCCGCCTTGCCCGCGGCGAACACCTCTCGGGTGCCGCCGTAGTACCAGGTGGCGTCGTGCGTGGCCTCGACCCCGACACCGTAGGAGTCGATGCCCGCCGCCTCGCACAGCGCCACCGCCCGCCGGATGTGGAAGCCCTGGCTGACCAGGACCGCCCGGTCCACGCCGAAGATCCGTTTGGCCCGCACGCAGGAGTCCCAGGTGTCGAAACCGGCGTAGTCGGTCACGATCCGGGCGGCGGGGACGCCGTGCTCCGTCAGGTACGCGCGCATGGCGTCCGGCTCGTCGTAGTCCTCGCGGCTGTTGTCGCCGGTGACCAGGAGCACCTTGATCCGGCCTGCCCGGTAGAGCGCCGCCGCCGCGTCCAGGCGGTGCGCCAGGTACGGCGACGGTTCGCCGTGCCACAGGCCCGCGCCGAACACGACGGCCACGTCGGTGTGCGGCGCGTCGGCCGTGGTGCGCAGCCGGTCCCCGGTGGCGACGTACAGCCAGGTCGCCGGAAGCAGCGCCAGCACGCACACGGCCGCCACGGCCTGCACCAGGCGCCGCTGCCCGGTCCGCGTGCGCGGCAGGCGCGGCAGGCGCGGTCGCATCCGCATCGGACGGTTCCCCCTTCTGCCCCCGCCCGTACGTCGTACGGGCCTCGACCAGCTAGGACGAGGCGCGGCGCGGACCGGTTCGCTCCCCGTGTACCGCTCTCGCAACAGCGCACGCGCCGCGCACGCCCCTCCCGCGCCCTCAAGTCTCCCCTCCCGCGTCCCCGAGCCTCCCGCCCCACGCGCGAAGTCTCCGGTCCTCACGCCCCCTGCCCCGCGCGTGAAGCCCCGGGTCCTCAAGCCGCCCGCCCCGCCTCCTCACGCCCCCCGCCGTCGCCCGGCGCACCCCCCACAACACGGCCGACACGGTCACGCAACGGCGGCGCAACCCGTGCCCGCGAGGATCCCCCCATGACGGCCTCGTCCCCGCACGCCCCAGCCGGCCCGGTCCCACCGCTCGCTGCCCGCCCCGCCCCCGGTCCCTCCGCCACCGCCCCGCCCGCCCTCGTCCTCGTGGCGCACGGCAGCCGCGACCCGCGCGCGGTGAGCACCGTGCGCGCCCTCATGGAGCGCGTCCGCGCCCTGCGCCCTTCCCTGACCGTGCGCCTCGGGCACATCGAACTGGACGAACCGCCGCTGCCCGACACCCTGGCCCGCCTGGGCCGGTCCGAGGCGGTGCTCGTGCCGCTGCTGTTCGGGCGCGGCCACCACGTCAAGCGGGACATCCCCGAGATGGCGGCGGCGGCAGCGGCACGCACGCGCGTGGCCGCGCCGCTCGGCCCGCACCCGCTGCTCGCGCAGGCGCTGCACGCCCGGCTGACCGAGGCGGGCTGGCGTCCGCCGGCCGACGCGGCCGCCCGCCGCGCGAGCGCGGTCGTGCTGGCCGCCGCCGGGTCCCGCGACCCCGAGTCCGCGGCAGGCACCCGCCGCACCGCCCGGCTCCTGTCCGACCGCCTCGGCGTGCCCGTCGTCCCCGCCTACGCCTCCGCCGCCGCGCCCACCGTCCCCCAGGCGGTGCGCGCGCTGGCCGCCCGCGGCCGGCACCGCGTCGCCGTCGCCTCCTGCTTCACCGCCCCCGGCCGCTTCGCCACCGAGTGCGCCGCCGCCGCGCCCGGCCCGGCCGCGGCCCCGCTCGGCGCGCACCCGGCGATGGCCCGCCTGGTCCTCCACCGCTACGACCAGATCCTCACGCCCGCCCCGGCCGCGGCGCGCGCCGCGCTCGTCCCCGCCTGAGCCCCGTCCCGGCCCGCCGCCTTTGCCCCGGACGAACCCGCGGCGGCCCCGCCGGCCACCGCCCGCCACCCGCCGTGAGTGCACCGTGACATCCGGTTGTCAGTGGGTGCGCCTACTGTCGAGGCATGGAAGGGATCGATGGGACCGCAGGGACCGCGGAGCCGGCCCCCGAGGCAGCGCCGCCGTACGAGAACCACGTACCGCCCGTGGGCTACGACCCGGCGTCGGTCGACCGCTGGGCGGCCGAGCCGGACAAGCGGCCGGGGCGGACCGCGTTCCAGCGCGACCGCGCGCGGGTGCTGCACTCCGCGGCGCTCAGACGGCTGGCCGGCAAGACCCAGGTGGTCACCCCGGACGAGGTCCCGCGGACCGCCGGCGCGTGGGACGCCAGCCCCCGCACCCGGCTCACCCACTCCCTGGAGTGCGCCCAGGTGGGCCGCGAGCTGGGCGCCGCCCTGGGCTGCGACCCCGACCTGGTGGAGGCGGCCTGCCTCTCGCACGACCTGGGCCACCCGCCCTTCGGCCACAACGGCGAGCAGGCGCTCAACGAGTTCGCGCACGACTGCGGGGGCTTCGAGGGCAACGCCCAGTCGCTGCGCCTGCTCACCCGCATCGAACCCAAGCGGTTCGTCACCGGGCCGGTCCCGGGCGAGCCGGTCAGCGTCGGACTCAACCTGACCCGGGCCGCCCTGGACGCCGCCACGAAGTACCCGTGGCCGCGCGGCGCCCACCCCACCGACCCCGCCTCGCCCAAGTTCGGGGTCTACGAGGACGACCGGCCGGTCTTCGACTGGCTGCGCCGGGGCGCCCCCGGCACGCGCACCTGCTTCGAGGCCCAGGTCATGGACTGGTCCGACGACGTGGCGTACTCGGTGCACGACGTGGAGGACGGTCTGCACGCCGGCCACATCGACCCCGGCTGCCTGAGAGCCGCGCCCGAACGCCGCGCCGTCTTCGCCGCCGCCGTCGGCCGCTACGTCCCGGCGGACACCGACCATGCCGAGCTGGCCGAGGCCCTGGACCGCCTCCTCGACCAGGAGTGGTGGCCGCACGGGTACGACGGCTCCGCCATGGCCCAGGCCCGGCTGAAGGACGCCACCAGCCAGCTCATCGGCCGCTTCTGCCTGGCCGCCGAGGGCGCCACCCGGCAGGCGTACGGCGGCGGCCGGCTCACCCGGTACGGCGCGGAGCTGGTCGTGCCGAGAAGCACCCGGATGGAGTGCGCCGTCCTCAAGGCCGTCGCCGACCGGTTCGTCATGCAGCGCACCGAGCAGGAAAGACTCCGCGCCGACCAGCGGATCGTCGTCGCCGAACTCGCCGCGGCGCTCACCGCGCGCGCCCCCGAGGGCCTCGACCCGCAGTTCCGCGCCCTGTTCGGCCGGGCCGGCGACGACCGCGCCCGCAAGCGGGTGATCGTCGACCAGATCGCCTCCCTCACCGATGTCTCGGCGCGCTCGCTTCACGCACGTCTGACGGGGGCAGGCATGACGGCATGAGACTGACAGCGCGCTTACGGACCCCCGTGATACCGCTGTCACCCGTGGGACCAGGGTGACCGCTGAGCCCGGGCCCGGCGCCCGGAGGTGACCCTGCGTGGCCTGATCGGGCCACTCCCTCTTCCCGCATCACGCTCCGTGCGGGACGCTCGCATGTGGCGGCACACCCGCAGTTCCCCTGGGGGACACCCCCCAGACCCCCGGCAGGAGGCATCAAGTGGTCGACGCGGATCAGACATTCGTCATCGTCGGAGGAGGTCTGGCCGGCGCCAAGGCGGCCGAGACGCTGCGCGCGGAAGGGTTCAGCGGCCGGGTGATCCTCATCTGCGACGAGCGCGACCACCCCTACGAACGCCCGCCGCTGTCCAAGGGCTACCTGCTCGGCAAGGAGGAACGCGACAGCGTCTTCGTGCAGGAACCCGCCTGGTACGCGCGCCACGACATCGAGCTGCACCTCGGCCAGACCGTCGTCGCCATCGACCGCGCCGCCAAGACCGTCCACTACGGCGACGACGGCACCCACGTGCGCTACGACAAGCTGCTGCTGGCCACCGGCGCCGAGCCGCGCCGCCTGGACATTCCCGGCACCGGCCTCGCCGGCGTCCACCACCTGCGCCGCCTCGCCCACGCCGAGCGCCTGAAGAACGTCCTGACCCACCTCGGCCGGGACAACGGCCACCTGGTGATCGCGGGCGGCGGCTGGATCGGCCTGGAGGTCGCCGCGGCGGCCCGCGGGTACGGCGCGGAGGTCACCGTCGTCGAGCCGTCGTCCACCCCGCTGCACGGCGTGCTCGGCCCCGAGCTGGGACAGCTCTTCGCCGAGCTGCACCGCGAGCACGGCGTCCGCTTCCACTTCGGCGCCCGGCTGACCGAGATCGTCGGCCAGGACGGCATGGTGCTGGCCGCCCGCACCGACGACGGCGAGGAACACCCCTGCCACGACGTGCTCGCCGCGATCGGCGCCGCCCCGCGCACCTCGCTCGCCGAGGCGGCCGGCCTGGAGCTGGCCGACCGGGCGCACGGCGGCGGCATCGTCGTCGACGAACGGCTGCGCACCGCCGACCCCGACATCTTCGCCGCCGGCGACGTGGCCGCCTTCCCGCACGCCCTGTTCGGCACCCGGCTGCGCGTCGAGCACTGGGCCAACGCCCTCAACGGCGGCCCGGCCGCCGCCCGCGCGATGCTCGGCCAGGACCTCACCTACGACCGCGTGCCCTACTTCTTCTCCGACCAGTACGACCTCGGGATGGAGTACAGCGGGTGGGCGCCCCCGGGCTCGTACGACCAGGTGGTGATCCGCGGCGACGCGGGCAAGCGCGAGTTCATCGCGTTCTGGGTGAAGGAGGGCCGCGTGCTGGCCGGGATGAACGTCAACGTGTGGGACGTCACGGACCCGATCCAGCGCCTGATCCGCACGAAGACGCAGGTGGACACCGAGGCGCTGGCCGACCCGCACGTGCCGCTGGACACCCTCGCCTCCTGACGCACGGGGATGTCCGACCGCCCCCGTAGAATTCACCCGTGGCAGGACGGATCAACGACGAGGACGTGAAGGCGGTACGGGACGCGGTCCCGATCGACGCCGTGGTGTCCGAGTACCTCCAGCTGCGCAACGCGGGCGGCGGCAACCTCAAGGGCCTGTGCCCGTTCCACGACGAGAAGTCGCCGTCCTTCCAGGTCAGCCCCAGCAAGGGACTGTTCCACTGCTTCGGCTGCCAGGAGGGCGGCGACACCATCACGTTCGTGATGAAGGTCGACCACCTCACCTTCTCCGAGGCGGTCGAGCGGCTGGCCGCCCAGGCCGGCCTCACCCTGCGCTACGAGGAGGGCGGCTACAACCCCGCCCACCAGCGCGGCGAGCGCATCCGCCTGGTCGAGGCGCACAAACTGGCCGCCGACTGGTACGCCGAACAGCTCGCGAGCAGCGCCGAGGCCGAGACCGGCCGCGTCTTCCTGGCCGAGCGAGGCTTCGACCAGGCCGCCGCGCTCCACTTCGGCGTCGGCTACAGCCCGCAGGGCTGGGACCACCTCGTCCGCTTCCTGCGCGGCAAGGGCTTCACCGACAAGGAACTGCTCCTGTCCGGGCTCGCCCAGGAGGGCCGCCGCGGCCCCATCGACCGCTTCCGCGGCCGGCTGATGTGGCCGATCCGCGACATCGGCGGCGAGGTGGTGGGCTTCGGCGCCCGCAAGCTCCACGAGGCGGACACCGGCCCGAAGTACCTCAACACGCCCGAGACGCCGATCTACAAGAAGTCCCAGGTCCTGTACGGCATCGACCTGGCGAAGAAGGAGATCGCGAAGGCCTCCCGGGCGGTCGTGGTCGAGGGCTACACCGACGTCATGGCCTGCCATCTCGCCGGTGTCACCACCGCCATCGCGACCTGCGGCACGGCCTTCGGCGGCGACCACATCAAGATCCTCCGCCGCCTGCTGATGGACAACGGCAGCGCACGGGTCATCTTCACCTTCGACGGCGACGCGGCCGGGCAGAAGGCGGCGCTGCGGGCCTTCGAGGACGACCAGAAGTTCGCCGCCGAGACGTACATCGCCGTCGCCCCCGACGGCATGGACCCCTGCGATCTGCGCCTGGCCAAGGGCGACGACGCCGTCGCCGACCTGGTCCAGCCGCGCACCCCGCTCTTCGAGTTCGCGCTGCGCCAGATCGTCGCCCGCTACGACCTGGACACCCCGGCCGGCCGCGCCGCCGCCCTGGACGAGGCCGCGCCGGTCGTCGCCCGGATCAAGAACAGCGGCGCCCAGCACGAGGTCGCCGTCCAGCTCGCCGGGCTCCTCGGCATCCTCGACACCCAGTTCGTGGTCAAGCGGGTCGCGCAACTGGCCCGCTGGGCCCGCGAGCGCGGCACCGGCCGCAGCGGCGGACCGGGCCCCGACCGGCAGCAGCGCGGCGGGCAGCAGTACGCCGCCCCCGCACAGCCCGCCGCGCCCCGCGGCCCCGCGCTCACCCTGCGCAACCCCGTCCACGCCACCGAGCGCGAGCTGCTCAAGCTCGCCCTCCAGCGTCCCGAGCTGGTCTCCCCGGCCTTCGACGCCTACGGCGTGGACGAGTTCACCGCCCCGCCCTACGCGGCCGTACGCCAGGCGATCCAGGACGCGGGAGGCGCCGAGTACGGCACGGCCGACCCGCAGGAGTACCTGGTCCGCGTCCGCGACGCCGCCCCCGACGACACGGTCCGCGCCATGGTGACCGAGCTGGCGGTGGAGGCGATCCTGCTCCGCCGCGAGGTCGACGAGGCCTACGCGGGCGCGCAACTGGTGACGGTCCGCCGCCGTGCCGTCGAACGCCGCATCCGCGACCTGTCGAGCACCGTCGCCCGCCTGGGCACCGGCGGCGACCCCGCCCACCTGGCCGCCGCCCAGAACGAACTGTGGATCCTCCAGCAGTACGACCAGGCACTGGCCGTGAAGGGCGCGGCGGCGCTGTGAGAGACCCGGGGCTGCTCCTGTGAGGACGGCCCGGGCGGGGTGATCCCAGGCGGCCGGTGACCGCCTGGAGACGCGCAGTCACCGCGGGGGTGCCGTGTCGCGGCCCGCCGCTCCCGCCGGCGCCCCTCGGCCGATCCGCCGCCGGACGGCCCGGATATCCGCCTCGTAACGGACCGGATGCAAAAAGTCACCGCACGCCCCTCGTGGCGGCGATGTGTCGTACTCCACACTGGGGGCCGGTGCCCGAGTTCTCGGAGCGCGGCCGGCCCGTCCCCACGGAGCTTCTCCCGGCGACCGTGCTCCTCGCGTACGGACGGACAGCGGCGAGGCCGTCGTCCCCTGCCCCCGAGCAGCGCTGCGGCACAGGTCAGCAGCGATCACCCTGGAGGTCGCCCGCGTGCAGACCCAGACCCTCACCCCTACCGACAGCGCCACCGACCTCGTCCTGGGGGCGGCCGTGCCCCCGCAGGGCCGGGTCGCGCACCACCCGGAGGCGGCCGGGCCGGCCGAGGCGGAGGAGCCGCCCACCGCCGGTCCCGAGGAGCCGCCCGCCGGGGAGCCGGAGGCCGACGCCCCCGAGCCCGGCGGGCCGGCCGCCGCGCCCGCGCGGACCGAGAGCGGCGGGCCCTCCTCGGACCTGTTCCGGCAGTACCTGCGGGAGATCGGCCGCATCCCGCTGCTCAGCGCGGCCGAGGAGGTGGAACTCGCCCGCCGTGTCGAGGCCGGGCTGTTCGCCGAGGAGAAGCTCAGCAGCACGCCCGACCTCGACAGCGGCCTCGCCGTCGACCTGGACCGGCTCGTCGTCCTGGGCCGGATGGCCAAGCGGCGCCTCATCGAGGCCAACCTGCGGCTCGTGGTCTCGGTCGCCAAGCGGTACGTCGGCCGCGGGCTGACCATGCTGGACCTGGTCCAGGAGGGCAACCTGGGGCTGATCCGGGCGGTGGAGAAGTTCGACTACGCCCGAGGCTACAAGTTCTCGACGTACGCGACCTGGTGGATCCGCCAGGCGATGTCCCGGGCGCTGGCCGACCAGGCCCGCACCATCCGCGTGCCCGTCCACGTCGTCGAACTGATCAACCGGGTGGTCCGGGTGCAGCGCCGCATGCTCCAGGAGCGCGGCTACGAGCCCACCCCGGCCGAGGTCGCCGCCCAGCTGGAACTGCCGCCCGAGCGCGTGAGCGAGGTGCTGCGCCTCGCGCAGGAACCCGTCTCCCTGCACGCCCCGGTCGGCGAGGAGGACGACGTCGCCCTCGGCGACCTCATCGAGGACGGCGACGCCGCCTCCCCCGTGGAGTCGGCGGCGTTCCTGCTGCTGCGCGAGCACCTGGAGGCCGTGCTGTCCACGCTGGGGGAGCGCGAGCGCAAGGTCGTCCAGCTCCGCTACGGCCTGGTGGACGGGCGCCCGCGCACCCTGGAGGAGATAGGGCGGCTGTTCGGCGTGACCCGGGAGCGGATCCGCCAGATCGAGTCCAAGACCCTCAACAAGCTGCGGGACCACACCTTCGCCGACCAGTTGCGCGGCTACCTGGACTGAACGGGGGCCGCCCCGGGCGAACCCGGGCTGCGGCCCCCGTTCCGCGTCCTCCGGCCCGCTCAGTCGACCTCGGCGACCGCCTGCGCGAACTGCGCCTTGTACAGGCGCGCGTAGGCCCCGTCGGCGGCCAGCAGCTCGTCGTGGGCGCCCTGTTCGACGATGGCGCCGTTCTCCATGACGAGGATGGTGTCGGCGTCCCGGATGGTGGACAGCCGGTGCGCGATGACGAACGACGTCCTGCCGTGCTGGAGTTTGGCCATCGCCTTCTGGATCAGCACCTCGGTACGGGTGTCGACCGAACTGGTCGCCTCGTCCAGGACGAGGATCACCGGGTCGGACAGGAACGCCCGCGCGATGGTGATGAGCTGCTTCTCACCGGCGCTGACCCCGGTGCCCTCGTCGTCGATCACCGTGTCGTAGCCGTCGGGCAGCGTCCGGACGAACCGGTCCGCGTGCGCGGCCCGCGCCGCCTCCTCTATCTCCCCGCGGGTGACCTCGCGGGAGGCGCCGTAGGCGATGTTCTCCGCGATGGTGCCGCCGAACAGCCAGGTGTCCTGGAGCACCATGCCGATGGCCGAGCGCAGTTCGTCGCGCGTCATGCGGGCGATGTCCACACCGTCCAGGGTGATCCGTCCGCCGGTGACGTCGTAGAACCGCATCAGCAGGTTGACCAGCGTGGTCTTGCCCGCACCGGTCGGGCCGACGATGGCGACCGTGTGGCCCGGCTCGACCTTCAGCGACAGGTCCTCGATGAGCGGCTTGTCCGGTTCGTAGCGGAACGACACGTTCTCCAGCGCGACCCGCCCGCGCAGTTCCTCCGGCCGCACGCCCGGCACCGGGTCCGCCTCCTGCTCCTCGGCGTCCAGGAGTTCGAAGACCCGCTCGGCGGAGGCGACGCCCGACTGCACCAGGTTCGCCATCGACGCGACCTGCGTCAGCGGCATCGAGAACTGCCGCGAGTACTGGATGAAGGCCTGCACGTCACCGATGGACAGCGTGCCCGAGGCGACCCGCAGGCCGCCGACGACCGCGACGAGCACGTAGTTCAGGTTCGACACGAACATCATCAGCGGCTGCATGATGCCGCTGTTGAACTGCGCCCTGAACCCGGCCTCGTACAGCGCCTCGTTCTGCTCGGCGAACTGCTGCGCCGACTCCTCCTGCCGCCCGAACACCTTCACCAGGGCGTGGCCGGTGTACATCTCCTCGATGTGCGCGTTCAGCTTGCCGGTGGAGCGCCACTGCTGCACGAAGTGCGGCTGGGACCGCTTGCCCACCCGGGTCGCCACGACGAACGACAGCGGCACGGTGACCAGCGCGACCAGCGCCAGCAGCCAGGAGACCCAGAACATCACGATGAGCACGCCGACGATGGTCAGCAGCGAGTTGATGAGCTGGCCCATCGACTGGTTCAGGGTCTGCCCGATGTTGTCGATGTCGTTGGTGGCGCGGGAGAGCACCTCACCGCGCTGGCGCTTGTCGAAGTACGACAGCGGCAGCCGCGACAGCTTGGTCTGCACGTCCTCGCGCATCCGGAACATGGTCCGGTTGACCGACCGGTTCACCAGCCGGGTCGCCACCGCCATCAGCAGACCGGCGACGAGGAACGTGCCCAGCGCGAAGAGCAGGACCTCGCCGACGGCACCGAAGTCGATGCCCTGGCCGGGGGTGAAGTCCGTGCTCCTGAGCATGTCGGCGACCGAGCCCTGGCCGTGCGCGCGCAGTGAGGCGAGGGTCTCGTCCTTGGTCATGCCGGCCGGGAACTGCCGGCCGATGATGCCGGCGAAGACCAGGTCGGTGGCCTTGCCGAGGATCTTCGGCCCGATGACGCTGAGGGTGACGCTCACCACCACGCACGCCAGCAGGATGCCGATCGTGGCCCGTTCGGGTCTGAACTGGGTGATGAGCCGCTTGCCCGACTTCTTGAAGTCCATCGAGCGGCTGTCCGGGGAGCCCCCGGCCATCATCCGCCCCATCGGCCCGGCCATCAGGCAGCCTCCGCTTCCGTCAGCTGGGAGAGCACGATCTCCCGGTACGTCTCGTTGTCCGCCATCAGCTCGTGGTGGCGGCCGGTGCCGACGACCCGTCCCTCGTCCAGGACGATGATCCGGTCGGCCTCGCGGATGGTCGCCACCCGCTGGGCGACGATGACGACGGTCGCCTCGGCGGTCTCGCGGCCCAGCGCGGCGCGCAGGGCCGCGTCGGTGGCGTAGTCGAGTGCGGAGAAGGAGTCGTCGAAGAGGTAGATCTCCGGGCGCTGCACGAGGGTGCGGGCGATGGCCAGGCGCTGGCGCTGGCCGCCGGACACGTTGGTGCCGCCCTGGGCGATGGGCGCGTCGAGCCCGCCCTCCAGCCTGCCGACGAAGTCCTTGGCCTGCGCCACCTCCAGCGCGTGCCACAGTTCCTCGTCGGTGGCGTCCGGGTTGCCGTAGCGCAGGTTGGTGGCGACCGTGCCGGCGAACAGGTACGGCTTCTGCGGCACCATGCCGACGGTCTTCGCCAGCAGCTTCGCGTCCACCGTCCGCACGTCCACGCCGTCGACCAGGACCTCGCCCTCCGTCGCGTCGAACAGGCGGGCGACCAGGCCCAGCAGGGTGGACTTGCCGCTGCCGGTCGAGCCGATGACGGCGGTCACCTCGCCGGGGCGGGCGGCCAGGTCGACGGCGCGCAGCACGGGCTCCTCGGCACCCGGGTAGCGGAAGCCCGCCCCGCGCAGCTCCAGGTGGCCGTGGCGGCGCAGTTCACGCACCGGCGCGAGCGGCGGCACGACGCTGGACTCGGTGGAGAGGACCTCCTGGACGCGTTCGGCGCAGACCTCCGCGCGCGGCACCATCATGAACATGAAGGTGGCCATCATGACGGACATCACGATCTGCATCAGGTAGGCCAGGAACGCGGTGAGGTCACCGATCATCATCCCGCCGCTGTCGATGCGGTGCGCGCCGAACCACACCACCGCGATGGACGACAGGTTGACCACCGTCATCACGATCGGGAACATCAGGGCGAGCATCCGGCCGGTGGCCAGGGACATCTCGGTCAGGTCCCCGTTGGCCTCGCGGAAGCGGTCGTTCTCGTACTCGTCGCGGACGAAGGCCCGGATGACGCGGTTGCCGCTGATCTGCTCGCGCAGCACCCGGTTCACCGTGTCCAGGCGGGTCTGCATGGACCGGAACAGCGGGCGCAGCCGGCGCACGATCAGCGTCACGCAGATGCCCAGCACCGGTACGACGGCGACCAGGACCCCCGACAACGGCACGTCCAGACCGAGGGCCAGCACGACACCGCCCACACACATGATGGGCGCCGACACCATCAGGGTGAACGTCATCAGGGCCAGCATCTGTACCTGCTGGACGTCATTGGTCGTACGCGTGATGAGCGAGGGCGCGCCGAACTGGCCGACCTCGCGCGCCGAGAAGGACTGCACGCGGTCGAAGACGGCGGCCCGCACGTCCCGGCCGAGCGAGGAGGCGGTCTTGGCGCCGTAGTACACGGCACCGATGTTGCACCCCACCTGCACCAGCGAGATGGCGATCATCACGGCGCCGAACGTCAGGATGTAGTCCGTGTCGCCCTTCACCACACCCTTGTCGATGATGTGGGCGTTCAGGGTGGGCAGGTAGAGGGTGGCGCAGGTCTGCAGGAACTGCAGCAGCACCAGGAGGGTGATGGGTTTCTTGTAGGGCCTGAGATAGGTCCGCAGAAGTCGTATGAGCACGCTGGGTCTCTCGGAGTCGGCGGTGGGGGCGGTCGGTGTCCCCTGGCACCTATCGTCGAACACTCCACCCGCGTTACCTCAACTGATTAACCCGATAGAACCGCCGGGCCGCCCCCGGCCGACGCGCCGTCAGCCGGGAGACCGCCCGCAAGATGCCCCGTTCCGTCATACCTGCGGTGCTCCGCAGACGCTTTTCACCTTTCGTCCGCTCCGCGGCTCATGCGGTGAACGTACCGGGTTGCGCGGTGAAGGCACCCGGATGGGTCTGCTCCCGCACCGCCACGTACTGCTGACGGACCGCCTGGCCCACCGCCAGGTCCTCACCGGGCTCCAGGACCTGCGCGGCCGCGCCCTGCCAGGCCGGCGGGGTGCGCGGATCGAGGGCGCCCTGCGAGACGCCGAGCGCCCAGGCCGCCTGCCGGGCGGCGCCGATCGCCGCGTAGTCCGCGGGCTGCGGCACGACGACCTGCGCGCCGAACAGCGAGGGCGCCGCCGCCTGCACCGCGGGCAGTTCGGCGGCCGGCCCGAGCAGGAAGACCCGCCGCACCTCCACCCCCCGGCCGCGCAGCACGTCCAGCGCGTCCGCGAGCCCGCACAGCATGCCCTCGAACGCGGCCCGCGCCAGGTGCTCCGGCTTCATCGATTCGCGCCGCAGACCCGCCAGCGTCCCGGCGGTGTGCGGCAGCGCGGGCGTCCGCTCGCCCTCCAGGTACGGCAGGAGGACGAGCCCGTGGGCACCCGGGGTCGACTTCATCGCCAGCTCGGACAGGGCCTCCGGGTCGGGCAGGCCCAGCAGTTCGGCGGTGCCGCGCAGCGCCCGTACGGCGTTCAGCGTGGTGACCACCGGCAGGTGCATGCCGGTCGCGTCGGCCAGCGAGGTGATCATCCCGGTCTGGTCCACCAGCGCCTCGGGATGCACGGCCATCACCGACCCCGAGGCGCCCAGCGACACCACCGCGTCCCCGAGCTCCAGCCCCAGACCGAAGGCGGCGGCCATGGTCTCCCCGGTGCCGGCCGAGATCAGCAGCCCCTCCGGCGTCGTGCCGGCCGCCTCGGCCGGGCCGATCACCTCGGGCAGGACCGCCTGGTGGCCGAGCGCCAGCTCGACCAGATCGGGCCGGTAGGCGCCGGTGGCCGCCGACCAGTAGCCGGTGCCGGAGGCGCCGCCGCGGTCGGTGGTGCGCCGCACCGGACGGCCCAGCAGCTGCCACACCAGCCAGTCGTGCGCCTGCATCAGCACGGCGACCCGGCCGGCCGCCTCCGGCTCGTTCTTCGCCAGCCAGCGCAGCTTCGTCACCGGCTGCGCGGCCTGCGGCACGCAGCCGACCGCCTGCGCCCACGCCTCGCGGCCGCCGAGCGAGTCGATCAGATCCGCCGCGGAGACCTGGGCCCGCCGGTCGCCGCCCACCAGCGCGGGGCGCACCGTGGCGCCCTGCCCGTCGAGCGGGACCAGCGCGTTCTGCTGGGCGGAGACGCCGATCGCCTGCACGCCCTCCAGCAGTCCGCCGCCCGCGGCCTCCCCGAGCGACAGCAGCCAGGCCTGTGGATCGACGTCGGCGGGGCGCCCCCCTCCTTCGGGGCTCTCCACCGGATGCGGCGCGTAGCCCTGCCGGAGCACGGCGCCCGTCTCCGTGTCACAGACCACGATGCGAGTGAAATCGGGTGAACTGTCCAACCCGGCGACTATCCCCATGCGGAAAATTCTGCCGCATCGCCGCGGCCGTCCGGGCCGGGGGCGGGAAGTCGCCGGGGGAACCGGCGGCGCGTCACGTGTTGCTGGTGCCTCAGTCGTCGGCGCCGTCGCGGCCCGCGCGCTCGCGCAGGGAGCGGACCCGCTGGGCGACCGAGTCCGGCACGCGGTCGCCGACCTTCTCGCTCACCGCGTGGTACGCCTTGCCCGCGAACTGCCTCCCCTGCTGCGCGGCGGTCTCCGCGGTGTTGCGCACGGCCGGGTTCTGCGCCACCTGGCGCGCGGACTTGCGGAGCTGCTCGTAGCGCTCACGTCCCGCCTTGGTGCCCAGTACGTAACCCACGGCCAGCCCTGCGATGAACACGAGCCGGTAGCGCATGGTGCCACCCTTCCTTGCCTCGACGTCGGAGCCCGGGGGAACCGATTGGCGGAGCACCCCCCTGCTTGCGCTAATGTATGTGTCGCAGCGAGCGCACGCTCCCCGGGGACTACCCCGGAAGCCGCGTTCGATGCGACGAGGCATTCCTCCGTAGCTCAATTGGCAGAGCAGCCGGCTGTTAACCGGCAGGTTACTGGTTCGAGTCCAGTCGGGGGAGCTCGGTCCTCCGTAGCTCAATTGGCAGAGCAGCCGGCTGTTAACCGGCAGGTTACTGGTTCGAGTCCAGTCGGGGGAGCATGCTGAACGAGGACCCTTCGGGGTCCTTTTTCATGTCCGGCTCCGGACACGGGCACCCGCCGGACCTGTGTTCGGGGGAACCGCCGTGACCTCGCAGGAGTCCTCAAGGTCAGGAAGGACCGCAGCGAGCGACCACGGCGAAGCAGGAGATCGTATGAGCGGCTATGCTGCGGCAGACGGCGCGCACACGTGTACGCGACGCGCCGGACGGGGCGGTAGCTCAGCCGGTTAGAGCAGCGGACTCATAATCCGTCGGCCGTGGGTTCGAGTCCCACCCGCCCCACCGGGCGTTACGCGGGCAGAAGCGTTTCTACCTGCGAGGACGCGAACACGAGGGTCGCCGCGCTGATGCGGCGGCCCTCGTTCACTCGCTCGGGTCAGGACGGTACCCGCTCGGGCCCGGGCGGCGGCGGACGGATCCCGGGACGGGCTCCGCGGCGAGCCGGGCCGGCCGCGGTGCGGCCCAGGGACGGCGGGTCAGGAACTCACGGGCGGCGGCCGTCCTCCGCGTCGGCGGCGTCGGCCGTCTCCGGGAGGTCGTCGCGGTCGCCCTCGGCCTGGGAAGGCGTCGGGTAGGGCGTGTCCGGGGCCTCGGCGGTGCGCCGGGCGTCGTTGTCGTCCCGCTCGCCCTCGGCCTGGGAGGGGGTGTGCTCTCGCATGGTGACTCCTGGGGACGGGGTGGCCACTCGCCCGCCGGGTACCCGCCCCGGCCCGGAACGGAACGTCCGCGCGCCCCAGGGGGCCCCTCGTCACCCGGCGACGGGACCGGCCGGTCCGGTGCCCGTCGTCCGTACGACCGCCGAACGCAGGGCCGCGCGGATCTCCTCCGGGGGAGCGGGGCCGCCCGGCTGCGCGCCCGCGGTGACCGCGGCGGCCACCGTCCGCAGCTTGGTGTTGGACCGCTGGGAGGCCTCGCGGAGGATGTCCCAGGCCTGCTGCGGGGTGCAGGCGTGGGCGGCCATCAGGATGCCGCGCGCCTGGTCGATCACCGGGCGGGAGACGAGGGCGCGGCGCAGTTGCCGCACCTCCTGCTCCAGCTCCAGCAGCCGTTCCGTGCGCTCGTCGGCCACGGCGGAGGGCACCAGCGCGAGCAGCGCGGGCGTGCGGGGGGCGCGGGCGAGGGGCGGGTCCGTGGTGGACGCGTCCGGGGCGGGTGCCTGTGCGCAGGACCCGGGTCCGCGGGGCGGCGGTACGGCGCGGCCGATCGGGTCGAGCGGGTCGGTGGTGTCCAGGCCGGCCAGTTCCAGCACCCGGCGCGGCTGCCCCGTCCAGCCGGTCGCCGTCACCCGGGCGGGCGCCGTGCGGCCGAACGCGTCCAGGACGTCCAGGAACTCCAGTCCGGCCGAGTCCATGAAGGTCACCGCGGCCATGTCCAGGTCGACACGGCCGATTCCCGCGGGCAGGCGGGCCAGGGCCGTGGTCAGGACGCCCGCGCAGCCGTGGACCAGTTCCCCGCGCGGGGTGAGCGAGGCCCGGCCGTCCGGGTCCGTGCGGACGCCGATGGTCAGTGTGCGGGCCAGTGCGCTGAGCCGTCGAGCGAGAGGTGCTGGTGCCGCTGAGGTCATGTCCCCGCCTTGTTCCGTCCCCGCCTTGTTCCGTCCCCGGCCGTGCGTGTGCCGCCACGGCTCCGGCGCCGGTGTGCGGGACCGCGCGTGACGGCGCGGGGCCGCTCGGTCACCGGCGGCGCTGACGTCCGCCTGCCCGGTGGGCGGCTCCCTACACATGGCGGCGGCCCCGGGGCGTACTGTTCTCCCGTTCGTCGGCGACCGTTCAGGGGTGACAGGGAGACGGCGTGGACCTTCCTTACCGTGAGCCGGCCTCGCCGGACCCCGCTCTCGCGGACACCGCCGCACCCGTGCTGGCGGTGTCCCCGCTGGCCGGGCGCGCGGGGGTGAGGGCGGCGGGCGAGGTGAGCCTGGCCACCCGTGGGGTATGGGAGCGCGTGCTGGAACAGGCGCTGAGCGGAGGTGAGGACGTGTACCGCCTGGAGCTTTCGGACGTGACGTTCGTCGACGTGGCCGGCGCCGGCGCGCTCGCGGACGCCGCCCGGCGGCTCGGGCCCGGCCGCCGCATGGTGCTGCACCGTCCGCCGCCCGCGCTGCCCCGGCTGCTGGAGCTGTTCTGGCCGGGACTGCCGGGGATCGAGGTGACGGCCTCATGACCGCGACGGCCCGCCCCTTCGTCCACCCCGCCCTGTTCTACCGCGACGAGCAGGAGTACCTCGCCGGCACCGTGCCCTTCGTACGGGCCGCGCTGGAGGCCGGTGAGCCGGTCGCGGTGGCCGTGCCGGGCGAGAACCTGAGACTGATCGAGGCCGAACTGGGCGCCGTCGCACGGCAGGTGCGGCTGCTGGACATGCGGGAGGCCGGCCGCAATCCCGGGCGGATCATCCCCGGTGTCCTGCGGGCCTTCGCCGACGCCCAGCCCGCCGGCCGCCGGGTGCGCATCATCGGCGAGCCGATCTGGGCCGGGCGCACCCCGGCCGAGTACCCCGCCTGCGCCCAGCACGAGGCGCTGATCAACGCGGCGTTCGAGGGCCGCGAGGTGACCATCCTGTGCCCCTACGACGCCGTACGCCTGGACGAGCGGGTCCTCGCCGACGCGCACGCCACCCACCCCGTGGTCATCCCGGCCGGTGCCGCGGGGGAGCGGGCCAGCGAGGCGTACGACCCGGCGGGCGTCGTCGCCCGGTACAACGAGCCGCTGCCCGCCGCCCCGGACGCGCCGGCCTTCCGGTTCACCGCCGAGACCCTCTCGCAGGCGCGGCACGTCGCCGTCGCCGAGGGCGCGCGGCTCGGGCTGAGCGGGACCCGGCTGGAGGACCTCGCGCTGGTGGCGGCCGAACTGACCACCAACAGCGTGGTGCACGGCGGCGGCCGGGGCGAGGTGCGGGTGTGGGCCGCGGACGGCCAGGTGCTGTGCGAGGTGCGGGACGCGGGGCGCCTGGAGGACCCGCTGGCCGGACGCAGGCCCGCCGCCCGCGACCAGCGCGGTGGACGCGGCCTGTTGATGGTCAACCTGCTGGCCGACCTCGTCCGCCTGCACGCCGGCGGCGAGGGCACCACGGTCCGCGCCTGGCTCACCCCGTGAGCCCGGCGCACCCCGTGGGCCCGGCGTACAGGTAGGGCCTACGCCCCCAGCGGGTCCAGCACCAGTGGCTCGATCCGGCCCTCCAGCATGTCGCCCAAACCCTGCACCGCGCACACGTCGGGGCGTTCGGCGATGTGCACCGGCATGCCCGTGGCCCGGCGCAGCATCTGGTCGAGGCCGGGCAGCAGCGCGGAGCCGCCGACCATCATGATGCCGCGGTCGGCGAGGTCGGCCACCAGGTCGGGCGGGCACTCCCGCAGCACCTTGTAGATGCCGTCGAGCACGGCGGTCAGCGGTGTCTGGATGGCCTCCCGCACGGCGGCGGTGTCGACGAGGACGGACCGGGCGAGCCCGGTGGCCACGTCCCGTCCGTGGATCTCGGTGGCCGCCGGGCCGTGCGCGGTCAGCCCGTTGTCGTGCAGGGCGAGTTGCAGCGGCCGTACGGACTGGCTGGGCAGCACCAACGCGTGTTCCTGGCGCAGGTGCTGCACGATCGCGTGGTCGACCGCCTCCCCGCCCACGGGCATCCGTACGGCGGCGACGATCGAACCGAGGGAGAGGACGGCCACCTGGGTCGCGGCCGCGCCGCACACCATGATCATGGTGGCCTCGGGCCGTTCCACGGGCAGTCCGCAGCCGACGGCCGCGGCGATGAGCGTGTCGACGAGTTCGACCCGGCGAGCACCGAGGCCGACCAGCGTCTCCACGGTGGCGCGCCGGGCCAGCGGGTCGGCGTCGTGCGGGGTGCAGGCCGCCGCCCGCAACCGGGCCTTGCGGCGCAGCGAGCGGCGCATCCTGTCGCCGAGCAGGTGCCGCAGCATGCGCTGCGCCATCTCGATGTCGATGACCGTGCCGCCGGAGACCGGGCGGACCACGCGGATGTAGTCGGGGGTGCGGCCCGTCATCCGCTCCGCGAACTCGCCGACCGCGATCAGCGCACCGGTACGGGTGTTGACGGCGGCGACCGAGGGCTGGTCGACGACGACTCCGGCCCCCTTGACGTACACACGGGTCCGGGCCGCCCCCAGATCGACGGCGACATGGCAGCGGCGCAACTGCTCCAGACTGGCGGTCATGGCTGATCCTCCCGAGAGCGCGGACCGTGGCGGTCGCCGGGCGGCGGCCTCTTTCGCATCGTGCGCGGCACGGGGGAGCGGGCGCCTGTTCAAGGGGGCCGGGCGGGGTGCCGCTGGACGAGTGCATTTGGTGGCGGTCCGCCGGACGAACGCCGGATAAGCGTAAAGTGGGCGGCCTTGTCCTGGCGGGAACCTGCCACGGCAGCCATCCGCCAGCCCTCGTCAACTCCCCTGCCACACAAGTCTCCTGACACTCTTCGCAGCACTCGATGCAGCACTCGACGCACCATTCGACGCAGCTTCCGAAACGAAGAGAGGCACGGATGAGCAGAGGACCAGGCAGACGGAGAGCGACCCTCCTGTCGGCCGGGCTCGTGATCGCCCTGCTGCCCGCCGGGCAGGCCGCCGCCCAGCAGGCCGCCGCCCCCCGCCCCGGCGCCTCCGCCCCGGGGGCCGCCGGAGCCGCGAAGCCGGACGCCGCCCGCACCGTCACCCTCGTCACCGGCGACCGGGTCACCCTCACCCCGCTCGGCGGCGGCCGGAGCACGGTCACGGTGCAGCGGCCCGCCGGGGCCGTCGGCGCCGTGCGGACCAGCGTGGCCGACGGCGCCGTCACCGTCGTACCGGACGAGGCACGTCCCTATCTGCGGGCGGGCCGGCTCGACCCGCGGCTGTTCGACGTCAGCGAGCTGCTGCGCCAGGGGCTCGGCGACCGGAGCACCGGTGAGCTGCCGCTGATCGTGACCTACGGCAAGGGGCAGGCGGTGCGCACCCCGCGCGGCGCGGAGCGGACACGGAACCTCGCCAGCGTGCACGGCGCGGCCGTGGAGGCGGACAAGGGGCGGGCGTTCTGGCGGGAGTTCGCCCGGCCGGGCACGGCGCGCGGCCTGTCGGCGCAGGGCGTCGAGAAGGTCTGGCTGGACGGCCGGGTCAGCGCCGACATGGCCGAGTCCAACGCCCAGATCGGCACGCCGAAGGCGTGGGAGGCCGGGCTGACCGGCAAGGGCGTCACCGTCGCCGTCCTCGACACGGGAGTCGACACCACCCACCCCGACCTCGCCGGACGGGTCACGCAGACCAGGAGTTTCATCCCCGGCGAGGAGGTCGCCGACCGCAACGGCCACGGCACGCACGTGACCTCCACCGTCGGCGGCAGCGGCGCGGCCTCCGGCGGCAAGGAGAAGGGTGTCGCCCCCGACGCCACGCTCGCCGTCGGCAAGGTCCTCGACGACCAGGGCACCGGCAGCGAGTCGCAGATCATCGCCGGCATGGAGTGGGCCGCGCGGGATGTGCACGCGCGGATCGTGTCCATGTCGCTGGGCTCCACCGAGGCCAGCGACGGCACCGACCCCATGGCGCAGGCGGTGAACACCCTGACCGCGCAGACCGGCGCGCTCTTCGTGATCGCCGCCGGGAACACCGGAGCGCCCTCCTCCATCGGCTCGCCCGGCGCCGCCGACGCGGCCCTGACCGTCTCCGCGGTCGACTCCGCCGACCGGGCCGCCTACTTCACCAGCGCCGGACCGCGCCTGGGCGACAACGCCCTCAAGCCCGACCTCGCGGCACCCGGCGTCGACATCCTCGCCGCCCGCTCCCGCCTCACCGAGGGCAGCGGCGACTACACGACCATGAGCGGTACGTCCATGGCGACGCCGCACGTCGCCGGGGTCGCCGCGCTGCTCGCCCAGGAACACCCCGACTGGAGCGCGGCCCGGCTCAAGGACGCGCTGATGTCGACGTCGGAGCGGCTGGACGCCTCCGCCTACACGCTGGGCGCGGGCCGGGTCAGCGTGCCCGACGCGGTGGCCGCCGAGGTCACCGCCACCGGCAGCGCCGACCTCGGCTTCTACGGCTGGCCCTACGACGGGAACGAGCCGGTCACCCGCACCCTCACCTACACCAACTCCGCCGACCGGCCCGTCGACCTGACCCTGGCCGTGCAGGGCGCCCCCGAGGGCGTGGCCACCCTCGCCGCCACGAAGCTGACCGTGCCCGCCCACGGCACCGCCTCCACCACCGTCACGGGTGACGGCGCGAAGGCGCCGGTGGGGACCACCAGCGGGCAGATCGTGGCCTCGGCCGCCGGCACCCCCGTCGCGCACACCGCTTTCGGGCTGGTCAAGGAGGACGAGCGCTACACCCTCACCGTGCACGTCAAGGACCGGTCAGGCGCCGCCACCGCCGCCGACCTCGCCGTGCAGCAACTCGCCGCGGGGGCCGACCCGTTCAGCGCCCGCGTCGACGACTCCGGCACCCTGCGGCTGCGGCTGAAGCCGGGCGCCTACAGCGTCTCCTCCTTCCTGGACGTGCGCGGCAGCCACGGCGCCGACTCCCTCGGACTCGGTTTCCTCGCCGCCCCCGAGATCACCCTCGACCAGGACCGCGAGATCACCCTGGACGGACGCCGGCTGCGCGAGGTCCGCGCCGACGCCGGCCGCCGCACCGAACAGCGGCAGCTCCTCATGGAGTACGACCGCAAGGCGGGCGGCTCCGACCTGTTCGGCGCCGTCCAGGTGCCCCTGATGTACGACAGCGTCTTCGCGGCGCCGACGACGCCGGTGAAGCAGGGCAGCTTCGAGTACCGGACCGTGTGGCGGCTCGGCAAGCCCCTCCTGGAGGTCAAGGGGATCGGTGACGCCCTCGTCCAGGCGGGCAGCACCCTGGCCGAGGGCCGCAGCAGGCTCCCGCTGGTCGACGTCGGCACCGGGGACTTCACCGGCTCGGACGTGCGCGGCAAGGCGGTCCTGGCCCGGCTCCCGGAGGGCGGCGACCCCGCCGCCCTCGCCCAGGCCGCCCAGGACGCGGGCGTGCGGGCGCTGTTCGTGACCGACGACGCGCCCGGCCGGCTCAGCCTGTGGTGGGGCACCGACGACAACGCCGACCGCCCGCTCCAGATCGCCTCGGTGAACGCCGCCGACGCGGCCCGGCTGCGCGCCGCCCACCGCGTCGACATGACCGGCACCCGCCACACCCCGTACGTCTACGACCTCTCGGAGGGCCACCCGGGCGCCGTCCCCGACCGTGACCTGACCTACCGGCCGGACCACCGGCAACTGGCCGCCCTCGACGTGAAGTTCCACGCCGGCCGGGCGACGGGCGGCGGCGAGTTCCGGTACTCGATCACCGACACCTTCCCCGTCGGCATCGGCTTCCAGGAGAGCGTCGGCCTCCCGGCCGAGCGCACCGACTACGTCTCCACCGGCCCCGGCCAGCGCTGGCACGAGTCCGTGACGCTCGGCGAGGGCACCCTGGAGGAGCGCAGCGGCCTGGTCCGCTACACCGGCGGCTCGCACGGGGAACTGGACTGGTTCAAGCCCGTCCTGCACCCGTGGCTGGGCACCGGCCTCGGCTGGGGGCAGCAGCGGTCGGGCGACACCATCCGGTTCAACGCCCCCGGCTGGGGCGACTCCGGGCCCGACCACACCGGCTTCGGCGACGTGTGGAGCGCGGACAGCGGCATGACCCAGACCACGGTGGCCTACCTGGACGGCAAGGAGGTCGACCGGGGCGGCAGTTCGGCCGCGTACGTGTGGGACGCGCCCGCCGACGAGCACACCTACAAGCTCGTCACCGACACCGCGCTCGACCCGGCCCGCTGGAAGCTCGCGAGCCGGGGCCACGCCGAGTGGACGTTCCGCTCGGCGGCCACGCCCGGTGACAGGTGGACCGCGCTGCCGCTGATCAACCTCGGATTCGCCCTGGACACCGACCTCGCGGGCGAGCTGCGGGCCGGCGGCCGGATCCCGGTGGGCCTGCACGCCGAGTACGTGGCGGGCGCGCCCGGTACCGGCACCATCTCCGGAGGGCGGCTGGAGGTCTCCTACGACGAGGGCGGGACGTGGCAGGAGGTGCGGCTCAGCGGCTCCCACGCCTCCTGGAAGGGCACGCTCACCGTGCCGCGCGGCGCGGCCACCGTCTCGCTGCGGGCCTTCGCGGGCGACGACCGGGGCGGGTCCGTGCGGCAGGAGCTGGTCCGGGCCGTGGGTGTGGGGCGGCGCTGAGTCAGCGCGTCCCGAGAGATCCCGCGCACACGCGGGCGGCGCCGCCTCCCTGGGACGGGGAGGCGGCGCCGCCGTGCTGTCTGCGCTGTCGCTGCCGTCAGACCAGCCAGCCGACGATGTGGATCAGGCCGGCGAGGACGTCAGTGAGGAAGTTCATGATCGTGCGTTCTCCTTGTGTTGCTTCGTGTGGGACACGCGCCCGCCACGGTCTGCAGCCCGTCGCTTGCGCACCGTAAGTATCTGCCGCCCCACCGGCCCCGCACCGATCACTTCTGCGACGATCACCTGTTCCAGGGAACAACTGATCTCTTGTTCGGATCGTCATACGACTCCCCGCCGTCGCCCGCCGCCTCCCCCGCGGGCCCCCGCCCGGCGCCCCCGGGTGTCAGGCCGCTCCGGCCTCCGCCACGTCGGCCACCACGCAGCTGACGTTGTCCGGGCCGCCGGCGGTGTTCGCGGCCTCGACCAGGGAACGCACGGCCGCGTCCGGGTCCGCCGCGCGGGCCAGGAGGGCCTGGATCCGGTCGTCGGGGACGACTGCGGACAGGCCGTCGGAGCACAGCAGGTACCGGTCGCCGGGCAGCGGGTCGTGCAGGCGCAGGTCCGGGACGGGCGGGGTGCCGCCGCCGTCCAGCGCCCGCAGGAGCAGCGCGCGCTGCGGGTGGCTCACCGCCTCCTCGGGCGTCAGCCGCCCCTCGTCCAGCATCGCCTGGACCACGGTGTGGTCCTGGGTGACCCGGAACAGCCCGCCCCCGCGCAGCAGGTACGCCCTGCTGTCCCCGACGTGCACCAGGGCGAGCCGGGAGCCGGTCCACAGCAGCGCGGTCAGGGTCGTACCGGCCTCCTCGCCGCCGGCGGCGTCCGCCACCGCGCGGGTCGCGTCCTGGAGGGCGTCCTCCAGCAGGTTCAGCACGCTCCCGGCGGGCGGCTGTGCCGTGTCCAGCGTCCTCAGCGCCGGCAGAGGAGCGTGTTCCGGTTGCGGCGGTGGTTGTTAGCGTGCACCGCGGACCGCTCGCCCGGACCGTTCGCCCGCTGGAGCCGCGACCCGGCCGGCACGTGCCGCCGGCCGGACCCGAGAACCGCCCCGCAGAAGGAGCCCGCCGTGCCCCGTGTCGCCCTCGCCACCTACGATCCCGGAGCCGTGCCGAACCGCGACCGCGACCTCGGCCCGCTCCTCGGGGACCTGCGCGCCGCCGGAGCCGACGCCGACGCCGTGCCCTGGGACGACGCGGACGCCGACTGGGCCTCCTACGACCTCGTCGTCATACGGTCGACCTGGGACTACAGCTGGCGCGCCGCCGAGTTCGCGGCCTGGGCCGAGCGGTGCGCGAAGGTGACGCGGCTGGCCAACCCGGCCGCTGTCGTGCGCTGGAACACCGACAAGCGCTACCTCGGGGACCTCGCCGCGGCCGGGGTGCCCGTGGTGCCGACCCGCTACCTCGCACCCGGGGACCCGTGCGGGCCGCAGGACCTGCCCGGCGACCACGACTTCGTCGTCAAGCCGGTCTTCGGGGCGGGCGCCCGGTACGCGCCCGCCGAGCGGGAGACGGCCGCCGCGCAGGTGGCGCGCATGCACGCGGAGGGTCTGACCGCGATGGTGCAGCCGTACCTGACCCGCATCGACACCGGCGGGGAGCGGGCGCTGCAGTTCTTCGGGGGCCGGCTGCTGCACGCCAGCCGCAAGCAGGCCGTGCTCTCGCCCGGGACGGCCTTCGACGCCGAGAAGGTGGCCCACCCGGACCTCGAACCGTGGATTCCGACACCCGCCGAACTCGACGTCGCGCGGCGGGCGCTGGCCGCCGTGCCCGGGGCGCCCGAGCTGCTCTACGCCCGAGTCGACCTCGTGGACGGACCGGACGGGCAGACCGGACCGGACGGGCAGGACGGCCGGGGCGGACCGGCGGGGGCGGGCGGAGAAGGCGGTAAGGGCGGCGAGGGCGGTGCGCCGTGCGTCATGGAACTGGAGCTGGTCGAGCCGAACCTGTTCCTGTGGCTGCACCCCGGGTCGCGGGATCGGGTCGTGCGGGACATCCTGGCCGCCGTCCCGGCCCGCCCCGGGCACCCCGCGCGGGCCGCGCGCCCGGCCCGTCCCTGACCCGTGTCCGCTGGGACAGCGCCAGGACGGGCTACGCGCCGGGCCCGTCCCCGACCCGCGTCCGCTGGAGCAGCCCCCAGGTGAACTCCGCGACCACCTCGTGCCGTACGCCCTGTGCGTCGGGCGCGGTGAAGGCCAGTCCCCACCGCGTCGGCGCGGTGCCCTCCAGCGGGCGGGCGGGGGCGAAGGCGCGGGCGGCCTCGTCGACCGTGCAGGACCAGGGGGCGAGGTCGTCGACCGTCCGCAGGTCGGGGCCGTCGGCCCCGGGGGCGCGGACCAGCCACGCGTTCCAGACCTGGCCGTCGGGGCCGGCCAGCACCTCGAAGCGCAGCCCGGGCCAGAGCGGCAGCGGCCACTGCCGGGCCTCGCAGTCCAGGTCGCCGATGCGGCGGGCGGCCGTGGACTCGGGGGCGCCGAGGACGGAACGGTAGCGGGCGGCGGCCGAACGGGCCCGGGGCGAGCGCACCATCGCCTGCCAGCGCTTGTTGGCCTCCCGCATCTCCGTGAGCGACGCCCCCAGCTCACGCCGGGCGTCCGCGACCAGGTCCGGCTGGTGATCGGCCATGCGCCGCAGCAGCACCAGCTGGAAGTCACGTGCGGTGAAGGGCCCGGACGCGGAGGAGGAGACAGCCATGCGCACCATCGTCGCGCAGCGGCGCAGGGGCCGCCCCATTGCCCCCGCCCCCCGCCATGGCTAGCCTGTGTTCGTCATGCCGATCGCCTGTTGAAATCTCGAACAGGCCTGGATCCAGGGAGGGGACCGGTCGTGGGACGCCTCGTACCTGCCGTGACCCGGGCTCTCGACATACTCGAGCTGTTCCTCGACGGGGACGGCACGCTCTCCGCCCCCGACATCGTGCGCCGGCTCCAGCTGCCGCGCACCACGGTGCACGAGCTGGTCACCACGCTCGCCGCCCGCCAGTACATCGTCCCGGTGACCGGCCAGCCCGGACGCTACCGGCTCGGCGTCCGCCCCTACCAGCTCGGCAGCCGCTACGCCGAGCAGCTCGACCTCGCCGCCGAGGGCCAGCAGGTGGCCCGCGCCGTCGCGGAGACCTGCGACGAGACGGTGCACGTGGCGATCCTGGAGGGCGCCGACGTCATCTACATCGCCAAGGTCGACTCCACGCACGCGGTCCGCATGGTCTCCGCCGCCGGCCGCCGCCTCCCGGCGCACTGCACCTCCGTCGGCAAGATGCTGCTCGCCTCCCTCCCCGAGTCCGCACTCGCCGAACGCGTCCCGGACGGCGCCGAACTGGTCGCGATGACCCCCAACAGCATCACCGATCCGGCCGCCCTGCGCGAGGCGCTGGCCGAGATCCGGCGGCGCGGTCTGGCCGTGGAGAACCGCGAGTCCAACCCCGACGTCAGCTGCGTGGCCGCCCCGGTGCGCGACCGCACCGGCCGGGTGGTCGCGGCCCTGTCCATCTCCGTGCCGATGATCCGCTGGAGCGAGGAGCGCAGGAGCGAGCTGGAGCAGCTCGCCGTGAAGGGCGCGGCCCAGCTCTCGGAACGCCTCGGCCACCGGAGCGCGGCATGACGGCGACGGCGTACGACGTGGCGGTGGGGGCCCGGGCCGAGCTGGGCGAGGGACCGACGTGGGACCCGGCGCGGGAGCGGCTGATCTGGGTGGACATCCTCTCCTCCCGGGTGCACACCTACGATCCGGCGACCGGCCGGAGCACGGTCCGCGCCACGGGCCAGCACGTGGGCGCGGCCAAGCCGCGCGCCGGCGGGGGACTGGTGCTGAACCTGCGCGACGGGGTCGGCCTGGTGGACGCGGGTCCCGAGGGCGCCTTCCGCTGGCTGCACCGCGATCCGGTGCCCGGCCGCCGCGGCAACGACGCCGCCGTGGCGCCCGACGGCTCCCTGTGGGCCGGCACCATGCGCTACGACGAGGCCCCGGGCGGCGGCACCCTGACCCGCTTCACCGGTGACGGCGCGGCCGAGCCGTTCCTGACCGACGTGACGGTGAGCAACGGCACCGGCTGGAGCCCGGACGGCCGCCGGATGTACTACGTGGACACCCCGACCCGCCGGATCGACGTCTTCGACGTCCAAGACGGCGGCCGGCGGGCCGTGAACAGACGGCCGCTGGCACAGGTGGAGGAGGGCGCCGGCTACCCGGACGGGCTGACCGTCGACGCCGGCGGATGCGTGTGGGTGGCCCTGTGGGACGGCGGCGCGGTGCGGCGCTACACCCCCGACGGCGTGCTGGACCGCGTCGTCACCCTCCCTGTCCCGCGCCCCACCGCCTGTGCCTTCGGCGGCGCGGGCCTGAGCGACCTGTACGTCACCACGGCCCGCACCGGTCTGACCGCACCGCACCCGCTGGCCGGCTCCCTCCTGGTGGTGCCGGACGCGGGCAGCGGCCTGCCCCAGCCGGCGTTCGCGGGCTGAGGCACCGGGCCTGGCGGGGTGGGCCGGGCTGAGGGAACCGTCCTGGCTGGGTGAGCCGGGCTGAGTGCACGGCCCCGGCGGCCGGCCGCGGCTGGGGGCCGGGCCTGGCGGGCGTACGCGCTGAGGGAACCGCCCTGGCGAGATGAGCCGGGGTTGAGGGAACCGCCTTGGTGGGTGCGGGCCTCGGCTGAAGGAACCGCCCTGTCCCGCAGGCCGCGGCTGCGGGCCCGGTGGCCCTACCGCTTCGCCGCCGCTGCCCCCGTTTCCGCCCCCGCCCGGTCCAGTTCCCCGAGGATCTTGCGCTCGGACGCCGTCAGCGGCGGGCCGGACAGCGGGGGCAGCAGGGGGCCGCACGCCACGTCGAGGAGCGTGCGGGGGCGGAAGAGGCGCTCCGGGCCGGTGCGCAGGCTCGTCACGTCCCACAGGGCCGCCGCCGCCCGGTGGGAGCCGGTGGCGGCCCGGGTCAGCCGGCGGCTGTAGGCCGTGGTCAGCCGGTCCGCCGCGGTCGGCCGGGCGCCGCGCGTGTCCGGGTACCAGACGTCCTGGCCGACCGCCGCCGCCCAGGCCGCGTCGACCCACCGGGCGTTCCCGCGCTGCACCCGGCGGGCCAGGCCGGGCGCGTGGGGACCGCCCCGCCGCACCTGCCCGGCCAGCAGCCGCGCGCCCAGCGCGGCCACCGACATGCCCTGCCCGTAGGCCGGGTTGAAGGTGGCCACCGCGTCGCCCAGGGCGACGAAACCCTCCGGCCAGCGCGCGGTCCTCTCCAGGTAGCGCCGCACGTTGCTGGTGCTGCGGCTGATGTGTACGCCGGTGAGGGGTTCGGCGCCGGAGGCGAGGCGGCCCACGAGCGGGCTCGGCAGGTCGAGCGCGTACGCGAGGAAGCCGTCCGGGTCGGCCGGGGGCTCACCGCCGCCGCGGGTGCCGGCGAGGCTGACCATCCAGCGGTCCTGCTCGATCGGCAGGAGCATGCCGCTGCGGCCCGGACGCGAGCGGTACGGGTCGGCCTGCACGATCGTCAGCGGGAACTGTTCGGCGCCCGCAGGCGTACGGTAGACGCGCGTGGCGTTGACCAGGCCGCAGTCGACGCTCCTGGTCCGCACGTCCGTGACGCCGATCTCCTCCAGCCAGGTGACGACGCGTGAGCCGCGCCCGCTCGCGTCGACGACGAGGTCGGCGGCCAGTTCGGTCTCCTCCCGCGTCCCGTCTTCCGCCGCGCCGGGACCGGCCGCCGCGATCCGTACCCCGCGCACCCGCTCCGCGTCGCCCACCAGTCCCACGGCCCCCGCCCTGCGGACCTCGGTGCGGGTGTGCGCGAGGACGGCGTCGCGCACCGTCCAGTCCAGCAGCGCGCGGGTGCAGCTGAGCATGCGCGGGCCGTCGTGCCGCCAGCGCCGCAGCCACCCCTCGGAGGTGAGGGCCAGCATGCCCGAGCCGAGCGGTATCTCACGGGCGCCCGCCGCCAGCAGCCGCTCGCGCACGCCGCCGCCCGGCACCAGGTCCTCCATGGCGGCCAGGCCGCCGGCCATCAGCAGATGGGCATGGCGCCCCTGGGGCAGTCCCTTGCGGTGCTCAGGGCCGTCGGGCAGGTCGTCCCGGTCGAGCACGACCACCTCGTCCACGACGCCGGACAGCGCCGCCGCGGCCAGCATGCCGGCCAGGCCGGCACCGACGATCACAGCCCTGCGCCGGCCCGGACCGCGGCCCGGGGGCAGCGGCGGCAGGGGAGGCAGGGGCGGCAGGGACAGGGACATGGGGCTCCTCGGAGTGGATCACGGGCTGAGAGCTGCGGACAGAAGTGGGCCCCGGCGGGCGGCGCCCGGCACGCGCCCTCGCCGTGTTGCCGGAAGGCCCTGGCAGCTCCGCCACAAGGACCTTCCGGCGCCTTGCGATCGCACGCACCGGACACCGCCCGCTGACCGGAACCCACTTTTGTCCGCAGCTCTCAGCCATGGGAGGTCCTCACCGTTCCTCCCCGTACGGGGGTTCCGGCCGGCGGCCGGACCAGTGCCTGCGCCAGTTCCACCAGCCCGCTCGTCCCGGACACCTCCGTGGCGTGCAGGCGGTAGCCGCTCGGCGTCGGCAGGGGCTCCTCGCGGGCGGCGGCGCGGCGGGCGGCGTCGGCGAGCATCGCCGCCTCCGCCGCGATCCGGGCGTCGTGCGGGGTGCGGCCCGCGCGCCGGGCGGCTGCCAGGGCGCGTTCGCGGACCGTGTCGTCGAAGTACGGGGCGAGGCCCAGCAGCGCGTCGTGGATGGACACCTCACGCCAGTGCAGCCGGGCCCGCGGCAACTGCCACCAGCCGCTGGGCGGTTTGGGCGCGGTCGACACGAAGCGGATCCGCTCCCACAGCGGGGCGAGGGCGCGGTAGTCGTCCAGGCTGCGCAACTGGGCGAGGGCGGACGGCAGCAGTCTGGGCAGCACGAAACCCGCCGAGCACAGCAGCGCGCCGAGGGAGGCCAGCGGCGGGGCGACCTGCGTGGACAGCACGTCCAGGTCGTGGCCCGTCCACCGGGCGGCCACCGCCGTGTACTTGGTCAGCTGGAAGCCCACCACGTCCAGCGCGGAACCGGCGAGGATGAGGCGCAGCCCGGTCCGCAGCAGTCCGGTGACCTCGCGGCTCCACTTCACGCACAGCACGCACGTCGCCAGGGTCGCCGCGCTGTGCCCGACGAGGTAGAGCAGGATCATCTCGCACAGGTACGGGGTGTTGGCGTAGTACGTGTCGAGGTCGGTGAGCCGCTCGGTGCGGGCGTCGCCCAGCGCGAACAGGGCGACGATGGCGGCGATCAGCGGGACGTAGGCGGCGATGCTGCGCAGCACCATCCGCCGGACCCGCTCGGGGGGCCCGCCACGCCAGTGGATCAGCAGGATCAGCAGCGAGCAGCTGTACGCGCTGAGCATGCCGTACGTCAGCGGGGCGCCGAAGTTGGGGATGCCGGTGAGGTCGTTGACGGCGGCCAGGGTCAGCGGTGCCGAGCAGACGAACACCAGCGAGCCGAGCACGATCGCCACGCAGGTGGACACGGTCAGCGGGTCCCGCACGGCCCGCAGCGGCCGCCGGCACAGCACGACGGCCGACAGCCCGAACAGGCCCGCCGCGAGGTAGACGACGAGGCTCACGCGCGGCACCTCCGCCCGGCCGGGCCGGCGGCGCGCGGGCGCAGCGGTCCCCTCGCGCGCGCGGGCGCGGGTGCCCCCGTCACACCGCCTCCGACGGCCGCGGGCCGTGCGCCGGGCGCTGCGCGGCCCCCAGCGTGTCGGCGATCCGCACGAGCAGCGCGGGACCGGGCACCCGCCCGCCCGGCCGGCCGTACGGCCCTCCGTCCGCACCGGGCGCCGCCGGCCCGGCGGGGACCGCCGCGAGCGGCGCGCCGCGGACCGCTTCCCCGGCGGCCGGTGCGAACCGCTCCGCGTCCGGGACGAACCGCTCCGCGTCAGGGGCGAACCGCTCGGCAACCGGTGTGAACCACTCCGCGTCCGGGGCGAACCGCTCGGCGTCCGGGGCAGGCTGGGGCCGTCCGACACCGTCGAGCAGCACCGGCCACCGGCCGCCCCCGCCCTCGGACCCCGTCACCGGCCCGACGCCGTCGAGCACCCGCAGCGGCGGACCGGCCGCCTCCTCGGTCCGCGTACCGTCCCGCGGCACACCGCGCACCGCGGCCTCCGGCGCCGCACGGCCGGCGCCGGCGTCCGGCGCCGTGAGGCCGCCCCGCGCGCCGGATGCCGCGGCCCCGGTGCCCGCCTCGCGGGCCGGGCGGCCGCCGTGCTGCCGCAGCGCCCCGGTGATGACCGCCGCCCACGCCGCGGCCTCCGCCTGCTCCGGGTCGCCGGTGGCCGCCAGGGTCCTGGTCCGGGTGCGCTCGTACAGGGCGCGGTCGAAGAACGCGTCCAGGTAGCTGAGCGCGTTGTGGATGCTGGTCTGGCGCCAGATGAGCAGTGTGGTGGGGGAGCACCAGCGCGGGCGGGGAAGCCGGAGGGCGCGGCGGGTGAGGAGGCCGTCCAGTTCCCGCTCCAGCGGTGCCAGCCGGGCGTACGTCCGCCAGGACCGCCACCACTGCGCGAGCCGGGGCCCGGTCAGCGGCACCAGGATCCCGACCGAGGTGACCAGCGCGCCGAGCCCCGCGGCGGCGGGCGACACGTCGGTGCTGAGCGCCGACCAGTCCCGCCCGGTCCAACGGGCCGCCACCGCCACCGACTTGGTCACCCCGTACCCCGCGCTGCACAGCGAACCCAGGCCCAGGAGCACCAGCCCGGCGCGCAGCCAGCCCCGCACCTCACGGGCCCAGCGCAGCGCCGAGACCGTGGTGACACTCACCGCGGCGAGGTGCGCGGCCAGGTACAGCACGATCATCTCGGCGATGAACGGCGTCGTGGCGTAGTACGTGTCCAGGTCCGTACGGCGCTCCACCGGCGCCCGGCCGAGCACGAACATGGCGGCGATGCCGACGGCCACGCACGCGTAGGCGGTCATCCAGCGGCGGGTCACCCGGCGCACCCGCTCCCCGCCCCGCCAGTGGACGACGAGGACCTGGGAGGCGGCGCTGTAGGCGGTGATGGACGCGTAGGTGAGTGGCGCGGCGAGGTTGGGCACGCCGCTGAGCCGGTTGACGGCGCCGACCGTCGGCGCGGCCCCGAGGAAGAAGCAGGCGCCCGCCAGGGCCAGCACCACGCAGATCGCGCGCAGGTAGGGGTCGCGCCGGTGGCGGACGAGGTCGGGGGTCTTCACCGCCAGGCCGAGCCACAGCGCGCCGCAGCTGAGGTAGTTGATCAGTCCGCTCATCTCCGGCGCGCCCCACGGTAGTTGAGCGCGGATCCGATGCGCCCGGCGATGTCCTCCTCGGTGCCCGGCCGCGGGACGGCGTCCGCCGGGGCCTCCTCCAGCCAGGTGCGCAGCCTGCCGCCCATGAGCATGCCGAACCGGTCCGCCTCCTGCTCGTCGGCGAGGCTGAAGTCGGTGCGTGCGGCGACGGGCCGGGGCGGGGCGCCGGGCGGGACCGGGGGCGCCGCGTCGTCCGCGTCCCGCCGGTTCATGTGCCACACCTCGTGGCAGAAGATCACGATCTGGTGCCAGGAGGCGGCCCGCCGGTCGACGACCACCACGTCCTGGGACTCGCCCTCCAGCCACAGCCCGCTGGCGGTGTGCGGCGGGAAGATCTCCCGGCGGACGACGACCCGCCGGCCGCGCCAGGCGCTGACGGAGTCGACGAGGGCGGTGAACAACGCCTCCGGGTCCACGGGGACGGGCACCCGGATGGGGTCGATGAGAGTGTCGGCGAGGCGCCGCATCTCCCGTTTCCTACGCACGCGTTTCCCCTTGTTCCCCCGTTGTTCCGCCGGGACCGCCCCCCATCATCCCCGCGCCGCCCGCACCGGGAAAAGGTGCTTTCGCGGCGCGCTCGGCCCGGTGGCCGGCACGCCGCCCCGCCCGTCGGGCGGCACCGTGCCGTGCGCGGACGCCGCACACCGCACCGCGCCCCGAGCCTACGCGGCGGGCCGCCCCCGCCCCCGCCCCGCATCGGGCCCCGCCGCCACCACCGCCGCCGTACGCGGCACCCCGGCCGGCGCACGACCGGCGCCTGGCCGATATCCGACTCACGGCCCTCGGTGCCCGAACGACGTCCCCTCCGTGCCCGTTCCGTGCCCGTTCCGTGCCCGTGCGATCCCCGTCCAGCCCCCGGACGGTGCCCGTCCGGCGCCCGTCCGGCCCCGGCCGTCACCACGCCGACGCGGCGCCGCGCCGTCCCCGAGCCGCCCGCCGGCCGTCCGGAAGTCTTGTCCGACCCATTGACGCGCAAGCGCATCGATTCTACGGTCCCGTTCGAAGTTACGAGCATGTTTCGAAATCTCGAACAGTGAGGGCGGGTAATGGGACGACCTGGCCTGAATCGCAGGCAACTTCTCGCCGCCGCGGGCGGCGTGGCGGTCGCGGGCAGCTTCGGTTTCGCCGCGCTCGGCGCGGGCGCCGACGCCCTCGCCGCGAGCGCCCGCACCCGGGTGCGGTACTGGAACCTCTTCCAGGGCGGCGACGGCGCCAACATGGCCACGATGGTGGACGCCTTCCGCGCCGCCCACCCCGACGTGGCCGTCAAGGACTCCACGCTCACCTGGGGCGGCCCCTACTACACCAAGCTCGCCATGGCCGCCGCCGGCAACCGCGCACCGGACCTGGCCGTCATGCACCAGGGCCGCATCCCCGGCTTCGCGCCGGGCCGCCTCCTGGACCCCTTCGACATGGACCTCCTCACCCGGTACGGCGTCAGGGAGGCGGACTTCAACCCCGTGCTGTGGAAGCGCGGCATCGTCGACGGCAAGCTGTACGCGCTGCCCCTGGACATCCACGTCCAGCTCTGCTTCTACCGCAAGGACGTCTGCGCGAAGGCGGGCCTGCTCGACGAGCACGGCCGGCTGCCGGCCGCCACCAGCACCGACGACTGGTTCGCCGTCCTGCGCGCGGCCCGCAAGCAGCTGAAGAACGGTGTGCAGACCCTCGGCCTGCACGCCAACGACCAGAACTTCTGCTGGTGGTTCTTCGTCGCCTTCTACCAGCAGCTCGCCGGCACCTACTTCACCGACGACCGCACCGACGTCACCTTCGACACCGACAAGGCCACCGAGATCCTGGAGTTCTTCCGCAAGCACGTCACCGACGGGTACACCGTCGCGGGCGAGGCCGACGGCGAGGCCTTCCTGGCCGGATCCCCCTTCACCTGGGAGGGCGACTGGTCCGTCCCGTACTTCGGCGACCAGGTCGAGTACGGTGCCCAGCCGCTGCCGCCCGTCTTCGGCAGGCCCGCCACCCACGCCGAGTCGCACTCCTTCGTCCTGCCCCACCAGTCCGGCCGCGGCGGCGCCGCCAACGAGGGCGCCCACCGGCTCGCCGCCCACCTCGTGCGGCACGCCACCGCGTGGGCGGGCGGCGGCCACGTCCCCGCCTATCTGCCCACCTTCAAGGACCCCGCCTACCTGGAACTGGCCCCGCAGGACGAGTACTCCCGCCCGGCCATGGAGCACCCGGCCACCGAACCGCGCATCTGGTTCGCCGGCTCCACCGGCACCCTCGCCCAGCGCATCGGCCCGGTCATCGCCTCCTCCAACCTCGGCTCGGCGAAGCCGCCCACGGCCGCCCGCCGGATGCGCGGCGTCCTGGAGGAGCTGCTCGCCATGAAGAACCCCATGGACGGACGCACCGCCGCCCAGGAGCTGACGGGAGCCGCCGCATGAGCAGCACCACCGTCGCCACCGGCACCGCCCTGCGCCCGCGGACCACCACCGCCACCGACTCGGCCCGCGTCCGCTGGGGCCGCCGCTTCCAGCACGGAGGCTGGTTCGTCGCCCCCTTCCTCCTGCTGTACGCGCTGTTCGTCGTCCTGCCGGTCGTCCGCGGCCTCTACCTCAGCTTCACCGACGCCAACATCTCCGGCGACCACACCCGCTTCGTCGGCCTGGCCAACTACCGCGAGGCGCTGCACGACCCGCTGGTGTGGGACGCGCTGTGGCACAGCGTGCGGTTCACCCTCGAAGTCGTGCCCTGCATCGTCGTCGTCGCCCTGCTGATGGCACTGATCGCCCACCACGTCACCCACCTCAAGTGGCTGTGGCGGCTGTGCTTCTTCGCGCCCTTCCTGCTGCCGTCCGCGGTCGTCGGCAACTTGTGGAAGTGGCTGCTCCAGCCCACCAACGGCATGATCAACCACCTGCTCGGCCTCAACACCCCCTGGCTCACCCAGAAGTCCACGGCCCTGCTCGCCGTCGTCATCGCCACCCTGTGGTGGACCGTCGGCTTCTCGTTCCTGCTCTACCTGGCCGCGCTGCAGAACATCCCGCAGCACCTGTACGAGGCGGCCGAACTCGACGGCGCGGGCCCCTTCCAGCGGATGCTGCACATCACCGTCCCCAACCTGCGCGCCATCACCGGCCTCGTCCTCGCCCTCCAGGTGCTCGCCTCGCTCCAGGTCTTCGACCAGGCCGTCGTCATGTACGACTTCGGGCCCGGACCGGAGGAATCCACCCGCACCTTCGTCCAGTACACCCTCGAACAGGGCTTCACCAGCTACCGCGTGGGCTACGCCTCCGCCATCTCCTTCGTCCTGTTCGTCATCGTCGCCACCGTCGCCCTGGCCCGGATGTGGCTGCTGCGCCACCGTGAGGAGACCGCCCGATGACGACCCCGGCCCCCGCCGCGCGCCGGCCGCGCGGCACCTGGACCCCCGGCCAGATCGCCCTCACCCTCGTGGCCGCCCTCCTCTCCCTCCTGTGGATCTCGCCGCTCGCCTGGGCCCTGTCCACCTCCCTGAAGTCCCCGGCCGAGTCCGTCGCCTCCCCGCACTGGATCCCCGACCACGTCACCCTCGGTTCCTGGAAGGCGGTCTTCACGGCGGGCGACATCCCGAACTGGTTCGTGAACTCCGTCGTCGTCTCCGTCTGCGTCACCTTCATCGTGCTGCTGGTGAGCGCGCTGGCCGGATACGGCTTCGCCCGCACCGTGTTCCGCGGCAAGTCCGCGCTGATGGCGCTCACCATGGCCGGGCTGATGTTCTCCCCGGCGATCCTCGGCGTCCCGCTGTTCACCACCGTGCAGTCGCTCGGCATGGTCGACACCTACTGGGGCATGATCCTGCCGCAGTGCGCCCCGGCCGCGATGGTCCTCATCCTCTACAAGTTCTTCCAGTCCCTGCCCAGGGAGCTGGAGGAGGCCGCGTTCATCGACGGCGCCGGCCGCTGGCGGATCTTCTTCACCATCGTGCTGCCGCTGTCCAAGCCGTCCCTGTCGGCGGTCGGCATCTTCACCTTCATCGCCTCCTGGAACAACTTCCTGTGGCCCTACATGGTGACGAACAACCCCGACCTGATGACCATGCCCAACGGCATCGCCACCGTGCAGAACGCCTGGGGCATCGTCTGGCCCCAGCTCATGGCCGGCGGCCTCGTCGCGGGCCTGCCGCTGATCATCGTCTTCGTCTTCTTCCAGAGCCAGATCGTGCGGGGCGTCGCCCACACCGGCCTGGCGGGCCAGTGACCCGTCCCGGCCCCCGCTTCCCCGGGTTTCGCCCGCCTGACCGAAAGGACCCCATGCGCACCGCCCGTCTCACCCTCGACCCCGCCTTCACCGTCGGCGCCGTCGACCCCCGGATCTTCGGCTCCTTCGTCGAACACCTCGGCCGCTGCGTCTACACCGGTGTCTTCGAGCCCGGCCACCCGGCCGCCGACGAGGCCGGCCTGCGCACCGACGTGCTCGACCTGGTGCGCGAACTCGGCGTCACCGCGATCCGCTACCCCGGCGGCAACTTCGTCTCCGGCTACCGCTGGGAGGACTCCGTCGGCCCCGTCGAGGACCGCCCGCGCCGCCTCGACCTCGCCTGGCGCTCCACCGAGTCCAACCGCTTCGGCCTGTCCGAGTACATCGCGTTCCTGAAGAAGATCGGCCCGCAGGCCGAACCCATGATGGCCGTCAACCTCGGCACGCGCGGTGTCGCCGAGGCCCTGGAACTCCAGGAGTACGCCAACCACCCCTCGGGCACCGCCCTGTCGGACCTGCGGATCGCCCACGGCGACAAGGACCCCTTCGGTATCCGCCTGTGGTGCCTGGGCAACGAGATGGACGGCCCCTGGCAGACCGGGCACAAGACCGCCGCCGAGTACGGCCGCCTCGCCGCCGAGACCGCGCGGGCGATGCGCCAGATCGACCCGGACGTCCAGCTCGTGGCCTGCGGCTCCTCCGGCCAGTCCATGCCCACCTTCGCCGAGTGGGAGGCGACCGTCCTTCAGGAGACGTACGACCTCGTCGACCACATCTCCCTGCACGCCTACTACGAGCCGCACGACGGCGACGTCGACTCCTTCCTCGCCTCCGCCGTCGACATGGAGTCCTTCATCGAGAACGTGGTGGCCACCTGCGACCACGTCGGCGCCCGCCTCAAGTCGAAGAAGAAGATCAACCTCTCCTTCGACGAGTGGAACGTCTGGTACATGTCCCGCTCCGAGGAGCAGGCCCGCGCCGCCGACCCGGCCCACTGGCCCGAGGCCCCGCGGCTGCTGGAGGACAACTACAGCGTCCTGGACGCCGTCGTCTTCGGCTCCCTGCTCATCGCCCTGCTCCGGCACGCCGACCGGGTCACCGTCGCCTGCCTCGCCCAGCTCGTCAACGTCATCGCCCCGATCATGACCGAACCCGGCGGCCCCGCCTGGCGGCAGACCACGTTCTTCCCCTTCGCCCAGGCCTCGAAGTACGGCCGCGGCCAGGTCCTCGACGTCCGCGTGGACTCACCGTCGTACCAGACGCGCAAGTACGGCACCGCCGACCTGCTGCACGCCACCGCGGTCCGCGCCGAGGACGGCACCGTCACCGTCTTCGCCGTCAACCGCGACCGCACCGCCGCGCTGCCCCTGGAGGTCACCCTGAACGGCCTCGGCCTCACCCGGGTCGTCGAGCACAGCGTCCTCGCGGACGCCGACCCCGACGCCCGCAACACCCTCGCCGAACCCGACCGCGTCACCCCGCACCCGGCCGAGGGCACCGCCCTGAGCGACGGCACACTGACCGCGGCCCTGGAACCCCTCTCCTGGAACGTGATCCGCCTGGCGTGAAGGCCCGTGGACCTGCGAGGCCCGACGGTCGACGGGCCCGCGGGGCACCTGACGCGAGGCGGGCTCAGCGGCCGGGGGAGGACACCGGTGCCACCGGCACCCCTCCGGCCGCGCGGCCCAGCAGCGTCAGCCGCACCTGCCCCGGACCCGCCTCGCCCGAGCCCCCCGACAGGACGGCCAGCGCGAGCGTGTTGGTGCCCCGGGTGCGCAGGATGCCGTTCGGCAGCACGAACGTGTGCTGTGGGCCCACGTCGTTGACGTACTGGCCCAGGTTCCAGCCGTTCAGGAAGATCTGCGCCCGGTAGGAGCGGTGCGGCTCGTCCTGGAGGGTCAGCCCCACCGAGGCGTCCACCCCCGCGTCCACCGCCGGCCGGAACGTCGTCCGGTACCAGGTCACGCCCTGGCGCCGCACGGCACGCGGGAAGGACACCCTCTCCCAGTCGCCGTCCGCGAAGCCGGGCAGGTGCCAGCCCTCCCGCTCCCCGTACAGCCCGCCGTTGTTGAGCGGCCCGCGCACCGGATCGGGCGCGCCCGCGCCCTGGATGCGCCAGCGCACCCGCGGCGTGCCGCCGGTGAAGGTCACCGCCGTCAGCCCGCGCGCCGCACCGGACACGTCCTGCCCGGTGCCGCCCTGCTCGTGCGCCATCGGCCGCACCAGCACCGACAGCACGTGCCGCCCGCCGGTGCGCAGCCGCTCGGGCACGGCGAGGACGGCCGTGTCCGTCCAGGTCCCCCGGCCCGCCGCGTCCGCGCGCGGCACCGGCATGCGGCGCGTGCCCAGCGGCTCCCCGTCCAGCCACGCCATCAGCAGCCCCTGGGTGCCCGTGCTGTGGGCCAGGGACACCGACGCGATGCCGGACGCGTCCGTGAAGGTGCCCCGGTACCAGACGTCGCCGTAGTGGAAGCCGTAGTCGTCGGCGAACAGCACCGGCTGCCCCTCGGGGACGGGCGTGGTGCCGTACGAGGACGTCAGGTCGGCCTTCCGCCACGCCGAGTCGTCGAAACCGGGCGCGGACTCGGGGTTCTCCGCGCGCGCCCGCCAGCCGCCCAGCACGGGCAGCTCCACCGCGGGCGCCCCCTCCAGCGGCGCGAGGGAGCGCAGACTGCCGGTGCCGGTGGGGACGGTGCGCACCGGGCGGCCGTTCCACGTCAGCGCCGTCACGCCCTGCGGCGCCCAGACCTCCAGCTTCGCGGCCTCCACGGTGTCACCGGTCAGGTGCAGCGTCGCGCCCTCGACGACCGCCGAGCGCAGCAGCCTCGGCCCGCACACCAGCAACGAGCCCGACGGCGTCTCCCACGGCCACAGCCGCGAGGACGTCCGGTCGTCGGCGAACAGCATCAGCACCGCCCGGTCGACGGTCTCGCCCGCCTCCACCCGCGCCCCGGCCAGCCCCGCCCCGAAGGGGACGGTGATCCGCACCAGCCGGCGTTCGTACACGTAGGCGACCTGCTGGCTCAGCCGGGTGACCATCGGCTCCCCGGCCGCCTCCAGGGCCAGCCGGGCCGAGTCCCCGCGCCGCCCGCAGAACACCACGATGTCCTGCCGGCCGACGGTGAGGTACGCCATCGGCTGGGCGGTGGCGTACCGCAGTCTCAGCAGCCCCAGCCGCATCCGGGACAGCGCGATCCGGGCGTCCCGGGCGGGTACGGTCACCGGCAGGTCCTCGCCGGCGGCGGGCAGCGTGGTGGTGACGTCCTCGCCGGTGTCGTTGCGCAGGACGTGCACCCGGGCGCCCGTGTCCGGATTGCTCAGGTGGTACGTGGTGAGCCCGCGCGCGGTGCCGCCCTCGGCCCGGTCCAGCTTGGCGAGGTCGGGGACGTACCGCAGCATGTGCCCGATCTGGTGCGTCGCCACCGCCTTGTCGGTGACCTGCCGCCCCTCGTCGATCGCGGCACCGTAGTCGTAGGACGTGTACACCTGCGGGGCCGGCAGCCAGCCCCAGGAGGTGCCGCCGAAGGCCATGTACGTGGTGTGCAGGGTGAGGCCGTGGGCGAGGTCGGTCAGCAGCGTGCGCCGCTCGTGGGCCGCGTCGCGGGTGCGCCGCGCCCCCGCGTACCCTTCGCCGCCGAGGACGGCCCCGCCCCAGGGGTCCGCACCGCCGCCGGACTCCGGCAGGAACCCCGACGGCCGCGGGAAGGACGCCGGGGCCCACCGGCCGCCGCTGCCGTCACCGTGGAAGAGGGGCACGTCGATGCCGTCGGCGCGCACCTTCCGGTACAGCCGGGACACGGCGGCGGTCCCCGCGGCCCCGGCGGCCTCGTCCTCCAGCTGGTACAGCAGCACGGTCCCGTCACCCTTGGTGAACAGGTGCCGGGCGGCGATGGCGTTCACGCGCCCGAGCCACTCGCCGGCGTGCGCGAGGAGGTCCGCTTCGCCGGCGCCCGCGGTCCTCGCCGTGGCCGCCAGCCAGCCGGGCAGCCCGCCGCCGTCGACGTCGGCGCCGATGCGCGGACCCGGCCGCAGGACGACGTACAGCCCCGTCTCGGCGGCGGTGCGCAGGAAGAGACCGAGGTCCCGCACCCCGGTGAAGTCGTACGCCCCCGGCGCGGGGGAGTGCAGGTTCCACGCCAGGCGCACGCTGACCGCGTTGTGGCCGTGGGCCCGCATCTTCTGCAGCACGTCCCGCCACAGCGAGGGGCTGGGCAGCCGGAACGGGTGCATCTCACCGGCCCACAGCACCAGCCGCCGCCCGTCCACCAGCAGCGAGTAGTGGTCGAAGCCGACGGTGTGGCGCCGCCCGTCGGCGGACGGCACGGGCGGCGGGGGCCCGGTCGGCACACCGCGCACCGCGAACGCCGCCGACGCCCCCGGCCCGCCGCTGCCGCCCAGCGCGAGACCGAGCGCGGCGGAGCCCGCGAGGGCGCTGAATGTACGTCTGCTGAGCGCCAAGGTGTGTGCCTCCCGGGCGGATATTACGGGGCGCGGGTCCCGCCATTCTCCACTGTCCCGGACGCCACAATGGACGCCATGAGGATCTCGGCACGGGCGGACTACGCGGTACGGGCGGTTCTGGAACTGGCCGTACGGCAGGAAGCGGACCCGGCGAGCCCGGTGAAGGCCGAGGCGGTCGCCGCGGAACAGGGCATTCCGCACAAGTTCCTGGAGGGCATCCTCGGCGACCTGCGCCGCGCGGGCCTGGTCACCAGCCGCCGCGGCGGGGGCGGCGGCTACGCCCTGGCCCGGGAGGCGGCGCGGATCACGGTGGCGGACGTGATCCGCGCGGTGGACGGCCCGATCGTCTCCGTCCGCGGCGAACGCCCCACCGGCCTCACCTACACGGGCTCGGCCGAGCCCCTGCTCCCCCTGTGGATCGCCCTGCGCGCCAACGTCCGCCGCATCCTGGAGGGCGTCACGATCGCCGACATGGCGTCGGGCACGCTCCCGGCCCCCGTCCGCACCCTGGCGGCCGAACCGTCGGCCTGGGAGAACCCGTGAGGGGGCACTGCGTGGCGTGGGCGAGGAAGGCGTCCCAGCCAGGGGAGTACGTGGCCCGGGGGGCGGTCTTGGGTGTTGCGGACGCGGACGGCCACCGGCGTTGAGGACTACGGAACCTGACGGTAGACATCGCGGCGATTGCCGACGGCCAGGACCCAGACGATCAGTTGGCCGTTCTCGACGGTGTAGACGACGCGGTAGTCGCCGACCCGCAGCCGCCAGCGGACACTGTGTCCCTGAAGCGCTTTGATGTCGAACGCCGTGCCGTCCCCCGCGTCCATCGCCTTCTGGAGTTCGGCGAGGCGGTACAGGATCCGGAGGGCGTCCGGGCGCGGGATCTTGAGCATGTCCCGCTGTGCGTGCGGCGTGAAGCGTGTGACGTACCCCATGAGATCAGCCCTGATGAGCGCGCAGCAACGCGGCCATCTCCTCGAGGGAGACCGAGCCCTCCGTGCCCTCGGACTCGGCTTCGTCGGCCAGTCGGTTGAGCCACGCCTCTTCGGCGTTCTCCGCGACTTCGCGCAGGCGCTGGTACTCCTGGATGTCGATCACGACGGCTTCCTGCTTACCGCGCCGGGTGATGATCGTCGGGGTCTCCTCCCGGCGAGCACGATCGATGACGTCAGCGAGGTGGCTGCGGACCTCAGCCATGGACTCGATCACCGGATCACTCATGTCAGAAATGTAGCAGATGTACATGAAGTCGGTCAGCAGTAAGGATGCTGATTGGTCAGGGAGGCGGCCACTCGCATCCACACGCCGAAGAGGCGGTAGAGATGGGGCGCAGCGCCCTGCGCCTGGACGGTTCGGGAGTCCACCGAGGTGACGCCTGGGATTCCCAGGAGCGTCGAGGCGACGGAAGCCGATTGCCACCGCACCGTGAGGGCGGCGGGGGCCGCCGTGGCGGCCGGAGCCTTCGGCGATGCGGAGAGGTGCGCGGCGACCGCCTTCTCGATGGCCGTGCGTGCCTCTTCCGACGGCCGCATATCTGCCGAGAACCGGTCCCGGGCGTATTTCACGGCCACGGTCGTGACCGAGGCGTCCCATTCCGTCATCTCCGCGCAGGCGCAGTCGTCACCGGTGAGGACCGCCACCGGTACGCCGAAAGCGGCGGCGGTGGCGTGGGCCAGGCCGATCTCGCCCACAGGTCGGCCGTCCAGCCACATGTCCTCGATCTCGTGGCCCATGAAACTGTGGCTCAGCACACCGAGCGCACCGGCGCGTGAGTGGTAGCCGACGAAGACCGCGGCGTCGTGCTCGGGAGTGAGTCCTTCGAGCATGCCCATCTGTTTCGGCTTGCCGCGGATGAGGTGCGCGGCCGGGTGCAGCGACTCGGGCAGGAGGTTGCGCATCGGGCCGTGCGCGTCGTTGACGGTGATGTCGGTGGCACCGGCTGCGGTGGCACCGCGTATGGCCGCGTTGACGTCCTCCGCCATCATCAGCCGCCCGCGCTCGTAGTCCCGCCCGCCGGGCTGGACGTCGTCGGCATCCACCAGCCCGGTGACGCCCTCCATGTCCGCACTGATGTAGATCCGCACCGCTCAGTCTCCTCAGCCTTGATCGTCACAGAAGACGCGCTCGGTTTCCGCTCCGGTTCCTAGGACACAGACTCGGCGGCATGTCCCGGGGGCATCGACCTCACCTGATCCAGGAGCAGCGGCACCCGGCCGACCGCCCCGTGAGTGTCAGCCACTCGCGTCCAGTCCGTCACCTGGGTATTCAACTGTCCCGCGACCCTGCTGCCACCCCGCAGGAGGGCGCGGGCCGGGACTGCCGACGCGGAGACCGAGGAATTCAGCGTGCGGCGTGGGCGAGGAACGCGTTCCAGGCGGCGGGGGTGAGGGTGAGTGCGGCTCGGGGGCGGTCCTTGGTGTCGCGGACGTGGACGGCGACCGGAGTGAGGGCAACTTCGATGCAGTTGTCGCCGGAGCCGCTGCTGTAGCTGCTTTTGAACCAGGCCAGTTCCGCGGTGGTGCTCATAGGTCTCCTCGCATCCGTTGCAACAGGCTCACGGAGTCCTGCATGGTGAGTGCCTGTGAACGCATCCTGGCATACCTGCCCTGGAGCACGCTGATCACCTTCAGGTCGGAGATGAACTGACCACTCTCCTGCCCTTCGCTGTACCCGAACCACTTGTGTGCGGGGGCTTCGAGCAGGGCGATGGGGCCGTGCAGTCCCGCATGTGACGTCTGTACCAGCGGCATGATCTGGATCTCGACGTTCCGCAGTTCGGCCGACTCAAGAAGGTGGTCGACCGCCTCCTTGGTAACTTCCGACCCGCCGGTCCGGCGGAGGAGAACGTGCTCTTCGATGATGAAGTTGAAAGCGGTGTTCGGCCGCTCCCGCAACAAGCGCTGGCGTTCGGCCCGCGCAGCCCAACTGTCCTCGACCTGCTGGTCCGTGAGCGGTGGCAGCTCGTCGGTGAACAACTGCCTTGCGTACGGCTCTGTCTGGAGAAGTCCGGGGATCATCCGGCACTCATAGTTGAAAAGGCTGATAGCGGTCCTCTCCAAGGTCGCCCAGCGCCTGAACCAGGAAGCGAGACCCGGCTGCCGCTCCAAAAAGCCCGCCGCCCGACGCAACGCCCCCGTGTTCCCCAGTACGCCCTCGGCCGCCTCGACGAAGTCCACGTCCGGCATGCGCCTGCCCAGCTCGACCGATGCCACCGTGTGCTTGGAGAAGCCGACGTGCCTGCCGAACTCCTCCCGGCTCAGCCCCGCATGTTCCCGGAGTCCCTGGACCATCGCCCCGAACGTACGCAGACTGTCCGAAGACTCCGGTTCACCGCCCCTGCCCGCCCCAGCGTCCACCACTGTGCGTCACCTCCCGCGAACATGCTCACGGTCGGTCATCGGTACTGTCCAGTCGGTGACCGTGTACGCAGGCGCAGCGTACGCGGCTCAGGGCTGGTGAAGGGGTGGATCCAGGCCGCAGATTGAAGCCATGACCGCACCATCCACTCCCCGGACCTCCGTCACCGTACGTACGTTCGCGCAGCGGCTCAGTGCCACGCCGCGCGGCGCGCGCCTCGCCCGTCACCTCGCCCTGAACCAACTCGACGCCTGGGATATCCCGTACGGGTCGGCGCCGGCGGAGGCGGTGGCCGCGATCGTGGCGGAACTGGCCGCGAACGCCGTGACGCACGGCCGGGTCCCGGGCCGTGACTTCGAGCTGCGGCTCTCACTCGTCACCGGGAGCGTGCGGATCGAGGTGAGCGACACCCGGGTGGGCCCGCCGCTGCCGCCCGGCCCGGGCCACGTACCGCAACCGGACGGCCTCGCGGAGAGCGGGCGCGGGCTGGTGCTGGTCGAGGCGTACGCCGACCGGTGGGAGGTGGTGGACCGGGTGCCGCCCCCGGGCAAGACCGTCCGCGCGGAGGTCGACCTGCCACCGGGCCGGCGCCGGGCTCGCGGGCTTCTTGCGCCGGGGTGAGCGGCGGCCCCAGCATGGGGTGGTGCCCGGGTCCGGGCCGGAGGGGGAGGGGCCCTTGTGACGGAGCGGCGGTACAGCGTCGGAGGCGTGATTGGACTGGTCCTGGCGGTCGTGTGGACCGTCCTGGCCGTGCAGTGGCACGAAGTCGACTGCCCCCTCGTCCCGGATTCCTACGCCCTGGTCGTCACGCACGGCACCCCGAGCATCTTCGAGGGCTGCGGTGACGGCTACGCCGTGGACGTGCGGGGGGACTGAGGGGGCACCTCGGCCGACTGCCGGTGCCTCAATTCACTGGCGGCAGACCCGAATTCACGCGTCGAAGGAGTGGACCGTGGTCGTCCGGTAGGTCCGGCCCGGGCGCAGGACCGTCGACGGGAAGGCCGGCTGGTTCGGGGAGTCCGGGAAGTGCTGGGTCTCCAGGGCCAGGCCGTCGCCCTGGCGGTAGGTGTGGCCGGAGGGGCCGACCAGGGTGCCGTCGAGGAAGTTGCCCGAGTAGAACTGCACGCCGGGCTGGTCCGTGGAGATGCGCAGGGTGCGGCCGGAGTCCGTGTCGCGCAGGGTCACCACGTGGACCGGGCGCGCGGTGACGCCCTTGTCGAGGACGAAGTTGTGGTCGAAGCCCTTGGCGGTGACCAGTTGCGGGTGGCCGGTGCGGATGTCCCGGCCGATCTGCTTGGGGCGGGTGAAGTCGAAGGGGGTGCCCTTGACCCGGGCCAGTTCGCCGGTGGGGATCAGTCCCGCGTCGGTCGGGGTGTAGCGCCCGGCGGCCAGCCACAGCTCGTGGCCGTAGATGCTGCCGCTGCCCTCGCCCGCCAGGTTGTAGTACGTGTGGTTGGTGAGGTTGACGACGGTCGGCCGGTCGGTGACCGCCTCGTAGTCGATGCGCCAGTCCCCGTGCCGGGTGAGGGTGTACGTCACCTTCGTGCGCAGCGTGCCCGGGTAGCCCATCTCGCCGTCCGGGCTGACGTAGCGCAGGCGCAGCCCGACGTCGGTGCCCGAGGTGAAGGGCTCGACGTCCCACACCTTCGTGTTGAAGCCCTGCGCACCGCCGTGCAGGCTGTTCTCGCCGTCGTTGACGGACAGCTGGTAGTCCTTGCCGTCCAGGGTGAAGCGGCCCTTGGCGATGCGGTTGCCGTAGCGGCCGATGGTGGCACCGAAGAACGTGGTGCCGGCGACGTAGGCGTCCAGGTCGTCGTAGCCGAGGGAGACGTTGGCGTAGCGGCCGTGGCGGTCGGGGATCTCCAGCGACTGGACGATGCCGCCGTAGGAGAGGACCTTCAGCCGGGTGCCGCCGTTCGCCAACGACCAGCGGTAAACCTTCGTGCCGTCGGCGAGGGTGCCGAAGAGCTCCCTGACCGGTTTCCGGGCCCCGGAGGAGGACTCCTGCCCGGCGGCGTGGGCGGTGCCGCCCAGCGTGCTCGCGGCGACGCCCGCCGCCGCGGCTCCGGCGATGACCGTGCGTCTGTTCAGTTCCATGTACGGCTCCCGTGGAAGGACGTCGAAAGGAAAGGGCCCCGCCGGAGGAGGTCCGGCGGGGCCCGGCTGAGCTACGAACCGGACTTGCGCTTGTTCCACACGTCGAACCCGACCGCGGCCAGCAGGGCGAGGCCCTTGATGACCTGCTGCCAGTCGGTGCCGACGCTGAGGAGGTTCATGCCGTTGTTCAGCACGCCGAGGACGAGACCGCCGATGATCGCGCCGAGGACGGTGCCGACACCGCCGCTCATGGACGCGCCGCCGATGAACGAGGAGGCGATGGCCTCCAGTTCGAAGTTCAGGCCCGCCTTCGGGGACGCCGCGTTCAGCCGGGCCGCGACCACCAGACCGGCCAGGGCCGCGAGCACGCCCATGTTCAGGAAGACGTAGAAGGTGACCTTCTTGTCCTTCACGCCGGACAGCTTCGCCGCCGGCAGGTTGCCGCCGATCGCGTAGATGTGGCGGCCGAAGACCGCGTTGCGCATCACGTAGCCGTAGCCGACCACCAGCACACCGAGGACGAGCAGCACGATCGGCGCGCCCTTGTAGCTGGCCAGCAGCATCGTGACGACGAGGATCGCGGCGACCATGGCGGTCAGCTTGAGCAGGAAGAGCTTGAACGGCGGCACGTCGAGGGCGAACTCCTGCTGGCGCCGGCGGTCACGGACCTCCTGCCCGACCGTGAAGAGGATCAGGACGAGGCCCAGCAGCAGGGTGATGTTGTGGTAGTTCGTGTTCGGGCCGACCTCGGGCAGGAAGCCGTTGCCCATCTTCTGCAGGCCGTTGGGGAAGGGACCGAGGGTCTGCCCCGCGAGGAGGATCTCCGTCAGCCCCCGGAAGATCAGCATCCCGGCGAGCGTCACGATGAACGACGGTATGCCGAAGTAGGCGATCAGGAATCCCTGGACGGAACCCGCGACCGCGCCCACCACCAGGCACAGCACCAGTGCGAGAGGCCAGGCCAGATGGTGCTCCACCGTCAGCACGGCCGCGAAGGCGCCGACGAACGCGGTGAGCGAGCCCACCGACAGGTCGATGTGCCCCGCGATGATCACCAGCATCATGCCGATCGCGAGGATCAGGATGTAGCTGTTCTGCAGGACCAGGTTCGAGACGTTGCGCGGCAGCAGCAGGTCGCCGCCGGTCCATGCCTCGAAGAGGATGACGATCAGACCGAGCGCGATCAGCATGCCGTACTGGCGCATGTTGCGGCGCAGTCCGTTCAGCATCATCTGGAGCAGGCCGCCGCCGGCCGCTCCGCTGCCGCCCGGCGGCGCCGGGGCCGGGCTCTTGGCGGTCACATCCGTGCTCATCGCGTTACCTCTTTGTCCTGGGTGTCCTTCGTCATCCGACGCATCAGCACTTCCTGGGTGGCTTCGGCCCGCGGCACCTCGCCGGTCAGCCGGCCGGCGGACATGGTGTAGATGCGGTCGCACATGCCGAGCAGCTCCGGCAGCTCGGAGGAGATGAAGACGACCGCCTTGCCCTGGGCGGCCAGTTGGTCGATGACCGTGTAGATCTCGTACTTGGCGCCCACGTCGATGCCCCGCGTGGGCTCGTCCAGGATCAGCACGTCGGGACCCGAGAAGATCCACTTGCTGAGGACGACCTTCTGCTGGTTGCCGCCGGACAGCTTGCCCACCGGCTCGAACACGGTGGGCGCCTTGATGTTCATGGACGTGCGGAAGCCCTCGGACACCTGGCGTTCCTCGTGCTCGTCCACCACACCCCGCCTGGCGACCTTGCGCAGGGCGGTCAGCGAGATGTTGCGGTTGATGGTGTCGATGAGGTTCAGGCCGTAGTGCTTGCGGTCCTCGGTGACGTACGCGATGCCGTGCGCGACCGCCTCCGGGACGGTCTTCGTACGGATCTCGGTGCCGTCCTTGAGGACCGTGCCGCCCGCGTAGCGTCCGTAGGAGCGGCCGAAGACGTTCATGGCCAGCTCGGTGCGGCCCGCGCCCATCAGGCCCGCGATGCCGACGATCTCCCCGCGCCGCACCTGGATCGACACGTCGTCGACCACCTTGCGCTGCTGGTCGATCGGGTGGAACACGGTCCAGTTGCGGATCTCCAGCGCCGGCGCCGCCCCCTCCTCGGGCCGGTGCGGGGTGCGCTCGGGGAAGCGGTTGTCGAGGTCGCGGCCGACCATGCCCGAGATGATCCGCTCCTCGGTGGTGGTGGCCGCCTTCACGTCGAGGGTCTCGATGGTGCGGCCGTCGCGCAGGATCGTCACCGAGTCGGCGACCTTGCGGATCTCGTTGAGCTTGTGGGAGATGATGATCGAGGTGATGCCCTGGTTCTTCAACTCCAGGATCAGGTCGAGGAGTTTGTCGCTGTCCTCGTCGTTGAGGGCGGCCGTCGGCTCGTCCAGGATGAGCAGCTTCACGGACTTCGACAGCGCCTTGGCGATCTCCACCAGCTGCTGCTTGCCCACGCCGATGTCGGAGACGCGGGTCTCCGGGTGCTCGGCGAGGCCGACCCGGCGCAGCAGTTCGGTGGCGTGCTGCAGCGTGCCGTTCCAGTCGATGAACCCGCGCTTGGCGTGCTCGTTGCCGAGGAAGATGTTCTCCGCGATGGACAGGTACGGCACCAGCGCCAGCTCCTGGTGGATGATGACGATGCCGTGCTGCTCGCTGGCCCGGATGTCCCGGAACCCGCAGACCTCCCCCTCGAAGAGGATCTCGCCCTCGTAACTGCCGTGCGGATGGACGCCGGAGAGCACCTTCATCAGGGTCGACTTGCCGGCGCCGTTCTCCCCGCAGATGGCGTGGACCTCGCCCTGACGGACGGTCAGGGTGACGTCCGACAGCGCTTTGACACCGGGAAAGGTCTTGACGATCGAGCGCATTTCCAGGACGGGTCCCGCCATGGTCGTGCCTTCCAGTCGGTCGGTTCGGTGGGTGCGGCGGGTTACTTGCCCAGCTGGGCGTCGGTGTAGTAGCCGCCCTTGACCAGGACGTCCTCGTAGTTGCTCTTGTCCACGCTCACCGGCTGGAGCAGGTAGGCGGGCACGACCTTGGTGCCGTTGTCGTACGACTTGGTGTCGTTGACCTGCGGCTTCTTGCCGTTGATGAGGTCGTCGACCATGGTCGATGCGACGTCGGCGAGCTTGCGGAGGTCCTTGTAGACGGTCTGCGTCTGCTGCCCCGCGATGATCGACTTCACGGAGGCCAGCTCGGCGTCCTGCCCGGTGATGACGGGCAGCGGCTTGCTGCCGGACCCGTAGCCGTCCGACTTCAGCGCGGACAGCACACCGATGGAGATGCCGTCGTACGGCGACAGGATCGCGTCGACCTTCTCGCTCTTGTACGAGGAGGTGAGGATGTCGTCCATGCGCCGCTGGGCGGTGGCGCCGTCCCAGCGCAGGGTGGTCACCTTGTTGAGCTGCGTCTGGCCGGACCTGACCACCAGCTGCTTCTTGTCCATGTACGGCTTGAGCACGCTCATCGCGCCGTTGAAGAAGTAGCGGGTGTTGTTGTCGTCGTTGGAGCCGGCGAACAGCTCGATGTTGAACGGCCCCGTCTTGCCGCTGTCCAGGCCGAGCCGGTGCACGATGTACGTGCCCTGGAGCCGGCCGACCTTCTCGTTGTCGAAGGAGGCGTAGTAGTCGACGTTCTTCGTGCCGAGGATCAGCCGGTCGTAGGAGATCACCGGGATCTTGGCGTCGGCGGCCTGCTGGAGCACGTTGTTCAGCGACTTGTTGTCGATGGCCGCGATGATCAGGCCCTTGACGCCCTGGGTGATCAGGTTCTCGATCTGCGAGACCTGGGTGTCCGGGTCGTCCTCGCCGTAGACCAGCTTGGTCTTGTAGCCCTTGGCCTCCAGGTCCTTGACGACGTTCTTGCCGTCGGAGATCCACCGCTCGGAGGACTTGGTCGGCATCGCGATGCCGATCGTGCCGCCCTTGCTGCTGCTCTTGTCCTCCTTGCTGCCGCCCTCGCTGTTCTGCCCGCAGGCGGACAGGGCCAGGGCGAGGGTGGCGGCGGTGGCGGTCGCGGCGAGTGCGGCTCTGCGGTTGCGCATGGTCATCATCCTCGATGTGGGTGCGGGGTAGGTCCGGCGGTGCGGGGCGGTGCGGACGGTGCGGCGACGCCGGGGTGGTGCCGTGGTCCCGGAGGCGGTGCGGGTGGTGCCGTCGTGCCGGTGGTGCCGGTGGATCCGGTGGTGCGTCGGTCCGGTGGTGCCGTGGTGCCTGGTGGGTCGTGCCGGGCAGTGGTGCGGCGAACGGTCCGCCGGGGGACCGGAAACAGATGTGTGGGATTGTGCGCGGCTGTGTGGGCTTCTGTGAAGCTCAGTTTCCGGAACGTTATGCCGGTGTGTCGAAGCGGGTCAGCGCGCCCGGCAGCCGGGAGCCCAGCGGAGCCATGTCACCGCCCGCTCCGTGCCGCTCCAGCAGGTCCAGCGCCAGCCTGCCGCGCCGCACCCGCTCCCGCGCGGTCGCCAGGGTCACTTCGCGCAGCTGGTGCCCGTACGGGTAGATCCCCGGCGCCTTCGACAGCCCGAACTTCAGGTACAGCGGCGCACCGCGCCGGATCAGCTCCGCCACCTCGTACATCCGCACATAGCCCCCGAGGTCGTCCGGCGCCTCGATGTACATGTCCATCGGCGCGGCCGACACCCGCCGGATCTCGGTGAGGTGAGCGAGCGTCAGGTCGCTGGGCACGTTGACGGAGTCGGCGCCCAGATGCTCGTAGACGGCGTACGAGGCCGGGTTGACCGGACCGATCAGCGCGGACACCTTCAGGGTGGTGTCGGCCGGGACGATGCCGGCCAGCCGCGCCCGGTGCAGCGTCCACAGCACGCCCTCGTCGGCGACGAGCAGGCACTTGACGCCCAGCTCCGTCGCCCGCACCGCGTCCTCGACGCATCCGGCGACCGCGTCGTGGCCGCGGGCGCGCAGCCCCGCCCCGCGCGAGTCGGTGCGCACCGAGGCGCCGGTGTCCCAGGTGCCGCGCGGCCCGGTGAACAGGCACAGCTCGATGCCGCGTTCGGCGGTCGCCTCGACCATCTCGGTGATCTCGGCGTCGGTCAGCATCCACACGCCGCTGCCCTGGCTGATCCGGTGGATCGGCACGTCGAGCCGGGAGGACTCCTTCAGGACCGCCGCCAGCGCCTCGGGGCCCTCGCACGAGGGGATCTCGGTGCGCCAGCGGCCCCCGCCGGGGAAGGTGTGCGGGGAGGCGTCGGCGGGATCGGGGGCGGGGGCGGCGAGGCCGAGCGCGGTGAGCGCCGGCTCACCGGGCCTGCGGGCTGCCGTGTCGGGAGCGTCGGTCACAAGCTGTCCTTCGGGTCGAGCGAGCCGTGTCCGGTGTCCCGGACAGGGTTCGTGGCTCATGGCGTGGAAGCGTCGGAGGGGTGGCGCCGGGCGGTGCACCGGCCGCGGGGCCGTCAGGCAGTCCCGCGGCCGGCGTCCGGTGCGGAGCCGACCGGCGTACGGTCACGGGCGGACCGCGCGGGACCCGGGCGTACCGGTGCACGGGCGCGGGCCGCGGGACGGTGCGTGGTCACGGGTGGACCGGACCGGCGTGCGGTCACGGGCGGAGCAGGATCTTGCCGACCTCCGGATCACCGGACCCGGCCAGCTCGACGGCGTGCGCGAAGTCGGTGAGCGGGAGTTCGTGGGTGACCAGCGGCAGGGGGTCGAGCAGACCGGCCGCGAACACCCGGACGGTGTGCGCCCAGGCCTCCGGCGGCGCTCCGAAGACGGTCTGCACCTCCAGTTGCCGGACCACCAGGTCGGTCGGGTCGAGCCCGTCGGCGCCGGGTGCCGGGATGCCCGTCAGGACCAGCCGCCCGCCGCGCCGCAGCAGCGCGGCGGCGGTGCGGGCCGCGTCCGCGGACCCGGCGGTCTCGACGACCACGTCGAAGCCGCCCGGGAGCGCGGGATCGTCCTTGGTGCGGAAGTCCGTCGCCCCGAACCGCCGCGACAGAGCCTCCCGGTCACCGCGGGTGCCCACCACCAGCAGGCCGGCCGGCGAGAGCGCCTTCAGGAACTGCACGGCGAACATGCCGAGCGTGCCGGTGCCGACCACCGCGACCCGCTCGCCCGGCCGGGCACCGGCCTTGAGCACGGCGGCGGCGACGCACGCGGCGGGCTCCAGCAGGGCGGCGGCGGTGAGGTCGGCGTCGTCGGGCAGGATGTGCAGCAGCCGGGCCGGCAGCGTGAGCGTGCCCGCCATCGCGCCCGGCCGGGTGAAGCCGGTCTCCTCGTACCCGGCGGTGCACAGGGTGGTCTGACCGGCGTGGCAGCGGTCGCAGACCTGGCAGTTGCGGAACCCCTCCCCGACGACCTTGCGGCCGGTGAGGGAGGAGGGCACGCCCGCGCCCACCGCGCGCACCGTGCCGGACCACTCGTGACCGGGCGTCAGCGGGTAACGGACGTACCCCTCGGGCCGGTTGCCCTGGTACACCTCGCGGTCGCTGCCGCAGACGCCGACCGCGTGCACGGCGACCAGCGCCTCGCCCGGCCCCGGCTCGCGCGGCGTGTGCGGCACGAGCCGGTGCTCACCGGGTGCGTCGACGACGACGGCGGTCGCGGCGCTCACTTCGTGCCCTTGGGCTTGCGGGTCTCCCAGCCCTCGGCCCACAGGTCGAACCGGGCCTGCTGCTGCGGGAACTCGGCCGCCGCGTCGACGTCCAGCTCCACGCCGAGGCCGGGCGCCTGGGAGAGGTGGAAGCAGCCGTCCTCCGGGTCGACCTGCGGGGCGCCCTTGACGACCTTCTTGATCTCCGCGTCCGCGAAGTCGTTGAAGTGCTCGAGGATCTTGAAGTTGGGGGAGGTGAAGCCGACCTGGAGGGAGGCGGCGGTCAGCACGGACCCGCCGACGTTGTGCGGGGCGACCAGCATGTAGTGCGTCTCGGCGGTGGCCGCCAGCTTGCGGGTCTCCCAGATGCCGCCGATGTGGCCGACGTCCGGCTGGATGATGTCGACGGCCTGGCTCTCGAACAGCTCGCGGAACTCGATCCGGTCGTGGATGCGCTCACCCGTGGCGACCGGGAGGTCCACCTTCGCGGCGACCTTCTCCAGTGCCTTCAGGTTCTCCGGCGGCACCGGCTCCTCCAGCCAGGCCGGCTTGAAGGGCGCCATCTCCTTGGCCAGCCGCACGGCGGTGGCGGGGGAGAAGCGGCCGTGCATCTCCAGCATCAGCTCGGCGTCCGGGCCGATGGCGTCGCGCACGGCCTCGATCAGCGAGACGGCGTAGAGGGTCTGCTCGTGGTCCAGTTCGAAGTGCCCGGTGCCGAACGGGTCGATCTTCAGCGCCCGGTAGCCGCGCTCCATGACCCCCTGCGCGGCCTTGTGGTACGCCTCCGGGGTGCGCTCGGTCGTGTACCAGCCGTTCGCGTACGCCTTGACCTTGTCGGTGACCTTGCCGCCCAGCAGCTGCCACACCGGGACACCGAGGGCCTTGCCCTTGATGTCCCAGCAGGCCATCTCCACGACCGCGATGCCGGACATGACGATCTCGCCCGCGCGGCCGTAGTCGCCGTACTTCATGCGGCGCACCAGGTCCTCGGCGGCGAACGGGTCCGACCCGAGGATGTGGTTGGCCTCGGCCTCCCGCAGGTAGCCGATCAGCGCGTCGGTGTGGCCCAGCATCCGGGTCTCGCCGACCCCCGTGATCCCTTCGTCGGTGTGCACCTGGACGTAGGTCAGGTTGCGCCACGGCGTCCCGACCACGTGTGTGCTGATTCCGGTGATACGCACGGCAGTTGCCCCTCAGCTGTTCGCGATTGCTGTACTGGCTGTTCGAGATGACTGTTGCAAGGTGACCGGCCGGTCCGGTCCCGTCCGGCACGGCCTCGTCCCGCTTCCGGTCCGGTCCGGCACGGCCTGGTCCGGACCGGCGCGGGGCCGGCCGGAAACGGTCCGGGTCCGAAAGGTCCGGGTCCGAAACCGCCCGTTCGAGATTTCGTCACGCGTTCGAAATGCTGGCGTGACAGTAAGGAAGCGCCAGGGGGAGTGTCAATGGGGCGGGCAGGTAACGGTTTCGGCAAGCCTTTCGGGAGTTCTCGCGTTCCCCCACGGAACCTTCACAGATGCCCCTAGGAACGGCGGCCGCCCGGAACTTAGTCTTCCCGCGTCATGAACTACTGCCACCCGTGCCGACGGCATCTCAACGGCGCTCTCGCCTGCCCGGGGTGCGGCACCCCCGCCGAGTCCCTCCCGGCGGACGCGGAGGAGCCCGAACGCCCGCTGGCGGAAGCAGAGTTCGCGGCGGCGCAGCAGCCGGAGCACGAGACCGCCGACACCGGCCGCGATCCGGCGCCGGGGCGGGCGGCGCGCCGCAGGGCGCGGGAAGAGGGACGCGGCGCACCCGTCGAGGAGACCACCGGCAGGGCGGCGCGACGGGCGGCCGGCGGCGGTGCGAGCCGCCGCGACCGCAAGGCGGCGGCCCACCGCAGGCGGCGCCGCAAGGCCCTGCTGATCACCGCCGGGTTCGTGCTGGCGGCGGGCGGGCTGAGCCTCGCCGAACTGGGCTCCGACGCGCCCGGTCTGCCGGGCCTTTCCGGCCCGGGCCCCGAAACGGCGGGCGACGCGGCGGCCGACGGCGGCGCGAGCCCGGAGGCGGCGGCGGGCGCGACGGGGGCGGCACGGCCGCTCGCCGACGCGCCCGGGCGCACCGCGAGTGCGAGCGCGGACCAGCCCTCGGCGTCGGCCTCGCGCCAGGCGTCGCCGTCCGCCTCCGCGACGGACCGCACGCCCGGGCCGGGCGCCGGCGGTTCGGCCGGCCCGGGGCGGTCGGCTCCGGCCTCGGCGGGCGCGGTGACCGGCGCGGGCGGCCCCGCGGGGGGCAGCGCGCCGTCCTCGCAGGCCCCGCAGGCACCCCAGTCCCCGGCCGCGCCGGCCTCCTCACCCCCGGCCCCGCCCCCGACCCCCACCCCGACGCACACGTGCAACCGCTTCCTGTGGTGGTGCACGTAGCTGTGTAAGGAGCCGCGGCCGGGCGGCGCGCGGCACCCGGCCTCAGCCGCGCGTCACCCGGCCGCGGCCGGAGGCCGACGAGGCGGACGAGGCCGAAAGCCGCCGCTGGACCCCGTGGACCCCGCTCGACCCGTTCGTCCCGCTGGACCTCCTGCGCCCGACGCCCCCTGCGCTCACTGGTTCCCCCGCGCCCGCCGGCCTGCGCTCACTGATCCCCGCGCCCGCCGGTCCCACGCCGGCCGGCCCTGCGCCCGGGCGACCCCTTGGGTCAGGTGCCCGCCACCATGCGTCTGAGCAGGTCCCGCAGCACGCGCCGCTCCTCGTCGCTCAGTCCCGCCAGCGGCTCCCGCGCGAAACGCAGCCCCTCGCGCAGGTCGCGCGCCACCCGGCGCCCCTCCTCCGTCGCCGCCGCCAGCTTCACCCGGCGGTCGGCCGGATCGGGCCGCCGCTCCGCGAGCCCCCGCGCCTCCAGGCGGTCCACGATGCCCGTCACGTTCGACGGCTCGCACTTCAGCTTCTGCGCGAGTTTGCGCATGGGCAGCGGTTCCACGGACAGCAGGCTCAGCAGCCGTGCCTGCGGGCCGGTCAGCGCGTGCTCGCCCGCGGCCTCCTCGTAGTCCGCGTAGAACCGGGCCACGACGTCACCGATCAGCTCGACGACCTCCAGGGCCAGGGCGTCGGGGCGGCGGGGGTGCGGGTCAGTGGTGGCCATGGCGACCAGGGTACCCGCTTACTTGACAACCTGAAATATCCAGGAGCATGGTTGTTTCAGGTACTGAAATATTCGGCTCCGTCCGGACGGGCCGAGCCGCACCGAGGAGAGGCGCACCCCGTGTCCGACACCCCCACACTTCCCGCCGTCAGCCGTGAGTGGCACCTGCTCAGCCGTCCGGTCGGCTGGCCCAAGCCCGAGGACTTCGCCCTGGTGGAGGCCGGGCTGCCGCAGCCGGGCGAGGGCCAGGTCCTCGTACGGAACGAGTACCTCTCCGTGGACCCGTACATGCGCGGCCGGATGAGTGCCGCCAAGTCGTACGTGGCGCCCTACGAGCTGAACGAGCCCATGCAGGGCGGGGCCGTCGGACAGGTCGTCGCCTCCCGCGCCGCGGGCGTCGCGGTCGGCGACCACGTCCTGCACTTCGGCGGCTGGCGCGAGTACGCCGCCGTGGACGCCGCCCAGGCCGTCAAGGTCGACCCGGAGGCCGCGCCGCTGTCGACCTACCTGGGTGTGCTCGGCATGACCGGCCTGACCGCCTACGCGGGCCTGCTGCGCACCGCCTCCTTCAAGGAGGGCGACGCCGTCTTCGTCTCGGGCGCGGCCGGAGCGGTCGGCAGCCAGGTCGGGCAGATCGCCCGGCTCAAGGGCGCCTCGCGGGTCATCGGCTCGGCCGGGTCCGACGAGAAGGTGAAGCTCCTCGTCGACGAGTACGGCTTCGACGCCGCCTTCAACTACAAGGACGGCCCGGTCGCCGAGCAGTTGCGCGCCGCCGCACCCGACGGCGTCGACGTGTACTTCGACAACGTCGGCGGCGACCACCTGGAGGCCGCCATCGGCTCCCTCAACCGGGGCGGCCGGATCGCGATCTGCGGCGCCATCTCGGTCTACAACAACACCGAGCCCGCCCCCGGCCCGAGGAACCTGGCCCGCCTGATCCAGACCCGCGGCCGGATCGAGGGCTTCCTGGTGGGCGACCACTACGACCTCCAGCCGCAGTTCGTGCGCGAGGTCGGACCCTGGGTGCGCTCGGGCGAGCTGAAGTACCGCGAGACGGTCGTCGAAGGGGTGGAGAACACGCTGGAGGCGTTCCTCGGGGTGCTGCGCGGCGACAACACCGGAAAGATGATCGTCAAGCTCTGAGCCGGGACGCGGTCCCGTCCGGCCCGGCAGGCGTTCCCTGGATTTCCGTCATGCGGTAACTTCTTTCCGAAACCGCTGGCGACCGTGGGCGCGAGTCGCGGCGGACCGAGGAGGAGACGCACGCTATGGCCATCCAGCAGTCCGACGTCCTGTACACCGCCGTCGCCACCGCCGAGGGCGGACGCGACGGCCGGGTCGCCACCGACGACGGCAAGATCGACGTCGTCGTGAACCCGCCCAAGGAGATGGGCGGCAGCGGCACCGGAACCAACCCCGAGCAGCTGTTCGCCGCCGGCTACAGCGCCTGCTTCCAGGGCGCCCTCGGCGTGGTCGCCCGCCAGGAGGGCGCCGACATCTCCGGCTCGACCGTCACCGCCAAGGTCGGCATCGGCAAGAACGAGGACGGGTTCGGGATCATCGTGGAGATCTCGGCCGCCCTCCCCAACGTCGACGCGGCCACCGCGAAGAGCCTGGTGGAGAAGGCGCACCAGGTGTGCCCGTACTCCAAGGCCACCCGCGGCAACATCACCGTGACGCTGGCCTGAACCGGTCGTTGCCCCGTACGGCGGCGGTCGCACCTCTGGACGTGGGGTGCGGCCGCCGCCGTCGCGCGTCGGCGCCGGGCCGGGCCGTTGTCGCACCCCACGGGCGGGGCCGGGCCGCCGCCCCTCGCTACAGTGACCCCATGCGTGATCTCGGGGTGGGGTTCGGTTATCTCCTGAAGGGCCAGCGGTGGATGGCCCGGCACCGCAGGTCGTACGGTTTCGGCCTGCTCCCCGGTCTGATCACCCTCGTCCTGTACGCCGCGGCGCTCACCGCGCTCGCCCTGTGGGGCACGGACGCCGTCGGCTGGGCCACCCCCTTCGCCGACGGCTGGCCGAGCCCCTGGCCCGGTCTCTTCCGCGGCTTCCTCACGGCGGTGCTGTTCGCCCTCGGCCTGCTCCTGGCCGTCGTCACCTTCACCGCCGTCACCCTGCTGATCGGCCAGCCGTTCTACGAGAGCCTCTCCGAACAGGTCGACCGGGACGTCTCCCCGGACGGCACCGCGCCCGAGTCCGGCCTGCCGCTCTGGCGCAAACTGTGGATCTCGGGACGCGACAGCCTCCGCGTCCTGGTCCGCGCCGCCCTGTGGGGCGTCCTGCTCTTCGCGCTCGGCTTCCTGCCCTTCGTCGGCCAGACCGTCGTCCCGGTGATCGGGTTCTTCGTCACCGGCTTCTTCCTCACCGAGGAACTGGCCGCCGTCGCCCTCCAGCGCCGCGACGTCGACCTCCGCGCCCGCCTGCGCCTCCTGCGCTCCCGCAAGACCCTGGTCTGGGGCTTCGGAACCCCGCTGGGCCTGGCCTTCCTGGTGCCGTTCGTCGCCGTGTTCCTCATGCCGGGCGCGGTCGCGGGCGCCACCCTGCTCGCCCGCGACCTCCTGGACGAGGGGACGGGCGAGGGAGCGGACGGCGAGCGGGACGGGCAGCGGGGCCACCGCCCGGACGCGGATGCGGGCGAAGGGGGGACGGACGGCGGTCCGGCCCTCACCCGTAACCGGCACCCGTGGCCGGCCTAGGCGTGTTGTTCGGAAGGTTCGCCGGGCGTCGCGAGCCGGTGGGCCTTCCCGGTCTTAGCGCTGGTTCCTGGCCGAGGCCCGTCCGGCGGATCGGGCCGCGGGGCACTCACGGCGCCTGGTCGTCCGGGGCGTGATCCGCCGGACGGGCCGTGGCACCCACCGCCTGAGCCGCCTCCCGCAGCACGCCGATGAACGCCGCCGCGGCCGGTGACGGCGAGCGCCCCCTCACGGTCGCCGCGTACACCGCGCGAGCCGGCGCGTCCTCGTCGCGCACCGGGAGCAGGGTCACGTCCGGCCGTACGGACGCGGCGGCGAGCGCGGGGACCAGGGCGACCCCCAGACCGGCCGCCACATAGCCCTGCTTGGCGGTCCACTCGGCCACGACGTGGGCGATGCGCGGCCGGAACCCCGCCCGCAGCGCCGCGTCCAGCAAGGTGCCCTCCGGGCGGGCGCTGCCCGACACCCAGTCGGCGCCGGCGAGCTGACGCAGCCGCACGGGTCCGGGACGGTCCGCCAGGGGATGCCCGGCCGGGACGGCGACGTACAGGGACTCGTCGAGCAGGTGGTGCAGCGTGTACGCCTCCAGCGGGGCCCGCCCGGTGGTGGAGACCACCGCCAGGTCGAGGTGCCCGGCGGTGAGCCGTTCCAGCAGCCCGGCGGTCAGGCCCTCCTCCCGGGAGACCCGTACGCCCGGACGGCGGGCCCGGAAGGCGCCCAGCGCCCAGGGCACCAGCGCCGCGTCGGCCGAGGCGAACGCCCCGAACCGCAGCCGCCCGCCCGTCGCCTCCCGCAACGCGGCCAGTTCGCGCACGGCACCGTGCAGCGACTCGGCGACGGCCCGCGCGTACGGGACGAGCGTCCGCCCCGCCTCGGTGAGCCGCACCCCGCGCGGCAGCCGGTCGAACAGCGGGGCGCCGCCGAGCGCCGCCTCGAGCGCGGAGACCTGCCGGGACACCGCGGACTGGGTCCAGCCCAGCGTCCGCGCCGCCACGGTGAACGACCCGCACCGGTCCACCTCCAGGAACACCCGCAGCCACAGGGTGGACAGGTCGGGGACGGCGTCGTCGTGCCCGGACCCGGCGGGGTCCGCGCCATGCATGTTCGGCATGTCAGCCATGCCAGAGATTCGCTTGTCGCATCACTTGCCCGACCTTAGCGTCGACGGCATGCAGCACAGGGAGAAGATCGCCTTTCTGGGGCTCGGCCGTATGGGCACGCCCATGGCCCGCCGGCTCCTCGCCGCCGGGCACCCGGTGACCGTCTGGAACCGCACGGCGGCCAGGACCGGCCCGCTGGTCGCCGAGGGCGCCGTCCACGCGGCCCGCCCCGCCGACGCCGTCCGGGACGCCGACGTGGTCATCACGATGCTGGCCGGCCCGGACGCGCTCGCCGAGGTCGCCGACGCCGTACTGCCCGCCCTGCCCGGCGGCGTGCGCTGGGTGGAGATGTCCACCGTGGGCCCGGACGCCGTACGCGCGCTGGCCGCCCGCCTCGACGGCCGGGCCGTCCTCGTGGACGCGCCGGTCACCGGCAGCACCGACCGGGCCGCCGACGGGAGCCTCGGCATCCTCGCGGGCGGCGCGACGGCCGGGGTGGAGCACATCCTGGCCCGCCTCGGCACCGTCACCCGCACCGGCCCCCTCGGCACCGGGGCCGCGCTCAAACTGGTCGTCAACACCGCCGTGATCAGCGGCGTCGTCCTCGTCGCCGAGGCACTGCGACTGGCCGACACGCTCGGCGTCGACGGGGAGACCGCCCGCACCGCGCTGGCCGGCGGCCCGCTCGCCGGGGCGGTCGCCCGCGCCTTCGCCGAGGACGCCCACTTCGCCACCGCGCTGGCCGTCAAGGACCTCGCGCTCGCCACGGCCGCCGCCCGGCTCCCCGCCGTGCAGGCCGTCTCGGCGGCCCTGCGGCAGGCGGCCGGGGAGCCGGGGCTCGCCGGCGCCGACCTCTCCCGGGCCGCCGCCCGGATCCGTACCACCACCACCGCGTGAGGAGCAGCACCGTGCAGACCACCCTCGACAACCCCGTCGACGCCCCCCAGCCGCTCAGCCCCTACTACTCCCAGGTCGCCAGGGTCGAACACGCCGACGGCAGCGCCCTGCTGTTCCTCTCCGGCCAGATCGCCGAGGGCGAGACGCTCGCCGAGCAGAGCGAGGGCGTCTTCCGGGCCATCGCCGCGCTGCTGGAGGCGCACGGCGCGAGCTTCGCGGACGTCATCGGCGTGCGCACCTTCCTCACCGACATCAGCCGGCTCGCGGAGTACGGCGCCGTGCGGCAGCGGTTCCTCACCGGCACCCCGCCCACCAGTCTGACCGTCGAGGTGCCCCGGTTGTTCCGGCCCGGGGCGCAGATCGAGGTGGAGGTGGTGGCCGCCGTGCCCGGCCGTTTGTGAAGGGTTCGTACGAGGTTCCGGCCGGGCGCCTCCTGCCCGGCCGTCGCGCTCCCGCGGCGATTAGGGTCGGATCCGGGGCAAGCTCCCCACGTACAGCCCCGGCCCGGGACCTGACCCCTGGACCGGGGCTCGTGGCGTCCCGGCCGGATGGGGCGGACTCCCGGCCCGGGACGGCCGCCGACGGAGGCTCAGGCGGACGTCCGGGGGAGAGGCCGAGTGGATGCGCGGCGAGACCGCCGCAGGCGACCGGACGGCCGCACGGGGACGGGCCGCCGCACGGCGGCGAGACCGCCCGACGACCGCGTGACGCGACCGATGACGGCGTGACGCGCCCCGACAGGGCGTGACCGCCCGCGTGTTCTGCCCGCCGGACGGGCGCCCGGCGGCCTACCGCACCGAGAAGCCGTACACCGTCTCCGAGCGGAACACCTCGCCCGGACGCAGTACGGTGCTCGGGAAGTCGGGGCGGTTGGGGGAGTCGGGGAAGTGCTGGGTCTCCAGGGCGATCCCGGCGCCGGGCGCGAAGGGGCCTGCGGACAGGTGGTCGGCGGTGTAGAGCTGGAGGCCCGGCTCGGTCGTCGCCACCGTCAGCACCCGCCCGGACGCCGGGTCGTACAGCTCGGCGGCCTCCTCGGCCCGCTCGGTGACCCCCTTGTCCAGGACGAAGTTGTGGTCGTAGCCCGCGCCTGCGGTGCGCGCCCGGCGGAAGTCGAAACGGGTCCCCGTCACGTCCGCCGCGGCGCCCTCGGGGATCAGCCGCGCGTCGACCGGGGTGTAACGCGAGGCCGCCAGGCGCAGTTCGTGCCCGGCCGCCTCGCCGGAGCCGGCGCCGCCCAGGTTCCAGTAGGAGTGGTTGGTCGGGTTGAACACGGTCGGCGCGTCCGTGACCGCCTCGTAGCGCAGGTGCAGGGCGCCCGAGGCGTCCAGCGTGTAGGTCGCGGTGACCTCCAGACGGCCGGGGAAGCCCTCCTCGCCGTCCGGGCTGACCCGGGACAGCCGCACGCCGTGCTCGACCGGCGTCACGTCCCACACCCGCTTGTCGAACCCGCGCTCGCCGCCGTGCAGCGTGTTGGCACCCTCGTTCGGCGTGACCGTGCACGGCCGCCCGTCCAGCTCGAAGCGGCCGCCGGCGATCCGGTTGGCGTACCGGCCGACCAGAGCGCCGAGGTACGGCTCCGGATGGGTGAGGTAGCCGTCCAGACCGGCGAAGCCCAGCACCACGTCCGCCGTGCGCCCGTCCCGGTCCGGGACCTCGGCCGACTGCACGATCCCGCCGTACGACAGCACGCGCACCCGCACTCCGGCCCGCTCCAGCGTCCAGCGGTGCACCGGGGTGCCGTCGGAAAGTGTGCCGAAAAGTTCGTTCATGAGAGAAACTGTAGTCACGGGTTCCTGGCGGTGACAGTGCGGTACGCGATCTCCGCGAGCCTGGCCTGGCCGTTGCGGCTGGGGTGGAACCAGTCCCAGTGGCTGAGCTGCTTCGTGTCGAACTCGTACTCGAAGACGGCGTTCTTGTCGAAGCGGCAGCGGCGGTCCTTCGCGCACACCTCGGCCAGCACCTTGTTGTACTCCACCACCCGGGCCTGCACCGTCTCCCGCCGCCGGGTCGCCGCCGGGTCCAGCGCGTCCGCGTCGCCCAGCATCGACGGGCAGATGCCCAGCTTCCAGACCTGCTTGCCCAGCGCGTTCGTGCGGCCCTCGGACCACAGCCGCTTCAGGTTCGGCACGCTGGAGACGTACACCTCCGTCTTCGGCAGCGCCTGGCGCAGCGCGTCCATCGCCGACTGGAACTGCCTGCGGAAGTCGGCCACGGACGTCATCTGACCGGTGGAGTCGCGGCAGGCGTCGTTGGCCCCGGCCATCACCGTGACCAGCTCCGGCCGGTGCAGCGCCGCCCGGGTCATCTGGCCGCGCAGATCGGCCATCCGGGAACCGGTCACCGCCTCGTTCCAGCTGCGCTGGGCCGCGCCCGTCACGCCGAGCAGCCGCACGGCCAGGCTTTCCACGCCCGCGTCACTGCCCGTCGCCCAGGACACCTCCGGACAGTCCGTCAACACCATGCACGCGTCGAAGCCCCGGGTGATGGAGTCGCCCACCGCCGCGACGGAGTCCGGGTGGGTGTCCCACAGCGGCGTCGGCGACGCGGACGGTGCCGCCCCGGCGCCCGCGTCCCGGTCGCCGGAGACACCCGCACCGGCCGCGTCACAGCCGGCCACGGCCAGCACGGCAGCCGCCGTGACCGCATGGACGGCGCGCAGCCGGTGACTTCGCTTCCGCATGGCCGGTGCTCCCCTCGGTCGTCGTGCGGTGGTCCCTTCCAGAACAACGTCTGAGGGTTCCCAGCCTCACCCGAGGTGACGGCGCGCACCCGTACAAGCGTCCCCCTGGGTGAATGCGGGGTGTTTCCGGACCCCGGGACCGACGGTACGTCACACTCCCCACCCCGTCGCACGGTAGCCTCGCCATCAACGTGGCCGTCGCGCCACTGCCGCCCGCCCGCCCCTGACCCGCTCTGCCCGGAGGTCCCGGTGACGACACGTGGAGTTCTGTACGTGCACTCCGCGCCGCGCGCGCTGTGCCCGCACGTCGAGTGGGCCGTCGCGGGGGTGCTCGGCACGCGCGTCAGCCTGGACTGGATCCGCCAGCCCGCCGCCCCCGGCACCTGGCGCTCGGAGTTCTCCTGGCAGGGCGAGGCGGGCACCGCCTCCAAGCTCGCCTCGGCGCTGCGCGGCTGGCAGCTGCTGCGCTTCGAGGTCACCGCCGAGCCCTGCGCCAGTGCCGAGGGCGAGCGCTACAGCTGCACCCCCGACCTCGGCATCTTCCACGCCGTCACCGGCATCCACGGCGACATCCTCATCCCCGAGGACCGGCTGCGCGCGGCGCTCACCCGCTCCCAGCGCGGCGAGACCGACCTGGAGGCGGAGATCGCCAAGCTTCTGGGCAAGCCCTGGGACGACGAACTGGAGCCCTTCCGCTACGCGGGCGAGGGCGCCCCGGTCCGCTGGCTCCACCAGGTGGTCTGAGAGCCGCCCGCGAGGGGCGCGGGACTTCCGCACGAGAACGGCGCCGGCCCGGACCCCTCACGGGGGCCCGGGCCGGCGCCGTTCACGGCGACTGCGGCTCAGATCGTGCGGAACGCCAGCACGACGTTGTGCCCACCGAACCCGAACGAGTCGTTGAGGGCGGCGATCCGGCCCTCGACGGGCAGCTTCCGCGCCTCCCCGCGGACCACGTCCGCGTTCGCCTCGGCCTCGGGGTCGATGTTGTCCAGGTTGATGGTCGGCGGTGCCACCCGGTGGTACAGGGCCAGCACGGTCGCCACCGACTCCACGCCGCCCGCGCCACCGAGCAGGTGACCGGTCATCGACTTGGTCGCGGAGACCGCCATGTGGTCCGCGTCGTCGCCGAACACCTTGCGCAGCGCCTTCAGCTCGGCGATGTCACCGGCAGGCGTCGAGGTGGCGTGCGCGTTGACGTGCACGATCTCGGCCGGGTCCAGGTCGTTGCGGTCCAGCAGGTTCTGCAGGGCGTGCGAGATGCCGCGGCCCTCGGGCTCCGGCTGCACGATGTCGTGGCTGTCGGCGGAGATGCCCTGGCCGACCGCCTCCGCGTAGACGCGGGCGCCGCGCGCGGCGGCGTGCTCGGCGGACTCCAGGACGAGCACACCCGCGCCCTCGCCGAGGACGAAGCCGTCCCGGTCGACGTCGTAGGGGCGCGAGGCGCCCTGCGGGTTCTCGTTGTTCTTGGACATCGCCATCATGTTGCCGAACGCGGCGATCGGCAGCGGGTGGATCGCCGCCTCCGTGCCGCCGGCGACGACCACGTCGGCGCGGCCGGTGCGGATCATCTCGATGGCGTAACCGATGGCCTCGGCGCCCGACGCGCAGGCGGAGACCGGGGTGTGCACGCCCGCGCGGGCGCCCACGAGCAGGCCGACGTTGGCCGAGGGGCCGTTCGGCATCAGCATGGGGACGGTGTGCGGGGAGACGCGGCGTACGCCCTTCTCCTTGAGCACGTCGTACTGGTCCAGCAGGGTCGTCACGCCGCCGATGCCGGAGGCGATGACCGCACCGAGCCGGTCGGGGTCGACGGCGCCGTCGCTGCCGTCCTCACCGGCCTTGCCGGAGAAACCGGCGTCCTTCCAGGCCTCCTGGGCGGCGATCAGCGCGAACTGCGCCGAACGGTCCAGGCGGCGGGCCTGCGGCCGCGGAATGGTCTCGGTCGGCTCCACGGCGACCGGGGCCGCGATGCGGACGGCCTGCTCGGCCGCCCAGTCCTGGGTCAGCGGCTTGACGCCGGACTTGCCGGCGACCAGACCCTCCCAGGTAGAGGCTACGTCGCCACCCAGCGGTGTGGTTGCGCCGATACCGGTGACGACCACGGTGCGATTGGTCGGGCTCACGGGAATTCTTTCTCCAACGGAACGAGGATCAAAAACGGCGCCACCGCCGGGTGGCGGGGCAGTCAGCCCACAGCAGTGATCGGTAGATCAGCTCTGGTGCTTGAGGATGTAGTCGGTGGCGTCCCCGACCGTCTTGAGGTTCTTGACGTCCTCGTCCGGGATCTTGACGTCGAAGCGCTCTTCGGCGGCGACGACGACCTCGACCATGGACAGCGAGTCGACGTCCAGGTCATCGGTGAAGGACTTGTCCAGCTGGACGTCCTCGACGGGGATACCGGCGATCTCGTTCACGATCTCGGCGAGACCGTCGACGATCTCCTTCTGAGTGGCGGCCATGTCGGCGCTCCTTCGTAGTGTTCCAGAGGGTGTGGCGCCCGCCGCGGCAGCGGCAGGTGTGGCGGTGCCGTACCGGAGCATGATCCGGCACGGAGTGCCTAGGGGAGGGTAACGACCGTCGCGGCGTAGACGAGACCCGCCCCGAAGCCGATGACGAGCGCGGTGTCGCCGCTCTTCGCCTCGCCGGTCGCCAGGAGCCGCTCCATCGCGAGCGGGATCGAGGCGGCCGAGGTGTTGCCGGTGGTGCGGATGTCACGGGCGACCGTGACGTGCTCCGGCAGTTTCAGCGTCTTCACCATCGAGTCGATGATCCGCACGTTGGCCTGGTGCGGGATGAAGACGTCCAGGTCGTCCGGGCTGATCCCGGCCGCGTCCAGCGCCTGCTGGGCGACCTTCGCCATCTCGAACACGGCCCAGCGGAAGACCGCCTGGCCCTCCTGCGTGATCGCGGGGAACTTGACGTTGCCCTCGCTGTCCACGGGCAGCTCGGACACGTCGCCGATCCGGAACCGGTCCCAGGGGACGGTCTGCTTGATCGTCTCCGACTTGTCGCCCTCGGAGCCCCACACGGTCGGGCCGATCGCCGGCTCCCGCGAGGGGCCGACCACGACCGCGCCGGCGCCGTCACCGAACAGGAAGGCCGTCGCCCGGTCCTCCAGGTCGGTCAGGTCGCTCAGCCGCTCCACGCCGATGACGAGCACGTACTCGGCGGAACCTTCCACCACCATGCCCTTGGCGAGGGTGAGGCCGTAGCCGAAGCCCGCGCAGCCCGCCGAGATGTCGAACGCGGCGGCCTTGTCCGTGCCCAGCTTGTCGGCGATCTCGGTGGCGACGGCCGGGGTCTGGCTGAAGTGCGACACGGTGGAGACGACCACGGCGCCGATCTGCGCGGCGTCGATCCCGGCGTCCGCGATCGCCTTGCCCGCCGCCTCGATCGACATCGCCGCGACGGTCTCCTCGGGGCCCGCCCAGTGCCGGGTCTCGATGCCGGAGCGCGACCGGATCCACTCGTCGGACGAGTCGATCTTCTCGAGGATCACCTCGTTGGGCACCACCCGGGTGGGCCGGTAGCCGCCCACGCCGAGGATGCGCGCGTACGGGGCGCCCCTGCTCGGCTTGATCTTCGACATCGGCATGTTCGGTGGGCTCCTTCGGTCGTCAGGCGCTCGCGTGCTCGGTGATGAGCGCGCGGGCCGCGTCGAGGTCGTCGGGGGTCTTCAGCGCGAGCGTCTGGACGCCCGGAAGCGCCCGCTTGGCCAGACCGGTCAGGGTGCCGCCCGGGCACACCTCGATCAGTGCGGTGGCGCCCAGCTCCTTGAAGGTCTCCATGCACAGGTCCCAGCGGACCGGGTTGGCCACCTGGCCGACCAGCCGCTCCACGACCTCGGCGCCGCTCGTCACGGTCCGGCCGTCCTTGTTGGAGACGTAGGTGATCTTCGGGTCGCCCGGTTCGAGCGCCTTGGCGGCCTCGGCGAGCTTGTCGACCGCGGGAGCCATGTGGTGGGTGTGGAAGGCGCCGGCCACCTTCAGCGGGACGACCTTGCGCACGCCCTCCGGCTTGTCCTCGTTCAGTGCGGCGAGCTGCTCCATGGTGCCGGCGGCCACGATCTGGCCCGCACCGTTGACGTTCGCCGGGGTCAGGCCCAGCTTCTCCAGGTGCGCCACGGAGACCTCGGGGTCGCCGCCGAGCAGGGCCGACATGCCCGTCTCGGTGACGGCGGCGGCCTCGGCCATCGCCAGACCGCGGCGGCGCACCAGGGTCAGCGCGGCGGTGTCGCCCAGCACGCCCGCGAAGGCGGCGGCGGTGATCTCACCGACGCTGTGGCCGGCGACGGCATCGGGTGCCACGTCACCGAGCGCCGCGGCCGACAGGATCCCGGCGGCGACGAGCAGCGGCTGCGCGACCGCGGTGTCACGGATGGCGTCCGCGTCGGCCTGCGTCCCGTAGTGGACGAGGTCCAGGCCGATGGCGTCCGACCAGGCGGCCACACGATCGGCGGCACCGGGCAGTTCGAGCCAGGGGGTCAGGAAGCCGGGCGTCTGGGCGCCCTGGCCGGGAGCGACGAGTACGAGCACTCTCACACTCTCTCTTGGGGACGGGCACGGCCGCCCGTGGGGACAGGGACGAAGAACACGGAGGGGTTTTGTGGACCCCCGACAAAAAGCTAGGCCTGGGGATCTCCATCGGCCAGACGCCCCAGGATCAGCGCGATCCGCAGGGTGAACGCGGATCGTACATCGGAGGGCGACCACCCGGTGACGTCAGTCACACGTCGGAGCCGGTAGCGCACGGTGTTCGGGTGAACGAAGAGCATCCGGGCCGCGCCCTCCAGGCTGCTCGCCTGCTCCAGATAGACACTCAGCGTCTCCAGGAGCGCGGACCCGGCCTCCTCCAGCGGTCTGTAGATCTCCTCTACCAACTGGTCCCGCGCGCCCGGATCACCGGCGATGGCGCGCTCCGGCAGGAGATCGTCCGCGAGCACCGGGCGCGGCGCGTCCTGCCAGGCGTAACAGGCTTTCAGGCCCGCCGCGGCGGCCTGCGCGGAGCGGGTGGCGGCCAGCAGGTCGGGCACGATCGGCCCGGCCACCACCGGGCCCGCCGCGTACGGGCCGATCAGCGACTTGGCGACGGCCAGCGGATTGTCGTTGCCGCCCGCGATCACCACCAGCCGGTCCCCGAGGACCCCGGTGAGCACCTGGAGCTTGGCGTGCCGGGCGGCCCGCCGGATGGCCTCCACGGTCAGCTCGGAGTCCCCGTCGGGCGCGGTGCCCAGCACCACGCAGACGTGCTCGGGCGAGTTCCAGCCGAGGGCGGCGGCCCGGGACACGGCGCCCTCGTCGGCCTCCCCGCTCAGCACCGCGTTCACCACCAGCGACTCCAGCCGCGCGTCCCAGGCACCGCGTGCCTCGGCGGCCTGGGCGTAGACCTGCGCGGTGGCGAAGGCGATCTCCCGGGCGTACACGAGCAGCGCCTCGCGCAGCACGGACTCGTCGCCGGGCGCCGCCACCTCGTCGATGGCGGACTCCATGACCTCGATGGTGGTCCGCACCATCTCCACGGTCTGCCGCAGCGTGATCGCCCGCGTCAGCTCGCGCGGAGCCGTCCCGAACACGTCGGTGGAGATCGCCTGCGGGGCGTCCGGGCGCCGGAACCACTCGGTGAACGCGGCGATCCCCGCCTGGGCCACCAGCCCGATCCAGGACCGGTTCTCCGGAGGCATGGCCCGGTACCACGGCAGCGTCTCGTCCATCCGTGCGATCGCCTGCGCGGCGAGCGACCCGGAGGACTTCTCCAGCCGTTTCAGGGTCGCGGAGTGCGAAGGGGCGGGGCGGGCTGCGGCTTCGGGGCTGTGGGATTCGGGTTCGGGCACGGGACAAGACTGCCTTATCCGGACGTGCGTGCGTGCCGCGGGTCGGTCTGGGCGCCCGCACCCCGGCCGGCAGGGTCCCGGCCGGCCGTCGCGGGGCGGGCGGGAACCGGCCGGCAGGGCCTACGGTGGGGCCCGTGAGGATCGACGTACGACGCGCGGCGGACCGCTACCGGGGCGGCGAGGAGAGCGCCGGGATCACCACCCGGCACGCCTTCTCCTTCGGCCCCCACTACGACCCGGACAACCTCCGCTTCGGAGCCCTGATCGCCTGCAACGAGGAACACCTGGCCCCCGGCGCAGGGTTCGCCGAACACCCGCACAGCCACACGGAGATCGTCACGTGGGTGGTGGAGGGGGAACTGACCCACCAGGACTCCACGGGCCGGCGCACGGTGGTCCGCCCCGGCGACCTCCAGCACCTGTCGGCCGCGGCCGGCGTCCGCCACACCGAACGCAACGACGGCACCGCCCCCCTGACCTTCGTCCAGATGTGGCTGGCCCCGCGGGAGCCCGGCGGCGAGCCCCGCTACGAGGTGGTACGCGCCGTCGCGGACGCCACGCCGTACCCGGTCCCGGCGGCGGGAGCCGCCCTCCGTGTCCACCGCCCGGCGCCCGGCGGGCACACGGCCCTGCCGCCGGCCGCGTCCGTCCACGTCCACGTCGTACGCGGCGAAGTGGAGCTGGCCGGCGAGCGGTTGGGCCCGGGGGACGCGGCCCGGATCACGGCCGCGGACGGGGGCCTGGAAGCGGTGGCGGTGAGCGCGGCGGAGGTGCTGGTGTGGGAGATGGCGGCGGGGTAGGCGCGGACCGTCGGCCCCCGGCCGTGTCCAGGACGTCCGCCGCCGGAGGGCGGATCTCCAGCGGCTCGTCGAGGGCGCTGGAGGACAGCGCCCTCCCCGCCGACGACGGCCCACCGCGCATGCGCGTCCGTGTCCCCTCCCCTTCCCCCGGCGGCGCGGGGGTCAGGCCCCGCGCAGCTCCCTCAGCACCGCGTCCGTGAAGAGCGGCCACGCCTCGGTCGCCCACGGTCCGAAGGCGCGGTCGGTCAGGGCCACGCAGGCCGCGCCCGCGTCCGGGTCGGTCCACAGGAACGTACCGGACTGGCCGAAGTGGCCGAAGGTGCGCGGGGAGGAGGAAGTCCCCGTCCAGTGCGGGGACTTGGCGTCGCGGATCTCGAAGCCGAGGCCCCAGTCGTTGGGGTTCTGGTGGCCGTAGCCCGGCAGGACGCCCTTGGTGCCGGGGTACTGGACGGTCATCGCCTCGGCGACCGTGCGCGGGTCGAGCAGACGCGGGGCCTGGAGTTCGGCGGCGAAGCGGAGGAGGTCGTCGACGGTGGAGACGCCGTCCTTCGCGGGGGAGCCCTCCAGCGAGGTGTCCGCCATGCCCAGCGGCTCCAGCACCGCCTGGCGCAGGTACTCCGCGAAGGGGATGTCCGTCGCCTCGGCCACGTGGTCGCCGAGCTGCTCGAAACCGGCGTTGGAGTACAGCCGCCGCTCACCGGGCGGGGCCGTCACCCGGTGCTCGTCGAAGGCCAGGCCGGAGGTGTGGGCGAGGAGGTGGCGGACCGTGGCCCCGGGCGGGCCGGCCGGCTCGTCCAGCTCGACGGCGCCCTCCTCGTACGCGACCAGCACCGCGTAGGCCGCCAGCGGTTTGGTCACCGAGGCCAGCGGGAAGCGGTGCCCGGCCGGGCCGTGGGTGCCGGCGACCGTGCCGTCCGCGCGGACCACGCCCGCCGCGGCGGTGGGAACGGGCCAGTTCTCGATCGACGCCAGGCTGTTCAACGACATGGCCCGAGCCTACGACGAGGAGCGGGCCACGCCTCGGGTGGGGCGCCGGGCAGGGCCGGCGGCGACGCCGTGCCCGGCCCGGCGGTGCCGCCGGCCGCAAGCCCTCAGAGCCGCAGCTCCAGCAGCGGGTCCGGCTTCGGGAGGAAACCGAGCGAGGCGTACAGCGGCGCGGCCTCCGCGGACGCGGTGAGCTGGATCCGCAGCGCGCCGCGCGCACGGAACCACTCCAGGAGCGTCTCCATGCACGCGCGCGCGTACCCGCGCCTGCGGGCGGTGGGGTCGGTGGCGACGCTGAAGACGAAGCCGACCGCGCCGGTGGGGTTGCCGGCCCTTCCGATCCGGTACTCGATCGTTCCGGCCACCAGCGCCGCGAGCGTCCCCGGCCGCTCGGGGTGGTCGATGACGAAGGCCGCGAAGTCGCCCTCCGTGTCACCCAGGCGTGAGCGCAGTATGGGCAGCGACTCCGTGTGCCAGCCGGTGGACCGGTCGGCCTGGAACAGCGAGTCGATCATCACCTGGCGCAGGCGCAGCACTTCCTCGGCGTCCGCGGGTTCGGCACGTCGTACGAGACTCATGACTCCGCACGCTAGCCACCGCGGCCGCGCCGTGTCCTGCGCTTTCTCCACGGAGTTGACGGGTTCTCCTTGCCTGGAGTGCACTCGAAGGTCATAGCGTGGAGGGCATGACGGTGACGCAGACCACGGCCGTGGACATCCGGGACGCGCAGGAGCCCGAGAACGTGCCCGCGAGCGCGCTCAGCCGCGCCGACCTCTGCTCCGGCCCGCCCCGGCGGCATCCGCGCCCCGACGGACAGGACAGCTACACGATCAGCGAGGTCGTCGCCTTCACCGGGCTGACGGCCCACACGCTGCGCTGGTACGAGCGGATCGGACTGATGGCGCACGTCGACCGCTCGCACACCGGGCAGCGCCGCTACAGCAACCGCGACCTGGACTGGCTCGACCTGGTCGGCAAGCTGCGGCTGACCGGCATGCCGGTGGCCGACATGGTCAGGTACGCGGAGCTGGTGCGCGAGGGCGAGAGCACGTACGGGGAGCGGTTCGAGCTGCTGGAGGCGACCCGCCGGGACGTCCTGGCCCGGATCGCCGAACTCCAGGACACCCTCTCCGTGCTGGACCGCAAGATCATGTTCTATGGCGAGGCCGGGAGCCGGGCGCGCTGAGCAGGCGGGTTCCCTGAGCGGGCGGGCCCGCTGAGCGCGCCGGCCCGTCTCCCGGGCCCACCGGCGGCGCCGGGGCGTTCACAGCTCGGCGAGCAGTTCCGCCTTCTTCACCGAGAACTCCTCGTCCGTCACCAGCCCCGCCTGGTGCAGTTCCCCCAGGTGGCGGATCCGCTCGGCGATGTCGGCGGGGTCGCGGCGGCCCGCCGTGAGCGACATCGCCGGGGCGGGCGCGGCCACGCGCACCGCCGCCAGCACCGCCGCCGCGAACGGCAGCGATTCGTGCACCGGCCCGTACCCGAGCCCGAAGACGACCGCGGCCGGGTCCTGGTCCGGCTGCGGCGCCGGTGCGCCGTCCGCCTCGCGCGGCAGCAGCCGCAGGTGCCCCTCGAGCACCTCCGGCGAGCGCCACTGGACCCCGCCCAGCTCGTCGACGGGGAAGCTCTGGTCGCCGGCCTTCCACTTCGTCGACGACGCGCCCGTCCACGACCAGCGGAACCGGACCGCGCCGCCGTCGAAGGACGCCTTGCCGTCGTACGCCTTGAACTGCAGCGGCGGCTCGGGCGCGGCCACCAGGTGGCGGTCGGCCGGGCCGCTGTCGCCGAGCCGGGCGCGCAGTTCGCCGGCGTAGTGCCCGGCGAGCGCCTCGTGTTCGGCGGGCAGCACCAGCCGGTAGGGGTCGCTGCCCTCCTTGAGCTGGCCGTCGGCCGCGTCCATCAGCGGGTCGGCGCCCGGCCGCGGCTCGGCGCGCAGGACCACGGTCCCGCGCCGGCCCGGCGTGAGCGTCACCGACGCGAGCGCGGCCAGCGGAACGCGGCGCTCGCCGAGCGCCTGGAAGAGCTTCGGTGTCCGTATCCCCCGTTCGTAGCGGATGAGCACGGAATCGGACTCGAACTCCCAGGCAGCGTGAAATCCGGTCAGTACGTCACCCATGCGGCTCATCGTAGGGGGCACGAGCTGCTTCGTCCCTCCCCGCGCAGAGCGCACTTCCTGCTGTCTCTACGCGCGTCCGGCCGTCGTCGTGGCGGGCAGACCCGCCCGGCAACCGTCATTGTCATGGGCGCACTGCACCGACCCGTACGCCCCCACACCGATGTCGGCGAGGTTGACGAGGCTGTCGGTGCCCGGCTCGAAGTAGCCGGCGTGGCCCTGGGCCGCCTCGGCCGACACCACCCGGGCGCCGAACGCCGGGGAGACCGGGTCGGCACCGTGGCCGAGGCCGCCGAGTTCCAGGTAGGGCACGTCCCGGATCCAGTCGGTGGCGTCCCGCATCGCCCACACGTTCGCCGAGGTCCGCAGGCGGGAGGCGCTCGCCGCGCGCATGCCGGGGCTCGCGGCGACCGCCAGGTCGGAGACCCGGCCGGGCAGGGCGCGCGCGGCGACGCCGCAGAGCACCGAGCCGTAGCTGTGGCAGAACAGGGCCACGGGCGAGGTGCCGGGCAGCCCGCGCAGCAGCCCGTTCAGCCGGACGGCGCCCTCCTCGGCGCGCATCGCCGTGGCCGCGTCCACGCCGATCCCGCTGGGCGCGGTGTAGTCGGCCCAGGCGATCACGGCCGTCCGGGTGCCGGGGGCGGCGGTGCGCTCGGCGGCGAACAGCGACTGCGCCATGCCGTACGGCGCCGAGTACGGGCGGTAGGTCTTGCGGAACGTGACCAGGTCGGTGTCGACGCCGGGGACGACGACGGAGATCCGCTGGGCCCGGGGCAGGTCCCCGAAGACCTCGGCGATGCGGCCGGAGCCGGCCGGGTCGAAGGCGAGGATCTGGCGGCCCGGCGTCATCAGGTTGCCGAAGCGGTGCATCCGCAGGCCGGCGGCCTGCTGTCCGGCGGGGGAGAGCCTGCTGTCGTGCGTGCGCTCCCGCTCGGCGTCGCGTGCCTGGCCGAGCGCGATGCGGTTGGCCAGGTAGCGCAGCGGGACCGGGGCGCCGTTCATGTTGCCGACCGCGAGCGGGTAGCGGTGGGCGAGCCGGGCGCGGTCCTGGGCGGTGAGCGAGGCGAAGAAGCGGGTCAGCCGGGCGGGGCCGGCGTCCGGGTCGGGCAGCCGGTGCCCGTGCAGCCGGCCGGAGTCCCAGGCGGTCAGGGAGGCCTGGAGGGCGGTGGTCCCGCGGTGGTGGCGCACGGCGGTCCAGCCGGTGGTCGCCAGCATCACGAAGACGACGGCCAGCGCGAGCAGCGCGCGCCAGACGTTGAGCTGCGGGGAGGTCTCGAAGGAAGTCACTGGGAGGACACACTAGGAGAACGAGGCGGTCTCGCGTTAACCGAGTGATGGGGATCACGTTTCGCGTGGCGTGACGAAGTTCTCCGACCGTACACACGTTCAAGATCGGTGGTGGGTACGGAAGTTCATGATCCGGCGCTCAAGTGCCGCAGGGCCGTGCGCCGGTGGTACGCCAGTTCCCGGCCAGCGCCGGTCCCACCTGATCGAGGTACGCGGCGGTGAGCGCGCGGATCGCCTCCAGGCTGAGGTCCGGGCCCGTGCTCCACTGACGGCCCGTCACCCGCATCGCGCCGCCGAAGACGGCCACCAGCAGTCGCGGGCGCGGGTCGGCGTCCACGTCGAGCCCCTCGCGGGCGGCGAGCAGCCGGGCGATCTGCTCCTCGGTCTCCACCGAACGGCGCAGGTGGGAGGCGAGCAGGGCGGGGGTCGACTCGATCACCTGGAACATGCGCAGGTACAGCGCGACGGGGACGACGCTCAGCACGGCGTCGCTGATGGTGTCCCAGCCCTCCAGGACCGCGCGGCGCAGCGCCTCCAGCGGGGCCTCCTGGGGCGGACGGGCGCGCAGCGACTCGACGAAGTGCGCCTCGACCATGTCCTGCACGGCGAAGGCGGCCTCCTCCTTGCCGGGGAAGTAGCGGAAGAAGGTGCGCTGGGAGACGCCGACGGCCTCGGCGATGTCGTCCACGGTCGTGCGCTCGTAGCCGACGGTGGTGAACAGCTCCAGCGCGGCCCGCAGCAGGGCGTCCCGGGTGCGTTGCTTCTTGCGCTCGCGCAGCCCCGGGCGCGGTGCCGTCTCGGCGGAACCCGCCGTCTCCATGTACCTCTCCGGACCTCTCCAGCGAACTGTTTCCCCAGTTCAGCCTATAGGAGGGTGACATGTCAGTTACCGACTTGTGAATTGGTTTGTCATTTGTCAGCGGCTGACATTAGCCTCGAATGTATGACTAGTCAGACCACCGTCAACACGACAGGGCCGGGGGACAAGGCGTCAGCCCTGTCGGACCCCGCACCGGCCAAGGGGATGCGCGGACACCCGTGGTTCACGCTGATCACCGTCGCCGTAGGGGTCATGATGGTGGCCCTCGACGGGACCATCGTGGCCATCGCCAACCCGGCCATCCAGAAGGACCTGAAGGCCAGCTTCGCCGACGTCCAGTGGATCACCAACGGTTACTTCCTCGCGCTCGCGGTCTCGCTGATCACCGCGGGCAAGCTCGGTGACCGCTTCGGGCACCGCCAGACCTTCCTGATCGGCGTGACCGGCTTCGCCGCCGCCTCCGGCGCCATCGGCCTGTCCGACAGCATCGCCATGGTCGTCACCTTCCGCGTCTTCCAGGGACTGTTCGGCGCGCTGCTGATGCCGGCCGCGCTCGGCCTGCTGCGGGCCACCTTCCCGGCCGAGAAGCTCAACATGGCCATCGGCATCTGGGGCATGGTCATCGGTGCCTCCACCGCGGGCGGCCCGATCCTCGGCGGCGTCCTCGTCGAGCACGTCAACTGGCAGTCGGTGTTCTTCATCAACGTGCCGGTCGGCGCCCTCGCCCTCGTCCTGGGCACGCTGATCCTGCTCGACCACCGCGCCGAGAACGCGCCGCGCTCCTTCGACATCCTCGGCATCGTGCTGCTCTCCGCCGCGATGTTCTGCCTGGTGTGGGCGCTCATCAAGGCTCCCGCCTGGGGCTGGGGCGACGGCAAGACGTGGGCGTTCCTCGCCGGGTCCGTCCTCGGCTTCGCGCTCTTCGCCGTCTGGGAGACGAAGGTCAAGGAACCGCTGATCCCCCTCGGCCTCTTCCGTTCGGTGCCGCTGTCCGCGGGCGTCGTGCTGATGGTCCTCATGGCCATCGCGTTCCTCGGCGGCCTGTTCTTCGTCACCTTCTACCTGCAGAACGTGCACGGGCTGAGCCCGATCAGCGCCGGCCTGCACCTGCTGCCGCTCACCGGCATGATGATCGTCGGCTCGCCGCTCGCGGGCGCGATGATCACCAAGGCGGGCCCGCGCATCCCGCTGGCCGGCGGCATGGCTCTGACCGCCGTCGCCATGTTCGGCATGTCCACCCTGGACACGGGCACGGGCAGCGCCACCATGTCGCTCTGGTTCGCCCTGCTCGGCCTCGGCCTCGCCCCCGTCATGGTGGGCGCCACCGAGGTCATCGTCGGCAACGCGCCCATGGAGCTGTCCGGCGTGGCGGGCGGTCTCCAGCAGGCCGCCATGCAGATCGGCGGCAGCCTCGGTACGGCCGTGCTGGGTGCCGTGATGGCCTCCAAGGTCGACAACGACCTCGCCGGCAACTGGAAGGACGCCGGTCTCCCGCCGCTGACCGCCGCCCAGTCGGCCCAGGCCTCCGAGGCGGTGCAGGTCGGCGTCGCGCCGGTGCCGAAGGGCGTTCCGGCGGAGGTCGCCGCGAAGATCACCTCCGTCGCGCACGACACGTTCATCTCCGGCATGAGCCTCGCTTCGCTGGTCGCCGCCGGTGTCGCGGTGGTGGCCGTCCTGGTGGCCCTGCTCACCAAGCGCGGGGCCAACGCCGAGGCGGGCGCGGGCGTCGGGCACATCTGACCGGCGCGGTCCGGGGGTGCGGCCGAGGCGGCGCGGGCCGGTGCGGTTCCCCTATCAGGGTGACCGCACCCCGGAAGCGTCGCCTCCGGTCCGCGCCGCAGGTGACAGTGGGTCAAGTCCTCCGCAGGGGAACGGAGGCGACGGCCGCGGCGCGCTGCTGGAGGGGGGCAGCGCGCCGGGCGGCCCGCCGCGGACGGCGGTGCGATAGTCCGCCCGGACCCGGGTACCCGCAGGGATGAACCCCGATGGAACTCCAACCCGACCCGGGGTTCAGGGAGTTGATGATGGCGGGCTTCGGACACGGAACGCGCGGGTACCCCCGTTCACGGGGCCGGATGGGGCACGGGTGGGGGTCCCCCCTGTTCGAGCGGAGCCGAGAACTTGGGGGAGGGCCGGACCGCGCGACGCTCGGAATCATCGGAACCGTCTGCGCGGTCGCGGGCTTCTTCGCCCTGGGCATCGTGCTCGGCCCGGTGGCGGTGGTCTGCGGCTGGCTGGCCATGGGCCGCAGCTGGGCGGGCGCGAGCCGCTCGGTCCCGGCGCTGGTCGCCGTGGCACTCGGCGCCGTCGACACGCTCCTGGCCCTGGTCGCGCTCGCCGGAGCGGCGACCTGGGGCCACGGCGTGCTCTGACCCGGCCGGCCGGTCCCCGCGCGCATCGGGTGAACACCGCGGGGGCGGTGGAGCGACAGCTCCACCGCCCCCGCTGCGCTGCCGGTGCCCCTACGCGTCGCCCCCGGCCGCTCCGGGATCCGCTGCCGTGACCTCCAGCAGCCGGTAGCGGTCGACGGCCTGCTTGAGGGCCGAGCGGTCCACCTTGCCCGCACGGGCCAGTTCGGTCAGTACGGCCACCACGACCGACTGGGCGTCGATGTGGAAGAACCGCCGGGCCGCCCCCCGGGTGTCGGCGAAGCCGAAGCCGTCGGCGCCCAGCGACTGGTACGGGCCCGGCACCCAGCGCGCGATCTGGTCCGGCACCGACCGCATCCAGTCCGAGACGGCCACGAACGGCCCCTGCGCGCCGCTCAGCTTCCGCGTCACCCACGGCACCCGCTGCTCCTCCTCGGGGTGCAGCAGGTTGTGCTCCTCGCAGGCCACGGCCTCGCGTCGCAGCTCGTTCCAGGAGGTGGCGGACCAGACGTCCGCCTTGACGTTCCACTCCTCGGCGAGGATCTTCTGCGCTTCCAGCGCCCAGGGCACGGCCACGCCCGAGGCCATGATCTGGGCCGGGATCTCGCCGCCGGTGCCCTCGCTGATCCGGTGGACGCCCTTGAGGATGCCCTCGACGTCCACGTCCTGCGGCTCGGCCGGCTGACGGATCGGCTCGTTGTAGACGGTGAGGTAGTAGAAGACGTCCTCGCCGTGCGGGTGCTGCTCGTCACCGCCGTACATCCGGCGCAGGCCGTCCTGCACGATGTGCGCGATCTCGTACCCGTACGCCGGGTCGTAGGCCACGCACGCCGGGTTGGTGGAGGCCAGCAGCTGCGAGTGGCCGTCCGCGTGCTGGAGGCCCTCGCCGGTCAGGGTCGTGCGCCCGGCGGTCGCGCCCAGGACGAAACCGCGCGCCAGCTGGTCGGCCATCTGCCAGAACTGGTCGCCGGTGCGCTGGAAACCGAACATCGAGTAGAAGACGTAGACGGGGATCAGCGGCTCGCCGTGCGTGGCGTACGCCGAACCGGCCGCGATGGCGGAGGCCGTGCAGCCCGCCTCGGAGATGCCGTCGTGCAGCATCTGCCCGGTCGGCGACTCCTTGTAGGCGAGCAGCAGATCGCGGTCGACGGACTCGTACTGCTGGCCGAGCGGGTTGTAGATCTTCGCGCTCGGGAAGAACGAGTCCATGCCGAACGTGCGGTACTCGTCCGGCGCGATCAGCACGAACCGGCGGCCGATCTCCTTGTCCCGCATGAGGTCCTTCAGGAGCCGCACGAAGGCCATGGTGGTGGCGATCGACTGCTGGCCCGAACCCTTCTTCACGGACGCGTACGCCTTGTCGTCGGGCAGCGCGAGCGGCTTCGCGCGCACGATCCGGGTCGGGACGTAGCCGCCGCAGCCCTTGCGGCGGTCGTGCATGTACTGGATCTCGTCCGAGTCGCGGCCCGGGTGGTAGTACGGCGGCGCGCCCGACTCCAGCTCCTTGTCGGAGATCGGCAGGTGCAGGCGGTCCCGGAAGCGCTTGAGGTCGTCGACCGTGAGCTTCTTCATCTGGTGCGTGGCGTTGCGGCCCTCGAAGTTGGGGCCCAGTGTCCAGCCCTTGACCGTCTTGGCCAGGATCACCGTCGGCTGGCCCTTGTGGTCCAGGGCCGCCTTGTACGCCGCGTAGATCTTCCGGTGGTCGTGACCGCCGCGGCCCAGGTGCAGGATCTGCTGGTCGGTCATGTTCTCGACCATCTGGCGCAGCCGGTGGTCGTCGCCGAAGAAGTGCTCGCGGATGTAGGCGCCGGACTCGGTGGCGTACGTCTGGAACGCGCCGTCCGGCGTGGTGTTCATCTTGTTGACCAGCACGCCGTCGCGGTCCTGGGCGAGCAGCGGGTCCCAGGTGCGGTCCCAGATGAGTTTGATCACGTTCCAGCCGGCGCCGCGGAAGACGGACTCCAGCTCCTGGATGATCTTGCCGTTGCCGCGCACCGGGCCGTCCAGGCGCTGGAGGTTGCAGTTGACCACGAAGGTCAGGTTGTCCAGGCCCTCGCGGGCGGCGATGGACAGCTGGCCGAGCGACTCCGGCTCGTCCATCTCGCCGTCGCCCAGGAACGCCCACACGTGCGAGCCGGAGGTGTCCGCGATGCCGCGCGCCTGCATGTACCGGTTCATCCGGGCCTGGAAGATCGCCCCGATCGGGCCGAGGCCCATGGAGACCGTGGGGAACTCCCAGAAGTCCGGCATGGAGCGCGGGTGCGGGTAGCTGGAGAGGGCGTACGGGGCCTTGGACTTCTCCTGGCGGAAGCCGTCCAGGTGCTGTTCGCCGAGCCGGTCCAGCAGGTACGCGCGCGCGTAGATGCCCGGTGAGGCGTGGCCCTGGAAGAAGACCTGGTCGCCGCCGCGGCCGTCGTCCTTGCCGCGGAAGAAGTGGTTGAAGCCGACGTCGTAGAGCGAGGCGGAGGAGGCGAAGGTCGCGATGTGGCCGCCGACGCCGATGCCGGGGCGCTGGGCGCGGGAGACCATCACCGCGGCGTTCCAGCGGGTGGCGTTGAGGATCTTGCGCTCGATCTCCTCGTTGCCCGGGAAGAACGGCTCGCTCTTGGTGGGGATCGTGTTGACGTAGTCCGAGCTGCGCATCTCCGGCACGGCCACGCGCCGCTCACGCGCGCGTTCGATCAGCCGGAGCATGAGGTAGCGGGCCCGTTCGCGGCCCCGCTCGTCGACGGCGGCGTCGAGCGAGTCGAGCCACTCCTGGGTCTCCTCGGGATCGAAGTCAGGAACCTGACTCGGAAGGCCGCCAATGATGATCGGGTTTCGATCGGATCCGGAAGCCACGCTGTTCCTTACCTGTCAGAGGGATGACATGTCTCGGGCGTTCTGGGGCTTTTCCTGCTGATTTCCTGGGTTTTGCGTCGGTCTGCCAGTGTGTGCCTGCACCGTTCCCCATCGTGTACCTCGGGTGAGGCAAACGTCATCTTTACTCACCGGTAACAGGGGTTGCGGGCGTCCCCGGACCCCGATTCGGGGGTCCCCTTCCTGATCTCCTGCCGGGAGAGGGTTCCCAAACACGCAAAAGCGGGCAGAAGGGTGTGGTGTGTGTCACCGCTGATCGCGATACCGTGTCAGGAGTTGCGGCGACACAGCCGGGAACGTCACCGTTTCGGCGGTCCGGACCGCCGGGTACTTGCGCGATCCGGCCCGCCCGTGTGGACTACGGCCAACGCTTCGCGCACGCGCGGGGCTGAAGACCCAATCGCAACACCATCAGGAGGCAACCCGTGAGCGCGACCGCGGACCACGCGGAGGAGCGGACTAACCCGGCCGCCAGGCTGGGTTTCCAGCCCGGGCAGGTGGTCCAGGAGATCGGCTACGACGAAGACGTCGACCAGGAGCTCCGCGAGTCCATCGAGGAAGTCATCGGCAGCGAACTCGTCGACGAGGACTACGACGACGTGGCCGACGCCGCGGTGCTCTGGTTCCGCGACGAGGACGGCGACCTGACGGACGCGCTGGTCGACGCCCTCGGGTTCCTCGAGGAGGGCGGCGTGATCCTGCTCCTGACGCCGAAGACCGGCCGGGACGGGTACGTCGAGCCCAGTGACATCGGCGAGGCCGCGACGACGGCCGGCCTGTCGCAGACCAAGAGCGTCAGCGTCGGCAAGGACTGGAACGGCACCAGGCTGCTGCCGCCCAAGGCCGCCAAGCCGAAGAAGTAGCCCTCGCCCGCCCGCCCCGGACCCCGTGTCCGGGGCCCGGGCGTGCCCCCGGACGGGCCGGCTACGTGTCGGTCCGTCCGCAGGCCCGCGGTGGTCGCTGCGTAGGGTGGTCTCACCCGAACAGTCCCACCGAAGGGAAGCAGCACGATGGCGATCCAGGTCGGCGACAAGGCACCCGACTTCGAGCTGAAGGACAACCACGGCCGCACCGTGCGGCTGTCCGACTTCCGCGGCGAGAAGAACGTGGTGCTGCTCTTCTACCCCTTCGCCTTCACCGGCGTGTGCACCGGCGAGCTGTGCGCGCTGCGCGACAACCTGCCGAAGTTCGTCAACGACGACACCCAGCTGCTCGCCGTCTCCAACGACTCCATCCACACCCTGCGTGTCTTCGCCGAGCAGGAGGGCCTGGAGTACCCGCTGCTCAGCGACTTCTGGCCGCACGGCGACACCTCGCGCGCCTACGGCGTCTTCGACGAGGACAAGGGCTGCGCCGTGCGCGGGACCTTCATCGTCGACAAGGAGGGCGTCGTGCGGTGGACCGTGGTCAACGGGCTGCCGGACGCGCGCGACCTGAACGAGTACGTGAAGGCGCTCGGCACTCTGTGAGGCGACCTGTGCGCCGGCCCGGGTTCGGGAGACCCGACACCTGGGAATCTTCGGCCACAGGGCCTGCGTGGGTCGGGAACCCGTCACTAGGATCGACACGTTGATCCCATATCCGATGCACGACGGGGCTCCCCGCCCCCGGACACCAATGGAGGACTCGTGGGAGTCAGCCTCAGCAAGGGCGGCAACGTTTCGCTTTCGAAGGAGGCGCCGGGCCTGACCGCGGTCCTCGTCGGTCTGGGCTGGGACGCCCGCACGACGACCGGCACCGACTTCGACCTCGACGCCAGCGCCCTGCTGCTGAACAACTCGGGCAAGGTCGGCAACGACCAGAACTTCGTCTTCTTCAACAACCTCAAGAGCCCCGACGGCTCGGTCGAGCACACCGGCGACAACCTCACCGGTGAGGGCGAGGGCGACGACGAGGTGATCAAGGTCAACCTCGCGGGCGTCCCCGCCGACGTCGAGAAGATCGTCTTCCCGGTCTCCATCTACGACGCCGAGAACCGCCAGCAGTCCTTCGGCCAGGTCCGCAACGCGTACATCCGCGTGGTGAACCAGGCCGGCGGCGCGGAGATCGCCCGGTACGACCTCAGCGAGGACGCCTCCACCGAGACCGCCATGGTCTTCGGCGAGCTGTACCGGCACGGAGCGGAGTGGAAGTTCCGCGCCATCGGCCAGGGGTACGCCTCGGGCCTGCGCGGCATCGCCCAGGACTTCGGCGTCAACGTCTGAGCGACGAAGCACCCCCGCCGTCCGGCGCCGCGCGTTCTCGCGCGGCGCCGGACGCGCAGGAACCCACACACGCACCATCCACGGGGAGGACCAGATCATGGGCGTCACGCTCGCCAAGGGAGGCAACGTCTCCCTGTCCAAGGCCGCACCCAACCTGACCAACGTCATGGTCGGGCTCGGCTGGGACGCGCGCTCCACCACCGGAGCCCCCTTCGACCTCGACGCGAGCGCGCTGCTGTGCGGCGCCGGCAACCGGGTCCTGGGCGACGAGTGGTTCGTCTTCTACAACCAGCTCACCAGCCCCGACGGCTCGGTCGAGCACACCGGCGACAACCTCACGGGTGAGGGCGAGGGCGACGACGAGTCGATCCTGGTGGACCTCTCCCGGGTCCCCGTCCAGTGCGAGAAGATCGTCTTCCCGGTCTCGATCCACATGGCCGACGAGCGCGGGCAGACCTTCGGACAGGTGAGCAACGCGTTCATCCGCGTCGTCAACCAGGCCGACGGTCAGGAACTCGCGCGCTACGACCTCAGCGAGGACGCCTCCACCGAAACGGCGATGATCTTCGGCGAGCTCTACCGCTACCAGGGCGAATGGAAGTTCCGGGCCGTGGGACAGGGGTACGCGTCCGGACTGCGCGGCATCGCTCTAGACTTCGGAGTCAACGTTTCGTAAAGCCGGGTACGGCGACGGGGGAGACCCGTACACAACGGATTGGGTAGCCAGTGCTTCTGAAAACCTTCGGCTGGTCGTTCGCGATCACCGTGCTCGGCTTGATCGCGGCAGTGTTCTACGGGGGCTGGACCGCCTTCGGGGTGGTGGCGATCCTCGCGGTCCTGGAGATCTCGCTCTCCTTCGACAACGCCGTGGTCAACGCCGGGATCCTGAAGAAGATGAATGCCTTCTGGCAGAAGATCTTCCTCACGGTGGGCGTGCTGATCGCCGTCTTCGGTATGCGGCTGGTCTTCCCCGTGGTCATCGTCGCCATCACCGCCAAGATGGGACCCATCGAAGCCGTCAAACTGGCGTTCGACGACAAGGACCGGTACCAGCAGCTGGTCACCGACGCCCATCCGTCGATCGCGGCCTTCGGCGGCATGTTCCTGCTGATGATCTTCCTCGACTTCATCTTCGAGGACCGGGACATCCAGTGGCTGCGCTGGATCGAGCGGCCGCTGGCCAAGCTCGGCAAGGTCGACATGCTGTCGGTCTGCATCTCCCTGATCGTCCTGCTGATCACCTCCTTCACCTTCGCCACCCACGCCCACCAGCACGGCGGCGCGCACGCCGACAAGGCGCAGACGGTCCTGATCGCGGGGATCGCCGGCCTGATCACGTACATGATCGTGGGCGGTCTGTCCGGGTTCTTCGAGGACCGGCTGGAGGAAGAGGAGGAGCGTGAGCACGAGGAGGAGGAAGAGGCCGCCCGCAGCGGCAAGCAGCGCTCGGCGGTCAAGCTGGCCGGCCAGGCCGCGTTCTTCATGTTCCTCTACCTGGAGGTCCTGGACGCGTCCTTCTCCTTCGACGGCGTGATCGGCGCCTTCGCCATCACCAACGACATCGTCCTGATGGCCCTCGGCCTCGGTATCGGCGCCATGTACGTCCGGTCCCTGACCGTCTACCTGGTCCGCCAGGGCACCCTCGACGACTACGTCTACCTGGAGCATGGCGCCCACTACGCGATCGGCGCCCTGGCCGTGATCCTCATGGTCACCATCCAGTACGAGATCAACGAGGTCATCACCGGCCTGGTCGGTGTCGTCCTGATCGCCTGGTCCTTCTGGTCCTCCGTCCGCCGCAACAAGGCCCTGGAGGCCGCCGAGGGCGAAGCGGCGGGCCCGGGAGAGAAGACTGAGGTCGAGTCCGGGGTGTGACGCCCCACCCGGTACGGGAACGCTCTGAGCGGGGCGGCCGACGGAACCACACGGCGAGCCGAGCCGGGTGGCCTCCTCACCGGCCGTCCCGCTCCATGCGTGCGGGGGTGGTCGAACGCGGTGAAGGTGGGGGCAGGAGATGGGTTTCTTCGACGGTCTGCGGGGCGGACGCCTGGCCGAGTTCGACTCGGGCAGTGCCGCGTCCAACGCGATCGAACTGACCAAACGGCACAGCCAGGTGTCGCTGACCAAACAGGGCGCGGCCACCGGCAACCTGCGCATCAACCTGAACTGGCGGATGCGCACCTCGGACATCGGCGGCGCCGCCCGGCAGAGCCTGCTGCGCCACCCCTTCAGGGCGCTGAAGCCGCCGGAGGTGCTCGGGCACAGCCAGTCGATGGTCAACGTCGACCTGGACCTCGGCTGCCTGTACGAGCTGGCCGACGGCACCAAGGGCGTCGTCCAGCCCCTAGGCGGCCTCCTCGGCGACGTCAACGCACCGCCGTACGTCAAGCTCAGCGGCGACGACCGGTTCGGCTCCGCCTCCGGTGAGACGATCTACGTCAACCTCGACCACCGCGACGACATCAGGCGGCTGCTGGTCTTCGTCTACATCTACGACCAGACCCCGGCCTTCGACCGCACCCACGCCGTCGTCACGCTCTACCCGAGCAACGGCCCGCGCATCGAGATCGGCCTCGACGAGCGCCACCCCCAGGCCCGCTCCTGCGCGGTCGTCCTCATCGAGAACGTGAAGGGCGAACTCACCGTCCGCCGCGAGGTCAAGTTCGTCTACGGCTTCCAGTCGGAACTGGACCGGCTCTACGGGTGGGGACTCCAGTGGGGCAGGGGCTACAAGACGAAGGCGGACCGCTAGGCCCTGTCGTCAAATTCCCGCCTGCCTCGCGACGCCATGCACGCACTCTCGCCGCACCGGGCCCAGACCCGAGTACGTCCAGTACGAGGGTCAGGGCCCGGCACGCCGAGAGCACGCACCTGACGCCGCGAGGCCCGCCCTCCGGGCGGACGACGGGAATTTGACGACAGGACCTAGGTCCTGACGCCTGCCGGCTCAGCCCCGGGTCAGCTTCTTGTAGGTGGCCCGGTGCGGGCGGGCGGCGTCCGGGCCGAGCCGTCGGATTCCCGTCGTCGCCGGCAGGGCGGCCCTGCGGCGTCCGGTGGCTGCCCTCGGCGCGCCGGGCGGTCCGCCAGGTCCGCTCGCGCCCGGAAGGCGGTGCCAGGGCGCCGCTGCCGCTCGTATTCCGTCATGGCATGGCCGGTTCTGGCTGATAAGTTGCTGTGCACATGATCAAGCGCAGGTAATGATCACCAAGTTTTGTTGTGCCTGTTTCCGTGTGCTCGCGCACGCCGGGGCAGGGGGTGCGGGTCGAGGCGGTTCGCACACGGGGGAACACACACGGTGCCGCACGGACCGCCGGTGACCGACCGGATTCCTGGCCGCAAGGGCACCCTCCAGGAAGCGCCGCGCCGCCGAGCCCCCTGAACCGCTCTCCGTCCGCCGCACACCGCGGTGGACGGTCAGGGAGAAGGAGAAGGCATTGGCAACCGGATTCCGGGCTGTGCCGGGCGGGCGTGGCGTCGTGGTGACGCTCGTTGCCCTGGCGCTGCTCCTGGGACTGGATCTGCGCCCGGCGGCGGCCGACACCGCGCCGGCGTACGACAGAGCGGACGTCCTGGAGGTGTGGGGGACCGCGGGCCCGGGCGTGAAGCGGGCGGCGGAGGCCGCCCTGGTGGGCTCCGACCAGGACATCCAGACGTTCATGGGCAAGGACCTGCCCGTCCTGGAGGAAGAGGACCTGCGGGTCCAGGTCGCCCAGGTCATGGCCATCGGCGGCCCCGGCGTGCGGGCGGCGGCCGACACCGCGCTGAGCGGCGGGACCGACCAGCTCAAGGCGTTCCTCGACGAGGGCTTCGAGGCCCCGTACGACGAGGACCTGCGCGTGCAGGTCGCGCAGATCATGGCGTACGGCGGTCCGGGCGTGAAGGCCGCGGGGAACACGGCGCTGAACGGGACGCCCGCAGACTGGCAGGCGTTCATCGACAAGGGCCAGTTCCGGCCCCGTGAGGACGACAACCGGATCCAGGTCCTGCGGCTGATGTCCGCGGGCGGTCCGAACGTCAGGCAGGTCGCGCAGCAGGCGCTGGACGGGACGCCGGAGGACGTGCAGGCGTTCCTGGACGACGGGTGGCAGGTCGCTTCCGCCCGGGACCAGGAGACGCTGACCGTCGCCCAGCTGGCCGACCTGGCGGACCACGCGCAGAAGCAGGCCAAGGAGCTGACCGACAAGGCCAAGGAGGAGGCGGCCAAGGCTGCGGCGGCCACCGCGGCCGCCAAGGCGGCGGCCCAGACCGCCGCGCAGGAGGCGCTGGAGGCCAAGTCGTCCGCCGGGAAGGCGGCGGCGGCGGCTTCGCGCGCCGCTGCGGCGGCGGACCGGGCGGCGCAGGCGGCCCGTACGGCGGTGTCGGCGGCGGCTGCGGCCAACCGGACGGCCCGGGTGGCCGCCAGCGCCGCGGCGCAGGCGGCGTACGCGGCCTCGCGCGCGGGCAGCGCCGCGTCCTCGGCCCGTTCGGCCGCCGCGGCGGCGGCCGGTGACGCCAACCAGGCCCAGCAGGCCCGCGAGGCGGCGGAGAACGCGCGCAAGGCCGCCTCCGGCGCCAAGAAGGCGGCGGACGCCGCCGACCAGGCCGGTATCGCCGCGGACAACGCGGCGAAGGCGGCCGGTGCCGCCGCGTCGGCCGGTGCGAACGCGGCTGCCGCAGCCGCCGCCGCGGCGGACGCGGGCCGGTGGGCCGGTGAGGCCGGTTCCAAGAGCACCGAGGCGCAGCAGGCGGCGGCGCGCGCCAAGCGGCTGGCCGACCAGGCCACCCGGGCGGCCGGGGCCGCGCAGTCCAACGCCAACCAGGCCGCGACGGCGGCACGGCAGTCGCGCGACGCGGCCAACGCCGCCGCCGCGCACGCCGAGGCCGCCGCGACGGCCGCGGACAAGGCCGCCGACGAGGCGGGCAAGGCGGTGGACGCCGCCCAGGCGTCGACGGACGCGGCGAACGAGGCGAGCAAGGCGGCTGACGACGCGCAGACCGCGGCCGACCAGGCGGCGACCGTGGCCGACCTGGCCCGCAAGGCGGACGCCGAGCGGCTGGCCGAGCAGCAGGACGAGGACGTCCTCGCGGCGGAGGAGGCCAACAAGGAGCACGAGGCGCAGGTCGCCCAGGCCGAGTGGCAGGCGGGCCGGGTCCAGCAGCTGGACGCCGAGACCCGGCAGCTCGTGCAGGACGCCGCCGCCTCCACCGACCCGCAGGTCACGGCCGCCAAGGGCCGCCAGGCCGCGGTCAACCTGCTCACCAGCGGGGGCACGTGGGTGAAGGACGCGGCCGAGACGGCCGTGACCGGCACCGACGAGGACGTGGCCGAGTTCGTGCGCACCGGGCTGGACATCGCCCTGGAGCAGGACGACCGGGTGAGCGCGGCGAACATCGCCGAGACCAGCGACAAGCCGGCGCAGCGGCAGGCCGCGCTGGACGTGCTGGACAAGCCGATCGACCAGGTCCGGGAGTTCCTGCGCACCCGCGCCTACCCGGGCAAGGAGGACGACGACCGGATCGCCGTCGGCAAGATCATGGCCGAGGGCGGCCCGGGCGTGAAGGCCGCCGGCAGCAAGGCGCTGGACGGCACCGCCGCCGATCTGCAGGAGTTCCTGGAGAGCGGCCAGTACAAGGCGCGCGAGGACGACGACCGGGTCGCCGTCTCCGAGGCCCTGGCGAGCGGCGGGCCCGAGGTCCAGGCCGCCGCCCAGGCGGCGCTGACCGGACCGCCGGCCGGCCTGCGTCCCTTCCTCCAGGCGGGCCTGTACCGGGCGCGGCAGCGCGACGCCAACGCCGCGTCCCACATCGCGGAGATCAACACCCTGCTGAGCGCCGCCTACAAGTCGGCCGCGCTCGCCCACGCGGACGCCGCCGAGGCACAGCGCGTGGCCGCCCTCGCCCGCAAGGACGCCGCCAAGGCCCTGGAGTGGGCCGACAAGGCGAAGCACTCGGCCGAGCAGGCCTCCGACTACGCCGCGCAGGCCGACAAGTCGGCCGACGACGCGGCGGCCTCCGCCACCCGCGCCGCCGAGTCCGCGAAGACCGCCCGGAACGCGGCGGCCTCGGCCCAGAAGGACGCGCAGTCGGCCGCCCACTCCGCCCAGCAGGCGGAGCACTCCGCGGCGGTCGCCTCGGGCTACTCCGCCCAGGCGAGCACGGCCGCGTACCAGGCGGCGGCCTCCGCGAGCGCCGCGGGCAAGGACGCCGCCGCGGCGGCCAAGGCCTCCTCGGAGGCGCTGAAGATCGCCGCCGACAAGCTCGTGGCGGAGCTGAAGGCGCAGGTCCAGGAGGAGTCCAAGGACCCGAGCAAGCCGCTCTCGGACAAGGAACTGCGCAAGACCCTGGAGAAGCGGCTGTTCCAGTTCCGCAGGGAGCACGCCTTCAACGGCGACATCAAGGCCGGCGACACCATCCTGGTCTGCGGCGGTGACGGCGCCGGCGGCATGGGCTGCATCACCACCACCTACCTGGACCGCCTGATCGCCTGGTACGTGGGCATCGACGAGATCGAGAAGTGCTTCGACAAGTTCGACTCGTCGTGCATGAAGGACCTCGCGCTGCACGCTCTCATGTACAAGTTCCTGAGAAAGTCGCCGTGCAACAGCTTCGCGCCCGGCACCCGGGTGCTGCTGGCCGGCCGGCGGACCAAGCCCATCGAGGACGTCAGGGTCGGCGACCGCGTGGTGGCCACCGACCCGGAGTCCGGGCGGACGGTGGCCGAGCCCGTCGAGGCGACGATCACCGGCAGGGGACGCAAGGCACTCGTCGACGTCACGGTCGGCCGGTCGGCGGCCGGGTACGGCGGCACGGTGGTCGCCACCGACAAGCACCCCTTCTGGGTGGCGGACGGCCGCGGCGCCTGGCGCGACGCGGACCGGCTCGCCCCCGGGATGCGGCTGCGCACCGACGCCGGCAAGCGGGCGCGGATCACGGCGACCCGCGCCTGGACCGCCCCGGACCAGCGGGTCTACAACCTGACGGTCGCGGAACTGCACACCTACTACGTCCTCGCCGGTGACACCGCGGTGCTGGTCCACAACGCGGGCAAGTTCTGCGGGGCCGACGCGGACGCGCTGGAGCACTGGGACAAGGCGACCTTCAGCAGCGCGGAGGAGACCGCGGTCTACCATCTCGACAAGCACGGCAAGGGCAGGACCCTCGCCGAGTACACCAAGGAAGCGATGGATCTCTGGAACAAGACCAAGCCCGAGGACCGCATCCCGTGGAAGCTGAGGAACGGCGAGATGGGGTGGAAGATCCGCGGTGGCCTGTTCGGCGGCGAGGGGATCTACACCAAGGACGGGAAGATCGTCACCTGGCATGACTGAGACAGCAGCAGCCGGGTTCCGCGCGGCCTTCGAGGCCTTCCGGGCCCTGCCCTACCCCGACTACCCCCGTGAGGAGGCGCTGCGCGACTGGAACTCCCGCCTGCTCGACCTCGACGGGTACGTCGCGGGGTACGCGACACGGGTGTACGACGGCCGGATCGGCGCCGCCGAGGTGCCCGACACCGGGGCGCTGGTCCTGGAGGCCGAGACCCTCCGTCGGGACCTCGACGCGATCACCCCGCACGGGGCGGACGAGGCGAGGCTGGTGAGCGACTACCGCGCGTACACCGAGGCGCTGGAGCGGATGGTCCGGCTGCTCGCGGCGCTCGCCCGGACGGCGTGAGCGCCGGGGCCGCGGTTCACCGGCGGGTCACCGTCCGATGAACTGCGGCCCCTGCGGGGGAAGCCGGAAGTCCGGGTCGGGGACCGCCGCCACCGGCGGCGGGTACCCGTGGCCCGAGGGCGCCCCCGTGGGCTGCGGGCCGGAGCCGTACGCCGGCTGCGGATACCCGTAGGCCGGCTGCGGCGCCTTGGCCGGCGGAGTCTGCGGCGGGTGCGGATACCCGTACGTGGGGGGCTGCTCGGGCGGCAGCGGCTGGGCCGCCGGGGGCGCCGCCCCCGCCGCCGTGCCGTCCGTGCCGCCGCTCCCGGCGGACTCCTCCGTCTCGTCGACCGAGATGCCGTAGTCCGTCGCGAGCCCCATCAGCCCGTTCGAGTAGCCCTCGCCCAGCGCGCGGAACTTCCACGACTCGCCCCGGCGGTACAGCTCACCGCAGATCAGCGCGGTCTCCTGGCCGGTCTCGGGCTTGATGTCGAAGGACGCCAGCGGCTCCGCGTCGGCGGCCGCCGCGTCGTACAGCAGGATGCTCAGCTCCCGCACCCGCTCGAAGGCGACGCCGTCCGCCGAGGCGACCAGCAGGATCCGGCTCACCTCGGGCTCCACCCCGAGCAGGTCGGTCTGGATCGTGTCGGTCAGCATCTGGGCGGTCCGCCGCTTGCCCAGCCGCCACACCTTCCCCGACGGGTGCCGCGGCTGGTTGTAGAACACGAAGTCCTCGTCGGAGCGGGCACGGCCGCCGGGGCCGAGGAGCAGCGCCGACGCGTCGACGTCCGGCACCCCCTGGCCGGGCGTCCACCGCACCACGGCCCGTACCGTGGCGGCCTCCAGCGGGACGTTCGACCCCTTCAGCATCGCGCGCGTCATGCGGTCATCCTGCCCTCTCGGTCCTGGTCACGACAACGCGACCCGGACACCGCAAGGCCGCCCCCGCCCCGTTACCAGAAGTTCATGCCCCCCGGGAACTACCGACACCGACTCGTACGTACTATTACCGGCCACCTTTTCCACGTCGCGCGCCACCACGGGGGAGCTACATGCGTCATTTCGGGCACCTCGCTCCGCAGGTGCGTCAGCGCCTCTTCCACCGGGAGCCGGGGGCGTTCACCGCCGACTCCCCGGCGCGGCTGCTCTCCGCCGCCCTGGGCGCCACCCTGTACAGCCCGGCCACCCGCCCGCACCTGGCCGACGACGTCGTCAAGCAGGCCGCCCGCGGCGTGGTCTCCATGGTGCTGTGCCTGGAGGACTCCATCGACGACGCGGAGGTGGAGCAGGGCGAGGCGAACCTCGTGCGGCAGTTCGCGGCCCTGGCCGCGCTCCCCGGGCCCGCCCCGCTCCCGCTGCTGTTCGTCCGGGTCCGCACCGCCGGGCAGATACCCGACCTGGTGCGGCGCCTGGGACCCGCGGTCCGACTGCTGTCCGGATTCGTCCTGCCGAAGTTCACCGGCGAACGCGGACTGCCGTTCCTGGAGGCGGTGCAGGCCGCCGAGGCGGCCTGCGGACGGCGGCTGTTCGCCATGCCCGTCCTGGAGTCGCCCGAACTGCTCTACCGGGAGAGCCGGGTGGAGACCCTGGAGGGGATCTTCCGGGCGGTCGACAAGTACCGCGACCGCGTCCTCGCCCTGCGCCTGGGCGTCACCGACTTCTGCTCCTCCTACGGGCTGCGCCGGGCCCCCGACATGACGGCCTACGACGTCCAGATCGTCGCCTCCGTCATCGCCGACGTCGTCAACATGCTGGGCCGCGCCGACGGCACCGGGTTCACCGTGACCGGCCCGGTGTGGGAGTACTTCCGGGCCCAGGAGCGCATGTTCAAGCCGCAGTTGCGGCAGAGCCCCTTCCTTGAGGTGCAGGCGGCCGGGCTGCGCGAGACACTGATCGAGCACGCCATGGACGGGCTGCTGCGGGAGATCTCCCTGGACCAGGCCAACGGGCTGCTGGGCAAGACCTGCATCCACCCCTCGCACGTGCTCCCCGTGCACGCCCTGTCCGTCGTCAGTCACGAGGAGTACAGCGACGCGGCGGACATCCTGCGGCCCGAGCGCGGCGGCGGGGGCGTGCTCAGGTCGGCGTACACCAACAAGATGAACGAGGTGAAGCCGCACCGCGCCTGGGCCGAGCGGACCCTGCTGCGGGCCGAGGTCTTCGGCGTCGCCCGGGAGGACGTCGGCTTCGTGGAACTGCTCGCCGCGGGCATCCCCGGCGGACCGGCCGCCCCCTGACCGCCGCCCGCCCCGGCCTTTCCGACCCTGCCCCCCATCCCAAGGAACGCATGAACAAGGCAGTGCACGACGGCATATGGTCCGGCACCTGGGTCGCCGAGCGGCTCGGCGTGGAACTCGTGGGCGGCGGCGAACTGACCGGCCTGCTCGGTCTCGCGCTGCGCCGCAACCCCAAGCGCGCCCACCTCCTGGTCTCCCACGTCCTCGGCAAGCACGTACCGCAGTCGCCGTCGGTGGTCTACGGGCACGGGCTCGACCTGGGCCGCCGCGTCCGGGACCTGCTCGGCGAGGACGAGGCCGCCCGCGCCGTCGTCCTCGGGTACGCGGAGACCGCGACCGGCCTGGGCCACTCGGTCGCCGACGGCCTGGGAGCGGTCCCCTGCCTGCACTCCACCCGCAGGCCGGTCCCCGGCGTGCGCCCGGCCGGCGGCTTCGAGGAGTCCCACTCGCACGCCACCTCCCACCTGCTGCTGCCGGAGGACCCGGCGCTGCTGGCCACGAGCGGCCCGCTGGTGCTGGTGGACGACGAGTTCTCCACCGGCAGCACCGTCCTGAACACCATCCGCGACCTGCACGCCCGCCACCCGCGCACGCGGTACGTCGTGGTCGCCCTGGTGGACATGCGCTCGGCGGCCGACACCGCCCGCCTGGACGACTTCGCCCGCGGCATCGGCGCCCGCGTCGACCTCGTCGCCGCCGCCTCGGGCACGGTCCGCCTCCCCGAGGGCGTCCTGGCGAAGGGGCAGGAACTGGTCGCCCGGTACGAGAAGGCGGCGCCGCACGCCCAGGAACCCGCCGCGCCCCCCGCCCGGCACACGCCCGGCCAGGTCGTCCGGGTCGGACTGGACTGGCCCCGCGGCCTGCCGGACGGCGCCCGGCACGGCTTCACCCCGGCGCACCGCGAACGGCTGGAGCGCGCCCTGCCCGCCATGGCGGACCGGCTCGCCCGCGCCCTGCCCGCCGGCGCCCGCCGGATCCTGGTCCTCGGCTGCGAGGAACTGATGTACGTGCCGCTGCGGCTCGCCCACGAGCTGGAGCGCACCACCGGCGCCGAGGTACGCTCCTCCACCACCACCCGCTCACCCGTCCTCGCCGTCGACGACCCCGGCTACGCCATCCGCAGCCGCCTGGTCTTCCCCGCGCACGACGACCCGGCCGACGGCCCGGGCGAGCGCTACGCCTACAACGTGGCGGGCGCCGGCTTCGACGCCGTCCTCGTCGTCGTCGACTCGGCCGCCGACACCCCGTCCCTGCACGCGCCCGGGGGCCTGCTGGCCCGTCTCGCCGCCCACACCCCGCACGTCCTGCTCACGGTCGTGCCGTCCTACGTCCCCGCCTTCGCGCAGGAACCCCGGCCGGACCGGGGAGCCCAGGAAAGTCAGGAAAGTCCCCCCATGCTGCCCGAGCCCCTGCGCGGCCCCGCCTTCTCCTCGTACGCGCCCGAGGAGGTCGGCTGGCTGCTCCAGGACCTCTCGGACGTCACCCTGGAGGCACCGACCGAGGAGCGCGAGGAGGCCATCCAGAGCGGCGGCGCCCACTACGCCGAGTCCCTGCCGGTGGAGTACCAGCCCAGCGCCCAGTACCAGGAGCTGTTCCACGCGGCCCTCGGCGCCTCGGCGGGCCGGCTCGCCCAGGCCGTCGGCGCGGTCACCGAACTCGTCCTCGCCGAGCGCTCCCCCCGTCCGGTCCTGGTCTCCCTGGCCCGCGCCGGAACGCCCGTCGGTGTGCTGATGCGCCGCTGGGCCGCCTTCCGGCACGGACTCGAACTGCCGCACTACGCCGTCTCGATCGTGCGCGGCCGGGGCATCGACGCCAACGCGCTGCGCTGGCTGGCCGCCCACCACGACCCGGCCGACGTCGTCTTCGTCGACGGCTGGACCGGCAAGGGCGCCATCACCCGGGAACTCGCCGAGGCGGTCCGCCAGTTCGAGGAGGCGGGCGGCGCCACCGGCTTCGACCCGGAGATCGCCGTACTCGCCGACCCGGGCTCGTGCGTACGCACCTACGGCACCCGGGAGGACTTCCTCATCCCGTCCGCCTGCCTCAACTCCACCGTCTCCGGGCTGGTCTCGCGCACCGTGCTCCGCGCCGACCTGGTCGGACCGGACGACTTCCACGGCGCGAAGTTCTACCGGGAGCTGGCCGGCGCCGACCTGTCCGGCGTCTTCCTCGACACCGTCACCGCCCGCTTCGGCGAGGTCGCCGACGCCGTCGAGGTGACCGTCAAGGAACTGCTGGCCGGCGACCGCGCACCGACCTGGGCGGGCTGGGCGGCGGTCGAGCGGATCAGCGAGGAGTACGGCATCCACGACGTGAACCTGGTCAAGCCGGGCGTCGGCGAGACCACGCGTGTGCTGCTGCGCCGGGTGCCGTGGAAGATCCTGGCGCGGGCCGGGGCCGGCGCGGACCTGGACCACGTGCGCCTGCTGGCCGGGCAGCGCGGGGTGCCCGTGGAGGAGGTGGACGCACTGCCGTACACCTGCGTGGGGCTGATCCACCCCCGCTACACGCGCGGGGCGACCGGCACCGACGGGAAGGCGGTGGCGCTCTGATGCCGGTGATGGTGGCCAGCGACCTCGACCGCACGCTCATCTACTCCGCCGGGGCGCTGGCCCTGAGCGGCCCGGACGAGCGGGCACCGCGGCTGCTGTGCGTGGAGGTGTACGAGGGAAGGCCGTTGTCGTTCATGACGGAGACCGCGGCCAGGCTGCTCGGCGGCCTCGGGGACGCGGCGCTGTTCGTGCCGGCCACGACCCGCACCCGCGAGCAGTACCTGCGCGTCCGCCTCCCCGGCCCGGCCCCGGCCTACGCGGTCTGCGCCAACGGCGGCCACCTGCTCGTCGACGGCGTCTGGGACCAGGACTGGCACCGGCAGGTCACCGGCCGGCTGGCCGAGGAGTGCGCGCCGCTCGACGAGGTGCGCGAGCACCTGCTGCGGACCGCCGACCCGGCGTGGGTGCGCAAGCACCGCACCGCCGAGGACCTGTTCGCCTATCTCGTCGTGGAGCGCGAACTGCTGCCCGAGCAGTGGGTGAAGGAGCTGGTGGCGTGGGCCGGACAGCGCGGCTGGACGGTCTCGCTCCAGGGCCGCAAGGTCTACGCCGTCCCCGGGCCGCTGACCAAGGGCGCCGCCGTCCGCGAGGTCGCCCGCCGCACCGGGGCCGACCTGGTGCTCGGGGCGGGCGACGCGCTGCTGGACGCCGACCTGCTGCTGGCCGTGGACCGCGGCTGGCGGCCGGCCCACGGGGAACTGGCGGAGACGGGCTGGACGGCGCCCGGCATCAGCGCGCTGCCCGAGCGCGGGGTGCTGGCGGGGGAGCGGATCGTACGGGAGTTCCTCGCGGCGGCCGCCGCACCGCGCTGAGGCGGGCCGGGCGGGTGCGGACGCCGCCCGGCCGAGCGCCCCGGTCAGCCGCAGCAGCCCCCGCCGCAGCAGCCGCCCCCGCCGCCCGGTCCCTGGGCGCGCGGGGCGCTCGCGGAGCCGCCCACCGCGACCGTGGACAGCAGCTTGACGGTGTCGTCGTGCCCGGCGGGGCAGGTCGCCGGGTCGGCGGACTGCGCCATGGGACGGTTCAGTTCGAAGGTGTCGCCGCAGCTGCGGCAGCGGTACTCGTAGCGAGGCATGTGTCCAGGTTAGGACAGGCCCCGACGGGCGTGACCGGAGACACAAAGCTTGGTGGTTCTTGTGTGTTCGCTTCTGTCCCGTTCTCATGCGGAGAAATTGAAAAGACGGCTGATAATTTTGTCTCGCCGTGAGGGCCGCGAAGCGGCTGGGAGTGAGGGGGCAGGCGGCCGCGGTTGCGGCGGCTGTGTCGACCCGCGCGAGCAACACGGGGTGCGGAGGGAGACGCAGTCGTGAGCGAGGCAGGGCAGGGGGAGGGCCGTCCGGAGGAAGGCCGCCCGCCCCGGGCGCGCCGGGCCGGGCCGGGCAGCGCCCCGGACGCGCCGGACGTGCCGGACACCGGCGGGGACGGAGCCGCAACGCGCGGACGCGCGGACGAGACCGTCCAGTTGAGCGTCGACGCGCTGCGCAAGGAGCGCGCGGCACGGCAGGACTCCGGCGCCGCCCCGCGCCCGGACGAGACGATGCAGCTGAAGGTCGACGCCCTGCGCGCCCGCCTGCCCGGACGCCCGCGGCGGCCGCGGGAGCGCAGCGAGCGGGAATCCGGCGAGCCGCGCGAGCGGGGAGCGGACGAGCGGGGCACGCGGGAACCGGACGGCCGGGCTCCGCGGGAACAGGACGGCCGTGGCGGGCGGGAACAGGACGGGCCGCAGCCGCACGAGACCATGCAACTGCGCGTGTTCCGGCCGAAGTCGGACCCCACCCGCGCCTCCGGCCCGAGCGCATCGGACCCGACCCGCGCATCGGACCCGACCCGCGCCTTCGAGGCGTCCCCTGCGGCCGAGGATGCCCGTACGTCCGAGGCGTCCCGGGCCTCGGACAGCGCCCGCACGCCCCGGCGGCGGGCCGGGCGCCGCAAACCGAGCCGGCCGCGCATCCTGCCGCACGCCGTCACCCGCGTCACCGACCCCGTCGCCCGGCGCCTGGCGCCCTTCCTCGCGGTGCTCGCGCCCTGGGCCCGCAAGCTCAAACCGGTCTACCCGCGCCGCGGACGCACCGGCTGGCGCCGCTGGATGCCCTCCTGGCGGCAGTGGATCGGCCTCGCCTTCTCCGGCATCGGCCTGACCACCGTCTTCCTCGTCGTCGCCTACGCCGCCACGGACATACCGGAGAACCTGAACTCGTACGCCACCCAGCAGGACAACGTCTACTTCTGGTCCGACGGCACCCCCATGGCCCGCACCGGCTGGGTCCAGCGCCAGGCGATGCCGCTGAAGGACATACCCGAGGACGTCCGCTGGGCGGTGCTCGCCGCAGAGAACGAGAGCTTCTACAGCGACCCGGGCATCTCCTTCAAGGGCATCACCCGTGCCCTGTGGCGGACCGTCGGCAAGGGCGACACCGAGGGCGGCTCGACCATCACCCAGCAGTACGTCAAGAACGTCTACCTGACGCAGAACCAGACCGTCAGCCGCAAGTTCACCGAGGCGATGATCTCCCTCAAGCTCGACAACAAGATGAGCAAGGACAAGATCCTCGAGGGCTACCTGAACACCAGCTGGTTCGGCCGCGGCACGTACGGCATCCAGCGCGCCGCCCAGGCCTACTACGGCAAGGACGTCAGCGAACTCAACGCCAGCGAGGCCGCGTTCCTCGCCTCCCTGCTCAAGGGCGCGGGCCTGTACGACCCCACACTCGGCCCGGCGAACCACGCCCGCGCCGTCAAGCGCTGGAAGTGGACCCTGGACCGCATGGTCAAGATCGGCAAGCTGTCGAGGGACGAGCGCGCCAAGTACACGGCGTTCCCCGAGCCGCTCCAGCGCAACCCGCTCTCCGACACCGGCCAGCAGAGCGACTACCTGGTCGAACTGGCGTCGCAGTACGCCAAGGACACCGCACACCTGTCCGACAAGGACTTCGACCTGGGCGGCTACCAGATCTACACGACCTTCGACCGCAAGCGGGAGACCGCCCTCACCGACGTCGTCACCAAGGCCCGCAAGGAGGCCCGGGAGAGCGACCCGAAGACGGCGAAGACCGCGCACTACGGCGCCGCCTCGGTGGCCGCCGACGGCCGGATCGTCGCCGTCTACGGCGGCCCCGACCACCGTACGCAGGGCTACAACGAGTCCAACGCCGCCACCGTCCCGGCCGGTTCGGCCTTCCAGCCGTTCGTCTACGCGGCCGGCCTGGAGCACGGTGTCGTCAAACAGCGCGACGCCCCGCGCGTGCAGATCTCCCCGGACACCGTCTACGACGGGGACGACGCCGTGCCCGTCCACACGCCCGAGGGCCCCTACTGGGACCGCAGCGGCCGCAAGGTCGCCGCCCACAACGACGGCAAGAAGTCCTTCGGTCCCGTCACCCTGCGCAAGGCCCTCGCGCAGTCCGTGAACACGCCGTTCATGCAGCTGGGCATGGACACCGGCCTGGACAAGGTCAAGGAGACCGCCGTCGCCTCCGGGCTGCTGTCCTCCAGCATGGGACCGCAGGTGCCCGCCCTGTCCACGGGCAACGCCCGGCCCAGCGCCATCCGCATGGCCAGCGGCTACGCCACCTTCGATGCCGCGGGCGTGCACACCGAGCCGTACTCGGTGCTCCGCATCACCCGCAACGGCTCCGTCGTGCCGGTGGACCGGCCGCTGAGCGGGCAGGCGGTCAGCACCCGTGTCGCCCAGCAGGTCGACGACGCGCTCGCCGACGCCTTCCGCACCGCCCACCCCGGGGCGGCCCCGGCAGCGGCCAGGGTCACCGGCAAGGCCGGCACCACCGAGGACGACACCGCCGCCTGGTACGTGGGCAGCGCGCGGAAGGTGACCACGGCGGTCGTCCTCTACCGCATGGACCTGGCCAAGAGCCTGGAACCGCTGCCGCTGAAGGGGATCGACACCACCGGAACCGGCAGCGTCCCGTATTCCATCTGGGAGGGTGCCATGACGCCACTCGGCTGACCCGTCTCGTGAGCCGCCCCCGCTGCCGGCGTCCCCCGCCCAGCGGAGCCTGCGGCAGCCTCCCGCAGCCCTCCCCACGCAGATTCGAGCCGCCCATGAAGCCGCCCCCCGGCCGCCGTCGCAAGGCCCCCGCGCGCCGCCGCCCCTCCCGACCGCAGTTCATCACCCTGGCCGCCTTCCTGGTCGTCGCCTCCGTGGTGGCCGGCTTCCTCGCCCTGACCCGCCCCGACTCGACCGCGCCGACCGCCTCCGACGGCGTGAAGGGCACCACCCGCAAGAGCCCCGCCCCCTCGCCCACGGCGAGCAAGGAGCCCGAGTGGGACGGCAAGGTCAAGGTGCTCGGCGACGGCTCCACCTCCTACACCGGGCCGCAGAAGGGCGAGTTGAAGCCCGTACCGCTGAAACCGGGCGAGAAGCCGCCGCAGTTCGTGGTGTTCTCCTGGGACGGCGCGCTGGAGGGCAGCGACCACCTGTTCTCCCACTACCGGGAGCTGGCCAAGGAGTACAACGCCCACATGACCTTCTTCCTCACGGGCATCTACCTGCTGCCCAAGAGCAAGAAGAGCCTCTACCACCCGCCGATGCACAAACCCGGTGACGCCGCCATCGACTACGCCACCGACGAGCACATCCGCGACACCCTGGGACAACTGCGCCTCGCCTACGAGCAGGGCAACGAGATCGGCACCCACTTCAACGGCCACTTCTGCGGCTCCAAGGGCGGCGGCGACTGGAGCGTCAAGGAGTGGAAGAGCGAGATCGACCAGTTCTACGACTTCGTGGAGAAGTGGAAGACCAACACCGGCTTCAAGGACATCGCGCCGCTGCCCTTCGACTTCCGCAAGGAGGTCACCGGCGGCCGTGCGCCCTGCCTGGAGGGCCAGCCCAACCTGCTGAAGGCGATGAAGGACTACGGCTGGCGCTACGACGCCTCCTCGCCCGGTGACTTCCAGATCTGGCCCACGAAGAAGAACGGCATCTGGGACTTCCCGCTCCAGATGCTCCCCTACGAGTCCGGCAAGTACCAGGGCCTGTCCATGGACTTCAACTTCCTCTACAACCAGTCCGAGGGCGAGACCAAGGGCGACCCCGCCAAGTACCCGCAGTGGGAGAAGCAGACCGTCGACTCGTACATGGCGGGCTTCAACCGCGCCTACTACGGCAGCCGGGCACCGCTGTTCATCGGCAACCACTTCGAGGACTGGAACGGCGGCATCTACATGAAGTCCATCGACCAGGTCATCAAGAACGTCTGCACCAAAGAGGGCGTCAAGTGCGTGTCGTTCAGGGAGCTGGCGGACTGGATGGACGTGCAGAAGCCAGAGACGCTGCAGGCCCTGCGCGGACTGGATCCGGCGCAGTCGCCCGACTGGTCGTCGGTGGTCAAGTGAGCCCGGTAACCCCTTGGTTGCGCTTGCGCACACCCTCTTCACAACCGGCGCTCACATCATGCGAAGATGCGACCGCCCGGTAGGTGTACCGGCGTAGAGGGGAACATCATTGAAATCCAGAAAACTGAGCCGTAAGCGGCGTCGCGCCACCATAGTCACCGCCGCTGCCGCCTCGGTGGTCGCGGGCGTGGCCCTGGTGCCCAACTGGAGCGCGGGCGCGGCGGTCACCGACGACCCGACGGTGGACGCGGCCACCAAGGCCACCTTCCAGAAGCTCGCGGACGCGGTCTTCACCGACCGCACCCAGGCCCTGGTCGACGGCGAGGCCGGCGGCGGGCAGGGGAAGAAGGGGCACCACGAGCGGCTGTCCTCGCGCTTCTCCGGCAAGGTCCGCATGTCCGGCACGCAGTCCCACCACGAGGACTCCGCGCTGTCCGAACTGCGCGGCCGCAAGGACCGCCTGGAGAAGCTCGGCGAGAAGTACAGCGCGGGCAGCACCACCGTCACGCTGGACGCCACCCAGGTCAAGGGCCACGACGCCAAGGTCGCGGTGACCGAGAGCACGACCCTGACCTACGAGAAGGTCCGCGGCAACGAGCCGAAGAACACCGGCTTCCAGGCGCACCACGAACTGTCGTTCCACGCCGACAAGCACGGCAACTGGCAGCTCACCGGCATCCGCGACACCGACGACGGCGTGGCCGTGAACCAGCCCGCCGCCCCGTCGGCCGCGAAGCCCGCCACGGCCGCCGACGACGGCAACCCGCCGGACGCGCCGCGCTCGTCGACGGCGAAGAGCGCCCCGGCCGACAAGAAGAACCTCACTTCGGGCACGTACGACTACCAGGCCATGGCGGCGTACGCGAAGAAGTACTGGAGCAACTACAACCCGGACTACCCGAACTTCAACGGGCAGGGGGCGGGCGGCGACTGCACCAACTTCGTCAGCCAGTCCCTGAAGGCCGGCGGCTGGAAGCACGTCCCCGGCTACACGACCGACTTCCACAAGTGGTTCGGCAACAACGAGATCCAGTCGGACTCGTTCGTCGGGGTCAACGAGTTCTCCTGGTTCGCCCTGTCCTCCAAGCGGGTCACCAGCCTGCCGTACGTCTACCAGATGGACGTCGGTGACGTGCTGCAGGTGGACTTCAACCGGGACGGGTCCAAGGACCACTCCATGATCGTCACCTACCGCAGCCCGCAGGGCGTGCCGTACGTGTCGTACCACTCCACCAACACCTACAACAGGTCGGTGGCGAGCCTCATCGCGTCGTACCCGAACGCGTACTACTACGCCTACCGCACGTGACCGCTGCCGGTGCCACCACCGGTGTCTTAGAGCTGCGAACAACGGAGCGGGAGCCGGGCCACCGCGGGCCCCGGCCTCAGTGACCGGCTCCCCGCTCCTCGCGGATCTGCGACACCACCCGGGCCGCCGTCCGCCGGACCGCGTCGGTCTCCGTCAGGAAGTGCCAGTAGTCCGGGTGGCGGCCCTCCAGGTCCGTGACCGCCCGTTCCAGCCGGGCCACCGCGTCGTCCAGCGGACGCGCGTGCCGCGGATCCGGCGTCGTACGGCCCGTCATCGCCAGCCGCTGCGCGTCCCGGATCGCGAACCGGGTCTTCTCGATCTCTCCCTGCGGGTCCTTCTGCACGGCGTTCAGCCGCGTCAGCCGGTCCCCGGCCGCCGAGACCGCCTCGTCGGTGGTGTTCAGCAGCGCCCGCACCGTCGACAGCAGCGCCGTCGCGTCCGGCCAGCGCTGCGCGTCCCGGGCGGCCTGCGCCTCCGTCAGCCTCGCCTCGGCCTGCCGCACGTTCTGCGCGGCCTGCTCGGGGACGTGCTGGAGGTCCTGCCAGCAGGCGGCCGTGAACCGCCGCCGCAGCTCGCTGAGGACCGGCTCCACCTGGCCGCTGCGGGTGGTGAGCGCCTGCGCGCGGGTGCGCAGGGACACCAGCCGGTGGTCGATCTCGGCGGCCTTCTCCGGCAGCCGCCCGGCCTCGGCCCGGATCGCCTCCGCCTCCCGCGACACCCGCTCGGCCCGCTCCAGCGTCGCCTGCACGCCGTGCTGCCCCGCCCCCTGGTTCAGCTTCGTCAGCTCGGGGGCGAGCGCGGCCAGCCGGGCCGCGAGGTCGTCCGCCCTGAGTCCGGCGCCCCGGGTCGCGTCCAGCGCGTTGCTGGCGGCCAGCAACGCCTGCCGGGCGCGCTCGACGGCGGGCGCGAGCCGGGCCAGCTGGGTCTCGGCCTTGCCGAGCAGCGGCCCGAGCCCACTGCTGAAACGGTCCAGCTCGCGCTTGACGTCCAGCAGTTCGTCCTTCGCGGCGGTCAGGTCGGTGCGGGCCCGGGCGGCGGCGGAGGCCTCCAGGTCGTCGCGGTCCAGGTCGGTCGCGTCGACGGCCTGGATGTAGCGCCGGCTGGCCTCGTCGATCCGCCGGCCCAGCGCCTCGAAGTCGGCGACCGCGCGGCGGGCGGCCGGCGAGGCGTCGACGGCCGTGATGGTCTCCATCGAGATCCGCAGGTCGCGCTGGGCGGTGTCCAGTTCGTAGAAGGCGGACGCCGCCGCGTCCTTGGCCGCCTGTGCCTCGGCCCGCTGGCTCTCGGCCCGGCCGCCGAACCAGCGCCGGGTGCCGCCGCCGGCGAAGGCGCCGGGCAGCGCGAGCACGGCGAGCAGGGGCAGGGCCACGAGGGCGAGCACGTCACCGGCGGGCCGGGCGCCGGAGCGGGACCGCCGGGAAGCCGCGCGCGGCCGGCGGGAGGGGTGGGGCGCGGGCGGGACGGCTGGTTCCGGCGCAGCGGCCGGACCTGCCGGGGTGGCTGGTTTGCGCGCGGGGGGCGGTCCTGCCGATGCCGTCGGCACCGTGACCGTTGCGGTCGGGGTGACCGGTGCCGTGGACGTAACCGTGGCCGGGGCGGTCGGGGTGACCGGTGCCGTGGACGTAACCGTGGCCGGGGCGGCCGGGGTGGTTGGTGCCGGTGGAGAGGCCGGTCCTGTCCGCGTGGCAGGAGCAGCCGGAGTGGGCGGTGTCGCCCCTGCCGCCGGTGTGGCCGTCATCCCTCTCCCCGTGCCGTCGTCCGCCCCGCGTGGAATCAGCGTGGAAATCATTCTCCCACCAGTGCAGGACGAACACACGGGCCGATCAGTTCGCCGTACGCACCGTGATGCTTCCGTCGGCGGTCCGCGCGGACACGACGTGGGCGCTGGAGGCGTCGCGGGGCACCGACACATGGGTGGAGCCGTCGTGGGTCCTCGTCGTCACCCGGTACGGGGCCCGGGGCAGCGCCACGGTGACGGAGGCGTCGGAGGTGTGCGCGTCGACGAGGTCGGGCACGGCGCCGAGGTCGAGGTGGACCGAGCCGTCGACGGTGGTGGCCCGCACCCGGCGCGAGGACACCTGCGCCCGCACGGAGCCGTCGTGGGTGCGCAGTTCCAGCGGTCCGGTGCTGCCGGTGACGCGCACGGACCCGTCCGAGGTGCGGATGTCCAGCGGATCCCTGAAGCCGTGCGCCCGCACGCTGCCGTCCTTCTCCCGCACCTTCACGGTGACGCCGCGCGGCACCTCGATCCGGTGCCTGGCGTCGCAGTCCGCGACGATCCCGGAGCACTTCAGGCGCAGCACCAGCCGGTCGTCCTTCATGGACCAGGTCACCCGCGGGTCGTCGCCCACCAGCACGTGGCCCTTGAACCACCGGGTGACCCGGACGGTCTGCGCCTTGACGTCGTCGGCGGAGACGATCTCCAGCGCCGAGTCGTCGGAGTCCACGGTCAGGGTGCGGCCGTGCAGGGCGAAGGAGCGGTGTTCGGGGTCCTTGTCGTCCCCGGCCGAGCCGCCGCAGGCGGTCGCCGTGGCGAGCAGGGCCGCGACCACGCCGGTGACGGCGACGGCACGGACGGGAACGGTTCGGGACATGACGGTCTCCCCCTGGGACAGGCCGGTACGGACTGACGTGGACGGTGTGCGGACGGTGTGTTCCGCTGTGGTCACCATCGACCGTAGGGGGAGCGGGCGGGGCGGAGAATCCGGTGCACCGGCGGATCGGCGGTGGGGAAAACCCCCGTGCGTGCCCGGTGCGTGCCCCCGTGGGAATGCCGAAGGCCCAGGTCCTCGGGGGCAACCCCGTGGACCTGGGCCTTGGCTCGCGTGTCGCGACCGCGGTGGGCGCGGACGGTTTCGAACCGCCGACATCCTGCTTGTAAGGCAGGCGCTCTACCCCTGAGCTACGCACCCGGGACGAGTGGACAGCCTACCCTGCCGGGGGGACTGCCCCGCAAACCCGTTGCGCGCCCCCGGGCGCGGTGCGGCGGACCCGGGGGCGGGCCGGGCGGCGGCGGATCATGCGCCGTCGGTCCCGTCCCCGCCTCCGGGTCCGGCGTTCTCGTGGGCGTGCTTGAGCCGGCTGCGTGCGGTGACGGCGTCGGTGCCGGTGAACTCGGACCAGTACCGGTGGGTGGTGACGAACACCGCCAGCTCGTGCTCGCGGCGGCGGAGCTTCTCCACCTCGGCCTGTTCGTCGGCGGTCCAGCCCGGCGAGGCGGGGCGTTCCACCTTGCGCCAGCCGCCGTCGTCGCTGAACCCGTCCAGCGGTTCGACCGACCACGGCAGCCGTTTCAGCAGGGCGGACAGCTCGGCCCGGACCTGATGCAGTTCCTCCTGGCCGGCGAGGAGGTCACTCGGGAAGTCATAGGGCGTAGCCACGCCGCAATGCTACGCCTGTTCGATTTTGGGTCGCGACTTGCTTCGGTGGGCTCATCCGTTCGAGAACTCGCCGGTCACGGCCCGTTGTCAGACCCCTGTCCTACGGTGGCGGAATGGAGAAGACGGACGGTGGCACGGACACGACGGCGGTACGGCTGGAACCCTGGGGCGAGGACGACCTGTGGCTGCTGCGGCTGCACAACAGCCCCGAGATGACCGCGCACCTGGGCGGCTCCGAGAGCGAGGAGAAGCTCGCCGAGCGCCACCGGCGCTACCTGGAGCTGCCGGCCGGCCGGATGTACCGGGTGGTGTCGGCGGACGACGGGCGCACCGTGGGCTCGATCGGCTTCTGGGAACGGTCCTGGCGGGGCGAGACCGTGTGGGAGACGGGATGGGCGATATCGCCCGCCTTCCAGGGGCGGGGACTGGCGGCGCGCGCGGCGTCGGCGCTGGTGGAACAGGCGCGTGCCGCCGGCACGCACCGTCGGCTGCACGCGTACCCGAGCGTGGACCACCCCGCCTCCAACGGCGTCTGCCGCCGGGCCGGCTTCACCCTGCTGGGAGAGGCCGAGTTCGAGTATCCGAAGGGTCACTGGATCAAGACCAACGACTGGTGCCTGGACCTGACGGCACCGGCGGGCCGGCCCGACGGCCCGCGGTGAGGAGACTGGAGACATGTGCCGGAGCATCAAGACGCTGCGTCCGCCCGCCCTGCCCGAGGAGGCGACGGGTGACGAGATCCGCGCCGCCGCGCTGCAGTACGTCCGCAAGGTGTCGGGGTTCCGCGCGCCCGCCGCGCACAACCGCGAGGTCTTCGACCACGCGGTCGAGGTGATCGCGGCGGCCACGGAGGAACTGCTCGCGGGACTGGAGGTGCGGGGACAGGGGACGCGCACAGCGACCGGGTGAGGGCCGTCCGCCGGGCCGGGCGGACGGAGACCGACGACAGGGCCTAGCTAGGACGCCTTCGGGTGCTCCGGGGTGCGGCGCATCAGGTACGCCGCCCCGGCGCCCGCCACGAACAGGGCCGCCACGGAGACGCAGGTGGCGAGCCAGGCGGCGCCCAGCCAGCGGGTGCCGAAGTAGCCGAGCGCCACGCTGTAGGCGGCCCAGGACAGGCCGGCCAGCGCGGACCAGGGCAGGAACTCGCGCACCCGGCGGTGCGCCGCGCCCGCGCTGAACGAGACGACCGAGCGGCCGGCCGGGGCGAACCGGGCGATGACCACGAGCGCACCGCCGCCGCCGCGCGCGAGGGCCGCGCCGAGTCGTTCCTGCGCGGTGCTGAGCCTGCGGGAGCGGGCGATGGCCCGGTCCAGGCGCTCGCCGCCGCGCCGGGCCAGGCGGTAGGCGAAGAGGTCGCCCAGCACCGAGGCCGTCGCGGCGCACAGAATCAGCGCGAGGATGTCGGGCACGTCGTGCGGGACGTGCCCGGCCGCGGCGCCCGTGCCGGCGGCGGCCGCCGTGGCGGCCGTCACGATCAGGACACCGCTGGGCAGCACCGGCAGGAAGACGTCGAGCAGCACCGAGAGGGTCACCGCGACATAGATCCACGGAGTGCCGGTGAGCGCCCCCACCCTCGCCACACTCTCCAGCACCGCGAACTCCCTGAACTCCCCCGTGGACCGGACCGTGTGCCGCGATGTCGCGGGGGAGCGGCAGGGGCGGTCTGTGAACAGCCATACAGCGTACGCCTGGGGTGTGACAGGAGGTCCACGGGGGGGCTCAGGTGTTCGTGAGGGGAGCAGGAGACCGAGCGTTCGCGGGACCCGGCAGGCCACGCGGCTCAGGGGACGCGAGGCGGCCGGGGCACCCGCACCCGGCCTCGGATGCGCGCCACGGCGGAGCACCGGCACCCGTCCGGGATGGGCGCCGCGGCCGGGGCGCCGGCACCCGCACGGGGCGGGCGCCGCGGCGGGGGTGGGCGCCGTGCCGGGCGGGTGCCGCCGGGTGGGGTGCCGGGCGGCCGTCAGGCCGCGACCGGTGTCTGCTCGGTGGCGGGGGTGCGCTGCGCCGAGCGCCGGGCGAGCAGCCCGTCCAGGGCGAACGCGCCGGACCCGGTGAAGACCAGCAGCAGGAAGGCCCAGCAGAACATCACCGGCATCTCGCCGCCGTTCTGGATCGGCCACAGCGCCGCCTTCTGGTGCACGTCGAAGTAGGCGAAGGCCATGGAGCCGGAGGCGACGAACGCGGCGGCGCGGGTGCCCAGGCCCAGCATGACGAGGGCGCCGCCGACCACCTGGATGACCGCCGCGTACCAGTTCGGCCAGGTGCCGGCCGCGAGCGTGCCGCCGTGGGTGCCCGGCGCGCCGCCGAGCACGCCGAAGAGGGACGCGGCGCCGTGGCAGAAGAAGACCAGTCCCACGACGATGCGGAAGAGGCCGAGGACATAGGGCTGCGCGGAGTTGAGACGTCCGGTCAAGCCGGTCATGGGGGGTTCTCCTTCGGTCAGGCCGGCCCGGGGAGGGGCCGGCTGGGGGACGCGTCCGAACGGGTGACCTAGGTTAGGTCGGCCTAATCAGTACTTGCAAGTTCAACATCTGGCCAGAGTGGGGGTCCCGCCCGGGTTCCGTTTGACGCGGTACGCAGCGGATTGGGTGAAGTGCGCGAACCTCCCGCGGGGCGGACAACCTGGTGAATAACGGGGTGTGCCACCAGGTGGACCACCGGGCGCCCCGGAGACCGCGCGGGACTCCGCTACGGCCCCCGGCCGGTCCCGGCCGGCGGTCGCGGCCTGCGCCCGGAGCCGCCGCTGACGCGGCCGGCGCGCACGCTGACGAACGCCGAGTTGACGAACACATGACCGAACCAAAAGAGCCGGGTACGGCCCCGGGCGGCCGATGGCTCGGATCAGCCATCGGCGGGCGGGCGGCGCGCGGAGGCGGGCGGACCGTGTCCGGCCGGGCACCCCGCCGACCCCGCCAGGCGGCCCGGCTCGGACGGGCGCGCTCGGACAGGCGGGGCGGAGGGCCGGACGGAGCGGCGCGGCGTCTGGCCGGGCGATGCGACGGCGGGCGGCGGGCGGACGGCGGCCGGACGGCGCAGCGGCGGCCGGACGGCGGCGGTTGGGCGGCGACGGTGGCGGTCGTGGCGGGACGGCGCTGACCGGGCGGCGGTGGCGGGCGGCGTGACCGGATCCCGGTGGCCGGATGGCGGTGGCGGGCGGCGGTGACCGGATGCCGGTGGCCGGATGGTGGAGGAGGGTGGCGGTGGCCGGATGGTGGTGGCGGGCGGCGGTCGCCGGGAGGTGGCGGCCGGGCGATGGCCGCCGGACGGCGAAACCCGCCCTCCTCCGTCAGCCCGTACGGGCGTGCGCAGTAGGGCGGGCGGAGGGCGGGGCCGAAGGGGGCGGTGACGGGAGGGGCAGCCGTGGACGGGGCCCGTGGCGCGGCGGGGCCCGTCAGCAGCTTGCGAGGTAGCCCTGGAGGGCGCTCTTCTCCGCGGAGTCGACCGACAGGTTGTAGTAGTACTTCACCTGGACCCAGGCGCGCACGTACGTGCAGACGTACGCCGACCGGGACGGCACCCAGGTCGCCGGGTCCTGGTCGCCCTTGGCCTGATTCACGTTGTCGGTGACGGCGATGAGCTGCGGGCGGGTCAGGTCGTTGGCGAAGGCCTGGCGCTGCGCCGTGGTCCACTTGCTCGCCCCCGAGTCCCAGGCCTCGGCGAGCGGCACGAGGTGGTCGATGTCCAGGTCGGAGGCGGCGGTCCAGGTCGCGCCGTCGTAGGGCGAGTACCAGCTGCCGCTCGTCGCGGCGCAGGAGGAGTCGGTGGTGACGTTCGAGCCGTCCCGCTTGAGGACGGTCTCGCGGGTGTTGCAGCTGCCGCTGATGGTGATCCAGTGCGGGAAGAGGGCGCGGTCGTAACCGGTGCGGTTCTCGGTGGCGACGGTGAGGGAGGCGAGGTAGCCGCGGGCGGTGGCGGCGCTGACCGGTGTGGGCAGGGCGGCGGAGGCGGCCGGGGAGTTGATCAGTGCGGCGGTGGCGAGGAGGCCCGTGAGGGCCGTGAGTATGCCCAGTCGTCGACGCGCGTAGAACGCGGGCCGGGAAGACCTGCGGAACCTGCGGACCATGTGAACTCCCTTGAGTCGTGGGGGTTTTCGGCGCGAGTGTGGGAATGCTCGCGGCGGCGCGTTGCGGGGAGGTGTGCGCGCGGTGAGAAGTTAGTGACGCGTGCATGACATGACAAGCCCCGTGACAGAACTTCCGGTCGCGTAGGATGGACGGCGCAGAAGGGGAGTAGCTCTTCGCCGGACCGTCGACATACTGCTCAGCTGGGCTGAGCCGGCGCCCGGAGGCAGGCCTCGGACAGGGTCCGGGGGCGGCCAGCGAGACCTTCGGCACAGCAGTGCACGCCCGTGCGTACGGCACGGGTGCATCCGTGCGCTGCCCTGCCGAGGCTCTGGTCGCACGGATCGCAGCACTCTCGGCGGGGTGGCCCGACCGATTGAGGGACAGTGATCAGTCTCAGCGTCCTGGCGCTCGTCTTCGGCGTCGTCTTCCTCGCCGAGCTGCCGGACAAGACGGCCCTGGCGGGACTCGTCCTCGGCACCCGTTACCGCGCCTCCTACGTCTTCGCCGGAGTCGCCGCCGCCTTCCTGCTGCACGTCGTGCTGGCCGTGGCGGCGGGCAGCGTGCTGACGCTGCTGCCGCAGCGGATCGTGCACGCGCTGACGGGCGTGCTCTTCCTCGGCGGCGCGGCCGTGCTGCTGCTGAAGAAGGACGACGACGACGAGGAGATCCGGCAGCCGCAGGACCAGTCCTTCTGGCGGGTCGCGGGGACCGGCTTCATGCTCATCCTGGTCGCCGAGTTCGGCGACCTCACCCAGATCATGACGGCGAACCTCGCCGCCCGTTACGACGACCCCGTCTCCGTGGGACTGGGCGCGGTCCTGGCCCTCTGGGCGGTCGCCGGGCTCGGCATCGTCGGCGGCAAGGCGCTGATGCGGCGCGTACCGCTGAACCTGATCACCAAGGTAGCGGCCGTGCTGATGCTCGCCCTCGGTGTGTGGAGCCTGTGGGAGGCGGTGGCCTGAGCACCCGAGGCGGCCCCCGGCCGCGCGGCGCCCGCGGTGCTGTCGCTCGGCGGTGCGGCCCCCGATCGCGTGGCGCCCGCGGCGCTGTCGCTCGGCGGTGCGGCCCTGGTGCTGCCGTCCGGGGCTCCGGCCCGGAGCTGCGGCCCGGGTGCCGTCGCTCGGGGCTACGGCCCTGGTGCTGTCGCCCGGCGCCGCGTCCGCCGTGCTCCCGCTCCTCACTGCGGCCGGGCGCCTGGTCGCGGGGTGCCGTGCCCGCCGCTGGGCGTGCCCCGGGACGCCTGGTCGCGGGGTGCCGTGGGCGCCGCTGGGCGTGCCCCGGGGCCGGCGCGGAGCTGAACTCCGGATGAAGGTTTCGCCCGGCGGTGGCGTGATGCCCGACTTGTTTTGTACCGTGGAGGAACAAAGTGGCTCCCGCCCGCACTCCCTGACCGGCGGGCGGGGCCGCCTTGTCCTCCACCCCCGGAACGTCCGGCGGGTCACCCCGGGGCCCACCCCACGCCCCTGCGCGCCTTGGAGCTGCCGATGACGGCCACCGCCGTGCTCACCGCCCGAGCCTTCCTGCTGGACATGGACGGCACCCTCGTCAATTCGGACGCGGTCGTCGAGCGCGTCTGGCGGCGCTGGTCCGACCGGCACGGTCTGGACGGCGACGAGGTGATGAAGGTGGTCCACGGCCGGCAGGGACACGCCACGATGGCGCTGCTGCTGCCGAACCGGCCCCAGGAGCAGAACCTCGCCGAGAACGCCCGCATGCTCGCCGAGGAGACCTCGGACATGGAGGGCGTGGTGGCGGTACCCGGCGCGCCGGAGTTCCTGGCCGCGCTGCGCGGCCTGCCGCACGCGCTCGTGACCTCCGCGGACGTGGCCCTCTCCACGGCCCGGATGGCCGCCGCGGGCCTGCCCCTGCCGGACGTGCGGGTCACCGCCGAGTCCGTCGGCGCGAGCAAGCCCGATCCGGAGGGCTTCCTGAAGGGCGCCGCCGAACTCGGCATCGCCCCCGCCGACTGCCTGGTCTTCGAGGACTCCGGCGCGGGCATCGCCGCCGGGCGGGCCGCCGGGATGCGGGTGATCGGCATCGGCCCGCGCGCCGCCCTGCACCGGCCCGACGCGGCGGTGCGCGACCTCACGCAGGTCCGGGTCGAGCCGGCCGAGGACGGCACGGTCCGCCTGCACGTGGGCTGACGACCCGCCTGAACCTGGCCTGACCGGGTTGCCCGCCCGCGAGGGCCCGCCTCAACGTGGCCTGACCGGTCCGCCCGCACGTGGGGGACCCGGGTCGAATCGGCCCGGGCCCGCCTCGGCGGCGGGAAGAGGCTCCCGGTACCTGGGCCCACGGGTGGAATCAGGGGTGGAGATCCACCGCCTCCCCACCCCCACCCCCCCAAGCCACCCTCACCTCACGGGGCTCCCACGGGCTGACCACGCGCGGTCTGTCAGACCAGACCGGACCACCGGACCAGACCGGACCAGACCGGGTCGGACCTGGCTTGCCCGGCGGAACGGGCCTCACCGGTGGGACGTCTCCGCCTCCAGGCTCGCCCGCGTCGCCGGGCCGTAGACGCCGAGGCCGTCCGTGGTGATGCCGCGGGCCCACTGGTAGGTCCGTACCGAGTTCTCCACGTGCTGGTCGTAGAAGCCGTCGATCCGGCCGGTGTAGAGGTACAGCCGCGCCAGGCGCTCCTGCAGTTCGCTCACCTCGGGGCCGCGGTCGCCCCGGCGCAGCGTGGCCGGGGGGAGGGGCGTCCGCGTGACCCGGGGGGACGCGGAGGCGGTCTGGGCGGGGGCGGTGGGTGCGAGCCCCGGCGGGGCGGAGCCCGTGGACCCGGACGGTGACGGTGAGGCGCTCGTCGCGGAGGGCGACGGGGACGCGGACGGGCTCGCGGTGGCGGACGGCGACGCGCTCGCCGACGCCGACACGCTGGGAGAGGGCGCGGGGACGTGGCTCCTCGGCGGGGCCGCGGGCGCGGCGGACGTCGGGGCGTCGGGGATGCCCTCCCGTACCTCGTGGGCGGCGCCGTCCCGGGCCGGGGACTTGTACGAGAACAGGCCCCCGGCGTACGCGCACGCCGCCGCGAGCGCGACCACCGCCGCCGAGACGGCGAGCAGGGCGGCGGGCCGGCGGCGGCGACGGCGCCCTTCCGGCGCCGCGCCTTCACCGCCCGCACCGCCTTCACCACCGCCGTCGCCCGCCGCGCCCCCGATGCTCTCGAAGGCGTGGGTGCCGCCGGAGTCGAACAGGTTCAGGTCGGTCGCGCTCGGCGCGTCCGCCCGGGGCGTCAGCGGAGCGGGGAGCGCGACCGTCCGCAGCGGCATGGTGGCCTCGACGGCCGGGACGGCCCGCGTCGGCGCCTCCGTGCGGGCGCCGGCCGCCGTCTCGCCGTTGTGCGCGGCGTCGGCCGGGTGTGCCGCGCCGGTCGTACGCGGCGCGTCCGTCCCGTCGGTCGTCGGCACCGGCGTCGGCGTGGGCTTCGTGGCCGGGGGCGTCGTCGTGGTCGTGTCCGGCCCGGCACCCGGGGCGGCCTGCGGGTTCCCCGGCGCCAGGGTCACGCCCGAGCCTTCCGGGGACGCGGAGCCCTCCGTGCCCCGCGTGCCGCCTGCGCCCTCCGCGCCGCCCCGGCCGGTGCCGTCGCCGCCATGGTCCCAGGAGCCCTCCTGGCCTCCAGAGTCCCCGGAGCCCCCGTAGTCCCCGTAGTCCACGTATGGCCGTATGCGCAGCGGATCGAAGTCCTCCGCCGCTGCCGCTTCCGCCGTCCGCGCGTCGCGCAGGGCGTCGGCCGCTCGCTGCCGGCAGGCGCACGACGGGGAGTTGTCCGCGCTCCGGGGCGCTCCGCACTCCGGGCAGACATGCCCCTTCGGCTCTTCCACGCGTGGGTCCCCTCCCAGTCCGGACTCCAAGGATTATGCAGATCCTCTCCACACCTTCTCCCCGAAGCCCCCGGAACGGCGGGCCCGAAGGGGGGACTCGACAGGCCATACCGGGACACACCGGTGACGATGGAAGAGGTCACGAGAGCGTCGGGAGGTCTTCATGGCCGGGGATGGACAGGGCAGGGCCGGCATGTCGGAGACGCCCGGGGTGCCGACGACGGCCGCAGCGGCGGGAACGGCGGGAACGGGGGGGTCGCCCATACCGCCGTCCGTACCGCCGCCTCCGCACGGCGCCGACCCGGGTGAGTCCGAGCACGTCTCGGGCAACGTGCTCGTCTCCATCGGCGCGCTGCTCCTCGGCATGCTGCTCGCCGCGCTGGACCAGACGATCGTGTCCACCGCGCTGCCCACCATCGTCAGCGACCTCGGCGGTCTGGAGCACCTGTCCTGGGTGGTCACCGCCTACCTGCTGGCGTCGACCGCCGCGACCCCGCTGTGGGGCAAGCTCGGTGACCAGTACGGGCGCAAGAAGCTGTTCCAGACCGCCATCGTGATCTTCCTGATCGGCTCGGCGCTGTGCGGGATGGCGCAGAACATGCCCGAGCTGATCGCGTTCCGGGCGCTTCAGGGCCTGGGCGGCGGCGGGCTGATGGTGCTGTCCATGGCCATCGTGGGCGACGTCGTCTCACCGCGTGAACGCGGCCGGTACCAGGGGCTGTTCGGCGCTGTCTTCGGTGCGACGAGTGTGCTCGGACCACTGCTCGGCGGGATCTTCACCCAGCACCTCAGCTGGCGCTGGGTCTTCTACGTCAACCTGCCCGTCGGCATCGTGGCCCTGGCCGTGATCGCCGCCGCCCTGCACATCCCGCGCAAGGCGCAGCACCACGTCATCGACTACCTCGGCACGCTGCTGATCGCCTCGGTCGCCACCTGCCTGGTGCTGGTCGCCTCGCTCGGCGGCACGACCTGGCCGTGGGGTTCGCCGCAGATCATCGGCCTGGTGGTGGCCGGTGTCGCCCTCGTGGCGGCGTTCGTGGCCGCCGAGCGCCGGGCGGCCGAGCCGGTGCTGCCGCTGAAGCTGTTCCGCATCCGCACCTTCACGCTCTCCGCCGTCATCAGCTTCATCGTCGGCTTCGCGATGTTCGGCGCGATGACGTACCTGCCGACGTTCCTCCAGGTCGTGCGGGGCATCTCGCCGACGCTGTCCGGCGTGCACATGCTGCCGATGGTGGTCGGCATGCTGCTGGCCTCCACCGGTTCCGGGCAGATCGTCAGCCGCACCGGCCGCTGGAAGGTGTTCCCGGTGACCGGGACCGCCGTCACCACGGTCGGCCTGCTCCTGCTGCACCGCCTCGACGAGCACAGCTCCACCGCCGAGATGAGCGGCTGCTTCTTCGTCTTCGGCCTGGGGCTCGGCCTGGTCATGCAGGTGCTCGTCCTCATCGTGCAGAACGCCGTCAGCTACGAGGACCTGGGCGTCGCCACCTCCGGTGCCACCTTCTTCCGGTCCATCGGCGCGTCCTTCGGGGTGGCGATCTTCGGCACGGTCTTCGCGAGCCGGCTCGCCGACCAGCTCGCCGCCGCCTTCCGGGGCGCCCACCTGCCGCCGGGCGTCTCGGCGGGCTCCCTCAAGTCCGATCCGCGCGGCATCGCCGCCCTGCCGTCCGCGCTGCGCCCGGCCGCCCTGCACGCGTACGCCTCCGCCATCACCGACGTCTTCCTCTACGCCGCTCCGGTGGCCCTCCTCGCCTTCGTGCTGGCCTGGTTCCTGAAGGAGGACAAGCTGCGCGGCTCGGTCACGGCGCCCGACGGCACGCAGACGCTCGCCACCAACCCGGTCGAACGGTCCTCCTACGACGAGGTGTGCCGGGCGCTGTCGGTGCTGGGCACCCGCGAGGGGCGGCGCGAGATCTACCGGACGATCACGGCGCGGGCGGGCTACGACCTGCTGCCCGCCACGAGCTGGCTGGTGCTGCGCATCAAACGGTACGGCTGGGTGGAGCCCGCCCTGCTGGCCGAGCGGGTGCCCGTCCCGCTGACCGTCATCCTGGAGGCGGCCCGCCAGGTGGAGGAGCGGCACCTGGCCCAGCGGCTCGGTCTGGACCTCGTCCTGACCGACCGGGGGCGCGAGGTCGCCGAGCGGCTGGCGCGGGCCCGCGAGGAGTCGCTCGCCGAACTGCTCGGCGACTGGTGGGGCCCCGACCGGCCGACCGACCTGGCGCAGTTGGTGAAGGAACTGACCGGGGAGCTGTGCGGCTCGGACGCGGAACGGCCGCACGACGAGCGGGCGGTCACCCGGCAGACGCCCCGCTACGCGTGACCCGGCCGGCTCACCCCGTCCCGGTCGTGCGCGGCCGGGGCATCGGCGCCGACGCGCTGCGCCGCCCGGCCGCCCGCCACGGCCCCGCCGGCGCCGTCCTCGTGGACGCCGAGCGGCTTGCTGAACCAGTGCTCGGCGTACGGGTCGTCGTTGTGCCGGGCGGTCTCCGTGTAGCCGAGGCGCGCGTACAGGGCGCGGGCCTCCACCAGGTCGCCGCGGGTGTCCAGGATCATCCGCCGGGCGCCGAGCGCGCGGGCCGCGTCCTCGGCGGCGGTGACCAGCAGGGCCGCGCCGCCCCTGCCGCGCGCCTCCTCGCACAGGAAGACGCGGGTCAGCTCGGCGGTGGCCGCGTCCAGCAGCCGTACGCCCGCCGTGCCCGCAGGCCGGCCGCCGTACCGGGCGACCAGCAACCGGCCGGTGGGCGGGGCGAGTTCGGAGCCGGTGCGGGCGGCGATCTCCCGCTCCAGCTCGGCCGGGTCGGTGCGGTGGCCTTCGTGCAGCAGGTACCAGCGGTCGCTGACCTCGGTGTAGTACGCCCGCCAGAGTGCGAGGGCGACCGCGGAGTCGTAGGGCTCGGGGGCCACGGTCCAGGCCCCGGCCCCGCTCGCGGTCGCCGTCGCGGGCCCGGTCGGGGGCGCGGACGTGGGTGTGCGGGCGGGCGGGGGGTCGGTCCTGGGCGGCATGCGGACATTCTCGGCGGGGGGCGGCGGGGCCGCGCAACCGGTTATCGGGTGCGGCAGGGGGCCGACGCGGCAAGCGGGCGGCCGGACCGCAGGGGCCGTGGGGCAAGGAGGCGGCAGCGGTCGCAGGAGCCGCGCGGGAGCGCGCTCACCGTGCGGGTGCCGCTACTCGCCCGCCGTGCGGGTGCCGTGCGGTCCGCGCCGGGTGCGCCACTCGTGGACGACCTCCTCGACGTCGTACCGCTTCAGTCCCAGGGGCGGGCCCGGCGGCGGCTTGAGCATCATGTCGAGGATCTTCGTGTTGATGTCCGCGACGATCTTCCGGACGGTGCTCTCAGAGGGGGCGGCGTACGCCGCCGCCAGCGCGTCCTCGGCCTCCTTGCGCAGGGCGAGGGACGGGGGCAGCACGGACAGGCCCTCGCGGGCCATCTTGCGCTTGACCCACCACAGTTCGTCGTAGGTGGTGTCGTCCGGGAGGGGCTTGCCCGCGCCGGGCAGCCGGTCGAAGTCACCGCGCCCCTGCGCGTCCCGGATCTCCTTCTCGACCCAGGACTCGAACGGCACACCCGGTGGCTTTCGCTCGGTCATGAGGCCATTGTGCCGGACGCGCCCGGCCCAGGCGATTTATCATTCCGCCGCGGTGCGTCAACCGGGCGCTCCGTCACCGGTGTTGGCGCGCACGGCCGGGCACGCGGCGAAGGCAGCGGCCCGGGGCGCCCCGAACCACGAGGAGCGCACGTGCTCGAACTCACCATGGCCTCCGTCTCCGGGACGGAGGCGGGCGCCACGGCCGGCATGCTGATGGCCGACGCGCCCAGCGAACCGGGCGCAGTACTGCGCGTGGGCCGGGACGGGACCGCGTGCCGCCTGGTGACGCCCGACGACTGGCTGTTCGTCTCCCGGGTGCACCTGGAGTTCCGCTGCGGGGCCGAGGGCGCCTGGCAGGTCACCTGGCTGCGCGGCTCGCAGCCCGAGCCGTCCTCCGAGGTCCGCCTGACGGTCGGCGAGCACGCGCAGCCCCTCGCCTACGGCGCCACGGCGGCGCTGCCCCGGGGCGGCTCGGGCGAGATCGTCGTCCAGGACCGCACCAGCCCGCGCAGCGTGAACGTGGGCTTCTACCACGAGGTCTGAGCGCGGACAGGCGGTCTGCCTGCCGGGTGCCGGGTGCCGGGCGCCCGGTCCGGTCAGTCCAGTACGCGGGCGATGGCGAAGCCGTCGTAGCCCTTGCTGCCGACCGTCTGGATCGCGGTGCCGTCCAGGCGGGGGTGCTCCGCGATGAGTTCGAGGGCGGCCCGGGTGCCGCGCACGCTCGGGTCCGTGCTCGCCGGGTCGGTCACCCGGCCGCCGCGCACCACGTTGTCCAGGATGATCAGGCTGCCGGTGCGCGTCAGGCGCAGCGCCCACTCCACGTAGTGCGGGTTGTTGACCTTGTCGGCGTCGACGAAGACCAGGTCGAAGGGGGGCGGGTTCTCGTCGGCGAGCTTGGGCAGCGATTCCAGGGCCGGGCCCACCCGCACCTCGGCGATCCGGTCCAGGCCGGCGTGGGCGAGGTTGCGGCGGGCGACGTCGGCGTGGTGGGCGTCGTACTCCAGGGTGACCAGGCGGCCGTCGGCGGGCAGCGCGCGGGCCAGCCAGATGGTGCTGTAGCCGCCCAGAGTGCCGATCTCCAGGATGTTGCGGGCTCCCTGGAGGCAGGCGAGGAGCTGGAGCAGCTTGCCCTGGTTCGGCGTGACGTTGATGTGCGGCAGGCCTTCCGTGTCGCTGTCGCGCTGCGCGGCCTGGAGGGATTCGTCCTCCGGGGAGAGCAGGGCGGTGAAGTAGGCGTCCACGTCGTCCCAGAGCTGCGAGTCGCTCATGCACCATGCCTTTCGTGTGCCTAGTTAGATGCGCTAACTAGCTGCGCTAACGAATATAGCCCCGGAGTGGAGACCGCAGGGAACAGTTTCGGGGAATTTCCGCCGAGGGGCGCGGGGGCGCGCAGGCATGCGGACGTGCGGAAGGGGGCGGGCAGGGCGTGCGGAAGGGGGCGGGCAGGGCGTGCGAAAAGGGCTGGGCAGGGCAGGCGGAAGGGAGGCGGGGCCGGGCATGCGGAAGGGGTGGACGCGGCATCGCCACGTCCACCCCTTCCGTCCCGGTCAGGACTCCAGCGACGGCGGGGAGCCGGGCAGCGGGCGTCCCGCCGACTCCGTCATGAACCACACGGCCACGCCGCCGATCAGCGACGCCGCCATCATGTAGTAGGCGGGCATCATCATGTTGCCGGTGGCGCCGATCAGCGCCGTGACGACCAGCGGAGTCGTGCCGCCGAACAGCGACACGGAGATGTTGAAGCCGATCGACAGGGAGCCGTAGCGCACCCGGGTCGGGAACAGCGCGGGCAGCGCGGACGGCATCGCCGCGGTGAAGCAGACCAGGAGCAGGCCGAGCGCGGCCATGCCCAGGCCCACCGCCAGCAGGCTGCCCTGGCGGATCAGCAGCAGCGCCGGGATCGACAGGAGCAGGAAGCCCGCGCAGCCCGCCGCGATCACCGGGCGGCGGCCGACCCGGTCGGTGAGGGCGCCGGCGAACGGCTGGACGATCATCATCAGCGCCATCACGGCCAGCACGACCAGCAGGCCGTGCGTCTCGTCGTACTTCAGCTGACTGGTCAGGTAGCTCGGCATGTACGACAGCAGCATGTAGTCGGTGACGTTGAAGACCAGCACCAGGCCCATGCACAGCAGCAGCGTCTTCCACTGGCCCGTGACCATCTCGCGCAGCGGAACCTTCGGGCGGCTCGACTCGGCCTTCTCGACCTGGGCGGCGAACGCCGGGGTCTCCTCCAGGCGCATCCGCAGGTACAGGCCGATGATGCCCATCGGGCCCGCGATCAGGAACGGGATCCGCCAGCCCCAGGACGTCAGGTCGTCCGTGGACAGCAGGGCCGTCATCAGGGTCACCAGGCCCGCGCCGCCGATGTACCCGGCGAGCGTGCCGAACTCCAGCCAGCTCCCGAGGAAGCCGCGCCGCCGGTCGGGGGCGTACTCGGCGATGAAGGTGGAGGCGCCGGCGTACTCCCCGCCGGTCGAGAAGCCCTGCACCAGCCGGGCGGCCAGCAGCAGGATGGGGGCGCCGACGCCGATCGTCCCGTACGACGGGATCAGGCCGATGGCGAAGGTGCCCGCGGCCATCATGATCATGGTGACGGCCAGCACCTTCTGGCGGCCGATCCGGTCGCCGAGGGGGCCGAAGACCATGCCGCCGAGCGGGCGGACCAGGAAGGCCGCGGCGAAGGCGCCGAAGGTGGAGAGCAGCTGTGCCGTGGGGTTGCCGGACGGGAAGAAGACCTTGCCCAGGGTCACCGCGATGTAGCTGTAGACACCGAAGTCGAACCACTCCATGGCGTTGCCCAGCGCGGCTGCCTTCACGGCGCGCCGGACGAGTGCCGGGTCCGTGACGGTGGCGCGGGAGCGGTCGGAGCGGTTCTTGGTGAGGGACACGGAACGGGGCGCGGTGACGGTGGCAGCCGACAAGGCTTCGCTCGCCTACCTTTCGACGGGGGCAGGGACACGGCCCACGCGGCAGCGCTGTCGGCGGACCGAACCGGCCCGCGCCGAACGCGGACCGAAACCGGCCCGCACAGGGACGGACCGACACCGGCCCGCGCGGATGACGGACCGAGGCGGCCCGCGCGGATGCCGGACCGGAACCGGTCCGCGCCGGGCGCGAACCGGGCGGCCCGTGTGCGTCACGGACCGAACGGGACGGTCCGCCGTACCGCGTGGCCGGAAAGCGACCACCGCGGCGGGCCAGAAATCGACCATACGACCGGTTGGTCCCTTTACGTATCGTGAGCATGCAGATGCACAGTGCAGCTAAATGCGCGATACGCAGGTACGTATGCCCGCCGTCGGGCGCCGTGCACGTGCCGGCGCTGTGATCCTTGTCGCGCCGCACGGCCCCCCGGTGCACGCTTTTCCGCCGCCCGGAGGGCTCTCGCGCGCCCCCCGGACACCGCAGACGCTCCCCGCGGCCCCCGCGAGGGCGCCTGCCGAACCACCGCCGGACACTCTCCGTCACCCCTGTCCGCGCCCTCGGGCGCCCGTCACCGTCCGGCAAGCGGCGCGTTCCGGGGGCGGGGGGCGCACTGGAGGCAGGGGGAAACCGGCGCATAGGGGGTCTTTTCGCGCCCGTCCGCGCGCCCCATAGGGTTCGTACCGGGACAGAACCAGGAGATCCCGGACGTTGTGGGACGCATGACAAGTGGGGCGGGAGGCCGACAGGGCGTGGCGGATACGGAGCGCAGTGGCGGACCGAGGGCGGCCTACCCGGGAGCGGCGGCTGCCGCCGCCCCGGCCGGAGCGCGGATGCGGGCGGCCCGCCTGGGCCTCTGGCTGGTCGCCGGGCTCCTCGCGGCACGGCAGGTGGCCGCCGTCCTCGCCACCCCCCGCGGGGAACGGCTGCCGGCCCTGGAGACGTGGGCAGGGCCGGGCGGCGTCCTGCACGTCAACGGGTCGCTGTACGACTCGACCCGGTTCACCGGCACCCCTTTCAGCGGTCTCGTCCTCAAGCCGCTGACGAAGGCCGCCGAGGACGCACTCGGCTGGACCTGGATCTTCGGCACCCTCCTGCTCGTCGTCGCCCTCGGTCTGATCGCCGCCCACGCGCTGCCCCAGCCGGCGGGGCGCCGTGCCTCGCTGACGGCCGCGCCCGTGGCGATCAGCCTGCTCATGCTGTCGCTGCCGGTGCGCGACGCGTTCTGGCTCGGCCAGAGCGGCGTCATCCCGGTCCTGCTGGTGCTGCTCGGCCTCTTCGTGGTGCGCGGGCAGCGGGCCTGCGGCGTCCTGGCCGGTCTCGCCGCCGCCCTCCAGCCCACCGTGCTGCTGTTCGTGCCGCTGCTGTGGTGCACCGGCCGCAGACGGGCCGCCGCCGTCACCGGCGGCACCTTCGCCGCGGGCACCGCCCTCGCCTGGGCGGCCATGCCGCACGACTCCGCCACGTACTGGATCCACCACATCGCCGGGACGGGTCTGGGCGGCCGGGCCGACGGCCTGGCCAACCAGTCCCTGCACGGCGCGCTGCTGCGCCTCGGCCTGGCCGGACCGCTGGAGATCGGCCTCTTCCTGGCCCTGGGCGCGGCCGTCGCCGTCCTCGCGCTGCGCCGGGCGGTGCGCTACGCCCGCGACGGCCAGCTGCTGCTCGCGGTCGCCGTCACCGGCTGCGCCGCCATCGCCGTGTCGCCCACCGCCTGGCAGCACCAGCTGCTGTGGGTGCTGCTCGCGATCGTGGGCCGGGCCGGACGGCGCGCCTCGCACCGGTACGTCTGGCCGGTCGCGGTGGTCCTCGTGATGACCCTGCCGGCGAAGATGCTGCTGCCGGACATGCCGGTCCTGCACCTGGTGCGCGAGAACACGGTCCTGGTGGCCGCGCTGGCGGCGGCGACCTCCGTGCCGTTCCTGTCCCGGGCCTCGGACCACTACCGCACCCCGGTCCCCACCCGGTACGCGGCCCCGGTCCCGGCCCGGTTCCGGCACGTGCCGCTCGTCCCGTTCCTGCGCCGGGTGCTGACCCGCCCCAGCCTCCTGCTCGAACTCCTCCTGATCCGCGTCACCTACGCCGCCTACTCCCAGGTGCGGCTGGCCGCCCGCGGCAGCCGTGCCACCGCCGAGCACCACGGCCGCCAGATCCACTCCCTCGAGCACGCCCTGCACCTCGACGTCGAGCACTGGGCGAACCACGCGATGGTCCGGGTGCCCCGGCTGGACCACTTCCTCAGCTACTACTACGAGACGTTCCACTTCGTCGTGCCGCTGGCGGTCCTCGCCGTGCTCTACGTCCGGCGGCCGGTGGACTACCGGTGGGCGCGCACCGCCCTGGGCGGCGCCACGCTGTTCGGCCTGCTCGGCTTCTGGCTCTACCCGCTGGCCCCGCCCCGGCTCATGCCGGGCCTCGGCTTCATCGACACGGTGCACGGCGCCCAGGACTTCGCCAAGCCGGACTACGGTGCGATGACCGCGCTCACCAACCAGTACGCGGCGATGCCGTCGCTGCACTTCGGCTGGTCGCTGTGGTGCGGTCTGGTGATCGCCGTCGTCGCGCCGAGGTGGTGGATGAAGGCCCTCGGGCTGCTGCACCCGCTGTTCACGGTCTCCGCGATCGTGGGCACCGCCAACCACTGGGTGCTCGACGCGGTGGGCGGCGCCACCGTGGTCTGCGCGGGCTTCGCCCTGACGTACCTGCTGTCGGGCCCCCGCGCGGCGGCGGAGCCCCGCCCCGCCCACGCCGCCGAGGAGCCGAGACCCGCACCGGTCGGGAGCTGACATGGCGTGGCAGGGGGGCCGCCGGACGGCGCGCGTGTCCGCCTCCCTCGCGCCCGCCCTCCTGCCCGCCGCGCTCGCCGTGGCCCTGGGCCTGTGGGGGATCGGCCGGCAGGACAGCATGTGGCGCGACGAGTCCGTCACCTACCAAGTGGCCCACCGTTCGACGGGTGAGCTGAGGCACCTGCTGGGCCACATCGACGCGGTGCACGGCCTCTACTACCTCCTCATGCACGCGCTGTTCGGCCTCTGGGACGGCGGTCCGCTCGCCCTGCGGCTGCCCTCGGTGCTGGCGACGGCGGTGGCGGCGGCGGGTGTCGGGGTCACCGGCGCGCGGCTGGCGGGCCGCCGGACCGGTGTCCTGGCCGGGCTAATCTTCGTCCTGCTCCCGGTGACCCAGCAGTACGCGCAGGAGGGCCGGTCCTACGCGCTGGTCACCGCGGCGGTCACCTGGGCCGCGTACCTCTTCGTGCGCGGCACCGGCTCGGCGCCCCGCCGCTGGTGGGCGGGGTACGCGGCGGTCCTGGCGCTGGCCTGCTGGCTGCACGAGTTCGCCGTCCTCGTGCTCGCGGCCCACGCCCTGACGCTGTGGCGGCTGCGGGTGCCGCGCCGGGTGCTGCGCCGCTGGGCGGTCGCGTCGGCCGCCGTGCTCGCCGCGCTGCTGCCCCTGGCCGTCGTGAGCGCCCGCCAGGCGGACCGGCAACTGGGCTGGCTCGGCCGCCCGAGCGCCGCCCAGTGGCTCGCGTACGCGGCCGTCGCGGCGGTCTGCGCCCTGCTGGCCGGGCTGCTGCTGCCCCGCCGCCCGGTCCGTGACGACGGGGACGGCGGGATCACCCGGGATGGCGGCGGCCGGGACGGCGAGGGCATCCGGGACGACGGGGGTGAGGGTGACGCCGGGGACGAGGCTGACGGCGGGGATCACGGTGACAGCGGGCGCCGGACCCTCGTGTGGCTGGGCCTGTGGCTCGCGGTGGCCCCGGCCGGGCTGTTGATGACGGTCTCCCTCGCCGAACCCCTGTACGTCGACCGGTACGTGATCTACGGCATGACGGGCGCCGCCCTGCTCGCGGGCGCGGCCCTGGACCGTGCGCTCTCCGCCCGTTTCCGGGTTGCTCCGGCCATCCGGGTCCCGGCGGCCTGCCTGGCGGCCGTCACGGCGGTGGCCGTCCTGCTGCCCTGGTCGCTGTCGGTCCGCTCCCCGCAGAGCCGCAAGGACGACGTGGTCGCCGTCTCCCGCGCGGTCCGTAATCTCGCCCGGCCCGGGGACGCCGTCCTGTTCCTGCCCGCCCGGCGCCGTGAGTGGCTGCTCTCCCGCCCCCGCCTCTACGCCGGTCTGGACGACCTCGCCCTGGCCGAGTCACCCGCGTCCTCGGGCACCCTGGAGGGCACCGAACTGCCCGCCGCGACGATCCGGCGGCGCCTCCTCGCGGCCCGCCGGGTCGTCGCCCTCGCCGACCCGGCCGGGCAGCCCCTGGACCCCTACCCGCAGGAGGCGGTCAAACGGGACGTCCTGCGCCGCCGCTTCGAGGTCTGCGCCCGCACCCGCGTCCACGGCGCCCAGGTGATCGTCTACGCCCCCACCGGCCGCTGCGCACGCTGAGACGGGCCGCCCGGGCCCTGCGGCGACCCGGGCCTCCCCTCTGGCTCAGTCGGCCCGCCGCAGCCCCGCGACCAGGAGCTGGGCCAGGCGGCGTGCGTCGTAGCGCGGGTCGTTCTCCGCGCCGATGCAGAGGTTGCCCACGCCGCGCATCAGCTCGTAGGGCGCCACGCCGGGGCTGATCTCGCCGGCGGCCGCCGCCGCGTCGAGCAGCTCACCGCAGACCGGGACGAGGCGGTCGAGGAAGTAGGCGTGCAGCGTCTCGAACCCGGCGTCGTCGGACTGGAGCGCGGCGGCCAGGCCGTGCTTGGTGACCAGGAAGTCGACGAAGAGGTCGATCCACCGCGCCAGCGCGGCGTGCGGGCTCGCGCCGCCCTCCAGCAGGGCGGGGCCCGCCTCGGCGCAGGCCTCCACCTGGTGCCGGTAGACGGCGACGATGAGGTCCGCCCGGGTGGGGAAGTGGCGGTAGATGGTGCCCATGCCGACACCGGCCTTCGCCGCGATGTCACGGACCGGCGCCTCCACGCCCGACGTGACGAAGACCGCGGCCGCCGCGTCGAGCAGGGTCTCCTTGTTGCGCCGCGCGTCCGCCCGCTTGGCCCGCTCGCCCCCGGAGGCCGCGCCCGCCGCAGCCGAGCCGCCCCGGCCCGCGCCCGGGGCGCCCCCCGTCCCCTCGTCGCTGTCCTTCACCGTGCCGTGTCCTTCCCTGCCGGGATTGCGGGTTGCCAAAGCGGAACGATGTTCCGTATCGTTCGTCAGGGCTTACCGGAGCGTCGTTCCGTTTGTTCATGATGCCAGAACGGCGACCCTCCGGCCACCCCTGCCCGCCCCCGCTCCCCTCCCGGAGGAACCAGCTCATGCAGTACCGCACCCTCGGCCGTACCGGCGTACAGGTCAGCTCCCTCGCGCTCGGCGCGATGAACTTCGGCCCCATCGGCCGCACCACCCAGGAGGAGGCCACCGCCCTCGTCGACGCCGCCCTCGACGCGGGGATCAACCTCATCGACACCGCCGACATGTACGGCGACGGCGAGTCGGAGGAGATGGTCGGCAAGGCCATCGCCGGCCGCCGCGACGACATCGTGCTCGCCACCAAGGCGGGCATGCCGATGGGCGACGAGCGCAACCACCGCGGCGGCTCCCGCCGCTGGCTGGTCACCGCGCTGGAGGACAGCCTGCGCCGCCTCGGTGTCGACCACGTCGACCTCTACCAGCTCCACCGCTGGGACCCGGCCACCGGCGACGAGGAGACCCTCTCGGCCCTGACCGATCTGCAACGCGCCGGGAAGATCCGCTACTTCGGCTCCTCCACCTTCCCCGCCCACCGCATCGTGCAGGCCCAGTGGGCCGCCCGTGAGCACCGCCTGAGCCGCTACGTCACCGAACAGCCCAGCTACTCCCTGCTCCAGCGCGGTATCGAGGCGCACGTCCTGCCCGTCACCGAGGAGTACGGCCTCGGCGTACTGGCGTGGAGCCCGCTGGCCTCCGGCTGGCTGTCGGGCGCCGTCCGCGCGGGCCGCGACATCACCACCCACCGCTCCGGCCTCCTGCCGGACCGCTTCGACCTGAGCGTCCCCGCCAACCAGGCCCGCCTCGACGCGGTCGAGAAGCTCGCCCGGGTCGCCGACGAGGCCGGACTGACGATGATCCAGCTCGCCCTCGGCTTCGTGACCGCCCACCCCGCCGTGACCAGCGCCCTCATCGGCCCCCGCACCCTGGACCACCTGCGCGCGCAGCTCGCCGCCGCGGACACGGTGCTGCCCGCCGACGTCCTCGACGCCGTCGACGGGATCGTCGCCCCCGGCACCGACCTCGCCCCGGACGAGAAGTTCGACACCCCGCCGTCCCTGCTGGACGCCTCGCTGCGGCGCCGCTGACCGGACCGGCCGGGGGGACCCGGCCGCTCCGGCCGCTCCTGGACGTGCGGCCCGTACGGCGCGCAGGTCCAGCGGTTCAGCCGCCGAGGTGAGTGAGGCGGCGGGGCGCGGGACCGCATTCGAACCACACCGTCTTGCCGCCCTGCCGCATCCGCTCCACCCCCCACTTGTCCACCACCGCGTCGAGCAGCAGCAGACCGCGCCCGCCCTCCGCGTCCGGAGACAAGTCCCCCGGCGTCGCGGGCAGTTCGGACGAGCTGTCGGTGACTTCCACCCGTACCCCGGCCGTCTGCCGCAGCAACAGCAGCGTGCAGCGGCGGTCCGGGACGTGCCGTACGACGTTGGCGACCAGCTCGGTCACGGCCAGCTCCACGGCGTCGGCCAGCTCGACGAGGTCCCATTCGGCCAGGTACGAGCGGACGATGCGGCGGATGTGCCGCGCCGAGTGCTCACCGGCGGTGAAGGTCATGCGGTACTGGGCGGGGCGGGGACCGGCCAGGACCGAGGGGAAGTAATCGTTCACAGGACGAGACTGACGTGCTGTCACTACGCTGTGCCACGGAACGGACACAACGGGTCCGCCCGTGGGCGTCCCGTGGAAAGGGGACCGCGCGTGACCAACATCAATGTCCTCGACCCGGGGGCCTCGCCGCTGGACTACTACGGCTACGAGCTGCGGCGGCTGCGGGAGGCCGCGGGCCTGACCCAGCGGCAGTTGGGGGAGATCGTCAACTACACGGCGTCGCTGGTGGGACAGGTGGAGACGGCGCGGAAGCTGCCGACGCCCGCCTTCAGCGAGCGGGTGGATGCAGCTCTCGGCACAGGGGGACTGCTGTCCCGGCTGGTCGAGTTGGTGATGAGGAGCCAGCTTCCGGGCTGGTTCCAGCAGGTGGCGGAGTTGCAAGCGCGCTCTGCCCGGATCTACTCCTTCGAGATGGGCATGGTGCCCGGGCTCCTTCAAACCGAGGCGTACGCGCGTGCTGTGCTCGGTGCGCTGGACCAGTCCGATCTCGACGACCGCACCGCTGTGCGACTGGACCGCCAGCGCATCTTCGAGAAGGAGCAGCCCCCGGTCTACTGGGTGATTCTGCTCGAAGCAGCTCTCTACTTGGAGATCGACGGGCCGGAGACCATGCGCGAACAACTGGCCCGCCTGTTGTCGTTCGAACACCACCCCCTGATCAACATCCAGGTGCTGCCGTTCAAGAGCGGCGCACACGCGGGAATGACCGGCTCGTTCGACGTCTACCGCTTCGCCACCGATCCGACGATCGTCTACACGGAGGGCTATGGGAGCGGGCATCCGACCGCCAACCCGGAGACAGTAAAGGACTGTTCGCTCCGTTACGATCACCTTCAGGCCGCCGCACTCTCCCTCAAGGACTCGGCGGAGCTGATCCGGCGCGTGATGGAGGACCGCTATGGGAAGCAACTGGCGTAAGTCCAGCTACAGCAGCGACCAGGGCGGTAACTGCGTGGAGTGCGCGCCGCTCGGGTCCCTGGCCTGGCGCAAGTCCACGTACAGCGGCGACCAGGGCGGTAACTGCCTGGAGATCGTCGGCACCCCCTGCGCCTCCGTCGCCGTGCGCGACTCGAAGGTGGCCGCCGGGCCGGTGCTCACCTTCCGGCCCGGAGCGTTCACCGGTTTCGTGGGCTGGGTCTCGCAGGCCGGGCAGCGATGACCACGCTCGAAAACCGGCCCGGGACCGCGCTGCTGGTCGTGGACGTCCAGGTCGACGCCGTCGCCAGGGCCCACGCACGGGACGCGGTCGTCGCGACCATCGCGGCCCTGGTCGAGCGCGCCCGGCGGGAAGACGTGCCCGTCGTGTGGGTGCAGCACTCCGACGACGAGCTGGTGAAGGACAGCGACGGCTGGCGGATCGTCCCCGAGCTGACGCCGGCGGAGGGGGAACCCCTCGTCCACAAGAACTACGGCGACTCCTTCGAGGACACCACTCTGGAGTCCGTGCTGTCGGACCTCGGCGTCGGCCGGCTCTTCGTGGCCGGCGCGGCGACCGACGCCTGCATCCGCTCGACCCTGCACGGCGCGTTCGTGCGGGGGTACGACACGGTTCTGGTCGGCGACGCCCACACCACGGAGGACCTGACGCGCTGGGGCGCTCCGCCCGCGGACCAGGTGATCGCCCACACCAACCTGTACTGGCGCCACCAGGCGGCACCGGGCCGCACGGGCGGGACGGTGAACAGCACGGACGTGGACTTCGGGGGCGCGCCGGGCCGGGAGTGACCGCTCACGCGATCACTCCCGGCCCGACGGCGCCGGTGCCCGGACCCTCCCCTCGCTGCGATGGGCGGGCGCCCGGGTCAGAAGATGCCGGTGATGGTGGTGTCCCAACTACTGGTGCCCACGAGCCTCGGTTTGCGCAGGGTGGTGGCAGTTCCGGGATAGAAGAGCAGGCAGCCGGTGGGACATGTGGTGGTCTGCTCGGTGCCGCTGCTGTCGGCGTAACTGACGGTGTAGTTCGAGTCGGCCGGTGTCGTCGCCCAGACGTCGCCGTAGGCTTCTCCGGTGGTGGGCTGGTACTGGTGGTAGGTGATGTCGGAGCCCGCGTCGGGGTCGCTGTAGATGCCTGTGGTGACGGTTCCCTGGACGTTGCCCGGTGAGGCGAGGTGCGGACGCCGGTCCCAGCCGCTTGTCCCGTACAGGATGCGTGTGCCCAGGGAGTAGGTCCCGTCGGTGATGCGGCCGGGGTAGAGGAAAAGTTCGCCGGTGTCGGGATTGCGGGCGATCAGGTCCTGGACGCCGTCACCGTTCTGGTCTCCGAGGGCGAGGTTGGTGTAGTCCTTCCAGCCGCGGGTGCCGATGACGGTGCGGTTGTTGAGGTCGAACGGCTCGGTCTGGTCCCCTGCCGCCGCTTACAAAACGGAAGTCACGGGCTACGACACCGCAGGCAAGCCGACCGGCACCAAGGTGACAGTGCCCTCGGTGACCGGTGAGGAGAAACTCGCCGGCACGTACACCGTCGCCACCACCGCAACCTCCGTCAACGGCCTGCCCGCGACCACCGCCTACAGCACCACCAACACCAACGCCACCACAGCCCTGCCCGCGGAAACGGTCACCGACCACTACGTGCAGGACCAGCTCTCCATCGTCGACAGCACCCTGAACCAGGCATACCTGCGCGGCGCTACGTACACCCCGTTCGGCCAGCTTGCCCAGGCCCAGCTCGGCAACCTCGGCACTCTCGTCACCCCGACCCTCAGCTACGACCTCGTCACCCAGCGCCTGGCCACCTCGATCACCGACCGCCAGGCCGCGGGCCCGAAGACCCTGTCGAACATCAAGTACTCCTACGACACGGTAGGAAACCTCACCCGGGTCCGCGACGACCAGAGCGACGGCACCGTAGTCGACGACCAGTGCTTCGCCTACGACTGGGCGCGCCGCCTCAGCGAGGCATGGACCACGGGCGACGGATGCGCCACCAAGCCCGTCAACGGCACCGGCACCCCGAAGCTGGGGACCACCGACCCCTACTGGACCAGCTGGACCTTCACCGACAGCGGGGACCGCGCCACCGAGACCCAGCACAAGGCCGGCCCCGTCACCGCCGACACCACCCGCGCGTACAGCTACCCCACCACCGTCCGCGCCGCCCAGCCGCACGCCGTACGGACCGTCACCGCCACCGGAGGAGCGACCGGGGCGGATGCCTACCAGTACGACGCGACCGGCAACCTGACCAAGAAGACCCCCGCCGGCGGCCCCGCCCAGGACCTCACCTGGAACGAGGAAGGCAGACTCGCCACTTCCACCGTCTCCGGCGCCACCACCAGGTTCCTCTACGACGCCGACGGCACCCGCCTCCTCAAGCGGGAACCCACCGCCACCACCCTCTACCTGCCCGGCGGACAGGAACTCGTCCTCACCAAATCCACCAACGCCCTGGCCGGCACCCGCTACTACACCGTCCCCGGCGGCTCAGCCGTCCGCACCAGCAGCGACGGACGAGTCCGGCTCCTCGTCGCCGACCCCCACGGCACCAACACCCTCTCCATCTCCGCCACCACCCTCGCCACCAACCGCCGCAAGACCCTCCCCTACGGAGCCCCCCGCGGCACCGCCCCGACCTTCTGGCCCGGCCAGAAGGGCTTCATCAACGGCGACACCGACTCCACCACCGGCCTCACCCACATCGGCGCCCGCGACTACGACCCCGCCACAGGCCGCTTCATCAGCGTCGACCCCCTCCTCGAACTCGACAAACCCCAGACCATCGGCGGCTACGCCTACAGCGCCCACAACCCGACCACTTACAGCGACCCCACGGGTGAGGGCCTCGACAACGGCTGGGGCCACAACGGAACGCCCGACTGGATCATCAAGGACGACGGAACCACCCAGGCAGCCCCCTGGGCCGACCCTGGCAACGACGGAAACAGCGGAAACAGCGGCACCAACGGCGGAACAGCTGGTACTGGCAGTTCTGGGAGTAGCGGAACCGGTGTGAAGAAGGACTCCGGGAGTTCCAAAGGATGCGGCTCTTGGGGGTTCCTATCCCGTATCTGCTCAGGGGTGGGAGAGGCCTTTTATGGTGCAGTCAGCAATGTGCCCCACATGGCGGAATATGCTGGCTGGATTTTCGATAGCGACTGCCGTGGTGATGGCGGGCCCGGGGCGCCTGGTTGCGACTACGGCGCACAATTCGATAATTGGATCGCAGGGTACGGATACGACACCACTAGCGATGCCTATCAGGTCCCCACTGCGCTCGCAGCAATTTTTGGAACCCGAGAAGGAGGGCTGCAGAAGCCTAGTGCCAGGCAGGCCCCCAGGTTTATTGTCGGTGAGGCTGGTGATGTTCTTGAACTGCCGAGTGTTCAGGTAAAAATTAGTCGCCAAAAGCAGGATCGTCATATACTGAACGGGAATGGGTATAGAGGCGGCGGATACTTCAATTCACACGACGACGCCCAGGCGGTGCTTGACGCCTATCATGGAGGGCAGGCGCAGATCATGGGAGTGACCAAGACGGGAAATGTCCAAATCCGGGTTCCCGCGGTCACCGGCTTCGATAACAACCCGAGAGCGGGTCGACTGGGTGTACCGACGCACATCTTTATGATCAAGGGAACAAAAAGTCCAAGTGTGGTGCCGATGAACCCCAATGCAGGTGCTCCGTGACCGAGATGGATAGGCTAGACCGAGAGAACGGCATCGTTCTGAGCGCGGTTCAGGCGCTGCTGGGACTGATTTCCCCGGATGTGATCGCTGTTGCAGTCCTTGTTGAGGCGCATCGCGTGGAATTGTCCTTCTGGGTCCGACGCTACACGTCCGATATTGAAGAGGATGCCGATCAAGCAGCTTTCGAACTAGATGCTCTCTTTTCCGGAGAGCATCCGCTGGTCGAGCACAGGATTATTATGGGAGAGCCGGATCCGCATATGCTTAATTCATACGGGAGAATGATTTATTGGGCCAAATAGGGTAACGGTCTTGTGCGTGGTAGGTAATTACGGCCGCGGCACCAGGTGAAGATTGAGCGGCAGAGGGGCGAGCGCTACCGACCGACAGATGGAGCTCGCTTGGGAGTGTTCACCCGCAGCCGGTGGCCTTCGCCCGGCCAACAGTGCGACCAACCGCACCAGACGTCCACCCGGGGAGATGGCGAGTTCGGCCACGAACTCGCCCAACCCGGGGAAGCAGTCGTAAAACACGCCCTTGCGCCGCGTGGGCCCCTCTGTAGACGTCAGGGGCCCCGTTCCCGCCCCGAAGTAACCACCGCCAGCACCCCCGCCGCCAGCGCCGCGATCAGCAGTGGTGTGCCCAGGTCGCGGTGGACGACCAGCCAGGCGCCGAGCGTGGCGCCCGCCAGCATCGCGAACACGGATGCCGTGCGGCGCGGGGAGCGGTGGCCGGAGCCGCCGCCCGCGCGGGAGTCGGAGGCGAGGCCGGTCAGCGTCATCGTGAGGACCGTCGTCGTCAGGTCGGCCACGCCCAGCTTGCGGACCGTCGCGTTGCGCAGGCCCATCGCGAAGGCGGTCAGGGCGATGAGCGCGTACGTCGTGGTGGTGGCGTCCGGCACGGTGAACGCCACCACCGCCGAGGCCCCGACCAGGACCGCCTCCGCGGCCAGCGTCACCCGTGCCCAGGTGCGGCGCGAGCCACCGCCGTAGCGGACCGCGACCCGGCCGCCGGCCAGCGCGCCCGCCAGGAAGCACACCAGCGAGGTGAGGGTGTGCGGCACCGAGAAGCCGGGGGCGCCGGCCGCGGCGAAGCCGAGGACGACCACGTTCCCGGTCATGTTGGCCGTGAAGACGTGCCCGAGCCCCAGGTAGCTCACCGCGTCGATGATCCCGCTGACCACGGTCAGTCCCAGCAGCACCGGCACCAGGGGCAGCCCCCGCGCCTCCGGGTCGGCGTCGTCCGGCCGCGCGTCCTGTGCGCCCTCCGCTGTCATCGAACCTCCGGTCACCTGGACGGTCAGGGGTGTTCCCAAGTCCACCATGGAGGCGGGGGAGTCCCGGATGCCGGGGCGCCCCGCGTGTCCGTAGCGTCTGGGACATGACGATGCACATGAACAACACGCGTACAGCGCAGGGTGGTTGGCGGATGCGGCGCGGTCTCGCCGCCTCGGCGGCGCTGCTGCTCGCCTCCCTCGCCGTCGCCCCCGCGGCCACTGCGGCGACCGCGGCCTCCGCCGCCACGACCGACGTGCGCACCGCGACTTCCGCCCACGGCACCCGGGGCACACTGCTCTCGGTGGTCCCCGTCGCCGCGCACAGCCGTGCCGGGGTCGTGCGGTACCTGGCCGCCCTCCCCATGGACACCGGCACCGTGCGGTACGGCGTACGGGCGTACCGGCTGACGTACCGCACGGTGGACCCGTACGGCCGCCCCACCACCGCCACCGGGCTGCTCACCCTCCCCGAGGGCGGCGGGCGGCGGCTGAGTCTGGTGTCGGACACGCACGGCACCATGGTCGCCCGGGACTACGCGCCGTCCGTGGCGGAGGACAACCGGGCGCAGTCGTATCTGTTCGCCTCGGCCGGGCACGCGGTCGCCGCGCCCGACTACCTCGGGCTCGGCAAAGGGCCGGGCGTCCACCCGTACATGGACACGCGGTCGGCCGTGACCGCTTCGGTGGACATGCTGCGCGCCGCGCGTACGGCGGCGGCCGGACTCGGGCGGACAGTGACCGGGGACGTGTACGTGACCGGGTTCTCGCAGGGCGGGCAGGTCGCGATGGCGCTCGGGCGGGCCCTCCAGGAGGGCGCCGACCGGCACTTCAGGCTGCGGGCGCTCGCGCCGGTCAGCGGGCCCTACGACCTGGCGGGCACGGAGACGCCGGCGCTCACCGACGGGCGGGTCAACGACATCAGCGGTGTGTTCTACATGTCGTACTTCCTCGTGGCGCAGAACCGGCTGCATCCCATCTACAAGGACCCGGCCGAGGTCTTCCGCGCGCCCTACGCGGACCGGGTGGAAGCGCTCTTCGACGGGCGGCACACCGAGGAGGAGGTGATCCCGCAGCTCGCGCCGAACGTGCGGGAACTGCTGACGGACGGCTTCTACGCGCAGCTCACCCACCCGAGCGGCGGCCTCGCCGAGGCGCTGAAGGCCAACGACGGCACCTGCGACTGGAAGCCGGCCGTGCCGGTGCGGCTGTACGCGGGAAGCGGGGACACGGACGTGCCCATCGGCAACGCCCGCAGCTGCTCCCGCGCACTGGCCGGGCACGGGGTGACGGCACCGGTGATGAACCAGGGGGACGTCGACCACGGGGGCTCGGCCATGGCCGCACTGCCGAAGATCGCGCGGTGGTTCGGCGCGCTGGAGAACGGCCGCACGAGGTGGGCCACGAGGTAGGCACCGCACGTGCGGACATGGCGAAGGCGGCGGCCCGGGGATCGGGGGCCGCCGCCTTCGCGACTGCGGTGCCGGTGGCCCGCGCCGGGTGGATCGCACCCGGGGGCTCATTCCGACAGGGCCTGGTCGGCTCAGTACCAGCCGTTGGCCTGCCAGAAGTTCCAGGCGGCGGCCGGGCTGCCGTAGCGGGAGTTCATGTAGTCCAGACCCCACTTGATCTGGGTCTTCGGGTTGGTCTTCCAGTCGGCGCCGGCCGAGGACATCTTGGAGGCCGGGAGCGCCTGGACCAGACCGTAGGCGCCGGAGGAGGCGTTGGTGGCGTGCGGGTTCCAGCCGCTCTCGTGCTCGACGATGCGGCTGAAGGCGTTGAACTGGGCGGCGTCCGGGATCATCTGGTGCGCGATCGTCTTCGCGTCGGCGCCCGAGCCGGTGGTGGCCGCGTGAGCGGGGGCGGCGGTGAGGGCCATGCCGACGGTGGCGGCGGCCACGGCGGCGGTGGAGAGGGCCTTCTTCGGAGTGGCGATGCGGCGGATGAAGGAGACGGACACGGAGAACCTCTTGCGTCGGGGACGGGGGGCCGCGGACAGCCGGAGCCCGCGGGAGCGGGGGAGGAGCTGCCTGGTGCCGCGACCCCGGGGGGACCGTCGGCTCCTTGCGACGTCGTCCAGAGAAGCAGCCGGGAAATCCGTCCGCAAGCACCCCTTTTACTAGTGGTCGTCGCATCCGGGGTGATCCGTCCCCACGTGAGCGGCGTCTCAAAGCCCAGGTGGACGCGGGTAAAGCCGCGTGCATGACAGCCGCTCCTGGCTACGGCCCGGCATCGTAGGTGACCCACGTCATGTGGGGCGCCTCACCGCGGCCGTCACCGTGGGTCGGCGGGGCTCACCGACGGTTCACCGCGCGGCCGGGGTCAGGGACCGTCGAAGGTGACCGGCGTCTCGAACGCGGCCCGCCGGGTGGCCCGCCGCAGTGCCCGCAGCACCGCCGGACCCACCACGAGGGTCAGGACGACCGTGACGACGGCCCGGCCCAGGTCCCAGCCGAGCGAGGTGGCCAGGCAGTACGCGAGGAAGCGGGCCAGGTTGGCGCCGACCGCGGCGTGCGGGTCGAAGGCGACGGAGGAGGCGAGGGTGCCCATGAAGGGCCAGCCCGCGAGGTTCATGACCGTGCCGTAGGCGAACGCGGCGAGGAACCCGTACAGGGCCAGCATCAGCAGCTCGGCACGGCCGCGCAGCCGGTCGGGGCCCGGCAGCAGGCCCGCGCCCATGGTGAACCAGCCCATCGCCAGCATCTGGAACGGCATCCACGGGCCCACCCCGCCGGTGAGCAGCGCGGAGGCGAACATCGTCACCGAGCCGAGCACATACCCGAAGCCCGGCCCGAGCACCCGCCCGCTCAGCACCATCAGGAAGAACATGGGCTCCAGGCCCGCCGTCCCGGCGCCGATCGGGCGCAGCGCCGCCCCGGTGGCCGCCAGCACGCCCAGCATGGCGACCGCCTTCGGGCCGAGACCGGACTCGGAGATCGTCGCGGCGACTACGGCGACGAGCAGCACGAGCAGACCCGCGAAGAGCCAGGGCGCGTCCTGCGCGTGCGCGCTGAGCTGGGCGGTCGGCGGGGCCAGGAACGGCCAGGTGAACGCGGCCACCCCGACGGCGCTGACCAGGACGAGGGCGGCCAGCGAGCGCGGGCCCAGACGGACCGCGCGCGCCTGCCGGCCGGCCGGGGCGGCGGGCGCGGGGGCGGCGGCGCGGAGGGAGGAGGGCGCGGTCACGTCAGCGCCTCGCGGACCTGGGAGACCGTGAGCCAGTGCTGCGGGGCGAGGATCTTGGTGACCTGCGGGGCGTAGGAGGGGGAGGAGACGACGACCTCGGCCGTCGGGCCGTCGGCGATCACCTCGCCCTCGGCGAGCAGCACGACCCGGTGGGCGAGTTCCGCAGCCAGTTCCACGTCGTGCGTGGCCAGCACGATCGCGTGCCCCTCGGCGGCCAGGCCGCGCAGCACGGCGACCAGGCGCGCCTTGGCGCCGTAGTCCAGGCCGCGGGTCGGCTCGTCCAGGAGCAGCAGCGGCGGGCGCGCGGCCAGCACCACCGCGAGGGCGAGCGCGAGGCGCTGGCCCTCGGACATGTCGCGCGGGTGGGTGGCGTCGGCGACGCCGGGCAGCAGCTCGTGGACCAGGGCGCGGCAGGTGCCGGGCGCCGCGTGCGCGTCCCGGTCGGCCGCCTCGCACTCGGCGGCGACCGTGTCGGCGTACAGCAGGTCGCGCGGCTCCTGCGGGACCAGGCCCACCCGGCGCACCAGCTCACGGGGCGAGGAGCGGTGCGGCACCGCCCCGCCGACGCGGACCACTCCGCTCCGCGGCTCCACCAGGCCGGTCAGCGAGCCGAGCAGGGTGGACTTCCCGGCGCCGTTGCGGCCCATGAGCGCGATGGTCTCACCGGGCGCGACGGTCAGATCGACGTGCCGCAGCGCCTGGACGCCGTCGCGGCGGACGCCGAGGGCGCGGACCTCGGCTACGGGGGCACCGGCGGCCGGGACGGCGGCCGGGGACGCCGTCCCGGCCCCGGTCGCGCGCCCGCGCAGGAGCGCGCGCAGACCCGGCCGGCGGACCGTCCCGGGTGTGGTGGAAGCCGTCCCGGCTGTTCGGGGAGTCGCCGGTGCGCCGGGTGCCGTGGGCGTGGCGGGTGCGGGCGGCGCGGTCGGCGGGAGCGGCGCCGGGGCGGGCTCGCGGCCGCTCAGGCGCTCGCGCAGGTCCCCGGCGCGGCGCCGGGCGTCCCGGACCGTCAGGGGCAGCGGCGACCAGCCCGCGAGCCGGCCCAGGTCCACCACCGGCGGGTACACCGGCGAGACGGCCATGACGTCGGCCGGGGCGCCCAGCAGCGGGGCGGCGCCCGGCGCGGGCAGCAGGACGACCCGGTCGGCATACTGGACGACCCGTTCCAGGCGGTGCTCGGCCAGGAGGACCGTCGTTCCGAGGTCGTGCACGAGGCGCTGGAGGACGGCGAGGACCTCCTCGGCGGCGGCCGGGTCGAGGGCGGAGGTCGGCTCGTCCAGGACGAGGACCTGCGGGTGCGGGGTGAGCACCGAGCCGATCGCGACCCGCTGCTGCTGGCCGCCGGAGAGCGTGGCGATGGGCCGGTCCCGCAGGGCGGCCAGGCCCAGCAGGTCCAGGGTCTCCTCCACCCGGCGCCGCATGACGGCGGGGGCGAGCCCCAGCGACTCCATGCCGTAGGCGAGTTCGTCCTCCACGGTGTCGGTGACGAAGTGGGACAGCGGGTCCTGCCCGACCGTGCCGACGACGTCGGCCAGCTCGCGCGGCTTGTGGGTGCGGGTGTCGCGTCCGGCCACGGTGACCCGGCCGCGCAGGGTGCCGCCTGTGAAGTGCGGCACCAGCCCGCTCACCGCGCCCAGCACCGTGGACTTGCCCACCCCCGACGGGCCCGCCAGCAGCACGAGTTCACCCTCGGGCACCTCGAAGTCCACCGCGCTGACGGTGGGTTCGGCGGCCCCGTCGTACGTCACGGAGACGTCCTCGAAACGGATCACGACGGCTCCTTGCGCGAGGCGGCGTCCGCGGGGGCCACGAACGCGGGGACAAGACCGAGCAGCACGGCCGCCGCCGGCCACACCGGCAGGCCGGGGGCGGTCAGCGGGACGACACCGGGGTGCAGCGCCTGCGGGTCGCGGGCGGCGGCCAGCGTCAGCAGCGCCGCCACGGCCACACCGGAACCGGCCACCAGACAGGAGCGCGGGTTCCAGGTGTCGGGGCGGTAGCGGGTGCGCACCGAGCGCCGGCCGCCGAGCCACAGCCCGGCGAGCGCGGCGGCGAGCCCGGCCAGCAGCACCGGAAGCCCGTAACTGCCGCCCTCGGCGGTGAGCAGCCCGTACGTTCCCGCGCACACCCCGAGCAGCCCGCCCAGGGTGAGGGCGGCGGTGGTGCGGCGCACGGCGGGCGCGACCTCGGCGGTGCGGCCGTAACCGCGGGCGTCCATCGCGGCGGCGAGCGCCACCGAACGCTCCAGCGCGCCCTCCAGGACCGGAAGTCCCACGTGCAGCAGCCCGCGCACGCCGCGGTCGGGCCGTCCGCGCAGCCTGCGGGCGGCCCGCAGCCGGCGCCCGTCGGCCACCAGGTGCGGGGCGAAGGTGAGCGCGACGACGACGGCCACGCCCGTCTCGTACAGGGCGCCGGGCAGGGACTTGAGCAGCCGGGCAGGGGCGGCCAGTGCGTTGGCGGCACCCACGCAGATCAGCAGCGCGGCCAGCTTCAGGCCGTCGTACAGGGCGAACAGCAGCGCCTCGGCCGTGACCCGGCCGCCCAGCCGGATGCCCTGCGCCCAGTGCGGCAGCGGGACTTCGGGGAGCGTGAGGAGCACGTGCGTGCCGGGGATGGGGGAGCCGAGGGCTACGGCGAAGAAGAGCCGGATGACGAGGACGGCGAGCGCCAGCCGCAGGAAGGCGGAGTAGGAGCGCGCCGAGGGGGTGTTCGGGCGGCAGGTGACGACGACGTACCCGGAGACCGTGAGGAGCAGGGCGAGCAGCAGCGGGTTGGTGGTGCGGGTGGCACCGGTGCCGAGCGCCAGCGCCCACAGCCACCAGGCGCCCGCGTGGACCCGGGGTCCGCAGGAGCGGGCGCGGGGACCGGACTCGCGGGCGCGGGGACCGGACCGGTGGGCGCCCGCTCCACCGGCCCCGGCCCCGTCACGCATTCCTGCGCCGCCTGGCCTGCCAGAGGGCCGCGCCGGCGAGGACGACGACCACGGCACCGCCCGCGACGAGGCCGACGGACGGGCCGCCGCCGTCCTCGGCGGCGGCCGTGCCGGTGTCCTGGCCCGGCTTGCCGTCCTTGTCCCGGGCGCCGCCGTCCGACGAGACCTGCTCGCCGCAGCCCTGGCGCGGGTATCCGGAGATCGCGCACAGCAGCGCGTTCGTGTCGTACCGCAGGGGCTTGGCGACGGCCGCCAGAACCTCCGCCGTGGTGGCGTCGGAGGGCACGCGGGCGCAGGCCGTGCGCGGGGCGGGCGGGGTCTCGCCGGAGGGCGCGTCGGCCCGGGTGCCGAAGTCGAGGACCAGCGCGACGCGCTTGGCGTCGTCGCGGGCCGGGGTGCCCGCGCAGACGGCCGCGAAGTCCGCCGTCCCGCGCGGCCGGGCCGCGTCCTGCGAGTCCTGGCTCACCGCGAAGCGGAAACCCTGCACGTCGCCGTCGGCGGGCCGGGCCGTGGACGGCCCCTGCGTGGCGTACGTCCACCGCGCGCCGTCGCGGTCCCAGAAGGACCAGTACCGGTACCCGGCCGCCCGGGCCGGGGCGACGGCCGCCGACAGCAGGAACACGGCGGCCACCAGCAGCACGGCCGACGCGGACAGCACGGACAGCGGGGAGGCGGCGGACGGCGCGGGCAGGGCGCGCGGGCGGCGGAGCGTCACGGCTGCTGCCTCTCGGCGCGGCTGCCCCGGGTGACCAGCCAGGCGACGGCGCCGAGGACGACGACCAGGCAGATACCGCCGACGATCCACCAGAGGTGCGAGGAGCCCTCCCACCAGACGGTGTGCGACGAACTGCCGCTCTTCTCCGTCGCGGCCTGCCGGGGCGCCGGGCCGGTCGCGTTCAGCGCCTCGACCAGGTCGAGGCCGCCGAAGGCGCGCGGGTCGGTGCCGGTCGCGTGGGCCGCGAAGATCAGCTGGGCGTACGCGGCCGGGCCGCTCTGCGCCGCCCACTTCCCGGCGTTCTTCTCCAGCCACTCCAGCGGCTTCCGCGCTTGCCCGGCACCGCCCTGCGCGGCGAGCGCGACGACCGCGTCGGCGGTGTTGCCGTAGTCGGGCTGGTCGGTGGCGCCGGGCAGCGCGGAGGTGAGGTGGCCGTCCGCGGCGACGGCGCGCGCGAGGTAGGCGGCACCGCCCGCGGCTGCCCGCGCCGGGGTGGCGGTACCGGTACCGGTGCAGTGGGCCGCGTCACCCGTCTTCCCCTGCGGTGTGCCCTCCGCCTTCCCCTGCGGTGTGGCGGCCAGTCCCTGACCGAGCGCGGCGACCACACCGGCGGCGGTCGCGTCCGCGTTGGCGGCGAGCTTGCCGTGCTGGTCGGGCTGGTAGGCGAAGGCGCCCGCGCCGTCGCCCGAGCACGGCAGGGCCAGCTTCAGCAGGGCGTCGTAGGGGGACTTGCCGTCCTTGACGACGGAGGCGGGCCGGTCGCCCACGGCGGCGAGGGCGCCCACGACGACCGAGGTGGAGTTGGCGTCACTGGGTCCGCCGGGCGTGTACCCCCAGCCGCCGTCCTTGTTCTGCACGGACTTCAGCCAGGACACCGCCTTGCCGGTCACCGCGTCGTGCCCGCCGAGCGCGGCGAGCGCCTGGACGGCGGCGGCCGTGCTGTTGGAGTCGACGGCCGTCCTGGCGTCGCAGGCGCGCGACAGGTCGGCGCGGAAGGGCGCGAACGCGCCGCTCGCGCACTGCTGCCCGGCCAGCCAGTCCACGGCCTGCGCGGTGGGCCGCACCCCCACGGTGTGCTGCGCGAGCAGGGCGAGGGACTGGCGCCAGACGCCGTCGTACTTCGGGTCGGAGCTGCCGTAGAGGCCCGGCGGCAGCGCGGGCGAGGCGGAGGCGGCCGGGGAGGAGCCGGCGACGGCGGCCTGCGCCGGGGCCCCGATCACGGCGACGGCGGCGACGGCGGCCAGGGCCGCTGCGCTGCGGCGTATGTTCATGATCGGCGGATGCCTCTCCCTGCGGGGAGCCGGACAGCACGGGACACCCCGGCGGCTCGGCTCCGTATCCCTCGACGGTGCCGTACGGCGGCGGGCTGCCGGCGTACGCGAGCCGCTCACGCGCGCGCCCGGGGCATTCCGGCTCCCGCCACGGGGGGCGGTCCACGGTTGCGGGTCAGCGCCGGATTTCCACCGGCTTCCCCCCGGACAGGCGTGAAACGACCGGGCCACTCTACCGGCCCGGCCGGCGGCGGCCGTGGGGCGGCCGTGCGGACGCAGGGACGCAGGGACGCAGGGACGCAGGAAGGCAGGGCGTGCTGGGGCTGCGGTCCCGAGGCGGGTCCGTCGAACGGCAGGCGCAGGTCCGGGAGGCAGGCGGCCGGTCGCCGCTGCCCGTCCGGCCGATCCACGGGCCCCCAGCAGCCGCACACCGGCGCGGGCACGCGGAAACCCCCCGCGGGAAGCCGCAGAGGGTGGTGGCATGCGAGAACCTACGAGACGGGTTCCCTTCGCCGGTATGGTCCGGATCAGGTGATGGGGGTCGCCTTCCGGTTCTCTGCTACGAACCTTCCGGCCTCTCAGCCCTACCGTCGACGTCGGCCCCGGCGGATGCTTCGGCATCTCGCGGATGCCTCAGCGTCTCGCGGAAGTCGGCTACTCCGGTCGGACTCCCTCACTCGTCCCGTAGGCCCTTTCAGGATAGAACGCCAGCGGCCGGGCGCAATACCCTAAACCGGGAAATTCGGGCTATTTGCGCCTGCTCTCCGCGAGGCCGATCAGCCGGCACGCCGTCTCGATGTCCCCCTGGACCTGCGCGATGGAGGCACGGCCGGAGAGCCAGGTGATCAGGGCCGACAGCCAGGTGTGCTCGATGACCCGGACCGCGGAGAGCTGCTCGGGCGTCGGGTCTTGCTGGCCCATCGCGTCCAGGATGATCGCCGTCGTCTGCCGGGACACCTGATCGACCTCGGGGCTCACGCTGCGGTCGGCGAAGGTCAGGGCGCGGACCATGGCGTCCGCGAGATCGGGCTCGCGCTGGAGGGCGAAGAAGGCGCGCATCAGCGTCTCCGCCACCCGCTCGGCCGCGCTGTCACCGGCCGGGGGCCGCTTGCGCAGCGTGCCGTGCAGCCGCTCCAGCTGGTCCTGCATCGTGGCGACCAGCAGGTGCACCTTGGACGGGAAGTACCGGTACAGCGTGCCGAGCGCGACCTGCGAGGACTCCGCGACCTCCCGCATCTGCACCGCGTCGAACCCGCCCCGGGAGGCGAGCTGCGCGCTCGCGCGCAGGATGCGGCGGCGGCGCTCCTCCTGCCGCTCGGTGAGCGGCGGCGCGTCCGACCGGGAGGTACCGGCATGCGGCCGGGAGGTACTGGCGTGCGCAGGCATGGGTCGCGCTCCATGGCAGTCGGTGGGACGGGCGGTCGGACAGCGTGGCAGGGGCGCGGGCCGCCGCGCGACCCGGCGTACGTCCGGGCGTACGGCCGAGTGCCCGGCGCCCGCCCCGTCGTGCGCCCCGGCACCCGCCCCGGCGTGCGCCCCCGGACCGGAGGGCGCCGCCCGGCCGGGCCGGTGGCACCGCCCCGGCGGCGGACCGGGCGAGCCCCGGAGCGGACCGGGGCGCCACCGGCCGGACCCGGAGCGGGCCGGGGCGGACCGGGTGGCCCCGGACCGGGCCGACGCGCGGTGGGCCGGGACGGCGGAGCCGGGGCCCGAGCCGTGGCGCGAATCACCCGGTTCACTGCTCACAGCGCGGCTACCTGCCGGTAGATTCGGAGCCTCCTGAACGATCAAGACGATCAAGTCTGAAACTTGTTCTAGATTAGCGTCCCGGCGTAATCTCGCGGGACGGTGCAGTCAGAAGGGGGCCCAGAGTGACCGCTGAGGCCAGTCAGGCCGGGTCCCCGGCGGACCTCGCCGCGGACGGCGGGCGACCGCTCAGGATCGCGCTCCTCACCTACAAGGGAAACCCGTTCTGCGGCGGCCAGGGCGTCTACGTCCGGCACCTCTCGCGCGAACTGGCCCGCCTCGGCCACCACGTCGAGGTCATCGGCTCCCAGCCCTACCCTGTCCTCGACGAGGACGAGGAGTACGCCGGCGCGCTGCGCCTGACCGAGCTGCCCAGCCTCGACCTGTACCGCCAGCCCGACCCCTTCCGCACCCCCAAGCGCGACGAGTACCGCGACTGGGTCGACGCGCTGGAGGTCGCCACCATGTGGACCGGCGGCTTCCCCGAGCCGCTGACCTTCTCCCTGCGCGCCCGCCGCCACCTGCGCGCCCGCCGCGGCGAGTTCGACGTCGTCCACGACAACCAGACCCTCGGCTACGGCCTCCTCGGCGACGTCGGCGCCCCCCTGGTCACCACCGTCCACCACCCCATCACCGTGGACCGGCAACTGGAGCTGGACGCCGCGACGACCCGGCAGCGGCAGTGGTCGGTGCGCCGCTGGTACGCGTTCACGCGGATGCAGAAGAGGGTCGCGCGCCGCCTGCCGTCCGTGCTCACCGTCTCCGGCACGTCCCGGCAGGAGATCGTCGACCACCTCGGCGTACGCCCCGACCGCATCCACGTCGTCCACATCGGCGCCGACACCGACCTGTTCTCGCCCGACCCGTCCGTGCCGCAGGTGCCGGGCCGGATCGTGACCACCTCCAGCGCGGACGTCCCCCTCAAGGGCCTCGTCTTCCTCGTGGAGGCCCTGGCGAAGGTCCGCGCCGAACACCCCGGCGCGCACCTGGTCGTCGTCGGCAAGCAGCCGGCCGAGGGCCCGGTCGCGCGGGCCGTCGAGCGCTACGGACTCAAGGACGCCGTCGAGTTCGTCAAGGGCATCTCCGACGCCGAACTGGTCGACCTGGTCCGCTCGGCCGAGGTCGCGTGCGTGCCCTCGCTGTACGAGGGCTTCTCGCTGCCCGCCGCCGAGGCCATGGCCACGGGGACCCCGCTGGTCGCCACGACCGGCGGCGCGATTCCCGAGGTCGCCGGCGAGGACGGCGAGACCTGCCTGGCGGTGCCGCCGGGCGACGCGGGAGCGCTGGCCGCCGCCCTGACCCGGCTGCTGGGCGACCCGGAACTGCGGGCCAGGCTGGGAGCGGCCGGCCGCGCCCGCGTGCTGCGCCGCTTCACCTGGGCCCGTGCCGCCGAGGGCACCGTGACCCGCTACCGCGAGGCCATCGCGGACTCCGCACGCCCCCGCCGCGCACAGCGGTCCCCGCACCGCCCCGCGACCGCTCCGGCGGGGACGGAGGCGGCCCGGACCGCACCGGCAGCGGCGGCGGCCGACGCGGCCCCGACCGCACCGGCGGCGGCCGAGGCGGCACAGACCGCACCAGCAGCAGGCGCACCCGCCGCAGACGCATACGAAAGCAGGGCCACGTGCTGACCGTCGACTTCTCCCGGTTCCCGCTCGCCCCGGGCGACCGCGTCCTGGACCTCGGCTGCGGCGCGGGGCGGCACGCGTTCGAGTGCTACCGGCGCGGCGCCCAGGTCGTCGCCCTCGACCAGAACGGCGAGGAGATCCGCGAGGTCGCCAAGTGGTTCGCGGCGATGAAGGAGGCCGGCGAGGCACCCGCGGGGGCCACCGCCACCGCCATGGAGGGCGACGCGCTCGCCCTGCCCTTCCCCGACGAGTCCTTCGACGTCGTCATCATCTCCGAGGTGATGGAGCACATCCCCGATGACAAGGGCGTCCTCGCCGAGATGGTCCGCGTGCTCAGGCCGGGCGGCCGGATCGCGGTCACCGTGCCGCGCTACGGACCCGAGAAGGTCTGCTGGGCCCTGTCCGACGCCTACCACGAGGTCGAGGGCGGCCACATCCGCATCTACAAGGCCGACGAGCTGCTCGCGAAGATGCGCGAGGCCGGCCTGAAGCCGTACGGCACCCACCACGCGCACGCCCTGCACTCGCCGTACTGGTGGCTCAAGTGCGCCTTCGGCGTCGACAACGACCAGGTGCTTCCGGTGAAGGCGTACCACAAGCTGCTGGTCTGGGACATCATGAAGAAGCCGCTGGCCACCCGGGTCGCCGAGCAGGCGCTGAACCCGCTGATCGGCAAGAGCTTCGTGGCCTACGCGACCAAGCCCCACCTGCCCCGGGCGGACGCCAAGTGACCACCCCCCGGACAGAACACCTCGTCCTGCCCGGGGTCCTCACCGCCGAGCAGGCCGCCGCGACCGTGGACGGCATCCTCGCCGCCCAGCGGGAGGACGGCGCCATCCCGTGGTTCCGCGGCCACCACCTCGACCCGTGGGACCACACCGAGGCGGCGATGGCGCTGGACGCCGCGGGCGAACACGAGGCCGCCGGGCGCGCGTACGAGTGGCTGGCCCGGCACCAGTTGCCCGACGGCTCCTGGTACGCCGCCTACGCCGACGGCGCCCACGACGACGTCACCGACCGCGGCCGGGAGACCAACTTCGTCGCCTACGTCGCCGTCGGCGTCTGGCACCACTACCTCTCCACCGGCGACGACACCTTCCTGGACCGTATGTGGCCGGTCGTCTACGGGGCCGTCGAGTACGTGCTGCGCCTCCAGCAGCCCGGCGGGCAGATCGGCTGGAAGCGCGAGGACGACGGGACGGGCACCGCGGACGCCCTGCTCACCGGTTCCTCCTCCGTCCACCACGCGCTGTGCTGCGCCCTCGCCATCGCCGAGCAGCGCGAGGAGCCGCAGCCCGACTGGGAGCTGGCGGCCGGCGCGCTGCGGCACGCGATCCGCAGGCACCCGGAGCGCTTCCTGGACAAGGACCGCTACTCGATGGACTGGTACTACCCGGTGCTCGGCGGTGCGGTGACCGGCGAGGAGGCCAAGGCGCGCATCGAGGCCGGCTGGGACCGCTTCGTCGTGCCCGGCCTCGGGGTGCGCTGCGTGGTGCCCAACCCGTGGGTGACCGGCGGCGAGTCGGCCGAACTCGCCCTCACCCTGTGGGCGGCGGGCGAGTCCGACCGCGCGCTCGACGTCCTGAAGTCCATCCAGCACCTGCGCGACGCGGACAGCGGCCTGTACTGGACGGGGTACGTCTTCGAGGACGACGCCATATGGCCGCGGGAACTGACCACCTGGACGGCCGGTTCGCTGCTCCTCGCGGTCGCCGCGCTCGGCGGCCACGAGGCCACCTGCACGGTCTTCGCCCAGGACGGCCTGCCCAGGGGCCTGGAACCGGACTGCTGCGGCACGACCGCCGGCGGCTGAGGCACGCCCGCCGGCGGCTGGGGCCTCCGGCCCGCCGGGGTCAGCCGCGGTGGATGCGGTTGGCGATGGCGTGGCCGACGAAGAGGTACACCACGGCGGCCAGGCCGTACCCGGCGACCACCCGCGCCCAGGCCTCGTCGAAGGTGAACAGGTCGCGCGACCAGCCGGCGAGCCAGTCGGCCGCGTCATGGACGAACCGCACCAGGTCGTTGGCCCGGTTCGCGTCCAGCAGGTACATCAGGATCCACAGTCCGAGGATGACGGCCATGATGTCGGCGACCACCGCGATGACCGTCCCGGCGGAGCCGGAACCCGTGCGATATCGAGGGGACATGCCCTTGCGTCTGGCCGCGTGCCGCCGGTCGAAACCCGCACCCTCACGGAAAGTCAGGCGCACCGCACGGAAGGTGCCCTGTTTCGGGCGCCGCGGCCCGGTTCACACGGACCCCTGGAGTACCCGGAGCAACACCTTCCGGGACCGGAGCAACACCTTTCGGGAGGACACCGTGCCCGTACCGATACGGCGCCTCGCTGTGGCGCTCACCCTGTGCTGCGCCCTGCTCGCCGGATCCACCACCGCGTGGGCCACCGGCCAGGGCGACGGGCGGCAGACCAGTCCCACGGTCGCGGTCGCCGCGGCCACGCCCAGCCCGAGCACCTCCGCCGAGCGGCAGAAGTTCGCCAAGACACGCTTCGTGGCGAACGCGGCCCTGGCGGCCGGAGCCACCTACCAGTGGATCTGGAAACCGTACAAGGAGGGCAAGTTCAAGAAGGGCACCAAGCACCGCAAGGCGACCCTCGTCAAGGCCGGTCTGGCCGGCGCGTTCACCTACAACCGGCTCAAGGCGGCGGTGCACAACGCCCAGGGCGACCCGACCCTCTCCAAGGCGCTCGAACCGCTCAACGCGGCCATCGCCGGGCTGAAGGACCTGCCGGCCAAGCTCCGCAAGGGCGACGGCTCGGCGGCGAACGCGTTCAACGACACCCTCAACAAGGTGAAGGACGCGGGCAAGAGCGCGGGAGCCCCGGTCAAGGACAAGGTGCCCACGCCCTCCGAGCTGAAGAGCGGTGCCCAGTCCGGTTCCTGACAGGAGGTCCGGCCCGCCCGAGCACGGCGACGGCCCCCCGCCCGCGAGGACGAGGGGCCGCAGCAGGGTTCGCGGCGCGGAGGATGCGCGGCGCCGCAGGCGGCTGTCAGCCGCGCTGGATGTTCGAGGCGTCCTGGAGGACACCGCGGCGGCCGTCCTGCATCTCCGTCAGCAGGCCGTGGCCGCGCTGATCCACCGCCAGGTACCAGGTACCCGGGGCCAGTTCGGCGATCGGCGCGGGCGAACCGTCCTCCGCGAACAGCGGACGCGGCGCCGGGACGGCGAACCAGAACGGCGAGAAGGCGGGCGCCGGCTGACCACCGGCGGCCGGGGCCGGCTGGCCCGGCTGGGGCTGGCCGCCGTACGACGGCTGCGGGCCGCCCTGGGCGCCCGGGTAGCCGTAACCGGCCTGCGGCTGCGCGCCGTAGGGGTGCGGGGCGGCCGGCCTCGGTGCCGGGACGAGCGCGGCCTGCAGGGCGGGGACCAGCGGGGTCGCGACCGCCGCGCCCGCGAGGACGAGGGCCGCGATGAAGCCGAGGACCAGGCCCGAACCCGCGCCGTACATGCCCGGGTCCACCAGGTCCCAGAACAGGATCCACGCCACGAGCACCGTGAACGCCGTGCCCACCGTGCCCAGTTCCAGCCCGGCCACCTTGCGCGGCTGGGGCAGGCACCGGCTGACGACGACCAGCGCGGCGCCGGCCAGTCCGCCCACGTAGACGCCGAGCCCCATGCCGAGGCCGTCCCAGGCGGTGGAAGTCAGGTAGTCGTGGGTGTGGAGGAACGACGCGATGAACAGCAACACCGCTGCTCCGATCACCACGCCGTCGCCCCGAGTGAGGGAGCGGATATTCACTTCAGGTCCTTCAGGTCGTCTCGTCGTCGGTAGAGGCGTCGCTGTCACCAGGTCGCTGTTGCCGGGTCCTGGCGTGAAGCGCGGGGATGGCCCCTCATCGTACGGGTGACACTATCGCCCGTACGGTCGGCCTGTCCGCCGGGACGGCGGCGCCGGTCACGACCCGCGCAGGAAACTCACGATTCCCTCAGACATGCCCTCGGCCGCCTTCTGCCGCCACGTTCCGCTGGTCAGCAGGGCCGCGTCCGTGCTGTCGCGCATGTTGCCGCACTCGATGAACACCTTGGGAACCGTTGACAGATTGAGACCACCCAGGTCCTTCCGCGTGACGAGTCCGCTGCCGCCGCCGAGGTAGTTGGAGGGCGGCTCGCCGGTGACCCGCAGGAAGTTGCCCGCCACGCGCTCGCCCAGGTCGCGGGAGGCGGCGGCGATCGCCCGGGTGTCGGCCGCCCCGTCGTGGACGGCCGCCGGAAGGATCACGTGGAAGCCGCGGTCACCGGGCGCCGAGCCGTCGGCGTGGACGGAGATCGCCGCGTCGGCGTGCGCGGTGTTGCCGATCCGGGCGCGTTCGTCCACGCACGGGCCCCAGGCGGGGGAGCCGTCGTCGTGGGTCAGCTTCACCGTGGCGCCCTGCCGTTCCAGCAGGGTGCGCAGCCGGTGGGCGACGTCCAGGGTGAACCGGGCCTCGGCGTAACCGGCGTTCGTGGCGGTGCCGGTGGTGTCGCACTCCTTCCAGCCGGTGCCGATGTTCACCCTGCGGGCGATCTCGGACGTGTGCCGGAAGTTGCCCGGGTTGTGGCCCGGGTCGATGACGACGACCTTGCCCGCCAGCGGGCCCGCCGCGCCGCCGGGCCGCTTCCCGTCGTCACCGGGAGCGGCCGGGGACGAGGTGCTCCCGGACGGTTCCCCGGACGGCTTCCCCGGCGGTCCGCCCCCCGGGGAGGACGCCGGAGCGGAGGCGGCGGAGGAGGCCGGTGCGCCCGCAGAGGCGGCGCCGGCGCCGTCCGGGGCGCCCACCGCCTCGTACCCGAGCCAGCACAGCAGCCCGCCGCACACCAGCGCGGCCACGGCGAGGGCCGGCCCCCGGCGCGGCCGGCCGGGCCGCCCGGAGGGGTCCGGACGCGGGGGTTCGAATTCGGGGCCTGCGTAGGACACGACTGCGACCCTAACCGCGGGCCGGGGCGGCCGGGCCGGTTCGCCGCAGGACGCGCAGCGAGCCGGTCACCGAGACCTCGGTGAACTCACCGGACTCCAGCGCCCGCAGGTACACGCGGTACGGCGCCTGCCCGGTGAACTCGTCCACCGGGTCGGGGAACACGTCGTGGATGACCAGCAGACCGCCCTCGGCGACGTGCGGGGCCCAGCCCGCGTAGTCCGCGCCCGCGTGCTCGTCGGTGTGCCCGCCGTCGACGAAGACGAGGCCGAGCGGGGTGTTCCACACGGCGGCGACCTGCGGCGAACGCCCCACGAGCGCCACCACGTGCTCCTCCAGGCCGGCCCGGTGCAGCGTGCGCCGGAAGGCGGGCAGCGTGTCCATCAGGCCGAGTTCGGGGTCGACCGTCTCCGGGTCGTGGTACTCCCAGCCGGGCTGCTGCTCCTCGCTGCCGCGGTGGTGGTCGACGGTGAGCGCGGTGACCCCGGCCCCGCGGGCGGCGTCGGCGAGCAGGATCGTGGACCGTCCGCAGTACGTGCCGACCTCCAGCAGCGGCAGTCCCAGCCGGCCCGCGTCCACCGCCGCCGCGTACAGCGCCAGCCCCTCGTCCGTGGGCATGAACCCCTTCGCGGCCTCGAAGGCGGCCAGGATGTCGGGCTTCGGTGCCGCGGTCATGCAGCGGGTCCTTCCGGTCGTACGGCGTTCAGGGCGCCCATGCTGCCGCACCCGCTGCCGGGCGGGCGACAGCGGGTGCGGTGGCGTACGTCTCAGAGCTGCGGACGGCCGCGCGCACGCGGCGGTCCCGGGACCGCCCGGCCGGGCGGTGGTGGCCGGGCCGGGCGGGGTCCGTCAGGCCGTGACCGTCTCGGCCGGGAGGGCGAGGTCGAGGTCGACCGGGCGGTCGTCGCCCGCGTGGGTCGCCGCGGAGGCGTGCGGACCGTGACCGGCGGCGCGGGCGGCCAGGACGTAGGGGCCCTGGGCCGGCACCGCGAGGGTGTAGCGGCCGTCCGCCGCGGAGAGCGTGGCACCGGCCTGGCGGCCGTGCCGGTCGATCAGGGTGACCTTGGCGCGGGCGACCGGGGCGCCGCCGGCGTCCAGCACCCGGCCGCGGAAGCCCCGCAGCACCTCCTCGGCGTGCGCCAGGTTGGCGTCCTCCTCGCTGCTGGCGCGCAGCTGCGTGGTGGTGGAACGGTTCGGCCGGGGCAGGCACAGGGCGAGCACCAGACCGACGGCGACCGCGGCGGTGGCGATCAGGAAGGAGACGCGGAAACCGTGCATGGTCGGGATCGCGACACCGTTCACGTGGTGCGCGGTGTTGGCCAGCACCATGCCGATCACGGCGCTGGACACCGAGGTGCCGATGGACCGCATCAGCGTGTTGAGGCCGTTGGCCGCGCCGGTCTCGGAGGCCGGGACCGCGCCGACGATCAGCGCGGGCAGCGAGGAGTAGGCGAGGCCGATGCCCGCGCCCAGCAGCACCGAGGTGAGGACGGTCTGCCAGGCCGCGTTCATCAGGCCGAGGCCGCCGCCGTAGCCGACGGCGATGATCAGCAGGCCGGTGATCAGGGTGACCTTGGGGCCGTAGCGGGCGGACAGGCGGGCGTAGACGGGCGCGGTGAACATCATCGTCAGGCCCAGCGGGGCCACGCACAGTCCGGCGACCACCATCGACCGGCCGAGGCCGTAGCCGGTGGCGGCGGGCAGCTGGAGCAGCTGGGGCAGGACGAGCGAGACGACGTAGAAGGCGACGCCGACCATGATCGAGGCGAGGTTGGTGAGCAGCACCTCGCGGCGGGCCGTGGTGCGCAGGTCGACCAGCGGGGCCTTGCTGCGCAGCTCCATCAGGCCCCACAGCAGCAGGACGACGACGGCGGCGGCGAACAGGCCGAGCGTGGTGGCGGACGACCAGCCCCAGTCGCTGCCCTTGGTGATCGGCAGCAGGAACAGCACCAGTCCGGCGGACAGGCCGAGCGCGCCCGGCAGGTCGAAGGAGCCCTCGGCGCGCATCGGGGACTCGGGGACGGTGAGGAGGGTGAGGACGATGGAGAGGACACCGAGCCCGGCGGCGCCGTAGAAGAGGGCGTGCCAGTCGGTGTGCTGGGCGACCAGGGCGGCGGCGGGCAGCGCGAGACCGCCGCCGACGCCGATCGAGGAACTCATCAGGGCCATCGCCGAGCCGAGCTTCTCGCGGGGCAGCATGTCGCGCATCAGACCGATGCCGAGCGGGATCGCGCCCATGGCGAAGCCCTGGAGGGTGCGGCCCACGATCATGACGAGCAGGGCGTCGGTGAAGGCGCTCACGAGAGCGCCCACCACCATGACGGCGAGGCTGGCTATCAGCATCCGGCGCTTGCCGTACAGGTCGCCGAGGCGGCCCATGATCGGCGTGGCCACGGCGCCCGAGAGGAGGGTGGAGGTCAGGACCCAGGTGGCGTTGCTGGGCGAGGTGTCCAGCAGTTGCGGCAGGTCCTTGATGACCGGGACGAGCAGGGTCTGCATCACCGCGACAACGATGCCCGCGAAGGCGAGCACCGGGACGACGGCCCCGCTCGCGCTCCGGGTGGGCCGGTTGGTCGTCGTGAGCGTCATTGAGGGCGGCCTCCAGGCCTTGAGTCGAGAAGAATCGGTGATCATCCGTGCGGGATAAGTGGTGGGTAAACCTCGTTCGCCGAGGCACCTATTCCGATGCTTCGGCGTACTAACGAATTCTTGACCGTTCCGAAAGAATCTGACTGGACGTCAGGTGGAGGGCCGGTCACGGCGGGGTCAGGGGAGGGACGGGAGACGCCGGAGGGAGGAGCGGCGGGCGCCGGGAGAGGGGAGGGCAGGGGGCCGGGGAGCGGGAGGTGGCCGGGGAGGGAGGCGAGGGTGCCGGGGGAACCGGGAGGGGGGCTGGGCAGGGTGCCGGGAGGAGCGGGGGGTGTGCGGGGAGGCAGGGCAGGGTGCCGGGGGGAGCGGGGCGCGAGACGTAGGTCCGCGGGACCAGGCGGGTCGGCGCGAAATCCCGATGCAAGGGGCACGGGCGGCTTGAGACCATGACATCCATGCTCGAAGCCGCCGGTCTCACCCCGACCGCCCCCCACCGCCCCCCGCCGCCCCCCACCTGGCTCGTCATCGCCCTCGCCTGCGCCGGGCAGTTCCTGGTCGTCCTCGACGTGTCCGTCGTCAACGTCGCCCTGCCCTCGATGCGCACCGACCTGGGACTGAGCGGACCGGGCCTGCAGTGGGTGGTGAACGCCTACGCCATCGCGTTCGCCGGGTTCATGCTGCTCGGCGGCCGGGCCGGCGACCTCTACGGGCGCAAGCGCATGTTCCTGGTCGGGCTCGGCCTGTTCACGCTGGCCTCGCTCGGCGGCGGCCTCGCCCAGGAGGGCTGGCAGCTGCTGCTCGCCCGCGCCGTGCAGGGACTCGGCGCCGCCGTGCTCGCCCCCTCCACCCTGACCCTGCTCACCGCCGCCGTGCCCGAGGGGGCCGCCCGCGCCCGGGCCATAGCCACCTGGACGGCGGTCGGCGCGGGCGGCGGCGCGGCGGGCGGCCTGGTCGGCGGGATCCTCGTGCAGGGCCTGTCGTGGCGGTGGGTGCTGCTGATCAACGTGCCGGTCGGCGCCGTCGTCCTGGCGGCCTCCGCGCGCCGGCTGACGGAGAGCCGGGCCGGCGACCGCAGACGGCTCGACCTGCCGGGCGCCCTGCTGGTCACGGCGGGCCTGGCCACCCTCGCGTACGGCATCTCGCAGACCGAGGCCGAGGGCTGGACCGCCCCGGCCACCCTGGTCCCCCTGCTCGGCGGACTCGCCCTGGTCGCCGCCTTCCTCGCGGTGGAGGCGCGCACCGCCGCCCCGCTGATGCCGCTCGCCCTGCTGCGGGTGCGCTCGGTGGCGTCCGCGAACGCGGCGATGCTCGTCTCCGGCTCGGCGATGTTCTGCATGTGGTTCTTCATGACGCTGTACGCGCAGAACGTCCTCGGCTACTCCCCGCTGGACGCCGGACTCGCCCTCGTCCCCAGCTCGCTGGCCGTCGTCCTCGGCTCCAAGGTCGCGCCGCGCCTGATGCGGGCGGCGGGCGCGCGCAGCGTCGCCGTGCTGGGCACGCTGGTGGCGGCGGCCGGGTTCGGCTGGCAGTCGGCGATGCGGGCGGACGGGGCGTACCTGACGGCGATCATGTTCCCCGGGATCCTGATGATGCTCGGCGCGGGCCTGGCCGGGACACCGCTGGCCGCGCTGGCCACCTCGGGGGCCGCCCCCGGCGACGCCGGACTGGTCTCCGGGCTCATCAACACCTCGCGCACGATGGGCGGTTCGCTCGGCCTCGCCGTCATGTCCACCCTCGCCGCGGCCCGCACCGCCGGACGCACCACACCGGTGGGCCTCACGGAGGGGTACGCCCTGGTCTTCCGCACCGGCACCGCGGTCCTGCTCGCCGGGGCGCTGCTGATGCTGGTGTGGCTCCCGCGCGCGGCACGGAGGGCGCCCTGAGCAGCGGCTGTCCTCGCGGGCCGCTCACCGCGGTTCCGCCGGCCGGGCACAGGGCGGGCCCGGGGACGCGGTGACACGCCGACGAGGGGCCGGCCTCGTGGACGTCAGCCTGAATTCGGCGTGCCCCCGCCGTCAGGTGGTCCCTTCTCCCGCCCGTTCCCCCAGGTCGAGCAGTCCGGTGGCGGCGACATGGAGGGTGCGGCCCAGCCGCTCGGCGAAGTCGACCTTCGTGGAGGCGAGTTCGGGGTCGCGCTGCGCTTCGGCGACGGCCTGCGAGGGATGGGCGAAGGGCCACAGTCCGGCCGTGGACACCACGGTGATGGAGACCAGCTCGCGAGCGGCCGCGGGGCTCAGGGCGGTGATGTGCTCGCGCAGCAGCTCCGCCAGGGCGCCCAGCAACCGGCCGTGGGCCCGCTTGAAGGCGCGCGCCGACTCCGCGGAGATGTTCCGTTCCAGTTCGGAGCCCAGCGAGCTGAGCAGTTCGCACAGCAGGGTCCGGCGGGCCAGGGACCGGGCCAGGGACTCCGTCACGACGCGGGGCGATGCCGTTCCTGCGGCCCCGGCGGACGCCAGTTCGGCGGGCAGCTCCTCGATCCACCGGGCCAGGTCGCGGTTGAGGAGTTCGAAGAAGACCGCCTCCCGGGTCTCGAAGTAGCGCACGACGTTCGTCTTCGACAGTCCGACCCGCCGGCTGAGTTCCCGCAGGCTGATGTCGCTGACGGGCATCTCCGTGAGAAGTTCCGCGGCGGCCGCGAGGATGGTCTGCTTCCGGACCTCGCGCTGTTCGGCGCTGCGGGCGCGCTGGAAACCGGTCGGCCGGTCGTCTGTCATCGTCGCTTCCTCGGGAACTCTCGCGGCTCACCGCTGTGCCGCTCGCGGTAACCCTACGACCTGCCGGTGCCGCCGGGAGGGGCGGCGCCGGGCAGGCCGGCGGTGGGCGCGGGTGCCGGGCCCACCGCCGGGCGTCACACGGATTCGCTCACGTGACGCCACTTGGCGTCCGACGCGGCGAGGGTCTCCGCGGCGAACCGGCCCACCTCGACGGCGTCCTTGCCGAGCAGCAGGTGCAGCGGCGGCTCCTCGGCCTCCACGATGTCCAGCAGGACCTGGGCGACCCGGGCGGGGTCGCCGCTCTGCCTGCCGTCCGAGGCCCGCTGGCGGGCGATGGCGGGTTCGACCACCGGCTTGTAAGGGTCGCTGACGGGCGGGGTGGCCATGGAGGAGCCGGCCCAGTCGGTGCGCATGGCGCCCGGCTCGGCGACGGTCACCTTGACACCGAGAGGGGCGACTTCCTTGGCGAGGACCTCGGAGAAGCCGCCGACCGCCCACTTGGCCGCCTGGTAGGCGCCCAGTCCCGGGCCGCCCACGCGCCCGCCGACGGAGGAGATCTGGATGATGTGCCCGCGGCCCTGCGCACGCAGGACGGGAAGGGCGGCCCGGGTGACGTTCACCACGCCGTAGAGGTTGGCGTCGATCTGGGCGCGGAAGGCCTCGTCGGTCATGTCCTCGATGGCGGCCATGTCGGCGTAACCGGCGTTGTTGACGACCACGTCCAGGCGGCCGAAGGCGTCGACGGCGGCCCGGACGGCCCGGCGGGAGGCTTCGGCGTCGGTCACGTCCAGGGTGACCGGGCGGACCTTGTCACCGTACTCGTCGACGAGGTCGGTCAGGGACGCGGTGCGCCGGGCGGTGGCGACCAGATTGCCGCCGGCCTTGAGGACGGCCTCGGCGACAGCCCGGCCCAGTCCGCGGGAACTGCCGGTGACCAGCCAGGTCCTGCTCATGATGGTGCCTCGATCCTGTGTGTCGGAGGGTGTCTGTCGGAAACGGGGGGAGGGGAGCCCGAAGGCTGGGGGAGAGGGGGCCGGTGTCAGATGAGGCCGGTCGGCCGCCGCGGCGCGGGTCAGCCCGTGGGCGCCGTGCTTGCTCGCGCCGTAGGCGGCGCGGTGGGGCAGACCGCGGTGGCGAACACGCTGGGGATGGTGACGAGGGCACCGCCGCCGGCCGCTCAGCGGGCGGCCGTGGCGGCCGCTGCGGCCGGCCGTCGCGCGGGGTGTTCCGCGCCGGGCGTCACTTCGCGGTCTCGTCCGCAAGCGTGTTGAGGGCCCCGTACCGGCCGCCCTTGATCCGCGCGGGGTCGAACATGTCGCTGAGACGGGCCACGTCGTCGGCGCTGAGCCGGACCGAGGTGGCCGCGAGGTTCGCCCTGATGCGGGCCGGACGTCTGGAGCCGGGGATCGGGACGATGTCGTGGGGCCGCGCCAGCAGCCAGGCGAGAGCGATCTGGCCGGCGGTGCCGCCGGTGCCCGCGGCGAACTCCTCCAGCTCGGCGACCAACTGCCGGTTGTGCTCGAAATTGTCGCCCTGGAACTTGGGCAGCGTGGAGCGGAAGTCGTCCCGGCCGAACTCGGTGCCGGCGGCGAAGGCGCCGGTGAGCATGCCGCGGCCCAGCGGGCTGTAGGGCACCAGCGTGATCCCGAGCCGCCGGCACTCCGGCAGGACTTCGGCCTCGACGCCCCGTTCCCACAGCGAGTACTCGCTCTGCAGGGCGGCGACGGGATGAACCGCGTGGGCCCGCCGCAGGACCTCCGGGGGCACCTCGCTCAGTCCGATCGCACGCACCTTGCCCGCGGCCACCAGTTCGGCCATCGCGCCCACGGTGTCCTCGACGGGGACGGCGGGATCGAGCCGGTGGTAGTAGTACAGATCGATCCGGTCCGTGCCCAGCCGCCGCAGGCTCGCCTCGCAGGCGGCCTTCACGTACTCCGGACGACCGTCGAAGAAGCTGCGGCCCCCCGGACCGGGGCGCGCCGAGAACTTCGTCGCCACGATCGCGCGGTCGCGCCGTCCTCGAAGGGCGCGCCCCAGCAACTCCTCGTTGTGGCCGAACCCGGCGACCGGCCGGCCAGGGGTGGCGCTGCCCGCACCGTAGTAGTCCGAGGTGTCGAACAGCTCCACCCCGAGTTCCATCGCCGTCCGGATGGTGGTGACCGAGGTCTCGGGATCCGCCTCGCCGTAGAACTGCGACATCCCCATGAGCCCGAGCCCGACGGGCCGCACGGAGATGCCGGATCCGCCCAGGGGTGCCCGGGCCGTGTGCGCGGTGCTTTCGATCGACACCTGAACCCACCTTCGCTCGCGCCGTCGTGGCGCGTAAGAGGCCACTGGAACCTTACAAGCCGAAATTAACAGGCCACTGGCCTCTTGTCGAACGCGGGGTGGGGAGTGCTGCCGCGTCCGGTCGCGTGGCCGGGCGGAAGAAGGTGTGAGGGCGTGGGGTGGCGGGCCGAGTCCCGGCCGGGCGCCTGGTGTTCGCCGCTGCCCGTGTCGCGGGCTGGAGGGCGGCCGGTGTGCGGTGCCGTCCCGGTCGCTGCCCGGGCCGGGTCCTGCCCGGCGCCCCCACGGTCCGTAGGTCCAGACCCACTCGGTGATTGGGCGGCGGGTGCTGTTCCCGGTCGGGGCGCCGGATCACCGGGGCAGGGCGCGGACCGTCTCGGCCATGTGTGCCCGGCCGTCCCGGTCGGGGGGTGCCGGCCCCTCTCGGACGGGTGCCGGTCCGTCTCGGTCGGGGGTCGGGGTGCCGGGTCGTCTCGGTCAGGGCGCCGGGGCGGCGTCTTGAGGGCCGGACGGGCGGGTGCGCGTGGTCAGTGCGACAGGAGCGCCGTCGACGCCTGGGCTTGGAGCCATGCCGTCGCCTGGGGAGAGGGCCAGCCCATTTCCCTCATGGTGCTCCAGGCGGAGATGCCGAAGTAGAACCACATGATGTCGCGCGTCTGTCGGCGCGTCAGTTCGGCGCGCACCTCGCCGAGGTCGAAGAGCCGGTCGGCGATGACGTCCAGGACGCCTCGGTAATGCCTGATCTTGTATTCGGCGGCGCCGGCCACGTCGGCGTCGGAGTTGCGGGCGTCCAGCAGCACCGTGAGCGTCTTGGCGTGCCGCTCGATCACCTCGCAGGTGCCCGTGGCCGTCAGCCGCAGGATCTCGTGACCGTCGCCGGCCGCCAGCACCCGCTGCCGGGTCAGCTCCGCCTGCTCGTCGTCGGCGCTGTCCGCGGCCAGGGCCAGGATCAGGGCGGGCTTGCCGCCGATGCTGGCGTACACCGTGTTCAGCGCGACGTCGGCCTCCGCGGCGATGGTGGCGAGGCTCACCCGGCCGTATCCCCGCTCGGCGAAGAGATCCCTGGCCGTCTCGAGGATCGCCCTGCGGGTCTGCTCGGCGTTCTGGGCGCGGAGCCGGGAGGTGTACGCGCGCGGGCTCATGGGAGAGATCGTACCCAGCCGGGTTCGCCGCAACGCGAAGCTATTGAGTGTATGTTCCTTACTATGAAATCGGCGACGACACCGCGGTGCGGGTGGCGTGGCAGCCGGTGCCCCTCCGACAGGAAGCGGAAGATCATGAGAACCAGACTGGCCGTGCTCGCCTGCGCCGTCACAGCCGTGGCGGCGACCGCCGGCCCGGCCCTCGCTCAGCCCTCCGCCCCGGAGGCGACCCGTGCGGCGAACGGTCCTCGCATAGCCGCCCACTTCGACCTGCCGCACGGCCAGACGCCGGAGAACATCGCACTGGCACCCGACGGCACAGCTGTCGTCACCTTCGCCGCCGCCCGCCAGGTGGCCGCCGTCGGCCCGCGGGGCGTCACACGGATCCTGGCCACCCTTCCCGCGCCCGCCGATGGCGGGGCGCACACCCCGAGGCTCGGCTTCGCCCTGACCGCGGGCGTCGTCCGGGCCCAGGACGGAACGCTGTACTTCCTCTACGCCAGCGGCACCGCGGACCTGACCGGCCTGTGGCGACTGCGTCCGGGCCAGGCCCCGCACCGCATCGCGGCACTCCCCGCTGACGGACTCCCGAACGGGCTGGTGCTGGACGAGCGCCACGACCGGCTCTACATGGCCGACTCCGCGCTGGGGAAGATCTACACCGTGCCCACCACGGGCGGTACGCCCACCACCTGGTCCGCCGCTCCCGAACTCGCCCCGACCGGCTTCCTGGGCGTCAACGGCCTGAAGATCCACCAGGGCGCGCTGTGGGCGACCAACCTGGACCGGGGCACCGTGGTGCGCATCCCGTTCGGCCCGGGGGGCCGGCCCGGACCCGTCAGGATCACGGCCAGGGGGCTGGCCGGCATCGACGACTTCGCCTTCACCGGCCGGGGGGACGAGATCCTGGCCGCTCTCGACGGCCCCAACGAAGTCGTGCGCGTCCAGCCGGACGGCACCTCCACGACCGTGCTCACCGGCGCGGACGGCCTCCAGAACCCGACCTCCGTCGCGGTGCGCCGGAACGTCGCCTACATACCCAGTGCCGCCTACACCACCGCCCGCGACCCCAACCTCCTGATCGCTCCCGTGGCGGGACCCGAGGGCGGCGCCGGGCACACCCCCGACCACCGTCGGCCGCAGTAGAAAGAGGGGCCGGCGCGGCGGAGACAGATACCGTCCAGGCCCTCGGAGCGGTCCCCGACAGGACTTCGGCGGGCCGGCGGCATGATCCCCCACCGCCACCGCGCCGCCCCCGCACCGGCCCGCACAGAGCACCCCGCCCCCGTCGATAAACCCCACCTGACCTGGGCTTTCCGGTCGTCCGTCGCTACTGTCGCGGTACCGGAACGGGCCCGGCGGAGGGCCCGGTGAGAGGGGGAGCCCGCATGGGCCAGGACACGGACCGGGGCACGGAGCGGAGCGCGAACGGAGACGGGGGCGCGGACCGGAGCGCGGACGGGGGCGTGGACCGGAGCGCGGACGGGGGCGTGGACCGTGACATCCGTACCGTGGACGACGTACTCCGGCTGCTGGACGGGCTGTTCGCGCCGGACGCCGACCGGTGGTCGGACGGCGCGGCCGGCTGGTGGGACGGCTTCTACGCCGACCGGACGCGGCCGGTGCCGTTCTTCGCCGCCCGGCCGGACGAGAACCTGGTGGAGTGGCTCGACTCCGGGCTGATCGACGGCCGGCGTGCGCTGGACCTCGGGTGCGGGCCGGGCCGCAACGCCCTGCACCTCGCGGCGCGCGGTTTCGAGGTCGACGCCGTGGACCTGTCGCCGGCCGCCGTGGCGTGGGCGCGGGAACGGGCCCGGGAGGCCGGCGCCGAGGTGCGGTTCCTGTGCGGGGACGCCTTCGCGGCGGCCGGCGACCGTCTCACCGGGCCGTACGACCTGGTCTACGACTCCGGCTGCTTCCACCATCTGCCGCCCCACCGCAGGATCAGCTACCTCGCCCTGCTGGAGCGGGTCCTCGCCCCCGGCGGCCGGTTCGCCCTCACCTGCTTCGCCGCCGGCGCCATGGGCAGCGAGCTGCCCGACGCCGAGCTGTACCGCACCTCCCGGCTGCACGGCGGGCTCGCCTACACCCCCGCGTCGCTGCGCCGGATCTTCTCGGGGCTGCGGGAGGTGGAACTGCGCCGGATGCGCGACGAGCCGGACGGATCGCCGTGCTTCGGGGAGGACTTCCTGTGGACGGCACTGTTCCGGAACGAGCCCGCGAACGACGGGACCTGACCTCCCGCTCCCTCTACAGCCACCCCTGCTGCCGGGCCTCGCGCATCGCCTCCATGCGGTTGCGGGTGCCGGTCTTGCCGATGGCCGAGGACAGGTAGTTGCGGACGGTGGACTCCGACAGGTGCAGCTTCGCGGCGATGTCGGCGACCGTCGCCCCGTCCACGGACGCCTTCAGCACGTCGCACTCACGGGCCGTCAGCGGGTTCGGACCGGCGCTCAGCGCGGCGGCGGCGAGGGCCGGGTCGACCACCGTCTCGCCCGTCAGCACCCGGCGGATCGCGGCGGCCAGCTCCTCCACCGGCCCGTCCTTGACCAGGAACCCCGCCGCGCCCGCATCCATCGCCCGGCGCAGGTAGCCGGGCCTGCCGAAGGTGGTCAGGATGAGCACCCGGCAGTACGGCGCCTGCTCCCGCAGCTCGGCGGCGGCGTCCAGACCGCTCATGCCCGGCAGTTCGATGTCCAGCAGGGCCACGTCGGGCCGGTGGGCCAGCACGGCGTCCACGATGGCGTCCCCCGCCGCCACCTGGGCGACGACCTCGATGTCCTGCTCCATGCCGAGCAGCAGGGCGAGCGCGCCCCGCATCATCCCCTGGTCCTCGGCGAGCAGGACGCGGACGGACTTGGCGGGCCGGTGGTCCCGGGGCATCTCGTTCACGGACCAAGGGTAGGGAGTCGCGGCGGCGCCCGCCGGGGGAGTGCGGGGGTACGGGCAGAGCGGGGGAAGCGCATCGGGGCGGCCGCCCGGGAACGCGCCGGTGCACGGGGCTGCCGGCGCCCAGGCGCCGACCGCTCTCGCCGGCGACCGCCGTACGTCGCTCGCCGGGCACCGGCGGCGGCGGTTCAGCGGCCCGCCGCGCTTCCGCCTCCGGGATCGGCACTCGCGGCGTCCATGCTGCTCGGGGCCGTTCATGCTGCTTCCCGCACTTGCGGACTCGCGGCGTCTACGCTGCTCCCCGCGCCCCCCGCTCGCGGCGTTCACCTGCTCGCGGCGCTCGCCGCACCACCCGCGCTCGTGCTGCTCCCCGCCCTCGTGCTGCTCCCCGTGCCCCCCGCGCTCCCCCCGCTCCCTGCGCTCGTCGCGGCGGCCAGGGCCGCGGCCGTCAGTTCCTCCGTGTTCGTCGGGAGCCGCGCGGTGACCGTGAAGCCGCCGCGCGGTGACGGGCCCGCGTCGAGCGAGCCGCCCGCCGCCGCGAGGCGTTCGGTCAGGCCCTTCAGGCCGGTCCCGCCGATGCCCGGCACGGCCGGCTGGACCACGGCCGGCACGCCGTTCCCGTCGTCCGCGACCGTGAGGCGGACGTGCTCGGCCCCTCCGGTGACACTGATCTCGCAGCGGTCCGCGCCGCTGTGACGGACCGCGTTCGTCACCGCCTCGCGCACCACCCAGCCCAGCAGCGCCTCCGACTGCGGTGTCAGCGGCGGCCCCGAGCGGCGGACGACGGGCTCGATGCCGGCGGCGCTCAGCGCCGAACGCGCCCGGTCCAGCTCCGTGCTCAGGCTGCCCTCGCGGTAGCCGGTGACCGCCTCACGGATCTCGGTGAGCGCCTGCCTGCCGACCGACTCGATGTCGGCCACCTGCGTCAGCGCGGCGTCCATGTCCCGGGGAGCCAGGCGCCGGGCCGCCTCCGACTTCACGACGATCACCGACAGGGTGTGGCCCAGCAGGTCGTGCAGGTCGCGGGAGAACCGCAGCCGCTCCTCCTCCACCGCCCGCCGGGCCAGTTCCTCACGGGCCGCCCGCAGCTCCCGTACGGCCTCGCTCAGGCTCAGGATCGCGGCGGTCACCATGGTCGACAGGAACGTGGCGTAGGCGATGTTGATGCCGTCCCAGCCCTCGTGGAAGGCGGCGACGCAGCCGGAGAAGACGGCCAGCGCCATACCGGAGCGCCCCAGCCACGGGCCCCGCAGGATCGCGCCGGTCGCCAGCCCGAACAGCGGGAAGAACAGCAGCCAGTTGCCGCCGTAACCGAGCCCCAGCGCGGTGGTGACCACGCCCATCAGCGCCAGCGCCGTCCGCGTCGCCGTCGCCGCCCGCCGCTTCCTGTCGAAGGCGTTGAAGACGACGTAGATGTAGAGCGAGTTGAAGGCGAGCAGGCCCAGGCCGCCTATCCACGGGTTCGGGGTCTCGCCCTGGAAGATGTTGGAGAGCGAGCCCAGCCCCATCAGCAGCCAGGGCAGCAGGGCGAAACCGGAGGGCGGCGGCCCCGGGTTCTCGGGCACCTGCCCCGCCTTCTGCGCGGCCCGCCACTCGGCCTTGAGGTGTTCCTTGTTCGCCTTCCAGTGCCGCTGCGCCTCCCGCGCCTCGCGGACGGCCTCCCGCCACGACCGCGCGTGGCAGGAGATACTGCGCCTCCAGCTCATGTTCCGTTCCCCCCGAGTGTCAGACGGTTCCCGCGTTGCGGCGGTACGACAGCACAGCGTACGAACCGAACGCCACGAGCCGGCCCGTCAGCACGAGGACGGCCCCCGCGGCCGGGGTGTGCCCCTCGGTGACCGCGACCCCGAGCTGGGCGAACCGGCTCGTGGGCGTGTACGCCGACACCGAGCGCAGCCAGTGCGGGAAGAGGCCGGCCGGGAACCACAGGCCGCCGAGCGCCGCGAGCCCCAGGTCGCACACCAGGTTGGCCACGGCGGTGGTCCGCGGGGTCAGCCCGTAGCCGTTGCCGAGGCCCAGCAGCGTGAACGGGACCGAGCCCAGCGTCTCGCCCCGCACGGTGTCGAGGTCGATACCGTCGACGGCACGTACCGCCCCGCAGGCCTTGGCCGTCCCCCGGAAGGACACGGCACTTCGTGTCTGTGTCATGACAGCGACGCTACGGATCCGGGCGGGGCGTACGGCAGATCCGCATGTACGGAGTCGGACGGGACGTCCGCACCACGCCGGGCAGGACAAATGTCCCGGGCAGGCCGGGCAGGATCGATGCCCCGGGCAGGCTGGGCAGGATCGATGCCCTGGCCGCGCCGGCGGCCGGGCCGCCGGGAACTTCACGGGCCGCGAGCGCCGGGTGTACAGAGGGCGCATGCCCATCGACGCAGCCCGTGCCCTCGCGGCCGGACCCCGCACCCGTGAGATCTCCTGGACGCCCCGGGACGTGCAGCTCTACCACCTCGGCCTCGGCGCGGGCGTCCCCGCGACCGACCCCGGCGAACTGCGCTACACCCTGGAGACCCGGCTGCACGTCCTGCCCAGCTTCGCCACCGTCGCCGGCGGCGGGGCACCCGGCGTGATCGGCGCCCTGTCCGTGCCCGGCGTCGACGTCGGCCTCGCCCGGGTGCTGCACGGCGGTCAGGCGCTGACCGTCCACCGCCCGCTCCCCGCCGCGGGCACCGCCACCGCCACCAGTGAGATCACCGCCGTCTACGACAAGGGGACGGCGGGCGTCCTCGTCCTGCGCACCGAGGCCGCCGACCCCGAGGGGCCGCTGTGGACCGAGGAAGCGCGGATCTTCGTACGCGGAGAGGGCGGCTGGGGCGGCGACCGAGGGCCCTCCGCCCGGCTCGGCGCGCCCTGCGGTGAGCCGACGCGCACCGTGCGCCGCCCGGTGCGCGAGGACCAGGCCCTGCTGTACCGGCTGACCGGCGACGACAACCCGCTGCATGCCGACCCCGGCTTCGCGCGGGCCGCCGGGTTCGACCGTCCGATCCTGCACGGCCTGTGCACCTACGGCATGACCCTCAAGGCGGTCGTCGACACGCTGCTCGGCGGTGACGTGACCCGGGTGCGCTCCTTCACCACGCGCTTCGCCGGGGTCGTGTACCCGGGCGAGACCCTGCGCGTCCGCATGTGGCAGGGGCCGCAGGGGCGGGAGCAGGGGCACGGACACGAGCAGGGGCGGGAGCGGGGCGGTGTGGTGCGGGTGGCGGTGAGCGCGGTCGAGCGGGACGACGCGGCCGTACTGGCCGACACGGTCGTCGAGTACGGCTGAGCCCGGCCGGGGGCCCCACCCGTGGCCCCCGGCGCACCGGAGGCCACGCGTGGGGCCCCCGGTGCGCCGGGCCGGCGGCACCCGTCTCTCAAGTGTGTGCGCCGGGCCGGGACGCGGAACGGCCCCGTCCTCCTCCCGGGAGGACGGGGCCGCGTCTCGCTCTCCGTGCCGTCAGGCCGCCATTTCGGTCTGCCCGTCGCCCGTCTTGCGGTGCCGGCCGCTGGGGGCCGTCTCGCCGTCTCGGGAGGAGACCGGGCCGCGGTGCTTGCCGTGGCCCTCCGCCTCCTGGACATCGGTCGTCAGCGGCTGGGTCTTGCTGGCGTCGCTCATCGGAAAGAACTCACCCCGTCAACATCATCTTTCGTACAGCCGGGCGAGTTTAACCGGCACACCTCGGGCGAAATCCAGGCGGACGCGCCAACCGGCACGACTTCGTTACCTGGCCGCCATGCGCCCCGTGACCGGCCCTGTCATCCGCCCTGTGAGCGCGGCCTGTTGCAGGGTTACGGGCCGGGGAACGACGGGTGACGGAGGCTCCTGTTCCGGGAGCGGGAGGGGTTCGGAGGACGGCGGGAGGGGGCCGGCGGCGGGGGCTGCGGCCGGGGGGAGCGGACCGGCGGCCCGCTGGTCCGCCGCCTCCGGAACCGGACTCTGCGCGTGCGCACTCCCGGCGGGCGGCGCGTGGGTGTGCGGGGCCTGTGTGTGCGGGATCTGTGTGTTCGGGGTCTGTGCGAGCGCCGCTTGTGCGAGCGCCGCTTGTGCGAGCGCCGCTTGTGCGGGCGCAGCTTGTGTGGTCCGGCTCTGTGGGTGGTTCGGAGTCCGTGCGTGCGCAGTCCCCGTGCCCGGCGTCCGGGCGTCGGGGGCCTGCGCACTCCGCGCACTCCCGGTCCCGTGCGAACCGTCCCGCGGCTCGTCGTCCGGTGCGCCCGCGGGGGCCGGGAGCGACGGGTTCAAGGACTCCGGCACCGGCAGCGTGGGGGCCGGGAGCGACGGGTTCAAGGACGTCGGGTCCGGCAGCGTCGGGGCCGGGACGGCCGACGTCCGGCGCACCGGTACCCACCGCGCCCCCCGGATCACCGGGGACGGCCGGCGAGCCGCCGGGAGCGGCATCGGGAGCGGAGCCGGAAGCGGCGCCGGAAGGGGGGCGAGGCCCGTGGGCCCGGTCGCCGGCGCGCCGGACGGCACCCCGGGCGGAAGGGCCGCGGGAAGGGCCGTCCACGCGTCCGGCGCCTGACTTCCCGGCGCGGTCCAGCGCGCCACCCCGCACGGCACCGCGCTCGTACTGAACGGCAGCCGCAGCGTGCCCTCGGCCGTCCACACCCCGGCGCCGGCCAGCCACCCCTCGGGCGCGGGGACATGCCGCACCCTCCGCTCCGCGGGCCGCCACACCCCGACCCAGCTGCCGAACGGTCCGTCGCAGCGCAGCGCCACCGCGCAGTGCTCCGGGGTCAGCACCTGCCCCGGCTGGATCGCGAACGGCGTGACCGTGCAGTCGGGCACCCGCAGGCACTGCGGGAACCGCACCGGCAGGGTGCTGCCGAGCACGCCCCAGCCCAGCCGGTACCGCCCGGGGGAGGGCGCGTCCGAGCGGATCAGCAGCAGTCCGCTGTCGGGGTCGGCCAGCAGCAGCCGGTCGTCGCTGTGCGGCGCGATCTGGAGCAGCGGGGTCACCTCGCCGCCGCCCCCCAGATCGACCACGACCGTCTTGGTGCGCCCGGCCGCCCGCCGGTCCAGGGCGAGCATCCGCCCGGCCCGGTCCAGCCAGACCCCGCCCGAGCAGTGGCCCGGCACCTCGGCCACCATCTCCGGCCCGAAGGTGCCGCCGGCCACCAGCCACACCGCCGAGGACCGCGGCCCCACCGCGAGCGCGTACGCCCGCTCGCCGCCGGGAGCACAGGGCAGCAGCCGCATCCCGGTCTGTTCCGGGCACTCGACCGCGCCCAGGGGCAGTTCGCCGGTGCCGGGGCCGGTCGGGTACAGCAGCGAGAAGGTGTGGCGGCCTGCCACCAGGCGCCGGATGAGGACCCGGCCGTCGCCCATCGGCTGCACCTCGGTGCCCGGTTCCTCGGGCTGGTCGGCCGGCAGCGGCACGGCGTACGGCTCGGGGCCGTCCAGCGTCCAGCGTTCCGGGTACCAGGAGTCGCCGCTGCGGGCGAGCCGTGCGGCGTAGGCGCCGTCCGCCGTGATCGCGCAGCCCGCCGCGGGTCTGGCGCCGTCCTCGCCGACCGCCGACGGCGGTGGGGCGCCCTCCTGTTCGTGTGCTGCCGAGGGCCCCGGAGAGGCACAGACTGTCATCGCTCGGTCACCTCCTGTGAGGACGCTAGTTTTCGTACGCACAGGCGGAGGACCGGCGGGCGGGCGCTTCACACATACGGGTGGCCAAGGAACGATTCGCCTGAGAAAAGCGGAACGTTTGTGCTGGAGAAGTACGAATCCTCTGTGCGACCGATCCCGGCGCCGGTCCGACCCCGGCCGCGGCTTCTGTCCGACCTGGGCCGCGGCTCCGGTCCGGCCCCGCCTCCTGTTCCGGTCCGGCCCCGCCTCCTGCTCCGGTGTGACCCGGGCCGCGGCTCCGGTCCGGCCCCCGGCCCCGGTGTGATCCCGCGCCGGCCGCGCACCGGGCCCCGGACCGGACCCGGGTGGTCCCAGGCCGAACCCGGCGAGTCCGGGACCGGACCGGGAGGAGACCCGGACGGGACCTGGGCGGGACCCGGGTGGCGCGAGGCGTCCCCTCCGGGGCGGGCGCCGGGCGGGACCCGACAGGAGTCCCGGGCCGGGGCGGTCCCCTCCGGGGCGGGTGGCGCCGGTTCAGCCGCGCCGAACACCCAGGTAGCCTTGCACCCGTGCCCCGTCTGTCTGAAGTCATCACCGCGCTGGAGACCCTGTGGCCCCCCGAGCGGGCCGAGTCCTGGGACGCGGTCGGCACCGTCGCGGGCGACCCCGGCCAGGAGGTCGGCCGGGTCCTGTTCGCCGTCGACCCGGTCCAGGAGATCGTCGACGAGGCGGTGAAGCTGGGCGCCGACCTGCTCGTCACCCACCACCCGCTCTACCTGCGCGGTACGACGACCGTGGCGGCCTCCACCTTCAAGGGCCGGGTCGTGCACACCCTCATCAAGAGCGACATCGCCCTGCACGTCGCCCACACCAACGCGGACACCGCCGACCCGGGCGTCAGCGACGCGCTCGCCGGAGCGCTGGACCTCAGAGTCGTACGGCCCCTCGTCCCGGACCCGAGCGACCCGGAGGGCCGCCGGGGCCTCGGCCGCGTCTGCGAACTCGACCACCCGCTGACCGTGCGCGAGCTGGCCGCCCGCGCCGCCGAGCGGCTGCCCGCGACCGCGCAGGGCATCCGTGTCGCCGGCGACCCCGATGCGGTCGTCCGCACGGTCGCCGTCAGCGGCGGCTCCGGCGACAGCCTCTTCGACCACGTACGGGCGGCGGGCGCGGACGCCTTCCTCACCGCGGACCTGCGCCACCACCCGGCCTCGGAGGCCCGCGCCCACAGTCCTCTCGCGCTGCTCGACGCGGCGCACTGGGCCACCGAGTGGCCCTGGTGCGAGCTGGCCGCAGCCCAGCTCGACGAGATCTCCGACCGGCACGGATGGGGCCTGCGCGTCCACGTCTCCAAGACGGTCACCGACCCCTGGACCGCCCACGCGGCGTCCACCACCACCGACGAACCCATGGGAGCCCCCAACTGAACGCCGCGCCCGCCGACCAGATCCGACTCCTCGACGTCCAGGCCCTCGACGTCCGCCTGCAGCAGCTCGCGCACAAGCGGAGGTCGCTGCCCGAGCACGCCGAGATCGAGACGCTGACCAAGGACCTCACGCAGCTGCGCGACCTGCTCGTGGCCGCGCAGACCGAGGAGAGCGACTGCGCCCGCGAGCAGACCAAGGCCGAGCAGGACGTGGACCAGGTGCGCACCCGCGCCGCCCGCGACCAGCAGCGCCTGGACTCCGGTGCGGTCACCTCGCCCAAGGACCTCGCCGGCCTCCAGCACGAGATCGCCTCGCTCGCCAAGCGCCAGGGCGACCTGGAGGACGTCGTCCTGGAGGTCATGGAGCGCCGCGAGTCCGCGCAGGAGCGCGTCGCCGAGCTGACCGAGCGCGTCGGCTCCGTCCAGGCGAAGGCCGACGACGCCGTCGCCCGCCGTGACGCCGCCTTCGAGGAGCTGGACGGCGAGGCCGCCACCGTGACGAAGGAGCGCGAGGTCGTCGCCGCCTCCGTCCCGGCGGACCTGCTGAAGCTCTACGACAAGCTGCGCGAGCAGCAGGGCGGCATCGGCGCGGCCAAGCTGTACCAGCGCACCTGCCAGGGCTGCCGCCAGGAGCTGGCCATCACGGAGCTGAACGAGGTCCGCGCCGCCGCCCCCGACACGGTCGTCCGCTGCGAGAACTGCCGCCGCATCCTGGTGCGCACCGCCGAGTCCGGCCTCTAGAGGCGCAAGGGGCCGCTGGCGTGCGGGAGTCGGACGGGCGGGAGTCGGGCGTGCGGGAGTTCGTCGTGGAGGCCGACGGCGGGTCACGGGGCAACCCCGGGCCCGCGGGCTACGGTGCGGTGGTGCTCGACGCGGTGACGGGTCAGGTGCTGGCGGAGACCGCCGGGTACCTGGGCACCGTCACCAACAACGTCGCCGAGTACCGGGGCCTGCTGGCCGGCCTGCGCGCCGCGCACGCCCTGGACCCGGCGGCGACGGTGCACGTGCGCATGGACTCCAAGCTCGTCGTCGAGCAGATGTCCGGCCGCTGGCAGATCAAGCACCCGGACCTGCGCCCGCTCGCCACCGAGGCGGCCCGGGTGTTCCCGGCCGGGCGGGTCGACTACGAGTGGATCCCGCGCGAGCGCAACAAGCACGCCGACCGCCTCGCCAACGAGGCGATGGACGCGGGCGCCCGGGGCGAGCAGTGGTCGCCGCCGGCGTCACCGTCGCCGTCGACGGCGGAACCGGACGCCGGGGCCCGCGCAACCGAGGCACCCGCCCTCACAGGCACCGCACCGGCGACGCCCCCGGCCGTCAGCGGGACCGCACCGACGACGCCCCCGGCCGCCACCGCGCGGGACGCCGTGGCGGACCGCGCCAAGGCACCGGATACGCCGACCGCACCGGCCGCCCCCGGAACGACCCCGTCCGGAACGACCCCCTCCGGAACGGCCCCCTCCGGCGCCGCCGCCGACCCGCGGGCGGCTGCCGCTGCCGGTGCGGAGTCCGGTACCGACGCTGACGCCGCCCAACCCCCTGTCGCCGCCGACGCGCAGACCACCGCCGGCGCCGGGGCGAAGGCTGTCGGGGACGTGCGGGCCGCTCGGGCGGTCGCCGGTGCGGAGGCCGCCCGGCCCGTCGCCGCGCCCGGGTGGGCACCGGCCGACCTCGGGGCGCCCGCCACGCTCGTGCTGCTGCGGCACGGGGAGACCCCGCTGACCCCGCAGAAGCGGTTCTCCGGAAGCGGCGGCAGCGATCCGTCGCTCTCCGCCATCGGCCGCGAGCAGGCGGAGAAAGCGGCGGTCGCGCTCGCCCGGCGCGGCACGATCCAGGCCGTCGTCTCCTCCCCGCTGGCCCGTACCCGCGAGACGGCGGCGATCGTCGCCGCCCGTCTCGGCCTGCCGGTGACGGTCGACGACGGGCTGCGCGAGACCGACTTCGGGGCCTGGGAGGGGCTCACCTTCGGCGAGGTGCGCGAACGCCACCCCGAGGACCTGAACGCCTGGCTGGCCTCCCCGGACGCCGAACCGACCGGCGGCGGCGAGAGCTTCGTGACGACCGCCGTCCGGATCGCCGCGGCCCGCGACCGCCTGGTCGCGGCGCACGCCGGCCGCACCGTCCTGGTCGTCACCCATGTGACGCCGATCAAGACGTTCGTACGCCTGGCCCTCGGGGCCCCGCCGGAGTCCCTGTTCCGGATGGAGCTCTCGGCGGCCTCCCTGTCGGCGGTGGCGTACTACGCGGACGGCAACGCGAGCGTCCGGCTCCTCAACGACACGTCCCACCTGCGCTGAGCCGGGCCGCCTCGCGGGCCAGCCGTTCGACCCGGGCCCAGTCGCGGTCGGCGAGCGCGTCCGCCGGGACCATCCAGCTGCCGCCGACACAGCCGACGTTGGGCAGGGCGAGGTAGTCGGGAGCGGTGCCGGGACCGATGCCGCCGGTCGGGCAGAACCGCGCCCCGGGGAGCGGACCGGCCAGCGACTTGAGGTAGGCCGTGCCGCCCGCCGCCTGGGCCGGGAAGAACTTCATCTCGCGCACCCCGCGCTCCAGCAGCGCCACGACCTCCGAGGCGGTCGACACCCCGGGCAGGTACGGCAGCCCGGACGCGGCCATGGCCGACAGCAGGGTGTCCGTCCAGCCGGGGCTGACCAGGAAGCGCGCGCCCGCGTCAGCGCACCGGGTCACCTGCGCGGGCGTGACGACCGTACCGGCGCCCACCACCGCGTCCGGCACCTCGGCGGCCATGGCCCGGATGCCGTCCAGCGCGGCCGGTGTCCGCAGGGTCACCTCGATCGCGGGCAGCCCCCCGGCGACCAGCGCCCGGGCGAGGGGCACCGCGTCGGCGGGGTCGTCCAGCACGACGACGGGCAGAACGGGGGCGAGGTCCAGTACGGAGGCAGGCAGAGATGCGGGCATGGCGCCATCCTGCCGGGCCCGAACAACATGCGCAAAGCCCGTTGCGCATGCTGCAACAGTTGGAATTGGGGGTAGGTCGTCGGCGCCTGGTGACGTCCGCAGGGCTCGGGCGGTCTGTCCGTCGACGCTCCGGCGACGGTGGGACGGCCGAGAACGGGCCGGCGCTTCGAGGGGCGTCAGTGCACCTCGGTCACCAGCACGTCCAGGGACCAGGGCCGTCCCGCCGCCGTGGGAGCCTGCGCCTCCACCTCGTACCCGAGGTCGCGCAGCGCCTCCACCAGCTCGGCGGGACCCTGCGGGACGGCCCCGGCCGACAGCAGGCTCCGGACGATCCGGCCCTTGGTGGCCTTGTTGAAGTGGCTGACGACCTTCCGGGTGGGCGCGTGCAGCACCCGTACGGTCGCCGTCCGCTCCGCGACCTCCCCCTTCGGCTTCCACGCGGCGGCGTACGCGGCGGAGCGCAGGTCGAGCACCAGCCCGCTCCCGGCCGCCTCGGGCAGTACCGAGGCCATCGGCGCGCGCCAGTGCGCGCCCAGCGCGCCGAGTCCGGGCAGCTTCACCCCCATCGAGCAGCGGTAGGAGGGGATCCGGTCGGTCACCCGGACCGCGCCCCACAGCCCCGAGAAGACCAGCAGCGACCGGGCCGCGCGCCGCTTGGCCGCGGTGTCGAGGGAGGCCAGGCCGAGGGCGTCGTAGAGCACACCGGTGTAGATCTCCCCGGCGGGCCGGGTCCCCGCCGTGCGCAGTCCGGCGTTCTTGGCGACCTCGCCGCGCAGCCCCTCGCTCAGTCCGAGCACCTCGCGCGCCTTGTCGTTCCGCGCGGGGTCGAGGTCACCGGAACACAGGCCGACCAGCTCGTCGAGCACGGCCGTTCGGGCCTCGGTCAGCCCGGGCAGCGACAGCGACTCCAGGCGCAGCGGGGCGCCCCGGCCGGAGGCGGCCTTGCCTTCGGAGGGCGGCAGCAGGACGAGCACGGGTTCTCCTTCGGGTAGGGCTCCCGGCCAGCGTACGGGCAGGGCGCGGCGCCTTCGGGCGCGGGCGGCCGGGCGGTCCGTCAGCCCCGGCCGGGGGCGGCCACCAGCCGGTCCGGTTCGCCGGCGTGGAAGCGGACGACGCGGACCGGGCGCCGGCGGCCGGGGAAGCGTGTGGCGCCGTGACCGTGGGAACGCCGCCCGGCCTCCCGGGAGCAGCCCCGGTGGATGGTGGTGCCGCACGGTCCGCGTGGCGACGCTGACGTCCGCGGCGAGTTCTCCGCTCCGCATGAGAGCGGTGCGGACGTTGACGTCGCGACAAGGCCGGACGCGGACGGCAGGGCCGCCTGACCACCGTTGCGGCGCCCCGGACGGCGGAGCGGCGACCGGCCCCCGTCGCGCCCGGTATCATGGTCGGCACGGCAGACGAGCCGGGCGGACGGCCGCGTGAAGTTCCCGTCAGGGAACCTCCCGAGGAACGTCCGGGCTCCACAGGGCAGGGTGGTGGCTAACGGCCACCCGGGGTGACCCGCGGGACAGTGCCACAGAAAGCAGACCGCCGGACGCTTCGGCGCCCGGTAAGGGTGAAACGGTGGTGTAAGAGACCACCAGTGCCCAAGGTGACTTGGGCAGCTAGGTAAACCCCACCCGGAGCAAGGTCAAGAGGAGCGCCCTGAAAAGCGCTCTGCGCGGACGTTCGAGGGCTGCCCGCCCGAGTCCGCGGGTAGACCGCACGAGGCCGGCGGCAACGTCGGCCCTAGATGGATGGCCGTCACCGGAGGGCCCGCGAGGACCCCCGGTACAGAACCCGGCGTACAGCCCGACTCGTCTGCCCCACGCTCATGGGACCCTGCCGGCCGTCGCCGCCCCAGGGAGCGGTGCGACGAAGCTCGCGCCGAGGGCGACTCGGGCTCCGGCTCAGGGAGTGCGGGGCGAGATCCAGGCCTCGTCGCTCCGGTGACGGTCCAGGCCTACGGCCTCGAACTCGTCCTCGCCGAGAGTGCGCACCGCACCGAGCCGCCGCAGCGCCTGCGAGACCGGGCTGACCGTACGGGAGAAGCGTCTCTTCGCAGGCTTGTCCGTGGGGCCCCACACCAGTGCTCCGTCCGCCCACACGGCGGCTCGTTGCTCGCCGACGCCCCCGAAGTACTCGGCCTCGCAATAGGCGACCGGCCCTGCGGCGGACCACTGGGCGAGCAGCTCCTCGAGGCCCGGGGGCAGCCGCCGGAATTCCGGACCCCCCTCGGAGCTGCCGTCCGTGACCGAGTCGAAAAGCTCATCCGTGATCGGCAGCAGGGACAGGCCCTGGCGGAGACGCGCCACTCGGGCGCCGGGAATGTCCGCCGACGCGTCACGGAGCAATGCCTCGTCCGCGATCACTGCGTGCAGTTCGTACCCCACCCGGATCCTTTCACCGGTCGGTCGCTGATCGGTTCATCGAGGGCTGCCACGTCATGCCTGACCTGCCCGAGGAGACCCCGTCCCGGCGTCCTGTTCCCCTGCCCCGGCTCCCGTCGGTCCGGCCGGGCCCAGCGACCGTTCCCTGACCCTCGTCAGGTGGTGGGCGAAGACCTCGCCGGCGTCCGGGGTGAGGGTGCGCAGGGCCACCATGGCCGTGATCACCACGTCGCACAGTTCCGCCTCGACGTCCTGCCAGGTGTGCGTGGTGCCCTTGCGCGGGTTCTGGCCGGTCGCGCCGATGACCGCCTGGGCGGCCTCGCCGACCTCCTCGGAGAGTTTCAGCATGCGCAGGAGGAGCGTCTCGCGGGAGTCGTGCGCGCGGTGGCCGTCGAGCCAGGCCCACAGGGCGTCGATGGTCGCCCAGGGCTCGGCGGCGGGGTGATCCGGGTCGGTCATGGGCGCAGCATCCCACGGTCCCGGAACGGACGGTCTCGGAACGGACGGTCCGGGCACACACAGGCCCGGCACACACAGTCCCGGACCGGACAGTCCTGGACCGGACAGTCCCGGACCGGACAACCCCCGCACGGACCGTCCGGGTGCGGATGGCCCAGTACGGCGGAACCGCGGCGGCGGCTACCCCTCGTCCTCGAACAGGGCCTCCTGCCGGCCCTCCTTCTCCCGGCGCAGGTGCCGGACGCGGACGCCCAGGACCACCGCCGTGCCCGCGGCCGTCGCCGCGATGGCCGCCGGCACCATCCAGCCGCGGTTGACCGCGTGGCCGAGGGCGTGGTCCAGGGAGAGCCGGCCGGGGCCGGTGATCGCGAGGCCGGTGGCGGTGAGGCCCAGCGAGGCGGCGTACTCGTAGCCGCCGCTCTGGGCGAAGAAGCCGCTCGGTGCGTGCACCGCCGCCGCGCCCGCCATCGCACCGGCCGCCGCCGCGCCCGCCGCCGGGGTCGCCAGGCCCAGCGCCAGCAGGAGACCGCCGCCCGCCTCCGCCGCTCCCGCCGCCATGGCGCTCGCCTTGCCCGGGCGGTAGCCGACGGACTCCATGAACCGGCCGGTCCCCTCCAGGCCGGCCCCGCCGAACCAGCCCAGCAGTTTCTGCGCCCCGTGCGCGGCCAGGACGCCCCCGGTCCCCAGCCGGAGCAGCAGCAGACCGAGATCACGGCGGTCGTAACAGGTCACGGCGACTCCTCGGGAGAACCGGCAACACCGGTGAACACCCTGCCACCGGCCGGGCCAGCCGGCGCGTCCTGCGTGCCGTTCGGGTGGCCGGGTGCCGTGAGCGGTGTGACGCCGGCCGGCAGGACGATTCAGACCGCCGAGCCCAGCGACCCGGCCGTCCGCGCCTTCGTCACCGCCTCAACGCCCATGGCCGCGAGGGGTCCCCGCACCTCCTGGCGCCCGGCGCGACCCTGTCGGACGACGGCCGCGACCGCGATCTCGCCGAGTGGATCGAGCGGGAGATCTTCTCCCCGCACGGCCACCTGGAGGTCGACAACGAGTCCCGCGGCGGCCGCGCCTTCCCCGCCCGCTACCGCAACGTACCTGGGGCGAGATGCGCACCCGGTGGTCCTTCGCCGGCACCGGCGACGGACGGATCGCGCGGTTCGAGACCGGGCAGCCTGACCGGCCGGGAGCGGACACCGCGCGGAAGCCTTGCCTTCGGGTGCGCTTCAACTCCTAACGTCCCCAGGCATGGAGACCACCAGCAGCACCGATTTCCCCTCCACGGGAACCACCGGCTCTTCCTCCGCGGGGGCCGCCGCCTCGGCCGCCCCGGACGCACCCGGCACCCCCGGCTCCGCGGAGTCCACCGCCTTCACCGGTACCAGGACGCTCGGCCGCAGCGGCATCGAGGTCAGCGCGCTCGGGTTCGGCTGCTGGGCCGTCGGCGGGGAGTGGCAGACCCCGGACGGACAGCCCCTGGGCTGGGGGAAGGTCGACGACGAGGAGTCCGTGCGGGCGATCCACCGGGCCCTCGACCTCGGGGTCACCTTCTTCGACACCGCCGACGCCTACGGCTGCGGGCACAGCGAGCGGCTGCTCGGGCGGGCCCTGGGCCGGCGCCGGGACGAGGTCGTCGTCGCCACCAAGTGGGGCAACCTCTTCGACGAACGGACCCGGACCGCGGACGGCCAGGACGCCACCCCGGCGTACGCCCGGCGCGCGCTCACCGCCTCCCTCGCCCGGCTGGGCACCGACCACATCGACCTGTACCAGTTGCACATCTCCGACGCCGACCCCGAGGCCGCCGCGGAACTCCGCGACGCCTGCGAGGAGTTCGTGCGCGAGGGGCTGATCCGCGCGTACGCCTGGAGCACCGACGACCCCGGCCGTGCCGCCCTCTTCGCCCAGGGGCCGCACTGCACGGCCGTCCAGCACGCGCTCAACGTGCTCCAGGACGCGCCCGCGGTGCTCGCCCTCTGCGAGGAGGCGGGGCTGGCGAGCGTCAACCGCAGTCCGCTCGCCATGGGCCTGCTCACGGGCAAGCACACCGGCGGAGCGCCCCTGGAGGCGGGGGACATCCGCAGCCGCCCGCCCGTCTGGCTGCCCGGCTTCCGGGCCGGTGCGGGCGCCGATCCGGCGTGGCTGGCGCGGGTGGAGGCGGTGCGGGAGGTGCTGACCGGCGGCGGCCGTACGCTTGCCCAGGGCGCCCTCGCCTGGCTGTGGGCGCGCAGCCCGCGGACCGTGCCGATCCCGGGCTTCCGCTCGGTGGCCCAGGCCGAGGACAACGCGGGCGCCCTCGCGAAGGGCCCGCTCACCGCGGAGCAGCTCGCGGAGGTCGAACGACTCCTCGGAAGATGAGGCCGCGCCGCCACACCCCGGGCAGCGGGAAGAGGGCGTGCGGAAGGGGCGTACGGAAGGGGCGTGCGTGAGACGGCGCGCCGGGGCGGTACAGGAGAGCGCGGGGAGCGCGGGGGAGCGCGGCGGCGGAAAACAGCGTGCGGAGGAAGCGTGAGGGCGCGGTGTGGGGCGTGCGACCGGGTGAGCGACACGAGTGACACGACATCCCTCCTTCGGTGATCTTTTGATCAGCCTTTGAAGACCCGTCGTGCACCGGCCCGCTCTCCCTTTGTACGGTCCCGGGGTGCGCGATTCCTCTCCGTCCCCCCGGCCCGCCTCCCCGTCCGCCCCGCCGCTGCCGGCGTCCGCGCCGTCCCGGCGCTCCCTGCTCGCCGCCCTGGCCGCCGCGGCCCCGGTGACCGTGGCGGCGGGCGGCAGGGCCTCGGCCGCCACCCCCGCCGCTCCTGCCGCGCCCGCGGTCCCGGCTGCGCCCACCACCGTCATCGGCGGCGAGCGGCTGGCCCGTGCCGGGGTGCAGGTCCGGGGGGTGAGCGGCCTGCCCGGCAGACTCTCCGCCCGGGCCTGGCTCGTCGCCGACTGGGCGACCGGTGAGGTACTGGCCTCCTACCGCGCCCACCAGCGTCTCGCACCGGCGTCCACGCTGAAGATGCTCTTCGCCGACACCGTGCTGAAGAAGTTCGACCGCACCGAGCGGCACACCGTCACCGCCGCCGAACTGGCCGACATCCCCGCGGGTTCCAGCCTCGTCGGCATCCAGGCCGGGACCACGTACACCGTCGAGCAGTTGTGGCAGGGCGTGTTCCTGCGCTCGGGCAACGACGCGGTGCACGTGCTCGCGCACATGAACGGCGGGGTCGCCCGCACGGTCGCCGAGATGCAGGCCAGGGCGGAGGACCTGCAGGCCCTGGACACGCACGTGGTCAGCCCGGACGGGTTCGACCACCCGGGCCAGATCTCCTCGGCCTACGACCTGACGCTGTTCGCCCGGCACGGGCTGCGCAACGCCGACTTCCGCGGATACTGCGGCACCCGCACCGCGGACTTCCCGGCCGGCGGGAAGAAGACGTTCCAGATCCAGAACACCGACCGCCTGCTGACCGGTGCGTGGGGCCTGAAGCCGTACGAGGGGATGATCGGGGTGAAGAACGGTTACACCAGCCACGCCGGGAACACCTTCACCGGGGCCGCGGTCCGCGGTGGCCGCACCCTGCTCGCCACCGTGATGCACCCCGGGGTCGGCAGCAACGCCGTCTACGAGGAGACCGCCGCCCTGCTCGACTGGGGCTTCGCGCAGGGCGGTTCGGCGCGGGCCGTGGGCACGCTGGTCGAACCGCTGAGCGAGGGCGGCGCGAAGGCGGGCGGCGCGCCCGGCACCAGGGCGGCGGCGGGTTCCGGTGCGGGGGCGGCGGGGCCCCCGGCCGACGGCGGGCCCTCGGCCTGGCGGCTGCTGGAGGGGGCGGGAGGCACGGCCGCACTGCTCGCCGGCGGGGTGTGGGCGTTGCGCAGACGCCGCGCGGCGGCGCGGGCGGCGGACACGGGCGGCCGTCACCGGCGGTGAGAGGCCGGGCGTCATCGCTGTCGAGGCGTCGAGGGCCCAGGACGTGATCTGCACAACCGGAATCGACAATTCCGTGCCGTCCGGGCCGGTGGACGGCATATGCTCGACATCTCTTCACCAGAGCTTCACAGTTGGGGCATCGGGCGTCCGCCGCCGCGGCCGTCCGCCGCCCCCGTCGGCCACATCCAGGGGAGGGGATGCGGCAGCCGTTCCACCGCACCGGCTGGGGGTGGACCCCGCGCGGGACGCGGGATGCGCACCGGCGCGTGGAACGGCTGCCGCGCACACCGGGGCATGCGCCCCTTGCGCTCAGCCCCGGCCCACGTAGGGCATCGTCGTCGCCAGCACCGTCGCGAACTGCACGTTGGCCTCCAGCGGCAGCTCCGCCATGTGCCGCACCGTGCGCGCCACGTCCGCGACGTCCATCACCGGCTCCGGCACCACCTCGCCGTTCGCCTGGAGGGCGCCGGTCCGCATCCGGGACGTCATGTCGGTGGCCGCGTTGCCGATGTCGATCTGCCCGACCGCGATGCGGTACGGCCGCCCGTCCAGCGACAGGGCCTTGGTCAGGCCGGTCAGCGCGTGCTTGGTGGCGGTGTACGGCGCCGAGTGCGGGCGGGGCGTGTGTGCCGAGATCGAGCCGTTGTTGATGATCCGGCCGCCCTGCGGGTCCTGTTCCTTCATCTGCCGGTACGCCGCCTGCGCGCACAGGAAGGCCCCGTTGAGGTTGGTGTCCACCACGTGCCGCCACGCCTCGTACGACAGGTCCTCGACGGGCACGCCGCCGGGGCCGAACGTGCCCGCGTTGTTGAACAGCAGGTCCACCCGGCCGAACCGGTCCACGGCCGCCGCGAAGAGCGCGGCCACGTCCTCGGGGCGCGCCACGTCCGTGCGCACGGCGAGCGAGACGGCCCCGGGCACGAGGGCCGCCGTCTCCTCCAGGGGCTCCGGGCGCCGGCCCGCCAGGACCACGGACCAGCCCGCGCCGAGCAGTTCCACGGCGACGGCCCGGCCGATGCCGGAGCCCGCCCCGGTCACCACGGCGATCTTCGATGGGGTGTCAGTCATGGCACCGGAGCGTACGAGTCCGGTCCGCCATGCGGAATCCCGCGTCCGCCATACGGATGCCCGCCGCGGGGGGTGCGCCGGCCGGCACCTCCCGCCGGCCGAGCCTCACACGAGCGCGGGTGCGGACTCGGGCTCGGACTCGGGGTCCGCCGCCTCCCCCGGGTAGCGCACCCCGATCCGCTCCCGCACCGCGTCCAGCGTCCGCATCACCGCGAGCGTGCCGTCCAGCGGCACCACCGGCGACTCGGTCTCGCCCGCCCGCAGCGCGCGCATCACCTCCAGCGCCTCGTGCCGCATGCTGGTGCGCGGACCGTCGGCCGGGTCCGCCGTGAACTCCTCGGGGTCGCGGCCGTCGCGGTGGAGCACGAAACGCTCCGGGTGGAAGAAGCCGGACGGCACGTCGACACGGCCGCGGGAGCCGGTGACCGAGGCGGTCGTCCCCGTACCGCCGGTGATGGAGCAGTGCACCTGGGCCAGCGCCCCGCCGTCCCAGGAGAGCAGCGCGCCCGTCTGGAGGTCGACGCCCTCGGGCGAGAGCACCGCCTTCGCCGTGACGTCCGAGGGCTCACCGAGCAGCAGGTGGGCGAAGGACACCGGGTAGACGCCGAGGTCGAGCAGCGCCCCGCCGCCGAGTTCCGGGTCGCGCAGCCGGTGCGCCGGCGGGAAGGGCCCGGCCAGCCCGAAGTCGGCCTGCACCGTGCGCACCTCGCCGATCGCCCCGTCGTCGACGAGCGCCTTCAGCCGCCGCACCAGCGGGTTGCAGTACATCCACATGGCCTCCATCAGGAAGCGCCCGCGACGGCGGGCCAGCGCGACGAGTTCGGTGGCCTCGCGCAGGTTCAGCGTGAACGGCTTCTCGCACAGCACACCGCGCCCGGCCTCCAGGCACAGGCCCGCGGCGGCGCGGTGGGCGACGTGCGGGGTGGCGACGTAGACGACGTCGATGCCGGGGTCGTGCGCCAGTTCGTCCCAACTGCCGTACGCCCGCGGGATCCCGAACCGCTCCGCGAACGCCTCGGCGGAGTCCGCACGGCGGGAGGCCACCGCCACGACCTCGGCGTCCGGCAGGTCCACCAGGTCCGCGGTGAAGGCGGCGGCGATCCCGCCGGTGGCGAGGACGCCCCAGCGCACCTTCTCTCCCGCCCGGCCGGACGCTCGACCCGGCGCCCCGCCGGAGGTCCCACCGGACGCCTCACCGGATATTCCAGGCATTACCGGACCCCACCCTCGCTCATGCGTTCCTCGGCACGGTGTACGAGCTGAGAGCATAGGTGGCGGACCAGCCGGAGAGGGAGGGACACATGTCCGAGGGTGGGGCGTCGGCACCGCACAGGACGGCCGCGGGGGACACGGCCGTACCGAAGCCGAGGCCGGAAGCCACCCCGCCACCGCCGTCACCGGCGCCGGACCGCGCCGCCCGCCGGACCGGACTGCTGGTGACGCTGATCCTCGGCAGCCTGACCGCCACCCCGCCGCTCGCGATGGACATGTACCTGCCCTCGCTGCCGGAGGTCACCCGGTCCCTGCACGCGCCCGCCGCGACCGTCCAGCTCACCCTCACCGCCTGCCTGGCCGGCATGGCGCTCGGGCAGATCGTCGTCGGTCCGATGAGCGACCGGTGGGGCCGCCGCCGCCCGCTGCTCGCCGGTCTCGCGGTCTACGTCCTCGCCACCGCGCTGTGCGCGCTCGCGCCGAACGTCGAGGTCCTGGTCGCCTTCCGGCTGGCGCAGGGCCTGGCGGGCGCGGCCGGCATAGTGATCGCCCGGGCCGTCGTCCGCGACCTGTACGACGGCGTGGCCATGGCCCGGTTCTTCTCCACCCTGATGCTGATCTCCGGTGTCGCGCCGGTCGTCGCCCCGCTCATCGGCGGGCAGATCCTGCGGGTCACGGACTGGCGGGGCGTCTTCGTGGTCCTCACCGTGGTCGGCGCGCTGCTCGGCGCGGTGGTGTGGACCAGGCTCCCGGAGACCCTGCCGCCCGCCGAACGCCACGAGGGCGGCATCGGCGAGGCACTGGGCTCGATGCGCCGGCTCCTCGCCGACCGCGTCTTCACCGGCTACATGATCGCGGGCGGCTTCGCCTTCGCCTCCCTGTTCGCCTACGTGTCCGCGTCGCCGTTCGTGATCCAGGAGATCTACGGCGCCTCGCCGCAGACGTTCAGCCTGCTGTTCGGGCTCAACTCGATCGGCCTGGTCGCCGTCGGCCAGATCAACGGCAAGGTGCTGGTCGGCCGGGTCCGCATGGACCGGGTGCTGGGGGCCGGGCTCGTCGTCGTCATCGTGGCGGCGACCGCCCTGCTGCTGATGGCGGCGGGCGCCTTCGGGCAGGTGGGCCTCGTGCCGGTGGCCGCCGCGCTGTTCGTGCTCATGTCCGCGATGGGCATCACCCTGCCCAACACCCAGACGCTCGCGCTGATGCGCACCAGGCACAACGCCGGTTCCGCCTCCGCGCTGCTCGGCACGTCCTCCTTCCTCATCGGCGCGGTCGCCTCCCCGCTCGTCGGGATCGCCGGGGAGCACACCGCCGTGCCGATGGCCGTCGTCCAGCTGGCGGCGGCGCTCGTCGCGCTGGGCTGCTTCGCGGGAATGTGCCGTCCCTGGGACACGGCCACGGCGGCGGACCCGGCGCACGGCGCAGCGGGAGCAGGGGGAACACAAGGAGCAGCGGGAGCAGAGGGAGCGGAGAGCTGAGCGCGTCGAGACTGCGCCGGGACAGCCCGCAGAAGGCCGGGCTCGACCCCGCCGAACTGCGAGAACTCGTCCACGAGGTGCACGCCCTCACCGCCGGGAGACGCCCCTGGGCGGCGGGCGCCGTCGTGGTCGCCGGGCGCGGCCCGGTGATCGCCGTGGAGGAGGCGGCGGGCTGGGCCGTGCGGTACGCGTCCTACGACCCCGACACCGACCGCGGTGTCGAACTGCCGCCCCGGGCACGGGTCCCCATGACCGTCACCACCCCCTTCGACCTGGCCTCGGTCACCAAGCTGTTCACGGCGGTCGCCGCGATGCAGCAGATCGAACGGGGCACGCTGGGCGTCGACGCGCGCGTGGGGGCGTACCTCCCGGAGTTCCACGCCGCCGCCGCGCACGGCGTCACCGTACGGCAACTGCTCACCCACACCTCCGGACTGCGGCCCGAGATCCCGCTGTACGACTGCCCCGACCCCACCGCCCGGCTCGCACGGCTGCGCGCCGAGCCGCCCGTGGGGGTGCCCGGCACCTACACCTACTCCGACCTCAACCTGCTGCTCCTCCAGCACATCCTGGAGCGCGTCACCGGCCGGCCCCTGGACGACCTGGTCCGCGAGGGCATCACCCGCCCGCTCGGCATGACGGACACCCGCTTCGGCCCCTGCCCCGGCGCGGCGGCCACCGAGGACCAGCGGCGGCCCTGGGCCAAGGCGGACCGCGGGATGCTGCGCGGCGAGGTGCACGACGAGAACGCGTGGGCGCTGGGCGGGGTGGCCGGGCACGCGGGCCTGTTCTCCACGGCGGGCGACCTCGCGGTCTTCTGCCGCGCGCTCCTGGCAGGCGGGTCCTACGGGTCCGCCCGCATCCTCGGCCCCGACTTCGTCGAACTCCTCCTGGCCCCGCCGGGGCTCGGCTTCGCCGTGGACCAGCCCTCGTTCATGGGCGAGCTGGCCGGACGGGGAGCGGCGGGCCACACCGGCTTCACCGGCACCTCGGTGGTCCTGGACCCGGCGACGGACACCTTCCTGGTGCTGCTGGCCACCACCGTGCACCCCCGCAGACGGCGCCCCGACAGCCGGCCGCGCGCGGCGGCGGCCACCCGCCTCGCCCGGGCCGTGCGCGGGACCTGAGCGGGGACCGGGGCCCGGCGCGGGGGGCCGAGCACCCCGTGCGGACTGAGAGAATCGCGTGGTGAACGACGTCGTACTTCCGTCGGAGACCCTCCGCGCCGCGCTCTCCGGACTGCTCGACGGGCTGCCGCCGAGGCAGGCCGCGGGGGCCGTGGAGCGGCTGATCGCGAACTACCGCGGCAGCACCCCGACCGACGCCCCCATCCTGCGGGACCGCGCCGACGTGGCCGCCTACGCCGCGTACCGCATGCCGGCCACCTTCGAGGCGGTACGCGCGGCGCTGACGGCGTTCGCCCGGACCGTCCCCGGCTGGACGCCCGCCGACCACGTCGACGTCGGCGGCGGGACCGGCGCCGCGACCTGGGCCGTCGCCGCCACCTGGGCCGGCGAGCGCCCGGTCACCGTGCTCGACTGGGCGGAGCCCGCGCTCGCCCTGGGCCGGGAGATCGCCGCCGCCCACCCGGACCTGCGCGCCGCTCGCTGGCAGCGGGCACGCATCGGCGCGGCACTCGACCTCGGCACGGCCGACCTCGTCACCGTCTCCTACGTCCTCGGCGAACTGACCGGCCAGGACCGGACGGCCGTCGTCGACGCCGCCGCGCGCGCCGCGCGGACCGTCGTGGTCGTGGAGCCGGGCACCCCCGACGGCTACGCCCGCGTCATCGAGGCCCGTGACCGGCTCGTCGCGGCCGGCTTCCGCATCGCCGCGCCCTGCCCGCACAGCGCCGCCTGCCCCATCGTGCCGGGCACCGACTGGTGCCACTTCTCGGCCCGGGTCAGCCGCTCCTCGCTGCACCGCCAGGTCAAGGGCGGCTCCCTCGCCTACGAGGACGAGAAGTTCGGCTACGTCGCCGCCACCCGTCTGCCCGACGCCACGCCCGCGCCCGCCCGCGTCGTACGCCGCCCGCAGATCCGCAAGGGGCAGGTCCTGCTCGACCTGTGCGAGCCGGACGAGCAGCTGCGCCGCCGTACGGTCACCAAACGCCACGGCGACCTGTACAAGGCGGCCCGGGACACCGACTGGGGCGACGCCTGGCCGCCGGACGGCACCACCGGCGGCCCGGACGCGTAACCGCGGCCCACCGGCCACACGTGCGGCTCCGCCTCACCGGCGGGCCGACACACCGCGGGCCCGCGGGCAACGGCCGGTACGCACCGCGGGCCCCGGCCACGGGACGGACGCCCGGCTCCCTCTCAGTCACGCAGCTCCAGCGAGCAGCCCTTCACCCCGCCGCCGCCCTTGTGCAGTTCGCTCAGGTCCACACCGACGGGCGTGAAGCCGCGTTCCCGCAGCGCCCCGCAGAGTCCGGCAGCCGCCTGCGGCAGCACCACGTGCAGCCCGTCGGACACGGCGTTCAGCCCGAAGACGGCGGCGTCCTCCTCGCTCACCACCAGGGCGTCGGGGAAGAGCCGGCGCAGCACCTCCCGGCTGCCGGGGGAGAAGGCGGCCGGGTGGTACGCCACCTCGTCCGCCGCGTCGTCGAGGACGGCGAGGGCGAGCCCGAGGTGGTAGAAGCGGGGGTCGACCAGCTCCAGGCCGACCACCGGACGGCCCAGGAACTCCTGCGCCTCGCCGTGCGCGAGCGGGTTGGTGCGAAAGCCCCGCCCCGCCAGCACCCAGGAGGCGGTGACCGCGAAGTCACCCTCGCCCTCGTTGATGTGCACGGGCACGTGCAGGTGCCCGAAGCCGTTTTCGGCGAACCACCGCAGGTGCGCCTCGGCCTCCGGCTCCCGCCGCGCGTGGGCGAACCGGGCGCCGAACACCCGCCCGTCCACGACGAGGGCGCCGTCCGCCGTGAACACCATGTCCGGCAGCCCCGGCTCGGGGGCCAGCACGTCGACGGTGTGCCCCAGGGACCGGTACACCTCGCGCACCTGCTCCCACTGGGCCAGTGCCAGGGCCGCGTCGACCGGCTTGGCCGGATCCGCCCAGGCGTTGTCGGCGCAGGTGACGGTGAAGTGGGCGGGCGGGCACATCAGATAGCGCCGGGGACGGGCGCTGCGGGAACGGGCCAAGGCGGGCTCCTCGGAGAGATACCACAGGGACGGGGACGTCGTACCCGCGTGCGGAACAGGGACGCCGTACCCGCGTGGCCGGTGGCCGGGTCGCTTGCTGCCATGGTGCGCCGGGACCGGCCGTCGCGCGCGGGCCGGGGGGCCGCCTTCGCCCGCGCGGGTGGCGCGGGCGGCGGGGCGCCGCACGAGACCCGTCCCGGCGGCGCTCCGGCGGCGGGCGCCGCGGCGAGACGGCCCGTCTCATCACCCTGCTACCGTCGGCCCATGGTCAAGAAGCCCGCCCCCGACGCCGCCCGCCGCAGTGAGAAGTCCCGCCGTGCGATCTACGACGCCGCGCTCGCGCTCGTCGCCGAGGTGGGGTACCCGAGGACCACGGTCGAGGGCATCGCCGCACGGGCCGGGGTCGGCAAGCAGACCATCTACCGGTGGTGGCCGTCCAAGGCGGACGTCCTCCTGGAGGCCTTCCTCGACCTCTCCGAGCAGGGCGCACGGGACAGCGGGGAGAAGCTGGGGGAGACGCAGGGCGGCATCCCGGACACCGGTGACCTCGCCGCCGACCTGAAGGCCGTGCTGCGCGCCACCGTCGACGGGCTCCTCGACCCGAAGTTCGAGGCGCCCTCACGCGCGCTGGCCGCCGAGGGCCTGGTGAACGAGCCGCTCGCCCGCGAACTGGTGGCCCGGCTCCTGGAGCCGCAGCTCCAGCTGTACGTGCGCAGACTGCGCTCCGCGCAGGCGGCCGGAGCCGTACGCCCCGACATCGATCCGCGCATCGCCCTGGAACTCTTCGTCTCCCCGCTCGCCCAGCGCTGGCTCCAGCACACCGGCCCCCTCTCCTACGCGTACACCGACACCCTCGTCGACTACGCGCTGCACGGACTCGCCCCGCGCTGATCCCCCGGCGTCCTGGCGCTGATCCTCCGGTGTCCCTCGCGCTGAGCCCCTGGCGCCGCTCCCGCATGTGAGCCCCCGGCGCCGCCCGCGCGCCGAGTCCCCGGCGGCCCCGCCGCCCCCGCGCTCGACGGCCGTGCACCACGGCCGTGCGCCCGCGCTGCGCCCGCGCTGCGTCGGACCGCGCCCGCGCTGCGCCTGCGTGCTCCGCCCCGCGCGAAGCGGCCGCCGCCCCTGCCCGCAGGACCCCGGATACCGGCTCCGGTCACCGAAGGCGCAGGATGGTGGGACCATGGGAGGCCATGGAGCATGCTGTCCAACCAGCGAGGCGAGGGGATAGATGAGCGGCGCGGAGTTCGGCGGCCGTACCGGCCGGCAGGGCAAACTCTCCCAGTGGCTGCGCGGACGCCGCCCCAAGGAGGCCGCCGGGGACGGCGGCCGGGAGGCCCTGCTGCTCGCCGCCGCCGGCGCGGGACTGCCGCTGGCGCCCGCCGCGCACCCGGGGTCCGGCTACGGCTGTTCCTGCGACCGCGTCGGCTGTCCCACGCCCGCCCGGCACCCGGTGTCGTTCGCCTGGCAGACGCAGTCCACGACCGACCGCGCGCAGGTCGAGCGCTGGGCCAGGCACCAGCCGCAGGCGAACTTCATCACGGCCACCGGCATGACCCACGACGTCCTCGACGTGCCGCTGGAGGCCGGACAGGAGGCGCTGGAGCGGCTGCGGGCCACCGGCGTCGACGTCGGCCCGGTCGCACGGAGCGACGACGGCCGCATGCTGTTCTTCACCCTCACCCGCGGCACCCCCGAGGACGAGGACGAGTGGTGGCCGTGCGAGCTGGACTGCCACCCCGAGACCATGGACGAGCATCCCGGCCTGCGCTGGCACTGCCGCGGCTCCTACGTCCTCGTCCCCCCGGCCCGGCTGCCCGGTGACGGGGGCCGGGCGGTGCGCTGGGTCGAGGGCCAGGGCCCGGAACACGCCCTCCCGGACCCGCTCACCCTGCTGGAAGCCCTCACCGACGCCTGCGCCCGCCACACCGCCGACGACAGCGACCCGGGCCACGCGCACGCGGCCTGGCCCGTACGCCACTGACCGGGGACGGTCACTGAAGCGAGGACGGCCCCTGCCCGCGTGGACGGCCCCTGAAGCGGGGACGGCCACTGACCGCCGAGGTCACTGACCCCGGACCAGCCCCTGAGCCCGCACGCCCCGGCCTCCTGAGCCCGGACCCCCGCTCCCTGCCCCCTCGAAGGGGACCCGGCGCGCGTCAGCCGCCCTGCGCCGACGTCATGCCCTGCACACGGCCCACGACCGACACCTTCTTGCCGCCCGCGCCCGCGCCTGCTCCCGTGGCCGGGTCGAGAGCCACTTCGTTGGAGACGAACTCCATCGTCAGCGACTGCTTGATCTCGCCCTTGGTGAGCGCCCGCACGCCCTTGTTCGGGGTCGGCACCGAGGCGCCCGAGGCGGCCGTCTGCTTCTGGTAGTGGTGCGTGGCGAAGAACACCAGGGCCCCGCCGTCGGCCGTGCGCAGCGCCAGCGGGGCGTAGTCGCCGCCGGTCAGCGGCTCGTCGATGTACTGCGTGGCCAGCCCCGGCCGCACCGCGTTCTTCGCGCGCAGCGCACGCCAGCCCGAGGTGTGCACCCCCGCGGCGAACGTGTCACCGCCGTCCTTCAGGTACGTCGCGTAGCCACGGCTCAGCCCGCCCGGCGCGGCGGCCAGACCGGCGGCGCCGGCGGGCACGGCCTCCGCCCAGCCGTCCTTGTCCTCGCGGAACTTCGGCACCTCCTCGGGAGCCACCAGCGTCAGGTACGCCACCTGCCACTTCTCGGTGAGCGCGTGCCGGGTGAACACCAGCAGCCAGCGTGCGCCGCCGCCCTTGTTGCCCTTCGCGTCGGCGAGGAACCAGCGCGGCCAGCCGGCCTTCCGGGGGATCGTGAACTTCGCGTCCGTCAGCTTCAGCGGCGCGTGGGCGGTGTTGCCGCCCGGGCTGTTGATGTGGCCCGCCTTCAGCCGGGCCGCGTCGATCGCGCCGAACGCGCCGGTGACGTGACCGGCGTCCAGCGAACTGTCGTACGCCTTGTCGGCCTTGTTGTACGCGGCCGTGAACTGCGCCAGCGCCGTCGCGGCCTCGGCCCGGGTGGCCGAGGGGAGCACCTCGCGTTCCCCGTGCACCACCACGCACCCGCCGGCGGTCAGCGCCAGCGCGGTCACCGAGGCCGCCAGCGCGGTCGTCCGCTCAAGCCTGCGAAGCCTTCGAGGGCCGCGACCCCTGCTCATCAGCTACCGTCACCTTCCCCTTCCCGGAGGCGAACCCTACCGGGGCGAAGAACACGGTGAGCGTCGGGACCAGGTACAGCAGCCACACCGTGACCTGGAGGACGGTCGGGTCCGGCTGGAAGTTGAACACGCCCTTCAGGAGCGTGCCGTACCAGCTGTCCGGCGGGATGGTGCCGGAGATGTCGAAGGCCAGGTTCGTCAGCCCCGGCAGCCAGTCCGCCTCCTGGAGGTCGTGGAAGCCGTACGCGAGCACGCCCGCCGCGACGACGACCAGCATGGCGCCGGTCCAGGTGAAGAACTTGGCCAGGTTGATCTTCAGCGCGCCCCGGTAGAACAGCCAGCCGAGCAGGACCGCGCTGGCGATGCCGAGGGCCACGCCGATCAGCGGGCGCGGGGTGCCGTCGGAGGCGGCGTGCACGGACGCCCACACGAACAGCGCCGTCTCCAGGCCTTCGCGGCCCACCGCCAGGAACGCGGTGGCGACCAGCGCGCCGGTGCCCATCGCGAGGGCCGCGTCCAGCTTTCCGTGCAGCTCGGACTTCAGGTGCCGGGCGGTGCGCCGCATCCAGAACACCATCCACGTCACCAGGCCGACCGCCATGACGGACAGCGAACCGCCCAGCGCCTCCTGCGCCGCGAACGTCAGCTCCTGCGAGCCGAACTCGAGGACGCAGCCGAAGCCCATCGCGATGGCGACCGCGATGCCGATGCCGGTCCAGATCGGCCGCAGCGCGTCCCTGCGGCCGGTCTTGACCAGATAGGCGATGAGGATGCACACGACGAGGCTGGCCTCCAGCCCCTCGCGCAGACCGATCAGATAGTTGGAGAACACGGACCTACGCCTCCTCGGACAGCAGTGTGCGGCCCCACCAGTCGTCCGCGTCGCGGACGCCGGGCGGGATCGCGAAGACCGCCGAACCCACGTGCTGGATGTATTCGTTGAGCGCGTCGTGCGCGGCCAGCCTGCGCTGGAGCGGGATGAACCCCGTGCGGGGGTCGCGCTGGTAGGCCAGGAAGAACAGGCCCGCGTCGAGGCGGCCGAGGCCGTCGGTGCCGTCGGTGAAGGAGTAGCCCCGGCGCAGGATCGTGATTCCGCCGTTGGCGTCGGGGTGCGCGAGCCGGACGTGCGCGCCGGGCTTCATCGCCTTCAGGAACGGCTCGTCGTGCTCCTTGGCCTTGCCTACCGGCGCGCCCTCGCCCTTGTCCCGGCCGAAGACGTCCTCCTGCTCCTGCAGCGAGGTCCGGTCCCAGGTCTCGATGTTCATCCGGATGCGCCGGGCGACGAGGTACGAACCCCCGCTCATCCAGGCGTCCTTGGCGCCCCCGTCCCCGCCCTTGGCCCACACGAACTTCTCCAGCCGGTCCGTCTCGGTCCCGGCGATGTTGCGCGTGCCGTCCTTGAAACCGAAGAGGTTGCGGGGCGTCTGGGAGCCGGGGGTGGTCGAGGAGGTCTTGCCGAAGCCGAGCTGGGACCAGCGGATGGCGACCTTGCCGAAGCCGATGCGGGCCAGGTTGCGGATGGCGTGCACGGCGACCTGCGGGTCGTCCGCGCAGGCCTGGATGCACAGGTCGCCGCCGGTGCGGGTCCGGTCGAGGTTGTCGCCGGGGAACTTGGGCAGGTCGACGAGGGCCGCCGGGCGCTTCTCCTTCAGTCCGAACTTCTCGAACAGGGAGGGCCCGAAGCCGAGGGTGAGGGTGAGCCGGGAGGGCGGCAGACCCAGCGCCTCGCCGGTGTCGTCCGGAGGCGCCTCGGCGAGCCCGCCGTAGGCGCCCTCGCCGACCGCCCTGCCCGCGGTCATCCGGCGCGCGGCGGCCGTCCAGTCCTTCAGCAACCGGACGAACTCGGCGCGGTCGTCGGTCTTCACGTCGAACGCGGCGAAGTGCAGCCGGTCCTGGACGGGCGTGGCGATGCCCGCCTGGTGGGCGCCGTGGAACTCCACCGCGCCGGACTCCTGCGGACCGGAGGCGTCCGGGCCGTCCCCGTTCTTCGCCAGCGCCACCGCGCCGCCGGCCGCGACCGCGCCGAGCGCGAGCCCGGCGCCGCCCCAGCCGATCAGCGCCCGCCGGGAGGGCGCGGTGCCCTGCGTCTGTCCCTCTGCCATGACCCCGCCCCTACTTCTTCACCACGGCGACGGCGAGCTTGGACAGCGGCTCGGCGAGCGCGTTCACCGCGTCCGACAGCTCCTTGCGGCCGTCCTTGCCGACCGTGTCGTAGGAGACGAAGTCGTACTGCGTCTTGTCCGAGCCCTTGGTGCGGTAGCTGTCGAGGAGGGTGTTCAGCGCGCCGAACTGCTTGTCGAGGTCCTTGGTGAGCGCCGGGTCGTTCTTCGCCGCGACCGGCTTGAGCAGGTCGTACGCCTTCTGCGCGCCCTCGACGTTGCCCTTGAAGTCGACCAGGTCGGTGTGGGCGTAACGGTCCTCCTCGCCGGTCACCTTGCCGGTGGCGACCTCGTCGAGGAGTTCCTTGGCGCCGTTGGCCATGGAGGTCGGGGTGATCTCGGCGGTGCCGACCCGCTTCTGCCAGTCCTTGAGGTCGGTGACGAGCCGGTCGGCGAGGGTCTTCTCCTCGGCGCCGATCTTGCCGTCCTTGAACAGCGACTTCTCCAGCCGGTGCCAGCCCGTCCACTGCTGGCCGTCCTCCAGGCCGTCCTCGCGCACGTCGACCTTGGGGTCGATGTCGCCGAAGGACTCGGCGACCGGCTCGGTGCGCTCCCAGCCCAGGCGCGAGGGGGCGTAGGCCTTCTTGGCGGCGGCCAGGTCCCCGGCCTTGACGGCCTTCACGAACGCCTCGACGCGCGGCAGGGTCTCGTCGGCCTGGTCCTGGGCGTACTGGCGGTAGTCGGCGACGGCCTTGTCCAGCCGGGGGTCGCGCGCGGCGGCGGCGCCCTTGCCGGTGACGGTGAGCTTCTGCCGTACGCCGTGGCCCTTCATGCCGGGGCGGCAGGCGATCTCGTACGAGCCCGCTTTGACCTCGGCGGTCAGCGTGTACTTGGTGCCGGGGCCGATGTTCTCCTTCTCGGAGACGATCCGGTCGTCCGGGAAGACGATCTCCACCTCGGTCGCCCGGGACCCCTTGTTCTCTATCTTCAGCGTCACCTGGCCGGCCGGGACGCTCTTCGCGGACGTCTCGCACGTGGAGTCGGCCGCGGTCACCTGGATCGCGTCGCCGTCGGAGGCGTCGCTCTTGGCGGTGCAGGCCGTCACGGCGGTCAGAGCGGCCGCGGTGGCGGCGGCGGTGACGACGGAGAGTCGGACGGCTCGCATGCAGGCTCCAGGTGAGAACAGTTGGTGAGGCTGCCCTAACTTACCCGAGGCTTACCTCACCTCCACCCGTCCGGTCCGTGATTCAGCTCGCATCGGCCGCCCGGAAAGATCACAGGCACGGCTTGGTCTCGGCACCGCAAAGAGAAGGTCATGCAATGGCAAAGTGCCGGTAATGCCGGTCTGGCGCCGGGCCCCGGGCTCCGCTGGTGCTTCAATTCCCCGGTGACTGACTACGACGTGCTGCGCGTCTTCTGCGGCCCCCGCGGCGGCTACGGCAACGAACTGGGCGTGGTCCGCGACGGCGCCCTGCTCCCCGGCCGCGACGACCGCCAGGCGTTCGCCGCCGAACTCGGCTTCAGCGAGACGGTGTTCGTCGACGACCCCGAGCGCGGCGTCATCGACATCTACACCCCCACCCTGCGCCTGCCCTTCGCCGGCCACCCCTGCGTCGGCACCGCCTGGCTGCTGGACGTACCGGAACTGGTCACCCCGGCGGGCCGGGCCGGCGCCCGCATGGACGGCGAGTTCACCTGGATCGAGGCCCGCCCCGAGTGGGCCCCGCCCCGCACCCTGCGCCAGTACGCCACCCCCGCCGAGGTCGACGACCTTCCCGTCCCGCCGCCCGGAGAGTGGATCTACGCCTGGTCCTGGGAGGACGAACCGGCCGGCCGCATCCGCGCCCGCGCCTTCCCCGGCCGCGACGACGGCATCGACGAGGACGAGGCCACGGGCGCGGCAGCCCTGCTCCTGACGGCCCGACTGGGCCGCGCCCTGAACATCACCCAGGGCTCCGGCTCCCAGATCCTGACGGCACCCCAGCCGGAGGGGTGGGTGGAGGTCGGCGGGCGGGTGGTTCTTGAGGGGCGGGAACGCTGACCGGTGCCGGGCCCCGGGACGAGGGCGGGTCCGCGGGCGGGGGCGGCGGCGTCTCGTCCGGAGATACCAGCGGCGCTGTGCCGCCGCCGCTGCCCGAGGCATGCTCTTCCTCGCCGGGCCAGGTCATCTCCGCGTAATCGGCGAGCCGGGACCTGGGGACGCGCCTGGTCTCCTCGTTGTCACCCCCGTGATCAACCATGTCCGGAAGGGTCCCGACATCGGAGGGTGATGTGCAACGCGGGCAGCGGAGGGGCGTTCGTTTCCGGCCTTTCGCGTGGCGGGCTCGTGTCGTGCCGGCCGGTCCGCGGCAAGGGTGGGGCTACGGCAGCGTCAGAATGTCCGCGCCCGTTTCCGTGACGACCAGGGTGTGCTCGAACTGGGCCGTGCGCCTGCGGTCCTTGGTCACGACGGTCCAGCCGTCGTCCCAGACGTCGTACTCGATGGTGCCCAGCGTCAGCATCGGCTCGATCGTGAACGTCATGCCGGGCCGCATGACCGTGGTGGCGTGCGGGCTGTCGTAGTGCGGGACGATCAGGCCGGAGTGGAAGGACGTGTTGATGCCGTGGCCGGTGAAGTCGCGGACCACGCCGTAGCCGAAGCGCTTGGCGTAGGACTCGATGACCCGGCCGATGATGTTGATCTGCCGGCCCGGCCTGACCGCCTTGATCGCCCGGTTCAGGGCCTCGCGGGTGCGCTCCACCAGCAGGCGGCTCTCCTCGTCGACGTCACCGACGAGGTAGGTGGCGTTGTTGTCGCCGTGCACGCCGCCGATGTACGCCGTCACGTCGAGGTTGACGATGTCGCCGTCGCGCAGCACCGTCGAGTCGGGGATGCCGTGGCAGATCACCTCGTTGACCGACGTGCACAGCGACTTGGGGAAGCCGCGGTAGCCGAGGGTGGACGGGTAGGCGCCGTGGTCGCACATGTACGCGTGGGCCACCCGGTCCAGTTCGTCGGTGGTGACGCCCGGCGCGATGTGCTTCGCCGCCTCCTCCATCGCCTGCGCGGCGATCCGCCCGGCGACCCGCATCGCCTCGACGGTCTCCGGGGTCTGCACCTCCGGCCCGGTGTACGGCTTCGGCGCGGGCCTGCCGACGTACTCGGGGCGGCGGATGTTTCCGGGCACGGAACGGGCGGGGGACAGCTCCCCGGGGACGAGCAGCGACTGGCCAGACATGCCGGTGAGTCTATCGAGCGCCGATGGGGGAACATGTCGGTGGCGAGAGGAGCTGGTCATGGCCCTGTTCAAGAAGCGCACCGCGGGCAAGCCGGGCGAGTGGTTCTACTGCCTGGAGCACCAGAAGGTCGAGGAGGGGCCCGAGTGCCCGGCCAAGGACCGGTTCGGCCCGTACACCTCCCGGCAGGAGGCGCAGCACGCGATGGACACCGCCCGCGAGCGCAACCTCCAGTGGGAGACCGACCCGCGCTGGCACGACGCGCCGGCCGGCGGCGAGCGGGAAGAGGACGGGCGCGGCCCGCAGAGCTGACCGGACGGCGTCGAGGGCGGCCTCCCGGAGGCACCGGTGGCGGCGGACGCCTGGCGCGGCGTCCGCTCAGGTCGGTGCCCGTACGGCGGCCGCGCGGTCCTCGCGCAGCCGCACCGCGTGCTCGTCGGTGCGCGCGTCGTACCTCATCAGCCCCGGCAGGCACAGCGCCAGCAGCCCCACCGCCCCCGCGCACAGCACGCCGCCGGACCACACGGACGCCCGTACGCCCCACCAGGCGGCGACCGAGCCGGAACGGACCTGCCCGAGCTGTGGACCCACCGAGTACGACAGCAGTTCGATCCCGGCCAGCCGGCCGCGCAGCGCGTCCGGGATGGTCTGGTTCCACATGGCGCCCCGGAAGATCCCGCTCACCATGTCGCAGCCGCCCGCCACGGTGAGGCACAGCAGCACCAGCCAGACGTCGCCGGCGAGTCCGGCGGCGGCCACGGAAAGCCCCCACATCAGCGCCGCCAGCACCACCGTCCGGCCGTGCCGGTGCACCCGCGAGGTCCAGCCGCTGGTCACGCTGACCAGCAGCGACCCCAGCGGTACCGCCGCGTACATCAGGCCCAGCGACCAGCGGGCGTGCAGCTCGTCCGCGAGGAAGGGCAGCACCGCCAGCGGCATCGCCAGGAACATAGCGGCCAGGTCGACCGCGTACGTCCCGAGCAGCTCCTTGCGGCCCCACGCGTAGCGGGCGCCCTCGGCGATCGCCCGCAGCGACGGCTTCGCGGCCTCGTGCGCGGCGGGCTGGGCGGCGATCCGGACCACGAGGACCACCGAGACGGCGAAGGTCGCCAGGTCGGCCGCGTAGGCCGGGGCGAGGCCCGCGTACGCCACGATCACGCCCGCCACCGCCGGGCCCGCCACCCCGCCCACGGTCCAGCGCAGCGAGTTCAGCGCGGTCGCGGCGGGCAGGTGGTCGTGGGCCACGATCCGCGGCCACAGCGAGTCCAGGGCGGGCCGCTGCACGGCGGTCAGCGCGGAGGACAGGGCGGCGACCGCGTACAGCGGCCACACCGCCGGGTGCGGCAGCAGGGCGTCGAACAGCAGTCCGGCGCTGAGCACGCCGAGCCCGGCCTCGGTCCACAGGATCAGCCGCCGCTTGTCGGCCGCGTCGGCGAGCGCCCCGCCGTAGAGCCCGAACACGATCAGGGGCACCAGCTCCACGGCCCCGATCGCGCCCACCGCCGCGGCGGACCCGGTCAGCTCCTTGATCTGCACGGGCAGCGCGACGAAGGTCAGGAACGTCCCGAAGTTGGAGATCAGCCCCGACACCCACAGCCTGCGGAAGTCCCGGGAGGCCCGCCAGGGCGCGAGATCGGGCAACAGCGCGCGGAGACCGGCGGGCGGGGCAGAGGGCGGGGCAGGGGCGCCGGTGACGGCGTCCGCGGGGGCGCCGGTGGGGGGTGCGAGGGGCGGCCCGGCGGGCGGCGCGTCACAGGGCGGTGCGGAGGACGCCGCGGCGGGCGCGGCCGGGGAGGGGGCGGGGGAGGGCGCGGGGCCGTGGTCGGTCACGTCGGGCCATGCTCGGGCGGACGCCGGACGAGGGGCAACCGGTTTTCCGGGAGGCGGACGGAACCCGTGCCTGACGCGCTGTCCGGCCACCTATAGGGCGCGCTGCCTTCGCCTGTCCCTGACGGGGGCGTCGCCCAGCTTCGTGCTGGGCGCTTCGCCCAGCCACGTGCCGGGTGCGTCATCCGGCTCCTGTCGGGGCGGTTCCTGCCGGGAGCGCAGTCCTCGCTCCCGTCGGGCGCCGCCCTCTGCCTCCTGCCCGCGTCACCCCTGCGCCCGCCGGGCCGGGCGCCCTGTCTCCCGGCCCGACGCCGGTCGCCCCCTCGGCCCGGTCACCAGCGCGCAGGTGGCGGGGCCGTCAGGGTCTCCGCCAGGCTCGACAAGCGGTCCCGCCACCGGCCGCGTCCCCGGGGCCCGGGCAGCGGGTTCTCCCCGGCCGCCGCGCTGACCAGGTGCTGCACGGTGTCCAGGTCCAGCTCCGCCTCGTCCGGCACCGCCAGTGTCTCGTGGGCCATCGCCGCCAGCTCGCCCCCGCCCGTGCCCAGCGCCAGTACCGTCGCCCCGGCCCGCCGCGCCGCGTGCACCCGGGGCAGCAGCGGCTCGGGCTCCCCGGGCGCCACGACGAGCAGCGTCTCGCCGCGGCGGGCGGCCTCCAGCCGGCCGAGCCCGACCGCGAGGTGCGCCGGATCGGCGGGGCGCGCGCCGTGCCGCACCAGGGTGGGGACCAGCTCGGGCGTGCCCGACCAGGCGGCCTCGTCCACCAGGTGCGCCGCCAGGTGCCACGGCTCGTGGTCCGGGGTGCCGACCAGCAGCAGCCCGCCCCCGTGCGACACCACCGACCCGCGCAGCGCCCTCGCGAAACGCCGGGTGGCGTCCAGCCACTCGGTCCCGGCGAGCACCTCGCGCAGCAACGCGACCCGTACGGCGTCCATACGAGCGCATGGTGCCCCGAACCGCCGCGCGGGATGCGGAGTTCGGCCGGGATTCGCCCGCACCGGGGACACGGCGCGGGCCGCGGTGACGCGGCTCACCTGGGCGGGTGGGGGCCGGGCCGCGGACGTAGAGTCGGCCCATGACCTCTAGCGACAGTGCACAGAAGGCCCCCGCCAAGGACCCCTGGGACCTGCCCGACGTCTCCGGGCTGGTCGTCGGCGTGCTCGGCGGGACCGGCCCGCAGGGCAAGGGCCTGGCCTACCGGCTCGCCCGGGCCGGCCAGAAGGTGATCATCGGCTCCCGGGCCGCCGAGCGGGCGCGGGCCGCGGCGGAGGAGACCGGGCACGGCGTCGAGGGCGCGGACAACGCCGAGACCGCCCGCCGCAGCGACATCGTGATCGTCGCGGTGCCCTGGGAGGGCCACGGCAAGACCCTTGAGGCGCTGCGCGGGGAACTGGCCGGCAAGCTCGTCGTGGACTGCGTCAACCCGCTCGGCTTCGACAAGAAGGGCGCCTACGCGCTCAAGCCCGAGGAGGGCAGCGCCGCCGAACAGGCCGCCGCACTGCTCCCGGACTCCCGGGTCACCGCCGCCTTCCACCACCTGTCGGCCGTCCTCCTGCAGGACCCGGAGATCGAGCGGATCGACACCGACGTGATGGTCCTCGGCGAGGAGCGCGCCGACGTGGAGACCGTCCAGGCGCTGGCCGGCCGCGTCCCCGGCATGCGCGGCATCTTCGCCGGCCGGCTGCGCAACGCGCACCAGGTGGAGTCGCTCGTCGCCAACCTGATCTCGGTCAACCGCCGCTACAAGGCGCACGCGGGTCTGCGGATCACGGACGTCTGAGCCGTCCCCGCGCGCCCCGGCACGCCCCCGCACCGGTCCGGGGCACGGATGGGGGACACTGGTCGGCGAAGCAGTCCCGAGCAGTGTCCCCGTGTTCCCGACAGGAGCCCACCGTCATGCCCCGCCTCGCCCTCTACGCCCTGATCGTCTGCGTGCTCGCCGTGGCCGCGGCCGTCGTCTCCTTCGTGCAGGGCAGCTGGCTGGGGGTCGTGTGGATCCTGCTGGCGGGCCTGTCGTCCAACATGACCTGGTACTACGCGCGCCGGGGCCGGGCGGCCCGCGGCGGCTCCGTCACCGGCTGACCGACGGGCCCCTCACCGGACGGCCGGGCACCAGCGGCACCGGACGAGCGGGCACCAGCGGCTCCGGACGGCCGGAGGCGTACGCGGCTCCGGACGGCCGGACGGCCGCGGCACCCGCGGGCCGAAGCCGGCCGTCGCTCACTGCCCCGACGCCCGCCGTCACCCGCCGGCCGAAGTCCGCCGTCGATCACTGCCCGCAGTCCCGTCACCCGCTGACCGAGCAGAAGTCGCTCGGGCCCTCCCAGAAGCGGTACAGGTCCTGGCCGCAGTACTGCTCCAGGTCCCCGACGCCGAGATGGCGCATGACCGCGTGGATCACGTCGAAGAACGCGCCGTTGACCGCCGGCACCCACAGCAGCGCGAAGACGAACAGCAGTCCGAACGGTGCGAAGGGCTCCACCTGCCGCTTCACCCCGTACGACAGCCACGGCTCGATCACGCCGTAGCCGTCCAGGCCCGGGACCGGCAGGAAGTTCAGGATCGCGGCCGTGACCTGGAGCAGCGCGAGGAAGGCGAGCGCGTAGCGGAAGGCGGCCGGCACGCCGTCCAGCGCGTGCAGCCAGAACGGGGCCGTGCACACCACCGCGAACAGCACGTTCGTCAGCGGGCCCGCCGCCGAGACCAGGCTGTGCCGCCAGCGGCCCGGGATCCGGCCCCGCTCGATGAAGACCGCGCCGCCCGGCAGACCGAAGCCGCCCATGATCACGAAGATCACCGGCAGCACGATGCTCAGCAGCGCGTGCGTGTACTTCAGCGGGTTCAGCGTGAGGTAGCCCTTCGCGCCCACCGTGATGTCCCCGCCGTGCAGCGCGGTGCGGGCGTGCGCGTACTCGTGCAGGCACAGGGAGACGATCCAGGCGGCCGTCACGAACAGGAACACCGCGACCCCCGGCCGCTCGGCGAACCCGGTCCAGGTGGCCCACCCGGTGACGGCGGTGACGGCCAGGATCCCCACGAAGACGGGACTGATCCGGCGGTCGCTGCGGCGGGCGGTGGCGGTGGTCATGGGCGGGGCGCTCCTGGGGGCGGTGTGGGTGCCGCCGTGCTCGGCGGGTGGGGTCGACCGTACCGGTGCTACGGGGGGAACGTCCGGCGGAGAGCCTTCGGTTCCTCGATCGTCCCGCGACGGGAGGGCTGCTCGCCCGAACCGGACGTCTCCGCCGTCCCGGAGAGCGAGGTGGATGCCGGCAGGAGCGAGTTCGACGAGGCGCAGCCGCCCTTCGTGGCCGAGGTGGCATCGCCGGAGAGCGGGAACCGTCACTACAGCACGAAGCCGGACCACTGTGCGTCGCGAGGCAGCTCACCTCGCCGTCGGCGTGCTCGCGGCCCGCTGGACCCTGCTGGCCCGGCCCGCGGACGGTGTCCACCGGCACGAGGAGCCGGGTGACTTCGGGAACGAGATCCGGGTCCCCGTCGCCGACCAGACGCTGTCGCTCGATTCCTCCCAGTTCGTACGGATCTGAGGCAGGCGCGCCCGGTCGCGGGGAAACCCCGGGCGGCGTTCCCGCGTCCCCGGGGACAATGGACCCCGTGCGCTACCGCATCCTCGGCACCACCCAGGCGTTCCGCCCCGACGGCACCCCCGTCCCCGTCGGCGGGGCGCGGCTGCGTGCCCTGCTGACCGTGCTCGCCCTGCGGCCCGGCCGGACGGTCACGGTGTCCGTGCTCGTCGACGAGGTGTGGCTGGACGAGCCGCCCGCCGACGCCCCGGCCGCGCTGCAGGCGCTGGTCGGGCGGCTGCGCCGGGCGATCGGGGCGGACGCGGTGGCCTCCGCCGAGGGCGGGTACCGGCTCACCGCGGCGCCCGACGACATCGACCTGCACCGTTTCGAACGGCTGGCCGACGAGGGCCTGGCAGCGCTGGCCGACGGCGACCCGGCGAAGGCGGCCGTCGTCCTCGACGACGCCCTCGCCCTGTGGCACGGCCCGGCCCTCGCCGACCTGCCCGACCGCACCGCCGAGGCGGCCCGCCGGGAGACCCGCCGGCTGGACGTGCACCGGGCGCGGCTCGCCGCCGCCCTCGCCCTCGGCGACGCCGAGCGCGCGCTGCCCGAGCTGACGGCCCTGTGCGACACCCACCCGCTGGACGAACCCCTCCAGGCCCTGCGGCTGCGGGCCCTGCACGAGGCGGGCCGCACGGCCCAGGCGCTGGCCGCCTACGCGGACGTACGGCAGCTGCTGGCCGACCGCCTGGGCTCCGACCCCGGGCCCGAACTGCGCGCGCTGCACGAACGGTTGCTGAACCCGGAGGAACCCGCCGGGGGCGGCCGGCGGTACGGCCCCCCGGCCCGCACCGCCGCACCCGCCGTACCTGCCACACCCGCCGTACCCGCCGTACCTGCCACACCCGCCGTACCAGCCGCACCCGCCGAATCCTTCGCGTCCGCCGGATCCGCCGCGTCCGCGCCACCATCCGCCGGTTCCACGACGCCCGACGCGTCCACCGCCTCCACCGCCCCCGCCGTGCCCCCGAGCAACCTCCGCGCCCGGCTCACCTCCTTCGTCGGCCGCGAAACCGACATCGAGGCGCTCGGCGCGGACCTCGGGGCCGCCCGCCTGGTCACGCTGCTCGGGCCCGGCGGGGCCGGCAAGACCCGGCTGTCGCAGGAGGCCGCCGAGGCCCTGCGGCCGGCCCCGCGCGACGGGGTGTGGCTGGCCGAACTGGCTCCCGTCGACGACCCGGACGCCGTGCCCGAGGCCGTACTGACCGCCCTGGGCGCCCGCGAGACCGTGCTCTACGGCGCCGGCGCGGAGGAGATACGGGCCGCCGTCGCCGACCGCCACGACGACCCGGTCGAACGGCTGGTCGAACACTGTTCCCGGCGCCGGATCCTCCTGCTCCTGGACAACTGCGAGCACGTCGTCGACGCCGCCGCCCGCCTCGTCGAGGAACTCCTCGCCCGCTGCCCCGGCCTCACCGTCCTCGCCACCAGCCGCGAACCCCTGGGCGTGCCCGGCGAGGTGCTGCGGCCGGTGGACCCGCTGCCCGAGCCGGTCGCGCTGCGCCTGCTCGCCGAGCGCGGCGCGGCCGTACGGCCCGGGTTCCGCGTGGACGCCGACGAGGACACCGCCGCCGCGTGCGCCGAGATCTGCCGCCGCCTGGACGGCCTGCCGCTGGCCATCGAACTCGCCGCGGCCCGGCTGCGGATGCTCACCCCCCGGCAGATCGCCGACCGGCTCGACGACCGCTTCCGGCTGCTCACCTCCGGCAGCCGCACCGTCCTGCCCCGCCAGCAGACCCTGCGCGCCGTCGTCGACTGGTCCTGGGACCTGCTCGACGCGGACGAGCGGGACGTGCTGAGCCGCCTGTCCGTCTTCGCCGGCGGCTGCGACCTCGCCGCCGCCGAGGCCGTGTGCGGGCCCGCCGCCTTCGACGCGCTCGGCTCCCTCGTCGACAAGTCGCTGGTGGTGGCCGCGCCCGCCGCCGACGGCGAGATGCGCTACCGGCTCCTGGAGACCGTCGCCGAGTACGCCGGTGAGCGGCTGGAGGAGTCCGGCGGGCGCGCGCCCGCCCGGCGCGCCCACCTCGTGCACTACCGCGAACTCGCCCGCACCACCGACCCGCTGCTGCGCGGCCCCGGCCAGCGCGCCGCCATCGCCCGCTTCGAGCTGGAGTACGAGAACCTGCGCACCGCCCTGCGGCACGCCGTCGCCGCGCGCGACGAGCAGGAGGCGCTGTGCCTGATCCACTCCCTGTGCCGGTACTGGCAGATGCGGGACGTGCGCATCGAGACCCGCAACTGGTGCGCCGAGGTGATGGAGTTCAGCCCCGACCCGTTCACCGAGCCGGTGCGCCGCGCCGGCCCGGTGTGGCAGCGGTGCACGGACGCCCCGCCGCCGATGGCCGACGACGTCCTCGCCGAGGCCCGCCGCGGCCTGCACCTCCTCCACCTCGCCTGCATGGACACCGAGATGGAGGCGTGGCAGACCCCCGAGGCGCAACGGAAGCTGCGCGTCATCGCGCAGGTCTACGAGCCCGGCCTGCCCCAGACCTGCCGCCACCCCGGCATGCTGTGGTTCCTCGCCGTGGTGCTGAGCGGCGACATGGCGCGGCTGCGGGCCGTCCTCGACGCCTGCGTGGACACCTGCCGCAACGCCCAGGGATTCGACTGGGAACTGGCCGGCGCCCTGCAGATGCGGGCCAATCTGCTGGCCAACCGCAGCGACTGGACGGGTGACGCCGTCCGCGACGCCGACGAGTCGCTGGAGATCTTCCAGCGGCTCGGGGACGCCTGGGGCACCGCCGAGGCGCTCTCCGCACGCGGCGAGGCCCACGAACGCGCCGGGCACCACCGCAGGGCCGCGGCCGACTACGAGACGGCCGTGCGGCACGCCGACCGGCTCAGTGCCTGGGCGCAGGTGGCGGTGTTGCGGGCCCGGCTCGGCAGCTGCCTGATCGAGGCGGGCGACAGCGAGCGGGGCGAGCGGCTGCTGCGCGAGGTGATCGCGGGGAAGCAGGGAGCGTCGAACGAGGCGATGCCCGCCGCCCGGCTCTTCCTGGCGGGCTGGCTCGGCATGACCGGCCGCCTGTCCGAGGCGCGCGAGCAACTGCGGGAGCTGCGCGGGGAGTTCGGTATCTCGCATTTCGTCCTGTTCGACGCCTTCATCCTCGGTGCCGAGGCGTGGCTCGACGCCGTCGACGGGCAGGCGGAGGAGGCCCTGGCCAAGGTGCGCCAGGCGCTGCGGCATGCCGACGACCCGCTGTCCCGGGCCATCGCGCCGCACATGCGCTCGGTGTACCTGACCACCGGTGCGATGGCCCTGGCCGGGCTGGACGGCGGCGGCCGGGTCCGCGACGCCGCCCGCTGCCTGGCCGTCGCCGACGCCCTGCTGCCGGCCGGTCACCCGTCCTCCGGCCTGGAGCGCCACGTCCGCGACCTGGTCGTGGAGCGGATCAGGGGCGTCCTCGACGAGGCGGAGTTCGCGGCGGCGTACGCCGAGGGCGGCGGCCTGTCCCCGGAGGAGGCCGCCGCCCTGGTCTGAGCCCCGGTTCTCGGGTCGCGGTGCGGACGCTCAGGTCTTGGTGCGGAACTTGTGGATGGCGAGCGGGGCGGCGACGGCGGTGATCGCGACGGACCAGGCCACCGTGATCCACAGGTCGTGCGCGACCGGTCCGCCCAGCATCAGGCCGCGGGCGGCGTCCGCGAGGGTGGAGAGCGGGTTGTAGTCGGTGAAGTGCTGGAGCCAGCCCGGCATCGACTGGGTCGGCGCGAAGATCGACGAGCCGAACTGGAGCGGGAAGAGCACCAGGAAGCCCATCGCCTGCACGGACTGCGCGTTCTTCAGCATCACGCCCAGGGTGAGGAACACCCACATGATCGACGAGGCGAACAGCGCCGACAGGCCCACGGTCGCGAACAGGCCGGGCCAGTTGCCGATGTGGAAGCCCACCAGCACGGCGACGATCATCAGTACGGCCGTGGCGAAGACCATCCGGAACAGCTCGACCGCGATCTTCGCGAACAGCACCGAGCCGCGGCCGATCGGCAGGGACCGGAAGCGGTCCATGACCCCGCTGTTGAAGTCCTGGCTGAAGCCGGTGCCGACCCCCTGGGAGAGCGTCATGCTGTTCATCGCCAGCATGCCGGGGATGACGTACTGGACGTACTGCTTCTGGCCGCCGCCCAGCGCCTGCCCGATCGAGCCGCCGAAGACGTACACGAACAGCAGGGTGAAGACGATCGGCATCAGCAGCGCGTCGAACATGGACTCGGGGTCCTGGCGGATCCACAGCAGGTTGCGGCGGATCAGCGCGCCGGTGTGCCGCAGGTGCCCGCGCAGCGGGATACGGACGTCGGGGGCGGGGGCGGGGGCGGTGACGTCGAGAGGGGCGGCGCGAAGCGGCTCGTTCAGGGTGGTGGTGGGAGACGGGTGGGAGCTCATACGGCGACCTCCTCGCGGTCGTCGCTGGGGCGGGCGTCCTGCGGGGCACTGGCGCGGTGGCCGGTGAGGGACAGGAAGACCTCGTCCAGACTGGGGAGTTCGGTGGTGATGGAGCTGATGGTGATGCCGCGTGCGGTGACGGCGCCGACCACGGCGGTCAGCTGCTCGTCGCTGAGGACCGGCACGAGCAGGGAACCGTTCTCGGAGTCGACGACGGTCGTCGCCAGTCCGGTGATGCCCAGCTCGTCGAGCATCCCGGCGAGCGGGCGCAGCTCCCCTGCGTCGGCCGGCCTGACCCGCAGGGTGCGTCCGCCCACCTTCGCCTTGAGTTCCTCGATGCCGCCGTTCGCGATGACCTTGCCGCGGTCCACGACGGTCAGCTCGGAGGCCAGTTGCTCGGCCTCCTCCATGTACTGGGTGGTGAGCAGGACGGTCACCCCGTCGCCGACCATCGCCTCGACCTCGTCCCACACCTCGTTGCGGGTGCGGGGGTCGAGGCCGGTCGTCGGCTCGTCCAGGAACAGGACGGCGGGCCGGCCGATCATCGAGGCGGCGAGGTCGAGACGGCGCCGCATACCGCCGGAGTACGTGCGCGCCGGGCGCCGGGCCGCGTCGGTGAGCGAGAACCGCTCCAGCAGCTCGTCGGCGCGGGCGCGGGCGTCCTTGCGGGACAGGTCGAGCAGCCGGCCGATCAGGTAGAGGTTCTCCCAGCCGGGCAGCTTCTCGTCGACGGAGGCGTACTGCCCGGTGAGCCCGATCACCCGGCGCAGTTGCCGGGGCTGCCGTACGACGTCGTAGCCGGCCACGGTGGCCTGGCCCGCGTCGGGCGAGAGCAGGGTGGACAGGATCCGTACGAGGGTCGTCTTGCCGGCCCCGTTCGGCCCGAGCACACCCATCACGGTGCCCTCGCGCACGTCGAGGTCCACACCGTCGAGCGCCTTGGTCTCGCCGTAGTGCTTGACCAGTCCCCGTACCGTCACGGCGTCGCCCGCGCCGCCGGGGTTCTTGTCGATTCGCGTCATGCCGAAGACGATCCCACCCGCCACCGACAAACCACCGACAGTCCACCGACGCCCGCGCCCGGCCCCGACAGGACACCGACACGACGACGTCCTGTGACGGTCCCCGTGTTCCCGTGGCCGGCTTCCGTACTCCTGTGGCTCCCTGCCCCGTGACCCGCCGTGCCCTCCCTTGGCCAGCCGCGGTCCGCATGGCCCGTCACGGCCCGCATGGCCCCTCACGATTTCCATGGGCGCGTCACGGGCCGCAGGCTCCCGGGCCGACGCGCCGACGCCCGGCCGCGTGTGCTGCGGCCGGGCGTCGGGGGAGGGTTGCCGGCTGCCGGTCGGGGCTCGGCGGTTGGCGTTGATCGTGGGCGGCCGGTGGTCGTCCGTCGACGATCGGCGGCTCGACGTGGCGGTCGCCCGGCGTGGCGGTCGCCCGGGGTGGCGGGCGCCGGGAGACCGCGACCACGGGTTCCTCAGCGGTGCAGTGCCTCCGCCGGTTCCGGGACGTGGCCGGTGACGACCCGGGCGGGGTGCGCCGGTTCAGGACGCCGGTGGTCGACGGCGTAGGAGACGGCGGCCACGGCCAGGCCCAGTACGGCGAGGACGGCACCGGCGAGAGCCGGGGAGGTCGCACCGAACCCGGCGGCCAGGGCGAGGCCGCCGATCCACGCGCCGCCCGCGTTGGCCAGGTTGAACGCGGCCTGGTTGGCCGAGGAGGCCAGGGACGGCGCCGCCGACGCCTTCTCCATGACCATGAGCTGGAGCGGCGAGCCGGTGACGAAGGCGGCCATGCCGAGCAGGGTGACCGCCAGGGCGGCGCTCCACTCGGCCCGCATCAGCAGCGGGAAGAGGAACAGGACGACCGCCAGCGAGCCGAGACCGCCGAACAGGGTGCCCCGCAGGGAGTGGTCGGCCAGCCGACCGCCGAGCAGGTTCCCGGCCGTCGCACCGACGCCGAACAGCGCCAGCAGCAGCGTCACGCTGGACTCGGCGTAACCGGCCGCGCCGGTGAGCATCGGGGTGATGTAGCTGTAGGCGGCGAACAGCGCGCCGAAACCGGCCACGGTGGTCAGCAGGGCCAGCCAGACCGGGAGCGAGCGCAGGGCGGCCAGTTCGCCGCGCAGGCCGGAGGCCGGGGAGGCGTGGGCGTGGTCGCGGGGGACGAGCAGGGCGAGGGCGGCGATGGCCGCCACGCCGATCGCGCTCACGCCGAGGAAGGTCGCCCGCCAGCCCAGGTGCTGGCCCATGAGCGTGGCGACCGGGACCCCGGCGACGTTGGCGACGGTGAGGCCGAGGAACATCAGCGACACCGAGCGGGCCTTGCGCTCGGGCGGCACCATGCCCGTCGCGACCACCGCGCCGACGCCGAAGAAGGCGCCGTGCGGCAGACCGCTCAGGAAACGGGCGGCCAGCAGCCAGCCGTGCCCGGGGGCGAGCGCGGAGAGCGCGTTGCCCACGACGAACAGGGCCATCAGGCCGATCAGGACGTACCGGCGGGACATCCGCGCGGTGAGCGCGGCCAGCAGCGGTGCGCCGATGACCACGCCCAGCGCGTACGCCGACACCAGGTGCCCGGCGGTGGGGATCGAGATGTGCAGGTCGTCCGCGACGTCGGGCAGCAGGCCCATCATCACGAACTCGGTCGTGCCGATGCCGAAGGCGCCCACGGCGAGGGCGAGCAGGGCCAGGGGCATGAGAGACCTTTCGGGGTGGGGTTCCGTACAGCGTGCGCGTTTTATGTTCAGCTGCGGAACAAAGTCTCTCGGGCCTGGTATTCCGGCAGGTTACGAGCCGGTTGCCGATGTGGTGACCTTCACACGCGCCGCGATCGGCAGGTGGTCGCTGCCCGTGCGCGGCAGCGTCCAGGAGCTTACCGGTTCCACACCCCTGACCATGATCTGGTCGATGCGGGCCATCGGGAAGGACGCCGGCCAGCTGAACCCGAAGCCGCTGCCCGCCGCACCCTGCGTGGAACGCATCTGCGAGGTGATCGCGCCCAGCGAACGGTCGTTCATCGTGCCGTTGAGATCACCGAGCAGCACCACCCGGGGCAGCTTCTCGTGCGCGATGGCCGCGCCCAGCGCGTTCGCGCTCTGGTCACGCTGCGAGGCGGTGAACCCGGCGTTCATCTTCACCCGGACGGAGGGCATGTGGGCGACGTACACCGCGACCGCCCCCTCGGGCGTCGCCACCGTGGCGCGCATCGCCCGCGTCCAGCCGAGCCGGATGTTCACCGGCCGGACCGCGCTGAGCGGATACTTGCTCCACACGCCCACCGTGCCCTCCACGGCGTGGTACTTGTACGCCGACGCCAGCGCCCTCTCGTACACGGGCACCGCCGAGGCCTTCAGCTCCTCCAGCGCGAGCACGTCCGCGCCGGACGCCGCGACCTTGCGGGCGGTGGCGGTCGGGTCGGGGTTGTCGGCGTTGACGTTGTGCGTGGCCACCGTCAGGTCGCCGCCCCCGCCGGTCTTCCCGGTGACCAGGCCGCCGAAGAGGTTCAGCCAGACGGCGACGGGCAGCACCAGTGCGATCAGCGCGGTCGCCGACCTGCGCACCAGGGCCAGGACGAGCAGCACGGGGACGAGCAGCCCGAGCCAGGGCAGGAAGGTCTCGGTGAGACTGCCCAGGTTGCCGACGCGGTTGGGGATGTGCGAGTGCAGCAGCATCACCAGCGCCAGCAGCACCGCCAGCACGGCCGGCACGATGCCCCGGCGCCAGATCCGCCGGTCGCCGCGCCAGCCGCCGAAGAGCCGGTCCACCAGGCGCCGAATCCGGTTCTTCGCACGCTCGGGTCCCGAGCCGTCGTCGTCCGTCTCCGTCAAGAACGCCTGCTGCGCCATACCGTCGCCTCACTGCCTGCCGTGCACACCGTTCACCCCGTGGGCTACGACCCTAGGGGATGATCGGTTCCGATCCTGCCGTCCATGACGGCCGTACGGGCACGAGGACGAACGGGGCGGCACGGGGAGTTCCGGTTGGGGCGCCCCGGACGTGGTCTGTGACGAAACGGGCACATTACGGGGGGAGCGGCCGGTTCAGGTCCGAGTGACCGGCGTGGCCCCTTTCGCCGCCCCGGCCGGGCCCGGGGTGCCGGCCGCGCCGGGCCCGTTCGGCGTGTCCGCCGGGTCCCGCGGGGAGCCGACGTGCCGCGGGAGGGGGCGGAGCCCTTCGAGGACCGTGTCCACTATCTGCTCGGCGAGCCCCTCGGGCAGGTCCGCGTCGGGCCGCATGACGCTGCGCACCAGCATCGGGCCGACGAGCAGGTCGGTCAGCAGTTCGATGTCGACGTCCGTGCGCAGTTCGCCGTTGAGCTGGCCGCGGCGCAGGACCTCGATCTGGAGTCTGCGCCGGGGTTCGACGACCGTGGTGTGGTAGGCGCACCAGATCTTCGGGCTGGACTTCATCTGGGCGTACACGTTGTGCAGGATCGCCGAGGAACGGCTCACCAGTCCCCGGCGGCGCAGTTGCTCCAGGAGGGCGACGAGGTCGTCGCGCATCGAGGTGCCGGGCAGGTCCGCGTCGGGCGGCTCGGCGGCGCGCACGACGTCGACGAACAGCTCGTCCTTGCCGCTCCAGCGGCGGTAGATGGTGGCCTTGCCGACGCCGGCCGTGCGGGCGATGCGCTCGATGGAGAGTTCGGCGAGCGGCACCCCCTCCTCCAGCAGCTTCATCACCCCCTCGACGATGGCGCGTTCCACCGCCTCGCTCCGGGGCCGGCCCCGTGCGGGGAACCCGGGAGCGGTCTGGCTGTCGGCGAGGCTCACCTGAGACGTCCTTTCGTCGTACCGGGTCATTGTCCCCCGCTGGCGTTGCCGTCCTGTCGGCCCTCCCGTCCCGTCGGCCTTCCCGTCCCGCCGGCCCTCGTGGTCAGTCGGCCGCCGCGACCAGTTCCGGTTCCTCCCGGTCCCCGGGCCGCTTCGGTGTCCGGCCGGGCAGGAACACGGCGACCACGACCGCGCCGATCAGCGCGACCACGGTGCCGCACAGCGAGGTCACGTGCATCGCGTGCAGGAAGGCGTTGTTGGCCGGGTCGACCAGTGCCTGCCCGCGCGGGCCGAGCTTCGCGGCGACGCCGAGCGTGGCCTCGATGGACTCCCCGGCGGTGTCCCGCAGCGCGGGCGGCAGCATCCCGAGCCGGCCCTCGATGGAGTCGCGGTACGCCGTGGAGAGCACCGAGCCGAGCACCGCGATGCCGAGCGCGCCGCCGACCTGGCGGAAGGTGTTGCTCAGCGCGGAGGCCGAGCCGGCCTTCTCGCGGGGCAGGGCCTGCATGATGACCACGCTGGTCGGGGTCATGATGTGGGCCATCCCGGTGCCCATGAGGAAGAAGACGGCCTCCAGTACCCAGATGGGCGTGTCCGCCTCGAAGCCGGCGAACGCGGCCAGCATGCCGGCCAGGACGACGAGACCCGCCGTCGTGGTGGCCTTGTAGCCGAAGCGGTCGACGACCAGCCGGGCCCGCGGTGCGAAGATCATCTGCGCGGCGGCCAGCGGGATCATCAGCAGGCCGGACTCCAGCGGGGAGTAGCCGCGCACGCTCTGCGTGTAGAAGACGGAGAAGAACGTGACGCCCATCAGGGCGAAGAAGACCAGCGCGATGGCGGCCATGGCGGCCGAGAACACCTTGTTCCTGAAGTAGGTCACGTCCAGCGACGGGTGGTCGCTGCGCTTCTCGAACACGATGAACGCCGTGAGGACGGCGACACCGGCGACGATGGCCGCCAGGACGGTGCCGTTGGTGAAGTCGGCCAGTTCGCCGCCCTTGATGATGCCGTAGACCAGCAGGACCAGGCCGACCACGGACAGGACGACACCGACGGGGTCGAGCCGCCCGGGGCGCGGGTCGCGGGAGTCGGGCACCAGCCACACCATCAGCACCACCGCGGCGATCACGATCGGCACGTTGACCAGGAAGACCGAGCCCCACCAGAAGTGGTCCAGCAGCAGGCCGCCGGTGATCGGGCCGATGGCGATGGCCAGGCCCACCCCGCCGGCCCAGATGCCGATGGCCTTGGGCTGCTCCTCGCGCTCGAAGACGTTCATGAGGACGGCGAGGGTGGCCGGCATGACGAACGCGGCACCCAGCGCCATCAGGGCGCGGTAGGCGATCAGCTGGCCCGGGGAGCCGGACTCGGCGGCCAGGGCCGAGCCGATGCCGAAGACCACGAGGCCGCCGAGCAGGACCTTCTTGCGGCCCACCCGGTCACCGACGAGGCCCGAGGTGAAGAGCAGGCCGGCGAAGACGAGCGTGTAGGCGTTGATCGCCCACTCCAGCTCGCTCTGGGTCGCGCCGAGCCCGGTGGGGGCCGGGGTCGAGATCGTCTTGATGGCGACGTTCAGGATCGAGTTGTCGAGCACCACTATCAGCAGGCTCAGCATCAGCACGCCGAGGATCGCCCAACGGCGGCGGTGCACCGCTTCCGGCGTCCGGGGGCTGGTACCGGCGCGGTCGGCAGGAGTAGTCATGCCACCGAGCGTAGGACACTTTCGATACGAGACCGTCTCGTATCGAAATCCTTTACCCAGGCCTTACGGGCGAGGGCCCTTGCCGTGCCCGTCCGCCATCGGGCCGGCGCCCGCCGCGCGCACGGACCTCCGGCCGGCCGGGACGCGGAGCACAGGGGGGTGCTCTGGTCCACCGCGGCCGGAGGTGCCACCATGGAGGGGAGTCCGGGGACGCCGTCAGGGCGCCTCGAGATGACTGAAGGAGCCGTTGCAATGACGCAGCTTCCGGCTGCCCAGCCTGCACAGAAGAGCACCTCCGACGGCAGTGGCAAGACGCTGTACGGAGGCAAGGGCACCCGCCGCATCACCGTCCGCGACCTCGCCCTCGCCAAGGAGCGCGGCGAGAAGTGGCCCATGCTCACCGCCTACGACGCGATGACCGCGTCCGTCTTCGACGAGGCCGGCATCCCGGTCGTCCTGGTCGGGGACTCGGCGGGCAACTGCCACCTCGGGTACGAGACGACCGTGCCCGTCACCCTCGACGAGATGACCATGCTGTCGGCCGCCGTCGTGCGCGGCACCCGGCGCGCCCTGATCGTCGGCGACCTCCCCTTCGGTTCCTACCAGGAGGGCCCGGTGCAGGCGCTGCGCTCGGCCACCCGCCTGGTGAAGGAGGCGGGCGTCGGCGCCGTGAAGCTGGAGGGCGGCGAGCGCTCGCACGAGCAGATCCGCCTCCTGGTGGAGTCCGGCATCCCGGTCATGGCGCACATCGGCCTGACCCCGCAGTCCGTCAACGCCATGGGCTACCGCGTCCAGGGCCGCGGCGAGGAGGCCGCCCAGCAACTGCTGCGCGATGCCAAGGCCGTGCAGGACGCGGGCGCGTTCGCCGTCGTACTGGAGCTGGTGCCCGCCGAACTGGCGGCCGAGGTGACGCGGATGCTGCACATCCCGACCGTCGGCATCGGCGCGGGCCCCGAGACGGACGCGCAGGTCCTGGTCTGGACCGACATGCTCGGACTGACCGGCGGGCGGGTGCCCAAGTTCGTGAAGAAGTACGCCGACCTGCGCACGGTCATGGGTGACGCGGCCAAGGCCTTCGCGGAGGACGTCGTCGGCGGAACGTTCCCGCTGGAGGAGCACTCCGTTCACTAGACCATTGCGGTGACACAAAGGAGCCCCGGCCGATCTTCCCCCGTCGGCCGGGGCTCCTGCCGTGTGCCGCGGCGCTCGCGCCGGGCCGTCAGGCGTGCTCGCGCCAGCCGTTGGTGATCGGCAGCCTGCGGTCCTTGCCGAAGCCCTTCGCGGAGATCTTGGTGCCCGGCGGGTACTGGCGGCGCTTGTACTCGGCCCGGTCGACCATCCGCAGCGTCTTGACGACCAGCTCACGGTCGTAGCCCGCCGCGACGATCTCGTCGGCGCCCCGGTCCCGGTCGACGTACAGCTCCAGGATCGCGTCGAGCACCGGGTAGTCCGGCAGCGAGTCCGTGTCCACCTGCCCCGGGCGCAGCTCCGCGCTCGGCGGCTTGCTGATGGAGTTCTCCGGGATCGGCGGGGTCTGGCCCCGCTCGGCCGCGGCCCGGTTGCGCCACTCGGCGAGCCGGAAGACCGACGTCTTGTACACGTCCTTGATCGGACCGTACGCGCCCACCGAGTCGCCGTACAGCGTGGAGTACCCCACCGCCAGCTCCGACTTGTTGCCGGGGGCGAGGACGATGTGGCCCTCCTGGTTGGAGACCGCCATCAGCAGCGTGCCGCGCAGCCGCGACTGGAGGTTCTCCTCCGCCAGGCCGGTCAGGCCCAGCGAGCCCATGTACGCGTCGAACATCGGCTCGATCGGCACGGTGCGGAAGTGCAGACCGGTGCGCCGGGCCAGCTCGGCCGCGTCGTCCCTGGAGTGCTCGGAGGAGTACTTCGACGGCATGGAGATGCCGTACACGTTCTCCGCACCGACCGCGTCGCAGGCGATCGCCGCGACGAGGGCGGAGTCGATGCCGCCGGACAGGCCGACGAGGACGGAGCGGAATCCGTTCTTCTGCACGTACGCCCGCAGGCCCACGACCAGCGCCGAGTAGACCTCCTCGTCGTCGTCCAGGTGGGCCGTGTGCCCGCCGGTGCGCTCTGGCGCGTAGGCGGGCAGCGGCTCCTCGGACAGGACGACGCGGTCGATGCGCAGCCCGTCGTCGACCACGCCGTCGGGCGCGTCGGCCGCCGCGGCCGGCAGGTCCAGGTCGAGCACGACGCAGCCCTCGGTGAACTGCGGCGCCCGCGCGATCACCTCGCCGTCCGCGCCGACCACGATCGAGTCGCCGTCGAAGACCAGTTCGTCCTGCCCGCCGGTCATGGCCAGGTAGGCGGTGGTGCAGCCGGCCTCCTGGGCCCGCTTGCGCACCAGCTCCAGGCGGGTGTCGTCCTTCTCCCGCTCGTAGGGGGAGGCGTTGACGGAGAGCAGCAGACCCGCGCGCGCGGTACGGGCGGCCGGGACGCGCCCGCCGTCCTGCCACAGGTCCTCGCAGATCGCGAGGGCCACGTCGACGCCGTGCACGCGCAGGACGGGCATGGTGTCGCCGGGCACGAAGTAGCGGAACTCGTCGAAGACGCCGTAGTTGGGCAGGTGGTGCTTGGCGAAGTTCAGCACCACCCGGCCGCGGTGCAGCACCGCCGCCGCGTTCCGCGGGGCGCCGGCCGGCATGCCGTACTTCGGCTGGGCCGTCTCGCAGCGGTCGAGGTAGCCGACGACGACCGGCAGCTCGCCGAAGCCCTCCTCGGCGAGCCGGGCGGCGAGGGCGCGCAGCGCGGCGCGGGACGCCTCCACGAAGGACGACCGCAGGGCCAGGTCCTCGACGGGATACCCGGTCAGCACCATCTCCGGGAACGCCACGAGGTGCGCTCCCTGCTCGGCGGAGTGCCGGGTCCAGCGGACGACCGCCTCGGCGTTCGCGGCGAGGTCACCGACACGTGAGTCGATCTGGTTCAGGGCGAGACGTAGTTGAGGCACGCGCACCAGTGTAATCGTCAGAGCGACGCGATGGGGTGCCGAGCAGTGTGTGCCGCCCCACGCCCACACCCACGAGGCCGACCGTGCACCTCGCACTGTGCACCTCGGACCACCGCACCCGCAGCGCCCCCTCCCGCCCCGCGCCGCGGGAGGGCCGGCGTCCGGGCCGCTGTCGCGGGGCGCGCGGGTGCCGTACACGCACGCGCGCCCGCCCCCGGGTGCAGGGGCGGGCGCGTGACCGGTGGCCGGTGCGGGTCAGTGACGGCGACCGTAGGAGTCGACGTAGCCCTCCGCGGGGGAGCCGACGCCGGTGACGTCGTCGTACCCCTTGACGGCCTTGAGCGAGCTGTCCTTGCCGAGACTGCGGACGGAGACGCTCAGACCACCGGTGGCGTCGACGCCGTTGACGAAGTCGACGCGCGCGACCGCGAGGTCCTTGCCGGTCGGCTGGTCCACCACGTCGTGGTACAGCTCAGAGCCGTACTTCGAGTAGATCGCCGGGTTGGCGAAGCCGATCGCCTTGCCGCCCTGGGCCTGCTGGGCGAGGGCCTGGACGGCCGCGATGACCGGCGCGGCCAGCGAGGTGCCGCCGATGCGGTACTCGGCGTACTGCTGCGAACCGTCGGGGAAGGTCTGCGTCTGGCCGACGAGGAAACCGGTGTTCGGGTCGGCGATGGCCGCGATGTCCGGGACGACGCGGTTGCCGGCGGCGTTGTTGGCCGTGGCCAGCGCGCCGGGGACGACGCCCTTCTGGTAGTACGGCTGCGGAACGGTCTTGCTGGTGCCGCCGCCAGCGCCGGAGGTGTAGGCGCCGGGGAAGCCCTGCCAGCTCTTGCCGTCGGCCGACAGGGTCGCCTTGTCGGTGCCCCAGCCGGTCTCCCACAGGTACTTGTTCCCCTTGCCGACGGCCAGCGAGGTGCCGCCGACCGCGGTCACCCAGGCCGAGTTGGCCGGGGTGTCGACCTGCTTCGTGCCGGTGTTGGCGACCTCGTCGCCGTTGTCACCGGAGGAGAAGTAGAAGCCGATGCCCTCCGCCGCGCCGAACTGGAACACCTGGTCGTAGGCGGCGGCCAGGTCCGGCGTCTGGTTGGCCTCGATGTCGCCCCAGGAGTTGGAGACGATGTCGGCCAGGTGGTTGTCGACGACCTTGCTGAGCGAGTCGAGCAGGTCGTCGTCGTAGCAGGAGGCGGCGCCCACGTAGGTGACGTCCGCGTCCGGCGCGACCGCGTGCACGGCCTCGACGTCGAGGGTCTCCTCGCCGTACCAGCCGGCCGCCCCGCACTCCTCGGTCTTCGTGTACTGCGCGGGGAGCACCTGGCGCAGCTGGTCCGTCCGCCACGCCTTGTCGCCGTTCTTCTTCGCGTACGCGGCCGCGTCGAAGGCGATGGTCGGGGAGGCGTAGGCGTCGGTGATGGCGACGCGGACGCCCTTGCCGGTGTACTTGCCGGCGCCGTAGGCCGAGCGCAGCTGCTTGCCCGTGTAGCCCTTGACGGCGTACGGGATCTTCTCGCCGTAGGCGGACGGCAGCGTCGTCGCGATGTTCGAGCCGTAGTACGAGGAGAACGGCCCGGAGTTCTTGAACACCGCGTCCGGCGGCGGCAACTGGTCCTTGTGGTCGGACTTGTGCGGGGCGTTGTCCAGGCCGGTGACGGTCAGGACCGTGCTCCGCAGGCCCGCCGGCACGGACGCCGACTGCGCCGGCGCGCGGTAGGTCTTCGAGCCCTTGGCGAAGTTGTGCATCTGGGTGCCGAACGCCTTCTCGGCGGCGGCGACGTCACCGGAGACGGCGACGTAGTGAGCAGTGACCGAAGTGACCTTCAGGCCCGCCGACTTCAGCCACGACGTGACGGCGGCCACCTGGGCCTTCGTCGCACCGAAACGCGCCTGCGCCTCCTGGGCGCTCAGGTACTTGCCGTACTGCGGCGAGGACGGGTCGGCGACCGCCTTGGCGTACTCGGCCAGGCCCGCGGCGTCGCGGCCGGCCAGGTACACCCGGGCGTTGACCGGGGCGCTGTCCGCGGTGGCACCCTTGTCCGCCTTGGCCGTCGCCCACGCGGGCTTGGTGCCCGCGATCGCGTGGCGGGCGTCCGGGTGGCCCGCGGCGTGGGCCGCGGGTATGCCGAGCACCAGCGCACCGGCGACCATCGGCAGTGTCGCTGCCAGGCTCACTCCGGTACGCACGGTGGCGCGGTTGGATCTCATATAACCCCCTGCGATGCGGATCGCATGTAACGCAATGAGTGGTGGGACCTCGCGTGATCCGCATGCCGGCCGCGGCGGTTCGGCCCCTGAATGGATCACACGATCGAGTGCCACTCTTCCCGAAGAACCGTTCATGCCAGGGGAATGGGCAGGCCAAGAGAAGCCCAAGGAACCGTCAGGACCGGTGTATAGGGCATGAATTGCGGTCTTCGTTCCCCGGATTCCGGTCGCCCGTGCTCAGGAAGCGGGCGCCGTACGGTCGTGCGACGGGGGTCGTCCGGACCCTAACGGGACGCTGCCCCGCGCTCGTTGAGCATGTCGGCCATGAGCCGGATCTCCGACTGCTGCGCGTCCACCATGCCCTGCGCCAGCCGCTTCTCCACGCCCACCGTGCACTGGGCGGCGCACGCCTGCGCCATGTGGATGCCGCCCCGGTGATGGGCCGTCATCAGCCGGAGGTAGAACACCTCGGCCTGCCTGCCCCGGAGCCGGCCGAGCTTCTTCAGCTCGGTGTCGGTGGCCATGCCGGGCATCAGCGCCCCGTCCGCCCCGTCTGTCCCGTTCGCCCCGTCCCTGGCGTCCGCCCCGGCCGTACCGCCTCCGGCGGAAGCGGTGTTCCCCATTCCCATCCACGCCATCGGCGGGTCCGCCGACACCTTCGGCAGCCCCCACAGGTCCAGCCAGCCCAGCAGCATGCCGCGCTGGTTGGCCTGGGTCTGCGCCATGTCGTAGGCGAGACGGCGCACTTCCGTGTCGCTCGTGCGGTCGCGCACGATGTACGACATCTCCACGGCCTGCTGGTGGTGGACCGCCATGTCCCGGGCGAAACCGGCGTCCGCGGACGAGGCGGCCGGGACGGCCAGGGCCGGTGCCGTGGCCTGTCCGCGTGCCTGGGCCGTGGCCGCCGGGACGGCCGCGCCGCCGCCGGGCCCGCCGTCCTCGCCCGCGGCGACCGCGTAGGTGATCGCCCCGGCCGCGACCACCGCCGTGGCGACGGCGCCCGCGACCAGCCCGGCGACCCTCACCGGCCCACCCCGCCCGTGCAGGCGGCGCCCGGCTCCGGCGTCTGCGGGCCCTGCACGAACTTGGCGAGGAACGCGTCCACGGCCGGGTCGGTCGCACCCGTCACCGTGCGCTGGTGCGCCCACGCCGAGAGCATGATCGGGTCCTTCTGGCCGGGCACCGGGCTCATCAGCGTGTACGGCGTGCGGCGGACCTTCGCCGCGAGCGCGGCCACATCCGCCTCGGAGGCCTTGGCGTTGTACGTCACCCAGACCGCGCCGTGCTCCAGGGCGTGCACGGCGTGCTCGTTCTTCAGCGGGGCGGTGTAGACGTCGCCGTCGCAGTTCTGCCAGACCGGGTTGTGGTCGCCGCCGACCGGGGGCTCCATCGGGTAGGTCACCGGAGCGGTGGTGTGGGTGCGGCCGAGCGTGCCCTGCCAGGTCCGCACGCCGTCCGCGCCCGTGACGAAGCGGCCGGAACCACCCTTGCCGCCCTTGCCGTTCCCCCCGCTCGGGTCCGCCGCGTCCTGGCCGTTCTTGCCGCTCATGCCGCTCACGCCGGTCGGCGTCGCCGCGGACGCGCTCGCCTCCGCGACCGGTGCCGTGTCGTCGGACCGCGACTGGACCAGCACCACACCGCCGACGGCCAGGCCCGCGACGACGACCACGCTCGCCGCGATGGCCAGGAGGCGGTTGCGGCGCTCCCGGGACCGGTCGGCACGGCGCATCTCCTCGATGCGCGCCTTGCGCTGCCCGGCTGCGGTGCTGTCCGGCTTCTTGGCGGAGCCCATGGGGGAGTCCTTCGTGTCACGGTCGGATGGAGCGGGGCGGGTGGAGCGGGGAGCGGGTGCGCCGAGGGTGAGGCGTGCTGATCGTAGTGGGGAGGGCGGGGCACGGGGGAGACCGGGAAGCGCCAGAGGCGAGCGGCGACGGGCTGCGCGGCGGAGGTGAGCGTCGGCGGGCCGCGCGGCGAACGTGGGCGCCGGATAAGTTGAACCGCAGATGCGCATTATCTAGGCTTGCCGCATGCGGCTGCTGCGCTCCACCGACATGGCGCTGCGCGTCCTGATGAGGCTCGCCGTCGCGGGCGGGTCCAGCCCCACGACCCGGGAGGTCGCGGCGGACATGGGCGTGCCGTACACGCACGCCGCGAAGGTCGTCGCCGAACTCCAGCACCGCGGGCTGCTCGCGGCCCGCCGCGGCCGGGGTGGCGGCCTGACCCTCACGGAGGCGGGCCGCGGCGCGTCCGTCGGCGCGATCGTGCGCGCCCTGGAGGGCGAGGGCGACGTCGCGGACTGCGAGGGTGGTCCGACCCCGTGCCCGCTGAACTCCGACTGCCGCCTGCGCGGTGCCCTGCGCCGGGCCCAGGAGGCGTTCTACGCCGCCCTCGACCCGCTCACCGTCGCCGACATGGTCGCTTCCCCGACGGGTCCGCTGCTGCTGGGCCTGCCGAGCGCCCGGCGACCGGCCGGCACGGAGGACTGACCGGAACCGGCAGCTGCGGGGCGGAACCCGACGGATCCACCTGAGCTAGCGGACTCACCTGCCTCAGTGGACCCACCTGAGCTAGCGGACTCACATGACCCAGCGGACCCACGTGACCCGGTGGACTCCCCGCGCCACCTGAGTCAGCCACCAGACCCACGGCACCCCCCAGGGCGACGGGCCGGCCGGTGAGCGGCCCGCCGGTGAGCGGGAGGCCGGTCAGGCGGACGGGAGACGGGAACGGAAAAAGCCGGCCGGAGGCGGTCGGGGGAACCGCTTCCGGCCGGCGGCTTTCACACCGGGCCGGGCCGCGCAGCCGTCAGGTCAGGCGGCCGTCGGGCCACGCGACCGCCCGGCGGTACGGCTCTCAGGCCGCCTCGGTGGCCTCCTTGGCCAGCCACAGGTCCGGGCCGAAGACCTCGTAGTGGATGTCGGCCGCGGCCACACCCTTGGCGAGGAGCTGCTCGCGCACCGCGCGCATGAACGGCAGCGGGCCGCACAGGTAGGCCTGGGTGCCGGCCGGGACCTCGACGTCGCCGAGGTCGGCCAGACCGGGCCGGCCGGCGCCCGCCGCGTCCGCCGCGTCCTCGTCGTACTGCTCGTAGAAGAAGACCGTGCGCGCGTCCGCCAGCTTGGCCGCGTACGCCTCGTGGTCGGCCCGCAGGGCGTGCGCAGCGGGGGAGCGGTCGGCGTGCACGACGGTCACCGGGGCGCTGTGGCCGGCCTCGGCGAGCTGGTCCAGCATGGCGATCATCGGGGTGACGCCGATGCCCGCGGAGGCGAGCAGCAGCGGCGCGGCGGTGTCCTCCAGGACGAGGTCGCCGTAGGGGGCGGACAGCTGGAGGACGTCGCCCTCGCGCACGTGGGCGTGCAGGTGGTTGGAGACCTCGCCGTCGGGGGTCGTGGCGTCGCCGCTCACCCGCTTGACGGCGAACTGCCGCTCCGGGGAGCCGGGCGCCGCGGTCAGGCTGTACTGGCGGATCTGCCGGGCGCCGTCCGCGAGGGTGACGCCGACGGAGACGTACTGGCCGGCGCGGTAGCCGGGCACCGGACCCCCGTCGGCGGGGCGCAGCCTGAAGGTGGCGACGTCGGCGGTCTCCTCGATCCGCTCGACCACCTTCCACTCGCGCCAGCCGGTCTGCTCGCTCTGCTCGTACAGGCGCTTCTCGATCGCCATGAGGGCATTGGCCATCAGCCAGTAGACCTCGGTCCAGGCGGCGGCGACCTCGGCCGTCACGGCCTCGCCGAGGACCTCGGCGATGGCGGCGAACAGGTGTTCGTGGACGATCGGGTACTGCTCGGGGACGATGCCGAGGGAGGCGTGCTTGTGGGCGATGCGGTGCAGCATCAGGTCGGGGCGCTGGTCCGGGTTGTTCACCAGGTACGTCGCGAAGGCGGCGATGGATCCCGCGAGGGCCTGCTTCTGGGCGCCGGAGGCCTGGTTGCCACGGTTGAACAGGTCGCGCAGCAGTTCCGGGTGAGCGTCGAACAGCTTGGCGTAGAACAGCTCGGTGATCTCGCCGATGGCACCGCCCACGGCGGGCAGGGTGGCGCGGACGGTGGCTGCTGACTGTTCGGACAGCATCGTGACTCCTCGAAGGCTCGACCGGATCGCTCGACAGTTCGATCGCTCGACTGAGGTGAACGGTATTGAAACTTGCATTTGAGATGCAAATTAAACGGGCGTGGCGTCGCTCACTCGCGAAACGACTCGGCCATTACGAGGAGGCCGCTCAGGAGGCAAGATGGGCGGCAGGGCAGTACACCGCCCGTCCGCGCGGCGTTCGGCCCGGCGGCCACCGGACGATCAAGGTCCGCAACGCGCGTGAAACGCTGGTGTGGTGTGATGCTCGCGTGCCCGACCGCCTCCCGTGCCGACGTACGGACACAGGCGGCCTGACCAGCAAGGATGGGGAAGCGGAAGATGGACAAGCAGCAGGAGTTCGTGCTCCGGACGTTGGAGGAGCGCGACATCCGGTTCGTACGCCTGTGGTTCACGGACGTGCTGGGCTTCCTCAAGTCCGTGGCCGTGGCCCCCGCCGAGCTGGAACAGGCCTTCGACGAGGGCATCGGCTTCGACGGCTCCGCCATCGAGGGCTTCGCGCGCGTCTACGAGTCCGACATGATCGCCAAGCCGGACCCGTCCACGTTCCAGATCCTGCCCTGGCGGGCGGAGGCCCCCGGCACGGCCCGCATGTTCTGCGACATCCTCATGCCGGACGGCTCCCCGTCCTTCGCCGACCCCCGCTACGTCCTCAAGCGCGCCCTCGCCCGCACCTCCGACCTGGGCTTCACCTTCTACACCCACCCGGAGATCGAGTTCTTCCTGCTGAAGAACCGCCCGCTGGACGGCTCCCGCCCCACGCCCGCCGACAACTCCGGCTACTTCGACCACACCCCGCAGGCCATCGGCATGGACTTCCGCCGCCAGGCGATCACCATGCTGGAGTCGATGGGCATCTCGGTGGAGTTCTCCCACCACGAGGGCGCGCCGGGCCAGCAGGAGATCGACCTGCGCTACGCCGACGCGCTCTCCACCGCCGACAACATCATGACGTTCCGCCTGGTCATGAAGCAGGTCGCGCTGGAGCAGGGCCTGCAGGCGACCTTCATGCCGAAGCCGTTCTCGGAGTACCCGGGCTCCGGCATGCACTCCCACCTCTCCCTCTTCGAGGGCGACCGGAACGCGTTCTACGAGTCCGGCGCCGAGTACCAGCTCTCCAAGGTCGGCCGTTCCTTCATCGCGGGCCTGCTGCGCCACGCGGCGGAGATCTCGGCCGTCACCAACCAGTGGGTCAACTCCTACAAGCGCATCTGGGGCGGCAGCGAGCGCACGGCGGGCGCCGGCGGCGAGGCCCCGTCCTACATCTGCTGGGGCCACAACAACCGCAGCGCCCTGGTCCGCGTCCCGATGTACAAGCCCGGCAAGACCGGCTCGGCCCGCGTCGAGGTCCGCTCGATCGACTCCGGCGCGAACCCGTACCTGACCTACGCCGTCCTGCTCGCCGCCGGCCTCAAGGGCATCGAGGAGGGCTACGAACTCCCGCCCGGCGCCGAGGACGACGTGTGGGCCCTCTCCAACGCCGAACGCCGCGCCATGGGCATCGAACCCCTCCCGCAGAACCTCGGCGAGGCCCTGACCCTCATGGAGAACAGCGACCTCGTCGCAGAGACCCTCGGCGAACACGTCTTCGACTTCTTCCTGCGCAACAAGAAGCAGGAGTGGGAGGAGTACCGCTCCGAGGTCACGGCGTTCGAGCTGCGGAAGCATCTGCCGGTGCTGTAGGGGCGCGGTGGCGATGCCGGTGGGGCCGCTCCGCCGGCCCCACCGGCCGGTCCGGCCCGCGGCAGCACCGAAGGGAGGGCGGGAAGCGGCCTGCCCGTCAGTGCCTGGAGTCCGGGGGCGGCGCAGCCGGAACCGCCGGCCGGTCGGTGAACGCCGGTGACACCGCCGCCGTGCTGATGCGGCGCGAGCGGCCCGTGCCGTCGGCGGGGACCGCGTACAGGTCCGCGCCGTAGTCGCCGGGCAGGGCGTAGACGATGGTCCGGGGGTCCTGCCAGACCGCCTGGTCGTCCACGCTCCTGGGTTCTGCCAGGGGCGTTTCGCGCATCGTCCGGAGGTCCAGGACGTACAGGCGCCAGGGGGCGTCCCCGGGCAGGCCCGGTACCCGTTTCTTGTAGGCGATGCGCGTGCCGTCCGGGGACAGGGACGGGCATTCGACGTTCTGGTGGACCGTGGTGAGGGTGTTCGCCGTCAGGTCGCCTCTCACCAGGTACGTCTTGCCCTTCGTCGCCAGCGTGGCGTAGAAGGTGCGGTCGTCCGGTGCGAAGGTGACGCCCCAGAAGTTCACGTCGGGGGACGTGTAGGGCCGGCCGTCCTTGACGATGCGGAACTTCTCCAGGGTGGGGATCAGCCTCCCCGTGCGGACGTCCACGATCGCCGCGCGGGTCGAGAAGTCCGTGCCCGCGTACGAGTCTCCGCCCACGAACGCCGTCCATGCCGCGAAGCGGCCGCTGGGGGAGACGCGGGCGCGCGAGGGGATGCCGGGGACGTCGTACCGCGTGCGCTCCTTGAGCCGGGCGTCCAGGATCAGGGCGCGGTAGGTGTCCGAGACCGGGCCGTGCACCGACTGGAGGCACACTCCGGTGCCCGCGGCGGCGTAGAAGCGCAGGCACTTGACGCCCGAGGCGGTGCGCGGGGCGGCGGGGTCGGTGGACGGGACCGTCGTCAGTTCGTCGCGGTGCGGGCCCCACGCCATGTTGCGGAAGACCATCCGGCCGGGGGCCGTCAGGGTCACCTCGCCCGGCGACACCCGGGGGCCGCCCGCCTGCGGCAGGCCGCGGCGGTCCGCGCGGGCCGTGGCGTGCAGCACGGAGGCCACCGCCACCGCCGCCAGGACGAGGACCGTCCCGAGCAGGATCATGATGCGGGCGCGTGCCGTCATGCCGGTGCCGTGCCTTTCGGGCGGGGGCGCAGGGAGCAGGAGAGCACCGCGCACGCCGCCAGGATCAGTGTCGATGCCGTCAGTGCCGTGCGGTCGCCCCACACGGTCCACGCCGCCCCGAAGGCCAGCGAGCAGACGAAGCGGGTCGTGGCCTGGCCCGTCTGGACCAGGGCCAGGCCCGAGGAGCGCAGTTCCGGTGGTACGCCGTCCGAGGCCGCCGCCATCAGGACGCCGTCCGTCGCCGCGTAGAACGTGCCGTGCAGGAGCAGGACCGCGTACGGCAGCGCGGTGCCGTGCCAGGAGGTGAGCAGCAGGGCGTAGGCGAGGAGCAGGGCGCCATGGCCGGCCACGAAGACCGTCCAGCGGCCCACCCGGTCCGCCAGCCGGCCCAGCGGGACCGCCAGCAGCAGGAACGCCGCCGCCGTGCCCAGCGGGAGCAGCGCGAACCAGCGGTCGGGGACGCCCAGGCGGCGCTGGAGCAGGAGGTAGACGAAGGAGTCGCTGACCGTGGCCAGCCCCAGGAGGAGGGCGCAGAGGGTGATCCGGCGCAGGTCACGGTGGCGGAGCAGGGCGAGGGCCGCGCGCAGGGTGGGGGGCGTGGAGGGGGTGAGGGGCGTGGGCGGGGCGGGCGCCTCACGGGGCGCGGGCGCCTCACGCGGCGCGGTCGCCTCACGCGGGGTGGGCGCCTCACGCGGGGTGGGCGCCTCACGCGGCGCGGGTGCCTCACCTGGGGCGGGGTGTTCGCGCGGGGGTTTTGCCGGGGGACGCCCGGTCCGGCCGGACGGTACGAACAGGACCAGGACCACCACCCCCGCCGCCGCCACGCAGAAGCTCACCGTGAAGACCGCGTCGTAGCCGTCCACCGTCGCCCGCAGGATCCAGAACGCCGCCAGCGGGCCCAGCAGCGCGCCCGCCGTGTCCATCGCGCGGTGGACGCCGAAGGCGCGGCCCCTCGTCTCCGGGGTGCTGGACAAGGAGATCAGCGCGTCGCGCGGGGCGGTGCGCAGGCCCTTGCCGGTGCGGTCGGCGGCCAGGACCAGACCGATGGGGGTGAGGCTGTGCACGAGCAGCAGCAGCGGCTTGCACAGCGCCGAGATGCCGTAGCCCAGCCCGGCCACCCACTTGTGGCCGCCCCTGCCCCGGTCGGCCAGGTGGCCCCCGGCCAGCCGGACCAGGGCCGAGAAGCCGTTGTAGACGCCGTCCAGCAGGCCGAAGCCCAGCGGGGAGAGCCCGAGGCCCGTGACCAGGTACAGCGGCAGTACCGCCGTCACCATCTCCGACGACACGTCGGTGATCAGGCTGACCGTGCCCAGGGCGAGGACCGTGGGGGCGACCGCGGCGCGGCGCCGCCCGGCACCCGGCCGGGCGGCGCCTTCCGCGGACGCCGGTGCGTGCGCGGTGCCCGCGCGGCTGTCCGCTACGTACATGTCAGGACGCCCAGACGCCCGTGATGTCGTGGGCGTTCGCCGCGTTGCCCGCGTGCGTGCTCAGGCGCTGCGTGTCCTCCAGGGTGCGCAGCAGGTCGTAGTGGTTGTAGGTGGTGGCGCTGGTCGAGCCGGCAGCGACCGGCTGGCCGTACAGGACGGTGGGGATGCGGTTGCCGCTGAGCTTGTCGTCCTCGTCGAAGGTGACGACGAGCAGGCTGTTGTGCGTCTTCGCCCAGGTGGCGTACGCGCCGAGGTTGTTCTTCAGCCAGGTGTCGCCCGTGGAGACCGAGCAGTCGTGCATGTCGCTGCACAGGTTCGGGGTGACGAAGGACATCTGGGGGAGCGTCGAGTAGTCCGTCGGGAACTGCGCGAACGTCTTCGCCGACGACGTCGGCACGTTGCTGAAGCCGAACCACGGGTTGTGCTTGCGGGCGTACTTGCCGCTGCTGCACGTCGTCGAGCCCTGGCTGGGCAGCGTCTCGTTGTAGCTGGCCCAGCTGCGGCCTGCGGCGAGCTGCTCGGAGGCCAGGTTCGGTGCCGAGGAGAAGCCGGGCGTGTAGCAGCTGTCGTCGGTGACGCCCTGGGTGGAGCCGGAGAACAGGGCGAAGTAGTTGGGCTGGCTGGGGTGGGTCTCGGCGTAGGCCTGGGTGAGGTTCGCGCCGCCGGACTTGAGGGAGTTCAGGTACGGGGCACTGGAGGAGCCGATCACCTGGCTGTAGGCGTGGTTCTCGAAGACCACGACGACCACGTGGTCCGGCGCGGGCACCGCGGTCGCCGCCTGCGCGGACGCGGCGCCGCCGCTCAGGCCCGTCCACAGGCCCGCCGCCGCGGCCGCGAGGGCCGCGGCGGACGCCAGGGCGGCGCGGCCGCGGCGCAGCGCCCGCTTGCCGGGGCCGAGGGGAGCGCCGCAACGGCTGTCGGCAGCGAGGGGACTGTCGGACACGGTTACCTCCGGGGAATGAGGAGACTCGGCGGGGAAGAGCATGCACACGCCAAAGTGATGCCGTGCCGCCGTGCCCGGCCCAGCAGGTGAAGAGCAGGTGAACTGCTGACGCACGGTCCCCTTCCGGACCGCCGGCGCCCCGCTCCGCAGCCGTAGGGGGAGTCTCCCGCTACGCTCTGGCCAGGACCACGTAGATCCGACGGGAGGCCGGGATGACGGCGCCGGGGCGCAGGAGCAGTACCTTCACTCGGCTGCTGCGGCACGGCTTCACCGATGCCCTGGCCGCCGAACGGCTGCTGGACAGCGCCGAGCTGGCGCCGGTGCGCAACGACCCGGTGCTGCTGGAGGCGCTCGGCGCCACCGCCGACCCGGACCTCGCCCTGGGCGGGCTGGTGCGGCTGCTGGAGGCCCAGCCCTCCCCGACCGCCCGGCGGGAACTGCTCGACACGCTGATAGCGGCCAAGCCCCTGCGCGACCGGCTCCTCGGCGTGCTCGGCGCGTCCGCCGCGCTCGGCGACCACCTCGCCCGGCACGCCGGGGACTGGCGCGCCCTCGTCACCTACGAGCCGCAGGACCTGCACCCGGGGCTGGCCGAGTTCGAGCGCGGCCTCGCCGAGGCCGGTGACCCCGTCGCGCTGCGCGTCGCCTACCGCCGCTGCCTGCTGTCGATCGCCGCGCGCGACGTGTGCGGCACCACCGGCGTCGCCGAGACCGCCGCCGAACTGGCCGACCTCGCCACCGCCACGCTGCGCGCCGCGCTGCGCATCGCGGCCGCCGAGGCGCCCGAGGACGCCGCGCTGTGCCGGCTCGCCGTGATCGCCATGGGCAAGTGCGGCGGCCACGAACTGAACTACGTCTCCGACGTCGACGTCATCTTCGTGGGGGAGAGCGCGCACGAGGACGGCGGCGACGAGACCGCCGCGCTGCGCGCCGCCACCCGTCTCGCCTCGCGGATGATGCGCGTCTGCTCCGAGACGACCGTCGAGGGCAGCATCTGGCCCGTCGACGCCAACCTGCGGCCCGAGGGGCGCAACGGCCCGCTCGTACGGACCCTGAGCAGCCACGTCGCCTACTACCAGCGGTGGGCGAAGACCTGGGAGTTCCAGGCGCTGCTGAAGGCCCGCCCGGTCGCCGGGGACGAGCGCCTGGGCGCGGAGTACGTCGCCGCGCTCTCCCCGCTGGTCTGGCAGGCCGCCGAGCGGGAGAACTTCGTCGCCGACGTGCAGAAGATGCGCCGCCGGGTCGTCGAGAACATCCCCGTCGGCGAGGTCGAGCGCGAGCTGAAACTCGGGCCCGGCGGGCTGCGGGACGTCGAGTTCGCCGTGCAGCTCCTCCAGCTCGTGCACGGCCGCGCCGACGCCTCCCTGCGCAGCGGCACCACCCTGGACGCCCTCCAGGCCCTGGCCGCGGGCGGCTACGTCGGCCGCGCGGACGCCGGCCGGCTCGACGAGGCCTACCGCTTCCTGCGCTTCATGGAGCACCGCATCCAGCTCTACCGGCTGCGCCGCACCCACCTGCTGCCCGAGGACGACGCGGACCTGCGCCGCCTGGGCCGCTCGCTCGGCCTGCGCGCCGACCCGGTGGCCGACCTGACGCGGGAGTGGAAACGGCACACCGGTGTCGTACGGCGCCTGCACGAGAAGATCTTCTACCGGCCGCTGCTCGACGCCGTCGCGCAGCTCGCCCCCGGTGAGGTCCGGCTCAGCACCGAGGCGGCCCGCGAGCGGCTGGTCGCGCTCGGGTACGCCGACCCGGCCGCCGCCCTGCGCCACCTGGAGGCCCTCGCCTCCGGCGTCACCCGCAAGGCCGCCATCCAGCGCACCCTGCTGCCCGTGCTGCTGGGCTGGTTCGCGGACTCCGCCGACCCGGACGCCGGACTGCTCAACTTCCGCAAGGTCTCCGACGCGCTCGGCAAGACCCCCTGGTACCTGCGGCTGCTGCGCGACGAGGGCGCCGCCGCCGAGAACCTGGCCCGCGTCCTGTCCGCCGGACGCCTCGCCCCCGACCTGCTGATGCGGGCACCGGAGGCGGTGGCGCTGCTCGGCGACGGCGGCGGCGACGCGGGCGGCCTCCGGCCGCGCGGCCGGGCCCAGCTGGAACAGGAGATCCTCGCCGCCGTCGGCCGTGCCGAGAGCGCCGAACAGGGCGTCACGGCCGCGCGCGGGGTGCGCCGGCGGGAGCTGTTCCGCACCGCCGCCGGCGACATCGTCGGCTCCTACGGCACCGAGGCCCAGCCCGCCGAGACCGACCCGGGCCCGCTCGTGGACCGGGTGGGCGGCGCCGTGTCGGACCTGACGGCGGCGACGCTCGCCGGCACCCTGCGGGCGGTGGTGCGCGACGGGTGGGGGGACACGCTGCCGACCCGGTTCGCCGTCATCGGCATGGGCCGCTTCGGCGGTCACGAACTGGGCTACGGCTCCGACGCCGACGTGCTGTTCGTGCACGAGCCGCGCGAGGGCGCCGACGAGCGGGAGGCCGCCGACGCCGCGGGCCGCGTGGTCGCCGAGATGCGCAGGCTGCTCCAGATCCCGAGCGCCGACCCGCCGCTGCTCATCGACGCGGGACTGCGCCCCGAGGGCAAGTCGGGACCGGTGGTGCGCACCCTCAAGGCGTACGAGGCCTACTACCGGCGCTGGTCGCTGGTGTGGGAGTCGCAGGCGCTGCTGCGGGCCGAGCCGGTGGCCGGGGACGAGGACCTGGGACGGCGGTTCACCGCGCTGATCGATCCGCTGCGGTACCCGGCGGGCGGCCTCGGCGAGGACGCGGTGCGCGAGATCCGGCGGCTGAAGGCCCGCATGGAGTCCGAGCGGCTGCCGCGCGGCGCCGATCCCAAACTGCACACCAAGCTCGGACCCGGCGGTCTCTCCGACGTGGAGTGGACCGTGCAGCTGCTGCAGCTGCGGCACGGCGCCGAGGTGGCGGGCCTGCGCACGACCCGCACCCGGCAGGCGCTCGCCGCGGCACGGGCGGCCGGTCTGGTCACCGAGGAGGACGCCGTCGTCCTGGACGAGGCGTGGCTGCTGGCCACCCGGGTGCGCAACGCGGTGATGCTGGTACGCGGCCGGGCGGGCGACACGTTCCCCACCGAGTCGCGGGAACTGGCCGCCGTGGGCCGCTACCTCGGCTACGGACCCGGTCACGTCGGCGACATGCTCGACGCCTACCGGCGCACCGCACGCCGGGCCAGGGGCGTCGTGGAGTCGCTCTTCTACGAGATGTGAGGAGGCGGGGGCGCGGGCCCCCGCCCCGGCCCGCGCCTACGCCCCCGCCGCCTGCCAGGCCGCCCTCGGCAGGGCGTGCGGCAGGACGCCGTACCAGGCCCGCGCGGCGGTGAGGCCGAGGGCCAGGCAGAGCACCCCGCCGACCGCGTCCAGCCAGAAGTGGTTGGCGGTGGCGACGATGACGACCAGGGTCACCGCGGGGTAGAGGGCGGCGAGGACCCGCACCCACGGCACGGTGGCCAGGGCGAGCAGGGTCAGACCGCACCACAGGGACCAGCCGATGTGCATGGACGGCATCGCGGCGTACTGGTTGGACATGTGCTTGAGGTCGCCGGAGGCCATGGAGCCCCAGGTGTGGTGCACCTGGACGGTGTCGACGAAGCGACCGCCCGCCATCAGACGCGGCGGCGCCAGCGGGTACAGGTAGTAACCGAGCAGGGCCGTGCCGGTGGTCGCGAAGAGGGCGAGGCGGGCCGCCGCGTACCGGCCGGGGTGGACGCGGTAGAGCCACACCAGGACGCCCACGGTGATCACGAAGTGCAGGGTCGCGTAGTAGTAGTTCATGCCGACGATCAGCCAAGTCACCGAGTCGGCGGCATGGTTGACGGCCTGCTCGACGGCGATGCCCAGGCGGTGCTCGGTGTGCCAGACCCAGTCGGCGTTGCGCAGGGCCGCCGCCTTCTGCTCCGGGACCGCGTTGCGGATCAGGGAGTACGTCCAGTAACTCACCGCGATCAGCAGGATCTCGAACCAGAGGCGGGGCCGGCGCGGGGCCCGCGGCCGGCGCGCGGGCGGGGTGCGCCCGCCGGCCGTGACGGGGTACGGAAGGCCCTTTCCGGGACCTTCCCGTCGAGTCACGGCCGTATCACCCATAGGCACAGAGTGTGCCAGAAAAGCCCTCTTCCGCCGGTGATGCCCCGGCCGGGTCCCGCGCGCCTGTTCCGCGGCGGGCGCGGACGCGGGGGCGGGCGCGGCGGCGAGCTGAGGGCGGGGTCAGGAGCGGGGCTTGGGCGCCGACGCCGTCGAGCCGCGGACCACCAGCTCGGGCATGAACACGAACTCGCTGTGCGGCGCGGGCGTCCCGCCGATCTCCTCCAGCAGCGTGCGCACCGCCGCCTGGCCCATCGCCGGGACCGGCTTGCGGACCGTGGTCAGCGGCGGGTCGGTGAAGGCGATCAGCGGGGAGTCATCGAAGCCGACGACGGAGAAGTCCCGGGGAACCGCCATGCCCTGCTGCCGGGCCGCGCGGATGGCACCGAGCGCCATCATGTCGCTGGCGCACACGATCGCGGTGCAGTCTCGCGCGATGAGCGACGTCGCCGCGGCCTGGCCGCCCTCCAGCGTGTACAGGGAGTGCTGGACCAGCTCCGTCTCCACGGCGTCGGGCGCCAGGCCCAGCTGGTCCTGCATCGCGCGCACGAAGCCCTCTATCTTGCGCTGCACCGGCACGAACCGCTTCGGCCCGAGGGCCAGACCGATCCGGTGGTGGCCCAGCGAGACGAGGTGGGTGACGGCCAGCGTCATGGCGGCCCGGTCGTCGGGGGAGATGAACGGCGCCTGCACCTTCGGCGAGAAGCCGTCGACCAGGACGAACGGCACGCCCTGGGCGCGCAGCCGCTCGTAGCGCTCCATGTCGGCCGTGGTGTCCGCGTGCAGTCCGGAGACGTAGATGATGCCCGCGACCCCGCGGTCCACCAGCATCTCGGTCAGCTCGTCCTCGGTGGACCCGCCCGGCGTCTGGGTGGCCAGCACCGGGGTGTACCCCTGCCGGGTCAGCGCCTGCCCGATCACCTGGGCGAGCGCCGGGAAGATGGGATTCTCCAGCTCCGGGGTGATCAGGCCCACCAGGCCCTCACTGCGCTGGCGCAGCCGCACCGGACGTTCGTAGCCCAGAACGTCGAGTGCGGCGAGCACGGACTGGCGGGTGGTGGCGGCGACGCCCGGCTTCCCGTTCAGGACGCGGCTGACGGTCGCTTCGCTCACCCCCGCCTGCGCAGCGATGTCGGCAAGCCGTGTGGTCACAGGAGTGGACTGTACCGGCTGCATCTCAGACTGCCCACCAGACGGCGCAGTCCCCGGGAAGTTGCGTCAAGTCGGTGCCGGGCCCCACGTCGGAGCTGGCGAGCAGAAGAGTGCCCGGTGTGGCCAGCGTGACCGGTGTGGCGGTCAGGTTGACCGTGCACACGAAGGAGCCCTCGTCGGTGTCGCGACGGAAGGAGAGCGTGCCCTCGGGGCTGTCCAGCCAGGTGATCTGGCGGCCGGCGCCCAGCGCGGGGTGCTCGCGGCGGACGGCGAGCGCGCTGCGGTAGAACTCCAGCGTGGAGTTGGGGTCGCCCTCCTGCGCCTCGACGGTCAGGGCGCGCCAGCTCGCGGGCTGCGGCAGCCAGCTCGGGCCGCCCTCGACGGGACCGAAACCGAACGGCGGGAGCTGCCCGGACCACGGCAGGGGCACCCGGCAGCCGTCGCGGGTGCCGTCCTGGCCCGAGCTGCGGAAGAACGCCGGGTCCTGGCGGACCTCGTCGGGCAGGTCGACGACCTCGGGCAGACCCAGCTCCTCGCCCTGGTAGAGGTACGCCGAGCCGGGCAGCGCGAGCATCAGCAGCGTCGCCGCCCGGGCCCGGCGCAGACCACGCGCCTCGTCCCCTTCCGCGAGGCGCGTGGAGTGCCGTACGACGTCGTGGTTGGAGAGCACCCAGGTCGCGGGCGCGTGCACGGCGTTCATGGCGCGCAGCGAGCGGTCGATGACGTCGCGCAGCTCGGCCGCGTCCCAACCGGTCGTCAGGTAGGAGAAGTTGAACGCCTGGTGCAGCTCGTCGGGGCGCAGGTACAGGGCGCTGCGCTCCACGGTCGGCGTCCAGGCCTCGGCGACGGCGATCCGGTCCCCGGCGTACTCCTCCAGGATCCGGCGCCAGCTGCGGTAGATCTCGTGCACGCCGTCCTGGTCGAAGTACGGGACGGCCTGCGTGCCGAGCAGCTTGACCTGCTCGTCGTGGCCGATGTCGGGCAGCCCGGCGGCCTTGACCAGGCCGTGCGCCACGTCGATGCGGAAGCCGTCGATGCCCAGGTCCAGCCAGAACCGCAGGATGGAGCGGAACTCGTCGTGCACGGCCGGGTGGTCCCAGTTGAAGTCGGGCTGCTCGGGCGCGAACAGGTGCAGGTACCACTGGCCCGGGGTGCCGTCCGGCTCGGTGACCCGGGTCCAGGCCGGCCCGCCGAAGATGGACTCCCAGTCGTTGGGCGGCAGTTCGCCGCTGTCGCCCTTGCCGGTGCGGAAGTGGAAGCGGTCGCGCAGCGGGGAGCCGGGGCCCTCGCGCAGCGCCTGCTTGAACCACTCGTGCTGGTCGGAGCAGTGGTTGGGGACCACGTCGACGATGACCCGCAGACCCAGGGCGTGGGCGTCGCGGACCAGGTCGTCGGCGTCGGTGAGGGTGCCGAACATCGGGTCGATGGCCCGGTAGTCGGCGACGTCGTACCCGGCGTCGGCCTGCGGGGAGGCGTAGAACGGCGAGAGCCAGACGGCGTCGACCCCGAGCTTCTTCAGGTACGGCAGACGGGCGCGGATGCCGGGCAGGTCGCCCATGCCGTCGCCGTTGCCGTCGGCGAAACTGCGCGGGTAGACCTGGTAGATGACCGCGTCGCGCCACCACTCCCGGCGCCCGGAGGCGGCGGCGGAGGCTTCGGTGGGGACTGTGTCGGTGACGTGCTGGGTCATGGATTCCCTTAAGGGGTACGAGGGGAACGACGAAGGCGCTGGACCGGCGGGCGGGGCCGGGGTGGCGGCCGGGCCCGCCGGTGCCGGGCCCGGCGGGCCGGCCGGCGGGCGGCCGGGGAGCCGGGTGCGCTCAGGACTTGGTGCCGCCGGCCGTCAGCCCGGAGACCAGGCTGCGCTGGACGAGCATGAACACGAGGGCCGCCGGGATGGTGATGATGATGGCGGTGGCGGAGGTCCACGCCCAGTCGGGGCGCTGGTCCTGCGCGAAGGTGCGGATGCCGACGGCGAGCGTGTAGTGGTCGGACTGCATGAACTGCGTCGCGTAGGCGACCTCGCCCCAGGCGGTGAGGAAGCTGTAGAACGCGGTCACCGCCAGGCCCGGCTTGGCCAGCGGCACGATCAGCCGCCAGAAGGTGCCGATCGGGGTGAGCCCGTCCACCCGGCCCGCCTCGTCTATCTCCTTGGGGATGGTGTCGAAGTAGCCCTTCATCATCCAGGCGCAGAACGGCACCGCCGTGGTCGCGTACGCCAGGATCAGCCCGAAGTAGTTGTCGAGCAGGTGCAACTCGGACATCAGCAGGTACAGCGGCACGATCAGTACGATACTGGGGAACATCTGGGTGACCAGGAACGTCCACATCAGCTGCCGGCTGCCCGGGAACCGCATCCGGGACACGGCGTATCCGGCGGTCGAGGCGAGGAAGACGCCGAGCACGGTGGTGCCGCCCGCCACGATGACGGTGTTCAGGAACCACTTGGCCAGGTCCGAATGGGCCAGTACGTCGCTGTAGTTGTGCAGGCTCAGGTGCTTGAACACCTGCCCCGGCTCCTGCCAGGCGTTCTTCGGGCCGAGCGAGATGAACAGGATCCACACCACGGGGAACGCGGCGATCACGGTGGCGAGGATCAGCGTGCAGTGCAGGACCACGGAGGCCCAGGGACTGCGCTCCTCGCGCCCGCGCACCTTGCGCGGGCGCGCGTCGGCGGCGGCGGGGCGGGCGGGGGCGGCAGCGGGCGCGGCGGCGCCGGTCTCGTGCGTTGCTGCGGTCATGGCGGTGGCTCCTTACGCCTGCTCGGACTTCAGGGTGCTGCGGCGGTAGAAGGTCGAGAAGGCCAGCAGGAGAGCGAGGATGATGATGCCGTAGGTGGCCGCTCCCGCGTAGTCGGAGATCCCGTTGAAGGCCTTGTGGAAGGCGAAGGTGACGAGGATGTCGGTGTCGCCGGTGGTGTTGTTGCCCAGCAGCAGGTAGATGACGTTGAACATGTTGAACGTCCAGATGCAGCCCAGCAGGATCACCGTGCTGGAGACCGGCTTCAGGCCGGGCAGCGTGACGTTGACGAAGCGCTGCCAGGGCGAGGCGCCGTCCATCTCGGCGGCCTCGTACAGCTCCTTGGGGATCGACTGGAGTCCGCCGAGCAGGGCGACCATGTTGAAGGGGATGCCGATCCAGACGTTGACCATGATGACGGCGATCTTCTGGGCCAGCGGGGTGCCCAGCCAGTTCTGCGCGGGCAGGCCGAAGGCCGTGATGATGTCGTTGAAGACGCCGTACTGGGAGTTGAGCATCAGCCGCCAGGCGAAGACGCCGATGAACGACGGGACGGCCCAGGGCAGGATCAGCATCGCCCGGTAGAAGCCGCGCAGCCGCATCTCGCGGTTGAGCAGCACGGCGAGCGCCATGCCGAGACCGACCTGGAGCACCACGCAGGACACGGTCCACACGACCGTCCACACCAGGCGCGGGTAGAAGTCGCCGTCCGCGCCCGACAGGACGTGCCAGTAGTTGTCGAGGCCGACGAAGTCGTAGGTGGCCGGGCGGTGGAAGGCGCCGATGGTGGTGGCGACGTTCGACTCGTTCGCGTTCGTCAGCGACTGGTAGAAGCCGTACCCCAGCGGATACAGGACGAGCAGGGTGATGACGATGGCGACCGGGGCCACCATGGCCCAGGCGTACCAGTACTTGTCCCAGGATCGCCTGAGCGCCGAGGGGCGGGCCGGGCGCGGGGACCTGTCGCCGCTCGCTGTCTTGTGGGTCTGTCCGGTGCTCGCTGCGGTCGTCATACTCATCGGCTCTTTCGCGGACGAAGTCGGGTGGTTCCGCAGCCCCGGGGAGCCCCGGTCGGGGCGGCAGCGGGGAGGTCCTTTCCCCGGGGCTGCGTGTCCTTCGGTTGCCGTAGCGCTACGGCGGGCCGCCGCGCGGCCACGGCCGGCTGCCGTACGGCGGCGGCAGGGCCTGCGGCGGGTGCGGGTCAGCCGATGGAGAAGCCGGGCAGGAGCTTCTGGAACTCCTTGGCGGTGGCGTCGAGGCCGCCCTTGACCGACTGGTCGCCCTGGAGGATCTTCACGTAGTTCTGCTGCAGCGGGGTGAAGAGCGAACCGACCTGCGGCAGGGCCACGCGCGGGCGGGCGGTCTGCTCCAGGATCGGCTTGAAGCCGGCGATCTTGGCGTTGGCGGTGACCTCGCCGGTGTACGCCGACTTGCGGGTCGGCAGCGTGCCGGTGCCCTTGGCGATGGCGATCTGGCTCTCGGTGGAGGTCATGAACTGCGTGAACAGGTAGCTGGCGTCCAGGTTGCCGGAGCCCTGGTAGACCGTGAGGTTGTGGCCGCCGGTCGGGGCCTGGGCCTTGCCGCCGGCGCCGGCCGGGACGTTGGCGAAGCCCAGGTTGGACTCGTCGCCCTTGAACGCCGAGCCGGTGAGGTCGTCGCTGACGGACCAGGGGCCCTGGATCAGCATGGCGACCTTGCCGTTCTTGAAGGCCGTCTGCATGTTCTGGTAGGCGTTCGCGAAGTCGACCTTCATCGAGGCCTCGTCGTTGATCTTCTTCGCGGTGGTGAGCGCGGTGACGGCGGCGTCGTTGCTGATGGTGATCTTCTTGCCGGACGGGTCGGCCAGGTCCGCGCCGTTGCTGTAGAGCAGCGGCAGCAGGAAGTAGGAGTCCGGGTTGACGTAGGTGCCGTAGGCCCCGGTCTTCTGCTTGATGGCCTTGGAGTCGGTGATGAACTCGTCCCAGGTGGCCGGCGGCTTGGCGATGCCGGCCTGCTTGAGCAGCTTCTTGTTGTAGAGCAGGCCCAGCGTGTCGGTGACCGACGGGACGCCGTAGGTCTTGCCGTTGTACTTGGCGGTGTTCAGCGGCGTCGCGTTGAAGTCGGAGGCGTCCTTGAGGGCCGGGGTGCCGTCCAGCGGGGCGATGTAGCCCAGCGAGGCGTACTCCGCCATCAGGCCGACGTCGGTGCGGACCACGTCGGGCGCGCCCTTGCCGCTCTTGGCGGCCGACTTGAACTTCTGCTCGACGTCGGTGAACGGAACGCTCTGGTAGTTCACCTTGATCTTCGGGTACTTGGCCTCGAACTGCTTGACCAGGGCCTTGTACGTCGGGGCTTCGGTCGCCGCGTCCGAGGTGTCCCAGTACGTGATCGTCCCTGAGATGTCCTTGGGGTCCTTCGGCTTGCTCGACGAGTCGCTGTCCGACCCGCCGCAGGCCGAGGCGGCCAGCGCGACCACGGTGACCGCGGCGGCGATCGATATGCCACGTCGCATATGAACTCCCTAGAAGTGGGTGCCCGGATCATCCCTTGGGAGGACCGCGGGTGCCGTCTGTCCCAATCGACGGCCGCCGGGCGCGGGAGGAACGTAGCAAGACTGCAATCCCTTGCGAAAGACGTTGCAAGAAAATTTCCGCAAGGTCCTGCAAGCGTGACGTTTTCGTTACCGCCAGGTGTCGGGATCGGTCGCGGGCGGTCACCTGCCGCGTCGCACCCTAGGCCCTGTCGTCACATTCCCGCCTGCCTCGCGACGCCATGCACGCACTCTCGCCGCACCGGGCCCAGACCCGAGTACGTCCGGTACGAGGGTCAGGGCCCGGCACGCCGAGAGCACGCACCTGACGCCGCGAGGCCCGCCCTCCGGGCGGACGACGGGAATGTGACGACAGGACCTAGCGGGCGGCGCGCCCGCGGGGGAGGGTTCGCGGCACGCCGGCCGGGGAGAGGCCGCACCGGGCCGCCCCGCTCTCCGCCTTCGCTTTCCGCGCGGCACCGCCGGCGCCCGTTCGGCGCGGTTCCCTCCTGCCGCGCGCGGCGTGCGCGGGGCGCCCGCGCCCCCGTCGGCGGACGGCCCGTCAGGACGTGCCGCTCCCACGCCTCGCAGCGGCGTGACAGCCGGCCGAAGCCGCCGCCCCGAAGGAGGGGGAGTGTCAGAGGTGTCCCGTGAAATTTCTTGCCACGGTTTTCAAGACCCTTGCTGTAAACGATTCGTCAGGGATACGGTCACGCCCGGCGTCCGGCCACGAAGCCGTACCGCGGCGCGGGCACGGACCCGATCGAGCCGTCATCGCAAGGAGTTCACGCTCGTGATACCCAGATGGCCGGCGCCCCTTCGGCGCCGCTTCCACCAGGGCGGGCAGAGCGGACGGGGCAGACGCGTCGCGGCCCTCGCCGTCGCCGCACTCGCCGCCACCCTCGTCCAGCCGCAGGCCGCCGGGGCCGCCGCGCCCGCCCCGCCCCCCGCGCCGCCCTCCGACGCGCGACTCGCCGCCGTGCCCGCCCGGCACGACGCCACGCGCGAGCAGTTCTACTTCGTCATGCCGGACCGTTTCGCCAACGGGGACCCGTCCAACGACCGGGGCGGACTGACCGGTTCCCGCCTGGCCACCGGCTACGACCCCACCGACAAGGGCTTCTACCAGGGCGGTGACCTCAAGGGCATCACCCAGCGGCTCGACTACATCAAGGGCCTGGGCACCACCGCCATCTGGCTGGCGCCGATCTTCAAGAACCGGCCCGTGCAGGGCACCGGCAGCGCGGCCTCCGCCGGGTACCACGGGTACTGGATCACCGACTTCACCCAGGTCGACCCGCACTTCGGCACCAACGCGGACCTCTCCGCCCTCATCGCCAAGGCGCACGCCAAGGGCATGAAGGTCTTCTTCGACGTCATCACCAACCACACCGCCGACGTCCTCACCACCACGGACGCGTCGCACGCCTACCTGTCCAAGGGCGCCTTCCCGTACCTGACCGAGGACGGCAGGCCCTTCGACGACACCGACTACGCGGACGGCACCAGGAAGTTCCCCGCCGTGGGCACCTCCTCCTTCCCGCACCCCCCGGCCGTCGCCGCCGCCGAGAAGAACCTCAAGGTCCCCTCGTGGCTCAACGACCCGACGATGTACCACAACCGGGGTGACTCCACCTTCGTCGGCGAGAGCGCCCAGTACGGCGACCACACCGGCCTGGACGACCTGTGGACCGAGCGTCCCGAGGTCGTCAGCGGCATGGAGAAGATCTACGAACGCTGGGTGCGCGACTTCGACGTCGACGGCTTCCGCATCGACACCGTCAAACAGGTCGGCATGGAGTTCTGGACCCAGTGGGCCACGGCGCTCGACGCCTACGCCGCCCGGCACGGCCGCAAGAACTTCTTCATGTTCGGCGAGGTCCTCTCCTCCGACGCCTCCGTGACGTCCCCGTACGTCACCCAGGGCCGCCTGGACGCCACCCTCGACTTCCCCTTCCAGGACGCCGCCCGTGCCTACGCCTCCCAGGGCGGCAGCGCGGGCAAGCTCGCGGCCGTCTTCGGTGACGACTACAAGTACACGACCGACAAGGCCAACGCGTACGAGCAGGTCACCTTCCTCGGCAACCACGACATGGGCCGCATCGGGTCCTTCCTGAAGCAGGACGACCCGAAGGCCTCCGACGCCGAACTGCTGCGCAGGGACCGCCTCGCCAACGAGCTGATGTTCCTCAGCCGCGGCAACCCGGTCGTCTACTACGGCGACGAACAGGGCTTCACCGGCGCGGGCGGTGACAAGGACGCCCGCCAGACCATGTTCGCCTCCAAGGTCCCCGACTACCTCGCCGACGACGAGATCGGCACCGACCGCACCCACGCCAGCGACTCCTACGACACCGCCGCGCCCCTGTACCGGCAGATCGCCGACCTGGCCCGGCTCCGCAAGGAGAACCCGGCCCTCACCGACGGCGTCCAGACGGAGCGGTACGCGGCCGACGGTGCCGGCGTCTACGCCATGACCCGCACGGACGCCGGCAGCGGCGCCGAGTACGTCGTCGCCTTCAACAACGCCACCGAGGCGAAGACCGCCACCTTCGCCACCGGCTCGGCCGGCATGACCTACCGGGGCATCTACGGCACCCGCGCCACCGTGACCTCCGACGCGGGCCACCGGGTCACCGTCACCGTCCCGGCCGGATCCGCCGTCGTCCTCAAGGCGGCCGGACGGCTCGACGCGCCCGCCGCGAAGCCCGCCCTCACCCTGACCGCCCCGCCCGCCGGAGCCACCGGCACCGTCGATCTGAACGCCGGCGTCACCGGCGGACAGCTCGACCGGGTCGTCTTCGCCGCCCAGGTCGGCAACGGCCCCTGGAAGGTGCTCGGCTCCGCCGACCACGCCCCGTACAAGGTCACCCAGACCCTCGGCAAGGACGTACCGGCCGGTACCGCGCTGCGCTACAAGGCGGTCGCCGTCGACTCGGCGGGACGCACCGCGAGCGCCACCGCCGCCTCCGCCACCGGCACCCCGCCGCCCCCCGAGGTCCCCACCGCCTTCTCCCGCGACTACGCGGTCGTCCACTACAAGCGCACCGACGGCGACTACGCGGACTGGGGCCTGTACGCCTGGGGCGACCTCGCCGACGGCGAGGCGACCACCTGGCCCGCCACCCACCCCTTCACCGGCCGGGACGCCTACGGCGCCTTCGCCTACGTCAGGCTGAAGCCGGGCGCCTCCAGCGTCGGCTTCCTGGTCATCGACAAGGACGGCGACAAGGACGTCTCCGCCGACCGGACCGTCGACGTCACCAGGACGGGCGAGGTCTGGATCCAGCAGGGCGACGCGACCGTACGGACCGAGCGGCCCACCGCCGACTACCCGGAGCAGGACCGGACCAAGGCCGTCCTCCACTACCACCGCGCCGACGGCGACTACGACGGCTGGGGCCTGCACGTGTGGACCGGCGCCGCACAGCCCACCGACTGGTCGAAGCCCCTCACACCGGTGCGCACCGACGCCTACGGCGCGGTCTTCGAGGTGCCCCTCGCGGACGGGGCCACCAGCCTCAGCTACATCGTCCACAAGGGCGACGAGAAGGACCTGCCCAACGACCGCTCGCTCGACCTCAAGGCCGCCGACGGCCACGAGGTGTGGCTGATCGGCGGCCAGGACGGTGCCCTGCTGCCGCAGCCCGCGGGCAGCGCCACCGCCCTGGACCTGTCCACCTCCAAGGCCGTCTGGATCGACCGTGACACGGTCGCCCTCGACGGCTCGGCCGGTGCCGCCTCCACCCAGCTCCTCTACTCCCGCGACGGCTCGATCACCGTCAAGGACGGGACGCTGACCAGCGACGACGAGCGCTGGCTGCGACTGGGCAAGACGACGCTGAGCGACGCCCAGAAGGCGAAGTTCCCGCACCTGAAGGACTACACCGCCTGGTCCGTCGACCCGCGCGACCGCGGCCGGGTCCGCGAGGCGCTGCGCGGCCAGGTCGTCGCCTCCCAGCGGGCCGCCAACGGGGCCGTGCTCACCGCGACCGGCGTCCAGCTCGCGGGCGTCCTCGACGACGTGTACGGCACCGCCGCGGCCGGGACCCGGCTCGGCCCGGTCTTCCGCCACGGACGGCCCACCCTGAGCGTGTGGGCGCCGACCGCGCAGAGCGTCGCCCTGGAACTGGACGGCAGGACCGTCGCCATGCGCCGCGACGACGCCACCGGCGTGTGGTCCGTGACCGGACCGGCCTCCTGGAAGGGCAGGCCGTACCGGTACGCGGTGAAGGTGTGGGCGCCCAGCGTCCGCGCGATCGTCACCAACAAGGTCACCGACCCCTACTCGCTCGCCCTCACCGCCGACAGCGAGCAGAGCCTCGTCGTCGACCTCGACGACCGCCGGCTCGCCCCGAGCGGCTGGTCGCACCTGGCCAAGCCCAAGGCGGTACCGCTGCGCGACGCGCAGATCCAGGAACTGCACATCCGCGACTTCTCCACCGCCGACAAGACCGTCCCGGCCCGGGACCGGGGCACCTACCTCGCCTTCACCGACCGCTCCGGCGACGGCTCCCGCCACCTGCGCGAGCTGGCGAAGGCGGGCACCTCCTACGTCCACCTGCTGCCGGCCTTCGACATCGCCAACGTGCCGGAGAAGAAGTCCGAGCAGGCCACCCCGGCCTGCGACCCGGCCTCCTACCCGGCCGACTCCGACCAGCAGCAGAAGTGCGTCGCCGCCACCGCCGCGAAGGACGCCTACAACTGGGGCTACGACCCGTACCACTACACGGTTCCGGAGGGCTCCTACGCCACCGACCCGGACGGCACGGCCCGCACGGTCCAGTTCCGGCAGATGGTCCAGGCCCTCAACCAGGACGGGCTCCGGGTCGTCATGGACGTGGTCTACAACCACACCGCGGCCGGCGGCCAGGCCTCCGCCTCCGTCCTGGACAAGGTGGTGCCCGGCTACTACCAGCGGCTGCTGGCCGACGGCTCGGTGGCCAACAGCACCTGCTGCGCGAACACCGCGCCCGAGAACACCATGATGGGCAAGCTCGTCGTCGACTCGGTCGTCACCTGGGCCAAGGAGTACAAGGTCGACGGCTTCCGCTTCGACCTCATGGGCCACCACCCCAAGGCCAACATCCTCGCGGTCAGGAAGGCACTGGACGCCCTCACGCCCGAGAAGGACGGCGTGGACGGCAAGAAGATCATCCTCTACGGCGAGGGCTGGAACTTCGGCGAGGTCGCCGACGACGCCCGGTTCGTGCAGGCCACGCAGAAGAACATGGCCGGCACCGGCATCGCCACCTTCTCCGACCGGGCCCGTGACGCGGTGCGCGGCGGCAGCCCCTTCGACGCCGACCCCGGCGTCCAGGGCTTCGCCTCCGGCCTGTACACCGACCCCAACTCCTCCACGGCCAACGGCACCGAGGCCGAGCAGAAGGCGCGCCTGCTGCACTACCAGGACCTGATCAAGGTCGGTCTGAGCGGCAGCCTCGCCACGTACCGCTTCACGGACTCCGGCGGCAAGGAGGTCACCGGCGCGCAGATCGACTACAACGGCGCGCCCGCGGGTTACGCGGCCGCCCCCGGCGACGCCGTCGCCTACGCCGACGCCCACGACAACGAGACGCTGTTCGACACCCTCGCCTACAAACTGTCGAAGGACACCTCCGCCGCCGACCGCGCCCGGATGCAGGTCCTGGCGATGGCGACGGCCGCCCTCTCGCAGGGACCCGCGCTCTCCCAGGCCGGCACCGACCTGCTGCGCTCCAAGTCGCTGGACCGCGACTCCTTCGACAGCGGTGACTGGTTCAACGCCGTCCACTGGAACTGCGCGGACGGCAACGGCTTCGGCCGCGGCCTGCCGATGGCGGCCGGCAACCAGGCCAAGTGGCCCTACGCCAAGCCGCTGCTGACCTCCGTCAAGGTCGGCTGCCCGCAGATCCGGGGCGCCTCGGCCGCCTACCAGGACCTGCTGCGGATCCGTACGGGCGAGAGCGCCTTCTCCCTCGCCACGGCGGGCCAGGTGCAGTCCCGGCTCTCCTTCCCGCTCTCCGGCAAGGAGGAGACGCCCGGCGTGATCACCATGCGGCTCGGCCACCTGGTCGTGGTCTTCAACGCCACCCCGCAGCGGCAGGACCAGCGGATCTCCGCCCTGGCCGGCGCCCCCTACCACCTGCACCCGGTGCAGGCACGGGGCACGGACCCGGTGGTGAAGACCTCGTCCTACGCCCCGTCGACCGGCACGTTCACCGTGCCGGCCCGCACGGTCGCGGTCTTCACCGACCAGGGCCTAGCGGCTCGGCACGACCCGGACGCGAGGCCCTAGGGTGACCCCGTCACCGTAGAAGCAGAACAGGAGTGCTCATGCCGCAGATCACCGTCGACTACTCCGAGCAGTTGGCGGAGGCCTTCGACCGGCGTGCCTTCGCGCGGGACGTGCACGCACGCACCGTCGAGATCGCGGACGCCAGGCCCCAGGCCTGCAAGACGCAGTTCCGGCGCACCGAGGACACCACCGTCGGCCCGGACACCGAGGGACACGCGATCGTGCACGTGACCGTCGGGCTGCTGGCCGGGCGCACGGAGGAGACCAAGGCGCGCCTGGCCGAGGCGGTGCTCGACGCGGTGCGCGCCCACGTGAAACCGGCCGCGGATCTGGCCCTGCACGCCTCGGCCGAGATCCGCGACCTGGAAGCCTCGTACCGCAAGTTCGACAACTAGGACCTGTCGTCACGTTCCCGCCTGCCTCGCGACGCCATGCACGCACTCTCGCCGCACCGGGCCCAGACCCGAGTACGTCCAGTACGAGGGTCAGGGCCCGGCACGCCGAGAGCACGCACCTGACGCCGCGAGGCCCGCCCTCCGGGCGGACGACGGGAATGTGACGACAGGACCTAGGGCGCAGCCAGTTCCAGGAGCCGGCCGAGCAGGTCCCCGAAGGGGCCGTCGGCCGGCTCCGCCGTGAAGACGCCGCGCAGCAGCGCGGCCAGCTCCCCGTCGTGGGCGGCGGCGACGGCCATGAGCGCGGCGAAGTCGTGCACCAGCTGGACCTCCAGCTCCGCGCGCGGGATGCGGCGCCCGTCCAGCCAGATCAGCGCCGTCGACTCCGCCAGCGAGATCCAGGAACGCACCACCAGCTCCAGCCGCGCGGGCGGCACCTGGACGTCGAGGTGGGCGAGGATCTGGTCGTAGGCGGTCTGCCGTACGGCGTCGATGAGGGCGTCGGCCGTGCTCGAACCGACCGCCGGGCCGCCGCGCATCAGGGCCGAGAAGCCGGGCCCGTGCTCGTCCACGAAGTCGAAGAAGCGGCGCATCACGCGCAGCAGCCGCGCGCCCAGCGGCCCCTCGCGCGGTTCCGTGAACCGGCCGGCCAGATCGTCGACGGCGCGCTGCAACGCGGCCTCGTACAGGCTGATCTTGCCGGGGAAGTAGTGGTAGACCAGCGGGCGCGATATGCCCGCCGCGGACGCTATCTCGTCGATGGAGACGTCCTCGGGGGAGCGCCGGCTGAACAGTTCGAGGGCGACGCCGATCAACTGCTGCCGTCGCTCCTCGACTCCCATCCTGCGGCGCACCCCGGTAGTCATGAACCCACCCTACCGATCGGATCCGGCCGCGAACGATCAGGACCGGACGAGGTGTTCGTCCCGGTGGACAGGGGTCCTCCTTCCCGGGCCTAATGCAGAGCCTCCAGCGAGCCGCCGTCCTCCAGCGTGCCCTTCAGCTGCGCCCGGGCGCCCTGCCGGGCCCGGGCGGTGAGCAGGTTGCCCCGGGCGGTCGCGGCGACCCCGCCCGTCGCGGTGACCGAGGCTGTGTCCTTGCCGCCGGCCGCGAGCAGGTACCAGGTGCCGGCCCGCGACTTCCACAGCACCCCGGCCAGGACGTGCGGATCACGGGCGCCGCACGCCGGCACGTCCTCGGCCTTGGCGGTCACCGCCCCGTACGTCGCGCCGGGCACGCGGACCTGGGCGAGCACCCGCGGGCCGGCACCCCGCCAGGTCTCGGCCCGGGTGCACACCCACGCGGCCGTGCCGTTCGCCCCGGGCAGCGGCTGCTCGGCGAACTGCCAGGCGTTGACCGACCGCACGCCCTGCCCGCGCACCGCACCCAGTGAACAGGCGAACGGTGCCCAGGTGCGCAGGGCCGCCGTGCTCGCGGCCCCGTGCGGGGCGGCCGGCCGGCCCGTGGTGAGGCGGGCGGGCACCAGCTCGCCCAGGTCGCTCAGCACCTGCGAACCGCCGTCGCCGGTCAGCTGGAGCACCCGCCACGACGTGCAGGCCCCGGTCTGCTGCGCCGCGCCGGCCAGCGGCCCGGTCACCCCGTCCGCCGACAGGCCCAGGTCCAGCGCGGCCGACGCGGGCTTCAGCAGATCGCGCTGGGCCGCCCTGCGGACCCAGGGCGCCGTCAGGTAGCGGACGTTGCCGTCGGAGCGGGCCAGCACCACCGCGGACGCCTCCGCGCCGCTCGCCCCGTCGGCGCGGGCGAAGTCGAGGGCCGCCCCGGCCGTGGAGTCCTCGGGCTCCGCGTAACGGACGACGCGCAGGCCGTCGTAGAGGATCACCACGTGCGCGGCGTCGACGTCCCCGGCGTACAGGAGCTGCGGCGGTCCGGCGGGGGCGCCGGACGCGGTGCCGGGCGTGGCCGAGACCCGGACGGAGCCGCCGGGGCGGGCCCAGACGGCCAGCGCCCGGCGCAGCAGGGCCGTGTCCCCGGTCAGGTTCCCGCGCGCCGGCCACACGGAGAAGTCCAGCCGGCTGGAGGTCCGCCAGGTGGCCGGTGCGACCCTGGTCAGCCGGCCCGGGTCCAGGGCCGCCTCGGCGGACGGGTTCTGCGCGTAGGCGGGGGCGGCGGCGCCGTCCGGGCCCCAGCCCCCGCCGGGAAGCGCGACCAGCGCGCCGCACACGGCGAGCGCCGCGGCGGCGGCGAGCGCGGCCCTGGTGTGCTGCCTGCGCCGCACCAGGTCGGTGGGGCGTGCCTGCAGTGAGCACGGGTCGAACTCGGGGGACTCCAGCAGCGCGTGGTGGGCGGGCACCCGGTCCGCCTGGCGCAGCGCGGCCCCCGGATCGGCCACGCCCGCGGCCGACAGCACCTCGCGCACGGCGGTGTCCGGCAGCCGCTCCAGGCCGCGCAGGACGTAGGCCGCGCGGGCCGGACCGGTCAGGGACGACAACTGCTGGTCGAGCAGGAGTTCGTCGGCTCCTCCCGAGCGCGGGAAGAGGCGCAGACCCCACACCTGCGGCAGCAGCGGCGGCAGCGGGCGGCGCCGGGGCCACCGGCCGCGCCCGGCCGCCCGGCCCGCCTCCAGGGCCGTACGGAGCACCTGGAGGCGCAGGTAGGTGTAGCCGAGGTCGCCGTCGCGGCCGGTGGACTGCGCCGGGATCGCGGGCGCGCAGGAGCGGCCCCGGGGCAGCGCGCGCTGCACGAGGGAGTGTGCGAGCAGGACACGCCGGCCGCGTCCCCGGCCGGACGGCAGCACCAGGTAGGCGAGCCGGACCAGCCGGGGGTAGTGCTCGACGAGGGCGGCTTCGGCCTGTTCGACGCCGACGGCGGACCGGGAGGCGGACGAGGGGCGGCGCGGGGCGACATCCTGTGACTGCACGTTCAGCAGAACGAGCGGACCGGCGGTTGGTCACCGCCGCCCGGTGGGCTCAGGCGTGCCGCCCGTCGTCCGGATCCACCAGGAGGCGCGCGTAGTTGGCCATGGACCGCTGGTAGCGGGGCAGGTGGGGCGCGAGGGCGCCCAGCACGAGGGACAGGCCCTCGCGGTCGCGGCCCAGGCTCGACAGGCACAGCGCGAGGCACGCCCGTACCGCGTCGTCCAACTCGTCCGAGGGCGCGTCCAGCTCGGGGGTGAGCAGCTTGACGCCCTCCTCCGGCTGCCCCAGGTTCCGCAGCGAGCTGGCCAGCTGGATCTTCGCGCGGCGGCCCCGGTAGCCGTCCAGCCCGCGCGCCAGGGCCTCCCGGTACAGCGGCACGGCCCGGTCCGGGTGGCCGGTGGAGTCCCAGGCACTGGCCTGTTCGAACGGTCCGACCGGGCTGTCGCCGGGCAGTTCCGCGACGAGCGCGTCGAGCTGCGCACGGAAGGCGGGGGCCCCGCTCTCGGGGAGGTCGCCGATGCGGGCCCAGACGGCGGCCACGCGGTCTTCCCAGTCCTGGTTCATCGGCCCACTTTCGCACATGTGTGCCTGGCGGGCCGGGGATTCGAGCGGGACGCGGCCTCCGGCCCGTGAACCGCCGTGCGCCCCAGGCGGACCGGGGCGGTGTCAGCGGTCGCGGTCGAGGTGGGCGAGGACGGCCAGCACGCGCCGGTTGTCGTCGTCGGAGACCTCCAGGCCGAGCTTGGCGAAGATGTTCGAGGTGTGCTTGGCGACGGCCCGTTCGGTGACGACGAGCTGGGCGGCGATCGCCGTGTTCGAACGTCCCTGCGCCATCAGCTCCAGCACCTCCAGCTCACGCGGCGTCAGCCGGGACAGCCGCCGGTCCGGGCCCGCACGCCGGGCCAGCAACTGCTGGATGACCTGCGGGTCCATGGCCGTACCGCCCGTGGCGACCCGGCGCACCGCGTCCACGAACTGCGCCGCGTCGAACACCCGGTCCTTGAGCAGGTAGCCCACCGCGCCGGCGCCGTCGGCCAGCAGCTCGCGCGCGTACAGCTGTTCCACGTGCTGGGAGAGGACCAGCACCGGCAGTCCGGGCCGCTCCCGCCGGGCCGTGAGCGCGCACTGCAGCCCCTCGTCGGTGTGCGTGGGCGGCAGGCGTACGTCGACCACCGCGACGTCCGGCTCCAGTTCGCTCAGCGCGCGGGCCAGCTCGGGGCCGGACCCGACGGCCGCCGCGATCTCGAAGTCATGGGCCTGAAGGAGCCTGACCAGCCCGTCACGCAGCAGGAACAGGTCTTCGGCTAGGACAACGCGCACGGGATCTCCATGGTGACCATGGTGGGGCCGCCCGCGGGACTGCTGACGGCCAGGACGCCGTCGAATGTACCCAGCCGCCGCTCGACACCGGCCAGTCCCGAACCGGCCCCGACGACCGCGCCCCCCTTGCCGTTGTCGGTGACCGTGAGGCGCAGCATGCCGTCGCCGTGGTGCAGGTCGATCCACACGCGCTGCGCGCCGGCGTGCTTGACGGCGTTGGTGAGCACCTCGCTGACCGCGAAGTACGCCGCCGACTCCACCGGGGCGTCGGCCCGGCCCGCCAGGTCGACCGTCACCTCCGTGCCGACGGGCATCCGCAGCGCCAGCGCACGGACCGCGTCGCCCAGACCGCGCTCGGCGAGCACCGGCGGGTGGATGCCGCGCACCAGGTCCCGCAGTTCGGCCAGGGCGTCGGCGGAGTTCTTCCGGGCCTGTGCCAGCAGTTCCTTGGCCCGCTGCGGATCGCGGTCGACGAGCGTCTCCACGGTGCCCAGGTCCATGCCCATCGCGATCAGCCGGGCCTGCGCGCCGTCGTGCAGGTCCCGTTCGATGCGCCGCAGTTCGGCGGCGGAGGTGTCGACGGCGTCGCGGCGGGTCTCGGTGAGCACCCGCACCCGCTCGGCCAGCTCACCGCCGCCGCCGAGCAGGGCCCGGGTGAGCCGGAAGTGCCCCTGGAGCAGGAGCGGGGCGAGGTACCAGGCGGCCACCAGGAGGGCGGCCCCGAGGGCGGCCGCGCCGAGGGCGGAGGCCTGCCCCGAGACCGGCACGAACGCGTACCAGTACCCGACGTGGGTCCCGTCGGTGACCGCCCGCCACAGCCCCGCCGCCAGCGCGAACCCCTCCAGCGGGTAGAGCACCAGGACGGCGGGCAGCAGCGCGGTCACGAACCCGGCCGTCATGTCGGCCGGCAGCCAGCGCAGGTCCCGCCAGGTCGCCGGGTCGCCGAGCATGGCGGTGGTGCGCCGCCACGGGCCGGCGCCCTCGGGCAGCGGGCGGTAGGCGCGCGGTATCCGTACGCCGGCCCACTCGGCGGCCCTCACCCGCCGCCGGTCGGCGAACGTCCGTACGGCGTCGAGCACCGGCGGTGTGGTGAGGACGCCCACGCCGAGCGGGACCAGGGCGATCGACAGGACCGCCGACACGAACAGCGTGAGCGATCCGGCGAGCGAGCCGACCGCGAGGACGAGTCCCCGCAGCCCCGCCGTGACGACCGCCCGCACCCGCCCGGCCGTGTCCCGGCCGCCCCCGCTGTTCCCGCTCTTCGTCTCCATGCCCGTCAGTCTGGCCCGCTCCCTGGGCCCCCGTCACGGGGCCGGCCCCCCGCACCGGGAGTGTCGCCGGCACCACCCCCGGGACCCGGCGGACGGCAGAGGCCCGCTGCCCGGGGGCGGGCGGTACCGGCGGCACCTGTCTCGCTGCCGGGGCGGGCGGTACCGGCGGAACCCGCCCCCCGCTGCAGGGGCGGGCGCGGCACCGGCGGGGCCTGCCGCCGAGCTACGGCTGCTCCAGGCCCAGGACCTTCGCCTCCACCGCCGGGTCGAGGCCGACCGGGGGGAGGTCCGGGCGCCGCGGCGCGGTGCCGCCGACGGAGCGCAGCCACTCCCAGGTGTCGGCGACCGTCTCGGCGACCGGGCGGCAGCGCAGCCCCGTCGCGACGGCGCGGGAGACGTCGGCGGCGTGCAGGGCGTCGTGCATGTCGCTGCCCGGGGGCACCCACACCGGGAGCTGGGTCCACGGCTCGATGCCCGCGCCGAGGACGGTGCCGGGGTCCGTCCACCGCAGCTCCGCGCCGGCGCCGGTCACCTCCGCGCAGGCCTCCAGCAGCGAGCCCATGGTGGCGTGCCCCTGCGGGCTCATCAGGTTGTACGGCCCGCTCAGCTCCTGCTCCACCGCCCCGAGGATCCACCCGGCGAGGTCGCGCACGTCGACGTACTGCAACGGCAGGTCGCGCGGGCCGGGCGCCAGCACGGGACCGCCCCGGGCGATCCGGCCGAGCCACCAGGGCAGCCGGCGCATGTTCTCGTACGGCCCGAGGATCAGTCCCGAGCGCACCAGTACCGCGCGGTCGTCCCCGAACGCGCCGGCCGCCGCCAGCTCGCCGCCCAGCTTGTCCCGGGCGTAGTCGGTGGCGTCCGCGTCCGCGGCGGCGCCCTCCACCAGGGGCGCGTCCTCGGTGAACCCGGCGGGCGGCGCCCAGGCGTACACCGAGCACGTCGACACGTACACGTACCGCCCGGCGCGCCCCCGCAGCAGCCGCGCCGCGTCGTGGACCGGGCGGGGCGCGGCCGACCAGGTGTCGACGACCGCGTCCCACTCGCCGTCGTCGGCGGCGAGGGCGGCCAGTCCGTCGGGCGCGGTGCGGTCGCCGCGCAGCGCCCGCACCCCGGGGACCGGGTCCGGCAGCCGTCCCCGGTTCAGGACCGTCACCTCCCAGCCGCGCCCGGCCGCCGCCTCGACGACGGCCCGCCCCGCGAAATCCGAACCACCCAGCACCAGAAGTCTCATACCGGTGACTGTGCCCGGCCCGGACCCGGGAGGGAACGGGCCTCTGCTGTCGGCAGAGCGGCGGCCCGGCACGCGGGTCAACGGCCGGTCAGGGGCGGCGGCGGGTCAGGGCCGACGGCCGGTCAGGTTCAACGGCCCGTCGGCGGCACGTACTTGTAGCCGACCCGGCGCACCGTCCGGATGGCGCCCCGGTGTTCGGCACCGAGCTTGCGGCGCAGCCGGGCCACGTGGACGTCCACGGTGCGGCCGTCGCCGACGTGGCCGTAGCCCCAGACCGTGGTGACGAGCTGGTCCCGGGTGTGCACGCGGTGCGGGTGCGCCACGAGGTGCGCCAGCAGCTCGAACTCCAGGTAGGTCAGGTCGAGTTCGCGCCCGTCGACGCGGGCGACGCGCCGTACCGGGTCGACCCGGACGAGCGGGTCGCCGCCGCCGGTGCCGGCCTCGGCGGCCGCCGCGTCCGGTGCGGTGCCGGGGGCCGGCAGGGCCTGCGGCCGGCCCGGCACGGCCACCGGGGCGAACGGCGGCTGCTGGTCGGCCGGGACGAGCACCAGGTAGCCGACCATCGGCGGCCGGCCGGGCAGGGAGGGCAGCGCGTGCGGCGGGGCCGGCAGCCAGGTGGCGCCCGGCGGCAGGAAGTCCGCCGGCTCCACGACCTCGTCCCGGTCCACGGCCCGCAGCCGGTGCCGGGCTGCGGGGGGTGCGGGGGAGGGGGAGGCCGGAGCGGCGGGGAGGGCTGCGGTGGTCAGGGAACGAGTGGTCGCCATGAGAGGTCAGCTCTTTCGCGCGAGGAGTTCGTCGGACGAGGCGGCGGCCGCGAGTTCGTGGTCGGGCGCGCCGGGGGACGTACGTCGTTCCGCGCTGGCCGAAGGCCGGGGTGTACGGCTTTAGAGGGCCCGCGCGTTCGTCGCGCGGCAACACACCCGGTCGAAGTCGTGGTGCTGACGGGAAGGCCAGAACGGCTCGAGGTCATGGCGACCCGTCGCGGTGTGCTTCTGGAAGCTGGCCATGTGTCCATTGAAGCAGACACCGCGCCCGGACAGGACCCTCCTCTCACAGCGTGGACGGTTCCCGGACGGCCGCGAGGGCGCCCACCCGGCGGTGGGCGCCCTCGCGGGAGCGTGCGGTCCGGACCCGGCTCAGACCTGGCCGGCCTTCTCCAGCGCCGTGCAGCAGGTGTCGACGAGCAGCCGCGTCACGACGTACGGGTCGACGTTGGCGTTGGGGCGGCGGTCCTCGATGTAGCCCTTGCCGTCCTTCTCGACCTGCCAGGGGATGCGGACCGAGGCGCCGCGGTCCGAGACGCCGTAGGAGTACTTGTCCCAAGGGGCGGTCTCGTGCAGGCCGGTGAGGCGGTCGTCGATGCCCGCGCCGTAGTTCTTGACGTGGTCCAGCGGCTTGGAACCCTCGCCGAGCGACTCGCACGCGGTGATGATCGCGTCATACCCTCCCGGGCCCTCGCGCATGGCCCTGGTGGAGAAGTTGGTGTGCGCGCCGGCGCCGTTCCAGTCGCCCTTGACCGGCTTGGGGTCGAGGGTGGCGGAGACACCGAAGTCCTCGGCCGTGCGGTAGAGCAGCCAGCGCGCCACCCACAGCTGGTCGGCGGCCTGGAGCGGGGCGAGCGGGCCGACCTGGAACTCCCACTGGCCCGGCATGACCTCGGCGTTGATGCCGGAGATGCCCAGGCCCGCCTTCAGGCAGTTGTCCAGATGGGCCTCGACGATCTCGCGGCCGAAGATCTCGTCGGCGCCGACACCGCAGTAGTAGCCGCCCTGCGGGGCCGGGAAGCCGTTCTCCGGGAAGCCGAGCGGGCGGGCACCGCTGAAGAAGGTGTACTCCTGCTCGATGCCGAAGACCGGCTCCTGCGCGGCGAACCGCTCGGCCGTCCCGGCGAGCGCGGCCCGGGTGTTGGACGCGTGCGGGGTGAGGTCGATGTCGAGGACCTCGCACAGGACGAGGACGTCGTCGCCGCCCCGGATCGGGTCCGGGCAGGAGAAGACCGGCTTGAGCACGCAGTCGGAGGAGTGCCCCTCGGCCTGGTTGGTGGAGGAACCGTCGAAGCCCCACAGGGGCAGCGCGGCACCCTTGGCGTCGTCGCCGAGGATCTTCGTCTTGGAACGCAGCTTGGCCGTCGGCTCGGTGCCGTCGATCCAGATGTACTCGGCCTTGAAGCTCACGGGCCCTCATCCTTCGGGGTGTCACGGGCGCACTCGCGGGCGCGGTGGTACGGCCGGCGGCGCTGCGGCACTCGGGCGCCGCGGTGGATGACCGCAGCCTGGCAACGGCCGGTTTCCCGGCCGTTGCCCGAGTGTGAACCCCGCGTTACCGGTGTGACCGGCGGGCGACCGGCCACCGCCGTGCCCGGCCCCGTGCCCCCACTGCCCGCTCTCCGTGCCTCCGGCTGCCCGCTCCCCGTGCCCGGCCCCAGGCCCCCGCTGTCCGCTCCCCGTGCCCCGCCGCGCGCTGCCGCGCCTCCCGTTCCCGGTGGCGGGGGAGGGGCGGCTCAGCCGCGGCCGAGCGCGTCCCGGACGGCCTCCTCCGTCCGGGCCACCAGCGCCGTGCCGTCGTCGGCCGTGATGATCGGGCGCTGGATCAGCTTCGGATGCGCGGCGAGCGCGCCGATCCAGCGGTCGCGCGCCGCGGCGTCCCGCGGCCACTCCCGCAGTCCCAGCTCCTTCGCGTCGGCCTCCTGGGTGCGGGTGATGTCCCACGGTTCGAGACCGAGCCGGTCGAGCACCGCCCGGATCTCGTCCTCGGTCGGTACGTCCTCCAGGTAGCGGCGCACGGTGTACTCGGCGCCCTCGGCGTCGAGCAGGCCGATCGCGCTGCGGCACTTCGAGCAGGCCGGGTTGATCCAGATCTCCATACGGCCACGGTAGCCGCGGCACCCCGCCCCGCGGGACGCGCCCGCACGCGCGGCCCGCGGACGCGCACCGGTCACACCGGCCGGGACGCGCACCAGTCACACCGGCCGGGACGGCACCGAACGCGCGTGCGACACGTCTTCAGGGGTGCCAGTACGGCACGTCCTTACGCACTTCAGAGGGAGAACGGCGCGGTGAAGCGGCACACCAGGAGGAGCAGGTTCTACGGAGCGCTGGCGGGCACGGCCGCCCTGGCGCTGGCGGCCGGCGGCTGCGGCACGGGCGGCGGCGGGGACACGGGTGCACGGCCCGGCGACGGCGCCGGGTCCACCACCTCGGCGCGGCGCCCCGCGCCCCCGACGGGCTCCGGCGGCGACGCGGCCGGCGTCTCCGCCGCCGCCTGGCACAAATGGGGGCTCGAGCCCCTGCCCGCCGCCCCGCGGCCGCCGGCCGACAAGCCCGTCAAACTCTCCGCACACGGAACCGTCCCGGTCCTCACCCACATACCGACCGAGCAGAAGATCGTCTTCGTCACCCTCGACGACGGGCAGGAGAAGGACCCCGCGTTCATCCGGATGATGCGGGACCTGAAGGTACCGGTCACGATGTTCCTGATGAACGACGCGGTGAAGTCCGACTACGCGTACTTCAAGCCGCTGCAGGAGATGGGCAACCACATCCAGAACCACACCCTGCACCACCCGGTCATGAACACCCTCCCGCTCTCCCGCCAGAAGCAGGAGATCTGCGGCGACCAGGAGATCCTCACCCGGAAGTACGGCACCGCGCCGCTGCTGTTCCGGCCGCCCTACGGCGCGTACAACGCCGACACCAAGGCCGCGGTGGGCGCCTGCGGACCCCGGGCGATCGTGTGGTGGCGGGAGTCCATGCAGATCCGCAACATGCAGTACCAGACCGCGGACAAGAAGCTGCGCCCCGGCGACATCATCCTGGCCCACTTCCGCGGGCCGAGCGAACTCAAGGGCACCAGCATGACGAAGATGTTCGCCAACCTGCTCAGGCGCATCCAGGAGCAGGGGTTCGCCGTGGCCCGGCTGGAGGACTACGTCCAGCCGCCCGCCCGGTGACGTGCTGTTCGATTTTCTTCCGCCCCGCCCGCCCCGTCCGAACCAGTGCTGACGGGTCGCCAATTCTGCGGCTCACCTGGGGATTTCCGTATCGCTGCGACCCTCCCGTTGTCAGTGCCCGGCAGTAGAATGGAGGCAGTGTTCGAGGGAGTCGCCGGGGGTTCGGACCCCGGTCGGCGCCCGCTCGCGACAGGAGGATGCCTGTGCCCGCTGCCGCACTGAAGCCGAAGCCGAAGTCGTTGCCGACCCAGTCCACCGCGAAGCGCCCCGTCCTGCTCGACCAGCCCTACGCACCCGTGCACAAGCGTCCGTTGCCGCCCGGGCGTCCGCGCGAGTGGTACATCACGCACAACCGGCGCCTGAAGGCGATGAGGCTCGCCATCGCCCTGCTCGACTCCGGTGTCCACCAGCCGGGCCAGGCCCGCGACGAGACGATACGGAGCACCGCCGAACTCATCGGCGTGCACCCGCCGTCGGACACCACCTGCCACATGGTCCGCGCCCTGATGCGCTACGCCCGCTGACCCGCCACCGGGTGCCCCGCGCGACCGGGGCACCCGCCCACGGCTCGGCGCCCGCATGCCCGAACCGCCCACCGGCGCCCGCACGATGGCCGGGCCGGTGTCAGCGCTCCCGGCGGTGCGGGCGCGCCCGCACCGAGGCGCTCGCACGCCCGGCCCACCCGTCGGCGTCAGCGTGTCCGCACGCCTCAACCCGTCCGCCGACGGCTGCCCGAACCCGACCCGCCCGCCGGCGGCAGCGGCCCGCGCGCCGGTGTCCGTGCCCGCCACGGGCCCGCCTCCGCACAGGACCGAGCCGGGGCGCGAGCCGGGGTCGAGCCCCCGCGCCCCGGCACTCCTCAGACCGCCCCCGCCAGCTCCTTCTCCAGGGGTGTGCGGAAGCGCGGTGTCACCCGCGTCGGGCCCAGCAGGGCGCTCAGGGCCGCCGCCCGCTCGGCGACGGCCGTCTCCGCCTCCCGGCCCACACCGTCCCGGTCCAGGATCCGCCAGACGATCTCCCCGTCCGGGCGCTGCGCCCAGGCGCCGATCACCCGGCCGTTCCACCACACCGTCGGACCGATGTTGCCGCTCCTGTCGAACAGGGCGGGCCGCAGTTCGGGCGCGAGATACCAGTCGCGTCCCTGCCAGCCCATCGCCGTCGGATCCAGGCCGGGCAGCAGCGCCGCCCAGGGATCCGGCGGTACGGCCACCGGGTCCGTGTCACCGTCGACCACGTACCCCGTGCCCTCGTCCAGGGAGACCTCCCCGGCGCCCATCGCGGTCAGCGCCCGGCGCACCTCGGTCACCCGCCACCCGGTCCACCACTTCAGGTCGGCCTCCGTCGCCGGGCCGCACGCGGCGAGCCAGCGGCGCAGCAGCTCCCGCTGGGCGTCCGCGACGTCCAGTTCGGGGTGCGGGGGCGCGACGGCCCACCGGAACTGCGAGGAGATCCAGGAACCGACCGGCCGGCCCCGTACGACCTTCCCCTCCACGCCCAGCACCCGCAGCAGCCGGGAGGAGACCGTGTGCACGCCCTCGTAGCTCTTCCCGGCGGAGTGGGCGAACTGTTCGCGCAGGCGCGGCTCGTCCCGGGTCAGTTCGGCCGCCGTGGCCTGGCCGCGCCGTGCCAGCGCCGCCAGCACGGACTTCTCCACGTCCTCCAGCCAGGCCGCGTCCGGCGCCCCCGCCTTCGCCATGTCCCTGAGCAGCGCCGCCCGGGCCCGGGCGGCGATCGCGATGCCGGTGGAGGCGTGCACCACGGCGGTCAGCTCCGCGGGGAAGACGAACACCGTGTGCCGCATGCCGTGCATGCGCACCAGGGTGCGGTCCTCGTAGAGCGCGCGTTCGGTCACCGCGACCGCCTGCACCGGGTCCGCCAGCCGCGCGGCCACCCCCAGGTGCACCGTCGCCGGGTCGGAGCCGTGCAGTGCCACCAGGGAGTCCGCCACCTCCTCGGCCCGCGCTGCCCGCGCCCCGCCGGCCAGCCGGTGCCGCAGCCCCAGCCGGGCCCGCCGCTCGGTCACATCGATGTGCCGGTTCCCCATCGCCCCTCCGCCGCGCTCGTCCTCCACGGTCATCTTCGCCGACCCCACTGACAACGGGCCCCCTGACAACCGGTCCCCCTGCAACCGGCCTCCCCGACCGGCCCCCCGGTCACAGTCCCGGCGCCCCCCACACGGGGAACCAGCGGCTCAGGTCCTGCTCGACGCGCAGGTCACCGGCGAGCGCCGACTTGACCCGGATCTCCAGGGCGTTGTCGCGGCGCCGGTCCTGGCCGGGCAGCGGGGCGAACGGGTAGAAGGTGCCCCGTTTGTACAGGTACACCAGGGCGAGCCGGCGGCCGGCGCCGTCGTCGAAGCCCGCCAGGGAGCACAGGAGCTGGGGGCCGAAGCCGTCGGCCTCCAGGGCGCTGTTCACCGCGTGCAGGTCGTTGACGAGGTCGGGCAACTGGTCCGGGGTGCGGCGGGAGACCAGCCAGGAGTAGCCGTAGGAGTCCCGGGTCAGCTCCACCGGCGGGCCGCAGCGGCCGGTGTCCGCGCCCAGGAGGGCCCGGACCTCGCGGTGCGTCTGTTCGAAGGCCGCGCCCTCCACGGTGGCGAAACACACCGCGCCCCGCCCGGTCGGGGTGAACCCGGCCGCCGCCTGGAGCGTCACCGCCGCGGACGGCAGCGCGAAGAGCTGGTCGAGGTCGGGGAGGGCGGGCCTGGTGCGGCCGAGCAGGGTGTCCCAGAAGCCCATGCTCAGCCCGCCTTCCCCGGCGTGGCGGCCTCGCCCAGCTCGGCGGAGATCCGCCCCAGCTGTTCGAGGCGCTGCTCCAGGGTCGGGTGGGTGGAGAAGAGCCGGGCGAGGCCGGGGTCGGAGCCCAGCGCCGGCGTGAAGTAGAACGCGTTGAAGGCCTGGGCGGTGCGCAGGTCCTCCGAGGGGATCCGGGCGATGGTGCCCGTGACCTTGGTGAGCGCGGAGGCCAGCGCGGAGGGCCGTCCGGTCAGCAGCGCCGCGGCCCGGTCCGCGGCCAGCTCGCGGTAGCGCGACAGCGCCCGGATCAGCAGGAAACTGATCGCGTACACGGCCGCCGACACGCCCATCACCATGGCGAACAGGGCCAGGGTGTTCTGGTCCTTGCGGCCCCGCCCGCCGAAGATCTCCGAGTAGAAGGCGAACCGGACCACCAGCCCCGCGAGCACGCCGAGGAAGGACGCGACCGTGATCACGGCGACGTCCTTGTGGGCCACGTGCGACAACTCGTGGGCGAGGACGCCCTCCAGCTCGGCGGGCTCCAGGCGCCGCAGCAGGCCCGTGGTCACGCACACCACCGCGTTGTCCGGGTTGCGGCCGGTCGCGAACGCGTTGGGCATGTCCATGTTGGACACGGCGACCACCGGCTTGGGCATGTCCGCGATGGCGCACAGCCGGTCGACCACGGCGTGCAGCTCGGGGAACTCCTCGCGCTCCACCACCCGGCCGTGCATCGCGAACAGCGCGATCCGGTCGGAGAACCAGTACTGGGCGATGAGGACACCGGCCGCGATCACCACGACCAGCACCCACGACTTCAGCAACACGATCAACGCGGCCACGAACGCCACGTACAGCAACCCGAGCAGGAACAGCGTGAGACCCATGCGCACGGTCAGCCGCCGGTCGCTCCCGAAGCGGCTCTGCATCTTGCATCACCCCGCAGTCAGGCACTCGTCCCGCCATCCAGTGTGCACCTGGGAGAGCGCACGGGACCGGCTGCCTGCGGCTCAGTACAGCGCGCGGGTCCGGGCGTAGCCGATGAGGAGGATCAGGGCGGCGACGCAGCCGAGGACCACGGCCGTGGACACCCACGAGGAGCGGCGGGGGGCCGCGGGTCCGGGGTCGCCGCGGAAGGGGACCGGCCCGGGCGGGTTGTCCTTCCAGCGGGCGGCGAGCATCCGGGCCCGCGCGGAGGGCTCCTTGTGCTCGGCGGCGCTCACCCACCGGTGATCGAACTCACGCTCGAATTCGTCGTGTCCGGACATCCCCGTCACTGCTCCTGCCTCTCGGTGGTCCCGGCCGCCCGGCCGGGCGACGGCTTCCGTCAGTAGGAGACACGCGGGGCGCCGGAAGGTTGCACGGCGGCCGGGCAGGCCCGTGACGTGCCGCGACGCGGACCGGGGCGGGCCCGCGGTCCCTCGTTCGGCTCAAGATGCTGAGTCGTCCGGGGGAAGCTAGCCTCGTTGAGTGTGATCGCGCTGCGGCCGCGGCCTTCCGTCACGTTCCCCGAGAAGCTGCAGTGGGTGGAAGGAAGGTATTCCATGAAAGCACCACGCGCGAGGCGTCTGTTCGCACTCTCCGCCGCCGGCGTCCTGCTGGCGGGCGGCGCGGCGATCGGCGCGGCGGGCACCGCCTCGGCGGCCACGCCGCAGACCACCTCCGTCACGACCAACCACGGCTGCGGCTGGTGGAGCAGCAACTGCTACGGCCACCGCGGCGACCGCGGAGCCCTCTACGGCCCCGGGTACGGCTACGGCTACGGCTTCGGCTACAACCAGAGTTCCGTCGTCGTGATCGTGCTGTGACGCCGGCGGCCCCGGCCGGCACCACCGACGAGAACCGCCCCCCGTGCGGGAGACGCACGGGGGGCGGTTCCACGGCGGCACCGGCACCGGGGCGCCGGGCGGGGTCCGTCACACGTCGAAGTACAGCTCGAACTCGTGCGGGTGCGGACGCAGCTGGAGCGGGGCGATCTCGTTGGCGCGCTTGTAGTCGATCCACGTCTCGATCAGGTCGGGCGTGAACACGTCGCCCTGGAGGAGGAACTCGTGGTCGCGCTCCAGGCGGTCCAGGACGGCGCCGAGGGAGGTCGGGACCTGCGCGACGTTCGCGTGCTCCTCGGGAGCCAGCTCGTAGAGGTCCTTGTCGATCGGCTCGGCCGGCTCGATCTTGTTCTTGATGCCGTCCAGGCCCGCCATCAGCAGGGCCGAGAAGGCCAGGTACGGGTTGCCGGAGGCGTCCGGGGCGCGGAACTCCACGCGCTTGGCCTTCGGGTTCGAACCCGTGATCGGGATACGCATCGCGGCGGAGCGGTTGCGCTGCGAGTACACCAGGTTCACCGGGGCCTCGAAGCCCGGCACCAGACGGTGGTACGAGTTCACCGTCGGGTTGGTGAAGGCCAGCAGCGACGGCGCGTGCTTGAGGATGCCGCCGATGTAGTAGCGGGCGGTGTCCGACAGACCCGCGTACCCGGCCTCGTCGTAGAACAGCGGGTCGCCGTTGCTCCACAGCGACTGGTGCACGTGCATGCCCGAGCCGTTGTCACCGAAGATCGGCTTCGGCATGAAGGTCGCCGTCTTGCCGTTCTTCCACGCCACGTTCTTCACGATGTACTTGAAGAGCTGGAGGTCGTCCGCGGCGGCCAGCAGCGTGTTGAACTTGTAGTTGATCTCGGCCTGGCCGGCGGTGCCCACCTCGTGGTGCTGGCGCTCGACCTTCAGGCCGGACCGCTCCAGCTCCAGGGAGATCTCGGCACGCAGGTCGGCGAAGTGGTCGACCGGCGGGACCGGGAAGTATCCGCCCTTGTAGCGGACCTTGTAGCCGCGGTTGTCCTCCAGCGCACCGGTGTTCCAGGCGCCCGCCTCGGAGTCGATGTGGTAGAAGGACTCGTTCTCCGCGGTCCGGAAGCGGACGGAGTCGAAGACGTAGAACTCGGCCTCGGGGCCGAAGAACGCGGTGTCGGCGATCCCGGTGGAGGCCAGGTACGCCTCGGCCTTCTTCGCCACGTTGCGCGGGTCACGGGAGTACTGCTCGCCCGTGATCGGGTCGTGGATGAAGAAGTTGATGTTGAGCGTCTTGTCCCGGCGGAACGGGTCCACGCGCGCGGTGGACAGGTCGGGGCGCAGGGCCATGTCCGACTCGTGGATGGCCTGGAAACCACGGATCGAGGATCCGTCGAAGGCCTGCTCGTCGTCGGGGTCGAACGCCTCGGCGGGCAACGTGAAGTGCTGCATGACGCCCGGCAGGTCACAGAAGCGGACGTCGACGAACTTGACGTCCTCGTCCGCGATGAACTTCTTGGCCTCGTCGGCGTTCTGGAACATCCAGCTCCTCCTACTCCCGACCGTCCCGCCGGGGTGGTAGATCGTTCGTGCGGCCAGTGCGGTGGCACACGGTGCCTCGACCCTAGGGACGGGTGATTTCCCGGGCGTGACCCATTTGTTTCGCAGAAGTTAACCGGCCCGGGCGGGGTCACGTCGCGGACACCCCGGCCGCCTTCCTCCTTCCAGCCTCGCAGTACCGTGGACGGGTGGACAACAGGCAAGCAGTGGGATCGTGGCTCTCGGGGCCGCGCGCCGCCATGGAAGACGCGGGTGCCGACCTCGGTTACCGGGGTGAACGGCTGGGACTGCCCGAGGAGGGACCCGGCTCGATCGCCCGCCCGGGCAGGCGGCTCGGCGCCATCGCCGTAGACTGGACCCTGTGCATGCTGATCGCATACGGCCTGATCACCCACGGCTACCAGCAGGCCACCGGCAACTGGGCGCTGCTCATCTTCTTCGTGCTCGGCGTCCTCACCGTCGGCACCGTCGGCTGCACCCCCGGCAAGCGCCTGCTCGGCCTGCGCGTGGTCGCCCTGCGCACCGGCGGCGTACAGCCGCTGCGCGCCCTGCTGCGCACCGTCCTGCTGTGCGTGGCGATCCCCGCCCTCGTCTGGGACCGTGACGGCCGCGGCCTGCACGACCGGCTGGCGGGGACGGTCGAGGTGCGGATGTAGCGTCCACGCGAAGACGCCGTACGTACGACGAGGGGGCGCCCGGATCGATCCGGGCGCCCCCTCGTCGTACGACGTCTCGGGCCGGCAGGCGGAAGGTCAGCGGGCCTTCGGGCCGCCCCGCGGCATCCGCATGCCCTTGGGCATCGGGCCCTTCGGCACGGGCATGTTGCTCATCAGGTCGCCCAGGGCGCGCAGCCGGTCGTTGGTGGCGGTGACCTGCGGGCCGCTCAGCACGCGGGGGAACTTCAGCATGGTCGTGCGCAGCTTCTTCAGCTCGACCTGGCCCTCGCCGGTACCGACGATCACGTCGTGCACGGGCACGTCCGCGACGATGCGGTTCATCTTCTTCTTCTCGGCGGCGAGCAGGGACTTCACGCGGTTGGGGTTGCCCTCGGCGACCAGGACGATGCCGGCCTTGCCGACCGCGCGGTGCACCACGTCCTGGCTGCGGTTCATGGCGACGGCCGGGGTGGTGGTCCAGCCGCGGCCGACGTTGTCCAGCACCGCGGCCGCGGCGCCGGGCTGGCCCTCCATCTGTCCGAAGGCGGCGCGCTCGGCCCGCCGTCCGAAGACGATCGCCATCGCGAGGAACGCGAGCAGGAAGCCCAGGATGCCCAGGTAGACGGGGTGGCCGATCAAGAAGCCGATCCCGAGAAGGACACCGAAGACGACGATGCCGACGGCCGCGAGTACAAGACCGATCTTCGGGTCGGCCTTGCGGGTCATCTTGTACGTCAGAGCGATCTGCTTCAGTCGCCCCGGGTTGGCAGCCTCGGCTGCGGTTTCCTTCCTCGCCATGCCACGAAGTCTACGTGGCCCCGGGAGTGACCGACGACGCAGTCTCCGGGGGGTGTGCGGCCAGCGGCAGGCTAGGCCCTGTCGTCACGTTCCCGCCTGCCTCGCGACGCCATGCACGCACTCTCGCCGCACCGGGCCCAGACCCGAGTACGTCCAGTACGAGGGTCAGGGCCCGGCACGCCGAGAGCACGCACCTGACGCCGCGAGGCCCGCCCGGGCGGACGACGGGAATGTGACGACAGGACCTAGTTAGGGACCCACGGCGGTGAACCGGTCGAGGGCGCGTTCGGCCTCGACGCGGTCCTTGGCGCGGCGGCGGTCCTCCAGCACGGAGGTCCAGGCGTTGCGCCGGGCGGTGCGCTGGCCGCCGCTCATGAGCAGCGACTCGACCGCACGAAGTGCGTGCGTGAAGGACGGGATGGCTGTGGCGCGGACGGGCGCGGCCTGCATGGTGGAGGTCCCCCCTCGTAACGGCTCCGGGTGCGCGTGGCGTGAGTCCAGGGTCACTGACTGGTGTTACCAGGGCGTGACCGACCGGTCAAACAGGGATGAAGCCCTGGCGCCGGGGGCCGAACGGGCGACGCGGTCCCCGCCGGCGCCCTCATCTGCGGCGACGGCCGGAACCGCGTCGTACCGGCCACTACTCAGTAGTAGTTTCTTGTGCGCGAATTCACACAGTCACGGCGGCCGGGCAGGGCACGGCCTGTGACGGGAGGTCAGGCGGTCAGACGGCCTGTGCGGCGACGACGGAGTCGGCCGGCCGCGGAGCGGCCGCACGCTGTTCGATCGCCATCCCGTACAGCCGCCCGGCACGGTAGGAGGACCGTACCAGCGGTCCGGACATGACGCCCGAGAAGCCGATCTGCTCTGCCTCCTCCTTCAGCTCGACGAACTCCTGCGGCTTGACCCAGCGCTCCACCGGGTGGTGGCGCACGCTCGGGCGCAGGTACTGCGTGATGGTGATCAGCTCGCAGCCCGCCTCGTGCAGCTGCTTCAGCGCCTCGCTGACCTCCTCGCGGGTCTCGCCCATGCCGAGGATGAGGTTCGACTTGGTGACCAGGCCGACGTCACGGGCCTCGGTGATCACCTTCAGGGAGCGCTCATAGCGGAAGCCGGGGCGGATCCGCTTGAAGATCCGCGGGACCGTCTCGACGTTGTGCGCGAAGACCTCCGGGCGGGAGGAGAAGACCTCGGCCAGCTGCTCGGGGACCGCGTTGAAGTCGGGGGCCAGCAGCTCGACCTTCGTACGGCCGCCCTCGCGCCCCGCCGTCTGCGCGTGGATCTGGCGCACGGTCTCGGCGTACAGCCAGGCGCCGCCGTCTTCCAGGTCGTCGCGGGCGACGCCGGTGATGGTGGCGTAGTTCAGGTCCATGGTGACCACGGACTCGCCCACCCGGCGCGGCTCGTCGCGGTCCAGGGCCTCGGGCTTGCCGGTGTCGATCTGGCAGAAGTCGCAGCGCCGGGTGCACTGGTCGCCGCCGATGAGGAAGGTCGCCTCGCGGTCCTCCCAGCACTCGTAGATGTTCGGGCAGCCGGCTTCCTGGCAGACCGTGTGCAGGCCCTCGCTCTTCACGAGGTTCTGCATCTTCGTGTACTCGGGACCCATTTTCGCCCGGGTCTTGATCCACTCGGGCTTGCGCTCGATGGGGGTCTGGCTGTTGCGGACCTCCAGGCGCAGCATCTTGCGTCCGTCGGGTGCGACTGCGGACACGTCGGCTCCCTGTAGCTTCGATTCTTCGGCGTACACCAGGGTACGCCCGTGATTGTTGCGCCCAGTCGGTGAGGGCAACCCCGGGTCCCGGGAGATCATTCCCGCCGGACGGCCCGTGCCGGTCCCGGCGGCCCGCGCCGTCCGGCGGGCTCCCGTCAGGCGGTCGCCTTCTCGATCACGCGCGGCTTGAGGTCGGCGTTCTCCAGGACGTCCCGCAGGTGGCGCTCGACCACCGGCAGCACCTCGTCGAGGGTGACGTCTCGGCCCAGCTCGCCCGCGAGGGAGGCGACACCGGCGTCGCGGATGCCGCACGGGATGATGCGGTCGAACCACTTCATGTCGGGGTTCACGTTGAACGAGAAGCCGTGCATGGTGACGCCCTTGGCCACGCGGATGCCGATCTGGGCGATCTTGCGGTCCTCGCGGCGCTGGCCCGCGTTGGAGGGGGCGTACTCCGGACCGTTCAGACGCGGGTCGAACTCGTCGTCGGTCAGGCGCGGGTCGAAGTCCAGGGACAGCCCGCCGAGCGCGGGCCGCTGCTCGACGGGGTCGCCGAGCACCCACACGCCGCTGCGGCCCTCGACCCGGGTGGTCTCCAGTCCGAAGTCCGCGCAGGTGCGGATCAGCGCCTCCTCGAGACGGCGTACGTGCGCGACCACGTCCACCGGCCGGGGCAGCTTCTGGATCGGGTAGCCGACCAGCTGGCCGGGGCCGTGCCAGGTGATCTTGCCGCCGCGGTCCACGTCGATGACGGGCGTGCCGTCGAGCGGGCGCTCGCTGTCCTCCGTGCGCCGGCCGGCCGTGTAGACCGGAGGGTGTTCGAGCAGCAGCACGGTGTCGGGCACCTCGTCCGCGAACCGGGCGGCGTGCACCCGGCGCTGCTCGTCCCAGGCCTCCTGGTAGTCCACGGCCTCGGCACCGAATCCCCTGCGGACGAACCGCAACTCACTCACGGCAAGCGCCTCCCTGAAGGTCGTCAGGCACGTAACGTGCCCACGCCACTGTACGTCCGGCCGTCACGCGTCAGCCGCGCGGGCAATCCTCACACGATCGGATGAATGCGTGCCGAACTCTGCGGTCGACCGCTCACTCTCCGCTACATTCACGCCGTTCATGAGGCCATAAGGGCTGCTCACAGGCAATCCGGGCACCACGCGGCCGCGTGCAGGCCCGAAAGGCAGGAGACCGCACCGCAGATGACGGAACGACCCGCGCAGCGCACTCCCAACCGCCAGCTCGCCGCGCTCATCGCAGAAGCGGGGTTCTCCAACGCAGGTCTGGCCCGTCGTGTGGACCAGCTCGGCCTCGAACACGGCCTGGACCTGAGATACGACAAGACGTCGGTCACCCGCTGGCTGCGCGGCCAGCAGCCGAGGGGCACCACGCCCGCCCTCATCGCGGAGGTCTTCACCCGGCGCCTCGGCCGCCGCCTGACCGCGCAGGACCTCGGCCTCGACGCCTGTGCCCCGGTCTACGCCGGGCTGGAGTTCGCCGCCGCCCCCGAGGAGGCCGTCGACATCGTCAGCGGGCTGTGGCGCAAGGACTCCGGGAGCCACGCCGAACTGCGCAAGATCGCCTTCACCCCGGCCGGTCTGGTGGTGCCCAGCCGTGACTGGCTGATCGGGCGGGCCGACGACCGGGTCGCCCGGGCCGCGCCGCCCGCCGCCGCCCGGGTCCCCGCCCAGGGCCGGACCGCCGCCGCATCCCCGCTCGCCGCGCCCGCGCCCGTGCTCGCCGCCACCGGCCGGCCCGCCCCCGGTGAGCCCGCGTCCGGCCGGCCCGTCTCCGGCGTGCCCCGTCAGCGCGGCCGGGCCGAGCGCCCGCGGACCGAACGCGAGACGGTGCAGCGGGTCACCGCGGGGGACATCGCCGCGCTGCGCTCGGTCGGCGAGCTGTTCCGCGGCATCGACGACATGTACGGCGGCGGCCACGCCCGCCAGGCCCTCGTGCGCTACCTGGAACACGAGTGCGAGCCGATGCTGCGCGGCAGCTACGGCGAGCAGACGGGCCGCCGCCTGTTCGCGGCGGCGGCCGACCTGACCCGGCTCGTCGGCTGGACGTCGTACGACATCGCCGCGCACGGGCTCGCCCAGCGCTACTTCGTCCAGGCCCTGCGGCTCGCCCAGGCCGCCGGGGACCGGCCCTACGGCGCCTACGTCCTGGTCACCATGAGCCGTCAGGCCGTCTACCTCGCGCACGGGCGGGAGGCCGTCCAGCTGGCGCGGGTGGCCCAGCAGGGCCTCGGCAGCTCGGCGCCGCCCGCCGTGCAGGCACTGCTGCACGCCGCGGAGGCGCGCGGGCACGGGGTGCTCGGCGAGGTGCGGACCTGCACCGCCTCGCTCGCACGCGCCGAGCGCGCCCTGGAGGCGGCCCGGCCCGGCGACGAGGTGCCCTCGTGGGCGCGCTCCTTCGACGAGGCCCAGCTCGCCGGCGAACTCGCCCACTGCCACCGGGACCTGCAGCAGCACCGCGCCGCCGCGCAGCACGCCGAGCGCGCGCTGCAACTGCGCCCGCCGGCCTATGCCCGCAGCCGCCTGTTCTGCCGGGTCGTCCTCGCCACGGCCCGCCTCGCCCTCGGCGACCTGGAGCAGGCCTGCCGTCTGGGCGCGGAGGCGGCCGCCCAGGCCGCGGACATGCGTTCGGTACGGGCCGACGAGTACGTCCGCGACTTCGAACGCCGTCTGGAACCGTACAAGGACGCGCCGCCGGTCCGGGCCTACCGCGACAAGGTCGCGGCCCTCGGCTGACGGGGGAGGAGGGGCGGGGCCGGGGCCCCGCCCCGGGTGTCAGGCCGCCGCCGCCCGCGGGGCCTGCGTCGCGCGGGGATCCGCGCTGTGCATCGGGCGGCCGGCGCCCAGGTCGGCCAGGATCGCCGCCGCCGCGCGGTGGGCCGAGTGCAGGGCGCCCTGGAGCGTGCTGGTGTCCCGGTGGTCGCCGCAGACGTACAGGCCCGCCAGCAGCCGCACCGGCCGCCGCGCGTCGTGCGGGGGACGCATCGCCGGTACCGCCTCCGCGGTGTGGTGGACGGCCAGCGTCTCCCAGCGCCCGGTCGGCGTGCCGTACAGGCGGGCCAGATGGCGGCGTACGGCGGTGTCGAGGCCGTCCGGCGGCTCGCCCAGGACCGTCGAGGAGACCAGGGCGCGGCCGGCCGGGGCCCGGGACGGGTCGACCCGGCTGATCACCGCCGTGTGCGCGACCGGGCCGCCCCGCTCCGCGTCCAGCAGCAGGTGGCCGCCCGTCCGGGGCGGCTCGTCCGTCGTGTGGTGGACGACCGTCACGGGGTGGAAGTCCGGCACGTGCAGCCCGGGCAGCAGCTCGGCGGCGGTCCGCGCGCCGGTCGCGACCAGCACCGCGTGGCAGCGGATCTCGCCGTGCTCCGCGGTGGTCACTGCGTTGGTGGACACGGAGGTGACGCGGACACCGGTGCGCACGGTGCCCGGCGGCAGCGTGCTCGCGAGCAGTTCCGGCAGCACCTCGGCCCCGCCCTCCGGCAGGCACAGCCGGCCCGTGGCGAAGGCGCGCAGCGCCAGGTCCGCGCACCGGCTGGAGGTGGTGAGGTCCGGGTCGCACAGCAGCGCGGACAGCAGCGGGCGCAGGAAGCCGTCGACGGTGCGGGCGGGCAGTCCGCGGTCCGCGAGGGCCTGGCCGGCGGGGAGTTCGGGCCGGGCCATGAGGCGTTCGACCGGGGTGGCGGCGATACGGGCGAGCGCGGCGCGCAGCCGCAGGGGGGTGCCGATGCCGAAGGGCTGGGCGCGGTCGGCCGGTGCCGCGGAGCGGCCGGCGCCCCCCGGTACCGCGAAGCCGGGCCCTGCGGCCTCGTCGAGCAGGGCCGCCGCCGGTGCCGCGCCGGCCCGGGGCCGCAGCGGCGGGACGGCGCGCAGGGCGCGGCCGGCCCGTCCCCCGGGCGCGGCCGGTGAACGGGGGGCGCTCGCCAGGGCGCGCACGGCATGGAGTGCGCTCCGCGCGCTTCCGCCGCCCGCCGGGGCGCCCGCGCGGTGGTGGCGTCCGTCGCTGTGCAGCAGGACTCCCGGCGCGAAGGGCCGCAGCACGAGCGCGTCCAGCCCCGGGGTACGGCCCAGTTGGGGATAGGACGTGAACAGCAGCTGCCCGATCCGGTCGAGCCGGAAGCCGTCGATCTTCTCCGTCGCCATACGGCCGCCCACGCAAGGGGCGGCCTCCAGGACTGCGGTCGTTACTCCTGCGCTGGTGAGCCGGTGCGCGGCGGAGAGCCCGGCGACTCCGGCTCCCACCACCACGACATCCACCTGGTACGCGGGCTCAAGCACGTGCCCCTCCTCGAGGTTGCGCGGCCGGTGGAGCGGTGATGCCCGCGACCGGCTTGAGGAATACCCGAGTTCGGCACGAGGCTAGGGCCGCGTCCGGTCAGGAACAGTCGCGCATCGGCAGGGCACGGTCGCACGGCGGTCGCATACGGGCGCGGACTTTCGCAATCCGCCGGGATCCACCGGGATCCATCGAGAAACGTCACCGGCGGTTCGCCCCACCGGTCGCACACCGCCCGCGCCGGCGGTCGGGAGACGGTGGGGCCGAGGCTCTTCGTTCCGGCGCTCCCAAGCCACTCGTCCCGGCGGTCGGGAACCGTTCGTCCCGCGGGTCCCCTGCCGCTCCTGCCGGTGGTCGGGGCGGTCGGGAAGCGGTGGCCCCGGCCGTCCCCTGCCGCTCGCTTCGGGGCCGGGTCCCGGGGCCCCCGGCCGTCACGCGCCGCTCGCGCCGGCGTTCACGCCCGGCGGGCGCTGCTCGTCCCGGCCGTCCCGCGGGCGCTCGCACGGTGTTCGTGCGGCCGGCTCGTACGGCGGCTTCCGCCGCTCCTCACAGCGCCGCTCGTACGGCGTCCTCGATTCCCGGGAAGGCGAAGGAGAACCCCGACTCCAGCAGCCGCCGCGGCACCACCCGGGCACTGCCCAGCACGTCCCCGGCCATCTCCCCGAGCGCGGCCCGCAGCACCGGCGCCGGCACCGGGAACAGCGCCGGCCGGTGCAGCACCCGGCCCATCGCCGCGGTGATCTCACGGTTGGTCAGCGGATGCGGAGCGGTCAGGTTGACCGGTCCGGACAGGCTCTCGGTGTCGATGAGGTGGCGCAGCGCCGCCACCTCGTCGTGCAGCGCGATGAACGACCAGTACTGCCGCCCGTCCCCCATCCGGCCGCCCAGACCGGCCCGGAACAGCGGGAACAGCCGCCCCCACGCGCCGCCCTCGCGGGCCACCACCAGCCCCGTCCGCGCGAACACCGTCCGCACGCCCGCCTCCTGCGCGGGGGCCGCGGCCTCCTCCCACTCCACGCACAGCGAGGGCAGGAAACCGTCCCCCGGCGGCGCGTCCTCGTCGACGGCCCGCGCGCCCGTGTCGCCGTAGAAGCCGATCGCGCTGCCGCCGACGAAGACCCGCGGCGGTGTGCCGAGGGCGGCGACGGCCTCGGCGAGCGCCGCCGTGCCGAGCACCCTGCTGTCCCGCAGCGTCCTCTTGTACGCGTCCGTCCAGCGGTGGTCGCCCACCCCCGCACCCGCCAGGTTGACCACCGCGTCGCACCCGATGAGCCCCGTCGTGTCGACGTACTGCCGCTCCGGGTCCCAGCGGACCTCGTCCGCGCCGCGGGCCGGACGGCGCACCAGGCGCACCACCTCGTGCCCGTCCGCGGCCAGGGACCGCACCAGCGCGCTGCCGATCAGACCGGACGCGCCGGCCACCGCGATGCGTGAACGTTCCATGGGCCCATCCTGCCCCGCCGCGCCCCTTCCGCCCCGCCCGCCACGGAAATACCCGGCGGCAGTGCCCCGGCCGCCCCTAGGTCCTGTCGTGAAATTCCCGTCGTCCGCCCGGAGGGCGGGCCTCGCGGCGTCAGGTGCGTGCTCTCGGCGTGCCGGGCCCTGACCCTCGTACTGGACGTACTCGGGTCTGGGCCCGGTGCGGCGAGAGTGCGTGCATGGCGTCGCGAGGCAGGCGGGAATTTGACGACAGGGCCTAGAGTGCCCCCATGCCCGACAGTGCCGCCCCCGTGCCCGACAGCGCCCCGATACCTGACGGCGCCGCACCCCTGCCCGGCAGCGCCGCCGAGCCCGGCGGCGGCCGCGTCCCGCGCATCCGCCGTGCCACGCCCGGCGACGAGGAGGCCCTGGCGCGGCTCGACCGGGCCGTCTGGTCCCCGCTGCACTCCGTGCAGCCGCGCCCCGAGGAACCGTACGAGCCGTTCTTCACCGAGCGGTCGGGCCCCGGGCAGCACCTGGTCGCCGAACTCGACGGCCGGCTCGTCGGCTACGTCCGCCTCGGCCGCCCCACCGAACTGGCCGCCAACGCGCACGTCCGCCAGATCCGCGGCCTCGCCGTGGCCGACGCGGCCCGCGGCGCCGGCGTCGGCCGCGCCCTGCTGCGCGCCGCCGTCGAGGAGGCCCGCCGTCTGGGCGCCCGCCGCATCTCCCTGCGCGTCCTCGGCCCCAACACCCCGGCCCGCAGGCTGTACGAGTCCGAGGGCTTCGTCGTGGAGGGGATCCAGCCCGGGGAGTTCTTCCTCGACGGTGCCTACGTCGATGACGTCCTGATGGGCCGCCCGCTGTGACCCGCTGAGGCGGCCCCGTCAGGAGGCGACCGGACGTCAGGGACGGTGCAGGGCCAGGCGGCCACCACGCGTCAGGAGGCGACCAGCCGGCCCGTGTCCACGGGCGCCGTGGCGCTCGCCGCCCGCTGCGCGTCCGGGGCCACCTCGGCCGCCGTGAGCGCGTAACCCGTCTCGGCGTCCGAGGTCGAACGGGCGAACACCATGCCGTACACCCGGCCGCCCGTGGTCAGCAGCGGGCCGCCGGAGTTGCCCGGCCGGACCGTGGAGCGGATCGAGTAGATCTCGCGGGTGACGGTGGCGTCGCTGTAGATGTTCTGGCCGGTGGCCCGGATCCGGTTCGCCACCGTCGCCGCCTGCAGGTTCAGCCCGCCGTCCTGCGGATAGCCCGCGACCACGGCCGCGTCGCCGCGCCCGGCAGTGTTGTCGAAGCGCAGCACGGGAGCGCGCAGCCCGGGGACGTAGAGCACGGCCACGTCCCGGTCGGGGTCGAAGAGGACCACCCGCGCCGCGTACGAATGCCCGACGCCGCCGATCTGCACGTAGGGGCTGTCGATGCCCGCGACCACGTGCGCGTTGGTCATCACGTGCTGCCGCGCGTACACGAAACCGCTGCCCTCGCGGCCCTGGTTGCCCGAGGAACCCTCGATCTTGACCGTGCTGAGCCGGGCGGCGCTCGTCGCGCTCGCCGTCACGCTGTCGCCGGAGGGGCGGGCGACGCCCGCCGCCGGCTCGTTCTCGAACGGGTTGAAGACCTGCGGGAATCCCGCCTCGGTCAGTGCGGAGGTGGCCCGCGAGAACCAGGCCGGGGTGGTGTCCGGCATCGCGTCCTGGACGGTGCCGAGCAGCGCGGAGTCCCGTATCGCCGAGGTCACCACGGGGGAGGAGGAGGCGCCCAGGACGCTCGCCGCGACCCAGGCCACGATCAGCACCGCCACCGAGTTGGCGGCGGCACCGCCGATGCCGTCGGCCACGCGCAGCGGGCCGCGGCCGGCCCGGTCCAGCTCGCGCCGCAGCCGCAGCGCCAGGCGCCCCGCCAGCTCGTGCCCCACGACCGCGGGCACCAGGACGGTCAGCACGGCGGCGACGGTGGCCGCCGTCGTGCCGCGGGTGACCAGGTCCATCACCCACGGCAGCACCCACACGCCGACGACGGCGCCGCCCACGAAACCGGCCAGCGAGACACAGCCGGCCACCAGTCCGCGCCGGTAGCCGGACGCCGCGTACAACACGATCACCAGCAACAGCACGAGGTCGAGCAGGTCCACGCATGCCGCCTTTCTCTCGGACCCGGATACGCGCGGGACGGGCCCGGTGATCAGCGTGATCGGACACACGCACGTGGGTCCGGGAACCGGCCACGTGTACGTGTACCCACAGAAACGCCCCGGACCAGGACGATGGTTCCACCAGGTGGCACAGCACACATCGCGGACGGGGCGGATGGGGGTGAGGGTGAGGTCATGCGTGGAGTGGGGAAGGAAGGGCGCGCCGCCCTGCGCCCGTTGGGCCCCAGGCGGCGGCGCGCCCCGTGGCGGCGGCGGACGAGGTGGGCCCGGCGGACGCCGTGCACCGGACGGTCGCCGTGGACACCGTGGACGCGGTGGGCCCGGCCCGTCCGTCCGGCCCGGCCGGATCAGCCGGCCCGGGCGGATCAGCCGACCGGGCCGGGGCGGCCGGACCGGCGGCGACCGCGAAACCGTTGGGACAGGACCCCCCAGGAGCCGCGGAGCGTCCTGGCGGTGCGCCGCCGCACCCGGCTGCTGCGGCGCGCCCTCGTCGCGCTGCTGTGCCTCCTGCCGGTGGCCGGCGCCGTCGGCGCGCTGCTGCTGGGCGCGAAGGACGCCGGGCGTACGGTCACCGAGCGGGCGCCCATGGGAGCGCACGCACAGGACGCCGGACCGTGGGCCGGGCAGACCGTGACACCCGGCCCGGCCGCCCCCGCGCACCAGGCGCCCCGGCCGCGCATCATGCCCCGGTCGGTCTGGCTGGACGCCACCGCGCGGCACGTGCAGCCGCCCCCGCGCTACGACGACAAGGTCGTCGCCGTGTTCGTCCACCACACCGACTCGCCCAACGGCTACGCCTGCGCCGACAGCCCGAGCATCATCCGCCACCTCTACGCGGGGCAGACCGGCGCCCGCAAGTGGGACGACATCGGCTACAACTTCCTCGTCGACCGCTGCGGCACGATCTACGAGGGCCGTGCCGGCGGCGTCGAACGAGCCGTCACCGGCGCCCACACCCAGGGCTTCAACCACCGCACGGCCGGGGTCGCGGCCATCGGCACCTTCACGGCGGGCACGCCCGTGCCCCGCGCCCTGACCGACGCGATCGCCGCGCTGGCCGCCTGGAAACTCGGCCTGGCCGGGGTCGACCCGCGCGGCAGCGTCACCCTGGTCTCCAGCAACAAGCTCGCCCGCTACGCCGCGGGCACCGCCGCGCTGCTCCCGGCGCTCGCCGGCCACACCGACGGCTTCCGCACCAACTGCCCCGGCGCGGCGCTGACCGTCCGCCTCCCCGCGATCCGCGAGACGGCGGCCCGGCTGCAGGGCCGGCGCTGAGACCGGGCTCCGCCCCCGTCCGCGTCAGTCGTGGAAGCGGCCCCACAGGCGGGGGTAGCGCTCGGCCAGTGCGCCGTCGTCCTCGAACTCGACCGGGGTGCCCTCCGGTTCGGCCGGCGCGGGCGGGAGGCCGAGGTCGGGGGCGACCGTCCCGGTGAGCTGCTCGTAGGCCTCGTCCGCCGCGTACCCCAGTTCCTCGCCGTCGCCGTCGATCTCCTCGTCGAAGTCGTCCAGCAGTTCGGCGAGCGAGTCCGGGTCGTGCAGGGCCCCCTCGAACACCTCCCGGCCCTGGCCGATCAGCCAGCACCGGAAGTAGTCGAAGGCGTCGTCGCTCGCCCCGTCCAGCAGCACCCACGCGGCGCCCCACAGATCCCAGCGGTACGCGCGGTTGTAGCGGGACTCGAAGTGACGGGCGAAGTCGAGAACCTGCTCCGGATCGAACCCGAGCAGCCGCTCCACGAGCAAATCGGCCTGCTCCTCGGGATCCCCCTCGGCGGCCCCGCGCGTCGCGTCGATCAGCTCCCAGAACTCCGTCTCGTCCATCACGGGTTCCAGCATCGGCCCTCACACCGCCCCCCGCACGCGGAGTGCGGCGGATCGTTGCACGTCCTACACCCTCCGCCCCCGCCGCCCCGCGAAGGCGCGCCGGGCACCCTGCGGCGGCCTGCCTCCCCGTGCCGCGCGCCGGCGGCCCACGTCCCCGCACCGCGCACCGGGGCCCGCGCCCCCCGCCGCCGGCCCGCGCCCCCCGCCGCGGTCCGCGTCCCCCGCCGCGGGCCGGCGTCCTCACGCCGCCCCGGTGCCCTCTCCGCCCGCCCCCGGTGCTTCCTCTCCGGCGGCCGGCGCCGCAGGGCCCCCGGTGCCGTACAGGGCGGTCAGGCGCAGGGCGTCCCGGGTGAAGCGCTCGCGCAGGGAAGCGGGGGCCAGGATCTCGGCTTCCGGACCCAGGACCCTGAGCTGAGCGTGCGCGACCTCCTCCGATTCCACCGGCAGGGTCACCGTCGTCCGGCCGTCTCGGTCCGGGGAACCGGCGGCGGCCAGGGCCTCGCGGGCCGCCGCCGGGTCGACGGCGTGCGGCAGCCTGCGCAGCCCCTCCTCGGACAGCCGTACGACCACCTCGGCGCGCAGGATCGAGCGGGCGAACTGCTCGGCGCGCTCCGCCCAGAAGGCGGCCAGGTCGAAGCTCTCGTCCCGGTCGAACCGCTCCCCGCCCGGTTCGACCGCCGTGAACCGGTCGAGCCGGTAGACCCGGTGAGCCGCCGTTTCGGCCCCGCGAGCCGTTCCGTCCCGGTGAGTCGCTTCGGCTCGGTGAGTGGTTCCGGCCCGGTGAGTCGCTCCGGCCCGGTGAGCCGTTCCGTCCCGGTGAGTCGTTCCGGACCGCTGCGCCCCCTGCCCGCCGTCCGGCGCGCGCTCCGCGACCCGCGCGCACAGGTACCACGCGCCCGCCTTCAGCACGAGCCCGTACGGCTCCAGCTCGCGTACGACCTCCGTCCCGCCCTCCCCGCGCCGGTAGCGCACGGTGAGGACGAGGTCGCTCCAGACCGCGTCCGCCACGGCGGGCAGCAGCGGGGGCACCGTGGGTTCACGGAACCAGGCCGGGGCGTCCAGGTGGAAGCGCTGCGCCGCCGTGCGGGGGGCGTCGCGCACGGCGGGCAGCAGTGCCGCGGACACCTTCAGCCGGGCCGCCGAGGCCGCGTCCTCCAGCCCCATGTCCCGCAGCGCGCCCGGCACACCGCTGAGGAACAGGGCCTGGGCCTCACCGCGCGCCAGGCCCGTCAGCCGCGTGCGGTAACCGCCCACCAGCCGGTAGCCGCCGGCCCGCCCCCGGTCGGCGTACACCGGCACGCCCGCCTCCGACAGCGCCTGCGCGTCCCGCGTGACGGTCCGCTCCGACACCTCCAGCTCACGGGCCAGCTCGGCGGCGGTCATCGGCTGCCGCGACTGGAGCAGCAGCACCATCTTGATCAGGCGGGCGGCACGCATACGGCCATCATGCCGGGGACCACTGACAGCGCCGACGGCGAAGGGGCACGGCGGACGCCGTGCCCCTTCGTGGCGGGAACCCCGGCCCTTGCGGGCCGTGCTCCTTACAGGCCGTACTTCTCCCGGGCCTCCTTGACCGCCGAGGCCTTGACCTCGCCGCGCCGGGCCAGCTGGGCCAGGGCCGCGACGACGATCGACTCGGCGTCCACGCCGAAGTGGCGGCGGGCGGCCTCACGGGTGTCCGACAGGCCGAAGCCGTCGGCGCCCAGCGACGAGTAGTCCTGCTCGACCCACTGCGCGATCTGGTCCGGGACCTGGCGCATGTAGTCGGAGACCGCCAGCACCGGGCCCTCGGCGCCCTGGAGCGCCTGGCGTACGAAGGGCACCCGCTCCTCGCCGCGCAGGAGGGCCGCGTCGGCCTCCAGCGCGTCGCGGCGCAGCTCGCCCCACGAGGTCGCCGACCACACGTCGGCGGCCACGCCCCACTCCTCGGCGAGCAGCTGCTGGGCCTTGAGCGCCCAGTGGATCGCCGTGCCCGAGCCGAGCAGCTGGATGCGCGGCGCGTTCGCCGGGGCGGTCAGACCGGCCGACTCCGCCGTGTTGAAGCGGTACAGGCCCTTGACGATGCCCTCGTCGATGCCGAGGCCGGACGGCTTGGCCGGCTGCGGCAGCGGCTCGTTGTAGACGGTGAGGTAGTAGAAGACGTTCTGGTCCTCGCCCTCGGCCGCCTCGCCGTACATGCGGCGCAGGCCCTCCTTGACGATGACCGCGATCTCGTACGCGAACGCCGGGTCGTAGGAGAGAGCCGCCGGGTTGGTGGCCGCGATGACCGGGGAGTGGCCGTCGGCGTGCTGCAGGCCCTCACCGGTGAGCGTGGTGCGGCCGGCCGTGGCGCCGACGAGGAAGCCGCGGCCGAGCTGGTCGCCGAGCTGCCACATCTGGTCGGCGGTGCGCTGCCAGCCGAACATCGAGTAGAAGATGTAGAACGGGATCATCGGCTCGCCGTGCGTCGCGTACGACGACGAGGCGGCGATGAAGTCGGCCATGGAACCGGCCTCGGTGATCCCCTCGTTGAGGATCTGGCCGTTCTTGGCCTCCTTGTAGTACATCAGCTGGTCGCGGTCGACCGGCTCGTACGTCTGGCCCTTGGGGGAGTAGATCCCGAGCGAGGGGAACAGCGACTCCATGCCGAAGGTGCGCGCCTCGTCGGGGACGATCGGCACCCAGCGCCTGCCGGTCTCCTTGTCGCGGACCAGGTCCTTGACCAGGCGGACGAAGGCCATGGTGGTGGCCACGCTCTGCGAGCCGGAGCCCTTGTCGAAGGCGCCGAACGCCTTGTCGGCCGGGGCCGGCAGGGCCGCGACGGGGTGCACCCGGCGGGCCGGGGCCGGGCCGCCGAGGGCCGCGCGGCGCTCCTGGAGGTAGCGCACCTCGGGGGAGTCGGCGCCGGGGTGGCCGTAGGGGACCTGGCCGTCGACGAAGTCGCTGTCCTTGATCGGCAGCTCCAGCAGGTCACGCATCTGCTTGAACTCGTCCACCGACAGCTTCTTCATCTGGTGGTTGGCGTTCTTCGAGGCGAAACCGCTGCCCAGGGTGTGGCCCTTGACCGTCTGCGCCAGGATCACCGTCGGGGCGCCCTTGTGCTCCAGGGCCGCCTTGTACGCGGCGTAGACCTTGCGGGCCTCGTGGCCGCCGCGCGAGTAGTGGAAGCACTCGATGATCTTGTCGTCGCTCAGCAGCTTCGCCATCTCGGCGAGCGCCGGGTCGGCGCCGAAGAAGTCCTGGCGGATGTAGGCCGCGTCGCGGGTCTGGTACGTCTGGGTCTGCGCGTCCGGCACCTGGCGCAGGCGGCGCAGCAGCGCGCCCGTGGTGTCGAGCTGGAACAGTTCGTCCCAGGCGGTGCCCCACAGCGACTTGACCACGTTCCAGCCGGCGCCGCGGAACTGGGCCTCCAGCTCCTGCACGATCTTGAAGTTGGCGCGGACCGGGCCGTCCAGGCGCTGCAGGTTGCAGTTGATGACGAACGTGAGGTTGTCGAGCTGCTCCCGGGCGGCCAGCGCGAGCGCGGCCGTCGACTCGGGCTCGTCCATCTCGCCGTCACCGAGGAACGCCCACACGTGCGAGGCGGAGACGTCCTTGATGCCGCGGTTGGTGAGGTAGCGGTTGAAGCGCGCCTGGTAGATCGCCGACAGCGGGCCGAGGCCCATGGAGACGGTCGGGAACTCCCACAGCCAGGGCAGGCGGCGCGGGTGCGGGTAGGACGGCAGGCCGTTGCCGCCGGCCTCCTGGCGGAACTTGTCCAGGTGGGCCTCGGTCAGGCGGCCGTCCAGGAAGGCGCGGGCGTAGATGCCGGGGGAGGCGTGGCCCTGGATGTACAGCTGGTCGCCGGAGCCGTCGCCCTCCTTGCCGTGGAAGAAGTGGTTGAAGCCGGTCTCGTACAGCCATGCCGCCGAGGCGAAGGTGGCGATGTGGCCGCCTACGCCGTACTTGGAGCCGCGGGTGACCATCGCCGCCGCGTTCCACCGGTTCCACGCGGTGATCCGGGCCTCCATGGCCTCGTCACCGGGGACGGCCGGCTCGGCCGCGGTCGGGATGGAGTTGACGTAGTCGGTCTCCAGGAGCTTCGGCAGGGCGACACCAGTGCCCTCGGCGCGCTCCAGCGTGCGGCGCATCAGGTACGCGGCACGGTGCGGCCCGGCCGCCTTGGCAACGGCGTCCAGGGAGGCCTGCCATTCGGCGGTCTCCTCGGGGTCGCGGTCCGGGAGCTGGTCGAGCTCGCTCGGCTGGATGGCGTTGGGGTCGGTCATGTCGCCGCCTTCCTCAGTCGAAGGGGGTTCCCTCATCTGCAAGGGTTCGGGGGTGCCCTAGGTCTTTGGCAGGACAGGGCTGGAGGGGCTCTGGTAGAAGCCCGTCGCCGACTGTAACTCCCTGATCGATGATCGATCAAAGGGTTGAGGGTGAAAACCTCTTGATTCCGAGAAAGTCGGCACCCGGTGCCTTTCGAACAGGCACGCGGTGCCGTGTTTTCGAAGCGTTTTCGCAGGTGAGCGGCGGAGTGCTCGACTGCTCGGGCGGGGGAGCCGGCGGCTCAGGGACGCGGCATGCGGCCCGGGGACCCGGTGTCACGGACGCGGCGCGCAGGCCGGGAGGCGGTCCGCAGGCCGGGACGCGGTGTCGCGGACGCGGCGGGCAGCCCAAGGACGTGCGTCACGGACGCGGCGCGCAGCCCAGGACGTGCGCCTTCACCAGCTCCGCGATGCGCGCGTCACGCCTGCGGAACGCCTGCACCAGCTCCTCGTGCTCCTCCGCGTACGACTGCTGGACGGTGCCCAGCCAGCGGATCGACAGCGCCGTGAACACCTCGATGCCCAGGCCCTCCCAGGTGTGCAGCAGCACCGAGTTGCCGGCCGCGCGCACCAGCTCCCGGTGGAAGCCCACCGTGTGCCGCACCTGCGCGGTGCCGTCGGCCCGCCGGTCGGCCTCGTACAGCGCGGACACGTGCGGCTCCAGGGCCGAGCAGTCCTCGGCCAGCCGCTCGGCCGCCAGCTCCGCCGCGATGGCTTCCAGACCGGCCCGGACGGGGTAGCTCTCCTCCAGGTCGGCGGCGCTCAGGTTGCGCACCCGCACGCCCTTGTTCGGGGCCGACTCGATCAGCCGCAGCGACTCCAGCTCGCGCAGCGCCTCCCGCACCGGGGTCTGGCTGACCTCCAGCTCGGTCGCGATCCGCCGCTCCACGATCCGCTCGCCCGGCTTCCAGCGCCCGCTGACGATCCCCTCCACGATGTGCTCGCGGATCTGCTCGCGCAGCGAGTGGACGACGGGCGCGGTCATGGAGGCTCCTTAAAGCGGGACCGGGCGGCGGCCCCCGGGGGCGTTGACGCTTAGACAATACGGCGGCCGGCGCGGGGCGGAAGGGCGCATACGGGCGCTTTCACGCAGGTGAGACGAGGCTTACACGCCGTGATGGCCAAGAAACGGCAAACGGCGGCGCCCCCGCCCGGAGTGCTCCGGACGGGGGCGCCGCACCCGCTCTTCCCGTGCAGGGACGAGGTCACAGACCGGTCCCGACGCCGTCGGGACCCTCGGCCCGGGTCACAGACCCAGCTCGACCTCGAACTCGCCCGCCTCCAGGATCGCCTTGACCGCAGTCAGGTAACGGGCCGCGTCGGCGCCGTCCACCAGGCGGTGGTCGTAGGAGAGGGTCAGGTAGGTCATGTCGCGGACGCCGATGACCGTGCCCTCCTCGGTCTCGATGACGGCCGGACGCTTGACCGTGGCACCGATGCCGAGGATCGCCACCTGGCCCGGCGGCACGATGATCGTGTCGAACAGCGCGCCGCGCGAACCGGTGTTGGAGATGGTGAAGGTCGCACCGGACAGCTCGTCCGGCGTGATCTTGCTCGCCCGGACCTTGCCCGCCAGCTCGGCCGTGGCCTTGGCGATGCCGGCGATGTTCAGGTCACCGGCGTGCTTGATGACCGGGGTCATCAGGCCCTTCTCGGAGTCCACCGCGATACCGACGTTCTCGGTGTCGAAGTAGGTGATGGTCCCCTCGGCCTCGTTGATCTTGGCGTTGATGGCCGGGTGGGCCTTCAGCGCCTGCGCGGCGGCCTTGACGAAGAACGGCATCGGGGAGAGCTTGACGCCCTCACGCGCGGCGAAGGAGTCCTTCGCCTTGGCCCGCAGCTTCATCAGCCGCGTCACGTCGACCTCGACCACCGAGGACAGCTGCGCCTGCTCGTGCAGGGCCTTGACCATGTTGTCGCCGATGACCTTGCGGATCCGCGGCATCTTCACGGTCTGGCCGCGCAGCGGGGAGGCCTCCAGGGCGGGGGCCTTCTTCGCGGCGGGCGCGGCAGCGGCGGCGGGGGCCGGGGCGGCCGGGGCCTTCGCGGCCTCGGCGGCGGCGAGGACGTCCTGCTTGCGGATGCGACCGCCGACGCCGGTGCCCTTGACGGAGCCCAGGTCGACGCCGTTCTCGGCGGCGAGCTTGCGCACCAGCGGGGTCACGTAGGCGCCCTCGTCGGTCGCCTGGGCGGCGGGAGCCGGAGCCGCGGGAGCGGCGGCCGGGGCCGGAGCCGGGGCGGCCGGAGCCTGCGGGGCCGGGGCCGGGGCCTGCGGAGCCGGGGCCGGAGCGGCCGGGGCCGCGGGGGCCGGGGCCGGGGCGGCGGCCGGGGCCGGGGCCGGGGTCTCGGCGGCGGGCGCCGGGGCCGGGGCGGCCGGGGCCGGGGCAGCGGCGGGAGCGGCACCCGGAGCGCCGATGACGGCGAGCTTGGCGCCGACCTCGGCGGTCTCGTCCTCGCCGACCACGATCTCCAGGAGCACACCGGAGGTGGGCGCCGGGATCTCGGTGTCGACCTTGTCCGTGGAGACCTCGAGCAGCGGCTCGTCGGCCTCGACGGAGTCGCCGACCGACTTCAGCCAGCGGGTCACGGTGCCCTCGGTGACGGACTCGCCCAGCGCGGGCAGGACCACGTCGGTGCCCTCGGCGGCACCGGCCGGGGCGGCCGGGGTCTCCGCGGCGGGGGCGGGCGCCTCGGCGGCGGGGGCCTCGGCGGCCGGAGCCGGCGCGGCCTCGGCGGCCGGAGCGGGGGCGGCGGCCGGGGCGGGGGCGGCCTCGGCGGCGGGCGCCGGAGCCGCGGCGGGTGCGCCGGAGCCGTCGTCGATGACGGCCAGCTCGGCGCCGACCTCCACCGTCTCGTCCTCGGCGACCTTGATGGAGGCCAGCACACCGGCGGCGGGCGAGGGGATCTCGGTGTCGACCTTGTCGGTCGAGACCTCGAGCAGCGGCTCGTCGGCCTCGACGCGCTCGCCCTCGGCCTTCAGCCAGCGGGTGACAGTGCCCTCGGTGACGCTCTCGCCGAGCGCCGGCAGGGTTACGGAAACCGACATGGTTTCGGTTGCTCCTTACGAAGTACGGAAGTCTGTGTCGTCGCGCCCGTTGACCGAAGGCTCAGTCGTGGGAGTGGAGGGGCTTGCCGGCCAGGGCCAGGTGGGCCTCGCCGAGCGCCTCGTTCTGCGTCGGGTGGGCGTGGATGAGCTGCGCGACCTCGGCCGGCAGCGCCTCCCAGTTGTAGATCAGCTGCGCTTCGCCGACCTGCTCGCCCATGCGGTCGCCGACCATGTGGACGCCGACCACGGCACCGTCCTTGACCTGGACGAGCTTGATCTCGCCCGCGGTCTTGAGGATCTTGCTCTTTCCGTTGCCCGCCAGGTTGTACTTCAGGGCGACGACCTTGTCCGCGCCGTAGATCTCCTTGGCCTTGGCCTCGGAGACACCGACGGAGGCGACCTCCGGGTGGCAGTACGTCACCCGGGGGACACCGTCGTAGTCGATCGGAACGGTCTTCAGACCGGCCAGGCGCTCCGCCACCAGGATGCCCTCCGCGAAGCCGACGTGCGCGAGCTGGAGGGTGGGGACCAGGTCGCCGACGGCCGAGACGGTCGGGACGTTGGTGCGCATGTACTCGTCGACGAGGACGTAACCGCGGTCCATCGCGATCCCGGCCTCCTCGTAGCCCAGGCCCTGGGAGACCGGGCCGCGGCCGATGGCGACGAGCAGGACCTCGGCCTCGAACTCCTTGCCGTCGGCGAGGGTGACCTTCACGCCGTCCTGGGTGTACTCGGCCTTCTCGAAGAACGTGCCGAGGTTGAACTTGATGCCCCGCTTGCGGAAGGCGCGCTCCAGCAGCTTGGAGCTGTTCTCGTCCTCGACCGGGACCAGGTGCTTGAGGCCCTCGACGATGGTGACGTCGGTGCCGAAGGACTTCCACGCGGAGGCGAACTCGACGCCGATCACGCCGCCGCCCAGGATGATCGCGGACTTCGGCACGCGGTCCAGGACGAGGGCGTGGTCGGAGGAGATGACGCGGTTGCCGTCGATGGTCAGGCCGGGCAGGGACTTCGGCACGGATCCGGTCGCCAGGAGGATGTGGCGGCCCTGGATCCGCTGACCGTTGACGTCGACGGAGGTCGGGGAGGACAGCCGGCCCTCGCCCTCGATGTAGGTCACCTTGCGGGAGGCGATGAGGCCCTGCAGACCCTTGTACAGGCCCGAGATGACCTCGTCCTTGTACTTGTGGACGGCGGGGACGTCGATGCCCTCGAAGGAGGCCTTGACACCGAACTGCTCGCTCTCGCGGGCCTGGTCGGCGATCTCGCCCGCGTGCAGCAGGGCCTTGGTGGGGATGCAACCCCGGTGCAGGCAGGTACCGCCGACCTTGTCCTTCTCGATCAGGGCGACGTCCAGGCCCAGCTGCGCCCCGCGCAGGGCCGCGGCGTAACCGCCGCTGCCACCGCCGAGGATCACTAGGTCGAAAACGGTGCTGGCGTCGTTCGCCACGTCACGTCCTCCATGCATGTGCGCCGTGCCGGTCGTCGCTGACCGGCGGGCGGCTTGTGTCCGGCCGCTCGTTCTTCGGCCCTTTGGGTGGGGGCCCTGTCCTGCCGTCGCCCATCTTCGCACTTGTCGGGGGTGAACGAGACGCGGGGCCGGGGTGTGAGACATCCCACCCGCCGTGGCCACCGCGACGGACCGCCGGAACCACGACGACGGACCGCCGGGACCACGACGACGGACCGCCGCGGCCGGCCGGCCGCGTGTCCGGGAGCCCGCCGGACGCCCCGGGAGCGCGCCGGGCGTGAAGCGGCCCCGGGTGCGTCGCGCACCCGGGGCCGCCCCGGTGGAGGAAGGGCCTCAGCCCAGGTCGCCCGCCGCCGTCAGCTCGGCGAGCCGGACGAGCGTGCGCACCGCGCTGCCCGTACCGCCCTTGGGCGTGTAACCGAAGGGACCCTGCTCGTTGAAGGCCGGACCCGCGATGTCCAGGTGGGCCCAGGTGATGCCGTCACCGATGAACTCGCGCAGGAACAGACCGGCCACCAGGCCGCCGCCCATCCGCTCGCCCATGTTGGCGATGTCGGCGGTGGGGGAGTCCATGCCCTTGCGCAGGTGCTCCGGCAGCGGCATCGGCCACGCCGCCTCGCCGACCTCCTCCGCGGCCTCGTGGATCGCGGAGCGGAACGCGTCGTCGTTCGCCATGACCCCGAAGGTGCGGGTGCCGAGCGCCAGCACCATCGCGCCGGTCAGGGTCGCGACGTCCACGATCGCGTCCGGCTTCTCCTGCGAGGCCGCCCACAGCGCGTCCGCGAGCACCAGCCGGCCCTCGGCGTCCGTGTTGAGCACCTCCACCGTCTTGCCGCTGAACATGCGCAGCACGTCACCGGGACGGGTGGCGGAACCGGAGGGCATGTTCTCGGCGAGCGCCAGCCAGCCGGTGACGTTGACCTCCAGGCCGAGGCGGGCGGCGGCGACGACGGCGGCGAACACGGCGGCGGCACCGCTCATGTCGCACTTCATCGTCTCGTTGTGACCGGCCGGCTTGAGGGAGATGCCGCCCGAGTCGTAGGTGATGCCCTTGCCGACCAGCGCCAGGTGCTTCTTCGCCTTCGGGCTGGTGTACGACAGCTTGACCAGACGCGGTGCCGCCGCCGAGCCGGCGCCGACGCCGAGGATGCCGCCGTAACCGCCCTTGGCGAGCGCCTTCTCGTCCAGCACCTGGATCTTCAGGCCGTGCGCCTTGGCCGCGTCCTGCGCCAGCGCCGCGAAGGCGGCCGGGGTGAGGTCGTTCGGCGGGGTGTTGATGAGGTCGCGGGCGCGGTTCAGCTCCTCGGACACCGCGGCGGCGCGCTCGATCGCCGCCTTGTACGCCTTGTCGCGGGGCTTGCCGCCGAGCAGCACGACGTCGGCCAGCGGCGCCTTGCCGCCCCGGCCCTTGGCGTCCTTGCCGTTCTCCTTGTACGCGTCGAAGGAGTACGCGCCGAGCAGCGCGCCCTCACCGACGGCACCGGCGTCCGCGGCGTCCGCGAGCGGCAGCGCGAACGCGGCCTTCTTCGCGCCGTTGAGGGCGCGGGCGGCCACACCGGCCGCCCGGCGCAGCGCCTCGGCGTCGAACCCGGCGTCCTTCTCGGGCTCCGCGCCCAGGCCCACCGCCAGCACGAGCGAGGCCTTGAAACCGGACGGCGCGGGCAGCTTCGTCACCTCGCCCTCGGCCCCGGAGGCACCGAGGGTCTCCAGGACGTCGGCGAGCTTGCCGTCGTAGCCGGCGTCGACGGCTTCGGCACCCGGTGCGACGACCGGGCCCTTGGCGCCCTTGGCGACACCGACGACGATCGCGTCGGCGCGCAGGCCGGGCGCCGCGGCGGTGCTGAGAGTGAGAGCAGTCACGGTGGTGATTTCTCGCTTCCCTGTGAAAGGTGGTTGGCCGAATGCGGGTGGGTCGACCGGGCCCCGCGACCGACCTTAAGGCCCTGTCGGACCCGACTCCTCCTGCGGTGCGGTCTTCACCCGGGCAGGCAAACACCCGGCACGAGCCTACGCGCGTCGGTGCGGCGATCCGTCGCGTGGGCGCCGTCCGGGGGTGGCGGGCCGTCGTCCGCCGCCCCGCGCCCCGGTGCCCCCGGGACCGCAGGGCACGGCAACTCCCCTGGCGGCGGGGCACGTCGGGGCATCGGAGATGATCGTCGGGTGCACACCCCCACAGTTCACCCCGCTCACCCCGCGGACCACCGCCCCGCCCGCCCCCCGGCCCGTCCGACAGGACGCCCGGCCCTCCTCGCCGTCCTGCTCCTGCTGCTGCTCACCGGATGCGCGGGGCGGGCGGGCGGTGACGGCGGCTCGGCCGAGGGCGGCTCCACGGGCCGCGCCACCGACTCCCCGGGCGCCGCCGCGAGTCCGGCGGGCCGCTGGCAGCCCCGCCCGGGCACCACGTGGCAGTGGCAGCTCAGCGGCCGGCTCGACACCTCCGTCGACGTGGCCGTCTACGACATCGACGGCTTCGACCACTCGAAGGAGACCGTCGCCGGGCTGCACCGCGCGGGCCGCAAGGTCATCTGCTACGTCTCCACCGGCGCCTGGGAGGACTTCCGGCCCGACGCGGACCGGTTCCCCGAGGCGGTGCTCGGCAAGGGCAACGGCTGGAAGGGCGAGCGCTGGCTCGACATCCGCCGCACCGACGTACTGGAACCCCTCATGGCCGCCCGCCTCGACATGTGCCGCGACAAGGGCTTCGACGCGGTGGAGCCCGACAACATGGACGGCTACAAGAACCGGACCGGCTTCCCGCTGACCGCCGCCGACCAGTTGCGCTACAACCGCCTCGTCGCCTCCCTCGCCCACGAGCGCGGCATGTCCGTCGGCCTGAAGAACGACCTGGGCCAGATCCCGCAGCTGGTGGGGGACTTCGACTTCGCGGTCGACGAACAGTGCGCGCAGTACGGCGAATGCGACGGCCTGAAGCCGTTCGTCGCGGCCGGCAAGGCGGTGTTCCACGTCGAGTACGAACTGCCCACCAGCCGCTTCTGTGCCCAGTCCCGCCGCCTGAAACTGAGTTCGCTGCTCAAGAAGTACGAGTTGGGGGCGTGGCGCCAGGCGTGCTGAAGCCGGGGCCGCCCGGCGGTGCGGGGAAACCCGGCCCGGCGGGCGGGGCGGAGAAGCCGGGACCGGCGGGCGGTGCGGGGAAGCCCGGCCCGGCGGGCGGCGACGGGAAACCCGGTCCGGGCGGCGGGGTGAAGTCCGGTCCGGCGGGCGGTGCGGGGAAGCCGGGTATCGGTGCGCCGGGGGCGCCCGCGTGGGCTGGTGCGCCGGGGGCGCGCAGCCACAGGCCGGTGACCGCCGTCCGCGCCACCCGGTCGGCCAGCGACCGCCGGGCGGGGAAGAGCACCGGCAGGGCGTTGACGAGGAAGAGCAGCACGGCCAGCGCCCACACCAGCACCGACAGCAGGAAGTGCCCCTCGATCAGCAGGACGCAGGCCACGGCGTAGACGGCGACGTCGGCCGCCGTGGTGACGGCGGCCCTGAGCGCGGCCGAACGGGCCCGCCGGGAGAGCGGGGAGAGCGGCGCGACCTTCAGGCCGAGCAGCGCCTTGCCCACCGTCCGCCCGGTCAGGGCGAGGCAGGCCCACTGGTAGAGGAAGGCGGCGAGCACGAGCAGCCCGAACGCCTGCTCCACGTACAGCACCGCCTTGTTCCACAGCGACAGCCCGAGGTGCTCGGAGCTGCCGATGACGTCACCGCGCGAACCGAGCAGGTCCAGGCCGCCGCGGGTGGCCAGTTCCGGTACGTCGGTGACGAGGAGGGAGATCCGGTGGAAGGTGAGTACGGCGAGCGCGGCGGCCGCGGCGACCACCAGCGCGAAGTCGATCAACCAGGCCATGGCACGGCGCAGCTTCGGCACAGACGTCCCCCGATCCCGCTCACTGTCTGTTCGGCCGTTCAGCCTACCGAGGGCGAACGGCGGGCCGAAGGGGTCGGCGGGAATCGTTTCAGCCCAGTGACAGAACGACCAGCGCACAGGTCGCCGCCGTCTCGGCGAGGCCGCCGAAGACGTCACCGGTCACTCCGCCGAAGCGGCGCGTGCAGTGGCGCAGCAGGAGTTCGGCGGCGGCGAGGGAGGCGAGCACGGCGCCCGCGGACAGGAGGGCGGTGCCCGTCCCGAGAGCCGCGCCGGCCGCGCCCGCCGCCAGCGTGACGGCGAGCGCCGCGGCGAGCGCGCCGGGCACCGGCACCACTCCGGCGACGGCCGCCCCCAGGCCCTCCGGTCGCGCGGCGGGCACCCCGGCACGCGCGGCCAGGGTCAGCGCCAGCCGGGCGGCGGTCGCCGCGACGACGGCCGCCAGGGCGCCCCGGGCCCACGAGTCGGCGTAGGCCTGCGCCAGGGCGGCCACCTGGGCCAGCAGCACGAACAGCAGGGTGATGACGCCGAAGGGGCCGATGTCCGACTGCTTCATGATGCGCAGCGCGTCCTCGGCGGGTTTGCCGCTGCCGAGTCCGTCGGCGGTGTCCGCGAGCCCGTCCAGGTGCAGACCGCGGGTCAGCGCGGCGGGCACGGCGGCGGTGGCGACGGCGGCGAGCAGCGGTGCGGCGCCGAGGAGCAGCAGCAGCAGACCCACGGCGGCCGCCACGAGACCGGTCACGAGTCCGGCGAGCGGGGCGCACAGCATCCCGCCGCGGGCCGCCCGGCGGTCCCAGCGGATCACCCGCACCGGCAGCACGGTCAACGTGCCGAAGGCGAACCGGAGCCCGTGCAGCACCGCCCCCGACGAGGACGGCGGCGACCCGGGAGAGGAGGGCGAGGACACGGACACGCAGGCAGCCTACGGGACGCCCACGCGCCCCCCGGCGGACGGGCGCCTCGCCTCGCGGCCGGGGCGGTCCGCCCTGCGCTCGGGCGTCTCGCGCGCCTCGCCTTGCGGTCGGACGGTGCTCCGGCGGACGGGCGGCGGCCGCCGGTGGAGGAGCGGCACCCCCGCGGGCGGGGCAGACTGCATACATGGGGCACTGGCTGTACCGCAACATCGTCGAACCCGGCAAACTGCCCCTGCTCCTCGCGCTGGGCGCGTTCGTCGTCACGTTCGTGGTCACCCGGGTCATCACCCGTCTGATCCGCGCCGGGAAGGGCCCCTTCGGGAACGTCAGAGCCGGTGGGCTGCACATCCACCACGTCGTCCCGGGCGTCGTCCTCACCGTCGTCGGCGGCTTCGGCGCGGTCGCCACCAGCAGCCGGCACGGCGTGGGCACGTCGGTCTTCGCGGTGATCTTCGGCGCGGGCGCGGGGCTCGTCCTGGACGAGTTCGCGCTCATCCTGCACCTGGACGACGTCTACTGGACGGAGGCGGGCCGCAAGAGCGTCGAGGTGGTGGTCCTCACGGCGGCCCTGGTCGGTCTGGTCCTCGCCGGCTTCTCCCCGTTCGGCGTCAACGACGTGACACCCGCCGAACTCCAGGACCGCGGCTCGGTCATCGCCGGCGTGGCCGTCAACTTCCTCTTCTCCCTGGTGGCCCTCAGCAAGGGCAAGCTGCGGCTGGCCGTCTTCGGCGCGATCGTGCCCTTCCTCGCCCTGGTCGCCGCCGTCCGTCTCGCCCGGCCCGGCTCGTACTGGGCCAGGCGCTTCTACCGCCACCGCCCGCGCGCACGGGCCCGCGCCGACCTGCGCGCCCACCGCCACGACCGCCGCTGGGCCGCACCCCGCCGCGCCCTGCAGGACTGGATCGGCGGCAAGCCGGACACCCGGCCGGGGGCCCTGGCGCAAGCGGCCCCGGGGGCGGGCTCGGGCGCGGGCACGCATGCGGGCAGGGGTGCGGCTTCGGGCACGGGCACGGCCTCGGGCAGGCGTACGGATCCGGGCAGGGGTACAGGTACGGATCCGGGTACCGCGTCCGGGAGGGGGACGGGTCCGGGCACCGGTACGGCCTCCGGCCCCGCGTCCGGACCGGGCCCGGAGGCGGACCCCGACCGGCGCACGTCCGAGTGACCGGGCACGGCAGACCGTTTTCGCCAGGCCGTGTCCGTAAGACCGTGTCCGGCAGAAGACCGTGTCCGGCAGACCGTGTCCGGCGGGGATGCGTCAGGTCTGCGTCAGGGCTGCCTCGCCGCCGTCCGCGTGGCGGGCAGGCCCGGGGCCGTGGGCCCCGCCGTCAGGAAACCCTCCGCGCGCGCCGCCGCGAGGCCGATGCGCGGCAGGTCCGCGCTCTTCTCGAAGAGCAGGAACCGCGGCTCCCAGACGGGCCGGTACTTGGCGTTGGCGCGGTACAGCGACTCGATCTGCCACCACCGGGAGAAGAAGCCGAGCAGCGAGCGCCACACCCGCAGCACCGGCCCGGCGCCGAGGCGCGAGCCGCGCTCGAAGACCGACCGGAACATCGCGAAGTTGAGCGAGACCTGGGTGACCCCGACCTCCCGGGCGCGGCGGAGGAGTTCGATGACCATGAACTCCATGAGCCCGTTCTCGGCGCCCCGGTCGCGGCGCATGAGGTCGAGGGAGAGGCCGCGGGGTCCCCAGGGCACGAAGGAGAGCAGGGCCCGCAGCTCGCCGTGCGCGTCGTGGCACTCCAGCATCACGCACCGCCCGTCCCGCGGGTCGCCGAGCCGGCCCAGCGCCATGCTGAACCCGCGCTCGGTGGGCCCGTCCCGCCAGTCCTCCGCCCGGCGCACCAGGGACGCCATCTCGCCCGGGGGAATGTCCTCGTGCCGCCGGACGCGCACCGTGTACCCGGCCCGCCGCACCCGGTTGCAGGCCTGCCGCACGGTCCGCATGGCCCGGCCCTCCAAGGTGAACTCGGCGACCTCCACCACGGCCTCGTCACCCAGCTCCAGGGCGTCGAGCCCGTGGCGCGCGTACACCGTGCCGGCCTCCTCGCTCGCGCCCATCACGGCCGGGATCCAGCCGTGCGCCCGCGCCTCGGCCAGCCACGGCCCGATGGCGCCGGACCACGCCTCCGGGTCGCCCAGCGGGTCCCCGGACGCCAGCGACACCCCGCCCACCACCCGGTAGGCGACGGCGGCCTTCCCGGTCGGCGACCAGACGACGCTCTTCTCGCGGCGCAGCGCGAAGTAGCCGAGCGAGTCCCGCTCGCCGTGCCGGTCCAGCAGCTCGCGCAGCCGCTTCTCGTCGTCCGCGCCGAGCGGGTCGACGGCGCGCCGGGAACGGAAGGCGGCGTACAGGACGACGAGCACGAGCGCCGTGGACATGACGTTGATGGCGACGTTCGCCCAGTTGGGGGTGGCGATGCCCGGGAAACGGGCCTCCGGCGCGGCGACCGAGACCAGCCGCAGCGTGCCGTAGTGCCAGCGTTCGAGGTACGTCGAACGGGCCGCGTCCGGCGCCTGGTTGGTCACCGTCACCAGCAGGGCGGCCAGGAGCGAGGCGGCCGGAAGCCCGGCCGCGGCGACGCCGGCGGCCAGCCGGGGGTTGGCGCGGTCGCCCTTGGCGTAGAACTCGCGCCGCCCGAGCAGCAGGGCGGCCACGAAGGCGGCGGTGAGGACCAGGGAGATCCAGTTCTGCGCGGAGCGGCGGATCTCGGGGAGCGACAGCGCGAACCCGAACAGCACCAGGAACGGCCCGCTCAGCCCGAGGTTCAGGATCCAGGCGGCCCGCTTGCGCCGCCGCATGGTGACGGCAAGGAAGGCGGCGAACACGCCGGAGGCGAAGCCGGCGGTGAGCAGGTACGGGGTGAACAGGTTCTGCTGGTTGTGCCGGCGTACGTCCTGGCCAAGGGAGACCCACACCGCGCTGAGGAAGTTGACGAAGGCGACGGCCCGCAGATACCAGACGGCCCAGGCGGCGGCCCGCCGCGAGACCGCTGCACCGGGCTGAGGGCGAACAGGTGCGACTCGGGCATCTCCCATGAAAGCTGATCATATGGGCGCACGCGTGGCAGGGGGCGGCACGGACGCGCGTCGCGCCGCACCGCCCCGCGCGGGCCCCGGACCCCCGGACGCCCTGGTCTCCGTGGCCGGTGACCCCGGCCTCGGCATCACTCCGTCCCGGCCTCCGTGGCCCTTGATCACGGGCCCGGCATGACTCCGTCCCGGCCCTCCATGTCCTGTGACCCAGCCTCGGCATCGCTCTGGATCCCGTGGCCCGTCGCCACATGCCCGGCGTCACGCCGTCCTGGATCCCGTGGCCCGGGTCACAGGACCGGCGTCACACGACGCGGCGACCACCGCCCTCGGCGACGCCCTCGCGTTCGCCGAGCGGCGGGCGCCACGCGTGCCGCAGAGGCGTCACTCCGTCCCGGACCTCACGGCCCGTGGTCACAGGACCGGCGTCACTCCGTCCCGGACCTCACGGCCCGTGGTCACAGGGCCGGCCTCACTCCGTCCCGGACTCCGCCTTCTCGCCCGCCGGGCTCCCGGCCCGGTCCGCCGGGCCCTCGGTGCCGTCGACTCGGCCCCCGGTCCCGTCCACCCGGCTCTCGGGCTCGTCCGCCGGGCCCTCGGGCAGCTCGGCCGCCAGGGCCGCCGCTGCCTGGACCAGCGGAAGCGCCAGCAGCGCCCCCGCGCCCTCCCCGACGCGCACCCCGTGCTCCAGCAGCGGCTCCAGCGCCATCCGGTCCAGCGCCTTCGCCTGCCCCGGCTCACCGCTGCTGTGCCCCGCCAGCCACCAGTCCGGCGCCCGGAACGCCACCCGCTGCGCCACCAGCGCGCACGCCGCCGAGACGACCCCGTCCAGGATCACCGGCAGCTTGCGCACCGCGCACTGGAGCAGGAAGCCCGTCATCGCGGCCAGGTCGGCCCCGCCGACCGTCGCCAGCAGCGCCAGCTGGTCGCCGAGCACCGGACGCGCCCGGCGCAGCGCGTCCCGGATCGCGGCGCACTTGCGCATCCACGCCAGGTCGTCGATCGCCTCGCCGCCCCGGCCGGTCACCACCGACGCGTCCGTCCCGCACAGCGCCGCGATCAGCACGGCCGCCGGGGTCGTCCCGCCCACGCTGATGTCACCGAGCACCACGAGGTCCGTGCCGGAGTCGGCCTCCTCGTCGGCCACCGCCACCCCGGCCCGGAACGCGGCCTCGGCCTCCTCCGGGGTCAGCGCGTCCTCGATGTCGATGCGTCCGCTGCCGCGCCGCACCCGGTGCCGTACGACGTCCTCGGGCAGCGTCTCGGGCGCGCAGTCCAGGGCCATGTCCACCACCCGCACCGGCACACCGTGCCGCCGGGCCAGCACCGACACGGGCCGGCCGCCCTCCAGGACCGCCCGCACCAGCTGCTCGGCACCGCCCGCGGGACGGACCGACACACCGAGTCCGGCGACCCCGTGGTCACCGGCGAAGAGGACGACCCGCGGCCGCTCGACCGGCCGCACCGGCACGGAGCCCTGCGCCGCGGCCAGCCACTCACCCAGGTCGTCGAGGCGGCCCAGCGCACCGGGCGGCACGATCTGGCGCTCCCTGCGCGCCTCGGCGTCACGGCGCACTCCGCCGTCGGGGCGCTCGATCAGATCGGTGAAGTCGTCGAGATTCAGCGAGCTCATTCGCCGAACAGTACCGGCCCCGGTCGAACAGGACGGAGCCACGTCCTCATGTCGACCCACCGCCCCCACGGCACGCCGCGGCACCGCTGCCCCGGCGGTCCGCCTCCCCCCGGTTCCGCCTGCGCGGCGCACCCGTACGGCGTCTTCCCGCCCGGGACATGGATCCCATACGTTCCCTTTGCACCTTTACGGGGAATTGTCGACAGCGGCCGGCCGGACCAGCCGGCCGCCCGGCGGCTCCCCGCCGTACGCCCTCTCGCCCACCGGGAGCCGCCCATGCCGCCCCTGCCGTACGCCCCGCGGGTCTACGACCCGCGCCGCATCGGCTACGCCGCCGAACTGGCCCAGGGCACCGACCGGTTCCACGAACCGCGCCGCGAGGACTGCCCCTGGTGCGGGTCGGCCCGGCTGCGCACCCGGCTGCGCGCGCCCGACCTGCTCCAGCGCAAGCCGGGCCGGTTCACGCTCGACCAGTGCCGGGACTGCGGACACGCCTTCCAGAACCCCCGGCTCACCCCGGCGGGACTGGCCTTCTACCACCGGGACTTCGACGAGAGCGACCCGGGCGGCCTGCCCGACCCGGTGCTCGCCGCCCGCCGCAGCCACCGCAGGCACCGCTGGGACGCCCGTCTGATGCGTGAGGTGGGCGAGCCGGAGAGCTGGCTCGACGTCGGCACGGGCCACGCCCACTTCCCCGCCGCGGCCCAGGAGGTGTTCCCGTACACCTCCTTCGACGGACTCGACCCGACGCCCCGCGTCCAGGCCGCCCGCGCGGCCGGACGGATCGAGGAGGCCCACGTCGGACACCTCTCCGACCCGCGGATCGCCGAACGCCTGCGCGGCCGCTACGACGTGGTCAGCATGTTCCACCACCTCGCCCACGCCCCCGACCCCCGCGCGGAACTGCGCGGCGCGCTCACCGCGCTGCGCCCCGGCGGCCACCTCCTGATCGAACTGCCCGACCCGCGCAGCGCGTTCGCCCTGCTCCTCGGCAAGTGGTGGCTGCCGCACGGCCAACCACGCCACCTGCACCTGCCGCCCCTGCGCAACCTCCGCGCCGAGCTGGAGTCCGCGGGCTGCACGGTCCTCGTCACCGACCGGCGCACCCCGCACACACCGAACGACCTCTCGGCGGCCCTCGCCCTGGTCCTCGCCCGCGCCCTGCCGGCCCCCGACGCGCCCTGGCGCCGGACCCCGCCGACCGCGCCCCGGCGGGCCCTGCGCGCGGTCCTCGCCGCCGCGACCGGCCCCCTCGTCGACGTGGCCGCGCTGGTCGACCTCGTCCTCGCCCCGCTGCTGCGCCGTATTCCGGGCCTGTCGAACACCTACCGGGTCGTCGCCCGCCGCGACACGGCCCGGCCGCTGTGACCCGCCACCGGCGCCGGCGGCGTCACCCGCGCAGCGGCAGCGCCTGGCCCGCCACCACCAGCAGGACCTGTTCGCACTCGGCGGCGAAGGCCGCGTTCAGGCGGCCCAGTTGGTCGCGGTAGCGGCGGCCCGAGGCGGTGGCCGGGACGATGCCCGAGCCGACCTCGTTGGAGACGGCGACCACGGTCCGGCGGGCGGCGCGCACGGCCGACGTCAGCGCGGCCGTACGCTCCCGCAGCGACCGTTCCCCGCCGGCCGCCCACTCGTCGTCGTCCCAGGCGCCGACCGCGTCCATCGCGTCCGTCAGCCACAGGGACAGGCAGTCGATCAGCAGGGGCGGCCCGTCCTGTGCGAGCAGCGGCACGAGGTCGCAGGTCTCGGCCGTGCGCCACGAGCCCGGCCGCCGATCGCGGTGCGCGGCGACCCGCGCCGTCCACTCGCTGTCTCCGCCCCGGGTGCCGCCGGTGGCCACGTACAGCACCTCGGGAAAGGCCTCCAGCCGCCGCTCGGCCTCCACCGACTTGCCCGACCGCGCGCCGCCCAGCACCAGCGTGCGCCGGGGCACGTCGGGCACGGCCGCCATGTTCTCGTACGCCCCGATGGCCAGCGTGGTGCCGTCCGGCACGGCCCGTGCCCCCGCCGCCGCCAGCCGCCGCGACAGCTCCGCACCGGGCGGCACGTCGTGGTCGAGGTGGACGGCGACGACGTCCGTCGCCCGGCCCACCGCTCCGACCGCCCGCAGCTTCGCCAGCGCGTCCGGCCGCCCCACCACGTCGAGGAGGACCATGTCGTACGTCTGGACCGACCCCTCCTCCAGACCGGCCGGTGCGCCGCCCGGCGGCAGGTACAGCAGCCGCTTGCCGTCCGGCCCGGTCACCGCGTACCCCGTGCCCGGCGCGTCCAGCGCCACCGCCCGCACCCGGTGCCCGGTCAGCAGGGCCAGTTCCCGCCCGTCGGGCACCCGGCCGGGCTGCGGCAGCCCGGCGGGCACCTCCACGGCGGGTCCGTCGTGCGGATGGGACATCAGCACCTGCGCCACCTGCCCCAGCGACTGTCCGGCCCGGGCGGCGGCGAACGCCACCCCGGGCGTCAGGTCCAGCAGCAGCGCCCCGTCCACGAGCAGCGCCGTCGCCGCGCGGGCCTGCGCGCCGAGGGCCGTCGCGCAGGCCGCGCAGGGGCAGTGGGGGCGGGGAAGCCCCTCGGGGGCACCGGTGCCGAGCAGAGTCACGTCCACGGACCCGATTTTCCAGTGTCGCCGCAGGTCTCGCGCATCCGGCTAGGCTGCGGGCAGCAGCCGGGCCATGATCCGCGTGGGGCGGCTCCGGCTGGGCAGTGTGTGCAGTAGGTGCAATGCGTGCGGAGTGTGCTCACATCAGGGAGGCGTACATGGCGGCATGGACGTGGCGGTTCGAGACGGCCGACGGGGCGGAGGTCCAGCCCGCGGTGCAGCCGGAGGAGTTCACCACGCAGGGCGACGCCGAGTCCTGGATCGGTGAGAACTGGAAGGCCCTGGCCGACGGCGGCGCGGACCAGGTGCGGCTGTTCGAGGACGCCGCGGAGATCTACGGCCCGATGAGCCTGCACGCCGACCAGGCCCAGGCGTAGCACCACCCGGCCCACGGCCCGGCCCGCCGCCGGATCCGGCACCGGACCACGGTTCCGGTACGGCCGGCGGGGCCGGGCTTTCCGGTTCCGGTGCGGCCGGCGGGGCCCGGACCGCCGGCTCCGGCGACGGCCCGCGGGGCCCGGGCCTCCCGGTCACCGGACGGCCCGCGGGACCGGGGCTCCTCGGTTTCGCGCGGTCCGCAGGGCCGCCTCTCCGGTTTCGGCGCGATGCCGGCCTGTCGGCGGCGCCGGGCTCCGCGGTCGAGCCCGGCCGCCGGGGCCGGGTGCTGCGGTCGGCCCGGTCCGCGGCGCCCGGCTCCTCCGGTTCCTGCGCGGCGGGGGAGCGGCCACCGGCCGCCCTCGCCTCACCGCCGCCCGTGGTGCTCACTGCTCGCCGAGCGTCACGTCCACCGTCTTCTCCACGCCGTCGCGCGAGTACGTCACCTTCGTCCGCTGCCCCGGTCTGTCCGCGGCCAGCGCCTCCGACAGCGAGGTGATGTCGGTGATGCCGGTGCCGCCCACCCGCAGGACGATGTCCCCGGCCCGGATGCCCGCCCGGTCCGCCGCGCCGCCCGCCTTCACGTCGACGACCGCCACCCCGGCGGGCTGGTAGGAGGCGTCGACGACGGTGCGTCCGGTGATGCCGAGCGCGGCCCGTCCCGAGTCGACGACCCTGCCGTACTTCACGATCTGACCGGCGATCGTCTTCACCAGGGACGCCGGGATCGCGAAGCCGATGCCGGGCGCCGCGCTGCCCCCGAGCTGCGGGTCGGTGGCGGCCAGCGTCGGGATCCCGATGACCCGCCCGTCGAGGTTCACCAGCGCGCCCCCGCTGTTGCCGGGGTTGATCGCCGCGGAGGTCTGCACCATGTCGGCGATGGTCGCCCCGGTGCCGCCGCCGCTCTGCCCCTCGCTGACGGTCCGCCCGGTCGCCGACACGATTCCCTGGGTGACGCTCGACGACAGCCCCAGCGGGGAGCCCATGGCGAGCACGATCTGCCCGACGGCGACCTTGTCCGAGTCGCCGAAGGCGGCCGCCTTCAGCCCGTGCGGCACCTTGTCCAGCTTGACGACGGCGAGGTCCTGCTCCGGGTAGGCGGAGACGAGCGTCGCCGTGAGCGTCTCCTCGCTGCCCGCCGTGGTGACGTGGAACCGCTTCTCGTTCCCCACGACGTGCGCGTTGGTGACGATGTGCCCCTTGTCGTCGTAGACGACCCCCGAGCCGAGGTCGCGGCTCGCCTGGATCTGGACGACCGACGGCAGGACTTCCTTGATCACCCGCTGGTAGTCGCTCTGCAGGTCGTCCGCGGTCGCCGGGGCGGCCACCTGCCGCCCGCCCGACGGCGCCCGGGTCCCGGAGGCCGCCGCCTCCTCCTCGGGCGGCGCGGTGGACCCGCTGCACCCGGACAGCACGGCGGCGCAGCACACCAGCGCGGCGAGCGGCCCGGTCAGGCGACGGGACCGGACACCCGCACGGAGCTCCGGACGAGGACGGGGATGAGGACGAGAGCGAGCACGGGAGCGGGAACGAGTACGGGCCCGGGCGCGGCCGAAGGCACGGACACGGGCACAGGCACGGGAAACGTCCATGAGCCGAGTCTGTCGCCGCCCCGGGCGCCGGGCCCCCGGGACTCCGCCGTACGGGCGCCCCGCCCCCACCGGCGAGGGCGCGCCCCGCCCGCCCGCGGCCGGGCCAGGCGGAGACGGCCCGCGGCCCCTCGCAAGACGGCCCCCGCGACCGTGGCCCGGCGGTCGGCAGGGCGACAAGAACGCCGGCCGGCAGGACATACGGAGACGGCCGACAGGGCGGCGAGGCGGTAAGAAGGCGGCCGGCAGGGCCTGTACGAAGGCCGGGCGGCGGGCCACAGGAACGCGGTCGGCAGGGGGAGCCGACAGGAACGCGGCCGACAGAGTGACACGAAGGTCGCCGGAGGGCATACGGAGACGGCCCGCGGGGCGACCGGGGGCCGGCCCGTCCGCGGGCCGGCCGGAAGGCCGTCCGCGGGTGCTACCCGCGCACTCCGCACAGATGCAGCAGCGCCGCCACTCCGCGGTACGGGTCGGTCCGCCCGGCCCGCTCCTCGGTGTCCAGCAGCGCCGCCACGTCCGCCGGCGGTTCGGCGCCGTCCGCCGCCGTGTCCGTGAAGACCCGCACCCCGTACCAGGCGTGCAGCGGCGCCCCGATCCCGGCGAGGGTCGCGGTCAGGTCGGCGAGCCGGTCCGCCCGTACGTCCAGGCCCAGCCGGTTGCGGTACACCGTCGTGTCGAACGCGGCCAGTGCCGCCGTCCAGTCGCCGGACAGCCCCGGCCGCATCGCCAGCGCGTCGGCGTTGCGCACCAGCAGCGACAGCAGGCCGCCCGGTGCGAGCATCCGGGCCAGCCCGGCCAGCAGCGGGTCGGGCTCCTCGACGTACATCAGCACGCCGTGGCACAGCACGACGTCGAAGCTGCCCGGCAGGAAGTGGACGCCGGTGTCCTGCCCGTCGCCCTCGACGATCCGCATCCGCGCCCGGATACCCTCGGGCTCGGCGGCCAGCGACCGGCGGGCCACGGAGATCATCTTCTGGTCGCGCTCCAGACCGGTGACCTGGTGCCCGGCCCGGGCCAGCCGCAGTGCCTGCGTGCCCTGCCCCATCCCGACGTCGAGCACCCGCAGCCGCTGCCCGACGGGAAAGCGCCCGGCTATCTGCTCGTCGAGCTGCCGGGCCACCAGTTCCTGCCGTACGACATCACGCAGTCCGCCCAGCTTCGCCAGCCAGGCGTCCGCCGCACCCCCGGAGAAAGCGGTCGTACTCAGGGCCGTTCCCCACGCTTGACCTGCGGCTTCGGCAGGCGCAGGCGGCGCATCTGGAGCGAGCGCATCAGCCCGTAGGCGACGGCGCCCTTGCGGCTCTGGTCCGGGAAGCGCTCCGCCAGCCGCTTCTTCAGCCGCAAGCCGCTCGCGAGCGAGTCGAGCACGATCAGCACGATCACCACGAGCCACAGCAGCAGCGCGATGTTCTGCAGATAACCGACCCGCACCATGCTCAGCACCAGGATGACCACGGCCATCGGCAGGAACCACTCGGCGATGTTGAACCGCGAGTCGATGAAGTCACGGGCGAACTTGCGCACCGGGCCCTTGTCCCGGGCCGGGAGGTAGCGCTCGTCACCGCTGGCCAGCGCCTGGCGCTGCCGCTCCATCTGGACGCGGCGCTCCTCCCGCTGCCGCTTGGCGGCCTCCTTGCGGTTGGTCGGCGTGGTGGCGACGCTGCGGCGCTGGCTCTGGGCCTCACTCCTCTTCGGCGTGGGGCGGCCCTTGGGCGCCTGCGGGTCACGGGGCTGCTTGGAGATGCTCACCGGCGTCTTTTCGGCCACCGGCGCCTTCTCTTCCTTGGCACGGCTACGGAACACAAATCCCAAGGGTACGGGCTCGACCCGCATGGACCCCAGTCCGGTGGGGAACGATCCGGCAACGCCGGTCGTCTCACAGGGACAGGGGGAGGGCGGTGCGCACGCCCGGCGGAAGGCGCCTCGGGGGTCACCTACTCCCTACGCCGGATCGGAAACGCGCGCAGTCGTCCTTGGGGATGACCGCATCCGTTCCCGAACAGTGCGGTAATGGATGCAGGGCCCGTACTGTGGGTTCTGTCGCAGAGCTGTGAGCTGGAGTCCGTCAGAAGGGGGCGCGCGAAGCCCATGAGCGGTGTCATGAAGCGTATGGGGATGATCTTCCGCGCGAAGGCGAACAAGGCCCTTGACCGGGCCGAGGACCCGCGCGAGACCCTCGATTACTCGTACCAGAAGCAGCTCGAGCTGCTGCAGAAGGTCCGGCGCGGCGTCGCCGACGTGGCGACGAGCCGCAAGCGGCTGGAACTCCAGCTCAACCAGTTGCAGCAGCAGTCCGGCAAGCTGGAGGACCAGGGCCGCAAGGCGCTCGCGCTGGGCCGCGAGGACCTGGCCCGCGAGGCCCTCTCCCGCCGCGCCGCGCTCCAGCAGCAGGTGACGGACCTGGAGACGCAGCACTCCACCCTCCAGGGCGAGGAGGAGAAGCTCACCCTCGCGGCCCAGCGGCTGCAGGCCAAGGTCGACGCCTTCCGCACCAAGAAGGAGACGATCAAGGCCACCTACACCGCCGCCCAGGCGCAGACCCGGATCGGCGAGGCGTTCTCCGGCATCTCCGAGGAGATGGGCGACGTCGGCCTGGCCATCCAGCGCGCCGAGGACAAGACGCAGCAGCTCCAGGCCCGCGCCGGCGCGATCGACGAACTGCTCGCCTCCGGAGCGCTGGACGACCCCACCGGCACGGCCAAGGACGACATCGCCGCCGAGCTGGACCGCATCTCCGGTGGTACGGATGTAGAGCTGGAACTGCAGCGCATGAAGGCCGAGCTGGCCGGAGGCTCGTCCGCGGACCGCCAGGCGATCGAGGGCGCCCAGGGACAGGCGCAGTCCCAGCAGCAGCCGAAGGACACCCCCCGCTTCGACAAGCAGTGAGCACCGTGGCACCGGCCGCGGCCACCTCACCGGGAACCGGGGCCCAGGCGCCGAGGAGGGCGACATGATCGTACGGATCATGGGGGAGGGACAGGTGAGGCTGGCCGACGGCCACTTCACCGAACTGAACAGGCTGGACGACGAACTCCTGGCGGAAGTGGAGAAGGGCGACGGGCCGGGCTTCCGCCGCACCCTGGCCGCGCTCCTCGCCAAGGTCCGGGAACTGGGCGACCCCCTCCCGGACGACTCGCTGGAACCGTCCGAGCTGATCCTGCCCGCCGCGGAGGCCACCCTGGAGGAAGTGCGGGACATGCTCAGCGACGACGGTCTGATCCCCGGCTGAGCATCCCCGGCACGCGACTCCGGGGCGGGCGGCCCCTCCCGGCTGAGGATCCCGGCCTGAGAGCCCGCCGGGTCAGGACGCGTACCGGCAACCCCGGCCCGGGGGAGCGCTCCGGGGCCGGGGGCCGGGTGACGCCCAGGGCACCGCTCCCGCACGGCCCGAGCCCGTACCGTTGGCACACGTGACGACCCTCGACCGCATCCGCAGCCGGCTCACGGCGCACCCCCTCGCACTGGACGCGGGCATCGCGGCGGGGGTGCTGGTCTGCATGGTGGCCGGCTCCTTCGTGGGTCCGCGCGGGGAACACGGCGTCAGCTGGGCGGTGCGCCCGCCGGAGCCGCTCGGCCTGGTCCTGATGGCCCTCGGCGCCGCCGCCCTCGTGCTGCGCCGCCGCGCCCCGCGCACCGTCCTCGCCGTCACCGGCACCGTCTCGCTCGTCGAGTGCGTCACCGGCGACCCGCGCGCCCCGGTCGCCATGTCCGCCGTCGTCGCCCTGTTCACCGTCGCCGCCGCCACCGACCGCCCCACCACCTGGCGCCTGGGCCTGTCCACCATGACCGTGCTGACCGGCGCCGCCATGCTCGGCGGACCCGAACCCTGGTACGCGCAGGAGAATCTCGCCATCTTCGCCTGGACGGGCATGGCCGCCGCGGGCGGCGACGCCGTCCGCAGCCGCCGCGCCTTCGTCCGCGCCATCCGCGAGCGCGCCGAACGCGCCGAACGCACCCGCGAGGAGGAGGCCCGCCGCCGGGTCGTCGAGGAGCGCCTGCGCATCGCCCGTGACCTGCACGACGTCGTCGCCCACCACATCGCCCTGGTCAACGTGCAGGCCGGTGTCGCGGCCCACGTCATGGACAAGCGCCCCGACCAGGCCAAGGAGGCCCTCGCGCACGTCCGGGAGGCGGGCCGCTCCGCGCTGGACGAACTGCGCGCCACCGTCGGCCTGCTGCGCCAGTCCGACGACCCCGAGGCCCCCACCGAACCCGCCCCCGGCCTGGACCGGCTGGACGACCTCGTCGGCACCTTCCGCAGCGCGGGCCTGCACGTCGAGGTCGCCCGCGCCGACGACGGCACCGCCCTGCCCGCCGCCGTGGACCTGGCCGCGTTCCGGATCGTCCAGGAGGCCCTCACCAACGTGCAGAAACACGCGGGCGGCCGGGCCAGGGCCGAGGTCAGCGTCGTACGGGTCGGACCGAACCTGGAGGTCACCGTCCTGGACGACGGCGCCGGCGCGGACGACGTCCCTCCCGTCGGCGGAGGCGGCCACGGACTGCTCGGCATGCGCGAGCGGGTCACCGCCGTGCGCGGCACCCTCACCACCGGCCCCCGCTACGGCGGCGGTTTCCGCGTCCATGCGATCCTTCCCGTCAGGACCGACACCGGCACCCGCACCGAGCCCGGCACGAGGACCGGCACCGGTGCCGACGGCCGCGCCAGCACGTGCGCCCGCAACCGCACCCGCCCCCAGGGGGACACCGCATGACGATCCGTGTCCTGCTCGCCGACGACCAGGCACTCCTGCGCAGCGCCTTCCGCGTGCTCGTCGACTCCGAGCCCGACATGGAGGTGGTCGGCGAGGCCTGCGAGGGCGCCGAGGCGGTCCGCCTGGCGAAGGAGCAGCGCGCCGACGTCGTCCTGATGGACATCCGCATGCCCGGCACCGACGGCCTCGCCGCCACCCGCCTGATCAGCGCCGACCCCGCCCTCGACCAGGTCCGCGTGGTCATCCTGACCACCTTCGAGGTCGACGACTACGTCGTGCAGTCGCTGCGCGCGGGCGCCTCCGGCTTCCTCGGCAAGGGCAGCGAACCCGAGGAACTGCTGAACGCCATCCGGATCGCGGCCGGCGGGGAGGCGCTGCTGTCCCCGGCGGCCACCAAGGGCCTCATCGCCCGCTTCCTCGCGCAGGGCGCCGACGACGGCCGCGACCCGGTCCGCTCGGCCCGGCTGGACGCGCTGACCGGACGCGAGCGCGAAGTGCTCGTCCAGGTCGCCGGCGGCCACTCCAACGACGAGATCGCCGAACGCCTCCAGGTGAGCCCGCTGACCGTGAAGACCCACGTCAACCGGGCCATGTCCAAGCTGGGGGCGCGCGACCGGGCCCAGCTCGTCGTCATCGCCTACGAGTCCGGTCTGGTCCGCCCCCGGGTGGACTGAGCCCGCCGCACCCCGGTACATCCACGGGTGGAGCGCCCTCCGCCCGGGCGTACTGCGGCCGGAGTAGGCGCCCCGTACGGAAATGGACCAGGGGTCTACGGATCACCGGGTGCCCGTGCCCCAGGGTGTAGGGGTGGGCGCCGCTGCGCGCCCGTGCCGCTCCTCCTGCCGCTCCGCCTGCCACTGTGGCGCTCACAGAAGAGAGACCCTGACCCATGTCCTGGCTGTCCAGATTCAGCCTCGCGCAACGGGCCCTGATCGGACTGATCTCGATCGTCGCCCTCGTCTTCGGGGCCATCGCGATCCCCCAGCTCAAACAGCAGCTGCTGCCCAGCATCGAGCTTCCCGTGGTGTCCGTGCTCGCGCCCTACCAGGGTGCCTCCCCGGACGTGGTGGAGAAGCAGGTCGTCGAACCGCTGGAGAACAACCTCAAGGCCGTCGACGGCGTCACCGGCGTGACCGCCACCGCGAGCGAGGGCAGCGCCGTGATCACGGCGTCCTTCGAGTACGGCAACGACACGCAGCAACTGGTCGCCAACGTCCAGCAGGCCGTCAACCGCTCGCGCGCCCTGCTCCCGGACGACGTCGACCCGCAGGTCGTCGCCGGGTCCACCGACGACATACCCACCGTGGTCCTCGCCGTGACCTCCGGCAAGGACCAGCAGGCGCTCGCCGACCAGCTCGGCAAGACGGTCGTACCGGCCCTGAAGAACATCGACGGCGTCAGCCAGGTCACCGTCGACGGTGTGCGGGACCTCCAGGTCACCGTCACCCCGGACGACGCGAAGCTCGCCCGTGCGGGCCTGTCCACCGCCGACCTGGCCCAGGCCCTCCAGGCCGGCGGCGCCACCGTCCCGGCCGGTTCCTTCGACGAGGACGGCGCCAACCGGACCGTGCAGATCGGCGGCGGCTTCACCGCACTGCGGCAGATCCAGGACCTGATGGTCGCCGGCGGCGCCGGCCAGGGCGGCAGCCGCGCCGGCAAGGCGCCGGTCCGCCTCGGCGACGTCGCCACCGTCCGCCAGCAGCCCGCCAAGGCCGACTCCATCACCCGCACCGACGGCCGGCCCAGCCTCGCCGTCTCCGTCACCCTCGACCACGACGGCAGCGCGGTCGCCGTGTCGGACGCCGTCAGGGACAAGCTGCCCGAGCTGCGCAAGAACCTCGGCTCCGACGCGAAGATCACCACGGTCAGCGACCAGGGTCCGGCCGTCTCCAAGTCCATCGAGGGCCTGACCACCGAGGGCGCCCTCGGTCTGCTCTTCGCCGTCCTCGTCATCCTGCTCTTCCTGGCGTCGCTGCGCTCCACCCTGGTCACGGCGGTCTCCATCCCGCTCTCTGTGGTCGTCACCCTGATCGTCCTGTGGACCCGCGACCTGTCGCTGAACGTCCTGACGCTGGGCGCGCTGACCATCGCCATCGGCCGCGTCGTCGACGACTCGATCGTGGTCCTGGAGAACATCCGGCGTCACCTCGGCTACGGCGAGGAGCGCCGCGAGGCCATCCTGGGCGCCGTGCGCGAGGTGGCCGGCGCGGTGACGTCCTCGACGCTCACCACGGTCGCCGTGTTCCTGCCGATCGGCCTGGTCGGCGGGCTGGTGGGCGAGCTGTTCGGCCCGTTCAGCATCACCGTCACGGTGGCCCTGCTGGCCTCGCTGCTGGTGTCGCTGACGGTCGTCCCCGTGCTGTCGTACTGGTTCCTGCGCGCCCCGAAGAACATGCCGGCCGACCCGGAGGAGGCCCGCCGCGCGGCGGAGGAGAAGGAGACCAACAGCCGCCTCCAGCGCTTCTACGTGCCCATCCTGCGCTTCGCCACCCGCCGCCGCCTCACCAGCGTGCTGATCGCGGTGGTCGTGCTGGTCGGCACCTTCGGCCTGGCCCCGCTGCTGAAGACCAACTTCTTCGACCCCGGCGACCAGAAGGTGCTCAGCGTCAAGCAGGAGCTGAGGCCCGGCACCAGCCTGGCGGCGACCGACGCGCAGGCGAAGAAGGTCGAGAAGCTGCTCGCCGGCACCAAGGGCGTCAAGGACTACCAGGTGACGGTCGGTTCCTCCGGCTTCCTGGCGGCCTTCGGCGGTTCCACGGACGCCAACCACGCCTCCTACCAGGTGATGCTGGAGGACTCCGCGTCCGCCGAGGACGTCCGCAAGGACATCGAGGCCGGGCTGCACAAGCTGTCCGGCATCGGCACCACCACCGTCAACGCCGGTGACGGTTTCGGCGACCAGGACCTGAAGGTCGTCGTGAAGGCGCCCGACGCGCGGTCCCTGCGCACCGCCGCCGAGCAGGTCCGCAAGGCGGTCGCCGGACTCGGTGACGTCAGCGACGTCACCAGCGACCTCTCGCAGAGCGTGCCGCGCGTCTCCGTGCGGGCGAACGGCAACGCGGCGGCGGCCGGCTTCACCGAGCAGACCCTCGGCGCGGCCGTCGCCCAGTCGGTGCGGGGCACCACGGCCGGCAAGGCCGTCCTGGACGACACCGAGCGGGACATCGTGATCAAGTCGGCGAAGCCGGCGGAGACGCTGGCCCAGCTGCGCGACCTGCGCCTGGGCCCGGTCAGGCTCGGCGACATCGCCACCGTCGAGCTGGTCGACGGCCCGGTCTCCATGACCCGGATCGACGGGCAGCGCGCGGCGACCGTCACCGCCAAGCCGACCGGTGACAACACCGGCGCCGTCAGCACCGAGCTCCAGTCGAAGATCAAGGCGCTGGACCTCCCGGCGGGCGCGACGGCCGAGATCGGCGGTGTCACCTCCGACCAGAACGACGCGTTCAAGAACCTCGGCCTGGCCCTGCTGGCGGCCATCGCCATCGTGTTCATGCTGCTGGTGGCGACGTTCCGTTCGCTGGCCCAGCCGCTGATCCTGCTGGTCTCCATCCCGTTCGCCGCCACCGGCGCGCTCGGTCTGCTGATCGCCACGGGCACGCCTCTGGGCGTCCCGGCGATGATCGGCATGCTGATGCTGGTCGGCATCGTGGTCACCAACGCGATCGTCCTGATCGACCTGATCAACCAGTACCGCAGGCAGGGGCACGGGGTCGTGGAGGCCGTGGTGGAAGGCGGCCGCCACCGTCTGCGCCCCATCCTCATGACGGCCCTGGCGACCATCTTCGCCCTGCTCCCGATGGCCCTGGGCATCACCGGCCAGGGCGGCTTCATCGCTCAGCCGCTCGCGGTGGTCGTGATCGGCGGCCTGATCACCTCCACCCTGCTCACGCTGCTCCTGGTCCCGACGCTCTACGCCATGCTGGAACTGCGCAAGGAGCGCCGCGCGAAGAAGCGTGCGGCGAAGCGGCAGCCGGCGCGGGAGTCGGAGGAGCTGGAGCCCGCGGGCGTCTGACACGGCGGCACGAGGAACGGCCGGGACTCCCGTACAGGAGGCCCGGCCGTTCGTCGTGCGGTGCGTACTCGGCGCCTGCGGGCGGCTGCCGGAATCCTGGTCCCGCCCGCGGCGCGAGGCCCTACGGCAGCGCCAGCATCCGTTCGAGCGCGAGCTTGGCGTAGGTCTCCGTCTCCCTGTCGACCTGGATGCGGTTGACCAGGTTGCCCTCGGCCAGGGATTCCAGGGCCCAGACCAGGTGGGGGAGGTCGATGCGGTTCATCGTCGAGCAGAAGCAGACCGTCTTGTCGAGGAAGACGATCTCCTTGCCCTCGGGGGCGAAACGGTTCGCCAGGCGGCGGACCAGGTTCAGTTCCGTGCCGATGGCCCACTTGGAGCCGGCCGGGGCCGCCTCCAGCGCCTTGATGATGTACTCCGTCGAGCCGACCTGGTCCGCGGCGGAGACCACCTCGTGCTTGCACTCGGGGTGCACCAGGACGTTCACGCCGGGGATGCGGGCGCGGACGTCGTTCACCGAGTCCAGGCTGAAGCGGCCGTGCACCGAGCAGTGGCCGCGCCACAGGATCATCTTCGCGCCGCGCAGTTCCTCGGCGCTCAGCCCGCCGTTCGGCCTGTGCGGGTTGTAGACGACGCAGTCGTCCAGGGACATGCCCATGTCCCGCACCGCGGTGTTGCGGCCCAGGTGCTGGTCGGGCAGGAACAGCACCTTCTCGCCCTGCTGGAAGGCCCATTCCAGGGCCCGCTTCGCGTTCGACGAGGTGCAGATGGTGCCCCCGTGCCGGCCGGTGAACGCCTTGATGTCGGCCGAGGAGTTCATGTAGGAGACGGGGACGACCTGCTCGGCGACGCCCGCCTCGGTCAGGACGTCCCAGCACTCGGCGACCTGCTCGGCCGTCGCCATGTCGGCCATCGAGCAGCCGGCGGCGAGGTCCGGCAGGACCACCTTCTGCGCGTCGGACGTCAGGATGTCCGCGGACTCCGCCATGAAGTGCACACCGCAGAAGACGATGTACTCGGCCTCCGGCCGCGCCGCCGCGTCCCGGGCCAGCTTGAAGGAGTCGCCCGTGACGTCGGCGAACTGGATGACCTCGTCACGCTGGTAGTGGTGGCCGAGCACGAAGACCTTGTCCCCGAGCTTCTCCTTGGCCGCGCGGGCGCGTGCCACCAGGTCCGGGTCGGACGGGGCGGGGAGGTCGCCGGGGCACTCGACGCCGCGCTCGCTCCTCGGGTCGGCCTCGCGGCCGAGCAGCAGCAGGGCGAGGGGCGTCGGCTGAACGTCGAGCTCCTGGGTCTGGGCGGTGGTCACGACACGCACCCTTTCTACTTTTCGTCGAATTGACATTATCTATCATAACCGCTTCACGTCACTTTGACGATGTCCATCGTGTCGATGTGACGTGAATCCCGGCGCCGCCACGGCCCCGGGCCGGCGCGCCGCCACCGCCGCGGCCGGCCGTCCACAGGGCCCTGCCCGGTCCCCGGCGGGTGTGCGAGCATGAAGGGGGCGAGCATGGACAAGAGAACAATCAAGTGCCCGGCCCGGAATGAATCCGCGGCCTTGCCGGTTGCACTCGTCGGCAAGCAGTCTCCGTACAACCCGGGAGAGATGTAGATGTCCGTATCGGACGAGACCACCACCGTCACCGACGGCATCATCCTGACCGACGCCGCCGCGTCGAAGGTCAAGGCCCTGCTCGACCAGGAAGGCCGCGACGACCTCGCCCTGCGGGTCGCCGTCCAGCCCGGCGGCTGCTCCGGCCTGCGCTACCAGCTCTTCTTCGACGAGCGTTCGCTCGACGGCGACGTGGTGAAGGACTTCGGCGGTGTCAAGGTCGTCACGGACCGCATGAGCGACCCCTACCTCAGGGGCGCCACCATCCACTTCGTGGACACCATCGAGAAGCAGGGCTTCACGATCGACAACCCGAACGCCACGGGTTCCTGCGCCTGCGGCGACTCCTTCAGCTGAGCCGCGCCCCGGCACGACGGGAAACGCACGGAAGGCGGCAGCCCCCGCGAGGGCTGCCGCCTTCCGTGCGTCTGCGCCCCGGCTCAGCGCACCGGCGTCCCCGACTGGGGCAGCCCGGCACCCGCCGCCCGGGAGGGGATCGCCCGGCCGTCCGGCCCGACCACCGCCCGGCCGTCGAGCGGCCGGTCCAGGTGCACCGTCCGGTGGAACACCTTGGCGATCATGATGCAGACCTTGCCCCGCCAGGGCGTCTCGGTCACCGTGACCGTCACCCGCCCGGAGTCCTCCCGGGCCGAGACCCGGTAGTCGGCGCAGACCCCGCCCTCGAAGGTCACGGTCAGGCCCCTGCCGTGGGCGCTGTAACCGGCCGGCCGCACCTCGCGGGTGGCCGGAGCGGCCGTGCCCGCGCCGGCCGCAGGGCCGGACGGGTCCGATCCGCTCGGCCGCGGCTCGGTCTGTCCGGCCGTCGCGCCCGACGAGGCCAGGTACTTCGGGTCGACGGCCGGGTACGTCACCGTGAAGGCGTCCTGCCCGGCCGCCCCCCGTACCCGGAACAGCCAGGACGGCACCAGCGTCTGCCGCCCGCCGGACGGGTGCGCCGCCAGCCCGAACACGGCCTTCTCGACGGTCAGCGTGTTCCGCGTGCCCTTGCCGGGTCCGGACGCGCCGCACGGGGTCTCCAGCCGGTCCTTCAGCGGCACCGGCTCGGCGCAGCCGCCGATGCCCGTGCGGCGGTCGGTGTCCGGCGCGGCGTTCATCAGCTCCAGCGTCCGGCGCGCGTCGAGCACGGGGTACGTGTCGGCCTTCACCGGCGCCGCCAGCTGCCCGCTACCGCCGATCACCGCGCCCTGCGGGTCCAGGATCAGACTCGTCGCCCAGCCCTGGGTGGGCAGCCCGCCGACCACCGGATCGGCGTTCACCACCCGCTGCGCGCCCTGGGTCCGGCTCGCGTCCACCTTCGCGTCGTCCTGACCGGCGGCCTTGAGCACCGGCGCCGCCGCCCTCATCGCGGCGGCCACGCCCACCGGGTGCGCGGCGGGGGCGGCGGGGTCGTGCCCGCACACCACGCCCTTGCAGTCGTCGGTGCCCGGGGCGTACCGGTCGAACGTCCAGGTGCCCGGCGCCGACCTGCCGATCCGCAGCACCGGACCACCGCCGTCCTTCGCGTTGCCGACCCGCCACGCCTGCCCGTCGGCCACCGGCGTGCCCGTGATGCCGAGCGCCGCGGCGAGCCGGGCCGCCTCGTCCCGGGTGACCTCGCCCCGCGCCGTGTACACCGGCGCCGAACCGGGGCCACCGGGCAGTGTGCCGACGGCCTGGTACGTGGTGCCGTACGGGGCGGGCTCCCCGGGCGCGATGCCGTTGGCGCCGCCCGAGCCGCCTGCGCCCCCGGGACCGCCCGTGCCCGCTCCCGCGCTCGCGGCGCCGGAGTGGTCGTCCAGGACGAGCGGCGGGGGAGTGCCGTGCCCGCCGGACGCCGCCGTGTCCGTACGGTCCCCGGAGGCGCCGGAGGCACTCGTGGCGAGGTACGCCCCGCCGCCGCCCGCCAGCAGTACGGCCGCCGCGACCGAGGCGGCGACCAGGGGCGACCGCCCCCGCCCCAGGCGCCCGCCACCGCCCTCGCCGGGCTCACCGTCGCCGCCGTCACCCTGCTCGCCGCCGGGCCCGCCGCCCTGCCCGGCGTTCCCGCCTCCGCCTCCGGCACCGCGCTCCGGGCCGGCCGGCGTCCCCTCCTCCGGATTCGTCTTCTCCGGGGCCCCGTTCTCCAGGGCGCCGTTCTCAGACGCCTCGGCGGCGCGCCCCGAGGGTTCCCCGGCGGGCCCGGCGGCGCCGCCGCGGGCGCCCGCGTCTCGGGCAGTGGCCGCGGACCCCGCCGTCGCCGTCTCCACCGCGTCCTCGTGGTCGGGTCGCTCGGTGTTCACCGCATCGCTCCTTCGACTGCGCAGCCGTCCCGGTGACCCTGACCCGGCCCTGACAAAGTCAGCGGCCGACGGGTCGTATCCCGCATCCCCCCTACGGAGGACAGCGATGGGACGCACGGGAGGAGTGCCCGGTTCCACCCACCGCCCACCGCCCTTCGCCCACGGACCGCGGGACAGCCGGACCACCGACGGACCGCAGGACGGCCGGACCACCGACGGACGGCCGGCCGCCCACGGCCGGCCGCACTGCTGCCGGGCCGCTCACGGACGGCCGTACTGCCGGGTCGCTCCGACGGCCCCCCGCCCGTCCGACCGCTCACGGCCGGACCCCTCCCCGGCCGCCGAAACGCACACCCGAGGACGGCCCGGCCGCGTCCGCCGGCTCCCGAGCGCGCCGCGCTCAGTCCCCGTAGTCGGACATCGACTCCAGCAGCCGGGCGGACGAGTCCGGTACCGACACGCCGTGGATCCGGGCGGGGGACACCGTCCCCGGCCCCTGCGGTCCGGACTTCCGGCCCGGCGCCGACCAGCGCGGGGCCATCCGGGCACAGTCACCGCGCAGCGACGCCAGATCACCGTCCAGGTCGGCGGGGGCGGGGGCAGCATGGACCTCGTGGTTCGTCATGACCGAACCGTAGGCACGTCACACCCCGCCGAGAAAGATCTACTATCGGGTAGTTTCGCCCGCTTCAGCGCTCTGTGCGGAACGGGTAGCGTGAACTGTCCGTCCCTCCGCCCACCAGGAGCGTCCACGCCGTGCGCATCGCAGTCACCGGCTCCATCGCCACCGACCACCTCATGACCTTCCCCGGCCGCTTCGCCGACCAGCTCGTCGCGGACCAGCTGCACACGGTCTCGCTCTCCTTCCTGGTCGACCAGCTGGACGTGCGGCGCGGCGGGGTCGGCGCCAACATCGCCTTCGGCATGGGCCAGCTCGGCACCCGTCCGGTGCTGGTCGGTGCCGCCGGCGCCGACTTCGGCGAGTACCGCGCCTGGCTGGACCGCCACGGCGTCGACACCGCCTCCGTACGCATCTCCGAGACCCTGCACACGGCCCGCTTCGTGTGCACCACCGACGCCGACCACAACCAGATCGGCTCCTTCTACACCGGCGCGATGAGCGAGGCCCGCCTCATCGAACTGAAGACCGTCGCGGACCGCGTCGGCGGCCTCGACCTGGTGCTGATCGGCGCCGACGACCCGGAGGCGATGCTGCGGCACACCGAGGAGTGCCGCTCGCGGTCCATCTCGTTCGCCGCCGACTTCTCCCAGCAGATCGCCCGGATGAACGGCGACGAGATCCGGATACTGCTGGACGGCGCCACGTACCTGTTCTCGAACGAGTACGAGAAGGGCCTCATCGAGACCAAGACCGGCTGGAGCGACGCCGAGATCCTCGACCGCGTCGGCCACCGGGTGACCACCCTCGGCTCGCGCGGCGTGCGCATCGAGCGGTCCGGCGAGGACCCGATCGAGGTCGGCTGCCCGGACGAGGAGCGCAAGGCCGACCCGACCGGCGTCGGCGACGCCTTCCGCGCCGGGTTCCTCTCCGGCCTGGCCTGGGGCGTCTCCCTGGAACGCGCCGCCCAGGTCGGCTGCATGCTCGCCACGCTGGTCATCGAGACCGTCGGCACCCAGGAGTACCAGCTGCGCCGCGCCCACTTCATGGAGCGCTTCACGAAGGCGTACGGCGACGAGGCGGCCCGCGAGGTCAGGGCCCACCTCGCCTGAGACGGTCCGTCAGGGCCGTCAGGCCCGTCGGGCGTGCCGGGCGTGTCAGGAGATCCGGCGGACGAGGTAGGCCGCACCCCGCTCCGCCGGTTCCTCCCCGGCGTACTCCTGCCCCCGCATCTCGCACCAGGCCGGAATGTCCAGGCGCGCGGCCTCGTCGTCCGCCAGCACGCGGACCGTGCCGCCGACCGGAACGTCCCCGATCACCTTCGCCAGCTCGATCACCGGGAGCGGGCAGCGCTTGCCCAGAGTGTCGAGGACCAGCTCCCCCGGGCGCGCGGCCGTCTCGGGCGCGGGCGGCGCGCCCAGCTTCTCCCGTACGCCCGCCACCACGCCCGGCAGCACCGACAGGAACCGCTCGACGTCCTCCTCCGGCGTCCCGGCGGGCAGCGACACCCGGACGTTGCCCTCGCTCAGCACCCCCATCGCCTTCAGCACATGACTGGGAGTCAGGGTGCTGCTGGTGCAGGAGGAGCCGGACGAGACCGAGAAGCCTTCGCGGTCCAGCTCGTGCAGCAGGGTCTCCCCGTCGACATAGAGACAGGAGAAGGTGACGACCCCCGGCAGCCGGCGGACCGGGTCGCCCACCACCTCCACGTCCGGGACCGACCGCGGCACCCGCGCCCGGATCCGCTCGGTCAGCTCCCGCAGCCGTACCGCCTCCGCCGCCGCCTCCGCCCGTACCGCCCGCAGCGAAGCCGCCGCGGCCACGATCGCCGGGAGGTTCTCGAACCCCGCCGCCCGGCCCGACTCCCGCTCGTCCACCGGGCCGCGGGGCGCGAACCGCACCCCCTTGCGCACCACGAGTACTCCGACCCCCGGCGGGCCGCCCCACTTGTGCGCGCTCGCCGTCAGCAGCGACCAGCCGCCGCCCACCGGCCCCCAGCCCAGCGACTGCGCCGCGTCCACCAGCAGCGGCACACCGGCTGCCCGGCACACCTCGGCCACCTCGGCCACCGGCTGTTCGGTGCCGACCTCGTGGTTGGCCGACTGCAGACAGGCGAGCGCGGTGTCCGCGCGCAGCGCCCGCTCGTACGACGCGGCGCTCACCGCACCGCCCCGGTCGACCGCGACCCGGGTGACCGTCCCGCCGTCCGCCTCGTGCGCCTCGGCCGAATGGAGCACCGAGGAGTGTTCGACGGATGACACGATCAGGTGACGTCCGACCCGGCGCCGCCCGTTCAGCGCCCCCGCGACACCGGTGTGCACCGCCCGCGTGCCGGACGAGATGAACACCAGCTCGTCGGGCCGGCACCCCACCGCGCCGGCCGCCGCCTCCCGGGCCGCGTCCAGCAGCAACCGCGCCCGCCTGCCCTCCTTGTGGAGGCGCGCGGGATCGGCCCACCCCTCGTCGAGCGAGGCGAGCAGGGCCTGCCGGGCCACGGGGTGCAGGGGGGCGGCGGAAGCAGCGTCGAAGTAGGACACGTGCTCACGCTAAGCGCTCCGCCGGGGCGCGGGACAGTGCCCGCCGTGCGGCCGCGCCGCCGGGCGCGGCAGTCCCCGCACGCCCCTGGCCACCAAGAACGGCGTGTCCCCGGGCCGAAGGGCGCCCCGGCTCGCCCGGCCAAAGCACGCCACTTCGGGGCATCCCACCCGTCGGCGTGACCCGCGGCGCGTTGGGCACCCCTCCCCGCGACCCGCCGGAAGGCGTCCAGTAGGGTTTGGTCCGCATAAACATCCAAACCCCTGCCCGACGCAGGGCGGCGACCGACCAGCGAGAAGGCAGGCCGCAGCCAACCGCGCGGGCGAGACTCTCGGGAAGGCGCTACGTGAGTCCCAACGGCTCCGACCGCTCGCCGCGGCGCCCGATGCGGCGGAAGCTGCTGCAGGCACTGACTGCGGGCCTGGTCCTGGCGACCGCGACCGGTTGCACATACAAGGACTTCCCCCGGCTGGGTATGCCCACCCCGGCCACGGAAGAGGCTCCGCGGATCCTCTCGCTGTGGCAGGGGTCCTGGGCGGCCGCGATCGCGGTCGGCGTGCTGGTGTGGGGTCTGATCCTGTGGAGTGCTTTCTTCCACCGGCGCAGCCGCACCAAGGTCGAGGTACCTCCGCAGACCCGGTACAACATGCCCATCGAGGCCCTGTACACGGTGGTCCCGCTCATCATCGTCTCGGTGCTCTTCTACTTCACGGCCCGCGACGAGTCGAAGCTCCTCGACGAATCCAAGAAGCCCGACGTCACGGTCAACGTCGTCGGCTACCAGTGGAGCTGGGCCTTCAACTACGTCGCTCCCGTCGCCGGTTCGGCGGGTGACGCGAAGACCGACAAGAACCTGCTGGCCATTCCGGACCGGTTCAAGAAGGACTTCCCGGCGAACGCCGGCGGTGTCTACGACTTCGGTACGCCGGCCACGCGGAACCCGCAGAACGGCAACCCGGGTCCGACCCTGTGGCTGCCCAAGGGCAAGACCGTCCGCTTCATCCTCACCTCACGGGACGTCAACCACTCGTTCTGGGTGCTGCCGTTCCTGATGAAGATGGACGTCATCCCCGGCCACACCAACTCCTTCCAGGTGACCCCCAACCAGGAGGGCACCTTCCGGGGCAAGTGCGCCGAGCTCTGCGGCCAGGACCACTCCCGGATGCTGTTCAACGTGAAGGTCGTCTCGCCGGACCGTTACGAGCAGCACCTCAAGGACCTCGCTAAGAAGGGGCAGACCGGTTACGTTCCCGCCGGCATCGCGCAGACGAGCCACGAGAAGAACCGGGAGACGAACAACCTGTGAGCATCCTCAACGAACCCCAGGGTGCCGCGGCGGCTGAGGGCTCTTACGAGAGCGAGCTGCCGGTCCGGCGCAAGCAACCCGGGAACGTGGTGGTGAAGTGGCTGACGACCACCGACCACAAGACGATCGGCACGCTGTATCTGGTGACGTCGTTCGCGTTCTTCTGCATCGGTGGCGTGATGGCGCTGCTGATGCGTGCCGAGCTGGCCCGGCCGGGCCTGCAGCTCATGTCGAACGAGCAGTTCAACCAGGCGTTCACGATGCACGGCACGATCATGCTGCTGATGTTCGCGACGCCGCTGTTCGCCGGCTTCACGAACTGGATCATGCCGCTGCAGATCGGCGCCCCGGACGTGGCGTTCCCGCGGCTGAACATGTTCGCCTACTGGCTGTACCTGTTCGGCTCGCTGATCGCGGTGGGCGGCTTCCTCACCCCCCAGGGTGCGGCCGACTTCGGCTGGTTCGCCTACGCGCCGCTGTCCGACGCGGTGCACTCGCCGGGTATCGGCGGCGACATGTGGATCATGGGTCTGGCCTTCTCCGGCTTCGGCACGATCCTCGGCTCGGTCAACTTCATCACCACGATCATCTGCATGCGCGCGCCCGGCATGACCATGTTCCGCATGCCGATCTTCACCTGGAACGTGCTGCTGACCGCGGTGCTGGTCCTGCTCGCCTTCCCGGTGCTGGCCGCCGCGCTGTTCGCCCTGGAGGCGGACCGCAAGTTCGGTGCCCACGTCTTCGACGCGGCGAACGGCGGAGCCCTGCTCTGGCAACACCTCTTCTGGTTCTTCGGCCATCCAGAGGTGTACATCATCGCGCTGCCGTTCTTCGGCATCATCAGTGAGGTCATCCCGGTCTTCTCCCGCAAGCCGATGTTCGGCTACATGGGTCTGATCGGTGCCACGATCTCCATCGCGGGTCTGTCCGTGACGGTGTGGGCCCACCACATGTACGTCACCGGTGGTGTGCTGCTGCCGTTCTTCTCCTTCATGACCTTCCTGATCGCGGTCCCGACCGGTGTGAAGTTCTTCAACTGGATCGGCACCATGTGGAAGGGCAGTCTGTCCTTCGAGACGCCCATGCTGTGGGCGGCCGGCTTCCTGATCACCTTCACCTTCGGTGGTCTGACCGGTGTCATCCTGGCCGCGCCGCCGCTGGACTTCCACATCTCCGACTCGTACTTCGTGGTGGCGCACTTCCACTACGTCGTCTTCGGCACGGTGGTCTTCGCGATGTTCTCCGGCTTCCACTTCTGGTGGCCGAAGTTCACCGGCAAGATGCTCGACGAGCGTCTGGGCAAGATGACCTTCTGGATGCTGTTCATCGGCTTCCACGGCACCTTCCTCATCCAGCACTGGCTGGGCGTCGAGGGCATGCCCCGCCGCTACGCCGACTACCTGGCGGCCGACGGCTTCACCGCACTGAACACGGTGTCGACGATCTTCTCCTTCCTGCTGGGTGCGTCGATCCTGCCGTTCTTCTACAACGTCTGGAAGACGGCCAAGTACGGCAAGCCGGTCGACGTGGACGACCCGTGGGGTTACGGCCGCTCCCTGGAGTGGGCGACCTCCTGCCCGCCGCCGCGGCACAACTTCCTCACCCTGCCGCGGATCCGCAGCGAATCCCCGGCGTTCGACCTGCACCACCCGGAGATCGCCGCGCTCGACCAGCTCGAGAACGCAGGTCACGGGGGCTCCGAGACGGCTGCCCTCGCCGGCGGCAAGGAGGCCGGCAAGTGAAGATCCAGGGCAAGATGTTCATCTGGCTGAGCGTCTTCCTGCTCGTCATGGCGATCGTCTATGGCGTGTGGTCGAAGGAGCCGGCCGGCACCACGGCCCTCTTCCTCTCCTTCGGCCTGAGCATCATGGTCGGCTTCTACCTCGGCTTCACGGCCAAGCGGGTCGACGCGGGCGCTCAGGACAACAAGGAGGCCGATGTCGCGGACGACGCCGGTGAGCTGGGCTTCTTCAGCCCGCACAGCTGGCAGCCGCTCGCCCTCGGCGTGGGTGGCGCGCTGGCCTTCCTGGGCGTGGCCCTCGGCTGGTGGCTGCTGTACTTCGGCGCGCCGATCGTCTTCCTCGCGCTGCTCGGCTGGGTCTTCGAGTACTACCGCGGTGAGAACCGCACCCAGTAGCACACACTGAACACCGGGGAACCCGGGCACTCCATCGGACGAGTGCCCGGGTTCCCTCTTTTTGTCGTACCGGCATCCCCCGGACGGACGACCCACCGTGCCGGAGTTGACGAAGCTCCTTAGCGTGCTGCCATGAGCACCACACTGTTCTCGCGGGGCGCAAAGGCCGGTGTCAGCTGCACTCTTCTGGTGGTCGCCCTCGGCGCGGGCGTCACCGCCTGCGGTGCGGACGACAACCCCCTGGCCGCCGACCCCTACGACGCGGCGGACCAGATCTCCTTCAGCGGCCTCACGGAGGCCGGCAAGAAGGCCGACCCGGAAAAACCCCTGGTGGTCACCGCCTCGGGCTCCGAGGGGCGCATCACGGACGTCACCGCCGTGGACGCCACCGGGCGGCACGTCTCCGGTGAACTCGCCGCCGACGGCAGCCGCTGGCACAGCACCTCACCACTGGCCGCCGGCGCCCACTACACCCTCACGGTGAGCACCGAGAACGACGACGGCGCACCCGGCCGCAAGGTCGTCGGCTTCGACACCAGCAAGCCCGCGACCACCAAGCGCCTGAACGTCACGTTCGGCCCGGAGGCGGGCACCTACGGCGTCGGCGAGCCCGTCGTGGCCGAACTGGACCAGCCCGTGAAGGACAAGGCGCAGCGCGCCGTAGTGGAGCGCGGTCTCCAGGTCGTGTCCACGCCCGCCGTGCAGGGCTCCTGGTACTGGGTGGACGACAAGCAGCTCCACTACCGGCCCAAGGACTACTGGCCCGCGAACGCCACCATCCAGGTGCACAGCACCCTCCAGGACATCCGCATCGGCGACCAGCTGTACGGCGGCACCGCCAAGCCGCTGACCGTCACCACCGGGGACCGGGTCGTCGCCGTCACGGACGCGGCCACGCACCGGCTGACGGTCTACCGGAACGACGAGAAGATCAAGGAGATCCCCGTCACCACCGGCAAGCCCGGATTCGAGACCCGCAACGGCGTCAAGGTGGTACTCGCCAAGCAGTACTTCGTGCGGATGAAGAGCACCACCGTCGGCATCGCCGCGGGCTCCTCCGACTCCTACGACCTGCCGGTGTACTACGCCACCCGGGTCACCTGGAGCGGCGAGTTCGTGCACGCCGCCCCCTGGTCCGTCGGCTCCCAGGGCAGCGCCAACGTCAGCCACGGCTGCACCGGCATGAGCACGCCGAACGCCAAGTGGTTCTTCGACAACATCCACGAGGGCGACGTCGTCCAGGTCGTCAACTCCAAGGGCGACCCGATGGAGCTGTTCGACAACGGCATCGGCGACTGGAACCTGTCCTGGCAGAAGTGGCTCCAGGGCAGCGCGCTGGCCTCCGGGACCCGGTCGGCCGCCCCGCAGGGGAACCAGGCGCGGCTGAGCCCCCAGGGCCTCTGAGACCGCCGTCCCGGGTCGGCCCGCACCCGCTGGGCAGCGGGCCGCCCCGGGCCGCCGCTCCTACACCAACGCGGGCTTGCGCAGCAGCGCGGCCAGGGCGGCGGCGAACTCCACCGGCTCCACCGGCAGGGTGACCGCCGCGTCCGCGCGGCTCCAGGTGGCCAGCCAGGCGTCCTGCGGCCGTCCGATGAGCAGCAGCACCGGCGGGCACCGGAAGACCTCGTCCTTGATCTGGCGGCACATCCCCATGCCGCCCATCGGCACGGCCTCGCCGTCCAGGACGCAGACGTCGATCCCGCCCCGGTCCAGTTCGGCCAGGACCGCCGCGGGCGTGGCGCACTCCACGAACTCCACGACGGGCGCGTCCTGGGCCGGCCGCCGGCCCGTGGCCAACCGCACCTGCTCCCGGGTGTTGGCGTCGTCGCTGTAGACCAGGACCGTCGCGGTCGCCTGCATTGTTCCTCCACGCCTCTTGAGAAGAGCTTGAGAAGACACAGCATTGTGCGGGAACTTCCGGGTACCGATGGCGCGGATGCTACTCCCTCGCGGACCCGGTCAACACCGCCTTGAACACCCCTTCGATGGGCCATACGGGCTGGACACACCCCACAGACACTCCGAACGGCACCCCCCGGAGTGAGGGCGGGATAAGCGACCGACATAATGTCGGTCGTGGCGACAGCAACGACAGTAGAAACCGGGCACGCGCACCCGTCGGTCAACCGGCCGAACCTCACCAGCGTCGGAACCATCATCTGGCTGAGTTCCGAGCTGATGTTCTTCGCGGCCCTCTTCGCGATGTACTTCACCCTGCGATCGGTGACGGGTCCGGCGCACTGGAAGGAGATGGCGGACCACCTCAACGTCCCCTTCTCGTCGGCGAACACCACGATCCTGGTGCTCTCCTCACTCACCTGCCAGCTCGGCGTCTTCGCCGCCGAGCGCGGTGACGTGAAGAAGCTCCGGGGCTGGTTCATCGTCACCTTCATCATGGGTGCGATCTTCATCGGCGGTCAGATCTACGAGTACACCAGCCTGGTGAAGGAGGACGGGCTCTCCCTGTCCTCCGACCCGTACGGCTCGGTGTTCTACCTGACCACCGGCTTCCACGGCCTGCACGTGACAGGCGGCCTCATCGCCTTCCTGCTGGTCCTCGGCCGTACCTACGCGGCCCGGAGGTTCACCCACGAGCAGGCGACCGCGGCCATCGTCGTGTCCTACTACTGGCACTTCGTCGATGTCGTCTGGATCGGCCTCTTCGCCACGATCTACCTGATCAAGTAGCCGACGAACCGATCCAAGTCCGCAAAGCATCGACGCAGAAGATCCTGACACCGGGGTAATCCGTGAAAAAGCTCTCCGCACGACGACGCCATCCGCTGGCGGCGGTCGTCGTCCTCCTTCTCGCGCTGGCGGCCACGGGGGGGCTGTACACCGCGTTCGCGCCCGCGAGCAAGGCGAAGGCCGACGACTCCGCTCAGTCCCTCACCATCGAGGAGGGCAAGAAGCTCTACCAGGTCGGCTGCGCAAGCTGCCACGGCACCGGTGGTCAGGGCACCACTGACGGTCCGTCCCTGGTGGGCGTGGGCGCCGCCGCAGTCGACTTCCAGGTCGGCACCGGCCGTATGCCGGCCCAGCAGCCGGGCGCTCAGGTCCCGCGCAAGAAGGTCATCTACACCCAGGCCGAGATCGACCAGCTGGCGGCGTACATCGCCTCCCTGGGTGCCGGCCCGGCCGTGCCCACGAAGAACGAGTACAGCCCCCAGGGCGCGGACATCGCCCAGGGCGGTGAGCTGTTCCGCACCAACTGCGCCCAGTGCCACAACATCACCGGCAAGGGTGGTGCGCTCACGCACGGCAAGTTCGCGCCGGACCTCGCGGGCGTCGACCCGAAGCACATCTACGAGGCCATGCAGACCGGCCCGCAGAACATGCCGTCCTTCCCCGACACCACGATGTCCCAGAAGAACAAGAAGGACATCATCGCGTACCTGAACGCGGTCAACGGCGACCAGACGGAGAACCCCGGCGGTCTGGAGCTGGGCGGCCTCGGGCCGGTCAGTGAGGGTCTGTTCGGCTGGATCTTCGGGCTGGGCGCCCTGATCGCCGTCGCCGTGTGGGTCGCCGCCCGGACCGCAAAGGCCAAGAAGTCATGAGTAGCCAAGACATTCCAGAAGAGAACCTGCCTGCCGAGCAGGGCACGGCGCACGGCGCCGTAGGGGTCGCGGACGACAAGAACCCGTTCGCCGACCCGGGCCTGCCGCCCCACGAGCACCGGATCCAGGACATCGACGAGCGGGCCGCCCGGCGGTCCGAGCGTGCCGTCGCCCTGATGTTCACGGTGTCGATGCTGGCCACCGTGGGCTTCATCGCCTCGTACGTGACCATCCCGAACGACAAGTCGATCTACGTCTTCCCGATCGGGCACATCAGCGCGATGAACTTCGCGCTGGGCCTGACGCTGGGCGTGGCGCTGTTCTGCATCGGCGCGGGCGCGGTCCACTGGGCCCGCACCCTGATGTCGGACGCGGAGGTCGCCGACGAGCGTCACCCGATCGAGGCGTCCCCCGAGGTCCGTGCGAAGGTCCACGCGGACTTCAAGCAGGGTGCCAAGGAGTCCGCGATCGGCCGCCGCCCGCTGATCCGCAACACCATGCTGGGCGCCCTCACGCTGGTGCCGCTGTCCGGGCTGTTCCTGCTGCGCGACCTGGGCCCGCTGCCCAAGGAATCGCTTCGCCACACCATGTGGGCGAAGGGCAAGCGCCTGGTCAACATGAACACCAACCAGCCGATGCGTCCCGAGGACATCGCCGTCGGTTCGCTCACCTTCGCCAAGCCCGACGGCCTGGAGGAGACGAGCGAGGAGTTCCAGCAGGAGATCGCCAAGGCGGCCCTGATGATCGTCCGGCTGCAGCCGGACAACATCAAGGACAAGCGCGAGCTGGAGTGGTCGCACCAGGGTGTCGTGGCCTACTCGAAGATCTGCACCCACGTCGGTTGCCCGATCTCCCTGTACGAGCAGCAGACGCACCACGTGCTGTGCCCGTGCCACCAGTCCACCTTCGACCTCTCCGACGGCGCCCGAGTCATCTTCGGCCCGGCCGGTCACGCCCTGCCGCAGCTGCGCATCGGCGTGGACAGCGAGGGGTACCTCGAGGCGCTCGGCGACTTCGAGGAGCCCGTCGGTCCTGCATTCTGGGAGCGCGGATGAGTACTACAGCGAGCAACCCGACCCGCTCGCGCGGGAAGGCACCGGCCGGCGAGAAGCTCGCCGACTGGGCCGACGGCCGGCTGGGCATCTACAGCCTGGCCAAGGCCAACATGCGCAAGATCTTCCCCGACCACTGGTCGTTCATGCTGGGTGAGGTCTGCCTCTACAGCTTCCTGATCATCATCCTCACGGGTGTGTATCTGACGCTGTTCTTCCACCCGTCGATGAACGAGGTGGTCTACCACGGCAGCTACGTCCCGCTCCAGGGACAGCTGATGAGCGAGGCGTTCAACTCGACCCTGCACATCTCCTTCGAGGTGCGCGGTGGTCTGCTCATCCGGCAGATCCACCACTGGGCCGCGCTGATCTTCCTCGCGGGCATGTTCGTGCACATGATGCGTGTGTTCTTCACCGGCGCGTTCCGCAAGCCGCGTGAGGTCAACTGGATGTTCGGCTTCCTGCTGTTCGTCCTGGGCATGTTCACCGGTTTCACCGGTTACTCGCTCCCGGACGACCTGCTGTCCGGCACCGGTGTCCGCTTCATGGAGGGCGCGATCCTGTCCGTGCCGATCGTCGGCACGTACATCTCGTACTTCCTCTTCGGCGGCGAGTTCCCCGGTCACGACTTCGTGGCCCGGTTCTACTCGATCCACATCCTGCTGCTGCCGGGCATCATGCTCGGCCTGGTGGTCGGCCACCTGATCCTGGTCTTCTACCACAAGCACACGCAGTTCGCGGGCCCCGGCAAGACCAACAACAACGTCGTCGGCATGCCGCTGCTGCCGGTCTACATGGCCAAGGCCGGAGGCTTCTTCTTCCTGGTCTTCGGTGCCATCGCGGCCATCGCGGCGATCGCGCAGATCAACCCGGTCTGGGCCATCGGCCCCTACCGTCCGGACCAGGTGTCCACCGGCGCCCAGCCCGACTGGTACATGGGCATGGCCGAGGGTCTCATCCGTGCGATGCCCGGCTGGGAGATCAACTTCTGGGGCCACACGCTGGTCCTGGGCGTGTTCATCCCGCTGGTGCTCTTCGGTGTGGTCCTCGCGGTCATCGCGCTGTACCCGTTCATCGAGTCCTGGGTCACCGGCGACCGGCGCGAGCACCACATCCTGGACCGCCCGCGCAACGTCCCGACCCGTACGGCCTTCGGTGCCGCGTGGATCGCCTGGTACTTCGTGCTGCTGGTCGGTGGTGGAAACGACCTGTGGGCCACCCACTTCCACCTGTCGATCAACGCGATCACCTGGTTCGTGCGCATCGCGTTCTTCCTGGCGCCGGTCGTCACCTTCGTCGTCACGAAGCGGATCTGCCTCGGCCTGCAGCGCCGGGACAAGGACAAGGTGCTGCACGGCCGCGAGTCCGGCATCATCAAGCGCCTGCCGCACGGTGAGTTCATCGAGGTCCACGAGCCGCTCAGCCAGGAGCAGCTGTACACCCTCACGGCCCACCACCAGTACGAGCCGGCCGAGATCGGCCCGACGGTCGACGAGAACGGTGTCGAGCGCAAGGTCGGGGGTACGGAGAAGCTGCGCGCCAAGCTCAGCAACGCGTACTTCGGTGAGGACAGCCAGATCGCGAAGCCGACCGTCGAGGAGTACAAGGAGATCACGAGCGGCCACGGCCACCACTGATCACTTAACCCTGAGCGTCGCCACGCCAGGCCGAAGGGCCCCGTCCGAACCCCGGACGGGGCCCTTCGCCGTGCCCGGGGCTGGATAGGGTGGACACCGGTACGAGAGATAGCGTCCGGGAGCCCCGGGCACCGATTCAGGAGCGGCTTATGAGCGCTGTGACCCCCGCTGGAGGCGACACCGCGGCGGGCCGTTCCTGGCCCCGGATACTGAACGGTCTGCTGGAGGGCCGGGACCTGGTCGCCGACGACACCGCCTGGGCCATGGACCGGATGATGGGCGGCGAGGCGACCGACGCCCAGATCGCGGCCTTCGCGGTGGCCCTGCGCGCCAAGGGCGCCACCGTCGAGGAGATCACCGGCCTCGTCCGCACGATGTACGAGCACGCCAACGTGATCCAGGTGCCCGGCGCCACCGTCGACATCGTCGGCACCGGCGGCGACGGCGCCAAGACGGTGAACATCTCCACCATGTCCTCGATCGTCGTCGCGGGCACCGGCGCGAAGGTCGTCAAGCACGGCAACCGGGCCGCGTCCTCCGCCTCCGGCGCCTCCGACGTCCTGGAGAAGCTCGGCGTCAACCTCGACCTGACGCCGCGGCGGGTGGTCGAGGTCGCCGAGGAGGCCGGGATCACCTTCTGCTTCGCGGTGAAGTTCCACCCGGCGCTGCGCCATGTGGGCGCCGCCCGCGGGCAGTTGGGCATCCGCACGGTGTTCAACCTGCTCGGTCCGCTGACCAACCCGGCCAAGGTGAAGGCCCAGGCGGTCGGTGTCGCGGTGGCGCACGAGGCGCCGATCGTGGCGGGCGTCTTCGCCGAACGCGGCAACTCCTCCCTGGTCTTCCGCGGCGACGACGGGCTCGACGAGCTGACCACCACCGCGACCTCGCGGGTGTGGGTCGTCCGGGACGGCAAGGTCACCGAGGAGGCCTTCGACCCGCGCGACGTCGGCCTGGACCTGGTGCCGGTGGAGGCGCTGCGCGGCGCGGACGCCTCCTACAACGCCGAGGTCGCCCGCCGGCTGCTGGAGGGCGAGAGCGGCCCCGTACGGGACGCCGTCCTGCTGAACTCGGCGGCGGCCCTGGTCGCCCTGGAACCGGGCCGGGGGACGCTGGCGGAGCAGATCCGGGCCGGGATGGAGAAGGCCGCCGAGTCGATCGACTCCGGGGCGGCCCGGCGCACGCTGGAGCGCTGGGTGGCCGCCAGCAACGCCTGAGCCGTGCGGTGCGACGCGGGGCGCGGTCCACGATCCGGACCGCGCCTTGCGCCCGGAAGATCGTGTGGCAAGATGTTGGACCAGGTCATGAGTGACAGCCATGTGGCCCCGGCCGGCTGTCCGGCAACCCTCCGTCCGTGGCGGGGTGCCCCGGGTGAAGACCAGGTCGTAGGCAGCGAGGTCTACGGCAAGCGCGGACCCCTCGCATCACCAGGGGTCCTGGTCGTACGAGGGAGCCTTCCGTGAGCAACCGAATGCGTTAGGGCGACCGGCCCCGAGGCCGCAGAGCCCCGCCTCCGCACACCTCTTCTCACTTCACCACGCTGGAGCCCTGTCCGCTCGCGTGGTGGATTCAGCCTGCTCTCACGGGAGTTCACCCATGTCTGTCTCCACCCTTGCCGCCGACCAGTCCGTTTGTGCCCCGCTGCCCGTTCTGGGACGGGATGTGACCGTTCCGCTGGTCACCGGCGGCGAGGTCACCTACGCGGCCCTCGACTACGCGGCCAGCGCCCCCGCGCTCCAGCGGGTCTGGGACGACGTGGCCGCGTACGCCCCCTACTACGGCAGTGTCCACCGCGGGGCCGGCTACCTCTCGCAGCTCTCCACCGACCTGTTCGAGAACGCCCGGCGCACCGTCGCCGAGTTCCTCGACTGCCGCGCGGACGACCAGGTGGTGTTCACCCGCTCCACCACCGACTCCCTCAACCTGCTGGCCCGTGCCGTCCCGGACGACTGCCGGGTGTTCGTCTTCGAGACCGAGCACCACGCCTCCCTGCTGCCCTGGCGCGACGCCCAGGTGACCTACCTCAACGCCCCGCGCACCCCGGAGCAGGCCGTTGCGACCCTGGAGCGGGCGCTGGCCGAGCGCGAGCCCCACGGCCCCGCCCTGGTCTGCGTCACCGGCGCCTCCAACGTCACCGGCGAGCTGTGGCCGGTGCGGGAACTGGCCGCCGCCGCCCACGCGCACGGTGCCCGGATCGTCCTGGACGCCGCCCAGCTCGCCCCGCACCACCCGGTGTCGGTCAAGGACCTCGACGTCGACTGGGTCGCCTTCTCCGGGCACAAGCTGTACGCCCCCTTCGGCTCCGGTGTGCTGGCCGGGCGCGCGGACTGGCTGCGCGAGGCCGAGCCGTACCTCGCGGGCGGCGGCGCCAGCCGCCGGGTGACGCGGCGCGCGGACGGGGGAGTGGACGTGCAGTGGCACGACAGCGCCGCCCGCCACGAGGCCGGCTCGCCGAACGTCATCGGCGCCTACTCGATCGCGGCGGCCTGCAAGGCGCTGACCGAGGCCGGGTTCGACACGCTGGTGGCCCGCGAGCGGTACCTCATCGCCAAGGTGCGCGACGGGCTGGCCGGAGTGCCCGAGGTGAAGGTGCTCTCCCTGTTCGGGGACGACGCCCCGCGGGTCGGTGTGCTCTCCTTCGTGGTGGCGGGCTGGAACAGCTCGCACTTCGCCGCCGCGCTCTCCGCCGAGTACGGCATCGGGGTCCGCGACGGCCTGTTCTGCGCCCACCCGCTGGTGCGCACCCTGCTCGGCAGCGACCCGCAGACCCAGGGCGAGTGCGGCGCCCCCGAGGCCGCGCCCGGCGAGAAGTCCCTCAACGCCATCCGCGTCAGCTTCGGCGCCGGCACCCCCGACGAGCACGTGGAGCGCTTCGTGGCGGCGGTGCGGGAACTGGTGGCCGAGGGCGCGAAGTGGACGTACCGCACCGAGGACGGCCGCTGCGTGCCCGCCGTGTGAGGCCCCGCGTCCCGCGGGCGGTGACGAGCCGGTGCCGAGGCGGCGGAGTGCCGCGGGCGGTGACGGCGGACGGCGTCCCGGAGGCGGCGGTCAGGCGGTCAGGAGTCCAGCCCGATCGCGAACGCCGCCTCCAGGTCGTGCTGCGAGTACGTGCGGAAGGCGACGTGCGTGTCCGTGGCCTCCACTCCGGGGATCTTGCTGATCCGGCCGGGGATGATCTCCGCCAGGTCCTCGTGCCGGGCCACCCGGACCATGGCGATCAGGTCGTACGTGCCGGTGACGGAGAAGACCTCGCTCACGCTCTCCAGCGAGGCGATCCGCTCGGCGATCTCGGGGATCCGGTCCACACTGGTCTTGATGAGGACGATCGCGGTGATCACGGCTGGTTCTCTCCCTCGGGGGCCGGAGCAGGGGTGGCCTTCACTCTAGTCGGCCGTCCGGACCTGGCCCACGCGTAGCCGAAGCCGAGCGCGAAGCCGATGACGTGGGCCAGGTAGGCCACGCCGGGTCCGTCGGGGGCCCGGCCGGCGGCCAGCCACTGCAGGGCGGCCCAGAAGGGCAGGACGACCCAGGCGGGCAGGCGCAGCGGCAGGAAGAAGAGGAACGGCAGCACGCTGGTGACCCGGGCCCGGGGGAACAGGTAGAGGAAGGCGCCGAGGACCGCCGAGATCGCCCCCGACGCCCCGACCAGGGTCTGGCCGGAGTCCGCGTGGGCGCCGGCGTACCCCAGCAGGGCCAGGTAGCCGCAGCCGACGTAGAACAGCGTGAACTGGACGCGGCCCATGCGTTCCTCCGTCAGCGCGCCGAAGACGTGCAGGAAGAGCATGTTGCCGAGCAGGTGCACCCAGCTGCCGTGCACGAACAGGGCCGTGGCGGGGGTGAGCGCGGCCCGGGCGGAGCCCGTGAACAGGTCGGCGGGGATCACGCCCCAGCGCCGGAAATAGGCCTGCTGGGCCTGGAGCAGGGTGTCCCCGGTGCCGTGGGCGGGGACGAGTCCGGCGGCCGGGCTGATCGCGAAGGCGGCGCAGCACAGGACGATCAGGGCGGTCGTCACCGGCGCCGGTGTGGACCGCACCGCCCTGAGTGCCCTGACCGTCCGGGCGGCCACCGCGTTCCTGGAGCTGATCATGTGTACAGAGCATGACGTAACAGGACGCATCCGCACACACCGCCTCGCCGCCGTGGACAGCCGGGCGCCGAGTGGCCTCCAGGCCGTAGGGTTACGAGCCGGCGCACCGGGGAAGCCGGCGCGTCGCGGAATCCGGATGGAAAGTGAGCAGCCCGATGACGGTTCCCCTGCCGACCGCCACGACGCGGTGGCGCTGCACCCTCTGCGGCAACCTCACCCGTTTCGACGTGACGCGCTCGTCGAAGGTCGTCGAGTACGTCCACCTCGACCTGGCCGGGGAGCCCATGGTCGAGGAGCGCGAGGTCGTCAGTGAGACCATCGAGTCGGTGCGCTGCCGCTGGTGCAACGCGGTGGACAAGGTGGAACTCGTGGACAGGCCGGGCGCCGGCTCCTGAGCGGAGCGGACCCGCACAGGCGACCCCGGGAGGGGTCCCGTGAGGCATTGGGGTGACGGATGGCGCAGACACGAGGCGGGGAGCCGGACGACGGCGCCGCTGAGGTGCTCGACCGTCCGCTGCCCGACGGCGTGCGCCGCAGGGTCGTGCAGATCGTGGCCGACGCCTTCGGCCGGCTGACCGTCGCCGAGCTGCCCGCGCAACTGCGCCAGTACGCCCGGTTCGCGCCCAACCGCCGGGCCAAGTTCGCCGGCAACGCGATGGCGGCGGCGCTGGAGACCGACACGCTGTTCCGGCAGCGGGTCGGGGAGAAGTTCCGGGAGGCGCAGGCCGAGCTGTGCGGCGCCCTCGACTCCGGCGCGCCGCCCCCGGCCGCGGACCCGCTCGACGTGGCCGCCGCGGCCTACGTCCTGCGCCCGGCGGGCTGGGTGAAGCTGGTGACCGCCGCGGGCGAGGAGGCGCTGCGGGCGCACGCCGAGCGCGCAGAGGAGGAGAGCCGCGCCGAACTGGAGCGGCTGCGCGAGCAGCTGGCCGCCGCCCGCGAGCAGGCCCGCGCCGAGACCGAACGCCTGCGCACCGAGCTGGACGCGGCGCGCAAGGAGGCCGATTCGCTGCACCGCAAGCTGCGCGCCGCGCTCAGCGACGTCAAGCGCGGCGAGGCGGCGCTGCGCAAGACGCGCGGCGAGACGGAGACGGTGCGCGCCGAGGCGCAGGTGCAGGTGTCGGCCGCCGAGAGCGAGAACCGGCGGCTGAAGGCGCGCCTGGGCGAGGCGGAGGCCGCTCTGGAGGCCACCCGCAAGGCCGCCCGTGAGGGGCGCAGCGTCGAGGACATGCGGGTGCGGCTGCTGCTGGACACCGTGCTCGACGCCGCCCAGGGGCTCCGGCGCGAACTCGCGCTGCCGCCGGTGTCCGTACGGCCCGCCGAGACCGTCGACGCGGTGGAGCCGGGCCGGATGACACCGAAGGACATCGCCGCCCGCGCGCTGTCCGAGCACGATCCGGCGGTCCTCGACCAGTTGCTCGCGCTGCCGCAGGCGCATCTGGTCGTCGACGGCTACAACGTCACCAAGACCGGCTATCCCCAGATGCCGCTGGAGAAGCAGCGTCTGCGGCTCCTCGGACAGCTCTCGCAGCTCGCCGCGCAGACCGGCGCCGAGGTCACCTGTGTCTTCGACGGGGCCGAACTGGCCGCGCCGGTGCTGCTGGCGCCGCCACGCGGGGTGCGGGTGCTGTTCTCCAAGCCGGGTGTCACCGCGGACGAGCTGATCCGTCAGCTGGTGCGCGCCGAGCCGCCGGGCCGGCCGGTCATCGTCGCCTCCACCGACCGCGAGGTGGCCGACGGGGTCGCCCGGGCGGGGGCGCGCCCGGTGGCGTCGGCGATGCTGCTGAAGCGTCTGTCGCGCGGCTGAGGACGGACACGGGCGGGCCGCGGCGGCCCGCCGGCCGCTCTCCTGGAGCCGCAAAACGGTCATAAGCCGATCTACGTCTTATTCACAACGTAGAGGTTTGATGCCCGAATTGACGGATCCGTCACGCAACGTAGCGTCAACCATGCCTCACCCCTGGTGAGTTGAGGGCAAAGAATGCGGGCTGTGACGGAATTTCTTGGTGGGAGGATTTGAATTCATCACGATGAGGTCACTAGGGTCTGGCCTCGAACCTCCGAGCGGGTGGTCACTCACAAGAAGGAGCTTTCTTCCGTGGCGTCCCACCGTCGACCCAAACAGCCCAGTCGCGCACGCGTGACGATGCTCACCACCGCGGCCGCCGCCGCCGTCGCGATCAGCGCGCAGGCGGCCAACGCGGCTCCGAGTGAGAAGCCGAGCAAGGACGAGGTCAAGTCCAAGGTCGACAAGCTCTACGAGCAGGCCGAGCAGGCCACCGAGAAGTACAACGGGGCCAAGGAGAAGCAGGAGAAGCTCCAGAAGGAGATCTCCACCATCCAGGACAACGTCGCCCGCGGTCAGCAGGACCTCAACAAGCTGCGCGACGGCCTGGGTTCGATGGCGGCCGGCCAGTACCGCTCCGGCGGCATCGACCCGTCCCTCCAGCTCTTCCTCTCCTCCCACCCGGACGAGTACCTGGACCAGGCCGCCACCCTCGACCAGGTCAGCGGCCAGCAGGCCGACGCGCTGAAGAAGATCCAGGACAAGCAGCGCCAGCTCGCCCAGCAGCGGGCCGAGGCCACCGCCAAGCTCAAGGACCTCGCCGCCACCCGCACCGAACTGGGCAGCAAGAAGAAGGAAGTCCAGGGCAAGCTCGCCGAGGCGCAGAAGCTCCTCAACACGCTCACCGCCAAGGAGAAGCAGCAGCTCGCCGCCGCCGAGCAGACGCGCGCCACCCGGGGCACCGAGCGGGTCTCCCTGGGCAAGATCACCCCGGGCAGCGGCCACGCGGGCGCCGCCTTCTCCGCGGCCCAGAGCAGGATCGGCAGCCCGTACGTCTACGGCGCCACCGGCCCGTCCTCCTTCGACTGCTCGGGCCTGACCTCCTGGGCGTACGCGCAGGCCGGCGTCTCCATACCGCGCACCTCCGAGGCGCAGGCCAACGCCGGCCAGCGCATCTACTCGCAGAGCCAGCTCCAGGTGGGCGACCTGGTCCTGTTCTACGGCGACCTGCACCACGTCGGCCTCTACGCCGGCAAGGGCATGGTCCTGCACGCCCCGCACACCGGTGCCAACGTTCGCTACGAGTCGATCGGCAACATGCCCTTCCAGTTCGGCGTGCGCATCTGACGCGGAGGCACCCCGGGCCCGTACCCCGGGCACCGCACGCGCACCGTCTGCCCCGGCCTGCGCGCCGCACACCCCGGCACGCTGTCACACCGCCCGAACGGGCGAATCGCATCAACGCACGCTGACCCCGCGCCCCGCCCCTGACCTGTGTCGGAGGCGGGGCGCCCGGTTGTGCGGCCCCCGAGGTCTTTGGCCGGTGCCCGTCGGCGCGGCTACTGTCGGGCGCGTTTCCCCCCTGCCGCCGCCGCGCGTCAGCCCGGCCTGTGGCAGCGGGGGAGGCAGTCCTTGCTGGCCAGTGGAGGAGTTCGGCTTCCTGTGGGGTCCCATCGCCGCCTTGCACCATCCGCGTCCGACCGGGGCACCGGTGCCGCCCGCGCCGCCGTCACCCTGCTGTCCGCGGCGGCCGCCGCCCTCGGCGCCCTCCCGGTCACCTCGGCCGCCGCCGCACCGCACGGCGACCCGCGGGCCGAGGTGGACCGGCTCTACCACGAGGCCGAGCAGGCGACCCAGGCCTACGACCGGGCCGACGAGCGCGCCGATGTGCTGCGCCGTCAGGTACGCGACGCACAGGACCGCATCGCCCGGCGCCAGCAGCACGTCAACACGCTGCGGGAGTCGATCGGTTCGGTGGCCGGGGCGCAGTACCGCTCCGGCGGCATCGACCCGTCCCTGGCGCTGCTGTTCTCCCGCGACCCGGCCGAGTACCTCGACAAGGCGACCACGCTCGACCGGATCGGCGCCCAGCAGGCCGGCGAACTCCAGGAACTGCGCCACGCCCTGCGCGCACTCGCCCAGGAGCGCGCCGAGGCCACCGGCGCGCTGGCCGAACTGGACAAGAGCCGCAGGGCCGTCGCCGCCCACAAACACACCGTCGAACGGAAACTGGCCCAGGCCAGGCGGCTGCTCAACTCCCTCACCCGCTCCCAGCGCGACGCCTACGAGCGGGTCTCCCGCTCCACCGGCGACGGCCTCCTGTCCGGCCGCGACGACCTGCTGTCCGGTCCCGGCGGGGGCCCCGCCGCCTCCTCGCGCGCGGCCGCCGCCCTCGCCGCGGCCCGCTCCGCCCTCGGCCGCCCCTACGTGTGGGGCGCCAACGGCCCCGCCGGCTTCGACTGTTCGGGCCTCATGCAGTGGTCGTACGCCCAGGCCGGGGTGCACCTGCCGCGGACCTCGCAGGAGCAGCGCTACGCCGGCCGGCGGATCCCGCTCTCCCAGGCCCGCCCCGGCGACCTCGTCGTCTACCGCTCCGACGCCAGCCACGTGGCGATGTACGTGGGCGGCGGCCGGGTGATCCACGCCCCTTACCCGGGCGCCCCCGTGCGCTACGACTCCGTGCACATGCTGCCGGTCTCCTCGGTCACCAGGGTCTGACGGCGCACCCGAGCGGTCGTACGATCGGAAAATGGCTGGTCGAGGGCGGGTGCCGGGAACGATGGCGGCGGTGGCGTCCCTGCTGCTCGCCTCACTGACGGCCTGCGGCGGGCGCTCCGCCACCGACACCGCCCGTGACCAGGTGCAACGGCTGCTCGACTCGCGCGCTGCGGCGGTCCTCCACCACGACCCGGCGGCCTACGCCACCACCGGCGACCGGGCGCCGTACACGAAGCTCGACTCCGTCCCGTTCACCGCCTGGTCCTACCGCGTCACCGCCCTGCACCGCGGCGGCGGCCGCACCACCGCCGACGCCGACCTGAGCTACCGGATGACCGGCTACGACACCGCCCCCGTCACCGTCGGGCGCACCCTGACCCTGTCCACCACCGCCGACGGGAAGTGGTACGTCGACTCCGACCGGCCCGCGCGCGGCTTCGCGCAGCAGCTGTGGGACCAGGGGACCGTGTCGGTGGTGCGCGGACGCAGCAGCATCGTCCTCGGCGTCGGACAGAGCGCCGGGTCGCTGCGCGGTTACGCCGGGCTGGCCGACCAGGCGGTGCCCGCCGTCTCGGACGCCTGGGGCACCGACTGGAGCCGGAGGGTGGTCGTGCTCGTCCCCGGGTCGCTGGACGGGATGGCCGCGCTGCTCGGCTCACCCGCCGACGACTACCGCGGCATCGCGGCCGTCACCACCGGCGAGGCGGGCGGCGGCGGGCGGGCGCCGGCCGACCGGGTCGTGATCAACCCCGACGCGTACAGTCTGCTCGGTCCGCTCGGCCGACAGGTCGTGCTCACCCACGAGACCACCCACGTCGCCACCCGCACCCACACCGACGCCGCCACCCCGCTGTGGCTGTCCGAGGGCTACGCCGACTGGGTCGGCTACCGGCGCTCGGGACGCACCCCCGAGCAGGCCGCGCCCGAACTCCAGCACGCCGTGGCCGGCGGGCAGGTGCCCGCCGCGCTGCCGTCCGACAAGGACTTCGGCTTCGCCGGGGACCCCACCCGCCTCGCCCAGGCCTACGAGGGCGGCTGGCTGGCCTGCCGGATGATCGCCGCCCACTGGGGCGAGGACCGGCTGGACGCCTTCTACCGCGCCGTCGGCGCGCACCAGCGGCGGGCGGGAGCGGTCGAAGACGCGCTCCGCACGGAGCTGGGCACGACCTTGGAGCGGTTCACCGGGCAGTGGCGGGAGTACGTGCGGGCGCAGCTGGGGTGAGGGTGTGCGGGGGGCCACCGAGGCCATGGGGGAGCCTTCGGAACGGAGGTCTCCGGGGAAGAGGGGTCTTCTGGAGGGAGAGCCTTCAGGGGGCGGGGGAGGGCTGCCTGCCGTGGGCGGCGGCCTGCTCCGGCAGGGCCGGGTGTCCGGCCCCGGCGGCGGGGCGCCACAGGGTCCGGGCCGCGCTCACGGCGGCGGCCACCAGCAGGCCGTTGCGCAGGAACAGCAGCGTGACGCCGAGCGGGTCGCTCGCCACGACGTTCCCGAAGTACACCGGGAACTCCAGCACCGTCACGAAGGCCGCGGCCAGGACCAGACCGACCGGCAGCCGCATCCGGCTCCCCGCGAAAGTCCCGCAGACCGCACCGAGCCCCACCAGCCACACCAGATACTGCGGACTGATCACGCGGCTGGTGACCGTGAACAGCAGCACCGCCGTGAACGCGGCGTCCGCGACCGTGTGCGGCGCCGTGTGCGGCCCCTGGTGCCGCGCCGTTCGCCGGGAGCGCAGCCGCCACCACAGCAGCCAGCCGAAGGCCGCCGCCGTCAGCGCCTGGGCGCCCGCGCTCACCGCACCGACGTGCGGTCCGATGAACTCCATCGAGCCGTAGTGGAGCTGGACCTCACCGTGCCAGCCGAGGTGCCGGGCCACGTGCAGGACGAGCGCGCCCAGCGACTCCACCTCCGTGCCCCGGCCGCCCTGCGCGCCCAGGAACGACAGTGCGCCGGGCACGAGGGCCGCGCACAGCGTGACCGGCACGGCCGCCGTCACCGCCGCCGCCGTCCACGCCCGCCGCCCGGCCGCCGCCCGCACACCCGCCAGCAGCAGCACCGGCCACACCTTGAGCAGCGCCCCGAAGCCCGCCAGCACCCCGAGGACGCGCGGTCCGCGGGCGCCCGCGAGGAGCGCGGCCACGGCCACCGCGGTCACCATCACGTCGTAGCGGGCGTACAGGGTCGGGCCCAGCAGAGGCGCGCCCGCCGTCCACACCCAGGCCCCGCGCAGCGGGCGCCCGGGCCGCCGGCCGCCGTACAGCAGCAGGCACAGCACCGCCAGGTCCGCCGCGCACGCCAGGACGAAGAACGCCGGGGCGTAGCCGAGGAAGGGCAGCGCCGCCGGGGCGAGGACGGCGAGCGCGGCGCCGGGCGGGTACTGCCAGGCGACGTCACCGGAGGGGAAGACGCCCTGCCGCAGCACCTCGTACCAGTCCCGGTAGATCACCCACACGTCGCTGGTGACGTCCGGCCCCGGGAAGCCCAGCACCCCGGACACGACGAGCAGCAGCACCGCACGGGTCACCGCCCAGGCCGCCAGGAGCCCCGCCCAGGGCGCCGCCCGGACCGCCGCCGGGAGCCCGGCCGGACGCCCCGCCGTGCCCGCCTCGTCCACCACGGCCTCTCCCCGTCCCTTCGCACCGGCTGCCGTCCCGGGCTCCCATGCTCCCCCGGCCCCCGGGCGCGGGCCATGCGAGTACCGCCGCACGGGGGCCGGCGGGCGGACGGACGGCCGTGAGGGATCCGGGCCGGGCGGGGATCAGGGCCGGGCGGGCCGATTGGGTAGGGTCTGCGGCGATGCACAAGACCCTCGTCGTCACCAACGACTTCCCGCCCCGCCCCGGCGGGATCCAGGCGTTCCTGCACAACATGGCGCTGCGGCTGGACCCCGAGCGGCTCGTCGTCTACGCCTCCACCTGGAAACGGAGCGCGGAGGGCGTACGGGCGACGGCCGCCTTCGACGCGGAGCAGCCCTTCACCGTCGTGCGCGACCGTACGACGATGCTGCTGCCCACCCCGGACGTCACCCGGCGCGCGGCCGGACTGCTGCGGGAGCACGGCTGCACGTCGGTGTGGTTCGGCGCGGCGGCCCCGCTGGGGCTGATGGCCCCCGCGCTGCGCAGGGCCGGGGCCGAGCGGCTGGTGGCCACCACCCACGGCCACGAGGCCGGCTGGGCCCAGCTGCCCGCGGCACGGCAACTGCTGCGCCGCATCGGGGAGTCCACGGACACGATCACCTACCTCGGCGAGTACACCCGCTCCCGGATCGCCGCCGCCCTGACGCCCGCCGCGGCCTCGCGGATGGTGCAGCTCCCGCCGGGCGTGGACGAGAAGACCTTCCACCCGGGATCCGGCGGCGACGAGGTGCGGGCCCGGCTCGGGCTCACCGGCCGGCCGGTGGTCGTGTGCGTCTCCCGGCTGGTGCGGCGCAAAGGGCAGGACACCCTGATCCGGGCCATGCCCGCGATCCTGGCCGCCGAGCCGGACACGGTGCTGCTGATCGTGGGCGGCGGCCCCTACGAGAAGGACCTGCGGCGGCTGGCGCGCGAGACCGGCGTGGCCGCCTCCGTACGGTTCACCGGACCGGTGCCCTGGAGCGACCTGCCCGCCCACTACGGCGCCGGGGACGTCTTCGCCATGCCCTGCCGTACTCGGCGCGGCGGACTCGACGTCGAGGGCCTCGGCATCGTCTACCTGGAGGCGTCCGCGACCGGACTGCCCGTCGTCGCCGGCGACTCCGGCGGCGCGCCCGACGCCGTGCTCGACGGCGAGACCGGCTGGGTCGTGCGCGGCGGCTCCCCCGAGGAGACCGCCGACCGCGTCACCGCCCTGCTGGCCGACGAGGAACTGCGCCGCCGGATGGGCGAGCGGGGCAGGCAGTGGGTCGAGGAGAAATGGCGCTGGGACCTGCTGGCGGAGCGCCTGCGGGAGCTGCTTTAGCGAGCAGCCTCTTGGGTTCGGGGGCCCTGCGGGGGCGCGCCTGGCCACTCACCGGGCCGGGCGGCCGGTGGGCGAGCCTGCGGGGTCCGGAGGCCCGCGGGGGCGCGCCTTGCGGCCCGCCGGGCCGGGCGGGCCGTGGGTGAACTCCCTGCGGGGCCCGGAGCGGAGCCCCGCGAGGGCGTCCGGCGGCCCGCCGGGCCGGGCGGCGGGAGGGGCGGGCGAACCCCGCCCCCGCCGCACTATTTCGCGTAGATCGCCTCGATCTCGTCCGAGTAGTCCTTCGCCACCACGTTCCGCTTCAGCTTCAGCGACGGGGTCAGATGTCCCGAGTCCTCGGTGAACTGCGCCGCCAGCACACGGAACTTGCGTACGGACTCCGCCTTCGACACCGCCGCGTTGCCGTCGTCCACCGCGCTCTGGACCGCCGCGAGCAGATCCGGGTCCTCGCGCAGCGACGCCGCCGTGGACCCCGCCGGCTTGCCGTGCTCCGCGCACCAGCGGCCCAGGAACTCCTCGTCGAGGGTGACCAGCGCGCCCACGAACGGCCGTCCGTCCCCGACCACCATGCACTCGGCGACCAGCGCGTGCGCCCGGATGCGGTCCTCGATCACGGCCGGTGCGACGTTCTTGCCGCCCGCGGTGACGATGATCTCCTTCTTGCGGCCGGTGATCCGCAGGTACCCGTCCTCGTCCAGGGTGCCGATGTCACCGGTGTGGAACCAGCCGTCCGCCAGCGCCTCCGCGGTGGCGCCGGGGTTGTTCCAGTACTCCTTGAACAGGTGCTCCCCGTGCAGCAGCACCTCCCCGTCGTCCGCGATCCGGATCACCGAACCGGGCAGCGGCTGCCCGACGGTGCCGATCTTCGGCCGGTCCCACGGGTTGAAGGCGGTGGCCGCGCAGGACTCCGTCAGCCCGTACCCCTCCAGCACGGTGAAGCCGATGCCGCGGAAGAAGTGACCGAGGCGCTCACCGAGCGGGGCGCCGCCGGAGATCGCGTACTCGCCGCGCCCGCCGAGCACCGCGCGCAGCTTGCTGTAGACCAGCTTGTCGAACGCCTTGTGCCTGAGCTTGAGGCCGAACGACGGACCGGACGCCGTGTCCAGCGCCCTGCTGTAGGCGATCGCCGTGTCCGCCGCCTTGTCGAAGATCTTTCCCTTGCCGTCCGCCTGCGCCTTGGCGCGCGCCGAGTTGTAGACCTTCTCGAACACCCGCGGGACACCCAGTATCAGCGTCGGGCGGAACGCGGCCAGCTCGTCGGTGAGGTTCTTGATGTCCGGCACGCAGCCCAGCTTGATCGGCGCCATCATCGGCGCGATCTGCACCAGCCGCCCGAAGACGTGCGCGAGGGGCAGGAACAGCAGCACCGAGCACTCGCCGGTGCGGAACAGCGGACGCAGCCGCTCCACCACGTTGCCGCACTCGGCGAAGAAACTGCGGTGGGAGAGCACGCAGCCCTTGGGGCGGCCGGTGGTGCCGCTGGTGTACACGATGGTCGCCGGGTCGTCGGCCTTCGCCAGCGAACCGCGCTCCTCGACCGTGGCGTCGCTGATCCCCTGGCCCGCCCGGCCCAGTTCCGCGACCGCACCGGCCTCGATCTGCCAGACGTTCTTCAGCGCGGGCAGGCTCTCGCGCACCGACTCCACGGCGGCGGCGTGGGCGTCCGTCTCCACCAGGCAGGCCGTCGCCCCCGAGTCGCCGAGGATCCACTGCACCTGCTCGGGCGAGCTGGTCTCGTACACCGGCACGGTGACGGCACCCGCGCTCCAGATCGCGAAGTCCAGCAGCGTCCACTCGTAGCGCGTGCGGGACATCAGGCCGACCCGGTCGCCCGGCTGGACGCCGGAGGCGATCAGGCCCTTGGCGGCGGTGTGCACCTCGGCGAGGAAGTCCCGCGCGGTGACGTCCTGCCAGACGCCGCCCGCCTTGCGGGCGATCACGGCGACCTCGGGATGCTGCGCGGCGTTTCTGCGGACGATGTCGGTCAGATTCCCGTCCGTGGGGACCTCGTACAAAGCCGGAAGGCTGAACTCGCGCAAGACTGCTGCTCCTCATAGGGCGCCGGCGCCACGACGTTGTGTGATGCGACGGTGCGGTCCAAGGCTCGGTCGGGTGCCCAGGGGCTTCGCCAGGGAGCCGCTTCGGGCCCGGTGGTTGAAATCCAGAGCACGACTGGACTGCCCGGAGGTTACCCGTCGGTATGCCTTTTTCGACAGGGGGTCCCCGTGAGATGTTCGCTGCGTCACACGATGGGTGTTTCCTCGCGCACAGTAGTCGACCGGCTGAACGACTGGCCAGTAACCGCAGGTCCGCCCGCCAGTGTTCACCGCATACCCTCTGTCTCCATGGCAGCCACACCACCCCGTCGCAGCGGCACGCGTGTCCATGTGGTCAGCGACGTGCACGGCAACGCCCGTGACCTGGCCCGGGCCGGCGAGGGTGCCGACGCCCTGATCTGCCTCGGCGACCTGATCCTCTTCCTCGACTACGCCGACCACTCGCGCGGGATCTTCCCCGACCTGTTCGGCGTGGAGAACGCGGACCGCATCGTCGAGCTGCGCACCGCCCGCCGCTTCGGCGAGGCACGCGAACTCGGCGCCCGGCTGTGGGCCGGCCTGGACGGCGACCGGGCCACGGTCGTCGAACAGGCCGTGCGCAAGCAGTACGCCGAACTCTTCGCCGCATTCCCCGCCCCGACGTACGCCACTTACGGCAATGTCGACATGCCGCCCCTGTGGCGGGAGTACGCCCGCGAGGGCACCACCGTTCTCGACGGCGAACGCGTCGAGATCGGCGGCCGCGTCTTCGGCTTCGTCGGCGGCGGCCTGCGCACCCCCATGAGGACGCCGTTCGAGATCAGCGACGAGGAGTACGCCGCGAAGATCGAGGCGGTCGGCGAGGTCGACGTGCTGTGCACCCACATCCCGCCCGACGTGCCCGAACTCGTCTACGACACCGTCGCCCGCCGCTTCGAACGCGGCAGCCGCGCCCTGCTCGACGCCATCCGCCGCACCCGCCCCCGCTACGCCCTGTTCGGCCACGTCCACCAGCCGCTGGTCCGGCGCATGCGCGTCGGCGCCACCGAGTGCGTGAACGTCGGCCACTTCGCCCGCACCGGCACACCCTGGGTGCTGACGTGGTGACCACGTCCGCCCGCGGACGCGTCGTTCCCGCCATGTCCGCAGGTGGGGGTGGAGTCCGCCGCTCGCCTGCGCGGTAGCCTTCACGCTGCACACCCGTGCGCACGACGACCGACTTCCGGCCCGCATCTGGAGGAGCCACGGCGATGGCGGAACACACCAGCTCGAGCATCACGATCGAGGCGGCCCCCGCCGACGTCATGGGGGTGATCGCCGACTTCGCCCGCTACCCCGACTGGACCGGCGAGGTCAAGGAGGCCGAGGTCCTCAGCACGGACGGCCGCGGCCGCGCCGAGCAGGTCCGCCTGGTCATGGACGCGGGCGCCATCAAGGACGACCAGACCCTCGCCTACACCTGGACCGGCGACGACGAGGTTTCCTGGACCCTGGTCAAGTCCCAGATGCTGCGCTCCCTCGACGGCTCCTACCTGCTCCGGCCGGCCGGCGCGGGCGCCACGGAGGTCACGTACCGCCTCACCGTCGACGTCAAGATCCCCATGCTCGGCATGATCAAGCGCAAGGCCGAGAAGGTCATCATCGACCGCGCCCTGGCGGGACTGAAGAAGCGGGTCGAGTCGGGCGAGACCCACGACACGTTCCAGGAGTCCGAGAAGTAGCGGAAGCCGCGGGGCCACGCCGCTCCCCGCCCCGCGCCGGGCTCACCGTCCGCGGGACGCGGGCCGCCGGGGGCCGCGCGTCCGCACGCGCCGGCCGCGGGAGTGCCGCGGGGGTGCGCCGGTGCCGGCAGAGCGCGCGGGGGCGCGCGGCGCCGAGCAGGCGCGCGCCGGTGACACCGGCGCGGGCGCCCCGCAGGCGAACGAGCCGCCGGACACGGCTAGCGTTCACCCCCATGCGCACCCTGCTGATCACCGGACCGGGCGGTTCCGGTCGTACCACCGTGGCCGCGGCCACCGCGGCCGCCGCCGCCCGCGAGGGCACCCGCACCCTCGTCCTCAGCGGCGACCGCACCGACACCCTCGGCGCGGCCCTGGGAGTGCCCACCGGCGCGCGCCCCGGACCGGCCGCCCCGGACCTCACCGCCTGGCGCCCCGACGCCGCCGCCGGCTTCCGGGCCGACCTCGCCGCCTTCCAGGACCGCGCCGCGAGCGTCCTCGACCTGCTCGGAGCCTCCCGGCTGGACGCCGAGGAAGTCACCCCCCTGCCCGGCGCCGAGGAACTCGCCCTGCTGCGCGCGCTGCGCGACGCCGCCCTCAGCGAGCGCTTCGAGCTGCTGGTCGTCGACCTGCCGCCCGCTCCGCAGGCCCTGGCCCTGCTCGCCCTCCCCGCCGAACTCCGCCGCTACCTGCGCCGCCTGCTGCCCCCCGAGCGGCAGGCCGCCCGCGCCCTGCGCCCGGTCCTCGGCCGCCTCGCCGGTGTCCCCGTGCCCGCCGACCGGTTCTACGAGACGGCCGCCCGCTGGGACGCCGAGCTGGCCGCCGCCGAGGCCGTCGTCGCCGACCCGGGCACCGCCGTCCGGCTGGTCGCCGAGCCCGGCCCGGCCGGCACCGACGCCGTCCGCGACACCGCCCTGGGCCTGGCCGTGCGCGCCCTGCCCGTCGAGTCCCTGGTCGCCAGCCGCGTCCTGCCCGACGCCCCGGCGGACTCCTGGCTGACCGGCCTGGCCGCCCAGCAGCGCAAGGCCCTGGAGGAGTGGGGCCAGACGTACACCGTCCACCCGGCCGCCCACCTGGGCCGGGACCCGCGCGGCCCCGACGACCTCGCCGCCCTCGCCGCCCTCGCCGTCCCCGCGACCGGACCGGCCCCCCTCGCCGCCCCCGTCGAGTGGCCCGTCGAGGACCGGCTGGCCGAGGACGGCGTCCTGGTGTGGCACATCCCGCTGCCCGGCGCCCGGCGGGACGAACTGGACCTCGTGCGGCGCGGCGACGAACTCGTGCTCACCGCCGGCGGCTTCCGCCGCATCGTGGGCCTGCCCTCGGCGCTGCGCCGCTGCACCGTGGACGGCGCCGCCCTGCGCGAGGGCGGGCTGCGCATCAGGTTCGCGCCGGACCCGGCGCTCTGGCCCCGCGACAGGTGAACCGGCGCCCCGCGTTCGGGTAACGTCGGAAGGACGAACCGTAGTCAGGAGTGCGCCATGAGCGAAGAGCGCCCACCGTCCGACGACGCCGCACGGGACGACGCCGCTCAGGAGCGGACCGAGGGAGAGCGCCGGGCCGCGGACGCCGACGCGTGGGCCACGGCCTGCGCGGAGGACCTGGAGGCGGAGAAGGCCCGGCGCCGCGCCCAGTACGGGCCGCCCCCGGGTTCGGCCGCCGAGGAACTGCGCAAGCTCGTCGACACCGTCGCCGACAAGCTGTCCTCCCTGCGCTCACCGCTGCTCGGCCCGGTCGCCGGACCCGCCGCCCAGGAGATGGTGCGGCAGGTCGTGCAGCAGGCCAGGGCCGCCGTGGAACCGGTCCGCGAACGCAACCCGGACGTGTTCGGCCACCTCGCGGCGGCCGGCGGCGAACTGCTCGCCGCCTACCGCTCGGCCGTCCAGGCCCAGGAACGCCGCTGGACCTCCCGCACGGGCGGCGCCGAGGACGGCCGCGGTGACGGCGGCCTCGGCGAGGACGGCCCGCGCCGCGGCCCGCAGGACGGCCCGCACACCCGTCCGGGCGGCGACGGGGAGGGCCCCGGCGACCGCCGCGACAAGGGCGAGGGCACGGGCGGCGGGGAACGCATCGACCTGGACTGACCCTCCGCCGGGACACTGCCGCCGGGACCCCGACGGCAGTGCCTCGGGTACGGTTGGCCGTAGCGGGGCTCGACCGGAACTGAGGGATTCATGGGACTCACCATCGGCGTCGACATCGGCGGCACGAAGATCGCGGCCGGCGTGGTCGACGAGGAAGGCAACATCCTCTCGACCTTCAAGGTGCCGACCCCCACCACGCCCGAGGCCATCGTGGACGCCATCGCCTCGGCGGTGGAGGGCGCACGCGCGGGGCACGACATCGTGGGCGTGGGCATCGGCGCCGCCGGATACGTCAACCGGCAGCGCTCCACCGTCTACTTCGCGCCCAACATCGACTGGCGCCAGGAGCCGCTCAAGGAGAAGGTCGAGGCGCGCGTCGGCCTCCCCGTCGTCGTGGAGAACGACGCGAACGCCGCGGCCTGGGGCGAGTACAAGTTCGGTGCCGGCAAGGGCCACCGCAACGTCATCTGCATCACACTCGGCACCGGCCTCGGCGGCGGCATCATCATCGGCAACAAGCTGCGCCGCGGGCACTTCGGCGTGGCCGCCGAGTTCGGGCACATCCGGATGGTCCCGGACGGCCTCCTGTGCGGCTGCGGCTCGCAGGGCTGCTGGGAGCAGTACGCCTCCGGGCGCGCCCTCGTGCGCTACGCCAAGCAGCGCGCCAACGCCACCCCGGAGCGCGCCGAGGTGCTGCTCGCCCTCGGCGACGGCACCCCGGACGGCATCGAGGGCAAGCACATCTCCATGGCCGCCCGCCAGGGCTGCCCGGTCGCCGTCGACTCCTACCGCGAGCTGGCCCGCTGGGCCGGTGCGGGCCTGGCCGACCTGGCGTCCCTGTTCGACCCGTCCGCCTTCATCGTCGGCGGCGGCCTCTCCGACGAGGGCGACCTGGTCCTCGACCCCATCCGTAAGTCGTACAAGCGGTGGCTGGTCGGCGGCAACTGGCGTCCGGTCGCGGACGTGATCGCCGCCCAGCTCGGCAACAAGGCCGGACTGGTGGGCGCGGCCGACCTGGCCAGGGAGCCCGACCCGGTCATGTGAGGCACCCGCCGCGGGGGCCGTCTCCGGCCGCCCGCGGCGCACACGAGGCCATGAGCGCCCACCGTCCCCTCCGTCCGGGCCGGTGGGCGCCGTCGTACGGGCAGGCCGTGGGCCGGCCGTACGGGACCGCGGGGACGGCGGACCGGCCCCCTGGGACCCGCGCACGGGCACCCGCGACACCGGACGGACCGCCGTGCGGAAGCGGTTCCGTCGCCGCGTATGTTGATCGTCATGCAGCTGCCCAACTCCCGCACTGAACCCGACGGTTCCGCCGTCGTCCGCGTCCTGAGCCTGAACATCCGGTCGATGCGGGACGACACCGCCGCCCTCGCCCGGCTGATCAGCGCCTGCGCGCCCGATCTGGTCCTCCTCCAGGAGGCGCCCCGGTTCTTCCGCTGGCGCAAGAAGCTGGCGCAGCTGGCCTCGGCGTCGGACCTGGTCGTCCTCACCGGCGGTGCGACGGCCGCGGGGCCGGCGGTGCTGTGCTCGCTGCGGGCCACGGTCGAACGCACCGAGGACGTCCTGCTGCCGCTCACCCCCGGCCTGCACCGGCGCGGCTTCGCCACGGCCGTGGTCCGGTTCGGGGGTGTCCGGCTCGGTGTGCTCGGCTGTCACCTCTCGCTCGACAAGGACGAGCGGTACGCGCAGAGCGGCATGCTCCTGGACCGGCTGGCCGGGATGGGTGTGGAGCACGCGGTCGTGGGCGGCGACCTGAACGAGGGGCCGGCGGGTCCCGCCTTCCGCCGGCTGGCCGGGGTGCTCCAGGACGGCTGGGCGACGGCGCCGTGGGGCGGCGAGCACACCTGGACGGCCCGCGACCCGCAGCGGCGTATCGACGCGGTGTTCGCGACGCGGGGCGTCGAGGTGCTCGGCTGCGGGGTGCCGCACGGTCTGCCGTCGGTGACGGAGGCGGACCTGAAGGCGGCCACGGACCACCTTCCGGTCCTGGCGGCCCTCCGCATCCCGGCTGACGCCTGACGCGCCCGGCGCCGGCGGCGCCCTGCGCCGCACCCTGCGCGACGGCGCCGTCCCGCCCTAGGTGTATTGATCACGAGCGTTGTTGACGCCTGTCGGGCTTGATCATGGCGAAGACCTCCGGTGTGGTGGAGCTGTCTAGGACCGCACCACACGGAGGTCTTCGTGTCCCACCGTAATGCCCGGCTGACCGTTCACGGCAGGCGGCTCCTGGTCGAGCGTGTCCTTTCCGGCCGCCCGGTAGCGCACGTCGCGGCCGAGATGGGCATCTCGCGGCCCACGGCACACAAGTGGCTGCGTCGCTGGCGGACAGAGGGCGAAGCCGGCCTGCACGACCGTTCCAGCCGACCCCACCGCACGCCGCACCGGACTCCGGCAGAGACGGAAGACCAGGTCTGCCGCCTGCGGCAAGAGCGCAAACTGGGCCCGGCCCGCATCGGCCCGATCCTGGGCCTGCCCCCCTCGACCGTCCACCGGGTCCTGTCCCGGCACGGCCTGAACCGCCTGGCCTTCCTCGACCGGCCCACCGGCCAGGTCATCCGCCGCTACGAACGCGACCGGCCGGGCGAGCTGGTCCACGTGGACGTCAAGAAACTCGGCCGCATCCCCGACGGCGGAGGCTGGCGCGTCCACGGCCGTGCCGCCTGCCCCGACCGCCGCCGCACCACCGGCTTCGACTACATCCATTCCGCAGTCGACGACCACAGCCGCCTGGCCTACAGCGAGGTCCACCCGGACGAGAAGGCCACCACCTGCGCGGCCTTCCTGACCCGGGCCGCAGCCTTCTTCGCCACCTGCGGCATCCTCCGCATCGAGCGCGTCCTGACGGACAACGCGTGGCCCTACCGCAAGAGCTTCGCCTGGCGGCAGGCGCTCGCCGACCTCGGCGCGGCCGGCAAGCTCACCCGCATCTACCGGCCGCAGACCAACGGCAAGGTCGAGCGCTTCAACCGGACCCTGCTCGACGAATGGGCCTACCTGCGGCCCTACACCAACAACGACGAACGCACCGCGGCCCTGGCAGACTTTCTGCACACCTACAACCACCACCGCTGCCACACCGCACTCGGCGGCCAGCCACCGATCAGCCGTGTGAACAACCCTGCAGGTCAATACACCTAGGCCCTGTCGTCGAATTCCCGCCTGCCTCGCGACGCCATGCACGCACTCTCGCCGCACCGGGCCCAGACCCGAGTACGTCCAGTACGAGGGTCAGGGCCCGGCACGCCGAGAGCACGCACCTGACGCCGCGAGGCCCGCCCTCCGGGCGGACGACGGGAATTTCACGACAGGACCTAGACGACGGCCCCGCGGCCGGGGTCGTCGTCCTCCTCGTCGCCCGGGTTCATGCGGGCCACCAGGGTGGCGACACCGCCGACGAAGCCGCCGATGCCGAGGGTGGTCAGCCACCAGGTCATGTCCCAGCCGAGCAGGACGGCCAGCAGGAGCAGGACGGGGCCGCCGATCACGCCCAGCCAGGCGAACTTCGCGGTCGCGTCCGCCTCGGGCAGCGGCGGCGGCTCCGGCGGGACGAAGTGGCCTTCGTCGTCCGCGTCGAAGTCGTCGTCGGAGGGCTCGCGCGGTGCGAAGTCGCGCGGACCCGTACCGGGTGCGGCCAGGCCGGGCGCGAAGGACACCGAGCTGCCCAGCGGCTTGGCCGGGCTCTTCCCGCCGCCCTCGGCTCCGTCCGCGTCCGGCGGTTCCGGCAGCATCAGGTCCTCGATGGGCTTGAAGGGGCTGGCGCCCGGCGGGTCCGGCGGCTCCTGCCCGTACCCGGCGACGATCGCAGCCCACGCCGCCTCCTCGTCGAAGCCGACCCCACCCACGCCGGACCCGGCGCCACCGGCGGAAGCCCCGGCGGTGCCGGAACCGGCGGAAGCCCCGGAGCCCCCGGGAGCGGCGGAAGTCCCGGTACCACCGGAACCGGCGGGAGTCCCCGAGCCGTCGGCACCCGCGGAACTCCCGGGACCGCCGGCACCCTCGGCGCCGCCGGAACCGCGAGGTCCGGCAGAACCCCCGGAATCCAGGGAGCGGCCGCCGGCCTCGGCCGACTCCACGGCCTCGGAAGCCTCGACCGGCTCGGAAGCCTTGACGGGCCCGGCGGGCGGCACTGTCTCCTCGGGCCCGGCGTCCCCAGGCCGCACCGGGCCCCCGGCCCGCGCCGACTCCACGGCGTCTGCCGGGTCCGCGGCACCTGCCGGCCCTACGGCATCCACCGGTCCCACAGGGTCCCCAGGCCGCACCGGACCCCCAACCCGCGCCGACTCCACGACGTCTGCCGACTCCACGGCGTCTGCCGCTCCGTCGGCGTCTACGGCGCCCCCGGCATCCAACGAACCCAGGGCACCCACCGGGCCCACGGCCTCCACCGATCCCGCGGCATCCCCCGCCTGCACGGGCTCGACCGGCTTGACGCGGTCCCCCGCCCGTACCGGCTCCCCGGCCCGCCCGGAGTCCGCCGCCCGTACCGGCTCCGCGGGCCGCGCCGGGTCGGCCGTGGGCTCGCGGTGCTCGCGGCCCTCGCGGTCGGAGTCGTGCTCAGCCACCTGCGGCCGTCCCTTCCTTGCCGACACTGGGTGCGATCCGGCCGATGAAGGCGAGGCTCTCCTCGAAGATCCGGTCCGCGTCGTGGTCCAACGTCGCGACGTGGTAGCTCTGTTCCAGCAGGATCTCCGTGACGTCCACGGAGGAGACCCGGCTGAGGATCCGCGCCGAGTCGGCGGGCGGCACCACGTGGTCCTGCGGGCTGCGCAGGAGCAGCAGCGGCTGCGTGACCTGCGCCAGCTCGCCGTCCACCAGCCGGAAGAAGGTCCGCAGGGAGTGCGCGCAGTGCAGCGGCACCCGGTCGTAGCCCAGCTCCGCGCCGTCCTCCTTCGCGATGTCGCTGGCGATGCCCTTCGTGGTGCGCACCAGGTGCCGGGCCACGGGCAGCGCGTACGCGGACAGGCCGTGCACCTTGTTGGCCGGGTTGACCACCACCACCCCGGCGACCGCGTCCCCGTGCTTGGCGGCGAGCCGCAGCGCCAGCGCGCCGCCCATGGACAGCCCGGCCACGAACACCCGCGCGCAGCGCTCGCTCAGGGCGCGCAGCTCGCGGTCCACCTCCGCGTACCAGTCCTGCCAGCCGGTGACCTGCATGTCCTCCCAGCGCGTGCCGTGCCCGGGCAGCAGCGGCAGCGAGACCGTCAGGCCGTGCTCGGCCAGGTGATCGGCCCAGGGGCGCAGCGACTGGGGGGAGCCGGTGAAGCCGTGGCAGAGGAGGACGCCGACCTCGCCGCCCTCGTGGCGGAACGGCTCGGCTCCGGGGAGGACCGGCACGTCGGTCTCCTGTTCGTGAAGTGGACTGGGCACGTCGGTGACAGGTGTGCGGCGCGGCAGGGTGGTGCGCCGACGGCACACGGCAGCCGATCGCGGGTACTTCACCGTACGCGACGGCACTGACACCGACCAGGGCCGCAGGCGCCTTCCGCGCCGCTGCGGGTTATGGTCTGAGCGACACACACGGGAGGCAGTCGGTTGTTCTACGGCACGATGAAGGTCGCCATCGGGGGGCCGCTGAAGCTCGCCTTCAGGCCCTGGGTGGAGGGTGCGGAGAACATTCCGGCCGAGGGTCCCGCCATTCTGGCCAGCAACCACCTCTCGTTCTCGGACTCGTTCTTCCTGCCCGCGGTGCTCGACCGGAAGGTCACGTTCATCGCCAAGGCCGAGTACTTCACCACGCCCGGCGTGAAGGGCCGGCTGACCGCCGCGTTCTTCAAGGGCGTCGGCCAGCTCCCTGTGGACCGCTCCGGCGCGCGCGGTGCCGGTGAGGCGGCGGTGAAGAGCGGCATAGAGGTGCTGGAGCGCGGCGAGCTGTTCGGCATCTACCCGGAGGGCACCCGCTCGCCCGACGGGCGCCTCTACCGCGGCAAGCCGGGGGGCCTGGCCCGGGTGGCGCTGGCCACCGGCGCGCCGGTCATCCCGGTCGCCATGATCGACACGGAGAAGATCCAGCCGCCCGGGAAGGTCGTCCCCAAGCTGATGCGGCCGGGGATCCGGATCGGCGAGCCGCTCGACTTCAGCCGTTACCAGGGCATGGAGCACGACCGTTTCGTGCTGCGCGCGGTGACCGACGAGGTCATGTACGAGATCATGAAGCTCTCCGGCCAGGAGTACGTCGACATCTACGCGACCGCGGCCAAGCGGCAGATCGCGGAGGCGGCGAAGGCGGAGAAGGAGGCGGGGAAGGCCGAGAAGGAAGCGGAGAAGGCGGAGAAAGAGGCGGAGAAGGCGGCGCGGACCGCCGTCGCGCAGGGCGGGTCCGGCGCGGGGAAGAGCCCGGCGGGCCCCGAGCGGGAGACGGACGCGCACTAGGGTCTTTTGTGGATCAGGGCGGGTCAGGGCCGCGGTGTCGGAGCCGGCGAGCCCTGCTTGATCCGAACGAGAGGCCCTGGCGTCGGGGGCCGGCGCGGGGACGGAACGGGGACTGGGGGGACATGGCCAGGCGCGAGCGCGTCATGAGGATGTCGGTCGAGCAGCCGCTGTGGCGTGCGCTCGCCGCCTACCGGGTGCTGACCCTGTTCTACGCGGTCGGTCTGTTCGCCACCGCCTACAGCCGTTTCCCGCACGCCTGGGTCGCCATCGCGTACTACTGCGTGCTGTTCGTGTGGACCCTGGCCACCCTGCCCCGGGTGGCGAGCGCCGCGCACTGCACCAAGCGCTTCCTCGCCGCCGACCTGACGCTCGCGGTGGGCGGCATCCTGCTCACCCCGCTCGCCGACGCGCACGCGCGGATCGCGGGCGGCGGCCCGACGCTGCCGTCGATATGGACCGCCGGCTCCGTCCTCGCCTTCGCAGTCAAGGGCGGCTGGCGCTGGGCCGCCGTGGCCTCCACCGCGGTCGCCCTCGCCAACCTGGTGGAGCGCGGCACCCCGGCCCGCGACACCGTGCACAACGTGATGCTGGTCTGGGTCGCCTCCATCGCCATCGGCTACGTCGTCGAGGTGGCCCGCGCCTCCGAGCGCACCCTGGCCCGCGCCCTGGAGATCGAGGCGGCGACCAGGGAGCGCGAGCGGCTGGCCCGCGACATCCACGACAGCGTGCTCCAGGTGCTCGCCATGGTGCAGCGGCGCGGCGCGGTCATCGGCGGTGAGGCGGCGGAACTGGGCCGGATGGCGGGCGAGCAGGAGGTGGCGCTGCGCACCCTGGTCTCCGGCGGGCTGGTCCCCGTCTCCCGGGTCTCCCACGACGCGGCCGACGGCGCGGTGGTCCGGGTGGTCGAGGAGCACGACGGGCACGGGGAGGGGGACGGCGACGAGCCGGTCGACCTGCGCGCGCTGCTCGCCCCGTACGCCGGTTCCCGGGTCAGCCTCGCAGAGCCCGGCGCCCCGGTCCCGCTGCCGCCCGCCGCCGCCCGGGAGGTGGCCGCCGCGGTCGGGGCCGCGCTGGACAACGTCCGCCGGCACGCGGGTCAGGAGGCGCGCGCGTGGATCCTCGTCGAGGACGAACCGGACGCCGTGCTCGTGACCGTGCGCGACGACGGGCCCGGCATTCCGGCCGGGCGGCTCGCGCAGGCCGAGGGCGAGGGCCGGCTCGGCGTGGCCCAGTCGATCCGGGGCCGGCTGCGCGACATCGGCGGCACCGCCGAACTGGTCTCGGTGCCCGGCCAGGGCACGGAAGTCGAACTGAACGTACCGAAGCGGGCGAAGCCGGCGCGGGGGAAGGCGGAGAGCCGATGAGCACACAGCAGGACCCGATCAAGGTGATGGTGGTCGACGACCACCCCATGTGGCGCGACGCCGTCGCCCGCGACCTGGCCGAGTCCGGGCTCGACGTGGTCGCCACGGCGGGCGACGGCGAGCAGGCGGTGCGCCGCGCCAAGGCCGCGGCACCGGACGTGCTCGTGCTGGACCTCAACCTGCCCGCCAAGCCCGGCGTGCAGGTCTGCAAGGAACTCGTGGCGCACAACCCGGCGTTGCGGGTGCTGGTGCTCTCCGCCAGCGGTGAGCACGCCGACGTGCTGGAGGCCGTGAAGTCGGGCGCGACCGGCTACCTGCTGAAGTCGGCCTCCACGGAGGAACTGCTGGACGCGGTGCGCCGGACCGCCGTCGGCGACCCGGTGTTCACGCCCGGGCTGGCCGGTCTGGTCCTCGGCGAGTACCGGCGCCTGGCCGCCGAGCCGGTGCCCGCGGGCACCGTGGCCGACAGCGGTCCGAAGGCCCCCCGGCTCACCGACCGCGAGACCGAGGTGCTGCGCCTGGTCGCCAAGGGCCTGAGCTACAAGCAGATCGCCGAGCGTCTGGTCATCTCGCACCGCACCGTCCAGAACCACGTGCAGAACACCCTCGGCAAGCTCCAGCTGCACAACCGGGTGGAGCTGGTCCGCTACGCCATCGAACGCGGACTCGACGGCGAGTAAACCCGCGTACACGGCCCACCCACTCTTTCGAGTGGATTTGCTGTGATCAACTACCGGACATTCCACCGGAATTGACTTTTCCGCCCATGTCGGAGTGACGTGGGTCACCATTAACGTGCCCTTCACCAGGCAACCGCGGCGAAGGGACATTTCCATGCGCGTCGGAGTACTGACCGGTGGCGGCGACTGCCCCGGGCTCAACGCCGTCATCCGGGGCGTCGTCCGCAAGGGCGTGCAGGAGTACGGCTACGACTTCGTCGGCTTCCGGGACGGCTGGCGTGGCCCCCTGGAGAACGACACCGTCCGCCTCGACATCCCCGCCGTCCGCGGCATCCTGCCCCGCGGCGGCACCATCCTCGGCTCCTCGCGCACCAATCCGCTCAAGCAGGAGGGCGGCATCCGGCGCATCAAGGACAACCTCGCCAAGCAGGAGGTCGGGGCGCTCGTCGCGATCGGCGGCGAGGACACCCTCGGTGTGGCCGCGCGGCTGAGCGACGAGTACGGCGTGCCCTGCGTGGGCGTGCCCAAGACCATCGACAACGACCTGTCGGCCACCGACTACACCTTCGGCTTCGACACCGCCGTCTCCATCGCCACCGAGGCCATCGACCGGCTGCACACCACCGCCGAGTCCCACATGCGGGTCCTGGTCTGCGAGGTGATGGGCCGCCACGCGGGCTGGATCGCCCTGCACTCCGGCCTCGCGGGCGGCGCCAACGTCATCCTCGTCCCCGAGCAGCGCTTCGACGTCGACCAGGTCTGCGCCTGGATCACCTCCCGGTTCAAGGCGTCCTACGCCCCCATCGTGGTCGTCGCGGAGGGCGCCATGCCCAAGGACGGCCAGATGGTGCTCAAGGACGAGTCGCGGGACTCCTTCGGGCACGTCCGGCTCTCCGGGGTGGGGGAGTGGCTGGCCAAGGAGATCGAGAGGCGCACCGGCAAGGAGGCCCGGACCACCGTCCTCGGGCACATCCAGCGCGGCGGCACGCCCAGCGCCTTCGACCGCTGGCTCGCCACCCGCTTCGGCCTGCACGCCGTCGACTGCGTCCACGACGGCGACTTCGGCAAGATGGTCGCCCTGCGCGGCACCGACATCGTCCGCGTCCCGATCGCCGAGGCCACCGCGAAGCTGAAGACCGTGGACCCGAAGCTCTACGAGGAGGCGGGGGTGTTCTTCGGCTGACGGCGCGGCCCCGCCGCGGCGCGGACACGGTCACGGTCACGGTGCGGCCCGGTGGCGCGCGGGCAGGGGCCGTCTGTCGTCCGTCCCCGTATATTCGGGGTATCCGGCGTATTCGGCCCATACCCCACCAGAACGGGAGCCGCTGTGGAGATCCTGGCCTTCGGAGTGCAGGCCGACGAGAGGCCCCTGATCGAGCACGCCTTCCGGGACCACCACGAGGTCCGCTGCCTGGACGTCTTCCTCAACGAGGACACCGTGCCCATCGCCGCCGGCTACGAGATCGTCTCCACCAGCGTCAACGCCGAACTGGGCGCCCGCGTCCTGGAGACCCTCGCGGCCGGCGGCACCCGGCTGGTCGCCCAGCGCTCCACCGGGTTCAACAACATCGACCTGCACGCCGCCGAACGGCTCGGCCTGACGGTCGCCCGCGTGTCGTCCTACTCGCCTTACGCGGTCGCCGAGTTCGCCTGGGCGCTCGCCCTCGCCGTCAACCGGCGCATCGTGCGCGCCTCCACCCGCACCCGCGACTTCGACTTCCGGCTCGACGGGCTGATGGGCCGCGACCTGCACGGCCGCACCGCCGGGGTGATCGGCACGGGCAAGATCGGCGAGGCGTTCGCCCGGATCGCCCACGGCTTCGGCATGCGGCTGCTCGGCTGGGACATCGCCGAGAACCCGTCCTGCATGGAACTCGGCATGAAGTACGTCCACAAGGACCAGCTCCTCGCCGAGTCCGACCTGGTCTCCCTGCACGTCCCGCTGATGCCCCAGACCCAGCATCTGATCGACGCCCGTGCCCTGAAGACGATGAAGGACGACGCGATCCTGGTGAACTCCAGCCGCGGCGGCCTCGTCGACACCGCGGCCCTCGTCGCCGAACTGCGCGAGGGCCGCTTCACCGGCGTCGGCCTGGACGTCTACGAGTCCGAGGAGGGCGTGTTCTTCCTCGACAAGTCCCTGGAGGCCATCGAGGACGACACCCTCGCCCGCCTGGTCACCTTCCCCAACGTCCTGGTCACCTCCCACCAGGCGTACTACACCGAGGACGCCCTGCGGCAGATCGTCGACACCACGGTGCGCAACGTCCTGGACTACAAGGCGGGCCGCCGCTCGGAGAACGTGCTGGTGCCGCACAGCTGACCCACCAGGTCCGTCACCACGGCCGCCCCGTTCAGCGTCAGCACCGACTCCGGGTGGAACTGCACCGAGGCGAACCCGGGGCCGCGCAGCGCGTGCACCTCGCCGCTCCCACCGCGGCTCACCTCGACGCCGTGCGCGGCCAGTTCGGCGTGGGCCTCGTCGTCGCAGGTGGCCACGAAGCTGTTGTAGAAGCCGACCGTCTCCGGACGCCCGAACAGGTCGATCACCGTCTGCGCGCCCTGGTACGGCACCTCCTTGCGGACGATCTCCAGGCCCAGCTCGGCCGCGATCAGTTCGTGCCCGAGGCAGACACCGAGCACGCCGTGCCGGTGGCCGGCGATCACCTCGGCGGTCAGCGCGCGCAGCGTCCGCATCTTCGGGTCGGCCAGGTCGCAGGGGTCACCGGGGCCGGGCCCGAGCACGACCGGGCCCTCGTGCGCGAGGACGGCCTCCCGCAGCCCGGGCTCGTCGTGGCGGCGGACGGTGACGTCCAGCCCGCCGGAGCGCAGCACATGGGCGAGCATCGCGGTGAACGTGTCCTCGCCGTCCACCACCAGGGCGTGCCCGGACAGCACGTCCGACGCCTCCTGCATCCGCAGCCAGAACGGCGCGAGCGAGGCCCGGCGCCCGTCCAGCGCGGCCCGCACCCGCGGATCGCCGGCGAGGCGGGGCAGCTCGCGCTCCGCGCGCGGCCGGGAGGGGCGTACGCCCAGCGCGGCCAGCACGCCGGCCGCCTTCGCGTGCGTCTCCGCGACCTCGCCCGCCGGGTCCGAGCCGCGCACCAGCGTCGCGCCGACCGGGACGCGCAGCCGGCCGGCCGCGTCGATGTCGGCGGTGCGGATCAGGATGGGGGAGTCCAGGGTCTGGGCGCCGCCCGCGTCCCGGCCGAGCAGCGCCAGCGCGCCCGCGTAGTAGCCGCGCCCGCCGGCCTCGTGGCGTTCGATGACCCGGCAGGCGTTCTGCACCGGCGATCCGGTGACCGTCGCCGCGAACATGGTCTGCCTGAGCACCTCGCGCACGTCCAGCGACGACCGCCCGCGCAGCTCGTACTCGGTGTGCGCGAGGTGCGCCATCTCCTTCAGCCGCGGCCCGACCACGACCCCGCCCCTGTCGCCGACCGTGCACATCATCTTCAGTTCCTCGTCGACGACCATCGACAGCTCCTCGATCTCCTTGCCGTCGGCGAGGAAACCGAGCAGGTGCGCGGGGGTCGGCCCCTCGGCGGGATAGCGGTACGTGCCGCTAATCGGGTTCATGACGACCGTGCCGCCGGACATCCGCACGTGCACCTCGGGACTCGCGCCCACCAGCGTCCGGTCCCCGGTGTGCACGACGAACGTCCAGTACGCCCCGCGCTCGCCCTCCAGCAGCCGCCGGAACAGCGCCAGCGCGTCGGCCCGGGAGAACCCGGGGATCGCGCCCTCGTACGTCCGCCGGATCACGAAGTTGGCGCCCTGGCCCGTGCCGATCTCCTCGCGGAGCACCCGGTCGACGATCCGCGCGTACTCCTCGTCACCGACGTCGAAGCCCCCGCCCTCCACCCGGACGTCGTGCGCGGGCAGTTGCGCCAGCGCCCCGGCGAGCGGGAGGGCGTACGTCTCCTCGGGGACCAGCACCGTCAGCGGGGTGCCGTCGTCACGGACGTCGAATCCGCGCTCGCGGATCTGCCGGAACGGCACCAGGGCAAGGCCCTCGCCGGGCAGGTCCGCGAGGCGCTCGCACGTGGTCACCGGGCCGAGGAACACCTCGACCAGGTCGTGGTCGTGCCCCGGGGTGCGGCGCCTGAGCAGCGCGAAGGGGCGGTCGTCGTGCAGGAGCCGAGCCAGGTCCATGGTTCCTCTTCCGTCGGTGGGAGCGACCGATGCGGTCACGGACGTGGTGACCGATGCGGTGATCGATGTCGGTGAGGAACGACCGCGGAAACGCCGAAGGCCGCCCCTCGGGCGGCCTTCGCGAAGTCTGGGATACGCGCAGTCAGCGGGCCGCCGGAGAAGCGGTCCACCACCAGTTCTGGATCTGGGTCGAGTGCGCGAACATGCCCGCACCCTACCGCATCCGGCCCGCACACCGGGTCGCCCGGACGCACCACACCCGGTTTCCGCCGGGCACGGGCGGTGGAAGGACGGCGGGCGTCCGCACCCCGTCCGACCGAGGAGCACGCCATCTCCGCACCCCGCCCGCCCCGCGCCCTGGCCCTCCTGTCCGCGCTGACCGCCTGCGCCGCCCTGGCCGCCGGCGCCACCTGCGGCCCGGCCGCCGCCCGCCCCGCGTCCGGCAGTGCCGCCCGCCCCGCGTCCGGCAGTGCCGCCCGCCCCGCGTCCGGCAGTGCCTCCGGCCGTCTCTCCGGCCCCGCGTCCGGCGCGACCAGGAACGTCGCCTACCGCGGCCACACGTTCACCGTCCCCGCCGACTGGCAGGTCGTCGACCTCACCGCCGACCCCACGGCCTGCGTCCGCTTCGACCGGCACGCCGTCTACCTCGGTGACCCGGCCGGGAACCAGGACTGCCCGGCCCGGGTCACCGGCCGCACCGAGGCCCTGTGGGTACGGCCCGCCCCCACCACGAAGGCCGCCGTCACCGAGAACCGCACCGCCCACCTCTTCCACGCCACGGCCGCCGCCGAGGGGATCGCCGTCACCGCCCCCTACCGCGACGACCGGGCGACGGTCGAGCGGGTGCTGGACAGCGCCGGGCTGCCCGTCGCCACCGCCCGCGCCGAGACGGCCCCGGCCGACCCGGTGACCGACCCGGCGGCCGACCCCGCCCAGTCCGTCCCGGCGCTGCCCGCCGACGCGACCGCCTACCGGGGAAAGGGCTTCGACACCTGCGCCGCGCCGGGCCAGAGCGCCATGGACGCCTGGAAGGCCGGCTCGCCCTACGGCGCCGTCGGCATCTACATCGGCGGCGTCAACCGAGGCTGCGCCCAGGCGAACCTGACCGCCGACTGGGTGCGCGCGCAGTACACCAAGGGCTGGCGCATCCTGCCGCTCTACGTCGGCCCGCAGCCCTCCGCGGGCGCCGGGAGCTGCGCGGACGACTGCGCCGCCATCACCGACCCGGCGGCGCAGGGCAGGGCCGCGGCCGAGGACGCGGCCGTCCAGGCCGGCGCGCTCGGGCTGGGCAAGGGCGCGGTGCTCTACAACGACCTGGAGCAGTACACGCCCGGCGCCGCCGTCACCGCCCGGGTCCTCGGCTACCTGGAGGCCTGGACCGGCCGGCTGCACGAGCTGGGTTACCGCTCCGGCGCCTACGGCAGCGTCTCGTCCCTCGTCGCCGACCTGGTCGGCAACGCCACCGGGACCACCCTGCCCGACGTGATCCACTTCGCGCACTGGAACGACGAGGCCGTCACCACGGACGCGGCCCTGCCCGCCGCCCTGTGGGCCGACGGGCAGCGGGTCCACCAGTACGCGGGCGACCGGACCGAGACGTACGGCGGGGCGAAGATCAGCATCGACCGGGACCAGCTGGACGTGGGCACCGGCGCGTGAGGCGGGCGCGCGCGGGGTGTCCGCGACCGAGCGCCGTTCGTCTCACTTGATGAGCAGATGAAGGGACCCGCTGAGTGACCCCGTAGTGTTTGTGGTGTGACCGTGAACGCTAAGACCAGCGCGAGCGCTGGCAACACCTGGCGAAACCTGCCCGCGGCGCAGCAGCCCGAGTACCCCGACGCCGAGGCTCTGCGCGCAGTGATCGCGGACCTCGAGTCGTATCCGCCGCTCGTCTTCGCGGGCGAGTGCGACCAGCTGCGCGCCCGGATGGCGGCCGTCGCCAAGGGAGAGGCGTTCCTCCTCCAGGGCGGCGACTGCGCCGAGGCGTTCGACGCGGTGTCCGCGGACCACATCCGCAACAAGCTCAAGACCCTGCTCCAGATGGGCGCCGTGCTGACGTACGCCGCCTCGGTGCCGGTGGTGAAGGTCGGCCGGATCGCCGGCCAGTACTCCAAGCCGCGCTCCAAGCCGACCGAGACCCGCGACGGCGTGACGCTGCCGACCTACCGCGGCGACTCCGTCAACGGCTTCGACTTCACCGAGGCCGCCCGCGTCCCGGACCCGGAGCGGCTGAAGCGGATGTACCACGCCTCGGCCTCCACGCTGAACCTGGTGCGCGCCTTCACCACCGGCGGCTACGCCGACCTGCGCCAGGTGCACGCCTGGAACCAGGACTTCGTGAAGTCCTCCCCGTCCGGCCAGCGCTACGAGCAGCTCGCCCGCGAGATCGACAACGCGCTGAACTTCATGCGGGCCTGCGGCACCGACCCGGAGGAGTTCAAGACCGTCGAGTTCTACTCCTCGCACGAGGCGCTGCTGCTCGACTACGAGTCCGCGCTCACCCGCACCGACTCGCGCACCGGACAGCTGTACGACGTCTCCGGGCACATGGTGTGGATCGGTGAGCGCACCCGGCAGCTCGACCACGCGCACATCGAGTTCGCCTCGAAGATCCGCAACCCGATCGGCGTCAAGCTCGGCCCGTCCACGACGGCCGAGGAGGCGCTGAAGTACATCGAGCGCCTGGACCCGGACCGGGAGCCCGGCCGGCTGACCTTCATCGTCCGCATGGGCGCCGACAAGGTCCGCGACAAGCTGCCCGAGCTGGTCGAGAAGGTCACCGCCTCGGGCGCGACCGTGGCCTGGGTGACCGACCCGATGCACGGCAACACCTTCGAGGCGGCCTCCGGCCACAAGACCCGCCGCTTTGACGACGTGCTCGACGAGGTCAAGGGCTTCTTCGAGGTGCACAAGGAGCTGGGCACGCACCCCGGCGGCATCCACGTCGAGCTGACCGGTGACGACGTCACCGAGTGCGTGGGCGGCGGTGACGAGATCTTCGTCGACGACCTGCACCAGCGCTACGAGACGGCCTGCGACCCGCGGCTCAACCGCAGCCAGTCGCTCGACCTGGCCTTCCTCGTCGCGGAGATGTACCGGGACCAGTAGGCGCCGCACCGGGGCCGCCGGGAGCCCGGCGGCCCGTCGGTGCCGGACTGGGGCGCGGATCACACACGGTCCGCGCCCCACCCGCTTTCCCGGGTCCCGGCCGAAAGGTAAGGTTAGGTTTGCCTCACCGAGAAGTCGGGGCGGCACCACTGATCGATCCCGGCGGGAGGTGAGCCGAGCGTGTACGTCTGCAGTTGCTTCGGCATCACCGAGCAGCAGGTCAAGCAGCACGCGGAGTCCGGCGCCTGCACGCCCCGCCAGATTGCCTCGGCCTGCAAGGCGGGCACGGACTGCGGCGGGTGCGTCCGCCGCATCCAGGCCCTGCTCGGCCGCGGCGCGTGCCCGCGCCGGGAACTGATCGAGCGGCGCGCCCCGGCGTTCGCGCAGGTCGGCCCCCAGGCGGCCGACGCCGCCGCGCAGGCCGCCGACGCCGCCCCCGGGGAACTGGGCGACGCCGCCTAGCAGCCCGTCCGGCCCTCAGAGCTGCGGACAGAAGTGGGCCCGGCGGGCGACGCCCGGCACCCGCCCTCGCAGCGTTGCCGGAAGGCCCTGTCAGCTCCGCGACAAGGAGTTCCCGGGCGCCTTGCGATCGCGCGCACCGGACACCGCCCGCTGACCGGAACCCACTTCTGTTCGCAGCTCTCAGTGGGTGCCCGGGCCGGACGAGTCCGGCTGGCTCTGCTCGATGACCGTCGACAGGTACAGCGCCTCGCCCAGCTTGTCGACCAGTTCCAGCTGGGTGTCCAGGTAGTCGATGTGGTGTTCCTCGTCGGCCAGGATCGCCTCGAAGACGTTCGCCGAGGTGATGTCGCCCTTCTCGCGCATCACGTCCACGCCCCGGCGCAGCCGGTCGATGGCCTCCACCTCGATCTGCCGGTCGGCCCGGAACATCTCGGTCACCGTCTGCCCGACCTGCACGTGGAAGAGCCGCTGGTAGTTGGGCAGGCCGTCCAGGAGCAGGATCCGGTCGGTCAGGATCTCCGCGTGCCGCATCTCGTCGAACGACTCGGCCCGGGTGTACTCCGCGAGCTTCGACCACCCCTTGTGGTCCTGGAGCTTGGCGTGCAGGAAGTACTGGTTGATCGCGGTCAGCTCGGCGGTGAGCTGCTCGTTGAGCAGTTCGATGACCTCGGGGTCGCCTTGCATGCGGGTAACTCCTTCTGGCTGACGGGGCTGACTGGACGGATATGGGCCGGTATAGACCGATATCCGCCGCATGATTTCACCGGCACCCACGGTCGTCCAGTAAGTGCACGCTTAGTGCGAGTTGTCCGTATCGGCGCGGGGCTGGTCCTGCACACCCCGTCCGGTCTGTCAGGATGGAGGCATGGGTCAGCCGGTGGAACGCGCATCTGGGGAGGCGTCGGGAGCAGCGCCGGGAGCGGCGGCACAGCCGGAGCTTCCGCCGGGGCAGCGGCTGCAGCGGGGCTGGCCGGTCACGCACTACGGCCCGGTGCCGAAGTTCCGGCCCGAGCGCTGGGACTTCCGGGTCTTCGGTGCCACCGCCGACGGCGAGAAGCACTGCTGGAACCACGACGAGTTCACGGCCCTGCCGTACACCACCGTGGTCGCCGACCTGCACTGCGTCACGAAGTTCAGCATGCTCGGCGCCGAGTGGGGGGGCATCCCGGCCCGTACGGTCCTGGACATCGCCCCGCCCGCGCCGGACGTCACCCATGTGATGGTCTGGGCGGAGTACGGCTTCAGCTCGAACCTGCGCCTGACGGACTTCACCGCCGACAGGACGCTGTTCGCCACCCACAAGGACGGCGAGCTGCTGACCGCCGAGCACGGCTTCCCGCTCCGCCTGATCGTCCCCCACCTGTACGCCTGGAAAGGCCCCAAGTGGGTCCGCGGCGTGGAGTACATGACCGCGGACCGCCGCGGCTTCTGGGAGGAACGCGGCTACCACAACATCGGCGACCCCTGGCAGGAACAGCGCTACTCCTACCAGGAGGGACCCGGCGACGGCCCGGGGCTGTGACCGGGGACGGGGCGCGCGTGCGCCCCGGGACGCGGCTGGTCGGGCCTGAGCCCGGGCCGGGGTCCGGCCCTCGCCGGGTCCGGGTGCGGCTCAGCCGTCCCTGAGCTTCTTCAGGCGGGCCACGTCCGCCGCGTGCCCCTCCTTGCCGCCGGGCGTCTCGATGACCAGGGGCACGCCCGCGGTCGCGGGGTGGGTCATCAGGGCGCGGAAGGGATCCTCGCCGATGTGGCCGCCGCCGATGTTCTCGTGCCGGTCCTTGTGGGCGCCCGCCACATCCTTGGAGTCGTTGGCGTGGATCAGCTTCAGCCGGCCCTCACCGACCGTGTCCACCAGCAGGTCGAGTGTCTGGTGCATGCCGTCCGGGCCGGTCAGGTCGTGGCCGGCGGCGAAGATGTGGCAGGTGTCCAGGCACACGCCCAGCTTCGGATGGGCGTCCAGCGCCTCGAAGTACGGTCCGAAGTCCCAGGTGCGCGAGCACAGCGACGCGCCCTGTCCGGCCGTCGACTCCAGCAGCAGGTACGGGTCGTCGTCCCGGGTCAGCTCGTCGAGCAGCGGCAGCAGGTGCTCCCGTACCTGCTTCAGGGCCACCGCGCGGTCCCGGCCGCCGGTGGCGCTCCCGGTGTGCACGACGACCCCGAGCGCGCCGATCTCCCGCCCGCGCCGCAGCGAGTGCCGCAGCGAGTGGACCGAGCGCTCCACGGTCGCCTCGGTGTGCGAGCCGAAGTTGATCAGGTACGGAGCGTGGACGTACGCCGGGACCGACGCCTCGGCGCAGGCCGTGCGGAACGCCTCGTCCTGGCGCGGGTCACCGGTGGGCGTGGCCCAGCCGCGCGGGTTGGCGACGAAGACCTGCACGGTCTCGGCCTCCAGCTCACGGGCGTAGGACAGGCCCACGGAGTGCAGGCCGCCGGCCACCGGTACGTGGCCGCCGATCGGATTGCGGGCGGCGCCCGTGCGGGGAGGGGAAGCGGGGGACTGCTGACTGCTCACCCGTTCAGGGTGTCATGCGGCCCGCGGCCGGTGGCCGCGGGCCGTCGTGATCCCCGTCTCGTCACCTGATGGTGATCTTTATCGTCGAGCCCTTCGGCGCCTGCTCGCCGCCCTGCACCGACTGCTTCTTGACGGTGTCGCCGAACAGACCGAGGAGCCCGCGGTCCTCCTCGACCTGGAAACCGGCGTCCTGGAGCGCCTTCTTCGCGTCGTCGACGCTGTCGCCCGTGACGTCGGGGACGTCGACCATCTCCGGGCCCCTGGACAGCGTCAGCGTGACCGTGTCGCCCTCGGCCACTTTGCCGTCGGGTCCCGGCGTCTGCCGCGCGACCTCGCCCTTGTCGAACTCGGAGTTGACCTGCTCGGACGCGATCGTCACCTTCAGGCCCGCGTCCTCCAGGTCCGACTTCGCCTGGTCCAGGTCCTCGCCCGTGACGTCCGGCACGTCCACCGGGCGGCCCCTGCTGACGACGAGCGCGATCGCCGAGCCCGCGTGGCGCGCGGTGCCCGTCCCGGGGTCCGTGCTGATCACCGAGCCCGCCGCGACGTCCTCGCTGAAGGCGCGGCTCACCATGCCCGGCTCCAGCCCGGCCTTGCCCAGCAGGTCCTGGGCCTCGTCCAGCGGGCGGCCCTTCAGGTTCGGCACCTTCACCGTCTCCGGGCCGTCGGAGACGGTGAGGGTCACGGAGTCGTGGCTGCGGATCCGGGCGCCCGCCGCGGGGTCCGTACTGATGACCGTGCCGCGCCTGACGGTGTCGCTGTAGGCGTGCTTGACGTCCTTGACGTCGAGACCGGTGTCCCTGAGCCGCTCGCGGGCCTGCGCCTCGGTCTTCGCCAGCAGCGGCGGCACCTTCGTGAACTGGCCGGAGTTGATGTACCAGACGCCCCCGCCCAGGGCGAGGACGAGCAGTACGGCGGCGACGACCGTCAGCACCAGCCGCCGGGGCCGCCGGGCCGGGCGCCGGGGCGCGAGAGCCGCGGGCGCCTCCAGGCGGCTGGTGCGGTGCAGCGCGGCCCCCGCCGCGGCGTCCTCGTCATCCTCGTTGACGGGCAGAGGGCGCGGCATCGTCAGCGCGCGCGGGATCACGCTCGTGCGGTCCTGCGCGTTGTCGTGCTCCGCGCTGCGGGCCTGCGGCGGCAGGGCGTCCAGCTGCTGCGTGCTGAGGGCCGCCCGGGCCTCGCGGGTCCGGGCGAGCAGCGCCACCGCGTCGTGCGGCCGCACCTGCGGGGTGCGCGCGGTGGCCGCCGCGACCAGCTCGTCCAGTCCGACGGGCAGCCCGGGGACCGCGGCGGACGGGGCCGGCACGTCCTCGTGCAGGTGCTGGTACAGCACCTGGGCGGGACTGTCGCCCTGGTGGGGCTTGGCGCCGGTCAGCATCTCGTACAGCACCACACCGCACGCGTACACGTCGACCCGGGGGTCGGCGGTGCCCTGCTCGATCTGCTCGGGGGCGAGGTAGGAGACGGTGCCGAGGACGGCGCCGGTGGTACTGGTGACCGAGTCCACGGCCCGGACCAGCCCGAAGTCGGCGACCTTGACCCGGCCGTCGTCGCCTATCAGGACGTTCTCCGGCTTCATGTCGCGGTGCACGAACCCGGCGCGGTGCGCCGCGCCGAGTGCCGCGAGCACCGGCTCCAGGATGTCCAGCGCGGCCCGCGGCTGCAGCGCCCCGCGCTCGCGCAGCACGTCCCGCAGCGTGCAGCCGGCGATGTACTCCATGGCCAGGTAGACGTACGACCCGTCGGTGCCCTGGTCGAAGACCTGCACCACGTTCGGGTGGTCCAGGCGGGCCACCGACTTGGCCTCCCGGATGAACCGCTCCACGAACGACCCGTCGGCCGCGAGCGCCGGGTGCATCACCTTGAGGGCGAGTACCCGGTCCAGGCGGGTGTCCAGGCCCCGGTAGACCGTGGCCATCCCGCCGACGGCGATCCGCGCGTCGACGCGATACCGGCCGTCGAGCACCTGCCCGACGAGAGGGTCCTGAAGGGTCGTATCCACGCAGGGGAGTCTACGAGCCGCCACGGACACCCGAGCCGCCGAGCGGCGCTCCGCGGCGGGACTGCAGCCGACCTGTGACGCTTCCCACGCGCGCGGGCGGCGAGCCGGGAGCGTGCGCGGGGCGCGCGGGCGAGGCCCGCCCTCGGGCAGCGACCGGGGCCCCTCCCTGTGCGAGGGGCCGGGGAAGACCCAGGTGCGTGGCCGGCCGGCCTCAGAAGGCCGGGCGTTCCGGGTCCAGGTCGGCCAGGCCCTCCACCGGGGACGAGGCCTCGGCGAAGTGGCGCCGGGGGATGCGGCCCGCCAGCCGGGCCAGGCGGCCGGCCGTCACCGCGTGCCGCATCGCCTCGGCCATGACCGCCGGCTCCTGTGCCCGCGTCACCGCCGAGGCGAGCATCACGCCCGCGCACCCCAGCTCCATGGCCAGCGCCACGTCCGAGGCCGTGCCGGCGCCCGCGTCCAGGATCACCGGCACGCGCGCGTGCTCCACGATCAGCTGGAAGTTGTGCGGGTTGCGGATCCCGAGCCCGGAGCCGATGGGCGAGCCCAGCGGCATGACCGCGGCGCAGCCGACGTCCTCCAGCTTCCGGGCGAGCACCGGGTCGTCGTTCGTGTACGGCAGCACCGTGAAGCCGTCGTCGACCAGGGTCTCCGCCGCGTCCAGCAGTTCGATCGGGTCCGGCAGCAGGGTGCGCTCGTCGGCGATGACCTCCAGTTTGACCAGGTCGGTGCCGAGCGCCTCCCGGGCGAGCCGGGCCGTGAGCACCGCCTCGCCCGCCGTGAAGCAGCCCGCGGTGTTGGGCAGCACCCGGATGCCGAGCTTCTCCAGCACGGACAGCACGGAGCCGTGCACGGAGGGGTCCACCCGGCGCATCGCGACCGTGGTCAGCTCCGTTCCGGAGGCCACCAGGGAGCGTTCGAGGACGTCCAGGCTGGGCGCACCGCCGGTGCCCATGATCAGCCGGGACGTGAAGGACGTACCACCGAGGACGAAGGGGTCGTCGGCCATGGTTCAGCCTCCTTGGACGGCGGTGAGGATCTCGACGCGGTCGCCCTCGGACAGAGCGGTGGAGGGCCACCGGTCGCGCGGGACGACGGTCTCGTTGAGGGCGGCGGCCACCCCGGAGGGCGCCGCGGTCAGGGTCCGTACGACGGCGTCGAGGGCCGTGCCGTGCGCGAACTCGCGCGGCTCGCCGTTGACGGAGATGCGGACGGGGGTGCTCATGCGGGCTGCTCCGTGAGGGGGGCGGCGTGGAAACGCCGCGGGCTGAAGGGACGGGCCTCGTCCGGCAGCTCGCCGGTGGCCAGGACGTGCGCCATGACGTCACCGGTGACCGGGGTGAGCAGCACACCGTTGCGGTAGTGCCCGGTGGCCACCAGCAGCCCGTCCAGACCGGTCGGGCCGAGCAGCGGCGCGTTGTCGGGGGAGGCGGGGCGCAGCCCGGCGCGGGTCTCGGTCAGCGGCAGCTCGGTGATGCCGGGCACCAGCTCGTGCGCGTCGCGCAGCAGCTCGTAGACGCCGCCCGCCGTCACCGTGGTGTCCCAGCCCAGCTCCTCGCTGGTGGCCCCGACGACCAGCTCGCCGCTGAGCCGCGGCACCAGGTAGAGGTGGCCGCCGCGCACCACGGCCCGCACCGTGCGGCTCAGGAACGGCGCGTACCGCTGGGGCACGGTCAGCCGGAGCACCTGCCCCTTCACCGGCCGCACCGGCGGCAGCAGGTCGTCCGGGACCCCCGCGAGGCGTCCGCTGAGGCTGCCGGCGGCCAGGACCACCTGCCCGGCGCCGAGCGCGGTGCCCTCGCGCAGCACGCAGCCCGTGGCCCGCTCCCGTTCGACGGTGAGCCGCTCGGCCCAGGCGCGGTGGAAGACCACGCCAGCGCGCTCGCAGGCCACGACCAGTGCGGCGGCCAGCCGCCGCGGATCGATCTGGTGGTCGCCGTCCACCCGCAGCCCGCCGCGCACGCCCGGCGCGAGCATCGGCTCCAGGCGCCGGCACTCACGCCCCGACAGCCACTCCGACTCCAGCCCCGAGCGGTGTTGCAGGGCGTGCAGTTCCCGCAGGTGGGCGCGGTCGTCGGCGTCCAGCGCGACGGCCAGCGTGCCGCACCTGCGGTAACCGAGGTCGTGGCCGGTCAGCTCGGTCAGCTCGGCCGCGAAGTCCGGGTAGCGGCGGGCCGAGGCCAGGTTCAGGCCGAGCAGCGTCTCCTCGCCGTAGTGCAGTTCCGTGACGGCGGCCAGCATCCCGGCCGCCACCTGCGCGGCACCGCCGCCCGGCTCGGGGTCCACCACGGCCGTGGACAGGCCGCGCCGGGCCGCGCGCCAGGCGGTCACGAGCCCGATGATCCCGCCCCCGATGACGAGGACGTCAGACGTACGTGGCAACGACATGGGCGTCCAGCCCCTCCCTTCGCCGGCATGACCCGGATCAGGTTCGTACGGTCGGAGGCCGCCAGCCTCCCTCTCAGCCCGGTGCGTCCGGGCTCCCGCGAGTGCTTGTACGGTGGCCACCCTAGTCCTTGGAGCAGCGCTTTTGTAAGGGAGCCTCCCGTATGCCGCCCTCGCTGGACGGTCTCGTCCTCGCCCCCGTCGCCGATCAGGCCCCCGGCCAGGTGGGCACCCGGACCCGCTTCACGTACCACGAACGGGGCGGGGAGATCTGGGCCGAGTACGCGGGCGGCGACGTCGTCCGCGGTCACCTGGTGGGCACCAGGGAGGGCGACCGGCTCGACTTCCGTTACGTCCAGCTCAAGCACGACGGCACGACCTCCTCGGGGCACTGCGTCTCCACGGTGGTCGAACTGCCCGACGGGCGGGTGCGGTTGGAGGAGACGTGGGAGTGGGAGTCGCAGGCGGGGAGCGGCACGAGCGTGGTGGAACAGGTGGGTGACTGACGGCGGCGGGCGGGGCGCGGTCCCGTCGGGGGCGGCGTGACCTCGGCCGGCGTGACCGGGAATCGCGGCCGGGGCACGGCCTCGGCCGGCGTGACAGGGACGCGGCGGGCGTTGTGGAGCACGTCACTCCGCACGCCCCCTGACTGACTGAACGTCAGCTGACTATGGTGATCAGGTGAGCGAGCAGACGCAGGAACAGGGCACGGCTCAGCCGCGGCGCGTGGTCGTCGCCGGCGCTGGCATGGCCGGTGTGCAGACCGCGGTCGCCCTGCGCGAGCAGGGCTTCACCGGCACGATCACCCTGATCGGCGCCGAACCCCACCAGCCCTACGACCGGCCACCGCTGTCCAAGGCCGTCCTGCTCGGCAAGGCCGAGGGGTCCGCCTTCGACGTCGACTTCGAGGCGCTCGGCCTGGAGCTGCGGCTCGGCTGCGAGGCCCTGGCGGTCCGCTCCGAAGCGCACGTTCTCGACACCTCCGAGGGACCCGTCCCCTACGACGTCCTCGTCCTCGCCACCGGCGCCGAGCCGGTGCGGCTGCCCGGCGCGGAGGACGTCCCCGGCGTGCACCTGCTGCGCACCCTGGACGACGCCGAACGGCTGCGGCCGGTCCTCGCCGAGCAGCACGACGTCGTCGTGGTCGGCGCCGGCTGGATCGGCGCCGAGTTCGCGACGGCCGCGCGCGAGGCGGGCTGCGCGGTGACGGTCGTGGAGGCCGCCGACCGGCCGCTGGCCGGGGTGCTGCCCGCCGAGGTGGCCGCTCCGATGACCGCCTGGTACACCGACAGCGGCACCGTGCTGCGCACCCGCGCGCGGGTGGCACGCGTCGAGCCCGGCGCGGTCGTGCTCGACGACGGGTCACGGCTGCCCGCGGGCGCCGTCGTCGTCGGCATCGGCGCCCGCCCCGCGACCGCCTGGCTGGCGGGCTCCGGCGTCGAGCTGGGCGAGCGCGGAGAGGTGCTCGCCGACGACCACCTGCGCACCAGCGCGGCGGACGTGTACGCGGTCGGCGACTGCGCCTCCTTCCCGTCGGGCCGGTACGGCGAACGCCTGCTGGTCCACCACTGGGACAACGCGCTCCAGGGCCCGCGCACGGTCGCCGCCAACGTGATCGGCCTGACCCCTGCCGTCTACGACCCGGTGCCGTACTTCTGGTCCGAGCAGTTCGGCCGCTTCGTGCAGTACGCCGGCCACCACACCGCGGCCGACGCCACCGTCTGGCGCGGCGAGCCCTCCGGCCCGGCCTGGACGGTGTGCTGGCTGCGCGACACCCGGCTGGTCGCCCTGTTGGCGGTCGGCCGCCCGCGGGATCTCGCCCAGGGCCGACGGCTGATCGAGGCCGGTGCGGGGATGGACGCGGGGCTGCTGGCGGACCCGTCGAGGCCGCTGAAGGCGGCCACCGCGTAGCCCGCTCGCCGGACGGTCTCCGCCCAGGTGGACGGGGTCGGCTTCCGAGTGCCGGTGGCAGATGGCACGCTTGTCCCGTGACCGAGATTGACGCGAAGACCGATGCGCTCGTCCCCGCCTGGCTGACCCTGCCCGACATCGCCGAGATGCTCGGCGTCGACGTGACGCGTGTGCGGCAGCTGGTCAAGGAGGGCCAGCTCATCGCCGTACGCCGCGGTGAGAACCGCGCGCTGCACGTCCCCGCCGCCTTCATCGACGGGGACAAGGTCGTCAAGGGCCTGTCCGGGACCCTGACGCTCCTGCGGGACGACGGCTTCACGGTCGAAGAGATGATCGAGTGGCTCTTCACCCCCGACCCGACCCTGCCCGGCACCCCCGCACAGGCCCTGAGCGAGAATCGCGGCACGGAGGTGAAGCGCCGCGCCCAGGCGCTCGCCGTCTGACCCCGGGCGCCACTGACAGGGCGGCCCGCCGGCAGGGCCGCCCGCTGCCCGGACCGAACCATTCGTCCGGCGTACGGGTACCGCCGCCGTGGACCGGGACCCGTACGGGCCCCGGAGCCGCGGCCCGTACGCCATCGACACCACCGCAGACCCATCACGGGGGGACCCACGCATGTCCGACACCGCCGCAGCCGCCGCCCGCGCCCGCCTGGCCGACGCGCGCCTGTACCTGTGCACGGACGCCCGCAGGGACCGCGGCGACCTGCCCGAGTTCCTCGACGCCGTGCTCGCGGGCGGTGTCGACATCGTGCAGCTGCGCGACAAGGGCATGGAGGCCGGGGAGGAACTGGAGCACCTCGCGGTGTTCGCCGACGCCTGCGCGCGCCACGGCCGGCTGCTCGCGGTCAACGACCGCGCGGACGTCGCGTACGCCGCCCGCGCCGACGTGCTGCACCTCGGCCAGGGCGACCTGCCGGTCCCCGCGGCACGCGCGATCCTCGGCGACGACGTCCTGATCGGCCGCTCCACGCACGCCGGGTCCGAGGCCGCCGCGGCCGCCGCGCAGGACGGCGTGGACTACTTCTGCACGGGCCCCTGCTGGCCCACCCCGACCAAGCCCGGCCGTCACGCGCCCGGCCTCGACCTGGTCCGCTCCACCGCCTCCCTCGGGACCGACCGCCCCTGGTTCGCCATCGGCGGCATCGACCTCGGCAACCTCGACCAGGTGCTGGAGGCGGGCGCCCGGCGCGTCGTCGTGGTGCGGGCGATCACCGAGGCCGACGACCCGGGCGCGGCGGCGGCCGAGTTCGCGAAGCGGCTGCGGCAGGCCTGACCGGGCCGGCCGCCGGCGCGCACCGGGGCGCCCGGGAGCCGATGCGCCGAAGTGTCCACGGAGTGGACAACAAGTCGGCAAATCGGGCAAAACACCAGCGTTCGGTTGGGGGACCGCCGCACCCTGGCTAACCTGCGGGTATGGCCCTCGGCACCGCATCCACCAGGTCGGACCACGCCCGCACCGTCCGCGACATGCTCGCGACCGGCAAGACGACGTATTCCTTCGAGTTCTACGCCCCCAAGACCCCGAAGGGCGAGCGGAACCTGTGGAACGCGCTGCGCCGGGTCGAGGCCGTGGCGCCCGACTTCGTCTCCGTGACCTACGGCGCGGGCGGCTCCACCCGCGCGGGCACGGTCAAGGCGACCGAGGCCATCGCGTCGGACACCACCCTCACCCCGATCGCCCACCTCACCGCCGTCGACCACTCCGTGGCCGACCTGCGCAACATCATCGGGCAGTACGCCGACGCCGGGATCCGCAACATGCTGGCACTGCGCGGCGACCCGCCCGGCGACCCGATGGGCGAGTGGGTGCCGCACCCCCGCGGGCTGCGCTACGCCGCCGAACTCGTCGAACTGATCAAGACGTCCGGCGACTTCTGCGTCGGCGTCGCGGCCTTCCCCGCGATGCACCCGCGCTCCGCCGACTGGGAGACCGACGTCCGCCACTTCGTCGACAAGTGCCGCGCGGGCGCCGACTACGCCATCACACAGATGTTCTTCCACCCGGAGGACTACCTGCGGCTGCGTGACCGGGTAGCCGCCGTCGGCTGCGAGACGCCCATCATCCCCGAGGTCATGCCGATCGCCGGAGCCAAGACGCTCGCGCGGATCCCGTCCCTCACCAACGCAGCCTTCCCGGACGCCCTGAAAGAGCGGATCCTCGCGGCGAAGGACGATCCGGCCGCTGTACGCTCCATTGGCATCGACTTCGCCACCGAGTTCTGCGCGCGGCTGCTGGCCGAAGGAGTGCCCGGGCTGCACTTCATCACGCTCAACAACTCCACGGCGACACTGGAAATCTACGAGAACCTGGGCCTGCACCACCCGCCGCAGGCCTAGACCGGTCGCACCCGTGTACGACACACTGCGGAGCGACCACTGGGAGAGGGGCGTACATGGGCTGGGCGGTCCTCTACATCGCGTTCGGCGGCGTCGCGCTGTGGTTGCTCGGCGAGGTGCTGTTGCAGTACAAGGCACGCCTGCGCTGGCGGCTGCTCGCCTTCGGCGGCTTCCTCTGCGTCGTGCTCGGTGTGCTGATGCCCTCCGTCCTGGTGATCGCCCTGGGAGCGATCGCGTTCGCCGTCGGGCAGACCTTCGTGACGCTGTCCTTCCGCCGCGGTTTCGTCGCGGGCTGGGCGGTGCGCCACCCGGGCGCCGAGGCCACCGGCAGCAAGCGCCGCCGCGGCCGGGGCGGCCGCAAGGACCCGGCCCCCGACGCCGCAGGTCCTGACGCCGTCGCCGGCGCACCCGCCGAGCCGGCGGCCGAGGAGGGGCCGGCCGGCGCGGAGGGCGCGGACGGCCGGCCCGTGCACGACGGCCCGGCGTACGGGCGCGACGACGACGAGCACGACGACGTCTTCACCCCCGCCCGCCCCCTGGAGCCCACAGCCGCCGAGTCCACGGCGGTGTACGCGCCCCAGCCCCTGCCCGACGAGACCGGCTCCTACGGCGTCTACAGCGACTTCGGCGGCCAGTCCGGCCCGTCCGACGGAACTGCCCCGGACCCGTACGCCACCACCGCCCAGGGCTCCGACGCGGGCTACGGGTACGACTACTCCGGGTACACGCAGCAGGGTTACGGCTACGACGGCACGGGCCAGCAGCAGTACGCCGCCTACTCGGACCCGTACATCGGCACCCAGACCTACGACGGCGCCCCCTACTCCGGCGGCTACGGCCAGCAGGGCTACGGCACCCAGGAGCCGTACGCCCCGGGCGGGTACGGCGGGGAGACCCCGGCCGGCGGTGTGTGGGTCCCGCAGCAGCGCGCCGACGACCCCTACGGCGGGGAACTCCCGGCGGAGCAGACCTACCCGTACCAGGCCAACGGCCAGGGCGGCACCGCCCCAGGGCAAGGACAGGGGCAGGGGCAGGGACACCACGGCGCGGGCTACGACGAGCAGTACCGTTTCTGAAACGGGCTCACGAGTTCCCACGGGGCTTCCGGTTCCCCACCGGGCTCAGGGTACCGTGGCGGACGATCGGTCGCTGGCGGGCTTCGGGTCACGTGCCGGACCACCTGGCCGCGCCCGGGTGCCGGCCTCGCGCCGGACCACCGGTCCCGTGCCGGGCTATCGGTCCCGTGCCGGGCGTCCGGTCCCGTGCCGGCTCACTGGGAGCCGCGGAACTCAGGGCCCTCGACGACGAGTCCGGCCACCAGGGCCCCCGACATCCCGGCGTGCGGCAGACCGCCCCCGGGATGGGACCAGCCGCCCACCGTGTAGAGACCCTCGACCCGCGTCGAGTTCGCCGGGTGCAGCAGCCGCCCGCCGGCCGAGGCCAGCGCCGGTGCGGGCACGGCGCCGCCCGCGGCGCCCGTCACCCGCTCGACGTCGGCGGGGGTGCGCACCTCGTGCCACAGCAACCGGTCGCGCAGACCGGGCACGGCACGCTCGGCCACGCCGATCATCCGCGCGACACGGTCCTCCACGGAGCCTTGGCCCGTCTCACCCGCCGGGACCGTGGCCGTGAGCGTGACCGCCTCGTGGGCGGTGTCGGGCACCAGCGCCGGGTCACCGGGACGCAGCACGGTGACGGTCGCCTCCGAAGCCGCCACCGGAGCCGTGCCGAACAGGCCGTCCAACTCGGCGTCGCGGTCCCGCGCGTGCACGACGGTGCGGTGGGCCGTCCCCTCGGGACGGCCGCCGCGCAACGCCAGGAGCACGGTCAGCCGGCTCGGCACGCCCCGCTGGGGCGGCACCGCGTCCTCGCCCCGGGGCGCCGCCCCGGGGGTGAGGGCGCTCAGCGTCCCGGGTGCCACACCGGCGACCACGTACTCCGCGTCCGCCGCCTCCCCCGTGGCCAGCTCCACGCCCGCCACGCGGCCGTCCTTCTCGGTGATCCGCGTGACCTCGGCACCGAAGACGAACTCGACCCGGCGGGCCACGCACCGCTCGTACACCGCCCGGGCCAGCTCGCGCAGCCCGCCGCGGACGTACCACATGCCGAACGCGTGCTCCATGTACGGCAGGACGGCGGCGCTCGCCGGAGCGGTCCGGGGATCGAGGCCGTACGCGAGGGCGTGGCTCTCCAGCAGCGCGGCCAGGCGCGGATCGCGCAGCTCCCAGGCACCGACCTCCGCGAGCGTGCCCGCCCGCCGGGTGCGCAGCAGCCGCTTGTGCGGCACCGCCGGATAGGGCTCCCGCTCGGCGAGCACCTGCCAGTTGGGCCACAGCGGCTCTTCGAGGAGGGGGCGGCGGGTGCGGTCCCAGGCCTCGCGCGCCCGGACCAGGAAGTCGCCCCAGCGCTGTCCGGCGCCCTCGCCGAGCGCCTCGTCCAGGGCAGCGACGACACCCGCGCGGGACGCGTTCGGCAGGGAGACCTCGGTGCCGTCCGCGAAGACGTGCCGGGCCGCGGGGTCGACCTGGACCAGCTCGACGCGGTCCTCCAGGGGCTCCTTGCCGGTCTTCACGAACAGGTCGCGGTAGACCGCGGGCAGCGGGAGCAGGCCGGGACCGGTGTCGAAGGCGAAACCGTCGCGCTCGAAGCGGCGCACCGCCCCGCCGTACGTCTCCGTCCGCTCGTACACCGTCACCCGGTGGCCCGCGACGGCCAGCCGGGCAGCCGCCGCCATCGCGCCCGTCCCGGCGCCGATCACCGCAATCCCTGCCATGCCCGCGACTTTAGCGACCACCGCTGACAATCCCGGCCCTGGGGGCGGTGACCAGCGGCTTTCCGGCCGGCCGGCAACAGGTGGGGCGGGTGCCCGGGGACCTGCGCGCAGGGCTGAGTACCTGTACCTATGCGGCGAGATGAGTACCTGTGCGGATGGGCCCCGACCTGCGCGGACGAGAGAGTGGAGGCACGGGAAGGGGCACGGCACCGGCACCGCCGACACGGGGCGGCGGAACGGCGCCGCCCTGGACCGCTCCTTCCGCCGGCTCGCGTCGGCGGGAGCGAGGCACGGGGGAGCCCGGAGCCGACCGAACGGGGTCCGACGGGGGAACGGGGGACACGGGGGAACGGGTTCGGGGGAACAGGAGGGGGCGCCGGTGCGTGGTGGCCCGCGGCGACGCGGCCACGGCGCACCGGCGCCCTCGTCTCAGCGGAGGCCGCTCACCCTGCCCTGCAGGAGCCTGGACAGCGCGGCGTGGACGTCGTCCAGGGAGCGCTCCGGCTGGAACGCCTTCCAGTCCAGGGCGGCCACCAGCACCATGCCGACCAGCGCGGCGGCGGTCAGCGGCACATCGATCTCCTCGCTGAACTCGCCGCTCGCCACCCCGTCGCGCAGCACGTCCTCGACGACCGCGACCGCCTGCCGCCGGACCACCATGAGCGTGGACTGCCAGGCCCGGTTGGTGCGCCACAGTTCCGCCACGTACAGCTGGGTGAAGGCGGGATAGCGGTCGATGAAGACGAGGCCGGCCCGGATCATGGCGTCCAGCGCGTCGACCCGGCCGCCGCCCTCCCGTGCCGCGCCCTCCGCCGCCTGCTGGAGGGAGGCGGTGAGAAGGCCCACGCCGTGCCGCAGCAACTCCTCGAAGAGGACGGACTTGCTGGCGAAGTTGTAGTAGACGGTGCCCTTGGCGACCCCGGCCCGCTCGGCGATCTCGTCCACCGTGGTCGCGGAGAAGCCCTGTTCGGCGATGAGCGTGACGGCCGCCTCGTAGAGCTTCTGCCGGGTGGCCTCGCGGCGGGTACGGCCGCCCGACGTGGCGCTGCTGCTTTCCATGGCCCTGATTGTCACAGGAGCGCCCCGCCCGCCGACCGGCGCCACCGCCGGCGCCGGTGGTGGTGCCGGTCGGCGGGCGGGGGCGGCTGCGGCAGGGGGCGGCCGTGGCGGCGAACGGTGGGGGCGGGCGCGGCGGGGGGGGTGCCTCTATGTCGTTCGTCAAGCGAGGCGTGGGGTTCTGGGTTCGTAGAAGGTGCCGTCGCGGAGCATCGCGAACAGCACGTTGATCCGTTGTCGGGCCAGACGGAGCAGTGCCTGGGTGTGGGTCTTTCCTCTGGCCCGGCATTTGTCGTAGTAGGTGCGGGAGGCGGGATCGTGCAGGGCTGCGAACGCGGACAGGAACATCGCCCGCTTGAGTTGCCGGTTGCCGCCGCGGGGTGCGTGTTCGCCGTGGATCGAGGTCCCGGAGGACTTGGTCGTGGGGGCGAGGCCGGCGTAAGAGGCCAGGTGGGCGGCGGTGGGGAAGCTGGTGCCGTCGCCGACGGTGACCAGCAGTGTGGCGGCGGTCCTGACGCCGACGCCGGGCAGCGACGTCAGGACCTTGGAAAGAGGGTGATCCTCCAGCAGGGCCTCGATCTGGGCTTCGAGTGCCCGTCGCTGTTCGTGGACGGCGCCGAGAGAGCGGGCCAGCGACGGGATGACGATGTCGAGGGTGCCGGTGCCGGGAACGACGACGGTCTGTTCGTCGAGGGCGTCGAAGACGTCGTCGATCAGCCGGGCGGCCATGCGCGGGGCCTTGGGCCGTATGACCTCGACGAGTTTGCGGCGTCCGGCCTTTCGCAGGGAGGCGGGGGATCCGTAGCGTTCCAGCAGCCAGGTGACGGCCTGGTGGTCGAGCCGGGGGCCCAGGACGCGCTCCAGGCTGGGGTGGAACTGGGTGAGCAGGCCGCGGATCCGGTTGCTGGTTCGGGTGGCCTCGGCCGCCAGGTCCTGATCGAAGCCGACCAGCACGGTCAGTTCGGCGGTGATCTCGTCGGTCAGTTCCAGCGAGCGCAGGGTGTGCGGCATCGTCCGTGCGGCGTCGGCGATCACGGCGGCGTCGCGGGCGTCGGTCTTCGCCTCGCCCGGATACAGGTCGGCGATCCGTCGCATGGCCAGTCCGGGCAGGTAGGCGACCTGGCAACCCGTGTCCCGGGCGACCGTGAGCGGGAGGGCTCCGATGGAGGCGGGCTGGTCCACGATGACCAGCACGGTGCCGAACTTGGTCTTCAGCTTGGTGAAGACCTCCCGCAGTCTGGGTTCGGTGTTGGGTAGCTGCTTGTCGAAGACCTTCTTGCCGGCCGGGGTGAGCCCGTGCCCGTGATGGTTCGTCTTGCCGACGTCCAGGCCAAGGAAGACGCCTATCTCGTCGCTGTCGTACAAGCCGTCCTCCCGAACGGATGTCGTGCGTGCTGGCCGGGGCGTTGGCGTCGTGCGCGCATCCACGTTATGCAGACCTGCCACCCGCAAGCGGCCGGGCGTTGCACCAGGCCGGGCGGTAGTCGGACCTCTCATCAGCGTCTCCAACGGCGCCTCTCGGGCCCGGTGGCACCACCCCCCAGGTCATCAGTTCGACAGGGGGGAACAGCCATGCCGGGTCCGGAGGCCAGCGGCCCTCTTGCAGGACCGCGGAAAACATAACGGGGGGATGGTGGCGGCGGGCGCGGCCCACCGGGAGGGCGGTACGGGCGGCGGTGCGCGGTCCACGGCTCATGGCCCACGGCCCTGTCCCATGTCCGACGGCCTACGGCAGAGCATCGCGAACGACGAAAAGACCAGGTCAGAACGGATTGTCAGTGGCATACCTCACGATGGGCACATACGGCACCCGTGCCGTGACCCAGACGACAGGAGGTTCGTCATGGCCAACTCGTCCGCAGCCGCCGCCCGTCGGCGCCGCGCCACCGGCCCTGCCCCCTCACTGACCGGCCCGGCGAGCGACGTGCACCCCGTGCTCCGCCGGGCCACGGCCCCGCCCGCCGCCCTCGACCTGCTCGCCCAGGCCCGCGCCGGGCTGGAGGAAGCCGCAGTCCTCCCCACCCCGAACGAGCGCTACGCGACGGCCCACCTCGCCGCCCTGCGCACCGCCGCGGCCGTCCTCGCCGCGCGCGGGCGCCCGGAGACCACGCCCCGCAGGCGGGCACGGATACGCAGCGCCTGGGAGGTGCTTCCCGAGATCGCTCCCGAACTGACCGAGTGGAGCGCTCTGTTCGCCTCCGGTGCCCGGCGCCGTGCCCTGGCCGAGGCCGGTGTCCAGGGCGCGGCCGGCCGCCGGGACGCCGACGACCTGATGCGGGACGTGGCGATGTTCCTCCGCCTTGTCGAGCGCATGCTGGTCCTCCAGCCGGTCCTGCCCCCGCCCCGCCCCGCCGAGGAGGACCGCGAGCCCCGCCCCGCCGGCGGCGACATGCCGAACGCGGGCTGACACCGCCCCGTGACCGCCGGTGCTCCGCGGGCCGGCCGCGTTCACCCGCCGCCGGTGGTCCGGCGTGCGGAGGCGAGGAGCGGAGCGGGCGGGACAGGCAATAGGGTGGAACCCGCCTGAAGCCTTCCCACCTCCCGTGTTCCGGGCGGCCGGGCGGGCAGCCCGATCGCTCCGCCGTCTCCGAGGCGGTGCCGCCGCGAGGAGTCAACTGCCGTGTCGGACCCGATGCGCCCGCCCGTCTCCCACCACCACTCCCGACCGACGTCGTCGCTGCGCTCCGACCCCTCCCGTTCCCGCGCCTCCCTCCGCACCGCCGTGGTCTGGGACGTCCTTCAGGACGCCCTCGACCGGCGGGTCAAGGCCACGGGCCGCACCGCCCTGGACGTCCTGGACACCGGCGGCGGCAGCGGCAACTTCGCCGTGCCCGTCGCCCGCCTCGGCCACCGCGTCACCGTCGTCGACCCCAGCCCCAACGCGCTCTTCGCGCTGGAGCGCCGTGCCGCCGAGGCGGGTGTGGCCGACCGGGTGCGGGGCGTGCAGGGCGATGTGCACGGGCTCTTCGACGTGGTCGAGCGCGGCGGCTACGACGCGGTCCTCTGCCACGGCGTCCTGGAGTACGTCGACGACCCGGCCGAGGGCGTGCGCAACGCCGCCGCCGCCCTGCGCGACGAGGGGGTGCTCAGCCTGCTCGCCGCCGGTCTCGGCGGTGCCGTCCTCGCCCGGGCGCTGGCCGGTCACTTCAAGGAGGCCCGGCAGGCGCTCGGCGACCCGCAGGGGCGCTGGGGCGACAGCGACCCCGTGCCGCGCCGTTTCACCGCCGAGCAGCTCACCGCCCTCGTCGACGGGGCGGGGCTGACGGTCGGCGCGGTGCACGGCGTACGGGTCTTCGCGGACCTGGTGCCCGGCGTCCTGGTGGACACCGAGCCGGGGGCGCTGGACGCGCTGATCCAGCTCGAGGCGGCGGCCGCCGAACTGCCCGCGTTCCACTCCGTGGCCACACAGCTCCACGTGCTCGGCGAGACCAGGGGTGCCGCAGCGGCCTGAGCGGGCCGGTGGGGAGGGCCGCTGATCGGCGTCCCGGCCGGGGATGGAGTGTGCCACAGGCCCCCCGATCCAGGTGCGGGCGCCGTATGATCGAGGGAGACCGTCCGGCATGACGGGTCGGCCGCCGGGGAATGGAAGCCTCAGCGAGTCGGCTCCGCCGTGGCGGATTCGGTTGGCCAATTGGCGCAGAGGGGCGGGTTTCACGGGGGCGATTCCCTGCCTATCCTGAAGGGACCCCCCGGGTCGCCCCGGCGACCGCACGATGAGGAGGACTCCGTGCCGCTCTCTGAGCACGAGCAGCGCATGCTCGAGCAGATGGAGCGAGCGCTGTACGCCGAAGATCCCAAGTTCGCGTCGGCGCTCGAGGGAAGCGGGCTGCGTACGTACACCCGGCGGCGGGTCTACCAGGCGGTCGCGGGCTTCCTCGTAGGTATCGCGCTCCTCATGGCAGGTGTGATCGCTCAGTATCCCTGGGTGAGTGTGGTGGGCTTCCTGGTGATGCTGGGATGCGCGCTGCTGGCCGTGACCGGCTGGCGCAAGGCCCCGAAACCGGGCGAGCAGCCCGCCGGCGGCCCGCACGCCCGACGCCCGGTGCGGCCCAAGCGCTCCATGATGGACCGTATCGAAGAGCGCTGGCAGCGCCGCCGTGACGAGCAGGGGCGCTAGATCCGCAGTTCCGGGGTCCCCGTGAGTTCCGTGTAGCGGTACTCCAAGACCGTGCCGAGGGGCCGGCCACGACAAGTGGCCGGCCCCTTACGCATCGTATGGCAGACCGCCCGGCGCGGGCCGGTCAGCACGGCAGGGCCTGCTGCCGCCCCGCCGGACGGCCGCCCAGCCCTTTCCCTCCAGGCGCCGAACGGCCATCCCCCGTGCCGTCCGCCGCGCGTGCTGCTCAGCCCTGCTGCCGTGAGGGTCTGCGCAGGGCCGGGCGGACCGCTGCCGCCCGGGACCGCAGCGCCGCCCAGCGGGCCGAGAGGGCCCAGGCCAGCCGCGTGGTCGAGCGGGGGGCGAGCACGGCGCGCAGCCGGGCGCCCCGCGAGGCCGTGTCCCGCAGTCCCGCGACGACCTGGCGGACGTCCTCCGTGAGCCCCGGCATCGGCCGGGGGCTCGGCGCGTAGAGCACCTGTTCCAGCGCGTCGGCCAGCCGGTGCACCGAGGCGGCGGCGGCCGCGTCGAGGCGCCCGAGCCGGGCGATCCGCGCCGCCGTCTTGCGGGGGGTCTGCGACTCGTCCGGGAGGATCCCGAAGTCCCAGGCGGTGTCCGTGAGTTCCTGCCAGAGGGCGAGCCGGTGGGCGGGCGCGTCCGCCGCACCGCGGCCGTGCGCACCGAGCCGGACCGCTCTCCTGCGCTTGCGCCACAGCAGGGGTGACAGCAGCAGGACGACGACGGCGAGTCCGCCCAGCGCCCACCCCGTGACCGCGTACCACTTCGGGCCGTCCCCGCCGGTGGGCAGCGCGGCCTGCGCGGACGGGCTCGGGCACTCCTGGAGCTTCTTCATCTGCGGCGTGCACCCGGTGCTCGCCGACGGCGCGGTCGAGGGGCGCGAACTGCTCTGCGGGGAGGGCACCGCCGGGTTCGGCAGCGTCGTGTTCGAGGGGTCCGACTCGGTGTACTGCGGGACCGTGCCCCGCGTCGGCGTCGGCTCGAAGCGGGTCCAGCCGACGCCCTCGAAGTACAGCTCGGGCCAGGCGTGCGCGTCCTTGAGACCCACCTCGACGGAGCCGTCGCCCCCCGGCGTCCCGGGCGCGAAGCCCACCGCCACGCGGGCGGGTATGCCCAGCGTGCGGGCCATCGCGGCCATCGCGAAGGAGAAGTGGACGCAAAAGCCCCGCTTGTCCTTCAGGAACCGGGAGATCGCCTCGGAGCCGGTGCCCGCCTCCACCTGGGTGTCGTACTGGAAGCCCCCCTCGAAGGCGAACCAGTCCTGGAGCCTCACCGCCTGCTCGTAGTGGTTCGCCGCGCCCTCGGTGACCGCGCGGGCGGTGTCGGCCACCAGCCCCGGCAGCGACCTGGGCACCTTGGTGTACTCGCGGACCACAGCGGCCGGAGGCTCCCCGGCGAGGGCGAGCTGATCCGCGGTGGGCTGCACCTCCAAGCTCTTGACCTGGTAGTTCAAGCCGCGCGTGTTCTGCCCGTGGTCACCGACCAGGGTCATGCCCACGGGTTCGTACCGCCAGTTGCCGTCGATCCGGACGCCGCTCGGCGGATACGGCATCGGCAGCCAGTCCTGGGCGTACCAGTCGGCGGCGGCGATCGACGTGGTGATCTCCGTGCGCCGGACGGCGCCGTTCAGGCCGGCCGGGGCGGGGAAGGGGTCGGGCACGCCGACGATGTGCCGCTGCGACGGCTTCCAGGTGGTGCCGTCGAAGTCGTCGAGGGACACGATGCGCAGATAAAGGTCGGAGGCGTCCTGCGAGTTGGTGCGCAGGGTCAGGACCGTGCGGTCCTCGTCGACGTTCAGGCTGTCGCGCAGGGAGACCAGCGGGTTGACCGCGGAGATCGTGCCGCCGCCTCCGATGCCCGAGCCGGCCCCGGCCCCGGCGGCGTCCAGCAGTCCGCCCCGCATCCCGGGCAGCGCGAGCGGCACCACCAGGGCGACGCCCAGTGCCACCGCGCCGATCCGGCGCCCGGTACGGATCGGCGCCACCGCCCCGCCGGACTCACCGCCCGCCGCGCGCGAGGCGCCGCTGAACACCCGGCCCCACTGCGAGAGCCGGTCCCGGCCCTCGACCAGCAGCAGCATCAGGTAGCCGGCGGCGGCGAGGAGGAACCAGAGCCAGGCGGTGCCGCCGTCGGACAGTCCCGCGGCCACCGAGTACAGCGCGAGCAGCGGCAGTCCGGCGGGCGCCGCGCTGCGCAGGGTGACGGCGAGGGTGTCCACGATCAGTCCGATCACCAGGACCCCGCCGATCAGCATCAGCCGGATGCCGTCGGACAGCGGTGCCGGGATCGCGTACCGGCCCACGTCCTGGCCGCCCTGGTGCAACAGGGCGGCCAGGTGGCGGAAGGCCTGCGGGCCGGGGAGCAGCCCGGCGACGGCCTGGGACCGGGCGAAGACCAGGGTCAGCAGCAGCAGGGTGACCAGGGCCTGCGCGGCCACGGTGAGCGGCCGGGCCAGCGGCACCCGCCGCGCGGCCACGCCGACGCCGGACTGCACCGCGAGCATCAGCGTCACCTGAAGGATCCAGGTCGCGGGGGAGACCAGGGGCAGCAACGCGCACGCTGCCATCAGCGTGGCCGCCGCGGCGCACAGCGCCAACCGTGTCCGCCCGCTCATGCCCGCACCTTTCCCCGGCCCACCGGACCTGTCCCGCCCCGCATGCCCCCGCCTTCACTCACCTTTCCGGAACACCGCCCACCGCCCGGTCCGCCACCGCGCCCGTCGCCCGAGGCCGCGCCCCACCCCCGGCTCGGCGGGGCGCTCATGAAGGCCCCGCCCCGGTGCCCGTCCCGCGTGCCGCGCCCACGGCCGTCGCGGGCCCCGGCCCGCCGGCCGTGCCGAGGTCCGTCGCGGCGGGCGGGCTCTCGAGGTCCGGCCCGCCCGCCGCGCCCGTGCGTGTCCGGTCCGCGCGGCGCCAGGCCTCCTCCAGGGAGGTGCCCCGTGGCACGCTCACCGCCGTCCAGCCCGCGTCGTGCAGCATCCGCAGCCGCTCCGCCGCACGGTCGGCGGGGCCGCCGGGCCCCTCGGCCGTCTCGCGGCCCCAGGCCTCGCTGTCCAGCACGAAGGCGACCGCGCCCCCGCTGCGCTGCCGCATCCTGGCGGCCATCGTGGCCTGCGCCTCGTCGAGGTCACCGAGGAAGGCCACCAGCAGGCCCTCGTTGCCGCCGCGCAGCACGTCGTACGCGCGCGACAGGCCCGCCCCGTCCGAGTGGTCGATCACGGCGAGGGTGTCCATCAGCAGCCCGGCCGCGTCCGCCGACTCCTGCCCCGAGACCGCGAACCCGTCGGAGCCCTCGCCGGGCACCGAACTGCCGGTGTCCGTCAGCAGCCGTACCGAGAAGCCGCGTTGCAGCATGTGCACGAGGACGGAGGCGGCTCCCGACACGGCCCACTCGAACGCCGAGTCGGGGCCCGCGCCCCGGTAGGCGACCGCGCGGGTGTCCAGGAGCACGGTGCAGCGGGCGCGCTGCGGCTGTTCCTCGCGGCGCACCATCAGCTCGCCGTGGCGCGCGGTGGAGCGCCAGTGCACGCGGCGCAGGTCGTCGCCGTGGCGGTACCCGCGCGGGATCACGTCGTCCTCACCGGCCAGGGCCAACGCACGCTGCCGGCCGTCGCCGTACCCCCTGGCCTCGCCGCCCAGCCGCACCGGTGGCAGCGACTCCACGCGCGGGACGACGGTGAGGGTGTCGTGCGTCGAGAAGGAGCGGGTCAGCTCGCACATCCCGAAGGGGTCGGTCAGCCGCAGTTGCAGGGGGCCCAGCGGATAACGCCCCCGCAGGTCGGAGCGGACCCGGTAGGACACCTCGCGGCGACCGCCCGGCTCCACCCGGTCGAGCACGAAGCGGGGCCGCGGCCCGAGGACGTAGGGCACCCGGTCCTGGAGCATCAGCAGGCCCGTGGGCAGCCGGGAGACGTTGTCCATCCGCAGGTGCACGCGGGCCTCGGCGCCGGCGGGCACGCGCGCGGGGGAGAGGCGGCGGCTGCCCGCGACCCGGTAGCGCGTGCGGTACAGGACGGCCGCGCAGACCAGGGGCAGGACGGCCAGCAGCAGCCCGACGCGCAGCAGTTCGCTCTGACCGAGGAGGTAGGCGCAGACGGCCGCCGCGATCCCGGCGGCCAGGAAGGACCGTCCGCGGGTGGTGAGCCCGTCCAGCGCGGTGCGCAGTCCGCCCCGTCCGCCCTGCTCGTCCTCCGCGCGTGTGGGCCCCCCGCCCGCCATCACAGCCTCCGCGGCTGCTGCCGGCCGAACTCCGGCGTGGTGTGGCCCATGCCGAGACCGCCGCCCGCCTGGGCCGCCGCGGGCACCGGCGTGTGCTGCACGATCTCCTCGACGACCTGCTCGGCCGTACGCCGGTTGAGCTGCGCCTGCGCGGTCGGCAGCAGGCGGTGCGCGAGCACCGCCACGGCGAGCGCCTGCACGTCGTCCGGCAGCGCGTACTCCCGTCCGCTGAGGGCGGCGGACGCCTTCGCGGCGCGCAGCAGGTGCAGCGTCGCGCGCGGGGAGGCGCCGAGTCTCAGGTCGGGGTGGGTGCGGGTGGCGGCGACCAGGTCGACGGCGTAGCGCTGCACGGCCTTGGCGACGTGCACCGAGCGCACCGCCTCCACGAGCTTGACGATGTCGTGCGCGTGCGCCACCGGCTGCAGGTCGTCCAGCGGGCTGACCCCGCCGTGCACGTCCAGCATCCGCAACTCCGCGTCCGGGCTGGGGTAGCCGATGGACACCCGGGCCATGAAGCGGTCGCGCTGCGCCTCGGGCAGCGGGTAGGTGCCCTCCATCTCGACCGGGTTCTGGGTGGCCACCACCATGAAGGGGCTGGGCAGTTCGTAGGTCTGCCCGTCGACGGTGACCTGGCGCTCCTCCATCGACTCCAGCAGCGCGGACTGGGTCTTGGGCGAGGCGCGGTTGATCTCGTCGCCGATCACGATCTGCGCGAAGATGGCGCCCGGCTTGAACTCGAAGTCCCGGCGCTGCTGGTCCCAGATGGACACGCCGGTGATGTCCGACGGCAGCAGGTCGGGCGTGAACTGGATCCGCCGCACCGAGCAGTCGATGGACCGCGCCAGCGCCTTGGCGAGCATCGTCTTGCCCACCCCGGGGACGTCCTCGATCAGGAGGTGTCCCTCGGCGAGCAGCACGGTCAGTGAGAGCCGTACGACCTCGGGCTTGCCCTCGATCACCGCCTCCACCGAACCGCGCACCCGCTCCACGGTGGCGGTCAGATCGTCCCCCACGCTCGACCTCGCTCGCGCGGGGGCACCCCCCTGGCTCGCTCGATCGTCATAGGTCGTCACCCGGCCCTCCTCGCCCTTCCCCGCGCCCGTCACCGAGCGGGGGATTCCCCGATTTCCGGGCCGACGTCCCGCTGCGCGGACCGGGCCCACCCCGAACGCGGACACCACGCCGGAACGGTTCCGCGTGATGTCACACCCGCATTCTTGCCGCCGTTACCGATTCGTGTCACTCGCCTGTGGACAACTGACCGCGATATTCGGGTTCCACGACTTTTCGCCGGGGACGGCGCGAGGCCCGCCCCTGGTCACCCGGGCCGGCCGTGCACCGGCTCGGCACGGCGGTGCACCGGCTCGGCGTGGGTGGGCGGCGGCACCGCCGGTGCCGGACCGCCGGGGGCGGGCACGCGGGTCACGCGGGGTCGATCTCGCGCAGCCGGCCCGTCCTGACGTCGAACACGAATCCGCGTACGTCGTCGGTGTGCGCCAGGAACGGCGAGGTGCGCACGCGCTGCATCGACTGCCGCACGTCCTGGTCGGCGTCCTTGAAGGCCTCCACCGCCCACGAGGGACGCTGCCCGACCTCCATCTCCAGGTCGTGCCGGAAGTCCTCCGTGATGGTCTGCATGCCGCAGCCCGTGTGGTGGATGAGCACCACGCTGCGGGTGCCGAGCGCGCGCTGGCTGATGGCCAGCGAGCGGATCACGTCGTCGGTGACCACGCCGCCGGCGTTGCGCAGCGTGTGGCAGTCGCCGAGCCGCAGGCCGAGCGCCGCGTGCAGGTCGAGGCGGGCGTCCATGCACGCCACCACCGCGACCCGCAGGACGGGCCGGGCGTCCATGCCCGGGTCGGTGAACGCGTCGGCGTAGGTCCCGTTGGCCGCGACGAGCCGGTCGATCACGGAGTGGTCGGTTATGGCGCCCTCGGAGTTGGCGGGAACTGATGCAGAAGTCGTCATACTCATGACGTTACTGGGAGTGCGCGCCGCGGTCGCGTCATGGGAGGGGACAAAGAACGCCTCCGTGGCTTGTTGTGAGCGACTCCACACACAGCGAGACGCGTCCGTGCGGGTGAATTCCGGCGGGCGGCCGTGTCCCGGCACTCCGGCGGGCGACGCGCAGGCCGGTTGATTGACCGGGCGACCGGGTCGACTAAAGTGACGCGAGGCGGGAGGCGCGGCCCTCCCTGCTGCACTGCATCCACCGGAGACCCCGGCATACACCCGAACGGTCTCCCCACGTGCGCGGCGCGTACGTACGGCTCGGCCTCCACCCGCTCCCGGTCGGCTGACGCCTTTGGCGCCGGCAGGGCCCCATCGTCTCGCGAGCGGCCGGGGACCCGGCGGTGCGTGCGGGGCGCGCCGGACCTGAGAGGGCCCCTTGAGCGACAGCCGACACGTCCCCGTGATGCTCCAGCGGTGCCTGGACCTCCTGGCACCCGCCCTGGAGCGGCCGGGAGCGGTGGTCGTCGACTGCACCCTCGGCCTCGGCGGGCACAGCGAGGCGCTGCTCACCCGCTTCCCCGAGGCCCGCCTCGTCGCCCTCGACCGCGACAAGGAGGCGCTGCGCCTGTCCGGTGAGCGCCTCGCCCCCTTCGGCGAGCGGGCCACCCTGATGCACGCCGTCTACGACGAACTGCCCGACGTGCTCGACCGGCTGCGCATCCCGCGCGTGCGGGGCGTGCTGTTCGACCTCGGGGTCTCCTCCATGCAGCTCGACGAGGCCGACCGCGGCTTCGCCTACGCCCAGGACGCGCCCCTGGACATGCGCATGGACCAGTCCACCGGGATCAGCGCCGCCGAGGTGCTCAACACCTACCCGGCCGGTGAACTCGTGCGCATCCTGCGGGCGTACGGCGAGGAGAAGCAGGCCAAGCGGATCGTGGCCGCCGTCGTGCGCGAGCGCGAGAAGGAGCCGTTCAGCAACAGCGCACGCCTGGTGGAGCTGATCCGCGACGCGCTGCCGCAGGCCGCCAAGCGCACCGGCGGCAACCCGGCCAAGCGCACCTTCCAGGCCCTGCGCATCGAGGTCAACGGCGAGCTCTCCGTGCTGGAGCGGGCGATCCCGGCCGCCGTGAAGGCGCTCGACGTCGGCGGACGGATCGCCGTACTGTCGTACCAGTCGCTCGAAGACCGCCTGGTCAAGCAGGTGTTCGCGGCCGGCGCGGCCACCACGGCGCCGCCCGGCCTGCCGGTCGTCCCCGAGCGCTACCAGCCCCGGCTCAAGCTGCTCACCCGCGGTGCCGAACTTCCCACCGAGGAAGAGATCGCCGTGAACCGGCGGGCGGCACCGGCCCGGCTGCGCGGGGCCGAGCGCATCAGGGAGGACGCCGAGTGAGCCAGGGGGACCAGTGAGCAGCAAACCCGAGCTGCGGGGCCGTGCCGCCCGGCTGGCGCGGCTCCTGCCGGGGAAGGGGCGGCAGGCGGCCCGCGCCCCCTTCGTGCTGCTCGTCGTGCTGCTCCTGGGCGGCGGCCTCATCGGCCTGCTGGTGCTGAACTCCGCGCTCAGCGAGGGCGCGTTCCAGATGGACGACCTGAAGAAGGACACCAAGAGCCTCACGGACGAGGAGCAGGCCCTCCAGCGGGACATCGACTCCTACTCCGCCCCGGACGCCCTCCAGCGCCGCGCCCTCGAACTGGGCATGGTGCCCGGCGGCGACCCGGCCTTCCTGAACCCCGACGGCACTGTCAAGGGCGTGCCCTCGGCCGCCGAGCAGTCCCTCGCGCAGGACCTGCCGGTGTCCGTGCGGCCGCCCGAGAGCCTCACGGCCGCGAACGCCGGCTACCCCGAGGTCACCACCGGCACCACCGCCCCGGCCGCCGGGCAGACCGACCCCGCCGCGCCCCCGCAGACCCCGCCCCCCACGGTCCCGGGAAGCGGCACGGCCACCGACGCCGCCCCCGGCGACCCGGCCGCCATGACCGCCCCCCGGCCCGCCACGGCCCCGACCCCCGGCAGGTGACGGAAGTGACCGACAGGGAACCGCCGCGCCGCCGCGTGCCCGGACCCGCCAGGCCCGCCCGCCCCGGCGGCAGCCGGCCGCGCCCCGGCCCCGGCGCCCGTCCGGCCCGGCGCCCCAGCTCCACCTGGCGGCCCCCGCCGGTGCGCGTCCTGCGCCTCGGCAGCCCCCGGCCCCGGCTGCGCATGGTCGCCCTCGCGCTGACCCTGGTGATGCTCGTCTTCGTGGTCCGGCTGCTGCAGGTGCAGGCCGTCGACGCGAGCGCCTACGCGGCCAAGGCCGACGAGAACCGCTACGTGGTCCACACGATCGCCGCCGAGCGCGGCGCCATCACCGACCGCACCGGCGTGGCCCTGGCCACCAGCGTGGACGCCGAGGACATCACGGCCGACCCGACCATGTTCACCCGCGAGACCCTGAAGGTCGGCGACGGACCCGAACAGGCCGCCGCGCTGCTCGCCCCGATCATCGGACAGGACCAGGCCGGTCTGGCGAAGAAGCTGCGCACGCCGAACACGCGGTACGTGCTGCTGGCCCGCCGCCAGACCCCGCAGGTGTGGACCCAGATCAAGGACCTGAAGGCCGCGCTCACCAAGAAGGGGCAGGCGGACCGGTCCACCGTCAACGTGCTGGCCGGGGTCTTCTCCGAGCCCAGCACCAAGCGCGTCTACCCGGGCGGTGACCTCGGCGCCGCACTCCTGGGCTGGGTCGACGCCGCGGGCAAGGGCGGCGGCGGCATCGAGCAGCAGCTGGACAAGCAGCTGGCCGGCAAGCCCGGCAAGATCCGCTACACCCAGTCCGGCGGCCGGGAGGTGCCCACCGCCGGCTCCAGCGGGACGCCGGCCGTGCCGGGCACCGACGTCGAGCTGACCATCGACCGCGACATCCAGTGGGCCGCGCAGAACGCCATCACCGAGCAGGTGCGCAAGTCCGACGCGGACCGCGGCTACGTGATCGTGCAGGACACCCGGACCGGCGAGATCCTCGCCATGGCGAACTCCCCGGGCTTCGACCCGGGCGACCTGGCCCACGCCGACCCCGCCGCGCTCGGCAACGCGGCGGTCCAGGACGCCTTCGAACCCGGCTCCACCGCCAAGGTCATGTCCATGGCCGCCGTCCTGGAGAAGCAGGCGGCCACACCGCTCACGCACGTCGTCGTGCCCAACCGGCTGCACCGCGGCGACCGGCTCTTCCAGGACGACGTCGACCACGAGACCTGGTACCTCACGCTGAACGGCGTCCTCGCCAGGTCCAGCAACATCGGCACCATCATGGCCACCGGCCGGCTCGGCCGGACCCAGGCGGAGGCCAACAAGGTCCTCTACTCCTACCTGCGCAAGTTCGGCATCGGCAGCTACACCGGCATCGGCTTCCCCGGCGAGACCAAGGGCATCCTGGCGCCGCCCGAGAAGTGGTCCACTTCGCAGCAGTACACGATCCCGTTCGGCCAGGGCTTCTCCATCAACGCGCTGCAGGCGGCGTCCATCTACTCGACGATCGCCAACGGAGGGGTCCGGATCCAGCCGACCCTGGTGCGCGGCACCAAGGGGCCCGACGGCCGTTTCAGCCCCGCCCCGGAGCCGGAGAAGCGCCGGGTGGTGAGCGCGGGGACGGCGAAGGAACTGGCCCAGATGCTGGAGTCCGTCGTCGACGACGAGCACGGCACCGGTCTGAAGGCGCGCATCCCCGGCTACCGCGTCGCCGGCAAGACCGGTACGGCCAACCGTGTGGATCCGGCCACCGGCAGGTACCGCGGTTACACGTCGTCCTTCGCCGGGTTCGCGCCCGCCGACAACCCCCGTGTCACCGTCTACTGCGCGATCCAGAACGCCACCGAGGGCAGCTATTACGGCGGCGACATCTGCGGCCCGATCTACAAGCAGGTCATGGAGTTCGCGCTGAAGACGCTCCAGGTGCCGCCCACCGGCGCGCAGGCCGCCAACCTGCCCGTCGAGTTCAAGCCCTGACCCCGCCGGCCCCTGGGCCGGCCGAAGTCCCCACGCCCCACCCCAGCCCCACGGCCCCCGAGAGCCCCACGGCCCCGACCGGCACCGCGGCACCCGCCGCGGCCCGTACCACCGGAACAGAACCACCAGGAACAGCCCGTGACGACGATCACCCCGGAACCCGGGAACCGCCCGCAGCCGTCGCCCTCGCTTCGCCCGCAGGCGGGTACGCCCGGTACGCTCACCGCCGTGCCACACCCTGATCAGTCCCAAACCACCCAGAAGGGCGCTTCCGTGACATACCCGGGGCCGCCGCGACCGGTTCAGGTCACCGCCACCACCCTCGCGGAGCTGGCCGGTCAGCTGGGTACCGCGCAGCCGGACAGCACCGCCGAGGTCACGGGCATCACCCACGACTCGCGTGCCGTGCGCCCCGGCGACCTGTACGCCGCCCTGCCCGGGGCCCGCGCGCACGGCGCCGACTTCGTCACCCAGGCGGCGAGCCTGGGCGCGGTCGCCGTGCTCACCGACCCGGCCGGTGCCGAGCGCGCCGCCGCGACCGGCCTGCCGGTGCTGGCCGTGGCGGACCCGCGCGCGCGGATGGGCGAACTGGCGGCCACGATCTACGGCCGGCCCGGCCACGATCTGCTCCAGATCGGCATCACCGGCACCTCCGGCAAGACCACCACGGCCTACCTCGTCGAGGGCGGCCTGAAGACCGCGAGGTCCACCGGCCTGATCGGCACGGTGGAGATGCGGATCGGCGAGGAGCGCATCAAGTCCGAGCGCACCACCCCGGAAGCGACCGACCTGCAGGCCCTGTTCGCCGTCATGCGCGAGCGCGGCGTCGAGGCCGTCGCCATGGAGGTCTCCAGCCACGCCCTGGTGCTCGGCCGGGTCGACGGCTGCGTCTTCGACATCGCCGTCTTCACCAACCTCAGCCCGGAGCACATGGAGTTCCACTCCGGCATGGAGGACTACTTCCAGGCCAAGGCGCAGCTCTTCACGCCCCGCCGCAGCAGGCTCGGCGTCGTCAACCACGACGACGAGTACGGCCGCAGGCTCGCCCGGGAGGCCACCGTCCCGGTCGTCACCTTCTCCGCCGAGGGCCACCCGGACGCCGACTGGCGCGCCGAGGACGTCCAGGTCGGACCGATGGACTCCACGTTCACCGTGATCGGCCCCGAGGGGCAGCGGATCGCCGCCCGGTCCCCGATCGCGGGCCCGTTCAACGTCGCCAACACGCTCGCCGCGATCGTCGCGCTGGCCGCCGCGGGCCTGGACCCGCAGAGCGCCGCCGACGGCATCGGGGCCGTCCCGGGCGTGCCGGGCCGCCTGGAGCGCGTCGACGCCGGGCAGCCCTACCTCGCGGTCGTCGACTACGCGCACAAGACGGACGCCGTGGAGTCGGTCCTCAAGGCGCTGCGCAAGGTCACCAAGGGGCACCTGCACGTGGTGCTCGGCTGCGGCGGCGACCGGGACACCACCAAGCGCGCCCCGATGGGCGCCGCCGCGGCCCGGCTCGCCGACACCGCGGTCCTGACCTCCGACAACCCCCGTTCCGAGGACCCCCTCGCGATCCTCGCCACCATGCTCCAGGGCGCCGCCTCGGTGCCCGCGCACGAGCGCGGCGAAGTGCTCCTGTTCGAGGACCGGGCCGCCGCGATCGCGGCCGCCGTCGGCCGTGCGCGGCCCGGGGACACGGTCCTGGTCGCGGGCAAGGGCCACGAGCAGGGCCAGGACATCGCGGGCGTCATCCGTCCCTTCGACGATCGCGAGGTCCTGCGCGAAGCCATCCGGAGCACCCAGCGCGAAGCCGTCGGGGACACCCGGGGATGAACGTCCGCCAGACCCCGGCGGCGCGCCCGTGCCGGACCCGGGGACGACCGTGAAGACCCAGGGACGACCGTCCGAACGACCCAGGGATTGAAAATCCAGAAGACCCAGGGGATGAACTTGTGATCGCCCTCTCCCTCGCCGAGATCGCAGCAGTCGTCGGCGGGCAGACGCACGACATACCGGATCCGTCCGTCCAGGTGACCGGACCCGTCGTCCGGGACTCCCGGGAGGCGGTGCCCGGCAGCCTCTTCGTCGCCTTCGCCGGCGAGCGCGTGGACGGCCACGACTTCGCCGCCGCCGTCGTCGAGGCCGGCGCGGTCGCCGTGCTGGCCACCCGTCCCGTCGGCGTGCCCGCGATCGTGGTCGAGGACGTCCAGTCCGCCCTCGGCGCCCTCGCCCGCCACGTCGTGAACCGGCTCGGCGCCACCCTCGTCGCCCTGACCGGCTCCGCGGGCAAGACCAGCACCAAGGACCTCATCGCCCAGGTGCTGCGGCGCAAGGCTCCGACCGTGTTCACGCCCGGCTCGCTCAACAACGAGATCGGGCTGCCGCTGACCGCCCTGAGCGCCACCGAGGAGACGAAGTTCCTCGTGCTGGAGATGGGCGCCCGCGGCATCGGGCACATCCGCTACCTCACCGGACTGACCCCGCCGAAGGTGGGCCTCGTGCTCAACGTCGGCAGCGCCCACATCGGCGAGTTCGGCGGCCGGGAGCAGATCGCCCAGGCCAAGGGCGAACTGGTCGAGAGCCTGCCGCCGGCCGAGGAGGGCGGGACCGCGATCCTCAACGCCGACGACCCGTTGGTCCGGGCCATGGCCTCCCGTACGACGGCGAAGGTGCTCCTTTTCGGAGAGTCCGACGAAGCGGACGTACGCGCCGAGAACGTGAGACTCACGGACAGCGGACAGCCTTCCTTCAGCCTTCACACACCCTCCGGTGCATGCGATGTGACCATGCGCCTGTACGGTGAGCACCACGTGTCGAACGCGCTCGCCGCGGCCGCCGTCGCCCATGAGCTGGGCATGTCCGCAACCGAGATCGCCACCGCGCTCTCCGAGGCGGGCTCCCTCTCCCGCTGGCGGATGGAGGTCACCGAGCGCCCGGACGGCGTGACCGTCGTCAACGACGCCTACAACGCCAACCCGGAGTCCATGCGGGCCGCCCTGCGCGCGCTCGCGGCGATGGGCCGGGGGCGGCGGACCTGGGCGGTGCTCGGCAAGATGGCCGAGCTCGGGGACGAGGCGCTCGCCGAGCACGACGCGGTCGGACGGCTCGCCGTCCGGCTCAACGTCAGCAAGCTCGTCGCGGTCGGGGGCAGGGAAGCGTCCTGGCTGCAACTGGGCGCATACAACGAGGGTTCGTGGGGTGAGGAGTCGGTGCACGTGTCCGACGCACAGGCGGCGGTCGACCTGTTGCGCAGCGAGTTGCGCCCGGGGGACGTCGTGCTCGTGAAGGCGTCCCGTTCGGTCGGTCTGGAGAGCGTTGCCCAGGCGCTCGTCGAGACCGGTGCCGAGGGTGAGGTCGCGGCCCGATGATGAACCAGATCCTGTTCGCGGGAGTCATCGGCCTCTTCCTGACGCTGGTCGGCACCCCGCTGCTGATCAAGCTGCTGGCCCGCAAGGGCTACGGCCAGTACATCCGCGACGACGGACCGCGCGAGCACGCCAGCAAGCGCGGTACGCCGACCATGGGCGGCATCGCCTTCATCCTGGCGACGGTCGCCGCCTACTTCCTGTCCAAGGTGATCACCGGCAAGCCCCCGACCTACTCGGGTCTGCTGGTGCTCGGCCTCATGGTCGGCATGGGCATGGTCGGCTTCCTCGACGACTACATCAAGATCGTCAAGCGCCGTTCGCTGGGTCTGCGCGCCAAGGCCAAGATGGCGGGCCAGCTGATCGTCGGCATCGGCTTCGCGGTCCTGTCGCTGATGTTCTCCGACAACCGCGGCAACACCCCGGCCTCCACCAAGCTGTCGTTCATCACGGACTTCGGCTGGACGATCGGCCCGGTGCTGTTCGTGATCTGGGCGCTGTTCATGATCCTCGCGATGTCGAACGGCGTGAACCTCACCGACGGCCTGGACGGCCTGGCCACCGGCGCCTCCGTCCTGGTCTTCGGCGCCTACACCTTCATCGGCGTGTGGCAGTTCCAGGAGTCCTGCGCCAACGCGATGACCCTGACCAACCCCAACGCCTGTTACGAGGTGCGCGATCCGCTCGACCTCGCGGTCGTCGCCTCCGCGCTGATGGGTGCCTGCCTCGGCTTCCTGTGGTGGAACACCTCACCGGCCAAGATCTTCATGGGCGACACCGGTTCGCTCGCGCTCGGCGGTGTGCTCGCGGGCCTGGCCATCTGCTCCCGCACCGAGCTGCTGCTCGCGCTGCTCGGCGGCCTGTTCGTGCTCATCACCATGTCGGTGGTCATCCAGGTCGGCTCCTTCCGGCTCACCGGCAGGCGCGTCTTCCGGATGGCGCCACTCCAGCACCACTTCGAACTCAAGGGCTGGTCCGAAGTGCTCGTCGTGGTCCGTTTCTGGATCATCCAGGGCATCTGTGTGATCGTCGGACTGGGCCTCTTCTACGCGGGATGGGCAGCGGACAAGTGACCGACTGGCAGGGGAAGAACGTCACCGTCGCCGGGCTCGGCGTCTCCGGGATCCCGGCGGCCAAGGTCCTGCACGGCCTCGGCGCGCACGTCACCGCCGTCAACGACGGCGACGACGAACGCTCCCGCGCCCAGGCGGCCGAACTGGAGTCCCTGGGTGTCACCGTGCGCCTGGGGGACGGCGATTCCCTGCCCGACGGCACCGAGCTGATCGTCACCACCCCCGGCTGGAAGCCGGACAAGCCGCTGTTCCAGGCGGCCGGCAAGGCCGGCGTCCCGGTCTGGGGCGACGTCGAACTCGCCTGGCGGCTGCGGGGCCTCGACGGCCGGGAGCCGGCCCCGTGGCTGGCCGTCACGGGCACCAACGGCAAGACCACCACCGTGCAGATGCTCGCCTCCATCCTCGAGGCGGCGGGCCTGCGCACGGCGGCGGTCGGCAACATCGGCGTCTCGCTGCTGGACGTCGTCCTCGGCGAGGAGCGCTACGACGTGCTCGCCGTCGAACTCTCCAGCTACCAGCTGCACTGGGCGCCCTCGCTGCGCGCCCACTCCGCCGCCGTCCTCAACCTCGCCCCGGACCACCTCGACTGGCACGGCTCCATGGAGGCGTACGCCGCCGACAAAGGCCGCATCTACGAGGGCAACCGCGTCGCCTGCGTCTACAACGCCGCCGACCCGGCCACCGAGGAGCTGGTGCGCGCGGCGGACGTCGAAGAGGGCTGCCGCGCCGTCGGGTTCACGCTCGGCACGCCCGCACCCTCCCAACTCGGCGTGGTGGAGGGCATCCTGGTCGACCGTGCCTTCGTCGAGAACCGGCAGAAGAACGCCCAGGAGCTGGCCGAGGTCGGCGACATCGACCCGCCCGCCCCGCACAACATCGCCAACGCCCTTGCCGCCGCCGCCCTCGCGCGCTCCTTCGGCGTCCCGGCGACGGCCGTGCGGGACGGGCTGCGGGCCTTCACCCCCGACGCCCACCGCATCGCGCACGTGGCCGACGTCGACGGCGTCGCCTACGTCGACGACTCCAAGGCCACCAACACCCATGCCGCGCAAGCCTCGTTGGCGGCATATGAACCGATCGTATGGATTGCGGGCGGTCTGGCGAAGGGTGCGGTCTTCGACGAACTGGTCGCGGGCGCGGCGAAGCGGCTGCGCGGCGTGGTCCTCATGGGCGCCGACCGCGCGCTCATCCACGACGCCCTGACGCGACACGCGCCGGAAGTCCCCGTCGTCAACCTCGACCGGACCGACACTGGGGCGATGCTCCAGGCCGTCCAGGAGGCGCGGCGGCTCGCCCGGCCCGGCGACACGGTGCTGCTGGCCCCGGCCTGCGCCTCCATGGACATGTTCGCCAACTACAACCGGCGTGGTGACGCGTTCGCGGAGGCCGTTCGCGAACTCGGCGCCCGCTGACCCCGGCCGCCCCCGCTGCCGGGCGACCTTGGAGGGACGCGTGGGATCCGCGAACCGAGCCAGACGCAGGCGGCCGACGTACAGCGGAGGCTCAGATGCCCGGTAGTCCCGGCAGCCGGGCGGGCCGTCCGCCCGCGCAGCGGACCACCCGGCGGCCCGCCGCCGGCCCGGCCGCGCGCGACAACGCCGTCCGCACCCTCGTCACCCGCGCCCGCAAGGCCTGGGACCGGCCGCTCACCGCGTACTACCTGATCCTCGGCGGCAGCTCGCTGATCACCGTGCTGGGCCTGGTGATGGTCTACTCGGCCTCCCAGGTCACCGCGTTGCAGATGGCGCTGCCCGGCTCGTACTTCTTCCGCAAGCAACTGCTCGCCGCAGTGATCGGCGCCGGGCTGCTCCTGGCCGCCGCCCGCATGCCGGTGAAGCTGCACCGGGCGCTGGCCTACCCGATCCTGGCGGGCGCGGTGTTCCTGATGGCACTGGTGCAGGTGCCGGGGATAGGGATGTCGGTCAACGGCAACCAGAACTGGATCTCGCTGGGCGGCTCCTTCCAGATCCAGCCCAGCGAGATCGGCAAGCTCGCCCTGGTGCTCTGGGCCGCCGACCTGATCGCGCGCAAGCAGGAGAAGCGGCTGCTCACGCAGTGGAAGCACATGCTCGTGCCGCTCGTGCCGGTCGCCTTCATGCTGCTCGGCCTCATCATGCTCGGCGGCGACATGGGCACCGCGATCATCCTCACCGCCATCCTGTTCGGGCTGCTGTGGCTCGCGGGCGCGCCCACCCGCCTCTTCGTGGGCGTCCTCTCGGTCGCCGGCCTGATCGGCCTGGTCCTCATCAAGACCAGCCCCAACCGCCTGGACCGGTTCGCCTGCGTCGGCTCCACCGACGTGACCAAGTGCTGGCAGGCGGTGCACGGCATCTACGCCCTGGCCTCCGGCGGATTCTTCGGTTCCGGCCTCGGTGCGAGTGTGGAAAAATGGGGTCAACTGCCCGAGGCCCACACCGACTTCATCTTCGCCGTGACCGGTGAGGAACTGGGCCTGGCGGGGACGCTGTCGGTGCTCGCCCTGTTCGCGGCTCTAGGCTATGCGGGCATCCGCGTGGCCGGACGCACGGAGGACCCCTTCGTGAGGTACGCCGCGGGAGGCGTGACGACCTGGATCATCGCGCAGGCGGTGATCAACATCGGTGCGGTGCTCGGCCTGCTGCCGATCGCCGGCGTCCCGCTCCCGCTGTTCTCCTACGGAGGGTCCGCCCTGCTGCCGACCATGTTCGCCATCGGGCTGCTGATCGCCTTCGCGCGGGACGAGCCCGCTGCGCGGGCGGCGCTTGCCATGCGGCAACCTCGGTTTGGTAGAAAGCGGGCGTCGGGCTCCGCGGCCGGCCGGAGAACCGGCCGCAAGCCCGACCGGACCTCCGGCCGCAAGCCCGGCCGGGAGTCCGCCGGCAGACCCGGCCATGGCTCGGGTCAGGGATCCGGGGCAGGATCGGGGCAGGGGTCCGGCCAGGGGCCCCGCAGATGGAACACGATGCGACGGCGCGCCTCGGCGGCGCGTTCGTCCGGAGAGCGGTGAATTTCGGTGCATGTCGTACTCGCCGGCGGAGGTACCGCGGGCCACATCGAGCCCGCGCTCGCCCTCGCGGACGCCCTGCGCAGGCAGGACCCGACCGTGGGGATCACGGCCCTGGGCACGGAGCGCGGTCTCGAGACCCGGCTCGTCCCGGAGCGCGGTTACGAGCTGGCGCTGATCCCCGCGGTCCCGCTGCCGCGCAAGCCCACCCCCGAGCTGATCACCGTCCCGGGCCGGCTGCGCGGCACGATCAAGGCCGCCGAGCAGATCCTGGAACGCACCAAGGCCGACGCCGTGGTCGGTTTCGGCGGTTACGTCGCCCTGCCCGGCTACCTCGCCGCCAAGCGGCTCGGCGTGCCCATCGTGATCCACGAGGCCAACGCCCGCCCGGGCCTGGCCAACAAGATCGGCTCGCGTTACGCGGCCCAGGTCGCCGTCTCCACCCCGGACAGCAAGCTGCGCGGCGCCCGCTACATCGGCATCCCGCTGCGCCGGGCCATCGCCACCCTGGACCGGGCCGCCGTACGCCCCGAGGCCCGCGCGGCGTTCGGGCTCGACCCCAACCTGCCCACGCTGCTGGTCACCGGCGGCTCGCAGGGCGCCCGCCGGCTCAACGAAGTGGTCCAGCAGGTCGCGCCCTGGCTGCAGCAGGCGGGCATCCAGATCCTGCACGCCGTCGGCCCGAAGAACGAACTGCCGCGCGTGCACCAGATGCCGGGTATGCCCCCCTACATCCCGGTAAGTTATCTGGATCGGATGGACCTCGCGTACGCCGCGGCCGACATGATGCTCTGCCGCGCGGGCGCGATGACCGTCGCCGAACTCTCCGCCGTCGGACTCCCGGCCGCCTACGTCCCGCTGCCCATCGGCAACGGCGAACAGCGGCTGAACGCCCAGCCGGTGGTCAAGGCGGGCGGCGGACTGCTGGTCGACGACGCGGACCTCACCCCGGAGTGGGTGCAGCAGAACGTCCTGCCCGTGCTCGCCGACCCGCACCGGCTGTACCAGATGTCCCGTGCCGCCGGTGAGTTCGGCCGCCGGGACGCCGACGACCTGCTCGTCGGCATGGTGTACGAGGCCATCGCCTCGCGCCGTTAGGACCATATGAACGAAGGGGTTTGAGACGTGGCCGGACGGACGACCGCCGAACGCGGTGAACGCCAGCAGCAGTCGTCCGGCCCGCTCCGGGGCCGCCGGCTGCGGCGGCCGCCCCTTCGTGCGGTCGTCGCCCTGGCCCTGGCCGTGGTCCTCCTCGGCGGCGGAACCCTCTGGGTCCTGTACGGCTCGTCCTGGACCCGGGTGGAGCGGGTGTCCGTCTCCGGCACCCGGGTGCTGACCCCAGCACAGGTGCGCGCGGCCGCCGAGGTCCCGGTGGGCGATCCGCTCATTTCCGTCGACACCGCCGCGGTCGCGGCCCGCCTGCGCCGCCAATTGCCCCGAATTGACTCGGTTGATGTCGTTCGTTCATGGCCGCACGGAATCCAGCTGAATGTGGTCGAGCGCACCCCGATCATGGTGGAGGAAAAGGGCGGAAAGTTCGTCGAAGTGGACGCGCGGGGCGTGCGGTTCGCCACGGTCGCCCAGGCGCCGAAAGGCGTTCCCGTCCTGGAATTGTCCCTTTCCCGCTCCGCCCCGGCGGCCGCGAGCCTGCGGCGCTTCGACGAGGCCCGCCTGGTGCGCGAGGCCGTCACGGTCGCGGGCCGCATCCCGGCCGCGGTCTCCCGCCAGACGCGCGCCGTCAAGGTCCGTACCTACGACGACATCTCGCTGGAGCTGAGCGGGGGCCGCACCGTGGTGTGGGGCAGCGGCGAGAGCGGCGCCGAGAAGGCCCGCGCCCTCACCGCGCTGATGAAAGCGGTGCCCGGCGCCCGGCACTTCGACGTCAGTGTCCCCACCGCGCCCGCGTCATCGGGGAGTTGACGGGTATACGTGCAGGCCAGCACCCTGGTTGGGCACCGCTATGCCTGATCACATAGGGTGAAAAGAAAAACGGGAGGTTCGGCGTGTTCGTTGAACGGGCGCCACTTGTCGACTTAGTGTCCTGTTCAGAAGACTTCAGGGAACAGGCACACTGGTAACCCTAAACTTCAGGGTTAGGGTTCGGGTCGGCGTTACGGACCGTCCCATTCGGCATCAGCCGTCGCGGCGCGGACAGCGCGCAACGACGGCGACGTAATTCGAGGCGAGAGGCCTTCGACGTGGCAGCACCGCAGAACTACCTCGCAGTCATCAAGGTCATCGGTGTCGGCGGCGGTGGTGTCAATGCCATCAACCGGATGATCGAAGTCGGTCTCAAGGGCGTCGAGTTCATCGCCATCAACACCGACGCACAGGCGCTGTTGATGAGCGACGCCGACGTCAAGCTCGACGTCGGCCGCGAACTGACCCGCGGACTCGGCGCCGGAGCCAACCCGGCCGTCGGCCGCAAGGCCGCCGAGGACCACCGCGAGGAGATCGAAGAGGTCCTCAAGGGGGCCGACATGGTCTTCGTGACGGCCGGTGAAGGCGGCGGCACCGGCACCGGCGGCGCGCCGGTCGTGGCCAACATCGCGCGCTCCCTGGGCGCCCTCACCATCGGCGTGGTCACCCGCCCCTTCACCTTCGAGGGACGGCGCCGCGCCAACCAGGCGGAGGACGGCATCGCCGAACTCCGCGAAGAGGTCGACACCCTCATCGTCATCCCCAACGACCGGCTGCTGTCCATCTCGGACCGCCAGGTCAGCGTGCTCGACGCGTTCAAGTCCGCGGACCAGGTGCTGCTGTCCGGTGTGCAGGGCATCACCGACCTGATCACCACCCCCGGCCTGATCAACCTCGACTTCGCCGACGTCAAGTCGGTCATGTCCGAGGCCGGTTCGGCCCTGATGGGCATCGGCTCGGCCCGCGGCGACGACCGCGCGGTGGCCGCCGCCGAGATGGCGATCTCCTCCCCGCTGCTGGAGGCCTCCATCGACGGCGCCCGCGGCGTGCTGCTCTCCATCTCCGGCGGCTCCGACCTCGGCCTGTTCGAGATCAACGAGGCCGCCCAGCTGGTCAGCGAGGCCGCCCACCCGGAGGCCAACATCATCTTCGGCGCGGTCATCGACGACGCCCTCGGCGACGAGGTGCGGGTCACCGTGATCGCGGCCGGCTTCGACGGCGGCCAGCCCCCGGCCCGCCGGGACAACGTCCTCAGCTCGGCGTCCTCGTCCCCGTCCGCCTCGTCCTCCCCGCGCCGCGAGGAGCCCGCGCCGGTACGGCAGCCCGAGAACCGTCCGTCCTTCGGCTCGCTCGGCAGCGTGAAGCCGAAGGAGGAGCCGGAGCCGGTCGCGCCCGAGCCGCTGAGCGACCTCACCCCGCCGCCGGCCCCGCCGGCGCCGCGGACCTACACCGACAGCGCGGCCGAGGAACTGGACGTACCGGACTTCCTGAAGTGATAGGACAGCGCGACACCGTGAACGGCGCGCACTTCGCCTTCACCGACCGGTGGGGCGGGGTGAGCGCCGTTCCGTACGAGGAGCTGAACCTCGGCGGCGCGGTCGGCGACGACCCGGCCGCCGTACGGACCAACCGCGAACTGGCCGCCAAGTCCCTCGGACTGGACCCGGCCCTGGTGGTCTGGATGAACCAGGTGCACGGCGCGGACGTGGCGGTCGTGGACGGACCGTGGGACACCGCGGCCGGCGTCCCGTCCGTCGACGCGCTCGTCACCACCCGGCGCGGTCTCGCCCTCGCCGTGCTCACCGCCGACTGCACACCGGTGCTGCTCGCCGACCCGGCCGCCGGTATCGCGGCCGCGGCCCACGCGGGACGGCCCGGCCTGGTGGCCGGAGTGGTGCCCGCCGCCGTACGCGCGATGGTGGAACTCGGCGCCGACCCGGCCCGGATCACCGCCCGCACCGGACCCGCCGTGTGCGGCCGGTGCTACGAGGTGCCCGAGGCGATGCGCGCCGAGGTGAGCGCGGTCGCGCCGGCGGCGTACGCCGAGACGAGTTGGGGCACGCCGGCTCTCGACGTGAGCGCCGGGGTGCACGCGCAGCTCGAACGCCTCGGCGTGCACGACCGGGAGCACTCGCCGGTGTGCACGCGCGAGTCGGACGACCACTTCTCGTACCGCCGCGACCGCACCACCGGTCGGCTCGCGGGCTACGTCTGGCTGGACTGATGGGGCATGACGGAACGTAAGGACGAACTCGCCGCGAATCTGGCGAGGGTTCAGGAGCGCATCGCCGCCGCGTGCGCCGCCGCGGGACGCCCGCGCGAGGACGTGACCCTGATCGTGGTCACCAAGACCTATCCGGCGGCGGACGTGCGGATGCTGGCGGACCTGGGGGTGCGGCACGTCGCGGAGAACCGCGACCAGGACGCGGCGCCGAAGGCCGCGGAATGTTCGGATCTGCCCTTGAGTTGGCATTTTGTCGGTCAACTTCAGACCAACAAGGTTCGATCCGTCGTCGGTTACGCGGACGTCGTGCAGTCCGTGGACCGCTCCCGGCTCGTCACGGCGCTCTCCAGGGAGGCCGTGCGCGCGGAGCGCGAACTCGGGTGCCTCATCCAGGTCGCGCTGGACGCCGGGGTGAGCGGCCGGGGCGAGAGGGGCGGCGTGGCACCCGAGGGGATCGGGGAGTTGGCCGACCGGATCGCTTCCGCCGAAGGGCTGCGGCTGGACGGGCTGATGACCGTCGCGCCGCTGACCGGTGAGTACGCCGGGCGTCAACAGGCGGCGTTCGAGCGGCTCATGGATTTGTCGACCTACCTGCGCCGGGCCCATCCGGCTGCCACCATGGTCTCGGCAGGGATGAGCGCGGACCTCGAACAGGCCGTGGCCGCCGGAGCGACACATGTGCGCGTCGGCACCGCGGTACTCGGAGTCCGCCCCAGGCTCGGGTAACGTCGCCAAGAAGTCGGACCACAGCAGAAAATATGGTCAATACCGCCGAAGAAGGCGCAACGACCTCGTGGATCGCGGGGACTTGGCGGTCGTCAGTCGATCCACCACAGAGCGGAGGACTCAGAGCATGGCCGGCGCGATGCGCAAGATGGCGGTCTACCTCGGCCTCGTGGAGGACGATGGGTACGACGGCCGGGGTTTCGACCCCGATGACGACTTCGAACCCGAACTCGACCCGGAGCCCGAGCGGGACCGCCGACGGCACGAACCGTCGCACCAGCCGCACGGAACACATCAGCCCCAAAGGGACGAACCGGTACGCGTGGTGCAGCCTCCGGCGCCACGCGAACCTGTGTCCCATTCCGCTTCGCTCCCGGCGGAATCCCCTCGTCCGGCGCGCATCGCGCCCGTGGCATCCATCACACAAGAACGCGCCAGCCTGGAGAAGAACGCACCGGTGATCATGCCCAAGGTCGTGTCCGAACGTGAGCCGTACCGGATCACCACACTTCACCCCCGGACCTACAACGAGGCCCGTACCATCGGGGAACACTTCCGTGAAGGCACCCCGGTGATCATGAATCTGACGGAGATGGACGACACGGACGCGAAGCGACTTGTCGACTTTGCCGCCGGTCTGGTGTTCGGTCTTCACGGCAGCATCGAGCGGGTGACACAGAAGGTGTTTCTGTTGTCGCCTGCTAACGTCGATGTCACGGCGGAGGACAAGGCCCGCATCGCAGAGGGCGGGTTCTTCAACCAGAGCTGAGACGCACCACCGGAAAACAGGCACGGAACAGGGGAGAGGGAAGCACCGATCATGGGCGTGGCCATGGAGGTTCTCTACATCGCGCTGATGGTGTTCCTCATCGTGCTGATCTTCCGTTTGGTCATGGATTATGTGTTCCAGTTCGCCCGCTCGTGGCAACCCGGCAAGGCGATGGTGGTCGTTCTGGAGGCCACCTACACTGTCACCGATCCACCGCTGAAGCTTCTGCGGCGGTTCATTCCGCCGCTGCGTCTCGGGGGCGTGGCGCTCGACCTGTCCTTCTTCGTCCTGATGATCATCGTCTACATCCTGATCTACATCGTGGGGAACCTCGCGACGTGACTGTGGACGATACGGTCTTGCCGACTGCCGATGACTACGTTGAGGTGAAGAGATGCCGTTGACCCCCGAGGACGTGCGGAACAAGCAGTTCACGACCGTCCGCCTCCGAGAAGGCTATGACGAGGACGAGGTCGATGCCTTCCTCGACGAGGTCGAGGCCGAGCTGACCCGCCTGCTCCGCGAGAACGAGGACCTGCGCGCCAAGCTGGCCGCGGCCACCCGGGCCGCCGCGCAGAACCAGCAGAACATGCGCAAGCCTCCGGAGCAGCAGGACCAGCAGCACCCGCAGCAGGGTCCCGGTGGCCCCGGCATGCCCCAGCAGGGCGGGATGCCCCAGCAGGGCGGCATGCCGCAGCAGGGCATGCGAGGTCCCGGCGCTCCGGTGCCTGCCGGGATATCGGGCCCGCCGCAGCAGCAGATGGGCGGCCCCATGGGTGGCCCGCCCCAGCTGCCTAGCGGTGCCCCGCAGCTGCCCGCCGGCCCCGGCGGACAGGGCCCGCAGGGCCCCGGCCCGATGGGCCAGGGTCCCGGACCGATGGGCCAGGGCCCCGGTCCGATGCAGGGGCAGATGGGTCCGGGTCCGATGGGCGGCCCGAACCCGATGGGTCCCGGCCCGATGGGTCAGGGTCCCGGTGGCGACAGCGCCGCGCGCGTCCTGTCGCTGGCCCAGCAGACCGCCGACCAGGCGATCGCCGAGGCGCGTTCCGAGGCCAACAAGATCGTCGGCGAGGCCCGTTCGCGCGCCGAGGGTCTCGAGCGTGACGCCCGTGCCAAGGCCGACGCCCTGGAGCGGGACGCGCAGGAGAAGCACCGCGTCGCGATGGGCTCCCTGGAGTCCGCCCGCGCCACGCTGGAGCGCAAGGTCGAGGACCTGCGCGGCTTCGAGCGCGAGTACCGTACGCGACTGAAGTCGTACCTGGAGTCGCAGCTGCGTCAGCTGGAGACTCAGGCCGACGACTCGCTGGCCCCGCCGCGCACCCCCGCGGCCGCCTCGCTGCCGCCGTCCCCGGCGCCGTCGATGGCTCCGGCCGGTGCGAGCGCCCCGTCCTACGGCGGCAACCAGTCGATGGGCAGCGCGCCCAGCCCGTCCGGTCCGTCCTACGGCGGCCAGCAGCAGATGTCCCCGGCGATGACCCAGCCGATGGCACCGGTACGACCGCAGGGCCCGTCCCCCATGGGCCAGGCGCCGTCCCCGATGCGCGGCTTCCTCATCGACGAGGACGACAACTGAGGAGCCCTGACGGGTTCCCGAGCGAAGGAACGAACAAGGCGTCGGCAGCCTGAGAGAACGGCCCCGGAGGACTTCCTCCGGGGCCGTTCTCGTACGCGGATGCGACCCACAAGGGCGCGGGGGACCGCGCGAGGGGGTCCGGGCGAAAGGGGAGCTGGACGCGTAGTTCCCCAGGGACGGACCGGGACGGGCAGGGCCGGCGGGGGCGAACGCCCTTCAGGCGCTCGCCCCCGCGCCGCTCACGCCTTGCGCAGACGGAACGTCAGCGACAGGCCCTCGTCGGTGAACACGTCACCGTACGTGTCGTCCGCCTCGCCCTGCGCGAAGTCCGTCGCGAGAACCTCCTCGGCGATGAGCCCGGAGTGCTCGGACAGCGCGGCGATCACCGCCGCGTCCGTGGACGTCCACCGCAGCGCGATCCGGTCCGCGACGTCGAGACCGCTGTTCTTGCGCGCCTCCTGGATCAGCCGGATCGCGTCGCGCGCGAGCCCGGCCTGCCGCAGCTCCTCCGTGATCTCCAGGTCGAGCGCCACGGTCGCCCCCGCGTCGGACGCCACCGACCACCCCTCGCGCGGGGTCTCCGTGATGATCACCTCGTCCGGAGCGAGCGTGACCGTCTCGCCGTCGACCTCCACCGACGCCGTGCCCTCGCGCAGCGCCAGCGACAGCGCCGCCGCGTCGGCCCCGGCGATCGCCTTCGCCACGTCCTGGACGCGCTTGCCGAACCGCTTGCCCAGCGCACGGAAGTTGGCCTTGGCCGTGGTGTCCACCAGCGATCCGCCGACCTCGCTCAGCGACGCCAGCGAGGAGACGTTCAGCTCCTCCGTGATCTGCGCGTGCAGTTCCCGGTCCAGGGTGTCGAAGCCCGCCACCGCGACCAGCGCGCGCGACAGCGGCTGACGCGTCTTGACGCCCGACTCCGCGCGCGTGGCCCGGCCCAGCTCCACCAGCCGCCGCACCAGCACCATCTGCTGGGACAGTTCGGGGTCGATGGCCCCGAGGTCGGCCTCCGGCCAGCTCGCCAGGTGCACCGACTCCGGGGCGCCCGGCGTGACCGGCACGATCAGGTCCTGCCAGACCCGCTCGGTGATGAACGGCGTCAGCGGCGCCATCAGCTTCGTCACCGTCTCGACGACCTCGTGCAGCGTGCGCAGCGCGGCCTTGTCGCCCTGCCAGAAGCGGCGGCGCGAGCGGCGGACGTACCAGTTGGACAGGTCGTCGACGAACGCGGAGAGCAACTTGCCGGCACGCTGCGTGTCGTAGCCTTCCAGGGCCTGGGTGACCTGGTCGGTCAGCGCGTGCAGCTCGCTCAGCAGCCAGCGGTCGAGCACCGGGCGGTCGGCCGGGGCCGGGTCGGCCCCGCTGGGCGCCCAGTTCGACGTACGGGCGTACAGCGCCTGGAAGGCGACCGTGTTCCAGTACGTCAGGAGCGTCTTGCGGACGACCTCCTGGATGGTGCCGTGACCGACCCGGCGGGCCGCCCAGGGCGAACCGCCGGCCGCCATGAACCAGCGCACCGCGTCGGCGCCGTGCTGGTCCATGAGAGGGATCGGCTGCAGGATGTTGCCCAGGTGCTTGGACATCTTGCGGCCGTCCTCGGCGAGGATGTGGCCCAGGCACACGACGTTCTCGTACGACGACTTGTCGAACACCAGCGTGCCGACGGCCATCAGTGTGTAGAACCAGCCGCGGGTCTGGTCGATCGCCTCGGAGATGAACTGCGCCGGGTACCGGCTCTCGAACAGCTCCTTGTTCTTGTACGGGTACCCCCACTGCGCGAACGGCATCGAGCCCGAGTCGTACCAGGCGTCGATGACCTCCGGCACACGTGTGGCCACCGCCCCGCAGCCCTCCTGCGGGCAGGCGAAGGTGACCTCGTCGATGAACGGGCGGTGCGGGTCCAGGCCCGACTGGTCGGTGCCGGTCAGCTCGGTCAGCTCCGCGCGGGAGCCCACGCAGGTGAGGTGACCCTCCTCGCAGCGCCAGATCGGCAGCGGCGTGCCCCAGTAGCGGTTGCGGGACAGCGCCCAGTCGATGTTGTTGTTCAGCCAGTCGCCGAAGCGGCCGTGCTTGACGGTGTCCGGGAACCAGTTGGTCTTCTCGTTCTCCTGGAGGAGACGGTCCTTGACCGCCGTGGTGCGGATGTACCAGGACGGCTGGGCGTAGTACAGCAGCGCGGTGTGGCAGCGCCAGCAGTGCGGGTAGCTGTGCTCGTACGGCAGGTGCTTGAAGAGCAGGCCCCGCTGCTGCAGGTCCTCGGTGAGCTTCTCGTCGGCCTTCTTGAAGAAGACACCGCCGACCAGCGGGACGTCCTCCTCGAAGGTGCCGTCGGGGCGGACCGGGTTGACGACCGGCAGGCCGTAGGCGCGGCCCACCTTGAGGTCGTCCTCGCCGAAGGCGGGGGACTGGTGGACCAGACCCGTGCCGTCCTCGGTGGTGACGTACTCGGCGTTGACGACGAAGTGCGCGCCCGCCTCGGACTCGGGGAACTCCACCAGCTCGAAGGGGCGCTGGTAGGTCCAGCGCTCCATCTCGGCGCCGGTGAAGGACTCGCCGGTGGTCTCCCAGCCCTCGCCGAGCGCCTTGGCGACAAGCGGCTCGGCGACGACGAGCTGCTCCTCGCCGTTCGTCGCCACGACGTAGGTGACCTCGGGGTGCGCGGCCACGGCCGTGTTGGAGACCAGGGTCCACGGGGTCGTCGTCCACACCAGGAGCGCGGCCCGGCCGGCCAGCGGTCCGGAGGTGAGCGGGAAGCGGACGTAGACGGACGGGTCGACGACCGTCTCGTAGCCCTGCGCCAGCTCGTGGTCGGACAGGCCGGTGCCGCAGCGCGGACACCAGGGGGCGACCCGGTGGTCCTGGACCAGCAGGCCCTTGCCGAAGATCTCCTTAAGGGACCACCAGACGGACTCGATGTACTCGGGGTCCATCGTGACGTAGGCGTCGTCGAGGTCGACCCAGTAGCCCATGCGGGTCGTCAGCTCGGAGAAGGCGTCGGTGTGCCGCAGCACGGACTCGCGGCACTTGTCGTTGAAGGCCGCGATGCCGTACGCCTCGATGTCCTGCTTGCCGGAGAAGCCCAGCTCCTTCTCGACGGCCAGCTCGACGGGCAGTCCGTGGCAGTCCCAGCCGGCCTTGCGGGCCACGTGGTAGCCGCGCATGGTGCGGAAGCGGGGGAAGACGTCCTTGAAGACGCGGGCCTCGATGTGGTGGGCGCCCGGCATGCCGTTGGCGGTGGGCGGGCCCTCGTAGAACACCCACTCGGGGCGGCCCTCGGACTGCTCCAGGCTCTTGGCGAAGATCTTCTGCTCGCGCCAGAAGTCGAGCACCGCGTGCTCGAGCGCGGGCAGGTCGACCTGGGCGGGCACCTGACGGTACTGCGGCTGCGTGTTCAACGAGCTTCCTCCGGCGGATGTGCTGCCTTCCGTCGGAGGGACGAGAGCCTTCGTGCTGCCTACGCCGTGTGCGGCGCGCTCCCGCGGTACCACCCTCCTTGGCCCCCCGGTGCGCCGTCCGCTCCGGTGAGCCCCCTCATTGGGCTCGCGATGCCGGTTCTACTCGCCCCGCGGGCTTTCTTCCGGCGGCTCCGGGGTGATCTTCACGCCGCGCTCGCCCCCGGGCTCACACCGTCCCCGGGTCGCTCTGGGCTGCGTACGCCGCTACTCGTCCCCATCCACGCTTCTCGCTGCGCCCAGTGTACGGCGCCCCGGGAGCGGCGGCCGACCGGTTTTCGGGGCGGCGCGCGGGCCGGGCCGGGGGAGGGCGGAGGCGGGGCGCGGGTGACCCGAACGGCGCCGGTGCGGCCGGTCGGATCGTAGGACACCCGGCTCGTCGGATTACCCGGCGGGGAGCTGGGCACAACGCATGCATGCCCACCGCGCGGCACGCGCGAGGCGGGCGAATCGGGCGGCGTGCCCCGTTGCCGCGGGACTGAAGTCGATTTATCGTCCCAGCACGATTCGCGAGCAAGATCACAATATGTGAAGGGGCCGCGGCCATGGTGGCGAAGAAGACCGCCGAGCAGTCGGCGTCCGGCGGGTCCCGGCACAGCGGCGCCGACGGCGCGGCCGCGCCCGCGATGCCCGGCACCGCGATGCCCGTCGCCGGGGAGCGGGGCGCCCCGAAGCGTGGCGCTCCGGCGACGGCGGGGAACCGGCGGACGGCCGGCCGCACGGCGCCGGCGAAGGAGGCTGAGGCGGAGGTCCCCGGGTCCGGGGACGCCGGGGGCCCCGCGCGCGGGCAAGCCGGTGCCGGGCGCACCCCGGCGCGGAAGACCGTCGCGCGGAAGGCCCCCGCGAGGGACGCCCCCGCGAGGAAGTCCGCGGGGAATACCTCCGGGCGGAAGTCGTCCGAGGCGGAGCCGCCGGAGCCGGAGTCGTCCGAGGCGGAGTCGTCCGGGGCGGAGTCCGCCGGGGCGCGGTCGTCCGCGGCGAGTGCCTCCGCGCAGGGTGGGACCGGGGCCGCCGTGGGCAGGAAGAGCACGGGCAAGAAGGTGGACGCGGCCGAGGCCGCGAAGCAGACGGGAGCCACGACGGTGGTTGCGAAGAAGACCCCTGGTACGGCCGCGGCGGCCACGACCGCCGTCCCCAAGGCACGCGTCGCCGCGGCGGTGGACCCGGGTGACCTCGTGGTGCGCGCGGGCGAGGACCCGTGGACCGAGGAGGAGGTCGCCGAGGCCCGTGCGGAGCTGGAGTCCGAGATGGAACGCCTGAGCGCCGAGATCAGCGCGTCCGAGGCGGCCCTGGCCGGTCTGATGCGCGACTCCGGGGACGGCGCGGGCGACGACCAGGCGGACACCGGCACCAAGAACATCACGCGTGAGCACGAGCTGGCGCTCGCCGCCAACGCGCGCGAGACGCTCACCCAGACCGAGCGCGCCCTGGACCGCCTGGAAGCGGGCACCTACGGCGTGTGCGAGAACTGCGGCAACCCGATCGGAAAGGCCCGCATGCAGGCCTTTCCGCGGGCCACCCTGTGCGTGGAGTGCAAGCAGAAGCAGGAGCGCCGTTACTGAGCAGGCGGCGGGGCCCTCCTGAGCACCGCGGTCCCGGGAGGCGTGCCGTAGTCTCGTCCTCAGTCAGGTACCTAGGTCGAGGGACTCACGTGGCAGAGGCGGAGCGCATCATCGGTACGCCGGACAGCACCCCGAAGGACGCTGAGCGTCCCGGGCGGCAGCGGCAGCCCGACGTCGCGGCGGAGACGGCCGCCGCACCTTCAGCAACGACGCCGGACGCGCCGGACGCCGGAAGCGCGCCTGCCGCGCCGGACGGCTCGGCCGAGGCCGCCCGCGCGGACGCGGACGCGGCGGTGACCCGCGCGGACGAGCGGTCCGGCACCGCCACGGACGAGCGGCCGCGGGGCAGGCGGCGGATCGGGGTGCTGTTCGCGGTGGCCGCCGTGGCCTACGCCCTCGACCTCGTCAGCAAGCTTCTGGTCGTGGCGAAGCTGGAGCACCACGCGCCGGTGGACATCATCGGGGACTGGCTCCAGTTCCAGATGATCCGCAACTCCGGCGCCGCCTTCAGCTTCGGCGAGGCGTACACGGTGATCTTCACGGTCATCGCCGCCGCCGTGATCGTGGTGATCGTCCGGCTCGCCCGCAAGCTCTACAGCCTGCCGTGGGCCATCGCGCTCGGACTGCTGTTCGGTGGCGCGCTGGGCAACCTCACCGACCGGATCTTCCGCTCGCCGGGCGTCTTCAAGGGCGCGGTCGTCGACTTCATCTCCCCGAAGCACTTCGCCGTCTTCAACCTCGCCGACTCGGCGATCGTCTGCGGCGGCATCCTGATCGTGCTGCTCTCCTTCGGCGGCCGCGACCCGGACGGCACCGTCCACAAGGACTGAGGCGCCCGGGGCCCGAGTTTTCCACAGGGGCGGGGCCGCGCGTGCGGGAGTGTCCGGCCCGTCCGGCATACTCGACGGGTGAGCACGCTTCCCGAGATCCGTACCCTGCCCGTGCCCGACGGCCTGGAGGGCGAGCGCGTCGACGCCGCCATCTCCCGCATGTTCGGCTTCTCCCGCACGAAGGCGGCCGAGCTGGCCGCGGCGGGCAAGGTGCTGGTCGACGGCACGGCGGTCGGCAAGTCCGAGCGGGTGCGCGGCGGCGCCTGGCTGGAGGTCGAGATGCCGCAGGCACCCGCGCCCGTGCAGGTCGTCGCCGAGCCGGTCGAGGGCATGGAGATCGTCCACGACGACGACGACGTCGTGGTGATCGTCAAGCCGGTCGGTGTCGCCGCCCACCCCAGCCCCGGCTGGTCCGGGCCCACGGTCATCGGCGGTCTCGCCGCCGCCGGGTACCGGATCTCCACCTCCGGCGCCGCCGAGCGCCAGGGCATCGTGCACCGCCTGGACGTGGGCACCTCCGGCCTGATGGTCGTCGCCAAGTCCGAGTACGCGTACACGTCGCTCAAGCGCCAGTTCAAGGAGCGCACGGTCGACAAGCGCTACCACACCCTGGTCCAGGGCCACCCCGACCCGACCAGCGGCACCATCGACGCCCCCATCGGCCGCCACCCGAACCACGACTACAAGTGGGCGGTCACCGCCGAGGGCAAGCCGTCCGTCACGCACTACGACCTCATCGAGGCCTTCCGCGCCGCCTCCCTGCTCGACGTGAAGCTGGAGACCGGACGCACCCACCAGATCCGCGTGCACATGGCCGCCCACCGCCACCCCTGCGTCGGCGACCTCACCTACGGCGCCGATCCCACCCTCGCCAAGCGGCTCAGGCTGACCAGGCAGTGGCTGCACGCCGTGCGGCTCGGCTTCGAGCACCCCGGGGACGGCCGGTGGGCCGAGTTCGCCAGCGACTACCCGGCGGACCTCCAGCAGGCCCTCGACCAGGTCCGCGAGGAGACCTACGCATGACCGCCCCGGCCCGCTGCCGGACCCGCGTCGCGCGGGACGCCGCCGACCGTGAGGCCTGCTTCGCGGTGCGCAAGGAGGTCTTCGTCGCCGAGCAGGGCGTGCCCGAGGAGATCGAGTACGACGACCTCGACGCCGTCGCGGTCCACGTGCTCGCCGTGCACGACGACGGCACCCCGCTGGGCACCGGCCGGCTCCTGTACGGCGAGGCCGCCGCCGGCCGCACCGGCGGCGACGCGGCCGTCGGCTCCCTGGGCCGCCTCGCCGTCACCGCCGCGGCCCGTGGCCTCGGCGTCGGCGCCGCCCTGGTGCGCGCCCTGGAGGAAGCGGCCCGCGCGCGCGGCCTGACGGCGATGGACCTGCACGCGCAGACCCACGCGCTGGGCTTCTACGAGCGGCTGGGGTACGCGGCGTACGGCCCCGAGTTCCCGGACGCCGGCATTCCGCACCGGGCGATGCGGCGCGCCCTGTAGCCCCCTGGCGAAGAGGCCGACCGCGGGGACGGCATGGCACGCTGGAGGCTGCCGTGTGAACGTCCGACCTCCCGGAGCGCTGATTCGTGGATCAGTTGGCCCTGTTGTTCGTCGTCCTGCTCGGGGCCGTGATCAGCGTCCCCGTCGGAGACCGGCTCGGGCTGCCCGCCCCGGTGCTCATGACGCTCCTCGGGATCGTGCTCGCGGTCCTGAACTTCGTACCGAACGTCGACATCCCGCCCGGCCTGATCCTGCCCGCGCTGCTGCCGCCGCTGCTGTACGCCGCCGTACGGCGCACCTCCTGGCGGCAGTTCGCGGCGAACAAACGGCCCATCTTCCTGCTGGCCGTGGCCCTGGTGTTCGTCACGACCATCTGCGTCGCGGTCGTCGCCCACACCATCGTGCCGGGGCTGCCGCTGGCCGCCGCGGTGGCGCTGGGCGCGCTGGTCGCCCCGCCCGACCCGGTCGCGGCGACCGCCGTCGCCGGACAGCTCGGGCTGCCCCGCCGCCTGGTGTCGATCCTGGAGGGCGAGGGACTCTTCAACGACGTCACCGCCATCGTGCTCTACCACGTGGCGATCGCCGCCGCCGTCAGCGGCGAGTTCTCCGCCTGGCACGCCGGACTCGACCTGGTGCTGTCCGCGGTGGTCGCCGTCCTCGTCGGCGTGGCGCTCGGCTGGGGCGCCAACAAGCTGCTCGACCTGCTGGGGGACGCCACCCTCCAGATCGGCCTGACCCTCCTCGTGCCGTACGCCTCCTACGTGCTGGCCGAGGAACTGCACGGCTCCGGCGTCCTCGCCGTGCTCACCACCGCCCTCTTCCTGGCCGAGTACGCCTACGACGCCGACGACGTGCTGAGCCGGCTGGCCGGGCACACCGTCTGGGACGTCGTGGACACCCTCGTCACCGGGGTCGCCTTCGGCCTGATCGGCCTGGAACTGCACAACGCCATCCGCACCGCCTCGGGCCGCTGGGGCGAGCTGCTGGGCTGGGCCGGGGTGGTCGTGGGCGTGGTCGTGTTCGTCCGGCTGCTGTGGCTGCTCCCGGCGACCTGGCTCACCCAACGCCTGCACGCCCGGCGGGACTACGACGAGGACATCCCGACGAGCTGGCGGGAGACCGTCGTCATGTGGTGGTCGGGGATGCGCGGCGTGGCCTCGGTGGCGCTGGCGCTGGCCATCCCGCTGAGGACGGACAGCGGCGCGCCGTTCCCCGACCGCGACGAGATCGTCTTCATCGCCTTCGGAGTGATCATGGTGACGCTGGTGGTACAGGGGCTCACCCTGCCCTGGCTGGTGAAGCGGCTCGGCGTGCGGGCCGACACCGAGCGCGAGAAGGAGTTCGAGAAGGAACTGGCGGTGCGGGCGGCGCGTGCGGCCAAGCGGCGGCTGAAGGAGATCGAGGCCGTCGAGGACCTGCCCGACGAGGTGTCCGAGCAGATGCTGCGGCGGGCCTTCGAGATCGGGCTGCGGATCAACCCGCAGATCGGCGACGAGGAGCGCCGGGAGGCGCAGGAGAACCGGGTGCGCCGGATCAAGCGGCTGCGCCGCATCCAGGGCGAGATGCTCAGCGCGGCACGGCACGAGGTGCTCGCGGCCCGCAGCGAGCCGGGGGCCGACCCGGAGATCGTCGACCGGGTGCTGCGCCACCTCGACGTACGCAGTCTGCGCTGACCCCCGCGGCGGGGTGCGCCGACCGGGCCCTGTCCGCCGGGCAGGGCCTAGGCTCGGGTACATGACACGCAACGTGGTGATCAGCGGTGGCGGTACCGGGATCGGACTGGCCACCGCACAGATGTTCGCGGCCGGAGGAGACCAGGTCCTGCTGCTCGGGCGGCGGGAGGAGGTCCTGCGCAAGGCGGGGGTGCCCGGGGCGCTCGTCTGCGCCGCCGACCTCGGTGACGTGGACGGCGTACGGCGGGTGGCCCGCTTCGTGGCCGACGAGATGGGCGCCGTGGACGTGCTCGTGCACAGCGCGGGCGGCACCGGGCTGCTCGAACCACCGGTGGAGCGGGACGATCCGCTCGACCGGGTCGCCGACCAGTGGAAGGTCAACTTCCGGCTCAACACACTGACCGCCGTACTGCTCACCGAAGCCCTCCGGCACCGGCTCGCCGAGCCCGGCGGACGCGTGCTGTTCCTCAGCTCCATCGCCGCCTACCGGGGTTCGGGCACCGGCGCCTACGCCGCCTCCAAGGCGGCCCTGCACCCCTACGCCCACGATCTGGCCCGGCAGTTGGGGCCGCACGGCATCACGGTCAACGTCGTCGCGCCCGGCTACATCGAGGACACCGAGTTCTTCGGCGACGCGATGGACGAGCCCCGCCGCGCGCAGCTGGTCGCCGAGACCTCCACGGGCCGCCCCGGCACCCCCGGCGACGTCGCCGCCACCCTGCACTGGCTGGCCTCCCCGGCCGCCGCCCACGTGACCTCGCAGATCATCCAGGTCAACGGCGGCGCGGAACGCGGCCGCTGAGGCACCGGCGGACGAGCCGTCAGCCGCGGCCGGTACGGGACTTGTCCAGGGAGGGCAGGGAAGGCGGAGCGGGCCGCACCGCCCCGCCGCCGGCCGCGCCCCTGCCGCCCGCCCGGCCCCGCGGCGGCTCCGCCTCGGCCGTGTTGACGCGGGGCAGCGCGGAGGGGTGTTCCTCGCACAGCCAGCGGAGCATCTCCTCGCGCACCGCGACCCGCACCGTCCAGATGTCGTCGGAGTCCTTCGCGGTCATCAGCGCCCGCACCAGGATGGTGTTCGGGGTCGTGTCGGTGATCTGCAGGTTGTAGGCGCGGCCGTCCCAGGCCGGACAGGCGCGCAGGATGTCGCGCAGCTTCTCGCGCATCGCCTCCAGCGGCGCCGAGTGGTCGAGGTGCCAGAAGACGGTGCCGGTCATCTGCGGGGTGCCGCGCGACCAGTTCTCGAACGGGTTGGACGTGAAGTGCGAGACCGGCATGGTGATCCGGCGCTCGTCCCAGGTCCGCACGGTCAGGAAGGTCAGGGTGATCTCCTCGACGGTGCCCCACTCGCCGTTCACGACGACGGTGTCGCCGATGCGCACCATGTCGCCGAAGGCGATCTGCAGCCCGGCGAACATGTTGGACAGGGTGGACTGCGCGGCGACACCGGCGACGATGCCGAGGATGCCGGCCGAGGCCAGCAGCGAGGCGCCGGCCGCGCGCATCGCCGGGAAGGTCAGCAGCATCGACGCGGCGGCCACCACCATGACGATCGCGGTGACCACCCGCATGATCAGCTCGACCTGGGTGCGCACCCGCCGTACCCGGGCGGGGTCCCGGTGCGCGCGGGCGCTGGCGTAGCGCGCGTACGAGGTCTCGACGACGGCCGCCGCGATGCGCACGGCGAGCCAGGCCGCGGACCCGATCAGCACCAGGGTCAACGCCCGGGCGACGCCGTCCCGGTGCTCGTCCAGGAGTTCGGCCCGGTCGTAGGAGCCTCTGAGCAGGGCGGAGCACAGGACGAGTTGGTAGGGCACGCGAGCGCGGCGCAGCAGGCCCCACAGGGGCGTCTCGTGGTGCCGTCCGTCGGCCTTGCGCAGCAACAGGTCGGTGGCCCAGCCGATGACCAGGGTGAGGACGACCGAGCCGCCGATCACGACGAGCGGGCGGAGTGCGTTCTCCATGCCTGCGAACGTAACCGGCGGTGGCCGGACACGAACATGTGTCTTGCGGCGGTTCCTGGGTAGGGCCGGGCCCGTGTGGCGAGGCCCACGCAGGACGTTCACATCCGGGGCGTCCGCGCGCGGACGCTCGCGTCCGGGGGCGGGCCCCGGGGGCCGGGGGCCGTGCAGGGTGCCCGGGCGCCCGTGTCCGGGCGGGTGCGCGCGGGCGTTGTCGTACCCGGCTGGCACCATGGCCTCATGAACATCATGCTCTTCCACTCCACCCATGGCCTCAGACCCGCGGTGCGGCAGGCCGCGGACCGGCTGCGGGCCGCCGGGCACGAGGTGTGGACACCCGATCTCTTCGAGGGCCGTACGTTCGACTCGGTCGAGGACGGCATGGCGTTCAAGGACGAGATCGGCAAGGACGAGCTGCTCAGGCGGGCCGTGCTGGCCGCGGCCCCCTACTCGGAGCGCGGCCTGGTCTACGCCGGGTTCTCGCTCGGCGCCTCCATCGCCCAGACCCTCGCCCTCGGCGACGACAAGGCGCGCGGCCTGCTGCTCCTGCACGGCACGTCCGACATCGCTCCGGGTGTCCAGGCCGACGAGCTGCCGGTCCAACTGCACGTGGCCGAACCCGACCCGTTCGAGACGGACGACTGGCTGAGCGCCTGGTACCTGCAGATGGGCCGCACCGGCGCCGACGTGGAGATCTACCGGTACGCCGGGGCCGGCCACCTCTACACCGACCCCGGCCTGCCGGACTACGACGCCCAGGCCGCCGAGGCCACCTGGCGGGTGGCGCTCGGCTTCCTCGACAGCCTCGGGTGAACCCCGCGGCGCCCCGGCACCAGACCCTGTCCTCGGATTCCCGTCGTCGCCCGGAGGGCGGGAGGAAACCCGCGACACGGCCTAGACCGGGTCGTAGGTCCGCTCGATCCTCTGCGTGCCGCTGCGCGTGCGGTACGAACGCGCCCAGGCCGAGGTCGCGTTCGCGCTCGTGCGGTCGGAGACGACGTAGTAGTCCATCTGCGCGCGTTCGGGGGTGATGTCCAGGACGCCGTAGCCGTGGCGGTCGGTGTCGACCCAGTGGACGTGCCGGTTGGCGGCCCGGATCACCGGCGCGGCGACCGCGGAGACGGTGCCCTCGGGGACCTTGACCATGTCGTCGAGGTTGTCCGAGGTCAGCGAGGTGACCACGAACTCGGTGGCGGCCGAGGGCGACAGCGGGTACGTCCCCGCGTCCACCGGTACGTCGTTCGCCCACGCCATGTGGATGTCCCCGGTCAGGAAGACGGTGTTGCGGACGGCGTGGGCGCGCAGGTGGCCCAGCAGTTCGCGGCGGTCGTCGGTGTAGCCGTCCCACTGGTCGGTGTTGACGGCCAGGCCCTCCTGCGGCAGGCCCAGGAGCTTCGCCAGCGGCTTCAGCAGGTCGGCGGAGAGCGAGCCGACGACGAAGGGGGAGATCATCACCGAGTTGCCGACCAGCCGCCAGGTGGTGTCGGACGCCGCCAGGCCCGCCTTGAGCCAGTCCAGTTGGGCGCGGCCGGTGATCGTACGGTCCGGGTCGTCGACCGAGCCGCTGCCGGTGGACGCCTGCTGGGAGCGGAAGGACCGCAGGTCCAGCAGGGACAGGTCGGCGAGCCGGCCGAAGCGCAGCCGGCGGTAGGTGGTGCCCGCCACGGCCGGGCGCACCGGCATCCACTCGAAGTAGGCCTGCTTGGCCGCGGCCTGGCGGTCGCTCCAGGCGCCCTCGGCCCCCTCGGTGTGGTTGACCGCGCCGCCGGACCAGGCGTTGTCGGCGAACTCGTGGTCGTCCCAGATCGCGATGACGGGCGCCGTGTGGTGCAGCGCCTGGAGATCGGGGTCGGTCTTGTACCGGGCGTGCCGGACGCGGTAGTCGGCGAGGGTGACGATCTCGTGCGCCGGTTCGTGCGGGCGTACGACTGTGCCCCGGGCCGCGTACTCGCCCGACCTGTACTCGTAGATGTAGTCGCCGAGGTGCAGCCAGGCGTCGAGGTCGCCGCGGTCGGCGAGGTGGCGGTAGGCCGCGAAGCGGCCGGCCTCCCAGTTGGCGCAGGAGACCACGCCGAAGCGCAGTGAGGAGACGGCGGCGTCGTGGGCGGGCGCGGTCCGGGTGCGGGCCACCGGCGAGTCGGTGCCGCCGGCCGAGAAGCGGAACCAGTAGTCGGTGGCCGGCCGCAGGCCCCGGATGTCGGCCTTCACGGTGTGGTCGCAGGCGGCGGTCGCGGTGGTGGAGCCCCGGGCGACGACGGCGGTGAACGCCTTGTCGCGGGCCACCACCCAGCTCACCTCGGTGTCGGGCCCCTCACCGGAGCCCGGTACGGCCTCCGGGACCGGGGTCACCCTGGTCCACAGCAGGATGCCGTCGGGCAGCGGGTCGCCGGAGGCCACGCCGTGCAGGAAGGCGGGCGCCGCGGTGGCGGCGCGGGCCGGCAGCGCGGCGGCGAGCGGCGCGGCCAGGACGGCGGTGGCCGCGGCGGCCTTGACGACCGTACGGCGGCGGGGTGCGAGCGGGGGGCCGTCGGGGCGCGGTGGCGTCGGGACGGGGGCGGACGATCTGTGTCGGCTGGTCACGGCCGATCAGATTACTGACGAGTACACGCCGAGAGCGGGCGAACCGGCAAAAGTTCGCCCGCTCTTCGGCGGAGGTTGGCGTGAACCGGCACGGACCGGCGCGGACCGCGGGGCAGCCGCGCGGATCCGGGCCGCCCGGATCAGCCCTTCAGCGCGGCGCCGACCACCGAGTCGAAGTCCTGCACGGTCATCGGCGCGTTGTCCGAGCCGGGGGTGGTGAGCTTCTTGCCGTCCATGACCAGGCTGGGGGTGCCGGACACCTTGTCCTTGTTGTCGTCGAAGGTCTTCGACATCGCCATGGCCCAGGGGTCGTACGTGCCGTTCTTGACCGCCGTCTGGAACTTGGCGTTGCCCTTGAGCGCCGAGACGGTGTCCGCGACCTTCAGCAGGTAGCTGTCGTCCTTGAACTTGTCGTCGTTCTCGTCCGGGTGCCACTTGGCGGAGTAGAGCGCGGTCTTGTACTCCAGGAACGCCTCGGGGCTGACGTCGAGCGCGGCGCCCAGGGCGCTCAGCGCGTTCTTCGAGCCCTCGCCGTTGTCGTGGTCGTCGAGGAAGGTGCCGGAGATGAACTGCATCTTGAACTTGCCGTCGTCGAGGTCCTTCTTCAGGGTCGAGCCGACGGTCTGCTCGAACTGGGCGCAGACCGGGCAGCGCGGGTCCTCGTAGACCTTGAGGGTCTTGGCGGCGGTGGACTTGCCGAGGATCACGGTCGTGCCGTCGGTGCCCGAGGTGTTGGCGGGCGCGACGACCTTGTCGTCCTTCACCGCGTCCCAGTGGCCGGGCTTGTTGGCCTGGACGACGGCGTAGCCGATGCCGCCGGCCGCCGCCAGCACGACGACGACGGAGGCGGCGACGGTGATCTGCCGCTTGGCCTTGGCGCGCTTGGCCTCGCGCTCGCGCTCGGCGCGCAGCCGCTCCCGGGCCGCCGTCTTCGCCGACTGGCTGTTCCGCTTGCTCATGGTGGTGTTCTCCTGTGGGACGCGCAGCTTCGTGCGCGGGATGCATATGACGTGGTGGGGGACCGGGCGGCCCGGACCGGCCGTCGCCGCTCAGCCGAGGGCGGGGGCGGGGGCGGGGCGGTGGGCCGGGGCGGTCGGACGAGGTGGTCCGCGTCGTCCCAGGGAGTGCACGAGCAGGCGGGTGCGCAGGGCGGTGCGGTGCGGCGCGGGGCGCGTGGGCCGGTGGACCGCGGGACCGCGGCGGACCGCGGTCACCGCGACCGCGATCAGCAGGGGCCGGAAGGTGGTGGCGGCCACCGCGCGCAGCAGCTGGGCCAGCGCCCGCTCGCCGCGGTGCAGCCAGCCGGCGGCGAGGAGGCCCACGCCGACGTGCGCGCCGAGCAGCAGCCAGGCGGTGGCCGGGTCCGCGTGGGAGAGCAGCACCGCGAGCCGGTCGGTGCCGGTGCCGGTCATCCGGGCCAGCGGGGTGCCGACGTGCGTGCCGTTGCCGCACAGGACGTCCCAGCCGACCGAGCGCAGGGGGCCGGCCAGCGGGCCGCCCGCGGTGCCGTAGCAGACGTGCTGGCCGGTGGTGAAGACGGTGTCGGCCGCCAGCTCCAGCGGAATCAGCAGGGCGGCGATCCGCCCGAAGCCGCGCTCGCGGCCGGCCAGGGCGTAGGCGAGCACGAACACGGCGCCCGCGACCGAGGCCACCGTGTTCAGCGGCAGCGGGACCTGGGACAGCAGGACGTGCGACGCGGTGCTGAGCGTCACGACCACCGCCGTGAACAGCGCCGCGCGCACGGCTCTGAGTCGGGTCCCGGATATGTCCATAGCAGAAGGAGAGTCTGGCACGTCTGCCGGTAAGGGGCTCCTAAAGGGTCCCTGTGAGCGGCCGCCCCGTCACAGACCTGGGATCCGGCCGTTGCGGAACAGGTCGACGAAGATCTGGTGGTCCCCGCGCGCGCGGGCCCCGTAGGCGTGCGCGAAGTCGACGAGGAGCGGGGCGAAGCCCTCCTCGTCGGCGGCGATCGCCGCGTCGATGGCCCGCTCGGTGGAGAACGGCACCAGGGACTCGCCGGACTGGTCGTCGGCCGCCGCGTGCATGGTCGCCGTGGCCCGGCCGAGGTCGGCGACGACCTGCGCGATCTCCTCCGGGTCGTCGATGTCGTCCCAGTCCAGGTCGACGGCGTACGGCGAGACCTCCGCCACCAGCTGGCCCGCGCCGTCCAGCTCGGTCCAGCCCAGCCACGGGTCGGCGTGCGCCTGCAGGGCGCGCTGCGAGATCACCGTGCGGTGGCCCTCGTGCTGGAAGTAGTCGCGGATCGCCCGGTCCGTGACGTGCCGCGAGACGGCCGGGGTCTGGGCCTGCTTGATGTAGATCACGACGTCGTTCTCCAGGGCGTCGCTGTTGCCCTCCAGCAGGATGTTGTAGGAGGGCAGCCCGGCCGAGCCGATCCCGATGCCCCGGCGGCCCACGACGTCCTTCACCCGGTAGGAGTCCGGGCGGGCCAGCGACGACTCCGGGAGCGTCTCCAGGTAGCCGTCGAAGGCGGCGAGCACCTTGTAGCGGGTGGCGGCGTCCAGCTCGATGGAGCCGCCGCCGGGCGCGAAGCGGCGCTCGAAGTCGCGGATCTCGGTCATCGACTCCAGCAGGGAGAACCGGGTCAGCGAGCGGGCGTCGCGCAGCGCGTCCAGCAGCGGGCCCTCGGCGGTGTCCAGGGTGAAAGGCGGCACCTCGTCGCTCTTGGCGCCGGTGGCCAGGGCGTGGATCCGCTCGCGGTAGGCGCTCGCGTAGACCGTCACCAGTTCCGTGATCTGCGCGTCGCTGAGCGCCTTGGCGTACCCCACCAGGGCGATGGAGGCGGCGAAGCGCTTGACGTCCCAGGTGAAGGGGCCGACGTAGGCCTCGTCGAAGTCGTTGACGTTGAAGACCAGACGGCCGTTCGAATCCATGTAGGTGCCGAAGTTCTCCGCGTGCAGGTCGCCGTGGATCCACACGCGCGAGGTGCGCTCGTCCAGGTAGGGGCCGCCGGCCGTCCGCGCGCCGTCCGGCCCCGCCTTCCCCCGGGCCAGGTCGTGGTAGAAGAGGCACGCCGTGCCCCGGTAGAACGCGAAGGCGGAGGACGCCATCTTCCGGAACTTCACGCGGAACGCGGCCGGGTCGGCGGCCAGCAGCTCGCCGAAGGCGGTGTCGAAGACGGAGAGGATCTCCTCGCCGCGCTGCTCGTCACTGAGCTGGGGGACCGACATCGCGGGGTGCCTCCTGGTACGGGGTGGTGCGTGAATGAGGGGACGGATCTCCCCTTCCACCAACGTCCGACGCCACGGCCGAGTGCCCGGTTCTCGTGTCCGGCGTCACGGACCCCCGGCAGTGTCACGGATCCCGGTGAAGGTACACCCGGCGGGCCGCCGGGTGTCGGTGCCGGGGCATAGACTTCGACGCTGACCCCCAGACCGTCCGCAGCCCGTCGCCGATCCGTTCCCCAGGAGGCCGCACCGTGTCGAAGCCGCCGTTCACGCACCTGCACGTCCACACCCAGTACTCGATGCTGGACGGTGCCGCGCGGCTGAAGGACATGTTCGACGCGTGCAACGAGATGGGCATGACGCACATCGCCATGTCCGACCACGGCAACCTGCACGGCGCGTACGACTTCTTCCACTCCGCGAAGAAGGCCGGGGTCACCCCGATCATCGGCATCGAGGCCTACGTCGCCCCCGAGTCCCGGCGCAACAAGCGCAAGATCCGCTGGGGCCAGCCGCACCAGAAGCGGGACGACGTCTCCGGTTCCGGCGGTTACACCCACAAGACGATGTGGGCGGTGGACCGGGAGGGCCTGCACAACCTCTTCCGCCTCTCCTCCGACGCCTATGCCGAGGGCTGGCTGCAGAAGTGGCCCCGCATGGACAAGGAGACCATCGCCCAGTGGTCCAAGGGCATCGTCGCCTCCACCGGCTGCCCCTCGGGCGAGGTGCAGACCCGGCTGCGGCTCGGCCAGTACGACGAGGCGCTGAAGGCCGCCGCCGACTACCAGGACATCTTCGGCAAGGACCGCTACTTCCTGGAGCTGATGGACCACGGCATCGACATCGAGCACCGGGTCCGCGACGGCCTGCTCGAGATCGGCAAGAAGCTCGGCATCCCCCCGCTGGTCACCAACGACTCGCACTACACCTACGCGCACGAGGCCGGCGCCCACGACGCCCTGCTGTGCATCCAGACCGGCAAGAACCTCTCCGACCCCGACCGCTTCAAGTTCGACGGCACCGGCTACTACCTGAAGTCCACGGACGAGATGTACGCCATCGACTCCTCGGACGCCTGGCAGGAGGGCTGCGCCAACACGCTCCTGATCGCCGAGATGGTCGACACCACGGGCATGTTCGAGAAGCGCGACCTCATGCCCAAGTTCGACATCCCCGAGGGCTACACCGAGGTCACCTGGTTCAAGGAGGAGGTCCGGCGCGGCATGGAGCGCCGCTTCCCCGGCGGCATTCCCGAGGACCGCCAGAAGCAGGTCGAGTACGAGATGGACGTCATCATCCAGATGGGGTTCCCGGGCTACTTCCTCGTCGTCGCCGACTTCATCATGTGGGCCAAGAACAACGGCATCGCGGTCGGCCCGGGCCGCGGCTCGGCGGCCGGCTCGATCGTCGCCTACGCCATGGGCATCACCGACCTCGACCCGATCCCGCACGGCCTGATCTTCGAGCGGTTCCTCAACCCCGAGCGCGTCTCCATGCCCGACGTCGACATCGACTTCGACGAGCGCAGGCGCGTCGAGGTGATCAGGTACGTCACGGAGAAGTACGGCGCCGACAAGGTCGCCATGATCGGCACCTACGGCAAGATCAAGGCGAAGAACGCGATCAAGGACTCCGCGCGCGTGCTGGGCTACCCGTACGCGATGGGCGACCGCATCACCAAGGCGATGCCCGCCGACGTCCTCGGCAAGGGCATCGACCTCAACGGCATCACCGACCCCTCGCACCCCCGCTACTCGGAGGCCGGCGAGGTCCGCTCGATGTACGAGAACGAGCCGGACGTGAAGAAGGTCATCGACACCGCCAAGGGCGTCGAGGGCCTGGTGCGGCAGATGGGCGTGCACGCCGCCGGCGTGATCATGTCCAGCGAGACCATCACCGAGCACGTGCCCGTGTGGGTCCGGCACACCGACGGCGTGACCATCACCCAGTGGGACTACCCGAGCTGCGAGTCGCTCGGCCTGCTGAAGATGGACTTCCTCGGCCTGCGCAACCTGACGATCATGGACGACGCCGTCAAGATGGTGAAGTCCAACAAGGGGATCGACATCGATCTCCTGAGCCTCCCGCTGGACGACCCGACCACCTTCGACCTCCTCCAGCGCGGCGACACCCTCGGCGTCTTCCAGTTCGACGGCGGCCCCATGCGCTCCCTGCTGCGCCTGATGAAACCCGACAACTTCGAGGACATCTCCGCCGTCTCCGCGCTGTACCGGCCGGGCCCCATGGGCATGGACTCGCACACCAACTACGCGCTGCGCAAGAACGGCCTCCAGGAGATCACCCCGATCCACAAGGAGCTGGAAGAGCCCCTCAAGGAGGTCCTGGACGTCACCTACGGCCTGATCGTCTACCAGGAGCAGGTGCAGAAGGCCGCCCAGATCATCGCCGGCTACTCGCTCGGCGAGGCCGACATCCTGCGCCGCGTGATGGGCAAGAAGAAGCCCGACGAACTGGCGAAGAACTTCACCATCTTCCAGGCCGGCGCCAAGAAGAACGGCTACAGCGACGAGGCCATCCAGGCCCTGTGGGACGTCCTGGTCCCCTTCGCCGGCTACGCGTTCAACAAGGCGCACTCGGCGGCGTACGGCCTGGTGTCCTACTGGACCGCCTACCTGAAGGCCAACCACCCCGCCGAGTACATGGCGGCGCTGCTGACCTCCGTCAAGGACGACAAGGACAAGTCGGCGGTCTACCTCAACGAGTGCCGCCGCATGGGCATCAAGGTCCTCCCGCCCAACGTCAACGAGTCGGAGGCGAACTTCGCCGCCCAGGGTGACGACGTGATCCTCTTCGGCCTCTCCGCCGTCCGCAACGTCGGCACGAACGTCGTCGAGTCGATCATCAGGAGCCGCAAGGCCAAGGGGAAGTACTCCTCCTTCCCGGACTACCTCGACAAGGTCGAGGCCGTCGTCTGCAACAAGCGCACCACCGAGTCGCTGATCAAGGCGGGCGCCTTCGACACCATGGGGCACACCCGCAAGGGCCTCACCGCGCAGTACGAGCCGATGATCGACAACGTGGTCGCGGTCAAGCGCAAGGAGGCCGAGGGCCAGTTCGACCTCTTCGGCGGGATGGGCGAGGAGACCAGCAGCGAGCCCGGCTTCGGCCTCGACGTGGAGTTCACCACCGAGGAGTGGGACAAGACCTACCTGCTCGCCCAGGAACGCGAGATGCTCGGTCTCTACGTCTCCGACCACCCGCTCTTCGGCCTGGAGCACGTGCTCTCCGACAAGGCCGACGCGGGCATCGCCCAGCTCACCGGCGGCGAGCACGCCGACGGCGCGGTCGTCACCATCGGCGGCATCATCTCCGGCCTCCAGCGCAAGATGACCAAGCAGGGCAACGCCTGGGCGATCGCCACCGTCGAGGACCTGGCCGGCTCCATCGAGTGCATGTTCTTCCCCGCCACCTACCAGCTGGTGTCCACCCAACTCGTCGAGGACGCCGTGGTGTTCGTCAAAGGCCGCCTCGACAAGCGCGAGGACGTGCCGCGCCTGGTCGCCATGGAACTCCAGGTCCCCGACCTGTCGAACGCGGGCACCAACGCGCCCGTGGTCCTCACCATCCCGGCCACCCGCGTCACCCCGCCCATGGTCAGCCGCCTCGGCGAGATCCTCACCCACCACAAGGGCGACAGCGAGGTCCGGATCAAGCTCCAGGGCCCGTCCAGGACGACGGTGCTGCGCCTGGACCGGCACCGGGTCAAGCCCGACCCCGCCCTCTTCGGCGACCTCAAGGTGCTGCTCGGCCCCTCCTGCCTGGCGGGCTGAGCAGCCGCGGCGAGTGAGCCGGAGGGGCGCGCCGGAGGCGGACCACGAGCGAGCGGAGGCCCGAAGGGCCGAGCACGGTCGGGGTCCCGGCGCCGGCTCCGGCGCTCCGGAGGCGAACCGAGCCTCAAAAAAAGAGGGGAGGGGCGTCCCCGTGCGCATCGGGTACGCCCCTCGAAGGTGCCAGGGCCGGCTCGACGGCCCCCGCCGCGGCCTCAGTTGTGGCCGAAGCGCTTCTGCCGGCCCTTGCGGGCCACGTCCGTGGGACTGAGCTGCGGCCCGTGGTGCTCGGGCTGCGGTTCCGACACGGAGTGCTCCGTCTCGCGCGGGCCGTTCGCGGCCACGGACGCCTTCTGCCGGCTGCGGTCCTGCTTGCGGTTCTTGGCCATGGTGATCAGCCTCCTGTGGGGGATCTAGGGGCCAGGGCCGCGACCAGATTCACATACGCCGACAATGAACGCATGTCGGATAATTACCGTATGTAACAAGGGTCATCGGACCACGGACCCCCGAAACGCCACGCCGAAGATCGAGTTCGGGCCGTTAACCCCGGCGCCGTCGGGCAGACTCGAAAGAAGCCCGAAGCACATCCCTGAGCAACCTCCCCGGAAAGAGGGTGGATCGCGTGGACCGCTGCATCGTCCTGGTGGACGCCGGGTACCTGCTGGGGGCCGCCGCGAGCCTCCTCGCCGGCGAGCCGTCACGGTCCCGGATCACCGTCGACCACACCGCGCTCATCCAGGGGCTGCGCGAACAGGCCGAGTCCGAGACCGAGCGGCCGCTGCTGCGCATCTACTGGTTCGACGGCGCCCCCGACCGCGTGCCCCAGCCCGAGCACCGCCGGCTGCGTGTGATGCCCCGGGTCACCGTCCGGCTCGGCGCGCTGACCCGCAGCGACGGACGCTGGGCGCAGAAGGGCGTGGACGCCGCCATGCACGCCGAACTGACCGAACTGGCCCGCAACCGCGCCTGCTCCGACGTCGTCCTCGTCACCGGCGACGGCGATCTGCTGCCCGGCATGATGGCCGCCAAGGAGCACGGCGTCGCCGTCCACCTGTGGGCCGTGCAGGCCGCCGACGGCGACTACAACCAGTCCGAGGACCTGGTCGCCGAGGCCGACGAGCGCCGCGTCCTGGACCGCAACTGGATCACCAAGGCCGTCCGCGCCAAGGACCTCGGCGGCGTCTGCGCCCCGCCGCCCGCGCCCCGCCCCGAGATCGCGGCGATCCTCTCCGCGCCGCTGCCCGAGTCCGGCCTCTCCGCCACCCGGGAGCGCCCCGCCGAGGAGCCGCGGCACACCGTGGCCGCCGGGGCGCGCAGCGGCACCGAGGAGCGGCTGCCGGTCACCGTCAAGGGCGGCGTCCCCACCCCCAAGGACCTCGCCGCCCTGCGTGCCCCCGGCGCCCAGCCGGCCGACCGGCAGCCCGCCACCGCCACCCTGCGCTGGTCCTCGGACAAGGGTTGGGTGGACCGGCCCGGCGTGGCCGCCGAGCCGCCCGACGCCGCCTCCATGCCGACCCTGGCCCAGCTCACCACGGCCGAGCAGCGCTGGGCGGACCGGGAGGAGGACATCACGACCGTCGGCGGTGACCCGTACGAGGTCGGACAGGTGTTCGCCAGGCGCTGGATGGAACGCCTCGGTGACCAGTCCCACCTGCAGAAACTGTCGTCGATGTACCCGCGCGTGCCGCACCGCATCGACGGCGAGCTGCTGCGCTACGCCGCCCGGTTCGGGCTGCTCGCGCACAAGGACGACCAGATCGACGAGCACGACCGGTACGCGATCCGGGCCGGGTTCTGGCGGGAGATCGACGTCCGCACGGCCGCCGGGCACACCCCGGCGGGCGACTGACCCCGGCCCGGGGACACCGGAGGAACGGGGAGAGGTCGCCCCAAGGACGAGTAAAGGCCGCGGACCCCGTACTCTCGTCCCTTGTGAGTAAGCGCGCGGCACCGGGACTTCGGCACACCGACGACGTCGTGTGCGCGGTGCGCGGACTGACCAAGACCTATCCCGCCGCCCGTGGCCGGCGCGGCACCCCCGGCACCCCCGAGGTGCGGGCCACCGACGAGGTGGAGCTGGACGTCGGGCGCGGAGAGATCTTCGGACTGCTCGGACCCAACGGCGCCGGGAAGTCCACCCTGGTGCGGCAGCTCACCGGACTGATGCGGCCCGACCGCGGCACCGTCGAGATCCTCGGCCACGACATCGTGGCCCACCCCGAGCGGGCCGCCCGCCTCCTGGCCTACCTCGGACAGGAGTCCAGCGCCCTGGACGAGCTGACCGTCTCGCTCGCCGCCGAGACCACCGGCCGGCTGCGCGGCCTCGACGTGCGCTCGGCCCGGGCCGAGCGCGACGCCGTCCTCGACGAACTCGGCCTCGCGCCGATCGCCGGACGCCCGCTGAAGAAGCTCTCCGGCGGCCAGCGCCGGCTGGCCTGCTTCGCCGCCGCGCTGGTCGGCGAGCGCCCGCTGCTCGTGCTCGACGAGCCCACCACCGGCATGGACCCCGTGGCGCGGCGCGCGGTGTGGTCGGCCGTGGACCGGCGGCGCGCCGAGCACGGCACCACCGTCCTGCTGGTCACCCACAACGTCATCGAGGCCGAGACCGTCCTCGACCGGGTCGCCGTCCTCGACCGGGGGCGGGTCATCGCCTGCGACACCCCGGCCGGGCTCAAGGAGCGGGTCTCCGGCGAGGTGCGGGTCGAGCTGGTGTGGCGCGAGCGCGCGCCCCTGGACGTCCCGGAGGTGGCCGCGCTCCAGGAGCGGGCCGCCCGGTCCGGGCGGCGCTGGACGCTGCGGCTCGCGCCGGAGGAGGCCCGCGCCGTCGTCGCCACGGTCACCGGCGGAGCCGCCTTCGCCGCCCTGGACGACTTCACCCTCACCACGCCCAGCCTGGAGGACGTGTACCTGGCGCTGGGCGGCGCCGCCCGGCAGGGGCTGGTGAAGGCGTGAGCGGTGCCCGGACTACGTCGTGGACAGGGCCTGGGGCAGGCAGTGGAGCAGAGGAGCAGTTCGACGTGAGTGTCGTACCCGCCGACGTGCTGGCCGGCGCGACGGCCGCGCAGGACACCGGCCCCGCACGGCCGGCGGTCGCCGCACTCGGGCCGCGGGCGCGGCTGTGGCCGTCCCTGGCGGCCGTGTACCGGGCCCAGCTGTCCCGGGCGCGGGTGGCGCGTATCCCGCTGCTGTTCGTGGCGACCTTCCAGTCCGTCGGCATCATGATCATGATGCGGGGCGTGGTCAGCGGCGGCGGCGAGGCCGAGTCCGTGGTGGCCGGCGCGTCGATCGTCGTCGTCGCCTACGTCGCCCTCAACCTGCTCGCGCAGTACTTCGGCCAGCTGCGGTCCAGCGGCGGGCTCGACCACTACGCGACGCTGCCCGTGCCGCCCGCGGCCGTGGTGCTGGGCGCAGCGGCGGCGTACGCCTCCTTCACGGTGCCCGGAACACTCGTGACCGCGGTCTTCGGCTGCGTGCTGTTCGGGCTGCCGCTGGGCAACCTGTGGGTGCTCGTGGCGGTGATCCCGCTCGCGGGCGCGGCCCTCTCCGGACTGGGTGCCGCCTGCGGGCTGCTCGCCCCCCGGCCGGAACTCGCCACGCTGCTGGGCCAGTTGGGCATGTCGGCCGCGCTGCTGCTCGGGGTGCTGCCGCCCGAGCGGATGCCGGAGATCATCCGCCTCGCGCGCGACCTGCTGCCCTCGACCTACGGCGTGGAGGCCTACGCCCGCAGCTTCGCGGGCCGTCCCGACTGGGCGTGGGTGGGGATCGACATGGCGGTCTGCGCCGGGGTCGGGGTGGTCTCGCTGGCCGTGGCCACCTGGGCCTACCGCCGGGCGGCCGTCCGGTGACGCGGCCGGTGGAGTCACCTGGCACGATGACAGGGTGACCGCTCCGTTGACTCCCCCTACGCCGCCGAACCGGCGGCCCGCCCAGCCGTCCGAGCCCGCCCAGCCGTCCGAGCCCGACCAGGCGTCCGGGCCCGACCGGCCCGCCGGGTCCGCGCAGCCCCCGGCGCAGCCGCCCGCCGGAAGCGCGCCGGGACAGCCCTGGCAGGCATCCGCCGGCGGCGGTGGGACGGAGGGTTCGGTGTACGGACAGGACGGCCCCGGGATGAGGACCGAATTCCGGGAGGCCGCCGTGGTCACGGTCGCCGTGGCGCTCGGCGGTGTCCTGCTGGGGCTCCTGTGGCTGTGGCTGGCGCCGCGGGTCCCCCTGGTCGGGAACGTCACCGGGAACAGCTGGGTCGTCTACCTCAAGGACACCGAGGGCGAGCAGGCGATCGGCGTCGACGGAACGTTCACGCTGCTGGCCGTCGGCTTCGGGGTGCTGAGCGCGGCGGTCGTCTTCCTGCTGCGCCGGCGCGGGGGAGTGCCCCTGGTGGTGGCCCTGTGCGTGGGCGCGCTCCTCGGCTCGCTGCTGGCCTGGCGGCTCGGCGTGTGGCTCGGCCCCCAGCAGGACGTCGTCGCGCACGCCAGGTCCGTGGGCGAGGGCAGGACCTTCCCGGCCCCGCTCCGGCTGGGCGCCAAGGGCGCGCTGCTGGCGTGGCCGCTGGCCGCCCTGGTGGTCCACCTGGCGGTGACGGCCCTCTTCGGGCCCCGCGACCCGGACCCGTACACCCAGGAGTCCCACGAGGGCCCCTCGCCGGCGTAACCGAACGGCCGGGGCTCACGGGCCCGGGCCGGCCCCGGGGCGCCGGTCCGCCGAAGCGCGCCGGACGCTCGGCGGCCTGGGCCGGGCGGCCGAGGCTCGGGGCCGGGGGCACGCCGCCCGCCGGGGCACCGGCCCGGCGGGAACGGGAAGCGGGAAGCGGGAGGTGGGAAGCGGCCCCAGGGCGTCAGGCTCGGCCGATGGGGGCCAGTACCGCGCTGGTCAGGCGGGCCAGGTCGGCGGGGGAGAGTTCGACCTCCAGGCCTCTGCGGCCCGCCGAGACGCAGATCGTGGCGTGGTCCGTCGCCGAGGCGTCCAGGACGGTGGGGAGCTTCTTGCGCTGGCCCAGCGGGCTGATGCCGCCGCGGACGTAGCCCGTGGTGCGCTCGGCCAGGGCGGGGTCCGCCATTGCCGCGCGCTTGCCGCCGACCGCCGACGCCAGGGCCTTCAGGTCGAGGGAGCCCGCCACCGGCACGACGGCCACCGTCAGGGCGCCGTCGACGTCCGCGACCAGCGTCTTGAACACCCGTTCCGGCGAGACGCCCATCGCCTCGGCCGCCTCCTCGCCGTAGGAGGGGTGGGCCGGGTCGTGCTCGTAGGAGTGGACGGCGTGGCGCACGCCCGCCGCGGTCAGGGCCACCGTGGCGGGGGTCCCCCCGGACTGCTGCTGCTTCTTCGTCTTCTTCGCCATGCGGCCCCGATCTCTCCCTGCGCTCGTCGTTCGCCTGCTCGCCCGTCCGTCCCGCGCCGCCTCAGTTGAAGCTGGTGGGCCCCCGTGTCAGGTCCGGGGACGGCAACGAGGGCAGGCTGCGGATGATCGCCGTCTCCGAGCGCAGCAGCCGCAGTTCGTCGCGCAGCCGCGAGGAGGTGTCCGGAGCCTGGAGCAGCCGCTGCTTCGTCGGGGTGTCCAGCACCATCGCGGCGGCCACGAGGTACGACACCACGCTCGGCTCGTCCGGCAGTTCCGCGCCGGTCAGCGACCGCTCCCGCGCGCCGGCCAGCCGTTTCTGGTACTGCCGGAAGGACCGCAGCACCCCCTGGGCCAGCGTGCCCGCCTCGTCGCCCGGTTCCTCGGGCAGCTCCTCCAGCTCCGCGGTGAGGAACGGCCCGGAGGCGTCCACCGACAGCAGCCGCACCCGGGTGGTGCCGGTCGCCAGCACCTCGAAGGTCCCGTCCGCCCGCTCCCGTATCGTCGCCGCGTCCGCCACGCAGCCCACCCCGTGGAACGCCCGGCCGGGGTCGGGGCCGAAGCCGGCCGCCGGGCCGAGTTCGGGCAGCGCGGTCGGGTCGGGCAGGCCCGGAGCCGTCGGGGCCACCTCGTGGCCGTCACGGATCGCCACGACGGCGAACCGGCGCGGTTCGTCCTCGGGCGTCTTCAGCAGGGCGCGCAGCATGGCGCGGTAGCGCTCCTCGAACACGTTCAGAGGCAGCACCAGTCCCGGGAAGAGCACCGAGTTCAGGGGGAAGAGCGGGAGCCGGACGGTGGTCACGGCGCAAAAGCCTAATGGCCGCGCGTCCCGGCATGTCGGCCGCGCCCGGTTTCTCCGGAGTCCGGGGTGCCCGGGACGGGGCCGAGCCGTACGGAGCGGACGTCGGCGCGCAGTTCCAGGAACAGCCCGAGCGGGTCGTCGGACACCCGGTCCCAGGGGTAGGAGGTGGCGTACGGGCCGATCAGCCGCAGCTGGGCCAGCGCGTCCCGGTGGCGGCCCAGCCGGACCAGGACGTACGTCAGCAGGTTGCGCAGCTCCGCGTACCGGGGGGTCGCCGCCGGGCACCGGGCGGACAGCGCGATCGCCCGGTCGGCGGCGGCGTCCAGCCGGGCCCGCTCCACCCCGGCCCGCTCCTCCCCGGGCCCGTCCTCGGCCAGGCAGGCGAAGGCGGCCCGCACCGGCAGGCCCTGCACGAGGGCGTCCGAGGGGGCGTCCTGGGCCGCCCGGTCGGCGAAGTCGAAACAGGCGCGCAGCGAGTCGTGCCGGGCGCCCGGGGTGTGCGGGGCGCGAGGGCCGTGCGGGCCGTGCGTGTCCTGCGTCGGGACGCGGCAGGAGTCGGCCAGGTACCGCAGGGCGGCCACGTGGCAGCCGTGGTGGTGCGGGGCGCGGCGCACCGCGGCCTCCCACAGCTCCTCGAAGTAGCGGTGTCCGGCGCGGCTGCCGCGGGCGTGGTCCAGTGCGACGCGCCAGGGCACCGGGTCGCGGTCGTCGGCGCGGGCGGCGGCCGTGATGAGGGGGCTGACCTCGCGCAGCAGTTCGGCCCTGGCCGGGGAGGGCCAGGCGCGGTCCACGGCGAGCTGGGCGGTGAGCAGCAGCGCGTCCGGGTCGCCTGGGGCGGCGGCGCGCCAGGCGTCCAGCCATGCGCCGCGGGAGCGCGCGAACGCGGCCAGGCGGTGCGCGTACCGGTCGCGGTCTTCCCACTCGGCCCGTTCCCGGGTGCCGGCGAGGAGCCGTGCGGCGGCCCCCCAGTCGTCCCGGGCGGCGGCGACCAGGGCCGGGCCCAGCCGGTCGTCGGGCGCGTCGAGGAGCACCTCGTCGTCGGCGGGCAGCCCGGGCAGGGGGCGCGCGGCGGCGCCGGCCGGGGTTCTGGCCATCCGGGTGGGGCGGATGAAGGGGGGCAGCAGAGCCATGGTGCCGACCATTGAAAGTCCGCAGGTCGAAGCGGCGCCAGAGGGCCGGGGCAAGCGGGAGAAAGTTGTACGGCGACCGGTCAAGGTCCAGTAAAAAGGTGACTGTTCAACAATTGTTCGGACGCGGCACGTGCGTCCGGCGTGATCGGCCCGGCACGTGTGTCCGGCGTGATCGGCCCGGCACGTGTGTCCGGCGTGATCGGCCCGCCGCGCGTGATCCGTCCGCCGCGCGGGCCCGGTCGTGCCGCCGTGCGGACTCCGTGGTGCCGGTTCCGCCGCGTCGGCGCGGCCGTGCCGCGGGCCGGGCTCAGCTGCGGCGCAGCATGCGGGTCGCGCCCGCCGCCACGGTGGTGGCCAGGGTCCAGCCCAGCAGCACCATCGCCGCCGCGACCCACTGCCAGGGACCGTCCAGCTGCCACTGGCTGGCCTGCCCGAAGTCGACGACCGGCAGCAGCAGGTCGAGGGCGTACAGGGCGGGGTTCCACTGCTGGTGGGCGCCGGGGCCGGGCTCGGGGCGGCCGGCGTGCGCGAAGGCGAGCGATCCGGCCGCCCACAGCACCGCCATCCACACCGCCGCCCGGCCCGGCCGGTACCCGTAGGCGACGGCCCCGTCCTGCACGTACCCCCACAGCTTGGCCGCGGGCGGCAGGGTCTCGCGGCGGCGGCGGTGCTTGGCGAGCAGCACCTCGCGCGCGTCCTCGTCCTCACCCGCCTCGCGCAGCACCGCCGCCAGCCGCTCGTACGGCTCCGGGTTGAACTCGGCGGTCGCCGCCGCCACCCAGTCCAGGCGCTCGGCCAGCGGGAACGGGCCGCGCGGCACCAGGTTCTCGTAGACGAAGCCGCCCATGTGCAGACAGCCGGGCCCGGGCCAGCCCGCCGCCCGGTCGACGAGGGTGGCGATCCGCGCACCGGAGAGCACCACCTGGCCGCGCGGCGGACGCTCGCCGAGGAAACGCAGCTCCGGCGCCTGCACCCGGCGCAGGGTCAGCGCCTGCTCGTCGGTGAAGGCGAACCGGGCGCCTTCCAGGTCCACCGCCTCCCCGAAGCGCCCGTCGTCCAGCCGCAGCCCGCCCTGGCACTCGAAGGGCTGGATCCGCGTCCCGCGCGCGGGGGTCACCCCGCTCAGCAGCGGCGAGCCCAGGGCGGCCGGGGTCAGATAGAGCGTGCGGCCGACGGTCAGCTGGGGCGCGTTCAGCGCGAAACGCGTGTACGGGCTGGTGACCTGCGCGCCGCGCAGGCTCAGCGAGGCGCCGATCTTGGCGCTGCGCAGGCTGATCTCGCCGTGCGCCCGCAGCAGCTCGGCCTGGAGGTCCTGGCCGACGGTCAGCCCGTCGGCGGCGATCGAGCGCCCCGTGCGGTCGTGGTGCACGTTCGCCTGGTTGAGCAGCAGGTCCGTGCCGATCCGGGCGTCGGTGAGCCGCACCCCCGCCAGGAACCGGCACCGGGGCAGGTGCAGGTCGCCCTCGGTGTGCACCCGGGCGGCCTCCAGGCGCGGCACCGCGCAGTCCACCAGGCGCACGGTCGTGAACCGGGCCTCCGGCAGCAGCACGTCGTTCTCGAAGCGGCAGCCCTTCAGCTCCACGTAGGGGACCACCGTGCCCCCGGCGAGGTCCAGGGTGCCCGTGATCCGCAGCCCGGTCAGCTTCAGGGACGACACCCGCCCGGCGAGCGCGGGCGGCCCGTCCAGCAGCAGCCAGCAGACCACCCGCGCGCGGACGCTCCGCCCCGGCCCCCAGGGGCTCGGCCCGTGCGGATCGTCCACCGCAGCGTCCCCGCTGCGCAGGTCGTACACGCTGCCGTCGCGGAAGGCCTGCCACATCCCGGCCTCGACATCGGTCAGGTCGTCCGGCAGGTCCCCGGCGCGCCTGCCGGTCCCCTCGGTCACGGTTGTTCCCTTCTTTCCCAGCTACCCGCCAGTTCTGTCGTTTTGTACAACCGGTGATGCCCGTTGTGTGACGGTCTGAACGCGGAATGTGAAGCTGATCTTCCGACTTGTGCCGGAAGGCCGGAACCGTGCGCTCCCAGGTTCTGTATCAGCCATTGATACGGGCGGACGGTGCCCGAGCGCGGTCTGAGAGAATTGGAGACGTGATCTCCCGAATCGATCTGCGCGGCGACGCCCTCCCCGAGGGCCCCGCCCTGCGTGACCTGCTGCCCCGAGCCGACTTCGACGTCACGGCCGCCCTGGAGAAGGTGCGTCCGATCTGCGAGGCCGTGCATCATCGTGGCGACGCGGCACTGATCGACTTCGCCGAGAAGTTCGACGGGGTCCGACTGGAATCGGTACGCGTTCCGGCCCAGGCGATCAAGGACGCCCTGGAGCAGCTGGACCCGGCCGTGCGCGCCGCCCTGGAGGAGTCCATCCGCCGGGCCCGCCTCGTCCACCGCGCCCAGCGCCGCACCACGCACACCACCCAGGTCGTCCCCGGCGGCTCGGTCACCGAGAAGTGGGTCCCGGTCGAGCGCGTGGGGCTCTACGCGCCCGGCGGCCGGTCGGTCTACCCGTCCTCCGTGATCATGAACGCCGTACCCGCCCAGGAGGCCGGCGTCGGGTCGATCGCGCTCGCCTCGCCCGCCCAGGCGGACTTCGGTGGCCTGCCGCACCCCACGATCCTCGCCGCCTGCGCCCTGCTCGGCGTCGACGAGGTGTACGCCGCGGGCGGCGCCACCGCCGTCGCGATGTTCGCCTACGGCACCGAGTCCTGCCCGCCCGCGAACATGGTCACCGGCCCCGGCAACATCTGGGTCGCCGCCGCCAAGCGCTACTTCACCGGCCGGATCGGCATCGACGCCGAGGCGGGCCCGACCGAGATCGCCGTCCTCGCCGACGCCACCGCCGACCCGGTGCACGTCGCCTCCGACCTGATCAGCCAGGCCGAGCACGACCCGCTGGCCGCCGCCGTCCTGGTCACCGACTCCGCCGACCTCGCGGACGCCGTGGAGAAGGAACTGGAGCCCCAGGTCGCGGCCACCAAGCACGTCGAGGACCGCATCCGCCCGGCGCTCGCCGGCCGGCAGTCCGCGATCGTCCTGGTCGACGGCCTGGAGGAGGGCCTGAAGGTGGTCGACGCCTACGGCGCCGAGCACCTGGAGATCCAGACGGCCGACGCCGCCGCCGTCGCCGACCGCGTGCGCAACGCCGGCGCGGTCTTCATCGGCCCCTGGGCGCCCGTCTCCCTCGGCGACTACGCGGCCGGCTCCAACCACGTGCTGCCCACCGGCGGCTGCGCCTGCCACTCCTCGGGCCTGTCCGTGCAGTCCTTCCTGCGCGGCATCCACATCGTCGACTACACCCGCGACGCCCTCGCCGAGGTCGCCCACCACGTGGTGACGCTGGCGGAGGCGGAGGACCTGCCCGCGCACGGAGCGGCGGTCAAGGCCAGGTTCGGCTGGAAGGTACCCGAGAGCAAGTGAGCGACGTGAGGATCGACGATCTTCCCGTACGGGACGAGCTGCGCGGCAAGTCCCCCTACGGCGCCCCCCAGCTGGACGTCCCCGTACGGCTGAACACCAACGAGAACCCCTACCCGCTGCCCGAACCGCTCGTCGAGCGGATCGCGGAGCGGGTGCGGGAGGCCGCCCGCCACCTCAACCGCTACCCGGACCGGGACGCGGTCGAGCTGCGCACCGAACTGGCCCGGTACCTGACCCGCACCGGCGGCCACCGGGTGGCCACCGAGAACGTCTGGGCGGCCAACGGCTCCAACGAGGTCATCCAGCAGCTCCTGCAGGCCTTCGGCGGCCCCGGCCGCACCGCGATCGGCTTCGAGCCGTCGTACTCGATGCACGCGCTCATCGCGCGCGGCACCGGGACCGGCTGGATCTCCGGTCCGCGCCGCGAGGACTTCACCGTCGACCCCGCCGCCGCCCGGCGGGCGATCGCCGAGCACCGGCCCGACGTCGTCTTCATCACCACCCCCAACAACCCCACCGGCAACGCGGTCGCCCCCGAGACGGTCGTCGCGCTGTACGACGCCGCGCAGGCGGCGAAGCCGTCCATGGTGGTCGTCGACGAGGCGTACGTGGAGTTCAGCCACGGCAGCTCGCTGCTGCGGCTCCTGGAGGGCCGGCCGCACCTGGTCGTCTCCCGCACCATGTCCAAGGCGTTCGGCGCCGCCGGGCTGCGCCTCGGCTACCTGGCCGCGGACCCGGCCGTCGTCGACGCCCTGCAGCTGGTCCGGCTGCCGTACCACCTCTCGGCGATCACCCAGGTCACGGCGCTGGCCGCGCTGGAGCACACCGACACGCTGCTGAAGTACGTCGAGCAGCTGAAGGGCGAACGCGACCGGCTGGTCGCCGAACTGCGGGCGCTCGGCTACGACGTCACCGAGTCGGACGCCAACTTCGTCCAGTTCGGGCGGTTCGCCGACTCCCACACCGCCTGGCGGAAGATCCTCGACCGGGGCGTCCTGGTCCGGGACAACGGCGTACCGGGACGGCTGCGGGTGACGGCCGGGACCCCGGCGGAGAACGACGCGTTCCTCGATGCGGTACGCGATCTCAAGAAGGAACAGGAGCAGAGCGGATGAACCGCGTCGGGCGCGTGGAGCGCACCACCAAGGAGACCTCCGTCCTGGTCGAGATCGACCTCGACGGCACCGGGAAGACCGACATCGCCACCGGCGTCGGCTTCTACGACCACATGCTCGACCAGCTCGGCCGGCACGGGCTGTTCGACCTGACCGTGAAGACCGACGGCGACCTGCACATCGACTCCCACCACACCATCGAGGACACCGCCCTCGCGCTCGGCGCCGCCTTCAGGCAGGCCCTCGGCGACAAGGTGGGCATCTACCGCTTCGGCAACTGCACGGTTCCGCTGGACGAGTCCCTCGCCCAGGTCACCGTCGACCTCTCCGGCCGCCCCTACCTCGTGCACACCGAGCCCGAGAACATGGCGCCGATGATCGGCGAGTACGACACCACGATGACCCGGCACATCCTGGAGTCCTTCGTGGCCCAGGCCCAGGTCGCCCTGCACGTGCACGTGCCCTACGGGCGCAACGCCCACCACATCGTGGAGTGCCAGTTCAAGGCGCTGGCCCGCGCCCTGCGCTACGCCAGCGAACGCGATCCGCGCGCGGCCGGCATCCTGCCCTCGACGAAGGGCGCTCTGTAACCGCCATGAACAGTTTCTCCACCATCCTGATCGTCCTCGGCCTCTTCCTGGGCGGCGGTGTCTACTCCTTCGTCAAGCAGAAGATGCCCACCAGCCTGATCGTGCTGCTGTCCATCGGCGCCGCGATGTGCATCTTCACCGGCGTCCTGCGGCTGGAGGTGTGGAATTGACCGGTCCCGCCGCCAAGAAGGTCGTCGTCTTCGACTACGGCTTCGGCAACGTCCGCTCCGCCGAGCGGGCGCTCGCCCGCACCGGCGCCGACGTCGAGATCACCCGTGACTTCGACGCGGCGATGAACGCCGACGGCCTGCTCGTGCCCGGCGTCGGCGCCTTCGCCGCCTGCATGCGCGGCCTGAAGGAGGCCCGCGGCGACTGGATCATCGACCGCCGGCTGTCCGGCGGGCGCCCGGTCATGGGCATCTGCGTGGGCATGCAGATCCTCTTCGCCCGCGGTATCGAGCACGGTGTCGAGGCCGAGGGCCTGGACGAGTGGCCGGGCACGGTCGCGCCGCTGGAGGCCGACGTCGTCCCGCACATGGGCTGGAACACCGTCGAGGCACCGGCCGGCTCCGAGCTGTTCGCCGGCCTCGACGCCGGCGCCCGCTTCTACTTCGTGCACTCCTACGCCGTCCAGGACTGGCAGCTGGAGGCGCACAACCCGGCGATGCACGCCCCCAAGGTCACCTGGGCCACCCACGGCAAGCCGTTCGTGGCCGCCGTGGAGAACGGCGCCCTGTGGGCCACCCAGTTCCACCCCGAGAAGTCCGGCGACGCCGGAGCGCAGCTGCTGAACAACTGGATCGGAACCCTGTGATGGCTTCGAAGCTCGAACTCCTGCCCGCCGTCGACGTCCGCGACGGCCAGGCCGTCCGCCTCGTCCACGGCGAGTCCGGGACCGAGACCTCCTACGGCTCTCCGCTGGAGGCCGCCCTCGCCTGGCAGCGCTCCGGCGCCGAGTGGCTGCACCTGGTCGACCTCGACGCCGCCTTCGGCACCGGCGACAACCGCGAGCTGATCGCCGAGGTCGCCCGCGCCATGGACATCAAGGTCGAACTGTCCGGCGGCATCCGCGACGACGACACCCTCGCCGCCGCCCTCGCCACCGGCTGCACCCGCGTCAACCTCGGCACCGCCGCCCTGGAGACCCCCGAGTGGGTCGCCAAGGTCATCGCCGAGCACGGCGACAAGATCGCCGTCGGCCTGGACGTACGCGGCACCACCCTGCGCGGGCGCGGCTGGACCCGCGACGGCGGCGACCTCTACGAGACGCTGGCCCGCCTGGACAAGGAGGGCTGCGCCCGCTACGTCGTCACCGACATCGCCAAGGACGGCACCCTGCAGGGTCCCAACCTGGAGCTGCTGAAGAACGTCTGCGCGGCGACCGACCGCCCGGTGGTCGCCTCCGGCGGCGTCTCCTCGCTCGCCGACCTGCGCGCGCTCGCCTCTCTGGTGCCGCTCGGTGTCGAGGGCGCCATCGTCGGGAAGGCCCTGTACGCGAAGGCGTTCACGCTCGAAGAGGCCCTGGAGGAAGTGTCGTCATGACGTCCGATGCCGTACGGCGCGTGCAGAGCGGAGTTCCCTGGGAAGAGACGTTCGGGTTCGCACGGGCCGTCGCGGCGGGTGACCGCGTCCTGGTGGCGGGCACCACCGCCTTCCGGGGCGACGTGCTCTACGGCGAGGGCGACCCGTACGAACAGGCGAAGGTCGCCTTCACCAGCGCACTCGAGGCGATCGGCGAGTTCGGGCTCGGCCCCGAGTCGGTGGTCCTCACGCGCATGTATCTCAGCCACGCCCGGGACGTGGACGACGTGGGCCGCGCCCACAAGGAGCTGTTCGGCTCGGTGCGGCCGGCGTCGACCCTGCTCGTCGTGGAGGGCTTCGTCGATCCGCGCGTCCTGGTGTCGGTGGAAGTCGAAGCATTCAGAGGAACATCGAAGGAGCCCGATTCATGACCCTGGCGGTCCGAGTGATCCCCTGCCTGGACGTGGACAACGGCCGGGTCGTCAAGGGCGTCAACTTCCAGAACCTGCGCGACGCGGGCGACCCCGTCGAGATGGCCAAGGTGTACGACGCCGAGGGCGCCGACGAGCTGACGTTCCTGGACATCACCGCGTCCTCGGGCGACCGCGAGACGACGTACGACGTGGTGCGCCGCACCGCCGAGCAGGTGTTCATCCCGCTCACGGTCGGCGGCGGCGTGCGCACCGCCGAGGACGTGGACCGGCTGCTGCGGGCGGGCGCCGACAAGGTGGGCGTCAACACGGCCGCCATCGCCCGCCCGGACCTCATCCGGGAGATCGCCGAGCGGTTCGGCCGCCAGGTGCTGGTCCTGTCGGTCGACGCGCGCCGCACCGCGGCCGGGTCCTTCGAGGTGACCACCCACGGCGGGCGCCGCGGCACCGGCATCGACGCGGTGGAGTGGGCACACCGGGCCGCCGAGCTGGGCGCGGGGGAGATCCTGCTGAACTCCATGGACGCCGACGGTACGAAGGACGGCTACGACCTGGAGATGATCGCCGCCGTCCGCAAGCACGTCACCGTTCCGGTGATCGCTTCGGGCGGTGCCGGGCGGCTCGCCCACTTCCCGCCGGCGATCGCGGCGGGTGCGGACGCCGTGCTCGCGGCCTCGGTGTTCCACTTCGGTGATCTGCGCATCGGCCAGGTCAAGGAGACGCTGCGGGGGGCCGGGCACCCGGTGCGGTGACGACGGCCGCCCGACCGGTTCGGCAGGGCCCCGGCCGCCTGCGGGCGGCCGGGGCCTTCTCGTGCGCGCGGACGCGGGGAAGACGGCGCAGGAGCAACTGCACAAGAAGAGTTGCGCAAAAAAAGTTGTGCAATTTTTCTTGCGCGTCTAGCGTGGAGGCATGTCGGACAGGGAACGAGACCGCCGGATCAAGGACCTGGGCACGCTCAAGGCGATCGCCCACCCCCTGCGGATGAATCTGTACCGGGCGCTGACCGTCGCCCGCACCGCGACCGCCTCCCAGCTCGCCGAACAGGTCGACGAGGCCGTCTCCCTCGTCAGCTACCACCTGCGCAAGCTGGCCGAGCACGGGCTCATCGAGGAGGCCGAGCCGCAGACCACGGACGGCAGGGAACGCTGGTGGCAGCCCGCCAGCGACGGCGTCAGCATCCACGACGAGGACTTCTCCGACGCCCCCGAGAAAGCCGCCGCGCACACCGCCGCCAGCCGCCTCTTCTTCGAACAGCGCGCCGACCTGTACCGGCGCTTCCTGGACGAGCGCGCGCACTGGCCCGAGGTGTGGACGAAGGCGTCCGACACCTCCGAATGGCTGCTCAAGCTCACCCCGGACGAACTGACCGAGCTGTCCAAGCGCATGTACGACCTCGTACGCGAGTACGAGGAGCGCGGGCGCGCGGCCACCGCCGCGGGCGACACGGAGAACCGCGAGAACGTGGCGGTCCACACCTACGGCTTCCCGTTCCGCACCTGACGGCTTAGAGCTGCGAACAGAAGTGGGCCCCGGCGGGCGGCGCCCGGCACGCGCCCTCGCCGCGTTGCCGGAAGGCCCTGACAGCTCCGCTACAAGGACCTTCCGGCGCCTTGCGATCGCACGCACCGGACACCGCCCGCTGATCGGAACCCACTTTTGTTCGCAGCTCTTAGACCGCGCCCGGCCCCCCCGGCGGCCGGCGCCCGACCTCGCGCCCCGAGAGGACGTACCGCCGTGACCAGCACACTCGCGCCTGCGGCAGGCCTGCGCCGCAGACCGGCCCACCGTGACCCCAACGTCCTGCGCTGGCTCGGCGGCTACGCCTCGTCCGCGGTCGGGGACAACGTCTACTACATCGCCCTGTCCTGGGCGGCCGTCCAGGCCGGCACCCCCGCGCAGGCCGGGCTCGTCACCGCGGCCGGTGCGCTGCCGCGCGCCCTGCTGATGCTGGGCGGGGGAGTGGTCGCCGACCGCTACGGGCCGCGCCGTGTCGTCCTGGGCAGCACCGCCGCGCGCGGCGCCCTCGTCCTGACCGCGGCCGTCCTGCTGCTCGTGACCAGCCCCGGTCTGTGGGTGCTGGGCGCGGTCGCCGTGCTCTTCGGGGTCGTCGACGCCGTCTTCCTGCCGGCCGCGGGCGCCCTGCCCGCGCGGATGGCCGACCGCTCCCAGCTCGCCAGGGTCCAGGGCATGCGCGGCCTGGCCACCCGGCTCGCCAACGTCCTCGGCGGCCCCCTCGGCGGCCTCGGCGTCGCCGTGGGCGGCACCGCGGGCGCGTTCGGCCTGGCCGCCCTCCTGGTCGGCCTGTCCCTGCCGCTCCTGCTGACCGTCCGCGTCGGACGGCCGGACCCCGCCGACGGGCCCGGCGGACGTGCGGTCCTGACCGAGCTGCGGGACGGTCTGCGGCACATCCGGCAGGACCCCGTACTGCGTCCCCTCGTCGTCGCCATCGCCCTCAGCGACCTCGGCTTCGTCGGGCCGATGAACCTCGGGCTCACCCTCCTCGCCCAGCAGCGCGACTGGGGCTCGGCGGGCATGGGCTGGGTGCTGGCCGGGTTCGGCGCCGGCGCCGGCGCGGCCTCGCTGCTGCTCACCTGGCGGGGCCGGGTGCCGCATGCCGCGGCGGTGGCCGCGGCCGCCGGCCTGCTGTCCGCCGTCGCCGTCGCCGCCCTCGCCCAGGTGCCGTCCGTGCCCGCCGCGGCCGGCGTGGCGGTGCTCATCGGCGTGAGCGCCGGTCTCGCCGGAGCGCTGTGCGGGGCACTGGTCCAGGTCCGGGCCGGCGCCGCCTACATCGGCCGGGTGACCTCGGTCTCCACCCTGGTGAGCTTCGGCGTCGCGCCCCTCACCTTCCCGCTGGTCGGCGGGGCCGTCGCCCTGTGGGGGACCGGGCCGGTGTTCGCGGTCTGCGCCGCGGTGAGCGGTCTGGCGGGACTCGTCGTCCTGGGCGTCCCCGACCTGCGCCGCGCCGAACTCCCCTGACGCTCCCGGCCCCCGCCTCCGCGGAGCCCTCGCCCCGGAGCCCCGGCCCCGCGCCACGCCGCCCCCTCAAGACCGGTGCCACCCCGCGCCCCGCCCGGGGGCAGGGACCGGCCCTCTTCCCGGCCGGTCCCCCCGGTCGCGGCAGGCGCCTGCCGCCCCGCTCCCGCCCGGGGTTCAGAACCCCAGCTGCTTGGTCTCCGACACCTTCGCGACGGCGTCCTGCTCGCCCTCCAGCTCCACCCGGGCCGCGCTCTGCCGGCCGAAGGCGAACAGCAGCAGCTCCGCCGGTTCGCCGGTCGCCGTGACCACGGGCGTGCCGCGGTGGGCGACGGCCGTCTCACCGTTCGGGCGGCGCAGCACCAGGCCCGTCGGGATGCCCCGGCCCAGCAGCCGGGCGGTGCGCTCCAGGCGCGACCACAGGGCCTCCTGGAAGACCGGGTCGAGTTCGCGCGGCGACCAGTCCGGCTGGGCCCGCCGCACGTCCTCCGCGTGCACGTAGAACTCGACGGTGTTGGCCGCTTCGTCGACCTGCTTGAGCTGGAAGGGTGAGAACCGCGGCGGGCCGGTCCTGATCAGCTGGATCAGCTCCTCGTACGGCTTCGCCGCGTACTCCTCCAGAACCTTCTCCAGCCGGGACGCCAGCGGCTTGATCAGCGCACCCCCCGCCGCGTCCGGGCGCCGCTCGCGCACCACCACGTGCGCGGCGAGGTCACGGGTGCGCCAGCCCTCGCAGAGGGTGGGCGCGTCCGGGCCGGCGGTCTCCAAGAGGTCGGCGAGCAGGAGCCGTTCACGCTTGGCAAAGGTCGACATGGGCTCAGCCTACGACTCCGGGCCGGGTCCGCCCACTGGACGGCCGGCCCTGGCCACCGGCCGCGCGCGGCACAATGGCACCCATGACCAGCACGCCCGGCACCCCCCGGCCCAGCAGCCTCGACCCGGAGATCGCCGCCCGCCTCAAGCGCGGCGCCGACGGGCTCGTCCCCGCCATCGCCCAGCAGTACGACACCGGCGAGGTGCTCATGCTCGGCTGGATGGACGAGGAGGCGCTGCACCGCACCCTGACCACCGGCCGCTGCACCTACTGGTCGCGCAGCCGCCGGGAGTACTGGGTCAAGGGCGACACCTCCGGCCACTTCCAACGGGTCAAGTCCGTCGCGCTCGACTGCGACGCGGACACCGTGCTGGTCAAGGTCGACCAGGTCGGCGCCGCCTGCCACACCGGCGACCGCACCTGCTTCGACGCCGACGTCCTGCTGGAGGACGGCGGCGCCGCCCGGACCGCCGCCGATTCCGGCGCACCCGCCGCGGATCAGTAAGGTCGGCCGCCATGGACCTCGAGACCTTCCGCAAACTGGCCGGCGACCGCCGCGTCGTCCCGGTCACCCGCAAGCTCCTCGCCGACGGCGACACCCCCGTCGCGCTCTACCGCAAGCTCGCCGCCGAGCGCCCCGGCACCTTCCTGCTGGAGTCCGCGGAGAACGGCCGCTCCTGGTCCCGCTACTCCTTCGTCGGCGTCCGCAGCTCGGCCACCCTCACCGAGAAGGACGGCCGCACCCACTGGCTGGGCACCCCGCCGGTCGGCGTCCCCGTCGAGGGCGACCCGCTCGCCGCGCTGCGGGCCACCGTCGAGGCCCTGCACACCCCGCGCGACCTCGCCCACGACCTGGGCCTGCCGCCCTTCACCGGCGGCATGGTCGGCTACCTCGGCTACGACGTCGTGCGCCGCCTGGAGAAGATCGGCCCCGGCGAACGGGACGACCTGAAGCTCCCCGAGCTGACCATGCTGCTCACCTCCGACCTCGCCGTCCTCGACCACTGGGACGGCACGGTGCTGCTGATCGCCAACGCGATCAACCACAACGACCTCGACACCGGCGTCGACGAGGCCCACGCCGACGCCGTCGCCCGGCTGGACGCGATGGAGGCCGACCTGTCCCGGCCCGTCGCCCAGCCCCCGGCCGCCCTGCCGCCCTCCGAACTGCCCGAGTACACCGCCCTGTGGGGCGGTGCCGACTTCCGGGCGGCCGTCGAGGACGTCAAGGAGCGCATCCGCGCGGGCGAGGCCTTCCAGGTCGTCCCCTCCCAGCGCTTCGAGACACCGTGCACGGCGAGCGCGCTGGACGTCTACCGGGTGCTGCGGGCCACCAACCCCTCGCCGTACATGTACCTGTTCCGCTTCGACGGCTTCGACGTCGTCGGCTCCTCGCCCGAGGCCCTGGTGAAGGTCGAGGACGGGCGGGCCATGGTCCACCCCATCGCCGGCACCCGGCCCCGCGGCGCCACCCCGCAGCAGGACCAGGCCCTCGCCGACGAACTCCTCGCCGACCCCAAGGAGCGCGCCGAGCACCTGATGCTCGTCGACCTCGGCCGCAACGACCTCGGCCGGGTCTGCGAGCCCGGCTCCGTCGAGGTCGTCGACTTCATGTCCATCGAGCGGTACTCGCACGTCATGCACATCGTCTCGACGGTGACCGGACGGGTCGCCGCCGGCCGCACCGCCTTCGACGTGCTCACCGCCTGTTTCCCGGCGGGCACCCTCTCCGGCGCGCCCAAGCCCCGCGCGATGCAGATCATCGACGAACTCGAGCCGTCTCGGCGCGGGTTGTACGGCGGCTGCGTCGGATACCTCGACTTCGCGGGCGACTCCGACACCGCCATCGCCATCCGCACCGCCCTGCTGCGCGAGGGCACGGCCTACGTCCAGGCGGGCGCCGGGATCGTCGCGGACTCCGACCCGGTGGCCGAGGACACCGAGTGCCGCAACAAGGCCGCCGCGGTGCTGCGGGCGGTGCACACCGCCAACCGGCTGGCGCCGTAGGGCGGCTGCGCCGGAGCGGGGCGGGCCGATGGGGTGCATCTCACGGAACCCCGGGTGACGGTTCGCCCCGGCTCCACGCGATAGTGGAGTACGTGACTGCTGTTCCTCACCCCCGTACCGAAGCCGCCGCGTCCGCCCGCTCCGGCCGCCGCAGCCTCGCCGTCGCCCTGCTGTGCGGGGCGCTCGGCGCGGCCGTGGCGCTGCTGGCCTCCCGGCAGCGCTGGGCGGAGGGCACCACGACGGTCGCCGGCGGCGTCTTCCCCCTGACCGCCAAGGGCAGCGAGGTCACGGGCGTGCCCGCGGCGCTCGCCATAGTGGGCCTGGCCGCGCTCGTCGCCGTCTTCGCCGTGCGCCGCTCCGGCCGGCTGCTGGTCGCCGCCCTCCTCGCGCTCTCCGGCGCGGGCACCGTCGCCGCCGCCCTCTCCGGCGCCTCCGACGGCGGGGTGCTCGACGAGAAGGCCGCGCAGACCTCCGGCGTCACGGCCGCCACCGCCGCCTCGCTCAGCCACACCGCCTGGCCCTACGTCGCCGCGGCAGGCGGGGTGCTGCTCCTGCTGGCCGGGCTGCTGGCCCTGCGCTACGGCCGCCTGTGGCCCGCCATGTCCGGCCGCTACGAGCGTTCCGGGGCGCCCCGCCCCCGCGCGGCCAAGCCCCTCGACCCCGACCGCCCCGAGGACCTCTGGAAGGCCCTGGACCGCGGCGAGGACCCGACCGGCGCCGGCCCGGCCTGACCGCCGCCCGGCCAAGTCCGCTTCCCGTTGTGATGAAACGGGTACGCGAGGCGCCACCCCCGCTCACGTCCCGCGCACGCGTACGGGACAATGGACCCGAGCGTCCGGCTCAGACACGTACAAGCAACGAGGAGCAAGTCATGGCGGGCAGCAGCCACGGTCACACCCCGGCCGCCTGGACCGGTGTCATCATCGCCTTCATCGGTTTCCTGGTCGCGGGCGCCTTCATGGTGATGGCCCAGCCGGTCGGCTTCTGGGTCGGCATGGGCGTCGTGCTGCTCGGCGGTGTCGTCGGCGGCATCATGCGCATCATGGGCATGGGCCAGAAGAACGAGCACCCGGTGCACCAGGTCGCGGCCAAGGGCGCACCGGCCGGCGCCAAGGGCTGACACCGCCACGGCGGACCCGTACGAGACGACGTGGAGGGGCGGCCCGGTGCCGCCCCTCACGCGTGCCGCGCCGGCCTCTCCCCGCGCGCGGGCGGCCCCTTGCGGGCAGAATGCCTGGCGTGAACGCTGACAGGCAGCGGGTGGCGCGCGGGCGGCTGCCCGTTCCCGCCCCGAGGTGCACGCCCGAGGACAGGGCGGTGCCGGCGCGGGGCGTCCGGGCCGTGTACGGGCGGCTCGCCGTCCCGGGCGCGGTCCTGGCCGCCGTCGCCGGCGCCTTCGCGTACGTCGGGGCGGTCGACCCCGGCCGGCCGGGGCACTACCCCGCCTGCCCCCTGCTGGCCTGCACCGGCCTGTACTGCCCCGGCTGCGGCGGACTGCGCAGCGCCCACGCCTTCGTCCACGGCGACCTCCTCGCGGCCCTGCGGGACAACGCGCCCGCCGTCGCCGGCTACCTGGCCTTCGCCGTGCTGTGGACGCTCTGGGCGGTCCGCTCGATCCGCGGGCGGCCCCTGCGGATCGAACCGCGCCCGGTGCACCTGTGGACCCTGGGCGTCCTGGTCGCGGCCTTCACCGTTGTCCGGAACCTGCCCTTCGGCGGCTGGCTCCACCCTTGATCCACGGACGTGTGTCCAGGTAATGGGACCGGGGTCGGCCGGATGCGAGGCCTCGCCCCTCCTGCGGATACCATCGCAGTGACCACCGGTTCCGCCCGCTTGATCCGCCCGATCCGCCTCAAGCGGTCCGCCGGAGGCCGCTCGATCCGCTGGAACATCCCACCGTCTGGAAGGGGGCCGCTCGCGTGAGTGTGCTCGACGAGATCATCGACGGAGTCCGTGCCGACCTTTCGGAGCGGCAGGCGCGCGTCAGCCTCGACGAGCTCAAGGAGCGCGCGGCGAAGGCGCCGGCCGCCAAGGACGGCGTGGCCGCGCTCCGCGGCGACGGCGTCAAGGTGATCTGCGAGGTCAAGCGCTCCAGCCCGTCCAAGGGCGCGCTGGCCGCGATCGCCGACCCGGCCGGACTCGCCGCGGACTACGAGGCCGGCGGCGCCTCCGTCATCTCGGTCCTGACCGAGCAGCGGCGCTTCGGCGGCTCGCTCGCCGACCTGGAGGCCGTCCGCGCCCGCGTGGACATCCCGGTGCTGCGCAAGGACTTCATCGTCACGTCGTACCAGCTGTGGGAGGCCCGCGCCTACGGCGCCGACCTCGCCCTGCTGATCGTCGCCGCCCTCGACCAGCCGGCCCTGGAGTCGCTGATCGAGCGCGCCGTGTCCATCGGCCTCACCCCCCTCGTCGAGGTCCACGACGAGGAAGAGGTCGAACGCGCGGTCGACGCCGGCGCCAAGGTGATCGGCGTCAACGCCCGCAACCTGAAGACCCTCGAGGTCGACCGCGACACCTTCGAGCAGATCGCCCCGGAGATCCCCGACCACATCGTCAAGGTCGCCGAGTCCGGCGTCCGCGGCCCGCACGACCTGATCGCCTACGCCAACGCGGGCGCCGACGCGGTGCTGGTCGGCGAGTCGCTGGTCACCGGCCGCGACCCGAAGACCGCCGTCGCCGACCTGGTGGCCGCCGGGACGCACCCGGCGCTGCGGCACGGCCGGGGCTGAGAGTTGCGAGCAGAAGGGGAGTCCGATCAGCTCGCGGCGTCCGGCACGCCGCGAGCGTGCGTGCCGGACGCCGCGAGCCGGGCTCCCCTTTTGTTCGCAGCTCTGAGGCGCCGGTAGGCTGGGCCCGATGACTCTCACCGTGACGACCGTCGACCGGCACGCCCGCCTGGCGCGCGGCTGCCGCCCCCGGGGCTGCCGTGCCCCGGCGCGGCGCGTGCACGGCCGCCGTGTCCGGTACGTCATCGGTGACGAACCGGGGCAGGTCAACGGGCGCCGATGGCAGCGTCCCTGAAGGGGCGCGGGGAACTGCGCGAGCAACCACGTCCGGTCCGCGGCCGCGAGTAGACCGCGGCCGGGAGGAGACCCCCGCCCCCACGGCGAACAGTGTTCTTCCACGCACTCACCGTGAGGTTCTGGCATGCCCAGCGATTTCTTCTTCCCCGACCCGGAGGGTCAGGTCCCCAGTGCCGAGGGCTACTTCGGCGCCTACGGCGGCAAGTTCATCCCGGAGGCGCTCGTCGCCGCCGTGGACGAGGTCGCCGTCGAGTACGACAAGGCGAAGGCCGACCCCGCCTTCGCCCGCGAGCTGGACGACCTGCTCGTCCACTACACCGGACGGCCCAGCGCCCTGACCGAGGTGCCCCGCTTCGCCGAGCACGCCGGCGGCGCCCGGGTGTTCCTCAAGCGCGAGGACCTCAACCACACCGGCTCCCACAAGATCAACAACGTGCTCGGCCAGGCCCTGCTCACCAAGCGCATGGGCAAGACCCGCGTGATCGCGGAGACCGGAGCCGGCCAGCACGGTGTCGCCACCGCCACCGCCTGCGCCCTGTTCGGCCTCGACTGCACGATCTACATGGGCGAGATCGACACGCGGCGCCAGGCGCTCAACGTGGCCCGGATGCGCATGCTCGGCGCCGAGGTCGTGGCCGTGAAGTCCGGCAGCCGCACCCTGAAGGACGCCATCAACGAGGCGTTCCGGGACTGGGTCGCCAACGTCGACCGCACCCACTACCTGTTCGGCACCGTCGCCGGCCCCCACCCGTTCCCGGCCATGGTCCGCGACTTCCACCGGGTCATCGGCGTCGAGGCCCGCCGCCAGCTCCTCGAACGCGCCGGACGGCTGCCCGACGCCGCGGTCGCCTGCGTCGGCGGCGGCTCCAACGCCATCGGCCTCTTCCACGCCTTCATCCCCGACGAGGGCGTCCGCCTGATCGGCTGCGAACCCGCCGGACACGGCGTGGAGACCGGCGAGCACGCGGCGACCCTGACCGCGGGCGAGCCCGGCATCCTGCACGGTTCCCGCTCCTACGTCCTCCAGGACGAGGAGGGCCAGATCACCGAGCCGTACTCCATCTCCGCCGGTCTGGACTACCCGGGCATCGGCCCCGAGCACTCCTACCTCAAGGACTCGGGCCGCGGCGAGTACCGCGCCGTCACCGACGACGCCGCCATGCAGGCGCTGCGCCTGCTGTCGCGCACCGAGGGCATCATCCCGGCCATCGAGAGCGCCCACGCGCTGGCCGGCGCCCTGGAGGTCGGCCGCGAACTGGGTCCGGACGGGCTGCTCGTGGTCAACCTCTCCGGCCGCGGCGACAAGGACATGGACACCGCGGCCCGCTACTTCGGCCTGTACGACACCGACGCCGAGGTGGCCGCCGACGCCGCCGACACCGCCGAGATCGAGGGGGACGCCAAGTGAGCGGCACCATCCAGCTTCTGTCGGACACCCTCGCCGCCGCGCGCGCGGAGGGCCGCTCGGCACTCATCGCCTACCTCCCGGCGGGCTTCCCCACCGTGGACGGCGGCATCGAGGCGATCAAGGCCGTCTTCGACGGCGGCGCCGACGTCGTCGAGGTGGGCCTGCCGCACAGCGACCCGGTGCTCGACGGGCCGGTCATCCAGACCGCCGACGACATCGCCCTGCGCGGCGGGGTCCGGATCGCCGACGTGATGCGCACCGTCCGCGAGGCGCACGCGGCCACCGGCAAGCCGGTCCTGGTCATGACGTACTGGAACCCCATCGACCGCTACGGCGTCGAGCGGTTCACCGCCGAACTGGCCGAGGCGGGCGGCGCCGGGTGCATCCTGCCCGACCTGCCCGTCCAGGAGTCCGGCCTGTGGCGCGAGCACGCCGAGAAGCACGGCCTGGCCACCGTCTTCGTCGTGGCGCCCAGCAGCAAGGACGCTCGGCTGGCCGAGATCACCGCGGCCGGTTCCGGCTTCGTCTACGCCGCCTCGCTGATGGGCGTCACCGGCACCCGCGAGTCGGTGGGCGCGCAGGCGCAGACCCTGGTGGAGCGCACCCGCGCCACCGGCACCGGCCTGCCCGTCTGCGTCGGCCTGGGTGTCTCCACCCCGGCCCAGGCCGCTGAGGTCGCCGGGTTCGCGGACGGGGTGATCGTCGGCTCTGCGTTCGTCAAGCGGATGCTGGACGCCCCGGACGCCGCGGCCGGTGTCGAGGCGGTCCGGACGCTCGCCGGGGAGCTGGCCCGCGGAGTGCGCGGACAGGCGTAGCCGGACCGACACCCGGGCAGGCATAGCTGGACAACACGGGACATTCGGTCACTCGAACGGGTGGACCTGGGACCGGGGAGGCGCAATGCGCCTCCCCGGTTCGTTCTGGTGGTGTGAGCGAGAAGAACCATGACGGAAAGCGCACCGCCCGCCGGCGGCTGGCGGCCGAGCGCGAGAAGCAGAAGGCCTCGGAGCGGCGCCGCCGCACGCTGATCGTGGCCGCCAGCGTGGTCTGCGTGCTGGCCCTGGCGACGGTGATCGGCGTGCTCGCCGCGAACTCCGGCAAGAAGAAGAGCACCGGTACGGGCCCCGTCGCGGCGCCCTCGGGCGCGCAGGGCAAGGACAGTCTCGCGATCCCGGTCGGCAAGGACAGCGCCAGGTCGACGCTCACCGTGTGGGAGGACTTCCGCTGCCCGGCCTGCCAGGCCTTCGAGGCGGCGTACCGGCCGACCGTCCACGAACTGACCGCCGCAGGCAAGCTCAGGGTGGAGTACCACCTGGTCCGGCTGATCGACGGCAACCTCGGCGGCAGCGGCTCGCTGCGCGCGGCCAACGCCGCGGCCTGCGCCCAGGACGCGGGCAGGTTCCCCGCCTTCCACGACGTGCTGTACGACAACCAGCCCAAGGAGACGGACGACGCCTTCGCGGACAACGCCAAGCTGATCGAGCTGGCCCGCAAGGTGCCCGGCCTGGACACCCCGGCCTTCCAGACATGCGTCAGGAACGGCACGCACGACAGCTGGGTCGACAAGTCCCACCAGGCCTTCCAGGCCGGCGGCTTCTCGGGCACCCCGACGGTCCTGCTGAACGGCAAGAACATCATCGAGGACCGCTCGATGACCCCGGCCAAGCTCAAGCAGCAGGTGGAGGCCGCCGACAAGGGATGAACCCGGACGGACGAGCGGCGGGAGAAGGTGACCGGGGATGAGCAAGAGGCCGGTGAGGGGGGCGCGCGGGTGCGGGCCGCGACGTCCCCGGGCGGGTGCCCGTTATGGACCCGTAGCCGGGATGCCCGTCCTGGGCCCGCTCCGGCTGCGGTAGCGTCGACCCTGCCATGGAACTTGCCTACATTCCCAGCCCGTCGCACGGAGTGGTGTACCTCGGTCCCATTCCGCTGCGCGGCTACGCGTTCTGCATCATCATCGGCGTCTTCGTCGCCGTCTGGCTCGGCAACAAGCGCTGGGTCGCCCGCGGCGGACGGGCCGGCACGGTGGCCGACATCGCGGTCTGGGCCGTGCCGTTCGGCCTGGTGGGCGGCCGGCTCTACCACGTGATCACGGACTACGAGCTGTACTTCAGCGAGGGCCGTGACTGGGTGGACGCCTTCAAGGTGTGGCAGGGCGGACTCGGCATCTGGGGCGCGATCGCGCTCGGCGCGCTGGGCGCGTGGATCGGTGCCCGCCGCCGGGGCGTCCCGATGCCCGCCTACGCGGACGCGGTCGCCCCGGGCATCGCCTTCGCGCAGGCCCTCGGCCGCTGGGGCAACTGGTTCAACCAGGAGCTGTACGGGCGGGAGACGCACGTCCCCTGGGCGCTGCACATCACCTCGTCGGCGGACGGCCGGGTGCCGGGGTACTACCACCCGACCTTCCTCTACGAGTCCCTGTGGTGCATCGGCGTCGGCGTCCTGGTCATCTGGGCCGACCGCCGCTTCAAGCTGGGCCACGGCCGGGCGTTCGCCCTGTACGTGGCGGCGTACTGCGTGGGCCGCGGCTGGATCGAGTACATGCGCGTCGACGACGCCCACCACATCCTCGGTCTGCGTCTGAACGACTGGACGGCCCTGGTGGTCTTCCTCCTCGCGGTGGCCTACATCTGGATCTCGGCGAAGAAGCGGCCGGGCCGGGAGGCAGAGGTCGAACGGGGCGTGTCCGCCGACGCGGAGGGCACCGGACCGGACGGGGCGGAGACGGAGGCGGCCCAGGCCCCGGCGGGCAAGGGCACCGCCGCCCCCGCGGACTCGGTCCCGCGGCCCGCCGCCGGCACGGCGGACGCCCCGAAGGTGAGCGTCACCAAGGCGGGCGCCACCGAGGCCGCCGGCACGAAGACCGCGGGCGCCAGGACCACCGGCACCGAAGCCACCGGCACCGAGGCGGCCGGTGCGGCTCCCGTTGACGGGGACGCCGCCGGAACCGGCGGCGGCGCCTCGGAGGCGGCCGGTGTGAAGGACGAGGCGGGCTCGGCCAAGAAGGGCTGACCGCCGGCGGTCGTACGTGCGTGGAGGGCGCCCCCGTTCCGGGAGGCGCCCTCCACGCGTGCGGGGTCAGTACCTGCGGGCCAGCGCCAGGGTCCGCCGGGCCGCCGCCACGACCGCCGCGTCGATGAAACGGCCGTCGGGCAGGGCGTGGGCGCCCCGGTCCACGGTGGCCGCCTTGACGACCGTCTCGGCCTCCTCCAGCTCGCGGTCGGTCGGCAGGTAGGCGCGTTCGATGATCGGCAACTGCCGGGGGTGGATGGCCGCCCGGCCGAGGAACCCCAGGGCGCGGCCGTGCGCGCAGGAGGCCGCCAGTCCTTCCAGGTCGCGGATGTCGGGGTGGACGGACTGGGCGGGCGGGGCGAGCCCCGCCGCGCGGGCGGCGACGACGACCCGCGCACGGCACCAGTCGAGGCCGGCGTCCTGGCGCACCCCGAGGTCGGCGCGGAGATCGGCCTCGCCGATCGAGACACCCCGCAGGGACGGGTGCGCGGAGGCGATGGCATAGGCCTGCTCGACGGCCAGGGCGTTCTCCAGCAGGGCGTACAGCGGCGGTCCCGCGCCGTGGGCAGCGTCCCCCGGCAGGGCGTACCCGGGCCCGGTGGCCTCCTCCGGCAGGGCGTGCCCGGGCCCGGAGGCCGCCCCGCGCTCCCCGTCCGCGGCACACCCGCAGGCTGCGGCCGCCGGTTCCCGGCAGGTTCCCTGCCCCCGGACCGCGCACCGGCTCGCCCCGGCCCCACCGCGCCCGCGCGTCCCGGCCGCCTCCACGGCCTCCTCGCCCCCGTGTCCGCCCCCGCCGCACTCGCGGTGCGCGCCGCGCCCCCCGTGCGCCGCGCACCCCGCGAGCCGCGCCCGGGGGCCGCCGGGCTCCGTGCGCTCCGCGATCCGGATCACCTGTCCGGCCGACGTCACCTTCGGCAGCCGCAGTCCGGCGAGGCCCACGCGCGGGACCACGGCCGCGAGGTCCGCCGCCACCAGCGGTCCGTCCAGCGCGTTGACGCGCACGTGGACCGGGACCGGCGGCGGTTCCGTCAGGAGTTCGGCGGTGGCGGCGCGGGCGTACTCCTTGCGGTCCGGCGCGACCGCGTCCTCCAGGTCGATCACGACCACGTCCGCGCCGGAGGCGAGGGCCTTGGTCACGACGTGGGGGCGGTCGCCGGGGACGTAGAGCCAGGTGAGCGGGAAGGGGGCGGTGGCCGTCACAGGGCGCCCTCCGCGCGCAGCGCCGCCAGCTCCTCGGGGGTCAGACCGAGTTCGGTCAGCACCGCGTCGGTGTCCGCGCCGTGCGGGCGGCCCGCCCAGCGGATCGCGCCTGGAGTGGCGGACAGCCGGAAGAGGACGTTCTGCATCCGCATCCGGCCCAGCTCCGGGTCGTACAGCGTGGTCAGGCTGCCCAGGGCCTGGTACTGCGGGTCCGCGACCACGTCCCGGACGTCCTGGATCGGGGCGATCGCCGCCTGGGCCTTCTCGAAGGCGGCCATGACCTCGGTGCGGGTGTGCCGGGCGATCCAGCCGCCGACCGCCTCGTCGAGGACGTCGGCGTGGGCCGCCCGCCCGGCGCCGGTCGCGAACCACGGTTCGCCGGTCAGCTCCGGGCGTCCCACCAGCCGCAGCACGCGCTCCGCCACCGACTGCGCCGAGGCGGACACGGCGACCCAGGTGCCGTCCGCGGTGCGGTAGGTGTTGCGCGGGGCGTTGTTCTGGGTGCGGTTGCCGGTGCGGGGCTGGACGTAGCCGAGCTGGTCGTACCAGAGGGGCTGCGGCCCGAGGACGGTCAGGATGGGTTCGATGATCGCCATGTCGACGATCTGTCCCGCTCCGGTGCGTTCCCGGGCGGCGAGGGCGGTCATCACGGCGTACGCCGTGGCCAGGCCCGCGATCGAGTCGGCGAGCCCGAAGGGCGGCAGGGTCGGCGGTGCGTCGGGCTCGCCGGTGATCGCGGCGAAGCCGCTCATCGCCTCCGCGAGGGTGCCGAACCCGGGCCGGGACGCGTACGGGCCGAACTGGCCGAAGCCGGTGACCCGGGCGAGGACCAGGCGCGGGTTGGCCGCGGACAGTTCCGGCCAGCCCAGTTCCCACCGCTCCAGGGTGCCGGGGCGGAAGTTCTCCACGATCACGTCGGCGGTCGCGGCCAGCCTGAGCAGGGTGGCACGGCCGCCGGGCCGGGACAGGTCCAGGGTGATGGCGCGTTTGTTGCGGCCGAGGAGCTTCCACCACAGGCCGACGCCGTTCTTCGACGGGCCGTGGCCCCGGGCGGGGTCGGGTCTGGCCGGGTGCTCGACCTTGATGACCTCGGCACCGAAGTCACCGAGCATCATGGCGGCGATCGGCCCGGCGAACAGGGTGGCCAGGTCCAGGACCCGCAGCCCGGCGAGCGGCGGCGAGGCCTGCGGCGCGTCCGGGTCCGGGGCGGGGCCGTGCGCGTGTGGGCCGGGCGTGGGGCCGTGCGCGTGCGGGGTCATGGGCGGGATGCCTCCTGGTGGGTGAGGCGGGCCAGGGCGTCGAAGCCGGTGCCGTCGAAGTCGCCGACGGTCGTGGCGAGCCGGTTCTTGAGCGGCGCGGTCCACCGGTCGGGGAGCGCGGCGGGCGAGCCGGCGAGGAGACCGGCGACGGATCCGGCGGTGGCGCCGTTGGAGTCGGTGTCCCAGCCGCCCGAGACCACCCGGCAGATGGAGGCCGTGAAGTCGCCGTCGGCGTGGGTGAGGGCGGCGGCGATCAGAGCGGTGTTCGGCACGGCGTGCACCCAGTGGTAGCCGGCGTGCGCGGCGTGCAGTTCGTCCACGACGGTGTCGAAGTCCTCGTGCGCGGCGGCCAGCCGGATGGCGTGACGGACCGCGCGGGCGAGCCGGGAGCCGGGCGGTACGACCTTCAGTCCCGTGGCCAGGCAGGCGTGCACGTCATGGGTGCCGGTCGCCGCGGCGGCGATCACGGCGGCGGCGAACATGGCGGCGTAGACGCCGTTCGCGGTGTGGCTGAGGACGGCGTCGCGGTACGCCTGTCCGGCCGCGGCGGCCGGATCGCCCGGGTTGGTCCAGCCGTGCGCGTCGGCGCGGATGAGGGCGCCGATCCACTCGCGGAACGGGTTGCGGTGGCGGGCGGTGCGCGGTGGTTCGATGCCGAGCAGGAGGTTGCGGTAGGCGACGCGTTCGGCGGTGAAGGTGCGGCCCGCGGGCAGTTCGTCCAGCCAGAGGCGGGCCAGGTCGGCGGTGGTGAAGTCGCGGCCGTGGCGGCGCAGGAGGAGCAGCGCCAGCAGCGGGTGGTCGAGATCGTCGTCCTCGGGCATGCCGTCGATGTTCTCGGCCAGGCAGGTGCCCGCCGAGCGGCGGTTCCAGGGGTGGGCGGCCGCCAGGTCCTCGGGCACGCCCCGCGCGGTGAACCAGGTGCTGAGCGGCCAGTTGCCGGTGGCGCGGGCCAGTTGGCGGATGCCGTCGAGGGGGAGTTTCTCCACGGGTTTGCCCAGCAGGCAGCCCGCGGCCCGGCCCAGCCAGGCGGCTTCGAAGCGGTCCGGGGCGGGCACGGCGGGCCGGTCCCCGGCTCCGGCCTCCCCGGCTCCCTTCTCCGGGGTCCTGCCTGCCCCGGCTCCGCTCTCCGGGGCAGGCCAGTCGGGGCACAGGGCCCTGATCGCCGCGAGGCCGGTGGGTTCCGCCTCCGCGAACCGGCTCGGCAGTTCGGCCAGTTCGTCCAGGAGGTCCTCGGCCAGCAGGCGGAGGTAGCGGGAGGCCGGCTGCGGCGAGGCGCCGGACCGGGCCGGGGCGTCGAAGCCGCCCGCGGCCCGCCACCGGGCGGCGACCGCGGAGGGCTCGCGGCCGTCCTGCACCGCCTGGCGCAGCTCGTGGCCCAGCAGGTCCTCCGGCTGGACCCAGGTCAGGCGGAGCATCCCGGACCTCCCATCCCGGCGAACGCCCGTTCGTGCGCCCGCCGCCGTCGTACGTCCTTCTCGAAGACCTCCCGGGCCACCGCGGCCAGCGTGCGCGCGGGCTCCCACAGGTCCAGCCGGCTGGCCTCCGCCACCGTCTTCGCCCAGTCCTGCGGCACCGGCGAGCCGAGCGCTCCCGCCAGCGCCCCGGCCATCGTCGCGATGGAGTCGCAGTCACGGCCGTAGTTCACCGCGCCGAGGACGGCCCGCCGGTAGTCGCCGCGCGCCACCAGCAGCATGCCCAGCGCGACGGGCAGTTCCTCGATCGCGTGCAGCCGGGAGGGGCGGCGGGCGCCGAGCGAGGGGCTGCGGTAGTCCGGCCCGACCGTGTCGTACGGGGCGACGGCCGCCCGCAGCGGGCCCAGCGCCGACTCGAAGTCGGTGTGGTCGCGGGCCACTTCGCACACGTCCTCGATCGCCGCCCGGGTGCCGTCCTTGGCCAGGGACAGACAGGCCGTCACGACCGAGTCGGGCGTGGCCCCCGGCGCGCAGGCCGCGGCCACCCCGGCCGCGAGCACGCCCGCCGCCTCCCGCCCGTACGACGACTGGTGGGCGCCCGCGACGTCCAGGGCCTCGGCGTACGCGGCCCGGGGGTCGGCCGCGTTGACCAGGCCGACCGGGGCCATGTACATCGCGGCACCGCAGTTGACGATGTTGCCGGTGCCCGCCTCCCGCGGGTCGACGTGGCCGTAGTGCAACCGCGCCACGAGCCACTTCTCGGCCAGGAAGACGCGGTGCAGCGGCAGGGCCTCCGCCTCCAGTTCCGGGATCCAGCGCGGCTCGGTCATCAGGTCGGGGACGAGGCGGTCGGCGACGGCGTAGGCGTCGAGGTGGTCGCGGACCTGCGCGTATACCCGCACCAGTGCGTGCGTCATCAGGGTGTCGTCGGTGACGTGGCCGTCCCCCTTGTGGTACGGCGCGATCGGGCGGGCGGTGCGCCACTCGTCGCCGTTCCAGGGGCCGACGATGCCGTGGACCCGGCCGCCGTGGCGCTCCACGATCTGATCGGGGGAGTAGCCCTCGACGGGACCGCCGAGCGCGTCGCCGACGGCCGCGCCGACGAGGGAGCCGGTGATCCGTTCGTCCAGACTCGCACCCGGTCCGATGGTTTCTTCTCCTCTGGGCGTCATGCCCCGAATCATCCTCCTGGCGGGACTGGTTGCGCGGCTTCCAGGAGTCCGGCGAGTTCCACCAGGTCGGTGCCGGTGAGGCGGGGCAGTACGCAGCCGGCCAGGGTGCGGCAGGCGTCGCGCCAGGACCGGGGGACCGCCGCGCCGCCGCCCAGCGCGCCGGTGAGCGCGCCCGTCAGGGCCGGGGCGGAGTCCGCGACCCGGGACAGGCAGGCGGCGGCGGGCAGTGCCCGCGCGAGACGGCCGTCCGCCGCGGTGGCCAGGGCGAGTGCGACCGGTACGGTCTCGGCGGCGGCGACGCCGTAGCTGTAGACGTGGTCGACGATCTGGTGCTCCAGCAGCGGCACCAGCTCGAACGCGTCCTCGCAGTCGGCCGTCAGCGCCAGCGCGTGCCGCGCGTTGCGGCCGATCTCGGTGCCCTCGGGCAGCTCGGCGAGGGCGGCCGAGACGCAGGTGCCGACCTGTGCTCCGGTCAGGGCCAGGGCGAGCGCCGCCGCCATCGCGCGGGCGCCGTGCACGCCGTCGCCGTCCTGCGTGTAGCGGGCGTCGAACTCGGCGAGGTCGGCGGCGGCCCGGGCGTCTCCCGGGTGGGCGACGGCCAGGGCGCAGGCCCGCACGCAGGCCGCGTCGTCGAAGTAGTGCGGGTTGTCGTGGCCGGTGGCGGGCGGGCGCAGGCCGGTGGCGAGGTTGCCGAGACCCGCCCGGACGGAGATGCGGGCCCGCAGCGGCAGCACGGCGGACTCGATCTCGGCGGCGCGTTCGGCCGCCGCCGCGACCTCGCTCGCCACGGCGTTCCAGGTGAGGTCGATCGCGGCCCGCATCCGGCGCTCCCGGCTCAGGTCGCCGAGCGCGCCGTCGTCCCCGGCCCGCAGCACCGCCTCCGCCGCGAACGCCGCCCACTCGGCGTCGTCGGAGGGGCCCAGGCGCAGCGGCTCGGGGGACTGGTTGAGGGCGACGGGGACGGGCAGCGTGGTGGTCGCGTTCTCCTCGGCGAAGGTGTCCAGCTCCCGGGTGAGCCGCCGGGTCCACCGCGGCATCCGGGCGGCCCGGTGCCGCGCGGCCGGCCACCCGGCGGCGTCCCCCGCCGCCAGCCCGAGCAGCAGACCCTCGACCCGCCGGTGCCCGCTCACCGCCCGGCCTCGCCTTCGTCGCAGGTGAGGACGTAGGTGGCGGGGTCGGGTCGGGGCTCTGAAGGGGGATCGGCGGGGTCGTCCTGGGGTGTGCCGGCCGTTCGTGCGTCACCTCGGGGGTGCGCGGGGGCGCCGACGCCGGCGGGGGAGGAGGCGTGGGGGCAGGCGGGGGTGGACGGGGCCGCGGCCGTCGCTGCGGCGCCGGCGAGCGCCGGTGCGGGAAGGACCGGGTCCGGGCGGCGCTCGCCGGCGGGTCCGGCCTGACCGGTCACCGGGGAGCCGGGCCGCCCGGCGGAGTCGGGGCGGGCGGGAGCGGACGGGGTGCCCGGCGCGGCGGTGGCGGCGGGGGCGGTCTTGGCCGGAGGTACGGAGGTGGGGTTGGAGGCGGTCGTCGCGAGGGGGAGGGAGGCGGTGGCGGGCGTGCTCGCCGCCATGGGTACCGGGGCAGCGGCGGCGGTCGTCGCGGGTGCGGGGGTGGTGGCGGTCGTGGTCAGGGGCGCGGGGGTGCCGGGGGGCGGGGGAGCGGGCGAGTCGTCCCGTACGGGCGCGCCCGCGGCCGGACGGGCGGGGGCGGCCGGGTGACCGGCCGCGGCGGCCCGGGTCAGCAGGAGGTCGGCCACCTCCAGCACGTGCCGCCCGGCCACCGACGGCAGGCAGCTGCCCCGGGCCGGGCCGATGGGGGCCGCCCATTCCTCCGGGATGGCGGTCACCCCTTGGGTCGCGCCGGCCAGGGCGCCCGCGACCGCGGCCGTGGTGTCGGCGTCGCGGCCCATGTTGACGGCGGTCAGCACGGCGTCGCGGAAGTCACCGTCGGCGGCGGCGTACGCGCCGAAGGCGAGGGCGACCGCCTCGGGGGCGAGGTCGGACCACGGGTAGCCGGCGATGACGACGGCGGAGCGGACCGCGCGTTCGCCGCGGTGGGCGGCGGCCGTGGCGCGGCGCAGTGAGCGGGCCGTCCAGGAGTCGTCGGGGACGACGGCGAGCGCGGCGGCCACGACCGCGACCGGCGGCGCGCCCGCCATGGCCGCGGCGACTCCGGCCGCCACGGCCCGGCCGCCGTGGATGCCCTCGCCCTCGTGGCTGACGGAGCCGTCGACGGCCACCAGGCGGGCCGCCTCGGCGGGGCGTCCGGCGGCGAACACGCCGAAGGGCGCCGCCCGCATGGCCAGCCCGTCGCTCCAGGCGTGCCGGTGCTGTGCGGAGACCGGCGCGGCCAGGCCCCGGCGCAGGTTCTCCAGGGTGCCCCGCTCGCTGAAACCCGCGCCGCGGAAGGGCGCCTCGGCGCGGACGGTGATGTGCTCGTGCCAGGCCGCTTCCACGTCGGCGGGGGTGAGGGCGGCGCCGTGCCGGGCGAGCAGCAGGCCCGAGAAGAGGGCGTACTCGGTGTCGTCGGTGCCGGCCGGGTGGTCGGTGACGTAGCCGGTGACGCGGCCCCAGCGGGCGCGGATCTCGGAGGGTCTCAGGTTCTCGGCGGGCGCGCCGAGCGCATCCCCGACGGCCAGGCCGAGCAGTGCGCCGCGCGCACGGTCCCGCAGGCGGGCCGGTGCGGCGCAGGCGGTCGATGCCATCGCGGACTCTCCTCTCCAGGGCACCGCCGGTGACCCGCGCGGGACGCGGCCGGTTCCGCGCGGGCCCCGGCGGCACACCAGCGCCTCGCGCGGACGCAGGCGGTCCCCGTGGGCCCCAGCGGTCCTCACGGATCCCGGCGCCCACGGAACGCCGGCACACGCGCGGCCCTCGCGGGCCCGCCAGGCCGCACGGACTCCTGCGGCCCCGCGGACGCCGTCACGTCCGTGCCGGCCCCAGGGGGCCGGCGGTCTCGGAGGGCAAGTGGACCGGCGGTCCCGGCGGGCTCCTCTGCGGAACTGTCCCCGGTCACGGCCCCGACGCAGCCTGAACCGCCTCAGCATCACCCGTACGACATTTGTGCGTACTTCTGCACGGATGAGCAAAGAATGGTAAAGCCCCAGGTTAGCCCAGCCTTTCCTTGCTGGCGGCGGTGAAATTTCCGGCGTAGGTTCTGTGTTGTCAAAAAGTAGAACCAGTCCAAAAGCAAGCCTTGCCTAAGCTCCTGGGGGGACTCTCATGGCCATCCTCGACACCGAAGCGACCCTGCACGAGGCGCACCGCGACAACCACACGCACCGTGACGTGAACGGCGGCTGGCTGCGCCCGGCGGTCTTCGGCGCGATGGACGGCCTGGTCTCCAACCTCGCCCTGATGACCGGTGTCGCGGGCGGCGCCGTCAGCCGGCAGGCCATCGTCCTCACCGGCCTCGCCGGCCTGGCCGCCGGCGCCTTCTCCATGGCGGCCGGCGAGTACACCTCCGTCGCCTCCCAGCGGGAGCTGGTCGAGGCCGAGCTGGACGTCGAGCGGCGCGAGCTGCGCAAGCACCCGCAGGACGAGGAGGACGAGCTGGCCGCCCTGTACGCGGCGCGGGGTGTCGAGCCCGAGCTGGCGCGGGAGGTGGCCCGCCAGCTGTCCAGGGACCCGGAGCAGGCCCTGGAGATCCACGCCCGCGAGGAGCTGGGCATCGACCCCGGAGACCTGCCCTCCCCGCTGGTCGCGGCCGTCTCCTCGTTCGGCTCCTTCGCGCTGGGCGCGCTGCTGCCGCTGCTGCCCTACCTGCTGGGTGCCGGCGCGCTGTGGCCCGCCGTGCTGCTCGCCCTGACCGGCCTGTTCGCCTGCGGCGCGGTGGTGGCCAGGGTGACCGCGCGCACCTGGTGGTACAGCGGTTTGCGGCAGCTTGTCCTGGGTGGTGCCGCCGCCGGTGTGACGTACGCCCTGGGCACCCTGTTCGGAACGGCCGTAGGATGACGTCACTGGAACTTATGCGAGGGACCGCATAAGTAAGCCGTTACCCGCTGGTTTCGACCGTATGACCGCGGGGCATGAGCCGTAAGCGCTGTGGGCAATGAGGCCCGCCGCGCACCCCTGGGACGGGTGGCGACGCCGCCCACCCCCGCCTTCCTGGGCCCGGCCGAGGGCCAGGGATCCGAACGATTCCCGCCTCCCGCCGGCCCCCGCACAGACCTCCACCGCCGGGCGCGGAAACCCCCGCCGCCGACCCCGCGGTGTCCGCATGCTGGAACGGAGTATCCGGTTCCCGAGAACCGCTCCATCATGTAACCTGCACGAAATTTCGCACTTCACGCAGAGGGCCAACGTCGTCCCTCGGCACCAGCACATGCCAGATGACGACGACGGGAGAGCCGATGCGTACGCCGCGCCAGCCGTCCCAGCACTCCGCGAATGGCCAGAACTGGTCGTTCATGGATGCTCGCCCTGCTGCGCAGGGTATGTACGACCCCCGCGACGAGCACGACGCCTGCGGCGTCGGATTCGTGGCCACCCTCACCGGCGAGGCGAGCCATGCGCTGGTCGAGCAGGCGCTCACGGTTCTGCGCAACCTGGAGCACCGCGGCGCCACCGGCTCCGAGCCCGACTCGGGCGACGGCGCCGGCATCCTCTCCCAGGTGCCCGACGCGTTCCTGCGCGAGGTGGCCGGATTCGAACTGCCCGCCGCCGGTGCCTACGCCGTCGGCATCGCCTTCCTGCCCGAGGAGGGCACCGAGGACGCCGTCTCGCGCATCGAGACGATCGCCGCCGAGGAGGGCCTGACCGTCCTCGGCTGGCGCGAGGTCCCCGTGGCCCCCGCACTGCTCGGCGCCACCGCCCGCTCCACCATGCCCGCCTTCCGCCAGCTGTTCGTCGGCGACGGCGTGAGCGAGGGCATCGCCCTGGACCGCAAGGCGTTCGTGCTGCGCAAGCGCGCCGAGCGCGAGGCCGGCGTCTACTTCCCCTCGCTGTCCGCGCGCACCATCGTCTACAAGGGCATGCTGACCACCGGCCAGCTCGAACCCTTCTTCCCGGACCTGTCCGACCGCCGCTTCGCCTCCGCGATCGCGCTCGTGCACTCCCGGTTCTCCACGAACACCTTCCCGAGCTGGCCGCTCGCCCACCCCTACCGGTTCGTCGCCCACAACGGCGAGATCAACACCGTCAAGGGCAACCGCAACTGGATGCGCGCCCGCGAGTCCCAGCTCGCCTCGCAGCTGTTCGGCGGCGACGGGAACCTGGAGCGGATCTTCCCGATCTGCACCCCGGACGCCTCCGACTCCGCCTCCTTCGACGAGGTCCTGGAACTCCTGCACCTCGGCGGACGCTCGCTGCCGCACTCCGTGCTGATGATGATCCCGGAGGCGTGGGAGAACCACGAGTCCATGAACATCAAGGACTCGGCCCGCCGCGCGTTCTACGAGTACCACTCCACGATGATGGAGCCCTGGGACGGCCCGGCCTGCGTCACCTTCACCGACGGCACCCAGGTCGGCGCCGTCCTCGACCGCAACGGCCTGCGCCCCGGCCGCTACTGGGTCACCGACGACGGCCTCGTCGTCCTCGGCTCCGAGGTCGGCGTCCTGGACATCGACCCCGCCAAGGTCGTCCGCAAGGGCCGCCTGCAGCCCGGCCGCATGTTCCTCGTCGACACCGCCCAGCACCGCATCATCGAGGACGACGAGATCAAGGCGTCCCTCGCCGCCGAGCAGCCGTACGCCGAATGGCTCCAGGCCGGCGAGATCGAGCTGGGCGACCTGCCCGAGCGCGAGCACATCGTCCACACCCACGCCTCGGTCACCCGCCGCCAGCAGACCTTCGGCTACACCGAGGAAGAGCTGCGCGTCATCCTCGCCCCGATGGCCAAGACCGGCGCCGAGCCGATCGGCTCCATGGGCACCGACAGCCCCATCGCCGCCCTCTCCGAGCGGCCCCGCCTGCTCTTCGACTACTTCACCCAGCTCTTCGCGCAGGTCACCAACCCGCCGCTGGACGCCATCCGCGAGGAACTCGTCACCTCCCTGCGCTCCTCGCTCGGCCCGCAGGGCAACCTCCTGGACCCCACCGCGGCCTCCTGCCGCAGCGTCGTCCTGCCCTTCCCGGTGATCGACAACGACGAGCTGGCCAAGCTCATCCACATCAACGCCGACGGCGACATGCCCGGCTTCAAGGCCGCCACCCTCTCCGGCCTGTACCGGGTCTCCGGCGGCGGCCAGGCGCTGGCCGCGCGGATCGAGGAGATCTGCGCCGAGGCCGACGCCGCCATCGACAACGGCGCCCGCCTGATCGTCCTGTCGGACCGGCACTCCGACGCCGAGCACGCGCCGATCCCCTCGCTGCTGCTCACCGCGGCCGTCCACCACCACCTCATCCGCACCAAGCAGCGCACCCACGTGGGCCTGCTCGTCGAGGCCGGCGACGTCCGCGAGGTCCACCACGTCGCCCTGCTCATCGGCTACGGCGCCGCCGCCGTCAACCCCTACCTGGCGATGGAGTCCGTCGAGGACCTCGTCCGCGCCGGCACCTTCCTGCCGGACATCGAACCCGAGAAGGCCATCCGCAACCTGATCTACGCCCTCGGCAAGGGCGTCCTGAAGGTCATGTCCAAGATGGGCATCTCCACGGTCGCCTCCTACCGCGGCGCCCAGGTCTTCGAGGCCGTCGGCCTGGACGACGCCTTCGTCGAGAAGTACTTCGACGGCACCACCACCAAGATCGGCGGCGTCGGCATCGACGTCATCGCCCAGGAGGTCGCCGCCCGCCACGCCAAGGCCTACCCCGTCTCCGGCATCGCCCCGGCGCACCGCGCCCTGGACATCGGCGGCGAGTACCAGTGGCGCCGCGAGGGCGAACCGCACCTGTTCGACCCGGAGACCGTCTTCCGCCTCCAGCACTCCACGCGCTCGGGCCGCTACGACATCTTCAAGAAGTACACCGACCGCGTGAACGAGCAGTCCGAGCGCCTGATGACGCTGCGCGGCCTGTTCGGCTTCACCTCCGACCGCGCCCCGATCCCCGTCGACGAGGTCGAGCCGGTCTCCGAGATCGTCAAGCGCTTCTCCACCGGCGCCATGTCGTACGGCTCCATCTCCAAGGAGGCGCACGAGACCCTCGCCATCGCCATGAACCAGCTGGGCGGCAAGTCCAACACCGGTGAGGGCGGCGAGGACCCCGACCGCCTGTACGACCCGGCGCGCCGCTCCGCGATCAAGCAGGTCGCCTCCGGCCGCTTCGGCGTCACCAGCGAGTACCTGGTCAACTCCGACGACATCCAGATCAAGATGGCCCAGGGCGCCAAGCCCGGCGAGGGCGGCCAGCTGCCCGGCCACAAGGTCTACCCGTGGGTCGCCAAGACCCGGCACAGCACTCCCGGCGTGGGCCTCATCTCCCCGCCGCCGCACCACGACATCTACTCCATCGAGGACCTCGCCCAGCTCATCCACGACCTGAAGAACGCCAACCCGGCCGCCCGCATCCACGTGAAGCTGGTCTCCGAGGTCGGCGTCGGCACGGTCGCGGCGGGCGTGTCCAAGGCGCACGCGGACGTCGTGCTGATCTCCGGCCACGACGGCGGCACCGGCGCCTCCCCGCTGACCTCGCTGAAGCACGCGGGCGGCCCCTGGGAACTCGGCCTGGCCGAGACCCAGCAGACCCTGCTCCTCAACGGCCTGCGCGACCGGATCGTCGTCCAGACCGACGGCCAGCTCAAGACCGGCCGCGACGTCGTCATCGCCGCCCTGCTCGGCGCCGAGGAGTTCGGCTTCGCCACCGCCCCGCTCGTCGTCTCCGGCTGCGTCATGATGCGCGTCTGCCACCTGGACACCTGCCCGGTCGGCATCGCCACCCAGAACCCGGTGCTGCGCGACCGCTTCGCCGGCAAGGCCGAGTACGTGGTGAACTTCTTCAGGTTCATCGCCGAGGAGGTCCGCGAACTCCTCGCCGAACTCGGCTTCCGCTCCATCGAGGAGGCCGTCGGCCACGCCGAGATCCTCGACGTCACCCGCGCCGTCGACCACTGGAAGGCACAGGGCCTCGACCTGGCACCGCTCTTCCACGTGCCCGAGCTGCCCGAAGGCGCCGCCCGCCACCAGGTGATCACCCAGGACCACGGCCTGGAGAAGGCACTCGACAACGAGCTGATCAAGCTCGCCGCCGACGCCCTCGCCGCACCCGGCGCCACCGAGGCCCAGCCGGTGCGCGCCCAGGTCGCCATCCGCAACATCAACCGCACCGTCGGCACCATGCTCGGCCACGAGGTGACGAAGAAGTTCGGCGGCGCCGGACTGCCCGACGACACCATCGACATCACCTTCACCGGCTCCGCCGGCCAGTCCTTCGGCGCCTTCCTCCCGCGCGGCATCACCCTGCGCCTGGAGGGCGACGCCAACGACTACGTCGGCAAGGGCCTGTCCGGCGGCCGCATCGTCGTCCGCCCCGACCGCGCCGCCGACCACCTCGCCGAGTACAGCGTCATCGCCGGCAACACCCTCGCCTACGGCGCCACCGGCGGCGAGATGTTCCTGCGCGGCCGCACCGGCGAACGGTTCTGCGTGCGCAACTCCGGCGCCCTCGTCGTCTCCGAGGGCGTGGGCGACCACGGCTGCGAGTACATGACCGGCGGCCACGCCGTCGTCCTCGGCGAGACCGGGCGCAACTTCGCGGCCGGCATGTCCGGCGGCATCGCCTACGTGATCGACCTGGACCGCGACCACGTCAACGCCGGCAACCTCGACGCCGTCGAGGCCCTGGACGAGACGGACCGGCAGTGGCTGCACGACGTCGTGCGCCGCCACGCCGAGGAGACCGGCTCCACCGTCGCAGAGAAGCTGCTCGCCGACTGGTCCGCCTCCGCCGACCGCTTCAGCAAGATCATCCCCCGTACGTACAAGGCAGTGCTCGCCGCCAAGGACGCCGCCGAGCGAGCCGGTCTGTCCGAGACCGAGATCACCGAGAAGATGATGGAGGCGGCGATCAATGGCTGACCCGAAGGGCTTTTTGAACCACGGCCGCGAGGTCGCCACGTCCCGCCCGGTCGAGGAGCGCAAGAAGGACTGGAACGAGGTCTACGTCCCCGGCTCCCTGCTGCCGATCATCTCCAAGCAGGCCAGCCGGTGCATGGACTGCGGCATCCCGTTCTGCCACAACGGCTGTCCGCTCGGAAACCTCATCCCCGAGTGGAACGACTACGCCTACCGCGAGGACTGGGCCGCCGCCCAGGAACGCCTGCACGCGACCAACAACTTCCCCGAGTTCACCGGTCGCCTCTGCCCGGCCCCCTGCGAGTCGGCGTGCGTGCTCGGCATCAACCAGCAGCCGGTCACCATCAAGAACGTCGAGGTCTCCATCATCGACAAGGCGTGGGAGACCGGGGACGTCGCCCCGCAGATCCCCGAGCGCCTGTCCGGCAAGACCGTCGCCGTCATCGGCTCCGGCCCGGCCGGCCTCGCCGCCGCCCAGCAGCTCACCCGGGCCGGCCACACCGTCGCCGTCTACGAACGCGCGGACCGCATCGGAGGCCTCCTGCGGTACGGCATCCCCGAGTTCAAGATGGAGAAGCGGCACATCAACCGCCGTATCGAGCAGATGCGCGCGGAAGGCACCCGCTTCCGCACCGGCGTCGAGGTCGGCCGCGACATCCTGGCCACGGACCTGAAGAAGCGCTACGACGCCGTCGTCATCGCCGCCGGCGCCACCACCGCCCGTGACCTGCCCGTGCCCGGCCGCGAACTCAACGGCATCCACCAGGCCATGGAGTACCTGCCGCTGTCCAACAAGGTCCAGGAAGGCGACTACGTCACCGCGCCGATCTCGGCCGAGGGCAAGCACGTCGTCGTCATCGGCGGCGGCGACACCGGCGCCGACTGCGTGGGCACCGCCCACCGCCAGGGCGCCGCCTCCGTCACCCAGCTGGAGATCATGCCCCGCCCGAACGACGAGCGGCACCCGACCCAGCAGCCCTGGCCGACCTTCCCGATCCTCTACAAGGTCACCTCGGCCCACGAAGAGGGCGGCGAGCGGATCTACTCCGCCTCCACCACCCACTTCGAGGGCGACGAGGACGGCAACGTACAGTGGCTGCACCTGGCCGAGGTCGAGTTCGTCGACGGCAAGCTCCACCAGAAGCCGGGCACCGAGCGGAAGATCCCCGCGCAGCTGGTCACCCTCGCCATGGGCTTCACCGGCACCGACCGCGCCAACGGCATGGTCGACCAGTTCGGCCTGGAACTCGACGAACGCGGTAACATCGCCCGCGACGCCGACTTCCAGACCAACGTGCCCGGAGTGTTCGTCGCCGGTGACGCGGGCCGCGGCCAGTCGCTCATCGTGTGGGCGATCGCCGAGGGCCGCTCGGCAGCCCGCGGTGCCGACCGGTACCTGACCGGTGCCAGCGACCTGCCGGCCCCGATCCGCCCGACGGACCGCGCACTGACGGTCTGACCCGCGGCCACCACACAAAGACGTCCCGTACAACGGCGTACGGGCGGGTCATCTGGGGGGACCTCCCCCCAGACCCCCCGTGCCGGCGCCTGCCCGCCCGTCCCCGACCGGACAACAGGGCAGGCGCCGTCGCATGTCCCGAAACCATCCGCCGCGCCCCCGCGTCCCCCATGCTGAACGACAGGGGAGGAGCAGGCGACATGGCCGCGATCAGTCTGAGCAAGGTGGAGGAGACCGCCCCCGCGCTGGTCAGCCTCTACAAGAGCGCCGGGACCTCACTCGTCGAGCACGGGCTCGACCAACAGCGGGCCGCCGTGTACCTCGTCCTCGACCACTCCGGCTCCATGCGCCCCTACTACCGCGACGGCAGCGTGCAGGCCCTCGCCGACCGCGTGCTGTCCCTGTCCGCCCACCTGGACGACGACGGACGCGTCCCCGTGATCTTCTTCTCCACCGACGTCGACGCCGTCAGCGAGATCTCCCTCGACGACCACCAAGGCGGCATCCGGCGCATCGCCGCCGGTCTCGCCCACATGGGCCGCACCCACTACGAAGCCGCCATGGACGCCGTCATCGACCACTACCTCGACTGCGGCGCCACCGACCCGGCCCTGGTGATCTTCCAGACCGACGGCGCCCCCACCAGCAGGGCGGCCGCCGAACGCCACCTGTGCAAGGCCGCGAAACTCCCCCTCTTCTGGCAGTTCATCGGCTTCGGCGACGTCCGCAGCCACCAGTTCGACTTCCTGCGCCGACTCGACGACCTGCCCGTACCCGGCAAGAGGATCGTCGACAACGCCGGCTTCTTCCCCGCCGGCCGCGACCCGCGGCGCCTCACCGACGCCCGGCTCTACGACAGCCTCCTCGCCGAATTCCCCCTCTGGCTGACCGCGGCCCGCGCCCAGGGCATCATCACCTGAGCAGCACCACCACCCACCGGAACGCCACGCCAGGACCACCTCGAAGGACTTCCGCCCGGGCCCCGCCTGACCCCGGACGGCACACCCTAGGCCCTGTCGTCACATTCCCGCCTGCCTCGCGACGCCATGCACGCACTCTCGCCGCACCGGGCCCAGACCCGAGTACGTCCAGTACGAGGGTCAGGGCCCGGCACGCCGAGAGCACGCACCTGACGCCGCGAGGCCCGCCCTCCGGGCGGACGACGGGAATGTGACGACAGGACCTAGGTATCGCACTCCAGCACCGTCCGGCACAACCCGCACCGCGCCCGCACCCTGCCCCGCACCGGCACCCTGATCCGCTGATGACACGTCGGACACGGGAACGACACCCGCAGCGGATCGGAACCACCCGCCGTGAACGAGTACGGCACACCCGCCGCCGCCCCCGCCCCCCGGACGTGCTCCTGGGCGTACCGCCGCTCCCGCGCATAACGGCGGCGCCCCGCCCACCCCGCCGCCGTCAGCGGCGGCTGCCGCCCGTCCTCCCGCGCCCGCGCCAGACCCTTCACGTACGCCTCATAACCCTGCGCACTGGTGAACCACGTCGAAGGATCCTCCCCGAACACCAGCGCCCGCTTGCCCAGCACGTAACCGAACTCCTCCGGCGTGAGATAGCCCAGCTTCTGCGAGGACGCCCCGTCCTCCCGGAACGCGTCCAGCAGCAGCCAGCCCGCCCCCAGATACGTCGCCGCCGTGTCCGTCAGGATCTCGTTGTCCCGCGTCCCCGGGAACGACAGGTCCAGCCGGTGCAGATAGACGTGCATCACCTCGTGCGCCAGCGCCGCCCCGATGTCCCTGCGATGCGTACGGAACCGGTCGTTCAGCTCGACGAAATACTCCGGGCCCGCCGTCAGCTCCACGTTCGCCGCATGCGTCATCTCCCGGAAACTCACGATCAGCCGCGCATCCGGCAACCCGTAGTGCCGCACCAGCTCCCGGGCCACCCGCTGCGCCCCCAGATGCAGATCGTCACTGTCGCAGAACGCCACGTCCACCGGCGCCACACTCGTCGCGAACGTCCGCACCGTCTCGTACGACAACCGCCGGTACAGCGCCGTGATCGCGGCACGCACCGTCTCCAGATGCGGGAAGCCGTGCTCGACCGGTCCGCCGTCCGCCACGTCCGCACCCCCAAAGACGCCCCTGAACCCCTTCCCACTCTACGGCCCGCCCCCCTGGACGGCCCGCCCACCGGACACCCCCGGCCACGGCCCCGCCCACCCCGTAGGGTTGACCCCCATGACCACCAGCAGCACCGGTAACGGCGACGTCGACCCCGCCGTCCGCAAGGAACTCGCACGGCTGCGCGACAGCATCGACAACATCGACGCGGCCGTCGTCCACATGCTCGCCGAACGCTTCAAAGCCACCCAGCAGGTCGGCCACCTCAAGGCCGCCCACCAGCTCCCGCCCGCCGACCCGGCCCGCGAAGCCCGCCAGATCGCCCGCCTGCGCGGCCTGGCCGAGGACGCCAGACTCGACCCCGCCTTCGCCGAGAAATTCCTCAACTTCATCATCGCCGAAGTCATCCGCCACCACGAACGCATCGCCGAGGACTCCACCGGCGACCGACCCGCCACCACCAGCTGAACCGAGCCCCCGCACGCCCCTCGCGCGCCGGCCCCACCGGCGCGCACGCCCCCGTCCACGCCCCCGGCGCACCCCCGCACAGCCCGGCGAAGCCCCTCCCCGAGCCCGTCCTCCGAACCCCCTCGTGCCCCGCCCCCGCCATCAGGCAGCATGGCGTCCATGTCCGTACTCACGCGCGACGAAGCGCAGACCCGTGCCCAGCTCCTCGACGTCCACCACTACACCGTCGACCTCGACCTGACCGGCGGCGAGGACACCTTCGACTCCCGCACCGAGATCCGGTTCACCGTACGCACCGGCCCCGACGGCACAGGCAGCACGGACACCTTCGTCGAGCTGAAGCCCGCCGAACTGCGCTCCGCCACCCTCGACGGACACCCCCTCGACCCCACCGCCCTCACCGGCAACCGCCTCCCCCTGACCGGCCTCACCCCCGGCGCACACACACTGCGCATCGACGCCCTCATGCGCTACTCCCGCACCGGCGAAGGCATGCACCGCTTCACCGACCCCTCCGACGGCGAGACCTACGTCTACACCCAGCTCTTCATGGAAGACGTCCAGCGCGTCTTCGCCGCCTTCGACCAGCCCGACCTCAAAGCCGTCTTCGACCTCACCGTCACCGCCCCCGACGGCTGGACCGTCCTCGCCAACGGCATCACCGAACACACCGGCGACGGCACCTGGAAAGCCGCCACCACCCCGCCCGTCTCCACCTACCTCGTCGCCGTCGCCGCCGGCCCCTGGCACTCCGTACGCACCGAACACCGCGGCCTGCCCTTCGGCCTCCACTGCCGCCGCTCCCTCGCCCCCCACCTCGACGCCGACGCCGACGAGATCCTCGGCGTCACCCGCGCCTGCTTCGACCGCTACCACGAGAAGTTCGACGAGCCCTACCCCTTCGACTCCTACGACCAGGCCTTCGTCCCCGAATTCAACGCCGGCGCCATGGAGAACCCCGGACTCGTCACCTTCCGCGACGAGTTCGTCTACCGCTCCGCCGTCACCGACACCGAACGCCAGACCCGCGCCATGGTCATCGCCCACGAAATGGCCCACATGTGGTTCGGCGACCTCGTCACCCTCAAGTGGTGGGACGACATCTGGCTCAACGAGTCCTTCGCCGAGTACATGGGCTACCAGACCACCGCCGAAGCCACCCGCTTCACCGGCACCTGGACCGAGTTCGGCCTCTCCCGCAAATCCTGGGGCTACGACGCCGACCAGCGCCCCTCCACCCACCCCGTCGCCCCCGAGAACGTCGAGGACACCGCCTCCGCCCTCCTCAACTTCGACGGCATCTCCTACGCCAAGGGCGCCTCCGCCCTGCGCCAGCTCGTCGCCTGGCTCGGCGAGAAGGACTTCCTCGCCGGCATCAACACCCACTTCCGACGGCACAAGTTCGCCAACGCCACCCTCGCCGACTTCATCGACTCCCTCGCCTCCGCCACCGACCGCGACGTCCACGCCTGGGCCCAGGCCTGGCTGCGCACCACCGGCGTCGACACCCTCACCCCCCGCATCGCCCCGGCCGCCGACGGCACCTGCACCCTCACCGTCGACCACCACGGCAGCCGCCCCCACCACATCACCGCCGGCCTCTACGACCAGGACCTCACCGACGAGGGACGCCTCACCCTGCGCACCCGCCTCCCGCTCGACATCCCCCACACCGGACCCCACCCCATCGGCAAACGCCCCGCCCTGCTCGTCCTCAACGACGGCGACCTCACCTACGCCAAGATCCGCTTCGAGCCCGAATCCTTCCGCGCCGTCCGCGAAGGCCTGTCCGCACTGCCCGACCCGCTCACCCGCGCCGTCGTCTGGAACGCCCTGCGCGACGCCGTCCGCGACGGCGAACTCCCCGCCGGCACCTACCTCGACACCGCGCGCACCCACCTGCCCCACGAGAGCGACCTCGCCCTCGCCGAAGCCGTCCTCGCCTTCGCCCGCACCCACATCGCCGACCGCTACCTCACCCCCGACCGGCGGCCCGCCGCGCTCGCCACCCTCACCGGCCTGTGCCGCGACCTCATCCGCCGCACCGAGGACGGCGACAACCCCGGCCTGCGCCTGATCGCCGTACGCCACTTCATCGACGTCGCCGCCCACCCCGACACCATCGCCGCCTGGCTCGCCGACGGCACCGTCCCCGGCGGCCCCGAACTCGACCCCGAACTGCGCTGGCGCATCCTCGCCCGGCTCGCCGTCCTCGGCGCCACCGACGAGGCCGCCATCGCCGCCGAACTGGACCGCGACCCCTCCGCCACCGGCCAGGAAGGCGCCGCCCGCTGCCGCGCCGCGCTGCCCGACCCGGACGCCAAACGCGCCGCCTGGGACGCCATGTTCACCTCCGACGACCTGTCCAACTACCTGTTCACGGCCACCGCCAGGGGCTTCTGGCAGCCAGAACAGGCCGACCTCGTACGGGACTACGTACCGCGCTACTACGAGGACGCCGTCGCCGTGGCCGCCCGCCGCGGCCCCGCCATCGCCGACGCCGCCGCCCGCTGGGCCTTCCCCGCGCACGCCGTCGACGCCGAGACCCTCCGCCTGGGCGAGGCCTGCCTGGCCGGCGGCGACCCGATCCCCTCCCTGCGCCGCAGGCTCGCCGACCAGCTCGACGACCTGGCCCGCGCGCTGCGCGTCCGCCAGGCCCAGGAGACAGGGGAGCCGCAGACCCCGGCGCAGGTGCCGCAGCCGTAGGGGAGGCGCGGACGCGGACGCGAGCGTGGCAGCCGGCGAAGACGCAGGCGCCTTCGCCGGCTGCCGGACGGGGGCGTACGACCGGGACGTACGACCCGGGACGTACGACGCACCTGGTCCCTGACGACGATGCGGAGGCCGATCGTCCTTTCTAGGCTCGCAGGCCTGAAGGGTGATCAGCCCGAGACCAGCCCGAGCCACGGAGGAAACCGTGATCGTAGTCACCGGCGCCACCGGAAACGTCGGCCGTGCCCTCGTCGAGCGCCTCGCCGCCGCCGGCCGGCCCGTGCGGGCGCTGACCCGCGACCCGCAGCGGGCCGGACTGCCCGGACACGCCGAGGTGGTCCGGTTCCAGCCGGACGACCCGGCCGCCCTGTTCACCGGAGCGAGCGGACTCTTCCTCTACGTCCAGGCCGCCGGCGACCGCACCGCCGAGTTCCTCGCGGCGGCGCGCGAGGCGGGCGTCCGGCACGTGGTCTTCCTGTCCTCCGCGATCATCCACGAGGGCGCGGACGAGACCCACCCCATCCACGTCATGCACGCCGGCGTGGAACGGGCCGTCCGCGACAGCGGCCTGGAGTGGACGTTCCTGCGCCCGGGCGCCTTCGCCACCAACGCCTTCCAGTGGGCCGGGCAGATCCGCGCCGGGGACACCGTCCGCGGAGTCTTCGGGAACGGCACGAGCGCGCCCATCCACGAGGACGACATCGCCGCCGTCGCCGAACGCGCCCTCCTGGACGGCGGCCACGAGGGCGCCGTCCACCGCCTCACCGGACCCGAGGCCATCAGCAACGCCGACCAGGTCGCGGCGATCGGCCACGCCCTCGGCCGGGAGCTGACCTTCACCGAGGTGCCGCCCGAGGAGGCCGGACCCGAACTCTTCCCGCACGTCCCGCCGCACGCGCTGCAGGGCCTGCTGAACACCCTGCGCGACTCCGTCGGCGCGACCCCCGAGATCACCGACACCGTGGAGAAGATCACCGGCACCCCGGCCCGCACCTTCGCCCAGTGGGCGAAGGACCACACGGCGGACTTCCGCGCCTGACCCCCGGGGGGTGCCTCTATGTCTTTCGTCAAGCGAGTCGAGGGTTCCTCGGTTCGTAGAAGGTTCCGTCGCGGAGCATGGCGAACAGGACGCTGATGCGGTGGCGGGCGAGGCGGAGGAGGGCCTGGGTGTGGGTCTTGCCGCGGGCTCGGCAGCGGTCGTAGTAGGTGCGGGAGGCGGGATCGTGGAGGGCTGCGAACGCGGAGAGGAACATCGCCCGTTTCAGCTGCCGGTTCCCGCCTCTGGGGGCGTGTTCACCATGGATCGACGTGCCGGACTGCCGGGTTGCCGGGGCGAGGCCGGCGTAGGAGGCCAGGTGGGCGGCGGTGGGAAAGCTGCTGCCGTCACCGACGGTGGTCAGGAGGACTGCGGCGGTCCTGACTCCGATGCCGGGCATCGACGTCAGGACCTCGGAAAGAGGGTGGGCCTCCAGCAGGGCTTCGATCCTGGCCTGAAGGGCCCGGCGTTGTTCGTGGACGGCGGCCAGCGACTTCGCCAGCGACGGGACGATCACGTCGAGAGTGCCGGTGCCGGGGACGGTGACGGTCTGTTCGTCGAGTGCGGTGAAGATGTCGTCGACCAGCCGCTCGGCCATCCGCGGTGCCCTCGGACGGACGATCTCGACCAGCCTGCGGCGGCCTGCCTTGCGCAGGGCCTGCGGGGATCCGTAGCGCTCGAGGAGCCAGGTGACGGCCTGGTGGTCCAGGCGGGGGCCGAGGACGCGTTCGAGGCTGGGGTGGAACTGGGTGAGCAGGCCGCGGATGCGGTTGGAGGTGCGGTTGGCCTCGCCGGCGAGGTCCTGGTCGAAGCCGACCAGCATGGTCAGCTCGGCGGTGGCCTCGTCGGTCAGGTCGAGGGTGCGCAGGGTGTGGGGCATGGTGCGGGCGGCGTCCGCGATGACGGCGGCGTCCTTCGCGTCGGTCTTGGCCTCGCCGGGGTAGAGGTCGGCGATCCTGCGCATTGCCAGGCCGGGCAGGTAGGCGACCTGGCAGCCGGTGTCCCGGGCGACGGTCAGCGGCAGGGCGCCGATGGAGGCGGGCTGGTCCACGACCACCAGGACGGTGCCGAACTTGGTCTTGAGCTTGTCGAAGACGGCCCGCAGCTTTGGTTCGCTGTTCGGCAACGCCTTGTCGAAGACCGTCTTCCCGGCCGGGGTCAGACCGTGTCCGTGATGCGTCTGCTTGCCGACGTCCAGGCCCAGGAAGACGTCCACCCCGTCGATGCTGATCACCGTGCCCCCACATGCGTCGATGCGTGCCGGCCCCAGGGTCGGGAGCCGTTCTCGCGCAGCCACGTTATGCAGACCTGCCGCCCGCGAGCGGCCGGGCATTGCGCCCGGCAGGACGGTGGTCGGACCTCTGATCAGCGTCTCCGACGGCACCCCTCGGACCCGGTGACACCACCCCCCAGGTCATCCGATCGACAGGGGGCAACAGTCATGCCGGGCCCGGAGGCCAGCGGCCCTCTTGCAGGACCGCGAAAAAGATAACGGGGCAGGGCGGGAGCGGGGGAGTGGGGGACGGGGGGCGCCGGGGGCCCGGGTGAGTGGGGTCGAGGGGGGCGCAAGCAGACCAGGGACCCGGGATCTGCGTTCCCAGGGGACGGCCCGGAGCCCCCGCAGGCCCGGCGCTCGGCCGGCGCGGCCGAGCGCCTGCCGCCCGGGCCCCACGTGCTCCTCGCGCGGCAATACCACTTCCGGGTTCCGGTCGTTGGACTTTCCGGGCACCACGGACTCCAGGCGGACAAGCCGGGCGCCCCGCCCCGCGCACCCCGGAGGACAGCCCATGGGTACTCCGCACCCGCCCGCACCCCCAGTACCGCCGACCCCACCGGCCCCCCAGGACCCGGCGGCAACTCCGCAAACCCAGGCTGAGGCACAGGCCCCGCCACGCCCGGAAGTCCCGCGGGGTCCCCATGACCCGGCGGGTCCGCAAGCCTCCCCGGAGGTTCAAGCCCCGCCACGCCCGCAAGTCCCTCCGGACCCAGCCTCACGACCGGACCAGCAAGCCTCACGACCGGACCCGCAAGCCTCACGACCGGACCCGCAAGCCTCACCCCGCCCGCAGAACCCGCCGCCGCCCGCCCCGCTCGCCTCCGGCCACGGCGGCACCCACGCCCTGCGGCCCCTGCTCGACACCGTGCTCGGCGCACTCGACAGCGGACGGCGCGCCCGCGGCGGCCCGCTGCCCGCCGGCGGCCCCGACGCCGTCGCCGCCCGGATCCGTGCCGCCGCCGGTGACCTCCTCCCCGACGACGGCGACCCCCACGCCCTGCGCGCCCTCGTCCACGCCCTCGCCGAAGGCGCCGCCGACCCCGCCGACCCGCTCTGCGCCGCCCACCTGCACTGCCCGCCCCTCGCCGTCGCCACCGCCGCCGACCTCGCCGCCAGCGCCCTCAACCCCTCCCTCGACTCCTGGGACCAGGCCCCCGCCGCCTCCGTCCTCGAAACCCTCGTCACCCACGCCCTGGCCCGGCAGGCAGGACTCACCGACGCCCTCGTCACCACCGGCGGCACCGAGTCCAACCACCTCGCCCTCCTCCTCGCCCGCGAGACCCACCCCGGCATCCGGCTCCTGTGCGGCGCCAACGCCCACCACTCCCTGCCCCGCGCCGCCTGGCTCCTCGGCATGCCCGAACCCGTGATCGTCCCCGCACCCGCCGGCACCCTCGACCCCGCCGCCCTCCACGCGGCCCTCACCGGCCTCGGCGGCCCCCGCACCCCCCTCCTCGTCGCCGCCACCGCCGGAACCACCGACGCCGGCCTCATCGACCCGCTCCCCGAGATCGCCGCCCTCTGCGCCACCCACGGCGCCCGCCTGCACATCGACGCCGCACACGGCGGCGGCCTCCTCTTCAGCGACCGCCACCGCCACCGCCTCACCGGCCTCGACGCCGCCCACACCGTCACCCTCGACCTGCACAAACTGGGCTGGCAGCCCGTCGCCGCCGGCCTCCTCGCCGTCCGCGACCCCGCCGACCTCACCGCCCTGCACCAGCACACCGACTACCTCAACGCCGACGACGACACCGAAGCCGGCCTCCCCGACCTCCTCGGCCGCTCCCTGCGCACCACCCGCCGCCCCGACATCCTCAAGATCGCCGTCACCCTCAAGACCCTCGGCCGCAGCGGCCTCGGCGCCCTCGTCGACCAGGTCTGCGACCTCGCCCGCACCTTCGCCGACCTCATCGACGACCACCCCCGCTTCGAACTCCACGACCGCCCCACCATCAGCACCGTCCTCTTCCGGCCCGCCCACGCCGGCGACGACACCGTCGCCGCCCTGCGCCGCAAACTCCTCACCGACGGCCGGGCCGTCCTCGGCCGCGCCCGCCTCGACGGCCGGCTCTGGCTCAAAGCCACCCTCCTCAACCCCCGCACCCGCCCCGCCGACCTGGCCACCCTCCTCGAACTGGTGGAAGGAACCACCCCCCGATGAACCACCCGGACACCCCCGCACCGCCCCTCCGCCACACCCCCGCCACACCCCGCGACCTCGTCGGCATCGGCATCGGACCGTTCAACCTCTCCCTCGCCGCCCTCGCCCACCCCCTCACCGGACTGTCCACCGCCTTCTACGAACAACGCCCCGGCTTCCACTGGCACCCCGGACTCCTCCTCGACGGCGCCCGCATCCAGGTCCCCTTCCTCGCCGACCTCGTCACCCTCGCCGACCCCACCAGCCACTGGACCTTCCTCAACTACCTCAGATCCCGCGAACGGCTCTTCCCCTTCTACTTCGCCGAACACCTCCACATCCAGCGCGCCGAATACGACGCCTACTGCCGCTGGGTCTCCGACAACCTCCCCGCCCTCCACTACGGCCACCAGGTCGACGCCGTCCGCTGGAACCCCGAACACGCCCTGTTCGAAGTCGACTTCACCCAACTCGACACCGACGGCGAAGCCGAAGCCCTCGGCCGCACCTACACCCGCAACATCGCCATCGGCATCGGCACCGAACCCCACGTCCCCGAACCCCTGCGGCCCCTCGCGAACGCCCCCGGCACCCCCGTCGTCCATGCCGCCGACTACCTCGACCACCGCGACACACTCCTCGCCGCCGGCCACGTCACCGTCGTCGGCTCAGGCCAGTCCGGCGCCGAAGTCTTCCTCGACCTGCTCCGCGCCCGCCCCGCGGGCCGCGAACGCCTCCACTGGATCGGCCGCACCCAGGCCTTCGCCCCCATGGAGTACTCCAAGCTCGGCCTGGAACACTTCACCCCCGACTACACCCGCTACTTCCACGCCCTGCCCGAACCCGTCCGCGACCGGCTCGTCCCCGCCCAATGGCAACTCCACAAGGCCGTCGACGCCGACACCCTCGCCGCCATCCACGACGAGCTCTACCGCCGCACCCTCCACGGCGGCTGGCCCGACACCACCCTCACCCCCGGCGTCCGCGTCCGCACCGCAGGCCGCGTCGCCGGCACCAAAATCGAACTCCACCTCGAACACGTCGAACAGGGCGCCCGCACCAGCCTCACCACCGACGCCGTCGTCCTCGCCACCGGCTACCGGCCCCGCCCCCTCAGCCCCCTCCTCACCGCCCTCGACCCCTACATCCACCGCGACACCGGCGAACGCCCCAGCATCGACGAGCACTACCGCCTCGTCCTCGACCCCGCACTCACCACCGCCGGCTGCCACATCTACGTCCAGAACGCCGAACACCACACCCACGGCGTCGGCACCCCCGACCTCGGCCTCGCCGCCTGGCGCAGCGCCACCATCCTCAACACCGTCACAGGGAAAGCCACCTACCCGCTGCCCGCCCGCACCGCCTTCACCACCTTCGGACTGCAACGACAACGGCCCCAGATCCCACCCGCACACCAGCTCAGGGCACTCACCCCCCTGGCAGACGGAATCTGAGGCCGCCCCCCACCACCGGACCACCCGCCCACCGGTCACAACACCCGCGTACGGTTCAGGACACCGGCGTACCCGTCAGAACACCGGCACACCGTCCCGCGTCAGCCGCCAGTCCACCGACGCGAAGTCCTCCGGATCCAGCACACCCTTCGCCGTCACCCACTCCGCGATCCGGGTCCGGATCTCCGTCGACTCCGACCACAACTCCTTCGCCGACGCCACATGCGGGAACGCCCCACCACCATTGGCCCGGTAGTTGTTCACCGCCAGCACGAACTGCTGCGCGTCATCCAGCGCCACACCCTGATACGTCAGGTTCCTGATCCGCGAACCGGCAGGCTGCGCCACGTCGATGTCGTACGCGAGCCCCGACACATAGTCGTAGTTGTAGTCCGGACGGCCCCCCGCGTTCGTCAGCTTCTCCACGTCCACCGCCGCACCCGCCGCCGTCTGCACGAAATACCCCGCCGAATACTCCAGGTACGCCCGCACCTGCGCACCCGTCATCAGCTTCGCCACCAGCGTGTTGTCGTACACGTACAGACTCGACAGGTCCCGGATCGTCACATCCCCGGCATGGATCTCCGACGTCCGCGAGAACGGCGACGCCTGCGCGATCACCGGCAGCGCCGCATACGCGGTACCCGCCAGCGCCGACCGCACCACGTCCTCCTGCACCTTCGTGATCAGGTCGATGATCGGCGCGTCCTTGTACCGCGCCTCCACCGTCGTCAGCGTCTGCGTCGCCCGGCCCACCACCTGATTGACGTACCCCACGACCTTCTCGTGCTCATCCGCCAGCAACCCGCTGATCCGCGGATCGTCCGCCACCGTGTTCGAGTTGCGCAGCGACGCCGAGACCGACTCCACCTCCCACCGGCCCCGCGAGAACACCAGCTCGATGTCGAACAGCGTCAACCGCTCCGCATAACACAACGGCTCCGACAGCACCACCGTCCGCCCGGACTTCTCGTTGACGACCTTCAGCTCCGGAATCTCCAGATGCGCGTGCCCCACCAGGATCGCGTCGATACCCGGCACCTGCCGCGCCACGTTCGCCGCCGCGTCCTCCACGTACGGCAACTGGTCACCGTACGACGACTGACCCGACGTACCCGAGTGCGCCGACACGATCACCACGTCCGCACCCATCGAACGCAGCTTCGGCACCCACTTCGCCGCCTGCTCCTCCAGACCCGGGAACGTCAACTTCCCCTGCACGTACGCCTTGTCCCAGATCGCGATCCCCGGGTTCGTCAGCCCCAGCACGGCCACCTTCACCGGCCGGGCCCCGTGCACACGGAACTCCTTCATCACGTACGGCGCGAAAGCCGGCCGCTGCGTCCTCGCGTCCAGCGCGTTCGCACCCAGCAACGGGAAGTCGCACTGCTGCTCGAACTTCCGCAGCGTCTCGATACCGTAGTTGAACTCGTGGTTGCCCAGCGCCGCCGCGTCGTACCCGATCGCGTTCATCGCCTGCGCCATCGGGTGCACCGGACCACCCTTCGCGGTGATCGGGTCCACCTTCGCGTAGTAGTACGTCAGCGGAGTGCCCTGGATCGTGTCACCCGCGTCGATGAGCAGCGTGTTCTGCCGCCCCTTCTCCGCACGCACCTGATTCACCAGCGTCGAGATACGCGCCAGACCCTGCGCGTTGCCCGTCGCGTCCTTGTACTCCCCGTCCTTGAAATAATCCCAGTTGAAGACGTGCCCGTGCAGGTCCGTCGTACCCATCACGGTCAGCGAGTACCGCTTGGGGTGCGGGCCCCGCCCGTGCCCGGCACCGGGCGCGGCAGCCGCGGCCTGCGCCGCCGGAGCCGCCGCCGCACCCGTCAGCGCCACCCCCGCCCCGGTCACGGCGGACTTCTTCAGGAACTTCCGGCGGTTCAACGCCATGTCAGGCACTCCTCGCGAAGGATCGGCTTGCGTACGACCGGCCCGCGGCCGGCCCCGCCCGCGGACAGCCCGGCTCACGGACGGTCCGCGGACGAGCGACGACGCGCGTAGATGGACGCGCGTAGATTCTGGCCGGGACACGCCGGACCGCAACAGCCCCCGCAGGTTGCGATCTGATGACCGCCCCCCCCACACCCCCGCCGACGAGTGACACAGTGGAACCCATGACCCCACCCACCCCCGACGACCCCCACCCCACCGCCCCCTACGGCACCCCCGACGCCCCCCGCATCACCGTCCGCGGCGAAGCCCACCTCGAAGTCGACCCCGAGATCGCCCGCATCGGCATCACCGTCTCCGCCCGCGGCAAGGACCGCCGAACCGCCCTCGACGACCTCACCCGCCGCAACACCACCGTCCTCGACCTCGTCAGGTCCTACGGCCCCGCCGTCGAACACCTGGAGACCGGCACCTTCTCCCTCACCCCCGAACTCACCCGCCACGGCCGCACCGAACGCATCCGCACCCACCACGGCACCGTCCACCTCACCGCCACCCTCACCGACTTCACCGCCCTCGGCGAACTCACCACCCGACTGGCCGACTTGGACCTCACCCGAGTGGACGGCCCCTGGTGGACACTCCGCCCCGACTCACCCGCCCACCGGCAGGCCCGACGGCAAGCCGTACACGACGCCGTCCAGCGCGCCAAGGAGTACGCCGAAGCCCTCGGCACCAGCCTCGCCGCCCTCATCGAGATCGCCGACACCGGCGCCGAGGGCCCCGCCTCCCTCCCACCGCACTTCGGAGCCGCCCGCGGGACAGCTGCCTACGGCAAGGCCCCCGGAGCCGTCCCCGACGAGGCGACCCCCCTCGACCTCGAACCCCAGCGCCAGCACGTCCATGCGCAACTCAACGCGCGATTCACCATGAAACCGCCCAAACTGTAAACACGTCAGTCACCCGACCCGCCGACCACAGCCCACCACCGACCACCCCTCCGGACGCTCGCAGGAGCACCACCCCGCACACCTCGACACCCGTCAACACCCCTTCACCCAAAGGTCGTTGAACAGACACCTCACACCAGATCGCTACCGACAGGTAAGGCCTAGGCTCACACCATGCGCCGAGCGAAGATCGTCTGCACCCTGGGGCCCGCCACCGACACCTACGACCAGATCAAAGCCCTGGTCGACGCCGGAATGGACGTAGCCCGCTTCAACCTCAGCCACGGCGAACACGCCGAACACGAAGCGCGCTACCAGCACGTACGCGAAGCCGCCGACGAAACCGGCCGCAGCGTCGGCCTCCTCGCCGACCTCCAAGGCCCGAAGATCCGCCTCGGCCGCTTCCACGAAGGCCCCGTACTCCTCGAACGCGGCGACACCTTCACCATCACCGTCGAAGAAGGCGTCGAAGGCGACCGCCACCACTGCGGAACCACCCACGCCGGCCTCGCCGACGACCTCACCCCCGGCGAACGCATCCTCGTCGACGACGGCAGAGTCGCCCTCCGCGTCACCGCCGTCGACGGCCCCCGCGTCCACACCGAGGTCACCGAAGGCGGCATCGTCTCCGACCACAAAGGCCTCAACCTCCCCGGCGTCGCCGTCTCCGTCCCCGCCCTCTCCAAGAAGGACGAGGACGACCTCCGCTGGGCCCTGCGCACCGGCTTCGACGTCATCGCACTCTCGTTCGTACGCAGCGGACGAGACATCCTCGACGTCCACCGCATCATGGACGACGAAGGCCGCCGCCTCCCCGTCATCGCCAAAATCGAAAAACCCCAGGCGGTCGAAGCCCTCGGCGAGATCATCGACGCCTTCGACGGCATCATGGTCGCCCGCGGCGACCTCGGCGTCGAAATGCCCCTCGAACAAGTCCCCATCGTCCAGAAACGCGCCGTGAAACTGGCCAAACGCAACGCCAAACCGGTGATCGTCGCCACCCAGATGCTCGACTCCATGATCGACAACTCCCGCCCCACCCGCGCCGAGGCCAGCGACGTCGCCAACGCCGTCATCGACGGCACCGACGCCGTCATGCTCTCCGGCGAGACCAGCGTCGGCAGGCACCCCGTCGTCACCGTCCGCACCATGGCGAAGATCGTCACCGCCGCCGAGGAGGGCATCCTCGCCCGCGGCCTGCCCCCGCTGACCGAACACAACAAGCCCCGCACCCAGGGCGGCGCCGTCGCCCGCGCCGCAGCCGAGATCGGCGACTTCCTCGGAGCCAGGTTCCTCGTCGCCTTCACCCAGTCGGGCGACACCGCCCGCCGCCTCTCCCGCTACCGCTCACCCATCCCCCTCCTCGCCTTCACCCCCGAACCGGCCACCCGCTCCCAGCTCAGCGCCACCTGGGGCGTCGAAACATTCGTGGGCCCCCAGGTCGACTCCACCGACGCCATGGTCGCCCAGGTCGACGAACTGCTCCTCAAGTACGGCCGCTGCGAGAAGGGCGACGTCGTCGTCATCACAGCGGGCTCCCCGCCCGGGGTGCCGGGCTCCACGAACCTGGTCCGGGTCCACCACATCGGCGAGGACGACCGGCCCCGGTAGGGAAGCCGTCAGTACTTGGGACCGACGTGGGCGTCCATGAGGGCTACGGAGGCTTTGCGGGCTACGGAGATCGTCACGGCAGCCCGGCTCTGGTGGAGTGACTTCCACTCGACGCCGAGCTTGTCGAGGGTGTCGGTGAAGAGCTGGATGATGTCGGTCGATGTGTTGGTGAAGAAGTACCGGGGATATTCGTAGCGTTTGCGCTCACCGCCGACGAGGCGAGTCGTCCAGTTGGTGATCCGGCAGCCGTCGGAGTGGATGAGCCCCCGGACGAACTCCCAGGGATGCGCGTCGACGATCTCCTGCTGCCAGGGTTCGAGTGCGATGCTGCGCTCGTGCTTCCTGCCGGGGCCGTGCTGGGGGAAGAGGCAGGGCCAGTGCCGGGAGTAGCTGGTGACCATGGCGCACCCCTGCTTCTGCACCGAGTACACGCCGATGCCGGGCCGCACCGCCGTGATGGCTTCCCGGCATTCCTGCAGAAGCCCGGGCCAGGCATCGGCGCATGCGATCCGGAGGTAGTAGCCGGCTCGGGGGTGCCGACTGAGACACCCGTCGCCGAGGTAGAGGCCCAGCAGATAGGCGTATGCCGCCTCGTCCGCAGGCGGTCCCGGGTCCGTGCGGGACATGCGGGGCAGTGGCTCGAGACGGTTGTGCCAGGAGCGGAGAGCGGCACGAGAGACGCCGGTCTGCTTGCTGACGGAGTTCAGACTGCGGCCCTGAGCGACCAGGGCCAGGGCGTGCCTGCGTGTGCTGAGGTCGTACACATGAACACTCTCAGGGAGTGATCGGGACGTCGCCCAGTAAAGAGCGGATGTTCACGAGAACGTGGACATCCGCTTGTCGAGTGTGACCTTGGAAACCAAGGAAAAGTGCCCCGGGTGGGACTCGAACCCACACTGTATGGTGTTTGAGACCACTGTCTGCTACCGATTGGACTACCGGGGCCAAACGAATCGAAGGTAACCACCGACCCGCTGCCTGACCACCTTACCGCAGCTAGGTAGGCTCTTGGGAGCAGTATCTTGCCTCCCCCGGAACAAGGAGCGCCCCCGTGACCGCCCCCGAGTCGCCCCAGCCCGTTGACGCCGTCGACGACGACAAGTCGCACGTCCCGCCGCTGACGACCCGTGTCGTCATCGCCGAGGACGAGGCGCTGATCCGTCTTGATCTGAAGGAGATGCTGGAGGAGGAGGGGTACAGGGTCGTCGGTGAGGCCGGGGACGGTGAGCGGGCGGTGGAGCTGGCCCGTGAGCACCGGCCCGATCTGGTGATCCTGGATGTGAAGATGCCGAAGCTGGACGGTATCTCGGCGGCGGAGAAGATCGCCGAGGAGAGTATCGCGCCGGTGTTGATGCTGACGGCGTTCTCGCAGCGGGACCTGGTGGAGCGGGCGCGGGACGCGGGTGCGATGGCGTACCTGGTGAAGCCGTTCAGCAAGAGTGATGTGGTGCCGGCGATCGAGATGGCGGTGTCGCGGTTCACGGAGCTGAAGGAGCTGGAGAAGGAGGTCGCGGACCTCTCGCAGCGGCTGGAGACGCGGAAGCTGGTGGACCGGGCGAAGTCGGTGTTGCAGACGGAGTACGGGCTGTCGGAGCCGGCGGCTTTCCGTTGGATCCAGAAGACGTCGATGGATCGTCGTATGTCGATGCAGCAGGTGGCGGAGGCTGTCATTCAGGACAGCGAGGAGAAGAAGGCGGCGAAGGGCGGGAAGGCGGGGAAGTCCGGTCAGGACTGACCGCGGGTCCGCAGCCCGGGTTCGCAGGACGAGGCCCGCATCCCTGACGGGGGGTGCGGGCCTTTTGGTGTGGTGGGTGGTTCAGTCTTCGGGTTCAGTCTTCGCCGAGGTAGGCCTTGCGGACGGATTCGTCGTGGAGGAGGTCTTGTCCGGTGCCGGAGAGGACGATGTTGCCGACTTCCATGACGTGTCCTTGGTCGGCGAGGGAGAGCGCGGCTTGGGCGTTCTGTTCGACGAGGAGGATGGTGGTGCCCTGGGATTTGAGTTCGACGATGGTCGACATGATTTTTTGCATCATGATGGGTGAGAGGCCCATGGAGGGTTCGTCGAGCATGAGGAGTTTGGGCTGGGACATGAGGGCGCGGCCCATGGCGAGCATTTGCTGTTCGCCGCCGGAGAGGGTGCCGGCGGCTTGTTTGCGGCGTTCGCCGAGGATGGGGAAGAGGTCGTAGGCGCGCTGGATGTCTTTTTCGATGCCTTCTTTGTCTTTGCGGAGGAAGGCGCCGAGCTGGAGGTTTTCGGCGATGCTGAGGCGGGGGAAGATGTGGCGGCCTTCGGGGGAGTGGGCGAGTCCGAGGGCGACGATTTTGTGGGCGGGGATGCCGGTGAGGGGTTTGCCGTCGAAGGTGATTTTTCCGGCGGTGGGTCTGAGGAGGCCGGAGAGGGTGCGCAGGGTGGTGGTCTTGCCGGCGCCGTTGGTGCCGATGAGGGTGACGACCTGGCCTGCTTCGACGCTGAAGGAGATGCCTTTGACGGCTTCGATCTTGCCGTAGGCGACCCGGAGGTCCTCGACCTCGAGGAGTGCGGTCACTGGGCTTCTCCCTTGGTGCTGTTCGCTGTGTTCGCGTTGGCGCCGGTGCCCGTGTTCGTTGGGGTGGGGGTGTCGGCGGCGGCTTCGGCTGCTTCGACCTCTGCGGCTTCGGCTTGGCCGGGGGCGCCTTCGAAGGGTTCGCCGAGGTAGGCGGCGACGACGCGTTCGTCGGCCTGGACGATGTCGGAGGTGCCTTCGATGAGTTTTTCGCCTTGGACGAGGACGGCGACGCGGTCGCAGAGGTTGAAGATGAATCGCATGTCGTGCTCGATGACGAGGACGGCGATGCCTTGGTCGCGGATGGCGAAGACGAGTTCTTCGGTGGTGCGGGTTTCTTGGGGGTTCATGCCGGCGGTGGGCTCGTCGAGGAGCAGGAGGCCGGGTTCGCTGGCGAGTGCGCGGGCGATTTCGAGTTTGCGTTGTTCGCCGTAGGGGAGGTTGCGGGCGAGGTGGTCGCGTTTGTGGGCGAGGCCGATGAACTCGAGGAGTTCCATGGCGCGTTCTTCGCTGGCTTTTTCGGCTTTTTTGAATCCGGGGCCGCGGAGGAGTGCGGACCAGAGTCCTTCTTTGGTGCGGGTGTGGCGGCCGATGAGGACGTTTTCCAGGACGGTCATGTTGGCGAAGAGCCTGATGTTCTGGAAGGTTCTGGCGATTCCGGCCTGGGTGACGAGGTGGGGTTTGGGTGGGAGGACGGTGTTTTTGTAGGAGACGGTTCCTTCGGTGGGGATGTAGAGGCCGGTGAGGCAGTTGAAGAAGGTGGTTTTGCCTGCGCCGTTGGGGCCGATGAGTCCGACGATCTCGCCGCTGTTGACGGTGAGGTCGACGGAGCGTACGGCGGTGAGGCCGCCGAAGCGCATGGTGACGTCACGGGCTTGGAGTACAGGTGTCGTCATCGTTCTTACGCCCCTGCCTTGGTGACGGCCTGGTCTTCGGGCAGTGTTTTTTGTTCGGGTATGTCGAGTTGGCCGGTGTCGTGGAATTCGAGTTGGCGGCGGCGGTTGGCGATGATGCCTTCGGGCCTGAATCGCATGAGGAGGACGAGGGCGATTCCGAAGGCGAGGAGTTCGTAGTTCTTGAGGAATTGGAGTTTTTCGGGGATGAGGTAGAGCATGCTGGCGCCGAGGAGGGGGCCGCTGACGGTGCCCATGCCGCCGAGGACGACGGCGGCGAGGAGGAAGGCGGAGTTGGGCGGTGCGGCGCCGGCGAATTGGTAGGGGGTGGGGACGACGGAGTAGCTGACGTGGGCGCTGACGGTGCCGGCGAGGCCGGCGAGTGCGGCGCCGAGGGCGAAGGCGATGAGTTTGACGCGGAAGCCGTTGATGCCCATGGCGGTGGCGGCGGTTTCGTCTTCGCGGATGGCGACCCAGGAGCGGCCGATGCGGGAGTCGGCGGCGCGGGTGAAGACGAGGACGACGACGGCGGTGAAGAGGAGCATGAGCAGGAAGTAGTTGGCGAATCGGCCGAGGGTGAAGGAGCCGATGTCGTGGGGGTCGCCGAAGTTGAATCCGAGGATTTCGAGGTCGGGGATGTTGGCGATGCCGTTGGGGCCGTTGGTGATGTCGGGGCCGGAGGAGCCGTCGAGGTTGTTGACGGCGATGCGGAAGATTTCTCCGAAGCCGAGGGTGACGATGGCGAGGTAGTCGCCGCGGAGTCGGAGGGTGGGGGCGCCGATGAGGACGCCGAAGACGAGGGAGGCGCCCATGCCGACGAGGACGGCGCCCCAGAAGGGGAGTTGGGTGCCGGAGAAGCGGGAGTACTCGGAGCCGGAGACGAGGGCTGCGGCGTAGGCGCCGACGCCGAGGAAGGCGACGTAGCCGAGGTCGAGGAGGCCGGTGAGGCCGACGACGATGTTCAGGCCGAGGGCGACGGTGGCGAAGATGAGGATGTTGACGCCGATGTTGGCGTTGTGGTCTTCGGACTGGGTGAAGGGGAAGACGGCCGCGGCGAGGAAGGCCATGGAGGTGGCGAATCCTTTGTGGCGGGCGTTGAGTGCGGCGAAGCGGTCGGTGAGGCCTGCGGTGAAGAGGGCCCAGGCGGCGAAGACGACGAGGAGTCCGAAGCCGCTGAAGGTTTCGCCGTATTCGTCGTCGGGGGTGCTGATGCCGTAGGTGAAGACGATGAGGCCGAGGGCGAGGGAGAGGGTGATGGTGATGCGTTCGGCCCAGGCGGGGACGGGGGTGGCGCGGGGGATGGGGTCGGCTTTGGCGAAGTAGGACTTCCAGGTGTTGCCGGGGCGGGGGAGGGCGAGGGTGCCGATGACGGGGAGCAGGGAGGCGATGGCGGCGACGTAGCCGCCGGGTTCGAGGTTGGCGAGGCCGCCGAGTTCGATGGCGATCGCGAGGATCGTGTACCAGGTGACGGCGAAGGCGGCGAGGGCGGTGAGGAAGACGGGGGCGGTGGCGCGGGCGGGGTTGAGCCAGCGCAGTCCGCGGGTGTTCCAGAGGGTGAGGGCGTAGAGGAGGGTGAGGATGCCGCCGGTGAGGGTGAGGAGTTGGAGGCCGGCGGGGTAGGCGGTGACGGTGAGGTCGCCGGGGAATGCGGCGGTCCAGGTCCAGGCGAGCATGGTGCTGGCGATGGTGGCGAGGGCGCCGATGGTGGTGAGGAGGCGGGCGGCGTTGTGCGGCAGTGGGATGAGGGGGGTGCCTTGGGTGGGGCGGGTGGTGTCGGTCATGGTGGTCACGCCCTGTCCGCGACGCGTTCGCCGAGCAGGCCTTGTGGCCTGAAGAGGAGGACGAGGATGAGGAGGACGAAGGCCCAGACGGAGGCCCAGCCCTGGCCGCCGAACTGGTCCATGCCGGGGATGTCGGCGATGTAGGCGGTGGCGAGTCCTTCGGCGAGGCCGAGGACGATGCCGCCGAGCATGGCGCCGTAGATGTTGCCGATGCCGCCGAGGACGGCGGCGGTGAAGGCTTTGAGGCCGGCGACGAAGCCCATGTCGTAGTTGACGCTGCCGACGCGGAAGCCCCAGGCGACGCCGGCGACGGCGGCGAAGAAGCCGCCGATGGCGAAGGCGATGACGATGATGCGGTTGGTGTCGATGCCCATGAGCTGGGCGGTGTCGGGGTCTTGTGCGGTGGCTTGCATGGCGCGGCCGGTGCGGGAGGTGCGGACGAAGAAGGCGAGGGCGGCCATGCAGAGGGGGGCGGCTATGAGGACGAAGAGTTCACCGGACTGGATTTTGAGGTTGTCGGTGATGTTGAAGGGGCCGCCGGGGAGCTGGGGGAATTTGCGGGCGTTGTCGGCGTGGGGGTACCAGTTGAAGACGGCCTGCTGGAGGGCGAGGGAGAGGCCGATGGCGGTGATGAGGGGGGCGAGGCGTGGTGCGCCTCTGAGCGGCCGGTAGGCGAATCGTTCCGCTCCCACTGCGATGAGGACGGCGACGAGGCCGCCGCCGATCAGCATGAGGGGGAGGGCGATCCACATGGATGTGCCGTCGGGCAGGACGAGATAGACGCTGAGGGCGCCGAAGCCGCCGGTCATGAAGATCTCGCCGTGGGCGAAGTTGATGAGCTGGACGATGCCGTACACCATCGTGTAGCCGATGGCGATCAGCCCGTACATCGAGCCGAGGATCAGCCCGTTGGCCAGCTGTTGCGGCAGGGTGTGCACCGCAAGGCCTCCATGTGGGTGCGGAGAGTGACGGGGGAGAGAGGTCGGGCCGCGCGGTGACGGGTCGTCGTGGCCGCGCGGCCCTGGGTCGTCCTTGCTGGTGCCGGGTCAGCCGGCGTTGTACGTACCGGTCTTGACGGACTTCCACACGCCGCCGGTGACTTGGTACAGGGTGAGCTGCTTGTTCTTGGTGTCGCCGTACTGGTCGAAGCCGACGGGGCCGGCGATGCCCTCGAAGTCGATCTTCTGGACCTCGTCGACGACCTTCTGGCGGGCGTCGGCGGGGACCTTGCCGTCCTTCACGACGTTGCCGACGGCCTTGATGAGGGCGGTGGCGGCGTCGTAGGAGTAGCCGCCGTAGGTGCCGTAGTCGCCCTTGTAGCCGCCGGACTTGTACTTGTCGATGAAGTCCTTGGCGGCGGGCAGGGTGTCGACGGGGACGCCGACGGAGGTGACGAGGTCGCCTTCGGCGGCCTTGCCGGCGGTCTGGATGTAGGTCGGGGTGAACATGCCGTCGCCGCCCATGAGCGGGATCTTGGCGCCGGCGTCCTTGAGCTGCTTGGTGAGGACCTGTGACTCGTCGTACTGGCCGCCGTAGTAGAGGAGTTCGGCGCCGCTGTTCTTGATCTTGGTGACGAGGGTGGCGAAGTCCTTGTCGCCGACGTTGACGTGGTCGGTGCCGACGACGGTGCCGCCCGCCTCCTTGAACTTCTTGCCGAAGATGCCCGCGAGACCGGCGCCGTAGGTCTGCTTGTCGTCTACGACGAAGACCTTCTTCTTCTTGAGGGTCTTGAGGACGTAGTCGGCCGCGAAGCCGCCCTGCACCTCGTCGGTGATGGCGGTGCGGAAGTAGGTCTTGAACGGGCGGGTCTTGTTGCCGGAGACCCAGTTCTTGCCCTGGGTCAGCTCGGGTGCGGTGTTGGAGGGGGAGATCTCGGCGAGGTTGGCGGAGGCGAAGACCTTCTGCATGGTCTGGGCGACGCCGGAGTTGAGGGGGCCGACGACGCCGAGGACGTCCTTGTTGGCGACGAGCTGGGAGGCGTTCTGCTGGCCGGTCGGCGGCAGGGCCTTGTCGTCGAGGGCCACGACCTTGAAGGTGACGCCGGGGACGAGTTTCTTCGCGTTGGCGTCCTTGACGGCGATCTCGACGCCGGACTGGATGCCGAGGCCGGTGGCGGAGTTCTGACCGGTCAGTGGGGCGTCGACACCGATGACGACGGTGGTGCCGCCCTTGCTGCTGTCCTTGTCGTCGCTGCCGCGGGAGCCACACGCGGTGAGGGCCAGAGCTCCGGTTGTGAGGACGGAGGTGAGTATCACCAGGGAACGCTGTCGCACAATCAGTCCTTTCCGCAGGCAGGGCTGCCCCGGTGGGGGTGGCGCATGCCGCGCTGGTACCGAACTCCCGGTGGAGCGGTGACTGGCCGTGACTCTAAGCCTGGTTGTGGCCATGGGCATGGTGGTGGACTGGCTTGTGACTTTCTTGTTATGCCGTTCCGGTTCAGGGGCTTCTCGGAGGGTCACTCTCGGCCGGTTTGGCGGAATTCCCGTCTGTTCCGCATTCTGAGAATGCGCACTTCCGGTTGGCCGTCGCGGGGCGGGCCGGGCGTCGTGCGGCGGGAGGGGCGGAGCGCCCAAGGGAAGATCATCCGAGGGGGCGCCCGCTAAGTGGAATCCGCGCCTCTATATTGCGTATGCGTTACGCAGTGTTACGCGAAAAAATGGAAGATCGCATTCAGCGATGGGCGAGAACAGACGGGAACACGCGAATACGGATATCTCGAGCGCGATACGCCGTGTTGTCCGGTCATGCGGGAGAAACGGCGGGTTGGGGACCGCGGTTTTCGGAAGGCCCGGACGCGGGGCTGCGGGACTGCCGGGGGGCGCCGCAGTTCTGGGGGAGTGGCGGAGGCCGCCGCAGTCCCCGGGGCGGGCGGGGCCCAGGGCTGCCAGAGGTCGAAGGCCGGGCGCGGGACTTGGGGTGCCGGAGGCCGGGGTGGGGCGAGGTGGAGCGGGCTTTGGGACCTGGGGGGAGACCGGGGGCACTGCGGCCCAGGGGCTGCCGGAGTTCGGGGACCGGGCGCGTGGCTTGGGGTGCCGGAGGGCCGGGAGGGGCGGGGTTTCGGCCTGGGGGAGACCGGGGGTACTGCGGCCCAGGGGCTGCCGGAGTTCGGGGGCCCGGCGCGGGCCTTGGGCTGTCGGAGGCCGGGGGAGTCCGGGCGGGCGCGAGAGCCGGCGGCGGTCGGGAGGGGTCCGGGAGCGGCGGAGTTCGGGAGGGGGCCGGGGGCTGGAGCCGGGGCCGGCGCAGGACGGGGGGCGGTCCGTCGGACCGCCCCGCGGCATCAGTTCGTGGCGGGGACCTGGTCGGCGTCCGCCGGCCGCACCTCGCGCAGCAGGCAGGTCAGGCGTGCGCTGCACACCCGCCGCCCCTGCTCGTCACTGATGACGACCTCGTACGTCGCCGTCGAACGTCCCCGGTGGAGGGGGGTGGCCACGCCGGTGACCAGGCCGGAGCGCACCCCGCGGTGGTGGGTGCAGTTCAGGTCGACACCGACGGCGATCCTGGAGCTGCCGCCGTGCAGCATGGCGCCGACGGAGCCCAGGGTCTCGGCCAGCACGGCGGAGGCACCGCCGTGCAGCAGTCCGTACGGCTGGGTGTTGCCCTCCACCGGCATGGTGGCGACGACGCGTTCCGCGGAGGCCTCGACGATCCGGACGCCCATGCGGGTGCCCAGGTGCCCGGCGGAGAACAGGGCGGGCAGGTCGACGCCGAGCGCGGCGTACTCGTCGATGACCTCTTGCGGGAACTTCACGTCGTGCTGCTCGCCCATGGGCCCGGCTCCGTTCGTCGTCGATCGGCACTGCTTCGCTGAGCGAACGCTCAGTCGGCCGCCGATTGTTCCAGACGCACCACGACGGACTTGCTGGCCGGGGTGTTGCTGGTGTCCGCGGTGGCGTCCAGCGGCACCAGGACGTTCGTCTCCGGGTAGTAGGAGGCCGCGCACCCGCGCGCGGTCGGGTAGTGCACGACGCGGAAGCCGCGGGCCCGCCGCTCCACGCCGTCCTTCCACTCGCCGACCAGGTCGACGTACGAGCCGTCGGCCACCCCGAGCCGCCGCGCGTCGTCGGGGTTGACCAGCACCACCCGCCGTCCGTTCTTGATGCCGCGGTAGCGGTCGTCGAGGCCGTAGATCGTGGTGTTGTACTGGTCGTGCGAGCGCAGCGTCTGCAGCAGCAGCCGGCCCTCGGGCAGTTCGGGGTACTCCACCGGCGCGGCCGTGAAGTTGGCCTTGCCGGTGGCCGTCGGGAAGCGGCGCTCGTCGCGCGGGGCGTGCGGCAGCGCGAAGCCGCCCGGGGCGGCCACACGGGCGTTGAAGTCCTCGAAGCCGGGGATCACCCGGGCGATGCGGTCGCGGATCGCCGCGTAGTCCTTCTCGAACTCCTCCCACGGCACCACGCTGTTCTCGCCCAGCACGCGGCGGGCCAGCTGGCACACGATGGCCGGCTCGGACAGCAGGTGCCGGCCGGCGGGCTCCAGCCGGCCGCGGGAGGCGTGCACCATGCCCATGGAGTCCTCGACCGTGACGAACTGCTCGCCGCCGCCCTGCACGTCCCGCTCGGTACGGCCGAGCGTCGGCAGGATCAGGGCGCGGGCGCCGGTGACGGCGTGCGAGCGGTTGAGCTTGGTCGACACGTGCACGGTCAGCCGGGCGCGCCGCATGGCGGCCTCGGTGACGTCGGTGTCGGGGGAGGCGGAGACGAAGTTGCCGCCCATGGCGAAGAACACCTTCGCCTCGCCGTCGCGCAGGGCGCGGATGGCGCGGACCACGTCGTAGCCGTGGTCGCGGGGCGGGGCGAAGCCGAACTCCTTCTCCAGGGCGTCGAGGAAGGCCGGGGCGGGGCGCTCGAAGATGCCCATCGTGCGGTCGCCCTGCACGTTGGAGTGGCCGCGCACCGGGCAGACGCCCGCGCCGGGGCGCCCGATGTTGCCGCGCAGCAGGAGGAAGTTGACCACTTCGCGGATGGTGGGCACGGAGTGCTTGTGCTGGGTGAGGCCCATAGCCCAGCACACGATGGTGCGCCGGGAGGCGAGCACCATCTGGAGGGCGCGGTCGATCTCCGCGCGCGTGAGGCCGGTCGCGGCGAGCGTCTCGTCCCAGTCGGCGTCCCGGGCGGCGGCGGCGAACTCCTGGAAGCCGTGCGTGTGTTCGCGTACGAACAGTTCGTCGACGGCGCCCTCGGTCTGGAGGATCAGCTTGTTGAGGAGGCGGAAGAGGGCCTGGTCGCCGCCGATGCGGATCTGCAGGAACAGGTCGGTGAGCGCGGCGCCGGCGGTGAGGCCCTTGGGGGTCTGCGGGTTCTTGAACCGCTCCAGGCCGGCCTCGGGCAGCGGGTTCACGCTGATGATCTTCGCGCCGTTGGCCTTGGCCTTCTCCAGGGCGGAGAGCATGCGGGGGTGGTTCGTCCCCGGGTTCTGGCCGGCCACGATGATCAGGTCGGCCTGGTAGAGGTCCTCCAGCAGGACGCTGCCCTTGCCGATGCCGATCGTCTCCGACAGGGCCGAGCCGGAGGACTCGTGGCACATGTTGGAGCAGTCGGGCAGGTTGTTCGTGCCCAGCTCACGGGCGAACAGCTGGTACAGGAACGCGGCTTCGTTGCTGGTGCGGCCGGAGGTGTAGAAGACGGCCTCGTCGGGGGAGGAGAGGGCGGCGATCTCCTCGGCGACGATGTCGAAGGCCCGTTCCCAGGTGACCGGCTCGTAGCGGTCGGCGCCCTCGGGCAGGTACATGGGGTGGGTGAGCCGGCCCTGCTGGCCCAGCCAGTAGCCGCTGCGGGTCGCCAGGTCGGCGACGGGGTGCGCGGCGAAGAACTCGGGGGTGACCCGGCGCAGGGTGGCCTCCTCGGCGACCGCTTTCGCGCCGTTCTCGCAGAACTCCGCGGTGTGCCGGTGCTCCGGCTCCGGCCAGGCGCAGCCGGGGCAGTCGAAGCCGTCCTTCTGGTTGACCCGCAGCAGGGTGAGCGCGGTGCGCTTCATGCCCATCTGCTGCTGGGCCATGCGCAGGGAGTGGCGGACCGCGGGGAGTCCGGCGGCCGCGTGCTGGGGCCCGGCTACCTGCGGCGCGTCCTGGATCGGATCGCCCTTGGGCGGTTTGGTGGCCATCGCACGCTCTCCTTCGACTGCGCGTGTGCTCTTTCCCGGGGCGGTTTCGCCGGCCGCACCGGCGCGGCGCCGCGGACCCGGATCCCGGACGCCTCCGATCCTCGCACGCGGCAGTGACAGTGGACCTGGCCGGGATGCGTAAGAGAGGGGAAGAGGGCGTGAGGGGCGCCGCGGTTGCTCTCTGGGGCCGAGGCGGCGGCGCGTCCGTTCCCGGGCGGCCCCGGGGCTGAGGCGGGGTCTGCACCTCCTCAGTCGCTTCCGGGACTGAGGAGGGGGCTGCCCGTCCTCAGCCGCCTCCGGGCCCGGGTCGGGGCCCGCCCGTCCTCAGCCGCTTCCAGGCCCGGCGTGACCCTCCCCAGTCGCTCCCAGGTCCGAGGCGGGGGTGCGCCCGTTCCGGCCGCTCCCGGGGCCGAGGCGTGGGTCCGCCCCGGCGCGCCCCCGGCCCGTTCCTGGGTGCGGCGGCGAGGCCGGATCAGGCCGCGCATCCGTTGCCGCGGACCGGCCGTCCTCCGAGTGTCAGTGGGTCGTGGCAGGATCGGGGGCGTGGCAGAGACAGCATCGAAGAAGACCGACACCACCCCCGGCGGCACCCGTCCGCGGCTGATGCTCATGGACGGGCACTCGCTGGCCTACCGCGCGTTCTTCGCGCTGCCCGCGGAGAACTTCACCACCGCGACGGGCCAGCCGACGAACGCGATCTACGGCTTCGCGTCGATGCTGGCCAACACCCTGCGTGACGAGGCGCCCACGCACTTCGCGGTGGCGTTCGACGTCTCCCGCAAGACCTGGCGATCGGAGGAGTTCACCGAGTACAAGGCGAACCGTTCCAAGACGCCGGACGAGTTCAAGGGCCAGGTGCAGCTGATCTGCGAGCTGCTCGACGCGATGCAGGCCTCCCGCTTCGCCGTCGAGGGGTTCGAGGCGGACGACATCATCGCCACGCTCGCCACCCAGGCCGAGGCCGAGGGCTTCGAGGTGCTGATCGTCACCGGTGACCGCGACTCCTTCCAGCTGGTCTCCGAGCACACGACGGTGCTCTACCCGACCAAGGGCGTCTCCGAGCTGACCCGGTTCACCCCGGAGAAGGTCTTCGAGAAGTACGGATTGACGCCGGCGCAGTACCCGGACTTCGCGGCCCTGCGCGGCGACCCGTCGGACAACCTGCCGGGCATCCCGGGCGTGGGCGAGAAGACGGCGGCGAAGTGGATCAACCAGTTCGGTTCGTTCGCCCAGCTCGTCGAGCGTGCCGAGGAGGTCAAGGGCAAGGCCGGGCAGAACCTGCGCGATCATCTGGAGGCCGTCAAGCTCAACCGCCGCCTCACCGAGCTGGAGCGCAACGTCGAGCTGCCGAAGGGCGTCACCGACCTCGCCAGGACGGCGTACGACCGCAAGGCCGTCGCGATGGTCCTGGACACCCTGGAGATCCGCAATCCGTCGCTGCGCGAGCGGCTCTTCGCCGTCGACCCGGGGGCCGAGGAGGCCGAGGCCACGCCGATCGCGGCGGACGGCGTGGAGTTGGACGGCACGGTGCTGGGCACCGGTGAGCTGACGGCCTGGCTCGCCGAGCACGGCACGCAGACCCTGGGTGTCGCCACGGTCGACGCGTGGGCGCTGGGCGCGGGCTCGGTCGCCGAGGTCGCGCTGGCCGCCGCCGGCGGACCCGCCGCCTGGTTCGACCCGTCCCAGCTCGACGAGGCCGACGAGCGCGCGTTCGCGGACTGGCTGGCCGACGCCGGCCGGACCAAGGTGTTCCACAACGCCAAGGGCGCCATGCGGGTCTTCGCCGAGCACGGCTGGAGCGTGGCGGGCGTCACCATGGACACCGCGCTCGCCGCCTACCTGGTGAAGCCCGGCCGCCGCTCCTTCGACCTGGACGCGCTCTCCCTGGAGTACCTGCACCGCGAGCTGGCACCGGCCGCCGCGGCCGACGGCCAGCTGGCCTTCGGCGCGGACGACGCGGCCGAGGCCGAGGCCCTGATGATCCAGGCCCGCGCCATCCTGGACCTGGGCGGGGCCTTCGAGGAGCGCCTGGAGGAGGTCGGCGCGGCGGATCTGCTGCGCGACATGGAGCTGCCCACCTCTGCGCTGCTCGCCCGTATGGAGCGCCACGGCATCGCCGCCGACCGGACCCACCTCGAAGCCATGGAACAGATGTTCGCCGGTGCGGTGCAGCAGGCCGTGAAGGAGGCCCACGCGGCGGCGGGGCACGAGTTCAACCTCGGCTCGCCCAAGCAGCTCCAGGAGGTCCTCTTCGGCGAGCTGGCGCTGCCCAGGACCAAGAAGACCAAGACCGGTTACACCACCGACGCCGACGCCCTGGCCTGGCTGGCCGGGCAGACGGACAACGAGCTGCCGGTGATCATGCTCCGCCACCGGGAGCAGGCCAAGCTCCGGGTCACCGTCGAGGGCCTGATCAAGACCATCGCGACGGACGGCCGCATCCACACCACGTTCAACCAGACGGTCGCCGCGACCGGCCGTCTGTCGTCCACGGACCCGAACCTGCAGAACATCCCCGTCCGCACCGACGAGGGCCGGGCCATCCGCCGCGGCTTCGTCGTCGGCGAGGGCTTCGAGTCGCTGATGACGGCCGACTACAGCCAGATCGAGCTGCGGGTCATGGCCCACCTGTCGGAGGACGCCGGCCTGATCGAGGCGTTCACCTCCGGCGAGGACCTGCACACCACGGCGGCCTCCCAGGTCTTCGCCGTGGAGCGCTCGGCGGTCGACGCGGAGATGCGCCGCAAGATCAAGGCGATGTCGTACGGCCTGGCGTACGGCCTGTCCGCCTTCGGCCTCTCCCAGCAGCTGAACATCGAGGCTGCCGAGGCCCGCGCGCTGATGGACGCCTACTTCGAGCGGTTCGGCGGTGTGCGGGACTACCTGCGCCGGGCGGTCGACGAGGCGCGCGCGACGGGCTACACGGCGACGCTCTTCGGCCGCCGCCGTTACCTGCCCGACCTCAACAGCGACAACCGGCAGCGCCGCGAGGCCGCCGAGCGGATGGCCCTCAACGCCCCGATCCAGGGCACGGCCGCGGACATCGTCAAGATCGCCATGCTGAACGTGGACCGGGCACTCGGCGAGGCGGGCCTCAAGTCCCGCATGCTGCTCCAGGTCCACGACGAGATCGTCCTGGAGATCGCTCCCGGCGAGCGCGCGGCGGCCGAGGAGATCGTCCGCCGCGAGATGTCCGGAGCGGTCCGGCTCCGTGCGCCGCTGGACGTCTCGGTGGGCGTGGGCCCGGACTGGGAGTCGGCGGCGCACTGAGCCAGAGGCGGGGGCGGAGGCGGGGGCGGAGGCGGGGGCGTCCACCGGCCCGTACGGGCCCAGGTGGACGCCTCGGGCCGTTCCCGGCGCGGCTGACGCCCCGGCCGTTCCCCGGCCGCCGTCGGCCCCCGCAGCCTTTCCCGGCGCGCGGCCGTCCGCGTCGGGGCCGTCACTCACGTGGCCCCCGCAGAGACGCACCCGCCACCCCGGCCCGACAGGATCTGGGCATGGGTATACGCACGCTCAACCACCGGCCGGCGGTATCCCAGACACCCGTCGGCGCGGCCCCGGCCGCGCCGCCCCCGCCGGTCCCGGCCCTCGCGGCCGACGCAAGCACCGCCCGCATCCCGACCGACCTGGCGGTCACCCTCCGGCGCGCCGCGAGAGACCTCCGCCGTCGGCTCACCCCAGGTCCACGCCTTCCCTGGCCCCTGTGGGTTGACCTCACCCGCGGCTACGTCGCGCTCCTGCTCGCCCGGATGCCGCGCCCCGTCCCCGCCCGCACCCTCACCGTCTTCGTCGCGGCCACGACCGCCGACCCCGGCCGCCCCGGCGGCCCACCGCCACGGGAACCCCGCCCGGACCGCGCACCCTGAGCCCACTGAGCCCACTGAGCACACTGAGGCCCTGGAAGTCCCCTCCCCACCGGGCAGCTCCCCGCCCCGCGCCGTGCCAGCCCGCGCCCCGCCAGGCCCTGCGCCCCCCGCAGCCGGACCCGCGCCCCGCCCCGCCCCCCGGGGCACCCCCGCCCCCCGGCCCCCTGGCCCACCTCGCACCCCGCCGCGCCCACCGCACCCCGTCGTGCCCGGCCAGGCCCCGTCGTGACCCGGCTCACCCCTCCCCGTTCCCCCCGGCCTCGCGCCCCGCCCTCCAGGCAGTGCTGCCCCCGCATGCCTAGAAACGGGCGGCACAGAACTCCCCGCCCGGACGCCCGTGTCCCGCGGCCTCCCGCCCTCACCACCGAAGACGGACAAGCGGTGGAAACCGGGCGCGAACCGCTCCCCGCTCAAAGGAACTTGTCGTAGGGTCACCTGGGTCGTGCATCCGGAAGGCTCCACGAGGGCAACCAGTACCGCGAGTCAACCGTCACAACAGGGCGAACAGGCAAGCACAGAAGGACGCTCGGGCGTTCACGGGAGGGGTTCACTCCATGGCGGCGCATTTCGGCAGGAGGCTGTACAAGGGGGCGGCGACCACAGCCGTGGCCGCTGTGGCGGTCGCGGCGCTCTCCGCTTCCGAGGCTCCCGGTGTGACGGTCAGCGACGAGGGAAGACAGCCCGCCGCCGGTGCGACGTCCGTCCCCGACACGCCCGTCGGCGACAGTGCGACCGGTGACACGCACTACTACACGGACCTCCCGCCGCTGAACAGCCCCGACCCGGCGGCCCCCCACACCGGTACCGGCACCCCGGCCTCGCAGGCCGCGGCCGAGGCGGGCATACCCGCCACCGTGCTCGACGCCTACAAGAAGGCCGAGGCCGAACTGCGTTCCTCCAAACCGGGCTGCAACCTGCCCTGGCAACTCCTCGCCGCCATCGGCCGGGTCGAGTCGGGCCAGGCACGCGGCGGCCAGGTCGACGCGAACGGCACGACGTTCAGCCCGATCCTCGGCCCCGTCCTCAACGGCAGCGGTTTCGCGAACATCAGCGACACCGACCACGGCCTCTACGACGGCGACAGCACCTACGACCGCGCGGTCGGGCCCATGCAGTTCATCCCCTCCACCTGGCAGTGGGCGGGCCGCGACGGCAACGGGGACGGCAAGAAGGACCCCAACAACATCTACGACGCCGCCCTCGCCACCGGCCACTACCTGTGCCGCAACGACTGGGACCTGTCCGACCACGCCGACCTGAGCAGCGCGATCCTCAGCTACAACCACTCGCAGGAGTACCTGAACACCGTCCTGTCGTGGCTGGAGTACTACCGCAGGGGCACCCACTCGGTGCCCGACGGCACCGGCCAGCTGCCGGTCCACCACAGCGACGACACCGCCGGCACCCACCCCGGGCCGTCCACCACGCCCTCGCGGCCGTCCTCCCCGACGCCGAGCCACCGGCCGGGCGGCTCCGGCAAGCCGGGCACCCCCGCCCAGCCCGGCACGCCGGGCAAGCCGACCACTCCCAGCACGCCCGGCGGAACCCCGAGCGAGCCGAGCAGGCCGCCCGTGACACCTCCCCCCATTCCTCCCACGCCCACCGACACGGTGGACCACCTGGAGGACGCCGGCACGGACACGCTCACCGCGCGCGCCGGCGAGGCCTTCTCGGAGAGGATCAGCACCCGCGCCGAGACCAAGGCCGGCAAGCCGGTCGCCAAGGTCAGGGTCCGTTTCCTGATCACCGGCGACACCGACACCACCTTCACCGGCGGCGAGAAGGTCGCCACCGTCGTCACCGATGCCTCCGGCGTGGCCCTGGCACCCGTGCTCCGGGCGGGCGAGAAGACGGGCGACTTCACCGTCCGTGCCGTCGTCGTCGGGCGCGCGGTCTCCGCGCTCCCGTACAAGGCCACCGTCACCGCGCGCACCGCCGACGCGCTCGTCCGCACCGGCGACACCCCGCTGGCGTGCACGCCGGGCGGCGAGTTCACCGACCAGGTCGAGGTCAAGGCCACCTACAAGGGCGCCGTCGCCGGCAAGGTCGCCGCCACCGCCACCCTGGTCAAGTCCGCCGACGACCCCGCCGAGAACGACAAGGGCCCCTACTTCAAGGACGCGGACGGCAAGCCCGTACGCACCCTGAAGGGCCTTCAGACGGACGCCGCGGGACTGCTGAAGCTGCCCCGCCTGTACGCGGACGACACCACCGGCACCTTCCTGCTCCGCATCACCACCGCCGGTGGCGCCACGCTGACCGTGGAACTGAAGGTCGCGGCGGCCGGCCTCTCCGCCGAGCCGTCGACGGGCGCGTCCCCGTCCCCGTCAGCGTCCGCCTCCCCGTCCTCGTCCTCGTAGCGTCTTCACCTCCTGAGCCGGGCGTTGGTGTGCCGGGTGGGCTGCGCGGTCGCCGGGTCCTCGGGCCACGGGTGCTTCGGGTACCGGCCGCGCAGCTCCGCCCGTACGCCCTTGTAGCCGTCCCGCCAGAAGGAGGCGAGGTCGGCGGTGACGGCGACGGGCCGCCCGGCGGGGGAGAGCAGGTGCACGAGGACGGGCACCCCGGCCACGACGGGCGAGGCGTCCAGCCCGAACATCTCCTGCAGTTTGACCGCGAGGACCGGCTGTCCGGGATCGCCGTAGTCGACCCGGACCGCCGACCCGCTGGGCACGGTGAGCCGCTCCGGGGCGAGTTCGTCCAGCCGGGCCGCCTCCCCGGAGGCCCACGGCAGCAGCCGCGCCAGCCCCTGCCCGGCGTCGATCCGCGCCAGGTCCGCGCGTCGGCGGGCGCGGCCCAGTTCCGGCTCCAGCCACTCCTCCACGCGCGCGTGGAGGGCTTCGTCGCGGACGTCGGGCCAGGGGGCGCCGAGCCGCTGGTGCAGGAACGCGAGCCGCTGCCGCAGCACTTCGGCCCCCGGCGACCACCGCAGCAGCCGCAACCCCTCCTGCCGCAGCCCCTGAAGGAGCGCGTCGCGTACGAGCGAGGGCGCCGGGTCGGCGAGCGGCCGGGCCCTCAGCTCCACCGCCCCGAGCCGTTCGACCCGCCGGGCGACCACGTCCCCGTCGGCCCAGCGGACCTCCGCACGCTCCTCGTGCAGGGGCCCCGCCGCGAGCCGGGCGACGTCCTCGTCGACGGCCGCGGCGAGCTGCACGCGCGCGTGCCCCCTGCCGAGCGGCCGGTCGGCCACGGCGACCGCGATCCACGGCACCCCGCGCAGCGCCGACCCCTCGGCGAGTTCGGCCCGCGTCCCCGAGACCATGAGGTAGGAGCCGCCCTCCAGCCTGGCGACCCGCTCGGGAAAGGCCAGAGCGGCCACGAGCCCGGCGACGCCGTCCTCCCCGGCGACCGGTGCCCCGGCCCCCGCAGAACCCCCGCCGGACCCACCCGCCGACAGCCCCGGAACCGACGACGGACCGGAAACCGACGCCCCATCGGCAGCCCGCCGAGCACCGGAAGCCGGCGACGCGCCGGCGGCCCCTGGCGCGTCGGCCGCCCGGGACCGGCCCCCGGAGGCGGGCCTTCCCACCCCGGGGCCGGCGCCCCCGGGCGGCGCGTCCCCCGAGGGGTGCCTTTCCACCCCGGCCGTGACACCCCCGGACGCCGCGCCCCCGGACAGGGGCCTCTCCACGCCGGTTGCGGCGCCCCCGGACGCGGGCCTCTCCGTAGCCGAGGAGGTGTCCCCCGGCGCGGGCGCGTCCGCCGTCCCGGACGCCTCCGCCGCGGCGGCCCGCAGCCGGCGCACCTCCGCGCGCCACCGTCCCGCGTACGCGTCGCCGCCACGCCGGACGCGGCGCAGCGCGGCGGCGAGATCGTCGCCGTACTCCCGGGGCACTTCCTCACTGAGCAGCGCGACCACGTCCGCGACCGCGCCGCCCGCCCCGGTGAGGGCGCCCGCGTCGAGGAGGGACCGCCCCAGCCGCACGGGCACGCCCAGCCGCGCCAGCCGCGTTCCGCGCGGCGTGGCGCGTCCGGCCGGGTCGACCGCGCCCACGGCGGTCAGCACCTCCCGGGCCGCCGCCATGGCGCCGGCCGGCGGCGGATCCAGCAAAGCCAGTCCCGAGGCGTCCGGATCGCCCCAGCAGGCCGCCTGGAGGGCGAACGCCGTCAGATCGGCCACCTTGATCTCCGGCGCCGGGAAACGCGGCAGACGCCCGTCCTCGGCCTCCGCCCAGCACCGGTAGACCGCGCCCGGCGCCTCGCGTCCGGCGCGGCCCGCCCGCTGCCGTCCGGCCGCCTGGGAGGCGCGCACCGTCGTCAGCGCGCCCAACCCGCGCGCGTGGTCCACCCGCGGCTCCCGGGCGAGGCCCGCGTCGACCACGACCCTGACCCCGGGCACCGTCAGCGACGACTCGGCCACGGACGTGGCGAGCACCACGCGGCGCCGCGGGCCCGGCGCCAGCACCGCGTCCTGCACCGCCGCCGGGGCCCGCCCGTGCACCTGGAGCACGTCCACCCCGTCCAGGTCCCCGAGCCCGCCCGCGACCCGCGCGATCTCGCCCGCACCGGGCAGGAAGCAGAGCACGTCCCCCGTCCGCTCGGCGAGAGCACGCCGCACCACGGAACCCACATGGGCCAGCAGCACGGGATCGACGCGCATGCCGTGCGGCGGGCGTACGGGGCGTGCGGGCGGCGCCCAGACCACCTCCACCGGGTACGACACGCCCTGGGCCTCGACCACCGGCGCGTCGCCGAGCAGCCGCGCCCAGCCCTGCGCGTCCGTGGTCGCGGACGCCGCCACCAGCCGCAGCTCGGGCCGCAGCGCCTCCCGTACGTCGCACAGGAAGGCCGCGGCCGTGTCCGCGTCCAGATGCCGTTCGTGGCACTCGTCGAGCACCACCACGTCGACCCCGGCAAGTTCCTGGTCGCGTTGCAGCCGCTGCAGCAGCACACCGGTGGTGACGACCTCCACGCGCGTGCGGCGTCCGACCACCCGTTCCCCGCGGACGGTGTGGCCGACGCTCTCGCCGGCACGCTCACCCAGCAGCCACGCCATCCGCCGGGCCGCGGCGCGCGCGGCGATCCGCCGCGGTTCGGCCACGACCACCCGCCGGGCCGGTCCCCGCCCGAGCAGTCCGGCCAGGGCGAGCGGCACCAGCGTCGTCTTGCCGGTACCGGGCGGCGCCACCAGGACGGCGCTCCCGTGAGCGTCGAGCGCGTCGTTCAGGCCGGGGAGGGCCCCGCGCACGGGCAGTGCGTCGAGGGCGTCGTAACGGATCACCCCCCTAGTGTCGCCAAGTGGCGCACGGGCGGGGAAACGCCCTCCACGCGCGCGTGGAGGGCGTCCGGCCTGCGGGTCAGTCGCGTTCGCAGACGAAGATCGCGGTCCCCGGGATCAGGTGCCCGCGCAGCGGGGACCAGCCGCCCCATTCGGAGGTGTTCCAGTCGGGCCACTCCGGTTCGACGAGGTCCACGAGCCGGAAACCCGAGGCCACGATGTCGCGGACCCGGTCGCCCAGGGTGCGGTGGTGCTCGACGTAGACCGCGTGGCCGTCCTCGTCCTGCTCCACGTACGGCGTGCGGTCGAAGTAGGAGGCGGACACCGACAGCCCCTCCGGGCCGGGCTCGTCCGGGAAGGCCCACCGGATCGGGTGCGTCACCGAGAACACGAACCGGCCGCCCGGCCGCAGCACCCGGCGCACCTCGCGCAGCACCAGCCGCGGGTCGGCGACGAAGGGCAGCGCCCCGTACGCCGAGCAGGCCAGGTCGAAGGAGCCGTCGGCGAAGGGCAGCACGGCGGCGTCCGCGCACACCAGGGGGAAGGGGCCGCCGATGCGCAGCGCGTGCTGGAGCTGGCGGTGGGAGAGGTCGAGCGCCACCGGGCGTGCGCCCTGTGCGGCCAGCCAGCGCGAGCACTGGGCGGCACCGGCACCGATCTCCAGGACGTCCCGGTCCTTCAGCTCCTCCGACGGACCGAGGAGTTCCGCCTCGACCTCGTCCAGGCCCTCGGGGCACCACACGAAGCGGTCGTCGCCGAGGAAGGTGCCGTGTTCGACCTGGTACTCGTCCGCGTTCCGGTCCCACCAGCCCCGGTTGGCGCGGGCGCTCTCGGTGACCGAGGCCGCACGTCGGGTGGCCTCGGGCTCGGGCAGTTCGGGCTCTTGGATGATCGGCTCCCTCGTACTAGTCTGCGGCTCTTCCGTGCAGCCCCCGGTGTGCGCCCTCGGGGGGCGCCGCGGTGCCGGCAGGGCCTCCGGAGACAGGTTCTGCGCCGGGGATGCGGCGTTCTGTCCCGGGTGTGCGGCTTCGCGCATTGACCCTGCCCGGCTGCCCCCGTATGCTACAAGTTGCGCTGCGGGCCTGCGCGCCTCAGACGGAGCAGGCTGCGCTCGCATCTGTTGTATGTCCCCTCGGTTCTCGAGGCGCCACCAGCGGTTTTGTGTGGGGCTTCCTTGGCTGTCCGGCTTCTGCAGAGCGAAACGGGCTCCCGGCGTAAGCAGTACCTACGACTTCAATGTCCGTACCGGAGCCCTTTCCCACATGACGAGCAGCACCGAGACCACCGCCACCACCCCGCAGGTAGCGGTCAACGACATCGGTAACGAGGAAGCATTCCTCGCCGCGATCGACGAGACGATCAAGTACTTCAACGACGGCGACATCGTCGACGGCGTCATCGTGAAGGTCGACCGGGACGAGGTCCTGCTCGACATCGGTTACAAGACCGAAGGTGTCATCCCGAGCCGCGAGCTCTCGATCAAGCACGACGTCGACCCGAACGAGGTCGTCGCCGTCGGTGACGAGATCGAGGCCCTTGTTCTCCAGAAGGAGGACAAGGAAGGCCGCCTGATCCTCTCGAAGAAGCGCGCCCAGTACGAGCGTGCCTGGGGCACCATCGAGAAGATCAAGGAAGAGGACGGCATCGTCACCGGTACCGTCATCGAGGTCGTCAAGGGTGGTCTCATCCTCGACATCGGCCTCCGCGGCTTCCTCCCGGCCTCCCTGGTCGAGATGCGCCGCGTCCGCGACCTCCAGCCCTACGTGGGCAAGGAGCTCGAGGCGAAGATCATCGAGCTGGACAAGAACCGCAACAACGTGGTCCTGTCCCGCCGTGCCTGGCTGGAGCAGACCCAGTCCGAGGTCCGCCAGACGTTCCTCACGACCCTGCAGAAGGGTCAGGTCCGTTCCGGTGTGGTCTCCTCGATCGTCAACTTCGGTGCCTTCGTGGACCTGGGTGGCGTCGACGGTCTGGTCCACGTCTCCGAGCTGTCCTGGAAGCACATCGACCACCCCTCCGAGGTCGTCGAGGTCGGCCAGGAGGTCACCGTCGAGGTCCTCGACGTCGACATGGACCGCGAGCGCGTCTCCCTGTCGCTGAAGGCGACCCAGGAAGACCCGTGGCAGCAGTTCGCCCGGACCCACCAGATCGGCCAGGTCGTGCCCGGCAAGGTCACGAAGCTGGTTCCGTTCGGTGCGTTCGTCCGCGTGGACGAGGGCATCGAGGGTCTGGTCCACATCTCCGAGCTGGCCGAGCGCCACGTGGAGATCCCGGAGCAGGTCGTCCAGGTCAACGACGAGATCTTCGTCAAGGTCATCGACATCGACCTCGAGCGCCGTCGCATCAGCCTCTCGCTGAAGCAGGCCAACGAGTCCTTCGGTGCCGACCCGTCGGCGGTCGAGTTCGACCCGACCCTGTACGGCATGGCCGCGTCCTACGACGACCAGGGCAACTACATCTACCCCGAGGGCTTCGACCCCGAGACCAACGACTGGCTCGAGGGCTACGAGAAGCAGCGCGAGGAGTGGGAGCGCCAGTACGCCGAGGCGCAGTCTCGCTTCGAGCAGCACCAGGCGCAGGTCATCAAGTCCCGCGAGGCGGACGAGAAGGCCGCTGCCGAGGGTGGCGAGGCTGCTGCTCCGGTCGCGTCCGGTGGCGGTTCGTACTCCTCCGAGGGTGGCGACAGCTCCGGCGCGCTGGCTTCGGACGAGGCCCTGGCGGCCCTGCGCGAGAAGCTGGCCGGCGGCCAGAGCTGACCGCTCACCGCTGCTAGGCGCTAGCCGTTGACCGCGGCCCGCACCCCCCGCCCGGGGGTGCGGGCCGCAGTCGTACCCGCACAAGGCACCCGCCCCGCCCGCCTGCCTCACTCGTGACCGCTGCCGGAAGCCTCCGTCGTCACGATTCCGGGTGATCGTGCGGCGTCCGGGAATGCCCGCGCCCCGCTCCTCGTTGTGAACCTACGAACACGAGGAGGGGCGGTCACAGTGCTTGATCCGCAGGGTTTGTACGCATGGGAGCCGAAGGGCCTGGCGGTCGTCGACATGGCGCTCGCGCAGGAGTCGGCCGGGCTCGTCATGCTCTACCACTTCGACGGATACATCGACGCGGGGGAGACCGGCGACCAGATCGTCGACCGGCTGCTCGACTCCCTGCCCCACCAGCTCGTGGCGCGCTTCGACCACGACCGGCTCGTGGACTACCGGGCCCGCCGCCCCCTGCTGACCTTCAAGCGCGACCGCTGGACCGAGTACGAGGAACCGGCGATCGAGGTGCGCCTCGTCCAGGACGCCACGGGAGCGCCGTTCCTGCTGCTGTCCGGCCCCGAACCGGATGTCGAGTGGGAGCGCTTCTCCGCCGCCGTGCGGGAGATCGTGGAGCGGCTCGGCGTGCGCCTGGCGGTCAACTTCCACGGCATCCCCATGGGCGTCCCGCACACCCGCCCCGTCGGGCTCACCCCGCACGGCAACCGCAGCGACCTCGTCCCGGGCCACCGCAGCCCCTTCGACGAGGCGCAGGTCCCCGGCAGCGCCGAGGCCCTGGTGGAGTACCGGCTGATGGAGGCCGGGCACGACGTCCTGGGCGTCGCCGCCCACGTCCCGCACTACATCGCCCGCTCCCCGTACCCCGACGCGGCACTGACCGTGCTGGAAGCCATCACCGCGGCCACCGGCCTGGTCCTGCCGAGCGTCGCCCACACCCTGCGCAACGACGCCCACCGCACGCAGACCGAGATCGACCGGCAGATCCGTGAGGGCGACGAGGAACTCACCTCCCTCGTGCAGGGGCTGGAGCACCAGTACGACGCCGCAGCGGGCGCCGAGACCCGGGGCAACATGCTCGCCGAGCCCGTCGAGATCCCGTCCGCCGACGAGATCGGCCGCGAGTTCGAACGCTTCCTGGCCGAGCGCGAGGGCGAGAACTGACGCCCGCCGGGCCGGCCGCGCACGTCAGGGCCTAAGCTGCGGCACATGCTGAAGGTGGGCCTGACCGGGGGCATCGGAGCCGGTAAGAGCGAGGTGTCACGGCTGCTCGTGGAGTGCGGCGCGGTGCTGATCGACGCCGACCGCATCGCGCGCGAGGTGGTCGCCCCGGGCACGCCGGGCCTCGCCGCGGTCGTCGACGCCTTCGGCGAGGAGGTGCTCGCCGCGGACGGCAGCCTGGACCGGCCCCGCCTCGGAGCCATCGTCTTCGCCGACCCCGAACGGCTCGCCGTGCTGAACAAGATCGTGCACCCCCTGGTGGGCGCCCGCTCCCGCCGGCTCGAAGAGGCCGCCGACGAGGACGCCGTCGTGGTCCACGACGTCCCGCTCCTCACCGAGAACGGTCTCGCACCGCTGTACGACCTCGTGATCGTCGTCGACGCGAGCCCCGCGACCCAGCTCGACCGGCTCGTACGACTGCGCGGCATGACCGAGGACGACGCGCGCGCCCGCATGGCCGCCCAGGCCGGCCGGGACAAGCGCCTGGAGATCGCCGACATCGTCATCGACAACGACGTCCCGCTGGAGCAGCTCCGGCAGCGGGTCCGCGAGGTCTGGACGGAACTGGTCCGCCGGGCCCACGGCCCGCGCCGCCCGTCCGCGGAGACCCAGGAATAGGCCCCGCGGAGACACCCAGGGACACGCCCCGAAGACACCGAGGGAGAGGCCCGGCCCCGCCCGTCCGGCCCCGCCCGTCCGCAGACGCCCGGAGCCAGGCCGCCGGAGGAACCCAGGGACGGGCCCCGGCGAGAGCGGTGCGCGTGGCGTCCGGCGGCCGCGCGGACAGCCGTCCGTCACGGCCGGTGCCTGCCGGTGCCGGCCTGTGGCACGCCCCACCCCGGGCGTCCGCCGGAATACGGTTGTCCGGCCGGGGCGTTGAACCCTTCCAGCAAGGGAAGGACTTTGCCGTGCCCGAGACCAGCGGTTCCCCCGGACGTACTCCGGAGACGCATGTCATCGACTTCCGTGCCGCCGAACAACTGCTCGCCGCGCGGGACCCACGGGGCGCGGTGAAGCTGCTCGACGGAGTCATCGCCGCGCACCCCGAGAACACGGCGGCCCGGCTGCTGCGCGCCCGCGCGTTCTTCGCCGCCGCGCAACTGAGACCGGCCGAGCTGGAGTTCACCATCGTCCTGGAGCGGGAACCCGACAACGCGTTCGCGCACTTCGCGCTGGCCCGCACCTACGAGCGGCAGGGCCGCGCCGGCCTGGCCAAGCGTCACTTCCGGCTGGCGGCCGCGCTGGACCCGAACCCCGAGTACCTTCAGCGCGCCGAGTTCGACACCTGACCGTCCCGCCCGACTCGCCGCGGCGCCCACGCGCCGCGACCCTCGGGCGGCTACCCGTCCCGCCCCTGCGGGGGCCGGTACGGCGGGACGTCACGGCCCGGCTGGTAGTGCGGGCCCTGCCGCAGATGCCGCACGATGATCGCGAAGTCGACGGCGATCACCAGCCACAGCACACCGCACGCCGCCGCCCACCCGGGCCGGCCGAGCAGGACGAACACGGCGGTGCCGAAGATCGCCCAGGCCAGCCCCCACAGGCTCAGCCAGAAGCGCGCCCGCAGAGCACTGCGCGCGGTCGTCGGTTCACTGCCGGTACGCATCACCGCTCACCACTTCTCCTTGCAACGTACTCTTCTGCGGGGCGTTCACCAAAGGGACCACCGACGGCCCGCCCCCCTCACCGAGGACCTGCGCCACCGGGGCTCACTCGGCCGGGTGAACCGGGCCGGGCCGGGGAACGGCGGGGCGGACGCGGTCCGTTGTACGGAGCGGGGCCGGCCCGAGGACCGGCCTGTGGCTCCCCCAGGACGGGACCTTGTGCGGCCGGCGCCCGAGGAGCAGGCCGGACGGCGATGAGTTCCGCCGCTGAGACCGGTCTTCCTTCTGTACGGCAGCCCGCTGACCGCTTCCCGCAGGAGACCCTCATGCCCGAGACCGTCGCCGCCCCCGCAGCCCCCCTCCTCTCCCCGGCCCCGGCCGCCGCCGCGGGCGGCGCACCCGGCGCCCGCGGCCGCCGCGCCCGCGCCGTGGCCCTGCGCGCCGTCCAGGTGCTGCTCGCGCTCTTCTACGCCTTCGCGAGCGCCCTTCCCAAGCTCATCGCGCACCCTTCGGCCGTCGAATCGTTCGACCGGATGGGCTGGGGCAGCGCGGGCATGTACGTCATCGGCGCACTCGAACTGGCCGGCGCGGTCGCACTGCTGGTCCCGGTGCTGCAGTCGGTCGCGGCGCTGGCCCTCGGCGCGCTGATGGTGGGCGCGTTCGTCGTCCAGCTCACCGTCTTCGACGGGCAGAACGCGGCGACGCCGGTCGTGCTGATCGTGCCGCTCCTCCTCATAGCGTGGGCCCGGCGGGGCGCCACCGCGCGCCTGCTGCGGGCGGCCCGCCGGCAGCGCTGATTCCGCCACCGCGCCAGGCCGCCGACGGAGCGGCACCGGCCGGGCTGTCGCCCGGGCAGTCATGGGGCAGCCGGGGAGCTATGCGTCGCCGTGTCGACATGGCGACGCATGGCCGTGGTGACGCCGGGCCGTGGTGGCTCCTGGACCCTGATGGTGGCGCCGGGCCGTGGTGGCTCCGGGACCCTGGGGGTGGAGCCGGACTGTGGTGGCTCCGGGCCGTCAGGGTGCCACTGGCACCGTCGGGCGCCGGGCGGCCGTGGCGGGACTCGGCAGGTCTCCACGGCCGCGGCGCGCCGGACGGGCTACCGGCTTCGCGGTCGGCCCGCCGGGCCGCTCGGCCCGTCCAGGCCACCCATGTCGCGGAGTCGCTCCAGCTCGCGACGGTCCCGCTTCGTCGGGCGCCCGGCACCGCGGTCGCGGACACCGGCGGGAGCGACGGCCTCGCGGGGCGGAGGCGGCGGCGAGTTGTCGACGTAGCACTGGACGGCCACGGGCGCGCCGACCCGCTTGCGGATCAGCCGCGTGACGACGACGATCCGCTCCCGGCCCTCGCCGCGCAGGCGGACCTCGTCGCCGACCCGGACGGAGTGCGCGGGCTTGACCCGCTCGCCGTTCACACGGACGTGGCCGCCACGGCAGGCGGTCGCGCCGACCGAGCGGGTCTTGACCAGACGGACGGCCCAGATCCAGCTGTCGATCCGCACGGTCTCACCCGGCCCCGGACCGGCGGCCTCGGCGGCGGCGACGGCAGCGGCGACCTTGGGATCCATCCCGGCGGTGCCCTTCGGTTCCGCCGCACCACCGGCCCCGGCCACCTCAGCGGCACCGGTCCCGGCGGCCTCAACACCACCGCTCTCGGGATCAACGGCCGCACCGGTCTTCGGTTCCGTGGCGGCACCGGCCGTCACTTCCGCGGTGTCACCGGCCGTCGCGATCGCCGTGTCACGGGCCTTCGCAGCCGCGGTGCCGCCGGCCGCCGTCGCGTCCACTGCCACGAACGACCGCGGGGAGGCCCCTCGCGCCCGTCCGCCCCCGCCGCCCCTGCCCTGGTCGCGGTCCATATCGTCTCCCGAAGCCATGGTCCCGACCTTAGTCGCCCGGGCCCGCCGTCCCGCACGAAATTACGGTGGAGGCATGGACACCAGCAGCCTTGCCGCTCTCGACCAGCGGATCACCCGGTGCCGGGCCTGCCCGCGCCTGGTGACCTGGCGCGAGGAGATCGCCCGCACCAAACGGGCCGCGTTCGCCGACTGGACGTACTGGGGCCGCCCCGTGCCGGGCTTCGGGCCACCGGACGCACGGCTGCTGATCGTCGGGCTCGCACCGGCCGCGCACGGCGGCAACCGCACCGGCCGCATGTTCACCGGGGACCGCTCCGGTGACGTCCTCTACGAGGCACTCCACGACGTGGGGCTGGCCTCCCAGCCGACCTCCGTCTCCGCCGACGACGGCCTGGAACTGTACGGCGTGCGGATCACCTCGCCTGTGCACTGCGCGCCGCCCGCCAACAAGCCGACGCCCGGCGAGCGGGACACCTGCCGGCCCTGGCTGGTCCAGGAACTGCACCTGCTGCGGCCCACCCTCCGGGCGGTCGTGGTGCTGGGGGCGTTCGGCTGGCAGGCCGCGCTGCCCGCCTTCACCGAGGCGGGCTGGACGGTGCCGCGTCCCCGCCCCGCCTTCGCCCACGGCGCCCACGTGCCGCTCGACGGACTCGACCTCTTCGGCTGCTTCCACGTGAGCCAGCGCAACACCTTCACCGGCCGGCTCACCCCCGGAATGCTCCGGGACGTCCTGCGGACGGCGGCACGAGCGGCGGGACTGCCGGCCACACCGGCGCCGGCCACACCGTCCGCCGGGGCCGGAGCGGGGGCCAGCGCCGGGGCGGGGGACGCGGACAGGGAGGGGGAGGCGGGGGAAAACGGCGGGACGGGCCCGTAGCCCGACGGCTAGGGTGCGCCGATGCCCTTGTATCCGGAGATCGAACCGTACGACCACGGCCTGCTCGACGTCGGTGACGGCAACCGCGTCCACTGGGAGGTCTGCGGCAACCCGCACGGCAAGCCGGCGCTGATGCTGCACGGCGGTCCGGGCTCCGGGTGCACGCCGGGCCACCGGCGTTACTGCGACCCGGCCCGCTACCGGATCGTGGTGCTCGACCAGCGCGGCTGCGGACGCTCCACACCGCACGCGAGCGCGTACGACACCGACATGCGCGTCAACACGACCGCGCACGTGCTGGCCGACCTGGAGCTGCTGCGCCGGCACCTGGGCATCGAACGGTGGCTGGTGTGGGGCGCCTCGTGGGGGGCGGTGCTGGCGCTGCGGTACGCCCAGACCCGACCCGGTGCGGTCTCCGAGCTGGTCCTGACCGGCATCGCGACCGGTTCGAACGCCGAGGTGGCCCTGCTGACCCATGGGCTGGGCAGGATCTTCCCCGACGCCTTCGCCCGCTTCCTGGCCGCACTGCCCGAGAACGCCGACCGCACCGGCAACCTCGCCGCCGCCTTCAACCGGCTGATCGAGTCGCCCGACCCGGCGGTACGGGAAAGGGCAGCACGCGCCTGGACCGACTGGGAGACGGCGATCATCCCCGCACCGCCGCGCTCCGTCGCGCGCTACGAGGACCCGGCGTTCCGCATGGCCTTCGCCCGCACGGTGACGCACTACTTCGGCAACGACCACTTCCTCGGCGCGGGGAACGACGAGGGCGTCGTGCTGCGCGACGCTTCCCTGCTGCGAGGCATCCCCGGCACCCTGGTCCAGGGCAGCCTCGACCTCGGCAACCTCCTCGGCACGCCCTGGCGCCTGCACCGGGCCTGGCCGGACAGCGAACTGGTGATCGTCGACCAGGCGGGGCACGACGCGGCGGCGCCCGGCGTGGTGGACGCACTGGTCGCGGCCACGGACCGGTACGGCACCGGCGGTTGACGGAGCGGACCGCGGAACCGGCCGCCTCACGGGCGCCAGACGTACCGTACGTCCGGCTCCCGTTCCTCGTTCCCGCTGCCGTCGGTGTACTCGGCGGCGACGAAGCCGTGCCGCTCGTAGAAACGGTGGGCGGGCTCGTTGACCTGGAAGGTCCACAGCGTCAGCCCCCGCGGGACACGCTCCTTGGCCAGGGCGACGAACCGGTCGCCCAACCCCCGCCCCCGCCACGCCGGTTCGAGGTAGAGCTGGGACAACTCGTCGCCGTCGAGCACCATGACCCCGACGACACCGGCCCCGCCGCGGTCGTCGGCGACCCACGTCTCCCGGAAGGGAACCACCACGTCCCGGAAGTACGCGCGCACCTCGTCGTCGGAGTGCGGCCGCACGACCGTCGGCAGCGCGGCGGCGAAGGACCGCAGCCAGACGTCGGCCGCGGCCGGCGCATCGGGAGCACCGGCCCGCCGCAGCACCACGGAGCCCGCCGCGCTCATGCGCCGTGCCCCTGTCCCGCGGCCCCCGCGCCGGTCGCCGGCACGTGCGCCGGGTCGCTGCCGACCGCGCGGAGCCGCTCAGGGGGACGGGCGGTCACCTGCTGGGCCCGGCGCACGGGAGCATCCGCTCCGACGAGGTTGCCTCCGGCGTCCCACGGCACGGATCCGGCGCGGAAGGCCGGCTCCGTGCCCGCCTCGGTGACGCAGACGTACGAGTGCCGGTGCGGCGGAGAGGGGTGGGATGCTGTGACGTGCTGGATCAACGGGGCTCCTGGGGCGGCCGGTTGGCGGCGGTGGACGACGGACGACCCGCCGATGATGCGCGTCCGGGGACGTGGCCGCACCCGAATTTCCCGCGACCGCCGGTCCCCGGCGGCCGCGGACAAGGGCAGGCGCCGGGGAGCGGCCGACACCGTGAATCAGTAGTCGCCGGGGAGCGGCGGACATCGGGATCGGTGGACGCCGGAAAGTGGCAGGCGCCGGGCGATCGGCAGGCGTCGGGGAACAGCGGGCGCCGGGGGACTAGAAGACGGAGAACGGAGAACAAGATGCACATGGAGCTTTCGGACGAGGTCTTTCTCGACACCACCGCGGACCGCCTCGCCGCGCTCCCGGGCGTCCGGGCCGTGGCCCTCGGCGGCTCGCGCGCCCAGGGCACCCACCGGCCCGACAGCGACTGGGACCTCGCGGTCTACTACCGCGGGCGTTTCGACCCCGCCGACCTGCGGGCCGTGGGCTGGCCGGGCGAAGTGTCCGCGATCGGCGGCTGGGGTGGCGGCGTCTTCAACGGCGGCGCGTGGCTGACCGTCGACGGGCGCCGCGTCGACGTCCACTACCGCGACCTGGACGTCGTGGAACACGAGTGGGCCGAGGCGGAGGAGGGCCGGTTCCGGGTGGAGCCGCTGCTCTTCCACCTCGCCGGGATCCCGAGCTACCTGGTGGTGGCGGAACTCGCGGTCAACCGGGTGCTGCGCGGCGAGCTGCGGCAGCCGGCGGCGTACCCGGAGAAGCTGCGCCGGACGGCGCCCGGACACTGGTACGGCCTGGCCACGGCCACCCTCGGCTACGCGAAGGACGGACACGCGGCCAAGGGGGCGCTCGTCCAGACCGCCGGTGCCATCGCCCTCGCCACGACCCAGACGGCCCACGCGGTGCTGGCCGCGCGGGGAGAGTGGGTCACCAACGACAAGGGGCTGGTCGCCCGCGCGGGCCTGGGCCGCGTCGACGGCATCCTCACCGGCCTGACCGCCTCTCCCACGGCGCTGGGGCGGGCCGTCGCCGAGGCCGGACAGGTCCTCGGCGACGCGGTGGGCGCCCTGCCGGAAGACACGAACGTGTGAACACGAACGGTGCACGAAGCCGAGCGGAAGGTGATCGCCTGGGCCGAAAGTGTGAGGTGAGACCCACTTTTGGCGTTGAACTCGTGTCAACTACGTCTCAGTACCGTCACTGGGCGAGGCGTTCACCCCATGCTTGGCGTTTAACTCTAGGAGAACAGCTCGACAGGAGGTGCAGGGTGAACGGGCGAACGGTGCTCGAGCGCTTTCCCGCCGGTGGTCCGCGCGGATCGTGGCCGGCGGAGGAGTTCGCGTACGCGCGGCGTCTGGAGGGCCTGCCCGCCGAGGTCGTGATGGACCTCGCGACGGACACATTCCTGGTGATCGTCAGGGGCGCCGAGGGCGGCGGTGACGTGACCGCCTGAGCCCGGCGCGTGCCTCCGCGCGCGGGCGCGACCGTCTGAACCCGGCGCGTGTCCGCACGCGGGCGCCTGCCGGAGGGCGTGCTGGAGCGCGGGCTGGCCGGAAGGCGTGCGGTGGCGCGAGGGCGTGCGGTGGCGCGACGGTGTGCGCACAGCCCGTCGGCGGGTGGCCGCTCAGGCGCTGACGGGGCGGGACCAGGCCGGGGTCGTGCCCGTCACCCGGCACACTGCCAGGTAGAGCGGGATCGGCGGCGTGTAGGGCACCGGTCCGTCGGGGCGGTGGATGAGGGCGGGCAACCGGTCGCGTGCGGTGTCCGGCAGGATCGCGCCGGTGGCGTAGTGCGCGGCGGCCGGCCAGCGCAGCGCGTAGTCGGAGTCCGACGGCACGATCCACCACCAGTGCGTCGCGTCGGCGTAGACACAGCCCACGCGCGGCAGCCGGGGCATCAGCTGGGGGCCGAAGCGGGCGGGAACCGCCACCGCGTCACAGCCCAGCGGAACGGTCATGCCCTCGGGGAGGGCCAGCCGGAGCGGCGGACCGGACCGGTCCGCACTGCCGGGTGCGCCAGGCGTACGCGTCGCGCGCCCGAGGCGTACGAGGGTGTCCAGGCTGATCACCTGACCGGAGCCGGAAGCACCGCTCACAGCCATACGGCCCCCGTTCCATGAGGTTCCTGCGGTCGTGTTCCCTGTGATGCCTGCGGGAAGTGAGGTGTCTGCGCGGGATGCTGCGGCCCGAGCGAGCCATGGGGCCCCTGCGGACCGTGCGGCAGGTGCGGCGCGACATGCGGTGCTGGGGGCGTATGGGGCCCATGGGGTTTCTGAGGTCCATGCGCTCCGTGCAACCCCTGCGGTGGCTGCGAGGGGTGCGGCAGGTGGGGACTGTGGCCGTGCGGGCCGTGCGGGCTCTGCTGGCCGAGCGGAACGTAGGGCGGGTGCGCCGCCGCCCCCTGCGTCTGCCCCGAGTGCCCTGCCTGCCCAGCCTGCGCCGTCTTCCGGGTCTCCCGTGCCGCCCGAGGGTCGTCCTCGTGGCCGGGCTGGCGGGCCGGTGCCGGCTTGGGACGGGCTCCCCAGCCGAGGTCCCCGCGAACCTCCCGTACGTCTTCCCGTACGGGCTGCGCTTCCCGTACGTCCTGCGCCTCCCGTGCTGCGTGCGGGTTCGGTACCGCGCCGGGCACGGCGTCCGGGGCTCCCGTCGGTGCCGGGGCTCCGTGCGATGCCGGGACTGCCACCGGTGCCGGGGCCACGTGCGGTGCCGGGAGTTCCCGCGCGTCCGGCGGGCCGTCGCTCGCCTCCGCGGGGCCGGTCGCGCGGGGCAGCTCCGCCCACACCACCAGCCCGGGACCCTGTTCCTGCGCACCCCAGGCGTGACACAGGGCCTCGACGAGAAGCAGGCCCCTGCCGTGCTCCTCCTCCGGCCGCTGCGGCGACGGGTGGGGCTCACCCGGGGCGCAGCCCTCGTCACGCACGGATATGCGCACCAGGTCGTCACCGTCGAGCAGCTCGCAGACGATCTGGTTGCTCGCCGTGTGCACGATGGCGTTGGTGACCAGCTCGGAGACGACCAGGGCCGCGGTGTCGCAGGTGTCCTCGCACACCGACCAGCCGGTCAGCCGGCGTCTGGTCAGTCGTCTGGCCTGTGCGGGGGAACCCGGATGTGCGGCCAGTTCGAAACGGAACCGGCGCTCGGCAACGGCCCCGGTGGGGCCCGCTCCCGTGGCGGCGCCGGGGGCGAGGAGGCCCGCGGCGGCGTCTGTTCCTAAGGGCGGGGACGGAATCACGCTTGCCACTATCTCCCCCGCCGTGAACACTTGGCAAGTGTCACTATGAAAAATGCAGAGTGCTGTGTGACGCGGTGAGGGGCCGTGGCACACTGCTCGCAACAGCATGTCGCGCGGCGCCAGTTGAGTTCGTCCGAGGATCCGTCGGGTCTTCGAATGAATCTTCGAATGGCGCCGCAGGCCTGTCGGGATTCTTCAGGGCCGTCCGGGCCCGTCGCGGGTCCGCGGACCCGCGGGAGCCCTCGGAACTTCTCAGGTGGAGGTGGAGTGTGAGCGAACCGCGGTCCGCGCCGACGGTCGGCCAGGTCGTGCTCGGCCGGCGCCTGCTCGACCTGCGGGAACGCGCGGGACTCAAGCGTGAGGAAGCGGCTCGCATCCTCCGCGTCGCCCCCGCCACCGTCCGCAGGATGGAGATGGCCGAGGTCGCCCTCAAGATCCCCTACCTGCAACTGCTGCTGAAGGCGTACGGCATCCCGGACGACGAGGCCGAGGCCTTCGTGCAACTGGCCGAGGACGCCAACCGGCCCGGCTGGTGGCAGCGGTTCCACGACATCCTGCCGGGCTGGTTCTCGATGTACGTCAGCCTGGAGGGCGCCGCCGCGCTCATCCGCTCCTACGAACCCCACTTCGTGCCCGGACTCCTCCAGACCGAGGACTACGCGCGCGGAGTGCTCACCTCGGGCGCCATAGGACAGACCAGCCCCGAGGACATCGAGCGCCATGTCGCGCTCCGCATGCAACGCCAGGACCTGCTCACCCGTCCCGACGCGCCCCGGTTCTGGGTCGTCCTGGACGAGACCGCGCTGCGCCGCCCGGTCGGCGGCCCGGAGGTGATGCGTGCCCAGATCGACAGATTGCTCGACGCCACGAAGCTGCCCAACGTGACGCTGCAGGTCGCCCCGTTCTCCTCGGGGCCGCACCCCGGCACGTACGGGCCCTTCGTGCTGTTCCGATTCGCCATGCCCGAACTGCCGGACATGGTCTACAGCGAGTACCTGACCGGCGCGGTCTACCTGGACGCGCGCAGCGAGGTGGCGACCCACCTCGAGGTCATGGACCGCATGGCGGCGCAGGCCGCTACGGCACATCGCACGAAGGAGATCCTCCGGGATCTCCGCAAGGAGCTGTGAATGGATCGCATCACGTCCCAGCCCTCGCCGAGCCGTCGCGGCCGGCGGCTCCGCGGCGAGCGGATCTACAACGGCATGCCGGCCAGGGAACTGGGCAGTGAAGGCTGGCACAAGCCGTGGAGCGGCGGCAACGGGGGCAACTGCCTGGAGGCGATGAAGCTGGCCGACGGCCGGATCGCGGTGCGCCAGTCGACCGATCCGGACGGGCCGGCCCTCATCTACACCACCGACGAGATGACCGCCTTCATCGAAGGCGCCAAGGCGGGGGTGGCCGACTTCCTGCTCTCCTGACCGGCGTGCGCCGTTCTTCTTGCTCGACTTCCTAATTTTGGTACGGACTTGAACATGTCGGACCTCGATGGCTTCGACGGCCCCTACGACTCCGATGGCCCCTACGACTCCGACAATTCCTACGATTCCTACGACTCCTGCGGCTCCGACGGCGTCAGCCGCTCACGGAGCGCCGCATGAGCTGACCCGAGCTGAACGGCCTGCGCTGCCCTGACCCGCAGCAGAGTGCCGCACCCGGCCGTCACCGGCGCCGACTCGTGCGCCGGTGACGGACTACACCGCCATGGGGCGGTCGTAGGGCCCGATCGGTGCCGGAAGGTGTGAACTGCCCGTCAGGTACCGGTCGACCGCCGCCGCCACCGCCCGTCCCTCCGCGATGGCCCACACGATCAGCGACTGCCCGCGTGCCGCGTCCCCGGCCGCGAACACGCCGGGGACGGCGGTCGCGAAGTCGGGGCCCCGCACGACGGTGCCCCGCGGCGCGAGTTCGATCCCCAACTGGTCCACGAGGCCGTCCTCCCGGTCCGGTCCGGAGAAACCCAGCGCGAGCAGCACCAGGTCGGCCGGCAGCGTGCGCTCGGTGCCGGGCAACGGGCGTCGCCGCGCGTCCACTTCGGTCAGGTGCAGCTCGCGCACGTGGCCCTGCCCGTCGCCGGTGAAGCGGAGTGTGGACGCCGCGAACAGGCGTGCGTCCGCGTCCGCGGCGGGCGCCGTCCGCAGCGCACCGGCCTCCTCGTGCGCGGCCGAGAGCCGGTAGAGCTTCGGGTAGGTCGGCCACGGTTCGCTCTCCTCGTCGCGCTCCGTGCCGGGCTGGGCGTAGATGTCCAGCTGGGTCACGGACGCGGCGCCCTCCCGCACCGCCGTGCCCAGACAGTCGGCGCCCGTGTCACCGCCCCCCACGATGACCACATGGCGGCCCGCGGCGGACAGCGGTGAGACGCGGAGGTCGCCCTCGCACACCCGGTTGGCCAGCGGAAGGTACTCCATCGCCTGCCGTACCCCGGACAACTCGCGGCCCGGCACGTCGAGTTCCCGCCAGGCCGTCGCCCCCGTGGCGATCACCACCGCGTCGTAGCGCGCGCGCAGCTCCGCAGCTTCGACGTCCCGCCCGACCGCGGTCGACGTACGGAACCGGGTGCCCTCGGTCCGCATCTGCTCCAGACGGCGCTCCAGACGGCGCTTCTCCATCTTGAACTCCGGGATGCCGTACCGCATCAGCCCGCCGAGCCGGTCGTCCTTCTCGTACACGGCGACGGTGTGTCCCGCGCGGGTGAGCTGCTGGGCCGCGGCGAGTCCGGCCGGTCCCGAGCCGATCACCGCCACCGTCCGCCCCGACAGCCGGTCCGGCGGCCGCGGCGGGGTGAAACCTTCCTCCCAGGCGCGGTCGGCGATGGCGCACTCGACGTTCTTGATGGTGACGGCCGGCTGGTTGATCGCGAGCACGCACCCCGCCTCGCAGGGCGCCGGGCACAACCGCCCGGTGAACTCGGGGAAGTTGTTCGTCGCGTGCAGCCGGTCACTCGCCGCCCGCCAGTCCTCCCTGGCGACCAGGTCGTTCCACTCGGGGATCAGATTGCCCAGCGGACAGGCGTCATGGCAGAACGGGACTCCGCAGTCCATGCAACGGTCGGCCTGCCGGCTGATGATCGGCAGCAGCGCGCCCGGGACGTACACCTCGTCCCAGTCGCCCACCCGTTCCCGGACCGGCCTGCGGGGCCACTCCTCGCGGGGCGTGTTCATGAAACCCTTGGGATCGGCCATGGCCGTCTCCCTTGTGATCGGGCGGTACCCATCCCGCCACGAGCGGCACTCTTGCGGCAACGATACGTCGCCCCGGCCGCACGCGCAGAGTGCGCGGCCCTTCCCTCTCAGGCCGCGCGTCCCACGCCGTCCCCCTCCTCCCCTTCCTCCCGCCACGCCCGCAGCACCGACTCCACGGCGTCCGCCGTGCGCCGACGCGCCTCGTGCCGTGCCACTTTCTCCATCAGCAGCCGGTCGTAGGGGGTGTCCAGGTGCCGGACCGAGGCCCGCACCGCGCAGAGGACCGCGCCCTCGGACAGCGCCCGGCCCGCCGCGCTGCGCCCGACCCGGCCGCTGCCGCGCGCCGAGGCGTGCGCCGCGATCGCGTGGGCACGCCCGGCCGGACAGCCGGGGAACAGCCGCCGGATCTCTGCCGCGAACGCCTCCGTGAACCGTACGTCCTGCGCCGCCCGCCGCCGCGCGTCCCGGGCCCGCCGCCGACGACGCGCTTCGGCGTCCGCCAGGCACCGCTCCTCCGCCCGGGCGAGAGCCGCCTCCTCCACGAGGAGTCCCTGCCGTTCGTACCGGCCGCGGCGCCGGCTGAACCGCACCACCACCGCCGACAGCGTGCTCTCCTCACGTGCCCTGCGGGTCAGCGCGGTGTCGCCGCGCGGCAGGAACAGCAGGTGACCGAGGTCGGCGCAGTCCAGACAGCGGGGCCGCCCCTCCTCCAGGACGAGCAGGGACAGGGGGCCGCGGCGGCATGCGGCACAGTGCTTCTTCCGCAGCGGCTGGACGACGAGGAGCGCCGTCGTGAGCGGGGCGGTGGGGTGCGGGGGAGGCGGAGTGCGGCCCATGGGCGGTTCATTCCCGCAGCGGCCCCCGGCCACCCGCCCTGCCGCCTGCCGCATCATGACCCTGTGCGACTCGAAGCGATCACCTGGGAACGACTCGGCGACCTCCTGGTCGAACGGCTGCTCGACCTGGAACCGGGCGACGGCGGTGCCTGGCCCCGCGTCGCCTTCGACGGCGCTCCCGCCGCCCGCCCGGGCGACCTGGCCGAACGCGTCAGCGAGACGCTGCGGGTGCGCGGCAGACCGTCCCTCGTCGTCGGCACTGAGGGGTTCCTGCGCCCGGCCTCCCTCCGGCTCGAACACGGCCACCGGGACGTGGACTCGTACTACGACGGCTGGCTCGACACGGGCGCCCTTTGGCGGGAGGTCTTCGGCCCGCTCGAACCCGGCGGGGACGGCAGGGTCCTGCCGGACCTGTGGGACCCGGGCACCGACCGGGCCACGCGCAGCTCCCGCGTCCGGCTCCCGCCCGGTGGGCTGCTGTTGCTGCACGGCCCCCTGCTGCTGCGGCACTGGTTCCCGTTCGACCTGAGCGTCCACGTCCTCCTCTCGCCGGGCGCCCTGCGCCGCCGCACACCGGAGGCGGAGCACTGGACGCTGCCCGCCTTCGAACGCTACGAGGCCGAGACCGACCCGGCCGCCACGGCGGACGTCCTGGTCCGCGCCGACGACCCACGCCACCCGGCCTGGAACGGCTGACCGCCTCGGCCCCGACGGTCCGGCGTTCGTCCGTTCGACGGTGCGGCGGCATGATCGGGGTATGACACACGGCGACGGATACCTCCTCGACAACCGGCAGAACGAGGCGGGGGAGCGGTTCGACGCCTTCGCCCACCTCTTCGACCCCACGACCTTCCGGCACCTCGACGCGCTCGGCGTGCAGCGCGGGTGGCGGTGCTGGGAGGTCGGCGCGGGCGGCACGTCCGTCGTCTCCTGGCTGGCCGGCCGCGTCGGCCCCACCGGCCAGGTCGTCGCGACGGACATCGACACCACCCGGCTCGCCGCAGCCACCCGGCCGCCGGTCGAGGTGCGGGTGCACGACGTCGGCGCCGAGGTACCGCCGGGGGAGGGCTTCGACCTGGTGCACGCCCGGCTCGTCCTGGTCCACGTACCCGACCGGCACAAGGCGCTGCGGTCCATGATCGCGGCGCTGCGCCCCGGCGGACGGCTGCTGCTGGAGGACGCCGACCCCGCGCTGCAGCCGCTGCTGTGTCCCGACGAACACGGTCCCGCCGAGGAACTGGCGAACCGGCTGCGGCGCGGGTTCCGCCGGCTGCTGGCCGACCGCGGAGCCGATCTGTCGTACGGGCGTACGCTCCCGCGTCTGCTGCGCGAGGCGGGGCTGCGCCAGGTCGAGGCCGACGCCTACTTCCCGGTCGCCTCGCCTGCGTGCGCCGCGCTGGAGTCCGCCACGGTCCGTCAGATCCGTCACCGGCTCGTCGCCGCGGGCCTGGCCACCGACGAGGAGATCGACCGCCACCTGGCCCATGTGGCCACCGGCACCATGGACCTGGCCACGGCCCCGATGTTCTCGGCCTGGGGCCGGAAAGAGTAGAGACCGGGGCCCGGACGACCAGTCGTCAAGGAGTCCGCCGCGGAGGTCTGCCGCCCACGCGCGTCACCGCCAGCGCACCCGCACCGCACCCGTGCGCCGCCGCGGCCTCGGGCCCGGCGCCGCCGAGCAGCGCGGCGAGGAACGCGCCGGTGAACGCGTCACCGGCGCCCGTGGTGTCCAGCGGCACCGCGGGGCGGCCCCGCACCCTGGCGCACACTGCGCCCGAGCGGGCCACCAGCGCGCCGTCCCGCCCGTGTTTCACCACCACCAGCGGGAACCGCCGGCTCAGCTCGGCCGCGGCGTCCGCCGGATCGGACAGCCCCGTCAGCAGACACGCCTCGTCTCGGCTGGGCAGCAGGACGTCCACCCCTTCAGTGAGCGCCAGGAACCGGTCCACCCCCAGCGAGGCCAGGAAGCCCGCGGAGGCGGGGTCCAGGCTCACCGGCACGCCACGCGCGCGTGCCGCCGCGACGGCCACCGCGACGAAGGCCCGGCTCGGCCGGGAGAACAGCAGGTAACCCGACAGATGCAGCCGGGCCACCCCGTCGAGCAGCCCGTCCGACCAGTCGCCGGGCTCCAGCCGCAGCGACGCCCCGCTGTCCGTGAGGAACGTCCGCTCGGCCGCTGCCGCGTCGTCGACCAGAGCGACCACCGTGCCGGTCGGTGCGCAGGGGTCCACGACGAGCCGGGGCAACACCCCCGAAGCGATCAGCTCCCGTTCGTGCCAGGCGGCCGTGTCCGCGCCGACCCGGCCGAGCAGTCGCACCCGCGGGCACCCGTGATGCGCTGCCCAGCAGGCCACGTTCGCCCCCGCGCCGCCCGGCACCAGCAGGATCGCGGCGGCCGTGTCGGTGCCGGGTGCGAGCGGCCCCCGGTGCCGTGCGACGACGTCCGTCACCACGTCCCCGACCACCAGCAGCGCACCGTCCCCGGCACAGCCCGACCCCGCGCCCGCCCCCGCCTCCGCGCCCGTGGCAGGCTCCGCACGGGAGGCCGCGGCCGGCCGCCCGGTACCGGCTCCCGGGGCAGATTCCGTGAAGGCGCCCGTGCCCGACCCGGTGTCCGAGCCGCTGGCCGGAGTCGTCTCGGCGCCGGTGACGGGAGCCGTCTCGCAGCCCGTGCCGTGCCCCATGCCCGAGCCGCCCGCCGGAACCGCTTTGCAGCCCCCGGCCGGAGCTGCCTCGGCATCCGCGGCCGGAGCCGTCTCGGTGCCGGTGACGGGAGCTGCCTCGCAGCCCGTGCCGTGCCCCATGTCCGAGTCCCCGGCCGGAGCCGCCTCCCAGCCCCCGGCCGGGGCTGTCTCGCAGCGCGCCGCCGGAACGGCCTCCCAGCCCCCGGGGGCCACCCCCGTCGCCGGCACCGCCCCCGCTTCCGTCGTCCGCTGCCTGCCGGCGCGGCCCGTCGTCACACCCGGGCCCAGGCGGCGGCGATGCGGGCGGCCAGCCGGACGTTGCCGCGCACGGCCGCCAGATTGGCCCGGAGCGAAGCACCGTCCGTGTGCCGCACGAGAAAGTCGAGCAGGAACGGCGTGACGGCCTGCCCGGTGATGCCCTGCTCCTCGCAGGCGTGCAGGGCGTCGGCGAGCACGCGCGCGTGCAGCGCGGGGTCCAGCTGTTCCTCCCGGGGGACCGGGTTGGCGACGATCAGCGCGGACTCGGGCGTGCGCAGCACGTTCTGCGCGCGCATGACCTCGGCCACCTCCTCGGGCGTGCGCAGGGTCCAGTCCACCGGCTGCCCGGAGTCCGACAGGTAGAAGCCGGGGAAGCGGTCCGTGCCGTAGCCCGCCACCGTGACGCCCAGGGTCTCCAGCCGCTGCAGGGTGGCGGGCACGTCCAGGATCGACTTCACCCCGGCGCACACCACCGTGATCCGCGTGCGGGCGAGCAGGCCCAGGTCGGCGGACTCGTCCTGGGTCACCGTCCACTGCCGGTGCACCCCGCCGACCCCCCCGGTCGCGAAGACGCGGATGCCCGCGAGCGCGGCCAGCAGCGCCGTCGCCGAGACGGTCGTCGCCCCGCTCACCCCCGCGGCCACGGCCGGCGGCAGGTCGCGGTGGCCCAGCTTGCGCATCCCCTCCTCGTTCGCGACCCGCTCCAGCTGCTCCTTGTCCAGACCGACACGCGGCCGCCCGTCCAGCACGGCGATCGTCGCCGGTACGGCGCCCTCCTGCCGGACCGCCTCCTCCAGCTCCAGCGCCACCTGGAGGTTGCGCGGGCGGGGCAGCCCGTGCGCGATGATCGTCGACTCCAGGGCCACCACGGGGCGCCGCCCGGCGAGCGCTTCCCGTACCTCTTCGGACACCACCAGCACGTGCCTGCCTCCCGTCTGCCGCTCTCCTCTCATCTCTGGCGGGCGCCGGCCCCGGTCAAACCCTTGCGGCCCGGCGGGCACGGCACCAGCCTGAGAGCCATGACGGACCACACCACACGTCTCGACCACGTCGTCCTCTGGGTGCGCGACCCGCTCGCGGCGGCCGGCTTCTACGAGAAGACGGTCGGCCTGGAGCCGCTGCGCGTCACCGAGTTCGCGGCGGGCGAGGCGCCCTTCCCCTCCGTACGTCTCAACGAGGAGACGATCTTCGACCTCGCGCCGCTGGACCTCGTCCCCCGCATGAACATGCTTCCCGGTGCGGCCGGCAGCGCGGGCCACCCGGTGAACCACGTCTGCCTGTCCTTGTCCGCCGACGCCTTCGACGCCCTGCGCTCCCGCCTGGAGGAGGGCGACGTACCCGTGTCCGGCGTCTCCCGGGACTCCTTCGGTGCCCGCGGAGCGGCCCGGCGCAGCTTCTACTTCCGCGACCCGGACGGGAACGTCTTCGAGGCCCGGCACTACGACTGAACCCACCCGGCCCCCGGCCGGCCCGCTCAGAACAGCGGCTCGGGCAGCACGCCCTCCAGCGCGAGCAGCGCGCGCTTGGTCTCCAGGCCGCCGCCGAAGCCGCCTATGCCGCCGTCGTTCTCGACGACCCGGTGGCACGGGACCACGACCGGCAGCGGGTTGGAACCCATCGCCACGCCCACCGCCTGGGCCGCGCCGGGCTGGCCGACCCGCCCGGCCAGCTCGCCGTACCCGACGACCGCGCCGTACGGCACGGTCGCGGCGAGTTCGCGCAGCGCCTGCCCGTTGAAGCCGGTTCTCCCTGAGAGCATGGACCAGTCCAGCGGCAGCTCGAAGTCCCGCCGCTCGCCGGCGAAATAGGCCTCCAGCTGGCGTATCGCCTCCGCCAGCAGCGGCGAGCCGGGCGCCTCGACGGGCTCGCCGCCCAGCCGTGACGCGAGCCGGGCCAGTGCACGGTCGCGGACCGCGTCGGTGGCGTGGAACACGACGTTGACCAGGCCGTCGCGGGTCGCCGCCAGCAGCAGGGGGCCGATGCTGCTGCCGACCACGGTCCACACGACCCGCGGTCCGCTGTGCTCGTCCTGCTCGTGGTTGTCCATGCCGACCACCGTACGGCCCGCCACTGACAACGCCCCCGACCTGCGCGTTCGCTGCGGGTGCCGGGCCGTTCGCGGCCGGTCGCGGTCGGGCTCAGGGGGCGTCCAGGGCGGTGCGCACGACGTCCGGTTTGTTGGAGATGATGCCGTCGACGCCGTACCCCGAGACGGTCCGGGCACGAGGGGCGTCGTCGACCGTCCACGTGAACACCTTCAGCGGCCTGCCGTGCGGGCCGGCGACCGCGTGGACGTCGGCGACGTACGCCGCGGTCACCGTGGTCCAGGAGGGGTTGATCAGGTCGGTGAACCCCGCGTACCGGCGCAGGTCCGCCGTCGCCGGCCGGCCGAGGAATGCGGTCCTGACCGCGGGCTCCAGGCGGTGCACCGTGCGTACGCTGTCCGCGCTGAAGCTCTGCACGATCAGCCGGTCCGCCAGGTGCCGGTGGTCGAGCCAGCCCACGGCGCGGAGCACGTTCAGGGTCTGGCGCTCGATGCCGGGGTACAGCTCCGGGTTCTTGACCTCCAGGAGCAGCTTCTCGTGGTTGTGCTCCACCCGGCGCATGTACTGCCTCAGCGTCGGCACGCGCGTGCCCGCGTACGCGGGGGAGAACCAGCTGCCCGCGTCCAGACGGGCGATCTCGGCGGCGGTGAAGTCCTTCACCTTCCACGGTGCCCGGCCGGGAAAGACCTGCTCGGCGTCGGTGGTGCGCCGCAGGCTGTCGTCGTGGAGGACGACGAGTTCGCCGTCCTTCGTGCGCTGCACGTCGTTCTCCACCCAGCGGAAGCCGAGGGCCGCCGCCTTGTCGATGGAGGGCAGCGTGTTCTCCGGGGCATAGCCGGCGGCGCCCCGGTGACCGACGACCAGCGGCCGCTCGTGACTGCCGGCCGCCCGGACCTCGGCGGTGGGCGACAGCGCCACGGCTCCAAGAAGTGCGGTGGTCGTGGCGGCGATCGCGCGCGCGTGCATGCGGACTCCTCACATGATCAGATCACTGACAGTGCAAGAGTGACAGCACTAAGTGACCATGTGGGGATGTCGGCGAGGCGTCACGCGATCGAGGGAGCCGTCGAGGGGCGCTCACCGCTGCCGCACGGGGGACGGGCGGTGCTCCCCGGGAGGCGGTGCTTCACATTGGGGAAGGGTCGTGCTTCTTTGCCGGAAAATCGTTCGACCATTCCGGCGGCAGTCATACTCTCTGCGTCGACGCCGACCGCGGGGGCGGTCGTGAGGCGGGGGCGACTTCACCACATTCCGGGACTCAACAGGGCGGAAGGGCAACCGCGCATGCACGGCACGGTCGACGGATTCAGCTACGGGATCGTCACCCCGCTGGTGGCCTATCTCATGGCCTGCCTGGGCGGGGCGCTCGGCCTGCGCTGCACCACCCGCGCCCTGCTCGTCGCCCACTCCTGGCGCCCCGGCTGGCTGGCCCTGGGTTCGGCGGCCATCGGCTCGGGCATCTGGACCATGCACTTCGTGGCGATGATGGGATTCACCGTCCAGGGGGCGCCGATCCACTACGACAGGCCGACGACGTACGCGAGCCTGGCCCTCGCCATCGTCATGGTGGGCGTCGGGATCTTCATCGTCGGCTACAAGGGCGCGACCGGGTCGGCGCTGTTCACCGGAGGCACGGTCACCGGACTGGGCGTCGCCTCGATGCACTACCTGGGCATGGCCGGGATGCAGTTCGGCGGCACGTTCGAGTACAACACCCTCACCGTCGCCGCCTCGGTCGTCATAGCGGTCGTCGCGGCGACCGCGGCCCTGTGGGCGGCCGGGCAGGTCAGGGGGCTCCTCTGGAGCGTCGGCGCGAGCCTCGTCATGGGTCTGGCCGTCAGTGGCATGCACTACACGGGCATGGCGGCGCTCACCGTGCACCTGCACGGCACCGGCGGCGCCGTCCCCGGCGAGTCACCGGCGGCGCTGCTCGCCCCCATGCTCGTCGGTCCGCTCGCCTTCCTGCTCCTGGCCGGGGTCGTCGTCATGCGCGATCCGCTGATGGTCATGGGCAAAGCGGACTGGGTCCCCGTCGAGCAGAAACCGGGCGTACCGGCCCGCGAACTCGTCGGCCACTCCGCCCGGCACCCGGCCGCCGGCGCCCGCCGCGCCCCCGCCGCAGGCGGGTCGCGCACCCCGCAGAACCGCTGAGCGGCCCCCGTTGTCAGTGGCGGGTCGTACGGTGGATGACATGCGGCCCGTTTCCCAGATCGAACGCACGGTGGCGCCCTTCGAGGTCGTCAGCCCCTACCAGCCCAGCGGCGACCAGCCGCAGGCCATCGCCGAGCTGGCCCGGCGCGTCCGGGCGGGCGAGAAGGACGTCGTCCTGCTCGGCGCCACCGGCACCGGCAAGTCCGCCACCACGGCGTGGATGATCGAGAAGCTCCAGCGCCCGACGCTCGTGATGGCCCCCAACAAGACCCTGGCCGCGCAGCTGGCGAACGAGTTCCGCGAGCTGCTCCCCAACAACGCGGTCGAGTACTTCGTCTCGTACTACGACTACTACCAGCCCGAGGCCTACGTCCCGCAGTCGGACACCTACATCGAGAAGGACTCCTCGATCAACGAGGAGGTGGAGCGGCTGCGGCACTCGGCGACCAACTCGCTCCTCACCCGCCGTGACGTCGTGGTGGTCGCCTCCGTCTCCTGCATCTACGGCCTCGGCACCCCGCAGGAGTACGTCGACCGCATGGTCCCCCTCCGGGTCGGCGACGAGATGGACCGCGACGAGATGCTCCGCCGCTTCGTCGACATCCAGTACACCCGCAACGACATGGCCTTCACCCGGGGCACCTTCCGGGTCCGCGGCGACACCATCGAGATCTTCCCGGTCTACGAGGAGCTGGCCGTCCGCATCGAGATGTTCGGCGACGAGATCGAGGCGCTGTCCACCCTGCATCCGATCACCGGCGAGATCATCAGCGACGACCAGCAGCTCTACATCTTCCCCGCCTCGCACTACGTCGCCGGTCCCGAGCGCATGGAGCGCGCCGTCCGGGGCATCGAGGAGGAGCTGAAGGAGCGTCTGGCCGAGCTGGAGAAGCAGGGCAAGCTGCTGGAGGCCCAGCGGCTGCGGATGCGCACCACGTACGACATCGAGATGCTCCGCCAGATCGGCACCTGCTCGGGCGTGGAGAACTACTCGATGCACTTCGACGACCGTGCCCCGGGCACCCCGCCCAACACCCTGCTGGACTACTTCCCGGACGACTTCCTCCTCGTCATCGACGAGTCGCACGTGACCGTGCCCCAGATCGGCGCGATGTACGAGGGCGACGCCTCCCGCAAGCGCACCCTGGTCGAGCACGGCTTCCGGCTGCCCTCCGCCCTGGACAACCGCCCGCTGAAGTGGGAGGAGTTCCAGGAGCGCATCGGGCAGACGGTGTACCTGTCCGCGACCCCGGGGCAGTACGAGCTGTCGCGCTCGGACGGCCAGGTCGAACAGATCATCCGCCCCACCGGCCTCGTCGACCCGGAGGTCGTCGTCAAGCCCACCGAGGGCCAGATCGACGACCTGGTGCACGAGATCCGCAAGCGCACCGAGAAGGACGAGCGCGTCCTGGTCACCACGCTCACCAAGAAGATGGCCGAGGACCTCACGGACTACTTCCTCGAACTGGGCATCCAGGTGCGCTACCTGCACAGCGACGTCGACACCCTGCGCCGTATCGAGCTGCTGCGCGAACTGCGCTCCGGCGAGTACGACGTCCTGGTCGGCATCAACCTGCTGCGCGAGGGCCTCGACCTGCCCGAGGTCTCCCTGGTGGCGATCCTCGACGCCGACAAGGAGGGCTTCCTGCGCTCGGGCACCTCGCTCATCCAGACCATCGGCCGCGCGGCGCGCAACGTCTCCGGACAGGTCCACATGTACGCCGACAAGATCACCCCCGCGATGGAGAAGGCCATCGAGGAGACCAACCGCCGCCGCGAGAAGCAGATCGCCTACAACAAGGCGCGCGGCATCGACCCCCAGCCGCTGCGCAAGAAGATCAACGACATCGTCGCCCAGATCGCCCGCGAGGAGGTCGACACCGAGCAGCTGCTCGGCACCGGCTACCGCAAGGGCAAGGACGGCAAGGGCGCCAAGGCCCCCGTCCCGGCCCTCGGCGACCAGGCCGTCAAGGGAGCCAAGGCGGGCAAGGGCAAGGCGAAGGAGACGGTGCCCACCGATCGCCCCGCGGCCCAGCTCGCCGAGCAGATCGAGCAGATGACCGAGCGGATGCGCGCGGCTGCCGCCGAGCTGCAGTTCGAGGTGGCGGCCCGGCTGCGCGACGAGGTCTCCGAGATGAAGAAGGAACTGCGCCAGATGCGCGAGGCCGGTCTGGCCTGACCGAGCGGCGGCCATCCCGGGGGACGCGGGCATGGGCACGGACGCGGACATGGGCGCGGCCCCGGAGACGGACGCGGATGCCGGGAAGGGAGCACCTCCCGGACATCCGCGTCCGTGCTGTGTTGCAAGACCGACACAAAGTACGCACCGGAGTGCGGCGATGTCAGTGCCTCTGCGTAGGGTGCTGATCAACCGCGCGAATCCGCGGCAACAGGGGAGCAGTCCGAGAGGGGAATCAGCCGTGACCGTCAACTTGACCAAGGGTCAGGCCATCAGTCTGCAGAAGAACGACGGAGGCAGCCTGACCGCGGTCCGTATGGGTCTCGGCTGGCAGGCGGCCCCGCGCCGCGGCCTGTTCGGCTCCCGCACCCGCGAGATCGACCTCGACGCCTCGGCGGTGCTGTTCGCCGAGAAGAACCCGGTCGACGTCGTCTTCTTCCGGCACCTGGTGAGCGACGACGGTTCCGTGCGCCACACCGGCGACAACCTGGTCGGCGGTGTCGGCCAGGGCGGGGACGACGAGGCGATCCTCGTCGACCTGCAGCGCGTCCCGGTCCACATCGACCAGATCGTCTTCACCGTGAACTCCTTCACGGGCCAGACCTTCCAGGAGGTGCAGAACGCCTTCTGCCGTCTGGTGGACGAGACCAACGGCCAGGAGCTGGCCCGCTACACCCTCGCGGGCGGCGGCAACTACACGGCTCAGCTCATGGCGAAGGTGCACCGCGCGGGCACCGGCTGGACGATGACGGCCCTCGGCGTCCCGGCCAACGGCCGCACGTTCCAGGACCTGATGCCCGCGATCCTGCCGCACCTGTAGGACGGTACGGCGGGCAGCGGCACGAGCGGGGCACGGCCCAGGGGGAGAAGGCGATGACGGCCGAGCTGGTGCGGGGGCAGAACCACCCGCTCTCCGAGACCCGCCTGGAAGTGCGGGTCTCGGCCGGAACACCGGTGGTGGCCCTGGCCACGGCCGGCGACGAGAACGGCACGGTCGCGGGCAGTGCCGGGGTGGCCCACCCCGGCGCCCCGGTGCTGCCCGGCCTGGAGGTCCCCCGGCAGGCGGCCGCCGACCACCGGCTCGCCGTCGACCTGGACGCGGTGCCGGAAGCGGTGCACCGGGTGAGCGTCCTCCTCACCCTGCCCGGCGGCGGCCGGGGCCCGGCCCGGTTCGGAGCGGTCGCCGCCCCCTTCGTGGCCGTCACCGGCCTGGACGGCACCGAACTCGTCAGCTACACCCTCACCGGGCTGGACACCGAGTCGGCCGTGATCGCCCTGGAGCTGTACCGCCGGCAGGGCGCCTGGAAGGTGCGTGCCGTCGGGCAGGGCTACTCCGGCGGCCTCGCCGAACTCCTCACCGACCAGGGACTCGCACAGGCCCGCGGGCTGGCGGACGCCGTCGAAGCGGCGGTGAGCCGGGGACTGTCCCGCTCGGTGGCGGCCCCTCCGCCGCGCGCCGAGGACGGCGATCGTTCCCGGCAGGCGACCGCACCGGCTCCCGGCGCGGTCCCGGGGGACCCCGCGGCCTCCCCGGCCGCCGCGGGCCCCGCACCGGCGCCCTCCGGGTCCCCGTACGGGGACCGGGCACCTGGCGTCCCCGCCCAGCCGCCGTACCCGGACGGCGCCCCGCCGCAGCGGGCCGGCCAGGACGGCGGCACCACGCCCCGGCCCGCGGCGGCCCCCCAGCCGGCGGCCCCCGCCGGCGGCCCCGTCGACTACAGCCACCCCCGACGGCAGACGGCGGCCCCGCCGCCACCGGCGCCCGCCGCGCCCGCCGCGCCCGCCGCGGGGGACGCGACCGGCTGGTCCATGGAGGAACGCCTCTACAACCAGGTCTGGGGCATGTTCGAGGACCTGGCCCGCACCACCGCCGCCTACCGCAGTGCCGTCGACTTCGCCGGCGCCCGCCGGGAGAAGGAACTGGACCAGGTCCTGTCCGACCCGCGCAGTCGCCTCAGCGGCCAGGGCGACGCCGCCCGGGAGGCGGCGCGCGTCCGGCACACCGAGCTGGTCGACCGGGCCAGGACCGCCCTCGACCGCGACCTCGCCCAGCTGACCGCCGAGTCCGAGGTGGTCGAGCCCGCACTGCCTCCCGCGTACGCCGGCTGGGACAGCCCCGTCTGGCACGGGTACCGGGTGCCGATGGAGATGCCGATGGCCGTGCGGCTCGGCGACCTCTGCCTGCCCGAGGCGCCCTCCTTGCGCATCCCCATGCTGGTCCGGCTGCCGCTGGAGCGCGGACTGTGGATCGACAGCGGTCGTTCCGGAAGATCAGGCGGCGCGTTCACCGACGAGGCGGAGGCCAGGCGGTCGGCGATGGAGGCGGCCGTGGCGCACGCGGCCCGGCTGCTCGCCGTCTACCCGGCAGGCGAGTTCGGTGTCCACGTCATCGATCCCGCGGGTTCCGCGGCGGGAACGCTCACGCCCCTGGTGCGGACGGGTGTGCTCGCCACGCCGCCCGCGCCCGGCGCCGCCGGGGTCGCGGACGTGCTGGGCCGCCTCACCCAGCGGGTCGACCTGGTGCAGATGGCGGTGCGCGCGGGTGCTCCCGACTCGCTGCCGCCGGATCTCGACACGGCTGAGCAGCTCCTGATCGTCAACGACTTCCCGCACGGCTTCGACGACCGCGCCGTGACCCGGCTGCGCTACCTGGCGGACGAGGGCCCGGCGGTCGGTGTCCATCTGATGGTGGTCGCGGACCGGGAGGACGCCGCCGCCTACGGTCCGCTGCTCGATCCCCTGTGGCGTTCGCTGATGCGCCTCACCCCGGTGCCCGACGACCACCTCGCCGACCCGTGGGTCGGCCACGCCTGGACGTACGAGCCGCCGCTCGTGCCGCCCGGCAGCCAGGTGGTCGAGCAGGTGCTCGCACGGGTCGCCGCGGCCCGCCGCGAGGGGAACCGGTGACACCTGACCAGCGGAAAGGCCATCGTCAAGGAAAAGTAAAGGCAGTCTGACCAGGGTTTTTGATCTTTTCTTTGCCTTTCACTTTACCTTTCCTTGGTGATTCGGGTACTGTTTTCCGTACGGAGGGGAGTACTCCCTGTCTGCTGCGGCGTACCCGTCAATACGGATCGGACCAGATCCCGGGGCGCCGGCCCGTCCCGGGTGGAAGAGACCTCCGGCAGCGACGACGCTGACTCATCTGCCCGTGACGCACCTGCCGGAGGCGCAGTGGAAGTTTCCATCACCCTGTGGACCCTGACCATCGTCGGCCTGGCCGCCCTGATCGCGGTCGACTTCTTCATCGGCCGCAAACCCCATGACGTGTCCGTCAAGGAAGCCGGGGTCTGGACCGTCGTCTGGATCGCCCTGGCCTGCCTCTTCGGGCTCGGCCTGTTCCTCTTCGCGGGCGGGCAGCCGGCCGGAGAGTTCTTCGCGGGCTTCATCACCGAGAAGTCGCTGAGCGTCGACAACCTCTTCGTCTTCGTCCTGATCATGGCGAAGTTCGCCGTGCCCTCGCAGTACCAGCAGCGGGTGCTGCTGGTCGGCGTCCTCATAGCCCTGGTGCTGAGGGCCGCCTTCATCGCCGCCGGCGCCGCGATCCTCGCCGGCTTCTCGTGGGTGTTCTTCCTCTTCGGGGCCTTCCTCATCTGGACCGCCTGGAAGCTGATCCAGGAGGCCCGCTCCGGCGGGGAGGACGAGGAATTCGAGGAGAACAAACTGCTCAAGGCCGCCGAGCGGCGCTTCGGCGTGGCCGACCGGTACCACGGCACCAGGCTGTGGATCCGGGAGAACGGCAAGCGCGTGATGACGCCGATGCTGGTCGTGATGCTCGCCATCGGCACCACCGACGTGCTGTTCGCCCTCGACTCGATCCCCGCGATCTTCGGCCTCACCCAGGACCCGTACATCGTCTTCACCGCCAACGCCTTCGCGCTGATGGGACTCAGGCAGCTGTACTTCCTGATAGGCGGCCTGCTGAAGAAGCTCGTCCACCTCTCCTACGGCCTGTCGGTCATCCTCGGCTTCATCGGCGTCAAGCTCGTGCTGCACGCGCTGCACGAGGCCGGTGTGCACGTCCCGGAGATCAGCATCCCCGTCTCCCTCGGCGTGATCTGTGCGGTTCTGATCGTCACCACCGTCACCAGCCTGATGGCGACCAGGGGCCGGGCCGCGACGGAGGAGGTGCGAGAAGGGCAGGGCGACACCGAGCACAAGGACCGCATCGATGCCTGACCGTTCCCCGACCGCGCACCCCCGCTCCAGGACCGAGCCTCCCGGCCCCGCCACCGGCCCCGGGTCCCCGCACCCGGGCGGTGCGGGGGCCACCGCCCCGGCGGCCCACCGGAATGCGAACCCGCCGGGCCTCTGCGACGATCACAGCATGATCACGCGGCTCAGGGGACTCGCCAGGGCGTGGACGACGGCCGTACCGGTGCTCGCGGTCGTCCTGCTGGTCCTCACCTGGGGGCGGAGTCTGCCCGCGGCTGTCGTGGTGCTGGTGACCGTGGTGCTCGCCGGCGCGGTGCTCGCCGCGGTGCACCACGCCGAGGTGGTCGCCCACCGGGTCGGGGAACCCTTCGGGTCCCTGGTCCTGGCCATCGCCGTCACCGTCATCGAGGTCGCCCTCATCGTGACCCTCATGCTGGACGGCGGCGACAAGAGCGCCACCCTGGCCAGGGACACGGTGTTCGCAGCCGTCATGATCACCTGCAACGGCGTGGTCGGACTGTGCCTGCTCGTCGGCTCGCTCCGGCACGGGACGGCCGTCTTCAACGCCGAGGGCACGGGCGCGGCACTGGCCACCGTGGCGACCCTGGCCACCCTCAGCCTGGTCCTGCCGACGTTCACCACCAGCAAGCCGGGGCCGGAGTTCTCCGGTGTGCAGCTCACCTTCGCCGCCCTGTCCTCACTGATCCTCTACGGCCTGTTCGTGGCCACGCAGACCGTCCGGCACCGGGACTACTTCCTGCCCATCACCCGGCAGGGCGAGGTGATCACCGGCGACGACCACGCGGAGCGGCCCTCTGCCCGCATGGCCTGGACCAGCCTGGGGCTGCTGGCGCTCGCCCTGATCGGCGTGGTCGGACTGGCGAAGGGCGTCTCGCCGACCATCGAGGCCGGGGTGGCGTCCGCCGGTCTGCACCACGCGGTCGTCGGTGTGATCATCGCCCTGCTGGTGCTGCTGCCGGAGACCATCGCCGCCCTCCGCTCCGCCCGCCGCGACCGGGTGCAGACCAGCCTCAACCTCGCCCTGGGCTCCGCGATGGCCAGCATCGGCCTGACCATCCCGGCCGTCGCCCTGGCCTCCGTCTGGCTCTCCGGGCCGCTCGTGCTCGGCCTCGGTTCCACCCACATGCTGCTGCTCCTGCTCACGGTGGTGGTCAGTTCCCTGACCGTCGTGCCGGGCCGGGCCACCCCCCTGCAGGGCGGCGTCCACCTCGTCATCTTCGCGGCCTACCTGGAACTGGCCATCAACCCCTGAGACGGCCCACCGGCCGCCGGTCGCGCGGCCGGTGCCCCGTGATAGACCGGGGCCAGCGGCGGTCGCAGCCGACCGCCGTGCACCGACGGACCCGGAGGAACCGTGCCCCGCACCCTGGCCAGCGCCCCGATCATGATCCTCAACGGCCCCAACCTCAATCTGCTCGGGCAGCGGCAGCCGGAGATCTACGGCTCCGACACGCTCGCGGACGTGGAGGCGCTGTGCGTGAAGGCGGCGGCCGCCCGCGGCGCCACGGTGGACTTCCGCCAGTCCAACCACGAGGGAGAACTGGTCGACTGGATCCACGAGGCACGGCTGCACCACTGCGGCATCGTCATCAACCCGGCCGCCTACTCGCACACCTCCGTGGCGATCCTGGACGCACTCAACGCCTGCGACGGCATGCCGGTGGTGGAGGTCCACATCTCCAACGTCCACCGGCGCGAGTCGTTCCGGCACCACTCCTACGTCTCCCTGCGCGCCGACGGGGTCATCGCCGGCTGCGGGGTGCAGGGCTACGCGTTCGCGGTGGAGCGGGTGGCGGCTCTGGCCGCGGGGGACGGTCCGCAGGCGTAGCGTCCGCGCGGGCCCCCGCTGCCCGGGCACCCCGGCGGCGTCCACGACGCGCCGGGGCCGCCGGTCGAGGGCGGGGAATGAGGACCGGCGGCCCGTGCCGCGCAGGAGCCGTCTTCCTGAGCGGGGCTGGTCCCAGTGGACCGCCCGTCGCGGCGGGCGGGGAGAGCACGTGCGCCCCCGGTGCGGGCGAAGGCTTCGCACGGGGTGCGAAGCCCCGGCGGTGACGGGGTCACCGCCTGCTCACCACCCGCGCGCGTGCCACTCCGGCAGATGCGGGCGTTCCGCGCCCAGCGTCGTGTCGTTGCCGTGCCCGGGGTAGACCCAGGTCTCGTCCGGCAGCGGTGCGAAGATCTTCGTCTCGACGTCGTGGATCAGGCTCGCGAAGGCCCGGGAGTTCTTGAAGGTGTTGCCCACGCCTCCGGGGAAGAGGCAGTCGCCCGTGAACACGTGCGGGTGGCCGTGCGGGTCGTCGTAGACCAGCGCGATGGAGCCCGGGGTGTGCCCCACGAGGTGGCGGGCGGTGAGCCGCACGTGTCCCACACTGATCGTGTCGCCGTCCTCCACGAGGACGTCGGTCGGCACGGGGATGCCCTCGGCGTCGTCCCGGCCCGCGTACGTCCGCGCGCCCGTGGCCGCCACCACTTCGGCCAGCGCCTGCCAGTGGTCCGCGTGCCGGTGGGTGGTGACGACGGAGGCGATGCCGTCGTCACCGATCATGCCGAGCAGCGTGTGCGCGTCGCTGGCCGCGTCGAGGAGCAGCTGCTCGTCGGTGGCCCGGCAGCGCAGCAGATAGGCGTTGTTGTCCATCGGGCCGACCGCGATCTTGGTGATCATCAGGTCTTTCAGCTCGTGCACGTCCGCCGGGCCGCCGACCGTCACCTCTCCGCTGTACGTCATGGTCGTCAGCCTATAGGCGCGTACGGCGCCGGAGCGCCGCACGCGCCTATCACGAGGAGGCCGGAGCGCCGTACGCGCCTTCCACCAGGAGACCGGAACGGGCGGCGGCCGTCACAGGGGAGGGAGCGCCGGCAGCGTGCCGCCCTCCACGGTGAGCGCGGCGCCGTCCCGCCGGCCGGCGAGCCAGCCGAGCAGGTCCGCCGCGGTTCCCGTGACGGTGACCGCTCCCTCCTCCTGCTCCCGGCCCGTGCTCCACGCGCGCGTGCCGTCGGTCAGCCTGGTCGCGGGCACGTCGGCGTGGCCCGTGAACCGCTGGGCGAGGAAGTCGATCTCCCGCTCCGCGAACTCCTGCGGCACGTCCTCCAGCTCGTAGCCGATGCCGAGGTCGACGTGGTGCAGCTCGACCTCGCCCCAGCGCCGGAACGGCAGCCGGGCGACGGTGTCGGTGACCCCGTTGCGCAGCTCCACGGTGCGCGACCAGTCGGCCGGCACCAGGCCCGCCGCGTGGAAGCGGGCCGCGCTCTCGCGCACGTCGGCGAGGTGCGCGTCCAGCGGGCGCCGTGCGTCGCGCTCGATGTCCGCGTCACGCGCCTCGGCGGAGGCGTACATGGGACGCCCTTCGAGGACGTTGACGAGCGCGTCCGCGTTGCGGGCGAGGTGGGCGAGGACATGGCCGCGGGTCCAGCCGGGCAGGCGTGACTGGTCGGTCACAGCCGCGTTGTCCAGTGCGCCGACCGCGGTGAGCAGTCGTTCGGTGGCTTCCTGTACAGACGCCAGGTCACGTGCGTGATCCATCATGCGCCCGACCCTAGCGGCGCCACCCCTTCGGGTGAAGGCGGCCGAGCACAGCCGTGAATCGAATACGCGTGCGATATCGTCGGCGGCGGCGTCGGGCATGCTGGAGAGCCGGGGATTGTTGAGTACCCGGGCGGATCCGGGAATCCCACCCGGCGTTGTCAGTGGCTCCCCCTAGTCTGAAGAAGCACGGGGGCCCCGCCCCTGTCACTTCTCTCAAGAAAGGTGCGGACCGGCGTGGCCGACCGTCTCATCGTCCGTGGCGCGCGCGAGCACAACCTGAAGAACGTGTCGCTCGACCTGCCTCGTGACTCGCTCATCGTCTTCACGGGCCTGTCCGGTTCGGGCAAGTCCTCCCTGGCCTTCGACACGATCTTCGCCGAGGGCCAGCGGCGCTACGTGGAGTCGCTCTCCTCGTACGCCCGTCAGTTCCTCGGCCAGATGGACAAGCCGGACGTCGACTTCATCGAGGGTCTGTCCCCCGCGGTCTCCATCGACCAGAAGTCGACCTCCCGCAACCCGCGCTCCACGGTCGGCACCATCACCGAGGTCTACGACTACCTGCGCCTGCTGTTCGCCCGGATCGGCAAGCCGCACTGCCCCGAGTGCGGGCGGCCGATCTCCCGGCAGTCGCCGCAGGCCATCGTGGACCGGGTCCTCGAACTGCCCGAGGGCAGCCGCTTCCAGGTCCTCTCGCCGCTGGTGCGCGAACGCAAGGGCGAGTTCGTCGACCTGTTCGCCGACCTCCAGACCAAGGGCTACTCCCGCGCGCGCGTGGACGGCGAGACCGTCCAGCTCTCCAGCCCGCCCACGCTGAAGAAGCAGGAGAAGCACACCATCGAGGTGGTCGTCGACCGCCTCACCGTCAAGGACTCCGCCAAGCGCCGTCTGACCGACTCCGTGGAGACCGCGCTCGGCCTCTCCGGCGGCATGGTCGTGCTCGACTTCGTCGACCTCCCCGAGGACGACCCCGAGCGCGAGCGCATGTTCTCCGAGCACCTGTACTGCCCGTACGACGACCTGTCCTTCGAGGAGCTGGAGCCCCGCTCCTTCTCGTTCAACTCGCCCTTCGGCGCCTGCCCCGAGTGCACCGGCATCGGCACGCGCATGGAGGTGGACCCGGAGCTGATCGTCCCCGACGAGGACAAGTCCCTCGACGAGGGCGCCATCCACCCCTGGTCGCACGGGCACACCAAGGACTACTTCGCCCGCCTGATCGGCGCCCTCGCCGACGCGCTGGGTTTCCGTACCGACATCCCCTTCGCCGGGCTGCCGCAGCGCGCCAAGAAGGCCCTGCTGTACGGCCACAAGACACAGATCGAGGTCCGCTACCGCAACCGGTACGGACGCGAGCGCGTCTACACCACCCCCTTCGAGGGCGCGGTGCCCTTCGTCAAGCGCCGGCACAGCGAGGCCGAGAGCGACGCCAGCCGCGAGCGCTTCGAGGGCTACATGCGCGAGGTGCCCTGTCCCACCTGTGAGGGCACGCGCCTGAAGCCGGTCGTCCTCGCGGTCACGCTCATGGGCAGGTCGATCGCCGAGATCTCCGCCATGTCGATCAGCGACTGCGCGGACTTCCTGCGCGAGCTGAAGCTCGACGGCCGCGAGAAGAAGATCGCCGAGCGGGTCCTGAAGGAGGTCAACGAGCGGCTGCGGTTCCTGGTCGACGTCGGCCTGGACTACCTCTCGCTGAACCGCGCGGCCGGCACCCTCTCCGGCGGCGAGGCCCAGCGCATCCGCCTGGCCACCCAGATCGGCTCCGGCCTCGTCGGCGTCCTCTACGTGCTGGACGAGCCGTCCATCGGCCTGCACCAGCGCGACAACCACCGGCTGATCGAGACCCTGGTCCGGCTGCGCGACATGGGCAACACGCTCATCGTCGTCGAGCACGACGAGGACACCATCAAGGTCGCCGACTGGGTCGTGGACATCGGCCCCGGCGCGGGCGAGCACGGCGGCAAGGTCGTGCACAGCGGCTCCCTGAAGGAACTGCTCGCCAACGCCGAGTCGCAGACCGGCCAGTACCTCGCCGGCAAGAAGTCGATCCCGCTGCCCGACATCAGGCGACCGCTCGACCCCGCCCGGCAGCTCACGGTGCACGGCGCCCGGGAGAACAACCTCCAGGACATCGACGTGTCCTTCCCGCTGGGCGTCTTCACCGCCGTCACCGGTGTCTCCGGTTCCGGAAAGTCGACCCTGGTCAACGACATCCTCTACACCCACCTGGCCCGCGAGCTGAACGGCGCGCGCAACGTCCCCGGGCGGCACACGCGCGTGGACGGCGACGACCTCGTCGACAAGGTCGTGCACGTCGACCAGTCGCCCATCGGCCGCACCCCGCGGTCCAACCCGGCGACGTACACCGGCGTCTTCGACCACATCCGCAAGCTGTTCGCCGAGACCACCGAGGCCAAGGTCCGCGGTTACCTGCCCGGCCGCTTCTCCTTCAACGTCAAGGGCGGCCGCTGCGAGAACTGCGCGGGCGACGGCACCATCAAGATCGAGATGAACTTCCTCCCGGACGTCTACGTCCCGTGCGAGGTCTGCCACGGCGCCCGGTACAACCGGGAGACCCTGGAGGTCCACTACAAGGGCAAGTCCATCGCCGACGTGCTGAACATGCCCATCGAGGAGGCGACCGACTTCTTCGAGGCGGTTCCGGCGATCGCCCGGCACCTCAAGACCCTCAAGGACGTCGGCCTGGGCTACGTCCGGCTCGGCCAGTCCGCGACCACCCTGTCCGGCGGCGAGGCCCAGCGCGTGAAGCTCGCCAGCGAACTGCAGCGCCGCTCCACCGGACGCACGGTCTACGTCCTGGACGAGCCGACGACCGGCCTCCACTTCGAGGACATCAGCAAGCTGCTGAAGGTCCTCTCCGGTCTGGTCGACAAGGGCAACACGGTCATCGTCATCGAGCACAACCTCGACGTGATCAAGACCGCCGACTGGATCGTCGACATGGGCCCCGAGGGCGGCGCGGGCGGTGGCCTCGTCGTGGCGGAGGGCACGCCCGAGCAGGTCGCCGGGGTACCGGCCAGCCACACCGGCAAGTTCCTGCGCGAGATCCTGGGCGCGGACCGGATCAGCGACGCGGAGCCGGTGAAGGCGGTGAAGGCCCCGCGCAGGGCCGCCGCCAAGAAGGCGGTGGCGGCCGCGTCGGCGGGCCGCAGGACGGCCACCGCCAGGACGACGGCCGGCAGCACGGGGAGCAAGAAGGCGGCGCCCGCGAAGAAGACCACGCGCAAGGCCTGAACGCCCTCCCGGCCGCAGCAGCAGGCGCCCCGCGGGACCTCCCGCGGGGCGCCTGCCCATGCCGCCCGACCGCCTGTGCCCAGGAAACCGGCCCCGTCCGGGCCTGCGTCCCGTCTCTTCCGGACGCACCGCGCCGGATCGTTGCGACCAGGGCCGGCGCCGTCCGGGCCTGCGCCTCGCCCCCTCTGCCTGTGCCTCGCCCCTCCGGGCCTGGGCCTCGCCCCTCCGCCCTGAACCGGGTTCCTTCCCGCCTACGGCTCGCCGACCTCGGACGCGTACGGGGGCTCCGCGCCCGGGCGTGAGCAGGTGATCGCCGCCGCGCGGGCCGCGAACCGCAGCAGCGCGGTCCAGCCCGCCGCGCCGAGACCCGCCAGGGCCTCGCGGGACAGCGCGTCGCGGACGGCCAGGCCGTGCAGCAGGGCCGCGTTCACGGTGTCACCGGCGCCGATCGTGTCGACGACCGTCACCTTCTCGCCCGGAACCGAGTGCTCCGCACCGTCCGGGGTGAACGCCGTGAGCCCGTCGCCGCCGTGGGTGATCACGACGGCCGCCGGCCCCTCGGCCAGCCACTCGCGCGGGGTGCCCCCCAGCCACCGCGCGTCCTCCTCGGAGAGCTTCAGCAACGACACCGAGGGCAGCCAGCCGCGAAAACGCGCCCGGTAGGCGTCCGGGTCCGGGATCAGCCCGGCCCGGATGTTCGGGTCCAGCGCCGTGAACACCCCCTCGGCCGCCGCGGCCCGCAGCAGCTTCTCGTACGCGCTCGCACCCGGTTCCAGGACCAGCGAACAGGTGCCGAACGACACCGCGCGTGTCCCGGCGGGCAGCGCGGCCGGGGCGGTGAACAGGCGGTCGGCGGTGCCGTCGACGTAGAAGGAGTACGCGGCCGATCCGTCCGTCCCGACCGTGGCGACCGCCAGCGTGGTCGGCTCGCTGCCGCGCTGCACGTCCGAGACGTCCACCCCGGCCCGCCGCAGCCCGTCCAGCAGGGCCTCGCCGAAGGCGTCGCGCGAGATGCGGGAACAGAAGGCGGTGGGGGAGCCGAGGCGGCCGAGCGCGACGGCCGTGTTGTAGGGGCCGCCGCCGAGCGCCGGCTTGAGGTCGGCGAGGGCACCGGTGCCCCGCGGTACCAGGTCGATCAGGGCCTCACCGGCGACGACGATCACGAGTCGGTTCCTTCCTCGGGCTGTGCGGGGCAACCGCAGGACGTGCGGTGGACGAACGTGCAGGGCAGACGCACCGTGCGGGCGGGCCGCTCCGGTGCGGCCAGGCGGTCCAGGAGCAGTCGGACCGACCGTGCGCCCAGCTCCCTGCCGGGCTGGGCGATCACGGTCAGCCGGGGCGAGAACAGGTCGGCCCACTCGAAGTCGTCGAAGCAGCACAGCGCCATGTCCTCGGGCACGGACAGGCCCCGCTCGCGCAGGGCGCGCAGGGCGCCGATGGTCATCGCGTTGTTGGCCGTGACGAGCGCCGTGGGCGGTGCGGCGAGGGACAGCAGCGCGGCGGTCGCCCGCTGCGCGCCGTCCTCGGCGGAGTCGCCGTGCACGACGAGCCGCTCGTCGTGAGGGAGTCCCGCAGCGGCCAGGCCGTGACGGTAGCCGGTCGTCCGCTCCCTGGTCGTGCTCAGGCCGGGCAGACCCGCCACCAGGCCGATCCGGCGGTGCCCGAGACCGGCGAGGTGGGTGACGAGCCGCGCGGTCGGCCCGGCGCTGTCGGCGCAGATCTGGTCGAAGGGCGGTCCGTCACCGGCCTCGGTGTCCGGTCCGCTGCCGATCAGGCGGTCGAGGAAAACGGTCGGTACGGCGTGCCGCGCGAGGTAGGCGACGAGGTCGTGGGGGCGCGCGGAGGGAGCGACGATCACGCCGTCCACCCGGCGCTCGTGCAGGAGCTGCACCACGGTGCGCTCATGCGCCGGATCGTCGTGCGGATCGGCGATGAGCAGGCTGTATCCCTGCTCCAGGGCCGCGGCCTCGACGCCCTGGAGGATCTCCGTGAAGTACGGGTTGCTGATGGCGGACACCGCGAGCCCGATGGACCGGGTGCGCGAGGTGACCAGGGAGCGGGCGAGACCGTTGGGGGTGTAACCGAGCTGCTCCACCGCGTCGAGCACCGCCTGACGGGTGTGGGGCAGCACCGGGCGGGTGCCGTTCAGTACGTGCGAGACGGTCGCCACGGAGACCCCGGCGCTGCGTGCGACGTCGGCCATGGTCGGCATCGTGTCCCCTCCCCGAGAACCGCCGTCCGGCGGTTGCCCGTGGCCGGGACGGTATCGCATCACCGGGTCGGCGTAAACGCTTGCGCAAGCGTTTACGCACCTTCCTGCCCGCGCCGCCGCCCCGCTCCCCGGCCGGCGGACGACGGTCGGTATCGTCGGGCCTGCACCACCCGCCGATCCAGGGGAGTCCCCATGTCAGGCCGTCCCGCCGCGAGCCGCCGTACGATCCTGCGGACGGCGGCCGTCACGCCCGTCGCCGGGCTCGGGCTGGCCGCCTGCGGGCCGCAGGGCGGCAGTGCCTCTCCCGCGACGCCGACGGCGCCCGTCGACCTCGGCGCCGAGAGCGCCGTCCCCAAGGGCGGCGCCAAGCTGTTCCAGGACCACAACGTGGTGGTCAGCAGGGCCGCCGACGGCACGCTGAAGGCGTTCAGCACCATCTGCACGCACGCGGGGTGCGCGATCAGCAAGCTGGAGGGCACGACACTGGAGTGCCCGTGCCACGGCAGTCAGTTCGACGCCACGACCGGCAAGGTGGTGCAGTCCCCGGCCACCACGCCGCTGCCCGAGCTGCCGGTCCGCACCGACGGCGGCAAGATCGTCGCGGGTCCCGGCGCCTGACCGGGAAGGGCGGCCGGTCCCCGGTCCCTCAGTCCCAGTCCCAGGCGATCCCCACGATTCCCGGCCGCACCCGAGGCTCGACGACGTGGACGGAACGGTGGCGCGCGCTCACCACCAGCTCCTGGCGGCCACCGCGCGGGGCCGCCGCCGACGGCTGGGTGAACCGGTGGCAGCGCGCCGGCAGCGCACCCGCGTCGAAGCGCACCTGCAGGGCGTACTGGCCGCCCGCCGAGTCGAAGGTCCGCAGGTACTCCCGGCACACGCCCGCGGTGCCGTCCTCGACGCCGTACCGGAAGAGGAACGTGTCCCCGGCCCGCAGCCGGGTGTCGAAGAGGAACTCCGCCACGAGCAGTCCCGTGCCGTGGTCACGGAGTACGCGCCCGGAGCGGCAGTTCTCCAGCGCGTGCACGCGCATGGAGTCCGGTACGCACTGCGGGTCGCCCTGGTGGACGGCCACGAACCGGTCCACGCCGTCCCGGTGGGCACGCACGATGTGCTGCGACTCGTGCCCGGCGAGTTCCCGGCGCGCCCCGAGCCGTACGCGCTCGTGGTGGCCGAGGGCCCGCAGCCCGCTGTCGAGAGGGGCGTCCAGCCCGGCCAGCAGTCGGCGCAGGGCGTCCGACGCCTCGACGAGGGAACGGTAGGGACGCGCGCCGGGCCTGTGGGCGACGGTGCGTTCCCCGGTCTCGGCCAGCAGCCGGATCAGCGACTCGTCCGGCAGCCGCAGGATCTCCTCCAGGGCCCGCACGGCCCGCAGCGACTCGGGGCGCTGCGGACGCCGGGCGCCCTGCTGCCAGTAGCTCAGGCTGGTGACCCCTACCCGGACGCCGTGGCGCGACAGATGGTGCTGCACGCGCTGCAAGGGCAGCCCGCGGGCGGCGATCGCGGCGCGCAGCGCCACGTGGAACGGACCGCCCCGCAGGGCCGTGTCCAGTTCCGCGGTGGCGACGTCCGCCTGCTGGGGGGCGTGCGGCATGCAGGGGCCTCTCTGTGAAGGGTGCACGACTGCGGGAAAGGCGCACGACGGCTGGTCAGACCGTTCACGCGGATCGCCGGGACCGCCCGCGGGCAGGAACGGGGGAGCCGTGCGCGTCCGTACACGTCCGTGTGCCGTCGTCCGCGGCCCCGACGTCCCCCGCATTGAAGCGTGTCGACCAAGCCCCGACAACACCTGTGACCCCGCGGACGGCGGTCCTGGCCGAGTCCGCACCCCGGCGCCGGCCGGGCGCGGTACTCCCGTGCGACGCCGCGCACCGAGCCAAGACCGCTGGTCACGGCAGGTAGTCGTACGTCTGTCCGGGCGGCGGCCGGGCGCCCGGGCCGGGTTGTCCACAGGCTCACCGCCCTGTCACCCCGCGCCAGTAGGGTGTGAGACATGGCCGACCCCTCCAGCTACCGCCCCAAGCCGGGAGACATCCCGGACTCCCCCGGGGTGTACAAGTTCCGTGACGAGCACCGCCGGGTGATCTACGTCGGAAAGGCGAAGAGCCTGCGCCAGCGCCTGGCGAACTACTTCCAGGACCTGGCGAACCTCCACCCGCGCACCCGCACCATGGTGACCACGGCCGCCTCCGTGGAGTGGACCGTGGTGTCCACCGAGGTCGAGGCGCTCCAGCTGGAGTACTCCTGGATCAAGGAGTTCGACCCCCGGTTCAACGTCAAGTACCGCGACGACAAGAGCTACCCGTACCTCGCGGTGACGATGAACGAGGAGTTCCCGCGCGTCCAGGTCATGCGCGGCCACAAGAAGAAGGGCGTGCGCTACTTCGGGCCGTACGGGCACGCGTGGGCCATCCGCGACACCGTCGACCTGCTGCTGCGGGTCTTCCCCGTCCGTACCTGCTCGGCCGGTGTCTTCAAGAACGCCGCCCGCACCGGCCGCCCCTGCCTCCTCGGGTACATCGGCAAGTGCTCCGCGCCCTGCGTCGGCCGCGTCTCCGCCGAGGAGCACCGGGAACTGGCCGAGGAGTTCAGCGACTTCATGGCCGGCCGTACGGGGACGTACCTGCGCCGCCTGGAGCAGCGGATGGCGCAGGCGGCCGAGGAGATGGAGTACGAGCGGGCCGCCCGCCTGCGCGACGACATCGGGGCCCTGAAGAAGGCCATGGAGAAGAGCGCGGTCGTGCTCGCCGACGCGACCGACGCCGACCTCATCGCCGTCGCCGAGGACGAGCTGGAGGCCGCCGTGCAGATCTTCCACGTGCGCGGCGGACGCGTGCGGGGCCAGCGCGGCTGGGTGACCGACAAGGTGGAGGAGGTCACCACCGGCGCCCTCGTCGAGCACGCCCTGCAGCAGCTGTACGGCGAGGAGAGCGGGGACGCCGTCCCCAAGGAGGTCCTGGTCCCCGCCCTGCCCGATCCGGTCGAGCCGGTCCAGCAGTGGCTCACCGACCGCCGTGGCGCGAACGTGTCCCTGCGCATCCCCCAGCGCGGCGACAAGAAGGCCCTCATGGAGACCGTCCAGCGCAACGCGCTGCAGGCGCTCGCGCTGCACAAGACCAAGCGCGCCTCGGACCTGACCACGCGCTCGCGCGCCCTGGAGGAGATCGCCGACGCCCTCGGCCTGGACAGCGCCCCCCTGCGGATCGAGTGCTACGACATCTCCCACCTCCAGGGCGACGACGTGGTGGCCTCCATGGTCGTCTTCGAGGACGGGCTCCAGCGCAAGGGCGAGTACCGGCGCTTCCAGATCAAGGGCTTCGAGGGGCAGGACGACGTCCGCTCCATGCACGAGGTGATCACCCGGCGCTTCAAGCGGTACCTGGCGGAGAAGGAGCGCACCGGCGAGTGGGCCGACGGCGAGGAGGGTGCCGCGCCCGACGGGACGGCCGCCGCCCCGGCACCCGGCGCGACCGTCGACGGCTCGCCCGCCGAAGCACCCGGCGCGACGGTCGACGGCTCGCTGGCCGAAGCACCCGGCGCAGTGCCCGGCGGCCCGGCCGGCAGCACGGTCGCCGGCCCGGCCGGCGCCTTCACCGAGGACGACGGACGCCCCAAGCGGTTCGCCTACCCGCCGCAGCTCGTCGTCGTCGACGGCGGACAGCCGCAGGTCGCCGCGGCCCAGAGGGCCCTCGACGAGCTGGGCATCGACGACATCGCGGTGTGCGGGCTGGCCAAGCGCCTGGAGGAGGTCTGGGTGCCCGGTGACGACGACCCGGTGGTCCTGCCGCGCAGCAGCGAGGGGCTCTACCTGCTGCAGCGCGTCCGTGACGAGGCCCACCGCTTCGCCATCACCTACCAGCGCACCAGACGCGCCAAGCGCTTCCGGGCCGGTCCGCTGGACGACGTGCCCGGTCTGGGCGAGACGCGCAAGCGGGCGCTGCTCAAGCATTTCGGCTCGGTGAAGAGGCTGCGGTCCGCCACAATCGACCAGATCTGTGAGGTGCCCGGCATAGGCCGCAAGACGGCCGAGACGATCGCCGTGGCCCTGGCCCAGGCGGCCCCGGCCGCACCCGCCGTGAACACGGCGACCGGAGAGATCATGGAAGACGAGGAAGAGACGGAACCCGGGACGACGCCGGGGGCCGCAGGGGAGCCCGTGCCCACGGGCGCCCCGGCCGAACGACGGGGGCAGGAGACATGACCGAGGACGAGACGCAGCCCACAGCGCCACGAGATCAGACAGCGGCGCAACCCGACCGGGCCCGCACGGCGTCCCGGGAACAGACACCCGCGCCGGCGCACCGGGAAGCGGACGCGGACACGCACGCGGACAGGAACGCGCCGGGGCACGGGGACACGCACACGCACACGCAGACGCCCGCGGACGCGCCCCCGCCATCGCACGAGGACCAGCGGCAGCACCCGGTCCAGGAACACGGAGCACAGGTGAGTACGGGCATCGACACGGCAGGCGTCCCCGACGCGGCCATCCCCGAACTGGTGATCATCTCCGGCATGTCGGGGGCGGGCCGGTCGACGGCCGCCAAGTGCCTGGAGGACCTCGGCTGGTTCGTCGTCGACAACCTGCCGCCGGCGCTGATCCCCACCATGGTGGAACTGGGCGCCCGCTCGCAGGGCAACGTCGCGCGCATCGCGGTCGTCGTCGACGTCCGCGGCCGCCGTTTCTTCGACAACCTCCGCGAGTCCCTGGCCGACCTGGAGGCGCGCGACGTCACGCGGCGGATCGTCTTCCTGGAGTCCTCAGACGAGGCCCTGGTGCGCCGCTTCGAGTCGGTGCGCCGCCCCCACCCCCTCCAGGGCGACGGCCGCATCGTCGACGGCATCGCCGCCGAGCGGGAGCTGCTGCGCGAGCTGCGCGGCGACGCCGACCTCGTCATCGACACCTCCAGCCTCAACGTGCACGAACTGCGCGCCAAGATGGACGCCCAGTTCGCCGGCGAGGAGGAGCCCGAGCTGCGGGCCACCGTGATGTCCTTCGGCTTCAAGTACGGCCTGCCGGTCGACGCCGACCTGGTCGCCGACATGCGGTTCCTGCCCAACCCGCACTGGGTGCCGGAGCTGCGCCCGTACACCGGCCTCAACGAGGAGGTCGCCGGGTACGTCTTCAACCAGCCCGGCGCCAAGGAGTTCCTGGACCGCTACGCCGAACTGCTGCGGCTCGTCGCGGCCGGCTACCGCCGCGAGGGCAAGCGGTACGTGACCATCGCCATCGGCTGCACGGGCGGCAAGCACCGCTCGGTGGCCATGTCGGAAAAGCTCGCCGCGCGACTGGCGGCCGAGGGTGTGGAGACCGTCGTCGTCCACCGGGACATGGGGCGCGAGTGACCGGACGTACTCCGCGGCTGAGCAGACTGCGCCGCGCGGTCCCCGAGGGCCGCGCGGCACGTCTGGCGGCCGAGGGGCGGGCCGGCCGGCCCGCCGAGGCCCGCGGCGCACGGCCGCGCCGCCGGGGCGCCCAGCCCAAGGTGGTCGCCCTCGGCGGCGGCATGGGCCTGTCCGCCTCGCTCGCGGCACTGCGCCGGATCACCGGCGACCTCACCGCCGTCGTCACCGTGGCCGACGACGGCGGCTCCAGCGGGCGCCTGCGCGACGAACTGGGCGTGCTGCCCCCCGGCGACCTGCGCAAGGCGCTGGCGGCGCTGTGCGGGGACGACGACTGGGGCCAGACCTGGGCGCGCGTCATCCAGCACCGCTTCACCTCCCAGGGCGACCTGCACGACCACGCGGTCGGCAACCTGCTGATCGTCGCGCTGTGGGAACAGCTCGGCGACCACGTCCAGGCCCTCGACCTGGTCGGCAAGCTGCTGGGCGCGCACGGGCGCGTACTGCCCATGTCCGCCGTGCCGCTGGAGCTCCAGGCCCTGGTCAAGGGCCACGACGTGGACCGGCCCGACGACGTCGACACGGTCCGCGGCCAGGCGACCGTCGCGCTCACCCCGGGCGAGGTGCAGTCCGTGCACCTGGTGCCGCACGACCCGCCCGCCGTGCCCGAGGCCGTCGAGGCGGTCCTGGACGCGGACTGGGTGGTGCTCGGTCCCGGCTCCTGGTTCTCCTCGGTCATCCCGCACCTGCTCGTGCCCCAGCTCCTCGACGCGCTCACCGAGACGAAGGCGCGCCGGGTCCTCTCCTTGAACCTCGCCCCGCAACCGGGAGAAACCGCCGGCTTCTCCCCGCAGCGTCATTTGGAGGTTTTGGGACGACACGCCCCTAAACTCGCCCTGGACGTGGTGCTGGCCGACGAGGCCGCCGTGCCCGACCGCGAAGTCCTCACCGAGGCCGCCAAGCGGTTCGGCGCCGCGGTCGAGCTGGCGCCGGTGGCCCGGAGGGACGGAACTCCGCGGCACGACCCGGAGCTGCTGGCCGCCGCGTACGACCGTATTTTTCGGATGCATGGAAGGATCGGCCCATGGCGATGACGGCAGCGGTGAAGGATGAGATCTCCCGGCTCCCCGTCACCCGGACCTGCTGCAGGAAGGCGGAGGTCTCCGCCATTCTGCGGTTCGCCGGCGGCCTCCACCTGGTCAGCGGGCGCATCGTGATCGAGGCGGAACTGGACACCGCGATGGCGGCGCGGCGCCTGAAGCGGGACATCCTGGAGATCTTCGGGCACAGCTCGGAGCTGATCGTGATGGCGCCCGGCGGCCTGCGCCGCGGCTCGCGCTACGTGGTCCGGGTCGTCGCGGGCGGCGACCAGCTGGCCCGCCAGACCGGCCTGGTCGACGGCCGCGGCCGTCCGATCCGCGGCCTGCCCCCGCAGGTGGTCTCGGGGGCCACCTGCGACGCGGAGGCCGCCTGGCGCGGCGCGTTCCTCGCGCACGGCTCGCTCACCGAGCCCGGCCGCTCCTCGTCGCTGGAGGTGACCTGCCCGGGCCCGGAGGCCGCGCTCGCCCTGGTCGGCGCGGCCCGCAGACTCTCCATCGCCGCCAAGGCCCGCGAGGTGCGGGGAGTGGACCGGGTGGTCGTCCGTGACGGTGACGCGATCGGCGCGCTGTTGACGCGTCTGGGCGCACACGAGTCCGTACTGGCCTGGGAGGAGCGGCGGATGCGCCGCGAGGTCCGCGCCACGGCGAACCGGCTGGCCAACTTCGACGACGCCAACCTGCGCCGCTCGGCCCGCGCGGCGGTCGCCGCCGGTGCCCGGGTGCAGCGCGCCCTGGAGATCCTCGCGGACGACGTCCCCGAGCACCTGGCCGCCGCGGGGCGCCTGCGCATGGAGCACAAGCAGGCCTCGCTGGAGGAACTGGGCGCGCTCGCCGACCCGCCGCTGACCAAGGACGCCGTCGCCGGCCGCATCCGCCGGCTGTTGGCCATGGCCGACAAGCGCGCCGCCGACCTGGGCATCCCCGGGACGGAGGCCAACCTCAGCGAGGAGCTGGCGGACAACCTCGCGGGCTGAGCCGCGTGCGCCGCGCAGCAGGGCCCGTCCGCCGGGGCGGCCGGGCCCGGTCACCCCTTCGGGCGGGCACCGTCGGGCCAGGGGCCGCCCCCGCCCGGCCCGCCCGGCCGCGCCTTCGCCTGACAGCCGGCGGCCGCGCCCGGGACCGGGCCTGACCCGCGCAGCCTTGTCTGTCGGCCCCGGATGCCGAGGGCCGCGCCCCGGCCGGGACAGCGGGCGCGCGGGCCTGAAGGCCGCCGACCGTGCGCGCGCCCTGCATCCGCAGACCCGCACACCGGCCCTGACCAGCCGAGGGTCGCGCCCCGGCGCGGCCGGCCGAGGGCCGTACACGGGACGTGGCCCGACCTGCCGGCCGTCGTCCTCGGCCGTCGACCCCGGACGCCGACGTCCGGGACCCGGCCCCTGACCCGCAGTCCCGCACGCCGACCCCGGCCGGCCGACGGCCGCGCCCGGAACCCGGCCTGACCCGCAGGTCTCCCTGGCCCGCAGGCCCGCAGGCCCCCGGCCCGCACCCTCCACGCCGACCCTGATGTCCGTCACCGTGACCGAGGAGGCACCCTTGACCCGTGACCTGAGTGACATGAACCTGGCAGGTCTCCGCCGGACCGGCGGACCACCGTCAGGGGGGTTCATGAGACGCAGCACGAGACGCGGAGCGAGATCGGTCCTGGCCGTCGGCGCGCTCCTGCTCGGCGGAGCGGGCCTCGCGCCCCTCGCCCAGGCGCAGGACGCCACCTCACCCCGGCCGGCTCCGGACGAGGTGAAGGTGTTCCGCGCCGACGTCACCGCACGGCAGGTGCCCCTGCTGCTGAAAGCCGGTCAGGACGCCCACGAACTGGGGAACCGGACGCCCGGCGGCGGCCGGAGCACCGTCGAGCTGTACCTCACCGACGCGCAGGCCGGCAAGCTGCGTGAGCAGGGCGTCCGGCTCACCGAGCACGCGCTCACGGCCGCGACGCAGAGGCGGGTGACCACGGCCGGCCAGGGCGTGTTCCGGCCCTACAGCGGCAAGGGCGGCCTGCGCGAGGAGATCCTCCGTACCGCCCGGACCCACCCCGGCCTCACCAAGGTCGTCTCTCTCGGCACGACCGTGCGCGGACAGGACATCCTCGCCCTGAAGCTGACCGGCCGCGCGCGCGAGACGAAGGACGGCGCCAAGCCGGCCGTGCTGTACCTGTCCAACCAGCACGCGCGCGAGTGGATCACGCCGGAGATGACACGCCGGCTGATGCACTACTACCTGGACCACTACCGCACCGACCGCCGGATCAGGAAGATCGTCGACACCACCGAACTGTGGTTCGTCCTCTCCGCCAACCCCGACGGCTACGACTACACCTTCAAGGACGACAGCACCCGGCTGTGGCGCAAGAACCTGCGGGACGTCAACGGCGACGGTGTCGTCTCCAGCGGGGACGGCGTCGACCTCAACCGCAACTTCCCCTACAAGTGGGGCTACGACGACGAGGGTTCGTCACCGGAGCCCGCCGGTGAGACCTACCGCGGCCCGGCCCCGGCGAGCGAGCCCGAGACGCGGGCGCTCGACCGGTTCGAGAAGCGCGTCCGCTTCCGGTACGCCGTCAACTACCACTCCGCGGCCGAACTCCTGCTCTACGGCGTCGGCTGGCAGGTGGCGACCCCGACCCCGGACGACGTCCTCTACCGGGCGCTCGCCGGCACCCCGGACCATCCGGCGATCCCCGGCTACCGCTCCCAGCTCTCCTCGGAGCTGTACACCACCAACGGCGAGGCGGACGGGCACGCGGGCAACGTCAACGGTACGGCCATGTTCACGCCCGAGATGTCGACGTGCGAGACCGCGTCCGACGCCGACCCGGACGACGCCTGGAACGCCGCCGACTGCCGGTCCGTCTTCACCTTCCCCGACGACGAGAAGCTGATCCGGCGGGAGTTCGAGAAGAACGTCCCCTTCGCGCTCGCCGTCGCCGAGACCGCCGCCCACCCCGACCGGCCGAGTTCACCGGCCGGCCCGCAGGCCGCCGACTTCACGCCGGCCAAGTTCTCGACGTCGTACGCGCGCGGCGCCGGCCAGGAGGTCTCGGTCGTCGTCCGCAGGTCCGTGCGGGACAAGGCACTGCGCTACCGCGTCGGCGGCGGGCCGACCCGGACGGGAGCCCTGCGGCCCTGGAAGGGCGGCACCACCTACGGCGGCGCGGACCACCTCTACTTCGACGAGTACCGGGCCCACGTCCCCGGCGCGGCTCCGGGCGACCGGGTCGAGGTGTGGTTCACCGGCCGCACGGGCAGCGGCCCGGGGACCGGGAAGCGGACGTCGAGCGAGCACTTCACCTACACCGTGGCCCGCCTCCCGTCCGCCGGCACGCCCGCAAGCACCCGCGCAGGCACGCCCGCAAGCACCCGCGCCGACACCCTCGTCGTCGCGGAGGAGGGCGCCCCGGCCGTCCGGGCGGGCGCGTACGTGGACGCCCTGCGGGCGAACGGCCACCGGGCGCTCGTCTGGGACGTCGCCACCCAGGGCGCGCCCGACGCGCTCGGCGTGCTGAAGCACTTCAGGACGGTCGTGCACTACTCGGGCGCCCCGGGACCGGGCAACGCCACCCAGCTCCAGCTGCGTTCCTACCTCAACGAGGGCGGGCGGCTGATCGAGGCCGGCGAACAGGCCGGCGGCAGCGTCGACCTGGGCGGCGGGAACCTCTCGGACGACTTCAGCCAGTACTACCTGGGGGCCTACTCGCGCACCCCGGCCCCCGGGGCCACCGGCTTCACCGGCGCGGGGAAGCTGGCAGGCTTCTCCGGCGCGCTCGGCGGCGCGCCCGGCGAGCCGCTCGACGGGGCCGGTGCCTATGGGGTCACATCACAGGAACTGCCGGCGGCCGACCACCCGTGGTTCGCGAGCTCGGGGGCGGGGCGGTTCACCGGCACCGTCGACCCGTACAGCCCCTACACCGGCTCCTTCATGGCCGCCGCCGTGCACACCGACGACGCCTACAAGCGCCTCACCCGCACCGTCGACCTCACCGGGGTCACCGCGGCGGACCGGCCCGCCCTCAGCACCCGCCTGCTGTGGGACACCGAGCGCGGCTACGACCACGCGCTGCTGGAGGTCCGCACCACCGGCGCCGACGACTGGACGACACTCCCGGAGGCGGGCGGCAGGAGCACCGCGGCCGTGCCCGCCGAGTGCGGGGCCGGCTTCCTGATCGCCGACCACCCCTGGCTCAGGCACTACCTGACGCCGGGTTCCGGCGGCTGCGCCGCCCACGGCACCAGCGGGGCGTGGAACAGCTTCACCGGTTCCTCCGGCGGGTGGCAGCAGGCGAGTTTCGACCTGAGCGCGTACGCCGGGCGGACGGTCGAGGTCTCCCTCTCCTACGTCAGCGACCCCGGCACCGGCGGCCACGGCGTCCTGGCCGACGACACCTCGCTCGTCGTCGGAGGCACCGCGAGGGACACCGAGGGCTTCGAGACGTCGCTGGGCCCCTGGAAGGTGTCAGGACCGCCTCCGGGCAGCCCGGCCGTCCGCAAGGACTGGGCCCGCACCGGCACCCTCTTCCGGACGTACGCGGCGGTCACCACCGACCGTTCCGTGCTGCTCGGGTTCGGGCTGGGACACCTCCGCTCGGCGGCCGGCCGGGCGGCCCTCGTGGGGCGCGCGATGGCGGCACTCGACAAGTGAGCCGGGACCTGCACGAAAGAGTGATGAATATGGTCAACGCGAACGGACACTCCGTACCCTAATGGAGTGATTCGGGCGCCCGGCCGCGACGGCCCGGACCCCTACTGGCGCGTACGGCTCGCCATGCCCTCCAGGGGGTCTCCGAATGTCACTCAGGAGGCTCCAGGGAGGTAGGGTCGGGGGTGGTCGGGGACATCCCAATACAGCTCGCCGGCGTCGAAACCGGCGTACCAACGAGGAGATCGGTTCGTGACGATCCGCGTAGGCATCAACGGCTTTGGCCGCATCGGTCGTAACTACTTCCGCGCGCTGCTGGAGCAGGGTGCAGACATCGAGATCGTGGCTGTCAACGACCTGGGTGACACCGCGACCACCGCTCACCTGCTGAAGTACGACACCATCCTCGGCCGCCTCAAGCAGGAGGTCACGCACACCGAGGACACCATCACCGTCGACGGCAGGACCATCAAGGTCCTCTCCGAGCGCAACCCGGCCGACATCCCCTGGGGTGAGCTGGGCGTGGACATCGTCATCGAGTCCACCGGCATCTTCACCAAGAAGGAAGACGCCGAGAAGCACATCGCCGGCGGTGCCAAGAAGGTCATCATCTCCGCTCCGGCGAAGAACGAGGACGTCACCATCGTGATGGGCGTCAACCAGGACAAGTACGACGCCGCCAAGGACAACGTCATCTCCAACGCCTCGTGCACCACCAACTGTGTGGCGCCGATGGCGAAGGTCCTCGACGAGAACTTCGGCATCGTCCGCGGCCTGATGACCACGGTGCACGCGTACACCAACGACCAGCGGATCCTGGACTTCCCGCACAAGGACCTGCGCCGCGCCCGCGCCGCCGCCGAGAACATCATCCCGACCACCACCGGTGCCGCCAAGGCCACCGCGCTGGTCCTCCCGCAGCTCAAGGGCAAGCTGGACGGCATGGCGATGCGCGTCCCGGTCCCGACCGGCTCGGTCACCGACCTCGTCGTCGAGCTGTCCCGCGAGGTCACCAAGGAAGAGGTCAACGCCGCCTTCCAGAAGGCCGCCGAGGGCGAGCTGAAGGGCATCCTCGAGTACACCGAGGACCCGATCGTCTCCTCGGACATCGTCAACGCCCCGGCGTCCTGCACCTTCGACTCCTCCCTGACGATGGTCCAGGAGGGCAAGAACGTGAAGGTCATCGGCTGGTACGACAACGAGTGGGGCTACTCCAACCGCCTCGTCGACCTCACGGTCTTCATCGGCAACCAGCTCTGATCGGCAGAGCAGGCACCTCGATGTGAGAACAGGGCTCGGGCAGCGCACCACCGCGCGGTCCGGGCCCTGACGCACGTACGGCGGGCCGCTTCCTGCGGCCCGCCCGCGTGCGGATCGACCGGCCCTCGTACGATCAAGAGCCCCTCCTCCCAGGAGTCCCATTCCCATGAAGACGATCGACGAACTTCTCAGCGAAGGTGTGGACGGCAAGCGCGTCTTCGTCCGCGCCGACCTCAACGTGCCGCTGGCCGACGGTGTCATCACCGACGACGGCCGCATCCGCGCCGTGCTGCCCACCGTGAAGGCGCTCGCCGGCGCCGGCGCCAAGGTGATCGTGGCCTCGCACCTGGGCCGCCCCAAGGGTGCCCCGGACCCCGCCTTCTCGCTGCTGCCCGCCGCCGAGCGGCTCGGTGAACTGCTGGGCGCCCCCGTGGCCTTCGCCCAGGACACCGTCGGCCCCGCCGCGCACGCCGCGGTGGACGGCCTGCAGCCCGGCCAGGTCGCGGTCATCGAGAACCTGCGCTTCAACCCGGGCGAGACCGCCAAGGACGACGCCGAGCGCGGCGCCTTCGCGGACGCCCTCGCCGCCCTCGCGGACGTCTACGTCGGCGACGGGTTCGGTGCGGTGCACCGCGGGCACGCCTCGGTCTACGACCTGCCGGCCCGGCTGCCGCACTACGCCGGTTACCTCATCGCCACCGAGGTCGGCGTCCTGAAGAAGCTCACCGAGGACGTCAAGCGCCCCTACGTCGTCGCCCTCGGCGGCGCCAAGGTCTCCGACAAGCTCGCCGTCATCGACCAGCTGCTCGGCAAGGCCGACCGGCTGCTCATCGGCGGCGGCATGGCGTACACCTTCCTCAAGGCCAAGGGCTACGAGGTCGGCAAGTCCCTCCTCCAGGAGGACCAGATCCCGGCCGTCAAGGAGTACATGGAGCGCGCCGAGAAGCTGGGCGTCGAGCTGGTGCTGCCGGTGGACGCGCTGGTCTCGCCCGACTTCCCGGACCTGAAGACCAAGGCCCCGGCGCACCCCACCGCGGTCGCCGCCGACGCCATCCCGGCCGACCAGGAGGGCCTGGACATCGGGCCGCGGACCCGGGAGCTGTACGCCTCGAAGCTCGCCGACGCCGCCACCGTCTTCTGGAACGGGCCGATGGGCGTCTTCGAGCACCCCGACTTCGCCGAGGGCACCAAGGCGGTCGCCCAGGCCCTCGTCGACTCCGGCGGATTCACCGTGGTCGGCGGCGGCGACTCCGCCGCGGCCGTCCGTACGCTCGGTTTCGACGAGAACGCATTCGGCCACATCTCGACCGGCGGCGGCGCCTCCCTCGAATACCTCGAGGGCAAGACGCTCCCCGGCCTCGCCGCACTGGAGGACTGACCTCAATGACCACCCGCACGCCGCTGATGGCGGGCAACTGGAAGATGAACCTCAACCACCTCGAGGCCATCGCGCACGTCCAGAAGCTCGCCTTCGCCCTGGCCGACAAGGACTACGACGCCGTCGAGGTCGCCGTCCTGCCGCCCTTCACCGACCTGCGCTCCGTGCAGACCCTGGTCGACGGCGACAAGCTCAAGATCAAGTACGGCGCCCAGGACATCTCGCAGCACGACTCCGGCGCCTACACCGGCGAGATCTCCGGCCCGATGCTGGCCAAGCTCAAGTGCACCTACGTGGCGATCGGGCACTCCGAGCGGCGCCAGTACCACAACGAGACCGACGAGCTGGTGAACGCCAAGGTCAAGGCCGCCTACAAGCACGGTCTGACCCCGATCCTGTGCGTCGGCGAGGAGCTGGACGTCCGCGAGGCCGGCAACCACGTCTCCCACACCCTCGCCCAGGTCGAGGGCGGTCTGAAGGACATCCCGGCCGAGCAGGCCGAGTCCGTCGTGATCGCCTACGAGCCCGTCTGGGCCATCGGCACCGGCAAGGTCTGCGGTGCCGAGGACGCCCAGGAGGTCTGCGCCGCCATCCGCGCCAAGCTCGCCGAGCTGTACTCGCAGGACGTGGCCGACAAGATCCGCATCCAGTACGGCGGCTCCGTCAAGTCGGGCAACGTCGCCGAGATCATGGGCCAGGCCGACATCGACGGCGCCCTGGTCGGCGGCGCCTCGCTGGACGCCGACGAGTTCGTCAAGATCGTCAGGTTCCGCGAGCAGTGAGCCGGACGTGAGTAGGCGGTAGCGGCGATACGTCGTACCCTGGCGGGGGCACAGCCGAGGTGCTGTGCCCCCCGTCGTCCATCCGTATCCGAGGAAGTTGGTCCAGCCGTGGTTTTGGGGTTCTCGATCGCCCTGATCGTCTTCAGCCTGCTGCTGATGCTGCTGGTGCTGATGCACAAGGGGAAGGGCGGCGGCCTCTCCGACATGTTCGGCGGCGGCATGCAGTCGTCCGTCGGCGGCTCCTCCGTCGCCGAGCGCAACCTCGACCGCATCACCGTCGTGGTCGGTCTGCTGTGGCTCGCGTGCATCATCGTCCTCGGCATCCTGATGAAGTCCAACAGCTGACGAGCGGGCGAAGCCCGTTCATTCCGCACGGAAGGCCCCATGGTCGGTACGCGCCCACGAGCGCGGCCTATCATGGGGCTTGCGTCTGTGTGCGGGGGGCGGTAACTCCCATCACTGGACGCGCGTTGGGCCTTACGTAGACTGAGGCGCTCGCAGCGAAGCGGTACGCCGACTCGTTTCGCGGCACCATCACGCAGGGAGTTACGACCGTGGCAAGTGGCAACGCGATCCGGGGGAGCCGGGTCGGAGCGGGGCCGATGGGCGAGGCCGAGCGCGGCGAGTCCGCGCCGCGCCTGCGCATCTCCTTCTGGTGCTCCAACGGGCACGAGACGCAGCCCAGTTTCGCCAGCGACGCACAGGTGCCCGACACCTGGGACTGCCCGCGCTGCGGCTTCCCGGCCGGCCAGGACCGGGACAACCCGCCGGACCCGCCGCGCACGGAGCCCTACAAGACGCACCTCGCCTACGTGCGCGAGCGGCGCAGCGACGCGGACGGCGAGGCGATCCTCGCCGAGGCGCTCGCCAAACTCCGGGGCGAGATCTAGCAGTTGACGCCCCGTCGGGTGCCCTCCCGGCACTCGTGACGAGTCCGCGCCCTCCCCGGCCGGCCGCCGCCGAGGCGATTGTCAGTGGTGCCCTCTACGGTTTGTGCATCGACGAATCGTGAGGGGGCGGCGATGACGACGCTGGACGCGGCCGAGGCCGTGACACGGCCCGCGTGGGGCGGGGCTTTCGGACGGCTGTGGAGCGCCGCCGTGCTGTCCAGCTTCGGCGACGCGCTGCGCACGGCCGCGCTGCCCCTGCTCGCCGCCTCCCTGACCGGTGACCCCCTGCTCATCGCCTCCGTCGCGGCCTGCGGCTATCTGCCCTGGATCCTCTTCGGACTGCTGGGCGGCGCGGTCGCCGACCGGGTGGACCAGCGGCGCGCGATGTGGACGGTGGACGCGGTACGCGGCCTGCTGGTCGGTGGTTTCGCCGTGACCGTCGCCCTCGGGCACGCCTCGATCGCCCTGCTCATCGCCCTGGCCTTCGCGCTCACCACACTCCAGACCCTCTTCGACAACGCGGCGACGGCCCTGCTGCCCGCCCTGGTCGACCGGGCGGCGCTCGGCAGCGCCAACGCCCGGCTGATGACGGGACAGCGCATCGCCGGCGGCCTCCTGGGCGGCCCGGTGGTGCCCGTCCTGCTCGGCGCCGGCGCCGCCGCGCCCTTCGCCGCCGACGCCGTCACCTTCGTCCTGGCCGCGGCGCTCGTGGCCTCGCTGCGGACCCCGGCACCCGAGCGCGGGCCGAGACCGGCGGGCAGCACCCTGCGCCGGGAGATCACCGACGGTCTGCGCGTGCTGGGGCGGGACCGGGCCCTGAGAGGTCTGTGCACCGCCACCGCCCTGTGCAACGTCGGCATGGCCGCCCTCATCGCGACCCTGGTCGTGCTGGTGACGCGCTGGCTGCACGCCGGATCCGGCGGGTACGCGGCGGCGATGACCGCCTACACGGTCGGCAGTCTGGCCGGGGGCGCGGCCAACGGCCCGATCGTCGCCCGCCTCGGCCGCATGCGGGCCGTGCTGCTGGCCGGTACGACGCAGATCGCCGCCCTCACCGTCATGGGCACGGTGCGCAGCCTGACCGCGCTGGTGGCGGCGATGGCCGTCTTCGGCCTCATGGGCATGGTCTGGAACGTCAACACGACCACGCTGATGCAGCAGCGCAGCCCCGCCCCCGTGCTGGGCCGGGTCAGCGCCGCCTTCCGGACCCTGGCCGTCGCCGGGGCCCCGCTGGGCGCCCTGCTGGGCGGTGCCGTCGCCAGCGCCTGGGGCCCCAGCACACCGGCGCTGCTCACGGCCGGGTTCTTCGTCCTGTCCGTCGCCGCGCTGATACGCGTGCGCGAGCAGCCCCCGGTCGGCAGCGCCGACGGGGACGGTGCGGCGGGCGCTGAGGACACCCGCTGAGCCGGCGGGGGACAGGCGGGCTCGGCGCCGTTCCGGCCGTGAGGGTGCCGGGCCGGTCCGGCCGAGCGCATACGACGGGGGCGGCACGAGCTGTCCTGCCCGTGCCGCCCCCGGATGCCGGTCCGTCGTCGCCCGGTCGCCGTCGCCGGTCAGGCCGACGCCGGCGGGTACAGCGACCTCGGCAGCTGCGACGCCGCCGCCGCGTCCAGCAGCCACAGCGTGCGCGCGCGGCCGTAGGCACCCGCCGCCGGGGCCTGGATCTCGCCCGCGCCGGACAGCGCCATCGCCACCGCGTTCGCCTTGTCCTCGCCCGCCGCGAGCAGCCACACCTCACGGGCCGAGCGGATCGCGGGCAGGGTGAGGGAGACACGGGTGGGCGGCGGCTTCGGCGAGCCGTGCACGCCGATGACCGTGCGCTCCGTCTCCCGCACCCCCGGAAGCTCCGGGAACAGGGACGCCACGTGCGTGTCCGGGCCGACGCCCAGCATCAGCACGTCGAAGGTGGGGACCGAGCCGTGGTTGGCGGGGCCGGCCGCGCGGGCCAGCTCCTCGGCATAGGCATCCGCCGCCGCCTCGACGTCCGTGCCCCACGGGCCGTCCGAGGCGGGCATCACGTGCACCCGCTTCGGATCCAGCGGGACGGAGTCCAGGAGGGCCTCCTTGGCCTGCGTGATGTTGCGCTCGGGATCGCCCTCGGGAAGGAACCGCTCGTCACCCCACCACAGGTCGAGCCGGCCCCAGTCGACGGCGTCGCGGGCGGGCGCCGCGGCCAGCGCGGCCAGCACGCCGTTGCCGTTGCGGCCACCGGTCAGCACCACGGACGCGGAGCCCGTGGAGGCCTGCGCGTCCACGATCTTCGTGATCAGCCGGGCCGCGGCGGCCTGCGCCATCAGCTCCTTGTCACGGTGGACGACCAGCTGCGGAGTGCTCACTTCGCCGCCGCCTTCCGGGTCGGGGACTTGCGGGCGGTCTTGGCGGCGGCGCGGCCTGCGGGCGCCTTCGCCGTCTCCTCCTCGGAGGTGGCCACCGCGACCGCCGCCCCGGCGGAGGCCTGCGGCGCGGAGCCGTTCAGCCGCTCCACCCCGAAGCGCAGCGCCGACGCGTAGGTGTCGTCCGGGTCGAGCCGCCGCAGTTCCTCCGCGATGAGTTCGGCCGTCTCCCGCCGCTTGAGGGCCACCGCGCGTTCCGGCTGCCCCTGGACGGAGAGCGTGGCCAGCCTGCCGTCGGCCCGGCCCAGCTCGATCGGACCGCAGGTGGTGTCCATACGGACCGCGGTCAGCCCCGGTCCGGAGGACAGCGAGCGCTTCACCGGCACGTCCAGCCGGTCCGCGAGCCACATCGCCAGCAGCTCGCAGCTCGGGTTGAACTCCTCGCCCTCCACCTCGACCGACCGGACCTCGCAGGTCACCTGGTCGAGCGCGGCGGCCAGCATGGACCGCCACGGCGTGATCCGGGTCCACGCCAGATCCGTGTCGCCGGGGGTGTACGCCTCGGCCCGCGCGGCCAGTTCCCGCACCGGGTCCTCGCAGGCGTAGGCGTCGGTGACCCGGCGCTGCGCCAGCGCGCCGAGGGGGTCCTCGGCCGGTGCCAGCGGGCCGTTCACCGGCCACCAGACGACGACCGGCGCGTCCGGCAGCAGCAGCGGCAGCACCACGGACTGGGCGTGGTCGCAGACCTCGCCGTACAGCCGCAGGACGACCGTCTCGCCGGTCCCGGCCTCCGCGCCCACCCGTACCTCGGCGTCCAGCCGCGAGGCCGTGCGGTCGCGCAGGGTGCGCGAGACGCGCCGGATGACGACCAGCGTGCGCGAGGGGTGTTCGCGGGAGGCGTCGCCGGCGGCCTTGAGGGCGTCGTAGGCGTTCTCCTCGTCGGTGACGATGACGAGGGTGAGCACCATGCCCACGGCGGGCGTGCCGATCGCCCGGCGGCCCTGCACGAGCGCCTTGTTGATCTTCCCGGCGGTGGTGTCGGTCAGGTCTATCTTCATGGCCGGCGCCAGCTCCGTCCGTCTCGTGCGAGCATCTCGTCCGCCTCGGCCGGTCCCCACGTCCCGGACGCGTACTGCGCGGGCCTGCCGTGGGTGTCCCAGTACTCCTCGATCGGGTCGAGGATCTTCCAGGACAGCTCGACCTCCTCCGTGCGCGGGAAGAGGTTGGAGTCGCCGAGCAGCACGTCCAGGATGAGCCGCTCGTACGCCTCCGGGCTGGACTCGGTGAAGGACTCGCCGTAGGCGAAGTCCATGGAGACGTCCCGGATCTCCATCGACGTGCCCGGCACCTTCGAGCCGAAGCGCACGGTCACGCCCTCGTCGGGCTGGACGCGGATGACGACCGCGTTCTGGCCCAGCTCCTCGGTGGCCGTGGTGTCGAAGGGGGAGTGCGGGGCGCGCTGGAAGACCACCGCGATCTCGGTGACCCGGCGGCCCAGCCGCTTGCCGGTGCGCAGATAGAAGGGGACGCCCGCCCAGCGGCGGTTGTCGATCTCCAGTTTGACGGCCGCGTAGGTGTCGGTCTTCGACTTCTTGTCGATGCCGTCCTCTTCGAGGTAGCCGATGACCTTCTCGCCGCCCTGCCAGCCGGCCGCGTACTGCCCGCGCACGGTCGTCGAGCCGAGGTCCCCGGGCAGCCGGACGGCGCCGAGCACCTTCTCCTTCTCCGCCGCCAGCGCGTCCGCGCCGAAAGAGGCGGGCTCCTCCATCGCGGTGAGCGCCATCAGCTGGAGCAGGTGGTTCTGGATGACGTCACGGGCGGCGCCGATGCCGTCGTAGTACCCGGCCCGGCCGCCGATGCCGATGTCCTCGGCCATGGTGATCTGCACGTGGTCCACGAAGGACCGATTCCAGATCGGCTCGAACATCTGGTTGGCGAAGCGCAGCGCCAGGATGTTCTGGACGGTCTCCTTGCCCAGGTAGTGGTCGATGCGGAAGACCTGGTCCGGGGCGAAGACCTCGTGGACGACCTTGTTCAGCTCCTCGGCCGACTCCAGGTCGTGGCCGAACGGCTTCTCGATGACCGCGCGCCGCCAGGAGCCGCTCGTCTGGTCGGCCAGCTGGTGCTTCTTCAGCTGCTGGATGACGACCGGGAAGGACTTCGGCGGTACGGACAGGTAGAAGGCGAAGTTGCCGCCCGTGCCCTGCGCCTTGTCGAGTTCCTCGATGGTGTCGCGCAGCCGTTCGAACGCCTCGTCGTCGTCGAAGGTGCCCTGCACGAACCGCATGCCCTGGCTGAGCTGCTGCCAGACCTCCTCGCGGAACGGCGTGCGCGAGTGCTCCTTGACGGCGTCGTGCACGACCTGGGCGAAGTCCTCGTGCTCCCAGTCGCGCCGGGCGAAGCCGACCAGCGAGAAGCCCGGCGGCAGCAGCCCCCGGTTGGCGAGGTCGTAGACGGCGGGCATCAGCTTCTTGCGCGACAGGTCGCCCGTCACGCCGAAGATGACCAGGCCCGACGGCCCCGCGATACGCGGGAGCCGTCGGTCGGCGGGGTCACGGAGCGGGTTCGCCCCGGTGCCGGAAAGAGGCGACAAGGCGTCAGCCCTCCGCGGGGGCGAGGCGCTCCAGCTCCGCCTCGGTCGACTTCAGCAGGTCGTTCCAGGAGCCCTCGAACTTGTCGACGCCCTCGTCCTCCAGGACCTGGACCACCTCGTCGTAGGAGATGCCGATCCGCTCCAGCGCGTCGAGGTCGGCACGGGCCTGCTCGTAGGTGCCGCGGACCGCGTCGCCACGGATCTCGCCGTGGTCCTCGGTGGCCTCCAGGGTGGCCTCCGGCATGGTGTTCACCGTGTTCGGCGCCACCAGTTCCTCGACGTACATGGTGTCCTTGTACGCCTTGTCCTTCACACCGGTGGAGGCCCACAGCGGACGCTGCTTGTTCGCGCCCGCGTTCTCCAGCGCGTTCCAGCGGTCGGAGGAGAAGACCTCCTCGTACGCCTGGTAGGCCAGGCGCGCGTTGGCCACGCCGGCCTTGCCGCGCAGGGCCTTGGCCTCGTCGGTGCCCATCTCGTCGATGCGCCGGTCGATCTCGGTGTCGACGCGGGAGACGAAGAAGGACGCCACCGAGTGGATCTTGGACAGGTCCAGGCCGCGCTCCTTGGCCTTCTCCAGGCCGGTCAGGTAGGCGTCCATGACCTTGCGGTAGCGCTCCAGCGAGAAGATCAGCGTGACGTTGACGCTGATCCCGTTGCCGATGGTCTCGGCGATGGCCGGCAGACCCGCCTCGGTGGCCGGGATCTTGATGAGCGTGTTGGGGCGGTCCACCAGCCAGGCCAGCTGGCGGGCCTCGGCGACCGTCGCCTTGGTGTTGTGCGCCAGACGGGGGTCGACCTCGATGGAGACCCGGCCGTCCTGGCCGTCGGTGGCGTCGAAGACCGGGCGCAGGATGTCGGCGGCGTCGCGGACGTCCGCCGTGGTGATCATGCGGATGGCCTCTTCGACGGTGACCCGGCGGGCGGCGAGGTCCGACACCTGCTGGTCGTAGCCGTCGCCCTGCGAGATCGCCTTCTGGAAGATCGTCGGGTTGGTGGTGACGCCCACGACGTGCTGCTGGTCGATCAGCTCGGCGAGGTTGCCGGACGTGATCCGCTTGCGCGACAGGTCGTCCAGCCAGATCGCGACGCCTTCATCGGAGAGGCGCTTGAGTGCGTCTGTCATGGAAATTGCATCTCCTACGTGTCGTATATGAGCGTCAGCGCTGGGCGGCGGCGAGGGATTCCCGCGCCTTGGCGGCCACGTTCTCGGCGGTGAAACCGAATTCGCGGAACAGCACCTTGGCGTCGGCGGAAGCACCGAAGTGCTCCAGGGAAACAATGCGTCCGGCGTCCCCGACGTACTTGTGCCAGGTCAGGGCGACACCGGCCTCGACCGCGACGCGGGCGCGCACGGCCGGGGGCAGCACGCTGTCCCGGTACCCCTGGTCCTGCTCCTCGAACCACTCGACGCACGGCATGGACACCACGCGGGTGGGAACGCCGTCGGCCTGGAGCTGCTCACGCGCCTCCACGGCCACGTGCACCTCGGAGCCGGTGGCGATCAGGATGACCTGCGGCTCGCCGCCCTCGGCCTCGAACAGGACGTAGCCGCCGCGGACGGTGTCGTCGTTGGGCTCGTACGTCGGCACGCCCTGGCGGGTCAGCGCGAGGCCGTGCGGGGCGCCCTTGCCGAACTCCTTGGTCCAGCGGCGCTGGATCTCGGTCCAGGCGATGGCGGTCTCGTTGGCGTCGGCGGGGCGGACCACGTTCAGGCCGGGGATGGCGCGCAGCGAGGCCAGGTGCTCGACGGGCTGGTGGGTGGGGCCGTCCTCGCCCAGGCCGATGGAGTCGTGCGTCCACACGTACGTCACCGGCAGGTGCATCAGCGCGGACAGGCGCACCGCGTTGCGCATGTAGTCGGAGAAGACCAGGAAGGTGCCGCCGTACGCGCGGGTGTTGCCGTGCAGCGTGATGCCGTTCAGCTCGGCGCCCATCGAGTGCTCGCGGATGCCGAAGTGGATCGTGCGGCCGTAGGGGCTCGCCTCCGGCAGCGGGTTGCCCTCGGGCAGGAACGACGACGTCTTGTCGATCGTGGTGTTGTTCGAGCCGGCCAGGTCGGCGGAGCCGCCCCACAGCTCGGGCAGCACCTCGCCGAGCGCCTGGAGCACCTTGCCGGAGGCCGCGCGGGTGGCCACGCTCTTGCCCGCCTCGAAGACCGGGATCTTCTCGGCCCAGCCGGCCGGCAGCTCGGCGGCGGCGATGCGGTCGAACTCGGCGGCCCGCTCCGCGTTCGCCTCACGCCAGGCCTGGAAGGACTTCTCCCAGGTGGCCTTCGCCTGCCGGCCGCGCTCCAGCGCCTGGCGGGTGTGGCCGATGACCTCGTCGGAGACGTCGAAGTGCTTGTCGGGGTCGAAGCCGAGGACGCGCTTGGTGGCCGCGACCTCGTCCTCGCCCAGCGCCGAGCCGTGCGCGGCCTCGGTGTTCTGCGCGTGCGGGGCCGGCCAGGCGATGATCGAGCGCATCGCGATGAAGGACGGCCGGTCGGTGACCGCCTTGGCCTCCTGGATCGCCGCGTAGATGGCCTGCGGGTCCAGGTCGCCGTCGGCCTTGGGCTCCACGCGCTGCACGTGCCAGCCGTAGGCCTCGTACCGCTTGACGGTGTCCTCGGAGACGGCCGTCTCGGTGTCGCCCTCGATCGAGATGTGGTTGTCGTCCCACAGCAGGATCAGGTTGCCGAGCTTCTGGTGGCCGGCCATCGAGGACGCCTCGGCGGAGATGCCCTCCTGGAGGCAGCCGTCACCGGCGATGCAGTAGACGAAGTGGTCGAAGGGGGACTGGCCGGCGGGGGCCTCAGGGTCGAACAGGCCGCGCTCGTAGCGGGACGCCATCGCCATGCCCACGGCGTTGGCCACGCCCTGGCCCAGCGGACCGGTCGTCGTCTCCACACCGGCCGTGTGCCCGTACTCCGGGTGGCCCGGGGTCTTGGAGCCCCAGGTGCGGAAGGACTCCAGGTCCTCCAGCTCCAGGCCGAACCCGGCCAGGTACAGCTGGGTGTAGAGGGTCAGGGAGGAATGACCGGCGGACAGCACGAAGCGGTCGCGGCCCACCCACTGCGGGTCGGCGGGGTCGTGCCGCATCACCTTCTGGAACAGGGTGTAGGCGGCAGGAGCCAGGCTCATCGCCGTACCCGGATGGCCGTTTCCGACCTTCTGTACGGCATCGGCGGCCAGGACGCGCGCGGTGTCCACCGCACGCTGGTCCAACTCGGTCCACTCGAGGTCTGCGGTGGTCGGCTTGGTGCTCACCCTGGTTCAGGGCTCCTCTCCACATGTCGGATGCCGGTGCGCGTGTCCGGGCACCGGCTGCCGGCGTTCTGGCGCCGGCCGGCCGCTGTTGAGCCTACCCCCGTAAAGACGTGCGTTTTTTCGAGTCATTCAAGACTGCCGGGACTCCGGGAAATCCGCCTCCCGACGGCTCCTTCCCTTATTCGGCAAGTGAATACGGGGGCGCTCATCCGATCGCTCATTCGAGCCGTCGCGCGCCCGTCGGAAACCCATTCCGGATGCCCGCGCCGGCCGGCCCGCGCGAGCACCGCCCGGCGGCCGCCGGGCGGGCGGCGCCAACACGACCCACCCCCGCGAATGTCCGGGTCTGGGCAACGTCTACAGTGGCGTGGTACGCGCGAGTCTTTACCCCCTGTTCACAGGGACGGGGCTCGCTGGGAGTCTCTGTCAGGGGTGTGCGTGACGGCCGTCGAATCCCGTCCTGGGGGTCCCTCCCAGGCCCTTAAGGCCCTGGGGGAGGGAGTACTCGGTGCAGGTCAGAGCCCGAGCAACCGGTCGTTCGGGGCCCGTGCCAAGGCGTTCGTGGCACTGACCAAGCCGCGGATCATCGAGCTGCTGCTCATCACCACCGTTCCGGTGATGTTCCTGGCGCAGCAGGGTGTGCCCAACCTGAAACTGGTGCTGCTCACCTGCGTCGGCGGCTACCTCTCCGCGGGCGGCGCCAACGCGCTCAACATGTACATCGACCGTGACATCGACGCGCTCATGGACCGCACCTCGCAGCGCCCGCTGGTCACCGGGATGGTCAGCCCGCGCGAGTGCCTCGCCTTCGGCATCACCCTGGCGGTGGTCTCGACGCTGCTGTTCGGTCTCACCGTCAACTGGCTGTCGGCGTGGCTGTCGCTCGGAGCGCTCCTCTTCTACGTCGTCGTCTACACGATGCTCCTCAAACGGCGCACGTCGCAGAACATCGTGTGGGGCGGCATCGCCGGCTGCCTGCCGGTGCTCATCGGCTGGTCCTCCGTCACGAACTCCATGTCGTGGGCGCCGGTCATCCTCTTCCTCGTCATGTTCTTCTGGACGCCGCCGCACTACTGGCCGCTGTCCATGAAGGTCAAGGAGGACTACGCGCGCGTGGGCGTGCCGATGCTCCCGGTGATCGCCTCCAACAAGGTGGTCGCCCGGCAGATCGTCATCTACAGCTGGGTGATGGTCGTCGTCTCGCTGCTGCTGACCCCGCTCGGCTACACGGGCTGGTTCTACACGGTGGTCGCCCTCCTGGCCGGCGGCTTCTGGCTGTGGGAGGCGCACGGGCTGCAGAACCGCGCCAAGGCCGAGGTGACCGGCGCGAAGCTGAAGGAGATGCGCCTGTTCCACTGGTCGATCACCTACGTGTCGATCCTCTTCGTCGCGGTGGCGGTGGACCCCTTCCTGCGCTGACATCCCCTGACGTCCGCTACGGGCGGGGCGCGTGGTCAAGGCCACGTACCCCGCCCGTCGCCGTTCCCTCTACCCGTCGGTAGCATCCTGGCCATGGCAGACACGCAGCAGGTTGACCCCAAGGCCGAGCGCAAGGCGGCCCGCCTCGCCCAGCGGATCGGCTCCTTCGCCAAGGCGCACGGCGGGGCCGAGGGACAGGTCGCGTACATCGGGCAGCGCGGCGCCCGGATCGTCCTCGTCGGCGAGGACGGCGCCTGGGGCGACATCGTGGCCCCCACCTACGCCATCGCCGAGCAGGCCGTGCGCGAGTCCGGGATCACCGTCCACGAGACCTTCGACGGCGAGTTCGCCGCCAAGGTGCGCACGGGCCCGTACGAGTGGAAGCGGATGGCCGGCATCCAGCTCGGCGGCCCGGCCAACGGCTGAACAAAGCCGCGGGGCGGGCACCACCTGAGAGCCGGTTCACCCGTTAGGACCTTACGGAGGATGTGGTCCAGCCGGGGGAGACCGGATGATCGAAACGCCGTCCCTCGTGGACCAGTACTGCCACGGCGTCCTGCGAACGGAACTGGGCCTCGGCACCTTCGAGGCCCAGCTGGCCAGCACCGAGGGCCCGCCCGCCCCGGGCACCACCCTCTTCGACACCCAGACCGGTTTCGCCGTACGCCGCTGGTGCCCCCCGCTGCTCGGCCTGGAACCGCACTGCCCGCCCGCCCGCTACCTCGCCCGGCGCCGCGAGCTGGGCGTCCTGGAGGCCGGCCGCAGACTGCTGCGCGGCAGCGGCGTCACCGCCTACCTGGTGGACACCGGGGTCCCCGGCGACCTCACGGGGCCGGGCGAGATGGCCTCGGCGGGGGCCGCCGCCGCCCACGAGGTCGTCCGCCTGGAACTCCTCGCCGAGCAGGTCGCCGACACCTCGGGAACCGTCGGGTCCTTCCTGGCGAACCTCGCCGAGTCGGTGCACGGCGCGGCGGCCCAGGCGGTCGCCTTCACCTCTGTGGCGGGCCTGCGGCACGGTCTGGCGCTCGCGCCCGAGCCGCCGGGGCCCAGCCAGGTGCGCGGTGCCGCGGGACGCTGGCTGGCCCGGCGGGAGGTCGGCGGCGAGCTGCGCGATCCGGTGCTGCTGCGCCACCTGCTGTGGACCGCGGTGGCCTCCGGGCGGCCGCTCCAGCTGCACGCCGGGCCGGCCGGCCCGGGCGGACGTGCCGACCGCACGGACCCGGTGCTGCTGACGGACTTCGTCCGCGCGACCGCGGGCCTGGGCACCGACCTGGTCCTGCTGCACGGCTACCCGTACCACCGCAACGCCGCGCACCTCGCCGCGGTCTTCCCGCACGTGTACACCGACTCGGGCGCCGCGCCGGCGCGCACCGGCGCACGGGCCGCCACGGTGCTCGCCGAGGTCCTGGAGCTGGCCCCCTTCGGCAAGGTCCTCTTCTCCAGCGGCGCCGGCGCACTGCCCGAGCTGCACCTGGTGGGGGCCCGGCTGTTCCGTGAGGCGCTGGGGCGGGTGCTCGGCGCCTGGGTCGCGGAGGGCGCCTGGTCGGCGCAGGACGCGCGGCGGGTGGCACGGATGGTCGCCGCGGGCAACGCACGGCGGGTGTACGGGCTCGGGTGACCCGCCGGCTTCCGGAACCCGCGGGCGCCCCGGTGGGCGGACACCGCGCGGGCGTCCTGTCCGAGGCGCCTTGCCCGCAAGCGCCCCGGGGCGCGGGCCGCCGACGCGGCCCGGCGGCGTCACGCCTTCGTCAGCGAGGCCGTCTCCACGGGTGCCTCCGGCAGCCCGCCGCTCACGGTCTGCGGCCGCTCGCGCAGCGACAGCAGCACCCGCAGCACGCCGATCCACATCAGGCAGGACCCCAGCATGTGCAGGCCCACCAGGACCTCCGGCAGGTGCGTGAAGTACTGCACGTAACCGATGACGCCCTGGGCGAGCAGGATCAGGAACAGGTCCCGCGTGCGGTGCAGCGGTCCCTCGGGCGCGTCCACGGCCTTGAGGACGAACCACAGGGCGAACGTCAGCGTCACCACGATCCAGGCCAGCACCGCGTGCGCCTTGGCGACCGTCTCCCAGTCGAGCGGGATGCGCTCGACCTCGGCGGAGTCGCCCGCGTGCGGACCGGCGCCGGTCACCACCGTGCCCGCCGCGATCAGCAGCACGCTCGCGACGACCAGGAACCACACCAGCTGCTGCACCGCCTTGCCGACCAGCGGACGCGGCTGCCCGTCACCCTCACGGGTGCGCTGCCACGTCACCGTGGCGACCGCGATCAGCGCGGTGGTGAGCAGGAAGTGCGCCGCGACGGTGTAGGGGTTGAGCCCGACGAGGACGACGATGCCGCCGAGCACCGCGTTGCCCATGACGACCCAGAACTGAGCCCAGCCCAGCCGGGTCAGGCCGCGCCGCCAGGGCTTCTGCGCGCGGGCGGCGACGATGGCCCAGCCGACGGCGGCGCACAGCACGTACGTCAGCATGCGGTTGCCGAACTCGATGACGCCGTGGAAGCCCATCGCACGGGTCGTGGTCAGCGAGTCGTCGGTGCAGGTCGGCCAGGTGGGGCAGCCCAGGCCGGAGCCGGTCAGCCGCACGGCGCCGCCGGTGACGACGATGATCACCGCCATGACGAGCGCGGCCATGGCCGCCCGCTGGACGGTCCTGGGCTGCGGGGTCCAGCGTTCGGCGATGAAGGCGAGCGGGTTGCGCACGGCGGATACGGCGTCGTCGCGGGTCAGGTTCGGCACGCGTTCCATCGTAGGCCGCCGCTTGTGCACGCTTTCACGAGGGTCCGTCTCACGAGGGTCCACGGAGGTCTGCGGTCCCTACTCCCAGCGGAAGAACTTCCCGGCGGCGGCCAGGGCAACGACCGCCCACACGGCGAGGATCCCGGCGTCGCCCCACGGCATCGCGGCGCCGTGCTGGAGCACGTCCCGTAGCCCGTCGGACAGGGCCGAGATCGGCAGCAGACCCAGCACGTCCTGGGCCCCGGCGGGGAACTTGTCCAAGGGCACGATCACGCCGCCGCCGACGAGCAGCAGCAGGAAGACCAGGTTGGCTGCGGCCAGGGTCGCCTCGGCCTTGAGCGTGCCGGCCATCAGCAGGCCGAGCCCGGAGAAGGCGGCCGTGCCGAGCACCAGCAGCACCAGCACGGCGAGCGGGCCGCCGTGCGGGGACCAGCCGAGCGCGAAGGCGATCACGGTCAGCAGGATCACCTGGAGCACCTCGGTGACCAGCACGGACACCGTCTTGGCGGTCATCAGGGCCCAGCGCGGCAGCGGGGAGGAGGCCAGCCGCTTCAGGACGCCGTAGCGGCGCTCGAAGCCGGTGGCGATGGCCTGCCCGGTGAACGCCGTCGACATGACGGCGAGTGCCAGGACGCCGGGTGTGAGGAAGTCCACGGCCTTGCCCGCGCCGGTGTCCACGATGTCCACGGAGCTGAACAGCGCCAGCAGCAGGGTCGGGATGACGACGGTGAGCAGCAGCTGCTCGCCGTTGCGCAGCAGCATCTTCGTCTCCAGCACCGCCTGTGCCGCGATCATGCGGGTCAGCGGGGCGGCGCCGGGATCGGGCGTGTACGTGCCCGTCGGTGAGCCGGTGGCGGTGGTCACGAGCGCAGCTCCTTGCCGGTCGGCTCCAGGCTGTGTCCTCCCGGGGGGCGACCCCCGGACCCCCGGCCGGGCTCGGTGCGGGACGGATTCATGAACGCAGCTCCTTGCCGGTCAGCTCCAGAAAGACGTCCTCGAGTGTGTGCCGCTCCACGGAGATCCGGTCGGGCATCACCCCGTGCTGCGCGCACCAGGACGTCACCGTGGCGAGCAGTTGGGGGTCGATCTCGCCGACCACCCGGTACGCGCCGGGCGTCAGCTCGGCGGCGGAGGAATCGGGGGGCAGGGCCTTGAGCAGGGAGGCGACGTCGAGGCCGGGGCGGCCGCTGAAGCGCAGGGTGTTCTCCGCGCCGCCGCGGCACAGCTCCTCGGGGGAGCCCTGCGCGATGACCCGGCCGGCGTCGATGATCGCGACGTCGTCGGCGAGTTGTTCGGCCTCGTCCATGTGGTGGGTGGTGAGGATCACGGACACGCCGTCGGCGCGCAGGTCACGCACCAGGTCCCAGGTGGCCCGGCGGGCCTGCGGGTCGAGACCGGCGGTCGGCTCGTCGAGGAAGACCAGCTCGGGGCGGCCGACGACGGCCATGGCGAGCGCGAGGCGCTGCTGCTGGCCGCCGGAGAGGCGGCGGTAGCTCGTCCGCCCGCAGCCGCCCAGCCCCAGCCGTTCGATCAGGGCGTCCACGTCCAGGGGGTGGGCGTGCAGCCTGGCGACATGCCGGAGCATCTCGTCGGCCCTGGCCCCGGAGTAGACGCCGCCGGACTGGAGCATCACGCCGATACGGGGGCGCAGCGCGGCGGACTGCCCGACCGGGTCGAGGCCCAGGACGCGCACCGTGCCGGAGTCCGGCTTCCGGTACCCCTCGCAGGTCTCGACCGTGGTCGTCTTGCCGGCGCCGTTGGGGCCGAGGACGGCGGTCACACCCGCCCGGGCCACCAGGTCGAGGCCGTCCACCGCGGTCTTGGTGCCGTACCGCTTCACCAGGGACTGCACCTGGACCACTGGCTCACTTCGCATGGGTCCAGAGTCTAGGGACGCGCCGGGCGCTTCAGGCGGGCGGGTGCGTGATGTCCTCCTCACGGGGACGGTGCAGGGCGAGCCAGCGTTCGGCGTAGGCGACCGCGTCGGCCACGGGGAAGAGCCGGGCGTCGGCCGCGCCGACCTTTCCGGTGGCGACGGGCCGGTCCCGTTCGAAGTCGTGCCCGAGTTCGCCGAACCGTTCGGAGGTGACCGACACCTCGGTCACGGTCTCCCAGCCGTGCGGTCCGGGCCTGCCCTCCCGCACGAGGGGCGCGGGTATGCGGTACTCGGCGAGGTGGAAGCAGGTGCAGGTGTCGTATCCGGCGCCGAGCAGCAGCACGCGGGCGCCGGCGGCCTCCAGCCGGGCCAGGGGACTTCGCTCGCCCAGCCGGCAGTCGGTGGCGTGGCCGTCGGTGATCTCCCGCGCGCGGGGGCCGATCGCGGCGAACGACGTCTGGGGGTGGGCGCTGCGCAGGGCGCCCGGCCAGGTCCGCACGGTCTCGGGGACGACGCCGACGCCGCAGGTGGGCGTCGTGGCGGGGTCGTAGGCGGGCAGGGTGGCCCGGATGGTGTCCCACCACTCCTCGGGCACCGGCGGGTCGCTCCACAGGGCCGGGTCGGAGAGGTCGCCGCTGTGGGCGGGGACGACGAGGGTGCCATCCGGGCCGAGGGCGTCGAGGAGTCCCCGGACGAGGGCGACGGGGCCTCCGCAGACCCAGCCGAGTGACTTCAGGGAGGAGTGGGCCAGCAGGATCTCGCCGGGCCTCACCCCGAGTGCGCGCAGGGCGGCGGCGACCATGTCGCGGGTCACAAGAGGGCCGGTCGGCGGGGGTGTGGGCATGGCGGGGAGTCTGGCGCGCCGGGCGGGAAGCCGCCACCCGTTTGATCGATCACAGATCGTTTCCGCAGGTCGGATTAGGTTTGCCTAAGTGACGCAGGGCACCGTGCGCCCTGACCGGCGGCGCTTGTCAGGGTCCGAGGAATTACGCAACAATGGCGTTGTGAAAAACGTCGGCGAGGCTCGGGAGACCCCCGCGGGGGCCCCGCAGGAGGAGTTCGCGACCGGGGAGCGTTCCACGCGCAACCGGGTCGCGCGGTCCATCCTGGACCACGGTCCCTCGACCGTCGCCGAGCTGGCCGGCAGGCTGGGGCTCACCCAGGCGGCCGTGCGGCGTCACCTGGACGCGCTGGTCGCCGACGACGTCGTGGAGGCACGCGAGCGGCGGGTGTACGGCGCGCGGACGCGCGGCCGGCCCGCCAAGGTCTTCGCGCTCACCGACTGCGGCCGGGACGCCTTCGACCAGTCGTACGACAAGCTCGCAGCGGACGCCATGCGCTGGATCGCCGAGCGCGAGGGCGGCCAGGAGGCGGTCACCGCCTTCGCCCGGGCCCGCATCGCCGCCCAGGCGCGCGCCTACCGCCGGGCGATCGAGGCGGCGGGCCCCGGTGAACGCGCCGAAGCGCTCGCCAAGGCCCTGAGCCAGGACGGGTACGCTGCTACGGCGCGCAGCGCACCGGTCGGCGAGCAGCTCTGCCAGCACCACTGCCCGGTCGCCCACGTCGCGGAACAGTTCCCCCAGCTGTGCGAGGCGGAGACGGAGATCTTCGCCGAGCTGCTGGGTACCCACGTCCAGCGACTGGCGACCATCGCCCACGGCGACGGCGTCTGCACGACGTTCATCCCCAGGATTTCCCAGACAGACAACGCATCCGCAAGCACGGCCGGGAGGAACCCCGCATGACTCTCCCCACGGAGACTGCCCACCCCGAACTCGAGGGCCTGGGCAAGTACGAATACGGCTGGGCCGACTCCGACGAGGCCGGCGCCTCCGCACGGCGCGGTCTGAACGAGGACGTGGTCAAGGACATCTCCGGGAAGAAGTCCGAGCCGGAGTGGATGACCAAGCTCCGCCTCAAGGGCCTGAAGCTCTTCGAGAAGAAGCCCATGCCGAACTGGGGCTCGGACCTGTCGGGGATCGACTTCGACAACATCAAGTACTTCGTGCGCTCCACGGAGAAGCAGGCGGAGTCCTGGGAGGACCTGCCCGAGGACATCAAGAACACCTACGACAAGCTGGGCATCCCCGAGGCCGAGAAGCAGCGCCTGGTCGCCGGCGTGGCCGCCCAGTACGAGTCGGAGGTCGTCTACCACCAGATCCGCGAGGACCTGGAGGAGCAGGGCGTCATCTTCCTGGACACCGACACCGCCCTGAAGGAGCACCCGGAGCTCTTCAAGGAGTACTTCGGCACGGTCATCCCGGCCGGTGACAACAAGTTCGCCGCGCTGAACACCGCCGTGTGGTCCGGCGGCTCCTTCATCTACGTGCCGAAGGGCGTGCACGTCGAGATCCCGCTCCAGGCCTACTTCCGCATCAACACGGAGAACATGGGCCAGTTCGAGCGGACCCTGATCATCGTCGACGAGGGTGCCTACGTGCACTACGTCGAGGGCTGCACGGCCCCGATCTACAAGTCGGACTCCCTGCACTCCGCGGTCGTCGAGATCATCGTCAAGAAGAACGCCCGCTGCCGCTACACGACCATCCAGAACTGGTCGAACAACGTCTACAACCTGGTCACCAAGCGCGCCGTCGCCTACGAGGGCGCGACCATGGAGTGGATCGACGGCAACATCGGCTCCAAGGTGACGATGAAGTACCCGGCCGTCTACCTGATGGGCGAGCACGCCAAGGGCGAGACCCTCTCCATCGCCTTCGCGGGCGAGGGCCAGCACCAGGACGCCGGTTCCAAGATGGTGCACATGGCGCCGAACACCTCCTCCAACATCGTCTCCAAGTCGGTGGCGCGCGGCGGCGGCCGCACCTCGTACCGCGGCCTGGTCGAGATCGGTGAGGGCGCCGCGGGCTCCAAGTCCAACGTGCTGTGCGACGCGCTGCTCGTCGACACCATCTCCCGCTCCGACACCTACCCCTACGTGGACGTCCGCGAGGACGACGTGTCCATGGGCCACGAGGCGACCGTCTCCAAGGTCTCCGAGGACCAGCTCTTCTACCTGATGAGCCGCGGTCTGTCCGAGTTCGAGGCGATGGCGATGATCGTGCGCGGCTTCGTCGAGCCGATCGCCAAGGAACTCCCCATGGAGTACGCGCTGGAGCTGAACCGGCTGATCGAGCTGCAGATGGAAGGCGCGGTCGGCTGACGACCGCCCGCCGAGACAGCCAGCGAACACTGACGTAGGAAGAGAGCAGACCGACAGCCATGGCTGAGGCCCAGAACTCCCCCCAGTCCCCGACTCCGCTCGGACAGGGGGCGCCCCCACCGGTGGGTTCCACCACCGCCGGCCAGATCGCGGTGGCCGCGGAGTCGACCGTCGCCACCCGCATGAGCGCGCCCCCGTCCTTCGACGTGGCGGACTTCCCGGTCCCGCACGGCCGGGAGGAGGAATGGCGCTTCACCCCGCTGGAGCGGCTGCGCGGCCTGCACGACGGCACCGCGACCGCCACCGGCACCGGCGTGAAGGTGGACATCCAGGCCCCCGAGGGCGTGAGCGTGGAGAGCGTCGGCCGTGACGACGCGCGGCTCGGCAAGGCGGGCACCCCGGTCGACCGCGTCGCCGCCCAGGCCTACTCCTCCTTCGAGCAGGCCTCGGTCGTGACCGTCCCCAAGGAGACCGTCCTGACCGAGCCGATCCGCATCGCGGTGCACGGCGAGGGCGGGGTCGCCTACGGCCACCAGGTCGTGGAGCTGGGCGCCTTCGCCGAGGCCGTCGTCGTCATCGACCACACAGGTGACGCGGTGCTCGCCGCCAACGTCGACTACCTCCTGGGCGACGGTGCCAAGCTCACCGTCGTCTCCGTCCAGGACTGGGACGACAAGGCCGTCCACGTCGGCCAGCACAACGCGCTGGTCGGCCGGGACGCCTCCTTCAAGTCGGTCGTCGTCACCTTCGGCGGCGACGTCGTCCGGCTGCACCCGCGCGTGACGTACGCCGGGGCCGGCGGCGAGGTCGAGATGCTCGGCCTGTACTTCACCGACTCGGGCCAGCACCAGGAGCACCGCCTCTTCGTCGACCACGACGCCCCGCACTGCAAGTCGAACGTCGTGTACAAGGGCGCCCTCCAGGGCGAGCAGGCGCACGCGGTGTGGATCGGTGACGTGCTCATCGAGGCCCGGGCCGAGGGCACCGACACCTACGAGATGAACCGCAACCTGGTGCTGACCGACGGCGCCCGTGTCGACTCCGTGCCGAACCTGGAGATCGAGACCGGCGAGATCGTCGGCGCCGGCCACGCCAGCGCCACCGGCCGCTTCGACGACGAGCAGCTCTTCTACCTGATGGCCCGCGGCATCCCGGAGCACGAGGCCCGCCGCCTCGTCGTCCGTGGCTTCTTCGCCGAACTGGTCCAGCAGATCGGTGTCAAGGACATCGAGGAGCGCCTGCTCGCCAAGATCGAGGAGGAGCTGGAGGCGTCCGTCGCATGAGCGGTGCCTTTGTACGTGTGTGCGCGCTGAGCGAGCTGGAGGCGGACACCCCGAAGCGGGTGGAACTCGACGGCACGCCCATCTCCGTGGTGCACACCGAGGGCGAGGTGTTCGCCATCCACGACATCTGCTCGCACGCGAACGTCTCGCTCGCCGAGGGCGAGGTCGACGACTGCCACATCGAGTGCTGGCTGCACGGCTCGCGCTTCGACCTCCGTTCCGGCAAGCCCGACAGTCTTCCGGCGACGCGTCCCGTCCCCGTATACCCCGTAAAGATCGAAGGGGACGACGTGCTCGTCTCCCTCTCCCAGGAGTCCTGAGGCATCCATGGCAACGCTTGAAATCCGAGACCTGCACGTCACCGTCGAGGCCGACAACGCCACGAAGGAGATCCTCAAGGGCGTCGACCTCACCGTGAAGCAGGGCGAGACGCACGCCATCATGGGCCCCAACGGCTCCGGCAAGTCGACCCTCGCCTACTCGCTCGCGGGTCACCCGAAGTACACGATCACCGGGGGCACCGTCACCCTCGACGGCGAGGACGTCCTGGAGATGTCCGTCGACGAGCGCGCCCGCGCCGGCCTGTTCCTGGCGATGCAGTACCCGGTCGAGGTCCCCGGCGTCTCGGTCTCCAACTTCCTGCGCACCTCCGCCACCGCCATCCGCGGCGAGGCCCCCAAGCTGCGCACCTGGGTGAAGGAGGTCAAGGAGACCATGGAGCGGCTCCACATGGACCCCTCCTTCGCCGAGCGCAACGTGAACGAGGGCTTCTCCGGCGGTGAGAAGAAGCGCCACGAGATCCTCCAGCTGGAGCTGCTCAAGCCGAAGGTCGCGATCCTCGACGAGACCGACTCCGGCCTGGACGTCGACGCGCTGCGGATCGTCTCCGAGGGCGTGAACCGCGTCCGCGAGACCGGTGAGGTCGGCACCCTGCTGATCACGCACTACACGCGCATCCTGCGCTACATCAAGCCCGACTTCGTCCACGTGTTCGCCGACGGCCGCATCGCCGAGTCCGGCGGTCCCGAGCTGGCGGACAAGCTGGAGAACGAGGGCTACGAGGCATACGTGAAGGGTGGCGCATCCGCGTGACACAGCTGCCGGGCCTCCTCGACACCGAGGCGATCCGCAAGGACTTCCCCGTCCTGGACCGACTGGTCCACGACGGCAGGAAGCTCGTGTACCTGGACAACGCGGCGACCTCCCAGACCCCGCGCCAGGTGCTCGACGTGCTGTCCGAGTACTACGAACAGCACAACGCCAACGTGCACCGCGGTGTGCACGTGCTCGCCGAGGAGGCCACGGCGCTGTACGAGGGCGCCCGCGACAAGGTCGCGGCGTTCATCAACGCGCCGAGCCGCGACGAGGTGATCTTCACGAAGAACGCCTCCGAGTCGCTCAACCTCGTGGCGAACATGCTGGGCTGGGCCGACGAGCCCTACCGGGTGGACCACGACACCGAGATCGTCATCACGGAGATGGAGCACCACTCCAACATCGTGCCGTGGCAGCTGCTGGCGCAGCGCACGGGCGCGAAGCTGAAGTGGTTCGGCCTGACCGACGACGGCCGCCTGGACCTGTCGAACATCGAGGAGGTCATCACCGAGAAGACGAAGATCGTCTCCTTCGTGCTGGTCTCCAACATCCTCGGCACCCTCAACCCGGTCGAGGCGATAGTGCGCCGCGCCCAGGAGGTCGGCGCCCTGGTCTGCGTCGACGCCTCGCAGGCCGCCCCCCACATGCCGCTGGACGTGCAGGCACTCCAGGCCGACTTCGTGGCCTTCACCGGCCACAAGATGTGCGGCCCGACCGGCATCGGCGTGCTCTGGGGCCGCCAGGAGCTCCTCGAGGACCTGCCTCCGTTCCTCGGCGGCGGCGAGATGATCGAGACGGTGTCGATGCACTCCTCGACCTACGCCCCCGCCCCGCACAAGTTCGAGGCAGGCACCCCGCCGATCTCCCAGGCCATCGGCCTGGGCGCGGCGATCGACTACCTGAACGCGATCGGCATGGACAAGGTCCTCGCGCACGAGCACGCGCTCACCGAGTACGCGGTGAAGCGGCTCGCGGACGTCCCCGACCTGCGCATCATCGGCCCGACCACGGCCGAGGACCGCGGCGCGGCGATCTCCTTCACGCTCGGCGACATCCACCCGCACGACGTGGGCCAGGTCCTCGACGAGCAGGGCATCGCCGTCCGGGTCGGTCACCACTGCGCCCGCCCGGTCTGCCTGCGCTACGGAATTCCTGCGACCACGCGAGCGTCGTTCTATCTGTACTCCACGCCGGCCGAGATCGACGCCCTGGTCGACGGCCTGGAGCACGTACGGAACTTCTTCGGATGAGGGGCTGAGGCGTGAAGCTGGACTCCATGTACCAGGACGTCATCCTGGACCACTACAAGCACCCGCACGGGCGGGGCTTGCGGGACGGTGACGCCGAGGTGCACCACGTCAACCCGACGTGCGGCGACGAGATCACCCTCCGTGTGAAGTACGACGGTACGACGATCGAGGACGTCAGCTACGAGGGGCAGGGCTGCTCCATCAGCCAGGCCTCGGCCTCGGTGCTGAACGACCTCCTGGTCGGCAAGGATCTGGCCGAGGCGCAGAGGATCCAGGAGACCTTCCTGGAGCTGATGCAGTCCAAGGGGAAGATCGAGCCCGACGACGCGATGGAGGAGGTCCTGGAGGACGCGGTCGCGTTCGCCGGGGTGTCCAAGTATCCGGCCCGGGTCAAGTGCGCCCTGCTGAGCTGGATGGCCTGGAAGGACGCGACGGCCCAGGCGCTGGACGGCGCCGACGCCGAAAGGAAGACGGCATGAGCGAGACCGTGGAGATGAAGCCGGCCTCGGAGGAGGAGCTCCGCGAGGCCCTGATGGACGTCGTCGACCCCGAACTGGGCATCGACGTCGTCAACCTCGGCCTGATCTACGGCATCCACGTCGACGAGTCGAACATCGCGACCGTCGACATGACCCTGACGTCGGCGGCCTGCCCGCTCACCGACGTCATCGAGGACCAGGCCAAGTCCGCCACGGACGGTCTCGTCAACGAGCTGCGCATCAACTGGGTCTGGATGCCGCCGTGGGGTCCGGACAAGATCACGGACGACGGCCGCGAGCAGCTGAGGGCGCTCGGGTTCAACGTCTGACGGACGCGGCGACGGGAACGGCGGCACCCCTCGGGTGCCGCCGTTTCGCTGTCCGCGCCTCTGTTCCCGGCCTTCCGCCGTTATGTACGCTCGTACACATGGGATACCTCTTCCTGGCCGGAGCCATAGCCGCCGAGGTCGCCGGCACCACCGCCATGAAGTACAGCGAGGGGTTCAGCAGGGTGGGCCCCTCGGTGCTGACCGTGCTCGGCTACCTGATCTCCTTCGCGCTGCTCGCCCAGACCCTCAAGACCCTCGAAGTCGGCACCGCCTACGCCATCTGGTCCGGCATCGGCACCGCGGCCATCGCCACCATCGGCGTGGCCTTCCTGGGGGAGGGGATGACCCTCGTCAAGATCGCCGGGATCGCGCTGATCATCCTCGGCGTGGTGGTGCTCAACCTGGGCGGCGCCCACTGATGCCCCGGCGCTACGACCCCGGCCGACGGCAGCGGATCATCGACGCGGCGATCCGGGTCGTGGGAACTCAGGGCATCGCCGGGCTCAGCCACCGCACCGTCGCCGCCGAGGCCGATGTGCCGCTGGGCTCCACGACGTACCACTTCGCCACCCTCGACGACCTGCTGGTCGCTGCCCTGCGGCAGGCCAACGAGGGCTTCGCCGAGGCGGTCGCCGCGCGCGGCGCGCTGGACGCCCCGCACCCCGACCTGGCGGGCGAACTCGCCGCCGCGACGGGGGAGTGGCTGGCCGGCGACCGTACCGGTGTCGAGCTGGAGTACGAGCTGTACCTGGCCGCGCTGCGCCGCCCCGCCCTGCGTCCGGTCGCCGCCGAGTGGGCCGACGGCCTCGCCGCCCTCCTGTCCCGGCACACCGACCCGGTCACCGCCCGGGCCCTGGTCGCCCTGGTGGACGGCATCTGCCTCCAGGTGCTGCTGACGGGCGGTTCGTACGACGAGGAGTACGCCCGCGAGGTGCTGGCTCGGGTGATCCCACCGAGGCCGCCCGGCACGTGAGACACGGTTCGCTCCCGCACCCGCCCCCACGTTAGGTTTTCCCCATGACCGACACTGCTCCCCGCACCACCGGCGCCGTCGCCGCCGGACTCGCCACGATCGCCGCCGACGGCACCGTCCTCGACACGTGGTTCCCCGCCCCCGAACTGACGGACGAGCCCGGCCCGGCCGGGACCGAACGGCTGTCCGCCGAGCGCGCCGCCGGACTGCTCGGCGGCGGCGCGACCGCGGCGACCGGTCCGGACGCCCGCCGGGGCGTCGAGGTGGTCGCGGTCCGCACGGTCATCGCCTCGCTCGACGAGAAGCCGATCGACGCGCACGACGTCTACCTGCGCCTGCACCTGCTCTCCCACCGCCTGGTCAAGCCGCACGGCCTGAGCCTGGACGGCATGTTCGGCTTCCTCGCCAACGTCGCCTGGACGTCGCTGGGTCCGGTCGCCGTCGACGACGTCGAGAAGGTGCGGCTCAACGCCCGCGCCGAGGGCCTGCACCTCCAGGTGACCTCCATCGACAAGTTCCCGCGCATGACGGACTACGTGGCCCCCAAGGGCGTCCGTATCGCCGACGCCGACCGGGTCCGCCTCGGCGCCCACCTCGCCGAGGGCACCACGGTCATGCACGAGGGCTTCGTGAACTTCAACGCGGGCACCCTCGGCACCTCCATGGTCGAGGGCCGCATCTCCGCGGGTGTCGTGGTCGGTGACGGCTCGGACATCGGCGGCGGCGCCTCCACCATGGGCACGCTCTCCGGCGGCGGCAACGTGATCATCTCCATCGGCGAGCGGTGCCTGATCGGCGCCGAGGCGGGCGTGGGCATCGCGCTCGGCGACGAGTGCGTCGTGGAGGCCGGCCTGTACGTCACCGCGGGCACCCGCATCACCATGCCCGACGGACAGATCGTCAAGGCCCGTGAACTCTCCGGCGCCTCCAACATCCTCTTCCGCCGCAACTCGGTCACCGGCGCCGTCGAGGCCCGCCCGAACAACGCGGTCTGGGGCGGGCTGAACGAGATCCTGCACAGCCACAACTGACGTCGCGACGAGCGGCCGTCACGGTGCGGCGCCCTTTCCGTCAGGAGGGGCGCCGCATCCTTTTCCAGCGGTGACGCGGGCGGGCCCCACAGGGTGACGAAGGCGGCCGGCGGCCGCGAGGTCCGGGGTGTGCGGGCCTCTGCGCGGGTCCACGTGGCGCAGCGGGGCGGCCCCGGGGTGCCCTGCCGTCAGGTGTGCGGGGCCCCCGGGCTCTGCCCGTCGCCCCGGCGGCTGGGCGGCCCGCCGCGTACGCCGTGATCGCCCCGGTCGTCCGGCAGGGTCAGGGCGCGGACGCCATGAGCCGTTCGCAGGCCGCGAGGAGGCCGCCGACCGCCTCCCGGTCCGCGGGGCGCAGGGGCGCGCGGACCGGGCCCGCCGGCAGTCCGAGCGCGTTGAGCAGGCCCTTGACGGTGACCGTGCCGGGCAGCCCCGCGGACATCGTCAACTCGATGAGTTCCGTGGCCTGTTGCTGCAACCGGGCGGCCCGCGCCGTGTCGCCCGCGTCGAACGCGTCCAGGACGGCGCGCAGTCGGCCGGGGACGACGTTCGCGACCGTGCTCACGTATCCCGCGCCGCCGACCGCGTAGAGGGCGAGGTTGTGCTCGTCGCAGCCCGCGTAGAACGCCAGGTCCGTGCGCGCCAGCAGCTTCTGGACGCCGAGGAGGTCGTAGGAGCAGTCCTTGACGGCGACGATGCGCGGGTGCGCGGCCAGGCGCAGCAGCGTCGGGACCTCGATGCGGGTGCCGGTGCGGGCCGGGATGTCGTAGAGCACGACGGGCAGCCCCGAGGCGTCCGCGACCGTGCGGAAGTGCGCCTCGACCGCGTCCTGCGGGGGTCTGCTGTAGTACGGCGTCACCACCAGCACCGCGTCGGCACCGGCCTTCTCGGCGGCCAGGGCGAGTTCGACGGTGTGCCGGGTGTCGGCCGTGCCCACGCCCGCGACGAGCGTGGCCCGGTCCCCGACTGCCTCCCGGACGGCGCGGACCAGGTCCGCCTTCTCGGCGTCCGTGGTGGTCGGTGACTCGCCGGTCGTGCCGCTCAGGACGAGCCCGTCGCACCCCTCGCTCACCAGGCGGTCGGCCAGGCGCCCGGCGCCGTCCAGGTCGAGGGCGCCCGACGGGGTGAAGGGCGTGACCATGGCGCACAGGGTGCGGCCGACGGGGCGGGCGGGGCCACCGGCACCCGGCGGGCTCTTCGCGATCGTCGTCATGGAGGTAGTCTCGGCGGACCTTCCATGAAGCTCCACTTAATTCTTCTACGGGGAATTGATAAGCAATACTGGAACGAAGGTGTGCTGTGTCCAAAGTCGGCCGTTTGGGTCACCATGGAGGGTGAAGGTCACTGACCGGCAGCTCATGGGAGGCGTCATGAAGCTCGGCAAGGCACTGGCCACCGGAGTCGCGCAGGAGGAGGAGCAGCCGCGGCCGGCTGAGGAGGAGACTCCCGCAGAGGCCGTCCGGGTCCCGCAGGAGACACCGGCCGCCACCGCGCCCGAAGAGGTCCCGGCCGCCCGATGAGGCTGCGGCTGCCGACGGAACACCCGACGGAGCCGCCGACCGGTTACAAGATCGCCCACCCGGTGCTGTCGCGGGACGGCGCCCGGGCCGGGTTCACCGGAGTGTCGCTCGGCGGTGCGCTGCCGTACGGCGTCGTCGCGGACGCCGGCTGCGTCTACGGCCGCCGGCACCGGCCGCCCGCCCGGTTCTGCGACTGCGGCTTCCACTGCGTGCACGAACGCGCCGCCGCGCAGGAGCTGTTGTGCACAGCCGAGCACCGGTCCGCGGTGCTCCTGGAGGTGTCCGTCCTCGGCTCCTACATCCGCTTCGAACGCGGGTACCGCTATGCCCGCCAGCGGGTGCGGACGATGACGGTCGGCCCGTGCGCGTGCGGCGCGCCCGCCGACTCGCTGGCCGACGCGGGCTGGGGCCGGCCCGGCCGGCCGGCCCTGGCCGCCGCCTGCGCGGGCTGCGTGCGGGGGCGTACGGCCCTGACCCTCACCGGGTTCGCCCGGCTGGCCGGGGACGGCCTGCGGGTCCTCGCGGAACCCGGCCCGGCGGTTGCGGCCGGCCAGGCCGCTCCGACCGCTGCGGGCAGTCCGGCGGACCTCACGGACGCGGCCGGTCCGGACGGCCGCGGCGGCCCGGGCCTGCCCGAACTCGTCGCGGAGGCCTCCCTGTTGCAGGCCCGGCTCGACTGGTTCCAGACCCAGCTGGCCCTGCTCGGCGAGCGCGGCCCGGGCCAGGGGTAGCGGAGGCGTCCACGGGTACCCGGCCGTCCCGGACCGAGAGGAGGCGGGACACAGTGACCGGGACCATCGATGCCAGACCTGTCCGCGCGCAGCAGCCCGTGGCGGGCGACCGCCCGGCGCACGACCGGTCGGTGGGCGAACTCGTCCACGACGCCACCGAACAGCTCTCCCTGCTCGCACGGCAGGAAGTCGCCCTCGCCAAGGAGGAGCTGACCGTCAAGGGGCGGCGCATGGGGCGCGGCGGCGGACTGCTGGGCGCCGCGGGCGCACTCGCGTACGTGGGGGTGTTCGCGCTCGCCGGGACGGGCGTGGCCGCGCTCGCGCTGGTGCTGCCCGTGTGGGCCGCCGCGCTCATCGTGACCGGCGTGCTGTTCGCGCTCGCGGGCCTGCTGGCCCTGACCGGACGTGCCCAGTTGCGGCGCGCCGGACCGCCCACACCGCAGCAGGCGCTCGGCAGCGTCAAGGCGGACGTCGAGGAACTCAAGGAAAGGGCACACCACCGATGACCGACGGCAGGCAGGGGGCGGCCGGCGGGGCCGCGCGGGCCCTGGGAGCGAAGGGGCCGGACGAACTGCGCCGGCAGATCGAGCAGACCAGGACCCGGCTCGGCGACACCGTCGAGGAACTGGCGGCGAAGGCCGACGTCAAGGGCCGCACCAGGGCCCGCGCGGCCGACCTGCGGGACCGCGCCGGGGCCATGAGCGTCCAGATGCGCAGCGGTGCCGTACAGGCCGGGCACCGCGCCGAGGAACGGGCCGCCGACGCGCTGCGGCGCACGCGGCAGTCCGCCGGCCGGCCGGTGAGCGACGCGGCCCGCGCCTGCCGCCGCCATCCGCGCCCGCTGCTGATCCTGGGAGCGGCGGGAATGCTCGCGCTGACGGCGGGACTGCTGAGGCGGCGGCGCGCGCACCTGTGAGAGAACACCGCGTACGGCCGAGGTGCGGCGCGCCACGAGCGAGTGGCGCGCCGCACACGTGCGCCGGGGAGCGAGTGGGCGCGGGCGCGTGGGCGGGCGCAGGGGGTGCGGCGGCGTGCCGTACCGGATGCCGCTCGCGGATGCGGCCGCCCCCGGATGCGGTCCGCACGCCGACACTGCCCGCGCTCCGGGCGCCGGGGGGTTCCGGTTCCGCCGGGGCCCGGTGTCGGGCGGGCGGCGTACGTATCGCGTGCGTTCGTGCTCCGGTGCCGCGCTGCCCTTCGGCCCGGGCTCGCGGGACGGTGCCGTGCGCACAGGGGTCGTGCTCCGGGGCCACCCAAGCAGGGGGTTGACCTCGACTTTGGTTGAGGTCCGAGAGTGGGGGACGTCCCGGTCGGACGCCGTTGCGTCCGTCGTGTCCCGCGAGCACGGAGGCCCGCTCAGATGATGTCCGTACCCCGTACGACCCGCCGTACCACCGCGCATCCCGACCTCACCGACCCGCGCGTGGACGCGCCCCTCTTCAGCACCTGGCGGGTGGGGACCCCCGAGCGGCAGCGGCAGACCGTCGAGGCCATCGCCGAGACCTGGACCCGTCGGCCCTGGCCCGCCCGCGACCTGCTCTCGTACCACGTCTACACCGGCGAGGACGGCTCCACGCTGCTCCACCACTCGCAGTGGGCGAGCGAGCAGGCGTTCGAGGCGTTCGTGAAGGCCCACCGGCAGGAGCGGGTCGACGAGATCGACACCGCCGTCCCCGGCATCGAGCGGGTGCGGCTCGGCCGCTACCGGTACCACCGCGGCTCCGCCGGCCGTCCCGGTCGGGTCCCCGGGAGCATCGTGATCGTCGACGTCGAGTTCGACGGCCCCGACCCCGGCCGGCAGCGCGCCTGGGCCGACGCGGTCCTCGAAGCCCTGGACGGGGAGCCGGACCCGCACCCCGGCGGGATCGCCGCCCACTTCCACCTGAGCACCGACGGCACGCGGGTCCTGAACTACGCCGAGTGGGAGAGCGCCCGGGCGCACCGGGAAGCGCTCGCGGCCCCGGGCGACGGCGTCGGGTCACCGACCGGGCCGTGGAAGCGCGTCCAGACCTGGCCCGGGCTCAAGAGCAGCACCGTCAGCCGCTACGAGCACGCGCTCGGGCTCGTACCCGCCTGAAGACGGCCGGCGGGGCCGCGGCCGGGCGCGCCACCGCCCGGCCGCCGCCGCCCGCTACGGGCGCAGCCGCAGCACCTGCGGGTCGTGGTCGCTGATCTGGTCGTGGAACTCGGAGTTGATGTGCACGCTGTCGTAGTCGAAGCGGTGGCCGTGCCGGATCGAGGGGCTGATCAGGATCTGGTCCAGGACCTGCGCGTTGCCCTGGTAGTCGTACGTGTACCGCTCGCTCCTGGGCAGCGACTTGATCGCCGACCACAGCTCGCCGCCGCCCTCCAGGATCTGCGCGGTGCCGGAGAACTCGAAGTCGTTGATGTCACCGAGGGCGATCACGTCCGCGTTCCGCTGGACCTTCAGGATGTCCTTGACGAAGGAGTTCACCTCGGCCGCCTGGAGGTGGCGCTGCGTCTCCGAGCTGCGCACCGGCGGCTGGTACTGCGAGGTCAGCCCCTGGTCGCCGCCCTTGGACGCGAAGTGGTTGGCGATCACGAAGACCGTGCGGCCGTGGAAGACGAACTCGCCCGCCAGCGGCTTGCGGCTGGACTTCCAGGCCCCGCTCGCCGGGTCGACGCGGCCCGGCGAGGCGGTCAGGGCGGCCTTGCCGTGCACCCGGGTGACGCCGACGGCGGTGGTGGAGTCCCCGCCGGGGCGGTCGGTGAAGGAGACCCGGGCCGGGTTGAACAGGAAGGCCTGGCGGATGTTGCCGCCGGGCTGGCCGCCGTCCTGGCCGTCGACCGGGTCGATGGAGCGCCACTCGTAGCGCGGGCCGCCCGCCGCGACGATCGCGTCGATCAGCTTGGCCATGGTCACGCCCGCGGTGACCGTGCCGTCGTCGGTGGCGCCGTTGTCGTCCTGGATCTCCTCCAGGGACACGATGTCGGGCGAGCGCAGGTTGTGCACGATCGCGGAGGCGTGCGCCGCGAAGGTGGTGTCGGACGGGTCCAGGTTCTCCACGTTGTAGGTGGCCACCGCCAGCTCGCCGCGGGACTGCGCGCGGGTCGTCTCGCGCCGCAGGCCGCCGCTCTCCAGCGTGCCGAGCCGGTTCGCGACCAGCGTGTAGCCGCCGAACTGGTTGTAGTCCAGCGGTCCGGTGGTGGCGCCCGCGAGGGTGTCCCCGACGTCCGCCACCGGGAAGTCCGCGGTGGCCCCGAGCGACTGGATCTGGAGCCGGCCGGTGTTCTGGGAGTCGTAGGAGCCGTACACCGTGCCGCCGCGCGGGGCGGCGTGCTCGTGCGGCTTCACCGTCACCCACAGCTCGGTGTACGGGTCGGTGGCGGTGACCACGCGGGCGTCCTCCACCTGGACGTTCATGCCCTCCAGCGACTCGTAGCGGTCCAGGGCGTAGCGCTCGGGGCGCAGCGGCAGGGCGTTGACCGAGCCGTTCGCCGCGCTGTCGCCGGCCGGGGCGTAGGCCGCGGGCACCGACTCGGCGTCGAGGACGACCGGGGCCGGGACGGCGTTGCCGGCGGAGAGCACGGTGACGGCGGGCTTGGTGATCTCGGTGATCGACTGGTTGCCCGACGAGGTGCCCCCGGGGACGTACTCGGAGACCGTGCCGGTGACCGTCACCGAGTCGCCCACGGCCGCCTTCGGGGCGGAGCTGGTGAAGACGAAGACGCCCTCGCTCGTGGCCGGGTCCGCGTCCGGGTCGGGGTCCTGCATCCAGAAGCCCTTCGAGGAGCCGTAGGTACGGACCCCGGTGACGATTCCGGCCACGTCCGAGACCTTCTGGCCGGCGTACGGGGAGATCCGGGTCGTGCCCTGGATGTCATGGATGCGCACGGAGTCCGCGTGCGCGGGCGCGGGGAGCACGATCATCTGGGTGACCGCCGCCGCGGAGCAGACGGCGGCGACGGTCAGCGCGGCCAGCCGCGCGGAAGACTTGCTGGGCAACGGAATCCCTCCGGGGACGTACAGGAGCGCCGGGACGAGGGTGGGGCGTGGAACCGGACGCCGCGACCGGTGGGCGGCGCGGCGCGCAGAGCAGTCGGTGAACAGCTGTCCCCCGAATTTCTACGCGCGTCAATCTCCTGCGCGGCCAGGGTGGTTGTCAAGGTTTCGGCCATGTACGCAGGGGGTCCGGCAGATGAACCGGTCGGCATGGGTGGAAATCCGTCTAGGCTGAGCGGTTGAGTCGTCAGGCTTTTTCGGCCCGGGGGTGCGCACCCCCGGCCACCAGGTCCTAGGAGAACCAGTCGATGTCAGACACGTCCCCGCTGCCGCCGGTGCGGCTGGCTTCCGAACCGGAACTGGCCCGGGACGCCCTCGCCACCCCGCTCCTGTCCCGGGCCGCCCGGCTCGCGCGGTGGGCCGGACCCGCGACCCGGGTCGACGCCGGCGGCGCGCTGGTGCCGGAGCAACTGCCCGCCGCCGCCCGGGAACTGGGGCTCGACGGCGACGACGCGGCGGCCTGGGCGAGCGAGGCCTGGCGGCTGGCCGTCGACACCGGGCTCGTCGAGATCACCGACGAGGAGGAGGGCACCGTCACGGCGGGCGCGGAACTGCGGCTGCTCACCGGCGGCTCCCCGCACGACGTGCTCACCGTCTGGCTGGCCGCGCTGGACGCGGTCCTCGCCGACGCGAGCGTGCCCGACCTGGACGGCCTGATCGACGCGATGGACGAGGGCGGCGCCGTCGACCTGTCCACGCTGGACTGGGACCCGCAGGCCGAGGCGGAGTTCCTGGACGGGGTGCTCGCCAACCTGTACCTGCTCACCGTCGGCGAGGAGGGCCCCGCCGGCGCACCCGTGCCGCTGCCCGCGCTCGCCGCCTCCATGATCGTGCCCAGCGACATGGGGGAGCCCACCGACGACATACTGGAACAGGTCTCCGACGCGATGATGCGGCTGGACGACCAGTTCCGGCTGCTGGAGCCGGTCGGGCTCGTCGACTACCGGCCGGTGGACGAGGCCCTTCTGGAGGACACCGGGGAGGCCGCGGACGGCGACGGCGCCGGGCGGACGGGGGAGGCCGCCGGGACGCCGGTGACCGACGACGAGGTGGAGGTCGCCCGGTACGGCATGGTGCGGCTCACCCCGCTCGGGCTGTACGGCATGCGCGCCCGGCTCCTGGAGGCCGGCCACGACGCCCCGGCCGTCGGCGACCTCGCGGACAAGGGAGCGGACGCGCTGCTCGACGGCACCGCCGCCTTCCCGCCCGCCGCCACGCACGCCGAGACCGAGCAGTGGCTGGCGCGCCGCGAACCCCTGGCCGCCGCCCGCGAACTGCTCGCCGCGGCGCGCGGCACGGACGCCGGGGCGCCGCTGCGCCGGCTCCGCTGCCAGCAGGCGCTGTCCCTGGTGGGCGCGGTGGCCGAACCGGCGCTGCGCGAGGTGCTCGACGACGCCGAACTGGGCGGCCTCGCCCGGGTCTGGCTGACCGAGCGCGGCCTGCCCGACGTGCCCCCGCCGACCCAGGACATGGTCTTCTGGCTCACCATCGACACCGTGGCCGCGCAACTGGCCGCCGAGGGCGAGTCCGACGAACTGCACGCACTGGTGCAGGGCCTCGCCGAGCAGCACAGCGGGTTCTTCGCCGCGGCCTGGCGGGTGGACCACCCGCGGACGGCGGACGTCCTGGAGGCCATGGGACGGCTCCACCCCGACAAGAAGATCGCGAAGGAGGCCCGCAAGGCGGCCTTCAAGGCGCGCTCCGCGCAGGGCGGTTGAGCGAACCGGGGTGAACGCGGGCCGGCCGGAGCGGGGAGCAGCGAGCCGGAGGGAACACCGAAGCGATCCCGGAGCGAGCCGGTGTGGACCGAAGCGGTCCCGGGCGAGCGGGAGAAGAATAAATTCGTTCGCCCGGCCCGCGGTCTGCCTCCTAGAGTGATGCACGTCCAGGTGCGACAGGCAGGACCTACTTCCACTCATAATGGGGAGGCCGCGGGTTCGAATCCCGCCACCGGCACCACGCGCCGGTGTAGCTCAGAGGCAGAGCACCACACGTCGGTTCAGCCGCCTTCGATCTCTGGACACCGAAAGCTTCACGCACCTCCCGGTGCGCGGGCCGCGGCTACTTCTTCGCACAGAATCCACGCCGCTGCCGAACTGATCTCGGGAGGCGCGGCTGATGGTGGGTGCCCGGTGCGCAGGCAACGGTTACTTCTTTCGGATCGGACGGTTGCGGGTTCGAGTCCCGTCATCGGCTCAGGGCCGGTGTAGCTCAATCGGCAGAGCATCTGACACAGTCCGTCGCCGACCCCTGATCTCGGGCACCCTCCTTCTGCCGCGCCTCCCTCCGGAACACCGCGAGAACACGGTGAACGAATTCGGGGGAATTCACGATGGCGCGATTCAACACCAGGACGGCCCGTCCGCAGCCCGTTTCCCGGGTGACGTCCACGGGGCGCGTGCTGCGCACCCACGAGGGCGGCCGGGGCCGGGAGCGGGACGCGCGCTCGGAACTCTTCCTGCTCGCGGTCTCCCACATGGTGTCGCAGCAGACCTTCTACGAGGACGGCGCCGACCGCGACGACCGGTTCGTGCGGCTCGTGCGCGAACTCGCCGTCGCCGACCCGGCCTGGACGGCCGGCCTGCTCGGCTGGCTGCGCGGCGAGGGCAACCTGCGCACCGCCGCGGTCGTGGGCGCCGCCGAGTACGTGCACGCCCGGCTGGCGGTTGGCGCGGCCGGCGGCCCCGCCAACCGGCAGGTCGTGGACTCGGTGCTGCGGCGGCCGGACGAGCCCGGTGAACTGCTGGCGTACTGGACGGCGACGTACGGGCGCGCCGTGCCCAAGCCGGTCAAGCGCGGGATCGCCGACGCCGTACGCCGGCTGTACCACGCCCGGTCGCTGCTGAAGTACGACACCGCCTCCAAGGGCTACCGCTTCGGCGACATCCTCAACCTCGTGCACGCGGTGCCCGACCCGGACAAGCCGGGGCAGGGCGAACTGTTCCGGTACGCGCTGGACCGCCGCCACCACCCCGAGACGGCGGTGCCGCCGGCGTCCGACCCGGTGCTCACCGCGCACCGGGAGCTGATGGCGCTGCCGGTGGCCGAGCGGCGCGCGGTGGTCACCTCCGCCGGCGGCGCCGAGCGTCTGGCCGCGGCGGGCCTGACCTGGGAGGCGCTGGCCGGCTGGCTGCAGGGCCCGATGGACCGGGCGGCGTGGGAGGCCGTCATCCCGTCCATGGGCGTGATGGCGCTCGTGCGCAACCTGCGCAACTTCGACCAGGCCGGCGTCTCGGACGAGGTCGCCGCACGGGTCGCGGCGAAGATCAGCGACCCGGAGCAGGTGGCCCGCTCACGGCAGTTCCCCTTCCGGTACCTGGCCGCCTACCAGCACGCCCCGTCGCTGCGCTGGGCGTACCCGCTGGAGCAGGCGCTCGGCCACTCGCTGGCCAACGTGCCCGCGCTGACGGGCCGCACGCTGGTGCTCGTGGACCGCTCGGGGTCGATGTTCTGGTCGCGGATGTCGGAGCGCTCCGAACTGAACCGGGCGGACGCGGCGGCCGTCTTCGGCACGGCGCTGGCGCTGCGCGCGGCGCACGCGGACCTCGTCCAGTGCGGGTCGTCGAGCGACCCGGTGCCCTTCCGGCGGGGCGAGTCGGTGCTGAAGATCCTGGACCGCTTCGGCGACCTCGGCGGCACCGACACCACCGAGGCGGTACGGCGCCACTACCGGGGGCACGACCGGGTGCTGATCGTCACCGACGAGCAGTACGCCCCCAGCCGGCACGGCGACCCGACCGAGCAGATCCCGCCGCACGTGCCGGTCTACACCTGGAACCTCGCCGGGTACCGTGCGGGCCACGGGCCGTCCGGCCGGGACGGGCGGCACACCTTCGGCGGCCTGTCGGACGCGGCCTTCCGGATGGTGCAGCTGCTCGAAGCCGGGCGGGACGCCGACTGGCCGTGGGCCGGCTGAGGACGGGACCGCCGCTCGCCGGTCCCGGGCGAGTCCGTCGTCCGGGACCGGGCCCGGCCCCGCGTCCAGGGCTCCGGTAAATTACGGAGATGGTCCCCGGTTCGCGAGGAGGGTCTGGATGACGCAGGTCAGGCCGATGCGCGCGGACGCCCGGCGCAACTACGAGCGGTTGCTCGAGGTGGCGGCACGGGCCTTCGCCGAGCACGGGGAGAACGCGTCCCTCGACGACATCGCCAAGCGCGCCGGCGTCGGCTCCGGCACGCTCTACCGGCACTTCCCGAACCGGCAGGCGCTGCTGGAGGCGGCCTACGTCGACCGGATCGAGGCGATCGCCGCCCGCGCGGGCGAGCTGGCGCGGGACCTGCCGCCGGGCGAGGCGCTGACGGCCTGGCTGGAGGAGCTGTGCGTCTGGACGATCCAGGCGCGCGGTCTGAAGGCGCTGCTCGGGTCGGCCGTCACGGACGGCAGCGCGGCGGCGGTCACGGTGTGCGGCACGTCGCTCAAGGGCGCCGCGGCCCGGCTGGTGGAGGCCGCGCAGCGGGAGGGGACCCTGCGGGCGGACCTGGAACCGCTCGAACTGCTGCGGCTGGCGCACGGTGTGGCGACAGCGTCCGAACTGGCCGACGGACAGCAGGCGGGGCAGGGGGCGCACATCCGGCGCTATCTGTCCCTGCTGCTGGAGGGCCTGCGGGCCTGAGCGCACCCGTGCCCGGCGGCGGGCGCGGCCGGGCACGGCAGACGGGGGGCACGGCAGACGGCGGGCACAGCAGACGGCAGGCGCGGCCGGCCGACGGGACCGGGGCGGCCCGGACCCCGGTACCGGCCGCGGTGGCCGGCTACCGGGCGGGGCCGTGGGGCCCGGGTACGGCGTCTGGTCCCTTGCGAGAGGTGCCCGGGTCCGGGTCCGGGGAAGCGCCGGGGCTCCGGGTACCGGAAAGTGCCGGGCTCCGGGTGGCGCGAGGTACCGGGGCGGCCCGGGGCCAGGAGGGTGTGCCGGGCCTCGCGCCGCCGCCGTGGTGCCTACAGTGCCTGGGCGGCGGGCTTCACCATGTTCCGTACGGTGCGCGCCTTGACGAAGTCGCCGATGGCCGTCATCTCCCACTCGCCGGAGTACTGCCGGATCAGCTTGGCCATCATCACGCCGGTCTGGGCCTCGGCGCCGGTGAGGTCGAAGCGGACCAGTTCCTCGCCGGTTCCGGCGTCCAGGAGCCGGCAGTACGCCTTGGCGACCTCCGTGAACTTCTGGCCGGAGAAGGAGTTGACCGTGAAGACGAGGCCGGTGACCTCCTGCGGGAGGCGTCCGAGGTCGACCACGATGACCTCGTCGTCGCCCGCGCCCTCGCCCGTGAGGTTGTCGCCGGAGTGCTTGACCGCGCCGCCCAGGATGGACAGCTTGCCGAAGTAGCAGCTGTCGATGTGGTTGCGCTGCGGGCCGTAGGCGATGACCGAGGCGTCCAGGTCGATGTCCGCGCCGCGGAAGGCGGGCTCCCAGCCGAGGCCCATCTTCACCTGGGACAGCAGGGGGCGGCCGCCCTTGACGAGGGACACCGTCTGGTTCTTCTGGAGACTGACCCGGCCCTTGTCGAGGTTGACCTTCCCGGTGCCGGCGGCGGGCGGGGCCGACGGCGCGGGCGGGGGCGGCGCGACCGGCCCGGTGACCTGGGTGTGGGGGGCGGGCGGCGGGGCCATCGGCTGCGGCGGGGTGCCCGGGTGCGGCGGGGCGACCGGCTGCTGCGGGGCGGCGGGGGCGGCCGGCGGTTCCTCGACGCTCACGCCGAAGTCGGTCGCGATGCCGGCGAGCCCGTCGGCGTACCCCTGGCCGACGGCCCGCGCCTTCCACTGCCCGCCGCGCAGGTAGATCTCCACGATCACCAGCGCCGTCTCGGTGCCGAGCCGGGGCGGGGTGAACGTGGCCAGCGGGGAGCCGTCGTCCGCGTCGCGGATGGTGGCCGTGGGCTCGATGCCCTGGAAGGTCTGCCCGGCGGCGTCCGGGCTGGCGGTGACCACGATCTTCTCGATGCCCGGCGGCACCGCGGCCGTGTCGACGGTGATCGCGTCCGGCGCGGTGCCGCCGCCCGAGCGGTACGTCACGCCCGGGCCGGAGGGCTGGTTGTAGAAGATGAAGTCGTCGTCCGAGCGCACCTTGCCGTCGCCGGTGAGCAGCAGGCCCGAAACGTCCAGCCGCACGGGCGCGGTCACGTCGACCGTGACACGGGCGGCGGAGAGGGGAATGTTCGAGCCGGGGGTCATAGCTGTCATGCCGGGTGAACGAGCGAGGGTACTTTGCCGTTCCCTTACCCGGCGGGAAGAGGCCGTCCGGGTGGCGGCGGGCGCGGCCCGACGGGATCCGCCGCCCCTTGCCCGCCCGCTCTTCCCGTCCTTGGGGGCTTCCCCAGGCCCGCCGGTCGGCCTCCGGCGTCCTCCTCGGACGCCGGACGGGCCCGGACACGGTGTCCTACGGCACCACGACGATCTTGCGGCCCACCCCCGCCGCGAACTGCTCCAGCGCCTGCGGGTAGCTCTCCAGCGGGAGGCGGTCGCTGATGAAGACGTCCGGGTCCAGCACGCCGTTGGCGAAGAGTTCGGCCGCGCGTTCGTAGCTGTGCAGGACCGCCATCGAGCCCGTGATGGTGATCTCCTGGTTGTAGATGCGGTACGGGTCGATCTCCACCCGGGTGGCGTAGTCGGCCACGCCGAACTGGAGGAACGTGCCCGCCTTGGCGACCCGGCCCAGGCCGTCCTGGATGGCCGCCGCGTTGCCGGTGGCGTCGATGACCAGGTCCCAGCCCTGCGGCCGGTCCAGCTCGTCCGGGTTCGCGGCCGACGCCGAGACCCCCAGACCGCGGGCGGTCTCCAGCCGGGCGGGGTTCACGTCGACCACGTCGACGCTCGCCGCGCCGGTCCGCTTGGCCAGCTCCAGCATCATCAGGCCCATCGTCCCGGAGCCGTAGATCAGGACGTGGGCGCCGAGCCGGGACCGCAGGACGTCGTAGCCGCGCACCGCGCAGGACAGCGGCTCGATCAGGGCCGCGTCCTCGGTGCGGACGTGCTCGGGGAGCTTGACGCAGTTGGCGACCGGAGCCAGCGCGTACTGCGCGGCGCCGCCCGCCGTCGTCACGCCGATCGCGGCCCAGCGTTCGCACAGGTTGTTGTGGCCGGTGCGGCACTGGCGGCACTCGTAGCAGTACAGGGACGGGTCCACCGCCACCCGGTCGCCCGCCGCGACCTCGGTGACCTGGGTGCCGACGGCGACGACGCGGCCGGCGAACTCGTGGCCCGGCACGATCGGCAGCTTGGGCGCGAACTCGCCCTGCAGGATGTGCAGGTCCGTCCCGCACAGGCCGCAGGCGGCGACCTCCACGACGACCTCGCGCGGCCCGGGCGTCGGGTCGGGGACCTCGGTGACGACGGCACGGCCCACGGACTCGATGACGGCGGCCTTCATTTCACGGCTCCCAACGACAGGCCCTGGACCAGTTTGTCCTGGGCGGCGAACCCCGCGGCGAGCACCGGCAGGGAGATGACGAGCGACGCGGCGCACACCTTGGCCAGGAACAGGCCCTGGCTGGTGATGAAACCGGTCAGGAAGACGGGGGCGGTCTCGGCGACCACGCCGGTGAGCACCCGCGCGAAGAGCAGTTCGTTCCAGCTGAAGATGAAGCAGATCAGCGCCGTCGCCGCTATTCCGGGGACGGCGATGGGGGCGACCACGCGGGCCAGGATCGTGGGCAGGCGCGCGCCGTCGACGCGGGCCGCCTCGATCACCGCGACCGGCACCTCGGCGAGGAAGGACTGCATCATCCACACCGCGATCGGCAGGTTCATGGAGGTGTAGAGGATGACGAGCAGCCAGATGTTGTCCAGCATCCCGGTGTTCTTGGCGAACAGGTAGATCGGCAGCAGGCCGGCCACCGCCGGCAGCATCTTGGTGGAGAGGAAGAAGAACAGCACGTCCGTCCACTTCCTCACCGGCCGGATCGACAGCGCGTACGCCGCCGGAAGGGCCAGGACCAGGACGAACAGCGTCGACACCACCGAGGCGACCGCCGAGTTGACCAGCGCGGGCCAGGGGCTGGGGCCGCCGCCGCTGCCGAAGAAGTCGCGGTAGCCGTCCAGGGTGAGGGAGGCGGCGAAGGAGGGCGGGTTGGTCGCCGCGTCCGCCTCCGAGTGGAAGGAGGTCAGCGCCATCCAGGCGATGGGCAGGAAGAAGACGATGCCGGCCAGCCAGGCGACCAGGCCGAGACCGTTGCGCTTGAGGACGTTCATGCGCGGGACGCCTCCTCGCGGAACAGGGACGAGACCACGCGCAGGGCGAAGGTCGCGATGACGATCGAGCCGATGACGACCAGGACACCGGCGGCCGAGGCCAGTCCGTTCTCGTGGGCCTGGTAGAAGCTCTGGTAGACGGTGTAGGGGAGGTTGGCGGTGCCCAGGCCCCCGGAGGTGAGGGTGAACACCGCGTCGAAGTTCTGCACGATGTAGATCGAGCCGAGCAGCGCCCCCAGTTCGAGGTAGCGGCGCAGGTGCGGCAGCGTGAGGTGGACGAAGATCTGCCAGTCGCCGGCGCCGTCCACCCGGGCGGCCTCGATCTGCTGCTGGTCGCGGCTCTGCAGGCCGGCCAGCAGGATCAGCATCATGAACGGCGTCCACTGCCACACCAGCGAGGCCTCGACCGCCAGCAGCGGGGTGTTCGAGATCCAGTCCGGCTGGGGCCCGCCGACGTAGTGCAGCAGGCCGTTGAGCAGACCGTACTCGGGGTTGTAGAGCACGTGTTTCCACAGCAGGGCGGCGGCGACCGGCACGACGAGGAACGGGGCGATCAGCAGGGTGCGCACGGCCCCCCGGCCGGGGAAGCGGCGGTCCAGGAGGAGGGCGAGGGCCAGGCCCAGGACCAGGCTGGCCAGCACCACCGCCACGGTCAGCAGGACCGTCGTCCACACCGAGTGGCGCAGGTCCGCGTCGGTGAGCACCTGCTGGTAGTTGTCCAGGCCGGTGAAGCGGCGGGCCTTGGGGTAGAGCGCGTTCCAGTCGAAGAAGGAGATCACCAGCGTGGCCACGAACGGGAGCTGGGTCACGGCGATCATGAAGACGAGGGCGGGCAGCAGCGGGGCGCGGGTGGCCCAGGCGCGCAGCCGGGGGGAGGGCCGCCGGGGCGCGAGCGGCTCGGTGGCGGCCACGGGGGCCGTGGTCGTGGCGGTCATCGTCCCTCGTACTCCTTGGCGATCTTCTCGGCGAGCTGCTGGGACTTCTTCAGGGCCGACTCGACGGACTGGCGTCCGGCGACGGCCGCGCTGATCTCCTGGGAGACCTTGGTGCCGAGGTCGGTGAACTCGGGGATGTCGACGAACTGGATGCCGGGCGCGGGCCGCGGCTGGACGCCCGGATCGTTGGGGCGGGCGTTCTCGATGGCGTTCTTCGTCATCTCCTGGAAGGCGGCCGCCTGAGCGCGGTAGGCGGGGTTCCCGTAGGTGGAGGCGCGCTTGCCGGCCGGGACGTTCGACCAGCCGTACGTCCTGCCCACCAGCTGCTCGTACTCCTTGCCGGACGCCCAGGAGACGAACTTCCAGGCCTTGTCCGGGTTGCGGGAGGCCTGCTGGATGCCCCAGGCCCACGTGTAGAGCCAGCCGGAGGACCGGGTCTTCTCCACCGGTGCGGGGACGTAGCCGACCTTGCCCTTGACGGGCGAGCCCTTGGCCTCCAGGGATCCGGCCGCGCTGGTGGCGTCATACCACATGGCGACCTTGCCCTGGGTCATGTTGTTCAGGCACTCGGCGAACCCGGACTGGGCGGCGCCCGACTCGCCGTGCTGCCGGACGAGGTCGACGTAGAACTTCGTCGCCCTGGTGAACTCGGGGGAGTCCAGGTGCGCCTTCCAGTCCTTGTCGAACCAGGTGCCGCCGAAGGTGTTCACGACCGTCGTGAGGGGTGCCATCAGCTCGCCCCAGCCGGGCAGGCCGCGCAGGCAGATGCCCTTCATCCCGGGGCGGGCGCCGTCGGCCTTCGCGGCGAGGCCGGCGATCTGCTGCCAGGTGGGGTGGGCGGGCATGGTCAGGCCCTTGGCCGCGAACACGTCCTTGCGGTACATGAGGAAGGACGACTCGCCGTAGAAGGGCTCGCCGTAGAGCTTGCCGTCGTCGGCGGTGAGGGACTGGCGCATCGGCGCGAGGACGTCCTGCTGGTCGAAGCCCCGGTCGCGGGCGACGTAGGAGTCCATCGCGTGCAGCCAGCCGTTGCGGGCGTAGATGGGGATCTCGTAGTTGGAGAGGGTGGCCACGTCGTACTGGCCCGCCTGGTTGGCGAAGTCCTGGCTGATCTTGTCGCGGACGTCGTTCTCCGGCAGCACGGTGAAGTTCACCTTGATGCCGGTCTCCTTGGTGAAGTGCGCGGCGGTGAGCTTCTGCAACTCCGTCATCTGCGGGTTGTTGACCATCAGCACGTTGATGGAGTCGCCGCCGGAACCGGCTCCGCCCGCCCCGACCCAGCAGCCGGAGAGCAGCGGGGCGAGCAGCGTCCCTGCGGCGGCCAGGGCGAGTGTCGCTCGCGGTGGCCGCCGTCGGCTCTGGGTTCGCATGGATCGCTCCTGGACGTAGGGGAGTGGGATGGAGGGGGAGACAAGGGGTGCGGCAGGGTGTGCCGCCACGGCGTGCGGGGGTCTTCCGCGGCAGCGGCGGCCGGGACCGGGTGCCCGGACGGGCGCGGCCGGGCGGCGGGGCGGGCCGGGTCTCAGACCCGGACGACCTGCGGGCCGAGCAGGGCGTAGCGGTGGGCCTCGGCCGCCGGGAGCAGGGTGCTGGTCACGATCGCCTCCACCGCGCCGACCTCGGCGAACCGGCAGAAACTGACCGCGCCGAACTTGGTGTGCGTTCCGGCGAAGACGGTGCGCCGGGCCGCCCGCATCGCCTGTGCCTTGACCTCGCTGACGGCCGGGTCGGGGGTGGTCAGACCGTGCTCGCGGGAGATGCCGTTGGCGCCGATGTAGGCGAGGTCGAGGACGAAACCGGCGAGCATCTTCGTCGTCCAGTGGTCGACGGTGGCCAGCGTGCCCGCCCGGACCCGGCCGCCGAGCAGCAGCACCGACACGTTCGCGGCCCCGGCGAGGGTGCCCGCGACCGGCAGGGACGCGGTGACCACGGTCAGCGGCCGGTCCCTCGGCAGGGCCTCGGCGATCAGCTGCGGGGTGAACCCCTCGTCCACGAAGACCGTCTCGGCGTCCCCGAGCAGATCGGCCGCCGCCGCGGCGATCCGGCGTTTCTCGGGGACGTGGCTGGTGGCCCGGAAGGCGAGGGTCGTCTCGAAGCCGGCGCTCTCCACCGGATAGGCGCCGCCGTGGGTGCGGCGGACGAGACCGTGGTCCTCCAGGGCGCGCAGGTCCCTGCGGATGGTCTCCTTGGCCACGCCGAGTTCGCCGGCCAGCGCGGTGACGTCGACCTGGCCGGTGGCCCGCGCGGTCCGCACGATCTCCCGCTGCCGTTCCTCCGCGGTCCGCGCGCCCATGGTCTGCACCTGCCCTCCTGGCGTTGCCCGTTCGGGCCCGGTGGGGCCCTCGGGGCACAGTTGTACAGCGGGTGCGCGGCGCCGACCAGGTCTGTTGCGGGCTCGATGCTGCCCGGGTGTGCCCGTTTCCGGGGGTGCGTGTCCGTCTCGGACCTGCGGGGCTGCCCGGCCGGAGGTGGGATCGGGCACGGCGGATGCCCGTACGCGGAGGCGGGCGGGCCCGTTCGGTGCCCGCGCGCCTTGGGACCGGTGAGGGCAGGGGTGGTTCCCGGCCGTGCGGAGCGGCCCTCGACCGGCCGGCGGGGCGGCCGGCGTGACCGGATCGGCGCGGGCGTCGGCGGCGCCGGATCGGCGCGGGCGTCAGGGGAACCGGAGGCCGTGAGCGGAGCGGGGCCTGGGGCGTCAGGGGAGCCCGGTGGGGGGCGTCAGTAGGGCCAGATCGGCGGGTCGGTCACGAAGTGGCCGCCCAGGTAGGCGTGCGCCTTGTCGTCCGGGTCGAGTTCGCCCTGCTCGGCGATGAGCTTCGCGGCGTACGGCTCGGAGTCGTCCCGCGGTTCGTAACCGAGCGCCCGCGCGGTGGACAGGTCCCACCACAGGCGGGTGTTGGCGGAGGAGCCGTGGACGACGGTGTGGCCGACGTGCTCGGCGGTGAGGGCGGCGTGGAAGAGGCGGGCGCCGTCGGCGGGGCTCATCCACACCGAGAGCATGCGCACGCTGGTCGGCTCGGGGAAGCAGGAGCCGATGCGCACGGAGACGGTCTCCAGGCCGTGCTTGTCCCAGTAGAGCTGGGCGAGGTCCTCGCCGAACGACTTCGACAGGCCGTAGAAGGTGTCGGGGCGGCGCGGGGTGTCGACCGGGATCAGCGGGTCGTCGCCGCGCGGGCGGGGGGTGTGGCCGATCGCGTGGTTGGAGGAGGCGAAGACGATGCGTCCGACGCCCTCCTCGCGGGCCGCCTCGTACAGGTTGTACGTGCCCTCGATGTTGGCCTTGAGAATCTTCTCGAACGGGGCTTCCAGCGAGATCCCGGCGAGGTGGACGATCGCGTCGACGCCCCGGACCGCGGCGCGCAGGGCCTCCTTGTCGCCGAGGTCGGCGGTGACGGCGTCCGGCTCGCCCTCGATCGGCCGGATGTCGAGGAGGCGGAGCGTGTAGCCGTACTCGGGCAGCAGGTCCCGCATCAGGGTGCCGAGCCCGCCGGCGGCGCCGGTGAGCAGAACGGTGCGGGGAGCGGGCATCTACGGTCTCCTTGCGTCAACCAGCCGTGTGCGGGGACGTGAACCGGGCGTACGGGGCGGCGGGAGCCACGCGTACGGGAGTACAGGGAAAGCCGTATGCGTGGACGCGATTCACATGCATGGACACGCTAGGGATCGCGGGCGCGCGCCGTCAAGTGTGCCGCGTACGGGGGAAATCCGCTGCCGCTCGCCGGATCGCCCGCTTGACCGGCCAGGTGAGGGCCGCTTAGCGTGGGCTTGTTCATGAATATGGACATCGATCAGAAGCGTGAGTGACTGCCCCTAGGGAGAGCCCGTGCCGTCAGCCCCCCTCGCCGAACGCCTCAGCATCCCCAGCGGGCCGCTGTTCTTCCCCGTCACCGCCTACGGCCACGACGGCGCCCTCGACCTGGACGCCTACCGCGCCCATGTGCGCCAAGGGGTCGAGGCCGGTGCCGCCGCCGTCTTCGCGTGCTGCGGCACCGGCGAGTTCCACGCGCTGACGCCCGAGGAGTTCGAGACCTGCGTCCGCGCCGCCGTCGAGGCGGCCGAGGGCCGTGTCCCGGTCGTGGCGGGCGCCGGGTACGGCACCGCGCTCGCCGTGCGCTACGCGCGCCTCGCCGAGGCCGCCGGGGCGGACGGCCTGCTCGCCATGCCGCCCTACCTCGTCGCCGCCGCACAGGAAGGACTGCTGCGGCACTACCGCGAAGTGGCCGCCGCGACCGCGCTGCCCGTCATCGTCTACCAGCGCGACAATGCGGTGTTCACCCCGGACACCGCCGTCGCCCTGGCCCGCACCGACGGCGTCATCGGCCTCAAGGACGGCCTCGGCGACCTGGACCTCATGCAGCGCGTCGTCAGCGCGGTGCGCACCGAAGTCCCCGGCGACTTCCTGTACTTCAACGGCCTGCCCACCGCCGAACAGACCCAGCTCGCCTACCGTGGCCTCGGCATCACCCTCTACTCCTCGGCCGTCTTCTGCTTCGTCCCCGAGATCGCCCTCGCCTTCCACCGGGCGCTGCGCGACGGCGACGACACCACCGCGCACCGGCTCCTGGACGGCTTCTACCGTCCCTTCGTCGAACTGCGCGCCCAGGGCAGGGGGTACGCCGTCTCCCTGGTCAAGGCGGGCGTACGGCTGCGGGGGCTGGACGTGGGCGAGGTGCGGCCGCCGCTGCACGAACCGGCCGAGGACCACGTCGAGCAGCTCGCCCGGCTCATCGAACGCGGATACGCGCTGCTCGGGGGTGACGCGTGAGGGCGTCGGCGTTCGTCTACCCCTGGGACGTCAACGGCGATCCGGCGGCGGCGGAGCGCATCGCCGGGCTCGGCGTGACAGCGGTGACCCTGGCCGCCGCCTACCACTCCACACGGGCGCTGACCCCCCGTCACCCGCGCCACCGCGTGGTCACCGCCGAGTACGCGGCCGTCCTCTACCCGCCCGGCGACCGCTGGCAGGGGCGGGCGCTGCGCCCCCGGCCCGCCGGTGACTGGGCGCCGGGGGACGCGTACGGCGAGGCGGCGCGGGCACTGGCCGCGGCCGGGCTCGAGGTGCACACCTGGGTCGTCCTCGCGCACAACTCGCGGCTCGGCGCCGAACACCCCGGGACCTCCGTCGTCAACGCCTACGGCGACCGCTACCCGTGGGCGCCCTGCATCGCCCAGCCCGCCACCCGCGCGTACCTCGTCGACCTGGCCGCCGAGGCCGCCGTACGGCCCGGCGCGCGCGGCACCGAACTGGAGTCCCTCGGCTGGTACGGGCTCGCCCACCTGCACGCCCACGACAAGACCGCCGGGGTCGGCCTGGGCGACGCCGGGCAGTACCTGATGTCCCTGTGCTTCTGCCCGGCCTGCCGCGCCGGCTACGGCGGACAGGGCCTGGACGCGGACGCCCTGGCGGATGCCGTGCGCACCGCGCTGGAGCCGGTGTGGCGGGGGGCGCCCTCCGGGGACGGCTGGCCCGCGGTCGAGAAGCTGCTCGGCGCGCGCGAGGCGGCGGGCACGCGCGCGTGGCGCGACGAGAGGGCGCGCACCCTCCAGGAGGAGGCCGTCGCGGCGGTCCGCGCGGCGGCGCCCGAGGGCTTCCGGGTGCTGCTGCACGCCGACCCGGTCTCCTACCACTGCGGCGCCAACGCGGGCGTCGACCCCGCGCACGTCCTGTCCGTCGCGGACGGGGTCGTGGTGCCCTGCACGGGCGGTGCGGGCCTGCTCGCACCCTTCGCCGGGCAGGGGCGCGCGGACGCCGTCCTGGCAGCCAACCTGACGATCGTCTCCGGCATGGGCGGCAACCCGGCCGGCCTCGCCGCCGACGCCGCCCGCGCCCGGGACCTCGGCGCGAGCGAACTGCGGCTCTACCACGCCGGGTTGGCCTCGGACGCCGACCTGGCGGCGACGCGGGCCGCACTCGCGCGGGTGTGAGGCCGGGGGCTGGGACGGGGCGACGGGCCGGCCGCGGGCGGGCGCCCGGTCACGTGCTGCCGGTGCCGGTGCCGGTGCCGGTGCCGGTGCCGGTGCCGGGGGTGTCGGTGGCCGCCGCCGGGGGGTCCTGCGGCCCGTGGGCCGGGGCCGCCAGGGCGGCCGACACGGTCAGCAGGGCCGCGCCCAGCACGCCCAGCAGGAGCCGGTGGCCGACGCTCCCGGCCAGCCACGCGCCCACCGCCAGGCCCACGACGTTCGGCACCAGGACGAGGGTGTGCGCCGTCGCCGTCACCCGGCCGACCAGCGCACCCGGTGTCCCGTGCTGCACGGCCGTGAACGCGGCGATCAGCACGCAGGGCAGCCCCGCCCCGATCGCCGCGCAGCAGCCCAGCACCAACGGGTCGGACGGAACGGCCCGCAGGGCCACCGCGACGGCCGTCAGGGCGATCCCGTACGCCGCGAACCGGCGCCCGCCCAGACGGCGCAGCCCGGCGCCCGAGGCGAGCCCGGTCACCACCGAACCGGCGCCCTGGACGGCGTACAGCACGCCCGCGTACGCGGGTGCGTGACCGAGGGAGTCCACGACCGTGTAGACCAGTGCGCCGTTCACGCCCGCGCACAGCATCGTGGCCGCGCCGGCCAGCACCAGCGGGCGCAGACGCGGATCGGACCAGAGGCGGCGCACGCCCTCGGCGGTGTGCGCCCGCCAGGAGCCGGCCGGTCGCCGCGGCGGCTGCTCGCGGACGCGCAGCAGGGCGTACAGGGCCGCCGCCAGCACGAACGTGACCGCGTCGAGCAGGGCCACCCAGGCGCCGCCGTACGCGGCGTACAGGCCCGCCCCGGCCAGCGGGGCCAGCAGTTTCATGCCCTCCGTCGCGGTCGTCCGCAGTCCGTTGAAGTCGCCGAGCAGCGCCGGGTCGACGGCCTCGGCGACCAGCGCGGACTGCGCGGCGTCGACCACCACGCCCAGGGCGCCGTAGAGGAACAGCACCGCGTACAGGAGCCAGAGCCGGCCGGGGGAAGCCAGCGCGAGGAGGGGCAGGAGGAGGGCCGCGAGCAGCAGGTTCGTGGTGACCAGCAGGGGTTTGCGGCGGGCGCGGTCGGCGAGTGCGCCCAGCGGCGGCCCGGCCAGGGTGGGCGCCCACATCGCGACCAGGCACAGCGCGGCCGGCCCGGTGGAACCGGTGAGGTCCTTGGCCCACACGCCGGACGCCAGCCACAGCGCGGACGTCCCGAAGCCGGAGACCACCACGGCCGCCAGGCACAGCCCCGCCCGCCGGTCGCGCAGCACGCGCAGCAGGGGCGGCAACGTCACGTCGGTCGTCGTCATGCCTCCTGAGAGTGCGGCTGAGGTCCCGCCGTGCGGATCGGGCAGGTGCCCCGGTGCGCGCACCGCGCGGGCGGGGGACCGCGGTGCGGCATCCGTCATGTTCCGGGGGCGGCCGGTCCCGGCCTGCGGTGACGCCGGACGCACCCGCCTGGCGGCCTGAGCGGGGGCCTGCGCGGGGCCGGGGGCCGCCCGGTGCTGAGGCGGGGAGCGGACGGTCCGGGCCACGGGGTCCGGCGCGCGGCCGAGCCCACCGACCCCGGCGTCCGGAACCCCGCACGTACCGCCGGGCCGGCGGCCGATGAGATCCGGTGCCGGGGGCGGTCTGCCCCTGTGGTGAGGGAAGACCTCCCGCGATCTCAAGGAGCAGGCGATGACCGAACCGATCTTCGATCTGGGACCACAGGCTGCTGTCGTGGCCCGGCTGGCGCGGGGAGTGCGCGAGGAGCACCTCTCGGCCCCGACGCCCTGCCCGGACCTGGCGGCCCGCCATCTCCTGGGTCACCTGCTGGGCCTGTCCGTCGCCTTCCGTGACGCCGCCCGCAAGAACCTGGGCGCCACGACCGACACCCGCCCGGACACGACCGTGCCGGACGTCGGGCCGGGCTGGCGCGAGGAACTGCCGCGCGTGCTCGACGACCTCGCCGGGGCATGGCGTGATCCGGCCGCCTGGACCGGCATGACCCGCGCGGGCGGCGTCGACCTGCCGGGGGAGGTCGCCGGCGCCGTCGTCGCGGACGAACTGGTGATCCACGGCTGGGACCTGGCCCGCGCCACCGGCCAGGCCTACGAGCCGGATCCGGCCGCGCTCCAGGCGGCGTACGGCTTCCTGCGCGCCGCGGCCGGCCAGGACCCGGGGCGGGGCGCCGGCATCTTCGGGCCCGTCGTCCCCGTCCCCGAGCACGCCCCGCTCCTGGACCGGGCGGTGGGTCTGAGCGGCCGGAACCCGAACTGGCAGCCCTACCCCTGACCCCCCGGGCCCCGGCCCGCAGCCGCCCCCTTCACCCCGGCCGCCGCCGGAGCCGGCACTCCGGCTGTCCCCGCCGCGCACCGAAGCGGACGCCGTGTCCGGCTCCGGGCGGTCCCGGTGGCGCCCGCCCGGGATCGGTGCGGACAACCGCGCCCCTGCGGGGCCTCTCCCCTTGCCCCGCCCCCGTCCCCGCCGGCCCTCCGCCTCCGTCCTGCGGGCTTCTGCCTCTGCCGGGCCCCCGCCGGGCCGCCCTGCCGCCGCCGGACCAGGCCTCCCGGGCCGGCGGCGGCGGTCACCCCCGGGCAGCGTCCGAGCCGCGTGCGGCCTTCACCGGGTTGACGCGCCCCCGACCCTCCATGCCTCCGCCCGGCAGGGCTCCCGCCCCGCCCGGCAGGGCACCGCCCAAGTCCGGCAGGGTCCTCGCCCCCGCCCGGCAGGCCCCCGCCCCGGGCCGTCCACGTCGGCTCCCTCGCTCCGCGTCGGCTCCCTCAACCCCTTTTTCTGTCAGAAGCGTTGACGAAGTCCCGCGCCCCTCTTACCTTCATCGCGTCGTACTTCGTACGTCATATATGAGACGCGATACGCGAGATCCGAGAGGCGCGCATGACCTCTGTGCCCACGCCCATCCCCTCCCGCACGCAGTTCGTGCAGGAGGGGATCAAACACCGCATCCTCACCGGGCAGCTGACCCCCGGGCAGGCGCTGGTCGAGACCGAACTCGCCGCACAGTTCGGGGTGTCGAAGACCCCCGTGCGCGAGGCGCTCAAGACCCTGGCCGGTACCGGACTGGTGGTGATGAACCAGTACAAGGGCGTCACCGTGCGCATGGTGGACGCGGACATGGCGCGCGAGGTCTACGACGTACGCCTGCTGCTGGAGCCGGAGGCGCTGCGGCGCTCGGTCCGGCGCGCCGCCTCCCTCGACGCCGCCCAGGACGCCCTGCGGCGCGCCGACGAGGCCACGGACACCGCCGAACGCTCGCTGGCCAACCGCGAGTTCCACCGCGCCCTGTACCTGCCCTGCGGCAACCCGCTGCTCGGCCGGATGCTCGACGAGGTCCGCGACCAGGCCGCGCTGGTCTCCGCCGTCGCCTGGTCCGCCGACCCCTCCTGGGAGCAGGAGGCCGCCGAGCACCGGGAGATCCTGCGGCTCGCCCTGGACGGCGACGCCGACGGCGCGGCCCGCGCCCTGCACTCCCACATCGCCTCCTTCGTGCACCGGGCCTTCCCCGGGGTCCTCGACACCCCGGACGCCCTCGACAACCCCGCCGAGGAGGGCCGGACATGAGCGGCGCGACCTTCGAGACCCAGCGGGCGGCCCTGGCCGAGGTGGTGGCGATCCCGGTGACCCCGTTCGCCGAGGACGGCTCCGTCGACCGCCACGCCCACCGGGCGCTGCTGCACCGCCTGCTCGACGGCGGCATCACCACCCTCACCCCGTGCGGCAACACCGGCGAGTTCTACGCCCTCACGCCCGAGGAGCGCCGACTGGTCACCGAACTGACCGTCGAGGAGAGCCGGGACCGGGCGAGCGTCCTCGTCGGCGTCGGCCACGACATCCCCACCGCCGTCGCCTCCGCCCGGCACGCCCGCGAACTGGGCGCGCAGATGGTCATGGTCCACCAGCCCGTCCACCCCTACGTCTCCCAGGGCGGCTGGGTCGACTACCACCGTGCCATCGCGGAGGCGGTGCCCGACCTGGGCGTCGTGCCCTACCTGCGCAACGCCCAGCTGCCGGGCGCCCGCCTCGCCGAACTCGCCGACGCCTGCCCCAACGTCGTCGGCGTCAAGTACGCCGTCCCCGACGCGGCCCGCTTCGCCGCGTTCGCCCGGGACGCGGGCCTGGACCGCTTCGTCTGGGTGGCCGGTCTCGCCGAGCCGTACGCGCCCTCGTACTTCTCCGCCGGGGCCACCGGCTTCACCTCCGGCCTGGTCAACGTCGCCCCCGCCGTCTCCCGGAACATGCTGGAGGCGCTGCGGGCCGGCGACTACCCGGCCGCGATGAAGGTGTGGGAGCAGATCCGCCGCTTCGAGGAACTGCGCGCGGCGGGCGGCTCCGCCGACAACGTCACCGTGGTCAAGGAGGCCCTCGCCTCGCTCGGCCTGTGCCGCCGGGACGTGCGCCCGCCCAGCAAGCCGCTGCCCGAGAGCGGACGTGCCGAGGTCGCCGCCATCGCCGCCGGGTGGTCGATATGAGCGCGCCCCGCAAGCGTCCCGAGGACCTCCGCAGCCACCAGTGGTACGGCACCGACGGCCTGCGCTCCTTCAGCCACCGCGCCCGCACCCGCCAGCTCGGCTACCTGCCCGAGGAGCACCTGGGCAAGCCGGTCATAGCGATCCTCAACACCTGGTCCGACATCAACCCCTGCCACGTCCACCTGCGCGAGCGCGCCCAGGCCGTCAAGCGCGGGGTGTGGCAGGCGGGCGGCTTCCCGCTGGAGTTCCCGGTCTCCACCCTCAGCGAGACCTTCCAGAAGCCGACGCCGATGCTCTACCGCAACCTGCTCGCCATGGAGACCGAGGAGCTGCTGCGCTCCTACCCGGTCGACGGCGCCGTGCTGATGGGCGGCTGCGACAAGTCCACGCCCGCCCTGCTCATGGGCGCGGCCAGCGTCGACCTGCCCGCCGTGTTCGTGCCCGCCGGGCCGATGCTGCCGGGCCACTGGCGGGGCGAGGTCCTCGGCTCGGGCACCGACATGTGGAAGTACTGGGACGACAGGCGGGCCGGACTCATCGGCGACTGCGAGATGGCCGAACTGGAGAGCGGCCTGGCCCGTTCGCCCGGCCACTGCATGACCATGGGCACCGCCTCCACCCTCACGGCCGCCGCCGAGGCGCTCGGCGTGACCGTGCCCGGCGCCTCCAGCATCCCGGCGGTGGACTCCGGTCACGACCGGATGGCGGCCAGGGCCGGGATGACGATCGTCGAACTCGTCCACAAGGACCGCCGGCTGAGCGACATCCTCACCGGCGAGGCCTTCGAGGACGCCGTCACCACCGTCCTCGGGCTCGGCGGCTCCACCAACGCGGTCATCCACCTGATCGCGATGGCCGGCCGGGCCGGGGTGAAGCTCACCCTCGACGACTTCGACCGCATCGCCCGCACGGTCCCGGTCCTCGCCGACGTCCGTCCCGGCGGCCGGAAGTACCTCATGGAGGACTTCCACTTCGCGGGCGGGCTGCCCGGCTTCCTCTCCCGCATCCCCGATCTGCTCCACCTGGACCGGCCGACCGCGGCCCACGACAGCCTGCGCGAACAGCTCGCCGGCGCCCTGGTGCACGACGACGACGTGATCCGGCCCCGCGACAACCCGGTCGCGCCCGAGGGCGGGGTGGCCGTCCTGCGCGGCAACCTCTGCCCCGACGGCGCCGTCATCAAGCACATCGCCGCCGAACCGCACCTGCTGCGGCACACCGGCCCGGCCGTCGTCTTCGACGACTACCGGACCATGCAGCGCACCATCGACGACCCGTCGCTGCACATCACCGCCGACAGCGTGCTGGTGCTGCGCAACGCGGGCCCGCAGGGCGGCCCCGGCATGCCCGAGTACGGCATGCTCCCGATCCCCGGCCACCTCCTCAAGCAGGGCGTGCGGGACATGGTCCGCATCTCCGACGCCCGGATGAGCGGCACCAGTTACGGCGCGTGCGTGCTGCACGTGGCGCCCGAGTCGTACGTCGGCGGGCCGCTCGCCCTGGTCCGCACCGGCGACGCGATCACCCTCGACGTCGAGGCGCGCACCCTCCGGCTGGAGGTCGACGACGAGGAGCTGGCGCGCCGCCGGGCCGAGTGGACCCCGCCGCCCGCGCGTTACGAACGCGGCTACGGCGCCCTCTACGCCGACCAGATCACCCAGGCCGACACCGGCTGCGACTTCGAGTTCCTGGCCCGGCCGGGCAACGTTCCGGACCCGTACGCGGGCTGACTCCCCGCCGGACCGGGCAAGCCCCCGGATCCCTCGATCACGTGTACACAGCAAGCGCTTCCCGCACGCGCTGTATCCGCCCCACTGCGAACGGAGAACAGTCATGGCCCAAGCCGCAGCCGTGGCGAAACCGCCCGCGCCACCCCGGCGGCGCCGGGCCTCCGCCACGCCGCGCAGGCTGCCCTACCTGCTGATCGCCCCCGCCGCCCTGCTCATGCTGGGCTTCATCGCCTACCCGGTGCTCAGCGTCTTCTACTACAGCCTGCGCAACTACAACCCCACCAAACCGTGGCGCAACGGCTGGGCCGGCCTCGACAACTTCACCCAGGCCTTCCGCCACGACCCCCAGTTCTGGGACACGCTGACCTTCAGCGCCAAGTGGGTCGTCGTCGAGGTCGGCCTCCAGCTCCTGTTCGGACTCGCCCTCGCCCTGATCGTCAACCAGACCTTCGTGGGCCGCTCGCTCGGCCGGGCGCTGGTGTTCTCCCCGTGGGCCGTCTCCGGGGTGCTCACCTCCGCGATCTGGGTGCTGCTCTACAACTCCCAGACCGGCATCAGCCGTTACCCTCGCCGACCTGGGCCTCGGCTCCTACGGCACCAGCTGGCTGTCGGACACCTCCACCGTCTTCCCGGCGGCGGTCGTCGCCGACCTGTGGCGGGGCGTGCCCTTCTTCGCCATCCTCATCCTCGCCGACCTCCAGTCCGTCTCCAAGGACCTGTACGAGGCCGCCGAGGTCGACGGGGCGAGCCGCCTCAAGCAGTTCTGGCACATCACCCTGCCCCATCTGAAGGACGCCATCGTCCTGTCCACGCTGCTGCGCGCGGTGTGGGAGTTCAACAACGTCGACCTGCTCTACACCCTCACCGGCGGCGGCCCGGCCGGCGAGACCACCACCCTCCCGCTCTACATCGCCAACACCAGCGTCGACGCCCACAACTTCGGCTACGCCTCCGCCCTGACCACGGTGGCGTTCGTGATCCTGCTCTTCTGCTCGATCGTCTATCTGCGGCTGAGCAAGTTCGGAGGTGACGAGAAGTGATCACCGAGATCGCCCCCGCGCCCGAACGGGCGGCCCCCGCGCCCGAGCGCCCGCGCGGCAGGCGCCGCGCCTGGGACGAGGTACCGCGCCGGCACATCTACCTGCCGCTCTCGGCCTACCTGGTCTTCACCCTGATCCCGTTCTACTGGATCCTGCTGTTCGCGCTGCGCCCGGCGGGCTCCACCTCACTGGTGCCCTGGCCGGTCACCTTCGACCACTTCGAGAAGGTGTGGACCGAGCGCAGCTTCGGCACCTACTTCCAGAACAGCGTCCTGGTCGGCCTGGCGACGCTGGTGCTCACCACGGTGGTCGCGCTGGCCGGCGGCTACGCGCTCGCCCGGTTCGACTTCCGGATGAAGCGGGCGTTCATGCTGGGGCTGCTGTGCTCGCAGTTCGTCCCCGGCGCGCTGCTGCTGGTCCCGCTCTTCCAGATCTTCGCCAAGCTGTCCATGATCAACTCGCTGGGCAGTGTCATCGTCGCCGAGACCGTCTTCCAGCTGCCGCTGTCGATGATCCTGATCAGCGGCTTCATCCGGAACGTGCCGCCCTCCCTGGAGGAGGCCGCCTGGGTGGACGGCTGCAACCGGTTCGCCGCCTTCCGGATCGTCGTCCTGCCGCTGCTGCGGCCCGGACTGATCGCCGTCGGCTCCTTCGCGTTCGTGCACGCCTGGAACCACTTCCTGTTCGCCCTGATGTTCCTGTCCGACCAGGGCAAGCAGACCATCCCCGTCGGCCTCAGCACCCTGATGAGCGCGGACAGCGTCGACCTCGGCGCCCTGGCCGCGGGCGGCATCATCGCCGCCGTCCCGGTGGTCGTCGTCTTCGCCTTCATCCAGAAGTGGCTGATCACCGGCTTCAGCGCGGGGGCGGTGAAGGGATGACGACCGCACCCGCACCCCTGTCCCTGCCCGTCCCGGTCGTGCTCGCCGGGGCCCGCGGCCACGGCCGCACCCACCTCGACAACCTCCGCCGCCTCCAGGGGAAGGGCCTCGTCCGGCTGGTGGGCATCTGCGAACCGGCCCCGCTCACCGCCGGCGAGATCCCCGCCGGACTGGGCAGCCCCGCGCAGTCCGCCGACCTCGGCGCCCTGCTGGACACCACCGGCGCGCGCGTCGCCGTCCTGTGCACCCCCATCCCCACCCACACCGGCCTGGCGCTCACCGCCGCCGAGCGGGGCGTGCACATCCTCCTGGAGAAGCCGCCCACGCCGTCGATGGCCGAGTTCCGGCGCCTGTCCGACGAGATCGCACGGGCCGGCGTGGCCTGCCAGATCGGCTTCCAGTCACTGGGCTCGCACGCCGTGCCCGCCGTCCGGGAACTGATCGCCCAGGGCGCGATCGGAGAGGTCACCGGAGCGGGCGGCGCCGGAGCCTGGGCACGCGACGAGGCGTACTACCGGCGCGCCCCCTGGGCCGGCAGGCGCCGCCTGAACGGCACCGACGTGGTCGACGGCGTCCTCACCAACCCGCTCGCCCACATCACCGCCACCGCCCTCGCCCTGCTCGGCACCACCCGCGCACAGGACGTCACCCGCATCGAGACCGAGCTGTGGCGGGCCAACGCCATCGAGTCCGACGACACCTCCTGCGCCCGCCTCACCACCACCCGCGCACCGCTCACCGTCGCCGCGACCCTGTGCGCCGAACACCCCGGCGAGCCCTACGTCCTGGTGCACGGCACCAGCGGCCGGATCACCTTCTGGTACAAGCAGGACCGGGTGCTGCTGCAACGCGCCGGCCACGGCCCGCAGGAGTTCCACCACGGCCGCACCGACCTGCTGGAGAACCTGCTCGCGCACCTCACCGCCGGGGCGGACCTGCTGGCCCCGCCCGACGCCACCGGCGCCTTCATGCGGCTCGTCGAAGCCGTCCGCACCGCGCCGGACCCCGCGCCGCTGCCCGCCGCGGCCTGGCGGACGCCTCCCGGCGAGCACCGGCGGACCGTGCCCGGCGTCGACGGGCTCGTCGCGGCCGCGGCCGACACCCTCTCCCTGTACTCCGAACTCGGCGCCGCCTGGAGCCGGCCGAAGGAGATGACCCGCGGATGACAGCGAACGACTCCCCGGTGCTGCGGGTCGCGGGCCGCCCGGTCGCCCGCTGCGTCACCCGGCCCGAACTGCCCGACCGGCTCGCCCCCCGCCCCTACCTGCACCCCGTCACCACCCTGGCCGGCACCGCCGTCACCGAACTGAGCCCCGCCGACCACCTCCACCACCTCGGCGTCGGTGTCGCCGTCCCCGACGTCGAGGGGCACAACTTCTGGGGCGGCCGGACCTTCGTCCGCGACCGGGGCCCGGTCGAACTGGACAACCACGGCGCCCAGCGGCACACCGGGTTCGCGCTCCGCGGGAGCGACCGCTTCGAGGAGGAGCTGCGCTGGGTGGCCGCCGGCCGCGAACTGCTCAGGGAACACCGCACCGTCACCGCCGCCCCGCTCACCGGCACCGCCTGGTCACTGGACCTCGCCTTCTCCCTCACCAACGTCACCGGCGCCCCGCTCTCCCTCGGCAGCCCCGCCACCAACGGGCGCCCCGGCGCGGCCTACGGCGGCTTCTTCTGGCGCGCCCGCAAGGAGGACGAGCCCGCGCACGCCTTCACCGGCGCGGCCGAGGGCGAGGCGGCGGTGCACGGCACCCGCGCCGACTGGCTGGCCCTGGCGGGGCGCACCTGGACCCTGGTGTTCGCCGGGGCCACCGACGCCACCCGCCGCGACCCCTGGTTCGTACGGGCCGCCGACTACCCGGGCGTCGGCTCCTCGCTGGCCTGCGCCGAACGGCTGGCCGTCGCGCCCGGCGAGAGCGTCGTACGCCGCGTCGTCACCGTCGTCGCCGACGGCCGGCTCGGCCGCGACGAGGCGGCGGCCCTGGCCCGCGAGGCGGTGACCCGATGAGCCTGCCCGGCGCCGACCTCGGCGACGGCACCTACGCGAACCCCGTCCTGGACGCCGACTGGTCCGACCCCGACGTGCTGCGCGTCGGCGACGACTACCACCTCACCGCCTCCAGCTTCGGCCGTGCCCCCGGACTGCCGCTGCTGCACTCCCGCGACCTGGTCAACTGGACCCTGGTCGGGCACGCCCTCGAACGCCTCGAACCGGACGCCGGGTTCCGCCTGCCCCGCCACGACCGGGGGGTGTGGGCGCCCTCCCTGCGCCACCACGACGACCGCTTCTGGATCTTCTGGGGCGACCCCGACCACGGCATCTTCCAGATCAACGCCCCCGCCTTCCGCGGCCCCTGGACCCGCCCCCACCTCGTCAAGGCCGGCAAGGGACTCATCGACCCGTGCCCGCTGTGGGACGAGGAGACCGGCGAGGCCTACCTCGTGCACGCCTGGGCCCGCTCCCGCTCCGGCGTCAAGAACCGGCTCACCGGCCACCGCATGCACCCCGACGGCACCGAACTCCTCGACGAGGGCAAGGTGATCGTCGACGCCGACCGGATCCCCGGCTGGTTCACCCTCGAAGGGCCCAAGCTGTACCGGCACGACGGCCGGTTCTGGATCCTGGCCCCCGCCGGGGGAGTGGAGACCGGCTGGCAGGGCGCCTTCCGCGCGCGCGACTTCTTCGGGCCCTACGAGCACCGGGTCGTCCTGGAGCAGAAGGACACCGGCGTCAACGGCCCCCACCAGGGCGGCTGGGTGCGCACCCGGCAGGGCGAGGACTGGTTCCTGCACTTCCAGCAGCGCGGCGCGTACGGCAGGGTCGTCCACCTCCAGCCGATGCGCTGGGAGGGCGGGGACGGCTGGCCGGTCATCGGTGACGACGGCGCCCCCGTCGCCGTCCACCGCAAACCCGCCCTGCCGCCGCAGCCGCCCGCCGCGCCCGCCACCGACGACGACTTCCCCGGCGGCCGGTACGGCCGGCAGTGGCAGTGGACCGCCAACCCCCGCGACGGCTGGGCCACCCACCACTCGGGCGACGGCCTGCGGCTGACCTGCGTCCGCTCGCAGGGCGCGGACGACCTGCGCACGCTGCCCCATGTCCTCACCCAGCGGCTGCCGGGCCGGCCCTGCACGGTCGAGACGGAACTGCGACTGGACGGCACCGGCCCGGGGGCGCGGGCGGGACTTGCCGTCCTCGGGGACGCGTACTGCTGGATCGGGCTGCGGCGCGAGGGCGACGGCACCGTCCGCCTGGTGCACCGGTTCGCCGAGCGGGACGGCGGCGGCGAACGCGACGCCGATTCCCCGCGAGCCGCACCCGGCGGGCGGGCCGGGCTGCGCGTCGAGATCGGCGCCGGGGCGCGCTGCCGCTTCTTCTACAACCTCGGCGACGGCCTGCGGCCCTCCGGCCAGGTCTTCGCCGCCACCCCCTGGCGCTGGGTCGGCGCCCTGCTCGGCCTGTTCGCGTGCGCGCCCGCCGGGCCGGGGCACGCCGGGACGGCCGGCTTCACCCGGTTCCGCGTCACCGCTCCGTAGGACACCCCGCGACCTCGACGAACGCCCCGACCTCACCGACCTCACCGATCTCCCGGTCTCAACGACTGCCCCGCTCCGCACCGCTTCACGATTTCTCGTCGCATCCGGAAGAAGAGAGCCGATCCATGAAGAGCCGATCAGTGAAGACCACCATCCACAGAAGCAGGCGCCGCGCCGCCCTCGCCGTCGCGCTGGGCTCCGCGCTCGCGCTCACCGCCACCGCCTGCGGCGACGACGGCAGCGGGTCGGGCGGCGCCGAGGGGGCCGAGGGGTCCGGCAAGGGCGAGATCACCTTCTGGGACAACAACGGCGGTGTGCGCACCGACATCTGGAAGCAGGTCATCGCCGACTTCGAGAAGAAGTACCCGGACATCAAGGTCCACTACGTCGGCATCCCCGCGGCGAGCGCCCAGTCCAAGTACGACACCGCGATCCAGGGCGGCGGACTGCCCGACGTCGGCGGCGTGGGCACCGCCATGCTCGCCGAGCTGGCGGCCCAGGGCGCGCTGGAGCCGCTGGACGGGCGGCTGGCGAAGAGCACGCTGAACGGGAAGCTCAGCCGGAACCTGCTCGGCGTCAGCAAGGCGGCGGGCGGCGGCGAGACCCTCTACCAGGTGCCGACCTCCGTGAACAACGGCACGCTGTGGTACCGCACGGACCTGTTCCGGAAGGCCGGTCTGGACGCCCCGACCAGCTGGCCGAAGTTCTACCAGGCCGCGGACAAGCTCACCGACAAGGGCAAGAACGCCTTCGGCTTCACCATCCGCGGCGGCGAGGGCGCCATCGCCCCGGCCCTGGACGCGGTCTACGGACAGAGCGGCATCACCTCGTTCTGGAACGGCGACAAGACCACCGTCGACGACCCGAAGAACGTGGCCGCCCTGGAGAAGTACGTCGCGCTCTACAAGAAGGACACCCCCTCCGCCGACGTCAACAACGACTTCACCAAGATGGTCGCCCAGTGGGACAGCGGCACCATCGGCATGCTGAGCCACAACCTCGGCTCCTACCAGGACCACCTCAAGGCGCTGGGCAAGGACAAGTTCCGCGGCATCCCCAACCCGACGCTGGCCGACGGCAGCCGGGTCCAGGTGTCCAACCCGGTGGACGGACTCAGCCTGTTCAAGGCCGGCAAGAACAAGACGGCGGCCTGGAAGTTCATCGAGTTCGCCGTCTCGGCCGGGGAGAACTCCAAGTTCAACGAGGCCGCCGGCCAGGTGCCCGCCAACACGGAGGCCGCCCAGGACGCCTGGATCCAGCGGTCCGAGCCGACGAAGCTGGCGGCCGAGGCGCTCAACGGCGGCAACACGAAGATCGTGCAGCTGCCGTACTACCTGCCCGACTGGAACACCATCTCCAAGGCGGACAACGAGCCGAACTTCCAGAAGCTGCTGCTCGGCAAGATGACCGCGAAGCAGTTCCTGGAGACGCTGGCCGGGCAGCTGAACAAGGCGCAGGCCGAGTGGAAGCAGCAGAGGGACTGACCGGCGGCATGTCCCTCACCGGCCCCGCCGGCCTCCCCGGCCCCTCCCGCAGACAGCTCACCGCCGCGGCCCTCGCCGCCGTGCCGGCCGCCCTCGCGGCGCCCGGCACGGCGCGGGCCGCGGGCCGCCGCTCCCCGGCCCGCACCCTGCACATCGCCGGTGACTCCACCGCCGCCCGGAAGTACGCCGACGAGGCCCCCGAGACCGGCTGGGGCATGGCCCTGCCGTTCTTCCTGGCCCACCGGGTCACCGTCGCCGACCACGCCGTGAACGGGCGCAGTTCGAAGAGCTTCGTCGACGAGGGTCGGCTCGCGGCCGTCCTCTCCGTGATCCGCCCGCACGACGTCCTGCTCGTCCAGTTCGCCCACAACGACGAGAAGACCGCCGACCCCGCCCGGTACACCGAGCCCTGGACGACGTACCAGGACCACCTGCGTCTGTACGTCGAGGGGGCCCGCGCCCGCGGCGCCCGCCCGGTCCTCGCCACGCCGGTGGAGCGGCGCAGGTTCGACGCGGCCGGCGACGCCGTGCCCACCCACGGCGACTACCCGGCGGCGATGCGCGCGCTGGCCGCGGCGGAGGGCGTGCCGCTGCTCGACGTCGAGGCGCTGTCGCTCGCGCTGTGGCAGCGGCTCGGCGCCGAGCGGACCAGGACGTACTTCAACTGGACCGCCACCGAGCAGGACAACACGCATTTCAACCCGCCGGGCGCCATCGCCGTGGCACGGCTGGTCGCGCGGGAGCTGCTGCGCACCCGTGTGCTCGCGCCGCACGACGTCGTCCGGCTGCACGACGAGATCCCCCCGTCCTGGATCACCTGGCCGGCTTCGGCCCCGTAAGCGAGGAGAACCGCACAGTGCGTACCCTGAGATGTCATGATCACGTCAGCGAGGGCGCCGTGGGGCGCGGCAGCGGGAGGTCCGCGGCCCGCGTCCGCCGGATGGCCGCGGTGGCCGCGGGCTGCACGGCCGTGGTGCTGGCGGCCGCCACCGCCACCGCCGCCGCCCAGCCCTGCCCGCAGCACACCGACCCCGCCCGCCAGGTGCTGGCCGCCAAGGACGGCTGGGGCGCCTACGGGACCGGCACGACCGGCGGCGCGCGGGCCGACGCCGCGCACGTCTACACCGTCACCACGTGGGACGCCTTCAAGGCCGCCCTCGCCGCCGGCGGGGACGCCCCGAAGATCATCAAGGTCAGGGGGACCATCGACGCGGACGGCCCGGGCTGCGACTCCTTCGCCGTCCCCGGCTACGACTTCGACACCTACCTGAAGACGTACGCCCCCGAGACCTGGGGCCGCGACAAGGACCTCTCCGCCGAGCCCGACGACAGCCCCGAGGGCCTGCGCCGCGCCTCCCAGGCACGCCAGGACGCCTTCATCAAGGCCTACGTCCCCGCCGACACCACGATCATCGGCGTCGGCGAGGGGGCCGGTTTCAGGGGCGCGAGTCTGCAGATCAAGTCGGTGGACAACGTCATCGTCCGCAACCTCACCTTCGAGAGCCCGCTGGACTGCTTCCCGCAGTGGGACCCGACCGACACCGCCGACGGCAACTGGAACTCCGAGTACGACAGCGCCGTCGTCCACGGCTCCACCCACGTGTGGATGGACCACGACACCTTCACCGACGGCGACCACCCCGACAGCACGCTGCCGCACTACTACGGCCGGATCTACGAACAGCACGACGGCGAGCTGGACATCGTCAAGGGCGCGGACTACGTCACCGCGTCCTGGAACGTCTTCGCCGACCACGACAAGACCATCCTGATCGGCAACAGCGACAGCGCCGCCACCGCCGCCGTCGACCGCGGCCACCTGAAGGTCACCTTCCACCACAACCTGTTCGCGAACCTCGTCGAGCGCGCCCCGCGGATCCGCTTCGGCCAGGTCGACTCCTACGACAACCACTTCGTGGCGGGCCCCGGTTACGGCTACAGCTACGGCATCGGCATGGAGTCGCAGCTCGTCGCCGAGCACAACGCGTTCACCCTGCCGAGCGGAGCCGGCGCGGGCCTGATCCTGAAGAAGTGGAAGGAGGCCCCGGTGACGGCCGCCGACAACTACGTCAACGGCAGGCGCACCGATCTGATCGCCGTCCACAACGCCGAGGTCCCCTCCGAGATCCTCCGGGCGGGCGCGGGCTGGACGCCCGTCCTGCGCACGCACGTGGACCCCCCGAGGTCCGTCCCGGCCCTCGTCGGCCGCGGCGCGGGCGCGGGCCGCCTGCGCTGACGCGACACGACCCAGGGGGCCGGGGCGGCACCCGCCGCCCCGGCCCGCCCCTCCCCCGGACATCCCGTGACGTGAAGGAGCACCCGCATGCCCTCCAGAAGGAACCTGCTGCGCGGCTCGGCCGCCGCGGCCGCCGCGCTCGGCCTGCCCGCGCTGCCCGCACCGCCCGCCCCCGGCCTGCCCGTGCGGGCCGCCGCCGGACGCCCCCGCCCGTTCGGTCGCCACGGCTCACCGGCCGCCCGCCGCACGCCCCGCACCCTGTACGTCGACCCGCACGGCCGCGGCGACGTCACCACCGTCCAGGCGGCGGTGGACGCGGCGACCGGGACGGGCTGGACACTCGTCCTGGCCGCGGGCACCTACCGTGAGACGGTCACCGTCCCCGCCGCCCTCACCGACATGACCTGGCTCGGCGCCACGGACGACGCCCGCGACGTGACGATCGTGTACGACAACGCGGCCGGCACCCCGAAACCCGACGGTTCCGGCCCCTACGGCACCTCCGGTTCGGCTACCACCACCCTGAAGGCCGACGGCTTCACCGCACACGGCATCACCTTCGCCAACGACTGGCTGCGCGCCGCTCACCCGGGTGTCACCGGCACCCAGGCGGTGGCCGCGAAGGTCCTGGGCGACCGCTCGGCCTTCCTCCGCTGCCGCTTCCTCGGCCACCAGGACACCCTGTACGCGGACACGGCCTCCCTGACGGCCTTCGCCCGCCAGTACTACGCCCGCTGCTACGTCGAGGGCGACGTCGACTTCGTCTTCGGCCGCGCGACGGCGGTGTTCGAAGGGTGCGAGTTCCGCACCCTGAACCGCACCGACCTGACGACGCCCCCCTACGGTTTCGTCTTCGCCCCTTCCACCGCCGTCGCCAATCCGCGCGGCTACCTGGTCACGGCCGGCCGGGTCACCGGCGAGGCCCCGGCCGCGTCCTACAAACTGGCCCGCCCCTGGGTCCCCAGCTCCGACCCCACGGCCCGCCCCATGCTGACGGTCCGCGACACCTGGCTGGGCCGGACCGTCGACGCGGCGGCGCCCTACACCGACATGTCCGCCGCCCACCCGTGGCAGTCCCAGCGCTTCGCCGAACACCACGACAAGGGCCCGGGCGCGGCCATCCCCTTCCCCGCCAACCGCCCCCAACTCACGCGCCTGCAGGCGAGAACGGCGACCCGGGAGACGTACCTGGGGGACTGGGCGCCGTGGCGGGACCGATGAGGACGGCCGCAGGCGCACGGGGGCGCGGGCGGACGACGGCACGCGCACCGGTAGATATCGATCGGGCAACGAGGCTCGCGCCCACGGGGGTGACGCGCGTAGAAACCTGTCATGAATAGGCCACTGCGTCTCGCGGCGATCGCCGCCACCTGCGCCCTCGCCGGCGGTGTCCTCTACGGTGCCGGTGCCGCCACCGCCGGGCAGGCCACCGTCAACTCCACCCATGAGCCGTACAACATCGGCCTGCTCACCAAGGACATCGACACCTACTACGGCACCGCGCTCGACGCCGACGGTGTCTACCAGGCGTCGGCGGACAGCCCGTACGCGAAGGACCTGGCGCGGATCGACGCGGAGGCCCGGCGGCAGATCGACAAGGCGGCGCGGGCGGCGCAGCACGGGCACCGGGGGAAGAAGCCGGCCGTCGTGTTCGACATCGACGACACGCTGCTGCTCAGCCTGGACTACGAGAAGAAGAACAACTACGGCTACAACGGCACCACCTGGGCCGCGTACGTCGACAAGGCCGACCGGCCGGAGGTCTTCGGCAGCCCCGCGCTCGTGCGGTACGCCGCGGAGAAGGGCGTCGCCGTCTTCTACAACTCCGGCCTGAGCGAGGCCCAGCGCTCCGCCGCCGTGGAGAACCTGAAGAAGGTCGGCGCCGACGTCAACCTCGACGCCGGCCACATGTTCCTCAAGGACGCGGCCAACCCGCCCGCGTACCTGAGCGGCTGCGCCGCGCCGGGCGCCTGGAAGTGCACCACCGTGCAGTTCAAGTCCGGCACCCGCAAGCACATCGAGAGCCTCGGGTACGACATCGTCGCCAACTTCGGCGACCAGTACTCCGACCTCGAGGGCGGGTACGCCGACCGGACCTACAAGCTGCCCAACCCGACGTACTTCGTCGGCTAGTACTGCAACGTCACGGAGTGTCCTTGCAGTACTAGGGCGGCCCACGGGGGCGCCGCCGGGGCGCCCCCGTACGGGACCGGAGCCCCGTACGGGGCCGGAGCGTCAGTTCTCCAGCGCCGCCCGCATCATGGCGCGGGCCACCGGAGCCGCCAGACCGTTGCCGCTGACCTCCGAGCGGGCCGCGTCCGACTGCTCGACGACCACCGCGACCGCCACCTGCTTGCCGGTGGTGTCCGACGTGCCGTACGAGGTGAACCAGGCGTACGGCACCTGGCTGTTGTTCTCGCCGTGCTGCGCGGTGCCGGTCTTGCCGCCCACCGTGACGCCGTCGATCCGCGCGTTCGTGCCGGTGCCCTGCTCGACCACCGTGCGCATCGCCGACTGGAGCTGGGCGGCGGTGGCAGCACTCACGACCCGCTTGCTCTCCGGGTCGTGGTCGTAGTTCTGCACCACGTCGCCGCCCCCGTCCGTGGTGCGCGACACCATGTGCGGGGAGACGAGCGTGCCGCCGTGGGCGATGGCCGCCGACACCATGGCCATCTGGAGCGGGGTGGCGGTCACGTCGAACTGGCCGATGCCGCTCAGCGCGGTCTGCGCCTTGTCCATCCCCGACGGGTACACGCTCGGGTAGGCCCGCACGGGCACGTCCTGCGAGGTGTCGTCGAACCCGAACCTGTCCGCCATCGCCCGCACCTTGTCCTGGCCGAGGTCGACGGCCATCTTCGCGAAGACGTTGTTGCAGGAGTACTGCAGGGCGGTGCGGATCGTGGCGTTCTCGCAGGGCGCGGAGGGGTTCTCGTTCGCCAGGTCGCGGGTGGTGCCCGGCAGCCGGTACGGGTCCGGGCTGTCGGTCCGCACGTCCACCGACCGGTACAGCCCGTCCTCCAGCGCCGCCGCCGCGACCACCAGCTTGAACGTCGAGCCCGGCGGCAGCGGCTGGCGCAGCGCCCGGTTCGTCATCGGCTTGTCGGGGTCCCCGGTCAGCTTCTTCCAGGCGGCACCGTCACCGGTGCTCAGCATGGTCGGGTCGTACGACGGCGTGGAGACCACCGCGAGGATCCTCCCGGTGGCCGGGTCGATCGCCACGGCGGCGCCCTTCTTGTCGCCGAGCGCCTTGTAGGCGGCCTTCTGGACGTCCGGGTCGATCGTCGTGATCACGTCCCCGGGCGTGGCCCGCTCGCCGGTGAGGGCGTCCAGCGGGTTCTTCAGTCTGCTGTCCGAGCCGTTCAGCAGGTCCTGGTAGACGCCTTCCAGCTGGGTCGCGCCGTAGACCTGCGAGCTGTAGCCCGTGACCGCCGCGTACAGCTTGCCGTCCTCGTACGTCCGTCTGTACTGGAGGTCACCGCCCGTGGTCCGCGCGGATCCGGTGACCGCGCTGCCGCCCACGACGATGTTCCCCAGCGGCCCGCTGTACGTCTTGATCACCCCGCGCCGGTTGCCCTTGTCGTCCGCGAGGGCCGTGGCGTCGTAGAACTGCACCCAGGTCGCCCTGAGCAGCAGCGCGAACACGAGCAGCAGCGTGAAGACGGACACCCGCCTGATCGTCTTGTTCATCCGTTCATCCCAGTCATCGCGCCCAGGACGACGAACGGAACGGGGCGAATCGTTCCTGTTCCGCTGTTTTCTCATCGCATGTTCATGAACCCCGCCTCGTACGCGGCGATGACCGCCTGCGTGCGGTCCCGGGCACCGGTCTTGGCCAGGACCGCCGCCACGTGCGACTTCACGGTGGCCGGGCCGACGCCCATCCGCCGGGCGATCTCCGCGTTGGTCAGCCCCGCCGCCACCAGCCGCAGCACCTCGCCCTCCCGGCCGGTCAGCCGCGCCACCCAGGGCGCGGGTGCGCTCCGCGCGTGCTCCACGGCCAGCGCCCGCACCGCCGCGGGGAACAGCAGGGTGTCGCTGTGCGCGACCAGCCGCACCGCCCGCACCAGCGTGTCGGCGTCGGCCCGCTTGAGCAGGAAGCCGCTGGCCCCGGCGCGCAGGGCGTCGTACACGTAGGAGTCGTTCTCGAAGGTGGTGACGACGATGACGCGGGGGCGCGGGCCGGCCGGCCGGTCTGCGGGTCCCGTGCTCTCCGTGCTCTCCGTGCTCTCCGGGATCTGTGCGCTCTCCGCGGTCTGTGCGGGGCCCGCCGGTCCGGCTGTCCCCGCGGGTCCGGCTGCCTCGGCCAGGATCCGTTCGGTGGCCCGGATGCCGTCGACACCGGGCATGCGGACGTCCATCAGCACCACGTCCGGCCGCGTCTGCCGCACCACGGACACCGCCTCCGCGCCGGTCGCCGCCTCGCCGACGACCGTCAGGTCCGGCTCGGCGGCGAGGATGGCGCGCAGGGCGGTGCGGACCATGCGCTCGTCGTCGGCGACCACGATCCGCAGGGGCGGCGCGGCGGCCGGGGCGCCGGAGCCGGCGGATCCGGTGGGCGCGGCCGAGCGAGGCCAGGTGGTGGACGCGGCCGGTCCGGGGGACGCGGTGGGCCGGGCGGGGCCGACGGGGTCGGCGGGGCCGGGGGGCTTGGTCATGCGGTTCCTTCCGGTGCGTGCAGCGGCAGGCGGGCGGACAGGCGCCACAGCCCGTCGGACGGACCCGCGTGCGCGGTCCCGCCCAGCAGCGCGGCCCGGTCGGCGATGCCGCGCAGGCCGTGGCCGCCACCGGGGCGTGCCGCGCTCTCCCGCGCCGGCCCGGTGACGGGGTTCTCGACGGTGATCTCCAGGTGCCCGGCCGCGACACCGACCCGGAGCGCGACCGTGACGTTCCCGCCCGCGTGCCTGAGCGCGTTGCCCAGGCCCTCCTGGACGATGCGGTACGCCTCCCGGGAGACGACCGGCGCCAGCGCCCCGGTGTCCGCCGCCACCTGGGCCGTGACCCGCAGGCCGCCCGCCCGGGTGCGGCGCAGCAGGCCGTCGAGGTCGGCGGCGAGCGTGGGCGCCGGTGCCCTCCCCGCCGCCTCGCCGCCGCGCAGCACGCCCAGCACGGCGTCGAGTTCACCGACCGTGCGCCGCGTGGTCTCCTCGATCGCGGCCAACGCCTCGCGCACGAACTCCGGATCGGTGCCGAGCACCCGGCGGGCCGCGCTCGCCTGGAGGGTGACGGCGCTCAGCGCGTGCCCCACCGAGTCGTGCAGCTCGCGGGCGAGCCGGTTGCGGACGGCGAGGTCGGCCGCGCGCGCCTCCGCCGCCGCCAGCCGGTCCTCGGGCCCCGGCCCCAGCAGGACGGGCGCCCAGCGGGCCAGCAGGGCGCCGCAGCCCGCGGCGCAGGCGGCGAGCGCGGCCAGCGTCACGACACCGGTGACCGGCGCGAGCAGCGGCGCCCATGACCGGCCGAAGCCGCCGAGCACGGGCACCGGAGTGTCGCGCAGCCCCGGCACGAGCGGCAGCACGATCAGCACCGCACCGAACGGCGGGACCGCCAGGGACATGCCGGAGACGACCCCGCCGAGCGCCAGGTGCAGCGTGAACCAGACCGCCGTACGGCCCTTCGCCGCCCGGCTCCGGGCAGGCCCCTCGGCCAGGCGGCCGGGGTCCACCCCGCACAGCGCGCGCACCGCCGCCACCGACATGGGCCGGGTCGGCGGGAACAGCGAGGTGACCGCCGCCAGCGGCAACCCGACCGCGAACGAGGCGAGTTGCAGGGGGAGGGAGGTGAGCACCTCGGAGGAGCCGGTGACGGGGCCGACGACGACCGCGCCGACCAGGACGTACGGCATGGCGAGGGCGCCGCCCAGGATCAGGTGGACCCAGCGGCGCCGCGCCCGGCGGCCGAGCAGCGGCCGGAGGGCCTTGTTCATGTCACCTGCCCGCGTCTCGTCCAGGCCGCCCGCACCCCTGCTCCCGCGAGCGGCGCCGCTGCTCCGCCGGGCGCCCGGTGAGGAGACGGCCCCCAGGGCGGCCACCAGCGGGCCGGCGACCACCTGGCCAGCGTAGGTGAGGTTCACCAACGGCGTGGGCCGGTCGGCGAGTTCTCCCACCGAGGTCAGGGACCCGGGGGCGAACCGGCCGCCCCGGCGGACCGGCACGCCCGAACCGGTCCGGGCCGACTCTAGGTCCTGTCGTCGAATTCCCGCCTGCCTCGCGACGCCATGCACGCACTCTCGCCGCACCGGGCCCAGACCCGAGTACGTCCGGTACGAGGGTCAGGGCCCGGCACGCCGAGAGCACGCACCTGACGCCGCGAGGCCCGCCCTCCGGGCGGACGACGGGAATGTGACGACAGGACTTAGGCACAGGTACGGCGGGCGAGCCGTCACCGTGGCAGCGCACAGCGCGCGGCGGCGCCGGCCGGGGCGATGGCCCGGGGGCGTCCGGGCCCCGGTGCGTCCAGGTGTTCGGGGAGCGGGACCGCGTCATACGGCCACGCTCCCGCGCCCCGCACCCCCGGCGCCTCCCGCTGGACGACGATCCGTCTCCGCCGCACGGGGGAGACGGCCCTCCTCCCGGCCCGGGCTGACCGGGCCTGAGCTGACCGGGCCTGAGCCGGCTGGAGCTGAGCCGGCCTGGAGTGTTCCGACCTGACCGGTCCCGACCCAGCTTGCCCCGTCGGACGAAGTGCCCGGTCAGGCGCTGCACCCGGTCAGGCAGGGGCCCGGTCAGGCGAGGGTCCGGTCAGCCCTGCAAGGTCAGGACCACCTCGTCGATCTCCTCCCCGCGGGCCGGCGCGTACCCGCGGGCCGTCGCGGTCTGCCGGAAACCGCACTTCGCGAGGACCCGGCGCGAACCCGTGTTGTCCGCCGCCGCCCGTGCGTACAGCGGCCGTTCGGGGACCTCGGCCAGCAGGGCCCGCAGGGCCGCCGTGGCGATGCCCTGACCCCAGTAGGCGCGGTCCACCCAGTACGTGACCTCGCGCTCGCCCGGCTCGCCGTACACCGCCGCGCTGCCGACGACGTCCCCGTCGGCCAGGATCGTGCGCAGCACGTCCCCGCCGGCGCGTACTTTCGCCCAGTGAGCGTCGAAGGCGTCGCGGTCGGCCGGGTCCTTCGGCGTGAAGGCGGCCATCCGCAGCGACTCAGGGTCGTTCAGCTGGCGGAAGAACACGGGCAGGTCGCTGTCGTGGACCTCGCGGAGTGCGACGTGCATGGGTCAGAGCCTCCGGGTGGCGAGCGTCAGACGGTCACGGGCGTCGAAAAGCGCATCCTTCACCGTCTGTTCGTGCGCGGGCGTCAGGCGCGCCACCGGGATGGAGCAGCTGATCGCGTCCCGCGCCGGCGTCCGGTACGGGATCGCCACGCCGAAGCAGCGCAGGCCCAGCGTGTTCTCCTCGCGGTCCACGGCGAAGCCCTGTTCGCGGATCTGGTGCAGTTCCTCGATGAGCTTCTCGCGGTCGGTGATGGTGTGCTCGGTCAGCGCGGGCAGCGTCTCGGGGAGCATCTTGCGGACCTGCTCGTCCGTGTACGTGCTCAGCAGCGCCTTGCCGAGCGAGGTGGAGTGGGCGGGCAGCCGGCGCCCGACGCGGGTGAACGGGCGCAGGTAGTGCTGCGACTGGCGGGTGGCGAGGTAGACGACGTTGGTGCCGTCCAGCCGGGCGAGGTGGATCGTCTCGGTGGTGTCGTCGGAGAGCCGGTCCAGCGTGGGCCGGGCCGCCGCGACCACCTCGTCGCCGTCGATGTAGGAGGTGCCGACGAGCAGCGCGCGCACGCCGATGCCGTACCGCGTGCCGGTCGCGTCGGTCTCCACCCAGCCCAGTTCGACGAGGGTGCGCAGCAGCATGTACAGGCTGGACTTGGGGTAGCCGACGGCCTCCTGGACCGCGGCCAGGGAGTGCATCCCGGGCCGGCCGGCGAAGTACTCGAGCAATTCCACGGTCCGCACGGCGGACTTGACCTGTGCCCCGCCGCCTGTCTCGCCTGCCGACATCGCCCTTGACCCCTTCGTTCGACGAGAAATAGTCTCCTGGTGCATTCATCATCAGAGACAGCGTTCAGTATATCGAACACCTCTGGTGGGTGAGCCGAGGATGACCCACGTGGCGGCGACCGATGGCCCACGTGGTGGCAGACACGGCAAGCACGGCAGACCCGGCAAGTACAGCAAGAGCGGCAGGACGTTGTGGAGGGACCCGCGGTGGCAGCAGCACCAGTCTGGAGTGTCGATCCCCGTACCGGGAAGCAGCGCGAACAGGTTGCGGTGGAGGCCACGGCCCAGGACGTGGACGCCGCCGTCCGCGCCGCGCACGACGCGCGCGGCGCGCTCGCGGACCGCGCCGTCCGGGCGGCCTTCCTGCGCACGGCCGCCGACCGCCTGGAGGCGGCCCGGGACGGGCTCGTGGAGACGGCCGACGCGGAGTCCGCGCTGGGCCCGGCCCGGCTCACCGGGGAACTGGCCCGCACCTGCTACCAGCTGCGGGCCTTCGCGGACATCGTCGAGGAGGGCGCCTTCCTGGACGTCGTCATCGACCACCCCGACGACACGGCCACCCCGCCGATCCCCGACCTGCGCCGCTACAAGGTGCCCCTGGGGGTCGTCGCGGTCTACTCCGCCTCCAACTTCCCCTTCGCCTTCTCCGTCGCCGGCGGTGACACCGCCAGCGCGCTCGGCGCCGGGTGCCCGGTGGTCGTCAAGGCCCACCCCGACCACCCGGCCCTGTCCGAGCAGGTCGCCGAGGTGCTGCGCGGCGCCGCCGCCGAGCACGGCATCCCCGCGGGTGTGCTGGGCCTCGTGCACGGCTTCCGGGCCGGTGTCGAACTGATCGGGCACCCGCTGGTCGCCGCCGCGGGCTTCACCGGTTCCGTACGCGGCGGCCGGGCCCTGTTCGACGCGGCGGCGGCCCGCCCGGTGCCGATCCCCTTCCACGGCGAGCTGGGCTCCCTCAACCCCGTCCTCGTCACCGAGGCGGCGGCCGCGGAGCGGGCGGAGGCCATCGGAGCCGGTCTCGCCGGGTCGATGACCCTGGGCGTCGGGCAGTTCTGCGTCAAGCCGGGCCTGGTGCTCGCCCCGGCGGGGGAGGCCGGCGACCGTCTGGTGAAGTCCCTGACGGACGTCGTCGGCAGCACTGGAGAGGGTGTCCTGCTCGACCACCGCATGCGCGACAACTTCCTCGCCGGTGTGGCCGAGCGTGCCGCGCTCCCCGAGGTGGAGTCCCCCCTCGCTCCCGGCGCGGGCGGCGAGCACACGGTGAGCGCCGGCTTCCTGACGGTCCCGGCCGGGAAGCTGACCGGCGAGGGCGCCCACGACCTGCTCCTGGAGGAGTGCTTCGGGCCGGTCACCGTGGTGGCCCGCTACACCGACGAGGGCGAGGCCACGGCCGTCCTGTCCCGGCTCCCCGGCAACCTCACCGCCACGGTCCACCTCTCCGCCGAGGAGGCGGCCGGTGAGGGGCGCGGCCCGGAACTCCTCGCCGAACTGACCCCGCTCGCCGGCCGCGTCCTCGTCAACGGCTGGCCGACCGGCGTCGCCGTGGCCCCCGCCCAGCACCACGGCGGCCCCTACCCGGCGACGACCTCCACGTCCACCTCCGTGGGCGGCACCGCCATCGAGCGGTGGATGCGGCCCGTGGCCTACCAGAACGCCCCGGAGGCCCTGCTGCCGCCGGAACTGCGCGACGACAACCCGCTGGGCCTGCCGCGCCGTTACGACGGCCGCCTGGAACGCTGACGGCGGGGCCGCCGGGGACGGCACGGCTCGGGCGGACCGCCCGGGCGGCGCCGCTCCCGGCCGCCCCGGCGCCCTCGGGGCGGACCGGCGGGGCGGTGCGGGACGGTCTCGGAGCGGGCCGCCGGGAGGCGGGCCGCACGGCACTGGGAGACTGCGCCGATGGACGCCGAACTTCTCGACCTGCCCGCCCTTCCCTTCAGCCTGAGCCCCTACGGGCCCGACGGCCGGTGGACCGTCGCGGACGGGGCCCTCACCGGCCGGGCGGGCCCCCGCCAGGACCGCTTCGTGCCGCCCGCCGGTGACGCCCTGGACCCCGCCTCGGACGCGCCCCGCCTGCTCGGCGCGGCGCCCGCGGGGGACTTCCAGCTGGTCGCCCGCGTCACGGTCGGCTTCCACGCCGCCTTCGACGCGGGCGTGCTCTACGTGCACACCGGTGAACGGGCCTGGGCCAAGCTCTGCCTGGAGAACTCCCCGGACGTGCCCACCATCTGCACGGTGGTCACCCGCGGGCACTCCGACGACGCCAACTCCTTCACCGTGGACGGCGACTCGGTGTGGCTGCGGGTGAGCCGCACCGGCCGGGCGTTCGCCTTCCACGCCTCCCGCGACGGCGCGCACTGGACCTTCGTCCGCGTCTTCACCCTGGACGGCGCCGAGGCGGCGGGCGGCACCCTGGTCGGTTTCATGGCGCAGTCGCCGGTGGGGGAGGGGTGCACGGTGACCTGGGACCGCATCGAGTTCCGGCCGCGGGGCCTCACGGACCTGCGGGACGGGAGCTAGGTGTATTGATCACGAGCGTTGTTGACGCCTGTCGGGCTTGATCATGGCGAAGACCTCCGGTGTGGTGGAGCTGTCTAGGACCGCACCACACGGAGGTCTTCGTGTCCCACCGTAATGCCCGGCTGACCGTTCACGGCAGGCGGCTCCTGGTCGAGCGTGTCCTTTCCGGCCGCCCGGTAGCGCACGTCGCGGCCGAGATGGGCATCTCGCGGCCCACGGCACACAAGTGGCTGCGTCGCTGGCGGACAGAGGGCGAAGCCGGCCTGCACGACCGTTCCAGCCGACCCCACCGCACGCCGCACCGGACTCCGGCAGAGACGGAAGACCAGGTCTGCCGCCTGCGGCAAGAGCGCAAACTGGGCCCGGCCCGCATCGGCCCGATCCTGGGCCTGCCCCCCTCGACCGTCCACCGGGTCCTGTCCCGGCACGGCCTGAACCGCCTGGCCTTCCTCGACCGGCCCACCGGCCAGGTCATCCGCCGCTACGAACGCGACCGGCCGGGCGAGCTGGTCCACGTGGACGTCAAGAAACTCGGCCGCATCCCCGACGGCGGAGGCTGGCGCGTCCACGGCCGTGCCGCCTGCCCCGACCGCCGCCGCACCACCGGCTTCGACTACATCCATTCCGCAGTCGACGACCACAGCCGCCTGGCCTACAGCGAGGTCCACCCGGACGAGAAGGCCACCACCTGCGCGGCCTTCCTGACCCGGGCCGCAGCCTTCTTCGCCACCTGCGGCATCCTCCGCATCGAGCGCGTCCTGACGGACAACGCGTGGCCCTACCGCAAGAGCTTCGCCTGGCGGCAGGCGCTCGCCGACCTCGGCGCGGCCGGCAAGCTCACCCGCATCTACCGGCCGCAGACCAACGGCAAGGTCGAGCGCTTCAACCGGACCCTGCTCGACGAATGGGCCTACCTGCGGCCCTACACCAACAACGACGAACGCACCGCGGCCCTGGCAGACTTTCTGCACACCTACAACCACCACCGCTGCCACACCGCACTCGGCGGCCAGCCACCGATCAGCCGTGTGAACAACCCTGCAGGTCAATACACCTAGGTCCTGTCGTCACATTCCCGTCGTCCGCCCGGAGGGCGGGCCTCGCGGCGTCAGGTGCGTGCTCTCGGCGTGCCGGGCCCTGACCCTCGTACTGGACGTACTCGGGTCTGGGCCCGGTGCGGCGAGAGTGCGTGCATGGCGTCGCGAGGCAGGCGGGAATTCGACGACAGGGCCTAGAGCCGCCCGGTGCCGGGCCGGAGCCGCCCGCCCGGCACCGGCCCCGGCCGCGCCGGAACCGCCCCGGCCGCCGGTGCCGTCCTCCCCCTCATGATCGAAGAACACGAGACCGGGGAAAGCCGGGCCGGGGAACGCGCGGACGGGCAGCACGGGAGCGGCGGACGCGAGACCGGCGAACACGCGGACGGCGCACGCGTGAGCGGCGGGCGCGCGGACGGCGCCCTGGTGGTCCGCCCCGCCCTGCCCGCCGAGACCGAGGTCATCGCCGACCTCCACCTCCGGGCCCGTTCGACGTACTACCCGGACGGTGTCCCGCAGGCGGACTTCGACTGGCGCGAGGCCTGGCGCGCTTCCATCGAGCGCCCCGACGCGCGGGTGCTGTGTGCCGTCGAAGGGGACCGGATCGTCGGCGTCGCCTCCTTCCGCACCCCGGACGGCGCGGCCCCGGACACCGTCAAGCTGTTCCAGTTCCACGTCGACCCCGGCCGCTGGCGCTCCGGCATCGGCACGGCCCTGCACCGGGCCTGTGTGGAACGGTGGCGGGCCGAGGGCAGGCGCACGGCCGTCCTCGACGTCCACACGGACAACGCCCGCGCCCGGGCCTTCTACGCCCGCCAGGGCTGGTTCCCCGACCCCGGGAACCCGCCCGCCCCGGGGGACCACCACCTGGACCTGCGGTTCACCGTGACCGGGGAATGAACACGGCTGCTTGAACGTTCACGCACCGGCGGGGAGACCCCCCTCCGCCCCCGTACGACCTGGAGAAGAGCCGAGAGCATGCGCGTCGAGATCTGGACGGACATCGCCTGTCCCTGGTGCTATGTCGGAAAAGCCCGTTTCGACAAGGCGCTGGCCGCCTTCCCGCACCGCGACCAGGTCGAGGTGGTGCACCGGTCCTTCGAGCTGGACCCGCACCGGGCCAAGGGCGACGTCACGCCCGTGCTCACCATGCTCACCCGGAAGTACGGCATGAGCCGGGCACAGGCGCAGGCCGGTGAGGACAACCTCGGCGCCCAGGCCGCCGCCGAGGGACTGGAGTACCGCACCCGGGACCGCGACCACGGCAACACCTTCGACATGCACCGCCTGCTGCACCTGGCCAAGGAGCACGGCAGGCAGGGCGAGCTGCTGGACGCGCTGTACCGGGCGAACTTCGCCGAGGAACGGTCCGTGTTCTCCGAGGGCGACGAACGGCTCGTCGAGCTGGCCGTCACCGCCGGGCTCGACGCGGCCGCCGTCCGGGCGGTGCTCGCCGACCCGGCCGCCTACGCCGACGAGGTCCGCGCCGACGAGCAGGAGGCCGCACAGCTCGGCGCCACCGGGGTGCCCTTCTTCGTCCTCGACCGCGCCTACGGCGTCTCCGGCGCCCAGCCCGCCGAGGTGTTCGCCCAGGCCCTCACCCGGGCGTGGGGCGACCGCGCGCCGCTGACCCTGCTCCAGGAAGCGGACGGCGGCGCCGAGGCGTGCGGGCCGGACGGCTGCGCGGTCCCGAGGGACTGAGCGCGGCCGGGCCTGGACGGAAGCGCGCATCCGCCCAGGCCGGCGCCCGTGCATAAGCGTTCCTTGGGGGAACCGGGCAGGAATTCGCGATGGACTTCGACTTCGCCGGGCCGCACAGTGGTCCCATGGAGACCTTCGAGACCCTCGTCCGTGCCGAGTTCGCCCCGAAGAACACCTACCTGAACACCGCGAGCCTCGGGCTGCTGCCGGCCCGGACGGTGACGGCGCTGCGCACCGCCGTGGAGGCGGCGGCCGCCGGGCGGCCGACCGACATGTTCGCCGACGTCGAGGCGGCCCGCGCGAGTTTCGCCCGGCTGACCGGGGTCCCCGACCGCCGGGTGGCCGCCGGTGCCTCGGTCGCCGTCTACAGCGGGCTCATCGCCGCCTCGCTCCCCGAGGGCGCCGAAGTCCTCACCGCCGAGGGCGACTTCAGCTCCGTGGTGAACCCGTTCCATCTGCGCGGTGACCTGAAGGTGCGCACTGTGCCGCTGGAGGGGCTGGCCGAGGCCGTACGGCCCGGGACGGCGCTGGTCGCGGTGAGCGCCGCGCAGTCGGCGGACGGCCGGATCGCGGACCTGTCCGCCCTGCGCGCGGCGGCGCGCGAGCACGGGGCCCGCACCTACGTCGACGCCTCCCAGGCCGCCGGCTGGCTGGACCTCGACGCGGACGCCCACGACTACGTCGCCGCCGTCGCCTTCAAATGGCTGCTGTGCCCCCGGGGCGTGGCCTTCCTCGTCGTCCCCGGCGACCTCGGCGGTCTGCACCCGCTGTTCGCGGGCTGGGTGGCGGGGGAGCGGCCCTGGGACAGCTGCTACGGCCCGGTCGGTGAACTCGCCCACTCGGCACGCCGGTTCGACGAGAGCCCGGCGCTCTTCTCCTACGCGGGCGGCCGCCGCTCCCTGGAACTCGTGGAGGAGCTGGGCGTGGCCGCCGTACGGGCCCACGACCTCGCGCTGGCCGACCGGTTCCGTGCCGGGCTGCGCCGGCTGGGCCACGAGCCGGTCCCCGCGCCCGCGTCCCCGATCGTGTCCGTGCCCGGACTCGGCGACCGGCAGGGCGAGCTGAGCGCCGCGGGCATCGAACTGTCCGCCCGCGCGGGCAACCTGCGGGCCGCCTTCCACCTGTACAACACGGAAGCGGACGTGGACCGCCTGCTGGACGTCCTGGCGGGCTGAACACGGCTCGTCCCGGCCGCCCAGGTTCCGGCCGCCCAGGGACCCGCGCGCACCCGGACACCGCCGCCCAGGGACCCGCGCGTGCCCGGACACCGCCGCGCACGGGCCCGGCCGCCCACGGACACCGCCGCGCGCGGACCCAGGGTGCGCGCGGGCGCGGGAAAGGGGCCTCCCGTCCCACACGAGAAGGCCCCTTCCCGGCTCGTGGCCGGTTCACCGCCCGGCGGTCACCGCACCGGAGTGAAGTCCCGGGCCCCGATGAAGTCGGGGCGCCGGACCGGTGCCGCGAACGGCTCCACCGCCGTGTTCTCCACGCTGTTGAACACGATGAAGACGTTGCTGCGCGGGTACGGCGTGATGTTGTCGCCCGAACCGTGCATGCAGTTGCAGTCGAACCAGGTCGCCGACCCGGCCCTGCCGGTGAACAGTTTGATGCCGTGCTCGCCCGCGAGCGCGGTCAGCGCCTCGTCCGACGGCGTGCCCGCGTCCTGCATCTGCAGCGACTTCTTGTAGTTGTCCTTCGGCGTCTCCCCGGCGCAGCCCAGGAACGTCCGGTGCGAGCCGGGCATGATCATGAGCCCGCCGTTGGTGTCGAGGTTCTCGGTCAGCGCGATCGAGACGGACACCGTCCGCATGTTCGGCAGGCCGTCCTCGGCGTGCCAGGTCTCGAAGTCCGAGTGCCAGTAGAAGCCGCTGGCGCCGAAGCCCGGCTTGACGTTGATCCGGGACTGGTGGACGTACACGTCCGAGCCGAGGATCTGCCGCGCCCGGCCCACCACGCGCGGGTCGCGCACCAGGTTCGCGAACACCTCGCTGATCCGGTGCACCTCGAAGACCGAGCGGATCTCCTGGGACTTCGGCTCGACGATCGAGCGCTCGTCGGCCCGGATCGCCGGGTCGGCCACCAGCCGGTCCAGCTCCTGCCGGTAGACGGCGACCTCGTCCGCGCCGAGCAGCTCCTCGACGGCGAGGAACCCGTCGCGCTCGAACGACTCCAGGTCGGCGCGCGCGATGGGCCCCGGCGTGTCGGGGGAGCCCCAGACGACCGGGTCCTGGCGGGGGACGCTCACCTCGGTGGCGCCGCGGGTCGGGTACAGGTCCTTCACGGTGACGGTGGTCATGGGGTCCTCACACCTCCTCGGGCTCGGTGAGCAGCGGGTAGACGCCGTTCTCGTCGTGGTCCTCCCGTCCGGTCACGGGCGGGTTGAAGACACAGATGCAGTGGAAGTCCTCCTTGACCTTGAGCGTGTGCCGCTCGTGGCCGTCGAGGAGGTACATGGTGCCGGGCGTGATGTGGTACGTCTTCCCGGTCTCGCGGTCGGTCAGCTCGGCGTCGCCCCGGGTGCAGACGACGGCCTCGATGTGGTTCGCGTACCACATCGACGTCTCCGTGCCGGCGTAGAGGATCGTCTCGTGCACGGAGAAGCCGACCTTCTCCTTGGCGAGGACGATGCGCTTGCTCTCCCAGGTGCCGGACGCCGCCTTCACGTGCCGGTCGGTGCCTTCGATCTCCTTGAACGAACGGACGATCACGGTGGTACGTGCCTCCTTGCGGGGTTTCTCGGTGGTCAGGGCCTTCCGGCGCTCCGCCCCGGGGACCGTGGGGCGGAGCGCCGGAAGCCGTTCAGGCGGTCTCGCGGACCGCGCGGGCGAGGGTGCTCATGCCCTCGTCCAGTTCCTCGGGGGTGGTGGTCAGGGCCGGCAGCAGCTTGACGACCTCGCTCTCGGGACCCGAGGTCTCGATGAGCAGGCCGAGGTCGAAGGCGCGCCGGGCGACCCGTCCGGCACGGTCCTTGTCGTGGAACTCCAGGCCCCACACCAGGCCGCGGCCCCGGTACTCCTTGACGTCGGCGAGGTTCTCCTCGGTGAGGGAGACCAGCCACTGCTCGACGAGTTCGCCGCGGGCGCGGGTCTGCTTCTCCATCGCCGCGCCGTCCGTCCAGTACGCCTCCAGGGCGGCGGTGGCGGTGACGAAGGCGGGGTTGTTGCCGCGGAAGGTGCCGTTGTGCTCGCCCGGCTCCCACACGTCCAGTTCGGGCCCGAACAGGCACAGCGACATCGGCAGGCCGTAGCCGCTGATGGACTTGGAGACGGTGACGATGTCGGGGACGATCCCGGACTCCTCGAAGGAGAAGAAGGCGCCGGTGCGCCCGCAGCCCATCTGGATGTCGTCGACGATCAGCAGCATGTCCTGCCGCTCGCACAGCTCCTTGAGCGCGCGCAGCCACTCGGGCCGGGCCACGTTGATGCCGCCCTCGCCCTGCACGGTCTCCACGATCACCGCGGCGGGCTTGTTCAGGCCGGAGCCCTGGTCCTCCAGGAGCCGCTCGAACCACAGGAAGTCGGGGACCGTGCCGTCGAAGTAGTTGTCGAACGGCATGGGCGTGCCGTGCACCAGCGGGACGCCCGCGCCGGCCCGCTTGAACGCGTTGCCGGTCACCGCCAGCGAGCCCAGCGACATCCCGTGGAAGGCGTTGGTGAACGACACGATGGCCTCGCGCCCCTTCACCTTCCGCGCCAGCTTCAGCGCGGACTCCACGGCGTTGGTGCCGGTCGGGCCCGGGAACATCACCTTGTAGGGCAGGTCGCGCGGGCGCAGCACCAGGTTCTGGAAGGTCTCCAGGAAGCGGCGCTTGGCGGTGGTGGACATGTCGAGCCCGTGCGTGACGCCGTCACGCTCCAGGTAGTCGATCAACGCCCGTTTCAGCACCGGGTTGTTGTGCCCGTAGTTGAGGGAGCCGGCGCCCGCGAAGAAGTCGAGGTACTCGTGGCCGTCCTCGTCGTACATGCGGCTGCCGCGCGCCCGGTCGAAGACGGTGGGCCAGCCGCGGCAGTAGCTGCGCACCTCGGACTCCAGGGTCTCGAAGACGCTCAGGTCGGGCTGGGTGATGGTCACGACGAATCGCTCCTCGGGTGGGGGAGTGGGAGATCGGTCGGGTCGGCGGATCGGGAGTGGGGTCCGCGGGGCCCGGTGGCCCGGGGCCGGCGGGGGCTCGGACGGGAGGGGGCCCGCACGAGCGGGTGGGCTCGGAGGGTGAGCCGGGCTCGTCGGGTGATCGGGGGGCTCGGGGAGCGAGCGGCGCTCAGAGGGCGAGCGGGCCGATGCGGTGCAGGACCTCGGGGTCGTGCGGCCCGTCGGGGAAGCGGTCCGTCCCGAACAGGACCTCCCGCTCGACCCGGGCGCCGTGCCGGTCGGCGAAGGAGGCGAAGAGCCGTTCGGAGGCGGTGTTGCCCGGGGTGATGGTGGTCTCCAGGGCCGTCAGTCCGCGCTCGGCGGCGACGCGGGCGGCGAGCGCGTCCAGCAGGCGGCCGGCGAGGCCGCGGCCGCGGTGGCGGGCGTCGACCGCGACCTGCCACACGAGGAGCGTGCCGGGACGGTCGGGCCGCACGTAGCCGGTGACGAAACCGACGGCCTCGCCGTCGGCGTCGCGCGCCACGGCGGACGTGGCGGCGAAGTCGCGGCACCACAGCAGATAGCTGTAGGAGGAGTTCACGTCCAGGGTCCCGGAGTCCTTGGCGAGCCTCCACAGCGCGGCGCCGTCGGCGACGGCGGGGGGCTCGATGGACACGTCGTCCGCTCTTTCCACGCGGTCGGTTCGCAGGTCTGCTTGTGCGGCAGTCATGCGAATTGAACTTACCGAGCTGAATTGAAAAATGCATCGGCCGGTGCCCTTACGTGCAACGGCCGTATGTGTTATCGCGCGGGCGCGCAGCCGCGCGAGACGGGTGCGAGATGCCTGTTTGGCCCTGATATTACCTGTACAAAAAGGGCAGCTTTGTGGAGTGCGTCACACTGGAGTAACTCTCCGGCCGCGCTCGTGACAGCCTTGGAATTACGCCGCCGAAGGCTCGGAAAATCGCTGCGTTTAGGAATATGGAAACGGGGCAGAAGAAGACGGGAAACTACCCCTAGTGAATTCCGGGAATTACCTGTTTTGTATTCGAGTTCCGGTGAGCCCGTCGATCCGTTCCCGCGGAATGCCCGAGCGCCCGCCGCGCCGGGCGCAGCCCGCACCGCCCCCGCACGCGCCCTGCCCGCCCCCGGGGGCGCCGGGGTCCCCCTGCGCCCTCCTGGGTCACCGCCAGGCCCGGGCGGCGGCCGTGCGGGCGGCCGGGAGGTCGACGTCCGTGCCGGACGCGGTGGTCAGGGCGGAGGCCAGGGCCGTCAGGGCCGCCTCCACGGTCTCCGGGGTCGCGGCCGGCCCGTAGTGGTTGACGCGGATCATCTCCTTGGCCAGCGCGCCGCCGCCCGCGGCCAGCGGGAGGGCGGGGTCCGACTCCAGGGCGCGGGCCACCAGGTCCGAGGCCGCGACACCGGCGGGAGCGCGCAGCGTCGTCGCCACCGGCGCCGCCTCGGACGCCTTGTGCACGTACGGCTCCAGGCCCCCGCCGAGGGCCTGGACACCGGCCCGGGTCGCCGCCGCGGCGCCGCGGTGACGGGCCGTCACCGCGTCCAGGCCGGCCTCCTCGATGCGCTCCAGGCACGCCTCCAGGGCGAGCATCTCCAGCTGGGCCGGGGCGTGCAGCAGCGTGGTGCGCCCGCCGTCGATCCAGCGCTCCTTCCAGTCCAGCAGGGACAGGTAGGAGCGGCGCGGCGCCCGCGGGTTCGCCGCCATCCGGGCCCAGGCCCGCTCGCTGACGGACACCGCCGACACCCCGGCGGGACCGCCCATCGCCTTCTGCGCCCCGATCACGCACAGGTCGACGCCCCACGCGTCCGGCAGCACCGGCTCCGCACCGATGGAGGCCACCGCGTCCAGGTAGAAGAGGGCGCCCTGCTCCCGTACGGCCTCGCCGATCTCGGCGACCGGGTTGGTGTTGCCGGTCGCGGCCTCCGCGTGCACCAGCGACACGAAGTCGATCTCCGGGTGCTCGGCGAACGCCGCGCGGACCTGCTCGGCGGTCACCGCCGTGTGGAACGGCACCGACAGGTCGTACACCGTCGCGCCGCAGTCACGCAGCCAGTCGCCGAAGGTCTGCCCGTAGGGCCCGGTGATCACGTTCAGGGCCGTCGTGCCCGGACCGGCCGTCGCCCGGATCGCGCCCTCCAGCGGCAGCAGCGCCTCGCCCTGGGTGATCACGACGTCCTGCCGGGTGCCGAGCAGCCGCGCCACCCGGTCCTCGATCGAGGCGAAGCGGGCGGCGCTCAGCGGGGCGAGGTCCAGGAGGGGGTGGGTCACGGCAGTGCTCTCTTCTCGGTCACGAGGTCGGCGGAGTCGACGGAGTCGAGAGTAACCGGCGGCCCCGGCCCGGCTCCCACCGGTGACCGCCCTGCCCGGGCCGGGCCCGGCGGGCGGCCCTACTAGGGTGCGTACATGAGCGATGGCGCGGTGCTGCACGTGAAGGGACGGGTCCTCGTCGGCCCCGACGACGACCAGGTCCGTGACGGACTGTGGGTGGTGGGCGGCCGGATCTCCTACGAGCGCCCGCCCGGCGCCCGGGACGTGCGGACCGTCGAGGGCTGGGTCCTGCCCGGCCTGGTCGACGCGCACTGCCACGTCGGGCTCGACGCGCACGGCCCGGTGCCCGAGGACGTCTCCGAGAAGCAGGCGCTCACCGAGCGGGAGGCCGGGGCGCTGCTGCTGCGGGACGCGGGCTCACCGTCCGACACCCGCTGGACCGACGACCGCGAGGACCTGCCGAAGATCATCCGGGCCGGCCGCCACATCGCCCGCACCCGCCGCTACATCCGCAACTACGCCCACGAGATCGAACCCGGGGACCTGGTCCGCTACGTCGCCCGGGAGGCCCGGCGCGGCGACGGCTGGGTGAAGCTGGTCGGCGACTGGATCGACCGCGGCCTCGGCGACCTCTCCGCCTGCTGGCCCCGCGAGGCGGCCGAGGCCGCCATCGCCGAGGCGCACCGGCTGGGCGCCCGGGTGACCGCGCACTGCTTCGCGGAGGACTCCCTGCGCGACCTGGTGGAGGCGGGCATCGACTGCGTCGAGCACGCCACGGGCCTCACCGAGGACCTGATCCCGCTGTTCGCGGAGCGCGGCGTCGCCATCGTGCCCACCCTGGTCAACATCGCCACGTTCCCCGGCCTCGCGGCCGGCGGCGAGGCCAGGTTCCCGCGCTGGGCGGCCCACATGCGCCGGCTCCACGAACGCCGCTACGACACCGTCCGCGCCGCCCACGACGCCGGGATCCCGGTGTACGTCGGCACGGACGCGGGCGGCGCGCTGCCGCACGGCCTGGTGGCGGCCGAGGTCGCGGAACTGGTCACCGCGGGCATCCCGCCGCTCGAAGCCCTGTCGGCGACGGCCTGGGGCGCCCGGTCCTGGCTCGGCCGCCCCGGCCTGGAGGAGGGCGCGCCCGCCGACCTCGTGGTGTACGAGGCGGATCCGCGGGCGGACGTACGGGTGCTGGCGCAGCCGCGGCGGGTGGTGCTGAACGGCCGGATCGTCGGCTGACCGGGCCCCCGCGGAGCGGACGGGCGGCGGGTTGACGGGAGGTGACCGACACCCCGGCCGGCTCGTTGTGCACCTCGTGGCGTGCACCGGTGCGTCGAGCGGGGTGTCAATACCGGGGGCAGGAGGGGGACATGAGGGTGAAGGAAGCGAACACCCGTACCGGGTAAATCGAAAACGAGGACGGAAACCCCTCGAAGGAGTGAAGTCACCCAGGATCGCTGACCGTTCACTCTCGGTGCGTAATTCTTTCCGGGTCCCAAGCATTCCTCTCTGGGGGTCCCACACCGTGAACGGCCACACCTTCCGCATGCCCGCACGCCGCCTCGTCACCGCCGCCGCGGCCACCGCCCTGGCCGCCGGCCCGGTGACACTGGCCGGAGCGGGCTCCGCCCACGCCACCACCGGCCACGGCCGCGCCGGCGCCTCCGTCCTGCGCACCGCCCTCGACGTGTCCCTGCTCGACAAGACGGTGAACCTCCCGCTCACCCTCTCCCTCAACGAGGTCCAGGCACCGGCGAGCGCCCGGCAGACCGCGCTCAGCGCCCGCCTCGACGGCGTCGAGGGCGGCAAGCCGTTCAGCGTGCTGCGCGCGGACGTGGCCACGGCGGACGCGACGGTCTCGGCGAGCGGCGCCGAGGGCATCGTCGACCTCGCCCACGCCCGCCTCCACGTGCCCGGCCTGCCCCTGCTCTCCCTCATCGAGGTCGACCAGGTCACCGCCAGGGCGACCTGCCGGACGGGCAAGGCGCCGACGGCGACGAGCAACGTCCTGGGCGGCGTGACCGTCCTCGGCAGGAAGGTGACGCTCACCGCGGGCGGCACGACCGACGTCCGGGTCCCCGGCGTCGGAGAGGTCCGCCTCGACCTGTCCCGCCACGAGACCACGTCCCGCACGGCCGCGGCGACCGCCCTCGAACTCAGGGTCTCCGTCAACCCGTTGAAGCTCAACGTGGCCGAGGTCGAGGGCACCCTCACGCTCGCCCGGGCGACCTGCGAGTCCCCCGCGGCACCGGAGGAGTCACCGCGGCCCGCCACCACGCCCGCGACGGACCCGAAGCCCCAGGGCGCCTCCGCCACCGAGCCCGTCCATCCGGCACCGTCCGCCGCGAAGCCCACGAAGGCCGCGGACGCCGGCCTCGCGGAGACCGGAGGCAGCTCCATGACCCCGTACCTCGCGGCAGGTTCGGCGGTCCTGCTGGCCGCGGGCGGGGCGACGGTGGCGCTGACCCGGCGGCGGAAGGGCTGACCGGACGGAGGAGGGGGTGGCCTCGCGGGCCCGGTGGCGGAGGGGCTGAGGCAGTGGGGCCGAGGAGGAGGCGGACGCGCGGTGGCGGCGCTCACGGCCCCTCCGTGGCCTCCCTCTCCTCCGCGTCCCCCGTGTCCAGTGCGGCCCCCAGGGCGTCCAGGAACCCCTCCACCACCCCCCGCCCCCGTACGGCCACCCGCACCCAGTCCTCCCCGAGCCCCGGGAACGTGTCGCCGCGCCGCACCGCGTAACCCCGTTCGCGCAGCCGCCGCCGTACCCGCGCCGCTCCTTCCATCCGTACCAGGACGAACGGGCCCTCGGCAGGCCCGGCCACCCGCACCCCGCGCCCGGCGAAGGCCGCCAGGCCCGTCACCAGGTGGGCCCGGTCGGCCGCGATCCGGTGGGCCGCGTGCGCCGCCTCCGCCAGCGCGCGCGGCTCCACGCACGCCACGGCCGCCGCCAGCGCCGGCGTGGACACCGGCCACAACGGCTGGGCGCGCTCCAGCGCGGCGATGATCTCCGGGGAGGACAGCACGTACCCGATCCGCAGGCCGGCCAGCCCCCAGGTCTTGGTCAGGCTGCGCAGGACCACGAGGCCGGGCACGTCGGTCCGCCCGGCCAGCGCCTCCCGCTCGCCCGGCACCGCGTCCATGAACGCCTCGTCGACCACCAGCGTCCGGCCGGGCCGGGCCAGCGCCGCGAGCGCCGCCGCCGGGTGCAGCACCGACGTCGGGTTGGTCGGGTTGCCGACCACCACGAGGTCGGCGTCCTCGGGAACGTCCGCCGGGTCGAGCCGGAAGCCGTCCTCAGCGCGCAGCAGCACCCGGTCCACGCGGTGCCCGGCGTCGCGCAGCGCGGCCTCCGGCTCCGTGAACTGCGGGTGCACGACCACCGGCCGGCGGACCTCGAGGGCGCGTGCCAGCAGCACGAACGCCTCCGCCGCACCCGCCGTCAGCAGCACGCGGTCCACCGGCAGTCCGTGCCGGGCGGCCACCGCGGCCCGCGCGGCCCGCCCGTCCGGATAGGCGGCGAGGGAGGTGAGCGAGCCGGCGATCCGCTCCCGCAGCCAGGGGGGCGGGGCGCCGGTGCGTACGTTCACGGCGAGGTCGACCAGCGCCGAACCGTCGTCCCGTACCTCCGCGTCCCCGTGGTGCCGCAGGTCGTGCCCGCCGCCCTGCCACGGCACCCCGTGGTCCTCGATGTGCGTGCGCATGCGTGTGCCCGTCGTGAAGGGGGTGTCCGGAACGGTGTTCATGGCGGTGTCCCTGGGGGAGTTCCTGCGGGGAGTTCCTGCTGGGGGGAGGACGGCAGGGCGGCGGGGAGCCGTACGACCGCGCACGTCGCCCTCGCCGGACCCCCGCCGGCCGGGGCGGACTTCGTCTTGGGGACGAGGAGTTCACCGCCGCCGGCGAGAGCGGCGGCCTCCGCGACCGACGGGGTGCCCACGGCGGCGCGCGAGGCGTCCGACGGGTTCGGCACGGTCACGGCGGCCAGTTCCCCGGCGGAGTACGTCACCAGGGGCACTCCTAGCCGCGCGGCCGCCGCGACGACGCCGGGCTCCGCGGCCTTGGTGTCGACGGTGGCCAGCAGGGCGACGCCGCGCACGGACAGTCCCGCCTCCCGCAGCGCGCCCTCGACCACCCCCAGCACCTCCTCGGCCGCCGCTCCGGCGCAGGCGCCCACACCGACGGCGAGGGACGGCGGCCGGAGCACCACCTCCCGCTCGCCCGGCACGACCGCCCGGTCCGTCACCCGGACGGCGCAGGCCGCCTCCGTCCCTCCGGGCACGTCCGGCCGCGCGGCGAGCGCGGCCGGCGGGGCCTGGACGGGCAGCGGCCGCGGCACCTCGGCGCCGACGACGACCGGCTCACCCTCCGGCAGCGCCCGCGACCCGGCGGCCCCGTCCCCCTCCACCGGCGCCCCGAGGGCGCCGGGCCCGAGGAGACCGGTCACCGGGCACGCCCTTGCCCGGAGGCGGACGCGGACCCGGGCGGAGACGGGGGCAGGGGCGCCGGGGGCCGTACGCCCCACAGGAGGAACACCGGGCCGGCGGCCGCCGCTGCGGTCGCCTGCCCCGGCGGGGGTGCCAGCGGTGACGCCTGGAGCAGGACGCCGTCGCAGGTCAGTCCGGCGGCGGTGAGCGCCTCGCGGGCGGCCGGCACCCGGTCGGGGGAGGCGAGGGCGACGACGACGGTCCGCCGGGCCCGGCGCGCGCAGGCGCCGACGACCGCGGCCAGGTCGCCGCCCGCATCGCCGACGAACACCGCGTCCGGATCGTCGGCGAGTCCGGCCAGCGCGCCGGGCGCCACCCCGTGCACGACAGCCACGTCGACACCCTGGGCGGCGGCGTCGGCCCGCACCCGCTCCGCACCGTCCGCCGTCCGCTCGACCGCGACGGCCGCCGCGCCGAGCCGGGCGCACTCCACGGCCACCGGCCCCGACCCGGCGCCGACACCCCAGACCAGGTCGCCCAGGCGCGGCCCGAGCCGGGCCAGGGCCAGCGCCCGCACCTCGGGCCCGGCGCCGACCGGGTCGCGCGGCGCGAAGGCGTCGTCCGCCAGCGCCCAGCCCGCTCCGGACACCTCGGGCCCCGCCAGCGTCCGTACGGCACCCAGCGCACGGGCCTCGTCCAGGCACAGCACCACGCTCACCGCTGTGCCCCAGTCCCGGGCGGCGGCCTCGGCGGGCGTGACCCGTTCGACGCGCTCGTGGTCCGGGTCGCCCAGCGCCGAGGCGACGACCAGCACCCGGTCTCCGGACGGCGTCCGGGCCAGCGCGGCCCCCAGCTCGGCGGGCCCGGTGCCGGGACCGGTCAGCACGGCGACCTTCGGCCGGGCCCGGCACACGTTGACGGCCGTCCGCAGCTCCCGCCCGTGCGCGCTGACCACCACGGCGTCGTCCCAGGGCAGCCCGGCGCGCGCGAAGGCGGCGGCGACGGAGGAGACGCCCGGCCGCACGTCCAGCAGCGCGGAGCCGAACCGTTCCGCCAGCGCCCGCACGATCCCGAAGAACCCGGGGTCGCCCGAGGCGAGCACGACCACGCGCCGCCCCTGCCCGGCGTACTGCGCGATCACGTCGAGGGCGGGCGGCAGGGGCCCCAGCACGATCCGCCGGGCGCCTTCCGGCAGCCGTACGGTCTCCAGGTGCCGGCGTCCGCCCACGACCAGCTCGGCGCCGTCGAGCACCCCGCTCTCCGGCGGCGCCCCCGTACCCGTACCGACGACCGTGATCACGCGCCCGCCCCCTGCCCGTACGGGGCCCGGGGAGCGCCGCAGGCCCCGGAAGTCCCGGGAGCCTCGGGACGGACCCGGGGGCGGCCCTCCGGGGCGGTCCTGCGGGCTCCCGTGCCGGCCTCGGGGCAACCGTGGGGGCGCGCGGGGCGGCGGGCCCGGCGCGAGCGGGCGCCGGCGTGCCCGTCTTGCCCTTCGTAGGCGCCGTGCGCGCCCTGCGTCATGTACCCGTCGTGCGTCATGTACCCGTCGTGCGCCGTGTGCGCGCCGTGCGCGGCGCACGCGACGCGCGTCAGGGGGCTGGCGGCGCCTGGACCGGCACCGACGAAGGTCACCTCAGCGGTGGGGGCGTCGGCCATGGGGTCGAGTCCTCTCGTACGGAATGTCACGGTCTGTGGGGGTCGGCCAGTGGCCGGATGTGCGCGATCGGGGGTTGATCGGATAGCAAGGGCACATGGCGGTCTTCGTCGCGCTCGGCGCGTTCCTGATGACGCTGGCCGGCGGCTGGACGGCACAGCGGGTCACCGACCGCCGCCATCTGGTCCTCGGACTGGCCGGCGGCCTGATGCTCGGTGTGGTCGGTCTCGACCTCCTGCCCGAGGCACTGCACGCGGTGGACCGCGAGGTGTTCGGCGTACCGGCGGCTCTGCTGCTGTTCGTGGCCGGCTTCCTGCTGGCCCACCTGGTGGAGCGCCTGCTGGCCGCCCGGCAGGCCGCGCACGGCGGTGACGAGCACTCCCACCAGCGCGCGCCCGAGGTGGGCCTCACGGCGGCGGCCGCCATGGTGGGGCACAGCGCCATGGACGGCGTGGCGATAGGCGCCGCGTTCCAGGTCGGCGGCGGCATGGGCGCCGCCGTCGCGCTCGCGGTCATCGCCCACGACTTCGCGGACGGCTTCAACACCTTCACCCTCACCAGCCTGTACGGCAACGCCCGGCGCCGGGCGATAGCGATGCTGGTCGCGGACGCCCTGGCGCCGGTGGTGGGCGCCGCCTCGACCGCGTTCATCAGCATCCCCGAATGGTTCCTCGGTGGGTATCTCGGCCTGTTCGGCGGTGTCCTGCTCTACCTCGCCGCCGCCGAGATCCTGCCCGAGGCCCACCACGAGCACCCCGCCCGCTCGACCCTGCTGTGCACGGTCGCGGGCGCCGCGTTCATCTGGCTGGTGGTGGGCCTGGCGGCCTGAGCGCAGCCGCCCCCGGGCCCGGCACGCGGGCCCCCCGGCCCGCCGCCCGGCCCGGCCCGGCAGCGTCCCCCACCCGCCCGATGAGCGCGGCGCCCCGCCGGCACCCGCCCGCCCCCCGAACGCGGACCCCGCGGCGGCCACGGCCACGGACACGGGCCCGCCCACGGACACGGACATGGGCCCGCCCTCGGAGACGGGCCTGCTCACGGCCGGCCCGCTCATGGCCAAGGAGTCGGGCCCGCACACGGTCACGGAGGCGGGCACCGGAGTGGACGCGGCTGCCGGCCTGCCGTTCACGACGTCCGGCACCTCTCCACGAACCGGCGGGCGGCGCCGGGTGCGGCGGCCCAGTGCGTGTGCACGTAACTCGCGTGCACGTTGCCCTGCACGAACCCTTCGAGCCGCCGCTCGGGTCCGCGCAGCCCCCAGGCGGGGGCGGCCCCGGCGCCCGGTTCCACGACCGTCCGGTGGAACTCGTGCCCCCGCATCCGCTCCCCGGCGCCCGCCAGCACACTGTCGGTGACGGCCACGGCGTCCCGGTAGCCCAGCGTCAGCCGCCCGCTCATCCGCGCGGACGCCTCCAGCACCCCGCACATCGGCTTCCCGTCCAGCTCCCGGCACAGATAGAGCAGCCCGGCGCACTCGGCCGCGACCGGGCCCCCGCCGCGCGCGAGGTCGCCGACGGCCTTGCGCAGGGGTTCGTTCGCGGACAGCTCGGCGGCGTAGACCTCCGGGAAGCCGCCCCCGACGACCAGGCCGCGCGTCCCCTCGGGCAGCTCCTCGTCGCGCAGCGGATCGAACGGGACGACCTCGGCACCGGCGGCCGTCAGCAGCTCGGCGTGCTCCGCGTAGGAGAACGTGAAGGCGGACCCGCCGGCGACGGCGACGCGCACGGGCGAGCCGTGGCCGGGGCCGGCGGCTTCCGGGGCCGGGGCGGGAACGGACGGCGGGGGCGCGGCCGCCACCGCCCCGGCCGCGTCCCAGGCCGCACACGACAGCGGTCCCGCACTGCGCGCCAGCGCGACCAGTGCCTCCAGGTCGCACCCCGCCTCCACCTGCGCCCCCATCGCCGCGACCGCCTCGACCGCGGCACCGCGCCGCTCGGCGACCGGCACCAGCCCGAGGTGGCGCGAGGGGGTGTCGACCTGCGGCGCCCGGCGCAGCACCCCCAGCACCGGCACGCCCACCGTCTCCAGCGCCTGGCGCAGCAGCGCCTCGTGCCGGTCCGAGGCGACCTTGTTCAGGATCACGCCCCCGACCCGTACTTCCGGGTCCCACGAGACGAACCCGTGCACCAGCGCCGCCACCGACCGCGACTGGGACGAGGCGTCGACCACGAGCACCACCGGCGCGCGCAGCAGCTTCGCCACCTGCGCGGTGGACGCCAGCTCGCCCTGCCCCGCCGCCCCGTCGTACAGGCCCATGACCCCTTCGACGACGGCGATGTCGCACCCGCGCGCCCCGTGCAGGAACAGCGGCCCGACCAGGTCGGGACCGCACATGTACGCGTCCAGGTTGCGCCCCGCCCGCCCGGTGGCGAGCGCGTGGTACCCGGGATCGATGTAGTCCGGCCCGACCTTGTGCGGGGACACGGCGAACCCCCGGCGCGCCAGCGCGGCCATCAGCCCCGTGGCGACCGTGGTCTTGCCGCTCCCCGAGGCGGGCGCGGCGACGACGAGCCGGGGCACGCGCCCGGGGACGGAGCCCGCCCGGGCCGCGGCTGCCGGCGCGGGCGTCGCTCCGGTCGCGGGGTCCGGGGCCGGGGTCAGCACGGCGTCACCACTCGATGCCCCTCTGGCCCTTCTGGCCCGCGTCCATCGGGTGCTTGACCTTGGACATGTCGGTGACGAGGTCGGCGAAGTCGACCAGCTTCCCGGGGGCGTTGCGCCCGGTGATCACGACGTGCTGGGTGCCCGGCCGGCCGCGCAGCACCTCCACCACCTCGTCGGTGTCGATCCAGCCCCAGTGCAGCGGGTACGCGAACTCGTCGAGCACGTACAGCCGGTACGTCTCGGCGGCCAGGTCCCGCTTGACCTGCTCCCAGCCCTCCCGCGCCTTGGCCTCGTTGTCCGTCTGGTCGTCCCGCTGGACCCACGACCAGCCCTCGCCCATCTTGTTCCAGACGACGCTGCCGCCCTCGCCCGAGTCGCCGAGCACCCGCAGCGCCCGCTCCTCGCCGACCCGCCACTTCGCCGACTTGACGAACTGGAACACCCCGATCGGCCAGCCCTGGTTCCAGGCGCGCAGCGCCAGTCCGAACGCGGCGGTCGACTTGCCCTTGCCGGTGCCCGTGTGCACGACGACCAGCGCGCGGTTGCGCCGCTGACGCGTCGTCAGTCCGTCGTCCGGTACGACACTCGGCTGTCCCTGCGGCATTACGCGGCCCTCCTCGAAGTTCCCTGCACATCCCGGACGAGCCCGGCGATGCTGTCCGCGCGCAGCCCGTCCAGTGTCACCGCCGCGGCGCCCAGTTCACCGGCGAGCCGTCCGGCGAGCCCCAGCCGCACCGGTCCCGTCTCGCAGTCCACGACCACCGAGGCCGTCCCCTCGGCGGCGAACAGCCGCGCAGCGCGCTCCGCGAGGGCGACCGGTTCCGGGCCGCCGGTGGCCCGCCCGTCGGTCACCACGACCACCAGCGCCCGCCGCGCCGGGTCCCGCAGCCGCTCCACGCGCAGCACCTCGTGCGCCCGCAGCAGCCCGGCCGCCAGCGGTGTACGACCGCCCGTGGGCAGCGACTCCAGCCGGACGGCCGCCGCCTCCACGGACGACGTCGGGGGCAGCGCGACCTCCGCGGACGTCCCCCGGAACGTCACCAGACCCACCTTGTCCCGCCGCTGGTAGGCGTCCAGCAGCAGGGACAGCACGGCACCCTTCACGGCGCTCATCCGCTGCCGCGCCGCCATCGACCCGGAGGCGTCCACCACGAACAGCACGAGGTTCCCCTCGCGCCCCTCCCGGGTCGCCTGCCGCAGATCGTCCCGCCGCACCACCAGCCCTGGACCGGAGCGTCCGCGCGCCCGCTGGTGCGGGGCGGCGGCGTGCACGGTGGCCGCCAGGTGCAGCTTGGTCAGCGCGCCCCGCGGGCGCCGCGCGCCGGTGGTACGGCCGTGCTCGGTACGCGCCCGCGAGCGCCGCCCCGCGGCCCCCTCGCCGATGCCGGGCACGCTGAGCACCTTGGTACGGAACGGCTCCGCGGCCCCCACGGCGGACTGTTCGCCGGCCGCGGCCCCGGCCGGCCGCGGCCGGCCCGCGCTCTCACCCTCCCCGGGCGGCACGGCCCCATCCTCCCCGGCCTGCGCGTCGTCGCTTTGCGCGCTCCCGTCGTCGCCCTGCGGGGCGCCGCCGTCGTGGTCGGGGCCGGGCTGTCCGCCGCCCCCGCCGCCACCGTCCGGCCCGTCCGGGCCGGGGCCGGGATCGTCGTCGTCCTCGGGCTCGCCGCCGAACTGCTCCAGCGTCTCGTCGAGTCTGTCCTCGTCCAGGCCCGGCGCGTCGAACGGATTGCGCCGCCGCCGGTGCGGCAGCGCGAGCAGCGCCGCCTGCCGCACGTCCTCGGCGAGCACGTCGGTGCGCCCGGCCCACGCGGCCAGCGCGGTCGCCGTCCGCGCCATCACGATGTCGGCCCGCATGCCGTCCACCTCGAAGGCGGCGCAGGTCGCCGCGATCTGCCGCAGCGCCCCGTCCCCGAGCCGCACCCGCGGCAGCAGTTCCCGCGCGGCCGCGATCCGGGCCCGTACAGCGGCCTCCTCGTCGGCCCAGCGCGCGGCGAAGGCGGCCGGATCGTCGTCGTACGCCAGCCGCCTGCGCACCACCTCCACCCGCTGGTCCGGCTCCCGCGAGGCGGCCACCTCGACGGTCAGCCCGAACCGGTCGAGCAGCTGCGGGCGCAGCTCCCCCTCCTCGGGGTTCATCGTTCCCACCAGCAGGAACCGCGCTGCGTGCCGTACGGAGACGCCCTCGCGCTCGACGTAGGAGGCACCCATGGCCGCGGCGTCCAGCAACAGGTCGACGAGGTGGTCGTGGAGCAGGTTGACCTCGTCGACGTAGAGGATGCCCCGGTGGGCGTCGGCGAGCAGGCCCGGCTCGAACGCCTTCACGCCCTCCGCCAGCGCCCGCTCGATGTCCAGCGCACCGACCAGCCGGTCCTCCGAGGCCCCGACGGGCAGTTCGACCATCCGCGCCGGCCGGGTCTCGAACGCCCCCGGCTCGTGCGGCCCGTCCGGGCAGGCGGGGTCGGGGGAGTCAGGGTCGCACGAGAAACGGCACCCGGCGACGACGTCCACCGCGGGCAGCAGCGCCGACAGGGCCCGCACCGCCGTGGACTTCGCGGTGCCCTTCTCACCGCGTACCAGCACCCCGCCGACCGCCGGGGAGACGGCGTTCAGCAGCAGCGCCAGCCGCAGGTCGTCCTGACCCACGACGGCTGTGAACGGAAACGGGGTACTCACTTCTCCTCGCCCTCCAAGTCGCCCTCGACCTCCAGATGTGCGGCGGTGTTCACGCGGGCGCCCCCGGCGGGACGAACGGCAGGCCCTGCGGCGCGCCCGACTCGATGAGCCGCCACAACGCGTCCGTGTCCGCGTGTTCTTCGATCAGGTCGCCGAGCCGGTCGAGCTGCTCCTCGCGCAGCGCGGCGAACGACGTGCCGGGCGCGGGCACGAAACGGCGGCCCGCGGCCGAGGCCACCTCGCGCAGGAAGGCCCGCCGGAAACCGTCCGACTCCAGCGAGCCGTGCCAGTGCGTGCCCCAGACGGACCCGACCCGGCAGCCGTCCAGGAACGCCTCACCGCCGGTGACCTCGGCGACCCCGTGGTGGATCTCGTACCCCTCGACCCGCTCGCCCAGGGCCTCGCCCACGGGCCGGGCGAGGGTCTTGCCGGCGGCGAAGCGGACCCGCACCGGCAGCAGCCCCAGCCCGTCCACGTCCCCGCGGCGGCTCTCCACCTCGTCCTCGATGTGCTCGCCGAGCAGCTGGAAGCCGCCGCAGATCCCGAGCACCGGCCGTCCCTCGGCCGCCCTGCGCGCCAGCGCGCCGGCGAGGCCGCGCTCGCGCAGCCAGTCCAGCGCCCGCACCGTGCCCCGGGTGCCGGGCACCACCACCAGGTCGGCGTCGGCCAGTTCCTCGGGCCGGTCCACGAACCGCACGACGACGCCGGGTTCGGCGGCCAGCGCGTCCACGTCGGTGAAGTTGGACATCAGGGGCACCGCGCAGACGGCGACCCGGAGCACGTCCTCACCGACCGGCGGCGCGACGGCGGACTCCCGCACGGCGCCCCGCAGGGACACTCGCAGGCCGTCCTCCTCGTCGATGCCCAGCCCGTGCCGGAAGGACAGCACGCCGTAGGTGCGCCGGCCCGTGAGCCCGTGCAGCATGTCGATGCCGGGTTCCAGCAGGGAGACGTCGCCGCGGAACTTGTTGACGAGGAACCCGGCGACCAGTTCCTGGTCCTCGGGGGAGAGCAGGGCCACGGTGCCGAAGAAGGAGGCGAAGACACCGCCGCGGTCGATGTCGCCGACGACGACCACCGGCAGCCCCGCGCCGCGCGCGATCCCCATGTTGACGATGTCGGTGCGGCGCAGGTTGATCTCGGCCGGGCTGCCCGCCCCCTCGCAGATCACCGCGTCGTACGTGCTCCGCAGTTCGGTCAGGCAGTCCAGCACCGTACCGAGCAACTGCCGCTGGCGTCCGCCGTGGTAGCCGCGGGCGCTCATCTCGCCCACCGGCCTGCCCAGCAGCACGATCTGGCTGCTCTGCTCACCGCCCGGCTTGAGCAGCACCGGGTTCATCAGCGCGGTCGGCTCGATCCGGCAGGCCTGCGCCTGCATGGCCTGCGCCCGCCCGATCTCGGCGCCCTCACGGGTGACGAACGAGTTGAGGGACATGTTCTGCGCCTTGAACGGCGCGACCTTGACGCCGCGCCGCACCAGCCACCGGCAGATCCCGGCGGTGACGACGCTCTTCCCGGCGTCGGAGGTGGTTCCGGCGACGAGCAGACCGCCGCCGCGTCGAGCGCCGCTCATGACGCACGTCCCTTCGTCAGACGGTCGCACAGCAGCTTCGCGGCGGCGCAGGTGCCGAGCGCGAGCCAGCTCACGCGCCGTGAGAGCCGTACGGCCCGGTCGATGTCCCCCGCCTGGACGGCGCGCCCCCGGTCATTGAGCACCGGCCGGTGCTCCACCCGCCCCCCGTACGACAGTGTGCCGCCCAGCCGCACCCCGAGCGCCCCCGCGAACGAGGCCTCCACCGGCCCGGCGTTGGGACTCGGGTGCCGTCCGGCGTCGGCGCGCCAGGCCCGTACGGCCCCGCGCGGATCGCCGCCCGCCACGGTGGCCAGTACGGCCGTCAGCCGGGCCCCCGGCCAGCCCGCCAGGTCGTCGAGCCGGGCGGACGCCCAGCCGTAGCGCCGGTAGCGGGGCGACTTGTGCCCGACCATGGCGTCCAGGGTGTTGACGGCCCGGAAGCCGATCAGGCCCGGCACGCCCGCCAGGGCACCCCAGGCGAGCGCGCCCACCACCGCGTCGGAGGTGTTCTCGGCGACCGACTCGACGACGGCGCGGGCGATCCCGTCGGCGTCCAGGGCTTGCGGATCGCGTCCGCACAGGTGCGGCAGGAGCGCCCGGGCCGCCTCGACGTCGCCCGCCTCCAGCGCCCGCCCGATGGCGCCCGCCTCGCGGGCGAGCGAGGTGCCGCCGACCACGGCCCAGGTGGCGGCGCCGGTCAACAGGACCGAGCCGGCGGGGGAGTGGCGGACGGCGCGGGCGGCGACGGCACCCAGCGCGGCGGCGCCACCGGCGCACACGACGGTGTGCAGCGCGCCCCACCCGCGGTGGTCCCGCCACAGCACCCGCTCCACGGCGCCCGCGGCCCGCCCGAACACGGCGACCGGATGTCCGCGGCGCGGATCGCCGAGGAGCAGGTCACCGAGGAGGCCGGCGGCGGCGCCGTACGCGAAGACGCGATCGGCACCCATGGGTTCAGCCGGCCGCGGGGTCGGTCGGGCGGTCGGTGGTGGGCCTCGGTCGGCAGCCGCGCATGGCGATAGGTCCTCACTCAGGGTGTCCGCGCCCTGGTTCGACGAGACCGGCGGAGAGAGTTCCTGGCTCCCGGGGATCGTCCTCCCCGGTGACAGTGGCGGGACCGCGCCGGATTCGCACCGGCTTCCTCTGCTGCCGCCGTACATGGCCCAGGAAGTCCACCACGGTCCCGGAACACCCGTCAACTTGCCGTTGACCTGCACCGCGCCGGTGTGCCGAGGCTCATATCCCTGACGCGAGGCTGCCGCAGGGGCGCCGGAGGCGGGCCGGCGCGGCAAGAACCCCCGTGAGCGCCACGGAAGGGCTCACGGGGGTCGATGCCGAAGTCGCGGGACGCGGCCCCCGACGGGGCAGGGGCGCGTCCCTGTGCCTCAGCCCAGGATCAGGGAGATTCCGTAGGCGACGGCTGCCGCGCACAGCGCGAAGCACGCGTAGGCACCGGCGGTCGCGGCGAGGGCCGACTCGCCGCGGGTCGACGCGGCCTCCCGGCGGGACAGGCCCGCGATGCCCAGGGTGAACAGGGCCACGAGGCCGACGGTGACCACGAGGCTGACGCCGAAGACGGAGCCGATGGCTGCCCAGTCGATCTTCATCTCGATGCTGCTTTCTCGATTGCCGGGGGACGGGCGGGGGCGTCAGACCGCCGCGGCGGGCGGGGTCGCCGCGGCCGGGCTCGCGGCAGGTGCCGTCCCGAGCGCGGACGCCGGGGCCGGGATGGTGGCCGTGAGGCCGTCGGCCACCGGGGCCGCCGGCGGCGGGGCCACGGCGGCGATGGCCTGGGTCACCACACCGGCCGGCTCCTCGGCGTCGGCCCCGTTGACGTTCGTGTGGTCGACGACCTGGCGGCGGGAGATCTTCCAGATCGCGGCGCTCGCGGCCACCAGGAACACGGCGACCAGCGCGGTGCCCCAGTCGCCGAGACCGGTGACGGCCTCCGCGCCCGCGCCGACCACCGCGGCGGCCGGCAGCGTGAGCACCCAGGCGACGGCCATCCGGCCCGCCGTGGACCAGCGGACCGTGCCGCCCTTGCGGCCCAGACCCGCGCCCATCACCGAACCCGAGACGACGTGGGTGGTGGAGAGCGAGAAGCCCAGGTGGGAGGAGGCCAGGATGGCCGCGGCCGCGCTGGTCTGGGCGGCGAAGCCCTGCTGCGGCTGGAGGTCGGTCAGGCCCGTGCCCATGGTGCGGATGATGCGCCAGCCGCCGATGTAGGTGCCGAGCGCGATGGCGAGACCGGCGGAGAGGATGACCCAGGTGGGAGGGTTGGAGCCCGGTGCGACGGCGCCGCCGGCGATCAGGGCGAGGGTGATGATGCCCATCGTCTTCTGCGCGTCGTTGGTGCCGTGCGCCAGCGAGACCAGGCCCGCCGAGGCGATCTGCCCGACCCGGTGGCCCTTCTCCGCCGCCTTGCCGTCCGTCTTCCGGCCGATCGTGTACGACAGCCGGGTCGCGGCGACCGCGGCGACGCCCGCGACGACCGGCGCGGCGACCGCCGGGAGCATGACCTTGGTGACCAGGACGTCGCCGTGCACGGCGCCGACGCCGGCCGAGGCGATGGTGGCGCCGATCAGACCGCCCAGGAGGGCGTGGGAGGAGCTGGACGGGAGCCCGACCAGCCAGGTCAGCAGGTTCCAGAGGATCGCGCCGACCAGGGCGGCGAAGATGACCTCGGGACGGATGCCGGTCTCGTCGACGAGACCCTTGGAGATCGTGTTGGCGACCTCGACGGAGAGGAACGCGCCCACCAGGTTGAGCACGGCGGACATGGCCACCGCGACCTTGGGCTTGAGTGCGCCGGTGGAGATGGTGGTGGCCATCGCGTTGGCGGTGTCGTGGAAACCGTTCGTGAAATCGAACGCGAGTGCGGTAACGACCACAATCGCGAGGATCAGCGAGAAGCTTTCCATTTACCCAGGCAATCGTTCGAGCGTCATTGGCTCGTCGAACGTAGGTAACCCGGGTGAACGGAAGATGAACTGGGGCGGTCGCAGTGGTGTCCGATTCTGTGTCTTCCGCTTCCTGTGTCATCCGCGTCCTGGGTCTTCCGCCCTTCTCCGTCTTCGCCCCTTCGCCGGGGCCGACCCTCCCCTCTGCCTTCTCTCTTCCCGGGTGCCGGGTGCCGGGTGTCCGGCCCGGGGACCGCGGGAGGCTGGCAGGATCACCGCATGGCCGAACAGCAGCAGGACGCGGAGCGCGCGAGCGGCGCACGGCAGGAGCCGGCGGGGCCGGAGGGGCCGGCTGCGCGTGGGGTGCGGGAGGTGCGGGACGAGGAGGCCCGCGCGTGGCGCGAACTGGTGACCACCGCCCGCCGTACCGTCACCGACGGACTCGTCGTCGGCACCTCCGGCAACGTGTCCGTCCGGGTCGGGGACACCGTCCTGGTCACCCCCTCGGGCGTCCCGTACGACCGGCTCACACCGCGGGACGTCACCGGCGTCGGCCTCGACGGCCGGCAGGTGCTCGGCACCCTGGTCCCCACCAGCGAGCTGCCCATGCACCTCGCGGTCTACCGCACCACCGGCGCGCGTGCCGTCGTCCACACCCACGCCGTGCACGCCACGGCCGTCTCCACGCTCGTCCCCGAGCTCCCGCTGATCCACTACATGGCCGGCGCCCTCGGCGGCCCGGTGCGCGTCGCGCCCTACGCGGCCTACGGCACCGGGGAACTGGCCGCGCACGTGCTGCGCGCCCTGGACGGCCGCTCCGGCTGCCTGCTGCAGAACCACGGCACCCTCACCCACGGCGCCACCCTCGACCAGGCGTACGACCGCACCGCCCAACTGGAGTGGATGTGCCGCCTGTGGCTGACCGCGTCCTCGGTTCCCGGCCTGACCCCCTCCCTGCTCTCCCCGCAACAGCTCGCGGAGGCCGGCGAACGGCTGCGCGGCTACGGTCAGCGGCACCCGCGGACGCCGGAGGCCTGACGGCGGCCGCCCCCGGCACGGGGTCCGGCGGTCCGCAGGGGTGAAGAGCGCTGTTCCTGGAACTCGCAGGAGCATGTCACCCCGACCGTTCCTTCCGCTGGCCGGTGAACCGGCACGCCATGACACTGGACCCGTGCGCACAGTCAAAGCGACGGCCGCGGCCGTCACCGCGGCCCTCGCGGCCGGCGCGGCGAGCGTCGCCGCCGGCCGGCTCGCCAGCGACGCCGCGCTCAAGTCACCCCCGGGCCGCCCCCTGCCCACCGAGCCCCGGCTCACCGTGCACGGCACGGCCGCCGGCCAGATCACCCTCACCCGGGACCTGGCCTCGCTGCGTCCCGGCACCTACGGCCTGGCGGGGGACGGCTCCCACGCGGTCGTGGGTCCCGTGCTGCAGGGCGCCCCGCACCTGCCCGACACCGTCGTACGCCGTCTGGAACGCGTCACCCACGGCCTGCTCCACCCCCGCGACCGGGTCTGGCTCACGCCCAACCTGTACGTCGGCGACCCGCGCTCCGCCCTCGGGCTGGACCACGCCGACATCGACGTACCCGGCGAACTCGGCCCGCTGCCCGCCTGGTTCGTGCCCGCCGTCCGCGAGACCTGGGTGATCACCGTGCACGGTCTCGGCACCACCCGCGAGCACCCCCTGAACATCATGCAGTTCCTGCACCGCAGACACTTCCCGGTGCTGGACGTCGCCTATCGCGGGGACCTCGGCGCACCCCGCTCCCCGGACGGCCTGAACCACCTCGGCGAGAGCGAGTGGCGCGACCTCGACGCGGCGATCCGCTACGCCGTGGACCACGGCGCCGAGCGCGTCGTCCTGCACGGCTGGTCCACCGGCGCCACGATGGCGCTGCGCGCCGCCGTCCACTCGAAGCTGCGCGACCGGATCTCCGGACTGGTCCTCGACTCGCCCGTGCTCGACTGGGAGGCGACGCTGCGCGCCCTCGCCCGGGCCCGGCACACGCCGGGGCCCCTGCTGCCGCTCGCGGTGCGCGCCGCGCAGGGACGCACGGGCCTGTACGCCGACCGGGCCGCCGACTCCGCCGGGCCCGCGCGGCTCACGGCACCGACGCTGATCTTCCACGGCCCCGGCGACGAGGTGGCCCCCTGGCGCTTCTCCCGCCGCCTGGCCGAGCACCACCCCAACCTGGTGGCCCTCCACACGGTCCGCGACGCCCCCCACGGCGCCATGTGGAACGCCGACCCCCAAGGCTACGAAGAGGCCCTGCGCCGCTTCCTGACCCCCTTGATGTGACCTACCCGGCCGACGCACCCCCGGCCCATGCGCCGTGTCCGGCCGACGCGCGGTGCCCGGCGGAGGCGTCCTGCCCGGCTCACGCGCGGTGCCCGGGCCGACGCGCCGTGTCCGGCCGGCCCGCGGGGCCCGGTCGGGCGCCCTGCCCGACCGCCCCGCTGGACCCCGCCCACTCGCCGCGCCCTGCCCACTCGCCCTGCCGGACGGACCCGCCGCGTCCGTCCGGCCCGCACCGCCCGGAACCCGCGGCTGCCGCCCGGAACCGGCGGCCGTCGCCAGGAACCCGCGGCCGTCGCCAGGAACCCGCGACTGCCGCCCGGAACCGTTGGCTGCCGCCCGGAACCCGCGGCCGCCGACCGCAAGCGGTCCCGACCCCGCCGGGCCCGTCCCGCGCCCCTCCCGCGGCGCGGGCCCGCCGGTTCCGTTTGGTGCCGCGCAGGCCGCCTGTTTCCGGCCGGTCGGCGCCCTCCCAGGCGGCCTGCCTCGATCTTCTCCGGCGCCCCCGTGGCATTCCGTTTGGGTTTTCGGACCGTCAACCGGAAGACTGCACCCGTGACGTCCCGTATCCCGCGCGACTCCAGGCTTCGACTCGTCCGCCCACGACCCCTGGCCGCCGCCCCCCGAGCCGTGAACCAGCGGCGCTCGCAGCGCCCCGCCCCGCGCCCCCCGGAGGGCACCCCGGCACCCGCGGAACTGGCCAGAATGGCGCGCTCCGGCCTCGCCGGGGCGGCCCGCGTCGCCCGCTGGGCCGACGCCGCCCTCGGACCGGGCCGGGCCGGGGCGACCGCCGACGGCAAGGCCACCCTCTCCGCGGCCAGCGCCCGGCGGGCGGCGGACGAGCTGGGCCTGACCACCGCTCAGGTCCGGGCCGAGTGGGACACCGCCCGCCTCGCCGGACTCATCGAGGTGCACGGTGACAGCGCCCGCCCCGGCTGGCGGCTGCGCGCCTGGGACCGCGACGACAGCGCGGTGCTGCGCGGCTGGGTCGCCCTGTTCGACGCCTGGTCGCTCGCCTGCCCGGAGCCCGACGGCCAGGAGGCCGCCGCGGTCGCCGAGGTCGTCTCGGCCATGCCGCAGGTGCTCTCCTTCCTCCAGCTCTCCGCCGGCCCGGTACCCGTCGAACAGCTCCTCGACCTCCTCGGGCAGCGCGTCACCGAACTGCGCACCGAACGCTGCGAGGTGCCCTACGACCCGCAGCTCGAACCCGCCGGACCCCCGGCCCACGCCACGGGCCCGGGCGCCGCGGGGACCGAGGACGTCCCGCGGGCCTCGCCGGCCGCCCTCGCCCCGCTTCTCGACTGGGCGCTGCGCGCCCTCGCGTCCGTCGGCGCGCTCACCTACGGTGACGGGCAGGCCACCCTCACCCCGCTCGGGAGCTGGGCGGTCTGGGTCAAGCTGGAGCAGATCTGCGTCGCCGCGCAGAGCCCGGCGGGCAACATCGAGCAGGCGGCCGAGGACATGCTGCGCGGCTGCGCCCAGCTGCGCCCCAACGCCGCCCGCGCCGAGTACCGGGCCTGGCTCGCCGCACGTCCCGTGGGCAGCGCGATCACCGAGCTGCTGGGCGCGGCCCGCGGCGAGGACGCCCTGCTGCGCGGCCTCGCCTTCGAGGCGCTGCGGGTGGTCGGCGCCCCCGCCGAACCCGAGGTGCGGGCCGTGCTCGACGAGCCCGCGCTGCGCCCGTACGCCCTGCTGTGGCTGGCCGAGCACGACGGTGTCGACCCGGAGGACGCGCACGAGGTCCTCACCCGCGAGGAGGCCACGTGGCTGTGGGTGGACACCGCCGCCGCCGTCGCCGATCACGGGGAGTCCCCGATGCTCGTACGGCACCTGGAGTCGGCGCTGCAGCCCACCGTCCCCGCCCTGCTCGACGAGGTGCGGGCCGTCGGCCACCCCCGCACCGTGCAGGTGCTGGTCGCGCTCGCCGCCGCACACCCCGACCCCGCGCTGGCCAAGGCCGTCCGCAGAGCCGCCTTCCAGGTGCACAGGGGCGGCAGCTAGCCCCCTGACCCACCGCGGCACCGGCGGCCGGAGCCCCCGCCCGCCGGTCCTCGGCTCCCAGGGTCCCTGAGCCGCGGGCCCCCTGCCCCCCGGCGCCTTCGGCCCCGGGCTCTCGGCCCCTGAGCCCCCGACCCCTGAGCCCCCGACCCCTGAGCCCCCGGCCCTCGCGGGGCCTTCAGCTCTCCACGGGCCCCGGCGAGGGGTGTTCAGCCCTCCATGCGCGGCGCGTACGTGCCGAAGCTCCAGATGTTGCCCTCGGTGTCCCGGGCCATGTAGTCCCGGGAGCCGTAGTCCTGGTCCGTCGGGGGCATCAGGATTTCCGCGCCGTGGTCCACCGCCCGCTGGTGATGGCCGTCCACGTCGTCCACCACCACGTAGACCCCCACCGGCCCGGCGCCGCGCATCGCCTCGTCGAAGCGGCCGCCGTGCCCCTTGGAGCCCAGCATCACCGCGCCGTTGCCCTGCACCAGCTCGGCGTGCCGGATCAGGCCGTCCTCGCCCTCGTACACGGACAGCTCGGTGAAACCGAAGGCCTCGGTGAGCTGCCGCAGGGCCGCCTTCGCGTCCGCGTACAGCAGCGTCGGGTAGATGCTGGGGCGTCCGCCGGCCGGGTACGCCATGCCGACCACTCCTTCGTGAGCGTCCTCGCCCGGGGAACCCGGTCCGCCGCCCAGTCTGGCAGCGGGCGACGGCGACGCCCCGGTATGAGCGCCGCGCCCCTCGCAAACACCCGGGAAAACCGCTTGCGCGCCCCCGTTAGACTGTTCCGCATGGCCTTTCTCCTCGCGCATTAGACGGCGGGAACGTCCTCAGCCGCCCAACCCGCCAACGACCCGCCCTGGAGTCTGTCCGTGATCTCCGCTTCCGGCATCGAGCTGCGCGCCGGTGCCCGCATCCTCATCGAGAACGCCACCTTCCGTGTCGCCAAGGGCGACCGCATCGGCCTCGTCGGCCGCAACGGCGCGGGCAAGACGACCCTCACCAAGTGCCTCGCCGGCGAGGGCATCCCGGCCGGCGGCACCATCACCCGTTCCGGTGAGGTCGGCTACCTCCCGCAGGACCCCCGCACCGGCGACCTCGACGTGCTGGCCCGCGACCGGATCCTCTCCGCGCGCGGCCTGGACGTCCTGATCCGCAAGATGCGCGAGAACGAGCAGCGCATCGCCACCGGCAAGGGCTCCACCCGCGACAAGGCGATGAAGCAGTACGAGCGCCAGGAGACGGAGTTCCTCACCAAGGGCGGGTACGCCGCGGAGGCCGAGGCCGCCACCATCGCCGCCGCGCTCAACCTGCCCGACCGGGTGCTCGGGCAGCCCCTGCACACCCTCTCCGGCGGTCAGCGCCGCCGTATCGAGCTGGCCCGCATCCTGTTCTCCGACGCGGACACCCTGCTCCTCGACGAGCCGACCAACCACCTCGACGCGGACTCGATCATCTGGCTGCGCGACTACCTGAAGACCTACCGCGGCGGCTTCATCGTGATCTCCCACGACGTCGACCTGGTCGAGACGGTCGTCAACAAGGTGTTCTACCTGGACGCCAACCGCTCCCAGATCGACATCTACAACATGGGCTGGAAGCTCTACCAGCAGCAGCGCGAGGCCGACGAGAAGCGCCGCAAGCGGGAGCGCGCCAACGCCGAGAAGAAGGCCGCCGCCCTGCACTCGCAGGCCGACAAGATGCGCGCCAAGGCCACCAAGACCGTCGCCGCGCAGAACATGGCCCGCCGCGCCGACAAGCTGCTCTCCGGCCTGGAGGCGGTCCGCCAGTCCGACAAGGTCGCCAAGCTGCGCTTCCCCGAGCCCTCGCCCTGCGGCAAGACCCCGCTGATGGCCGAGGGCCTGTCGAAGTCGTACGGCTCGCTGGAGATCTTCACCGACGTCGACCTGGCCATCGACAAGGGGTCCCGGGTCGTCATCCTCGGCCTCAACGGCGCCGGCAAGACCACCCTGCTGCGCCTGCTCGGCGGTGTGGAGAAGCCCGACACCGGTCAGGTCGTCCCCGGCCACGGCCTCAAGCTCGGCTACTACGCGCAGGAGCACGAGACCCTGGACCCGGAGCGCACCGTCCTGGAGAACATGCGTTCGGCCGCGCCCGACATGGACCTCGTCGAGGTCCGCAAGGTGCTCGGCTCCTTCCTCTTCTCCGGCGACGACGTCGACAAGCCGGCCGGGGTCCTCTCCGGCGGTGAGAAGACCCGCCTGGCGCTGGCCACCCTGGTCGTGTCCTCGGCCAACGTCCTGCTGCTCGACGAGCCGACCAACAACCTCGACCCGGCCAGCCGCGAGGAGATCCTCGGCGCGCTGCGCACCTACAAGGGCGCCGTCGTCCTCGTCACCCACGACGAGGGCGCGGTCGAGGCGCTGCAGCCGGAGCGCATCATCCTGCTGCCCGACGGTGTCGAGGACCTGTGGGGCGCGGGCTACGCGGACCTCGTCGCCCTCGCCTGATCCCGCCGGCCGCCCCTGCTCCCGCCCTCGGCTCCGTCCCTGGCCGGGGGCTGATCAACGGCGTATGGATCATTCGGCCCATCGGTGATCCGTCATCTGCGTGAGATCTCCTCGTACCGGGGTGTGTCGTCCACGTATTTTCCGGCCGAGCCCTTATGTGCCAAGGGCTCGGCCGTCGTGCGTCTCTGACCTGGCACTTCGCGGAACAACCCGTTCGGCGGTACGGACGGCGACGTGCGGAATTCGAGATTCCGCATGTGGGGACGCACTCCTGTCGTCACAAGCCTGTCTCACGGACCTTGCCGAATGGGTGGCCATGAGGCCCCGGAGGGGTGATCATGAGGGGACCAGAGCGCACTTCCCATGAGGAGGCACGGGTGGCCGAGACTCTGAAGAAGGGCAGCCGGGTGACCGGCGCCGCGCGCGACAAGCTCGCGGCAGACCTGAAGAAGAAGTACGACGCCGGTGCGAGCATTCGGGCGTTGGCCGAGGAGACCGGCCGCTCGTATGGCTTCGTGCACCGGATGCTCAGCGAGTCGGGCGTCACGCTCCGTGGGCGTGGCGGGGCGACGCGGGGCAAGAAGACCGCGTCCGCCTGACCGACCGCGGGCGGTCCATCGGGCTTCGACGGTGGCCACCCGGTCGGTCGACCGGCCGGCTGGGTGGTTACTGTGCAGTCACTTACGGATTCCCGTACGTCCTCGTACAGCGGTACGACCGTACGGCGTCCAGGCTGACCGCACCCACCGGAGGCGCACCATGGCTTCGCCCGACACCGAGCACGACCTGGAACCAGTACGCGAACCAGTACTCGACACAGTTCTCGACAAGGACGGCGTACGGCTCACCGTGGACGACGCGGTCGCCACGGTGACGCTGACCAACCCGGCCAAGCGCAACGCGCAGAGCCCCGCCCTGTGGCGCGCGCTCGCCGAGGCCGGCCGGCTGCTGCCGGGCTCCGTCCGCGTCGTGCTGCTGCGCGCCGAGGGGAAGTCCTTCTCCGCCGGGCTGGACCGGCAGGCGTTCACGCCCGAAGGCTTCGACGGCGAACCCTCGTTCCTCGACCTCGCGCGCGGCGACGACGCCGCACTGGACGCGACCATCGCCGAGTACCAGGAGGCGTTCACCTGGTGGCGGCGCAGCGACGTCGTGTCCGTGGCCGTGGTCCAGGGCCACGCCATCGGCGCCGGCTTCCAGCTGGCGCTCGCCTGTGACCTGCGCGTCGTCGCCGACGACGTGCAGTTCGCCATGCGCGAGACCAGCCTCGGACTGGTCCCGGACCTCACCGGCACCCATCCGCTGGTGGGCCTGGTCGGCTACGCCCGCGCGCTGGAGATCTGCGTGACGGGCCGCTTCGTCACCGCCGAGGAGGCGGTCGCCTCCGGCCTGGCCAGCCTCGCCGTGCCCCGCGACCAGCTGGACGCCGCCGCGGCCGACCTGGCCTCGGCGGTCCTCGCCGCGCCCCGCAGCGCGGTCATCGAGACCAAGGCCCTGCTCCAGGGTGCGCGGGAACGTTCGTACGAGGAGCAGCGCGCCGCCGAGCGGCAGGCGCAGGCCCGCCGCCTGCGCGACCTGGCCGGCCTCGGCGAGTAGCCCCCCGGCGCCCCCGCGCCCCGCGTCCGCCGACGGAAGCCTCGCCTCCGCCGCCCGCCGCGGTCCTTGCGGACGACCACGGGAGGCAGCGGCGCACCGGGACGACGACGGCGGCCGTGATCCTCCGGGACGACGGCAGGCGGCCGGCGCACCGCGCGGGGCCGGACGGCGGCGGCCAGACGGCGGCGGACGGACGTCGGCGGGCGGTCGGGGCGGGGGCGAGGCTCCCGCCCCGGCAGCGCGTGCCCGCTCAGAAACCGTGCCGGAACCCGCCGTCCACGGGCAGCATGACGCCCGTGAGGTAGGACGCGGCGGGGGAGAGCAGGAACGCCGCGGTGCGCCCGAACTCCTCCGGCGTGCCGTACCTGCGCAGCGGGATGCGCGACTCGTTCGCGGTCCGTGTCGCCCCCGGGTCCGCCGACAGACCGTCCAGCTCGCGCACCCGGTCCGTGTCGATGCGGGCCGGCAGCAGGCCGACGACCCGGATGCCGCGCGGCCCCAGCTCGTCCGCGAGGGACTTGGCGAACCCGGCGAGCCCGGGCCGCAGACCGTTGGAGATGGTCAGCCCGGCGATCGGCTCGTGCACCGAACCGGACAGCACGAAGCCGATGACACCGCCCGCCTCCAGCTCCGCCGCCGCTGCCCGCGCCAGCCGCACCGCGCCCAGGAACACCGACTCGAACGCCGCCTGCCACTGCTCGTCCGTGTTGTCCGCGACGAAACCGGGGGGCGGCCCGCCGACGCTGACGAGCACACCGTGGAAGCCGCCGAAACGCTCGCGCGCGGCGGCGATCAGGCGCGCCGCGGCCTCGGGGTCCGCGTTGTCCACGGCCACCCCGACGGCGTTCGGGCCCAGCTCGGCCGCCGCGTCCGCCGTCCGCTGCTCGTCCCGTCCGGTGACGACCACCTTCGCCCCGTCCGCGACCAGCTCGCGGGCGGTGGCACGGCCCAGCCCGCGGGTGGCTCCGGTGACGACGTACACCCGGTCCTTCAGTCCAAGATCCATGGCCCTATCCTGCCCGGTCGCTCCCGTCCGGGGCGAGGGCGGTGTTCACCAGGCCGATGTGGCCGAACGCCTGCGGGAAGCTGCCGAGCTGCCGCCCGGTACTCCTCCGCAGGCAGCCCCACGTCGTCGATGAGGCCGGCCAGCCGGGCGACCAGCTCCCGGGCCTCCTGGACCCGGCCGGTCATGTGCAGCGCGTCGGCGAACCAGAAGGAGACACCAGGAAGCTGCCCTGACCACCCGGAAGCCCGTCGACATGAGCAGCAGGGCGGCGTCCAGCTCCCGGGACCCGTCCCGTACGACCGGTGCGGGGCCCCTGTGCCCCGGCCGCCGCGTGACGGGGGACCGCTACACCGCGGCGGGCTCCGACTCCTCGCGGGCGGCTTCCTCCGTGGCGCCGGTCCGGTCCCGCAGCTCGCGGCGGGCCAGGATCAGCCAGCCCACGGGGACGCAGGCGGCGAACAGCCACCACTGGACCGCGTACGGCAGGTTGATGTCGTCGACACCGATCCAGCTCGTGTCCTCCTTGGGCGACGGGATCAGCTCGGGGCTGCCGCCCTTCGGAGCGGGCGCGGTCAGCTCGATGTAGCCGTTGAGCACCGCCTTGGCCGTGCTGTCGCCCGAGTCCCGCAGGAGCGCGCCGACCTGCTCGCTGTTGATCAGCATGATCTGGCGGTCCGGCAGACCCTTGACGTTCTTGATGCCGCTGGCGGCCGTCGTCTGGTCCTGCATCAGGCGGCCGGTGATCGTGACGTCGCCCGCCGCCGGTGCCGGGATCTTCGGGAAGGCCGACTGCGAGGCGGGTGACGCGACCCAGCCCCGGTTGACGAGGAGGACCTTGCCGTTGTCCAGCACGAAGGGGGTCAGGACGTGGTAGCCGACCTGGTCGTCCGCGTTGGTGCGCCGGCGCACCACGAGTTCGTGCGCCGTGTCGTAGTGCCCCTTGGCGGTGACCCGGCGGTAGATGTCGTCGTGCGCGACCGATCCGCCGACCGAGGTCAGCGACTCGACGGGCACGGGCGGCGCCGCCAGCGAAGCGGCGATCACCTGGTTCAGTGCCTGCCGGTGGTCGTGGCGGTGCAACTGCCAGAAGCCCAGCCAGACCATCGTCGGGATCAGTGCGATCGCGAAGAGGGTGAGGATCACCCACTGGCGGGTCAACAGGAAGCGGTACACCCCACGACGGTACATCCCGGGCCGTGGGGCGTTTTCGGCAGGGGTGTCCTCACACACTGTCGACGATGCCGACCCTCCCCTCCGCGCGGGCGCAGTGACCGCCGCAGTACCAGTGGCCGTCGACCTCCACGCCCTGGCCGATGATCTGCACCCGGCAGTGCTCACAGATCGGTGCCATGCGGTGGATCGCGCAGGAGAAGCAGTCGAAGACGTGCACCGCGCCCTGGGCGTGCACCTCGAAGGTCATACCGTAGTCATTGCCGCACACTTCACATCTCGCCATGCGCCACAGGGTGAGCCGTGGCCGTCACGCGGGCGAGCGGGCGGCGGGCGAGTCGCCCGCCAATCACCCGTACGCCCCCTCGCACGGGCACACCCCCGGGCTGGCGGTACGCGCCTGGGGGGTGCGCGCCTGTGCGGGCGGCGCGGCCTGGGCGGGCGGTCCCGCCCGCGCGCACGCGATACGCGCCTGAACGAGCGGTACGCCTTTTCGTCTGCTCTCACCTCGCGCGCCCCGCACGCTCCCGGCGCGTCTCGGCTCCCCCGCGCGCCCCGCCGGCGCCACGCGCTCCCGCGCCTCGGGCCCACCACAGGTCTCGCGGGCGCCGTGCGCTCCCGCCCGCGCGCCGGCGCTCAGGCGCCGTCCGCGGGCTCCACGTCCCTCAGAAGCTGTCCGAACGCCGCCTCGTCCACCACCGGCGTGCCGTACTGGCGGGCCTTGGCGGCCTTGGACGTCCCCGAGTCCGGGTCGTTGGTGACGAGCAGGCTGGTCAGCCGGGACAGGCTGGTGGCGACGTGCAGGCCGGCCTCGGTCGCCCGGTCCTCCAGCAGTTCACGCTCGACGGAGGTGTCACCCGAGAAGGCGACCCGCATACCCTGTTTGAGCCGTTTGCCCGCTTCATAGCGCCCCGGGTTGGGATAGGGGCACGCGGGCCTTTTGCGGGACGGGCGCCAACTGCCCGCCCGGTAGCCGCCGTAGCCGCCGCCCGACTGCTGCCGGGGCACCGGCCGGTCCGACCACTCCGTCAGCGGACGGCACTCCAGCAGCGGCAGCCGGACGCCGCCCGCCGCCGCGGCCCGCAGGCTCGGCCGGAACGCCTCCGCCAGGACCCGCGCGTCGTCCAGCGCGTGGTGCGCCCGCTGCTGCACCACGCCGAAGTGCGCCGCCAGCGACTCCAGCTTGTGGTTGGGCAGCGGCAGGCCCAGCTCCTTGGAGAGCGCGATGGTGCACAGCCGCTGCCGCACCGGCGCCTCGCTCTTCGCGCGCGCGTACTCGCGGGCGATCATCTGCCAGTCGAAGACCGCGTTGTGCGCCACGAGCACCCGGCCGTCCAGCCGGGCCGCGAACTCGTCGGCGACCTCCGCGAACAGCGGCGCGCCTTCGAGCACCTCGCTGGTCAGTCCGTGGATCCAGACCGGCCCCGGGTCCCGCTCCGGGTTGACCAGCGTGTACCAGTGGTCCTCGACCTCGCCGCGCGCGTCCAGCCGGTAGACCGCCGCGGAGATGATGCGGTCGTCCCGGGCCAGGCCGGTGGTCTCCACGTCAACGACCGCGTATCCCTGCGGATACGCGGTCGGCCACGGTGTGGGGGAGGGCCCTGCGAGGGTTCGGTCTTCCAGCATGGTCACTGAGGATACGGGCCGTGACTGACAGCCCGGCCCCGCAGGTGTCTTCCGCCGCCCTCCGCCGTCCCCGCCCGCCGTCCGCGAGCCGGTGAGCCCGTGCCCGCCGCCGGCGGCGCCGCCTCCTCGCGCCCGGGTGCAAGCCCGCGCGCGCGAGCGGGAGTTCGCGCCGGTGACAGTGTGGAGCGGGTACGGGTGCGGCGGCGCGACGCGCGTACGGGCGTCGCGGTGCGCAGCACGTCCGGGCGTGGCGGAGCAGGAGCGGCGGACGGGGACCCGCGGCCGGCCGGGGTGGCTTCACCCGCACGGGCGCGGGGGGCGTGGCAGCCCCCGTGGCCGCGGCCGTGCGATCCTCCCTGCTGTGACCGAACCCACGCACGACGAGGCACACGGCGGGGCCCTCGGCTCCCGCCTCAACTGGCTGCGGGCCGCCGTCCTCGGGGCGAACGACGGGATCGTCTCCACCGCCGGCCTCGTCGTCGGTGTGGCCGGGGCGACGGACTCCCGGGCGGCGCTGCTCACCGCCGGGCTGGCCGGTCTGCTGGCCGGATCGATGTCGATGGCCGCGGGGGAGTACGTGTCGGTGTCCACCCAGCGGGACTCGGAGAGGGCCGCGCTGGCGCTGGAGAGGCGCGAGTTGCACGAGCAGCCGGAGGCCGAGCTGCGCGAGCTGACCGAACTGCTCCAGGAGCGCGGGCTCTCGCGCGAGGTGGCCCGGGAGGCGGCCGAACAGCTCACCGCGCGGGACGCGCTGCGGGCCCACGCGCGCGTGGAGCTGGGCATCGATCCCGACGAGCTGACCAATCCCTGGCACGCGGCCTGGGCCAGCTTCCTGGCCTTCACGGCGGGCGCGTTGCTGCCGCTGCTGGCCATCGTGCTGCCGCCCGCCCACTGGCGGCTGGCGGTCACCGTGCTGTCCGTGCTGGCCGCCCTCGCCCTCACGGGCTTCAGCAGCGCGCGGCTCGGGGCGGCGCGGCCCGGCCCGGCCGTGCTGCGCACCATGACCGGCGGGGCGCTGGCCATGGCGGTGACCTACGCGGCGGGCGCACTGCTGGGCGAGGTGGGAGCGTGACGCCCGCCCCGCCCCCCGCTCTCCGCGCGCGGGGGTGCGGGTGGGGAGCGGGGCGGGCGTCGGCACCGTGAGCAGCCCGCCCGGGCAGGCGCGCCCGCTCGGCACCCGCTCAGGCGCCGGTTCGGCACCTGGGCAGGCGCCCGCTCGCGCGCCCGCTCGCGCGCCCGCTCAGGACCAGCGCGCCTCGTCCGTCCCCCAGGGCCCCGGCGGCCGGGCCCAGTCGGTGGGGCCACCGGTGAAGGCGACGGGCGACCCGGCGTGGCGCAGTCTTCCGATCCGGCTGTCCGTTTCGCCGAGCCAGGGCCCGGGACCCTCGTAGGGCGCACCCTGCTCGCTCCGCACTCCGCCGCCCGGCCCGGCGGAGCCCGTCAGCCATGCCGCCGTGCGGGCCAGAGCCAGCCGTACGAGCCTGCTGCCGCCCTCCTGGGACTGCTCGGTCAGTGCCCGCAGCACGGCCGCCGCCAGCAGGTAGCCCGTGCCGTGGTCCAGGGCCTGCGCGGGCAGCGCGCCCGGCCGCCCGTCCGTCCCCTCGGCCGCCGCGATACCGGTGGCGACCTGGACGAGGCTGTCGAAGCCGCGCCGCCCGCCCCACGGCCCGTACCCGCCCCACGCGGACACCTGGGCCACGACCAGACCGGGCCGCCGCTCGGCCAGCGCCTCGGGGGAGAGGCCGAACCGGTCCAGGGTCCCGGGCCGGTACCCGGTGACGACCACGTCCGCATCGGCGAGCAGGCTCTCCAGGACCGCCCGGCCGGTGGTGAGGTCCAGCACGGCCGACCGCTTCCCGAAGTCCGTGTCCGCGTGCTGGTCGGCGAGTTCGGGCAGGTGCGGCGGGTCCAGCCGCAGGACGTCCGCGCCGAGCAGCGCGAGGGTGCGGGTGGCGACGGGACCGGCCAGGACCCGGGTCAGGTCCAGCACCCGCAGCCCGGCGGCCGGCAGCGTCACCGGGCCGTCGAGGGGGGCGAGCACGCGCGCGCGTGCCGTGTCGAGGCGGGTGCGCTCGACCAGCGGCCGGGCGGCCACCTCGGCCGCCTGCGGGTGCGCCGCCCACTCCTCGGGGGTGCGCAGCGCCACGGCCAGCCCGCCGGCCGCGTACACCCTCTCCTCGACGTCGAGGGCGGACCGTCCAGCGAGCGCGGACTCCACCGCGGCCACCGCCGCCGTGCCGTCCTCGCCCTCGGCCGCCCCGGGCGGCAGACCGAGGGCGGTGAGCAGCCGCGCGCGGTGGTGCGGGTAGTTGGCGTGCGTGCGCACCCAGCCGTCGGCCGTCCGCCAGAACCGCGACAGCGGCGCGAAGGAGACCGGCGCGCGCCCGTCGACGAGCAGGTGCCGTTCACTGGCGAACGCGGCCGCCAGGGCCCCGTCGTCGACGCGCACGGCGGGCGCCTGGGCCGTATCGGTCCGCCGCGCCGCCAGTTCGGCGGCGGCCAGCGAGCACGCGCCGACGCACGCGCGTGCCAGATCGCGCACGGGAAGGCGCGCGGTGAGCGCGCCTTCCCGTTCCACGAGGGTGATGCGTTCCACGAGGCCGGGGTCACCGCCCAGCGCGGACCATGCGAACGGGATGTCAGTCATGACCGCACTATGCAGCAAGGACCGCGTCCCCCGGCAGGCCGGGCTACCTGGTCACCGCGGCCAGCGCGTCCGCGGTGCCCCAGCCGTAGAAGCCGTTGCGGTTCTTCGTGCCCTCGCACACCGCGTCAACCTTGCCGTCCCCGTCGATGTCGTAGGGGTCCGTGCACGGCGTGGCGGAGGCCTCCGCGTACAGCAGCGCCTTCACCAGCGCGGCGGGGGCGTGCGGGTGCGTGGACTTGATGAGGGCGGCGACACCGGCGACGTGCGGGCTCGCCATGGACGTACCCGCCATGTAGCCCCACTTGCCGCCCGGCAGCGGACCGAGGATCAGTCCGCTCTGCGCGGGGGCGTCCGGCTTCTGGTACGCCGTCGAGTCGCCGCCCGGCGCGGCGATGTCGATGACACCGAGCCCGTAGTTGGAGAACGACGACTTGATGCCCTTGGCGCCGGTCGCCGCGACGGTGACCACGCCCGGCAGCTGGGTGGGGATGTCGTAGCACTTGCGCGGGTCGATCACCCGGTCGCCCGGAGTGGTGTCGTTCGGGGAGGACGGGTCCGTGATCGAACGGGCCGCCAGGTCGTAGTTCTCGTTGCCGGCCGCCGCGACGTTGACGGTGCCCTTGCGCTCGGCGTACTGCGAGGCCCGCCGGACGGCGTCCACCAGCGCCTTCTGGTCCGGGTCGTCGGTGCAGTTGAAGTACCACGGGTCGGTGTAGTAGCTGTTGTTGGTCACGTCGACGCCGTGGTCGGCCGCCCACACGAACCCGCACACCACGGCCTCGGCGTAGAAGAAGCCGTCCGGGTTGCCGACCTTGATGCCGGAGACCTTCACGCCCGGTGCCACACCGGTGATGCCGACGCCGTTCTTGGCGCCCGCGATCTCCCCGGCCACGTGCGTGCCGTGCGGGCTCTCGGAGGCGCTCGGCCGCCAGGCGCCGTCCGTGGTGTCCGGCTTGCCGGAGACGCAGTTGACGGAGGCCCGGCGGTCGAAGTTCGGGGCGATGTCGGGGTGCGTGTCGTCCACGCCGGTGTCGATGACGCCGACCGTGACGTTCGGGCTGCCGAGTGTCTTGAGGTGCGCCTTGTCCGCCTTGATGGCGGGCAGGTCCCACTGCAGGGGCTCCAGCGGGTCCTGCCCGGCGGCGGCCCTGGTGCCCGCGCCGGCCACCTGGGCGGCGGTGAGCGGCTGCGGGGTGCCGACGTCGGTGGTCGACTGGGCGGGCAGCGGCGCGGTGCGCGTGGCGCCGGCGGAGTCGACGCCGTGGACCTTGCGGATGGCTGTGGCGAAGCCGGGCTCGGCGGAGTGGACGACGATGACGCCGATGCGGTCGTACGAGGTCACGATGGTGCCGCCGGCCTTCCCGATCGCCTGCTTCACCTGCGCCGATATCCCGTGCCCGGGGCGGACGTTGACGACGTAGCTGAGCTGGGCGGCGTCCGCCTGTGCGGTGTGGGCGGCGGGCGCGGCCGGGGTCGCCGACGCGGTCGCGCCGGGCAGGAACGCCACGGCGGTGGCCATGGCCATTCCGAGCGGGAGGGCGAGGACGCGGCGAGCGCGCGGCTGGGACGCTGTCATGTGTCTGTGTCTCCAGAGTGTTTCGCGGTGGCATGGGTACAGCGGTTCGCGAGTGGTGCTCGAAACGGAGGATGTGGCAGGAGCCGCACGCGCGCGGACGAAGGCGCGGGCGGGCGGCGGGCCGTGTGCGCGGCCCCTCGCCGTCGCCGGCGCCGTCAGGGCCGCCGGCCGGGGCACGCCCCGCGCGCGTGCGCGCCGGTGTGACGGCCGGGTCCGGCGTTGACGGCGTGCGCGGCGGCGGACGGGCCCGCGGTACGGACCGCACGGCCGGTGCCGGGCGCCGCGGGAACCGTGCCCGCGCCGTCGCGGGACGCGCCGGCCGGCGACGGCGCGACCGGGACGTGCGGCGCGGTCCGGTGTGCGGAACGCAGACGGGCCATGGGGTCTCCACATCATCCGGGTGCGGCACCGCCCGAGCCACGGGTACGGCTCGGGCAGGTACATGACGGGTGGTGCAGGGCGAAGCTATCCCGCCGTCTCACCGGCCAGCAATGACTTGGCAATGACTTGTCCAGGCCACTTGCCGAAAGAACTCATAGGACTTGAACCGGTCCTCGCGTGGCGCCGTGGACCTTGGACAGGGAGCCCGAGCACCATCGAGCCCCCTGTCGCATCCGCATCCGTATCCGCTCACCGAGATCCGCACCCGAGGAGACAGACGTGGCCACCGAGACACCGCCACCCTCGAAGACCCAGTCCCCCCTCCCCTCCGCGCAGGAGTACTCCACGGTGGCCCAGAGCGCCGAGTTCGGTGAACTGCGCCGCTCCTACCGCTCGTTCGCCTTCCCGCTGACCCTCGCCTTCATCGCCTGGTACCTGCTCTACGTCCTGCTGTCCAACTACGCGGGCGGCTTCATGGGCACCAAGCTCTTCGGCAACATCAACGTCGCCCTCGCCCTGGGCCTCGCCCAGTTCCTCACCACGTTCCTCATCGCCTGGTGGTACGCGCGGCACGCCGCCACGAAGCTCGACCCCAAGGCCGAGGCCATCAAGTCCCGGATGGAGGGCGGAGCATGACCGCCGCGACCCACCCCGCCGCGCACACCGCGCACACCCTGCTCGCCGCGGGCGGCGCCGCGAGCGAGCACCGGACGCTGATCATCACGCTCTTCTCGGTCTTCGTCGCCGCGACCCTCGTCATCACCGTCTGGGCGGGCCGGCAGACCAAGGACGCCGCCGACTTCTACGCGGGCGGACGGCAGTTCACCGGATTCCAGAACGGCCTCGCCGTCTCCGGCGACTACATGTCCGCCGCGTCCTTCCTCGGCATCGCCGGCGCCATCGCCCTGTTCGGCTACGACGGCTTCCTGTACTCCATCGGCTTCCTGGTCGCCTGGCTGGTCGCCCTGCTCCTGGTCGCCGAACCGCTGCGCAACTCCGGCCGCTACACCATGGGCGACGTCCTGGCGTACCGCATGCGCCAGCGCCCGGTGCGCACCGCCGCCGGCGCCTCCACGATCGTCGTGTCGATCTTCTACCTGCTGGCCCAGATGGCGGGCGCGGGCGTCCTCGTCTCGCTGCTGCTCGGCATCACCAGCGACGGCGGCAAGATCGGCATCGTCGCGCTGGTCGGCGTACTCATGATCGTCTACGTCACCATCGGCGGCATGAAGGGCACCACCTGGGTGCAGATGGTCAAGGCCGTACTGCTCATGGTGGGCGCGATCCTGCTGACCTTCCTGGTGCTGCTGAAGTTCGACTTCAACGTCTCCGACCTGCTCGGCCGCGCCGCCGACAACAGCGGCAAGGGTGCCGCCTTCCTGGAGCCCGGCCTGAAGTACGGCGCGACCGGGACCACCAAGCTGGACTTCCTCTCGCTCGGCGTCGCCCTGGTGCTCGGCACCGCGGGACTGCCGCACATCCTGATCCGCTTCTACACGGTCCCGACCGCCAAGGCCGCCCGCAAGTCCGTGATCTGGGCGATCGGCCTGATCGGCGTCTTCTACCTGATGACGCTCGCGCTCGGGTTCGGCGCCGCCGCGCTCATCAAGCCGGACGAGATCGTCGCCTCCAACAAGGCGGGCAACACGGCCGCCCCGCTGCTCGCCCTGCACCTGGGCGGAGTGGACTCCAACTGGGGCGCCGTCCTGCTGGCCTCCATCTCCGCGGTCGCCTTCGCCACCATCCTCGCCGTCGTCGCGGGCCTCACCCTCGCCTCGTCGTCCTCCTTCGCCCACGACATCTACGCCAACGTGATCAAGAAGGGGCAGGCCACCGAGAAGCAGGAGATCAGGGCGGCCCGCTGGGCGACCGTCGGCATCGGCGCGGTCTCCATCGTCCTGGGCGCCCTCGCCCGCGACCTGAACGTCGCCGGACTGGTGGCGCTCGCCTTCGCGGTCGCCGCCTCCGCGAACCTGCCCACGATCCTCTACAGCCTGTTCTGGAAGCGGTTCACCACCACGGGCGCCCTCTGGTCGATCTACGGCGGCCTGGTCACCGCCGTCGGCCTGGTGCTGTTCTCGCCCGTGGTGTCGGGCAAGCCCACGTCGATGTTCCCGGACGCCGACTTCCACTGGTTCCCGCTGGAGAACCCCGGCCTCATCTCCATCCCGGTCGGCTTCCTGCTGGGCGTCGTGGGCACCCTGCTGTCCAAGGAGACACCGGACCCGGCGAAGTACGCGGAACTGGAGGTGCGGTCCCTGACCGGAACCGGGGCGCACTGACCGGCCGGAGCCCGCCGGCCCGCAGCGCACCCGCACCCGCGTGCAGCAGCGCGCACCGGGGACGCGTCCCGGGCGGCGGCCGTGCCGTGGGGATCGTAGAGACCTACGACACGGCCGCCGCCCACGTCGTGGGATCGGGACCGGTGTAGCTGTCGGTTCCGTCACGTAGGCTCGCAGGAGAAGGAACACGAGGCCGAGGACGAGTGTTCCGCTGTCAGGCGAAGAGGGAGGGGGCCACGTGCTCATCGACACCTACGGCCGGGTGGCCACCGACCTGCGGGTCTCACTGACCGACCGGTGCAACCTGCGCTGCACCTACTGCATGCCCGAGGAGGGCCTGCAGTGGCTCGCCAAGCCCGATCTGCTCACCGACGACGAGATCGTCCGGCTGATCGGCATCGCGGTCACCTCCCTCGGCATCGAGGAGGTCCGCTTCACCGGCGGGGAGCCCCTGCTGCGTCCCGGCCTGGTCGGCATCGTGGAGCGCGTCGCGGCCCTCGACCCGCGCCCCCGGATGTCCCTCACCACCAACGGCATCGGGCTCAGGCGCACGGCGGCGGCCCTCAAGGCGGCCGGCCTCGACCGGGTCAACGTCTCCCTGGACACCCTGCGCCCCGACGTCTTCAAGGCCCTCACCCGCCGGGACCGCCACAAGGACGTCCTCGACGGACTCCTGGCCGCCCGCGACGCCGGACTGACCCCGGTGAAGGTGAACACCGTCCTGATGCCCGGGCTGAACGCGGACGAGGCCCCCGACCTGCTCGCCTGGGCCGTGGAGCACGACTACGAACTGCGCTTCATCGAGCAGATGCCGCTGGACGCCCAGCACGGCTGGAAGCGCGAGGGCATGGTCACCGCGGGGGACATCCTCGCCGCGCTGCGCACCCGCTTCACGCTGACCCCCGAGGGCGTAGACGAGCGGGGCTCGGCCCCCGCCGAGCGGTGGATCGTCGACGGCGGCCCGCACCGCGTCGGCGTCATCGCCTCCGTCACCCGCCCGTTCTGCGCCGCCTGCGACCGCACCCGCCTCACCGCCGACGGCCAGATCCGCACCTGCCTGTTCGCCACCGAGGAGACCGACCTGCGGACGGCCCTGCGCTCGGGCGCACCCGACGAGGAGATCGCCCGCCTGTGGCGGCTGGCGATGTGGGGCAAGAAGGCCGGTGCGGGCCTGGACGACCCGTCGTTCGTCCAGCCCGACCGCCCGATGTCCGCGATCGGCGGCTGACGGCGGCCGGATCCGCCGGGCGCCCGGCGCGCCGGGGCTCAGGCCTCTTCGGACGCCTGCCACTCGGTCAGCAGGACCACGTCCTTGAGGAAGCCGCGCACCCCGAGGAACTGCGACAGGTGCTCCCGGTGCTCGTCGCACGCCAGCCACGTCTTGCGCCGCTCGGGCGTGTGGATCTTGGGGTTGTTCCAGGCCAGCACCCACACGGCGGCCGCACGGCAGCCCTTGGCGGAGCAGATCGGGGCGGTCTCGTCACTCACAGTTCGTCTCACAGCCACTGCACACAAGGCGACGCCGAGCAGCCACGGGGGGAGCTGCCCGGCGTCGGTCCGTCGCTCCGACGGGGGATGCGGAGCGCGTAGGAAGTATGTCACGGGTGACCCGTCGCCCGGGACCGGAACAACATGATTGATCTGAGCATTTCTTGAGGTTCGCCCCCGGCGTGCAGCGCTGCGCACCGGGCGGCCGGGCGGACACCGCCGGTCACACCCCGTCGCGGCGCTCCCGCGCGGCGCCCGCCGTACCCGTCGCCCGGTCGCCCGCCGCCTCCTCGGCGGCGGATCGCGCGAAGCCGTTCCCGGAGCCGCCGGTGCCGGTGTCCTCGCCGGCCCCCGCACCCTCGCCCGGGCCGTCACCGGTGGCGTCGTCCGTCGTCCGCGGCGCCGTGATCATCGGCTTCGTGGGCACGGTGACGAAGGTCGACGGCAGCTTCGGCGCGTTCTCCCGGCCGGCGTTGGCGATCACCACGGCGATGTACGGCAGCGCCGCGCCGAGCACCAGGGCCACGATCGCCACGTACCGCTCGACGTTCCACAGCGTCACCGCGAGGAGCACCGCCACCGTACGGATCGCCATGGAGATGACGTAACGGCGCTGACGGCCCCGGACGTCCTCCTGGAGGCCCGTGCGGGCACCGGTGATCCGGAACACCTCGACGCCGCCACCGCCATGCTGCTTCCGCATCACACTTCCACCATCCGCCCGCATCGGACACCGCCCCGGTCCGTCTCCGGCTCCCGGCCGAGGACACCGGCCCGGCCCGCACTCGCTCACCCTCCACGGTACGCCGCGCCCACCCCGCCCACGAGACCGGGTCGCCCCCACTGCCTGCGTGTCTGCCTGCGCGAACGGCGCACGCACCCCCCGTCGGGCGCGGTGCGCACGCGCTCCGCGCCCGGCGTCCGCGGCGGCGCCCGACATGCGCCGCAGGGTCGGCCCCCCGACACTGGCGGTAATGCTCACGTCGAGCCGGACGAGGAGGCAGCCATGGGCTGGTTGTGGGCGATCATCGTGGGTTTCATTCTCGGCCTGATCGCCAAGGCGGTCATTCCCGGCAAACAGCACAGCCCGCTCTGGCTGACCACCATCTTCGGCATGCTCGGCGCCATCGCGGGCAACGCCGTCGCCCGGGCGGTCGGTGTGGAGTCCACACGCGGCATCGACTGGAGCCGGCACATCTTCCAGCTCGTCGCCGCGATCATCATCGTCGCCATCGGCGACATGGCGTACATGGCGTTGTGGGGCAACCAGCACCGGCGACGCGAACGGGCGTGATTGCAGCGGCACCGGCCGCCGCGACGGCACGGACCACGCCGAGGGAACGGCACGGACCACGGCGAAGGAACGGCACGGACCACGACGAGGGGCGGCCCCGGGACCAGCGTCCCGCGACCGCCCCTCGGGTCACCGCGTCCGGTCAGCCGGCCGTGACCTCGACCGCCGCCAGGTTCTTCTTGCCCCGGCGCAGCACCAGCCACCGTCCGTGCAGCAGGTCCTCCCGGGCGGGCACGGCGTCCTCGGCGGTGACCTTGACGTTGTTCACGTAGGCACCGCCCTCCTTCACCGTGCGGCGCGCGGCCGACTTGCTGGGCGCCAGCCCGACCTCGGCGAACAGGTCGACGACCTGACCCGGCTCCGCGACCCGGACGTGCGGCACCTCGGCCAGCGCCGCGGCCAGCGTCCGCTCGTCCAGCTCCGCCAGCTCGCCCTGCCCGAACAGCGCGCGGGAGGCGGCGACCACGGCGGCGGTCTGGTCGGCGCCGTGCACCAGCGTCGTCAGCTCCTCCGCCAGTGCGCGCTGCGCGGCCCGCGCCTGCGGACGCTGCAGCGTCTGCTCCTCCAGCTCCTCCAGCTCCTCGCGGGAGCGGAAGGACAGGATGCGCAGGTACTTGGAGATGTCCCGGTCGTCCACGTTCAGCCAGAACTGGTAGAACGCGTACGGCGTCGTCATCTCCGGGTCGAGCCAGACGGCGCCGCCCTCGGTCTTGCCGAACTTGGTGCCGTCCGCCTTGGTCATCAGCGGCGTCGCCAGCGCGTGCACGCTCGCGTCCGGCTCCAGCCGGTGGATCAGGTCCAGCCCGGCGGTGAGGTTGCCCCACTGGTCGCTGCCGCCCTGCTGCAGCGTGCAGCCGTGGCGCCGGTAGAGCTGGAGGAAGTCCATGCCCTGCAGGATCTGGTAGCTGAACTCGGTGTAGCTGATGCCCTGGTCGGACTCCAGGCGCCGGGCCACGGAGTCCTTCGTCAGCATCTTGTTGACGCGGAAGTGCTTGCCGATGTCCCGCAGGAACTCGATCGCCGACAGGTTCTGCGTCCAGTCCAGGTTGTTCACCATGACCGCGGCGTTCTCGCCCTCGAAGGACAGGAACGGCTCGATCTGCCGACGCAGCTTCTCCACCCAGCCGGCCACCGTCTCCGGCGCGTTCAGCGTGCGCTCGGCCGTCGGGCGGGGGTCGCCGATCAGGCCCGTGGCACCGCCGACCAGCGCCAGCGGCCGGTGACCGGCCTGCTGGAGCCGGCGCACGGTGAGCACCTGCACCAGGTGCCCCACGTGCAACGACGGCGCGGTCGGGTCGAAGCCGCAATAGAACGTGACGGGACCGTCCGCGAGCGCCTTGCGCAAAGCGTCCTCGTCGGTGGACAGGGCGAACAGCCCACGCCACTTCAGCTCGTCGACGATGTCCGTCACGGTTCTCGTGTCTCCTAGGTGATGCAGGGATGGTGCTCAGGGGCCTCGGGCAGTCGGGTGACGGCCGACTACGAGGTTATACGCCCTGACTGACAGAGCTCATGTTGAAATCCGGGACGCGCAGCGCGGGCATCGCGGCCCGCGTGAACCAGTCGTTCCACTCCCGCGGCAGCGTCCGCTCGGTGCGCCCGGCCTCCGTCGCCCGGCCCAGCAGGTCCACCGGCGACTCGTTGAACCGGAAGTTGTTGACCTCGCCCGTCACCTCGCCGTTCTCGACCAGGTACACCCCGTCGCGGGTCAGACCCGTCAGCAGCAGCGTCGCCGGATCCACCTCACGGATGTACCACAGGCAGGTCAGCAGCAGCCCGCGCTCCGTCCCGGCGACCATCTCCTCCAGTGAGCGCTCCCCGCCGCCGTCCAGGATCAGGTTCCCGGCCGAGGGGGCCACGGGCAGCCCGGTCAGGGCCGCGCTGTGCCGGGTGGTCAGCAGGTGCGCCAGGCGCCCGCCGCCGATCCACTCGGTGGCGCGCACCGGCAGCCCGTTGTCGAACACCGACTGGTCGCCGCCGGAGGAGTGCGCGACGACGAACGGCGCGCACTGCAGGCCCGGCTCCTGCGGGTCGCTGCGCAGCGTCAGCGGCAGCTCGCTGAGCCGGTCACCGACCCGCGTGCCGCCGCCCGGCCGGGAGAACACGGTCCGCCCCTCGGCCGCGTCCCGGCCCGAGGAGGACCAGAGCTGGTAGATGAGCAGGTCCGCGACCGCGGCCGGCGGCAGCAGCGTCTCGTAGCGCCCGGCGGGCAGATCCACCCGCCGCCCGGCCCAGCCCAGCCGTACGGCCAGCTCCGCGTCCAGCGCCGTCGGGTCGACGTCCTTGAAGTCCCGCGTGGCCCGCCCCGCCCAGGCCGAGCGGGTGCGGTCCGGGCTCTTGGCGTTCAGCTCCAGGGTGCCGCTGGGCTGGTCGTGGCGCAGGCGCAGCCCGGTCGACGTGCCCACGTAGGTGGACACCAGCTCATGGCTGGCGAAGCCGTACAGCTCCCGGCCGCCGGCCCGCGCGCGGGCGAACGACTCGCCGAGGGCGGGCGCGAAGTCCGCGAACACCGCGGAGGAGGTCTCGGCGGGCGCGTCGGTGAAGTCCGGGGACGCGGGCACGCCCGTGACCAGCGGCTGCGCGTCCTCGGCGGGACCGGCCGACCGCGCGGCGGCCTCGGCGGCCCGCACCAGCGGCTCCAGCTCGTCCGCGCCCACCGCCGACCTGGACACCACACCCGAGGCGGTGCCCTCCTGGCCGTCGACGGTCGCGACGACGGTGAGCGTGCGCCCGCGCGTGACGCCGTTGGTGGTGAGCGCGTTGCCCGCCCAGCGCAGGTTCGCGGTCGAGACCTCGTCCGCGATGACGACGCACCCGTCGGCCCGGGACAGGGCGAGGGCGCGCTCGACGACCTCGTGCGGCTTGCTCGTACGCGGACTCATCGACCGGCCTCCTGGGTGGTGTTCAGGATGTTGACGCCCTTGAAGAGGGCCGAGGGGCAGCCGTGGGAGACGGCCGCGATCTGACCCGGCTGGGCCTTGCCGCAGTTGAAGGCGCCGCCGAGGACGTACGTCTGCGGCCCGCCCACGGCCGCCATCGAACCCCAGAAGTCGGTCGTGGTCGCCTGGTAGGCGACGTCCCGCAGCTGGCCGGCCAGCCGTCCGTTCTCGATCCGGAAGAACCGCTGTCCGGTAAATTGAAAATTGTACCTTTGCATATCAATGGACCATGACCGGTCCCCGACCACGTAGATGCCCCGCTCGACCCCGCCGATCAGGTCCTCCGTCGACATCCCCGCGGGATCCGGCAGCAGCGACACGTTCGCCATGCGCTGCACCGGCACGTGCCCGGGGGAGTCGGCGTAGGCGCACCCGTTGGACCGCTCGAACCCGGTCAACCGCGCGATCCTGCGGTCCAGCTGGTAGCCCACCAGCGTCCCGTCCTTCACCAGGTCCCAGGACTGCGCCTGGACCCCCTCGTCGTCGTAGCCGACGGTCGCCAGGCCGTGCTCGGCGGTGCGGTCGCCGGTGACGTTCATCAGCTCCGAGCCGTACCGCAGCTTGCCGAGCCGGTCGAAGGTGGCGAAGGACGTACCGGCGTAGGCGGCCTCGTAGCCGAGCGCCCGGTCCAGTTCGGTGGCGTGCCCGATGGACTCGTGGATGGTCAGCCACAGGTTGGACGGGTCGACGACCAGGTCGTAGACGCCCGCCTCGACGCTCGGCGCGCGCATCTTCTCCGCGAGCAGCGCGGGGATCCGCTCCAGCTCGCCGTCCCAGTCCCAGCCGGTCCCGGTCAGGTACTCCCAGCCGCGCCCCGCCGGCGGGGCCAGCGTCCGCATCGAGTCGAACTCCCCGCTGGCGCCGTCCACCGACACGGCCGTCAGCTGCGGGTGCAGCCGCACCCGCTGCTGCGTGGTCACGGTGCCCGCGGTGTCGGCGTAGAACTTGTTCTCGTGCACGGTCAGCAGCGAGGCGTCCACGTGGTCCACGCCGTCAGCCGCCAGCAGCCGCGCGCTGAAGTCGGCGAGCAGCGCCGACTTCTCCTCGCCGGGCACCGCGAAGGGGTCGATCTCGTACGACGACACCCAGGTCTTCTCGGCGTGCACGGGCTCGTCGGCCAGTTCCACCCTCTCCTCGGACCCGGCCGCGGCGATCACCTGCGCGGACAGCTTCGCCATCGCCACCGCCTGCGAGGCGACCCGGGCGGCGGCGTCCATGGTCAGATCCACCCCGGACGCGAACCCCCACGTACCGCCGTGCACGACCCGCACCGCGTACCCCAGGTCGGTGGTGTCCGAGGACCCGGCCGGCCGCGCGTCCCGCAGCCGCCAGGACGCGCTGCGCACCCGCTCGAACCGGAAGTCGGCGTGCTCGGCGCCGAGCGCCCGCGCGCGGGCCAGCGCGGCGTCGGCCAGGGCGCGCAGGGGGAGTGCCATGAAGGCTTCGTCGATGCTGTGGGGCACGGGGGAGATCCCTTCGGGCGTTTGCCTGCGGTGACCGTCGAAGGCAGTGAACCATGCCCCGCTCCTCGGGCTCACTGGAAAAGGTGGCGCCTGTGGAGGGAAACCACCGGCGGAAGGGGGGGTGGTGGGGCAGTAGGCTGTCTCAGTTGCGTGATTCCGTCCTGCAGCGGGGGCTGCTTTTGAGACGTGGCATGCGATCAAGCGGACGTATGTGATCAAGGGGGCCGACCGAGCCATGGACGTCTTCGGTGTCCATCACGACCTCATCGCCGAGTACGAGGCGTTCACCAGCTCCCTCGTCGCCGTGCGGGACCCGGACATCGACAGGCACCTTGCCGGCGAGCGCGAGCGCAAGACCCGCTGGCCCGACCCCAAGCTCGCGCTGAATCCCACCTTCCGCAGCGGGGGGACGGTCGCCTCGCTCTGCGACGACGGCCTGTTGCACTCGATGTGCCGGGAGTACTTCCGGCACAAGAAGCACCCGAACGACCCCGGCAGCCGTACCCTCTCCCTCCACCAGCATCAGCGCGAGGCCATCATCGTGGCCGACCGCGGAGACTCGTACGTACTGACCACGGGCACCGGCTCAGGCAAGAGCCTGACCTACATCGTGCCGATCGTCGACAAGGTACTGCGGAACCCGAACCCCGACGGGATCTCGGCGATCGTCGTCTATCCCATGAACGCGCTGGCCAACAGCCAGCTCCACGAGCTGGAGAAGTACCTCACGTGGGGTGTGCCCGAAAGCCGCCGCAAGGTGACCTTCGCGCGGTACACCGGCCAGGAGGATTCGGAGCAGAAACTCCAGGTCCTGCGGAACAAGCCGGACATCCTGCTCACCAACTACGTGATGCTGGAATACCTCCTCACTCGCCCCGACGAGCGCCAGGAGCTGATCGGCGCCGCCCGCGGCCTGCGTTTCCTCGCCCTCGACGAGCTGCACACCTACCGGGGCCGCCAGGGAGCCGACGTCGCCCTGCTCGTGCGCCGGCTGCGGGACGCGTGTGAAGCGCCCGGCCTCCAGTGCATCGGGACGTCGGCCACCATGGCGACCGGAGTCACCTTCGCCGAGGCCCGCGAGGACATCGCCAAGGTCGCCACACGTCTGTTCGGCACGAAGATCGAGCCGGAGCGGGTGATCGGCGAGACACTCGAGCGTTCGACCGACCCGGGCCGGGACGCGGTACCCGGAGTACACCCGCGCGCCCCCCTCGCCGACGCCGTCCGACGCGCCGCCGCAACGCCACACGAACTTCCGACCGACTTCGACAACCTGAGCCGCGACTCCCTCGCAATCTGGGTCGAGGACACCGTGGGACTGGCCGTCGAGCAGCCCAGTGGGCGGCTCGTCCGCCGCCCTCCGCTGACGATTCCCCAGGCATCCGGACTGCTGGCCGACGCGAGCGGGGAGCCCGCCGAGACGTGCCACCGTGCCATCGAGACCGTGCTGCGGGTCGGTGCGAAGGCCAGGCACCGCACGCTGGACAGGCCCCTGTTCGCGTTCCGGCTGCACCAGTTCCTGTCCAAGGGCGACACCGTCTACGTCAGCCTCGAACCACCAGGCCGCCGTCACCTCACCAGCCAGTACCAGACCCGCGTCCCCGACCACCGGGACAAGCCGCTCGTCCCCCTGCACTTCTGCCGTGACTGCGGCAAGGAGTACCTGGTGGTCACCCGCCCCGCCGAGCACGAGGGCGCGGTCTTCGAGGCACGGGAGGATCCGGATGCCCCGGCCTCCGACGGTGACGGTTTCCTCTACGTCAGCGACGACCGGCCCTGGCCCGACGCGCTCGACGAGGACGCCGTCTTCCGGCGCCTTCCGGCGAGCTGGGTCGAGACGGACGACGACGGCCGCTCCACGGTCCTCAAAGCCCGGTCCGGAGACCTTCCGCAAGAGGTGTGGGTCGGCCCGGACGGCCGGGCGACCGAGCCCGGCACGGGGCTGCGCGCCTGGTGGATCTCCGCGCCTTTCCGCTTCTGCCTGCACTGCCGCACCTCGTACGAGCAGCTGCGCCTCAAGGACCTCGCCAAGCTGGGCACCTTCTCAGCGGAGGGCCGCAGCTCCGCCGTCTCCCTGATCAGCTCCCGCGTCGTACGCTCCCTGCGAGACCAGGAAGACCTCACGAAGAGGGCACAGAAACTTCTCACGTTCGTCGACAACCGGCAGGACGCCAGTCTCCAGGCCGGCCACTTCAACGACTTCGCACTGGTCAGCCAGGTGCGGGGTGCCCTCTACCGTGCTCTCGCGGCGGCGGGGGAGCAGGGCCTGACCTACGACCGGCTTCCCCAGGCCGTGTTCGACACCCTCGCCCTCCCCATGGAGACGTACGCCAGGGTGCCGACCGCCAAGTTCCACCAGCGCGACCTTGCCCACTCGGCCCTGCGCGAGGTCCTCGCCTACCGCGTCTACGCCGACCTGGAGCGCGGCTGGCGCGTCACCATGCCCAACCTCTCCCAGACCGGCCTGCTGCGCTTCGACTACACGTCCCTCACCGAGATCGCGCACGACTCCGGCTCCTGGGAGGGCTGCCACCCCCTCCTCACCGGCGACACCGCCGCCCACCGGGAGCAGCTGGCCCGCGATCTCCTCGACGAACTCCGGCGCTCCCTCGCGGTGGAAGTGGAGTGCCTCACCCAGGAGGGCTTCGACCGGCTCGGCAGCATCAGCGAAACCCACCTCGTGGCCCCCTGGGCCCTGGCCGGACGTGAGCCGCGCGTCCGAGCCCGTCTGGCCTACGCGGGCCCGGGGCGGACGGGCGCGGCGGCCGACACCGTGCACCTCAGCGGGCTCGGCGGATACGGTCGCTACCTGCGCCGTATCGGTCAGTTCGCCGCCCTCCCCGGCCAGGCGGGCAAACGCATCCCGGTCGCCGACGCCGACGCGGTCATCCGCGACCTGATGCGGGTGCTGCGCGAATGCGGGCTCCTCGCCGTCGTCCAGGAGGAGCGTGACGGCTCCTACGGCCACCAGCTGCGCGCCTCCGCCCTGCGCTGGCTTCCCGGTGACGGCACGCGACCCGAACCGGACCCGGTGCGCAAGGTGACCGACGCGGAGGCCCACGTCCGCGTCAACCCGTACTTCCGCGACCTGTACCGCGAAGGGGCCGCCGGACTAACCGGCATAAAGGCGCACGAGCACACAGCACAGGTGGACTCCACGACCCGCCGTGCCCGTGAGGACGCCTTCCGCGAAGGTGACCTGGAGATCCTCTACTGCTCGCCGACGATGGAACTCGGCGTGGACATCGCCGAGTTGAACGCGGTTGGCATGCGCAACGTCCCCCCGACCCCCGCGAACTACGCGCAGCGCTCCGGGCGCGCCGGCCGCAGCGGCCAGCCCGCCCTCGTCACGACCTACTGCTCGACCGGCTCCCCTCATGATCAGTACTACTTCCGCCGCCCCGGCCTCATGGTGTCCGGCAGCGTCACCCCGCCCCGGCTCGACCTGGCGAACGAGGAGCTGATCCGTTCCCACGTCCACTCGATCTGGCTCGCCGAGACGGGCGTCCACCTCGGTAGCCGCCTCACCGACGTGCTCGACGCGGAGACCGCGGGAGGCGCGGGGAGCGGAGAAGCCGAGGATCGGTGGCCACTAGAACTGCTGGCGCGGGTACGTGCCGACCTGGACAGCGAAACGGCCCGGCTGCGTGCCATCGGCCGGGCCACCGAGGTCCTGGCTCCGCTCCACGACGAGCTGTCGGGCTCCTCCTGGTGGCACGAGGGCTGGGTCGAGCGCACCGTCCGCCAGGCCCTCGGCAGTCTCGACGAGGCGTGCGAGCGCTGGCGCCGCCTCTACCGCACCGCGCGCGGCGAGGTGGAACAGCAGCACCGCCGGGCCAACGACCTCTCCCTCAGCCGCCGGGACCGCGACCGCGCGGCGGGACGCCGGGCCGAGGCCGAGAACCAGCTGAAGCTGCTGCGCAACGAGGCCAACAGCGAGTCGTACAGCGACTTCTACACCTACCGCTACTTCGCCTCCGAGGGTTTCCTGCCTGGCTACTCCTTCCCCCGTCTGCCCCTGGCCGCCTACGTGCCCGGAGAGCGTTCTGCCGGGGTGTACGGACAGCGCAACGGCGCCTACATCCAGCGGCCGCGCTTCATCGCGATCGGCGAGTTCGGCCCGGGCGCGCTGATCTACCACGAGGGCAACCGCTACACCATCGACCGCGTGACCGTCCCGATGGGTGACCGCCCCGGCCAGGTGGCGACCAGTGACATCAGGCTCTGCGAGGCCTGCGGCTACTGGCACGACCGGCTCGAGGGGGCCGACCGCTGCGAGAACTGCGCCGTCCCGCTCCACCGCACCCTGCCGAAACTGATGCAGCTGACGCAGGTGCACGCGGAACCCCGCCGCCGCATCTCCTCCGACGAGGAGGAGCGCCTCAAGCGGGGCTTCCACCTGCGGACCGTGTACCGGTACGCGCCAGGTGGGGCTTACCAGGCACAGGTTCGCGGGGCGGACGGGGAGCCCCTCGCGGAGGTCGCCTACGGGGACTCGGCGAGCGTCCGCGTCCTCAACCTCGGCTACCGCAAACGCGCCGCCCAGGACCGCTCGGGGCAGGGCTTCTGGCTCGACCCGGTCAGCGGCAGATGGCTTTCGGAGAGCAAGGCCGCCCGACTGGCCCAGGAGGAGTCCGCGGAAGAGGAGTCGCTGGCGTCCTTCGACCGTGCCCAGCGCACCCTCCAGGTCATCCCCTACGCACAGGACACCAAGAACATCGCGGTGGTGCGGCTCGCCGAGCCGGTCGACGACCTCACTGCGATCTCCCTACGCTACGCGCTGGAGCGCGGCATCGAGGCGCACTTCCAACTGGAGGACTCCGAGCTGGAGAGTGAGGACCTCCCCGACGCGGAGCGGCACGGCCGGACCCTCTTCGTCGAGAGCGCCGAGGGTGGAGCGGGCGTGCTGCGCCGCTTGTACGACGATGAGAACGCCCTCGCCCTGGTGGCGAAGGAGGCCCTGCGGATCATCCACTACGACGAGGATGGCAAGGACCTGGACCGCGCCGACGGCGCGGCCGAGCGCTGCGAACTCGGCTGCTACGACTGCCTGCTGTCCTACTCCAACCAGGGCTTCCATCGGCGCATCGACCGGCACCGCGCCGCACCCTGGCTGGTGGCCCTGGCCCACTCGCGCACGAAGGACGAGTCGCGTCCGGTACGCCCCTCGCTCTCGACCGCCCCACTCGCAGGACAGGCACCGGACAGCCCCGTCGAGGCGTTCGTACGCCTGCTCGCCGACGGCGGTCACCGGCTTCCCGACGAGACGGCCACCGACGTCGCGGACGTGGTCTTCCACCTCCCCGGCGCCGAGGTCGCCGTGTTCCTGGAGTACGACGGGGCACGGCCGCTCGGAGAGCAGGACGTGTACCGCATGATGGACGACGGCTGGCTGGTGATCAGGGCCGGCGCCCGACCCGACTGGAAGGACACCGTGCGCGCATATCCGGACGTCTTCGGCATCGGCCGCGACCACAGGGGAGGCGACCGATGAGCGCCCCGGCCGGTCACGCACCCGGCACTCTCGTGAGCGCCCGGGACCGCGACTGGGTCGTCCTGCCGGGCAGCACCGAGGACCTGGTCCTCGCCCAGCCGCTGGACGGCGACCGGGAGTTCGTCGCCGCCCTCTTCCCCGACGAGGTCCACGAGCCGGGCTTCGGCCGTCCCCGGGCCCTGCCCGGCGAAGCCGGCGACTTCGCCTCTGCCTCCCTCCTGCGCACCGCCCTGCGCATCGCCTCGACGGCGGGTGCCGGACCCTTCCGGTCCCTCAACGCGGTCGCCGTCGAACCTCGCCGTTACCAGCTGGTGCCCCTGATGATGGCGCTGCGCATGGACCCCGTACGCCTCCTGATCGGCGACGACGTCGGTATCGGCAAGACCGTCGAGTCCGCACTGATCGCGAAGGAGCTCATGGAGCAGGGCTCCGCCCGCAACATGACCGTGCTCTGCTCACCCTCGCTCGCCGAGCAGTGGCAGCGGGAACTGCGCGACAAGTTCGGCATGGACCCCGAGCTGGTCCTGCCGTCCACGGCCGCACGGCTGCAGAAGGCGATCGACGACCCCGGCCGCTCGATCTTCGACCACTACCCGGTCACGGTCGTCTCCACCGACTTCATCAAGCAGGAGGAGCGCCGTGACGCCTTCCGCCGCCGCTGCCCGGACGTGCTGATCGTCGACGAGGCGCACACCTGCGTGGGCACCGGAGGCAACGAACAGCAGAAACGGTACGAACTGCTGTCCGCGCTCGCCGACCGCACCGAGCGTGACCGCCACCTCATCCTGGTCACCGCCACCCCGCACAGCGGTGACCCGCAGGCGTTCGCGAAACTCACCGGGCTCCTCGATCCGTCCCTGCGCTCCCTGGACACCACCCGGTCCGCCGACCGCGACAAGCTGGCCCGCCACTTCGTGCAGCGCCGCCGCCACGACATCAAGCGGTACGTCGGCCAGGACACGCCTTTCCCCGACGACCGGGACACCCAGGACGCCCTCTACCGGCTCGACACCGACTACGCCCGCTTCGTCGCCGACATCCTCGCCCACACCCGCCAGCAGGTGCGCGGCCCCGGCGGCGACCACCACCAGCGCATGTCCTGGTGGACCGCGCTGACCCTGCTGCGCTGCGTCCTGTCCTCGCCCGCCGCCGCAGCAGCGACCCTGCGCGCCCGCTCCCTGATCGCCGCCACCCGCACCCCGGCCGAGGCCGACCGGCTGGGACGGGCCGCCGCCTTCGAACTCACCGACGACGAGAGCGCCGAGGGCATGGACGTGGTGCCCGGTTCACTCCCGTCACTCCCGGACGAGGAAGCAGCCGCCCCCGAGCGGCCCCGCACGGGGGGCACGAGCGAGGCCAAGCTCCTCGCCGACTTCGCCGACCGTGCGGACGCCCTCGCCGGCCCCGAAACGGACGCCAAGCTTCGCATCCTCGTCGACCGGGTCAAACGGCAACTGGTCGACGGCTACGACCCGATCGTCTTCTGCCACTACATCCCGACCGCGGAGTACGTCGCCCAGCACCTCAAGGAGGAACTCGGCCGCAGCGCGAGCGTCGAGGCGGTCACCGGCACCCTGCACCCCGACGCCAGGCAGGCCCGCGTCGACGAGCTGACCGCCCGGCGCGGCCGGCACGTCCTGGTCGCCACCGACTGCCTCTCCGAGGGCGTCAATCTCCAGGAGCACTTCGGCGCCGTCATCCACTACGACCTCTCCTGGAACCCGACCCGTCACCTCCAGCGCGCGGGCCGCGTCGACCGGTTCGGGCAGCCCCGCCGCCGCGTCCGCGAGATCACCGTCTACGACACGGACACCGGCATCGACGGCCTCGTCCTGAAGGTCCTCATCCAGAAGCACAAGGACATCGCCGACCAGACCGGAGTGGCCGTCCTCGTCCCCGACCAGGGCCGGGGCGTCCTGGAGGCCCTCGCCAGCGCGCTGCTGCTACGGGGCGAACAGGCCGAGGGCCAGCTCACCCTCGACTTCGAGGACGACCCCGACTTCGGCCGGGCCCGCGAGGCCCTCCACAAGGAGTGGGAGTCGGCCGCCGAGCGCGAGTCGAAGGTCCTCACCAAGTTCGCCCACGTCGGTCTGCGCCCCGAGGAGGTGGAGGCCGAACTGGAGGCGCTGCGCCAGGCCCTGGGCGATCCAGGCGACATCGCCACGTTCACCCGCGAGTCCCTCGCCCAGCTGGGCGCCCAGCCGATCGGCGACGCCCGCGACCGGGGTTTCAAGGCCCCCGTGGACCCGCTGCCCACCGGCCTCAAGCACGCCCTCGGCTTCTACGAGGACGCCGACCAGACCACCGCGCCGGGCTCAGCGGCCAGAGCCAAGGCCAAGGGCCGTGCCAAGACTGCCGCCCGCGACCTCGTCTTCCGCGAGGACCTCCCCGTCGCCCGCGGCGAACACGCCCTCTCCCGCACCGACCCGGCCGTGCGTGCCCTCGCCCGCTACCTCCTCGACGCGGCCGTCGACACCAGCCTGCCCCCCGAGGAACGCCCGGCCCGCCGACTCGGCGTGATCCGCACCAGTGCCGTCGACCGCCGCACGGTCCTGCTGCTCGCCCGTTACCGCTTCCGCCTCACCCTGCCCGGCCGCACGGCGACCGACGAGCAGCGCGTCCTGGTCGCCGACGACGCCCAGGTCCTCGCCTGGCGCACCGGCGACGACGGCACCCGCACCTGGCTGTCCGACGAGGACACCGCCGCCCTGCTCACCGCGACCCCCGACCTCAACACCCTGCCCGCCCTGCGCGACCAGCAGGCCGCCCGGGCAGCGGCGGAACTGGACGACGAGGAGATCGAGGAGCACCTCAAGGCCCGCGGCCTGCTCCTCGCGGACCGGCTCCGCGACGCCCACCAGCGGGTCCGCGAGGCCGCCGGCCAACGCGGCCGTGAACGTGGCGCCGCCGCCGTACGCCGCATCGACGTCGAGCCGTCCGGCAAGCCGGACCTCCTCGGCGTGTACGTATACCTCAACGTCCCGGCCGCACCGCAGCCCGCCCCCGGAGGAGACCGGTGACCACCCTCGCCCCCGACCGCCTCCCCGCCTCCGCCGCCGTACGCGTCGAGGGGGGCCTGCTCTCCGCCGACCTCCTCGGCAAGATCCGCGCTGGCGACCCGGAACTGCCCGGCAGCGCCCCCGCCGACTACGGGCTCGGGCGCGGTGTGCGTATCGAGGACGCCGCCAGCCGCAAGTGGAACGCGCTGCGCGCCGCGTACACCTCCCTCCAGGAGGAGCTGAAGGAACTCGACGGCAAGGCCGACCCCACCAAGGCGACCCGCGTCTGGCTCCTCACCCTCCTTGAGGAGCTGGGCTACGGCCGCCTCGCCCCTCGGCGCGGCGGCATCAGGCTGCCCGGCCGTGAGCCATACCAGGTCAGCCACCAGTGGATGGGCCACCTTCCCGTCCACCTCCTCGGCTGGACCACCCCCCTCGACCGCTGGTCGGCGGGCAGTGCCCGCGTCCCCCAGTCGATGATGCAGGAGCTGCTCAACGCCTCCCCGGATCACCTGTGGGGCATCCTGTCCAACGGCAGGGTTCTGCGCCTCCTGCGCGACTCCACGGCCCTGGTCGGCTCCGCGTACGTCGAGTTCGACCTCGAAGCGATCTTCGGCGGCGGGGACTTCTCCGACTTCCTCCTGATGTACGCGCTGCTGCACGCCTCCCGCCTGGAACTGGTGCCCAAGCCCGAGAAGAAGCGCCGGGGCCCGGCGGCAGCGGCGACGGAGGACGAGGCGGACGCCGAAGAGGAGGAGGACGCGGACGAGGCGGGGGCCGACACTCTCGCCGGCCCCGACGAGCTTCCGCTGACCCCCGCGGACTGCCGCCTGGAGTGGTGGCGGGACTTCGCCGTCGAGACCGGCATCCGCTCCCGCAACCTCCTGCGCGACCAGGTCGCCAAGGCGCTGAACGTCCTCGGCACGGGCTTCCTCCAGAACAACCCCGCCCTGGCGGAGGCGATCACGGCCGGAGGCCGCCGCGCCCTCGACGACTTTCACCACGAACTGCTGCGCCTCGCCTACCAGCTGATCTTCCTCTTCGTCGCCGAGGACCGCGACGCCCTGCTCGCTCACCCGGGCCGCCCCGGCCGCAAGCCCACCAAGGCGGAGATCAAGGCGAACCAGGCGGCACGCGAGCGCTACACCCTGTACTTCTCCACCGCCCGCCTGCGCCGGATCGCCGCTCGCAGGAAGGGCGACCACCACACCGACCTGTGGCAGGGACTCGTCCGCGTCCTCAACGCCCTCGGCACCATCGGCGGCGAACCCACGCTGGCGCTGCCCGAACTCGGCGGCCTCTACTACCTTCCCGGGCCCGACGAGATCGACCAGGAGACCCGGTCCGCCCGCCTCCCGGGCAGCCCGGAGCCACTGCGCGCCGCGAAGCTCCCCAACGAGCGCCTGCTGGAGGCCGTACGCCTGCTCTCCCGCATCAAGGACAAGGGCCGCACCACCCGCGTCGACTACCGGCACCTGGGTGCGGAGGAGCTGGGCAGTGTCTACGAGTCCCTACTGGAACTCGTCCCGGCCCGCGAGCCGGAGAACGAGCTGTTCGAGCTCAAGGACCTCGTCGCGGGCAACAAGCGCAAGCTGACGGGTTCCTACTACACCCCGTCGTCCCTCATCGAGAAGCTCCTCGACACGGCTCTGGACCCGGTCATAGAGCGGTACGCCGCATCGGGCGTCCCGGACCACCTGCTGCGGATCAACTTCGTCGACCCCTCCTGTGGCTCCGGCCACTTCCTCGTCGCGGCGGCCCGGCGCATCGCCGTGCGGTACGCGCGGATGCAGCACGGCGAGAGCCAGCCGGCCCCCGAACTGGTCCGCGAGGCGATGGCCAAGGTCGTACGCCACTGCGTCCACGGCGTCGACATCAACCCGCTCGCCGCCGAACTGGCGAAGGTCTCGCTGTGGCTGGAGTCGCTGACCCCGGGTGAGCCCCTGGCCTACCTGGACGACCGGATCAAGACGGGCAACGCGCTGCTGGGAGCGACTCCGGCCGTCCTTGAGCGGGGCATCCCCGACGGTGCCTTCGAGAAGCTGGAGGGCGACCAGCAGCCGGTCGTCACCAGGCTGCGCCAGCAGAACGACCAGGAGCGCAAGGGTACGGAGCAGCTTCCGTTCGCCGAGCGGATCATGCGGACGAGTACGGCCGTGGTGCGGGCGGAGGCGGAGAACGTCGCGAAGATCGGCGACCACAGCCTCGCCGAGGTGCGGCAGCACGCCCGCGCGCACCGGGAGTTCGAGAAGCAGCCCGAACTGCGGCATCTGAAGCGCGTCGCGGACGTGTGGTGCGCGTCTTTCCTGTGGCCCAAGCACAAGGGCGCGCCCACGGCCATCACCACGAACGTCCTGCGCGCCGTGGAGAAGGACGTGGAGGACGGACCGCTGGCGGACGAGGGCGCGGAGGCGATGCTGCGGGACATCGTCCGCCGCAACCAGTTCTTCCACTGGCACCTGGAGTTCCCGCGCGTCTTCCGGGTGGAGGAGTCCGAAGGCGACGACGTCAACCCGGAGACCGGCTGGCAGGGCGGCTTCGACGCGGTGCTGGGCAACCCGCCGTGGGAGCGCGTCAAGATCCAGAAGAAGGAGTGGTTCGCGGCTCGCGACGAGAAGATCGCCGCGGCGGCCACGGCCAGCATCCGCGACCGCATGATCGAGAAGCTGTCGACCAGCGTGGACGAGGAGGGCCGCCCGAACGAGGGGGACCGCCAGCTGTACGCGGAGTACCAGTCCGACCAGCGGGAGTCCAAGGGCCAGGTCACCATGTACCGGAAGTCGGGCCTATTCCCGAAGACCGGCTTCGGTGACGTGAACACGTACGCCGTCTTCGCGGAGAAGGCACGCCAGCTGATCGGCCCGGAGGGGATGGCGGGGCTGGTCCTGCCTACGGGGATCGCGACGGACAAGACGACGGCGCCCTTCTTCTCGGATCTGGTGGAGAAGCGGCAGATGGTGGCCGTGCTGGACATGGAGAACGAGGAGAAGCTGTTTCCGGCGGTTCACAACCAGTACCGGTTCAGCCTCTTCACGGTGGCGGGACGTGATCTCGCCGAGCGCTATCCGGCGGTGCGGCTTGCGTTCCGGGCTCGACGGCCCGATCAGCTGGATGCGCGGGAGTTCACGCTGGATGAGGCGGGGTTCAAGCGGATCAACCCGAATACGCGGACCGCGCCGGTTTGTGAGAGTCGGAGCCATCTCCTCGCCCTGGAGGGGGTGCATGATCGAGTACCACTGTTGCGGCGGCACGTCAGTGGGGGCCCGGCAGATCCGTGGAAGCTGGGCAACGGGCCGTTCCTCCGTATGTTCGACATGGCCACAGCCTCCAAGCGGTTCCAGTCTGCCGACACACTTGTTGGCCAGGGTGGAATCTGCGACGGCACGGTCTTGGTGAGTGACGATGTGCGCTATCTGCCCCTCTACGAAGGCAAGTTTCTCCACCAGTTCGACAGCCGTTTTGCGACCTACGAGAACGCAACTCAGGCCCAAATCAACAAAGGCACCCTTCCGAGGCTCGACGGCGACGCTCATCGCGATCCCTCCGCTGTACCCCTGCCGCGTCATTGGGTTGCTGAAGGGGACGTCGAGGAACGACTGGCAGAGGACCGATCTGTTCCACGGAAGGCTTGGCGGCACGGGTGGCTGATGGGCTGGCGGGACGTGTGCCGGGCATCGGACGAACGCACAGTGATCGCAACGGTGCTGCCGAGGACGGCTGTGGGACACACCCAACCACTGCTGTTGCCGCTGTCTGTGGATGAACCGATGTATGCGTTGCTGGCCAACTTCTCTGCCTTCGTGCTGGACTTCGCCGCCCGCCAAAAGGTGCAAGGCGCGCACCTGACGTACACCTACCTGGAGCAGCTCCCAGTCCTGCCACCCGCCGCCTACGACCTCTCCACCCCTTGGACCCGAGGCGCCCCCCTCGCCGACTGGATTCGCCCCCGAGTTCTCGAACTCACTTACACCTCCTATGAAATGGCCCCCTGGGCCAAGTACCTCGGCGACGACGGCCCACCCTTCGTCTGGGACGAGAGGCGCCGATTCCTGATGCGTGCGGAGCTGGACGCCGCGTACTTCCACCTGTACGGAATCGAGCGCGCGGACGTTGACCTCGTCCTGGACAGCTTCCGGGCGTTCAAGAACAAGCAGCCCGCCGTCTTCCAGGACACGAAGGACGAGATCGTCCGCGTCTACGAGGCGATGGCCGAGGGGCGGCCCTTCACCCACCCGTCGCTCACCCCGCCACCTGCTCAGGGCCCGCGCCACCCTCCGGGCACCAGCCCGCTGACCCGAGTCATCCCGGCCGGAGGCCCGCCGAAGAGCCCGACCGCACCGGCGGCCAAGAAGAAGCGGCGGGGCAAGACGGCCCCCGACCAGCTCAGCGGGGGCCTGTTCGGCCTGGACGAGGTCGAGGGCGGCGACATCCAGCTCGACCTCCTCAACCTCTTCGGTGAGGACGAGGAGAAGTAGGACAGGCTGGCCCAGATGAACGGGCGGGCACGGAATCTGCTTCCGTGCCCGCCCGCCAGCGTCTTGTAGAACGCGAAGTCAGCCGCCCAGGGACGAGCCTGCCGCGAGTGCCGTGAGCGCCGCCCAAGCGGTCGGCGTGACGACGAGCGGACGGATGCGCTTGTCCTTCGAGTCGCGGATGTGGACCGCTTCGGGGCGCACGGCGACCTCGACGCAGTTGTCACCCTCGCCCCCGCTGTAGCTGCTCTTGAACCAGCGCAGCTGATCAGTGGTGCTCATAGCGCTCCTCGCATCTGTTTCAACAGGCTCACGGTAGCCCGGCAATCCAGGGCCTGAGCACGCAGTTTGCCATAGCGCTGGAGGAGGACACTCAAGTCGTTCGGGGCAGTGAGCAGATTGCTTGATCGCTGCCCTTCGGTATAGCCGATCCACTGGTGTGTCGGTGTCTCGGCTAGGTACATCTGCCCTTCGACACCACAGTGATCTTCTTGCCGAAGCGGCATGACCTGGATCTCCACGTTGTGCCGCTGCCCAACGTGGAGCAGATGGTCGATGACTTCGTTACTGAGCTTGTTGGCGTGGTGTCGTCAGGGTGAGGCCGGTTTCGGCGAGGCATCCGTCGATGAGGTTGCTGCGGTACTGGATCTGGCGGAGGCCAAGCCGGAGGGTGCGTATCAGGTGGTCTGGGTCGGTGAAGGCGGTGTTGGCCTGGCTGGTGCGTCGTAGCAGTGACCAGAGGCCCTCGACCGGGTTGAGGTCGGGGGCGTAGGCCGGCAGGAAGTAGCAGGTGATCCAGTCGTGAGCGTCGATGAACGCTCTCAGCCGGGCGTCCTTGTGGACGTTCAGGTTGTCCCAGACGAGCACGATGGGGGCACCGAGCTGCTGGTGGGCGGCGATGAGCAGGTCGCGGTAATCGGTCCAGGTGAAACTGCGTCTGCCGCCCCGCTTGTGATCGACGTGCCGCTTGGGCCGGTAGATCAGGCGTGAGCGTTCGCCCGGCTTGTAGCAGGCCAGGGCCGCGATGGAGAAGCGGCGCTGGGAGCGTCCCCGCACGCGGATGAGGGGTGTGTGACCGCGCTGGGCCCAGGTTCGCGTGGTGGGCGGCGTCATCGAGAAGCCGGCTTCGTCTTCGAAGCACAGCCAGGCCCCGAGCGCCGCCGCGGTGTTTCCACGTGGGGCCAGGTCTCCTTCACCCAGCCTGTGACGGCTTCTTCGTTGCGCTCCACAGCGCGGCGGGCGGGGACCTGGTGGCTGAAGCCGTGCCGGTGCAGCATCTTCGCGATGGCCGAGAGGGACATGCTCTTGTGGAACCGGCGCCCGATCAGCGTCTTGATCCGCGTCAGCGTCCAGATCTGGTCCGGCCAGCCGTGTGCGACCGGGCCCCTGGCCAGCTCCTGCTCCAGTACCGCGAACAGCTGCTCGCTCAGTTTGGGCAGCGACACCGGACCCATCGAGCGAAGACCGCCCGCGCCTGCGTCCTGCCAGGCCAGGCGCCACCGCTGAACGGAGCGCACGCTCACCCGTAAGTCCTTGGCGACCTCGGCGTTGGAGGCGCCGGCGCCGAACCGTTCGGCGGCCTCCATCCGGATCCGCTCACGAAACGCCTGCCGTTCAGGCGTCAGCCCACCACCCTGCGGATACCTCATACAACCGGCATACCGCGACGATCACACCCCGTCAGCCCCCAACGACAACACGCCAACAAACTCAGTAGCGACCGAGCTCCCTCCAACGCACCGCTCCAGGATGCCTTGCTCGATGACGAAGCTGAAGGCGGTGTTCGGCCGCGACGTCAGGAGTTCCTGCCTCTCCAGCCTCGCACATACCTGCCGCTCGATCTGCTCCTGCGAGAGTGGCGGCAGGTTGCGCTCGAACACTGCCCGCGCGTATCCCTCCGGCTGCAACAACCCCGGAATCGCCCGACACTCATACGCGTACAAGGAGATCGCCTCCTCCTCGATCCCCGCCCACTGCCGGAACCAAGACGCCAGTCCCGCCCTCCGCGTCAGACTCCGCGCCGCCGCCATAAGAACCTTCACCGCGACCGCCCCTAGCACCTCCTCCGCCCTCCCGGGCAGATCCGCCGGCGGGAACCGCTTCCCCTGCTCGATCTTGGCCACGTACGCGGCCGAGTACCGTACCCGCAGCGCGAACTCCTCCTGCGTCAGGCCGGATTCCTCGCGCAGGGCCTTGAGGACCGCGCCGAACGTCTTGAGACTGTCGGAGAGCTCCGCCTCCGTACCGTTCGCGCTGCCGCCTCCGCCGTGATCCGTCCTCATCGCCTCGTGCCTCCGTGTCCGCGTGTCCACGCCTCACCCGCTCAAGCCCGCCCGGCCCCCCCAGGGTCACGGGGAGTTACCCGCCCAGTCCAGAGTGTGCACCGATACAGCCGGGCCTGTATGGGTGTCGTCCCTGTTGGACACCGGGAAGGGGTCGGAACGCTGGCCGCATGCCAGCACCACGCGCCCAAGAGGCCGTAACCGTAAGTGTGTTCGTCCAGCGGTTCTCCGCTACCCGCCGGGGCGCCCGCCTCGCCCGCAGACTCGCCACGCACCAGCTCGACCTCTGGGACCTGCCCTACGGCAGCCCCGTCTCCGACACCGTCACCCTCGTCGTGGCCGAACTCGCCGCCAACGCGACGTTCCACGGCCGCGTCCCCGGGCGCGACTTCGAGCTGCGGCTCACGTACGACCGGTACCGGGAGCTCATCCGCGTCGAGGTGTCCGACGCCCACCCGGGGCGACCGGAGCTCTCCGCGTCGGCGGCGCAGCCCTCCGTGGACAGCGACGGCGGGAGGGGGCTGCTTCTCGTGGAGGCCGTCGCCGACCGCTGGGGCGTGGCCGGGCGGCCCGGGCCGGGGAAGACGGTGTGGGCCGAGTGCGCGGTCCGCGTCGCCCCGGACGGGCCGTGTCCCGTTCGGCCGTAGTTGACGATCATCTTCCGCAACGTCCCTTCCGGTCAGTCGAGTTGTGGTTTCGGCCAGTGTCGGTGGGGGCGGGTAGGGTTGTCGCTCCGCTCGAGTTGACGGTCAACTCTGCGACGGGTGACGGCTTGTGGAGGCGTGCGTGGTCGGACGTGAGATCGCTGCGGCGGACCATCCGAGCAAGGAGGTCCGGGCGGTTCTCAAGCGACTCGTCGGCGACGGGTGGAAGCTGGCGTCGGAGGCGCACTGGGGCACGCTGTACTGCCCGTGCCCCGAGCACTGCACGGTGATCCGCGTCGGCGGCACGCCGAAGAACCCCGGGCAGGAGGCCCGTCGAATAGCCCGCAAGGCGAAGTGGTGCCCGCTGCCTCCGGACGACCCGCGCGCGGCTCTCCGAGGTGGTGTTGTCAATTGACAACACAGTCGAGGTCGGCGAAGCTTGCGCCCGGGGGCGTTCCCTGGAGTGAGAGGCGTACGGACGGATACCAGGAAGCGCAGACCGGCATACACATGGGGGGCTGGGGCGTCATGGAGTATGAATTCAACTTCGTGGTGGACGGGATCGGGCTCGACGACGACAAGGTCGTCGGGATCGTCCACGACACGTTCGACGGAGTGCTGACCCGCCACCGGGGCCGGCATTTCCTGGACGTCTCCGAGAGCGGGGTGAACGCGATCGACGCGGCCCACCGCATCGTCGTACGGCTGCGCAGCTCCCTGCCCGATCTGCGACTGGTGCGTGTCGACCCCGATCTCGTCGGCGTCTCGGACATCGCCGAGCGCGTCGAGCGGTCGCGGCAGAACGTCCAGCAGTGGGTGAGCGGTGAGCGACGGCAGGACAAGCGGCCTTTCCCGGACCCCGAGGGGATCGCTGGACGTTCGCCGGTGTGGCGCTGGGGAGACGTGAACGCCTGGCTCGCCCAGTTCGGCGAGGGCGACGACGTGTGCCCGCCCACCCGGGAAGAGGCACTGACCATCGACTTCCTGCTGCCCAAGTGGCAGCGCACCCTGGACGACGGCCTCCCCCTGGTCCGGTTCGCCGCCGCCGACACCGGTGACGGCCGCGAAGAGGAACGCGAGACCGTCCAGCGGCTGCTGGAGGGCACGCTTACGCTGCCCGGCGCGCTGGAGTGGTTCGCGGCGTTTCCCGTGCCCAGGACGGAGCGGCGACGACTCACCGTTGTGTGCGCGGTCCTCTCCGACCGGCTGAGCAGTGTGGTGTCCCGCATCGGCCACGACGAGGTGTGGGCGGTCCTCGCCTACCGCGGCGCGGAGGACGAGCTGCGCCTGCAGCCGGTCGGCACGGCGCAGGCCCCGGGCGCGATTCCGGTCTCCGCCCTCGGCCTCGGCCGGGACGCCACGGTCGGTGACCTCCTGCTCGTCCAGACGAACGGCCCCGACGACAGCCCCGTCCCGCCGCTCACGCCGGTCGGTCTGGACTGAGTCCCGACGGCGCCGTCACCCCCGTACCCTCCGAAGAATGGACGCCGTGCCCAGCATCACGACCGTCGTCGCCCAGGCCCTGCACACCGCCGCGACCGTCCTGCGGGACACCGCGCTCCAGGACGGCATGGTCTTCGGAGAGCTGTGGGAACGGGTCCTCGCCGAGAACCCGGGGCTGAGGGACGACTGGGCTCAGGCCGTGCTCGACTCCCCGCCCGAGTCCGACTCGCGCTTCAAGAACTACGTGAACCGGAACGCGAGCAGTCTCGTCAGAGCGGGCTGGCTGTACCGGGCCCAGCGCCGCTGGCAGCTGACCGGGATCGGCGCGGACGCCCTCGACCGCTTTCCCGATCCCGTCGACTTCTCCTTGGAGGCGGGCCGGCGGTACCGGAAATGGGAGAAGCAGCAGCACGAGGTCTCCTTGGCGGTGACCGCGCTCGAACAGCTCCCCGACAGCGGGTCCTGGGTCGCGCTGGAAGAGGTTGCCGAGGAGTTCGGAGTGGACCCCGAGGTTCTGGGCGCGGTGCTGCGTGGCACGCGTCCTCCGGGCTGGTACCTGGTCATGGGACAGGACGGGCAGGCCGGACCGGGGCTGCCTCTGCTGCCCCACGAGTGCGACCAGTGGCTGACCCTGCTCCACGAGGAAGGCGTCCTCGACGTCGGCCGCAGCAGCGTGGACACCGTCCGCGCCCTGCCCGAGCGGAGGAAGCCCGTCCAAGAGGCACTGGTGGCCGCCAAGCAACCACTCGGCCTCGAAGAGAGCGCGGACGACGAGGAGACCCCCCGCCAGCTCTGGATCATCCGCGGCGTGGACGCCGCCACCGGTGTTTCCCTCATCCGGGGGCCGTGGCGCGACGACTCGATGATCACCCTCGACCCGGGCTTCTCGCCCTCGACCGCAGCTACCCGCGACCTGGAAAGCATCCGCAGAGCAGCTGAAACGGCCCTCCCGGCCACCGCCCCGGTCCGTCGCGAGGCCGTCGCCCGGGAGCTGGACGCCTTCCTCAACCGCATGCGCAAGGGGGACATCGTGCTGTCCACCGACGGCTTCGAGACCTACGTCGGCGTGGTCGGCGGTCCGGCGGCACACAGCGCTGAGCGGCTGGAACGCCCCGTCGACTGGCGCAACCTGAACAAACCCCTGGACTTCCTCAAGGACCTGCCTTCCGGGCTCTCCAGCGTGGTCCAGGACGCGAACTCCCAGATCCTTGAGGCCACCGAGTACGCCGAGACCGTCCTCGCCCTCATCGGCGACATGCCGCGCACCGCCCCGCTGCCCGCCGGCCCAGCGGTACTGCCCGACGCCACCGAAGAACTGGCCGCAGCGCTCCACATGCCCGACACGGCCTGGCTCCAGGACTGCGTCGAGCTCCTCCGCGCCACCCCGCAACTGATCTTCCACGGGCCGCCAGGCACCGGGAAGACGTACACGGCGCTCGCCCTCGCCCGTCATCTGGCCGGCGTCTCCAGCGCCACGAACGTACGCCTCGTCCAGTTCCACCCCGCCTACGCTTACGAGGACTTCTTCGAGGGCATCCGCCCGCGCCTGAACGCGGGCCAGGACGGTGACACCGGCGGCGCTCTCGCCTACGACCTCGTCCGAGGGCCGCTGCGCAAACTCGCCGACGAGGCGGAGAGGCGTCCGGCCGAGGTGTTCGTCCTGGTCATCGACGAGATCAACCGCGGCCACCTGGCCAAGATCTTCGGCGAGCTGTACTTCCTCCTGGAGTACCGCAACGAGCGCGTCCACCTGCTGTACGGCTCCGACGACGGCCGAGGCTTCCGTCTGCCGCCCAACCTCTACATCCTCGGCACCATGAACACCGTCGACCGCTCGGTGGCGTACATGGACGCCGCCATGCGCCGCCGCTTCTCCTTCATGGAACTGCACCCCGACACCCCGCCGGTGGCCGGAGCGCTGGACTCCTGGCTCCGCAGACGGGCGGAGGAGCAGGGCGAGGACCCGGACTCGTACGACGACTCCCACGCCCGCCTCCTCGACGAGATCAACCGACTCCTCGCCGACGGCAGCCCCGGTGACCGTTCCTTCCGCGTCGGCCCCTCGTACTTCATGCAGGACCTCGCCCACGCAGGTGACGGCGCCCTCGAACGGCTGTGGAGGACGCAGATCATTCCGCTCCTCACCGAGCACCATTGGGGCGACGGCACCGACGTGGAGTTTACCTACGGGCTGGACAAGCTCCGGGAGCAGATCGGCATCCTGCCGTCCACAGACGAAACCGCTGACTCCGAGGACGCGTGAACCCCCGTCGCACCCAACCACGGGACTGCCGTGACACCGCAGCGCGCATCCGGCTGGCGGAGGGCGGTGGCTGGACCGCCTGGGACCTCGTCCCCGCCCAGGTCACCACGCTCGCCGCCCACGATGGTCTCGTCCACCTGCGTCCCGAGACCGCCACACGGTGGCGCCTGAAGGCCAAAGACCGTGTGGGCTCCGTACGTCTCGGTGCCGGTGACGGGGCCCTTCAACTGACGATCACACCGAAGGTCCCGGTCGACCGCCTCCTCCACCTCGTCTCCTACGCCCCCGAACGCGTCGACTTCGATCCGCGTCCGGTCACCGCCGACGCCCGACCGGATCTGCTGCCGGCCCTCGCGCACGCCTTCGTCTCCGCCGCCGAACGCGCCCTGCTGCATGGCGTCCTGCACGACTACCGCGAGACGCACGACACGCTGCCCGTCGTCCGGGGCCGCATCCGCCACGCCGACCAGCTCCGCCGCAGACCGGGCGTTCCCGTGCCCCTGGAGGTTGCCTACGACGACCACACGCCCGACATACCGGAGAACCGTCTCCTTCTCGCAGCCGCCCGCCGCCTCCTCCGTGTGCCCGGCCTCGATCCGGCCCCGCGCTCCGCCCTCCAGCGCCTCACCGCCAGACTCGACGGAGTCCGGTTCCTGCCCGCCGGGGCACCGGCGCCCCGGTGGACACCCGGCCGACACAACGCCCGCTACGCCCACGCCCTCGTCCTCGCCGAACTTGTTCTGCGCGGCGCCTCCTACGAACTCGGCGACGGCCGCGAGATCGCCGTCGACGGAATGCTCGTGACCATGTGGCGCCTCTTCGAGGCCTACCTGGCCCGTGCGGTGGGCGAAGCCCTGCGTTTGCGTATCGGCGGCAGACCCGAGCCACAGGACCGGAACTTCTCCCTGGACGTCGCAGGCAGACACGTCCTCAAGCCCGACCTCGTGCACTACCTGCCGTCGCCGCGCGACGGGGCGATGCGCCAGGCCGTCGTCCTCGACGCCAAGTTCAAGACCAGACCACAGCGGGGGGACCTGTACCAGATGACGGCGTACTGCGTACGCCTCGGCCTCGCCGAGGGGCACCTCGTCTACGCCTCCGGCAGACCCGGCGTCGTAGTGGTGCCGGTGGGGGAGGGGCGGCTGAAGATCTGGCGGCACGTCGTCGATCTCTCCCGCCCCTGGCGGAGCCTGGCCTCGGACATCGACGCCCTCGCCGAGGCGGTCGACACCGCGCGCAGCGGCTGAGGGGGCATCGGAATGTAGGTGCCCCTGAGACGTGTACGCACAACCTGGCTGCTGTGAGGGGAGCGAGGCATGAGCACCATTTCCGTCCGAGAGTTCTCGTACAACCCCAGCGCCGTCTTCGCGCGAGTCGAGAAGGGCGAGGCCATCGGGTCACCCGGCACGGCAAGGTGATCGCCATACTGCCGCCGGCCGGCGGCCCCATGGAGCGGTACGCGCACCTGGTCGCTTAAGAAAAGATCAAGCTGACGCAGGTCGCCGCCGCCGACCGGCGCAGCATGCCTCACTACGCGGTACCGGAGGACGTCGATCCCGTGGCGCTGGTCCTGGCCGAGCGTGAAGAGGACGGCCGTTGATCTACATGGTAAGTCGGCGCTGGTCACGTGGATGGCCCGCCGTTTCATTGAGTCGAGTTGGACGCCTTCCTCCAGCAGCGGCTCACGGAGCCGCTCGCCACCAGCACGCTCGGCTTCGTGGAGTCCGCACGGCCCCTGGACCTCGTGGGGCACTTCCACAAGGCCGCGGAGAACCTGGACGCCGGGATCACCGAGATTCTGCTCACCCGGGAGGTGCGTGACGGGGCCGCCCTGCTGGTCGGGCGTTTGAGGACGTTGGACGCGACCCACGTGGCCAGCGCGCCGTCGCTTCGGGAGGACCTGACCGCGCTGGTGACGTACGACCGCGGGATGCTCGATACGGGTCGCGCCGAGGGGTTGTCCGCGCCACGCCCCCGAGCTGGCGGACTGATCATCCCGTACCGACTGTAGGAACCCGACAGGAGCCGCGATGTGCCACTGTCGGTGCCCGATTGTCACCCGTGGCGGACGGACCGATAGGTTTCCAGGTGAAGCGCCTGCCGTCCATGTGATCGGGCGGGTTTCTGGAACTGCTTGAGTCCGCTATGAAAGGGTGATCCGTTGAGCCGCTCGGTTCTCGTCACCGGAGGCAACCGGGGCATCGGCCTCGCCATCGCCCGCGCGTTCGCCGAGGCCGGCGACAAGGTCGCGATCACGTACCGGTCGGGGGAGCCGCCGGAGGGCTTCCTCGCCGTCCGCTGCGACATCACCGACCCCGAGCAGGTGGAGCAGGCCTACAAGGAGATCGAGGCCCAGCACGGCACGGTCGAGGTCCTGGTCGCCAACGCCGGCGTCACCAGGGACCAGCTCCTGATGCGCATGTCCGAGGAGGACTTCGCCTCGGTCATCGACACCAACCTCACCGGCACCTTCCGTGTCGTCAAGCGGGCCAACCGCGGCATGCTGCGCGCCAAGAAGGGCCGCGTGGTCCTGATCTCGTCGGTCGTCGGACTGCTCGGCTCCGCGGGGCAGGCCAACTACGCCGCCTCCAAGGCCGGGCTGGTCGGCTTCGCGCGCTCCCTCGCCCGTGAGCTGGGCTCGCGCAACATCACCTTCAACGTCGTCGCCCCCGGTTTCGTCGACACCGACATGACGCGGGCGCTCAATGACGAGCAGCGCGAGAACATCCTGACGCAGGTGCCGCTCGGCCGGTACGCGCAGCCGGAGGAGATCGCCGCCGCGGTGCGCTTCCTCGCCTCCGACGACGCCTCGTACATCACTGGAGCCGTCATTCCCGTTGACGGCGGACTGGGAATGGGTCACTGATCACCATGAGCGGAATCCTCGAGGGCAAGCGCGTCCTGATCACCGGTGTGCTGACGGAGGCGTCCATCGCCTTCCACGCCGCCAAGCTGGCCCAGGAGCAGGGCGCCGAGGTCATCCTGACCGCGTTCCCGCGGCCCACGCTGACCGAGCGCATCGCCAGGAAGCTGCCCAAGCCCGCCAAGGTCATCGAGCTGGACGTCACCAACGACGAGCACCTCGCCCGGCTCGCGGACCTCGTGGGCGAGGAGCTGGGCGGCCTCGACGGCGTCGTGCACTCCATCGGTTTCGCGCCGCAGGACGCGCTCGGCGGCAACTTCCTCAACACGCCGTTCGAGTCCGTGGCCACCGCCATGCACGTCTCGGCGTTCTCCCTGAAGTCGCTGACCATGGCCTGCCTGCCGCTGATGCAGAACGGCGGCTCGGTCGTCGGCCTCACCTTCGACGCGCAGTACGCCTGGCCGCAGTACGACTGGATGGGCCCGGCCAAGGCCGCCCTGGAGGCCACCAGCCGCTACATGGCGCGCGACCTGGGCAAGCAGAACATCCGCTGCAACCTCGTCTCCGCGGGCCCGCTCGGCTCCATGGCCGCCAAGTCCATCCCGGGCTTCAGCGACCTGGCCTCCGTGTGGGACAGCCGCTCCCCGCTGGAGTGGGACCTCAAGGACCCCGAGCCGGCCGGCCGCGGCATCGTCGCGCTGCTCAGCGACTGGTTCCCCAAGACCACCGGCGAGATCATCCACGTGGACGGCGGTCTGCACGCCATCGGCGCGTGAGCACCACCGCCGCCCTGGCATGAGCCCGCGGGGCCCGCATCCTCCGGGGTGCGGGCCCCGCGGGGTTCACCCGGCCGGTGCTCCGGCCCGGCCGACCGGTGCGTCCGGTGGCTTCACCCGGTACGGGGGCTCCGGGGCGCACGGCACCACCGGGCCGTCACCGCACGGAGTCGTACGCGGGCGTAATTCCTACGCGCGCGAGGGCGGTCAGCCGGCTCGTCCTGGCCGGGCGGGTGCGTCTCCACGCGCGCGGGCGGCGCCGCGGTGCCCGCGCCGTCCGGTGCCGCCCGCCGCGGCAGGGTCGCGGGCCCGGCTCACGCACGCCCGGGCGGGCTGAGCCGGGCCGGACGGCACTGGAACGGATAGCTCGCCGCCTCCGCGGCGGCGGCCTCCGCGTCGCCCACCCGGATCGCGTCGACCAGCCGGGTGTGGTCCATGTGCGCCCGGTCGGTCAGCTCCGCGCCCACGTCCGCGCGCAGCCAGTCCCGCATGACCTCGCCCAGGTCCGCGTACATCGCCGTCATGACGTCGTTGTGCGAGGCGGCCACCACCGCCAGGTGGAAGGTGGCGTCCGCCGTGACGAACGCCTCCGCGTCCCCGCTCTCCCAAGCCTCCTCCCGCCGCACGAGCAGCGCGTCGAGCTGCTTGAGGTCCTTCTCGCCGCGCCGCGTCGCCGCCAGCTTCGCCGCGGCCGACTCCAGCGTGGAACGCAGCTCGGCGACGTGCCGCGGGTCCGCGTCGGCGAACCGGCGCTGCATCACACCCGCCAGCTCACTGGTGGCCACCACGTAGGTGCCGGACCCCTGGCGGATGTCCAGCAGGCCGTTGTGGGCGAGGGCGCGGACCGCCTCGCGGACCGTGTTGCGGGCGACGCCGAGCTGCTCCACCAGTTCGGGTTCGGTCGGGATGCGGGAGCCGACCGGCCACTCGCCCGAGGAGATCTGGCTCCGCAGCGCGGCGATGACCTGCTCGGACAGGGCCGAGCGGCGCTGATGGCTCAAAGGCATGGCACACCTTCGCGAGCGGGACCGGGGAGCGGGATCCCGGGCCCTGGACGGACTGGACAGTTAATCATCCCATCATTCTATGATGGGCCTCATGGCACGTGAGGAAACAACCCGGACGACGACGTCACCGACCGAGCACCAGACCCCGGCCGCGACCGCCGCCCCCCGGGCCCCCGGGGCGGACCCCGCGCCCGGGAAACCCGCCACGCGCGCGTGGGCGACCCGCCTGGTGGTCATCGGCATCGTGCTGTCCGCGCTGAACCTCCGGCCCGCCATCACCAGCCTCGGCGCCCTCCTCGAAGAGGTCCGCGACGGGCTCGGGATGAGCGGCAGCGTGGCCGGAGTGCTCACGTCCGTGCCCCCGCTCTGCTTCGCCGTCTTCGGTGTCATGGCGCCCCGGCTCGCCCGCCGCTTCGGCCCCGCCGCCGTGGTCTGCGCGGGCATGGCCGCCATCGGCGCCGGACTGCTCGTCCGGCCCTACGCCGGTGGCACGGCCGGGTTCCTGGCCGCCAGCGCGCTCGCCCTCATGGGCATCGCCGTCAGCAACGTCCTGATGCCGGTCATCGTCAAGCGCTGGTTCCCCGACCGGGTCGGTTCCATGACCGGCCTGTACTCGATGGCGCTCGCCCTCGGCACCTCGTCCGCCGCCGCCGCGACCGTGCCGCTGACCGACGCCCTGGGCGGCGACTGGCAGCCCGGCCTGGCCGTGTGGGCGGTGCTCGCCCTGGCCGCCGTCCTCCCGTGGCTGCCGCTGGTCCGCGACCGCGACCGGGGTGCGGCCGCCGCCCCCGGCGCCGCACGGCAGGCACCGCAGGAGCAGGCGCCGGCCCTGCGGATCACCCGCAGCCGTACCGCCTGGGCGCTGGCCGTCTTCTTCGGCCTCCAGGCCACCGCCGCCTACATCACCATGGGCTGGATGGCGCAGATCTTCCGCGACGCGGGAGTCTCCGCCGGCACCGCCGGACTGCTGCTCGCCGTCACCATGGTGATGGGCGTACCGCTGGCCTTCGTCATCCCGCGCCTGGCCACCCGGCTGCCCCACCAGGGCCCCATCGTCCTCGCGCTCGGCGTCTGCGGTCTCGCCGGGTACGCCGGCCTGTACCTGGCACCGGCCGGCGGGGCCTGGGCCTGGGCGGTGCTGCTCGGCGTCTCCAACTGCGCCTTCCCGCTGGCCCTGACCATGGTCGGCATGCGGGCCCGGACCGGCGCGGGCGTGGCCCAGCTGTCGGCCTTCGCGCAGAGCACCGGTTACCTGATCTCCATCCCGGGGCCGCTCCTGGTCGGCGTCCTGAACCAGAGCAGCGGCGGCTGGGGTCTGCCCATCGCGCTCATGTGCGCGCTCATGGTCCCGCAGATGGTGGTGGGCTGGGTGGCGGGCCGCGACCGCACCGTGGAGGAGGAGGCGGCGCGCTGAGACGCCCCCGGCGCCCGCGCGCGGGGACCGGGTGCGAAACTGGGGCCATGCAGCCTGTGCTCGACCCGAACCCGAAGAACAGCCAGAAGAAGATGCTGCTGATCTTCGGCTCCTTCTTCGCCATCTTCTTGATCATCGCCATCGTCGCGACCGTGGTCTCGCCCTGACCCGCCCCCTGCGGGACCCCGGCACCCCGCCTGCCCCGCGCGCCTCCACAGGGGCCGCGGGGTAGGGCTGTCCCCCCGTCCCCTAGGGGGTACAGGTCAGGGTCGAGTGGGTGGATCACCGGATAGGCCCCGGCCCGCCGGTTCCGTACCTTCGAGATGTGACCGCGGACAGGCGGTCCGTGAAGCTCTCGGAGACCAGCGGAGGCGAGCATGCCGGTCCGTACGCACACCCGGACCCGCCCGGCGACCACGGGCGGCGTGGACATCCGGCTGCCGTGGTGGGCCCTGGCCCTGCCGGCCCTCGCCTTCGTCGCCCTGCTCGCGCTCATACTCAACCCGTCGGACGCCCACGCGGCCACCGGCGACCCCGCGGTCACCCAGCTCGTGCAGCGCGCCCAGGAACTGCTCGCCCGCTGAGCCGGCGGCCCTCCCCGTGGCCGCCGGTCCCGCTCCGTGCCGGACCCGCCACGCATGGGTCACGCCTGTCAACTCCCTGCGCCCCGTGGCCTGTTTCATGCGAAGCTGGATTCCATGAGCGTCGCAGAACCCCGCAGGATTGTCCTCTTCCGGCATGCGAAAGCCGACTGGCCACAAGTGACCGATCACGAGCGACCGCTGGCCGAGCGGGGCCGCAAGGACGCGGCGGTGGCCGGCCGCAAGTTCGCCGACGCCGGTGTCGTGTTCGACCTGGCCCTGTGCTCGACCGCCGTGCGCACCCGTGAGACCTGGAAGCTCGCCGTCCACGAGCTGCCGGAGCGGCCGAAAACCGTCTATGAGGAGCGGATCTACGACGCCTCGCCGGGCGAACTGATCGCCGTGCTCAACGAGACGCCGGACGACGTGCGCAACGCCGTCCTGATCGGCCACAACCCGGGCATCCAGGGACTGACCGAGGTGCTGTCCGGCGCGGCCGAGGGCGACGCCCGCGAGCGGCTGAGCCGCCGCGGCTTCCCGGCCGCGGCGTTCGCCGTCCTCTCCTTCGACGGCCCCTGGAAGACCCTGGAGCCGGGCGTGGCCACGCTGGTCGACTACTGGGCACCCTCGGAGTGAGCGACCGCCCCGGACCCGGGCTCAGGCCCGGACCCGGGCCGGGGGCTCGGCGGCAGGGGGGCTTGAGCAGGCCCTCGGCACAGGCCCGGCGGACGCGCGCAGGGCCTCACCGCACGGCGGAGGTGTGCAGGCCGTCGGCGGACGGCTGAGGTGCTCAGTCCCTCGGTGCACGGCGGGGCGCTCAGGCCCTCGGCGGACGGCGGAGTGCTCAGGCCCCTCGCACACACGGCGTAGGTGCGAGGGCCGTCAGCACACGGTGCAGGTGTCACACGGCGTGGGTGCGCAGACCCTCAGCGCTCCTCGTGGGCGTCCGCCGCCTCGACCTCTTCGCGGGTGACACCGAGCAGGTAGAGGACGGTGTCGAGGAAGGGCACGTTCACCGCCGTGTGCGCGGCCTCGCGGACCACCGGCTTGGCGTTGAAGGCGACGCCGAGACCCGCCGCGTTCAGCATGTCCAGATCGTTCGCACCGTCACCGATCGCCACGGTCTGCGCCAGCGGTACGCCCGCCTCGGCGGCGAACCGGCGCAGCAGCCGTGCCTTGCCGGCCCGGTCGACGATCTCGCCCGTGACCCGGCCCGTCAGCTTCCCGTCGACTATCTCCAGCGTGTTGGCCTGCGCGAAGTCCAGTCCGAGCCGGTCCTTCAGATCGTCCGTGACCTGGGTGAACCCACCCGAGACCACACCGACCTGGTAACCGAGCCGCTTCAGCGTACGGATCAGGGTCCGCGCGCCCGGCGTGAGCCGCACCTCGCTGCGCACCTTGTCCACCACCGAGGCGTCCAGCCCCGCCAGGAGCGCCACCCGGGCGTGCAGCGACTGCTCGAAGTCCAGCTCCCCGCGCATCGCGGCCGCCGTCACCTCGGCGACCTCGTCCTCGCACCCCGCGTGCGCGGCGAACAGCTCGATCACCTCGTCCTGGATGAGCGTCGAGTCCACGTCCATGACGACCAGGCGCTGCGCCCGGCGGTGCAGCCCCGCCGCGACGACCGCCACGTCGACCCCGAGGGCCGCCGCGTCGGTCGCCAGCGCGGTGCGCAGCGGTTCGGTCTCCACCCCGGACACGGCGAACTCCACGGCCGTGACCGGGTACTTGGCGAGCCGGAAGATCCGGTCGATGTTCCCGCCGGTCTTGGTGATCCGCGCCGCGATCTGGGCGGTGGCCTCGGCGGTGAGCGGATGGCCGAGCACGGTGACCAGGGAGCGCCCGAGGCCGCGCGGCCGGTTGTCGCCCCGGCCCGAGATGATCTCCGCCTGCATCCTCATCGACTCGGCCCAGCTGTGCACCGTGGCGCGCAGGTCGCCCTCCAGACCGGGGGACGGCTGGGTGACGAGCGCGCACAGCACCATCCGGCCACGGGTGACGACCTGCTCGATGTCGACCACGTCGACGGAGTAGGCCGCGAGGGTGTCGAAGAGACCGGCCGTGATGCCCGGCCTGTCCTTCCCGAAGATCTTGACGAGAAGGGTGAGGTCATCGGAACTCTGCGAAGCGCTCATGGTGATTCCACCGTATCCGGCACCCAGTGCCTTGCGCCCCCCAGGTCCGCCTGGCGGACAGCGAACAGCCGGTGACGTCCAGGTGGCCGGCGGGTACCGGACCGACCACCCCCGCGCCGGGCTCCGCCGCATCCGACCGGGCCGGTCGCCCCCCGGTCGCGCCCGGCCGCACTGGCGCGATCTCGACGGCGGGGCGCGCCTCGGCGTCCCTTCCGGCGGGCCGCGCATGCGGCGTGGGACGCGGTGACCGCGCCTACGGCACCGCGTGCCGTCGCCGCGAGGGTCCGCCATGTGTCCTCCTCGGGGCGGAATACCACTCTCCGGCCGGGTTTCGACCCCCCGGGTACCGTCCGCCGGGGGTGCGCGTTACGCACTCATGACAAGGCCCGGCTTTCGGTCAGAGGGCGGAGCCTGGAATAGTTCCCCACGATGTTCGACATCCCTAGACTCCCCGCACTACGGGGGCAATTCGGGGGACAACTCAGTGGGGCTTGGAGTGCCGGAACTCGTACTGGAAACCAATGGACGGACCTGGACGCTCGATCCGTCCAGGGCCTACACCCTCGGCCGTGATCCGCAGGGTGACATCGCATTCGACGACGCCAGGGTCTCCTGGCGCCACGCCACGGTCAGCCACAACGGCCGCAGTTGGGTGATCGAGGACCACGGCAGCACCAACGGCACGTTCGTGCGGGGGCAGCGGATCCAGCAGGTGGAGATCGGCCCCGGCTCGGCCGTTCACCTCGGCAACGCCACGGACGGCCCGTGCCTGAACCTCGCGGCCGCCGCCGCGGCCGTCGCGACACCGCAGGCCCAGCCGCAGCAGCCCTACGCCGCCCAGGGCGCGGGGGCCGGCTGGGGCGATCAGCGGGCGCCGCAGCCGGCCGTGCCGGGCGACCCGCAGGCCGGCTGGCAGCAGCAGCCGCAGGCCCAGCAGGCGCCCTCGATCCCGCAGCAGCAGGGCCCCGGTGGTGGCGCGGGGGCGCCGCCGGTGCACGGCGACCGCAGCCCGACCACGTTCCACCAGTTCTCCCTGGGCCGCGTGATGCGCATCGGCCGCGCCCTGGAGAACGACCTGGTCGTCTCCGACCTCCAGGTCTCCCGCAACCACGCCGAGTTCCACTCCATGCCCGACGGCCGCATGGAGATCCGTGACCTGGGCTCGCACAACGGCACCTACGTCAACGGTCAGCCGATCACCAAGGGCGGCTCGGCCACGCTCGGTCCCGCCGACATCGTCGGCGTCGGCCACTCGACGTTCCGGATCGTCGGCGACCGCCTGGAGGAGTTCGTCGACACCGGTGAGGTGTCCTTCTCCGCCCGGCACCTGACCGTCACGGTCGACGGCGGCAAGCAGATCCTCAAGGACGTCTCCTTCGGCGTCCCGGAGAAGTCGCTGATCGCGGTCATCGGTCCGTCCGGTTCCGGCAAGTCCACCCTGCTCAAGGCGCTCACGGGCTACCGCCCGGCCGACCAGGGCGAGGTCCTCTACGACAACCGGAACCTGTACAAGCAGTTCGCCGAGCTGCGTCAGCGCATCGGTCTGGTCCCGCAGGACGACATCCTGCACAAGGAGCTGACCGTCAAGAAGGCCCTGAAGTACGCGGCCAAGCTGCGCTTCCCCTCCGACACCACGGGCGCCGAGCGCGACGCCCGCATCGACGAGGTGCTGCGCGAGCTGAAGCTCGACATCCACAAGGACAAGAAGGTCACCTCGCTCTCCGGCGGCCAGCGCAAGCGCGTCTCGGTCGCCCTTGAGCTGCTCACCAAGCCGTCGCTGATCTTCCTGGACGAGCCGACCTCCGGCCTCGACCCGGGCATGGACCGCGATGTGATGACGCTGCTGCGCGGCCTCGCCGACGACGGCCGCACCGTCCTGGTGGTCACCCACTCGGTGGCCGAGCTGGGGATCTGCGACAAGCTCCTGGTGATGGCGCCGGGCGGCAGCGTCGCCTACTTCGGCCCGCCCGAGGAGGCGCTGAACTTCTTCGGCTACGAGAGCTGGGCCGACGTCTTCTCCGCCTTCGAGAACTACCGCGACTACGACTGGGCGGGCCGCTGGAAGGGCTCGCAGCACTACCAGATGTACGCCGCGGACATCGACGCGGTCGCCCCGCAGTCGGTGAGCATGCCGCCGCCGCAGGCCATCAAGCCGCCCAAGCCGCAGGGCTGGGGCTCGCAGCTGCTGACCCTGATCCGGCGGTACGTGTCCGTCATCGCCTCCGACAGGGGTTTCCTCGCGCTGACGGTGATCCTCCCGGCGGTGCTCGGCGCGGTCAGCCTGCTCATCGACCACGACAAGGGGCTGCTGGTCAACCCGGTCAACTCCAGGACGCACCTGCCGACCCCGAACGGCACGGCGACCACCGTCCTGCTGATCCTGGCGGTCGGCGCCTGCTTCGCGGGCGCGGCGAACTCCGTCCGCGAGCTGATCAAGGAACGGGTGATCTACGAGCGGGAGCGCGCCACCGGCCTGTCCCGGTCGGCGTACCTGATGTCCAAGGTCGTGGTGCTCGGTGTGGTCACCGTGCTGCAGGGCCTGCTGGTGGGCCTGATCGGCTTCTCCAGCCGCGAGATCCCCGGCAAGGGCCTGATCCTCGGCAACGCGACGCTGTTCGAGCTGTGCCTGCCGATCATGGCGCTGGGCTTCACCTCGATGATGTTCGGCCTGGTGATCTCCTCGCTGGTGAAGACCGCCGAGAAGACCATGCCGCTGCTGGTGATGTTCGCGATCATCCAGGTCGTCTTCACCGGATGCCTCTTCACGCTGCACGGCACGCTCGGCGTCAACGAGTTCTCGTACCTGATGCCGTCGCGCTGGGCGGTGGCCGGGGCAGGAGCCACGCTGGACTTCAACAACATCGCCCCGAACAAGGACGACCCGACCAGCACCGACCCGCTGTGGGACCACACGGTCTCGGCCTGGAGCCTCGACATGGCCGCGCTGATCGCCCTCGGTGTCGTCTGCGGCTTCCTGGTGGCGCGCTTCCTGCGCCGCCACGAGCCCGAGGTCATGCGCAAGTGACGCGCTCCGCGTGACGCGCGCCGCGGCGCGCGGGCGGTGGACACGGACCGCGCGGCGAGCGGCGGAGAGCGGCGAAGGGCGGCACCCCACACCGGGTGCCGCCCTTCCGCGTCCGCCGTCAGAGGTCCGCGCCGACCCCTCGGGGTCAGTACGCGCTGTTGACGTTGTCGATCGAGCCGTAGCGGTGGGCCGCGTAGTTGGCCGCGGCGGTGATGTTGGCGACCGGGTCGTAGATGTTCGCCGAGGTGCCGGGCACGTGGTACGTGTTGAAGGTCGGCTGGATGACCTGCAGCAGGCCCTTGGAGGGGATGCCGTTGCGGGCGTTGATGTCCCAGCCGTTCATGGCCATCGGGTTGCCCGAGGACTCCCGCATGATGTTGCGGTGCAGGCCGCTGTAGGAGCCGGGGATGTTGTGCTGCCTCATGATCGCCAGCGACTGCCGGATCCAGCCGTCGAGGTTGTTGCCGTAGCTGGTGGCGGCGGCGACCGTCTGCATCTGCGGGCGCGCGGTGGAGCGCGAGGCGGCCTTCCCGGCCTGGCGGGCGGCCTCGGCCTTGTGCCGGGCGGCGGCTTCCGCCTTGTGCTCGGCGGCGGCCTGGGCCTTGTGCTTGGCCGCGGCCTGCTTCTTGGCCTCGATGGCCTGGATCTTGACGCTGCTGCCGGCGAGCTGGTCGGTGACGCCGGCCTTGACGTCCTTGACCGGCTGCGACCCGAACTGCACCGGGGCCGCGACGGCGTCGGCGGACGTCGTGGTGTGGGCACCGCCGGGGGCGGCGGTGAAGGCGAGGGCGGCGGCACCGAGGGTGGCGGCACCGGCGACGGCGGCCTTGTGGGTGCGGGTCAGGGCACGACTATGGCGGAGCAGACGGAAGTTTGCGGGCATGGCGAAATGGACCTCTTCGAGTAGCGCGGAGGTCGCTCTCCGGACTGCGGGAGGGGGTCCTTCCCACACGAACGCCGTGGGCGGAAACCCGCGGCGTTGAGCGACGAGAGCAATTCTTAGCGGCCGCAAAATCCGAGGGCAAAGGTGTGACGTACGAAGCCAGGTAGTGGATCAGGAACCGACAAAACGGGACAGACGGGGATGTCTGTCCCGTTCACCAGGGGATCGGTCTCTCCTATGCCCCTTCGTACGTGATGTGCGCCCTATGCGCGTCCTCACACCGGCGGAACGGCTTCCTCACGTTTGGTTGCCATCGCAACGCACTGTGTGAGGGCTCTCCTCCGGAAGGACGAGGTACGCGTCGCCGCACTCCTGCCCAAGGGGGTGCCCGCCCTGCACCTCCTCATGACTGCGGGGGTCCGCCGCCCGCCCCCCTCCTCAGCACCCGCGAGGCCGGCGCCCTCGGGCGGACCGGCCGGCAGCCCGCCCACGCCCCGCACGGCGCACCCCGCACCTCCTCCTCCGGCGCCCCCCGCTCCGACGCGCCGGCCCCTTCCTCTGCCCCGCCTCGGCCCGTCCGGGACCGTCCTCCTGGTCCTGCCGCTGCGCGCGACCCGGCCGGGGCTGTCCTCCTGCCCCTTCCGCCGCCCCCGCCCCCGGCCCGGCCGGGCCCCGTCCCCAGACCTACGACCCGCGGCCCAGGAAGGGCCTCCACAGGTCCGATCCCGCTGTCGCACCCCGCCGGTACCGTGAGCAGCATGAGTCAAGGCCCCCGGTCCGGCCTCGCCGCGGTGAGTTCCGCGCTGCTGGCCATGAGCAGGCACCTGGAGGTGCGCGACGTCCTCAAGACGATCGTCGCCTCCGCCCGTGAGCTGCTCGACGCGCAGTACGCCGCGCTCGGCGTCCCCGACGACCACGGCGGCTTCGCCCAGTTCGTGGTCGACGGTGTCAGCGAGGAACAGTGGCGTGCCATCGGCCCGCTCCCGCGCCAGCACGGCATCCTCGCCGCGATGCTCCACGAGGCGCGCGCCGAGCGCCTGGCCGACGTGCGCAAGGACCCCCGCTTCGAGGGCTGGCCGGCCGCCCACCCGGAGATGTCCGACTTCCTCGGGCTGCCCATCCGTGACGGCGACGAGGTCATCGGAGCCCTCTTCCTGGCCAACAAACGCTGCGACAAACCCGAGGGCGGCTACGGCTTCACCGAGGAGGACGAGGAACTGCTCGCCATCCTCGCCCAGCACGCCGCCATCGCCCTGACCAACGCCCGCCTCTACGAGCGCAGCCGCGAACTGACCATCGCCGAGGAGCGCTCCCGTCTCGCCCACGAACTGCACGACGCGGTCAGCCAGAAGCTGTTCTCGCTGCGCCTGACCGCCCAGGCCGCCGCCGCCCTGGTCGACCGCGACCCGGTCCGCGCCAAGGGCGAGCTGCAGCAGGTGGCCGTGCTCGCCGCCGAGGCCGCCGACGAACTGCGGGCCGCCGTCGTCGAGCTGCGCCCGGCCGCCCTCGACGAGGACGGACTGGTCGCCACCCTGCGAACCCAGGTCCAGGTACTGGACCGCGCCCACAGCGCGCGCGTCACCTTCACCGCCCGCGGCTTCCGCGCGCTGCCCGCCGCCCAGGAGGAGGCCATGCTGCGCGTCGCCCAGGAGGCCTTGCACAACGCGCTGCGGCACTCCGGCGCCGGACACGTCGACGTCACCCTCGACCGCCGCGGCAAGGGCGCGGTCCTGCGCGTCGCGGACGACGGCAGGGGCTTCGACCCGAGGACGGTGCGCCGCGCGGGCCGCCACCTCGGGCTGGTCTCCATGCGGGACCGGGCCGACGGCGCCGGCGGCACGCTGACCGTGGAATCGGCGCCCGGCAAGGGCACCACGATCGAGATGGAGGCCCCTGGTGGCTGACGCAATCAAGGTGCTGGTCGTCGACGACCACCAGGTGGTCCGCCGGGGCCTGCGCACCTTCCTGGAGGTGCAGGACGACATCGAGGTCGTCGGCGAGGCGGCGGACGGCGCCGAGGGCGTCGACCGGGCCGAGGAACTGAGACCCGACGTCGTCCTCATGGACGTCAAGATGCCCGTGATGGACGGCGTCGACGCGCTGCGCCGGCTGCGCGAACTCGGCAACCGTGCGCGCGTGCTCATCGTCACCAGCTTCACCGAGCAGCGCACGGTGGTACCGGCCCTGCGCGCGGGCGCCGCCGGGTACGTCTACAAGGACGTGGACCCCGACGCGCTCGCCGGTGCCATCCGCTCGGTGCACGCCGGCCACATCCTGCTCCAGCCGGAGGTCGCCGGTGCCCTGCTGTCCCAGGAGGAGACCCACTCCGGCCAGGGCCGCGGGACCTCCCTCACCGACCGGGAGCGGGAGGTGCTGGGCCTGATAGCGGACGGCCGGTCCAACCGGGAGATCGCCCGCGCCCTCGTCCTGTCCGAGAAGACCGTCAAGACCCACGTGTCGAACATCCTGATGAAGCTCGACCTGGCGGACCGCACCCAGGCCGCGCTGTGGGCCGTACGCCATGGCGTGACCGGCTGAGACGCCCCCTCGGCACACCTGCGAGTCACCCCGCCCGGCAATACGGAGCGTTCCCTTCCGGACTGAGATTCATACCGTCGTGGGAATGTCCCCCGGATGGCGCAACCTCCGCGGCCCCCGGCCGTTCTCCAGTGCGTGCTGCGGCGACTGCCGTGGCGATCACCAGGAGGACTCAAGCGTGAAGAACCTGAAGAAGGCAGCGGCTGTGACGATGGTGGCCGGCGGGCTCGTGGCCGCCGGTGCCGGAATGGCCTCCGCCCATGACGGCGCCGCGGCCGCCGGTGCGGCCAAGGCCTCCCCGGGCGTCGTCTCGGGCAACGTCATCCAGGCCCCGATCCACATCCCGGTCAACGCCGTCGGCAACAGTGTCAACGTCATCGGCGTGCTGAACCCGGCCTTCGGCAACCTCGGCCTCAACCACTGAGACCGGCGCGTCACCACTGATGCCCACGGCCTCCCGGGTCCGCCCCGGGAGGCCGGTCGCCGTTGCGGGACCCCTGCGGCAGGGCCGCAGAGCCGGAAGGGCCGAAGGGGCCGGTGAAGGCCACACGGGCCGGCGCAGTCAGTCCGTCCCGCGTTCGAGGACGTGACCGCTCAGCCCGACAGCGGGGCGTGGGGGGAGTACAGCACACCCCCGAAGCCCGCACCCGCGCGGGAACGGACCGCCGTCCCCCCTCACCGCATCCCCTTCTCCCGCTCCTCCACCACGGAGTTGTACGCAGCCACCTGCGCCCGCCGGGCCGTCCGCTCCACCGGCCGCAGCGCGGACCCCCGCGCGGCCATCTCGGAGGCGCTCACCGCACCCCCGTGCCCGTTCCCGTACGCCAGCGACACCAGCAGTCCGACCCGCTGCGCCAGCTCGAGCACCCGCACCGCCCGCGGCGGATACCCCGGCGCCAGCACCTCCCTGCCGCGCTCGGCCCGTGCCCGGTACGCGTCGATCGCCGCCTCCGCCACCGGCCCCGACGCGGCCACGTCCAGCCGCGACAGCACCTCCGTCGCCTCCCGCAGCGCCTCGGCCAGCTCCCGCTCGGCCTCGCCCAGCGACGGCACGTCCGCGGGCGGCGCCTCCCGCACCGGCAGCACGTGCCACACCACCTCGGCGTGCACATCACCCGCGGGCCCGGCCTCGTGCACCTCGGGCACCAGCCCGAACGCGGCCCCGTGACAGATGACCGCCTCCCCGGCCTCCAGCGCCCGCGCGTTGAACTCCGGCGGACCGCTCAGCCCCAGCGGATGCCCCGGCGCCGGCAGCGCCACCCGGAGGGCACCCACCCCCAGGGAGCGCAGCCGCCCCAGCGCGAGCGTGAGCCCGACCGGCCCCGCCTCGCCGGGCAGTCCCGCCACCCGGTGGACGGCGTCCTCGCCCACCACGGCGAGCACGGCGTCATCCGGAGAGACAAGTCCGGCAAGAAGGGCATTTCCCCAAGCTGCGAGGCGTCCAGAACGCGGTTCCGAGAGCATGCGTCCACCCTAAGGACCGGACCGATGGAACAGCCCGCCCGGCCGGTGGCGTAGATTCGGTGGGGGCTGCGCCCACCAGCGCGGCGGACCGAGCCACAGGCGTACGCCAGCCGAGACCGGCGGCACACTGCAAGGGGAGACAACGCGCTCATGAGCGATGTTCTGGAGCTTCAGGACGTATCCGTGGTCCGCGAGGACCGGGCTCTGGTGGACCAGGTCTCCTGGTCGGTCAAGGAGGGCGAGCGCTGGGTCATCCTCGGCCCGAACGGCGCCGGCAAGACCACCCTCCTCAACGTCGCCTCCAGCTACCTCTACCCCAGCAAGGGCACCGCCACCATCCTCGGCGAGACCCTCGGCAAGCCCGGCACCGACGTCTTCGAACTGCGCCCCCGCATCGGCATGGCGGGCATCGCCATGGCTGAGAAGCTCCCCAAGCGCCAGACCGTCCTGCAGACCGTGCTGACCGCCGCGTACGGCATGACCGCCGGCTGGCAGGAGGAGTACGAGGACGTCGACGAGCAGCGCGCCCGCGCCTTCCTCGACCGCCTCGGCATGACCGAGTACCTCGACCGCCGCTTCGGCACCCTCTCCGAAGGCGAGCGCAAGCGCACCCTCATCGCCCGCGCCCTCATGACCGACCCCGAACTGCTGCTCCTGGACGAGCCCGCCGCCGGCCTCGACCTCGGCGGCCGCGAGGACCTCGTCCGCCGCCTCGGCCGGCTGGCCCGCGACCCGATCGCCCCCTCCATGATCATGGTGACCCACCATGTCGAGGAGATCGCGCCCGGCTTCACCCACGTCCTGATGATCAACCAGGGCAAGGTGCTCGCAGCGGGCCCCCTGGAGCTGGAGCTGACCTCCCGCAACCTCTCCCGCTGCTTCGGACTCCCGCTCGTCGTCGAGCAGGTCGGCGACCGCTGGACCGCCCAGGGCCTCCCGCTGACCTGACGTCCGCCCGCCCCGGCCCTCCGCCCGCGCCCACGCGTCACGCGCCCCCTTCCCCCAACGGCCGCCGCCCCGGCGCCGGTTGCCGACCGTCTCCCGGGACCCCCGCTCTGAGCCGCCCCCCGTGCGCCCTGTCCGCCGGCCGACCCGCGGACCTACCATGACCATGTGAACGACATCGACGCATGGGTGTGGTGGCTCGTCGGCGCGGCTGCGCTCGGAATCCCGCTCGTGGTGACCGCGATGCCGGAGTTCGGCATGCTCGCGGTCGGCGCCGTCGCCGCCGCGGTCACCGCCGGCTTCGGCCTGGGAACCGTCGTCCAGGTCATCGTCTTCCTCGCCGTCTCCGTCGCCCTCATCGCCGTCGTACGCCCCATCGCGGCCCGGCACAGCAGGCAGAGCCCGCGCCTGGCCACCGGCATCGAGGCGCTGAAAGGCCGGCAAGCCGTCGTCCTCGAACGCGTCGACGGCTCCGGCGGCCGCATCAAGCTCGCCGGGGAGATCTGGTCCGCCCGGGCACTGGACACCGACCGCGTCTACGAGGCGGGTGCCGCAGTCGACGTGGTCGACATCGAAGGAGCCACCGCCGTCGTCATGTGACCTGCACCGAACACCCCACGAGGCGGACGACGGTCTGTCAGACTCGACCAGCAAGATCTTCAACAGCCGCAAGAGCCCAATAAGATCTTCCGAAAGCGCCGAGGCGGAGAAGGGGACAGGGAGCCGTCGATGGAACCGGTCATCATCGTCCTGATCATTCTGGTGGTGTTGGTCTTCATCGCCCTGATCAAGACCATCCAGGTCATCCCGCAGGCCAGTGCGGCCATCGTGGAGCGCTTCGGGCGCTACACGCGCACGCTCAACGCGGGCCTCAACATCGTCGTCCCGTTCATCGACACCATCCGCAACCGCATCGACCTGCGCGAACAGGTCGTGCCGTTCCCCCCGCAGCCGGTGATCACCCAGGACAACCTGGTCGTCAACATCGACACCGTCATCTACTACCAGGTGACCGACGCCCGGGCCGCCACCTACGAGGTCGCCAGCTACATCCAGGCCATCGAGCAGCTCACCGTCACCACCCTGCGCAACATCATCGGCGGCATGGACCTGGAGCGCACCCTCACCTCCCGCGAGGAGATCAACGCGGCCCTGCGCGGCGTCCTCGACGAGGCCACCGGCAAGTGGGGCATCCGCGTCAACCGCGTGGAACTGAAGGCCATCGAGCCGCCCACCTCCATCCAGGACTCGATGGAGAAGCAGATGCGCGCCGACCGTGACAAGCGCGCCGCCATCCTCCAGGCCGAAGGTGTCCGCCAGTCCGAGATCCTGCGCGCCGAGGGCGAGAAGCAGTCCCAGATCCTGCGCGCCGAAGGTGAGGCCAAGGCCGCCGCGCTGCGCGCCGAGGGCGAGGCCCAGGCCGTCCGCACGGTCTTCGAGGCCATCCACGCCGGCGACCCGGACCAGAAGCTGCTCTCCTACCAGTACCTCCAGATGCTCCCCAAGATCGCCGAAGGCGACGCCAACAAGCTCTGGATCGTCCCCAGCGAGATCGGCGACGCCCTCAAGGGCCTGTCCGGAGCCATGGGCAACTTCGGCTCCCTGGGCGGCAATTCGGGCGGCGGCAACGGAGGCGGCAACGGCGGAGGCAACACCGTGCCCGCCCAGAACGACGGCAGGAACAGCCCCTCGGAACGCCGCGAGAAGCCCTTCATCGACTGACCGGGGCACCAGGGAAGCGACGTTCCCCGCCCCCCCCAGGGGGCGGGGAACCGGGCGGCCGGCCACGGACACCCCACGAGGCCGGCGCACGGCGACACTCCCGCGGCGAGGCGTCAGGCGGCCTCCCGGCCCAACCACTCGGGCAGCGCCGCGAGTTCGTCCGCACCCAGCGCGAACAGCATCGCGTCCGCCGGTGTCGGCTCGAACGGCGCCCGCAGCAACGGCATCCCCGCCTCCTCCGGAGTCCGGTCGGCCTTGCGGTGGTTGTCCTCCGCGCACGAGGCCACCGTGTTCAGCCAGGTGTCCTGCCCGCCGTGCGAGCGCGGCACCACGTGGTCCACGGTCGTCGCCCGCCGCCCGCAGTACGCGCACCGGTGCCGGTCCCGTACCAGCACGCCCCGCCTCGACCACGGCGCTTGTCTTCGGAACGGCACCCGCACGTACCGGCACAGCCGGATCACCCGGGGCGCCGGGATGTCCACCTCGGCTCCCCGCATACGCAGTTCGGGGTGGGCCTGCTCGACGACGGCCTTGTCCTGCAGCACCAGCACGACGGCTCGGTTCAGCGTCACCGTCGACAGCGGCTCGAAGCTCGCGTTCAGCACCAGCGTGTCCCGCATCCGGCCCACCTCCCGTGTGCACCTGCCCACCCCCCGGCGGGCCCGGACCAACTCTGGACGGGCGCGCCGGGATGGACAACGCAATAAAAATGCCCGCCTCCGATCACTTCCAAGACCAGAGGCGGGCAAACGTTCGGTGAACGTGGAAACGCGCGGCGGGCGGCTCAGCCCTGGGCCGGCACCTCGTACTCACCGATCAGCTGGGCCCGGCCCAGCGTGTGGAACCGCAGGTTGAAGCCGACCACGGCCGGGGAGGCGTCCGCGTCCGGCCCGAGCTTCTCCTGATCGACGGCGTACACCGTGAAGACGTACCGGTGCGGCCCGTCACCCGGCGGCGGCGCCGCGCCCCCGAAGTCCTTCGTGCCGTAGTCGTTGCGCGCGTGCACGGCACCCTCGGGCAGGCCCTCGAACTTCCCGCCGCCGGCACCCGCCGGCAGTTCCGTCACCGAGGCCGGGATGTCGAACAGCACCCAGTGCCAGAACCCGCTGCCCGTAGGGGCGTCCGGGTCGTAGCAGGTCACGGCGAAGCTCTTGGTCCCGGGCGGGAATCCCTCCCAGCGCAGCTGCGGAGAGGTGTTCCCCGCCGCCTGGACCTGGGCGTCCTTGAGCGTCGCCCCCTCCCGGACGTCGTCGCTCGTGACCGTGAACGACGGCACGGGCGGGTGGAAGTCGTGGGGGAGCGGCCGCCGCTTGAGCTCGGTCACCTCGGTACCTCCTGATCGTTCCTGTTGTCGCCCCCGAGCCTAGGACAGGTCCTAGAACCAGCTGCGCTTGCTGCCGACCTCGGCGATCCACTGGTGGAGGTACGCCGCCCAGTCGGTCTGCTGGTAGTCGTGCAGACCGACCTGGAACGAGCGGTAGGTGTCGCTGCCCTCGCTGAACAGACCGGGCTTCTTGTCCATCTCCAGCACCACGTCCATCGCGTGCTCGTCGGCCACGAAACTCAGCTCGACCTCGTTCAGACCCCGGTACTCCGAGGGCGGGTAGAACTCGATCTCCTGGTAGAACGGCAGCCGCTGCCGCGTCCCGCGGATGTGACCGCGCTCCATGTCCGCGTGCTTGAAGCGGAAGCCCAGCTGGATGAACGCGTCCAGGATCGCCTTCTGCGCCGGCATCGGGTGCACGTTGATCGGGTCGAGGTCACCGGAGTCCACCGCGCGGGCGATCGCCAGCTCCGTGGTCACCCCGATGTGCATGCCCCGCAGGGACTGCCCGTCGATCATCGTGACCGGCGTCTCCCACGGGATCTCCAGCCCGAACGGCACCGCGTGCACCGCGCCGGCCTGCAGCTCGAAGGCCCCGCCGAGCCGCACCTTGGTGAACTCGATGTCCTGCTTGTACTCCTCGTCGCCGCTCTCCACCTCGACCTTGGCCTGGAGCCCGACCGACAGCCCCTCGATCGCCTGGTTCACGGATCCGCCCTGGATCCGCACCTCGCCCTGCACGACCCCGCCCGGCACGACGTTGACCTCGTGCAGTTCGGTCTCGACGGACGCCCCGCCCGCTCCAAGGCTCGCGAGCAGCTTCCTGAACGCCATGTCTCTCCCTCTACGGTGTGGATCCCTGATCCCTACTTACGCGATCCGGCCCGGACCGGTTCCGCGTCCACACCCTGGCAAGCGGAGGGATCCTTGACCAGCCCTTGACATCCACCCGTCTGGACTACGCTCGGAAGCCATGATCGCGCCCTCGGACCGTACGCCACTGCCCAGAGACTTCTTCGACCGTCCCGTCCTCGACGTCGCCCCGGACCTCCTGGGGCGGATCCTCGTCCGGACGACCCCCGACGGTCCGATCGCGCTGCGCCTCACCGAGGTCGAGGCCTACGACGGCCCGAACGACCCGGGATCCCACGCCTACCGCGGCCGCACGGCCCGCAACGCGGTGATGTTCGGTCCTCCCGGACACGTGTACGTCTACTTCACCTACGGCATGTGGCACTGCATGAACCTGGTCTGCGGACCGGAGGGCCGGGCCAGCGGGGTCCTGCTCCGGGCCGGCGAGATCGTCGAAGGAGCCGAGTTGGCGCGCACCCGCAGGCCGGCGGCGCGCAACGACAAGGAACTGGCCAAGGGCCCGGCCCGGCTGGCCACGGCCCTGGGCGTCGACCGCGCCCTGGACGGCACCGACGCCTGCGCCGCGGGCGACACCCCGATCCGCATCCTGACCGGGGCCCCGGTCTCCTCCGGCCAGCTGCGCAACGGCCCGCGCACCGGCGTCGCCGGTGAGGGCGGCAACGGCGACGTCCACCCCTGGCGTTACTGGGTCGCCGACGACCCGACGGTCAGCCCGTACCGCGCCCACGTGCCCAAGAAGCGCCGAAGTTGACTCGTCCCCGCAAGGTGCGTAATGTATCCCGAGCCGCTGAACCGGGTACGGCGATCGCCTGCAGCCGGAGCGGCCAACCCACTCTCTAGCTACCACCCCTTCGTCGGGGTCGATTGTGGCGTGCTCGCACGTCCGAATTCGAACCCGCGGAGCCCGATTATGAATCGGACTGGGAATCGGCTAGCGTAGTGAATGTCGAAAGGCCGACGAGCGAAAGCCCGAAAGCCTGAGACGAGCCCCCCGACCGGGAATCGGATCGAAAAAGGATCTGATAGAGTCGGAACTGCCGGAAAGAGAAACGCGAAGCGAAAGCGGAGCGGGACCTGGAAAGCACCGAGGAAATCGGATCGGAAAGATCTGATAGAGTCGGAAACGCAAGACCGAAGGGAAGCGCCCGGAGGAAAGCCCGAGAGGGTGAGTACAAAGGAAGCGTCCGTTCCTTGAGAACTCAACAGCGTGCCAAAAGTCAACGCCAGATATGTTGATACCCCGTCCGTCGGAATCATCCGATGGTCGAGGTTCCTTTGAAAAAACACAGCGAGGACGCTGTGAACCGGGAGAACATTCCTTCTCCTGGTTCCGCTCTCGTGGTGTTGCACCGGATTACCGGTAAACATTCACGGAGAGTTTGATCCTGGCTCAGGACGAACGCTGGCGGCGTGCTTAACACATGCAAGTCGAACGATGAACCACTTCGGTGGGGATTAGTGGCGAACGGGTGAGTAACACGTGGGCAATCTGCCCTGCACTCTGGGACAAGCCCTGGAAACGGGGTCTAATACCGGATATGAGTCTCCAAGGCATCTTGGAGGCTGTAAAGCTCCGGCGGTGCAGGATGAGCCCGCGGCCTATCAGCTTGTTGGTGAGGTAACGGCTCACCAAGGCGACGACGGGTAGCCGGCCTGAGAGGGCGACCGGCCACACTGGGACTGAGACACGGCCCAGACTCCTACGGGAGGCAGCAGTGGGGAATATTGCACAATGGGCGAAAGCCTGATGCAGCGACGCCGCGTGAGGGATGACGGCCTTCGGGTTGTAAACCTCTTTCAGCAGGGAAGAAGCGAAAGTGACGGTACCTGCAGAAGAAGCGCCGGCTAACTACGTGCCAGCAGCCGCGGTAATACGTAGGGCGCAAGCGTTGTCCGGAATTATTGGGCGTAAAGAGCTCGTAGGCGGCTTGTCACGTCGGTTGTGAAAGCCCGGGGCTTAACCCCGGGTCTGCAGTCGATACGGGCAGGCTAGAGTTCGGTAGGGGAGATCGGAATTCCTGGTGTAGCGGTGAAATGCGCAGATATCAGGAGGAACACCGGTGGCGAAGGCGGATCTCTGGGCCGATACTGACGCTGAGGAGCGAAAGCGTGGGGAGCGAACAGGATTAGATACCCTGGTAGTCCACGCCGTAAACGGTGGGCACTAGGTGTGGGCGACATTCCACGTCGTCCGTGCCGCAGCTAACGCATTAAGTGCCCCGCCTGGGGAGTACGGCCGCAAGGCTAAAACTCAAAGGAATTGACGGGGGCCCGCACAAGCGGCGGAGCATGTGGCTTAATTCGACGCAACGCGAAGAACCTTACCAAGGCTTGACATACACCGGAAAACCCTGGAGACAGGGTCCCCCTTGTGGTCGGTGTACAGGTGGTGCATGGCTGTCGTCAGCTCGTGTCGTGAGATGTTGGGTTAAGTCCCGCAACGAGCGCAACCCTTGTCCCGTGTTGCCAGCAGGCCCTTGTGGTGCTGGGGACTCACGGGAGACCGCCGGGGTCAACTCGGAGGAAGGTGGGGACGACGTCAAGTCATCATGCCCCTTATGTCTTGGGCTGCACACGTGCTACAATGGCCGGTACAATGAGCTGCGATACCGTGAGGTGGAGCGAATCTCAAAAAGCCGGTCTCAGTTCGGATTGGGGTCTGCAACTCGACCCCATGAAGTCGGAGTCGCTAGTAATCGCAGATCAGCATTGCTGCGGTGAATACGTTCCCGGGCCTTGTACACACCGCCCGTCACGTCACGAAAGTCGGTAACACCCGAAGCCGGTGGCCCAACCCCTTGTGGGAGGGAGCTGTCGAAGGTGGGACTGGCGATTGGGACGAAGTCGTAACAAGGTAGCCGTACCGGAAGGTGCGGCTGGATCACCTCCTTTCTAAGGAGCACTTCTAGGCCGCTTCGGCGGTCCAGGGGCCAGTACATCAGCGAATGTCTGATGCTGGTTGCTCATGGGTGGAACGTTGACTACTCGGCACGGTCCAGGATGGGCCAGGCGCTAGTACTGCTCTTCGGAGTGTGGAACGCTGATCTGGACGGCTGGTCGTGTCGGGCACGCTGTTGGGTGTCTGAGGGTGCGAGCGTTGCTCGTCCTTCGGGATGCCGGCCCCAGTGCACTCGGGATGTTGTTCCCGGGGTGATGGGTGGTTGGTCGTTGTTTGAGAACTGCACAGTGGACGCGAGCATCTGTGGCCAAGTTTTTAAGGGCGCACGGTGGATGCCTTGGCACCAGGAACCGATGAAGGACGTGGGAGGCCACGATAGTCCCCGGGGAGTCGTCAACCAGGCTTTGATCCGGGGGTTTCCGAATGGGGAAACCCGGCAGTCGTCATGGGCTGTCACCCGCTGCTGAACACATAGGCAGTGTGGAGGGAACGCGGGGAAGTGAAACATCTCAGTACCCGCAGGAAGAGAAAACAACCGTGATTCCGGGAGTAGTGGCGAGCGAAACCGGATGAGGCCAAACCGTATGCGTGTGAGACCCGGCAGGGGTTGCGTATACGGGGTTGTGGGATCTCTCTTCTGTCGTCTGCCGGCGACAGGACGAGTCAGAAACCGTTGATGTAGGCGAAGGACATGCGAAAGGTCCGGCGTAGAGGGTAAGACCCCCGTAGTCGAAACGTCAGCGGCTCGTTTGAGAGACACCCAAGTAGCACGGGGCCCGAGAAATCCCGTGTGAATCTGGCGGGACCACCCGCTAAGCCTAAATATTCCCTGGTGACCGATAGCGGATAGTACCGTGAGGGAATGGTGAAAAGTACCCCGGGAGGGGAGTGAAATAGTACCTGAAACCGTGTGCCTACAAGCCGTGGGAGCGTCGGAATGTGCTTGCACATTCTCGTGACTGCGTGCCTTTTGAAGAATGAGCCTGCGAGTTTGCGGTGTGTTGCGAGGTTAACCCGGGTGGGGTAGCCGTAGCGAAAGCGAGTCCGAACAGGGCGTTTCAGTAGCACGCTCAAGACCCGAAGCGGAGTGATCTAGCCATGGGCAGGTTGAAGCGGAGGTAAGACTTCGTGGAGGACCGAACCCACCAGGGTTGAAAACCTGGGGGATGACCTGTGGTTAGGGGTGAAAGGCCAATCAAACTCCGTGATAGCTGGTTCTCCCCGAAATGCATTTAGGTGCAGCGTCGTGTGTTTCTTGCCGGAGGTAGAGCACTGGATAGGCGATGGGCCCTACCGGGTTACTGACCTTAGCCAAACTCCGAATGCCGGTAAGTGAGAGCGCGGCAGTGAGACTGTGGGGGATAAGCTCCATGGTCGAGAGGGAAACAGCCCAGAGCATCGACTAAGGCCCCTAAGCGTACGCTAAGTGGGAAAGGATGTGGAGTCGCAGAGACAACCAGGAGGTTGGCTTAGAAGCAGCCACCCTTGAAAGAGTGCGTAATAGCTCACTGGTCTAGTGATTCCGCGCCGACAATGTAGCGGGGCTCAAGCGTACCGCCGAAGTCGTGTCATTGCAGCATATACGCCCAACGGCGGCTGTGATGGGTAGGGGAGCGTCGTCTGCCGGGTGAAGCAGCACCGGAAGGTAGTTGTGGACGGTTGACGAGTGAGAATGCAGGCATGAGTAGCGATTCACACGTGAGAAACGTGTGCGCCGATTGACTAAGGGTTCCTGGGTCAAGCTGATCTGCCCAGGGTAAGTCGGGACCTAAGGCGAGGCCGACAGGCGTAGTCGATGGATAACCGGTTGATATTCCGGTACCCGCTGTGAAGCGTCAAACATCGAGCATCGTGATGCTAAGGCCGTGAAGCCGCCCTGATCTCTTCGGAGTTGAGGGGAGTGGTGGAGCCGCCGGCCCAAGCGGTTAGTAGGTGAGTGATGGGGTGACGCAGGAAGGTAGTCCATCCCGGGCGGTGGTTGTCCCGGGGTAAGGGTGTAGGCCGTGCGATAGGTAAATCCGTCGCACTTGTGGCTGAGACCTGATGCCGAGCCGATTGTGGTGAAGTGGATGATCCTATGCTGTCGAGAAAAGCCTCTAGCGAGTTTCATGGCGGCCCGTACCCTAAACCGACTCAGGTGGTCAGGTAGAGAATACCGAGGCGTTCGGGTGAACTATGGTTAAGGAACTCGGCAAAATGCCCCCGTAACTTCGGGAGAAGGGGGGCCACGCTCGGTGATCGGATTTACTCCGTGAGCTGGGGGTGGCCGCAGAGACCAGCGAGAAGCGACTGTTTACTAAAAACACAGGTCCGTGCGAAGCCGTAAGGCGATGTATACGGACTGACGCCTGCCCGGTGCTGGAACGTTAAGGGGACCGGTTAGCTCCATTTCGGTGGGGCGAAGCTGAGAACTTAAGCGCCAGTAAACGGCGGTGGTAACTATAACCATCCTAAGGTAGCGAAATTCCTTGTCGGGTAAGTTCCGACCTGCACGAATGGCGTAACGACTTCTCGACTGTCTCAACCATAGGCCCGGTGAAATTGCACTACGAGTAAAGATGCTCGTTTCGCGCAGCAGGACGGAAAGACCCCGGGACCTTTACTACAGTTTGATATTGGTGTTCGGTTCGGCTTGTGTAGGATAGCTGGGAGACTTTGAAGCATGCACGCCAGTGTGTGTGGAGTCGTCGTTGAAATACCAGTCTGGTCGTGCTGGATGTCTAACCTGGGTCCGTGATCCGGATCAGGGACAGTGTCTGATGGGTAGTTTAACTGGGGCGGTTGCCTCCTAAAGGGTAACGGAGGCGCCCAAAGGTTCCCTCAGCCTGGTTGGCAATCAGGTGTTGAGTGTAAGTGCACAAGGGAGCTTGACTGTGAGACCGACGGGTCGAGCAGGGACGAAAGTCGGGACTAGTGATCCGGCGGTGGCTTGTGGAAGCGCCGTCGCTCAACGGATAAAAGGTACCCCGGGGATAACAGGCTGATCTTCCCCAAGAGTCCATATCGACGGGATGGTTTGGCACCTCGATGTCGGCTCGTCGCATCCTGGGGCTGGAGTCGGTCCCAAGGGTTGGGCTGTTCGCCCATTAAAGCGGTACGCGAGCTGGGTTTAGAACGTCGTGAGACAGTTCGGTCCCTATCCGCTGTGCGCGTAGGAGTCTTGAGAAGGGCTGTCCCTAGTACGAGAGGACCGGGACGGACGAACCTCTGGTGTGCCAGTTGTTCTGCCAAGGGCATGGCTGGTTGGCTACGTTCGGGAGGGATAACCGCTGAAAGCATCTAAGCGGGAAGCCTGCTTCGAGATGAGGACTCCCACCCACTTGATGGGGTAAGGCTCCCAGTAGACGACTGGGTTGATAGGCCGGATCTGGAAGCACGGTAACGTGTGGAGGTGACCGGTACTAATAGGCCGAGGGCTTGTCCTCAGTTGCTCGCGTCCACTGTGTTAGTTCTGAGGCAACGAACAGTTGCCGGCTTTGAGCTGAACTCACAATTAAAGAGTGTGCTTGTTCGCTCGAAACCATGAGGGTTTCGGTGGTCATAGCGTGAGGGAAACGCCCGGTTACATTCCGAACCCGGAAGCTAAGCCTTACAGCGCCGATGGTACTGCAGGGGGGACCCTGTGGGAGAGTAGGACACCGCCGAACAATATTTGGAGGACCCCTGGTCCCAGCGTTCAGCTGGGACCAGGGGTCCTTTCGTTTTTTCACCGAACACAGCTTGCAGCGCGCCGGGTACCCGGCTGCGCGAGAATGACTTTGCGGTACAGCAGACAGGAGTCCCCGATGTCCACCAACTCTCCCGACGAGCGTCCGGAGCGCGATGAGCGCCGCCGGGACGTTGGTGACCGCGGCGAACGCGGTGACCGAGGCGGCTACCGCGGCGGCCCGCGCCGCGGCAACGACCGTGCGGGATACGGCCGTCGCGACGACGAGCGCGGCGGAGGCTACGGCGGTCGCCGCGACGACCGCCGTGGTCCCGAGCGCAGCGACCGGAACGACCGCGGTGACCGTGGTGGTTTCCGCCGGGACGATCGTCGTGATGACCGTCGTGACGATCGCAGGGACGACCGGCGCGAGGGTGACCGCGGTGGCTACGGCGCTCGCCGTGACGACCGTCGTGACGGTGACCGTGGTGGCTTCCGCCGCGAGGGCGACCGCCCCACCTATCGCCGTGACGACCGCCGTGACGACCGCCGTGACGACCGGCGTGACGACCGGCGTGACGCCCCGCGCGAGGGCCGCCGTGACGACCGTCGGGATGACCGGCGGGACGTTCGGCGGGAGGGTGACCGCGGTGGCTACGGCGCTCGCCGCGACGACCGTCGCGACGGCGATCGTGGCGGCTACGGCCGGCGCGACGACGACCGTGGTGGTTACGGCGGTCGCCGTGACGACCGCGGCGGGTACGGCGGGTACGGGCGCCGCGACGACCGCTCCGAGCGTCCCGACCGTGGTGGTTTCCGCCGGGACGATCGTCGTGATGACCGTCGTGACGATCGCAGGGACGACCGGCGCGAGGGTGACCGCGGTGGTTACGGCGCTCGCCGCGACGACCGTCGTGACGGTGACCGTGGCGGCTTCCGCCGCGAGGGCGACCGCCCCACCTATCGCCGCGACGACCGGCGCGATGACCGGCGTGACGACCGTCGCGATGACCGTAGTGGCTTCCGCCGTGACGGCGACCGCCCGTCCTACCGCCGCGACGACCGCAGGGACGACCGTCGCGACGACAGCCGCGGCGAGCGCGGGGACCGCGGTGGCTTCCGTGGACGCGACGACCGTGGTGGTCGTGGCCCCCGCCGTGACGACCGAGGCGACCGTGGTGGCCGGCCCGGCGGTTTCCGCCGTGACGGCGACCGCCCGTCCTACCGCCGTGACGACCGTCGCGACGACCGCAGGGACGACCGGCGTGACGACCGCCGGGGCGGCGGCCGGTTCCGCGACGAGCGTGACCGGGACCGCGAGCCGATCAAGCGGCTGCCGATCCCGCAGGAGGTCACCGGCGAGGAGATCGACAAGGACGTACGGCAGGAACTCCAGAGCCTGCCCAAGACGCTCGCCGAGGACGTCGCCCGCAACCTGGTGATGGTGGCCCGGCTCATCGACGAGGACCCCGAGGCCGCGTACGGCTACTCCAGGGTCGCCCTTCGGCTGGCGTCCCGCGTCGCCGCCGTACGGGAGGCGGCCGGGTTCGCCGCGTACGCCAGCCAGAAGTACAGCGAGGCGCTCGCGGAGTTCCGTGCCGCCCGCCGGATGACCGGCAACGTGGAGCTGTGGCCCGTCATGGCCGACTGCGAGCGCGGGCTCGGCCGGCCGGAGAAGGCGCTGGACATGGCCGGTGCTCCCGAGGTGCACAAGCTCGACAAGGCGGGGCAGGTGGAGATGCGCCTCGTCGCGGCCGGCGCCCGGCGCGACATGGGGCAGCTGGACGCGGCCATCGTGACGCTGCAGAGCCCCGAGCTGGCCTCCCACTCCGTCCAGCCGTGGACCGCCCGCCTGCGGTACGCCTACGCCGACGCGCTGCTCGCCGCCGGCCGTGAGGCCGAGGCGCGGGAATGGTTCGCCAAGGCCGTCGAGGCCGACCGGGACGGCAGCACCGACGCGTCGGACCGCCTGGCCGAGCTGGACGGTGTGGAGTTCACCGACGCACTCGACGAGAGCGGTGCGGACGCCGAGTCCGCGGGCGCCTCGCGGGAGAGCGGTGCGGCCGAGGACGAGGCCCCGGGCGAAGCCAAGGCCCCGGCAACGGACGAGGACGAGGGCAAGGACGAGGACTGAGTCCAGTCGCGGGAGACTAGGGGCGGGCCCCGATCGGAAGCGATCGGGGCCCGCCCCTCGTCGTATCCCCGTGTCTCACAGGTCCAGCGCCCGCAGCACCAGTCCGGACGCGGGCTTGGGCCCGAACGACGTCGACTTGCGGGGCATCGTGACGCCCTGACGTGCCAGCTCGCGCACCACGTCCTCGCGCACCGGGTGCAGCAGGACGGCGGTCCCGCCGTCGCGCTCCGCCTTGGCCACGGTGGCGGCGGTGTCGTGGATGTAGGCGATCCGGGTGGGGTCGTCCTCCGGGATGTGCCAGACGTGCTCCAGGAGCGCGGCGTGCAGGACCGTCGCGTCGAGCGTGCGCCAGGCCGCCGGCCGGTCGGCGGGGACCGTACGGGCCAGGAGGCCGGGGGCGGGGCGGTCCACGAGGTGGAAGGAGCCGTCGCCGGCCAGCAGGAAGGCGTTGCCCGCACAGGCGGCGTCCGCCAGGGTCTCCAGCGCGTCGGGCAGCCGCAGACCGTCCAGGCAGCGTACCCGGAACAGGCCGTCCAGCGCCGACAGCGCGTCCGCGACCGGGAACCCGTGCAGCAGCCGGTGGATGGCGCGGACCCGCAGGGGGTAGCGGGCGGTGTCGACGAGGAGGACGAGACCGTAGTCCCAGGCGCTGGGGGAGGGGTGTTCGGCGCGCAGGCGCCGGTAGGTCGCCCAGCGGTGGTGGCCGTCGGCGATCAGGGCCTGGTGCTGGGACAGGTCCTCCCGGATCCCGGCCAGGTCGGCGGGGTCGGTGACGGCCCACAGACGGTGGCTGAAGCCGTCCTCGGTGGTCGTGCACAGCAGCGGCGGCTGTTCGGCGGTGCGTTCGACGGCCACGGTCGTCGCGGCCGTCGAGCCGTTGCCGCGGTAGGTGAGCAGCAGCGGTTCGAGGTTGGCGCTGGTCGCGCGCATCAGGGCGGCGCGGTCGGCGACGACGTGCGGCATCACGTCCTCGTGCGGCAGCACCACGCCCTCGGCCGGGTCCGACACCCGCAGCGCGCCGATCAGGCCGCGTTGCAGCATGCCGTCGCCGTCCCGCTGCTCGTACACGTACAGGCCCGGCTCCGGGTCGGCGGTCAGGACGCCCTCCGCGAGCCAGCGGCGCAGGGTGTCGGCCGCCTGGTCGTTGCGGGCGGTGGGCGTGCCGGCCTGGGGCAGGATCAGGCGGACGATGTTGTGGGGGTCGGCGGACTGGAGGTGGTGCAGGCCGTCGGGGCGGACGACGACGTCGTACGGAGGGGATGTCACCGCGGCCAGACTGCCGACCCGGTCGGGGTCGTAGCGAAGGCCTCGGAACGGGGTGAGGTCGAGGCCGCGGCGCGGAGTTGCCGACGAGTGACCTGCTGTGTTCATCCCGGCATCGTACGTGTGTCAGTGGCATGGGGGATGATCGAGGGAAAACCGGTACCACGAGGAGCGATGCGGAATGAGCCAGGGCGTCAGGACGGGGCCCGAGGGCAGTGGGCGGCCCCTGAGCGAGGCGTACGACACGGCCCTGCTCGACCTGGACGGGGTGGTGTACGCGGGAGGTGACGCGATCGCGCACGCCGTCGACTCGCTCGCCGCCGCCCGCGCGGGCGGCATGCGGCTGGCGTACGTCACCAACAACGCCCTGCGCACCCCGGACGCGGTCGCCGGGCACCTCACCGACCTGGGGATACGGGCCGAGGCGTCGGACGTCGTCACCTCCGCGCAGGCGGTGGCCCGGCTGATCGCCGATCAGGTGCCGCCCGGGGCGCGCGTGCTGGTGATCGGCGGTGAGGGGCTGCGGGTGGCGCTGCGCGAGCGCGGCCTGGAGCCCGTGGAGTCGGCCGAGGACGCCCCGGTGGCCGTGGCCCAGGGGTACGGCGGCCCCGACATGCCGTGGGGCCGGTTCGCGGAGGCCTGCTACGCCCTGCACCGCGGGGTGCCCTGGTTCGCCTCCAACACGGATCTGACGATCCCGAGCGCCCGGGGGATCGCTCCGGGCAACGGCGCTGCCGTGGAGGTCGTCCGGATCGCGACGGGTGCTGAGCCGCAGGTGGCGGGCAAGCCGCTGCCGCCCATGCACCGCGAGACGATCCTGCGTACCGGCGCGCGGCGGCCCCTGGTGGTCGGGGACCGGCTGGACACGGACATCGAGGGCGCGTTCAACGGCGGGGTGGACTCGCTGCTCGTCCTGACCGGGGTGACCGACGGACCGCGGCTGCTGGCCGCACCGCCCGAGCACCGGCCGACGTACGTCGACGCCGATCTGCGGGGCCTGCTCACCGGGCAGCCGGAAATCACCCGGGAGGGTGACGGTTTCCGGTGCGGCGGGTGGACGGCGACGGCGGGCGGCGACGCGCTGGCGCTGAGCGGTGACGGGCGGCCGATGGACGGGCTGCGCGCGCTGTGCGCGGCGGCGTGGACGGCGGGCGGGGAGAGCGGGTGCGCGCTGGACGGCGGGAAGGCGCTGGCGAAGCTGGGACTGTGAGGCGTCCACCGGCGGGACGGTGACGCCCTGTCGAACGCTAGGCGAGGGTAGGCTAACCTAACTGCGTGTTGGTCGACAGTCCTCCCGAACAGCGCGCGGCGGCAGCCGCGGCGCCCCCGGCCCGGCGCGGCGTGCGAGCCGCCGGACTGCTCCTGTCCGCCGCGGTCCTGCTGCTCGTCGCCCTGGCGAGCATCGCGATCGGCGCGAAGGAGCTGTCCCTGGCCCAGGTCTGGCACGGCCTCTTCCAGGACTCGGGCAGCTACGGCGACGTCGTGGTAGGCGAGCGGCTCTCCCGCACCGTCCTCGGTCTGCTCGCCGGGGCCGCGCTCGGACTGGCCGGAGCCGTACTGCAGGCGCTGACCCGCAATCCGCTGGCCGACCCGGGGATCCTCGGCATCAACGCGGGGGCGTCGGCGGCCGTGGTCACCGCGATCACCTTCCTCGGCGTGACCAGCCTGCGCGGCTACGTGTGGTTCGCCTTCCTGGGCGCCGCCGCCGTGGGCGCGCTGGTGTGGTTCCTCGGCGGCAGCCGGGGCGCCACGCCCGTACGGCTCGCACTGGCCGGCACCGCGATCGGCGCCGCGCTCTACGGCTACGTCCAGGCCGTGATGATCACGGACGACGCGGCGCTGGGCCGGATGCGTTTCTGGACCGTGGGGTCCCTGGCCTCCGCCACGAACGAGACCATCGTCCAGGTGCTGCCGTTCTGCGTCGTGGGCACCGTCCTCGCGCTGCTCCTCGCCCGGCCGCTCAACGCGATGTCGATGGGCGACGACACCGCACGCGCCCTGGGCGCCCACCTCAACCGCACCCGGGCGCTGGCCATGCTCGCCGCGACCGTGCTGTGCGGGGCGGCGACGGCCGCCTGCGGGCCGATCGTCTTCGTCGGGCTCATGGTCCCGCACGTGGTGCGCTCCTTCACCGGACCCGACCTGCGCTGGATCCTGCCCTACTCCACGGTCCTGTCGCCCGTGCTGCTGCTCGGCTCCGACGTGATCGGCCGGATCGTCGCCCGGCCCGGCGAGGTCCAGGTCGGGGTCGTCACCGCGCTCATCGGCGGCCCGGTGTTCATCCTGCTCGTTCGGCGGCGGAGGACGGCCCAGCTGTGAAGACCACCCCCACCACCGGCTCCGGGCGCGTCCCCGGCCGCCCACGGACCCCCGGCACCACCGGCACTCCCGGCGGCACCCGCGCCCTGCGCGCCGTCCGTACCCCGGGCGGGCTCTCCTTCCGCCTGGAGACGCGGGCGTTCGCCGTCGTCGTCCTGCTGGTGCTCGCCGCGCTCGCCGCGAGCGTCGTGCTGATCGGCACCGGCGACTTCCCGATCCCCGCCTCCGACGTGCTCAAGACGCTGGCCGGACAGGGCGACGCGGGCCAGGAGTTCATCGTCCGGGAACTGCGGCTGCCCCGCGTCCTGGTCGGTCTGCTGGTCGGCGCCTGCCTCGGCCTGGGCGGTGCGCTCTTCCAGTCCGTCGCCCGCAACCCGCTCGGCAGCCCGGACGTGCTCGGCCTCTCCCAGGGATCGACGGCCGGTGCGCTCGTCGTGATCGTGCTCCTGTCGGGCAACGCGACCGCCGTCACCGTCGGCGCGCTCGTCGGCGGCCTGGCGACCGGGCTCGCCATCTACCTCCTCGCCTGGAAACAGGGCGTCCACGGCTACCGGCTCGTCCTGGTCGGCATCGGCGTCAACGCCGTCGCCACCGCCGTCAACGGCTACCTCATCACCAAGGCCGACTTCGTGGACGCGGCCCGCGCGGTGAACTGGCTGACCGGCTCGCTCAACGGCCGCGACTGGGCCCAGGTGTGGCCGCTGCTCGTCCTGTGCGCCGTCCTGCTCCCGCTCGTCCTCGCCAACGCCCGCGGGCTGCGGATGCTGGAGATGGGCGACGACGTCTCCTACGCCCTGGGGGTTCGCGTCGAGCGCGTCCGGCTGCTGCTGATGGGCTCGGCCGTGCTGCTCACCGCCGCCGCGACCGCCGCCGCCGGTCCTGTCGCCTTCGTGGCGCTGACCGCACCGCAGCTCGCCCGTCGCCTGACCCGCTCGCCCGGCCCGAACCTGGTCCCGTCGCTGTGCATGGGCGCCGCCCTGCTGGTCACCGCCGACTGGGCCTCGCAGCGGGCCTTCGGCGCCGACCAGCTGCCCGTGGGCGTGGTCACCGGCGTCCTCGGCGGGGCCTACCTGCTGTGGCTGCTGGTCGCCGAGCGCAGGAAGGGCCGGATATGAGCATCCGAAGCACCACCGTGAACGACCCGAGGAGCACCGTGAGCCGCCTGTCCGCCGACAACGTCACCCTGGCCTACGACCAGCGGGTCATCGCCGAGCAGTTGTCGGTGGAGATCCCCGACAACTCCTTCACCGTGATCGTCGGTCCGAACGCCTGTGGCAAGTCCACGCTGTTGCGCGCCCTGTCGAGGATGCTCAAGCCCAGCCACGGCCGGGTGCTGCTGGACGGGCAGGTCATCCAGTCGATGCCCGCCAAGCAGGTCGCCCGGACGCTCGGCCTGCTGCCCCAGTCCTCGATCGCGCCCGACGGCATCACCGTCGGCGACCTGGTGGGCCGCGGCCGCTACCCGCACCAGGGCATCCTGCGGCAGTGGTCCGCCGAGGACGAGCGGGTCGTCCAGGAGTCCATGGAGCGCACCGGCGTCACCGCGCTCGCCGAACGCTACGTCGACGAGCTGTCGGGCGGCCAGCGCCAGCGCGTGTGGATCGCCATGGCCCTCGCCCAGCAGACGCCGCTGCTGCTGCTGGACGAGCCGACGACGTACCTGGACATCCAGCACCAGATCGACGTCCTCGACCTCTGCGCCGACCTGCACGAGGAGCAGGGGCGCACCCTCGTCGCCGTGCTGCACGACCTGAACCACGCGGCCCGCTACGCCACCCACCTCGTCGCCCTGCGCGGCGGGGAGGTCATCGCGCAGGGCGCGCCGAACGAGATCGTCACCGCCGAGCTGGTGGAGGAGGTCTTCGGGCTGCGCTGCCAGGTCATCGACGACCCCGAGACGGGCACGCCGCTGGTGGTGCCGGCCGCGCGCACGGCACGCGCGCGCGTCACCGCCCGGTAGGGGACCGGCGAGGCAGGGTCACAGCAGCTTCCTGAGCCGGAACAGGTCCAGCAGGCTCGCCTCCAGCTTCACCCGGCCCGAAGCCCAGGCCGCCGCGAAGTTCAGTCCGCCGCCGACCAGCGCGACCAGGTCGTCGCCCGCCATGGCGAGCCGGATCTGGGCCTTCTCGGGCGGCGGCCCCGGCACGGTGTCCCGCACGTCGATCCGGCCGCCGGTGAGGCGGCCGGCGAAGGTGATGTCGAGATCCGTGATGTGGCAGCTCACCGAGCGGTCCAGCGCAGCCGCCTCGCGGACCTTCCCGTCCGCGTCCGCCATGCTGTCCGAGAGCTTCTCGAGTGCCGCACGGCACTCCTCGATCGTGGCCATCGCGACCGACGGTACCGCAGGGCCTCGCGGTAGCGTCGGGGCATGAGCGACTCCGTGTCCGGGGCGAAGGCCCCGGTGCAGGCGGCGGCGGTGCGGGAGCCCGCCGCGGACCCCGCCCCCGATCTCCCCGCCCGCGCCCCCGCCGCCGGCCCTTCCGGGCCCGCCCCCCTCGGCGTGCCCCGCACCCCCACCGGTGACGCCGATGTCGACGCGGCCCTGGAGCGGCTCGGTGACGCCGACCACCTCGGCACCGACGGACACCTGGAGGTGTACGAGGATGTACACCGGGGGCTGCGGGACGCGCTCAGCGCGCTCGACGGCCGCCCGGGACCTCCCGGACCCACGGCGCCGCCGGCGCCTTCACCGTCGTACCGACACAGGAGCTGAACCGAACGTGGCAGGAGTCGCACGCCGCCGTCTCGACGCGGAACTGGTCCGCCGCAAGCTGGCGCGCTCGCGCGAGCACGCCGGCCAGTTGATCGCCGCCGGACGGGTCACCGTCGGCAAGACCGTCGCGACCAAGCCCGCCACGCAGGTGGAGACCGCCGCCGCGATCGTGGTCACGGCCGACGACAGCGATCCCGACTACGTCTCGCGGGGCGGTCACAAGCTCGCCGGGGCGCTGGACGCCTTCGTCCCGCAGGGGCTGGTCGTGCGGGGGCGGCGGGCGCTGGACGCGGGCGCGTCCACCGGGGGCTTCACCGACGTGCTGCTGCGGGCGGGCGCCGCGCACGTCGTCGCCGTCGACGTCGGCTACGGCCAACTCGCCTGGACGCTCCGGCAGGACGAACGCGTCACCGTCAAGGACCGTACGAACGTACGGGAGTTGACGCTGGAGGCGATCGACGGCGAACCTGTGGACCTCGTCGTGGGAGACCTGTCCTTCATCCCGCTCGGCCTGGTGCTGCCCGCCCTGACCCGGTGCGTGACACCGGACGCCGACCTGGTGATGATGGTCAAGCCGCAGTTCGAGGTGGGGAAGGAGCGGCTCGGCAGCGGGGGTGTCGTACGGAGTCCGCAACTGCGGGCGGAGGCCGTGCGGGGCGTCGCCGGGAAGGCGTGGGAGCTGGGGCTCGGGGTGCGGGGCGTCACCGCCAGTCCGCTGCCCGGCCCGTCCGGCAACGTCGAGTACTTTCTGTGGCTGCGTGCCGGGGCGCCCGCCCTGGAACCGGCCGACGTCGACCGTGCAGTGGCGGAGGGGCCGCGTTGACAAAGAGCCATGCTCGTACCGTTTTCCTGCTGGCCCACACCGGGCGGCCGGCCGCAGTCCGCAGCGCCGAGCTGGTGGTCAAGGGGCTGCTGCACTCCGGGATCGGCGTGCGCGTCCTGGAGGCGGAGGCGTGTGACCTGCCGCTGCCGGACGAGGTGCAGCTGGTCGCCGAGGCCACGCCGCAGTCCCTGGACGGGTGCGAGCTGCTGATCGTCCTCGGCGGTGACGGCACCCTGCTGCGCGGCGCCGAGTTCGCCCGCGCCTCGGGGGTGCCGATGCTCGGCGTGAACCTCGGCCGGGTCGGGTTCCTCGCCGAGGCCGAGCGGGACGACCTGGACAAGGTGGTGGACCGGGTGGTGTCCCGGGCCTACGAGGTCGAGGAACGGATGACCGTCGACGTGGTCGTGCACCGCAACGGCGACATCGTGCACACCGACTGGGCGCTGAACGAGGCGGCCGTGCAGAAGGTGTCCGCCGAGCGGATGCTGGAGGTCGTGCTGGAGATCGACGGCCGGCCGGTGACCGGGTTCGGCTGCGACGGCATCGTGTGCGCCACGCCCACCGGGTCGACGGCGTACGCCTTCTCCGCGGGAGGTCCCGTGGTGTGGCCCGAGGTCGAGGCGCTGCTGATGGTGCCGATCAGCGCGCACGCGCTGTTCGCCAAGCCGCTGGTGACCTCACCGGACTCCGTGCTCGCGGTGGAGGTGCTGCCGCACGTGCCGCCGGGGGTCCTGTGGTGCGACGGGCGCCGCACGGTCGAGCTGCCGCCGGGGGCGCGGGTGGAGGTGCGGCGCGGCGCCGTCCCCGTACGGCTGGCCCGGCTGCACCACGCGTCGTTCACGGACCGGCTGGTGGCCAAGTTCGCGCTGCCGGTCTCGGGGTGGCGGGGGGCGCCGCACTAGGCCCGGTCGTCGCATCCCCGTCGTCGCCCGGAGGGCGGGCCTGCGGCGTCCGGTGCGGCGAGAGGGCGAGCCGGGCGTCGCGGGGCAGGCGGAATGTGACGGCAGGGCATGCCCAGCCCCTCCGGGGCTGTCGCGGGATTCTCCTGGGGTGACGGCCGGCGCAGGGGCACCCTCCGGAGGTGTGCCGGCGGCGTACCTTCCGGGCGGCCGCCGGGGCACCTCCCGGGCGGCCGCACGGGGGCGCCGTGCGCGGGTCGCGGGGCCCGAGCAGCTCCTCGCGCAGTACCCCGCGCCCTGGTGCCGGACCACTCGCGCGGGTGACAAGGGCGGGGCGGTCGCACGCGCCGCCCCGGACCTCGTAAGGTCGTGTGCGTGTTGGAGGAGATGCGGATACGGTCGCTCGGCGTGATCGACGACGCGGTCGTCGAGCTGTCACCCGGCTTCACCGCGGTCACGGGTGAGACGGGTGCGGGCAAGACCATGGTGGTCACCAGCCTGGGGCTGCTGCTGGGCGGGCGCGCGGACCCGGCGCTCGTACGGATCGGGGCCGGCAAGGCGGTCGTGGAGGGGCGCGTCGCCGTGCCGTCCGGCGCCGCGGCGGTCCTGCGGGCCGAGGAGGCGGGCGCCGAGCTGGACGACGGGGCGCTGCTGATCAGCCGTACCGTCTCCGCCGAAGGCCGCTCACGGGCCCACCTGGGCGGACGCAGCGTGCCCGTCGGGCTGCTCGCCGAGCTGGCCGACGACCTGGTGGCCGTGCACGGTCAGACGGACCAGCAGGGGCTCCTGAAACTGTCCCGGCAGCGGCAGGCCCTGGACCGGTACGCGGGCGACGCGGTCGCCGTACCGCTCACCAAGTACACGGAGGCGTACCGGCGGCTGCGGGCGGTCTCCGCGGAGCTGGAGGAGATCACCACGCGTGCGCGGGAGCGGGCCCAGGAGGCCGCCATGCTCCGCTTCGGCCTGGACGAGGTCGCCGCCGTCGAGCCGCGTGCGGGTGAGGACGCCGAGCTGGCCGAGGAGGCCGAGCGGCTCGGGCACGCCGAGGCCCTGGCGTCCGCCGCGACGGCCGCGCACGCCGCTCTCGCGGGTGACCCGGAGGACCCGGAGGGGATCGACGCCGCCACCCTCGTCGCGGGCGCCCAGCGCGCCCTGGAGGCCGTACGCGCGCACGACCCGGCGCTGGCCGCGCTCGCCGACCGGATCGGTGAGATCGGGATCCTGCTGGGCGACGTCGCCGGAGAGCTGGCCGGGTACGCCGACGACCTGGACGCCGACCCGCTGCGGCTGGCCGCCGTGGAGGAGCGGCGGGCGGCGCTGACGGCGCTGACCCGCAAGTACGGGGAGTACGACAAGGGCGTGGACGCCGTCCTCGACTGGGCCGAGCGCGGTGCCGTCCGGCTGACCGAGCTGGACGGCGACGACGAACGGATCGGCGAGCTGACCGCGGAGCGCGACGCGCTGCGCGCCGAACTGGGCGGTCTCGCCCAGGCGTTGACGGACGCCCGGACGGAGGCCGCGCAGCGGTTCGCCGCCGCCGTCACCGCCGAGCTGGCCTCGCTCGCCATGCCGCACGCGCGCGTGTCGTTCGACCTGCGGCAGACCGAGGACCCGGACGGCGTGGAGGTCGACGGGCGTACGGTCGCCTACGGCCCCTCCGGCGTCGACGAGGTCGAGCTGCTGCTCGCCCCGCACCCGGGCGCGCCGCCGCGGCCGATCGCCAAGGGCGCCTCCGGCGGTGAGCTGTCCCGCGTGATGCTCGCCGTCGAGGTCGTCTTCGCGGGCACGGACCCGGTGCCGACGTACCTCTTCGACGAGGTCGACGCCGGTGTCGGCGGCAAGGCGGCCGTGGAGATCGGGCGGCGGCTCGCGAAGCTGGCGAAGACGGCGCAGGTCGTCGTCGTCACGCACCTGCCGCAGGTGGCCGCCTTCGCCGACCGGCAGCTGCTGGTGGAGAAGACGAACGACGGGTCGGTGACCCGTTCGGGCGTGAAGGTCCTGGAGGGCGAGGACCGGGTCAGGGAACTGTCCCGGATGCTGGCGGGCCAGGAGGACTCCGAGACCGCCCGCGCCCACGCCGAGGAACTGCTGGAGACGGCCCGGGCGGACAGGTAGGCGATGGGTCGGGGGACCAGCGAACGACGGTCCGGGCGGGCAGGTGGGCGACGGGTCGAGCGGCAGGTAGGCGACGATCCGGACGGACAGGCAAACGACGGTCCGGGTGGGCGGGCAGGGGGGTCGTGGACCGGTCCGGCCGGGGGCCCGTCTCCGGTCGGTGGCGCCTTCGGCGGGACGCGAGGGGCGGGCGCAGGCCGGGGCGGACGGGCCGGTGCCGCCGTCCGTTCGCCGCGCGCCGGGCGGCGCCTGGAGTGACGGCATGATCGCACGAGCGGGCCGCACCACCGCCCTCCTCACCACGGCAGCACTCACCCGGGCGACGGTGTGGGCGCTGGGCACGCGGGCGCCCGGGGGGCGTGCGCGCTGGGAGCGGAAGAACCACGCGGGCCGGTCCGTCGGGCTGTACGCCGCCCCGGCCACCGCCCTGGCCGCCGCGGCGGGTGCGGCGCGGGTACGTCCGGCGGCCGGGTTCGCCGTGGCCGCCGCCGGTCTCTGCGGGGCGTACGACGACATCGCGGGCGCCGGTGACGAGCGGCGCGGCTTCCGCGCCCATCTGTCGGCCCTGTGCGAGGGCGAAGTCACCAGCGGCGCCGTCAAGCTGCTCGGCATCTCGGCTGCCGCGCTCGTCGCCGGGGCGCGGCTGAAGGAGCGGCCGGTGGACCGGGTGCTGGCCGGGGTGGTCATCGCCGGGGCCGCGCACTTCGTCAACCTCGTGGACGTGCGCCCCGGGCGGGCGGCCGGTGCGGTACTGGCGTTCGGCGCGCCGGGGCTGCTGCGGCGGGGCCAGGGGGCCGAGCTGGCGGCGACGGCGATGGGCGCCGCGGCGGCCGTGCTCCCCGACGACCTCGCCGAGCGCGTGATGATCGGCGACACGGGGGCGCACGCCCTGGGCGCGGCCCTGGGCACCGCGATCGTGACGGGTACCGGGCGGGTGGGGCTCACGGCGCACGCCGCCGCCGTCGTGGCCGCCGCGGTCTGGGGCGACCGGGTGACCGCGATGGCCCGCGCCGCCCGATGACGCCCGGCCCCGCCGCCCGGGACCACCACGACGGCCGGCAGCCCGACCCGGCGGACGGTCCGGCGCGGGGGCACCGTCGGACGCCGGCCCTCGGCCGGCTGACGGCGCCCGAGCGCCCGTGGCCCGGCCACTCGGGCGGCCGGGGCACGTAACCGGCTGACGATGCCCGGGCGACCGGCGGCACGGAACCGGCGGGCCGCGCCCAGACGATCGGCGGCGTCCGCTCGGCCGGCCGCGCCCAGGCGATCAGCGGCGCTCCCACACCTGACCGAGCCCCTCCCTCCCGGACCACCGCGCCGATCTCGACGGCAGGGCGCCGCGTGGCGGGAGTGTCCCCGGCAGCGTGCGCCCGCAGTGGCGCTCCCTCACCGGGCCGCGCTCCTCCCTCCCGGATCACCGCGCCGATCTCGACGGCAGCGTGCCGCGTGGCGGGAGTGTCCCCGGCAGCGTGCGCCCGCAGTGGCGCTCCTTCACTGGGCCGCACCCCTCCCACCTGGACCAACGTGCCGTTCTCGACCGCAGCGCGCCGCGTGGCGGGACGTCTCCCCGGCAGCGCGCGCCGCGGCAGCGTGCAGGCGGAGACGGCGCGTGGGCGGGGGTGCGGGGCGCCCCTCGGTGCGCCTGTACGCCCTCCCCGGGGGGCGGGCGCTCGGATGCACTCCGTCGTCCGGGCAAGTGCTCCGCCGCGCGCCGCCGTTCCCGCCGTTTCCTCACTCGTGCGGATGACGCGCGCGGGCGCGCCCGCCGCGGGCGCCGCCCGGCGCGACCGCCCGCCGGGTCCGTAACCCCCGTACGTGCTGGCATCCTTGGCGAAGAACGCGGTACGCCCGACAGGCGCGCACGGGCCGCGTCGCGCCCCCGATACCTTCTGTACGTTTCTTCGTGACCGCACCACGCCGAACCAGGAGCCCCGCCCGCGTGAGCCCCGTCAGCAGCAACGCACCGCACGGTCAGTCGCCGTTGCGCACCGTGCAGGTGGTCGGCGGCGGCAACGCGGGCAGCAGTGCGCACGTGCGTTCGCTGGCCGCGGGACTCGTGGCGCGGGGCGTGCGGGTCACGGTGTGCGCCCCCGAGGAGGCCGACCGCGCCTACGACTTCACCGGCGTCGGCGCCGACCACGTGCACGTGCCGCGCAGCAGCGATCCCGCGTCGGTGGCGGCGCTGCGGGCGGCCTGCTCACAGGCCCATCTCGTGCACGCGCACGGACTGCACGCCTCCTTCCGCGCGGTGCTGGCGCTGCGCGGGCGCCGTACGCCCCTCGTCGTCACCTGGCACAACCGCGCCCTGGAGCAGGGGGCGCGGGCCCATTTCCTGCGGCTGCTGGAGCGGCGGGTGGTGAAGGCGGCCACCGTGGTGCTGGGCACCACCTCGGACCTCGTGGACCGGGCCCGCCGCGCCGGTGCCCGTGACGCCCGCCTGGCCGCCACCGCGCTGCCCGGCCCGCCCCGCGGCGACAGCTGCCCCGACCACGACGACCCGGAAGGGCGACGCGCCAAGCTGCGGGCCGAACTCGGCGCCACCGGACGCCCGTTGCTCCTCGCCGTCGGCTCCCTCGACCGGCACCGCGGCTACGAGTACCTGCTGGACGCGGCAGGTTCCTGGCGCCGTCTCGACCCGGTGCCGCTGATCGTCGTCGCGGGGGAGGGGCCGCTGCGCGCGACGCTGCAGCGGCGGATCGAGGACGAGGAGCTGCCGGTCCGGCTCCTCGGGGTCCGCGACGACGTGCACCGGCTCCTCACGGCCGCCGATCTCGCGCTGGTGACCAGCAGTTGGGAGCCGCGCTCCGTGTTCGCCCAGGAGGCGCTGCTCGCCCGGGTGCCGCTCGTCGCCACCGCCGTCGGAGGGGTCCCCGACCTGGTGGGCGACGCGGCCGAACTCGTCCCGTACGGCGATCCGCACGCCCTCGCCGCCGCCGTCGTCCGGCTGCTCGCCGACCCCGGGCGCCGTGAACTGCTGCGGGCCAAGGGAGCGGCGCAGGCCGCGGGCTGGCCCACCGAGGACGAGACCGTCGCCCAGGTCCTCAGTGTCTACGACGAGCTGACCGAGCCGGCGAGCCCGCTCTGAAGCCGTTGGCCCGACCCGCCCTTCGGGGTGCCGACGCCCCGGCCGCCCTTCGAGGCGCGCCGCCCGCCGTTCGCCGTGCCATGCCCGCCGTCCGTGACGCCCCGGCCGTCCTTCGCGGCGCCCCGCCCGCCGTCCGCGACGCCCCGGCCGTCCTTCGCGGCGCCCCGCCCGCCGTTCACGACGCCACGTGCCGCCGGGCCCGCAGCGCCAGGCTCAACGCCAGCACCGTCTGCGGGTCGTCCAGGTCGGTGCCCAGCAACTCCCCGATCCGGGCGAGCCGGTTGTAGAGGGTCTGACGGTTCAGGTGCAGCTCGCGGGCCGTCTCCGCCTTGCGGCCCGCGTGCGCCAGATACGTCTGGAGGGTGGGGAGCAGCGGCGGCTTGGAGCGGCGGTCGTGGTCCTGCAGCGGACCGATGGCACGCTCCACGAAGGCCGCCAGGTCCGGATGGCCGCGCAGCCGCCACAGCAGCAGGTCGATGTCGAGGCGGCGCGCGTCGTACCAGGGCCGCTCCGGCAGCCCCTGCGCCGCCGTCGCCGTCTCGGCGGCGTGCCGCAGGCCCGCCGAGGCCGCCGCCCAGCCGCCCGCGACACCGACGACCACCACGGGCTGCGGGTAGCCCCGGCCCGCGGAGGCCGGGGGAGGAGCGGGGCGCCGCAGGCCGGCCCGTTCCCCGCCCGCCCGCAGCGCCGCAGCGACCCGGTCCGCGACCGCCGACCGCTCCGCCTCGGCGCGCAGCCCGACCAGCAGCAGCACCCGGCCCTCGACCGGCCGTACGCCCAGCAGGGCCGGCACACCGACCGCGGCCAGTTCCTCGGCGACCGCCCGCGCCAGCACCGCCCAGCCGCCCCCGCCGCCCGGTGCCAGGGCGTCCCCGAGCCGCATGACCACGGGCAGCAGGGGGCTGCCGCCCGGTTTGAAGCCGAGCACCCGGGCCTGCGCGGGGGCGTCCTCCGCGGCGATACGGCCCTCGGCGAGGTCGGTGAGGAAGTCGCCGCGTCCGCGCGCGGCCAGCTCCTCCTCCTGGCGGGCCTGCATCAGCACCACGGCGAGGATCCCGGCCGCCCGTTCGGCGGCCATGCGGTGCACGGGGGCGAGCGGGGCGCGCACGGGCAGCAGGACGAGCCGGGCGCGGACCGAGCCGGGACCGACGCCGCCGCCGGGCACATCCACCAGGACGGAACCGGCGGGCGGCGGGGTCTCCTTGTGCTGGCCGCGCAGTCCTTCCCAGACCTGGAGCGCGTCGGCGCCCTCCGGCCCGGCGCCCGCCGCGTACAGCAGCCGTCCCTCCGCGGTCTCCAGGAAGACCGGGTTGGAGCCGAAGTCGGCGAGGATGCCGAGCACCTGCGGCACCCCGCCGCCGCCGAGCAGCGCCTCGGTGCAGCGCCGGTGCACTTCCTCGGCGCGCTGGAGCAGGGCGTAGTGACCGTTGACGATCTCCGTGTGGATCTCTTCGGTGACCGTCACGAACGGCACCTCGCGGTGCAGCTGGACGAGCGGGAGACCGGCCGAGCGGGCGGTCTCGACGAGGGCGGCGGGCAGCCGGCTGAAGCGGGGGCCCAGCTCCACGACGAGGGCCGCGATACCGCGCTCGGCCAGGGTGCGGACGAAGGCGCGCTGGTCGGCGGGGCGGGTGCCCAGGCCGTAGCCGGTGGTCAGCAGGAGTTCACCGCCCTTGAGCAGGGAGGCGATGTTGGGGACCTCCCCGGCGTGCACCCAGCGCACGGTGCGGCCCAGCCGGTCGCCGCCGGCCACGATCTCGGGCAGGCCGCTGCGGAGGCCGGGCAGTTCGAGGGCGCGCTGCACGGTGATCCCGGCGCCCTCGGTGTCGAGTCTGCGGTCCATGAAACCGGACGCTACCTGGGGAAACGCCACCGGGACAGTGCGGGGTGGAGGCCACCGGGGACGGGGCCGGGCGAAGGCCGCCGGAACAGGGCCGGGCGGACGTCACCCGGGACAGGGCCGCGCCGACGTCACGGGGACAGGGCCGGGTGCACGGCGTCCCGGCGGCCGGGGTGGGCCGCCGGGACGCCGCCCCGGTGCGTCTCAGCCCCCGTACGCCCCGCTGGCCGTCAGACGCAGCGCCGTGTCGATCAGCGGGACGTGGCTGAAGGCCTGCGGGAAGTTGCCGACCTGGCGCTGCAGGCGGGGGTCCCACTCCTCCGCCAGCAGGCCGAGGTCGTTGCGCAGGGACAGGAGCTTCTCGAAGAGCTTGCGCGCCTCGTCGACGCGGCCGATCATCGCCAGGTCGTCGGCCATCCAGAACGAGCACGCGAGGAAGGCGCCCTCGTCGCCGGGGAGGCCGTCGACGCCCGCGTGGTCGCCGTCGGTGGGGTAGCGCAGGATGAACCCGTCCGAGGTGGACAGCTCCCGCTGGATGGCCTCGATGGTGCCGATGACCCGCTTGTCGTCCGGCGGCAGGAAGCCCATCTGCGGGATGAGCAGCAGGGAGGCGTCCAGCTCGCGCGAGCCGTAGGACTGGGTGAAGGTGTTGCGCTCCTTGTCGTAGCCCTTCTCGCAGACGTCCCGGTGGATCTCGTCGCGCAGGTCCTTCCAGCGGTCCAGCGGGCCGTCGACGTCACCGGACTCCATCAGCTTGATCGTGCGGTCCACGGCGACCCAGGCCATGACCTTGGAGTGCACGAAGTGCCGGCGCGGCCCGCGCACCTCCCAGATGCCCTCGTCCGGCTCCTGCCAGTGCTTCTCCAGGTAGCGGATCAGCTTGAGCTGGAGCAGCGAGGCGTAGTCGTTGCGGGCCAGGCCCGTCATGTGGGCCAGGTGCAGGGCCTCGGTGACCTCGCCGTAGACGTCGAGCTGGAGCTGGTGCGCGGCGCCGTTGCCGACCCGGACCGGGGCGGAGTTCTCGTAGCCGGGCAGCCAGTCCAGCTCCGCCTCGCCGAGTTCGCGCTCGCCGGCGATGCCGTACATGATCTGGAGGTTCTCCGGGTCGCCGGCGACGGCGCGCAGCAGCCACTCGCGCCAGGCGCGGGCCTCCTCGCGGTAGCCGGTGCGCAGCAGCGAGGACAGGGTGATCGCCGCGTCCCGCAGCCAGGTGTAGCGGTAGTCCCAGTTGCGTACGCCGCCGATGTCCTCCGGCAGGGAGGTGGTGGGCGCGGCGACGATGCCGCCGGTGGGGGCGTAGGTCAGGGCCTTCAGCGTGATCAGGGAGCGGATCACGGCCTCACGGTAGGGGCCGTGGTACGTGCAGTGCCCGACCCACTCGCGCCAGAAGTCCTCGGTCGCCTCCAGCGACTGCTCGGGCTCCGGCTCCGGCGGCGCCTCCTTGTGCGAGGGCTGCCAGGAGATGGTGAACGCGATCCGGTCACCGGGAGCGACCGTGAAGTCCGCGTACGTGGTCAGCGACTCGCCGTAGGTCTCCACGGATGTGTCGAACCACACGGAGTCCGGGCCCGCGACCGCCACGGTGCGGGCCTCGTTGCGGTGCACCCAGGGCACGACCCGGCCGTAGGAGAAGCGCATGCGCAGGGCGGAGCGCATCGGCACCCGGCCGGTGACGCCCTCCACGATGCGGATCAGCTGCGGGGCGCCGTCCCGCGGGGGCATGAAATCGGTCACGCGGACGGTGCCGTGCGGGGTGTCCCACTCCGATTCCAGGATCAGCGAGTCGCCGCGGTAGCCGCGCCGGTCGGCCGTGGGCGGCTCGGCACCCTCCGGGAACGCGGGGCCGAGCCGCCAGAAGCCGTGCTCCTCGGTGCCCAGCAGGCCGGCGAAGATGGCATGCGAGTCGAAGCGGGGCAGGCACAGCCAGTCGACCGTCCCGTCCCGGCAGACCAGGGCAGCGGTCTGCATGTCTCCGATGAGTGCGTAGTCTTCGATGCGCCCGGCCACGTGCAACTCCAGTCGAACGGCCACGTCACCCCGCATTCGGGGCGGTCGCTAGTGCGGTCAAGGGGGGTGTGATGCGTCGTTGAGCGGTGCAGCAGACCGCCGGTCGGCCGTGAGGCAGAACGACAACCTTTGCTCAACGAACTGACGAGCTCTCGTTGTTCCGGTGTGTACGGGCGGGGGTGGTGCCGTTTTTTCCGGCCGGGCTCGGCAGCGAGTGTCCGAGCAGGATACGACGCACGCAGATGATCCGCGTGCCGCTCCGGGCAACCAGCATGCGCCGAACGGGTGAGCCAGGGGTGAGGGATCCGTGACCGTCGCGCACCCGTGCCGACCTGTGCGCGGAGCGTGGCCGGAAGCCATCACCGTCCGGCGCTGATACCCTGGTAGCCCGTGGACCGGTGGGCTCGAAACCCCCGAACCGCAGCGACGGCACCCCAGCCGGACAACCCGGGTTCCCCGGGCCGGACCGCCGTACCGCACGACAATCCGCGACCACGGGAGCCCCCTCTTGGCCATGCCGCCCAAATCAACGACGACCAAGCACATCTTCGTCACCGGGGGTGTCGCCTCCTCGCTCGGAAAGGGCCTCACCGCCTCGAGCCTCGGCATGCTCCTCAAGGCCCGGGGCCTGCGCGTCGTGATGCAGAAGCTCGACCCGTACCTGAACGTCGACCCCGGCACGATGAACCCCTTCCAGCACGGTGAGGTCTTCGTCACCAACGACGGCGCCGAGACCGACCTGGACATCGGCCACTACGAGCGCTTCCTCGACCGCGACCTGGACGGCTCGGCCAACGTCACGACCGGCCAGGTGTACTCGACGGTGATCGCCAAGGAGCGGCGCGGCGAGTACCTCGGCGACACGGTGCAGGTCATCCCGCACATCACCAACGAGATCAAGCACCGCATCCGGCGCATGGCCACCGACGAGGTGGACGTCGTCATCACCGAGGTCGGCGGCACGGTCGGCGACATCGAGTCGCTGCCGTTCCTGGAGACCGTCCGCCAGGTCCGCCACGAGGTCGGCCGGGACAACGTCTTCGTGGTGCACATCTCGCTGCTGCCCTACATCGGTCCCTCCGGTGAGCTGAAGACCAAGCCGACCCAGCACTCGGTGGCCGCGCTGCGCAACATCGGCATCCAGCCGGACGCGATCGTGCTGCGCTGCGACCGCGAGGTCCCGACCGCGATCAAGCGGAAGATCTCGCTGATGTGCGACGTCGACGAGGACGCCGTGGTGGCCTGCCCCGACGCCCGCTCGATCTACGACATCCCGAAGGTCGTGCACACCGAGGGCCTGGACGCCTACGTCGTGCGCAAGCTCGACCTGCCCTTCCGCGACGTGGACTGGACGACCTGGGACGACCTGCTCGACCGCGTCCACAACCCCGACCACGAGATCACCCTCGCCCTGGTCGGCAAGTACATCGACCTGCCCGACGCCTACCTGTCGGTCACCGAGGCGCTGCGCGCGGGCGGCTTCGCCAACAAGGCCCGGGTGAAGATCAAGTGGGTCACCTCCGACGACTGCAAGACCCCGGCCGGCGCCAAGGCCCAGCTCTCCGACGTCGACGGCATCTGCATCCCCGGCGGCTTCGGCGACCGGGGCGTGCTCGGCAAGGTCGGCGCGATCCGCTACGCCCGCGAGAACAAGATCCCGCTGCTCGGCCTCTGCCTGGGCCTGCAGTGCATCGTGATCGAGGCCGCGCGCGGCCTCGCCGACATCTCGGACGCCAACTCCACCGAGTTCGACCCGGCCACCGCGCACCCGGTGATCTCCACCATGGCCGAGCAGATGGACATCGTCGCCGGTGAGGGCGACATGGGCGGAACCATGCGGCTGGGCATGTACCCGGCCAAGCTGGCCGAGGGTTCCATCGTGCGCGAGGTCTACGACGGCAAGGAGTACGTCGAGGAGCGCCACCGCCACCGCTACGAGGTGAACAATGCCTACCGCGCCGAACTGGAGAAGAAGGCCGGCATCGTCTTCTCCGGCACCTCCCCGGACGGCAAGCTCGTCGAGTACGTCGAGTACCCGCGCGAGGTCCACCCCTACCTGGTCGCCACCCAGGCCCACCCGGAGCTGCGCTCGCGCCCGACCCGCCCGCACCCGCTGTTCGCCGGGCTGGTGAAGGCCGCCGTGGAGCGGAAGACCGGCAAGTAACGCACCGGTTGTACGGTTGCCGGGGTGCCCGCCGCGATGGTGGGCACCCCGGTTGCGTACAGCTACGGCAAGGTGCGGGAGGACAGGGCATGACGATCAAGGACACCCCCGAGGAGTGGGAGGTCCGGGGGACCCGGACGCCGTTCACCGGGGCCAAGACCTCGATGCGGACCGACGAGGTGGTCATGCCCGACGGCTCGGTGTCCTCCCGCGACTACCAGGTCCACCCCGGCTCCGTGGCCGTCCTCGCCCTGGACGAGCAGGACCGCGTCCTGGTCATCCGGCAGTACCGCCACCCGGTGCGGCAGCGGCTGTGGGAGATCCCGGCCGGACTGCTCGACGTGCCCGGCGAGAACCCGCTGCACGCCGCCCGGCGCGAGCTGTACGAGGAGGCGCACGTCAAGGCGGAGGACTGGCGGGTGCTGACCGACGTCTACACCACGCCCGGCGGCTGCGACGAAGCCGTGCGGATCTTCCTCGCCCGTGACCTGTCCGAGGCGGAGGGCGAGCGCTTCGAGGCCGAGCACGAGGAGACGGACATGGAACTCGACCGGGTGCCGGTCGGGGACCTGGTGCGCGGTGTGCTCGCCGGCGAGCTGCACAACAACTGCCTCGTGGTGGGTGTCCTCGCGCTGGTGGCGGCACGGCAGGGCGGTGCGGGCCTGGACGCGCTGCGTCCGGCACAGGCCCCGTGGCCGGCCCGCCCCTTCGCGTCCTGAACCGGCCGCCGGCCTCCTGGACGGGCGGTCCGCTCCCTGAGCCCGCGCGCCCCGCGCCCCGCTCTGCGAGTCGGCCGCTCGCTCCCTGAGCGGGCCGTCGCCCCCCCCGAGCGGGCCGCCTGCCTCCTCGGCCGGCCGCCCGTTCTCCGAGCCGGCGCCTCGCTCCCCGGACCGGCCGCTCGCTCTCCCGGCCCGCTCGTCCCCTGAGCAGTCGCCTGGCCCCTTGCGTGGGCCACTCGGCCCCTACAGCGGGCGCGGCGGGCCGTGCTCCCGTCCGGTGTGACCATCGGCTGATCCGATTGGGCGACCTCGCGCCGCGCTCGTCCCGGAACGTCGCAGAGCGTCAACTAGGCTCTTCAAACGCCCGTACCGGAGTCCCGGCGGGTATGCGCGTGCGGTGGGACGGGAGTGTGGCCCGTGACGGATCAGGCGGTGGACGCAGGTGGCGCGAACCCGTCCGGTGACGACCGGTCGCCGGCGGCCCCCGAGCGCCACTTCCTCGGCCGTGCACGGGAGTTGAAGGAACTGCGCGCCGACATCGCGCGCGCCGGGCTCGACACCATCTCCGGCCGCAAGGCCCCCCGCGCCCGCGTCCTGCTGGTCGCCGGCAGGCCCGGATCCGGCCGCACCGCGCTCGCCGAGGAACTGGTACGGCAGGTCGCGGACCGTTACCCCGACGGCGTGCTGCGGGCCCGGCTCACCGAGCCCGACGGCACCCCCGTCCCGGTCGGCCGCACCGCGGGCGAGCTGCTCACCGCCCTCGGCCTGCCCGCCGCGCCGGGCGCCGCCGAGGACGACCTGACCGACGCCCTGCGCACCGCGCTGGCCGAGCGCCGCGTCCTGCTCCTGCTCGACGACGCGGCCGGCGCCGAGCAGGTCGACGCGCTGCTGCCGGACAACGCCGACTGCCTGCTCGTCGCCGTCGCCCAGGGCCCGCTCACCGGCATCGCCGACGTCCGCCCCTGCACCCTGGGCGGGCTCGACACCAAGTCCGCCCTCGACCTGCTCACCCAGCACATCGACCCGGTGCGCATCACCGTCGACCCGCGCGCCGCCGAGAACCTGGTCGAGGTCTGCCAGGGCCAGCCCGCCGCCCTCACCCTGGCCGGCGGCCTGCTCGCCGCCCACCCCGAGGAGACCGTCTCCGACCTCGCCAAACGGCTGCACGCCGACACCGGGGAGAGCGCCCCCCTCGCCCGCGTCCTGCACCTCGTCCACGCGGACCTGCCGAAGTCCGCCGCCCGGATGCTGCGCCTGCTCGCCCTCGCCCCGGCCGGCGACGTGGACCCGCACACCGCCTCCGCGCTCGCCGGCACCTCCCTGGACGGCGCCCGGCCCCTGCTCGACCGCTTCGCCGCCCTGGGCCTGCTGCGCCCCCTCCCCTCCCCGCTGCCCCGCTACGAGGTGCCCGGCTGCCTGCACCCGCTGCTGCTGGCCCTCGCCGAGCGCGAGGAGCGCCCCGCCGAGCTGCAACTGGCCCGGGCCCGGATGCTGGAACGGACCGTACGGCTGCTCCAGTCCTGCCGGGCGGTCACCGAGACCGACAGCCCGGAGACCCGGGAGAAGCTGAAGAACCTGCCGCCCGCCCTGCGCTTCGCCGACCCGGGGGCCGCCGGACAGTGGCTGCGGGCCCGCAGGCCCGCGCTGCTGGCCGCGGCCCGGCTCGCGGTCGCCGACGGCGAGCTGGACACCCTGGCCCGCCGCCTGATGTCCCAGCTGGTGCGGGCGATGGTCGCCCACCTGGGCACCCAGGCCGCGGCCGGTGACCTCTACGGCATCCACCGCCTGGTCCTCGACGTCGCCGAGCGGCAGCGTCTGCCCCGGGAGCAGGCCGCCGCCCTGCTGAACCTGGCCGACCTGGACGCCCGCACCGGCCGGACGGCGAAGGCGCTCGCCCGCTACCGGGCCGCGCTGGACGCCGGACGCGTGGCGAACGACCCGTACGCGACCGGCCGCGCGATGGAATCCGTAGGCGCCGCGCACCAGGAACTGGGCGACCACGACCGGGCCGCCGACTGGTTCGGCCGCGCCCTGGCCCAGCGGCTGGCGCGCGGCGAGCACGCCGACGCCGCCCGGCTCTACGGCCGGATCGCCGCCGCCCACACCTACGCCGGCCACTACGGCGAGGCGCTGCGCAACTGGCGGGCCGCCGTCGCCGCGCACCGCAGGACGGGCGATGTCGCCGCCCACGCGCGGGCGTTGAGCGAGCTGGCCCGGGTCCAGGAGTACGCGGGACGGCCCGAGGAGTGCCTGCGCACCTGCCAGGAGGCGGTCGAGTGGGCCCGCCGCGCCGAGGACGTACGACTGCAGGCCGCGCTCCAGCTGCGGCTCGGCGACACCCTGGAACGGCTGGGCGATCCGGCGGCGGCGCAGCTGCACCGGGGGGCCGCCGAACGCCTGCTCGCGGGCGGGATCCGGCCGGGCCGGACCCCCGCCACGGCCGGAGCGGAGGCCCCCGGAGCCGACACATCACAGGAACAGGACGGAAAGGCCTGCGAAATCCGCAGCACATCCGCAGAAGATTGATGCAATGAAAGGCTAGACAGCGCGAACGCCTTCATTAAACTGGCTCTGCCGCTCGTTCTCCTGCGGTGTCTCCTGGTATGCCCCCGCATGCCGGGGTACGTCTTTATTGCCCCACATTCCCTGAGTCAAGGACCGTGATCGACGTGAAGGTCGGCATCCCCCGCGAGGTCAAGAACAACGAGTTCCGGGTGGCCATCACCCCGGCCGGCGTGCACGAGCTGGTGCGAAACGGCCACCAGGTCGTCGTCGAGCGGAACGCGGGCGTCGGCTCCGCGATCCCGGACGAGGAGTACGTGACGGCCGGCGCCGAGATCCTCGGGACCGCCGACGAGGTCTGGGCCGCCGCCGACCTGCTGCTCAAGGTCAAGGAGCCGATCGCGGAGGAGTACCACCGCCTCCGCAAGGACCAGATCCTCTTCACCTACCTGCACCTGGCCGCCTCCAAGGAGTGCACGGACGCCCTCCTGGAGTCCGGCACCACGGCGATCGCCTACGAGACCGTCGAGCTGCCCAGCCGCGCGCTGCCGCTGCTCGCCCCGATGTCCGAGGTCGCGGGCCGCCTCGCCCCGCAGGTCGGCGCCTACCACCTGATGCGCGCGGCCGGCGGCCGCGGCGTGCTGCCGGGCGGCGTCCCGGGCGTGCCGGCCGGCAAGGCCGTCATCATCGGCGGCGGCGTCTCCGGCTGGAACGCCGCGCAGATCGCCATCGGCCTGGGCTTCCACGTGACCCTGCTCGACAAGGACATCAACAAGCTCAAGGAAGCCGACAAGATCTTCGGCACGAAGATCCAGACCGTCGTCTCCAACGCCTTCGAGCTGGAGAAGGCCTGCCTGGAGGCCGACCTCGTGGTCGGTGCCGTCCTCATCCCGGGCGCCAAGGCCCCGAAGCTGGTCACCAACGAGCTGGTGTCGCGGATGAAGGCCGGAAGTGTCCTTGTCGACATCGCGATCGACCAGGGCGGCTGCTTCGAAGACTCCCACCCGACCACGCACGCCGAGCCGACCTTCAAGGTCCACGAGTCGGTGTTCTACTGCGTCGCCAACATGCCCGGCGCGGTCCCCAACACCTCGACCTACGCGCTGACCAACGCGACGCTCCCGTACATCGTCGAACTCGCCAACCGCGGCTGGGTGGAGGCGCTGCGCCGCGACGCCGCGCTCGCCAAGGGTCTCAACACCCATGACGGCAAGGTGGTCTACAAGGAGGTCGCCGAGGCGCACGGCCTGGACCACGTCGAGCTGGAGACCCTGCTCGGCTGAGCCCCGGCGTCGAGGAGTCGACCAAGTCACCCGACGGAAAAAGGCGATACGTCAACTCGTGTCGTCAACGCCACGCACCCGGCCGGACCTTGCCCCACAAGGTCCGGCCGGATGTGTGTATGGTCACTTCGCCGCACACGGCCAACTCGCCTCGAACGCAACCATTCGACCGATTCACGCACCGGTGAAACCTGCTGTGCGACGGTCGTACGCCCTTGACAGAGGGATGTTTCATTGCCGACACATCGGGCCGGGTCCGGCGGATTGTGTTGCTGCGGACGCCCGACACGCCATAGAGTCGCCAACCGTCGGCATGGTGCCACGCTGACCTGTCTAGAAGTTCCCTGGTCACCAAGGAGGTAAGACGACTTGTGAATGAGTCGACATTTTCTCCCGGGGGTGGTCAACCAGGAATGCCTGCGCGGGGCCAGAGCCCCACGGGGCTCGAGGCTGTCGGCTCCGTCGCTGTGCGCACCTTCGCAGCCCACCAGGGTCACCGGTTCCCGCTGGTGACCCAGCCAGGACACCAGAGCATGGATGGCCATCACGTGAACGCCATGGCCGGCGACGGAAGTGGCGCGCCCCACAACCACTTCGCCGACTACGACGAACTGCCCGAGGGGCACTTCTACGACCCCGACGCCGAGTACGAGCCCGATCCCGAGTACGCGGCCACACTCGCGCCCGACGCTGCCCGCCAGCGCCGTGAGCGCATCGGTCCGACCGGACGCCCGCTGCCGTACTTCCCGATCCCCGGTCCGCTGACCGACCACGGTCCCGCGAAGATCATCGCGATGTGCAACCAGAAGGGCGGCGTCGGCAAGACGACGTCGACCATCAACCTGGGTGCCGCGCTCGCGGAGTACGGACGCCGGGTGCTGCTCGTGGACTTCGACCCGCAGGGCGCGCTGTCGGTGGGTCTCGGCGTCAACCCCATGGAGCTGGACCTCACCGTCTACAACCTGCTCATGGAGCGGGGCATGTCCGCGGACGAGGTCCTGCTGAAGACCGCGGTCCCCAACATGGACCTGCTGCCCAGCAACATCGACCTGTCGGCCGCCGAGGTGCAGCTCGTCTCCGAGGTCGCGCGCGAGTCCACGCTCCAGCGGGCGCTCAAGCCGCTGATGGACGACTACGACTACATCGTCATCGACTGCCAGCCCTCGCTCGGCCTGCTCACCGTGAACGCCCTGACGGCCGCACACAAGGTGATCGTGCCGCTGGAGTGCGAGTTCTTCGCGCTGCGCGGTGTCGCGCTGCTGACCGAGACGATCGAGAAGGTCCAGGAGCGCCTCAACCCCGACCTGGAGCTGGACGGCATCCTCGCCACGATGTACGACTCGCGCACCGTGCACAGCCGTGAGGTGCTGGCGCGTGTCGTCGAGGCGTTCGACGACCACGTCTACCACACGGTCATCGGGCGCACGGTCCGCTTCCCGGAGACCACGGTCGCCGGTGAGCCGATCACCACGTACGCCTCCAACTCCGTCGGTGCCGCCGCCTACCGCCAGCTCGCCAGGGAGGTGCTCGCCCGGTGTCACGCCGAGTGAGTCTGCCGGGGGCCGACGAACTGTTCCGTACGACAGGGGGGACCGCGCTCCAGGCGTCCACTCCCCGGCGCCAGCCGGGCGGCGAGGCCCGGGTGCCGGCTCCGGCGGGGGAGAGCGACGCCACGGCCGTCCCGGCGGAGGACGCGCCGCAGGCGGTGCCCGCGCAGGGCGGTGACGGCGAGGGCGCCGAACACGCGGCGGCCGACGCCGAACCGGCGGAGGCGGGCGAGTCCCGCAGCCGTGGCGCCGCGGGCGCCGGGGCGGAGCGCGGCGGGCGGCGCCAGGCGGCGCCGGAAGGTTCCGCGGCGGGCGCCGCGGGGGCGGCCCGCAAGCGCGGGAGGTCGGCGGCGCGCCGCCCCAGCGGGCGGGAACGGCATGACGAGAAGATCACGGTGTACGTCTCCGCCGAGGAACTCATGGACCTGGAGCACGCGCGCCTGGTCCTCAGAGGCGAGCACGGCCTGGCCGTGGACCGGGGCCGCATCGTGCGCGAGGCGGTCGCCGTGGTCCTGGCCGATCTGGAGTCCCGCGGGGACGCGAGCATCCTCGTCCGCCGACTGCGCGGACGGTAACGGTAGCCTGCGGAGGCTATGACCTCGAACGACGTTCCGCCCGCAGGCCCGGGCCCCGCCGCCCGCAGGCGTGCGCTGGGGAGGGGACCGGGGACGAGCGCTCCGCCGCCGGAGCCCGCCCCGCCCGCGGTGCCTGCCCCGCCGACGGCGCCCGACGCACCGCCGGCGCCCGTGGTGGATCCCGCCGGCCCGGTTCCGCCGACGCGGCGGCCTGCGCCCGAGGCGCGCCCGGAGCCCGAGGTGCGCCCGGAGCCCGAGGTGCCTGCGGAGCCGGTCGCCCCGGCCGGAGCGGGCGTCGCCCCGGCGGAACCGACCCAGCCGGCCGGTCCGCGCGGCGAGCCGGCTCCCCGCCCCGGCGGTCCCGGCAGCTCGGTGAGCGCGGACGGCGCTGCGGGCGCGGACGGGACCGGTGGCGGGCCCGGCACCGGTGGTGCCGAGAGCGCGCCCGGTACCGGAGTTGCGGAGGGAACGGACGGCACCGGTGGCACCGAAGGCACCGGCGGCGCGGACGGTGCCGGTGGTGCCGAGGGCGTGCCCGGTGCTGGTGGTACGGAGGGCGCGGACGGGGGCGCGAGCGCCGGGACGGCAGCGAGCGACGACGGTGTCTTCAAGGTCCGGCTCGCCAACTTCGAGGGGCCCTTCGACCTGCTGCTCCAGCTGATCTCCCGGCACAAGCTCGACGTCACCGAGATCGCCCTGTCGAAGGTGACCGACGAGTTCATGGCGCACCTGCGCGCCATGGGACCCGAGGGCGACCTGGACCGGACGACCGAGTTCCTGGTGGTGGCGGCCACGCTGCTCGACCTGAAGGCGGCCCGGCTGCTGCCCGCCGCCGAGGTGGAGGACGAGGCCGACCTCGCCCTCCTGGAGGCCCGGGACCTGCTCTTCGCCCGCCTGCTCCAGTACCGCGCGTACAAGCAGATCGCCGACATCTTCAACGAGCGGCTCGACGAGGAGGCCCTGCGCCACCCCCGTACCGTCGGGCTCGAACCGCACCACGCGGAGCTGCTGCCCGAGGTCGTCATCAGCATCGGCCCGGAGGGGTTCGCGCGGCTCGCGGTCAAGGCGATGCAGCCCAAGCCGAAACCGCAGGTGTACGTGGACCACATCCACGCACCGCTGGTCAGCGTGCAGGAACAGGCGGGGATCGTCGTCGCCCGGCTGCGGGAGCTGGGGGAGGCCAGCTTCCGCGCACTGGTGGAGGACACCGACGACACCCTGACCGTCGTGGCGCGGTTCCTCGCGCTGCTGGAGCTGTACCGCGAGAAGGCCGTGGCGCTTGACCAGGAGACGGCGCTCGGCGACCTGCTCGTGCGCTGGACCGGCGGGGACGGCGATGCGCGGGCCATGGTGACCGACGAGTTCGACCGGCCGCGTGAAACGCCCGCGGAACCAGGGGCGGACGACCCCGCAGCGGGCGACCCCGCGGCGGGCGGGCCGGGATCGGCCGAGCCCGGAGAAGACGAGCCCGGCGTGGGTGAGCCCCGGGGAGACGAGGAGGAGAAGGCGTGAGCGAGGAGACCACCGAACTGCCCGCGGGCCTGCGCGGCGTCGCCGGCCTCGACCTCAAGCCCGCCCTGGAGGCCGTCCTGATGGTCGTGGACGAACCCGCCACCGAGGAACTGCTGGCGAAGACGCTCCAGCGGCCCCGGCGGCAGGTCGCGGACGCGCTGCGGGAGCTGGCCGACGAGTACACCGTGCAGGGGCGCGGCTTCGAACTGCGGCGGGTCGCCGGCGGCTGGCGCTTCTACACCCGCCCCGAGTACGCCGCCGCCGTCGAGGGCTTCGTCCTGGACGGGCAGCAGGCCCGGCTCACCCAGGCCGCGCTGGAGACCCTGGCGGTGGTCGCCTACCGCCAGCCGGTCAGCCGCAGCCGGGTCTCCGCCGTCCGCGGAGTCAACTGCGACGGCGTGATGCGCACCCTCCTCCAGCGCGGACTGGTCGAGGAGGCGGGCGCGGAACCCGAAACAGGTGCGATCCTGTACAGGACGACGAACTACTTCCTGGAGCGGATGGGCCTGCGCGGTCTGGACGAGCTCCCGGAGCTGGCGCCCTTCCTCCCGGAGGCGGAGGCGATCGAGGCCGAGACCCAGGAAGCCGTACCGTCGTTCGATCCGGACGCCCCGGATTCCGAGGACGCAGACGACAAGACGGAACTTTGATGCGAAGCAGCAGCGGCAGGAACAGCAGCGGAAACAACGGCGGGAGCCGTGGTGGCAACAGCGGCGGCCGCGGCGGGAGCGGTGGCGGTCGCGGTAACCACCGCGGCGCCGGCAACTCCCGTGACGACAACCAGGGCGGCCGGCCGAAGAAGCCGCGTCCGGAGGAGCGGCGCTACGACGTCGGTCCCGGCGCCACCCAGTCCGGCCCGAAGTCCGGGCGGGGCGCCTCGGCGCGCGGCGGCGCCAAGGGCGGCCCCCGGCAGGGCCAGGGCACCGGGCGGGACCGCTCGGCGCCCGCCCGCTCCCGTGAGTACGAGACGCGCGCCGAGGAGCGCAACCGCGAGCGGTACGCGGGCAAGAAGGAGATCAAGCTGCCCAAGACCTTCCCGGGCGCCGAGCAGGAGGGCGAGCGGCTGCAGAAGGTGCTCGCCCGCGCCGGGTACGGTTCGCGGCGCGCCTGCGAGGAGCTGATCGAGCAGGCCAGGGTCGAGATCAACGGCGAGATCGTCCTGGAGCAGGGCCGCCGGGTCGACCCGGAGAAGGACGAGGTCAAGGTCGACGGCCTGACCGTGGCCACGCAGTCGTACCAGTTCTTCTCGCTGAACAAGCCCGCCGGCGTCGTCTCCACCATGGAGGACCCCGAGGGCCGGCAGTGCCTCGGCGACTACGTCACCAACCGCGAGACGCGGCTGTTCCACGTCGGCCGGCTCGACACCGAGACCGAGGGCGTCATCCTGCTCACCAACCACGGTGAGCTGGCGCACCGCCTGACCCACCCCAAGTACGGCGTGCGCAAGACCTACCTCGCGCACATCGTCGGCCCGATCCCGCGCGACCTCGGCAAGCGCCTCAAGGACGGCATCCAGCTCGAGGACGGCTACGCGCGCGCCGACCACTTTCGGGTCGTCGAGCAGACCGGCAAGAACTACCTCGTCGAGGTCACCCTGCACGAGGGCCGCAAGCACATCGTGCGGCGCATGCTCGCCGAGGCAGGCTTCCCGGTCGACAAGCTGGTCCGCACCGCGTTCGGCCCCATCACCCTGGGCGACCAGAAGTCGGGCTGGCTGCGCCGTCTGTCCAACACCGAGGTCGGCATGCTGATGAAGGAAGTCGACCTGTAGGCGGCACACCTCCGCCCGGGGCCGGGACCGTCCAGGCGGGACCGGCCGGGTGGTGGGCGAGGGCCGAGGCGTGGCGGACCCGGATCAGGAAGTCCTCCACGCGCCGCTGGTCGGGTTCCGCGGGGAGCGGGGTGCGCAGGCACGCCCGCTCGGCCTCGTCGGCCAGGCGGCCCGCCCAGGACTCCACCTCGGACCAGGAGACCTCGCCGCGCTTGACGGCCAGCAGACGGGGCCGCGCGTCGCCTACGTCGAGGGCCGGACGCCCCGTGCGCAGCAGGTCCCGGGCGCCCGCCAGCAGCCGCAGCAGGTGCATCGCGTGCTTCCAGCGCGGGGCGCCGTGCGCGCGTACGTCGGCGTCGAGCCTGCGGCGCTGGTCGCGGGCGTAACCGATGAAGGTGGCGTACACCCTGCGGGACAGGAACGCCTCGCGCAGGGCGAGCAGTTCGCGGCCGGTGCCGTCGGCGTGCTCCACGAGCGGGGAGTGCAGACACTCCAGGATGTTCGGATTGCCGCGCAGCGCCAGTGCGCAGAAGCGCTCCAGTTCCCAGCTGAACTGTTCGGGCCGGGGCCCGTCGACGTGCGTCGGAGGCTTCTCGAAGCGCCAGAAGAGCGGGGCGGGGGCGACGAAGACGCCACGGCGGTCCGTGTCGCTGCTCTCCGTCGCCAGCCCGAAAGCCCGCGAGCCCATCACACAGGCGTAGATCGTGTGGTCGCGTACCAGGTCCTCGGGCTGCATGCCCGGGAGCGTACGCGGACCGTCAGGCCAGGCGGATGGAATTTCCCTCCACCTTGATCTCCTTGGGGGCCAGCGGCCGGGCCGCCGGGCCGTGGGCCACCGAGCCGTCGGCGGCATGGAACATGCTGCCGTGGCAGGGGCAGGCGATGGTGCCGTTCTCCACCGAGGCGACGGTGCAGCCCTGGTGGGTGCAGATCGCGGAGAAGGCCTTGAACTGGCCCTTCACCGGCTGGGTGACGACGACCCCGTGCTCCTTGATGATCTTTCCGCCGCCGACCGGGACGTCACCGGTCCGCGTCAGTTCCGCGCCGGCGGCGGCCGTGCTGTGCGACGGGGACGCGGCGGCGGCCGTGGTCGGCGGGGCCGTGGACGGGGTCTGCGGTGCCGCCGAGGAGGCGTCCGCGGCGGACGAGCTGCCGCCGCCCGAATTCGAGTCGCTGCAGCCGGCGGCGAGTGCCGCGGCGGCGCCCGTTGCGAGAACCGTGCGCCGGGTCGATCCCTGAGTCATGCCGTCACTCCGAGGGGTGCCGAGGTGGGGGGAGCCGCTCCGAGCGGAGCGGAAGCATCTTCGCACCGAAGACTCCCAAGTCGAAGTAAATCGGCGTCGAGTGGTGCAAATGGTGCAGCGCTGTGCGTCTGCTCGCGGCCGGGCGCGTACCCGCCCCTTGCGCCGGCGCGTACCCGCTCCCGGGCGCCGGGGCGTACCTGCCCCCGTCCCGCGCGTACTCGCCCCCGGCCCGACGCGTTACCCGCCCCCGGCCCCGGCGCGTTACCCGCCGCGCCCCGCCTGGCCCGCCCCCGCCCCGGCCCCGGCGGGGAGCCGCCCCCGCCCCGGTGGCTTCGCCTCCCGTCTCAGCGGGCGGGCGCCGCGCGGGACCCGCCCGCCGCCTGACTAGGCTGGTCGGCCACGAGCCGGTACGCCGGCGCGCGACAACCGGTACACACGTCAGCGAGGAGCAGCGCCGTGGCGGTACGAGCGGTCCGGGGGGCCGTCCAGCTGGAACAGGACGACGCCGGTCACATGAGCGAGCAGGTCGGAGCCCTGCTGAGGGCCGTCCTGGAACGCAACGGCCTGACCCCCGACGACCTGATCAGCATCTGGTTCACGGCCACCCCCGACCTGCACAGCGACTTCCCCGCCGTCGCCGCCCGCCGGCTCGGCATCGTCGACGTACCGTTGATCTGCGCGCAGGAGCTGGACATCGAGGGCGCGATGCCCCGCGTGGTCCGTGTCCTCGCGCACATCGAGACCGACCGGCCGCGCGCCGAGATCGCCCACGTCTACCTCGGGGCGGCGGCCGCCCTGCGCAAGGACATCGCCCAGTGAGGAACGCACTCGTCATCGGCACCGGCCTGATCGGCACCTCGGCCGCCCTGGCGCTCGTCCGGCGCGGGGTGGGCGTGCACCTGGCCGACCGGGACCCCGAGCAGGTCCGTACCGCCGTCGCGCTCGGCGCCGGCACGGGCGAGGCGCCCGAAGGAGCCGTCGACCTGGCGATCGTGGCCGCCCCGCCCGCGCACGTCGCCGGGGTGCTCGCGGACGCCATGCGCCGGGGCCTGGCCCGCGGCTACCTGGACGTGGCCAGCGTCAAGGGCGGCCCGCGCCGCGAGCTGGAGGCGCTGGGCCTGGACCTCAGCGGTTACATCGGCACCCACCCCATGTCGGGCCGGGAGAAGTCCGGCCCGCTGGCCGCGACCGCCGACCTCTTCGAGGGCCGCCCCTGGGTGCTCACCCCCACCCGCGACACCGACACCGAGGTCCTCAACCTCGCCCTGGAGCTGGTCTCCCACTGCCACGCGGTCCCGGTCGTCATGGACGCCGACGCCCACGACCGCGCGGTGGCCCTCGTCTCCCACATGCCCCAGCTGGTCTCCAGCACGGTCGCCGCGCGTCTGGAGCACGCCGAGGAGGCGGCCGTGCGGCTGTGCGGGCAGGGCATCCGGGACGTCACGCGGATCGCCGCCTCCGAGCCGCAGATGTGGATCGACATCCTCTCGGCGAACCCGGGCCCGGTCGCCGACCTGCTCGCCGACGTCGCCGCCGACCTGGACGAGACGGTGCGGGCCCTGCGGGCACTGCAGTCCTCCGACGAGGCCAAGCGCATCGAGGGCGGTGCCGGTGTCGAGGACGTGCTGCGGCGGGGCAACGCCGGACGGGTCCGGGTGCCCGGCAAGCACGGCTCCGCGCCCAGGGCGTACGAGGTCGTCGCCGTGCTCATCGACGACCAGCCGGGACAGCTGGCCCGCATCTTCGCCGACGCCGGGACGGCCGGGGTCAACATCGAGGACGTCCGCATCGAGCACGCCACCGGGCAGCAGGCCGGTCTGGTGCAGCTGATGGTCGAACCGAAGGCGGTCCCCGTGCTGACGGCGGCCCTGCGGGAACGGGGCTGGGCGCTGCGGCAGTGAGGGCCGCGGGCCGCGGAGGCGGGGGCCCGGACACCGCTGCGCGGAGGCCGCACCCTCCGGCAGTCGGAGGGTGCCCGGGCAGCCAGTAACCTTGTGCGGGGGCCCCTGGGTCCCGTACACCCGCCCGCCACCCTTCACCAGGAAGGTGCCCCGCTGTGGAACACGGCGCCGCCCGGACCGCCCAGCCCGTGATTGTCGCCATCGACGGCCCCTCCGGCACGGGCAAGTCGAGCACGTCGAAGGCCGTGGCCGCGCAGCTCGGCCTGAGCTACCTGGACACCGGCGCCCAGTACCGGGCGATCACCTGGTGGATGGTGACCAACGGGATCGACATAGAAGACCCGACCGCCGTCGCCGCCGTGGCCGGCAAGCCCGTGATCGTCTCCGGCACCGACCCGGCGCACCCGACGATCACCGTCGACGGCGTGGACGTGGCCGGTCCGATCCGCACCCAGGAGGTCACCTCCAAGGTCAGCGCCGTCAGCGCCGTGCCGGAGGTGCGGACCGTCATCACCGAGCTGCAGCGCTCCCTGGCCGGCGGCGCCGAGCACGGCATCGTCGTCGAGGGCCGCGACATCGGCACGACCGTGCTGCCGGACGCCGACCTGAAGATCTTCCTCACCGCCTCGCCCGAGGCCCGTGCCGCCCGCCGCAGCGGCGAGCTGAAGAACACCGACGTGCACGCCACCCGCGAGGCCCTGATCAAGCGGGACGCGGCCGACTCCAGCCGCAGCACCTCCCCGCTGGCCAAGGCGGACGACGCGGTCGAGGTCGACACCACCGACCTCACGCTGGCCCAGGTCATCGAGTGCGTCGTCACCCTCGTCGAGGAGAAGCGGGGCGCCGGGCAGGCGCGGGCCGCCGAGGAGAAGCGGGCGGCGCTGTGAGTCTTCCGTCGGAGCGTGCGGCGGCCGTGCCGTCGGAGCGCGGTGCGGACGTCGGCCGCCGTATCGGCGTCGGGCTGATGTACGGGCTGTGGCGCCCGCGGGTGCTGGGCGCCTGGAAGGTGCCGGCGAGCGGCCCGCTGATCTTCGCCGTCAACCACTCGCACAACGTCGACGGCCCGATGGTCATGGGCGTGGCGCCCCGGCCGGTGCACTTCCTGATCAAGAAGGAAGCGTTCGTCGGCCCCCTCGGCTCCTTCCTGACCGGCATCGGCCAGCTCCAGGTGGACCGGCACAGCGCCGACCGCACGGCGATCACGCGGGCACTGGGCGTCCTGGAGCAGGGCGGCGTCCTCGGCATCTTCCCCGAGGGCACCCGCGGCGAGGGCGACTTCGCCTCGCTGCGCGCGGGCCTGGCCTACTTCGCCGTCCGCAGCGGGGCGCCGATCGTCCCGGTCGCCGTCCTGGGAAGTTCCGAGCGGCGGGGACGGTTGATGAAGGGGCTGCCTCCGCTGCGCTCGCGCGTGGACGTGGTCTTCGGCGAGCCCTTCGAGGCCGGCGACAGCAGCGGCAGGCGCACCCGGCGGGCGCTGGACACGGCCACCGAGCACATCCAGAAGCAGCTCGCCGACCACCTGGAAAACGCCAGGCGCCGCACCGGGCGCTGAGCAACACTTGAGTAGTGGATCACCGCGAACGGCTGTGTTCCACCGACCACCACGATGAACTACGAGGTACGGACTTCATGAACGACGACATCCAGCCCGACGGCTCGGCCGAGCACGAGTACGAGCACGGGGCGCTCGGTGACGCCGAGTACGCGGAGTTCATGGAGCTGGCCGCCGAAGAGGGCTTCGACCTGGAGGACGTGGAGGGCGCCATCGAGGCCGCCGGACACGGTCCGCTGCCCGTGCTCGCCGTCGTCGGCCGCCCCAATGTCGGCAAGTCGACCCTGGTGAACCGCATCATCGGCCGCCGTGAGGCGGTCGTCGAGGACAAGCCCGGCGTCACCCGCGACCGCGTCACCTACGAGGCCGAGTGGGCGGGCCGCCGCTTCAAGGTCGTCGACACCGGCGGCTGGGAGCAGGACGTCCTCGGCATCGACGCCTCCGTCGCCGCCCAGGCCGAGTACGCCATCGAGGCCGCCGACGCGGTCGTCTTCGTCGTCGACGCCAAGGTCGGCGCCACCGACACCGACGAGGCCGTCGTCCGGCTGCTGCGCAAGGCCGGCAAGCCCGTGGTGCTGTGCGCCAACAAGGTCGACGGCCCCAGCGGTGAGGCCGACGCCTCCTACCTGTGGTCCCTCGGCCTCGGTGAGCCGCACCCGGTCTCCGCGCTGCACGGCCGGGGCACCGGCGACATGCTGGACCGGGTCCTGGAGGCGCTGCCCGAGGCGCCGCGCCAGAGCTTCGGCGCCGCCGGCGTCGGCGGCCCGCGCCGCATCGCCCTGATCGGCCGCCCCAACGTGGGCAAGTCCTCCCTGCTGAACAAGGTGGCCGGCGAGGAGCGCGTCGTCGTCAACGAGCTGGCGGGCACCACCCGCGACCCGGTCGACGAGCTGATCGAACTGGGCGGCGTCACCTGGAAGTTCGTCGACACCGCCGGTATCCGCAAGCGGGTCCACCTCCAGCAGGGCGCCGACTACTACGCCTCCCTGCGCACCGCCGCCGCCGTCGAGAAGGCCGAGGTGGCCGTCATCCTGATCGACGCCTCCGAGTCCATCTCCGTGCAGGACCAGCGCATCGTCACCATGGCCGTCGAGGCGGGCCGTGCGGTCGTCCTCGCCTTCAACAAGTGGGACACCCTCGACGAGGAGCGCCGCTACTACCTGGAGCGGGAGATCGAGACCGAGCTGGGCCAGGTCGCCTGGGCCCCGCGCGTGAACGTCTCGGCCCGCACCGGACGGCACATGGAGAAGCTGGTCCCGGCGATCGAGACCGCGCTGGCCGGCTGGGAGACCCGGGTGCCCACCGGCCGCCTCAACGCCTTCCTCGGCGAGCTGGTCTCCGCCCACCCGCACCCCATCCGGGGCGGCAAGCAGCCGCGCATCCTCTTCGGCACCCAGGCGGGCACCAAGCCGCCCCGGTTCGTCCTGTTCGCCTCTGGCTTCATCGAGGCGGGCTACCGGCGCTTCATCGAGCGCCGGCTGCGCGAGGAGTTCGGTTTCGAGGGCACGCCGATCCACATCTCGGTGCGGGTGCGCGAGAAGCGCGGCGCGAAGAAGAAGTGACGCGGGCGCGCGGGTGACGCGCGCGACGTGAAAGGGCGGTCCCCGCACCGGGGACCGCCCTTTTCCTGTCCGTACGCCGTCCGGACACCGCTGGTACGCCGGCCCCGCACCTTCCGCGCGCCGCCCGCAACCGCTGCCGGGGCGCTGTCCGCGGTCGTCCGCGCGGTCCCGCAGGCGTCCGCAGGCCGCCGTTGCGCGGCCTGTACGCCTCCGTGGCCGTCCCGCGGGCGTCCGCGCGGACGTCACGCGGTCGGCAGGCCGCCCCCACGCCGGTGCCGGGGCCGTCAGGTGGCGCGGCGCGGGGCGGGCGGCAGCGCCGCCGGGACGTGCTGCATCCCGGTGCCGCTCTCCTGCCGCCCCCGCGTCCCGACGCGCTGCCACTGCGTCTGCTGCTGCCCCGTGCTGTGCCGGGTGCTGTAGGCCCCCGCGCCGTAGGCGATGTACGCGTTCGCCCCCGCGCCGAGGTTCCCGAACGCGACGAAGCCCAGGTCCTCCTCACCGCTCCGGTCGCCCGGCAGCGTCCGGTAGGACTTGACGTACTCGGCGTAGAGCGCGTCGTAGATCGGCGTGGTGGACGGGCCGGCCGGATCCTGGGCCGGCCGTGCGGACCGGATCGGCTGGTACGGCTGGCGGCGGGGAACGTCATATGCGTGCACGTATGTCCAAACGACCCCGAACCGGAAGAGATGCGGCTGTAACGGCTCAGGTCCCCGCGAGCGGCAGCGTCGCCGCGACCAGCTTCCCCTGCGCCGCCGCCTTGTCCAGCGCGTTGCGCAGCAGGTCCTCGCGCGGCTGGCGGCCGATGGACCCGACCGGCGCCGCGAACATCAGCACCTGCTGGTGCTTGTTGGCCGCCGCCCGCCAGCCCTCGGTGACCTGGAGGGGCTGGTGCGCCTGCCACCAGGCCGCCGGCCGGCCGCCCTCTGCGCCCGGCTGGAGAACGGCGTGCAGCTGCCCCATCGCCAGCAGCACCGACCAGCCGTGCAGGACGGGCGGGACGGATTCGAGGCCGGCCACGGGCGTGTAGCCCTGCTCGGTCAGGAGCGTCAGGAAGTCGTCGCCGGGGCCGGTCGTGCCAGGCCGCACGATGGGCGCGGTCGGTTCGACGACCAGCGCGGGATGCAGCTCTCCGGCGACCAGAACGAGACCGCTGGTCACGCCGAGCACGGCCGGCTCCTGGGCCCCCTGCCGGGCAGCGGCCTCCGGAGCGGCCTGCTGCGGCACGCCCTGGGCGGGCACCCCGGCGGCGCTCTGGCCGCCCGTGTCCGCGTTGATGGAGCGGACCGCGCCGCGCAGCTGCTCCTCGGTGACCTGGACCACCTGGGAGGGCAGGCAGGTGGCGTGGGCGAAGGCGAGGACGGCGGTCTCGTCCCCGACGAAGAGGACGGTGCTGGTGCGCTCCTGTTCGGAGTCGCCGGGGGTGCGGCAGGACGTGCAGTCGTAACTGCCCGGGGCGTTCTCTCCGGCGAGCAGCCGGTCGGCTTCTTCGTCGCCGATCTCGGCGCGTACGGCGTCGCTGACGTCGAGCATGCGCGGCACGGGTGGCTCCTCGGGATGCGGTGCGTGGCGGGACCGGGTGGCTCCCGGCCCATGAGCCGGGAGGGCCCCCGGCTCATGAAGAAGACAACGGACGATCTGCGGGGGAGTCACGCCCTGCGGGGCACGGAATCGTGCCTCCACCACACCCGGTCACACTGGGTCTATGTATCATCACGCACCGTCAACTCGCCGGGTGGCAGTGGATCTTGGCCGGGCAGGGGGCGGGGGGATCCGGACGCGCGGCGGGGGAGCGGAAGGCCCCTCCCGAACCAGTGGAATTCCTGTGCGGAGCCGCGCCCGCGGAGGCCCGCGCCGACGGGAAGCGGAATGCGGATCCGGGCGTGCCCCGAACCGGGTCCGGCGGCGATTTCCCCGCTCCCCGCTCCCCCTCTCCCTTCTTCCCCCCAGCTTTCCGCCGGGCATTTCCGGGGCGCGTCCCCGGCGTCGGGGAATTGCGTTCGAATGGGCGCGGAAGGGGGACGGAAGCGCTCGCGGGGGTGCCGGAGTTCGGTGTCTCCCGCCGTGGTGATCTTGTGATGCAAACGTGACAGGAGAGGCGCATATCAGCTGATGCGACTACGGAGGGAGGGGTGCGCTTCCCTCCGCGGGGGCGGCCGGGACCGCCGGCGAGGGGGTGACAGGGCCTACCGTGGGGAGCATGGCACCGATCCCCACTCCGCCCGCGGAGCCCCAGGACAGTCCCGAACGGTACGTCGGTCTGGAGGCCGGGCAGGCCGAGCGGCTGGCGCGCGAGCAGGGCTGGTCCACGGTCCGTTCGCTGCCGCCGGGCGCGATCATCACCATGGAGTACCGGGTCGGCCGGCTCAACTTCGAGGTCAGGGACGACCGGGTGGTCCGGGCCTGGAAGGGCTGAGGGCCCGGAGGGGCACAGCGGCGGGCCGGCAGCGGCAGCGCCTGCCGGGTGCGGCGTGAGCGCCGGTCAGGAGCGGGCCGCCGGGGCCGGTGTCGTGCCGTGCGGTGCCCGCTCCGAGCGCTCCGGGTGCGGCGGCCTGCGGCTGCCGGCCGGAGTGACCGGGGTGCGCTCGGCGCGGGCCGGGTGCGGCCCCGGGGCGAGGGGGGCGGGCGGGCGGGCCGCGAGGGCCGCGCCGAGCGTGCCGTGGGTCGCCGGAGCCTCCTGCGGGGCGGGGGTGCGCTGCTTGTGCACCACGGGCGTGCCCACGGGCAGGGCCGGCCCGGGCACGGGGACGGGCAGGCCGCGGCGGGAGCGCCAGCGGTCGCGCAGGTCGAAGAGGGCGTTCTCGGTGCGGGCGATCAGCGGCTCGCACCACGGCAGCGCGAGCAGGATCAGCAGTCCGGCGGCCCAGCCGAGCACCACGTCGCTGAGCCAGTGCGTCCCCAGGTAGACGGTGGTGAGGCCGACGCCGAGCGAGGTGACCGCCGACAGCGCCGACAGCCAGCGCCGCGCGGTCGGGGTGGAGGCCAGGTAGGCCAGGATGCCCCAGGTCACCACGGCGTTGGCGGTGTGGCCGCTGGGAAATATATCGCCGCCCAGGCCCATCTCGTTGGAGCCGATGACGGTCGCGTAGTGCGGGCCGAGCCGCCCCATGCCGTACTTCGCGGCGCCGACGGTGATGTTCAGCAGCAGCAGCGAGGCGGCCAGGGTGAGCAGCGGGCGCAGCGTGTGCTGCCGCCAGGAACGCCAGCCCAGCCAGGAGGCGACCATCACGGCGGTGGGGCCGCGCTGGCCCAGGACCACGTAGTAGTCGAGGAACGCGTGGATCTGCGGCCACTGCTGGTACGGCCGGAAGAACATGACCTGCCAGTCCAGCCGGACCAGCCAGGAGGTGGTCACCACGGCCCAGACGATCGCCAGGTAGAAGGCCAGGGTCGCCGAGAACAGCACCACCCGGTGCCTGCTCATTCTCGGCATGTCGATGTGCGCCGGCCGCTGTGGCTCACGGTCCAGCCTGGCGAACACCCGGTCCAGGCGGGTGAGGGTTCCTTCGGTACGCACCTAATCGACGTTACAGCGAGTGAGCGCAGTTCCCGGACGAATCACGTGGTTTGTGATGACGATGTGATGTGGGATTGCTCTCAACGGGGCCTGATTTCCCCGGATTTCGCAAATGAGGACGGCCACCGGCCTGCATTTCCTTTGATCATTCCGGCTGCCCTTATCGGCTGCTTATGAATACGTTGACGGAACGCTCCGGGGGAATTCACCGTTCGTACACGGCGCGCTCCGGGCGGGGGTGCGGGGCCGGATGAGGAATGATCTTGAGCGGCCTGCGGCCGCCCTTCCGGTCAGGGCGGTCCGGAGCCGTTGAGCCAGAACGCCCCGTAGACGGCCGAGACCAGGGCGACGGCGCCGGTCACCAGCGCCGCCCGGGAGGGGCGGAGCCGGGCGAGCGCCAGGGCGAGCGGCAGCAGCAGCGGGAAGGCGGGCAGCAGCAGGCGCGGCTTGGAGCCGAAGTAGCTCGACGCGCACAGGGCGAGCGCCGTGACGACGCCCGAGTACACCAGCAGCGCGGGCGGCTGGCCCTGCCGTACGCCGACGACGTAGAGCCGGACCACCAGCGCCACCCCGATGATCAGCCCCGCCCCGGCCAGGGCCGAGGGGAAGGAGGTCAGTTTGTCGCCGACGAAGCGCGCGAACGCGTACCCGCCGTCGAAGCCGTTGCGCCAGCCCGCCTGGACGTCGAGGTAGCCGAGGAGGCCGCCGCCGGTGCGGTGGCCGACCCACAGGACGTAGCCCGCGGCGCCGAGCGGGGCCAGCAGCATGCCGAGGAGGCGGCGGCCCGGCCCGGCGGCGGGGAGCACGGGGCGGCCGGGCGCGGCGGCGGGTGCGGTCGTCGCGGGCCGGTCGGGGGCCGGCCCCGCCGTCGCGCGCCGCTCGCGGACGAGGGAGACGACGGCCGCCGTCCACACGGCGGCGGCCACGGCGAGACCGACCGGCCGGGTCAGCCCGGCCGCCAGCGCCAGCGCGCCGGCGCTCGCCCAGCGGCCGGTCAGCACGCAGTACAGCGCCCAGGCGGCCAGCGCTGTGAACAGCGACTCGCTGTACGCCATCGACTGCACGATCCCGACCGGCAGCACCGCCCACAGCAGCACCGCGCAGACCCCGGCGCGGCGGCCGTACACGTGGTCGGCCACCGCGAAGATCCCCCAGGCCGCCGCGAGCGAGGCGAACAGGCTGACCGCGAAGCCCGCGTCGGCGTACGACAGCGGGCCCACCGCGGCCCCCAGCCGCTCCAGCCAGGGCAGCAGCGGGAAGAACGCCAGGTCGGAGTGGACGTCCCCGTTCGGCAGGCGCACCTGGTAGCCGTAGCCGCCGGCGGCGACCCTGGCGTACCAGAGGGAGTCCCAGCGCGCGGTCAGCAGCGTGTAGGCGCTCTTGCCGCGCGCCGCGCTCCACCCGGCCAGGAGCAGCAGGCCCAGGGCGCGCACGGCCGCGTACCCGTACAGGGCCGGGGCGGCCCGGCGCAGGGCTGTCCGGCGGGCTGCCACCACGCACGTCGTAAGATCGGTCACGGGCTCGATTATCGACCGGGCGGGGGAGCGGACGGACAGCCGGGCGGCCCGGCCGGACAGACGAGTGGCGTACGCCACACGGGTTCCGTCCGGAGTGTGAGAGATGGGCCACGCTTCCCGGCGGAGGACTCGCGTAGGCTGCCGTGTCACTCGCACCTCGTTGCGCGGGCCGGGGACCACCGCTCCTTCCCGGCCCAGGCCCTGTCGCGGAACGTCCCCACTCCGCGGGCCCGCCGAGGCGAGGGTTCATCTGGGAGGTACGTACATGTCCGGCATGTCCGGTACGACCGCGGCGGCCCTCGGGCAGCGCCGCCGGGCGGCCGGGGACGGTGCGGGCCGCTGGGTCGTCCTGGTCGTGCTCTGCGTCAGCCTGCTGCTGGTGGCGGTCGACGCCACCGTGCTGCACGTGGCGGTGCCCGCCGTCACCGAGGACCTCCGGCCCGGCGCGATCGAACTGCTCTGGATCGTCGACGCCTATCCCCTCGTCTGCGCCTCGCTGCTGATCCTCTTCGGCACCCTGGGCGACCGGGTGGGCCGCAGACGGATCCTGCTGCTCGGCTACGCGCTCTTCGGGGTCGCCTCGGCCGTCGCGGCCTTCGCCCACCACCCCCAGACGCTGATCCTCGCCCGCGCGCTGCTCGGCGTCGGCGGGGCGATGATCATGCCGGCCACGCTGTCGATCCTGCGCCAGGTCTTCCCCGACCGGCGCGAGCGCGCGCTGGCCATCGGCATCTGGAGCGCGGTCGCGGCGGTGGGCGCCGCGGTCGGACCGCTGATCGGCGGCTTCCTCCTCGAACACTTCTGGTGGGGGTCGGTCTTCCTCGTCAACATTCCGCTGATGCTCGTCAGCCTGCCGGTGGGGCGGCTGCTGCTGCCCGAGTCCAGGGGCGGCCGCGAGGGGCCGTGGGACGTGGCCGGGGCGCTGATGGCGGCGGCCGGCCTGTTCGGCGCCGTGTTCGGCGTGAAGCGGCTCGGCGGCGGTGAGCCGGTGCTCAGCGCGGTGACCCTGGGACCGCTGGTGCTGGGCGTGGTGCTGCTGGTGGCCTTCGTACGGCGGCAGCGGCGCCGCACGCACCCGCTGGTCGACCTCGGGATGTTCGCGCGCCCCGCCTTCAGCACGGCCGTGGGCTGCATCGTGCTGGCGATGCTGGCGCTGGTCGGCCTGGAGCTGATCGCGGCCCAGTACCTGCAACTGGTGCTCGGGCTGTCACCGCTGGGCACCGGGCTGCGGCTGCTGCCGCTGACCTTCGCGGCGATGGCGGCGGGGCTGGTGGGCGCCCGCGTCCTGCGCCGGTTCGGTCCGCGGCGCATGGTGTGCGCGGGCTTCTGCGTGACGGCGGCCGCGGTGGTGCTGCTGACCGCGATGGGCGGCGCGGACGACGCCGGGCTGCTGCTGGCCGGGTTCGTCCTGCTCGGCCTCGGCCTGGAGACGACGCTCTTCGGCGCGTACGAGTCGATGCTCAGCGAGGCCCCGGCGGACCGGGCGGGCGGGGCCGCGGCGATCGGCGAGACCTCGTACCAGCTGGGGGCGGGCATGGGCATCGCCCTGCTCGGCACGGTGATGAACGCGGCGTACGCGCCCGGGGTCGCCCGGGTGCCGGGGGTGCCGGCCGGGGCGTCGGGGCGGGCGTCGCACTCGCTGGGCGAGGCCTACGAGGTCGCCGGCCGGCTCGGCGGTCCGGCCGGCGCGGCCCTGCGGAGGGCGGCCCGGGACTCCTTCGTGCACGGGCTGCACGTGACCCTGCTGGTGAGCGCGGGGCTGCTGCTGCTCGGCGCGGCGGCCGCGCTGCGCCTGCCCCGGGTGATGCAGTGCGACGAGGCGGTGGAGCTGCCCGCGCAGCGCGAGGTCGAGCGGTCCCGCGTCTCCGCGTGATGCTGGACGCGGACCACGGCGCGTCGTAACGTCGGGCCGGAGCCATGTAACTAGCGCTGCTAGTTTACTGAGTCGGAGGTGCCCATGCCGGCGTCGTCGCCGAAACCGTCGCTGCCCCCGTTCGACCCCGTCGACCCCCTGGGGATCGACGACCTGCTGGAACCGGAGGACCTCGCCGTCCGCGCCACCGTGCGCGACTGGGCCGCCGACCGCGTACTGCCGCACATCGCCGAGTGGTACGAGACCGGGGAACTGCCCGTCGTCCGGGAACTCGCCCGGGAGCTGGGCTCCCTCGGCGCGCTCGGCATGTCCCTGACGGGCTACGGATGCGCGGGCGCCAGCGCCGTCCAGTACGGGCTCGCCTGCCTGGAGCTGGAGGCCGCCGACTCGGGCATCCGCTCCCTGGTCAGTGTGCAGGGCTCCCTCGCCATGTACGCGATCCACCGGTTCGGCAGCGAGGAGCAGAAGCGGCAGTGGCTGCCCCGCATGGCGGCGGGCGAGGCGATCGGGTGTTTCGGGCTCACCGAGCCCGACCACGGCTCCGACCCGGCCTCGATGCGCACCCACGCCAAGCGTGACGGCGGTGACTGGGTGCTCAGCGGGCGCAAGATGTGGATCACCAACGGCTCCGTCGCCGCCGTCGCCGTCGTGTGGGCACAGACCGAGGACGGCATCCGCGGCTTCGTCGTCCCCACCGACGCACCCGGCTTCTCCGCCCCCGAGATCAAGCACAAGTGGTCGCTGCGCGCCTCGGTCACCAGCGAACTCGTCCTGGACGGCGTACGGCTGCCCGCGGACGCCGTGCTGCCCGAGGTCACCGGGCTGCGCGGCCCGCTCAGCTGTCTGTCCCACGCCCGCTACGGCATCGTCTGGGGTGCCATGGGCGCGGCCCGCTCCTGTTTCCAGAGCGCCGTGGACTACGCCAAGTCGCGTGAACAGTTCGGCCGGCCCCTCGGCGGCTTCCAGCTCACCCAGGCCAAGCTCGCCGACATGGCGCTCGAACTGCACAAGGGGATCCTGCTCGCCCACCACCTGGGGCGGCGCATGGACGCCGGCCGCCTGCGTCCCGAGCAGGTCAGCTTCGGCAAGCTCAACAACGTGCGGGAGGCGATCGAGATCTGCCGCACGGCGCGCACGATCCTGGGCGCCAACGGGATCTCGCTCGAATACCCCGTGATGCGGCACGCGACCAACCTCGAGTCGGTGCTCACCTACGAGGGCACCGTCGAGATGCACCAGCTCGTGCTGGGCAAGGCGCTCACCGGGATCGACGCCTTCCGGTGAGCCGTCGGGCCTTGCGGTGAGGCCCGGGCGGGGCAGGGCCGGCGTGCGGCCCTGCCTCAGCTCTGGTTGAAGAACCCGTCCGAGCGGTGGCCGCCCGGGTCGCCGCTGACGATCTCCGTGTCGGCGGGGGAGAGCAGGAACACCCGCGTGGACACCCGGTCGATGGAGCCGCGCAGGCCGAAGACGAGCCCGGCCGCGAAGTCGACCACGCGCTTGGCGTCGGCCGCCTCCATCGCGGTGAGGTTGACGATGACGGGCACGCCCTCACGGAACAGCTCGCCGATGGCGCGGGCGTCCCGGAAGCTGTCCGGTGTCACCGTGCCGATCCGACGCCCCTTGTCCTCGGCCGTGTCCGCGGCGACCTTCACCCGGGGGTCGGTGACCCAGGCGTCGCCGGACTCGGTCCCCTCGGAATAGTCGTCGTCGTAATAGCGCTCGTCTTCGTTGTCGTCGACGAGGCCGAGCCACGCACTCGCCTTGCGTACCGATCCCATGGACGCCTCCTCTCACAGCGGTCTTTCTGCTTCTCGCATCCCTATGGTCATCCATGATGCTGACAGCGCGCCAAGTGGATAGACGCCGCACGGGGGGTTTGTGACGGTACTGGTGCACAGCGGATCCGTCGAGGGCCTTGTGCCCCAAGGGTCATGCCGTACACCGATGCTGACCGGAAGTGAAATATGATGGTCGACGGCACTCGGGTGAGCGGTGGTGCGTACGGGTGAACAGGCCCGTCGGTACGATGCGGCAGCTCAACGTCGCAGACACCACGGGGGATCGTCGTGTTCGGAATCGTCAGACCCTGCAGCCACCGGCTCGGTGAACATCTCAAGGCCCAGTGGATGGCCCACTTGTGCGGGCTCTGTCTGGCCCTGCGCGGCGACCACGGCCAGTTCGCCCGGGTCGTGACGAACTACGACGGGCTGCTCATATCGGTTCTGACGGAGGCTCAGGCCGAACAGGGCCGCAGGGGCGGCAAGGCGGGGACGGGGCGGCGCACGGCCGGACCGTGCCCGCTGCGCGGGATGCGCACCGCCTCCGTCGCCCAGGGCGAGGGCGCACGGCTCGCCGCGGCCGTCTCGCTGGTCCTCGCCTCGGCCAAGGTGCGCGACCACGTCACCGACGGCGACGGGCTGCTGGCCCGCAGGCCGGTGGCGCTCGCCGCGCGCAAGGTCGCCGACAGCTGGGGGCGCGCGGGCGCCCGCACCGGGGCCGACGTCGGCTTCGACACCGCCGTCCTCGTCGACGCGGTGGACCGGCAGGCCGGCATCGAGTCGCTGGCCGGGCCCGGCACACCGGTCCTGACCGTCACCGAACCGACCGAGACCGCGACCGCCGCGGCCTTCGCGCACACCGCGGTCCTCGCCGGCCGGCCGGGCAACGCCGGACCCCTCGCCGAGGCGGGGCGCCTGTTCGGGCGGCTCGCACACCTCCTGGACGCCGTCGAGGACCGCGACGCCGACGCCGCGTCGGGCGCCTGGAACCCGCTGACCGCGACCGGCACGCCGCTCGCCGAGGCCCGCCGGCTCGCGGACGACGCGGTGCACGGCATCCGGCTCGCCCTGAAGGAGGCCGAGTTCACGGACGGACGGCTCGCGCACCTGCTGCTCGTCCATGAACTCCCGCGATCGGTGGACCGCGCCTTCGGCACCGCCGCCTGCGGACACGCGCCGGATTCCGCGCACCCCGGACAGAGCGCCCGATCCGCTGCGCCGCACGGCGCCTTCGGGCCGCCGCAGGGGCCGTACGCCCCGCAGCACCCGCGGGCCCCGCACGACCCGGACCACCCGCACCACGGCGGCGGCAACCCCTTCGGCGGTGAGCCGCCGCGCCCCGGCAAGCGGGGCTTCCTCACGGGCTGCGCGGTCGCCGTCGGCCTGTGCTGCACCTGCAAGGCGTGCTGCGCCGACGAGTTCGAGGGCCCGTGGTCACGGCAGCGGCGCGAAGGCTGGTGCAGCAACTGCGACTGCGACTGCCCCGATTGCAGCGGCTGCGGCGACTGCTGCGACTGCTGCGGGAACTGCTGCAGTTGCGACGGCTGCGACTGCGGCTGCGACTGCTAGGGCGTGTTTCGAAAGTGGCGCTGTCCGCCCGAAGGGCGGGCTCCGCGGCGTCTGGTGCGTGTGATCGCAAGGCGGAGGGTCGTCCTCGTACTGGGCGTACGTGGACGATCCCGACAACGCGGCGAGCGCGCGTGCCAGGCGTCGCGGGGCAGGCGGGACTTTCGAAACACGCCCCAGGAAGCAGATACCGGCCCGCGGGACGGCCGCTGCCGGCGTGTCAGGACCTCAGTTCCGGCGGTGAGATGCGCGAGGTGCTGATCGCCGACGCCGTCGTGCCCCACTTGGCGAGGATCTTCGCGTACGTCCCGTCGGAGATCAGCCGGTTCACCGCGGCCCGGAAGGCCGGCGCCAGCTTCGTGCCCTTCTTGAAGGCGAAGCCGACGTCGAGGCGGTGGAACTCGTCGAGGAACTTCAGGCCCGGCTGCTGGGCGACCGCGTACCTCAGACCGTTGATCGTGGACATCACCACATCGCTGCGGCCCTGCTGGAGCGAGGACCACAGCGCGCCGGACTCGCTGTAGGTCTGCACCTTGTACGGCTTCCCGCCCGCGTCCGCGCAGCGGTGCGCGTTCTGCTCCAGCGTCGCCTCGAAGGTGGTCCCGGCGCCGGTCGCGATGTTCAGGCCGCACAGCTGGGTGAGGTCGGTGACCTTGCCCAGCTTGCTGTCCTTGCGGGCGGCGAAGCCCTGGCCGTCGTTGATGTAGGTGACGAAGTCGATGGTCCGGCGGCGCTCGTCGGTCACCCCGAAGTTGCCCGCGCCGAGGTCGTACTTGCCGCTGTCCAGGGCGGGCAGGATCGCCTCGAACGAGGCCTGCCGCGTCTTCAGCCCGATGCCCAGCACCTTGGCGACGGCCTGCGCGAAGTCGACGTCCTGGCCGGCGAGGGTCTTGCCGTCACCGAGGTAGGAGGTGCCCGGCGGCGCGCCGCCGACGGCGTAGGCGAGCGTCAGGCTCCGCACGCCCGGGGGCAGCAGGCGGGCGGCGGCCGGGTCCTCGCGGACTCCGGAGACGACGTCAGCGGTCGGGATCTCGGCGGCGGCCCTGGCGGCGCCCGCGACGGACCCGCCGGAACCGGTGCCGCCGGCACCGGAGCCGCACGCGGAGAGCAGCAGCGCCGCCGAACTGATCAGGGCGAAGGGGATGAAATGCCGTTTACGGGTGTGCGGGGACGTGCGCATGGCGTGCGGTCTCCTGGAAGGAAAGGGGTGTCAGGCGGCGCGAGGGGAGGGGCGCGTGTGAAGGCGATGACCAGGACGCGAGGACGCGAGGACGCGAACGGCGCGAAGGGGTGACGGACGTGAGGGGCACGACGGACGGGGAAGGCGCGACCGAGACGAAAGGCGCTGTGGGCGCGAAAGGTGCGACGGGCGCGAAGTACCCGAAAGGGGGAACGGGAGAACACCGCGAGCGCCCGGAAGCGTGAGGGCGCGCAGGGGGTCGGCTCAGCTCAACAAGAACAGGACCACACTCGACCGAAGTCGATGTGGGAGCGCGTGACCAGCCACTGCTGCGGATGCATGGGCCAAGTGGAACAGGCATCCGGTTTCCCGTCAACCACCTTGAGACGACCGGCTCATATGCTGGACGCCCTTGACAGCGAGGGGAAACCCGCCCGTACTCTCGGGGGAACGGCCCTGCTGAGGGGCTCGGCCGCCAGCGCCCCCGGCGCTCCCGTGTGAAGGCATCACCCGTGTTCGACCTACGTCACGGAGTCTTCGCATGTCTTCCGGCACCCTCGCCACCGCACCCGCCGAACCCGGCAGCCCCGGCACACCCGAACCGGCCGACGCCCTGCGCGTCGTGCCGCGCCGCCGGCCCGGCCAGTGGACGGCCGCCGTCGTCGTCCTCGCCCTGCTCGGACTCGCCCTGACCTCCGTCGTGCGCAACAAGGCGTTCCAATGGGACGTCGTCGCCGACTACTTCACCTCCGACTCGGTCCTGCGCGGACTCTGGCTCACCCTGTGGCTGACCGCCGTCGTCATGGCGCTCGGCTTCGCCCTCGGCACCCTGCTCGCCGTCCTGCGGCTCTCCGGCAACCCGGTGCTGCGCGCCGTCAGCCGGGGCTACGTCTGGCTGTTCCGGTCGATCCCGATCCTCGTGCAGCTGCTGCTGTGGTTCAACATCGGGGCGCTGTACCCGCACGTCCTCGGCGTGAAGACGGTCGACCTGCTCGGGCCGGTCACCGTCGCCGTCGTCGGCCTCACCCTGCACGAGGCCGCCTACGCCGCCGAGGTGGTGCGCGGCGGCATCCTCTCCGTCGACCGCGGCCAGAGCGAGGCCGCCCAGGCGCTCGGCCTGAGCCAGTGGCGGCGCCTGCGGCGGATCGTCCTCCCGCAGGCGATGCGCTCCATCGTGCCGCCCGCCGGGAACATGCTGATCGGCACCCTCAAGGGCACCTCCATCGTCAGCGTCATCGCCGTCCAGGACCTGCTGTACTCGGCCCAGCTCGTCTACCACCAGACCTACCAGGTCATCCCGCTGCTGATGGTCGCCACCCTCTGGTACACCGTCGTCACCTCGGTGCTGAGCATCGGCCAGCACTACGTGGAGAAGCACTACGCACGCGGCACGGAGCGCACCCGATGAGGTCCTCGCTCGTCATCGTCGGCGCCGGACCGCGGGCGACCGGTCTGCTCGAACGCATCGCCGCCAACGCACCCGGGCTGTACGCCGGCCAAGGCCTCGACATCCACCTCGTCGACCCGTACCCGCCCGGCGCCGGACGCGTCTGGCGCGCCGCGCAGTCACCGCTGCTGTGGATGAACTCGCACGCCGAGGACGTCACCATGTTCACCGACGAGACGGCCGACATGGCGGGGCCGGTGCGAACCGGCCCCACCCTGCACCAGTGGGCGGCCCTGCCCGGCCGCACCTTCACCGACCGCCGCGTCCAGGGCTCCTACCTGCGCTGGGTGTACGACGAGGCGGTGGCCGCGCTGCCGCCGGGCGTCACCGTCCACCACCACCGGCGGCGCGCGCTCCGGCTCGGCGGGCCGCGCGAGGGCCGCCAGCAGGTGTGGCTGGAGGGCCGCCCGCGGCCCCTGCCCGCCGACCTGGTGGTGCTCGCCCTCGGCCACCTGGACGCCGAACCCGACGTCGAACAGACCCGCCTGGCCGCCTACGCCCGCGACCACGGCCTGGTCCACCTGGCACCGGACTTCACCGCCGACAGCGACCTGTCCGCACTGCCGGCGGGCGCCCCGGTCATCGTCCGCGGCTTCGGACTCGCCTTCGTCGACCTGATGGTGCTGCTCACCGAGGGCCGCGGCGGCCGCCACGAGCAGGACACCTACCTGCCGTCGGGACGGGAACCCGTGCTGTACGTCGGATCACGGCGCGGGGTGCCGTACCACTCGAAGATCGGCTACGACCTCACCGGGGAGCGCCCGCCGCTGCCCCGCTTCCTCGGACCGGCCGAGATCCAGGCGCTGTCGGCCCGCCCCGGCGGGTTCGACTTCCGGCGCGATCTGTGGCCGCTGGCCGAGAAGGAACTCGGATTCGCCCACTACCACCGGCTGTTCGCGGCCCACCCCGAGCGGACCGCCATGGCCTGGGCGGACTTCGAGCGGGCGTACGCGGCCGCGGACCCCGCCGGGCACCGTGCCCTGGTCGCCGCCGCCGTGCCCGACCCCGCCGACCGGCTCGACCTCGCCGCCCTCGACCGCCCGCTGCACGGCGTGCGGCACGAGACGCCCGAGGACTTCCAGGAGGCGCTGCGCGGACACATCGAGGCCGACCTGCGCCGGCGCCACGACCCCGCCCACAGCGCCGACCTCGGTCTCTTCCTCGGACTGCTGTCGGTCTACGGCCAGTTGGTGCGGCTCGGCGACACCGGACCCTGGTGGCACGGCTTCTTCAGCTCCCTCGCCTCCGGGCCGCCCGGGCCCCGGCTGCGGCAGATGCTCGCCCTGTCCCGGGCGGGCGTCCTGCGGTTCGTCGGCGCCGGCATGACCGTCACCGCCGAGGACGGCGTGTTCCGGGCGTCGAGCCCGACCGTGCCCGGCGCGGTGGTCGAGGCACGGGCGCTGGTGGAGGCGCGGCTGCCCGAACCCACCGTCCGGCGCACCCGCGACGGGCTGCTGCGCGCCCTGCACGCCGAGGGAGCCGCCGAGACCCCCGACGGGCTGCTGCGGGTCGACCGCGGCGACGGCAGGATCCTGGACCGCGACGGCCGCCCGCACCCCCGGCGCTTCGCGCTCGGCCCGTTCACCGACGGCCGCACGCCCGGCGCCTTCACACGGCCGCGCACCGGCGGCCCCGCGTTCCGGCAGAACGACGCGACCGCCCGCGCGGTGCTGGGCTTCCTGAGCGGGACGGCTCCTGAACCGGGGCCCGCGGAGGTTTCCGCCCCGGCTCCTCCGGCAGCGGCTTCCGTTCCGGCTTCGGCGGCGGCTTCCGGTCCGGGCCGGGCGGAGGTTTCCGTTCCGGCTTCCGCAGCGGTTCCGGTTCCGGCGAAGACGTCCGTGCCGGCTCCGGCGCCGGTCCCGCACGCCACCGGGTGAGCCCGGCCGTCCCGCACACCACCGGGGGAGCACGGCCGCCCCGTACGCCGTCGGGTGAGCCCCGGCAACGGCCGGCCGTGCGTCCTCTTCCCGTCCCACCGCACCGAAGGAACCCCACCATGAGCGTCATGGTCGACATCAGGTCCGTCCACAAGAGCTTCGGTTCACAGGAGGTCCTCAAGGGCATCGACCTCCAGGTGAACACCGGCCAGGTCACCGTGGTCCTCGGCCCGTCCGGCTCGGGCAAGTCGACGCTGCTGCGCACCATCAACCACCTGGAGAAGGTGGACCGGGGTGCGATCAGCGTGGACGGCACCCTCGTCGGCTACCGCCGTTCCGGCGACACCCTGCACGAACTGCCCGAGCGCGAGGTCCGCGGCCAGCGCACCCGGATCGGCTTCGTCTTCCAGGACTTCCGCCTCTTCCCGCATCTGACCGTGCTGGAGAACCTCGTCGAGGCGCCCGTCGCCGTGCTGAAGCGGCCCCGCGCGAAGGCCGTGGAGTCCGCGCGGCTGCTGCTGGAACGGGTCGGTCTCGCCGGCAAGGCCGACGAGTACCCCGGCCGGCTCTCCGGCGGCCAGCAGCAGCGGGTCGCCATCGCCCGCGCGCTCGCCCTGGAGCCCCGCCTGCTGCTCTTCGACGAACCCACCTCGGCGCTCGACCCGGAACTGGTCGGCGAAGTCCTCGACGTCATCAAGGACCTGGCCCGGCAGGGCACGACCATGATCGTCGTGACCCACGAGATCGCCTTCGCGCGGGAGGTCGCCGACACGGTGGTGTTCATGGACGCCGGCCGGATCGTCGAGCAGGGGCCGCCGGGCGAGGTGCTCGACCGGCCGCGGCACGAACGGACCCGCGCCTTCCTCTCCAAGGTCCTGTGACCGGCGCCCCGCCGGGACGGCGACCGCCACCGGCCTTCCCCCGCCCGGCCCGTGACGGAGAGGAGTCCGCGCGATGACCGCACCGCCGCCCGGTCCGAGGCTGTACCTGGCCGCCGCACTCGACCGGCAGCCGGCGCACGACGCCGCGTCCCGCGGGGAGCCCTGCGGGGAAGCCTTCTCGGAACCCTTCGTGGAGTCCGCACGCCTCGCCGAGAGCGGGGGCCTGGACTTCGTGACGCTCGACGACGGCTCGGCGCGCCCCGGACCGGACGCGTTCGCCGTGCTGTCCCGGGTGGCGGCCGCCACCCGCCGCGTGGGCCTGGTGCCCGCCGTCCCGAGCACGCACGCCGGACCGCGCGCCGTCCCCGCCGCCGTGGCGGCCCTCGACCGGATCAGCCAGGGCCGGGCCGGGTGGCGGATCACGTCCCCGGCCGGCCCGGCCGCGGACGGGGGCAGCGACGGGGCGGCCGACGGGGCCGCGTGCCTGGGGGGCCGTCCGGACCGCGGTTCCCCGGCCGCGCCGCGGTCCCCGCAGGGGCACCCCGTCCGGGTGGCCGCCGCCACCGAGGACGCCGCGCGCGGCACGGCCGCACACCGCGCCGACGTGGTGCTGGTGAGCGCGACGCACCCGGAACAGGCCGCGGCCGTACGGGACCGGCTGCACGAGGAGGCCGCCCGGTGCGGCCGCGACCCGGGCACCCTGCGGGTCCTGGCGGACCTCGCCGTCGACCTCGGCGACGGCGAGTACGCGGCGGAACGGGCCTGGGAGTTCCCCCGCTCAGGGCACGGCCGGGGAGCCGGGAGAGGCGGAGGCGTCCGGCGGACCGCCCGGGGCCCGCTGTACCGGGGCGGCCCCGTCGACCTCGCCGAACTGATCGCCTCCTGGCACCGCGAGGGCGCCGTCGACGGCTTCCACCTCGTGCCGTCCGACCCGCGCCGCGACCTGGAGCGGCTGGTCAACGGCACCGTGACGCTGCTTCAGCACCGCGGGCTGTTCCGCACCTTCTACCCGGGCACCACGCTGCGCGAGCACCTGGACCTGACCTGGCCCGCCGCCGGCCGCCCCGGCCGGTCCTCCGGTCGCAGGGCCGAACGGCCGGCCGGCCGGCGGGCCGGGGCGGGAGGTGCGGCGTGACCGCCTCGTCGCCGGCGTCCGTCGCGCGGGGCCGCCGGCACCCCGTCTCCCCTGGGCCCTGTCGTCACATTCCCGGCTGCATCGCGACGCCATGCACGCACTCTCGCCGCACCGGGCCCGGACCCGAGTACGTCCAGTACGAGGGTCAGGGCCCGGCACGCCGAGAGCACGCACCTGACGCCGCGAGGCCCGCCCTCCGGGCGGACGACGGGAATGTGACGACAGGACCTAGCCCGGCGGCGGCCGGCCGTGTCCGCCCCGGGGCCATCCGGTCGTCGTCCGGGCGGGGGATTCGGCCGGGCGCCGGGGCCGCGGGCCCTTTCCCGCGGCGGCCGCCGCGCCCGTCCAGGGGCTGGCTCTCGCCCCTGTCGCCCGGGCCGGGGGCTCCTGCGGCCCGCCGCCCCCCCAGCTCCCCCCGGCGCCCCGCGCCCCCGTGTCCGTACGCCAGGACGCCGGCGCCGGCCTCGTTCTCCCGTATCCGCTCCAGGGCGCCACGCCGCGCCCCCCTCGGTTTGGCCGCACGGCCGCACATGGAAGGGTTGATCACATGACGGACGCATCCGACCGGTGGAAGCAGTGGCACGAGGACCGCACCGCGACGGTGTCGGCACCCTACGGGCCGCTCGCGCTGACCGGCACCCACTGGCTGGAGGACCACCCGGAGGGTCTGCTGCCGGGCGTTCCCGGCAGGTGGGCGGCCGACGGCGACGCGGTCGTGCTCACCGCCGCCGAGGCGGACGGACTGACCGTCGACGGCCGGCCCCTCGCCGGAGAGGTGCGGCTCGGCGCCGACACGGCGTCGGCGGCGGACGCGCGGGTCGCGCTGGGCGAACGCCGGCTGGTCGTGCTGCTGCGCGAAGGGGCCTGGGGCGTACGGGACTTCGACCCGGCGTCCGAGGCCCGCCGGGCGTTCCGTGGTATCGCGGCCGGCGCGTACGACCCGCGCTGGTCGGTACCGGGGCGCTTCACCCCGTACGGGGAGAGCCGCACCGTGCGCGTGCCGAACGCGGACGGACGCGAGCGCGGTCTGGCTCTCGCCGGGGAACTGGCGTTCACGCTCCAGGGCCGGGACCTGACACTCCAGGCGGCCCGGCAGCCGGACGGCGGCCTGTGGGCGGTGTTCGCCGACACCACCAGCGGGGACAGCAGCTTCCGCTTCCGTTTCCTGCACCCGGAGGCTCCGGACGCCGAGGGCCGCACCACAGTCGACTTCAACCGTGCCGTGCTGCCGCCGTGCGCGTTCGCCGACCACTTCATCTGCCCGTTCCCGCCGCCGGGCAACACCCTGGACCTCGCGATACCCGCGGGGGAGCGCACCCTGCGCTGAGCCCCCGGCGCCCGGCCGCCGACCCCTGACCCACCGTCAAATCACCCGGACCGCACACAGTCCACTCGAACCGCACACAGTCGCACGGCCGAAAGGCACTCTTGCGCCGACCGGCCGTTCGGCCGAATACTCCCCCACAGCGCTTGTCAGGGGCACAACGTGTCTGGAACCCGGACTCCCCCCTGGCTCTGCGCCTCACGGGCCCCGACCCCACGCGGGCCCCCGACTTCCTTTGTGGAGGAACGAAAAGTGAGGATCAAGCGCACTTCCCCCCGCACCGCCATCACGAGACAGACCCGGCTGGTCGCCCTTGCCGCCGGGCTCGTGGCCACTGCGGCGTTCGCGGTCCCCAGCGCGCACGCGGCCGACACCAGCACCTTCAGCGCCGCCCAGCTCACCAAGGCGAGCGACTCGGTGCTCAAGGCGGACGTCCCGGGCACCGCGTGGGCCGTCGACAGCAAGACCAACCGGGTCGTCGTCACCGTGGACAGCACGGTCTCGCAGGCCGACATCAACAGGATCAAACAGCAGGCCGGGACCGACTCCGGGGCCCTGACGATCAAGCACACCCCGGGCAGGTTCAACAAGCTGATCTCCGGCGGCGACGCCATCTACGCGAGCAGCTGGCGCTGCTCGCTGGGCTTCAACGTCCAGGACTCCAGCGGCAACTACTACTTCCTGACCGCCGGTCACTGCACCGACGGCGCGGGCACCTGGTGGTCGAACTCCTCGCACAGCACCACGCTCGGCACCACCGCCGGCTCCTCCTTCCCCGGCAACGACTACGGCATCGTGCGCTACACCAACAGCTCGGTGACCAAGTCGGGTGCCGTGGGCAGCCAGGACATCACCAGCGCCGCGACGCCGTCCGTGGGCACGACCGTCTACCGCCGCGGCTCCACGACCGGCACGCACAGCGGCCGTGTCACCGCCCTCAACGCGACGGTCAACTACGGCAGCGGCGACATCGTCTCCGGTCTGATCCAGACCACCGTCTGCGCCGAGCCCGGCGACTCCGGCGGTCCGCTGTACGGCGGCAGCACGGCCTACGGCCTGACCTCCGGCGGCAGCGGCGACTGCACCTCCGGCGGCACGACGTTCTTCCAGCCGGTCACCGAGGCCCTGAGCGCGTACGGGGTCCACGTCTACTGACCCGGCCCTCCTCCGGCGCGGTCCCGGTCCGGCCGCGTCCGCGGTGGGCGAGCCCCCGCACACGACCCGTGTGCGGGGGCTCGTGCTTGCGCAGGGCGGGGGCAACTGCCCGGACCGGCCAGGGGGTCGAAAACCGGACAGGAGTAGACCTCACGGAGTGCCGACGGATTACCCGCTCGTAGTATTTGCTGAGCGAACGGGAGCGGTGCGACCTCGGGCGCCCAAGCAGGAGGGGGCGCACACCCGTTGCCGTACGCGCGTCCAGAACTCGACCTTGTGTGCTCCCTGCGGGCCTCGGAATAGTAGGCGCCGGTTCCCCTTCAGCTCTCGGCTTCGCGCGAGCAGGGGACACCCATCCTTCGGCCCTGCGAGGTCCCCACAACCTCCTGGGCCGTCCCCCCACAGGAGGACGTCAGTTGAAGCACCGACGCGCACCCCGGCGCCGGACGACCGTGGCGGCCGCGGGCATCGCCGCACTCGTCGTCACGGGAGTCACTTTCCAGAATGCGAACGCCGGCGAGCCCGGCTCGGCCCCCACGGCCCGCACGCTGTCCGCCCCGGCGGCCGGAAAACTCGCCTCGGCCCTGCTCGGGGACCTCGGCACCGGCAGCACGGCCGGCGCGTACTACGACGCCGGGTCGGGCCACCTCGTCGTCAACGTGCTCGACCGGGCCGCCGCGCGCACGGTCGAGCGGGCGGGAGCGAGGGCCAGAGTCGTCGGGAACTCCCTCGCCGAACTGGACGGCGCCCGTGCCCGGCTCGCGAAGGACGCGGCCATACCCGGGACCTCGTGGGCGACCGACCCGGTCACCGACAAGGTCGTGGTCACCGCCGACAGAACGGTCTCCGGGGCCGCGTGGGTCAAGCTCTCCGAGGTCGTCCGGGGTCTGGGAGGCAAGGCCGAACTCAAGCGTTCCAAGGGGGAGTTCAAGCCCTTCGTCGCGGGCGGTGACGCCATCACCGGCTCGGGCGGGCGCTGCTCGCTCGGCTTCAACGTGGTCAAGGACGGGCAGCCGTACTTCCTGACCGCGGGCCACTGCACCGAGGCCATCTCCACCTGGTCGGACGCCGACGGCACCGTGATCGGCAGCAACGAGCGCTCCAGCTTCCCCGGGGACGACTTCGGTCTGGTGAAGTACACCGCGTCCGTCGGCCACCCGAGCGCGGTCGATCTCTACGACGGATCCACGCAGCCGATCACCGGGGCGGGCGAGGCGACCGTCGGCGAGAAGGTGACCCGCAGCGGCTCGACGACCCACGTGCACACCGGCACGGTCACCGCTCTGAACGCCACCGTGAACTACTCCGAGGGCACCGTCGAAGGGCTCGTCCAGACCGATGTGTGCGCCGAGCCCGGCGACAGCGGCGGCTCGCTGTTCGACGGCGGCACCGCGCTCGGCCTGACCTCCGGCGGCAGCGGCGACTGCACCTCCGGCGGCGAGACCTTCTTCCAGCCGGTCACCGAGGCGCTGTCGGCGACCGGCACCACGATCGGCTGACCGGCAGGCCCCACGGCCCCCCACGGGACCGGTCCCCGGCACCCCCGCGGGACCGGCGGGAGCCCCGTCCTCGCCCACGCGCGGGCGGGGCTCTCACGTGTGGGTGCCGGTGTTCGTCCCCGGACCCGGACCGGGACCGGTGCCGCTGCCGGGGTCCGGGCCTGTGGAGGTGCCGGTGCCGGGGGCCGGGTCGGTGAAGGTGTCGTCGGGGGGTGGCGCGGGCGCGGTGCGGGCGGTGCCGCCCGCCTGCGCGGCGGTGCCGTGCGTGCCCGCCTGCGCGGCGGTGCCATGTGCGCCCGTCTGCGCGGCGGTGCCGGGCCCGGCCGTCCCGGCGGCGTCCGCCGTGTGCGGGTCGTCCTTCCACTCCGTTCCCACGGCACGCTCCGCCGCGTCTCCCGCACCCTGCGCCGCACCCGCGCGCCTGCGCCGCTGCCCGGAGGCCAGCAGGGTGATCACCACCCCCGCGGCCGCCCACGCCGCCAGTACCAGCAGCGCGGACGTCAGGGCGTTGCCGTGGAAGTACGCGATCGAGCGGGCCGACCAGGTTCCCGCGCCCGGCGGCAGAGCGGGCCCGATCGCCTTCCAGAACGGCGGCAGCAGCGGCAGCGGGAAGGCACCGCCCGCGCTCGGGTTGCCCGCGATCACCACCAGCAGGATCGCCAGGCCGATGCCGACGATGCCGAAGATCCCCTGGAGGGCGAGGGTGGCGGCGCCCACGGCGAAGGTCACCAGCGCCCCCAGTCCCCACAGGGCCGTGACGCCGCCCGGCAGTGCGCCCAGGACCGGCCCCACGACGACCGCGCCGCCGAGTCCGCCGACGGCCGCGACGAGCGCCATGGCACCCAGCCGGATCGCCGCACGCCGCGGGTCGGCGGGCCGGGCCCCCGCGCTGACGGCGAGGATCGAGGCGCACAGGTAGCCGCCGACGGACCAGCCCACGACCAGGTAGAAGGACGACAGGCCGTTGAAGTCGCCGGCGGAGGCCGGGGCCACGTCCACCGTCCGCACGGTCCGCTGCCGGCTCTGCTCCGCGGAACCGACGATCCGCTCCAGGGAGGTGGCGAGGACGGTGCCGCCGCCGGAGGCGACCAGGAGGGTGTCGGCGGTGCCGGCCGGGGAGACGACCAGGGCGCCGTCGACGTCCCGGTTCAGGATCTGCCGGCGGGCCGCCGCCTCGTCCGCCACCGCGTGCGGGTCCAGGGGGGAGCCGGGCAGCCGCCGCAGCCTGGCCACCGTCTGCCCGGCCGCTGCCGGGGGTGCCGCGACGGCGAAGGGCACGTCCTTGGGTTCCGGGTGGTGCAGCGCGCCCACGTAGGAGGCGATGAACAGCAGCTGCAGCGCCACCACGCCGATGACGAGCAGCGTGGCCCGAGGGGTGACGGCGTCCTTGACCTCCTGGAGGAAGGGGTGCGGGTGCCGGCGGGCGTGCGGGTGGGTCATGTCCTCACGCTGCGTGGCGGCGGGCGTTTGCGCAGGTGGGACGCGCCCGAACGGATGTCGCACACACGTTCGGAAATTGGTTTATGGTGGGGGGAGAGTAGTGAACTGATGTTCGAGAGCCTGTTCGTGCGGGCTCACGAGTGCGGGAGGTGCGTGTGCCGGGCTTCACGCATCTGCACACCGTCTCCGGGTTCTCCCTGCGCTACGGCGCCTCGCACCCGGAGCGGCTGGCCGAGCGCGCCGCCGAGCGGGGCATGGACGCGCTCGCCCTCACCGACCGCGACACCCTCGCCGGTACCGTCCGCTTCGCCAAGGCCTGCGCGGCGGCGGGCATCCGCCCGCTGTTCGGCACGGAACTGGCGGTGGCCGAACCCGAGCGCGTCCGCCCGGCCCGCCCCCGCGCGCACCCCGGCGCCTTCACGGCGCGGGGCGCTGGCGCCGAGCGGGGCGGCGGTCTTGTACGGGGTGACGGGTCCGTACGGGACGGAGGGCTCGTACGCGACGGCGGCCCCGGGCTGCCGCAGCGGCGCCGTACGCCGGTGCGCGGCGGTGCCTTCATCGACGAGTCGACCCCGCGCGTCACCTTCCTCGCCCGGGACGGCGCCCGCGGCTGGGCCGGCCTGTGCCGCCTGGTCACCGCCGCCCACACCCGTCCCGGCACCCCGGTCCTGCCCTGGCCCGACAACCACGCCGAGGGCCTGACCGTGCTGCTCGGCCCCGACTCCGACGTCGGCCGGGCGCTGGCCGCGGGCCGCCCCGACCGGGCCGCGCGCCTCCTCGTCCCCTGGCGCGAGGTCTACGGCGACGCCCTGCGCCTGGAGGCCGTCTGGCACGGCCGCACGGGCACCGGCCCCGGCTCCCTGCGGCTGGCCGCCCGCACCGTCGGCTTCGCCGCCGAGCAGCGGATCCGGCCCGTGCTCAGCAACGCCGTCCGCTACGCGGACCCCGGGCAGGGCCCGGTCGCCGACGTCCTGGACGCGGCCCGCCGGCTGGTCCCCGTCGGTGCCACCAGGGAACTGGACTCGGGTGAGGCCTGGCTGAAGGACCCCGGCGCGATGCTGCACGCGGCCGAGCGGATCGTCGAGGCCGCGGGCTTCCGGCGCGACACGGCCCACCGGCTGCTGGAGCAGACGCGGGCCACGGCAGCCGAGTGCCTGGTCGACCCGGAGGACGACCTCGGCATGGGCACCGTCCACTTCCCCGAGCCGCACCTGGTCGGAGCCGACCGCCGCACCGCCCAGCGCACGCTGGCCTCCCGGGCGGCGGCCGCCATGGTGCTGCGCGGCTACGCCGGCCGGCGCGCGTACTGGGAGCGGATGCACGAAGAGCTGGACGTCATCGCCCACCACGGCTTCGCCTCCTACTTCCTCACCGTCGCCCAAGTGGTCGACGACGTACGGAAGACGGGCATCAGGGTCGCCGCGCGCGGCTCCGGCGCGGGCTCCCTCGTCAACCACCTGCTCGGCATCGCCCACGCCGACCCGGTCGAGCACGGGCTGCTGATGGAGCGCTTCCTGTCCAGGCGGCGGTTCGTCCTGCCCGACATCGACATCGACGTGGAGTCCGCGCGCCGGCTGGAGGTCTACCGGCAGATCATCGGCCGGTTCGGCACCGAGCGGGTGGCGACCGTCGCCATGCCGGAGACGTACCGCGTCCGGCATGCGATCCGGGACGTGGGCGCGGCCCTGTCCATGGACCCCGCCGAGATCGACCGCGTCGCCAAGTCCTTCCCGCACATCCGCGCCCGCGACGCCCGCGCGGCCCTGGCGGAACTGCCCGAGCTGAGGGCGCTGGCGGGGGAGAAGGAGAAGTACGGCAGGCTGTGGGAGCTGGTCGAGGCCCTGGACGCCCTGCCGCGCGGGGTCGCCATGCACCCGTGCGGTGTGCTGCTGTCGGACGCCTCCCTGCTCGCCCGTACGCCGGTCGTGCCGACCAGCGGCGAGGGCCTGCCCATGTCCCAGTTCGACAAGGACGACGTGGAGGACCTCGGGCTGCTCAAACTGGACGTGCTGGGTGTGCGGATGCAGTCGGCGATGGCGCACGCGGTCGCGGAGGTGGAGCGGGCGACGGGGGAGCGGGTCGACCTGGACGCCGTGCCGCAGGGCGACCCGGCGACGTACCGGCTCATCCGATCCGCCGAGACGCTGGGCTGCTTCCAGATCGAGTCCCCGGGCCAGCGCGACCTGGTGGGGCGGCTCCAGCCGGCCACCTTCCACGATCTCGTGGTCGACATCTCGCTCTTCCGGCCCGGTCCGGTCGCCGCCGACATGGTGCGGCCGTTCATCGAGGCGCGGCACGGGCGGGCGCCCGCCCGCTACCCGCACCCCGACCTGGCGGAGCCGTTGCGGGAGACGTACGGGGTCGTCGTCTTCCACGAGCAGATCATCCACATCGTGCACCTCATGACCGGCTGCGGGCGCGACGAGGCGGACCGGGTGCGGCGCGGGCTGTCCGACCCGGAGTCGCAGGGCCGGATCAGGGTGTGGTTCGCGCAGCACGCGGCGGCGAAGGGGTACGACGCAGAAACGATTCAGCGAACCTGGGAGATCGTCGAGGCGTTCGGGTCGTACGGCTTCTGCAAGGCGCACGCGGTGGCCTTCGCGGTGCCGACGTACCAGTCGGCGTGGCTGAAGGCCCATCACCCGGCCGCCTTCTACGCCGGGTTGCTCACCCACGACCCCGGGATGTACCCGAAGCGGCTGCTGCTGGCGGACGCGCGGCGGCGCGGGGTGCCGATCCTGCCGCTGGACGTGAACCGGTCGGGAGTCGCCCACCGTATCGAACTGGTGTCTGAGTCGAAGGGACCCGGGAGACCCCCGGGGCCCGGGACGTGGGGGCTGCGGCTGGCGCTGTCCGACGTGCACGGCATCAGCGAGGCCGAGGCGGCGCGGATCGCGGACGGGCAGCCGTACGCCTCCCTGCTCGACTTCTGGGAACGGGCCCGGCCGAGCCGTCCGGTCGCCGCCCGGCTCGCCCAGGTGGGCGCGCTCGACGCGTTCGGTGCCAACCGCCGCGACCTGCAACTGCACCTGACCGAGCTGCACCGCGGCGCCCGGCGCGCGGGCGGGGGCCAACTGCCCCTGTCCGGCGGCCGGCAGACCGCCGCGGCCGGGCTGCCCGACCTGTCCGAGGCCGAGAAGCTCAGCGCCGAACTGGGCGTGCTGTCCATGGACGCCTCGCGCAACCTCATGGACGACCACCGGACGTTCCTCGACGAACTGGGCGTGGTCTCCGCGCGCCGGCTGCGCACGGCACGGCACGGCGAGACGGTGCTGGTCGCGGGCGCCAAGGCCGCCACCCAGACTCCGCCGGTCCGGTCCGGCAAGCGGGTCATCTTCACCACGCTGGACGACGGCACCGGCCTGGTCGACCTCGCCTTCTTCGACGACTCCCACGACGCCTGCGCGCACACCGTCTTCCACTCCTGGCTGCTGCTGGTGCGCGGAGTGGTGCAGCGGCGCGGCCCGCACAGCCTCAGCGTGGTGGGCGCCGCCGCCTGGAACCTCGCCGAACTGGCCGGACTGCGCGCCGAGGGCGGCCTGGACCAGGTGGCGGCCCGGCTGGCCGGCCCCGGCGGCCCGGCGGAGGGCGGCCCGGCGGGCGGCGCCCCGGAAGACGGTGACGGCAGAGCGCCAGGCGGCGGTGACGGTACGCGGCGGGCCCGGCTCGCCGGCTCGGACGGGCGGCCCGCGCCCGCCGGGTCCGCGGCGCCGGACCCGCTGGAGGCCGCCCGCGACCGCCGTATCCGGATGTCCACCGGTTACGAGATGAACCCATGGGCGGATCTGCGCCCGGCGGGCGAAGGGCCCGCGAGCGGAAGGAAGTTGTGGCACCAGAGTCCAGGGAGCGCGGGATGACCATTCTCTGCGTACGTTTCCAGCTGCCTCCGATGTACGAGGCGGCCCTGCCCGGGCTGCTCGGGCTGCTGGAGGAGTTCACCCCGGTGGTCGAGGCGCTGCCGCCCGACGGGGCGCTGGCCGATCTGCGGGGCGCCGAACGCTACTTCGGGCGCGACGCGGTCGAGCTGGCGTCGGTGATCCGGGTCCGCGCGCTGGCGCGGTTCGGCGTGGACTGCGTGATCGGCGCCGGGCCGGGCCCGATGCTGGCCCGCGTGGCCCTGCGTGCCGCACGGCCGGGACTGACCTGCGCGGTCCCCGCCGAACCGGCCGCCGTCGCGGAGTTCCTCGCCGGTCTGCCCGTCACCGCGCTGCCTGGCGTCGGCGCGGCGACCGCCCGCACCCTGGGCGAGTACGGCCTGGACACCCTGGGTCTGGTCGCCGCCGCACCCCTGTCGACGCTCCAGCGGCTGATCGGCGCGAAGGCGGGCCGCGACCTGCGCGAGAGGGCGAGCGGCGTGGACCGCGGCCGGGTCGTCCCCAACGCCGTCTCCAGGTCCCTGGCCGCGGAACGCCTCTTCGACCGCGACGAACTCGACCCCGGCCGGCACCGCGCCGCGCTGCTGTCGGCCGCCGGGGACCTGGGCGCCCGGCTGCGCGCCCTCGACAAGGTGTGCCGCACCCTGACCCTCACCGTGCGCCACGCCGACCGCTCCGCGATCGTCCGCACGCGCACGCTGGCGGAACCCACCGCCCACTCGGCGACGCTGACCGGGGCCGCCTACGGCCTCTACGAGACCCTGGGGCTCCAGCGCGCCCGGGTCCGCGCGCTCGCCCTGCGCGCCGAGGGCCTGGCCCCCGCCGAACAGGCCTCCCACCAGCTCACCTTCGACCCCGCCGACGAGAAGCTCCGCCGTATCGAGGAGGTCGCGGACCGCGCGCGGGCCAGGTTCGGGCCCCGGGCGGTGATCCCGGGGACGCTGGCCGCGTGAGGGGCGGGGGGCGGTCACGCCGGCCCACGGCGGGGTGAGCACGGTGCCGTCCGCCAGGTGGCTCGCGTCCCCCGCGCAAGGGGTACGCCGTGCGCCGCCCCCGCTCCGGGGACGCGCGCCCGGCCGGTCGTGCTGACCGCTGGGGGCCGGGCCCGCACCCCCGCCGCCGAGGGCCGGCCGCGGAGGCCGTGCCGCCGAGGGCCGGCCGCGGAGGAGCCGGCCCGGAGGCCGTGCGGGGGCGGTCCGGGGCGCCGGTGAGGACGTTGGTGCGCGCCCTGGGGAGCGGCCGTCGCGCATCGCGCCGCACGGCCCCGTTCGCCCCGCTTGGTGACAGGGAGTCAGGTCCCGTGCGATGCGCGGACATTGGCCGTTCGCACGCCCACGAGAATTCTTTACTGACGCGTAACTTCCCCCTTGGCCTACTCGTCCGTAACTTGACGAGTGAACAGCATCCCGTGATCCGGATCACAGCGCTCAGTGCCGTCGCACTCCCCTCGAGCCGCAAGGAGATCACACGATGCTGCCCTTCAGGCGCGCCCTGAGACACCTCGCCGCCCTGCTGCTGGCCGCGGCCGTCGCCACCGTCCCCGCCGCCACGGCCCACGCCGCGTCCGGCACCGCCGCCGCCCCGAGCACCGGCTGGAACGACTACGCCTGCAAGCCCTCGGCCGCCCACCCCCGCCCCGTCGTCCTGGTCCACGGCACCTTCGGCAACTCCGTCGACAACTGGCTCACCCTCGCCCCGTACCTGGAGAGCCGCGGGTACTGCGTCTTCTCCCTCGGCTACGGGCAGCTGCCCGGCGTCCCGGTCTTCAACGGCCTGGGGCCCATCGACAAGTCGGCCGGGCAGCTGTCCGCCTTCGTCGACAAGGTGCTCGCCGCCACCGGCGCCGCCAAGGCCGACCTCGTCGGCCACTCGCAGGGCGGCATGATGCCCCGCTACTACCTGAAGTTCCTCGGCGGCGCGGCCAAGGTGAACGCCCTCGTCGGTGTCGCGCCCGACAGCCACGGCACCACCCTCAGCGGCCTCACCCACCTGCTGCCGTACTTCCCCGGCGCGAGCGACCTGCTCTCCGAGGCCACCCCCGGCCTCGCCGACCAGATCGCCGGGTCCGCCTTCCTCACCCGGCTCAACGCGGGCGGCGACACCGTGCCCGGCGTGCACTACACGGTGATCGCCACCCAGTACGACGAGGTGGCCACCCCCTGGCGGACCCAGTACCTCACCGGCTCCGACGTCCGCAACGTCCTGCTGCAGGACCTCTGCCCGCTCGACCTGTCCGAGCACGTGGCCATCGGCACGATCGACCGCATCGCCTTCCACGAGGTGGCCAACGCGCTCGACCCCGCCCACGCCACCGCCACCACCTGCGCGTCCGCGGTCAGCTGACACGTCGCGCACGCCGGGGCCCGTCCGGCGGAGGCCGCCGGACGGGCCCCGGTACGCGCGCCCGCGCCTCAGCGGCCGTGCCGGCCGGCGGCGCGCCGCCGCACGGAGAGGAACAGCGCCGCGGAGCCGGCCGCCAGCGCGGCCGCGCCGCCGGCCACCGCGTACAGGGCGGTGCTCCCGCCGCCGGTCTCGGCGAGGCTGCGGCCCCCGCCCGCGATCTGGCTGCGGGGACCCGCGTCCGCCCCGGCGGCCGTACCGGACCGCGGGGTGGCCCCCGGGGCGCCCTGGGCGGTGCCCCCGGTGGCGGGCGCGGCGTTCGGCGTGGCCTCGGCGCCGGTACCGGTGTTCCCGTGGTCGTGGTGGTCGTGCCGGACCGTCGATCTGCCGGCGCCGTCCTCGATCTGCCGTTCGGTCGGCGCGGAGGCCGACGGCGCCGGGGCGGAGCCACCCGGCGCCGCCGCGCCGCTCCCGCCCCCGGGGAAGGTGACGTCCGAGCAGGAGTAGAACGCCTCGGGGCTGTCCGAGCGCTGCCACACCGCGTACAGCAACTGCTTGCCGGTGCGCTGGGGCAGCGTGCCGGAGAAGGTGTAGAAGCCGCCCGAGGCCACCGGGTCGGTGACCGTGGCCACCGGGTGCGCGAGGTCCAGGTCCGCCCAGGCGGGCGGCTTCGCCGGGTCGTGGCCGGGCTTGGTGATGTACACGGTGAACGTGCCCTTGTGCTGGGCGGTCACGCGGTACTTGAAGGTGTACGCCCCGCTGCGCACGGCGGTCGCGGGCCAGTCGGCGCGGGGCAGGTCGAGGCCCTTGAACGCGGGGTCGTTCGCGCTGCACAGCTTGCCGTCCGGGATCCGGGCCTGGTGCCGGCCGTTCACGTCGCCGATCCGGACGCCGTTCCAGTCGTACAGGGCCTGGGTGCCGCCGGCGGCGACCGCCGCCCTGCAGGCCGCCGACCTCGGGCTCTCCGGGCCCTCGGCGTAGCACTGGAACACCCGGCTGACCGGCCCGCCCATCGTGCCGTGCGCGGACGCGGGCGCGGCGGCGAGCGCGGTCAGGGCGAGCGGCGCCAGAGCGAGGGCGGCGAGCGGGGCGGACTTGCGGCCGGGGCGTGCGGGGCGTGCGGGCATGGAGGAACTCCTCGCGACGGTCGTTTCTGACGGTGCCGACACCGGGACGGATCCCGTGGGGTGGGTCAGAAACTAGCCCCGGAGAACGGGGCGGCCGCCCGTCGAGGACGGTGCGGGGAGAACCTTATGGCCGCGTTAAGGGAGCGCTGAGGCTGCGCTCAGACAGGGGGTGCGGCAGGGGTGCGCGCGGGCTGCCGCGGGGGCGGGCGCAAGGGGGGTTCCGGCGCGTCCGGGACCTCTGCGGGCGGTCATCCCTCCGGCCACCAGGTGCGCGCGATGTCCTTGCGGACCTCGGGCCGGCCGGCGGGACGCTCATCGGGCTCCTCGTGGATCCGGCGGGATTCCGTCTTCCTCGTCAGGGGCTTCTGCACTGTCACACGGCGCATCGGGGCCTCCTTCGACGTCTACCGGGTTCCGTGTTCTCACGGAGGTAGACCTTTCGGGCGAGACTTGCTCATCGGTGCTGGTCTGTCTGTGGCGGCTGTCACGATCCGGGTGTCAGTGGTGGGTGTCACTCTTGGGGCCATGAGTGCACACACGACGACCGATGGTGACGCGGCCGGCCGGAGCCCGGCTCCAGCGGCGGTGGACTGGGACGCGCAGGCGCCCGTCTTCGACGACGAACCCGATCACGGGCTGCGCGATCCGCAGGTGCGTGCCGCCTGGGCGCGGCGGCTGCGCGACTGGCTGCCGGAGCACCCCGCCGACCTCCTCGACCTCGGCTGCGGCACCGGCAGCCTCTCGCTCCTCGCGGCCGAACAGGGACACCGGGTCACCGGCGTCGACAGCTCCCCGGCCATGGTGGCCCTGGCCCGCGCGAAGCTCGCAGGCCGGGACGCCGCCTTCCTCGTCGGTGACGCGGCGAGCCCGCCGGTGGACCGGGGGCGCTTCGACACCGTCCTGGTCCGCCACGTGCTGTGGGCGCTGCCGGATCCCGCCGGTGCCCTGCGGCACTGGCGGGAGCTGCTGCGGCCCGCCGGGCGGCTGGTCCTCGTCGAGGGCGTCTGGGGCACGGTCACGCCCGTCGGCATACCCACCGAGCGGCTTCTCACTCTCCTCACGCCCCTCGTGGACCACACTCGTGTCGAACACCTGTCGGATGACGCCCGGCTCTGGGGCAAGGCGGTGACCGACGAGCGGTACGCCGTGGTGGCGACGGTGGCGTGACCGGCTCAGGCCAGCAGCGCGGTGAAGCCGGAGCCGCCCTCGCGGGCCAGCGACTCCAGTTCGCCGAGGGCCGCCACAGCCGCGCCGGCCGCCGCCGGATCGCGCTGCGCCAGGCCGCTCGCCGCGAACTCGTCCTCGTCCAGGCGGCGTACGTCCGTGCCGTCGGCGGAGCGCCACAGGTCCAGGTCCAGGTCCTCCACGACCAGGTCCGTGCCCGTGAGCACGGCGGGGCGGGTGATGTCGCAGTACCAGCCCTTCAGCCGCCCGCCGCCGTCGCGAACCTCCTTCACCGCGTACCACCGGTCCCGCCAGTAGTACTCGGTGAAGACGTCGCCCGGCTCGAAGCGCACGAAGCCGAAGTCGCGTACGCCCGCGCCCGCCCAGGGCGCGCGCACCACGATCCGCACCCCGTCGTCCGCGACGGGCACGGCCGGGTAACGGATCTTCGTCCGGCCGCCCTTGACGAGGACGACGTCCACCGTGCCGGGCGGCTCAGGCGAGTTCACGGACATACCGCACCTCCGCCGCGCAGACCTCGTACCCGAACCACCTGTTGATCGCGATCATCGGCCCGTTGCCGGTGTCGTTCCCGGTGAACGCCTCCGTGATGCCGGCCGCGCGGGCGCGGTGCAGCGAGTCGTTCTTGGCGAGCTTGGCCAGGCCCCGGCCGCGGAAGGCGCGGGCGGTGCCGGTCATGCCGGTGCTGTAGCGGGTCCCGCCGTCCGTGTAGGCCAGGGTGAACGCCGCCGGACGGCCCTCGACCACGGCGACGGACGTCAGCTCGCGGTTCAGCAGCGGGTTCCGCCAGGTCTCCTCCAGCCAGGCCTCGTAGTCCGTCAACTCCGCGGCCACGTCGCTCGGTTCGTCGCCCACCGTCTCCGCGTCCAGGTCGAACAGCGGACGCGGGTCATCCGCGTAGTCCGACCCCCGGCGCAGCTCCACCCCGGGCGGCGGGTCCTGGAGCGGCGGGAGGTGGCCCGCCGCCAGGTCGAGGCGGAGGAAGTGGGCGGAGCGGCTGCTGCGGTAGCCGTGCCGCTCGGCGAAGGCGCGGTTGCCGGGCGCGTCCAGCACCCAGGAGTGCAGCCGCACCGCGCCGTGGGCGGCCAGGTACTCCTCGGCGGTGCGCACGAGCAGGGAGCCCGCACCGCGTCCGGTGTGCTCGGGGTGCACGTACACGTTGATGTTGCCCTGGCCGGGTTCCGGGCTCTCGTGGGCGAAGTGCACCTGGGCCGTGCCGATCACCTCGCCGTCCGCCACGGCTATCAGCGGACGGTAACGGGCGTCGGGGTGCATGCGGGTGAGGGTGTGGGTGAGGGACTCGGGGGTGAACAGGACGAAGGGCAGCGCCAGCCGGCGCACGCGGGCGAAGCCCTCCAGGTCGGCGGGCGCGTCGGGGCGCAGGTCACGGACGATCACGGTCATGGGCGCGCACGCTACGGGGCGGCCCCGGCCGCCCGCCTCCCATTTTCCGCCGGCCGCCCCGGCACCCGGCCGGTCCGCCGCTCAGTGCGCCGGTGCGCGACAATCACCCCGTGACCTTGAGGATCCATGTCGACGACGGCGCACCGCCCTACGAGCAGGTGCGGGCCCAGATCTCCGAACAGGCGCGGTCGGGGGCGCTGCCGGTGGGATACCGGCTGCCGACGGTGCGCGGGCTCGCCGAGACGCTCGGACTGGCGGCGAACACGGTCGCCAAGGCGTACCGCGCGCTGGAGGCGGACGGGGTGATCGAGACGCGGGGGCGCAACGGCACGTTCGTGGCCGCCGCGGACTCGGCCTCGGCCCGCGAGGCGGCCGCCGCCGCCCAGGCCTACGCGGAGCGGGTGCGGCGGCTGGGCCTGGACGAGGACACGGCGCACGCGGCCGTACGGGACGCCCTGCGGGCGGCGTACGGGAACTAGGGCACGCCCGCCGGAGTCCGGGAGGCAGGAAGCAGTAGGCCCCGCCCGGCCGGCGTCTGGGAAGCAGGCCCCCCGACGGGGTACGGGAAGCAGGAAGTGGGACGCCTCGCCCGGCCGGAGTCTGGTAACTAGGCCCCGCCTGCCGGCCGGGGCGTGCGCCGCCGGACGTGCGCGCTCCCGCCGACGTGCGCGCCCCGTCAGGGGTGCCGCGCGGGCGCCCGCTCCGGCGTGCGTGTCACCGTCAGGCCCGCGCGCCGGGCCACGTGCGCGAACACCACCGCGTCCCGCACCGCCGCCCCCGTCGGGTCGTTGTTGAAGTACGCGTACACGTCGGTGTCCCGGCCGGCCGGCCAGCCCGTGGCGACGCGGTCCGCCCAGCTCTCCAGGGACCTGCGGCCGTAGTGCGGCCACGCCCGGGCGCGGCCCTGGTGGAAACGGACGTAGCCCCACCCGGCCGTCACCCACAGCGGGGTGACCGGGCGGCCGAGGACGTCGGCCCAGCACAGGGCGGCGCCCCGCAGCTCCAGCACCGTCCGCACCGGCGGCGTCCACCACGACTCGTGCCGCGGCTCCACCGCCACCCGGGTGCCCGGCGGGAAGCACGCGAGGCAGGCGTCCAGCAGGCCGGGATCGGCGCGCAGCGTGGGCGGCAGCTGGAGCAGCACCGGGCCGAGCCGGTCGCCGAGGCCCGAGGCGTGGGCCATCAGCCGGTGCACCGGCTCCTCGGGGTCCTTGAGGCGCTTGACGTGGGACAGGAAGCGGCTCGCCTTGACCGCGACGACGAAGCCGGGCGGCAGCCGCTCCCGCCACGCCTCGAAGGTCTCCCGCGACGGCAGCCGGTAGAAGGCGTTGTTGACCTCCACCGTGGCGAACGCGGCGGCGTACTCCTCCAGCCACCGGCGCACCGGGCACCCCTGCGGGTACAGCACGCCCCGCCAGTCCTTGTACTGCCACCCCGACGTCCCGACGAACAGGGTCATACGCCCATGAAAACACCCCGGCCCACGCGGCACAGGCCGAGGGCTGCCGGCCGGGCACCGGCGTCCTACAGGTACAGCCCCGCGTCGGCGCCCTCCCGCGGCTCCGGGAGCGCCGTCGGGGAGGTGCCCCGGCGCAGCGCGTACAGCTCGGCCAGGGTCGCCCCCTCGCGGCCCACGCCCTCCTCCGTGCCCAGCCAGTCCACCGCCTCCCGGCGGGTCAGCCGGCCCACCTCGATGCGGGCCAGGCAGCGGCCCGGCCGGACCACGGCGGGGTGCAGCCGCTCCAGGTCCTCGTTGGTCGTCACCCCGACCAGCACGTTGCGGCCCTGGCCGAGCAGGCCGTCCGTGAGGTTCAGCAGGCGCGAGAGGGCCTGGCCCGCCGTGTGCTTGGCCTCGCCGCGGATCAGTTCGTCGCAGTCCTCCAGCAGGAGCAGCCGCCAGCGGCCCCTGCCCGCCGAGTCCTCCTCACCGATGGCGATGTCCATCAGGTAGCCGACGTCCGAGAACAGCCGCTCGGGGTCGAGGACGCAGTCCACCTGGCACCAGTCCCGCCAGGAGCGGGCCAGCGTCCGCAGCGCGGAGGTCTTGCCGGTGCCCGGCGGCCCGTGCAGCAGCAGGAGGCGGCCCGCGATGTCCTGGGGGCCGGTCTTCATCAGGCGGTCCATCGCGTCCGCGACCGGCGCCGTGTAGTTGGCCCGGATCTCGTCCCAGGTGCCCGCGGCGATCTGCCGGGTGGTGCGGTGCGGGCCGCGCCGCGGGGAGACGTACCAGAAGCCCATCGTCACGTTCTCCGGCTGCGGCTCGGGTTCGTCCGCCGCGCCGTCCGTGGCCTGGTCCAGGATCCGCTGGGCCAGGCCGGCGTCGGTCGCGGTGACCGTGACGTCCGCCCCGCGGTTCCAGCGGGAGACCAGCAGGGTCCAGCCGTCGCCCTCCGCGAGGGTGGCGCTGCGGTCGTCGTCGCGGGCCACCCGCAGCACCCGGGCGCCGTCCGGGAGCAGCGTGGCGCCGGACCGGACCCGTTCGATGTTGACCGCGTGCGAGAACGGCTGCTCGCCCGTCGCGAAGCGGCCGAGGAACAGCGCGTCGACGACGTCGGACGGCGAGTCGGAGTCGTCGACGTTGAGCCGGATCGGCAGAGCGTCGTGTGGGTTCGCAGACATGCCGCCATGATCTGTCACCGGACCGCCCCGCGCACCCCGTTTCCCGGCCGTACGTCGCGTGTCGGCCGCTTCGCCCGGCCGGACGCGCCCGGACCCCGCTCCGGCCGCATGCGCCCGGCGCGCTCCGCCTCGGGCACTGCACCGCATCGCGCCGTGCCCGTACAGGAGCGCGCCGGGCCCGGCGCCCCGCCCCCGACCGTTGACGCGTACTCACTCACCCCTGCGGCACGGCCGGTTCCCGCGACGGCAGCAGTTGTCGCACTCCTTCCGGCCCCGGCCCCGGCCCCGCCCGGCCCCGGCCCGGGACCGAGGAGGGGGATGCCGTCCGCGGCGGCCTGCCTCGGCCGATGGGCAGGGCCCCGCGAACGGGTCGGAGCGGGTGCCGGACAGACGGGTCGCCAGCTGGACGGGCCACGCGTGCGGCAAGCGGTAGCCAGCGCCCGGTCCGCCGGTTCGGCACCGGCTTGCGGACCGTCAGGGAGGGCTCCGGCAGGGTCGGGGCGCGCACGGCGGGGACGTACCTCACCCCCGTCCGCGTCGCGTCCCGGCCCCCGCTCCTCCCCGGCGCCCAGCCGTGCGGGGTCCGTCAACGCGACGAAGCCGCCCGTACGGGTTCTTGTCATCCTCTGACGGAGTGTTCGAGGAGGGCGTCGGCCGTACGCCGGGTGCGCCCCTGCGCCCCCTGATTTCCCGGGAGTTCATGAACTTTCTTGGCATGGACACTTCCAGTTGACGCGCGTAGCTGCTACCACGGATGCGGCAGAGAAGCTGCTAAAGGGAGGTTCCATGAGACGTTCCCGAATTGCCGCACGCGTCGGCTCACTTCTGCTCACCGTCGGTCTCGTCCTCACCGGGACGGCCGCGGCGCAGGCAGCGCAGCCGGCCGCCACCGGGGGCTATGTGGCCCTCGGCGACTCCTACTCCTCCGGGGTGGGCGCCGGCAGTTACATCAGCTCCAGCGGCGACTGCGACCGCAGCACCAAGGCGTACCCCTACCTCTGGAACGCCGCCCACGCCCCCTCGTCGTTCGCCTTCACCGCCTGCTCGGGCGCCAGGACCGACGACGTCCTCGCCAACCAGCTCGGCCCGCTCAATTCCGGCACGTCCCTCGTCTCCATCACCATCGGCGGCAACGACGCCGGGTTCTCCGACGTCATGACGACCTGTGTGCTCCAGTCCGACAGCACCTGCCTCTCCCGCATCGCCACCGCCAAGGCCTACGTCGACTCGACGCTGCCCGGCAAGCTCGACAACCTGTACTCGGTGATCCGCGGCAAGGCGCCCTCCGCTCACGTCGTCGTGATCGGCTACCCCCGCTTCTACCTGCTCGGCCAGACCTGCCTCGGCCTGTCGGAGGCCAAGCGGTCGGCCATCAACGGCGCGGCCGACTACATCGACGCGGCCATCGCCAAGGTCGCCGCGAACCACGGCTTCACCTTCGGCGACGTCCGCACCACCTTCGGCGGTCACGAGATCTGCTCCGGCAGCTCCTGGCTGCACAGCGTCAACTGGCTCGACATCGGCGAGTCCTACCACCCGACGGCGACCGGCCACTCGAGCGGTTACCTGCCGGTGCTCAACAGCGCCGCCTGACACCGGCTGCCCGACCGGCCGTCCCACCGCCCGACGCCGCACCGGCACCGCGACGTGAGATCGCCCACGTTCCGGCGGCGGTGAGGAGAACGGCGCGACGCCCGCCTCCCCGTCCGGGGGCGGGCGTTCGTGCCGCCGGGGACACGCCCTCGGCGGACCGTGCTGCCGCCCCGGTGCCGCATCACTCGCCGTGACCGCGCGGCGGTGCCCGCGGGCGCCGCGACCCGTCTGCCAGCCGTTGTCCAACTCGCCGCGGAATCGGGCGCATTCGGAGAGTAGTCGTCAACCCCCTTGCGCAGAAGGTGAATCCTGCGACCGTGATACACGCATGCCCGTGGGGGGCGATAGGGTTACCCTGCCCGGGCCGGGTGGACTCGTACGGGTGGGGAGTGACATGGAGCAGATAACAGTGCGCAGCAGGGCGAGGGTCCCTGCGATCACCTGCGGAAGCAGCGCGACCAGCTCGCGCCTCGACCGCCATCTCGCGGTGCTGGGCGGTCCTGCCGTCCCGCAGCGAGAGGCAGCCGAGGCGACGTTGCTGATGCGTGAACTCACCGCGCGTGGCGCGCACGACCGCACGGGCAGGGGTGCGCGGATGCGCCGGGTGTCGCTGTTCGCGCCCCTGCGCCGGCTGCGCCGCTCGCTGTTCGGCGGGCACTAGCGGCACCGCCGTCCCCGGCCTCTCCGGCACCTCCGGAGGGCGCCGTGGACGTTCCTGGACCTGCGTCCGCTCGGGGCACGGGTCCGGGACCGGATCACCACACCGTCCCGTACCGCGCCGCGGTCCCGCCGTCCGCCATCCCCACGGCCCGCGGCGCCCGTTGGGCGTGCCACCGCCGGCGTCCGGACCGGCCTTCGGGCCGGCGCCCGGACCCGCCCCCGCGCACCGGCCCGCCGGGGTCCGCACTCCACCCCCTCCGTCAGCCCCCGGCGCGCGCGTACCGCCGTACCGCCAGGGGCGCGCACACGGCGAGCAGCACCGCGCACCAGGCCAGCGTCCCGGCGACCGGGTGGGCCGTCGGCCAGGCGGCGTGCTGGGGCACCGCGGCATTCCCGAAGAGGTCGCGCAAGGCCGTGGTCACCGCGCTGATCGGGTTCCACTCGGCCAGGGTGCGCAGCCAGGGGGTCAGGTCGCCGGTGGGGATGTAGGCGTTGGACAGCAGCGGCAGGACGAAGGTCGAGGCGCCGAGCTGACCGGCCGCCTCCTCGCTCCGCGTGAGCAGCCCCAGCAGGATCCCGGCCCAGGTGCACGCGAACCGGAAGAGCAGCAGCAGTCCCACGGCGCCCGCCGCCCCCGCCGCGCCGCCCTCGATCCGCCAGCCGACGGCCAGCCCGACCAGCAGCAGCGGCACCGTGCCCGCCGCGGTGACGACGAGGTCGGCCACCGCCTGCCCGAGCGGCACGGCCGCCCGGCTCACCGGCATGGCGCGGAACCGGTCCATCACCCCCCGGTGGGTGTCCTGCGCGGCCTGGAACATCCCCGTCATGATCCCGCCGGCCGCCGTCGCCGCCAGGAGCCCCGGCACGAGGAAGGCACGGTACTCCCGGCCGGGCATCGCCAGCGCACTGCCGAAGACGTAGCCGAAGAACAGCAGCATGTTGATGGGCATGATCTGGGTGAGGACCGCCAGGCCCGGGTTGTTGCGGACCCGGCGCAGCTGCCGGCCCACCATCGCCGTGCCGTCGTACGTGAGCGTGCTCATGCCGCGATCTCCTCGCTGTCGGGGGCGGCTCCGGTCAGCCGGAGGAAGACGTCGTCCAGGGTGGGCGGCCGCAGGCTCGCGTCGAGCAGCGGCACTCCCGCCGCGTCCAGTTCGCGCACCAGGCGGGGCAGGGTGAGGGTCGGGTCGGTGGCGACCGCGCCGACGGCGCCCCGCTCGTGGTCGAACACCGGCTCGGTGCCGGTGAGCCGGTCCAGGACGGCCGCCGCCCGCGTCATCTCGTCCGGGTGGGCGACGACGACCTCGGCGTGCGTGCCGATCAGGGCCTTGAGCTGGGCCGGTGATCCGGTCTGCGTGATGCGGCCCCGGTCCACCAGGGCGATGTCGTCGGCCAGCCGGTCGGCCTCCTCCAGGTACTGGGTGGTCAGCACCACCGTCGTGCCCTGCTGCTTCAGCTCGCGCACGGCGTCCCAGATGCGGTTGCGGCTGGCCGGGTCGAGGCCGGTGGTCGGCTCGTCCAGGAACAGGACGGCGGGCGGACGCAGCAGGCTGGCCGCGAGGTCGAGGCGGCGGCGCATCCCGCCCGAGTAGGTCGACGCGGTCCGGTCGGCGGCCTCCGTGAGACCGAACCGCTCCAGCAGTTCGTCCGTGCGCGCCGCCGCGCCGGCGACGCGGTGCAGCCGGGCGAACAGCCGCAGGTTCTGCCGCCCGGTGAGGTCCGCGTCCACGGACGTGTCCTGCCCGGTCACCCCGATCCGGCGGCGCACGGCGGCCGGGTCGCGCACCAGGTCGCACCCGGCCACGAGGGCCGAGCCGGCGTCCGGTCGCAGCAGCGTGGTCAGCAGCCGCACGGCCGTCGTCTTGCCGGCGCCGTTCGGCCCGAGCACGCCGCAGACCGTGCCCTCCGCCACCGCCAGGTCCAGGCCGCGCACGGCACGGACGTCCCCGAAACGCTTCTGAAGACCTTCACTAAGTACGGCGTACGTAGTTGTCATGCGTCGACCATAGCGCACTACGTACGGTGTACGTAACTAGGATGAGGGGGCGAGGTGATGATCCATGGCTGGCCGACCGGCCCGACCCGAAGTGATCTGGTCCCGTCCCGAACGGGCGGGACGGGGACCGCGGCCCGCCTACACACGCGCCGACATCGCGGCGGCGGCCGTACGGCTGGCCGACGAGGGCGGTCTGGAGGCGGTCTCGATGCGGCACGTCGCGGCCGAACTGGGCTGCGGCACCATGTCGCTGTACAACTACGTCCCCCGCAAGGAGGACCTGTACGAGCTGATGGTGGACGCCGTCAGCGGCGAGCACGAGGTGTGGGAGCCCAGCGGCGACTGGCGCGCCGACATGCTCCGCGTGGGCCACCAGTCCCGGGACCTCATGCGCCGCCACACCTGGCTGCCGCGCCTGATGTCGGGCGTCTACGGCTTCAGCCCCAACGTCCTGCGCTACCTGGAGCACTGCCTGGGCTGCCTGGACCCCCTGGAGGCGTCCTACGGCACCAAGATGGAGCTGGTCGCCATGGTCAACGCCGTGGTGACCATGTACGTCTCCAACGAACTGGCCGTCGCCGAACGCGCCCGCTCCCTGCCCTGGTCCGAGGAGCAGGAGACGGCGGTGCGGATCGCCTACCTGGGCGGCCAGATCGCCACCGGCGCCTATCCGAGGCTGGCGGCCTCCTTCGCGGAGGACGCCGGGCCCATCGACCTGGAGGCGGTGTTCGAACGGGCCCTGGGGCGCGTCCTGGACGGCTTCGCGCCGCGCGGCTGAGGCACGCGCCGCCGGCGCGCCGCACGGGTGGGGCAGGACGCACGTACGGCTCGGGCACACCCGGCGGACGCGCACGGCGTGAACGCACGGAAGGTGTGAAGGCGCGGGAGGCGTAGAGGCGCGGGAGGCACCGGGGGACCGGCAGGCCCGGTCCGGAGGCGGTCCGTGAGGCGGTCCGTGTCGCCGGCCCCGCGGGGCCTGCCGTCAGATCAGGGTGAACTGGCCCCCGGGGCCCTCTTCCGCGAGGCCGAGGACCGAGGCCGGCCGGCGGGCCGCCTCCGGGACCGGCAGCACCCCCGCAGCCCGCAGATCGGCGGCCGTGACGGCGTCCCCCACCTCCGGCGCCGCCGTCTCCCCGCCGGCCCGCACTTCGCCCAGCAGCGCCAGCACGGTGATGAGTTCCAGCAGCTCCGAGGTCCACGTCTGCGGCCAGGCGGCCGGGCGGAGCGCCGACAGGGTGCCCGGTTCGCCCTGCGCCGTGCGGGCCGTGAACCACTGCTCCAGGACCCGTACCGAGCCGACCGTGAAGTCCCAGGCCGCCGCGGGCACGGGCGAGATGCGGCCCCCGTCGAGGTGGAGGGTCTCCTCGTCCCGGTCGTAGTGGAGGGCGAGCGGGCGGGCCGGCAGGGGCGCGCGGACGTACGGGCGGCGGCCGCCGGGCAGCCTGGGCCGCTCACCGTCGCGGCGCATCAGCCACAGCGCCCTGCGCCCCGCCTCGACGCCCCGCGCCCACCGCCCGGGGTCCGCGGTGAGCGGGACGGCGAGGCCGCCCGGGCCCGGCCGGGCGGCCGCCAGCGCCCAGGCGAGCACGTCGACCGGGTCGGGCCGGTGCCCGAGACGGGCCGCCAGGTACTCCGGCAGACCGGGCGCCAGGTTCGGCTCCCGCGCCCCCGGGCGGCGGTACAGCGGGCGGATCCGGCCCGGCCGCGGGAACGGCGGCAGCGACGTCGCCAGCAGCGCCGGCTCCCCGGCGCCCGCGGCCGCGCCCGTCTCCACCGCGAAGATCTGCCGGTCGTCCGCCACCCGCCACAGCTCGGGCCGGGCCGCGTCGATCAGCCGGTTGTCCGGCAGGAGCCACTGCTCGTCGAAGGGGGCCATCAGCACCCGGACCGGCTCCGGACACGGCCCCGAGGCCCGTACCAGCGGCTCGGTGCCGCCGGACCGGCCGGGCAGCTGCCCCACCGCGGTGTACGGCGTGCGCGAGCGGGTCGGCTCGAACAGGGCCTCCCGGCCGGGCCCCGCCGCCTTCAGCAGGGCGTCCCAGCGGGCCTTGAGACTCGCCGGGTCCGGGGCCGCGGGCCATGCCCGGCCCAGCCGCGGCGGTGCGACGGACCACGGCATGAGGTCCGCCAGCAGCGGGGCGTCGTCGTGCGTCACGCCGGGCATCGTACGACGCGGCGACGGCGGGCAGGTCACGTTGCGTCGAGCGTCACCGTGAAGGAGAAACGGTCCCCGCGGTAGTGGATGACCACCACGTCCAGCGGCCTGCCCGCACCGTCGTAGGTGATCCCCGTGTAGTGCAGGATCGGGCTGAGCAGCGGCACTTCCAGCAGCCGCGCCGTCTCCGGGTCGGCCAGCCGCGCCTGCACGGTGTCCGTGATCCGGCTGATGTCGGCGCCCACCACGTCCCGCAGCACCTTGGTCATCGGCCAGCGCACCAGGTCCTGCGGCGCTATCCGCTCGGCCAGCTCCGGACGGACGTAGTTGCGGGCGTGGTTGGTGGGCTCGCCCGTCTTCTCGTCGCTGCGCAGCCGGTGGTAGGCCGCCACCTCCTCCAGGTCCGGGAAGAACTCGGCGAGTTCGCCGGTCACCGGTGCCGGGCCGTGGTCCAGCAGCTCGGTCGTCATGCCGGACTGCTGGGCCACGATCGCGTCCACCGAGCCGAGCAGCCGCACCGGGGCGCCCCGGTGGGCGGCCGGCGCGATGAACGTGCCGCGCCGCCGGTGCCGGGTGATCAGCCCCTCGTCCTCCAGCTCCTTCAGCGCCTGCCGCATGGTCAGCACGCTCACGCCGTAGTGCCCGGCCAGCTGTTCCTCGGTGGGCAGGCGCAGCGGGTCCCGGGGTGAGCGGCCGAGGATGGAGGCGCGCAGCGACTGGGACACCTGGTACCACAGCGGCAGCTTGCGGTTCAGGACGATCGAATCCGGAGCAAAGGAGGTCACGGCCTATCCGTACCGGTCGGACCCGCTCAGTGCAACGGCCTGAAGTGCTTCTCCAGACCCTGCCAGACGTCGTCGTAGCGCTGCTGGAGGTGGTCCGCCCGGGCCGCGTGCGGGGTGAGCGTGACCGGCCAGCGCGTCTCGAACATGAACGCCAGCCCGTCGTCGATCTTCTGCGGCGCCAGCTCGGCCGTGCTCGCCCGCTCGAAGGTCTCCCGGTCCGGCCCGTGCGCCGACATCATGTTGTGCAGCGAGCCGCCGCCCGGCACGAAACCCTCCGCCTTGGCGTCGTAGGCGCCCTCGATCAGGCCCATGTACTCGCTCATCACGTTCCGGTGGAAGTACGGCGGCCGGAAGGTGTCCTCGCCCACCAGCCAGCGCGGCGCGAAGACGACGAAGTCCACGCCGGCCAGGCCCGGGGTGTCGCTCGGCGAGGTCAGCACCGTGAAGACCGACGGGTCCGGGTGGTCGTAGGAGATCGTCCCGATGACGTTGAAGCGGCGCAGGTCGTAGACGTACGGCACATGGTTGCCGTGCCAGGCGACGACGTCGAGCGGGGAGTGGCCGTAGGTGGCCGACCAGAGGTTGCCGCAGAACTTGTTCACCACCTCCACCGGCCCCTCCACGTCCTCGTAGGCGGCGACCGGCGCGCGGAAGTCCCGGGCGTTGGCGAGGCCGTTGGCGCCGATCGGTCCGAGGTCGGGGAGGCGGAAGGGGGCGCCGTAGTTCTCGCAGACGTAGCCGCGGGCGCTCGCGTCCAGCAGCTCGACGCGGAAGCGCACCCCGCGCGGGATCAGCGCCACATGGCCCGGCTCGGCCTGCAGCAGGCCGAACTCGGTGCGCAGCAGCAGGCCGCCGCGCTCCGGCACGATCAGCAGCTCGCCGTCCGCGTCGCTGAAGACGCGCTCCATCGAGGAGTTGGCGTGATACAGATGCACCGCCATGCCGGTGCGCTGGGCGACGTCGCCGTTGCCGCCGAGGGTCCACAGGCCCGCGAGGAAGTCCGTGCCCCGCCCCGGCTCCGGCAGCGGGTTCCAGCGCAGCCGGTTCGGGTCGGGCACCGTCTGCGTGAAGGGCGCCGTGCGCAGCGTGCCGTTGCCGGTGCGGGCGAACGCCGGGTGGGCCGCCGAGGGGCGGATGCGGTACAGCCACGAGCGGCGGTTGTGCGCCCTGGGCTCGGTGAACGCCGTACCGCTGAGCTGTTCCGCGTACAGCCCGAGGGGGGCGCGCTGGGGCGAGTTGCGGCCTTCGGGCAGGGCGCCCGCAATGGCCTGCGAGCTGTGCTCGTTGCCGAATCCGGAGAGGTACTCCAGTGCCTCGGCGGTCTTGCGTGCGTCCCCGCTCATGATCGCTCCCTTGCAACCCGATTCCTATGGATCACCGTAGGATTGCGTTTTCGCGCGCGCAAGAGGGCCACGGGCCCTCCTTGCGGCGGACGGCCGGAACCCGACCTGAGAGGGATCCGGCCATCGGACCGCTGTTCTACTCTCCGGTGCATGACGTCGTGGACGCGCCGGCCTCTCGCCGCGCTCGCGGTCTGTGCCCTGCTGCTCGCCGGATCGGCGGGGTGCGGCGCGGGCGGCGCGCGGGGGAGCGGGGAAGGGAAATCGGCAGGCCCGGTGGGCAGGATCACCGGCCACACCGACGAGGAGGGGCGGGCCTTCCGTGAGGTGGACAGGAAGGACGCACCGGAGATCGGCGTCGAGGTGCGGCCGGACGCCGCCGGCAGCTGGGACGTGCGGCTGACCGTCCGCCGCTTCCGCTTCTCCCCGGCCGGCGCCGCGGCACGCCCCGCCGCCGGGCGCGGGCTCGCCCGGCTGCTGGTCGACGGCCGTCCCGTGGGCCGTCTGCGCGCCCCCGAGTACCGCCTCTCCGCCCGCCTGGTCCCGCGCGGCACCCACCACGTCACGGCCCGGCTGTACGCCGACGACGACACGGTGTGGGCGGTGTCCGGCAAACCGGTGCAGAGCACGGCGGACATCACGGCGTCCGACCCGCACGCCACGGAGGGCGCCACGCCGGGGGACGGCGCCACGCCGGGGAAGGGCGCGACGCGGGGGACGGCGCTACGGGGGAGGACGGCGCTGCGGGGCAGGGCGCTACGGCGGGGGACAGGGCTGCGGCGGGGGGTGGTGCGGCGCCCGGGAGCGGCGCTGTGTCGCGGGATGGTGCTTCGTTCGGGGGCGGGGTGACGCGGGCAGGGGGTGCGGCGCCCGCAGGGGGTGAGGCGGCGGGTGGGGCGACGCCCGCAGCGGGTGAGGCGGCAGTGGCCGGCGGGACGACGCGGGCGGGTGGTACGACGCGCGCAAGGGGTGAGGCGGCAGCGGCGGGTGGAGCGTCCCCGGCGGGCGGCGGTGCGGTGGCGGAGGTGGGCGTGGCGTGTGCCGTTCGTGCGCCGGGGGCACCGGCGGTCCTGGCGCGTGCATCCGGGCGCGCTTCACCCGGCTGCCGCGGACAGGCATGATGAGGCCCGTGCCCCATGCGACCCCGCTCCGCCGCGCGCCCGTGCAGCGGCGCAGCGCCGAACGGCTGACCAGGATCCTCGACGCCTGCGCCGATCTCCTCGACGAGGTCGGTTACGACGCGCTGAGCACGCGCGCCGTCGCCCTGCGCGCAGGCGTGCCCATCGGCTCGGTCTACCGGTTCTTCGGCAACAAGCGCGCGATGGCCGACGCGCTGGCCCACCGCAACCTGGAGCGCTACACCGAACGCGTACGGGAACGCCTGAAGGAGACGGCGGACGGCGGCTGGCGCTCCGCCCTGGACGCCGTGCTCGACGAGTACCTGGCGATGAAGCGCACCGCCCCCGGCTTCTCGCTCGTCGACTTCGGCAACCAGATACCGCTCGGCGCCCGTCACGCCGAGCCCAACCACCGCCTCGCCGACCTCCTCACCCAGCTGCTGGCCGGTCACCTGCGCCAGGAACCCGGCGACGATCTGCGCCGCACGTTCCTGATAGCCGTGGAGACCGCCGACACCCTCGTCCAGCTCGCCTTCCGGGTCGATCCCGGCGGCGACGAGAAGATCATCGGCGAGATGCGGGAGCTGCTGCGGGCGTACCTGGGCCGGGTGCTGGACTGAGCGGACCCCGCGTGCCGGAGCCGGGCGCGTGCCGTGCACGGTGCCTGCGCCGTACGCCGGGCGCGTGCCCCGCACCCGGCATGTGCCGTGCGCCGGACCTGCGCCGCACGCCGGGCGTGCGCTCCTGCGCTGTACGCCGGCCGTGTGCCGCGCACGGTGGCCGCGCGCCGTGAACGCCGGGCGTGTGCCACGTACGGCGGACGTGTCCGGCGCTCCGTTGCGCCGGACGGATGACAGTGGGCGGCGCGTCGGGGCGAGGTGCGGTGAACCCGGTGGGTGATGTGAAAGAGAGTCAGGTGAAAGAGCGATTTGTATGAAAATCGTCTGACTCGGAGGAACGCGCATGCCCACCCTGACACTCCCACGCACCCTCGGCTCCCGCGTCCGTGCCGCCGCGGCCCTGACGGCCCTGACCGCGGCGGGTGCCACGTGGCTGGCAGCGCCCGTCGCCGTGGCCCAGGGGGAGGCCGGCGACATCAAGATCCACCGGGTGGGCGTGCCCTTCGGCGTCTCCAAGGACGACCCGGTCACCTGCCGGTTCTACCTGGACGCCGTCAACTTCGACGTCCTGCCGACCATCGGCTACACCATCCAGGCCATGCCCCCGCTGCCCACCAGCGCCACCGTGACCGGCACCATCGCGCTGGCCGCCGGTGCCGGACACACCGACCCGCTCGGGCTGGCCGACGGGCAGTACAAGCTCATGTGGACCGTCGCGGGCGTCCCCAAGGAGAAGATCTTCCACGTCAACTGCCGTGAGGACAGCGGGCGCAAGGAAGGCGCGCAGGGGCCCGGAGACCAGATCGAGGACCACGAGCGTGACGGCAACGACCAGCACGGCGGACCTGCGGCCAAGGACCCGCAGGGCCCCAAGGGCGGCGTGCACGCGGGCGGCGGCGGCCTGGCCTCGGCCGCCGCGTTCACCCCGGTGGCCGGGGCCGCGGCCGTCGGTCTCGTCGTCGTCGGCGGGGTCGCGTACCTCCGGCTGAACCGCCGGCGCACCGATGGTGCCGCGTAGGCGCGGACGCAGGCCCTGGCGGCGCAGGCGCGCCTACCGCCTCGCCAGGACGGCCGTGCTGACGGCCGTCCTGGTGACGGTGGGGATGCGGTGCGAGGGGCACCGCGACCACGGCGCGCCGCAGCGGGCGGCCGGACCGCGCACCGCCGCCACGGCCACCGCGGGGACGGACGCGGCGCAGGAGGCGGAGGGCGACGGTCCGGACGGCGGCGGTTCCGGCGGCGCGGGCGCGGAGGGCGAGCGGTCCGGCCCCCGGGACGGTACGGCCCCCGCCGCACCCCCGCCCCGGCCGCTGCCCCGCTCCCCGGCGGCCTCCCTGCGCATCCCGTCCCTCGGTATCGACGCGCCCGTCACCGGGATCGGCCTCGACGCCGGCCGGCAGCTCCAGACGCCGCCGGTCGACAAGCCCAAGCTGGTCGGCTGGTACCGGGGCGGTCCCACGCCGGGGGAGTCCGGCACCGCCCTCGCGGTCGGGCACCGCGACACCAGGACCGGCCCCGCCGTCTTCGCCGCGCTCGGCCAGCTCCCGCCGGGCCGCCGCATCGAGGTGCGGCGCGCGGACGGCCGTACCGCCGTCTACACCGTGGACAAGGTGCGGGTCTTCGACAAGGCCCGCTTCCCGGACAAGGAGGTGTACGGACCCGCCCGCAGACCCGAACTGCACGTCATCACCTGCGGCGGCCTCTACACCCGCCGGACCGGCTACTCCAGCAACGTGGTCGTCTTCGCCCACCTGACGTCGACGAAGTGAACCGCACCCCGGGCGGGGCGCCGGCCCCAGCGGCCCGCCCCGCGCGGGCACCGGCCCGAGAGCCGGACCCCTGGCCGTCCGGTCCGATCCCGGACCCGGCCACCGGGCCGGGCCCCTGGCTGTCCGTTCCGTGCCCCGGCCTCCGGGCGGGTGCCCGTCCGTTCCGTGCCCCGGCTCCCGGGCGGCTTCACGCTTGTCCGGGGTCCCAGCTTCCGGGCCGGTTCCCGCTCGTCCGGGATCCCCGCTACCGGCCCGAGCCGCCCGCCCAGCCCCGCCCGCGCCCCGGCCGCCCTGTCCCGCCCCGCGCACCGGCCGCCGGCCCCACCCCCAGCGGCCCGTCCCGGACCCCGTCGCCGCCCTCCGCCTCTGGACACCGACCCGCCCCTTCCTCCCCGGCCGCCCTGAATCCGAGCGTCCGCTTTCGTCCCTGTTCTCACCTGATGGACGAAAGCGTGCGAGATCGTGCCCGGTGTCTTCCCCGGGCCCGTGCATTCCGTTAACTTCCGTGACTCACACGCCCCGTACGACCCGCACGCGGCGTCCGACGCGCCGGGCCCCGGCGCCCCGGTGAGTCCCCGAAGGCATGCCTCATGACACGCGCCATCTCCCTGCACGACGTGAGCAAGACCTACACCAGCAAGGCCGCCCGGGTGGTGGACCGGCTGTCGCTGGACATCGCGCCCGGCGAGTTCCTCGTCCTGCTCGGCCCCTCCGGCTGCGGCAAGTCCACCCTGCTGAGGATGATCGCCGGCCTGGAGGACATCACCGAGGGGCTGCTGCTGCTCGACGGCGAGTACGCCAACGACCTGCCGCCCGCCGGACGGGACATGGCGATGGTCTTCCAGAACTTCGCGCTCTACCCGAACATGACCAGCCGCGACAACATCGGCTTCCCGCTGCGCATGGAGTCGCCCGGCGCCGACCACGGCCCCCGCATCGGCAGCACCGCCCGGATGCTGGGCATCGAGGACCTCCTCGACCGCTTCCCCGGCCAGCTCTCCGGCGGCGAGCGCCAGCGCGTCGCCATGGGCCGTGCCATCGCCCGCCACCCCACCGCCTTCCTGATGGACGAGCCGCTGTCCAACCTCGACGCCAAGCTCCGCAACCACCTGCGAGCCGAGATCGCCCAGCTCACCAGGGAACTGGGCGTCACCACCGTCTACGTCACCCACGACCAGTCGGAGGCCATGTCGCTCGGCGACCGGGTCGCCGTGCTGCGCGGGGGAGTGCTGCAACAGGCCGACACGCCGCGCGCCGTCTACGCCCTGCCCCGCAACGTGTTCGTCGCCGCCTTCGTCGGCACCCCGCGCATCAACCTGCTGCGCGGCCTGGTCCGCGCCCCGCTCGGCGGCGCCATGACCATCAGCCTGGGCAAGCAGTTCCTGCGGCTGCCCGAACCCCTCTCCCGCGACCACCAGTTGCTGCGCGTGCAGCAGGGGCGCGAGGTGATCGTGGGACTGCGCTCGGAGGCCGTGCGCATCGCGAACCCGGCCGCCGCCCGGCCCGGTGAGGTACCGCTGACCGGGCTGGTGGAACACTTCGAGTTCCAGGGACACGAGGTGCTCGTCCACTTCGACACCGGCTCCCGCCCGGCCGTCGTACCGGAGCTGGAGGCGCCGCGCCCCACCGGCCGGCCGGACCGGCGCCGCCGCCGCGACGGCACCGTGCTGGAACGCCTGCGCGGGCGGGCCGGGGCGCTGCGCGCGGGACCCGTGGTGGTGCTCGACCGCCCCGAGGAGGCCGGTGCCGCACCCGAACCCGCCCCCGCCGCCGAGCCCCGCCTCCCCGGTGACCTGGTCGTGCGCACCACCCCGGACATCCGGCTCCGCCACGGCATGCAGGTGCCGCTCCTCGTCGACCTCGCCCACCTCTTCGTCTTCGACCAGCACGGCGAACGGGTCTGCCCGGCCCCGGAGCACCTCCCGGACCTGGAGGAGTGAACCGCCGGACCAGGAGGCTGGGCGGACGGCCGGGCCCCGGGGGACGTCCGGGCGGACGCGAGGGCGTACGGGCGGACCGGGAGGAGGGGAAACGGCCGGTTCCAGGGGACGTCCGGGCGGTCCGGGGGGAGCGGACGGCCGGATCCAGGGGGGCGTACGGCCGGACGCGGAGGGGGCGGACGGGTGGACGCCGGGCCCGGGTGAACGGGCGGACACCGGGCGGGGCGCGAGCGCGTCCCTGGCGCCGCAAAACTATCGGCGCTAGTTTATGGGGCTGTCGAGGTCGTGACGCGCGACGGAGCGCGACGACGCCCCCGCCCCGGAGGAACACGATGAAGGCACACGACGGCATGTACATCGACGGCGCCTGGCGCCCCGCCCCGGACCGGGACGTCATCGAGGTGGTGAACCCCGCCGACGAACAGGTGTTCGCCACCGTGCCCGCCGGCACCGCCGAGGACGTCGACGCCGCCGTGCGCGCCGCCCGCGCCGCCTTCCCCGGCTGGGCGGCGACACCGCCCGCCGAGCGGGCCGCGCGCCTGGCCGCCCTGCGGGACGTACTGGCGGCCCGCAAGGACGAGATCGCCGAGACCGTCACCGCGGAACTGGGCTCACCCCTGCCGTTCTCCCAGGCCGTCCACGCGGGCCTGCCGATCGCGGTCGCCGCGTCCTACGCCGACCTCGCGGCGACGTACGCCTTCGAGGAGCGGGTCGGCAACTCCACCGTCCTGCACGAGCCGGCCGGCGTGGTCGGCGCCATCACGCCCTGGAACTACCCGCTGCACCAGATCGTCGCCAAGGCGGCCCCCGCGCTCGCCGCCGGCTGCACCGTGGTGCTGAAGCCGGCCGAGGACACCCCGCTCACCGCCCAGCTCTTCGCCGAGGCCGTCGACGAGGCCGGGATCCCGGCCGGGGTCTTCAACCTGGTCACCGGCCTCGGCCCGGTCGCCGGGCAGGCGCTCGCCGAGCACCCCGGCGTCGACCTGGTCTCCTTCACCGGCTCCACGGCGGTGGGCCGGCGGATCGGCGCGACGGCCGGCGCCGCCGTCAAGCGGGTCGCCCTGGAACTGGGCGGCAAGTCCGCCAACGTCATCCTGCCCAGCGCCGACCTGGCCAAGGCGGTGAACGTCGGCGTCGCCAACGTCATGTCCAACTCCGGTCAGACGTGCAGCGCCTGGACCCGCATGCTGGTCCACCGCGACCACTACGACGAGGCGGTCGAACTGGCCGCCACGGCCGCCGCCAAGTACGGCGACCGCATCGGCCCCCTCGTCAGCGCCGAGCAGCTCGCCCGGGTGCGCGGATACATCGAGCAGGGCGTCGCCGAGGGCGCGCGCCTGGTCGCCGGCGGGCCCGGATCCCCGCGCGAGCGGGGCTACTACGTCAGCCCGACCGTCTTCGCCGACGTCACCCCGGACATGACCATCGCCCAGGAGGAGATCTTCGGGCCGGTCCTGACGGTCCTGCGCTACGACGACGAGGACGACGCGCTGCGCATCGCCAACGGCACGGTCTACGGCCTCGCCGGCGCCGTCTGGGCGGGCGAGGAGGCCGAGGCGGTCGCCTTCGCCCGCCGGATGGACACCGGCCAGGTCGACATCAACGGCGGCCGGTTCAACCCGCTGGCCCCCTTCGGCGGCTACAAGTCCTCCGGCGTCGGCCGCGAACTCGGCGCGCACGGACTCACCGAATACCTCCAGACCAAGTCCCTCCAGTTCTAAGGGAGTCACGCGTCATGGCCGTACGTGCCGCCGTCCTGCCCGCCATCGGCTCACCGCTGGAGATCACCCGGATCGAACTGCCCGAACCAGGCCCCGGCCAGGTGCGCCTGCGGCTGGCCGCCGCCGGGGTCTGCCACTCCGACCTCTCCCTGACCGACGGCACCATGCGGGTCCCCGTCCCCGCCGTCCTCGGCCACGAGGGCGCGGGCACCGTGCTCGCCGTCGGCGACGGCGTCACCCACGTCGCCCCGGGCGATGCCGTGGTCCTCAACTGGGCACCCTCCTGCGGCACCTGCCACGCCTGCTCGCTCGGCGAGGTCTGGCTGTGCGCCGACGCGCTGACCGGCGCCGCCGGCGTCCACGCCCGCACCGCCGACGGCACCGACCTGCACCCCGGCCTGAACGTCGCCGCGTTCGCCGAGGAGACGGTCGTCGCCGCCTCCTGCGTCCTGCCCCTGCCCGACGGCGTCCCGCTCACCGACGCCGCCCTCCTCGGCTGCGCCGTCCTCACCGGCTACGGCGCCGTCCACCACTCGGCCCGGGTGCGGGCCGGGGAGACGGTGGCCGTCTTCGGCGCGGGCGGCGTCGGACTCGCCACCCTCCAGGCCGCCCGGATCGCGGGTGCCGCGCAGATCATCGCCGTTGACGTGAGCCCCGGGAAGGAGGAACTGGCGCGCCGCGCGGGCGCCACCGACTACGTCGTCGCCTCGGAGAACACCCCGCGCGAGATCCGCGCCCTCACCGGCAGGCAGGGCGTCGACGTCTCCGTGGAGTGCGTGGGCCGCGCCGTCTCCATCCGCGCCGCCTGGGAGTCCACCCGCCGCGGCGGCCGGACCACCGTCGTCGGCATCGGCGGCAAGGACCAGCAGGTCACCTTCAACGCCCTGGAGATCTTCCACTGGGGCCGCACCCTGAGCGGCTGTGTCTACGGCAACTGCGACCCGGCCGAGGACCTGCCCGTGCTCGCCGGACACGTCCGCGCCGGGCGCCTGGACCTGGACGCGCTGGTGACCGAGCGGATCGCCCTGGACGGCATCCCGGCCGCCTTCGAGAACATGCGGGCCGGCAAGGGCGGCCGGGCGCTGGTGGTGTTCTGAGCCCGGCCGGGGTGGCCGCGCCCGCGACACCGCCGCCCTGCCCGGGCACGGCACGCCGCCTGTCGCCGCGGCCGGGAACTCAGCACAGCGCGGCCCGTCCGATGCCGAGCAGCTCGGCCAGCGCGTGTTCGCCGGCCGGGGTGACCTTCACCGCCCGCTCCGAGCCGATGCGCACGCACCAGCCGTTGTCCAGGGCGTGCCGGCACAGGGCGGCCCCGGCGATCCCGGCCAGGTGGGGGCGCCGTTCCGTCCAGTCGAGGCAGGCCCGCGCGAGCGGACGCCGGCCCCGGCGGTCCAGGGCGATGCCCGCCGCGCCGAACCAGTCCAGCCCCGCGTCCGTGAGCGCGAACCCGGTGTCCTGGCGCAGCAGTCCGCGCCCGGTCAGCGCGTCCGTGACCGCGATGCCGAGCCGCCCGGCGAGATGGTCGTAGCAGGTGCGGCCCCGGGCCATCGCGGAGCCGGCACCGGCCTCCCGCAGGGTGCGCGGCCGGCGCGCCGCCGGGGCGACCTGCGCGGCCAGGTCCTCGATCAGTTGCGCCACCCGCGCGTCGGCGAGCCGGACATAGCGGTGACGGCCCTGCCGCTCCTCGGCGAGCAGACCGCCCGCGACGAGCTTGCCCAGGTGTTCGCTGAGCGTCGAGGCGGCCACGCCCGCGTGCCGGGCCAGCTCACCGGCCGTCCACGCCCGTCCGTCGAGCAGCGCCAGCAGACAGGCGGCCCGGGTCTCGTCGGCGATCAGCCCGGCGAGCGCGGCCAGACCGGGCGCCTGGGGGTCCTTCGAGGTCATGTGTCCCAGCATGCGGCACGGACGGTTCGGCAGCCGCCGAACGGTGGGCGCGCACGCCTGTTCCCGGCCGGTCCACGGCCCCTGCCCGTCCTCTGCGCGTCCTCCGGGCCCTGCGCGTCCTCCGGGCCCTGCGCGTCCTCCGGGCCCTGCGCGTCCTGCCCGGTCCACGCCTCCCGCCCGGCCTTCGCGTGGTGCCCGCCCCGCGCGGCCTTCGCGTCCTGCTCCTACTGTCCGGCCTCGGCGTCCGCCGCGTCCCGCGCGTACTGCTGCGCCAGCCCGTCCAGGAGCGCCGCGAGGCCCGTCTCGAAGGCCCGCTCGTCGATCTTCTCCTGCTGCTCGGCGAGCAGGTGGGCCTGGCCCAGGTGCGGGTAGTCGGCGGGGTCGTAGGCACCGGCGTCGTCCACGAAGCCGCCGGCGAAGGAGCCGAGCGCGGAGCCCATGACGAAGTACCGCATGAGCGCGCCGATGGAGGTGGCCTGCGCGGGCGGCCAGCCCGCGTCGACCATCGCGCCGTACACGGCGTCCGCCAGGTGCAGCGCGGCCGGCCGGCGGCCGGGGCCGCGGGCCAGGACCGGGACGATGTTCGGGTGGGCGCGCAGCGCGGCCCGGTAGGAGACGGCCCAGTCGTGCAGCGCGGTCCGCCAGTCGCGGCCGTCCTCGAACATCGACAGGTCGACCTGGGCGCTCACCGAGTCCGCGACCGCCTCCAGGATCTCGTCCTTGGTGCGGAAGTGGTTGTAGAGGGAGGGACCGCTGACGCCCAGTTCGGCCGCGAGCCGGCGGGTGGAGACGGCCGCCAGGCCCTCCGCGTCCACGAGGTCCCGCGCCGTCGTGACAATGCGGTCGGTGCTCAGGAGGGGCTTGCGCGGTCGGGCCATGGCGCACATAGTAGGGCTGCGCCGTAAAACTAGCAGTGGTAATTTAAATGTACGGCTTTCAAGATCCGTCATCTGTGGGGTGATCCGTCATGAACCTCGGCCTCAGCGAGGAGCAGACCGCGGTGCGGCAGCTCGCCCGGGACTTCGTCGAGCGGGAGATCACCCCCCACGTCGTGGCCTGGGACCGCGCCGAGGAAGTGGACCGGTCCATCGTGAAGAAGCTCGGCGAGGTCGGCTTCCTCGGGCTGACCGTCGACGAGGAGTACGGGGGCAGCGGCGGCGACCACCTCTCCTACTGCCTGGTGACCGAGGAACTGGGCCGCGGCGACTCCTCCGTGCGCGGGATCGTCTCCGTCTCGCTCGGCCTGGTCGCCAAGACCGTCGCCGCCTGGGGCGACGAGGAGCAGAAGCGGCGCTGGCTGCCGGGCCTGACCTCCGGCGCGTACGTCGGCTGCTTCGGCCTGACCGAGCCCGGCACCGGGTCCGACGCGGGCAGCCTCACGACCCGGGCGGTGCGCGACGGCGACGACTTCGTCGTCAACGGCAGCAAGATGTTCATCACCAACGGCACCTGGGCCGACGTCGTCCTGCTCTTCGCCCGCTCCACCGACGCCCCCGGCCACAAGGGCGTGACCGCCTTCCTGGTGCCCACCGACACCCCGGGCCTGACCCGCCGCACCATCCACGGCAAGCTGGGACTGCGCGGCCAGGCCACCGCCGAACTGGTCCTCCAGGACGTGCGCGTGCCGGCCTCCGCGATGCTGGGCCCGGAGGGCAAGGGTTTCTCCGTCGCCATGTCGGCGCTGGCCAAGGGCCGGATGTCGGTGGCGGCGGGCTGCGTCGGCATAGCCCAGGCCGCCCTGGACGCGGCCGTCCGGCACGCCGGCGAGCGCGAGCAGTTCGGCAGGTCCATCGCACATCACCAGCTCGTCCAGGAGCTGATCAGCGACATCGCCGTCGACGTGGACGCCGCCCGGCTGCTGACCTGGCGGGTCGCGGACCTGGTCGACCGCGGGCAGCCGTTCGCCGTCGAGTCCTCCAAGGCCAAGCTCTTCGCCTCGGAGGCCGCCGTGCGCGCCGCCAACAACGCCCTCCAGGTCTTCGGCGGCTACGGCTACATCGACGAGTACCCGGTGGGCAAACTGCTGCGCGACGCCCGCGTGATGACCCTCTACGAGGGCACGAGCCAGATCCAGAAGCTCGTCATCGGACGGGCGCTGACGGGCGTCTCGGCCTTCTGAGGCCGGTCGGGGGCGGGTAGCGGGCGAGTGGGCCGGCCGGGCCGGTCGGCCCGGGGGGCCGGTGGACGCGGGAGCGCGGCGGTGGGCCGGGCGGACCGGGGCGGGCGGCGCGTGTCTGAGTACGTGGTGTACGTGGACTGAGTATCCCGGCGGATGTGGCGGGGGCCACACCCGCCGATGCTGAACCGCATGAGTGACACACCGGTCAAGCAGCAGAGCACGGCCGCCTTCTACGGGCAGGCCGTCGCCTCGTTCGCCGTCGCCATGACGGCCACCGCCATCGGCATCTTCCGGCTGGACGCCGATGCCTGGGTCCGGTCCTTCCTCGGCATCGCCGTCCTCTACCTCGTCACCTCCGCGTTCACGCTCGCCAAGGTGATCCGCGACCGCCAGGAGGCCGGGCAGATCGTCAGCCGGGTCGACCAGGCCCGCCTGGAGAAGCTGCTCGCCGAGCACGACCCCTTCGAGAAGATCTGACCCCGCACCCCGCAGCCTGCCCGCCCCTTCGCTCGGACCGCGCGCCTCGCCCGTCCCGCGCCCCGGGCGTACGACCCCGCCGACCGGGGATGCTAAGCGCCCGCTCAGCTTCGGCGGTATGGTGGACCCCCGGACGCAGAGAGGGGTCGAACGAGCGATGAGTACGGCGGAGGAGACGGCCGGCCAGGACGCGCAGCCGTGGGCCGAGGTCACCCCTGACGCGGCCCGGCGGCTGCTCGTGGCGGCCGTGGAGGCCTTCGCCGAGCGCGGCTACCACGCGACGACGACCCGCGACATCGCAGGCCGCGCCGGCATGAGCCCCGCCGCGCTCTACATCCACTACAAGACCAAGGAAGAGCTGCTCCATCGCATCAGCCGGATCGGCCACGAGAAGGCGCTGGAGATCCTGCGCACCGCGGCCCGGCGCGAGGGCAGCGCGACCGAGCGGCTCGCCGACGCCGTCAGCTCCTTCGTCCGCTGGCACGCGCGCGGGCGCACCACCGCGCGCGTCGTCCAGTACGAACTCGACTCCCTCGGCCCGGACGCCCGCGCCGAGATCGTCGCGCTGCGCCGCCTGGTCGACGCCGAGGTGCGCGCGGTCATCGAGGAGGGCGTGGCCGCGGGCGAGTTCGACGTCCCCGACGTGCGCGGCACGACGCTGGCCGTGCTCTCCCTGTGCATCGACGTCGCCCGCTGGTTCAACGTGGAGGGCCCCCGCACCCCGGAAGAGGTCGGCGCGCTCTACGCCGGCCTCGTCCTGCGCATGGTCGGGGCCCGGACGGACACCGCGCGCGGGCAGGATGCCGCTCAGAGGTAGTAGCGGGACACCGACTCCGCCACGCACACGGGCTTGTCGCCGCCCTCGCGCTCCACGGTGAAGGCGACGGTCACCTGCACCCCGCCGCTGACGTCGTCCACGCCCGTGATCGTGGCGGTGGACCGCAGCCGCGAGCCGACCGGGACGGGGGCGGGGAAGCGGACCTTGTTCGTGCCGTAGTTGACGCCCATCTTCACGCCCTCCACGCGGATCAGCTGCGGCCCGAACAGCGGGAGCAGCGACAGCGTCAGATAGCCGTGCGCGATCGTCGTGCCGAACGGGCCCGCGGCGGCCTTCTCCGGATCCACGTGGATCCACTGGTGGTCGCCGGTCGCCTCCGCGAACAGGTCGATCCGCTTCTGGTCGATCTCCAGCCAGTCGGTGTACCCCAGCTGCTCGCCCACCGCCGCCTTCAGCTCGTCGGCGGAGGTGAAGATCCTCGGCTCTGCCATGTGCCCGGCCTCCCGCATCGCGCGTACGTCCATGTCTAAGCAACTGCTTAGCATGCTCGGTGCCCCGGGTCCCTGTCAACGCGGCCGGGCCCGGCGGGGTCGGTAGGCTCTGGGGAGTGCCCCAGATTCCCGAGAAGATCCACGAGCTGACCGTGGGCCAGATGTCCGCCCGCAGCGGAGCGGCCGTCTCCGCCCTCCACTTCTACGAGGCCAAGGGCTTGATCAGCAGCCGGCGCACCACCGGCAACCAGCGCCGGTACAGCCGGGACGCGCTGCGGCGGGTCGCCTTCGTACGGGCCGCGCAGCGCGTCGGCATCCCGCTGGCCACGATCCGTGAGGCACTCGCCGAACTCCCCGAGGAGCGCACCCCCACCCGCGAGGACTGGGCCCGTCTCTCCGCGGCCTGGCGCGCGGAACTGGACGAGCGCATCAAGCAGCTCAACCGGCTGCGCGACCACCTGACCGACTGCATCGGCTGCGGCTGTCTCTCCCTGGACACCTGCGTCCTGTCCAACCCGGACGACGTCTTCGGTGAACAGCGCGCCGGCTCGCGTCTGATGGTGGAGCGCGGCGGCGGGCGCGGCGGCGACACCGCGTCCGCCCGGAGCACCCGGGCCTGACCGCCGCCGTCCGAGCCCGAGCGGCGGATGCGCCGGGCGGAGGCGGGCGCCGGCCGCCCTTCCCGCACCGTCCCGCGGGCGTGGCGAGAAGGACCGCCAGCCTACGGCTGTTGCCTACGGCTCCGGCCGCCGTGTCCGTGCAGGCGCAGGCCTTCCGCGACCAACTCGGCGTTCGAGCAGGCCCGTCGCCCGTCCGGCAGGACCAGCGTGTCCGCCAGACCGGCCCGGGCCGCCAGGCCCAGCCGGCCGGCCAGGCGCAGGACCGGCCAGGCACCGCCCTCCCTGCCGTGCAGCAGGACCGGGCGGCCGTGCGCCGCGCCGACGGCCGTCAGCAGAGCGCGGGCCGACGCCTCGGCGGTCGCGGCGGACGGGTCCGCCACCTCCGCCAGGACGCGCCGCACCCGGGGACCGAGCGGCGAGACGGCGAACCGGTCCGGGCCGTCCGTGCCCGACCGCAGACCGGCCTCCACGCCGACGCCCAGGGCGAGCAGGACGACGGCCAGTTCCTCCGCGTCCGGTGCGTGCCAGTCGACGCGGGCGAAGTCGGGCAGCACCGCCCACTCCCGCACGCGCGCCGCGCGGGTCGGCGCCCCAGGCTCCGTCCGGGCCCCGGTGGCCACTCCGACCGGCACGGACACCCGGGCCCGGACCGCCTCGACCGCGGGCGCCACCACGCGCGGCGACAGGCTCTCCCGCCCGCAGGGCGTGCGCGGCCGGACGACGACCTCGGTGGCGCCGGCCGCGACGGCCCGCGCCGCGGACTCGGCGAGCGCCCGCGGGGTGAGCGGCACCGCCGTGCCGTCCGCGGCCGTCCGGGCTCCGTTGAGACATGCCTGCATGGCGGGACAGTGCCCCGCCCCGCACCGGGACACTCCTCGGCCGCGGACGGGCCGCGTGCCCCTGGCCTCGCAGGGGCCGCCCGCCCCGGTCCAGAGGATGAGGCATCCCCGGTGCAGCCCGGCACGCCCCGCCACATCTCGGACCGACGCGGCACGCGCCCGGCGCGCCCCCGCCCCTGCTCGGGCCGAGTGCTCAGGCCGCGTGGGCGAGCCGTCCGCTCAGGCCGACACCAGCAGCCGCTGCCCGCGCCGGGCGGACGCCAGTGCCTCGGGGGTGAGGACGGGGCGCGGGACCAGGATGCCGCAGTCCGCGCAGACCGGGCCGGCGGACGGCTCGTGGTCCAGGCCGTAGCGCCACACCAGCCGCTCGCCGCCGCACACCGGGCACTCCGCGCCGGGCGCGCGCTCCAGCGCGGCGATCAGCCGGCGCAGTACCTCGGCCAGGGGCCGGCGCGGGTGGACCCGCGGGTCGTCGCACCACGCGACCCCGAAGCCGCCCCAGGTGAGCCGGTGCCAGTCGTCCACGCTGCCCGGGCGGCGCAGCCCGTCGTGCTTCTCCTTCCTGCGGCGCCCGGCGAACTCCGACTCGTAGTCGAGCCACACCGAGCGCGCCTCCTCCAGCTCCTCCAGCGCGGCCACGAGCCGCACCGGGTCGGGAGACCTGTCCTCGGGGCCGAACCCGGCCCGGGAGCACAGGTGGTCCCAGGTCGCCCGGTGCCCGTAAGGGGCGAACCGCTCAAGGCACTTGCGCAGTGAGTAGCGCCGCAGCGCCAGATCGCACCGCGGATCCCTCACCTGTCTCGCCAGACTCCGGAAACCGGCCATCGCCCTGCACCTCCGTCACACCTGCACCTGCACCTGTAGCTGTACGTGGGGAACTCCGGCGTCGTCCTGCACCAGCGCACTGCCGACGTCGTCAGATAGACGTGCCGGCCCGCGATTCGGCTCCATCCGGTTTCCGGTATCCGTCATGGATTCGCCCCGCGCGACCGTCATGTCCCTCCCTCGGACTCCAAAAAGTGACGCGTGCTCATCTTCCAACTCGGGGATACCGCCGGTAACGTCCCGCTCCACCCCCGTCGGGAGGAGCAGTCATGCCACGGCGCACCCCACACAGCGCGCTCGACAGAGTGAGAACTCCCCACAGATTCCCCGGGTTCCTGAAGACCGCATCCGTATGCGTCCTCGTTGCCGGTCTTTTGTCACCCTTTTCCCAAGCGGTCGCGGCGGACGCGGCGCCGAAGGCCGCGGCGGCCGACGACTACTGCGGCGGCCGGTGCTCGGACATCCTGCCGCCGGGCGAGAACGGCAACGCCACCCTCGCCCAGATCCTCCTCAACCAGGGCTTCGGCACCCAGCCCGCCCACGCCGAGGACCAGCTCGGCCCCTACGCGAACCTGGCCAAGGGCTACCCCGCCCTGACCGACGACACGATCAACACCTTCTTCAACGACGCCTCGTTCGGCGTCCGGGCCGACCAGGTCGCCTCCACCGAGAAGCCCGCGGGCCGCGGCGACGTCACGATCGTCCGGGACAAGAAGACCGGCGTGCCGCACATCACGGGCACCACCCGCTACGGCACCGAGTTCGGCGCCGGGTACGCCGCAGCCGAGGACCGGCTGTGGCTCATGGACGTCTTCCGGCACGTCGGCCGCGGCCAGTTGACCTCCTTCGCGGGCGGCGCACCCGCCAACCAGGGCCTGGAGCAGCAGTTCTACCGCAACGCGCCCTACACCGAGGCCGACCTCCAGGCCCAGATCGACAGCGCCGTGGCGAAGAACGGCGCGCGCGGGCAGCAGGCCCTCGCGGACGTGAACGCCTACCTCGCGGGCATCAACGCCTACATCGACGCCGCCGACCCCGGACGCTACTTCCCCGGCGAGTACGTCCTGACCGGCCACAAGGACGCGATCACCAACGCCGGCACCATCGACCACTTCAAGGTCACCGACCTGGTCGCGCTGGCCTCGGTGGTCGGCTCGCTGTTCGGCGCCGGCGGGGGCGGCGAGGTGAACAACGCCCTCTCCCTGATGGCCGCCCAGGCCAAGTACGGCGTCGAGGAGGGCACCCGGGTCTGGGAGTCCTTCCGCGAGCGCAACGACCCCGAGGCCGTCCTCACCCTCCACGACGGCCAGAGCTTCCCGTACGCCACCAGGCCCGGGTCCCCGAAGGGCGAGGCCCTGCCCGACGCGGGCTCGGTCACCGAGGAACCCCTCCTGTACGACCGCACGGGCAGCGCCACCGCCCGCTCGGCGGCCACCGCGGCCGCCACGGCCGCGAAGACCGCCCTCTCCTCGGCCCGGCGGGGCATGTCCAACGCCCTCGTCGTCGGCGGCGAGCACACCGCCGGCGGCCATCCCGTCGCCGTCTTCGGCCCGCAGACCGGCTACTTCGCGCCCCAGCTCCTGCTGCTCCAGGAGATCCAGGGCCCCGGCATCAGCGCCCGCGGCGCCTCCTTCGCGGGCCTGAGCATGTACGTCGAACTCGGGCGCGGCCAGGACTACTCGTGGAGCGCCACGACCTCCGGCCAGGACATCATCGACACCTACGCCGTCGAGCTGTGCCAGGACGACCACCACTACCTCTACCACGGCACCTGCACGGCCATGGACCAGGTCCAGCAGGCCAACGCCTGGAAGCCGACCGTGGCCGACGGCACCAAGGCCGGCTCCTACACGATGCGGGTGTGGCGCACCAAGTACGGCCCGGTCCAGTACCGCGCCACCGTCGGCGGCAAGAAGGTCGCCTACACCACCCTGCGCTCCTCCTACCTGCACGAGGCCGACTCGATCATCGGCTTCCAGATGCTCAACGACCCCGGCTTCGTCCAGGGCCCGCAGGACTTCCAGAAGGCCGCGCAGCACATCAACTTCACCTTCAACTGGTTCTACGCCGACTCCGCGCACACCGCCTACTACAACAGCGGTGACAACCCGGTGCGGGCCGACGGCGTCGACGCCGAGTTCCCGGTCTGGGCACGGCAGCCGTACGAGTGGCGCGGCTGGGACCCGGCGGCCAACACCGCCGACTACACCGCGCCCGCCGCGCACCCCAACTCGGTCGACCAGGACTACTACATCTCCTGGAACAACAAGCAGGCCGAGGACTACGCTGCGGCGCCCTGGGGCGAGGGCTCGGTGCACCGCGGCAACCTGCTGGAGGACCGGGTGAAGAAGCTCGTCGCCTCCGGCGGGGTGACCAGGGCCTCGCTCACCCGGGCGATGGCGGACGCGGCCGTCGCCGACCTGCGCGCCGAGGACGTGCTGCCGAAACTGCTCAAGGTGCTCGACAGCTCACCGGTCACCGACCCCGCGACAGCGGCGGCCGTGGACAAGCTGCGGGCCTGGGTGGCCGCGGGCGCCCACCGCACCGAGACCTCGGCCGGTTCCAAGAAGTACGCCGACGCCGACGCGATCCGCATCCTGGACGCCTGGTGGCCGCTGCTGGTCAAGGCCGAGTTCGAACCGGGCCTCGGCAGCGACCTGTTCACCGCCTTCGGCGCGAACCTGCCCGTCGACGAGTCCCCGTCGGCCGGACACGGCCCGACCGGCTCGCACGCCGGCAGCGCCTTCCAGTACGGCTGGTGGAGCTATGTCGACAAGGACATCCGGGCGGTGCTCGGTGAGCAGGTGCGGGGGCCGCTGGCGGACAAGTACTGCGGCGCCGGCAGCCTCACCGCCTGCCACGACACCCTGGCCGCCACGCTCAAACAGGCCGCGGGCCTGACCGCGGCCCAGGTCTACCCCGGCGACGACCAGTGCTCGGCTGGCGACCAGTGGTGCGCCGACTCGATCGTCCAGCGCCCGCTGGGCGGCATCAAGCACGGCAGCATCAGCTGGCAGAACCGGCCCACCTTCCAGCAGGTGGTGGAGTACACCTCCCACCGGTGACGTCCGGGTGCCGGCGGCGGGTCACACGATGCGGCCCGCCGCCAGCACCAGCCGCGCCAGCTCCGGGTGCACGATGTCGCTGTGCGCACCGGCGGGCGGCCCGCCGCGCCGGACCACCGCGGCCGCGTCCACGTTCACGCAGCCGGACGCCGGCAGCGGCCCCCTCAGCGCCTCGGCGAGGGTGCACGCGCGCGTGCCCGGCACGGCCTGCACCCCGTCGTGCCCCATCGCACCCCAGCGGGGGCCGAGCAGTGCGCCGATGTCCACGCCCAGCACCGACCGGTCGTCGTCGGCCATCCGCGAGGCCAGCGGATAGAACGTGCCGAGCGCCGTGTCGAAGCGCGAGGCGCAGCACACCAGAGGGCCGTCCACCCGGTGCTCCTGCCCTTGCAGGACGCCTCCCGCGCGCGGGTCGCCGGGCAGCCGGGCGGCGAACGCGTAGTGCGAGAAGGCCCCCTGGAGCAGGGTCACGGACTTCACCGTCCGCACCCCCGCGGGCAGCCCGCGCAGCGCGAACGACACCAGCCGCCCGCCGAAGCTGTGCCCGACCAGATGGACCCGCAGACCGGGAGCCGCGTCGGCGAGCCGGCCGACCGCCGGTCCCAGCCCGCGCTCGCCGACGGTGCCCGCGCGCCGCTTCATCGTGTAGTACGTCGCCTGCCGCAGCAGTTCCTTGGCGCCCTTCCACGGGTTCGGCAGCGAGAACGACTCCTGCCCCGCCCCGGCCGCCGCCTGCGCGAACTCGGCGCAGACGTCCGCCGCCGGGCGCGTGAGGATGCCGGGCTCGCGCTCCGGCACGCCCTCCGCCACCGTGTCCGCCGTGAAGTGCGCCTGCGGCCCCGGCGGCACCACCTCCACCAGCAGCCGCACCAGCCGCCCGAACTCCTCCAGGGCGGCGGCCTCGCGCGGCTGCTGGTCCAGCATCCGCGTGAGCCGGTCCACCACGGTGGCCCGCCCCGGGAAGGTCTCCACGAGGGCGTGCCGGGTGTCCTTGTCGAGCGCGGGACCGGGCACCAGAGCGGCGGCGGTGGAGCGCGGGAAGTCGGGGATCGGCTCGTCGCAGAACCGCATCGACGGCCAGATCACGCCCACGTACCCGATCCGCGCGGCCGGCGCGAGCCCCGGGACCGGGGCGAAGAACCGGTGGTACAGACGCGTGGCGCCGGAACGGTCGTCGTTCCAGCCGTGCGCGAAGACGATCAGGTCGCGCACGCCGCCGGCGCGGACCCCGGCGAGCAGCCGGTCCCGTTCCGGGACGTCCACGTCCCCGTCGGCGTCGAAGGTCAGCTCCCAGTACGGAGCGACACCCGTGTCCGTGTCCGCCATGGCCGGACCCCCTCGTCCCCCGAAACGGTGCGATGTGTGGTGCATCGTCCTGCGATCGGGGGACGTTGGCCATACGTCAGGACACTCCCGTAAGGAGTAATTCCGGACGTCCTGTGGTGACGGCGCGAGCGTGCCTCACCGGGACCCGGGGCGGGCGTGGCTCACCGGTACAGGAGGTAGTGCCGGCGGGTCCTGCGGAACGCGGCCAGCTCCTCGCGCCAGCCGCCCGCCACCTCGTCGGTGTCCGCGCCCGCGTCGATCATGGTGCGCACCCGCGTGGAACCGGTGAGCTTGTCGATCCAGTCGTCCGGCCGCCAGGCGAAGCCGCTCCAGACCCGCTTGGCGGTCACCAGCAGTGCGATCCCGGTCCGTACCGGGTCGTAGGCGGCCCGGTCGTGGACGTGGATCTGCACCCCGCCGGCCGTCCTGCCCTGGAACTTGGAGAAGGTGGGCGCGAAGTACGCCTCCCGGAAGCGCACCCCCGGCAGCCCGAGGGCGTTCGCCGCGTCCGCCCAGCGTCCGTCGATCCCCTCCGCGCCCAGCAGTTCGAAGGGGCGGGTGGTGCCACGGCCCTCGGAGAGGTTCGTGCCCTCGAACATGCAGGTGCCGGAGTAGACGAGGGCCGTGTCGGGGGTCGGCATGTTCGGGCTCGGCGGCACCCAGGGCAGCCCGGAGGCGTCGTAGAAGTCCGACCGCTGCCAGCCGGTCATCAGGACGGTCTCCAGCGGCACCGGCCGGCTCAGGAACTCCCCGTTGAACAGCCGCGCCAGCTCGGCGACCGTCATGCCGTGCGCCTGCGCGACCGGCCGCCGCCCGACGAAGGTCGCGAACTCCTCGTGCAGCACCGGGCCCAGCGCCTCCCGGCCGGTCACCGGGTTGGGACGGTCGAGCACCACGAACCGCTTCCCGGCGAGCGCGGCGGCCTCCATGCAGTCGTACAGGGTCCAGATGTACGTGTAGAAGCGGGCGCCGGCGTCCTGGATGTCGAAGACGACGGTGTCCACGCCGGAGGCGGTGAAGACGTCGGCGAGGGGCTGCCCGCTCTTGAGGTACGTGTCGTACACCGGCAGTCCGGTGGCCGGGTCGTCGTAGCGGCCCTCGGAGCCGCCCGCCTGCGCGGTGCCGCGGAAACCGTGCTCCGGGCCGAAGACGGCGACCAGGTCCACCCGGCGGTCGGCGTGCATCACGTCCACGATGTGCCGCACGTCGCGGGTGATGCCGGTCGGGTTGGTGACGATGCCGGCCCGCTGTCCGTCGAGCACCGCGTAGCCGTCGGCCGCCAGCCGCTCGAACCCGGTCCGCAGCGGCCGGGCGCGGACCTGCGGGGCCGCCTCGGCCTGAGCGGCCGGCCCGGCCGACGCCGCGACCGCGGCCGTGCCGGCGAGCAGACTCCGTCTGGACAGCTTCATGCGGCGACCTCCGTGATCAGGGCGGGTGTCATGGTCACGCACGCTAGCGCGCGCCCTCGGCCGCTGGGAACGAACCTGCGGGAGTGCCCGAGGTCTACACCACTGGTGCCGCCCCCGCGCGGTGCCGTGCCACCTCTTCCCGCATCACATACCGACCGGTTAGTGTGGCGCGGCAGAGCAGGAGCGTGCCGCGTCGAAGGAGACCGATGGTGCAAGCCGTTCAGGGTGCGGGAGTGGTCGTCACCGGAGCCGGGAGCGGCATCGGGGCCGCGCTGGCCCGCCGGTTCGCCGCCGAGGGGGCCAGAGTCGTCGTCAACGACCTCGACGCCGCCCGGGCCGCGGCCGTCGCCGAGGAGACCGGCGGCATCGCCCTTCCGGGAGACGCCTCGGCGGTCGTCGACGACGCCCGTGACGCGCTCGGCGGCACCGTCGACGTCTACTGCGCCAACGCGGGGGTCGGATCACCCGGCTCGGAGGCGGCGGGCGAGGAGGTCTGGGCACGCGCCTGGGACGTCAACGTCATGGCCCACGTCCGCGCCGCCGAGGCCCTGCTCCCGGCCTGGCTGGAACGCGGCCGGGGCCGGTTCGTCTCCACCGTCTCCGCCGCCGGCCTGCTCACCATGATCGGCGCCGCCCCCTACAGCGTCACCAAGCACGGCGCGTACGCCTTCGCCGAGTGGCTGTCGCTCACCTACGGCCACCGCGGGATCAAGGTGCACGCCATCTGCCCGCAGGGCGTGCGCACCGACATGCTGGCCGCCACCGGCAGCGCGGGCGACCTGATGCTCAAGCCCACCGCCATCGAACCGCGGGACGTCGCCGACGCCCTGTTCAAGGGCATCGCCGAGGACCGCTTCCTGATCCTGCCGCACCCCGAGGTCGCCGGCTTCTACCGCAACCGCGCGGACGACCCCGACCGGTGGGTGGCCCACATGAACCGCATCCAGCGCACCTGGGAGGAGAACCGGTGACCGCCACCCCCGCCTCCCGGTACGCGGCCAAGCCCTGGCTGCCCCTCCTCGACGAGGCCCAGCGCGCCCCCGTCGACCCCGCCGATTCCCTGGTGCACGCCCTGCGCCGGTCCGCCGCCGAGGCCCCCGACCGCACCTTCCTCGCCTACTTCGACGCCCGCCTCACCTACCGCGAGACCGACGCGCTGAGCGACTCGGTGGCCGGTCACCTCGCCGCGCGCGGCCTGCGCCCCGGCGACCGGGTGGCCGTCGTCCTGCAGAACTCCCCGCACTTCGTGCTCGCCGTCCTCGGCGCCTGGAAGGCGGGCGCGACCGTCGTCCCGGTCAACCCCATGTACAAGTCCGCCGAACTGGCGCACGTCCTGGAGGACGGCGAGGTGAGCGCGCTCGTCTGCTCCGACCGGGCCTGGGAGTCCTACCTGCGCGCCACGGCCGCCGGCTCGCCCGTACGGATCGTGCTCACCGCCTGCGAACGGGACCTCCAGAGCCGCGACGACCCCCGCGTGCTCGCCTTCGAACGGCTGCCGCGGGCCGCGGACGCCGACGACCTGACGGCCGTGGCCCGCGCCGGCCACCCGGCCCCCGCCGTGCCCGGCCCGGCACCCGCCGACACCGCGCTGATCAGCTACACCTCCGGCACCAGCGGCACCCCCAAGGGCGCCACCAACACGCACGGCAACATCATGTACAACGCCGAGCGGCAGCGCACCGGCCTGGGCCTGCCCGAGGGACCTGTCTACTTTGCGCTGGCGCCGCTGTTCCACATCACCGGCATGGTCTGCCAGTTCGGCGCCTGCCTGAACAGCGCGGGCACCCTGGTGCTGGCGTACCGCTTCGAGCCCTCCGTCGTCCTGGAGGCGTTCGCCGAGCACCGCCCGCACTACACCGTCGGCCCGTCCACCGCCTTCATGGCGCTGGCCGCCCACCCGGCCGTCACCCCGGACCACTTCTCCTCCTTCCACGTCATCTCCTCGGGCGGCGCGCCCCTGCCGCCCGCGCTGGTGGAGAAGTTCCGCTCCCGCTTCGGCCCCTACATCCGCAACGGCTACGGACTCACCGAGTGCACCGCGCCCTGCGCCTCCGTGCCCCCGGGCCGCGAAGCCCCCGTCGACCCGGTCTCCGGGACGCTCGCGGTGGGCGTGCCCGGCCCCGACACGGTCGTACGGATCCTCGACGACAGCGGCGCCGAGGTGCCCTTCGGCGAGCAGGGCGAGATCGTCGTACAGGGCCCGCAGGTCGTGCCCGGCTACTGGCGCCGCCCCGACGCCACCACCGAGACCTTCCCCGGCGGGGAGCTGCGCACCGGCGACATCGGGTTCATGGACGAACAGGGCTGGCTGTACGTCGTCGACCGCAAGAAGGACATGATCAACGCGTCCGGCTTCAAGGTGTGGCCGCGGGAGGTCGAGGACGTCCTCTACACCCATCCGGCGGTGCGCGAGGCGGCCGTCGTCGGCGTCCCCGACGGCTACCGCGGGGAGACCGTGAAGGCCTACATCAGCCTGCGCCCCGACGCCGAGGCGGACCCGGACGCGCTCGCCGCGTACTGCAAGGAGAGACTGGCCGCCTACAAGTATCCGCGGCAGGTGGAGATCCTGCCGGAGCTGCCGAAGACGGCGAGTGGGAAGATCCTCCGGCGGGAACTGCGTTCCCGCGACGACACCCGGTAGGACCCAGGAAAGGCAGGTGGCGGCAGTGCCCAGGACGACGGAATCAGCCGGGACCCCCGTGCCCCAGCGGCTGCTGGCCGCCGCCACCCGGCTCTTCGCCGACCAGGGCTACGACCGCACCTCGGTCCAGGAGATCGTCGAGGCGGCCGGGGTCACCAAGGGCGCGCTGTACCACTACTTCGGCTCCAAGGACGACCTCCTGCACGAGGTGTACGCACGCATGCTGCGCCTCCAGCAGGAGCGGCTGGAGGCCTTCGCCGACGCCGACGAACCCGTCGAGAAGCGGGTGCGGGACGCCGCCGCCGACGTCGTCGTCACCACGATCGACAACCTCGACGACGCGATGATCTTCTTCCGGTCCATGCACCACCTCAGCCCGGAGAAGAACAAGCAGGTGCGCGCCGAGCGCCGGCGCTATCACGAACGCTTCCGCGCGCTCATCGAAGAGGGCCAGGACAAGGGCGTCTTCACCAGGGCCACCCCCGCCGACCTGGTCGTCGACTACCACTTCGGCTCCGTCCACCACCTGTCCACCTGGTACCGCCCCGACGGCCCCCTCACCCCTCAGCAGGTCGCCGACCACCTGGCCGACCTGCTGCTGAGGGCACTGCGCCCCTGAGCGCGCCGGGTTGCGCGAGCGGCGCGCAGCCCGGAGGGTCGGTGCCATGAAGGCCATCAGCTACAGCCGGTACGGCGGACCCGAGGTGCTCGAGCACGGGGAGGTCCGCGATCCCAAGGTCGGCCCGGACTCGGTGCTGGTGAAGGTGCGGGCGGCCGCCGTGAACCCGGTCGACTGGAAGTGCCGCGAGGGCCACCTGGACGCCCTGCTCGACCCGGTCTTCCCGGTGGTCCCGGGCTGGGACCTCGCCGGGACGGTGGTGCGCCCCGGTGCCGCGGTCACCGAGTTCGCGGCCGGCGACGAGGTCATCGGCTACGTTCGCGAGGACTTCCTCTCCCGCGGCACCCTGGCCGAGTACGTCGCCGCCCCGGTGCGCACCCTGGCCCGCAAGCCGCGCGCCCTCTCCTTCGAGGAGGCCGCCGGTCTGCCGCTGGCCGGACTCACCGCCTACCAGGTGCTCGTCAAGACCCTCCGGGTCGCCCGCGGCGAGACCGTCCTCGTGCACGCCGCCGCGGGCGGGGTCGGCTCGTTCGCCGTCCAGCTCGCCCGCCACCTGGGCGCCCGAGTGATCGGCACCGCGAGTGAACGCAACCACGACTACGTGCGCTCCCTGGGCGGCGAGCCGGTCACCTACGGCGACGGACTGGCCGAGCGGGTGCGCGGGCTCGCGCCCGAGGGCGTCACCGCCGTGTTCGACACGGTCGGCGGCGAGACCACCAGGACCTCCGCCCACCTGCTCGCGCCCGAGGGCCGGCTGGCCTCCATCGCCGACCCCGAGGTGGTCTCCTACGGCGGCCGCTACTGCTTCGTCCGTCCCGACGCCGAGGACCTGGCCCGCCTGTCCGAGCTGGCCGACCAGGGCGTGCTGCGCGTGCACGTGGCGGAGACGTTCCCGCTGGAGCGGGCGGCACAGGCGCAGCGGCGCAGCCAGGAGGGCCGCACCCGCGGGAAGATCGTCGTGACCGTGGGGTCCTGAGAGGACAGGGCGCAGGAGGCCGGGGCGTCAGGAGGCCGCAGCGCGGAGGCGGGCTGCCCGGGGCCGCCTGGGCGGGAATTTGACGACAGGGCCTAGAAGACCAGCACCGCCGCGCACAGGGCCAGGGCCACCGTGCACAGCACCGCGGTCGTGGCGAGCCGGGCGGTGAGGGCCGGCGGGGCCGCGGTGCGCGCCAGGCGGCGGATGCGGAACTGGGCCAGCAGCAGGAACGCCAGCCAGAGCAGGCAGCACAGGGCGCAGACGAGGACGCCGGCGGGGGAGACGCCGCCGTGCAGGGCCGTCTTCACCGCGAGCACCGCCGCCACCGTGCTCGACAGCGTCGTACGCCGCCACGCGAGCCGCGTGCGCTCCGGCTGGAGCCCGGGATCGCGCACCGGACCGGCCGCCCCGCCCTGCGTGCTCACCCCGCCCGTCCCGCCAGGACCACCACGAGCATCGCCACGGCCACGACCGCCACGACGATGCCCAGCAGCGCCGGGAAACGGGAGGCGGGCAGGTCCTCGCCGCGGCGCATCGCCCGCTCGCAGCGCACCCAGTGGTTGACCGCGCGCAGCGAGCACAGCACGCCCGCCGCGAGCAGGGCGAGCGCCAGCCCGACGCGCCAGGCCCGCCCCAGGTGCGGCAGGAACTGGTCCACCGCGAACCCCCCGCCGATCAGCGCGAGCGCCGTGCGCAGCCAGGCCAGGAACGTCCGCTCGTTGGCCAGCGAGAAGCGGTAGTCCGGAGTGGAGCCCTCCTCCCTGACCTCCTCGGGCGCGAACCACAGGCGGACGTTCCGTACGAAGTCGATCACGAGGGGACCCTATCCGGGCGCGGGCCGGCCGGCCCCGGAGAGCCGCGTCACCCTCACCGGCCCGACCGGTGAGCCATGAGCCGCTCGTGGGCGGCGAGCCCGTCGGGCACCCACTCCCACTCGCGCAGCCGCCGCCGGACCTCGTCCTCGGTCAGGAAGCCGTGCCAGGCGACCTCCTCGGCCTGCGGGCGCACCGGCAGCTCGCAGCGGACCTGGTACACGGCCGACCACCAGCTGTGTCCCGCGCCGTCCTCGTACAGGAACTTGAACAGGTACTCGGGGCGGGGAAGCCCTGTCACGCCCAGCTCCTCCTCGGCCTCGCGCAGCGCCGCGTCGTCGTAGCTCTCCCCGGCTCCGACGACCCCGCCCACGAACAGGTCGTACAGGGAGGGGAAGACCAGCTTGGTCGCCGTACGCCGGTGCACGAAGAGCCGCCCCTGGGCGTCCCGGGCCTCGACGAAGACACAGCGGTGCCGCAGCCCGCCGGCGTACACCTCCCCGCGGGGAGCCCGGCCGACGACACGGTCGTCGGCGTCGACGATGTCGAGGATCTCGTCCGCAGCGCTCATGCCCCCATCCAAGCAGGCGGGCAACGGTGCGGGGCAGCCGGCCGCGAGGAGGCGGGCCAGCGGGTTCCGGTGCGGCGGCCGGCGCGGGTCAGCGAGGCTGCAGTTTCCGTTTCTGCTCGGGCACCGAGACGCCGCAGGGCATCGCCGGGTGCAGGCCGAGCAGGACGATGCCCGCCACGATCGCGGCCAGGCCCGTGGCCTCCCAGGTCAGCGCGCCGACGTCGGTGCGCAGCCGGTCGCCGAGGAAGCCGACGCCGCAGGCGATCCCGGCCAGCGGCTCGGCCGCGGTGAGCGCGGGCAGCGACATGCGCAGCGGGGCCGTCTCGAAGGCGCTCTGCACCAGGATCAGCCCGGTCACCCCGATCACCAGCAGACTGTACGGCTGCCAGCTGGTGAACAGCTCCGCCCAGCCGCCCGCCGAGAACCGCTGCCCGCTCACCCGGGTCAGCGCGTCCTGCACCCCGTACAGCAGCCCGGCGGCCACCGCGAGCAGCACCGGCCCCCAGCTGAGCCGGGACCGCTTGGCGTAGGTGGTCAGCAGCAGCGCCACGCCGACCATGGTCCCGATGATCAGCCAGTGCCGCAGCGGGTCGGTGACCGCGCTGCCCGCCCGCGGCTGGCCCGCCAGGATGAATGCCGTCACGCCCCCGGCCAGCAGCGCGAGACCCAGCCAGCCCTGGCGGCCCAGCGGCTGCCGGGTCTGTCTGCGCGACAGCGCCAGCGCGAACAGCAGGTTCGTGGCGAGCAGCGGCTCCACCAGGGAGATCTCGCCCCGGCCCAGGGCCATCGCGCCCAGCACCATGCCGACGACCATCAGCCCGATCCCGCCCAGCCAGCGCGGCACCCTGACCAGGTCGAGCAGCAGCCGCGGTGAGAGGAAGTCGCTGAGCGGAGCCCGCTGGGCCGCGTTCTGCTGGAGTACGAAACCGAAGCCCAGGCAGCAGGCGGCACTCACGGCGAGAATCAGAACCAGAACCGACACGCTGCGTACCTCGATCATCCGGCCGGGCCACGGGGTGCGTAATGGCCGACTGTAGCGTCCTGGAGCGCTGCTCGCTGGGGCCAGTACCCGGATCCGCGCAGTCGACTCGGCCACGACGCCCTGCGCGTCAGGGCGATGGCACGGCAGTACGCCCATGGTGGGCCGCCCCGCAGAACCCCGCCATGGCGTACGCCACACGGGTGAACCGCCCGCCTCCGTCCGCCTGCTACCGGGCCGCCCGCGCCATGCTCCACAACTGCCGCAAGGGACACGGCGGTTGACGCGTATGACACGACGGCGGCCCTTGAGGCCGTGTGCCGGCTGAGGGTTCGCTGTCCGTGAGCCGTGAGCCGTGAGCCGTGAGCCGTGAGCCGTGAGCCGTGAGCCGTGAGCCGTGAGCCGTGAGCCGTGAGCCGTGAGCCGTGAGCCGTGAGCCGTGAGCCGTGAGCCGCGGGCCGGTCGCTGCGCGCCCGCACCGGTGACGGCGGGGGCCGCCGCGGGCACCGTGTCACCGTCCTCGCCCGGCTGGGCCCATCGCGCCTCCAGACGGTCGCCGTGCACACGGCAGGCCGTCGGCGTCCCGGCCGGCGACGGCCCCGGGCCGGCCCAGAAGAAGCCGGCCGTGGGCAGAAGCCCGCCGGAGGCAGCACCGGCCGGAGGCAGAAGATGACGGAAGTCTGACGTGCACCCGCGAACCCTGGCCCGCGAGGGCCCCGGGTGCTCGAATGAAGACGTGAACCCCGAACCGTCCGAGGAGCGGAGCCGCCGCCCCGCAGGCCCGCCCGAGGAACAGAGCCGCACCGCCGCTGCGGCGGAGGAACACGGCCGTCCCGTCGGCCGCCGCGTCTTCCTCGCCACCCTGGGCCTGGGCGCCCTCGGCGTGGCCGCCGCGCCCACCCTGCAACGCGGTCTGGAGGGTGTCCTCGGCGCCGCCTCCGGCAAGGACCCCACCGGCCTGACCGGTCTGCTGCCCAACGGCGGCGGCTTCCGCTACTACTCGGTCGCCGCCTCCGTCCCGCGCGAGGACGCCACCGACTACCGGCTGAGGGTCGACGGCCTGGTCGACCACCCGGCGACGTACACCCTCGCCGATCTCCGCGCCCTGCCGCAGACCCGCATGGTCCGCGACGTCCAGTGCGTCACCGGCTGGCGGGTGCCCGGCACGCCCTTCGAAGGCGTACGGCTCTCCCGGCTCCTGGCGGCCGCCGGGGTCCGCCGCACGGCGCGGGCCGTCCGGTTCACCTGCTTCGACGGCACCTACACCGAGAGCCTGACCCTCGGCCAGGCCCGCCGTCCCGACGTGCTGGTGGCCCTGCGCATGCAGGACAAGGACCTCGGCCACGACCACGGCGGCCCGGTGCGCCTCTACGTCGCCCCGATGTACTTCTACAAGTCCGCCAAGTGGCTCTCCGGCATCACCGTCACCGACGAGGTGCGTCCCGGCTACTGGGAGGACCGGGGGTACGACGTCGACGCCTGGGTCGGCCGTTCGAACGGACGCAGTGATGACCCCACGAGCTGAGACCGCGGCACCGCCCGTCCGGGACGTCCGCCGCTTCGGCCCCGTCCAGCGGTGGGTGCACCGCACCACGGCCGCGCTGATGGGCGTGTGCGTGCTGACGGCCGCCTTCCTGTACATCCCGCAGCTCGCGGTGCTCGTCGGCCGCCGCGAACTGGTCGTCCGCGTCCACGAGTGCGCGGGCCTCGCGCTGCCGGTGCCGGTCCTGCTGGGGCTGGCCTCCCGCGCCCTCCGCACCGACCTGCGCTTCCTCAACCGCTTCGGCCCGCACGACAAGGTGTGGCTGCGTGCCGCCCTGCGCCGCGACCGGCGGCCCGCCGCGCGCCCCGCGGGCAAGTTCAACGCCGGTCAGAAGGTCTACGCGGCCTGGATCGCGGGGGCCGCCGTGGTCATGCTCGGTACCGGTCTGATGATGTGGTTCACCCACCTCACCCCGCTGAGGTGGCGCACCGGAGCCACCTTCGTCCACGACTGGCTGGCCCTGACCGTCGGCGTGGTGCTGGCCGGCCACATCGGCATGGCCCTCGGCGACCCGGAGGCCCGCCGCGGTCTGCGCACCGGCATGGTCAGCCGCACCTGGGCGGACCACGAACACCCGCTGTGGAAACCGTGAGGGAGGCGGGGCCGCCGGAATCACCGGGCCGCCCGGGCACTGCGGCCGCCGAGGTCACCGTGACCGACGAGGTCCCGTGACCGCCGAGGACACCTTGGCCGACGACGTCACCGCGAGCTGACGTCCCTTTCGCGGCCCCCCGGGTCCGCTCGAGGGTCCCCGAAGTCCAGCAGCACCTTGCACGACCGCGCGCGGTCCGCCGCCAGCGCGAACGCCGCCTCGGCGTCGGCCACCGGAACCACCGCGCTGACCAGCTCGTCGAAGACGGGACCGGCGGCCAGCAGCCGCAGCGCCCCGTCGAACTCCGTATCGAAGCGGAACGCCCCGCGCAGCTCGATCTCCCGGCTGACGACGAGGTTCCCGGCGAACGGCGACCGCCCGGCCGGCAGCATCCCCAGCTGGACGACCACCCCGCCGCGCCGCACCAGGCGCAGGCACGTGTCGAGCCCGGCCGCCACGCCGGAGGCCTCCACGGCCACGTCGGCTTCGGACGGCCACCCGGGGTCCGCCGGGTCGTCGGCCCGTACGACCGTGTCGGCGCCGGCGGCCGAGGCGTACCGCAGGGCGCGCGGCAGCAGGTCGGTGACGGTCACGCGGGCCGCGCCCGCCGCCCGCGCCGCCGCGACGACCAGGCAGCCGATCGGTCCCGCTCCGGCCACCAGCAGGTGCCGGCCCGTCACGTCCCCGGCCCGGCGCAGCGCGTGCAGCGCCACCGAGAGCGGTTCGGCGAGGGCGGCCCGGCGCAGGCCGAGACCCGCCGGGAGCGGCCGCACCTGCGCGGCCGGGACGGCCACGCGTGCCGCGAAGCCGCCCTGGACGTGCGGGAACCGGGCCGCACTGCCCAGGTAGCGGGTGTCCCGGCAGACGTTGCGCCGCCCGTCCGCGCACTCCGGACAGGTTCCGCACGGGGTCGCCGGGTGCACCGCGACCGCCGTGCCCGGGGCCGGGCCGCCGGCTCCGGGACCGTAGGAGACGACCGTGCCGGCCACCTCGTGCCCGAGCACCATCGGCTCCCTCAGCCGGAAGTCGCCCACGGCGCCGTGGCGCCAGTAGTGCAGGTCGGAGCCGCACACCCCGCCGTAGCGGACGGCGACCAGTGCCTGCCCGGGACCGGGCTCGGGCACCGGCAGCTCCTCTACCCGCAGGTCACCCTGACCGTGGATCACACAGCCGAGCATCCGGGACCGCCCTTCCGGCTGCACGCTCGTCATGCCGCCTACAGCACACTCGTCATGCCGCCGTCGACGTACAGCACCTGCCCGGAGACGAAGTCCGCGGCCGGGGAGGCGAGGAACAGCACCCCGCCCACCAGGTCCTCGGTACGGCCCCAGCGGCCGGCCGGGGTGCGGCGGCGCACCCACGCGCTGAACTCCTCGTCTCGGACGAGGGGTTCGGTCAGCTCGGTCTCGATGTAGCCGGGCCCGACTGCGTTGACCTGCACGCCGTACGGCCCCCAGTCTGCGCACATGCCCTTGGTGAGCATCTTCAGCGCGCCCTTGGTGGCCGCGTAGGGCGCGATGCCGGGGCGGACCACCTCGCTCTGCAGCGAGCAGATGTTGATGATCTTGCCGTGGCCGCGCCCGGTCATCCGCCGGGCGGCCTCCCGCCCGACGAGGAAGGCGCTGGTGAGGTTGGTGTCCAGGATCCGGTGCCAGTCCGCGTCCGTGAACTCCAGGAGCGGGGCGCGCAGTTGCATGCCCGCGTTGTTGACCAGGATGTCGAGCGGGCCCACCCGCTCCTCGACGTCCGCGATCCCGGCGGCCACCGAGGCGCCGTCGGTCACGTCGAACGCCGCCGTGTGCACCCGGTCGCCGGGCAGGGCGGCGGCCGCCTTCGCGAGCGTGCCGCCGTCCCGGCCGTTGAGCACGACCGTGCAGCCGGCCTCGGCCAGGCCGCGGGCCAGGGCCAGTCCGATGCCCCGCGAGGAGCCGGTGACCAGGGCGGTGCGGCCGGCGATGTCGAAGAGGGGGTGAGCCGTCATCGCCGTGCCCCTACAGGATCAGGGAGAGGACGAGGACCAGGGCGCCCGCCACCACGGAGAGGATCGTCTCCATCAGCGACCAGGTCTTGACCGTCTGGCCGACGTCCAGCCCGAAGTACTCCTTCACCAGCCAGAAGCCGGCGTCGTTGACGTGGCTGAAGAAGAGCGAACCGGCGCCGATCGCCAGCACCAGCAGGGCGGCGTGGGTGGTCGACATGTCGGCCGCCAGCGGCGCGACCAGACCGGCCGCCGAGACGGTCGCCACGGTCGCCGAACCGGTCGCGAGCCGGATCACCACCGCGATCAGCCAGGCCAGCAGCACCGCCGGGATCGACCAGCTCTTGGAGATGTCCAGGATCATCTGGCCCACCCCGCAGTCGATCAGCGTCTGCTTGAAGCCGCCGCCCGCGCCGACGATGAGCATGACGCCCGCGATGGGCATCAGGCCCTTCTCGACGGTGGAGTTGACGCGCTCCTTGGTGAACCCGGCCGGCCGGCCCAGCGTGAAGATGCCGACGATCACGGCGGCGAGCAGCGCGATCAGCGGCGAGCCGATCACGTCGAAGACCCGCTGGGTCATGTTCGCCGGGTCGTCCACGACGATGTCGACCAGGGCCTTGACCAGCATCAGCACGACTGGCAGCAGCACCGTGGCCAGCGTGGCGCCGAAGCCCGGCCGCCGCTCCAGCTGCTCCGAGGCGCGCTCCGGGAGCATGCGGTCCGGGGCGGGGACGTCCACCCAGCGGGCCGCGACCTTGGAGAACAGCGGACCGGCGATGATCACGGTCGGGATCGCGACGACTATGCCCAGCGCCAGCGTCACGCCCAGGTTGGCCTTGACCGCGTCGATCGCGACCAGCGGGCCGGGGTGCGGCGGGATCAGACCGTGCATCACGGACAGACCGGCCAGTGCCGGGATGCCGATCCGCATCAGGGAGTAGTTGCCGCGCTTGGCCACCATCAGGACCACCGGGATCAGCAGCACGATGCCGACCTCGAAGAACAGCGGCAGACCGATCACGGAGGCGATCAGCACCATCGCCCACGGCATCGCCCGGCCCCCGGCCTTCGCCAGGATCGTGTCGACGACCTGGTCCGCGCCGCCCGAGTCGGCGAGCAGTTTGCCGAGGATCGCACCCAGCGCGATCAGCACGCCCACGCCGGCGACCGTCGAACCGAGGCCGCTGGTGAAGCTGGTGATCGCCTTGTCCAGCGGCGCGCCGGCGACCGCGCCGAGCACGAGGGACCCGATGGTCAGCGACAGGAAGGCGTGCAGCTTGAACTTGGTGATGAGCAGGACGATGACGGCGATGCCCGCCAGGACGGCGATTCCCAGCTGGGCGTGTCCGGCCGAGGTGATCGGCGGGGGCGCGTCCGCTGCCAGCATCTCGACGCTGAGTCTGGTCACGGGGAGTTCCCTTGGTGGTGAAGAGGGACGGTGGGTTTCAGAGGTGGCGCGGCCGGCGGCCGTGGGGGAGCGGCGTCACCGGGGGGACGGCTCGGCCGGGGCGGACCGCGCGGTGCTGTCGAGGTCGTCCAGCGCGGCCACGGCGCGCGCGGTGATCTCCTCCGGCGAGCCGGAGACGTCCACCGCGACGCCCCGCTCGTCCGCCTGGAGCGGCTGGAGCGTGGCGAACTGGGAGTCCAGCAGCGCGGTCGGCATGAAGTGACCCTGACGGTGCGTCATCCGGTCCTCGATGAGCTGCCGGGAGCCCGTCAGATGGACGAAGACGATCCCGGGGGCCGCCGCCCTGAGCCGGTCGCGGTACGACCGCTTCAGCGCCGAGCTGCTCACCACCCCGCCGAGCCCCGCCCGCCCGTGCGCCCAGCCGCCGATGGCATCGAGCCAGGGCCACCGGTCGTCGTCGTCGAGCGGGATTCCGGCCGACATCTTGTCGATGTTGGCCTGCGGGTGGAAGTCGTCGCCCTCGGCGTACGGGACGCCGAGCCGGGCCGCGAGCAGGGGACCGATCGTGGTCTTGCCCGTGCCGGCGACGCCCATCACCACGACGACGTGGGGGGTGCGCATCACTGCCTCGCTGTCTTCCTCGACATGGGACGCCGACATCCGGCGTCCGCCACACTGAAACCCATTAGGTACGACGAATTCAAGAGACTGTGACGTATAAGTCTGACTTTTTGATTCCGTGACCCGCCCCGTACGCTGAGTGCATGAGCACACCGGGCCGGGGGCTGCACGGCCGCGTACTGGACACCCTCGGCCCCGCCATCACCGCGGGCGAGTACCCGCCGGGCAGCGTCCTGCGCACCGACGAACTGGCACAGCGTTTCGACGTCTCACGCTCCGTGATGCGCGAGGCGGTCCGCGTCCTGGAATCCATGCACCTGGTCGAGTCGCGCCGCCGCGTGGGCGTGACCGTCCTGCCCCAGAACCAGTGGAACGTCTACGACCCCCAGGTCATCCGCTGGCGTCTGGCGGGCGCCGACCGGCCGCGTCAGCTGCGCTCGCTGACCGTGCTGCGCTCGGCGGTCGAACCCGTGGCGGCCGGGCTGGCCGCCCGGCACGCGGGCCCCGAGCAGTGCGCCGAACTCACCGAGTGCGCCCTCGGCATGGTCGCCAACTCACGCGGCCACCGCCTGGAGCAGTACCTCTTCCACGACATGGCCTTCCACCGCGTGATCCTCACCGCGTCGGGCAACGAGATGTTCGCGCGCCTGGGCGACGTGGTCGCCGAGGTACTGGCGGGCCGCACCCACCACGAGGTCATGTTCGAGGACCCCGACCCGGCCGCCGTCACCCTCCACGTCCAGGTCGCCGAGGCCGTCCGCGAGCGCGACGCCGAACGCGCCGAACGGCTGACCCGCGAGATCACCGTCGGCGCGCTGCAGGAACTGGACATCCTGGCGCCGTAGAGCGGCGGGCCCCGCGGTGAGGCCCTACGACAGGAAGTCGCCGTCCACGTACACCCACGCCCCGTCCACCCGCTCGAAACGGCTGCGCTCGTGCAGCGAGCCGCCCCGGTAGGACGCCCGGAACGTCACGGTGCCGGTGGTGTGGAAGGCGGAACCGTCCGTCGTCCCCAGGATCTCCAGCCCCGTCCAGCGCATCGCCGGGTCCAGGTCCAGCCGCGCCGGCCGCGTCCGCGGGTGCCACGTGCGCAGCAGGTACCCCGTGTCCTGCCGGACGAAGGCGCTGTACCGCGACCGCATCAGCGCCTCGGCGCTCGGGGCGGCGGCGCCGGCGTGGTAGCGGCCGCAGCACTTCTCGTACGGCCCGGTCAGCCCGCACGGGCAGGAACGCGTGGTCATGGCGCCCATTGTGCCCGCGCCCGCCGGCCCGGGCGCACACCGCCCACCGCGCACAGAGCCCGCCGGCCCCCGGCGCACACCGGCCCCCGGCCCACACCCCGGCGGCCGCCCGTCCGCCCCGGCGCACACCGGCGTGCGCTGCGGCGGGCCGCCCGCCGGGACGACCGCGCGGCACGCCCGTGTCCGAGGCACAGTGGAAGGGGTGCGGAGAGGCGGAGAGTCCACCGTCCCGGCGAGCGGAGCTGAGGAGGGACCGACGATGACGCGACCCGTCGACATCAGCCGGCCTGCGTCCGTCAAGGAGTGGCGGCTGAACCTGTACCTGTCCGAACACGACCCGGACACCACGGCCCGGATCGTCCTGGACACCGGTGACAACGTCGTGGAGACCTGCGCGGAGGCCCGCCGCAGTCCCTACGACTCGGCCGTGCCCGACATAGGCGACGAACTGGCCGCGGGCCGTGCCCTGATCGCGCTCGGCCGCGAACTGCTGCGCGCCGCCGCGGGCGACATCGAGGCGGTCGGAGCGCCGGAGGCGACCTCGTCCGCCCCGCTCTGGTCCGCCGGGGAGTGAAGGAGCCGCACGGTGCTCTTCACGGACCGTGACGAAGCGGGCAGGCGGCTCGGCGCCCGCCTGGCGCACCTCGCCGGCCCGGACGTCGTCGTGCTCGGACTGCCCCGCGGGGGCGTGCCGGTCGCGGCCGCCGTCGCGGCGGCGCTCGGCGCGCCGCTGGACCTGTGCCTGGTACGGAAACTCGGCGTGCCCTCCCAGCCGGAGCTGGCCATGGGCGCGATCGGCGAGGACGGCGTGCGGGTCGTCGACGACGCGGTCGTGCGCGGGGCGCACGTGCGGCCCGGCGCCCTGGAGCGCGTCGAGGAACGCGAGCGGCGGGAACTGGCCCGGCGCGCCGCGCGCTACCGGGGCGACCGCCCGCCGGTCGTCGTCGCCGGACGGACCGTCGTGCTCGTCGACGACGGCGTGGCCACGGGTTCCACCGCGCGCGCCGCCTGCCGGACGGTACGGGCCAGGGGAGCGGCGCGCACCGTGCTCGCGGTGCCGGTCGCACCGCCGGACTGGACCCGGCGGCTGGCGGGTGAGGCGGACGAACTGGTCAGCCTGGCGACCCCCGTCGGATTCTTCGCCGTCGGCCAGTTCTACGCCGACTTCGGGCAGCTCGACGACGAGGACGTGGTCGCCTGCCTGCGGCGCGCGCCCTCGGCCGGACGCCGCGGACCCGCCGACCGCGAGGTGGAGGTGACGGCAGGCCCGGTCCGGCTGGGCGGGCGGCTGACCGTCCCCGCGGACGCCGCCGGGATCGTCGTCTTCGCGCACGGCAGCGGCAGCGGGCGGCACAGCCCGCGCAACCTGTACGTCGCCACCGGACTGAACCGGGCCGGCCTCGCCACCCTGCTGTTCGACCTGCTCACCGAGGAGGAGGCGGGAGACCGGGCCAACGTGTTCGACACCCGCCTGCTGGCCGCGCGCCTGGCCGACGCCACCGGCTGGCTGCGGGCCCGGCCCGAGGCCCGCGACCTCGCCGTCGGCTACTTCGGCGCCAGCACCGGCGCCGCCGCGGCGCTGCGGGCCGCCGCGGAACCGGGCGCCCGTGTCGCCGCCGTCGTCTCCCGCGGCGGGCGGCTCGACCTGGCGGGGCCCGCCCTGGCCGCGGTGACCGCGCCCACGCTGCTCGTCGTCGGCGGCGCCGACCCCACCGTCCTGGACCTCAACCGCCAGGCTCAGTCCATGCTGACCTGCGAGAACCGGCTCTCCGTCGTGCCAGGCGCGACCCACCTCTTCGGCGAGCCCGGCGCCCTGGAGGCGGTGACGGACCTGGCCCGCGACTGGTTCACGGACCACATGGCGGCCACGCACGTGTGACGAGCACGACGAGAGAACGGCGCCGACCGTGGTCGACGCCGTTCTCCGAAGTGTCCGAGGGGGGACTTGAACCCCCACGCCCGATAAAGGGCACTAGCACCTCAAGCTAGCGCGTCTGCCATTCCGCCACCCGGACAAGGTGTCTGTCGTGCGGGGTTTCCCTCGCGGCGACCACGTAAACATTACCAGGCTTTCCGGCGTGCCCGATCACCCCCGGCCCGCCCCCGGACCCCGCGTGAACGGAGTGTGACGGGCCGGGACCACTCTTGGGGCGGAGCCGGGGAGAGAGGGAGGATGAGCGGACCACCGGCACACGAGGTGGCCCACCAGCACATCAGCGGGAGGAAGCAGCGTGAGCGAGACGGACACGGCCAGGGGCGTCACCGGCGAGGACGAGGTCGTGGACCTCTGCCGTGAGCTGATCCAGATCGACACCAGCAACTACGGCGACCACTCGGGTCCGGGCGAGCGCAAGGCCGCCGAGTACGTCGCCGAGAAGCTCGCCGAGGTGGGCCTGGAACCGAAGATCTTCGAGTCGCACCCGGGCCGCGCCTCCACCGTGGCCCGCATCGAGGGCGAGGACCCGTCACGGCCCGCGCTGCTGATCCACGGCCACACCGACGTCGTACCGGCCAACGCCGACGACTGGACCCACCACCCCTTCTCGGGCGAGGTCGCCGACGGCTGCGTGTGGGGCCGCGGGGCCGTCGACATGAAGGACATGGACGCGATGACGCTGGCCGTCGTGCGCGACCGGCTGCGCAGCGGGCGCAGGCCCCCGCGGGACATCGTGCTCGCCTTCCTCGCCGACGAGGAGGCGGGCGGCACCTACGGGGCCCGGCACCTCGTCGACCACCACCCCGACCTGTTCGAGGGTGTCACCGAGGCGATCAGCGAGGTCGGCGGTTTCTCCTTCACGGTCAGCGAGCAGCGGCGGCTCTACCTGATCCAGACGGCCGAGAAGGGCATGCACTGGATGAAGCTGACCGTGGCCGGCACGGCGGGCCACGGTTCGATGGTCCACCGGGACAACGCGATCACCGAGCTGTCGGAGGCCGTCGCGCGCCTCGGGCGCCACAAGTTCCCGGTGCGGGTGACCAAGACCACCCGGGCCTTCCTCGACGAACTCGGCGACGCGCTCGGCACCGAGCTGGACCCGGAGGACATGGAGGGCACGATCGCCAGGCTCGGCGGCATCGCCAAGCTGATCGGCGCGACCCTGAGCAACACCGCCAACCCCACCCAGCTGGGCGCCGGTTACAAGGTGAACGTCATCCCGGGCGAGGCCACGGCGCACGTGGACGGCCGCTTCCTGCCCGGTTTCGAGGAGGAGTTCCTCGCCGACCTGGACCGGATCCTCGGCCCCAAGGTCAGGCGCGAGGACGTGCACGCCGACAAGGCCGTCGAGACGACGTTCGACGGGAACCTGGTCGCCGCCATGCAGTCGGCGCTGCTGGCGGAGGACCCGGCCGCGAAGGCGATCCCGTACATGCTCTCCGGCGGCACCGACGCCAAGTCCTTCGACGACCTGGGCATCCGGGGCTTCGGCTTCGCGCCGCTGAAGCTGCCGCCGGAGCTGGACTTCGCCGGCATGTTCCACGGCGTCGACGAGCGGGTGCCGGTGGACGGCCTGAAGTTCGGGGTGCGGGTGCTGGACCGCTTCATCGACGCCTCCTGACCCCGGTCAGCTCCGGCTTGACCGCGGTAATCGGCAGCGTGTGCGGAAACAACTGAGAAGGGTGAATGCGACGATAAGCTCGTAGCTCCATTACTCCCTCCTCGTTACAGGTAATGCGATCAGCAACACGGGATCGCTTTTGCCAACTAGGAGGAATAATGATCAAGAAGGTCGTCGCTGCCGCGGTTGCCACCGGTGGGCTGGTCCTCGCGGGCGCGGGCCTGGCCGCCGCCGACTCCGGAGCCCAGGGTGCCGCCGTGCAGTCCCCGGGCGTCGTCTCCGGCAACGTCATCCAGGTGCCCGTGCACGTGCCGGTGAACGTCTGCGGCAACACGATCTCGGTGATCGGGCTGCTGAACCCCGCCTTCGGCAACACCTGCGTCAACAAGTGACGTTGTGCCCCGCCCCGTGAGGGTCTGACTTCATCAACTCCGTGGGGGGTCTGAACCCGTCGGCCCCGGAGCGCGCGCCATGCGCTCCGGGGCCGGCCGGTTTTTCGCGCGCGGCCGTGCAGGCGACGGTGCAATTCCCGCCGTTCTCGGGACGCGCGTTCCGGAAGGTTCGAAAAGGTCGAAGGCAGGGATTCAGCAAGATGCGACAGGTCACCCGCAAGGGCCTGATGACCGTGGCGGCAGCCACCGGCGTGATCGCCGCGGCGAGCGGTGCCGCGTACGCCGACGCGGGCGCCGTGGGCGCCGCGGCCGGCTCGCCGGGCGTGCTGTCCGGCAACACCGTCCAGGTGCCGGTGCACGTGCCCGTGAACGTCTGCGGCAACACCGTCGACGTGGTCGGGGTGCTCAACCCGGCGATGGGCAACAAGTGCGGCAACGCCGGTGCCTCCGAGGGACACGGTCACGGGGGGAAGGGCCACGGCGGGAAGGGGCACGGCGGGAAGGGGCACGGTGGCTCCGGCGGCGGCGCGCAGGCCGGCGGGCACACCGGGGGATCGCCGGGCGTCGGTTCGGGCAACACCGTGCAGGTGCCGGTGGACGTGCCCGTGAACGTCTGCGGCAACACCGTCGACGTGGTCGGGGTGCTCAACCCGGCGATGGGCAACGAGTGCGGCAACACGGGCGGGCACCACACGCCTCCGGGCGGCGGCCACGGCAACCCGCCCGGTCACCCGGGCCACCCCGGTACGCCCGGTCACCCGGGCCACCCCGGTCATCCGGGTCACCCCGGCAACCCGGGCCACCCCGGCAACCCGGGTACGCCCGGCCACCCGGGCGCTCCGGGCACTCCCGGGCATCCCGGGACGCCCGCCACGCCGCCCTCGACCCGGACACCCGGCGGAGCGGTGCACGTCAACCACCCCGGTACGCAGACCGTCACCGCTCCCCGCGGCAGCGGGCAGCTCGCCCACACCGGCAGCGAGCTGCCCATGGGCCTCGTCCTGCCCGTCGGTGCGGGCGCGCTGCTGGCGGGCGCGGTGCTGTACCGCAGGGCGCGTGCCTCGGCCTGATCGGCACCCGCCGCACGGAGGCATGACGAAGCGGGCCCCGCCGACGCGGGGCCCGCTGGGTCCGGTGGCCGCCGGGCCCGGGCTCAGCTCACCATGTGGCACGCACCTGGCGGATGATCCGCCGGCGCAACCGCACCCTGCGGCTGCCGTCCCGCAGCAGGCTCAGGCGGTACAACTCCCAGTGTCCGTACTCGGCATGGTCCGTCAGCAGACGCGTCGTCTCCTTGCGGGACACCCCGCGCGGGACGAACACGTCGACAAATTCGTATTCCGGCATCGCATCTATTGTGCGGGCTGGGGCCCGGTACGGATAGCGTCTGCACTATGTCTGATGCTGCGCAGCCCACCGCTGCCGAGGTACGCGCCGCCGCCGAGGCGGTCAAGACCGCGCTCGACCGTCACCTGGCGGCGGTCGAACGCAGGTCGGGGGACGACGACCCGGCCGTCTACGAGGCGTTCAACCAGCTGGCCGCGGCCGCGGAGGCGTACGACGAGCTGCTCTACGACCACTACGACGAGGTCACGCCCTTCGAGATCCCCGGCGACGACGCGCTGCCGCCGTACACGGGCCCCGAGGAGCCGAACGCGATCAGTGTGCTGATCCGCCGCGACTACGCCGTGGCCGAGCCGCAGCGGCTGCTGGCCCAGGCCGAGCGCGTGGAGGCCGCGGACGCCGGGACCGGCACGGGCATCGGCGCGGGCACCTCCGACACGGTGCACGGGGCGCTCGGCGTGCTGTTCGGCGAGTTCGAACCCGACGAGATCGCCTCCCGGCACAAGGAGTTCGGCCTGGAGGAGGGCGACTCGACCCTGTGGGTCACGGCCGCGGACGAGCCCGCCGATCCGGGCGACTGGCTGGAAGCGCCGTTCGAACAGGTCGACCCGGAGCGCGTGGTCTGCCGCTTCGACGTCAGTGCGGTCTTCGACGACGAGGACGAAGAGCTGGACGAGGACCTGGCGGACGACGAGGACGCCGACGCCGAGGACCTCGAGTCCGACCTCGACGACGACGATCTCGGCTCCGGCCTCGACGAGCAGGACGACGAGGACCTCGAACCCCTGGACACGACGGACCGCTGAGCCCGGCCGGCCCCTGCGCCGGCGGTGGCGCCGGTGGCCGTGCCGGTGCCTGGGGCGGGTCCGGTGCGGGCTGTTGAGCCCGGCCGCCTCTGCGCCGGCGCCGGCGGTACCGGGACTGTTGCGGCCCCACCCGGATCGCTGAGCCCGCCGCCACACCCCCCTGCCCCGGCACCGGATCCGTTCCGGTGCCGGTCCTGCTCGGTGCCGGCGCCGGGTGCGGGCCTACGCCTCGGCCCGCGTCTGCGGGGCCAGCAGGACGGGCAGCCGGGTGGTGCGCGGCCGGGCCGGGACCTCGGCCACGGCCCTGGGGAGCGCCTGCTCGGCACCGTGCACCACGGAGAGGTGACGGCTCGCCCGGCCGAACGCGGTGTAGACCCACGGCCTGCTGAGCGCCTGCGCGGCGTCCCCGGGAAGGACCACGACCGCCGCGGGCCACCGGCCGCCCACGGACTGGTGCGCGGTCAGCGCCCACCCGTGCCGTACGCAGCCCTCCACCCGCTCCCTGGGCACGATCACGGGCTCGCCCGCGCACGACAGGTGCAGCCCGTCGGCGTCGGCCTTCACCACCTGACCGGGCAGCGTCCGGCCGGGTGCGGGGGAGTAGGCCACCCGGTCTCCCGGGTCGAAGCCGCCGAAGCGGCCGGGGCCCGGATTCAGCCTTTCCTTGAGCGCCGCGTTGAGTGCGCGGGTGCCCGCCGCGCCGCCGTGTCCCGGCGTGATCACCACGGTCTGCTCCGCCGGGACACCGATCGCCCGCGGCACCGAGTCCGCGACGAGCTGCACCGTGCGGTGCACCGCCTCGCCGGCGTCCCGTACCGGAACGATCACGACTTCCTTGCCGGGCGCCTCCACCTGGTTCAGCTCACCGACGCCGATCCCGGAGACCAGCTCGCCCAGCGGACCGGGGTCCGGCACCCGGGAGGCGACGCGCGGGCAGACCCCTGCCGCCAGCAGGTCCGCGAAGACCCGCCCGGGGCCCACGGACCACAGCACCGCGGGATCCCCGGCGAGCACCAGCCGGGCACCGTCCGGCAGCGACTCCACGACCAGGGCCGCCGTCTCGACGTCGAGCTGGGGGGCGTCGAGGACGACGAGGAGATCCAGGTCTAGGGCGCCGTCCGCGTCCCGGCCCGGCCCCTCGGCGCCGGACAGCAGCCCGGCCACCGTGGCGACGGCGTGACCGTCCTCCCCGGCCTGTTCGAAGGCGGTGAAGGCGTCCCGGCCGAGCGGGCTGTGCGTGGCGGCCCAGGCGCGCAGCCCGAGGCCGTGGGCCGCCCGGAGCAGCAGGGCCGCCTCGGACCGGGATGCCTCCCCGCCCGTGTGCAGCACCAGGCCGTGGCCCGCGACCGCGCGGATCAGCTCGGCCGTGGAACCCCGGGCCTGAGCGGCCGCCTGCTCCCAGCTCTGCGCAGGGGCGTCCTCCTTCGGCACGGAGTTGACGAGCCGGGCCAGGCCGTCGGCCAGGCTTTCCTCGGCGAGCGCGTACCGCTCCAGGCCGACCAGGATCCGCACCGGGCGTTCCTCGCCGGTCTCGCCGTCCTCCGTGACGCCCTCCTCGCCGACGGCCGGGGCAGCCGGTGCCCCCGGCTCCTCCAGGGCGTCCTGGAACACCAGTGCCTCGCCTTCCGCGAGCGCGTCCTGCAGGGCACCGTCCGGATCGGGGACGCCGCGCTGGGCGAGGGCGGCGGTGAGCGCCGGCGCGTCGAGGGCGGTGTGCCCGGCGAGCGCCGCCTGCTCCAGGAGCCAGACGGTGAAGGCCCGGCCGCGCCGCTCGTCGGCGGGCCCGCACTCCGCCCCGAGCAGCGCCCGAGCGAAGCCGTCCGCCTGCTCCGGACGTACGCCCGGGACGCGGAGCAGCTGCCAGGGGTCGGCCCGCAGCCGGTCCTCCGCACTCTCACCGAGGGCCGACGCGACCGCGAGGGCCAGTGTCCGCGGGGCGCCGCCCTCGGCCAGTACCCGGCCCACGGCCTCGACGGCCCCGGCGGCGGGAGCCGGCGACGCGGGGGCCGCTTCGGCCGGCCCGGGGACCGGCCGTCGTGCCGGTTCGGGAGCGGGCCTGCGCCGCACGGTTTCCGGCTCGGGCTCGGCGAAGACCGCGGCCGTGGGTTTCTCACCGCTCTCCACGGCCCGCACCGCGGCGAGCAGGTCGGCCGCCCGGCCGCTGAGCTTGGTCCCGCTCTCGATCGGCGCCGTCTTCTCCGCCTTCCGCCGCGCGATGCGCTCCCGCTCGACCCGCTGCGCGGCGAGTTCCGCCTCGGCCTCGGACAGCCGGCCTTCGCCGTCGGAGCCGCCCTGCTCCCCGGCCCCCGGCCCGTCCTCGTCACCGCCCGCGCCGGCTCCGTCGCCGCCTTCGGCACTTTCAGTTCCGCCCGCACCCGAGTCCGTGCCCGCGTCCGCCGGATCGGCGCCACCGTCACCCGTGCCGGCCGCGTCCGCCCCACCGTCGCCGGAGTCGGCCCCGGACCCCGCGTCCCCTGATCCCTCGGTGCCGGGCTCCTCGGTGCCGGCCCCGTCGGCGTCGGCCCCCGCCGTGCCGGGCCCGTCCGCGCCGGACGCCTCGGTACCGGCCGGGTCCGGGCCGGTGCCCCGCGGGTCCGGGACGGCTTCCGGGGTCCCCGGCCCGGTGTTCTCCGTGGTCTCCGGCTCCGTGCTCACAGCGTGCTCCAGTCGTGATCGGGATAGCGGTGCACGGGCGCCGACACGTCGTCGAGCGCCCGGCAGATCTCGTCAGGAAGACTAAGGGTCTCCACTGACAACGCCGCCGTGAGCTGCTGTGCCGTGCGCGCGCCGATGACCGGGGCGGTCACGCCGGGCCGGTCCCGGACCCAGGCGAGCGCGACCTGGAGCGGGGTCACCGCCAGCCCGTCCGCCGCCGTGGTCACCGCGTCGACGATGCGGCTGGCGGTGTCGTCGAGGTACGGCTCGACGAACGGCGCCAGATGGTCCGAGGCGCCCCGTGAGTCCGTCGGCAGCCCGTCGCGGTACTTGCCGGTCAGGACTCCTCTGCCCAGGGGAGAGGAGGGGAGTATGCCGATGCCCAGGTCGAGGGCGGCGGGCAGCACCTCGCGCTCGACGCCCCGCTGCAGCAGCGAGTACTCCATCTGCGTGCAGGCCAGCCGGGTCCGGGTGCCCGGCGCCGCCAGCTGCCAGGTGGCCGCCTTGGCCAGCTGCCAGCCGCAGAAGTTGGAGACCCCGGCATAGCGGACCCGGCCGCTGCTCACGGCCAGGTCGAGGGCCTGGAGGGTCTCCTCCAGCGGCGTGCACGGGTCGTACGCGTGCACGTGCCACACGTCGATGTAGTCCGTGCCGAGGCGGGTGAGCGAGGCGTCCAGGGCCGCCAGCAGATGGCCGCGGGAGCCGTCGACACGGCGGTCGGGGTCCGGCACGCTGCCGGCCTTCGTCGACACGATCAGGTCGTGGCGCGGAACGAGCCCTTCCATGAGCCGCCCGAGCAGGTACTCGGCCTCTCCGTCGCCGTACACGTCGGCCGTGTCGACGAGGGTGCCGCCCGCCTCCCAGAACGCCTTCAGCATGTCCGCGGCGTCGTGCTCGTCGGTGTCCCGGCCCCAGGTGAGGGTGCCGAGGCCGATGCGGGACACGCGCAGGCCCGTACGGCCGAGATGCCTCTGCTCCATGAACGCCGAGATTACTGGCCACGGATGCCGCGTGGGTGACCTGTGGACAACCCGCCGCCGGCACTGCCGGCAGCCGACGAGTCCGCCGTCACACCGGCCGCGACCTGCCGCATTCCCCGGCCCCGCGCTAGGGTCTCCCGCACAGGCACGTTACTCATCGGTAAGGGGATTGGGCATGCGGCTCGGGATCAACCTCGGCTACTGGGGTGCCGGCATGGACGCGGACAACCTGGCCGTCGCGCAGGAGGCGGACCGCCTCGGCTACGCCGTGTGCTGGGCGGCCGAGGCCTACGGCTCGGACGCGGCCACCGTCCTCACCTGGGTCGCGGCGCAGACCGAGCGCATCGATGTCGGCTCGGCCATCTTCCAGATCCCCGCCCGCCAGCCGGCGATGACGGCGATGACCGCGGCCACGCTCGACTCGCTGTCCGGCGGCCGGTTCCGCCTCGGCCTCGGCGTCTCGGGCCCGCAGGTCTCCGAGGGCTGGTACGGCGTCAAGTTCGACAAGCCGCTCGCCCGCACCCGCGAGTACGTCGAGATCGTCCGCAGGGCCATGACCCGCGAACGGCTGACCTACGACGGCGAGCACTGGACGCTGCCGCTGCCCGGCGGCCCCGGCAAGCCGATCAAGCTGACCGTGCACCCGCAGCGCGAGCACATCCCGCTCTACATCGCCGCCATCGGCCCGAAGAACCTGGAGCAGACCGGCGAGATCGCCGACGGCGCCCTGCTCATCTTCCCCTCGGCCGACCACCTGGAGGAGACGGCGGTCCGCCATCTGCGGGCCGGACGGGAGAAGGCCGGACTGCCGATGGACGGCTTCGACGTCTGCCCGACGGTCCCCCTCGCGCTCGGCGAGGACAAGGACGTACCCGCGCTCGCCGACACCTTCCGCCCCTACACGGCGCTCTACGTCGGCGGCATGGGCAGCCGCAAGCAGAACTTCTACAACCAGCTCGCCCGGCGCATGGGCTACGAGAGCGCGGCGGCCGAGATCCAGGACAAGTACCTGTCCGGTGACAAGCAGGGCGCCGCCGCCGCCGTACCGCAGGAGCTGATCGACCGGACCACGCTGCTCGGCTCCGTCGAGCGGATCGCGGACCGGATGAAGGCCTACGCGGCGGCCGGTGTGACCACGTTGACCCTCGCCCCGGCGGGATTCACCCTGGACGAGCGCCTGGCCTCGCTCCGGGCCGGCACCGAGGCCCTGGAGCGCGCCGGACTGGCGTGAGCTCTCTGCGGCCGTGGTGGGGGCTCGGGGGATCTTCCCCGCCACGGCCGTCACGGTGGACAACGTCCCGGCGCCCCCCGGGTTACGCCCCGCGCGCCGGTTGTCCGCCGCTCGTCCGGCGCAGTGCGCCCCCGCCCGCGCCGCACCACCCCCGCACCCGCACTTGACCCGTCCCCTGCGACGGTCCGGCGGGACAGCGGTCTCCGCGGCCCGCCGCCCGGCTTTCTCGCGGTCATGGCCCGGACGGCCCGCGTCCTCGGCTGGTCGCGGGCCCCTCGGCGCTCCCGGCGGCGGGTGCCGGTGCCGTCCACGGCTGCGAGCGGTGCGCCGGACGGTGACCCTGCCGGTGCCCGGCAGCGCGACGCGCTGGGCGGCTCCCCGACCCCGGAGCCCGAAACTCCCGGCCCCGGCACCCACGGGCCCGGCACCCCCGCCGGCGAAGACGGTGCCCAGGCCGCGCACGATGGCCTGGCCCGCCTGCGAGTCCTCCTGGGAGAGCCGGCCTGAGCCCGCCCGGGCGCACCCCAGTGTGCGCCTGAGTCACTGCCGCGGCCCCCTCGGTCAGCGCGCCCCGCGAGCGCGCCCGCAGCGTGCCCTCACAGCCACTCCCGCCGCTTGAACTGCCGGTACAGCAGCACCTCCAGGGCGGCCATCACCGCGATCACCGCCGGATAGGACCACAGCCAGTGCAGCTCGGGCATGTGGTCGAAGTTCATGCCGTAGATGCCGGCGATCATCGTCGGGATCGCGGCCATGGCCGCCCACGCCGAGATCTTCCGCATGTCGTCGTTCTGCTGGACGCTGGTCTGCGCCAGATGCGCGGAGAGGATGTCCGAGACCAGGCGGTCCAGGCCCTCCACGGACTCGTTCACCCGGGTCAGGTGGTCGCTGACGTCCCGGAAGAAGGGGTGCGCCGAGTCGTCCACGAACGGCACGGTCGCGGTGAACGCGCCCACCCCCGTGCCGCCCAGCCGGGACATCGGCACGGCCAGCGGACCCGTCGCACGCCGGAACTCGGTGATCTGCCGCTTGAAGTTGTAGATGCGGGAGGCGGTGTTCCGCGAGCCGCCCCGGTCGGGGGAGAAGACCTCCGCCTCCAGCTCCTCCAGGTCCGTCTGCAGTTCGGTCGCCACGTCCAGATAGTGGTCGACGACCGTGTCGGCGATGGCGTACAGCACCGCCGTCGGGCCCTTGCCGAGCATCTCCGGCTCCTGCTCCAGCCGGTGCCGTACGGTCGCGAGACCGTCGCCCTCGCCGTGACGGACGGTCACCACGAACGAGTCACCCAGGAAGATCATGATCTCGCCGGTCGAGACGGCGTCGCTCTGCGGCTCGTACACCACCGGCTTCAGCACCACGAACAGCGAGTCGTCGTAGACCTCCAGCTTGGGCCGCTGGTGCGCCTTCAGAGCGTCCTCGACCGCCAGCGCGTGCAGCGCGAACTCCTGGCTGACCAGGTCGAACTCCTGCGCGCTCGGCTCGTGCAGCCCCACCCACACGAACCCGCCGGCCGCCCGTGCCTCGGCCAGGGCGTCGGAGAAGTCCTCCGGGCCCTCCGTCCGGTGCCCGCCGCGGTAGATGCCACAGTCCACGATCACGGAGCGTGTTCTCCCTTCGCCCGGCCGACGCCGGGGCCGCGTATACCCCTACCCTGGCCGCATGCCCACGCTGATCCTCGTCAGGCACGGACGTTCGACCGCCAACACCGCGGGACTGCTCGCCGGCTGGACACCCGGTGTCGCCCTCGACGAACGCGGTACCGAGCAGGCCGCCGCGCTGCCCGGCCGGCTCGGCGGGCTGCCGATCGCCGAGGTGGTCACCAGCCCGCTGCAACGCTGCCAGGAGACCGTACAGCCGCTCCTGGAGGCCCGGCCCGGCCTGAGCGCGCACACCGACGAGCGGATCGGGGAGTGCCACTACGGCGACTGGTCCGGCCGCAAACTCGCCGAACTCAAGGACGAGCCGCTGATGGAGGTCGTCCAGGCGCACCCGTCCGCCGCGGCCTTCCCCGGCGGCGAATCCCTGCGCGCGATGCAGACCCGCGCCGCCGAGGCGGTGCGCGAGTGGAACGCGCGCGTGGAACGCGACCACGGCCCCGACGCCGTGTACCTGATGTGCTCCCACGGCGACATCATCAAGTCCCTCGTGGCGGAGGCACTGGGCCTGCACCTCGACCTCTTCCAGCGGATCTCCGTGGAGCCCTGCTCCGTCACCGCGATCCGCTACACCCGGCTGCGGCCCTTCCTGGTGCGCCTCGGCGACACCGGCGACCTCACGTCCCTGGCGCCCCGCGAGGAGCCCGCGGGCGGCGACGCACCGGTCGGGGGCGGCGCGGGCGCACCGTGATCGTCGGCCGCAGTAGGGTGAAGCGGTCGCCGTCGACCTCAAGATTCCGTCGTTTTCCCGATCCCCATGGAGACAGGACGTGTCCCGTCAGGTGTTCCTCTACGACCTCCCGGACCGTTTCGTGGCCGGCACGGTCGGGCTGCCCGGGCGCCGTACGTTCTTCCTCCAGGCCACCGCCGGCTCCCGGGTGACCAGTGTGGCCCTGGAGAAGACCCAGGTGGCCGCGCTCGCCGAACGCATGGACGAACTGCTCGACGAAGTGGTGCGCCGCAGCGGCGGCAACGCGGCCGTGCCCGCGGTCGCCCCCACCGAGATCACCGACACCGGCCCGCTGGACACCCCCGTCGAGGAGGAGTTCCGGGTCGGCACCATGGCCCTGGCCTGGGACGGCGAGGACCAGCGCATGATCGTCGAGGCCCAGGCCCTCGTCGAACTCGACGCCGAGTCCGAGGAGGACCTCGCCGAGGCCGAGGAGCGGCTGCTCCAGGACGAGGAGAACGGACCCCCGATGCTGCGGGTCCGGCTCACCGGCGCGCAGGCGAGGGCCTTCGCCAAGCGCGCCCTCGACGTCGTCAACGCCGGGCGGCCGCCGTGCCCGCTGTGCAGCCTCCCGCTCGACCCGGAAGGACACGTATGCCCGCGCCAGAACGGATACCGCCGCGGGGCGTGACGCCCGAGCAGGCGCCCGCCGAGCTGCTCGCCCGGGGCGAGCTGACCGTGCGCGGCCGCATCCGTGAGGCCTCCAACGCGGTGCTCCTGTGCACGGTCGCCCACGACGGCCGCCAGGCGTCCTGCGTCTACAAGCCGGTCGCCGGGGAACGCCCGCTGTGGGACTTCCCCGACGGCACCCTGGCAGGCCGCGAGGTCGCCGCCTACGAGGTCTCCGAGGCGACCGGCTGGGGCCTGGTCCCGCCGACCGTGCTGCGCGACGGCCCCTACGGCGAGGGCATGGTCCAGCTGTGGATCGACGCGGCCCCCGAAGGCCCCGGCACCGAACTCCTCGCCCTGCTGGACGCCGAGGAGCCGGGACCCGGCTGGAAGGCGATCGGCTTCGCGGAGGTCGGCGAGGACCGCACCGCGCTGCTCGTGCACGCCGACGACGAGCGGCTGCGCCGGCTGGCCGTCCTGGACGCGGTCCTCAACAACGCCGACCGCAAGGGCGGCCACCTGCTGCCCGCAGCGGACGGCCGGCTCTACGGCATCGACCACGGCGTCACCTTCAACGCCGAGAACAAGCTGCGCACCCTGCTGTGGGGCTGGGCCGGCGAGCCCCTGCCCCAGGAAGCCCTGTGCGTCCTGAAGGGCCTCAAGGACGCCCTGGCCGACGGCGCGGGTCTCGCGGCCCGGCTGGCCGCCCTGCTCACCCCGGCGGAGATCGACGCCACCCGCGCGCGGGTGGACGCCCTCCTCGGCACCGGCGTCCATCCGGAACCGACCGGGGAGTGGCCGGCGATCCCCTGGCCGCCGGTGTAGGAAGCACACCCCTCGCGTTCCGGCAAGAACGCCTTCCCGGCCAACTGCGAGATCCGGTTCGTGGACGGGACCGCGGTCCGGTTACGCTCATGACATGCATGCCTGGCCCGCTTCCGAGGTCCCCGCCCTGCCTGGTCAGGGCCGCGACCTGAGGATCCACGACACCGCGACCGGGGGCCCGGTGACCCTCGCCCCCGGTCCCGTCGCCCGTATCTACGTCTGCGGCATCACGCCGTACGACGCCACCCACATGGGGCACGCGGCGACCTACAACGCGTTCGACCTCGTACAGCGCGTGTGGCTCGACACCAAGCGGCAGGTCCACTACGTCCAGAACGTGACCGACGTCGACGATCCGCTGCTGGAGCGGGCGCAGCGCGACGACGTCGACTGGGTGAAGCTGGCCGAGCAGGAGACGGCCCTGTTCCGCGAGGACATGACCGCCCTGCGGATGCTGCCGCCCCGGCACTACATAGGTGCCGTGGAGGCGATACCCGGCATCGTCCCGCTGGTCGAACGCCTGCGCGACATCGGTGCCGCCTACGAACTGGACGGCGACGTCTACTTCTCCGTCGAGTCCGACCCCCACTTCGGCGGCGTCTCGCACCTCGACGCCGCCGCGATGCGGCTGCTGTCCGCCGAGCGCGGCGGCGACCCCGACCGCCCCGGCAAGAAGAACCCGCTGGACCCGATGCTGTGGATGGCGGCCCGGGACGGCGAACCGAGCTGGGACGGCGGCTCCCTGGGCCGTGGCCGGCCCGGCTGGCACATCGAGTGCGTGGCCATCGCCCTGGACCACCTCGGCATGGGCTTCGACGTCCAGGGCGGCGGCTCCGACCTCGCCTTCCCGCACCACGAGATGGGCGCCTCGCACGCCCAGGTGCTCACCGGCGAGTTCCCCATGGCCAAGGCGTACGTCCACGCCGGCATGGTCGCGCTGAACGGCGAGAAGATGTCCAAGTCCAAGGGGAACCTGGTCTTCGTGTCGCGGCTGCGGCGCGACGGCGTCGACCCCGCGGCCATCCGGCTCGCCCTGCTCGCCCACCACTACCGCTCCGACTGGGAGTGGACCGACCAGGTGCTCCAGGACGCCGTCGCACGCCTGGGCCGCTGGCGCGCGGCCGTCTCCCGGCCCGACGGACCGTCCGCCGAGGCCCTGGTGGAGGAGATCCGCGACGCCCTCGCCGACGACCTGGACGCCCCGGCCGCGCTCGCCGCCGTGGACCGGTGGGCCGCGCTCCAGCAGGAGCGGGGCGGCACGGACACCGGCGCGCCCGGCCTCGTCTCGCGCGCCGTGGACGCCCTGCTCGGCGTGGCCGTCTGACCCGTACGCCGACGTCCGGACCCCGTACGGACATCAGGGGCGGTGCGCGATCCGCGCACCGCCCCTGATCCGTTCACCACGCCCGGTCACCTCGCCGGCCCACTCGGCCGGTCCGCCGGGTCACTCCTGCGTGTCGGCGCCCGAGCCGTCGTTCCCGTCCGGGCCCTGGTCGCCGCCCGCGGCCCGGCCCCCGCCCCCGTCGCGGTCGTCGTCCGCGGCCCGGCCCTCGCCCGCCTCGCGGTCGTCGTCCCCGTCGCGGGCGCGGTCCCCGTCCTTGTCCCCGGCGCCGTCCTTGCCGCGCTCCTCCTCACCGGCGCCGGACTCCGCCTCGGGCCTCGGCGGCCTCGGCGGCCGGGTGCGCCCGCCGGGGCCGTCCCGCAGGAACCCGGCCTCGCTGCCGTCCGCCGTCGCGTGGCCCCCGGACGAGGGGCCGCCACCGTCCCGGCGGCGCAGATACCGTTCGAACTCGCGGGCGATCGCCTCGCCCGACGCCTCCGGCAGCTCGGCGGTGTCCCGGGCCTCCTCCAGCGTCTGGACGTACTCGGCGACCTCGGTGTCCTCGGCGGCGAGCTGGTCCACCCCCACCTGCCAGGCGCGCGCGTCCTCCGGCAGCTCGCCCAGCGGGATGCGCAGGTCGAGCAGGTCCTCCAGGCGGTTGAGCAGCGCCAGCGTGGCCTTCGGGTTGGGCGGCTGCGACACGTAGTGCGGGACCGCGGCCCACAGGGAGACCGCCGGGACCCCGGCGTGCGTGCAGGCCTCCTGGAGGACGCCCACGATGCCCGTCGGACCCTCGTACTTGGTCTCCTCCAGGTCCATCCGGCGGGCCAGGTCCGCGTCGGAGGTCGTCCCGCTGATCGGGACCGGACGCGTGTGCGGGGTGTCACCGAGCAGGGCGCCCAGGATGACCACCAGCTCCACGCCCAGTTCATGGGCGAAACCCAGCAGTTCGTTGCAGAACGAGCGCCAGCGCATGGACGGTTCGATCCCGCGCACCAGGACCAGGTCGCGCGGTTTGTCCCCGCCGATGCGGACCACCGACAGTCGCGTCGTCGGCCAAGTGATCTTTCGCACACCGCCGTCCATGAAGACGGTGGGGCGGTTCACCTGGAAGTCGTAGTAGTCCTCGGCGTCCAGCGCCGCGAACACCTCGCCCTTCCACTCCTTCTCCAGATGCGCGACCGCGGTGGAGGCGGCGTCGCCGGCATCGTTCCAGCCCTCGAACGCGGCCACCATGACCGGGTCGATCAGCTCGGGAACCCCCTCGAGCTCGATCACCCAGCGCCTCCTTCCGACGTGCCCTCGCTTGACCCACCAACCTTACGGCGTGCGGCGGGGGCGCCCGCGACCCCCTTGCACGGGGGAGTGAACGCATCACTGCCCCGTCCGGGGCGGCCGGACACCCATGATCGTCGGCGCGGACCGCCCCGCCCGCGCCGCCCGCACCTGCGACGGCCCGCCGCAGTCACAGCGTCGAGCGCAGCCACTGCTCGACGCTCGCGATGTGCACCGTCGCCCAGGAACGCGCCGCCTCCGCGTCCCGGTCGCGCAGCGCGCCGAGGATCGCCCGGTGCTCGCGCAGGGTGCGGCCCACGGCGTCCTCCTGGGTCAGACCGCGCCAGATCCGGGCCCGCGTGGTGGGTCCGGACAGTCCGTCGAGCAGCGAGCACAGCACCGAGTTGCCCGAACTGCCCACGATGCCCCGGTGGAACTCCAGGTCGGCGGCGACCAGCTCCTCCACCGAGGGGCTGCCGCCGAGCGCGTCCAACTGAGCGTCCAGCGCGATCAGTTGCTGCTCGCTGATGCGTGAGGCGGCCAGCGCGGTCGCGGCCGGCTCCAGGATGCGGCGCACCGCCAGGAACTCCAGCACCGTGTCGTCGCGGTGGAAGTCGACGACGAAACTCAGCGCCTCCAGCAGGAGTTGGGGATCCAGGCTGGTGACGTACGTGCCGTCGCCCTGCCGCACGTCCAGGATCCGCATCAGCGACAGCGCGCGCACCGCCTCCCGCAGGGAGTTGCGGGACAGGCCCAGATCGGCGGCGAGTTCGCTCTCCTTGGGCAGCCGGTCACCGGGCCGCAGCGCGCCGGAGACGATCATCCCCTTGATCTTCTCGATCGCCTCGTCGGTCACTGCCATGCTCGGCCTCCCGCCCCTCGTGCATGGGATGTGTCGGCGGCCATTATGCGACCCGGCTGCCCCACCACGACGCGGGCGGCGGCACGACCCGTGCCCCGCCCGGGAGACCTACGGCCCGGGCCCGCCCCGCCCCGCGGAGGGACCCGGACCGCCCCGCCTTGGGGCACGGCCGGCCCGGCGTCCCCCCGGTGGACGCGGGGCCGGCCGGCCCGCCGCACCGCCTACTTCTTGTCGAGCACGTCCTGGACCTTCGCCCGGACCTCGTCCGTGGCCAGGCCGCGGATCGTCAGCGTCGTGCGGCGGCGCAGCACGTCGTCCGGGGTCTCGGCCCACTCGTGGTCGCGGGCCCACACGACCTGCGCCCAGATCTCCGGCGCGTCCGGGTGGACCCGCTCGCCCAGCTCCGGGTTCTCGTTGGCCAGCCGGGCGATGTCCAGGGCCAGCGAGCCGTAGTGCGTGGCCAGGTGCCGGGCCGTGTCGGCGGCCATGCGCGGGCCGGGCGCGGGACGGTCCACCAGCAGGCGGTGCGCGACCGCGCGCGGGTTGGCGATGCCCGGCAGCGGAAGCTTCTTCGGCAGCGCCGAGATCGGCTCGAAGTCGTCGCCCAGCGGGTGGCCCGGCAGCGCCTCCAGCTTCTTCATGACGGTGCGCCCGATGTGCCGGAACGTCGTCCACTTGCCGCCCGCGACGGACAGCATGCCGCCCTTGCCCTCGGTGACCACGGTCTCGCGCTTGGCCTTGGCGGTGTCGCCGGGACCGCCCGGCAGCACCCGCAGGCCCGCGAAGGCGTACGTGATCAGGTCGCGGTCGAGCTGCTGGTCGCGGATGGAGAACGCGGCCTCGTCGAGTATCTGGGCGACGTCCTTGTCGTTGACCGCGACGTCGGCCGGGTCGCCCTCGTACTCCTCGTCGGTGGTGCCGAGCAGCAGCATGTCCTCCCAGGGGAGGGCGAAGGTGATGCGGTACTTGTCGATGGGGGTCGCCAGCGCGGCCTTCCACGGCGCGGTGCGCTTGAGGACCAGGTGGGCGCCCTTGGACAGGCGGATGGACGGCGCCGCGTTCGGGTCCTCCATCTTGCGCAGGTGGTCGACCCAGGGGCCGGTCGCGTTCAGCACCAGCCGGGCGTCCGCCCCGAACTCGTCGCCGGAGAGCCGGTCGCGCAGCTCCGCGCCGGTCACCCGGCCCTTGGTGAAGCGCAGGCCCGTGACCTCGGCGTGGTTGAGGACCACCGCGCCCGCCTCGACGGCCGCGCGGACCGTCATCAGGGCCATGCGCGCGTCGTTCATCTGGTCGTCGCCGTACACGGCCACGGCCTTGAGGTTCTCGGTGCGCAGCTCGGGCACGTCCTGCGCGGCCTTCGCCGGGCTGAGCAGGTGGCCCACGCCGTCACCGAACGCGGAGAGCGCGGAGTAGGCGAACACGCCCGCCCCGAGCTTCGCCGCGCCGTGCGGCCCGCCCTTGTACACGGGGAGGTAGAAGGTGAGCGGGTTCGCCAGGTGGGGGGCCACCTGGCGGGAGACCGCACGGCGCTCGAAGTGGTTCTCCGCCACCAGCTTCACCGCACCGGTCTGCAGGTAGCGCAGACCCCCGTGGAGCAGCTTGGAGGAGGCGGAGGAGGTGGCGCCGGCCCAGTCGCCGGCGTCGACCAGGGCCACCCTGAGACCGGACTGCGCGGCGTGCCAGGCGGTGGAGATGCCCAGGATGCCGCCGCCGATCACGAGGAGGTCGTACGTCGCCTTGGAGAGCTGCTCCCGGGTCTCGGCCCGGCTCGGGTTGGAGCCGGAGGCCGGGTGCGTCCCCAGGGCAGGCACGGACTGCAGGGTGGACTGACTGGTCATTGCGGTTCTTACTCCTCGTCCTCGAGCCAGCCCATGGTCCGCTCGACGGCCTTGAGCCAGTTCTTGTACTCACGGTCGCGGGTGTCCGCGTCCATGCGGGGGGTCCATTCGGCGGCCCGGCGCCAGTTCTGGCGCAGGTCGTCGGTGGAGGCCCAGAAGCCGACGGCGAGACCGGCGGCGTAGGCGGCGCCGAGGCAGGTGGTCTCGGCGACCATCGGGCGCACCACGGGGGCGTCCAGGAAGTCCGAGAGCGTCTGCATCAGCAGGTTGTTGGAGGTCATGCCACCGTCGACCTTCAGCGCCGTCAGCTCGACACCGGAGTCCTTGGTCATGGCGTCCGCGATCTCCCGCGTCTGCCAGGCCGTGGCCTCCAGGACGGCGCGTGCGAGGTGTGCCTTGGTGACGTACCGGGTGAGGCCGGCGATCACGCCGCGGGCGTCGGAGCGCCAGTACGGGGCGAACAGACCGGAGAAGGCCGGTACGAAGTACGCCCCGCCATTGTCCTCCACCGACAGCGCCAGCGTCTCGATCTCGGCGGCGGTGGAGATCAGGCCCATCTGGTCGCGCATCCACTGCACCAGGGAACCGGTGACGGCGATCGAGCCCTCCAGGGCGTAGACCGGCTTCTGGTCGCCGATCTGGTAGCCGACCGTGGTCAGCAGGCCGCTGTAGGAGTTGATGATCTTGTCACCGGTGTTCATCACCATGAAGGTGCCGGTGCCGTACGTCGACTTGGTCTCGCCCTCGGCGAAACAGGTCTGGCCGAACAGGGCCGCCTGCTGGTCGCCGAGTGCGGAGGCGACCGGGATGCCGCCGAGCAGGTCGCCCAGCCGGCCGCCCTTGATCTCGCCGTAGACCTCGGCGGAGGAGCGGATCTCGGGCAGGATCCGGGTCGGCACGCCGATGGACTCGGCGATCCGCTCGTCCCACTCCATGGTGTGCAGGTTCATCAGGAGGGTGCGGGAGGCGTTGGTGACGTCGGTGACGTGCTGTCCGCCCTCGACACCGCCGGTCAGGTTCCAGATGACCCAGGTGTCCATGGTGCCGAAGAGGATGTCGCCCGCCTCGGCGCGCTCGCGCAGGCCCTCGACGTTGTCGAGCAGCCAGCGGGCCTTGGGGCCGGCGAAGTAGGAGGCCAGCGGCAGGCCGGTCTCGCGGCGGAAGCGGTCCTGGCCGACGTTGCGGCCCAGCTCGCGGCAGAGGGCGTCGGTGCGGGTGTCCTGCCAGACGATGGCGTTGTGGACGGGCTCACCGGTGTTCTTGTCCCACAGCACGGTGGTCTCGCGCTGGTTGGTGATGCCGATGGCCTTGATGTCGTCGCGGGTGATGCCGGCCTTCTCGATGGCGCCGGCGACGACCTCCTGGACGTTGGTCCAGATCTCGGCGGCGTCGTGCTCGACCCAGCCGGGCTTGGGGAAGATCTGCTCGTGTTCCTTCTGGTCGACGGAGACGATCCGGCCGTCCCGGTCGAAGACGATGCAGCGGGACGAGGTCGTGCCCTGGTCGATGGCGGCGATGAACGGTCCGGCGGTGTGGGCGTCGGTCACTGTCTGCTCCTGGGATCCGTGGTCAGTGGGGCTGCGCGTACGGCGCGCGGTGCGGCTCGGCGCTCGCCGCGGGCAGCGGCGAGCGCGCCGGTCGTCAGGCGAAGGCGACGTTGTAGACGCCCGCGGCGATGGCCGCGCCGATCAGCGGGCCGACCACCGGGATCCACGCGTAGCTCCAGTCCGAGCCGCCCTTGTTGGGCAGCGGGAGCAGGGCGTGCACGATGCGGGGGCCGAGGTCACGGACCGGGTTGATCGCGTAGCCCGTGGGGCCGCCGAGCGAGAGGCCGATGGAGACGACCACGAAGCCGGTGATGAGGGCGCCGATGACGCCGAGGCCGTTGCCCTTGTCGTTCAGGCCCTGCGTGAGGATCGCGATGATCAGCACGAACGTGCCGATGATCTCCGTGACGAGGTTCTGCACCACGTTGCGGATCTCCGGACCGGTGGAGAAGACACCGAGCACGGGGCCGGCGCCCTTCTCCTGCGCCTCGACCGCCTTGGCGTCGGTGGTCTGGGCGCCGGGTCCGCCGACGATCTCCTTGTCGGTCAGGTGCGCCTGGAACTGGCCGTAGTAGGCGCCCCAGACGAGCACCGCACCGATCATGGCGCCGAGCAGCTGGCCGGCGAGGTAGGTCGGCACGTTCGTCCACGAGCCGTCCTTGATGGCGATGGCGAGCGTCACGGCGGGGTTGAGGTGGGCACCGGAGAGCGGGCCCGATATGTACGCGGCCGTCATGACCGCGAAGCCCCACCCGAAGGCGATGGCGAGCCAGCCGGCGTTGCGGGCCTTGGAGGCCTTCAGGGTGACGGCGGCACAGACGCCGCCGCCGAGCAGGATGAGTATGGCGGTACCGATGGTCTCGCCGATGAAGATGTCGGAGCTGGACACCCGCGACTCCTTTGTCCTTCGTCCAGGGGTGGCTGAACCCCGGGTCCCTCCGGGGGTCTGGTGCCCTCGGGATGAGAGCGATGCCGGCCCTTGGCGCTGTCACACTCTAACGCGTTTTTCCGCAAGGTGTTCGACAATGCCGACCGATGGACGCGAGTCTCACCTCGTCATCACATGGGCGTCAAGAGTTCTGTTGCGCAAAGCACGATCGTTACTGAACGTCCCACGCGGCACGGCACGGAACACCCTGCTCCGCAGGCGCGTGCGGAAGGCGGCGCAGGACGCCGGAGGTGGTGCGGGGGCGGCGGACGGCGGGCGGGTCGCGGGGACGGCCGGGAGCCGGTCGAAGGCCGCCGCGGGGCGGCCGCCGCGGCGGGGCGGGCCGCGGGAGGAGGTGTCGAGGGCGCGCGGAGGGGCGGCGCGGTTGAGGGCGCGCGGAAGGCGGCGCGGGTGCGTGGAGGGGTGCGGCGCGAACGCGTGGAAGGGGTCGTGCGGGTACGCGAAGGGCCGGCACGCGCGTGCGTGCCGGCCCGGTGGGTCACGGGGCGCCGGAGGGACGGGGGAGTGCGGGAAGGCGCCGTACGGTGCTCAGAACCGCCCGGCGCCCAGGTCCCGGGAGACCGCGCGGGCGCAGTCGCGCACCGCGGCTATCAGCTCCTGGCGCAGGTCGCCCTCCCGGCACAGCCGCTCCACGGCGCCGGTGATGCCGACCGCGCCGACCGGCATCCGCCGCCGGTCGTGGATGGGGGCGGCGATGGACGCCACGCCCTCCCAGGTCTCCTCCACGTCGGCCGCCCAGCCCCGCGCGCGCGTGAGGTCGAGGAGCTGTTCGAAGCCCTCGGCGGCGCACACCGTCCGGTCCGTGAACGCCTTGCGCTCACTCTCCAGCGCCTCGCTGTGCGCGACCGGGTCGTACGCGGACAGGACCTTGCCCAGAGCCGTGGAGTGCAGCGGCTGCATGGCGCCGATCTCCAGCACCTGCCGGCTGTCGTCGGGCCGGAAGACGTGGTGCACGATGAGGACGCCCTGCTGGTGCAGCACGCCCAGGTGGACGCTCTCCCCGCTGGAGCGGGCCAGGTCGTCGGCCCAGACCAGGGCCCGCGCCCGCAGTTCGTGCACGTCGAGATAGGTGGTGCCCAGGCGCAGCAGTTCCGCGCCGAGCTGGTAGCGGCCCGAGGCGTCGTCCTGCTCCACGAACCCCTCCTGCTGGAGGGTGCGGAGTATGCCGTGGGCGGTGCCCTTGGCGAGGCCCAGCGACGAGGCGATGTCCGACAGGCCGAGCCGCCGCTCGCCGCCCGCGAGCAGCCGCAGCATCGCGGCCGCCCGTTCGAGCGACTGGATGTTCCGTGCCATCGCCGTGCTGCCCTCCGTCCCCTTCGACCGTCGGCGTGCGACTCACTGCCACCGTTCGGCAATGCCGAACACTACCGGTCCATGTCGACTCTCCGCTAATGGCCGGTCCACGCCTGTTACACAACCGGCCACCTCGCCCGGTCACGGTGACACGCTCGTCCGGCCGTCGTCCGGGTGGTGGACGCCCCTGACCTCCCCGCGCCGGTCCCGGCTACTCTTGCGGCGTGCGCCCTCCTCGGGAAGCCCCGGGCCCATCGCCCGCGACCGCCGGGGAAGACGCAAAGCCGACAGCCGTCGCACCTTCAGGGAGCCCCTTCATGGCCTCGTTGCCGCCGACCCCTTCCGCCGACAGCCGGACCCGCGTGTCCGCCCTCCGCGAGGCGCTCGCCACCCGTGTGGTGGTCGCCGACGGAGCGATGGGCACCATGCTCCAGGCCCAGGAGCCCTCGCTGGACGACTTCCAGCAGCTGGAGGGCTGCAACGAGGTCCTGAACGTCACCCGCCCGGACATCGTCCGCTCGGTCCACTCGGCGTACTTCGACGCCGGGGTGGACTGCGTGGAGACCAACACGTTCGGCGCCAACCTGACCGCCCTCGGCGAGTACGACATCCCCGAGCGCGTCGCCGAGCTGTCCGAGGCGGGCGCCCGTATCGCCCGCGAGACGGCGGACGACTTCACCGCCCGCGACGGCCGGCAGCGCTGGGTCCTCGGCTCCATGGGACCGGGCACCAAGCTGCCCACCCTCGGCCACACCACGTTCACCGCCATCCGCGACGCCTACCAGCAGAGCGCCGAAGGACTGCTCGCGGGCGGCGCCGACGCCCTGCTCGTGGAGACCACGCAGGACCTGCTGCAGACCAAGGCCTCCGTGATCGCCGCCCGCCGCGCCATGGAGAGGGCCGGCCACGACGTCCCGCTCGTCGTGTCGGTGACCGTCGAGACGACCGGCACCATGCTGCTGGGCTCGGAGATCGGCGCGGCGCTGACCGCGCTGGAGCCGCTCGGTATCGACATGATCGGCCTGAACTGCGCGACCGGTCCGGCCGAGATGAGCGAGCACCTGCGCTACCTCTCCCGCCACGCCCGCGTCCCCCTGTCCTGCATGCCGAACGCCGGCCTGCCCGTGCTGACGAAGGACGGCGCGCACTACCCGCTGACCGCGCCGGAGCTGGCGGACGCGCAGGAGCACTTCGTCCGCGACTACGGCCTGTCCCTCATCGGCGGCTGCTGCGGCACCACCCCCGAGCACCTGCGCCAGGTCGTCGAGCGCGTGCGCGGCCTGACCCCGCCCCCGCGCGACCCGCGCCCCGAACCGGGTGCCGCTTCCCTGTACCAGACGGTGCCTTTCCGGCAGGACACCTCGTACCTGGCCATCGGTGAGCGCACCAACGCCAACGGGTCCAAGAAGTTCCGCGAGGCGATGCTGGAGGGCCGCTGGGACGACTGCGTGGAGATGGCCCGCGAGCAGATCCGCGAGGGCGCGCACATGCTCGACCTGTGCGTGGACTACGTCGGCCGGGACGGCGTGGCCGACATGGCCGAACTGGCCGGCCGTTTCGCGACCGCCTCCACCCTGCCGATCGTGCTGGACTCCACCGAGGTGGACGTCCTGGAGGCCGGGCTGGAGAAGCTGGGCGGCCGCGCGGTGATCAACTCGGTGAACTACGAGGACGGCGCGGGCCCCGGCTCGCGGTTCGCCCGGGTCGCCGAGCTGGCCCGCGAGCACGGCGCCGCGCTCGTCGCGCTGACCATCGACGAGCACGGCCAGGCACGTACGCCGGAGAAGAAGGTGGAGATCGCCGAACGGCTGATCGAGGACCTCACCGGCAACTGGGGCATCCGCGAGGAGGACATCCTCGTGGACTGCCTGACCTTCACCGTCTGCACCGGCCAGGAGGAGTCCCGCAAGGACGGTGTGGCCACCATCGAGGGCATCCGGGAGCTGAAGCGCCGCCGTCCCAAGGTGCAGACCACGCTCGGCCTGTCCAACATCTCCTTCGGGCTGAACCCGGCCGCGCGGATCCTGCTGAACTCCGTCTTCCTGGACGAGTGCGTGAAGGCGGGCCTGGACTCGGCGATCGTGCACGCCTCCAAGATCCTGCCGATCGCCCGGTTCGACGAGGAGCAGGTCACCACCGCCCTCGACCTGATCTACGACCGGCGCCGCGAGGGCTACGACCCGCTGCAGAAGCTCATGCAGCTGTTCGAGGGCGCCACCGCGAAGTCCCTGAAGGCGGGCAAGGCCGAGGAACTGGCCGCGCTCCCGCTGGACGAGCGTCTCAAGCGGCGGATCATCGACGGCGAGAAGAACGGCCTCGAAGCCGACCTCGACGAGGCCCTGGAGTCCCGCAAGGCACTCGACATCGTCAACGACACCCTGCTGGACGGCATGAAGGTGGTGGGCGAGCTGTTCGGCTCCGGCCAGATGCAGCTGCCCTTCGTCCTGCAGTCCGCCGAGGTCATGAAGGTCGCGGTGGCCCACCTGGAGCCGCACATGGAGAAGACCGACGAGGCCGGCAAGGGCACCATCGTGCTCGCCACCGTGCGCGGCGACGTCCACGACATCGGCAAGAACCTCGTCGACATCATCCTGTCCAACAACGGCTACAACGTCGTCAACCTCGGCATCAAGCAGCCCGTCTCGGCCATCCTGGAAGCCGCCGACGAGCACAAGGCCGACGTCATCGGCATGTCCGGGCTCCTGGTCAAGTCCACGGTGATCATGAAGGAGAACCTGGAGGAGCTGAACGCCCGCGGCCTCGCCGCCACCTACCCCGTCATCCTCGGCGGCGCCGCGCTGACCCGCGCCTACGTCGAACAGGACCTGCACGACGTCTACCACGGCGAGGTCCGCTACGCCCGCGACGCCTTCGAGGGACTGCGCCTGATGGACGCCCTGATCGGCGTCAAGCGGGGCGTGCCTGGGGCCGCGCTGCCCGAGCTGCGGCAGCGCCGGGTGCGGGCCGCCACCGTCGAGGTCGAGGAACGCCCGCAGGAGGGCCACGTCCGCTCCGACGTGGCCACCGACAACCCTGTGCCCGAGCCGCCGTTCTGGGGCACCCGGGTCAGCAAGGGCATCCAGCTCAAGGAGTACGCGTCCTGGCTGGACGAGGACGCCCTGTTCAAGGGCCAGTGGGGGCTGAGGCAGGCCCGCACCGGCGACGGGCCCACCTACGAGGAGCTGGTGGAGCGTGAGGGCAGGCCCCGGCTGCGCGGCCTGCTCGACCGGCTCCAGACGGAGAACCTGCTGGAGGCGGCCGTCGTGCACGGCTACTTCCCGTGCGTCTCCAAGGACGACGACCTGATCGTCCTGGACGAGCAGGGCAACGAACGCACCCGGTTCACCTTCCCGCGCCAGCGCCGCGGCCGCCGGCTGTGCCTGGCCGACTTCTTCCGCCCCGAGGAGTCCGGGCAGACCGACGTGGTCGGCTTCCAGGTGGTCACGGTCGGCTCGCGGATCGGCGAGGAGACCGCCCGCCTGTTCGCCTCCGACTCCTACCGCGACTACCTGGAGCTGCACGGCCTGTCCGTGCAGCTGGCCGAGGCACTGGCCGAGTACTGGCACGCCCGGGTCCGCTCCGAGCTGGGCTTCGCCGGCGAGGACCCGGACGCCATGGCGGACATGTTCGCGCTGAAGTACCGGGGCGCCCGCTTCTCCCTGGGCTACGGTGCCTGCCCCGACCTGGAGGACCGCGCCAAGATCGCGGATCTCCTGCGGCCCGAGCGGATCGGCGTGCACCTCTCCGAGGAGTTCCAGCTGCACCCGGAACAGTCCACCGACGCCATCGTGATCCACCACCCCGAGGCGAAGTACTTCAACGCCCGCTGACACGTCCCGCGCGTTCCCGCCCCCGAGAATGCCGGGGGCGGGAACGGATGTGCCGAACGAGGCGTTCGTCCCGTTCACGACGTACACTGGTCGGTCCACTGCAGGCCGGTTCCCGCGCGGGAACCGGCCTGATCGTCCCTCAAGGAGGTACGCCGGATGACCAGTACGGTCCCCGCCCTCGGCACCGCAACGGCCGAAGGCTCAGCCCTGCAGGCCGTGCTCCTCGACATGGACGGCACCCTGGTGGACACCGAGGGCTTCTGGTGGGACGTGGAGGTCGAGGTCTTCGCCGCCCTGGGACACACCCTCGACGAGGCCTGGAGACATGTCGTCGTCGGCGGCCCCATGACCCGCAGCGCCGGTTTCCTCATCGAGGCCACCGGCGCCGCCATCACCCTCGCCGAGCTGTCGGTGCTGCTCAACGAGGGCTTCGAGGACCGCATCGACCGTGCCCTGCCGCTGATGCCGGGCGCCGCACGGCTGCTGGCCGAACTCTCCGCGCACGAGATCCCCACCGCGCTGGTCTCCGCCTCCCACCGGCGCATCATCGACCGCGTCCTGGCCTCGCTCGGCCCCCACCATTTCGCCCTCTCGGTCGCCGGTGACGAGGTGGCGCGCACCAAGCCCCACCCCGACCCCTATCTGCTGGCGGCCTCCCGGCTGGGCGCGGACCCGGCGCGGTGCGCGGTCGTCGAGGACACCGCGACCGGGGTCGCGGCGGCGGAGGCGGCCGGCTGCCGGGTCATCGCCGTGCCCTCCATCGCCCCCATCGCCCCGGCAGCCCGGCGCACCGTCGTCTCCTCGCTCGAAGAGGTCGACCTGCCGTTCCTGCAGTCGCTGATGACCTACCCGGCTCCGCCGACCGCCGGGTAGCGGTGCGGGTCGCCGGGCCGCGTGCAGGCGCCGGGGAGAATTGCCCCGGTCCGTGATGGCGTACGGGATAATCCCGATGACGGCCGTGCGAATGAATTCGAATCCTGCCGGATGGCTGAATTCCGGTACCCGCCACCCGAGTTGGCAATGTGACGTTCGCCACAGAATTCAATGTCGACAGAGAGATAAGGACATGCAGCTCACCCCCGGTCCGGGGTGAGCCGGGCGCCTTTGTGTCCTGATTGATGAAACGCTGCACGAATCCTTCCAGTGGCGCGTTTTCGGACCGTCCGCGCCCGGTTCCACTGCGTGATGGCGGCCCGGCTCCCACGGCAGCGAGCCGCCCGACGGGCGCGGACTAGTCTCGTCGCGAGAACATCGTCCTTACCCCGTGATCGGCCGCACCACCCCCCTGCATGCCGGGTACACGGACATGACAGCTCTGGAGAAACTCGAGCATGAACCGCAAGACTTTGGTGTTGCCGGCCCTGGTCGGCCTGCTCGCGCCCGCGCTCGCCGCATGCGGTGGTTCCGACAGCGGGAGCAAGAGCGGCGACGCCATCGTCGTCGGCACCACGGACCGGTTCACCGCCACCAAGCTGGCCCCCGCTCCGCTGGACCCGGCGTACGCCTACGACATCGGCCCCTGGAACCTGCTGCGCCAGACCGTGCAGACGCTGATGATCACGCCCAAGGGCGAGGGGCAGCCGGTCCCCGAGGCCGCCGAGAAGTGCGGTTTCACCGACAGCGGCAACGAGCGCTACGCCTGCACGCTGCGCGAGGGCCTCAAGTTCGCCAACGGCGACCCCGTCACCGCCGCCGACGTGAAGTTCTCCATCGACCGCGCCCGCACCATCAAGGCGGACACCGGCGTCTTCGCCCTGCTGTCCACCGTCGACACGGTGGAGACCCAGGGCGACCGCGAGGTCATCTTCCACCTCAACACCGCCGACGCCACCTTCCCGTTCAAGCTGTCGACGCCGGTCGCGGGCATCGTCAACCCCAAGGACTACGACAAGAACAAGCTGCGCGACGGCTTCAGCGTCGACGGATCCGGCCCGTACACCATGAAGGCCGACGTCAAGAACAACGAACTCGTCGACGCCGTCTTCACCAAGAACCCCCACTACCAGGGGACGTTGAAGGTCAGCAACGACAAGGTGGAGGTGCGGACCTTCCCCGACGCCGACGCCATGGGCGCCGCCATCGACAAGGGTGACATCGACGTCATGACCCGCGCGATGTCGCCGGAGCAGATCCGCAAGCTCTCCAACTCCTCCGGAGACGGCAAGGTCGACCTGGTCGAGATGCCCGGTCTGGAAATCCGCTACCTGGCCTTCAACACCGACGCCCCGAGCGTGAAGAGCAAGGCCGTACGGCAGGCGATGGCCCAGGTCGTCAACCGCAGCGACCTCGTCGCGAAGGTCTACGGAACCCAGGCCGAGGCGCTGTACTCGATGGTCCCGGCGACCATCACCGGCCACTCCAACTCGTTCTTCAACAAGTACGGCGACCCCAGCGTCAGCAAGGCCAAGTCGCTGCTGGACAAGGCCGGCGTCACGGCCCCGGTCAAGTTCACGATGCACTACACGACCGACCACTACGGCCCGGCCACCAAGAAGGAGTTCGAGGTGCTCCAGCAGCAGCTCAACTCCAGCGGACTGTTCGACGTCAGCATCGAGGGCACCCCGTGGAAGGTCTTCCACCCGACGATGCAGAAGCGTCAGTACGACGTCTTCGGCATGGGCTGGTTCCCCGACTTCCCGGACGCCGACAGCTTCATCGCGCCGTTCCTCGACGCCGACAACACGCTGAACACGCCGTACGTCAGCAACGACATCCGCAAGAACCTGCTCCCCGAGTCCCGCCGCCAGGCCGACCGGCTCACCGCCTCCTCGAGCCTGACCGGTATTCAGAACGTCGTCGCCAAGGACGTCCCGCTGCTGCCGCTGTGGCAGGGCAAGCAGTACGTCGCCGCCCGCGACGACATCACGGGCGCCGCCTACGTCATCAACTCCTCCGCCACGCTGCAGCTGTGGGAACTGGGACGCGGCGTCAGCAGCTGACCCCCGGCCGGGCCACTCGGCCACCGCCGAAGCAGACATGAGGAAGGCGCCCCTCTCCGGAAGTCCGGAGGGGGGCGCCCTCTCATGTACAAGCGGTCGCCCGCATCGGGGGCCGGCAGTCACCGGCGGCCCACTGCGGCCGGTTCCGGCCGCCGCCGGCACTCCGGCGTCGCCGGCGCCGCGCCGTCACTGCGCGCCGGGCCGCACCAGACCGCTCTCGTAGGCGTACACCGCCGCCTGCACGCGGTCGCGCAGCCCCAGCTTGGTCAGTACGTGCCCCACGTGCGTCTTGACCGTCGTCTCGCTGACGAACAGATCCGCGGCGATCTCCGCGTTCGACAGCCCGCGCGCCACCAGCTTCAGCACCTCCACCTCACGCTCGGTGAGGGTGTGCAGCGTGTCCGGGACCGGCTCGTCACCGGAGGGCAGATGCGTGGCGTACTTGTCCAGCAGCCTGCGCGTGATGCTCGGCGCCAGCATCGCCTCACCGGCCGCCACCACGCGGATCGCCTGCACCAGCTCGTTGGCCGGGGCGTCCTTCAGCAGGAAGCCGCTCGCGCCCGCGCGCAGCGCCTCCACCACGTACTCGTCGAGATCGAAGGTGGTCAGCACCAGTACCTTCGCCGGGCCGTCGCGCTCCGGGCCGGTGATCTGCCGAGTGGCCTCCACCCCGTCCATCCGCGGCATGCGAATGTCCATCAGCACCACGTCGGGCTGCAGGGCACGCACCTGGTCCAGGGCCTGCAGACCGTCTCCGGCCTCGCCCACGACCGCGATGTCCTGCTCCGCCTCCAGGATCATCCGGAACCCGGTGCGCAGCAGTGGCTGGTCGTCGACCAGTAGGACGCGGATGGCCACGTAAGTCTCCTTCGCTGGGACCCTAGTCCCGGCCCATTGTGCCCTGTACCTGCACGGGTACCGGCGGCTCGGTCCGGGTCACGGGCAGCGGGTACGGCGGGGGAGTGCCCCCGAACTCCGGGCAGTGCGCCCGGTGGTCGCACCAGCCGCACAGCTTCGTGGGCCGCGGACGCCAGTCACCCGTCTCCGTGGCCAGCCGGATCGCCTCCCACAGCGCCAGCAGCTTGCGCTCCATCCGCTCCAGATCCGCCATGACCGGGTCGTACGTCAGCACGTCGCCGCTGCCCAGGTACACCAGCTGCAGCCGCCGGGGCACCACCCGTTTCAGCCGCCACACCACCAGGGCGTAGAACTTCATCTGGAACAGCGCGCCCTCGGCGTACTCGGGCCGGGGTGCCTTGCCCGTCTTGTAGTCGACGATGCGCACCTCACCGGTGGGCGCCACGTCCACCCGGTCGATGATGCCGCGCAGTCTGAGCCCGGACTCCAGCTCCGCCTCGACGAACAGCTCCCGCTCGGCCGGCTCCAGCCGTGCCGGGTCCTCCAGCGTGAACCAGCGCTCCACCAGCCGCTCCGCCTCCGTCAGCCAGCGCGCCAGCCGCTCGCCGTCCACGTCGTCGGCGAACAGCTCCACCAGCTCCGGGCGCGCCGTGCGCAGCCGGTCCCACTGCCCCGGGATCAGGGCCTTGGCGCGGGGTGCGGTCCGCTCGCCCGCCGGGGCGTCGAAGAGCCGCTCCAGCACGGCGTGCACCAGCGTGCCCCGGGTGGCGGCCTCGCTCGGCTTCTCCGGCAGCCGGTCGATCACCCGGAAGCGGTACAGCAACGGGCACTGCATGAAGTCCCCGGCGCGCGACGGCGACAACGAGGAGGGCGGTGCCGCGGCCCGCACGGTGACGGCCGCGCCCTCGGCCGAGCCTTCCGTGACGACCGGGGCGGCCGGCGCGGCGGCGCTCACCGCGACGACAGGGGCCGCTGCCGGCACGACCGGGGCCTCCGCCGCCGGCACCGGGGCTGCCGCCGCACCCACGGCGGCCGGCCCCTCGGTGCCCTCCGCGCCGTCCGCCGCTCCGTCCTGCGTGCTCGTCGTCTCCATGCACAGAACCCTACGGCCCGCCACTGACAGTGACCCCCTCCTGCCCCGGTGAAGTGCACCGCAGCGGGTACGACACTGGGGTGCCGGGCGGAACCGTTCGCCACGGCCGCATACCATCGACCCGAGACCTTCCGGCCACCAGGCCGGGAGGCGGCGCTTCGAACGAGGGGACACCGTGGACGTGAGCGGCGGGAGCGGGCAGCCGCGTTCCGGCAACGACGAGCCGACCGAGCCCGCCACGGGCCCCGCGGCCCCGGCGCCCCACGACAGCACCGCCCGCCCGCTGAACGACCCGCGGCCTTCCGCCGCGCACCAGGCCCCGGACCCGCGGGACCCGGACCACGACAGTGCCCCCGGCCGCGGCGACGGCACCCGGCCCGACGGCCCCCGCCCCACCGCGCACGGCACTCCCCCCGACACCCACCCCGACCGCGCCCTGGCCGCCTCCGGCCACGGACACGGTCAGCCGCCCCCGCCACCGCCTCCGCCCCGGCGGCCCCGCGGCCCCGGCGGCGGACTGCTCATGGGCCGCCCCTTCGGCGTCCCCGTGTACGTCGCACCCAGCTGGTTCCTGGTCGCCGCCCTGATCACCTGGGTCTTCGGCGGCCAGCTCGACCGCGTCCTGCCCGAGCTGGGGGCCGCCCGCTACCTGGTCTCCCTCTTCTTCGCGGTCGCCTTCTACGGCTCCGTACTCGTCCACGAGCTGGCCCACACCGTGGCCGCCCTGCGCTTCAAGCTCCCGGTGCGCCGCATCCAGCTCCAGTTCCTGGGCGGGGTCTCCGAGATCGAGAAGGAGGCCGAGACCCCCGGCCGCGAGTTCGTCCTCGCCTTCGTCGGGCCGCTGCTCTCCCTGGTCCTGTCCGGCGTCTTCTACCTCGCCCTCCAGCCCGTCGAACGCGGCACGGTCCCCGGAGTCCTGCTGGCCTCCCTGATGATCTCCAACCTCATCGTCGCCGCGTTCAACCTGCTGCCCGGCCTGCCCCTCGACGGCGGCCGCATGCTGCGCGCCGTCGTCTGGAAGATCACCGGCCGCCCCATGAGCGGCACCGTCGCCGCGGCCTGGGTCGGCCGCGCCCTGGCCGTCTCCGTCCTCATCGGCCTGCCGCTGCTCAGCCAGTCCGGAGCGCTCGGCACCACCGCCGAGGACAGCGTCGGCATGGGCACCGTCACCGACGCCCTGCTCGCCGCGATCGTCGCCGCGATCATCTGGACCGGCGCCGGCAACAGCCTGCGCATGGCCCGGCTGCGCGAACACCTCCCCGAACTGCGCGCCCGCACCCTCACCCGCCGCGCCGTCCCGGTGGAGACCACCACCTCCCTCGCCGAGGCCCTGCGCCGGGCCAACGCCGCCGGGGCCCGTGCCCTGGTGGTCGTCGACGGCCACGGCGAGCCCCTCTCCCTGGTACGCGAGTCCGCCATCGCGGGCGTGCCCGAACACCGCCGCCCCTGGGTCGCCGCCAGCGCACTCGCCCAGGACCTCACCGAGGGCATGCGGGTCTCCGCCGAGCTGGCCGGCGAGGACCTCCTGGACGTCCTGCGCGCCACACCCGCCACCGAGTACCTCGTCGTGGAGGACACCGGCGAGATCTACGGCGTGCTGTCGGCCGCCGACGTCGAGCGCGCCTTCGTGAAGGCCATGGCCCGGCCCAGCTGAGCACCGCTTCCCCGAAGCGGTGGTCGGCGGCCCTCCCGGGGGCCGGTAGGCTGGTCACATGTCCGAACCGACCGGTGCCGCCCGCCGCCGCGGGCCCTTCAAGGTCGGGGACCAGGTACAGCTGACCGACCCCAAGGGCCGCCACTACACGTTCACGCTCGAGGCCGGGAAGAACTTCCACACCCACAAGGGTTCCTTCCCGCACGACGAACTGATCGGCGCACCCGAGGGCAGCGTTGTCCGCACCACCGGCAACGTGGCCTACCTCGCGCTGCGTCCCCTGCTCCCCGACTACGTCCTGTCCATGCCCCGAGGGGCGGCCGTCGTCTACCCCAAGGACGCGGGACAGATCCTCGCCTTCGCCGACATCTTCCCCGGCGCCCGCGTCGTCGAGGCCGGCGTCGGCTCCGGCTCGCTCAGCAGCTTCCTGCTGCGCGCCATCGGCGACCAGGGCATGCTGCACAGCTACGAGCGCCGCGCCGATTTCGCCGAGATCGCCCAGGCCAACGTCGAGCGCTACTTCGGCGGCCCGCACCCCGCCTGGCAGCTCACCGTCGGCGACCTCCAGGACAACCTGTCCGACACGGACGTCGACCGGGTCATCCTCGACATGCTCGCCCCCTGGGAATGCCTGGAGGCCGTCTCCAAGGCCCTCGTCCCCGGCGGCATCCTGTGCTGCTACGTCGCCACCACCACCCAGCTCGCGCGGACCGTCGAGTCCATCCGCGAGATCGGCTGCTTCAACGAGCCGACCGCCTGGGAGACGATGATCCGCAACTGGCACATCGAGGGCCTGGCCGTCCGGCCCGACCACCGCATGATCGGTCACACCGGGTTCCTGCTCACCGCCCGCCGCCTCGCCGACGGCGTCGAGCCGCCCATGCGCCGCCGCCGCCCCGCCAAGGGCGCCTACGGCGAGGACTACGAGGGGCCCAACGCCGACGGAGGCACCGGCCGCTGACCCGGCCCGGGCCCCACCCGCAACGAACAGGCGCCGTGGCGCAGTTCCCGGCCCCCGCCGGGAACTGCGCCACGGCGCTCACACGTTGAGCGCGCACCGGAAACACGCGGTCAGCGGCCCGGGCGAGTACCCACCCCACCGTTCCCCCGCACTGTGACGTGTGGCACGATGCTGGCCACCCCACCGGCACAGCCCTCACGGGAGACACTCCTAGTGCAGCACTCCGCCGTCCCGGACCTGGCACACACCCACACCCGCCCCATCCACTGGGTCGCCACCGCCGCGGCCGTCGCCGGCGTGGTCGCCCTCTCCTCGGCCGTCCAGCCGGGCTCCGCCACCGCCGCCCAGCACACCGGCCCCGGCACTCGGACCCAGAGCGCCCCCCTGACCACCGCGCCCCCCACCACCGGCGTGGCCTTCCCGATCCGGTGCGGGCCGCTGAAGGCGGTGGTCGCCAAGAAGGCCGCCGGAGACCTGGACCACGACGGCCGCCCCGAGACCGTCGCCGTCGTGCACTGCGACGCCTCCATGGGCACCCCGCCCGACGCCGTCTACGTCCTCACCCGCGCCGAAGGCACCCCCGCGCCCCGCGTCGTGGCCACCCTCGTCGACCCCGAGGACCGGTACACCGTCACGGACTTCGCCGTACGCGCGGGAGAGGTCAGCGCCACCCTGCTCGGCTACTCCTCGCCCGACGTGCCGAATTGCTGCCCCGACCTCAAGGACAGCGTGAAGTGGCAGTGGGAGAACGGCGCGTTCGTACGCTCCGGGCCGGACCGGACCCGCAGCGTCTGAGCCGGCGGCGCCGGTGCGGCCTCCGGGCGCGCGGCGCCCGGCCCGAGGCCGACGGGCCGCCGACCCCCGCAGGTGTGACGAATCAGACAGCGGCCACGGCACGGAACCGGCCGGCGACCACGCCGGGGAGCGCGTCGGCGACCACGGACGGCGACCGCACCGTCACTCGGCGTCCGGCCCGTACACCTCGACCCTGTCCGAAACCCGGCGCACGTGGATGCACTCGCCGGGACACTCCTTCGCCGAGTCCACCACGTCCGTGAGGAGCGGGAGCGGCACGGGCGTTGCCGCTCCCGGGGCCTGGAGCAGTTCGTCCTGCGGGCCCTTCACGTAGGCCAGACCGTCGATGTCCAGCTCGAAGACCTCCGGCGCGTACTGCGCGCAGATGCCGTCACCGGTGCACAGGTCCTGGTCGATCCAGACCTCCAGTTCCTCGCCACCGTCCGCGGTCCGCTGCTGCACGCTCATCTCTCCTGCCGTTTCACGTCGGACCGGGCGGGAATCAGGCCAGCTCCGACGGGTGTTGAACGTCTCGACCCTACCTCCGTCGGCTTTCCAATCTTGTTCGGTGGGTATTCCCCTGGCGTGAGGGAGAGCGCAAGGGTGAAGATCGGACACACCCCGACAGTCTTTGTGATCTAGGGGTTTCAATCGACACCCACCCAGGTAGGGTCTGGAAGCGTCCAGCTCCCCTTGGAGGAGGTGAGGACCGTGGCAGCCCACGACGACGACATGAACCGCGGCATCCGCCCGGGACGAGGGTCCGACGACCCGGCCGGGCAGATCGCCTACCTTGAGCAGGAGATCGCCGTCCTGCGACGCAAGCTCGCCGACTCTCCGCGGCACACGAGGATTCTCGAAGAGCGGATCGTCGAGCTGCAGACCAATCTGGCCGGCGTGTCCGCGCAGAACGAACGGCTCGCGAACACGCTCCGCGAGGCCCGAGACCAGATCGTGGCCCTCAAGGAAGAGGTCGACCGGCTCGCCCAGCCGCCCGCCGGCTTCGGCGTCTTCCTGCAGTCCAACGAGGACGGCACCGCAGACATCTTCACCGGCGGCCGCAAGCTGCGGGTGAACGTCAGCCCCAGCGTCGACCTCGACGAGCTGCGGCGCGGCCAGGAAGTGATGCTCAACGAAGCACTCAACGTGGTCGACGCCATGGAGTTCGAGCGCGTCGGCGACATCGTCACCCTCAAGGAGATCCTCGAGGACGGCGAGCGCGCCCTCGTCCTCGGGCACACCGACGAGGAACGGGTGGTGCGGCTCGCCGAGCCGCTGCTGGACGTCACCATCCGTCCCGGCGACGCCCTGCTGCTCGAACCCAGGTCCGGCTACGTCTACGAGGTCGTGCCCAAGAGCGAGGTCGAGGAACTCGTCCTCGAAGAGGTCCCCGACATCGGCTACGAGCAGATCGGCGGCCTCGGCAACCAGATCGAGATGATCCGCGACGCGGTCGAGCTGCCCTACCTGTACCCGGACCTGTTCAAGGAGCACGAACTGCGCCCGCCCAAGGGTGTGCTGCTCTACGGGCCGCCCGGATGCGGCAAGACGCTCATCGCCAAGGCCGTCGCCAACTCGCTGGCCAAGAAGGTCGCCGAGGTCACCGGCCAGGCCGCGGGCAAGAGCTTCTTCCTCAACATCAAGGGCCCCGAGCTGCTGAACAAGTACGTCGGCGAGACCGAGCGGCAGATCCGCCTGGTCTTCCAGCGCGCCCGGGAGAAGGCCAGCGAGGGCACCCCCGTCATCGTCTTCTTCGACGAGATGGAGTCCCTCTTCCGCACCCGCGGCTCCGGGGTCAGCTCGGACGTGGAGAACACCATCGTCCCGCAGCTGCTCGCCGAGATCGACGGTGTGGAAGGCCTGCAGAACGTGGTGGTGATCGGTGCCTCGAACCGCGAGGACATGATCGACCCCGCCATCCTGCGGCCCGGTCGGCTCGACGTGAAGATCAAGATCGAGCGTCCCGACGCCGAGGCGGCCAAGGACATCTTCGCGAAGTACCTCACCGAGCGCCTCCCGCTGCACGGCGACGACCTCTCGGAGCACGGCGGCGACAAGGGCGCCACGGTCGGAGCCATGATCCAGACCGCGGTCGAGCAGATGTACGCCGAATCCGAGGAGAACCGCTTCCTGGAGGTCACCTACGCCAATGGCGACAAGGAAGTCCTCTACTTCAAGGACTTCAATTCCGGCGCCATGATCGAGAACATCGTGGGCCGCGCCAAGAAAATGGCGATCAAGGACTTCCTGGAGAAGAACCAGAAGGGCCTCCGCGTCTCCCACCTGCTCCAGGCGTGCGTGGACGAGTTCAAGGAGAACGAGGACCTGCCGAACACCACCAACCCGGACGACTGGGCCCGGATCTCCGGAAAGAAGGGCGAGCGGATCGTGTACATCCGCACCCTGATCACCGGAAAGCAGGGCGCGGACACCGGACGCTCCATCGACACGGTGGCGAACACCGGTCAGTACCTGTAAAAGCAGGGCGGCTGTGGGTGCCCTCACGGGGTACCCGCAGCCGACTGCTTTCCGGGGTCACCGCATGGAGCAGCCAATGACGCAAATGATCTCCCCACCAGCGCAAAGGCGTTCTAGGCTCTTTCGTACCGCCGGGTCGCGCAGTGCGGGGACGGGCACCGCACAGGCACCCGAGCACCAGCGGTACTTGAGCGCCGCCCTCGACCGAGGGCGCCGCCGGGCAAGGAGGGCCGCATGACCGTACGGCGAGTGATGGGCATCGAGACGGAGTACGGGATCTCCGTCCCCGGTCACCCCAACGCCAATGCCATGCTCACCTCGTCCCAGATCGTCAACGCCTACGCGGCGGCGATGCACCGGGCCCGCCGGGCCCGCTGGGACTTCGAGGAGGAGAACCCGCTGCGGGACGCCCGCGGCTTCGACCTCGCCCGCGAGGCCGCCGACTCCACCCAGCTCACCGACGAGGACATCGGCCTGGCCAACGTGATCCTCACCAACGGAGCACGGCTCTACGTGGACCACGCCCACCCCGAGTACAGCGCTCCCGAGGTCACCAACCCGCGCGACGCCGTCCTGTGGGACAAGGCGGGCGAACGGATCATGGCCGAGGCCGCCGAGCGGGCCGCCCAGCTGCCCGGGGCCCAGCCGATCCACCTCTACAAGAACAACACCGACAACAAGGGCGCCTCCTACGGCACGCACGAGAACTACCTGATGCGGCGGGAAACCGCTTTCTCCGACATCGTGCGCCACCTCACGCCCTTCTTCGTCTCCCGTCAGGTCGTCACCGGCGCCGGCCGCGTCGGCATCGGCCAGGACGGTCACGAGCACGGCTTCCAGCTCAGCCAGCGCGCGGACTACTTCGAGGTCGAGGTGGGCCTGGAGACGACGCTGAAGCGCCCGATCATCAACACCCGCGACGAGCCGCACGCCGACGCCGAGAAGTACCGCCGGCTGCACGTGATCATCGGCGACGCCAACCTCTCCGAGATCTCCACGTACCTCAAGCTGGGCACGACCTCTCTGGTCCTGTCCATGATCGAGGACGGCTTCATCGCCGTCGACCTGGCCGTCGACCAGCCCGTCCGCACCCTGCACCAGGTCTCGCACGACCCGTCACTCAAACGGCTCATCACCCTGCGCAGCGGCCGGACACTCACCGCGGTGCAGCTCCAGATGGAGTACTTCGAGCTGTCGCGCAAGTACGTCGAAGAACGCTTCGGCGCCGACGCCGACGAGCAGACCAAAGACGTCCTGGCCCGCTGGGAGGACACCCTCAACCGTCTGGAGAACGACCCGATGAGCCTGGCCGGCGAGCTGGACTGGGTCGCCAAGCGGGAGCTGATGGAGGGCTACCGGCGCCGCGACGGACTCGACTGGGACGCCGCCCGCCTGCACCTCGTGGACCTCCAGTACGCCGACGTACGCCCCGAGAAGGGCCTGTACAACCGCCTGGTGGCCCGCGGGCGCATGAAGCGGCTGCTGGACGAGTCCGAGGTGGACCGGGCCCGCAGGAAGCCGCCGGAGGACACCCGCGCGTACTTCCGGGGCCGCTGCCTGGAGCAGTACGCCGACGACGTCGCCGCGGCCTCCTGGGACTCGGTCATCTTCGACCTGCCCGGCCGCGACTCCTTGCAGCGCGTCCCAACCCTGGAACCGCTTCGCGGAACGCGTAATCACGTCAAGGCGCTGCTGGACCGCTGCCGCACGGCCGAGGACCTGGTCAGGGTCCTGTCCGGGGGCTGAGCGGGTACCCGGTCCGGGCGGCGGGGGCAGGGTGGAAATCCCCCTGTCCGGGAATCATCGAGGTGGCCCCCGGACGTTGCGGAAACTGCGGGGCCGATGTCGGACCCGGCTTGTAGGGTCTGATCATCACCGATCGGCGGTAATGCCGACCATGTCGGGCGAACTGAGCGGGGTGAGGGTTATGGCAACGAAGGACACCGGCGGCGGCCAGCAGAAGGCCACGCGCGCGACCGAAGAGGTCGAGGAGCAGGCGCAGGACGCGCAGGCCGCAGAGGACCTCAAGGAACGCCACGACGAACTGAGCGAGAAGGTGGACGACATCCTGGACGACATCGACGACGTGCTCGAGTCCAACGCCGAGGACTTCGTCCGGTCCTTCGTCCAGAAGGGCGGGCAGTAGGCCGCCGTTCCCTTCGTTCCGAAGGTGTGCGGAGCTTAGGGGTGGGTCGGTCAGGGGGGTGGAGCGCTGTGCGCGGCCGGCGGGACCGGTCCGCGCGCAGCCTTCGCGTCCCGGCACCCGGCCCCGGGCGCTCCGCCGGAGCCGCCCGGCGCCGGGCGGGCCGGCTCTCGCCGGACCGGGTGCGCGCAGGGCTCTGCGGAGCCGGGAGAAACGAGGAGCCGGGCGCCGCTCGCGCCGGTGCCCCGCCGTTCCTGCCGCCGGCTTCGCCGGAGCATGTGGATCACTGCCATGGGACGGGTAGGGTCCGTGGCGTACTGTGCTCCAGCTGCAACGCCGCACTGGGGCAGTTCAAGGATCGGCCCGATGTCATGAGGCGGGCTGCTGCTTATGTGGAAGGAATCGCGTGGAAGCCAACACTCGTAGCACCGGGCGTCTACCAGCTGCCTTCCTGACGCCTGGGTCCTCGTCCTTCATGGACTTCCTCTCCGAGCACCAGCCCGAGCTGCTGCCCGGCAAGCGGCAGCTGCCGCCCGCGCAGGGGGTGCTGGAGGCGCCGCACGGCACGACGATCGTGGCCGTGACCTTCCGGGGGGGCGTCGTGCTGGCCGGTGACCGGCGGGCGACGATGGGCAACGTCATCGCGCAGCGGGACATCGAGAAGGTGTTCCCCGCGGACGAGTACTCGGCCGTCGGCATCGCCGGCACGGCCGGCCTGGCCGTGGAGATGGTCAAGCTGTTCCAGCTGGAGCTGGAGCACTTCGAGAAGGTCGAAGGCGCGCAGCTGTCGCTGGAGGGCAAGGCGAACCGGCTGTCGACCATGATCCGTTCCAACCTCGGCATGGCGATGCAGGGTCTGGCCGTGGTGCCGCTCTTCGCGGGGTACGACGTGGACCGCGACAAGGGCCGCATCTTCTCCTACGACGTGACCGGCGGCCGCAGCGAGGAGCACGGCTACGCGGCGACGGGCTCCGGCTCCGTCTTCGCGCGCGGCGCCATGAAGAAGCTCTTCCGTGCCGACCTGACCGAGGCCGAGGCGACCACACTGGTGGTGCAGGCCCTCTACGACGCGGCAGACGACGACTCGGCGACCGGCGGTCCCGACGTCGCCCGCCGGATCTATCCGATCGTCACCGTGATCACCGATGACGGCTTCCGCCGGCTCACCGACGACGAGTCCTCCGAGATCGCACGCTCGGTTCTGCAGCGGCGGCTGGAGCAGCCGGACGGCCCGAGGGCCGCGCTGCTGTAGCGGCGGCCGGTTCTTGCCCAGGGTGATCGAGTGACCTCTACAGAAAGGGACGGATAACCGGTGTCGACGCCGTTCTATGTCTCACCTCAGCAGGCGATGGCCGACCGGGCGGAGTACGCCCGCAAGGGCATCGCCCGTGGCCGCAGCCTGGTGGTGCTGCAGTACGCCGACGGAATCGTGTTCGTCGGTGAGAATCCGTCCCGCGCGCTGCACAAGTTCAGCGAGATCTACGACCGGATCGGGTTCGCCGCGGCCGGCAAGTACAACGAGTACGAGAACCTGCGCATCGGCGGCGTCCGCTACGCCGACCTGCGCGGTTACACCTACGACCGGGACGACGTGACCGCGCGCGGTCTGGCCAACGTCTACGCCCAGACGCTGGGCACGATCTTCTCCAGTGCGGCGGAGAAGCCGTACGAGGTGGAGCTGGTGGTCGCCGAGGTGGGGGAGACCCCCGAGGGCGACCAGATCTACCGCCTGCCGCACGACGGGTCGATCGTGGACGAGCACGGCTCGGTCGCGGTCGGTGGCAACGCGGAGCAGATCAGCGGCTATCTGGACCAGCGCCACCGGGACGGGATGACGCTGGCCGAGGCCCTGAAGCTGGCGGTGCAGGCGCTGTCCCGGGACACCAACGGCAGCGAGCGGGAGATCCCCGCCGAGCGCCTGGAGGTCGCGGTGCTGGACCGCACGCGGCCGCAGCAGCGCAAGTTCAAGCGGATCGTGGGGCCGCAGCTGGCCCGGCTGCTGCGGGGCGGCAGCGCCGACGTCTCCCAGGACGACGACGAGCCGGAGGAGTCCTCCGGGTCCGACGAGACCGGGAAGTAGCCCATCGCGGGTGTTCCGGGTGCCCCGGCCGGCGTCTCCTCGACGTCGCGGCCGGGGCACCGGCGTCTCAGGAGGCCCGGGGCGCCGCCGTGGAGCCCCGGACCACCAGTTCCACCGGGATGTCGCCGGCGTCCGGCACACGGCCCTCCAGGACGGCCAGGAGGGCGTGCATGCCGCGTTCGCCGAAGAGTTCCGCGTCCAGGCGCACGGTGGTCAGCTCGGGGTCGATGGCAGTGGCCAGGGCGAGGTCGTCCAGACCGGTGACGGAGAGGTCGTCGGGGACGCGCAGTCCGAGCCGGCGCAGTCCCTTGTAGGCGCCCGCGGCCAGCTTGTCGTCGTCGCAGACCAGGGCGGTGGGCCGGGGGCCCGGTGCGCCGAGCGCGGCTTCGGTGGCGGCGCGGGCGTCCTCGATGGAGATCGGGGCGCGGGCGGTGCGCAGAGCGGTGCCCGGGACGGCGCCCAGACGCGCGGCCAGTTCCCGGGCTCGTACCTCGAAGGTCCAGGAGGGCACGTCGGCCGCGAGGTGGAGGAAGCGCCGGTGGCCGAGGCCGAGCAGGTGGTCGGCGACCTGGCGCACGCCGTCGGCGATGTCGAGGTTGACCGTGGCGGCGCCGAGGCTGCCGGCGGGGTCGCTGTCGAGCATGACGAGCGGGAGCTGGTCGCCGCGGATGGCGGTGAGGGCGTCGGCGGCCATGGAGGAGGCGAGGACGCCGTCGAGGGCGGCCTGGGCGGAGGCGAAGGGGTTCCTGGCGGGGCCGATGCCCTCGGGGGAGGGGTACAGGACGACGCCGAAGCCGTGGTCGGCGGCCACCCGGGCGGCGCCGGTGTAGACGCCGGCGAAGAACTCCGTGGTCAGGGCGGGGACGACGAGCAGGACGGTGCGGGTGTGGCCGAGGCGCAGGTTGCGGGCGGCGAGATTGGGCCGGTAGCCCAGGTCATGGGCGGCCTGCCGGACGCGCTGTGCGGTGGTCTCGGCGACCCGGCCGCGCCACTTGTCGCCGAGGACGAGGGAGACGGCCGCCTGGGAGACCCCGGCGGCCTGGGCGACGTCGCGGCTGGTGGGCCGGGTGCTTCCTCGTGCCACCGTGGTGCTGCCCCTCTTCTTCCGGCCGTGGGTGCTCCCGCGGCCGTTCGCGGTCGTCTGGACTGGTGAACAGCGCACATGGTACGTATGGCCACGCACGTTATACGTAACACTCATGCTGTACTCATGCCTGGAGGGCGCGCGATGGCCGCGGGATTCGCCGGATACCTGGAGATACTCAGGGCGCGGCACGCCGCCCGGCTGCTGGCGGGCACGCTCGTGGGCCGGCTGCCGAACGCGACCGCGGCGATCGCGATCGTGCTGTTCGTCCGCGCCGAGGGCGGCACGTACAGCCTCGCCGGCGTGCTGGCGGCGGTGTACGGGGTCGCCAACGCCGTGGGCCAGCCGGTGCTCGGGCGCCTGGTGGACCTGTACGGGCAGCCGCGCGTCCAGCTGCCCGCGGCGCTGGCGGCCGCCCTGGCGATGACCCTGTTCGCCTTCACCGGCACCGAGCCGCCGGTGCTCGCCTGGGCGGCGGTGGCCGCGGCCGGGCTCTGCACGCCGCCGCTGGAGGGCGGCCTGCGTGCCCTGTGGCCCACGGTCCTGCGCGGGCAGGAGCGGGTGCACACGGCGTACGCGATGGACGCGGTGGCCCAGGAAGTCATGTTCACCGTCGGACCGTTGCTGGTGACGCTGTGCGTGTCGCTGTGGTCGGCCCGGGCCGCCCTGGTGGTGCTGAACGCCGTCGGGGTGCTGGGCGCCCTGTCGGTGGTCGTCTCGCCGCCGTCCCGGGCGTGGCGTTCGGCGCCGCGCGAGGCGCACTGGCTGGGGGCCCTGCGCTCGCCGGGCCTGCTGGCCATGCTGGGGGCGTTCCTGTTCGTCGGGGTCGCGCTGGGGTCCATCACCGTGGCGGCGGTGTCCTACGCGGACGGTCACGGCGGTGACGCGGTGTACGGCTGGCTGATGGCGGCGCTGGGCCTGGGGGCGCTGGCCGGCGGGGCCGTCTACGGGGCGCGGCAGTGGCCGGGTGAGCCGGAGCGGCGACTGCGTGTGCTGGTGGCGCTTCTGGCGGTGTGTTACCTGCCGCTGACACTGATGCCGGGGGTGGTCGCGATGGTGCTGCTGACGGCGGTGTCCGGGGTGTTCCTGGCGCCGTGCATCGCCTGCGCATTCATCATCGTGGACCGGCACGCGCCGAGCGGGACGGTGACGGAGGCGTTCTCCTGGCTGGTGACGATGTTCACGGTGGGTGCGTCGGTGGGTACGGGGGTCGCGGGCCCGGTGGTCGAGGCGGGCGGCGCGCTGTGGGGTTTCGCGGTGCCGGCCGTGGCCGGGGCGGTGTCGCTGCTGGTGCTGCTGGCCACCGGATCGGTCCTCGCAGTTCCCGCCGGGCGGGCGGTCGTTGCGGCTTCATCGGAAAATGATCCAAATCGTGCTGTCGAACCCCGTTTCAGCTCGGGGGATCGGGCGTAATGTTCAGTCATGGACCGCCGCATTTTCGGGCTGGAGAACGAGTACGGCGTCACGTGCACGTTCAGGGGACAGCGCCGCCTGTCGCCTGACGAGGTGGCGCGGTACCTCTTCCGCCGTGTCGTGTCATGGGGCCGCAGCAGCAATGTGTTTCTGCGAAACGGCGCCCGGCTCTATCTCGACGTGGGGTCACATCCGGAATACGCGACACCCGAGTGTGACAATGTGACCGAACTGGTCACCCACGACAAGGCCGGCGAGCGCATTCTCGAGGGACTCCTGGTAGACGCGGAACGACGCCTGCACGAGGAGGGAATCGCGGGCGACGTCTACCTCTTCAAGAACAACACGGACTCGGCGGGCAACTCCTACGGCTGTCACGAGAACTATCTGGTGGCACGGCACGGGGAGTTCTCACGGCTCGCGGACATCCTCATTCCGTTCCTGGTCACCCGGCAGCTGCTGTGCGGCGCGGGAAAGGTCCTGCAGACGCCGCGCGGGGCCGTGTACTGCGTGAGCCAGCGGGCCGAGCACATCTGGGAGGGCGTCTCCTCGGCGACGACCCGCTCCCGGCCGATCATCAACACGCGCGACGAGCCGCACGCGGACGCGGAGCGCTACCGCCGGCTGCACGTCATCGTGGGCGACTCGAACATGTCCGAGACGACGATGCTGCTGAAGGTCGGCGCCACCGACCTCGTGCTGCGCATGATCGAGGCGGGCACGGTGATGCGGGACCTGACCCTGGAGAACCCGATCCGGGCGATCCGCGAGGTCAGCCACGACATCACGGGCCGCCGCAAGGTGCGCCTGGCCAGCGGCCGGGAGGCGTCCGCGCTGGAGGTGCAGCGCGAGTACTACGAGAAGGCCGTGGACTTCTGCGAGCGCCGCGGCATCCGCACCGGCACCGTGGAGCAGGTGCTGGAGCTGTGGGGCCGCACGCTGGACGCGATCGAGAGCGAGGATCTCGACCGGATCGGCACCGAGATCGACTGGGTGATGAAGTACAAGCTCATCGAGCGGTACCGGGCCAAGCACAACATGACCATGTCGCATCCGCGGGTCGCCCAGATAGACCTCGCGTACCACGACATCCACCGCCGCCGCGGCCTGTACTACCTGCTGGAGAAGAAGGGCCAAGCCACCCGCATCTGCAACGACTTGAAGATCTTCGAGGGCAAGTCGGTGCCCCCGCAGACCACTCGGGCGCGGCTGCGCGGCGACTTCATCCGGCGGGCGCAGGAACAGCGCCGTGACTTCACGGTCGACTGGGTGCACCTGAAGCTCAACGACCAGGCACAGCGCACGGTGTTGTGCAAGGACCCGTTCCGTTCGGTGGACGACAGGGTGGAGAAGCTGATCGCCGGAATGTGATCCGCGGGGGAGCGGGGCGCGTTCCGAGCGATTCCCCGTTCCCCGGTTCGCTCGCGCGGGGGGCAACCCCGCCGGAACGCCACACGGGCGCCGTACGTTTCACGTACGGCGCCCTTCTCGCCCCGTAGAGTTGCGCGCACGCCATCCACAAGATCGACCGATTACGAGGCCCACCGTGCGCCGACGCTCTCTGCTCCTTTCCGCCCCCGCGGGACTGGTCACCCTGGCCGCCTGCGGCAACGACAAGTCCGGCTCGGGCAGTGCCGGTGACACCTCCTCGAAGTCTCCGTCGCCCACCGCCCCGGCGACGTCCGCCGCGCCGCCGCCGAAGATCGTCTCCGGGCCGCTGCCGGCGATCACGGCGGGCACGAAGTTCGGTGAGAAGCCGACCGTCGCCAAGGGCACCGGCACCCCGTCCAAGGACCTGGCGGTGAAGACCGTCATCGCCGGCGGCGGCCGTACGGTGGCGGAGAACGACTACGTCCAGGCCCACTACCTCGGCCAGGTCTGGGACACGGCGAAGGTCTTCGACAACTCCTACGACCGCAAGACGCCCCTGCTCATCCAGCTCGCCCAGGGCACGATCATCGACGGCTGGCGCTATGCGCTGGCCGGGAAGAAGGTCGGCAGCAGGGTGGAGTTCTCGGTGCCCCCCACCTGGGGCTACGGCACGCAGGGCAACGCGCAGGCGGGCATCAAGGGCACCGACACGCTGGTCTTCGTGGTCGATGTGCAGGACGCCTTCAACTCCAAGAGTTCGGCCAAGGGCAGGACGGCCGGACCGAACGACGCAAACCTGCCGAAGGTGGGCACCAACACCGACGGCGCGGCCCCCTCCGTCGACGTCCCGAAGACGGCGGCGCCCAAGAAGCTGGTCGCGGAGTACGTCATCGAGGGGGACGGCCCGGTGGTCAAGGCGGAGAGCACCGTGCTGGTGCAGTACAAGGGCGTGCTGTGGGACGGCGGCAAGGAGTTCGACTCGACGTACAAGAGGAACCAGCTGACGTCGTTCTCGCTGCAGCAGGTCGTCAAGGGCTGGGCGCAGGGGCTGACCGGCAAGAAGGTCGGCAGCCGCGTCCTGATCGTCATCCCGCCGTCCCTGGGCTACGGCGACAACCCGCCGCCGGACAGCGGCATCAAGAAGGACTCCACGCTCGTGTTCTCCGTGGACATCCTGGCCGCGATGTGAGCCGCCCGGGATGTAAGACTGTGGATGTTGCCTTTTCGCAGACAAGCAGGAGCTAGAGACGTGAGCATCGACAAGCCCGAGATCGACTTCCCGGGCGGCGAGCCCCCGGCGGACCTGGAGATCAAGGACATCTGGGAGGGCGACGGCGAGGTGGCGACGGCGGGCCAGACCGTCACCGTCCACTACGTGGGTGTCGCCTTCAGCACCGGCGAGGAGTTCGACGCCAGCTGGAACCGGGGCACTCCCTTCCGCTTCCCGCTCGGCGGTGGCCGGGTCATCAAGGGCTGGGACCAGGGCGTGCAGGGCATGAAGGTCGGCGGCCGCCGCCAGCTGACCATCCCGGCCCACCTCGCCTACGGCAACCAGAGCCCGACCCCGGCGATCAAGCCCGGCGAGACGCTGATCTTCGTCGTCGACCTGCTCGGGGTCTGACCGCAGCCGCGCGGATCGTCCGGGGGACCGGGGGATCCGCGCGGTCTCCGGTCACCTGGGGCCCATGCCCGACCGGGCGTGGGCCCTCCGCTTTTGCCACCGTGCCGCGGGGCGGTACGGTCGTCGGCAGTAAGCACCAGAGGAAGGTGACGGGCGTCGATGGCCATTGCCAAGGCGGAGCGGCTGATGAACCTCGCGCTGTGCCTGCTCGGGACACGGCGGCCGCTCAGCAAGCGCGAGCTGCGCGAGTCCATCGAGGCGTACGTGGAGGCCTTCGGGCCGGGCCGGGGCACGGCTCCCGGGCCGGACAGGAGCGCGCCGGCGTCCGACGACTCCTTCAACCGCATGTTCGAGCGCGACAAGGACGACCTGCGCGAGCTGGGGCTGGTCATCGAGACCGTGGAGAGCCTGGACGGAGAGGTCGGCTACCTCGCCCGCCGGGACAGCAACCGGCTGCCGCCCATCACCCTGGACGCCGAGGAGGCCGCCGCCCTGGGCCTGGCCGCCAAGGTCTGGCAGCAGGCCCGGCTCGCCGGGGCCGCCAGCGGCGCCCTGCAGAAACTGCGCGCGGCCGGTCTGCCCGAGGACGTCGACCCGTACGAGGCGCACAGCGCCCTGGAGCCGCGCATCCCGGTGCACGAGGCCGCCTTCGAACCGCTGATGCTGGCCTGCCGCGACCGCCGTCCGGTGCTCTTCGACTACCGCAAGGCCAGCGCCGCCCGCCCCGAGCCCCGGCACGTGGAGCCGTGGGCGCTGGAGTGCTGGCGCGGCCACTGGTACCTGGCAGGCTTCGACCGCGACCGCGGCGCCGAGCGGGTCTTCCGGCTGTCCCGGATCACCGGCAAGGTGCGCTCGCGCGGCGCCCGCTTCACCGCTCCCGTGCCGGACGTCGTCACCGTCCGGGAGACCGTCGCGAGCTGGGCCGGCGAGATCGCCGACCGCTCGGCGCGGATCCGGCTGCGCTCGGGGTCGGGCTACCCCCTTCGGGCGAAGGCCACCGCCGTCCGGGAACTGGGCGACGGCTGGGACGAGTTGGACATCCCGTACGGACACGGGCTGGACGCCTGGCTGGTGGAGTTCGGACCGGACGTGGTGGTCCTGGAACCCGCCGAACTGCGGGCGGACGTGGTGGACCGGCTGCGTGCCGTGGCCAAGGGCTGAGGGGGATCGAGGAACACCGTGGCAGGCAAACCGGTCAGGCCCGCGAACGCCATCGACCAGACCCGGCGGATGCTCTCCCTCGTGACCTATCTGAGGGAGCGGCCCGGCGCCCGGATCGAGGACGTGGCGCGCGCCTTCGGCATCAGCGAGGACGAGCTGGTCTCCGACCTCGACGTGCTGCCCATGTGCGGCACCAGCTTCCGCGGCGGCGACCTGCTCGACATCGACACCGACGGTGAGCGGATCTGGTGGCACAACCCCGCCGCGCTCGGCGCGGACGCCGCCGAGCCGCTCAGGCTCGCCGCCGACGAGGCGACCGCCCTGCTCGTCGCCGCCCGCGCGGTGGCCACCCTGCCGGGCCTGCGCGAAAGCGACCGGCAGGCGCTGCTGCGGGCGACCGCCAAGGTGGAGACCGCGGCCGGCGAGGCGGCCGGCGCCAGCTCCCGCCTGTCGGTGACCTTCGAGTCCGAGGGCGGCGTCTTCGCCGACGTCGACCGGGCCATCTCCGAGCGGCGCCGCCTGTGGATCCGCTACTACTCGCCCGCGCGCGACGAGGTCACCGAGCGCGAGATCGACCCCATCCGCCTGGTCAGCGTCGGGCACACGTACGTGGAGGCCTGGTGCCGCCGCTCCGAGGCGCGCCGCACCTTCCGCCTCGACCGGGTCGCCGAGATCAAGATCCTCGACGAGCCGTCCGCGCCCCCGGAGATAGAGCTGCGCGACCTGTCCGAGGCGCTGGTGCAGCCCGCCGCGGAGGACCCCGAGGTCGTCGTCGAGGTCGGCCCCGGCGGCCGCTGGGTGGCCGAGTACTACCCGCACGACAGCGCCGAGGAGCTGCCCGACGGCGGGCTGCGCATCACGCTGCGCACCCCCGACCCGGCCTCGCTCAGGCGTCTGGCGCTGCGCCTGGGCCAGGACGGCAGGATCGTCGCACCGGGAGCCTTGGCCGACAGCGCCCGGCAGGCGGCCCGGGAGGCCCTCGCGGCGTACGACGGCACCGAGGCGGCGCCCGGCGCGGGCGGCGGCCGGGGCACCGGCGGGGGAGCCCCGGCCGGTGACCGCGACGGGGCCGGGCCCACCGCGCCCGGCGGCCCGTCCGGCCCGGTGTGGGCCTACGGCAGGCAGGAGCAGGCGCTGTGAGCGAGTCGACGCCGCCCGCCGGGGCGGGCATGTCGGTGGCGGCGGCCTTCGCCGGGATGCGCAACGTGTCTCCCGCGGTGTTCCGCGCGTGCTGCCCCGACTGCCGGGCCCGTTTCGAACTCGCCGCGAGCGCGCTGCGGCTGGTGGTCGGCGCCAGCAGCCGTACCACCTTCTACTCGTTCACCTGCCCCGAGTGCGGTGTCTCGGCCCGCAAGCCGGCCGGGGAACGCATCGTCGAACTGCTCACCAGCGGCGGCGTCAGGGCCCTGCGGCTGCACAGCGCCGTCTGAGGCCCGTGCGGGGCACGCCGGGCGGTTCCGGCGCGGTCCGGGCTCGGACAGGTCCGCGTGCGGCTCGTGCCGCTGCCCGGTGAAGGTTCGCCCCCGGAAAGCGGGCGGTCCGTCAGCCGTCGGCGGGCGAGCGGCCCGGCCCCGCGGTGCGCCGGCCCCGCACCAGGTCGCACGCCCGTCCGTCCGTGCCGGACAGTGCTCGAACGGTCCTGCGGCGGCCGGCGGTGCCCGGCGCCGGGACCGTTGCGGGTGCGACGACCGGCCGCCGGCCGCGAGCCCGGACGGAACCGCTTTGCGGACCGTCTAGGCTCAGGGTCATGGTGTGGGCGATGTTCGCGGTAGCTGCGGGATTTCTGGGACTCGCCGTCCTCGGTGTGCTGGGGATCCGGGTCTTCCTCGAGGCGCAACGCCTCGGCAGGCAGGTCTCGGACTCGGCGCGGCGTATCAACAGGGCGGCCGAGGACCTGGAGCGGGCCGCCGTGAGCGCGGCGCGGGCGGCCGACCCCCGGTGAGCGTTCCCGGGAACCCGTGCGCGGTCCCGGGAACTTCCGTGAGGTTCTGAACGTCACGTGGGGTGGAGTGCTGTGGCCTGTACCCAATGCTCTTGCGGCTGGGTACGCTCTACGCGCGGTCCGAAGAACGAGGCGCGGTCCGCACGGCACGAGTACACGTGGGGATGGTCCCGAGTTCATCCCCGGGCGATACGATCGCTGTCAGCACGATGGTCAGACCCCTGTCCGTCCGGTCGGTCAGGACCCGCCGCCCCGCCTCAGTGAGAAGGTGAAGACAGATGTTCCGCAACGCACTCGAGCCGTGGCACCTGGTGCTGTTGATTCTCGTGATCGTCCTCGTGTTCGGCTCGAAGAAGCTTCCGGACATGGCGCGCTCGCTCGGCAAGTCGGCGCGCATCCTCAAGAGCGAGGCCAAGGCGATGAAGGGCGACGGCAAGGCGTCCTCCACGTCGGCCCAGCCGGCCGAGGAGGAGCAGTCCGCGCAGGCTCAGCGCACCATCCAGGCGGCCCCCGGTGATGTGACCAGCTCCCGCCCGGTCGCCGAGCCGACGGACACGACGACCCAGCGCTGACGCGAGGACCGGGACCTCTCCGGTCCACTGCACGAGATGAGGATGTGGGTTGCTCAAGCCGGCCCAGAAGAAGGAGAGGGATCCCGAGGGGCGCATGCCGCTCGCGGACCACTTGCGTGAGCTGCGCAACCGGCTCGCGAAGGGTGTCCTCGCGATCCTCGTCGTGACGGTGGTGGCGGCCTTCTACTACAAGGACATCACCAACTTCATCACGAAGCCGGTGCTGGACTCCATCGGGTGCCCGCAGACCTTCGGGCAACTGGCGAAGGCCAAGGACAACCACTGCGCGCACCTCACGGTCAGCGGTCTGCTGGCGCCCTTCACCCTGGCCCTGAAAGTCGCGCTGACGACGGGCATCGTGCTGGCCGCGCCGGTGTGGCTCTACCAGCTGTGGGCCTTCGTCGCGCCGGGCCTGCACCGGCACGAGAAGAAGTACGCCTACTCCTTCGTGGCGTTCGGCTTCCCGCTCTTCCTGGCCGGCGGCTACCTCGCCTACAACGTGCTGCCGACGACGGCGAAGTTCCTGATCGACCTGACGCCCAGCGGCGCGGAGAACCTGCTGCCCCTGGACGACCTGCTCGACCTGAGCATCCGCATGGTCGTCGTCTTCGGCCTCGCCTTCGAGATGCCGCTGCTGCTGATCATGCTCAACATCACCGGCGTGCTGTCCGGGCGGCGCATGCTCGGGTGGTGGCGCGGCATGATCGTCGGTATCGCCGCCTTCGCCGCCGTGGCCACGCCCAGCCCCGACCCGGGGACGATGCTGTCCCTGGCGGCGCCGATCTGGGGTCTGTTCTTCGTCGCCGTGGGATTCGCCCTGTTCAACGACCGCCGCAAGCTCCGGCGCACGGCGGGGGGCCCGTCCGACGACGAGGCCTCCGACCTCGACCTCACCCCCGAGGACATCGGCGAGGTCGAGCCCGTTCCCGCCCCCCGGGCCCTGCCCGAGCAGTCCGGCACCGAGCGGGTCAACGGCTACGACGACGTGACCTGATCCACCCCGCGCACCTGGCCGGCCGCCCGCCCCGCGAGCGGCCGGCCTGCGCGCGTCCGGGGCTGTGCACGTCGGGCCGCCTGCGTCCGGGGCGGCGTCGCCCCCCGCTCTCCGGGTGCCCATCCGCTCTCCGGGTGCCCTTCCGCTCCCGGGTCGGTCACCGGCCGCCGGGCCGCGGGAACCCCCGCTGCCGGGCCGATCGGGATAATGATCGTCCTGTTGTCAGTGCGGCCCGGTACGCTCGAAAGCACGATGACTCAGGACCTCTCACCGGCCGAGCGGTACGCGGCAGCGCGCAGGCGAGCTGCCGAGCAGGCCACCGCACTCGCGGGTTTCCGCGAGATGTACGACTTCGGCCTCGACCCGTTCCAGATCGAGGCCTGCCGGGCCCTTGAGGCCGGCAAGGGCGTGCTGGTCGCCGCGCCCACCGGCTCCGGCAAGACGATCGTGGGCGAGTTCGCCGTCCACCTCGCCCTCCAGCAGGGCAAGAAGTGCTTCTACACGACGCCCATCAAGGCGCTGTCCAACCAGAAGTACTCCGACCTGTGCCGCCGCTACGGCAGCGGCAAGGTCGGCCTCCTCACCGGCGACAACAGCCTCAACTCCGACGCCCCGGTGGTCGTGATGACCACCGAGGTGCTGCGGAACATGCTGTACGCGGGCTCCCAGACCCTGCGCGGCCTCGGCTACGTGGTCATGGACGAGGTGCACTACCTCTCCGACCGCTTCCGCGGCGCCGTCTGGGAGGAAGTGATCATCCACCTGCCCGAGTCGGTGACCCTGGTGTCACTGTCGGCGACCGTGTCCAACGCCGAGGAGTTCGGCGACTGGCTGGACACGGTCCGGGGTGACACCGAGGTGATCGTCTCCGAGCACCGCCCCGTCCCGCTCTTCCAGCACGTGCTGGCCGGCCGCCGGATGTACGACCTCTTCGAGGAGGGCGAGGGCCACAAGAAGGCCGTCAACCCCGACCTCACGCGGATGGCCCGCATGGAGGCCAGCCGCCCGTCGTACCAGGACCGCAGACGCGGCCGGAACATGCGCGAGGCCGACCGCGAGCGCGAGCGCCGCCAGCGCTCCCGGATCTGGACGCCGAGCCGTCCGGAGGTCATCGAGCGGCTGGACGCCGAGGGCCTGCTGCCGGCCATCACGTTCATCTTCAGCCGCGCCGCCTGCGAGGCCGCCGTCCAGCAGTGCCTGTACGCGGGCCTGAGACTGAACGACGAGGAGGCGCGTGAGCGGGTGCGCGCCCTCGTCGAGGAGCGCACCGCCGCGATCCCGCGCGAGGACCTGCACGTCCTCGGGTACTACGAGTGGCTGGAGGGCCTGGAGCGCGGCATCGCCGCCCACCACGCCGGCATGCTCCCGACCTTCAAGGAGGTCGTCGAGGAACTCTTCGTGCGCGGCCTGGTCAAGGCGGTCTTCGCCACCGAGACCCTCGCCCTGGGCATCAACATGCCCGCCCGCTCGGTGGTCCTGGAGAAGCTCGTCAAGTGGAACGGCGAGCAGCACGCCGACATCACCCCCGGCGAGTACACGCAGCTGACCGGCCGGGCCGGCCGCCGCGGCATCGACGTCGAGGGGCACGCGGTGGTGCTGTGGCAGCGAGCCATGAACCCCGAGCACCTCGCGGGCCTAGCGGGCACCCGCACCTATCCGCTGCGCTCCAGCTTCCGGCCGTCGTACAACATGGCGGTCAACCTGGTCGAGCAGTTCGGCCGGCACCGCTCCCGGGAGCTGCTGGAGACCTCCTTCGCGCAGTTCCAGGCCGACAAGTCGGTCGTCGGCATCTCCCGGCAGGTGCAGCGCAACGAGGAGGGTCTGTCGGGCTACAAGGAGTCGATGACCTGCCACCTCGGGGACTTCACGGAGTACGCGCGGCTGCGCCGCGAGCTGAAGGACCGGGAGAACGAACTGGCCCGGCAGGGCGCCGTCCAGCGGCGGGCCGAGGCCGCCGTCGCCCTGGAGAAGCTCAAGCCCGGCGACGTCATCCACGTGCCCACCGGCAAGTTCGCGGGCCTCGCCCTGGTCCTGGACCCGGGCCTGCCTGCCGGCCGGACGGGCGGGCACCGCGGATTCGATCACCAGGACGGTCCGCGCCCGCTCGTGCTGACCGCCGAGCGGCAGGTCAAGCGGCTGGCGGCCATCGACTTCCCGGTCCCCGTGGAGCCGCTGGAGCGGATGCGGATCCCGAAGTCCTTCAACCCGCGCTCCCCGCAGTCCCGGCGCGACCTGGCCTCCGCGCTGCGCACCAAGGCCGGGCACATCCCGCCCGACCGGCACCGCAAGCGGCGCTCTCAGGCGGTCGACGACCGGGAGATCGCGCGGCTGCGCGCCGAGCTGCGCGCCCACCCCTGCCACGGCTGCAACGACCGTGAGGACCACGCCCGCTGGGCCGAGCGCTACCACCGGCTGCTGCGCGACACCAAGCAGCTGGAGCACCGCATCGAGGGCCGTACGAACACGATCGCGCGCACCTTCGACCGGATCGTCGCCCTCCTCACCGAGCTGGACTACCTGCGCGGCGACGAGGTGACCGAGCACGGCAAGCGGCTGGCCCGGCTGTACGGCGAACTCGACCTGCTGGCCAGCGAATGCCTGCGCGAGCGCGTCTGGGAGGGCCTGGGGCCGGCCGAACTCGCCGCGTGCGTCTCGGCCCTGGTCTACGAGGCCCGCGTCGGTGACGACGCCATGGCGCCCAAGCTGCCCTCGGGCAAGGCGAAGGCCGCGCTCGGGGAGATGGTGCGCATCTGGGGCCGGCTCGACGCCCTGGAGGAGGAGTTCCGCATCAGCCAGACGGAGGGCGTCGGCCAGCGCGAGCCCGACCTGGGCTTCGCCTGGGCCGCGTACATGTGGGCCTCCGGCAAGGGCCTGGACGAGGTGCTGCGGGAGGCGGAGATGCCGGCCGGTGACTTCGTGCGCTGGTGCAAGCAGGTCATCGACGTCCTCGGCCAGATCTCGGCGGCGGCCCCGCCGGAGAACTCCACCGTGGCGAAGAACGCGCGCAAGGCGGTCGACGGCCTGCTGAGGGGAGTGGTCGCCTACTCGTCGGTCGGGTGACGTCCGCCCTGCCGGGGCAGGGGGCGTGACGGTGTGCGGTCGATCCGCGCACGGTCACGCCCCCTTGGCGTTCTCTCACCCGTCCCGGTGAGGGGTTTTCGCATGTCCGTACGCCGTGACGGTCGGTGTTCGAGTGGTCGCCCGGCGTGCGAAACGGCCGAGGGTACTCCTGTCCCCGGCCCTGTTTCAGGTGCTTGCCGAATATGACACGCCGATGATCCGGTCGGACTAAGCTCCCCCGCAACGCACCGAGTTGAGATGTATTCGTGCGTTTGTTCCCAGATACCTCAAAGGTCCGACTGTTCCATGACGTACCCCACTGGAAGCTGCCCCGAACCCCAGCCGATTCGTCACAGAGGGCTTACATGGTGAGTGTCCAATCGCCTCCTGACGGCCGCGAACTTCCTTACGCACGCGTGCTGTTGCTGCCGGTCGTACTGATGGCGGCGGCCACCGTAGCCGCCGTCGCCCTGGTGACGGACCCGGCCCGCCTCGCCGTCGGCTGCTGCGGCGCCGTCGCCACCCTGCTCGTGCTCCTCACCGGCGCCGAAGCGGTGCGCCGCGGCCGCACCATCCGCGAGCAGCGGGCGGAACACGCCCGGCACACCGAATACCTCCAGCAGCGCATCGCCGGCCACGACGAGCAGATCTCCTACCTCGCCTCGGAGATCCTCCCGGCTGCCGTCGACCACCTGCGCGCCAGCCACACCCCGCGCGAGGTCATGCGCGACCTGATCGACGGGGACCCGGAGTGGTGCCGGATCTCCGAACCGCAGCGCGCGGTGGTCCGCATGATCCTCAAGATCGTGGACCAGGAGGAGTCGATGCGCGACTCCACGCAGCGCTCCTTCGTCAGCATCGCCCGCCGTGTCCAGGCGATCGTGCACCAGCAGGCCAAGGAACTGCGGGAGATGGAGGAGGACCACGGCCGCAGCCCGGAGGTCTTCGACGACCTGCTGCGCATCGACCACGGCACCGCGCTCATCGGCCGCCTCGCCGACTCCGTCTCCGTCCTCGGCGGCGGCCGCCCCGGCCGCCAGTGGCCCAACCCGGTCACCCTGTACAGCGTGCTGCGCGGCGCCATGTCCCGGATCCTGGAGTACCGCCGGATCGAGCTGCACTCCATCGCCAAGGTCAACATCAAGGGCACCGACGTCGAGCCGGTCATCCACGCCGCGGCCGAACTCCTCGACAACGCCACCCGCTACTCGCCGCCCCAGACCAAGGTGCACGTCACCGCCGTCGAGGTGCAGTCCGGCGTCGCCATCGAGATCGAGGACGGCGGCGTCAGCCTCAACGAGGAGTCCCGCGCCCGGATCGAGAAGATGGTCGAGGCCGCCAAGGCCGGGGTCGACCTCCAGGAACTGGGCGAGAGCCCCCGCCTGGGCCTCGCCGTCGTGGGCCGCCTGTGCACGGCGTACAAGATGCAGGTCTCGCTGCGGGCCTCCGCGTACGGCGGGGTGCGCGCCGTCCTCGTCGTGCCCAGCGACATGATGACCACCGACCCCGCACCGGGCCTCGCCCACGGCATCGGCGCCACGTCCATCCCGCGGCCCGGCGAGGACGCGGTGGAGGGCCCCGAGCGCGCCCCCAAGAAGCGCCGCCCCACCAGCCCGCGCATCCCCGCCTCCGTGCCGATGGAGGACGAGGTCCCCGAGGTGACGGAGTGGACCCCGAACGGCCTGCCGCAGCGCCGCAGCCGGGTCAAGATCCCGCTCAGCCGGCGCATCGCGGAACAGGTCGCCGCCGACCGCGCCGAGCAGGAGGGCGGCTCCGTGTGGAGCACGCCCCGCCCCGCCGCCCCCGGACCCGCCGAGAAGGAACCCGAACCGGGCCTGTGGGTCGAGGCGTTCTGGGACGGCCTGAAGAAGGACAACCCCGGCCCGGACCCGACCGCCTTCACCCAGGACCCGACCGCATTCCTGCACCTGATCGAGAAGCCGGCCCGGGACGGGGCCGACGACGAGGGGGACCTCAAGTGATCCAGCAGCGCGCCAACTTCGACTGGATGCTCAAGGAGCTGAACGACGGCGTACCGGGCATCGAGATGATCGTGGTGCTCTCGGCCGACGGCCTGCGCATCGCCCGCTACGGCGGCGACCCGGACGCGGCCGACCGGGTCGCGGCGGCCTGCGCGGGCCTGCAGAGCCTGGCGAGCGCGGTCGCCGTCGAGATCCCCGACAGCGACGGCCGGATGAAGCTGGTGGTCATCGAGATCGACGGCGGCTACTTCTACCTGATGTCCGCCGGGGCCAACGCCTACCTCGCGGTGCTCGCCGACATCCGCACCGAACCCGGCATGATGAGCGCCCGCATGCGCGACCTCGTGGTGCGCATCGGCGCCCATCTGACCAGTCCGCCCCGGCGGGGTGGGCAGCCCGTATGACACCTCCGCGACGCCAGAGGCGCTTCCCCGCGCACGAGCCGCCGCCCCCGAAGCCCGCCAAGCAGGGCGAGGAGAAGAACCCGGAGCGGCTGTACGTCGTCGCCGGGGCCGGTGAGGACGGCGCCCGTGCCGCCCTCGACCTGGTCACCCTCGTGGTGGCGCGCGCCGAACCGCCGCCGTCCGCCACCCCCGAGCAGGCGGCCCTGCTGCGGCTGTGCACCGCCCCGCTGTCCGTGGCCGAGCTGTCGGCCTACCTCAACCTGCCGTTCAGCGCGATGACGGTCCTGATCACCGAGCTGCTGACGGCCGAACTGGTACAGGCGCGCGCCCCGATCGTGCGCCAGGCGGTCCCCGACCGTTCCCTCCTCGAAGCGGTGATGCATGGACTTCAACGGCTCTGACACGCTCCCCGGCCCGCGCACCGGGGATCATCTTCCGCACACGGCGCAGGCCGCGGTGAAGATCGTCATCGTCGGCGGCTTCGGGGTCGGCAAGACGACGATGGTCGGCTCGGTCAGTGAGATCAGGCCGCTGACCACCGAGGAGACCATGACCCAGGCCGGTATCGGGGTCGACGACGACTACGGCTCCGACTCCAAGACGGCCACCACCGTGGCGATGGACTTCGGCCGCATCAGCATCACCGACCAGCTGGTGCTGTACCTCTTCGGCACCCCCGGCCAGGAGCGCTTCTGGTTCCTGTGGAACGGGCTGTTCGAGGGGGCGCTCGGCGCGGTCGTCCTCGTCGACACCCGCCGCCTGGAGGTGAGCTTCGACGTCATGGGGCGGCTGGAGGAGCGCGGCGTGCCCTTCGTGGTGGCCATCAACTCCTTCCCGGACGCCCCCCGGTACCCCGTCGCCGAGCTGCGCGCCGCGCTCGACCTGTCCGACGACATCCCGATGGTCGAGTGCGACGTACGGCGCCGGGCCTCCAGCCGGGACGTGCTGATGACGCTCATGCGCTTCCTGCACTCCCTCGCCATGACCGGCTCCCGCACCTGAGCGGGCACCGCGCCCGAACCGGCCGGCTCCGCCGCCCCTCCGCTCGCCCCTTCACTCCTTCTCCTTCACTCCTTCTCCTCCACTCCGCCTCCTCCCTTCATCCCCTTCCGTCCTTTCCGCTCCGAAAGCGACCGCTGTGACGCCTGAACACCAGCCCCTGACCGGTCCGGACGACCGCACCCCCGCTCCGCCTCCCGGCTGCCCCGCGCACGGCATCGGCGCCGGCGGGCTGCACCGGCTCCACGAGGCGCCGGACCTCGGCGACCTCTACGAGCAACTGCGCGAGCAGTACGGCCCGGTGGCGCCCGTACTGCTGCACGACGACGTCCCCATGTGGGTGGTCCTCGGCCACGCCGAGAACCTGCACATGGTGCGCACGCCGTCGCAGTTCACCCGGGACAGCCGTATCTGGACACCGCTCAAGGAGGGCATGGTCAAGCCCGACCACCCCCTCATGCCCCACATCGCCTGGCAGCCCATCTGCTCGCACGCCGAGGGTGCCGAGCACAAGCGGCTGCGCGGCGCGGTCACCGCCGCCATGGCCACCATCGACCACCGCGGACTGCGCCGCCACATCGGCCGCGCCACCCAGCGCCTGGTCAACCGCTTCTGCGAGACCGGCCGCGCCGAACTCGTCGACCAGTTCGCCGAGCACCTGCCGATGGCGGTGATGTGCGAGGTCCTCGGCATGCCCGAGGAGTACGACGACCGGCTCGTGCAGTGCGCCCGCGACATGCTCAAGGGCACCGACACCGCGATCGCCAGCAACGAGTACATCATGGGCTGTCTGCGGCGGCTCGCCGCCCGCCGCCGCGCGCAGGCCCAGGACGACTTCACCAGCCACCTCATCGCCGACCCGGCGGGCCTGAACGACGACGAGGTCGAGCAGCACCTGCGGCTCGTGCTCATCGCCGCCTACGAGGCCACCGCGAACCTCCTGGCCAACACCATCCGCCGGGTGCTCACCGACCCCGGCTTCCGCGCCCAGCTCAACGGCGGCCAGATGACGGTGCCGGAAGCGGTCGAGCAGTCCCTGTGGGACGAGCCGCCCTTCAGCACCATCTTCGCCTACTTCGCCAAGCAGGACACGGAGCTGGGCGGCCGGCGCATCCGCCGCGGCGACGGCCTGCTGCTCGGCATCGCGCCGGGCAACGTCGACCCCCGGGTCCGGCCCGACCTGGACGCGGACATGCAGGGAAACCGTTCCCACCTGGCCTTCAGCGGCGGCCCGCACGAGTGTCCGGGCCAGGACATCGGCCGTGCCATCGCCGACGTGGGCGTCGACAACCTGCTGATGCGGCTGCCGGACATCCAGCTGGACTGCGCCGAGGAGGAGCTGCGCTGGACCGAGTCGATCGCCTCGCAGCACCTGGTCGAGCTGCCGGTGCGGTTCACACCGCGGCCGCAGCAGGACGTGCGGGCCCAGCCGAGCCACACCCCCATGCCGGTGCCGCAGCCCCGCGTCGCCTGGGAGATCACCACGGCACGGCCCACCCCGGAGCCGGTCCCGGACCCGTCCCCCGAGCCGGTCCCGGCGCAGGCCACGGCCGGTGGGGCGCCCCGGGCCTCCGCCGTCCCGCCGGCCCGCACGCGGACCGCGGTGGCCGGCGCCGCGCCCGCCCCGGCGCCGTCCGCACCGCCGGCGACGGCACCGGTGGCCGCTGCCGGCGCTGGCCCGGAGCGGGACCGTCCGCGCGGGGCCTGGCAGCGCTTCCTGCGGTGGTGGCGCGGCTACTGACCCGCCCACTGCGGGTACGACGCCCAGGCCCCCAGCACCCGTCCGCTGCGGAACCGGTGCTCCGCCCCGGTGACCGGGTCGGTGAACTCCAGCTCCCGCGCCAGCAGTTGCAGCGGGCGCCGGAAGTCACCGGCCGGGCCGGGGCCGGTCACCACCGGGTAGAGCGGATCGCCGAGGATCGGCACGCCCAGCGCGGACATGTGCACCCGAAGCTGGTGCGTCTGACCGGTGGCGGGGGTGAGCCGGTAGCGGGCGAGGCCGTCCGCACGGTGCTCGACCGCTTCCACGCGCGTGACCGCGTTCGGCTCGCCGGGCACCTCGCGGGCGGCGAGCACCCCGCGTTCCTTCACGATCCGGCTGCGCACGGTCCGGGGCAGGGCGAGCGCGGGGTCGTACGGCGCCACGGCCTCGTACACCTTGCGCACCAGACGGTCGCGGAAGAGCGTCTGGTAGGCGCCGCGCTCCTCGGGGCGCACCGTGAACAGCACCAGTCCCGCGGTGAGCCGGTCCAGGCGGTGGGCGGCGCCCAGCGTGGGGATGTCCAGCTCGCGGCGGAGCCGGGCCAGCGCGGTCTCGGTGACGTGGGTGCCGCGCGGGGTGGTGGCGAGGAAGTGCGGCTTGTCCGCGACGACCAGGTGATCGTCGCGGTGGACCACCTCCAGCGGGAAGGGCACCGCCGCCTCCTCGGGCAGCTCCCGGTGGAACCAGACGAACATCCCGGGCTCGTACGGTGCGTCGGGTGCCACCGGCCGTCCGTCGGCGGCGACGATCCGTCCTTCGTCGAACATCTCCGCGACCGCTCCCGGCGCCGCCCCCGACAGCCGTTCCACCAGGTGCTCGCGCACGGTCGCCCACGTCCCCCCGGCGGGCAGCCGCACCCGCACCGGGTCCACGCCCCGCAGCTGGGGCAGCGGTGCGGGTGGTGCGGTGCGGGCTCGGCGTCTCATCCGTCGAAGCCTACGAGCCGCCGCACCCGGTGGAAAACCGCTGGGCCGGCCCGCCCGGGCCCGGCAGGATGCGCGGTATGCCTGACCTCACCGCTCCCGTCCTGCCGGCCGGCACCTTCTCCGGTGCGCCGCAGCCCACCGTCCCCGCCGCCGGCGGACTGCTCCTGCGGCCCTTCACGCCCGAGGACGCGCCCGCGGTGCACGCCGTCTTCCAGGACCCGGCCATGCACCGCTGGCACCTGCGCTCCGCCGGCTCGGAGGAGGAGGTGGCCGGCTGGATCGCGCAGTGGCACGCGGCCTGGGAGGCGGACCGGGAGGCCCAGTGGGCGGTGGCCGAAGGGAACGGCACCGGTCGCCTGGTGGGCCGGGTCGCGCTGCGCGAGGTGCGCCTCGCGGACGGGGCGGCCGAGGTGGCGTACTGGACGGCCCCGGACGCCCGGGGCAGGGGAGTGGCCGCCCGTGCCACCGCCGCTCTCGCCCGCTGGGCCCTGGAGGAGACCGGCTTCCACCGCCTGGAACTGCTGCACGCCGTGGCCAACGGGGCGTCCTGCCGGGTCGCCGCCCGGACCGGCTTCGTCCTGGAGGGCACCAAGCGGCGCTCGGGTCTGCACGCGGACGGCTGGCACGACATGCATCTGCACGCCCGGGTGGCGGGCGACTGAGCGCGGGGCGTACCCGCCGCGGGACAAGGGCGGCGGCCGCGTGCGCGGATGCCGCCGCCCCTCGGGGGGTGCCGTCGGCTCAGGCGGCGCTCGCCGCGCCCTCCTGCTCGGCCTCGATCCGGGCGTTCCACTCGCGCTTGGAGGCCTGCCAGCCGTCCTCGTTGTGGCCGAGGCGCCAGTAGCCGGAGATCGACAGGTCCTCGCGCGGGATCGCGTGCTCCACGCGCAGCAGCCGCCTCAGTTCCTTCACGAAGCCGGCCTCGCCGTGCACGAACGCGTGTACCCGGCCCTCGGGGAAGTCCAGCGCCCGTACGGCCTCCACCAGGGCCGCGCCGACGGGCCGCTCGCCGCGGTGCAGCCAGACGACCTCCACGTCGGAGTCGATCTTCTGCTCCTCCTCGGGCCCCGAGACCTCCACGAAGGCGTGGGCGGTGGTGCCCGGGGGCAGCGCCTCCAGGGACCGGGCGATGGCAGGCAGGGCGCTCTCGTCACCGGCCAGCAGGTGCCAGTCGGCGCTCGGGTCGGGGGCGTAGGCGCCGCCGGGGCCCATGAAGCGCACGGTCTCGCCGGGCCGCACCAGCAGCGACCAGGGGCCGGCCAGGCCCTCGTCGCCGTGGACCACGAAGTCCAGCGTCAGCTCCAGGCGCTCGGGGTCCCAGGCGCGCACGGTGTAGGTACGGGTCACCGGCCACTGCCCGGGCGGGAACTCCTCCCGGATCCGCTGCATCTCGAAGGGTTCGGGGTAGGTGACGCCCGCGGCCGGGAACAGCAGCTTCACATAGTGGTCCGTGCACGTGTCGGCCGAGAAGCCGGCGAGTTCCTCGCCGCCGAGCACCACACGCTGCATGTGCGGGGTGAGCCGTTCGGTGCGGATCACCCGGGCGGTGTGGGTCCTCCGCGGCTTGCGCGCCGGACGTTCTGCCATGACGGCCTCCCAGTTCCCTTGCTTAGGCTTACCTAAGCTAGCACCTTCCCTCCGGTGGCACCTCCCTCCCGGCCGCTTCACGCCGCCAGCGTGCCGAGCAGACGCTGCAGGGAGCCGCCCAGGCCCCAGCGGGCGGCCAGTTCCTCCAGGGCCGCCGGGTCGCGGGGGGTGCGCGGCAGGGCGGTGCCGACGTCCGGCAGGGGGACGTCCCGGGCGACCTGTACGACCTTCGGCGCCACCGCGAGGTAGGGCCGTGCCTCGTCGAGGCGCCGCCGCTGCGACGGGGTGAGCTTCGCCTTCGGGTCGTCGACGGCGGCCATGATCCCGGCCAGATCACCGAAGTCGGCGAGCAGCCTGGCCGCCGTCTTCTCCCCGATGCCGGGCACGCCCGGCAGCCCGTCGCTCGGGTCGCCGCGCAGCAGCGCCAGGTCCGCGTACCCGCTGCCGCCGACCCCGTACTTCTCGCGCAGCAGCGCCTCGTCGGTGCTCTGCAGGGTCCCGACGCCCTTGACCGGGTACAGCACGCGCACCCCGCGGGCGTCGTCCACCAGCTGGTACAGGTCGCGGTCGCCGGTGACGATGTCGACCGGGCCGGTGGCGCGGGCCGTGAACGTGCCGATCACGTCGTCCGCCTCGTACTCCGGGACGCCGACGCGGGCGATGCCGACGGCGTCCAGCACCGCCTCGATGACGGGGACCTGCGGGGAGAGGGTGTCCGGCACCTCTTCCTCGTCGGGGCCGCCCGGGTGTTCCCCGGCGACGCGGTGCGCCTTGTAGGAGGGGATCAGCTCCACCCGCCAGTGCGGGCGCCAGTCCGCGTCCATGCAGGCCACCAGGTGCTCGGGCCGGTGGTCCCTGACCAGGCGGTCGATGAAGTCGAGCAGTCCGCGCACGGCGTTCACCGGCGTGCCGTCCGGGGCCCTGACCGACTCCGGGACCCCGAAGTAGGCGCGGAAGTACAGGGAGGCGGTGTCGAGGAGCATCAGTCGTCCGGTCACGTCTCGCATCATGCCGTACGCCTCTGACAGTCACCGGCCGGGATGTGAGGCGGGTCACTTTTCTGTTTGCCCTGCATGCGCTTGGGCAGGCGCGCGCCCGAGCGAAGGTAGTTGCGTTATTCAACTGTTACTGATCCTTCGCACCTGTCCCTGTCCCCTATGACGAGAGGTGCGCGTGGCATCCAGGCTTGAGGCCCAACACCTGTACAAGGTGTTCGGCAGACGACCCGACGAGGCAGTGGAGAAACTCCGGCAGGATGCCGACCGCGACGAACTGCGTGCGAGCGGCACCACCGCCGCCGTGATCGACGCCTCCTTCACCGTGGACCCCGGACAGATCTTCGTGGTGATGGGACTGTCCGGTTCCGGAAAGTCCACACTCCTGCGGATGCTCAACGGGCTGCTGGAGCCCACCGCCGGGCAGGTGTGCTTCGACGGCCAGGACCTGACCGCGCTCACCGACCGCGAGCTGCGCGAGGTCCGCTCGAAGAAGATCAGCATGGTCTTCCAGCACTTCGCGCTCTTCCCGCACCGCAGCGTCCGCGACAACGCCGCCTACGGCCTGGAAGTGCAGGGCGTGCCCCGCGCCGAGCGCGGTCGCCGCGCCGACGAGGCGCTCGCCCTGTGCGGCCTGGCCGGCTGGGAGAACTCCTGGCCCGACGAGCTGTCCGGCGGCATGCAGCAGCGCGTCGGCCTCGCCCGCGCGCTCGCCACCGACGCCGACCTGCTGCTGATGGACGAGTCCTTCAGCGCCCTGGACCCGCTGATCCGCCGCGACATGCAGGACCAGCTGCTCCAGCTGCAGAAGACGCTGAAGAAGACCATCGTCTTCATCACTCACGACCTCAACGAGGCCATGCGCCTGGGCGACCGCATCGCCGTCATGCGCGACGGCCGGATCGTGCAGAACGGCACCGCCGAGGACATCCTGCTGCGCCCGGAGGGCGACTACGTCGCCTCCTTCATCCAGGACGTCGACCGCTCCCGCGTCCTGACCGCGGAGGCCGTCATGGACCGCCAGGTGCGCGGCGACGAGGCCGACTGCGACTGCGAGACGGCCGCACCGGACACCCCGTTCACCGAGCTGTGCGCCATCAGCGCCCGGCTGCCCCACCCGGTCGCCGTGCTGAACGAGCACCGCGACCTCGTGGGCGTGGTCCCCCGGCAGCGGCTCGTCGGCTTCCTCGGCGACGAACGCGACACCACGCCCGTGACCTGCGACGCACCGCGCGACAAGGGCGGCAGGAAGGCGGTGGCCCGTGCCTAGGATCCCGCTCGGCGACTGGGTCAACTCCGCGGTCGACTGGCTGCTCGACCACGTGTCCTGGCTCTTCGACTTCTTCAAGACCGTCTTCACCGGCGCCTACGACGGCATCGACGCCGTCCTCCAGGCGCCCCAGCCGCTGCTGCTCGCCGGCATCTTCGCCGTGCTCGCCTTCTGGCTGCGCGGCACCCTCGCCGGTGTCCTCACCTTCGTCGGATTCGCCTTCATCGACTCCCTCGAACTGTGGGACGACGCGATGGTCACCCTGGCGCTCGTCCTGGTCGCGACGATCATCGCGCTGGTGATCTCCGTGCCGGTCGGTGTCTGGGCGGCGCGCTCGGACCGGGTCAGCGCCGTGGTACGGCCGTTCCTGGACTTCATGCAGACGCTGCCCGCGATGATCTACCTCATCCCGGCCATCCTGTTCTTCGGCACCGGCGGCCCCGCGGGCATCGTCGCCACCCTGATCTTCGCACTCGCCCCCGGCGTGCGCATGACGGAGCTGGGCATCCGCCAGGTCGACAAGGAGCTGGTGGAGGCCGCCGAGGCGTTCGGCACCACCCCCCGCAGCACCCTGCTGCGCGTCCAGCTGCCGCTCGCCCTGCCCACCGTGATGGCCGGTGTCAACCAGGTGATCATGCTCGGCCTGTCCATGGCCGCGATCGCCGGCATGGTCGGCACCGGTGGCCTCGGCGGCGACGTCAACGAGGCCATCGGCCAGCTCGACGTCGGCCTCGGCTCCGAGGCCGGTGTCGCCATCGTGATCCTCGCGATCTACCTGGACCGCATGACCAGCGCCCTGGGCACCCAGGTCTCGCCGCTCGGCCGCCGGGCCGCCGCCCGGGCGCGGTCCCTGCAGGGCCTGAAGATCTGGTCCTACCGGCCGAGCCCGCAGATCGCCGTGGTCGGCGTGGTCGTCCTCGCGCTCGTCGCCGGCGGCATGGGCCTCTTCGGCGGTGGCGGCGGCAGCGCCACGGCCGCCGCCGACGGACAGAACGTCGGTAAGGGCAAGAAGCTCACCCTCGGCTACATCCCCTGGGACGAGGGCGTCGCCTCCACCTTCCTGTGGAAGGAGATCCTCGAACAGCGCGGCTACGACGTGCAGGCCAAGCAGTTCGACGCCGGACCGCTCTACACCTCCCTCGCGCAGGGCAGCGTCGACTTCGAGACGGACTCCTGGCTGCCCACGACCCACGCCCAGTACTGGAAGAAGTACGGCAAGCAGCTCGACGACCTCGGCTCCTGGTACGGGCCCACGTCGCTGGAGCTGAGCGTCCCGTCGTACATGAAGGGCATCGACTCGCTGGACGACCTCAAGGGCAAGGCCTCCCTGTTCGGCGGGAAGATCACCGGCATCGAGTCCAGCGCGGGCGAGATGGCCCTGCTCAAGAGCAAGGTCCTCAAGGACTACGGCCTGGACAAGGAGTACAAGGTCGTCGACAGCTCCACGCCGGCCATGCTGGCCGAGCTGAAGCGGGCCTACGCCAAGAAGGAACCGGTCGTCGTCACCCTGTGGTCGCCGCACTGGGCGTACAACGACTACGGCCTGAAGAAGCTGAAGGACCCCAAGGGCGCCTGGGGCAAGGGCGACGGCGTGCACACGCTGGCCCGCAAGGGCTTCACGGCCGCCAACCCCGTCGTCGGCGACTGGCTGAAGAACTTCAAGCTGGACGAGAAGCAGCTCACCAGCCTGGAGGCCGAGATCAACAAGGCCGGCAAGGGCCGTCAGCAGGACGCCGTGCGCACCTGGCTCAAGGCCAACCCCGGCCTCGTCGACAAGCTGGCCCCGGTGCCCGGCGGCTCCGGATCCGCCCCGGCCGAGGCGAAGCGGCCCCTGAACGTCGCCTGGTTCCCCTGGGACGAGGACGTCGCCGTCACCCACCTGTGGAAGCACGTCCTGGAAGACCGCGGCTACAAGCTGAACCTGAAGCAGATGGACGTCGGCCCCGTCTACACCGGCCTGGCCGGCGGAGACATCGACCTCAACTTCGACGCCTGGCTGCCCTACGCCCAGAAGAACTACTGGGACAAGAGCAAGGACAAGCTCAAGGACCTCGGGACCTGGTACCAGCCGACCTCCCTGGAGATCGCCGTCCCCTCCTACGTCAAGGACGTCAAGTCCCTCGAAGACCTCAAGGGCAAGTCGTCGCTGTTCGGCGGGAAGATCATCGGCATCGAACCGGGCACCGGCGAGATGAACCTCCTCAAGAGCAAGGTCCTGCCGGGCTACGGCCTGGACAAGGAGTACAAGGTCGTCGACGGCTCCACGCCCGCGATGCTCGCCGAGCTGAAGCGCGCCTACGCCAAGAAGCAGCCCGTCGCCGTCGTGCTGTGGTCGCCGCACTGGGCGTACAGCCGCTACGGCCTCACCAAGCTGAAGGACGACAAGAAGCTCTTCGGCGAGGGCAACACCGTCCGCACCATCTCCAGCGAGAAGTTCCCCGGGCAGTACCCGCAGCTCACCGAGTGGATCAAGAACTTCAGGATGAGCGAGGAGGAGCTGGGCAGCCTGGAGAGCGAGATCAACGCGCGCGGCAAGGCGCACGAGGACGAGGCGGTCGACGCCTGGATCAAGCAGCACCCGGACGTCGTCCGGCGGATGGCCCCGCAGTGAACCGGCGGCCGACCCGGTAGCGGCCCGCGGGCCGCCTCCGGGTGACCCGGCGCACGACGACCCCGCGGCCACCGCCGCCGCACACCGCCCGAGGGGCGGGCCCCCGCACGGTCCTGACGCCGTGCGGGGGCCCGCCCCTCGGGCCGTCCCAACGGCAGGAATCCGGCCAACCACGCACAGTCACCCCGCCGTCCCGCCCGAACCCGTACCGTGGGCTTGAGCACGGCCGGTCCGCCGCGGCGGACCGTGAAGCCGCCGGTGCGCTCACCGCACGGGGAAGTGACGGCGGCAGGAAACGGTTTGCCGGACATGCGTAGGGTGCAGAGAACCCATCGGGGCGCACGCGCCCCGGCACGGGACCACGGGCAGCGGACCGACGAGCGAAGGAGGGAGCCGGAGCGATGGGCGACCACAAAGAACAGCCCCTTCGGGTGGGCGCGGCCGTGCGACGGCGGCGCCGGGCGCTGAACCTCACCCTCGCCGTCGTGGCCGGGCGCAGCGGCCTGTCGGTGCCCTTCCTGAGCCAGATCGAGAACGACCGGGCCCGCCCCAGCAGAAGCTCCCTGGAGAAGGTGGCCGACGCGCTGCGCACCACCGCCGTGGAACTGCTGGCCGCGGCCGACCCCGCGTGCAGCGTCGACGTGGTGCGCGCCGAAATCCCCGAGACGGCCGGACCGCAGGCCGTACCGCGGGTACGCGCCCTGGTGCGCGGCCACCACCAGCTGCACGCCTCCGAGTTCACCGGCGACCACGACGCGGGCCGCGAGTTCCAGCACCGCAACGACGAACTGATGTACGTCGCCGACGGCGCGGTCGAGATCGAGGCGGAGGGCCGCGCCTACCGGCTCGTCCGCGGCGACACCATGTACCTGACCGGCGGGGTGCGCCACCGCTGGCGGGCCACCGTGCCGGAGACCCGGGTGATCGTGGTCGCGGTGGCCGAGCACATCGAGGCCGTCCAGGACCGCACGCGCTGATGACCCGGGTCGTCTCCCTGGTCCCCTCGCTCACCGAGGCCGTCGCCGTGACCCTGCCCGGCGCCCTGGCCGGCGCCACCGACTGGTGCGCCCGCCCGGCCGGCCTGGACGTGGTGCGCGTCGGCGGCACCAAGAACCCGAGGACCGGCGAGATCGCCGCCCTCGCCCCCGACCTGGTGATCGCCAACGAGGAGGAGAACCGCGCGGCCGACCTCGACGCGCTGCGCGCGGCGGGCGTCGGGGTGCTGGTCACCGAGGTGCGGGACGTGCCGCAGGCCTTCCGGGAGCTGGCACGGGTCCTGGCGGCCTGCGGGGCCGCGGCCCGGCCGCGCTGGCTGGACGAGGCGGAGGCCGCCTGGTCGGCGCTGCCCGTGCCCGAACGCCGTACGACCGCCGTCGTCCCCGTGTGGCGGCGGCCCTGGACGGTGCTGGGCCGGGACACCTTCGCCGGGGACGTCCTGGCCCGCCTCGGCGTCGACCACCTGTACGCCCGCCATGCCGAGCGGTACCCGCGCGTCCCGGTGGAGGAACTGCGGGCGGCGGCCCCGGACGTCGTCGTCCTGCCGGACGAGCCGTACCGCTTCACCGCCGCCGACGGTCCGGAGGCCTTCGCGGGCCTGCCCTGCGCACTGGTCAGCGGACGGCATCTGACCTGGTACGGGCCCTCCCTGGCCGAGGCTCCCCGGGTGCTGGGCGAGGCGCTGCGAGCGGCGCACCGCTGACCGGCCCGCGCCCGGCGCGCACGGCCGCGGCGGTCCGGCCGGTGAGCGGCCCGGCGTCCCGGGCCGGCGGAGCGTGGCGCAGAGGGGGAGCGGGCCGAGGGCGGACATGACGTGAGGTCCGCGCGGGGTCCCCGTCCCGGGCCGGCGGGAGCGTGGCGCAGGCGGGAGGCGGGGCGCGGCGGACAGGACGCGAGGCCCGCGTGGGCTCCTGCCCCGGCCGGGGGTTTGTTCCCCTTGAGGCATAAGCTGGGCTTATGAGGAGGTCGGAGGTGGAAGCAGCCAACGGCGGGGGGCGGCCGCCCGGGGCGGCGCCGCTGGCCCACCGGGTGCCGGACCTGGGCGCCCTCGAACTGCTGCTGGCGGTGGCGCGGCTGGGCAGCCTGGGCGGGGCCGCCCGTGACCTGGGCATCACCCAGCCGGCGGCGAGCAGCCGGATCCGCTCCATGGAACGGCAGCTGGGGCTGGCGCTGGTGGACCGCTCGCCGCGCGGCTCACGGCTGACCGACGCGGGCGCACTGGTCACCGACTGGGCGCGGCGGGTCGTCGAGGCCGCCGAGGCCTTCGACGCGGGCGCGCAGGCGCTGCGGGACCGGCGGGACTCGCGGCTGCGGGTGGCGGCGAGCATGACCATCGCCGAGTACCTGCTGCCCGGCTGGCTGATCGCGCTGCGCACGCGGCGCCCGGACACCGCCGTCTCGCTGCTCGCCGGGAACTCGGCGATGGTCGCCGAGCGGCTGCTGACGGGCGAGGCGGACCTCGGCTTCGTGGAGGGACTGTCGGTCCCCGCCGGGCTGGACTCCGTGGTGATCGCCCACGACCGCCTGATCGTGGTGACCGCCCCCGCCCACCCGTGGGCCAGCAGACGGCGCCCGCTGGAGGCGGCGGAACTGGCGGCGACCCCGCTGATCCTTCGGGAGACCGGCTCCGGGACCCGGCAGGTCCTGGACGCGGCGCTGGGCGGCCTGGCCCGGCCGCTGATCGAGCTGTCCTCGACGACGGCGGTGAAGGCGGCGGCGGTCAGCGGGGCGGGCCCGGCGGTGCTGAGCGAACTCGCCGTGGGCGACGAACTGTCCCTGCGCCGCCTGGTCACCGTGCCGGTCGAGGGTGTCGCCCTGCGGCGCGACCTGCGCGCCGTCTGGCCCACGGGCCACCGCCCCACGGGCCCGGCCCGGGACCTGCTGTCCCTGACCCGTTCGGAGACGGGCTGAGACGGACGGATCACACGGACGCGGTCGGGGGCCCGTCCGCGGTCCCGGCCGTTCGCGCGGTGCTGCCCGCGTGCGCGTGCATGTGGTGCGTGTGGTCCCGGCCGTTCGCGCCGTACTGCCCGCGTGAGCGGTTCGGTGCGGTCGCGGCCGCTCGCGCGGTCCCGGCCGCGTGCGCGGTGCATGCGGTGCGCGCGTTCCCGGCCGTTCGCGCGGTGTGGTCCGGTGGACGGTTCAGGCCGTTCGCCCAGGCCCGGCCGGGTGCGCGGTCGCCGCCTCGACCAGGGCCCGCATCACCCGTACGTCCTCGCCCATCTCGGGGTGCCACTGCACCCCGAGGACCCAGTGGGCGGCGGGCGGGGGCTCGACCGCCTCGACCGTGCCGTCCGGCGCGTGCGCCGAGGCGAGGAGACCGGTGCCGAGGCGGTCGACGGCCTGGTGGTGGTAGGCGGGGACGGACGCCGTCTCCGGGACGGCCGCCGCGTACCGGGTGCCGGGCACCGGAGTGACCGGGTGGGTGCCGAAGACCCCGACCGTCCCGGCGTGCCCGTCCAGGTGCTGGACCAGGGTGCCGCCCAGCGCGACGTTCAGCAGCTGCATGCCCCGGCAGATGCCGAGCAGCGGCACCCGGGCGGCCAGCGCGGCCTCGATCAGGGCGAGTTCCCAGGCGTCCCGGGCCCGGGCGGGCGGTCCCGTACGCGGGTCCGGCTCGGCTCCGTAGCGCACCGGTTCCACGTCCGGGCCGCCCGCGATGACCAGCCCGTCCAGCCGGGCCACGGTCGCCGCCGCCCGCCGCGGCGCGTCCGGCGGCAGCAGCGCGGCGAGCCCGCCCGCCCGCTGCACCAGCCGCGGGTAACCGGCGGGCAGCAACGCCGCCTCCAGCTCCCACACGCCCCACCGTGCCCCGGGCTCCAGATAGGTGCTGACGCCGATCAGCGGCCGCCCCGGGCCGGCCACGCTCGCCGTGTCCACGGTGTCCACGGTGTCCACGGTGTCCACGGTGTCCACGGTGTCCGCCGTGTCCGTCATGCCTGTCGCGCCCGTCGAGTCGGTCGCGTCCGTCGTCTCCGCCGCGGCCATCCGGCCTCCCGGTCCTCGCTCGCAATGGTGTACGCCGACACCTCTTCGGGTGCCGCTTCAGGCTGCCCGTCGCGCGGCTCTCGCGCTGCTCTTCGCACGGTTCTCGACGCAGCTCGTCACGGGGATCTCCACGGGGCGCCCTTCACGTCAGGAAACCCCGCAGCAGCGCCGCCGTCCCCGCGCAGTGCTCGCGCATCGTCTCCCGCGCGCCGTCCGCGTCCCCCTCCAGCACCGCCGCCACCAGCGCGGCGTGCTGCCGCTGCGAGTGCTCCAGGTTGCGCACCAGCAGGGGTATGCAGTCGAGCAGGTCGTTCACTGCGGCCCGGACCGCCGCGTACTGCCCGGTCAGCGTGGGGGAGCCGCACGACTCGGCGAGGGTCAGGTGCAGCAGCGTGTCGCGGCGCCGGTAGTCCGCGGGCGGCGCGTCGCGCGTGTGCTCCAGCGCCTCGCGCAGCCGCCGCGCCTGCCCGTCCGTCAGCCCCTGCGCCGCGCACAGGCCGGCCGCCCCCACCTCCAGCACCTCGCGGAAGCGCAGGACGTCGTCGACGTCGACCCCGGCGAGCCGGCGCCGCAGCTCGTCCCCGCCGCCTCCGTCCGCGCGCGGGCGCACGAACGTACCGCCGTAGCGCCCCCGCCGTGCCTCCACGAGACCCTGGTCCTGGAGCACCTTCAGCACCTCACGCAGCGTCACCCGGCTGATCCCCAGCCGCTGGGCCAGCTCGCGCTCGGCGGGCAGCCGCTCACCCGCCGGGACCAGGCCGAGCCGCACCACCTGGAGGATCTGCTCCAGCGCCTCCTCGAAGCCGTTGCCCGCGCGCACCGGCCGCAGCACCGCCGCGAGCCGGTCCCCGGCCGCCCCGGCCGGCCCCGTGTCCTGAGCCATCCGGCCGCGCCCCCTTCCCAGACAATGGTTCGCGGTCATACCTTATGGCTCCCGGCACCGGCCGACGAGGCCGGGCACGGACGCCGGGCCGACACGCCGAGCACGCCGAGCACGTACGCCGAGGACGCCGACGCAGCCGAGGAGGCTCGCCCGTGGCAGACCGCACACCCCCGCTCACCGTCGAGGAACTGCGGGCAGGCGTCGCGAGCGGAGAGATCGACACCGTCGTCCTGGCCTTCCCCGACATGCAGGGACGGCTCCAGGGCAAGCGCTTCGCCGCCCGCTTCTTCCTCGACGAGGTCCTGCGGCACGGCACCGAGGGCTGTTCCTACCTCCTCGCCGTCGACACCGACATGAACACCGTCGACGGCTACGCCATGTCCTCCTGGGACCGCGGCTACGGCGACTTCGCCATGCGCCCCGACCTCAGCACCCTGCGCCGCCTGCCCTGGCACCCGGGCACCGCCCTGGCCGTCGCCGACCTCGCCTGGAACGACGGCTCCCCGGTGGTGGCGGCACCCCGGCAGATCCTGCGCCACCAGCTCGCCCGCCTCGCCGAACACGGCTGGACGGCCCAGGTCGGCACCGAGCTGGAGTTCATCGTCTTCCAGGACACCTACGAGCAGGCCTGGGACACCGGCTACCGCGGGCTCACCCCGGCCAACCGGTACAACATCGACTACTCGATCCTCGGCACCGGCCGTGTCGAGCCCCTGCTGCGCCGCCTGCGCAACGACATGGCCGGCGCCGGCCTCACCGTCGAGTCGGCCAAGGGCGAGTGCAACCCCGGCCAGCACGAGATCGCCTTCCGCTACGACGAGGCCCTCGTCACCTGCGACCAGCACGCCGTCTACAAGACCGGCGCGAAGGAGATCGCCTCCCAGGAGGGCGTCTCGCTCACCTTCATGGCCAAGTACAACGAACGGGAGGGCAACTCCTGCCACATCCACCTCTCGCTCACCGACGCCGACGGCACCAACGTCATGGCCGGTGACCGGCCGGGGGAGATGTCCGAGGTCATGCGGTACTTCCTGGCCGGACAGCTCGCCGCGCTGCGCGACTTCTCGCTGCTCCACGCGCCGGGCATCAACTCCTACAAGCGGTTCCAGCCCGGTTCCTTCGCCCCGACCGCCGTCGCCTGGGGCCACGACAACCGCACCTGCGCGCTGCGCGTCGTCGGCCACGGCCGCTCCCTGCGCTTCGAGAACCGGCTGCCCGGCGGCGACGTCAACCCGTACCTGGCCGTCGCCGGACTGGTCGCGGCCGGGCTGTACGGCGTCGAGCAGCGCCTGCCCCTGCCCGAGCCGTGCCCGGGCAACGCGTACACCGCCGGCCACGAGCACGTCCCCACGACCCTGCGCGAGGCCGCCGAGCTGTGGGAGAACAGCCCGATCGCCAAGGCCGCCTTCGGCGACGAGGTCGTCGCGCACTACCGCAACATGGCGCGCGTCGAGCTCGACGCGTTCGACGCCGCGGTCACCGACTGGGAGCTGCGCCGCTCCTTCGAACGCATGTGAGAGGCCCCGCCGTGCCGAACGAGCCCGAGCCCGGGGACGAGCACGAACTGCTCGTCCTGAACCCCGCCACCGAAGAGACCGTGGCCACCGTGCCCGCCGCCGACGAGGCCGACGTCGACCGCGCCGTCACCCGCGCGGCCCGGGCCCAGCAGGCCTGGGCCGCCGCCGCCCCCGCCGACCGGGCCCGGCTGCTGCGCCGCTTCGCCGACGTCGTCGACAGCCACCTCGAGGAACTGGCCCAGCTGGAGGTCCGCGAGGCCGGCCATCTCGTCGGCGACGCCCGCTGGGAGGCCGGCAACGCCCGCGACCTGCTGCTGTACGCGGCCGGCGGCGCCGAACGGCTGCTCGGCCGGCAGATCCCGGCCCCCGGCGGCTGGGACGTCACCTTCCTCGAACCGCTCGGTGTCGTCGGCGTCATCGCCCCGTGGAACTTCCCCATGCCGATCGCCGCCTGGGGCTCCTTCCCGGCCCTCGCCGCCGGCAACGCGGTCCTCCTCAAACCCGCCGAGACCACCCCGCTCACCGCGCTGCGCCTGGCCGAGCTGGGTCTTCAGGCCGGCCTGCCCGAGCACCTCTTCCAGGTACTGCCGGGCCACGGCCGCACCGCGGGCCGCGCTCTGACCGACCACCCCGGCGTCGCGAAGATCGTCTTCACCGGCTCCACCCGGACCGGCCGCGAGATCATGGAACGCTGCGCCCGGCACCTCAAGCCGGTCACCCTCGAACTGGGCGGCAAGAGCCCGAACATCGTCTTCGCGGACGCCGACCTCAAGGCCGCCGCCGACCCGTTCTCCTTCCTGGACAACGCCGGCCAGGACTGCTGCGCCCGCACCCGCGTCCTCGTCCAGGAATCCGTGTACGACGAGGTCGAGGCGCTGCTCGCCGAGGCACTGGCCGCCGTCGTGGTCGGCGACCCGGCCGACGAGAAGACCCGTATGGGCCCGCTGATCTCCCGCCGGCAACGCGACCGCGTACGGTCCTACGTCCGCCCGGAGGCACCGGCCCTGCGCGGCACCGCGCCCGACGGGCCCGGTTTCTGGTTCCCGCCGACCGTGCTCACCGGGGAGCGCCCGGACTCCGCCGCCGCCCGCGAGGAGATCTTCGGGCCCGTGGCCGTCCTGCTGCCCTTCACCGACGAACAGGACGCGGTCCGCCTCGCCAACGACACGCCCTACGGCCTGTCCGGCTCCGTGTGGACCCGGGACGTGGGCCGCGCCCTGCGCGTCACCCAGGCCGTCCGGGCCGGGAACCTGTCCGTCAACTCGCACGCCAGCGTCCGCTACTGGACCCCGTTCGGCGGGGCCAAGCAGTCCGGGATCGGCCGCGAACTCGGTCCCGACGCCCTGACCGCCTTCACCGAGACCAAGAACGTCTTCATCAGCACGGAGGGGGCCGCCCAGTGACCGGAGAGACAGGGGCCGGAGGAGAGACGCCGACCGCGGAGACGGCGACCCGGGCCACGGCGACCGAAGGGACAGCGGCTGACATGACAGCCACCGCACGGACCGGGCCCGACGGGGCGCCCGCGGCCGTCTGCCGCCGCCTGGTGGGCCGGACCGCCGTCGTCACCGGCGCAGGCAGCGGCATCGGCCTGGCCGCCGCCCGACGCCTCGCCGCGGAGGGCGCGCACGTCGTCTGCGGCGACATCGACGAGAGGAGCGGCAAGGCGGCGGCCGAGGAGACCGGCGGCCTGTTCGTCCGGACCGACGTCACCGATCCCGGCCAGGTCGAGGCGCTGTTCCGGGCCGCGTACGACACCTACGGCAGCGTCGACGTGGCCTTCAACAACGCCGGAATCTCGCCGCCCGACGACGACTCCATCCTGGAGACCGGCCTGGAGGCCTGGAAACGCGTCCAGGACGTCAACCTCACCTCCGTCTACCTGTGCTGCAAGGCCGCCCTGCCCTACATGCGGCGCCAGGGCCGCGGCTCCATCATCAACACCGCCTCCTTCGTGGCCCGCATGGGCGCGGCCACCTCCCAGATCTCCTACACCGCGTCCAAGGGCGGCGTGCTGGCCATGTCCCGCGAACTGGGCGTGCAGTTCGCCCGCGAGGGCATCCGCGTCAACGCCCTGTGCCCGGGCCCGGTCAACACCCCGCTGCTCCAGGAGCTGTTCGCGAAGGACCCCGAGCGCGCGGCGCGCCGTCTCGTCCACATCCCCCTCGGGCGCTTCGCGGAGGCCGAGGAGATCGCCGCCGCCGTCGCCTTCCTCGCCAGCGACGACTCCTCCTTCGTCAACGCCACCGACTTCCTGGTGGACGGCGGCATCTCGGGGGCGTACGTCACCCCGCTGTAGGCACCCCTGGGGCCGCCCGGCGATCCGTCCTGAGTGCCCGGACGGCCATGCTCCCACCGGGGCCGGCAGCGGCACCGGCCCGGCCGGGGCAGGCCGACCGGTCGGGCCGGGTGGTGAGGGTCAGCGGTCGGGCCGGGCGGTGAGCGCCGCCGGTCCGGCCGGGCGTCAGAGGAAGGTACGGCCCTCGCCCCGGTACGTCGGCACGGTCGCCGTCACCCGGTCGCCCTCGACGAGGTGCAGCGCGTCGAACCGCTCGCACAGCTCACCGGCCTTGGCGTGCCGGAACCACACCTTGTCCCCGATCAGCAGGTCGTCGGCGGGCGGGCCGAGCAGCGGGGTCTGCACCTCGCCGGGCCCCTCCTGCGGGTCGTACCGCAGGCCCTCGGGCAGGTACGGCACCGGGAGCCGGTCCTGACCGGCCACGCCGGAGGCCGGATAGCCGCCGCCCAGCACCGTGACGACCCCCACTCCCGGCCGCCGTACGACGGGCTGCGCGAACAGCGCGGCCGGACGGCCCCGGAAGGACGTGTAGTTGTCGAACAGACGCGGGACGTACAGCCCCGACCCCGCGGCGATCTCGGTCACCGCCGCCTCCGCCGCGGTGTGCTGGACACTGCCGGTGCCGCCGCCGTTCACGAACTCCAGCTCCGGTGCCACGGCCCGGACCGCCCGCACCACCGCGGCCCGCCGCTCGGCCAGTTCCCGCCGCGCCGCCGCCTGCATCAGCCGGATCGCCCGCGACCGCACCGGCCGCCCGGCCACCGCGTCACCCACGCCCGCGACATGCCCCTCGTACGCCATGATCCCGACGAGCCGGAACCCCGGCCGCCGGGCCACCGTACGGGCCATCTCGGCGACCTGGGCGGGGGAGTACAGCGGGGAACGGCGCGCGCCGACCCGGATCCGCCCGCCCAACAGCTTCAACGACGTGTCCAGCTCCAGGCAGACGCGCACCACTTCGCCCCCGCCGTCGCGGGCGGCGTCGATGAGGTCGAGCTGAGCCGGGTCGTCGACCATCACCGTGACGGCGGCGGCCAGCTTGGGATCGGCGGCCAGTTCGGCGTAGCCGGCGCGGTCGGCGGACGGGTAGGCCAGCAGGACGTCGTCGAACCCGGAACGGGCCAGCCACAGCGATTCGGCGAGCGTGAAGGACATGAGGCCCGCGAAACCGTCCTTCGCCAGGGCCCGTTCGAGCAGCGCCCGGCAGCGCACGGACTTGCTGGCGACCCGGACCGGCTTGCCTGCGGCCCGGCGCAGGAGGTCGTCGGCGTTGGCGTCGAAGGCCTCCAGGTCGACGATCGCGACGGGGGCGTCGAGATGGGCGGTGGCCCGGTCGTAACGGGCCCGGTCTGCGGCGCGTGCGGTCATGGACGCAGCCTGCCAGACAGGATTACCGCGGGGTAGGGGGACGTTCCGGGCAGATGCCTCCGCCCGCCCGGACCGGTTCCCGCCGGCGCGCGCTCAGCCCGTAGAGTGACGCGCACGTACGGCGCGACGGCGGCACGTTCCCGGCCGTTGGCCCGGGCCGGGATGGCCCCTCGTGCGTACGGGTATGCGTGTCCGGTGACGACGAGTCGGCGCCGGGCCGGGCGGCGAGAACGAAGGCCGAGCGCGAGGGCACGGCCCGGGCACGGCGAAACGGGGGGTGCATGAGTACGGACGCGCGCCACGCTCCGATACCCCCGCGCCCCGCGAGACCACCCCGCCCGCCGCACCCCCCTGCCCACCCCGGCGAGCCCCGCCCACCGGCGGACGGCGCCCGCGCGACGGGCGCACCACCGGCGCACGGCGCGGGCCGGCCCGCCGCGGACGCGGCCCCGCGCCGCACCCCGGCCGCCCCACCCGGCGCCACGACGGCGCCCGGCCCTTCGGCGTCCGGCCGTTCCCTGACCGGCCCGTCGGCGTCCGGCTTTCCGGCGCCCGGCTTTTCCCCGTCCTCTCGTTCGACGTTCGGCCCTTCAGCGTCCGGCCCTTCCCCGTCCGGCTTTCCGGCGTCCGGCCCTTCCGCGTCCGGCCCTTCGGCGTCCGGCTTTCCGGCGCCCGGCCCTTCCCCGTCCCGTCCCGCGGCGTCCGGCCGTCCGGTCATGGCCGGGACCGGAGGCGAGCGCGACAGCCGTACGTCCCCGGCGTTCCCGCCCCCGCTGAGGCGCCCCGCGGAACCGGCCGCGCCGCCCCCGCCCCCCGCCTCGGCCCGTTTCCCCGACGCGCCGCCCCGCACGGGCCGGGCCAGACCGGCGGCCTGGGCGCCCGGAGAACCCGCACGTCCCGTGGCCCCCGTGCCCTCCGTGCCCCCCGCGCGTCCTTCTCGTGACCGTGACCGTGACCGTGACCGTGACCGTGACCGTGACCGTGACCGGAACCGCGACGCGTACCCGGCCGCCCCCGCCCGCCCCGCCCCGCAGTCCGGCGCGGCGCCGGCCTGGAGCGCGTCCGGCGCCTACGCGGCGGCCGGGGGCCGTCCCGGTGCCGCGGCGCGGCCCTTCGTGTCCTTCGGCGCGCCCGAGGGGTACGACGAACACGGGCGGGGACGCGCCCTCGGCGTGCGGGTACGGCCCCGGACCGCCGTCGCCGCCGCCTGCGTGGTCCTCGGGCTCGGACTCATCGGCGGCGCCGTCACCGGCAGCCGGCTCACCGGGGAGGCGGGCGACAGCGCCACCGCCGGGTCCTTCGCCACGGCCGGCACCCTGTGGCACAGCACCCCGGTCGACCAGCTCTTCCCGCCCACGGTCGAGGGCCGGGGCGCAGGGCCGGGCGGAGCCGACCGCACCTGGACCCGGGTCGCCGTCGCACCCGACAGCGGTTGCGCGGACGCCTTCGACCCGCTGCTGCGCGAGACCCTCGCGCCGGTCGGCTGCGCCCGCCTGCTGCGCGCCAACTACACGGACGCCACCCAGAGCTTCGTCACCACGGTCGGCCTGCTCTTCACCACGGCCGACGCGCCCGCCATGAGTTCCCTGGCCGCCCGGTTCAGGAACGAGGGGCTCGGCAGGCGCACGGACCTCATGCCCCGCCCGTACGCGGCCGGGGGCACCGTCGCCGCCGCCTTCGGCGTCGGGCAGCGCGCCTCCTGGACCGTCTCCGTGCTGACCGAGGCCCCCGTGGTCGTCTACGCCGTCTCCGGCTGGGCCGACGGCCGCACCGTCGACACCCCGCAGTCCGCCGCCGACGCGACGAAGGCCGGCGCCGCCACGGCCGTCGCCCAGGCGGGGCTCGGCAACGAGGCCCAGGGCCTGGCCGACCGCATCGAACGGGGTTTCCGCAAGACCGCCGGCTCCGCCACGGAGAAGCCCTCGTGAAAACCCCCGCCGAACCCGCCCTCACGCGCCGCGGCGGCGTCCTCGGCCTGCTCCTCGCCGCCGCGCTCGCCCTCGTACCGGCCACCGCCGCGCACGCCGACGGCATCCGCGCCCAGCAGTGGGCCCTGGACGCCCTGCACCTCCAGCAGGCCTGGCGGCTCACCAAGGGCAAGGGCGTCACCGTCGCAGTCCTCGACACCGGTGTCGAGACCGACCACCCCGACCTCGCGGGCAACGTGCTGCCCGCGAAGGACCTGATCGGCTTCGGCGCGCGGCGCGGCGACGACACCTGGGCGCGGCACGGCACCGCCATGGCCGGCATCATCGCCGGTCACGGCCATGGCAGCGGCGGCGCCGACGGCGTCATGGGCGTCGCCCCCGAGGCGAAGATCCTGCCCGTGCGGGTGATCCTGGAGGACGGTGACAAGGCCCGCGCCCGCGCCCGCACCAGCCGCGGCGGCGCGCTCGCCGAAGGCATCCGCTGGGCGGCCGATCACGGCGCCGACGTCATCAACCTCTCCCTCGGCGACGACTCCGACTCCGCGCACCCCGAGCCCGCCGAGGACGAGGCCGTCCAGTACGCGCTGAAGAAGGGCACCGTCGTCGTCGCCTCGGCGGGCAACGGCGGCGACAAGGGCGACCACGTCTCCTACCCGGCCGCCTACCCGGGCGTGATCGCGGTGACCGCCGTCGACCGCTACGGCACCCGCGCCGCCTTCTCCACCCGCCGCTGGTACGCCACGGTCAGCGCGCCCGGCGTGGACGTCGTCATCGCCGAGCCGGACCACGCGTACTACAAGGGCTGGGGGACGAGCGCGGCCTCCGCCTTCGTCTCGGGCGTCGTCGCGCTCGTCGAGGCCGCGCACCCCGGCCTGACGCCCGCGCAGATCAAGAAGCTCCTGGAGGACACCGCACGCGACGCCCCCGTCGGCGGACGGGACGACTCCCGCGGCTTCGGCATGATCGATCCGGTGGCCGCCCTCGAGGCCGCCGGCCGGCTGAAGCCCGCGGGACTGCGCGCGACGGCGTACGGCGAGCGGTACTTCGGCGCCGGCCCCGACACCGCGGATCCGGACGACGACGCGGACTGGGCGGGCCCCCTGGCCGGCAGCGCCGGCGGCGTGCTGCTGGTGGTCGCCGCCGTCCTGTGGCGCGGCCGGCGCCGGCGCGTCGACCCCCGCGGCTTCCAGCCGTAGGCACCCGGGGCCGAGGCGTGCGGCGGCCCCCTGCGCCACGGCCCGCCCCTTCAGCGCCGCCGCGCTCAGCCGGCCCCGGAGACGGACGAGCCGGAGACGGAGGGCGGGGCGGCGACGGACGCGGAAGGCGGGGCGGAGGCCGTCGGCGCCGTGAAGACCGACACCGCCGCCCGTGCCGACTCCTCCACCAGCGAAATGCCGGTCTCCTTCGTCGCGTTGCCGTGCGAGAGGGCCGCCACGAGGTAGTCGTCACCGCCGGACGTCACCCGGCCGATGCTGTTGACGACCCACAGGCCGGTCGTGCCGCGCGGCAGCCAGCCGTTCTTGAGGGCCCACGCGGAGCCGTCGGCGGCGGCGGACACACCCCAGTCCTGGTCGTCCGCGATCCGCCCCATCAGCTCCTGGAGGTACGCACGCGAGGCCGCGCTCAGCAGCGAACCGTCCCCGAACACCTGCCTGAGCAGGGTGAGCTGATCGGCGGAGGTGGTCCGGGTCAGGCCCCACAGCGGGCCGTCGCCGCCGGCCGTCGCCGTCAGGCCGAACCGGCGGTTCGCCGCGTCCAGTCCGCCGGCCCCGCCGATGCTCCGCCACAGCGCCGACGCGGAGTCGTTGTCGCTGTTCTCGATCATGGCGGTGGCGTACGCACGCTCCTGCGCGGTCAGCCGCCGCCCCGCGTCCTGCGCCCGGAGCAGCAGGGCCGCCAGGATGTCGACCTTGACGATGCTCGCCGTCTCGAACGTCCCGTCGCCGTACCCGGCGACCTGGCCGGAGTCCAGGTCGAGGACGGTCACCGACACGGCGGCGCCCTCGGCCACCGCCACCGACCGCATCGCCACGGCCAGCAGCGCCGCCCGGTCCGCCACCGGCTCCGTCACCGTCCCCACCCCCGCTCCGCCACCGGACGCCGAAGCCGGCGCCGACGCCGACACCGACGACGGTGCCGGCGCCGTCGGTGACGATACGGTGCCCGGCCCGGAGGAGCCCGTGCGGGACGTCAACCGGGCGGCGCCCGCGGCCGTGCCGCCCGCGAGGACGGCGCAGACGAGCGCGGTGCGCAGCAGGCGCCCGCGCCGGGAGGGACGCGCGCGGCGGCGGCGGGCGCGGCGGCGGCGCCGGGAGCCGGGGGAGGGGGTCTTCATGGCCGCGATGCTCGTGGCGGCGGCTGTGGGTGCCGTGGGACCCGCGTGAGACGGGGGTCAGGGGACCCTGAGAAAACGGTGAACGGCCCCGGATAGGGTCGGGACCGTGGCGAACAAGAACATCCCCGACCCCGGTTTCTCCGACGACGACGGCTCCGCCGACCCGGCGCTGAGCGCGGCGCTCGCCGCCTGGGCCGAGGACCGCACCGCCGTGGACCCGGTGCTGGGCGCGCTCAAGGGCGCCCGGCTGCTCGTGCCCGTCGTCGCCGTGCTCGGTGAGGTGGAGGAGGACGAGAACGGCCTGCGCCGGGAGAAGACGAGCGACATGGCCGTGCCGATCCTGAAGGCCGGTCACCGCACCGCGCTGCCCGCCTTCACCTCGACCGCCTCCCTGGCGCTGTGGGACCCGGCGGCCCGCCCGGTCGCCGTGCCCCTGCACCAGGCGCTGGAGGCCGCCGCGCACGAGCAGGCGGACACGGTCGTGCTGGACCTGGCCGGGCCGGTCCCCTTCGAGCTGACCGGGTCCGCGCTGCGCGCGCTGGCCGAGGGCCGTACGACCGCGGACCCGCTGGCCGACCCGGCGGTCGTGGCGGCCGTACGGGAGGCGGTGGCCGCCGAGCCGGCCGTGCTGAGCGCCTGCCTGGGCCCGGGGCAGGCCGACGGCACCCTCGCCCTCGTCCTCGACCCGGCCGCCACCGGGGCCCCGGCCGACACCGCCCGTGCCGTCGCCGCTCGCCTGGCGGCCAGCGACACACTGAGGGCCCGCCTGGTGCGCGGCCTCGACCTGGCACTGCTGCCGGCCGGGGCGACGCCGCCGGGCGAGCCCTTGTACGTGCGCGGATGAGTCCCGTCCGTGCGCGGACGGGACTCCCGGGTCAGCCGTAGACCGGGCCCGTGTACTTCTCGCCCGGGCCCTGGCCCGGCTCGTCCGGGACGAGCGACGCCTCGCGGAAGGCCAGCTGCAGCGACTTCAGTCCGTCGCGCAGCGGCGCCGCGTGGAAGGAGCTGATCTCGGTCGCGCTCGCGTCCAGCAGCCCGGCGAGCGCGGTCACGAGCTTGCGGGCCTCGTCCAGGTCCTTGTAGGTGTCGCCCTCCTCGGTCAGTCCCAGCTTCACGGCGGCGGCGCTCATCAGGTTGACGGCGACCGTCACGATCACCTCGACCGCGGGGACCTCCGCGATGTCGCGGGTCATGGCGTCGAAGTCGGGGGTCTCAGGAGGGGTCTCACTCATGCCCCACACGATAGGCGGTCCCGCCGGCCGGGCTCTGGTTAGCCCTTGTCAAGCGTTCCTGCTAATCTGGTGGGCGACCGGTCGGAGACGTGTGCCCCAGGGCCAACGGTTCCGGCCCACAAGTGGAGGCTTCGAACTCCCACCTGACCGCCTTCCGGGCGGCGGGTCACCGGTCAGGCGGTCCCGTCCCAGCGGCGGCGACCCGCCCGAAACGTGCGCCCCGCGGCCATCGCGGCGGTCGCTCCGGTAGTTCGAGGAGCCCCGCCTGTGATCGTCCGGGGCATTTTTGCTGCTTCGGCGCGGTTAGGTCTATCGAACACAGACGTACGCGGCTGTCCGCCAGACCGCCGTGTGGTGCTACCGAGGAGGATCCATCAGCGCCGAGCCCCGCATCAACGACCGGATTCGCGTTCCCGAGGTGCGACTTGTCGGTCCCAGTGGCGAGCAGGTGGGCATCGTCCCCCTGGCCAAGGCACTGGAGCTTGCGCAGGAGTACGACCTGGACCTGGTCGAGGTCGCGGCGAACGCCCGTCCGCCCGTGTGCAAGCTCATGGACTACGGGAAGTTCAAGTACGAGTCGGCCATGAAGGCCCGTGAGGCGCGCAAGAACCAGGCGCACACGGTCATCAAGGAGATGAAGCTCCGGCCGAAGATCGACCCGCACGACTATGACACCAAGAAGGGTCACGTCGTCCGGTTCCTCAAGCAGGGCGACAAGGTCAAGATCACGATCATGTTCCGCGGTCGCGAGCAGTCCCGGCCGGAGCTGGGCTACCGGCTGCTGCAGCGCCTCGCGGAGGACGTCCAGGACCTCGGTTTCGTCGAGTCGAACCCGAAGCAGGACGGCCGCAACATGATCATGGTTCTCGGTCCGCACAAGAAGAAGACCGAGGCGATGGCCGAGGCCCGCCAGGCGCAGGAGGCCCGCAAGGCCGACGCGAAGGCCAACCCGGGCCGTTCGCAGAACGCCGCGGACATCGAGGCGCCTGCCGAGGAGCCGGCCGAGGAGCACGCCGAGGCGTGACCCCCCGGGACCCCGCGTCCCAGGATGTAACCGAAACAAGAGCGACGCTCCACCGTGCCCGGTTCTCGCGACCGGGCACCGGAGCGCCACCGACGAGGAGAGAACGGCGCTATGCCGAAGAACAAGTCGCACAGCGGTGCCAGCAAGCGCTTCAAGGTCACCGGCTCCGGCAAGGTGCTCCGTGAGCGCGCCGGCAAGCGCCACCTGCTCGAGCACAAGTCGTCCCGCGTGACGCGTCGCCTCACCGGCAACGCCGAGATGGCCCCGGGCGACGCCGCGAAGATCAAGAAGCTTCTCGGCAAGTGACGCCGCGGCGCCCGGCCGGCTGATCTCGTACCGGCCGACCCCGCGCGCCGTCCGTCAGGACCGGGACCCAATCGTTTCCGGGCCGTGTGAGCACACCCACGGCCCCGCTACAAGGAGTCAAACAAGTGGCACGCGTCAAGCGGGCAGTCAACGCCCACAAGAAGCGCCGGGCGATCCTCGAGCAGGCCTCCGGCTACCGCGGTCAGCGCTCGCGCCTGTACCGCAAGGCCAAGGAGCAGGTCACCCACTCGCTGGTCTACAACTACAACGACCGCAAGAAGCGCAAGGGTGACTTCCGTCAGCTGTGGATCCAGCGCATCAACGCCGCTGCCCGCGCCAACGGCATCACCTACAACCGCTTCATCCAGGGTCTGAAGGCCGCCAACGTCGAGGTCGACCGCAAGATCCTGGCCGAGCTGGCCGTCAACGACGCCAACGCGTTCGCCGCGCTGGTCGAGGTCGCGCAGAAGGCTCTGCCGAGCGACGTCAACGCGCCGAAGGCCGCGTGACGCCACGCCGGCCATGACCCGGTGTCGCAGGACCCGCAAGCTTTCGAGGCTTGCGGGTCCTGCTGTTGGGGGCCCGCGGCCGTCGTCCGGCCGCGGGCCCGCCGCGGTCGCCCGCGCCCACGCGGCGCAGCCGCCCGCCGCAACCGCCCCGCGCCCCTGACGGGCGTGTACGCCGCCGCACGAAGTTCTCCGAAGGTAAGAGGATGCCCGCCGCCACCCCTGAGCTGATCTCCCCCCGTTCCGCCCGTGTGGCCGCCGCCCGGCGGCTTGCCAAGCGGAACTTCCGGGGGAAGGACCGGCTGTTCCTCGCCGAGGGGCCCCAGGCCGTGCGGGAGGCCGCCGCGCACCGGACACCGGACGGCGACGCCGCACTCGTGGAACTCTTCGCCACCGTGGAGGCCGCCGAGCGCTACGCCGACATCGTGGGCGAGGCCCGCGCCGCAGGTGCCCGGATCCACCTCGCCGCCGACGAGGTGATCGCCGACATCTCCACCACCGTCACCCCGCAGGGCCTGGTCGGGACCTGCCGGTTCCTCGACACCCCGTTCGAGGAGGTCCTCGCCGCCCGCCCCCGCCTGGTCGCGGTCCTCGCGCACGTACGCGACCCGGGCAACGCCGGTACGGTGCTGCGCTGCGCCGACGCCGCCGGGGCCGACGCCGTGATCCTCACCGACGCCTCCGTCGACCTGTACAACCCGAAGGCGGTACGGGCCTCCGTGGGGTCGCTCTTCCACCTGCCGGTCGCCGTCGGTGTCCCCGTCGAACAGGCGGTCGCCGGCCTCAAGGAGAGCGGGGTGCGCGTGCTGGCCGCCGACGGCGCGGGCGCGGACGACCTCGACGACGAACTGGACCGCGGCACCATGGGCGGCCCCACCGCCTGGGTATTCGGCAACGAGGCCTGGGGCCTGCCCGAGGAGACCCGGGACCTGGCCGACGCCGTGGTCCGCGTCCCCCTCCACGGGAAAGCCGAGAGCCTGAACCTCGCCACCGCCGCCGCCGTGTGCCTGTACGCGTCGGCCCGCGCGCAGCGCGCCCGCGGAGGATGCCGCTCCGGTACCGCCGGCTAGCGCTGCGGCCGGGGAGGTTCGCCGGGAAGCTCGCGGCGTCCGGGGAGGGGGAGACCGGAGACCTGCCCCGCTGCCCGGACGGCGCCGCAGGTGCCCCCGTCGCCGGCGCCCGCTCCCCGATCCGGCCTCGTCCGAACGGAAGACCCTAGTAGGGTGACCAGCTCGGGGGCCTGCTGCACCGTCGGGAAGGTGGGGTACGGGATGAGTGTCGGCACGAGTGGGGCGGTACCGGGCACACGCGGCGCGCCCCGGGCATCCGCGCCGCCGGCCGCCGCCGAGGTGGCCGGCGGCGCCGTCGACCCCGACGACCTGCCCGACGGGCTGGTGATCGCCGACGAGCACGGCCGGGTCGTCCGCTTCAACACCGCCGCCGCCCGCATCACCGCCGTCCCCGCCGACCGGGCCCTCGGGCAGTACCTGGAGAAGGCCCTGCCGCTGGAGGACCTGGAGGGCCGCCGCTGGTGGCAGCTCACCGATCCCTACGGCGGCCTCGCCATCCGCGTGGCCCAGCCCGAACGCAACCTCCTGCTGCCCGGCGGCCGGGAGGTCCTGGTGTCCGCCCGGTACGTGCGCGACCGTCCCACCGGGCCCGTCCGCCGCGTGGTCGTCTGCCTGCGGGACACCGAGGCGCGGCGCCGCACCGAACGCAGCCACGCCGAGCTGATCGCCACCGTCGCCCACGAGCTGCGCTCGCCGCTGACCTCCGTCAAGGGCTTCACCGCCACCCTGCTCGCCAAGTGGGAGCGGTTCACCGACGACCAGAAACGGCTGATGCTGGAGACCGTCGACGCCGACGCCGACCGCGTCACCCGGCTCATCGCCGAACTGCTCGACATCTCCCGCATCGACTCCGGCCGCCTGGAGGTGCGCCGCCAGCTCGTCGACATGGGGGCCGCGGTCGGCCGGCACGTCCAGGCCTACGTCGCCGCGGGCCAGCCCGCCGACCGGTTCCTGGTCCGCCTGGAACAGCCGCTGCCCGACCTGTGGGCCGACCCGGACAAGATCGACCAGGTGCTCAGCAACCTGATCGAAAATGCCGTGCGGCACGGCGAGGGAACCGTCACCATCGACGTCACGCCCGCGGCGTCCCCCCGGGAAGGGGAGGACGCCGGTACGTCGGTCACGGTGAGCGACGAGGGGCCCGGCATCCCGGAGGAGTCCATGAACCGCGTCTTCACCCGCTTCTGGCGGGGCAGCAAGCGCGGCGGCACCGGCCTCGGGCTCTACATCGTCAAGGGCATCGTGGAGGCCCACGGCGGCACCATCACGGTCGGACGCGCCGTCGGCGGCGGCGCGCGGTTCCGATTTACGCTGCCCGTGGGCACCCCGGCGCACCTGCTCTGAGCACCGGCCGGGCCCCACGGGCGCATCCGCTTTCCCCAGCCCCGTTAGACTCGGCCTTTGGCACCTTTGCGTCCCAGAAACGGAGACGATTCGTCCACGAGTCGCAGACGGGGACCGTCAGCCTGGCCCCAGCGGTAGCTGGGGGACAATCGGAAGCACGGGAAGAGATGTCGGCACCGAATAAGTCGTACGACCCTGTCGAGGTCGAGGCGTTGAAACCGGAAGAGATCGAGCGCATGCGGGACGAGGCGCTCGCCGCCTTCGCCGCCGCGGACTCCCTCGACGCGCTCCACGAGGCCAAGGTCGCCCACACCGGCCCGGCCTCCCCTCTGTCGCTCGCCAACCGCGAGATCGGCGCCCTGCCCCCGCACGCCAAGGCGGACGCGGGCAAGCGCGTCGGCATGGCCCGCGGCGCCGTGAACAAGGCCCTCGCGGCCCGGCAGGGCGAGCTGGAGGCCGAGCGCGACGCCCGCGTCCTGGTCGAGGAGGCCGTGGACGTCACGCTGCCCCACGACCGCGTACCGGCCGGCGCCCGGCACCCGCTGACCACGCTCTCGGAGCGTATCGAGGACATCTTCGTCGCCATGGGCTACGAGGTCGCCGAGGGCCCCGAGGTCGAGGCCGAGTGGTTCAACTTCGACGCCCTGAACATCGGCCCCGACCACCCGGCGCGCAGCGAGCACGACACGTTCTTCGTGCGGGGCGACGACGGGGCCGACTCCGGTCTCGTCCTGCGCACCCACACCTCGCCCGTGCAGATCCGCTCCCTGCTCGGCCGTGAGCTGCCGGTCTACGTGATCTGCCCCGGCCGGGTCTACCGCACCGACGAGCTGGACGCCACGCACACCCCGGTCTTCCACCAGGTCGAGCTGCTGGCCGTGGACGAGGGCCTGACCATGGCGGACCTCAAGGGCACCCTCGACCACATGGTGCAGTCGCTGTTCGGCGAGGGCATGAAGACCCGGCTGCGGCCGAACTTCTTCCCGTTCACCGAGCCCAGCGCCGAGATGGACATGGTCTGCTACGTCTGCCGCGGCGAGTCCGTCGGCAACCCCGACCGTCCCTGCCGCACCTGCTCCAGCGAGGGCTGGATCGAGCTGGGCGGCTGCGGCATGGTCAACCCGCGGGTGCTGACCGCCTGCGGCGTCGACCCGGAGAAGTACAGCGGCTTCGCCTTCGGGTTCGGCATCGAGCGGATGCTGATGTTCCGCCACAACGTCGAAGACATGCGAGACATGGTCGAGGGTGACGTCCGGTTCACCCGGCCGTTCGGGATGGAGATCTGATGCGGGTCCCGCTTTCTTGGCTGCGGGAGTACGTCGACCTGCCGGCGACGGAGACCGGGCGCGACGTCCAGGCCAAGCTCATTCCGGCGGGCCTCGAGGTCGAGACCGTCGAACAGCTCGGCGCCGACCTCAAGGGGCCGCTCGTCGTCGGCCAGGTGCTCACCATCGAGGAGCTGGAGGGCTTCAAGAAGCCGATCCGGTTCTGCACCGTCGACGTCGGCCGGGCCAACGGCACCGGTGAGCCGCAGGAGATCGTCTGCGGTGCCCGCAACTTCTCCGTCGGCGACAAGGTCGTCGTGGTCCTGCCCGGCGCCACCCTGCCCGGCGGCTTCTCGATCAGCGCCCGCAAGACCTACGGGCGGGTCTCGCACGGCATGATCTGCTCGGCCGACGAGCTGGGCATGGGCGACGACGGCACGCACGGCATCATCGTGCTGCCGCCCGAGCACGAGGTCGGCACCGACGCCATCGAGCTGCTCCAGCTCGTCGACGAGGTCCTGGACATCGCGGTCACCCCCGACCGCGGCTACTGCCTGTCGATCCGCGGTGTCGCCCGCGAGGCCGCCATCGCCTACGGCCGCCCGCTGCTCGACCCGGCCCTGCTGGACGTCCCGGCGCCGAACGCCTTCGGGCACCCGGTGAAGATCGCCGACCCGTTCGGCTGCGACCGCTTCACCGCCCGCACGGTGACCGGCCTCGACCCCGAGGCACGCTCCCCGATCTGGCTCCAGCGCCGCCTGCAGAAGGCCGGCATGCGCCCGATCTCGCTCGCGGTGGACATCACCAACTACGTGATGCTGGAGCTGGGCCAGCCGCTGCACGCCTACGACCGCTCCCGCGTCCAGGGCACCATCGGCGTGCGCCGGGCCGAGCGCGGCGAGCAGCTCACCACCCTCGACGGGGTCACCCGCACACTGTCCGCCGAGGACCTGGTCATCACCGACGACCGCGGCCCGATCGGCCTGGCGGGCGTCATGGGCGGCGCCAACACCGAGATCGACGACACCGAGGGCACCACCACCGAGGTCGTCATCGAGGCCGCCCACTTCGACCCGGTCGCCGTCGCGCGCACCGCCCGCCGGCACAAGCTGTCCTCCGAGGCCTCCCGCCGCTTCGAGCGGGGCGTCGACCCGCAGGCCGCCTCCGCCGCCGCGCAGCGCACCGTCGACCTGCTGGTCCTGCTCGCCGGCGGCACCGCCGAGGCGGGCGTCACCGAGGTCGTCGCGCCCTCCGCGCCGCGCACCATCACCATCCCGGCCGACCACCCCGACAAGGTCGCGGGCGTCACGTACGGCCGGGAGACCGTCGTACGGCGGCTCCAGCAGGTGGGCTGCGACGTGTACGGGCAGGACGAGCTGATCGTCACCGTGCCGTCCTGGCGGCCCGACCTGACCGACCCGAACGACCTGGCCGAAGAGGTCATCCGCCTGGAGGGGTACGAGAACCTGCCCTCCACGCTGCCGCGGCCGCTGCCCGGCCGCGGTCTGACCGCCCGCCAGCGGCTGCACCGCCGCGTCGGCCGTGCCCTGGCGGGCGCCGGGTACGTCGAGGCGCCGAACTACCCGTTCCTCGGCGAGGCCGTCCTCGACCAGCTCGGTCTGGACGCCGGCGACCCGCGCCGCACCCGGGTCACCCTGCTCAACCCGCTCTCCGACGAGGAGCCCTCGCTGCGGACGACGCTGCTGCCGGGCCTGCTCGGCGCGCTGCGCCGCAACGACGGACGCGGCAGCCACGACCTGGCGCTGTTCGAGACCGGCCTCGTCTTCCGGCCCACCGGCCAGGAGGAGACCGCGGTCCGGCTGCCCGCCGACCGCAGGCCCACCGACGAGCAGCTCGCCGCCCTCGACGCCGCGCTGCCGCGCCAGCCCCGCCGGGCCGCCGTGGTGCTCGCCGGCGCCCGGGAGCAGGCCGGCTGGTGGGGCAAGGGCCGCCCGGCCGACTGGGCGGACGCGATCGAGGCGGCCCGGACCGTGGCCCGCGAGGCCGGTGCGGAGCTGAGCGTCCGCGCCGACCGGCACGCCCCCTGGCACCCCGGCCGGTGCGCCGCGCTGTACGCCGAGGTGGACGGTGCCGAGACCCTCGTCGGCCACGCCGGTGAGCTGCACCCGCGCGTGGTCAAGGCCATGCACCTGCCGGAGCGCACCTGCGCGATGGAGATCGACCTCGACCTGCTCCAGCGGGCCGGGGACGGCATCGCCCGGGCGCCGCGGATCTCCGCGTTCCCGGTCGCCACGCAGGACGTCGCCCTCGTCGTCGACAAGCCGGTCCCGGCCGCCGACGTGGAGGCCGCGCTGCGCGAGGGCGCCGGTGAACTCCTGGAGTCCATCCGCCTGTTCGACGTCTACGAGAACGCCGAGCAGCTCGGCGACGGCCGCAAGTCGCTGGCGTACGCGCTGCGCTTCCGCGCCGCCGACCGCACGCTGACGGTGGACGAGGCGTCCGCCGCCCGCGACGCGGCGGTGGCCCTGGCCGCCGAGCGGACCGGAGCGGAGCTGCGCAGCTAGCGCAGGAGAGTGCGGCCGGAACGGGAGACCGTGGTCACTCGTTCGGGTGGCGGGGCCGATGATCCGGCCCCGCCCCTGCGCACGATCGACAGAATCGGACCGGCCCCTCGGGGCCGGTCCGCGCTGTCAGCGCCTCTTGGGGGGCCATGGTCATGATCCGCATCAGGGCTGGGGCTCCCCGCGGAGTACGGCAGGGCGCCGTGTTCCTGGCCGTGGGCACCTGCACCGGCCTCTTCCTGCACGCCCGGCGGACCATGCTGCGCGAGCTGCGGCAGGCCCGCGCGGTCGCGGGCGCCGCGCAGAGCGTGCTGCTGCGGCCCTTGCCGCCCCGCGTCGCCGGACTGGACGTGGCGGCGGCCCAGCTGTCCGCCGACCGGGGCGCGGCGGTCGGCGGCGACCTGTACGAGGTGCTCGCCACCGAGCACGGCGTACGGCTCGTCATGGGTGATGTGCGCGGCCACGGCCTCGCCGCACTCGGTACCGTCGCCACCGTGCTCGGCAGTTTCCGCGAGGCCGCCCACGACGAGGCCGATCTCGCCGGTGTGCTGCGGCGCCTGGACCGGGCCCTCGCCCGCAGACCGCACGTCCGGGACGACCCGGACCACCCGGCCGCCGAGGACTTCGTCACCGTCCTCGTGGTGCAGGTCGCCGCCGACGGCACCCTGCACGCCCTCAACTGCGGGCACCCGTGGCCGTACCGGCTGAGCGGCAAGGCCGTGGAGCCCGTCTCCCGCTCGGTGCCGCTGCCGCCGCTCGGCCTCTTCCCGCTGCCCTCCCGCCTGCCCGTCGCCGAACTCGGCCGTCTGCTGCCCGGCGAGAGCCTGGTCCTCCACACGGACGGCGTGGCGGACGCCCGGGACGCCCGGGGCCGGTTCTTCCCGCTGCGGGCCGTGCTCGCGGAGGCGAGCGGCCCCGGCCCGCTCGCCGCGCAGTCGCTGCTGCGGGCCGTCCTCACCCGACTCCTGGGGCACACCGGTCACCGGCCCGCGGACGACGCGGCGGTCCTCGTCGTCCGACGCTGCCCGTGAGGCGCTCGCGCTCACCCCGCCGTCCGGTCGCCGCCCGCTCCGCCATGGAGTGTCGGCAGACGGCGGAGCGGGCGGCGCGGGAGCGGACCGCCGCACTGTACGAGGGGGAGCCGGCGGTCCGGCCGGCCTCTTGGAGGAGGCATCTCAGTCAACCGGCCGCCCACGCTGCGCGACAGCGCGCGCACGGTGCGGATGCGGGCACTCGGTTCACACCCCGTGTGAACCGGCCCGCACTACGCTGTCCGCACCGAGCCACCCGGGGGGCCCGACATGCAGCCCAACACACTGCTCGACGCGATCCTGGACGAGGCGGGCATCTCGCACGCCGGTCTGGCCGCGCACGTCAACCAGGCGGGCCGGGCACGCGGCCTCGCCCTGCGCTACGAACACACCGCCGTCGCACGGTGGTTGAAGGGCCAGCGGCCACGCGGCCAGGTGCCCGACCTGATCTGCGAGGTGCTGGCCGGCCGCCTGCACCGGCCCGTCACCCTCGACGACATCGGCCTGGGCGTGCCCGGTGAGCCGTCCGCCCCGCACGGCACCTCCCTGTCCGGCTTCGTCGAACGGGCCACCGCCCTGTGGCGCTCCGACGAGCAGCAGCGCCCGCACGTCCTGGGCGCGCCCGCCGTGACCGGCACCCCGGCGGTGATGCCGGTGTGGGAGTGGGAGAACCCGCCCGAGGACGCGGACGTCTCCCGGGGCGGCCGGCACCGGGTCACCCCGGCCGACATCGAGATGCTGCGCGCGGCCCGTACGCACTACGAGCAGATGTACCGCAAGGCCGGCGGGGTGGCGACCCGCGGCCGCGTCGTGGGCTTCCTCAACACCGAGGCGGCCCCGCTGCTGCGCGGCGGCTACACCGACGCCACCGGACGCCAACTGCACCGGGCCACCGGCGGGCTGGTGGCGGTCGCGGGCATCTGCGCGTACGACTCCGACGCGCACGGGCTCGCCCAGCGCTACTTCCACCAGGCGCTGCGGCTCGCCAAGGCGAGCGGGGACCGGGGGCTGGGGGCGTACGTGATAGCGCTGCTGGTCAACCAGTCGCTGTTCATGCGGGAGTTCCGGCAGGCCGTCGCCTTCGCCGAGGCGGCGCTGCGCGCCGCCGGCCGGCACATCACCCCCGCGCTGGCCTCCGACCTGTTCGCGATGCAGGCGAAGGCGTACGCCCACCTCGGCGACGGCACGAGCGCGCTGTCCTGCATCCGGCGCGCCGAGCAGGCCGCCGAACGCATCCGGCGCGGACACGAGCCCGACGAGACCGGCTACGTCCAGCCCGGTCTGGTCAACGTCCAGGTGGCGGAGGCGCTGCTCAGCCTCGGCGAGCTGGCGGCGGCCGAGGAGCACGCCGCGGCGGCGGTGGACACCCCCGCGCACGACCGCGGCCGGGTGCACCGGCTGGCCATGCTCAGCACCGTCGAGCTGCGCCGGGGCAACGTGGACAAGGCCGTGGCCACGGCGGTGCGGATGACCGAGCAGGCCCGCGGGATGGAGTCGCAGCGGCTGCGGGACAGACTGCGGGCGGTGCGCGAGCACCTGGTGCGCAGCGGCTGCGCGGGTACGGCCGAGGCGGCCGAACTCATCGACGGGGCGCTGCGCGTACCGCTGTTCACGACCCGTTGACCCCCGCACCCGCCACCTGCCCCCCACACCCGCCACCGACCTCCGCGCCCGAGACCCGGCCCCCGCGCCCGCAGGCTGCCTCACGCGCACCGGAGCGGGCCCCGGCCCACAGCGTCCGCCCCCCGTCGGCCGCTCTGCGCCCGCCGCTGCGCCGTGCGCGGCTCGCCGTGCGCCTGCCTCATGGACCGCCCCGGCTGCGATATTGCCACTGACCCGACGGAAGGTGGCAGAACCGTGCAGTGGACGAAACAGAGCGAACAAACTGTGTACGCGAACCGCTGGTTCACCGTCAATCTCGCGGATGTGGCGCTGCCGGACGGCCGGCACCTCGACCACTTCCTCATACGGCTGCGGCCCGTGGCCGCGGCCACGGTGGTGAACGACGCCAACGAGGTCCTGCTCCTGTGGCGCCACCGTTTCATCACCGACAGCTGGGGCTGGGAACTGGCCGCGGGCGTCGTCGAGGACGGCGAGGACATCGCGCACGCGGCGGCCCGGGAACTGGAGGAGGAGACCGGCTGGCGGCCGGGACGGCTGCACCACCTCATGAGCGTGGAGCCGTCCAACGGCCTCACCGACGCCCGGCACCACATCTACTGGTCGGACGAGGGCGAGTACGTCGGACACCCCGTGGACGACTTCGAGTCGGACCGCCGGGAATGGGTCCCCCTCAAGCTCGTGCCCGACATGGTCGCCCGCGGTGAGGTCCCGGCCGCCAACATGGCGGCGGCCCTGCTGCTCCTGCACCATCTCCGGCTCGGGCAGGACACCCCGCCCGCGCCCCCGGGCGGGCGGGACTTCCGCGACAGGCCCTAGCTAGCGGCCCAGTGCCTGCCACACGGCCAGGACGAGGGCGCCCACGGCCGCGAGCGCCGAGACGGCGGGCAGCGGCCAGCGGGAGTGCTCGACGGTGACGAGCCGTGCGCTCAGCTCGTCGAGTTCCTTCGCGGTCTCCTCGGTCCGGTGGTTCAGCAGGGCCAGTCCGCCCTCCACGCGGGCGTAGGCCACGTCCAGACGGCGTCGTAACTCTGCGAGTTCTCCGGGAACAGCGGGATGCTCGGGATCGGCGGTCACAGATCCGCTCCTTTCCGTAGTCGTCTCACATCCCTTGCATGTGCATGAGGAGTCAACTCGCCTGGTGGGCGTGGGGGGAGAGTGTGCGAACGGCATATGCGAGTCCGGTACGCACACGCCGTGTGAACGCCGCGGGCCCGGCACCGTCCAGGTGCCGGGCCCGCGGGGCGTCGCGCTGCGTGGTCAGCCGTAGGTGTAGAAGCCCGAGCCGCTCTTGCGGCCCAGCCGGCCGGCGTCGACCATGCGCTGGAGCAGCGGGGGAGCGGCGTACAGCGGCTCCTTGTACTCCTCGTACATCGAGTACGCGACCGAGGCGACCGTGTCCAGGCCGATCAGGTCGGACAGCTTCAGCGGGCCCATCGGGTGGGCGCAGCCCAGCTCCATGCCGTTGTCGATGTCCTCGCGGCTGGCGATGCCCGACTCGAACATCCGGATCGCCGAGAGCAGGTAGGGGATCAGCAGCGCGTTGACCACGAAGCCGGAGCGGTCCTGGGCGCGGATGGCGTGCTTGCCGAGCACCTTCTCGGTGAACAGCTGCGCCCGGCTCAGGGTGCCCTCGGAGGTGGTCAGCGCCGGGATCAGCTCGACCAGCTGCTGCACAGGGGCCGGGTTGAAGAAGTGGATGCCGATCACCTGGTCGGGGCGCGCGGTGGCGACGGCCAGCTTGACCAGCGGGATCGAGGAGGTGTTGGACGCCAGGATCGCGTCCGGCCGGGTCACCACCTGGTCGAGGACCTGGAAGATCTCCGTCTTGACCTGCTCGTTCTCCACCACGGCCTCGATCACCAGGTCGCGGTCGGCGAACTCGCCGAGGTCGGTGGTGAAGGTGAGCCGCGCCTGGGTGGCGTCCCGCTCCTCCTCGGTGATCTTGCCGCGCTCGGCCGCCTTGGCCAGGGAGTTGAACAGCCGGGTGCGGCCGATCTCCAGGGCCTCGCCGGTGGTCTCGGCGACCTTCACGTCCAGGCCGGCCCGGGCGCACACCTCGGCGATGCCCGCGCCCATCTGGCCGCAGCCCACCACTCCGACGCGTTCGATGTCGGTCACATCGTCCCTTTCGCTGCTGATCTACGGCTGTGGCAGGCGGCCCATGTGTGCGGTGCCTGCTCCGATCGAGCACGTTACCCCCGTCGTGACGCCGATCGCCCGGCCGGGTCGTGCATGCTGGCCCGGTGCACGATCCGTGACGGCGCGGATCCACGGCGTACTGGGGGTGCCCGCATGGGCCGAGTGACACGACGGGCGTTCACGGTGGCGGCCCTGTCGACCCTTGCGGTGGCACCGGGCGCCTCGGCGGCGCCCCAGCCCCCCGGCGCCCTTGCCGGGACGCGCGGCCGGGGGCCCCATGGCGGCGGGGCGCCCGGTGACGGCGCGGGCGAGGCCGGTGCACACGGGGACGGTGCGGGTGCCGGCGGCGCGAGCGGTGACGGCGCCGCGACCGAGATGCGCGGCATGTGGCTGGCGACCGTGGCCAACCGCGACTGGCCCTCGCGGACCGGGCTGAGCGTGGCCCGCCAGCGCGGCGAACTGACCGCGCTGCTCGACGCGGCGGTGCGCCGCCGCCTCAACACGGTGTTCTTCCAGGCGCGGCCCGCCGCCGACGCGCTGTGGCCCTCGCCCTACGAGCCCTGGTCGCAGTTCCTCACCGGCACCCAGGGCAAGGACCCCGGCTGGGACCCGCTGGGCACCGCCGTCGAGGAGGCGCACGCCCGCGGGCTCCGGCTGCACGCGTGGTTCAACCCCTACCGCGTCGCCCTGCACGACGATCCGTCCCGGCTCGCCGCCTCGCACCCCGCCCGCAAGCACCCCGGCTGGGTGGTGCCGTACGGCGGGAAGCTCTACTACAACCCGGGGCTGCCCGAGGTCCGCGCCTTCGTGCAGGAGGCGATGCTCGACGCGGTGCGCAGGTACCCGGTCGACGGTGTCCACTTCGACGACTACTTCTACCCGTACCCGGTGGCCGGCCACTCCTTCGGCGACGACGCGGCCTTCGCCCGCCACGGCGGCGGCTTCACGGGGCGGGCCGCCTGGCGGCGGGACAACATCGACCGCCTGGTCCGGGAGACGGCGGCGGGCATCGCGCGGGTCCGGCCCGGCACCGGGTTCGGCATCAGCCCGTTCGGTGTGTGGCGCAACGCCTCGACCGACTCGCGCGGCTCGGACACCAGGGCGGGCGCCCAGTCCTACGACGACCTGTACGCGGACACCCGCACCTGGGTCCGCAAGGGCTGGATCGACTACATCGTCCCCCAGCTGTACTGGAACATCGGCCTGAGCGCCGCCGACTACGCGAAGCTGGTGCCCTGGTGGGCCGAGGTGGCGCGCGGCAGCCGCACCCGCCTCTACCTCGGGGAGGCGCTCTACAAGGCCGGTGACGCGAGCCAGGGCAAGGCGTGGCGGGACCCGGACGAGCTGTCCCGGCACCTCACGCTGGCGAAGAAGTACCCGCAGGTGCGCGGGCACGTCTTCTTCGCGGCCAAGGAGGTCGCGGCGGACCCGGCGGGCGCGATGGCACGCGTGGTCGCCGGCCACTACCGGCAGCCGGCGCGCCCCCCGCGCTGATCGTCCGGTACCCGCGGTACCCGGCACCGGCTGCGGAACCGGGTGCCGCGCCGGATCACCGGGGCTGTTGCCGTTCTTCCTGGTGATGACGGACCTGGCAGTCGGGGCCGGGTGACATCACGGCCTCGTGCCCGTCCGGGAAACGAACACGGTAGGGCGGGTTGCCCTCCGTACCCATCACTTCGACCACTTCACTGACCTGGTCGTGCTGGCCGACCACCCGGCCGTGCTGCACGAGCTTGTCGCCTTTGGCTGCGCGCATCTGCGGGGCCTCCTCACCATGCGGGGGAGCAGCGGTCCTCGGTTCCCGAGTCTACGGCGCGGAGCGCGGCCGGAACCGGCGTGCGGCCGGAACCGGGTGTGCGGTCGGCGCCGGTGAGGCCGGTCAGCCGCGCGTCCGCTGGGTGACGGCGATGCAGACGAGCACGGCGGCGGCCGTCAGCGGGGCGGCCGGCGTCAGGCGCTCGCCGAGCAGCAGCACCGACCACACCAGTGTGAGCAGCGGCTGGGCCAGCTGCAACTGGCTGGCCCTGGGGATGCCCACCGCCGCCATGCCCCGGTACCACAGGACCAGCCCGAGGAACTGCGAGCCGACCGCCAGCCACAGCAGCCCGGCCAGGCCGTGGACGCCGAGGTGCACCGGCTCGTACGCCAGCGCGACCGCCGTGAGCGGGACCGCGACGGGCAGGCACAGCACCAGCGCCCAGCCGATGACCTGCCAGCCCGGCATGAGGCGGGCCAGCCGGCCGCCCTCGGTGTAGCCGGCCGCGCACACCAGCAGCGCGGCGAACAGGAAGCCGTCGGCGGCGGTCAGCGCGCCGCCGCTCTGCTGCACGGTGAAGGCGACCACGGCCGCCGCGCCCGCCAGGGCCGCCGCCCAGAACGTCCGCGACGGGCGTGCGCCGACCCGCAGCGCCGACAGCAGCGCCGTGGTGAGGGGGAGCAGACCGACCACGACCGCGGCGTGCGCGGTGGTCGAGGTGCGCAGGGCCAGCGTGGTGAGCAGCGGGAAGCCCAGGACCACCCCGGCGCCGACGACCGCGAGCGAGGGCCAGTGGCGGCGCGCGGGCGGGGGCACGCGCAGCGCCAGCAGGCAGCCGCCCGCGACGGCGGCGGCGAGCACGCTGCGCACGGCCACCAGCGACCAGGGCCCGAAGCCCCGCAGGCCCCACGCGGTGGCGGGAAAGGTGAGGGAGAAGGCGAGGACACCGGCGGCGGCCTGGAGGAGCCCGGACCGCGTCCGGCCGGACACCGCGGCGGGCCCGTCAGCTCCCGCGGGTCCGTCAGCTCCCGCGGGTCCGTCCGGAGCCGGTGCCCGCAGTGTCGGCCCCGGAGCCTTCCCGAGTCCGTCCGGAGTTCCGGGCGCGGGATGGTCGGCCGCTATCGGCTTTCGCGCAGTAGCGCTACTCTGTGCTTCCATGCATGAGCGTAGCAGTGTGGGGGATTTGACCGAAGAGCTTCGGAGGGAGGTGGAGCGCTACACTCCCGGTGGAAAGCTCCCGTCCAGTCGGGCCCTGGTCGGGCGGTACCGGGTGAGCCCGGTGACCGTCTCCCGCGCCCTGGCGCACCTGGTGGCCGAGGGGCTCGTCGTCACGCGTCCCGGCGCCGGCGCCTTCCGGGCCGCGCCGCCGGCCTCCGCCCCCGCGTCCGGCGACACCTCCTGGCAGGCGGTCGCGCTCAGCGCGGACGGAGCCGCCGACCTCGTACCGCGCACGGTCGACGCCTCCGGTGTCACCGTCTCGCTCGCCGCGCCGCCGCCCGGAGTGGTCGAGTTCAGCGGCGGCTATCTGCACCCCTCGCTCCAGCCCGAGCGGGCCATGGCCGCCGCGCTCTCCCGCGCGGGCCGCCGTCCCGGCGCCTGGGGCAGGCCGCCGCTGGACGGGCTCCCCGAGCTGCGCGCGTGGTTCGCGCGGAGCATCGGCGGCCCCGGCGGGACGGTCACCGCCGCCGAGGTGCTGATCGCGGCGGGCGGTCAGTCGGCGCTCACCACGGCGCTGCGCGCGCTCGCCCCGCCCGGCGCCCCGGTGCTGGTCGAGTCACCGACCTACCCGGGGATGCTGGCCATCGCCCGCTCCGCCGGGCTGCGGCCGGTCCCGGTACCGGTCGACGCCGACGGGGTGCGGCCGGAGCTGCTGGCCGACGCGTTCCGGGCGAGCGGCGCGCGGGTCTTCGTCTGCCAGCCGCTGTTCCAGAACCCCACGGGTGCCGTGCTCGCCCCGGGCCGGCGGGCCGAGGTGGTGCGGATCGCCCGGGAGGCCGGCGCGTTCGTGGTCGAGGACGACTTCGTGCGCCGGCTCGTGCACGAGGACGCGGGCCCCCTGCCGCCGCCGCTGGCCGCCGACGACCCGGACGGCGTCGTCGTGCACGTCGGTTCCCTGACCAAGGCGACCTCGCCCAGCTTCCGGGTGAGCGCGCTGGCCGCCCGCGGGCCGGCCCTGCAGCGGCTGCGCGCGATCCAGGTCGTCGACACCTTCTTCGTGCCCAGGCCGTTGCAGGAGGCGGCCCTGGAACTCGTCGGGTCGCCCGCCTGGCCGCGTCATCTGCGCGCCCTGGCCGCCGAGTTGAAGGCCCGCAGGGACACCATGACGAGTGCGCTGCGGCTGCACCTGCCCGAACTGGCCCTCCCGCACGTCCCGTCCGGCGGCTACCACCTGTGGGTCCGCCTGCCGGACGGCACGGACGAGGCCGTCTTCACGGCCGCCGCCCTGCGCGCGGGTGTCGCGCTGACCCCGGGCCGCCCGTACTTCAGCGCCGAACCCCCGGCCGCGCACGCCCGGCTGAGCTTCGCCGCGGTCGGCGGCACCGCGGAGATCACGGAAGGCGTGCGCCGCCTGCGCACAGCCTGCGCCGAGTCCCTTCCCTGACGACCGTCCCGGCGCGCACGCCCCCCCGGGGCCCGGCCCGGCGTGCCCGGCCCCGCGGGTGGCCCCCACGGTGGCCCCACGGTGGGCCGTCACGGACCCGGTCCGGCGCGCTCGGCCGGGCGTCCCCGGCCCCCACCCGGCTCGACGCGCCCGGTTGGACACGCCTGGCTCGACGCGCCCGGCCCGCGGCGACGGCGGATGCGTCGGCGGCGGATCCGACGGCGGGAAACCCGGTCGACACGGACCGTCCCGGCTGGCAGCCTCCCGGCATGGACGACACCCCGCGCCTGGCCGACGGCTACGAGATCTCCACCGACCCCGCCCGCATCGACGCCGCGCGCGTGCACCACTGGCTCTCGACGGACGCCTACTGGGCGCACGGCCGGGCGCGGGAGAAGCAGGACCGGGCCATCGACGGGTCGCTCAACTTCGGGGTGTTCGACACCGCCGGCGGCGAACAGGTCGCGTACGCCCGGGTGATCACCGACCTGACGACCTTCGCATGGCTGTGCGACGTCTACGTCGACCGGGCGGTCCGCGGCAAGGGCATCGGCACCGCGCTCGTCGCCGCCGTCCGCGAACACCTGCGGCCCCACGGACTGCGCCGGATCCTGCTGGCCACCCACGACGCGCACGGCGTCTACCAGAAGCTGGGCTTCCGGCCGCTGGAGCGCCCCGGGCAGTGGATGGCGCTCGTCTTCGAGTGAGACGGGGGCTCCGGCGGGGCGGGGCCCCTGACGGGCGACGGGCTCAGCTCTCGCGCGGGCAGCGCGTGTAGTCGGTGGTGAGCACCAGGTCCTTCGCCGGGCCGCCCACCCGCCACACGGTCCGCCAGTGGTCGGCGTCCCGGACGGTGAACTCGCCGCGGTAGAGGTCCGCCGAGCAGGGGTGGTCGGCGATGTGCCGGCCCGAGGTCAGGTCCAGGTCGTGGAAGGGCCGCCCGTCCGTGAACCGCACGTCCGCCCCGCCCGGCGAGGTCCCCGGCAGGAACCGCAGGGTGCGCTCGGCGGGGCGGGCCACGCCCCGCCAGACGAACGTGCCCGACTCGTGGTGCAGCAGCCCGCCGCCGTCCAGCGGACCGAAGTCGGTCACGCCGGTGAAGACGCCCTCGTCGCCGCTCGCCAGATCCCGCACCGACCGTTCGGCCCGCCACCGCCCGGCCAGGTAGGCCAGCGTGTCCGGGACCGGCCAGTACTCGCCCATCGTGTTCCGCCCTCCGCTCGCGTTCCGCCGGGTCCGGGGCCCGGCCGGTCCGGCCCGCACCGGCCCGCCGTCCGCCCGGTGTCGACATGGACCTCGCCGGCCCCATGGACGGGCTCTCGCCCCCTGCCTATCTTGCCGTTCGAACGACTGAGCGGGCTGGAAGGTGCGCGGCCGCCAGGTGACCCTCCTCCTCGACGGCGAGGAGTGGGCACCTTCACCGACGACAGGCCGGCCGAGCCGTTCCGCCAGGTCGTCACCCGCGACGCGGCCACCGGCGAGCTGATCGTCAAGGTCGTCAACGCGCGCTCCTCTGCGGCCCGTACGGCGATCGACCTCGGCGGGGCGTAGGTCGCGTCCCGGGCGAAGGTCGCCACCCCGGCCGCCGCGCCCGACGCCGTGAACACCGAGACCTCGGCGGCCGTCGTGCCCCGCACGTCCGCCTTCACCGGGGCCGCCGGCCGGTTCCCGTCCACCTTCCCGCCCGACTCCGTCACGTTCCTCGGAATCAGGCAGAAGCAGGCGGCCGGGCCGTGCCCCTACGCCGTGGGCTGCTGTCCGAGCGGCAGCAGCCCACGCTCGGCGAAGACCTTCTTGGCCACGAAGGTGGCGTTCAGGGCCTTCGGGAAACCGCAGTACCCGGCCGCGTGCAGCATCGCCTCGACGATCTGCTCGGGCGTCAGACCGACGTTGAGGGCCGCGTTCACGTGCACCTCCAGCTGGGGCTCGCAGCCGCCGAGCGCGGTCAGCATCCCCAGGGTCACCAGCTGGCGGTCGCGCGGGACGAGCTGGGGGCGCGCGTAGATCTCGCCGAAGCCCCAGGAGACGACCTGGTGCCCCAGCTCGGGGCTGATGTCGGCGAGCGAGTCGATGACCCGCTGCCCCGCCTCGCCGTCCACGCTCCGCAGGACCTCCAGGCCGCGGGCGAAGCGCTCTTCACGGGTGGTGCTCTCGCTCATGTCGGGTCGTCCGTCCCCGTCCGCTGCTCGTGCAGCAGTCGTTCGTAGTGATCGATCTTGTCGTCCAGCGCGCCCGCGCTGCGGCGCAGCGCCCGCATCCGCGCGGCCAGCTCGGCCCGGTGCTCACGCAGCATCGTCAGCCGGTCACCGACCGTCGCCTCGCCCTGGGCCCGCAGCCGGGCGAAGCGCTGCATGTCGGCGATCGGCATGCCCGTCTCGCGCAGCCGCAGCAGGAACTCCAGCCAGGCCAGGTCCGCCGCCTCGTAGCGCCGCTGGTTGCCGGTGGTGCGGCCGACCCGTTCGATCAGGCCGGCCCGCTCGTAGTAGCGCAGGGTGTCGTGCGTGAGGCCGGTGCGCTCGGCGACCTGGGCGATGGTCAGAGTCGTTCCCCGGCCTCGCAGGAGGGGCTGTCCGCTGGTCATGGGAAGACCGTAGAACCTGGAGCGCGCTCCAGGTCAAGGGCGGCCCCCGGACACCTCCCGCGCGGGCTCCGGCCCCGCGAGCCGCACGCCCCCCCGTGAGTCGCCGTGAGTCGCCCCGCGGGCCGCCGCCCGCCCCGGGGGCCCGTGGCGTCACCGTCCCGACACCCGGCGGCAATTCAATTAACCGCCGGATCATTTACGCGACGGTTCGAGTTTCCCTGACGGAAACAGGGTGCCGGAGAATACTGCTGCGCATTCGAATTCGCGGCACCGATTCTGGGCGACGGCAACGGCCAACGGGAACTCCGGCCGTCCAGGCCGGCGAATCAGCAACGCGCGGGGAGTGATCTCCCCTCCCCCCGACGAGACGCCGTACGTCCCGAATTCCCTGGGAGCCTGCCGAGAATGGATCGCCCAAGCCTGCCGAGGACCGTTTTCGGAGCCGCGCGGCGACGAGCGGACGGGGGCGCCGGCGCCCCGGACGGCGGCCCGCCGGCCCCGCCGTGGTGGCGGCGGCCGGGACAGTCGGCCGCCCTGCTGGCCGCGCTGATCACCGCCACCGCCTTCTGCGCCGCCGACGCCGTGGCCGGCAGCTACCCCTTCGGCCCCCGCACCCGCAGCGTCAACGACCTGGGCAACCAGTACGTGCCCTTCCACGCCCACCTGTGGGACCTGCTCCACGGGCGCGCTGACGGCGGACTCCTCGTCAACTGGCAGTCCGGCTACGGATCCAGCTTCCTGCCCGACCTCGGGACCTACCTCAGCAGCCCCTTCGCCCTGCTGGTCGCACTCTTCCCGCGGGACGAGATCGACCTCGCGGTCTACGTCGTGACCGTACTGAAGACCGCGTCGGCCGGCGCCGCCATGGCCTGGCTGCTGCTGCGCCTGCGCCCCGGCCGCTGGTGGGCGGCGGGACTGCTCGGCTCCGCCTACGCCCTGTGCGGATGGTCCCTCGCGGACGCCTCGTACAACCCCATGTGGCTGGACGGCCTCGTCGCGCTGCCCCTGCTGTGCCTGGTCGGCGAATGGGCGCTCACCGGACGGCGCCCGCTGCTGGGCGTGGTGATCGTGGCGCTCGCCTGGACCGCCAACTTCTACACCGCCTACATGGCCACGCTCGGCGCCGCACTGGTGCTGCTGCTGCGGCTCTGGCTGGGCCGTCTGCCGCGCCGGCGCGCCCTGGCCGCCGCCGGGCGGGCCACGGTCACCGTCGTCCTCGGCGTCGGACTGGCCGCACCGCTGGTGACGGTGGTCTACCTCGGTACCAAGCACGCCTATCCGGGCCGGGTCACGCACTTCACGCCGGTGCCCGCCGAGGACCTGCTGGCCCGCCTGCTGCCCACCACGTACGGCTTCGGCAGCCCCGCCCTCTTCGTGGGCACCACGGCCCTGCTGCTCGCCCTCGCGCTGCCCTTCCACCGGGGAGCCCCGAAACGGGTGCGCGCCGGATGGCCCCTGCTGGTGGCCGCAGTGACGCTGTCCCTGCAGTGGACCCCGACCCACCTGGCCTGGCACGCCTTCGCCACCCCGAACGGCAGCCCGTACCGCCAGGCCTTCGTGCTGTGCGCGCTGCTGGTGACCGCCGCCTGGTACGCCCTCTCGTACGGCACCCCGGGCCCGCGCGCGCTCGGCGCGGCGGGCGCCCTGCTCGCCGTGATCGCCGCCGCCGCGAGCGGCAGCGGCCTGGTGCGCTCCTTCGCCTGGCCGGTGCTGATCCTGGCCGCGGCGGCCGCCGTCGGCGGCCTGCTCCTCCTCGGCCGCGCGGAGCGCGGGGAGACGGGGGAGACCGGGGAGCCGAGGCTGGATGCGGCGTCCGTGGCCGCCCCCGGGGAACCGGTCCGGCCGGCGGGCGAGGACGCGCGGCCCGCTGCCGACGACGCGCGGCCGTCCCCCGGTGCCGGGAGTCCGCCGGCCGCCGGCGCGCACCCGGCCGGTGTTCCGCGCCCTCGGCCCGCCCTCGCCACCCGGCGCCGTGCCGGTCTGCTCGGTCTCGCGGCCGTGCTGCTCGTCGCGGCCCAGCTGGGCGAGGCCACCGCTACCTCCGCCGTGGCGACCCGGCTGCGCCTGGCCCACCTGGACGACTACGCGCCCTGGGGAGAACGGCAGCAGCGGCAGGCGGACGCCGTGGCGCGGGCCGAGGACTGGCCCCGCTACCGCACCGACCCGGGCCGTGAGCAGACCGTGGGCAACGACCCGATGATGGTGGGCGGCCAGGGCGCCCAGTACTACAGCAGTCTCACCGCCGACGTCCTCAGCCGCATGCTCACCGCCCTGGGCGACGGCTGGACCTCCCGCGGCCGGAACCTGCAGAGCCTGGACAACGCCGTCACGGACGCGGTCTTCTCCGTGGGCGCCCGCGTGCACTCCCCGCCGGACCAGCACCAGCACTGGAACCCGCGCGACCGCAGCCCGCTGACCGTGTCCCGCCAGGACGTGCCCGCGCTGGTGACCGTACGCCCGTCCGGCGCCGCCGCGGCCGGCACGGCCGGTGTGTCCGCTCTCGGACCGTCGCCGTACCGCAACCAGGAACTGGTGCTCGGCGCCCGTGTCTACACCGTGCCGTCCCTCACCGTGCGCACCTGGGGCGGGGAGCGGCCGGAGCGCGACGGCGACGCGGCCCGTCCCGGCCTGCGCATCGGCACCGCCCGCCGCACCGCCGGGGAGAGCCCCGCGCGCAAGCCGTCGATCACCGCCCGGTGCCCGGCCGGCAGCGAGGTCTACCTGTGGGCGCCGCACTTCTCCGGCACCGCCCGCCTGACCGCCGCCCCGGCGGGCGGCACCGGGGCGGGCGCCGCCTACGGCCCGACCGGGCGGTTCACCTCCGACGCCGCAAAGATCGCCGCCATGCAGCGGCTCGGCCGGGTCCCGGCCTCCGGGCGGCTGCGGATCGAGCTGGCTCCGACCAGGGCCGGGACCGTCCCGGACGGCGCCGTCGGCTGCCTGGACACCGCCCGGCTGCACACCGCCGTCGAGCACCTCAAGGCCACCGGCGCGAGCGAGGTGACCGTCTCGGACGGCACGCTGCACGCCCGCCTCCCGGCCGGCAGCACCGGCACCGCCGTCGTCGCCGCGCCCCGGATCGCCGGCTGGCGGTGTGCGGCGGGCGGCGGCCCCGAGACCCCGGCCGAGCAGTACTACGGCCTGATCGCCGTCCCCCTGGACGGCTCCGCGACCAGCGTCACCTGCACCTTCCACCCGCCGGGCCTGCGCCTGGGCACCGCCGCCGGCGGTGCCTCGCTCCTGGTCCTGGCCCTGCTCGGCGTCCTCGGCGCCGTCCGCCGCCGGCGGTCCGCCGACCGCTCCGCCCCGCACCGCACACCCACACGCCCGCGCGAGCGCACGCCCAGCGCTCTCTGACCGCGCCCCCGGGGAGAACCATGCTCATCTCGATCGTCGCCCCCTGCTACAACGAGGAAGACGTCATCGAACGCTTCCACGAAGCCGTCCAGAAGGTCGCCGAGGACCTGCTGCCGCTCGGCCACGACATGGAGTTCGTGTACGTCGACGACGGCAGCCGCGACCGGACGCTCACGCTGCTCCAGTCACTGGCCGCCGCCGACGCGCGGGTGCGGTACGTTTCCTTCAGCCGCAACTTCGGCAAGGAGGCCGCCCTGCTCGCCGGCCTGCGCCACGCCTCGGGGGACTCCGTGGTCGTCATGGACGCCGACCTCCAGCACCCGCCGGAGCTGATCCGGCGCATGGTCGAGCTGCGCGAGAAGGGCTACGACCAGGTGCTGGCCCGCCGCAGCCGCGATGGCGACCGCCTCACCCGTACCCTCACCGCCCGCCTGTACTACCGCCTCGTCAACCGCTTGGTCGACGTGGAACTCAAGGACGGCGTGGGCGACTTCCGGCTGCTGTCGCGGCGGGTGGTCGACGCGGTGCTGGCGCTGACCGAGTACAACCGCTTCTCCAAGGGCCTGTTCGCCTGGGTGGGCTTCCCCACCACCACCTTCGAGTACGAGAACGCCGTCCGCGAGCACGGCAGCAGCTCCTGGACCCTGAAGTCCCTGCTCAACTACGGTCTCGACGGACTGCTCTCGTTCAACAACCGGCCGCTGCGCGCCGCCCTCCACCTGGGCATGTGGCTGCTGCTGTGCGCCGGGGTGTACACGGCGTGGATCGTGGGGGCCGCACTCGTCAACGGCGTGCAGACCCCCGGTTATGTCACGATCATCACGGCCGTCACCGCGCTCGCCGGCGTGCAGATGGTCATGCTCGGCGTGATCGGGGAGTACACCGGCCGGATCTACTACGAAGTGAAGGGACGCCCGCACTTCCTGGTGAAGGAGAGCAATGTGGAGCGAACGAAGGATCTCATTCCCTGATGCGTAACCCGATGACGAGGCAGATCGTCACCTTCGCCGTGGTCGGCGTTCTCAACACGGCGACGTACTACGTTCTTTACCTGTTGTTCCTCACGCGTTTGCCGTATCTCCTCGCGCATGTGCTCGCCTTCTTCCTCAGCATGATCGGCTCTTTCTTCCTGAACGCGCGTTTCACCTACCGGACCCGGCCGACCTGGCGGAAATTCCTGCTGTTCCCGCTGACCAACGCGGCCAATTTCCTGATCACCACGGCGGGTGTCTACCTCATCGTCGACGTGCTGCACGCGGGGAGCCGGTTCGCGCCGCTGCTCGCGTCCGCGGCGGCGATCCCGGTGACCTTCGTCGTCTCCCGCTGGATCATGCTGCCCAAGGCGGACCTCGCCTAGGATTGCATAAACGTGCATCCATACGTATAGTCATGCCATCGAGGAGGAGGGCTCATGGCTGTACGTGTGGCGATCGCCGGTGCCAGCGGATACGCGGGCGGAGAGGCGCTGCGTCTGCTGCTGGCGCACCCCGAGGTCGAGATCGGTGCCCTGACCGGCAACTCCAACGCCGGTCAGCGGCTCGGCGCGCTCCAGCCGCACCTGCTGCCGCTGGCCGGCCGGGTGCTCGCCGAGACCACGCCGGAGGTGCTCGCCGGGCACGACGTCGTCTTCCTCGCGCTGCCGCACGGCCAGTCCGCGGCCGTCGCCGAACAGCTCGGCCCCGATGTCCTCGTCATCGACATGGGCGCCGACTTCCGGCTGAAGGACCCGGCCGACTGGGAGCGGTTCTACGGCTCCCCGCACGCCGGCACCTGGCCCTACGGCCTGCCCGAACTTCCGGGTGGCCGCGCCGCGCTGGAGGGGTCCAAGCGCATCGCGGTGCCCGGTTGCTACCCGACCGCCGTCTCCCTCGCCCTGGTCCCCGCCTACGCGGCCGCGCTCGTCGAGAACGAGGCGGTGGTCGTCGCCGCCTCCGGCACCTCCGGCGCGGGCAAGGCGGCCAAGCCGCACCTGCTGGGCTCCGAGGTCATGGGCTCCATGTCCCCGTACGGCGTCGGCGGCGGCCACCGGCACACCCCCGAGATGATGCAGAACCTCCGCGCGGCGGCGGGCGAGCCGGTCACCGTCTCCTTCACGCCCACCCTCGCGCCGATGCCCCGCGGCATCCTCGCCACCTGCAGCGCCAGGGCCCGCGCGGGCGTCGGTGCCGAGGCCGTCCGCGCCGCCTACGAGAAGGCGTACGCCGACGAACCCTTCGTCCACCTGCTGCCCGAGGGGCAGTGGCCCGCCACCGCCGCCGTGTACGGCTCCAACGCCGTCCAGCTCCAGGTGGCGTACGACCCCGCCGCGCACCGCGTCATCGTGATCAGCGCCATCGACAACCTGACCAAGGGCACCGCGGGCGGTGCCGTGCAGAGCATGAACATCGCCCTCGGACTCGACGAGACCACCGGGCTTACGACGATCGGAGTCGCACCGTGAGCGTCACGGCAGCCAAGGGATTCCAGGCGGCGGGCATCGCCGCCGGGATCAAGGAGAACGGCAACCCCGACCTGGCCCTCGTGGTCAACACCGGGCCCCGCCGCGCCGCCGCCGGCGTCTTCACCTCCAACCGCGTCAAGGCCGCCCCGGTGCAGTGGTCCGAGCAGGTCCTGAAGACCGGCCGGGTCTCCGCCGTCGTCCTCAACTCCGGCGGCGCCAACGCCTGCACCGGCCCCAAGGGCTTCCAGGACACCCACGCCACCGCCGAGAAGGCCGCCGAGGTGCTCGGGGTCGGCGCCGTCGAGGTCGCCGTCTGCTCCACCGGCCTGATCGGCGTGCTGCTGCCGATGGACAAGCTGCTGCCGGGCGTCGAGACGGCCGCGGCGGCCCTGAGCGAGCACGGCGGGGAGAAGGCCGCCATCGCCATCAAGACCACCGACACCGTCCACAAGACGTCTGTCGTCACCGGGGACGGCTGGACCGTCGGCGGCATGGCCAAGGGAGCGGGCATGCTCGCCCCGGGCCTGGCCACCATGCTCGTCGTCCTCACCACGGACGCCGACCTGGAGGCCGACGCCCTGGACGAGGCGCTGCGCGCGGCCACCAGGGTCACCTTCGACCGCGTCGACTCCGACGGCTGCATGTCCACCAACGACACCGTGCTGCTGCTCGCCTCGGGTGCCTCCGGGGTGACGCCCGGCCAGGAGGAGTTCGCCGAGGCCGTACGGCAGGTCTGCGCCGACCTCGGCCGCCAGCTCATCGGGGACGCCGAGGGCGCCAGCAAGGACATCCAGGTCGAGGTGGTGGGCGCGGCGACCGAGGCCGACGCCGTCGAGGTGGGCCGCTCCATCGCCCGCAACAACCTCCTCAAGTGCGCCATCCACGGCGAGGACCCCAACTGGGGCCGCGTCCTGTCCGCGATCGGCACCACCGGGGCCGCCTTCGAGCCGGACCGGCTGAACGTCGCCATCAACGGCGTCTGGGTCTGCAAGAACGGCTCGGTCGGCGAGGACCGCGAGAAGGTCGACATGCGCTACCGCGAGGTGCACATCGTCGCCGACCTCGCCGCCGGCTCCGAGACCGCCACGATCTGGACCAACGACCTCACCGCCGACTACGTCCACGAGAACAGCGCGTACTCCTCATGACCACGACGCGGAAACACACGGCACTGCCCAAGGCCAAGATCCTCATCGAGGCCCTGCCCTGGCTCACCCGCCACCACGGCAGGACCGTCGTCATCAAGTTCGGCGGCAACGCCATGATCGACGAGGACCTGAAGGCCGCCTTCGCCCAGGACGTCGTCTTCCTGCGGCACGCCGGACTCAAGCCGGTCGTCGTGCACGGCGGCGGCCCGCAGATCAGCGCCGCCCTCGACAGGCACGGCATCGTCAGCGAGTTCAAGGCGGGCCTGCGCGTCACCACCGAGGAGGCCATGGACGTCGTACGGATGGTGCTGGCCGGGCAGGTACAGCGCGAACTGGTCGGGCTGCTCAACCAGCACGGCCCGCTCGCCGTCGGCCTCACCGGCGAGGACGCGCACACCATCACCGCCACCAAGCACACCCCCGAGATCGACGGCGAGCCGGTCGACATCGGGCGCGTCGGCGAGATCACCGCGATCGACACCGGCGCGATCGAGGCCCTGCTCGCCGACGGCCGCATCCCGGTCGTCTCCTCGATCGCCCGCTCCCAGGACGACGGACATGTCTACAACGTCAATGCTGATACGGCGGCTGCGGCACTCGCTGCGGCACTGGGCGCCGAGACCCTCATGGTCCTCACCGACGTCGAGGGCCTCTACGAGGACTGGCCGAACTCCGACGAGGTGATCAGCCGCCTCACCGCGAGCCAGCTGGAGAAGCTGCTGCCGGACCTGTCCTCGGGCATGGTGCCGAAGATGCAGGGCTGCCTGCACGCCGTGCGCGGCGGGGTGAACACCGCCCGCGTCATCGACGGCCGGGTCCAGCACTCGATCCTGCTGGAGATCTTCACCGACGAAGGCATCGGCACGATGGTCGTGCCGGACGAAGAGGGGGAGTCGTGAGCAACGCGGAGCTGACCGCCCGGTGGCAGGGCGCGCTGATGAACAACTACGGCACACCGCGCCTGCCCCTGGTCCGCGGCGAGGGCACGAGGCTCTGGGACGCCGACGGCAGGCAGTACCTCGACTTCGTCGGCGGCATCGCGGTCAACGCCCTCGGCCACGCCCACCCGGCGGTCGTCGAGGCCGTCAGCCGGCAGATCGCCTCCCTGGGCCACGTCTCCAACCTGTTCGTCGCCGAACCGCCGGTCGCCCTCGCCGAGCGGCTGCTCCAGCACTTCGGCCGCGACGGCAGGGTGTTCTTCTGCAACTCCGGCGCCGAGGCCAACGAGGGCGCCTTCAAGATCGGACGGCTCACCGGGCGCACCCACATGGTCGCCACGCAGGGCGGCTTCCACGGCCGCACCATCGGCGCCCTGGCCCTCACCGGCCAGCCCGGCAAGCAGGAGCCCTTCCGGCCGCTGCCCGGTGACGTCACGCACGTGCCGTACGGCGACGCGCAGGCGCTGGCCGCCGCCGTCACCGAGGACACCGCCCTGGTCGTCATCGAGCCGATCCAGGGCGAGAACGGCGTCGTCGTACCGCCCGCCGGCTATCTGAAGGCGGCCCGCGCCATCACCGCCGCGACCGGCGCGCTGCTCGTCCTGGACGAGGTGCAGACCGGCATCGGCCGCACCGGGCACTGGTTCGAGTACCAGGCCCACGACGGCGTCCTGCCCGACGTCGTCACCCTCGCCAAGGGCCTCGGCGGCGGCCTTCCGCTGGGCGCGACGGTCGCGTTCGGCCGCGCCGCCGACCTGCTGAAGCCCGGCCAGCACGGCACCACCTTCGGCGGCAACCCGGTCGCCTGCGCCGCCGGACTCGCCGTGCTGGACACCGTCGCGGGCGAGGGGCTGCTGGAGAACGTCAAGCGGCAGGGTGAACGGCTGCGCGAGGGGATCGAGGCACTGGGCCACCCGCTGGTCGACCACGTCCGGGGCGCGGGGCTGCTCCTGGGTATCGTGCTCACCGGGCCGCACGCGCCACAGGTGCAACAGGCGGCCCAGGAGGCCGGCTTCCTCGTGAACGCGCCCGCTCCCGACGTCGTCCGGCTGATGCCGCCGCTGAACCTCGGCGACGACGACGTGGACGCGTTCCTCGGGGCACTGCCGGGCGTCCTGGACGTGGCCGACGGGGAGGGATGATCCGCAGAAATGGGACGACGATGAGTCAGGCACAGGACCACGAGCACAGTGACGGCTCAGCCGCCGGGCCCGCCCTGCCGCAGACCCGCACCGCACGCCACCGCAGGATCGTGGACATCCTCAACCGGCAACCGGTGCGCTCGCAGAGCCAGTTGGCCAAGCTGCTGGCGGACGACGGGCTGAGTGTCACCCAGGCGACGCTCTCCCGCGACCTCGACGAGCTGAACGCCGTCAAGATCCGCAACAACGAGGGCGACCTCATCTACGCGGTCCCCAGCGAGGGCGGCTTCCGCACGCCCCGCGCACCGCTGGGCGAGTCCGCCAAGGAGGAGCGGATGCGGCGGCTCTCGCAGGAGCTGCTGATCTCGGCGGAGGCGTCGGCGAACCTCGTGGTGCTGCGCACCCCGCCGGGCGCCGCGCAGTTCCTGGCCTCGGCCATCGACCAGGCCGAGCTGCACGACATCCTCGGCACCATCGCCGGCGACGACACCCTGCTCCTGATCAGCCGGGACCCGAGCGGCGGCCAGGCCCTCGCCGACCACCTGCTGAGACTGGCGCAGAACGGGCACTGACCCGCACCCCACCGGCTCGGACGCGCCCGACCCGCCGACGGGCGGTCGCCGCGGCCGCGAGCCCGTCGGCTGAGGCGGTGCGAGGCGGTCGGCTCGGCCGGCTGAGGCGGCGCGGCAGGCTCGTCGGCCGAGGCGGGGCGGGGCGGCAGGCTCGATCGGGCTGAGGCCGGCAGGCCTGGCCGGCTGAGCGGGCCGGGGCCGGCAGGCTCGTCGGCCGAGGCGGGGCGCGGGTCCGGTCAGCCCAGGTGGGCCGCCAGGCCGCTCGTGGACCGTGCCGCACCGTCCGCCGTGATCATCAGCGCCTCCACCCCGGGGAGCGACTCCAGCCAGGCCAGTCCCGCCCGCGCACCCCTCGCGAACGCGGCCGTGGCCCAGCAGTCCGCCCACGTCAGCTCCGGGGCCACCACCGTGACCGCCACCAGGTCGGTCACCGCGGGCCTGCCCGTGCGCGGGTCGGTGATGTGGGCGCCGCGCTCGGCCGTGCCGGAGGTGGCCACGGCCAGCCCCGCCCTCCCGGCCGACGAGACCACCGCGGCCAGGGCCCCCGGACGCAGCGGGTCCGACACACCGACCCGCCACGGCCGCTGCGGTCCGGGGGCGCCCAGCACCTGCACGTCCCCGCCGCCGTTCACGCTGACCGCGTCCGCTCCCGCCGCCGCGATCCGCCGCGCCGCCCGCTCGGCCGCCCAGCCCTTGACGATGCCCGTCGGGTCGAGGGACCCCCCGTGGCGCAGACTGAACCAGCCCTCGCTGACCCGCTCCGCCTCGGCGCCCAGCGCGAGCACCTCGGCGACCTCGGGAGCGCACTCCCGCTCGGTGATCTCGCCGCGCGCCAGCCGGGAGACCTGGCTGTCCGCGCGGTAGGTGCTGAACCGTTCGTCGGCCCGGTGCAACGAGGCCACCGCCGCGGCCAGCGCCGCCCGCACGGCGCCGCTCTCCCCGCCGCGGACGTCGAAGGAGAAGACCGTCCCCATGACCTCCTCGGCGTGCCGCACGACGGCCCGGGCCGCGCCCTCAGCCACCGGCCCGGTCCAGCGCGGACTGGAGCGAGCGCCGGTAGCCGTCACTGGTGTACGTGGCCCCGGAGACCGCGTCGATGTCCGCGCTCTGCGCGGTCAGCGCCTCCCTGCGCAGGGCGGGCAGGGCGTAGCTGTTGATCTCCTGGTCGCGGGGGTTGTCCGTGGGGTAGGCGACCGCGGTCACCTCCGTGATCCGGCCGCTGTCGACCGTGATCCGCACCTGGACGGGACCCCAGCGGGTCTGCACGCTCTCACCGGTCACGGTCCTGGTGCCGGTGGACCCGCCGGTGGACCCGCCGGCGGCACCGCTGCCGCCCGACTCGGCCGGCGCCGGCGCGGGCGCCGCGACGATCGTCGCGGGCGTGTGCGGCTTGAGGGACAGCAGCATCACGAGACCGGAGACGGTCGCGGCGCTCGCCAGCACGATCCGGCGCAGCGGACGGTTCTTCCTCAACGGGTGCACGGCTGCCTCACAGTTCGAACGACTCGTGGTGGATACGCCGGTCCGGCACCCCGGCGGCCCGCAGCGCCGCGTACACGTCCTGGGCGAAGGCGTGCGGACCGCACAGGTACACGTCGTGCCCGGCCAGGCCGGGGACGGCTTCGCGCAGCGACGCGGCCGTGAGGGCGGGGCGCCGGCCCTCCGCGTCGTTGAGCGCGTACAGCACCCGGGCGCCGCGCCAGCGCGCGACGGCCTCCAGCTCGGCGCCCAGGGCCAGGTCCTCGGCGGTACGGGCCCGGTACAGCAGGGTGACCTCGCCGGGCAGCGTCTCGAACAGCGCCCGCAGCGGGGTGATGCCGACCCCGGCCGCGATCAGCAGCGAACGGGGCGATGTCTGCCGCTCGGCGGTCAGCGCGCCGTACGGGCCCTCCGCCCACACCCGGGTGCCCGGCCGCAGCAGCGGCACGGCCGCGCTGTGGTCGCCGAGCGCCTTGACGGTGATGCGCAGCAGACCGGGGCGGGGCGGCGCGGACAGGGAGTAGGGCGTCGACGTCCGGCCCATGCCCTCGGCCAGGAACCGCCAGCGGAAGAACTGGCCGGGCCGGGCGCCGAGTTCGTCCAGGTGCCGGCCCCGGACGACCACCGAGTACACGCCGGGCGCCTCCCGGTGCACCGACTCGACCCGCATCCGGTGCCGCAGGTTGAGCCGTACCGGGACCAGCACGCGGAACCACAGCACCAGCGCGCTCACGCCCCCGTACAGCGTGTACCAGGCGGCGGTGGCGGAGGTCCTGCCGTTGAACTGCTCGCCCAGCGCGAGCTGGTGCCAGAAGGCGAGGAAGACGGCGGCGTAGGTGAGCAGGTGGGTGTAGTACCAGAACTCGTGGCTGGTCCGGCGGCGCACCGCACGCGCCGAGGTGACACCGGCGGCGAAGAGGATCACCGTGCCCGCGGTGGCCATCAGCATGTCGGGGTAGTCCAGGACTACGGTGACCGCCTCGTGCAGCACCGAGGCGCGGTCCTGGGCGGCGTACCCGGCCAGGATCAGCACGACGTGCACGGCCAGCAGGCACACCGTGTACCGGCCCGCCCGGGCGTGCCAGCGGGACACCCGGTCGGAACCGACGCGGCGTTCCAGCAGCGGCACCCGGGCCATCAGCCCGACGAGCACCGCGCACGAGTAGCCGCACAGCAGCCCCGTGATCCGTCCGGCGCCGGTCAGCCAGCCCGCCGCGCCCACGACGGAGGCCGTGTCCGACCACCACAGGGCGAGCACCGCGGCGGCCCCGGCCCACAGCAGCGCGGACACGGCGCCCGCCGGTGAGCGCCGGGGGACCGGCGGCACGGGCGGTGCCGCCCGCCGTTCGTACACCGTGGTCATGGCCGTCCGTCCTTTCACCGGTCCAAAACGCCACTGTGCGGGCCGAACCTCTGAGGGGGCTCTGAAACGGGGCCCGGGCCGGCCCTTCACAGAGAACTCAGAGGCGCCCGCCGTCTCGCCCGCGCGGGCCGTCGGCGATGCTGGAAGGGCCATGGACACACCCCGCCCGGCCGCCTCCGGCCTCCCCGCGCTCACCCGGCCCGACGGCACGCCCGTCCGCGTCCTCGTCGTCGACGACGACCCGGATCTCGCCGAGGTGCTCTGCGGAGCCCTGCGCTACCAGGGCTGGGAGGTGCGCGGCGCCGGGGACGGGGCCGCCGCGGTGGCCGGTGCGCGCGCCCTGCGGCCGGACGCCGTGGTGCTCGACGTGATGCTCCCGGACACCGACGGCTTCTCGGTGCTGCGGGAACTGCGCGCCGTGCGGCCGGACGTCTGTGTGCTCTTCCTCACCGCCCGGGACGCGGTGGAGGACCGCGTCGCGGGCATCACCGCAGGCGGTGACGACTACGTCACCAAACCGTTCAGCCTGGAGGAGGTGGTGGCGCGGCTGCGCGGGCTGCTGCGCCGGGCCGGCATGGCCCGGCAGCAGGCGGACGGCCCGCGGCTGACCGTGGGCGACCTGGTCATGGACGAGGACGCCCGCGAGGTCACCCGGGCCGGGGAACTGATCGAGCTGTCCCCGACCGAGTACGAACTGCTCCGCCTCCTGATGCACAACCCGCGCCGGGTGCTCAGCAAGCCGCAGATCCTCGACCGGGTGTGGTCCTACGACTTCGGCGGCCAGGCCCATGTGGTCGAGCTGTACATCTCCTACCTGCGCAAGAAGGTGGACGCGGGCCGCGAGCCGATGATCCACACGGTGCGCGGCGCCGGGTACGTCCTGAAGCCGGCGCCGTGAGCGCCCGCGCGCGGGCCGCCGCTTCCGGGCCGGCACGGCGTCTGCCGTGGCCGCGGACGCTGCGGGCCCGGCTGACCGCCGGCCTGGTCGTGCTGCTCGCGGTGAGCTGCGCGGCCGTCGGGGTGGCGGCGGTGCTGGAACTGGACGGCTTCCTCACCGGCCGGCTCGACGAGCAGCTGCGGCAGACCGGCGCGGGTTTCGCCGAGAGCCTGGAACACGGGACTTACGGGTCCAAGGGGTCCAAGGGGTCCGAGGGCACCGGGGCGGCCGGAGGCGCCGAGGGGGCCTACGGAGCCGGTGCCGAGGGGGCCGTCAAGCCGTCCGACCACGACGGCGACGAGCACGGTGACACCCGCCGTCAGGCCGCCGCGACCTTCGGCGCGCGGCTCGTCGCCGGCCGGATCACCAACGCGGCGGTGGTCCCCTCCCGCTCCCATCCGGGCTTCGACGTCACCCTCACCGCCGCCGACCGGGCCGCCCTGGCGGCCCTGCCGACGGACCGCACCGGCCGCACGGCGCACCTGTCGGCGCTCGGCGACTACCGGCTGGCGGCCTGCCCGGGACGCGACGGGGACGTCCTGGTCACCGGCCTGCCCATGGAGCCGGTGCGGGCCGCGGTCCACCGGCTGGAACTGGTCGCCGGGGGCGTCTTCGGACTCGGGCTCGCCGCCGCGGGCGTCGCGGGCGCCCTGTGGGTGCGCTGGTCGCTGCGGCCGCTGAGCCGGGTGGCGGCCACCGCCACCCGCGTCAGCGAGCTCCCGCTGGCCAGCGGCGAGGTGGCGCTGCCGCAGCGCACCGGCGACATCGATCCGCGCAGCGAGGTGGGCCGGGTCTGGGCGGCCTTCGACCGCATGCTGCACCATGTCGAGGACGCGCTGACCAAGCGGCACGCGAGCGAGGAACGGCTGCGCGGCTTCGCCGCCGACGCCAGCCACGAGCTGCGCACACCGGTCGCCTCGGTGCGCGGTCACGCGGAGCTGGCGCTGCTGCACCCGGGGCCGGTGCCGCCCGAGGTCACCCGCGCCCTGGAGCGCATCGCCGCGGAGTCCGCGCGGATGGGCGAACTGGTCGACGAGATGCTGCTGCTGGCCCGGCTGGACGCCGGCCGCCCCCTGGAGCGCCGTCCGGTCGACCTGACCCGCCTGGTCCTGGACGCCGTCACGGACGCGCGGGCGGCGGGCCCGGGGCACCACTGGGCGCTGGAGCTGCCCGAGGACCCGGTGACGGTGACCGGCGACGCCCACCGGCTCCACCAGGTGCTGGCCAACCTGCTGGCCAACGCGCGGCTGCACACCCCCGCGGGCACGAAGGTGACGGTCTCCCTGGAGGGGGTCCGCGAGGCCGGCGGCAACGGCGTGGTCCTGCGCGTCCACGACGACGGTCCCGGCGTCCCCGAGGAGGTCCGGCCGGGCGTCTTCGAACGCTTCACCCGCGCCGACCGCCGGCGCGCGGGTACGTCCGGCGGTGCCGGGGCGGGCCTGGGTCTGTCGATCGTGGCCGCGGTGGCCGAGGCGCACGGCGGCACGGTGGGCCTGGAGAGCCGCCCGGGCGCGACGGCGTTCACGGTGCGGCTGCCCGCCGGCGAGGACGGCGCCGTGGACGACCGGCGCACGGCCGAGGGGGACGGCGTCGCCGGATGACCCCCCGCCGGGGCGGCCGGTTCAGACCGGGGACGGCGGCAGGGGCAGCGGCAGCCCCGGCAGCCCGTCCAGACTGGTCGCGACGTGCTCCTTCTTGGTGAAGTACTCGCTCAGCGAGGCGTCGTCCTCCCGGGCGAAGCGCCTGCCGTGCAGGTCGCGGTCCTCCTCGTACGCCATGAAGGGCACCGCGTAGCCGCAGGTGTCGCGGATCAGCGAGGCGTGCACGACCACGACCGCGCGCAGTCCGTGCGTCGCCGGGTCGATGTCGGGGAACCGGGCGAGCAGTTCGGGGAACCGCGGGTCGTCGCGGAAGACCGGTTCGCCCCGGCCGTGGACGCGGACGATGTTGGGCGGCCCCTGGAAGGCGCACCACATCAGGGTGATGCGGCCGTTCTCCCGCAGGTGCGCGATGGTCTCCGCGGTGGACCCGGCGAAGTCCAGGTAGGCCACGGTGTGCTCGTCGAGCACCGCGAGGCAGCCCTTGAGTCCCTTGGGGGAGAGGTTGACCGTGCCCTCGCCGGAGAGCGGCGCGGTCGCGGTGAAGAAGAGGGGCTGCTCCTCGATGAAGGTACGGAGCCTGCCGTCTATGCGCTCATACGTCTTTCCCATGTCCACCGATTATCCGCGAAACTCGTTCGCCTGTCTAAGGAATTGCGGCTCCGGCGCGCCCCGGCCCGGCAGCGCGCCCCGGCCCCGGCAGCGCGCCCCGGCCCCGGCGGCGCGTCGCCGGGCTGGGGTGTGGCGCCGGGCCGCGGCTCGATTGACGATCCATGCATAGTTCTGCATACTCATGCATGCCAGCCCGCCGCGCGGCGCGCGCCGCGTGCACGGCACGGCCCGGCGCGGACCCGGCACGAGTACGGTTCGTACACCCACACCTCCCTAGGAGCTAAGCGAGTGAGCAGCAACAGCGGTGACGTACGGCTCTGGGGCGGCCGTTTCGCCGACGGACCCGCCGAGGCCCTGGCGAAACTGTCCGCGTCCGTCCACTTCGACTGGCGGCTCGCGCCCTACGACATCGCCGGATCGCGCGCCCACGCGCGCGTGCTGCACACGGCCGGTCTGCTCAGCGAGGACGAGCTGACCGGCATGACCGCCGGACTCGACCGGCTCGAGGCCGACGTGGCGGACGGCTCCTTCACCGGCACCCTCGCCGACGAGGACGTCCACACCGCCCTGGAGCGCGGCCTGCTGGAGCGCGTCGGCCCCGACCTCGGCGGCAAGCTGCGCGCCGGCCGGTCCCGCAACGACCAGGTCGCCACCCTCTTCCGCATGTACCTGCGCGACCACGCCCGGATCATCGGCGGTCTGATCGCCGACCTCCAGGACGCGCTGGTCTCCCTCGCCGAGGCGCACCCGGACGTGGCGATGCCCGGCCGCACCCACCTCCAGCACGCCCAGCCGGTCCTCTTCGCCCACCACGTCCTCGCCCACGTGCAGGCTCTGTCCCGGGACGCCGAGCGGCTGCGCCAGTGGGACGAGCGGACCGCCGTGTCGCCCTACGGCTCGGGCGCCCTCGCCGGCTCCTCGCTGGGCCTCGACCCGGAGGCGGTCGCCCGCGACCTGGGCTTCGAGCGCGGCAGCGTCGGCAACTCCATCGACGGCACCGCCTCGCGCGACTTCGTCGCCGAGTTCGTCTTCATCACCGCGATGATCGGCGTCAACGTCTCCCGCATCGCCGAGGAGATCATCATCTGGAACACGAAGGAGTTCTCCTTCGTGACGCTGCACGACGCCTTCTCCACCGGCTCGTCGATCATGCCGCAGAAGAAGAACCCCGACATCGCCGAGCTGGCGCGCGGCAAGTCGGGCCGCCTCATCGGCAACCTGACGGGCCTGATGGCCACGCTGAAGGCCCTGCCGCTGGCGTACAACCGCGACCTGCAGGAGGACAAGGAGCCGGTCTTCGACTCCTGCGACCAGCTCGAACTCCTGCTGCCCGCCTTCACCGGCATGATGGCCACCCTCACCGTCCACCGCGAGCGCATGGAGGAACTGGCACCGGCCGGCTTCTCCCTGGCCACCGACGTCGCCGAGTGGCTGGTCAAGCAGGGCGTGCCGTTCCGGGTGGCGCACGAGGTGGCCGGCGAGTGCGTCAAGACCGCCGAGGCCGAGGGCAAGGAGCTGGACGAACTGACCGACGAGCAGTTCGCGAAGATCTCCGCCCACCTGACGCCCGAGGTGCGCACGGTGCTCAACGTGCCCGGCGCCCTCGCCTCCCGCAGCGGGCGCGGCGGCACCGCCCCCAGCGCGGTCGCCGTCCAGCTCGCCGAGGTCAAGGCCGACCTGGCCGCCCAGCACGCATGGGCGAACGCCGGGAAGTAGCGGGTGAGTGACGCGTGGGGCGTCGCGGGTACGTTGGTCGCAGCACGGAGCCGACCGGAACGGAGCCCGCGATGCCTTTCGCGCGACTGGCCGCAGCCACCACCCCCACCTGTCACCTCGGCCTCGGCCTCGCCGCCGTCGGGCGCCCCGGGTACATCAACCTCGGCCGTGACCGCGACCTCGGTGCCGACCGCTCCGTCGACGCCCTGCGCGCCCGTACCCACGAACTCCTGGACGCCGCCTACGCCCAGGGCGTGCGCTATGTCGACGCCGCCCGCTCCTACGGCCGCTCGGAGGAGTTCCTCGCCGACTGGCTGCGCGCCCGTCCGCAGGCCGGCGACGTGGTCGTCGGCAGCAAGTGGGGGTACACCTACACGGCCGACTGGCGCACCGACGCCGAGCGGCACGAGGTCAAGGACCACGGCCTCGCCACTTACGAGCGGCAGCGCGCGGAGAGCGCCGCACTGCTGGGCGACCGCATCGACCTCTACCAGATCCACTCGGTGACGCCGGACAGCCCGGCCCTGACCGACAAGGAACTGCACGCCCGCCTCGCCGAGGCCGCCGCGTCGGGCACGACCGTCGGCTTCTCCACCAGCGGCCCCGCCCAGGCCGACGCGATCCGGGCCGCCCTGGCCGTGACCGTCGACGGCGAGCCCCTCTTCCGTACGGTCCAGTCGACGTACAACGCCCTGGAGACCTCCGCCGGACCCGCCCTCGCCGAGGCCCATGACGCCGGGCTCACCGTGATCGTCAAGGAGGGCATGGCCAACGGGCGGCTGGCCGGCCCGCAGGCACCCGAGGCGCTGCGTGAGGTGGCCCGGCAGACCGGCTACGGCTGCGACGCGGTGGCCCTCGCCCTGGTCCTGCGCCGGCCGTGGGCGGGCGTCGTCCTCTCCGGCGCGGCCACCCTCGACCAGCTCGCCTCCAACCTGCACGCCCCGGCCGTGGACCTCGACGAGGAGCAGGCGGCCCGCCTCGACGCCCTGGCCGAGGAGCCGCGCGCCTACTGGGACCGGCGCGCCCGGCTGCCCTGGCACTGAGCCCCGCCGCCCCCGCGCCCCTCTCTCCCTCCCGGCCCGCCTCGCTCCTGTGCACGGCGGGCCGCTGAGACGCGTACGCCGCTGGTGAGACATGAATGTCTCAATCGGTGTATGGTTGTCTCATGGCTGTCGATCGTGACCACGTGCTGCGCACCGCCGCGGCCCTGCTGACCCGCAAGTCCACCGCGACGATGGACGAGGTCGCCCGGGCGGCCGGGATCAGCCGCGCCACGCTGCACCGGCACTTCGCCGGGCGGGACGCGCTCGTGCGTGCGCTGGAGGCGCTCGGCATCCAGGAGTGCGAGGCCGCGCTCGACGCGGCCAGGACCCACGAGGGCCCGGCGCGTGAGGCCGTGCACCGGCTGGTGCGCGAGACGGAGTCCGCGGCCGGTCTGCTGGCCTTCCTCTACTCCGAGAACCAGCTGTTCGAGGGCGAGGAGCAGAACGCGGGCTGGGCGCGGATCGACGAACGGATCGAGGCCCTGTTCCGGCGCGGCCAGCGCAGCGGTGAGTTCCGCATCGACCTCACCCCCGCCTGGCTCACCGAGGCGCTGTACGGCCTGATGGCCTCCGGCGCCTGGGCCGTGGCCGAGGGCCGGGTGGCCCCCAAGGACTACACCTACATGATCGTGGAGCTGCTGCTCGGCGGCGCCCTGCGTACGGACGAACCACGGAGAGAGGAACCATGACCAGCACCCTGCAGCCGGCCGCGGCGGCGGAGACGGAGAAGCGCCCGGGCCGCTGGCTCGCGCTCGGCGTCCTCGTCCTGGCCGTGCTGCTGGTGGCCGTCGACGCGACCGTCCTCGGTCTCGCGACCCCCTACATCAGTGAGGACCTCGAGCCCTCCGGCACCCAGCTGCTCTGGATAGGCGACGTCTACTCGTTCGTCATCGCCGGTCTGCTCGTCTCCATGGGCAGCCTCGGTGACCGCATCGGCCGCAAGCGCATCCTGCTCGGCGGTGCCACCGCGTTCGGCCTGATCTCCGTGCTCAACGCCTACGCGGCCACGCCGGAGATGATGATCCTGGCCCGGGCGCTGCTCGGTGTCGCCGGTGCCACCCTGATGCCGGCCACGCTCGCCCTCATCCGCAACCTCTTCCACGACCCGCGCGAGCGCAGCCTCGCCGTCGGCGTCTGGGGCGCGGCCGCCTCCGCCGGCATGGCCGTGGGGCCCATCGTCGGCGGGTTCCTGCTCGAACACTTCTGGTGGGGCTCGGTCTTCCTGATCAACCTGCCCGTGATGGCCGTGCTCGTCCTGGTCGGCGTCCGCCTGCTGCCCGAGTCCCGCAACCCCCACCCGGGCCCGTGGGACCTCGCCAGCGTCCTGCTGTCCCTGGTCGGCATGATCGCCACCGTGTACGCGGTCAAGGAGGCCGCAGCGCACGGGTTCACCTGGGCGGTCCTCGGCACGGGCCTGCTCGGCGTGGCCGCGCTGTACGGCTTCGTCCGCCGCCAGCTCACGATGCCCGTGCCGCTGCTGGACATGCGGCTCTTCCGCAGCCGCGGCTTCAGCGGTGCCGTCCTCGCCGACCTGCTGACCGTGCTCGGCATGTCCGGACTGGTCTTCTTCCTGTCCCAGTACCTGCAACTGGTGCAGGGCAGGCGGCCGTTCGAGGCGGGCCTGGCCGAGCTGCCGGCCGCCGTGGGTGCCGTGGTGGCGGGTCTGGTGGCCGGCCGCGCGGCCCGTCGGTTCTCGGTGCGGGTGGTGGTCTCCGGCGGACTCGCCGCGGTGGGCCTGGCCCTGGCGGCGCTGACGGCGCTCAGCGGTGCCACCGGCTACCCGCTGCTCGGCTCGGCCCTGCTGGTGGTCGGCGTCGGCGCCGGCCTCTCCTTCACGGTGACCGCCGACGTGATCCTCTCCAGCGTGCCCAAGGACCAGGCGGGCGCCGCCTCCGCGGTCTCGGAGACGGCGTACGAACTCGGCGCGGCCCTGGGCATCGCCCTGCTCGGCTCCATCGTCACCGCCGCCTACCGGGGCTTCAGCGGCCCGAGCGGCACACCGGCGCGGGCCCACGAGTCCCTGGGCGGTGCGGTGGAGGCGGCGGCCGGCCTGCCGGCCCCCACAGCCGAGTCCCTGCTCTCCGCGGCCCGCGAAGCCTTCGTCCACGGCCTTCACCTGGCCTCGGGCGCCGGCGCGGCGGTCCTCCTGGCGGCAGCGGCGGCGGCCTGGGTGCTGCTGAAGCACGAGAAGCTCTGAAGCCGGAGGCCCGGGAACCCCGGGGAGGCGGCGCCCCGCACGGGTGCCGTGTCCGTGAGCGGCTGACGCCGCGCGGACGCGATCAACCACCGCGGTGCCGCACCCGGCGGAGCCCAGCAACCCCCGCGGCGCCCGGTCACCCGCGGCTCACGCGGGCGTAGGCCCGCGGCGCCCGGCCGCCCGTGCGCCGCGGGCCTACGCCGCCTTCGCCTTGGTGGCGTACATGTCCACGTACTCCTGCCCCGACAGCCGCATGACCTCGGTCATCACCGAGTCCGTCACCGCCCGCAGCACGTACCGGTCGCGGTCCATGCCCTCGTAGCGGGAGAACTCCATCGGCTCGCCGAAGCGCACGGTGACCTTGCCCGGACGGGGCAGCCCCGCCCCGCCCGGCTGCAGCTTGTCCGTGCCGATCATGGCGAACGGAACGACCGGCGCGCCCGTCATCAGCGTCAGCCGGGCGATGCCGGTGCGGCCCCGGTACAGCCGGCCGTCGGGGGAGCGGGTGCCCTCGGGATAGATGCCGAAGATCCTGTTCTCCTCCAGGATCCGGCGCCCGGTCATCAGCGCCGCGACCCCGCCCCGGCCGCCGTCGCGGTCGACGGGGATCATGCCGACACCGGTGAAGAACCAGGCCATCAGACGGCCCTTGAAGCCCTTCCCGGTGACGTACTCGTCCTTGCCGATGAAGAACACCTGACGGTCGCAGACCAGCGGGAGGATCATCGAGTCGATGAACGTCAGGTGGTTGCCGGCCAGGATGACCGGACCGTCGCCGGGAATGCGCTCCGCGCCCTCCACCTGTGGGCGGAACATCAGGCGCATGATCGGACCGAGCACTGCCTTGATGAGCGCGAAGCGGGACAACGGGCCCTCCGGTGTCAAGGGATTCTCTATGAAGTCTGTGCAGGTGAGGACGATACTCGCGGCGCGGCCCCGAATGCACATCGGGCTCACCACCTCTTACGTACTGTTGACGTACGTTTACCTGCGCGGGAGCCCCGTCACGCCCCGGTGAACGGCACGCAACGGTGTGACGGAGGTTACGGGGCGTCACCCGCCCGTGCCGGCCCGTCCCCTCCCGTCACTCCCGTCCGTCCCTCCCGCCCCGCCGGCGCGTCATCCGGCGTCACCCCCGTGTTCCGTCCGGGGCCTCCCGGCCGTCACCCCGGCCCCCCTACGATCGGCGCGCACCGACGACACGAGACCAGGAGGCGGACATGGGGACGCAGGAGCCGCAGCGGCAGGGGCAGGCGCGGGAGTCCGGCGGAAGCACGGCCCGGACCGGGCGCCGGACGCTGCTCGGGGCCGCGGTGCTCGGCGCCGGGGGAGCGGTCCTCGGAGCACCCGGCACGGCCGGCGCCGCACAGGCGGGGCCCGCGCAGGCCCCGGCCGCGCCCACCGCGGCCGGGCACGGCGGGACCGGCCGGCCCGGCGGTCTCGGGAGCCTGCCCGTGCCGACGGTCATCGGCCACCGCGGCGCCAGCGGATACCGGCCCGAGCACACCTTCGGCTCCTACGAGCTGGCCCTCGACCTCGGCGCGCACGTCGTCGAGGCCGGAGACCTGGTGTCCACCCGGGACGGCCACCTCGTGTGCCGGCACGAGCCGGAGATCGGCGGCACCACGGACGTCGCCGACCACCCCGAGTTCGCCGGCCGCCGGACCACCAAGGTCCTCGACGGGGTGCCCACCACCGGCTGGTTCACGGAGGACTTCACGCTCGCCGAGCTGAAGACGCTGCGCGCCGTCGAACGCATCCCGGCCAACCGCCCGCACAACACCCTCTACGACGGCCGCTGGGAGATCCCCACCTTCGAAGAGGTCCTGAAGTGGCAGGACGAGCAGACCCGCCGCCGCGGCCGGCAGGTGTGGATCTACCCCGAGACCAAGCACCCCACCTACTTCCGCAAGCTGGGCCTCGGCCTGGAGGAGCGGGTGGCGAAGCTGCTGCGCAGGCACGGCAAGGACCGCAGGAACTCGCCGGTGATCCTCCAGTCCTTCGAGCCCACCAGCATCCAGCGGCTGCGCCGGCTCGTGGACAACCCCCTGGCCGTGCTCCTGTCCGGCGCCGACAGCCGCCCGTACGACTTCGTCGAGGCCGGCGACCCGCGCACGGTGGCCGACCTCATCACCCCCAAGGGCCTGAAGGAGATCGCCTCCTACGCGCAGGGCATCGGCCCGACCGTGGACCTGGTCATCCCCAAGGAGGCGGACGGCAACCTCGGCAGGCCCAGCACGCTCGTGCGGGACGCGCACGCGGCGGGGCTGGTCCTGCACCCGTACACCATGCGCAACGAGAACCCGTTCCTGCCGCCGAAGTTCCGCAAGGGCACCGCCAAGGACGCCTACGGTGACGCCTTCGGCCTCTTCCAGGCGTACTTCGCCACCGGCATCGACGGCATCTTCACCGACAACGCCGACACCGGCCTGCTCGCCCGGGAGGACTTCCTCAGCCGCCGGTCCGTCAACCGCTGAACCCGTCCCGCCCCCCGTCGGTGTGAACCGCGGACCGCCCCGGCAACCTCGTGCCGGGGCGGTCGCGTCGTGCCGCATATGACACCCGACATGCTCACCGCCCTGCGCCCGCTGCTCGCCGCGGAGGCCTGTGCCGAGGCACATGCCGCCGGAACGGAACCGGGCGACCTGGAACAGGCGGTCTGGCTGCGGCTGCTGGAGCGCCTGGAGACGGACGGGCCGCCGCACGACCCCCAGGGCTGGCTGCGCAGGGCCGTCCGCTCCGAGGCGCGCCGGACCCGACGCACCGTCACCATCGAGCGTCCGTACGGCCTCGAACCCGCCGACGACAGCGAGCGCGGACCCGAGTCCATGGCGCTGGCCGCCGCGCGGGGGCGCGCCCTGCGCGACGCGGTGGGCCGGCTGCCGGGCCGCTGCCCCCGGCTGCTGGAGGCCCTGCTGTCGCCGAGGGACCTCACCTACCGGGAGATCGCCGGGGAGTTGGGTATCTCACAGGGCAGCCTCGGCCCGGAACGTTCCAGATGTCTGGGATGTCTACGGCGTTTGCTCGCACCGGAGGTTGCGGCGCGCGAAGCCCGGGGATAGGAGTGGGGGACGACAGGTGATCAGGTGAGCGGGAGGCGTGCGCACATGGGCATGAGCGTGACCATCTCGGCGGCGACCGAGCAGGACGCGGAGCAGATCTTCAAGCTTCAGTACCTGTGCTTCCAGAGTGAGGCGGCGCTGTACGGCAACTACCGCATCGACCCGCTCGTGCAGAGCCTCGACTCCCTCCGTCAGGAGGTCGCCGCCGACTGCGTCTTCGTGGCCCGGCTCGGCGACGAGGTGGTGGGCTCGGTGCGCGGCAGCACGACCGAGGAGGGCGCGGCCGCCATCGGCAAACTCTGCGTCCACCCCCGCCTCCAGGGCCACGGCATCGGCGCCCGGCTGCTGCGCGCGGTCGAGGCGGCCCTGGCCGAGGAGCGCGGCGCCACCCGCTTCCGCCTGCACACCGGCCACCGCAGCGAGGGCAACCTGCGCCTGTACCGCCGCGTCGGCTACCAGACGGTGGGCACCTTCGACAGCCCCGACGGCGTCCCGATGATCCTCCTGGAGAAGCCGGCCGGCACGTACGTGGCGACCGCCTAGCCAGGGTCTTTCTTCGGATCAGACCCCGGGTCCCGGCGGCGGCTCAGGCGGCCGCCGGTCCCTGCCCGCGGGCCTTGCGCAGCCAGTACAGCGCGGACAGCGGGAGCAGTACGGGGATGAAGACGTACCCCATGCCGTAGTCGGACCACACGGTCGCGTCAGGGAAGGCGGACGGTTCGACGAGCGTCCAGGTCCCGACCGTCAGCACGCCCACCAGCTCGGCGGCGCAGCACACCAGGGCGGCCCGGCGGGCCTTCTCCCCGCCGCGCACCAGCGAGTAGGTGATGAAGCCGTAGACCACGCCCGCCGCCGCCGAGAGCGAGTAGGCGAGCGGGGCCCGGCCGAAGTCGGTCGCGATCTGGTAGACGGAGCGGGAGACCGCGCCGACCACCATCACGCCGTACAGCCAGACGAGCAGGATGCCCGGCCCGCTGATGAGCCGGGCCTTCGCCGCCTTGGCCGGCTTCTGGCCGACAGTGGCCATCTCAGCCTCCCCAGATGTCGTAGAGCCGCACTTCGAGCACGGCGAGGACGACCCCGCCGGCCGCGACCGTCACCGAACCCCAGCGCGTGCGCTCCGCCAGCGACATGAAGGCGGCCGCCGGGACGCACGCGAAGGCGCCCAGCAGGTACGCCACGAAGATCGTCGCCCCCTGGTCCGGCTTCTCGCCCCGCGCGAGCTGCACGATCCCGATCACCAGCTGGACCAGGGCCAGCACGGTGACCACGGCCATCCCGATGAAGTGCCAGTCCTTCGTCGGCTGGTCACGGTAGGCGGCCCAGCCGCACCAGGCGGCGAGCAGCAACGCGGCGACGCCGGTCACCAGCGTCAGGGCATCAAGCATGCCTGTGACCCTATTACGGGGCGAAGACCCCACCGCGCCCGCCCCGGCGCCGGCGCCCGACGCTCCGGGGTGCGGCCGTGGCATTGGCCACAGCCCGGCCCGCGACCGGCTCCGGGTGCCCCCGCGGGCGGACCACCGCCGGACCTGTCGCCGCTGGTCAGCGGCGTGGGCGAGGCCCTGCCCGGCCACCGCCCGGGGGCGTCCCAAGAACGTCCACGATGCGGACAGCGGTGCCGTGTCAGCACCATGGGTCTGGTTTACTGATCGCATGACCACGACGAGCTGCCGCATCCCTGCGACCGAGGCGACGATGACGCCCGGTGCTCGTTGTATGTGTCCTGTGCGTCGAATGTGCGCCTTCTAGAGGGCCCCTGCACCACCTGAGCCTCGCGCCCCGAAGCGAGTGCCCGCTCATGTCCGCGCCCGCGTCCGGCCCGTCCGCCGCAGGCGACTGAGCCCGTGCCCCCCGCGCGCGTCCCTTCCTTCCGCTCCCGGACGTGCCGCGTTCCGGCCGCACCCGACCATGAACGCCGTGCCCGGCGCCCACGACGCGCCGCGCACTCGACAGTGACGGAAACCCACGTGATCACCACATCGGGCCTCACCAAGGTCTACCGCTCGCGCGGACGCGAGGTCACCGCCCTCGACGGCGTCGACCTGCACGTCCGCGAAGGCGAGGTGTACGGCGTCATCGGCCAGTCCGGTGCCGGCAAGTCCTCGCTGATCCGCTGCATCAACCTGCTGGAGCGGCCCACCTCGGGCACGGTCACCGTCGCCGGGCAGGACCTCACCGCCCTCGCCGGGCGCGGCCCGCGGGCCGGCCGGGAGCTGCGGCAGGCGCGCAGCCGGATCGGCATGGTCTTCCAGCACTTCAACCTGCTGTCCACGCGCACCGTCCGGGACAACGTCGAACTGCCCCTGGAGATCCTCGGCACGTCAGGGAAGGAACGTTCCCGCAGGGCGCTCGAACTGCTCGACCTGGTCGGCCTCGCCGACAAGGCAGGCGCCTACCCCGCCCAGCTCTCCGGCGGCCAGAAGCAGCGCGTCGGCATCGCCCGCGCCCTGGCCGGCGACCCCAAGGTGCTCCTGTCCGACGAGGCCACCAGCGCGCTCGACCCGGAGACCACCCGCTCCATCCTCCAGCTGCTGCGCGACCTCAACCGGCAGCTCGGCCTGACCGTCCTGCTCATCACGCACGAGATGGACGTCGTCAAGTCGATCTGCGACTCCGCCGCGCTCATGGAGCGGGGCCGGATCGTCGAGTCCGGCACCGTGAGCGAGCTGCTCGCCACGCCGGGCTCCCAGCTGGCCTCGGCGCTGTTCCCGGTGGGCGGCGAGGCCGGCGGCGAGGACCGCACCGTCCTGGACGTCACCTTCCACGGCGAGGCCGCCACCCAGCCCGTCATCTCCCAGCTGTCCCGCACCTACAACATCGACATATCGATCCTCGGCGCGGCCATCGACACCGTCGGCGGCCTCCAGGTCGGCCGGATGCGCATCGAACTGCCCGGCCGCTACGAGGACAACGTCGTACCCGTCGGCTTCCTGCGCGAGCAGGGCCTGCAGATCGACGTCGTCGGCCAGGACGACCCGCTGGTGAAGGAAGGCGCACGATGAGCTGGTCCGAGATGCACCCGCTGCTGTCCCAGGCCTGTTGGGACACCCTCTACATGGTCGGCTGGTCCACGCTGATCGCCGTCGTCGGCGGACTGCCGCTCGGCGTCCTGCTGGTCCTCACCGACCGGGGTGGCCTGCTCCAGAACGTCCTCGCCAACAAGGTCATCGGCCAGACGGTCAACATCGCCCGCTCCATGCCGTTCATCATCCTCATGGTCGCCCTGATGAACTTCACCCGCTGGGTGACCGGGACCACCATCGGCCGTGAGGCCGCCATCGTGCCGCTCGCCATCGGCGCCATCCCGTTCTTCGCCCGGCTGGTCGAGACCTCCGTGCGCGAGGTGGACGGCGGCCTCGTCGAGGCCGTGCAGTCCATGGGCGGCAACACCTGGACGGTCGTGCGCAAGGTCCTCGTGCCCGAGGCCCTGCCGTCCCTGATCGCCGGCACCACCACGACCGTCGTCGCCCTCATCGGCTACTCCGCGATGGCCGGCACGGTCGGCGCGGGCGGCCTCGGCGACATCGCCATCCGCTACGGCTACCAGCGCTTCGAGACCCAGCTGATGTGGATCACCGTGGCGATCCTCGCCGTGGTCATCTCGGTCATCCAGTTCGCCGGCGACTTCACCGCCCGTTCCCTGCACCGGCGCGGCGGCCGCTCCGGACCGGCGCCCAGGCTGCGGCTGCTCAGGGCCGGCGCGGCCGGCGGCGCCGGGAAAGGCGGCGATCCCGCCACGGCCGACGTGAGCAAGGCGGCCTGACCCGGCGCCGGGTCCCGCCCCGTCCGTACCAGACTCCCCGTTCCCCCCTACGGGGTCGCACCACCCAAGGAAAGGCACTTTTCGTGCGTAACACCGCCAAGATCACCTCTGCCGTGCTGGCCGCCGGAGCCCTCACCTTCGGGCTCACCGCGTGCGGCGGCTCGGACTCCGGCTCCGGCAAGAGCGACGCGAACGCCACGCTGACCGTCGCCGCCACCCCCACCCCGCAGGGCGAGATCCTCTCCTACGTCAAGGACCACCTGGCGCAGAAGGCCGGCCTCAAGCTGGAGGTCAAGGAGTTCACCGACTACGTGACCCCCAACACGGCCGTCCAGCAGGGCCAGGTCGACGCCAACTACTTCCAGCACAAGCCCTACCTGGACGACTTCAACAAGAAGAACGGCACCGACATCGTGCCGGTCCCCGGCGGCACCGTGCACCTGGAGCCGCTCGGCGTCTACTCCAAGAGCGTCAAGAAGCTCACGGACCTCGGGCAGGGCGCCACCGTCGCCCTCCCCAACGACACCACCAACGAGGCCCGGGCGCTCAAGCTGCTGGAGACCAACGGCCTGCTCAAGCTGAAGGCCGGCGCCGGCTACGAGGCCACCCCCAAGGACGTCACCGACAACCCCAAGGGCCTGAAGTTCAAGGAGCTGGAGGCGGCCCAGCTGCCGCGCTCGCTCGGCGACGTCGACGCCGCGGTGATCAACGGCAACTACGCCCTGGAGGCCAAGCTCAGCCCGGCCAAGGACGCGCTCGCCGCCGAGTCCGCCAAGGGCAACCCGTACGCCAACTTCCTCGCCGTGAAGAAGGGCAACGAGAGCGACCCGCGCGTGAAGAAGCTCGCCAAGCTGCTCACCTCGCCCGAGGTCAAGAAGTTCATCGAGGACAAGTACGACGGAGCCGTCGTCCCGGCGTTCTGATCCGCCCGGCGCCGCCGCACCCGGGGTCCGCTTCCGCACGGGGGGCGGACCCCGTGGTGCGACGCGGTGCGCGGATGCTGCATGCTGGACAGTTCAGCAGGCCCTGACGGTATTTCCGAAGGTTACGGAGCGGCGCCATGACTAGCACCTTCCCCAACATCTCCATCAGCACGGAGCGGTTGGTGCTGCGCCCCCTCGACGAGGACGACGTCCCCGCGCTGGCCGCGATGATGAACGACGAACAGGTCGCGGCCTGGACCGACGTCCCCCAGCCCTTCACCGAGGAGGCCGCCCTGCGCTGGATCGGCGGCCACGCCCCCGCCGAACGCACCGCGGGCCGCGGCCTCGACCTCGCGGTCACCGAGTTCCTCACCCAGCGCCTGGTCGGCATCGTCCAGCTGAGCAAGACCAACTGGCACGTCCGCGCCACCGAACTGTCCTACATCATCGCCCCCTGGGCCCGCGGCGAGGGATACGCCTCCGAGGCCGCCCTGGCCACCGCCCAGTGGCTGTTCGGCGACCAGGAGTTCGAACGCATCGAACTGCGTACCGCCGCCGGCAACACCGCCTCCCAGCAGGTCGCCCAGAAGATCGGCTGCATCAGCGAGGGCGTGCTCCGCAACGCCTGCATAGCCCACGTGCGCACCGAGGACGGCACCTGGACCGACGTGCGCACCGACTTCATCGTGTGGAGCCTGCTCCCGGAGGACCTGGACGGCGCCGAGGAGGAACTCGCCGACTCCGGCGGTTACCGCTCGTTCCCCGACTGGAACTGACCGGACGCGGCGCCGCCGCACCGCCGCCCCACCGCGCGCCCCGCGGTTCCACCAGGTAATCTCACGGAGCCCGCACTCGGGCGTCGCCCCTGACGACCTGCATCATCCCCCTGGAGACTGACAACGATGGCCGACCGGGTCACGGTGATCGGCTGGGACGGTTCGCCGCTGACCGACGCGGCGCGCGGCGCCCTCGGCGCCGCCACCCTCGTGGCGGGCGCGGCGCACCACCTCGCGCTGCCCGAGGTGCCCCCCGGCGCCGAGCGCATCCGCCTCGGCAGCGTCGCCCTCGCCGCCCGCCGCATCGCCGGCCACCGCGGCACCGCCGTCGTCCTCGCCGACGGGGACCCCGGCTTCTTCGGTGTCGTACGGACCCTGCGCGCACCCGAGTTCGGCCTGGAGGTCGAGGTCGTCCCCGCCGTCTCGTCGGTCGCCGCCGCCTTCGCCCGCGCCGGAATGCCCTGGGACGACGCACAGGTGGTCGTCGCCCACAAACGCACCCTGCGCCGCGCCGTGAACGTCTGCCGCGCCCACACCAAGGTCGCCGTACTGACCGCGCCCGGCGCCGGCCCCGCGGAACTGGGCCTGCTCCTCGACGGGGTCCACCGCACCTTCGTCATCTGCGAGGAACTCGGCACCGCGCGCGAACAGGTCACCGTCGTCACCTCCGACAAGGCCGCCGACCACACCTGGCGCGACCCGAACGTCGTCATCGTCATCGGCGGCAACGGCGGGCGGACCCCCGCCGGCCCGGGCGGCGCCTTCGGCGAGAGCGGCGGCTGGATCGCCGGGCACGACCCGGCCGACGGGCCGCGCGGCTGGACCCGGCCCGCCGACGCCTACGACGGACCGCTGGGCGAAGGGGAGACCGACCTCCTGCGGACCGCCCAACTCGCCCGGCTGGGACCGCGCGTCGGCGACCTCGTCTGGGACATCGGATGCGGCGGCGGCGCCTTCGCCACCGAGGCCGCCCGCGGCGGCGCCGCCGTCATCGCCGTCGACCGCGACCCGCGGGCCTGCGCCCGCACCGAGACCGCCGCGCGCCGCTTCGGCGTCCAGGTGCAGGTGGTGCACGGCATCGCCCCGCACGTCCTGGAGGACCTGCCCGAACCGGACGTCGTCCGGGTCGGCGGCGGGGGAGCGGCCGTCGTCGAAGCGGTCGCCGACCGGCGCCCGCAGCGCATCGTCGCCCACGCCGCGACCCGCGACGCCGCCGAACGCGTCGGCCGGGGCCTCACCGAGCACGGCTACCGCGTCGAGTGCGCCCTGCTCCAGTCCGTCCAACTCGACACCCGGGCCTGGACGGAGACCGAGCGGAGCGTCGCGTTCCTGCTCAGCGGGGAAATGCCGCCGAGCGGAGCGACGCGCTGACGGCAGGCCGGCGCGGCCCCGCGGACCGCGCCCCGTGATCGGGTTGTCGTACCGCGCGCGGTAGGCTGGCCGATCGTTGTACCGCACTGGGAGGTTCCGGACTTCGTTCGTCAATGTCCGGAAAACCCGCCCGTTTTGCGGTGGGTGTGGTACGGCAGAACCGGAGGACGCGCAACGTGGCGCAGTCCACAGCGGACCGTGACGGATGACGCTGTCGCGGCGCGCGGACGACCGCGACAATGCCACTCAATGGCTTTGTCGCCTTTTTTGGGCGGGTCGCTCGTGCCGCTGGGCACGGACGCTCGTTCTTCACTGGGGGCGGTCGGTGCGCCGTTCCCGGTGAGCTGGTCGTAGGAGCACTAACCGATGGGCGAGGGGTACGCATGACCGACACCGGCCAGGTCCCGGGCGAGGGGCTGCCGGAGAGCGCAGGCATGGTGGAACAGCCGGGCGTCCCCGCGCACGGCGCGTACACCTACCTCTCCGAGTCTCCCGCCGAGGACGAAGACCTCCTGCTGCCGGGCTCCCAGGGCGCCTGGGGCAACGAAGTGCCGCCGCCCGCCCCGGAGCCGGTCGTCGAGGCCGTCCACCAGCCGGGCCCGCACGAGACGGGCGGCCGCGACAGCGGCTCCGTCGATCTGAGCGGCGTCCTGCACCCCGACCCGACCGGGGCGCCGCCCGCGACGCCTCCGCGCCGGCCGCTGCACCTCGGTCCGCCCACCCCCGACGCCTCCGCCAGCCCGGTGCGCTCGCTGGCCGACCGCGGCCCGGCCGACGCGCCGGTACGGCAGCCCGGACCGGCCGCCACGGCCGCGGGGGCCGAGCACCCCGACGCCCAGCAGGCGGGCGTGCCGCAGCCGCTCGGGGCGCCGCAGGGCGCGGCTCCCTGGGGCGCGCAGGACGTGCGAGCCACGCACGCGCCGGTGGCCGCGCCCGCGGCTCCGCAGGCGGACGCGCGGGCCACGGCTGCGGAAACGGTTGTTCCGGATGCCGGGCCGATCCCGGATGCCGGGCCGGTCACGGAGGCCGAGCCGGTCGGTGCGGCCCAGGCCGCCGTCGCCCGGCTCGCGGCCCAGGCGGGGGCAGTGGCTCCCGAGACTCCCGCTGCGGCGCACGCCCCCCAGCCCGCGCACGAGGACGCGCAGGCGCCGGAAGGCGCGGAGGCCGCGGGGAACGCGGAGAGTGCGGAGGGTCCCGCGGTGGTCGTGGCGGCTCCGGGCACGGCTTCCGGGAGCGGTTCCGCGCCCGGTGAGGTGACCGACGCCGTGGACCCGGCGGCCGGGCAGGCACCCGAAGGGGCCGACGCCGTCGCCGCCGAGCAGGGGCCCGAGGGCGCCCCCGAGGCCGTACCGGCCGGTGACTCCGGCGAGGCCGCCCCCGGCGGGGAGGCGGAGGGAGTCTCCCCGGCGGCCGAGGCCACGCCCGTCCTTCCCGCGCCCGCATCCATGCCGGTGTCCACGCCGGAGGCTCCCGCCCCGCAGACGGCGTCCGCTGCCCAGACGGGCCAGGCGGACCCCGCGGACCAGGCCGCGGAGGCCACCCCCGTTCCGGACCCGGCGGCGCCCGCTGCGGGCGAGGCCGCCGAGGCCGAGGCGTCCGCGGAGAGCGGGCCCACGAGCGAGGCCGCCCAGGCCCCGGAGAACGTCCAGGACCCGCAGGCCGCCCAGGCCCCGGAGAACGTCCAGGACCCGCAGGCCGCCCAGGCCCCCGGGACGGACGGTCCCGCCGACGCCGTACAGCCGGCCGGCGCCGACGAGCAGGCCACCCTCGCGCAGGCCGCTGTCGCGGAGGAGACCGCCGCCCCCGCCGAGGAGACCCCCGGCGATCAGCCCATCGCCGAGGAGCCTGCCGCCGAGGAGGCTGCCGCGCTCCAGCAGAGCGCCCCCGCCGAGGAGGCCGCCCCCCGGAGCGTCCCCGTCGAGCAGGCCCCCGCGCCTCAGCAGACCGTCGCGGACCCGCAGGCACCGCAGGGCTCCCCGCCCGTTCCGGCGACCCCGCAGGACGCCGCCCAGCCGCAGCCGCAGGGCCCCGGGGCCCCCGAGACAGCCGAGCCGGCGGCTTCCCTCCCCGAGGCACCCGCCCAGGGTGAGGCCCCGACCGTTGGCGTACCGGCCGCCCAGCAGGAAGAGTCCGTGTCGATCCCCGTACCGCCCCTCGCCGGGCAGGCCGCCCCGACGGCCGGACCCGGCGCTCCGGACCCCGCCCAGGCCGCCGAGGCCCCCGCGGCGCCGGAAGCCCCCGGCGCACCGGCCGCCGGCGTGCCCGGGGCCCCCGCCCCGGCCGAGGCCCCGCACACGCCTGCGGCTCCGGAGACCGCGGACGCCTCCACGGCCCCGGGGACGCAGGCCGCCCCCGAGGCGCACGAGGCCGGCCCGGCCCCTGCCGAAGCCGCGGACCCGGCCGGGGCCACCGCCCCCGCCGAAGTCCCGCTCGGCGCCCCGGCGTCCGCCTCCCAACCGGCACCGGCCCGGCCCGCCGAGACGCCCGAAGCGCCCCGGCTCGCCGGGACCCCGGAAGCGCCCACGCCCGCCGGCCCGACCGCCGTCCCGGCGGCCGACGCGCCGGTCGGCGAGTTCGTACCGGTCGACGGAACGGTGCCGACCACCCCGCACCTGTCGCCGACCCCGCCGCACCCGATCGTCGTGCCGCAGCACCGGCCCGGGACCCAGCAGCCGCAGCCCGCCGCCGAGGCCGCCCAGCCGCCCCAGGAGCCCGTGGCCGCCGTCCCCGCGCCCCGCGCGGGGGACGCGGTCCCCGCCGCCGACGAGCCGGACCCCGACGTGGTCCAGCGGGCGGAGGACCTGGAGACCCGTGGCGCCGGCCAGGAGGACTCCGGGGAGGAGCCGCGGGAGGAGGACGCGTCCGCCGCCGAGGCACCGCGGCCGGTGGGTCCGGCCGCGCCCGGCTACGACGAGGCCGAGCGCGAGGCCGTGCTGAAGGTGATGCGCGAGCGCCGCGACATCCGCAACGGTTTCCGCGGCGACCCCATCCCGCACGAGGTGCTGCTGCGCGTCCTGGAGGCCGCGCACCACGCACCGTCGGTCGGCCACTCCCAGCCCTGGGACTTCGTCGTCATCCGCTCCGCCGACACCCGCCGGGCGATGCACGAACTGGCCATGCGGCAGCGCGACGCCTACGCCAAGTCGCTGCCGAAGGGCCGCGCCAAGCAGTTCAGGGAACTGAAGATCGAGGCCATCCTCGACACCCCGGTGAACATCGTCGTCACCGCCGACCCCACGCGCGGCGGCCGGCACACCCTCGGCCGGCACACCCAGCCGCAGATGGCGCCGTACTCCGCGGCGCTCGCCGTCGAGAACCTGTGGCTCGCCGCCCGCGCCGAAGGGCTCGGCGTCGGCTGGGTCAGCTTCTTCGACGAGCGGGAGATGGTCCGCGCCCTCGGCCTGCCCGAGCACCTGGAGGTCATCGCCTACCTGTGCGTCGGGTACGTCGACGAGTTCCCGGACGAGCCCGAGCTGATGCAGGCCGGGTGGTCCAAGCGCCGCCCGCTGTCCTGGGTGGTGCACGAGGAGACGTACGGCCGGCGCGCCCTGCCCGGCGAGGACCCGCACGACCTGCTCGCCGAGACCGTCGCCCAGATCCGCCCGCTGGACGCCAAGGCGCTCGGCGAGGCCTGGGAGCGGCAGAAGCGCATGACCAAGCCGGCCGGTGCGCTGGGCATGCTGGAGATCATCTCCGCGCAGCTGTCAGGCCTGTCCCGGCAGTGCCCGCCGCCGATCCCGGAGCCCGCGGCCGTCGCGATCTTCGCCGGGGACCACGGGGTGCACGCCCAGGGCGTCACCCCCTGGCCGCAGGAGGTCACCGCCCAGATGGTGGCCAACTTCCTCGGCGGGGGAGCGGTCTGCAACGCCTTCGCGAGCCAGGTGGGCGCCGAGGTCTGCGTCGTCGACGTGGGCGTCGCCGCCGACCTCCCGGCCACCCCGGGCCTGCTGCCCCGCAAGATCCGCGGCGGCACGTCCGACATGACCACCGGGCCCGCGATGACCCGCGAGGAGGCCAGGAAGGCCATCGAGGTCGGCATCGAGACCGCCCGCGACCTGGTGGCGGCCGGCAACAAGGCCCTGCTCACCGGCGAGATGGGCATCGCCAACACCACCGCCTCCGCGGCCCTCATCTCCGTCTACACCGGCGCCGACCCCGCCGAGGTCACCGGCCGGGGCACCGGCATCAACGACGAGACACTGGCCCGCAAGACCGAGGTGGTCCGGCGCGCCCTCGAAGTGCACCGGCCGGACCCGGCCGACCCCATCGGCGTGCTCGCCGCGATCGGCGGGTTCGAGCACGCGGCCATGGTCGGCCTGCTGCTCGGCGGCGCCTCGCTGCGCACGCCGGTGATCCTCGACGGCGTCAGCGCCGGTGCCGCCGCGCTGGTGGCCCGCGCGATCGCCCCGGAGGTCCTGGCCGCCTGCATCGCCGGCCACCGCAGCGCCGAACCCGGCCACGTCGCCGCCCTCAACAAGCTGGGCCTGCGCCCGCTGGTCGACCTCGACCTGCGCCTGGGCGAGGGCACCGGCGCGCTGCTCGCCCTGCCGCTGGTGCAGAGCACGGCCCGCGCGATGCACGAGGTGGCGACGTTCGACTCGGCGGGCGTCACCGAGAAGTGACCCGGTATGCCGGGACCGGGCGGGTACGCACCCCCTGCGCACCCCCCGGCCCCGGCATACGCTGAACCCACGTCTAAGATCCGCACGTCAGGGCTGCTCCGGAGCCGTAGCGCCCCACCCCGTACCGCTTCGACTTCTTCCACCCCGTCGCTCGGCGCACCGCCGCGACCGCCCGGACGAGGAGCCCCACCACCATGGCCGAACACCCCGTCTACCCCCTCGGTCTCCGCCTGACCGGCCGTCGTGTGGTCGTCCTCGGCGGCGGCCAGGTCGCCCAGCGCCGCCTCCCCGCGCTCATCGCGGCCGGCGCGGACATCGTCCTCGTCTCGCCCGGGGCGACGGCCTCCGTGGAGGCCATGGCGGACGCCGGTGAGATCGCCTGGCAGCGGCGGCCCTACCAGGACGGTGACCTCGCGGACGCCTGGTACGCGCTGATCGCCACCAGCGACCACGACGCCAACACCCGGGCCTCCGCCGAGGGCGAGCGCCGGCGCGTGTGGTGCGTGCGCGCCGACGACGCCGAGGCGGCGACCGCCTGGACCCCGGCCACCGGCCACAGCGCGGGCGTCACCGTCGCCGTGCTCAGCGAGCACGCGAGCGACCGCGACCCCCGCCACACCGCCGCCGTCCGCGACGCGGTCGTCGAGGGCCTGCGCGACGGCACCCTGGGCGCCCCCCACCACCGCGCGCGCACCCCCGGCGTCGCCCTGGTCGGCGGCGGACCCGGCGACCCGGACCTGATCACGGTCCGGGGCCGCCGCCTGCTCGCCGAGGCGGACGTCGTCATCGCCGACCGGCTCGGCCCGCGCGACCTGCTCGCCGAACTCCCGCCGCACGTCGAGGTGATCGACGCCGCGAAGATCCCCTACGGCCGTTTCATGGCCCAGGAGGCCATCAACAACGCGCTCGTCGAGCACGCCAAGCAGGGCAAGGCGGTGGTGCGGCTCAAGGGCGGCGACCCCTACGTCTTCGGCCGGGGCATGGAGGAGGTCCAGGCGCTCGCCGAGGCCGGCATCCCGTGCACCGTGGTGCCCGGCATCTCCAGCTCCATCTCCGTGCCGAGCGCGGCGGGCATCCCGGTCACCCACCGCGGGGTCGCCCACGAGTTCACGGTGGTCAGCGGCCATGTGGCCCCCGACGACGAGCGGTCGCTGGTCGACTGGCCCAGCCTGGCGAAGCTGACCGGCACGCTCGTGATCCTCATGGGCGTCGACAAGATAGGCCGGATCGCACAGACGCTGGTGGCCCACGGCAAGGCACCGGACACCCCGGTCGCCCTGGTCCAGGAGGGCACGACGGCCGCCCAGCGCCGCGTCGACGCCACCCTCGCGACCGTCGCCGAGACCGTGCGCGCCCAGGACGTGAAGCCGCCGGCCGTCATCGTCGTCGGCCCGGTCGTCGCCGTGGGGCCCCGCCCGGCCTGACCAGGGCCGCCGGCGGACGGCGTCACAGCGGACGGCACGGCCCGCATCACCCACGGCCCCCGTCACCGCGGGCAGGGCAGCCCGAGCAGGACCTTCCCCGCACCAGGACAATCCCCCCAGCGGGACAACACCGCACCAGGACAAGGCAGTTTCCCCGTGGCCGATCTCATCACCGTCGAGGACCCCGACGACCCGCGTCTGCGCGACTACACGGACCTGACCGACGTGGAACTGCGCCGCAGGCGCGAACCCGCCGAGGGCCTGTTCATCGCCGAGGGGGAGAAGGTCATCCGCCGGGCCCGCGACGCCGGGTACGAGATGCGCTCCATGCTGCTGTCCGCCAAGTGGGCCGACGTCATGCGCGACGTCCTCGACACCCTCGACGCGCCGGTCTACGTGGTCGCCCCCGGACTCGCCGAACAGGTCACCGGGTACCACGTGCACCGCGGCGCCCTCGCCTCCATGCGGCGCAAGCCGCTGCCCACCGCGGCCGGCCTGCTGGGCGGCGCCCGCCGGGTCGCGGTCATGGAGGCGGTCAACGACCACACCAACATCGGCGCGATCTTCCGCTCCGCGGCCGCCCTCGGCATGGACGCGGTCCTTCTCTCACCGGACTGCGCCGACCCGCTCTACCGCAGGAGCGTCAAGGTCTCCATGGGCGCGGTCTTCTCCGTGCCGTACGCCCGCCTCGACACCTGGCCGCAGGGTCTGGAGGCGGTCCGCGGGGCGGGCTTCACCCTGCTCGCCCTCACACCCGACGAGAAGGCCAGGACCCTGGACGAGGCCGCCCCGCACCGGATGGACCGGGTGGCGCTGATGCTCGGCGCGGAGGGCGACGGCCTGTCCCGCCGGGCGCTCGACGCGGCCGACGCGTGGGTGCGCATCCCCATGTCCCACGGCGTCGACTCCCTCAACGTCGGGGCCGCCGCGGCGGTCGCCTTCTACGCCGTCGCCACCGGCCGCCCGGGGGTGTGACCGCGCCGGGCCGGCCGGAGGACGGAAGGTTCTCCCGGGCGGTCAGAGCCCGGATGCCGGGACATGCCCCTGGGCGTGCTCCCGGACGTGCTCCTGGCCCACCCGTACGCCGCTCCCGTCGCCGCCGAGCCCCCGCGAGGGGCCCTGGCAGCCCTGCGCCGCCGCGATACCGAGCGCCACGAGCAGCGTCACCACCACGAACACGAACAGCCGCTGCCGCAGCAGCCTCGGGTTGGCGGGCCGCAGACCGGTGGAGGTCCCGCGGGGCCGTTGCCGTCCCGCGGCGCCGCGCGGGGCGGACCGGCCGCCGTCCGTGCGCGAACCGTTCCGGGAGGCCGGGATCGGCCGCCCGCCGCCCGCGCGGGAGGACGCACCGGTCGCACGCGGCGCGCCACCGTCCCGGGGAGTGCCACCGGCGCGCGAGGGCGCACCGCCCCGTGCGGACGGGGCGCTGCCGCGCGGGGCGGGCGTGCGCGGAGTGCCCTGGGGAGGGGCCTGCGGCCGCCGCCGGCCGCGCGGTTCGGAGTGGCCGACGCGCTGCTGTTCGGCGCCGCGCCGCTGCTCGGGGTAGGGGGCGCGCTGCGGTTCGGGACGGGCGGCGCGCTGCCGGCCCGGGGACGTGGCCCGCTGCTCCTCCGGGTAGGTGTCGGCCATCCGGCCGGTCGGCCGGTCCGCCTCGGCGGCGCGCGGCGCCGGCGGCCGCAGCTCGCCCAGGCCCTGCGCCTCGCGGGCGGCGATCTCCTTCAGGCGGAGCGAGAGCTGCAGCGTGCTGGGCCGGTCCTCGGGATCCTTGGCCAGGCAGGCGCGCACCAGCGGGCCCAGCGCGTCCGGCACCCCGCGCAGCTGGGGCTCCTCGTGCACCACGCGGTACAGCATCACCTCCGAGCTGCCGTGCCCGAACGGCGAGTCGCCCGTCGAGGCGTACGCGAGCGTCGCCCCCAGCGAGAACACGTCGGTGGCCGGGGTGACGGCGGCGCCGCGCACCTGCTCCGGGGCGAGGAAGCCGGGAGAGCCCACCGCCGTGCCGACGTGGGTGAGGGTGGAGGCGCCGGTCGCCCAGGCGATGCCGAAGTCGATGATCCGCGGCCCCTTGGGGGACAGCAGGATGTTGGACGGTTTGAGGTCCCGGTGCACCACCCCGGCCTCGTGGACCGCGACCAGCCCCTCGGACAGGGCGGCCCCGATGGCGGCGGCCTCCGCCGCGCCCAGCGCCCCCTCGTCGGCGACCTTGTCGTGCAGGGAGGGGCCGGGCACGTACTGCGTGGCGAACCACGGACGGTCCGCCTCCAGGTCCGCGGCCACCAGGCGTGCCGTGCAGCCGCCCCGGATCCGCCGGGCCGCCGAGACCTCGCGCGCGAACCGGGAGCGGAACTCCTGGTCCTCCGCCAGATCCGGCCGGATGACCTTCAGCGCGACGCGCTGGCCCTTGCGGTCGGAGCCCAGGTAGACCACGCCCATCCCGCCCGCGCCGAGCCGTCGGTGAAGCCTGAACGAGCCGACGACGCGCGGGTCCTCGCGCCTCAGGCGCATCATCGCCATGTTCATCCCCGCTGCCCGGTCCCTGTGACGAGCCACAGCTTACGTTTCCGGGGCCGCTCACGCGCAGAGGCCGCGCCCTCTCGACCCGATCGATTGTCAGTGCCGTGCGCGAGAGTTGAGCGGGGGTCAGCGGATCCGCCGGCGGACCGGGCGGTTCCGGTACAAGATCCCAACCGGCTGTGACACAAGGGGGATTGGGTGCCGGGGGGACCGTCGCGGACGCAGGGCGCGGGCGGTGCGGAACAGGGGGCCGGGGTGGCGGAAGGCGGCGGGAAGGACGGACGGCGAGCGGGGCGGGACAGCACCCGGCCGCCGGGCGGAAGTGAGCGATGTCACCGGCCGTGTCCGGAAAAGCCGGGCAGTTGGGGCACCCCTTCAGGGATGACCCCGAGACGCCGCAGGACGTCTCCACCCAGGGGAGTACGCCCCGGCCCGCGGCTCATCCTCCGGGAGGCCCGGCAATCGGTACGAGGGCATGACGCCCGGCATCCGCCGCGCGCCTACATTTGAGGTCAAGCGGCGGGTGCAGCACTCGTCCCCCGAGGTCAGACACCCGCCGCTGCCGACGACAACCGAAACGGTCAGGAGAGGGACCATGGCCCACACGGCACCGCGGACACTGCTCCGCGCGCAGGGACGCCCCGTGCGCCCCCGCCGCACGGGCCGTCGCCACCCCTTGGTGGCGACCGTGATGGCCCTTCCCCTGGCGGCCCTGCTCCTGCTCGTCTTCGACGGCTGGGAGACAGTGGCCACACAAGCGTCGTCCGTGGGCGTGATGCTGGGGCGCTGAGCGGCGCCCCAGGCCCGGAAGAGCGGTCCGGGCGGGGACATCCACCCATGAAACCCCGTGGGGACGGGGGTGCGGCGGACGGCAGGATGCCGGCGCAGCTGGGGAGCTGCGCCGGCATCGCCGTGTCCGGACCCGCCTGCTCAGGCCCCACCGGACCGGCCCCACCGAGGGCCCCGGCCACCAGCCCCGCCCCACCCGATTCCCCCGCCCGCCGCACCCCGTACGCTCGTACGCCCGCCGCGACGACGCCGTACGTACCACGCCAGGGGGAGCCCGTGACCGCCGCCGATGCCCTGCCGCTGCCTGAGCTGACCGCGCGGGTCACGGCGGTGGCCCACCCGGACGCGACCGGCTGCCGCTGCGCCACCACCGTCCTGGCCGACCGCCCCGACGCCACCGTCGTCCTCCACTCGGGCACCGTCGGCAAGGTCCACGCGCCCGGCACGGATCCCGTCGCCCTCGCCCGCCGCCTGGCCACGGCCGCCGCTCTCCCCGGCGTCCTGCTGCCCCCGTTCAGCCCGGTAGCGGCCACGCTCCACGACCGTCTCGTCACCTTCTGGCCGTACGGCACGCCCGTGGACCCCGCCACCCCCGAGGCAGCCCCCTGGGAAGCCGCGGCCACGCTCCTCGCCAGGCTCCACCGCGGTCCGGTGCCTCCCGGTCTGCCGCCCATGCGCGGTCCGCTCAAGGCCGCCCGGGCCGTCACCCGGCTCCGCGCCGAGGCGCCCGGCCACCCGGCGGCCCGCCCGGTGCTGAGCGCCTGGGCCACGCTGCCCGCCTGGGCGCGCGCCGAGGCCCCCCAGCCCGGTGCGCGGACCGTCTGCCACGGCGACCTGCACCTGGGCCAGCTCGTGCGCCACCCGGCCTCCGACGGTCCGTGGCTGCTGATCGACATCGACGACCTGGGCACCGGCACACCCGCCTGGGACCTGGCCCGCCCCGCCGCCTGGTTCGCCTGCGGACTGCTGCCGCCCGGCGACTGGAGCCGGTTCCTGGCCGCCTACCGGGCGGCGGGCGGCCCGGCCGTCCCGGCGGACGGCGACCCGTGGGCCGCGCTGGAGACCGCCGCCCGCGCCCTGACCGTGCAGACCGCCGCACGGGCCGTCGCGAAGGCGGCCGCGGCCGGGCGCACGCTGGACGAGGTCGAACAGGCCGTGGTGGACGCCTGCGCCCGAATGACCCCTGTCCCCGCGCAGTTGTCCGGTGAGCTGCCGACGTAGGGTGCAACCGACCGCGGCCGGACGGAGTCTGTCCAGGCGGTACCCGAAGCAGGACCCACCGGTGAGGAGTTGAGCCGAGCATGCAGTGTCCGAAGTGCCACGCGCCGATGCACACCTACAACCGCAACGGCATCCAGATCGAGCAGTGCAGCGGCTGCCGCGGCATCTTCCTCGACTACGGCGAGCTGGAGGCGCTGACCCGGCTGGAGGCCCAGTGGTCGCAGCCCGCGCCGCCCCCGCCCGCCCCGCAGGCCTACCCCGCGCCGCCCGCCCCCGCGTGGGGCGCACCGCACGGCGGTCACCACGGGCACTACGGCCACGGCCACCGGCACAAGAGCTTCGGTCACATGCTCTTCTCCAGCTGAGGCCCGGCGCGGTGCACCGGGCACGAGGCACCGCGCTCGGTGCACCGGGCGGCACCCCGGTGGCGTCCGGCCCGGAGCACCGGGCGCGCCGACACGAAGAAGCCCCCGGCCGTACGAGACGGCCGGGGGCTTTCCGAGGTGTGGACGATACTGGGATTGAACCAGTGACCTCTTCCGTGTCAGGGAAGCGCTCTCCCGCTGAGCTAATCGTCCGCAGACCCGTGACCCGAAGGTCACAGACTGTGCGTGCGCGATACTGGGATTGAACCAGTGACCTCTTCCGTGTCAGGGAAGCGCTCTCCCGCTGAGCTAATCGCGCGGGTCCGGATCACACCGTACGGGACGGCGGATCCAGTGGACGATACTGGGATTGAACCAGTGACCTCTTCCGTGTCAGGGAAGCGCTCTCCCGCTGAGCTAATCGTCCTTGGAGGTGGAGACGGGATTTGAACCCGTGTAGACGGCTTTGCAGGCCGTTGCCTCGCCTCTCGGCCACTCCACCAGGAGTGCAGGGGACCGGGAGTCCCCTTCGTTCCTGCGAGCGGACGACGAGGCTCGAACTCGCGACCTCAACCTTGGCAAGGTTGCGCTCTACCAACTGAGCTACGTCCGCCTGTCGGTTCGGTCCGCTTGCGCGTCCCGGCGACGTGTTGAACTCTAGCGGATTCCCGGGCCAGCACAAAAACGCGTTTGCGCAGCGTGCTGCGGTACGTCGTCACGAGGACCTGGTCAGGGCCCCGGCAGGACACGCCAGGGCCACCCGCCGGACACCGGCCCTAGACTCGGACCCGTGCTCGACCTGCCCCCTCTCGCCCGTTTCGGCGACCGTGTCGCCACCGGCCTGGCGGACGTCACCGACGATCCCGCGGCCCTGGACTCCACCGGCTTCTGGGCCGTCGCAGCCGACTACGAGGGGCGGCTGACCTGCGCCCGCTTCCGCGACGTACGGCACGAGCCCGTCCCCGCCCCGGCGCCCGGCGGATGGCGCGGACCGGGCCCCGGTGACTGGACGTCCTCCCTCGACCGCGCCGCGTACACCGCGGGCGTGCGCCGCATCCGCGAGCACATCGCGGCCGGCGAGGTCTACCAGGTGAACCTCTGCCGCGTGCTGTCCGCGCCGGTGGCCGCCGACGCCGACGTGGACGCGCTGAGCGCCGTCCTGGCCCGCGGCAACCCGGCACCGTACGCGGGAACGATCCGCCTGCCCGAGCACGGCGTGGAGATCGCCACCGCCTCCCCGGAACTGTTCCTGCGCCGACAGGCGCGGACGGTGGAGTCCGGGCCCATCAAGGGCACGGCCCGCACCGAGGCGGAGCTCCTCGGCAAGGACCACGCCGAGAACCTGATGATCGTGGACCTGGTCCGCAACGACCTCGGGCGCGTGTGCACCACCGGCAGCGTGACCGTCCCCGACCTGTGCGCGGTGGAGAAGCACCCCGGCCTGGTCCACCTCGTCTCCTCGGTCCGCGGTGAGCTGCGCCCCGGCGCCGGCTGGCCCGACCTGTTCGCCGCCGCCTTCCCGGCCGGCTCGATCACCGGCGCCCCCAAGTCGAGCGCCCGGCGGATCATCGACGCCCTGGAGACCGCTCCCCGCGGCCCCTACTGCGGCGGCCTCGGCTGGGTCGACGCCGACCGGGGCACGGGCGAGCTGGCCGTCGGCATCCGCACGTTCTGGATCGACCGGCCCGACCGGGCCCCCGGCGCGCCCGCCGTGCTGCGCTTCGGCGCCGGAGCCGGCATCACGTGGGACTCCGACCCGGACGGCGAGTGGCAGGAGACCGAACTGAAGGCGGCCCGGCTGCTCGCGGTAGCGTCGGGGACGTACGAGCACGGCGGAGAGGACCTGCACGCATGAAGATCTGGCTCGACGGCGGGCTGCGGGACACCGAGTCCGCGCGCGTCTCCGTCCTCGACCACGGGCTGACCGTGGGCGACGGCGTCTTCGAGACGGTGAAGGCGGCCGACGGGAAGCCGTTCGCGCTCACCCGTCACCTGGACCGGCTGACCCGGTCGGCGCGCGGCCTCGGCCTGCCCGACCCCGACCACGACGAGGTGCGCCGCGCCTGCGCCGCCGTCCTGGCGGCCGACCCGGTCCCGCTCGGCCGTCTGCGCATCACCTACACCGGCGGCGACGGCCCCCTCGGCTCCGACCGGGGCGAGCACGGCACGACCCTCGTCGTCGCGCTGGGCGAGACCACCCGCCGCCCCGACTCCACCTCCGTCGTCACGGTCCCCTGGACCCGCAACGAACGCGGCGCGCTCACCGGTCTGAAGACCACCTCCTACGCGGAGAACGTCGTCGCCCTCGCCCGCGCCCGCGAACACGGCGCCTCCGAGGCGCTGTTCGCCAACACGGCCGGACGGCTCTGCGAGGGCACCGGCTCCAACGTCTTCGTCGTCCTCGACGGCGAGATCCACACCCCGCCGCTCGCCTCCGGCTGCCTGGCGGGCATCACCCGCGCGCTCGCGATCGAGTGGACCGGCGCCCGGGAGACCGACCTGCCGCTGGACGTCCTGGAGCGGGCCGACGAGGTCTTCCTCACCTCCACCCTGCGCGACGTCCAGGCCGTGCACCGCGTCGACGAGCGCACGCTGCCCGGAGCGGAGGGCCCGGTCACGGCGAAGGCCATGCGGATCTTCGCCGAACGCTCCGGCGACGACCTGGACCCGTAGGCGGCGGCGAGCGGTCCGCACGGGCCGGACGTCCGGCCCCGGTACCGGTCCGGCGTCCGGTCCTGCACCGGCCCGGCGGGCCCGGCCGCGGAAAAAGGGGCTGACGCGAGCGGTCGCGGCGGGTAGAACTCCCCCTGATGACCACCACACTGCGGCCCACCGAGCCGATCCAGCAGAACGCCGACGGGACCCGTTCGCGCCGCTACCAGGTCTGCGTGAACAGCCGGCCCGTCGGCGTGACCCACCTGTCGACCCACCCCGTCTTCGGACCGGCCGTCGCCCGGATCCTCGAACTGCGCATCGACGCACCCGACCGCGGGCGGGGCCGCGGCACGGTGGCCGCGCTGGCCGCGGAGGAGGTGGCGCGCGGCTGGGGCTGCCGGCGCATGGAGATCAGCGTGCCCGCCACCGCCGAGGACGCCGCGCTCCGGTGGGTGACGGCCCTCGGCTACGTCCAGCGCAACCGCGGCATGGAGAAACAACTCGGCGCGAGCGCGCCCGAACTTCCCGCGGGAAGCCGGGGCAGACCGATGACGCAGGACGAGTACGGGCCCTGGCTCGACCACGGCAAGGCCACCTACACGCAGACCTGGATCGACCGCGGCGTGCCCGCCGACGAGGCGCACGCCAAGTCGGAGACCGATCACGCGAGGCTGCTCCCGCAGGGTCCGGCGACCCCCGGCGTGCTGCTCAGCGTCCTGGAGCACGAGGGCACCCCGGTCGGCACCCTGTGGCTCTCGATCGACGAGGACAGGGCCTTCGTCTACGACGTCGAGGCCGACGCGCGCTTCCGCGGCCGGGGCCACGGCCGGTCCCTGATGCTGCTCGCCGAGGCGCAGGCGGTGGCCGCCGGCAAACGCGTCGTGGGCCTCAACGTCTTCGCGGGCAACACCCCCGCGGAGCGCCTGTACGACTCCCTCGGCTACCGCCCGGTCCTTTACGCCCTCTACAAGGAGCTGCCGTAAGGAACTGCTGTCGGGAACTGCGGTGGGACCGCCGCAGGGGAACCGTCAGTCTCCCGCCGGGCCGGACTCCGCCAGCAGGCCGTCGACGATCTCCTCGATCCGCTCGCGCAGACCCTCCTGGCTCTTGCCGCCGTCCAGACGCTCGCCGCCCACGACGTACGTCGGCGTGCCCGTCACCCCGATCGCCTTGCCCTCGGCCTGGTCGGCGTCCACGACCAGGATGTGCCGGCCGTCGATGAGCGCGGTGTCGAACTCCTCGGCGTCCAGGCCCAGTTCGCGGGCCACCTCGACGAGCAGCGGTTCCCCCTTGCGCCCCAGCTCCTCGGCCCGGGCGAGCACCGCCTCCACGTACGGCCACAGCCGGCCCTGCTCGGCGGCCTCCTCCGCGGCCTGCGCGGCAGCGAAGGCGTGCTGGTGCTTGTCCAGCGGGAAGTGCCGCAGCCGCAGCTCCAGCCGGTCGCCGTAGCGGTCGCGCAGGGCGCGCAGGTCGGCCAGCGCGCTGCGGCAGTCCGGGCACTGCAGTTCGCACCAGACCTCGAGAACCGGGACCATGCGTGCGGAGGAGGAGTCGTTCATGGCTCCAGTCTTCCAGGCCCGCCGCGCAGGACCCAATCACCGCCCGCAACGGCACCTGGGAAGGAGGCGACCCGGAGATGTCCCTGATCTCCCGCCCGGACATCGCCTCCCGGCCCCCGGAAGGGGCAGGATGGAAGGGACGAACCGCCCCGACCGCCGAGCGCCCGCATGGAGGACCGGATGATTGCCGAGACCGTCTGTTCCGCCGTCTCCGCGGCCGGCCTGGGCATCGCCGCGGTCACCGCCTACCGCAGGCGGTTCCTCGCGGCGGCCCGCATCGCCGCCTACTCCCTGGTCCCGGTCGCCCTGGTGATGACCGGGATCGTCGGCTGGCTGACCGCCACCGCCTTCAGCCCGACCGCCTGGGCCGGCTTCGGTCTGCTCGGCTGTGCCTGGGTCCTCTTCGCGACCACCCGCGCGGTCGAGCGCCGCCGGGGCGGCACGCGCAAGGAGCGCCGGGCGGCGGCCCGTGCCGAGGCCCAGGACGCGGTGGCTCCGGCGGCCCCGGCCCCCTCCCTCGGCGCCGCCGGCCGGCCCGCAGGCCCCACCGCCCGCCCGTCCGCCACTCCTGCCGGGCGCCCCGCCTCGCGTCCCGCGTCCGCGCCCCGCGCCGAGGAGGACTTCAGCGACATCGAGGCGATCCTCAAGAAGCACGGCATATGACCTGGCATGTGAGCGGCGCGTGAGAGCGGTCCGGGGCGCGTGCGGCAGGGCGGTCCGAGGGCGCCTTCCGTAAGTGGTCCCGGAAACGATCAGGCCCGCACCCCATCCGAAGCGAAGATCACGGAAACCGCGGCGTCCCGGACATTTCGTGCGTGTTGATCGCGCCGTGGGTGCCGGCTGCGTCATCATCGCCGCGAGATGGTGGACACGACCCAGAGCGAGGCCGCGCCGCAGAAGGACAAGCCGCGCGGGTGCCTCTTCGCCCTTTCCCAGCCGCCGCTGATGATCTTCCTTGCGGTGATCGGGAGTCTGCTGCTCATGGCTGCGTTGCACGACCTGCTGTTGCTGTGAGCCGTACGCGTGGCTCCTCGGCGTCACCCGCCGGGGACCACGACATGGCGGAGAGAGCCCTCGCAGATCAGCCCGCCGCTTCCTTGCGCCGCGCCCGGTACGCGGCCACGTGCAGCCGGTTGCCGCAGGTCCGGCTGTCGCAGTAGCGCCGCGAGCGGTTGCGGGAGAGGTCGACGAAGGCCCGCCGGCAGTCGGGCGCCTCGCAGCGCCGCAGCCGTTCCTGCTCGCCGGCCACCACGAAGAACGCCAGCGCCATGCCGCAGTCCGCCGCCAGGTGGTCGGCGACCGACGCGCCGGGCGCGAAGTAGTGCACGTGCCAGTCGTACCCGTCGTGGTCCGTCAGCCGCGGAGTGGTACCCGCCGCGGCCACCAGCTCGTTGATCATTCCCGCGGCCGTACGGGAGTCGGGGGCCGAGAAAATGCCGGCGAAACGGCCGCGGATCCGGCGGACCGCCGAGAGATCGAACTCCGAGAGGAGCCCGACATCGCTCATGTCGTGTTTTCGCACGAAGTCCGCGAGCCCCGCGACATCGGCCAGCCCGTCCGGCGCCGCGTCGTCCTCCGGTGCGGTGTTCACCAGATCCACCACGGTGTCGAGCGCACACCGGGTGTCGTGGGTGATCAGCACGTTTCGCTCCCTGGCCTGGGGATCGGGCACACGCCCGCCGATGCAGGCCGATGGTAGTGGCTGTGGTGCCGCCGCAGGCGCGGGCGCACGGGAGCGCACCGGTGTCGGCCCCCGACGGGGAGACCGGCACCGGTGCGCTCTGTGTGCGGTTGTCCTGGCCCGAGCCGTCTCCCCGAGTGGACGGCAACGGGCAGCTCGAAGGGCCTCGACGGCCTACCGCTAACTCTCCGCGAGGATGTGCGACAGCTCCTGATCCAGATCGAAGTGCCGGTGTTCCGTGCCCGGGGGCACGGCAGCGTCCGTCCGCTTCAGGAAGGACTCCAGGGCCCGCGCAGGGGCCTCGAGCAGGGCCTCGCCCTCCGGAGAGCTCAGGGCGATGCACACGACGCCCTGACCATGACTGCGCGACGGCCAGACTCGGACGTCGCCGGTTCCCGTGGGACGGTGAAGCCCCTCGGCGAGGAGGTCGCGGGCGAACACCCACTCGACGGTCTCCTCGGCTCCGGTGTGGAAGGTGGCGTGCACGGCGTAGGGGTCGGCCGTGTCGTACCGCAGGCCTGCGGGGACAGGCAGGGAGGACTCGCTCGACACAACGAGGCGCAGGTGCAGCTCGCAGCTGACCGTGGTGTTCATAAGCGCCAGGGCCTTTCGCTCAGTGTGCGCTCGGGGATTCGCACGTCGGCGAAATCGACATGCCACCTACGGTGCCGTTGTAAACCCCTCTGAGTGTTTTGCCTGTCTTTACGTAACTCTTCCGGCGGAGAACCCGTTCGGGCGGTACGGCCATTCCGGTGACAGGTTTCTCTCCGGTAGGGTTCAGCCACATGAATACGGGGAGTGACCGGCCGGGCGAGGTTGCCGGAGCGTCGGACGGAGCGAAGATGGAGGCGGAGGCGGACCACGGGCGGGACCGGCGCGGCCTCGGGTCACGTGCACCGGAATTCATCCGGTCACGCCGCGTGCTCCACGTGAGCTGGCAGGTCGGTGTCTTCGTCGTCGGCCTGGCGGTCGTGGTGACCGGCGTCATCCTGCTCCCGCTGCCCGGCCCCGGCTGGGTGGTGATCTTCGGCGGCATGGCCATCTGGGCGACCGAGTTCGTCTGGGCCCAGCTGGTGCTGCGCTGGACCAAGCGCAAGGTCACCGAGGCGGCCCAGCGGGCGCTCGACCCGAAGGTGCGCCGCCGCAACATCATCCTGACGGTGATCGGGCTCGTGATCATCGGCGTGCTGGCCGGCGTCTACCTCTGGAAGTTCGGTCTCGTCATGCCCTGGAGCATCAAGAACCAGTGACCGGCTCCGACCGGCCCCTGGCCGGGGCCGAGGGGTGCGCGCGTCCGGCGCGTGCCGCCGCCGCCCCGGCCGGACCGGCCCGCCCTCCTCGCGCCCCCGTGGTGCCGGGCACACCCTGACATGCGGTAATGTTCTTCCTGCGCCCGGGCGATTAGCTCAGTGGGAGAGCGCTTCGTTCACACCGAAGAGGTCACTGGTTCGAACCCAGTATCGCCCACCCGGAACGGCGGCCCGTCTGCGATCACGCAGGCGGGCCGCCGTCGTCTGCGCCCGCACCCGCCTCACACCCCTGCCCGCACCGCGCCGCGGCGGTGGCCTCAGCCGGTCCCGGCCCCGCCTCCGCAGGCCCGGCCTTCTGCCCGGCCTGGCTTTCGCCGGCTCCGGCCGGCCGCCCTCACTGAGGGGCGGGGGTGGTGCGGGATGCGCGCGGCGAACCCCGGCCCCGCGGTCGCTCGGTGACGGCCCGTTACTTCAGAGGGAGTCAGGGAGCACGCCGAGAGGGCCGCGCGGAGCCGGTGCTGCTTCATTGCCGCCTTCGAGAAGAAGTATCCGAAGATCGGTGAAGACGGACTTTCGGGACCGTCTCTTTTCCCGCGAGAAGTGCCGCGCACGGACCTCCCGCGGAAATCCCCGGCGGTTACCGCGCGGTTTTTCCAATACCCCGTCACTTTTCATCGCCGCGTACGGCCGCGTACGCCGCGTCACGCCGGGCAGGGCGGGTGAGGCAAGGAAGAGGCCGTGCGGCGCGGTGGCGGCGGGGCAGACTGAGGCGCATGGACTGGACCCACTACCGCTTCCGCAGCCTGTGGCCCGTGCCCGCACCGCCCGCCGCCGTGTACGGCGCGCTGGAGCGGGTCGAGGACTACCCCCGGTGGTGGCGCCAGGTGCGGGAGGTCCGGCGGACCGACGCGACCACCGGCGTCATCCGGATCCGCTCCCTCCTTCCGTACGACCTGATCTTCACCGCCCGCGAGGTGCGCCGCGATCCGGCGGCCGGGGTCCTGGAGGTGGCGATGAGCGGGGACGTGGACGGCTGGGCGCGCTGGACCCTGACCGCGCTGGGCACCGGCACCCTGGCCCGCTACGACCAGGTCGTCGACGTGAACAAGCCGCTGCTGCGGCGGTTCGCCGTGCCGGGCAGGCCGGTCTTCCGGCTCAACCACCGCCTCATGATGCGCTCCGGACGGCGCTCACTGGCCGCGCACCTCGGAGCGGTTTGAAGGAAGGCCGCGGCGCCCTGTATTGTTCAGTGCGTTCCCGGGCGATTAGCTCAGTGGGAGAGCGCTTCGTTCACACCGAAGAGGTCACTGGTTCGAACCCAGTATCGCCCACCGGGAAAGGCCGGTCCGCATCGTCGGACCGGCCTTCTTCATGTCACCGCGGGCGACTGCGGCCGCGGTGGTTCTTCAGGCCGCCGCGGGCAGCTGGGGCCGCAGCGGCCAGGACGGGTCCACCGTCTCCTCCGCGCCGGTGCGCGCGAACCACGCCTGCAGCCCGCGCGCCTGGGCCGCGTGCCAGCCGGTCTGCAAGGTGTGCAGCTCGGTGGGGGACAGGCGCTCCAGGCGGGCCGCGAAGCGGCGGCCGAGCGCCCGGACCACCTCCATCGCGGCCAGCGCGTCCGCCGCCGCGTCGTGCGCGTCCGCGAGCGTGACCTCGTAGTGCGCGCACAGATCGGTGAGGGTGCGCCGGCCCTTGCGGTAGCGGTCCAGGTGCTTGTCCAGCACCCGCGGATCCAGCACGCACAGCGGCGACGCCTCCAGCCGGCGGCCCAGCGAGGAGGCGCGGTGCCGCCGCAACTCCCGGTCCAGCAGCGTCAGATCGAACGGGGCGTTCATCACCACGAGCGGGCGGCCCAGGGCGGCCTGTTCCGCCAGTTCCTCGGCTATCTCGTGCATCACCGGGGCCGGCCAGCGCCCGTTGCGGTGCAGATGGTCCTCCGTCAGCCCGTGCACCGCCGTCGCGGCCTCGGGCACCGGCACCCCGGGATTCACCAGCCAGCGCCTGGTGCGCGGGCGGGCGCCCGGGGCGTCCTGGACGACGACGGCGGCCGACACGATGCGGTCGGTCTCGACGTCGACGCCCGTGGTCTCCGTGTCGAAGGCGGCCAGCGGCCCCTCGTACCAGCAGCACGTCATGTCGACCACAACTCCTCGCTCCACCAAGGCGGCTGACGTGCCGTCCGCCGCCCGATCCGGTGATACCCGGGCCGTTTGCGCCGTACGCCGGAAGGAGACAACAGGAGTACGGGTCTTTGCAGTTCACGGCCCGCTCCCGGGACCGGGGCCGCGCGCTCCGCCGGTCCGCCCGGCACGTCCCGCATGTCATTCGGCGCGCACTCGGCGGTCCACCCGGCGACCGCTCCGTAATTCCCTCGGTCCGGAAGGCTGTCGGTCATGGTGATGGCGCAGCCCGAGCGGGGCGGGCTGCTGCCCGACCGCGCGGGCAGCAGGCGCGGCACACTCGCCACCACCGCCTGCATGGAGACACTGCAGGTGGGTTATCTGCACGCGGTCGCCGCCGCGGCCGGCTGCTCGCTGTCGCAGCCCTTCCCGGACAACGGCATCGACTGGCACGTCAGCCACAGCGCCCCCGGTCACACCGTCGACGACGAGGTGACCATCAAGGTGCAGCTGAAGTGCACCTACCAGATCCCGCCCCACCCGCCGGGCCCGTACTTCTCCTTCACCCTGGACAACGCCCACCTGGTGAAGCTCGCCCGCACCCCGGTCTCGGTCCACAAGATCCTGGTCGTGATGATCGTGCCGCGCTCCCAGGACCAGTGGCTGCGCGCGGGACACGACCGGCTCGATCTCAGGCACTGCTGCTACTGGGTCAACCTCGCCGGCCACCCCGTCACCGGCCGGCACCGGACCACCGTGCGCATACCGACCTCGCGCATCTTCGACGACCGGGCCCTGTGCGAGATCATGACGCGGGTCGGGACGGGAGGCAGACCGTGACGCACCGCCCCCTCGACGAGCCGCGGCGCCCGGCGCAGCCGCACCCCGTCGGCACCCCCCTGGACCGCACCCCCCGCCCCGCCGACGTCGACCCGGCCGTGCTCGCCGCGCTGCTGCACCGGCACGGCTGGCAGCGCCGCGGCGGCGCCGCCGGGCACTACGGCCGCTGGACCCCGCCCGGGCCGGGCGCCGCCGCCACGAGCCTGCTGGTGCCCGTCAGCCGTGCCTTCCCCGACAGCGACGACCTGCTCGGCGAGGCGCTGGACGCCCTGACCCGCAGCCGGACGCCGTCCGCACGCGCCGTGCTGGCCGCGCTCGCCGTACCCAGCGACGAGATCCACTGGTGGCGGGACGTGCCCGGAGGCCCTGCGGGGACCGCGCCCTGGACCGTCGAGGAGCGGCTGCGCTCCGCCGCCCGGCAGACCCTGCTCGCCGCCGCGCTCGCCACCCGCGCGCGGACCGGCTACCACGGCGCACGGCACCGCCGCCCGGCCGCCGCCTGCCTCGGCCACGTCCTGGTCGGGTCCGCGGCCGGCGGCGCCGGCCTCACCGCGCTGGTGCCGGTCGACCCCGCCCGGCCGCTCGCCGTACGGCTCCACCAGGCCGTCTACGCCGTCCGCGAGGCCATCGACTACCGGCGGGCCACCGGCGCCATGGACGCCTTCGACGGCGCGGTGCGGGCCGGTGCCAGCCGCGAGCTGACCGAGGCGCTGGTCGCGCTGGTGCGCGGCGCCGAGGGCGCGCGGATCGCGGTCGACTGGGCACCGGCCGCCGGCGTCCCGGCGGACTGCGCCGCCACCGAGGCCGTCGAGTTCTCTCCCGGCGACCTGCCCGTCCTGCGCGACGCCGGGGCCCGCTACCTGCGCGCCGAGCCGTCCGTGCCCGTGCGCGTCACCGGTGCGGTGGTCAGGATGCGCAGGACCCAGCCGCACGGCGAGGGCACCGTGCGGCTGCGGGTGCTCTCCGGAGCCGAGGTGCCCTACGTCCGCGTGACCCTGGACGAGGAGGACTACCGCACCGCAGGCCACGCCCACCTCGTGGGCCTGCCGGTGCGGGTGCGCGGACGGCTGGAGAGCAGGGGCGGCTTCCGCCGGATCACCGGCGCGTGCGAGGTCGTCCCCGTGCGGGTGGACGACGAGGAACGGGACCGGCTGATGAAGTCGCTGAAGGAGGAGCCGGAGGACACCGACTTCTTCGGGGCCCCGGGCCCCGGGCCGGAGCGCGCCCCGGGCGCCTGAGAAAGAACCGTTTCGCGGAGGGCACCCCTGTCTCGGTACCATCCCAGTGCGCGCGCTCCCGGTATGGCGCCGCACCCCACCTGCAGTCAGGAGAGACCGGTGTCAGACGTCCGTGTGATCATCCAACGCGATTCCGAGCGGGAAGAGCGCACGGTGACGACGGGCACCACGGCCGCCGACCTCTTCGCCGGCGAGCGCTCCGTCGTCGCCGCGCGCGTGGGCGGCGAGCTGAAGGACCTGGCGTACGAGGTGCAGGACGGCGAGACCGTCGAGGGCGTGGAGATCTCCTCCGAGGACGGTCTGAACATCCTGCGCCACTCCACCGCGCACGTCATGGCCCAGGCCGTGCAGGAGATCTTCCCCGAGGCCAAGCTGGGCATCGGCCCGCCGGTGCGGGACGGCTTCTACTACGACTTCGACGTCGAGCGGCCGTTCACGCCCGAGGATCTCAAGGCCATCGAGAAGAAGATGCAGGAGATCCAGAAGCGCGGCCAGAAGTTCGCCCGCCGCGTCGTCACCGACGAGGCCGCCCGCGAGGAACTGGCCGACGAGCCGTACAAGCTGGAGCTGATCGGCCTCAAGGGCTCCGCCTCGCACGACGACGGCGCGGACGTCGAGGTCGGCGCCGGTGAGCTGACGATCTACGACAACCTGGACGCCAAGACCGGCGAGCTGTGCTGGAAGGACCTCTGCCGCGGTCCCCACCTGCCCTCCACCCGGCTGATCCCGGCGTTCAAGCTGATGCGCAACGCCGCCGCCTACTGGCGCGGCAGCGAGAAGAACCCGATGCTCCAGCGCATCTACGGCACCGCCTGGCCGTCCAAGGACGAGCTGAAGCAGTACCTCGACTTCCTCGCCGAGGCCGAGAAGCGCGACCACCGCAAACTGGGCAACGAGCTGGACCTGTTCTCCATCTCCGACCAGATCGGCTCCGGTCTCGCCGTCTTCCACCCCAAGGGCGGCACCATCCGCCGGGTCATGGAGGACTACTCGCGCCGCCGCCACGAGGAGGAGGGCTACGAGTTCGTCTACACCCCGCACGCGACGAAGGGGAAGCTCTTCGAGACCTCGGGCCACCTGGACTGGTACGCCGACGGCATGTACCCGCCCATGCAGCTCGACGAGGGCGTGGACTACTACCTGAAGCCCATGAACTGCCCGATGCACAACCTGATCTTCGACGCACGCGGCCGCTCCTACCGCGAACTGCCGCTGCGCCTGTTCGAGTTCGGGACCGTGTACCGGTACGAGAAGTCGGGCGTCGTGCACGGCCTGACCCGCTCGCGCGGCTTCACCCAGGACGACGCGCACATCTACTGCACGCGTGAGCAGATGGCCGAGGAGCTCGACAAGACCCTCACCTTCGTGCTCAACCTGCTGCGCGACTACGGCCTGACCGACTTCTACCTGGAGCTGTCCACCAAGGACCCGGAGAAGTTCGTCGGTTCGGACGAGGCCTGGGAGGAGGCCACCGAGACCCTGCGCCAGGTCGGCGAGAAGCAGGGACTCGAACTGGTCCCGGACCCGGGCGGCGCCGCCTTCTACGGCCCGAAGATCTCCGTCCAGGTCAAGGACGCGATCGGCCGGACCTGGCAGATGTCGACGGTCCAGCTCGACTTCAACCTGCCCGAGCGCTTCAACCTGGAGTACACGGCCGCCGACGGCTCCAAGCAGCGCCCGGTCATGATCCACCGCGCGCTCTTCGGCTCCATCGAACGCTTCTTCGCCGTGCTCCTGGAGCACTACGCGGGCGCGTTCCCGGCGTGGCTGGCGCCGGTGCAGGCGCTCGGCATCCCGATCGGCGACGGGCACGTGGAGTACCTGGAGAAGTTCGCCGCCGCGGCGAAGAAGAAGGGCCTGCGCGTCGAGGTCGACTCGTCCTCCGACCGCATGCAGAAGAAGATCCGCAACGCCCAGAAGCAGAAGGTGCCCTTCATGGTCATCGCGGGCGACGAGGACATGGCGAACAACGCCGTCTCCTTCCGCTACCGCGACGGCTCCCAGGAGAACGGCATCCCCTTCGAGGACGCCATCGCGAAGATCGTGAAGGTCGTCGAGGAGCGGGCGCAGGTCTGATCCGGCACCGGTGACCGGGCGTCCGTGACCGGACCCCTGTGAACCGGCGCCGGCACCGGGGAACCGGCCCGCGAAGGCCTCCGGGAAGCTCAGCTCCCCGGGGGCCTTCGCTCCTCGCCCGGCTGCGCGAAGCGCTGCATCAGCCAGGACGAGAACGACCCGGTCACCGCGCCCAGCAGCGCCAGCCCGCAGCCCATCAGGACGACCGCCACCAGCCGGCCCGCCGGGGTCACCGGCGTCACGTCCCCGTAGCCGACGGTGGCCAGCGTGGAGCACGTCCACCACACCGAGTCGCCGAAGGTGCGGATCGTGGCGTGCGGGGCACGGTGCTCCAGGCCGTACACGGTCAGGGATCCGGCCAGGCCGAGCAGCAGCGCCGACAGGCCGGCGTACAGCATCACCCGTGCCTGCAACGGCCACCGCGGACCCCCGCGCCGGCGCTGCACGGCGTCGTAGACCCGCAGGATCCGCACCGGCCGCAGCAGCGGCAGCAGGACGACCAGCGTGTCCAGCCAGTGCCGGCGCACGAAGCGCACGCCCTGGCCGCTCAGCCGCCAGCGCACCCCGTAGTCGACGGCGAAGACGGCCCAGCTCGCGGCCAGCACCGCCCAGCAGCCGCCGGCCAGTGCCCCGGGCAGGCCCTGGCCGAGGATCAGCACCGCGTACGAGGCGAGGTAGAGCAGGGAGGCCACCGCGAGCGGGGCGTCCACCCGCCGCTCCCAGCGGGTCACAGGGCTGTCGTCGTCCACCGGCCAAGCTTGGCCGCACATCCTGTTCCGGGCGCCCCGCCGACACGCCGTGAACCGCCGAAGCCATATGCTGCCTTGCATGACGAGTGAGCCGGAGCAGCAGATCGGAGTGGGGACGCAGGACGCGTTCCAGCGTCTGTGGACGCCCCACCGGATGGCCTACATCCAGGGCGAGAACAAGCCGACCGGTCCAGGGGCGCAGGACGGCTGCCCCTTCTGCGCCATCCCGGCCAAGTCCGACGAGGACGGCCTGATCGTCCGGCGCGGCGAGCAGGTGTACGCGGTGCTCAACCTGTACCCGTACAACGGCGGCCACCTGATGACCGTGCCCTACCGGCACGTCGCCGACTACACCGACCTCACCGAGGCGGAGACCGCCGAGCTGGGGGAGCTGACCAAGCAGGCCATGCGGGCCCTGCGCACCGCCTCCGGCGCCCACGGCTTCAACATCGGCATGAACCAGGGCTCGGTGGCCGGCGCGGGTATCGCCGCCCACCTCCACCAGCACATCGTGCCCCGCTGGGGCGGCGACACCAACTTCATGCCGGTGGTCGGCCACACCCGTGTCCTGCCGCAGCTGCTCGCCGACACCCGCAAGATGCTGGCGGAGGCCTGGCCGGCGTAGCCGCCGGCCCCGGCCCCGCCGCCTCCTCGGGCCGCCTACGCGTCGTACAGGTCGGCCTTCTTGGGCGACACGTCCTGGACGGCGCCGCTGAGCACCGAGGAGCGGTTGCCGAACTTCTCCACGTCCACGCCGTTGTCCCGCAGGACCTTCAGCGCCGCCGCGTGGACCACCCGCAGCACGGGGGTGGCGGCGCGCAGGGCGTCGTCGGCCATGAAACGGTGGCGCCAGGGCTGGTCGGCCCAGGCGTGCCGCAGGCCGAACGGTTCGGGGAGGACCAGGCTGCCGCCGAGCCAGTTCAGCAGCGGCGGGTACCAGGTCAGGGGGGCGCGGGCGGCGAGCCGTACCACCTCGTCGGTGTCGACCAGGGGCAGCTTCACCTTGCGGGTCTCCCAGAACCGGAGCGCCTTCTGCACCTCCTTCTCCTTGGCGGCGGGCTTGCCGTTGAAGAGCGGGTTGACCGGGCCGAGGGCATGGCCGGTGACCTCGATGCGCAGGGTGTTGTGCAGCACCGTGACGGTGATCATCATGGTGATCACCAGGTGGCCGTCCCACAGGGTCCACTGCACCCCGAGGTAGTGGCGGTCGCCGCTGCCGAACTGCTGCTTGTTGCAGATGTCCTGCACGGCGTGGCTGCGCACGGTGTACGCGTCGACGTCCGCGCCGCCGGGCCGGGCGACCTCCTTGGCGTTCTCCCCGATCGGCGTGACGATCCAGTGCGTGATCGTCGGCTTGGGGAAGCCGCCGGTGTTGATGGAGGTGCGCTCCAGCATGCCCAGGCCGCCCTGGATGGCGGTGATCACGTCCCAGCTGCGGAACGGGTGGAACTCCTTGCCCGGGTCGGCCGACACCAGGTCCTCGGCCAGCTGCCAGCTGCCCCAGCGGGTGCCCATGCCGAGGATGCCCTTGGGGCCGGCGTAGAAGACGGAGTTGGAGCGCTGCTCGGCGCTGAGCCGGGCGAGTTCCTTGCGGACCTGCTCGGCGGCGTCCCCCGGGTTGCCGGGGACCGCCTCGGGGATCTTGGCGCCGACCCCGCCGCCGGAGAGCAGGCCCTCCCAGCGGTCCCGCAGGTCCCGCGCGGTGCGCTCACAGATCCGCTTGGCCCAGAACCAGCCGACGACCGGCATGACCACGGCCGCGCGCGCGTACCACGCCCAGAAGCCGTGGAAGGGCATCTTGACCAGGAAGAGCACGGCGAGCGCGCCCATGGCGACCAGCAGGGTGGTGGCGAGCATCCCGGCGCGCTTGTCCTCCCGCCTGCTCATCGTGGTGCGCAGCACGAACACCAGCAGCCACACCAGGAAGCCGGGCAGGAACAGCAGCCCGCACAGCACCGTCACCGCCGAGAGCCAGTTGTCGCGCTCGCGGCGGATGCGGTGGGCCGCCAGGCAGTGTTCCACGACGACCTGGGGTTCCAGACCGAAGGACTGGATCAGCGGCTTGCGGCCGGCGCCCAGCATCCGGTCGATCACCGCGCGGGAGAACGCCTCGCCCAGGCGCGGGCGGAGGATCCTCGCCCACGGGCGGGGCGGCTTGACCGTGGACTGGTGCCACTCGTTGTCGGCTTCCTTGATCTTGTCCACTTCGTCGTCACGGTAGGCGGCGGCGGCCAGCGCGAAAGTCGCCGCCGTCTGCCCCGCCGCACCCGACAGGGGAACCTGAGCCCCTGGACTGAAATCGAATCCGTCCGTCACCGCCGCCCCCACTGCCGCCGCCTCTGCACCTGCGGCCTTCCCGACTTCCCTGCCCCGCACACCTGTTGATCAGGTCATCAGCGTATCGGCACCCGCCGGCACGCGGAGGTGGACGGCCGAAGCCGCCCACCTGTGCGCAGCGAAACGTCCCGTACGCCCTTACGCGGCCGCTCCGTTGTGCGCCCGGCGCATCGACTAGGAGGCCTCGCGCTCCTGTTGGCGCAGCCGGTCGGCGACCTGCGGCGGCATCGGTTCGTGCCGCGCGTAGCGGCGGTCGAAGCGGGCGGTGCCGTGCGACAGGGACCGCAGGTCGATCGCGTACCGGCCGATCTCGATCTCGGGCACCTCGGCCCGCACCAGCGTGCGCCCGCCGGTGACCTGCTCGGTGCCCAGCACCCGGCCGCGCCGCCCCGACAGGTCGCTCATCACGGCGCCCACGTAGTCGTCGCCGACCAGGACGCTCACCTCGGCCACCGGTTCGAGCAGATGGATCCTCGCGTCGGCCGCGGCCTCCCGCAGCGCCAGCGCGCCCGCCGTCTGGAACGCGGCGTCGGAGGAGTCCACCGAGTGCGCCTTGCCGTCCAGCAGTGTGACCCGGACGTCGATCAGGGGGTGGCCGGCCGCCACCCCCTTGGCCGCCTGTGCCCGTACGCCCTTCTCCACGGACGGGATGAACTGGCGCGGGACGGCCCCGCCGACGACCTTGTCCACGAACTCGATGCCCGAGCCGCCCGGCAGCGGCTCCACCTCGATCTCGCAGATCGCGTACTGCCCGTGCCCGCCGGACTGCTTGACGTGCCGGCCCCGGCCGGCGGCCCGGCTCGCGAAGGTCTCCCGCAGGGAGACGCGGTGCGGGACGACGTCGACCTGGACGCCGTAGCGGCTGCGCAGCCGCTCCAGGGCGACGTCCGCGTGGGCCTCGCCCAGGCACCACAGCACCACCTGGTGGGTGTCCTGGTTCTGCTCCAGGCGCATCGTCGGGTCCTCGGCGACCAGCCGGGCCAGGCCCTGGGAGAGCTTGTCCTCGTCGGCCTTGCTGTGCGCCTGGATGGCGAGCGGCAGCAGCGGGTCGGGCATCTCCCACGGGGCCATCAGCAGCGGGTCGTCCTTGGCGGAGAGCGTGTCGCCGGTCTCGGCCCGGGTCAGCTTGGCCACGGAGACCAGATCGCCGGCGACCGCGTGTGTCACCGGCCGCTGCTGCTTGCCGAACGGCGTCGCCAGGGCGCCGATCCGCTCGTCCACGTCGTGGTCCTCGTGGCCGCGGTCGGTCAGCCCGTGCCCGGAGACGTGCACCGTCTCCTCGGGGCGCAGGGTGCCGGAGAAGACGCGCACCAGGGAGACCCGGCCGACGTACGGGTCGGAGGAGGTCTTCACGACCTCCGCGGCCAGCGGGCCGTCCGGGGCGCACGGCAGCGGCTCGCGCGGGCGGCCGTCGACCGTGGTCACCGCGGGCGCCTCGCGCTCCAGGGGCGTCGGGAAGCCGCGGACGATCAGCTCCAGCAGTTCCACCGTGCCGATGCCCTGCCGGGCGCCCTCGGCGGCGGGCGCGGCGGCCAGGACGGGGAAGAAGACCCCGCGCGCGACGGCCCGTTCGAGATCCTTGATCAGGGTCTCCACGTCGACCTGTTCCCCGCCGAGGTAGCGGTCCATGAGGGTCTCGTCCTCGCTCTCGGAGATGATCCCCTCGATGAGCCGGCCGCGCGCCTCGTCCATCCGCGGCAGCTCGTCCTCGCCCGGCTCGGACTCCTTGCGCTCCCCGGTCGAGTAGTCGAACAGCTTCTGCGTCAGCAGTCCGACCAGGCCGGTGACCGGCGCGTGTCCGTCGGGGCCCTCGGGGCCGTGCAGCGGCAGATACAGGGGCAGCACCGCGTCGGGGTCGTCCGCGCCGAACGCCTCGGCGCACACCCGGGTCATCTCCTCGAAGTCCGCGCGGGCGGCCTCCAGGTGGGTGATCACGATGGCCCGCGGCATGCCCACGGCCGCGCACTCCTCCCACACCATTCGGGTCGAGCCGTCCACGCCGTCGGAGGCGGAGACGACGAAGAGCGCCGCGTCCGCGGCCCGCAGGCCGGCCCGCAGCTCCCCGACGAAGTCCGCGTAGCCGGGTGTGTCCAGCAGGTTGATCTTGATGCCGTCCCATTCGACGGGCACCAGGGAGAGCTGCACCGAGCGCTGCTGCCGGTGCTCGATGTCGTCGTAGTCCGAGACACAGCCGCCGTCCTCGACGCGGCCGGCCCGGTTCACCGCTCCCGCGGTCAGCGCGAGAGCTTCCACCAGGGTCGTCTTGCCCGCTCCGGAGTGGCCGACCAGCACCACGTTCCGTAGGGACGCGGGCCGGTCGGCCGCCATAGCCCTGCCGGCGGCTCCGGGATGTGTGTGCGCCTTGTCGCCCATGATCCTGCCTCCCGTGCACGGTGAGGTCACTGTGGGCGCGGACACGCGGCACCGCGTCACCGGCGGCTCCTGCGACGCCCGCGGTCATTCGAGCTTTGCACTCCCGTCATGCCGCGTCCATACGAAGGACCCGATCCCGCCTCCCGCGGGTGCCCGGCGTCCGGCGGCAGGCGCCCGGCGGGGGCCCTCGGGTGCCCGGACGCCGCCCACGCGCGCGCGTGGCTACGATGGGCCAGCCGGTGGCCAGCAGGGGCCGCCCGGCGACAGCGACCCTCGGGAAGGCCATGCTGAACAAGTACGCGCGTGCATTCTTCACGCGTGTCCTCACACCGTTCGCCGCGTTTCTCATCCGCCGGGGCGTGAGCCCCGACACGGTCACGCTCCTGGGCACCGCCGGGGTGATCGCGGGCGCGCTGGTCTTCTACCCCCGGGGCGAGTTCTTCTGGGGCACGGTCGTGATCACGCTCTTCGTCTTCTCCGACCTCGTCGACGGCAACATGGCCCGCCAGCTCGGCCGCTCCAGCCGCTGGGGCGCCTTCCTGGACTCCACCCTGGACCGGGTGGCCGACGGCGCCATCTTCGGCGGCTTCGCCCTCTGGTACGCCGGGCAGGGCGACGACAACACGCTGTGCGCGGTGTCGATCTTCTGCCTGGCCAGCGGCCAGGTGGTGTCGTACACCAAGGCGCGCGGCGAGTCGATCGGGCTGCCGGTCGCCGTCAACGGCCTGGTCGAGCGCGCCGAGCGGCTGGTGATCTCCCTGGTCGCGGCCGGTTTCGCGGGTCTGCACAAGTTCGGCGTGCCCGGCATCCAGTACCTGCTCCCGGTGGCGCTGTGGATCGTCGCGGCCGGCAGCCTGGTCACCCTGGTGCAGCGCGTCGTCACCGTGCGCCGCGAGTCGGCCGAGGCGGACGCCGAGGCCGCCCGGCAGGAGAACCAGGGGAGCGGGGCGTCGGCATGAGCGCCCGCGAGCGGCTCGCCGATTCCCTGTACGGCCTGGGCTGGAGCACCGTCAAGAAGCTGCCCGAACCCGCCGCCGTCCGGCTCGGCCGCGGCATCGCCGACCTCGCCTGGAAGCGGCGCGGCAAGGGCGTCCTGCGGCTGGAGGCCAACTACGCGCGCGTGGTGCCCGACGCGTCCCCCGAGCGGCTCGCGGAGCTGTCCCGCGCGGGCATGCGCTCCTACCTGCGCTACTGGATGGAGTCCTTCCGGCTGCCCGCCTGGAGCCCGCAGCGGGTGCGCGGCGGCTTCGCCCCCAAGGACGTGCACCACCTGACCGACGGCCTCGCCTCCGGACGGGGTGTCGTCCTCGCGCTGCCGCACCTGGCCAACTGGGACCTGGCGGGCGCCTGGGTCACCACCGAACTGAACACGCCCTTCACCACGGTCGCCGAACGCCTCAAGCCCGAGACGCTCTACGACCGCTTCGTCGCCTACCGCGAGGGCCTCGGCATGGAGGTCCTGCCGCACAGCGGCGGCTCCGCCTTCGGCACGCTCGCCCGGCGGCTGCGCGAGGGCGGCCTGGTCTGCCTCGTCGCCGACCGCGACCTGTCCTCCTCCGGCGTCGAGGTCGAGTTCTTCAGTGAGACGGCCCGCATGCCCGCGGGACCCGCCCTGCTCGCCCAGCAGACCGGGGCCCTGCTGCTGCCCGTCACCCTCTGGTACGACGACTCACCCGTCATGCGCGGCCGCGTCCATCCCCCGATCGAGGTACCCGGGACAGGTACCCGGCCCGAGAAGACGTCCGTCATGACACAGGCGCTGGCCGATGCCTTCGCCTCGGGGATCGCCGAGCATCCGGAGGACTGGCACATGCTGCAGCGCTTGTGGCTCGCGGACCTGGAACCGCGCCGTGCACAGACGCGGGGGGAGGCGGCGTGAGGATCGGCATCGTCTGCCCGTACTCCTGGGACGTCCCCGGGGGCGTGCAGTTCCACATCCGTGACCTCGCCGAGTACTTCGTCCGCCTCGGCCACGAGGTGTCCGTCCTCGCCCCCGCCGACGACGACACCCCGCTGCCGCCCTACGTCGTCTCGGCCGGGCGCGCGGTCCCGGTGCCGTACAACGGGTCGGTGGCCCGGCTGAACTTCGGCTTCCTCTCGGCGGCCCGGGTGCGGCGCTGGCTGCACGAGGGCCGCTTCGACGTGATCCACATCCACGAACCGACCTCGCCGTCCCTGGGCCTGCTGACCTGCTGGGCGGCGCAGGGGCCGATCGTGGCGACGTTCCACACCTCCAACCCGCGCTCCAGGGCGATGGTCGCCGCGTACGCCATCCTCCAGGCCGCCCTGGAGAAGATCAGCGCCCGCATCGCCGTGAGCGAGTACGCCCGGCGCACCCTCGTCGAACACCTGGGCGGGGACGCCGTCGTCATCCCCAACGGCGTCGACGTCGACTTCTTCGCCCGCGCCGAACCCCGGCCCGAGTGGCAGGGGGAGACGATCGGCTTCATGGGCCGCATCGACGAGCCCCGCAAGGGCCTGCCGGTGCTGATGCGGGCCCTGCCGAAGATCTTCGCCGCCCACCCGGGGGCCCGGCTGCTGGTGGCCGGCCGGGGCGACGAGGAGGAGGCCGTGGCGAGCCTGCCGCGCGAGCTGCACGCGCGCGTGCAGTTCCTCGGCATGATCAGCGACGAGGACAAGGCGCGCTTCCTGCGCAGCGTCGACCTCTACGTGGCACCCAACACCGGCGGGGAGAGCTTCGGCATCATCCTCGTCGAGGCGATGTCCGCCGGTGCGCCGGTGCTCGCCTCCGACCTCGACGCCTTCGCGCAGGTCCTCGACCAGGGCAAGGCCGGCGAGCTGTTCGCCAACGAGGACGCGGACGCCTTGGCCGACGCGGCCGTGCGCCTGCTCGCCGACCCGGCCCGCCGGTCCGGACTCCGCGAGCGCGGCAGGGCGCACGTCCGGCGCTTCGACTGGTCCACGGTCGGTGCGGACATCCTCTCCGTCTACGAGACGGTCACCGCCGGTGCCGCAGCGGTGGCCGCCGACGACCGCGCCACGGGCCTGCGGGCCCGACTGGGACTGGCCCGGGACTGACCGGGGCTGATTTGAGGCCGGCCGGGGGCCCGACTCGGCCAGGGGACCCAGGCGCGGGGCGGCGCAGGGGCGGCGGCGGGGTGCGGGCTGAGGGCGGTGGCTCCCCGCCCTCCCGGTAGCCTTGCCGCCCGTGACCGCAACGCTCATCTGGATCCTTGCCGCGCTCGTCGTCGTCGGGCTGTACCTGAGCTGGACGGCGGGGCGGCTGGACCGGCTGCACGCCCGGATCGACGCCGCCCGGGCCGCGCTCGACGCCCAGTTGCTGCGCCGCGCCTCCGTCGCCCAGGAACTGGCCACCTCCGGAGTGCTCGACCCGGCCGCCTCGATCGTGCTCTACGAGGCCGCGCACGCCGCCCGGCAGTCCGAGGAGGAGCACCGCGAGGTCGCCGAGAGCGAGCTGAGCCAGGCGCTGCGGGCGGTGTTCGCCGAGACGCAGCAGGTGGAGGCGGTCCGCGCGGTGCCCGGCGGCGAGGCGGCGGCGCGTGAGCTGGCCGAGGCGGTGCGCCGGGTCCCGATGGCCCGCCGCTTCCACAACGACGCCGTGGGCGCGGCCCGCAGACTGCGCGAACACCGCAAGGTGCGCTGGTTCCGCCTCGCCGGGCACGCCCCGTTCCCGCTGGCCTTCGAGATGGACGACGAACCGCCGCAGGCGCTGGTGGAACGCGTCGCCTAGCGACCCGCCCGCCCGCACCGCCCGGCCCGCCCGGACCACCTGGCGCGCCCGCCCGCACGGCCCGCCCGCCCGGCCCGCCCCGAAGGGCAGCGGCGAAAAGGATCCACCCGCTCACCATTGGCCCTTGCCGTGGACTGGTCCACTCGCGTTTCCTCTGGGGTGCATCAACCCCCTCTTTCCACCCGAGTGAGGTCACCCGTGTCCACCACGATTCCCGATTCCGCCCAGACTCCCGAGACCGGCACCGCACGCGTCAAGCGCGGCATGGCCGAGCAGCTCAAGGGCGGCGTGATCATGGACGTCGTCACGCCGGAGCAGGCGAAGATCGCCGAGGACGCGGGCGCCGTCGCCGTCATGGCCCTGGAGCGGGTCCCGGCCGACATCCGCAAGGACGGCGGCGTGGCCCGCATGTCCGACCCGGACATGATCGAGGGCATCATCGAGGCCGTCTCCATCCCGGTCATGGCCAAGTCCCGCATCGGCCACTTCGTCGAGGCGCAGGTCCTGCAGTCGCTCGGCGTGGACTACATCGACGAGTCCGAGGTCCTGACCCCGGCCGACGAGGTCAACCACTCCGACAAGTGGGCCTTCACCACCCCCTTCGTCTGCGGTGCCACCAACCTCGGCGAGGCCCTGCGCCGCATCGCCGAGGGCGCCGCGATGATCCGCTCCAAGGGCGAGGCCGGCACCGGCAACGTCGTCGAGGCGGTGCGCCACCTGCGTCAGATCAAGGGCGAGATCGCCAAGCTGCGCGGCTGCGACAACAACGAGCTGTACGCCGCCGCCAAGGAGCTGCGCGCCCCCTACGAGCTGGTCAAGGAGGTCGCCGAGCTGGGCAAGCTCCCGGTCGTGCTGTTCTCCGCCGGCGGTGTGGCCACCCCGGCCGACGCCGCGCTGATGCGCCAGCTCGGCGCCGAGGGCGTCTTCGTCGGCTCCGGCATCTTCAAGTCCGGTGACCCGGCCAAGCGCGCCGCCGCCATCGTGAAGGCCACCACCTTCTACGACGACCCGAAGATCATCGCGGACGCGTCCCGGAACCTGGGCGAGGCCATGGTCGGCATCAACTGCGACACCCTCCCCGAGGCCGAGCGCTACGCCAACCGCGGCTGGTAACCACCCCATGAGCAGCGAAGCCCCTGTCATCGGCGTCCTGGCCCTCCAGGGCGACGTACGGGAGCACCTCATCGCCCTGGCCGCGGCCGACGCCGTGGCCAGGCCGGTCAGGCGCCCCGAAGAACTCGCCGAGGTCGACGGCCTGGTCCTGCCCGGCGGCGAGTCCACCACCATCTCCAAGCTGGCCATCCTCTTCGGCGTGATGGAACCCCTCCGCGCGCGCGTGCGCGCCGGCATGCCGGTCTACGGGACCTGCGCGGGCATGATCATGCTGGCCGACAAGATCCTCGACCCGCGCTCGGGCCAGGAGACCGTCGGCGGCATCGACATGATCGTGCGCCGCAACGCCTTCGGACGGCAGAACGAGTCCTTCGAGGCCGCCGTGGACGTCCGGGGCGTGGAGGGCGATCCTGTGGAGGGCGTTTTCATCCGCGCTCCCTGGGTCGAGTCCGTCGGCGCTGCGACCGAGGTGCTCGCCGAGCACGGCGGCCACATCGTCGCGGTCCGCCAGGGCAACGCGCTGGCCACGTCGTTCCACCCGGAGCTGACCGGCGACCACCGCGTGCACGCCCTGTTCGTCGACATGGTGCGCGCGATGCGGGCGGCGGAGTCCTTGTAGGATCTCCGGGGGTACCTCCCGGCTGCTTCAGGCCCGGGGGCGTTCGTACAGGATGGGTTTACGCGAAGGAGACAGGCAGATGTCCGGCCACTCTAAATGGGCCACGACGAAGCACAAGAAGGCCGTCATCGATGCCAAGCGCGGCAAGCTCTTCGCGAAGCTGATCAAGAACATCGAGGTCGCCGCGCGCATGGGCGGAGTCGACCTGGACGGCAACCCGACGCTCTACGACGCCGTGCAGAAGGCCAAGAAGCAGTCGGTCCCGAACAAGAACATCGACTCCGCGATCAAGCGCGGTGGCGGTCTCGAGGCCGGCGGCGCCGACTACGAGACGATCATGTACGAGGGCTACGGGCCGAACGGTGTCGCGGTGCTCATCGAGTGCCTCACCGACAACCGCAACCGCGCCGCCTCGGACGTCCGCGTCGCCATGACCCGCAACGGCGGTTCCATGGCCGACCCGGGCTCGGTGTCGTACCTGTTCAACCGCAAGGGCGTCGTGATCGTCCCCAAGGGCGAGCTGACCGAGGACGACGTCCTGGCGGCCGTCCTGGACGCGGGCGCCGAGGAGGTCAACGACCTCGGCGAGACCTTCGAGGTCCTCAGCGAGGCCACCGACCTGGTCGCGGTCCGCACCGCCCTCCAGGACGCCGGCATCGACTACGACTCCGCCGACGCCAACTTCGTCCCGACCATGCAGGTCGAGCTGGACGAGGAGGGCGCCAAGAAGATCTTCAAGCTGATCGACGCGCTGGAGGACAGCGACGACGTGCAGAACGTCTTCGCCAACTTCGACGTGAGCGACGAGGTCATGGAGAAGGTCGACGCCTGACACCCCGCACGCACGGCGGTCCCGGCGGGCCGGAGGGACACGTCCCCCGGCCCGCCGCCGTTGTCAGTGGCACCCGATAGCCTGCGCGGACAGGAGATCGAAGGGAAAGATCGCGTGCGCGTACTGGGGGTGGACCCGGGGCTGACCCGCTGCGGGGTCGGTGTCGTGGAGGGCGTCGCGGGCCGGCCGCTGACCATGGTCGGTGTCGGGGTCGTCCGCACACCCGCGGACGCCGACCTCGGCCACCGCCTGGTCGCCGTCGAGCAGGGCATCGAGCAGTGGCTCGACGAGCACCGTCCCGAGTACGTGGCGGTGGAGCGCGTCTTCAGCCAGCACAACGTGCGTACGGTCATGGGCACCGCCCAGGCCAGCGCCGTCGCCATCCTGTGCGCCTCGCGCCGCGGCATCCCGGTCGCCCTGCACACCCCCAGCGAGGTCAAGGCCGCCGTCACCGGCAGCGGGCGGGCCGACAAGGCCCAGGTGGGTGCCATGGTCACCCGCCTGCTGCGGCTCGCCGCGCCCCCCAGGCCCGCCGACGCCGCGGACGCGCTCGCCCTCGCCATCTGCCACATCTGGCGCGCCCCCGCGCAGAACCGGCTCCAACGGGCCGTCGCCCTGCACACCGCCGCGCCACCGAGGACGGCCGCTCCCCGGTCCCCGGCGCCACCCCCGTCCCGGAACACAGCCCCGCACTCGAAAGGCAGCACGGCATGATCGCCTTCGTCAGCGGCACGGTCGCCGCCCTCGCCCCCGACGCCGCGGTGATCGAGGTCGGCGGCGTCGGGATGGCCGTCCAGTGCACCCCGAACACCCTGTCCACGCTCCGCACCGGACAGCCCGCCAAGCTGCACACCTCCCTCGTGGTGCGCGAGGACTCGCTGACCCTGTACGGCTTCGCGGACGACGACGAGCGCCAGGTCTTCGAACTGCTCCAGACCGCCAGCGGCGTCGGCCCCCGCCTCGCCCAGGCCATGCTCGCCGTGCACACGCCCGACGCCCTGCGCCGCGCCGTCGCCACCGGCGACGAGAAGGCCCTCACGGCCGTCCCCGGCATCGGCAGGAAGGGCGCCCAGAAGCTGCTCCTGGAGCTGAAGGACCGCCTCGGCGAACCGGTCGGCGCCCCCGCGGTCGGCGCACCCGTCACCCAGGGCTGGCGCGACCAGCTGCACGCCGCGCTGATCGGCCTCGGCTACGCCACCCGGGAGGCCGACGAGGCCGTCACCGCCGTGGCCCCGCAGGCCGAGGCCGCCGGCGGCACCCCCCAGGTGGGCCCCCTGCTCAAGGCCGCCCTGCAGACCCTGAACCGAGCCCGCTGACCGAGACCGTCGTAAGGCACACACATGAACTGGGACGACACGGCCGACACCGCCGCCGGCGAGCGGCTGGTGGGCCCCGCCGCCGACCGCGAGGACCAGGCCGTCGAGGCCGCCCTGCGCCCCAAGGACCTCGGCGAGTTCATCGGCCAGGAGAAGGTCCGCGAGCAGCTCGACCTGGTGCTGAGGGCCGCCCGCGCGCGCGGCGCCACCGCCGACCACGTCCTGCTCTCCGGCGCCCCCGGCCTCGGCAAGACCACCCTGTCGATGATCATCGCGGCCGAGATGGGCGCCCCCATCCGCATCACCTCGGGCCCCGCCATCCAGCACGCGGGCGACCTCGCCGCCATCCTGTCCTCGCTCCAGGAGGGCGAGGTCCTCTTCCTCGACGAGATCCACCGCATGTCCCGGCCCGCCGAGGAGATGCTGTACATGGCGATGGAGGACTTCCGGGTCGACGTCATCGTCGGCAAGGGCCCCGGCGCCACCGCCATCCCGCTGGAGCTGCCGCCGTTCACCCTGGTCGGCGCCACCACCCGCGCGGGACTGCTGCCGCCCCCGCTGCGCGACCGCTTCGGCTTCACCGCCCACATGGAGTTCTACGAGCCCGCCGAGCTGGAGCGCGTCGTGCACCGTTCGGCGAGCCTGCTCGACGTGGAGATCGGGACCGAGGGCGCCGCCGAGATCGCCGGCCGCTCCCGCGGCACCCCCCGCATCGCCAACCGCCTGCTGCGCCGCGTACGGGACTACGCGCAGGTCAAGGCCGACGGCGTCATCACCCGCGAGATCGCCGCGGCGGCCCTCGCCGTCTACGAGGTCGACACCCGCGGCCTGGACCGGCTGGACCGGGCGGTCCTGCAGGCGCTGCTGAAGCTGTTCGGCGGCGGCCCCGTCGGCCTGTCGACGCTGGCGGTCGCGGTGGGGGAGGAGCGCGAGACCGTCGAGGAGGTCGCCGAGCCCTTCCTCGTCCGCGAGGGCCTGCTCGCCCGCACCCCGCGCGGCCGGGTGGCCACCCCCGCGGCATGGGCGCACCTCGGCCTCACCCCGCCCGGCGCGCCGGGCCGGGGAAACGGACAACAAGACCTGTTCGGGGCGTGACGGCGATCCATTGGCCCGGGGAGGAACCCAGGTGCCATGCTGAGCGTTGTTCCCTGCGCGCGGACTCCCTTAGACTCCGCCGATGCCGCCCTTGCCGGCAGCATGCACACCCCCAACCATCAGGCCGCTCCCCATCGCGGTCGTGTGAAGGAAGTTCCGACCCGTGAGTCTCGTGACCCTCCTCCCGTTCATCGTGCTCATCGGGGCCATGTTCCTGATGACCCGGTCGGCCAAGCGCAAGCAGCAGCAGGCCGCCACCATGCGGAACCAGATGCAGCCCGGTAGCGGAATCCGCACCATCGGCGGCATGTACGCGACGGTCAAGGAGGTCAACGACGACACGGTCCTCCTCGACGCCGGACCGGGCGTGGAGCTCCTCTTCGCCAAGAACGCGATCGCGACCGTCCTGTCCGACGACGAGTACAACCGCATCGTCCACGGCATCGAGCACGACCTGAAGTCCGACGCCGACATCGTCCCCGACGACGCCTCCTCCCTCACCGAGACCGACGAGCCCGCCGCCGACGCTTCCGCCGCCTCCGACGACAAGCCCATCGACCTCGGCAAGAAGGACACGGCCGAGGCGGAGGAGCCCGCCGACGCCCCCACCGAGGCGAAGACGGACGCAGAGCCGAAGAAGACCGACGGCGACTCCGAGGCGAAGTAGTCACCACCCAGGGCGCGCGGTACAGCCCGCGCGCCCTGGGACGTGTTCACTTCGCGCGGGATCCCGACACCATGTCATGGCCGCCGACCGGGCCCACCCGGCGCGGAGCGGCCCGAGAGGGAGTACGAGAAGGTGGCAGCACCTAAGAAGGGCCGGAGCGCGAGCGCCCAGAGCAAGCCATGGCGCTCGCTGGCCCTCATCCTGATCGCCATCGTGGCGCTCACCGGAGGCATGTTCGCCTCGGGGCACACCACCCCGCGCCTCGGCATCGACCTGGCCGGCGGTACGAGCATCACCCTGCGGGCGGTCCCCGAGCGCGGTCAGGAATCCGCGATCAACAAGACCAACATGGACACCGCGGTCGACATCATGAACCGCCGTGTCAACGGTCTCGGTGTCTCGGAGGCCGAGGTCCAGACCCAGGGCGATCGCAACATCATCGTCAACATCCCCAAGGGCACGAACTCCAAGCAGGCCCGCGAGCAGGTCGGCACCACCGCGAAGCTGTACTTCCGTCCGGTGCTCGCCACCGAGGTCTCCGGCGCCGCCCCTCCGGCCAGCCCGACGCCGACCCCCTCCTCCAGCGCCTCCGGCAAGGCCGGTGACAAGGCCACGGACAAGACCGGCGGCAAGGACAAGGCCACCTCCGGCTCCGCCAGCCCGTCCTCGACCGCGTCCCCGCAGGGCCGCGCCGTCACCGACGGCCTGAAGACCGACGCCACCCCGTCCACCGGCGCCACGGGCAGCGCGGACCCGAAGAAGTCCTCCCCCCCGAAGGGCTCCGCCTCCCCTTCGGCGAGCGGCGGCACCTCCGGCGACGCCAACGCCAAGCTCCAGGCCCAGTACGCCGCCCTCGACTGCTCCAAGGACGCGGCCCGCGCCACCGCCGGCAAGGGCGTCAAGCCCACCGAGCCGACCGTCGCCTGCGGCAAGGACTCGCAGGGCCAGTGGGCCAAGTACCTCCTCGGCCCGGCCGCCGTGGACGGCACCGACGTCAAGAAGGCCCAGGCCGTCTTCAACACGCAGAACGCGTCGGGCTGGACCGTCACCATGGAGTTCACCTCCAAGGGCGCCAAGAAGTTCGCGGACATCACCGGCCAGCTGGCCAAGAACCAGACGCCGCAGAACGAGTTCGCCATCGTGCTGGACGGCAACGTCGTCTCCAACCCGTACGTCCAGCAGGCGCTGACCGGCGGCAACGCGGAGATCTCGGGCCGCTTCACGCAGACCGAGGCCGAGGGCCTGTCCAACATGCTGTCCTACGGTGCGCTGCCGCTGACCTTCAAGGAGGACAGCGTCACCACCGTCACCGCCGCGCTCGGCGGCGACCAGCTGCACGCGGGCCTCATCGCGGGCGCCATCGGCCTCGCCCTGGTCGTCCTCTACCTGCTGATCTTCTACCGCGGCCTGTCGGTCATCGCGATCCCCTCGCTGCTGGTCTCGGCGATCCTCACCTACGTGATCATGGCCCTGCTCGGCCCGGCCATCGGCTTCGCGCTGAACCTCCCGGCCGTCTGCGGTGCCATCGTCGCGATCGGCATCACGGCGGACTCGTTCATCGTGTTCTTCGAACGCATCCGGGACGAGATCCGCGAGGGCCGCTCGCTGAGGCCCGCCGTGGAGCGTGCCTGGCCGCGCGCCCGCCGCACCATCCTCGTCTCCGACTTCGTGTCCTTCCTCGCCGCCGCGGTGCTCTTCATCGTCACCGTCGGCAAGGTGCAGGGCTTCGCGTTCACCCTCGGGCTCACCACCCTGCTCGACGTGGTCGTCGTGTTCCTGTTCACCAAGCCGCTCATGACGATCCTCGCCCGCAGGAAGTTCTTCGCGAACGGCCACAAGTGGTCCGGCCTCGACCCCAAGGCCCTGGGTGCGAAGGCGCCGCTGCGCCGCACCCGCCGCCCCAACCGTCCCACCGGCCCCGTCGACCCGAAGGAGGCGTGAGATGTCGAAGATCGGCAGCCTCGGCGTCCGACTCCACCGTGGCGAGGTCGGCTACGACTTCGTCAAGAACCGCAAGATCTGGTACGGCATCTCCATCCTGATCACCATCACGGCCATCCTCGGCCTGGCGGTGCGCGGCCTGAACATGGGCATCGAGTTCCAGGGCGGAGCGGTCTTCACCACCCCCAAGCACATGAGCGCCTCGGTCAGCCAGGCCGAGACGTACGCGGAGGACGCCTCCGGGCACGACGCGATCGTCCAGAAGCTCGGTGACGGCAGCCTGCGCATCCAGATCGCCGGCATCGACACCGGCAAGTCCGACGAGATCAAGGACGCGCTCTCCAAGGACCTGAAGGTCAACTCCGAGCAGATCAACGCCGACCTGGTCGGCCCCAGCTGGGGTGAGCAGATCGCCAACAAGGCCTGGGAGGGCCTGGCGATCTTCATGGTGCTGGTCGTGATCTACCTGGCGATCGCCTTCGAGTGGCGCATGGCGGTGGCCGCGCTGGTCGCCCTCGTCCACGACATCACGATCACCACCGGCATCTACGCCCTCGTCGGCTTCGAGGTCACGCCCGGTACGGTGATCGGTCTGCTGACGATCCTCGGTTACTCGCTCTACGACACGGTCGTCGTCTTCGACAGCCTCAAGGAGCAGACGAAGGACATCACCAAGCAGAGCCGCTGGACCTACAGCGACCTCGCCAACCGCTCCATCAACGGCACGCTGATGCGGTCCATCAACACCACCGTGGTCGCGCTGCTGCCGGTGGCGGGCCTGCTGTTCATCGGTGGTGGCGCGCTCGGCGCGGGCATGCTCAACGACATCTCGCTGTCGCTGTTCGTCGGTCTGGCCGCCGGCGCGTACTCCTCGATCTTCATCGCCACGCCGCTCGTCGCCGACCTCAAGGAGCGCGAGCCGCAGATGAAGGCTCTCAGGAAGCGCGTACTGGCCAAGCGGGCGCAGGCCGGCACCGAGGGCGCCCCGGTGGCGGACGCGTCCGACGACGCCACGGACTTCGACGACGAGCCCGAGGACGCCGCACCCGCCGTGGTCGGCCCCCGCGACCAGTCCGCGTCCCGCAGCCGCGGCCGCGGCCGGCCCTCGGGGAAGCGCCGATGACCGACATCAGGGAACTGCTGCTCAGCCGCATCCGTGACGTGGCCGACTACCCCGAGCCCGGGGTGATGTTCAAGGACATCACCCCGCTCCTGGCGGACCCGGCGGCCTTCTCGGCGCTGACCGAGGCGCTCGCGGAGATCGGCACCCGGCAGGGCGCCACCAAGGTCGTCGGCCTGGAGGCCCGCGGCTTCATCCTCGGCGCCCCGGTCGCGCTCCGCGCCGGCCTCGGCTTCATCCCCGTGCGCAAGGCGGGCAAGCTGCCCGGAGCGACCCTGCGCCAGGCCTACGACCTGGAGTACGGCTCGGCCGAGATCGAGGTGCACGCCGAGGACCTGAGCGCGGGCGACCGGGTCCTGGTCGTCGACGACGTCCTCGCCACCGGCGGCACTGCCGAGGCCTCCGTCCAGCTCATCCGCAGCGCGGGCGCCGAGGTCGCCGGCGTGGCGGTCCTGATGGAACTGGGCTTCCTCGGCGGCCGAACCCGCCTGGAGGACGTCCTGGCCGGAGCCCCGCTGGAAGCGCTGCTGCGGGTCTGACCACCTTGTACACCCCCTCCCGCGGCGCCGCCACGGCGCCGCGGGACACCGGTGGAGACGGGCCCGGAGGAATCCGGTGCCCGTCTCGTGCGTTCCTCCAGTGAACGGCCCCCGCACGGGCTGGAGGCGATCCGCAGGCCCGGGATCGCTACCATGGGATCTCCGGAGCCTGACCGGGGGACCCGGATCGCGCACGAGGAGTCCTCTTGCCAGACGAGGCCCAGCCACTGACCGCCGCCAAGCCCGAGTCCGCCTCGGCAGCCGCGGCGAAGCCCGCGCCGAACGCGAAGAACGCGAAGAACGACACGCGCGGGCCGGTCGAGCGCGCCCAGTCCGCGCCCGTGGAGAAGAGCGCCGAGTCCGTGCGTCCCAAGCCCGCCCCCGTGCGCCCGGCCGCCGGCCAGAGCGCCCGCTCCGGCTCCTCCAACCGCGTCCGCGCCCGCCTCGCCCGGCTCGGTGTCCAGCGCGCCAACCCGTACAACCCGGTGCTGGAGCCGCTGCTGCGGATAGTGCGCAGCAACGACCCGAAGATCGAGACGGCCACGCTGCGCCAGATCGAGCGCGCCTACCAGGTCGCCGAGCGCTGGCACCGCGGCCAGAAGCGCAAGAGCGGCGACCCGTACATCACGCACCCGCTGGCCGTCACCACCATCCTCGCCGAGCTGGGCATGGACCCGGCCACGCTGATGGCCGGCCTGCTGCACGACACGGTCGAGGACACCGAGTACGGCCTGGAGGACCTGCGCCGCGACTTCGGCGACGTCGTCACCCTGCTCGTCGACGGCGTCACCAAGCTGGACAAGGTCAAGTTCGGCGAGGCCGCGCAGGCCGAGACCGTGCGCAAGATGGTCGTCGCCATGGCCAAGGACCCCCGCGTCCTGGTCATCAAGCTCGCCGACCGCCTGCACAACATGCGCACCATGCGCTACCTCAAGCGCGAGAAGCAGGAGAAGAAGGCGCGCGAGACCCTGGAGATCTACGCGCCGCTCGCCCACCGCCTGGGCATGAACACCATCAAGTGGGAACTGGAGGACCTCGCCTTCGCGATCCTCTACCCCAAGATGTACGACGAGATCGTCCGCCTGGTCGCCGAGCGCGCCCCCAAGCGCGACGAGTACCTCGCGATCGTCACCGACGAGGTCCAGTCGGACCTGCGCGCCGCCCGCATCAAGGCGACCGTCACCGGCCGCCCCAAGCACTACTACAGCGTCTACCAGAAGATGATCGTCCGCGGCCGTGACTTCGCGGAGATCTACGACCTGGTCGGTATCCGTGTCCTGGTCGACACGGTCCGCGACTGCTACGCCGCCCTCGGCACCGTGCACGCGCGATGGAACCCGGTCCCCGGCCGGTTCAAGGACTACATCGCGATGCCCAAGTTCAACATGTACCAGTCGCTGCACACCACGGTCATCGGCCCCAACGGCAAGCCCGTCGAGCTGCAGATCCGCACCTTCGACATGCACCGCCGCGCCGAGTACGGCATCGCCGCGCACTGGAAGTACAAGCAGGAGGCCGTCGCGGGTGCCTCCAAGGTCCGTACGGACGCGCCCAAGTCCACCGGCAAGGCCGGCAAGGACGCCGCCATCAACGACATGGCGTGGCTGCGGCAGCTCCTGGACTGGCAGAAGGAGACCGAGGACCCCAGCGAGTTCCTGGAGTCGCTGCGCTTCGACCTCTCCCGCAACGAGGTCTTCGTCTTCACGCCCAAGGGCGACGTCATAGCGCTCCCGGCCGGTGCCACCCCGGTGGACTTCGCCTACGCCGTGCACACCGAAGTCGGCCACCGCACCATAGGAGCCCGCGTCAACGGCCGCCTGGTGCCGCTGGAGTCCACCCTGGACAACGGCGACCTGGTGGAGGTCTTCACCTCCAAGGCGGCGGGCGCAGGCCCCTCCCGCGACTGGCTCGGTTTCGTCAAGTCCCCCCGTGCCCGCAACAAGATCCGGGCCTGGTTCTCCAAGGAGCGCCGCGACGAGGCGATCGAGCAGGGCAAGGACGCCATCGTCCGCGCCATGCGCAAGCAGAACCTGCCGATCCAGCGCATCCTGACCGGCGACTCGCTCGTCACGCTCGCGCACGAGATGCGCTACTCGGACATCTCCGCGCTGTACGCGGCGATCGGCGAGGGGCACGTCTCGGCGCAGAACATCGTGCAGAAGCTCGTCCAGGCCCTCGGCGGCGAGGAGGCCGCCACCGAGGAGATCGACGAGAGCATGCCGCCCGCGCGCGGGCGCGGCCGCAAGCGCCGCTCCAGCGCCGACCCGGGCGTCGTCGTCAAGGGCGTCGACGACGTGTGGGTCAAGCTGGCCCGCTGCTGCACGCCCGTCCCCGGCGACCCGATCATCGGTTTCGTCACGCGCGGCAGCGGCGTGTCGGTGCACCGCAGCGACTGCGTCAACGTCGAGTCACTGTCCCGGGAGCCCGAGCGCATCCTGGACGTCGAGTGGGCGCCCACCCAGTCCTCGGTCTTCCTGGTCGCCATCCAGGTCGAGGCCCTGGACCGCTCCCGGCTGCTCTCGGACGTCACCCGCGTCCTGTCCGACCAGCACGTCAACATCCTCTCCGCGGCCGTCCAGACCTCCCGCGACCGGGTCGCCACCTCCCGCTTCACCTTCGAGATGGGCGACCCCAAGCACCTGGGCCACGTGCTGCGCGCCGTGCGCGGCGTGGAGGGCGTCTACGACGTGTACCGCGTCACCTCGGCCCGCAGCAGGGCGTAGGTCCCACAGCACGGCGAGAGGGCCCCGTACGGCGCGTACGGGGCCCTCTCGGCCGGTCTCTCCTGCCGCGGCAGGCCGGTGTCTCCTGCCGCGGCCGGTCGTGCCTCCCGCCGGGGCTGTCAGCCGCCGAACTCCTGGAGGCCCTTCAGAGCCTGGTCCAGAAGTGCCTGGCGGCCCTCCAGCTCCCGCGCGAGCTTGTCGGCCCTGGCGGTGTTGCCCTGGGCACGCGCCTGCTCGATCTGGCCGCGCAGCTTGTCCACGGCGGCCTGGAGCTGACCGGTCAGACCCTCGGCACGCGCGCGTGCCTCCGGGTTCGTCCGGCGCCACTCGCTCTCCTCGGCCTCCTGCAGGGCACGCTCGACCGTGTGCATCCGGCCCTCGACCCGGGGGCGGGCGTCCCGCGGCACATGGCCGATGGCCTCCCAGCGCTCGTTGATCGAGCGGAAGGCGGCCCGGGCGGCCTTCAGGTCCGCGACCGGCAGCAGCTTCTCGGCCTCCTCGGCCAGTTCCTCCTTCAGCTTCAAATTCTCCGCCTGCTCGGCATCCCGCTCGGCGAACACCGAGCCGCGGGCGGCGAAGAACACGTCCTGGGCACCGCGGAAGCGGTTCCACAGGTCGTCCTCGTGCTCGCGCTGCGCGCGGCCGGCGGCCTTCCACTCGGCCATCAGCTCGCGGTAACGCGCCGCCGTCGCACCCCAGTCCGTCGAGTCCGACAGGGCCTCGGCCTCGGCGACCAGCCGCTCCTTGGTCTTGCGGGCCTCCTCGCGCTGCGCGTCCAGCTGCGCGAAGTGCGCCTTGCGCCGCTTGGAGAACGCCGACCGGGCGTGCGAGAAGCGGTGCCACAGCTCGTCGTCGGACTTGCGGTCCAGGCGCGGCAGCCCCTTCCAGGTGTCCACCAGCGCCCGCAGCCGCTCACCGGCCACCCGCCACTGGTCGGACCCGGCCAGCTCCTCCGCCTCGGTGACCAGGGCCTCCTTGGCGTGCCGTGCCTCGTCCGCCTGCCGGGCGCGCTGCGCCTTGCGCTCCTCGCGCCGCGACTCGACGGTCGCGACCAGCTGGTCCAGGCGGGTGCGCAGCGCGGCCAGGTCACCGACCGCGTGGTGCGCGTCCACCTGCTCCCGGAGGTGGTCGATCGCGGCCTGCGCGTCCTTCGCCGACAGATCGGTGGTCCGCACACGCTTCTCGAGGAGGCCGATCTCGACCACCAGTCCCTCGTACTTGCGCTCGAAGTAGGCCAGTGCCTCCTCGGGGGAGCCGGCCTGCCAGGAGCCGACGACCTGCTCGCCGTCGGCCGTACGCACGTACACGGTCCCCGTCTCGTCGACGCGGCCCCACGGGTCGCTGCTCACAGCGCCTCCTCCACATGATGCCTGCGAGGGGCATTCGAGGCTCCCCCGGGCATCGTCCACAGTTTCGTCACGGCCAACATAGGCGACCGGCAGGTGGCCTGTCCGCATCCAGCGCGACCGAAATTACGCAGTTGACGGTCAGGATTTCGTGACCGTCGCCTTGTTGATCACGACCGTCGCGTTGGGCGCCCCGTCGCCGGCGCCCGTGTTCTCACCGGCGGCGGCGATCTTCTTCAGCACCGTCATCCCGGACTCGGAAATCGTACCGAACGGTGTGTAGTTGGGCGGCAGCTGGCTGTTCTGGTAGACCAGGAAGAACTGGCTGCCCCCGCTGTGCTTCTGCCCGGTGTTCGCCATCGCGACCGTGCCCGCCGGGTAGACGTTGCCCTTGAGGCTCGTGTCCTTGAGGTTCTCGTCCGGGATCGTGTAGCCGGGGCCGCCGGTGCCCGTGCCGGTCGGGTCGCCGCACTGCAGCACGTAGATGCCGTTCGTGGTCAGCCGGTGGCACTTGGTGTGGTCGAAGAAGCCCTTCCCGGCCAGGTGGTCGAACGAGTTCACCGTGTGCGGGGCGGCGGACGCCTTCAGCGCCACGTCTATGTCGCCGCACGTCGTCGCGAGCTTCATCGTGTACTTCGCCGACGTGTCGATCGACATCGCCGGCTCCTTCTTCCAGCTCAGCTTCTTCACCGAACCCGCGGCGGGCTTCGCGCAGGGGTCGGGCATCTTCGACGGGGCCGACGCGCTGGGGGAGACGTCCGCGCTCGCCTTGGCCTTGTCGTCCTTCTTGTCGCTCTTGAGGGCCCCGGTCGTGTACAGCGTCACACCACCGATGACGACCACGCCGAGCACCGACGCGATCACCGCGTTGCGCGTGCGCGCCTTGTGCCGCGCGGCGGTGCGCCGCTGCTGCTGCCGCAAGAACTTCTCCCGGGCGAGCTGACGCCGCCGCTGCTCCTGGCTGACCACCGGGTTCTCTCCTCATGCGTCTCGTGTGTCGACCGGCACCGGCGCGACCGGTGGACCGGGCGCCCGTGTGTGCCCCGTACCGTATATGGGTTCGCTGAGGATCCGGCAGCGCCGGTAGTCTCTGACCACAGGCGCAGTCACCCGATGCCCGCCCGTACCGACACAAACGAAGGACGAACGTGCTCATTGCCGGGTTCCCCGCCGGGGCCTGGGGGACGAACTGCTACCTCGTCGCCCCCGCCGCCGGTGAGGAGTGCGTGATCATCGACCCCGGCCACCAGGCCGCCCAGGGCGTCGAGGAAGCACTCAGGAAGCACCGTCTCAAGCCCGTCGCCGTCGTCCTCACCCACGGCCACATCGACCACGTGGCGTCGGTCGTCCCGGTCTGCGGCGCGCACGGCGTCCCGGCCTGGATCCACCCGGCCGACCGGTACATGATGAGCGACCCCGAGAAGGCCCTCGGCCGTTCCGTCGGGGCGCCGCTGATGGGCGAGCTGACCGTCGGCGAGCCCGACGACGTCGAGGAACTGACCGACGGCGCGAAGCTGGAGCTGGCCGGTCTGGAGTTCTCCGTCGCGCACGCGCCCGGCCATACCAAGGGGTCGGTGACCTTCCAGATGCCCGAGGCCGCGGACGTCCCGTCGGTCCTCTTCTCCGGGGATCTGCTCTTCGCCGGCTCCATCGGACGCACCGACCTGCCCGGCGGTGACATGGACGAGATGCTCGGATCGCTGGCCCGCGTGTGCCTGCCGCTCGACGACTCGACCGTGGTGCTGTCCGGGCACGGCCCCCAGACGACCATCGGCCAGGAGCGCGCCGGCAACCCGTACCTGCGGCAGCTGGCCGCGGACCGCCGTGTACACGGCGCCGGTGAGGCTCCCCGACGAGGAATGTGACGAGAGACTTCGTGAGCACCTTCAAGGCCCCCAAGGGCACGTACGACCTGATCCCGCCCGACTCCGCGACGTACCTGGCGGTCCGCGAGGCCATCGCCGCCCCGCTGCGCAACTCCGGCTACGGCTACGTGGAGACCCCCGGCTTCGAGAACGTCGAGCTGTTCGCCCGCGGTGTCGGCGAGTCCACGGACATCGTGACCAAGGAGATGTACGCCTTCGAGACCAAGGGCGGCGACCGGCTCGCGCTGCGCCCCGAGGGCACCGCGTCCGTGCTGCGCGCCGCCCTGGAGGCCAGCCTCCACAAGGCGGGCAACCTCCCCGTCAAGCTCTGGTACTCCGGCTCGTACTACCGCTACGAGCGCCCGCAGAAGGGCCGCTACCGGCACTTCTCCCAGGTCGGCGCGGAGGCCATCGGCGCCGAGGACCCCGCCCTCGACGCCGAGCTGATCATCCTCGCGGACCAGGCGTACCGCTCGCTGGGGCTGAGCGACTTCCGCATCCTGCTCAACAGCCTGGGCGACAAGGAGTGCCGCCCCGTCTACCGGGCCGCGCTGCAGGACTTCCTGCGCGGCCTGGAACTGGACGAGGACACCCGCCGCCGGATCGAGATCAACCCGCTGCGGGTCCTGGACGACAAGCGCGAGTCGGTGCAGGAGCAGCTGACCGGCGCCCCCCTGCTGCGGGACTACCTGTGCGACGCCTGCAAGGCGTACCACGAGGAGGTCCGCGACCTGATCCGTGCGGCGGGCGTCTCCTTCGAGGACGACCCCAAGCTGGTGCGCGGCCTGGACTACTACACGCGCACCACCTTCGAGTTCGTCCACGACGGCCTCGGTTCGCAGTCCGCGGTCGGCGGCGGCGGCCGCTACGACGGCCTGTCCGAGATGATCGGCGGCCCCGCGCTGCCCTCGGTCGGCTGGGCGCTCGGCGTGGACCGCACGGTCCTGGCCCTCCAGGCGGAGGGCATCGAGCTCGATCTCCCCGCCGCGACCAGCGTGTTCGCGGTGCCGCTCGGCGAGGAGGCGCGCCGGGTGCTGTTCGCGAAGGTCACCGAACTGCGCAAGGTGGGCATCGCGGCCGACTTCTCCTACGGCCACAAGGGCCTCAAGGGCGCGATGAAGAACGCCAACCGCAGCGGCGCCCGCTACACGCTCGTGGCCGGCGAGCGCGACCTCGCCGAGGGTGTCGTCCAGCTCAAGGACATGGAGTCCGGCGAGCAGTCGGCGATCGGCGTCAACGAGATCGTGGCCGAACTGGAGGCGCGGCTCGGCTGAGTCCGGGGCGGGTGTGCGCCGGGCACCCGGCGCACACCCGCCGGGGACCGCCCCGATTCCGGCACCCGGGCCGAGTCCGGCGCGAGGACTGCGCGCAGGCCCTGGCAGAGCCACTCGTCAACCCGGCGGGCGCGGATTCGTCCTGCCGGACGATGCCGACGCGTGAGCACCACGCGCGCGTGCCGCTCGCCGGGCCCGTCTCCGGCACCGAGACCTCTCCCGTCGCCCGCGCGCGGGGTTGCCCGGGGGATCTTCGGTGTGGTGCTCCTGCCCGCCCCGTCGGGCCCGAACAGGCCGAAGACCTCGCCCTTCCCGATGCCCACGTGATGCCGTCGGCGGCGGTGACGTCCTCCTGGCGCTTGCGGAGCCCCCGTACGGGCACCGCGAGTTCGTTCGACGTCACGCGCGCAGCGTCGCCCGGAACGGGCCCTCCCGGTACCTGTGCGCGCCCTTCCTTATGTTGATCGAACGGTGCGCACACGCGCGCGTGCGGCACAATGGCCGTGCCCGAAGAAGGTCCAACTCTCAAGTGACGGAATCGGCGTGATGAGCAAGACGACAGTCAAGGACGTCTCCACGGAGCCCGGACCGGAACCCGCGGCCACCGGACCGCGGACGGTGGGCGGCAGCCGTGCCTTCGCGCTGCTGCTGGTGATCACCGGCGCGGCCGGGCTGCTCGCCGCCTGGGTCATCACGATCGACAAGCAGAAGATCCTCGAAGGCAAGCTGTCCGGCAAGACCTTCACGCCGAGCTGCAGCCTCAACCCGATCGTGTCCTGCGGCAGCGTCATGGAGAGCAAGCAGGCCGCCGTCTTCGGGTTCCCCAACCCCATGCTCGGCCTGGTCTGCTACGGCATCGTCATCTGCGTCGGCATGAGCCTGCTCGCCCGCGCCCGCTTCCCCCGCTGGTACTGGCTGACGTTCAACTTCGGCACGCTCTTCGGTGTCTGCTTCGTCACCTGGCTGCAGTTCGAGTCCCTGTACCGGATCAACGCGCTGTGCCTGTGGTGCTCGCTGGCCTGGGTGGCCACGCTCACCGCCTTCTGGTACACGACGTCCTTCAACATCCGCAACGGCTTCCTGCCCGCCCCGCGCCCGGTGAAGAACTTCCTCGCCGAGTTCACCTGGGTCGTCCCGGTCACGCACACCGGCGTCATCGCCATGCTGATCCTGACCCGCTGGGGCAGCAGCCTCTGGGCCTGAGCAGCCCGCGGGTCCCGGGGCCCGGCCGCGTTGTCAGTGGCGTGCCATAGGGTTTCAGCGTGGAGCCCGACCTGTTCACCGCCGCAGCAGAAGAACGCCAGGAGAAGGACCCGGCCGCCAGCCCCCTCGCGGTCCGGATGCGCCCGCGCACCCTCGACGAGGTGGTGGGCCAGCAGCACCTGCTCAAGCCCGGCTCGCCGCTGCGCCGGCTCGTGGGCGAGGGCGCGGACCACGGGGGCGGGGCCGCGGGTCCCTCCGGCACGGGTGGTGGCGGGAGACGCGGGGGACCGGCGGGACCCTCGTCGGTGATCCTGTGGGGCCCGCCCGGCACCGGCAAGACCACCCTCGCCTACGTCGTCTCCAAGGCCACCGACAAGCGCTTCGTGGAGCTGTCGGCGATCACGGCGGGCGTCAAGGAGGTCCGCGCGGTCATCGACGGCGCCCGCCGCGCCTCCGGCGGGTACGGCCGGGAGACCGTCCTCTTCCTCGACGAGATCCACCGCTTCAGCAAGGCCCAGCAGGACTCCCTGCTCCCGGCGGTCGAGAACCGCTGGGTGACACTGATCGCCGCCACCACCGAGAACCCGTACTTCTCGGTGATCTCCCCCCTGCTCTCCCGCTCCCTGCTGCTCACCCTCGAACCCCTCACCGACGAGGACGTGCGCGGCCTGCTGCGCCGCGCCCTCACCGACGAGCGCGGCCTGAAGTCCGCCGTCGCCCTGCCCACGGACACCGAGGAGCACCTGCTGCGCATCGCCGGCGGCGACGCGCGCCGCGCGCTGACCGCCCTGGAGGCCGCCGCCGGGGCCGCCCTGGACAAGGGCGAGGCGGAGATCGGCCTGACCACGCTGGAGGAGACCGTCGACCGGGCCGCGGTCAAGTACGACCGCGACGGCGACCAGCACTACGACGTGGCCAGCGCCCTGATCAAGTCCATCCGCGGCTCCGACGTCGACGCCGCGCTGCACTACCTGGCCCGGATGATCGAGGCCGGCGAGGACCCCCGGTTCATCGCCCGCCGCCTGATGATCTCCGCCAGCGAGGACATCGGCCTCGCCGATCCGGCCGCGCTGCCCATCGCCGTCGCCGCCGCCCAGGCCGTCGCCATGATCGGCTTCCCCGAGGCCGCCCTCACCCTCAGCCACGCCACCATCGCGCTCGCCCTCGCCCCCAAGTCCAACTCCGCGACCACCGCGATCGGCGCCGCTCTGGAGGACGTGCGCAAGGGACTGGCCGGGTCCGTGCCGCCCCACCTGCGGGACGGCCACTACAAGGGCGCCGCCAAGCTCGGCCACGCCCAGGGCTACGTCTACCCGCACGACCTGCCCGAGGGCATCGCAGCCCAGCAGTACGCGCCGGACGCCCTCAAGGACCGCGAGTACTACAGCCCGAGCCGGCACGGCGCCGAGGCCCGGTACGCGGACGCGGTGGAATGGACCCGCACGCACCTCGGTCGGAAGCGGTCCTGAGCACCCTGTAGACTGCCCGGAGCGCTGAGTCCCGTGCCGTCAGAGCGGGACAGTCAGCCGGAGACCCGGTTCCCCGCGAACCGGCTCCAGGAGCGTCGCGCACCGTCGAACGGTGTCGCGGGCAGCCCACCACCACCCGGGGTTCCGGGACGGTCGGTGGGCCACTCGCGTGCTGCACGTATGTGCCCAGACCAGGGAAGCGGCTGCCCGACCGGTCCCTCGCGGACCAGCGGGTTCTCCCGGCTGCGGATGCGACCTCCGTAACCCTGACAAGCCGAGAACTACGAAATGAGAGACAGTGGCGAACCAGTCCCGCCCCAAGGTCAAGAAGTCGCGTGCCCTCGGTATCGCGCTGACCCCGAAGGCCGTCAAGTACTTCGAGGCCCGCCCCTACCCGCCGGGTGAGCACGGTCGCGGCCGCAAGCAGAACTCGGACTACAAGGTCCGTCTGCTCGAGAAGCAGCGTCTGCGCGCGCAGTACGACGTGTCCGAGCGCCAGCTCGTCCGCGCCTACGAGCGTGCCTCCAAGGTCCAGGGCAAGACCGGTGAGGCCCTGATCGTCGAGCTGGAGCGCCGCCTCGACGCGCTGGTCCTGCGTTCGGGCATCGCCCGCACGATCTACCAGGCCCGCCAGATGGTCGTCCACGGCCACATCCAGGTCAACGGCCAGAAGGTCGACAAGCCCTCCTTCCGCGTCCGCCCCGACGACGTCGTGCAGGTCCGCGACCGCTCCAAGGAGAAGACGCTCTTCACGATCGCCCGTGAGGGCGGCTTCGCCCCCGAGGGCGAGACCCCGCGCTACCTCCAGGTGAACCTCAAGGCCCTGGCGTTCCGCCTGGACCGCGAGCCGAACCGCAAGGAGATCCCGGTGATCTGCGACGAGCAGCTCGTCGTCGAGTACTACGCCCGCTGATCACCAGCAGGCCGTAGCACCTCAGCCCGCCGTCTCCCCACCCTTCCGGGTGGGCGAGGCGGCGGGCTCGCGCATGTCCGCCGCCCTGCCGCGCGCCTGCCCGCGCTGTTCCGGCAGCGCCCGCAGCGTCCGCCTCCCGGCCCGCCCCAGGGCCCGGGCCACGGCCGCCTCCCGGCCCAGAGCGGCCCCCTCGCGCACGCACTCCTCGTAACGCTCGTCGCCCAGCCGTTCGCGGGCCCGCGCCCGGCACAGCTCGTGCGGCGCGTTGTAGTACGCCGACCCGAACAGCCGCAGCCCCACCGACGCCCACATCACGCCCGCCGCGCCCTGCAGCACCGCCGCCTCCTCGGCGTCGCCCTCGCTCACCGTCACCAGCGCGAGCAGCTCCACCGCCAGCACCGAACCGAGCAGGTCGTGGAAGCCGTGCGCGTCGGTGAGACAGTCGGCGAGCAGGTCCCGGGCGTACCCCGCGTTCCCCTCGTGCCAGGCCGCGTACGCCAGCACGTACAGCGCGTAGGCCCGCGACCAGCGCTCCCCGTGGTCGTCGCAGATCCGGCGGACGTCCTCGCACAGCCGGACCGCGTCCGGCAGATCGCCCTGGAAGGCCCGGGTCATCGCCAGCTCGACCTGGCCCATCAGCACCGTGCTGTTCAGCTCACCGATCTCCCGGTAGCGCTCCAGCGCCGAGCGCAGCAGCTTCTCCGCACGCTCCACGTCGTCCGTGACCAGGGCCAGGCAGCCCGCGCGGTGCTCCGCGTACGCCAGCGCCGTCGCGCTCGCCGAGGTACGGGCCGCCTCGCGGCACTCCTGGAGCGCCGCCAGCGCGGGCACCGTGTCGCCCTGCAGGATCGCCACGTACGCCAGCACCCACAGCGCCTTCAGCCGGGACTGCTCGTGGCCGCCGTCCAGCGCGACGGCGCGCTCCAGCCAGTGCCGGCCCTCCGAGAGCCGGCCGCACCCCGCCCAGCAGAACCACAGGCAGCCCGCGAGGTACTGCCCCAGATGCGCCTCGCCCGGGCCGGTCGTGCAGTACTCCAGGGCGCTGCGCAGATTCGGCAGCTCCGTCTCGATCCGCGCCGCCACCTCCGCCTGCCGGGGCGAGAACCACTCCAGCTCGCACCAGGTGGCCAGACCGACGTACCAGTCGCGGTGGCGCCGCCGCAGCCGGTCGGCGTCCCCGGTGGCGGCCAGCCAGTCGGCGCCGTAGGCACGGACCGTCTCCAGCATCCGGAAGCGCACCCCCGCCGCCGTCTCCTCGCGCGCCACCACGGACTGCGCGAGCAGCTCGCCCAGCACGTCCAGGACGTCGCCGGCGGCCAGCCCGCCGCCGCTGCACACGTACTCGACCGCCTCCAGGTCGAACGCCCCGGTGAACACCGACAGCCGCGCCCACAGCAGCCGTTCCGCCGGCGTGCACAGCTCGTGGCTCCAGCCGATCGCGGTGCGCAGCGTCCGGTGCCGGGGCAGGACGTCGCGCGGCCCGCCGGTCAGCAGCCCGAACCGGTCGTCGAGCCGCTCCAGCAGCCGGGCGGGCGACAGCGTCCGCAGCCGCCCGGCGGCCAGCTCGACCGCCAGCGGCAGCCCCTCGAGACGCCGGCACAGCTCCCGTACCGCGGGATCCCCGCCGCGGACGGACACACCGTGCTGGGCGGCCCGCGTCACGAGCAGCCGGACCGCCTCCTCCTCGGCGGGCGGGGCCAGCGGGAACAGGTGCTCGCCCGCCACGCCGAGCGGGCGGCGCCCCACGGCGAGCACCCGCACCTGGGGCACCCGCCGCAGCAGTTCGGCCACCAGGCCGGCACAGGCCTCGGCCAGGTGCTCGACGCCGTCCAGCACCAGCAGCAGCCGGTCGCCGGCCGTGCACGCCCCGCCCGGCCCGGCGAGGCCGAGCACCCGGGGGAGGGCGAGCAGCGTCTCGCGGGGCGTGCGCAGTGTGTGGTCGGTGAGCCCGAGGGCCTCCACCACGGCGTGGTCGACGAACTCCGGGTCCCGCAGCGGCGCCAGGTCCACCCGGGCCCAGATCGCCCTGCGCGCCGCGGCCGGGCGGTCGCCGGGCCCGTCGTCCCCCGCCGTCCACCGCGCCGCCGCACGGGCCGCCGCCCGTGCCGCCAGCCGCGACTTGCCGACCCCGCCGGCCCCCGTCACCGTGACCAGCCGGGCGCCGTCCAGTGCCCGCGCGAGCGCGCCGAGTTCGGCCGAGCGCCCCACGAACGCGTCGGGCTCGGCGGGCGCGCCGGCGGCCGTGCCGCATCCGTGGAGCGGCGGGTCCGGCGTCGGATCAGGCATGGCGTCTCGCATGGAACACGGAGGGTACTGAAACGTAATCACTCCGTACAATCGCCCGGACGGACTCCCCGCGCCGCGCGCGGTAATCCGGTACGGAGCCCCATCCGTGGCGCGATAGGCTCGGTGCACGACTTTCTCGATGTTCAGGCACGTTTCAGGGAGCGGGTGCGCACAGTGTCCGGTGGTGAGGTGGCCGGGATCCTGGTGGCCGTGTTCTGGGCGATCCTGGTCTCCTTCCTCGCCGTCGCGCTGGCGAGGGTGGCCCAGACGCTCAAGGCGACCACCAAGCTCGTGGCGGACGTGACCGACCAGGCGGTTCCGCTGCTGGCCGACGCCTCGCAGGCGGTGCGCTCCGCGCAGACCCAGATCGACCGCGTCGACGCGATCGCCTCCGACGTCCAGGAGGTCACGTCGAACGCGTCCGCGCTGTCGACCACCGTGGCCTCCACCTTCGGCGGCCCGCTGGTCAAGGTCGCCGCCTTCGGCTACGGCGTGCGCCGCGCGCTCGGCGGCCGCAAGGAGGACGTGCCCGCCAAGGCGTCGAGGCGTACGGTGATCGTGGGCCGCACCGTCCCGGCCGCCCGGCGGGGGAAGCGGAACAACCGGGAGAAGTAAGGACTAGCGATGTTCCGCCGTACGTTCTGGTTCAGCACAGGTGTCGCCGCCGGTGTGTGGGCCACCACCAAGGTCAACCGCAAGCTCAGGCAGCTGACCCCCGAGAGCGTCGCCGCGAGCGCGGCGAACAAGGCCCTGGAGACCGGTCACCGGATCAAGGACCGCGCGGTGGGTTTCGCGCTCGACGTCCGCGACAACATGGCGCGGCGGGAGGCCGAACTCGGCGAGGCGCTCGGCATCAACGCCCCCGTCGACCGTGAACTCCCCGCCCCCCGGCGGCTCGCCGCCATCGAGAACCACAACAGCCCGAAGTACGTCGAGGGATCGACGTACCCGACGTACTCGTACAACCGGAATGAGGACCACTGATGGAGTCGGCTGAGATCCGCCGCCGCTGGCTGAGCTTCTTCGAGGAGCGCGGGCACACCGTCGTCCCTTCGGCGTCGCTCATCGCGGACGACCCGACTCTGCTCCTCGTCCCGGCCGGCATGGTGCCCTTCAAGCCCTACTTCCTGGGCGAGGTCAAGCCGCCCTTCCAGCGCGCCACCAGCGTGCAGAAGTGCGTGCGCACGCCGGACATCGAAGAGGTCGGCAAGACCACCCGGCACGGCACGTTCTTCCAGATGTGCGGCAACTTCTCCTTCGGCGACTACTTCAAGGAAGGCGCCATCACGTACGCCTGGGAGCTGCTCACCACGCCCCAGGACAAGGGCGGTTACGGCCTCGACCCCGAGCGTCTGTGGATCACCGTCTACAAGGACGACGACGAGGCCGAGCGCATCTGGCACGAGGTCGTCGGCGTGCCCAAGGAGCGCATCCAGCGCCTGGGCATGAAGGACAACTACTGGTCCATGGGCGTGCCCGGCCCGTGCGGCCCCTGCTCCGAGATCAACTACGACCGCGGCCCCGAGTTCGGCGCCGAGGGCGGCCCCGCCGTCAACGACGAGCGGTACGTGGAGATCTGGAACCTCGTCTTCATGCAGTACGAGCGCGGCGAGGGCATCGGCAAGGACAACTTCGAGATCCTCGGCGAGCTGCCGAGCAAGAACATCGACACGGGCCTCGGCCTGGAGCGCCTCGCCATGATTCTGCAGGGCGTGCAGAACATGTACGAGATCGACACCTCCATGGCCGTCATCGACAGGGCCACCGAACTGACCGGCGTGGCCTACGGCGACGCCCACGCCTCGGACGTCTCGCTGCGCGTGGTCACCGACCACATGCGCACCTCGGTGATGCTCATCGGCGACGGCGTGACCCCCGGCAACGAGGGCCGCGGCTACGTGCTGCGCCGCATCATGCGCCGCGCCATCCGCAACATGCGCCTGCTCGGTGCCACCGGCCCGGTCGTCAGGGACCTGATCGACACCGTCATCGAGATGATGGGACAGCAGTACCCGGAGCTGGTCACCGACCGCGAGCGCATCGAGAAGGTCGCCGTCGCCGAGGAGAACGCCTTCCTGAAGACGCTGAAGGCCGGCACCAACATCCTCGACACCGCCGTCACCGAGACCAAGCAGTCCGGTGGCACGGTCCTCTCCGGCGACAAGGCGTTCCTGCTCCACGACACCTGGGGCTTCCCGATCGACCTCACCCTGGAGATGGCCGCCGAGCAGGGCCTGGCCGTGGACGAGGACGGCTTCCGCCGCCTGATGAAGGAGCAGCGGGAGCGGGCCAAGGCCGACGCCCAGGCCAAGAAGACCGGCCACGCGGACATGGGCGCCTACCGCGAGATCGCCGACCTGGCCGGTGAGACCGACTTCATCGGCTACACCGACACCGTGGGCGAGTCCACGATCGTCGGCATCCTCGTCGACGGCGTCTCCTCCCCGGCCGCCTCCGAGGGCGACGAGGTCGAGATCGTCCTGGACCGCACCCCGTTCTACGCCGAGGGCGGCGGCCAGATCGGCGACACCGGCCGCATCAAGGTCGACTCCGGTGCCGTCATCGAGGTCCGCGACTGCCAGAAGCCGGTCCCGGGCGTCTACGTCCACAAGGGTGTCGTCCAGGTCGGCGAGGTCACCGTGGGCGCCAAGGCCCAGGCCGCCATCGACGTCCGCCGCCGCAAGGCCATCGCCCGCGCCCACTCGGCCACCCACCTGACCCACCAGGCGCTGCGTGACGCGCTGGGCCCGACGGCCGCCCAGGCCGGTTCGGAGAACCAGCCCGGCCGCTTCCGCTTCGACTTCGGTTCCCCCGCCGCCGTCCCGACGGCCGTGATGACCGACGTCGAGCAGAAGATCAACGAGGTGCTCGCCCGCGACCTCGACGTGCACGCCGAGGTCATGGGCATCGACGACGCCAAGAAGCAGGGGGCCATCGCCGAGTTCGGCGAGAAGTACGGCGAGCGGGTCCGTGTGGTCACCATCGGCGACTTCTCCAAGGAGCTGTGCGGCGGCACGCACGTGCACAACACCGCCCAGCTCGGCCTGGTGAAGCTGCTCGGTGAGTCGTCCATCGGCTCGGGCGTGCGCCGTATCGAGGCCCTCGTCGGCGTCGACGCCTACAACTTCCTCGCCCGCGAGCACACGGTCGTCGCCCAGCTCCAGGAGCTGGTCAAGGGCCGCCCGGAGGAACTGCCGGAGAAGGTCTCCGCCATGCTCGGCAAGCTGAAGGACGCCGAGAAGGAGATCGAGCGGTTCCGCGCCGAGAAGGTCCTGCAGGCCGCCGCCGGGCTCGCCGAGTCCGCCAAGGACGTGCGCGGTGTCGCCGTGGTGACCGGCCAGGTCCCCGACGGCACGACCCCGGACGACCTGCGCAAGCTGGTCCTCGACGTGCGCGGGCGCATCCAGGGCGGCCGGGCCGCCGTCGTCGCCCTCTTCACGGTGAACAACGGCAAGCCGCTCACGGTCATCGCCACCAACGAGGCCGCCCGCGAACGCGGCCTGAAGGCCGGTGACCTGGTCCGTACCGCCGCCAAGACGCTCGGCGGCGGCGGTGGCGGCAAGCCGGACGTCGCCCAGGGCGGCGGCCAGAACCCGGCCGCGGTCGGTGACGCCGTCGACGCCGTCGAGCGTCTCGTGGCGGAAACGGCCAAGTGATGCGACGCGGCCGGCGCCTGGCGATCGACGTCGGGGACGCCCGGATCGGGGTCGCCTCGTGCGACCCCGATGGGATCCTCGCCACACCGGTGGAGACGGTTCCCGGCCGGGACGTCCCGGCGGCCCACCGCCGGCTGCGGCAGCTCGTCGAGGAGTACGAGCCGATCGAGGTCGTCGTCGGTCTCCCCCGCTCCCTCAAGGGGGGCGAGGGGCCGGCCGCCGTCAAGGTCCGCGCTTTCGCGGGGGAGTTGGCCAAGGGCATCGCCCCGGTGCCGGTCCGTCTGGTGGACGAGCGGATGACGACGGTGACGGCGAGTCAGGGGCTGCGGGCCTCCGGGGTGAAGTCCAAGAAGGGACGCTCCGTGATCGACCAGGCCGCGGCCGTCATCATTCTGCAGCAGGCCCTGGAATCCGAACGGGTGTCAGGGGCAGCACCCGGAGAGGGCGTCGAAGTGGTCATCTGATCGCGATACGGTAACGTTCCGCGCGATGCGACGGTCTTCGAACAGCCGCCGCACAGCAAGAGGCGGAACGGACGCGGATGTCACACAACGTGACCACCGTCTCGCGGCGCTAGGGGATCGATGACTGAGTATGGCCGGGGCCCAGGCTCCGAACCGTGGCATCCCGAGGACCCGTTGTACGGGGACGGCGGATGGGGAGGACAGCAGGCCCCCGCGGACCCGCAGTCCTCCTACGGCGGCCTGCAGCACCACCCGCAGCCGCAGCAGTACCAGCAGCACCCCCAGCACCACCAGCAGCAGTACGGCGGCTGGAGCCAGGAGCCCCAGCCCGGCCACGACGGCCCGTACCAGCAGCACTACGGCGAGCAGGGCACCGGGCAGTCCCCGCACTACGGTGAGCAGGGCGGCCACCCGTACGGCGACCAGCAGCAGGGCCGTCCCGGGGAGCAGTACGGGCAGGCGGCCTGGGACGGCACCGGCGCACACGCGCAGCCGCCCTACGGCGGCGACCCCGCGGACCCGTACGGCGGGCAGTCCCTGGCCTACGGCCCGGACCAGCCCGATCTCTACGGCACCCCCGAGGCCTATCCGCCGCCGCAGCCGCCGAACCGCCGCGGTCCCGAGCCGGAGCAGCGCCCCGACTGGGACCCGGAGTCCGGGCCCGCCCAGGAGGACGACTCCTTCTTCGCGGGCGGCGGCGACGACGGCGAGGATCCTGACGCGGACGCACCGGTGACGGGCCGGGGCCGCGGCGACCGCAAGGGACGCGGCGGCAAGGGCCGTACGGGCAAGGCCGGCCGGAAAAGACGCAACGGCTGTGCCTGCCTGGTCGTCGTCATGGTGTTCGGCGGCGGCGTCGCCGGGGTCGGCTACTACGGCTACCACTTCTACCAAAATCGTTTCGGCGCGGCGCCGGACTTCGAGGGCAGCGGCAACGGCGAGCAGGTCACCGTCGTGATCCCCAAGGGCGCCGGCGGATACGTGATCGGGCAGGAGCTGAAGAAGGCGGGCGTCGTCGAGAGCGTCGACGCGTTCGTCTCCGCGCAGGCGGCGAACCCGAACGGCAAGCAGCTCCAGGACGGCGTCTACACGCTCCAGAAGCACATGTCGGCGGCGAGCGCCGTGCAGCTGATGCTCAGCCCGAAGAGCCGCAGCAACCTGATCATCGCCGAGGGCTCGCGCAACACGGCCGTCTACACGCTGATCGACAAGCGCCTCGGGGTGCCCGAGGGCACCACGGCGAACACCGCGAAGAAGGACTACAAGAAGCTGGGCCTGCCCGAATGGGCACTGAACCACCCCGGCCTCAAGGACCCGCTCGAAGGCTTCCTCTACCCCTCCAGCTACGCCGTGGCCAAGGGGCAGAAGCCCGAGGACGTCCTCAAGGACATGGTCGCCCGGGCCACCGAGACCTACGCGCAGCTCGGCCTCGCCAAGAAGGCCGAGAGCCTCGGACTCGACGGCCCCTGGCAACTGCTCACCGTGGCGAGCCTCGCGCAGGCCGAGGGCACGAGCCACGACGACTTCCGCAAGATGGCCGAGGTCGTCTACAACCGCCTCAAGCCCGGCAACGCGCAGACCAACGGCAAGCTGGAGTTCGACTCCACGTACAACTACGTGAAGAACCAGAGCAAGATCGACCTCAGCATCGCCGAGCTGCGCAGGTACGCCAACCCGTACAACACGTACTACGCCACCGGTCTGCCCCCCGGGCCCATCGACAACCCGGGTGAGGAGGCGCTCAAGGGCGCCCTCGACCCGACGGACGACGGCTGGTACTACTTCATCTCGATGGACGGCAGGACCAGCAAGTTCACCAAGACCCTCGCCGAGCACGAGAAACTGGTCGACGAGTGGAACCTCTCCAAGAAGAAGCAGTGATGACGCCAACCCGCCGGGCGGCCGTGCTCGGTTCGCCGATCGCCCACTCCCTGTCCCCGGTGCTGCACCGCGCGGCCTACGCGGAGCTGGGGCTCACCCACTGGTCCTACGACCGGTTCGAGGTCGACGAGGCCGCCCTGCCGGGCTTCCTCGACGGGCTGGGGCCCGAGTGGGCGGGGCTCTCGCTGACCATGCCGCTGAAACGGGCCGTCATCCCGCTGCTCGACGAGGTCAGCGAGACGGCGGCCGCCGTGGAGGCGGTCAACACGGTCGTCGTCACCGAGGACGGCCGGCGCACCGGCGACAACACCGACATCCCGGGCATGGTCGCCGCGCTGCGCGAGCACGGCATCGAACAGGTCGACTCGGCGGCGGTCCTCGGTGCCGGAGCCACCGCGTCCTCCGCCCTGGCCGCGCTCGCCCGTGTCTGCACCGGCGAGGTCGTCGCCTACGTCCGCAGCGACGCCCGCGCGGCGGAGATGCGCGGGTGGGGCGAACGGCTGGGCGTCGAGGTCCGTACGGCGCCCTGGTCACAGGCCGGGCAGGCCCTGACGGCCCCCCTCGTGATCGCCACCACCCCGGCCGGCACGACCGACGCGCTCGCCGGCGCCGTACCGGAGCGCCCCACCGCGCTCTTCGACGTCCTCTACGACCCCTGGCCGACCACGCTCGCCGCCCGCTGGTCCCTGGCCGGCGGCGCCGTCGTCAGCGGCCTCGACCTCCTCGTCCACCAGGCGGTCCTCCAGGTCGAGCGGATGACCGGCCGCGCCCCGGCCCCCCTGGACGTCATGCGCCGCGCCGGGGAGAAGGCCCTCGCGGACCGCTGACGGCCCCGCCGGGCGGAGCCGGACCCGCGCGATGCCCCCTCGCCGCCCCACCGGGAACCCGCCTTCCCCGGCGGGCGGCGGCCCCTTCCGCGTGCGCGCGGGGCGGCCGCGCGCGGGACGGGTGCCGTCCGCGGCGTCCGCCTGCTGGACCGGCGGCCGGACACGGGGCCCGGACGTGGGAGGATCGGAGGTGGCGGGCCAGGGCCGCGCACCCGGTCGCGCCGTCGCAGTTCCAGGCGCGAGCATGAGGAGCATCGTTGAGCAGGTTGCGTTGGCTGACCGCGGGGGAGTCCCACGGACCCGCACTTGTCGCGACGCTGGAGGGCCTTCCCGCCGGCGTGCCCGTCACCACGGACATGGTGGCGGACCACCTCGCGCGACGGCGCCTGGGGTACGGGCGCGGCGCACGGATGAAGTTCGAGCGGGACGAGGTCACCTTCCTCGGCGGGGTCCGGCACGGACTCACCCTCGGCTCCCCCGTGGCGGTCATGGTGGGCAACACCGAGTGGCCCAAGTGGGACAAGGTCATGGCGGCCGACCCGGTGGACCCGGCGGAGCTGGCCGAGCTGGCGCGCAACGCGCCGCTGACCCGCCCGCGCCCCGGCCACGCCGACTTGGCCGGCATGCAGAAGTACGGCTTCGACGAGGCGCGCCCGATCCTGGAGCGGGCCTCCGCCCGGGAGACCGCCGCCCGTGTGGCGCTGGGCGCGGTGGCGCGGTCGTACCTGAAGGAGACGGCGGGCATCGAGATCGTCTCCCACGTGGTGGAGCTGGCGTCGGCGAAGGCCCCCTACGGGGTGTACCCGACCCCGGCCGACGTGGAGAAGCTCGACGCGGACCCGGTGCGCTGCCTGGACACGGACGCCTCGAAGGCGATGGTCGCCGAGATCGACCAGGCCCACAAGGACGGCGACACGCTCGGCGGTGTCGTGGAGGTGCTGGCCTACGGCGTACCGGTGGGCCTGGGCTCGCACGTGCACTGGGACCGGCGCCTGGACGCCCGGCTCGCCGCCGCCCTCATGGGCATCCAGGCGATCAAGGGCGTCGAGGTCGGTGACGGCTTCGACCTCGCGCGGGTGCCCGGCTCGAAGGCGCACGACGAGATCCTGACCACCGCCGACGGCATCAGGCGGGCCACCGGCCGCTCCGGCGGCACCGAGGGCGGCCTCACCACGGGCGAGCTGCTGCGGGTGCGCGCCGCGATGAAGCCGATCGCCACCGTGCCCCGCGCCCTGCGGACGGTCGACGTGGCCACCGGTGAGGCGGCGCAGGCCCACCACCAGCGTTCCGACGTGTGCGCGGTGCCGGCGGCCGGGATCGTCGCCGAGGCCATGGTGGCCCTCGTCCTCGCCGACGCCGTCGCCGAGAAGTTCGGCGGCGACAGCGTGACCGAGACCCGCCGCAACGTGCGGTCCTACCTCGACAACCTGGCGATCCGATGAGCGGCGCGCCGGCCGTCGTCCTCGTGGGACCGATGGGCGTCGGCAAGTCGACGGTCGGACAGCTGCTGGCCGACCGCCTCGGCGTGGCCTACCGGGACACCGACGACGACATCGTGACCGAACAGGGCCGCACCATCGCGGAGATCTTCGTCGACGACGGGGAGAGCGCCTTCCGCGCGCTGGAGAAGCGGGCCGTGCGCCGGGCCGTCGCCGAGCACGAGGGCGTCCTCGCGCTGGGCGGCGGTGCGGTCCTCGACGCGGACACGCGCGCGCTGCTCGCCGGCCTGCCCGTCGTCTACCTCTCGATGGACGTCGAGGAGGCCGTCCGGCGCACCGGCCTGAACGTGGCCCGCCCGCTGCTCGCCGTCAACCCGCGCAAGCAGTGGCGCGAGCTGATGCAGGGCCGCCGGCACCTGTACGAGGAGGTCGCCACGGCGGTGGTCGCCACCGACGGCCGGACCCCCGAAGAGGTCACCCGATCCGTCCTGGACGCTGTGGAGTTGAAGGAAGCATGAGCGAGGCAGTGACACGGATCCACATCGCCGGCACCGCCGGCACCGAGCCCTACGACGTGCTGGTCGGCCGTCAGCTCCTGGGCGAGCTGGCCGGGCTGATCGGGGACCGGGCCCGGCGGGTCGCCGTCATCCACCCCGAGGCGCTCGCCGAGACGGGTGACGCGCTCCGTGCCGACCTGGCCGGGCAGGGCTACGAGGCCGTCGCCATCCAGGTGCCGAACGCGGAGGAGGCCAAGACCGCCGAGGTCGCCGCCTACTGCTGGAAGGCGCTCGGCCAGTCGAACTTCACCCGCTCCGACGTCGTCGTCGGCGTGGGCGGCGGCGCCACCACCGACCTGGCCGGGTTCGTCGCCGCGACCTGGCTGCGCGGCGTGCGCTGGGTCGCCGTGCCCACCACCGTGCTCGCCATGGTGGACGCGGCCGTCGGCGGCAAGACCGGCATCAACACCGCCGAGGGCAAGAACCTGGTGGGCGCCTTCCACCCGCCCGCGGGCGTGCTGTGCGACCTGGCCGCGCTCGACTCCCTCCCGGTCCACGACTACGTCTCCGGTCTCGCGGAGGTCATCAAGGCCGGCTTCATCGCCGACCCGGTGATCCTCGACCTCGTCGAGTCCGACCCCGAGGCCGCCCGTACTCCGGCCGGGCCGCACACCGCCGAGCTGATCGAGCGCTCCATCCGCGTCAAGGCCGACGTCGTCTCCGCGGACCTGAAGGAGTCGGGTCTGAGGGAGATCCTCAACTACGGCCACACCCTCGGCCACGCCATCGAGAAGAACGAGCGGTACAAGTGGCGGCACGGCGCCGCCGTCGCCGTCGGCATGCACTTCGCCGCCGAACTGGGCCGTCTGGCGGGCCGGCTGGACGACGCGACGGCCGACCGCCACCGCACCGTCCTGGAGTCGGTGGGCCTGCCGCTGCACTACCGCCACGACCAGTGGCCCAAGTTGCTGGAGACCATGAAGGTCGACAAGAAGTCCCGCGGCAACCTGCTGCGTTTCATCGTGCTCGACGGTCTCGCCAAGCCCACCGTTCTGGAGGGCCCGGACCCGGCCGTGCTGCTCGCCGCGTACGGCGAGGTGGGGCAGTAGGAGCAACGCGAACACGAGGGGCGCGGGCTCCTCTTGTGTTCGCGGCCCCGAGTCCCGCTGAGCGCGATCCGTCCGATCCGCCTTGCGCCGGCGGGCACTTCGGGCCGGACCCGGCCGTTCACCACAGGGCGGCCGGGGACGGTACCGTTCGGTAGGGCGCGGGTTCGGGCCCGCCGCCAGCGACCATTGCCTTGTACGAGACGGAGTGGCACCGGATGCAGCACGCAGTGGGTTCTCCGCTGCCGCCGCCCCACCAGCCGGGGCACGGACCGGCCGCCGGCTGGTCACCGGCCGCACATCACCCGGGTCAGCACCCGGCCCCGGGCCCCGTGCCGCCCCCGCCGCCCCCGCCGGGCCACCCGGCAGCCCCGGCCGCGCAGCACCCCCCGGTGCCGCCGGCGCAGGCGTCCGCGCCGCCCGTCGCCCCGCCGGACGTGTCCGGCCACGTCCGGCTGCCGCCCGGTGGTCCGGTCGCCATGCCGGCCGCACCGCCCGCCCAGGTGTTGCCCGACCCGACCACCACCACGCTCGCCGTCCTGCTGATCGGACCCGCGGGCGCGGGCAAGACCAGCGTCGCCAAGCACTGGGCCGAGCACCGCCGGGTGCCCACCGCGCACATCAGCCTCGACGATGTCCGCGAGTGGGTCCGCTCCGGCTTCGCCGACCCGCAGTCCGGGTGGAACGACCACTCCGAGGCGCAGTACCGCCTCGCCCGCCGCACCTGCGGCTTCGCCGCGCGCAACTTCCTGGCCAACGGCATCTCGTGCATCCTGGACGACGCCGTTTTCCCGGACCGCCCGGTCGTCGGCCTCGGCGGCTGGAAGCGGCACGTGGGCCCGGGGCTGCTCCCCGTGGTCCTGCTGCCCGGACTGGACATCGTCCTGGAGCGCAACGCCGAGCGCACGGGGAACCGCCGCCTGACCGACGAGGAGGTCGCCCGTATCCACGGCCGCATGGCCGGCTGGTACGGGTCGGGCCTGCCCATCATCGACAACTCCCAGCTCGACATACCGACCACGGCCCGTGTCCTGGACGAGGTCCTCTCCCGGGCCATCGCCAGCCCCCCGACCTGGTGACCCCCGGGCACGGCGAGCGGCCGTGAGGCGCGTGCGGGGCGGTCCCGGCCCGCGGCGAGGCGCTCCCCGGCCGCCGGACGCCGGTGGGTGAGGGCCCCCGCCGCCCACTCGGCCTCTCCCGAGCGGCACGGCACGGGCACAGCTCTTACGCTCGGTTCATGTCAGAGGTGTACGCGGCCCGCCGGACCCGGCTACGGGAGCGCTGCAACGCGGGCGGCAGCGCGGCGGCGCTGGTGACTCGTCCCGCCAATGTGCGGTACCTCGCGGGAGCAGCCCCGCACGGTGCCGTCCTGCTCCTCGGAAAGCGCGAGGACCTGCTGGTGTGCCCGAGCGCACCGGACGACCGGCCCGGTGAAGGGCGTCCCGACGAGACGCTGGGGGTGCACATCCTGCCCCGGCCCGGCGGCGACGCGGCCGTGGCCGCGGCCGACCTGGCGCGCTCCCAGGGCGCCGACTCCCTGGCGATCGAGGAGCACCACGTCACCGTGGCCCGCCACCGGGCGCTCACCTCGGTCGCCCCGCAGCTGCGCATCGGCGAGCTGGGCAGCGCGGTGGAACAGCTCAGGGTCGTCAAGGACGAGGAGGAGATCTCCTGCCTGCGGATCGGCGCCGAGATCGCCGACCAGGCCCTGGGCGAACTGCTGGAGTCCATCCTCGTCGGCCGCACCGAGCGCCACCTCGCGCTGGAGCTGGAGCGGCGCCTGGTCGACCACGGCGCCGACGGCCCCGCCTTCCCGACCTCGGTGGCCACCGGCCCGAACTCCGGCCGCCGCGGGCACCGGCCGACCGACCGGCGGGTCGAGGAGGGCGACTTCCTCTCCGTGTGCCTGGGCGCCGCATACCGCGGCTACCGCTGCGAGATCGGCCGGACGTTCGTGATCGGCACCTCCCCGGCGGACTGGCAGATCCAGCTGTACGACCTGGTCTTCGCAGCCCAGCGGGCCGGCCGGGAGGCGCTGACGCCCGGCGCCGCCTACCGCGACGTGGACCGCGCCGCACGGCAGGTGCTGGACTCCGCCGGGTACACCGAGGGCCTGCAGCTCCTCACGGGACACGGGGTCGGACTCGAAATCGACGAGGACCCTCAGCTGGCCCCCGCGGCCATGGGTAAACTGGACGCTTGCGTGCCGGTCACCGTCGAACCGGGGGTCCACCTCCCGGGCCGGGGCGGTGTCCGGATCGATGACACGCTCGTCGTACGCCCCGAGGCGGACGGCGGACCCGAGCTACTCACCATCACGACCAAGGAGCTGCTCGCGCTGTAGGAGTGCGTGCGCCGGGGTCGTCCACGTCAGTCCAGGAGATTCCGCAACCGTGGCTTCCACGAACGACCTCAAGAACGGCCTGGTGCTCAAGCTCGAAGGCGGCCAGCTCTGGTCCGTCGTCGAGTTCCAGCACGTCAAGCCCGGCAAGGGCCCGGCCTTCGTGCGCACCAAGCTCAAGAACGTGCTCTCCGGCAAGGTCGTCGACAAGACCTTCAACGCCGGTGTCAAGGTCGAGACGGCCACCGTCGACAAGCGCGACATGCAGTTCTCGTACATGGACGGCGAGTACTTCGTCTTCATGGACATGGAGACCTACGACCAGCTGATGGTCGACCGCAAGGCCGTCGGCGACGCCGCCAACTTCCTGATCGAGGGCTTCACCGCCACCGTCGCCCAGCACGAGGGCGAGGTGCTCTTCGTCGAGCTGCCCGCCGCCGTCGAGCTGACCGTGCAGGAGACCGAGCCGGGCGTCCAGGGCGACCGCTCCACCGGTGGCACCAAGCCCGCCACCCTGGAGACCGGCCACCAGATCCAGGTCCCGCTCTTCATCACCACCGGTGAGAAGATCAAGGTCGACACCCGTACGAGCGACTACCTCGGCCGGGTGAACAGCTAACCGTGGCTGCCCGCAACACGGCCCGCAAGCGCGCCTTCCAGATCCTCTTCGAAGGTGACCAGCGCGACGCCGACGTCCTCACCGTCCTCGCGGACTGGGTCCGGCTCTCCCGGTCCGACACCCGGCAGCCCCCGGTCAGCGAGTACACGATGCAGCTGGTCGAGGGCTACGCCGAGCACGCGCGGCGCATCGACGAGCTGATCTCGCAGTACGCGGTGGGCTGGACGCTGGACCGGATGCCGGTCGTCGACCGCAACATCCTGCGGCTCGGCGCGTACGAGCTGATCTGGGTCGAGGAGACCCCGGACGCCGTCGTCCTGGACGAGATGGTGCAGCTGGCCAAGGAGTTCTCCACGGACGAGTCGCCCTCGTTCGTCAACGGTCTGCTCGGCCGGCTGAAGGAACTCAAGCCCTCGCTGCGCCGTGGCGTGAACGACGAGGCGTAGGAAGAGCCACAGACACGCCGCAGGGCCCGCAGCTCGGATGCTGCGGGCCCTGCGGCGTGTGGGCGGGCGCCGGGAGCCACCGGGGCCGCACAGGCCCGCAGGAAGCCGTCAGAAAGCCGCCGGGGTGGCCGGAACCGACTGGTTCCGGCCACCCCGGCGGCACGTTTCTGCTGGGTCCGGCGTCGCTGCCGGAGCTGGGTCAGGCCTCCTCGTGGGACGCCACCGCGCGGCGCGCGTCCGCGTCCAGGACGCCCCAGCTGATCAGCTGCTCGGTGAGGACCGAGGGCGACTGGTCGTAGATCACGGCGAGGGTGCGCAGGTCGTCCTGGCGGATCGAGAGCACCTTGCCGTTGTAGTCACCGCGCTGGGACTGGATGGTCGCCGCGTACCGCTGCAGCGGGCCCGCCTTCTCGGCCGGCACGGTGGCCAGCCGCTCCAGGTCCAGGACCAGCTTCGGCGGGGGCTCGGCGGCACCGCCGGGGGTGGTGCCGGGCAGCAGCTCCTGCACCGGGACCCCGTAGAAGTCCGCCAGCTCGGCGAGGCGCTGCACGGTCACGGCACGGTCGCCGCGCTCGTACGAACCGACCACGACCGCCTTCCAGCGGCCCTGGCTCTTCTCCTCGACACCGTGGAGGGAAAGGCCCTGCTGGGTGCGGATCGCCCGGAGCTTGGCCCCGAGCTGTTTGGCGTATTCGCTGGACATATGGCTCCCCGGACACTGTGTCGACGCGGCCTGGCTCGGCTGCCACGCCGGGCGGCTGGTAACTCACTGTGAGGTTACGCAGCGTTACTCTGCCGCGTCAAGCCGAATGGTCCACACCGCCTCTTCCGTGCTAACGGCACCCGGTTGCGCCGAACGGGTGACGCGCGGGGGCGAGGGGGTGTACGGAGCGGTCCGCGGCACCTGCTACCGTGGATGGCGCAAATCCGACGTCCTTTAAGGTCCGTCCCGTGAGGCGGAGAAGGAGGTCCGTTTCGTATGGACAAGCAGGACACCCACGCCGGTGCGCAGGCGTCCGATGCGCGGCCCGTTCTCGAGGGCCCCGACATCGCCCGCGTACTGACCCGCATCGCCCACGAGATCGTCGAACGCGCCAAGGGCGCCGACGACGTGGTGCTCCTCGGCATTCCGACCCGCGGCGTCTTCCTCGCCCAGCGGCTCGCCGCCAAGCTCGAACAGATCACCGAGCGCAAGGTCCCGGTCGGCTCACTCGACATCACCATGTACCGCGACGACCTGCGCATGCACCCGCCGCGTGCGCTGGCCCGCACCGAGATCCCCGGGGACGGCATCGACGGCCGTCTCGTCGTCCTCGTCGACGACGTGCTCTTCTCGGGCCGCACCATCCGCGCCGCCCTCGACGCGCTGAACGACATCGGCCGCCCGCGCGCGGTGCAGCTCGCCGTCCTCGTCGACCGGGGCCACCGCGAACTGCCCATCCGCGCGGACTACGTCGGCAAGAACCTCCCCACGTCGCTGCGGGAGACGGTCAAGGTCCAGCTCGCCGAGGAGGACGGTCGCGACACCGTGCTGCTCGGCGCCAAGCCGGCCGCCCCGGGCGAGCAGCAGCCGTAGCACCGCGCGCGGACGCACACGCCGTACGTCCCGCGCGCGTGCCCGCACGCGCTCCTGTGCCCGAATTCTCCTGAATGAACTGCCTTACGGAGCCTGACAGATGCAGCGTCATCTCATCTCGGCCGCCGACCTCACCCGCGACGACGCCGTCCTGATCCTCGACACCGCCGAGGAGATGGCCCGGGTCGCCGACCGGCCGATCAAGAAACTGCCGACCCTGCGCGGCCGCACGGTGGTCAACCTCTTCTTCGAGGACTCCACCCGCACCCGGATCTCCTTCGAGGCCGCCGAGAAGCGCCTGTCCGCGGACGTCATCAACTTCACCGCCAAGGGGTCGAGCGTCTCCAAGGGCGAGTCCCTGAAGGACACCGCCCAGACGCTGGAGGCCATGGGCGTCGACGCCGTGGTCATCCGGCACGGCGCCTCCGGCGCCCCCTACCGCCTGGCCAACTCGGGCTGGATCGACGCCGCCGTCATCAACGCCGGGGACGGCACGCACCAGCACCCGACCCAGGCCCTGCTCGACGCGTTCACCATGCGCCGCCGCCTCACCGGACGCGACGCCGGCCTCGGCCAGGACCTGGCGGGCCGGCGCATCACGATCGTCGGTGACGTGCTGCACAGCCGCGTCGCCCGCTCCAACGTCGACCTGCTGCACACCCTCGGCGCCGACGTCACCCTCGTCGCCCCGCCCACCCTGCTGCCGGTCGGCGTCGAGTCCTGGCCCTGCGAGGTCTCCTACGACCTCGACGCCACGCTGCCCAAGTCGGACGCGGTGATGATGCTGCGAGTGCAGCGCGAACGCATGAACGCCGCCTTCTTCCCCACCGAGCGCGAGTACTCCCGGCGCTACGGCCTCGACGGCGACCGCATGGCCAAGATGCCCGAGCACGCGATCGTGATGCACCCCGGCCCGATGGTCCGCGGCATGGAGATCACCGCCGGGGTCGCCGACTCCGGGCGCTGCACCGCCGTGGAACAGGTCGCCAACGGCGTCTCCATCCGCATGGCCGTGCTCTACCTGCTGCTCGGAGGCAACGAGCCCGCCGTCACCCACACCCGCACCACCGAGGAGAAGTAAGACAAGATGAGCAAGATCCTGATCCGTGGTGCGAAGGTGCTCGGCGGCGAGCCGCAGGACGTGCTGATCGACGGCGGGACCATCGCGGAGGTCGGGTCCGGCCTGTCCGCCGAGGGCGCGGAGGTCGTCGAGGCCGCCGGCAAGGTCCTCCTGCCGGGCCTGGTCGACCTGCACACCCACCTGCGCGAGCCGGGCCGCGAGGACTCCGAGACCGTCCTGACCGGCACCCGCGCCGCCGCGAGCGGCGGCTACACCGCCGTGTTCGCCATGGCCAACACCTTCCCCGTCGCGGACACCGCGGGCGTGGTCGAGCAGGTCTGGCGGCTCGGCCGCGAGCACGGCTACTGCGACGTGCAGCCCATCGGCGCCGTCACCGTCGGCCTGGAGGGCAGGAAGCTCGCCGAGCTGGGCGCCATGCACGAGTCGGCCGCCGGCGTCACCGTCTTCTCCGACGACGGCAAGTGCGTCGACGACGCGGTGATCATGCGCCGGGCCCTGGAGTACGTGAAGGCGTTCGGGGGTGTCGTCGCCCAGCACGCGCAGGAGCCGCGCCTCACCGAGGGCGCCCAGATGAACGAGGGCGTCGTCTCCGCCGAGCTGGGCCTGGGCGGCTGGCCGGCCGTCGCCGAGGAGTCGGTCATCGCCCGGGACGTGCTCCTCGCCGAGCACGTCGGCTCCCGCGTCCACATCTGCCACCTGTCGACCGCCGGCAGCGTCGAGATCGTCCGCTGGGCCAAGTCCCGCGGCATCGACGTGACCGCCGAGGTCACCCCGCACCACCTGCTCCTCACCGACGAGCTGGTGCGCACCTACAACCCCGTCTACAAGGTCAACCCGCCGCTGCGCACCGAGCGCGACGTGCTGGCCCTGCGCGAGGCGCTCGCCGACGGCACGATCGACATCGTCGCCACCGACCACGCCCCGCACCCGCACGAGGACAAGGACTGCGAGTGGGCCGCCGCCGCCATGGGCATGGTCGGCCTGGAGACGGCCCTGTCGGTGGTCCAGGAGACCATGGTCGACACCGGACTGCTGGACTGGGCGGCCGTCGCCGACCGCATGTCCTTCGCGCCGGCCCGCATCGGGCGGGCCGCCGGCCACGGCCGTCCCGTCTCGGCAGGCGAGCCCGCCAACCTCACACTCGTCGACACGGAATACCGTGGGCAGGTGGACCCCGCGGGCTTCGCCTCGCGCAGCCGTAACACCCCGTACGAGGGACGTGAGCTGCCGGGCCGTGTCACCCACACGTGGCTCCGGGGCAAGGCCACGCTCGTCGACGGGAAGCTCACGTGACACCTGCAACACTGCTCGCAGCCGGGCTCGGAACCCGTCTCGCCGCCGGGGAGAAGTCCGCGACGGTCACCGACTGGGGCGGCCGCATCGGCTGGCTGGTCGGCCTCGTCCTCTTCGTCGCCCTCGTCTACTGGCTGATGCGCGAGGGCTGGAAGTGGCGCGGCACCCTCCAGAGCGACCTGCCCGAGCTGCCCGCCGCGCCGCAGGAGCCCGGCGCGGCGAGACTGACGATGACCGGCCGCTACCACGGCTCCACCACAGCCGGTCAGTGGCTGGACCGCATCGTGGCGCACGGCCTGGGCACCCGCAGCCGGGCCGAGCTGACCCTGACGGACGCGGGACTGGACGTCGTACGCCCCGGCGCGCACGACTTCTTCGTCCCGGCGGCACAGCTGCGCGGGGCCCGGCTCGACAAGGGCATCGCCGGCAAGGTCCTCACCGAGGGCGGCCTGCTGGTGGTGACCTGGGAGCACGGAGGCAAGCTGCTCGACTCGGGGTTCCGCTCCGACACGGCGGCCGAGCACACCGAGTGGGTCGCCGCCCTCAACTCCATGACCGAAACCAAGCTCGAAACGAACACCACGGAAGGCGTCGAACGATGACCACCTCCATCCAGGGGAACGCCTCGCGCAGGCAGAGGGCGCTTCCCGCCGTACTCGTCCTGGAGGACGGCCGGGTCTTCCGGGGCCGCGCCTACGGCGCCGTGGGGGAGACGTTCGGCGAGGCCGTGTTCTCCACCGGCATGACCGGCTACCAGGAGACCCTCACCGACCCGTCGTACCACCGGCAGGTCGTCGTCATGACCGCCCCGCACGTCGGCAACACCGGCGTCAACGACGAGGACCCCGAGTCCCAGCGCATCTGGGTGGCCGGCTACGTCGTCCGCGACCCCGCGCGGGTGCCCTCCAACTGGCGCTCCCGCCGCTCCCTGGACGAGGAGCTGGCCGCGCAGGGCGTCGTCGGCATCAGCGGCATCGACACCCGCGCGCTCACCCGCCACCTGCGCGAGCGCGGCGCCATGCGCGTCGGCATCTTCAGCGGCGACGCCGTCCAGGACGACGCCGCGCTGCTGGCCCGCGTCCAGGAGGCCCCCGAGATGGTCGGCGCCGACCTGTCCGCCGAGGTCGCCACCAAGGAGGCGTACGTCGTCCCCGCGATCGGTGAGAAGAAGTTCACCGTCGCCGCCGTCGACCTCGGCATCAAGGGCATGACCCCGCACCGCATGGCCGAACGCGGCATCGAGGTGCACGTCCTGCCCGCCACCGCCACCCTGGAGGACGTCTACGCGGTCCGGCCCGACGGCGTCTTCTTCTCCAACGGCCCCGGCGACCCCGCCACCGCCGACCACCCCGTCTCCGTGATGCGGGGCGTCCTGGAGCGCGGCACGCCGCTGTTCGGCATCTGCTTCGGCAACCAGATCCTCGGCCGCGCCCTCGGCTTCGGCACCTACAAGCTGAAGTACGGCCACCGGGGCATCAACCAGCCGGTGCAGGACCGTACGACCGGCAAGGTCGAGGTCACCGCGCACAACCACGGCTTCGCCGTGGACGCCCCGGCCGACCAGGTCTCCGACACCCCCTTCGGCCGCGCCGAGGTCTCCCACGTCTGCCTGAACGACAACGTGGTGGAGGGCCTCCAGCTCCTCGACAAGCCGGCCTTCAGCGTCCAGTACCACCCCGAAGCGGCGGCCGGTCCGCACGACGCCGCCTACCTGTTCGACCGCTTCGTTTCCCTGATGGAGGGCCAGCGTGCCTAAGCGCACCGATATCCAGTCCGTCCTGGTCATCGGCTCCGGCCCGATCGTCATCGGCCAGGCCGCCGAGTTCGACTACTCCGGCACCCAGGCGTGCCGCGTCCTGAAGGCCGAGGGCCTGCGGGTCGTCCTGGTGAACTCCAACCCGGCGACGATCATGACCGACCCGGAGATCGCCGACGCCACCTACGTCGAGCCGATCACCCCCGAGTTCGTCGAGAAGATCATCGCCAAGGAGCGCCCCGACGCCCTGCTGCCCACCCTGGGCGGCCAGACGGCCCTGAACACCGCCATCTCGCTGCACGAGAACGGCGTCCTGGAGAAGTACGGCGTCGAGCTGATCGGCGCCAACGTCGAGGCCATCCACAAGGGTGAGGACCGCGACCAGTTCAAGGAGGTCGTGGAGGAGGTCCGCCGCAAGATCGGGCACGGCGAGTCCGCCCGCTCGGTCATCTGCCACACCATGGACGACGTCCTCGCCGGCGTCGAGGAGCTGGGCGGCTACCCGGTCGTCGTGCGCCCCTCCTTCACCATGGGCGGCGCCGGCTCCGGCTTCGCCCACGACGAGGAGGAACTGCGCCGCATCGCGGGCACCGGCCTCACGCTCTCCCCGACCACCGAGGTCCTCCTGGAGGAGTCCATCCTCGGCTGGAAGGAGTACGAGCTGGAGCTGATGCGCGACAAGAACGACAACGTCGTGGTCGTCTGCTCCATCGAGAACTTCGACCCGATGGGCGTGCACACCGGTGACTCGATCACCGTCGCCCCGGCGATGACGCTCACCGACCGCGAGTACCAGGTCCTGCGCGACATGGGCATCGCGATCATCCGCGAGGTCGGCGTCGACACCGGCGGCTGCAACATCCAGTTCGCGATCAACCCGGTCGACGGCCGCGTGATCGTCATCGAGATGAACCCGCGCGTGTCCCGCTCCTCCGCGCTCGCGTCCAAGGCCACCGGCTTCCCGATCGCGAAGATCGCCGCCAAGCTCGCCGTCGGTTACACCCTCGACGAGATCCCCAACGACATCACGCAGGAGACCCCGGCCTCCTTCGAGCCGACCCTCGACTACGTGGTCGTCAAGGCTCCGCGGTTCGCCTTCGAGAAGTTCCCGAGCGCGGACTCCACCCTCACCACCACCATGAAGTCGGTCGGCGAGGCCATGGCCATCGGCCGCAACTTCACCGAGGCGTTCCAGAAGGCGCTGCGCTCCCTGGAGAAGAAGGGCAGCCAGTTCACCTTCGTCGGCGAGCCCGGTGACAAGCAGGCGCTCCTGGAGCAGTCCGTCCGGCCCACCGACGGCCGCATCAACACGGTCATGCAGGCCGTCCGGGCCGGCGCCACGCCGGAGGAGATCTTCGAGTACACGAAGATCGACCCCTGGTTCGTCGACCAGCTCTTCCTGATCAAGGAGACTGCCGACGAGCTGGCCGAGGCCCCCGAGCTGACCGCCGAGCTGCTCGCCGAGGCCAAGCGGCACGGCTTCTCCGACCAGCAGATCGCGGAGATCCGCGGGCTGCGCGAGGACGTCGTCCGCGAGGTGCGTCACGCGCTCGGCATCCGCCCGGTCTACAAGACGGTCGACACCTGCGCGGCCGAGTTCGCCGCGAGGACCCCGTACTTCTACTCGTCCTACGACGAGGAGACCGAGGTCGCGCCGCGCGAGAAGCCCGCCGTGATCATCCTGGGCTCCGGCCCCAACCGCATCGGCCAGGGCATCGAGTTCGACTACTCCTGCGTCCACGCCTCCTTCGCGCTGAGCGACGCCGGGTACGAGACCGTGATGGTCAACTGCAACCCGGAGACCGTCTCCACCGACTACGACACCTCCGACCGGCTGTACTTCGAGCCGCTCACCCTGGAGGACGTCCTGGAGATCGTCCACGCCGAACAGCAGGCCGGACCGGTCGCCGGTGTGGTCGTCCAGCTCGGCGGCCAGACCCCCCTCGGCCTGTCCCAGGCGCTCAAGGACAACGGCGTGCCGGTCGTCGGCACCTCGCCCGAGGCCATCCACGCGGCCGAGGACCGGGGCGCCTTCGGCCAGGTCCTCGCGGAGGCCGGCCTGCCCGCCCCCAAGCACGGCACCGCCACCACGTTCGCCCAGGCCAAGACCATCGCCGACGAGATCGGCTACCCGGTCCTGGTGCGCCCGTCCTACGTCCTGGGCGGCCGCGGCATGGAGATCGTCTACGACGAGGCCCGCCTGGAGGCGTACATCGCCGAGTCGACCGAGATCAGCCCCTCCCGGCCGGTCCTCGTCGACCGCTTCCTCGACGACGCCATAGAGATCGACGTCGACGCCCTCTACGACGGCGAGGAGCTGTACCTGGGCGGCGTCATGGAGCACATCGAGGAGGCCGGCATCCACTCCGGCGACTCGGCGTGCGCGCTGCCGCCGATCACGCTGGGCGGTTTCGACATCAAGCGGCTGCGCGCCTCCACCGAGGCCATCGCCAAGGGTGTCGGGGTGCGCGGCCTGATCAACATCCAGTTCGCGCTGGCCGGTGACATCCTCTACGTCCTGGAGGCCAACCCGCGCGCCTCCCGCACCGTGCCCTTCACCTCGAAGGCGACCGCGGTGCCGCTGGCGAAGGCCGCCGCCCGAATCTCGCTGGGCGCCACCATCGCCCAGCTGCGCGAGGAGGGCCTGCTGCCCAGGAACGGTGACGGCGGCACCATTCCGCTCGACGCGCCGATCTCCGTCAAGGAGGCCGTCATGCCGTGGTCGCGCTTCCGCGACATCCACGGCCGCGGCGTCGACACCGTCCTCGGCCCGGAGATGCGCTCCACCGGCGAGGTCATGGGCATCGACTCCGTCTTCGGCACGGCCTACGCCAAGTCGCAGGCGGGCGCCTACGGGCCGCTGCCCACCAAGGGCCGCGCCTTCATCTCGGTCGCCAACCGGGACAAGCGCTCGATGATCTTCCCGGCCCGTGAGCTGGTCGCCCACGGTTTCGAACTGCTCGCCACCTCCGGCACCGCCGAGGTCCTCAAGCGCAACGGCATCAACGCCACGCTGGTGCGCAAGCAGTCCGAGGGCACCGGCCCCAACGGCGAGAAGACCATCGTCCAGCTCATCCACGACGGCGAGGTCGACCTCATCGTCAACACCCCGTACGGCACCGGTGGCCGCCTGGACGGCTACGAGATCCGTACGGCGGCCGTGGCGCGGTCCGTGCCCTGCCTGACGACCGTCCAGGCGCTCGCCGCCGCCGTCCAGGGCATCGACGCCCTCAACCGCGGCGACGTGGGCGTGCGGTCGCTCCAGGAACACGCCGAGTTCCTGACCGCGGCCCGCGACTAGCGGCCGCACCGAGGGGGACACCGGAAACGGTGTCCCCCTCTTCATGAGGACCCGTCCCTGCACGAGGACCCGGTCCCCCTACGAGCACCCCGGTCCCGCCACGAGGACCCCTGGTCGCCGCCTTGAACACCCCCGAAGGACTTCGCCACGATGTACAAGATCTTCTTCCGCCTGGTCTTCCGGCGCATGGACCCGGAACAGGCCCACCACCTCGCCTTCCGCTGGATCCGCCTGGCCGCGCGCGTCCCGGTGCTGCGCACCTTCGTCGCCGCCGTCCTGGCACCCCGCTACAAGGAACTGCGCACCGAGGCACTGGGGCTGCGCATGCACGGCCCCTTCGGGCTCGCCGCGGGCTTCGACAAGAACGCCGTCGCCATTGATGGCATGTCCATGCTCGGGTTCGACCATGTCGAGATCGGCACGGTCACCGGGGAGCCGCAGCCCGGCAACCCCAGGAAGCGGCTGTTCCGCCTCGTCGAGGACCGCGCGCTCATCAACCGCATGGGCTTCAACAACGACGGCTCGCTGGCCGTGGCGGCCCGCCTGGCCTCCCGCACGCCCGTGTTCAGGACCGTGGTCGGCGTCAACATCGGCAAGACCAAGGTCGTCCCCGAGCGGGAGGCGGCCGCCGACTACGTGAAGTCCGCCGAGCGCCTCGCCCCCCACGCCGACTACCTGGTCGTCAACGTCTCCTCGCCCAACACCCCCGGACTGCGCAACCTCCAGGCGACCGAGGCCCTGCGCCCGCTGCTGAGCGCGGTGCGCGAGGCCGCCGACCGGGCGGTGCCCGCCCGCCGCGTGCCGCTGCTGGTCAAGATCGCGCCGGACCTCGCCGACGAGGACGTGGACGCCGTCGCCGACCTCGCCGTGGAACTCGGCCTGGACGGCATCATCGCCACGAACACCACCATCGCGCGCGAGGGGCTCGGTCTGCGCGCGCGGCCGGCCCTGGTGAAGGAGACCGGCGGCCTGTCCGGCGCGCCCCTGAAGGGACGCTCCCTGGAGGTCCTGCGCCGCCTCTACGCGCGCGTGGGCGACCGCATCACCCTGGTCGGCGTCGGCGGCATCGAGAACGCCGAGGACGCCTGGCAGCGCATCCTGGCCGGCGCCACGCTGGTCCAGGGCTACAGCGCCTTCATCTACGAGGGGCCCTTCTGGGGCCGCGCCATCCACAAGGGCCTCGCCGCGCGCCTGCGCACCAGCCCGTACGCCACCCTCGCCGACGCGGTCGGCGCCGACGTGAGGAAGTCCGCATGAGCCCTCTGGAGCCCTTCGGCGCACGCCTGCGCCGCGCGATGGACGAGCGCGGCCCGCTGTGCGTGGGCATCGACCCGCACGCCTCCCTGCTCGCCGAGTGGGGCCTGAACGACGACGTGGCCGGTCTGGAGCGGTTCAGCCGCACCGTCGTGGAGGCGGTCGCCGGCCGGGTCGCCGTCCTCAAGCCGCAGAGCGCCTTCTTCGAGCGGTTCGGCTCGCGGGGCGTCGCCGTCCTGGAGACGGCGGTCCAGGAGGCGCGGGCGGCCGGGGCGCTCGTCCTCATGGACGCCAAGCGCGGCGACATCGGCTCGACCATGGCGGCCTACGCCGAGTCGTTCCTGCACAAGGACGCGCCGCTGTTCTCGGACGCGCTGACCGTCTCGCCCTACCTCGGCTACGGGTCGCTGAAGCCCGCGGTCGACCTGGCGCGGGAGAGCGGCGCCGGCCTGTTCGTCCTCGCGCTGACCTCCAACCCGGAGGGCGGCGAGGTGCAGCACGCGGTGCGGCCCGACGGCCGGAACGTGGGCGCCACCATGCTCGCCCATCTGGCGCGGGAGAACGCCGCAGACGGCCCGATGGGCTCCTTCGGCGCGGTGGTCGGCGCCACGCTCGGTGACCTGTCGTCGTACGACCTGGAGATCAACGGGCCGCTCCTGGCGCCCGGGATCGGGGCGCAGGGGGCGACGCCGGCCGATCTGCCCGCGGTCTTCGGTCCGGCGGTGCGCAACGTGGTGCCGAACGTCAGCCGCGGTGTTCTGCGTCACGGTCCCGACGTGGTCGCGCTGCGTGACGCGGCGGACCGTTTCGCGCGGGAGATCCGGGCGGCGGTGCGGGCGGGCTGAGCCCCGGACGAACGGTCGGACGGTGCCCCGAGTCCGGCCGCGGGTCTGGATACATTCTCAAATCCGGGGCAATATGTCCTAAATGCCCGGCCTCACTGAGGCTGACCAGGACTTTTCCGCTGTTCTCGCTGACTCTGGCGCCCTCGACCGCTAGTCTCCGTCGAGAGTCATCGGGCGAGCGTGTTGCTCGTGGCTCCCCAGGTGTGGGGCGACTAGGTTCCTCACCGGTCCGTATCCGACAGTTCGACATCCGAGGTGACGTAGGCGTGGCTCTTCCGCCCCTTACCCCTGAACAGCGCGCAGCCGCGCTCGAAAAGGCCGCCGCGGCTCGCCGGGAGCGGGCCGAGGTCAAGAATCGACTCAAGCACTCCGGCGCCTCCCTGCACGAGGTCATCAAGCAGGGCCAGGAGAACGACGTCATCGGCAAGATGAAGGTGTCCGCCCTTCTTGAGTCCCTGCCGGGCGTGGGCAAGGTCCGCGCCAAGCAGATCATGGAGCGACTCGGCATCTCCGAGAGCCGTCGTGTGCGCGGCCTCGGCTCCAACCAGATCGCTTCCCTGGAGCGTGAGTTCGGCAGCACCGGTTCCTGACGTCCCGGGCCCCGGGGCGGGCGTCCCGGGCACCGCCGGATTGCTGGAATAATCGCTGCATGGCTGTAACACCCCGGGGGACGACCCCCGTACCCCCGGACGCTCGTCCGCGGCTGACCGTGCTCTCCGGCCCCTCCGGGGTCGGCAAGAGCACGGTCGTCGCTCATATGCGCAAGGAACACCCCGAGGTCTGGCTCTCGGTGTCGGCGACGACCCGCAAGCCCCGCCCCGGCGAGCAGCACGGCGTCCACTACTTCTTCGTCACCGACGAGGAGATGGACAAGCTGATCGCCAACGGCGAGCTGCTGGAGTGGGCCGAGTTCGCCGGCAACCGCTACGGCACGCCGCGCGCCGCCGTGCTGGAGCACCTGGAGGCGGGTGTGCCGGTCCTCCTGGAGATCGACCTCCAGGGCGCCCGGCAGGTCCGCGAGTCCATGCCCGAGGGACGCCTGGTGTTCCTGGCCCCGCCCTCCTGGGAGGAGCTGGTGCGCAGGCTCACCGGCCGGGGCACCGAGCCGCCCGAGGTGATCGAACGCCGGCTCCGGGCCGCGAAGGTCGAGCTGGCGGCCGAGCCCGAGTTCGACGAGACCCTGGTCAACACCTCCGTCGAGGACGTGGCGCGCGAGCTGCTAGCCTTGATGGACGTCGTGTGATCGTCACCGATCATCCGGACTGATTCTTTCCCATCCATCGGAAGGTAGAGCGTGTCCTCTTCCATCTCCGCGCCCGAGGGCATCATCAACCCGCCGATCGACGAGCTCCTCGAGGCCACCGACTCGAAGTACAGCCTCGTGATCTACGCGGCCAAGCGGGCCCGCCAGATCAACGCGTACTACTCGCAGCTCGGCGAGGGCCTCCTCGAGTACGTCGGTCCGCTCGTCGACACCCACGTCCACGAGAAGCCGCTCTCCATCGCCCTGCGGGAGATCAACGCCGGTCTGCTGACGTCCGAGGCCATCGAAGGCCCGGCGCAGTAACCGCCGACGATACGGCGCAGTGCGGCGCAGGCATGATGCGACAAGTCGTATCAACCGACCGCAAGTAGCTTTTTCCACAGGCCCGGCAGCGCGACTGCCGGGCCTGTGGTGTGTCATAGGAGGCGTGCGCCGCACCGGGCGCACCGGGGCCGAGCCAGGGAGAGACGGTGGACAAGCCGAAGGTCGTGCTGGGGGTCAGCGGCGGCATCGCCGCGTACAAGGCCTGTGAACTGTTGCGCCGGTTCACCGAGTCCGGGCACGAGGTGCGCGTCGTCCCCACCGCCTCCGCCCTCCACTTCGTCGGCGCCGCCACCTGGTCCGCCCTGTCCGGCAACCCCGTCGCCACCGAGGTCTGGGACGACGTCCACGAGGTGCCCCACGTCCGCATCGGCCAGCACGCCGACCTGGTCGTCGTCGCCCCGGCCACCGTCGACACGCTCGCCAGGGCCGCCCACGGCCTCGCCGACGACCTGCTGACCAACACGCTGCTCACCGCCCGCTGCCCCGTCGTCTTCGCCCCCGCCATGCACACGGAGATGTGGGAGCACCCCGCCACCCAGGAGAACGTGGCGACGCTGCGCCGGCGCGGCGCCCTCGTCATCGAGCCGGCCGTCGGCCGCCTCACCGGCGTCGACACCGGCAAGGGGCGGCTGCCCGACCCGGCGGAGATCTTCGAGGTCTGCCGCCGCGTCCTCGCCCGGGGCGCCGGCGCCCCCGACCTCGCCGGCCGGCACGTCGTCGTCAGCGCGGGCGGCACCCGCGAGCCGCTCGACCCCGTCCGCTTCCTCGGCAACCGCTCGTCCGGCAAGCAGGGCTACGCGCTGGCGCGCACCGCCGCGGCCCGGGGCGCCCGGGTCACCCTGGTCGCCGCCCACACCGAGCTGCCGGACCCGGCGGGCGTCGACCTCGTCCGGGTCTCGACCGCCGTACAGCTGCGCGAGGCGGTGCTGAAGGCGGCCGCGGACGCCGACGCGGTGGTGATGGCGGCCGCCGTCGCCGACTTCCGCCCCGCGGTCTACGCCGCCGGGAAGATCAAGAAGAAGGACGACCAGGAGCCCGAGCCCGTCGCACTGGTGCGCAATCCGGACATCCTCGCGGAGATATCGGCCGACCGGGCGCGGGCCGGGCAGGTGATCGTCGGCTTCGCCGCCGAGACCGACGACGTCCTCGCCAACGGCCGCAGGAAGCTGGCGCGCAAGGGCTGCGACCTCCTCGTGGTGAACGAGGTGGGGGAGCGCAGGACCTTCGGCTCCGAGGAGAACGAGGCGGTGGTGCTGGCCGCCGACGGCGGCGAGACGCCGGTCCCGTACGGGCCGAAGGAGGCCCTGGCCGAGACGGTGTGGGACCTGGTCGTCTCCCGGCTGGGCTGATCGTCCCCGCCGCCTCGCACGCCACTCGAACACCGCACACCCTCACCCGGCGGCCCTGTTCAATCTCCGCGGGCATTGGGCAGAATGCCCGTGCCGCAGGTCACAGGGCTCCCGAGTGGCGAGACAGGTGGGCCGGTGGCCGAGTGCGACCGATAAACTGTCCACGGACGACGCCGGGCGCAGCCCCCCGTGCCGTCCGCCAATGATCAGCCAGCAGCCGCTGCAACCCCAGGGAGCGTTGTGTCCCGTCGCCTGTTCACTTCGGAGTCCGTGACCGAGGGTCACCCCGACAAGATCGCTGACCAGATCAGCGACACCATCCTCGACGCGCTCCTGCGGGAGGACCCCTCCTCGCGGGTCGCCGTCGAGACGCTGATCACCACCGGCCTGGTGCACGTGGCCGGCGAGGTCACCACCAAGACCTACGCGGACATCGCGACCCTGGTCCGCAACAAGATCCTCGAGATCGGGTACGACTCCTCCAAGAAGGGCTTCGACGGCGCCTCCTGCGGCGTGTCGGTGTCGATCGGCGCGCAGTCCCCGGACATCGCGCAGGGCGTCGACGCGGCCTACGAGGCCCGCGTCGAGGGCGACGAGGACGAACTGGACCGCCAGGGCGCCGGTGACCAGGGCCTGATGTTCGGCTACGCCTCCGACGAGACGCCGACGCTGATGCCGCTGCCGATCTTCCTCGCGCACCGCCTGTCCAAGCGCCTCTCGGACGTCCGCAAGAACGGCACGATCCCCTACCTGCGCCCCGACGGCAAGACGCAGGTCACCATCGAGTACGACGGTGACAAGGCCGTCCGCCTGGACACGGTCGTCGTCTCCTCGCAGCACGCCTCCGACATCGACCTGGAGTCGCTGCTCGCCCCCGACATCCGCGAGTTCGTCGTCGAGCCGGAGCTGAAGTCGCTCCTGGAGGACGGCATCAAGCTGGACACCGAGGGCTACCGCCTGCTGGTCAACCCCACCGGCCGTTTCGAGATCGGCGGCCCGATGGGCGACGCCGGCCTGACCGGCCGCAAGATCATCATCGACACCTACGGCGGCATGGCCCGCCACGGCGGCGGCGCCTTCTCCGGCAAGGACCCGTCCAAGGTGGACCGCTCCGCCGCGTACGCGATGCGCTGGGTCGCGAAGAACGTGGTGGCCGCGGGCCTCGCCTCCCGCTGCGAGGTGCAGGTCGCGTACGCCATCGGCAAGGCCGAGCCCGTCGGTCTGTTCGTGGAGACCTTCGGCACCCACAAGGTCGAGCCCGAGAAGATCGAGAAGGCGATCGACGAGGTCTTCGACCTCCGTCCGGCCGCGATCATCCGCGACCTCGACCTGCTGCGTCCGATCTACTCGCAGACCGCCGCCTACGGCCACTTCGGCCGTGAGCTGCCGGACTTCACCTGGGAGCGCACCGACCGCGTGGACGCGCTGCGCGAGGCCGTGGGCCTGTAACGGGCCGCGGACACGGAGCGACGGCTCCCGGGACCTGATCGTGGTCCCGGGAGCCGTCGTCGTCCCGCGGGCGCGGCTCCCGGCGGCGTCCGGAGCCGCAGCGGTGGTCAGGCCCGTTGTCAGTGCCGTTTGGTAAAAATGCAAGCGTGAGCAGCGAGAACGGGCCGGGGGACGGCGGGGCCGAGGGTGCGCCGCCCGAGCAGCTTGCGCTCATCCGGGAGACCGTGCGCAAGGCCAAGGAGCCCCGGGCCAAGCCCCGGACCTGGCGCGGGGCGGCCCTCGCCCCGCACCTGCCCGTCGCACGCGTGCTCGTCGACAAGGGCGTGCTCCACCTCGACCGCTCCTTCGACTACGCCGTGCCCGCCGAGCTGGACGCCGACGCGCAGCCCGGGGTCCGGGTGCGGGTGCGCTTCGGCGCCGGACGGCACCGGGTGCGCGAGGGCCGGCGCGAGGGCGGCGGCCTCATCGACGGGTTCCTCGTCGAACGGCGCGCCGAGTCCGACTACTCCGGGCCGCTGGCCGCGCTCGCGCAGGTCGTCTCCCCGGAGCCCGTCCTGAGCGAGGAACTGCTGGCGCTGGTCCGAGCCGTCGCCGACCGCTACGCGGGCAGCGTGGCCGACGTGCTCCAGCTCGCCGTCCCACCGCGCAGCGCGCGCGCCGAACAGCGGCCCTCGCCCGCCCCGCTGCCGCCGCCCAAGGCCCCGGAGCCGGGCTCCTGGACCCGTTACGGGCACGGGGCCGCCTTCATCGAGTTGCTGGCCGCAGGCGGCGCCCCCCGGGCCGTGTGGAACGCCCTGCCCGGGCCGCAGTGGAGCGAGGAGACGGCGCGGGCCGTGGCCGCGACGCTCGCCTCCGGGCGCGGCGCTCTCGTCGTCGTCCCCGACGGCCGGATCGCCGCCCGGCTCGACGCCGCGCTGACCGCGCTCCTGGGCGAGGGGCGGCACGCGCTGCTCACCGCCGACGCGGGGCCCGAGAAGCGCTACCGGCAGTGGCTCGCGGTGAGCAGGGGCTCGGTACGGGCCGTGGTCGGCACCCGCGCGGCCATGTTCGCGCCGGTCCGCGACCTCGGGCTGGTCGCCCTGTGGGACGACGGGGACGACAGCCACAGCGAGCAGCACGCGCCGCAGCCGCACGCGCGCGAGGTGCTGCTGCTGCGCGCCGCGCAGAACCGGTGCGCCTTCCTGCTCGGTGGCTGGAGCTGCACCGTGGAGGCGGCCCAGCTCGTCGAGACCGGCTGGGCACGGCCCCTGGTCGCCGCGCGGGACCAGGTGAGGCGGGCCGCGCCCCTCGTGCGTACGGTGGGCGACGGCGACCTCGCGCGGGACGAGGCCGCGCGGGCCGCCCGGCTGCCCTCGCTCGCCTGGCAGGCGGCCAGGGAGGGGCTGCGGCACGGCCCCGTCCTGGTCCAGGTCCCCCGGCGCGGGTACGCACCCCGGATGGCCTGTGCGCAGTGCCGGGCGCCGGCCCGCTGCCGGCACTGCGCCGGTCCGCTGGAGGGCCAGGACGCGGGCATCCTGCGCTGCGGCTGGTGCGGGCGGGAGGAGTCCGGCTGGCACTGCCCGGAGTGCGGTGCGTTCCGGTTGCGGGCCCAGGTGGTCGGGGCCCGGCGCACCGCGGAGGAACTGGGGCGGGCCTTCCCCGCCGTACCGGTGCGCACGTCGGGCCGCGAACACGTGCTCGACACGGTGCCGGGCACGCCCGCCCTGGTGGTGAGCACACCGGGGGCCGAGCCGGTCGCCGAGGGCGGCTACGCGGCGGCCCTCCTGCTGGACGGCTGGGCCATGCTGGGCCGCCCCGACCTGCGGGCCGGCGAGGACGCCCTGCGCCGCTGGATCGGCGCGGCGGCCCTGGTGCGGCCGCAGGAGGCGGGCGGCACGGTGGTCGTCGTGGCCGAGCCGACCCTGCGCCCCGTGCAGGCGCTGGTGCGCTGGGATCCCGTGGGGCACGCGCTGCGGGAGTTGTCCGAGCGGGCCGAGCTGGGCTTCCCGCCGGTGTCCCGGATGGCGGCCGTGACGGGCCCCGGGGCGGCGGTCGCGGACTTCCTGCACGCGGTCGAGCTGCCGCGCGACGCCGAGATCCTCGGGCCCGTGCCGGTGCCGGACACCCCGGCCGGCCGCCCCCGGCGGCCCGGCGCGCCGCCGCCCGGCGAGCACTGGGAGCGGGCGCTGGTCCGCGTGCCGCCCGGCAGCGGCTCCGCCCTCGCCGCGGCCCTGAAGGCCGCACAGGCGGCCCGGACGGCCCGGGGGAGCGGCGAGGCGGTGTGGGTGCGGATCGATCCGCCGGACATCGGGTGACGGACCGGGCCCCGGATGCCGGGGGCCCGCTTCCGTGGCGAGGCGCGCTTCCGCTCCGGGGTCTGCTTCGCTGCGAGGACCCTTCCCGCTGCCAGGGTGCTTCCTCGGCGGGGTCCGCCCTCGTCACGAGGCCCCTTCCCGCTGCGAGGGCCCCTTCCTTGGCGGGCCCCGCCTCCGTCACGGGGACCCCTTCCCCAGCGAGAACCTCTCCCGCCGCCGAGGCTCGCCCCCGTTACGAGCCCTGCTGCGAGGGCTCCTTCCCGCGGTGAGGTCCGCTTCCGTGGCGAGGGCCTGCTTCTGCCGCGAGGGTCTCGACCCGGGCCCGTGGGTTCCCACCGGGGCGGGGCCGCGCCGGGGGCGGTGCGTCAGCCGTTGCGCGGGCCCGGGAAGGCCGTCGGCCTGACGTCCTCGCGCAGCGACGGGCTGCCGGCCGTCGGCTGGGTCGGCATCGACCGGGCAGCCGGGACCGTGGGCACCGCGGGCGCCGCGGCCAGGCCGGGGCCCAGGGCGACCGGCCGGGTGCCCGGCGTCTCCGGCGCATGCTCGGCCTCGGCGGCAGCCGCCTGCGCGGCGGCGCGGCGCGCACCGTAACGCCGGTGCACCGCCTGCTTGGTGACGCCGAGCGCCGAGCCCACCGCGTCCCACGAGAAGCCGAGCGAGCGGTCGAAGTCGACGGCGGCCGTGACCAGGGTCTCGACACTGTCCCGCAGCTCCTGCGCGAGGCGGACCGTCGGGGCGGGGGCCCGTCCGTAGACGACGAAGCCCGTGGAGGGGCCGGAGCGGCGCGGGCGGTAGACGTTGCCCAACTGGGCGGTGAGCGTGCGCAGTGCGTCCACCTGCCGGCGGACCCGCTCGATGTCCCGCACCAGCAAGTGCAGGCTGGCCCGGGCCTGGGCGTCGTGGGTTGCGTGGTCGGCCATGAACAAGCCTCTCGAACCGGCGTTGAAAGGAACGGGCCGTACGAGCGGCCCTTTTGGTCAACTCTCACTTGACCAACGCGTTTTCCGCCCGCTGGTCACGCTGTGGGGGCGTAAGGGCATATGCGTACGCCCCCCGTGGAGCGGCTGTGCGCTGCGTTCCCCGCCTCCGGCCGCTTCCCGCCCACCGCCTTACGGGGTCATAGACTTGTGGGCCGCGTACCCACCCCGAACATCCTGACCGAGAGGCCCGCACCCGCTCATGAAGCTCGTCTTCGCCGGTACCCCCGAGGTCGCCGTTCCCGCCCTGGACGCCCTGCTCGCCTCCGGGCGGCACGAGGTCGCGGCCGTCGTCACCCGCCCCGACGCACCGGCCGGCCGGGGGCGCAGGCTGATCGCGAGCCCGGTCGCCGAACGCGCCGAGGAGGCCGGGATCGAGGTGCTCAAGCCGGCCAGGCCGCGCGACCCCGACTTCCAGGAGCGGCTCAAGGAGATCGCCCCTGACTGCTGCCCCGTCGTCGCCTACGGTGCCCTGCTGCCCAGGACCGCCCTGGACATCCCCGCGCACGGCTGGGTCAACCTGCACTTCTCGCTCCTGCCCGCGTGGCGCGGTGCCGCGCCGGTGCAGCACAGCCTCATGGCCGGTGACGAGATCACCGGCGCCTCCACGTTCCTCATCGAGGAGGGGCTGGACTCCGGTCCGGTCTACGGCACCGTCACGGAGGCGATCCGTCCCACCGACACCAGCGGTGACCTGCTCACCCGGCTCGCGCTCGCCGGGGCGGGGCTGCTCGCGGCGACCATGGACGGCATCGAGGACGGCACCCTGAAGGCCGTACCGCAGCCGTCGGAGGGCGTGACCCTCGCGCCCAAGATCACGGTCGAGGACGCCCGGGTCGACTGGAGCGCCCCCGCCCTGCGCGTGGACCGGGTGGTCCGCGGGTGCACGCCGGCGCCCGGCGCCTGGACCACGTTCCGCGGCGAACGCCTCAAGCTGATCCAGGTGGCCCCCGTGCCCCGGCGCACCGACCTCGCGCCCGGCGCGCTCGCCGTCGGCAAGAACGACGTCCACGTCGGCACGGGTTCGTACGCGGTCGAGCTGCTGTGGGTGCAGGCCCAGGGGAAGAAGCCGATGCGCGCGGCGGACTGGGCGCGGGGCGTGCGCATCGCCGAGGGCGAGACCCTGGGCGGCTGACCGGCGCCGTGCGCCTCCGGCGCGGTCGACGCAGTCGGTCGGCGGCGGAGCCGTTCGGCCCGCGGGAAGGGAGCGACGCCCGCCGGGCCGGGACCGGCAGACGGGGGCAGCGACGCCCGCCGGGCCGGGACCGGCAGACGGGGGAGGGCGCGGCGGCCGGGACGGCGGTGCGGTGGTCGTCCGGCAGGTCAGGGACGGGGGAGGGCCGGTCGGGCGCCGGGCCGGGCCGTAGGCTGGGTGCACAGCGCACCCGGGCCCGCGCACCCGCGCCCGGCCCCGCCCCACGCGTCCGTGCGCGGCGCCCCAGACATCCGGAGCACCTTTTCGTGAGCGACACCCCCCGTCGGCCCCGCAAGCCCGCCAAGCCGTACCGCCGGCCCCAGAAGGACCCCGTCCGCATCCTCGCCTTCGACGCGCTGCGCGCCGTGGACGAACGCGACGCGTACGCCAACCTCGTGCTGCCGCCCCTGCTGCGCAAGGCCCGGGAGAAGGGCGACTTCGACGGGCGGGACGCGGCGCTCGCCACCGAGCTGGTCTACGGCACCCTGCGCCGGCAGGGCACGTACGACGCGATCATCGCCGCGTGCGTGGACCGGCCGCTCAGGGAGGTGGACCCGCCCGTCCTGGACGTGCTCGCCCTGGGCGCCCACCAGCTCCTCGGCACGCGTATCCCGAGCCACGCCGCGGTCTCCGCCACCGTCGAGCTGGCCCGGGTCGTGCTCGGTGACGGGCGCGCCAAGTTCGTCAACGCGGTGCTGCGCAAGGTCGCCCAGCACGACCTCGACGGCTGGCTGGAGAAGGTCGCGCCGCCCTACGACGAGGACCCCGAGGACCACCTCGCCGTCGTCCACTCCCACCCGCGCTGGGTCGTGTCCGCCCTGTGGGACTCGCTCGGCGGCGGACGCGCCGGCATCGAGGACCTCCTGGAGGCCGACAACGAGCGGCCCGAGGTGACCCTCGTGGCCCGGCCGGGGCGCGCCACCACCGAGGAACTGCTGCGGGAGGAGGCCGCGGTGCCGGGCCGCTGGTCGCCGTACGCCGTCCGGCTCACCGAGGGCGGCGAGCCGGGCGCGGTGGACGCCGTCCGGGAGGGGCGCGCGGGCGTACAGGACGAGGGCAGCCAGCTCGTCGCCCTGGCCCTGGCCGCCGCGCCCGTCGACGGCCCCGACAGCAAGTGGCTGGACGGCTGCGCGGGGCCCGGCGGCAAGGCCGCCCTGCTCGCCGCGCTCGCCGCCGAGCGCGGCGCCGTGCTGCTGGCCTCGGAGAAGCAGCCGCACCGGGCCGGACTGGTCGCGAAGGCGCTCGCCGGGAACCCCGGGCCGTACCAGGTGATCGCCGCCGACGGGACGCGCCCCGCCTGGCGGCCGGGCAGCTTCGACCGCGTCCTCGTCGACGTGCCGTGCACCGGCCTCGGCGCCCTGCGCCGCCGCCCCGAGGCCCGCTGGCGGCGCCGCCCGGAGGACCTCGACGGCTTCGCGCCGCTCCAGCGCGGCCTGCTCCGGACCGCCCTGGAGTCGGTCCGTGTCGGCGGTGTCGTCGGCTACGCCACCTGCTCGCCCCACCTCGCCGAGACCCGTGCGGTCGTCGCCGACCTGCTCAAGCAGTTCCCGGCGACGGAACTGATCGACGCGAGGCCGCTGCTGCCCGGCGTCCCCGCCCTGGGCGAGGGCCCCGACATCCAGCTGTGGCCGCACCTGCACGGCACGGACGCGATGTACCTGGCCCTGATCCGCCGCACCGGCTGAATCGCCACCGGGGCAGCCGCCCCCGAAGCGTCGGGACTTGCCGGGGTGCCCCCGGGGCCGGCCCGTCCCTGATGCGCGGAACGTGCAGGGACACATCCGGGGCCGCCCCGCCCCGGATGTGCCGGGTCGGCCCGGCCGCCACCGGAACGGCCCCCGCCCCTGACCTGCGACGCCTGCCGGGGCGCCGCCGGGGCGGCTCCCGCGCCGGCGCGGGGAACAGCGCCCCCGGCCCCGCGGTCCGGCCTACGACCCGCAACCGGAGCGCACACCGGCTCCGGCACCCGGGGGGCCGCCCCCACGGCCCCCGGCGGCCCGCCGTTCCGGCCGGGCGCCGCGGCATGGCAGGCTTGGGGCATGGCCGTGCAGATCAACCCCAGCATCCTGTCCGCCGACTTCGCGCGCCTCGCCGAGGAGGCGAAGGCGGTCGAAGGGGCCGACTGGCTCCACGTCGACGTGATGGACAACCACTTCGTCCCGAACCTCACCCTCGGCGTGCCGGTCGTGGAGTCCCTGGCGCGGGCGACGGACACCCCGCTGGACTGCCACCTGATGATCGAGGACCCGGACCGGTGGGCCCCGCAGTACGTCGAGGCGGGCGCCTCCTCGGTGACCTTCCACGTCGAGGCCGCCGCCGCGCCCGTGCGCCTGGCCCGCGAGATCCGCGCCAAGGGCGCCCGCGCCTCGATGGCGCTGAAGCCCGCCACGCCCATCGAGCCGTACGAGGACCTGCTCCCCGAGCTGGACATGCTCCTGATCATGACGGTGGAGCCCGGCTTCGGCGGGCAGGCGTTCCTCGACATCATGCTGCCCAAGATCCGCCGCACCAGGGAGCTGATCGGCAAGCACGGCCTGCAGCTGTGGCTCCAGGTCGACGGCGGCGTCTCGGCCTCGACGATCGAGCGGTGCGCGGACGCCGGCGCCGACGTCTTCGTCGCGGGCTCCGCGGTCTACGGCGCCGACGACCCGTCCGAGGCGGTCCGCGCCCTGCGCGCACAGGCGCAGACGGCCACATCCCAGGCATCCTGGGCGTGCGGCCACTGAGTATCGGGGCATCCCGGGCGGCCGGTACGCGCGGTCGGGGCGTCCCGGACGTGCAACCACTGGGCATCAGGTACGTGAACGGCTCTCATCAGGGCTGATCAACAGCGCCGGATCTGCAAGGATGAACGGCGAATCCAGAGTGTGAACAGCAGTGAGGAGAACGCCGTGTCGGGTATGTCGGCGGGCCGGTCAGCAGTGCGGATGGGACCCGCTGAGCTGGTGCAGGCGGCGGCCATGGCCCGCCGCTTCTACCTCGAGGGCAAGTCCAAGATCCAGATCGCCGAGGAGTTCGGCGTGAGCCGGTTCAAGGTGGCCCGGGTCCTGGAGACCGCTCTCGAACGGGATCTCGTACGGATCGAGATCCGTGTGCCGGCCGAGCTGGACGCCGAGCGCTCCGACGCGCTCCGCGCCCGCTACGGTCTGCGGCACGCCGTCGTGGTCGAGTCCCCGGCCGAGGCGGAGGAGACGCCCGACCCGGAGAACCTCGGCGAGGTCGCCGCCGACCTGCTCGGCGAACTCGTCGACGAGGGCGACGTCCTGGGCCTGGCGTGGGGCCGTTCCACCATCCACATGGCTGCGGCCCTGGACCGGCTGCCCCCGTGCACGGTGGTGCAGCTGACGGGCGTGTACGACGCGGGGACCTCCGAGCGCGGCTCGGTGGAGGCCGTCCGCCGCGCCGCCCAGGTCTCCGGTGGCGACGCGCACCCCATCTACGCGCCGATGCTGCTGCCGGACGCGGCCACCGCGGCGGCGCTGCGCAACCAGACCGGGATCGCCCGCGCCTTCGAGTACTTCGACAAGGTCACCGTCGCCTGCGTCTCCATCGGTTCGTGGGAGCCGGGCATCTCCACGGTGCACGACATGCTCAGCGACGAGGAGCGCGCCCACTACGCCTCGCTCGGCGTCGCCGCCGAGATGGCCGCGCACCTCTTCGACGCCGAGGGCCGCCGGATCGGCCGCGACCTGGGGGAGCGGTGCATCACGGTCAAGGCCGACCAGCTCCGCCGTATCCCCGAGGTCGTCGCCATCGCCGGCGGCCAGCGCAAGGCGGCCGCGATCGACGCGGTGCTGCGTTCGGGGCTGGTCACCAGTCTCGTCACGGACACCTCGGCCGCCGACTACCTGATGACGGCCGGACCGTCCCCCAAGTCCGCGCTGCACCGGACGGACCCGGACGGGGCCTGACGGCGGGCCGCCGGCGGACGGCCGTGGGAGCATCGTCGCCATGCTGCTGCGGTCCGTCCCCCGTGCGCTCGCGGGTCTCCTCGTCTGCCTCGCCGTCCTGCTGGCGGGCTGTTCCGCCGGGGGCCCGGCCCCGGGCGGTTCCGCCACGGGGGGCGCGGCCTCCCCTCACGCCCGGTCCTCCGCGTCGCCCGGCGCCGCCACGCCCGGCTGGGCGCGGGGCATGGCCACCGTGCGGGAGTCCCGGCTGCCGGCCGAGGCCCGCCGCACCCTGGCCCTCATCGACCGGGGCGGCCCCTTCCCGTACTCCCGGGACGGCGTCGTCTTCGGCAACTTCGAGAAGCGGCTGCCGGCCCACGCGCGCGGCTACTACCACGAGTACACGGTCAGGACCCCCGGCTCGCGCGACCGGGGCGCCCGGCGTCTCGTCACCGGCCGGGACGGCGAGATCTACTACACCGACGACCACTACGACTCGTTCCGGGCGGTGCTGAGATGAGCGAAGACCTGACCGGCCGGCTCGTGGCCGTCCTGGACCTCGACGGGGTCACGGACAAGGCCGGCCTGATGGACCGGGCCGCGCGGGCCCTGGCGCTGCCCGACTGGTTCGGCCGCAACTGGGACGCGCTGGCCGATTCCCTCGCCGACCCCTCCGTGTGGCCGCAGGAGGCGGCGGAGCGCGGCCTGCTGCTCGTCGTGCGGGGCTGGCACGCGTACGCCGAGGGCCGCCCCGAGGAGTGGCGCACGGCCGAGGACGTGTTCGCCGAGGCGGCGGACCGCACCCCCGCACTGGCCGTGGCCCTGAACCTTGGAGGTTCCTCCTAAACCCCCTCTGACCAGCCTGGATGTTGCGACAGGGCATGACCGGCCGTCCGGCATGGGAGAATGAAGTACGTGCTCTTTCCCCCTGGCTGACCTGTCCGGGGGCCACCTCTGATCGACTGGGATGTGCAGCACGTGCGTTTCCTCAACGACATCCAGCCCGCGTACGACCTGACGTACGACGACGTCTTCATGGTGCCGAGCCGCAGCGCGGTCGGCTCGCGTCAGGGCGTGGACCTCAGCTCCCCGGACGGCACGGGCACCACCATCCCGCTCGTCGTCGCCAACATGACCGCGATCGCCGGCCGCCGCATGGCCGAGACCGTGGCCCGGCGCGGCGGCCTGGTGGTCATCCCGCAGGACATCCCGATCGACGTCGTCACCGAGGTCGTCTCCTGGGTCAAGGGCCGCCACCACGTCCTGGACACCCCGATCGTGCTGGCCCCGCACCAGACGGTCGCCGACGCCCTGTCCCTGCTGCCCAAGCGCGCGCACAACGCCGGTGTGGTCGTCGACGAGGACCACCGGCCCGTCGGCGTGGTCACCGACCGGGACCTGACCGGCGTGGACCGCTTCACCCAGCTCGAGGTCGTCATGAGCCGGGACCTGGTGCTGCTGGACGCGGACATCGACCCGCGCGAGGCCTTCAACCGGCTCGACGCGGCCAACCGCCGCTACGCGCCCGCCGTGGACAAGGACGGCCGCCTCGCCGGCATCCTCACCCGCAAGGGCGCCCTGCGCGCCACGCTCTACACCCCGGCCACCGACGCGCAGGGCAGGCTCCGTGTCGCCGCCGCCGTCGGCATCAACGGCGACGTGGCGGGCAAGGCCGAGCAGCTCCTCGGCGCGGGCGTCGACACCCTCGTCATCGACACGGCCCACGGCCACCAGGAGTCGATGATCAGCGCGATCAAGCTGGTCCGCGACCTCGACCCGCGGGTGCCGATCGTGGCCGGCAACATCGTCTCCGCCGAGGGCGTCAAGGACCTGATCGAGGCGGGCGCCGACATCATCAAGGTCGGTGTGGGCCCCGGCGCCATGTGCACCACCCGGATGATGACCGGCGTGGGCCGGCCGCAGTTCTCCGCCGTGCTGGAGTGCGCGGCCGAGGCGCGCAAGTACGGCAAGCACGTGTGGGCCGACGGTGGCGTCCGTCACCCCCGCGACGTGGCGATGGCGCTCGCCGCCGGGGCGTCCAACGTGATGATCGGCTCCTGGTTCGCGGGCACGTACGAGTCGCCGGGCGACCTCCAGCAGGACGCGAACGGCCGCCTGTACAAGGAGTCCTTCGGCATGGCCTCTGCCCGCGCGGTGCGCAACCGCACCTCGGAGGAGTCGTCCTACGACCGGGCCCGCAAGGCGCTGTTCGAGGAGGGCATCTCCACCTCCCGGATGTTCCTCGACCCGGCCCGCCCGGGCGTCGAGGACCTCATCGACTCGATCATCGCCGGTGTCCGCTCCTCCTGCACCTACGCCGGTGCCGGGTCCCTGGAGGAGTTCGCCGAGAAGGCGATCGTCGGCATCCAGAGCGCGGCCGGCTACGCCGAGGGCAAGCCGCTGCACGCCAGCTGGAGCTGACCGCCGCCGCTCCCCCCGGCCGGCTGCCCCGCCGCCCGGAGCGGAGCGGCCCCCTTCCGTACGGCCCCTGCCGTCCCGCTGCCGGGACGGCGGGGGCCGTCGGCGTCCCTGGCGGCCACGGCACAACGGGACACTCCCACCCGTCCCGTACGCAACGGTCGAAAGCCCCCGCGCAACGAACACCCGCGCAGGGCCCCGGAACGCAACGATCATGCGGAGAGACGCAAGGTTGCTGCATTACGCTTGTGAAGCGCAGCCTCATAGGGTCTGCGCTGTACATGGCGTGGCAGGGACCCCGCTCGGTGGGTCCCCACGGGACGTGGTGCCACCGGTCCCCGCCGCTCGAAGAACCGCAGCGACAAGGAGCCGCGCGTGCTCGACCAAGGCGCACCGCCCAACCGCACCCTCACCGTCCCCTCGTCCTTCGGTGCGCGCCTGATGCGTCGCAAGCCCGTGGAACGCCTGGTCGCGGAGGGCGGCCAGGGTGAGGGAGGCAGTCTCAGGCGTTCCCTGGGGCTGTGGCAGCTCACCATGATCAGCATCGGTGCCACCCTGGGCACCGGCATCTTCGTCGTCCTGGGCGAGGCGGTCCCCAAGGCCGGGCCCGCCGTCACGCTCTCCTTCGTGATCGCCGGTCTGACGGCACTCTTCTCCGCCCTGTCCTACGCGGAACTGGCCGGCACCATCCCGGTCTCCGGGTCCTCTTACTCGTACGCATACGCAACGATGGGCGAGCTGATCGCCTGGGTCTGCGGCTGGTGCCTGGTCCTGGAGTACGGCGTGTCGGTGGCCGCCGTCGCCGTCGGCTGGGGCGAGTACCTCAACGAGCTGCTCAAGGGCACGATCGGCGTGACCATACCCGCGGCCCTGTCGGCCCCGCCCGGCGACGGCGGCGTCTTCAACCTGCCCGCCCTGATCGTCGTCCTGCTGGCGATGACCTTCCTGCTCGGCGGCGCCAAGGAGTCGGCGCGCGCCAACACGATCATGGTGTGCGTGAAGATCGCCGCCCTGATCCTGTTCTGCGCGATCGGCGTCCAGGGCTTCCGCTCCGGCAACTACTCCCACTTCATGCCGCTCGGCATGGGCGGTGTCAGCGCGGCGGGCGCGACGCTGTTCTTCTCCTACATCGGCTTCGACGCGGCCTCCACCGCCGGTGAGGAGGCGAAGAACGCGCAGCGCGACCTGCCGCGCGCGATCATGCTCTCCCTGGTGATCGTCACCGCGCTGTACGTCCTGGTCGCCGCCGTCGCCGTGGGTGCCAAGCCCTGGCGGCAGTTCAACGACTCGGAGGCCGCCCTCGCCCAGATCATGCGCGAGGTCACCGGCCAGAGCTTCTGGGGCACCCTGCTGGCCTTCTGCGCGGTCATCGCCATCGCCAGCGTCGTGCTGACCGTCCTCTACGGCCAGACCCGCATCCTGTTCGCGATGTCCCGCGACGGTCTGGTGCCCAAGGCGTTCTCCCGGGTCCACCCCAAGTCGGGCGCGCCCCGGGTGAACACCGTCATCGTGTCCCTGTTCTGCGGTGTGCTGGCCGCCGCCATCCCGCTCGGGCAGCTCGCGGACGCCACCAGCATCGGCACCCTCTTCGCCTTCGCCCTGGTCAACGTGGCCGTCGTGGTGCTGCGCCGGACCCGCCCGGCCATGCGCCGCACCTTCCGGGTGCCGCTGTCGCCGGTGCTGCCCGCGATCGGCTTCGTGCTGTGCGTGTGGATGATGGGCAGCCTGTCCACCGTCACCTGGGTGGTCTTCGGGATCTGGATGGCCGTCGGGCTCGTGATCTACTTCCTGTACGGCCACCGCCGTTCCCGTCTCGCGGCCGGTCCGGCCCCCGCGACGGCCGCCCAGTAGTCCCGAGCCCGACCCCGAAGAAGTGACCCACGCCCCGTGCTGAACGATCTCGACGAACGCATCGTGCACGCCCTCGCCGAGGACGCCCGCCGCTCCTACGCGGACATCGGGCAGCTGATCGGCCTGTCCGCGCCCGCCGTCAAGCGGCGGGTGGACCGGCTGCGCGCCACCGGTGCCATCACCGGCTTCACCGTCCGCGTCGACCCCGCGGCGCTCGGCTGGCACACCGAGGGCTACGTGGAGATCCACTGCCGGCGCAACACCTCGCCGGAGACGATCCAGCGCGGTCTCGAGCGCTACCAGGAGGTCGTGTCCGCGTCCACCGTCACCGGTGACGCGGACGCGATCGCCCAGGTCTTCGCCGCGGACATGCGGCACTTCGAGCGCGTCCTGGAACGCATCGCGGGCGAGCCGTTCGTGGAGCGGACCAAGTCGGTCCTGGTCCTCTCCCCCCTCCTGCGCCGCTACTCCTCCGGCTCCCCCACGTAAGCACCCGCGCCCCGGGAGCCGACCGCCGCCCCTGCGACCCGTGCGAGGTCCAGGGGCGGCGTGGTGTGCGCGTGGGGCGGGGCGGGGGAGGGGCGGCCGGCCGGGCCCGGACCGGACCGGCGGTGGACCCGTGTGGCGGGAGCCCGCCGCCCGCCGGGGCCGGGCGGCGGGCGGACCGCCGTCGCCACCGCACACGCAACGAATCGCCGCCCGGCCCCGCCCGCACGCAACGAACACCGCGCCGCCGCGCAACGGCTCCCGCTTGTCGGCCCGTACCCCCGCCCGTACCGTCTAACCGACCCCCGAATCCCCCTGACCGGCAAGGATCCCGCATGCGCACCGCCCTGCTCCAGAGCTCCGGCCGCCCCGGCTCCGTCGCCGAGAACCTGAAGGTCCTCGACGCCGCCGCGGGCCGCGCCGCCGCTGCCGGGGCGCGCCTGCTGGTCACGCCGGAGATGTTCCTGACCGGATACGCGATCGGCGACGGCATCGGCCGCCTCGCCGAGCCAGCCGACGGCGACTTCGCGGACGCCGTCGCCGACCTCGCCGGCCGGCACGGCCTGGCGGTCGCCTACGGCTACCCGGAACGGGACGGGGACGCCGTGTTCAACTCCGCCCAGCTGGTCTCCGCCGACGGCACGCGGCTGGCGAACTACCGCAAGACCCACCTCTTCGGCTGCTTCGAACGCGACCACTTCACCCCGGGCGAGCAGCCCGTCGTCCAGGCCGAGCTGGGCGGCCTGACCGTCGGCCTGATGATCTGCTACGACGTCGAGTTCCCGGAGAACGTCCGCGCCCACGCCCTCGCCGGCACCGACCTCCTGCTCGTGCCGACCGCGCAGATGCACCCGTACCAGTTCGTCGCCGAGTCGGTCGTGCCGGTGCGCGCCTTCGAGAACCAGATGTACGTCGCGTACGTCAACCGGGTCGGCCGGGAGGGCGAGTTCGAGTTCGTCGGCCTCTCCGTCCTCGCCGGCCCCGACGGAGTCGCCCGCACCCGCGCCGGCCGCGACGAGGACCTCGTCGTCGCGGACGCCGACCCCGGCTTCCTCGCCCGCTCCCGGGAGTCGAACCCGTACCTGCTGGACCGCCGCCCCGGCCTCTACGGGTCCCTGGGCTGAGACCGGCCCCGGCCCCGACCTCCCCCGATCGTTCTTCACGCGCAAGGAGTCCGTACCCCATGACGTCCACCGTGCCCAACGCCGTCGAGCACGCAGACGAGCAGCAGCCGCCGATCACCATGTTCGGCCCGGACTTCCCGTACGCGTACGACGACTTCCTCGCCCACCCGGCGGGCCTCGGCCAGATACCCGCGACCGAGCACGGCAGCGAGGTCGCGGTCATCGGCGGCGGCCTGTCGGGCATCGTGGCCGCCTACGAGCTGATGAAGATGGGCCTCAAGCCCGTCGTCTACGAGGCGGACCGGATCGGCGGCCGGCTGCGCACCGTCGGTTTCGACGGCTGCGACCCGGACCTCACCGCCGAGATGGGCGCGATGCGCTTCCCGCCGTCCTCCACGGCGCTCCAGCACTACATCGACCTGGTCGGTCTGACCACCCGCCCCTTCCCGAACCCGCTCGCCGAGGCGACCCCGTCGACCGTCGTCGACCTCAAGGGCGAGTCGCACTACGCCGAGACGATCGACGACCTGCCGCAGGTCTACCGGGACGTCGCCCAGGCCTGGAACAAGTGCCTGGAGGAGGGCGCCGACTTCTCCGACATGAACCGCGCCCTGCGCGAGCGGGACGTGCCCCGCATCCGCGCGATCTGGTCGAGACTCGTCGAGAAGCTCGACAACCAGACGTTCTACGGCTTCCTGTGCGACTCCGAGGCGTTCAAGTCCTTCCGGCACCGGGAGATCTTCGGCCAGGTCGGCTTCGGCACCGGCGGCTGGGACACCGACTTCCCCAACTCCATCCTGGAGATCCTGCGCGTCGTCTACACCGAGGCCGACGACCACCACCGCGGCATCGTCGGCGGCTCGCAGCAGCTGCCGCTCAGGCTGTGGGAGCGCGAGCCGGAGAAGATCGTCCACTGGCCGTACGGCACCTCGCTGAAGACGCTGCACCCGGGCGGCGAGCCGCGCCCGGCCGTGACCCGGCTGCACCGCACCGCGGGCAACCGGATCACCGTGACGGATGCGGACGGCGACATCCGCACCTACCGGGCGGCGATCTTCACCGCGCAGTCCTGGATGCTGCTGTCCAAGATCCAGTGCGACGACGCGCTGTTCCCGATCGACCACTGGACGGCGATCGAGCGCACCCACTACATGGAGTCCAGCAAGCTCTTCGTCCCGGTCGACCGGCCGTTCTGGCTGGACAAGGACGAGGAGACGGGCCGGGACGTCATGTCGATGACGCTCACCGACCGCATGACCCGCGGCACCTACCTCCTGGACGACGGCCCGGACAAGCCCGCCGTGATCTGCCTGTCGTACACCTGGTGCGACGACAGCCTGAAGTGGCTGCCGCTGTCCGCGAACGAGCGGATGGAGGTCATGCTGAAGTCGCTCGGCGAGATCTACCCGAAGGTCGACATCCGCAAGCACGTCATCGGCAACCCGGTGACGGTCTCCTGGGAGAACGAGCCGTACTTCATGGGCGCGTTCAAGGCCAACCTGCCCGGCCACTACCGCTACCAGCGGCGCCTGTTCACGCACTTCATGCAGGAGGGGCTGCCCGAGGACAAGCGGGGCATCTTCCTGGCCGGCGACGACATCTCCTGGACGGCCGGCTGGGCCGAGGGCGCCGTCCAGACCGCGCTGAACGCGGTCTGGGGCGTCATGCACCACTTCGGCGGGGAGACCGACGCGACGAACCCCGGTCCCGGCGACGTCTACGACGAGATCGCGCCCGTCGAACTGCCGGAGGACTGACCGCGAGCACCGACCGCGAGCACCGACTGCGAGGACGGATCGCGAGCACGGAGCGCGAGGACCGACGGCGAGGGCCGCTCGCGGGGACCGGTCCCGAGGGCCGGTCCCGGGCGGGGGCGGCGGGGCCGGTCACAGCCCGGCGGCCCGCGCCTTCTCGTAGACCTCAGCGGCGACGTCCTTGAGTTCCTCGGCGTCCCGCAGGGTGCTCTGCAGGTCGACGAGGATCTCCTCCATGCCGATCTCGGCGTGCGCGAGGAGGTCCTCGACGATCTGGTCGGCGCTGCCGTGGAAGGGGCTCCGCTCCCCGCCTTCCCGGGCCTTGGCCGAGTAACGGGCGTTCGCCCGCAGCACCGTCCGGATGGGCTGCTGCCGGCCGCGCTCGGCCGCCAGGTCCTGCAGGGCGTGCCACTGGGCGGCGATCTGCTCGACGCCCGTGCCGGCCGGCAGCCAGCCGTCGGCGTGCTCCACGAGCCGCTCGCGCGCCTTGCGGGTGCTCGCCGCCAGCAGGATCGGGATCGGCCGGGCGGGCTTGGGGCCGACCACGGCCGAGTCGATCTCGGTGATCCGGCCGTGGTGGCGCACCGGGTCGGGGCCCCACACCGCCCGGCAGACGTCGATCACCTCGTCCAGCACCCGGCCGCGCTCCTTGATCGGGCGGATGCCCGCCGCCGCGTACTCGTCCAGGGACCAGCCGGTGCCCAGGCCCGCGATCACCCGGCCGCCGCTGGCCGCGTCCAGCGAGGCCAGGGTCCTGGCGAGCTGGAAGGGCACGTGCAGCGGCGCGACCAGCACGCTGCTGCCGAGGCTCACCCGCTCGGTGACGGCCGCGGCCAGCGTGAGTGTGACCAGCGGGTCGGCCACGTGGCGGTAGGAGTCGGGCCAGGGCAGGCCCTCGATGCCGTAGAGCCCTTGGGTCGCGGGCTCCGGGAACAGTGCCCGCTCGTACACCCAGAGGCTGTCGTAGCCGATGCCCTCCGCCGTCCGCGCCACGTCGGGCACGTCCCGGCCGAGGTCGTACTGACGGTTCTGCGGAAGGCCCAGTCCCAGACGGGTCGCCATGGTGGTGCGCTCCTTAGTGATCGCCGGTGATCGCCGGTGTCCACGGGCAACGTACAGCGGTCACACGGGAGTTCCGGGGAGCAGCGCGGTGCCGTCGCGCGGCCGGGGAGCCATCGGGGGAGCCGCGGCCCGGGGAGCGGCCGGGGAGTGGCCCGAGCCGCCGTGGGCCCGGCGGGGCAGGGGCGGGCGGTCAGGCGGGCAGCGGTGTGAGCATCATGCGACCGGCGAAGCCGACCGCCGCGTCCAGCCGCTGGGTGAACTCCTCGGCCACGTCGGGCAGCCGGCGCAGCGCCCACAGCGCCCGCGCGGCCGACCAGGCGGCGTCCCGGGCCTGCTCCAGGCTCCACGCGCCCAGCAGATGGGTCAGCGGGTCGGCGATCCGGAGCAGGTCCGGACCCGGCATCAGGTCCTCGCGGACGCGTTCCTCCAGCGCGGCCAGCAGGTCGCCCACCCGCTCGAAGTCGCCCTCCAGCTCGGACGGTTCGCACTCCAGCGCCGCGCACGTGTCCACCACGGCCAGGGCCAGGTCGTGTCCGATGTGCGCGTTGACGCCGGCCAGCGCGAACTGGAGCGGGCGCACGCCCGGGTGCCGGCGCGACTGGAGGAGCGGCCGCCAGCAGGCCGGCGCGTGCCGCTCCTGGGTCGCCGGGTCCACGGCGGTGAGGTACCGCTCGGCGAACCGTACGTCCAGCGAGGCCGTGGCCCGCGGTCCGGCGAACCGCCCGGCCGCCGGCCGCCGTCCGGCTTCCTCGGTGACCGCGAGGTAGACCCGGTGGAAGACCGCGATCCCGTCCCGCTCCGGCAGCCCGGCGGCCAGGTCGCGCATCCGTGTGAGGACCGCGTCCACTGTGTCCGGACGACGGGTGAGTTGTACCGATTGCCCCATGGGGGCAGGGTCCCAGGCCCGCACCGGTCCGGGGGCCGACCGGCCGGACGCTTCCCCAGAACGGGGGAACGTCCGAGCGATCCGGGCCCGGACTCAGGGGCGTTCACCTATACCGGGCATCCGTACCGGACCCGGCACGGTCCGGAACCCGGCACGGTCCCGGCGCACGTCACCTCCCGGGCGCCGTCAGACACCCGCTGTGGACCAGGCACGGCCCGGCGCTCGTCACGTCCCGGGCGCGGTCCGGCATCCGCTGCTGACCCGGCGTGATCCAGAACCCGGCACGGTCCCGGGCAGGGCCGGGCACCCGTCAGGGAGCCGACGCGGTCCGGCACCCGCCGTGCCTCCGGCACGGTCCTCGCGCCGACCGCGGCCACGGCCGGGCGGCTGCCGCATCCCGGTTACGTTCCGCGCGGGCGTGTCTCACGTTCCGCGCGGGCGTGTCTCAGGACGCGGCCTGACCCGGTCCGGCCTGACCCGGTCCGCCGTTCCCGTCCCGCCCCGACGCGTCGTACGACGACGTGCCCTCGTCCAGCAGCGGCTCCTGCTTCTTCAGGTGCGCCGGGGCGAAGGCCCGCAGGGCGTGGTACCCGGTGATGACGACGACCGTGCCGAGCGCGATGCCGCTCAGCGAGAAGGTGTCGGTGAACTTCATGCTGACGTTGCCGACGCCGATGATGATGCCCGCCGCGGCCGGCACCAGGTTCAGCGGGTTGCGCAGGTCCACCCTGGCGTTGGTCCAGATCTGCGCGCCGAGCAGGCCGATCATGCCGTACAGGATGACGGTGATGCCGCCGAGCACGCCGCCGGGGATCGCGGCGACGACGGCACCGAACTTGGGGCAGACGCCGAACAGCAGCGCGAAGCCGGCGGCGGCCCAGTAGGCCGCGGTCGAGTAGACGCGGGTGGCCGCCATCACGCCGATGTTCTCGGAGTAGGTGGTGTTGGGCGGGCCGCCCACGGCGGTGGAGATCATGGAGGCCACGCCGTCCGCGGAGATCGCCGTGCCCAGCTTGTCGTCGAGCGGGTCGCCGGTCATCTCGCCGACCGCCTTCACGTGGCCGGCGTTCTCCGCGACCAGCGCGATCACGACGGGCAGCGCGACCAGGACCGCCGACCAGTGGAACGCCGGCCCGTGGAAGGCGGGCAGCCCGATCCAGTCGGCCTTGCCGACGCCGGAGAGGTCCAGGCGCCAGTGGTCGGTGAGCTTGCCCGATCCGTCCACGGAGTGGATCTTCCCGAAGACCCGGTCGAAGGCCCAGGAGATGCCGTAGCCGAAGACCAGCCCGAGGAAGATCGCGATCCGGGACCAGAAACCCCGCAGACAGACCACGGCCAGTCCGGTGAACAGCATCACCAGCAGAGCCGTCCACTGGTCCTGCGGCCAGTACGTCGACGCGGTCACCGGGGCGAGGTTGAAGCCGATCAGCATCACCACCGCGCCCGTGACGATCGGCGGCATCGCGGCGTGGATGATCCGCGCCCCGAACCGCTGCACGGCCAGGCCGACCAGGAACAGCACGACGCCGACGACGAAGACCGCGCCGGTCACGGTCGCGCTCGTGCCGCCCTGTGCCCGGATCACCGCGGCGACGCCCACGAACGACAGCGAGCAGCCCAGGTAGCTGGGCACCCGGCCGCGTGTGGCGAGCAGGAAGAGCGCGGTCGCCACGCCCGACATCATGATGGCGAGGTTCGGGTCGAGGCCCATGAGCACGGGGGCCACGAAGGAGGCGCCGAACATGGCCACGACGTGCTGGGCGCCGAGCCCGACCGTGCGGGGCCAGGACAGCCGTTCGTCGGGCCGGACCACCGCTCCGGGTGCGGGCGTGCGCCCGTCACCGTGCAGTTTCCAGCGCACGCCGAGGTCCATGGTGGGGTTTCGCTTTCTCTGTACGTGAAGTCTGTCCAGACCATTGTGCGGGTGGCCGGGCGGCTGACCAGCACCTTCCCCGCCGACCAGGCTGAGCGACCGCTTAGAATGACGGCCGTCCCGCCCTGCGGGCCCGTACGTCCCCTCGCGCCGACCCGGCCGTGCGTCCGGTCCCGCCGCCCGGCCCGTACGTTCAGGAGCACCACCGTGACCGCCGAAGCACCCGCCGCCCCCGCCCTGTCGTACGGGCGGCTGATCCCCGTCACCGTCCACTTCGACGACCTGGACGCCCTCGGGCTGCTGCACAACGCCCGCTACCCGCTCATGGTCGAGCGCGCCTGGGCCGGGCTGTGGCACGAGCACGGCTTCCGCTTCGAGGGCGACTGGGTGGCCGCCGGGGACGCCTGCAACGCCGTCAAGGAGCTGCGCATCACCTACGAGGCGCCGGTGACCCGGCCGGGCGGGTACGCCGTCCACCTGTGGCTCGAACGGCTCGGCACCACCGGTCTCACCTACGGCTTCCGGTTCTGCTCGGCCGACGGTGCGCTGACGTACGCGCACGGCAGCCGCGTCCTGGTCCGGCTGGACCCCGCGACGCTGCGGCCGGCGCCGTGGAGCGAGGAGTTCAGGGCCGCGGGTCAGGAACTGCTGCGCCCGGCCCGCTGATCTTCGGCCGGTCCCGGTCGCCCGCCCGCAGCACTCCCGCGAAGACCGCCAGGCCGCACGCCAGGACGGTGACCAGGCCGAACGACACCACCAGGCTGGTCGCCTGGGCGAGACCGCCGATCGCGCCCGGCGCCACCAGGCCCGAGGTGTACGTGATGGTCGCCACGCCCGCGATGGCCTGGCTGGGGTTCGGTCCGCTGCGTCCCGCCGCGGCGAAGCAGAGCGGGACGACGACCGCGATGCCCAGGCCCATCAGGGCGAACCCGGTCATGGCCACCGCCGGATGCCCCGCCGCCACGACCAGCAGGCCCCCGGCCACGGCCAGCACCCCGCCGGCCCGTACCGTGCGCACCGAGCCGAACCGGTCCACCACTTTGTCCCCCGCGATGCGGGCGATGGCCATGGTGAAGGTGAAGCCGGTCGTGCAGGCCGCGGCGAGTCCGGCCGATGTCTCCAGCCGCTGCCGCAGGTAGACCGCGGACCAGTCCAGGCTCGCGCCCTCCGCGAACACCGCGCAGAAGCCGACGGCGCCGATCAGCAGGGCCGACTTCGGCGGCAGCGCGAACCGCGGCGGCGGGTCCTCGTCCTCGGCGGGCTGCAGGTCCAGGACCCACGCGCAGGCGGTGAAGCCGAGGACCGTCAGCACGGCCGCCGTCAGCGTGTGGTGCAGGCGGGCGTCCGCCCCCAGGTGCGCGGCGAGCGTCCCGGCCGCCGAACCGATCAGGGCGCCCGCGCTCCACATGCCGTGCAGCCCCGACATGATCGAGCGGCCGAGCCGGTTCTCCACCTCCACGCCGAGCGCGTTCATCGCGACGTCCGACATGCCCGCCGAGGCGCCGTACACGAACAGGGCCAGGCACAGGGCGAGCAGGTTCGGGGCGAGTGCGGGCAGGACCAGCGAGAGCGTCCACAGGGCCAGCAGGCCGCGCAGGGCGGTGCGGGCGCCGAAGCGGTGGCTGATGCGCCCGGCCAGCGGCATCGCCACGGACGCCCCCAGCGCGGGGAACGCCAGCGCGAGGCCCAGCTGACCGGCGCTGACCGAGGCGTGGTCCTGGATCCAGGGCACCCGGGTGGCGAACGACCCCGTCACGGCGCCGTGCACGGCGAAGACGGCCGCCACGGCGTACCGGGCGCGCCTGACCTCGCGCTGGTGGTAGACCACTGCTGTCATTCTCCGGCCCCTCCCGGGCGTCTGCGTCGTCCCGCCGTGCTGCTGCGGACGTAAACTATCAGGGACCCTGCCTGATAGATAGGGACCGGGGACGGCCCGTGAGGCGGCCCGCCCCCGCGGATCTGGAAGGATTCCCGGCATGCCCGCATCCCCGAGCACCGCCCGGGCCATCAACGACCGGCTCGCCCTGCGCCTGTTGCAGCAGGAAGGGCCGTTGACGGCAGGGCAGTTGAAGCAGCTGACCGGACTGTCCCGGCCGACCGTCGCCGACCTGGTCGAGCGCCTGACGGTCGCCGGCCTGATCACCGTGGTGGGGGAGTCCGGGGAGCAGCGGCGCGGACCCAACGCCCGCTTGTACGGCATCGTCGCCGACCGGGCCCACCTCGCCGCCCTCGACGTGCGCACGGACAGCGTCGCCGTGACCGTCTGCGACCTGATCGGCCGGGAACTCGCCGCCGAGTCGGTGCCGATCGGGCCCGGCACCGGCACCGGCCCCGCCGTCGAGCAGGCCGTCACCCTGGTGGAACGCGCGGCCAAGGAGGCGGGCGCGGAAGAGCTGCACACCGTCGGCATCGGCGCGCCCGGCCTGATCGATCCGGTCACGGGCGAACTGCGCGGAACCACCGGGCTGCCCGAGTGGCACCGCCGGCTGGTGGCCGCGCTCCAGGAGCGGCTGCCGCGGGCCCGCGTCATCGTCGAGAACGAGACGAACCTCGCCGCGCTGGCCGAACAGCGCGACGGGGCCGCCCGCGGGCGGGACACGTTCGTCCTGCTGTGGCTGGGCCACGGCGCGGGCGCGGCGGTGGTGCTGGACGGCGTCCTGCGGCACGGCGCCTCCGGCGGCACGGGCGAGATCGGGTTCCTGCCCGTGCCCGGCACCGGCGGCCTGCCCTCGGCGACCGACTGCACGGGCGGCTTCCACTCGCTGGCCGGTTCCGCGGCGGTGGCGGAGCTGGCCGCCCGGTTCGGGCTCTCGGCGGCCCCGGCGGGACGGGAACCGGCCGCCGCGGAACTGGTCCGCGGCGCGGTGCGGGGGGACGCGCCCCGGGCCGCCGAGTTCCTGGACGCCCTCGCCGACCGGGTGACCCTCGCGGCGGCCTCCGTGGTGGCGGTGCTGGACCCCGGGTGCGTGGTGCTGGGCGGCGAGGTCGGCCGGGCCGGCGGGCCCGCGCTCGCCGCGCGGGTGGCGCGGCGGGTCGCCCGGATGTCACCGCTGCCCACCGAGGTCCGGGCGAGCACGCTGGGCGGCGGGGCGGTGCTGCGCGGCGCGCTCCTGACGGCGCGGGACCGCGCCCAGGAGATCCTTTTCGCACCCCCCGGACCGCCGGCTCACCCTGGCGAAACGCCCGGTCCCGCGGCCCCGGTGCGCCCGCGCTGAGGTCCCGGCCGCCTCCTTCCCGTCGGCAGGGCCGCCCGCGCTGACGACCCCGCCGCGCCGCTCCCCGCCGGCCCCGCGGCCCCAGGGGTACGCCCGCGCTGACGGTCCCGCCGCCTCACTCCCCCTTGAGAGGGCCTGTCCGGCGGCACCTCGGACGGCTCCTCGGGGCGGCTGGACGGCTCGTTCAGGCGGCCCGCCCGGCAGGCTGCCCGACGGCCCCTGCGGACGGCCCGCCCGGCAGCCCCGCCGGCGGCTCCTCCGGTACTCCCTCCTGCATCGGCAGTACGAGGTCCGGCTTGTCCCGTTCGGCGGTACCCGCACCCGGATCCGCACCCGCGGACCAAGCGCCCACCACCGCCCACGTGTTCCGCCCCGTGTCAGGGGAACTCTCCTGCCGTGCGGCCCTGTTGACCCCTCTGGTCTAGTCCACCTAGGGTCTGACCGGGTCCGACTCCCGCACAGACCGGCCCGGCGGCGGTGACGACGGCCCTTGCCCGCCGCCGGGCCTCCCCGCCGCTCGCCGACCGTCAGGTCCGTGATGCGCTCTGTGAGCGAGCCCACACCGATCGCCCGTATGGACGCGGGTGGAGCGTGGCACACTGGCCCTGTACCAGTAGCAGCGCACTCCGGGGTCGGTGAAAGTCCGAACCGGCGGTTACAGTCCGCGACCCGGTCGCTTCCAGCGGCCGGTTGACCAGGTGAAATTCCTGGACCGACGGTTAAAGTCCGGATGGGAGGCAGTGCGCGGCGAGCGGGCACATCTGTGCGCGTCGCCGTCCACGGGCTCGTCCTTCACGACGGGTTCCGCTTCGGCGCCGTCGTACCCCGTGCGTTCGCTCGTGTGTCCTGCCGTCGTCGGCAGCCCCGGAGTCCGTGCCCGAAGAGGCAGGAGGACCCGGGAAGTGTTCACCGGAATCGTCGAAGAGCTGGGCGAGGTCACCGCCGTCGAGAACCTCGGCGACGCCGCTCGCTTCCGCCTCCGCGGCCCCGTCGTCACCGAAGGCGCGCAGCACGGCGACTCCATCGCCGTGAACGGCGTCTGTCTGACCGTCGTCGACCACGAGGGCGACGAGTTCACCGCCGACGTCATGGCCGAGACCCTCGAACGCTCCAGCCTCGGCGCGCTCACCCCCGGCTCCCGGGTCAACCTCGAACGCCCCACCGCCGTCGGTGCCCGCCTCGGCGGCCACATCGTCCAGGGGCACGTCGACGGCACCGGCACGATCGTGGAGCGCACCCCCTCCGAGCACTGGGAGATCGTGCGGATCTCCCTCCCCGCGCACCTCGCCCGCTACGTCGTGGAGAAGGGCTCCATCACCGTCGACGGCATCAGCCTCACCGTCGTCGAGGCGGGCGCCGAGCACTTCACCGTCAGCCTCATCCCGACCACCCTGGCGCTGACCACCCTGGGACTGAAGCAGCCCGGCGACCCGGTCAACCTGGAAGTGGACGTCGTCGCCAAGTACGTCGAACGGCTGCTCGGCGACCGGATCGCGGGGGCCGGCCGGTGAACTGGCTCAACTCCGAGGCCTTCACGCTCTTCGGCCAGCACATCAAGTGGTCCGACATGATCGGCAACATCATCGGTCTGCTCGGCCTGGCGTTCGGCTGGCGCCGCTCCATATGGAGCTGGCCCACCCAGTTCCTGTCCGGCCTGATCCTCTTCGCCGCCTTCGCCACCGCCCACCTCTCCGGCAGCGCGGGCAAGCAGATCGTGGTGATGGTCGTCGCCGTCTACGGCTGGTGGCAGTGGAACCGCGGCAGCAGCACGGCGGAGGACGGCCACATCGCCGTACGCTTCGCCACCTGGCGCGAGCGGGCCGCCCTGCTCGCCGTCGCCGCCGTCGGCACCCTCCTGGTCGGTGCCCTGTTCAAGGCCTACCCGTCCCTGTCCTGGGACCCCTGGCCCGACGCCTACATCTTCGTCGGCACCGTCGTCGCCATGTACGCCCAGGCGCGCGGCATGGTCGAGTTCTGGTTCGCCTGGCTGCTCGTCGACGCCGTCGGCGTCCCCCTCAACTTCGCCAACGGCTTCGCCTTCTCCGGCTTCGTCTACGTCATCTACGGCGCGCTCGTCCTGTGGGGCCTGCGCGACTGGTGGCTGCGCTCCCGCCAGGGCACGCGGCCCGTCCCGGAAGGAGCGCCCGCATGACCGCGGCACCCGTCCTGTACAGCACCGACGACATCGAGGACTTCGCGCTCGACCCGATCGAGCAGGCCGTCGCCGACATCGCGGCCGGCCGTCCCGTCGTGGTCGTCGACGACGAGAACCGCGAGAACGAGGGCGACCTCGTCATCGCGGCAGAGAAGGCGACCCCCGAGATCGTCGCCTTCATGATGAGCGAGTGCCGCGGCCTGATCTGCGCACCCATGGAAGGCGACGAACTCGACCGGCTGCAGCTGCCGCAGATGGTCGAGGACAACACCGAGTCGATGAAGACCGCGTTCACGGTCTCCGTCGACGCGACCGCCGCGCACGGCATCACCACCGGCATCTCCGCCGCCGACCGCGCCACCACCCTCCGGCTCCTGGCCGGCGGCACCGCCGAACCCGGCGACCTCGTCCGGCCCGGCCACGTCTTCCCGCTGCGCGCCAGGCCCGGCGGCGTCCTCGTCCGCGACGGCCACACCGAGGCCGCCGTCGACCTCGCCCGGCTCGCGGGGCTGCGCCCGGCCGGCGCCATCGTCGAGATCGCCGGTGAGGACGGCCGCATGCTGCGCCTGCCCGAACTGATCCTGTTCGCCCGCAAGCACGGCCTGACGATCATCTCCATCGAGGACCTGATCGCCTACCGCCGCGGCAGCGAACCCACCGTCCGCCGCGAGGCCGAGGTCAGCCTCCCCACCGCGCACGGCACCTTCACCGCCTACGGCTTCCGCTCCACCGTCGACGGAGTGGAGCACGTGGCCCTCGTGCACGGCGAGATCGGCGACGGCGACGACGTCCTCGTCCGCGTCCACTCCGAATGCCTGACCGGAGACGTCTTCGGCTCCCTGCGCTGCGACTGCGGCCCCCAGCTGGACGCCTCCCTGGAACGCATCCAGCAGCAGGGCAGGGGCGTGGTGGTCTACCTGCGCGGCCACGAGGGACGCGGCATCGGCCTGATGTCCAAGCTGCGCGCGTACGAGCTCCAGGAGCGGGGCCGCGACACGCTCGACGCCAACCTGGAACTCGGCCTGCCCGCCGACGCCCGCGACTACGGCGCAGGCGCGCAGATCCTGCGGGACCTCGGCGTCCGCAGCGTCCGCCTGATGACCAACAACCCCGACAAGTCCGAGGCGCTGCTCAGCCACGGCATCAAGGTCACCGGCCGCGAGCCCATGCCCGTGAAGGCCGGCGAGCACAACCTCCGCTACCTGCGCACCAAGCGGGACCGGATGGGGCACGACCTGCCCTGGCTGGACGCGGCCACCGCGTCCACCTGCGGCAACCAGTAGACCCGGCGACCAGGCCCGGCCGGTCCACAGCACCGGTCGGAACAGAGCACTGGCCGGTACAGAGCACAGAGCGCTACAGAGCACAGAGCACTGAGGAGACACGTGAGCGGCAAGGGTGCACCGGATCTGTCCGTCCGGAACGTCGGAGACCTCCGGGTCGCCGTCATCGCGGCACAGTGGCACGAGAAGGTGATGGACGGACTGGTGGACGGCGCCCTGCGCGCCCTGCACGAGCTGGGGATCGACGAGCCCACCCTGCTCAGGGTGCCCGGCAGCTTCGAACTCCCCGTGGTGGCGAAGGTGCTGGCCGGCCGCGGCTACGACGCCATCGTCGCCCTCGGTGTCGTCATCCGCGGCGGCACCCCGCACTTCGACTACGTCTGCCAGGGCGTCACCCAGGGGCTGACCCAGGTGTCGGTGGACACCGGTGTCCCCGTCGGCTTCGGCGTCCTGACCTGCGACGACGAGGAACAGGCCCTGGACCGGGCCGGCCTCGAAGGCTCCAGGGAGGACAAGGGCCACGAGGCGGTCACCGCCGCCGTGGCGACCGCGGCCACGCTGCGTTCAGTATCCGAACCCTGGCGGTGACCAGTGGCCCGGAGCGCGTAGGGTAAGCAGCACCATGTCCAAGAAGACGTTCGAGGAGCTGTTCACCGAGCTCCAGCAGAAGGCCGCCCACGGCGACCCCGCCACCTCCCGCACCGCCGAACTGGTCGGCAAGGGAGTCCATGCCATCGGCAAGAAGGTCGTCGAGGAGGCGGCCGAGGTCTGGATGGCCGCCGAGCACGAGGGCAAGGAGGCGGCCGCCGAGGAGATCTCGCAGCTGCTGTACCACGTCCAGGTGATGATGGTCGCCCGCGGCATCTCCCTGGACGACGTCTACGCCCACCTGTAACCCGCCCGCCGTAAGAGCAGTACCACCCCCTCACGCGAAGGAAGCCGACCTCATGCTGCGCATCGCCGTCCCCAACAAGGGTTCACTCTCCGGCCCTGCGGCGGACATGCTGCATGAGGCCGGCTACCAGCAGCGCCGGGAGTCCAAGGAACTGCGGATCGTCGACCCGGGCAACGAGGTGGAGTTCTTCTACCTCCGCCCCCGCGACATCGCGATCTACGTCTCCTCCGGCCGCCTCGACATCGGCATCACCGGCCGCGACCTGCTCGTGGACTCCGGCGCCAACGCGGAGGAGATCCTCCCGCTCGGCTTCGCCCGCTCCACCTTCCGCTTCGCCTCCAAGCCCGGCACGGCGAGCGACGTGAGCGACCTGAGCGGCAAGACGGTCGCCACCTCCTACGAGGGCATCGTCGCCAAGCACCTCGCCGACAGCGGCGTCGACGCCTCCGTCGTCCACCTCGACGGCGCGGTGGAGACCGCGATCGAGCTGGGCGTCGCCGAGGTCATCGCCGACGTCGTGGAGACCGGCACCAGCCTGCGCAACGCGGGCCTGGAGGTCTTCGGCGAGCCCATCATGAAGTCCGAGGCGATCGTGATCCGGCGCACCGGGGCCGACGCCGAGGACCCCAAGGTGCAGCAGTTCCTGCGCCGCCTCCAGGGCGTCCTGGTCGCCCGGACGTACGTGATGATGGACTACGACTGCCGGGTCGAGCAGCTGGAGAAGGCTGTCGCGCTGACCCCCGGCCTGGAGTCCCCGACCGTCTCCCCGCTGCACAACGAGGGCTGGGTCGCCGTCCGCGCGATGGTCCCCGCCAAGGACGCGCAGCGGATCATGGACGACCTGTACGCCATCGGCGCCCGCGCCATCCTGACCACGGCCATCCACGCCTGCCGCCTCTGAGGACGAACGAGCGATGTCCGACCTCCCTCCCGCCCTCCCCGTCACCTTCCGGCCCGGGCACACCCGCGCGGTGCTGCTCACCGCCGGGGTCGCGATCTTCGTCGTGATCGCGGCCGTGGCGGTCCTCCTGGAACAGCTCACGCCCGGCGAGCGCATCAGCTTCGTCTTCACCGGTGCCCTCCTCTTCGGCGTGCTGGCGCTGCTGGCGCGCCCGAAGGTGGTCGCCGACGAATCCGGCGTCACCGTGGTGAACATCACCTCCAAGCGGCACCTGGAGTGGCCGGAGGTCCTCCAGGTGAACCTGCGCCCCGGCGATCCGTGGGTCTTCCTCAATCTGAGCGACGGCACCAGCCTGCCCGCGCTGGGCATCCAGCCCGGTATCGCCAGGCAGCGCGCCGTCGCCGACGCCCGCGCCCTGCGCGCGCTCGTCGAGACCCGCGCCGTCCACGACCCCGAGCAGACCCGGGGGACGGGCCCCGGACCCGTCTCGGGGTGAACCTCCGGGCCGGCTCCGGGGCCTCTGCCCTGACGCATTCGGCCCGGTCTTGATTAATCTGGTGGCGGAGACGTTTCGCTGCGTCCCCGCCCCTGAGCCCCGACCGGTGCCAGGGGTTCCTGCTACCCGAGGAGTGACTCCCCCCGGCGATGGACGGATCGTCCTGCAGTACCTGCGCCGCCCCCTGCCGACATAGCGCACACCGCGACCGAGCGGTCCGCGCGCACATTCAGGCGGCGGCATCATGACCATCCCCCTGCTGCTCCTCGGAGCGGCTTTCCTGCTGATTCTCGCCAACGGTTTCTTCGTCGCGGCCGAGTTCGGCCTGGTGACCGTCGAGCGCCCCGACGCCGAGCGGGCCGCGGCCGAAGGCGACCGGCGGGCCCGTACGGTCGTCGAGTCGCTGGGCGAGCTGTCCTTCCAGCTCTCCGGCACCCAGCTCGGCATCACCATCACCTCCCTCGTCGTCGGCATGCTCGCCGAACCGGCACTGGCCGAGCTGCTGCACGGCCCGCTGACCGCGACCGGTCTGCCCGCGGGCGCGGTCTCCGGTGTCGCCGTGGTCGTCGGCATGCTGCTCGCCTCCGCCCTGCAGATGGTGATCGGCGAGCTGGTCCCCAAGAACTGGGCGGTGTCCCGGCCGCTGCAGGTCGCGCGCTTCGTGGCCGGCCCGCAGCACCACTTCTCGCGCCTGTTCCACCCGGTGATCGCCGCGCTGAACACGGTCGCCAACCGCCTGGTACGGGCGCTGGGCGTCGAGCCCGCCGACGAGCTGGCCTCCGCCCGCACCCCCGGCGAGCTGGTCTCGCTGGCCCGGCACTCCGCCCGGGCCGGCGCCCTGGAACAGGACACGGCCGACCTGTTCGTCCGCACCCTCTCCCTGGGCGACCTCACCGCGCAGCACGTCATGACGCCGCGCGTGAAGGTCAGCGCCCTGCAGTTCTCCGCGACGGCCGAGGACGTCGTCAACCTCACCCGGGCCACCGGCCTGTCCCGCTTCCCCGTCTACCAGGAGAAGATCGACGAGGTGGTCGGCATGGCCCATCTCAAGGACGCCCTCGCCGTCCCCGCGCACGAGCGGCTGCGCACCCCCGTCGGCCGCATCGCCCGGCCCGCGCTGCTGGTCCCCGAGACCCTGCCGGTGCAGCCGCTGCTGGCTCAGTTGCGCAGCGAGCAGCCCATCGCGGTCGTCGTCGACGAGTACGGCGGCACGGCGGGCGTCGTCACCCTGGAGGACATCGTCGAGGAACTCGTCGGCGAGGTCCGCGACGAGCACGACGCCAAGGACGTGCCCGAACTGGCCCCCGCCCCGCCGGAGGACGGCCGGCCGGCCTGGGACGCCGACGGCGGCTGCCGGGTCGACCTGCTCCGGCGCATCGGCCTCGACGCGCCGGAAGGCCCCTACGAGACCGTCGCCGGACTCGTCGCCGACCTGCTGGGCCGTATCCCGGCCCCCGGCGACAGGGCCGAACTGCCGGGCTGGCGGCTCTCCGTGCGCCAGGTCGGCCACTACCGCGCCGAGCGGGTACGGCTGGTCCGCACGGGCCCCGCGGCCCCCACCGCCGAGGCCGCGACGGAGGCCGCCCGATGAGCGTGCTCCAACTGGTCCTCGCGGCGCTGCTCGTGCTCGCCAACGGCTTCTTCGTCGGCGCCGAGTTCGCGCTCGTCTCCGTACGCCGCAGCCAGATCGAACCGCTCGGCACCGCCCGCGCCCGCCAGGTGCTGCACGGCCTGGAGCGGCTGCCGCAGATGATGGCCGCCGCCCAGTTCGGCATCACCGTCTGCTCGCTGACCCTGGGCGCCGTCGCCGAACCGACGGTGGCGCGGCTGCTGGAACCGGTCTTCACCCGGATGCACCTGCCCGACGGCGTGGTGCACCCGCTGGGCTACGTCATCGCGCTGGCGGCCGTGGTCTTCTTCCACCTGGTCATCGGCGAGATGGTGCCGAAGAACCTCGCGATGGCCGCACCGGAGAAGGCCGCGCTGTGGCTCGGCCCCGGCCTCGTCGGCTTCGCCCGCGTCTGCAAGCCCGTCACCGTGGCGCTCGGCGCCTGCGCCCAGGGCATCCTGCGGCTCTTCCGCGTCGAACCCAAGGACGAGGTCGAGGCCGTCTTCACCAGCGAGCAGCTCAACCGGCTCGTCGAGGACTCCGGGCAGGCAGGTCTCCTCGACCCGGAGGAGCAGGAGCGCCTGGAGGACGCGCTGGAACTGGGCTCGCGGCCCGTCCTCGACGTGCTGCTGCGCCGTGACGCGCTGGTGACCGTCCGCCCGTCGGTCACCCCCGGCGAGATCGTCGCGCTCACCGCCCGCACCGGCTACTCCCGTTTCCCGGTCGCCGCGGAGAACGGCGCTTTCATGGGCTATCTGCACGTCAAGGACGTCCTCGACCTGGAGGACTCCGACCGTGCCGTGCCGCAGCGGATATGGCGCCCGATGGCCACGCTCAGGTCCGAGCTGCCGCTGGACGACGCCCTGACGGTCATGCGCCGCGCCGCCACCCATCTGGCCCAGGTCGCGGACGCCTCCGGCAAGGTGCTCGGCGTGGTGGCCCTGGAGGACGTGCTGGAACTCCTCGTCGGCGAGGTCCGCGACCCCGCGCACCGGCCGGCCCCGGAGATCCGGCTCACGGAACCCCGGGTCAGCGGAGAACCGGAACAGGCCCTGGCCACCTGAGCCGCCGCCTCCACCGAGCCCACGGCCGCCCGGCGGCCGTGGGCTCACGTGTGCGCCGGGCCGCGTGTGCGCCGGGCCGCGAGGGCGGCCGGGGCCGGCGCAGGAGGCGCCGGGAGCGCTGGAGTGCCGTGCGGGTCCCGGCGGGCCGTCACAGGGCCGACGGGTCCTGGGGGCCCCGGCCCGACAGCACCTCCCCGTACGCCTGCATCAGGTCCGGCAGGCGCAGGGTCGCCAGGTCGTCCCGGGTCAGGGTGCCCGGATAGCCGGACAGGCGCAGATCCCGGTACGCGCAGCTCTTCTCGTACAGGGTGCGCAGGAAGCGGCCGTTGCCCAGTTCGTCGATCCACCCCTGGTCGACCACGTGCCCGGCGATGGAGCGCAGCTCGTCCAGGGCCTCGTCGTCCCAGAGGTCGCCGTTCTCCGCGGCGAGCACCTTGCCGATCTCGGTGAGTTCCTGGGGGCGGTACGACGGGAAGTCCACCCGGGTGGTGAAACGGGAGGACAGGCCGGGGTTGGCGGCGAGGAGACGGTCCATGCCCTCGGGATAGCCGGCCAGGATGACCACCAGGTGGTCGCGGTTGTCCTCGGCCCGCTTCAGCAGCACCTGGAGGGCTTCGTCGCCGTACGCGTCGCCCTTGCCGTACCCCGAGTTGGACAGGGAGTACGCCTCGTCGACGAAGAGGACCCCTCCGATGGCGGAGTCGATCAGCTCGTTGGCCTTGACCGCGGTCTGGCCCAGGTACTCGCCGACCAGGTCGGCGCGCTGCGCCTCCACCAGGTGGTCGCCGCCGAGCAGCCCGAGCGCGTAGAAGACCCGGCCGAGGATGCGGGCCACCGTGGTCTTGCCGGTGCCGGAGGGGCCGGAGAAGACGAAGTGGCGTTTCGGCGGCTGGACGGGCAGCCCCTGCCCGGCGCGCAACCGTGCCATGTTCAACTGGGCCGACAACGCCTTCACCTGGCGCTTGACCGGTTCCAGCCCCACCATGCGCTCCAGTTCGGCGAGCGCCTGTTCGAGTAATGCGGGGTCCGTCGGCCCGCTGGGCAGCGGGCCGACGGCGACCGCGCCCCGCTGACGCACCGCCGGGTCGGCGGGGGAGGGGAAGGGGCCGGCGGCGGGCGGTTCCGCGTCGTCGAGTCTGAGGTCCCGGCCCTCCGTGCCGAAGAGCGGATCCAGGACGTCCGGACCGTCCACGCTGTCCTGGCCGGCCCCGGCGAGCGTGATCGCCGCGAAATCGGCGGCCTCGTCGTCGTAGCCGTCGCCCTCGGCGATCGCCGCGAGCCGTGCCGAGGTGTCCATGAAGGCCGGATCGACCCGGTGCACCGCCCGGTACAGGGGCAGCGCGGCGGCGCTGCGGCCAGTGCCCTCGTGCGCCCTGGCCAGCCAGTACCGCAGCTCCTTGCGCTGCGGCTGCTCGCTGCGGCACCGCATCAGGGCGGCCGACAGCAGCGGCTCGGCCTGCCCGTACATCTCCAGCCGGACCCGGGCCATGCCGCCGAACAGACCGGCCTCGATGCCGAGCATCGGATCGTCGACGAGCGGGTCGGTGTGCCGTACCAGCTGCTCCCAGTCCTTGATCAGGTAGGCGCGGCAGGCGTGCAGGAAACGGACGTGGGCGTCGGCGTCCACCGGCGGCAGACCGGCCAGCGCCCGGTCCAGCTCGGGCACGTGGCGTCCGTCCAGCCAGTGCGAGGCGTGCGCGAGCAGCAGATCGCGGGGGCTCTCCAGCACGGGCTGCACCCACCAGCCCAGCCAGTACCAGGAGTTGAGGGTGCGCCGGTGCCGGGTGCGCTGCTCGCCGAAGCGGTCCCGGTGCCGGAACATCCTGAGCAGCGCGGTCGTCGTGTCGACGCGCAGCGCGTGCAGCCCGAGCCAGCCGTCCGCCATCCCCGGGTCCATCTCCACCGCGGCCCGGAACTCCTCCTCGGCCTGCGGGTAGGCGCCCATCGCGTAGGCGTCCACACCGCGCAGCCAGGCCAGGTCGGCCGGGGCCTCGGGGCCCTGCGTGCCGAAGTCCATCACGTCCCCCACAGACCGTGCCCCCGTAGGTTCGCCGCCGGACCGCCGCCCGGTGGCTGCCTTGGTCGAACCGCTGCTGCGCGGACCGGAGTTGCAGGTGCGCGAAGCAGTCGTTCGAAGGTCGCACCGAGGGCATCGTACCTGCGGGATCGCCGCCCGCCGAAGGGTGCGGCACACCCTGTTCGGGGAGACGGAAGCGGAAGCGGTACGCCCGGATCGGTGACCGACGGTGACCGAATGAAGCCACGCGGCGTCCGGATAGCGGTGCGCGGGCAGAACGAAGCCCCCGGTCACGGGGGAACAACCGGGGGCTTCGTGTTTGCGGGCGGTCCGCGATGACCGCACATTGAGAACGTAAGACCTGTACGGGCCCCGGGTCAAGCGAAGTTGGGACACTTGGCCAAGTTCCCCCAGGGTGCTCTTCACAAGTTCAGCACATTGCCGACGGCCCCTCACCCTCCGTAGTGACCTGGTCCGGTCCAAGCCCCCCGGCGGGCCCCGGAAGCACCTCGTACCCGTGCGCGGACTGCCGGACCAGGAGGTCCGCGAAGGGCCGGGAGGGGTCCTCGGCGAAGTGCCGGCGCTCCGCCTCGACCCAGCCCGCCCAGAACTCCCGCTGCTCCGCCCCGTCCCGCGCCCGTCCGCGCGCCCAGGACTCCTCGCGCGGCAGCTCCATCCACAGCAGTCGGGCCAGGTGGGGGCGCAGGGCCCGGCGGCCCGCCCCCACGCCCTCGACGAGGACGACGGGCGCAGGCGGCAGTGCGCGCGTGGCCGGGCCGAAGCGCCGGGCCCGCCAGTCGTAGGGGGCGTAGTGCGCCGTCAGGCCCCGGGTGAGCGGGGCGACCACCTCGGTCAGCAGCCGGCCGTCCCACGCGAACAGCTCCTCGTGGCCGGAGACGTCGTCCAGGTGCAGGACGGGAGCCCCGCCCAGCGCCGTGGACAGCCGGGCGGTGAAGGTGGACTTCCCGGAACCCGCGTGTCCGTCGACGCCGACCAGGCGGACGGGCCCGCAGGACGGCGGGAGGCGGCGCAGACGGGCGGCGAGGGTGTGAATGGCTCTTCCCGGGGTGGAGTGGGCGGACGGCGGCGCCGGGGGCGGGGTGAGGAGGCGGGAGGAAGCGAGCGGAAGGCGGGGCGAGGCGCGGGCAGGGGCGGGGCGGGTGCCGGGTCGGGGCCGGGCGCGGGGGCTGATGCGAGGGCATATTTCCCGGGAACATTCTAGTGACCGGTCAAACCGGACGCCCGTGCCACCGCCCGGTGAACACCTGTCGCAACGCCCTTCGGAACACCGGCCGCGATGCCCTTCGGAACACCCCTGGCGGTGCCCTTCGGAACACCCTTGGAGGTGCCCCCGGGTACCGCTGAATACCCGGCGAATCCCTCGGTGAACATGTCGAAAATCGCGTTCCGGTTGTGCTCGGTGATGAGTAAAGTGCCGGAAGCGCACTGTGAGGTGCCGTGCGGGGACCGACAGGGGGAAGATGGCCGCTGGGTTATTCGACGGGCAGTACGTCTGGCACCCCGCGGCGGACGACCGCGTCCTGGCCGGCGTGTGCGTCGACATCCGGGCCGGCCGCTGGGCGAGCGCCCGCGCCGCCCTCGCCGAGACGCGTGACGACTTCGCGCTGCGGGCCCACCGCTCCCTGGTGCTGGCCTCGGAGGCCGCCGACTCCGACCTCGCCGAACGCTGGCTGGCCGAGGAGCCCGGGCCCGAGTCGGCCCTGGTGTGGGCGCGGGTGGCGGTGCACCGGGCGCTGCGCGCGGCGGACGCCGGCGACGAGCGGGCCGCCGCGCTGGAGCGGATAGCGCTCTCGGCCTGCGAACGGGCCTCGGCGGTGGACCCCGCCGACCCCACGCCCTGGGCGGCCAAACTGGCCATGGCCCGGCTGCACAGGCTGCGCGACCCGGCGCCGCAGGGGCTGCTGACCGCCCCGCCCGGCCCCTGGCGGCTGTTCGCGCACATCCTGTCCCTGGACCCCTGGCACCGCGAAGCCCACCACCGATTTCTGGCCTTCTTCTTCACCCGGCACGGTGGCTCGGTCAACGCGGCCTGGGACGTCGCCGCCTTCCTGAGCCAGCGCGCGCCCGCCGACTCCGCGCTGCGGCTGCTGCCGCTGGTCGCCCTCGTGGAGAGCTACGACGCCTCGCAGTCGCTCGCGGACCGGGTCTGGGAGCAGCCCCAGTGGCGCTCCGCCGCCCTCGCGATCTACCGCAACTGGCTTCCCACGGTGTCCGGTTACCGGTTCACGCCGGTGCTCGACCTGGCCTACCTGGCCCATGCGCTGGTGCTGGCCGGGTGCGAGTTCGAGGCCCGCGCCGTCCTGACCGCCATGGGCCCCTACGCCTCACGGATGCCCTGGTGCGTCTTCGGTGACCCCGTGGAGCAGTTGTCCCGGGCACGGCGGGCCTGCGGCCTGCCGGTGCCCTCGTCCCCCTGACCCTCGCACCACCCCCCCCACGAGAGGAAGGCCGACCGTGTCGGAACGGATACAGCTCCCGCGCGCCAGAACCCGCGGCATGGCTGACCCGAGGGCGCTCGACGACGACGCGACCCTGCACGCGATGGGTTATCCGAGGAAACTCACCCGGCGTTTCAAGGCGTTCGACAATTTCGCGATCTCCTTCACCATCATCAACATCATCTCCGGGATCTTCTCCTCCTTCGGATTCGGTATGAACGCGGGTGGCCCCCGCATTCTCGTCTTCGGCTGGATCGGTGTCTCCGTCATGGTGCTGTTCATCGGCGCCGCGATGGGCGAGGTCGCCTCCGCCTATCCCACGAGCGGCGCGCTGTATTTCTCCGCGGGGAAACTCGCCAAGCGGCACAAAGGAGCCTGGTCCTGGTTCACCGGCTGGCTGAACTTCGTCGGGCAGGTCGGCGGTACCGCGGCCACCGGGTACGCGGCGGCCACTTTCATCCAGGCCTTCGTCGCCCTCCAGTGGTCCTCCTACCGGCCGACCGCGCACCAGACGGTGCTGATCACCGCGCTCGTCATCGTGCTCCAGGGGCTGGCCAACACGTACACGGTCCAACTGGTCGCGGTCCTCAACCGGATCTCCGTGTGGTGGCTGCTGATCGGGATGGTGGTCATCGTGACCGCGCTGGTCGCCGTTCCCGGCGATCACCGTCCGGTGTCCTTCGTCACGCATTTCGCGAACAACACCGGTTTCACGAGCGGACTTTACGGAGGGCTGCTCGGCCTGCTGGTCACCAGCTGGACCTTCACGGGCTTCGACGGCAGCTTCCACATGTCCGAGGAAACGGTCCAGGCGACCGTCAACGCACCCCGGGGCATCGTCCGCGCCATCGCCTGTTCGGCGGTCACCGGCCTGATCCTCATGCTCGCGCTCGTCTACAGCATTCGTGACTACGCGCACGTGGCGGGCGCGGACGCGCCGCCCGTCCAGATCCTCATCGACGCGCTCGGCCCGGGCGCGGCGAAAGCCATGCTGCTGATCGTCATCGGGGCCATGCTCTTCTGCGGCCTGGCCAACCTCACCAGCAACACCCGGCAGATCTTCGCCTTCTCACGGGACGGCGCGATGCCGGGCTCCCGGTGGTGGCACTCGGTCTCCCCGCGCACCCGCACGCCCGTCAAGGCCGTCTGGCTGGCGGTCGTCTGCTCCCTGGCACTGGTCCTGCCCGGCTGGTGGTCGCACACGGCCTTCACCGCCATCGTCAGCGTCAACGTCGTCGGGCTCTTCCTCGCCTACGCCGTCCCGATCCTGCTGAGGCTGCGGCTGGGCGACGAGTTCCAGCCGGGCCCCTGGCACCTGGGCCGCTGGGGCCGCCCGGTCGGCGTCGTGGCGGTCACCTGGATCGTGCTGAGCAGCGTGCTGTTCATGCTGCCGCAGGCCTCGCCGATCACCGCCGACTCGTTCAACTACGCCCCCATCGCCCTGGCCGCCGTCCTGCTCGTCGCCACGGTCTGGTGGTTCGCCACCGCCCGCCGCCGTTTCCAGGGCCCGGTCAGCTACGGCCGCCCGGACGAGGTCGCCGCGATGGACCTGATCTGACGGGGCGCCGGAACCGCCCCCGGGAGCGCCGCAACCGCTCCGGGGGCGCCTCCGCTCCGGGGGCGCCCCCGCTCCGGGCGCAACTGCCGCTCCGGGCGCCGCGACCGGTCCGGACCAGGGCGGCCGGCGTACCGCTCGGAGGTGGTCCCCGTCCCCGTCCGGGCGGGGCCCCGCGGGGGCGTGCGCAGGGCTCCCACAGGGCGGCCGGCGAGCCGTGCGGGACGGGGGGGCGTGCCAGTGGTGGAGACCAATATTGCTGCGCGTGGCGCGTGGTGAAGTGCTGGCAGGAGACGGCCGGCGCGGCCATAGTGGGGGCGCATCGCCGTGCACGGACCGGCCACCCGCCCCGACTCGGACACCTGGGGGTCTTCCACCCATGAGCGGACCCGATCAGCCCACCCGCAGATCCGTTCTGGCCGCCGCGGTCGTCGCCGCCGTCGCAGGCGGCGCGGCCCCGGCCGCCGCCCAAGCGACCGCAGGGACCACCGCCCCCGCCGCCGGACACCGTCCGCCCGGCGCCGGGGACGGCTCCGCCCGCCCGGTCGACTACCGTGCCTGGACCACGTACACCGACTGGCGCGCGGGCGCCCGCGACGGCACCCGCGCGGTGGCCGGCGCCCGCCCGGGTCTGCAGATCGCCGCCCCTCGCGGCACCACCGACTACACCGACCCGCACACCGGCACCACCGCCAGGTGGGAGTATGCGACCTGGACCGGCCCGCTCCACCGGCTCCCCGTCCCCGCGACGGAGGCGATCGCCTCCTGGAACGCGCACACCCCGGCCGGCACCTGGCTCCAGGTGGAGCTGCGGGGCACGTACTCGGACGGCACCGAGACCCCCTGGTACGTGATGGGCCGCTGGGCCGCCGGCGACCAGGACATCAGGCGCACCTCCGTCGACGGCCAGAGCGACGGCCGCAGCACCGTCTGGACGGACACCTTCTCCGTCGACGACCCCTCCTCCGGCCTGCGGCTGGCCGCCTACCGGCTGCGCCTGACCCTCTACCGCAGGCCCGGCACCCGGCTCACCCCGACCGTCTGGCGCGCCGGTGCCATGGGCTCCGACATCCCCGACCGCTTCACCGTGCCCGCCTCGGCCCCCGGACGCGTGGGCGCCGAACTCACCGTCCCGCGGTACTCGCAGGAGATCCACGCCGGCCAGTACCCCCAGTACGACAACGGGGGCGAGGCCTGGTGCAGCCCCACCTCCTCGCAGATGATCGTCGAGTACTGGGGCGGCCGGCTCACCCCCGCCCAACTGTCATGGGTGGACCCGTCCTACGCCGACCCGCAGGTCTGCCACGCGGCGCGTTCCACGTACGACTACCAGTACGCGGGCTGCGGCAACTGGCCCTTCAACGCGGCCTACGCGGCGACGTTCAAGGGCCTGCAGGGCGTCATCACCCGGCTCGGCTCCCTCACCGACCTGGAGACGCTGATCGCGGCCGGCGTCCCGGCCATAACCTCGCAGTCCTTCCTCAAGAGCGAACTGACCGGAGCGGGATACGGCACCTCCGGCCACCTGATGACGGTCATCGGCTTCACCGCCGAGGGGGACGTGATCGCCAACGACCCCGCCTCGCCGAGCGACGAGGCGGTCCGGCGCGTCTACCGGCGCCGGGAGTTCGAGAACATCTGGCTGAGGACCAAGCGGTACAACGCCTCCGGCAAGGTCGTCTCCGGCAGCGGTGGCGTCTGCTACCTGTACTTCCCGGCGCGTCCCACGCCCCGCCAGCGCGCGGCGCTCGAAGCGGTGGGCGTGCGCTGACCGGACCGCGGTGGCCGGCAGGCGGGGCCCGGGGCGGCCGGGGCCCCGCCTGCCGGCATCAGGGACCGCCGGTGAGCACCGGACCTCGCCTGTGAGCAAGGTCTCCGCCGCATGAGGTGTCGCCGGTGGCAAGGTGGAGACGAGGCGGGCGCCGAGCCCGCGGGGGACTCCACACCGCACGTCCGACCCTGCGAGAGACCATGACCGCTCCTTCGGCCACCGCCGCACCCGCCCGCGTCCGCACCGGTGGCCCCGGGGACGACGGCGACGGGCCCAAGGTCCTCGAGCACGTCCTCGGCTGGACCCTCGTCGTGGTGATCGCCATGCTCGTCGCCCGGCTCGGTCTGCTGTGATCCCCCGATCGCCCGGCCGGCCCAGGTCGCCGAAGGCCTGATCCACCCCACGCCGAGCCCCCCGCCGCGTGCCGCACGACCGTCCCCGGTTCTCCCGGGACACTGCGCGAACCCCGTGCGAAGACCCTGGGCGGCGCGCTCCGCGATCGACGGGACCGCCCCCGTCCGTCCGGCCCCCGCAGCCGCCCGCCGGCACCGCACGCCCGCCGACGGGAACCGCTGATCACCACTGTCGGCACACCGCTTCACCCTTTCTTGAAGTAAGCGGTCGTTAACCGGTGACTCCCTGCCTCCGATCGGGCATACTCACAGCGCACAGCCGCTGGTCAGCCGCTTCCGTGACCCGGGAGGACGAACATCGGCCGGCCCGAGGAAGACCCCGGCGGAGCCGCCCCACAGGGTGCTTGTCCGCCAGTGCCCGACAGGGAGGAGAGCGTCGCCATGCCCGACCGCGCCCCGCAGCCGGTGGACCGGCAACTGCCCACGGACGAGGCCCGGGACCTGATCTCGCTCGTCCGCGACATCGCGCAGCACGAGATCGCCCCGCAGGCGGCCGAGGAGGAGGACGCCGGGCGCTTCCCGCGCGACGTCTTCACCCTGCTGTCCCGCTCCGGACTGCTCGGCCTGCCCTACGACTCCGAGTACGGCGGCGGCGACCAGCCCTACGAGGTGTACCTCCAGGTCCTGGAGGAGCTGGCGGCGGCCCGCCTCACCGTCGGACTCGGCCTGAGCGTGCACTCCCTGGCCGCCTACGGGCTCGCCGCGTACGGCACCAAGGAACAGCGGACCGAGCATCTGCCCGCGATCCTCGGCGGCGGACTGCTCGGCGCCTACGCCCTGTCCGAACCGGCCTCCGGCTCCGACGCCGCCTCGCTGCGCACCAAGGCCGTCCGCGACGGCGACGAGTGGGTGATCACCGGCACCAAGTCCTGGATCACCCACGGCGGCATCGCCGACTTCTACACCGTCATGGCCCGCACGGGCGAAGAGGGCCCGCGCGGGATCACGGCCTTCCTGGTGCCGGGCGACGCGGAGGGCCTGAGCGCCGCGGCACCGGAGAAGAAGATGGGCCTCAAGGGCTCGCCGACCGCGCAGATCCACCTCGACGGAGTGCGGGTCCCCGACACCCGCCGGCTCGGCGAGGAGGGCCAGGGCTTCACCATCGCGCTGGCCGCCCTCGACTCGGGACGGCTCGGCATCGCGGCCTGCGCCATAGGCCTCGCCCAGGCGGCACTCGACGAGGCGGTCGCCTACGCCACCGACCGGCGGCAGTTCGGACGGCCGATCGCCGACTTCCAGGGGCTGCGCTTCATGCTCGCCGACATGGCGACGCAGATCGAGGCGGGCCGGTCGCTGTACCTGACGGCGGCGCGGCTGCGCGACGCGGGACGGCCGTTCGCGCGGCAGGCGGCCATGGCCAAGATGTTCTGCACGGACGCGGCCATGAAGGTGACGACCGACGCCGTCCAGGTGCTCGGCGGGTACGGCTACACCGCGGACTTCCCGGTCGAACGTTACCTGCGGGAGGCCAAGGTGCTGCAGATCGTCGAGGGGACCAACCAGATCCAGCGGATGGTCATCGCCCGTCACGTCGCGGGTCCCGAGACCCGCTGAACTGCCCGAGGCCGAGCAGGGGCGCCGCCAGCCGGACCCACTCCGGGTCGTGGCGCCCCGGCAAAGTACGGCCCCGGTCGGCCCAGGTGCGCATCAGGTCGCGGTAGATCGGCGGGTCCGGGAGCTGCGGGGCCGCGGGCGGAACCAGTTCCGCGGGCGGCGGCACGAAGATGCGACGCCGACGTCCGGCTGCCGGAGGAATGGCGGTCATACCCGGGCAACGCGCCGCGCGGCGGACAGGTCACCGGTGCGGGGAATCGAGCGTGAGTCCAGCGGCGTCCCCGTCCGGTCCGGGGCCAGGGCTGCGGGAAGACCCGGCCCGTGCCCCTTCCCGTACGCCCCCGGCTCTCGGGCGTTGCGAGTCGCCGGCGCCCACCGGCACGCCCGTGCCGACCGATGCGCCCGTGGTCAGCGACGCACCAGTGCTCACCGACGCGCCGCTGTGCATGGCATGCCCGTGCCGATCGATGCGCCCCTGCGCCTCGACACGCCCGTGCCCTTCGGCGCGCCGTGCACGCCGGTTCCGCACCACGGCGCCGGTGCGCCATGGTGCGGGCGGAGTGCCTGGGGCGGGCGGCCGGGCGGGTGGTCAGGCGGCCTGGCGCCGCATCGCCGGTACCCGCATCGGGCGCGAACCGGGGCCGCCCACGTGCGAGAAGGGCTGCATCCGCCAGTCGAGTCCCTGGGGAAGCGTCAGCAGCAGGGCCGTCTGCTGCTCCTGGGGGCCGTCGAACTCGTCCGCCGGCCGCGCCTCGGCGGCCTTGCGCCCGGTACCGGCGCAGACGGTGAGCCCGAACGGGTTCCACGGCGAGGCGCACAGCGCGTGCTCCGGAAGGATCTCCTCGTCCGCCAGCAGCGCGATGGGCTGCGCGCACTCCGGGCAGATCACCCGGAACATCTCGAAGGTGTCGTAGGCGTCGGTGCCCTCGCCGAACTCGTCGGGTTCGACGCCCTCCGGCTGCGGCTCGAGGACCGGCTGCTGCCGCTTGGGCACAGATCGACCAGGGCGCTTAAGACTCTGCATGGGATTCTCCCCCTAAGGCTGGGCCGTGAAGGCGCTGCGGCCTGGACCACAGCAAGCACTTCCCGTCCGCTCTCGGCGGTAATCACGAGAACATCACGAAGAGCGACCGGGTGCTGTGGTGTTGGTCACATGCCGGTCGCGGGTGCCCCTCGCGACCGGTTTGTCCCCCAGGTGGCCGACCGGCCGCCGCCGGGCTCCGCGCGAACGGGGCATGACCTGGGCCGCCGAGGTATCCGAGGAGATCAAGCGCACTGTAGGTTCTTGCGCCATGGAGGAGCTGGACCGACAGATCGTGCAGCTGCTCGTCAAGGACGGGCGGATGAGCTACACCGACCTGGGCAAGGCCACGGGCCTGTCCACGTCGGCCGTGCACCAGAGGGTGCGCCGGCTGGAGCAGCGTGGCGTCATCCGCGGGTACGCCGCGGTCGTCGACGCCGAGGCCGTAGGGCTGCCCATGACCGCCTTCATCTCGGTCAAACCCTTCGATCCCAGCGCGCCGGACGACATCGCGGACCGGCTCGCGGGCGTGCCCGAGATCGAGGCCTGCCACAGCGTGGCCGGTGACGAGAACTACATCCTCAAGGTGCGCGTCGCCACGCCGCACGAACTGGAGGAACTGCTGGCCCGGGTGCGGACCCTGGCGGGGGTGTCGACCCGGACCACGGTGGTCCTGTCGACCCCGTACGAGGCACGCCCCCCGCGCATCTGACCGGCCCCTGCCGCACCGCCCTGCCGTTCCCTGCCGCTTCGGCCGGCCCGACGCCGTTCCGGGCCGCCGGCCCCGCTCCGGCGGGCTCGGCCCCCGCTCCGGCGGGTCCGATACCGCTCCGGGGCGGCCGGGCGCCGCGCGGGTACCCGCCCTGCGTGCCGGGCCGCCCGGGGGAGGCGCGAGACTGGTGCCCATGAGTGAGCGCACCGCCGAACCGCAGACCGTCCTTCTCCGCCGCGGCGAGGTCCACAGTCCCGCCGACCCGTTCGCCACCGCCATGGTCGTCGAGGCGGGACACGTCGCATGGGTCGGCTCCGAGGGCGCGGCCGACGCCTTCGCGGACGGGGTCGACGAGGTCGTCGACCTGGACGGGGCCCTGGTCACCCCGGCGTTCACCGACGCCCACGTGCACACCACGGCCACCGGCCTCGCGCTCACCGGCCTCGACCTGTCCGCCGCCCCCTCCCTGGAGGCGGCCCTGGCCCGGGTACGGGACTTCGCCGCCGCCCGGCCGGACGACCGGGTCCTGCTCGGCCACGGCTGGGACGCGGCCCGCTGGCCCGGAGGCCGTCCCCCGACGCGCGCGGAACTCGACGAGGCCACCGGGGGCCGCCCGCTCTACCTCAGCCGGATCGACGTCCACTCCGCGGTCGTCACCACCGCCCTGCTCGACCTCGTCCCGTCGGTCAGGGGACCGGTGGACGGCCCGCTGACCGCCGACGCCCACCACGCCGTGCGGGCCGCCGCGTTCGCCGCCGTCACGCCCGCCCAGCGCGCCGAGGCGCAGCGTGCGGCGCTGGCCCGGGCCGCCTCCCTGGGCATCGGCTCCGTCCACGAGTGCGGCGGCCCGGACATCTCCTCCGAGGACGACTTCACGGGGCTGCTGCGCACGGCCGCCGAGGAGCCGGGCCCGCGGGTCGTCGGCTACTGGGCCGAGGCGGACGCCGACAAGGCGCGCCGGCTCGGGGCGCTCGGCGCGGCCGGGGACCTCTTCGTCGACGGCTCCATCGGCTCCCACACCGCCTGCCTGCACGCCCCGTACGCCGACGCGGCCCACACCGGCAGCGCCTACCTCGACGCGGACGCCGTCGCCTCCCATGTCACCGCCTGCACCGAGGCGGGCCTGCAGGCCGGGTTCCACGCCATCGGGGACGCCGCGGTCGGCACGGTCGTCGAGGGCGTGCGGGCCGCCGCCGACAAGCTCGGCCTGGCCCGCGTCCGCGCCGCCCGGCACCGCGTCGAACACGCCGAGATGCTCACCCCGGAGACCGTCGCGGCCTTCGCCGAACTGGGACTGACCGCGTCCGTCCAGCCCGCCTTCGACGCGCTGTGGGGCGGCGAGGACGGCATGTACGCCCAGCGCCTGGGCGCCGAGCGGGCCCGGACGCTGAACCCGTTCGCGGCGCTGCTGCGGGCCGGTGTCCCGCTCGCCCTCGGCTCCGACAGTCCCGTCACCCCGCTCGACCCGTGGGGCACGGTCCGCGCCGCCGCCTTCCACCGCACCCCCGAGCACCGGATCTCCGTGCGGGCCGCCTTCACCGCCCACACCCGCGGCGGCTGGCGGGCAGTCGGCCGCGACGACGCCGGAGTCCTGGTGCCGGGCGCCGTGGCGGACTATGCCGTGTGGCGCACCGGCGAGCTGGTCGTCCAGGCCCCGGACGACCGCGTCGCCCGCTGGTCGACGGACCCGCGCTCCGGCACCCCCGGCCTGCCCGACCTCGGCGAGGGCCGTGACCTGCCCGTCTGCCTGCGGACCGTGGTGGGGGGCCGGACCGTCTTCGTACGGCCGGGCGAGTGATCTCCCGGTGCGGCGCGGCGGCGAGCATCCCCCGCCGCCCGCTCGCGCGACCTGCGCATCCTCGGCACCGGCCGGGCGGCGCCGGGCTTCCCGGCGGGCCGGGCCGCTGTTTGACAGGCGACGGCAGGGGGCCGGTAGGTTCTGCCGGGTCCACCACCGGACGCCCGACCGGGGAACTTCCGTACCCGCGTCGCAGTGCCGCTGGGTCAGGGACGGTGTGCCGCACCGGGTCACCGTCACTGGGAGCCAGGCTCAGCGTCCGCGTCGGCGGGGGAACGTTCCGGACGGTCGGCAAGGTGTGACCCGGGTGGGGCCCGGTCGCTCAGTAGACAACGGCTTTCGGTCGATCCGCAGCCAGCGGGTACCAGGTCGGCCCGAAGGGCACCGGGCCCCCATTCCGAAAAAGAGAGTTCTTACCCAGCTCTGGTCGAATCGACACCACCGAACGGACGTGGTGTCACATCCCCGCAGGCCCTGGCCACTATGGTGGTCCCCTGCGTACGGACATGAAGGGGCAGTAGTGAACCACGGCGACGGCACCCCCGCGGCTGGGTCCCAGGAGAGGCGGTTCGGTCCGCTAGGCACCGCGTTGGTGATCATCCCGACCTACAACGAGGCGGAGAACATCACCACGATCGTGGGCCGGGTCCGCAAGGCCGTCCCCGACGCGCACGTCCTGGTGGCCGACGACAACAGCCCCGACGGCACGGGCAAGCTCGCCGACGAGCTGGCCGCGGAGGACGGGCACGTCCACGTACTGCACCGCAAGGGCAAGGAGGGCCTCGGCGCCGCCTACCTCGCGGGTTTCCGCTGGGGCCTGGAGCGCGACTACGGCGTGCTGGTCGAGATGGACGCCGACGGCTCCCACCAGCCCGAGGAGCTTCCCCGGCTGCTGACCGCCCTCAAGGGCGCCGACCTGGTCCTCGGCTCCCGCTGGGTGCCGGGCGGCCGCGTGGTCAACTGGCCGAAGTCCCGCGAGTTCCTCTCCCGCGGCGGCAGCACCTACTCGCGGCTCATGCTCGACGTGCCGATCCGCGACGTGACCGGCGGCTACCGGGCGTTCCGGCGGGAGACCCTGGAGGGACTGGGCCTCGACGAGGTGGCCTCGCAGGGGTACTGCTTCCAGGTCGACCTGGCCAGGCGCGCGATCAAGGCAGGCTTCCACGTCGTCGAGGTGCCGATCACGTTCGTGGAGCGGGAACTGGGCGACTCCAAGATGAGCCGGGACATCGTCGCGGAGGCGCTGTGGCGGGTCACCTCCTGGGGCGTGGGCGAGCGCGTGACCAGGCTCACCGGCCGGGGCGGCGGCCCGCAGGCGTAGCGGCCTGCGCCCGCGGCGCCCCCTGCCCTCTTATCCCGTCCTGAGCCGCGCCCAGGCACACTGGGAGTATGACGACAGGCGCTCCGACCTCTCCGTACTCCACCAGGCCCAGGCGCTCGCGGCTGCGCAGGTTCCTGCCGGCGGCCGTCGCCGTGTGGCTGGTGCTGGAGATCTGGCTGCTGACGCTGGTGGCCGGCGCGGCCGGAGGCTTCACCGTGTTCCTGCTGCTGGTCGCCGCCTTCGTGCTCGGCGCCGTGGTGATCAAGCGGGCGGGCCGCCGCGCCTTCCAGAACCTCAACGAGGCCTTCCAGCGCGGTGCCACCCCGTCCGACCGGCGCGGCGGCAACGGCCTGATGATGCTCGGCGGTCTGCTCCTGATGATCCCCGGCATGATCTCCGACGCGGTGGGTCTGCTCCTGCTGGTCCCGCCGGTCCAGCGGGCCGTCGGCCGGTTCACGCAGCGCACGGTCGACCGCAGGCTGCGCGCGGCCGCCCCGGGCACCCTGGGGGACGCCTTCCAGCAGGCCCGCATGCACCGCCCCGACGGCAAGGTCGTCCCGGGCGAGGTGATCAGGGACGACGAGCCGGGCGACGCCCCGCGCGCACAGCGGCCGCCGCTGACCCGGTGAGACCCCGTACCCGGTGAGTCCCGGGCGCCGTGACGGGCCGGGCACCGGGTGCCGGGTCCCGGTCCCCGGAAGGGGCGAACCGGCCACGGACACAGGAAACGGGCGCCGTACGTGAATCCACGTACGGCGCCCGTTTCTGTTGAGGTGCGCTGGTGACCGGCCCGAGCCCCGCGGGGACTACGCGCTCTTGCGGCTGTCCCGGGGATGAACGGCGATGTTCATCGCCCCGGACCGCAGTACGGCGAGACGCTCCTCGAGGACCTCTTCGAGTTCCTCACGGGTGCGCCGCTCCATCAGCATGTCCCAGTGCGTGCGCGCAGGCTTGGCCTTCTTCTCCTCCGGACCGTCGCCGTCCACCAGGAGTGCCTGGGCCCCGCAGACCTTGCACTCCCACTCCGGCGGGATCTCCGCCTCGACCGAGAAGGGCATCTCGAAGCGGTGCCCCTTCTCGCATGCGTACTCCACGGCCTGGCGCGGGGCCAGGTCGATGCCGCGGTCCGTCTCGTAGCTGGTCACCACGAGGCGCGTGCCGCGAAGAGCTCGCTCACTCATGAATCGTGCCTCCCGGGCTTGTCGCCCACAGGACAGGTGTCGCTGTCGTCGTCATCCGGTCAACGTCCGGTCGGCGGTAAAGATTCCCGTTCCGATGTCCCGTTCCGGGTCATGTGTCGCCGTCGTAGCCGCAGCCTTGTCAACCAGTGCAGTACCCACCGGCGCCCGGTTTGTCACATCTGAAAGGAGATGTCACCCAGCGTTTCGGCATCTTTGACGCGCAGTAACGGTACGCCTGGCAGGCCAAACGCGTACACTACAGCCCTTTCGCCTCCAGCGCTAAATCCGGCGCCCTCGCCCTAGACCCGGCCGGGCGCCGCGTTGCCCGCGCCGTGGATCGCCCGCGCCACCGGGACCCGCGCGAGCAGCACGAAACCGATCACGAAGAACGCCACCAGGGAGACGATCGCGTCCCGGTAGCTCCCGGTCAGCTGGTAGGTGATCCCGAACAGCAGCGGCCCCAGCCAGCTCATGCCCCGGTCGCTCATCTCGTACGCCGAGAAGTACTCGGCCTCCTTGCCGGGCGGGACCAGGTGCGAGAACAGCGACCGGGACAGCGCCTGACTGCCGCCGAGGACGAGCCCGATCCCCGCCGCCAGCACGAAGAACCACACCGGCGCCCCGGCCGGCAGGAAGTACCCGGCGCCCAGGATGAGCGTCCAGGCGGCCAAGGATCCCAGGATCGTCCGCTTCGCCCCGAACCTGCGGGCCAGCCGCCCCATGCCCAGCGCCCCGGCCACCGCCAGGACCTGCACCATCAGCACGGCCGTGATCAGCGTCGACTGGCTCAGCCCCAGCTCCTGCGAGCCGTACACCGACGCCTGGGAGATCACCGTCTGGATGCCGTCGTTGTAGACGAGGTACGCCAGCAGGAAGGCCAGGGTGAGCGGTTTGCCCCGCATGTCCCGGACGGTGGCCGCGAGCTGCCGCCAGCCGCGCCCCGGCGGCGCGGCGCGGTCCGTGCGCCGGTCACGCAGCCGTTTCAGCGGTACCAGGGTGAACAGGCCCCACCACAGTCCCGCCGACGCCAGGCAGATGCGCACCGCCATGGCCTCCGACACACCGAAGGAGTCGTGGGCGGTGAACAGCACCAGGTTCGCCACGAGCACCAGCGAACCGGCCGCGTAGCCGAACGCCCAGCCCCGGGAGGAGACCGCGTCCCGTTCGTCGGGGTGCGCGATCTGCGGCAGGTAGGAGTTGTAGAGCACCATCGAGACCGCGACCGACGCGTTGGCGACGATCAGCAGGAGGCCGCCGAGCAGGTAGCGGTCGCCGTCCAGCAGGAAGAGGGCCGTCGTGGCCGCCGCGCCCACGTAGGCCGCGGTCGCGAGCAGCGGCTTCCTGCGGCCGGTGCGGTCGGCCGCGGCGCCCGCGACCGGCATCACCACGATTGCCATGACCACCGACACCGAGACGCAGTACGCGAAGAACGACCCGGCCCGCACCGGGACCCCCAGCGGGTGCACGAACCCGTCGGCGTCCGCCGCCGACCGCGCCACCGAGGTCAGGTAGGGGCCCAGGAACACGGTGAGCACGCTGGTCGAGTAGACGGAGCACGCCCAGTCGTAGAAGTACCAGCCGTGCTGCTCGCGCCTCCGCGCGGCGCTCCCGTCGTCCTGCCGTGCCCGCACGGTGCCGCTGCTCACCCGCGCCCTCGCTCCTTCGCCCCGGTCGCCGCACGGACCTCGCGGGCGGTCGCGGCCGGGCTCAGACCCAGACGTCCCGCTCCTCCATGACCTTGCGCAGCGTGTCGATGTGATCGGTCATGATGCCATCGACACCGAGGTCCAGGAGCCGGTGCATCTCCCCGGGCTCGTTGACGGTCCACACGTGCACGTGCAGCCCGCGCGCATGGGCCGCGCGGAGGAACAGGCGGTCGACCACCGGGACACCCGACTGCGCCACCGGCACCTGCACGGCCACGGCGGACCGGCGCAGCACGGCCGGCACGCCCCAGGAGCGCAGCCGCAGACCCAGCACCCCGCGCGCGCCGTACGACGTCGCCAGGCGCGGCCCCGCCAGGCGCTGCGCCCGTGCGACGCGCGCCTCGGAGAACGACCCCACGCACACCCGCCCCCAGGCGTCGGTCCGGTCGAGCACGTCCAGCAGGGGCGGCAGCGCGGGCTCCGCCTTGACGTCGACGTTCCACCGCACCCCGGGAAACGCCGCGAGCAGCTCTTCGAAGAGCGGCACCGGTTCGCGGCCGGCCACCCGCGCGCGGCGCACCTCGGCCCACGGCAGGTCGGCGATGCGCCCCGCACCGTCGGTCACGCGGTCGAGCGTCGCGTCGTGGAAGGCGACCAGGTGTCCGTCGGCCGTGGTGTGCACATCCGTCTCGATGTACCGGTAGCCGAGTTCTGCCGCCCTGCGGAACTGGGCCGCCGTGTTCTCCAGCCCGTCGGCCGCCCCGCCGCGGTGCGCGAAGGCGAGGGGCCCCGGGTGGTCGAGATAGGGGTGGCGTACGAGCGTGGTCACGGTCGCAGTATCGCCCTTTCGGGTGTACCGCCGGACATGGCCGGACCGCCGCCCGCGGTCCCGGGCACCGCGAACACCCGCAGGAAGAGCTGGGCCAGCGGCCCGATCGAGACGGCGTAGAGCAGGGTGCCCACACCGATCGTGCCGCCGAGGAGGAAGCCGGTGACCACGACCGCCACCTCGACGGCCGTGCGCATCAGGCGGATCGAGCGGCCGGTACGCCGGTGGAGCCCCGTCATCAGCCCGTCCCGGGGGCCGGGACCGAAACGGGCGCAGATGTACAGGCCGGTCGCCGCGCCGTTGAGCAGGATGCCCGCCACCAGCACCGGGATCCGCACCGCGAGAGCGCGGGCATCGGGGACCAGGGCGAGGGTGCCGTCCATGGCGAGTCCGACCACGAAGACGTTGGAGACGGTGCCGAGGCCCGGCCGCTGGCGCAGCGGGATCCACAGCAGCAGCACCACCGCTCCCACGATGATCGACACGACACCGATCGTCAGACCGGACAGTTCGGCCAGGCCCTGGTGCAGGACGCCCCAGGGCTCCAGCCCGAGTCCGGCCTCGACGAGGAGCGCGGAACTGGCGCCGTACAGCGCGAGGCCGGCGTAGAGCTGGACGAGTCGCCGCCCGAGGCGGTCCGGTATGGACAAGGTGCTCCCCCTGGTGGTGGGCCGGGTGGTGGCCATCGTGGTGAGCCGGGTGGTGCCCGGGGTGGTGAGCCGGTGGTGGACCGGTCGCGGCTCCGGGCGTGGACCGGTCGTGGCCCCGGTGGGCGGGCCGGTGGCGGTCACGTGGATGCCGGGATGGTGGAAGTGGCCTGACCCGTGCCACTCTGTGGCGTGAGGAAGCGTCCTCTCCATGGCCAATTCGGGGAAGGTGGACTGATCATCATGGCGCAGTGGACCTCGGCGGTGGGCGCCACGCAGCTCGCCCGGCTGCTCACCTCCCAGCAGGGGCGCCCGGCGGGCCCCGGTACGCGCCGCCCGCCCGCCTACCGTGCGCTCGCCGACGGTGTCCGGCTGCTGGTTCTGGAGGGCCGGGTCCCGGTGGCCGCGCGGCTGCCCGCCGAACGTGAACTGGCCCTCGCCCTGTCCGTCAGCCGCACCACCGTTGCCGCCGCCTACGAGGCGCTGCGCACCGAGGGCTTCCTGGAGTCACGGCGCGGAGCGGGCAGCTGGACCGCGGTCCCGGCCGGCAACCCGCTGCCCGCGCGGGGGCTCGAACCCCTGCCGCCGGAAGCCCTGGGCTCGATGATCGACCTGGGCACCGCCGCTCTGCCGGCCCCGGAGCCGTGGCTCACCCGCGCGGTCCAGGGCGCGCTGGACGAGCTGCCGCCCTACGCCCACACGCACGGGGACTACCCGGCGGGCCTGCCCGCGCTGCGCTCGATGATCGCCGACCGGTACACCGCCAGGGGCATCCCGACCATGCCGGAGCAGATCATGGTGACCACGGGTGCCATGGGCGCCATCGACGCCATCTGCCACCTCTTCGGCGGCCGGGGCGAGCGCATCGCCGTGGAGTCGCCGTCCTACGCCAACATCCTCCAGCTGATGCGCGAGGCGGGGGCCCGGCTGGTGCCCGTCGCGATGGCCGAGGGGCTCACCGGCTGGGACGTGGACCGCTGGCGCCAGGTCCTGCGGGAGGCCGCGCCCCGGATCGCCTACGTCGTCGCCGACTTCCACAATCCGACCGGTGCCCTCGCGGACGAGGACCAGCGCCGCCGCCTGGTGGAGGCGGCCCGGTCCGCCGGGACGGTGCTGGTGGTCGACGAGACGATGAGCGAGCTGTACCTGGACCCGGACGTGGAGATGCCCCGGCGGGTGTGCGGCTTCGACCCGGCGGGCTCCACCGTGATCACCGTGGGATCCGCCAGCAAGGCCTTCTGGGCGGGGATGCGGATCGGCTGGGTGCGGGCGGCCCCCGACGTGATCCGCAGTCTGGTCGCGGCCCGCGCCTACGCCGACCTGGGCACCCCCGTGCTGGAACAGCTGGCCGTCAACTGGCTGTTCAGCACCGGCGGCTGGGAGCAGGCCGTCGAGGTCCGCCGGGGCCAGGCCCGCGACAACCGCGACGCACTGGTCGCGGCGGTCCGCCGGGAACTGCCCGACTGGGAGTTCGAGGTGCCCCGGGGCGGCCTCACCCTGTGGGTGCGCACCGGCGGCCTGTCGGGATCCCGCCTGGCCGAGGCGGGGGAGCGGGTCGGCGTCCGGGTCCCCTCGGGGCCGCGCTTCGGTGTCGACGGCGCCTTCGAGGGGTACGTCCGGCTGCCGTTCACCGTGACCGGAGCGGTGGCGGACGAAGCGGCGGCGCGCCTTGCGGCCGCGGCCCGGATGGTGGAGTCGGGCGCGACGGGGGGCGGCGAGTCGCCCAGGACGTTCGTGGCGTAGCGCCGGGAGGCGGGCAGCCCCGGCGCGGTCCGCCGTGCCTCCCCGGCGGCCGGTGCGGGAGCGGCCACGGCCCCCGCCTCCCGCCGGGGCGGGGCCGCCGGTCAGGACGGCTCGGCCACGGCCGCCTCCGTCACGGCGGCCTCCACGGCCTCCAAGGGCTCCAGGGACTCCACCGCCCCCGAGGGGACCGCCTTCGCGGACTTCACCGCCTCCAAGGGCCCGTCCGCCTCCAAGGGTTCGTCCGCCCCCAGGACCTCCTCCGCTTCCTCCGCCTTCGCGGATTTCGTCACCTTCACCGCCGTCTTCCCGGGCGGCGCGGGGTCCGGGACCGTCTCGCCGTCCGCCGGCGTCGTCTTCGGCGGCAGCAGTTCCTCCACCGCCCGGCGCAGCACGTCGTTCGTGGAGTCGTCGTACGGGTCGGGGGTGGCCGGCACCTGGAGCCGGTGCACCGCCCCCGTGCCCAGCCGCGCGTACCCGCGGCCCGGCGGGACGACGGAGAGCGGTGTGGTGTGCGGCGGCGCGCCGAGCACGGCCTTCACCTGCTCCGCCGTGGCGGGGCCGAGCACCACGCGCGCGCGGGTGTGCTGCCGCAGGGCGTCGCTCAGCGCCTCCGCGCAGTCGAACTGCTCGGCGACCACGACGGTGACGTTGACCGCCCGGCCGTGCCGCAACGGCACCTGGAGCAGCGCCTGCGGGTCCTCGCGGCCGTCCGCGGCGGCCAGGTGCGTGAACGCGGTCGGCCGGTCGAGCAGCAGCCACAGCGGGCGCTTGGTGTCCTCCGGCGGCGGGTGGCCCACCTGACGTGCCCGGTTGACGGCGATGAGCCGGCGCTCGGTCTCGGTGGCCGCCCACTCCAGGCTCGTACGCACCCCGGCCAGCCCGCACTCGACCGCGAGGACGCCGTCCCGGCCGGTCAGGCAGGCGTACTCGCCGGTGCCGCCGCCGTCCACGATCACGACGTCGCCGTGCTGGAGCGCCTGGAGGGCGAGGGAGCGCAGCAGCGTGGAGGTGCCGCTGCCCGGCTGCCCGAGGGCGAGCAGGTGGGGCTCGGTGGAGCGCAGTCCGGTGCGCCAGACGACCGGCGGCACGTCGTGCTGCTCCTCACCGTAGGTGAGCGGCAGGGTGCGCTGGACCTCGCTCGGGTCGGTGAAGCCGAGCACCGTCTCGCCCGGTGCGGTGACGAACCGCTGGGCGGCGATGCCGGTGGGCAGCGGGGCCAGCGCGGTGACGGCGAGTTCGTTGCCCTCCTCGTCCCAGACGAAGAGGTACTCCCGGCCGCGGCCGGCCTTGGCGGTCAGCAGGTGCTCGATCCGCGCGCGTGCCTCGGGCTCGCCGTCGGTGAAGTACGCGGGGTAGCGGATCAGCAGATGGCAGACGCGCCCGGAGTCGTCGAAGGCGTAGGAGGGGAAGGCCTTTTCCCACTCGCCGCCGTGCGCGTACAGCGGGGAGGGGTCCTCGGCGGCGGAGAAGTACGGGACCAGGGCCTCGTACAGCGCGCTCAGTCGCTGGTTGCGCGGCTCGTCGCTGTCCACGGTCTCGGGCGGGGTGCGGTCCCGGCCGTGCCAGGCGGCCGCCCCCGTCACCACCACGGCGGCCAGCAGCGGACCGTAGGGCACCAGCGCCACCACCAGGATCACCGAGGCCACCAGGAACAGCAGCGGTCCCCGCCGGTCCTTGGGGGTCTGGACCCATCTGCGCCGGCCGGCGGCGGCCAGCCGGCGCAGACCGCGGGCGATGGTGATCAGCGGGTGCAGGACGTCCGTGGCGCTGTCGGCCGCGGTCCGGGCCAGCTCCCGGCTCCGGGCCAGCTGAGCGCCGCCTGTGCTCAGGATGCGGGGGAGGGGGCGCCGGGCCACTGCTGCCTCCTGGGAGTGCTCAGGGGCGGCGGGGGCGCCCCCTGGACGGAGCTTGTCGGAGTCCTCGGGGAGGGGGACGTCAGAACCTCATGCCGCCGAGCAGGCTGGCCAGGCTCTCGCCGCCGGCTCTGATGCTCGGCGCGATCGCGGTGCTCGCGAGGTAGAAGCCGAACATGGTCGACACGCACGCGTGGGAGGGCTTCAGTCCGTCCTTGCGGAAGAAGATGAAGCCGATGACGCCGAACAGGACGACGCCTGAAATGGAGAGGATCATGTGAGATCTCCTGGTGTCGAAGGGGGACGGTCACCCTGAGTCCTTCCAGGATCACAGCATGTATCTGTATGACAAAAGGTGCAACTGGGTGAAATGCCACGTATCGCTCTCCGGGGACGGAGTCCGCGCCGACGGCGGCCGGGCGTCCCTGTCGCATACGGCCCGGCCCGTGCTGATCTTCACCTCCGGCGCGTCGGGTTCCGCCCCGGCCGAGCCAGTACCCTGGCGATTCACCCGTACGGCCGACCCACGCTCCGGCCGTACGCTTGCTCCCCGCAGTCCCCGGCAGAGCCGTGCGGCTTCCGCCGGTGCCTGCGCGGGCCCCAGCGGTACCCACAGTCCCCGAAGTCGCAGTGAGCAGTGAGAGGCGGTCCGGCCGATGAGTGATGCCCCCGACCCCGAGGTCGTGGAGCTGGCGACCAAGATCTTCGATCTGGCCCGGCAGGGGCGGACCGAGGCGCTCGTGGCGTACGTCGACGCGGGCGTACCCGCCGACCTCACCAACGACCGTGGCGACTCCCTCGTGATGCTCGCCGCCTACCACGGCCACGCCGACGCGGTCCGCGCCCTGCTGGCCCGCGGCGCCCAGGCCGACCGCGTCAACGACCGCGGCCAGACGCCCCTCGCGGGAGCGGTTTTCAAGGGCGAGCAGCAGGTGATCGAAGCCCTCCTGGAGGGCGGCGCGGACCCCACCGCGGGCACGCCCTCGGCCCTGGACACGGCCAGGATGTTCGGCCGTACGGAGCTGCTGCGCCTGTTCGGAGAGCAGTGAACGCACGGGCCGTGAGCATCTGAAACGGCCCGTTGACCAGTCATGACACGGAATACGGGGGAGGCGGTACGGGGCCGCCGGAAATTTCGGTCGCGGCAGCGCAGGCGCCGGGTCATCATGACGTCGTGATTCACGGACGCGATGGCTGGGCAGGTGTTGCCGCACCGCGCGGGCCGTGATGCGGTCCGCATGGGCCACCGACGAGAGGCAGAGGAAGATGGTCTACAGCAAGCAAGAGACGGCGGGCGCCCCGACGTGTTGTCACGCGGCCAGGTAGTGCGCGTTCCCCGGTTGCGTCGACGCTTGATGTGAGGCTGTTTCCCATGTTCGATCCGGTCATAGCGCCCAGCGGCACGCTGCTCGGCCTGCTCCAGCGGGGCCGCGGCGACGGCACTCTGCACGCGCTCACCGCCCCCCGCGCCGAGGCGCTCGCGGCACTGAACCACTGTGTGCTGCACGACCCCCGCCACGACTGGCAGGTGGAGAACCGCTCCCTGTACTACGCCCGGCTCCTGCTCGACCTGCACGCCGAGCTGGACGCGATCGAGGCGCACCTCTTCGACCCCGAGGACGCCGTCGACACCGACGAGTCCCGCACCGGACTCGCCCTCGCCGTCCTCGGGCACCTGGCCTCCTACGGCCGCCGCGACGCGCTCGCCCTGCTGCGCCGGTACGCCGCCACCGGCGCCAACTGGAGCTGGGCACTGGACGAGCTGGCGCTGCGCGACGACGACGCGGGCCTGCGCGCCCTGGCCGCGCCCGTCCTCGCCCGCTTCGCCACCGACGCCGAGGGCGAGGCCGAGCTGGCCGCCACCGTCCGCGACGCCTTCGAGCCCCGGCCCTGGCGGCTGTGGGCCGAGGATCCGCGTCCGTCGATCGCCTCCCGCGTGCGTGCCGCGCACGAGACGGGCTGTTTCGACCGCTGGCAGCGGCAGATGCGCCCGTCCGGGCCCCGGCCGGGCTGGAGCGTGCGGGCCGTGTTCGAGTGGGCCCAGCAGGGTGTCGAACGAGGCGCGGCCCTCCATGTCCCGGCCGCCCGCTGTCTGGCCGCCGTGGCGGGTCCCGAGGACCGGCCGGAGATCCTCACGGCCGCCCGCGGGGGCACCGACGGCGCCCGGTGCACCGCCCTGCGCTATCTCGCCGACGGCAACGACCCGCACACCCTGGACCTGATCGAGGCGGCCGTCTCCGACGGCTCGGCCGCCGTGGTCGAGGCGGCCGTCGACGCCTTCGAACGCATGCGCAGCGTCGCCGCCGTCGACCGGGCACGCGCCTGGGCCGGCCGTCCCGATCCGCTGGGCGCCGCCGCCGGACGCATGCTCGCCTGCCGGGGCGGGGCCGGCGACCGCGACCTGGTCCTGTCCGCCCTGCGGGAGGCGGTCCGGGGCGAAGGGCCCGACGCGCCCACCCTGTGGACCCTCGTGGACGGCGCCGGACGACTGGGCATCGCCTGTGCCGCACCCGTCCTGCGGCACATCTACCGCGAGACCGCCTCCTCCCATCTGCGCGGTCGCGCCGCCCGCGCACTGGCCGCGACCGACCCCTCCTTCCCCGCCGGGTTCGCCGTCGAATGCCTGTGGGACTGCGAGGAGAGCACCCGCGAAGTGGCCGCCCGGCACGCCGAGACCGCCGACCAGCGCGTCGTGGAGCAACTGCGCCGGCTCGCCGCCGACCCGGCCGAGGAGGACGAGGTGCAGACGGCCGTACGCAGCCGGATCGAGCCCGACATCCCCACGGGGTGAGGGAGGGGGCGGCCCTTCGCCGCCCGTGCCGTCCGCCCCGCGCGAGGCGGGCGACGCTGTCCCCGGGGCCCGCGGACTGCTCGTCCACTGAGCCGTGCGAGGCGCAGAGGAGGACCGAGGATCGTTGAACGATCCCGCGATACCTCTATTGTCTTGTCCTCTTGTCTGCGGTTGAATTCCGGGCATGGCAGAGCAGTTGACGTCGCTGGCGGACGACCGGGTGCTGCTGGGGCGCACCAGCACCGCCGAGCGCGTCTCGGACATCCTCAGAAGCCGGATCGCCGAAGGCTACTTCCCGCCCGGCACCCGGCTGTCGGAGGACAGCATCGGCGGCGCGCTCGGAGTCTCCCGCAACACCCTGCGCGAGGCGTTCCGGCTGCTCACGCACGAGCGGCTGCTCGTCCACGAGCTGAACCGCGGCGTCTTCGTACGCGTCCTGGCCGTCGAGGACGTCGAGGACATCTACCGCACCCGCCGCCTCGTCGAATGCGCCGTCGTACGCGGCCTGGGGGAGCCGCCGTACGCGCTCGACGGTGTCGCCGCGGCCGTCGAGGAGGGCCGGCGGGCCGCGCTCGAAGCCGACTGGAAGACGCTGGGCACCGCCAACATCCACTTCCACCGGGAACTGGTCGCGCTCGCCGGCAGCGAGCGCACCGACGAGCTGATGCGCAGCGTCTTCGCCGAACTGCGCCTGGCCTTCCACGTCGTGGACGACCCGCGGCGGCTGCACGAGCCCTACCTCACCCGCAACCAGGAGCTCCTCCGGATCCTCCGCAGCGGCGACCGGCACCGGGCGGAGAAGCAACTCGCCGTCTACCTCGACGACTCGCTGGAGAAGGTGGTCGAGGTGTACCGGCGGCGGGTCGGCGAGGGCGTGTAGCGCTCCGCTCGCACCGGCCCGCGCGGCGGCGGCGTGAACGGGCGCGTCCCGGTGCGCCGGCGCCGGGAGGCGGGCGCCCGCCCCGGTCCGCCGGCGGCGGGGAGCGGGCGTCCTGCCCCGGTCCAGGGGGTGCGTCTGCGCCGTTTGGGTCGTTGTCGGACCGAGGACCTAGTCTGTGCACCGTGACTTCGCCTGCATCGACGGACAGCGTTCCGCCCCAGTTCAGCGCGGGGCCGCGCCCCGCGCCGGGCCCGGCCGCCGACGAGGGACTGGCGCGGCGGCTGCGCGCGCTCGCGTGCACCGCCCCGCTGCACGACCTGGACGCGCGCAAGGCGAACCTCGCCGGCGAGTACTCGGTGTACGGCATGGCGGAGGTCGCGCTCGCCGCCATCGACCTGGTCACGCTCAACATGGACTTCGACACCGGCGCCGACCACGACCAGATCGTGGCCCGGCTCGTCCCGCGCGTCGCCGCCCAGGCCCCCCGGCGCCCCGCCGCCGAGCACGAGCGCGTCGCCCGCTGGGTCCTGGAGAACCTGATCAACGTGGGCAGTGCGGACCGCGGCTTCCGCGCGGTGTACGGCACGTTCGCGCCCGACGGCACCTATGTGCGCCGCGACTACGACTTCAAGCTGATCGAGGAGGTGCCCGGCCCCGGCGGCAGCGTCTACCTGCGCACCACCGACGAGGCGGTCAACGTCCTCGTGGGCGCCCTGGACACCGACGTCACCAGCGCCCAGATCGCCGCCGAGGTCAAGCTGGAGGTGCTCATCAGCCGCGGCCGGCTCGCCGACGCGCAGCTCGCCGCCGAGCAGGCCCGCTACCGGACCGTGCAGTACTCGGAGACCCTGCGCAGGGCGCTGGACGCCACCCGGCGCAACGTCCGCGCGGTGGACTGGCTCAGCGCCGTACCCGACATGATCGCCGAGGCACTGGACCACGTCGCCGACCGCTACCGGCACGAGAACGCGATCCTGACCAACATCCGCAAGGCCCGCGACGAGACCGAGGAACCCGAGCACAAGCGGCGCGCCGCCGAGCTGGTCGACATCGTCAAGGACTGCATCCGCCGGCACACCCAGCTCCAGTCCCGGCTGCTGGAGGCCGGCCCCCTCTTCCGCGCCGAACAGGACCGGCAGGCCTTCGCCACCCCCACCGCCACCTCCGGCACCGACCTCTACGGCCACCTGCTCGCCCCCACCCTGCCGCTGCCGCTGGAGAGCGCGATCCGGGTCACCGACGCCTTCTTCGCCCACGGGACCGGGCTGCGCACCCCCGTCTCCGTCCGGGTCTGCGACCTCGTCGACATCCTGCTCACACCGCCCGTGGAGCGGGAGCACCTGGGCGCCGAGATGCCCGAACCCGACCTGATCGCCACACCGGACGACAGCCGGTTCAGCGAGGAGCAGCTGGCGGCCGCCATGGAGCTTCTGGACCTGCCCGCCGATGCACCGCGCCGGCTGTCCGGGCTGCTCGCGGAGGCTCGCCGCACGGACGCGGACCTCCCGTACCTGGTGGCGCTGCTCGCCGTGCACGCGGCCAGCCCGCCGGTCGGCACCGCCTACCGGCAGGGCGAGGAGAAGCTGCTCTTCGCCGTGGACGACGGCACGGAGCTGGACGACCCGGAGTTCGGCGGCGCCGACCTGATCGTCGGCACCGCGCTGCTGGACGCGGCGGGGATGGCGGCGGACCGGACGGAAGCAGCATGAGTGAGCGAGAGCGCGACAAGGAGCCCCAGCCGTGAGTGAGCACGTCGAGTGGAGCGAGGCGGACGGCCCCGCCCCGTCCGCGGCCGGCGCCGTCACCCCCGCCGACGCCGCCGACGCGGCCCGGCTCGTCGCCTTCGGCCTGCAGCCCCGGCTGCAGCCCGCGCGGGACCAGGAGTACGCCGACCTGCTGCGCCGCCACCGCGAGGACCCGGCGTTCGCCCGCCTCGCGGACGCCGTGGCCGCCGGCCTCGGACTGGTCGTCCTGGAGGTGTCCCCGCGCGCGGGCATGGCGGTGACCGCCGCCGAGGACTCCGTGTTCGCCGTCCGCATGGGCGACTACGCCCGGCGCACCGCCGCCGACTCCGGCGACCGCTTCCTGCACGGCCTCGCCCACCTCGCCGTGGCCGCCCTCGCCTTCCCGCGCCCCGAGGACCTGGCCGACGACGGCTACATCGGCCGCGTCACGGTCAACGGCGTCGACGCCTTCGTCCGCCAGGCCTGCCGGCGCCTGGAGGAACGCGCCGAGGAACAGGGCGAGAACACCGACCCGGCCACGGACGCCCCCGGCCTGGAGGCCGCCTGGCGGATCTGGGCCCGGCGCAGCGCGACCGGCGCCACCAAGGACGCCCGCCGTCCGGCCGCCTCCACCACCGGCATCGTCGCCAAGGCCCTGGCGTTCCTCACCGACTCCGGGTTCCTGCAGCGCACCGGCGACGAGAGCGGCGGCACCTACCGCACCACGGCCCGCTACCAGCTCCAGGTGCGCGACATGGCGGGCGGCGCCGCCATGGCCGAACTGCTCGACCTGGGCATCGTCCCCGTCACCGACGGCACGGCGAGCCTGCTGCCCGCCGAGGACACCGACGACCTGGAACTGGTGGCCGACGCCGGACTGCCCTTCCACAGCCCCGCCCAGCGCTGAAAGTCCGCGCCCAACCCCCGCACCGCATCTCCCGAACCGCCAGAAAACTGACGAGAGTCCGCCATGTACGAGCTGTCCCGGGTCCGCCTCTACTCCATCGGTCCTGCCGGTGCGCGCTACGCCGACACCGTGCTCGACCTCCGGGGTGTGGGCGAGCCGGTGCCCGACCCCGCGCCCACCCAGGCGGAGTTCTTCGAGGAGGAGCCGGCCGGCCCGCCGCGCCGGCCCGCACCCGCGGGCGTGCTCTTCCTGGAGAACGGCGGCGGCAAGTCGGTCCTGCTCAAACTGATCTTCTCCGTGATGCTGCCCGGCCACCGCAACACCCTGGGCGGCGCCAGCTCCGGCGTGCTGCGCAAGTTCCTGCTCGCCGACGACTGCGGGCACGTGGCCCTGGAGTGGCAGCACGTGCAGACCGGCGAGTGCGTCGTCGTCGGCAAGGTCAGCGAGTGGCGCGGACGGCAGGTCTCCAGCGACCCGCGCAAGTTCGCCGAGGCCTGGTACTCCTTCCGGCCCGGCCCCGGACTCACCCTGGACAACCTCCCCGTCGCCGAGGCCACCTCCGTGCGCCCGGCCGCCGAGGGCACCTCCGGCGCGCAGGGCCGGCGCCGCACCATGAAGGGCTTCCGGGACGCCCTCACCGAGGCGGGCAAGGCCTACCCGCACCTGGAGGTGCACTGGGAGGAGATCCACGACCGGTGGATCGAGCACCTCGGCGACCTCGGGCTCGACCCCGAACTCTTCCGCTACCAGCGGGAGATGAACGCCGATGAGGGCGAGGCCGCCGGCCTCTTCGCGGTGAAGAAGGACTCCGACTTCACCGATCTGCTGCTGCGCGCCGTCACCGACACCCGCGACACCGACGGACTCGCCGACCTGGTCAGCGGCTTCGGCAGCAAACTGGGCCGGCGCGCCGAACTGATCGCCGAACGGGACTTCACCGCCGGCTCGGTGGACCTGCTCGGCCGGATCGTCGAGGCCGCCGAGGCCCGCACCCGCGCGCGTGACATCCACGCCGGAGCCGAACGCCGCACCCGGACCCTCGCACGGCGGCTGTCCGCACGGGCGGCGCAGGAGCGGGTACGGGCCGCCGACCTCGCCCAGCGCGTCACCGCCGCCGCCTACGCCGTGACCCACTCCGAGGGCGCCCGCGAGCGCAGCGCCCTGATCGCCGCCGAACTCGCCTACCGGCACGCGTCGCTGGCCCTGGCCGCCGCCGAGAAGTCCGCCGCCGCGCAGAAACGAGAACTGGCCGACGCCCGCACCCTGTACTCCGCCTGGCAGGCCGCCGAGTCCGTGCTGCGCCACCGCGCCGCCGCCGACCGCGTCTCCCGCGTCTCCGCCGCCATCCAGGAGGCCGAACGGGACGCGGCCCCCGCGCTCGCCGCCCGCGCCCGGGCCGCCGTGGACCTCGTACGGGCCCTGCACGCGGCGGCGAGCAGCGCCGAAGCGCTCGCCAACGAGGGCGAGGAGCGCTCCGCACAGCTCCAGGAAGCGGGCGAGACGGCCCACCGGGACGCGACCGCCGCCGCCACCGAGGCGCAGCGCGCCCGCAGCGAGGCCGGCCACCTGCGCCAGCGGCTCGCCGAGGTCGAGCAGGAGACCGCCGAGGCCGTCCGCGCCGGCTGGCTCGACGACAGCGCCCCCGACGCCGACCCGGCCCGCGCCGCCCTGGCCGCCAGCGACGCCGAGAAGACGGCCGTCGCCGCCTGGGACGAAGCCCGCGAGGCCTCCCGCAGGGCCGCGGAACACGCACGCGAGACCGCCTCGGCGGAGTCCCGCGCGGAACTCACCGCGGCCCGCGCGGCCGACGCGGCGACGGCGGCGGAGCGGGCCTACGAAGCCGAACGGCGCACCGCCGAGGCGCTGGCGGCCGAGCAGCGGCTCGCGGAGCTGCTGAGCCTGCCGGCCGCCCCCGCGGCCGGGCGGCCCGGCGTGCCGGGCCCGCGCACGGGCTCCGAGGACCCGGCGGGCCCGGGGCGCACACCGGCGTCCGCACCGGCCGCACCCGCCGACGGCCCGCGCCGCCCCGCCGGCACACCCCTGACCGCCGAGGACCTGGACCGCTTCGCCGACGAACTGCGCGCGCTCCTGGACGACGCGGTCTCCTCCGCCGAACGGCACCTGTTCGAACTGCGCACGGCCGCGGCCGACGACTCCCGGATCCTCGGCGCCCTCGGCGACGGCGGACTGCTGCCGCCCGGCCCCGACGTGCTGGCCACCGTCGAGTTCCTCGGCGAACACGGCATCCCCGCCCTGCCCGGCTGGCGCTACCTCGCCCAGGCCGTCGACCCCGCCGACCACGCGCGCGTACTGGCCGCCCGGCCCGAACTCGTCGACGGCGTGATCATCACCGACCCGGACACGCACGCCCGCGCCCGGGACGCCCTGGCCGACGCGGCGCTGCTGCCCCGCTCCGCCGTGGCCGTCGGGACCGCGGCGGCCCTGCTCGCCCCCACCGCGGCCACGGACGCCGCGGCCACCGGCGTCTTCCTGGTCCCGCCGAACCCGGCCATGCACGACGAGCACGCCGCCGACGAGGAACGGCAGGCGCTGCGCGCGCGGGCGACCGAACGCGACGAGGAGATCCGCCGCCTCGCCGCCCGGCTCGGCAAGGACCGCGAGCTGACCGCCCGGCTCGCCTCCTGGCGCACCGGCTGCCCGGCCGGACGGCTCGCCGAACTGGCCCGGAGCGCCCAGGACACCCGCGCGTTCGCCGAGGAGGCCGAGGCCGAGCTGGCCGAGGCGCGGACCGCCCGCGCCCAGGCCGAGGAAGCCGCCGCCGAGGCCGCCCAGGTACGCGACGAACGGCAGGAGACCGCGCAGAAGGCCCGGCGCGCCGCCGACGCCCTGGCCGGACTCGCCTTCCGGCTGCGCGAGCGCGCCGGCTGGCAGGCCAGACTGCGCGAACTGGCCGACGAGGCGGCCGAGTCGGAGGCCCGCGCCCAGACCTGCCTGGAGCGTGCCCGGGCCGCCGACGAGGACCGGCGCGCCGCCCAGCGCGCCGCCGACGACGCCCGCCGCACCACCCGCGCGCTGCGCGCCGAGCGCTCCGAGATCGCCGGCGCCCCCGACGACGTGCCCGAGGCCGAGGAGGAGGAGCCCAAGGCGTCCCTGCCCGCCCTCCGCGAGGCCTACCGGGCGGCCTCCCAGGTCTACGAGAAGGTCGGCGTGGGCGCCGACCTGCGCGCCGAACAGGCCCGCGCGGAGAGCGACGAGAGCGCCGCCCGCGCCGAACTGGACCGCCTCAGCAACAAGGTCCGCACCCGCGCGGAGCAGCTCCTCGCCTCACCCGACGGCTCCGACGGCCCGTCCCGGCAGGCCGCCGCGGCCCGCGCCGAAGAGCTGGTGCAGCTCCTGGAGACCCGGATGTCCACCGCGAGCGAGCAGCTCGGCCGGCTGCGCGGCGAGGCCGAACGGCTCGCACCCGAGGACGCCGAGGCCCACACCGAACTGCCCGGCGAACTGCTCCCGCGCGACGCCGAGCACGCCCAGGCCCTGCTGCGCACCGCCACCGCCGAACTCACCTCGCGCACCGAGGCGCTGGCCCGGGCGCGCGAAGCCCACGGCGAGCTGCTGGACGCCCACCGCGCCGCCGAGGACGCGGCGGGCGGCTTCGACGAGATCGCCGCCATGCTCCGCGACCTGCTGCGCGAACCCACCGGTGAGGAGGAACAGGAGGAGACCGAGCCGTACCCCGGCAGCCCGGAGGCCGCCCGGCAGGCGGCGGCCGAGGCCCGCCGGTCGCTGCGCGGCTGCGCCGCCGACCTGTCCGCCGCCGAATCCGCCGTGCGCGAGGCGAGCGACGTCCTCGTCCGGCACGCCAACTCCACCCGCTACGAGCAGGTGCGCACCCCCGCCCGGCAGCAGATCCGCGAACTGCCCGCCTCCGCCCTGCCCGAGCATGCCCGCAAGTGGGCCGAGGCCTTCGCACCCCGGCTCCGCGTCCTCACCGACGAGCTGGCCCAGCTGGAACGCAACCGCGACTCGATCGTGGACCGCCTGCGCGGCCTGGTGGAGTCGGCGCTCGCCACCCTCCGCTCCGCCCAGCGCCTGTCCCGCCTGCCCGAAGGGCTCGGCGAGTGGTCGGGGCAGGAGTTCCTGCGCATCCGCTTCGAGGAACCCGACCAGGCCACCCTCACCGAACGCCTCGGCGAGGTCGTCGACGAGGCCACCCGTGCCGCCGTGAAGAAGAACTCCGACCTGCGCCGTGACGGCATGTCCCTGCTGCTGCGCGGGGTGGCCGCCGCGCTCCAGCCCAAGGGCGTCGCCGTGGAGATCCTCAAGCCGGACGCCGTGCTGCGCGCCGAGCGCGTGCCCGTCGGGCAGATGGGCGACGTCTTCTCGGGCGGCCAGCTGCTCACCGCCGCCATCGCCCTGTACTGCACGATGGCGGCCCTGCGCTCCAACGACCGGGGCCGCGACAAGCACCGCCACGCGGGCACCCTGTTCCTGGACAACCCCATCGGCCGCGCCAACGCCACCTACCTGCTGGAGCTGCAGCGCGCCGTCTCCGACGCGCTCGGCGTCCAGCTCCTCTACACCACCGGCCTGTTCGACACGACCGCGCTGGCGGAGTTCCCGCTGGTCATCCGGCTGCGCAACGACGCCGACCTGCGGGCCGGGCTGAAGTACATCAGCGTGGAGGAACATCTGCGGCCCGGCCTGCCGCAGCAGGCCCCGGCCGAGGAGACCGTGCACAGCGAGATCACGGCCACACGGATGTTCCGCCGCCCGGCGTGACGGAAGCCGTTCGCCGGACGGAGGGCGGGAACCCGCGAGCGCAGCTCTTAGAGCTGCGAACAAAAGTGGGCCCGGCGGCCGGCGCCCGGCACGCACGCTCGCGGCGTTGCCGGAAGGCCCTGGTAGCTCCGCTGCAAGGATTTTCCGGCGCCTTGCGAGCGCACGCGCCGGACGCCGCGAGCTGATCGGACTCCGATTCTGTTCGCAGCTCTTTCGCAGCTCTAAGGGTGCGACAACCGCCCCGCGCCGCCCTGTCGGCGTATTCGCTCCTGCGTGCGCTCCGCCGTCCGCTGCTCCCGCCGGGCCCGGCGCCGCTCGCGCCGCAGGGCGCGCGCGGTGCTGCTCGGCGCGGAGACGACGCCATGGCGCTGGTTCCAGACCTGGCGGGTCACCCAGACGTCGAGCACCGCCCAGGTGGCGACGACCGTGCTCCCCACACTGCTGAGGACCATGGGGAAGGCCAGCCAGGACCCGGCCAGGGTGCACAGGAACGCCACCACGGCCTGGATGAGCGTCACGGCGATGACCAGCACCGCCCGCACCGCCGCCTCGCGCACCGGATCCGGCATTCTGCGCCGCCGCGCGGGCTCCTCGACCCACAGCGGTTTGTGGAGGGGCTGTCCCACCGCGTCGCCCCCCTCCGCCGGGTACGCCCGCCCGCCCGCGCCCCGCCGGTCGCTCCCGGTCCCCGGAATGTCGTGATCCCGTGCCCCGTGATCCCGTGCCCCGGGCACGGTCCGCCCCGCCACCCGCGCCGTACCGCTGCCGACGGCCCTCTCGCGCCGCCCCGTCGCGTCCATCAACCCGTCACTCCCCACCGCCGGCAGGCCGCTCGCCCCGGTGTCCGTAGAACCGGCTCCCCATTGGCTGCCCGGCTTGCGCTGTCTTACGCCGCCCGGTGCGGGACGCGGCTCCAGTGGCCGATTCCGCCTCCTGCCCCATGGAACAGGACGAACGGCACTTCGTGAAGATTCCCGGCAGACGCATGATCTCGGCCAACCGGCCGACGAGCCCGTCCTGTTCCGGCCGGTCCGTCACCCCGGTGTCGCGGGCGCCATCTCCCGCCATGCCCGGACAACTCCCCATCTCTGCGCGCGGGTGCGGACGTTCGCCCTCCGGCCGCCCCTTCGAGTTACCTGTGTGTCGGTAGTAGGCTCGCGCCGTTTGTTGACGTACACGTGTACCCCCTGACGGAGGGGGCGAGCTGGGGGAGGCCATGCGCTTTCGCGGGAAGTCCATCCGCAGGAAGATCGTGGCGCTCCTTCTCGTGCCGCTGCTGTCCCTGACGGCCGTGTGGGCCTTCGCCACCGTGATCACGGGACGGCAGGCCGCACGGCTGTTCAACTCGTCCTCCGTGGTGGAGAAGATCGCCTACCCCACCGAGGACACCGTCCGCGTCCTGCAGCAGGAGCGCCGGCAGACGCTCGTCCACCTCGCCGACCCCCGCGCCTCGGACGCCCTGGCCGCCCTGCGGCGCAGCCGGACCGCCACCGACCGGGCCGTCCTGGACCTCCGCCGCAACGCGAGCGACGGCGACGTCCGCCACGCGCTGGGCACCGGCGGCGAGGGACGGCTGACCGCCGTGCTGGACGCCCTGGACGGGCTCGACTCCCTGCGCCGCAGCGTCGAGGAGGGCACCGTCCGCCGCGCCCAGGCACTCGATCTCTACAACCGCCTGGTCGACCCCTGTTACGGCCTGCTCGCCGGCCTCCGTGTCATCGACGACGTCGAACTCGACAAGCAGTACCGCGCCCTCGTCAACCTCTCCCGGGCTCGTGAACTCCTCTCCCGGGAGGACGCGCTGCTCGGCTCCTCCCTGGTCGTCGGCACGCTCACCCGCGACGAGAGCCGCGCCGTCTCCGCACTCGTGGCCCAGCGGTCCCTGCTGTACGACGTGAACCTGCCGCTGCTGCCCGCCGCCGAACGCAGCCGCTACCAGCGCTTCTGGGCGAACGCGGCGTCCGCTCCGCTGCGGGTGGCCGAGCAGGCCGCCGTCTCGACCGCGCCCGGCACGCCGCGCGGCGTCACCGCGAAGAGCTGGGACGGCGCCGCCGCCAACGGTCTCGACGACCTCGGCACCCTCCAGGACCGTGCCGAGGACCGCTTCCAGGACCGGACCGACCCGGTCGCCATGCACGTCATCCTGCGGGCGGCCGTCGTCGGCATCCTCGGGCTGCTGGCCCTGCTGGTCTCCCTCGTCCTGTCCGTGCGCATCGGGCGCGGACTCGTCCGCGACCTACGGCAGCTCCGCCTGGAGGCCCACGAGGCGTCCGGGGTCCGCCTGCCCAGCGTGATGCGCCGCCTGTCGGCCGGCGAGCAGGTCGACGTGGAGACCGAGGCGCCGCGCCTGGAGTACGACAAGAACGAGATCGGCGAGGTCGGCCAGGCCCTCAACACCCTGCAACGGGCCGCCGTCGAGGCAGCCGTGAAACAGGCCGAACTCCGCGCCGGTGTCTCGGAGGTGTTCGTCAACCTCGCCCGCCGCAGCCAGGTCCTGCTGCACAAGCAGCTCACCCTCCTCGACGCCATGGAGCGCCGGACGGAGGACACCGAGGAACTCGCCGACCTGTTCCGCCTGGACCACCTCACCACGCGGATGCGCCGGCACGCCGAGGGACTGGTGATCCTCTCCGGTGCGGCTCCGTCCCGGCAGTGGCGCAGACCCGTCCAGCTGATGGACGTCGTCCGCGCCGCCGTCGCGGAGGTCGAGGACTACGAACGCATCGAGGTCCGCAGGCTTCCCCGGGTCGCCCTCACCGGACCCGCCGTCGCCGACCTGACCCACCTCGTCGCCGAACTCCTGGAGAACGCCACGGTGTTCTCGCCGCCGCACACCGCGGTGCAGGTGGTCGGCGAACGGGTCGCCAACGGGTTCACCCTGGAGATCCACGACCGGGGTCTGGGCATGGCCGCCGAGACCCTGCTGGACGCCAACCTGCGGCTCGCCGAGACCCCCGAGTTCGAACTGTCGGACACCGACCGGCTCGGCCTGTTCGTGATCAGCCGGCTCGCCCAGCGGCAGAACGTCCGCGTCTCGCTCCAGCCGTCCCCGTACGGCGGCACCACCGCGGTGGTCTTCATCCCGGACGCGCTGCTGACCGAGGACGTCCCCGACACCAACGGGGTCGGGTTCCGCCTCGACCGGCCCGCCGCGAAGGCCGAACGGGAGGAGGGCCGCAGGAACGCCCTCTCCCAGACGCCCGTACCGCTTCCCGGCCTGCCGGTCTCGCTGCTGGACGGGCCGGTGGAACTGGAGGCGCCGGTCGGTCCGGACGCCGTCGGGGAGTTCGAGGAGTTCCCCGGCGCCCTCGGCGAGGAGGACAGTGAACGCGGCGGCCTGTTCCGCTCCCGCCCGCCGTCCCGGCCGCAGACGAACGAGGCGGACCCGCGCCACCCCGCCGGGTCCCGGCCGGGCCCCGGGCCGCGCAGCGCCCCCGACCGTCCCGGCGGCGACGAGGACCCGGCCGGCCCGGTCCCGCTCACCCGGCGCAGGACGCCGAAGCTGGTCAGCTCCCACGGACGTCCGGTCACCGAAGCGCGGGCGCGGCGCGAGGGCGCGGACCGGCAGGACGGCGGGCGGGCCGCCCGCCCCGCGGCCGAGCCCGCGACGCAGCTGCCGGCCCGCCGGCGCGGCGGCACACCGCCGGAGCAGCCCCCGGCGGCCCTCCCGCAGCGCACCCGCAGGCCCGTCACCGCGCGCGACACCCCCGGTGCCCCGGCCTCCGGGAAGCCCGCCGCGGCGCCCGGCGACCCGGCCGCGGCGCCCGGCGCCGGCGGTCCGGGCGAGCCCGGTGCCGCGCCCGCGCCCGAGGGGCCCGCGACCGCACTGGACGGGTCCGCGCCCGCCCACGACGGGCCCGCCACCGCACCCGGCGAGCCCGCCGCCGACGCCGGGGCACTGCCCCGCCGCGTCCGGCAGGCGAGCCTCGCCCCGCAGCTCAAGCGCACTCCCCGGCGGCGCCCCGGGACCGGGGACGATCCGGACGAACGGGACGCCGACGAGGTACGCAGCCGTATGGCCTCGCTCCAGCGCGGCTGGCGGCGCGGGCGCGAGGAGAACGCCGTGGGCGACGACGCCGACGGCAGCACAGCACAAGGAACGACTAAGGGGGACGGTCGATGACCGCACCGAAGACGACCGGCCACACCACCACCGGCAAGAAGGAACTGAACTGGCTCCTGGACGACCTCGTGGACCGGGTCGCGACCATCCGCAAGGCCGTCGTGCTCTCCGGGGACGGCCTGCCGACCGGAGTGTCCAAGGACCTGACCCGGGAGGACGGCGAACACCTGGCAGCCGTGGCCTCCGGTTTCCACAGCCTCGCCAAGGGCGTGGGCCGGCACTTCGAGGCGGGCAGCGTCCGGCAGACGGTCGTCGAACTGGACGACGCCTTCCTGTTCGTGACCGCCGCCGGTGACGGCAGCTGTCTCGCCGTCCTCGCCGACGCCGAGTCCGACATCGGACAGGTCGCCTACGAGATGACCCTGCTGGTCAAGCGGGTCGGAGTGCATCTGGGCGCCGCACCCCGCACCGACCTGCCCGCCGGCGGGTAGTGGGATGGCATGAACGGAGACGGTCAGGCAGCAAGCCACTGGTTCGACGACGAGGCCGGACCGGTGGTCCGCCCGTACGCCATGACGCGGGGCCGTACCAGCCACGCGGCCCAGCACCGGCTCGATCTGATCGCGGTCGTCGTCACCGAACCGCACGTGGACGATCCGGAGGCGGACCACTCGCTCTCCCCGGAACACGTGGACATCGTCGAGCTGTGCCGCGAGACCCCTCAGTCGGTCGCCGAACTGGCCGCGGAACTCGATCTGCCCATCGGTGTGGTGCGCGTCCTCATCGGGGATCTCGTGGACGAGGAGTACGTCCACGTGAGCCGCCCGGTGCCCCCGGCCGAACTGCCGGACGAGAGCGTTCTGCGTGACGTGATCAGCGGACTGCGCGCGCTGTGAGCACCGTCGGCACCCGTCACGGCGAAGCCGCGGCCGGCCGCCGTCGCGGCCGCCGCCGCTGAGCGACCCTCATCAAGCAGGAGAAGGAAAAGATGATCTTCGGGCGTACCCAGCGCGGCAAGCCCCCGGTCGAGCCCATCACGCTCAAGATCCTGGTGGCCGGCGGCTTCGGCGTGGGCAAGACGACGTTCGTCGGCGCGGTCAGCGAGATCAGGCCGCTGCGCACCGAGGAAATGCTCACCGAGGCGGGCCGGCCGGTCGACGACCTGAGCGGTGTGGAGGGCAAGCGCACCACGACCGTCGCCATGGACTTCGGCCGTATCACCCTGCGCGAGGACCTGGTGCTGTACCTGTTCGGGACGCCCGGTCAGGAGCGGTTCTGGTTCATGTGGGACGAGCTGTCGGAGGGCGCGCTCGGCGCGGTCGTCCTGGTCGACACGCGCCGCCTGGAGGACTGCTTCGCCGCCGTCGACTACTTCGAGCGGCGTTCGATCCCCTTCGTGGTCGGCGTCAACTGCTTCGAGGGGGCCGCCCGCCACCCGGCCGAGGCCGTCCGCCGGGCCCTCGACCTCGACGACGGCGTCCCGGTCCTGCTGTGCGACGCCCGGGACCGCGAATCGGTCAAGGAGATCCTCGTCGGGGTCGTCCAGCACGCGAGGGCGTACGGCGCGGCCCACCGCGGGGCCGTCACCGGCTGACCTGGCCCGGTGCGGGCCGCCCTCCCGGCCGCCCCGCCGGGTCGTGCCCGCCCGGTCCCGGCAGGACGCGTCACCGAGCCCGGGGCCCGGCTACGCCTCGCCGTCCTCCAGCCAGCCGAAGCTCTTCTCCACCGCCTTGCGCCAGTTGTGGTACTCGCGGTCACGGACCGAGTCCTCCATGGAGGGCGTCCACTCGGCGTCCTTGCGCCAGTGCGACTTGAGTTCGTCCAGGTCGTTCCACACCCCCGTGGCGAGTCCGGCCGCGTAGGCGGCGCCCAGGCAGGTCGTCTCGGAGACCTCGGGCCGGATCACCGGCACGCCGAGCACGTCCGCCTGGTGCTGCATCAGGAGGTTGTTCTTCGTCATCCCGCCGTCGACCTTGAGGGTCGTGAGCCGGACCCCGGAGTCCTGGTACATCGCGTCCACCACCTCGCGCGTCTGCCAACTGGTCGCCTCCAGGACGGCGCGGGCCAGATGAGCCTTGGTGACGTAGCGGGTCAGTCCGGTGACCACACCGCGCGCGTCCGAACGCCAGTACGGAGCGAAGAGGCCGGAGAACGCCGGCACGATGTAGGCGCCGCCGTTGTCCTCGACGGCGGCGGCCAGCGGCTCGATCTCGTCCGCCGTGCGGATGATGCCCAGCTGGTCGCGGAACCACTGCACCAGCGCACCCGTGATCGCGATGGCCCCCTCCAGGCAGTACACCGGTGCCTCGTCGCCGATCTTGTAGCCCATGGTGGTGAGCAGGCCGCTCCTGGACGGTACGGGCCGGTTGCCCGTGTTGAGCAGCAGGAAGCTGCCGGTGCCGTACGTGTTCTTGGCGTCGCCCACGTCGTAGCACGCCTGTCCGAACACCGCGGCCTGCTGGTCGCCCAGGGCCGAGGCGACCGGTACTCCGGCGAGCTGGCCCACGGCGGTGCCGTACACCTCGGAGGAGGACCGGATCTGAGGCAGTATCCCCTCGGGGACGTTCATGGCCGCCAGGATGGACGGCTCCCACTGGAGGGTCTCCAGGTTCATCAGCATCGTCCGGCCCGCGTTGGTGACGTCCGTGACGTGCTGCCCGCCCTCCGTGCCGCCGGTGAGGTTCCAGATGAGCCAGGAGTCGATGGTGCCGAAGGCGATCTCCCCGCGCTCGGCACGGTCGCGCAGACCGGGGACGTTGTCCAGCAGCCAGGCGGCCTTCGGGCCGGAGAAGTAGCTGGCGAGCGGCAGACCGGTCTGCTCGCGGAACCGGTCCTGCCCCTGCTCGCCGCCCAGCTCGTTGCAGAGTGCCGCGGTGCGGGTGTCCTGCCACACGATCGCGTTGTGCACGGGCTTGCCGGTCGCGCGGTCCCACAGGACGGTCGTCTCGCGCTGGTTGGTGATGCCGAGCGCGCTGAGCTGCCCGGCGCGCAGCCCGGCCTTGGCCAGCGCGCCCGCGACCACCGCCTGCACCTTCGACCAGATCTCGGTGGCGTCGTGCTCCACCCAGCCCGGCTTGGGGAAGATCTGGCGGTGCTCGCGCTGATCCACGGCGACGATGCCGCCGCCCCGGTCGAAGACGATGCAGCGGCTCGAGGTGGTGCCCTGGTCGATTGCGGCCACGTACTTCTCGGCGTTGTCCGTCATGGCTACCCCTTGGTGGCGAGGGTCGGACGGCGGCGCCGTGTACGGCGCCCGCGCAGGCCCCCGGCTCGGCGGAACCGTGCGCGGGCCCGCGCCGCGGGTCCGGTGGATCGCGGGGCCGCCTCCCCGGGGCGGAGAGGCGGCAGGACCGGGACCGCTGTGGCCCCTGTGTTCTCACTGGTATCAGTTTGTCCCAGATGGTGCGCAAACGGCTCGGGATGGACACCCGGCCGCCGGGCACGGGAAGTGTTCACCGGTGCACGGAGAGCGTCAAGGTGCCGGCGGGGGAGGCCCGGGCCGCAGCCCCGCCCCCGCCACACCCGACGGCGGCCCGGGTGCGGGCTTCCCCCGGCGGGGCCCGTCCCGATAGATGTAGGAGACATGACACGACTGCCAAGGCTCCTCCGCGGTGTGATCACCGCCGTCGCCGCCCTGCTCACCGTGACCACCGCCGCCACCACGGCCCGCGCGGTCCCCGAACCCCGGGCGCCCGAGGACTTCGTGGCCCTCAGCACCGTGGACCCGACGATCCTCCAGGAGATCCGCTACTTCACCCCGCACGACTTCGTCGGCGCGCGCGTCGACGGCTACCGGCAGCCGATGTGCATCCTCACCCGTCCCGCGGCCCAGGCCCTCCACCGGGCTCAGCAGGAGCTGCTGCGCAAGGGCTACACCCTCAAGGTGTACGACTGCTACCGGCCGCAGCGCGCCGTCGACCACTTCGTCCGCTGGGCCCGCGACCTCGACGACCAGACCATGAAGGGCGAGTTCTATCCGCACGTCGACAAGACCCGGCTCTTCGACGACGGCTACATCGCGGCCCGGTCCGGCCACAGCCGGGGCTCGACCATGGACCTCACCATCGTCCGGCTCCCGGTCCGGCCGACGCGCCCCTACGTCCCCGGCCAGGCCCTGGTGCCCTGCTACGCCCCGCAGGACCAGCGCTTCCCGGACAACTCCGTCGACATGGGAACCGGCTTCGACTGCTTCGACACGCTCGCCCACACGCTCGACCCGAGGATCCAGGGCCCGCAGCGGGCCAACCGGCTGCTGCTCAAGAACACCCTGGAGAACCTCGGTTTCGTGAACCTCGCCGAGGAGTGGTGGCACTTCACCTACCAGCCCGAGCCCTACCCGGACACCTACTTCGACTTCCCCGTCTCCCGGGCGTCGCTCACCGGCAGGCCCTGAGCCGGGTCCGGGCAGGCCTCCAGCGACCCGGTTCCGCGCAGGCCCGGCGCCGGCGGTCCTGCGCGGGACCGGACGCACCCGGACCCGGACCTGCGCGTTACCGGACGCACGCGGATCCGGGTCGCTGAGCGGTATCGGCGCAAGACGACCACCCGTTGATCGGATACAGTCCGCGCGTGTCCGAAAACCAGCATCCGACTGTCAACTCCGTGCCGAACTCGCACTGTTCGAGCTGCGGAGCGCCCTACGGAGAGGGCATCTCCGGCTGGCCCCGCACCTGCCCGGCCTGCGGGACGGTGGCCTACCGCAACCCGCTGCCGGTCGCGGTGGCCCTCCAGCCCGTCTACGACCCGAAGGGCACCGCCCTGGTCGTGATCGACCGCACCATCGCGCCCGCGCGCGGGGGCACGGCCCTGCCGGGCGGCTACATCGACGACGGCGAGGACTGGCGCCAGGCCGTCGTGCGCGAACTCAAGGAGGAGACGGGCATCGAGGCCGCCGCCCGCGACGTCCGGCTCATCGACGCCATGAGCGCGCCCGACGGCCATCTGCTGCTCTTCGGGCTGCTCCCGGAGCGCCCCGCCGAAGGGCTGCCGCAGTCCGCCGCCACCCCCGAGACGGACGGCTGGCACCTGCTGCGCAGGCCCGAGGAACTGGCCTTCCCGCTGCACACGCTGGCCGCCCGGGCCTGGTTCGAGGGCCGCTACGTCTGAGCCGCCGGGCGGCCCCGCCCCGGCCGTCCGAGCCGGCCGGGGCCGATCCCGCGCTCAGTCCAGCCCGCGCACCCGCAACGGACGCGACGGGACGCCCGTACCGTCCTCGCGCTCCAGCTCCACGACCACCTGCCGGCCCTGCCGCCGGACGGCGTACCGCTCCGTCCCCGCCTCGTCCCAGCCGTCGCCCGCGTCCGGCACCACCAGCCCGCCCCCGCCGCGCCCGGGGGCGGGCGCCCACACCTCCAGCTCCACCCCGCCCGTCCCACCCCGCACCGGGATCACCGCACCCGCGCGCGCGAGCACCGGAATCCTCCCCAGGGGCGCGTCCACCCGCACCTGCCCCGGGCCCTCGAACACCTGCCCGGTAGCCGTGTCGTACCAGCGGCCCCGGGGCAGCCGCACCGTCCGCCGGTCCGCCCCGGACCGCAGCACGGGCGCCACCAGCAGGGCGTCACCGAGCAGGAAGGCGTCCCCGCACTCCCGCAGCGCCCGGTCCTCCGGCGTGTTCCACCACAGCGGACGCACGTACGGCGCGCCCGTGCGCCGCGCCAGGTGCGCCAGCGTCACGAAGTACGGCAGCAGCCGCCGGCGCTCGATGAGCGCCGCGCGCGCGTGCCCGAGCACCTCCGGCCCGAACTCCCAGGGCTCCCGGCGCCCGGCCCGCCCGCTCGGGTGCGTCCGGAACAGGGGCAGGTACGCGGCCAGCTGGAACCGGCGCAGGAACAGCTCCGGCGAGGGGCTGTCCTCGAACCCGCCCACGTCCGGCCCGCAGTAGGGCACCCCGCACAGCCCCAGGCCCACCACCAGCGACAGGGAGGCCCGCAGCCCGGCCCAGCCCGCGGCCACGTCCCCCGACCAGGTCCCGCCGTAGCGCTGCGTCCCGGCCCAGCCCGAGCGGGACAACACGAACGGCCGCTCGCCGGGCGCCAGGGTGCGCAGCCCCTCGTAGCCGGCCCAGGCCATGCACAGCCCGTACACGTTGTGGGCCTCGCGGTGGTCGCCCCCGTGGCCCTCCAGGGCGTGCCGGGCCGACCGCGGCAGCGTCGTCTCGCCGAAGGCCGCGAAGGAGGTCGGCTCGTCCATGCCGTGCCAGAAACCCGAGAACCCCTGGGCCAGCCGTTCCTGGTGGAGCCCGCCCCACCAAGCGCGCACGCGCGCGTGCGTGAAGTCCGGGAAGACCGCCTCCCCAGGCCACCCGACCCCCCGTACGACGTCCCCGGACGCGTCCCGCACGAAGGCGTCCTCGCTCGTCCCCGCGTCGTGGACGGCGTTGCCCTGTAAGGCGCGCACCGCCGGGGCGACGACCGACACCAGCCGGATCCCGTCCCGGCGCAGTTCCTCCGCGAGCACCGGCAGTTTCGGGAAGAGGTCCTGGTCGACGGTGAACACCTGGTGCGCGTCGAGGTGGTCGGTGTCCAGGTGCACGGCGTCCAGCGGCAGGCCGTGCTCGTGATGGCCCGCGACGATCCGGCGCACCTCCTGCTCCCCGCCGAACCGCCGGGCGAGGTGGTGGCCGAGCGCCCACGCGGGCGGCAGCGCCGCCGGCCCGGTGAGCGAGGCCCAGGTGTGCGCCACGCGCGCGGGAGTGCCGACGACCACCCAGCACCGCAGCGGGCCGCCGTCCATCCGCAGCTCACTGACCCCCGGCCGGTCGTGACCCGAGCCGGCCCCTTCCTCGCCCTCCCGCAGCACGACCGTGCCGTCCCAGGAGTTGTCGTGGAAGACCAGATGCGTGCCCGCGTCCGCGACGACCACCTGGACCGGCATCGTGACGTGGAGCGGATCGTCCCCGGGCCCGGAGGCGTGACCGGGATCGGTGTTCCACAGACGGTACGTGCCGTCCCGCAGCACCGGTCCCGACGCCCGCCCGCCCAGCCCGAAGAACCGCGCGTCGGCGGCCACCTCCGACCGCTGCATCCAGCGTGCCGGGCCCCCGCCGACAGGCTCCCACCACCGGGGCGGCAGATCACGGCGCAGCCGCACACCCCCGGGCGTACGGACCTCGACGGTGCCGCGCCGCGAGACGGTGACCGTGACCCGCTCGGCGACGACCCGCCAGCCGCCGTCCTTGTCCGGCTCCAGCACCGCCCGCGGATCCGGCTCGGGGGCGCGCCCGGCCAGCGCGTACGACGGCTCGGGTGCCGCCCCGTCCCAGCTCCAGAAGACCGCTCCGCTGACCGCGACGACGATGCGCAGTTCCGACCGGCTGAAGCGCACCACACCACCGCCGGGCTCCGGGCGCGCGTCGCGCACCTCGCCGGGCACCCGGGCCCGCTCGGCGCCCCGCGGCGGCAGGCCCGCGGCGTCGGCACGCCGCCTGCGCCAGGCGGCCCGTACGGTGCGCACCCCCTGGGCCGCCCCCGCGGAACCGATCACCTTCACCGAACGCACCAGGTCACGACCGTTCATGCTGATCACCCTGCCATTGACAGGCCCTGACGCGTGTGCTGTTCAACTGCCGTTCACCCAGGCCCGGACCACATCTTCACGGCAGGGACTATGGGGGGCCAGCCCTGGTGCGGAAGTCGATCACATGGCATCGTCCCTGTCAGCCGCGTCACGCGCACACCCCGCACGTGCGCGGACCGACGCACACGACGCGCAGAGTCCGGGAGCCGCCCATGTCGACCGTGAACCCCCTGCCGCTCTGGCAGCCCGATCCGCAGCGGATCGCCCAGGCACAGATCACGAAGTTCCAGGCCTGGGCGGCCGAACACCACGGCGCCCCCGCCGAGGGCGGCTACCCGGCCCTGCACCGCTGGTCCGTCGACCGTCTGGACACCTTCTGGAAGGCCGTCACGGAGTGGTTCGACGTACGGTTCGGCACCCCCTGCGCGCGCGTGCTGGGCGACCGCACCATGCCCGGCGCGCAGTGGTTCCCCGGAGCCACCCTCAACTACGCCGAACACGCCCTGCGCGCCGCCGCGACCCGCGCGGACGAGCCCGCCCTCCTCCGCGTCGACGAGAGCCACGAACCGCACCCGGTGACCTGGTCCGAACTGCGCCGCCAGGTCGGCTCCCTCGCGGCCGGACTGCGCGACCTCGGCGTACGCCCCGGGGACCGCGTCAGCGGGTACCTGCCCAACGTCCCCGAGGCCGTCGTCGCGCTGCTCGCCACCGCCGCCGTCGGCGCGGTGTGGACGTCCTGCGCCCCCGACTTCGGCGCCCGCAGCGTCCTCGACCGCTTCCAGCAGGTCGAACCGGTCGTCCTCTTCGCCGTCGACGGCTACCGCTACGGCGGCAAGGAGCACGACCGCCGCGACGTCGTCGCCGAGCTGCGCCGCGAGCTGCCCACCCTGCGCGCCGTCGTCCACGTGCCCCTGCTCGGCAGCGCCGCCCCCGAGGGTGCCCTCGCCTGGCCGGACCTGACCGCCGCCGACGTCGAGCCGGTCTTCGAACAGGTGCCCTTCGACCATCCCCTGTGGGTGCTGTACTCCTCGGGCACCACCGGTCTGCCCAAGGCCATCGTGCAGTCGCAGGGCGGCATTCTCGTGGAGCACCTCAAGCAGCTCGGCCTGCACTGCGACCTGGGCCCCGGGGACCGCTTCTTCTGGTACACGTCGACCGGCTGGATGATGTGGAACTTCCTCGTCTCCGGCCTGCTGACCGGGACGACGGTCGTCCTGTACGACGGGAGCCCCGGGTATCCGGGCACGGACGCGCAGTGGCGGGTCGCCGAGCGCACCGGAGCCACCCTCTTCGGCACCTCGGCCGCGTACGTCATGGCCTGCCGCAAGGCGGGGGTGCACCCCGCCCGCGACCACGACCTCTCCCGGATCCGGTGCGTCGGCACCACCGGGTCGCCGCTGCCGCCCGACGGGTTCCGCTGGCTGCACGACGAGGTCGGCGAGGACCTGTGGATCGCCTCCGTCAGCGGCGGTACGGACGTCTGTTCCTGCTTCGCGGGAGCCGTGCCGACCCTCCCGGTGCACATCGGCGAACTCCAGGCGCCCTGCCTGGGCACCGACCTGCAGTCCTGGGACCCCAGCGGTGCCCCGCTGGTCGACGAGGTCGGCGAACTCGTCGTCACCAACCCCATGCCGTCCATGCCGATCCACTTCTGGAACGACCCGGACGGCAGCCGCTACCACGACAGCTACTTCGCCGTGTATCCCGGCGTGTGGCGCCACGGCGACTGGATCACGCTCACCTCCCGCGGCTCCGTGATCATCCACGGCCGCTCCGACTCCACGCTCAACCGCCAGGGCGTGCGGATGGGTTCCGCCGACATCTACGAGGCCGTCGAGCGGCTCCCCGAGATCAGGGAGTCCCTCGTCATCGGCATCGAGCAGCCCGACGGCGGCTACTGGATGCCGCTCTTCGTGCACCTGGCGCCCGGAGCCGTCCTCGACGACACGCTCCTGGACCGCATCAGGCGCACCATCCGCGAACAGCTCTCCCCGCGCCACGTCCCCGACGAGGTCATCGAGGTGCCGGGCGTCCCGCACACCCTCACCGGCAAACGCATCGAGGTCCCGGTCAAGCGCCTGCTCCAGGGCACCCCGCTGGAAAAGGCCGTCAACCCCGGCTCCGTCGACGACCTCGCCCTGCTGCGCTTCTACGAGGACCTGGCCCGCAAACGCGCCTGAGCACCAGGGGGACGGGTACGGCCGGGGTTCAGCCGCCGTAGGTGGCCTCCGACTCGCCGAGCACGGCGGCGAAGTCGGAGGCCAGCCGGGCCGCCTCGGCCGGCTCCAGGCCGGCCACGGAGATCCGTACGCCCGGCGGTGACGACAGACGGAACCGGGCCCCGGCGGCGACCCACCACCCGTACGAACGCAAGCCGTTCACCACGGCGGACTCGTCGGCCACCGGCACCCACACGTTCATCCCGCTCGTCCCGTGCGCGCCGATGCCCCGGGCCGTCAGTTCCCCGGTCAGGGCCGCACGGCGCGCGGCGTAGGTCCCGCGCGCGCGGGACACCAGCGCGCGCGTGCCCTCGTCCGTCAGCAGACCGAGGACCGTCTCCTGCAGCAGATGGCTGACCCAGCCCGAGGTCAGCAGCAGCCGCCCGTCGTGCCGGGCCAGGGTGGTGGCGTCGCAGGCCGCCGCCGCCCACCGGAGGTCCGCCCCCAGGAACTTGCTCACCGTCCGCACGTGCACCCACCGGTTCAGGCCGCCGGAGGTGAGCGTGTGCAGCGGCACGTCCGCCACCGCCGAGGCGTGGTCGTTCTCCACGACCAGCACGTCCGGCTCCTCCCGCACCACCTCGACCAGTGCCGCGCGGCGCTCCTCCGAGAAGCAGCCGCCGTACGGGTTCTGCCCCCGGGGACTGCACACCACGGCCCGCGCACCGGCCCGCAGCGCCCGCCGCAGGGACTCCGGACGCATCCCCTCGTCGTCCACGGCCACCGCGACGCCGCGCAGGCCGAGCGCGGTCACCAGGTCCAGCAGGTGGTGGTAGCCCGGGTCCTCCATCGCGACCGCGTCCCCCGGCCGCAGCTCCACGGACAGCAGGCGTCCCACCAGGTCCAGCGCGCCGTGCGCGAACGTCACGTGCTCCACCGGCACGCCGTCGGGTCGCAGCCAGTCCCGCACGGCCTCCTCCAGCCGCGGCAGACGCGGGGCCGAGCGGTGCGACCGGGCCCCGGAGGACAGGCGCGAGGGAGGCACCAGACCGGGCAGGAACGCCGGATCCGGATGCCCGCCCGCCAGGTCCCGCAGCCCCGGCGGCACCTTCGGCGGCCGGCGGGACGCCACCGCGGGAGCGGGCGCCACCACGGTCCCGCCCCGCCCCCGGGTCACCACGATGCCCCGCCCGCGCAGCTCCTTGTACGCGGTCGCGACCGTCCCCGGGCTGACGGCCAGTTCGCCGGCGAGCCGTCGCACCGGCGGCAGCGCCGCACCCGGCGCCAGGGCCCCCTCGGACACGCCCCGCTCCACCGAGGCCGCAATCTCCTTGGCCGTCGCACCGCTGATCCCATAATGTACTGCCACGTTGATCATTATGTATCAATACATAATTGGCCGCAAGGGGGAACCGTGGGAACCACCCGCCGTACGAAGACCGGTCACACCGGCACCACACCAGGCGCCAGGACAGGAAAGCCCCGGATACCCGGCGGCCCCGACGGCCGCCGCATGCTCCTCGTCGCCCTCGTCGACCGCACCGGCAGCGGACTGTGGGCCTCCGTCTCCGTCCTGTACTTCACCTACGTCTCCCACCTCTCCCTCGCCCAGATCGGCACCCTCATAGCCCTCGCCGGGGCCGTCGGCATCGCCGGCGCCCCCATCGGCGGCCGCATCGCCGACCGCCTCCCGCTCACCCGCGTCCTCGTCGCACTCCAGCTCCTGCGCGCCCTGGCCTCCCTCGGGCTGCTCACCACCGACCACTACGGCCCGCTGCTCGCCTTCTGCGCCCTCGGCAGCCTCGGCGACCGCGCCGCCGGCGTCCTCACCAAGCTCTACGCCACCCGCGTCTCCGGACCCGACCGCGTGCGCTACCAGGCACTCAACAGGACCGCGGCCAACGCCGGCTGGGCCCTGGGCGGCCTCGCCGCCGCGGCCGCCCTCGCCCTCGGCACCACCGCCGCCTACCGGTGGCTGCTCCTCGGCGACGCGCTCTCCTTCGTCGCCGTCGCCCTCCTCACCCTGCGCTGCGGCGAACCCCCCTCGCCCTCCCGCACCGTCGCCACCCACCACACCCCGGCACCCGCAGACCTCCCCGCCACCCCGTGGCGCGACCGCACCTACCTCGCCTACGTCGCGACCGAAACCGTCCTCTTCCTCGACGACGCCGTCTTCAAGGTCGGCCTGCCCCTGTGGATCGCCCGCGCGAGCACCGCGCCCCACGGCCTCGCACCCCTGCTCATGGTGCTGAACAACGTGATGGTGGTCGCCCTCCAGGTCCCCCTGGCCCGCTTCGGCGCCACCACCGCGGCAGCACGTGCCCTCCTGCTCCCGCTCTCCCTCGCCTACGCCCTCGGCGGCGCCGCCCTGGCCCTCTCCACGACCGGCGGAACCGTCACGTCCACCGCACTCCTCACCGCCGCGGCCGCCGCCTTCACCCTCGCCGAGATGCTCCACGCGACCGTCTCCTGGGAACTCTCCGTCGCCCTCGCCCCCGACACGGCGCAAGGCGCCTACCTCGGCGTGCACGGACTGGCCCAGTCCGCCCAGCGCAGCATCGGACCCCTCGCCGTCACCGCGGCCATCGCCGCGGGCCCGGCCGGATGGGCCGTGTTCGGCACCTCCATAGCCCTGACCTGCGTCATCCAGCACCGCACGGTCCGCGCCCGGCTCGCAGAACCCCCGATGTCAGTGCCGCCCGTTACTGTGAGTGAGCATTGATCGACCGTGCACACACGGCGAAACCGTGCGCGCACACACGGGGAAACCATGGGGGAAAACATGACACACACCGACCGCCGGACCATGCGACGCGTCCTGCGCCGGGAGATCGCCGGCACCATCGGCCTGCTCACCGACGAACACGACTTCCGCGCCATGCGGCGCTACCGCAGCTTCACCTTCGACGACCACACCACCTATCTCGAACAGGTCGAAGCACTCCTGCGCGTCCGGGCGGCCCAGGGCGGCCACACCACCGTCGCCCTCTTCGACCCCGAGGAATACGCCGAGTTCTGCGCCCGCACCGGCCTCGACCCCGACGCCCCGGCCAGCCGGGCCCGCTACACCGCCGAGATCGCCACCGCCGGACCGGTCCTGCCCTACGACGGCCGGCCGCTCACCGAACTCGTCCCCGCCCTCGTCGACGAAGCCGTCCGCCAGGCGACCTGGGAGTACGCCTCCACCCTCCTCGCCCGGCTCGGCCCCTGCGCCTCCTGCGGCGAGGACATCGGCCGCGCCGCCTTCACCCGCGCCGCCGGCCTCCTCGCCCGCATCCTCGACACCGCCCCGCCCGGCAGCCGGCACCTGGTCTGCAGCGTCACCACCGCACCGGAAACCCTCCTCGCCGTGCTCCACGCCGACGACGACGGCGACGACACCGGCGGTGACGCTCTGCGCACCGACACCACCCGCCTCGACGAGGCCGAAGCCCTCGAATTCACCACCGTCCTCGCCCTCGGACTCGCCACCCGAAGCCCCGGCGGACTCGTCATGCGCACCACCGCGCCGGGCACCCCGGACCGCGTCTACGGCTGGCGCCTGCGCGGCGACGGCCTGGAGCCGCTCACCGCGGGCGAGGTCTTCGACGCCTACTGCACCGACATCGAATCCGGCGATCTCCTCGCCCCGGAATCCGGCGTCGACTACGGCACCCCGCCCGACCTGGGAGAAGAAGGACCCACCCCGCGACACCGGCCCTGAACACGCCAAGGGCGCTCCACCCTCGGGTGGAGCGCCCCGGACGAACCAGCCGGTGACGGCACGGTCCGCTCACTCGCCGGACAGCACCGCCTGAGCCGCGTCACGGGCCTGCTCGGCACTGTCCGCGGCCCGTGCCGCCGCGGCGGCACGCTCGCACTGCGCCAGCGTGTACTTCGCCAGCGTCGCCCGGACATAAGGAAGCGACGCCGCACCCATGGACAGGGAGGTGACACCAAGGCCCGTCAGCACACACGCCAGCAGCGGATCCGAGGCCGCCTCACCGCAGACACCACAGCTCTTGCCCTCGGCCCGCGCCGCCTCGGCGGACAGCGCGACCAGATCGAGCAGCGCCGGCTGCCACGGGTCCTGCAACCGCGACACCGCACCCACCTGCCGGTCGGCGGCGAAGGTGTACTGCGCGAGGTCGTTCGTGCCCAGCGACAGGAACTCGACCTCCTGCAGAATCGAACGCGCCCGCAGCGCGGCCGACGGGATCTCGACCATCGCACCGAACTTCGCCCGCAGCCCCGCCGCACGGCAGGCATCCGCGAACGCCCTGGCGTCCGCCCGGTCCGCGACCATCGGAGCCATGACCTCGAGGTGGACCGGCAGCCCCTCGGCTGCCCTGGCCAGGGCCGTCAGTTGGGTGCGCAGCACCTCCGGGTGGTCGAGCAGCGTGCGCAGACCCCGCACACCCAGGGCGGGGTTCGGCTCGTCGGCAGGCGTCAGGAAGTCGAGCGGCTTGTCCGCACCCGCGTCCAGCACCCGCACGACGACACGGCCCTCGGGGAAGGCCTCCAGCACCTGCCGGTAGGCCTCGACCTGCTTCTCCTGCGACGGCGCCTTCTTGCTGTCGTCCAGGAAGAGGAACTCGGTCCGGAACAGACCCACACCCTCGGCACCGGCCTCCACCGCGGCCGCCACGTCGGCGGGACCGCCGATGTTGGCGAGCAGCGGCACCTTGTGACCGTCGGAAGTGGCACCCGGACCCGTCGACGCGGCCAGCGCCGCCCTGCGCTCGGCGGCCGCGGCCTCCAGCTGCGCCTTCTTCTCGGCACTGGGGTTCACGAAGATCTCACCGCTGCTGCCGTCCACGGCGATCACCGTGCCCTCGGCCAGCTCACCCGCCCCGGGCAGGGCCACCACGGCCGGCACACCGAGCGCCCGCGCCAGGATCGCGCTGTGGCTCGTCGGTCCGCCCTCCTCGGTGACGAAACCGAGGACCAGGGTGGGATCCAGCAGCGCGGTGTCGGCCGGAGCCAGGTCTCGCGCGACCAGGACGTACGGCTCGTCGCTGTCCGGCACACCCGGCATGGGCACGCCCAGCAGCCGCGCGACGATACGGTTCCGCACGTCGTCGAGGTCCGCCACCCGCCCGGCGAGGTACTCACCCGCACCGGCCAGCAGGTCGCGGTAGGAGGCGAACGCGTCGTACACCGCGCGCTCCGCGGTGCTGCCCACCGCGATCCGCCGGTCGACGTCCGCGATCAGCTCGGGGTCCTGAGCCATCATGGCCTGCGCCTCGAGCACCGCCTGGGCCTCGCCGCCCGCCAGATTGCCGCGCGCCGTCAGGTCGGCGGCCACGGCCTCCACGGCCTGGCGGGCGCGCCCCTGTTCGCGCTCCGCCTCTTCTGCCGCTATCTGCTTGGCCGGCGGTTCCAGCACCGCCGTCCCCATGTGCCGAACCTCGCCGATCGCCACACCGTGGCTCACGCCGACGCCTCGCAGCGTTGTCTCCATGTCACCCGTCTCCGAATAGTGCGGCGGGTCGCGCCGCGGTGGTTGTTCTTGGGCCGTCCCGGGGACGGCGGGGCGGTCACTGCCAGGCGAAGAGACTGTCGCCGGTCTGCACGTCGCCGCTGTCACGCAGCTCGGAGAGGGATTCGGCAGTGGCCTCCAGGGCCACGACCGGACACACGGGGGACTTGCCGGCGGCCTCGACGGCGGCGGGGTTCCAGCGCACCACCGCCTGACCGCGCTTCACGGTGTCGCCCTTGTTCACGAGCAGCTCGAAGCCCTCGCCGTTGAGCTGGACGGTGTCGATGCCGAGGTGGATGAGCACACCGTGCCCCTGCTCGTCGACGACGACGAAGGCGTGCGGATGCAGCGAGACGATGACACCGTCCACGGGGGCGACCGCCTCGGAGGGCTCACGCACGGGGTCGATCGCCGTGCCCGGGCCGACCATGGCGCCGGAGAAGACGGGGTCGGGCACAGCGGCCAGTCCGATGGCGCGTCCGGCGAGCGGGGACGTCACGGTGGTCATGGGAAGCCTCCCAGGGGTGGAGATTCGTATGGGCCGTCGCTGTCTGTCCCGGACGGCGCACTGTGAAGCAGGGTATGTCACGGTAAGTACCGGATCCGGGCGAGAGCTTACGACAGCTCACGATAGTGGTCTAGACCACCAATCCCATCGATTTGCACCGGCTCCACGGGCCCCTGTACAGTCGTACTCCTGCTTGGGGGTGAGTGACGCGAGCAAGCGTCCTCGGCCCGAGCGGAACCCAACCTGTCAGATCCTATCTCTGGATCGCCTTCCGCATGCCTGCGGGACGGTGGTCAAGAGGGCCGGAAAAGCCTGATAGAGTTTGGATCACCGAAGGGAAGCGCCCGGAGGAAAGCCCGAGAGGGTGAGTACAAAGGAAGCGTCCGTTCCTTGAGAACTCAACAGCGTGCCAAAAGTCAACGCCAGATATGTTGATACCCCGTCCGTCGGAATCATCCGATGGTCGAGGTTCCTTTGAAAAAACACAGCGAGGACGCTATGAACCGGGAGAACATTCCTTCTCCTGGTTCCGCTCTCGTGGTGTTGCACCGGATTACCGGTAAACATTCACGGAGAGTTTGATCCTGGCTCAGGACGAACGCTGGCGGCGTGCTTAACACATGCAAGTCGAACGATGAAGCCCTTCGGGGTGGATTAGTGGCGAACGGGTGAGTAACACGTGGGCAATCTGCCCTGCACTCTGGGACAAGCCCTGGAAACGGGGTCTAATACCGGATATGAGTCTCCAAGGCATCTTGGAGGCTGTAAAGCTCCGGCGGTGCAGGATGAGCCCGCGGCCTATCAGCTTGTTGGTGAGGTAACGGCTCACCAAGGCGACGACGGGTAGCCGGCCTGAGAGGGCGACCGGCCACACTGGGACTGAGACACGGCCCAGACTCCTACGGGAGGCAGCAGTGGGGAATATTGCACAATGGGCGAAAGCCTGATGCAGCGACGCCGCGTGAGGGATGACGGCCTTCGGGTTGTAAACCTCTTTCAGCAGGGAAGAAGCGAAAGTGACGGTACCTGCAGAAGAAGCGCCGGCTAACTACGTGCCAGCAGCCGCGGTAATACGTAGGGCGCAAGCGTTGTCCGGAATTATTGGGCGTAAAGAGCTCGTAGGCGGCTTGTCACGTCGGTTGTGAAAGCCCGGGGCTTAACCCCGGGTCTGCAGTCGATACGGGCAGGCTAGAGTTCGGTAGGGGAGATCGGAATTCCTGGTGTAGCGGTGAAATGCGCAGATATCAGGAGGAACACCGGTGGCGAAGGCGGATCTCTGGGCCGATACTGACGCTGAGGAGCGAAAGCGTGGGGAGCGAACAGGATTAGATACCCTGGTAGTCCACGCCGTAAACGGTGGGCACTAGGTGTGGGCGACATTCCACGTCGTCCGTGCCGCAGCTAACGCATTAAGTGCCCCGCCTGGGGAGTACGGCCGCAAGGCTAAAACTCAAAGGAATTGACGGGGGCCCGCACAAGCGGCGGAGCATGTGGCTTAATTCGACGCAACGCGAAGAACCTTACCAAGGCTTGACATACACCGGAAAACCCTGGAGACAGGGTCCCCCTTGTGGTCGGTGTACAGGTGGTGCATGGCTGTCGTCAGCTCGTGTCGTGAGATGTTGGGTTAAGTCCCGCAACGAGCGCAACCCTTGTCCCGTGTTGCCAGCAGGCCCTTGTGGTGCTGGGGACTCACGGGAGACCGCCGGGGTCAACTCGGAGGAAGGTGGGGACGACGTCAAGTCATCATGCCCCTTATGTCTTGGGCTGCACACGTGCTACAATGGCCGGTACAATGAGCTGCGATACCGTGAGGTGGAGCGAATCTCAAAAAGCCGGTCTCAGTTCGGATTGGGGTCTGCAACTCGACCCCATGAAGTCGGAGTCGCTAGTAATCGCAGATCAGCATTGCTGCGGTGAATACGTTCCCGGGCCTTGTACACACCGCCCGTCACGTCACGAAAGTCGGTAACACCCGAAGCCGGTGGCCCAACCCCTTGTGGGAGGGAGCTGTCGAAGGTGGGACTGGCGATTGGGACGAAGTCGTAACAAGGTAGCCGTACCGGAAGGTGCGGCTGGATCACCTCCTTTCTAAGGAGCACTTCTAGGCCGCTTCGGCGGTCCAGGGGCCAGTACATCAGCGAATGTCTGATGCTGGTTGCTCATGGGTGGAACGTTGACTACTCGGCACGGTCCAGGATGGGCCAGGCGCTAGTACTGCTCTTCGGAGTGTGGAACGCTGATCTGGACGGCTGGTCGTGTCGGGCACGCTGTTGGGTGTCTGAGGGTGCGAGCGTTGCTCGTCCTTCGGGATGCCGGCCCCAGTGCACTCGGGATGTTGTTCCCGGGGTGATGGGTGGTTGGTCGTTGTTTGAGAACTGCACAGTGGACGCGAGCATCTGTGGCCAAGTTTTTAAGGGCGCACGGTGGATGCCTTGGCACCAGGAACCGATGAAGGACGTGGGAGGCCACGATAGTCCCCGGGGAGTCGTCAACCAGGCTTTGATCCGGGGGTTTCCGAATGGGGAAACCCGGCAGTCGTCATGGGCTGTCACCCGCTGCTGAACACATAGGCAGTGTGGAGGGAACGCGGGGAAGTGAAACATCTCAGTACCCGCAGGAAGAGAAAACAACCGTGATTCCGGGAGTAGTGGCGAGCGAAACCGGATGAGGCCAAACCGTATGCGTGTGAGACCCGGCAGGGGTTGCGTATACGGGGTTGTGGGATCTCTCTTCTGTCGTCTGCCGGCGACAGGACGAGTCAGAAACCGTTGATGTAGGCGAAGGACATGCGAAAGGTCCGGCGTAGAGGGTAAGACCCCCGTAGTCGAAACGTCAGCGGCTCGTTTGAGAGACACCCAAGTAGCACGGGGCCCGAGAAATCCCGTGTGAATCTGGCGGGACCACCCGCTAAGCCTAAATATTCCCTGGTGACCGATAGCGGATAGTACCGTGAGGGAATGGTGAAAAGTACCCCGGGAGGGGAGTGAAATAGTACCTGAAACCGTGTGCCTACAAGCCGTGGGAGCGTCGGAATGTGCTTGCACATTCTCGTGACTGCGTGCCTTTTGAAGAATGAGCCTGCGAGTTTGCGGTGTGTTGCGAGGTTAACCCGGGTGGGGTAGCCGTAGCGAAAGCGAGTCCGAACAGGGCGTTTCAGTAGCACGCTCAAGACCCGAAGCGGAGTGATCTAGCCATGGGCAGGTTGAAGCGGAGGTAAGACTTCGTGGAGGACCGAACCCACCAGGGTTGAAAACCTGGGGGATGACCTGTGGTTAGGGGTGAAAGGCCAATCAAACTCCGTGATAGCTGGTTCTCCCCGAAATGCATTTAGGTGCAGCGTCGTGTGTTTCTTGCCGGAGGTAGAGCACTGGATAGGCGATGGGCCCTACCGGGTTACTGACCTTAGCCAAACTCCGAATGCCGGTAAGTGAGAGCGCGGCAGTGAGACTGTGGGGGATAAGCTCCATGGTCGAGAGGGAAACAGCCCAGAGCATCGACTAAGGCCCCTAAGCGTACGCTAAGTGGGAAAGGATGTGGAGTCGCAGAGACAACCAGGAGGTTGGCTTAGAAGCAGCCACCCTTGAAAGAGTGCGTAATAGCTCACTGGTCTAGTGATTCCGCGCCGACAATGTAGCGGGGCTCAAGCGTACCGCCGAAGTCGTGTCATTCACACAATAGGGCCAACGCCTGTGTGGATGGGTAGGGGAGCGTCGTCTGCCGGGTGAAGCAGCACCGGAAGGTAGTTGTGGACGGTTGACGAGTGAGAATGCAGGCATGAGTAGCGATTCACACGTGAGAAACGTGTGCGCCGATTGACTAAGGGTTCCTGGGTCAAGCTGATCTGCCCAGGGTAAGTCGGGACCTAAGGCGAGGCCGACAGGCGTAGTCGATGGATAACCGGTTGATATTCCGGTACCCGCTGTGAAGCGTCAAACATCGAGCATCGTGATGCTAAGGCCGTGAAGCCGCCCTGATCTCTTCGGAGTTGAGGGGAGTGGTGGAGCCGCCGGCCCAAGCGGTTAGTAGGTGAGTGATGGGGTGACGCAGGAAGGTAGTCCATCCCGGGCGGTGGTTGTCCCGGGGTAAGGGTGTAGGCCGCAAGGTAGGTAAATCCGCCTTGCATTCGGCTGAGACCTGATGCCGAGCCGATTGTGGTGAAGTGGATGATCCTATGCTGTCGAGAAAAGCCTCTAGCGAGTTTCATGGCGGCCCGTACCCTAAACCGACTCAGGTGGTCAGGTAGAGAATACCGAGGCGTTCGGGTGAACTATGGTTAAGGAACTCGGCAAAATGCCCCCGTAACTTCGGGAGAAGGGGGGCCACGCTCGGTGATCGGATTTACTCCGTGAGCTGGGGGTGGCCGCAGAGACCAGCGAGAAGCGACTGTTTACTAAAAACACAGGTCCGTGCGAAGCCGTAAGGCGATGTATACGGACTGACGCCTGCCCGGTGCTGGAACGTTAAGGGGACCGGTTAGCTCCATTTCGGTGGGGCGAAGCTGAGAACTTAAGCGCCAGTAAACGGCGGTGGTAACTATAACCATCCTAAGGTAGCGAAATTCCTTGTCGGGTAAGTTCCGACCTGCACGAATGGCGTAACGACTTCTCGACTGTCTCAACCATAGGCCCGGTGAAATTGCACTACGAGTAAAGATGCTCGTTTCGCGCAGCAGGACGGAAAGACCCCGGGACCTTTACTACAGTTTGATATTGGTGTTCGGTTCGGCTTGTGTAGGATAGCTGGGAGACTTTGAAGCATGCACGCCAGTGTGTGTGGAGTCGTCGTTGAAATACCAGTCTGGTCGTGCTGGATGTCTAACCTGGGTCCGTGATCCGGATCAGGGACAGTGTCTGATGGGTAGTTTAACTGGGGCGGTTGCCTCCTAAAGGGTAACGGAGGCGCCCAAAGGTTCCCTCAGCCTGGTTGGCAATCAGGTGTTGAGTGTAAGTGCACAAGGGAGCTTGACTGTGAGACCGACGGGTCGAGCAGGGACGAAAGTCGGGACTAGTGATCCGGCGGTGGCTTGTGGAAGCGCCGTCGCTCAACGGATAAAAGGTACCCCGGGGATAACAGGCTGATCTTCCCCAAGAGTCCATATCGACGGGATGGTTTGGCACCTCGATGTCGGCTCGTCGCATCCTGGGGCTGGAGTCGGTCCCAAGGGTTGGGCTGTTCGCCCATTAAAGCGGTACGCGAGCTGGGTTTAGAACGTCGTGAGACAGTTCGGTCCCTATCCGCTGTGCGCGTAGGAGTCTTGAGAAGGGCTGTCCCTAGTACGAGAGGACCGGGACGGACGAACCTCTGGTGTGCCAGTTGTTCTGCCAAGGGCATGGCTGGTTGGCTACGTTCGGGAGGGATAACCGCTGAAAGCATCTAAGCGGGAAGCCTGCTTCGAGATGAGGACTCCCACCCACTTGATGGGGTAAGGCTCCCAGTAGACGACTGGGTTGATAGGCCGGATCTGGAAGCACGGTAACGTGTGGAGGTGACCGGTACTAATAGGCCGAGGGCTTGTCCTCAGTTGCTCGCGTCCACTGTGTTGGTTCTGAAACCACGAACAACCCCATGCCAGGTTATGGTGTGGTGCGGTTGACAGTTTCATAGTGTTTCGGTGGTCATAGCGTGAGGGAAACGCCCGGTTACATTCCGAACCCGGAAGCTAAGCCTTACAGCGCCGATGGTACTGCAGGGGGGACCCTGTGGGAGAGTAGGACACCGCCGAACTACCTTTACAGCTCTGGCTCTTGGGCATACAGCCCAGGAGCCAGAGCTTTTTTGCGTTGAGGTAAGGTCAGATCGTAACGCAGGCACTTTTTCCCAGGAGGCCCCCGGGTGGAGGTCCAGGAGACCCGTGTCCAGACGGACCGGGTCCTCACCATCCCGAACATCCTCAGCATGGCGCGCCTCCTCGGCGTGCCGCTGTTCCTGTGGTTGATCCTCAGGCCGGAGTTCGGCGGTCCCAAGAGCGATGGCTGGGCCCTGCTGGTGCTTGCACTGAGCGGTGTCAGCGACTATCTCGACGGCAAACTCGCCCGTCGTTGGAACCAGATCAGCAACCTCGGCCGGCTTCTCGACCCCGCTGCCGACCGGCTCTATGTGCTTTCCACTCTGGTCGGGCTCACCTGGCGCGAGATTCTGCCGGCCTGGCTGACCGCGGCCCTGCTGGCGCGCGAATTGATGTTGCTGGTGGCCGTCTCCGTCCTGCGCCGGCACGGCTACCCGCCGCCCCAGGTGAACTTCCTCGGGAAGGCCGCGACGTTCAACTTGATGTACGCCTTCCCCCTGCTTCTGCTCAGTGACGGAAGCGGATGGATCTCGTCACTGGCTGCGATTTTCGGATGGGCGTTCGCCGGATGGGGTACAACGCTCTATTGGTGGGCAGGAGTCCTCTACGTGGTGCAAGTCCGCCGTCTTGTCCGTGCGGACGCCATGGCCGACTGATCTCGCCCATTCAGGCAGCCGCGATGGCTCCGATGGCCCGCTTCGGAAAAGTGCGGGACAATCAGGACGGGTGAAGTCGGCTAGTTCGTCGTCTCTTGGAGGAGGACGCTTCCGACATGAAGGCCGTCGTGATGGCCGGAGGCGAAGGCACGCGCCTTCGCCCTATGACCTCGAGCATGCCCAAGCCGCTCCTGCCGGTGGCCAACCGGCCGATCATGGAGCACGTTCTGCGGCTGCTCAAAAAGCATGGGCTGAATGAGACCGTCGTCACAGTCCAGTTCTTGGCGTCGCTGGTCAAGAACTATTTCGGTGACGGTGAAGAGCTCGGCATGGAGCTCACCTATGCCAACGAGGAGAAGCCACTCGGTACCGCCGGAAGCGTCAAGAACGCCGAGGAGGCGTTGAAAGACGACGCCTTCCTGGTCATCTCCGGCGATGCACTGACCGACTTCGACCTCACCGACCTGATCCGGTTCCACAAGGAGAAGGGCGCGATGGTGACCGTGTGTCTCACGCGCGTGCCCAACCCCCTGGAATTCGGCATCACCATCGTGGACGAAGAAGGAAAGGTCGAGCGCTTCCTCGAGAAGCCGACCTGGGGCCAGGTCTTCTCCGACACGGTGAACACGGGCATTTACGTGATGGAGCCCGAGGTCTTCGACTACGTCGAGGCCGACGTTCCGGTCGACTGGTCCGGCGACGTCTTCCCTCAGCTGATGAAGGAGGGCAAGCCGATCTACGGCTATGTCGCCGAGGGCTACTGGGAGGACGTCGGCACCCACGAGAGCTACGTGAAGGCCCAGGCCGACGTCCTGGAAGGCAAAGTCGACGTCGACATCGACGGCTTCGAGATCTCGCCGGGCGTCTGGGTCGCCGAGGGGGCCGAGGTGCACCCAGACGCGGTGCTGCGCGGGCCGCTGTACATCGGCGACTACGCCAAGGTGGAAGCCGGCGCCGAGATCCGCGAGCACACCGTCGTCGGCTCGAACGTCGTCGTGAAGAGCGGAGCCTTCCTGCACAAGGCCGTCGTGCACGACAACGTGTACATCGGGCAGCACAGCAACCTGCGCGGCTGTGTCGTCGGCAAGAACACCGACATCATGCGGGCGGCCCGTATCGAGGACGGCGCCGTCATCGGTGACGAGTGCCTGATCGGTGAGGAATCGATCGTTCAGGGCAATGTGCGGGTGTACCCGTTCAAGACCATCGAGGCGGGTGCCTTCGTCAACACCTCGGTGATCTGGGAGTCGCGGGGCCAGGCGCACCTGTTCGGGGCGAGAGGCGTCTCCGGCATCCTGAACGTCGAGATCACCCCGGAACTCGCCGTACGGCTGGCGGGCGCGTATGCGACGACGCTGAAGAAGGGCTCCACGGTCACCACCGCCCGTGACCACTCCCGCGGTGCGCGGGCGCTCAAGCGGGCCGTCATCTCCGCGCTCCAGGCCAGCGCGATCGACGTACGGGACCTGGAGAACGTGCCGCTGCCCGTCGCCCGGCAGCAGACCGCGCGGGGCAGCGCCGGCGGCATCATGATCCGTACGACGCCCGGGGTGCCCGACTCCGTCGACATCATGTTCTTCGACGGACAGGGAGCGGACCTGTCGCAGGGCAGTCAGCGCAAGCTGGACCGGGTCTTCGCGCGGCAGGAGTACCGGCGCGCGTTCCCCGGGGAGATCGGCGACCTGTACTTCCCGTCCAGCGTCTTCGACTCGTACACCGGTTCGCTGCTGCGCAACGTCGACACGACCGGGATCGCCGAGGCGGGCCTGAAGGTGGTCGTGGACGCCTCGAACGGCAGCGCCGGTCTGGTGCTGCCCAGTCTGCTCGGCAAGCTCGGCGTCGACTCGCTGACGATCAACCCCGGCCTCGACGAGTCCCGGCCGACGGAGACCGAGGACATGCGCCGGTCCGGCCTGGTGCGGCTCGGTGAGATCGTCGCGTCCTCCGGGGCGGCGTTCGGCGTGCGCTTCGACCCGGTGGGCGAGCGGCTGTCGCTCGTCGACGAGAAGGGCCGCATCATCGAGGACGACCGGGCGCTGCTGGTCATGCTCGACCTGGTCGCCGCGGAGCGGCGCAGCGGCCGGGTGGCGCTGCCGGTCACCACGACGCGTATCGCCGAGCAGGTCGCCGCGTACCACGGCACCCAGGTGGAGTGGACCACCACGTCCCCCGACGACCTCACGCGCGTCGGTGGCGAGGAAGGGACGATCTTCGGCGGTGACGGCAAGGGCGGGTTCATCGTCCCGGAGTTCAGCAGCGTCTACGACGGCACGGCGGCGTTCGTGCGGCTCATCGGGCTGGTGGCGCGGACGCAGCTCACGCTCAGCCAGATCGACGCCCGGATCCCGCGGGCCCACGTCCTCAAGCGGGACCTGGCGACGCCGTGGGCCGTCAAGGGCCTGGTGATGCGCCGAGTCGTCGAGGCCGCCGGTGAACGGTTCGTGGACACGACGGACGGGGTGCGGGTCGTCGAGACCGACGGCCGCTGGGTGATGGTGCTGCCCGACCCCGCGGAGGCGGTCACCCACCTGTGGGCCGAGGGCCCCGACGACGCCTCCGCGCAGGCCCTGCTCGACGAGTGGGCGGCTGTCGTGGACAGCGCAGGCCGGTAGAACCCGGCAGTACCCCGATGGCGGGACCCGGCACCGGCCGGGACCGGACCGGCCAGGACCGGTCCGGTCCCGGCCGGTCCGGCGTATCGGGTCGTAGGTCCGGCCGCGTCCGGCCGGCAGGACGGCGGCGGACCCGTAGAACGGTCGGCGCGCCCGGGCGCCGGACAAGCCTCCCCGGGAGGGCCGGTCCGGCACGCCGGTGGGCCCGTTCGGAGGTAGTGCCCGCGGCGTGCGACGATGTGCGGCATGCCGCAGCAACCCCCCATTCGGAGCACACCCGCGCGGCCCTCCCGTCCGGACGCCTCCATGTCGTTGATCACCAACGTCATGGACCACAGCCTCGACGACGGTTACGCCGAGGCCGCCGCACGGAAGAAGTCCGCAGGCGAGAGCGGTCTGCCGAAGACGCTGCGGGCGCGGCTCGGGCTGGCCGCCGGCCTGGTCCTCGCGGCGCTCGTGGTGACCGTGGGAGCGGCCCAGGCGCGCGTGGCGGCCCCCGTCGTGGCCAAGGAGCGCCAGGAGCTGATCGACCGCATCGACCGCGAGACGGCGGCGGCGGACAAGCTCGAGAGCGGCGTGGACAAGCTCCGTGACGACGTGGGCGCACGGCAGCGCCAGGCACTCAGCCGCAGCGGCGGCAACGCGCAGGCCGACCTGGCGGGGATCCTGGCCGGTGCCACGGAGGTGCACGGCCCCGGCGTGAAACTCGTCGTGAACGACGCGAAGGAAGCCGGCACGGGCGGCAGCGGCAACCCGCGCGAGACATCGGGATTCTCCGACACCGGGCGAATCCGCGACCGGGACATGCAGCGAGTCGTCAACGGACTGTGGCAGTCGGGCGCCGAGGCCGTGTCGGTCAACGGGCAGCGGCTGACGGCCCTGTCCGCGATCAGGGCGGCGGGTGACGCCATACTGGTCGACAACAGACCGCTGGTGCCGCCGTACACGGTGCTTGCGGTGGGGGACGGGAAGCGGCTGAGCACCCGGTTCCAGAACAGCCCCGACGGGCTGTATCTGAACGCCCTGCAGGACAACTACGGCATCCGGACCGGTATCTCCGTGGAGAGCGACGTCCGGCTGCCCGCCGCACCGAGTGTGATCGTGCGGACCGCACAGCCGACCAGCGAGACATCTGAGAAGGGCACATCGTGATCGCCGTACTGGGCCTCGTCGTGGGAGTCGTGGCCGGCCTGTTGGTCCGGCCCGAGGTTCCGGCGGTCGTCGAGCCGTATCTGCCGATCGCCGTGGTGGCGGCCCTGGACGCCGTCTTCGGCGGACTGCGGGCCATGCTGGACGGCATCTTCGACGACAAGGTCTTCGTGGTGTCGTTCCTGTCGAACGTGGTCGTCGCCGCGCTGATCGTGTTCCTGGGCGACAAGTTGGGTGTGGGCGCCCAGCTGTCCACCGGGGTGGTGGTCGTCCTCGGCATCCGGATCTTCTCCAATGCCGCGGCGATCCGGCGGCACGTGTTCCGGGCGTGAGAGACATGACCGACCAGGACGAACTGCCCGGGAACAGGCTCCGCAAGGAACTGCCCGCGGAGGTGCCCGCGCAGCACTCCGCCGGTGGGGGCCGCCCCCAGGAGACGCCGGTGCCCGCGCCGACCGGCCGGCAGCGGCTGGTGAAGGGGCTGTGGCCGCCGCGCTTCACCCGCGCCCAACTCGTCGTCGCGGTGCTGTTGTTCGGCCTGGGCTTCGGGCTCGCGATCCAGGTCGCCTCCAACAGCGACAGCGGCAACGCGCTGCGCGGCGCCCGGCAAGAAGATCTTGTTCGCATCCTCGATGAACTGGACGACCGTACTCAGCGTCTTGAGGACGAGAAGCAGGGCCTCGACAAGCAGCGTCAGGAGCTGGAGAACAGCTCCGACCAGGCCGAGGAGGCCCGTAGGCAGACGGTCGAGAAGGAACGGCAACTCGGCATCCTGGCGGGCACGGTGGCCGCGCAGGGGCCGGGTATCACGATGACGATCGAGGACACGAAGGGGACGGTCCAGGCGGACATGCTGCTCGACGCGATACAGGAGCTGCGCGCGGCCGGTGCGGAGGCCATCGAGGTCAACGGCGTGCGTGTGGTCGCGAGCACCTATCTGACGGACTCCGGCAAGAGCGTGGACGTCGACGGGAACAAGATCAGCACTCCGTTCCGTTTCAAGGTCATCGGCAAGCCGCAGGATCTGGAGCCGGCGCTCAACATCCCCGGAGGCGTGGTGCAGACCCTGGAGAAGGAGCAGGCCACCGTGTCCGTCGAGCGTTCGGACAAGATCGTCGTGGACGCCTTGCGAGCGGCGAAGCTGCCTGACTACGCTCGGTCGTCCTCCCAGTGAACCGGGGGTGCATGGCGGCCGTCCGGCAGGGGCATGAGGTTGCGGGGGGTCGGCGCACCGATTGGGTGGTGCGTGGTGGAAACTGTCTGGTGGATACGGACGTTGTGAGGATGTCCGGGTCGACCGGTGTACGCAGTCAGGGTTCGTCCTGCCCCACGGGCGGGTCTGTTTCGGTCAAGGGGAATCGCCCGTGAAGTTGTTTGCGAAGTTGTTCGGCAAGAGCGCGCGAGAGAGCGGCGAAAACGCGACCGCTCGTCATCGCGCCCAGCCAGGAGCCGAGGGCCAGCGCCCGCTGTTCAGGGACCAGGTCGCTGGTCAGGGCGGTGATTTCTCCGGCGGTCAGGGCGCGCCGTCGGTTGACCCTGCCCAGGCCGGCGGCATAGGTTTCGGCCAACCGTCAGCCTCATCCGGTATGGGCGGGGGGTTCGCCCCTGACCCGTACGCGTCCCATTCCCCGGCGGGGCAGCCGCGGCAGGAGGATCCGTCCATGTCGGCCCTGGTGTGTACGAGGTGCGGTAACCGCAATGCGGACAGCAGCCGCTTCTGTTCCAACTGCGGTGCGCCGCTGAGGCCCGGAGCGGTGCCGGAGCGCGCGGCGGAGACGACGTCCACGATCTCGATCTCCGGTCTGGAGGCCTACGACGCGGAGGCCACCGGCCAGACGCCGATGCTGTCTCCCGAGGCGCAGGCGGCCGTCGACGCGTTGCCGCTGGGTTCGGCCCTGCTGGTCGTGCGCCGCGGCCCGAACTCCGGCAGCCGATTCCTGCTGGACGGGGAGCTGACCACGGCCGGCCGTCATCCGCAGAGTGACATCTTCCTGGACGACGTGACGGTCTCGCGGCGCCATGTGGAGTTCCGCCGCAGCCCGGACGGCTCGTTCACGGTCGCCGACGTCGGCAGCCTCAACGGTACGTACGTCAACCGGGAGCGGATCGACGAGGTCGCGCTGGCCAACGGCGACGAGGTGCAGATCGGCAAGTACCGGCTGGTCTTCTATTCGAGCCGGCAGGGCTACTGACCTCCCCGGACTCGGTCCGGGGAACCCCAGGGAAGGTCCATGCTTCAATCACCGAGCGGCGGTGCCGGACACGGTACCGCCGCCGCGGACAGTGGGCTGATGAGCATCGGCGCGGTGCTGAACACGCTGCGCGACGAGTTCCCCGAGGTCACCATCTCCAAGATCCGTTTTCTGGAGTCGGAGGGACTGGTCGAGCCGCGGCGCACCGCTTCGGGATACCGCAAGTTCAGCGCGGACGACGTCGAGCGCCTCGCCCGCGTCCTGCGGATGCAGCGGGACCACTATCTGCCGCTGAAGGTGATCCGCGAGTACCTGGACGCCGTCGAGCGGGGTGAGGCGGTCCAGCCGCCCGTGCTCGGCCGGCAGCGCGGCGGCGAGACGGTGCCGAGGCAGGCCGAGGCGCCGACGGCCGCCCGGATCGGGCGGGCCGGGCTGCTCGCGGCCGCGGAGATCGAGGACGGAGAACTCCAGGAGTGGGAGTCCTACGGGCTCGTCACCCCACTGGAGGACGGGGCGTACGACGCCGAGACGGTCACCGTCGCCTCGCTCATCCGTGAGCTGGGACGTTTCGGCATCGAGCCGCGTCACCTGCGGGTGATGAAGGCGGCCGCGGACCGCGAAGCCGGTCTGGTCGACCAGGTGGTGGCCCCGCTCAGGCGTCACCGCAATCCGCAGACCAGGGTGCACGCGGAGGACCGTACGAAGGAGCTGGCGGCGCTCACGATCAGGCTGCACGCCGCTCTGGTGCAGACGGCGCTCGGGGTACGGCTGCCCTGACGGCCCGGGTGCCGTCGCGCCGGGGTTCCCGGACGGTGCTGCCGAGGTCCGGGGCGGGTGCGCTGATGCCCCGGCCGGGTGCTCGAAGACGCCGGGTACGGCCGCCCCGGGGGAGGGAACCGGGACGCCGTCCGGCGGCCGGATCGGTCGCACGTTCCCGGCCCGACTACCCAAACGTCCCGGGCACGGCCTAGGGTTGCTGTGTGAACGAGCTCGATGTCGTAGGTGTCCGGGTCGAAATGCCCTCCAACCAACCGATCGTGCTCCTGCGTGAAGTGGGAGGCGACCGCTACCTCCCCATCTGGATCGGCCCGGGGGAGGCCACGGCGATCGCCTTTGCCCAGCAGGGCATGGCTCCCGCGCGGCCGCTGACCCACGACCTGTTCAAGGACGTGCTGGAGGCCGTGGGCCAGGAGCTGACGGAAGTGCGCATCACGGACCTGCGTGAGGGCGTCTTCTACGCCGAGCTGGTCTTCGCCAGCGGAGTGGAGGTCAGCGCCCGTCCGTCCGACGCCATAGCTCTCGCGCTGCGCACCGGTACGCCGATCTACGGCAGCGACACGGTGCTCGACGACGCGGGCATCGCGATCCCGGACGAGCAGGAGGACGAGGTGGAGAAGTTCCGCGAGTTCCTCGACCAGATCTCGCCGGAGGACTTCGGCACCAGCAGCCAGTGAAACGCCCACATGTGCCATCGGCCGGCGAGACGTCCTCAAGGGCCTTCGCGAGACCATTCGGCTAGCCTTTCCCCGCGGTGGGGCACGGGAAACCACTCTTAGGGTGATTATCACTCGGCGTGCCGAGTGTGGCGATCGTTGACGCACCCCTGGTGACTGCCTACCGTCGAGGAGGCAGGTCAAGGACGGAGGTCGGCGTGAGAAGCAGCGGCGACGGTACGGCTGGGGGTGCCCCCGGACGCGAAGTCGGGGGAAGCGGTCCGTACCCGCTTCACGGCAGCGCGGCCGACCAGGCTCCGCAGCGGCCGGCGGCCGTGCCCAGCAGCAGAGGGGCGGCGTCCATGGCGTCCGAGCAGATCGGCTACCGGGGGCCCACGGCCTGTGCGGCGGCCGGCATCACCTACCGGCAACTGGACTACTGGGCCCGCACCGGCCTGGTCGAACCGAGCGTGCGGCCCGCTCACGGGTCCGGCACCCAGCGGCTGTACAGCTTCCGTGACGTCGTCGTCCTGAAGATCGTCAAGCGGTTCCTGGACACCGGTGTGTCGTTGCAGAACATCCGGACCGCCGTGCAGCACCTGCGGCGGCAGGGCTTCAGCGACCTGGAGCGCATGACGCTGATGAGCGACGGCGCGACGGTCTACGAGTGCGCCTCGCCCGACGAGGTGCACGCCCTGCTCCAGGGCGGCCAGGGGATCTTCGGCATCGCGGTCGGCGTGGTCTGGCGCGACGTGGAGAGCGCGCTGTCGCAGCTGCACGGGGAGCGGGTCGACACGGGAGAGACCCTGGTCGGCCACAACCCCGGCGACGAACTGGCCCGGCGCCGCAACCGGGCGGTCTGAGCGGCCTGGGGGCCGAGGGGCGCCCGGTGGCCGGGCCCGGCGGGGTCGTCACGCCGGGCAGCTCGGCAGCCCCGTGACGCGGGTCCGTGGACCGCTCAGGGCGCCGCCGCGGAGCGCCTGCGCCCCGTGTGCCGCCCACGCTCACGGGGCAACGGACGGAAACGCGGAGACCGGGCGCTCCTGCGCCCGGAGTGACCGCAGTGTGGGCGGAGGGCGCGGGCCCGTGGTGGGGCGTTGTCAGTGGCGTGGTGCAGCATCGGAGGTGTGAGAACCGCGCCCACGATCCTGCATCTCGACATGGATGCCTTCTTCGCCCAGGCGGAGCAGGCGTCCAAGCCGAGCCTGCGGGGGAAGGCCGTCGTGGTGGGAGGACTCGGACCGCGCGGTGTGGTCGCCACCGCGTCCTACGAGGCACGGGTCTTCGGCGTCCACTCCGCCATGCCGATGGCCCAGGCGCGCCGGCTGGCGCCGAACGCCGCGTACCTGGTGCCCCGCTTCGGCTTCTACCGGTCCATCAGCGAACAGGTGATGGAGCTGCTGCGGGACCTGTCGCCGCTCGTGGAGCCGCTCAGCCTGGACGAGGCGTTCGTGGACCTGGAGGCCGGGGGAGCGGCCTGGGACGAGGCCTCCGCCCGGCTGGCGGGAGCCAGGCTGCGGACCGACATCCGTGCCGTCACGGGGCTGACCGGCTCGGTGGGTCTGGCCGCCTCCAAGATGCTCGCCAAGATCGCCTCCGAGCAGGCCAAACCCGACGGTCTCGTGCTCATCGAGCCCGGCACGGAGCGGGCCCTCCTCGGTCCCCTGCCGGTGCGGACCCTGCCGGGGGTGGGCCCCGCGACGGGGGACCATCTGCGGCGGGCGGGGATCCACACCGTCGACGAACTCGCCGAGGCCGGTGAGGCCGAACTGGTACGGCTGCTGGGCAAGGCGCACGGGCAGGCACTGCACGCCATGGCGCTGGCCCACGACGAGCGGCCCGTCGTCGCCGAGCGGGAGGCCAAGTCGGTCTCGGTCGAGGACACCTACGACGTCGACATCCACGACCGGCTGCGGGTCGGCCTGGAGGTCCAGCGGCTCGCCGACCGGTGCGTCCAGCGGCTGCGCGGCTCCGGGCTCTCCGGCCGCACCATCGTGCTCAAGGTGCGGCGCTACGACTTCTCCACCCTGACCCGGTCCGAGACGCTGCGCGGGCCCACCGACGATCCGGCGGTGGTCCGGGAGGCGGCGGCCCGGCTGCTGGACTCCGTGGACACCACCGGCGGGGTGCGCCTGCTCGGCGTGGGCGTGTCAGGGCTCGCCGACTACACGCAGGAGGACCTGTTCGCGCAGGCCGCCGGGGCGGGGGCGGAGGGCCCCGCAGAGGAGCCGGCGGGGCCCGCCGCCCCCGCAGCGGTCCCGCAGGACACCGCGCCCGTCGAGCGCCACTGGCCCGCGGGCCACGACGTCACGCACGTCGAACACGGTCACGGCTGGGTGCAGGGCAGCGGCATCGGCCGGGTCACCGTCCGGTTCGAGACGCCCGACTCGGAGCCGGGGCGGGTGCGGACCTTCCGTGTCGACGACCCGGCGCTGCAACCGGCGGACCCGTTGCCGCTGGTGCGGCGAGGACCGGCGGATCCGGCCGCGGAGTCCTCGGCCGCGCCGTCTTCGGCTGCCGCGTGTTCTGCGGCCGGGCCTGCCGGGGGCGGGGAGGCCGGCGGCCGGAACTGAGGGAGGCGGTGGGGGAGGGAGTGCGACTTGCGGGTGCGGGGCGGAGGTGTCCCCGGCTGGTGGCCGGTGCGGCGGCGGTGCCGGTGTGGGTGAGTCGGCGGGTGGACCGTGCCGCGCCCGGCCGGGGCCGGGGAACCTTCAGGAATCCTCCGAACCCGATCCCGCCAGCTTGCCGAAGTCGCGGTCCGGGAGGGCGGCGGGCGGAGCGAGGTCGAGGCCGTAGTGGTGGTAGAGCTGGATCTCCTGCTCGGGGGAGAGGTGGCGGCCGACGCCGAAGTCGGGTGCCTCCTTGATCAGGGAGCGGTCGAAGGGGATGTGGAGGGCGCCCTCGACCAGCTCACTGGGCTCCAGGGGCACGAAGGCGTCCCGGGAGAACAGTCCGGTGCGTATGGCGGCCCACTCGGGCACTCCGGTGGCGTCGTCGAGGTAGACCTCGTCCACCGTGCCGATCTTGTTGCCGTTGCGGTCGAACGCCTTGCGGCCGATCAGGTTGCGCGGATCGATCTCGGTCAGCACGGTCCCTCCACTTGGTCGCACCTCATCCGTAAGCACTACAAAAGAGCACATTCGGCGGGGCGGCCACTCGAAGGCTCCGGGTCACGGGCCGCTGGTACCCTGGCAGCGGCTGCTGACCCCGTGCGGGAGAGTCCTCCAGCACGATCGGAGGCGCCGAAGGAGCAAATCCTCCCCGGAATCTCTCAGGCCCACGTACCGCACGGACGAGGTCACTCTGGAAAGCAGAGCGGGTGTCGACGGCGTCCGCTCTCACCGACGGTGAAAACCGGGTGCCCACGGGCGGCCCGGTGAAGCTCTCAGGTTGAGATGACAGAGGGGGAGGCCGTCGGGACACCCGCGCCGTGGTGTCCCTCGAAGGTCGCGTCAGACCAGGAGGCCTCCGCAATGACCGCCCAGCGCACCCCGCTCTCCGAGCTCGAACAGGGCATCCCCTTCGAGCAGCGCCACATCGGGCCCGACCAGGAGGCGCGGGCCAAGATGCTCGCGCAGGTCGGCTACGGCTCGCTCGACGAACTCACCGCCGCCGCCGTGCCGGACGTCATCAAGAACGCCGACACCCTCGACCTGCCCGGCGCCCGCACCGAGGCCGAGGTGCTGGCCGAGCTGCGCTCCCTCGCCGACCGCAACCAGGTCCTCGGCTCCATGATCGGACTCGGCTACTACGGGACGTTCACCCCGCCCGTCATCCTGCGCAACGTCATGGAGAACCCGGCCTGGTACACGGCGTACACGCCGTACCAGCCCGAGATCTCGCAGGGCCGGCTCGAAGCGCTGCTGAACTTCCAGACCGTCGTCGCCGACCTCACCGGGCTGCCCACCTCCGGCGCCTCCCTGCTCGACGAGGGCACCGCCGCCGCCGAGGCACTGGCGCTGTCCCGGCGCATGGGCAAGAACAAGAAGGGCCTGTTCCTGGTCGACGCGGACGCGCTGCCGCAGACGATCGCCGTCATCCGGACCCGGGCCGAACCGACCGGCGTCGAGGTCGTCGTCGCCGACCTCAGCGACGGCATCCCGGCGGACATCGCCGAGCGCGAGATCAACGGCGTACTCCTGCAGTACCCCGGCGCCTCCGGTGCCGTGCGCGACATCAAGCCCGTGATCGACCAGGCGCACGCACTCGGTGCCCTGGTCACCGTCGCCGCCGACCTGCTCGCCCTCACCCTGCTCAAGTCCCCCGGCGAGCTGGGCGCGGACATCGCCGTCGGCACCACGCAGCGTTTCGGTGTGCCGATGGGCTTCGGCGGGCCGCACGCCGGCTACATGGCGGTCCAGGAGAAGTTCGCGCGCAGCCTGCCCGGCCGTCTGGTCGGCGTCTCCGTCGACGCCGCCGGCAATAAGGCCTACCGGCTGGCCCTGCAGACGCGCGAGCAGCACATCCGCCGCGAGAAGGCCACCAGCAACATCTGCACCGCCCAGGTGCTGCTCGCCGTCATGGCAGGCATGTACGCGGTCTACCACGGCCCCGAGGGCCTGAAGGACATCGCGCGGCGCACCCACCGCTACGCCGCCGTCCTCGCCGAGGGCCTGAAGGCCGACGGCGCGCAGCTCGTCCACGGCTCCTACTTCGACACGCTCACCGTCAAGGCCGAGGGCCGGGCCGCCGAGATCGTCGCCGCCGCCCGTGAGGGCGGGGTGAACCTGCGCCTCGTCGACGCCGACCACGTCTCGATCGCCTGCGACGAGACCACCACGCGCGCCCAGCTGCACGCCGTGTGGTCCGCCTTCGGCACCTCGGGCGACATCGACGCGCTGGACTCCGCGGCCGGTCAGCCGCTGCCCGAGGCCCTGCTGCGCACCGACGGCTACCTCGCCCACCCCGTCTTCCACCAGTACCGCTCCGAGACGGCGATGCTGCGCTACCTGCGCAAGCTCTCCGACCGCGACTACGCGCTCGACCGCGGCATGATCCCGCTGGGCTCCTGCACCATGAAGCTCAACGCGACCACCGAGATGGAGCCGGTCACCTGGCCCGAGTTCGGGCAGCTGCACCCCTTCGCGCCCGCCGAGCAGGCACAGGGCTACCTCACGCTCATCCGCGAGCTGGAGGAGCGTCTCGCCGAGGTCACCGGCTACGACAAGGTCTCCCTCCAGCCGAACGCCGGTTCGCAGGGCGAGCTGGCCGGTCTGCTCGCCGTGCGCGGCTACCACCGGGCCAACGGCGACGACCAGCGCACCGTCTGCCTCATCCCCTCCTCCGCGCACGGCACCAACGCCGCCAGCGCGGTGATGGCCGGGATGAAGGTCGTCGTCGTGAAGACCGCCGAGGACGGCGAGGTCGACATCGAGGACCTGCGCGCGAAGATCGAGCAGCACCGCGACCAGCTCGCCGTGCTGATGATCACCTACCCGTCCACGCACGGCGTGTTCGAGGAGCACGTCGCCGACATCTGCGCCCGGGTCCACGAGGCCGGCGGCCAGGTGTACGTCGACGGCGCCAACCTCAACGCCCTGGTGGGTCTGGCCAAGCCGGGCCACTTCGGCGGCGACGTCTCCCACCTGAACCTGCACAAGACGTTCTGCATCCCGCACGGCGGCGGCGGTCCCGGTGTCGGTCCGGTCGGTGTGCGCTCGCACCTCGCGCCGTACCTGCCCAACCACCCGCTGCAGCCGCAGGCCGGTCCCGAGACCGGCGTCGGCCCGATCTCGGCCGCTCCGTGGGGTTCGGCCGGCATCCTGCCGATCTCCTGGGCGTACGTCCGGCTCATGGGCGGCGAGGGCCTCAAGCGCGCCACGCAGGTGGCGGTGCTCTCCGCCAACTACATCGCCAAGCGCCTGGAGCCGCACTTCCCGGTCCTCTACACCGGCCCCGGCGGCCTGGTCGCGCACGAGTGCATCATCGACCTGCGTCCGCTGACCAAGGCGACCGGCGTGAGCGTGGACGACGTGGCCAAGCGGCTCATCGACTACGGCTTCCACGCGCCGACGATGTCGTTCCCGGTGGCCGGGACGCTGATGATCGAGCCGACCGAGTCCGAGGACCTGGCCGAGCTGGACCGTTTCTGCGACACGATGATCGCGATCCGCGCCGAGATCGACAAGGTCGGCTCGGGCGTGTGGCCCGCGGAGGACAACCCGCTGCGGGGCGCTCCGCACACCGCCGCCGCGCTCGGCGGGGAGTGGGAGCACGCGTACAGCCGTGAGGAGGCCGTCTTCCCGGCCGGTGTCTCGGCGGTCGACAAGTACTGGCCGCCGGTGCGCCGCATCGACCAGGCCTTCGGCGACCGGAACCTGGTCTGCTCCTGCCCGCCGCTGGACGCCTACGAGGACTGAGCGGCGCGGGACGCCCGCACCGCGACCGCAGGGCTCCGCCCCGGTACTCCCGTGAGGGGGGCCGGGGCGGAGCCCTCTCGCGTGGGCGGGGGCGGGCGGCTCAGGCCCGGTCGATGTGGACGTTCGTCGACTTCACACGGGCGGTGGCCTCCATGCCGACCTCCAGGCCCAGTTCCTCGACGGCCTCCCGGGTCAGCAGGGAGACCAGCCGGTGCGGGCCGGCCTGGATCTCGACCTGGGCGGCGACGTCGCCGAGCTTGATGGCGGTCACGATGCCGGGGAAGGCGTTGCGGACCGAGGTGTAGGAGGGGTCCTCCTCGCCGCCGCCGGTTCCGGCCAGCTCCACCGAGAACGCGGCGAGGTCCCGTCCGTCGACGAGCCGCCGCCCGTTCTCGTCGCGGTGGGTGGCCACCCGGCCCGCGTCCGCCCACCGGCGTGCGGTGTCCGGACTGACGCCGAGGAGACGGGCGGCCTGGCCGATGGTGTAGGACTGCATGCCGGTCACGATAAGGCTCTCCGGGGAGCGTGGCGGACGCAGGGGCGCGCCCGCGGCCGGCGGGGTGACGTCGGAGGTCAGGGCCCGCTGCGCCCGTCCTGGGGCTGCCGCCAGGCGGTGGGACCGCCGTCAGGGGCTTCCTGGGCCCGCCCCGCAGTCGTGGCACCACAGCGGTCCTGCGCGGGGGTCGCCGGGGTGCGCGCAGGCCAGGGCGGTGGCGGGCTCAGGCGGTGTGGACGTGGGGCCGCTTGGCGCGGTCCGGTTCCGCCTCCCGCAGGACCTCGCGGGTGACGGGGGCGACTTCGCCCTGCCCGAAGAGGAAGAAGCGGAGGAAGTTGCGGAACGGGTTGCCCTCGGTCCACTCGAAATAGATGTGCGGGGTGTGGCCCGTCGTGTCGCGGACGTGCAGGAGCAGGGCGGCCAGGGCGTTCGGGACGGAGGCGGACTCCAGCGAAAGGACGCGGTAGCGGTCGTGCAGGACCTCACCGCGCACCTTGAGGCCGGCCTCGAACTCGGAGGGGTCGGTGACCGTCACCTCGGCGAAGACGAAGTCCTCCGTGGCCGGGATGTCGTTGTCGGAGCGGATCTGTTCGATCTTGTCGCGGTACTCGGCCTTGTCCCGCCGGTCGGGCTCGTTGGCGATGAACCGGATCTTGCGGCTGGCGATGTCCCTGACGAAACGTTCCGCCATCGGGTCCAGCGTCACGCTGGTCACCCGCAGCTCGAAGGCGCGGGCCAGCCGGGACAGCAGCGAGACCAGGATGATCCCGGCGATGAAGCAGGCACCGATCTTCACACCGTCGGGCCGCTCGATGACGTTCACGACGGTCGTGTACAGGAACACGGTGGCGATCACCGCGAACCCCACGGTCCACTTGCGCTGCCCGGCCTTGTGGGCGGCGATGGTCACCGCGATGGCCGCGGAACTGATCAGTACGAGGACACCGGTGGCGTAGGCGCCGCCCTGCTTGTCCACGTTGGCGTCGAAGATCCAGGTGACCACGAAGGCGATCAGGATGAAGACGATGACCATCGGGCGCACCGCGCGGGCCCAGTGCGGGGCCATGCCGTAACGCGGCAGGTAGCGGGGCATCAGGTTGAGCAGCCCGGCCATCGCGGAGGCGCCGGCGAACCACAGGATCGCGATGGTCGAGATGTCGTAGACCGTGCCGAAGGTGTTCCCGATGTAGTGGTGCGCGAGGTAGGCCAGGGCACGCCCGTTGGCCTTGCCGCCGGCCTTGAACTCCGCCGCCGGGATCAGCAGCGTGGTGATGAAGCTGGTGGCGATCAGGAAGCAGCTCATGATCAGCGCGGCCGTGGTGAGCAGCTTCTTCGTGTCCCGGATCCGGCCGGCGGGCCGCTCCTCGGTGTCGGCCGCGTCGCCCCTGACGTGCGGCATCACGGCGACGCCGGTCTCGAAGCCGGACAGGCCGAGCGCGAGCTTGGGGAAGACCAGCAGGGCCACGCCGACCATGGCGAAGACGCTGCTGTGCTGGACGGTCAGGGCGCTAGTCCAGTCGGTCACCAGATGACCGGCGGTGATGACGTGCCACAGCCCGACGACCACCACCACGACGTTCAGGAGGAGGTAGATGCCGACCAGTGCCACCGCGACGCCGATGGCCTCCAGGAAGCCCTTGAGGAACACCGCGCCGAGCAGCGCCACCAGGACGAGCGTGATCAGCATCTGGTGGCTGTGCAGGGCGCTGGTCAGGTGCGGGTTCTCCACCAGGTGGGTCGAGGCGTCCGCGGCCGACAGGGTGATGGTGATGAGGAAGTCCGTGGCGGCGAAGCCGAGCAGGGCCAAGACGAACAGCTTGCCCTGCCAGAACGACAGCAGCCGCTCCAGCATGGCGATCGACCCCTCGCCGTGCGGGCTCTCCTCGGCCACCCTGCGGTACACCGGCAGTGCGCCCACCAGGGTGACGAGCACCAGGACGAGGGTGGCGACGGGCGACAGCAGACCGGCGGCCAGCGCCGCGATGCCCGGCTGGTAGCCGAGGGTGGAGAAGTAGTCGACACCGGTCAGGCACATGACCCGCCACCAGCGCTGCCCCTTGTGCGGGGGCTCGGGTGCGGCGTGCGGCGCCTGCTGTATGCCCTTGCCCATGTCGGACAGGCCCTCCAGCATCCAGGCGCGCAGACGGCTGGGAGGGTGTTCGGTGGTGGCCATCGGCCCTGCTCCTGAAGTGCGGCTCAGCCCGGCGTGCGGCTCAGCGGGGGAATCCGGCCGGACCGGCGGACGGGGCACCAGCGTAAGTGGAGCGTGACCTTCGAGCCGTGCGTACCGGGGTGGGCACGCGTCAATCTTCCGTTAATAACGACCGGGGCGCCGCGCCCGTTCACCTGGGCGGACGACCGGGCGCCCCCGTCGGAGCGGTCCGTCCGGCGGCCGGCGAGCGCGGTCCGCGGTGCGCCCGGCTCACGGCAGCCGGGGATGCGGTGCCAGGCTCATGGCTCCAGTCCCGAGATCCGGAAGACGGTGAGGGCCGTCTCGCGGTCCACCTGCTCCGCCAGGTCGCGCAGCGCGCTCCGGCCGTACCGCAGACAGCCGCTCGCCGCCGACTTCCGGGCGTCCTCCTCGAGCCGGCACCACAGGGCGGGGTTGTCCACGAGGGTCCGGGGATCGATCTCGACGCGGGCGCCGAGCGCGTCGCGCAGGACCAGGCGCCGTGAGACGCCGGCCAGGACCCGCACCGACACCAGCCGGTCCGTACGCACCCGCCGGTGACGCAGAGGCGCGCACGCGGAGAGCCAGCCCTCACCGGCGCTCACACGAGGCGGGCAGAGCACGCCCAGGAGGCCGGCCGACAGGGCGAGCCAGAGCACCGCGCGCCACCAGGTGAGGCCGCCGGTGCCCCCGTCGATCGACAGCAGCAGGCCGAACAGCGCCACCGCGCACCGGACGGCGGTGTGCACATCCCCCGCCCAGTGGCGGTCACGGGCCACCGCGACGGAGCGCCGCGCGGGCGTCCCCGCCGTCGGTCGCGTGTCGGAGCAGTGCCTCATGACCTCCACGCTAGGGCGCGCCCGTGGTGCGGGCGAGGCCTCTTGACACGCCTCTGACGCGGCGCCGCCCGTTCTTGACGTCCGGCCAGCACCCTTCCGGTGCTCGGGGAGCCGGGAGGCGTCCGCCTCCCGCGATCCGGCCGCGATCTTGTCGGCGCCCCCGGCCGCCCTTACAGTGCGAGATCGCAAGGTTCGCCGCACCCGGCGAAATATTCGTGACGGCGAGGCGTGACGCCGGGGCGGGACGCCCGTGCGGGGCGTGCGCACGAGAGGCGCGTGCGCACGAGAGGCGCGTGCGTACGGGACGCGCGGGGCAGGACCTGTGGCCGAGACGTTCAGGAAGGGGCCGGCATCCATGCGGGCGTACGACAATCCGGTGATCCCCGGTTTTCATCCCGATCCCAGCGTGTGCCGGGTCGGGGAGGACTACTACCTGGTGTGTTCCAGCTTCGAGTACTTTCCCGGGGTCCCCCTCTTCCACAGCCGGGACCTGGTCCACTGGCGGCAGACCGGCAACGTCCTCGACCGGCCCGGACAACTGCGGCTGCCGGCCGACCTGCCCGCCTCCGCCGGTGTCTACGCCCCGACGATCAGGTACCACGAGGGCCGCTTCCACGTGATCACCACCAGCGTCGGCGGCGGCGGGAACTTCCTCGTCACCGCGGACCGCCCCGAGGGGCCGTGGTCCGACCCGGTCTGGATCGACCTGCCCGGCATCGACCCCGACCTCGCCTGGGACGACGACGGGAACTGCTGGTGCGCCGTGGCCGGCGTGGGGCTGGCCCGTATCGACCCGGCGACGGGCAAGGTGCTGGAGGGCCCGCTGAAGGTGTGGTCCGGGACCGGGATGCGGGATCCGGAGGCGCCCCACCTGTACCGGATCGGCGACTGGTGGTACCTGCTGGTGGCCGAGGGCGGCACGGCGCACGGGCACAGCGTCTCGGTCGCCCGGGCGCGTTCGCCGCGCGGCCCCTACGAACCCGCGCCCGGCAACCCGGTCCTCTCCCACCGCAGCACCGGTCTTCCGGTCCAGTGCACCGGCCACGGCGATCTCGTGCGGGCCGCGGACGGGACCTGGTGGATGGTGCTGCTGGGGACCCGCCCCCGGGGGTACTTCCCCGAGTTCCACGTGCTCGGCCGGGAGACCTTCCTGGTGCCGGTGGAGTGGGTGGACGGATGGCCGAAGGCCGGCCCGGTCCAGGAGCGGCACCCGGCCCCGGCGGCCTGGCACCCGCTGCCGCCGGATCCGGTGCGGGACGACTTCGACGCGCCCGCTCTCGCGCCGCAGTGGATCTCTCCGCGCGGCAGGGAGGACGGCTCCTGGTCGCTCGGCCACCGACCGGGGTGGCTGACGCTGCACGCGACCGGGGACAGTCTCGACCGGCCCGGCCACACCTTCGTCGGCCGCAGGCAGCAGCACCCGGACTGCCGTGCGCGGGCCCGGCTCGACCCCGGATCGAGCCGGGCGGGGCTGTCCGTCCGCCTGGACGAGGCGCACCACTACGACCTGGAGGTCCACGGCGGGACGGCGAGCGTGATCGCCCGGATCGGGCCGGTACGGCAGCGGATCGCCGCGCATCCCGTACCGCCGGGACCGCTCGTCCTGCGCGTCGGGATCCGTACGTCGGACGTGCCGCCGCCCACGGTCACCGCCCCGGGCGGTGCGGCACCCGGGCTGCGCGCGGGCGGGCCCGACGCGATCGCCTTCTCGGTCGAAGGGCCCGAAGGAACGGTACGCCTGGCCGAACTCGACGGGCGGTACCTGTCCACTCAGGTCGCCACCGGCTTCACCGGCCGGGTGATCGGCATGTACGTGACCGAGGGCAGCGCGGCCTTCGACTGGTTCGCGTACGAGCCGGGGGCGTCCGCGGGGGCGGCTCACGGCGGGTGACGGGCCGCGTCGGCGGGGGGGTGCCTCTATGTCGTTCGTCAAGCGAGGCGTGGGGTTCTGGGTTCGTAGAAGGTGCCGTCGCGGAGCATCGCGAACAGCACGTTGATCCGTTGTCGGGCCAGACGGAGCAGTGCCTGGGTGTGGGTCTTTCCTCTGGCCCGGCATTTGTCGTAGTAGGTGCGGGAGGCGGGATCGTGCAGGGCTGCGAACGCGGACAGGAACATCGCCCGCTTGAGTTGCCGGTTGCCGCCGCGGGGTGCGTGTTCGCCGTGGATCGAGGTCCCGGAGGACTTGGTCGTGGGGGCGAGGCCGGCGTAAGAGGCCAGGTGGGCGGCGGTGGGGAAGCTGGTGCCGTCGCCGACGGTGACCAGCAGTGTGGCGGCGGTCCTGACGCCGACGCCGGGCAGCGACGTCAGGACCTTGGAAAGAGGGTGATCCTCCAGCAGGGCCTCGATCTGGGCTTCGAGTGCCCGTCGCTGTTCGTGGACGGCGCCGAGAGAGCGGGCCAGCGACGGGATGACGATGTCGAGGGTGCCGGTGCCGGGAACGACGACGGTCTGTTCGTCGAGGGCGTCGAAGACGTCGTCGATCAGCCGGGCGGCCATGCGCGGGGCCTTGGGCCGTATGACCTCGACGAGTTTGCGGCGTCCGGCCTTTCGCAGGGAGGCGGGGGATCCGTAGCGTTCCAGCAGCCAGGTGACGGCCTGGTGGTCGAGCCGGGGGCCCAGGACGCGCTCCAGGCTGGGGTGGAACTGGGTGAGCAGGCCGCGGATCCGGTTGCTGGTTCGGGTGGCCTCGGCCGCCAGGTCCTGATCGAAGCCGACCAGCACGGTCAGTTCGGCGGTGATCTCGTCGGTCAGTTCCAGCGAGCGCAGGGTGTGCGGCATCGTCCGTGCGGCGTCGGCGATCACGGCGGCGTCGCGGGCGTCGGTCTTCGCCTCGCCCGGATACAGGTCGGCGATCCGTCGCATGGCCAGTCCGGGCAGGTAGGCGACCTGGCAACCCGTGTCCCGGGCGACCGTGAGCGGGAGGGCTCCGATGGAGGCGGGCTGGTCCACGATGACCAGCACGGTGCCGAACTTGGTCTTCAGCTTGGTGAAGACCTCCCGCAGTCTGGGTTCGGTGTTGGGTAGCTGCTTGTCGAAGACCTTCTTGCCGGCCGGGGTGAGCCCGTGCCCGTGATGGTTCGTCTTGCCGACGTCCAGGCCAAGGAAGACGCCTATCTCGTCGCTGTCGTACAAGCCGTCCTCCCGAACGGATGTCGTGCGTGCTGGCCGGGGCGTTGGCGTCGTGCGCGCATCCACGTTATGCAGACCTGCCACCCGCAAGCGGCCGGGCGTTGCACCAGGCCGGGCGGTAGTCGGACCTCTCATCAGCGTCTCCAACGGCGCCTCTCGGGCCCGGTGGCACCACCCCCCAGGTCATCAGTTCGACAGGGGGGAACAGCCATGCCGGGTCCGGAGGCCAGCGGCCCTCTTGCAGGACCGCGGAAAACATAACGGGGGGGGGAGACGCGGCGGGGCCGGGCCGCACGGAGTGTGCGGACCGGCCCCGGTGGTGCGCGGGCGGCGCTCCCGTTCGCGGCGCCGCCCGGTCGTGCTCGGCGCGGGCCCGTGCTCGCCGCCCGGCCGCGCTCGTGTTCCCTGCCCGGTCGTGCCCGATCAGGCGGCGGTCATCACCCGGTCGGCGCCCAGCGGGCGGTGCGGGGCGATGATCTGGCCGTCCGGCAGAAGCTCACCGGTGTCCTCGAAGAGCAGGACGCCGTTGCACAGCAGGCTCCAGCCCTGCTCCGGGTGGTGCGCCACGAGACGGGCGGATTCCCGGTCGGCGGAGTCGGCTGAGGGACACGGTGGCTGGTGCTGGCACATGGGTGGGATCTCTCGTCGTGTCGTGTGGTCCGGGATGGCTGTCGTGCGTGTCCTGCGGCTGGTGGCATGCTCCATGGCCGCCCCCCGTTTGATGATGAGTCGGACTGAAACCAGTGTTGCCCCGCGGACGTGATTCCGCAGGAATATCGCGGCACCGCCTCTCACAGATTCAGGACGCGTCACCCGCGCGAGCGGTTCACCTGCACCGCACCGTCCCTTCGGGTGGTTCGAGGGGGCCGGATGGGGCTAGTCCGGTCGGGCCACCTGGTCGTTCGGCTCCTGATCTGCTCAAGAGAGCGACATGTGGCTCCGGTGAGCGGCATACGGATCGGGCGACGCGGTCCCGGCATGAGGATACGGGTGCGGCTGCCGATGCCGATGCCGAGGCGGACAGGGAGCTGGATGTCGGACGGCGCGACAGAAAGCACCCCGCTGCCAGGTGGCCGGCAGCGGGGTGCAGGACGGGCGGAGAGGGCTCGGGACGCTCAGGACTCAGGGGCCGGGCGACTCGGAGGAACCGGGCGGCTCAGGCGGGGGAACCCATGAGCCGAATCGGCGTCACCCGGTGGGTGAGCAGGGGCAGCAGGTCGGCGACCCGGTGCGGCACGTGGGCCGGGATGCCGGGCGGGGCCGGCGCCAGCGGGACGAGCAGGTCGGTGGCGGCCGGGTGGCCGGCGGCGCCGTCGTCGGAGAGGTCGCCGTGCAGCCAGAGCGTGAGCGTGTACAGGCTGGGCATCGACAGCAGGCGCGGCTGGTAGGGCTGTGCCATGGTCTCCGCCTGCCGCAGGGCGCGCTCGGTCGATGTGACGTACGGGCCTTCGAAGAAGTGTGAGAAGGCCCAGCCGTCCGGGGTGAGCCGGGTCTCCGCCGCGGCCACCGCGTGATCGCCGCAGCGGATCAGGAAACGCCACCCCGCCAGCCGGGTCGCGGAGACCCCCTCGGGAGTGATCCGGTCCAGGACGTGCACGGGCAGCGGCAGTTCGGGAGTGGCGGGCTCCTGAGCGGAACGGAGGGCGGAGATCCGTGCCTCGCTCACCGCGGTGGGGGAACCGAGTGCCGTGAGGACGGAGCGGAGCGCGGGCGCGGGGGCCGGGGGGACATGCAGCGGCATGGTGGGTCGCCTCTCATTCGGCAGGCACGGTGGCGCGAGGGCGGGGCGGGGGCGGACAGCGCTGTCAGCTCTCGGGGCAGGGTGGCGGCCGGGGTCCGGTCAGCGAAGTGGGACGGAGCGCGGCCTGCCGCTTGATCCTTGACGGCACAGGTCCAGGGTCGTGGACGCCGACCTTCTGCCGTGGTGCAGAGTTTATACGACAAATGTTCAGGTGTTGTTTCGTCTACCCGTTTCCGGCGCGGACGGCAAGGGTTCATTCGGCCGGAGATATGCGGGAATCATCCCGGCTCCGAGCGGGTGACGCCGCGATGACCTCGGGTTCTGTCCCCGCGGCGGACGGCTCGTTGTCGTCGGCGTTTTTCACGAGTGCTTCCTGGGCACCCGAAACTGCTGGGTGTTCCATGCCTCGTGAATGTGCCTCCGGACACTTGAGACCAGCGTAGTCGGTGCTCGGCCGGCGCGGGACGTTATCGATCGCGTTCGCGGGGCATCATCCCACCTGACCAGGACCCCGGCGGCCCGATCCTCAAGGCCCGCCCGAGCGAGGAAGGACGCTGCGATGGGGGAGAAGGTCGTGGCAGGACGTTTCGACCTGTCCGATCGCAACCGCTACCGCGACAAGCTCAGGCGGTGCCTGACAGGGCTGGAGCGGCTGCTGGCGGAGAAGCGGTTCGACCGCCCCAAGAACCTCATGGGGCTGGAGATCGAATTGAATCTCGTGGGCTCCGACGGGATGCCGAAAATGCTGAATGGGCAAGTACTCGAGCGCATCGCCAGCCGGGACTTCCAAACAGAACTCGCCATGTTCAATCTGGAAGTCAACATCGCCCCGCACCGGCTGGGCGGCCGCGTATTCGACCGGCTCGCCGAGGAACTGAGGACGTCGCTGGCATATGCCGACCGGAAAGCCGGCGAGGTCGACTCCTCCATAGCGATGATCGGTATTCTGCCGACGCTCGACCGGGACGACCTCGTCTCCTCCAACCTCTCCGACGTCGACCGTTACACGCTGCTCAACGATCAGATCGTCGCCGCCCGCGGTGAGGACTTCACCTTGGACATCGACGGGGTGGAGCACCTCGTGTGCACCTCGAAGTCCATCGTGCCGGAGGCCGCCTGCACCTCGGTGCAGCTCCACCTCCAGGTCACCCCCGGGCGCTTCGCGGACGTGTGGAACGCGGCGCAGGCGGCGAGCGCGGCCCAGATCGCGGTGGGCGCCAACTCGCCGTTCCTCTTCGGGCGCGAACTGTGGCGCGAGTCGCGGCCGCCCCTGTTCCAGCAGTCCACGGACACCCGCCCGCCCGAACTCCAGGCGCAGGGTGTGCGTCCGCGCACCTGGTTCGGCGAGCGCTGGGTCACCTCGGCGTACGACCTGTTCGAGGAGAACCTGCGCTACTTCCCGGCGCTGCTGCCGATCTGCGACGACGAGGACCCCCTGGAGGTGCTCGACGCCGGAGGCGTCCCGAAACTCGCCGAACTGGTGCTGCACAACGGCACGATCTACCGCTGGAACCGGCCGGTCTACGACGTCGCGGACGGCGTACCGCACCTGCGCGTGGAGAACCGCGTGCTGCCCGCCGGACCGACGGTCACGGACGTGGTCGCCAACGCGGTGTTCTACTACGGACTGGTCCGCGCCCTCGCCGAGGAGCCGCGGCCGGTGTGGACCCGGCTGCCCTTCGAGGCCGCGGCGGCCAACTTCGACGCCGCCTGCCGGCACGGGATCGACGCCCGCTTCACCTGGCCCCGGCGCGGCCGTTCCTCGGGCACCGCCGAGATCGACGCGGTCACCCTGGTCCGCGACGAACTGCTGCCGCTGGCCGAGTCCGGACTGAACGCATGGGGCGTGGAGCCGGTGGACCGGGACCGGTACCTCGGGGTGATCGAGGAGCGGTGCCGGCGCCGGGTCAACGGCGCGCAGTGGCAGGCCGCCACCTTCCACCGGGCCTGGCAGGAGCAGGGACTCGACCGGAACGCGGCGCTGGCCGCCACGACCCGGCGCTACTGCGAACTGATGCGGATGGGCGAACCCGTCCACACCTGGCCGGTCGGCCTGCCCGAGCCGGTGCCGCTGGGCTGACGGCGGCTGCCCCCGGGGGCCCGCGCGATCCGCGCGATGCCGCGCCGCGCCGATCCCAGGGTGTCGCGCCCTGGGATCCGTGCGGTGCCGGGCCGTGCTGATCCGTGCCGGGCCGCGCTCCGGGCGTCGGGCAGGGGGCGGCCGTGCCGCGGCGCGGCGGATCGGGCAAGCTGTGACCTCTCAGGACGTGGACTGGAGGCGCGTGTGCAGGCGGAAGCGGGGCCCGAGGCCGGTTCCTGGCCGGGCGAGCGGCTGTCGCGGCGGACCTTCCGGGACGAGACGCTCCTCGTCCTGGCGCTCTCGCTCGGGGCGAGCGGCGTCTCCGCCCTGATCAGCTTCCTCGGGTCGGTCACGAAACCCGGCGGCCTCAAGGACCAGGCCGCCACCCTCAACGCCTCCGCCGCGCCGGGCCGCCCCTGGCTCGACCTGGCCTGGCAGCTCTTCGGGATCGCCACCGCGCTCGTGCCCGTCGCCCTCGTCGCGCACCTGCTGCTGCGCGAGGGACAGAGCCTGCGCACCCTCGGCTTCGACCGCTCCCGGCCCTGGCCCGACCTCGGCCGCGGAGCCGCCGTCGCGGCGGTCATCGGCAGCACCGGCATCGCCTTCTACCTGGCCGCCCGCGGCCTGGGCTTCAACCTGACCGTGGTTCCGGAGGCGCTGCCCGGGGTGTGGTGGAAGTACCCCGTCCTTGTGCTGTCCGCCGTGCAGAACGCCGTCCTCGAAGAGGTCATCGTCGTCGGCTATCTGCTGCGCAGACTGCGGCAACTGGGCTGGGCCCCGGGGACCGCGCTGGCCGCCAGTTCCGTACTGCGCGGCTCCTACCACCTCTACCAGGGCATCGGCGGCTTCCTGGGCAACATGGTCATGGGCGTGGTCTTCGTCTGGCTCTACCGGCGGTGGGGCCGGGTCGGGCCGCTCGTGGTTGCCCACTCGCTGCTCGACATCGGCGCGTTCGTCGGCTACGCCCTGCTGGCCGGGAAGGTCGGCTGGCTGCCCACGGCCTGACCGGCCCTCGCCCGCGCCGGGTGAGGGACGTGGGCCGGCGTGCTGTCAGGCGTGGAGTTCGCCGTCGATGACCGTGACCGCGTGGCCGGTGAGCAGGGTGCGTTCGCCGCGCACCTCGGTGCGGACCAGCCCTGAGCGCGGGGAGGCCTGGAGGCCGGTGAGGGCGGAGCGGCCCAGGCGCTCGGACCAGTAGGGGGCGAGGGCGGTGTGGGCACTGCCGGTCACCGGGTCCTCGTCGATGCCCACGTTCGGGAAGAAGCACCGTGAGACGAAGTCGTAGCCGCGGCCGGGGTCCTCGGCCCGCGCGGTGGCGATGACGCCGCGCGCCGAGCAGGCGGCCAGCGCCTTGTGATCGGGAGCCAGCGCCCGGACCGTCTTCTCGTCCGCCAGTTCCAGCACCAGGTCGCCCACGCCCGGGCCGGTGTCGAAGGCGGTGCGCGGCTCGGCGCCCAGGGCCTCGGCTGCTCCGTCGGGCAGTTCGACCTCGGTGAGCGGGGCGGTCGGGAAGTCGAGGGCGATCGCGCCGTCGTCGGCGGGCGCGGCGACGAGCACGCCGCTGTGGGTGGCGAAGCGGGCCGCACCCGAGTGCGCCCCGGTGGCGTACAGGACGTGGGCGGTGGCGAGCGTGGCGTGCCCGCACAGGGCGACCTCGGTGACGGGGGTGAACCAGCGCAGCGCCCAGTCGGCCTCCCCGCCCCCGGGCAGCGGGTGCGCGAACGCCGTCTCGGCGTGGTTGACCTCCCGGGCCACCTTCTGCAGCCAGTCGTCCTCGGGGAAGGCGTCGAGGAGCAGCACCCCGGCCGGGTTGCCGGCGAAGGGGCGGTCGGTGAAGGCGTCGACGATTCGAATCCGCATCCCCCGACCGTAGGGGCACCACCGCGCGTCCGGCCAAGGCCAATTCGTGTCGGGTGGCTCGTGGCCCGGGCCGGCACGGCCGGACGAGGCCGCGGGGGAAGCCGGGCAGAGCCGCCTGCCGAGGGGGAGAGCCGCATGCGGAAAGGCGCCGTGGGAAACGTGGTTGTCGGGCGAGCTGTTCCGATATATCGTTGAGGTATCGCGACAGATCAACGATGGAATGGAGTGGTTCCGATGCGTACCCACGGATTCGAACGTGGACACCGGCGCGGCGGCCCCCGGGGCGGCCTGGGAGGTTTCGAGGGGCGGCGGGCTGCCTTCGGCCCGTTCGGGCCGGGCGGGCCCGGGTTCGGCCCCGGCGGCCCTGGCTTCGGACCGGGTTTCGGACCCGGCCCCTGGGGCGGGCGAGGGCGCGGCGGACCGCGCGGCAGGGCACGGCGCGGCGACGTACGGGCATCGATCCTGGCCCTGCTCAGGGAACGGCCCATGCACGGCTACGAGATGATCCAGGAGATCGCCGAGCGCAGCGGCGGGGCGTGGAAGCCCAGCCCGGGCTCGGTCTACCCGACGCTTCAACTGCTGGAGGACGAAGGGCTCATCGTCAGCGAGTCCGAGGGCGGCAAGAAGCTGTTCTCGCTCACCGAGGAGGGCCGCGCCGTCGCCGGCGAAGGGCCGGAAGCTCCCTGGGAGGAGGCCTCGCGCGGGATCGACTGGGAGGTTCTCGGGGAGATCCGCCAGGCCGGCTTCGGGCTGATGGAGGCCTTCGGGCAGGTCTGGAAGACCGGCAGCAAGGAGCAGCGCGAGAAGGCGCTCGCCGTCATCAACGACGCCCGCAAGAAGCTGTACCTGATCCTCGCCGACGAGGAGTGAGCGTCCTCGTGACGGGCGCCCCGCGGAATGGTCCGCGGGGCGCCTTCGCGCGGGCGCGCGTGCGGGGTTGGGGCTGGGGCAGGCGGCGGGCGGTGCTGTGAGCGGCTGTGCGCCTCCCCGGTGGACTCTGTGCCGATTGACCTGATCTCATCCGTAAGGAGGAGATTCCGTCCGCCCGGGTCCACTCTGCGTGGGATGCGGAAATGCTTCTGGCCGGGGATGACCGGGACCCGCGGGACTGATGGGCTGGGGGATGTGCAACCCCGTATCCCCAGGCAGCAGGTCCCCGAGCGGGACGGCGGCCGTCCCGACGACGACGCCGGGCTCAGTGCCGAGCTGGTGGCGGTGGTCGCCGCTGCGCGCAGGAGGGCGGTCCGGGACGGGGACCGGCAGACCGACACCGCCCATCTGCTGCACACCCTCCTGGAGGCGGACCCCGGGGTGCGTGCCGTCTTCGCCGACGGGCCGCGGATCGCCCGGCTGCTCGGCTACCTCGTCCAGCGCAGCATCGGTTACGGACTGCGCTGGCAGACCAGCGTCGAGGATTCCGGGGCGCTCCCCGTGGTGAGCGCGAGCGTGGGCGAGTCCGAGTCCGTGGTCGCGGAGGCCGACGGCTGCTCACCGGCCGCGTCGGCCGCGCTGGAACACGCCCGTGCGCGCGCCGCCCGCCGCGGCGACGGCCCGGCGGGCGGCCTCGACCTCCTCGCAGCGGTCACCGCCGACCCCGGGTCGCGGGCCGTCGAGGTGCTCGCCCGCGCGGGGATCGACGCACGGGAACTGGCCGCCCGTATCGACGCCGCGGACGGCGGAGAGGACGAGCACCGGCAGCAGGCGGCGGACGCCAGGGGTGACGAGCGCCGGGAGCCGGTGGTGGCCGCCAGGGGTGACGAGCGCCGGGAGCCGGTGGTGGCCGCCTTCGCCGGGGACGGTGAGCGCCTGGGGCGAGCGGAGGACGCGGTGCACGGCGAGCGCCGTGAGCGCGCGCAGGAGTACGCCGGCGGCAGCGGCACCACGCGCTGACGCTGCCGCCGTCCCGCCGCCCACACCCGCCCTTGGCCAGGGGCCGTGGCCCCCACCCCTGTCTGAACGCGGAACGCCCCCCTTGTCCCCGCCCCCACCGTCGACCGTGCGCGCGGGCGGCGCGGCGCCCCCCTCGCGTCCTCCAGGTGTGATGCCCGCGTCCAGCCGGTGAGACAGGTGCCAACGAGGGTGACGCTCATGTCGCCGCCTGTCATCATGTGCCGGTGGTTACGTCTGGGATCAGTCAGGGGCAGTCCGGCAAAGGCGTCGGGCTCGGTCTCGCGCTCGTCTCCGCGGTCGCTTTCGGCGGCTCCGGGGTCGCGGCCAAACCGCTGATCGAGGCGGGCCTCGACCCGCTGCACGTCGTCTGGCTGCGCGTCACCGGCGCGGCGCTCGTGATGCTCCCGCTCGCCGTGCGCCATCGCGCGCTGCTGCGCAGCCGCCCCCTGCTGCTCGCCGGGTTCGGCCTGCTCGCCGTGGCGGGCGTCCAGGCGTGCTATTTCGCCGCGCTCTCCCGTATCCCCGTCGGGGTGGCCCTGCTCATCGAGTACCTGGCACCGGCCCTGGTGCTCGGCTGGGTCCGCTTCGTGCAGCGGCGGCCGGTCACCCGGGCCGCAGCCCTCGGTGTGGTCCTCGCCGCCGGCGGGCTCGCCTGTGTCGTCGAGGTCTGGTCCGGCCTCGGCTTCGACGCCCTCGGTCTGCTGCTCGCCCTGGGCGCGGCCTGCTGCCAGGTCGGCTACTTCGTCCTGTCCGACCAGGGCGGCGACGCCGGTGACCAGGCGCCGGACCCGCTCGGTGTCATCGCGTACGGGCTGCTCGTCGGGGCCGTCGTCCTGACCGCCGTGGCCCGGCCTTGGGGCATGGACTGGACGGTGCTCGCGCACACCGCGGACATGAACGGCACAGCGGTCCCGGCCGCCGTGCTGCTGGTCTGGATCGTGCTGGTCGCCACCGTCCTGGCGTACGTCACCGGCGTGCTCTCGGTGCGTCGGCTCTCGCCCCAGGTGGCGGGTGTGGTGGCCTGCCTGGAGGCGGTCATCGCGACCGTGCTGGCCTGGGTCCTGCTCGGCGAGCACCTCTCCGCGCCGCAGGTGGCCGGCGGTGCCGTCGTCCTCCTGGGCGCCTTCATCGCACAGTCCTCGACGCCCGCGGGGGCAGCGGCGGAACCGGCCGCGGGCGGCGGTGGCGACCGGGAGTTGTCGGCGCGCGGAACGACGGTCTAGGGTGCCGGACATGCATACGCGCGCACTCGCCGTCTCGCCGCCGGTCGCCTGACCGAGGCGGGCCTCCTTCGACGAGCCCGGCGCTCCGGCCGGCCCGCGGGCCTTCCGCGGCACGGAACGCGGCCGGGCCCGCGCGGTGCTGCCCGCAGAAGAAGTCCGACGACCCCGTCGCACCGGGGTCCTCCTTCCGAACTTCTGCACTCTGCGGAGAGAACTCGTGTCGCATGCTTCTTCAGGCCTGCCCGTCGGGCGTGGCCTCCTCTACCTGATCGTCGCCGGTGCCGCCTGGGGCACCGCCGGTGCCGCCGCCTCCCTGGTCTACCGGGCCAGTGACATGGGACCGGCCGCGCTGTCCTTCTGGCGCTGCCTCGCGGGCGTCGTCCTGCTGCTCGCCGTGCGCCTGCTGCGGCCGCGCGTGCGGCCGGCGGCGCCGGTGAACCGCGGCGTCGTCCTGCTGCGGGCCGGTGCCACCGGGCTCGGGCTCGCCGTGTTCCAGACCGCCTACTTCGCCGCCGTGTCCGCGACCGGACTGGCCGTCGCGACGGTCGTCACCCTCGGCGCCGGGCCCGTCCTCATCGCGCTCGGCGCCCGCCTCACCCTCGGCGAACGGCTCGGCCGGTCCGGCACGGCCGCGGTCGCCGGGGCGCTGGCCGGGCTCGGGGTGCTGGTGCTCGGCAGCGGGGGTGCCGCCGTACGGCCGTGGGGTGTGCTGCTCGCCCTGGCCTCCGCGGCCGGGTACAGCGGCATGACGCTGCTGACCCGCAGGTGGGGGCGGAGCGGCGGCGCCGACCACTCCGCCACGACCGTGGGGGCGTTCGCCGTGGCCACGCTCTGTCTGCTGCCGCTCGCGGCGGTCGAGGGGCTGGTGCCGCACACCGTCGAACCGGTCCGGCTGCTGTGGCTGCTCGCCTACATCGGCACCGTGCCGACGGCCCTCGCCTACGCCCTCTACTTCGCGGGCGCGGCCGTCGTCCGCTCGGCCACCGTGTCGGTGATCATGCTCCTGGAGCCGGTCAGCGCGGCGGTGCTGGCGGTCGCCGTGCTGGGCGAGCGGCTGACGGCGGCGACGCTGGTGGGCACCGCGCTGATGCTCGGCTCCGTCGGCGGCCTCGCCGTCGCGGAGACCCGAGGAGCACGGCCGGCTGCCGAGGAACCTGCCCTGGTGTGACAGGGGGAGGGGCGCCCTGGCCCCTGCGGCCGCCGGGCCGCCGGGCGCCGGCGCCCCTGACTCCTCCGTCTACAGGCCCGCGAGGTACCCCGGGATCTCGGTGCCGGGTGCGAGGTCCGCCTCGGGGAGCGGAGCGCCGTAGGTCCTGCGCACCGGAATCACGCCGGCCCAGTAGGGGAGGGCGAGGTCCTCGGGCTCGTCGGCGGCGCCGCCCGTGCGCAGCTTGGCCGACACCTCCGTGAGGTCGAGGCGGAGCACGGCGGTCGCGGCCAGTTCCTTCGCGTTGCCGGGGCGCGAGTCGGCCGACCGGCCGGGCACCACGTGGTCGACCAGCGCGTCCAGGGCCATGCGCTTCTCGTCGGGGTCGGTGACCTGGTGGGCGGTGCCGTGCACCACGACACTGCGGTAGTTGACCGAGTGGTGGAAGGCGGAGCGGGCCAGCACCAGGCCGTCGACATGGGTGACCGTCAGGCAGACCGGCAGGCCCGGATCGGCCTGGCCGGCCATGCGCAGGGGACGCGATCCGGTCGAGCCGTGCACGTAAAGCCGCTCGCCGACCCGGCCGTAGAGCGTCGGCAGCACCACGGGCGCCCCGTCGCGGACGAAGCCGAGGTGGCAGACGTACGCCTCGTCGAGTATCGCGTGCACCAGTTCCTTGTCGTAGGACGCCTTGTGCGCGGACCGGGTGGGGACGGTGCGGTCGGTCGGCGGGTAGGTGTCGGCCGTCGGGGTCGGCTGCTGGGTCCCCTGCATTGCGGTCTCCATTGCACTAGTGCATAATCTGCTTTGTGCTAGGAGAATATCGGATCGAGGGTCGGCGTGCAGCGGAAATCGCGGCGAGCGTCGAGCGCGCGGTGGGTGCCGGACATCTCGAACCGGGGCAACTGCTGCCTCCCATGAGGGAGTTGGCGGTCGATCTCGGCGTCAATCCCAACACCGTCGCGGCCGCGTACCGGGTGCTGCGCGAGCGCGGGGTCATCGAGACCGCCGGGCGCCGGGGCAGCCGGGTGCGGCCCGCGCCCGCCACCACCGGGCGGGACCACATCCACGTCGACGTGCCCGAGGGCGTGCGGGACGTGTCCGCGGGCAACCCGGACCCAGCCCTGCTGCCGGCGCTCGCACCGGCCTTCGCGGCCGCCGCGGCCGAGGGCGACCGCGCCCCCGTGCTCTACGGCGACGTGGCCGTCGACCCCCGGCTGGCCCGCGTCGCCCGCGCCGAGCTGGACGCCGCCGGTGTGCCGCAGGGACCGCTCGCCGTGGTCACCGGTTCGCTGGACGGCGTCGAGCGGGTCCTGACCGCCCACCTCAGACAGGGGGACACGGTCGCGGTGGAGGACCCGGGCTGGGGCAGGACGCTCGACCTGGTGCCGGCACTCGGACTGCGCACGGTGCCGATGGGCGTGGACGACGAGGGACCGCGCGTCGACGCCGTACGCCGGGTGCTCGCGGTCGGCGCGCGGGCGCTGCTCGTCACCGACCGCGCGCAGAACCCGACCGGCGCGGCGCTGAGCGCCCCCCGCGCGCGTGCCCTGCGTGCCGTGCTGGCCGAGCACCCCGAGACCCTGCTCGTCGAGGACGACCACGGCCACGGCATCGTCGACCTCCCCCTGCATCCGCTCGCCGGCGCCACCCGGCACTGGGCCTTCGTCCGGTCGGTCGCCAAGGCCTACGGCCCCGACCTGCGCCTGGCCGTGCTCACCGGGGACCAGGTCACCGTCGACCGGGTGCGCGGGCGGCAGCGGCTCGGGCCCGGGTGGGTGAGCCTGCTGGTGCAGCGGGCCGTGGCGCGGCTGTGGACCGACGGCACCCTGGACACCGGTGCGGTGGCGGCGCAGTACAGCCGGCGGCGTGACCTGCTCATCGGAGCGCTGGCACAGCGCGGGGTGGCCGCGCACGGGCGCAGCGGGATGAACGTGTGGGTGCCGGTGCCGGACGAGACGGGTGTCGTCGCCCGGCTGCTGCACGCGGGCTGGGCCGTCGCCCCGGGTGCCCGCTTCCGGCTGCACGAGCCCCCGGGCGTCCGGATCACCGTCTCGGCCCTGACCGAGGACGAGACCGAGCGGCTGGCGGACGCGGTGGCGGCGGCCCTGGGGCCGGCCCCGGAGCGGAGTTACGTCTGAGGAAGGGGAGCTGGTCCTTCCGGCCCGGTGCGAGGCCACGGTTCGGGGGCCGGCCCCTTCCGGCCCGGAGCGCCGCTCACGGGTTCGTGGTCGTCGCCGCCGCCGGTTCGGGGCGGGCGGGCCGCTCGGCGGGGCGGGCGCCGGCCGCCGCGGGAGCCGGGGGCTGCGCGCCGGACCGGACCGGCTGACCCGGCGTGGCCGAGGCGGCGGCGCGGGCGCGCCGGGCGCCGTGCCCGGGCCGGGCCTGGGACAGGGCCGCCCCGGCCAGGACGATCACCGCGCCGACCGGGGTCGACCAGCTCAGGCGCTCACCCAGGACGGCGACACCGGCGCCGGCGGCGATGATCGGTACGAAGTAGGTGACCATCTGGGCGGTCGTCGGACCGACCTCGGCGACCAGGCCGTACTGCACGAGCATCGCGACGCCCGTGCCCAGCGCGCCCAGCGCGGCCACCGCGAGCAGCGGGAACACGCCCACATGGCTCGGCACGCTGGTGAACAGCGGGGTGACGACGGCCAGTTGCACCGTCGCCAGCAGCAACTGGCCCCCGGTCAGCGACAGGTGCGACTCCGCGGCACCGGCCAGGGTGCGCCGGACGTAGATCCAGCCGACCGGGTAGCTCAGCGAAGCCAGCAGCGCCATCGCCGTGCCCCGGGCGTCCAGGCCGTGGAAGCCCTGCCAGGCGCCGAGCACGGTGAGCACGCCGAGGAAGCCGAGCCCGAGACCCGCCACCCGCACCCGGGTCGGCCGGTCCTCGGAGAGGGCGACCAGCGACAGCGCCATGCCCCACAGCGGTGAGGTCGCGTTGCAGATGCCCGCGAGGGTGGACGGGATGGTGAGTTCCGAGTACGCGAACAGCGAGAACGGCAGCGCGTTGAGGAAGAAGCCGGCGACCGCGAGATGACCCCACGTGCGGGCGCCGCGCGGCAGCCGCTCCCGCTTCACCGCCATGGCCACGGCCAGCACGGCCGTGCCGAACACCAGCCGTCCCAGGGTCACCTGGAAGGGCGCGAAGCTCCGCGTGCCCACCTTCATGAACAGGAAGCTGAACCCCCACACCAGCGCCAGGAAGGCGAAACGGACCCGCCAGTGCAGCGGGCCGCGGGCCCGGCCGGGCGGGGCGGTCGGGATCGGAGCGGAGGATGCGGTCGCGGAACTCATGGACGTAGCGTGCCCGGACACCACCTCGTAGCACAATCGAGAATTGGCGGCCGGTACCTCGTAGTATCGCTTACATGTTGAACCTGGAGCGCCTGCGCACCCTCGACGCCCTCGCCCGGCACGGCTCGGTCAGCGGCGCGGCCGACGGGCTGCATGTGACCACCTCGGCGGTCTCCCAGCAGATGGCCAAGCTGGAACGGGAAGTCGGCCAGCGGCTCCTGGCCAGGAACGGCCGGGGCGTGCGGCTCACGGACGCCGGCCGGCTCCTCGCCGAGCACGCGGCGCGCATCCTCTCCCAGGTCGAGCTGGCCCAGTCCGACCTGGAGGCCCAGCGGGGGCAGGTGGTGGGCGAGCTGCGGCTGGCCGCCTTCCCCACCGGCGCCCGCGGACTGTTCCCCCTCGCGCTCTGTCATCTGCGCGCCCGGCACCCGGCCCTCGGCGTCACCACCGCCGAGGTGGAACCCGCGCCCGCCGTACGGGCCGTGCTGCGCGGTGACGTCGATCTGGCCGTGGTGCTCGACTGGTACAACAAGCCGCTGCCCGTGCCCGACGGGCTCACCCGGGCGCCGATCCTCGACGACCCCGTCGACGTCGCGATGCCCGCCACGCACCGGCACGCGGACCGCGCGGAGACCGCCCTGGAGGACTTCGCCGACGACGACTGGATCACCTGGGGCGACGACGAGTTCTGCCACGAGTGGCTGCTGGACACCCTGCGCTCCAAGGAGGTGGAACCGCGCGTCGCGCACCGCGCGCAGGAGCACGCCACACAGCTCGCGCTGGTCGCCGCCGGGCTCGGCGTCTGCGTGGCGCCCCGGCTCGGGCGGGGACCGCTGCCCGCCGGGGTGCGGACGGTCCCGGTGCGCCGGGCCGTGCGCAGGCACGTCTACGCGGTGTGGCGCACCGACGCCGACCGCCGCCCCTCCATCCGCGCGGCCGTGGAGGCCCTGCGGGCGGCGGGGGAGCAGATCGGCTGAGCGGGGGCCGCCCGGGGGCCGGGGAGCCCGGGCGTCGTGCCGGCGTCTTCAGGCCAGTTCGATCTCGTCGCCGTGGACGGCGATCTTCCGGGCGGGCAGCGGCCGGATGGCGGGGCCCTTCCGTACGCTCCCGTCGGCCACCGAGAACTCACTGTGGTGGCACGGGCAGCTGATCACCCCGTCCGCGATCCCGCTCACCGTGCAGCCCTGGTGGGTGCAGGTCGAGGAGAACGCCTCGAACCGGCCCTTCTCGGGCTGGGTGACGACGACGCCCCGGTCGGCGAAGATCCTGCCGCCGCCCTCCGGGATGTCTCCCGTCCTGGCGAGCATCCCACCGGCACCGGCACCGGCACCCGGCGAACCGGCGGAAGACGGACCGGAGGCCCCCGACGGACCGGAGGAGGACGACCCGGAGGCGCCCGGTGCCCGCTCGCCGCCCGCTCCCGAGGAGCCCGACGCCGGCTCGCCGTCCGGCCCGCACGCGGTCAGCGTGACGGCGATCCCCGCCGCGCCCAGCGCCGCCACGACCGTACGGCGGGCCGGTTCCTGCGGGGGATGGTTCGATGCGCTGGTCATGCCGGCGTTCCCTTCTCGCGGACTTCGCCGCGGACTTCGCGACGGATCTGCGCAGGGGTACGTCCGCACGGCGCCGGGCGTTCAGACCGCGTCCGGAGTCGTCAGGAGCCCACCGACGCCCACCGGGACCCCAGTAACCTGGGGCGATGCTCAAGGAAGTCAACGCGACCCGCTTCATCACACCCCTGCGGGAGGGCGGCTCGCTGCCGGGACTCGTCGAGGCCGACGACCTCGGGACGTACGTCCTGAAGTTCAGCGGCGCCGGGCAGGGCCGCAAGACGCTCGTCGCCGAGGTCGTGTGCGGAGAACTGGCCCGGCGGCTGGGGTTCCGGGTGCCCCCGCTGGTGACCATCGGCCTCGATCCGGTCCTGGGACTCGGCGAACCCGACGAGCGGGTCCAGGAACTGCTGCGCTCCAGCGGCGGCGCCAACCTCGGGATGGACTTCCTCTCCGGAGCCCTCGGGTTCGACCCGCTGGCCTTCCCGGTGGACGCCGGCGAGGCGGGGCGGATCGTCTGGTTCGACGCGCTCGTGAACAACGTGGACCGCTCCTGGCGCAACCCCAACCTGCTCAGGTGGCGCGGCGAACTGTGGCTCATCGACCACGGCGCGACGATGATCTGGCACCACAACTGGCCGGGCGCCGAGGCCTCCGCCGCCCGTCCCTACGACGCCTCCGACCACGCGCTCGCGCCGTTCGGCCCGGACCTCGCGGCCGCCGCCGCACACCTGGCCCCGCTCGTCACCGAGGAACTGCTCGCCGAGGTGACCGCCGAGATCCCGGACGCATGGCTGACCGGCGAGCCCGGCTTCGGCACGCCCGGCGAACTGCGCCGCGCCTACGCCCGGCCGCTGCTCGCGCGGGCCGCCGTGATCCACGAGCGCATCCACGGAATCGAGGGGACGGCCAAGTGAGCGACCACGACAGCACCGGCGGGCAGGCGGCGGACCACCCCGTCACGGGCCGCCGGCAGACGGGCGACCACCACATCCTCGGGGGCCGGCAGGCGGGGGAGCGGCACATCATCGGCGGCCGGACAAGCGAACGGGACGTCTTCGAGTACGCCCTGCTGAGGATCGTCCCGCGGGTCGAGCGCGGCGAGCGGATCAACGCCGGGGTGCTCGTCTACTGCCGTGCCAAGGCCTACGTCGGTGCCCGCACCCATCTCGACGAGGCCCGGCTGCTGGCGCTCGACCCGCACGCCGACGTGGCGGGCGTGCGGGCCGCCCTCGCCGCCGTGGAGAGCGTCTGCGCGGGCGGCAGCGCGGCCGGGCAGGCGGCGGGCGACGACGCCGGGCGCCGGTTCCGCTGGCTGGCCGCGCCCCGCTCCACGATCGTCCAGCCCGGCCCGGTCCACACCGGACTCACCCTGGACCCGGCCGCGGAGACGGAGCGGTTGCTGGACCTTCTGGTGAGGTAATGGATCACACGCACCCGGTGTGCCGTTGACACCGGGTGCCAGGGCTTCTAGCGTCACATGCACCGAAGGTACTAAGCGGTTGCTCACCGCACACCGGGTTCTCTCAAGGGCGAGGAGAAGCAGCAATGTCCACCACTGACCAGCGGGTCGCCGTCGTCACCGGTGCCGCGCGCGGCATCGGCGCGGCCACCGCCGTACGACTGGCCGCCGAGGGCCGTGCCGTCGCCGTGATCGACCTCGACGAGGCCGCCTGCAAGGACACCGTGGAGAAGATCACCGCGGCCGGCGGGCGGGCCGTCGCGATCGGCGCCGACGTCTCCGACGAGGCCCAGGTGGAAGCGGCGGTCGCGCGCATCGCCGAGGAGCTCGGCGCGCCCACGATCCTCGTCAACAACGCGGGCGTGCTCCGTGACAACCTGCTGTTCAAGATGAGCGTCTCCGACTGGGACACCGTCATGAACGTGCATCTGCGGGGCTCGTTCCTGATGACCCGCGCGGTCCAGAAGCACATGGTGGACGCGGGCTTCGGCCGGATCGTCAACCTCTCCTCGTCCTCCGCGCTCGGCAACCGGGGCCAGGTCAACTACTCCGCCGCCAAGGCGGGTCTGCAGGGCTTCACCAAGACCCTCGCCAAGGAACTGGGCAAGTTCGGCATCACCGCCAACTCCGTCGCCCCGGGCTTCATCGCCACCGAGATGACCAAGGCCACCGCCGACCGCGTCGGCATGGGCTTCGAGGACTTCAAGGCCGCCGCCGCGACCCAGATCCCGGTGCAGCGCGTCGGCGAGCCGGAGGACATCGCCAACGCGATCGCCTTCTTCACGGGCGACGCCGCCGGCTTCGTCTCCGGCCAGGTGCTCTACGTCGCCGGCGGACCGCTCGACTAAGGAAACACGCACATGACTTCCGTGGAACCCGCCGAGCCCTCGGGCAAGGTCGCCCTCATCACCGGCGCCAGCCGCGGCATCGGCTACGGCATCGCCGAGGCACTGGTGGCCCGGGGCGACCGGGTGTGCATCACCGGCCGCAACGAGGACGCCCTGAAGGAGGCCGTGGACCGGCTCGGCGCCGACCGGGCCATCGGTGTCGCGGGCAAGGCCCACGACGAGGCCCACCAGGCGGAGGCCGTCGAGCGCGTCATGGAGGCGTTCGGCCGCGTCGACCACCTGATCAACAACGCCGGCACCAACCCGGTGTTCGGCCCGATCGCCGACCTCGACCTGAACGTGGCGCGCAAGGTCTTCGAGACCAACGTCGTCTCCGCGCTCGGCTTCGCCCAGCGCACCTGGCACGCCTGGCAGAAGGACCACGGCGGCGCCATCGTGAACATCTCCTCCGTCGCCGGCCTCGCCCCCTCGCCGTTCATCGGCGCGTACGGCATCAGCAAGGCCGCGATGATCAACCTGACCCAGCAGCTCGCGCACGAGTTCGCGCCGAAGGTGCGGGTCAACGCCATCGCCCCGGCCGTGGTGAAGACGAAGTTCGCCCAGGCCCTGTACGAGGGCCGCGAGGAGGAGGCCGCCGCGGCCTACCCCCTCGGCCGCCTCGGCGTCCCCTCCGACATCGGCGGCGCGGCGGCGTTCCTCACCTCCGCGCAGTCCGACTGGATCACCGGGCAGACGCTCGTCGTCGACGGCGGCATCTTCCTCAACGCCGGAGTGAGCTGAACCTCCTGGCCGGTGACACCGGCGTGAGCTGATCCTTCCCATCGGTGGGCCGTCCTGGACAGGGCGGCCCACCGGCGTTCTCCCGACCGCTCCGACGCCTGTTTCCGGACGCGCGAAGCCGCCCGCCGCGATGACGACGTGGTCATAAAAGCCCTGGCGGCGGTGGTGAAGCAGCTGGAGCAGGCGCAGCAGGTCCTGGCGGACGACGCCCGGCTGCTGCCGCCGTGGCAGGGCAGGCAGTACGTGGCCGCCGGCGACGACATCTCCGGCGGCGAGCGCGCGCTCGACCCGTCGACGATCACGGCCATGTGGGAGCTGTACCGCAAGACCGACTGGTAGGCGGGGCGTTGCCGGGGGCGCGGGAGCGTTGTCAGTGGTCGCCTGTAGTTTCGGTGAGCAGGAAGTGACCGCACATCGTGAGGACGTGACGTGACCGACATCGCCATGCTGCCCGAGTCCTGGCGCGGGGTTCTGGGCGACGAACTGCAGCAGCCCTACTTCAAGGAGCTGACCGAGTTCGTCGAGGAGGAGCGGGCGAGGGGTCCCGTCTACCCGCCGCGCGAGGAGGTCTTCGCGGCGCTGGACGCCACGCCGTACGACCGGGTGAAGGTCCTCGTCCTCGGACAGGATCCGTACCACGGCGAGGGTCAGGGACACGGCCTGTGCTTCTCGGTGCGCCCCGGTGTGAAGGTCCCGCCTTCGCTGCGCAACATCTACAAGGAGATGCACGAGGAGCTGGGCACCCCCGTCCCGGACAACGGTTATCTGATGCCGTGGGCCGAACAGGGCGTGCTGCTGCTCAACGCGGTGCTCACGGTCCGCTCCGGCGAGGCCAACTCGCACAAGGGCCGTGGCTGGGAGAAGTTCACCGACGCGGTGATCCGGGCGGTGGCCGGCCGGCCCGACCCGGCGGTCTTCGTGCTCTGGGGCAACTACGCGCAGAAGAAGCTTCCCCTGATCGACGAGACCCGGCACGTGGTGGTCAAGGGCGCGCACCCCTCCCCCCTGTCGGCGAAGAGGTTCTTCGGCTCGCGTCCCTTCACACAGATCAACGAGGCGGTGGCGCGGCAGGGGCACGAGCCGATCGACTGGCGGATTCCGGACCTGGGCTGAGTCCGTTCCGGTGCCGGAATCCGGCCCGGGTTCCGGTACCGGTCCCAGTGGGGGCCGGGGGCCGGGGGCCGGTGGCCGGTGGCGGTAGGCAGGGGCCGGGGGACGTGCCTGGTGCCGTTGTCGGGTGGCGCGTCCTCCGGCGGCGTCGGGGTGCCGTTGCCCCGGCCCGTACCGCCGCCGGTGTCCGGACTCGGGGTGAGACGCGGCCCTCCCGCGGGCAGCCTGAGCCGGAATGCCCGTGGGTGCCGTTAGCGTCGGGGGAGTCGGGTCGGGGACAGGGCTGGAGGACGGGTGGCGGAGCGGCAGGAGGAGACCGCGGACGACGCCGTGCTGACGCGGATCGGGCAGAGCGTCATGCTGCACCACGCCGGTGACCGCGAGGAGGCCCGGCTCCGGTTCCTGGCCCTGTGGCGGGAGATCGGCGCGGACGGCGATCCGCTGCACCGCTGCACGCTGGCCCACTACATGGCCGACACCCAGGACGACCCCTGCGACGAACTGGCCTGGGACCTCAGAGCGCTGTCGGCCGCCGAAGAACTCACGGACGAGCGGCGCGCCGGGTCCGAGGGCGCCCCTGCGGCGGCCCGCGCCCTGTACCCGTCCCTGCACCTGAACCTGGCCGCCGACTACGTGAAGCTCGGCCGCTGTGAGGCCGCCCGGAGCCACCTCCGCCACGCTCGCGGCACGGCCGGCGGCCTCGCCGACGACAGTTACGGCGACGGGGTGCGCGCGGCGATCCACCGGCTGGAGCTGCGGCTGGGCGACGGCGGGCCCGGCGCCGGAGGGGATCCGGGGGGACCGCCCCGGCAGCGGTCGTAGCGGCGGCGCTCAGCGGCCGTAGGTCTGGCCGCAGATCTTCGCCTCGGGACTGTTCGCACGCCAGCCGCCGTACTGCTTGCCGAGCGCGCAGACGCCCGGGCCGGCGGGCGGCGCTCCCTGCGCGGCGGGAGCCTGGCCGTGGTGTGCCGCGGGAGGCCGTGCCGGCGCGGGGCGGTGCGCGGGACGGCCGGGGGAGTGCGGTGCCGGGTGCGGGTGCGGGTGCCGCGCGCGCGGTGCCGGGGCGCTGACCGGGGCCGCGGGTGCGGCCGGGTGCGGGGCGGCGGGCGGGTGCGGGTGCGCGGGCGGTTCGGGGGAGCCGGAGGAGTCCGCGCGTTCCAGGGCCTCCCGGGCGGGAGCCTGGACGGCGCGCGGCCCGGTGCCGCCCTCCGGGCGCGGTGCCGGGGCAGCGGCGGAGGCCGCTCCCGGCCCCGGCCCGCCGGAAGCCGGCCGCTGGACCGTGACGCAGCCGGTCAGGGCCGAGACGGCCATGGTGAGCAGGAGCGTTGCGGCGGTCGTCGTTCGATGCACCCGCGCCACTCTGCTGCGTCCGGGGCGCGCGCGGCCCGCGGACCGGCGGAGGATGCCCCGCACGGGTGATCTCCCGCCCCGTAGGGAGTCCGGACGGTGCGGGTGGGTGACGCCCGTGCAGTCGGCGCGGTGCGGGTGGGTGACTACGCCCGTGCAGTCGGCGCGGTGCGGGTGGGTGACGACGCCGGTGCCGCCGGCCGGCGCGGCCGCGCACCACCCCCCCCGCCCCGGCTCGGGACCCGCCCCGGCTCGGGGCCCGTCCCGTCAGTCGCCCGTCGCCCCGTCGATGCGCTGGCGGATCAGGTCGGCGTGGCCGTTGTGCCGGGCGTACTCCTCGATCATGTGGGTGTAGATCCACCGCAGGTTGAAGGCCTCGTCGGTGAACCTGCTCCTGCCCTTCGACAGGTCGTCCAGGCCGACGCCCGCGGAGAGGCGGCGTGCGGCCTCGATCTCGGCCTGCCAGGTGGCGTGGGCCTCGGCCCAGGTGTCGGTGCCGGTGACGTGGAAGTCGCCGTCGGGGTCCTCCTCGTCGTAGTAGATCGGCCCGGCGTCCTCACCGGCCAGCACCCTGCGGAACCAGCTCCGCTCCACCTCCGCCATGTGCCGCACCAGGCCCAGCAGGGTCAGGTCGGACGGTGGGGTGGAGGCGGTGCGCAGCTGTTCGTCGGTCAGGCCCTCGCACTTCCACGCCAGGGTCTGGCGGTGGTAGTCCAACCAGCCCTCCAGCATGGTGCGTTCGTCGGCTGTCAGGGCGGGCTCGCGGCGTTCGGTCGTCGTCATGCGACGATCGTCGCTCAGGCGTGGCCCGCACACCACGGGTTTTCCCCGCCGCGGAGCAGGCCGGCCGGCGGTTCCCCCGGCCCCGCCCGCACCTCGTCGAGAGCGGGGAGCCGCGCGCCCGGCGCACCGGTGAACGGGCTCGCGCCCGGTGCGGGCACGCGGGGCGACCGAGCGCCGCGTGCTCCCGGCCCCCCGCCGGGAGCGCCACCGCGCGGCTTCGACGGGGCATCGCCCGCCGGCGGCCCACGCGGCGCCCGTATGCTGCCGTGCGGGCAGGAACCGCGGACGCGGACGGAACGGCGAGGGAGAACACGTGAAGGTCGGCTGCATCGGACTGGGCGACATCGCCCAGAAGGCGTACCTGCCGGTGCTGGGCACACAGTCCGGAGTCGACCTGCACCTGCAGACCCGGACGCCCGCCACGCTGCAGCGGGTCGCCGACAGCCTGCACCTGCCCGCCGGCCGGCGCCACACCGACCTGGACGCCCTGCTCGCACAGGGCCTCGACGCGGCCTTCGTGCACGCCCCCACCGCCGTCCACCCGGAGATCGTCACCCGGCTCCTGGAGGCCGGCGTACCCACGTACGTCGACAAACCGCTCGCCTACGAACTCGCCGACTCCGCCCGGCTGGTGGAACTCGCCCAAGAACGCGGCGTCTCGCTCATGGTGGGCTTCAACCGCCGCCACGCGCCCGGATACGCGCAGTGCGCCGAGCACCCGCGCGAGCTGATCCTCCTGCAGAAGAACCGCGTGGGGCTGCCCGAGGAGCCCCGCACGATGATCCTCGACGACTTCATCCACGTCGTGGACACCCTGCGGTTCCTGGTGCCGGGACCGGTCGACGACGTCACCGTGCGCGGCCGGATGCGCGACGGACTGCTGCACCACGTCGTGCTGCAGCTCGCGGGGGACGGGTTCACCGCGCTCGGCGTGATGAACCGCCTCAGCGGCTCCGCGGAGGAGATCCTCGAGGTCTCCGGACAGGACACCAAGCGCCAGGTGGTCAACCTCGCCGAGACCATCGACCACAAGGGACAGCCGACCGTGCGCCGGCGCGGCGACTGGGTGCCCGTCGCCCGCCAGCGCGGCATCGAACAGGCCGTGCTGGCCTTCCTGGACGCGGTCCGCGCGGGCACGGTCCTCAGCGCCCGGGACGCGCTGGAGACCCACGAGCTGTGCGAGCGCGTCCTGCGGACGGTGCTGGAGCGCTCCGGCGCGGCCTGAGCAGCGCCCGCACCCCCTCGGTCACGCACAGCGCGGCCAGCACCAGCAGCGCCGCGAGCACCGGCCAGTCGCCGTAGCGGACGTAGAGGGTGACGCCGTGCGCGGTCGGTACGTCGTACACCCGCGCCGTGCTCGCGCCGGTGCCGAGCCAGGGGCCGGCGCGCCGGCCGTCCGGGCCGTAGACGGCGGACACCCCGGTCAGCGTGGCGTGCACCATGGGGCGCCCGGTCTCGGCGGCGCGCAGCGCCCCGAGCGAGGCGTGCTGCCCGGGCGCCCAGCTGTGCTGGAACGTGGAGGTCGAGGACTGGGCCAGCAGCACCCCGGCACCGTCCCGCGCCAGGTGCCGGCTCATGTCGGGGAACGCGGTCTCGAAGCAGATCAGCGGACCGATGCGCAGTCCGTGGCCGACGTCCATGACCACCTGTCCGGTGCCCCGCCTGCGGTCCTCGCCGGCGGCCTTGCCGACGGAGGTCGCCCAGCCCAGCAGCGAGCGGGCCGGGACGTACTCGCCGAACGGGACCAGCCGCATCTTGTCGTAGCGGTCGCCGGTCGGGCCGTCCGGGCCGATCAGCACGGCACTCTTGTAGATGCCGGGCCGGTCGGAGCGCCGGGCGTCCACGTCGACCAGGACGTCCGCGCCGGCCTCCCGGGAGAGGGCCGCGAGCCGCCGGGCCAGGTCCGGCCGCTGCGCGAGGTCGAACCCGACGCTGCTCTCCCCCCAGACGACCAGGTCGACGTGGCGTCCCACTAGGCCGCGGGTCAGCTGCTCCTCGCGGTCGAACCGCCGCTGCCCGCTGTCGGTCCCGCCGATCATGCCCGGCTGGACCACGGCGATGCGGACCCGGCCGTCGACCTCCGGGCGCGGTGCCCAGACCCAGGCCGCCGAGGTCAGCGCGGCGGTGGCGGCGAGGCAGGCCACCGCGGGCGCCCGGACCCCGCGCACCGCCACGAGCACGGCGACCGCCACGTCGACGGCCACCACCAGGAAGCTCAGCAGCCACACACCGCCGACCGAGGCCAGACGCAGGGCCGGCGCCACCTGCCACTGGCTGGCGCCCAGCATGCCCCAGGGGCCGCCCAGCCCCTGCCAGGACCGGACGAGTTCGACGGCCAGCCAGGCCGACGGCAGCACGACGAGGGAGGCCGCGCAGCGGCCGGCGGAGGGCGTGCCGCCGAGGAACCGCCGCACCAGCCACCCCCAGGGCGCCCAGAGCGCACCCAGCAGCGCCGCCAGCACCACCGTGAACACGTGCAGGCTCGGCAGCAGCCAGTGGTGCACGGCCAGCATGAAGCCCAGGCCGCCGCACCAGCCGTCGTACGCGGCCCGCCGCCCGGTCGGCGCGCAGCGGGCCAGCAAAATCCACGGGACGAGCGCCACGTACGCGAACCACCACAGCGCCGGAGCGGGGAAGGCGAGCATCGGCAGCGCACCGGCGAGGGCGGCGAGCACCGAACGCCGCCATGGGGAGCCGAGCGAGCGGCCTGACGTCTTCATAGGGCGCCCTCCTACCCGTGGACGGCTCCGCTTACCCGGCGATCTTCGGACGGCTTCCAGTGTGCGCGCCGCCAGCCCCTGCGCGCAGGCGGGCGACGGCCCGGACAGCCCGGACGCTCCACGAACCGGCCGCCTGCTTGCGGATGTCCGGCGGTCCGTACGACCGGGGGCGGCGCGGCCGGCGCCGGACGGCTCCCCGGCCGTACGGAACCGGCCGGACGACCTGCGGCTCCCAGGCCCGCTCCCTGCGCCCCGGGTCAGTGGGCGACCCCCCTCACTCCGCAGCCGTGGCCTCGCCGAGCTTGGCCAGCTGGGTCCTGATGATCACGTCCGGCACGACGGCCGGGCCCTCGCCCCCGGAACGTCCGGGGCGGTGGAACGCGGAGAACATGACGACCGTCGTACCCAGCCGGACGGCCACGACGGCGTACGGAACCCGGACCGGCCGCTCGCCCTGGTCGCCGGCCGCGAGCTGGGTGAGGCGCAGAGACACGGAGGCGTCGCCGTAGTCCGGGTCGGGCCGCAGCGCGACGGCTTCGTAGCGGAAGCCCGCCTGGACGTCCTCGAAGGTCCGGCAGCGCTCGGCGGCGGTCCGCAGGGCGCCGATCACTCGTGTGGCGTCCCGGAGACTGTGTGACGACAGGGTCATGGTGGCTCCGGGGCCGTGCTCCTCGGAGAAGAGCTGCCGACCGGCGCGGGCTGTGGCGGTGAAGCCGCTGCCTGCGCCCAGGGCGTGAACGACGGGGGTGCAGGCGGCAGGGGCGGCCGCCCGGTGAGCCGCCGGGGCTGCCGTCGCCATGAACCGGACCTCGTAGCCCTTGAGATCCGTACCGGTGATCGCTGCCTGCTCCAGGGCCCGCTCGCTCAGCGGCCTGGCCGGGCCGCCGGAGGTCCCGGCGTGCCCGGGTCCTGCGCCTGTTGCGGGGGCCGGTCCGGGCCCGCACGCGGTCAGCGCGTACATGGTCATGAGGCCGGCCACCGCCAGGCCGGCCGTCGTACGGCGCACCACGCGCACCACTGTCTCCCCCTGGTTCGTCGAGCACACGGAGGATCCCGCCGGCTCGGTGACATCGCGCGGACCGGCCGCTCCGGTTCACCGCGTGCGGCAGCAGAGTAGGGCGTTCGTGCCGTCGGCGGGAAGGATCACCGTCCGCTCGCGGCCGAGGTGCGCGTGTTGGGCCGGTCGGGTGAGCTGGAGGGGGCCGCCGTGCCGCTTCCGCGGCCGTCGGCCGGTCAGGTGCCCACGCGCCCGCGGGCCTAGGCCCTGTCGTCGAATTCCCGCCTGCCTCGCGGCGCCATGCACGCACTCTCGCCGCACCGGGCCCAGACCCGAGTACGTCCAGTACGAGGGTCAGGGCCCGGCACGCCGAGAGCACGCACCTGACGCCGCGAGGCCCGCCCTCCGGGCGGACGACGGGAATTCGACGACAGGACCTAGGATGATCACATCCGGGCCACCCGCCGGCGCGTGACGCGGGTGTGGCAGGCAGCGGGCGAGGAGACCGGAGGTCGGTATGAAGCGTCTCGTGACGGTCGTCACCGGCGGCAGCCGGGGCATCGGCGCCGCCGTCTGCCGGCGGCTGGCGGCCGACGGGCATGACGTGGTGATCGGCTACGTCCGTGACACCGGCGCCGCGGAAGCCGTCGCGGACGAGGTGCTGGAGGCGGGGGCACGCAGTGTCGCCGTGCGCGTGGACACCTCCGTCGAAGCGGACGTCGAGCGGCTCTTCGCCACGGCCGAGGAGCGGCTGGGGCCCGTGACGGGCCTGGTCAACAACGCCGGCGTGACCGGGCCGCTGGGCCGGCTCGCCGATACGGACACCGCCGACCTGCGCCGCGTCGTGGACGTCAACCTCCTGGGCACGCTGCTGTGTTCACGGCGTGCGGCCCAGCTGATGGGCCCGCGCGGAAATGGCGTGATCGTGAACGTGTCGTCCGCCGCCGCCACCCTCGGCAGCCCCGGCGAGTACGTCCACTACGCGGCGACGAAGGCCGCCGTGGACGCGCTGACCCTGGGGCTGGCCAAGGAACTGGGCCCGGAGGGCATCCGCGTCAACGCGGTCGCACCCGGCATGATCGACACGGAGATGCACGCGGCGATGGGCGACCCGGACCGGGCCCACCGCGCCGCCGCCGGCATTCCGCTGCGCCGCCCCGGGCGGGCCGAGGAGATCGCCGCCGCCGTCGCCTGGCTGATGTCACCGGACGCCTCCTACGCGTCGGGAGCGGTCCTGCGGGTCTCCGGCGGACGCTGACACCGCACCGCCGCCCGGTGGCCGGAGGGCTGTCCCGGGGCGTCAGCGGCTCCGGCGTGGCCTCACGCCGCTTCCACCACCCGGCCCCGGATGGCGGCGGCCCACTCGACCACCAGCAGCTCGTACTCCGCACGCTCCTGGGCCGTCAGCGACCCGCCCGCACGCAGCCAGAGCGCCCGGATCTGCTCGTTCAGCTCGGCGGCGGACCGCACGGAACCAAGGGCCATGGAATTGGGGGACATGGCCACAAGCGTAGGGGCAAGCACTGACGCTGCGCTACCGGACGGCTACGGGAACCGTATGGAGTCGGTCACCGTCGCCGCCTCCGTCCGCCCACTCCCGCCCGCTCACCCCGCCGACTCGGCGGCGTGGGGACTGAGCACGCCGGCCGTGACCAGCCCGATGATGACGAGACCGAGTGCGATCCGGTACCGGACGAACGGCATGAAGCTCTTGGTCGAGATGTACTTCATGAACCATGCGATGACCGCGTACCCGGACACGAAGGCGACCACCGTCGCCGACAGCGTCGGCCCCCACGCCACCTGGCCGCTCTCCATCGCGTCCTTCAACTCGAAGGCGCCCGAGGCCAGTACGGCGGGAACGGCCAGCAGGAAGGAGTAACGGGCCGCCGCCTCGCGCCGGTAGCCCATGAACAGCCCGCCGCTGATGGTGGCGCCGGAGCGGGACACCCCGGGCACGAGCGCCATGGCCTGGCAGCAGCCGTAGACCAGACCGTCCTTGACTCCCAGGTCCCGCAGGTCCTTGCGCTGCTGCGGCGCCCGGTGCCGGCCGCCCTTCTCGTCGCGCGCCGCCAGCCGGTCGGCGACGCCGATGACCACGCCGACCCCGACGAGCATGGCCGCGGTCACCCGCAGATCACGGAACGGCCCCTCGATCTGGTCCTTGAGCGTCAGGCCGAGCACCCCGATCGGCACGGAACCCACGATCACCAGCCAGCCCGTCCGGGCATCGGGGTCGCGGCGCATCGAGGCGTCGAGGAGCGAGCGGGACCAGGCCGCGACGATCCGGCCGATGTCCTTGCGGAAGTAGATCAGCACGGCGGACTCCGTGCCGATCTGGGTGATCGCGGTGAAGGCGGCGCCGGGGTCCTCCCAGCCGGAGAAGGCGGCCGTCAGCCGCAGATGCGCGCTGGAGGAGACGGGGAGGAACTCGGTCAGCCCCTGGACGAGTCCGAGGACGAGCGATGCGAACCAAGACATGGAGGTACCGAGTCCAAGTGCCGGGCGGGAGAGGGCGACGGGCGCAGCGCGCACCCGGGCCGCCGGGAGCCGGGACCGCTGCGCCGAGGGGCAGCGTAGCCCGTCGACATGACGAGATCCCTACCCGGGCTTTACCGACACTTTACGGCAGGGTGTGGTTCCGACGGCGGTGTCCTCGATGCCGGTGTCCTCAACGCCCGCGCAGATGATGCCGCTTGCGCCAGGCGATCGCCGCGCCCGCCAGCGCCGGGACGGCGATACAGGCCATCGCGATCAGGAACGCCGGTGAGGTCGGCGTGGCGGCGCGGGCCCCGGCGACCGCGTAGGCGGCGGTGTTCGGAACCGACCCGAGCGCCGTCGCGAGCAGGAACGCCGGCCAGCCCATGCGGGAGACGGCGGCGCAGTAGTTGGCCGCCCAGAACGGCACCCCCGGGAACAGCCGGGCCGCCATCATCGAACGGAACCCGTGCCGGCTCAGCTGACCGTCCGCCGCCCTCAGCAACCTGCCCCGCAGCAGCGGCCGCAGCGCGTCCTGGCCCAGCACACGCCCCAGACCGAAGGCGATCCCGGCGCCGAGGACCGTACCGGCCAGCGCCGCCGCAAGCCCGAGCGCCGAGCCGAACAGCGCGCCCGCGGCGAGGTTCAGCAACGGACGCGGCACGAACGCCACCGTGCACAGACCGTACGCCGCCGCGAACAGCAGGACCGCCGCGAACCCGCCGAGCTGCGGCGGCCAGCCGTGCGCCAGCAGCCGCTGCGGCTGGAAGAGCAGCACGCACGCACCGGCCGCCGCGAGCAGCGCGAGCAGCAGGGACAGCCGCGCCCAGGGCGACAGCAGGACTCTGGCGCAACGGGCGGACGCGGTGAGGGTGAGGGGCGCGGCCGTGAGGACGGCGGCGCCCGGCTCCGTGACGCCGGCCCGGGGAGAGGCCGTGGCGGTGCCCCCAGAGCGGTTGGTGGCATCGAGCATCTGGTGACAGTAACCGACAGGTGTGTCTGATCGCCGTATGGTTCGTCTCATGAGGGTCACAGACGCGGGCACCCCGGCGGTGCCGGACAGCGCTCTCGCCGACACCGTCCTGGAGCGGCTGACCACCGCCTACGCCGCCGCGGCCGACCCCCGACGGGCCCCCGCCCTGCGCGCGTACATGAAGGACGTCGCCCCCTTCCTCGGTCTGACCGCACCCGTGCGCCGCGCCCTGTCCCGCACCGTCCTCGCGGGCACGCCCCGGCCAGACGAGGCCGACTGCACGGCGATCGCGCTGCGCTGCTGGGAGCTGCCCGAGCGCGAGTACCAGTACTTCGCCGTCGACTACCTGCGCCGCCACGTGGGGCGTTGCTCCTCGGCGTTCCTGCCCGTGGCACGGCACCTGATCACCACCGTCCCCTGGTGGGACACCGTGGACCTGCTCGCGGCACACGTCGTCGGCCCGCTCGTCGCCGCCGACCCCCGGCTGACGGCGGACATGGACGCCTGGATCGCTGACGAGAACCTCTGGGCCGCCCGCACCGCCCTGCTCCACCAGCTCCGCTACCGGCAACGCACCGACAGCGCGCGCCTGTTCGCCTACTGCGTGCGCCAGGCCGGGCACCCGGACTTCTTCGTGCGCAAGGCCATCGGGTGGTCGTTGCGCGAGTACGCCAAGACGGACCCGCAGGCCGTACGGGACTTCGTGGCCCGCGAACGGGGCCGGTTCGCGCCGCTGTCGGTGCGGGAGGCCCTGCGGAACATCGGCCCCCTGAACGCCGCCGGTGTCCTGGCCGGGCCGAAAACCATTCGACGCGCGGCCGCCCCTCGGCGATGATCGACCCATGTTCCGGCACGCCTTCCTCCTCGCAGCATCCGCGGTCGCGGATGCTCCGAAGGCTGCCGTCCGGATCCTCGTCGCCGCAGTCGACGGCGCCCGAAGCTGACCCTCCCCGGATCGTCCGGCGGACCCCGCAGGGGGAGGGTCGGCACTCCTTCGGGGTCCCGCGTCACCTTCACCACCAGGCTTCGAGGTACAGCCATGCCCAAGACGGCGTACGTACGCACCAAACCGCACCTGAACATCGGCACGATGGGGCACGTCGACCACGGCAAGACCACCCTGACCGCCGCCATCACCAAGGTCCTGGCCGAGCGCGGCACCGGCACGTTCGTGCCCTTCGACCGCATCGACCGGGCTCCGGAGGAGGCCGCCCGCGGCATCACCATCAACATCGCGCACGTCGAGTACGAGACCGACACCCGGCACTACGCGCACGTCGACATGCCCGGTCACGCCGACTACGTGAAGAACATGGTCACCGGCGCCGCTCAGCTCGACGGGGCGATCCTCGTGGTCTCCGCGCTCGACGGGATCATGCCGCAGACCGCCGAACACGTCCTGCTCGCCCGGCAGGTGGGCGTCGACCACATCGTCGTCGCGCTCAACAAGGCCGACGCGGGCGACGGCGAACTGACCGACCTCGTCGAGCTGGAGGTCCGCGACCTGCTCACCCGGCAGGGATACCCCGGCGACGCGGTACCGGTCGTGCGGGTCTCCGGGCTGAGGGCGCTGGAGGGCGACCCCCGCTGGACGGCGTCGGTCGAGGCGCTGCTCGACGCGGTGGACACCTATGTGCCGGTGCCCGAGCGGTACCTCGACGCGCCGTTCCTGCTGCCGGTGGAGAACGTGCTCACCATCACCGGCCGCGGCACCGTCGTCACCGGAGCCGTGGAACGGGGCAGGGTCCGCGTCGGGGACCGGGTCGAGGTGCTGGGCGCGGAGACCGAGACGGTGGTCACCGGCCTGGAGACGTTCGGCAAGCCGATGGAGGAGGCGCAGGCCGGGGACAACGTGGCGCTGCTGCTGCGCGGGGTCCCGCGCGGCGCGGTCCGTCGCGGGCACGTCGTCGCGGCGCCCGGCAGCGTGCGGCCCCGGCGGCGGTTCACGGCGCGGGTGTACGTGCTGTCGGCGCGCGAGGGCGGCCGGACGACCCCGGTCGCCACGGGGTACCGGCCGCAGTTCTACATCCGCACCGCGGACGTGGTCGGCGACGTCGACCTCGGCGAGGCGGGACTCGCGCGGCCGGGGGACACGGTCACCATGACGGTCGAACTGGGCCGCGAGGTGCCCCTGGAGCCGGGCCTGGGCTTCGCCGTCCGCGAGGGCGGCCGGACGGTGGGGGCGGGGACCGTGACCACCGTCGGCTGAGGACGGCCGGCTGCGAGCGGCCTCCCGGGTCACGGCTGCCGGCCGTGACTTCCGGCCGTGGCTCCCGGTCGTGACGCGCGGCCGTGACCTCGGGCCGCGATTTCCCGGCCCGTGAGGTGCGGGTGCCGTGCCATCGGCGGTGGCCGGTGGCACGGCACCGGCGGGGGCCGCCGGTGCCCGCGTGCGTGCCCGCACCGCGCCTGCCTGTCCGGTGGGAGGGCCGTCCCGGCACAATGGTGGGGTGACCGAGCCCATACCCGTGAGCCGCGCCGTCGATCACGGGACCGCCAAACTGATGCCCGACGTCGACCGCGAGCGCGCGTGGCTGCTGACCGTGGACGGCGCGCCGCAGTCGTACGTCGATCTGGACGCGCCCACCCACCTGGAGTTCGAGTACGCGCGCAGGCTCGGGCACGTGCTGGACACCGTGGCGCGGGAGGGCCGTCCCTTGGACGTGCTGCACCTGGGCGGCGGCGCCCTCACGCTGCCCCGGTACGTGGCGGCGACCCGGCCGGGTTCACGCCAGGACGTGGTCGAGGCCGACCGGGGCCTGCTGGAACTGGTCGTCGGACATCTCCCGCTGCCCCAGGGATCGGGCATCGACCTGCACGCGGCCGATGCCCGCGCCTGGCTGGAAACCGCCCCGGCCGACGCGGCCGACGTGCTGATCGCCGACGTATTCGGCGGCTCCCGGGTCCCGGCGCACCTCACCTCCCTCGCCTACGCGCGTCAGGCGGAGCGCGTGCTGCGGCCCGACGGCGTCTACCTGGCCAACCTCGCGGACGCCGCGCCCTTCGCGTTCCTGCGCTCCCAACTCGCCACGTTCGCCGCGGTGTTCGAGGAGATCGCGCTCATCGCCGAGCCGGGCGTGCTGCGGGGGCGCCGCTTCGGCAACGTGGTGCTGATCGCCTCGCACCGCCCGATCGAGACGGCCGCCCTGGCCCGGCGCACCGCCTCGGACACGTTCCCCGCCCGGGTGGAACACGGCGCCGCGCTGCGGGAGTTCGTCGGCGCCGTCCGGCCGGTGCGGGACGAGGACGCAGTGGCGTCGCCCGAGCCGCCGGGCGGGGCGTTCGGCATCGGCTGAACGCCCCCCGCGGCGCAGTCGCCGGCACCCGCCGCCGCTGTCACCCGCCGGTGCGGCTGCCGGTTCCGGCCGCCGCCCTCGCCGTCACCCTCCGGTGGGCGTCCCGTGCAGGCGGACCGTGGCGAGGACCTTCATGACGGTCGCCTTGGGCACCTCGTCGCGGACGCCCTTCACGCCGTAGAAGTTCCACGACACGAAGTCGCCGGCGGAGTTCTTGAAGCCGAAGGTGAGCGCCTTGCCGTCGGTCGCGCACTTGCCCTTCATCGGCGTCTTCGTCGACTGGGCCCAGGCGATGCTGCCCTCGATGCCCGAGGTGGTCTTGAAGGGCTGGGCCTTCTTGTCGAAGGAGATGCTCTTCTTGTCGGGCTGGGTGAAACCGCCGTACACCCACCACGGCACCGTGTTCACCGCGACCTCGTCGGTGTTCTTCGCGCCGTCGGCGCCCTTGACGCCCATGGTGGCCAAGGACGTGCTCTCGGTACGCCCGTCCTTGTCGTCGTCGGACGTGCACCACTTCGACTTGTCCTGGGCGAGCCCGGACATGACCGCGAGCAGCTTGCCGGTCTTGTGGTCCTCGAAACTGACGCCGACACCCGGCGGCTTGACCTCCCAGTCCGCGGGCACGTCGAAGGCGACGCCCCACTTGGGATTGACGACGACCTTCCAGCCCGCGATCTGCGGCTTCTCGGTCTCGTTGCCCCGGGGGTTGTCGTCCGGGGCGGAGCCGGAGGGGCCGGTGCCGGTGGAGGCGGGCGCCGACGCGGTCCCGGACACCGGCGGGGTCGCGCCGGAGTCCTTGCCACCGCCGTTCGCCGTGTCGTCCTTCTTCCCGCCGAGCACCAGGAAGCCGGTCACACCGGCGGCCACCACCACGGCCGCCGCCGCGACGATCGCGACGATCTTCGTCCGGTTGCCGCCGCCCCCGCCGTTCCCGCCGCCACCGCCGGCCGGCGGCTGCGGCATGCCGGGAGGCACCGGCGCGCCCCACTGCGGCTGCGGCTGCTGCGGAGGCTGCTGGGCATACGGGTTGGGCTGCTGGTAGCCGGGCTGCTGATACGGATTCGGCTGCTGGTACCCCGGCTGCTGGTACGGGTTGCTCTGCGGGTCCTGCGGGTTCTGCTCGCCCCCGGGCGGCTGCTGTCCTGGCCACATGAGCAGTAACCCTAGGGCTCCGGGGACACGATCCGGTCACCGGGCCTTGTCAGGGACGTACCGGAAAGCGGAGGGGGAGAGGCGGCGTCCGGTCTGGTCAGCGCGGGCTACTCATGAGTAACCTTCGGCCATGAACGCAGATCAGATGTCGATCGGCGAGCTGCTCGCCGCCACGGTGCCGATGGTGCGCACCCTGAACCTCGAGTACCTGGAGACCACGCCGGAGCGGGCCGTGCTCGCCCTGCCGGACCAGGAGGAGTACCGCAACCACGTCGGAGGCCCGCACGCCGGCGCGATGTTCACGCTGGGGGAGTCGGCCAGCGGTGCGATCGTGCTGGCCGCCTTCGGTGACCAGCTCGCGAGGGCGGTGCCGCTGCCGGTCGACGCCCGGATCGCCTTCAAGAAGATCGCCCTGGGCCCGGTCCGGGCCACCGCGACCCTCGGCCGCCCCGCCGCCGAGGTCGTCGCCGAACTCGACGAGGGCAAGCGCCCCGAGTTCCCGGTGACCGTGGAGATCCAGCGCGAGGACGGCGCCGTCACCACGGAGATGACCGTGGTCTGGACCCTCCGCCCCAACAACTGACGGCCGGCCCGGGCGGAGGACGGAGGCGGGGGTCAGGGCGGGAGGCGGCGCGTGGCCGGGGCGGGCCGGACTCGTGCCGGACGCTGAGGCGGCGGTGGGCTCCAGCGGCGGGGTCTCGCGGGGCGGCAGACGCAAGCTCCCCACCTCGCTGACCTCGAAGATCACCGCCCCGGCCCCGTCACCGGCCTTCGCGCACGGTCCGGGCCGCGCTCGCCCGGTTCCCCGGCTCCGGCGCCGACGGCGCTCAGGGCACGCCGGAAGCCTGAGCCGACCCGGTACGCTTCCTGGGGGGCGCGCCTTCGTGGCGCCTTTCGTGAACGCACGGACGCGAATCGGGGAGGAACCGGCGGTGCACGTCCAGGATTGGCTCGACACGGTGCCTTCGGCCGCTGTCTACGCGGTGGTGGCACTGGTCATCGGAGTGGAGAGCCTGGGCATTCCGCTGCCCGGCGAGATCGTCCTGGTCTCCGCCGCGCTGCTGTCCTCCCAGCATTCGGGCATCAACCCCGTCGTGCTCGGCGCGTGCGCCACCGCGGGCGCGGTGATCGGTGACTCCATCGGCTACGCCATCGGCCGCAAGGGCGGCAGACCGCTGCTCGCCTGGCTCGGCGACAAGTTCCCCAAGCACTTCAGCGAGGGTCATGTCGCCACGGCGGAACGGTCCTTCCAGAAGTGGGGCATGTGGGCGGTGTTCTTCGGCCGCTTCGTCGCCCTGCTGCGCATCTTCGCGGGCCCGCTCGCAGGCGTGCTGCACATGCCGTACTGGAAGTTCCTGATCGCCAACGTCCTCGGCGGCATCTGCTGGGCGGGCGGCACCACGGCCGCCATCTACTACATCGGGGTCGTCGCCGAGTCCTGGCTGAAGAAGTTCTCCTGGCTCGGCCTGGTGGCGGCCGTGCTGATCGGCCTCGTGTCGTTCCTGGTGATCAAGCGCAAGGCCAAGAAGGCGCAGGCCGCCCACCAGCAGGAGACCGAGGCGGCGGAGCCGGTCGCGGCCGGCGAGTAGCGCCCGCGCGCGCCCGCCCCGCCCGGGGCGCACCGCCTCTTCGCGTTCCCCGCCGGACCGGCCTGGCACCGGACCCGTCCGGCGGGCGGTCTCGCACTCCCGGCGGGACGGCCCGCCACCGGTTTCCCGAGGTCGGTCCGCTACAGGCTCCCCGAGGTCGGTCCGCTACCGGCTCCCGGTCGGCGGGTGCTCCTGCGCGTGGACGTCGCGGTGCGCCTCGGCCAGTTCCGCGTACATCGTGCCGTTGAGCGTGATCCCCTGCCGTTCCTCCTCGGTCAGTTCCCGCCTGACCTTGGCCGGCACGCCCGCGACCAGTGATCCCGGCGGTACCCGCATGCCCTGCGGCACCAGGGCCTGCGCGGCCACCAGCGATCCCGCCCCGATCACCGCCCCGTTCAGCACCGTCGCGCCCATCCCGACCAGGCAGTCGTCCTCGACCGTGGCGCCGTGCACCACGGCGTTGTGGCCGATGGAGACGCGCTCACCGACGCTGACGGGGAAACCCGGATCGGCGTGCAGCGTGCAGTTGTCCTGCACGTTGCTGTGCGCGCCGACGGAGATCCGTTCCACGTCACCGCGCAGCACCGCCCCGTACCAGACGCTCGCGCCCGAGCCGAGCGTCACCGCACCGATCACCGTCGCCGTGGGGGCCACGAACGCCTCCGCGTCCACCTGCGGCTCCCGCCCGCCGATGCCCGTGATCAGCGCCTTCTGCGTCGCCATCGTCCCGCCTTCCCCTGCCGTCCACGGCCCCGTCCGGGCCCGGTACCACGGCACCGTACGTCATCCGGTGGGGTGAAGATCACAGGTGTCCGGCCGGATGGGGCCACCGGGGGCTGAGTACGGTGAGCGGGTGCCTCAGCGCAAGAACACGTTCTCGTCCCGGTCCTCCTCATGGTCGCGCCGCCTCGCGCAGCGCGCCGTCCACGCGGGCTGGGCCTGGGTGCAGCGCACGGGTTCCGTCACGGCGGAACACCCCGGGCGGCTGCGCTTCGGTGCGATGGGAACAGGTACCAGACTGGCCTTTCCGCTCGGTACGGTCTTCGGCGAACCCTGGATCCACCTCGGTGCCCACTGCATCATCGGCGAGCAGGTCACGCTGACCGCCGGGCTGATGCCCGACCTCGACCTCGGGCCGGACCCGATCCTGCGCATCGGCGACGGCGTCGTCCTCGGGCGCGGCAGCCACGTCATCGCGGACACCACCGTCACCATCGGCAGCGACTGCTACTTCGGTCCCTACGTGTACGTCACCTCCACCAACCACTCCTACGACGACCCGCACCAGTCCATCGGCAAGCAGTGGCCGCGGATGGAGCCGGTACGGATCGGCCCGGGATGCTGGATCGGCACCGGTGCGGTCGTCCTGCCGGGCGCCAGGATCGGGCGGAACGTGGTGGTCGCCGCCGGTGCGGTCGTCCGCGGGGAGGTGCCCGACCACGCGGTGGTGGCCGGGGCGCCCGCCCGGGTCGTACGCCGCTGGACGCCCGACGAGGGCTGGCAGCCGCCGCTGCGGACCCCGGCGCCGGTGCCGCTGCCGGACGGCATCACTCCGGAGCAGCTGCGGGCGCTCGCGGCACTGGCCGAGGACGGCCCGGGGCAGAACGGCCCCGGGCAGAAAGTTCCTGGGCAGAACGCCCCGGAGTAGGACAGCAGCCCGGCGGCTGGCAGGGCGGCAGCCGGACGGGGAGCAGGGCGGCAGCCGGCGGCGAACGCCGGTCGGGGAGCAGAAGGCGGTACGGCGCAGGCGGGCAGCCCGGGGCGGAAGCCGGTCGAGCGGGCGCGGCGCCGCCCGGCCGTCGCCGCGCGCGTCACCGACGTGGCGTCCCTCAGCCGGTCGCCAGCAGCAGGGTGCCCACCATCGCCAGTCCCGCCCCCGCCGCCTGGACGGCCCGGAGGCGTTCGCTGAGGAAGCCGCGCGCGGCCAGCGCGGTCACCACCGGGTAGAGCGAGGCCAGGACGGCGGCCACGGTGACCGGGCCGTGCTGCGCGGCGACCGCGTAGGTGCCGTTGGCCGCGACGTCCGCGAGACCGACGAAGGCGAGCGCCGGCAGCGAGGTCCACGGGAAGCCGGTCGCGGGCAGCACCTCGCCGCCGCGGCGCGCGGAGGCGTACAGCGCGGCGCCGCCCGCCGCCACGTTGGTCACGCGCTGCACGAAGAGCGCCAGGAACAGGCCGGTGACGGTGGTCGAGGCCTCGGCGATCAACGCGAACACGGTGCCGAAGCCGACCGCCGCGACGAGCGTCAGCAAGATCGTCCGCCGCTGCACGGTGGCGCCCCGCGTCCGGGGGCCGCCGGCCAGGACGACGCCGGTGACGGCGACCGCGATGCCCGCGATCTGCGTCGGTCCCGGTCGTTCACCGAGCACCAGGCCGACCCCGATGGGGATCGCCACGCTCAGGGTGGCGAGCGGGGAGACCACTCCCATGGGGCCGAGCGCGAGTGCCTTGTAGAAGGAGAGCATGGCCACCGGCCCGACCAGACCCGCGGCGACCGCGCACCACAGCCGGGGGCCCGCCTCGCTCCAGCCGCCGGTGGCGAGCACGATCGCGCCCAACACCACGGCCGCGATCGACTGGGACACCACGACGACGGTCAGCGCCGGGTTGCGTCGTGTCAGCAGTCCGCCGCCGAAGTCGGCCAGGCCCCACAGGAGGCTGGTGGCCAGGGCGAAGAGTGCTGTCACGGTGGCCTCGCAGTACAGTGCGGCGAACGATCGGGTGCAACCCACCGTAGTTCAGTGAATTAATCTCTGTCATCCAAAATATTGGACGGAATGTGTCGGACCTCGAACTGCTGACCCAGTCCCTGGCGCGCAACGTCAAACGCTGGCGCGGCGAGCGCGGCTTCACCCTGGACACGCTCGCCGCCCGCGCGGCGGTCAGCCGCGGCATGCTCATCCAGATCGAGCAGGCCCGCACCAACCCCAGTCTGGGCACCGTCGTCAAGATCGCGGACGCCCTCGGTGTCAGCATCACCACGCTGCTCGACTACGAACAGGGCCCCCGCGTCCGTGTCGTCCCCGGCGACCAGGCGGTCCGCCTGTGGCACACCGACGCGGGCAGCTACAACCGCCTGCTCGCCGGTGCCGAGGCGCCCGGCCCGCTGGAGATGTGGGAATGGCGGCTGGTGCCGGGCGAGTCCAGCGCGTCCGACCCGCATCCGGCGGGCACCTTCGAACTGGTCCACGTCACCGCCGGGGAACTGACCCTCGTCGTGGACGGGACGGAGTACCGCGTGCCCGAGGGCGCGAGCGCGTCGTTCGAGGCCAGCGCGGCGCACAGCTACGCCAATCACGGCGACGTGCCGATGAACATGGTGATGGCGGTCTCCGTCCCGCCCGTGCACTGAGACGCCCGCCCGCGCCCCACGCACTGTTGCTAGCGTGCGGACATGCGCGCACCCATCGGCCACTTCGACCAGGCCACCGCCGCCCCCGACTGCCTCGACGAGCTGACCCGCCCGGTCGCCGACGCCGTACGCCACTGGCGCGGCAGCGTCCCCGCCGACCAGTTCGTCTACGTCGAGACCGACCCGCAGTGGGCCGACACCGCCACCTTCGTCGAGCACTACGGCCGCGACCTCCTCGAGCGGTCGGCGAACTGCGTGGTGGTCGCGGGCAAGCGCGGCGGCGAGTCGCGGCTGGCGGCCTGCGTGGTGCTCTCCACCACGCGCGTCGACGTCAACGGCGTGGTGCGCCGCCAACTCGACGCACGCAAGGCGTCGTTCGCGCCGATGGAGGTCGCCACGGGGGAGACCGGCATGGAGTACGGCGGCATCACCCCCCTCGGCCTCCCCGGGGACTGGCCGGTCCTCGTGGACTCGGCCGTGGTCGACCTGCCGTACGTCCTGGTCGGCAGCGGCCGCCGGCGGGGCAAACTCCTCATGCCGGGCAAGGCGTTCGCGGAACTGCCGGGGGCCGTCGTCCTCGACGGGCTGGGGGTCTGAGCCGCCCTCCATACGGTGCAGGGGCGAGCCGCGCTCGGGGTTCGGTCGCACTCAAGCCTGAGCCGTACCCGGGCCCGAACCGCGCCGAGACCCGGGTCCGCGCCCGGGGCTGCGTCGCACCCGGACCCGAGTCACGCTCACGGATGGGCGGCCGTGCCCAGGTACTGCTCGGCGAAGGCGGCCGCGGCGGCCGGTGAGGTGAACAGCCGGCGCAGCCGGGCCAGCGTCGTGCCCGCCCGGTACGGGTCGCCCGACGCCGTGCCGTGGTAGACGTCGGAGAGCCACTGGGAGAACTCCTGGTAGTCCCACACCCGCCGCAGGCTCGCCGCCGAGTAGCCGCTCAGAGGGCGGTCGTCGCCCGTGATGAGCCGGGCGGCGAGCGCGTCGCCGAGCAGGAAGGCGTCGTGCAGGGCCAGGTTCATGCCCTTCGCCGCGATGGGCGCGGTCAGGTGTGCCGCGTCGCCGGCCAGGAACAGCCGGCCGGAGGCCATCGGCTCCACGACGTAGTCGTGCATGGCGAGCACCCGTTTCTCCAGCAGCCGGCCCTCCTGGAGCGGCGGGGCGTCCGCCGCCGCGAGCCGCTGCCGCAGTTCCGCCCAGACCCGCTCGTGCGGCCAGTTCTCCGGGTCGTCGCCGGGCGGGCACTGCAGGTAGTAGCGGCTCACCTCGGCGCTGCGGGGCATGTGGCCGGCGAACCCGCGGGGGTGGACGCCGAACAGGACGCAGTCGGCCGACGCCGGTGCCTCGGCGAGCAGCGCCAGCCAGCCGACGCCGTAGTCGTGCCGTGCGATCCGGGCGTGCGCGGGCGCCAGAGCCGCCCGGCTCACCCCGCGCGCTCCGTCGCACCCGGCGACGAAGTCGCAGTGCACCAGGTGCCGTTCGCCCGTCTCGGCGCAGCGGTAGGAGACCGACGGATGGTCGGTGCCGATGTCGTGCAGGGTCACGTCCCGCACCCCGAAGCGGATGTCGCCGCCCCGGACGTCGGCGTACTCGTGCACGAGGTCCTTCACGAGCAACGGCTGCGGGCAGACGTAGTGGTGCTGACCCGTCATGTCCGTGTAAGGGAAGCGGTGGCGCTCGCCGTCGAAGCGGAACTCGCAGGTGGTGTGCCGGCCCGCCCCTTCCAGCAGCCGCACCGCCAGCCCGCGCCGGCGCAGTCCCCGCACGGCCCCCGCTTCCAGGACACCGGCGCGCGGGCGCTGCTCTATGAACTGCCGGGACTGCGTCTCCAGGACCAGGCAGTCCACGGAGGCGGCCCGGAGGATGTTGCCGACCGTGAGCCCCGCGGGGCCGGCGCCGATCACGACGACGGGACGGCGGGAGGGGGAGGCGGCGCGGGAGGGGGAGGCGCCGGGGTGGGGGGAGATCTGGGTCACCCCGGCATTATGTCGGTGTCCTGTCAGGAGTGATCAAGTGCGGTCACGCTCGGTCGGGGCGGTCCGGCGTGACGGGTGATCAGCGGGCGGTCAGGCGCGGGATCTCGATCGCCGGGCAGCGGTCCATGACCATCTCCAGCCCGGCGGCCCTGGCGCGCGCGCAGGCGGCCTCGTCGACGACACCCAGCTGGAACCACACCGCCCGCGCGCCCACGGCGACCGCCTCGTCGGCCACCGGGCCGGCCAGCCGGCTGTTGACGAAGACGTCGACGACATCGACGTCGAAGGGGATGTCCGCGAGGGAGGCGTAGCCCTGCTCCCCGTGCACGGTCTCCGCCGCGGGGTGGACGGGGACGATCCGCTTGCCGAACCGCTGCAGCACCTCGGCGACGCCGTAGGCGGCACGGCCGCGGTTGTTCGACAGACCCACCACGGCCCAGGTGTCACCCAGCCCGGTCAGGATCTTCCGCACCGTCGCCGCATCGCCGTACACCACAGTTCTCCTTCGTGTCCCGCGGTGAAAACCCACCGACGCGGCAACACCGGGGACCGGCCGCCGATTCCCGCCCCGCTTCGCCACACCGGACGGAATGTGCCCCACTTGCCTGCGCGCGGGCCGCCGGCCGCCTACGCTCGGGCCGTGCTGCGCATCACCGACGCCCGAACCGGCGAGCCCGTGGAGGCCGCCCCGGCCCGCCGTGGCCTGACCCGCGTCGAGGCGCACGCCTCCGGCTTCGACGCCTGCGGCCTGCGCGTGCTCCTCGTCGCCGACCTGCTCGTGCGCGCCCTGGAACTGGGGGGCACCCCCGTGTGGGCCCTGCTGACCGGAGACCGCGAACAGGCGGAGCTGCGGGCGGGCGCCGCGGCCCTCGGGATCCGGCCGTTCGAGGACAGCCGCGGTCTGGGCGCCGCGCTCGGCGAGGCCCAGGTCGTGCACGTGGCCCGCGAGGAGGACGCCGGTGCGACCGGCGGCGTGCGGATCGCCGTGGCGCCCGTCGACACCGCGCTCCCCGTGACGCCCGCCGTGGACCCCGACCCCGCCGCCTGGCGCCTCGCCCTGCTCGGCCACCCCCGTACCCGGCGCGTGCGGCTGGACACCGACGCGCTGGAGGAGTCCCGCCGCACCCTCGCACGCTGGCGCGGCGCGGTCGCCGGCTGGGCGGAGCAGCCCTCGCGGCCCATCCCCGACGACGTGCGCGCCCGGCTGCGCGACGCCTGGGAGGACGACCTGGACGCGTCCGCGGCGCTGCTCGTCCTCGGGCAGGTGGAGACCCGGCCCGACCTCGCGGACGGCGCCCGTTTCGAGGCGTACGCCTACGCGGACCGGCTCCTCGGCCTGGACCTCACGCGCGACGTGGGACGTACCGTCTGAGCGTCCGCGCGACAGAGGGACCGCGGCCCTCCGGGCGTCCGCGCGGCAACGGGACGGCCGCGCCGGGTGTCCGCGCGGCGACGGGACCGCCGCGCCGGGTGTCCGCGCGGCAACGGGACGGCCGCGCCGGGTGTCCGCGCCGCGGTGCGCCGAGCCGGCGGGGCGCGTGAGCAGCGGTGACCGGGAGCGTCCGCGTCCGCCGGGGCCGCCGGGACGTGCCTGCCGCGGGCCGCGAGCCCGGCCGGTGACGACTGCCTCACCGGCCTCCGCCCCGGACCCCGCCGTGCCGCGCGTCTCCGCCCCGGACCCCGCCGTGCCGCGCGCCTCGGCGCCGGCCCCGGTGAAGTTCCCGGCGTCCGCCGTCGCCGTACCGGCCCCGCCCGGGACGAGCCGGGCCGCCCTCGCGCCCGCCGCCCCGGTGCCGGCGGCCCCGACGGCGCCCGGAAGGCGCCCGGCCCGCCGCCGGCGCCGCACGGCACCGGCGGGAGGGCGCCCGCGCAGTCCGCATAGGCTGGCCGGATGCAGGACGAGTACCGCACAGTCGCCCGCGCGGGCGTGCACGAGACCGAGATCAACCGCTCCCGCTTCCTGTGCGCCCTCGCCCCGGCCGCCACCGAGCGGGAGGCCCAGGAGTTCGTCGCCGCCGTCCGCAGGGAGCACGCCGACGCCACGCACAACTGCTGGGCCTACGTCATCGGCGCCGACGCCGGAATCCAGAAGGCCAGCGACGACGGCGAACCCGGCGGCACCGCCGGCGTCCCCATGCTCCAGATGCTGCTGCGCCGTGACATGCGGTACGTCGTCGCCGTCGTCACCCGCTACTACGGTGGCGTCAAGCTCGGCGCCGGTGGTCTCATCCGGGCGTACGGCGGAGCGGTCGGCGAGGCGCTCGACACCCTCGGCACCCTGACCCGCCGCCGCTTCCGGCTGGCCACCGTGACCGTCGACCACCAGCGGGCCGGCAAGGTGCAGAACGAGCTGAGGGCGGCCGGGCGTGCGGTGCGGGACGTGCGCTACGGCGAGGCGGTCACCATCGAGATCGGCCTGCCGGACGCCGACGTGGAGGCCTTCCGGGCGTGGCTGGCGGACATCACGGCCGGAACCGCCGCCTTCGCTCCGGGCGGCGAGGCGTACGGGGACGCGTGAAACCTCACGCGACAGAACGGGCATCACGGCCCCAAACCCCGCAATCAGGGCCGTCGGTGACCGGCTGATAAGGAAGTGACCGCCCGTACTGTCACACCCGGCGGTTACCCTTCGGGGATCATGAGGCTCCTGCACACTTCCGACTGGCACCTGGGCCGGGCGTTCCACCGCGTGAACATGCTCGGGGCCCAGGCCGCCTTCGTCGGACACCTCGTGGCGACCGTGCGGGAGCGCGGCGTCGACGCGGTGGTCGTCTCGGGAGACGTGTACGACCGCGCCGTGCCCCCGCTGGCCGCGGTCGAGCTGTTCGACGACGTCCTGCACCGCCTGGCCGGTCTCGGCGTGCCCACGGTGATGATCTCCGGCAACCACGACTCCGCCCGCAGGCTCGGCGTGGGTGCCGGACTGATCGGCCGCGCCGGCATCCACCTGCGCACCGAACCGGCCGCGTGCGGCACCCCGGTGGTGCTCCGCGACGCCCACGGAGACGTCGCCTTCTACGGGCTGCCCTACCTGGAGCCCGCCCTGGTCAAGGACGAGTTCGGCGTCGACCGGGCCGGCCACGAGGCGGTCCTGGCCGCCGCCATGGACCGGGTCCGCGCCGACCTCGCCACCCGCGCCCCCGGCACCCGCTCCGTCGTCCTCGCGCACGCCTTCGTCACCGGCGGCGAGGCCAGCGACAGCGAACGGGACATCACCGTGGGCGGGGTCGCCTCCGTGCCCGCGGGCGTCTTCGACGGCGTCGACTACGCGGCGCTCGGCCACCTGCACGGCAGCCAGGTCATCACCGAGCGCGTGCGCTACTCCGGCTCCCCGCTGCCGTACTCCTTCTCCGAGGCCGGGCACCGCAAGAGCATGTGGCTCGTCGACCTGGACGCGACCGGGGGCGTCAGCGCGGAGCGGGTCGACTGTCCGGTGCCGCGCCCGCTGGCCCGGATCAGCGGACCCCTGGAGGAACTGCTGGCGGACCCGGACCTCGCCCGTCACGAGGAGGCGTGGGTCGAGGCCACCCTGACCGACCCGGTCCGCCCGGCGGACCCGATGGCCCGCCTCACCGAGCGGTTCCCGCACACCCTCAGCCTCGTCTTCGCACCCGAGCGCGCCCCCGACGACCCCGATGTGACCTACGCCCGCCGCCTTGCGGGCCGCAGCGACGAGCAGATCGCGGAGGACTTCGTGGCGCACGTGCGCGGAACCGGCCCCGACGCCCGTGAACAGGCCGTCCTGCGGGACGCGTTCGACGCGGTGCGGGCGGACGCGGCCGAGCGGGAGGTGGCCCGGTGAGCCCCCGGTACACGCGGGCGGACGCGGCCGGGCACCGCGTCGCGGACCCCGCGCGCAGTGGCGCGGCAGCGCAGCACCCGGCGACCGGCCACGCCACCGCCGTCCCGCGCCCGACCGGCGACGGCGGCCCGGAGCGGCGGGATGGCGAGCGGCGCGGCCCGGAGCGGCGCGCGCCGGGACGACGGGGATCCGGGCGGCGCGGACCGAGGTGGCAGGAGTCCCAGCGGCGCGGGCCGGGGCGGCAGGGGTCCGGGCGGCGCGGCCAGGAGCGGCGCGGGCCGGCGTGGCGGGCGTCCCGGCGGCGCGGGCCGCTGGGCGGAACCGGGGAGGCCCGGTGAGGCTGCACCGGCTCGACATCACCGCCTTCGGGCCCTTCGGCTCCACCCAGACCGTCGACTTCGACGCCCTGTCGGCCGCCGGCCTGTTCCTGCTCCACGGGCCCACCGGAGCCGGCAAGACCTCCGTGCTGGACGCCGTCTGCTACGCGCTGTACGGCTCCGTGCCCGGTGCCCGGCAGAGCGCCCAGGGCACCACCTTGCGCAGCGATCACGCGGCGCCCGGCACCCGCACCCAGGTCACCCTCGACGTCACGGTCGCCGGGCGCCGCCTGGAGATCACCCGGCAGCCGCCCTGGGAGCGTCCGAAGAAGCGCGGCACCGGCACCACCGTGGACAAGGCGCAGACCTGGCTGCGCGAGTACGACGCGCCCGCGGGCGCCTGGAAGGACCTCAGCCGCTCCCACCAGGAGATCGGCGAGGAGATCACCCAGCTCCTCGGCATGAGCCGGGAACAGTTCTGCCAGGTCGTGCTGCTGCCCCAGGGAGAGTTCGCCCGTTTCCTGCGCGCCGACGCCGAGGCCCGCGGCAAACTGCTCGGCCGCCTGTTCGGCACCCACCGTTTCGCCGAGGTCGAGAAACGCCTCGCCGACCGCAGGCGCGCCACCGAGACCCGGGTGCGCGAGGGCGACGCCGCGCTGCTCGCCGACGCCCAGCGCATGCAGCAGGCGGCGGACGGCGCCATGGACCTGCCCGGCCTCACGCCCGGCGAACCCGGCCTGGCCGACGCCGTACTGACCGGCGCCGCCGTCGCCCGCAGCACCGCCCGCGAACAGCTGACCGTCGCCCACTGCGGGCTCACCGCCGCCGAGGCCGCGCACACAGCCGCCGAGCGCGCCCTGGACGACGTACGCGAACTCGCCCGGCTGCAGGCCCGGTTCGCCGAGGCGCAGCAGCGGGCCGCGCGCCTGGCCGAGCGGGCCGACGCCCACCGTGCGGCGCGCGAACGGATGGAGCGGGGCCGCAAGGCCGGGACGGTCGCCCCGGCCCTCGCCCTGCGTGAGGCCGCCGACACCGCGCACCGCCGGGCGGCGGCCACCGAGGCGCACGCGCGCGCCCTGCTGCCCGCGGGCTTCGCGGACGCGGGCCCGGCCGGGCTCGCCGCCGCGGCGCGCCGGGCCGCCGAGGAACTGGGGCAGCTGGAGTCGGCCCGGCGCGCCGAGCGCCGTCTGACCGAACTCGCCGCCGAGCGCGCGGAGGTGGACCGCCAGGCCCGCGCCGACGAGGACCTGCTCCAGGAGGCCGAGACCTGGCTCGCCGGGTGGGAGACGACCCGCGCACGGCTGCGGACCCGTATCGACAGCGCCCAGGAGGCGGCGGGCCGCGCCGATCAGCTCGCCGTGCGCGGCGAGGGCGCCCGGGCCCGGCTGCGGGCCGCCCGGACCCGGGACCGGCTGGCCGGGGAGGCGGAACAGGCGCAGCGCCGTGCCCTCGACTCCGCCGAACGCGCCGTGCGGGCCCGGGCCCACTGGCTGGACCTGAAGGAACAGCGGCTGAACGGCATCGCCGCCGAACTCGCCGCAGGCCTCACCGACGGCGAGCCCTGCGCCGTCTGCGGCGCCACCGAACACCCGGCGCCGGCCCGGAAGATCGCCGGGCACGTCGACCGCGAGGCCGAGGAACGCGCCCTGGCCGCCCACCAGGACGCCGACGAACGGCGAGCCGAGGACGAGCGCCGCCTCGGCGCCGTACGCGAGGCCCTGGCCGCCGCCACGGCGGAGGCGGGCGACACGCCCACCGACCGGCTCGCCGAGGAGAGCGCCGAACTGGAGCGGCTGCTCACGCGCGCGCGGACGGACGCCTCCGTGCTGCACGCCGCGCAGGAGGAACTGCGCACGGCCGAGGCGGAACGCGAACGACGCCTGGCCCACCTGCGCCAGGCGGAGGCCCGCGCGGCCGCCCGGCTGACCCGCCGCGAGAACCTGGACCGGGAGCGAGCCGTCCTCCGGACCGAGGTGACCGAGGCCCGGGGCGCCGCCGCCGGCGTCGCCGAGCGGGCCGCGGAACTGGAGCTGCGGGCGGCCCGGCTCGCCGACGCGGCCGACGCGGCGCGCGCCGCCGAGGAGAGCGCCCAGCGCCTCAAGGACGCCGACGGCCGGCTCGCCGAGGCCGCCTTCCGGGCCGGTTTCGACACCCCGCAGGCCGCGTCCGCCGCTCTCCTGGACGACGCCGCCCACCGCGACCTCCAGCACCGCCTGGACGCCTGGCACGCCGAGGAGGCCGCCGTGCGCGCCGTGCTCGCCGAGGCCGCCACCGTGACCGCGGCCCGGCAGCCGGCCGCCGATGCCGCCGCCGCCGAAGCCGCGGCCCACGCGGCGGCCCGGCGGCTGCGCGAAGCCGCCTCCGCGCGGGACGCCGCCGCCCGCCGCTGCGCCGAACTCGACCGGCTCTCCGCCCGCGCGGCCTCCGGCGTGCGCCGCCTGGCGCCGCTGCGCGCCGAGTACGACCGGGTGGCCCGGCTCGCCGCCCTCGCCGCGGGCACCTCCGCCGACAACGAACGCAGGATGCGCCTGGAGTCCTACGTCCTCGCGGCCCGCCTGGAGCAGGTGGCCGCCGCGGCGACCGCCCGGCTGCAGCGGATGTCGTCGGGCCGCTACACCCTGGTCCACTCCGACGACCGGGCCGGACGCGGGCGCAGCGGCCTGGGGCTGCACGTCGTCGACGCCTGGACCGGCCGCGAACGCGACACCGCGACCCTGTCGGGCGGTGAGACGTTCTTCGCCTCCCTCGCCCTCGCCCTCGGCCTCGCCGACGTCGTCACCGACGAGGCCGGCGGGGTCCGTCTCGACACCCTCTTCATCGACGAGGGCTTCGGCAGCCTCGACGACCAGACCCTCGACGAGGTCCTCGACGTCCTCGACTCGCTGCGCGAACGCGACCGCAGCGTGGGCATCGTCAGCCACGTCGCCGATCTGCGCCGTCGTGTCCACGCCCAGCTGGAGGTCGTCAAGGGACGGTCCGGGTCGGCGGTGCGGCAGCGCGGGGCGGGCTGAGCGGGGCCACCGGGCCGGACCCGGGCCGCCCCAGCCGACTCGGGGCCGCCGGGGCGGACTCAGCGGCCGAGCGGGCGCCGGGACAGCGGCGAGGAGTACACGACGCTCGTCGTCACCGATCCCAGCGCGCCGATCCGGCCCGAGACCTCCTCCAGGTGCCGCATGGAGCGCGCGGTGACCTTGATGACGAAGCAGTCGTCGCCCGTCACATGGTGCGCCTCCAGGATCTCCGGGGTGGCGGCGACCAGGTCGTGGAAGGGCTTGTAGTTGCCGTTGGGGTAGCGCAGCCGCACGAACGCGAGGATCGGCAGGCCCAGCCGCTCCGGGTCGACCACGGCCGTGTACCCCTGGATGACGCCCGCCTCCTCCAGCCTGCGCACGCGCTCGGTGACGGCGCTCGGCGACATGGACACGGCCCGCGCCAGCTCCGCGAAACTGGCCCGTCCCTCCCGCTGGAGGACGTCGAGGATGCGCCAGTCGGTGGCGTCCGGGGAAAACACGGTCATGGGCGTTGGATAGCAGGCGGATCCCCGCCCGATCAAGGGGACTGCCGGGGATCGTCACTTCAGCCGGGCGGTTTCCGGCCGTAGATTTCCGGTCGTCGGACCGCACCACGGAAGGAACAGCCGATGACCACCACCGCCGCCGGAGCCACGAGCCCCGGCCCGGGCGCCGTTCGCGCCGCCGTCAACGCCGTCCTGCGCGTCCCCCCGGCGCCCCCCGCCGAGGCCGCCGCGCACTTCCGGGCGAGTCTCGCCTTCCACACCGACGTGTCCGACGTGGCCGCCGCGTTCGCGGACGGCGGCGACCCGGGGTTCGTCCTCGTCGACTGCCGCTCCACCGACGCCTGGGACCAGGGACACGTCCCCGGCGCGGTCCACCTGCCCACCGCGCTCGTCCCCGAGCAGGCCCCGGCGCTGCTCGACCGGTCCGTCCCCGTCGTCACCTACTGCTGGGGCCCGGGCTGCAACGGGGCCACCCGCGCCGCGCTCGCCCTCGCCGAACTCGGCTACCGCGTCAAGGAGATGCTCGGCGGCTTCGAGTACTGGGCGCGGGAGGGCTTCGCCTACGAGACCTGGCAGGGCACCGAGCGCCGGAGCCCCGACCCGCTCACCGCACCGGCCGGGAGCGGGGACTGCGGCTGCTGAGCAGCAGCCGGGGGCGGGGCGGCCGGACCCGGACCGCCCCGCCCCCGGCTTCAGTGCCGGCTCACAGCTGGGACAGCTCGTCCAGCAGGTCGTCCAGGCCCAGCGAACCCTGGGAGAGGGCCGCCATGTGCCAGGCCTTCGCGTCGAACGCGTCCCCGTGCCGCTTCCTGGCGTTCTCGCGGCCCAGCAGCCAGGCCCGCTCACCCAGCTTGTAGCCGATGGCCTGGCCGGGCATCGACAGGTAGCGGATCAGCTCGCTCGCCACGAAGTCCCGCGGACGGCTGCTGTGCGCGCCGAAGAACCTCAGGGCCAGCTCCGGCGTCCAGCGCTCACCCGGGTGGAACGGCGAGTCCGCCGGGATCTCCAGCTCCAGGTGCATGCCGATGTCGATGATCACGCGGACCGCCCGCATCATCTGCGCGTCCAGGTAGCCGAGCCGCCGTTCCGGGTCGGTGAGGAAGCCGAGTTCGTCCATCAGACGCTCCGCGTACAGCGCCCAGCCCTCGGCGTTGGCGCTGACGATGCCCACGGTCGCCTGGTAGCGCGAGAGGCTGTCCGCCACGTGCGCCCACTGGGCGAGCTGGAGGTGGTGGCCGGGGACGCCCTCGTGGTACCAGGTCGACACCAGGTCGTAGACCGGGAAGCGGGTCTCTCCCATGGTCGGCAGCCAGGTGCGGCCCGGACGGGAGAAGTCGGCGGACGGCGCCGTGTAGTAGGGGGCCGCGGCGCCGCCGGGCGGGGCGATGCACGACTCCACGCGGCGCACCCGCTCGGCCAGTTCGAAGTGGGTGCCGTCGAGGGCTTCGATCGCCTCGTCCATGAGGCCCTGCAGCCAGTCGCGGACCTCGTCCACGCCCTCGATGTGCGTGCCGTGCTCGTCGAGGTGCGCCAGCGCCACCCACGGGGTCTCGGCGCCCGGCAGGACCTTCTCGGCCTCCTTCTTCATCTCGCCGAGCAGCCGGTGGAACTCCGACCAGCCGTACGCGTAGGCCTCGTCGAGGTCCAGGTCGGTGCCGTTGTAGTAGCGGGAGAAACGCGCGTAGCGCTCGCGGCCGACCGTGTTCGGCGTGCCCTCGACCGCCGGGGCGTAGACGTCGCGCATCCAGTCCCGCAGTTCGACGACGGCGGCGGTCGCCGCCCGGCCGGCCCCGTCCAGTTCGCCCCGCAGGGACTCGGGGCCGTCGGCCGCGAAGTCCTCGAACCAGCCGCGTCCCTGACCCGTGTCCGACCACTCGGTGAGCTGGCCGATGAAGGTCTGTGCCGGCCGCGGGCCCGCGTGGAGCTTGCGCTCCAGACCGGCGGCGAGGGACTCGCGGTAGCCGCGCAGCGCGGCCGGCACGGCCCGCAGCCGCTCGGCGACCGCCGCCCAGTCCTCGTCCGTGTCGGTGGGGGTGATGGTGAACGCCTCACGCACCGAGTGCACCGGGCTGTGGATGTTGCTGACGGCGCGCAGGCCCTCCTCGGCCTCGTGCACCGCGATCTCGGCGGTCAGCCGCTCGCGCAGCAGGCGCGCGCACCGTCGCTCGGCCTCGGAGTCCGCGCCCGGCCGCCGCTCGGCCTCGGCCAGCCGCGCCAGGGTGGTGCGCGCGAGGTCCGCGAGCGCCTCCTGGCCGGCCGGCGAGGTGTCGGGCAACCTGCTCGAACTCTCCTTCACCCCGAGGTAGGTACCGGTGATCGGGTCGAGGGCGATGAGTTCGTCGACGTAGGCGTCGGCGACCTGACGGGGCAGCGGGCTGTTGGTGTCTGACATGTGGACCATCCTCGTACGCGAAGAGGGTCCGCGTCAGCCCGGTTTGCCGGGCGAAGGGATCGAATCCGGTCGCTGCCGGGTCGATTTCGCTCAGAGCTTCGCGCGTCCGGTCGTGCGGCGCCGTGTTCTTCCGCGCGCCGTGTCCGGCGCCGCTCCTGCCGGGGCGTGGCACCTCACGTCCCGCCGGCCCCTCGGCGCACCGCGTCACGTGCCGCTGTCCTCCGCCGTCCTCCACGTCGTGCCGCGCCGCCTGCGTTCAGGGCGCCGACGGTTCCGTGCCGGGCGGCAGCAGCGGGCCGCAGTCCCACTGCTGGAAGATCAACCGCGTCTCCACCCGGGCCACCTCGCGCCGGGCCGTGAACTCGTCGAGCACCAGCCGCTGGAGATCCACCATGTCCGCCACCGCGACATGCACGAGGTAGTCGTCGGGACCGGTCAGATGGAACACGGTCCGCGATTCCGGAAGCGCCCGGATCCGGTCCACGAACGGCCCCACCAGTTCCCGCCGGTGCGGCCTGACCTGCACCGACAGCAGCGCCTGGAGACCCCGGCCCAGCCTGGCCGGGTCGAGCCGCAGCTGATGGCCGAGGATCACGCCCGAACGGCGCAGCCGCGTCACCCGGTCCAGACAGGTCGAGGGCGCGACGCCGATCTGGGCGGCCAGATCGCGGTAGGTCGTCCGGGCGTCGTTCTGCAGCAGCCGCAGCAGATGGAGGTCCACCGGATCCAGTACGACTGATTCGGCCATGTGCCGAACGTAACACGGCCCTCCTGCCACTCGATCCGTTCTCTGTTCACTCTTTCGTCATGGACACGCCCTTGGACTCAGCGAGCACGTCCGCGGACGGCGCCCCGCGCCCCGCACCCCGAGCACTGGCCACCGAGGCCGTGCACGCCGGCCGGGAGGACCTCGCCCGGCAGGGCCTGCACGCCCCGCCGATCGACCTGTCCACCACCTACCCCTCCTACGACAGCCGGGCCGAGGCCGCCCGGATCGACGCCTTCGCCACCGACGGCGCCGAGTTCGACGGCCCGCCCGTCTACGGGCGGCTCGGCAACCCGACCGTCTCCCGCTTCGAGACCGCGCTCGCCCGGCTGGAGGGCACCGAGACCGCGGTCGCCTTCGCCAGCGGGATGGCCGCCCTCAGCGCGGTCCTCCTCACCCGCTCCGCGCTCGGCCTGCGGCACGTCGTCGCCGTACGCCCCCTGTACGGCTGCAGCGACCACCTGCTGACCGCCGGACTGCTCGGCTCCGAGGTGACCTGGACCGATCCGGCGGGCATCACCGACGCGCTGCGCCCCGACACCGGGCTGGTGATGGTCGAGTCCCCGGCCAACCCGACGCTGGCCGAGGTGGACCTGCGGGCCGTCGCCCACGCCTGCGGCTCCGTGCCGCTGCTGGCCGACAACACCTTCGCCACCCCCGTGCTGCAGCGTCCGGCCGCGCAGGGCGCCCGCCTCGTGCTGCACAGCGCCACCAAGTACCTCGGCGGCCACGGTGACGTGATGGCCGGTGTGGTCGCCTGCGACGAGGAACTCGCCGGCCGGCTGCGGCAGGTCCGCTTCGCCACCGGAGGCGTGCTGCACCCGCTCGCCGGCTACCTGCTGCTGCGCGGTCTGTCCACGCTGCCGGTGCGGGTACGGGCCGCCTCCGCCACCGCCGCGGAGCTGGCCGCCCGGCTGGCGGCCGACCCGCGCGTCGCCCGCGTGCACTATCCGCGCATCGGCGGCGCCATGGTCGCCTTCGAGGTGCACGGCGACCCGCACGCCGTCATCGGCGGCGTCCGTCTGATCACGCCCGCCGTGAGCCTGGGCAGCGTCGACACGCTGATCCAGCACCCCGCCTCCATCAGCCACCGCATCGTGGACGCGGAGGACCGGCGCGGCGCCGGGGTGAGCGACCGGCTGCTGCGGATGTCGGTGGGCCTGGAGGACGCCGAGGACCTGTGGGCGGACCTCGACGCGGCCCTCGGGGCCTTTCCGGAGGCGTCCTCGGGTACGTCCTCGCAGGCCTCCTCGGCCGCGGCCCCGGGTGCCGTCCGGGCGGAGCTTCGGACAGAGCCGCCGCAGGTCAAGGGGCTGCACGAAGCACTGAGCTGACCTGACTCGACCCGCCCTGGGAGCCCCGGCGACCGGCGGGGGAGGCCCGGGGCCCGGCGGGGGCCGTCCGGTGCGTCCGGTGCCGGTCCCCGCCGCGGCGGGGACCGCGGGATCAGTCGCGCAGGCCCGGCCCGTCGTACTGCTCGCGGTGGCTGCCGTGCGCCGGACGGCCCGGTACCGGACCGCCCGGCACCGCGGCGGCGTCCAGGCGGGCGGTGATCACCAAAGTGCCCTCCTCGATCTGGTAGTCCAGGGGAAGACCGAGGCCCCGCATGGCGCTGATCATGCCGGTGTTCGCCGCCTGCGTGACGGCGTACACGCTCGCGCAGCCCGCCTCGACGGCCATGTCCACCAGCCGGCCCAGCAGTTCCGCGCCGACGCCGCGCCGCTGCCACTCGTCCTCGACGAGCAGGGCGACCTCCGTCTCGTCGCCGTCCCACAGCAGATGACCGAGGCCGATGATCCGCCCGGAGGCGGTCTGCGCGGCGAGGGTCCGGCCGAAGCGGGGGCTGAGGAGGTGGTTCAGATAACGGTCGGCGTCCGCCACCGGACCGTGGTACCGCAGGCCGAGCGTGCGCGCCGAGCACCGCTCGTGCATCCGCAGGGCCGCCGCCAGATCGCCCGGGCCGGCCCGGCGCACGGTGAGGGCGCTCCCCTCGGACAGCGTCAGCACGTCCTCGCCGCGCGGAACCCGCGGGCCGAGGCGGGTGTCCAGCTCCACCAGCGCGCGGGCCCGCGCGAACTCGGTGGGCGTGAAGGGCAGATACGGCCGCTCCACGGTGATCACCCCGCCCTCGGGCGCCCGCAGCCGCAGCACCGTGTCCTCCAGCACCCCCTCCGCCGGGACCTCCTCGTCCGCACGTCCGCCGCCCACCGGCCGGCCCGGCAGTGAACGGATCGTGCACCGGCCCAGCAACTGGCGCAGCGCCAGCGGAAGTTCGGCCGTGTCCAGCGCCGTGCGGGCGGCCAGGGCGAGCGCACGCGTCGGCGCGTCCACCAGGTCGTGCGCGTCGGCCCGCTCGATCCACGTGTCGCGGCCGCCGGCCGCCGCGGCCGCCCCGGTCAGTTCCGGCGCCTCGACCCGGCCCGGGGCGCGCAGCAGGAACTCGTCCACCGTGCCCTGGGCCAGCGGATGCGTCTGCAGGCTGAGGATGTCGACGCCCCGGCCGGCCAGCGCCGCGCAGAGCGCCGCCAGCGAGCCCGGCTCGTCCCGCACCGTCGTCCGCATCCGCCACAGCGCGCTCGGCACCGGCGCCTCGTCACGGTCCGCCGGAAGGGGAGCGCGTGACGGCCCGGCCTGCCGCCGCCGGATGGCGGTAGGCCGGGCGCCGGTATCCTCCGCGGGGGGTGCGTGCCCGTGGCGCCGTGCCCACCAGGTGTGGAACCCCGCCGTGGCCAGGAGTGCCAGCGCCGAGACCGCCAGCAGCGCGGGCCCGTCCGGGCCGTGCCCGATCAGGTTCGCCACCCCGTCCGCCACCGCGACGGCCGTGAACAGCGCGGCGAGTTCGACCACGTCCCGTCGCCAGTGGTGCACCGGGCGCCCGCGCTTCGCCGTCCGTGCCGTCCGCGTCACATCAGACATTTCTCTGCTCATGCCGTCACTGTGAAGGAACCGTGTTGCGTGATCACGAACGCCCTGTGACTTACTGGTAAAGCGCGGATCCGCGCGGTTCGCCGCCTTCCTGGCGTCCTGTACCGCTTCGGGCGGGCGGAACGCCCCCGGCCCCGCAGCACACCGCCGGCCGCCGCTGCTCTCGTGCCGGCCCCCGGCCGACGTCGCGTGGAAGACGCCGCCTCCGGGACCGGCCGGCCGGTCCCGCGGCGAAGCCGCGCACCGGGGGATGACGCCGGCGCGCGGCACACGAAGAGCGTACGGGAACCGGAGTCACTGCCCGACCCGTCCCGGCTGCAGCACCTGGGTGAACAGCACGCCGCCGTCCTGCTCCCGCAGCCGGACCGTCAGTTCGCCGCTGTCGCCGTCGATGTCGACCTCCCCGAAGAACTGGTAGCCCTCGGCGGGTGAGACGTCGGCCACGGCCGGCGCCTTGACGAACACCCGGTCGGGGCCGAACGTCCCGTCGAGCGGACTGGCCGGGAAGGCACCCGCGTTGAGCGGTCCGGAGACGAACTCCCAGAACGGCGCGAAGTCCTTGAACGCCGCCCGCGACGGGTCGTAGTGCTGCGCCGAGGTGTGGTGGACGTCCGCGGTCAGCCACACCGTGCCGGTGATCCGCCGGTGCTTGACGAACCGCAGCAACTCGGCGATCTGCAGCTCCCGGCCGAGCGGCACGCCCGGGTCGCCCTGCGCGACCGCCTCGAAGTTCGGCCGGCCCTCCACCCCGTCGGGCACGACCAGCCCCAGCGGCATGTCCGCGGCGATCACCTTCCACACCGCCCGCGACCTGGCCAGCTCACGCTTGAGCCACCGCAGCTGCTCGCGGCCCAGGATGCCCTGCGGGTCGCTCCTCTGGTCGTCGGGCGAGTTGGCGTTGCGGTAGGTCCTCATGTCCAGCACGAACACGTCGAGCAGCGGACCGTGGTGGCGGACGCGGTAGATCCGGCCGTCCGGACGGCCGCTGACCGTGGAGACGGGGAAGTACTCGGAGAAGGCCCGCCGGGCCCGCAGCGCCAGGTCGTCGAGCCGCGTGCCGGCGGGGTAGGGGGTGCCGCCGCCGATGACCTCGCCGGGGTACCAGTTGTTGCGGACCTCGTGGTCGTCCCACTGGATGATGCCGGGCACCTGGGCGTTGAACCGGCGCAGCGCCCCGTCCAGCAGGTTGTAGCGGAAGTTGCCGCGGTAGTCGGCCAGGGAGACGGCGACGTGCGACTTCTCCTCGGTGGTGACGCTCCGGTAGACGCCGCCGTCCGGCAGGGCGGCCGTCGCCTGGATCGGGCCGTCGGCGTAGATGTTGTCGCCGCTGCACAGGAAGAAGTCCGGATCCAGCTTCGCCATGGCGTCGAAGATGCGGTAGCCGCCGATCGACTCGTTGATGCCCCAGCCCTGCCCGGCCAGGTCACCCGACCACACGAACCGGACGCCCTGGCGGCGGCGTGCGGGGGCGGTGCGGAAGGTGCCGTACGCCGGTTCGCCGGTGCGGCGCGGGTCGTCCGGGTCGGCCAGGAGCACGCGGTAGTGGATCTGCTCGCCCGACGGCAGCCCGTGCAGGCGGGCCGTGCCCGTGAAGTCGGTGCCGGCGCCCAGGAGCGGCCCGTGCCATCTGCGGGGGTCGCGGAACGCTTCGGTGGCGGACGTCTCGACGATCATCCGGGCCGGGCGGTCCGCACGCACCCAGACCAGACCCGAGTCGGCGGTCACGTCGCCCGCCTGCACGCCCCAGTCCGCCCGGGGACGGCCGGACAGGGCCAGTGCCGGTGCCGCGCCGAGCGCTCCGGGCAGGGTCAGGGCCGCCGACGCGGCCAGCGAGCCGCGCAGCACGCTGCGGCGGCCGGGAAGCGGACGAGGGGACATGGAGGGGCCTCCAGGGACGAGATCCGGCCGGTGTTCGCAGCCACACCTACTGGTGCGGTACGGCGAACACGCAAACCGCGGGTGAACACCGGCCGCGCGCTCGGCCCGGCGGCGGACTTCCCCCGACCGGCGACCGGCCGTCCGGCCGACGCCCGTCGGCCCCGCCCTGCCCGTCGGCCCCGCCCTGCCCGTCGGCCAGGCCCGGTCCGCCGGGCATGCCCGGCCTGCCGGGTGGCTCGTGTCCGCCGCAGCCGGCTCTACGCGTGGGCCGCCTCCGCCAGCAGGCGTACGCCCGCGCGGATGCGGGCCGGCGGCAGGTGGGCGTACCCCAGGACGAGGCACACGCCCGGCCCGGCGTCGTCATGTCCCCGGTCCGCCGCCGTGCCTGCGCCGGGACGCGTCCCCGTGGTCACGTCGCCCCGGGTGTCCGGGTCCGGGGCGGCGCCCGGGGCCGTGACCGGCCGGACGGCGCCGCGCTCCGGGACCGTGCCTGCGCGCGCGTGCGTGTACGCCGTCAGCGTGCGCACCGCCACGCCGGCGGCGCTCGCGCGGGTGAGGAACCGGTCCTCCGGGCCGTAGCGTCGCGGCAGGGCGGCGATCAGGTGCAGACCGGCCGCGATCCCGGAGAGCCGTACGCCGGGGAAGTGCTCCCGCAGGGCGGCGACGAGCGTGTCCCGGCGTTCCCGGTAGGCGCGCTGGCAGCGGCGCAGCTGGCGGTCGTAGTCGCCCCGCTCGACGAAGCGGGCGAACAGTGCCTGGTCGACGGTCGGATGGCCGAGGTCCATGGTCCGCTTGCGCTCGACGATCTCGTCGGCCAGGGAGTCGGGCACGAGCAGCCACCCCAGCCGCAGCCCGGGCGCCAGGGACTTGCTGACCGAGCCCGCGTAGACGACGTGCTCGGGGTCCAGCCCCTGGAGCGCCCCGACCGGGGCACGGTCGTAGCGGAAGTCGCCGTCGTAGTCGTCCTCGAAGACCAGGCCGCCCACCGACCGGGCCCAGTCCAGCAGTTCGGCGCGGCGCCGGGCGGAACAGGCGATGCCCGTGGGGAACTGGTGGGACGGAGTGGTCACCACGGCCCGTATTCCCGCCCGGTACAGCGGACCGAGGGCCGGCCCCTGCGCGTCCAGCGGCAGCGGGACGGTGCCCACGCCGACGGAGGCGTACAGGGCGCTGTGCTGCGGGCTGCCGGGGTCCTCGACGCCGACCAGCCGCGTACCGCGCGCGTGCAGCACGGAGCCGAGCAGGCAGGTGGCCTGGGCCACGCCCGAGACGACCACGATCCGCTCGGGGTCGGCGACGACGCCCCGGCGCCGCGTGAGCAGCCCGGCCAGGGCCGTCCGCAGCCGGGGCAGCCCGCGCGGGTCCGGGTAGCCCAGGTCGTGGTGGGGGAGGTCCGCCAGCACGGCGCGGTGCGCGGCGGCCCACGCGGCGCGCGGGAACAGGGACAGGTCGGGTGTGCCGGGCACGAAGTCGGCGCGGGTGCCCAGGGAGCGGGGAGCGAGGTCACGCGCGCGCGTGCGGGCCGCACGGACGGCCCCGCCCACCCAGGTGCCCGCGCCGCGCCCGCTGCGCAGGTAGCCCTCCGCCGTCAGCTGCTCGTACGCCTCCGTGACCAGCCCCCGCGACACCCCGAGGTCCGCCGCCAGGTCACGGCTGGAGGGCAGCCGCGTTCCCGGGGCGAGCCGGCCCGAGCGGACGGCCTCACGCAGCGCCGCCTGGAGCGTGCGTCCACGCGCGCGGGCGGGCGCCGACGCGGCCGGCAGCAGCAGCTCCCAGGCGGCGGTGCCGGTCAGCCCGCGCGGATTGGTCCCCGATGACGTCATGGAAGTGGACCTTAAACCGGACCGCCGCGGTGCCTAGCGTCGCCGTCATGAACGCCACCACCTCGCGCGGTGCGCTGCTCGCCGCGCTCGCCTGCCTCCTCGTCGGAGGATCCTTCACCGCCAACAGCGTCCTCGGGCACTACCCGTACGCGGGGGGCCAGTTCCTGCGCTACGCACTGGCCTGCCTGCTGCTCCTGCCGCTCGCCGGACGGGGCGCGGCGGCCCGGCTGCGGCGGCTGGCCCCGCGCCAGTGGGCCCGGCTCGCGCTGCTCGCCGCGGTGGGCATGGTCGGCTTCAACCTGGCCGTCATCGCCGCCGAGCGCACCGCAGAACCGGCCGTGCCCGGCGTCTTCGTCGGCTGCGCCCCGGTGGTCGTGGCGGTCCTCGTGCCGCTCCTGGAAGGACGCCGCCCGCGGCGGACCGTGCTCCACGGCGCCTGCCTGGTGGCCGTCGGTGCCCTCGCGGTGCAGGGCTGGGGCCACACCGACGGCGCCGGGATCGCCTTCTCCGCGGGGGCGCTGGCAGGCGAGGCCGGTTTCGCGGTCCTCGCGGTGCCCGTGCTGCGTCCGCTCGGGCCCCGGCTGCTGTCGGCCGTGGTGTGCGCCGTCGCCGCCGTGGAGTCGGCGGCCGTGGGGCTCCTGCTCGACGGCGGCGCATGGCTGCGGCGCCCGGACGCGGGTGAGGCCGCCGCGCTGCTGTGGCAGGCGGCGGTCGTGACCGTCGTCGGCTTCGTGTGCTGGTACATGGGCATGCAGCGGATCGGCGCCGAGCGCGCCACGCTCTTTTCGGGCCTGATCCCGGTCGCCGCCGCCTGTTCCGCGCCCCTGGTCGGCACCGGGTCCTACGGCGCCGCCCAGGCCGTGGGCAGCGCCCTGGTCGGCACCGGGGTCGCCGTGGGCTCCGGGGCGTTGCGGCGGGCCCGGCGGCGCTCAGCGGCTCCCGTCGAGGAGCACCCGCGCGACCAGCGCCGGATCGTCGTTCATCGGGACGTGTCCGCAGCCGGGCAGCCGCACCAGCCGGGCCCGCGGGACGGTCTGTTTGGCGCGCACGCCCTGCCGGGGGATCAGCAGGCGGTCCTTGGTTCCCCAGGCCACGGTGACGGGGATGCCCGGGACGTCGTCGGTGAACCGGACCCCGACGCCCGCCCTGAGCGTCTCCTCGAAGCCGGTGGCCCGCGCCAGGGCCAGCGTCTCGGCGACCACGGCCTCGGGTGAACGGCGGCCCGGCCGCGCGTAGATCGTGCTCGTCAGGACGGTGCGGCCGGCCGCCGTGCGCGACAGCCGCTCGACCAGCGGCAGCGGCGTGCGCCGGGCGACGGCCCGCATGCCCTGGAGCACGCCGAACGCGTAGCGGCGTTCGGCCTGGGACCAGAACCCGGCGGGGGACAGCGCCGTGACGGAGCGTGCCCGCTTCTCGCGGCCCAGTTCGAGGGCCAGCAGTCCGCCCAGGGAGTTGCCGGCCACATGGGGCCGCTCGATCTCCAGGGCTTCGCACAGGGCGCCGAGGGCGGTGTTCATGGTCGGCAGGTCGTGCCGCAGCCCGTCGGGCAGGGCGGGGGACTCCCCGAAGCCGGGCAGATCGACGCAGATCACGTCCCGCTCCGCCGCGAGGAGGTGGACCACCGGGTCCCAGGCCTGCCGGTGGTGGCCTATGCCGTGCAGCAGGAGCAGCGGCTCACCGGTGCCCACGCGCGCGTAGGACAGCGTCACGGTCCGCGGGCCGAGCGCGGAGGGGACCGGGAAGGAGACGGTGGCTGACATGGATGCTCCTCATCGGGGTCATCGGGGTCATGGGGGTCAGGGGGCGGGCAGGCACGGGGATCTCCGGGATCACCGGGACGCCGGGATCGCGAGCGGGCAGCGGTTAGACAGCTTGTCAGTAATTACTACCGGCGGGTAGCCCCTGGTGCGCGGAAGCGCCCCCGCTTTCCCCGCAGTCGCCTGGACACCGCCGCGGGGGTCGGCTGGGATGGGGTGGTGACCACCGAGACGCGGACCGACCTCTTCGAAGAGCACCGGCCCGTCCTCATGGGCGTCGCCTACCGCATGCTCGGGCGGGTGGCGGACGCCGAGGACGTGGTCCAGGAGACCTGGCTGCGCTGGTCCGGCGCCGACCGGGACGCGGTGCGCGAACCGCGTGCCTACCTGGTGCGCATCACCACCCGCCTCGCCGTCGACCGGCTCCGGCAGATCAAGGCGCGCGGTGAGTCCTACGTCGGCCCGTGGCTGCCCGAGCCCCTCGTCACGGACCTCGCCGGCACCGTCGCGGACGGCGCGGAACGGGCCGTGCTCGCCGACTCCGTGTCGCTCGCCGTCCTGGTCGTCCTGGAGTCGCTGTCGCCGCTCGAACGCGCGGTGTTCGTCCTCAGAGAGGCGTTCGGCCACCCCTACGCCGAGATCGCCGCCCTGCTCGGCCGGGGCGAGGCGGCGGTGCGCCAGCTGGCCGGGCGCGCCCGCCGGCACGTCGAGGAGCGGCGCCCGCGCTACGAGGTCGACCCGGTCCAGCGGCGCGACCTCACCGAGAAGTTCCTCGCCGCCGCGGCCGGCGGCGACCTGGCCGCCCTGATGAGCCTGCTCGCGCCGGACGTCCGCCTGGTGGGGGACAGCGGCGGCAAGTCCAAGGCGCCGCTGCGGGTGCTGGAGAGCGCGGACCACGTGGGGCGCTTCCTCGTCGGCGCGGCCCGCAAGGGCGTGCTCGACCCCGCCGTCCGCCTGCTGGAGCTCAACGGCGGTCCCGCCGCCCTGGTCCTGTCCGGCGGCGAGCCCGACAGCGTCTTCCAGCTGGACGTCGTCGAAGGCCGGATCCAGACCGTCTACATCATCCGTAATCCGGACAAACTGGCGTCTCTCGCCGGCGTCTGAACCGCTCCGGCGAACCGGCCGACGGCCCGGGCGACGGACCGGCCGACGGACCGGGCGCCGCGTCCGGCTCCCGCGCGGCAGCCGAGGCCCCCGTCCGCAGGGCGGGGGCCTCGCCGTCCTGCCGTGAACGCCCGCCTGTGCGAACGCCGCGTGAACGCTGTGCGCCGCGGCGGGCCCCGGCGCCCATGCGGCCGATGATTGGTCTTGACCAAGGGTGAGGGCGGCCCTATGGTCGCAGATAAGTACAACAACCTTTAATAAACAAGGGCGCTAAAACGCCGCCGGACCACGGCGATTGCGGAGGACAGGGTGGGGACCACGCAGCTGGAACCGGTGCCGGAGCCGAAGTACTGGCACCTGAAGACCGTGCTCAGTGAGGCATTGGACTCCGAGTTCTCGGTCGGCGAGATCCTGCCCAACGAGCGGGACCTGGCCGCCCGCTTCGGAGTGGCCCGGGCGACCCTGCGCCAGGCCCTGGAACAGCTGGAGCTGGAGGGCAGACTGCAGCGCCGCCGCGGGGTCGGGACCACCGTCGCACCCCCGCGCGTGGGTGTGGCCGTCGGCGGCGGGCAGCACGCCTGGCCGGGCACGGCCGACGACGCCTGGCACCCCGTGGACTGCGTCCAGGCGGTCCCGCCCGCCGCTGTCGCCGACGCCCTGGGGGGCGACCGCGACGAGCCCGTGCACACGGTGCGCCGGTCCCGGATGAGCCACGGCCAGCCGGTCGCCGCCGAGCTGCTGTACGTGCCCGCGTCGTCGGTGCCCGGCCTGACCGCGATCGACGCGCCCTCGGGACCGGCACGCGCGCGTGCCGTGCTGCGCGAGCTGCAGCACCTGGACCTGGAGGGCCAGGAACGGGCGGTCGAACTCGGCTCGGCCCGCGCCGACGACGCCAAGGAGCTGGACCGGCTGCCCGGCGCGCCCGTCCTCGTCGTGACGACGCGCTTCGTCGCCGCGGGGGGCACCGCCGCGCTCTCCGTGGCCACCTACCGGGCCGACACCTGCCGGCTCACCTTCGGGGACTCAGGGCGCGTGGAGATCCACCACGGTCCGGAACGGAAGGCCTCCTGACCCCCGGCTGACGGGCCGTGGCGCCGCCCCGCGAAGCGGCCGCCGCCGTCGAGCCACCCCGCCCGGCCCGTCGCCCTGCCCTGCGGGTGCCGGGCCCGTAGGCCCTGTCGTCGAATTCCCGCCTGCCTCGCGACGCCATGCACGCACTCTCGCCGCACCGGGCCCAGACCCGAGTACGTCCAGTACGAGGGTCAGGGCCCGGCACGCCGAGAGCACGCACCTGACGCCGCGAGGCCCGCCCTCCGGGCGGACGACGGGAATGTGACGACAGGACCCAGGGCTCAGCGGCGGTTCGTCATCGTGCTCTCCACGGCGAAGAGCTCCTCCTCGACGTGGTCCAGGGCCAGTCGCAGGGCGCCCGTCGTCACGGCGGCCTCGCCGAGCACCGACAGGGTCACCTGCGGTGTCCGCAGGCAGTAGCGGGCCAGTTCACGCCGCAGCGGTTCCAGTACGCCGTCCAGGCCCGCCGCCCAGCCGCCGACGACCACCAGTTCCGGGTCCAGGGCCAGCACCAGTGCCGCCACGTCGTGCACGAGCCGCTGGATGAAGCGGTCCATGGCCGCGAGGGCCCGCTGGTCACCTTCCCGGGCCAGGGCGAAGACGCCCGCCACCGCCTGCTCGTCCAGGGGGTGCAGCGGCTGGTCCGTGGTGGACAGGAGCGTCTCGGGCGTGACGTCCCGTCCCAGCAGGTGCAGTGCGCCGATCTCACCGGCGGCCCCGCCGAACCCCCGGTGCAGCCGGCCGCCGATCAGCGAACCGGCGCCGGGGCTCAGTCCCGCCAGCACGAACACCACGTCGTTCGAGGCGGTGGCGGCGCCCTTCCAGTGCTCGGCGAGCGCCGCGGCGTTGGCGTCGTTCTCCACCAGCACCGGGCACCGGAAGGAACGGCCGAGCCGTTCGCCCAGGTTCAGGCCCGTCCAGCCGGGCAGCGCGGTGCCCAGCCGTACGACACCGCCCGCCTCGACGATCCCCGGGGTTCCGACCCCGACGGCCCGCAGCGAACTGCGCGGAACCCCGGCCCTGCGCAGCAGTTCGGCGACCGCGGTGCGCAGCCGCTCCAGGCGTTCGTCCGCGTCGGCGGCCTCGCCCACCTCCTTGGCCTGGGCGCCGAGCACCCGGCCGTCGAGGTCGGACAGGAGCGCCGCGACGCGGTGGGCACCGATCTCCAGGCCGAGCAGGTGCCCGGCCTCGGCCCGGAACCGGTAGCGCCGCGCGGGCCGTCCCTGCCGCCGGGCCGCGCCCTCCTCGGCGGCCTTCTCGGCGACGAGGCCCGCTTCCATGAGGTCCTCGACGACGCCCTCGACCGTCGGCCGGGACAGGCCGGTCAGCCGGGTGATCTCCGTGAGCGTCGCGCAGTCCGCGGCACGCAGCGCGTGCAGCACCACCGCGGAATTGATCCTTCGCAGCAGCGAGGGATCCCCGCCGGTCAGCCGCCCCAACGTCCGTCCTCCCAGCTCGTGCGCGTGTTGGGCGGATCGTACTCGGCGCGGGCCGGGGCAGCGAGTACCGGTACGGCGGGGGCGGTGCCCGCACGGGGGCGGCCGGCCCGGCCGGCCCGGTCCCGGGCAGCGCCCGGGGCCCGGATCGCCGTCAGGCGCTCCGCCCGGGCGCAGTACTCCCGCCGCATCCGGCGGACCCCCGCCTGACGCACCGCCAATTGTCAGTGGCGGCCGCTTTACTGGAACGCATGGACATCGCGAAGGCTCTCGCTGTGATCGACCGGCTGTGCGCCGAGGCGTTCCCCGCCGAGTCCGTCAGGACGGACGTCGGCACGGCGGGACCGGGTTACCTGATGGCCGAGTTGGAGACGAGCGACGACTTCTGGGAGGACGACGGCGGCCGGTGGGAGGAGACGGCGGATCAGTTCGCGTGCGACCGCGACGGGCTGGGGGAGCGGTTGACCGAGCGGTGGGGGAGCCCGCAGGCGTTCAGCCTGTACAGCGTGTTCGAACGGGCCACGCGCGGCGAGGAGACGGCGGAGCCGTGGGCCTCGCTCAGCGGGCACGTGCCCGACGTCCAGGTGTGGCGGGCGTCCGAGAGCGGCCGGTGGATAGCCCTCGGCGTCTCCCAGTGGGACAAGGAGCTGCCCTTCCAGCTCCTGGCGGTCGTCACGGCCACCGACCCGCCATGACCGGCATGAGTGCCGTGTCCCCCGGGACCACCACGAGGACGGCGACCAGCGGAACGGCCACGGCCACCACGCCCCCCGCGACGGCCGCGCTCCGTCACGCGGCCTCCGCCGCCGCCCGCAGCCGGGCGAACTCCACGGCCATGGTCTCCGCCGTCCAGTGCGCGTTCAGACCGCTCGGATTGGGCAGCACCCACACCCGGGAGGAGCCGATCGTCCGCTCCTGCGGACCGACCTGCGCCCGGCGTTCGCCGAAGGCCGCCCGGTACGCGGTGACACCGACCACGGCCAGCCACCGGGGCCGCAGCCGTGCCACCTTGAGCGCCAGCAGCCGCCCGCCCTCGCGGTACTCCTCCGCCGTCAGCTCGTCGGCCCGAGCCGTGGGCCGGGCCACCACGTTGGTGATCCCCAGCCCGTACGACAGCAGTTCGTCCTGTTCGGCGGGCTTCAGCAGCCTCGGGGTGAACCCGGAGCGGTGCAGCACCGGCCAGAACCGGTTGCCGGGGCGGGCGAAGTGGTGGCCCGTCACGGCGGTCGTCAGACCGGGGTTGATGCCGCAGAACAGCACGCTGAGACCGTCCGCGACCACGTCCGGTACGAGACGGTCGCGGGCGGCCTCGAGCTGCGCCTGGGTGAAGCGGGTCAGAGGATCGCCCCCGGGGCGTAGGCGGCGGCCTCCGGGTGCTCCTTGACGATCGCCTCGATACGGCCGACGACCGCGCCGACCTGGTCGGCGGCGGCGCCCGTGAAGGACAGCTTGTCGGCCATCAGCTCGTCCAGCTGCGCGCGGTCGAGCGGGAGGCGCTCGTCGGCGGCCAGCTTGTCGAGCAGATCGTTGCGCTCGGCGCCCTGTTCGCGCATGGCGAGCGCGGTGGCCACGGCGTTCTCCTTGATGGCCTCGTGGGCGACCTCACGGCCGACACCCGCCCGCACCGCGCCCATCAGCACCTTGGTGGTGGCGAGGAACGGCAGGTAGCGGTCCAGCTCGCGGGCGATCACCGCGGGGAAGGCACCGAACTCGTCGAGCACCGTCAGGAAGGTCTCCAGCAGTCCGTCCAGCGCGAAGAACGCGTCCGGCAGCGCGACCCGGCGCACCACCGAGCAGGAGACGTCACCCTCGTTCCACTGGTCGCCCGCCAGCTCGCCGGTCATCGAGGCGTAGCCGCGCAGGATCACCATGAGGCCGTTGACACGTTCGCAAGAACGGGTGTTCATCTTGTGCGGCATCGCCGAGGAGCCGACCTGGCCGGGCTTGAAGCCCTCGGTGACCAGTTCGTGCCCGGCCATCAGCCGGATCGTCTTGGCCAGCGACGACGGGGCCGCCGCGAGCTGCACCAGCGCGGTGACGACCTCGTAGTCGAGGGAGCGCGGGTAGACCTGGCCGACCGAGGTGAAGGCCTGGCCGAAGCCCAGGTGGGCGGCGATCCGCCGCTCCAGCTCCGCCAGCTTCGCGGCGTCGCCGCCGAGCAGGTCCAGCATGTCCTGCGCGGTGCCGACCGGGCCCTTGATGCCGCGCAGCGGATAGCGGCCCAGCAGTTCCTCGACCCGCCCGTACGCCACCAGCAACTCGTCGGCCGCGGTGGCGAACCGCTTGCCCAGGGTGGTGGCCTGCGCGGCGACGTTGTGGGAGCGGCCGGCCATGACCAGCTCCCCGTACTCCGCGGCCAGCTTGCCCAGGCGGGCCAGGACGGCCACCGTGCGGTCGCGCACCAGCTCCAGCGAGAGCCGGATCTGCAGCTGCTCCACGTTCTCCGTGAGGTCGCGCGAGGTCATGCCCTTGTGCACGTGCTCGTGCCCGGCGAGGTCGTTGAACTCCTCGATCCGTGCCTTCACGTCGTGCCGCGTGACCTTCTCGCGCTCGGCGACGGAAGCCAGGTCGACCTGGTCCAGAACGCGCTCGTAGTCGGCGATGGCCGCGTCCGGGACCTCGATCCCGAGATCCTTCTGGGCGCGCAGCACGGCGAGCCAGAGCTGCCGCTCCAGCCTCACCTTCTGCTCGGGCGACCACAGCGTGGCGAGCTGGGCGGAGGCGTAGCGTCCGGCGAGGACGTTGGGGATGCGGGGCTTGGCGGGAGCGGAAGTCACGTGTACGGATTCTACTGGCGAATCGTGCAGGCCAGCGCCACCGGGGCCTTCGTCCGAACCTACGAGGGCCGGGAACCCGAGGAGCCGGTGCGCCGGGCGCCGGCCGCGTCCGGGCCCGGGTAGGGCAGCAGCTCGGGGCGCTTGGCCGGGCGCCCGTCACCGGAGGAGCGGCCGGTCAGCCGCCTGCCTATCCAGGGGAGCAGGTGCTCCCGGGCGAAACGGGCGTCCGCGGCCCGGCGGGTCAGCCAGCCGGGCGGCAGGGTCGCCGGCAGCGGCGTGCGCCACTCGGGGTCCTCCGGCTCGTGGCCGAGCGCCTGCCACACCGCCTCCGCGACCCGGCGATGGCCCTCGTCGGTCAGGTGCAGCCGGTCCACGCCCCACAGGCGCGGGTCGGCGAGCGACGGGGCCCCGTACAGGTCGACGACGACCGCGCCGTGCCGCTCGGCCAGCTCGTCGACGCAGGCGTACAGCTCCTCCATGCGGGGCCGGAACCGCTCCAGGACGGGGCCCTGGCGGCCCGGGCTGCGCATCAGCACGAGCTGCCGGCACGACGGGGCCAGCCGCTCCACCGCCTGCGTCAGCAGCCCGCGCACCCGGCCCATGTCGCACTTGGGCCGCAGGGTGTCGTTCAGCCCGCCGACCAGGGTGACCACGTCGGCCCGCATGGCAGCCGCCGCCTCGACCTGCTCGTCGACGATCTGCCCGATGAGCTTGCCCCGCACGGCGAGGTTGGCGTACCGGAAGCCGGGACTGCGCTCGGCCATCCGGGCCGCCAGCAGGTCGGCCCAGCCCCGGTAGGAGCCGTCGGGCAGCAGGTCCGACATGCCCTCGGTGAAGGAGTCGCCGACCGCGACCAGGCTGGAGTACGGGGGGTTCGTGGCGTTCGTCTGCATGGCGTGAGCGATGGTAACCCGCCGCCACACCCGCATACCAAGCGGTCGGTCCCACCGGCTGGGACCCCAGTCCGGGCCGCCGCTTGGGCCGACCTGCCGGGCCCGCCGCCCGGGTCTCCGGCTCCCGGGCCGCCCGCCGGGCCCCACCGCCTCGGCCGGGCCGGTGGGGCCCTCCGCCTCAGACGCGCTGCCCGAACAGTTCCCGCAGCACGTCCTCCATCGTCACCAGCCCGGCCAGCCGCCCGTCGGTGCCCAGCACCGCCGCGAGGTGCGTACGGCTGCCGCGCATCGCGGTCAGCACGTCGTCCAGCGGGGTGCTCTCCCTGACCCGGGCGATCGGGCGCATGTCACGCGGACGGAAGGGCTCGGTGCGCGGCGAGGCGTCCAGCGCGTCCTTCACATGCAGGTACCCGATGATCCGGCGCTGATCGTCGACCACGGGGAAGCGCGAGAAGCCGGACTCGGCCGACAGCCGCTCCAACTGCTCCGGGGTCACCCCGAGACGGGCGTAGACCACCTGCTCCAGGGGGAGCACGACGTCGCGCACCGGCCGGCTGCCCAGCTCCAGCGCGTCGTGGAGCCGCTCCTGCGCCCGGTCGTCGATGAGACCGGCCTCGCTGGCGTCCTTGACGATCTCGGCCAGTTCCGTGTCCGTGAAGGTGGCCGAGACCTCGTTCTTGGCCTCCACCCGCAACAGCTTGAGCAGGACGTTGGCGAACGTGTTCACCGTGAAGATCACCGGACGCAGCGCGCGGGACAGCGCGACCAGCGGCGGGCCGAGCAGGAGCGCGCTGCGCACCGGCTCCGCGAGCGCCACGTTCTTGGGCACCATCTCGCCGAGGAGCATGTGCAGATAGGTCGCCAGCGCCAGCGCGATCACGAACGACACCGCGTGGCCCGCCCCGGACGGCACACCGACCGCGTGGAACACCGGCTCCAGCAGGTGCGCTATCGCGGGTTCGGCGACCACACCGAGGACCAGCGTGCACAGGGTGATACCGAGCTGTGCCGCCGCGAGCAGCGCCGACACGTGCTCCAGGCCCCACAGCACGCTCCGGGCGCGCCGGTCGCCCTCCTCGGCGTACGGCTCGACCTGGCTGCGGCGCACCGAGATCAGCGCGAACTCGGCGCCCACGAAGAAGGCGTTGACGACCAGGGTCGCCAGACCGATCAGAATCTGTACGGCGGTCACCGGCCGGCCCTCTTCCCGTCGCTCAGGTGCTTGCCCGCGTGCCCGTCGCGCACCGCGGCGGCGTCGTGACGGCCGCCGTCGAGCGGGGCGTGCAGCAGCACACGGGCCGCGCGGCGCCCGCTCGCGTCCACCACGTCCAGCCGCCAGCCCGCCACGTCCAGGACGTCGCCCGTCTCCGGTATCCGGCCCAGTTCCGCGGCGACCAGGCCCGCCAGGGTCTCGTAGGGCCCGTCGGGCACCCGCCAGCCCACACGGGCCAGCTGGTCGACCCGGGCGGAGCCGTCGGCGGAGTACAGGGAGCGGCCCTCGTCGTCCGCCCCGGCCGGGGCGAGGTCGGGTGTCTCGTGCGGATCGTGCTCGTCGCGCACCTCGCCGACGACCTCCTCGACGATGTCCTCCAGGGTCGCCACCCCGGCCGTGCCGCCGTACTCGTCGATGACGACCGCCATCGTCCGCCTGCCGGACAGCCGGTCCAGGAGCCGGTCGACGGTCAGCGACTCGGGGACGAGCATCGGCTCGCGCATGATCTCGGAGACCCGCAGGTGGGTACGGCGCTCGGCGGGCACCGCCAGGACGTCCTTGACGTGGGCCGTGCCCACCACCGAGTCCAGGCTGCCGCGGTACACGGGGAAGCGGGACAGACCGGTCGCCCGGGTCGCGTTCGCCACGTCCTCGCAGGTGGCCTGGGCCTCCAGGGCGACGACCTGGACGCGCGGCGTCATCACGTTCTCCGCGGTGAGGTCGGCCAGGTTGAGCGTGCGGACGAACAGCTCGGCGGTGTCCGCCTCCAGGGCACCCTGCTTGGCCGAGTGCCGGGCCAGCGCCGCCAGTTCCTGGGGCCCGCGCGCGGAGGCCAGCTCCTCGGCGGGCTCCACCCCGAGCCTGCGCACCACGCGGTTCGCCGTGTTGTTCAGGTGGGTGATGAACGGGCGGAACGCGCCGCTGAACCAGCGCTGCGGGGTGGCCACGTGCCGGGCCACGGCCAGCGGTGAGGAGATCGCCCAGTTCTTGGGCACCAGCTCACCCACCACCATCAGGAACACGGTGGACAGGGCGGTGCCCACGACCAGGGCAACGGAGGTCGCCACGGACCGCGAGACGCCCAGCGACTGGAGCGGACCCGCGAGGAGCTTGGCGATCGAGGGCTCGGCGAGCATGCCGACGACCAGGTTGGTGACGGTGATGCCGAGCTGCGCGCCGGACAGCTGGAACGTCAGGTTCCGTACGGCTTTGAGGGCACCGGCGGCGCCGCGCTCACCGCGTTCGGCCGCGCGCTCCAGCGCGCCGCGCTCGACGGTGGTGAGCGAGAACTCGGCCGCGACGAAGGCGCCGCAGGCCAGCGACAACAGGACCGCCACGAGCAGGAGGAGCACTTCGGTCATCGGGTCACCCCCCTCCCATGGTCGGCCAGGACACGGGGGATCGCGCGGTGGTGCGTACGGCTACTGGGAGGCTCGCCCATGGACGGACGCTCACAACCTTTCATGAAGGACCGGGTGTCCCTCCATGGTAAAGGACGAGCAAAAATACCCTCCCGTGCGCCGGGCTCCCGGTCAGTCCGTCCGGTCGGCGAGCGGCTTCACCCAGCGCCGCCAGTGCTCCTCCGGCGCGTAACCCGCCGCCCGCCAGGCGAGGTGGGCCCGCTCGTTGCGCGTGAGCACCATCGCGTCGCCGCGCCGCCCGCCGAGCCGTACGAAACGTTCCTCGGCGGCGGCGAGCAGGGCCGAGCCGATGCCCTGGCGCCGGCGCCCGGGACGCACCGCCAGCCGGTACAGGTGGCAGCGCCAGCCGTCGAAGCCCGCGATCACGGTGCCGACCAGCTCGCCGGCGTCCTCCGCCAGCAGCAGCGCCTCCGGGTCGCGTGCGACCAGCCGCGCCACGCCGTCCCGGTCGTCACTGATGCTCGTGCCCTCCGCCGCCGTCCTCCAGAAGGCCAGTACGGTGTCGAGGTCGGCGGGGGTCGCGGGCCGAATACGCAGGTCAGTCATGGCGTGATCCCACCACGCAGGCCGGGGCTTCGAGTTCGAATTCCATGATGCGGACGTTCCATCCCGCCGCCCGCCGCCCGCCGCCCGCCGCCCGCCGCCCGCCGCCCGCCGCCCGCCGCCCGCCGCCCGCCGCCCGCCGTCTCTCCCCTCACAGCGCCTCGGCCACCGATCCCCTCACTCGTGCGCGATCGCCGCCAGCACGTTCATCCGGGACGCCCGCAGGGCCGGCAGCAGGGCCGCGACGATCCCCACCACGGCCGAGCCGATCACGACCGCGACGATCGTGCTCCAGGGGATCGCCAGCGTCTTCATCCCCTGCAGGGCCAGGACCCGCTGGGTGCACACCCCCCACACCAGTCCGAGCGCCAGCCCGAGGACCGCGCCGAACACCGCGATCACCACCGACTCCAGCCGGATCATGCGCCGCAGCTGCCGCCGCGCCAGCCCGATGGCCCGCAGCAGCCCGATCTCCCGCGTCCGCTCCACCACCGACAGCGCCAGCGTGTTCACCACTCCGAGCACGGCGATCACGATGGCCAGCCCGAGCAGCGCGTAGACCAGGTAGAGCAGCACCGCGATCTGGTCGTGCACCAGCTTCTTGTAGTCGGCCTGGTCACGCACCTGCACGGTCGGATACGGGGCGAGGACCTTCTCCAGCCGGGCGCGCAGCCGGGCGGGGCTCGTGCCCGGGGCCGCGTCCACGTACAGCGCGGCGTCCTGCGTGCCGGGGGCGTACCGGTCGAGGGTGCCGATACCGAGGTACAGGCCGCCCTGGAGACCGAACCCCTCCGCCGTGTCCTGGTCGGTCAGGGCGCCGACGGTCAGGTCGCCCCGGCGTCCGCCCTGGAACTCCGCGGGCACCGCGGTCCCCAGCCGCACGCCGTGCTCGCGCGCGAAGCCCACGTCCATGGCCAGGTGCCCGCCGGCCAGCGCCGTCGCGGTGTTCCCCGCCGAGTACGTCATGTGGGCGACGTCGTCCAGCCGACGGTCGTAGGCGGAGGCGACCGTCTCGACCCGCTTGCCGTCCGGCAGCCGCACCGCGATCGCCGCCAGCCGCTGCCGGACCACGAGACCCGCCCCGGGAGTGGCCCGGACGGTGTGCGTGACCTGCTGCGGGAAGGGCATGAACGTGTGGGTCTGCACGATGTAGTCGGCGCCGAGCGTGCGTTCGATCTGGTGGTCGATGGAACGGGTCATGGAGGCGCTGGCCACGGACATCCCGCCGACCAGGGCGAGGCCCACCATCAGGGCGGCGGCCGTGGCGCCGGTCCGGCGCGGGTTGCGCAGGGCGTTGCGCTGGCTCATCCGGCCGACCGCGCCGAAGAGCGCGGGGAACCAGCCGCCCAGCACCCGGATCAGCGGACGCACCAGCAGCGGGCCCGCGATCACGGTCGCCACCAGCGTCAGGACGACACCGGACCCGAGGAGCGTGACGGCGGTCGCGGTCCGGCCGGCCGCGGCGCACCCCCCGAGCGCGACCGCACCCGCGGTGCCGAGCACCGCCCCCGCCACCGCGCGGACCTTCAGGGGCCGCCCCACACCGGCGACCTCGGCGTCCGCGAGGGCCGCCATGGGGGAGACGGCCGCGGCGCGGCGGGCCGGGAGGCAGGCCGCCACGAACGTCACGCCGACCCCGATGAGATACGCGGTCAGGGGCGTCGTCCACCCGACCACCATCTCGGTCGTGCGCAGGTGCATGCCGAAGACGCCCAGGAGACGGATCAGGCCGGCCGCGAGACCGATGCCGGCCGCCAGGCCCAGCGTGGAGCCGGCCAGGCCCAGCAGCACCGCCTCGGTCAGCACCGACCGGCGCACCTGCCGCCGGTCGGCGCCCAGGACGCGCAGCAGGCCCAGCTCGCGGGTGCGCTGGGCGATCAGCATGGCGAAGGTGTTGACGATCAGGAAGACACCGACGAGGACCGCGATCCCGGCGAAGCCGAGCATCACGAACTTGACGATCGCCAGGAAGGGGCCGAGGCTTTCGGCGGCCGACCTGACGTGCTCGGCCGCCGTCTTCACGTCGTACGCCCCGCCGCCGCTGCCCAGCGCCGCCACGATCCGCTCCCGCAGCTCGGCGTCCGTGACGCCCGCCGCCGCGTCGACGGAGATGCTGGTCGCGCGGGCCGTCGAGCCGAGCAGCCGGGTCTGCGCGGTCGGCGTGTCGAGGTACAGCAGCGCCGCGCCCGGATTGGTGGTGGTGAAGGTGGCGATGCCCACCACCCGCACCCGGAAGGTCCCCGGCTGCGCCTGGACCGTCAGCACGTCACCGGTCCGCACGTGCTGGTGCGCGGCCGTGTCCGCGTCCAGCAGGGCCTCGCCGGGACCGTGCGGGGCGTGTCCCGAGGTCAGTCTCACCGGGCTGTGGTCGGTGACCTCCCAGTTGCGGGCCACGGTGGGGGCGCCGGTGGTCGGGCCGACCGGCCGGTTCCGGCTGTCGACGACGACCACGGTGTCGACCGAGGCTTCCACGTGGGCGGCCGCGACGCCCGGCACGCGGGACAGCCGTCCGGCGAGCGAGGCGGGCACGGTCTGCAGCGCCCCCGTGTGCAGGGGCGACCTCAGCTCCTGCCGGGGCGCCACGCTGACATCGGCCGCGGTGGAGGCGAAGAGCCGGTCGAAGGTGCGGGAGACGGTGTCGGAGAAGATCGTGCTGCCCGCGACGAAGGCCACGGACAGCACGATGGCCAGGGCGGAGAGCAGCAGCCGCCCCCGGTGGGCGAGAAAACTGCGCAGCGTCGCCTTGAGCACGCCGGTCAGGCCTCCTCGACGGCGGTGCCGTCCCCGTCGCGCAGCAGCGGGCCGCCCCCCGCCGGCGGGCCGCCGATCAGACCGGGGGCGGGCGTGCGCCGGTCGACCCCGGCGAACAGGCGCATGCGCTCCAGCACCGCCTCGGCCGTCGGGTGCGGCATCTCGTCGACGATCCGGCCGTCCGCGAGGTAGAGCACGAGGTCGGAGTGGGCGGCGGCGCCCGGGTCGTGGGTCACCATGACGACGGTCTGCCCGAGTCCGTCGACGGCGTCCCGCAGGAAGCCGAGCACCTCCAGGCCCGCCCGCGAGTCGAGGTTGCCGGTCGGCTCGTCCGCGAAGATCAGTTCCGGCCGGGAGGCGAGGGCCCGCGCGCAGGCCACCCGCTGCTGCTGGCCGCCGGAGAGCTGCGCGGGCCGGTGCCCGAGCCGGTCCCTCAGCCCCAGCGTGTCGACGACCTGGTCCAGCCACCGCGGGTCGGGCCTGCGGCCCGCGATGTCCATCGGCAGGGTGATGTTCTCCAGGGCGTCGAGCGTGGGGATGAGGTTGAACGACTGGAACATGAACCCGATCCGGTCCCGCCGCAGCCGGGTCAGCTCGCGGTCCTTCAGAGCGGTGATCTCGGTGTCACCGACCCAGACCTGCCCGGCCGACACGGTGTCCAGCCCGGCCAGGCAGTGCATCAGCGTGGACTTGCCGGAGCCGGAGGGACCCATGACCGCGGTGAAGCGGCCGCGGGCGACGTCCACGTCCACCGAGTCCAGGGCGAGTACGGAGGTCTCGCCCGAGCCGTACGCCTTGGTCAGCCCGCGGGCGCGGGCCGCCGCGCCGGGCACAGGGCCCGGCACCACGTCGGGTGGGGACACGGCGGCCTCCTCGGCGGTGGGTCGGTCCGGAATGTCCTGACTCATAACTTTTCTCTCCCCGGTCGAGCGTAGTGTGACCGACCGCCCGGCCGGTATCCCTCCAAGGGCCGAGCGGGTCCTGCGGGCGCCGCTGCCGCTCCCGTCCTCCCTTGCCGTTGCTAGCGTCGAGGCATGGCGAAGACCCAGCTGAACGTGCGGGTGGACGAGGGCACGGCCCGCGCCGCCCGCGAACGCGCCCTCGCCCGCGGCATGAGCGTCAACCGCTACATCGAGGAACTGGTCCGTCAGGACACGGGCGAGACCGGCCGCACCTTCGTGGAGGCCGCCGCCGACTTCATGAAGAGCTACGAGGCGGTCTTCGCGCAGGAGTTCGACGGAGCGTCCGTACGCCGACCGGCGCCGAACGCGGCCGAGGACGGTGCGACCGTCGCGGACGAGGAACATCCGAAGGCGGCGCACGAGGAACACCCGACGGTCGCGGCCGAGGATCCCGCGACCGTCGCCGGCGAAGAGCGCGCGATCGTCGCTGACGACGTCACGCACCACGGCGAAGGGCGTCGCTGAGCCCTTGAGCGACGTCCGCATCGACCTCGCCTGGCTGCTCATGCTCGCCGAGCGCATGACACCCGGAGACCCCCAGGTCACCGACTGGGGCGCTCTGGTGGCCGCGGTGGCGCGCCACCGCGCCGAGATCTTCGACGTGCCCGTCTACGACTCCCCGCAGGCGCGCGCCGCCGCACTGCTCCAACTCCTCGTCCACGTCCCCGCCCTGGAGCGCTCGAACGCGCTGTTCGCCTCCGCGGTGGCGTACGCCTACCTGGTCGCCAGCGGACTGAAGGTCTCCCCCTCACCCGAACAGGTGCGTGATCTGGCGCGGCTGGTCAAGAGGGGGGACGCCTCGGTGCACGAGATCGCCCGAGAACTGCGCCGGTGGAGCACGTGACCGGCTGAACTCAGCTCAGGGGCCTGCGCCCGGCTCGCTTCCCGCCCCGGAGCGGAACCCTGGACCGGGCTCGTCGCCCGCGTCGCGCCGTCCGTCCGCGGCCGGGCGCCAGGCCGTGCCCAGCGAGCAGTACGAACTCGGCAGGACCGGCCCCGTCTCCGGCAGCAGCACCCGACGGTAGGGGCCCAGGACGAAACCGGCCGCCCGCAGCGCGGCCACCGGATCGCGCGACAGGTGGCAGCCGCCGCTCAACGGCGGCCACACCGTGCGGTCCAGGGCCCGCTGGGCGAGGCCCATCACCCGGCCGCCGCCCACGCCGTGCTCGAAGAACCGCACCTCGCCGCCCGGCCGCAGCACCCGCCGCGCCTCGGCCAGGGCCCGGGACACGTCGTGCACGCTGCACAGCACCAGCGAGAACACCACCGCGTCGAAGGCCTCGCTCTTGACCGGCAGCGCCTCGGCGCACCCCGGCACCACGTCGACCGGCACGTCCGCGCGCAGGGCCGCCGCCACGGCCTTGTGCCGCAGCAGGCGCTCCGGCTCGATCGCGACGACCTCCGCGACCCCGCCGGGGTAGTGCGCGAAGTTCAGCCCGTTGCCCGCGCCGATCTCGATCACCCGTCCCGTGAGACCGGCCAGCAGCCGCTCGCGCAGCCCCGCCATGCCCAGCCGGGTCTCCGCGGCCACGCTGAAGCGGGCGTAGCAGCGGGCGAACAGCGGATGACGGACGGGATCGCGCCCGGCCCTGCCGAAGCCCGCGGTGGAGCAAGGCGGCATGGCGACCTCCCGGTCCGTATCGGTGCCTGGAGTGAGTGTCCCCCGCCCGGCCGCCCGGCACGCGCGGCCGCCCCCCGCGCGCGGGAGCGCGGGGAGCTGTCAGTGCGCGGGAGTGCGCCCGGCCTGGCCGAACGGCGCGGGCGCCTCGCGCACCGTGAAGGCGGCCGCGTCCCAGCTGCCGTCGAGGCGCGGCGCGAGCCACTGCCCGGCGTCCCTGCGGAAGGCGGCCGGCGCCAGTGCCCCCGCCCCCTCGGGCAGCGCGCCGAGCAGGGGGGCGCCGGCCACCAGCGGCAGGTCGGCGACGTTGCACCGGGAGGCGAGGTCGGGGCGGGCGGGCCAGCTGCCGATCACCACACCGAGCAGGGCCAGCTCGCGCTCGCGCAGCTCACGGGCGGTCAGCTCGGTCGTGTTCAGCGTGCCGAGCCCGGCGGAGGCGACCACGAGCACCGGGGCCCGCAGCAGCTTCGCGGCGTCCGCGAGGGTCCCGCCTGCCGCGTCGAACCGCACCAGGAGGCCGCCGGCGCCCTCCACCAGCACCAGGTCGTGCTCGGTCGCCAGCTTGGCGGCGGCCTCGGCCACCTCCTCCGGCCGCACCGGCGCCCGTCCGGCGCGCAGCGCGGCCGTGCCCGGCGCCAACGGCTCCGGGTAGCGGGCGACCTCACGTGCCGTCACCGGACCGGCGAGCCGCGCGACCTCGTCGGCGTCCCCGCGCTCGTCCGGGCCCACACCCGTCTGCGCGGCCTTCAGCACGGCCACCGACCGGCCGGCCCCGAGAGCCGCCGCGGCGACGGCGGCCGTCGCGACGGTCTTGCCGACCTCCGTGCCCGTCCCCGTGATCACCAGTACCGGCATCTCATCCCTCCCGCGCCGCCGCGCACACCGCGCGGGCGATCCGTGCCAGGTCCGCGTCGTCCGTGACGTACGGCGGCATCGTGTACACCAGGTCCCGGAACGGCCGCAGCCACACGCCCTCGCGCACGGCGGCCCGGGTCGCCGCCGCCATGTCCACCGGACGGTCGAGCTGGACGACCCCGATGGCGCCCAGCACGCGTACGTCCCGCACGCCCGGCAGCCGCGCCGCCGGAGCCAGCCCCTCCCGCAGGCCCGCCTCGATCCGCTTGACCTCACCGAGCCAGTCCTGCCCCAGCAGCAGGCCGATCGAGGCGCACGCCACGGCGGCGGCCAGCGGATTGCCCATGAACGTCGGGCCGTGCGCCAGCACCGGCACCTCGCCGCGCGAGATCCCGTCGGCCACCCGCGCGGTGCACAGCGTCGCGGCCATGGTCAGGTAGCCACCGGTGAGCGCCTTGCCCACGCACATCACGTCGGGGGTCACCGCCGCGTGGTCCGCCGCGAACAGCGCGCCGGTGCGGCCGAACCCGGTCGCGATCTCGTCGAACACCAGCAGCACCCCGTGCGCGTCGCACGCCTCGCGCAGCACCCGCAGGTAGGCGGGGGAGTGGAACCGCATCCCGCCCGCGCCCTGCACCACCGGTTCGACGATCACGGCGGCCAGTTCGCCCGCGTGGCGTTCGATCAGCTCGCACAGGTGCGCCGCGTACGTCTCGTCGTACCCGGTGGGCGGCGCGTCCGCGAAGACCTGGCGCGGCAGCACGCCCGACCACAGTTCGTGCATCCCGCCCTCGGGGTCGCACACGGACATCGGCTGCCAGGTGTCCCCGTGGTAGCCGCCCCGCCAGGTCAGCAGCCGCCGCTTCTCCGGGCGGCCGAGCGAGCGCCAGTACTGCAGGCACATCTTCACGGCGACCTCGACCGAGACCGAGCCGGAGTCGGCCAGGAAGACGTGTTCCAGACCGTCGGGAGACATGTCGACAAGGAGCTTCGCGAGCCGGACGGCGGGCTCGTGGGTGAGCCCGCCGAACATCACATGGCTCATCCGCGCCGACTGCGCGCGGGCGGCCTCGTCGAGCACCGGGTGGCGGTAGCCGTGGATCGCCGCCCACCACGACGACATCCCGTCCACCAGCTCGCCCGCGCCGCCGGCGAGCTTCAGCCGCACCCCGCTCGCCGACTCCACGACGAGCGGTTCCTGGCGGCCCGGCATCGGGCCGTAGGGGTGCCACACGTGCCGCCGGTCGAGATCCAGCAACTCCGGCACCCGCAGAACGGACGGGTCAGGCATTGGGCGCGAGGTCCGTTCCGGCACCGCGGTGGCGCAGCGCCACCAGGTCGGTGCGGGGCTCGGCCGGGCTCGCGGGGGCGGCCGGGGCTGTCGCCGCACCGCAGACACCGCCGTCCGCGTGCGAGGCGCACCCGCCGCTCTCGTGCGACCCGCACCCGCCGTCCGCGTGCGAGGCACACCCGCCGTCCCGCGGGGCGCCGCCGCCCTCGCCCGCGTGCGAGCCGCAGCCGGCCCCGGCCCGCGCGCGGTGCTCCGGCAGCGTCACCTGGTCGCTGCCCTCCACCTCGAAGCCCGCGTCCGCGATCATCTCCAGGTCGTCCTTGCCCGCCTGGCCCTCGGTGGTCAGGTAGTCGCCGAGGAAGATCGAGTTGGCCAGGTGGAGCGCGAGCGGCTGCATGGTCCGCAGATGGACCTCGCGGCCACCGGCGATGCGCACCTCGATGTCCGGGCACACGAACCGCACCATCGCGAGGATCCGCAGGCACCGCTGCGGGGTGAGGTTCCACTCCGCGGCCAGCGGGGTCCCCTCGACCGGGATGAGGAAGTTGACCGGCACCGAGTCCGGGTCCAGCGCGCGCAGCGCGTAGACGACGTCGACCAGGTCCTCGTCGCTCTCGCCCATGCCGGCGATGAGCCCCGAGCACGCGGACAGCCCCGCCGCGTGGGCCTTGTTCACCGTGTCCACCCGGTCGGCGTAGGTGTGGGTGGTCGTGATGTCGCCGTACGTCGACTCGGAGGTGTTGAGGTTGTGGTTGTACGCGTCGGCGCCCGCCGCGCGCAGCCGCTCGGCCTGACCGTCGGAGAGCAGTCCGAGACAGGCGCACACCTCGACGCCCTCGTTCTGGTCCTTGATCGCCCTGATGGTCTCCGAGACCCGGTCCACGTCCCGGTCGGTCGGCCCGCGCCCGCTGGCCACCAGGCAGACCCGCTTGGCACCGCCCGCCAGGCCCGCCGCCGCGGCCCGGGAGGCGTCGTCGGGCTTGAGCCAGGTGTACTTGAGGATGTCCGCCTTCGAGCCGAGCCGCTGCGAGCAGTACGAGCAGTCCTCGGGGCACAGGCCGGACTTGAGGTTGACGAGGTAGTTGAGTTTCACCCGGCGGCCGAACCAGCGGCGGCGCACCTTCCCGGCCGCGGCCACCACATCGAGCAGATCGTCGTCGGAGGTGGCCAGGACGGCCAGAGCTTCCTCACGGGTCGGCAGTTCGCGCCGAAGCCCCTTGTCCACCAGCGTGTTCAGCAGGTCCATGAGAGCCGATCCTGTCCTACGGGGCCATCCGGGGCCAAGGAGAGTTTGCACAACAGAGACGGTTCGACGTGTGGGTATTGCCACACCATGCGGGGCGTGTCCTGCGGCTAGTGTCTGTCCACTGCCTACAAAAGTCCCGGAGGAGCCATGGCGTTCGGCTGGATCGACGAGCAGGCGGACGCGCGCCGCCGCGCCGGGCTCGTACGGACGCTGCGGCCCCGTCCGGCCGACTCCCCCCTGCTGGACCTGGCGAGCAACGACTACCTGGGCCTGGCCCGCCACCGGGAGGTCACCGAGGCCGCGGCGGACGCGGCCCGCACCTGGGGCGGCGGCGCGACCGGCTCCCGCCTGGTCACCGGCACCACCGCACTCCACCGCGAACTGGAGCGGGAGCTGGCGGAGTTCTGCGGTGCCGAGGCGGCCCTGGTCTTCTCCTCCGGGTACGCGGCCAACCTCGCCGCGGTCACCGCGCTCGCCCCGCACGGTTCGCTCATCGTCTCGGACGCGGGCAACCACGCCTCGCTCATCGACGGCTGCCGGCTGGCCCGCGCCACCACGCAGGTCGTCGCCCACGCGGACCCGGACGCCGTGCGCAAGGCGCTCGGCACGCACGCGGGTCAGGCCGTCCTCGTCTGCGACGCGGTGTTCTCCGTCGACGGCGACGCGGCCCCCCTCGGCCGCCTCGCCGAGGCCTGCCGGGAGCACGGCGCGGGCCTGGTCGTCGACGACGCGCACGGTCTCGGCGTCCTCGGCGCCGGCGGCCGGGGAACCCCCCACGCGGCGGGACTCGCGGGCGCGGACGACGTGGTCGTCACCGTCACGCTGTCCAAGTCCCTGGGCAGCCAGGGCGGAGCGGTGCTCGGACCCGCCCGGGTGATCGACCATCTGGTCAACACGGCCCGGACGTTCATCTTCGACACCGGGCTCGCCCCCGCGGCGGCGGGCGCGGCGCTGGCCGCGCTGCGCCTGCTGCGCCGTGAACCGGAGCGCGCGGCGCGGGCGCGGGCGGTGGCGGCCGGACTGCACGCGCGCCTGACCGCCGCGGGACTGCGGGCGGTGCGCCCGGACGCGGCGGTGGTCTCCGTGTGCGCGCCCTCCCCGGGGGACGCCGTGCGGTGGGCGGCCGACTGCCGCGCGGCGGGCCTGGCCGTGGGCTGTTTCCGGCCTCCTTCCGTGCCCGACGGCGTCTCACGGCTCAGGCTGACCGCCCGCGCGGACCTGACCGCGGCGCAGATCGAACGTGCCGTACGAGTGATCGGGGAGACCCGGTCACGGGAGGGCGGGACGCGGCCATGAGCCGGCGGGGCGTGGCCGTGCGCCGCCGGTGACGGCAGGGGCCCGGGACACGCCCGGACGGTGCCGCGACGAGGCTCAGAGGCGGCGCACCGCGGCCGTGAACTCCGCCCAGCTGCCCGGGGAGAAGAGCAGTGCGGGCCCGGCCGGGTCCTTGGAGTCGCGCACGGCGAGCAGTCCCGCGTACGGCGGCGCGGCCGGCCGGGCTGTCTCGACGCAGTTGTTCGCTCCCGTGCTGTAGCTGCTGCGCAGCCACCGCACGCCGGGCAGACCGGTCGCGGAAGGTACGTGACGAGGCAGAGCGGACATGGTGCCTCCTTGACGTCCGACAAGGCGGGACCCGTTCGCGCGCCGTCACCTGCCCTGGAGCATCCCGGTGATGAAGGCCGACGAGTCCTCGATCGACAGTGCGTGGAACCGAAGGGTGTCGAAGGCCTCGGTGTAGGCCTCCAGGTCTTCTTTCCGCTCCAGATGGAGGCTACTCGTCAAGTGGTCGAGAACGACCACATCCAGATCAGAAGTGTTCTTAAATGAGAAGATGACGAAAGGGCCGGTGAGGCCGATATGCGCCCCCGCGGTGAACGGCAGGACGCGCAGGGACACTTGGGGCAGCCGCGCCGCCTCCGACAGCCGCTCGAGCTGCCGTGCCATGATCTCGGGGCCGCCGACCTCCCGGCGCAGCACCGCCTCGTCCAGTACCGCCTCGAGTGTCAGCGGCGGGTCGCCCCGCAGCACGGCCTGACGCGCCAGCCGCACCTCCACCAGCGCGTCCAGCCGGTCGTCGTCGAGCCCGTCCACGGCGGCCCGGGTCACCGCGCGGGCGTACTCCGGGGTCTGCAGCAGCCCCGGGACGACCGTCGTCTCCAGCGTGCGCATCGCGCTCGCCTGCGACTCCAGACTGATGAAGTCCCGGTACGTCGGCGGCAGGACCCCGCGGTAGGCGTGCCACCAGTGGTGCCTGCCGTCACCGTCGTCGGAGCCGGCCAGCATCATCAGCAGGTCCCGCAGCTGGGCGTCGCGGACCGCGTACGCGTCCAGCAGTGACCGCACGTCGGCGGGTTTCACGCCGCTGGCGCCCGTCTCGATCCGGCTCACCTTCGACTGGTGCCAGCCCACGAGCCGGGCGGCCTCGCCACTGGTGAGACCCGCATCGCTGCGCAGCGCGCGCAGTTCGGCGCCGAGCTTGCGGCGGCGCACCGCGGGACCGTGCTGCATGGAACCGGCTCCTCACTTCTTCCCGGACGGGCGTCACCTACGGTCTCCCGTGGCGGAGTTCACCGCTTCGAGGGACAGATATATGCACATCTTGGCGGATCGCCACCCGCGACCCGCCCGGCGGTGGCACTCTGACGGCGAAGCACCAGTCCGGGACCGTACTCGAAACCATCCGCTCCGTGTCCGACCGCGGTCCCGCGGGAAAGGGACGACGTCGCCATGGCAGACCACCTGGAAGCATCCGTCACCCTGCCGAGCGATCCCGCCTCGGTGGCGGCCGCCCGTACCTACGCGGTCGGCACGCTGGCGGAGTGGGGCCTGCCGTCGGACACGGACACCGCCGACACCGTCCGGCTCATCGTCTCGGAACTGGCCACCAACGCCGTACAGCACACCCTCGGCCAGTCACCCACCTTCAGGGTGGACCTCGTCCTCGACCGCGACGAACAACTGCGCGTCGGGGTCACCGACAGCCACCCGCGGTTCCCCAGACGCCTGCCGGCCGCCGTCCAGCAGGACAACGGCCGGGGCATGGTGATCATCCGTTGGCTCACCGCCGAGTGCGGCGGCAGGGTGACCGTGCGGCCCACCCGCGAGGGAGGCAAGACGGTCAGCGTGGACCTGCCGTGGCCGGTGCACACCCACCCGGTCACGGCACCGGGCGTGCGGCAGCCCTAAGAGCCGCCTGCGGAGAACCTGGGTCCCGCCGTCACCCGCGCGGCACGGCAGCCGCCGCGGTGTACTCAGCCGTCAGCCGTCAGCCGTCAGCCGTCAGCCGTCAGCCGTCAGCCGTCAGCCGTCAGCCGTCAGCCGTCAGCCGTCAGCCGTCAGCCGGCCGCGTCGTGTTCGCGCCCGTGGCCCGTCGGGCGCGTGCGCCGCCCGGGGGTGCCGGCGGCGCTCCACGGCGCGGCCGGCACCCCCGGGCGGGTCAGCTGACCCGGCCGTACCAGACGCTCCTGGTCCAGATCTTCTCCAGCTTCACCACGTCCCCGGTCTTCGGCGCGTGCCAGATCTTGCCCGAGCCGGCGTAGATGCCGACGTGGTAGACGTACGAGCCCGAGTGGAAGAACACCAGGTCCCCGGCCCGACGGCTCTTCGAGGAGATGTGCCGCGACTTGTTGTACTGCTGCGCGGCCGTGCGGGGCAGCTTCTTGCCCGCCCTCTTGAAGGAGTACAGCGTGAGCCCGGAGCAGTCGAACCTGCGGGGTCCCGTGGCTCCCCACTGGTAGGGGGAGCCCTTCTTGGACGCCGCGATCTGCAGCGCCTTCGTCGCCATGGTCGCGGCCGAGGCGTCGGAGGCGACGCCGGGCACCACGATCGAGCCGCCGACGGCGGCGAGGGTCAGGGCCGAGGCCGTGCCGGCCCGGGCCATCAGCGACGGGACACGATTGAGCGCAGTCATGCGCAACCCTTCGTCAGCCGCCTGTGAAGGATGACCTGTCGGATTCGGGCTGGCGAAGTTGCCCGGCCGCGCAGCGCGCGGCTTCACCCCAAGGGCAGCTCGGTCCGGCCATGGCGTGACCGTTCCGGCGACCCGTCGTGCTTGGGTCCTCCACTCCTGCCGATCCACTCCTGTCGACCGGTCATCCGGGCGGCGGCAGGACTCGGCGTCCGCCCGGACCGCCCCGCCGTTGTGGCGGGGGCTTGTCGTCAGACAGGGATCTTCACCTATGGATGTCCGAAAATCCCAACGGAACCGGAGGTTTGTGTTGTTACTCACCGCTCGCCCGTTCGGGTGGACACTCCTGCGCTCGAACGGCTGTCCCCTCCTCCGGCGAGCCCCGGACCAGCAGCGGAAGAAACCGTTCCGCCATCCGGGCCGACGCGCCGCGCAACCCGAACGGCCCTGGAAAAAGGACGTTTTCCTACGCCGAAAGGCGGTACGTCATTTGGACCGTTTCGGCTCCTCCGCCGCGGCGGCGGAGCCGGCGGGCAGCGGCGGGGAGCGCGTGCCGCCGTTCCGGTCGTGCGCGCGGCCCTCATGGAGCAAGCTGGAGTCGGAACTGTGGCCGCTCGACGACCCAGGGGATCTCCATGGCGTTCTTCGCGATGTCCAGGCGGCATCCGCTCCAGCCACTGTCCGTCACCGACCTGGTGGCGGAGCACGAGCGGCTGCACGAGGAGAACGAGCAGTTGCAGCGTGCCCTGACCTCGCACGCCGTCATCGACCAGGCCATCGGGGCCCTGGTGGCCGTCGGGCGCGTCCCGCCGGAGAGCGCCTGGCGGGTGCTGCGCGAGGTCTCGCAGCGTACGAACACGAAAGTGCGTACGGTCGCCGAGCACATCCTGAAGTTCGCCCAGGGCGGCGCCCTGTCCGGCACCGAACTGGAGGAGCTGAGACGGGCGCTCGACCGGCACGCCGCGCGCGGGTCCGCGCGCCACTGCGCGCCCTGAACGCCCCGGGGAAGCGCCCCTGAGCCGCTCCCGGCCCCCCGGCCTCCCGGCCTCCCGGCCCCCCTGTCCTCCGTCCCGCCGGCCCTGCGACCGGCCGGTCCTCGGCCCGCGCTCCCGTCGGCCGGCTCCCGGACCCCACGGCCCCGCCCCTGGCGGTACCAGGGCCGTCCCCGGAGCCCGCGACGCAACCGTGGCGGTACCACCGCCCCGGCCCCGATCGCCCGGCCGCGGCCGAGGCCCTCGCCCGTCTCCGCTGAGCGGAACACCATGCGCCGGTTATCGGATTGGCAAAGAAGGTCAACGACCCCTGTTCTCAGCCGCCTCACAGCCGGAAGGATCCCCCGTACCCAATTCGCAACGATGTACGGGGAGGTCCCACTTGAGGGCTATGAGACCGAAGAACCGCGCTGTGGCGCTCGGTTCGGCCGGTGCGCTGGTCACGGCGACCCTGATAGCCGGTGCCGTGGCGGCCCCCGCGGCCAGCGCGGACAGCCGTCCCGGCCAGGACCGCGAGGCCCGCGGCGCGGCCGTCGCCGCGGACCGCGCCGCCAGGGCCGGCATCGACTGGCAGGACTGCCCCGCCGACTGGGGGCTCGCCAAGCCGATCCAGTGCGGCTACGTCTCGGTTCCGCTCGACTACGCCCACCCGTACGGCAAGCAGATCAAGCTCGCCGTCGACCGGATCGGCAACACCGGCACCAAGGGCGAGCGCCAGGGCGCCCTCGTCTACAACCCGGGTGGTCCGGGCGGCTCCGGCCTGCGCTTCCCGGCCCGGGTCACCTCCAAGAACCCCGTCTGGGCCAACGTGGCGAAGGCCTACGACTTCGTCGGCTTCGACCCGCGCGGTGTCGGCCGCTCCACGCCCATCTCCTGCGCGGACCCGCAGGAGTACGTCAAGGCGCCCAAGCCGGACCCGGTGCCCGACTCCGAGGCCGACAAGCTGGCCCAGCGCAAGCTGGCCCGTGAGTACGCCGAGGGCTGCTACGAGCGCACCGGCCGCGCGATGCTCGAGCAGATGACCACGCCGAACACCGCTCGCGACCTGGACGTCATCCGCGCCGCGCTCGGCGAGAAGAAGATCAACTACCTGGGTGTCTCCTACGGCACCTACCTCGGTGCCGTCTACGGCACGCTGTTCCCCGGCCACGTGCGCCGGATGCTCGTCGACAGCGTCGTCAACCCGGCCCGGGAGAACATCTGGTACGAGGCCAACCTCAACCAGGACATCGCCTTCGAGGGCCGCTGGAAGGACTGGCAGGACTGGGTCGCCAAGAACGACGCCAGCTTCCACCTGGGCACCACCCGGGACGCCGTCCAGGCCAAGTGGCTCCAGCTGCGCGCCACCGCGAACAAGAACCCGATCGGCGGGGTCGTCGGCCCGGCCGAGCTGCTCGGCTTCTTCCAGACCGCCCCGTACTACGACTCCTCCTGGGTGCCGGTGGCCACGGCGTTCAGCAAGTACTTCGCCGGTGATCCCCAGCCGCTGATCGACGCCGCCGCCCCCGACATGTCGGACACCGCGGGCAACATCGCCACGGAGAACGGCAACGCGGTGTACACCGCGGTCGAGTGCACCGACGCCAAGTGGCCCACCAGCTGGCACAAGTGGGACCGGGACAACACCCGGCTCAACGCGAAGTACCCGTTCCTGACCTGGTCCAACGCCTGGATGAACCTGCCGTGCGCCACCTGGCCGGTCAAGCAGCGGACCCCGCTGGACGTCAAGACCGGCAAGGGGCTGCCGCCGGTCCTGATCGTGCAGTCCACGCGCGACGCCGCCACCCCGTACCCGGGCGCCGTCGAGCTGCACCAGCGCTTCAAGGGTTCGCGTCTGATCACCGAGAAGGACGCGGGCTCCCACGGTGTGACCGGCCTGGTCAACCCGTGCATCAACAGCCGGGTGGACGCCTACCTGCTCACCGGCGAGGTGGACGGGGCGGACGTGACCTGCGGTCCGCACGCGACGCCGAAGCCCTAGGGACCCGGCACACGCGGTGAGGGGCGGCCGGATCTCCCGGCCGCCCTTTCGCCGTACCGCAGCCGCCGGCCGTCCCTTCGCCGTGCACGCAGCCGCCGGCCGTCCCTTCGCCGTGCCGCCGCCGGTCAGGTCAGCGGCGCCCGCGGGAACCTGCGGTCCCGCCCGCCCTGTGCCGCGCTCTGCCCGGCCTTGACGTCGGCCGCGTACCGGTCGACGTACTCCTGCCCGGACAGCGACAGGATGGCGTACATGATCTCGTCGGTGACGGCGCGCAGGACCGCCTTCTCCCCCTCCATGCCGGCGTAGCGGGAGAAGTCGAGCGGCTCGCCGAAGCGGATGACGACGGGGTGGATCCGCGGGACGACCCGGCCGGGCGGCTGGGCCTCGAACGTGCCGATCATCGCGCACGGGACCACCGGCACCCCCGCCTCGAGCGCCATCACCGCGACGCCCACCTTGCCCTTGTACAGGCGGCCGTCGTGCGACCGGGTGCCCTCCGGGTAGATGCCGAGGAGTTCGCCCCTGCGGAGCACCCCGATACCCTCCCGGACGGCGGCCCGGCCGGCCTCCTTGCCCGACCGGTCGACCGGGATCTGCCCGGCGCTGCGGAAGAAGGCGGCGGTGAGCCGTCCCTTCAGACCGGGACCGGTGAAGTACTCGGCCTTGGCCAGGAAGGTGATGCGCCGCCGGAGCACGGCGGGCATCAGGAAGTGGTCCGAGAAGGACAGGTGGTTGCCCGCGACGATGGCGGGACCGGACCGGGGCACGTGCTCCAGTCCTTCGATGCGCGGCCGGAAGAACAGCCTCAGCAGCGGGCCCAGCAGCACGTGTTTCAGCAGGTGATAGAATACGACTCGCCCCTCACTCCGGTGTCTTGTACAGCCATGCCCCCTCCGTTTCCCGCCGACTCCTCACCCGCCGCCCGGGCCGCCCCCCCGCCACGGTCCCGCCGTCCGCGAGCGGGGCGGTAGCGTCGCCCCATGGCTGACGTGCGGTTGACGACCTCCTCCTTCCTCGTGCTCGGGATCATCGACGAACTGGGCGAGGCCAGTGCCTATGACGTCAAGGTGCAGGCGGCGCGGACGGTGGCGCCGTTCTGGTCGGTGCCGCACGCGCAGGTGTACGCGCAGTGCGACCGCCTGCTGGAGGCGGGGCTGCTGGAGCAGGTACGGCAGGAGAGCGGGCGCAACCGCAGGGTGCTCGCCCTGACCGAGCACGGCCGGACCGCCCTGCGGGGGTGGCTCGGCGACCCGGAGTTCGAACCGGTGGAGGCCAGGGAGCGCGGCATCCTCAAGCTCTGGTTCGGGGCGCGGCCGCGGGTGCTGGCCCCGGTCCAGCTGGACGAGCACCGCAGCACCCTGCGCTCGTACGCCGAACTCGCCGAGGAAGTCGGCGAGTTGCTCACGCCGGGGCAGCGGGAGGCGCTGGAGTTCGGCATCCGCTACGAGCAGATGATGGTCGACTTCTGGACCTGGGTGCGCGGCCGTGAGGAACTGCGCGGACCGGCCGAGGATTCCTGACCGCGACGGACCGTTGACCCGGGCCGTGGCCCCCTCTACCGTGTCCATGGTCCAGCCTGGACAGTCCAATCCGGACTATGGAGGGGACCGAGGCGGGGCGCCGACCGGCCGCGCCGCGGCCAGGAGAGGGGGTTCGCCGTGCGCCGTCCGAGGGGCAGCACCTGGCGCCGGGGCGCCGCGATCGCGGTGACCGCGGTCTGCCTGGCCTACGCGCCGGTCGCGGCGACCGGGCTGTGGCCCTACGCCCGCCCCGGCGCCCCCGCGTTCGGCGAGTGGCTGCTGTCGCACGCCGTCTCACCGCGTTACGTGGCCGACGCCGTGGCCACCAGGACCGGGCCCTACCGGCACAGTCTGCTGCCGCTGGTCCTGCACACGGTGCTCGGCGGTGCGCTCATGCTCCTCGGCCCCGCGCAGCTGCTGACGGCGGCACGGCGGCGCGTACGCCTGCACCGGGCGCTCGGAGTGGTCTTCGCCGTCATGGTGTACGGCTCCATGGCGGGTGCCGGGCTGTACCTCGCGCGTACCGCTCCCGAGGACGCCTTCAGCGGGGCGGCGTTCTGGATCGTGCTCGCCACCCTCCTGGCCGGCACCGTGATGAGCGTGACCTGCGGCATCCTGGCCGCCGTCGCAGGCCGCCCCGACCTGCACCAGCGGTGGATGCTGCTGTGCTGCGCCTTCCTGCTGACCGCACCCCTGCTGCGGCTGGAATGGGGTGCCCTGCCGTGGCTGCTGCCGGGACTGCCCCTGGCCGAGATCAACCAGGTGGCGATCCTCCACCTGGGTTCGGTGGCCGTCCTCGGCGCGCTCGTCGCCTCGCGCGGCCTGGACCGGCGCAGGAGGCTCACCGGCCTGTCCGGCACCTGGGCACCGCTGCCGGTGCTGGCCGCGGCCCACCTGGCCGGGGCCGCGGCGCTGGCCTGGATCGTCCACTCCTGCCTGGCCTGGGGAGCGGGGGGACGGCGTCTGCTGGCGGCCTACCTCGTGCCCTACGCCCTCTCCTACGCCGTCATGGCCGTCTGCGGGCGGCGCGCGGCACGTCAGGGACGTACCTGGGCCGGTGAGGAGTGGCGGCTGCACCTGACGGCGCTGTGTCTGGCACCGGTGCTGACGGCAGGCACGGCGCCGGTCTTCGAACGGGTCATGGGCCTGGACGAGCGCACCGCGCTGTCCGCCGCCGTCGCCATCGGCTGCGGAGTCCTCGCCACCGCGGCGACCTGGGTGGTGAGCCTGCGCGTCCTGCGGGCCGCGCGGCCGGCGCCGGAGCACCGGCCGTCGGCCGGGTCCTCGTCGCCCCCGCTTCCCGCTTCTTCCACGTCTTCCACGTCCTCCGCAGGTGCGGAGGCAGCCCAGAGGAGTGCCGATGAAACTCTCACGCATCGACCGGTCCGTCACCAAACTGCTGCAGCGGCGCAAGCTCTTCCTCAAGCAGGAACAGGAAGACGACCTCGGTGAGGTGGTGTACGTCTGCGTGGACGACGGCGAACCGGGTGGCTTCCCGGTGGGCCACGTAATGCCGGTGGCCCAAGGACGGGCGTGGCTCGCCTTCGCCCGGGTGCGTCCCGGCCACCCCTTCGGCACCGACCAGGTGGCCGCCGGGCTGCCGAGCGTCGAGGACGCCCTGCGTGCCGTCCTCGACCACGCCCACTACGGGGACATCATGGCCTCCCTGGCCCAGGAGTCCGGCTCCACCACGACGTACACCGCCGACGTGGACGTCGAACAGGCCCGCTGGCTCGCCGCGCTGGACGAACCGGAGGGCATGACCCACCTCGGCAGGGGCCGGGTCCGGTTCACCGGGTCCGCCGTGGCCTACCTGCGCAGCCTTCCGGAACACCTCGACTGCCACGTCGACCACAAGGACCGGCTCTGGCTGGCGGGAGACGCGTACCCGCTGAAACGGGAGTGACAGCCCGTCGGGGACGTACGGTGGGGTCCATGGCTCCTCCGCTTCCGGGTCCGCTGGAGCACCTGGCACCGCTGCTCAGCCACTACGGCTACCTGGCCGTCGGGGGCGTCGTCCTCGTGGAGGACTTCGGGGTCCCGGCGCCGGGGGAGACCATGCTCATCGCGGCGGGCGTGTACGCCGGGGCGGGGGAGCTGAACGTGGTGGCCGTGGGCCTCATCGCCTTCGCCGCCGCGGTCGTCGGTGACAACATCGGCTACCTGATCGGCCGCTTCGGGGGCCGCGCCTTCGTGCACCGCTGGGGCAAGTACATCTTCCTGACGCCGCAGCGGTTCGCGACGGCGGAGCGGTTCTTCACCCGCCACGGCGGAAAGATCGTCACGGTGGCACGCTTCGTCGAGGGGCTGCGGCAGGCCAACGGCATCATCGCGGGCACCACCGGGATGCACTGGCTGCGCTTCCTCGCCTTCAACGCCCTGGGCGCGGCCCTGTGGGTGGGCCTGTGGGTCTCCCTCGCCTACTTCGCGGGGACCCACATCAACGCCGTCTACGACACGATCAAGCGGTACGAGGTCTACGTCCTCGTGGCACTCGCCGTCCTCGTCGCCGCCTTCGTCGTCCGGCACCTGGTGCGCCGCCGCCGGCAGCGGCGCCAGGAGCAGTGAGCGCCCGCGCCGCCGGGTCCGCCCGCCGGGGCAGGGGGGCGCCGCGCCGGGCGGCGGCCCTCCGTACGATGGGCCCATGACGTCCGGCGCCCGCACCCGCTCACCCGGGCACCGTGCCTGCCGGACGCTGTTCCTCCTGGCCGTGCTGGCCGGGATCCTGGCGATGCACGGGCTGGCGCCCGGCGGGATGTCCGCGCCGGGCGGCCACGGCGGGACGTCCCTGCCGGGGCACCGCGGTGGGATGTCCGCGACGGTGGACCACGGTGGGGCGGTCGCGGCGGTGAGCCGCGGCGAGACGTCCGGGCCGGGGGAGCACGGCGCGAGCGCGACGACCGTGGTCGCGCAACCCGCCGGGGGTGACGCCTGCCGGCATGCGTCCGGTGCCGGCGGCGGCACCACCGCGCACCACGCGGACCCCACGTGCGCGGCCGCCGGCACGGCCACGGGGTACGCGCCGCCCGCGCTGCTGCCCGCGCCGGTCCCCGCTGCCGCGCCGCCCCCGGCCCGCACCGCCCTGGCCGGCCGGACGGTCGAGGGCCGGGCACCGCCCGACCTGGCCGAGCTGCAGCTCCTGCGGATCTAGAGGCACCCGCGCGGCATCCCGCTCGCTCCGGGGTGGCGTGCTCCGGTCCCGCACCTGATCCGTCGTTCCCGCGCGCCCGCGCGCGGGTTTTCTCCAAGGAGCTGTACGTCCATGGCGACTCGCCTGACGACCCACCGATCCCGTCTTCGTTCCCGGCGCACCGCCGCCGCGGCCGCGGCCGTGACCGCCGCCCTGGTGCTGACCGCCTGCGGCGGCGGCAGCGGCACCTCCACGCCGGTCCGCTCCGCCCCCGGGAACGGTGCCACCGCCCACCCGTCCGCCGCCCCCTCGGGCAGGGGCGGCCACAACGCGCAGGACGTGACGTTCGCGCAGGAGATGATCCCGCACCACCGGCAGGCGGTGGCCATGGCCGCCCTCGTGCCGACGCGCGCCGCGTCACAGCAGGTCAAGGACCTCGCAACGAGGATCAGGAAGGCCCAGGACCCGGAGATCGCGACCATGACCGGCTGGCTGAAGGCCTGGGGCGCGACCGTCCCTGACGCCGGCGCCACGGGCATGACCGACATGCCCGGCATGGACCACTCGGGCTCGACGGCGTCCGGGCACTCCGCCCCCGGGCACTCCGCCTCGCCGATGCCCGGGATGATGTCGGACGCCGGCATGAGCGAGCTGGCGAAGCTCTCCGGGAAGGCCTTCGACCGCGCGTTCCTGCGGATGATGGTCGACCACCACGCGGGCGCCGTCGCCATGGCGCGCACGGAGCGGGACAAGGGCGCCGCCAGCGCGGCCACCGCACTGGCGGAGTCGGTCATCACCTCGCAGTCGGCGGAGATCGCCGAGATGCGCAAGGCGCTCGCCGGACAGTAGGCCCTGACTCCTCCGGGACGGCGGCCGTCCGCACCCGCCGTCCCGGAGGACGCCGCACACAGGATCAAGGACGGGGAATACCCCCTGGGGGTATGGTGTTGTCTACTGCCGTAGCCGCATCGACAGGGGAGCGAAGATGGCACAGCACGAGCACCACGGTTCCGGCCACGAGGGACAGCACGGGCAGCACGGGCAGCACGACGGGCACCACGCTCATGACGGGCACCGTCATCCGGCGCTCGGGGCCACCTCCTGGCGCATGGCCGCGCAGGCCACGCTGCACTGCCTCACCGGCTGCGCGATCGGCGAGGTGCTCGGCATGGTCGTCGGGACGGCCGCCGGCCTGCACAACGGCGCCACCGTCGCCGTCTCCGTCGCGCTGGCCTTCGTCTTCGGCTACGCGCTGACCATGCGCGGCGTCCTGCGGGCCGGTCTGCCCGTACGGCAGGCGCTCAAGGTCGCGCTGGCCGCCGACACCGTGTCCATCGCGGTCATGGAGCTGATCGACAACACCGTCATGGTCGGCGTGCCCGGGGCCATGGACGCCGGTCTGGCCGACGCGCTCTTCTGGATCTCCCTGCTCCTCTCCCTGGCCCTCGCCTTCCTGCTGACCACCCCCGTGAACCGGTGGATGATCGGCCGGGGCAAGGGCCACGCCGTGGTGCACGCCTACCACTGACCCCCGCCCGGGGCGCGTCACGGACGGCCGCGTCCCGGGGCACGTCAGGGATAGCGGCGGTCGTCCGGACGCGTCGTCCCGCCCGCCGGGCCGGTGTCGGGCCGGCCGCCGTAGCGCGCGACACGGTGGTTGTGCCGGTGGTGGGCGGCCGCGCCGGCCAGCAGGGAGAGGCCGAGGCAGAAGAGCAGGGCGAGCGCGAGTCCGGTGCTGAAGATCGCGAGGGTGTTCATCGTGACGATGTCGTTGCCGAGTATCGACACCGTGTACCGCGGGCCGCCCGACATGTTGCCGGCGATGGCCAGACCGGTGAAGGCGCCCGTGGCAGCGAGGAGGAGCAGGCCGATGAGCAGCATGGGAGTCATCTCCTCATGGGAAGTGCCGTCGCCGCTCGGGTACCCGCATCCTCCGCGGGCCAACGGCCGTGTGTGACGGCCCGAGGCCCCTGGGGAACGGGGGCGGCCCGGGGGCCGGTGTGCGGTGCGGTGCGCGGGTGCGGCGCGGCTGCGGCCGGGTACCCGGCCGGAGCAGTTGCGGTGAACGGCATCGCAGGACCCGACGAAGGGAGGCGTCATGGCTCAGCACGTACGCGACATCATGACCAGCCGACTGGTGACGGTGGAGCCGCAGGCCTCGGTCACGGCGGTGGCCCAGAAGATGCGGGACGAGGACATCGGGATCGTCCTGGTCACCGAGGGCGACGAACTGCGCGGCCTGTTCAGCGACCGCGACCTGGTGGTCCGCTCGCTGGCGGAGGGCGGCGACCAGGAGCAGAGGACGGTCGCCTCCGCGTGCAGCGGCGACCTCTTCACCGTGGGCCCCGACGAGGAGGTCGACCACGCGGTGGAGCTGATGCGCGAGCACTCCGTGCGCCGCGTGCCGGTCGTCGACCACGGTCACCCGGTGGGGATCGTGTCCATCGGCGACCTGGCCATCGAGCGGGACCCCGGCTCAGCGCTCGGGGACATCAGCGCGGCACGGCCCAACGACTGAGGCCGCTCGTCACTCGTCCGGCTCAGGCGCCGGTCAGGCATGACCCGGCGAGCCCGGCTCCGAGGGAGGCCCCGGTGCCTCGGCACGAGCAGAGCCGTGCCACCGGGCCGTTACGGCACCCGGGCGGCGACGACATCTGGGGGCGCCCCCCGAGCGGGGCGCCCCCAGCCGTGTCGTCCGTCAGGTCGTGTCTTCCGTCCGGCCGTGTCGTCCGTCCGTGCCGGTCCGTCCGGCCGTGCCGGCGTCTGTCAGGCGGTCAGGCGGCCAGTACCTTCTCCAAGGAGCCCAGCGCGGAGCGCAGTTCGTCCTCGGTGACGGTCAGCGGCGGCGCCAGCCGGATCGTGGAGCCGTGGGTGTCCTTGACGAGGATCCCCTCCCGCATCAGCCGTTCGCTGATCGCGCGGCCGGTGCCGAGGGCCGGGTCCACGTCGACGCCGGCCCACAGGCCGCGGGAGCGGAAGCCCACCACGCCCTTGCCGACCAGCTCGGTGAGACCGTCGCGCAGGACCACGCCGAGGTCGGCGGCCCGGCGCTGGAACTCGCCCGTCTCCAGCAGCTCGACCACCGCCGTGCCGACCGCCGCCGCCAGCGGATTGCCGCCGAACGTCGACCCGTGCTCGCCCGGCCGCAGCACACCGAGCACCTCCCGGCTGCCCACGACCGCCGACACCGGGACGATGCCGCCGCCGAGCGCCTTGCCGAGCAGGACGACATCCGGCACCACGCCCTCGTGCTCGACGGCGAGAGTGCGTCCCGTGCGGCCCAGACCCGACTGGATCTCGTCGGCGACGAACAGGCAGCCCGCCCGCCGGGTCAGCTCCCGCACCCCGGCGAGGTAGCCCTCGCCCGGCACGATCACCCCCGCCTCGCCCTGGATCGGCTCGATCAGCACGGCGGCCGTGGTCTCGTCGACCGCCGCCTCCACCGCCGCCAGGTCGTCGTAGGGGACGATCCGGAATCCGGGCGTGAACGGGCCGAAGCCCGACCGTGCCGTCTCGTCCGTGGAGAAGCCGACGACGGTCGTCGTGCGGCCGTGGAAGTTGCCCGCCGCGACCACGATCGTCGCCCGGTCGGCCGGGACGCCCTTGACCTCGTACGCCCACTTGCGGGCGACCTTGATGCCGCTCTCCACCGCCTCGGCGCCGGTGTTCATGGGCAGCACCAGGTCCTGCCCGGTGAGCGCCGCCAGCCGCTCGGCGAACTCGGCGAGCCGGTCGTTGTGGAAGGCCCGGGAGGTGAGGGTCAGCCGGTCGAGCTGGTCGCGGGCCGCCTCGATCAGCGCGGGATGACGGTGGCCGAAGTTCAGCGCCGAGTAACCCGCCAGCATGTCGAGGTAGCGGCGGCCCTCGACGTCCTCCACCCAGGCGCCCTCGGCCCGGGCGACCACCACGGGCAGCGGATGGTAGTTGTGCGCGAGCACCGGCTCCTCCGCCCGGATCAGCTCGTCGGAGGTACGGGTGTCTGCGGGTGCGGTCATGAGCGGATCTCCTGGGTGCAGCACTTGATCCCGCCGCCGGCCTTGTGGAACTCCGACAGGTCGACGGGAACGGGCAGGTAACCGAGGTGCGCGAGACGGTCGGCGAGGGCGGTGGCGCCGGGGGAGATGAACACGTGGCGCCCGTCGGAGACGGAGTTGAGACCGAAGGCCGCGGCGTCCTCCTGGGTGGCGATCACCGCGTCCGGGTACAGCCGGGCCAGGACCTCGCGGCTGCCGGGCGAGAACGCCTGCGGGTAGTAGGCGATGTTGTCGTCGTCGAGGACGAACAACGCCGTGTCGAGGTGGTAGAAGTACGGGTCCACCAGGGTCAGGCCGATCACCGGCACCCCCAGGAACTCCTGGGCCTCGCGGTGGGCCTCCCGGGTGGTGCGGAAGCCGGTGCCGGCGAGCAGCCAGCGGCCGGCCGGCACGAAGTCGCCCTCGCCCTCGCACACCGACTCGGGCCGGTACACGTCGAACCCGGCCGACTTGAACCAGGTGTCGTAGGGCACGGATTCAGGGCGCCGCTCGGGGGCCTTGAAGAGGGAACCGAAGACACGGCCGCCGACGACGACCGCCGCGTTGGCGGCGAAGACCATGTCGGGCAGTCCGGGGACGGGTTCCACGGTCTCCACGAGGTGACCGTGGGCGCGGTAGGCGTCGGTCAGCGCCTGCCACTGGGCCTGGGCGAGTCCGGTGTCGACGGGGCGGTCCGGGTGCATCCAGGGGTTGATCGCGTACTGCACGGCGAAGTGTCTGGGTTCGCAGACGAGGAAGCGCCGCCGGCGCGGCACACGGGATTCGGGCACAGAGGGGTTCCTCCGCTTCCTGGGGTGTCGACTGAGGGTTGACACCACGGTAGGAAGCGGCGGATACGCCCGACAAGGAACAGAAGCTGCGTGTCGGAGCAGGAATGCTGCGTCTTCCGTCCTTTCAGCGCACGTCTGCTGCGCCTTCGGGGGCGGCCTGGCTGGCCCCCGCCTCCGGGCTGTCCGGCAGCAGGTGGGAGAGGACCATGACGCTGATCGTCTTGCGGATGAACGGCTCGACCCGGATCCGCTCCAGCACCTCCTCGAAGTGCGCCACGTCCCGCGCCCGCACGTGCAGCAGCGCGTCCGCGCCGCCGGTCACCGTCATCGCCGCCGTGATCTCCGGGTGGTTGCGCACCACCTCGGCCAGCCGCCGGGGCGGTGCCGCGCCCTCGCAGTACACCTCGACGTACGCCTCGGTCCGCCAGCCCAGCGCCGAGGGCTTCACCGTCGCCGTGAACCCGGTGATCACCCCCGTGTCGCGCAGCCGGTCCACCCGGCGCTTGACTGCCGTCGCGGAGAGCCCGACGGTCGCACCGATCTCCGCGAAACTCGTACGGGCGTTTGCCATCAGAGCGGTGAGGATCTTGCGATCCAGCTCGTCGAACGGCGTGGGCCTGCTGTTCATGTCCGCACTGTATCCAGCGTGGAGGCGTGCGCCCGTCGAGCGCGCACGCGCACGCCGTCGGGGTGAGCGCCCGCGCTGTCCGGAGGACCGCCCGCGACGGCCGCCGCGAGCGCCGGCGCTGTCCGGCACCGATGCCCGCGCCCTTTGACGCGAGCGCCCCTGCTCTCCGGCCGAACCCCCGCGCCCTCCGGCGTGAGCGCCCCTGCCCCCGGGGACGCCCGAGCCCTCCCGGCCGGAACGGCCGTGCCCGCCGCATGTCCAGGGCCGCCGCCGGCCCCTACACTCCACGTTCATGCTGCGCGCCCTCGCCGTCGACGACGAACGCCCCTCCCTGGAGGAACTGCTCTACCTGCTCGGCGCCGACCCCAGGATCGCGGGCGTCGAGGGCGCGGGGGACGCGACCGAGGCGCTGCGCCGCATCAACCGGGCGCTGCGGTCGGGGCCCGGCGGGCCCGACGCGATCGACGTCGTCTTCCTCGACATCCAGATGCCCGGCCTGGACGGCCTCGACCTGGCCCGGCTGCTCACCGGGTTCGCCGAGCCGCCGCTGATCGTGTTCGTCACCGCCCACGAGGACTTCGCCGTGCAGGCCTTCGACCTGAAGGCCGTCGACTACGTCCTCAAGCCCGTCCGCGGGGAACGCCTCGCGGAGGCCGTCCGCCGCGCGGCCGAGCTGCGCCGCACCGCCGTACGGATCCCCGTCAGCGAACCCGACCCCGACCAACTGCCCGTGGAACTGGGCGGCGTGACCCGCTTCGTCGCCGTCGAGGACATCACCCACGTCGAGGCACAGGGCGACTACGCCCGGCTGCACACCGCCCGGGGCAGCCACCTCGTCCGCATCCCGCTCTCCGCGCTGGAGGACCGCTGGCGCGCACGAGGCTTCGTCCGCATCCACCGCCGCCATCTCGTCGCCCTGCACCACATCCGCGAACTGCGCCTGGACGCCGGTTCGGTGAGCGTCCTCATCGGCGCCGAGGAACTCCAGGTCAGCCGCCGCCACGCGCGCGAACTGCGGGACCTGCTGATGCGCCGCACGGCGCGCTAGAGGACGCCCACCATGCCGCAGGACCCCGCCGGACGCCGCGTCACCGTCACCGGCCCGCCCCGCCGCACCCGCCGGGCCACCGGCCACTACCGGCCCCGCACCGAGATCGACGAACAGACCACCCTCGGCCACACCTACGTCCGCTCCCTCATGCGCACCCAACTGCGCACCGCCCTCGCCGTCTTCGGGGTGCTCGTCCTGCTCGTCGGGCCGCTGCCGCTGGTGTTCGCCGCGGCCCCCGACGCCCGCCGCCTGCGCTGGGCGGTCCTCGGCTTCTGCCTGTACGCCCCCCTCGTCCTGCTCGCCCGCTGGTACGTGCGCCGCGCCGAACGCAACGAACGCGACTTCGTCCGCCTGACCGAGGACCGCTGAGGCCGCATCCCCGTGAACTCCGCCTACACCGTCCCCGCCGTCGCCCTCGTCGTCGTGGCCACCGTCCTCGTCGGCGCCTTCGGCCTGCGCATATCGCGGACCACCTCCGACTTCTACGTCGCCTCCCGCACCGTCGGCCCCCGCCTGAACGCCGCCGCCATCAGCGGCGAGTACCTGTCGGCGGCCTCCTTCCTCGGCATCGCCGGACTGGTCCTCGTCCAGGGCCCCGACATGCTCTGGTACCCGGTCGGCTACGCCGCCGGCTACCTCGTCCTGCTCCTGTTCGTCGCCGCCCCGCTGCGCCGCTCCGGCGCCTACACGCTGCCCGACTTCGCCGAGGCCCGGCTCGCCTCCCAGGGAGTGCGGCGGCTGGCGGGCGCCTTCGTCGTCGGGGTCGGCTGGCTGTACCTGCTGCCCCAGCTCCAGGGCGCGGGACTGACGCTCGCCGTGCTCACCGGAGCACCCGGCGCCCTCGGCGCGCTGATCGTGGCGGCCGTCGTGGTGGCGACCGTCGCCGCGGGCGGCATGCGCAGCATCACCTTCGTCCAGGCCTTCCAGTACTGGCTGAAACTGACCGCCCTGCTCGTCCCCGCCCTCTTCCTGCTCCTGGCCTGGCAGGGCGACGGCGCGCCCCGTCACGCCTTCGACGAGCCCGCCGCCTTCCGCGAGCGGCGCACCGTGCGCGTCGACGCCGCCCTCGGCCTGCGGCTGGAGCGTCCGCTCACCGTCACCGTCCACGGCACCGTCGACGGCCGCCCCCACCACGGCGAACGCGTGAGCCTGCCCGCCGGCACCCATCACGTCCAGCGCGGCACCCGCCTCACCTTCGACCCGGGTGCCAGGGTGCCCGCCGCGGACCGGACCGGGGCCGGCGGTCTGTCCAGCACGCCGGCCGCGACCCGTGAGGAACGCCCGCTGTACGCGACGTACGGACTCATCCTCGCCACCTTCCTCGGCACCATGGGCCTGCCGCACGTCGTCGTCCGCTTCTACACCAGCCCGCACGGCGTCGCCGCCCGCCGCACCACGGTGGCGGTGCTCGGCCTGATCGGCGCCTTCTACCTGCTGCCGCCGGTCTACGGTGCCCTGGGCCGTCTCTACGCCCCCGAGCTGACGCTCACCGGCGACGCGGACGCCGCCGTGCTGCTGCTGCCCGACCGCCTGATCGGCGGCCTCGGCGGCGACCTGCTCGGCGCGCTGGTCGCGGGCGGTGCCTTCGCCGCGTTCCTGTCCACCGCCTCCGGCCTGACCATGGCGGTGGCCGGGGTGCTCACCCAGGACGTCCTGCCCTCGCGCGGCCCGCTGCCCGCCCGCGGCGTCCGGCACTTCCGGCTCGGCACGGTGCTCGCGATGGCCGTGCCGCTGGCCGCGAGCGCCCTGGCCGGAGGGCTGCCGGTGGCCGACGCCGTCGGCCTCGCCTTCGCCGTGTCCGCCTCCTCCTTCTGCCCGCTGCTCGTCCTCGGCATCTGGTGGCGGCGGCTGACCCCGCCCGGCGCGGCGGCCGGGATGCTGGCGGGCGGCGGAGCCGCGTTCGTCGCCGTCGCCGTGACCATGGCCAAAGTCCCGGACACCGGCCCGCTGCACGCGCTGCTGGCCTGGCCGGCCCTGTGGTCGGTGCCGCTGGGCTTCCTCACCATGGTGCTGGTGTCCCTGGCCACCCCGGGCCGGGTGCCGGCCGGCACGGCGGCCGTCCTCGCCCGCTTCCACCTGCCCGAGCAACCGGAACCGGCCACGGAGGTGAAGGCGTGAGCGGTTTCCTCGCCGGGCTGTGCGTCGCCGTCCTGCCCCTGCTGGCCGCCGGGTTCTGGCTGGGCCGGCGCACCGCCCGCCCGCGCCACCTCGGCGGACTGGGAACCCCCGTCGAGCACGCCACCTTCCGGACCCTGCACACCGCCTCCCTCGCCGCGCCCCCGCTGCGGGCCGGCCTGACCGAGGAGACCGCGCGGAAGGCGGCCCGCCGGCTGCGCTCGCTGCTCGGCACCGACGCGCTCTGCCTCACCGACGACAGCCGGGTGCTCGCCTGGGACGGGACCGGCGCCCATCACCGCGAGGAGATCATGGACCGCCTCACCGGCGCGCTGGACACCGGCCGCGGCGAGGCGTTCCCGCTCACCTGCCGGGCGCCCCACTGCCCGGTGCGCTGGGCCGTTGTCGCCCCGCTCACCGTGGACGACCGGGTGCACGGCGCCCTGGTCGCCTGCGCGCCCCGCGAGTCCGCCGTCCTGGTCCGCGCCGCCGCCGAGGTCGCCCGCTTCGTGTCCGTCCAGCTCGAACTGGCCGAACTCGACCGCTCCCGCACCCGGATCGTCGAGGCCGAGATCAAGGCCCTGCGCGCCCAGATCTCCCCGCACTTCGTCTTCAACTCGCTCGCGGTGATCGCCTCCTTCGTGCGCACCGACCCCGAGCGCGCCCGCGAGCTGCTGCTGGAGTTCGCCGACTTCACCCGCTACTCGTTCCGCCGGCACGGCGACTTCACCACGCTCGCCGACGAACTCCACGCCATCGAGCACTACCTCGCGCTGGTCCGGGCACGCTTCGGCGACCGCCTCGCCGTCACCCTGCAGATCGCCCCCGAGGTGCTGCCGGTCGCGCTGCCCTTCCTGTGCCTGCAACCGCTCGTGGAGAACGCGGTCAAGCACGGCCTGGAGGGCAAGGCCGGGACCTGCCGCATCCGCATCACGGCCCAGGACGCGGGCGCCGAGGCACTGGTCGTCATCGAGGACGACGGCGCGGGCATGGACCCCGGGCTGCTGCGCCGCATCCTCGCGGGGGAGGACAGCCCCTCCGGCGGCATCGGCCTGTCCAACGTCGACGACCGGCTGCGCCAGGTCTACGGCGACGACCACGGCCTGGTCATCGAGACCGCGCCGGGCGCGGGCATGAAGATCACCGCCCGGCTGCCCAAGTACCAGCCGGGCGTGCACTCGGGGCGGCTCGGGAGCCTCCCCGGGGACTGACCGGTGCGCCAGCTCGCGGCGAGGCGGCTCAGGGCGCCGGGCTCACGTGCCGTGCGAGACGATCATCCCCAGGGTGACCAGGCCCAGCACGACCCAGCCGAACCACAGCCAGCCGTTGCCGCCCAGCGCCACCGTGTACGCCGTCACCGCGACCAGAGTGCCGACGGTGAGCACCCCCATCGCTCTCGTGGAACCGTCCGTCGAGCCGGGCATCGGCACCCTCCTCCTCGTCCGTCCTGCCTCCATGGTGCCCCGGTTCCGCGTTCCGGGAGGCGCTGGTGCGCGCAGAGGACGGAGGTGAAGGGAGAGCGGTTTAGTTGCCGCGCGCGTCCAGCGAGGCCAGGTAGGCGTTGTAGGCGGCCAGCTCCTTGTCGCCGTCGCGCTCCGCGGCCCGGTCCTTGCGCCTGGCCTGCCGCTGCTCGGAGCGGTACCACTGGAACAGCAGCGCGAGGAGCACCAGCACCGAAGGCACCTCGCTGAACGCCCAGGCGATGCCGCCGGCCGCGGTCTGGTCGGACAGGGCGTCGATGCCCAGCGAGGCGGGCGGGTTGCGGAAGGTGTCCACCATGGGCGTCGACCCCATCATCAGCGCGATGCCGAAGAACGCGTGGAACGGCATGCCCGCGAACAGCTCCAGCATCCGCATCAGGTAGCCCGGCCGGTGCGGACCCGGGTCGATGCCCATGATCGGCCAGAAGAACGCCACACCCACCGCGAGGAAGTGCACCATCATCGCGATGTGCCCCGCCCTGGACCCCATCAGGAAGTCGAAGATCGGCGTGAAGTACAGCGCGTACAGGCTGGCGACGAACAGCGGGATGGTGAACGCCGGGTGCGTGATGATCCGGACGTAGCGGCTGTGCAGCAGGGCGAGCAGCAGCTCGCGCGGGCCCTTGCGGCCCCGGACCGCCGCCACCGGCAGCGCGCGCAGCGCCAGCGTGATCGGGGCGCCGAGCAGGATCAGGATCGGCGAGAGCATGCTGATGACCATGTGCTGCACCATGTGCACGCTGAACATGACCATGCCGTAGTCGTTCAGCTTGGTGCACATCACCAGCGCCACGGTCAGCACGCCGACGACGTACGCGATCGTGCGGCCCACCGGCCAGGAGTCGCCGCGCCGCCGCAGCCGCACCACACCCCAGCCGTACAGGCCCAGACCGAGCAGGCAGGCGACGAGGAAGAACGGGTCCGGGGACCATTCCAGGCCGCGTCCCAGCGTGAACGGCGGCAGATCCATGGTCATGCCGTGCCCGCTGTGATCCATCCGCCGGCTCCTGATTCGTGGGGGTGCGCACTGTCCGACCACAGCTGGGGGCGTCCGTGACCGTCTGTCCCCAGCTGTCTGTCCGCACCCAGGGTAGAACCGCCCCCGGCCGCGCTCGCGACCGGGGGCGGCTCGCACCGGCCGTGTGCTACAGCACGCACTCCGCCTCGGCGTACCGGTCGGCGGGCACCGTCTTCAGGGTCTCCACGGCCTCGGCCAGCGACACCATCACGATGTCCGTGCCGCGCAGCGCCGTCATCCGGCCGAACTCCCCGCGGTGCACGGCCTCCACGGCGTGCCAGCCGAACCGGGTGGCCAGCACCCGGTCGTACGCGGTCGGGGTGCCGCCGCGCTGGACGTGCCCGAGGATGACCGGCCGCGCCTCCTTGCCCAGGCGTTCCTCCAGCTCCACCGAGAGCTGCCGGGCGATCCCGGCGAACCGCTCGTGGCCGTAGACGTCCTTGCCGCCCTCGTCGAAGTCCATCGTGCCGGGCAGCGGCTTGGCGCCCTCGGCGGCGACGACGATCGCGAACCGCTTGCCCGCCGCGAACCGCTCCCCGACCTTCTGCGTCAGTTCGTCGATGTCGAAGGGCCGTTCGGGGACGACCACGGCGTGCGCGCCCGCCGCCATCCCGGACTGCAGCGCGATCCAGCCGGTGTGTCGGCCCATGACCTCCACGATCAGCACCCGCTGGTGGGACTCGGCGGTGGTCTTCAGCCGGTCCAGGGCCTCGGTGGCGACGGTCACGGCGGTGTCGAAACCGAAGGTGACGTCCGTGACCGCGATGTCGTTGTCGATGGTCTTGGGCACCCCGACGATGGGCAGCCCGTTGTCGGAGAGGAGCCGGGCCGCCTTGAGGGTGCCCTCGCCGCCGATCGGGATGATCGCGTCGAGCCCCAGTTCCTCGACGTGGCCCCGGGCCCGCTCCACTCCGTCGCGCAGGTGCTCGGGCCGGACCCGGGAGGAGCCGAGGATGGTGCCGCCACGGGCCAGGATGCCGCCGACGGCGTCGAGGTCGAGCTTGAGGTAGTCGCACTCCAGGAGGCCCTTCCAGCCGTCCCGGAAGCCGATGACCTCGTCGCCGTGGTCGGCGACGGCGCGGTGCACGACGGACCGGATGACGGCGTTCAGGCCGGGACAGTCGCCGCCGGACGTGAGGACACCAATGCGCATAGCCCGAATAACCTTCTCCACGTGGGCCGGGACCGGACCGCGCTGTCCGGCTCGATCCCGGCCACCCTACCGGCGTCAGGGGGTGGTGCCGCACGGCCCGTCCGGCTGGTGGACGCCGGTGCACAGGTGAGCGGCCGCGTCGTCAGGCGGGCCCGGTCACAGCCTCGCGCACCCGCCTTGCGGGGAGCTTGCGAAGGGGTGGAGAGCACCCTGCGTACGGACGAAGACGACGGAACGCGCCCGGGGACGTCCCCGGGCGCGTTCCGGTGCGGCGGCGCGGTGGTGTGCGGTCAGGCGGGCTGCTCCGCCGCCGCGATGCGCTCGGTGCGCAGCGCCTCGTACCAGCGGTCGTCGATGGGCGGCAGCGCGTTCACGTCGAGCGCCAGCTTCAGCAGCAGGTCCGCGATCTGCGGGTTGCGGGCGAGCACCGGGCCGTGCATGTAGGTGCCGAAGACGGTGTCGTTGTACGCGCCCTCGGTGCCGTCGCCCGTGCCGTTGCCCCGGCCCACGCGGACCTGGGCGAGCGGTCGGGCGGTCGGGCCGAGGTGGGTGACGCCCTGGTGGTTCTCGAAACCGGTCAGCGGCGGCAGCCCCAGACGCGGGTCGACGTCGCCGAGGACGTCGCCCACGCACCGCTCGCCCTCGCCGCGCACCGACACCACGTCGAGCAGGCCGAGACCCGGCTCCCGCTGGCCGAGGTCGTTGACGAACTCGTGGCCGAGGATCTGGTAGCCGGCGCAGACCGAGAAGACGATCGCGCCGTTCTGCACCGCCTGGTACAGGTGCCCGTCCCGGCGCAGCCGTTCCGCCGCGAGGCGCTGCGGACGGTCCTCGCCGCCGCCGATCAGGTAGATGTCGCCGGAGGTCGGGATCGGCTGGTCGCTGCGCACGTCCAGGCGGGCCACGTCCAGGCCGCGCTGGCGCGCCCGGCGCTCCACGACGAGCGCGTTGCCCTGGTCGCCGTAGGTGCTCAGCAGGTCCGGGTAGATCCACACCAGCCGCAGTTGGTTGTCGCTCATGAAGTGGTCGTCCTCCGTGATCAGTTGCCGACGCGGCGGCGCAGGTCCTGGAACGCGGTGTAGTTGGCGATGACCTCGATCCGGCCGGGCGGCGCCTGCTGCACGGCCTGGTCGAGGTTCTCGCATACCTGGAAGTGCTGGTTGGCCACCTCGAGACGCACCGCGAGGTCCAGCTTCCGGTCGCCGATCACCAGCAGCGGGTGGCCGGTCAGCCGCGTGTAGTCGACGTCCCACAGCCAGGACGTGTCGGTGCCGTCGGCGCCGCGCGCGTTCACCGAGAGGATGACCGGGGCGGGCGGCGGGTCGATCAGGGAGAAGGTCTCCAGCCAGCCGGCCGGGTTCTTCGCCAGCAGCAGGCGCAGGTCACGGCCCTGGAACTGCACGACGTCGTAGCGTCCGGCGACGGCCTGCACCTGGTACATCCGCTCCAGGGCCACCTGCGGCGGCACACCGAAGACGGCGGCGACGGCCGCGGAGGAGGCGGCGTTGGCCTTGTTGGCGCGGCCCGGCAGCTGGAGGTGGATCGGCCAGGCCGAGCCGTGCGGGTCCAGGACGTGGTCGCCGGAAAGGGCCCAGCTGGGCGTGGGCCGGCGGAAACCGCACTCGGCGCAGAACCAGTCGTCGCCCGGACGCTGCATCACACCGCCGCAGGACGGGCACGACCAGGCGTCGTCCTTCCACATCTGTCCGGCGGCCACCCAGATCACGTTCGGCGAGGAGGACGCGGCCCACACCACCAGCGGGTCGTCGCAGTTGGCGACGACCACGGCCTTGGAGCCGGCGAGCCCCTCACGCCAGTTCTCGGCGAGCATCCGCGTCTCGGCGGCCCGGTCGAGCTGGTCGCGGGAGAGGTTGAGCAGCGCGATGCACTTGGGGTCGGTGTCCCGGGCGACGCCCGCGAGGTACTTCTCGTCGACCTCGATGACGCCGAACTTCGCGTCCGAGCCGCCCGCCAGCGCCGAGGTGATGCCCGCGGGCATGTTGGCGCCGAGCGCGTTGGAGACCACCGGTCCGGCGGCCCGCAGCGCCTCGGCGATGAGCCGGGTGGTGGTGGTCTTGCCGTTGGTCGCCGACACCAGGACGACGTCCAGGTTCTGGGCGAGCCGGGCCAGCAGGTCGGGGTCGAGTTTGAGCGCCACCCGGCCGCCGATCACCGAACCGCTGCCGCGCCCCGCGGCGCGCGATGCCGCCGCGACCGCCTTGCCCGCGGTCACGGCCAGCTTGGCCCGCGGCGTGAGCGGGTCCGAGTTGCCTGCCATCAGTTCTCGATCCTCCTTGCGTACGCGCCGCGCCTGAGCCATCCGGCAACGTGGTGTGGACCTCAGCCTATCGAGATCCGATCGTGCTCCCGAATCCCGGCACCGTCACGGCGCCCGCGCGCCGTTCGCGCGTGCAGGAGGACCGTACCCTTGCCGCCATGCGACACGGCTCGATCCCGGGCGCCCGCGGGCGCGTACGGCCCCTCACCCTGCTCGGCGACGACGCGCTGCGTGCGCCGTGCCGGGAGGTCACCGACTTCGGCCCCGGACTGGCGGCGCTCGTCGAGGACTTGTTCGCCACGATGTACGCCGCCCGGGGCGTGGGACTGGCCGCGAACCAGGTGGGCGAGGCGCTGCGCGTGTTCGTCTACGACTGTCCGGACGACGAGGACGTACGGCATCTGGGGCACGTGGTGAACCCCCGGCTGGTGGCCGCCGACGGTGTGGTACTGCGCGGCCCGGAAGGCTGTCTTTCGCTGCCGGGACTGGAGGCGGGCACCGAGCGCCACGACCGCGCGGTGGTGGCGGGTCTCACAGTGACGGGGGAGCCGGTCACCGTCGAGGGGACGGGCTTCTTCGCCCGCTGCCTGCAGCACGAGTGCGACCACCTGGACGGCAGCCTGTACGTCGACCGCCTCACCGGGTGGCGCCGGCGCAGGGTGCTGCGGCAGGCGGCCAGGGCGTCCTGGGGGCGCCCGGGGTGAGACAGGGGCGGGGACCTGGCCGGGCGGCGGGGGCGCCGAAGGCGCGGCCGGGAGCGGCGCGGGCGCCCTGGAAGCCGGGTTCCGCCAGGCCCTGTCGTCACATTCCCGCCTGCTTCGCGACGCCATGCACGCACTCTCGCCGCACCGGGCCCAGACCCGAGTACGTCCAGTACGAGGGTCAGGGCCCGGCACGCCGAGAGCACGCACCTGACGCCGCGAGGCCCGCCCTCCGGGCGGACGACGGGAATCTGACGACAGGACCTAGAAGCCGGGGCCGCCGGCCTTGTCGCCGGCCGCGGCGAGCCGGCCCCACAGGAGGTCGGCCAGACTGCGCACCAGTTCCGCGCGGGAGCAGGGGCGCTCGCCCAGCCACCAGTCGCCCGCCGCGTGCATCATGCCGACGATGCCGTGGCCCCAGACCCGGGCCAGTTGCTGTCCGTCCGGTCCGAGGTCGACGCGTTCCTCGATGACCTGGGCCAGCTCCTCGCCCATGCGGCGCAGCAGCGGCGCGGAGTGCTTGCCGACGTCGAAGCCCGCCTCGCCGCCCTGGCCGCCCTCGGCCGGGTGCATCAGGAACCGGTACACCTGCGGCCGGGCCTCTATTGCGGCGAGGTAGGTGTCCAGCGTGGCCTCGACGCGCTCGCGCCGCTCGGCCGGGGCGTCGAGCGCGGCCCGCAGCGAGTCGAGCAGCGCGTCGGTGTGCCGCTTGGCGAGGGCGGCGTAGAGCCCGCCCTTGTCGCCGAAGTGGCGGTAGAGGATCGGCTTGGTGATGCCGGCCTCGGCGGCGATGGCGTTCATGGAGGCGTGCGGGCCGTCGCGCAGCACCACCCGGTCGGCGGCCTCCAGCAGCTCGCGCCGTCTGCGGTCGGCGGACCGCTGCTGCTCGGTCCGCTGCGTGGTGTCCATGATCTCTCCCCACCCGTGCTGATTCGGTGACGCCTGCGCAAACTAACACTGACCGGGCCCCGGACCTCGAACGGGCTGCCGAGGGAACGTCGGGGGAACAGCGGGACTTGACTTCTCCTACTGGCCGGTAACACAGTACGGTTACCGCAAGTAACACCACATGGGTACCGCTGGAGGGGACATGGCCGAGTTCACCATGGAGCTCAACGACGAACAGAAGGAGGTCCGCTCCTGGCTGCACGGCTTCGCCGCCGACGTGATCCGCCCCGCGGCCGCCGAATGGGACGAGCGTGAGGAGACTCCCTGGCCGGTCATCCAGGAGGCCGCGAAGATCGGCATCTACTCCCTCGACTTCTACGCCCAGCAGTACTTCGACCCGACCGGCCTCGGTATCCCCATGGCCATGGAGGAGCTGTTCTGGGGCGACGCGGGCATAGCCCTGTCCATCGTCGGCACCGGGCTGGCCGCGGTCGGCGTCCTCGCCAACGGCACCGAGGAGCAGATCGGCACCTGGATCCCCCAGATGTACGGCGACGCCACCGACGTCAAGGTCGCCGCCTTCTGCTCCTCCGAACCCGACGCCGGCTCCGACGTCGCCTCGATGCGCACCCGCGCCGTCTACGACGAGGCCAAGGACGAGTGGGTCATCAACGGCACCAAGACCTGGGCCACCAACGGCGGCATCGCCAACGTCCACGTCGTCGTCGCCTCCGTCGACCCGGAGCTGGGCTCCAAGGGGCACGCCTCCTTCATCGTCCCGCCGGGCACCCCGGGCTGCTCCCAGGGCCAGAAGTTCAAGAAGCACGGCATCCGCGCCTCGCACACCGCCGAGGTGATCCTCGACAACGTGCGCGTCCCCGGTTCCTGCCTGCTCGGCGGCAAGGAGAAGCTGGACGAGCGCCTCGCCCGCGCCCGCGAGCGGGCCAGGGCGGGCGGGGAGAGGGTGAAGAACGCGGCGATGGCCACCTTCGAGGCGTCCCGCCCCGCCGTCGGCGCCATGGCGGTCGGCACCGCCCGCGCCGCCTACGAGGTCGCCCTCGACTACGCCAGGACCCGCGAGCAGTTCGGCCGGCCGATCATCGACAACCAGGGCGTGGCCTTCCAGCTCGCCGACATGGCCACGTCCATCGACGCGGCCCGCCTGCTGGTGTGGCGCGCCTCCTGGATGGCGATCAACGGCAAGCCGTTCACCGCCGCCGAGGGCTCGATGTCCAAGCTGTTCGCCAGCGAGACCGCCAAGAAGGTCACCGCCCAGGCGGTCCAGATCCTCGGCGGCAACGGCTACACCCGGGAGTACCCGGTGGAGCGGATGCACCGCGACGCGGCGATCTACACGATCTTCGAGGGCACCAGCGAGATCCAGCGGCTCGTCATCTCCCGCACGATCTCGGGCCTGCCGATCCGCTGACGGTCCCGGCCGCCGCCACGCCCTCTGGTCCGCCCCCGGCCGCCCGGCTACCTTGAGGGCGCAGACGTCACCGGCAGCCAGGGGGATTCGTGGCGACGACCGCGCAGCAGCAGCTCAAGGACGCGGAGAGCAAGCACCAGCAGGTGTCCGGACGCAACGCGCTCACCGCCCATCCCACGGCGATCGCCGAGGCCGAACGCACGATCGGCCTCCTCGTGGCCAAGAGCAACCTGGAACTGGCCGCGGCCGTCCAGCGCCTGACCGAAGCGCTGGGCAAGAGCCAGGCGGACCTCGGCAAGGCCGTGGACGCCCTGACCGCCAAGGTGGCGAAGCTCGCCGAACGCTGAACCGCCCGCAGCACCCGTGCCCCGCCCGTCGTACGCGGGCGGGGCACTCGGTGCCGGGACTCAGCGGTGCCTGAGCGGCGTCAGCTGCTCGATGTCGTAGCGGCGTCGCAGGGCCTCGATCGCCGCGTGGTCCGGCGGGCCGCCGTTGCCGAGGATCTCCAGCAGCTCCTCGAAGTACCGCTCGTGGTCCGGCGGCGGGGACGCCTGGAAGAACATCTTCGCCGGGCTGTCCGTGGGGTTGGCGAAGGCGTGCGGGCAGCCGGGGGGCACCACGATGACGGTGCCCGGGGTCGCCCGCACCACGCGGTTGCCCGAGCGGGACTCCCACTTCTGCCAGCGGTCGGGCGTCCGGATCCGCGGCTCGAAGGCGAGCACGTCCAGCTCACCCTCCAGCACGTAGAACAACTCCTCGCTGCGCGTGTGCACATGGGCTCCCACGTCGAAGCCCGGCGGGACCTCCACCTCGAAGGTGGAGGCGGTCCGCGAGTGCGAGCCGGTCACCTTGAACGTCACGCGCTGGGCGGCCGTCTCGACCACCCGGCCGTGGCCCGGCGGCACGAGCAGGCCGTCCGCCGCGGCGACGCCGGACACGGCCAGTTCCGGATCGTCGAGCGTGGTCAGCGGCGGCTCGATCGTCGTCATCGGCGCTCACCACGCCACGGGCAGGGCCTCGGGCCCGCGGATCAACGCGCCCTTCCTGAACGGCACCTCGTCCGGCGCCACCGCGAGCCGCAGCGTCGGCAGCCGGTCCAGGAGGGCGTCCACCAGCAGCTCGGACTCCATCCGGGCCAGCTGGCCGCCCGGGCAGTAGTGCGGGCCGAAACCGAACGCCACGTGCGGGTTGGGGCTGCGCGAGAAGTCGATGCTCTGCGGGTCGGTGAAGACGTCCGGGTCGCGGTTGGCGGCCAGGTAGGAGACGTAGACCGGGTCGCCCGCCCGGATCCGCACCCCCTTGATCTCCACGTCCTCCAGGGCGATCCGGGACAGCCCGACCGCGTTGCGGTGCGGGATGTAGCGCAGCAGTTCGTCGATGGCCTGCGGGCGGACCGAGGGGTTCGCGCGCAGCCGGTCGGCCAGCTCCGGGCGGGTCAGCAGCAGGTAGAACATCTGCCCGCTGTTGTTGGTGACCGCCTCGCCGCCGATCTGCAGGAGCACGGCGAGTCCCACGGCCTCCTCCAGGGTGATCTCACGGCGCCCCACGGCGGTGCCGAGCAGCGAGGCGACGTCCTCGCCCCCGCTGTCCGCGCGCGCGTCGATCAGTTCCGTGAAGTAGGCGCCCATCTCCTCCTTGGCCTGCTCGCTGACGTCGGCGCCGTGCGAGGAGGACAGGATCAGCTGGGTCCAGCCGTGCATGCCGTGCCGGTCGGCCGCCGGGACACCCATCAGTTCGCAGATCACCGCGATCGGGAACGGGCTGAGCACCGCGGCGGTGAGATCGGCGGGCGGACCGGCCGCGATGAGGCCGTCGACCAGTTCGTCCAGCATCCGCCGTGCGCTGTCCCGTATCCGGTCCACCCCGCGCGCCGTGAAGGCGGGGGCGACCGAACGGCGCAGCCGGTTGTGGTCGGGCGGGTCCAGGAAGCCCACGGCGCCGCGGGACGGGATGAAGTGCGGGGCCAGCCGCGTGACCTGCTGGTCCATCACCGCCTCCCGGCTGAACCGGGCGTCGTTGGTGACCAGCCGGACGTCGTCCATGCGGGTCACCAGCCAGGCCCAGCCCTCGCCGTTGGGCAGTTCGATCCGGGTGACCGGCCCCTCCTCCATCAGGTCGGCCAGCACCGGGTCGAAGTCGACGCCGGTCAGGTCGAGGGCGGGCCAGTGCCGCACCGGGCACAGTTCCTCACCTGCCCGGTCGGGCGGGATGAGTGTGTTCTCGGTCATGCCCCGTCCCCGATCTGCCAGTTGCCCAGGGACATCTCCGCGGTGATGCCGGGCCCGAACCCGGCGAGCAGCCCGCGCGCACCGTCCTCGACGCCGCCCTCGTCGCACAGCCGGCGCAGCGCGTCCAGGACGACGGCGCTCGCGATGTTGCCGTACTCGGTGAGCGTGGCCCGGCTGAACCGGAACGCGTGCGGGTCGACCTTCAGGAACTTGCTGAGGTCGTCGAGGATGCGCGGACCGCCCGCGTGGATGACGTAGAAGTCGAGGTCGGAGGCGTCCCAGCCGTGCATGCCCGCCAGGTCCTGAAGAGCCGGGGCGAGCGGCTCCATGGTGGCGGGCACCCGCTTGTCCAGCAGGAAGTGGAAGCCGGTCTCCCGGACGGCGTACGCGATCCAGTCCTCGGTCTTGGGGATCAGGTACGAGCCGTTGCGCTCCAGGCGCACCCCCGTGCCGCCGGTGCCGCGGACCACGGCGGCGGCGATGCCGTCACCGAACAGGCCGTTGGACAGGAGCGAGCCGACGCCGAGGTCGGTGGGCTGGTAGCACAGCGAGCAGAACTCGCAGGCCACGATGAGCGCGTTGGCGTCCGGGTAGGCCGTGCAGAAGTCGTGCGCGCGGTTGATCGCCGCGCCGCCCGCCGCACAGCCCAACTGGGCTATGGGTATCTGACGGGTGGTCGAGTCGAAGGCCATTTCGTTGATCAGCCACGCCGTGAGCGAGGGCATCATGAAGCCCGTGCACGAGACGTAGATGATCACGTCGATGTCGGTGGTGAGGACTTCCGCGTCGTCGAGCGCCCGCTGGATGACCGCGGGGACCCGGGCCTTGGCCTCGTGCTCGTAGAGCTTGTTGCGCTCCTCGAAGCCCGGGTGCTTCAGGGTCTCCTCGATGGGCTGCACGATGTGCCGGGTACGCACGCCGGTGTTCTCGATCAGCCGGAGGGCCAGCGCGAGTTGCGGGTGGTCCGCGTGGTGGGACCGTGCGAGTTCCAGCGTCTCCTCCATGGTGATGACGTGCTCTGGAACGGACACCGAGGGCCTGCACAAAGTCGCCATGATCCGTGCCTGCTTTCGCCTTCCGGGAGGCGGGTGGCCTCCCGGTCAGAGGGTGGTGCACCCAGAAGGGTGGTCCACCCACGATCACCCGGGAGAGCGACGATCTCTCGCCGGACTACTCCAATCCGGCGACGGCGGGGCGGCGCCCCACGGGCCCGGAAGCCCCGTCGGCGCGGTGCGGACACCGGGCTCGACGGCGGGAAAAGGGCTGGTCAGAGGGGGCGGCCCGGAAGCCCGGAGGGGGCGGGGTGAGCGGGCGGAGGCGACGCTCGCCGACGGCACGACGAACGGGGTCGCGCGCGCCGTGCGCGGGGGGCGAGAAAGGGCCGGACGCCGCGGGGGAGTGAGCGCGCGGGGACGGGGCCGGTGCCGCGGGGAGGGGGAGGGCGCGGTGCGGCCGGCAGGCGCGCGGCGGCCGGCGGTGGGGCGGGGCGGCCGGAAGGTGTCCGTGCCGGGAGATGCGGTGCGGCCGGCCGGGGGCGATGCGCCGGGAGGCGCGGTGCGGCCGCGAGAGCGGTCCGGGGGGAGCAGGGACGTGCGGTGCGGTGCGGCCGGCGTGGCGGCCGGGGTGCGGTGCCCCGGGAAGTGCGGTGCGATGCGCCGGGAGGTGCGGTCGCGCCGCCGGGCGTTGCGGGGACCGTGCCGCCCGCCCCCGTCCGCGGTGGTGAAATCGCCCGCCCCGTGCCGTCCGCGCCGCGCGCCTCAGCCCGAGGCCGCTCCGCTGCTGTGCGCGATGCACGCCACGTCGATCCGGTCGGCCAGCTTGGCCAGTTCGATGGTCAGGGCGGCCACCGTGTCCTCGTCGAGCCCCTCCTGCCCGGCCTCCACCAGCCGCAGCCACCGGCCGCCCACCGTCCGCAGCAGCTTGCTCACGTCGGCCGCGGACACCTGCAAGGTACCGCGGTCGTCGACGATCAGAGGGAGTGTCACTTCGCGGTTCACAAAGGCGATCGTAGCCGCGGAAGCCTCACGCTCCGTGCCACACCGTGGTGATGTTGCAGAACTCGCGGATTCCGTGCCCGGACAGCTCACGCCCGTACCCCGAGCGCTTCACCCCGCCGAACGGGAACGCCGGGTGCGAGGCAGTCATCCCGTTCACGTACACCCCGCCCGCCTCCAGGTCCCGCACGAACCGGTCCACGTCGGCCTCGTCCCGCGTCCACACGTTCGAACTCAGGCCGAACGGCGAGTCGTTGGCGATCAGCACCGCCTCGTCCAGGTCGGCGGCGCGGTAGAGCGTGGCGACCGGGCCGAAGGCCTCCTCGCGGTGGATGCGCATCTCCCGGGTGATGCCGGCCAGTACGGTCGGCGGGTAGTACCAGCCGGGGCCGTCGGGCCGTTCGCCGCCGCACAGGACGGCCGCCCCGCCGCGGCGGGCGTCGTCGACCAGTTCCTCCAGGTCGGCCCGGCCCCGCTCGCTGGCGAGCGGCCCGACCTCGGTGTCCTCCCGCATCGGGTCGCCCGTCCTCAGCGCCCGCATGCCGGCCACGAACCGCTCGGCGAAGGCGTCGTGGACGTCCGTGTGCACGATGAACCGCTTGGCGGCGATGCACGACTGCCCGTTGTTCTGCACCCGCGCGGTCACCGCGACCTCGGCGGCCCGGTCGATGTCGGCGGACGGCATCACGACGAAGGGGTCGCTGCCGCCCAGCTCCAGCACCGTCTTCTTGATCATCTCCCCGGCGGTGGACGCCACTGCCCGGCCCGCCGGTTCGCTGCCGGTCAGGGTCGCCGCCCTCACCCGCTCGTCGCGCAGGATGTCGTCGACCGCGCCGGAGCCGATCAGCAGCGTCTGGAAGCAGCCCTCGGTGAAGCCCGCCCGGTGGAAGAGGTCCTCCAGGTACAGGGCGGTCTGCGGCACGTTCGAGGCGTGCTTGAGCAGGCCCACGTTCCCGGCCATCAGCGCGGGGGCCGCGAACCGCACGACCTGCCACAGCGGGAAGTTCCACGGCATGACCGCGAGCACCGGCCCCAGCGGCCGGTAGCGCACCAGGGCGCGCGAGGCCCCGGAGTCCGCGACGTCGGCGGCGGCCGGTTCCTCGTCGGCGAGCAGTTCCCCGGCGTGCTCGGCGTACCAGCGCATCGCCTTCGCGCACTTGGCGGCCTCCGCGCGCGCCTGTTTGACCGGCTTGCCCATCTCGGTGGTCATGATCCGGCCGATCTCCTGCTGGTCCTCGTCGAGCAGCTCGGCGGCCCGGTTCATCAAAGCGGCCCGCTCGGCGAAGGACGTCGTCCGGTACGTACGGAAGGTGGCCTCGGCGAGCTGGAGCCGGCGCTCGGTCTCCTCCTCGCCCATGGCCTCGTACGTCTTGATCGTCTCGCCCGTGGCCGGGTTCACCGTGGCGATGGACATGGCTGACCTCCCTGCAAGCGGGCTGTGCTTCGACCTTCGCGCGCCGCGCTGCCCGCCGCAACGCGTGCGGCCCTCCTCAGCGCGAGTGCTCCGCCAGCCGGTCGAGAAACGCGCTCTGCGCGGTGACGATCACCGCACGGGCACGGTCGAGGCCGAGCCACGCCACCCGGTCCAGCTCCCGGAACTCCTGCGTCCGCCCGGAGCGCGGCGGCCACTCCATCGTGAAGGTGCCGGGCACGACCGCCGCCGGATCGAGATCGCCCTCGACCGCCCAGACGGTCACCGTCTTGCCGCCCGCCTGCCGGACCTCGCCGAGCGGCAGCGCCGGGCCGTCGGGCGGCGCCACGCCCAGCTCCTCTCGGAACTCGCGCCGGGCGGCCCGCAGCGCGGGTTCGTCCGGCGCGTACTCGCCCTTGGGCACGGTCCAGGCGCCCGCCTCGCGGCGGGACCAGAACGGGCCGCCCATGTGACCGAGCAGCACCTCCAGACCGCCGTCGTCCGCGCCGGTGCGCCGCGTGCCGTCCGTCCCGCTGGACCGTGTGTCCTCCGCGCCGGTGCGCCGGAAGAGGAGCAGCCCGGCGCTCCGCCTGCTCCACCGGTCCCCTCCGCCCCGTGCCCCGGTCACGGCCGTACCTCCGGGTGCGCGGCCAGCAGCGTCTCCACGGTGTCCGCGTCCTCGGGGCGCTTGTCCTCGCGGTAGCGCACGACCCGGGCGAAGCGCAGGGTGACGCCCGCCGGATAGCGGGTGGAGCGCTGCAGGCCGTCGTAGGCGATCTCCACGACCAGTTCGGGGCGTACGACCACGCCCCACCCCTTCTCCTCCACGGCCAGCTCCTGGAGCCGTCCGGTCTGCCAGGCCAGCAGGGCGTCGGTCATGCCCTTGAACGTCTTGCCGAGCATCGCGAAGCCGCCGTCGGCGGTCCGGGCGCCCAGGTGCAGGTTGGACAGCCTGCCGGTGCGGCGGCCGTGTCCCCACTCGGCGGCCAGCACCACGAGGTCCAGCGTGTGCACCGGCTTCACCTTCAGCCAGGAAGCGCCGCGCCGGCCCGCGCTGTAAGGCGCGTCGAGCGCCTTGACGACCACGCCCTCGTGACCGCGCCCGAGGGTGTCCGCGAGGAAGTCCTCCGCCCGGCCGGTGTCCTCGGGCCCGGCGACCAGCGTCCGTCTGACCCGCATCGGCTCGGGGACCAGCCGGGCCAGCTCGGCGTGCCGTTCGGCGAACGGCAGGTCGAGCAGGTCGCGGTCGCCGACCGACAGGGCGTCGAAGAAGACCGGCGAGACCGGGACCGCCCCGGCGGCCGTGGCCACGTCCAGCCGGGAGCCGACGCGTCCGGCGGTCTCCTGGAAGGAGCGCGGCCGGCCGTCGGCGGTGAAGGAGAGCACCTCGCCGTCCAGGACGAACCGCTCGCCCGGCAGCTCCAGGGCGGCCGCGCTCACCTCGGGCAGCCGGTCGGTGATGTCGTCCAGCGTGCGGGTGTGGATCCGGACGGTGGTGCCGTCGCGGTGCACCTGGACCCGGATCCCGTCCAGTTTCTCCTCCACGGCGCAGGCGCCCAGCTTCTCCACGGCCTCCGCCACCGAGGAGGCACTGTGCGCCAGCATCGGCAGCACCGGACGGCCCACGGTGAGCCGGAAGCGCTCCAGCGCCGGCGGCCCCTGCGCCAGCAGGGCCTGCGCCACCGTCTGCAAGGACCCCGCCAGCATCACCGCCCGCCGTACGTCCGCCGCCGGGGCGCCCGTCGCCGCTGCCAGCCCCTCCGTCGCGACCGCGTCCAGCGCGCCCTGACGGACCTCGCCGGTCAGCAGCCCCCGCAGGAACCGCTGCTCGTCCTCCGTCGCCGCGCCCATCAGCTCCTCCACCAGCCGGGCGCGTTCGCTCTGCGCACCGGCCCCGGAGACCTTGCCCAGTTCGCTGAGCCGGGCGTCCACCTCCCGCACGGTGAGGGACGGTTCGGCGGCCGCCGGCACCGGGCGGCCGAGCACCTTCCACCCGACGCCGATCCGCCCCTGCGGGAGCCTGCCGGCCAGGTACGGGATGACGATCGGCACGTCCTGTGCCGCCGCCTCCCGGAACAGCTCCGCCAGCAGGGCGGTCTTGCGGGACCGCGCGGAGGTGGCGGCGACGTCTTGGGACACCTGTGCGAGCCGGGCGAGCAACATGCAGTAAGGGTGCACCGCGGGGCGCGCTCCTACACCCCCGCGCGGGTGCGGGGTGCGGGGTGCGGGGTGCGTGTGCGCGGGCGGACGGGCCGGGCGGGCCGGTGGCGGCCTCCTGGCGCCGCTGTCCCGCGCCGGTGCGCGCGGGCCGCTGTCCCGCGCTGCCGCGCGCGGAGGTGCGTGGCCGTGCCCGCACCCCGCGATGCGGCTACGCCTTCGCGGGCGGCTCCGCCTCCGCGGCCCCGATCGCCGCGTCCAGGTCGGCGAAGAGCAGTTCACCGTTGATCGCCGCGCCGGCGCGGTAGCCCCGGCTGGCCGAGTTGATCACCTGCTCGGCGAAACCGCTCGCGTTGCCCGCCGCCCACAGGCCGGGCACGGTGGTCAGGCCCCGTTCGTCGATCACCGGGTAGGCGCCGAACGGTGTCTCGCGCAGTTCCGCGCCCAGCCGCAGCAGCAGGTCGTTGCACGGCACCGCGCGCGGCGCGACGAACAGGACGTCGCGGGGGTGCGTCGCCCCGTCCGCGAGCCGGACCCCGGTGAGCCGGCCGGATCCGGTGACCACCTCCGTCACCTCGCCCGGCACGACCTTCACGCCGGCCGCCGCGAGCCTGCGCAGGTCGGTGTCGGACAGTTCGTCCTCACCGACCTGGTGCAGGAACAGGGTCACGTCCTTGGACCACTGGCTCACCATCAGCGCCTGGTGCACGCTCAGCGGGGTGGTGCCGAGCACGCCGAAGGCCTGGTCGCGCACCTCCCAGCCGTGGCAGTAGGGGCAGTGGAGCACGTCCTGGCCGAACCGCTCGGCCAGGCCCGCGATCCCGGGCAGTTCGTCCCGCAGCCCGGTGGCGACGACCAGATGCCGGGCGTGGACGGTGCGTCCGCTCGCCAGGGTCACGTCGAACTCTCCGTCCGCGTCCCGCACGGCGTCGACCGCCCGGTCCCGGACCAGACCGACCCCGTACCGTGCGATCTCCTCCCGGCCGACGGCCAGGAACTCGGCCGGTGACATCCCGTCCCGGGTCAGGAAACCCTGCATGTGCGCGGCGGGCGCGTTGCGCGGCTCGCCCGCGTCGACGACCAGCGTGCGGCGCCGGGCCCTGCCCAGCACCAGTGCGGCGGACAGCCCGGCCGCGCCGCCTCCGACGACGACGACTTCGTGGCTCTCGGCCCCGGCGGCGACTCCGTGTCCCTCGGCCCCGGCGGCGTTCTCGGTCTCGGTCATCGTGACCACCTCCCTCTCCCGCACGACAGTCGCGCGAGCCCTGCGGGATTGACAAACGTGTTTGCCGAAACTGCAATGGCGGGATGACGACGGACGACGTACTGGCGGGTGTGGGACCGAGGCTGCGGCGGATCCGCAAGGAGCGGGAGGTGACCCTGGCGGCCCTGTCGGAGACGACCGGGATCTCCGTCAGCACCCTCTCGCGGCTGGAGTCCGGCCTGCGCAAGCCCAGCCTGGAACTGCTGCTGCCGATCGCGCAGGCCCACCAGGTGCCGCTCGACGAACTGGTCGGCGCGCCCCCGGTCGGGGACCCCCGGGTGCGGGCCAAGCCGATCGTGCGCGGAGGGCGCACGCACTGGCCGCTGACCCGGCAGCCCGGCGGTCTGCAGGCGTACAAGGTGCTCGAACCGCAGCGCCAGGAGGAACCGGTCCCGCGCTCCCACGAGGGCTACGAGTGGCTGTACGTGCTGTCCGGCAGGCTGCGGATCGTGCTGGGGGACCACGACGTGGTGCTCGCGGCGGGGGAGGCCGCCGAGTTCGACACGCGCGTGCCGCACTGGTTCGGGTCGACGGGTGAGGGGCCGGTGGAGTTCCTGAGCCTGTTCGGCCCGCAGGGCGAGCGGATGCACGTACGGGCGCGGCCGTCGCGGCGCGGCTCCGGCGGCGAGGACGACTGAGGGGCCTCGCCCCCCGGGGGTCTTCCGGCGGGGCTCTCGGCGCCTGGCGGGCCGGCCCGACCGGGGAGACCGTACGGAAGACGGCCCGCCCCGCGCCCGCGCGCCGTGTCCGCCCGGGTTCCCCGCGCCGGGCCGGGTTCCGTGTCCGCCCGGGTTCCGTGTCCGCCCGGGCCGCCTGTTCCCCTGAGAGCAAGCGACCGCTTAGTATGCCGTCGACCGGACGGACGACGCGGTTCCTGACCCAGTACCTGTGGAGGCGGCGCATGCGGGCATGGCGAGTGCACGAGAACGGCGAGCCGGGCGAGGTGATGCGCCTGGAGGAGACCGGCCGGCCCACGCCGGGCGAGGGCCAGGTCCTGCTCGCGGTACGGGCCGCCAACATCAACTTCCCGGACGCGCTGCTGTGCCGGGGCCAGTACCAGGTCCGGCCGCCGCTGCCCTTCACCCCGGGCGTGGAGATCTGCGCGGAGACCGAGGACGGCCGCAGGGTCCTCGCCACCCCGGCGCTGCCCCACGGCGGTTTCGCCGAGTACGCCGTCGCGGACGCGGCCGCCCTGCTGCCCGCCCCGGAGTCGCTCGACGACGCCGAGGCCGCGGCCCTGCACATCGGCTACCAGACGGGGTGGTTCGGCCTGCACCGCCGGGCCCGTATCGAGGCCGGTGAGACGCTGCTCGTGCACGCCGCGGCCGGCGGCGTCGGCAGCGCGGCCGTCCAGCTCGGCAAGGCGGCCGGTGCCACCGTCATCGGTGTCGTCGGCGGCCCCGCCAAGGCGGCCGTGGCCCGCGAGCTGGGCTGCGACGTCGTCGTCGACCGGCGCAGCGAGGACGTCGTCGCCGCCGTCAAGGAGGCCACCGGCGGCCGGGGCGCCGACGTGGTCTACGACCCGGTCGGCGGCGAGGCGTACGCCCAGTCCGCCAAGGCCGTCGCCTTCGAGGGCAGGATCGTCGTCGTGGGCTTCGCCGGCGGGACCGTCCCCAGCCCGGCGCTGAACCACGCCCTCGTCAAGAACTACTCGATCCTCGGCCTGCACTGGGGCCTGTACAACACCAGGAATCCCCAGCTCGTCCGGCACTGCCACGACCGGCTCACCGAACTGGCCGCCCGGGGCGCGATCAAGCCGCTGGTGAGCGAGCGGGTGCCGCTGGACGGCGCCGCGGAAGCCGTGCAGCGGGTCGCCGACGGTGTCACCACCGGACGGATCGCCGTGGTGCCCGGACCGGAGAAAGGAGCCGCCGCATGAGCGGCAACACCCTCGACGCGGACGGACTGCGCCGCCGCACACGCGAACTGCTCGCCGCGCATCCGCCCCGCGGCACCGACCGCCTCGGCTTCCTCCGCGCCCGTTTCGACGCGGGCCTGGCCTGGGTGCACTTCCCCGAAGGCCTCGGCGGCCTCGGCGCCCCGCGACCCCTGCAGGCCGTCGTGGACGCCGAACTGGAGGCGGCGGGCGCCCCCGACAACGACCCGCGGCGCATCGGCATCGGCCTCGGCATGGCCGCCCCGACCATCCTGCGCTACGGCACCGACGAGCAGAAACAGCGCTTCCTGCGGCCGCTGTGGACCGGTGAGGAGGTCTGGTGCCAGCTCTTCAGCGAGCCCGGCGCCGGATCCGACCTGGCCGCGCTCGGCACCCGAGCCGTCCGCGACGGCGCGGGGGACTGGGTGGTCGACGGGCAGAAGGTGTGGACCTCCAGCGCCCACCTGGCCCGCTGGGCCATCCTCATCGCCCGCACCGACCCCGCCCTGCCCAAACACCAGGGCATCACCTACTTCCTGTGCGACATGACCGACCCCGGCGTGGAGGTCAGGCCGCTGCGCCAGATCACCGGCGAGGCCGAGTTCAACGAGGTCTTCCTGACCGGCGTCCGCGTCCCCGACGCGCACCGCCTCGGCGAGGTCGGCGACGGCTGGCGGGTCGCGCAGACCACCCTGATGAACGAGCGCGTCTCCATCGGCGGCATGCGCCTGCCCCGCGAGGGCGGCATGATCGGCCCGGTCGCCCGCACCTGGCGCGAACGTCCCGCACTGCGCACCCACGACCTCCACCAGCGGCTGCTGAAGCTGTGGGTGGAGGCGGAGGTGGCCCGCCTCACCGGTGAGCGGCTGCGCCAGCAGCTCGCCGCGGGGCAGCCCGGCCCCGAGGGTTCCGGCATGAAGCTCGCCTTCGCCCGCCTCAACCAGCAGATCAGCGGCCTGGAAGTGGAACTGCGCGGCGAGGAGGGGCTGTTGTACGACGACTGGACCATGCGCCGCCCCGAACTCGTCGACTTCACCGGTCGCGACGCCGGCTACCGCTACCTGCGGTCCAAGGGCAACAGCATCGAGGGCGGGACCAGCGAGATCCTGCTGAACATCGTCGCCGAACGCGTGCTGGGCCTGCCCGCCGAACCGCGCACCGACAAGGACGTCGCCTGGAAGGACCTGGCCCGATGAGCACCCAGCCGGACCTCCTCCACTCCGAGGAGGAAGAGGCGCTGCGCGCCGCCGTACGCGACCTGCTCACCGATCACTGCCGGCCGGCGGACGTGATCGCGCGGGTGGAGACGGACACCCCGCACGACGTGCCCCTGTGGAAGACGCTCGCCGACGGCATGGGCCTCGCGGGCCTGCTGGTGCCCGAGGAACTGGGCGGCCAGGGCGCCACCCACCGGGAAGCCGCCGTCGTGGTGGAGGAACTGGGCCGCGCGGTGGCGCCCGTGCCCTACCTGACGAGCGCCGTCGTGGCCACCGAGGCGCTGCTGGCGTGCCGTGCGGACGACCTCGTCGCCGAGCTGGCGTCGGCCGCGTCAATCGGTGTGCTCGCCGTCGGTCTGCACACGGCTCCGGGCGTCCCCTGCGCCGTCGTACGGCGGGAGAACGGCGTCCTGACCGGGGAGGTGACCGCCGTCGCCGACGCGGCGATCGCCGACGTGCTGCTGGTGCCCGCCGACGACGGAGGCCTGTACGCGGTGGAGGCCCCGGCCGCGACCGTCACCGCGCAGGTGTCCCTGGACCTGACCCGCCCGGTGGCACACGTGCGGCTGGACGGGGCCGAGGGCCGCCGGCTGGGCGATGCCGGACCCGCCGTGCGCCGCGCCCTGCGGGCCGGCGCCGGACTGCTCGCCTCCGAGCAACTCGGCCTGGCCGACTGGGCGTTGACCGAGACCGTACGTCACCTGAAGGAGCGCAAGCAGTTCAACCGGCCGGTCGGCGGCTTCCAGGCGCTCAAGCACCGGCTCGCCCAGCTGTGGCTGGAGACCGTCAACCTGCGCGCCGCCGCACGCAACGCGGCCGACGCGCTCGCCCGCGACGAGGACGCCGACGTGGCGGTCGCCGTCGCCCAGGCCTACGCGGCGACCGTCGCCGTGCACGCCGCCGAAGAGGCCCTTCAACTGCACGGCGGCATCGGCATGACCTGGGAACACCCGGTCCACCTGTACTTGAAGCGGGCCAAGGCCGACTCGATCGCCTACGGCACCGCGGGCGCCCACCGCGACGCGCTGGCCTCCCTCGTCGACCTCCCCGGGCCGCCCGCCGCGCACGAGCCGGCTCCCTGACCGGCGCCCCGACAGGCCCGTCCCCCCGCGTCCGCCGTGGGGACGGGCCTCCGCGGCGCCCGCCGCCGGCGGGTGAACGGACGCGTACCATCCGGCCAACTCCTCACCGGCGCACGCCGCTCGCGCACCCGCGCCCCGCATACTCCCCGGAGGTCCCGTACGTCTCCGTACGCTCCTCAAGGGAGGCAGAGCATGGCCCTCACCACCCGTCGCAGAGCCCTCACCACCCTCGGCGCCGTCCTCGCGGGCACCGTGGCGCTGCCCGCCGCGCACGCCGCCGCAAGTGAACGGCGGCGCGGCCCGCACCCGCTGTGGCACGCCCACGCCCACAACGACTACGCACACCCGCGGCCCCTGCTGGACGCCCTCGACCACCGCTTCAACAGCGTCGAGGCCGACATCCACCTCGTGGACGGCGAGCTTCTGGTCGCCCACGACCCGGCCGATCTCGACCCCCGGCGCACCCTCGCCTCCCTCTACCTCGACCCGCTGGCCGCCCGCGTCAGGGCCAACCACGCTGGGTCCACCGGGGATGGCCCAGGCCCCTGCAACTGCTGATCGACATCAAGACGGAGGGCGCCGCCACCTACCTCGCCCTCGACCGTCACCTGACTCGCCACCGGCACCTGTTCACCACGTACGCGCACGGGCGCGTCCGCCCCGGACCTGTCACCGCCGTGATCTCCGGCGACCGCGCGGCCCGCGCGCCCATGGAGGCGCAGACGGTACGCCGGGCCTTCTACGACGGCCGGCTCACCGACCTCGGCGGCCCGGCACCCGCGTCGTTCGTCCCGCTGATCAGCGACAACTGGACGTCGACCTTCACCTGGCTGGGCTACGGGCCCTTCCCGCAGGCCGAGCGGCGCACGCTGCGCGGCATCGTCGGCCAGGCGCACGCCCGCGGACAGAAGGTGCGGTTCTGGGCCACGCCGGACGAGGCCGGACCGGCCCGCGACGCGCTCTGGGCCGAACTCCTCTCCGCCGGCGTCGACCACCTCAACACCGACGACCTGGCCGGCCTGGCATCCTTCCTGGACGCGCGCGAGGACCGGAAGGCGCGGCCGTGAGCCGGCCGTAGTTCAACCGCAGAACCACACGTTCGGCGGACACGTCAGCCGCCCGGACGAACCCTCCGCTACGCCACACTTGCCGCCGAAAGCCGCGAAGTGGGCGTGGCGGAGGAGGTTGACGATGGCCATTTCCATCTCTGTGGTGCTGTTGCTCGCGATCCTGGCGATCATCTTCGTGCGCAACTGCTCGCTGAAGTTCTCGCACGCCCTCGTCTGCGGTCTGCTCGGCTTCTTCCTCGCCGGCTCCAGCATGGCCCCCACCATCCACGACTGCCTGGTGGTCACCGCCGAGATGGTCAGCAGCCTGCGGCCCTGAGAGCCGCGGCCCCGGCCGGAGTCCGTTCTCCGGGGGTGCGCGTCACGCGCCGGGGAACACCCCGACCCCGTTCGCGACCGCTCGTTCGGCGCCCCCGCTGGGATGGTTGAGGACGCTGACCGCCCCTGCGCCCGTTTTCCGGGCGACCAGCGTGCTGGAGCCGCCGCCGTCCAGGTTGAACCCCTCCGTCGCCCCCAGGTCCCGCAGGGTGGCGGCGACTTCCGCGACGGTCAGGCCGGCGCGGTACTCGGACGCGCCGTCCAGCGCCATGAGCAGCAGCCGGTGCCCTCCGTCCGCGATCCCCACGGCGGTGCGCACGGCCGACGTCGTGCCGTCGAGCCCCGGCAGCGCGGCGCCCCCGCGCAGGACCGGAAACCCCCCGATCGCGAAGGCGTACGCCCGGCCGGAGGCCGCCGTCAGGCGGTGCTCGACGCTCACCGACTCGCCCTTGGACAGCTTGCGCAGCCGCTGCGCCCCCGCCTCCCTGCCCACCAGGACCGTGGTGCCCGCGGAAATGCCGCCGCTGCCGGGTCTGCCGGCCGTGGCGACGACCCGGCCGTCCCGGACCGTCACCTCGTAGGTGTCCGTACTGCACGGAGCGCCGCGGTCCCCGTCGGTGCCGCACACGGCCCGTTCCCGGGAGAGACCGCCCCAGTCGGAGGTGTACGCGCCGATCGAACCGACCGGCAGCGCGTACTGGTTGAACCCGCCGATCCCCAGCTCCGCCTCGGGCGTGGTCACCGAGCCGGACAGGGCCAGCCGGTCGAGGCGGGCCGTGCGGTCCGTGCCGACGCCGAGCACGTCCTCGGTGGTGGTGCCGGACGGCAGGGCGGGCCCGAAGCGCTGCCCGCGCGGCACGGCGGCCTTGAGCGCCTTCCCGTCCGCGATCTCGGGGCCGACCGGGGAACCGGTCGCCGGGACGCCCGGATGCTGGGTCTCGGTGATGTCGAAGAAGTCGCCGTTGACGCCCGCGAGCGCTCCCTGGGAGCCGGCGAGCCGGGACACGGTGCTCCGCGCCGCCACGGCTCCCGGGTGCAGCAGGCCGACGCGGACGTGCTTGTTGTCCAGATCGACGCTGACCAGGTGCGCGCGTGCCTTCCCGTGGATCCCGGAGAGGTCGATCTCGCGGTACTCCACACCCGGCGCGATCTCCTCGGCGCGGTGCGTGCCACCGGTCCGTCCAGCCGAGCCCGCGAGGCCCGTCCCCGTCAGGCCCGTCCCGGCCTGTGCCGTTCCCGCGTGGGCCGTTCCCGTACCCGTCAGTGCGCCGCCGGCGAGGAGAACGCTCACCACCGCCGCGAACCGCCCGGCGCGGCGCCTCACCACCCGTCCCGCTGTGCTCACCCTGCCCCCTGATGCCTCGTCAACTCCCTGCGGACTCAGGGAAGTGCAGCAGAAGCCGGCGGCCCGGGCGGTGACCGGCGGCCTGTGGCACGGCGACGGACGGGAAAACGCACTCCTTCGGGTGTCTTCGAGTGCCCTCGGCTGCCGTCAGCGGTGTCCCAGCACGTTGACGACGCGGCCGTTGGGATCCCGGACGAAGAACCGGCGTACGCCCCACTCCTCGTCGGTGAGCGGGTGCACGATCTCCGCGCCGCGCTCCCGCAGCGCGGCGTGGGCCGCGTCGACGTCGTCGACCTCGACGCTCAGGTCGGGCGTGACGGGAGCCGTCCGGTCCTCGCCCATGAAGCTGATCTGCGCGGCCGGGTTCACCGCGGAGGCGAGCGTCCGGATCCAGCCGTGGTTCATGACTTCCTCGAAGCCCAGCAGTCCGTAGAAGTCCGCACTCTCCTCCAGGGCCTCGGAACGGACGTTGGGGACGACGCGGCGGACCTGCATCGGGCGGCTCCGGTGATCGCTGGGGTGCCGCGTGCCGCGAGGCGGTCGCCCAGGAGCGGCACCGCGGGCGCGCATGCGGAGGGGTGCGGTCAGGGTAGCGAAGCGACGCGGGTGTCAGTGGCCGTCGTCGGCCAGAGACTGCTCGGTCCACACGGTCTTGCCCGCCGCCGTGTACCGCACGCCCCAGGCCCGGGCCAGTTGGGCGGCGACGAACAGGCCGCGTCCGCCCTCGTCGGCGGTCCGGGCGTGGCGCAGGTGCGGAGCGGCCTGGCCGGCGTCGCGCACCTCGCAGGTGAGCGTACGGTCGTGGATCAGCCGGAGTTCGATCGGCGCGCTCCCGTACCGCAGCGCGTTGGTGACGAGTTCGCTGACGATGATCTGCGTCTGGTAGGCGGTCTCCTCGTCCACGCCCCATTCGGCGAGCCGGTCGCGTGCGCGGGCGCGGGCGGTCGCCACCGACGCGCGGTCGTCGTCGAGCCGCCAGGAGGCGAACGCGCCGGGCGGGAAGGACCGGGTGCGGGCGACGATCACCGCGGCGTCGCCCGTGCCGAGGCCGTCCGGGAGGGCGTAGACGACGGCGTCGCACAAATCCTGCAACGGCCGCTCGGCATAGTCCGAGACGGCCCGCAGCTGCCGGCAGGAGTCGGCGAGGTAGGCCGTGACCAGGGGGTCGCTGGTGAACACCAGCACGCTCCCGGCGGGCACGTCGATCTCGGCCGTCGCGAACGGTGAGTCCTCCGCCACGCCCAGGGGCGGCCCGGCCGGTGTGTCGGGGACGCTGACGGTGCGGTCGGGACGGATCACGACGGGCGCCAGATCACCGGCCGCCGCCATCACACAGGTGCCGGTCAGCGGATCGTGGACCGCGTAGACGCAGTTCGCGGTGAGTGCCTCCCGGCGCAGGGGATCACCCGGCGGCAGGCTCGCCCGTTCCTGGGCCAGGTGGGCCGCCGTGTCGTGCAGCCGGGCCAGCAGTTCGTCGGGGGGCAGGTCGAACGCCGACAGCGACCTCAGCACCGTGCGCAGCTGGCCCATGCCGGCCGCCGCGTTCAGCCCCCGCCCTGAGACGTTCCCCACCACGAGAGCGGTGCGGGCGCCGGACAGGGCGATGGTGTCGTACCAGGCGCCGGGATCGGCGCCGGTGACCGACAGGTAGGCGGTCTCCAGCGACGCGTGGGACTCGGGGCGGCGGGGCAGCAGCTGGCGCTGGACCGTGGCGGCGATGGTGTGTTCGCGGATATAGCGCCGGGCGTTGTCGACGCACAGGGCGGTGTGCGCGGCCAGCTCCACCGCGAGCCGCCGGTCGCCCGTGTCGAAGGGCGGCGAGTCGCCCGACCGGTAGAGGCTGACCAGGCCCAGTACCGTGTCCCGCAGGGCCAGCGGCACCACCAGCAGCGTGTGGGTGTCCGCGGAGCGGATGGCGTGCGTGCGCGGCGGGTCGGCGGGCATCCACTCGGCCCCCGGGCGCAGCGGGACGATCCGGGGGCGCAGGTCGGTCAGGGCCTGGGTGAAGGGCGTGGGCGCCGGCAGCCGCCGCACGTCGCCGACCGGGTGCGCCTGCGGCGGGTGCGCGGTGCCGCTGCGGAAGGCGGTGCGCATCAGCGGGGTGCCCGGCGGCAGCGGGGCCGGCGGCGGCTCGTCGCCCCGGATCACCGATTCCACCACCTCCACGACCGCGATGTCCGCGAACTGCGGGACCACGGCCTCGACCAGCTCCTCACCGGTCACCACCGGGTCCAGCGTCCGCCCCACCCGGCGCCGTACGGCGTCGAGGACCCTGGTGCGGGCTCGTCCCCGTTCGCGTTCGGTGACGTCGACCGCGGTGACCGCCACACCCAGTACCTCCCCGCGCCGGCCCTGCAGACGCATGGCGGTCGTCTCGAAGCAGCGCTCCTCGGGCGGATCCCCTTCGACACGCGCCCGCACCAGCCGCTGCCGCAGGGGCTCGCCGGTCTTCAGCACCTCACGCAGCGCCGCCTCCATGTCGTTGTCCTCGACCATGCGGTAGACCTCGCGCATCGGCCGCCCGGTCAGGTCGCCGGCGGACTTTCCCCGCATGGCGGGCGTCCCGGGGGTCAGCCGCACCACCCGCAGCTCGGGGTCCAGCAGATGGAGTCCGACCGGTGAGCCGGTGAAGAGCGCCTCCAGCATGGCTGCCGAGGTCTCGTCCACGGGCCGTCCGGGATCGCCGTACGCCACTGGGACCTCCTTCGGCCGCGCCTGTCCGTCCGCTCGCGCCGCACGCCGGTGGCATGCCCCGGGGTGCGGGCTTCCAGCGTGCTCCGCCCGGGGTCCCGCCGCACGCGCAGCGCGCGGGTGACCCGGCGTGGCCACGGGCGGGCGGGGCGCCGCGCGGGCGGACGGTCCCGGTCAGTCGAAGTTGACCATTCTCAGGTAGCGGACCCAGTCCCAGTTGGGACCGGGATCGGTGTGGTCCGTGCCCGGCACCTCGTAGTGCCCGATGATGTGCGTGCGGTCCTTGGGGATCCCGTACCGGTCGCAGATCGCCGAGGTGAGCCGGGCCGACTGCTCGTACAGCGCGTCGGTGAAGTACGCCGGTCTGTCCACCCACCCTTCGTGTTCGATGCCGATGCTGTGGGTGTTGTAGTCCCAGTTGCCCGCGTGCCAGGCGATGTCGGATTCGCGGACGCACTGGGCGACGTGTCCGTCGGCGGACCGGACCAGGTAGTGCGCGGACACCTTCTTCTGCGGGTTCTGGAAGATGGCCAGGGTGTTGGCGTAGGTCTCCTGGGTGACGTGGATGATCACCCGGTCGAGGGAGTAGCTGCTGGGCCGGTCGGACGCCGTGTAGTTGGAACTCGAAGCGGGCTGCCAGTCGGTGGGCGGGTAGTCGGTGGCCAGGGGACGGGGGCGCGCGGTGGCGCGGGCGGCGGGGAGCAAGGCGGCGGGGACGGCGGCGAGGGCGGCGCCCTTCAGGAGGCGCCGTCGGCTGGGCTGGGATCCTGCCCGGTCCATGGGCGACGACCTTTCTCGTGGGGGGAGTCCCGCTTGTCTCGGGGGCTCGTTCTTCGTGGAGGTCCGTGTGCCGAGGAGGTTCGCGTTCCGTAGAAGTTCGTGCGGTTGCGTGGGGGTGTGTCCGCCGGTGGCGGTGAGTCTCGCGCACAGCCGGGCGCTCCGTGCGGAGCCCGGCCGCGTGTCCGGTTGGTGTCGCACACCTCGGTGGCGGTGGTGCGACCGGGTGGGTACGGGCCGCCGTCGTGAGCCCGCGGACGGCGCCTCGCGTGAATCACGGTACGGCGCGCAGGGGTTGGGCAGAAGAGCCCGGCAAGGATCCGTGGACGGGCGGTGGATTGTGGACAACGCCGCCACTCGGACGAGTGAACTGCGCCGGGTTTCAGGCGCGTTCGGCCACGGCCGCCGGGTCGTCGAGAACGGCTCGGACCACCGCGTGCGCGGCGCCGAGCAGCGGGCCCTCGGGGCCGAACCGTGAGACGGTCACCGGGCAGGCCGGTCCCGCGGTGCGCCGGTCCAGTTCGGCCTCCAGCGCGGGCAGCAGCCAGGGAGCGAGCCCGGCCAGCGCCCCGCCGAGCACGACGGACCGGGGGTCGAGCAGGTTGACCGCGCCGGTCAGGGCCACACCGAGCGCCCTGCCGGCGTCGTGCAGGGCCCGCCGTACGTCCTCGTCCCCTGCGGCGGCGCGGGTGGCGAGCAGCCCGACCCGGCCCTCGCCCGCCGCCATCCCGGCGGCCCGCAGCACGGCCTCCTCGCCCGCGTACTGCTCCAGGCAGCCCCGGCCGCCGCACGGGCACGCGGGCCCCTCCGGCTCGACCGGGACGTGCCCCAGCTCGCCGGCGAAGCCGCGGGTGCCGCGCAGCAGCCGGCCGTCGACCACCAGCGCCGCGCCGATGCCGATCTCCGCGGACACGTGCAGGAAGTCCGGCGGCGTGTCCTCGCCGAGCCAGAGTTCGGCCAGGGCGCCGAAGTTCGCCTCGTTGTCCACCGTCAGGGGGTACGCGCCGGGCAGCAGGGTGCCGAGATCGGTGTCGCGCCAGTCCAGGTTGGGGGCCCGGACGACGGTGCGGCCGTCCCGCGCGACCAGGCCCGGCACGGCGACGGCGAGTCCCGCCGGCCACAGACCCTGCCCCTCCGCCTCGGCGACCACCTGGGATATGAGCGCGGTGAGGTCCTCGGCCACCGGCTCCGGGGCGCGTCCCCGGTTCGTGCCGTGGCGTACGGCCCGTGCCCGGACCTTCCCGCGCAGGTCGACCACGCACGCCGCGAGGTGGTCCACGCCGACCTCCGCCCCGATCCCCGCCGGTCCGCGTCCGCTGACGGCGAGCGCCGAGCCGGGGCGGCCCACCCGGCCGGGCCGCTCGGGCCCCAGCTCCTCCAGGAGACCCGAGCGGATGAGTTCGTCGACCAGCGTCGACACCGCCGCCCGGGTGAGCCCGATGCGCGAGGCGACCGCGGCCCGCGACAGCGGTCCCTCGGCGCTGACGGTGTGCAGGACCCGGGCGAGGTTGCGGCGGCGCATGCCCTGCTGGGTGTCGGACAGCGCACGTCCCGGACCGGTGGGGCGGGGCTCGTTCAGCGGTGCGGTCATGCCTGCGTCGTCCTCGGTCGGTGTACGGCGGCGGGGCCGCACGGTCGTGCCCGGCCGTGGCCCCGCCGGTCCTGTCAGTGCTCCCGCGTCCCCCGCTCCAGCAGCGGCGCCGCGTCGGAGAGTACCCCGGAGATCCTCTCCAGCGTCGCCTCGTCCCGCTCCACCGGGTCGAGCACCGGCCCGTCGGCCGTCCTCCAGCGGCGGGCCACCGCGGCCGGGTCCTCACCGGTCAGCAGCCCGGCTGCCTGGGCCGCGGCCCCCAGGGCGACCAGTTCCCTGGCCTCGGGGATGCGCACCGGGCGCCCCGAGAGCCGGCGTACGGTCTGCTGCCACGCCGTGCCCCGGGCGCCCCCGCCGATCAGGACCAGGGGGGTGGTGCGGTCGGCGTCCCGGTCCAGCACCAGGTCCAGTGCGCCGAGCAGCGAGTGGACGGCCCCGTCGTAGGCGGCCTGCAGCAGCTGACCGGCGGTCGTGTCGTGGCGCAGGCCGTGCAGCAGGCCGGAGGCGTTCGGCAGGTCGGGGGTGCGTTCGCCGTCGAGGTAGGGAAGCAGGGTGACGCCGCCGGCGCCGGGCTCGACGGCCTCGCGGTCGAGCCCCAGCAGCGTGGCGATCCGGTCGACGGCGAGCGTGCAGTTGAGGGTGCAGGCCAGCGGGAGCCAGTCGCCGCGCGCGTCGGCGAAGCCCGCCACCGTGCCGGAAGGGTCGGCGGGGCGGTGCTCGGAGACCGCGTAGACCGTCCCCGACGTGCCGAGGCTGAGGACCGGGGTGCCCGGGCGCAGCCCGAGGCCGAGCGCCGCGGCGGCGTTGTCCCCGGTACCGGGCGCCACCAGGGTGCCCTTGGAGAACGGCAGGTCGTGGATGTCGCGCACCGTCCCGGCCACTTCACCCGGGCGCACCACGCGGGGCAGCAGAGCGGGGTCGAGGCCGACCCGGGTGAGGATCTCCTCGTCGTACGCCTCGTCGGCGGACGCCCACCAGCCCGTCCCCGAGGCGTCACCGCGGTCGGTGGTGCCCTGGCCGGTCAGCCGCTCGGTCAGGTAGTCGTGCGGCAGGCGCACGGCCGCCACCGACCGCGCCGCCTGCGGCTCGTGCTCGGCGAGCCAGGCCCATTTGGTGACCGTGAAGGACGCGCCCGGCACGCTGCCCGTACGGTCCGACCAGGCCTTCGGGCCGCCCAGCTCGGCCACCAGCCGGCGCGCCTGCGGGGCCGAGCGCACGTCGTTCCACAGCAGGGCGGGACGTACGGGGTCCCCGTGCGCGTCCAGGGTGACGAGCCCGTGCTGCTGGCCGCCGATCGACACGGCGGATGCCTCGTGCGCCGCGTCCCCGCACTGGTGCAGCGCCGCGACCAGCGCCTCCCACCACTGGCGCGGGTCGCTCTCCCGGCCGGCTCCGGTGGACACCGTGTGCGGTGCCTGGCCGCTCGCCACGACCCGGCCGGTGGCCGCATCGACGACGAGCGCCTTGGTGGACTGGGTGGACGAGTCCACACCGACGACGAGCGGACCCTCGGCTGCTGACATCGGCTCTCCTCTTTTTTCGCGGCTCATGGAGGTCTGACCTGCGGTTTTCCTGCTGCGTCGGGGTCGGATCCGGACGCTGCGGACCGGTCGGCGCCCCGATGTCCCTTCCCAGGGACGCGTCGGCATACTAATTTGTAAATCGCCATGACGAAATAGTCGCAAGCGAGCAAGGAGCCGCGGCATGAACTACCAGCCCACCCCCGAGGACCGGTTCACGTTCGGTTTGTGGACCGTCGGCTGGCAGGGACGGGACCCCTTCGGCGACGCCACCCGCCCCGCCCTCGATCCGGTCGAGTCGGTCCAGCGCCTGTCCGAGCTGGGCGCGTACGGCGTGACCTTCCACGACGACGACCTGATCCCCTTCGGGTCCTCGGACAGCGAGCGCGAGGCCCACGTCAAGCGTTTCCGGCAGGCCCTGGAAGCGACCGGCATGACGGTCCCGATGGCCACCACCAACCTCTTCACGCACCCGGTCTTCAAGGACGGCGCGTTCACCGCCAACGACCGTGACGTGCGCCGCTACGCGCTGCGCAAGACGATCCGCAACATCGACCTGGCGGTGGAGCTGGGCGCGAAGACCTACGTGGCCTGGGGCGGCCGGGAGGGCGCCGAGTCCGGGGCGGCCAAGGACGTGCGTGCGGCACTGGACCGGATGAAGGAGGCCTTCGACCTGCTCGGCGAGTACGTCACCTCCCAGGGCTACGACCTGCGCTTCGCGATCGAGCCCAAGCCGAACGAGCCGCGCGGCGACATCCTGCTGCCCACCGTCGGCCACGCCCTGGCCTTCATCGAGCGCCTGGAACGCCCCGAGATGTACGGCGTCAACCCGGAGGTCGGCCACGAGCAGATGGCCGGTCTGAACTTCCCGCACGGCATCGCCCAGGCCCTGTGGGCGGGCAAGCTCTTCCACATCGACCTCAACGGCCAGTCCGGCATCAAGTACGACCAGGACCTGCGCTTCGGCGCCGGTGACCTGCGCGCCGCGTTCTGGCTCGTCGACCTGCTGGAGAGCGCCGGCTACGACGGCCCGCGGCACTTCGACTTCAAGCCCCCGCGCACCGAGGACTTCGACGGTGTGTGGGCCTCCGCGGCCGGCTGCATGCGCAACTACCTCGTCCTCAAGGAGCGCGCCGCCGCCTTCCGCGCCGACCCGGAGGTCCAGGAAGCGCTGCGCGCGTCCCGCCTCGACCAGCTCGCCCAGCCCACCGCCGCCGACGGCGTGCAGGCGCTGCTGGCCGACCGGTCCGCCTACGAGGACTTCGACACCGACGCCGCCGCCGCGCGCGGCATGGCCTTCGAACACCTCGACCAGCTCGCCATGGACCACCTGCTGGGCGCCCGGGGCTGAACCGGGGCCGCCGGGTGGGGCGCACGCGCGCGTGCACCCCACCCGGCGACGCGGCCTCAGATGCGGTGCGGCAGCCGCACGTAGGTCACCGTCGTCTCGACACCGCTGTCCACCAGACGCCCCCGCGCGTCGAACGCCTCCGCGCCGTCCGTCATCCCGAAGTCGTTGTCGTTGACGAGGGCGAGCGTCTGGTCGTCCACGCGCGCGACACCCTCGATCTTCCCCGGCACCCCGGGGACCTCGCCCAGGTCGACGGCCAGCCGCTTGCGCAGCACCGGCACACCGGCCGCCGCCGGGTCGTCGAGCTGCTCCAGCGACGGCGAGGCGGTGTCGTCGTCCCAGCGGCCGCCGAGGATGTCCGCCCGGCGCTCCAGCCGCACCAGGTGCAGCCGCGCCGCCCTGTCGGTGCGCTCCTCCACCAGCAGCCGGTCACGGCCCACCGCGACCACGGAGGAGATCTTCAGCTCGGAGGTGTCGTCCTCGCCGGGATCGACCACGCCGACCGGGTCGAAGCGGTACGCGTACTCGGCGGTGACCGCCCGCTCGCGGGGCGAGAAGCGCAGCAGCCGGGTCGTGCGCGAGGCGTCGCCCGCGTCCGCGTCGGGCAGTGACAGCGGGCTCTGCAGGGCCATCACCAGGTCGCCGCCCGGCAGTTGCGCCAGACCCTCGAAGCCGCGGTTCGTCTTCCGGTGGAGGAGGACGGACGGCAGCGCCTCCACCACCGGGTAGTCCGCGCCGGTCAGCCCCAGCCCCTCGGGCACGTACCGCGTGAGCACCCTCCCGCGCGCGGAGACGTGGACGAGGGAGGGCCCGTACTCGTCGACGAGCCAGAACGAGCCGTCCGCCGCCCGGACGATGCCCTCGGTGTCCAGACCGTCCGGGTCGTACGCCAGCGCCGTCCGGGCGTCGTAGGAGTACGGTGCCTCGTCACGGCCCGCCTGGTCGGGCAGGCCGGTGACCGCTCTGCCGGAGGCTGTCGTCAGGGGAATCGCATCCAGTACCCGTACCTTGTCGCCCGACACGCGGATCTTCACGATCGCCGGGTCGAAGCCCGGCACGGGGAACGTACGGCGCTTCTTTCCGGCCACCTTGATCTGGCCGTTGGGCCCGCGGTCGGTGACCGTCCAGAACTCGCCCTGGCGGCCCGCCGGGTAGATGTCGCTGCCGATGCCGCCCAGATCCACACCCCGGTCGTCGTCCACCGTGCCGGGCAGCAGCCGGTTGCTGAACGCGCCGAGCGGGATGTCCGGGAGCGTCGCCGTGCGGATCACGCGGGCGTCGCCGGTGCGGTCCGCCCGCGCGGCACGGGCAGCGCCGGCGGGGGCGGCCGCTGCCGTGCCGGCGGCGGTGAGCGCGGCGAGCAGGGCGAGCGGGAGCCCCGCCGCGAGAGAACGGTGGATGCGCCGCCGGCCGGGGGCGTGCGAGGACATCGGGCCTCCTGAGAACACAAGTGCGCTGACAGCGGCCAGCGTTGGGCCACACGGGCAACGGCCGCGGACGGGCAGGTGAACGACGGGCGTCCGCGGGCCGTCGGCCTGGGGACGGCCGGGCGCGCCGCCCCCGGGGCAGGGGCATTCCCTGCCCCGGGCGGCACGGCCTCTCGCATCAGCCCCCGCACACAACCCTTACTGCACCGGACCGGGCTGTCTCAGGCGGGCACGCGCCGACCCGGGCGACGCACATGCGGTGCCGGCCCTTCACGCGGCCAGGGGGCAGGGTGGGTGGTCAGGAGCCTTCCAGGGCAGCGCCCGGGGCGGTGGTGTCCTGCGCCGTCGCGTCCTGCGCCGTCGCGTCTTGCGCCGTCGCGTCCCCCGCGGGGGCGCCCTGTGCGGTGGCGAGTGCGGTGGCCGGGTCCTGGGCGGCGGCGCCGGCCGGCTCCCAGTGGCCGTTGTCCTTGCGGAAGGGCCACCAACGGCCGTCCTGTCCGAGCCGGAGCTGGTGGGCCGTGCCGACGACGGTCCACCGGTTGCCCGTGGCCCGCAGCGAGGGCCGGTCCTCCTCCCAGGCCGACGCCAGCGCGGCACGCGCGCGTGCCTGTGCCTCGCCGTCGGGGGTCCACTCCTCCTCCAGCACGGACAGTCCGGCGGCGCCGCCCGTGCGCCAGGCCCGTACGGCCCGCGCGAGCTGTGCCCTGCTCCGTCCCGAGCCCTTGGCCAGCCGGTCCAGCAGGACGTCGTCCGCGCTCCCCGGGCGGCCGGTGCCGTCGACGCCCTCCCGCAGGCCCGCGGCAAGGCGCACGGCGTCCTGCGCGGCCGTGAGGCCGTGGTCCGCCGGATGGCTGAAGGGCGCGCCCTCCCGTGCCCCGAGGAGCCACCTGTGAGCCGTGGCCGCGGTGTGCGCGGCCAGGAACTCCAGGGCGGCCGGGTCGATCCCGGGCGGCGGGGCCGCGTCGGTGCCGAGCGACGGCGGCAGGCCCGGTCCGGCGAGGGGCCCGGGCGGAGGCGGCAGTGCCGGCAGGGTGCGTCCCGGCGCGTAGGCCGCCGCTGCGTCCACGCCGTCCGGCGCGCTCGGTGCCTCGCCCCCCGCGGTGTCCCGCGCGTGCAGCTCGCCGAACAGGGTCCGCTCGTCGCAGCCGCGCATGAGCAGCAGCACGAAGGGGTCCTGGTCCAGGAGGCGGGCCACGAGGTGGCACAGCGCGCTCGTGTGCCCGCAGTGGTCCCAGGCCTCGCAGTCGCACCGCGGTTCCAGGTCGCCGATCCCCGGCAGCAGCTCGATGCCGGCGGCCGAGGCGTCCTCGACGAGATGAGGCGGCAGGTCGCGGTCGAGGAGGGCCGCCAGGTGCCCGGACCGTTCCACGACCAGGTCGAGGAACCGGGCCCACTGGGCGTCGGACAACCGCTCCAGCAGGACGTCCGCACGGTGCGCCGTGCGGTCCCGGTCGTGCACGACGGCGGTGATGCGGCCGGGGCGCACCGACACCGCGCCCACCGCTCCCGAGCGGGCGAGGCGCCGTCCGGTCCGCACCTGCTGCCCGTCCAGCGCCGTGTCCTCCAGCGCCTTCAGCCAGGCGTGGCCCCACCAGGTCTGCGCGAATCCCCGTCCCTGCGCGGGAGGCAGCGCGGCGAAGGTCCGCTCCGGGTCGGTGTCGTGGTCGCTCATCGGGATCCTCCTCGCAGCTCCACCAGCGCGGCCAGTTCGGCGTCGGTCAGTTCGGTGAGCGCGGACTCACCGGATCCGAGGACCGCCTCGGCGAGGCCCCGCTTGCGGCGCAGCAGGTCGGCAATGCGGTCCTCGACCGTGCCCTCCGCGACGAGCCGGTGCACCTGCACGGGCCGGCGCTGACCGATGCGGTACGCCCGGTCGGTGGCCTGCGCCTCGACCGCCGGGTTCCACCAGCGGTCGTAGTGCACGACGTGTTCCGCGCGCGTGAGGTTCAGTCCTGTGCCCGCGGCCTTCAGCGACAGCAGGAACACCGGGACCTCGCCGTCCTGGAAACGGCGGACCGACGCCTCCCGCTCGGCGACCGGTGTGCCGCCGTGCAGGAACAGCGACCGTACGCCGCGCGCCGCCAGGTGGCGTTCGATCAGCCGCCCCATCTGCACGTACTGCGTGAAGACCAGCACGCTCGCGTCCTCGGAGAGGACGGTGTCGAGCAACTCGTCCAGCAGCTCGAGTTTCCCCGACCGCCCGGTGAGCACGGGCCGTTCCTCCTTGAGGAACTGCGCCGGGTGGTTGCAGATCTGCTTCAGGCCGGTCAGCAGCTTCACGACCAGTCCGCGCCGGGCCATGCCGTCCGCGCCGGAGATCTCGGCGAGCGTCTCGCGCACCAGGGCCTCGTACAGCCCGGCCTGTTCCCCGGTGAGCGTGACGGCGTGATCGGTCTCGGTCTTCGGCGGCAGTTCGGGCGCGATCCCGGGGTCCGACTTGCGGCGGCGCAGCAGGAACGGTCCGACCAGCCGCGCGAGGCGTTCGGCGGCGGCCGGGTCCCGGCCGCTCTCGACGGCCTGCGCGTACCGGGTGCGGAAGGTGCCGAGCCGGCCGAGCAGACCCGGCGTCGCCCAGTCGAGGATCGCCCACAGCTCGGACAGGTTGTTCTCCACGGGGGTGCCGGTGAGCGCCACGCGCGCGCCCGCCCGGATGGTGCGCAGCTGACGGGCCGTGGCCGAGTACGGGTTCTTCACGTGCTGGGCCTCGTCGGCCACCACCATGCCCCAGGCCACCTCGGCCAGTCGCGGTGCGTCCAGGCGCATCGTGCCGTACGTGGTCAGGACGAACTCGCCGTCCGCGAGGTCCGCCAGGTCGCGCCGGGCCCCGTGGAAGCGGCGCACGGGCGTACCCGGTGCGAACCTCTCGATCTCGCGCTGCCAGTTGCCCATCAGGGACGTCGGGCACACCACCAGTGTCGGGCCGCCGGCCGCCGGGTCCTGCTCCCGGTGCAGGTGCAGCGCGATCAGCGTGATCGTCTTGCCGAGACCCATGTCGTCGGCCAGGCAGCAGCCGAGTCCGCCGGCCGTCATCCGTGCCAGCCAGCCCAGGCCGCGCAGCTGGTAGTCGCGCAGCCGGGCGGCGAGCGCGGCCGGCTGCGCGACGGGCTCCTGGGCCTGCGGTCCCGTGAGGCGGTCCCGCAGGGCCGCCAGCCATCCGGTGGGGCGGACCTCGACGCTGTCGCCGTCGACCTCGGCGGAGCCCGTCAGCGCGGCGCCCAGGGCCTCCAGGGAGGTGATCTTCCGGTCCTGCCGGGCTCTGGCGCGCCGCAGTTCGCCGGGGTCGACGAGCACCCACCGGTCGCGCAGTCTGACCAGGGGGCGGTTCGCCTCCGCCAGGCGGTCGAGTTCGCCGCGCGTGAGCCGCTGACCGCCCAGCGCGAACCACCAGTCGAAGGCGAGCAGGGCGTCGGCGGACAGCGCCGCTCCGGGCCCCGGCGAGGCGCGTCGGGAACCGTCCGCGCCGTCGGGCGGCCCCACGGTCGCACCGGATGTCAGCCCGCGGGCCGTCTCCGCGGGCCAGTGCACCTCCACCCCGGCCGCGGCGAGCGCCCGCGCGCCCTCTCCGAGCAGGCCGGCGACGTCTTCGTCGGCGAGTTCGAAGGTGTCCGGCACGGCCGCCGACAGCAGCGGGGCAAGGGGCGGCCAGGCCCGGACGGCCCGGCGCAGCGCCAGCAGGACGTCCGTCCTGGCCCCGGGGCCGAACGTCGCGCCCATGGCCTCCGGCTCGTCCCAGATCCGCGCCGCGTCGGCGACCCGCGCGGGGCCGCTCACACTGTGCACCTGCAGCACGGCGCGGAACCGCGGATCCGGGCCGCCCTGGCCGGCGGTGTCCAGCCCCGTCACCTCGACGCGCAACGAGACGCGCACCCCCGCGTCGTGGCCCGCGGCCACCTCGGCGGCCCATGCCCGGTGCTGCGGTACGTGCCGTGGTTCCCGGACCGCGTAGGCCGCCGCGCCCGTGACGAGGGGCGCGGCCGGTGAGCGGGGCAGGGTGTCGGCGACGGCGTCCAGGAAGGCACGCAGCAGGTGCTCGGGGTCGGGCAGCCGCGGCTGCTCGGTGCCGTCGAGCGGCACGGCGTGCGCCTCCGGCGGCATCGCGGCGGCCAGCGCGCCGGCCTGCTCCGCGTCGACTCCGTGCAACGGGGCCGCGCGCCAGGCGTCGTGATCGCCCGCCGAGACGCCCGGCAGCAGCAGGCCGCGAGCCGTGAGGTGCAGGCCCAGCATCGCTGCCGCGCCCCAGAAGACGGTGGCCCGGTGGCCCTGCCCGTCCTCACGCGCGCGCGTGAGGACGGGCAGGGCCACCCGCAGGGGGAGAGTGACGGCGGGAACGGTCACCCGCGCGACCGCGTCGTCGCGGGGAATGACGACCGTCAGGTCCGTCACGGGCACCTCGGCCGGTGCCGTGGGAGCCGAGCCGTCGGGCCGCCAGAAGGCGACCCGGCCGCTGCGGGCGGGGTCCGAAGGCAGGAACACGGCGCAGCAGCGGGCGAGTTCGGAGAGGTCGGGCGGTGTTGCCGGGGAGATCCTCTGCACGGCGACGCTGATTCCTCAAATTTGACTACTGGGTGAGCCGCCGAGGGTACAGCACCATGGCGCCCCCTGGAGGGCGGTGCGGCAGTGACGTGCGCCACCGGAGGCAGAGGTGCTGCCAGCCCCCGGTCACCCCCTGGGGCCACCCCCCGCCCGGCCTGTAGGTGACCCCCCGGCGTGCCGGGGTGCTGACGCCATGGTCGGCGCAGGGCCTCGATCCCTACGTTTGCTCAGGTCAGGCCGTTACCGAGAGACCGGAGACCCCGCCATGCCACAGCCCGCCGCAACCGTCGCGGACGGTACCGCCGAGAGGGCCGGCGGACCGTCCGCCGGCGGCAGTGAATTCGCGCCCCTGCTCCGCACCGTCAGGAGCCAGGAACTGCTGGGCCGGCGGCACGGCTGGTACGCGCGCGTCATCGCCGGCAACGCGCTCGCCCTCGCCGCGGTCGTCGCGGGGCTCTTCCTGATCGGCGACTCCTGGTGGGCGCTGCTCCTGGCGGTGCCCTTCGCCGTGCTCTTCGCCCGCACCGCCTTCATCGGCCACGACGCCGGCCATGCGCAGATCACCGGCCACAAGGCGGTGAGCCGGGTGATCGGGCTGGTGCACGGCAATCTGCTGCTCGGCCTGAGCTTCTCCTGGTGGAACGCCAAACACAACCGGCACCACGCCAACCCCAACCACATAGAAAAGGATCCGGACGTCGCCGCCGACGTACTGGTCTTCACGGGCGGGCAGGCCGGTGTCCGGCAGGGCTTCCGCCGCTGGCTCACCCGCAACCAGGCCTGGCTGTTCTTCCCGCTCACCCTCCTGGAGGGCATCGCGCTCAAGGTGCACGGCTTCCAGGACCTGCGCCGCCAGTCCCCCCGGGAGCGCGCGGTGGAGGGCACCCTCCTCGTCGCCCACGTGGTGCTCTACACGGCGTTGCTGCTGGCCGTCCTGTCACCGGGCAAGGCGCTGGCGTTCGCCGCCGTGCACCAGGCACTGTTCGGACTGCACCTGGGACTCGCCTTCGCACCCAACCACAAGGGCATGGAGATGCCCGACCCGAACGGAGACCGCTGGGGGCACCTGCGCCGTCAGGTGCTCACCTCCCGCAACATCCGCGGCGGCGTCCTGACGGACTGGTTCCTCGGGGGACTCAACTACCAGATCGAGCACCATCTCTTTCCCAGCATGCCGCGCCCGCACCTGCGGCTCGCCCAGCCCCTGGTGCGCGCCCACTGCCGGGACCTGGGCATCCCCTATGCGGAGACCGGCCTCGTCGACTCCTACCGGCAGGCCCTGCGCCACCTGTACGAGGTGGGGGAGCCGCTCAGGGCGGAGTAGCCGGGGCGGAGCAGTCGTCGGCGGAGCAGCGGGGCGGCCGCCGTTCGGACCGGGCGGCCTGCTGAGGGACAGACCCGTAGGGGACAGGACTCCGGGGTCTCTCAGGGGTGTCTAGGGGACGTCTGGGGGGCGCGGCCCGGAACCGCCCGAGCCGCGCAACCGTTTCCACGACAGAGAGCGGCAGTGGCCGCGAAGGAGGCGACAGATGTCGAAGAACGCGAAGATCGCCGTCGGTGGAGTGGCGGTCGGACTGATCCTGTGGATCTGGCTGCCCTGGTGGGCCGCGCTCCTCATAGTCCTCGGCGTCCCGGCCGCCGCCTACCTCGCGCTGGACCCCTCCCAGCGCCGCAGGCTGCGCCGCGTCACCCGCAAGGAACTCGGCCGCTGAGGCACGGCTGCCCGGCCCCGGCCCCGGCCGTCGCCGCGCAGGGCCGGCCGCGCGCCCGCCCGGCTTCCCCCGGGCGGGAAACCGCGTGAACCGCCCCGCCCGGTACGTCGGCCAGGCATGTCGGCCAGGGACGGCGCAGCTGTTCTCAGCTGGGGCGTACCGCCAGCTTGTCGAGGGCCTGCAGCAGGCCGGGCAGCTCGGGCCCCCGGCCGACCGGATGGACCTCACCGGGTTCCTCGTCGAGGAGGACGAACGCGATGTCGTCGGTCCGGGCCACCATCGACCAACCCGGTCCGTCGGCGCGCAGGGTCCGCGCCTCGCCCGGCGCGAAGGAGGACCGGACGCGGCCCACCGGAGGCGGTGAGTCCAGGTACGCACGCGCCTGGGCCAGGACACGCCGGACGGCCCGGTGCCCCGGGAGAGCCTCCTCCCGGGGTTCGCTCGGCGTGCCGCCGTCCGCCGCGGACCCGCGCCCCTCGCCGCTTTCCCGCGCCCTGGCGCCTCTCCCCTCTTCCCCGGCCGCACCGGCCCCTGCCTCCCGGTCCGTTCCGGCAGCGTCGCCGCCCGGGTCCGGCACATCGCCGCTCCGCCCGCGCGGGGCGGCGAAGGCGTCGTCGTCGAGCTGTTCCCGCCACGCCGTCCAGCGCAGGGCTATCTCGTCGGCGCCCAGGCGCCGTTGCGCCGGCCCCCAGGTGCTGGTGTCGGGCGGCACCAGTAGCGGACCGTACCCCGCCTCCGGGGCGGGATCATGGGGTGCGGGCACACCCGGCGCCGCGACCGCGACGGCCAGCGGCCAGCCCGGCAGCGCGGCGACGACCGTGCGCTCGTCCGGCGACAGGTCGTACTCCATGCCGCAGTCCCAGGAGGCGATGGCCACGGCCACCAGAGACACGTCGTCGACGACGACCGTCCACCGTGCACCGGCACCGTCCTGACCGAGCACCAGCCCGTACCCGTCCGCCGCCGGGGCCAGACCGAGCGCCGCGCAGGCTTCGGGATAGTCGTCGCCCAGCACGCTCGGGAACTGCGCCGGCGTCAGCAGCACCGCCGTGAGCACGTAGAGCGCGTCATCCGCGGCGGTGACGGCTTCCTCGTCCGTCCCGGCCATCCCAGCCTCCCCATCGGTTCGTCCAACGGCGCGCACCCTAGTGCGCGCGGAAGGCGGTTGTCACGACCCGCGTCACCTGTCGGACCTGCAGTTTTCCTCCCCGGAGGGGGCAAACGACCGCACCGCGCGCCGACGGCTGCGCACTTCGCGCACCGCTTCTCCACCGATGGCTCATATCCCGCTACGCACAGTAGAGTTGGAGAGCGACCGGGAAGAAGGGGTGCGGCGTGCAGAAGCGGTACCAGCGGCTGGAGCAGATCCGCCGGATGGACCCGGTGGCCGAGGCGACCGAGATCCACCGGCTCACCGCGGCGTACGAGTTCCCCTGGGACTTCACCCGCGCCCTGGAACTGGCCCTCTACCGGACGTACGCCGTCCCGAGCATCGGCAGGCTGCTGGCCGAGACCGCGGAACTCACGGACCGCGCCCAGAAAAGGTACGACGACACCGCACTGCTCCTGGACACCGTCGTCGAGCACGGTTTCACCGGTGAACCGGGCCGCACCGCGATCCGGCGCATCAACCAGATGCACCGCAGCTACGACATCAGCAACGACGACATGCGCTATGTGCTGTGCACGTTCGTCGTCATGCCCAAGCGGTGGATCGACGCGTACGGCTGGCGCAGGCTCTCCCGGCACGAGACCGTGGCCGCCGCCGTCCACTACCGTACGCTCGGCCGGCACATGGGCATCAAGGACATCCCCGAGTCGTACGAGGAGTTCGAGGCGCACCTCGACGCCTACGAGAAGGCCCACTTCGGCTGGGACGAGCAGGCCCGCACGGTCTCCGACGCCACGCTCGACCTGATGACGTCCTGGTATCCGCGCCCCCTCGCGCCCATCCTGCGCGGCGCCACCCTCGCCCTGCTCGACGAACCGCTGCTCAGGGCGTTCCGGTACGACCCGCCGTCCGAGCTGACCCGCACGCTCGTGCGCCGCGCGGTCCGCGCGCGGGGCCGCGCCGTCAGGCTGCTGCCACCGCGCCGCGCGCCGCACTTCGCGCGGCAGAACTGGGAGATCAAGAGCTATCCGGACGGCTACCGGGTGGCCGACCTGGGGACCCGTCCGGTGCCCGGCCTCCGGGGCTGCCCGGTGCGGCCCATCGGCGACTCGGCGGGCGGCCGCACCGGCCAGTGAGCCGGCCGTGGCGCGCGGCCGGGCCGGTTCCCGGAAGCGTTCGCGGCCGCTGTCGCCGGCAGGGGCGGGCGGTGACCGCGCTTCGACGGTCCGCGCCGAGAGCGCGGCGTTCGACCGTACGGCGTACGCCGTAAGCCGGTGGTGCGGGTGCGCGGGGATACGGCCGGCGTCAGTCCTCGCGGACGGCCAGCGCGAGGAAACGGGTGTCCTCGTCGGCGTACGACGTCATGCGCCACCCGGCCCCCGCCAGCAGCGGCCGGAGGTTGGGCTCCGCGCGCAGGTCCTCCGGCGTGACGCGGCGTCCCTGGCGTGCCGCGAGCGCCGCCCGGCCGATCGGGTGGAACAGCGCCAGGCTGCCCCCCGGCCGCACCACGCGCCGCAACTCCCGCAGGTTCTCGGCCGGGTGCGGAAGGTGCGCGACGAGGCCCGCCGCGAACACGGCGTCGAACGACTCCGAGCCGAACGGCAGCGCGGAGACATCGGCGAGCACCAGTCGCCCGTCCCGGTCGCGGCCGGCCCGTAGGGCCGCCTCCAGCATCGCGAGGGTCAGATCGACCCCCACGACCACGCCGGAGGCCCCCACGGCGGCGCGCAGCGGCGGCAGGGCGCGCCCGGTCCCGCATCCGGCGTCGAGCACGCGGTCGCCCCCGCGGAGGCCCAGCTCGTCGACCGCGGCGGCATAGGCGGGCCCGTCATCAGGGAACCTGCTGTCCCAGTCCGCGGCGCGGGCGGTGAAGAACTCCTGCACGCGCGTGTGGTCGTCACTCATGCCGTGCATGATTGCGCACCGCGTCGGGCGATGTCACGGCGCGCACGGTCGGACGCGGGGCGATCCGACCGGCGTGTCGGGCACGCCGGACGGATACGCACCGCCCGCCCGGCCGCGACCCGCCGGGCTGAAGGGGGCGCGGACGCACGGCCTGCCCGCGGCCGGGAAGCGGACCGGATCAGTCCGCGACGTCCCGCAGCGCCACGACCTTGTCGATCCTGGCCCGGACCAGCAGTTCCCCCGGGACGCCGTTGCGCGCACCGAACTCCTCCGCGCGCTCCTCACCCATGTACCGGGCGCCGATCCGCGTGGCCCAGTGCCGGACCTGGTCCAGGTCCTCGGACAGATGCGCGCGCCCCTGCACCACCACGAAGGCGAACGGCGGCCGGTCGTCGTCCACGCACAACGCGAACCGGCCGTCACGTGCCAGGTTGCCGCCCTTCACCGTGTCCTTCCCGGTGTTGAAGACCACGTCGTCCCCGTCGAGCAGGAACCAGACCGGCGCCACATGAGGGCTTCCGTCGGCCCGGACGGTCGTCAGCTTGGCGGTGCGGGTGCCGTACGAAACGAACGCCCGCCATTCCTCGTCGGTCATCTTGTCTGCCATGCCCCCATCCTCCTTGCCGGGGCAGTGACAGTGGTGAAGGCTGGCGGGAGATCCTCCGGTCAGGAGGAGACCACACAGGGGGGCGACAGCATCATGGAGCAGAAGCACACACTCGGTTGGCTGCTGGACGACCTGACCGAACGGGTGGAACACGTCCGGCACGCCTTACTCCTGTCCACGGACGGCCTGGTCACGGGAGCCAGCACGGGCCTGCGGCGGGAGGACGCCGAGCACCTCGCCGCCGTCTCGTCCGGGCTGCACAGCCTGGCCAAGGGCTCGGGACGACACTTCGGCGCGGGTTCGGTGCGGCAGACGATGGTCGAGTTCGACGACGCGGTGCTGTTCATCACTGCGGCCGGCGCGGGCAGCTGCCTGTGCGTCCTCAGCGGCGCCGAGGCCGACATCGGGCTGATCGCCTACGAGATGACCCTGCTGGTGAACCGGGTCGGTGAGCACCTCGGCGTGGCGACCCGGCGACCTGAAAGCGGTCCTGCGACCGACCTGTGACCAGCGCGTTCGCTTCTTCCCCGGAGTTATCCACAGGCCCGAGCGGAGATTCGCCGCCGCGGCTACCGTTTTTCACAGGCGAGCGCGGCAGACGCGAGCCACTCACTCCACGGGGGACGAACATGTCCGGCGACACCATCACGCACGAGTCCACACCCACGCCCCACCCCGCCGCGGGGAAGCGCGACACGACGACTTTCGGCCAGAGCCGGGCCGCCCGCGAACTCGGCCTCAAACGCCGCCAGTTCGACCTCGCCGTGCGCCTCGGCCACATCCGCACCCTCCCCGACGAAGGCGGAGGCGGAGGCGGCCGCAGGGTGGCACGCGAGGAGATCGAGCGGCTCCGCGCTCAGCAGGACTTCCCCGAGGCCCTGTGCAAACGGGCGGAAGCCGTCGGCACCCGGCAGGCCGCGGAGGCCATGGGAGTCACCAGGGACCGGTTCACCCGCCTGGCCCGCCTCGGCCTGGTGGTGCCCGTCGACTTTTATGTCAACAGGTACCGGGCCGTGGTGTGGCTGTACCTGGCTGACGAACTGGAGGGATTCGCGGCCGGCCCGAACAACGCACCGCTGCTGAACCGGCCGCTGCCGGAGTCACTGCGGGACCAGCTGCACGCGGGCCTGGACCTGCGCCCGCGCAACTGGCGCGGCCGCTACCTCGGCTTCCTGCTGCGGCAGGCCGGGGATCCCTGGGAGCGGGCCGCCGCGCTCGCCTCACTGCTCGACCCGCTCCAGGTCTCCGAGACCGTCGGCGACCCCTACGAACGCGCCCACCTGAACCGCTTCCGAGTCCACCCACCCGCGCACGGGGCACCCGGTTCGCCCACCGCCCACCTCACCGAGCGGATCACCACGGCGGAGGACGCCGATGAGATCGCCTGGCTCCGGGCGGACCTGGCGGGGGCGGTGACGGAGGCGCGCGAACACCGTCCCGCGCCGCGCCCGGCGCCCCGGCATCCCGACGGGGGAGCGGCACAGGACGCCCGGCCCGCACCGGACGGGCAGCGGGAGCCCACCCGGGAAGACCCGTCGAGGGGTCTGCTCGGGCGGCTCTTCCGCAGAGGCGCCTGACCTCCCGGTCACGTCTCCCGGCGCCGCCACCGGAGCCGGCGTCCGCCACCGGCGCCGAACGGCGGCCGCCGACCGGCTACACCGGGCGGAACAGTCCCTCCTGGACGACCGAGACGAGCAGACGTCCCTCCGTGTCGTAGATGCGGCCGCGGGCCAGGCCCCGGCCGCCCGTCGCGACGGGGGACTCCTGGTCGTACAGGAACCACTCGTCCGCCCGGAACGGCCGGTGGAACCACATGGCGTGATCCAACGAGGCCATGTCGAAGCCGCGCGGCCCCCACAACGGCTCGACGGGCAGACGCACCGCGTCGAGCAGCGTCATGTCGCTGGCGTAGGTCAGCGCGCAGGTGTGCACCAGAGGGTCGTCGCCGAGCGGCCCGACCGCGCGCATCCACACCGCGCTGCGCGGCTCGGCGTCCTCGATCTCCTCGGCGGTCCAGCGCAGCCGGTCCACGTAACGGATGTCGAAGGGCTGGCGGCGCGCCATCCGCTCCAGTTGCTCGGGCAGCACGCCCAGGTGCTCGCGGACCTCCTCGGCGACCGTCGGCAGGGATTCCGGTGGCGGAACCTTGCGGGCGGGCGGCAGCTGGTGCTCAAAACCACCCTCTTCGGCGTGATGAAAGGAGGCGGTCAGATTGAAGATCGTGCGGCCCTGCTGCACCGCGGTGACCCGGCGGGTCGTGAAGGACCGTCCGTCCCGCACCCGCTCGACCTGGTACACGATCGGCACCCCCGGCCGGCCGGGCCGCAGGAAGTACGCGTGCAGGGAGTGCACCGGGCGGTCACTGTCCGTGGTGCGTCCCGCGGCCACCAGGGCCTGGCCCGCCACCTGGCCGCCGAAGACCCGTTGCAGGGACTCCTGCGGGCTGCGGCCGCGGAAGATGTTGACCTCGATCTGCTCCAGGTCGAGCAGATCGACAAGCCTCTCGGCCGGGTTCGTCATGGGTGCGATTCTCCTGTGCTCACGGCCGGCCGGAGTGCGTTCCCGGCTGACCGACGTCCCTTCAGAGCTGTCCGACAGCCGTCACCCGGACGACCGCCCGGCCCTCGGCGTCCGAGGCGGCCAGATCGACCTCCGCGCTGATGCCCCAGTCGTGATCGCCGTTCGGGTCGTCGAAGATCTGCCGTACGCGCCACAGCCCGTGCTGGGGCTCCTCCTTGATCACCAGCAGCTTGGGGCCGCGGGCGTCGGGACCGGTGCCCAGATCCTCGTACTCGTCCCAGTACTTGTCCATGGCCTCGCCCCACGCCTCGGCGTCCCACCCCGTCTCCGCGTCCATCTCGCCCAGCTCCTCGACCTGGTCGAGGGCGGCGAGTTCCACGCGGCGGAACATCGCGTTGCGGACCAGGACACGGAAGGCGCGCGCGTTGGAGGTGACCGGCTTGACCTGATCGGCCTTCTCCTGCGCCTCCTCGGCGGTCATCTCCTCCGGGTTCGCCAACTGCTCCCACTCGTCCAGCAGACTGGAGTCCACCTGGCGCACCGTCTCGCCCAGCCAGGCGATCAGGTCCTGCAGGTCCTCGGACTTCAGGTCGTCCGGGACGGTGTGCTCCAGCGCCTTGTAGGCGCTGGCCAGGTATCGCAGGACGATGCCCTCGGTCCGCGCCAGTTCGTAGACGGACACCAACTCGGTGAAGGTCAGCGCCCGTTCGTACATGTCCCGGATCACAGACTTGGGCGACAGCGGGTGGTCGCCGACCCACGGGTGGCTCTTGCGGTAGGTGTTGTACGCGTGGAAGAGGAGTTCCTCCAGCGGCTTGGGGTAGCTGACGTCCTGGAGACGCTCCATGCGCTCCTCGTACTCGACGCCGTCCGCCTTCATCGCGGCCACGGCCTCGCCGCGCGCCTTGTTCTGCTGCGCCGCCAGGATCTGCCGCGGGTCGTCCAGCGTGGACTCCACGACGGACACCATGTCCAGTGCGTAGGACGGCGATTCGGGATCGAGCAGTTCGAACGCGGCCAGTGCGAAGGTGGACAGCGGCTGGTTGAGCGCGAAGTCATGCTGGAGATCGACGGTGAGGCGGACGATCCTGCCCTCGGCGTCCGGCTGGTCGAGCTTCTCGACGATGCCGCCGTCCAGCAGCGACCGGTAGATGGCGATGGCCCGCCGGATGTGCCGCAGCTGCTGCCGGCGCGGCTCGTGGTTGTCCTCCAGCAGGTGCCGCATCGCCTCGAAGGCGTTGCCGGGGCGCGCGATCACCGACAGCAGCATGGTGTGCGTCACGCGGAAACGGGAGTTCAGCGGCTCCGGCTCGGAGGCGATGAGCTTGTCGAAGGTGGTGTCCGACCAGGCGACGAAACCCTCGGGCGCCTTCTTGCGGACGACCTTGCGGCGCTTCTTCGGGTCGTCGCCGGCCTTGGCGAGCGCCTTCTCGTTCTCGATGACGTGCTCGGGGGCCTGCGCGACGACGAAGCCCTCGGTGTCGAAACCCGCACGCCCCGCCCGGCCCGCGATCTGGTGGAACTCGCGGGCGCGCAGCGTGCGCACACGGCTCCCGTCGTACTTGGTCAGGGCCGTGAAAAGCACTGTACGGATCGGGACGTTGACACCGACGCCCAGCGTGTCCGTACCGCAGATCACCTTCAGCAGACCGGCCTGCGCCAGCTTCTCCACCAGCCGCCGGTACTTGGGCAGCATGCCGGCGTGGTGGACGCCGATCCCGTGCCGGACGTACCGCGAGAGGTTGCGGCCGAACTTGGTGGTGAAACGGAAGTTGCCGATCAGCTCGGCGATCTGCTCCTTCTCCTCACGGGAGCACATGTTGATGCTCATCAGTGCCTGCGCCCGCTCCACCGCCTGCGCCTGTGTGAAGTGGACGATGTACACGGGTGCCTGCCGCGCCTGCAGCAGTTCGGTGAGCGTCTCGGTGAGCGGGGTGCGCCGGTACTCGTACGACAGGGGCACCGGGCGGGTCGCCGAGCGGACCACGGCGGTGGGCCGGCCGGTGCGGCGGGTGAGGTCCTTCTCGAAGAACGAGACGTCACCGAGCGTGGCCGACATCAGGACGAACTGCGCCTGCGGAAGTTCGAGCAGCGGAATCTGCCAGGCCCAGCCGCGGTCCGGTTCCGCGTAGAAGTGGAACTCGTCCATGACGACCTGGCCGACATCGGCGTCCTTGCCGTCACGCAGGGCGATCGAGGCGAGGACCTCCGCGGTGCAGCAGATGACGGGCGCGTCGGCGTTCACGGAGGCGTCGCCGGTGAGCATGCCGACGTTCTCGGTGCCGAACAGCTTGCACAGCTCGAAGAACTTCTCCGACACCAGTGCCTTGATCGGCGCCGTGTAGAAGGTGACCTCGTCCCGGGCCAGGGCGGCGAAGTGCGCACCGGCGGCGATCATGCTCTTGCCGGAGCCGGTGGGCGTCGACACGATCACGTTCGCCCCGGAGACCGCCTCGATCAACGCCTCCTCCTGGTGGGGGTAGAGCGTGAGACCCCGCTCCTGGGCCCACGACTCGAAGGCTTCGTAGAGGGCGTCGGGGTCGGCGGTCGGCGGCAGCTGATCGATGAGGGTCACGCACCCATCTTGCCTGGCCGCCCGGCCCGGACGGGAATCGGCTGCCGGAAGGAAGATCACGACCGCTACGCTGTGTGGTCGGCGCCCTCACGGCGCGCCGGGCCAACTGGGCGGCAGCACACGACGAATGGGGCGGGGAACGGCCATGATGGGACCAGCACACTCACTGTCGGGCGCCGCGGCCTGGCTCGGGGTCGGAGCGGCGACGGCAGCGGCCGGGCACGCGATGCCCTGGCCGGTCCTGCTGGTCGGTGCGCTGATCTGCGCCGGTGCCGCACTCGCCCCGGACCTGGACCACAAGGCCGCCACCATCTCACGGGCCTTCGGCCCCCTGTCGCACTGGCTCTGCGAGATCGTCGACAAGCTCTCCTACGCCGTCTACAAGGCGACCCGGAAGAAGGGCGACCCGCGCCGTTCCGGTGGCCACCGGACGCTGACCCACACCTGGCTGTGGGCGGTGCTCATCGGTGCCGGTGCCTCGGCCCTGGCGATCACCGGCGGACGCTGGGCGGTGCTCGCCATCCTCTTCGCGCACATGGTGCTGGCCATCGAGGGCCTGCTGTGGCGGGCGGCCCGCGGTTCCAGCAGCGACATCCTGGTGTGGCTGCTGGCCGGGACGAGCGCCTGGATCCTCGCCGGCATCCTCGACCAGCCCGGCAACGGCTCCGACTGGCTCTTCACGGCGCCGGGTCAGGAGTACCTGTGGCTGGGGCTGCCGATCGTGCTGGGCGCGCTGGTGCACGACATCGGGGACGCGCTGACCGTCTCCGGCTGCCCCATCCTGTGGCCGATACCGCTGGGCCGCAGGCGCTGGTACCCCATCGGACCGCCCAAGGCCCTGCGTTTCCGGGCGGGCAGCTGGGTGGAGCTGAAGGTGCTGATGCCGGTGTTCATGCTGCTGGGCGGGGTGGGCTGCGCGGCCGCGCTGAACGTCATCTGAGCCGGTCGTCGCCCCTGCGGTCCGCCCGCCCCGTGCGCGGACGGCGGACCGGGCGGCCGTGGTGGCGGTGGCCGCCCTCAGTCCTCGTCCCGGCTCTGCCCCGAGCCGCCGCCGTAGCGGCGTTCGAACCGGGCGACACGGCCCTCGGAGTCCACCGTGCGGGCCTGGCCGGTGTAGAAGGGATGGCTCTCCGAGGAGATCTCCACGTCCACGACCGGGTAGCTCTTCCCGTCGTCCCAGTCGATCGTCCGGTCACTGACCGCGGTCGAACGGGTCAGGAAGGCGTAGCCCGCCGCCCGGTCACGGAAGACCACGGGGTGGTAGTCGGGGTGCTTGTCCTGCTGCATGGATGCTCCTCGTCGTGCGGCGGTGGCGCGGGAGGCGACGGCGGCGACAGCGGCGGGCGGGCCGCGTCAGCCGTACAGGGTGTCCTCGTCGACGACGTGCATCGCCGCCTCCTCGGCGGAAGCGGCCGCGCCGTCGATCCCGACGTCCATGGCCACCAGCGCGCTCTCCTCGTCCTCGTGGGCGCCCTCGTCGGGGGCGACGAGGCGGCCGGAGCGGGCGGCACCGACCTCGTTGTCCAGGAGTTCCCCGTCGGAGCCGTCACAGTCACCGATGCCGTCGCCGTCCGGCGGGGCGAGGTCGGGCAGCTCCTCGGCCAGACGCTGCTCCAGCGTCTCGCCCTCCCGGCGCTCCGCCGCGGTCACGCCGGTGTGCTCCACGGCCCACGGCCGCTCGGGAGGGGACCAGCCACGGTCCAGCGGATCGTCGACACCGTCGTACTCGAGGGTGTCCTCCGAGTCCAGCACTCCGGTGTCTTCCTTGATCTCGGAGTCGTCATCGGGCTGGTAGACGTCGTCTCCCCATCCGTCGGCGCTGTCCACGGGAACCTCCAGGTGGTGGGGACGGGCCCGTTCTCTCGCCGCCCGGCGCGCACCGGACGGTTCCAGGGCGCTCCCCGAGCCGCTGCCTCACTCCAGCCTTCCACCCCTGTTCGGCACCGCGCAACGGCACGGCCACGGCACGCCGCCCACGGGCCCTGCATCACCCGCGCACCCTTCGTCGACCGCACCCCCGGGCCCACCCGAGCCCTGTCCGACCCGTGCCGTGACCGGCGAGTGCCACGGTGCGCGGCGCCCGCCGAAGCGGGCGGCCGCCCGCCTCGGGCGGCCCGGGCCCCGGTCCCGCTCCCTGGCTCAGCCGTGCCAGGAGCGCCACAGCGCCGCGTACGCGCCGTCCGCCGCGACGAGTTCGTCGTGGCTGCCCAGCTCGCTGACCCGGCCGTTCTCGACCACGGCGATCACGTCCGCGTCATGTGCGGTGTGGAGCCGGTGGGCGATGGCCACGACCGTGCGCCCCTCGAGGACCCGGGCCAGGGACCGTTCCAGGTGACGGGCCGCCCGCGGGTCCAGGAGCGAGGTCGCCTCGTCCAGGACCAGGGTGTGCGGGTCGGCCAGGACCAGCCGGGCCAGTGCGATCTGCTGCGCCTGGGCCGGAGTGAGCGTGAGGGCGCCCGAGCCGACCTCCGTGTCCAGGCCTTCGCCGAGGGCGCGGGCCCAGCCGTCGGCGTCCACCGCGCCCAGCGCCGCCCACAGCTCGGCGTCCACCGCGTCGGTGCGGGCGAGCAGCAGGTTGTCGCGCAGCGAACCCACGAACACGTGGTGCTCCTGGTTGACGAGGGCCACGTGGGAGCGGACCGCTTCCGCGGGCATCCGCGACAACTCGGCACCGCCGAGGGTGACCCGGCCGTCCCGGGGCGCGTAGATACCGGCGAGCAGCCGTCCCAGCGTGGACTTGCCGGCACCCGAGGGACCGACCAGGGCCAGCCGGGTGCCGGGGGCCACCTTCAGGGACACCTGGCGCAGTACGTCGACGCCCTCGCGGTAGCCGAAGTGCACCCGGTCCGCGTGCACCACCCGTCCGTCAGGCGCGAGCGAGCCGTCCCCGCCCTCCGGCTCGATGTCACGGACGCCCACCAGGCGCGCGATCGACACCTGAGCGACCTGGAGCTCGTCGTACCAGCGCAGGATCAGCCCCACCGGGTCGATGAGCATCTGCGCGACGAGGGCACCGGTCGTGAGCTGGCCGACCCCCATCCAGCCCTGCAGCACGAACACGCCCCCGACCATGAGCACGGCGGCGAGGACCGTCACATGGGTGACGTTGATGACCGGGAAGAACACCGACCGGAGCCACAGCGTGTAGCGCTCCCACGCCGTCCACTCCTTGATGCGGCGCTCCGACAGGGCGATCCGCCGCGCGCCGAGCCGGTGTGCCTCCACGGTGCGGCCCGCGTCGACCGTCTCGGCGAGCGCGGCGGCCACCGCCGCGTACCCCGCGGCCTCCGACCGGTAGGCGGACGGCGCCCGCCGGAAGTACCAGCGGCAGCCGACCACCAGCAGGGGCAGGGCGAGCAGGACGGCCGCGCCGAGCGGCGGCGCGGTGACGACCAGGCCACCCAGCAGCAGTGCCACCCACACCACACTGATCGCCAGCTGGGGCACGGCCTCGCGCATCGCGTTGGCGAGCCGGTCGATGTCCGTGGTGATGCGCGAGAGGAGGTCGCCGGTGCCGGCCCGCTCCAGGACCCCCGGCGGCAGACCGACCGCCCGGACGAGGAAGTCCTCGCGCAGGTCGGCCAGCATCCGCTCGCCGAGCATCGCACCGCGCAGCCGCACCTCGCGCACGAACACGGCCTGGACGAGCAGGGCGATGACGAACAGCGTGGTGGTGAGGCCGAGACGGAGTTCCCTGCTCCCGTCCGAGACCCGGTCGACCAGGTCGCCGAGCAGCCACGGACCTGCCATGGAGGCGAGGACCGAGACCGTGTTGACCGTGACGAGCAGGCCGAACTCCCGGCGGTGCCGGTGCAGCAGTTCCTTCACGTAGGCGCGTACGGTCGCGGGGGCGCCGACGGGCAGGGTGTCGGCCGTCGTCGGGGCCGCCGGGTCGTACGACGGCGGGGCCACGCCGATCATGCGGTCTCCTCGATCTCTTCCAGCTCTTCCAGCTTTTGGAGTTCTTCCAGCTCTTCGAGCGCGCCCCGGACGGCGGACTCGCCGTCGTGGTGCGGTACACCGGCCGCCGCGGGCTCCGTGTCACTCGTGTCACCCAGAGCGTGTTGCCCGTCCTTCACGGCGTGTTGCCCGTCCTTCACGGCGCGTTGCCCGTCTTTCTCGGCGCGTTCCTCCGCGCCGTCGTGTGTCGCGCGTTCCTCGTCCGTCTCGCGGGTCACCACGGCCCGGTACCGGGCGTCGGTGTGCACCAGGTCGCGGTGGGTGCCCATCGCGGCGACCGTTCCCTCGTGGAGCAGCACCACCCGGTCGGCGCGCTCCAGGACCAGCGGTGACGAGGTGAAGACCACGGTGGTGCGCCCGTCACGGAGGTCCCGCAGACCCTGCGCGATCCGGGCCTCGGTGTGGGAGTCGACGGCGGAGGTCGGTTCGTCCAGGACCAGTACCTCGGGGTCGGTGACGAGGGACCGGGCCAGGGCCAGCCGCTGGCGCTGGCCTCCGGAGAGGGAACGGCCGCGTTCCGTGATCCGGACGTCCATCGGGTCCCCGGCGACCGGTGAGGCCTGAGCCAGGGCTTCCAGGACATCACCGCACTGCGCCGCGCCGAGCGCCGCCTCCGCGGTGACCTCGCCCGAGGCGGGCACGTCGAGCAGCTCCCGCAGCGAACCCGACAGCAGCACCGGATCCTTGTCCTGCACCAGGACGGCCGCACGGGCCAGGTCGAGCGGCAGTGCGTCGAGGGGCGTGCCGCCCAGGAGCACCGACGGGCCGGGCTCGCCGGGGTGGCCGCCGAGGCGTTCCGCCAGCCGGCCCGCCTCGTCCGGGTCGCCGCAGACCACGGCGGTCAGACGTCCACCGGGCGCCAGCAGCCCGGTCGCCGGGTCACGCAGATCCCCGGTGGGGGCCTGCGCCAGGGAGGAGGGGGCCCGCGCGTCTGCGGGAGCCGTTTCCGGGGCGGCGGTCCGCTCCAGCGACAGCACCCGCGCCGCGCGTTTGGCCGACGGCCGGGAGAAGGAGTACGCCATGGCGATCTCCTCGAAGTGCCGCAGGGGGTAGGTGAGGACCATGACCGAGCTGTAGACGGTGACGAGTTCGCCCACGGTGATCCGGCCCGCGCGGGCCAGGTGCACGCCGTACCAGACGACCGCGATCAGCAGCAGGCCCGGAAGCAGCACCTGGACGGCGGAGATCAGGGACCACATGCGAGCGCTGCGCACGGCTGCCTGCCGGACCTCCTGGGAGGCGCGGCGGTAGCGGTCGAGGAACAGTTCCTCGCCGCCGATGCCGCGCAGTACCCGCAGGCCGGCCACGGTGTCGGAGGCCAGCTCGGTGGCGCGGCCCGCCTTCTCGCGCTGCAGGTCGGCGCGCCGGGTGGCGCGAGGGAGCAGCGGGAGCACGGCGAGTGCCAGGACGGGCAGGCCCACGGCGACGACCACGCCGAGCGCCGGCTGGTAGACGAGCAGCGCGCCGCACACCAGCAGGATGGTGACGGCGGCCGCGGTGAAGCGGGACACGGCTTCCACGAACCAGCCGATCTTCTCGACGTCCCCGGTGGAGACGGCCACCACCTCGCCGGCGGCGACCCGACGGGTCAGGGCCGAGCCCAACTGGGCGGTCCTGCGGGCCAGGAGCTGCTGGACTCGGGCTGCGGCGGTGATCCAGTTGGTGACGGCGGCACGGTGCAGGAAGGTGTCGCCGAGCGCGTTGCCCGCGCAGGCCAGCGCGAGCAGGCCGCCGCTGAGGGCGAGCCGGGTGCCCGAGCGGTCGACGACCGCCTGGACGGCGAGTCCGACGCAGAACGGGAGCGCGGAGACGGAGGAGAAGTGCAGCAGACCCCAGGCCAGCGCTCTCAGCTGTCCGCCGAGCTGGTTCCGCCCCAGCCACCACAGGAATCGGGGACCCGAGCGTGCGTCCGGCACGCCCGGGTCGGGATACGGAAGGTCGTGAATCTGCATGACGTCCCAGCGGTTCGGGTCAGGGCGGGGGAGGGTTGCGACGGCGGCGACGAACCGTGACAGGTTCGCTTCGCCGAGTCGTCGAAGGCAAGCGGTTTTCCACTGTGGGGCAACGGGATTGACGACCGCACACGCCGAGCGTGCCGCGCCCGGGCCGACGCCACGCGCACGCCGGCCGCGGCGACCGGCCACGTGCACGCCGACCGCATCGGCGGGTTCACCCGCGCGCCGGCTGCGGCGATCGGCCACTGCGCGCCGTCCGGGGCCGGGGCCACCCGGCACGCCGGCCGCGGCGATCGGCCACTGCCCGCCGACCGGAACCGGGGGCCACCCCGCACGCCGGCCGCGATGACCGGCCACGTGCGCGCCGACCGGATCGGTGGGTTCACCCGCACGCCGGCCGCGGCGACCGGCCACGTGCGCGTCGACCGGGACTGGGGGCCATCCCGCACGCCAGCTGCGGCGAGCGGCCACGTGCGCGCCGACCGGATCGGTGGGTTCACCCGCACGCCGGCCGCAGCGACCGGCCACGCGCAGCCGGCCATGCGGCCGGTGACGCACGCACCGCCGTCCCCGCCTGCCGCGCGCGCACGTGTGCCGTACCGGTCGGCCACGTGGGCGCCGCCGTGCCGGACGGCCGTCCGCGCGCTCGGCCCGAGGGCGCATGTGCGGCCGTCCGGGTGTCGCGCGGAGGGCTCGGATTCCTGATGGCGGTCCGGAGCCTCGGCGGCCGTGTTCCCGTACCTCCTCGACCCCTGCTCCGGGCCTGTCCGGCGCGCCCGGCACCCCCCAAAGAGAAGCGAATAAGGCTGTTTGGACCAACGTCGAGTAGATCGTCAGGTCCCCGGTGCCCACCATGGATTCATGCGAAGAGGCGGCGTAAGGCATGCGATGGTCGCGATGACGGCCTGTGGATTCTTTCTGACGGCTCTGGCCGCGTGTGGTGGCCCGCGGACCGAGGTCCGCCACGGAGACGTCCCCCGACCGGGAGGCCCCACGGGGACCGCCCGGCCCAGTCCCACGGCGAAGCCGGCCCGCGTCCCGGGGGTGGGCGAGCGGATGTGGCAGCGGGTTCCGGCGGACACCCGGCAGGTGGTGGTGGTGTACGGAGAGGGCAAGAACTCCCCGGACTCCACCCTGGTGTTGTACGAGAAGCACGGCAAGGTGTGGCAGCGGGTCGACAGTTGGGCCGCGCACAACGGCAAGCAGGGTTGGAACCCCAACCACCGGGAGGGCGACGAGCGCAGCCCCGTGGGCGTGTTCACGCTCTCCGACGCCGGCGGTCTCCTCGACGACCCCGGCACCAGACTGCCGTACACCCAGGACGAGGACGCCTTCGCGACCCCGTACTACTGGGACGAGGCCCACTGGCACGACTTCGACTACGTCATCGCCATCGACTACAACCGCAGGCCGGGCACGCGCCCCGACGATCCGACCCGCCCGCAGGGTCAGAAGAAGGGCGGTGGCATCTGGCTGCACCTGGACCACGGCGACGGCACGCTGGGCTGCGTCAGCGTTCCGGAGTCGGCGATGGAGTACCTGCTGCGCAGGCTGGATCCGAAGGACAAGCCGGTGGTCGTGATGGGGGACAAGGCGGAACTGCGGGCGTAGCCGCGCAGGCCGGTCGACGGACCGTTCACCGGTCCACCCGCGAGACACGAACAGTTCGGCAGTCCCACGCACAGCACAGTTGACCGGTCCGACCACAGGTCAGTCGGCCGGTTCACCTTCAGGAACAGCGCGGCGTCCGGCCGCAGGACAGCCGGCCCGTTCACCTTCAGGAACAGTTCACCGGTCCGGCTCCAGGAACAGCCGGCCGGGCCACGTACAGGAGCAGTTCGGCGGTCCGCGTGCGGACCCGCAGGCGCGGAGCCGGTGTTCCGGCCGAGCAACCGCAAGGTCGAGCCTGCTGCCGACGCGCCCGTGGCCGCGCCCCACCCCGCAGGCGTTCGGGCGCGCGCCCTCGATCGCGCTACCGCACCCCCTTCAGCAGTGGTGCCCCCGTGCGGGCGCCGTGCCGACGAGGGTGTCCAGCAGCTCACCGAGGGCCGCACGCTGCGGTTCGGTCAGCGGCGCGAGGATCTCCTGGGCGGCGATCCGGCGCACTCCGTGCAATTCGCGCAGTGCGCCGTGGCCGTCGTCGGTCAACTCGATGCGCGTCACACGGCGGTTGGCGGGGTCGGGGACCCTGCGCACCTTCCCGCTCGCCTCCAGTCCGTCCACCAGCGTGGTCACCGCGCGCGGCACGACCTCCAGCGAGGCGGCGAGATCCGCCATGCGCGGCGGCTCCCCGAAGCGCGCGAGGGTGCGCAGGAGCCGGGACTGCGCCGGGGTGATGCCGAGGGCGCGCTGTTCCAGGTGGCGCTTCTGGATGCGGTGCACCCGGCGGGTGAGCAGCAGCAACTGCTCGGCGAGAAGGCCGTCGGGGTCGGGGGTCGTCATACGGGAACAATATCAGGATGCCGTTCATTATGAGCGTAGGTAACAATGAGCTAGCATCAGGAAATCCGCCGCCGACCGCACGCCCGGCCGGTGCGCGCAGAGCCCACTCACTCCCGTAGGAGCCCATGCACCCCGACCGTCACCCCTCCTGGACCCCGCCCGCCGACGCGAAGGAACAGCCCCGGCAGGTCCGCCGCATCCTCGGGCTGTTCCGCCCCTACCGCGGCCGTCTCGCCGTCGTCGGCCTGCTCGTCGGCGCGGCGTCGCTGGTCTCCGTCGCGACGCCTTTCCTGCTGAAGGAGACCCTGGACGTCGCGATCCCGCAGGGCCGCACCGGCCTGCTGAGCCTGCTCGCCGCGGGCATGATCCTCAGCGCGGTCCTCACCAGCGTCTTCGGTGTGCTGCAGACCCTGATCTCCACGACCGTCGGCCAGCGCGTCATGCACGACCTGCGCACCGCGGTCTACGGGCGCCTGCAGCGCATGTCCCTCGCCTTCTTCACCCGCACCCGCACCGGTGAGGTGCAGTCCCGCATCGCCAACGACATCGGCGGGATGCAGGCCACCGTCACCTCCACCGCCACCTCGCTGGTCTCCAACCTCACCAGCGTGGTCGCCACGATCGTCGCGATGGCCGCGCTCGACTGGCGGCTGACCGTGGTCTCCCTGCTGCTGCTCCCGGTGTTCGTGTGGATCAGCCGCCGGGTGGGCAACGAGCGGAAGAAGATCACCACACAGCGGCAGAAGCAGATGGCCGCGATGGCCGCGACGGTGACCGAGTCGCTCTCCGTCAGCGGCATCCTGCTCGGCCGGACGATGGGCCGCTCCGACTCGCTGACCGCGTCGTTCGCGGCGGAGTCGGAGAGCCTGGTCGGTCTCGAAGTGCGGTCGAACATGGCCGGGCGCTGGCGCATGGCCGTCATCACCGTCGTCATGGCCGCCATGCCCGCCGTCATCTACTGGACCGCGGGCGTCGCGCTCCAGGTCGGCGGCCCGAAGGTCTCCCTGGGCACCATCGTCGCCTTCGTCTCGCTCCAGCAGGGCCTGTTCCGGCCGGCCGTGAGCCTGCTGGCGACCGGGGTGCAGATCCAGACCTCCCTCGCCCTCTTCCAGCGCATCTTCGAGTACCTCGACCTCCCGATCGACATCACCGAGCGTGAGCAGCCGGTCCGCCTCGACCGGGTCAAGGGCGAAGTCCGTTTCGAGAACGTCACCTTCCGCTACGACGACAAGAGCAGCCAGGACGGCAGAGGGCAGAAGGGTCACAGGATTGAGAGGGGTGGCAAGGCCGACCTGGGAGTCGAGGGGGGCCTGGGGCACCAGGAGCACCGAAGCGGCCAGGGGGCGCCGGTCCTCGACGCGATCGACGTCACGGTCCCGGCGGGCAGCAGCCTCGCCGTCGTCGGTCCGACCGGAGCCGGCAAGTCCACGCTCGGATATCTGGTTCCCCGGCTGTACGACGTGAGCGGGGGCCGGGTCACGCTGGACGGCGTCGACGTGCGGGACCTGGACTTCGACACGCTCGCCCGCGCGGTGGGGGTGGTCTCGCAGGAGACGTACCTCTTCCACGCCTCGGTGGCCGAGAACCTGCGGTTCGCCAAGCCGGACGCCACGGACGAGGAACTGCACGCGGCCGCGAAGGCGGCCCAGATCCACGACCACATCGCCGCCCTGCCCGACGGCTACGACACCGTCGTCGGCGAGCGCGGCCACCGGTTCTCCGGTGGCGAGAAACAGCGCCTGGCCATCGCCCGGACCATCCTGCGCGACCCGCCGGTCCTCATCCTCGACGAGGCCACCAGCGCCCTGGACACCCGGACAGAGGCGGCCGTCCAGGAGGCCATCGACGCGCTGTCCGCCAACCGCACCACGCTCACCATCGCGCACCGCCTGTCCACCGTCCGTGACGCGGACCAGATCGTGGTCCTCGACTCCGGCCGCGTGGCCGAACGCGGTACGCACGAAGAACTGCTGGAACTGGACGGACGGTACGCGGCGCTGGTCCGCCGTGACGCCCGGCTGGAGCCGACGACCTGACGGCCCGCCGGGGGTCCGGCCCCCGGCCGTGGCGGACACCGCGAACGCGGAGCCCGAGCGGGCCACTCCCCGCCGGGCGCCGACAAGATGACGATATGCCGGGTTCAGGGACCCTGGAGGGTTACCGTGCCCGCATGCAGACGAACAGTCCGTCACGGAAGACCGTCAAGCTGACGCGGCGGGGCCGGCTGGTCCTCCTCGTGTCCGGGGCCGCCCTGGCCGGCACCGCGGTGGTGGTGCCGCTGCTGACCCTGCGCGAGGACGCGGCGGCGCGCCCGCGGACGCTGGTGGTTCCGGAGGGCTGGCGGGCCGTCCAGGTGTACGCCGCCGTCGACAAGGCGCTCGCGCTGCCCCCCGGCAGTACGAAACAGGCGGCCGCCGGGGCAGGCCTGAAGCTGCCGGCCGCGGCCGAGGGCAATCCGGAAGGCTATCTGTTCCCGGCGACGTACCCCGTCGACGACCGGACGACCCCGCGGTCGCTGCTGTCGGCCATGGTCTCCACGGCGAACAGGAAGTTCTCCGCCGCGCCGGTCGCCGCGGGCGCGCCCCGCACCGCGATGAGCCTCTACCAGGCGGTCACCATCGCGAGCATCGTGCAGGCCGAGTCCGCCACCAAGGCCGACATGGGGAAGGTGGCGCGGGTCGTCTTCAACCGGCTGGAGCAGGGCATGCCGCTCCAGATGGACTCCACCTTGAACTACGGCCTCGGCCGCAGCACCGTCCGCACCACCGCCGAGGACACGCGGATCGGCAGCCCGTACAACTCCTACCAGCGCATGGGTCTTCCGCCGACCCCCATCGACAGTCCCGGCGAGGACGCCCTGCGCGCCGTGTACAACCCGGCCCCGGGCGACTGGCTGTACTTCGTCACGGTCAAGCCCGGTGACACACGATTCACCGCCGACTACGCCGAGCACCAGCGCAACGTCGAGGAGTTCAACGCGCGTCTGCGGAGCTCCGCCCAGCAGCGGAGCGAGCGGCAGGGACACGGGGAGCGCGGGGACGGGGAACAGGGGGACCAGCGGCAGAGCCGTGGTCCGCAACCGGCCGGGAGGTGAACAGGTTTCCCGGACTCAGGCGGCGACGGCCGGTTCCCCGGCCAGCAGCCGCCGGATGTCCCGGACGGCCGCACGCCCGGCGCGGTTGGCGCCGACCGTGCTCGCCGAGGGACCGTAACCGACGAGGTGGACGCGGGGATCGGCCACGGCACGGGTGCCTTCGACGCGGATGCCGCCGCCCGGTTCCCTCAGCCGCAGCGGGGCGAGGTGGCCGAGCGCGGCGCGGAACCCCGTCGCCCACAGGATGACGTCGGCCGCCAGGCGCTGCCCGTCCCGCCACTCCACTCCGTCGGGGGTGATCCGGTCGAACATGGGCCGGCGGTCCAGGACCCCGTCGCGCAGCCCCTCCCGCACGGCGTCGTTCAGCGGAAGGCCCGTGACCGAGACGACGCTGCGGGGCGGCAGCCCCTGGCGGACCCGCTCCTCGACGAGCGCGACCGCGGCACGGCCCGCGTTCTCGTCGAAGGGCCCCTCACGGAAGACCGGCGGCCGTCTGGTCACCCACGTGGTGGCGGCGGCGTAGGGCGCGAGTTCGAGCAGGTGCTGGGTGCCGGACGCACCGCCGCCGACCACGATCACCCGCTGTCCGGCGAACTCCTGCGGACCCGCGTACTGCGCGGTGTGCAGCTGCCGTCCGCGGAAGGTCTCCTGCCCCGGGTACCGGGGCCAGAACGGCCGGTCCCAGGTGCCGGTCGCGTTGATCAGCGCGCGTGCCGCCCACACCCCGGCCGAGGTCTCCACGCGCAGACGCCCCCCGGCGCCCTCGCGCACGGCACGCACGTCGACGGGCCGCCGTACGCGGAGATCGAACGCGCGCTCGTACCGGGCGAAGTACTCGCCGATGACGTCCGAGGACGGCCGCGCGGGGTCCGCGTCCGTGAGTTCCATCCCGGGCAGCGCGTGCATCCCGTGCACCTTGCCGTACGTCAGCGACGGCCAGCGGAACTGCCAGGCGCCGCCGGGGCCGGGGGAGTGGTCGAGCACGACGAAGCCGCGATCCGGCTCGAACCCGGTGCGCCGCAGGTGATGGGCGGCGGCCAGGCCCGCCTGACCGGCGCCGATGACGACCACGTCGACCTCGTGTGTGCTGTTCACGCAGGGACCAACCGCGCCGCGGGCACGGATCTTCCCCGGGATCGAGGAGGATGGGTGCATGTCACATGCCTTCACCACCCGAGTGCTGAACGTCGCTTCCGGCTCACGGGAGAGGGTCGTCGACCTCACCCGTGACTGCGAGGCCTTCCTGCGGGAGGCCTCCGACGGCCGTGACGGCCTGCTGAACCTGTTCGTACCGCACGCCACCGCCGGCATCGCGATCATCGAGACGGGCGCGGGCAGCGACGACGACCTCCTGGCCGCCCTGCACACCCTGCTGCCCGCCGACGACCGCTGGCAGCACCGCCACGGCAGTCCCGGCCACGGCCGCGACCACGTCCTGCCCGCCCTCGTCCCCCCGCACGCCACCGTCCCGGTCATCGGCGGCCGGATGGAACTCGGCACCTGGCAGTCGGTGTGCCTGGTGGACACCAATGTCGACAATCCGAACCGCGAGGTACGGCTGAGCTTCCTGGGGTGAACCGCAGGACGATCGGGAGGACCAGGACGACCGGGAAGACCGGGAAGGTCACCGTTGGGCTCGCGGGGCGCCGGGACCGAGGGTCGAGGGGCGATCACCGCCGACGTGTCCGATCAGGATCGGAGTTCCCGCCGTACAGCCTCCTGGTGATCCCCGGTTCCCTGTTCACCGTCGCCCCCCTCGTCACCGCCTCCGTACTGCTGCAACGCCAGTGACGCAGCGGACTCGCCGCAGGGAGCACCCCGTGACCGACAGCACCGCCCGCTCCGGGCCCGCCCAACCGCCCGACACCGCTTCATCCGACGCCACCCCTGCGCCCACCCCCGGGCCAGCGGGCGCCGCCCCCGCGTCACCGAGGGCCGCCCCGGCGTCCGCTTCCGTCCCGCCCGCCGGGACCGTCAGACGTCCGAAGACGCTGCTCGTCATGGACGCCAGGTCGCGCGGAATGCAATTCCGCGAGGAGGAGATGACGCGGCTGCGGGCGGTGGCGGCGCTCGGTGAACCCGTGGTCGTGGACGAACTCGCCTCGCCCCGCACCCGGCGCCGGCTCGCCCGGACGGAGGTGCTGATCACCTCCTGGGGCTGCCCCCCGCTCGACGCACAGGTCCTGGACGCGGCCCCCCGGCTGCGTGCCGTCCTGCACGCGGCGGGCTCGGTACGCCCGCACGTCACGGACGCCGTCTTCGACCGGGGCATCCTGGTGACCACCGCCGCCGACGCCAACGCCGAACCGGTGGCCCACTTCACCCTCGCCGCCGTCCTGTGGGCCTTCAAGAAGGCTCCCTTCCTCGCGAACGACGCCCGGCGCTTCCGCGACGACTGGAGCTACGTCGAGCGCCGCGGCGAACTGACCGGTGCCGGCCGCACGGTGGTGGTCGTCGGCTTCTCCCGCATCGGCAGCCGCGTCGTACGGCTGCTGCGCGAACTGGACCTGGCACGGGTCCTCGTCGTCGACCCGGTGGCCGACCCCGCACACATCGTCGCGGCGGGCGGCGAACCCGCCGCCCTCGCCGAGGCACTGCCCCACGCCGACGTCCTCAGTCTGCACGCGCCCGCGCTGCCCGGGACCCGGCACATGATCGGCGCCGCCGAGCTGGCCGCCCTGCCCCAGGGCGCCGTCCTCGTCAACACGGCCCGCGGCAGCCTCGTCGACACGGCGGCCCTGGAGGCCGCCTGCCGCGCCGGCCTGCACGCCATCCTCGATGTCACCGACCCCGAACCGCTGCCGGCCGACTCGCCGTTGTACACCCTGCCGAACGTGATGCTGACCCCGCACATCGCGGGGTCCCTCGGCTCCGAGGCCCGCAGGATGAGCGCACTGGCCCTGACCGAGCTGGAACGCTACGCCGCCGGACTGCCCCCGCTCGCCCCGGTCACCCGGCAGAGCCTGGCGGTGCAGGCGTGAGCCGGCCGTACGAGCGCCCCGCCCCGCGCCCCGCCCCCGGTCTGGCGAACCAGTCCCCGCCCACCGGCTGGGAACGGCGGCACGGGACCGCCCTGGCCGACCACTGGCTCACCGCGCTCGACGCCCCCGGGAGGGGTGACCTGCCCCCTTCGGACATCCGGCCGGACGAGGGCGGTGGTCGCCTCGCGCGGATCCGGTGGACCGGCGGGGTGCTCGCCCGGATCACCGTTCCCCGGGACTGACGCCACCCCGCCCGATCCGGCGGCCGCCCCCCGGGACCCGCCCCTGCCGAAGAGCTCCCTGGAAACCGGTCACGCTTTACCCAGTGCTGGTACGTTTCCGCGCCTGCCGTTACGTTTCCGCTGGGCGGATTCATACTGCGCCGACTTCTTGGAACAGCGGCTCGTCCGGCCTCTTCGTCCATGGCACGCTAGCACGAAACGGAACCCGAGGTACCGCCTGTCCTGCCACCTTCACGCGGATGAGTGGACGTCCACCTCGCCCGTTTGCTGATGTTCCGGGAAGGACATTTTCCGGGGTGACGGGCGGAGGGATTTCGTGGACTGTTCTGAAGAGTTCAATCGTTCAAAAGAGTTCCAGCGGGAATTCTCCTGGGATGTCATTGCCGGCCACCGCGAACGCCTGATGCGGCTGGTGCGCCGCCGGCTTCCGAACGCCCAGGACGCGGAGGACTGCGTACAGGAGGCAATGCTCCGGGCTGCCGCGCACGGCAACCTGGACCGGGAGCGGATCGGGCCGTTTCTGACCTCGGTCGCCCTGCGCCTGTGTGTCGATCACTACCGTGAACAGGAACGACGTCATCGGCTGCTGCGGCGTGCGGCGGACGCGCGCGCCCCCGAGATGCCGGACGAAGGAGTGTGCGACCAGGACTTCGGGCGCTGGCTGCTCGGTCAGGTGCACCTGCTGCGCGGCCGCGAGCGCCAAGTCGTGCTGGCGCGCGCCCAGGGCATCTCCACGCTGGAATTCGCGCGCATGCACCAGATCTCGGTGAAGGCTGCGGAAGGTGCTTTCACCCGGGGGCGGGCCCGGCTGCGACTGGTGTGCGCCCGTGCGCTGGACGGTGCGATGGCCTGAACCGGAAAACGATCGCATGCGATCGGCGGTACGTTTCGTGAACGTAAAAGAAAAAACGTGAGCGGAATCCGCAGAAAAACTCCATCTTATTCATTTCCGGATTTCAGGGTTCCCGGTTTCCTGGATTCCTGTATCTTCGAATTCCCTGGAACCCAGGGATCGAATTGCCGCACTCCGTGCACGCCACCTCCGGACTCCGTGGGGCGACTCCCCGGATCCCGACAGGCTCATGAAAGGGAAGTGACCGTGGGGAAGAACAACACGCAGGACACCATCAAGGACCTGATCGGCGACATCGCCGACAGCACGAAGAAGGCCTTCGACGAGATGCTCGACCGGAAGGACGACGACCGCGGCGGCCTGGACTGGTTCGGGCCGGTCAACCCGTACCAGGCACTCACCGGCCTGCCCGGCGACGTACTCCGGACGGTCAGCGCGCTGTCCGCCCTCGGCGGGGTCGCCAACCCCGTCGCCGCGCTGGCCAACGCCGCCAACGCGGCGGCCGGAGCGGGCAGTCCGCTCGGCGCGCTGACCGGCGCCGCGGGCAACCCCCTGGCGGCGCTCACCGGCGCGGGCGCGAATCCGCTCGCGGCGCTGACCGGCGCGGCCGGCGCGGTCAACCCCCTGGGCGCGCTCGCGGGCGGAGCCAACCCCCTGGGCGCCCTCACCGGTGGCGGCAACCCCCTCGGTGCCCTGGGCCAGGTCGCGGGCGGCGCCGCCTCGGCGGTGTCGGGTGCGGCGGGCATGGCCGAGGGACTGGCCGCGCTGCCCGGCCAGCTCGCCCAGCTCACCGAACTCGTGGCCAACCTCGCGAGCGTCCTGGAGAGCGTCCAGAAGGTCGCGGGGCCGCTCGCCGGCGCGAGCACCCCGGCCGCCCGCAAAGCCACCTGAGCCCTCTGCGGCTCCCGGCGGCCGGGCCGGCTTCCTGCTCCCGGCCGCCGGGCTCACCGGGCGAAGGCTCGCTTTCGCCCGGTGGCCGCCTCGCGGCGCCGACGAGCACCGTGCCGGACCGAGGCGTCCGCCTCGCGGGACCGGCGTGGTCCCTCCGGACGCTCCGGCGTCCGTCCCGGGGCTCCGTGCCCGCACCCGCAGACCACGGTGTCCGCCCGGGAACTCCGCACCTCTCGCCCGGAGACCCACCGAGGTGCCGGGGACGTCGGGGTGCCTCCGACCGGCAACTCCCTACGTCGGTGAGCCACCTCGGTTCCCCGGCCCGGCAACTCCCCGCGGCGACAGGAAACCTCGATCCCTCGGACAGGCAACTCCCCGCGGCTGTGCGGCACCTCCGTGCCACAGCCAGGCAACTCGCGGCGGCCGTACGGCCCCTCGGTGCGCCTTCGCCCGGAGAACCCGGGCCTCCGTCGGGAACCCCCGACATCCGTCAGACATCAGGAGGATGTGGCACATGAGTGCCCCGCTCGGCAGCCGGCTCCGGCTGGTGGTGAAGGTGCTGGGAAGCCTCGTCACCGACGAGGTCGGCCAGATGGCCCGGGCCAGACGGCAGTTCGGGCGGGACTCGCCGCCGTCGGCCGAGACCGCCGCCGGGGAGGGCAGCCGCCGCGCGCGAGCGGTCCGTCAGGCACTGGAGAGCCTCGGCCCCTTCTACGTCAAGCTCGGACAGATCCTGTCCACCCGTCCCGACATGGTGCCCCCCGCCATGATCGCCGAGCTGCAGAACCTCCACGACCAGGTCGACGTCCAGCCGTTCTCCGTCTTCGAACCGGTCCTCGAAGCGGAGCTGGGCCCGGACTGGAAACTCTGCTTCGACGACATCGACACCACCCGCCCGCTCGGCGCCGCCTCGCTGGCCCAGGTGTACCGGGTGGAACTGCCCGGCGGCCGCCCGGCCGTCGTCAAGGTGCAGCGCCCCGGCATCCGCGACACCGTACGCACCGACATGGCGCTGATGCGCAAGGCGTCCCGGATCCTGGCACGCACCGCGCCCCGCTTCAACGAGGTCATCGACGTGGAGGCGATGCTCGACTCCATCTTCGACGCCATGGAGCCCGAACTGGACTTCACCGGCGAGGCGCGCAACATGGACGAGGCGCGCGAGAACATCCGCCGCTACCCGACCCTGGAGGTGCCCCGGGTCGTCCACGCCACCCCCAAGGTGCTGGTGCAGTCGCTCGCGGCGGGGACCTCCGTCCGCCACGTCGACCGGCGCGCGTTCAGCGACCGGGAACGCATGGACATGGGCAAGGACCTGCTGCGGTTCATGTACCGCGGCTACTTCGTCGACCGCATGTTCCACGCCGACCCGCACGCGGGCAACGTGTTCGCGCGGCCGGGCGGTCCGGCCACCCTCATCGACTGGGGCATGGTCGGCCGGCTCGACCGGCGCACCAGCCTGCGCCTGCTGCCGCTGCTGATGTCCATCGCCCAGAACGACGGCCACGGACTGGCCTGGGCGTGGGCCGACATGGGCCGTGTCACGGCCTGGTCCAACCTGCCGGCGTTCGCCTCCGACATGGCCGCCCTGGTGCCCAAGGTGGCCACGGCCTCGCTGGAGGACATCAACTTCGGGGTGTCCCTGACCACCGTGCTGGAGAAGGCCACACGGCGCGGCATCGGCTCGGCGCCGGCCATCTCCCTGCTGGGCAAGTCCTTCGCCAACCTGGAGGGTTCGGTGCGCTGCCTGGCGCCGGACATCGCGCTCGCCGAGGTCTTCAAGTCCGAGGTGCGCGGCATCATCGTCTCCCTGCTGCGCGAGTACTTCTCGCTCGACCAGGTCGCCCGCAACACCATGGACCTGCTCACCGCCGTGACCTCGGGCCCCGAGCAGTGGCGCGGAGTGCTCGCGGACGCCGCCAACCGCCGCTTCGCCCTCCAGGTCAACGAGCCGTACACCCCCGCCTCCCTGGGCGGGCAGCGCTCCTGGTCGCCCTCGCGCGGCCTGATGGCCCTGGGCGCCGCGGCCCTCCTGCTCGACCGCCGACGGACACCGCGCTGAACCCGCCCCCGCCCGTCCGCGCGCCGCCCGCACCGCAGCCACCCCCGGCGCCGGCCCGGCACCGGCCCCGCGCGGCCCACCAGGGCACCGGCCGCCCCGGGCACCCACCGAGCCGCCGGGCTGCCCGGCCACCAGCTCACCCCTTACCGACCCCCGCCCTCCCACCTGGCACGACCCGCTCGTGTGCGCACCCTGAGACGAAGGATCCCGACCGATGCCCATGCTGCTGCCGCAGGACGACACCCACCCCGGTTCCGCCGACGGGACCGACCCCGTGTCGGCCGCCCTGGACGGCGTCTCCGGAACGGCCCTGTGGACCGTACGGATGCGGGCCCAGGAGTCGGCCCGCGCCGACGCCCTCTTCGACGACCCGCTGGCCGCCGAGTTCCTCGCCCGCGCCCGTGAGGCGGGCACCCCGCCCGGCAGCGGCCTGCTCCAGCAGGTACTGCCGGACTGGCTGGCCGTACGCACCCGCTTCTTCGACGACCACCTCATCGCCGCCACCCGTTCCGGCTGCCCGCAGGTGGTCCTGCTGGGCGCCGGGCTCGACACCCGGGCCCACCGGCTCGACTGGCCCGACGGAGTCCACCTCTTCGAGGTCGACCTGCCGGCCGTGCACGCCTTCAAGGAACGCATCGTCTCCGGTCACCCGGCGGCCGTCGCCCGCCGCGTCCCGGTCGCCGCCGACCTCCTCGCCGACTGGTCCGGCGCGCTGACGGCCGCCGGGTTCGACCCCGGCCGGCCCACGGCCTGGCTGTGCGAGGGGCTCCTGTTCTACCTGGCCCCCGAGGCCGTGGACCGCCTCGTCGCCACCGTCGGGGAACTGTCCGCGCCCGGCAGCACGCTCGGCGCGGAGTGCCTCAACGCCGACGCGGCCGACTCGCCCTTCGTCCGGCCCTGGCTGGAGGCCCTGTCCGGCTCGGGCACCCCGTGGGTGTGGCACCTGGCGGACGCCGAACACTGGTGGGGCGAACGTGGCTGGGACGCCCGTACGGCCGACCTGCTCGCCCTGCCGTACGCCGTCGAACGCTTCGCTCCGCACCTGGCCGCCCACCCCGGTCTGGAGAAGCAGAGCATGGTCCTGGTCACCGCGACCCGGCCCGCCGGGGGGCGGTGAGCGCGATGGACGGCCACAACCTCTGCCAGACCCCGACCACCTACCGGCTGCTGCGCCTGGAGTACCTGCTCGGACTGCTCGTCGCCGCCGGGTTCTTCCTCGCCCACCTCGCCGAGATCCGCTGGTGGGTCGCCGCCGTGCTCTTCCTCTACGTCGACCTGATCGGCTACCTCCCCGGCGCCGTCGCCTACCACCGCAGCCCCGACCGGCGGATCTCCCGGGTCTACTACGTCCTGTACAACACCATGCACAGCCTCAGCGTGCAGGGCGCGGTCCTCGGCGCCTGGGTGCTGGTGCACGGCTGGGAATGGGCGCTGCTCGTCCTGCCGATCCACCTGTTCGGCGACCGCGCCCTGTTCGGCAACTTCGTCAAGTCGTTCACCGTGTCCTTCGAACCCCGCCCGCACCCCTCGGTCCAGTCCGCGCTGCACGACTTCGCGTCCGTGCCCTGGCACCAGGCGGCCGCCCGATGAGCACCCGGCAGGCGCGGCAGCCCGCACCGCCGCCGCAGCAGCCGGAGGCCCCCGACGACGACGAGGCCTACGCCATCCTGCGCCGCCACGCCGGCCACAGCAGCGCCTTCCTCGCCCTGAACGCGGGCAACCGCCGTTTCCGCACCTCCGGCGTCGACGGCTTCGTCCCCTACCGGGAGGGCGGCCGGCGGCACCTGTTCCCGCTCGGCGGACCGATCTGCGCCGCCGGGGACCGGGACCGGCTGCTCACCGCGCTGCTGGAACGGGCCAGAAGCGAGGGGCGGCGGGTCACCGCGGTCCAACTGCCGCGCCCGGCAGCCGAACTGCACGCCCGGCACGGCTTCACCGTCAACCAGTTCGGCGCCTCCTTCAGCATCCACCTCGACGGCTACGGCCTCGGCGGGCAGCGCATGGTCAAGGTGCGCAACATGGTCAACCGGGCCCGCCGCGAAGGCGTGACCGTCACCGAGGTGACCGCCGGGGAACGGGCCGCCCCGCAGGTCCGTGCCGACCTCGACGCCGTCGACCGGGCCTGGCTGCGCGACAAGGGCCGCCATGTGAAGGAGCTGGACTTCCTGATCGGTGAGCGCGGCGGGCCCGGCGCACCGCACCGGCGGCTGTTCACCGCCCGGCACGCCGGACGGACGGTCGCCTACGTGTCGTACTCGCCCGTCTTCGGCGACCGCTCCGGCTGGCTCTACGACCTGACCCGGCGGCTGCCCGACGCCCCGCCCGGCACCGTCGAGATGGTCTTCGCCACCGCGCTGCGCCGCTTCCAGGACGAGGACTGCGCCTGGCTCCACCTCGGCTTCACCCCGTTCGTCCAGCTCCGGCCGGACGCATGCGCCTTCGGGCCCACCAGCGGTGCCCTGCGGCGCTGTCTGGAACTCCTGGCCGCCAAGGGGCAGGCGATCTACCCGGCGGCCACCCAGGAGTCGTTCAAGCTCAAGTGGCGTCCGCAGCTGATCGAACCCGAGTACCTGGCCTTCCAGGGCGGGGTCACCCCCGGCGCCGTGTGGCGGCTGATGCGGCTGACCAAGGCCGTCTGAGCCCGCCCTCCCTCCCTCGCGCACCGACGCGCACACACCCTGAGCTGAAAGGCAGAGATGACCACAACCGTCGCCCACGGCCCGGCCCGCCCCACCGCGATCCCCGCGGAGGCCGACCGGAACCGCGCCCCGAGCCTCCTCGACGGCGCGCTGCACGCCGACCTGACACCGGAGGGCTGCGACCTCGGCTACTGGTTCCGCGCCGTCCCCGAAGGCACCCTCGCCGGCGACCCCATGGGCCGCACCCCGGACGTCACGGTCCCGGAGCACATGCTGTGCGAAGGACCGCTGCGGCAGGCCGTGATGCAGGAGCTGGCCTTCCGTTCCATGGCCGAGGAGAAGGCGGCCCGCGCCATCTCCTACCTGGTCGCGCACGCCCCCGACCTCAGCGGCATGGACTTCTACACCACCCAGCTGATGGACGAGGCCCGCCACGCCTACGCCTTCCGCGGCCACCTCCTGGAACTCGGCGTCGAGACGGCCGGCCTGGAAGCCACCATGGAGGACCTCGCAGGGGCCGACCGGGACGCGGTCCTCGCCCCGCTCGAGGAGTTCGGCCTCGAGGTCCTGCGCGACCAGCGGGACTACGTCGGCGGGGTCGTCACCCTGACCGTCCTGGTCGAGGGCGTCCTCGCGCCCACCGCGGAACTCAGCGAACGCAAGTGGCGCCCCTTCGATCCCGCCGCCGCCGAGATCGAACGGGCCGCCGGCATCGACGAGATCCGCCACCTGTCGGTGGGCACCACCATCGTCCGGCGCCACCTGGAACAGCACCCCGAGGACCGCAAGCGCATCGGCGACCTCATCGCCCGCGGTGTCGAACTGTGGTCCCGGCTGCCCGTGCGCGAACTGACCCTGCGACGCGAACAGCTCTTCCAGCAGGGCCTCGAACAGCACCGGGACATCGCCGGCGACTACGAGGTGTGGCCGGGCCGCCGGCTCGCCGACACCACCGCCGAGGAACGGATGGCGACCGCCGCCGAATGGGCCGGGAACACCCAGCGGGCGCGCCTGGCCGACATGGGGCTCGCGCCGTGAGGCGGCCTCCCCACCCCGTACGAAACCGAGAACGAAAGGGCTGGTGGCACCCCCGATGACCGACATCCCGGCAGTCGACTCCGCACCCCGTGACCCGGGCGCGGCGGAGGAGGACTTCCGCGAACTGACCCGGCGCGTCACGGCAGCCGGACTGATGCGGCCCCGCAAGGGGCAGTACGCGGCCGCCATCGTCACCGTGTGGCTGATGAACGCCGTCGGCTGGGCGGCGCTCGCGCTGAGCGACGGCATCTGGTGGCAGATCGTGCCGGCGGCGGTCTGGCTGGCGGTCTGGCACGAACAGCTCGCCTTCCTGCTGCACGACGCGGGCCACCGGCAGATCAGCCGCTCCCAGAAGACCATCCGCGCCCTCGGCCTGATCCACGGCAACCTCATGCTCGGGGTGTGCTTCGGCTGGTGGGTGCAGCACCACAACCGGCACCACAACCACCCCAACCACCTGGAGCTGGACCCCGACATCCTGCGCCGGGTCGCGGTCTTCGCGCCCGAACAGGCCCGGCAGCGCACCGGGTTCGCCCGTTTCCTCGCCGCCAACCAGCGTTACCTCTTCTTCCCGCTGCTCGGCCTGGAGTCGGTCGTGCTGCGCATCGCCGGGGTCATCGCCCTGCGCCGGCGCGCCGTGCGCAAACCCTGGCTGGAGGGCGGCCTGATGGCCCTGCACGCGGTGCTGTTCTTCGGTGCGCTGTTCTGGCTGCTGCCCTGGCCGAGCGCCCTGCTGTTCCTCGCCGTGCACCAGGTGCTGCTCGGCTACCTGCTCGGCCTCGCCTTCGCCGTCAACCACAAGGGGCTGCCCACCCGGACCGGCGGGGAGTGGAGCTGGCTGGAGCGCCAGGTGCTCACCTCCCGCACCCTGCCCACCAGCCGGGTCGGCGACTTTTTCTACGGCGGCCTCAACTACCAGATCGAGCACCACCTGTTCCCGGGCATGCCGCGCTCCGCCCTGCGGCACGCCTACCCCCTCGTGAAGGGGTTCTGCGCCGAGCGCGGCATCGCCTACACCGAGACCGGCGTCCTGGAGTCCTACCGGGACCTCGCGCGCCACCTGGGTTCCGCGAGCGAGGTCCTGCGCTCCGGCACCGTCACCGCCTGACCCCCCGCGGGTCCTCGCACCCGCGTACGTCCCCGAAGCCCTCACGGACACGGAAGGAACCGTCGTATGAAGACCAGCCGGACCACCGCCACCCCACCCCGCTCGCGCCGGCCCCGGCTGCGCAGGGCGCTGCTGCCCGCCGCCCTGCTCGCAGGTCTCGGCCTGACCGCCCCGGCCGCCGTCGCCGCACCGGCTGCCACCCCGGCCGCCCCCGCCACCGCCCGGGCCGCGGCGGCGGACCCGGGGCCCGTACCCGACCTGGTCTGCCGCCTCGACGCCGAGGTGAACTTCAGCCCGCCGCTCGGCGTGCTCACCCGGCAGTCGCAGGTGACCGGCCACATCGGCTACCGCGACTGCCGCTCGCCGGACGGTGCGGCCCCGGAGCTGACCGACATCGTCTTCCATGTCGTCGGCACGGGCCGGTTCGGCGCCCTGCCGGTGCCGACGTTCTCGGTGGAGGGCACCGGCCAGGGCACCTGGAACACCGGGGAGTACGGCTCGCTGTACTTCAACGGTGAGCTGAAGAAGGGCAGTCCCGTGCCCGACCGCACCGTGACCAGCGGCCCGCTCGCCGGTGACGGGATCAACGGCCTCCAGATCCCCGTGCCGCGCTTCGACAAGATCGACCCGAACGGGGTCGCCGGATTCGACGTCGTCGGCCAGGTCTGCTTCTGGAACGGCGAGAAGGGCAGGTGCACCGCGTACTGAGCACGGCCGGGAACACGACGGTGGGGTGAGGCCCGAGGGCCTCACCCCACTTCGTCGTGCGCCGGGCCGGCCGCTCAGCCGTCCAGGGCCCGGAGCATCTCGCGCAGCACGACGGGGTCGTACGGCATCGCCATGTGCGTGGCCCGGTTGTCCGGGGCGAGTTCCTGCAGGCACAGGTTGGTGACCTCGTGCCCCGGCTCACTGGGGGTGAGCCGCTGCGAGGTGGGCGGCTGGACCACCTCGTCCCGCGTGGACCAGATCACGGTGTACCGCACGCCGGCGACGGTGTCGCCCGTCGACGTCAGCTCGCGGACGAACTCCGAGTCGTGCAGCAGCTGCACGAACGCCGGACTCACCCGGAAGAGCAGTTCCTCCTCGACGATGTCCCGCACCCCGACCGCCTGGCGGACCAGCGCCGTCAGCCCCTCCACGGTCACGCCGTGGCTGCTGGGCGCGATGCCGACGAACCGGCGCACCTTGCCGGCGCCGCCGAGGAACTTCAGGTAGTAGTGCGGGATCATCCCGCCCTGCGAGTGCCCGACGAGGTCGACCTGGGCCGCGCCGGTGTCGGCGAGCACCCGGTCGACGAACTCGGCCAGTTCCCGGGTGGAGAGCCGGATGTCGGCGAGGCCGTACAGCCGTGGCAGGGTCGGCATCTCCCCGTAGTTCAGCCGGAAGACCCGGTGCCCGGCGGCCTTGAGCACCGGCACCGCCTCCCGCCACACGTACTGGCGGTCGCCCAGGGTGCCGTGCACGAGGACGACGGGGTACGGGCGCTGGGCGTCCGGGGGCCGGCCCCAGTCGTCCGCGGTGGCCTCGGCGTCGAGAGCGGCGGCGACCCGGTGGCTCGCCGCCGTGGTGTTGCCGGCGAGCCGCTCGGGCGTGCGGGTGAGTTCGGTCCGCGCGTCGTCGGCGTTCACTCCGGGGATGGGGGGCAGGGACATACGGCCTCCTTGGACGGTCATGTCGGTGAGCGGATACGCGGACGCCCGGCCGGTGGAGCTGATGGCCGGGCGTCCTTGAGGAGGAGAACGGTCAACTTCCCCCGCCCTGGGACGGGAGAGAAGCGGTTTCGGCCTGAGAAGGAGCAGGAGCGGGTGCGGCCTGAGAAGGAGAAGAGGCGGGCGCGGTCCGGGGTGGCAGGGGGGTGAGGGCGTGGAAGGTACGGTCGTGCCACACCAGCGGCCTGCCGGCGCCGGCCTCGACGGCCCGTACCCGGCCGACGACCGCGTCGTGGTCGCCGTAGCGGCGTACGTCCTCCACGACACACACCGACCAGGCGAGCGCCTCGGACACCACCGGCACGCCCAGCACCTGCCGGACCGGGACGCCGGCGAACCGGGCGGCGGGGGACAGGGCCGGGTCGGCGAAGCGCTCGGCGACGCCGCGCTGCCGCTCGGTGAGGAAGCTGACGGCGAACGCGCCGCGCTCCCGTACGGCGGTCAGCGTCTGCGAACCGCCGCGCAGACAGGCGAGCAGCAGCGGAGGCCGGGCCGACACGGAGGTCAGGGCCGAGACGGTCATCCCGGCCGGCCGGCCGGCGGCGTCGAGCGCGGTGACCACCGTGACCCCGGCCGCCAGCCTGGTGTAGAGGGCGAGGCAGCGGACGGCGTCGGGACCGGGTTCGTCGCGCAGCGTGTCCCAGCCCGCGGCGGGCGGTGCTCCCGGTCTGAGCGGGGCGAGGGCGAGATCAGCCACTGACGGGCGCCGCCGTCCGGGGCAGCGGGAGGGCCGGCGCCGCGGTGACGGAGCCGAGCAGTCCGCCCAGGATCAGTTCGATGTTGGTGCGCAGTGTGGACTCCGCCACCGGGTCCAGCATGTCGGCCAGGGTCGGGATGCCCAGATCGAACACGGCGTCGAAGGTCACGACGGTGCCGGACCCGGTCGGCGCGCACCGCCAGGTCCCCTCGAACACCTCGAAGTCGCCGCGCAGCTGGGTGAAGCCGAGTGTCAGGCGCTCCGGATGGAACGAGTCACGTTCCGACCACCGCATCAGGCCGTTGCGGAACCGGACGGTCCAGTCCGACACCACCGAGCCGTCGGCGCCGGGCGGATGCACCACCACCTCGCGTACGGTCTCGGTGACGTCCGGATAGCGGCGGAAGTCCCGGATGCGTTCGTAGGCTGCTTCCGGGCTCACGTCCTGGGCGTTCATCTGTACGGTCACGCGACGCATGGCAATACCTTTCGTGGTCGTGGTCGTGGTCGTGGTCGTGGTCGTGGTCGTGGTCGTGGTCGTGGTGGTCGGTGGTCGGCCTCGGCAGCCCCGTGGTGCGCAGGGGCCTTCGAGGAGAGAGGGGAGAGCGGTCCGGGGAGGCAAGAGGCGAAGGGGGACGGGAGGAGGGCCGGTCAGCCGACCCGGGCCGCCACCGCTCGCAGCGCCTCGCTCAGGGCCGTGAGGAAGAGTCCCAGCTCGTCGTCGGTGACGACGGCCGGCGGGGTCAGCCGCAGCACACGGCCCGCGTTGAGCGAGTGGTTCACCAGGACGCCACGCCCGACCAGTTCGAGGATCAGCTCGCCCACGGCCTGCTCGACACCGAACTCCAAGCCGATCAGCAGGCCACGGCCGCGCACGTCGCGGACGAGGCCGCCGGTGTAGGGCGTACAGGCGGCGCGCACGCCGTGCAGCAGCCTCAGTCCCAGCGCCCGGGCACGGCCCGGCACGTCCTCCCGCTCCATGGTCTGCACGGCGGCCAGCGCGGCGGCGCAGGCGAGCGGCGAGGCGGCGAAGGTGGAGGTGTGCAGGTAGGGGTCGCGCGAGAACGGCGCGTAGGCCTCGTCGGTGGCCACCATCGCGGCGACCGGCACCACACCGCCGCTCAGGCCCTTGCCCACGAGGAGCACATCGGGACGGACGTGCTCCGTGTCCACACCCCACCACGAACCCAGCCGGCCCAGACCTGTCTGGATCTCGTCCACGATCAGGAAGGCACCGTACGTCCGGCACAGCCGCCCCGCGTCCGCCAGGTAGCCCGGCGGGGGGATGCGGACGCCGCCCTCGCCCTGCACGGGCTCCACGATCACACAGGCCCGTTCGCCGAAGCGGGCGAGCATGTCCTCCAGGGCCTCCCGGTCCCCGAACGGCACCGCCGCGCTGTCCGGCAGCAGGGGACGGAACGGGTCCTGGTAGGTCGGGTTGGCGGTCGCGCTGAGCGCGCCGAGGGTCTTGCCGTGGTATCCGCCGACGGTGCTGACCAGCGCGGTGCGGCCGTGGGCGCGGGCCAGTTTGAGTCCGGCCTCGGTGGCCTCCGCGCCGGAGTTGACGAAGTGCACCCGGTCCAGGCCGAGCGGGGTGTGCGCGGCCAGCGCGGCGGCGGCCCGGGCGGCGACGGGCTCCAGGAACACCCGGGTGGCCAGCGGGTGGGCGTCGATCTGCCGGTGCACCGCGGCGGTCACCGCCGGGTGCCGGTGGCCGAGGATGAAGACGCCGTACCCGCCGAAGTCCAGATAGCGGCGGCCGTCCGCGGTGTGCACCCAGGCACCCTCGGACGCCGTCTCCACCATGCCGCCGAGCACCTCGCCGAGCACCGCGCGGCCGGAGGCCAGGTGCTCACGGTAGAGACGGGCGATGTGCGCTCCGTCGGCCCGGAGGTCCGGGGGCGGCGGTGCCGCATCCTCCGTCGCTTCCGGGGCTCGGGGGCCTGCCGGGGAAGGCGCGGTCTCGGTGACGGGGAGCGCCGTCATGACGCCAGCTCCCGGGGCGCGGTGCCCTCCTGGAGGGCCGGCCGGGTCCGCCGTTGCCGTCGCAGGCCCGCCGGACCCGCCGCCCAGGCGGCCAGGTTGCTCAGCAGCGCCCGGCGCAGGTCGTCCTTGGCGACGGCCGTGCCGCAGTGCGCCGAGCCCAGGGAGGACTCGAAGGGCAGGGCCCGCTGGAAGACGAGCAGCAGTTCCGCGTACGTGTGGAAACGGCGGCGCAGCGACTCCGGGAAGGCCGGGCCCTCGATCAGCGGGAGCAGGAGCCGGTGCACCGACTCCAGCGGGATCAGCCGCGGGGGGTGCGGGCGGGGACCGTACCGGTCGGCGAACTCCATGCAGGTGTCGACGACCTCGCGTTGCAGCAGTGCCTCGGTGCCGGCCGTCAGCCAGTACTCGCCCTGGGTGACCCCGCCGCGCAGCAACGCGCCGACAGCACGGGCGACGACGTCCTGGGGCACCATGTCGATGCGCGCCCCCGGCTCTCCGGGCAGGACCGGGACCTGTCCCTTCACGATGGCTCCCAGGGCCCGCGTCAGCCCCTGGGCGCCCGCGATGCGGCCGGTGACGGAGTCGCCCATCACCACCGACGGACGCAGGATCGTCGCGGGCACCGGCGCCTCGCGCACGGCCTGTTCCGCCGCGGTCTTGGAGGCCAGGTAGGCGGCGGCACCGGGGAAGCGCCGCTGCTCCTCCTCGGCCAGCGGGTTGGCCACGAAGGCGGTGCTGATGTGGTGGAAGGGCGCCTGCGCGCGGACGGCGAGGTCGAGCATGGTGGCGGTGCCGTCGAGGTTGGCCCGCCAGATCGCCTCGGGCTCGGCCTTCCAGTTGGTGGCCGCGGCGGAGTGCACGACGAGGTCGACGTCGTCGGCCAGTCGCGCGAACTCGGTCCGGGACAGGCCGAGGCCGGGTTCCAGCAGGTCGGCGCTCACCTCTTCGACCCGGGGGTCGTCCACGGGTGTGCGGTGGCGCAGGCAGATGATGCGGAAGCCGGGCGACAGCTCCTCGATCAGTGCCCGGCCGAGGACACCGGAGCCCCCGGTCAGCAGGAGCACCGGGCGGCGGGGCGGCGGTAGATGAGGCATGCGAAGGATCCCCTCGGTCGGAGACGGACGGTGACGGCGCGGGCCGGGAAGCCCGGTGGGCGGCCGGCGCGGTGGACACGGCGATGGGCGCGGTGACGGGAACGACGTGGGGCCGACCGGTTCGGCGGCGACAGGTGCGACGGCGACAGCTTCGGCGGCGGTGGGTACGAGAGTGGCGGGTACGACGGCGGTGACGGATACGACGGGGTATCGGATACGACGGGCATGACGGATGTGACGGCGGTGGCGGAAGGGCCGGTGGGTCCGGTGGGTCCGGTGGCGCGTGGCGCCGACCGCGGCCGGGCACGGCGATGCGTGACGGGGCCCCGGTGTCTCACGCCACGGCGGGGCACTGTGCCGGCGGGTCGACAGGCGCAGCCACGCGCCGTGGCGGCGGGCCGTCAGGGCCGACCGCGCGCGGTGGCGGCCGGGTGTCAGGCGGCGGCCGGGCGCCGTCGTGCGGGGGTGTCAGGCCACGGTCAGTGACCCGTCGGCCAGATAAGCGGCCAGCGGGCCGGTCATCCGCGACCGGGACGGCGGGTGCAGGGCGAGGCCGTTGGTACAGGCGGCGAGGTAGCCGACCTCGTCGGAGGTCATGAAGTTCAGGCCGCCGAGCAGTTCCACCGCGCGCGGGACGATCCGGGACAGCGCGTCCTGGACGCCGTAGCGGACGTAGAGCGATTCGGCCAGCGCGGACTCGTCGGGAGTGCTCTCGTCCACACGGCGGGCGAGGCCCTCGACGGACGCCGCCGCGCTCTCGGCGGCGACCAGCAGCGCGACCCGCTCGCTCTCGGGTACCCGGTCGTTGAGCAGCACCCGCTCCACCAGGCCGCTCGCCGCGCCCAGGTAGCTGCCCGTCATCAGCAGCTCGAACCAGACCAGACCGATCGTCTGCACCTCGTCGAGCCGGGCCCCGGGCGGGCACGCGGTGCGCACCATGAGGTCGGGCGGCACCAGCACGCCGTCCAGGGTCACCTGGTCGCTCTCCGCGCCCGCCAGGAACCCGCTGGACCAGAAACCGCTGACGCTCAGCCCCTCGCTGGCGGCGGGTACCAGGGCCACGGCCAGTTCCTCGCCCTCGCCGTCCTCGCGGGGCACGAGCACGCTCGCGGTGAGCAGGTCCATGGAGCGGGCCAGGCTGCACGGGCGCTTCACGCCGGTGATCCGCAGCCCCTCGGGTGTCGGAGTGGCGGACATCGACGGCGACAGGATGCCGGCGCCGCTGCGCCCCTCGGCGAACCCGGAGGCCATCAGCTGGTTCTCCGTGGCGACGGCCTGGACCAGCATCCACTCCAGGCCTTCACCGGCATTGCTCAGTCCGACGAGGGTCGCCATCGAGAAGTGGTGCATGGTGGTCGCCACGGCCAGGGAGGGCGAGCGGCTGCCGAGGGCGCGCTGCACCCGTACGGCGTCGAGCGCGGTGGCGCCCCGGCCCTGGAGCGACGCCGGGGCGAGCAGCCCCGGGCCGCCGCTGTCCCGGAAGAGCCCGATGCCCGGGCTGCCGGGCCGCTCCAGGGTCATCAGCGGTACGGCTCGCAGGCTGTCGTCGAGCCCCGGCAGCAGTTTGGTGAGGGCCGCACGTTCACGGTCCAGGAATCTCATGTCGTCCCCTGCTCCTTGGTTCGCGGGCGCTGCCTGCGGCGAGGTTCACGGTGTCGCTGTCGTGGCAGCGTCACTTGTGTTTACGCGCGGGGCGCGAGGACCCCTCGGGACGAAACGAGGTGACACGAACTCGGGGCCCGTTGAGGGGAGATGGGGGAGAGGGCGAGGGGAGGAGCGCCCAGAGGGGCAGGACGGTGCGGGGCGGGGCGAGGTGACGAGGGTGGGGTGACGCGGGTGGGGTGAGGGCTGGTGAGGCGAGGCCGGGTGAGGCGACGGGCTCGGGGGAGAGGGGGTGGCCGGAGGCGGGCGGTGGTTCGCGGCCGGGTCCGTTCGCGTTCCGGAGGGAGCCGTGCGCCCTCAGCGGCCGGGCGCTCCGACGCGCAGGCCGTCCATCACCAGGTCGAGGAGGCGGCTCGCGCGGGACTGCCAGTCGCCGTGCGGATCCAGCTGCCAGATGCCGGCGATGGCGAGGACGAAGTCGTCCGCGCTCACGCCGGGTCTGATGGTGCCGGCCTCCTCCGCGGCGCGGAGCAGCAGTTCGGCGGCGGTGGACAGAGCGGTGTGCCCCGGCTTGGCCGGGCTGCCCGGTCCGCTCGTGGCCTGGCGGATCACGTCCGCCAGCCCGGCCTTGGTCATCGCGAACCGGGCCAGGCGGTCCATCCACTCCCGCAGCGCCCGGTCGGGAGGGCGGCACTTCAGCAGTTCGGCCGCGCTGTCGGAGACCTGCTGCATCTCGTGCCGGTAGATCTCCAGGACCAGCGCCTCGCGGTTGGGGAAGTTGCGGTAGAACGTGCCCTGCCCCACCCCCGCCTTCCTGGCGATCAGGCTGAGGGGGACGTCGGCACAGCGGGTCAGCTCGGCCACCGCGACCTCCAGGATGGTCTCGCGGTTGCGTTGCGCGTCCGAGCGCAGAGGGGCGTGCTTCTTGTGCTGCACTCGTGCTCCTTTCGGGTGCGTAGCCGAACCCGGTCTTGCTAAGCGGACAGCTGTCCGGTAGGTTTTCGATAACGGACAGCTGTCCGCTTGTCGTCCACCATAGCGGCGGGCAGCGCTTTTCTGCCACGTACAGTGCCCACTCCTGCCACCTGAGTCCTTACCCCGCAACGCGCCGCATTTTCCGGACTCGTCATCTTTCAGGCCGACATCCCGACGTGTTTCCGCCGCATACGCGAAAGAAGCTGACCATGGACCCAGCCACCTCGTCGACGCACAGCCCGATCACCTTGAACATCAACGGCGAGAAGCACGCGCTGTCCGTCGACCACCGCACCACCCTGCTCGACGCCCTGCGGGAGCGGCTCGATCTGACCGGCACCAAGAAGGGCTGTGACCAGGGACAGTGCGGTGCCTGCACCGTGCTGCTCGACGGCCGTCGCGCTGTGGCCTGTCTCCAGCTGGCGGTCGCTGCCGAGGGGCGTGAGATCACCACCGTCGAGGGCATCGCCGAAGGCGACCGGCTGCACCCGGTGCAGCAGGCCTTCCTCGACCTCGACGGCTACCAGTGCGGCTACTGCACACCGGGCCAGATCTGCTCGGCCGTCGCCATGATCGAGGAGCACGCCGCCGGCTGGCCGAGCGCCGCCACCGACGACGTGCGTCCCGAAGCGGGGCCGCCTCCGCTGACTCCGGAGGAGATCAAGGAGCGGATGAGCGGCAACCTGTGCCGCTGCGGCGCCTACGCGTCCATCGCCCAGGCGGTCGCCCGGGCCGCCGCGACCACGCAGTCCGACGGCAAGGCGTCGGCCGCGGAGACCAAGGAGGCCGTGGCATGAGGGAGTTCGGCTACGAGAGGGCCCGGGACGTCGCCGGTGCCGTCGCCCTGCTGGACGCCGACCCGGACGCCCGGTTCCTCGGCGGCGGCACCAACCTGGTCGACCTGATGAAGACCGGTGTCGAGCGGCCCGCCCGGCTCGTCGACGTGCGCGAGCTCCCGCTCGACGGGATCGAGCCCACCGAGGAGGGCGGCCTGCGCATCGGCGCCACGGTCACCAACAGCGACCTGGCCGCCCACCCCGAGGTGCGCCGCCGCTACCCCGCGCTGGCGCAGGCGGTGCTGGCAGGTGCCTCGGGCCAGCTGCGCAACATGGCCACCGTCGGCGGCAACCTGCTCCAGCGCACCCGCTGCGGCTACTTCACCGACGTCACCCGGGCGTGCAACAAGCGCGTCCCCGGCAGCGGCTGCCCCGCGATCGAGGGCGAGCACCACAACCACGCGATCCTGGGCGCCTCCGAGCACTGCGTGGCGGTCCACCCGTCGGACATGGGGGTGGCCCTGACCGCCTTCGACGCCGTCGTCTCCTACGTGACGGCCGACGGGCCGGGCAGCCTGCCCCTCGCGGACTTCTACCTGCCCGTGGCAGACACCCCGCACCGCGAGACCGCTCTGCCGCCCGGGGCGCTGATCACCGGTGTCACGCTGCCGCCCGCCCCGGTCGCGGGCAACTCGCGCTACCGCAAGGTGCGCGAGCGTGCCTCCTACGCGTTCGCCATCGGCTCGGTGGCCGCCGCGCTCGACGTCCGCGACGGCGCCGTTCACGAAGTGCGCCTCGCCTTCGGAGCCGTCGCCTCCCGCCCCTGGCGGGCCCGCGCGGCCGAACAGGCGCTGACCGGTGCACCCGCCGACGCCGCGGCCTTCGCCGCCGCCGCGGACGCCGAGCTGGCGGCGGCCGACCCGCTGCCGCACAACGGGTACAAGGTGACCCTCATGCGCAACCTGGTGGTGGCCGTGCTGACCGAACTCGCCGAGGAGACCGCCCGATGACCACCGCCACCGGAACGCGTACGACCGTCCAGGGCGCCGTGGGCACCGCGCACACCCGTGTGGAGGGCCGCGACAAGGTCACCGGAGCCGCGCGCTACGCCGGCGAGATCCCCTTCGCCGACCTGGCCCACGGCTGGCTGGTGCTCTCCACCGTGGCCCGTGGCCGGATCCGGTCCGTGGAGACCGCGCCCGTCCTCGCCATGCCCGGCGTCCTCACCGTCCTGCACCACGGGAACGCGCCCCGCCTGAAGACCGACTTCATCGGCATGCTGGGCACTCCGCCGGACCCCACCTGCACCCTCTTCCAGAACGACCGGGTGGCGCACCTGGGCTGGCCGGTGGCCCTGGTCGTCGCCGAGACCTCCGAGCAGGCCCGGGAAGCGGCCGAAGCCCTCGTCGTGCACTACGAACAGGAGCCGCACGACACCGAGTTCTCCGCCGACCGCACCGACGCCTACGCGTTGGAGGGCCATATGCCGGCGGTGGTCGAGAAGGGCGACCTGGAAGCCGAACTCGCCGCCTCCGCCGTCGCCCTGGACCAGCAGTACACCACCCCCGAAGAACACCACAGCATGATGGAGCCGCACGCGGCCACCGCCCTGTGGGACGGCGGGCGGCTGGAGGTCGTCGACTCCAACCAGGGCGCCACCTGGGTCGTCGGCGAACTGGCCAACCTGTTCTCGCTCGACCCGTCCGCCGTGCGGGTGCGCTCCGAACACGTCGGCGGCGGCTTCGGCAGCAAGGGGGTCCGCGTCCACCAGGTGGGCGCCGTGATGGCCACGACCGTCCTGCACCGTCCGGTCCGTGTCGTGCTGACCCGCCGCCAGATGTTCTCGCTGACCGGCTACCGCAGCCCGACTGCCCAGCGGATCAGGCTCGGCGCGGACGCCGACGGACGCCTGCGCGCGCTGGAACACCTCTCGCTCAACCAGACCTCGTCCGTGCACGAGTTCGTCGAGTCCTGCGCCGCCCCCTCGCGGGTGATGTACGACGCCGACGCCCACCGTACGGCCCACCGCATCGTCCGGCTGGACGTACCGACCCCGACGTTCATGCGCGCACCGGGAGAGGCCCCGGGGTCCTTCGCGCTGGAGTCGGCGCTCGACGAACTCGCCGAGAAATGCGGCCTGGACCCGATCGAACTGCGCCGGCGCAACGAACCGGAGCGGGGCCCCGCCTCCGGGCTGCCCTTCAGCGGCCGCAACCTGGAAGCCTGCTTCCGTGAGGGTGCCCGCAGATTCGGCTGGGCGGACCGGGACCCGCGCCCCGGCGTGCGCCGCGAGGGACGCTGGCTGCTCGGCACCGGCATGGCCGCCGCGTCCTTCCCCTCCGGAGCCGGACCGTCCACCGCCATCGTCACCGCCGAGGCGGACGGCACCTTCACCGTGCGGATCGCCGCCGCGGACATCGGCACCGGCGCCCGTACCGCGCTGGTCCTGATCGCCGCCGACGCCCTGGCGACCACCCCGGACAAGGTCCGGGTACGCATCGGCGACAGCGACTTCGGGCCGGCGATGATCGCCGGCGGTTCCATGGGCACCCGCTCCTGGGCCTGGGCCGTCACCGCCGCGGCCGGAGAACTGCGCGAACGGCTGGCACTGGGCACCGACATCCCGCCGGAGGGCATCACGGTACGGTCCGACACCACCGAGGCCGTCGGCGCCCTGGCCCGCAAGGAGCGGCACTCCTTCGGCGCCCAGTTCGCCGAGGTCGCCGTGGACGTCACCACCGGCGAGGTCCGGGTGCGCCGCATGCTCGGCATCTTCGCCGCAGGCAAGATCGTCAACCCGCTGACGGCACGCAACCAGCTCGTCGGCGGCATGATCTGGGGCATCTCCATGGCGCTGCACGAGGAGGCCGTCCGCGACCGGGCCAGCGGTGGCCTCTACGGCGCCGACCTCGCCGGCTACCACGTCGCCACGCACGCCGACGTACCGCCGCTGATCGAGGCCGACTGGGTCGACGACCCGGATCCGGACGACCCGGTCGGGATCAAGGGCGTCGGCGAAATCGGCATCGTCGGCGCCGCGGCCGCCGTCGCCAACGCGGTCTGGCACGCCACCGGCGTCCGCCACCGCCACCTGCCCATCCGCCCCGACCGGGTCCTGCAGGCGGCCGCAGGGGAGCCACATGCTTGACATCGCCGGGGAACTGCACCGCTGGACCGAGGAGGGCCGCGCCTTCGCCGTCGCCACCGTGGTGGCCGTCGGCGGCAGCGCGCCGCGCGGCCCGGGCGCGGCCCTCGCGGTCGACAGCGAGGGCACCGTCATCGGCTCGGTCTCCGGCGGCTGCGTGGAAGGCGCGGTCTACGACCTGTGCCGGCAGGCGCTGCAGGACGGCACCACCGTCCTCGAACAGTTCGGCTACAGCGACGAGGACGCCTTCGCCGTCGGACTGACCTGCGGCGGGACCATCGACATGATGATCACCCCGGTCCCGTCGCACGCACCCGTGCGGACGGTCCTGCGGGCGGCGCTGTCGGCCGCCGTCCGGGGCGAGCCGGTGGCCGTCGCCCGGATCGTCCGGGGCCCGGACGACCTGCTGGGCGCCACGGTGCTGGTCCGGCCGGACGGGACGGACGAGGGCGCGGACGACGGCGGATTCGGCGACCACCCGGAAGCGGCCCGCACCGCGGTCGCCGAGGCCCGGGCCCTGCTGGAGGCCGGCCGTACGGGCACGGTGGAGCTGTCCGAGGACGGCTCGCACTGCCCGGGCGGTCTGACCCTCCTCGTGGAGTCCACCCTGCCCCCGCCCCGCATGATCGTCTTCGGCGCGGTCGACTTCGCCGCGGCACTGGTCAGGGCGGGCAAGTTCCTCGGGTACCACGTCACGGTGTGCGACGCCCGGCCCGTGTTCGCCACGCGGGGCCGCTTCCCCGAGGCCGACGACATCGTCGTCGACTGGCCGCACCGCTATCTGCGGGAGACCCCCACGGACCGGCGGACGGTGCTGTGCGTGCTCACCCACGACGCGAAGTTCGACATACCGCTGCTCACGGTCGCGCTGCGGATGCCGGTCGCCTTCGTCGGCGCGATGGGCTCACGCCGCACCCACGAGGACCGCCGGCGCCGGCTGCGCGAGGCAGGCGTGAGCGAAGCGGAACTGGCCCGCCTGCGGTCCCCGATCGGCCTGGACCTCGGCGCGCGGACCCCGGAGGAGACCGCCCTGTCGATCGCGGCCGAGATCGTCGCCGCAAGGCGCGGCGGCACCGGCGCCCCGCTCACGGGCTCCGACGGACCGATCCACCACGACCGGGCCGCCCCCGGCGCCACCCGGGCAGCGTGAGCCTCACGGCCCGGGCGCCGCGCACCGGACAGCGGCGTCCGGGCCGTGTCCCGGCCACGGTCGCCTCCGCGCTCAGGGGCAGGACCGGGGAAAGGTCTCCAGGGCGGCGGCGAGACCGGCCGCGTCGGTGCCGACCTTCCGGTACACGGAGGAGAGGAGCTGGCGCACTCCCCGCTCGGTGAGGTGCAACTCCTTGGCGACCACCGCGACCGGGTGCCCCTGAGCGGCCAGCTCGGCGGCCCTGCGTTCCTGGGCGGTGAGCGTGTCGGTCTGCCCGTACCGCAGAGGCAGCGGGCGCATCCCCGCGGCCGACAGCTCCGCCCGGGCCCGGCCGGCCAGGGCCTCCGCCCCGCAGTGCACGGCGGTCTCCAGCCCCCGGTACAGGCGGTCGGCGGCCTCGGGGAGCCTGCCGTTGCGGGCGAGCGCCGCGCCGTGCCCGACCAGCGCGCGGGCCAGCTCGTAGCCTGCCGGGGACCCCTCCAGCAGGCACACCGCCTCCGCGTGCAGATCGAGCGCAGCCGGTCCGCCGGTGACCTCGGCCAGGGTGCGCAGCGCCTGCCCGGTGGCCGACGCGGCGCCGAAGGCCCGCGCCCGCGCGACGGCTTCCGTCGCCAGGCCGACGGCACGCTCAGGGGCCGTGGGGGCCAGCGCCGATGCCAGGTCCAGCTGCCAGGGGCACCACGCCGGATTGCGCCAGGCCCGGGCGTCCAGCCGGTCACCGACGCCGGCCAGCAGCCGCACCGCCTCGGCGTCGCGGCCCTCCACCAGCAGCAGCTCGGCGTAGACCGTGCGGGGGTCGGGGTAGATGACCGCGTTCGGCGCGGTCTCGCCGAAGCGGTGCTCGTCGGCGACCTGCCGGGCCTCCTTGACCCGGCCGCGGGCCAGCAGGGTCTGGATCAGGACACCGACCGCGAACCACTGGGCCGGAACCGCGCCTTCCACCCGGTCGGCGATCCGCAGGCCCTCCAGAACCAGGTCCTCCGCCTCGGCCAGACAGCCGCGGTGGTAGCGGATGTAGCCGAGGAGAGTCTGCCCCAGGGCCAGGTGGGAGCCGCGCCAGCCCTTGTCCGTGCACTCGGCGATGCCCCGGCCGAACAGTTCCTCGGCCCGCCGGGGCTGGTCGCAGTACATGAACAGCAGGGCGACCGAGGCGGGGACCTCGAAACCCCGGTGCTCGTCGGTCCAGCTCAGCCCTCCGCGCAGCGCCCTCTCGGCGTGTTCCAGGACGGTCTGCCGGTGCTCCCCGCGCACCATGGCGTCCCAGGCGCGCAGTCCCAGGATGTAGCGCTCCTCCAGGGTGCGCCCCGTCAGCCGTCCGGCCAGCCGCGCCAGCTTGCGGGACCGGGCAGGTGAGTCGGGTTCGTCGCTGCGGAAGGCGCTCCACACGAAGTGATCGGCCTGCATGCGCAGCCGTGTCCGCGGATCGGTGGCCTGCTGTGCCTCCTCGGCGGCCACGCGGGCGGCCTCCGCCATGCGGTCCGTGTGGGCCAGGGCCTGCGTCAGCCGGTAGACGACGGAGGCCCGCAGATCGGGAGCGAGGTCCGGCTCCGCCAGCGCCTCCCGGAGAAGGGTGACGGTGGCCGCGGGCTCGATGAGGAAGGTCGCGCAGGCCAGTTCGTGCAGGAGCGCGGCCCGGTCCTCGGGCAGCGGCGGCTCCTGCAGCGCCCGGGTCAGCACCCGGCGGGCGGCTTCGGGAGCCCCCGCCCGCAGGTACTCACGGCCGGCCTCCCGCAGGCACTCGACCGCCTCGGGCCTGGCCTCGCACGGGACCTCCAGCAGATGCCGCGCGGCGGCCGTGGGCCCGAGCCCCGCGGCGCGGACGGCCACCGCGGCGGCGTTGTGCAGGCCGACCCGAAAGCCCGGCTGGATGGACTGGTAGATCGCCGTGGCGATCAGCGGATGCGCGAACTCGAGTCCGCCGCCGGGGGACTGGCTGTCGGTCAGGATCCCGGCGGCCCGCAGCTTCGCGGTCTCCTGTGCGGCCTGCTCCACACCGACCACGGCGATCGTGGCGGCCAGTTCCGGTGAGACGGAGGTGCCCAGCACGGCGGCGGCCGAGGCGAAACGCACGGTCGTCGTGCCGAGCCGGCGCAGCCGGTCCAGCAGTCCCGGGCCCTTGATCGCCGAGGCCAGGTCGCGCATGACCGGCAGCTCGTCCCCGGTGCCCCGCACCTCCCGTTCGGCCAGCCGGATCGCCAGCTCCACCGCTTCGAACGGGCGCCCCTCGGTGACCGTCCAGCACTCCGCGCAGAACTCCTCCTCGGCTCCCTCGCCCAGATGGTCCCTGATGATCCGGGCGACGCCCGCCGCGGAGAGCGGCATGAGGGCGTGCGGACGGTTCTCGTGGTGTTCGAGCAGCGACCGGAACGCGGTGGCCTCGGGCGGCAGTTCGCCGGGGCGGTAGGCGACGACGATCAGCAGCGGAAGGTTCTCGATGCGCGCCGCGAAGGAGGCGAGCCAGCTCAGGGACTCGGCGTCGGCCCAGTGCGCGTCGTCGAGCAGCAGCACGACCGGCGCCTGCTCCACGGCCAGGCGCGTCATCACCCAGTCCAGGCCGTCCCGCACCCCGGTTGGGTCGGGCACGCGGGCGCTGCCGGACGCCTCCAGACCGAGCGCGGTGGCGACGATGTCGTACCAACTGCCCAGGAACGCGCGGCGTTCCGGTCCGGGCATCGCCGCCAGCGGGGGCTGCACGAGCTGCCGCACCACGTGGAAGGCGAGTTCCTGCTCCGTCTCCCCGCCCCGGCCCGAGAGCACCGTGAGTCCCCGCGCGGCGGCACGGGCGCGCAACTGCGCCATGAGCGTCGTCTTGCCCAGCCCCGCCGCGCCCGTGAAGGCGAGCAGCCCGCCACGGCGCGGGGCACCGTCGGCGGACGCGGCGAGGTCGGCCAACGCGGCGTCGAGCACGCGCAGTTCCCGCTGGCGTTCGAGCAGGGGTCGGTGTTCGGTGTGTGACTGCCACGGCTCATGTGCCATGTGCCCTACCGCTTCCTGTCCTTGGGCCCTGTCCTCCGGGGGAAGCCAGAGCGTACGCCCGGGCAGCCCCCGGGCGGCCGAACGGGGCACGCAAGGGGCAAGGAAGGGTGAATCAGCCCTCACAGGGGATTGAGGTGCCCTCCAAGTGGGTAACTCCGGCCGAATGGGCGGGTCGAAGACCGCGGGACGGACAGGCGGGCCGAAGGCCGGGGGCCGAGCGGGCGGCAGGTCCTAACGGGCGGGCGCCTGTGCGGAGTCGGCGTAGCGCGGTACCGTCCGCGACCAGTGGTAGCACCCGCGGATCCAGCCGCTCATCCCGTCCACGTAGCCGAGGCCGGCGGCGCTCAGTTCCGGCCGGAGTTCCGCGCGGATCCGCTGGAACTCGCGGATGGTGCCGTTGATCCGCGCGATGGCCGGCAGCACGGCCTCGGCCAGGGAGCAGTCGTACGCCCGCTGGTAGCCGAGGGCCAGGTTGATCAGGCCGCCCGCACGCTGCTCCTTCACCGCCGAGTACAGGTCCGGTATCCACACCGCGGCGTCCACGGACAGCCGGGTCAGCCGCCGCATCAGCGGGTGATGGAGTTCCTGCGGCCGCATCTCCTGCGCCTCCGCCGCCTCGCAGAGCGGATAGAACGGCTCCACGCCGGCGGTCAGCGACCGTATCGACGTGCACACCCCCATGTGCGGCGGCGCGCTCCCGTTCTGGGCGACCGCCTCGTACATCAGGCCGTGCACGTACTCACGGCTGTTCGACGCCCACCGCGCCGCCTGGCCGGGGGTGCAGCGCTGCCGGACCTGGCGGTGCAGGTCGGCCAGGGCCGCGCCGAGGGCCGTCGTCGGCGGCCGGCCGTCGCGGAGGATCGCGACGCTCTCGCACAGCATGGGCAGCAGCCGGTCGGCCCCGCCCAGCCCCACCTCCTCCGCCCGGTCGTCGAAGACGAACTGGTAGGCGATCTGACGGGCGACGAGCAGCAGGATGTCCGCGTCGGCGTCCGGGGTGATGTACGAGGCGAGCTGGGCGGGACGGGTACGGGCGATCATCTTCGCCACCCCGGGTCCGGCGGTCAGCCCGCAGCTGTCCAGCCAGGCGTCCGTGCCCGCCGCCGCCTCGGCCTCGTGGCGGTTGCTGCGGAAGGGGAAGGGCATGTACAGGTGGGCGTCGATCAGATCGTTCAGCGTGGCCGCCGGATCGGCCGCGCGGTCGGTGGCCGCGGCGGCCGGGACTCCCTTGGCTCCCTGGCGCGGTACCGCGCGTTCCTGGGTCGTCGACACCACTGTCACCTGCCCTTCGGTTCGGAGAGGTCCTGCGGACGGTCCGTGCGCGGTTCACAGGTCATCACCAGCGACCGCGGCCCCAGGGTCACCGCGGGGCGCGGCCGGGCCGGCGGCCCGGGCCGATGGCGCAGCCGCACCCGCCCGGCGACGGTCGCGAGCGCCACGGTGGCCTCCGCCACGGCGAACGCGTCCCCGATGCACTTGCGGTTGCCGGCGGCGAACGGGAGCATCGCGCCCGGCGGCACGGCATCCGCGGCGCTCGGCAGCCAGCGGTCCGGCAGGAACCGTTCCGGGTCGGGGAACGACGCGGGATCGTGGTGGAGCAGGTAGGGGCTGTAGAGGACGGTGGCCCCGCGGGGCAGCCGGCAGCCGCCGAGTTCGGTCTCCTCGGTGGTGACGCGGGTGAAGAGCCAGCCGGGAGGGGAGTGCCGCAGCGTCTCGGTGACGGTGTTGCCGGTGTGCACCAGACGCGGCAGATCGGCGGTCGTGGGCGCGCGCCCGCCGAGCACCGCGTCGACCTCCGCGTGCACCCGGCGCTCCGCCTGCGGGTGCCGGGCCAGCAGGCTGAAGAGGGACGCCAGGCACAGGGCGGTGGTCTCCACTCCGGTGAGCAGGAGGGTGATGAGGTGGTCGTGGACCTCCCGTCCGGTGATCGGCGGCCCGTCGTCACCGCGCTCGGCGGCCAGCAGGGTGCCGAGCAGGTCGTCCCGCGGAGCGTCCGCGCGGCGCTGCGCTACGGCCGCGCCGACCAGGCCGTGCAGGCGTGCGAGGGCGTGCCGGTAGCGACGGTTGGCCGGCAGGGGTAAGCGGAAGGGCGCGTCCAGCGGCACCACCGTGCGGACGAACAGCCCGCGCACGACCGTGGACAGACAGCTCCTCAGCTCGGCGGCCGCCGCCTCGTCCAGGGTGTCGGAGAGGAGGACCCGGCTGGTGACCCGGGTGGTCAGCGTCATCATCGCGGCGCTGACGTCGATCGGCTGCCCGGGCCGCCACGCATCGCACAGCGCCGCGGTCTCGGATGCCATCAGCTCGGTGTACGCGGCGACGCGGGTGGCGTGGAAACGCGGTTGCAGCAGGCGGCGCTGCCGGCGGTGCGTGTCCTGGCGGCTGGTGACCAGGCCGTCGCCCATCAGCGTCCGCAGCCGGTCGTACTGGGGACCGCCCTTGTCGAACGTACGCGTGTCCACGAGCATGCGGTGGACCAGCTGAGGATGGCACACCACCCAGGCGGGCAGCGGGCCCAGCCGGATCCGGACAATGTCGCCGCGTTCCGGCAGAGAGTTCACGAACGCCAGTGGACGGCGGAACAAGGCGATACCGTGGCTGAAGAAAGGGAATATGCCTGGCGCAGTACCCACGGTCCAGGACCGGTCGGACCGGTCCGTCGTGGACAGGGCACCGGTTGACGCACCGCTCATCGAATACCACCTGCCTCGGTCGGCACACACAACTCGGGCGGTCTTTCAGGGCTTGGCGTTCGCACCATGTCCTGCCCAGTCCAACGCGTGACCGGCCTCCCCTGCGCCGAGCAACGGGGGCGCACGGGAGCGCGCGGAAGCATGGGACCGACCGTCTGTGTGCCCTGCCGAGGCAACCGGCCGTTTCCGCCGTCAGGACTCTTCCGGCGTCAGGCCTTCTCAGGTACGGAGCCCCAGAGGCCCGGCACGGCGACAGGCACCGTCCGGTACGGGGCCAGTCGGCGTGGGATCGGCCCGGCACGGGGGCATGGCGCCGTGGGGACCGAACAGGCGGGGGGACCGGCCCGGCGGTGGGACCAGGCCGTCATGGGGACCGGCCTGGCGCAGGGTCGGGCCGCCATGAGGATCAAGCCGGCGTGGGGGAGCAGGCGGGCGTCGGGTCCGTCCGGTGGGCGGACCCTCTCCTGCCGGGCTCCCGTCAGCTCTGCGGGCCGTGACCCTCCTCGGCGCGCTCGGCGTCCCGCTTCTTCAGCCGGGCCGCCTCCTTGCGGACCTCCGCCTGGGTGGCGCGTTCCTTCTCCAGCCACTTGGGCCGCTCCTGCTTGAGGGCCTCGATCTGCTCGGTGGTGAGCGCCTCGGTGACCCCGCCGCGCGCCAGACCCGCGATGGAGACCCCGAGCTTGGCCGCGACCACCGGACGGGGGTGCGGGCCGTCACGTCGCAGCTCCCGCAGCCACTCGGGCGGATCGGCCTGGAGCTGGTCCAGCTCGGCACGCGAGACGACGCCCTCCTGGAACTCGGCGGGCGTGGCGGGCAGGTACACACCCAGCTTCTTCGCCGCCGTGGCGGGCTTCATCGTCTGGGTGGTCTGGTGCGACTTCATGGTGTCCAGACTATCGACCGGCGCAGGGGGTTCCGACCACGCGCCGACGGACCGGGCGGGGGCGGGTAACCTGGCCGGGTGACAGGCTCGGAAGCATCCCCCACGTTCCGGCTGGCGTACGTCCCCGGGGTGACGCCCGCGAAGTGGGTGCGGATCTGGAACGAGCGCCTGCCCGACGTCCCCCTCGACCTCGTGCAGCTCCCGGCCGCCGAGGCACCGGCGGCGCTGCGCGAGGGCGCCGCGGACGCGGGCGTCGTACGGCTGCCCGTGGACCGTACGTTCTTCAGCGCGATCCCCCTCTACACCGAGACCACGGTGGTCGTCGTCCCCAGGGACCACCTGGTGACGGCGGCGGACGAGGTGTCCGTCGCCGACCTGGCCGACGAGGTCGTCCTCCATCCCCTGGACGACGTCCTCGGCTGGGAGCGGCCGCCGGGGGAGCCCGCCTTCGAACGCCCGGCCACCACGGAGGACGCGATCGAACTGGTGGCGGCGGGCGTGGGCCTGCTGATCGTCCCCCAGTCGCTGGCCCGGCTCCACCACCGCAGGGACCTGACCTACCGGCCCGTCGTCGACGCCCCGCAGTCGGGTGTCGGGCTGGTGTGGCCCGAGGAGGCGACCACCGACCTGGTCGACGACTTCATCGGCATCGTGCGCGGCCGGACCGTCAACAGCACCCGGGGCCGGACCGCCGCCCAGGCCCCTGGCGTGACCGGCGGCCGGAAACCAGCGGCGGGCAGGACGGGCGCAGCCGGTGGCACGGGCAAGGCCGGGAGCAAGGGCTCGGGCAGGACGGCCGCGGGCGCCGGAAAGGGCGCCGCGCCCAAGGGTGGCTCCCGCGGGGCGCCGCGCGGGGCCAGGGGAGCGGGCTCCCAGGGCTCGGCCAAGGGCGCTCGGCGGGGCAGGCCCCGCCGCAGCTCGTAGCCGCGTCGTCGGCTCGTAACCGATCGTCGGCACGCGGACGGTGGCGCGGCATGCGGTCGGTCCGGCTCCCGCGCGGTCCGTCGGCTCCCGCACGGGCCGCCGGATCGCGCGGTGGGATCACTACCCGGTCGTACGTCCGATCGACTCCACGAGAGGCAGCAGCCGGTGCGGGACGCGTTCGCGCAGGGCCACCTCGGTGCGGGTGCGGACCACGCCGGGCAGGCTGATCAGCTTCTGGATCACGTCCTCCAGGTGGGCGTTGTCCCGCGCCACCACCCGGGTGAGGAGGTCGCCGCCGCCGGTGATGGAGAACGCCTCGACGATCTCGGGCACCCCGGCCAGCGCGTCCCCCACGTCGTCCAGGTGGCCCTGGGTCACCTCGATGTGCACGAACGCCAGCACCGGATGACCGAGGGCGGCCGGGGAGAGCGAAGGTCCCGTCCCGGTGATCACCCCGTCCCGCTCCAGTCGGTCCAGCCGGGCCTGGAGCGTGCCGCGTGCGATGCCGAGGAGGCGGGCGTACTCCCGCACACTGGTGCGCGGCTGTTCGAGGAGCAGCCGCAGGATGCGGGTGTCGAGTTCGTCCACGGCCATGACGGCTCCGGCCTCCCAGCGGCGGGTCGATGCACCCCGACTGTACCAATGGCTCAGTCGGGTGCGATGCGGGTGGGCCAGGTGATCTCGTCCATTGGCCCGCTGACGGGCCGGTCTTCGCACAGCGGAGTGGGCCAATGGACCAGTGATCCTGCGATGACTTGAGCCAGGGGCCTCGGAGGTGCTGTGATGGACGTGTCGATGGCGCTGCGGATCACCGCGGCGCCTTTTTCGTGTCGTGTCCGACGTCTGCCGAGGGGGCGGTCATCAGTGCTGAAGAGGGTGTTCGCGGCTCCGGACCCCGGGCGGGCGCGGCTGCGGTTCGCGTCCCGCGCCGTGCTCGGGATCGCTCTGGCCACCGTCGTGTGCGGCCTGGCCGGCCACTCGCTGCCCGGCGCCGTCACCGGTGGGCTCGCCGCGCTGCTCGCCCTGTTCACGGTCTCCGACCCCACGGTGCGCGGCCAGGCGGTCACCACGGCGCTGCTGCCCGTGGCCGGCATCCCCGTCCTCGCCGCCGCGGCCTGCCTGCACGACCTCCCGGTCGCCCGTGACCTCACCTTCCTCGCCCTGGTCGGCGCGGGCGTGTACGCGCGCCGCTGGGGGCCGCGCGGCCACAGCCTGGGCGTCTTCGCGTTCATGACCTTCTTCGTGGCCCAGTTCCTGCACGCCACGACCGGCCGGCTGCCCGACCTGTCGGCCGCGATGGTCCTGTCCGTGCTCAGCGCGGCGGCGGTCCGCTTCGGGCTGTGGTGCTACGAGCGCCGCCAGTCCCCGGCCGCCGTGCCCGCACCGCCGGGCGGCAGCGGACTGGCCCGGGTGACCACCCGGCAGGCCGTCCAGGCGACCGCGGGGGCCGGCTTCGCGCTCGTCGTGGGCCAGCTGGTGTCCGGACAGCGCTGGTACTGGGCGGTCGGGGCGACCTGGTGGGTCTTCGTCAACACCGCATCCCGCGGGGAGACCCTGGTCCGCGGCTTCCGCCGGGTCCTCGGCACGGTGCTCGGCCTCGTCCTCGGCGCCCTGCTCGTCGCCCCCCTGCACGGGACTCCCCTGCCCACCGCCGTGCTGGTCGCCGTGGCCGTCTTCGGGATCTTCTACACGGCCGCCGTGTCCTACACCTGGATGATGCTGTGGGTCACCCTGCTCGCCGTCTCGCTCTACGGGCTCCTCGGCGTCCTCACCCCCGGGCTGCTCGCCCTGCGGCTGGGGGAGACGGCCGTCGGGGCGCTCGGTGCCTGGCTCGCCGTGCTGTTCGTGCTGCCGGTCAGCACCCATGCCGTCACCGGCGCCTGGATCCAGCACGCCCTGCGCTGCGTCCACGCCTGCACCGCCGAGGCCGCCGCCCGGCTCGCGGGCGCGGCGGACGCCGACCCCGCGCACCGCGTGGCCGAACTGGAACACCTGCTCGGCCGGGTCCGGCTCTCCGTGGCGCCGCTGGTCCATCCGCTGAACCCGATGCGGGGCCGCAAGCGGCGCGCCCGCCGGGTGCTCGCGCTGCTCGACGACTGCGCCCGCGAGGTCCGCGGACTGGTCGCGGTCGCCGCCGACCCCGAGGCGTCCCACGACGCGCGCCTGGCCGCCGCCTGCTGGCGGGTGGAGGCCGCGGTCCAGGCCCTCACCGACGGCGATGGCGGACCCCTCGACGCCACCGGCACGCCCGGGGCCGCCGCGGAGCCGCCCGCGCTCGCCCACCTGCACGGTCTGGAACGGGCGCTCGCGGAACTGGCCGCACCGCTGCGGGCGCCGTCGGGCTCGCCGCTGGTCGGTGCCTGACGCGACGGTCCCGGCGGCACCGGCGGGACACTCCTGCGCCTTGGTCTAGACCGTTCTTGATCGACTGCTACCGTCACCCGCAACGGGTCGACGGAGAGGGGATCAGAGGTGGCGGACGAGGACGGCAGGCGGCGACGGGCCTTCATCGGGTCGTTCACGGCGGCGGGAGGGCCCGGTGTGGTCACCGCGGCCGTGGCGGAGGACGGCGCGCTGACCGTGCTGAGCAGCGTGGACGGCGTGCTGGACCCGTCGTACCTCGCCCTGTCGGCCGACGCCGGCACGCTGTACGCGGTCAGCGAGACCGCCGAGGGCGCACTGGCCGCGTACCGGGTGAAGGGCGAGACGGTCGAACTCACTGGCCCGCCGGTCCGGGTCGGCGGCAGCGGCCCCACCCACCTCAGCCTGGTCGACGGACACGTTCTCACCGCCAACTACGGCTCCGGCAGCGTCAGCGCCGTCCCCCTCCGGGCGGACGGCCGCCTCGGGCAGGGCGCGTCCGACGTGCTGCGGCACACCGGTTCCGGTCCGCACGAACGCAGACAGCGCGCGCCGCACGCCCACCAGGTGCAGCCCGACCCGAGCGGCCGCTGGGCCGTCAGCGTCGACCTCGGCACCGACTCCGTGCGGGTGTGCACGCTGACGGACGGCAGCCTCGGCCTGCACCGCGAGATCGCCCTCCGCCCCGGCTCGGGCCCCCGCCACCTCGCCTTCCACCCCGGCGCCCGGCACGCGTACGTCGTCAACGAACTCACGCCCACCGTCACCGCCTGCCGCTGGGAGGCGGAGACCGGCTCGCTGCGGCCGCTGGCCGAGACCCAGGTGCTGCCGGACGCCCCGGCGGGCGACGCCTACCCCTCGGGCATCGCCGTCGCACCGGACGGCCGCTTCGTGTGGACGGCGACGCGCGGCGAGGACGTGCTCTCGGTCTTCGCCGTCGAGGCCGGCGGAGGCCGGCTGGAGCTGCGGGCGACCGTCCCCTGCGGCGGCCACTGGCCCAGGGCGCTCACCCTGTCCGACGGATTCCTCTACGTCGCCAACGAACGCTCCGGTGACGTCACCTGGTTCGCCGTGCATCAGGAGACGGGGCTCCCGGAACGCGCCGGCTCGGTCAAGGTGGCCGCCGCGTCCTGCGTCGTCTTCGGCTGACGCCCCGGCCGGCTCCGCCCCGTGCCGCCGGTGACGGCACGGCGAAGGGCCCGCCCCGGCCTGTGCGGAGCGGACCCTTCGAAGTGGTCTTGCGGGTGCCCGTGCCACCGCGGTGGCCGCGGCCGCCCGAGTGCTACGGGCGCCGGTGCGGCGTCATCGCACCGGCGTGCCCTGCGGCTGCTGCGGGGCGATGCCCAGGGCGGTCGTGTACTTGGCCAGGGCGAGCTTGCCGATCGCCGGGTAGGCGCCGAGCGCTTCGGCGGCGGAGCAGTCCGCCTCCTTGACGGCCGCCTCGACCAGCTCGGCGTCGATCTCCGGACCGATCAGGTACGGCGCGAGGGCCAGCTGCTGCGAACCGGACGAACGCAGCTGCTCGGCGACGCCCGCGACGGAACCCTCCTGGTCGAGGGCGGCGGCCATCACGGGCACCGCGAGGCGGGCGGCGAGCAGCATGCCGGTGATCCCCGCCGCCTGCACGGCCTCCTCGCCGCCGACCGACGCGAGGATGATGCCGTCCGCGGCCGTCGCCACGGTGAACAGCCGGGCGCGGTCGGCGCGCGCGAGCCCCGCCTCCGACAGACGCACGTGCAGGGCCTCCGCGAGCAACGGGTGCGGGCCGAGCACATCGGTCAGCTCGGCGGCGACCCGGCTGTCCATGACGGCCTGGCGCAGCCGCCGCAGCAGCGCGTTGTCCGGACCGGCCAGCAGCGGTACGACGACCGCGGCCGGACCCTCGGGCTCCTTGACGTCCACACCGGCGGCCAGCGCCTGCTCGTAGCGGGCCGTGCGCTCGTCCGCCGCGCGCGCCAGCACCGACTGCAGGGTCGGGAACTCCGCCCCGTCCCCGTCCAGGTACCCGATCAGGGCGTCGAGACCGGGAAGCTCGGAGCGGGCGATGCTCACGACCTCCTCGGCGAGGGAGCGCGCCGCGGCACCGGGCGTGCCCGGCACCGCGAGGACGAGCGCGGGCGCGCCCTCGGGAGCCGCCAGCGGTTCGGGTCGGCGGTGCCGTCCGGGCTGGCGGGGGCGCGGCATTCGTACAGGCAGGCCGGACGCGGGCCCAGTGGGGGAGCTCATGGCGCCGCATGTTACTGGCTTTCGGGGTTCCCCTGTTCGGGGAGGGGTCGGGTGAGCGGTTTCCGTCCGGTTTTGTCGTATGAGGTACACACTGATCGGAAATGATCGGTGTGGTGCGAACCCGGCCTCAAGGGGCGTGAGGGGACACATCCGGGGAGCGGCGCGCGGCGCGTCACCCGGGGAGGCGGACCCGGCCGCCCCCCCCATGACGGCCGTCTCCAGCCGTCCCGGCCCCGCGTCGGCGCAGCCCGGACCGGGCGGAGGGCCACTGGCCGGCGGGCGCACGGACATGCCGCCTCCCCGGGTTTCCGGGAGGTCCGGAGACCGGGAAGGTCTCGACGGCAGGGAAGGGTGGCGTCGCGGGCCCGTCCGTGCGGAACCTCCCTGCCCGTGCGGCGTCCTGGCCTGTGCCAGTAGAGTGACGCGCCGTGGCACCACGACCGTTGCATGAACTCGTCGAGGCGGGCTGGGCGAAGGCCCTCGAACCCGTGGCCGAACGCATCGCCGCGATGGGGAACTTCCTCAGAGCCGAGATAGCGGCCGGCCGGACCTACCTTCCGTCCGGGGCCAATGTGCTGCGGGCGTTCCAGCAGCCGTTCGACGACGTGCGCGTCCTCATCGTCGGCCAGGACCCCTACCCCACCCCCGGCATGGCCATCGGACTGAGCTTCGCGGTCTCGCCCGAGGTGCGGTCGCTGCCGGGCAGCCTGGAGAACATCTTCCGGGAACTCCATGCCGACCTCGGTCTGCCCAGGCCGTCCAACGGCGATCTGACGCCGTGGACCCGGCAGGGCGTGCTGCTGCTGAACAGGGCGCTGACGACGGCGCCGCGCAAGCCCGCGGCGCACCGGGGCAAGGGCTGGGAAGAGGTCACGGAGCAGGCCATCCGGGCGCTGGCGGCCCGCGGCAAGCCGCTGGTGTCGATCCTGTGGGGGCGCGACGCGCGCAATCTGCGTCCGCTGCTCGGCGATCTCCCGGCGATCGAGTCCGCCCACCCCTCGCCCATGTCGGCGGACCGCGGCTTCTTCGGTTCGCGCCCCTTCAGCCGGGCCAACGACCTGCTCCTGCGACAGGGCGCGCAGCCGGTCGACTGGCAGCTCCCCTGAGCCGCCGCCCGCCCGCCGCCCCGCCCCCTCGACCGCCGGCCCGCCCCCTTGACCGCTGACCCGTCCGCTTCACCGCCGGTCCGGCGAGGGGTCGTTCGCCTCGTCGGTCCGGCCGGCCCCGGGGGCGTGCGGGTCGAGGGGGATAAAAGCCCCGTCGGCGCCGCGCACACCTGTCATCCCTGTGGTTGCCCCGGACCCGGTTCGGTTCCCGGTCTCGCGGGCGGTGCTGCGGCCGGATGGCCGTCCCGGGCGCTGCGGTCGGGGACGGGCAGCGTGAACGCCACTTCGAAACCGGCCTCCGGTCCGGGCCCGGCGCGGAAACTGCCGCCGTAGAGCCTCACGCGTTCATGCATGCCGATCAACCCGTGCCCGGTTCCCGCCGGGGCCGGGCCGGTCCCCTCCTCGGTCCGGCCGGCCTGCGCGGCGCGCCGGCCGGGTCTCCCGGCCCGCCCGCCCAGGCCCCTTCGCGGTCCGGGGACGGCGGCGACCACGCTCCCGGCGTCGGCACCGGCACGGCTTCCGGCGTCCGCCCCGCCTCCGGCTTCGGTCCCGGCTCGGCTGTCCCTCCCGCCGACGGTCTGGGACGCCGCCTGCGTCACCGACGTCCCCTGCGTCACCGGCGCAGCGCCGAGGGCCGTACGGGAGCCGTCCGTCGGGGGGCCGCCGTCGTCGGACACCGTGACGGCCAGCGCGTCGGTGTCGTACGCCAACGCGATCCGGACACGGGCACGCGCACCGGCGTGTTTCAGCGTGTTGGTCAGGGCTTCCTGGACGATGCGGTAGGCGCACAGGTCCGCCCCCGGCGGCAGCGGCCGGGGCGTGCCCGTGACGGCGGTCTCGACGACGAGCCCCGCGGCGGTCATCCGGGCGGCGAGTTCGTCCAGCCGGGCGAGACCGGCGTCGGGTCCGGTGGACGGGCCGGACACGGCGTCGGTGCCGTCCGGGCTGACGCGCAGCACCTGGAGCAGGCCGCGCATCTCCTCCAGCGTCTCGCGTGCGGTGTCCTCGATGGTGTGCAGGGCGGCCCGGGCCTTCTCGGCGTCGCTGTCGAAGACGTACCGGGCCAGACCGCTCTGCACCGAGACGACCGACAGGTGGTGGGCGACCACGTCGTGCAGTTCGCGGGCGATCCGCAGGCGTTCCTCCGTGACCGCGTGCCGGGCGCGTGCTCCCTCCTCTGCGCGCAGGCGTGCGGTCAGCCGGTCCAGTTCGGTGTTCTGCCGCTCCAGACGGCGCAGGTTCGTGCCGAAGCCCCAGGCGAGGAGCAGGACCACGAGGGTCTGTCCCAGGGCCACCAGGAACGACATCGCGTGCGACGCCAGCGCGTTGTACAGCCACGCGGCCGTGACCGGCACGGCGGCCCGCGCGGTTGCCCGGGGAGGCCGCGCGGCGGCGATCGTGAAGAACGCCAGCATCGGTGACCACACGTTGACGGACGGCTGGTAGCCGAACGCGGTGTACAGGGCGAGGCCGGCGCACGTGGCGCACAGCACCGGCCACGGAGCCACCCGGCGCACCGCGAGGGGCAGGTGGATCAGGCAGGTCAGGACGACCGCGCGGGCGTCGAAGGCGGGCCAGCCAAGAGGCCGGTACCCGGCGGCGAAGCCCAGCGTGACACCCAGCAGGGCGGCCGCGATCAGCGAGTCGAGGTACAACCGTTGACGTGGCGTCACCCGCAAGCGCATGACCGCAGGGTAGCCAGCGCCCCCGCGCCCCGCGCCGGTGCCGGGGGCCGCACTTTACTCCTTCCGCCCGCCCGGGCCGCCGCCGCGTCCACGGGTGCGTGGTCCGGGGCCCGGGCCGGCGGGCGGATCGCCCGTGCCCGTGCCCGTGGCCGTCGCCTTGGTATGGGGCATGGTCGCCGGAGCCGGAGCCGGAGCCGGAGCCGGAGCCGGAGCGCGGGCCGCCCCCCGCTCCCGCGTCAGTCGACCACCGCCGCGCGGACACACAGCACGTCGGGCAGGTGCGAGGCCAGTTGCTGCCAGCTGTCGCCGTCGTCCGCCGAGGCGTACACCTCGCCGTTGCGGTTGCCGAAGTACACGCCCGCCGGGTCCGCCGTGTCGGTGCACAGGGCGTCGCGCAGCACGGTGCCGTAGTGGTCCTCCTGCGGCAGACCTGCGGAGAGCGGCTCCCAGCTCCGCCCGGCGTCGGCCGTCCGGTACACCCGGCAGCGGCGGCCGGCCGGGACCCGGTCCGCGTCGGCGTTGATCGGGAAGAGGTACGCCGTGTCGCCGCGGTGCGGATGGGCGGCCGCCGCGAAGCCGAAGGTCGAGGGCAGGCCCTCGCCGATGTCCGTCCAGTGCGCGCCCCTGTCGTCGCTGCGGTACACGCCCCAGTGGTTCTGCAGGTAGAGCCGGTCGGGGTCGACGGGATCCTGCGCCACCTTGTGGACGCACTGGCCGAACTCCGGGTCGGGGTCGGGCAGGAACACGGCGGACACCCCGGAGTTGGACGGCGCCCAGCTCGCGCCGCCGTCGGCCGTGCGGAACACCCCGGCGGTGGACACGGCGACCGTGACGGCCTTCGGGTCGCGGCGGTCCGTGACCACGGTGTGCAGGCCCTCACCGCCGCCGCCCGGCACCCACTTGGACCGGGTGGGGTGCTCCCACAGCGGACGGACCAGCTCGAAGCTCTCGCCGCGGTCCTCGGAGCGGTACAGCGCGGCCGGTTCCGTGCCCGCGTACACCACGTCGGGTTCGGCGGCGGCGGGGTGCAGCTGCCAGACCCGCTCCAGCGAAGCGCCGGTGTCCTTGGGGAACTTCACCGCCGGCCGGGCCGGTTCGGTCCAGGTGCGGCCCAGGTCGTCGGAGTGGAACACGGACGGCCCCCAGTGCGCGCTGTCCCCGCCGGCCAGCAGCCGGGGGACGGTCCCCCTGGTGTCGATGGCCACCGAATACACGGCCTGGGCGTTGAACTGGGGACTGTCGTCGAACTCCCAGGCGCCGCCGCGCCGCCGCCCGATGAACAGACCCTTGCGGGTGCCCACGGCGAGCAGTACCTCGGTCATGCCGATCACCTCCGCGACAATGGGTCCAGGACGCCTTCGTCCCAGACACCGGCCAGTCTGCACCCCACCACTGACAGTCACCCTCGGGGCGGCGTCACCGCAGGTCACAGCGGCTCGTCGGAGAGACCGCGGTCGGGCGGCCAAGACGCGCCCGAGGCGCGCGGAGCACGGCCGGCCCCCGGCGGGCGGGGCGTGCCGGGAACGGGCACGAGCCACCGGCCGGCCCGGCCGGTGGCCCCCCGGATCGTCGTACGGTCCGGTCCGGCAGCGGCGCGTCCGGGATCCACGACCCGTCCCGCTCCGGCTCGGCGGATCCACGGCCGGGCCGCCCGCCGGCTCACCCGGATCGTCGTCCGGCCCGGGAACGGCTCACCCGAATCCCGGCAGCGCCCGTTCCAGGATCGCGTCGAGGTCCGCGGCGGCCGGCAGCGTGCCGAAGGAGTGTCCCCAGTCCCCGCCCAGCCGGGTGGCGCAGAACGCGTCGGCGACGGCGGGCGGGGCGTACCGGACCAGGAGGGACGCCTGGAGCGCCAGTGCCATCAGCTCGACCAGGCGGCGCGCGCCCACCGGGGAGGCTTCGCTCAGCCCCCGCCGCAGACGGGTCACGGCCGCGTCCAGCCGGGGGTCGGCGCCGTGCGCGAGGGCGAGTTCGGCGAACAGCGCCTCGGCGGCGCCCGGCTCACGTTCCAGCGCCCGCAGCACGTCCAGGGCGTTGACGTTCCCGGAGCCCTCCCAGATCGACAGCAGCGGGGCCTCGCGGTAGTGCCGGGGCATGCCGGACTCCTCCACGTACCCGTTGCCGCCCAGGCACTCCAGGGCCTCCGCGGTGAAGGCGGGCCCCCGCTTGGTGACCCAGTACTTTCCGACGGCGGTGGCCACCCGCCGGAACGCGGCCTCCCGCGGCGCCCGCGCGCCCTCCCGCACCGCCCGGTCGGCAGCCCCGGCCAATCGCAGGGTGAGCGTCGTCGCGGCCTCGGACTCGAGCGCCAGGTCGGCCAGTACGTTGCGCATGAGCGGCTGGTCGGCGAGCAGTGCGCCGAAGGCCCTGCGGTGCCGCGCGTGGTGACCGGCCTCCACGAGGGTCTTGCGCATGAGGGCCGCCGACATCATCACGCAGTCCAGCCGCGTGCAGTTGACCATCTCGATGATCGTCTTGACGCCCCGGCCCTCGGGGCCGACCAGCCAGGCCACCGTCCCGTCGAACTCCGGTTCGCATGAGGCGTTGGACCGGTTGCCCAGCTTGTCCTTGAGCCGCTGGACGCGGAACGTGTTGCGGCTGCCGTCGGGCAGGACACGCGGCACCAGGAAGCAGGACAGCCCGCCCGGCGCCTGGGCCAGGACCAGGAAGACGTCGGACATGGGCGCCGAGGTGAACCACTTGTGGCCGCGCAGCGTGTACACGCCGGGCTCCTTGGCCGGCGTGGCCGTCGTCGTGTTGGTCCGCACGTCCGAGCCGCCCTGCTTCTCGGTCATGCCCATCCCCGCCAGCAGCCCCGGCTTGCCGGCCGGTGCCCGCAGTCCCGGCTCGTAGACCCGGCTGGTCAGCAGCGGTTCGTAGAGGGCGGCCAGGTCCGGCTGGGCGCGCAGGGCGGGTACGGCCGCGTACGTCATCGACGTGGGGCAGCCGTGCCCCGCGTCGGTGTGGCCCCACACCAGGCCGCCCGCCGTACGGGCCACGTGGGCGCCCGGCCGGTCGTCGGCCCAGGGCGCGCCCGCCAGGCCCTCGGCGACGGCGGTCCGCATCAGGTGGTGCCAGGCGGGATGGAAGTCGACCTCGTCGATCCGGTTGCCGTAGCGGTCGTGGGTCCGCAGTTCCGGCTCGTGGCGGTTGGCGAGATCGGCCCACTCCTGCACCTGCGCGCTCCCGGCCCGCACCCCGAGCCGCCGCACGCGGTCCTCGGCCCACCCGGCTCCCTCCCGGCGCAGCCCCTCCAGCAGCGCCGCGTCGTCGGACGCGTCGTACGGGGTCAGGGGCGGGGCCTGGTTGGTCACCTCGTGGGTGGCGTGGGGGCGGGGCGGACCGGCCGGCCCGGAACGTGGCGGTGCGCCGTCCCGCCGGGCTTCTCCCGCGCCCGGCGGGGAAACGACGGCGGGCGCGGGTGCGCGCGAGTCCGAGCGTGCCGGGGCGGACGCCGGTATCGGCCCGGATACGGGCGCCGGCGCCGGTGCGGGTGTGCGTGCGGGTCTCGAGGCCATGCGCGTAGTGTTGCATTCTCGCTACGGCCGCAGCAATACTGCAACAAGAGGGGATCCGTACAGTACGTGACCATGAACGCCTCCCAGGAGCCCGCAGCGCTCGACCTGCGCCCTTTGTCGGCACGGTCCGTCGTGCTGAGCCTGCTGCTGGGTACGCACCCGCCCGAGCTGCCGGTGAAGGAGCTCCTGCGGGCCGTCGAGCCCTTCGGCGTCGGCGGGTCGACCCTGCGGGCGGCGCTGAGCCGGATGGTGGCCGCCGGTGATCTGTGGCGTGCGGACGGCGTGCACGGCCTCAGCGACCGGCTGCTGGAGCGCCAGCGGCGCCAGGACGAGGCGGTGCACCCGCGGACCCGGCGCTGGGACGGCGAGTGGGAGATGGCCGTGGTGACGGCGACCGGACGCGGACCGGCCGAGCGCGCCGAACTGCGCGCCCGGCTGGCCGCCCTCCGGCTCGCCGAACTCCGCGAGGGCGTCTGGCTGCGACCCGCCAACCTGCGCCGCGCCTGGCCCGCCGGCCTCGACGGTGTCGTCCGGTACTTCGCGGCGCGGCCGGCCGCGGGCCCCCGGAGGGACGAGGAACGGCGGGACGAGGACGTCCGGCCGGCCGAGGGCACCCGGCGGAGCCAGGACGCAGGGCGGAGCCGAGCGTGCGGGCGCGATGAAGGCAGCAGGGGAGGCGAGGGCTCCCACTGGGGCGAAGGCTCCCGGCCGGACGAAGAGTCCGGACGGGATGAAGGCTCCCGGCGCGACGAAAACTCCCAGCGGGACGGAGACTCCCGGCCGGACGGAGGCGCCCGCGCGCTGGCCGCGGACCTCTGGCCGCTCGACGCCTGGGCGGCCACGGCCCGGGCCCTGCTCGCGCATGTGGCGCGCACCGACCGGCCGGCCGACCGGTTCACCGCCCTCGCTGCCGTCGTACGGCACTTGCTCGACGATCCCGTCCTGCCCCCGGCTCTGCTGCCCGCCGACTGGCCGGGACCGGAGCTGCGGGCCGTCTACACCGACCGGCAGAGGCGGCTGACCGAGGAGGTCCTGGGCGGGGCCGGCCGGTAGGCGGCGTGCCGAACGGCGCGCCGGGTGCGTGCGGGCGTGGAGAGCGGGCGCTTTCCGGTCGACGTCCCGCGCGGTGGACCAGAAGATCCGGGGGAGTTCCTGGGAGCGCCTCCAGGAAGCGGCCCGCCGGCGCCGTGGCGGCCGATCCCGGTGGCGCGCGAGGGAACCCTGACGTTCCCTGAGTAATGAACAAGGCGGGATGACCAGGACGGCCGCGGGCACCCGGTGGGCACGGACGCGGGATCTCACCCCAGGCGAGGAGAGTCATGGCTGAGCAGATGTCGTCGGTCCTCACGATGCCCCTGCACGGCGCCGCGTCGGTGCTGCGCAGGGTGCCCGGCGCCGGGACCGTGGGCAGGGCCGCGCAGGGCACGCTGGAGAGGATCGGCGCCGTGTCACCGAAGGGGCGGCGGCTCGCGGTCTACACGGGTGCCGGGGTGCTCGGCGTCGCCGGGCTGGTCGAGTGGCCGGTGGCGCTCACCGGCGCCGCGGTGGCCTGGCTCACCCGCCCCCGGTCCGAGCACCCCGAGCAGCAGCCCTCGTCCCCCGGGCAGCGCACGGACGGCGCACAGCGCACCTCCGCGCCTTCCGAAGGCACCGCACGCCCGCGCGCGCCCCGGAGCACGGGCCCCGGGCGGGAGACCCTGACGACGCCGGCCGCCCGGTCCTCCCTGGCGAAGACGACGACCAAGGCGTCCGCCGCGAAGGCCACCGCCGTGAAGACGTCCGCCGCCAGAACACCTGCGGCCAAGACGGCGGGCGCCGCCACCGGGACCGGCGCCGCCGCGCGCGGCGCCACCGCGGGTGAGACCCCCGCGAGCGAGAACGCCACGGGCGGGACCACGGCGCGCAGGACCGCGGCCCGTAAGACCGCGGCCCGTAAGACCGCCCCCAGCGCGACCCCGGCGGGCAGGGCCCCCACGAGCAAGGCACCCGCAAGCAGGGCCTCGGCATCCGCGGGCAGGACCGCCGGCAGGACCTCTGCGGGCAAGGCCTCACCGAGCACAGCCAGGACCGCGACGGCCAAGGCCGCGACCGCCCGGGCCACGACGACCAAGGCCGCGGCGGGCAAGGCGGCCGCCCCCGAGACGACCCCCGGGAGGTCGGCGACCGCCAAGGCCGTGACCGCGAAGGCAGCGGCCGCGAAGTCGACAACCGCGAAGTCGACAACCGCGAAGTCGACGACCGTCAAGTCCGCGACCGCCAAGTCCCTCGCAGCGAAGTCCGCGACCGCGACGTCCAGGACCCCCAAGTCCGCGACCGCCAAAGCCACCTCCTCCGCCAAGTCCGCGACCGCCAAGTCCGCCACCGGCCGGCAGGGCAAGGGGCGGGGCGCGTCCGGCGGGCGGCTCGGGCCGACGACGCGGCCCGGCCGCACCACCCTCTGAGGGCGTGTCATGGTGCTCGGACTGCTCACCGCCCCTTCGGCCGCCGCCCGGCTGCTGCCCGCGGCCCCCGAACTGCTGGCGCGCGCCGCCGCCCCGGCGATCGGCGCGGCGGCCGGGGCGCTTGCCGGGACCGCGCGCGCCGGTGTGCGCGGCGCGGACACGGCGGCGCGGGTCGCGCGGGTCGCCCGCAACGCGCTCCCCGGCGCGCACGGCCACTGGCGCTCCGGCACCCGGGCCCACCTGGCGCTGCGTACCGCCGAACCCGAGCGGGTGCGGCGGGCCGGCGGGAGGGACCACCTGGCCCGCCGGGTGGCCGTCGCGCTCGCCGAGCGGCCCGATGTGCTCTTCGCGTACTGGGACGAGGGGCTCGCCCGGCTGGTGGTGACCGCCACGGAGGACGAGGCGGCCGAGCGCGTCGCGGACCACGCGGCCGACCTGGCAGCACGGCACGGCCTGGCCCTCGACGGCGGCGACCCCGAGGAGCCGACGCACCCGGCCGATCCCGCCGGAGTGCGGGCGGCGGCGGCCACACTGGCCGCCGACGTGCTCGGCATCGCCGTGGCCCTCACCGCGTCCGCCCTGCACCTGCCGCCGTCACCCCGGCTGGTCACCGCCGTGGTGACACTGCTCCGGGAGAACCCGCGCTTCCGTGCCTGGCTGCGGGGCCGGCTCGGCGACGCGCGGATGGACCTCCTGCTGGCCGGTGCGAACGCCGCCGCCCACGGCGCGGGCCAGACGCCCGCCTCGCTGGTGCTCGACGGTGCGCTGCGCGGCTGCCAACTGGCCGAGACCGTGGCCCGTTCGGCGGCCTTCGACACGCTGCACGACCAGCTCTGCTCGCCCGGACGGCTCAGTCTCGCCCGGACCGGCGGACCGCCCCGCCCGCCGTTGCGCGTCTCGCCCGCCCAGGAGTACGCCCGGCACGCCTCCGCGGGCAGCCTGGTGGGCGCGGCCGTGACCCTGCTGGTCAAGCACGACGCCGCCGAGGCCGCCGAGGCGGTGCTCGCGGGCTCGCCGAAAGCCGCGCGCTACGGGCCGGCCGTCTTCCACGCCGTGCTCGGCGCCGCCCTGGCCCGCACCGGCGTCCTGGTCCGCGACCCCGAACGGGCCCGCCAGCTGGAGATGGCGGGCACCGTCGTCCTGCACCCCAGCGCGCTGCGCACCGCGGACGGCGAAGCCGACCCGTGGGCCGAACCCGTGCTGGACGCGGCCCGCCGGGCCGGACTGCGGGTCGTGGTCGTCGACGACCCCGCCCTGGAGGACCTCACCCCCCTGGCCGACCAGGTCGTGGACGCCCGGCGCCCGCTGGACGACGTGGTGTACGGGCTGCGCGCGGAGGAGGACGCGGGCGCGGTGCTGACGGTCGCCCGCGTCGCATCGGCCGACGAACACGGCGTCCTGGCCGGGCTGACCGGCAGCGACATCTCGATCGCGCTCACGGACCGCGACTCGGCCGTCTTCTGGGACGCCGACATCCTGGCCCTGCACGGCCTGCCCGACGTGTGGCGGTTGCTGAAGGCGGTCCCCGCCGCGCGCACGGTCGGCCGCCGGGCGCAGACCCTGGCCCGCTCCGGTGCCGCGCTGTCCGGGCTGCTCGTCGCCGTCGGCGAGTCCGGCAGGGGACGCGGGCGCCTCGCCGTCCTGCCCGGGCTGCGGCACGCGCCGGTCGACCTGAGCGCGGCCGTCGCCCTGGTCTCCGGGGCTCGCGCCGCCCTCGGCGTGGCCGTGGCCCGCGCGCCGCACCCGCGTCCGCGCGTGCACTGGCACGAACTGCCCTCGGACGAGGCCCGGGAACGGCTCGCCCACGAGGAGCCGGCCGTACCGACCCCGCTGGAGGCGGCCACCGCAAGGGTGCGCGGCACGGCCGGCCAGGCCCTGCGGCATCCCGTGCTCGCCCCGGCACGCTGGACGTACGAGCTGGGCCGGGCCGTACGGGGTGAACTGCGGGACCCGCTCACCCCGGTCCTCGCGGTCGGCTCGGCGGCCTCGGCCATCCTCGGCTCCGTCATGGACGCGCTGCTCGTGGTCGGCGCCCTCGACCTGAACGCGCTGGTCGGCGGGGTCCAGCGGCTGCGCGCCGAGCGGGCCCTGTCGGGCCTGCTCGCCGACCAGAAGCGCAAGGCCCGGCTCGCGCCGCCCCCCGCCGAGGCGCCGGCCGGCGGCACCCGCACCGTCGAGGCGGGCCGGCTGCGGCCGGGCGACGTGATCGAACTCAAGGCGGACGACGTCGTGCCCGCCGACGCCCGCCTGCTGTGGGAGGAGGGCCTGGAGGTCGACGAGTCCGCGCTGACCGGGGAGTCGCTGCCGGTGCAGAAGCAGACCGCGCCGACCCCGCACGCCGTCGTCGCCGACCGGCTCTGTATGGTCTTCGAGGGCACGACCGTGGTGGCCGGTCAGGCCCGGGCCGTCGTCGTGGACACCGGCGAGGACACCGAGGCCGCGCGCGCCGTGCACCTCGCCGCCCGGACGCCGCCCGCCGCCGGTGTGCAGGCCCGGCTGCAGGAACTCACCCGCAAGGCCCTGCCGTTGACGCTCTCCGGCGGGGCGGCGGTGACCGGTCTGGCACTGCTGCGCGGCACGCCCGTGCGGGACGCGGTCAGCGGGGGAGTGGCCGTCGCGGTGGCCGCCGTGCCCGAGGGCCTGCCGCTGGTGGCCACGGTGGCGCAGCTCGCGGCAGCCCGCCGGCTCAGCCGTGACGGCGTGCTCGTGCGCACCCCGCGCACGCTGGAGGCGCTGGGCCGGATGGACACCCTCTGCTTCGACAAGACGGGCACGCTCACCGAGAACCGGCTGCGGCTGGTGCGGGTCTGCGCCACGGACGGCGTGATCCACCCGGTGGACGACGAGGCCGCCGCCGACACGGTCCGGGCGGCGGCCCGCGCCTGCCCCCGCGGGAACGGCGGCGCCGAGGCGAACGGCGGTACGGACCGGCCGGTGCACGCCACCGACGAGGCCGTGCTGGACGCGGCAGGCCCCGACCCGGACTGGACGCAGCTCGAAGGCCTCGACTTCGAGGCCGGGCGCGGGTACGCGGCGGCCGTCGGCCGCAGCGGGAACGGGCCGCGGATGCTGGTGGTCAAGGGCGCCCCGGAGACGGTCCTGCCCGCCTGCCCGGGGCTGCCCGCGCACGCCTCCGGCGCCGCGCAGTCGCTCGCGGGCGACGGGCTGCGCGTCCTCGCCGTCGCCCGGCGGCGGCTCGCTGCGGCGGAGCGGGAGACGGACGTACTCGAACAGCCGCTGGCACAGCTGGAGTTCGCGGGCCTGCTGGCGCTGTCGGACGTGCCGCGCGAGACCTCCTTGGCCCTGGTGCACGGCCTGCACGAAGAGGGCGTACGGCCGGTCATGCTCACCGGCGACCACCCGCAGACCGCGCGGGCCATCGCCACCGAACTGGGCTGGCCGCAGGACACGGTCGTGGTCACCGGGGACGAACTGGCCGCCGCCGACCGCGTCGCACGGGCGCGGATGCTGCGCGACGCGGGCGTGGTGGCCCGTGTGGCGCCCGAGCAGAAGCTGCAGGTCGTGGAGGCGCTGCGGGACGCCGGCCGGGTGGTGGGCATGGTCGGCGACGGCGCCAACGACGCGGCTGCGATCCGCGCCGCGGACATCGGCGTGGGCATCAACGCGCGGGGCTCGGCCGCCGCCCGCAACGCCGCGGACATCGTCCTGACCGCCGACGACCTCACCGTCCTGATCGACGCCATCGGCGAGGGCCGCGCGCTGTGGCACAGCGTCGCGGACGCCATCGCCATCCTGATCGGCGGCAACGCGGGCGAGGTCGGCTTCGGGATCCTCGGCACGCTGGTGTCGGGCCGGGCTCCGCTGTCCACCCGTCAGATGCTCATGGTGAACCTGTTCACCGACCTGTTCCCGGCCATGGCGGTGGCGGTGACACCGAAGGAGGACGCGGCGCGGGCCGCCTCCCCCGAGGACGCGGCGGGCGGGGTGCTGGGCGAGCCGCTCGTCCGGCAGATCCGCCACCGGGCCCTGACCACCTGTCTGGGCGCGGTCACCGCCTGGCTGATCGGACGCTTCACCCCGGGCACCGCGCGCCGCGCCGGCACGATGGCGCTGTGCGGTGTGGTCGGCACCCAGCTCGCCCAGACGCTGCTCGACCGCCGGGGCAGTCCGCTGGTGCGGCTGACCTCGCTGGGCTCCGCCGCCGCCCTGGTCGCCGTGGTCCAGACACCGGGCGTCAGCCACCTCTTCGGCTGCACCCCCCTGGGCCCGCTCGCCTGGGCCGGCGTCGCGGCGGCCATCGCCCTGGCCCTGGCCGGCCAACGGGCGCTGCCCCGGCTGGAGCAGACGGTCATGCGCTACGCCCGAAGGGACGCGGCGGAGCCCGAGCAGGCAGCGGGACGCGCACGCTGACGACTCCACGCGGCCCCCTGGGCCACCGGCCCGGCTCGGCGGAGCCACTGAGCCGCCTCGGCGGACGGCCCGGCACCGCCGCTCGGCGGAGCCGCTGAGCCGCCCTCGGCGGACGGCCCGGCCCTCCCGCTCGGCGGACCCGCCGAGCCCTTCTTCTCGGCGGACGGCCGGGCAGCACCCTTCCACGGGCCGCCCGGCAGCCGCGCCCGGCCGCCCCGCCCCGCGGCCTGCCGCCGGGGCTCAGACCGACCGGTGGTACTGGTCGGGCACGTGCACCGTGGCGCCCAGCTCGCGGGCGGCGTGGCGGGCCCAGGACGGGTTGCGCAGCAGCTCGCGGCCGAGCAGGACGGCGTCCGCCTCGCCGTTGGCGAGGATCTTCTCGGCCTGCTCGGTCTCGGTGATCAGGCCGACCGCGGCCACCGGCATGGGCGTCTGCGCCTTCACCCGGGCCGCGAACGGCACCTGGTAGCCGGGGCCGGTCGGGATACGGACGGCGGAGGCGTTGCCGCCGGTGGAGACGTCGAGCAGGTCGATGCCGTGGGCGTGCAGCTGAGCCGCGAAGCGGACCGTGTCGTCGGCCGTCCAGCCGTTCTCCTCCAGCCAGTCGGTGGCGGAGATGCGGAAGAACAGCGGCTTGTCGTCCGGCCACACCGCCCGCACCGCGTCGACGACCTCCAGCGCGAAGCGCACCCGGTTCTCGTAGGAGCCGCCGTAGGCGTCGGTACGGCGGTTGGAGTGCGGGGACAGGAACTCGTTGATCAGGTAGCCGTGCGCGCCGTGGATCTCGGCGATCTCGAAGCCGGCGGTGAGGGCCCGGCGCGCCGCGGCCGCGAACTGCCCGACGATCTGCCGGATCTCCTCGGCGGTCAGCTCGTGCGGGACCGGGTGGCCCTCTGCGAAGGGCACCGCGCTCGGGGCGACCGGCTGCCAGCCGTGCGCCTCCGGTCCGACCGGCGCCCCGCCCTTCCACGGCCGCTCGGTGGAGGCCTTGCGTCCGCTGTGCGCGAGCTGGACCGCCGCCACCGTGCCCTGCCCGCGCAGGAAGCCGGTGATCCGGCGGAACGCCTCGACCTGGGCGTCGTTCCAGATGCCGAGGTCGTACGGGGAGATCCGGCCCTCCGGCGACACCGCGGTGGCCTCCACGATGATCAGGCCCGTGCCCCCGGCCGCCCGGGCCGCGTAGTGCGCGAAGTGCCAGTCGCCCGGCACACCGGCCGCGGGGCCCTCGGGCGCCGCCGAGTACTGGCACATCGGGGGCATCCAGACCCGGTTGGGGATCGTCACTTCGCGCAGGGTGTAGGGCTCGAAGAGCGCACTCACGGCGGGCTCCATTTCGTCACGGGACCGAGGGACAGGCTTGTACGGTAACTCTCGTAGTACGGTGACTGTCAAACTACGACGGTGCTCGTAGAATGAGGACTCTCGTACGAAGTGGAGCCGCCGTGACCACCGCCCCCGTTCCCGCCGCCGGCAGCCGCGATCTTCCGCATCCCGGGCGGGAGGAGATCCGTCTGGAGCACGTGCTGCACGCGCTGTCCGAGCCCGTGCGGCTGCGGATCGTGCGCGCGCTCGCCGCGGAGGGCGGTGAGTTGTCGTGTTCGTACTTCGACCTGCCCGTCAGCAAGTCGACCACCACGCACCACTTCCGGGTCCTGCGCGAGGCCGGTGTCGTCCGCCAGGTCTACCGGGGCACGGCAAAGATGAACGGCCTGCGCCGCGACGACCTCGACCGCCTCTTCCCGGGCCTGCTCGACAGCCTCCTCGACGCCGCCGCCCGCCAGGCCGCCCGCCTCGCGGAGGGCTGAGCCGGCCCGACCCGAACGAACGACCCTACGGCGCCGCCGTGCGCGCCGCGGCCCGCAGGGAACGCCAGTCGGGCAGCTTGACCACGCCGGCGCGTCCGAGCGAGGCGCCCAGCTCCGCCTCGGCCCGCTCGATCGCCTGCCAGCCCGCCCACGGCACCGGCTCGAACCCCTCGGCGCGCAGCGCGGCCACCGCGTCGCCGGGCACCGGCTCCCGGACGAGCGCGGGCGCGTCCGCCAGCAGCGAGGCCACCGTCTCCTTGGCGCAGGGCCGGTTGGTGCCGATGACCCCCGTGGGTCCCCGCTTGATCCACCCGGCCACGTACTCACCGGGCGCCACCGCCCCGTCGCGCAGCACACGTCCCTCCCGGTGCGGCACCGTGCCGAGGGCCGCGTCGAACGGCAGCCCGTCCAGCGGCACCCCCTGGTAGCCCACCGACCGCAGCACCAGTTGCGCGGGCACGTCCTCGTGCCGCCCGGTGCCGGTGACCCCGCCCCGCCCGTCCGGCACCGTCCGCTCGAACCGCACGGCTGCGACCCGGCCGTCCCTGCCGATCAGCGCGACGGGACGGAGGAAGAAACGCAGCCGGATCCGGCGGCCCGGCTCCCGCGCGCCCGTGACGGTCGCCGTGACGCCGCCGGGTTCCGGCGCGTCCGTGCCCGTGGACGCACTCGCCCAGCCGCGCAGCACCTCGACGTTGCGGCGCTGGGCGGCCGGCAGTGCGCAGGGGTCCGCACAGGCCGGATCCAGCGCCAGTTCGGCCGGGTCGACGACGAGAGCGGTGTCCGGCAGGGAACTCAGCTCCCGCAGCTCCTTGGTGGTGAAACGAGCCTGCGAGGGGCCGCGCCGCCCCACCATGTGGATCTCCCTGACCCCGCTCCCGGCGAGTGCGGCGAGTGCGGCCTGGGGCATGTCGGTGGGGCTCAGCTCCGCCGCGCCCCGGGCCAGCATGCGGGTGACGTCCAGGGCCACGTTCCCCACGCCGATGACCACGGCGCCGCGCACGTCCCGCAGGAAGCCGTGGTCCACGGCGTCCGGATGGGCGCTGTACCAGGACACGAACTCGGTCGCCGACCAGCAGCCCGGCAGGTCCTCGCCGGGGATGCCGAGCCGGCGGTCGGTCGCGGCGCCCACGCAGTACACCACCGCGTGGTACAGCTCCCGCAGCCGGCCGGTCGGCAGCCCGCCGGGCCCGCCGACCGGCACACCGCCCAGGAACCGGACCCGCTCGTGCTCCAGGACCGCGCGCAGACTGTGCTGCAGGGACTTGATCTTCTCGTGGTCCGGTGCCACGCCGTACCGCACGAGCCCGTACGGGCAGGGCAGCCGGTCGAGGACGTCGACGCGCACCGAGGGGTCCTGCTGGACGAGGCCCTGAGCGGTGTAGCACCCGCTCGGCCCCGAGCCGACGACGGCGACACGCAGCACGGCACAACCCCCTGACTCCGGTGCGGACGGAGGACAGCGCTGAGGGCTCCAGCATGACACCCGGCGGCCCGGCCGGGCAGGACCACGACGCCGGAGCGCGGCGTGTCGCGCGGGACCGCTCCGGCCGGCCCGGCTACTCCGGCTCCTCCGCCGGGGGCCGTCCCGTGGCGAAGAACCGGGAGACGTCCCTACCGCAGGCCCCGCCGGGCCCCTCGGTGTCCGGGGGCGTGCCCAGCTCCCAGCCGAGGCGGTACCGCTCGAACAGCTCCGCCCGCAGCTGCGGCACCGGCATCGGCGCTCCGGGGATGAGCGCCGAGTAGACCGCGCCCATCAGCAGGGCCCGCAGCATCGGGTAGTCGGCGTCGACGTCCGCCGAGCCGCGCCGGGCCACGGTGTCCCGCAGCAGGACCGCCAGGCGCTGCTGCTCGGGGCACTGGACGAAGCCCTCGGCCTGCAGGATCCCCGCCATGTGCTGGCGCATCAGCACGGGCCGGTCGCGGGCCAGCCCCAGGATCGCGTCGATGGCCCGTGCCATCCGCTCGCGGCCGTCCTCGGTGCGCGGCTCGCGCTCCAGCGCCTCCTCCAGCGTGCGGTGCATCAGACGGTGCACGGCGGACTGCACCAACTGGCGCTTGCCGGGGAAGTAGTACGAGACCAGGCCGCGCGCCGAACCCGCGCGGTCGGCGATGTCCCCGAGGGTCGTCGCGTCGTAACCGTGCTCGCCCACGAGTTCGACCGCCGCCTGCAGCAGCCGCTCCCGGGAACGCCGTCGCAACTCTTCATTGACCGAGGCGCTTCGCGGGGACATCCTGTAACTCCTGCGTTGACTGGCTGCCAGCCAACTATACTCAACGCGAGCAGGCCGACCTTGTCACGGGGGTGTGGTCGGGCTGCGCGCCCGTCTCGGGCGACGCGGGGGATCGTCCGAGACGGGCACCCTCACAACCCATTGGTTTACTCAGGCGACTTTCTCTGCGGCGGGCACCGACGCCTTCCGGGCCGGGCGCAGGGCAGGTCCGGGCCGGACCCGTGCCGGCCGGGCCCCCACCTCACGCGCGCCCCGGCCGGGGCCGGCCCGCCAGGTCGAGCACGGGCCGCAGCGCGTCCGGGCGCTCCGCGACCGGCAGGTGGTCCACGAAGTGCACCGCGCACCCCAGAGCCGCCGCGCCGCCGTCGGCCTCCCGGCTGTCGCCCACCATCAGCACGTCCTCCGGTTCCGCGCCGAGCGCCGCGCAGGCCATCGCGAACAGCCGCGGGTCCGGCTTCTGGATGCCGTGCTCGTACGACAGGACGTACGTGTCGACGAAGGCGTCCAGGCCGTGGGCGCGGAACACCGGGCGCAGATCCCAGCCGATGTTGCTCACCACGCCCACCGCGACACCGCGTTCGCGCAGGGTGCGCAGCACCTCCGGCGCGTCGGGGTAGGGGGCCCAGGCCTGCGGCGTCCGGTGCCGGTCGTACAGCGCGTCGTGCAACGCCGGGTCGGGCAGGCTCACTCGACGGGACATGCCGGTGTACGCGGCGCGGTGCTGTTCGGCGCTGCGGTCCCTGACCTCCCACAACCCGGCCAGCTCCTCCGGGACCCGCACCGGCGGCACCCCGCCCGGCAGGGCGCCCGCCTCCTCCAGTCCGCGAGCCGCCTCTGTCAACGCGCGCTCGGTGAACGGCAGATCCGCCGCGTCCAGCACCGCGCGCAGCCAGGACTCGGTGGACTCGACGCGGAAGAGAGTGCCGGAGAAGTCGAAGAGCACAGCGGTCTTGGCCATGGGGGTGATCATCGCTCACCGGGCGCGCGGGGGCCACCCGTTGGGGACGGCGGACGCCACGGCCACCACGGTCGCACCGAGCAGCCAGCCGCCCAGGACGTCGGAGGGCCAGTGGACGCCCAGCCAGACGCGGGTCAGCCCGACACCGGCGACGGAGATCACGGCCACCACCAGGGCGGCACGCCGTATCCCGCGTCCGGCGCCGCACTGGTGGAGCAGCCGCAGGAGCAGGCCGCAGACCACCGTCGCGGTCATGGCGTGGCCCGAGGGGAAGGCCGCGTACCGGGCGGAGTCCACCGGATCGGGCCAGACCGGGCGGGGCCGGCCGACCACGGCCTTCAGGCCCTGCTGCAGCAGCGTGCCGAGGGTGCACGAAATCACCAGCCACAGCGCCGTTCTCCAGGCCGCGCGCCGCCACAGGAGCCACACCGCGCTCACCGCGCACAGCAGACGCATGGTCAACGGGTCCCACACCCAGTCGGTGAGGACGCGGCACACGTGAGTGAGGCCCTGGTCGCCGACCGCCCAGCGGTGGGTCGTGCGGGCCACGGCCGCATCGAGAGCGGTCAGCGGATGCCACCGCAGGGCGACCAGGACCAGCAGGAGCGCGGAAGACAGACCGAACCCGAGGGCCGCGAGCAGCACGGTGGCAGGCGGGCCGGGGGCGCGGCGGCCCTGCGGGCGGGGCGGAGGGGCGGTGGATGGGGAGCGCATGACGCGATGTCCGGGGGGTGTGGAGGCAGGGGGGCGGGATGCGGCGGCAGCGGATACGGGGAGGGGAGCGGTGGCAAGGGGACGGGGGACGGACGCAACGGCGAGGACGGAGGCAGGGGCAGAGGTGGGACAGAGGGGTCCGCGGGAGCGTGTGAGTGAGGGGAGCGGTAGGCCGCGCGGACGCAGGGTGCCGGACCCCTGGAGCCGGGACCCCGGGACCCGGAGTGCAGGATCCGGGGGCGCGGGGTCCGGTGACGCCGCGCCGGCCCGGGCCGGGGCGCCTCAGCCCAGGGCCCGCAGGCCGGGCACCAGCGTCACCAGTACCGGGACCACCGGCACGAGCGACGCCACGGCCGTCAGGCGCACCCGACGGGCCGCGGTGAGCCGGTCCGGGGGAGTGAGCAGACGGTGCACCCGGTGCGGCACATGCGCCTGCGGGGTGGGGCAGGGTCCGAAGACCCCGCGGTCCTCGTTGAGTTCGACCAGGGCGAGAGCGGTGGTGAGCCTGCCGAAGCGGCGCGAGGCCATGTCGTCGGCGGCGAGTTCCACCAGGCGGTGCATCTCGTCGCGGAACGCGGCGAACACCGGCACCTGCGGGAAACCGTCCGCCAGCGCCGCCGAGCAGTGCAGCAGCCAGTCGTGCCGGGCCCGGGCGTGACCCTGCTCGTGCGCGAGGACCGCATCGAGCTGACGTCCCTTCAGGCGGCGCAGCGCGGCGGTCGTGACCACCAGCCGGGGCGCCGCCCCCGGCAGCCACCAGGCCTCCGGCCGCTCGCCCTCCAGGACGACCAGCCGCTCCGCTCCCGCGTCCTCGCCGGGCAGCAGCGGGGCGCGGACGAGGAGTTCGGCGCGGCGCCGGCGGCGGCGCGTACGGGCCCGTACGACTTCACGGACCAGCATCGCCGCACTCCACACGCCGCCGCAGGCGAGGGCCACCGCGGTCGTCGGCGCCCAGGCACCGGCCGCGCCGAGGGCGTACGCCTCCACCACCGGACGCGGAGCGGTGGCGAACACGTGCCCGCGCACCTCCTGCCAGGCCGCCGCGGCGCTCAGGACCATCGACAGCGCGCAGCACAGCAGAACGGCGGCCACCACGCACTGCCACGCCCACAGCGCGACCACCGGCTCACGGTCCGGCCAGTCGGCCCGGGCGAGCAGTCGGGGCGCGGCGACGGCGGTCAGCGCGCCGAGCAGCAACAGGAGCGCGGGGACCATCATGCGATCACCCTATGAGCGGCCACCCGCTCAGGGGTACGACTCCGCGCGGCAAGTGACGCAGACCACGGCGCGCCCGCAACACGCGGCACGGCTCTCACATGGTCAGCAGCATCGCCACCATCGCCAGCCCCATCGACAGCCGGCACGCCTGCGCCAGCTCCGGCCGGTCGCCCCAGCCGGGTGGCCCGCCGGCCGGACCGCCGCCCGTGGGGGCGCCGGGGCCCTGCGGTCCCGCGGCGGCCGGGACGAGCCGTGCGCCGCTCACCAGGACGTATCCGGCGAAGTACAGCAGCAGGACGCCGGTGATGAGGGGCACGCCCGAACCGCCGTGCGCGTGGTGGTGGGTGCCCGGCGCGAGAGCCATCGCCACGGACATGTAGACCATCGCGGCGGCGCCCACCAGATGGTGCAGGTGGTGCGCGCTGGTGCGCGCCCACCACAGCGCGCGCACCGCCGCGACGCCGAAGACCCCCGCGTAGAGGGGCCACGCCCAGGCGGGCGGACTGAACACCGCCGCGGGCACGGCCATGACGGCCATCCCGAAGCCCATGAGCGCCTCGCCGCCCGCCGCGCGGCGCTGCTCCTCGACAGGGCTGCGCATCCGCAGCAGACAGTAGGCCCCGGTCGCCGCGCACAGCGCGACCAGCAGCCAGCCGGGCGAAGCCGGTCCGTGCACCCGCCCACCTCCCGCTCGCAGGTCCGGACCGCGCGTCGGCGGCCCTCCGGTCGCTCAAGCGATGCCCACCACGCTCGGTGCGCACACGAGCGCAAGGAGGTACAGGGGGAGCGTGCGCGGGGAGCGCGCGGGCGGCCCGAGCACCGAGCCGGGTCCCGAAAGGGCTGCTCACCAGCACTACTTTACGAGTAAAACACCTGCTAACCTTATGGGTATGAGCAGTGCGCCCGTCAGGCCGACCCCCGCCTCCACATCCCCTTCCACCGCGCCCGCGCGCCGGTCCGTCCGGCGCCTCCCGCTCACCGGTGCGCTGCGGCTCGGCCGCCCCTCCGACATCTGGTTCAAGCCCGCGCTCAGCTCGGTGATCTCCGTCGCGCCGCCGAACCTCACACTGCTCGCCCTCGGCCGGCTCGACCTCGCCATGTACACGATGGCGGGATCGCTCTGCGCCCTGTACGCCCACAACCGTCCCTACGCCGTCCGCGCCCGGGTGCTGGCCTGGGTGGTGCTCGGCATGCTGGGCGGCCTCGCGGTCTCCCTGGTCACCGCCTCGCTCACCCGCGACACCGTCGTCCTGGTCGCCGTGGGCGCCGTCATGGCCGCGGCGCAGAAGGTCCTGTGCGACGCGACCCGGGTGGGCCCGCCCGGCAACGTCGTCCTCACCTTCATCAGCTCCGCGTCCCTCTTCGCCCCGCAGACGCTCGGACAGGTCCCGGCCCACATGGCACTGGCGGCCGCCGCGGCGGCCTGGGCGTGGCTGGTGGGCATGGCGCCCGGCCTGGTGCGCCCGCACGGCCCGGAACGCCGCGCCACCGCGCAGGCGCTGAACGCCGCCGCCGCGTACGCGGCCACGGGCGGGACCGGCGACGCCCACGCCCGCACGCGGGCCACCGCGGCCGCCGCCGTGCAGGCCGCCTGGCAGGCGCTGCCGACGACCGGCTCCCGGTCGCGCGCCCGGCGCGCCCTGGCCCAGCTCGTCATCCGCGCCGAGGTCGCCCTGGCCGCCCCCGCAGACACCGACCCGGAGCGGCTGCGGACCTGGGCACGTGAGCTGCGCGGCAACGGACCGATCCCGCACACCGGCGAGACGGCGGCGGCCACGGAGGAGATCCTCGGCCTGGACGCCGAGGCCGACGCCCCGCGCCGCTCCTGGTGGAGCCTGCTCGGCCCGCTCACCCCGATCGCCGTGCGGACCGCGCTCGGCTGCGCGCTCGCCGGGTACGCCTCCCTCGCCCTCGGCATCGGCCGCCCCTACTGGGCCCTGGTCACCGCGGCCTCCCTCTACCAGGCGAACGTCACGCTGACCTGGAGCCGCGGGGTCCAGCGCGTCGTCGGCAACCTCGTCGGCGTCCTCGTCTTCGCCGCGATCACGCCGCTGGCCCACACCAGCGGGGTGGCCCTCGTCCTGATGTGCGTGGCCCTCAACTTCGGCGCCGAGGCGCTGATGGGCCGCAACTACTGGCTCGGCAGCATCTGCGTGACGCCCATGGCGCTGCTCGTCACCGAGTTCGCCGGACAGCACCCGGCGGGCGAGCTGATGACCGAGCGGGCCGTGGACACCGTCGTCGGCGCGCTGGTCGGCTTCGTGGCCGCCGTGGCCGTCACCAACCGGCGGGCGGGGGACCGCATCGGACACGCGCTGAGCGCCGTCGACCGCGCCCGCGAGCGGGCCGCGCGGCTGCTCGCCGAACCCCGGCCCGGGCCCGCCGCGCTGGAGTCCGCCCGGCGGAGCCTGGCCGCGGCCCTGGTGGATCTGCGCGCCACCGTCGACGCCGCGTCGGGCGAGTGGTGGCAGCGCGCCCTGCCCCAGGAGCGGGTCGTGCTCACCGAGCAGTCGGCACACCGTACGCTCGCCGCGACGGTACGACGCCTGGGCCTGCACTCCCCGGCGGCGAGCACGGGCAGGACGACGGAGGACGCACGGCCATGACGGCGAGCAACGGACGACCGGCACCCACGGAAGCCGGCCCCGGGGACACCCCCCGCGGCCCCGGCCCCGCGGGGGCCGACCCCACGGCCCCGTACGGGACCGCGGAGCCGTCCCGGACCACCGGCCCCGCACCGGCTCCCGCGGGCCGCGCGCACATCGCCGCCGACTCCACGGCCTCCGCCGATTCCGCGCTCTTCACTGCGGACTCGGCCCCCGCCGGCCGCGCGGACGTTCCCGCCGGACCCCCGGCCCCCGCCGGCCCCGTGGCACCGGCCGCCCCCGTGGCGCCGGCCGCCGGTCCCGCCCCGGCCGCTCCCACGGCTCGGGCGGATGCCGCCGCCCGGGACGACACCGTCGCCGGGGTCGTCCGGCAGTGGCGGGCCGTCCACCCCGACCTGGACACGGCGCCGATGGAGATCATCGGCCGGATCAACCGCTGTGCCGCCCTCCTCCAGCAGGCGGAGGACGCGCCGCTGCGCCGGGCGGGGCTCAGCCGGCCGGAGTTCGACCTGCTCGGCGCGCTGCGGCGGACCGGACACGAACTGACGCCGAGCGAGCTGGCCCGTGAGACCTTCTCCTCGGGCGCCGCCGTCACCAAGCGGCTCAAACAACTCACCGAACGCGGCCTGGTGGAACGGCGCGGCGACACCCGGGACCGCCGGGTCGCCCATCTGCGCCTCACGGACGCGGGCCGGGACCTCGTCGACGGCCTGCTGCCGGACCAGCTGGCGTACGAACGGACCGTGCTCGGCGCTCTGGACGGGGACGGGCGGGGAGAGCTGGCCGAGCTGCTGGGCGAGCTGCTCACCCGTCTGGAGGGCCGCCCCGGCGTCCCCGGGGTCTGAGTGCGCGGGCGACGCGGCCCGGCGGCCGCCGGCCGGCGGTCCTCGTCGTCAGTCCTCGGCCCCGGCCTGGTAGACGCCGAAGGCCGCGCCCTGCGGGTCGCGCAGCACCGCGATGCGCGGCCCGTGCGCGACGCTGACCGGCTCCTGGAGGGCCCTGGCCCCGGCCCCCGTCGCCACCTCCGCGGCCCCGTCGACGTCCTCGACCGCGAAGTAGGGCAGCCAGTGCGGCGGCACATCGGCCGGGAAGCGCTCGTGCAGGGCGGTGACGCCGCCGAAGTCCATGCCGTGCATGCCCCACTGCGTGTACCACTCCGAGGCGTTGACGCTCCAGCCGAACACCGCGGTGTAGAAGTCCCGGGCCCGTTTGACGTCCCTGGTCGCCAGCTCGACCCAGCCCAGTGATCCGGGCCTGTTGAACACCCCGGCGCCGGCGAAGTCCTTGGCCTGCCAGATCTGGAAGGCCGCGCCGGACGGGTCGAGCGCCACCGTCCGGCGGCCTTCGTCGAAGATGTCCATGGGGCCCCGGATCACCGTCCCGCCGGCCTGCGCCACCCGGTTCGTGGCCGCGTCGGCGTCGGCGACGGCGAACGAGACGTTCCACGCGACCGGCTGGGTCGGCCGGTACAGCGGGCCGAGCCCGGCCACCGCCGCGCCCCCCAGGCGCACGACGGTGTAGCCGCGCAGCTCCGGCCGGGCGTCCGGCTCGTCGCAGTGCCAGCCGAACAGCTCGCCGTAGAACCGCTTGGCCGCCTCCAGGTCGCTGGTCCCCAGCTCCGCCCAGCAGGGGCCGCCGATCACCGGCTTGTCGAACTCCATGACACTCCTCCGGGAAGGCTCGGCCCCCACCACCAGAACGCTATCCCCGGTCACCGACGGTGGCCAGCGGGACTCGTACGGCCGGGAACGAGTTCAGATGCCCGGCCGGTGGCGCAGCGGGTGCTCGGCGGGCACCTCGACGAGCACGAGGGGGATGCCGTCCGGATCGGCGATCCACATCTCGATCAGCCCCCAGGGCTCCCGCACCGGCGGCCGGACGATCTCGACCCCGGCGGCCCGCAGCTCGTCGTGGGCCGCGGCCAGGTCCTCGACCTGGAGCCACAGCCGGATCCCGGGGGAGGGAGGTGTCCGGGAGCGGCCCGACAGCTCCAGGAAGCCGCCTCCGAGGAAGTAGACCGTGCCGCGCTCGGGGCCCGTGCCGAACTCGCGGTAGACGGGCAGCCGCAGCCGCTCGCCGTAGAAGGCGCGGGAGCGCTCGGGATCAGTGGGCCGGATCAGCGTCCGGCTGCTGAGTACGTGCACCATGCCCGGAGTTTAGAACCCCGGGCAAAACGGGCGCCCGGCACGCATGCTCGCGGCGTTGCCCGAGGCCACAGCACTAGCTCCGCTGCAAGGACCTTCCGGCGCCTTGCGATCGCACGCGCCGGACGCCGGGGAGCTGATCGGACTTCCCTTTTGTCCGCAGCTCTTGAGGGCCTCCCGTTCGGAGCCGTTCGGACCGTGCCGGGCTCGCGGGCCCCGGCACCGTCCTCCGGACTCTCCGAGCCTGAACGGCGTGGGAGGCGCCCCGACGCCGTGCCCCCTCGGCCCCGTCACCGCGCCCCGGCCCAGGCCCGGCCTGATCCGGGCGGGGGACCCCGGCCCTGTCCGGCGGGGTTACCCTCGTGCCTGCCCCGCCGCTTCCGAGACAAGACCCGAGAGGCACACTTCATGGACACCGCCGCCCCCGCACCGGTCTTCCGCGACGCCACCGATGCCGACGTCGACACGCTGGTGGCGCTGATCGAGTCGGCGTACCGCGGGGACGCCAGCCGGGCCGGGTGGACCACCGAGGCGGACATCCTGCACGGGCAGCGCACCGACCCGGAGGGCGTGCTGGCCGTGATCAAGTCCCCCGACAGCAGGCTGCTGGCCGTCGAGCGGGAGGGCCGCGTGGTCGCCTGCTGCCAGCTCGAGCACCGCGGTGACCACGCCTACTTCGGCATGTTCGCGGTCAGCCCCGCCCTGCAGGGCGCCGGTCTCGGCAAGGTGATCATCGCCGAGGCGGAGCGGCAGGCCCGCGCGACCTGGGGCGTCACCGAGATGCACATGACGGTGATCTCCGTGCGGGAGGACCTGATCGCCTGGTACGAGCGGCGCGGTTACCGACGTACGGGGCGGATGAGCCCCTTCCCGTACGGCGACGAGCGCTTCGGCGTCCCGCAGCGCGACGACCTGGAGTTCGAGCTGCTGGTCAAGCCGCTCGCGCAGGGGGCGTGAACCTCGCGCGGCCGCCCGCTACGCGGTGAAGCGGCCGGTGCGCTTGATCTCCGGATAGTCGGTGGTGGCGCCGTCCAGTTCCAGGGCGCGGACCAGGCGCAGGTGGTCCAGGGTGTTCACCACCCACCCGAGGATCCGCAGGTCCGCCGCGCGCGCGTGCTCGACGATCTCCAGGGTGAGCCTGCGGATGTCGAGCACGAGGGTGCCCGCGCCGGCCGCGGTGGCGCGCTCGACGACCTCCGTGCCGTAGCGCTCGGCGACCAGCGCGGTGCGCGCGCCGGGGACCAGGCGGGCGATCTCGGCGATCGCCTCGTCGTGGAAGGACAGCACCTCGACGCGGCCCACGAGGTCGCGGCGGCGCATCACCTCGGCGAGCGCCTTCGCCGCCGCCACGTCCTTGATCTCGGCCTGCAGGGGCGTGTGGACGGCGTCGAGCACCTCCTCGAAGACCGGGATCCGCTCACCGAGGCCCGCGTCGAGCGCCCGCAGCTCCGCGAGGGTCTTGTCCGCGACCGGGCCGCTGCCGTCCGTCGTGCGGTCCACTTCGGGGTCGTGCATGACGACGAGCGCGCCGTCCTTGCTCAGGTGCAGATCGAGTTCGATGGCGTCGAGGCCGGCCTGCTGGGCGGCGACGAACGAACGGAGGGTGTTCTCGGGCTCCACACCCATGACCCCGCGGTGACCGATGGTAAGGAAGTTCAAGGTTCAACTCGCTTCCGTCGACGGCGGCTCGGCTCGCCCGCGGACCGGGACCTCGACGTCCACGCGGCAGTGCCGCAGCCTAACGGTCCGCAGTCGCGATGCACCCGTGCGTACACGGGGCAGTGGGGTGACGGCCGGGCCACGGCAGGGCCGCACCGGCCCGGGCGGTCACCCCTGCGTGGGCGAGTCCTCGGGGCGTTGACCGAGCGGGCCGACGGAGCGGGCCGAACGTGGGGCGCCGCCGGGCCGGCCGCGCTCGCGAGGCCGGAAACCGCTCCCGCGGTCCCTGGGACGCATCACCCGACCGGCCTAGGGGTAGTAGCCGCCATACGGGTGGCAGGCAGGAAAATGGCCGGTGAAGGTGAGCATCGGCAGGATAATTTCCGGAGGGCGCCCTTGCTGGAAGAAAGCTCATATGTATACGGTCTTCTTACGCGAGCTTCTCCCGTGGAGGATGGGTCATGACGGAAATTCTTGTGCAGGTGGGTGCGGAGGGACATGTTCCTCCGGTGAGCAGGGTGGTCGAGCACCCGGCGTGGCCCGTGCTCAAGGATGCCGTGGAGCAGATCCGGCCATGGCAGTCGAAGGACGGTTCGATCGACTTCGACCGTGAGGGCGCGCCCGCCCGCGAGGACGCCGAAGCCGCCGTGCGCCGCGTGACCGGCGCCGTCGAGGAACTGTCCCCGCTGCTGCCGCACGACGCCGCCTACCACCGCGCGCTCGTGGCGGACCTGCACCGCTGGGCCGACGACGGCTTCCAGGTGCCGGACTTCCTGGACTCGCTGCTCGCCTTCCAGCCCGCGGCCCACCGCGCGGACGGCCTCCAGCACCTGGTCGTCTTCCCGATGTACACGCAGAACGGCAACCCGGACCGCAACCTGGAGGCGGTCGTGCTGCGCATGGTCTGGCCGGACTGGCTGGCCGAGCTGGAGCGCACCCGCTACGACAACCCGCTCTTCTGCGGCATCACCTTCGAGGACTTCACGGCGGGCTACGACACCAACTCCGCTGTGCTCTTCCCCGAGACCATCGCCGTGCGCGAGGCGCCGGAACGATTCTCCTGGGGCGGTATCTTCTGCGACCGCGAGGCCGCCCGCTTCCGCCGGGTGACCGCCGCGGCCGTCGGCCTCCTGGGCCTGGAGCTGCCCGACGACATCGCCGCCATGGTCGACGACCAGAAGCGCTGCGAGGAGGCGTTCGTCCTGTGGGACATGGTCCACGACCGCACCCACAGCCACGGCGACCTGCCGTTCGACCCCTTCATGATCAAGCAGCGCCAGCCGTTCTGGATGTACGGCCTGGAGGAACTGCGCTGCGACCTCACCGCCTTCAAGGAGGCCGTGAAGCTGGAGACCGACGGCGTCCCGCAGGCCCGCGACGTGCAGTACGCGGTCCTCTTCGACCGCATGTTCCGCTTCCCGGTCACCGGCGAGCGTGTGCGCAACTACGACGGCCTGGGCGGCCAGCTGCTCTTCGCGTACCTGCACAAGCACGACGTGGTGCGCTGGACCGACAACAAGCTCTCCATCGACTGGGAGCGCGCCCCGCAGGTCACCAACCAGCTGTGCGCCGAGATCGAGGAGCTGTACCGCGACGGCATCGACCGCCCGAAACTGGTGCACTGGTTCGCCGGGTACGAACTGGTCGCCAGCTACCTCGCCCCGCACCCGGCCTCCAGGTGGGCCAAGGGCCCCGACGCCCTGGACCTGACCCAGCCGCCGCGCAAGCTCGTCGATGACGTGCTTCCGGACGAGTTTCCGCTCAGCATGTTCTACGAGGCACTGTCCAAGAAGCTGAAGAACGTGATCGCCTCCACCAAGGGCATCACGGCCGACAGCGCCGAGCAGGTCGCCGCGTGAGCGACCGCGTCCAGAACACTGCTCCTACGGAGGCGAAGAAGATGGCGGGCAACGGGGCTCTCAGCGGTGCGGTGATCGCGGTGGCCGGCGCGGGCGGACCCGCCGGGCGGGCGACACTGCTCAGGCTCGCCGAGGCGGGCGCGACCGTCGTCGGTGCGGACAACGACCCGCAGCGGCTCTCCGAGGCCGTGGACGCGGCCCGCTACGCGTCCGGCGGCGCGAGCGTCACCGGCGACACCGTCGACCTGCTCGACCTCAAGTCCACCCGGGACTGGGCGGCGCACGTCGAGAAGGACTTCGGGCGCGTCGACGGCCTGGTCCACCTCGTGGGCGGCTGGCGCGGCAGCGAGACGTTCACCAAGACCAGCCTGGACGACTGGGACTTCCTGGAGCTGCTGCTCGTCAAGACCGTGCAGCACACCTCCCTGGCCTTCCACGAGGCGCTCCAGCGCAGCGAGCGCGGCCGGTACGTGCTGATCAGCGCCTCGGGTGCCAGCAAGCCCACGGCGGGCAACGCCGCCTACTCGGCCGCCAAGGCCGCCGCCGAGGCCTGGACGCTGGCCATGGCGGACTACTTCCGCAAGGCCGGCAAGGCGGAGGGCGCCGAGGGGCCGACGTCGGCGGCTGCGATCCTGGTGGTGAAGGCGTTGGTGCACGACGCGATGCGCGCCGAGCGTCCCAACGCGAAGTTCGCGGGCTTCACGGACGTCAAGGACCTCGCCGAGGCCATCACCGGCGTCTGGAGCAAGCCCGCCGCGGAAGTGAACGGAAAACGTCTGTGGCTGACCGAGCAGCCGTGAACCCTGCCAAGACCGACGCGCGCCGCCGTCACGACCCCGAGGTCCGCGGCTTCGCCAGCGACAACTACGCCGGTGTCCACCCCGAGGTGCTCGCCGCCCTGGCCCTGGCCAACGGCGGGCACCAGGTCTCCTACGGCGAGGACGAGTACACCGACCACCTCCAGCGGATCGTCCGCAGCCACTTCGGCGCGAGCGCCGAGGCGTTCCCGGTGTTCAACGGCACCGGCGCCAACGTCGTCGCGCTGCAGGCGGTCACCGACCGCTGGGGCGCGGTGATCTGCGCGGAGAGCGCGCACATCAACGTCGACGAGGGCGGCGCCCCCGAGCGCATGGGCGGCCTGAAACTGCACACGGTGCCCACCCCGGACGGCAAGCTCACCCCCGAGCTGATCGACCGGCAGGCGTTCGGCTGGGAGGACGAGCACCGCGCGATGCCGCAGGTCGTCTCGATCACCCAGAGCACGGAGCTGGGCACGCTCTACACGCCCGAGGAGATCCGGGCGATCTGCGAGCACGCCCACGCCCACGGCATGAGGGTCCACCTGGACGGGTCCCGGATAGCCAACGCCGCCGCCTCCCTGGACGTCCCCATGCGGACCTTCACCAACGCCGTCGGTGTCGACATCCTCTCCCTGGGCGGCACGAAGAACGGCGCCATGTTCGGCGAGGCGGTCGTCGTCCTCGACCAGGGCGCCGTCCGCCGCATGAAGCACATCCGCAAGATGAGCATGCAGCTCGCCTCCAAGATGCGCTTCGTCTCGGTGCAGCTGGAGGCCCTGCTCGCCAAGGACCTGTGGCTGCGCAACGCCCGGCACGCCAACGAGATGGCCCAGCGGCTCGCCGAGGGCGTACGGGCGGTGCACGGGGTGGAGATCTGCTACCCCGTCCAGGCCAACGGCGTCTTCGCCAAGCTGCCGCACGCGGTGAGCGAGCGTCTGCAGAAGCGCTTCCGCTTCTACTTCTGGGACGAGTCCGCGGGGGTCGTGCGCTGGATGTGCTCGTACGACACCACGGAGGACGACGTGGACGCGTTCGTGGCGGCGCTCAAGGAGGAGATGGCGCGGCACTAGAGCGAGAGGGGCGCACCCCGCAGGTGTGCATAGTTATGCGATCATTCGGAAAGTCATTGACTGTCGAGTGATCGCATTCCTATGCTCTGCGGCCATGGAGCTGATCCAGCACACCTCTGACCTGTCCGCCTATCTGGCCGCCGACGAGGCGATCGACCACGATCACCCGGTGGTCCGCGAGGTCGCCGCCCAGCTCGCCGAGGGCGTGGCCGACTCGTATGCCTATGCGCGGTCCGCGTACGAGTTCGTGCGCGACATCATCCCGCACTCGCAGGACTCGGGCGACCCGCGCGTCACCTGGCGGGCCTCCGACGTCCTGCGGCTGCGCACCGGCATCTGCCACGCCAAGGCGCACGCCCTCGCCGCCCTGCTGCGCGCCGAGGACATCCCCACGGCGCTGTGCTACCAGAGGCTCGCCTGGGACGACGGCGCTGGACACGCCCTGCACGGACTCGTCGCCGTCCGGTTCCGCGGCGCCTGGCACCGGCAGGACCCGCGCGGCAACAAGCCCGGTGTCGACGCGCAGTTCTCGCTGGCAGGGGAGCGGCTGGCCTACGTACCGGACCAGAAGTCGAATGAGATGGACTACCCGGTACTGTACGCTGAACCTCATCCGGTCGTGCTGAATGCGCTCAAGGCCGCCCCCGACCGGGCCGCGCTGTCCGCAGAGCTCCCCAGCGAACTGTGACGTACGAGGCGGAGAGACCATGACGCTCACACTCACCGTGTCCGACGAGGTGCGAGCCCTCGCGCCCGGCTTCACCCACGTGGCCGTCGAGGCGCACGGCCTGGTCAACGGCCCCAGCACCGAGGCCGGCGCCGCCCTCCTCGACGACGCGGCCCGCCGCCTCGCCCTGCGCCTGGACGGGCGCGCCCCGCACGAGGACCCGCACATGGCCGCCTGGCGGGAGACGTACACGGCGTTCGGATCCAAGCCGTCGCGCACCCGGAACTCGGCCGAGGCGCTGGCCAAGCGCGCCCTGTCCGACGCGGGGCTGCCCCGCATCAACGTCCTCGTCGACCTCTACAACGCCGTCAGCGTCGCCCACCTGATCCCCGTCGGGGGTGAGGACCTCGACCGGATCCAGGGCGGCATGAGCCTGGTGCGGGCCGGCGGCGAGGAGGAGTTCGTGACCGTCGCGGGCGGTGAGGAGGTCGTCGAGCCCCCCGACGCCGGCGAAGTGGTGTGGCGTGACGAGGCCGGCGTCACCTGCCGCCGCTGGAACTGGCGCCAGGGCCCGCGCACCCGTCTCACCGAGCGGACGACCTCCGGCGTCTTCCTGCTGGAGAGCCTCGCCCCGATGCCCGTGGCCGACGTCGTCCGCGCCGCCGGTGAACTCGCCGAACTGCTGGAGAAGTTCAGCCCGGGCGCACGGATCACCGTACGCGAACCACAGTCCGCGTCCTGAGTCTCGGAGCGCTGAACAAAAGGGGCGCCCGGCTGATCGGACTCCCCTTCTGTTCCGACCTCTCAGGGGCGGCGGTACTGGTCGCTCATGGTCGGCGTGGTGTTGTGCATCGCCAGCGTGCTGTAGGAGGAGCGGTCCCGCTGGGCCTGGATCCGGCTGGCCTGCTCGATGAGCAGACCCTCCGCGTTCTTGGTGGAACCGTTGCGGCGGCGCAGCAGCACGACGATCAGGCACACCACGACCCCGGCGAGCAGACCGAACATGACGGCGAGCGAGACCATGGACATCCCCCGTCCCCTTGTACGCGCCGGCCGGGGGCCGACCGCGCGCCAAGTCCGCGGTGACCCGGCGGACCGTCAGTTTAGGGCGCGCGGTGGCCGGGGCACCACCGATCGGGCCTCAGAGCGCGGCCGCCGTCCGCAGTTGCTCCGGAGTGGGGGCCGTGCCGCCCAGGTGCGCGGGCATCCACCAGGTGTCCTCCGGGTCCCTCGGACGCACCGGATAGGCGCGCTGGGCGGCCTCCAGCAGTTCCTGGACGCGCTCGCGCAGCCGGCGGGTGATGGCCCCCGCGTACTGGTCGCGCGGGGCCTCGACCGCCTCGCCCACGCGGACCGTGACGGGCGTGTGGCTGCGCCTGAAGTTGCGCGGGTGCCCCTTGGTCCACAGCCGCTGCGTGCCCCACACAGCCATCGGGATCAGCGGCACCCCCGCCTCCTGGGCCAGCCGCGCGGCACCCGACTTGAAGCTCTTGAGGGTGAAGGACTCCGAGATGGTGGCCTCGGGGAAGACCCCGATCACCTCGCCCGAGCGCAGCGAGTCCAGCGCGTGCGCGTAGGCCGCCTCACCCTGGGCGCGGTCGACCGGGATGTGCTTCATGCCGCGCATCAGCGGACCCGAGATCCTGTGCCGGAACACCGACTCCTTGGCCATGAAACGGACCAGGCGCTTCTGCGGCAGGGCCGCCAGACCGTTGAAGATGAAGTCCAGGTAGCTGATGTGATTGCTGACCAGCACGGCGCCGCCCTGACGCGGTACGTTCTCCGAACCCCGGCAGTCGATCTTGAGGTCCCACACCTTGAACATGGTGCGGGCGAAACCGATGACGGGACGGTAGACAAGCTCGGCCATGGGCGGGGCGGACCCTTCTGTCTGCCAGGGAAGGGGGGACTCCCGGCGGAAGTTACGCAGCCGTAGGTTTACGGCATGTCGCAGATCGTGCCCCAAGAACGGCCGGGGAGCCAGTCCACGTGCCCGTCACCGGCGAGATCCTCGTCACGTCGATCGGCCGTCCGGGGCACCCCCGCCGCCGTCCGGGAATCTCCGCGGGCCCGCGCGCGCTGAAGCGGAGCGGAGCAGGATGACGGCACGGGACGGCGGAACGGGAGGGTACGCGTGCGCGGACCGGAGACCGACAAGCGGCTGGGCGCCGCCGAGTTGGGGCGGGAGCTGGGCGAACGCGCCACGCTGGTGCAGTTCTCCACCGCCTTCTGCGCACCCTGCCGGGCGACCCGCAGGGTCCTCGGCGAGGTGGCCCGCATGGTCCCGGGCGTCGTCCACGTCGAGATCGACGCCGAGGACCGCCTGGCGCTCGTCCGCGAGCTGGACGTCCGCAGGACCCCCACCGTGCTGGTCCTCGACGCGGACGGACGCATCGTGCGGCGCGCCACCGGGCAGCCCCGTACGGCGGACGTCGTCGCGGCCCTGGGGGAGGCGTGGTGAGTCCCGTGCGCACGAGGGTGATTCAGGTCCCGTGTGGTACGTACTTGACTGCACCCGCCACCTATCGTCAGCCTGACCGTATGCCTCGAGAACTCCTTCTTCCCGGCCGGCGCCAGGGGGCGGCGCTCCCGGCCCGCGGCGTGAGAGCGCGCTGTCCGGGCTGTTGAACAGCCACGGTTCCCGCGCGTCCCACCAGCAGAAGGACAACTCCATGACGGTCCCGTCCGACCTCGTCACTCCCGGCACCATCCGGCCTGCCTCCCCCGAACTGCTGCGCTCCGCCTTCCGGCGGCACGCGGCGGGCGTGGCGGTGATCACCGCGCGCGGTGCGAGGGGACCGGTCGGCTTCACCGCCACGTCCCTGACCTCCGTCTCCGCCGAGCCGCCGATGATCTCCTTCGGCATCGGCACCGGCGCCTCCAGCTGGCCGGTCGTGTCCGACACCGAGCACCTCGGCGTCCACATACTCGGTGAGCACCAGGAGGAACTGGCCGCCACGTTCGCCCGCAGCGGCGCCGACCGCTTCGGGGAGCCCACCGCCTGGCGCGACGGGCCGCAGGGGGTCCCGGTGCTCGACGGTGTCCTCGCGTGGCTGGTCTGCCGGGTCGTGGGACGGGTCCCGGCGGGCGACCACCGCATCGTGATCGCCGAGGTCGTCCTCGGCGACTGCCCCGGCGCCGGCCGCCCCCTCCTCTACCACCAGGGCCGCTTCAGCGCCCTGCGCGACTGAGCGGACGGTCCGGATCCGGCCGCTCCGGCACCCGTCCGCGCAGCGGTCGAGTTCCGGTTACGCTGCGTTGCGAAGGTCACAGTTCAAAGCGCTTGCTCAGCGGGAAGGAACTGGGTGTACTGGCGAGTAATATCTCGCTCGGAGCGTGGGGTCGCCCCGACCGGGATCGGCCGCTTCAGGCGCCTATGCTGCCTGCAAGAAGGCAGCCCAGAAATGACGATGCAGTAGGAGAGCCGGCGTGAGCTTGAGGATCGTTGTCACTGTGAAGTACGTGCCCGACGCCACTGGCGACCGGCACTTCGCCGATGACCTGACCGTCGACCGGGACGACGTGGACGGTCTGCTCTCCGAGCTGGACGAGTACGCCGTGGAGCAGGCCCTGCAGATCGCGGAGAACGCGGACGACGCCGAGGTGACCGTGCTGACGGTGGGCCCGGAGGACGCGAAGGACGCGCTGCGCAAGGCGCTCTCGATGGGCGCGGACAAGGCGATCCACGTCGAGGACGACGACGTGCACGGCACGGACGCGATCGGCACCTCGCTGGTGCTGGCCAAGGCCGTCGAGAAGGCCGGTTACGACCTGGTGATCTCCGGCATGGCCTCCACCGACGGCACGATGGGCGTGGTGCCGGCGCTGCTGGCCGAGCGGCTCGGCGTCCCGCAGGTGACGCTGCTGTCCGAGGTCTCGGTCGAGGACGGGGTCGTCAAGGGCCGCCGCGACGGTGACACCGCCTCGGAGCAGCTCCAGGCGTCGCTGCCGGCGGTCGTCTCGGTGACCGACCAGTCGGGCGAGGCGCGTTACCCCTCCTTCAAGGGGATCATGGCGGCGAAGAAGAAGCCGGTGGAGTCCTGGGACCTGTCGGACCTGGACATCGAGGCCGACGAGGTCGGCCTGGCGGGCGCCTACACGGTGGTGGAGTCGGCGGCGGAGCGTCCCGCGCGGACCGCGGGCAAGATCGTCAAGGACGAGGGCGAGGGCGGCAAGCAGCTCGCCGAGTTCCTCGCGGGCCAGAAGTTCATCTGAGCCCCGTCCCCCGCCCCCTCCCTCATCCGTCGCAAGCAGGAGAGAAGAAGTCCCATGGCTGAAGTCCTCGTCTACGTCGACCACGTGGACGGCGCCGTCCGCAAGCCCACCCTGGAGCTGCTGACCCTGGCCCGCCGCATCGGCGAGCCCGTCGCCGTCGCGCTGGGTGCCGGCGCCTCCGGCACCGCCGCCGCCCTCGCCGAGCACGGCGCCGTGAAGGTCCTGACCCACGAGGCCGCCGAGTACGGCGAGTACCTGGTGGTGCCGAAGGTGGACGCGCTGCAGGCCGCCGTCGAGGCCGTGTCCCCGGCCGCGGTCCTGGTCCCCTCCTCCGCGGAGGGCAAGGAGATCGCCGCCCGTCTGGCACTGCGCATCGGGTCGGGCATCATCACCGACGCCGTCGACCTGGAGGCCGGCGCGGAGGGTCCGGTGGCCACCCAGTCGGTGTTCGCCGCCTCCTTCACCACCAAGTCCCGCGTCTCCAAGGGCACGCCGGTCATCACGGTCAAGCCCAACAGCGCCGCCGTGGAGGCCGCCCCGGCCGCCGGTGCGGTCGAGGCCCTGGACGTCACGTTCTCCGGCCAGGCCACCGGCACCCGGATCACCGGCCGCACGGCGCGTGAGTCGACGGGCCGTCCGGAGCTGACCGAGGCCGCGATCGTGGTCTCCGGTGGACGCGGCGTCAACGGCGCGGAGAACTTCGGGATCATCGAGGCGCTCGCCGACTCGCTCGGCGCGGCCGTCGGTGCCTCCCGCGCCGCCGTCGACGCCGGCTGGTACCCGCACACCAACCAGGTCGGCCAGACCGGCAAGTCCGTCTCGCCGCAGCTCTACATCGCCAACGGCATCTCCGGCGCCATCCAGCACCGGGCCGGCATGCAGACCTCGAAGACCATCGTCGCGGTCAACAAGGACCCCGAGGCGCCGATCTTCGACCTCGTCGACTACGGCGTCGTCGGCGACCTCTTCGAGGTCGTCCCGCAGCTCACCGAGGAGATCAAGACCCGCAAGGGCTGATTCTGCGGCTCCCTTCCCGGGGCCGCCCCGGGCCAGGCCCCCGTGACCGATGGCGCTTTCTAGGGATCGTCGCAACACGTGGTCGTGTTGGTCAGGCCGCGAGCAGTTTATGCAGGCGCTCGGCTGGGGTTTCCCAGCCGAGCGTTTTGCGTGGGCGGCCGTTGAGTTGGGCGGCCACCGCTGCGAGGTGCTCGGGGCTGTGGACGGAAAGGTCGGTGCCCTTGGGGAAGTACTGCCGCAGCAGGCCGTTGGTGTTCTCGTTCGAGCCGCGCTGCCAGGGGCTGGCCGGGTCGCAGAAGTAGACCGGGATGTTGGTGGCGACGGTGAACGAGCCGTGGGCGGCCATCTCGGCGCCCTGGTCCCAGGTCAGCGACCGCACCAGGTGAGCGGGCAGGGTCTGGACGGTTCCCACGAGGGCGTCGCGGACGTGTTCGGCGGTGCGGCCGTCGGGCAGGTGCAGCAGCATGACATAGCGGGTGGCGCGCTCGACGAGGGTGCCGATCGCGGAGCTGCCGTCCTTGCCGATGATCAGGTCGCCTTCCCAGTGGCCGGGCACGGCCCGGTCTTCGGCCTCCGCAGGACGTTCGCTGATCATCACCATCGGGGTGGCGAACCGCGGGGTGCGCTGTTGGGCCTGGCGGCGGGGCTTGCGCCGTACCCGGCCAGTGCGCAGCGCCTTGGCCAGCTCACGGCGTAGTTCACCCCGGCCCTGGACATAGAGGGCCTGGTAGACGGTCTCGTGCGCCACGTGCATCTCCGGCCGGTCGGGGAACTGGGTCCGCAGAGCCTGGCAGATCTGCTCGGGACTCCACCGTAGGTCCAGGTGACGCTGGATGAAGTCCCTCAGCTGCGGGTTCTGCCCGATCCTCCCCGGCTTCGGGCGGGGCCGGCGGGCGTCGCAGCGGGCCTGGGCGGCGTAGGGCCGGTAGGCCCAGCGGGAGGCGTCCCCGCGCAGCGGCATGCCGTTGCGGCGTATCTCCCGGCTGATCGTGGACGGGCTGCGGCCCAGCTCGGCCGCGATCTGCCGGACGGAGGCCCTCTCACGCAGCCGGTCGGCGATGTGGATGCGGTCCGCTTCCCGCAGATACCTCGACGGACCCTCGGGCGTCCTCGCGGCACGGACCGGCGGTGCTGCCTTGTCCTTGCCGGAGGCCGCCCGGCCGTTGCGCCACCGCTTCCCCGTTCGGGAGTTGATCCCGACGCGTTTGCAGGCTTCGGCGCTGCTCAGACCCTGGTCCATGAGCCGGAAGTATTCCTCCCGCTCACGGACCAGGGTCCTGCGCCCCTGAGCCTTGCCCCGGTTCTCCCGGATCTTGAAGTCCATCGCACCCCTTGAACTGGGGTGTTGCAACGACTCCTAGAACCAACGGATCGGTCACGGGGGCCTCGGCTTGTCCGGGTCGGGCCGATGGCCCAGGCTGCGGACAGGTGTTGACCGCCGGGAAGCTCCACGGATAGCTTCGTACTGCGGATTATTGATTCCGCACAACGGAAAGCAGGAGGGTGTGGAATGGGTCAGGGCCAGCAGGAGACGGTGGCGACGAGCCTTGCGGGCGCCGTCAGCGAGGAGATCAGCGCCTCCCTCGCGCCGGTCGACGCCGAGCTGGAGCGCTGCTACCCGGGCGATCCCGGCACCCGCCAGCCCGTCCACACGGTGTACGTCCCCGGTGACGCCTTCGCCGCCGACACCATCCGCTCCTGGGGCGACCGGGCGCTCGCCGCCCTCGACGAGCACGCCCCGGACGCCGCGTCCTTCGCCGCGGTCCTCGGCCTCGGCGACGAACTCGCCGAGCCGGTCTACTCCCGCGTCCGCGCCAAGCTGGAACGCGAACCGGTCGAAGACCTCCGCATCGACTTCGAGGACGGCTACGGCCCGCGCCCCGACGCCGAGGAGGACGAGACCGCCGCCCGGGCCGCCCGGCTGGTGGCCGAGGCGTACGCGAAGGGCACGGCCGCGCCGTACATGGGCATCCGCATGAAGTGCATGGAGGCGCCGGTACGCGACCGGGGCATCCGCACCCTCGACGTCTTCCTCAGCGGTCTGATGCAGGCCGGCGGACTGCCCGACGGACTGGTCCTGACCCTGCCGAAGGTGACGTACCCCGAGCAGGTCACCGCGATGGCGCGGCTGCTGGAGGCCTTCGAGAAGGCCCACGGGCTGGAGCCCGGGCGGCTCGGCTTCGAGATCCAGATCGAGACCAGCCAGTCCATCCTCGCCGCGGACGGCACCGCCGCCGTCGCCCGGATGATCGGGGCCGCCGAGGGCCGCGCCACCGGCCTCCACTACGGCACCTTCGACTACAGCGCCTGCCTGGGCGTCTCCGCCGCCTACCAGGCCAGCGACCACCCCGCCGCCGACCACGCCAAGGCCGTCATGCAGGTCGCCGCGGCCGGCACCGGCGTCCGGGTCTCGGACGGTTCCACGAACGTCCTGCCGGTCGGTCCCACCGAGAAGGTCCACGACGCCTGGCGCCTGCACTACGGCCTCACCCGCCGTGCCCTGGCCCGCGCCTACTACCAGGGCTGGGACATGCACCCGGCGCACATCCCCACCCGGTACGCGGCCGTGTTCGCCTTCTACCGCGAGGGCTTCGAGCAGGCGGCGGGCCGCCTCGCCCGCTACGCCAACCGGGCCGGCGGCGACGTCATGGACGAGCCCGCCACGGCCAAGGCGCTCAGCGGCTACCTGCTGCGCGGTCTGGACTGCGGCGCCCTGGACATCGCCGAGGTCGCCCGCCTCACGGGCCTGACCCGGGCCGACCTGGAGGGCTTCGCCGCCCCCCGCCGCGGCGACCTCACGGCGTCCGCGCAGTAACCCAGGGGCTCCACCATTCGCCGCCGTGGCGGGGAGCGCCGTTGGTGGGGGTGGCCGGCCGCCCCCACCGACCGGGGCTGTCTGCCGCTCTGCCGCTCCGGAGTCCTGTGGACCTGCCGGAGCGGCACGCGGACGGACGGGCGCGTCGTCCAGGGCGCCGGTCGTCAGGTCCGACCCCGCGCGTGACGGCCGGGCGGCAGAGCCCGGCCGGCTTCGCCTCCCGGCCTCGCCCGGCCTGCTCCTCTTCCGGCTTCGCCCGGCCGGTTCCGCCTCCCGGCTTGGCCCGGCCGGCCCTGTCTCCCGGCTTGGCCCGGCCGGGACTGGGGGGAAGCGTCAGGGTGAAGGCGGCAGTTCGCCCGAACCCCGCTGGACGAGCCGGGTCGGCAACTCGATGCGTTCCGGGGCCAGCTGGGTGCCCTCCAGCTGACGGAAGAGCCGTTCGGCCGCGGTGCGCCCGAGGGCTGCCGCGTCCTGGGCGACCACGGTGACGCCCGGCTGCAGCAGGTCGGCGAGTTCGATGTCGTCGAAGCCGACGAGCGCGACCGGCCGGGACAGTCCGGCCAGGACACGGATCACGGTGACCGTCACCCGGTTGTTGCCCGTGAAGACCGCGGTGACCGGGTCCGGCCCGGACAGCATCTCCTCGGCCGCCCGGCGCACCCGCTCCGGATCGGTGACGCCCAGCGACATCCAGGAGTCCTGGACGGTTATGCCGGCGTCCTCCATCGCCGCCCGGTAACCGCGCAGGCGTTCGGCCGCGGTGTGGATGCGGGGCATGTCGCCGATGAAGCCGATCCGGCGGTGGCCGTGGGCGATCAGGTGGGCGACGCCGTCGCGGGCGCCGCCGAAGTTGTCCGAGAGGACGACGTCCGCGTCGATCCGCCCGGCCGGGCGGTCCACGAACACCGTCGCCACGCCCGCCTTGATCTCCGGTTCCAGGTACCGGTGGTCGTCGCCGGCCGGGATGATGACCAGCCCGTCCACCCGCCGCGCGCACAGCGCCAGGGCCAGCTCCTGCTCACGGTCCGGGTCCTCGGCGCTGGAACCGTTGATCAGGAGGGCGCCGTGCGCCCGGGCCACCTCCTCCACCGCGCGGCTGAGCGGACCGTAGAACGGGTCGGCGAGGTCCTCCAGGACGAGCCCGATGCTCGCCGTGCGCCCCTTGCGCAGCACCCGTGCGCTGTCGTTGCGGCGGAAGCCGAGCGCGTCGATGGCCTCCTGGACGCGCCGCTCGGTGTCCGAGGTGACGCCGGGCTCGCCGTTGACGACGCGCGAGACGGTCTTGAGGCCCACGCCGGCCCGGGCCGCCACGTCCTTCATCGTCGGACGATTGCCGTACCGTGTCCCGGACGCGCGGTCCGTGGCACGGTCGGCGGGGCGGTCTTCTCGGCGGGCGGTCTCTGGCACGATGCGGCGTCCTGTCCTGTCGTCCGGCGGGGGTGTGTCGGCCCCTGGGTGCGTAAGAGGATGTGGCGTCGAGCATAGAGCCTGGACAACGTTGTCATACCCGCGAGAGACTGTCCACCGCATACTCGGCCCGCACTCCCATCGCGCGGCCGGTCTGCGCCCACCTCTTGGCTCTTTCATGGTTGACGGGGAGATCTGACTCTGATGCACACCGACCTCGTGGCCGCGCTCGACATCGGCGGCACCAAGATCGCCGGCGCGCTGGTGGACGGCCACGGCAGCATCCTGGTGCGCGCCCAGCGCGCCACGCCCGCGAGGGAAGACGGCGACACCGTCATGCGGGCCGTGGAGGACGTGCTCGGCGAGCTGAGCGCGTCGGCGCTGTGGGGCAGGGCCACGGCGCTGGGCATCGGCAGCGCGGGCCCGGTGGACGCCTCCGCCGGCACGGTCAGCCCGGTCAACGTACCGGGCTGGCGCGGCTACCCGCTGGTGGAGCGGGCCCGGGCCGCGGCCGGCGGGCTGCCCGTGGAACTGATCGGGGACGGCGTGGCCATCACGGCCGCGGAGCACTGGCAGGGCGCGGCCCGCGGGCACGACAACGCGCTGTGCATGGTGGTCTCCACCGGAGTGGGCGGCGGTCTCGTCCTCGGCGGCCGGCTGCACCCGGGCCCGACGGGCAACGCCGGCCACATCGGCCACATCAGCGTCGATCTGGACGGTGACCCCTGCCCGTGCGGGTCCCGGGGGTGCGTGGAGCGCATCGCCAGCGGCCCGAACATCGCCCGCCGGGCGCTGGAGAACGGCTGGCGGCCGGGGCCCGACGGCGACGACACGGCCGCCGCGGTGGCCGCCGCGGCCCGCGCGGGCGACCCGGTCGCCGTGGCCTCCTTCGAGCGCGCCGCCCGGGCCCTGGCGGCGGGCATCGCGGCGACGGCGACCCTGGTGGAGATCGACATCGCGGTGATCGGCGGGGGAGTGGGCAAGGCGGGGGACGTGCTGTTCGACCCGCTGCGCCGGGCCCTGACCGACTACGCCACGCTCTCCTTCGTCCGGCGCCTGACGGTCGTCCCGGCGCAGATGGGCACGGACGCGGGGCTGGTGGGGGCCGCGGCGGCGGCGCTCACCGGACAGACGGACGCGGCCGCGGCCGGAGTCTGACCGCGGCCGCGGGTGGGGATGCGCGGGAGCGAAGGGGTGGGGCCGGGCGACGCGTCGCCCGGCCCCACCCCTTCACCGCCTGGTGCGCGGCGTCAACGGCTCAGCACGTCAGCCGGGCGTTCGCCCAGTCGCCGTGGTCGGAGTCGGTGTTGTCGCCGCCGTTGGTGACGACGAGCCGGACGACCTCGGCGCCGGTGACGTCGGCGCTGATCGGCTGGGCCGGCATGGCGTTGGTGAGGACGCCGGTCGAGGCGGCCCTGGTGCCGTCCGCCCAGATCTCGAAGGAGACGGTGCCCTTGGCGCCCTTCTCGTCGTCGACGCCGACGTCCGCGGTCACCTTCGTGCAGGCCTTGCCGGTGTAGTACGTGACCTCGCTCGGCGCGTGGGTGCCGAGCCCCTTGGCGTACACGACCCCGCCGACGGTGATCGGGCGGCCGTCGCCCGCGGCGCTCTCCCCGTTGCTGGTGTTGCGCTCCACGGGACCGTAGCCGTTGGTGGCCGACATCCAGGGCAGGTCACCGAGGTACGACGTCCCGGAGGGCGGCGGTACGACCACCGACGCCGTGACGGTCAGCGTGCCGGTGGCGCGGGTGGTCGCGCCCGCGGCGCCGTAACCCGCTCTCAGCGTCAGGTCGTACGAGCCGGTCGGCGTCCCCTGCGGGGCCGTGACCGTCCACCGCGTCTTCAGGGCGCCCCCGGTGGGGACGGCGTGGGCGCGGGCGGAGGAACGGGCCCGCACCGTCCAGCCCTGGGGGCCGGTCAGCGACACGGAGAGGTCGCGGGCCGAGGTGCGGCCGAGGTCGGTCACCGTGCTCGTCAGCGTGGTGGGCCTGCCCGCCACCACCAGCGGCGAGCCGTCGGTGGCGAGTTCGACCGCGGGCGGGTTCTCGCTCCAGTGCCGGTCGGGCGAGACGCGTACGAGCACCGTGCCGTGGGCGGGGACCGTCGCCGAGATCGTGCCCGCCGTGTTGTAGTCCCGGTGCTGCCACAGGTCGCGCAGGGTGTAGGCGGCGGCGTGCGGCAGACCGACGGCCCGGGCGGTGGTGGCGATGCGCTGCGGGGTGCCGGTCTCGTTGAACAGGGCGACCGCGCGGCTGCCGTCCTTCATCTCCTTGGCGACGACCCAGCGGCCGTCCTGCGAGGAGACCACGGAGCCCTGCTTGCCCAGCGGGTCCTGGTCCACGGCGATGACGTCCCGGTTGGCCAGGATGCCGAGCGTCTCGGGGGACGCCTTGCGCAGGTCGGAACCGATGAGGAGCGGCGCGGCCATGACCGACCACATGGAGAAGTGGGTGCGGTACTCGGTGTCCGTCATGCCGCCGTTGCCGACCTCCAGCATGTCGGGGTCGTTCCAGTGGCCGGGGCCGGCGTACGGGGCCAGCGGCAGGTTCTTCTTCAGGATCGACAGCATCGAGGACCACTTGTCCTGGATGTCGTGGGTCGTGCGCCACAACTGCCCCACGCCGGCCGCCCACTCCCAGGGCTTGTTGTCGCCCCATTCGCAGATGCTGTAGACGATGGGCCGGCCGGTCTTCGCGGTGGCCTGCGCCAGGGCGTCGCGCATGGTGAGGTAGCGCTGGCGCGCGTCCACGCCCTGGTTGTTGCAGTTGTCGTACTTCAGGTAGTCGACGCCCCACTCGGCGAACTGCCCGGCGTCGCTGTACTCGTGACCGAGCGCGCCCGGGAAGCCGGTGCTGCTGCAGGTCTTGGTGCCCGCGCTGGTGTAGATGCCCAGTTTCAGACCCTTGGCGTGCACGTAGTCCGCGACCGCTTTGATGCCGCGGGGGAAGCGGACGGGGTCGGGGACCAGCTTGCCGTCCGCGTCGCGGGCGGGCAGGGCCCAGCAGTCGTCCAGGTTGACGTACTGGTACCCGGCGGACTTCAGGCCCTTGTCGACGAACAGATCGGCGATCCCCTCGACCATGGACTCGTTGAACTCCGGCCCGCAGTGGGTGGAGTTCCAGTTGTTGAAGCCCATCGGCGGGGTGAGGGCGAGCCCTTCGGCCCGGGCGGGCGAGGCGGTCCGGTGCTCCTGGGCCACGGCGACCGAGGGGGCCGCGCCCCCGAGGGTGAGCAGCGAGGCCGTGAGTACTCCGACGACTCTTCGACGGGAGGTGCGCGTGTGCGGCTGACGCATCGTGAACGTTCCTCCGAACTCCCGAAAGATGGGATGACTTCATGTCCGCGTCATCGTGTGCGTTTACGGTAGGACCTGTCGGACTGTGTCGGAAGGGAACGCCACGCTTGTTCAGCGGTTGTTCGATACGCCGTCACGGCCCCGGCGCACGCAGCCGTGACCAACGGCGCCGCCGGGCGTTGGGGAGGGCATGAAGAAGCGCAGCATGCTCGCCCTCGCCTCCCTCGCCACCGGATTCGTCGTGGCCGCCGTCTCTCCCTCGCACGCCGCCGACCACGATGCGCTCGGGAACCTGGGCGTGAAGGACACCGTGGGCGCCGTGGACCACCTCGTCAGCCACGACAGCCTCGCCGTGGACGACGACGCCCTGGGGCAGAACGGCTGAGGCCGCCGGGCGGCACGGCCGGGCCCCGGGGCGGTGCGGCCGGAGCGGGCACGGCCACGGAACCCCGGTGACGGCCCGTCACCGGGGTTCCGTCCTGTCCGCCGCCGCCCTCATCTGGGGCTGGTTTCCGTGGCAGGGTGGAGCGGGCAAGCCACAGGGGGCCAAAGAAGAGGGGGACCAGTGACCGTCGTCTGGATCAACGGCACGTTCGGTGCGGGAAAGACCACCACCGCACGGGAACTGATCGACCTGATCCCGAACAGCACGCTCTTCGACCCCGAGATCATCGGCGGCCTTCTCACGCACCACCTCCTGCCGCCCAAACACCTCGCCGAGGCCGGTGACTTCCAGGACCTGCCGATCTGGCGGCGACTGGTGATCGACACGGCCGCCGCGATGCTCGCCGAACTGGGCGGCACCCTCGTCGTCCCGATGACCCTGCTCCGCCAGGACTACCGCGACGAGATCTTCGGGGGCCTCGCCGCCCGCCGCATCGGCGTGCGGCATCTGCTCCTCGCCCCGGCGGAAACGATCCTGCGTGAGCGGATAGCAGGCCGTGAGGTCCCGCCCGGCCTTCCCGACAGCGACCTGCGGATACGCCAGTGGGCCTACGACCACATCGAGCCCTACCGCACCGCGCTGGCCGCCTGGCTCACCGCCGACGCCCACCTCATCGACACCAGCGCGCTCACCCCCTACGAGACGGCCGTCCGCATAGCCGACGCCGTCGGCAGCGGCGCCGTGCCCGCCTGCGACATCGTGCAGACGCCCGAACCCACCGCCGAGACCGTCGCCTCCGGTGTCCTCCTCTTCGACGAGCGGGACCGGGTGCTGCTCGTCGACCCCACCTACAAGCCCGGCTGGGAGTTCCCCGGCGGTGTCGTCGAACCCGGGGAGGCACCGGCCCGCGCCGGGATGCGCGAGGTCGCCGAGGAGACCGGGATACACCTGGAGGAGGTGCCCCGGCTGCTCGTCGTGGACTGGGAACGCCCCGCGCCCCCCGGCTTCGGCGGGCTGCGCCTTCTCTTCGACGGCGGCCGGCTCGACTCCTCGGCGGCCGCCCGGCTGCTGCTGCCCGGTCCCGAACTGCGCGACTGCCGCTTCGTCACCGAACGCGAGGCCGCCCGGCTGCTGCCACCGGTCCGCTGCGAACGGCTGCGCTGGGCCCTGCGGGCCCGCGAACGGGGCGCGGCGGTCTACCTGGAGGCGGGCGTGCCGGTGGGCTGAGGGCCGTGCCCGGGCGGACCGCAGAGGCCGGAGACGAGGCAGGCGCCGGTGCGGCCGGCGGCCTGGACCAGGGTGCGTCACGCCCGTGCCGGTGGTGCGGTGAAGCCCGGCTGCGCCGCCCCGGCAGCCGCGCCGGGCGGCGGGACGTCCGTCAGGCGGACGTCCGGTAGCCGTCCGCCGAGCGCCGCAGCGTCTCGCCGGCCCTCCCGGTCACCGGAGCGCCGTGTCCGAAACAGGCGACGTCCGTGTCCAGCGCGGCCAGACGCCGAAAGGACCGCACGGCCCGGTCCCGGTCGAGATTGAACACGCCCAGGATGACCGTGCCGTCCACCGGCGAGGCGGCGACCGCGTCTCCCGTGAACAGGACGCCGTGGCGCGGCAGGTGCAGCGCGATGCTGCCGTCGGTGTGGCCCGGTGCGGGCACGACACGGGCACCGCCGCCGAAATCGAGGACATCGGTGTCCGACAGCTCGGTGACCCGTGGCGGGCGGACCGGCTCCCCCTGCGGGAGCTGCGCGAGGGCCGCCGCGTGCAGGGGGCGCTCCCAGTCCTCGTGGACCGGCGGGGGAGCGGGCGCCTCGCCCCGGACGACCGGCGCGTCCAGACGGTGCACCAGAACCTCGGCGCCGTACGGTCCGGACAGTTCGCCCGCCCCGCCCATGTGGTCCTCGTGGAAGTGGGTGAGCACGATCCGCCGCAGCTCGGCGGGATCGCGCCCCAGGGACCTGATCGCATCGGCGATCGGGGCGCCCGCGCCCCTGGGCCCGGCGTCGACGAGCGTCAGCCCGTCCTCGTCGGACCACAGGTAGGCCTGGCCCACGGGGAAGCGCAGCAGGTGCAGTTGGGGGAGGATCTCCACGACGTCCATGGCACGACCGTAGAGAGACCCCCGCCGCGCGGCGAGGGTCCTTCGCTGTCGGCAGAGCGGGCGGTCCCGCTCCCGGACGCTTCCGGCTCAGCCCGCGTAGTTGCGCAGGAACAGTGCCTCGGCGACCGACAGCCGCTCCAGCTCCTCGGGCGAGACGCTCTCGTTCACCGCGTGGATCTGCGCCTCGGGCTCGCTCAGGCCGATCAGCAGGATCTCCGCCTGCGGGTAGAGCGCGGCGAGGGTGTTGCACAGCGGGATGGAACCGCCCTGGCCGGCGTACTGCAGCTCCTCGCCGGGGTAGGCGACCGCCATCGCGTCGGCCATCGCCTGGTAGGCCGGGCTGGTGGTGTCGGCGCGGAAGGCCTGGCCCTGGCCGATCTGCTCGGTGCTCACCCGGGCACCCCACGGCGTGTGCGCCTCCAGGTGGGCCTGGAGCAGCTTGGTGGCCTCGCCGGCGTCGACGCCCGGCGGCACCCGCAGGCTGACCAGCGCGCGGGCACCGGCCTGCACGGACGGGGTGGCGCCGACGACGGGCGGGCAGTCGATGCCGAGGACGGTGACGGCCGGACGGGCCCAGACACGGTCGGCGACGGCGCCCGAGCCGATCAGCTCCACCCCGTCCAGCACCTTCGCGTCCTTGCGGAACTGCTCCTCCTCGTACGCGAGACCGTCCCACGCCGCGTCGGCGGCCAGGCCGTCCACGGTCGTCGAACCGTCCTCGGCGCGCAGCGAGTCCAGGACGCGGATGAGCGCGGCGAGCGCATCGGGGGCGGCGCCGCCGAACTGGCCCGAGTGCAGGTTGCCCTCGAGGGTGTCGACCTGGACGCGGACCAGGGTCATCCCGCGCAGGGTGCTGGTCACGGTGGGCAGCCCGGCGCGGAAGTTGCCGGTGTCGCCGATCACGATGGTGTCGGCCGCCAGCAGCTCCGGGTGCTCCTCGGCGTAGCGCTCCAGGCCGCCGGTGCCCTGCTCCTCCGAGCCCTCCGCGATCACCTTGACACTGACCGGTATGCCGCCGTTCGCCTTCAGGGCACGCAGCGCGAGCAGGTGCATGATGACACCGCCCTTGCAGTCGGCCGCGCCGCGCCCGTACCAGCGGCCGTCGCGCTCGGTCAGCTCGAAGGGCGGCGTCGCCCAAGCGGCCTCGTCCAGCGGCGGCTGCACGTCGTAGTGGGCGTACAGCAGCACGGTCTTGGCGCCCTCGGGGCCGGGCAGGTAGCCGTACACCGACTGGGTGCCGTCCGGGGTGTCGAGCAGGGCCACGTCCGTGAAGCCCTCGGCGCGCAGGGCGTCGGCGATCCAGTTCGCCGCGCCCTCGCTCTCGCTCCTCGGATACTGGTCGAAGTCCGCCACCGACTTGAAGGCCACCAGCTCGGCCAGTTCCGCCCGGGCCCCGGGCAGGAGGGAGGCGACGGTCTCGGCGACCGGATGCGACGACATGGGCACGCTCCTTGTGGGTGCGACATTGCACTCTGAGCACCTTGCCGGTGCTCTGTGAGCACTTCTGTGTTCCGGATGATCGTGTCAGCGCGGGCGCGTCCACGTGCGCGGGGCGCGTCCGCTGCCGATCCTCCCACAGCGGACCTGGCGGAAACCCGCCGTAGGATGCCAGGGACAGCAGCGGCAGCCGGGTTGATCTGGAGCGGTAGACCATCGTGAGCAGCGAGAACTCTTCGGCGGACGACGTGCAGCAGGTGTGGGACGTCGTCGTGGTGGGCGCGGGACCCGCGGGGGCCTCGGCCGCCTACGCGGCGGCGGTCGCGGGGCGGCGCGTGCTGCTGCTGGAGAAAGCGGAACTGCCGCGGTACAAAACGTGCGGCGGCGGGATCATCGGTCCCTCGCGCGACTCGCTGCCGCCCGGCTTCGACCTCCCGTTCAAGGACCGGGTGCACGCCGTGACGTTCTCCCACAACGGCCGCTTCACCCGCACCCGCCGCTCCAAGCAGATGCTGTTCGGGCTGATCAACCGGCCCGAGTTCGACCAGCAGCTCGTCGAGCACGCGCAGAAGGCGGGCGCCGAACTGCGCACCGGCGCCACCGTCTCCCGGGTCGAGCAGCACGGCTCGGCGGTGCCGGACCGGCGGACGGTCGCCGTGGTGCTCCAGGGCGGCGAGACGGTCCTCGCCCGCGCCGTGGTCGGCGCCGACGGCAGCGCCAGCCGCATAGGGGCCCACGTCGGGGTCAAGCTCGACCAGGTGGACCTCGGCCTGGAGGCGGAGATCCCGGTACCCGAGACCGTCGCCGACGACTGGCGCGGGCGCGTCCTGATCGACTGGGGGCCGATGCCGGGCAGTTACGGCTGGGTGTTCCCCAAGGACGACACGCTGACGGTCGGGGTCATCTCGGCCCGCGGCGAAGGCGCCGCCACCAAGCGGTACCTGGAGGACTTCATCGCCCGGCTGGGCCTGGCCGGCTTCGAACCGAGCGTCTCCTCCGGGCACCTGACGCGCTGCCGCGCCGACGACTCCCCGCTCTCGCGCGGCCGTGTGCTGGTGTGCGGGGACGCGGCGGGGATGCTGGAGCCGTGGACGCGCGAGGGCATCTCCTTCGCGCTCAGGTCCGGGCGGCTGGCGGGGGAGTGGGCGGTGCGGATCGCCGAGGCGCACGACGCGGTGGACGCCCGGCGCCAGGCACTGAACTACGCGTTCGCGGTCAAGGCGGGGCTGGGGGTCGAGATGGCCGTCGGCAAGCGCATGCTCGCGGTCTTCGAGCGCCGTCCCGGCCTCTTCCACGCCGCCCTCACCGGCTTCCGCCCGGCCTGGAAGGCGTTCAAGGACATCACCCAGGGCTCGACCACGCTGGGCGAACTGGTCCGCAACCACCCCGTGGCCCAGCGCGCCCTGACCATGATGGACCGGCGCCAGGCGGCGCCCGCCGCCCCGGAGACCGACGCGGTGGAGGACGCGGTCGGTCCGTGACGGTGTGAGGGCAGGGCGGCGTCACCGCGGGGCGCGGGGACGACGGGGTGCGGTCCTGCGCGCCCGAGGGGACCGGTCCCACGTCGTCCCGTCCGAGGGCGCGCCGCGCCGGTCCCGGACGCGTGACCCCTCCCGGCGTGCCCCGGTCACCGTGCCGAGGGCCGTCCCGGGGCCGGGCGGGAGGCGTACTCCCCCGGGAGGACGGGTAGACCGCACCGGCGGGCTGACGCGCCCGGCGACGGCAGGGCCTGGCGTGGCGGGCATGGACGTGCAGCGCGTACGCGGATCGGGCCGCCGCGCCGACGGACATCCGCTTGCCCGTGCTCGACGGCCCGGCGGTCACCCGCCGTCTCACCGGCGACGCGACCTGGCGGACGTCGAGGTGGTCGTCATGGCGCCGGTCGGCATCGGCCTGTCCTACGAGGAGATCGCCGGCCGCCTGGTGGGCAGCCCGCTCACCGCCAAGACCCATGTCAGCCGGAGCACGGTGAAAATCGGTGCCCGCGACCGGGCCCGACTGGTCGTCCCGGCCTGCGGGTCGGGGCTGGTCCGGCCGCGCCGGCCGGGCCGAGCCCGCGGGCGTCCCCCCGCCCGGTCAGACGATCCCCGAGGTCGTCCGCCACAGGGCGGCCAGCGAGGCGTCCCCCGTCACCCGCGGCACTGGCACCCGGTTCCACAGCGCCAGGTACAACTGGTCGGCGGGGCCGAAGAGTTCGGCTTCGGCGGGGGCGTCCGCGCCGCCGCCCCGTTCCGTGACCGGCGGTCCGTCGGACAGCCGTACGGTCCACACCGCGTCGTCGTCCGCCGGACCCGCGCCGCCGGGCACGTCCTCCGCGCGCACCCGCAGCACGCGCGGCCGGGACGTGCGGACCCTGCTGCGGGAGCGGGCGTGGAAGCCGCGCAGCAGTTCGTCGATGCCGTCGACGGCGAAGGGGGTGCCGACCGGTGCCGGGGTCCCGCCGCGTGCCGCCTCGGCGTCGAAACGGTGCACCGCCGTCTCGTGCGCCTGGCGCCGGGTCCAGAAGGCCAGCGGAGACGGCGAGGGCAGGGGTGCCGGGTGGAACGTCCAGCACACCACGTCGTCCGGGGCCCGGTCCAGGGTCTCCACGAGACGGCGGTGGCTGTCGCGGTACCAGTCCACCAGAGCGGCGCCGTCGAGGAGCGGGGGCTCACCCATGGGCCGCGGCGAGGTGTGCGCGTCCGCGACGAAGGCGGCGGCCCACCGGTGCACCACGCCGGTGTGCCGCAGCAGGTCCCGCACCCGCCACCCCGGGCAGGGCGGCACCGGCGCACCGGTTCCCGCCTGCTCGGCGGCGGCGGCCAGCAACCGGCCCTCCCGGTCCAGGGTCTCGAGGAACTCGGCAGTCTTCATGGCGGGAAGTGTGCCGGACGGCACCCGCTCCCGGGGAGGGGGTCCGGCCACCGGACGGGTCCCCCCGGCGCCGTGCCCGGCCGGCCTCCCCCCGGCACCAGGGGGTCCGGCCATCGGACGGGTCTCCCCGGCGCCGTGCCCGGCCGGCCTCCCCGGCACTCCGGCACGGCACGGTACGGGGGCGGTTCTCCCGGCGTGACACCGGACCGGCCCCCGGGGCCGGCCGCCCGGTACGACACCGGGTCGGCGTATGCCGCGTTGCGGTGGGCCGAACGGTGGGTTGGGCTGGTGAGGACTCATTTCCCCACGCTGCGGACGGCGATCATGACGATGTCCCCCTTCGGCGCCTCGTTCGGTGGCCCGGACCCGTTCTCCGAGATCCTCAACCGCTTCTTCGGCATGACCCCGGGGGCCTCGCCGCCGCAGGTGCAGAGGGTGCCGATCGGGCGGCTGCTCACGGAGTCGGCGCAGGACCTGATCAACCGCGCCACCGGGAAGGCGGCCGAGGACGGCAGCTCCGACCTGGACACCCAGCACCTGCTGTGGGCCTGCACCCAGGTGGAGCCCGCCCGCGGCCTGCTCGCCCAGGCCGGCGCCGACCCCGAACGGCTCGCCGCGGACCTCGCCCGGGCGCTGCCCGGGGAGAGCGGCACGCCCTCCGCGCAGCCGGGCCTGACCCCGGCGGCCAAGCGGGTGCTGCTGCGCGCCTACGAGCACTCACGGGCGGCCGGAGTGTCGTACATCGGGCCCGAACACATCCTCGGAGCCCTGCTGGACACACCGGGCGCGGCGCCCGACCGGGTCCTGGCGGCGCACGGCATCGACACCGAGCAGGTGCGGCGCGGCGCCGAGGCGGCGGCCCGCAACGAGGGCACGTCCGGCGGCACCGAGACCCCCAGCGACACGCCGACCCTCGACCAGTACGGCCGCGACCTGACCGAGGAGGCCCGCGCCGGGAAACTGGACCCGGTGGTGGGCCGGGCCCAGGAGATCGAGCAGACCGTCGAGATCCTCTCCCGCCGCTCCAAGAACAACCCCGTGCTGATCGGGGAGCCGGGCGTCGGCAAGACCGCCATCGTGGAGGGGCTGGCGCAGCGGATCGTCGCCGGGGACGTGCCGAGGACCCTGGAGAACAAACGGGTCGTCGCCCTGGACCTGACCGGCCTGGTCGCCGGGGCCCAGTACCGCGGGCAGTTCGAGGAACGGCTGAAGAACGTCATCGACGAGGTCAAGGCCGCCTCCGAGTCGACGATCCTGTTCCTGGACGAACTGCACACCGTCGTCGGCGCGGGCGCCACCGGCGAGGGCTCCATGGACGCAGGGAACATCCTCAAACCGGCCCTCGCCCGCGGTGAGCTGCACGTCGTCGGCGCCACCACGCTCGCCGAGTACCGCAAGTACGTCGAGAAGGACGCCGCCCTGGAACGCCGCTTCCAGCCCGTCATGGTGCCGGAGCCGAGCGTCGAGGAGACCGTGCAGATCCTGGAGGGCCTGCGCGACTCCTACGAGGCCCACCACCAGGTCCGCTACAGCGACGACGCGCTGGCCGCCGCCGCCGAACTCTCCGACCGCTACGTCAGCGACCGGTTCCTGCCCGACAAGGCCATCGACCTGCTCGACCAGGCGGGGGCCCGGGTACGGCTGCGGTCCCTGGGGCGCTCCACCGAGGTCGCCGACCGCGAGGACCGGCTGGCCAAGCTGCGCCGCGAGAAGGACCAGGCCGTCGCCGCCGAGGACTTCGAGCGGGCCGCCGAGCTGAAGGACCGCATCACCGAGGTCGAGACCGAGCTGGAGGGGGTCGCCGAGCGTCGCGAGGGCGTGCTGGAGGTGACCGTCGACGACATCGCCGACGTGCTCTCCCGGCGCACCGGCATCCCCGTCGCCCAGCTCACCGAGAGCGAGAAGGAACGGCTGCTGAAGCTGGAGGACGCCCTGCACGACCGGGTCGTGGGACAGGACGAGGCCGTCACCGCCGTCGCCCAGGCGGTACGCCGCAGCCGGGCCGGCATGGGCGACCCGAACCGGCCCGTCGGTTCCTTCCTCTTCCTCGGCCCCACCGGCGTCGGCAAGACCGAACTGGCCAAGGCACTGGCCGAGCTGCTCTTCGGCGACGAGAACCGCATGGTCCGCTTCGACATGAGCGAGTTCCAGGAGAAGCACACCGTCTCCCGGCTCGTCGGCGCCCCGCCCGGATACGTCGGCCACGAGGAGGCCGGCCAGCTCACCGAGAAGGTGCGCCGCCAGCCCTACAGCGTGCTGCTCTTCGACGAGGTCGAGAAGGCCCACCCGGACGTCTTCAACACCCTGCTCCAGGTCCTGGACGACGGACGCCTGACCGACGCGCAGGGCCGCACCGTCGACTTCCGCAACACCGTGGTCGTCATGACGTCCAACATCGGCGCCCAGCGGATCCTCGCCCACCACGGGGACGTCGCCGCCATCAAGGACCAGCTGATGGAGGACCTGCGCGGCCGGTTCCTGCCCGAGTTCCTCAACCGCATCGACGACATCATCGTCTTCCACGGCCTGGGCGAGCAGGAGCTGAACCGGATCGTCGACCTGCTGCTGGACAACAGCCGGCGGCGCGTGCGCGCCCAGGGCCTGGAGCTGCGGGTCACCGACGCCGCGAAGAAGCTCCTCGTGGCCCACGGGCACCAGCCCGCGTTCGGCGCCCGTCCGCTGCGCCGCACCATCCAGGCCGAACTGGACAACCGCATCGCCTCCCTGCTCCTGAGCGACTCGGCCGACCCCGGGGACACGATCGTCGCGGACGTCGAGAACGACGCCCTGGTGTGCGGCGTCGAACGTCCGGCGCCGTCCGACGCCAAGGTCTACGCGGAAGGGGACGGCATGGACGCGGCTTCCTGACCTGGCGTCGCACCGGTCGGGGGCGGTCGTCGCGGGGTGCCTGCCGCCGGCCGTTGCCGGTCGCGGGTCGCCGGCCGGCCCCGGTCGTCGGCCGGTGACCGGTGGCCGGCCGCCCGTGTCACTCGTACGCCGACCGCCGGGTCGCGAACCCGATCGCGGCGGCGACGGCGGCCAGGACGGCGACGCTGGTGAGCGCGGCCCGCAGGGAGAGCCATTCGGCCATGAACCCGATGGCCGGAGGCCCCAGGAGCATGCCGCCGTACCCGAGGGTGGAGGCGGTCGCGACACCGCTCGGGCCGGCCAGGGCGCCGGCGCGTTCCACGGCGACCGGGAAGAGGTTCGCGAGCCCGAGCCCGGTGACGGCGAAGCCGAGCAGGGCCGCCCACACGGTCGGCGCCAGACAGCCGAGCAGCATGCCGACGGCCCCGACGCAGCCGCCTGCCACGATGGTGCGGGTGCGGCCGAGCCGTTCGAGCAGGGTGGTCCCGGTCAGCCGCCCCACGGTCATCGCGAGCGCGAAGCAGGAGTAGCCGACCGCCGCGACGCCCGGCGAGGCGGCCAGGTCCTGGGTGAAGTGCAGCGCGCCCCAGTCGGCCATGGCCCCCTCGCCGTAGGCCGTGCACAGGGCGATGAGACCGAGGACGAGGACCATCACGCGGGTACGCCCGTCCAGCCGGCGCGTGTCGCGCTCCCCGGGACGAGCCCGGCCCGACGGGGACGGAGACGGGGCCGGGGGCGTGATCCGCAGGAGCGTACGGCCCGCGACCGCGGTGACGAGCAGGCCGATCAGGGTGAGGGACAGCAGGTGGCGGGTGGGGGAGAGGTGTCCGGCCACCAGGCCGCCCAGGCCCGCCCCGACCATGCCGCCGAGGCTGAAGGCGGCGTGGAAGGTGGGCATGACCGGCCGCCGCAGCGCGGCCACCAGATCGACGGCCGCGCTGTTGAACGCCACGTTGATGCCCCCGTAGGCGGCACCGAACACCAGGAGGACGGCGCCGAGCGCCGGGGCGGAGTGGGTGAGCGGGGGGAGGGCGACGCTGAGGGAGAGCAGGACGGCGCAGACCACGGTGACGGGGTGGCTGCCGTAGCGGCGGCACAGACGTCCGGTGAGGGTCATCGTCACGACGGCCCCGGCGGAGACGCCGAGCAGCGCGAGGCCGAGCGCCCCGGCGGAGGCGTGCGTCTGCTCCTTGACGGCCGGGATGCGCACCACCCAGCCGGCGAAGACGAAGCCGTCGAGCGCGAAGAACGCGGTGAGGGCGATCCGGAGTCGGACGAGCGAGGGGTCCGGCACGACACTGTGCGAACGGACTTTGTTTATTAGCGGCACAAAGTCAGGCTAGAAGGGCGTCCGCGGCGGGGCAAGGGGCTGGACGGTTCGTCCGGGCGGGACGGTGCGGAGTTTCCGGGTGCGGTTCCGCGCAGGTCAGCGGGTGCGCGCGGCGGACCGGCCCGGCCGGGCCCGGCGGTCGAGCGGGCCCCGCCGAACCGGAGCGGGCCCGTCCCGCCGGGGCCGCACCGGAATGCCCCCGCCGCAGCAACTGGCCGCACCGCAACCCAACGCCGCAAGTACAGGAACGGCCGCGTCGTGATGGCCGCGCCGGGACGCCCTCGCCGCAGCGGCCGGTCACACCGCAGCGGCCGGTCGCACCGCAGTGGCCCCGCCGGACAGCTCAGCGGGAGTGGCCCGCCGGTCGAGCGGGCCCGCCGAACCGGAGCGGCGGCCCGCCGCGGTGCGGGTGCCGCGCCGCCTCTCTCCGGGGAGCTGGTCAGCCTCTCCGCAAGGTGCTGGTCAGCCCGTCATACGGCCCCAGCGGGTGTCCATGCGGGCCCATTCGTCGTCCCACTGGTCGAAGCGGTGGTGGTCCAGACGGGACTGCGCGATCTTCGCGGTGCCGATGACGAGACCGACGGTCGCCGTCCCGGCCCACAGGCCGCCCAGGACAGACTGGAAGGCCGTGTCGGCCGCGGAGGCGGGCGGGGAGGTCAGGGTGCCGTGGCCGTTGGTCCAGACGGTGACGCGGGACCCGGGGGCCGCGGCGGCCGGGACCCGGGTGCGGTCCGTGTGGCCGGCGCCGTCGGGTTCGGTCCAGCGGACCGTCCCCCACACCAGGGCGCCGCCTCCCGGCCGGTCGTTGCCCCCGGGACCGTCCCGGGTGAGCACGGCGGTCACCGGGTGGATCTGCGCGCGGGCGCGTTCCGCCGTCTGCTGCATCGCGCCCACCGTCAGCAGCCCGGCCGCCAGACCGCCCACCAGGGCGAGGACCCAGGCGGCCAGCAGGATCCACGCCTCGATCACATCGCTGGTCCGGCGGAGTGGATTGCGCCGCCATCGCCACCGCCACACTCCCGCACGACGTGTCACTTTCGACACCCCCTCGTGCCAGACCTACGGCCCTTACTGCCAGTGTGCCCCCAGAAGCGATCAGAGGCCTGCGCGCGGGCGGAACCAGTGGGGCCGGCGCTACGACAGAGCCAGGACGACGAGCCCCACGACGGAGCCAGCGCGACCAGCGCCCGACAGGACGAGCCGGGACGCTCGGTGCGGAAGGAGGCCTGAGGCCGGGGCGCCTTCGAGGGCTCAGGCCGTGGCCACCAGCAGTTCCTCCGCGGCCGCCGGACGCAGTCCGTCCGTACGGCCGGTGAAGTAGCGCCGCGCCAGGTCCTCCGCCGACACGTGCCGCACCTGCGCGAACCCCGCCTCGCGCGCCAGGGAGAGCATCTTCGGCGGGGAGAAGAAGCTGAGGAACGGCGTCCCCGAGGCCCGCGCCCGGCGCGTCGTGGTCTCCAGCAGGTCGCGCATCGCCGGCTCCAGGAGTTCCGCGGGCTGCATGAAGGTCATGGCCAGCGTGGAGCCGGGCGCGAGTCCCGCCACCTGGCGCAGCGTGCCCGTGATCGCCTCCCGCGTGAGGTACATGCTCACCCCCGTGCACGCCACCACCGCCGGACCGGCCGCGTCGAACCCGGCCGCGACCAGTTTCTCCCACCAGGAGCCGCCCGCCTCGAAGTCGACGGGCACCAGCCGCAGGCCGTCGGGCACCCCCAGCCCCAGTTCGGCCAGGCGCCGCCGCTTCCACGCCTGCGGCTCCGGCTGGTCCACCTCGAACACCCGCATCCCGGCCGCCACCTCGGGCCGGCGCTGGACGAAGGTGTCCAGACCGGCGCCGAGGACCACGTACTGCGTGACGCCCCGCCCGGCCTCCGCCACGACCAGGTCCTCGACGAAGCGGGCCCTGGCCACGATGCCCGCCCGGAACGCCCGCGTCCCCTCCGGGTCCATGTCCGGTCGCGCGCGCCAGTTCTCGCCGGGGTCCGCCAGGCGCAGGCCCACCTCGTCCTCGAAGACGTGCGGCGGCGGATCGGCCCGCACGTGCACGCCCGCCACAGCGCGACCCGTACCGCCGTGTGGTCCGGCTGCTCCGCCCGACTGCCCACCATGCGTCCACCACTCCTCCGCGACCGGACCGGGGGCGGTCGCCCCCGGGGACCAGGGTGGGGCCTGTGCCGGGCGGCCACTACCGCGCCGATGCGCCGTCCGGCGGGTCTCGCCCGAACGGGTGAGGCGGCCTTCCCGTCTTGGACACGGATCGGTTAAGGCTTCCTCACGTGTCGGTTGCCGTGCGGTGAGCGCGCCATGATGGGGCCATGACGCTCGCCGCGCGCGCTCTCGCCCAACTGGCCACCTGGCCCGACCTGATGGAAGCGGTACCGAGCTGTGGCACCGGGCAGGCGCTCGGCTCGGCGCACGGGGAGATCGCCCACTTCCACTCCGACCGCGACGTCGACCTCAAGCTGACCGACCGGGCCATACGCCGGCTGTCGGGCGATCTCAGACGCTTCGCCGCCGTCCGCGTCGTGCCGGGCTCCTCCTGGGTGACGATCCGCCTCGACGCCTCGGCCGACGTCGATCTCCTCCTGTCCCTCATGAGCGTCGCGCTCAAGGCCGATCAGGGGGGAGCGGGGGAGGACCGTCCGGTTCCGGCGGGCTGCAACGACGGCCGTGGTGTGGGTTTCCTGCGCACCTGACCAGCCCCGGCCCCGGCCCCGGTCCCGGCGCCCGGCGAAGACGCCGGACACCTCGGCCCGCCCCGAGACCCCGGGCGCCCCGCCTGCTCCGATCGCTGCGGCGGTCCCGGCCACCCGGCAGGCTTCGAGCGGCCCGGTGGTGTCGGAGCCCCGGGTCCTCTCCGGCGGCCGGAGCCCCCGGCGTGCCCCGGACTCAGACGGTGACCACCCGGACCCCCGCCTCCTCGAACCTGCGGACCGTCTCCTGGCCCGCCGCCGCGTCCGTGACCAGGGTGTCCACCGCCTCCGCCGGGCAGATGCGGGCGAAGGCGCGGCGCCCCAGCTTGCTGGAGTCCGCGGCCACGACGACGCGCTCGGCGCGCTCGCACAGCACCCGGTTGATGGCGGCCTCCGCCTCGTCGTGGGCCGCCGCACCGTGCGCGACGTCGAAGGCGACCACCCCGAGGACCGCCACGTCGAGCGTGATCTGCCCGAGCACGCCGTCCGCCAGCGGCCCGATCAGCTCGTACGACTGCGGGCGCGCGACCCCGCCGGTCACCACGATCTTGAACTGGGGCCGCACGGCCAGCTCGTTGGCGATGTTGAGCGCGTTCGTCACCACGGTCAGGGCGGGCGAGCCGGAGCCGAGGTCGCCGCGCACCGCCAGGGCGCGCGCCACCTCCGTGGTCGTGGTGCCGCCGGTCAGGCCCACCGCCTCCCCGGGCGCGACGAGGCCGGCGACGGCCTGGGCGATGCGCTGCTTCTCCGATGCGCGGCGGGCCGTCTTGTAGCGCAGCGGCAGCTCGTAGGAGACGCCGTGCACGACCGCACCGCCCCGGGTGCGGACGAGCATCTGCTGCTCGGCGAGCTGGTCGAAGTCCCGCCGGATCGTGGCGGCCGACACCTCCAGCCGGGTCGCCGCCTCCTCGACCTCCAGGCGGCCGTGCTCCACGAGCAGTTCCAGCAGTGCCTTCCAGCGGGCGTCGCGCGACATCGGCGGCCTCCGTTCGTCCGTCCTCCGCGACCTTAGCGCACCCGACGCGCAGGGAAATGCTTGATTGTGCTCGAAAGTGGGCTGTATCTTGCAAGAACAATCAGATGACCCGGGAGGGTGTGCCATGAGCCATGTCGAGGACGAGCTGACCAGCCAGCCGGAGTGCTGGACCCGAGCCGCGGCCGACGCCGCGGAGCACGGCCGGGCGCTGCCGGCCCCGGGGGAACGGGTCGCGATCGTCGGCTGCGGGACCTCGTACTTCATGGCGCAGTCCGCCGCGGCGCTGCGTGAGGGCGCCGGACAGGGCGAGACCGACGCCTTCGCCGCCTCCGAGTTCCCCCGCGGCCGTGCCTACGACCGCGTGATCGCCCTGACCCGGTCCGGCACCACCACCGAAGTCCTCGACCTGCTGAACGGGTTGAAGGGCACCACCCGCACCACCGCCGTCACGGCGGACCCGGCCACCCCGGTCATGTCCGCCGCCGACGACGTCGTCGTCCTCGACTACGCCGACGAACGCTCGGTCGTGCAGACCCGGTTCGCCACCACCGCGCTCACCCTGCTGCGCGCCCACCTCGGCCTGCACACCGACGCCGTCGTCGCCGACGCCCGCACCGCGCTGGCCGGGCCCCTGCCCGAAGGACTCGTCGACTGCAGGCAGTTCACCTTCCTGGGCCGCGGCTGGACCGTGGGCCTCGCCAACGAGGCCGGCCTCAAGATGCGCGAGGCCTCCCTGTCCTGGACCGAGGCGTACCCGGCGATGGAGTACCGCCACGGCCCCATCAGCGTCACCACCCGGGGAACGGCCACCTGGGCGCTCGACCAGGCACCGGAAGGCCTCGCCGAACAGGTCCGCGGCACGGGCGCGCTGTGGGTCCAGGGCACCCTCGACCCGCTGGCCGAACTCGTGCGCGCCCAGCGCCTCGCGGTGGCCGTCGCCGCCTCCCGCGGCCTCGACCCCGACCAGCCGCGCCACCTCACCCGCTCGGTGATCCTCACCCCCTGACCGCCTGCTCCGCCCCCTTCCCGAAAGGAACACGCCGTGCCGCTTGCAGCCACCGGCGACCTGGTCGGCAGCGCAGCCGCCGCGCGCTCCGCCGTCGCCGCGTTCAACATCATCACCCTGGAACACATCGAGGCCGTCGTCGCGGGCGCCGAGGCGGCCGGCGCACCCGTCCTCCTCCAGGTCAGCGAGAACGCGGTCGCGTACCGCTACGGGCGGCTGCTGCCGCTCGCCCGCGCCGCCGTCGCCGCGGCCGAACAGGCAGCCGTCCCCGTCGCGTTGCACCTCGACCACGTGCAGAGCGACGACCTGCTGCGTCAGGCCGCCGACGCGGGCTTCGGCTCGGTGATGTACGACGCGGCGCGGCTGCCCTACGCGGAGAACCTCGCCGCGACCCGGGCCGCCGCCGAGTGGGCGCACTCCCGGGGACTGTGGATCGAGGCGGAGCTGGGACAGGTCGGCGGCAAGGACGGCCGGCCGCCGCTGGACGCCCACGCCCCGGGCGCCCGTACCGACCCCACCGAGGCGCACGCGTTCGTCACCGACTCCGGCGTCGACGCCCTGGCCGTGGCCATCGGCAACACGCACGCCATGACGGAGCGCACCGCCGCCCTCGACCACGGCCTCATCAAGAGCCTGGCCGGCGCGCTGGACGTCCCGCTCGTCCTGCACGGCTCCTCCGGCGTGCCCGACGGCGAACTGACGGCGGCCGTCACCGGCGGCATCGCCAAGGTCAACGTCGGCACCGCCCTCAACATCGCCATGACCGCGGCGATCCGCGACTTCCTCGCCGCCCACCCGGAGGCGGTCGACTCCCGCAAGTACCTGGGGGTGGGCCGCGAGGCGATGGCGCGGGAGGTGGAACGCCTCATCCGCGTGATCGGCACGCCGGTCGCCCAGGCCGCACCGGACGGCATCGGCACGGCGGGTGCAGCGGCTACCTCTTGACGGCCGTCAGCACCACGAACTTCGGGTTGCCGGCCACCAGCCGGCAATTGCCGAACAGCCGGCGCAGCTTCACGTGATAGCCCAGGTGCCGGTTGCCGACCACCCACAGCGCGCCACCGGGGCGCAGCGCCCGCCGCGCCCCGGTGAACATCCGCCACGCCGTCGCGTCCGTCGTCGCCTGGTGCGAGTGGAAGGGCGGGTTGTTCAGCACCAGGTCCACGCTGCCGGCCGGCACCCCGTCCAGGCCGTCCCCGACCCGGAACTCGGCGTGCCCCGGCACCCCGTTCGCCTTGTACGTCGCCTCCGCCGACGCCACCGCCTGGAACGACTCGTCCGTGAACAGCACCTCGGCCCCCGGGTGCGCCAGCGCCACCGCCGTCCCCACCACACCGTTGCCGCAGCCCAGGTCCACCACGCGGCGCGCGGCGCGCGCGTCCGGCAGGTGCTCCAGGAGGAAACGGGTGCCGATGTCGAGCCGGTCGGCGCAGAAGACCCCCGCGTGGTTGACGACCGGCCGTCCCGAGACCGCGCCGACGCCGTCGGGCAGCGTGTACTCGTACGGCCACGGGTTCGCCGGCCGTTCCAGCGCCGGGTCCGGACGGCACAGGATCAGCCGCGCCTTGCGCTCGGCCAGTGAGGTCCGGGTGGGACCGAGGACCCGCTCGAACAGCGCCAGCGTGGAGGTGTGGATCTCCTTGACCATGCCGGTGCCGACGACCACCGTGCCCGCGTGCACCCCGGGTGCCAGCCGCAGCAACTGGTCCTCCAGCAGGGCGAGGCTCTTGGGCACCCGCACCAGCAGGACGTCGATCCGCCCGGGCGGCGGGTCCTGGGTGGTCAGCAGGCGCACCGCCCCGGTCTCCACCCCGTTGCGGGCGAGGTTGGCGCGGGCCGCCTCCTGCCCGAGGTAGGAGTCCGTGATGTGCACCGGCCGGTGCGCCGCGAGCGCCGTGACCAGCGCGCCCCAGCGGTCCCCGAGGACCACGACCGTGCCGGACAGGTCGATGGACTGTTCGGCGAGGTGTCGCAGCAGGTACTCGTCGGAGGCGTCCCAGGCACGCAGCCGGTCGCGCGGGTCCTCGGGGAACCGGGCCAGCGCCGGCTCGCCCCAGGCAGTCGTCATACGGTCGTTCATCGTGCGTCCAGGCTAGGCCCTGTCGTCAAATTCCCGGCTGCCTCGCGACGCCATGCACGCACTCTCGCCGCACCGGGCCCGGACCCGAGTACGTCCAGTACGAGGGTCAGGGCCCGGCACGCCGAGAGCACGCACCTGACGCCGCGAGGCCCGCCCTCCGGGCGGACGACGGGAATGTGACGACAGGACCTAGCCGAGCCGCAGCTCACGACCGCTCGGGCAGGATGGAGGCATGGACGCCGAGCTGTTCCCCCGTTCCCGTACGGAGATCGCGCCGGGCGCCGTGCACGTACCGGACTGGCTGGACCCGGCCGGCCAGCGCGAGCTGCTGGCCGCCTGCCGGGAGTGGGCCCGCCCGCCGGCCGGCCTGCGCACGGTGCACACCCCCGGCGGCGGCACGATGACCGCCCGGCAGGTCTGCCTCGGCCGGCACTGGTACCCGTACGGCTACGCCCGCACGGCGGTCGACGGCGACGGCGCCCCGGTCAAACCCTTCCCGGCCTGGCTCGGGGAACTGGGCCGGCGCGCGGTCGCGGACGCGCTCGGGACGGACGGCGCCGGAAGGGGCGCGCTCGGAGCGCCGGGGGCCGGCGCGGACGCGCTCGGAGCCGACGGTTCCGGCGGGGTGGCGTACGACATCGCGCTCATCAACTTCTACGACGCCGACGCCCGCATGGGCATGCACCGCGACAGCGACGAGAAGTCCGGCGCGCCCGTGGTGTCGCTGAGCCTCGGTGACACCTGCGCGTTCCGCTTCGGCAACACCCGCACCCGGACGAAGCCGTACACGGACGTCGAGCTGCGCAGCGGTGACCTGTTCGTGTTCGGCGGCCCGTCCCGGCTGGCGTACCACGGCGTGCCGCGCGTCCACGGCGGCACCGCACCGCCTGAGTTGGGCCTGACCGGGCGGCTGAACGTCACGCTCCGGGTGAGCGGGTTCCCAGACCCCTGCTCCGGATCCCGCGCCGTGCGGCCGCCCGCACCGGACCCCGCTCACCTGGGCTGATCCGCACCGCCGCTGACCTGCGGCACGATCGGCCGGACGGACCCGCGGGACAGGCCCGCGGATCATGGGAGACTCGGCCTCATGAGCGGCAAGGCGGACCCCCGGGCGGCGGGGGAAGGGACCACCTCGAGGACGCGGCTGGACCGGGGGCGCGGTGCGCTCGGACCCGCCCTGGAGCTGGTGCACACCGGACGTGCCCCGACCCGCGCCGTGCTCACCGCCGAACTGGGCGTGACCCGGGCGACCGCCGGTGCGGTCGCCGCCGAGCTGGAGGCGCTGGGCCTGATCCGGGTGGACGCCCGGCCGGGGGCGGCGGCCGGTTCGCAGGGACGGCCCTCGCACCGGCTCACGGTCGCGGACGAGGGCCCTGTGGCCCTGGCCGCCCAGGTGCACGCGGACGGCTTCCGGGCCGCCCTGGTGGGGCTCGGCGGCCGGATCGTGGCGACCGCGCCGGGCTGCGAGACCGTCGACGCCGACCCGGCCAAGGTGCTCGGCTCGGTCGTGGAGGCGGGCGCCGAGCTGCTGCGGGCCACCGGGCGGCGCTGCGTCGGCGCGGGCCTCGCCGTGCCCTCCGCGGTCGCCGAACCGGACGGCACGGCCCTGAACCCGCTCCACCTCGCCTGGCCCGCTGGCGCCCCCGTGCGGCGGATCTTCGCGCAGTGCGTACGCGACGCCGGCATCGGCGGACCGGCGTTCGCGGCGAACGACGTCAACCTCGCCGCGCTCGCCGAGCACCGGCACGGCGCCGGACGCGGCGCCCGCGACCTGCTGTGCGTGGCCACCGGACACCGGGGCGTGGGCGGCGCGCTGGTGCTGGACGGGCGGCTGCACACCGGCAGTTCGGGGCTGGCGCTGGAGGTCGGCCACCTCACCGTGAACCCCGAGGGCCGGCCCTGCCACTGCGGCAGCCGCGGCTGCCTGGACGTGGAGGCCGACCCGCTGGCCTTCCTCACCGCCGCGGGCCGGGAACCGGGCCCCGAGGTGTCGCTGCTGAAGCAGGCCGAGGACCTGATCCGCGGCCACTACGACGACCCGGCCGTCCGCACGGCGACCGCCGCCCTGATCGACCGCCTGGGCCTCGGGCTCGCCGGACTGGTGAACATCCTCAACCCGGACCGGATCATCCTCGGCGGACTGCACCGCGCCCTGCTCGACGCCGATCCCGGCCGGCTGCGGGCGGTCGTCGCCGACCGCAGTCTGTGGGGGCAGAGCGGCGGGGTCCCCATCCTGCCCTGCACGCTGGCCCACAACAGCCTGGTCGGCGCGGCCGAGCTGGCCTGGCAGCCGGTCCTGGACGACCCGCTGGCGGCACTGACCTGACCCGGACCGGCCCGGCCGGGCCGCCGGCGGTGCACGGCGGCCTCATGAGCGCGCGGCCCGCTCAGGGCCGAAGCAGCGTCTTGATCGCGCGGCGTTCGTCCATGGCCCGGTAGCCCTCGGCCACCTCCTCCAGCGGGAGGGTCAGGCCGAAGACCTGCTGCCGGTGCTGGAGGAACAGTCCGGCGGCACGGGCGAGGCGGGGGCCCTGTGACCACCGCCGTCACCGTCGCCACAGGCGGCACCGACAGCACCGCTGACCGGCCACGTACCCGCCGCAGCCGCCCGCGGCAGTTTCGGTGACCCACCGCAGTGGGCCACCGAAACTGCCGCGGGCGGCCGGCGGTCGCGTCCTCGTGCGTCCTCACCGTCCGGTCAGCCGAGAACGGCCGACCGGGCGGGAGCATGCGCGGGACGCGCTCCGTCGAGGGCGGGGCCGACCTCGGTGAACCGGGGCACGGACTGCTCCCCGCCCACCAGCCGCGGTACCCGTGCGGGCACCCCGACCGGACCGGCGGCCGTGGGCAGGGTGAACCACACCACCTTGCCCTCCTCGCCGTCCGGGCGAGCACCCCAGCTCTCGCTCATCGCGGCCACCATCGCGAGCCCCCGGCCCTCGGTGGCCAGCGGTGCGATCTCGCCCATGTCCTCCACCACGGGAAGACGTGGATCATGGTCGCGTACGGAGACGGTGAGCCGGTCGAGCAGCAACTCCAGCTCGACGGTGCACAGCTTGTCGGGCCGGGCGTGCTGGTGGACGTTGGTCAACAACTCCGTCACACCGAGCGCGGCCCGGTCTATCAGAGGGTCCAGATGCCAGTAGCGCAAGTGCGCCGATACGATTCTGCGGACCTGGCCGATCCGCGACGGCAGGGCTTGGAGCTCCACCGTGCAGTGCCTGCTTGGGTGACTGATCACGGCTGCGACTCCCCGACGTTGAGGTCCGGAAGAACACGACGTTTCGGATGCAGCAGGGCGCCTGCGTGACACTGCCGCCTGCTGTCGTGGCCGGCGGGCTGGTTCGCAGCGTTATCGCCGGTAAACCCAGAGTGACGTGAGACCAGCGTGGCGCAAGGGGTTCGGTACCGCAACTTCGAGTCACCTTCCGACGCTCAGCCGTCCCGTCCCGCCGCCCGGCGGACCGCCTCGACGAACCGCTCGGCGGCAGGCGGCCCCGGCTCCCCGGGCGGGGGGTCGTCCGCGGCGAGGGTGAGAACGTACCGGTGGCCGTTGAGGTCGGCCAGCGCCCGGTCGTCCGGGGCCAGCCACGGCCTGGAGGCGCGTACCGTGCGGATCGGCGCGCTGTCGATCTCGCTGCCGTAGCTGGTCAGCAGCTCCAGTCTGCCGTCGCTGATCCGCACGCGCCCGGCGCGGGTCAGCGAGCGCAGCCGCCGCGCGATCCGCACGCCCCTGGCCGTGAACTCCGGCTCCGCCATCCCTGACCGCCCCCTTGCATGCGCCGGCGCCTGGTGCGCGCGCCGGCTCCCGTCGCCGCCGGGACACGCCCGCACGCCCGGCTCCGATACCGCCGGGACACGAACCGGCACGGTCCGTCCGGGGTCCGGGGCCCGGTGCGTTGTGCGTTTCCGGCGGGCTGTTCGTCCCGCGCGGTGCAGTCTGCCCCGCTTCGGCACACAGCACCAGAGCACGTGGGACCCCGGCGGGCCCGGACCCGGAGCACTCGCGCGAACGCGCCCCGGCCGATGCCCGCAGTGCGCCGCCGGCGCGCTCTGGCGCGTCGCGCCCCAGGGCTGCCTTTGAGCCGCCCAAAGTGGCGTTTATGCAGGTGAAAGGCGTGTCGAAGGTGTCTATCATCGAGTGCGTCGGGCCGTGCGACACGCCGTCGCGGGCCCCGTGAGCCCAGTTTGAGGAGTACGGCCGTGAGCACCACCGAGCAGCGCCGGACCGGCGAGACCCTCGACGTCGACCGCAGCGACACCGGCTACCGCGACTGGCTCAAAGAGGCCGTCCGCAAGGTCCAGGCCGACGCCAACCGGTCCGCCGACACCCACCTGCTCCGCTTCCCGCTGCCCGAGGAATGGGGCGTCGACCTGTACCTGAAGGACGAGTCGACCCATCCGACCGGCAGCCTGAAGCACCGCCTGGCGCGCTCCCTGTTCCTGTACGGCCTGTGCAACGGCTGGATCCGGCCGGACCGCCCGGTCATCGAGGCCTCCAGCGGGTCGACGGCCGTCTCCGAGGCGTACTTCGCCAAGCTGATCGGCGTGCCCTTCATCGCGGTGATGCCGCGTACGACGAGCGCGGAGAAGTGCCGCCTGATCGAGTTCCACGGTGCGCGCTGCCACTTCGTGGACGACCCGCGCACGATGTACGAGGCCGCGGCGCGGCTGGCGGTGGACACCGGCGGCCACTACATGGACCAGTTCACCTACGCCGAGCGGGCCACGGACTGGCGGGGCAACAACAACATCGCCGAGTCCATCTTCCGCCAGCTGGAGCTGGAACGGTTCCCCGAGCCCGCGTGGATCGTCGCCACCGCGGGCACCGGCGGCACCTCCGCCACCCTGGCGCGCTACGTCCACTACATGCAGTACGACACCCGCGTCTGCGTCGCCGACCCGGACAACTCCTGCTTCTTCGAGGGCTGGACCACCAGGGACGCGGACGTCACCTGCGAGCGCGGCTCACGCATCGAGGGCATCGGCCGCCCGCGCATGGAACCGAGCTTCGTGCCCGGCGCCATCGACCGGATGATGAAGGTGCCCGACGCGGCCGCCGTCGCCGCCGTCCGCGCCCTGGAGCGGGTCATCGGCCGCAAGGCCGGCGGCTCCACCGGCACCGGTCTGTGGAGCGCCCTGAAGATCGTCGCCGAGATGCGGGAGCAGGGGCGCCGGGGGAGTGTGGTCACGCTGCTGTGCGACCCGGGCGACCGCTACCTCGACAAGTACTACTCGGACACCTGGCTGGCCGAGCAGGGCCTGGACAGCGCGCCGTACACGGCGGCGATCGACGCGTTCCTGGCCACCGGCACCTGGCCCCGCTGAGCCAGGGGCAGTCCCGCCGGCCGCCGCCCAGCCGACCCGCCGCTCCGTCCCCCGTCAGCGGCGGCCCTCCTCGCGGGACCTCAGTCGGCTGAGCCCTCCACGGCCTCGCCCGCCACCACCAGCCGCAGGTGTTCCGAGATCTCGGCGCGCGCCCCAGCCGGCAGTCCGGCGTCCGTCACCAGGGTGTCCACCTGCTCCAGCGTCGCGAACGAACTCAGCCCCACCACACCCCACTTGGTGTGGTCGGCGACCACCACGACACGCCGTGCGGACTGCACCAGCCGCCGGTTCGTCTCCGCCTCCGCGAGGTTCGGCGTCGACAGACCGGCCTCGGCCGATATCCCGTGCACCCCGAGGAAGAGCATGTCGAAGTGGAGCGCCGCGATCGCCTGGTCGGCCACCGGGCCCACCAGCGAGTCGGACGGTGTGCGCACGCCGCCGGTCAGCACCACGGTCGCCGCGCCCTGGCGCTGGCCGGAGGTGCGCTGCGCCGTGTGGAAGACGTCCGCGACCCGGACCGAGTTGGTGACCACCGTCAGATCCGGCACGTCCACCAGGTGATGGGCCAGCGCATACGTCGTCGTACCGCCCGAGAGGGCGATCGCCGAGCCCGGCGCCACCAGCTCGGCGGCGGCCCGGGCGATGTCCTCCTTGGCCGTCAGCTCCAGGCCCGACTTGGCCTCGAAGCCGGGCTCGTGCGTACTGGCCTCCACGACCGGGACCGCACCGCCGTGCACCTTCTCCAGCATGCCCTGGCGGGCCAGCGCGTCCAGGTCACGGCGGACCGTCATGTCCGACACGCCGAGCTTGCGCGTCAGTTCGTTGACCCGCACCCCGCCCCGGCGCCGGACCTCGTCGAGGATCAGGGCGCGCCGCTGCTCCGCGAGGAGGTTCTGATTCTCGCTCACGTGTGCTCCGGTTCCTTTCGCCTCAAGCCGTCCGACCCGCGCCTGCGCAACGGGTCCGGCGAGGAGGTCCGGACAGCCCTGGTGCGCGGGCGCCCCATCCTTTCACGGGTCACCCGCCGTGGCGCCATCGCCTGTCCCGACGCGCTCATGCCAGAAACAAGCGCCTCGCCGTACGCCCCCCTCACTCCGATGTCACCCAGATCGGGGAGATTGCGTGACAGGGGCTGTGCGGCGGGCCGCCGGCGGAGATCCTGGTCGCGCACCGGCAAGGACGACGGCGCGACCCGGGGGAAGTGCGGCGGTGGCACAGACACGAGGACACCCGACGGTGAACGGACCGGACGGACCGGAAAGGCCTGACGGACCCGGTGATACTTCCGGGCCTGACGCACCGGACAAGCCTGACCGACCGGGCGGCGCTGACGGAGCTGACGGGCCTGACGGGCCCGGTGGCTCTGACGGGCCTGACGGACCCGGTGCGCCGGGCGGACCGGGCGGACCGGGTGGGCCGGACGGGGTGCGTCCGGCTGGGAGCCCCGGCGCACCGTCAGGGCCGGCCCCGCCCGCACTGGAACTCCTCGTGCACGGTGTCGGCGGCACCACGCCCGAGAAGATGCTCGACGACGAGCGGACGGTACGGGTCACCGGCGACGACACCGCGGCGGTCTACCGCCGGGCCGCCGACGCCGACGCCGAGACCCGGGCGGGGCGGGACCCCGGCCGGCCCGTGCCCGAGGCGTACGTCTGGTGCAACCTCACCTCCGGCGACGGCAGCCGCGCGCTGTGGCTGTTGCTGCTGCCGTTCATGGTCGTCAACCTCGCCCACTGGATGCGCCCCGAAGCCCACGGCCGCCCGCGCACCGTACGCCTGTACGGTCTGCTGGTCCGGCTGGCCGGTCTGACCCTCACCGTGCTGCTCGTCGCCGCCGCCTGCGAGGTCGCCCTCGACCTGGCCGCCTGGCAGTGCGCGGGCACACCCGCCTGCACCGCACGCCACTCCTGGCTGGCCTTCCTGTCGCCCGCCACGGGCGGCTGGTGGAGCCTGCCCGGCCGCCGGCTCGCCCTGGCCGCGCTGGTGCCCGCCGCCCTCACCGGCCTGCTGTGCCACCTCTCCCACCGCACCTGGAGCGCCTACGAGTCCCAGCAGCCGCTGTCCCCGGGACCCGAACCCGAGGAGGAACCGGGCGGCGGCTCCCTGGCCCGCCCCGGCTTCTGGTACGGCAGGCGCCTGGTGGCCCGGCTGCGCGGTGCGCACACCGCCGCCGGACTGCTGACCGTCGCCGCGGCGGTCGCCGTCCCGGCCGCGCACTTCGACCGGCGGCCGGGCGGCCCCGCGGCCCTGGACGTCCTGGGCTGGCTGCTGCTCGCCGCCCTCGCCGGCACGGCCGTCCTGGTGGTGGCCGTGGTCTGCCGCCGGGGCCGCAGCGAGCACCGCCTCGACCGGCACCTGGACCGCCGCCTCGTACGGGGACTGCCGCTCGGCGCGCTCCTGCTGCTCGCCCTCGCCCTGGTCTACGGCGGCTGGTCGCGCCCCGGCTGGACGTCCGCGGGCCGGCTGCAGGGTGACGCCACCTTCGGCGCCGTCTCCCTGGTGCAGGGCGCCCTGGTCGTCGCCCTCGCCGTCACCGCGGCAGTGCTGCACCGCGGCCGGTCTGCCGACCGCCGCCCGGGTGCGCCGCCGCACGCCGCGGGCGGGCAGCGGGCCGCGCTGCGCGGCCAGGGCGGACCGGCGGTCGCCATGCTGGCCTGCGCGCTCGGCGGAGTCATGTCCGGCGGCGTCGCCCAGCGCGTGGCCGACTGGCTGGACGGCACCGGCGGCTGGATCCAGGGACCGCCGGTCCTGCTCACCTGGCAGGCGTCCGTCATCCCCCCGCTGCTCCTGTTGCTGCTGGTGCTGTGCGGGCGGCTCGCCGGCCGCACCTGGCGGCTGGCCCGCGCCGAGCGCGCCACGGTGCGACGGGACTTCCCGGGCGAGCCGGCCGACCGCGAGCGCACCCGCCGGATCGCCCGCACCCGCGCGACGGCCACCCTCACCGACGACGCGCCGCTCGTCGTCGGCGTCGTCTCCGCCGCCACCCTCCTGCTGGGCACCGTCGCGCTCGTCGGCGCCCTCGGCACCGGCCGGACCCCGGCCCGGGCCGCCGGCGAGGTCCACCCGGCCGTCCAGGGCGCCGCCCAGACCGCGCAGGCGCTGGGCTCCTGGCTCGTCGGACTCGGGTTCATAGCGTTCGTCACCTGGGGCCGGCGCGCCTACAAGGACGCCTCCGCCCGGCGCACCATCGGCATCCTCTGGGACGTCGGCACCTTCTGGCCGCGCGCCGCCCACCCCTTCGCCCCGCCGTGCTACGCGGAACGCGCGGTGCCCGACCTCACCTGGCGGATGGCCACCTGGACCCGGGCCACCGGCGGCCGTCTCGTCCTGTCCGGACACTCACAGGGCAGCGTGCTGGCCGCCGCCGCGGCCTGGCAGCTCACCCCCGCGGTCCGCCGCCGGGTCGCGCTGCTCACCTACGGCTCCCCGCTGACCCGCCTCTACGGCCGCTGGTTCCCGGCCCACTTCGGACCGGGCGCCCTCACCGGGCTGCACCGCGACGTGGTCTGCTGGCGCAACCTGTACCGGCTCACCGACCCCATCGGCGGCCCCGTCCGCCTGCCCCGCGACGGCGGTCCGCGGGGCGCGTGCCCGGAGGTCGACCGCGCCCCGCTCAAGGACCCGCTCGCCTACGGCCGTACCGCGCAGCACCCGCTGCCCGCACCGCTCCTCGGCCACTCCGACTACCAGGCCGACCCGGCCTTCGCCGAGGAACGCCGCGAGCTGCTGGCCCGGCTGCACCCGGAAGTGCCCGCACCGCGCCGCGACGCGGACTCTCCCCCCTCCCCGGCCGCCGGCCCGCGACCGGGCGCGCGGCCCCCTGGAGGCACCGGGGCTCAGGGCAGCTCGGGCAGATCCTCGGAGTAGAGCAGGGTCAGATCGTCGGTGTCGGGGTCGTCGAGCTGGGCGACCCGGCTGGCGTGCCGCTCCACCATTGCCTCGAACGTCTGCCGCGCCGTGCGGCCGTTGCCGAACGCGGCGCCCCGGGGAAGCGCCGTGAAGTACTTCAGCAGCGCGTCCGGCGTGCCCGGCGCCAGCCGGTACTCGTGCTCCTCGGCCTGCTGCCCGACGATCCGCAGCAGTTCCTCGGGACCGTAGTCGCTGAAGGTGATGGTGCGCGAGAAGCGCGAGGCCACGCCCGGGTTGACGGACAGGAACCGCTCCATCTCGGCCGTGTAGCCGGCGACGATCACCACGACCGCGTCGCGGTGGTCCTCCATCAGCTTCACCAGCGTGTCGATGGCCTCCTTGCCGAAGTCGCGCCCGGCGTCCTCGGGAGAGAGCGCGTACGCCTCGTCGATGAACAGCACACCGCCGCGCGCCCGTTCGAACGCCTCCTGGGTGCGGATCGCGGTGGAGCCGATGTGCTCCCCGACCAGGTCGACGCGGGACACCTCGACGAGATGGCCCTTGTCCAGGACCCCGAGGGAGGCGAGGATCTCGCCGTACAGGCGGGCGACCGTCGTCTTGCCGGTGCCGGGGGAGCCGGTGAAGACCAGATGGCGCTTGACGGAGGCGGCCTTGAGCCCCGCCTGCTGCCGGCGCCGGCCCACCTCGATCATGTCGGTGAGGGCCCGGACCTCGCGCTTGACGCTCTCCAGGCCGACCAGGGCGTCGAGTTCGCCCAGCACGTCCTTCGCGGTGCGCGCGGGCCGCTCCTCCTGGACCGCGGGCGCAAGCGGCTCCTGCGCGGTGCCGCGCTGCCCCGGGACCGCCCCCAGCAGACCGGCAGCCCCGGGCGACGGCTGCACCGTCTGCACGGCCGTCTCCCGGGCGGCGGGCGGGCGCACGCCGCCGCTCTCGTCGCTCGCGCAGTCCTCGACGACCGGTCCCGACCCGGGCGCCGCGTCCTGGCCGGCGTCCGCGAACTCGTACCCGCCGCGGGCGCACCGCTCCGTACGGCACTTCTTCAGCGTGGTACGGCAGCCGTCGATCACATGGAAGCCGTAGCCCCCGCTGCCGGTGACCCGGCATCCCAGGAAGCTGCCGCGGCCACCGGCGGAGACGTAGAAACCGGCTTCGGCGGGGGAGACGACGGTGCAGCGCTCGATGGTGGGGTCGGCGCCCTTGGTGACGATCACACCGGTCTGGGTGGCGTCCACCGTGCAGTTGGCGAGCGTGCCGCCGCTGCCGTGGTCACGGAACCACGCCCCCGTGGCCGCTTCCTTGATCCGGCAGTCGTCGAGCTGTGCCGTGGCGCCGTCGCTCACCGACACGGCCGTGTTGCGCACCTGGGACAGGTCGCTGTCGACGACGTCGGCGCGGGAGCCGCGGTCGAGCACGAACAGGGCGTCCGGCACGTCGTGCACCCGGCAGGAGTCGAGGACCGCGGTCGCGCCGTCACTGATCCACACGGCCGGGTAGTCGCCCGTGCTGTCGGAGATCTCGCACTGGTTGGCGTCCACCCGGGTGCCCGGGTCCCACACCGACAGACCGTTGCGCCCGAACCGGCGCACCGTGGTCCGCGTCAGCGTCAGCACGGAACGCGAACGCAGGTCCACCGCGTTCTCCGGGATGTCGTGGAGCCGGCAGTCGGCGAGGGTGAGCACCGCGTCCGTGTCGAGGGTGACACCGTCCGCGGTGGTGCGGTGCACCTCGCAGTCGGTGAGGTGCGCGGAGGCCCGCCCGGTCACCTGCACACCGCTGCCGCGGACCTCGTAGACCTCGCAGCCGACGGCCTCCAGGGCGGAGTTGTCCCCGGTCACGGTGATGCCCGGGCCCGAGGTGTGGTGGATCCGGCAGCGTTCGAGACGCGGGTGGGCGGCGTCCCGGACCGACACGCCGGACTGCCCGGCGGCCAGGATCTCGCACTCCTCGAACACCCCGCCGCCCGAGCCGAGCACGGCGATGCCGGCGCCGGCCGGATTGTCCACGGTGCAGCGCCGCACGGTGGGGCGGGCCCCGCCGCGCACCTCGATGCCGGACGCCGACCGCGTCACGATCCGCACGTCCCTCAGCTCCGGTGTGCCCTCCTCCACCAGCAGCGCGGGCGCGGTGGTGTCCTGGCCCTCCACGTGCAGGTCCTGCACCACCGCCGAGGCGCGCACGGTCAGCGGCACCCCGTCCAGGGGGGCGATGCGCACCGCGCCGGGGGATCCCTCGGGACCGCGCAGGGTCACCGCGCGCTGGACGACGAGGTTCTCGCGGTAGGTGCCCGCGGCGACGGTGAGGACGTCACCGTCCGCCGCGGCCTCCAGGGCGGCGGCCAGCGATGCGTACTCACCCGTGCGGCGCCGCCACCGTGATGTGCCGGTGTGCGTCACCTGGACCGTGCCCTGTGCCATGGTGTTGCCGTGCCCCCACCTCGTCGTACTGATGGCTCGTTCACCTTCGGGGCGCCGCACCGGTGCCGGGACCGGGGCCGTGCTCAGCCCTTCGGGCCGCCGCGCGCACGCGCGCGGAGGGTGCCGAACGCGTCGGCCGGTCCACCGTAGCGCGTGCGTGGAGGGTCGGTTGACCGGAGCGGGGAGGCCGGCGGCAGCCGGAGCCGGGAGGCCGTCAGCTGCCGGTGCCGGTGCGGCCCCAGTCCGGACCGGCGCGGTCCCAGGCCTGGTCCCAGCGCGCGTACCTGCGGCGGACCAGGCGCCACAGGACCAGTCTGCGTATGCCCTCGGTCAGGCCCGCCGCCACCAGGGCCGTACCGAGCCCGGCCAGCACCGCGTGCGTGGTCGCGGTGGTGGTGTCCAGGGGGCGGGGCACGGTCCGTCCGTGTGCGTCGGTCCACAGGGTGAAGTGGTCGCCGGCGTGCGCGCTCTTGAGATCGGTGGTGACCGGGCCGTGCCGGTGGACGCCGTCCGGTCCGGTCCAGTCGGCGACGACACGGCTGCGGACGTCCCGGCCCGTCGCGATCTCCGGGTCCGGGACCGGCGCGGACGCGGTCAGTCTCCGCACGACGGTGGCCGGGACCGGATGCCGGGCGTGCCGCTGCTCGCGCACCGACTGCTGGAGGGCGTCCTGGGTGACCGTACCGACGAGGGAACCGAGGACCGGGGCGGCGACCAGGATCAGGAGCAGGGCGGCCAACGCCACCCATGACTCGACCAGATCGGTCGTGCGCCGCAGCGGATTGTGCCGCCAGCGCCAGAGTCCGCTGATTGCCCGCACTCTCCCGCACCCCCTTCCCGCTCCGTGATAACCCCCCGCGGAGCCGTGCATCCGGGAAGTCGGTCGAAGAGAGAGGGAAATCACCTACGACCGGCCACTCTCATGAATCTCTCACGAATCCCCAACGAGCGGGCCGCGGCAACGGGTTCCCGGGAAGGGGCGGATCTCACGCGAGGATCGTGAGCGGGTCGCCGACGCGGAGGGTGCCCCGTGACTCGGGCACCAGGTTCTGCCCGAAGACCAGGGAGCCGCCGAAGCGGCGGTGGCGGCCGAGGGTGCGCAGGGGTTCCTTGCCGCGTTCACCGGTGGTCTGGTCGGTGGTGGTGACCACGCACCGGCCGCACGGCTTGGCGACCCGGAAGGTGACCTCTCCGATCGCGATCCGCTGCCAGTCGTCCTCCGCCCAGGCGTCGGTGCCGCTCACCACGACGCTCGGGCGGAACCGGTCCATCGGCACCGGGCCCTCGTCGGCGTGATCGCCCTGTGCGATCAGCGAGTTGAGGGAGCGGAGCGAGGAGAGCGAGGTGATCAGCAGCGGGAAGCCGTCGGCGAAGCTCACGGTCTCCCCGGGCCGCGCGAAGTCCGGGTCGACGGGCCGGCGGGCGGCGGGGTCGTCCATGTGCACCAGGCGCACCGCGGCTCCGACGAGCGCGCTGCACCAGGCGTCGGCGGCGGCACCGGCCGGGACGGCCTCCACCTTCTCGCCGAAGATGTCCACCGTCACGGTGGCCCCCGGCCGCGGCACGGGCACGGTGCACGGCCCGAGTCCGGGCGCGGACAGACGAAGGCCGCCGCCGGGTGACAACTCGGCGACGGCCGACGCGAGGTGCGGCTGCTGGCGCTGGGTGACGACCTTTCCCCCGTCGTCGGTCACGACCCAGCGCCGGTCCCCGGCCAGCCCCCAGGGCTCCACAACGGCTTCCCCGAGCCCCACGGGCCGGAACGCCTTGACCGGATGGATGTGTATCGAGTGCAGTTCCGCATTCCCCATGACCTCATCCTGCCAGGTGGCACGGACAGGCGGGGGAGGCGGAAGGATCAGTAGCCGCGGTACTGCTGGTTGTTGTACGGATCCTGGTACGGCGCCGCACCGGGCCGCGGGGCCGCGGGACGCATCGCCTCGTAGCCCGTGCCGTTCGTCATGGGGCGCGGAAGCTGCTGCTGCGGGCCGGGATAACCGCGCGGGGCGGAGGCCTGCTGCGGGATGTAGGCGGCGGGCGCCTGCTGCAGAGGTGCGGGCTGCGGCGGCTGCTGGTAGCCGTAGCCGGGCTGGGACGGGGCTGCCGGCAGGGCGGGCAGCGCCGAGGGAAGCGCGGGCAGGTGGCTTCCCGCGTGGTTTCCCGTGTCGTACGGCGCGGGAACCCGGATCGGGGCGATCTGCGGCGTGCCACGCTCGGCGACGAGCGAGTCGTAGATCGGGGTGTCCGGGAAGGAGGCGGAGTAGTAGCCGCCACCATAAGTGGAGCGGGGGGAGGTCATGGCACATAAGTTAAGCCCACGATGTGCTGGTTGGGGAGACCGATAAGAGGGTTGTTTTCCGTGTCGGCGGTGACGCGGGATCCCCAATCCGAGCGAACTTGACAAAAAGGGACGCTGCGGGGGGTTTGGATCGTGTAAGGAGCAGGGTTCTGGGGCGTTACGGGGGCCCGCCGGGCGAGTTCCGCCGCTCCTCGTGAGAGTCCCGCCCCGCGGGCATAGGTTGGGCGGGAAGCGAGTCGAAGCAGCGCCGGGACCGGGGAGATCGGCCCGGCCGAGGTGAGGGGGCGCACATGTCCATGCCGAAGGGATCGAACACGCCGGTGCCGACCACGGCCCTGCGCGTCGAGGTGGGCCGGCGTTCCGGTCCGGGCGTCCCCGACGTGGACGCCTCCGCCCTGCTGCTGGCGGGAGGCGGAAAGGTGCGCTCCGACGGGGACTTCGTCTTCTACAACCAGCCGGCCCACACCTCGGGCGCGGTGCGCCACGAGGGCAAGCGCGACCTCGCGGGACAGGCGACCGACACGCTCGTCGCCGACCTCGCGCGCGTGGAGGCGGCGATCGACCGGGTGGTGCTGGCCGCCTCGGCGGACGGCGGCACGTTCGGCCAGGTGCCCGGTCTCTACATCGAGGTGCGCGACGCCGCGGCGGACACCGTGGTCGCCCGCTTCGACAGCACCGGGGCGAGTGTCGAGACCGCCTTCGTGCTGGGCGAGTTCTACCGCCGCCAGGGCGCCTGGAAGTTCCGTGCCGTCGGCCAGGGCTACAGCAGCGGACTGGAGGGCCTGGCAACCGACTTCGGCATCACCGTGGACGAGCCCCAGCACGCCGCGCCGGCCCCGGCGCCGTCGGCGGCCCGCACCCCGCCTCCCTCACCGCGGGCCGGCGGGGCCGCGGCCCGGACACCGGCCACCGCCCCCGCCACACCGCCCCCCGTCGGCCCGCCGGTGCCCCTGCCGTCGCCCGTCACGGCCTCCGCGCCCGCGTTCCCGCCGCCCACCGCACCCCCGCCGCCCGCTCCCGCCCCCGTCCGCCTCACCAAGGTCACGCTCACCAAGGCGGCCCCTTCCGTCTCGCTGGCCAAGCAGGGCGGCACCTCGGGCGCGATGCGCGTGAACCTCAACTGGCAGGTGCGCAAACAGTTCACCGGCTGGGCCGGCAAACGCGGCCGGGCCGTCGCGACCCACGCCGACCTCGACCTCGACCTGTGCGCGCTGTACGAACTCGCCGACGGCCGCAAGGGCGTCGTCCAGGCCCTCGGCAACGCCTTCGGGGCCCTGCACCGGCCCCCCTACATCCACCTCGACGGCGACGACCGCACCGGCGCCGTGGACAGCGGCGAGAACCTCACCATCAACCTCGACCACACGCACGACTTCCGGCGCATCCTCGTCTTCGTGACCATCTACGAGGGCGCCCGCTCCTTCGCCGACCTGCACGCCACGGTCACCCTCCAGCCGCAGCACGGAGCGGCGGTCGACTTCTCCCTGGACGAGTGCACGGTGCCCTCCACCGTGTGCGCGCTGGCCCTGATCACCAACACCGGCGGCGACCTCGTCGTCCAGCGGGAGGCCCGCTACCTGGTCCCCGCGCGCGGGGTGAGCCCCCAGCGCACCATCGACCACGCCTACGGGTGGGGCATGAACTGGACGCCCGGCCGCAAGTGAGCCTCGGTCCCCGTTCTCAGCCCTCCTCGGGCACGGCGTCCGGACGGGTGTAGGTGCGGCCCTTCCAGGCCGCACCGCGGCCCCGGTAGTGCTGCACCGCGGAGTCCACCGTCATCAGCAGGTACAGGAACGCCGTGAACGGCAGCAGCGGGGCGAGCCACAGCGGCTGGCGGTAGTACCGCACCATCGGCACGTACGTCGCCGCCATCACCAGCCACGCCGCGCCGCCGGCCAGCGCCGTCGCCGCGCCGCCCCCGGCGAGTCCCGCCACCAGCGCCACCGGGGGCACCAGGTACACCAGCGCCAGTCCGGCGACCGTCCCGGCCAGCAGCAGCGGGTTGTGCCGCAACTGCGCGTACGCGCTCCGCGAGACCATCCGCCACAGGTCGTACAGGCGCGGATACGGACGCACGCTGTCCACCCGCTCGGCGAGCCCCAGCCAGATGTGCCCGCCGCCGCCCTTCACCGCCCGGGCGAGCGCCACGTCGTCGATCACCGCGTGCCGGATCGCGTCCGGGATCCGTGCCCGCTCGGCCGCCTCCGCGCGCAGCAGCACACAGCCACCCGCGGCCGCCGCCGTCCGCCCGCCCCGCCGCCCGATCCACCGGAACGGGTACAGCTGTGCGAAAAAGTAGACGAACGCCGGGACGACGAGCCGTTCCCACAGGCTCTCCACCCGCAGCCGCGCCATCTGCGAGACGACGTCGAACCCCCCGGTGCGCGCCGCCGCCACCAGCCGGCGCAGGCTGTCCGGAGCGTGCGCGATGTCCGCGTCCGTCAGGAGCAGGTACTCGGGGGTACGCGCGCGTGCCAGCGCGATGCCGTGCCGTACGGCCCACAGCTTGCCGGTCCACCCCTGCGGCGGCTCGCCCGGCGAGTCCACCGTCAGCGGCAGCCCGCCACCGCGCCGCGCCAGTTCCCGGGCCAGTTCACCGGTGCCGTCCGTGCTGCCGTCGTCGATCAGGAACACCTCGGCGCGCCCCGGATAGTCCTGCGCGAGCAGCGAGGGCAGACTCTCGCCCAGGACGGCGGCCTCGTCCCGCGCGGGGACCACGATGCACACGGCAGGCCAGTCGTCGGGCGCCGGCTCCGTCCGCGGCGGCAGTCTCACGTCCGTACGCCAGAAGAACCCCTGGCCGAGCAGCAGCCACAACCAGGCGGCGAGTGATCCGACGGCGGTCCACATGATCACGCTCACCCCCGCAGTCTGCCCCACCCGGACGGCCGGTTCGAGGGGATCGTCTATCGTGGCCGGGTGAAGATCGCGCTCATGGACTCCGGGATCGGGCTGCTGGCGGCCACCGCCGCGGTACGGCGCCTGCGGCCCGACGCAGATCTCGTGCTGTCCCTCGACCCCGCCGGGATGCCCTGGGGACCCCGCACCCCGCAGGACCTCACCGCGCGGGCCCTCGCCGTCGCCGAGGCCGCCGCCGCCTACGGTCCGGACGCCCTGATCGTCGGCTGCAACACCGCGACCGTGCACGCGCTGACGACCCTGCGCGACCGCCTGGAGCCGGACGTTCCGGTCGTCGGCACCGTCCCCGCCATCAAGCCCGCCGCCGCCGGCGGCGGCCCGGTCGCCATCTGGGCGACGCCCGCCACCACGGGCAGCCCCTACCAGCGGGGCCTGATCCGCGACTTCGCCGACGGCGTGCCGGTCACCGAGGTGCCCTGCTGGGGGCTGGCCGAGGCCGTCGAGCACGCCGACCAGGCGGCGATCGACGAGGCCGTCACGGCCGCCGCCGCGCTGACTCCCGAGGACGTCACGACCGTCGTCCTGGGCTGCACCCATTACGAACTCGTCGCCGAGCGCATCCGTTCGGCCGTACAGCGGCCGGGACACCCGCCGCTGGTCCTGCACGGCTCGGCGGGCGCCGTCGCGGCCCAGGCACTGCGCCGGCTCGGCGCCGGACCGAAGCCCCAGGCGCCGGCCGAGGGCACGGTGACGGTCCTGCTCAACGGCGAGGAGGGCGCCCTGCCCGCACCGGCCCTGGCCTACGCGGAAGGCCGCCTCCTCGAAGCGGTCTCGCCCGCCCGCTGACGGCCGCCCGCACGAGGGGTGCCGCGTTCCCGGGCGCCCGGGCGCGGGACACTCCCCGTGTGCGACGCGCTACCCACGCGGCGAAACCTGAGTAACCTCATTGCCATGAGGGACCACTCCCGCGTCGAGAACGGCCCGCATCCCGAGGTGTGGACGGGGCGGGCCACCAACCGGTTCCAGTGGCTGCTGGCGCTCGTCGGCGCCGCCTGCCTCGCGCTCGGTATCGAACTGGCCGTCGACTCCGCCTGGAGTTCCGGTGTCCCCGCGCTGGTGATGTCCGTCGTGGGCTGCATCGCGGCCGGGCTGCTGGTCCTCTTCGGCACCCTCGCCTTCGTCCACGTCGCACTGAAGGTCGACAAGGACTCACTGGAGGTGCGCTGCGGCCACATCGGGCTGCCGCGCCGCCGCATCCCGCTGGCCCACGTCACGGACGCCGAGTTCGCACCGCACGTCACTCCGCGCCACTGGGGCGGCTGGGGCTACCGCTGGCGTCCCGAGAAGGGCACCGCGGTGGTCGTCCGGCGCGGCGAGGGTATCGTGCTGCGCCTGTGGGACGGCCACACCTTCACGATCACCGTCGACAACGCCGAGTCGGCGGTCCGCGTGATCAGGGACCGGCTGCGTCCGCCGGCACCGGGACGCGCCTAGCCAGTGCTGTGGCCGGGAAGGCCGTCGGGAAGCTCGCGGCGTCCGGTGACGGGGGCACCTCCCACGCCGTCCGGGCAGCGGGGGGCATCGCAAGGCGGAGCCTGACCCGCGTACCGGATGCACTCGGGGGATGCGACGACGCGACCGGGGGTCCCCCTGCTCGAAGAGCTGGGGGAAGCCGTGCCGGGCGTCGCGAGCCGGTGAACCTTCCCGGTCACAGCATCAGCCGCACGGGCTGCAGCCGCGGCAGCCGCCGGACGTGCTCAAGGAGGGTACCGACGAGTTGCTGCCCGCCGTCGGGGCCAGGGTGCGCCGGTCCGCCTGCCGCCTGGCGTCTTCGGCCCGCGATCCGCGCTGACGAGGGGCAGGTCAGCCGCCGTACACTCCCGGGGTGACCGTCACCGCAACTTCCGTCGACGAGTCGGACCGGCTGCACCCGCGGTCCGCCCGCGCCCCCTGGTCCGCGAGACTCGTACGACTCGTGCCCGCCGCCGTGGCGGCACTGTCCGGCCTCCTGCTCTACGTCAGCTTCCCGCCGCGCACCCTGTGGTGGCTGGCCCTGCCGGCGTTCGCCGGGTTCGGCTGGGTGCTGCGCGGCCGTGGCTGGAAGGCCGCGCTGGGCCTGGGCTACCTCTTCGGCCTCGGTTTCCTGCTGCCCCTGCTGGTGTGGACGGGTGTGGAGGTCGGCCCCGGACCCTGGCTGGCGCTGGTCGCGGCGGAGGCGCTCTTCGTGGCCCTGGTGGGCGCGGGCATCGCCGCGGTCTCCGCGCTGCCGGCCTGGCCGGTGTGGGCGGCAGCCCTGTGGATCGCCGGTGAGGCGGCACGCGCGCGCGTGCCCTTCCACGGGTTCCCCTGGGGCAAGATCGCCTTCGGCCAGGCGGACGGTGTGTTCCTGCCGCTGGCCGCGGTCGGCGGCACGCCGGTGCTCGGCTTCGCGGTGGTCCTGTGCGGCTTCGGTCTCCACGAGGCCGTACGCCTGGCGGTCGAGGCACGGCGGACCCGGACGGTGCGCCGCCCGGCCGCGGCCGTCGCGCTGCTGAGCGTGGTCCTGCCGGTCGTGGGCGCGCTGGCCGCCCGCACCCTGGTGAGCGACAAGGCGGAGAACGGGACGGTCACCGTCGCCGTCATCCAGGGCAACGTGCCGCGCTCGGGTCTGGAGTTCAACGCCCAGCGCCGGGCGGTGCTCGACTACCACGCGCGGGAGACCGAGCGGCTGGCGGCGGACGTGAAGGCGGGCAGGGCCCCGCGGCCCGACGTCGTGCTCTGGCCGGAGAACTCCTCCGACATCGATCCGTTCGCCTACCTCGACGCGCGCATGGTGATCGACCAGGCGGCCAAGGCCATCGGCGCACCGATCTCGGTCGGCAGCGTCGTGGAGCGCGACGGCGAACTGCTGAACGAACAGATCCTGTGGGACCCGGTCAAGGGGCCTCTGCAGACCTACGACAAACGGCAGATCCAGCCGTTCGGCGAGTACCTGCCGCTGCGCTCGCTGCTCGGCGCGATCAACGAGAACTGGACCTCGATGGTCCGCCAGGACTTCAGCCGGGGCACCGAGCCCGGCGTGTTCCGCGTCGCCGGCACCCGGATCGGCCTGGCCACCTGCTACGAGGCCGCCTTCGACTGGGCCGTGCGCGACACCGTCACCCACGGCGCGCAGATGATCTCCGTGCCCAGCAACAACGCGACCTTCGACCGCAGCGAGATGACCTACCAGCAACTGGCCATGTCCCGCGTCCGCGCGGTCGAGCACAGCCGCACCGTCACCGTTCCGGTGACCAGCGGCGTCAGCGCGATCATCATGCCCGACGGGCACATCACCCGGAGGACCGGCATGTTCGTCCCGGGCCACCTGGTCCAGAAGGTCCCGCTGCGCTCCTCGCGCACGCCCGCGACCGAGCTGGGCGTCCTGCCGGAGATCGCCCTCGTGCTGATCGCGGCCGGCGGCCTGGGCGGGGCGATCGGCGCCGGCGTGCGCGGCCGTCGCGCCCGGACGGCGTGACCGTACGCCGGACGTACGCCCCCGCACACCCTCTGTCCACCGGCTGACCGGCGGCCCCGGCCCGTTAGGGTCGGTCCATGGCCACTCCTGACTTCATCCGTACGATCCGGGCCGCCGCGGGCAACCAGTTGCTGTGGCTCCCCGGGGTCACCGCCCTCGTCTTCGACGACGAGGGCAGAGTCCTGCTGGGGCGCCGCTCCGACACCGGCAAGTGGGCCGTGATCGGCGGCATCCCCGAGCCCGGTGAGCAGCCCGCCGCCTGCGCGGTGCGGGAGGTGTACGAGGAGACCGCCGTGCGCTGCGTCACCGAGCGAGTGGTCCTGGTCCAGGCGCTGGACCCCATCACCTACGCCAACGGCGACGTCTGCCAGTACATGGACATCACCTTCCGCTGCCGTGCCGTGGGCGGCGAGGCGCGGGTCAACGACGACGAGTCGCTGGAGGTCGGATGGTTCCCGGTGGACGCGCTGCCCGCCCTGAACGAGTTCGCGCTGTTCCGGATCAAGCAGGCCCTGTCCGACGCCCCCACGTGGTTCGAGCCTACCGATCTTGACTGAAGTATGGGTTGTGCCCATATGGGGTGGGGTGCGGGCACTGCCTAGGGTCGAGGCATGACCTCGCCCCGCCCGTACCCCGCACCCCAAGGCTCCCCGCTCGACCTCGCCGGTCGCACCGCGCTCGTCACGGGCGCGGCCGGCGGCATCGGCCGCGCCTGCGCACTCCGGCTGGCCGCGGCGGGAGCCGAGGTCAGAGCGGTCGACCGGGACGCGGCGGGCCTGGCCGCGCTCGCCGAAGGCTCCGGCTCCCTCGCCGGCACCCTGGAGACCCAGGTCCTCGACCTCACCGACCTGGACGCCGCCGAGCGGGCGGCCGCCGGCACCGACGTGCTCGTCAACAACGCCGGGATCCAGCTGGTACGCCCCATCGAGGAGTTCCCGCCCGAGGTCTTCCACACGGTACTGACCGTGATGCTCGAAGCGCCCTTCCGGCTCATCCGCGGTGCCCTGCCGCACATGTACGCACAGGGCTGGGGCCGGATCGTCAACATCTCCTCGGTGCACGGGCTGCGGGCCTCCGCCTACAAGTCGGCGTACGTGGCGGCCAAGCACGGCCTGGAGGGCCTGTCCAAGACGACCGCCCTCGAAGGCGCGCCGCACGGCGTCACCTCCAACTGCGTCAGCCCCGCCTACGTCCGCACCCCCCTCGTCGAGAAGCAGCTCGCCGACCAGGCGCAGGCTCACGGCGTCCCCGAGGAGCGGGTCCTTTCCGAGGTGCTGCTGCAGGACAGCGCCATCAAACGCCTGATCGAACCGGAGGAGGTGGCGGAGGCCGTGGCGTACCTCTGCGGTCCGCACGCGTCCTTCCTCACCGGCACCTCGCTGGTGCTCGACGGCGGCTGGACCGCCCACTGACCTGCGCCGCCGCCGCCCGCAGCGGAGTTTTCCACAGGGCTCGGCGGACATCGCCCCGATACGGAATCCTGTCCGCATGCCCAGCGATCACGTGCAGTCCGCCCGGCGCCCCGCCCCCGGCGCAAAGACGCCCGCCGGCGGTGGCGCCCCGCCGGACGGCGGTGCCGAGGCCCCGTTCCTCGAACTGCTGGCCCGGGGCGCGCCCGCCGCCGCCTTCGAACAGCCGGTGCAGCTCGCCCGCGCCGAGAACCGGCCCGCCGAGCGGATCGCCGCGCTCGAACACGCCAAGCTGCTCGCCCTGCGCGTCCGCGCCGAACTGGAGGGACGCAGACGCCGCGAGGCAGAGCTGTCGGCGCTGTTCGAGACCGCCCACGACCTGGCGGGCCTGCGGGACCTGGACGCGGTGCTGCCCGCCATCGTGCAGCGGGCCCGCTCCCTCCTCGGCACCGACGTCGCCTACCTCACGCTGAACGACCCGGCGCGCGGCGACACGTACATGCGGGTCACCGAGGGATCGGTGGCGGCCCGCTTCCAGCAGTTGCGCCTGGGCATGGGGGAGGGGCTGGGCGGCCTCGTCGCGCAGACCGCCCGGCCGTACGTCACCGACGACTACTTCAAGGACGCCCGTTTCCAGCACACCGGCACCATCGACGAGGGCGTGCAGGACGAGGGGCTGGTCGCCATCCTCGGCGTGCCGCTCATGCTCGGGGCGCAGGTGATCGGCGTCCTCTTCGCGGCCGACCGGCGGGCCCGGGTGTTCGAACGCGAACAGATCGCCCTGCTCGGCTCCTTCGCGGCCCTCGCCGCCGCCGCGATCGACAGCGCCCACCTGCTCACCGAGACCCGCACGGCCCTGGCCCGGCTCGAACGCGCCAACGAGATCATCCGCGACCGCAGCGCGGTCATCGAGCGCGCCTCCGACGTCCACGACCGCCTAGCCGAACTGGTCCTGCGCGGCGGCCAGGTCCACGACGTGGCCGCCGCCGTCTCCCAGGTCCTCGCCGGCACGGTCGAGTTCACCGAGGCCGCCGCCGCGCCCGCCGGGCCGCTGGAGGCCGCCCGCGCCGAAGGACACGCCGTGCGCCACGGCGAGGACTGGGTGGCGGCCGTCACCGCCGGCGGCGAACTCCTCGGCGCGCTCGTGCTGCGCGGGCACCGCCACCTCGACCCGGTGGACCAGCGCACCCTGGAGCGCGCGGCGATGGTCACCTCACTGCTGCTGCTGGCCAGACGCTCGGCCGCGGAGGCCGAGCAGCGCGTCCGCGGCGAACTCCTCGACGACCTCCTGGACGCCCGCGACCGCGACCCGCGCCTGCTGCGCGAGCGCGCCACACGCCTGAGCGCCGACCTCGACGCCACCCACGTCGTGCTCGCCGCCCGCCTCGACGCCCCGGCCGCCGACGCCGACCAGGCGGCCGACGCCCGGCGCCGCCTGTGGTCGGCGGCCTCCCACCTGGCCGCCACCCGGCAGGGCCTGGCCGCCGCCCGCGACGGCGGTACGGTGCTGCTGCTCCCCCTCCGGCACGGCTGCACCGCGACGGAACTGGCCCGCCGTACCGCCCACCACCTGGGCGCCGCCGTGCACGAGGCGGTTACCGTCGGCGCCTCCGCCCCTGTCGGTGACCTGGCCGCCCGGCCCGGCACCGCCACCGCCGCCTACGCGGAGGCGCAGCGCTGCCTGGAGGCGCTGCGGCTGCTCGGGCGCACCGGGGACGGCGCCGCCGCCGAGGACTTCGGCTTCCTCGGCCTGCTCCTGGCCGGTGAGCGGGACATCGCCGGGTTCGTGGACCGCACCATCGGCCGTGTCACGGCCTACGACGAGCAGCGCGGCACCGACCTCATACGCACCCTGGAGGCGTACTTCGCCTGCGGCATGAGCCCGGTCCGCACCAAGGACGAGCTGCACGTCCATGTCAACACCGTGGCCCAGCGCCTGGAGCGCGTCGGCCGCCTGCTCGGCGCCGACTGGCAGACACCCGCGCGCGTCCTGGAGATCCAGCTCGCCCTGCGCCTGCACCGACTCGCGTCGCCCGCCCCGCGGTGACCCGGCCGGGCAGGATGCCGCCCGGGAGCAGGACCCGCTCACTTGTCGACGTCCGAGGGGGTCGAGCCGTGCGACCCCGCGTGTCAGGTGATCGCGCTCGGTGACAGCGGCGGCCGCGGCGGCGTCCTCGGTGACGTCGACACGGACGAACCGGGCGCCCGGCGCGGCGGCCGCGGCGGCGCACTCCGCTTGTCGTGCCTGTCCGTCATGCCCAGATCGACTGGGCGACGGCCGCCCCCGTGAACGCCGCGCCGAGACCGCCTACGATGCCGGCGACCGCGTTGGCCGCCGCGAAGAAGCGGGCGCCTTCCTCGGCCAGCCGCAGGGTCTCGTAGGAGAAGGTCGAGTAGGTGGTGAGCGCCCCGCACAGGCCGGTGCCCAGCAGCAGCTGGACGTCGGAGGAGGCGCCGCCCGCGAGGACCGCGCCGGTGATCAGACCGAGGGTGAGACAGCCGATCATGTTGACGGTGAAGGTGCCCCAGGGGAAGACGCTGTCGTGCCGGGACTGCACCGCGCGGTCGGTCAGGTAGCGCAGCGGCGCACCGACCATGGCGCCGAGGACGACGAGCAGCCAGTTCACGTGTTCTCCCGGTGCCGTCCGACGTACCTGATGACCTCGCAGCCGTCGAGGATCACCAGACCCTCGGTGACCAGTTCGTCGAGCTGGGGGAGGAAGGCGCGGACGCGGTCCTCGGTGTCCACGATGACGATGGCCACCGGCAGGTCCTCGCTCAGCGACAGCAGCCGCGAGGTGTGGATGAGCGAGGACGCCCCGAACCCCTCGATGCCGCGGAAGACCGAGGCGCCGGCCAGGCCCGCCCGGTGCGCGCGGTGGACGATCTCGGAGTAGAGGGGCTTGCGGTGCCAGGTGTCGTTCTCGCCGATGAAGATCGTCACCCGTAGCGCGGTGCCGGTGAGCCGGGTCATCGCTTCCTCCGCTCGATCACGCGGCGGGTCAGGTTCGCCGTGGTCCACACGGCCGCCAGCGCCGCGAGCATGGTGGCGGCCAGGTAGGCGAGGCCCGTGGTGGCGCGGCCCTGGTCGACGAGCCGCTGGATGTCCACGGCATACGTGGAGAAGGTGGTGAAGCCGCCCAGGACGCCGGTGCCGAAGAACGGCCGGACCAGCCGGTGGGCGGCCCAGACGTCGGTGATGACCACCATGAAGACGCCGATGACGCCGCAGCCGATGACGTTGACGAGGAACGTCGTCAGGGGGAACGTCCCGGCGGCGGTCGGCCACAGCAGCGAGGCCCCGTAGCGGGCCACCGCTCCTACGGCGCCGCCCACCGAGACGACGGCCACGACCGGCCCCTGTCCGGCGAGCAGCTCGCGCCGTCTGGCGGGGCCGCGCAGTTCGACGTCGGGGTCGACGGGTTCGCCTAGCACCTGCGGTCGGGCCTCTCCCATACGGCAGTACTCCTACTCGGACAGCGCCCGGTGCTTCTTCGGGCGCACACGTGTCGCAAGCAGGGACCGTTGGCGGCGTCGACGCCGCGGTTGGGTGCGGCGGGCCCCACCGCCGCGCGGCGCACCCGATCACGTCCGGTCGCCGCCGCCCGGCCAGCCTACCGTGTGCGCCGGACCGCTTCACCGGCGGCGTCCGGGAGCGGGCCCCTCGGCCGGCCGGGCACTTCGTGGAGGTGAACCGCGGCCGGTCCAGCCGGACGCGCGGTCCAGCGGAATGCGGTCCGCCTGCCGCCTGCCGCGCCGCGGCCCGGCGGTCTACGGACCGACGGCCGCCGCCGGGGATGCGGTGGGCCGGGTGAGGTCGAGGGTCCAGTTCTGGCCGACGAGATCGTGGCCGAAACTGTGGTGCGACTCCTCCTCGGCGAGGACGAAGCCGAAGGCGCGGTAGATCCTGCGCGCGGCGACCAGCACGTCGTTGGTCCACAGTGTCACCTGTGCGTAGCCGGCCTCCCGGGCGAAGGCCAGACACGTCTCGACGAGACGGCTGCCGACGCCGAGACCGCGGGCGGCCGGGGTGACGAGCAGGATGCGCAGCCTGGACACCGCCGGGGTGTCGCCGGCCACCAGGAAGACGCACCCGACGCGTTCGCCGTCCGCCTCGGCGATCCAGCCCGCCTCCCTGGCCGGGTCGTGGCCTGCCGCGTACTGCGCGACGATCCCCGCGACCAGCGCCTCGAACTCGGTGTTCCAGCCGAACTGCCGGTCGTACTCCTCGCCGTGGGCCATCACCACCCAGCCCAGGTCGCCGGGACGGTCGGCGCGGCGCACGGTGACCCGTGACCGGTGCTCCTGCTGTGACATGGCCTGTTCTCCCGTCCGGCTGCCCGCCCCGACGCACTGACACGACTGTTTCAGTAACGCTAGGCTAGCTCCATGTCCCAGCAAGCGGGAGCCCCCTCCGCACGGCAGACCGAGCTGCTCGAAGCCGCCTACCGGTATGTGCTCGCCCACGGCCTGGCCGGCCTCTCCCTGCGCCCGCTGGCCACGGCCATCGGCTCCAGCCCCCGGGTGCTGCTGTTCCTGTTCGGCACCAAGGAGGGGCTGGTGCGGGCGCTGCTGGCGCGCGCCCGCGCCGATGAACTCGCGCTCCTGGCGCACCTGACACAGGCCGGCCGGCCCGTCGGGCTGGCAGACGCCGCCGAACGGGTCTGGGAGTGGCTCGCCGCCGCCGGACACCGCCCCCTGCTGCGGCTGTGGACCGAGGCGTACGCCCGTTCCCTCGTCGAGCCCGACGGAGCGTGGGCCGGGTTCGCCCGGGCCACGGTCGACGACTGGCTGGAGGTGCTGGCGGCCTGCCAGCCGCGGGCGGAGAGGGACGGCGCGGACGGCGCGAGCCGCCGCACTCTGGCACTGGCGGTGCTCCGCGGGGCGCTCCTGGACCTCCTCGCCACCGACGACGAACCCCGGGTCACCGCGGCCGTGCACCACCAGCTGGCCGTGCTGCGCACATGAGAAGGCCGACGGGCCGCCACCGTGGAGTACGGCGGCCCGTCGGCCGTGGCGCCGTCGGGCGGGGCCTGCGGCGGCCGGAGCGGACCGGCGGCCGCAGGCCGCGCCGTGGGCCGGTGCCAGGGCGGGAACACGCCGGGCCCCGCACCGAGCGGAGGCCGCCGTGCACCGGCCGTCGCCTGGCTGCCGCCCCGACCGGCCCCGGCGGGACCACCCACCGTCCCTCAGAGGACCGGCGAGCGCTCCCTACGGGCCCGAGGAGCGCCCCACGCCGGGATCGGGGGAAGGCTGTCCGGCGCCGGTTCAAGGGCGCCCCGTACCGCACACCCCCCTCACCGCCCCCTCGCGCCCGAGCCGGTCACAGGTACTTCTTCAGCTCCCGCCGGGCGAGTGAGCGCTGGTGCACCTCGTCCGGGCCGTCGGCGAGCATCAGCGTGCGCGCGCCCGCGTACAGTTCGGCCAGGGGGAAGTCCTGGCTGACGCCGCCGGCGCCGTAGAGCTGGATGGCCCGGTCCAGGATGGCGACCACCGCGCGCGGGGTGGCGATCTTGATGGCCTGGATCTCGGTGTGGGCGCCCCGGTTGCCGACCGTGTCCATCAGCCAGGCCGTCTTCAGCACCAGCAGCCTCAGCTGCTCCACCTGCACCCGGGCGTCCGCGATCCAGTTCTGCACCACGCCCTGCTGCGCCAGCGCCTTGCCGAACGCCGTACGGGACACCGCCCGCCGGCACATCAGCTCGATCGCCCGCTCGGCCATGCCGATCAGCCGCATGCAGTGGTGGATGCGGCCCGGACCGAGGCGGGCCTGGGCGATGGCGAAGCCGCCGCCCTCCTCGCCGATGAGGTTCGACGCCGGGACGCGCGCGTGGTCGAAGACCACCTCGGCGTGGCCGCCGTGGTAGTGGTCCTCGTACCCGAAGACCTGCATCGCCCGCTCGACCGTGACACCCGGCGTGTCGCGCGGCACGAGCACCATGGACTGCTGGCGCCGGATGTCCGCCCCGTCCGGGTCGGTCTTGCCCATCACGATGAAGATCTTGCAGTCGGGGTGCATGGCCCCGGAGATGTACCACTTGCGGCCGGTGATGACGTACTCGTCCGAGCCGTCCGTGGCCCGCTCGATGCGCGTGGTGATGTTGGTGGCGTCCGAGGAGGCCACCTCCGGCTCGGTCATCGCGAACGCCGAGCGGATCTCACCCGCGAGCAGTGGCTGGAGCCACTGCTTCTTCTGCCGCTCGTCGCCGAACTGGGCCAGCACCTCCATGTTGCCGGTGTCGGGCGCCGCGCAGTTGGTCGCCGTGGGCGCCAGCTGCGGCGAACGGCCCGTGATCTCGGCGAGCGGCGCGTACTGGAGGTTGGTCAGACCGGCACCGTGCTCGGCGTCCGGGAGGAACAGGTTCCACAGGCCCTGCCGGCGTGCCTCGGCCTTCAGTTCCTCCACCACCGGGGGGTTCTCCCACGGCGAGGCGAGGCGGGCGCGCTGCTCGTGCGCGATCTCCTCGGCCGGGTACACGTACTCGTCCATGAAGGCGAGCAGTTTGGCGCGCAGTTCCTCGGTGCGCGCGTCGAACGCGAAGTCCATGACGGATCAGCCCTCCCGGAGGCCTTCGTGCAAAGTGGTCAGGCCGTGCTGGATGAAAACGGGGACCAGATCGCCGATGCGGTCGAAACCGCGGCCGACCGTCTGGCCGAGCGTGTACCGGTAGTGGATGCCCTCCAGGATCACGGCGAGCTTGAACCAGGCGAACGCCGTGTACCAGGAGACCGCGGACACGTCGCGCCCCGAGTGCGCGGCGTACCGCTCGATCAGCTCGGCGGGCGAGGGGTGCCCGGGCGCCTCGGCGGTGGTGGACACGGGCGAGTCGGGCATGCCGAGCGGGCTGCAGTACATGACCAGCAGGCCCACGTCGGTGAGCGGGTCGCCGAGGGTGGACATCTCCCAGTCGAGGACGGCGCGGATCCGGTCGTCAGGACCGATCAGCGCGTTGTCCAGCCGGTAGTCGCCGTGCACCACGGCGGGGGCGGGGGAGACGGGCAGCGTACGCCCCAGGGACGCGTGCAGCTCGTCGATCCCCGGCAGGTCGCGGTTGCGGGAGGCGTCCAGTTGCTTGCCCCAGCGGCGCAGTTGCCGGTCGAGGAAGCCCTCCGGGCGGCCGAAGTCCGCGAGACCCACCTCGCCGGGGTCCACGGAGTGCAGGTCGACGAGGGTGTCGACGAGCGACAGCACCGCCTCGCGGGTACGCGCCGGGCCGAGCGCGGCGAGCTGCCGCGCCGTCCGGTACGGAGTGCCCTCGACGAACTCCATCACGTAGAACGGCGCGCCCAGCACCTCCTCGTCCTCGCACAGCAGCACCGTGCGGGGCACCGGCACGCGCGTCGGGTGCAGCGCGCTGATCACGCGGTGCTCGCGCTTCATGTCGTGCGCGGTCGCCAGTACGTGGCCCAGCGGAGGCCGGCGTACCACCCACCGGGTGGTGCCGTCGGTGACCGCGTACGTCAGGTTGGACCGTCCGCCCTCGATCAGCCGCCCTGTCAGGGGGCCCCGGGCCAGGCCGGGCCGCTCGCGGTCGAGCAGGCCGCGGAGCCGGTCGAGATCGAGTCCGGGCGGGTGGTCGGGGCTCATCCGGTGCTCCTGGGAACGGGTCGGCAGCAGGTCACGACCATCATGCTGACTAGTCGGTATGTCGTCCAGTACGCGTCACCTCACGGTGAAGTGATCCACGTCTCCAACGGCCCTGACCTCGCTGCCGGGCATCCGCTCCGCCTCCTCCCGCCGCCCCCCGGGGCTCAGTCAGTTCGTGTAGTGCGTGTCGAAGCGGCCGGTCCGGTCCGCCGGGTGGCCCCCGTCGCCCGGCTCGCCCGGGTCGAGTGGGTCGGTCCGGTCGTACCGGGCGGCCGGGGCGGTCCCCGGGGCCGCGTCGCGGTGTCCGGGCGGCCCGTACGGCTCCTGCGGCCGTGCGGTGCGGCGCGGCCGGACCGGCCACCACAGGGCACGGCCGAGCAGCGCGGCGAGCGCCGGGACCAGCGCGGTCGACAGGACGAACGCCGACAGCAGGATGCCGAGGGCCGTGGCGAAACCGATCTGCTGGGTGGCGGGGGCAGGGTTGACCGAGAGGCTGCCGAAGGAGCCGGCCAGGACCAGACCGGCGGTGGCCACGGCCGGTGCCGTGTGCCGTACGGCGCGGGCCACGGCCGAGCGGGCAGGTCCCGGGCGCGCCATCTCCTCCCGGATGCGGTCGCTCATCAGGATGTTGTAGTCCGTGCCCAGGGCGACCACGAACAGGAACAGCACGAGCGGCAGGGTGAAGTTGACGCCCGCCTCGCCCCGCAGGTGCTGGAAGACCAGGGTGGAGGCGCCGAGCGTGGCGGCGAAGCCGAGACCGACGGCGAGCATCAGCACCGCGGGCGCCGCCACGCTGCGCAGCAGGACGAGCAGGATCAGCGCGATCAGCGCGGCGGCCACGGGGAAGACGAGTTCCAGGTCACCGGAGACGGCCGTGGAGATGTCCGCGAAGATCGCCGCCGTCCCGCCGACGTGTGCCTCGCCGCCCGGCGGGGTGTGCCGTGCGACGGTCGCTCGCACCGGCCCGGACACCAGGTCGCGCGCCTTCTGGCTCTGCGCGTCCGCGGTCAGGTAGAGGTCGATCCGGGCGGCGTCGCCCGCCTTGTCGAAGACGGCCGGGGCCACCTGGCCGACGCCCTCCGTACGGCTGAGCGCCCGTGCCAGGCCGTCGACGCCGTGCCGGTCGAGGGTGCCGCCGTCCTTGGCCGTGAGGTAGACACTGGCCGGGTCGGAGACGCCGGCCGGCAGGGCCCGGGAGATCTTCGCCGCGGTGGCCGCGGCCGGGGTGTCGCCGGTGCCGCCGCCCGTGCCGTAGTCCATCTTCATGCCGAGGGTCCCGGCGGCCATCACACCCAGCAGGGCGACGGAGCCGAGGGCCACGGCCAGGGGCCGCCGGGCGACCACGTCCGCGAACCGGCCGGCCGCGCCCTCGCGCGGCGCCCGCTTCAGGGCGCGGGAGGGCCAGAACATCTTGCGTCCGGCGACCGCCAGCAGGGCCGGCATGAAGGTGAGACTGGCCAGCAGCATCACCAGCACGGAGACCGCGATGGCCGGGCCGAGCACCCGGAACTGCCCGAAACTGGCGATGCCGAGGGTGGCGAAGGCGGCGACGATGGTGAGGGCGGCCGAGGTGATCGCGGAGCCCACGCGGCCTGTCACCTCACCGGCGATCTCACGCGCGTCGCGTTCCGGACGCGCGCGCAGCCGCTCACGGAAGCGGAACAGCAGGAACAGGAAGTAGTCGATCCCGATGCCGAGCAGTACGACGCTGATGAGCGACGGGGTGGAGGGGTCCAGCCGGATCCCGGTGAGCAGCGCCGTGCCGACCACGGCTCCCGCGGCGGCTCCGCCGATGAGGCTGACCGCCAGGAGGGGCAGCAGAGCCGCCATGACGCTGCGGAACACCAGCACGTTCAGCAGCACGATCAGACCGATGGTGAGCAGACCCGCCACCGTGCCGGTGGTCTTCTCCGCCTCCTCGCTGTCGACCGTGTCGGCCAGACCGCCGGTGAATCCGGCGCGCAGTCCGTCGCGCGCGTAGGTGTCGGACGCGGTCTTCCGGAATTCCTTGAAGACGTTCTGCAGACCGGGGTCGGTGGAATTGCCGGAGAGTCCGACGGGGAAAAGGACGAAAGTGCGGTGAGGGGCGACCGTGCCCGGTCCCGTCTTCGGTGTCTGGGAATAGTCCTTCACCAGGAAATCCGGGGTGTCGTCGGTCTTGGGCATCGTCACCCGCTGCCGGCCGAGCCCGGCCGCGACAGCCTCCGCGCGCCGCTGGTCGGCGACGGAGAGCGGCTTGCCGTCGGCCCGTTCGACCAGCATCGTCACGGAGTTGACGTCCGGCTTGACGCCGAACTTGTCCTCGGCGACCTTCAGCGCCGCGGCCGAGTCGTACGACTTCGGCAGGAAGTCGCCGAGCTGGCTCTCCGTCACGCGGAACATCAAGGCCTGGCCCAGGATGGTGAGACCGATTCCCAGCAGTACCCAGAGGGTGATGACCTTCCATGGATTTCGCGTGGAGAATCCGGTCAGGGCGCGTATCACAGCGGCTCCGTTCGAAACGATCTCGGACAGTACCTCTCCAGAGAACCAGCGGAACGGGCGCGGATCGTCGGGGCGCGGGATGAAAAGCGGCGGGGGCCCCAGGGGCCGCAGGCGCGGCGGACCGGGACCGTGGTCCTGGTCCGGTCTCGGTCCCAGGAGGGAGGGCGGCGGCACCGCCCGCTGCGACAATGGCGGCAGCAAGCGCCGGGGCCCGAGGGGCCGGCCGGACCGAGCGGCGAGAGGAACACCATGGCGACGTGTCGCAGCACCGCGCCGTCGTCGCCCGCCACCGCCCCGGCGGGGCGCGGCGCCGCGCCCCCGGCGGGCCGGGGCACGCGCGGGTGGCAGGGCACACGTGTGCGGCGCGTGCGGCACGGCATACGCGTACGCCCCGCCTTGCCGTGGACCGGCGACGAGGCCCTGCCGTGGACCCGCAACGACGCCTTGGTGGCCGTCGGCGCGGCCGTCCTGGACCTCATCGGCTACACGGCGTTCCCGCAGTTCACAGGCGTACCGGTGTCGACCGCCGGAGCGCTGCTGCTGGTCGTTTCCGGGCTGCCCCTGCTGGTCCGGCGGCGCTTCCCGCTGACCGCCCTGACCGTCGTCCTGGCGTTCGTCGCGCTGCTGAACGTGTCGGTGCGGATGGACCAGCACTTCGGCGCCGTCCTGGCGGTCGCCCTGTACTCGGCCGTACGGGGCGGCCGTCCCTGGGCGACGGCGGCCGCGACGGCCGGCGCGGTCGGCGTCACGCTGCTCACGCCCGACCTCACCTCACCGCCCGGTCTCCTGAACGTGGTCGGCGCCTGCCTGGCCGCCGGGCTCATCGTCGCCGGCGCCCTGGTCATCGACCGCTGGCAGCAGGAGACGGAGGTCAGGCGCCGGCTCCTCGCCGACCGCGCGGTGGCCGAGGAGCGCAGGCGGATCGCCCGGGAGCTGCACGACGTCGTCGCCCACCGCATCACCACCATGCAGCTGATGGCGGGCGGTGCCCGCGCCAACCTCGACCACGATGCCGGCGTCGCCCGCGAGGCCCTGGTCACCCTGGAGGAGTCGGGACGGCTGGCGCTGCGCGAGATGCGGCAGCTCCTCGACGTCCTGCGCGCCGACGACGACACGGCGGCCGACCGCTCCGGCGTCCCGGAGGCGCCGCAGCCCGGCCTGGAGGACCTCGACCGCCTGGTCAAGGAGTCACGGCAGGCCGGCCAGCCCGTCGAACTCGTCCTCGACGGCGAGTCCCGGCCGCTGCCCCCGGTGGTCGGCCTGACCCTGTACCGGATCGTGCAGGAGGCGCTGACCAACGCCCGCAAGCACGCCGGTCCGGGGGTGGCGGTGGAGGTCCGTCTGGAGCGGCGGCCGCAGGGGGTGACGGTGTCCGTCACCGACCCGGGCCCCGACGACGCCGAGCCGCCCGCCGCGGCGGGCGGCGGCAGCGGATACGGTCTGATCGGCATGCGCGAACGCGTCGCCCTGCACGGGGGCACGCTGCAGGCCGGCCCGCTGCCCGGGGGCGGGTTCCGGGTGGCGGCGAGTCTGCCGGCGGAACCGCGGCGCGGCGAGGACGAGGAGCGATGACGGTGACCGAAGACGCGAGCGAAGGGATGAGCGGGGCCGTGACCGGGACTGCGACCGGGACCGACGAACCGGTCCGCGTGCTCATCGCGGACGACCAGCCGCTCGTCCGGCGCGGACTGGCCCTGATCCTCGGCCCCGCGCCGTCGGTCACCGTGGTCGCCGAGGCGGAGAACGGGGAACAGGCCGTCACGCTCGCCGCCGAGCACCGCCCCGACGTCGTGGTGATGGACATCCGCATGCCGGTCCTCGACGGGGTGGCCGCCACCGAGCGGCTCGCCCGTGAGCTGCCCGGGTGCCGGGTGCTCGCGCTGAGCACCTTCGACATGGACGAGTACGTGGTCGCCGCGCTGCGCGCCGGTGCGTACGGCTTCCTGCCCAAGGACAGCTCCCCCGAGGAACTGGTCGCCGCGATCCGCACCGTCCGGGCCGGTGAGGCCGTCGTCGCCCCACGTCTGCTGACCCGGCTGATCTCCGCGTACGTCAGGACCCGGCCGGCAGCGACCCGCGGCCGTCCGGACGCCGCTCCCCAGGACGCCGCCGACCTCACGCCGCGTGAGGTCGAGGTGTGGCGGCTGCTGGCCACCGGCCAGGACAACAACGAGATCGCGCGGAGCCTGGAGATCAGCGTCTCCACCGTGAAGAACTACATCACCAGCATCTTCGGCAAACTCGGCGTCCGCGACCGGGCGCAGGCGGTCATCGCGGCCTACGAGTCGGGCCTGGTACAGGTCAGCCGGCCGGCCCGTACCGACACCTGAGCGTCCCGGCGGCGGACCGGCCCCCAACCGCCACCGGCCGCGAGCGGACGGAGGCGAGGCGTGAGCGACGACCGAGGCTCGGCCGGGGCGGCGGCGCGGACCGGCTCCCGCTTCCGGACAGGCGCGGCGCGGGCGCATGCGCAGGGCAGCGGCAGGGGCGTCGTCCCCTGCCTCCACCGGGGCCGCGGCCGCCGGCCCCAGGCCGCAGGCCGGGCCACCGGCCCGTGACCCGGCCCGTGGAACCAACGCTGCACAGGTCCCGCCCCGTGGCGCGGCCGGAGCCTGGCGGCAGCCCATGGCGCAGTGTGGCCCGAACCCGCCGGACCGAACCGCGCCCCGGCCGGCCGCGCCCCATCCCGTCCCGCCCCACGCCGCCGAGCGGAAGTGGCGCGGGGCGTGGCCGGGCCCCGGCCGGGGCCCGGAGCCGGCGTGCCCGCGGCCGGGGGCCGGACGCTTCTACGGCTCGGGGCGGCCGTCCGGGGTCCGGGGCACCGGTTCGGCGTTCCGGGGGGTGGCGGGGACGCCGCCCTTCGGGTCGAGGATCTGGCCGCCGTAGAGGTCCTCCAGCCAGGTCGACTGGTAGATCGTGTCGAGATAGCGTTCGCCGAGGTCCGGGGCGATGGCCACCGCGGTCAGGTCGCGCTCGTCGTGCTCGGCGAGCCACGCCATGGCGCCGCTGACCACCGTGCCGGTCGAGCCGCCGAAGAGGAAACCGCGCCGGGCCAGCCGGTGGCAGGCGCGGATCGTGTCGGCCTCCTCCACCCGGATCACCTCGTCGACGTAGGACTCGTCGAGCAGCGGCGGGCGCATGCTCATGCCGAGGCCGGGGATCATCCGGCGGCCCGGCTTGCCGCCGAAGGCCACCGAACCGACGGTGTCCACCGCGACGATCCGCACCGGCCGGTGCCACTCGCGGAAGTACCGCGCGCACCCCATCAGGGTGCCCGTGGTGCCCGCCCCCACGAACAGCACGTCCAGGCGGGGGAACTGCGTGGCGATCTCCGGCGCCGTCCGCCGGTAGTGCGCACCCCAGTTGCCCGGGTTGGTGTACTGGCTGAGCCACACGTACCGCTCGTCGGAGGCGCACAGCGCCCGGACGTAGTCGATCCGGGCGCCGAGGAAGCCGCCGTTGGCGTCGAGGTCGGCGATGACGTGGACCTCGCTGCCCAGCGCCTCCATCAGCAGCCGCGTGGACAGGTTGCAGCGGGAGTCGGTGACGCACAGGAACCGGTAGCCCTTGCTTGCGGCGATCACGCTGAGCGCGACGCCGAGGTTGCCGGACGAGGACTCGATCAGCACCGAGTCCTCGCTCAGCAGCCCGTCCCGCTCCGCGGCCTCCACCATCTCGACCGCGGCCTTCAGCTTGATCGAACCCGCGAAGTTGAAGCCCTCGCACTTCAGGTAGAGCGAGCGTCCGAAGATCGGCCGGAGGTCGACGTAGAGCCGGCCTTCGTTGAAAGCGTGGGGAGCGGAGATGACAGGCACGCTAACCTCCTGATGCCGGGGGCCGGGGGACGGACGTTCAGCCGTACCGGCGCAGCTCGTGGAAGAAGTCGTCGACGACGTGGAGGTTCCCGGCCCGGGCCACCTCGGCGTGGACATAACTGCCGACGGCGAGGTCGAGGACCCCGAGGCCGAACGGGGAGAAGATCACGGTCCGGTCGGACGGCGGTTCCACCCGGCCGGTCAGCACGTCGTCGAGCGTGCCGTCCAGGAAGTCCCGCCCGCCGGTGAGTTGTTCGGCCAGGTGCGGTGAGGTGCCGGCCTTCAGGCAGTGCTCGACGTCGTCGACGAAGTTCGCCGAGCCGAGCAGGATCCGCGGGTCGAGGTCGCGCAGCGACACGTGCAGCACCACCGGGTGGTGGTCGAACCAGGACGGGTCGGTGACGTGCGGTTCGCCCGCGACGGTCGCGAACACGACCAGGTCGCTGGAGCGGATCAGCTCCTCGGGGCTGTCGTGCACGGTGATCCGCCCGGCCTGATCCGCGGAACCGTTTCGCCCGCCCTGCCCGGCCTGTTCCACGGCACCGGCCGCCTGGCGCAGATAGCCGCAGAAGCCGGCCGCGCTGTCGGCGGACACGTCGTACACGCCGACCGAGTCGAAACTCCAGCCGGTACCGGCGAGGAACGTGTGGATGTAGCGGGCGATCAGACCCGTGCCGAAGAAACCGATCCGGGCCGGCCGGGTCCGGGTCCGGGAGAGCCGGTCCGCGGCCAGCGCCGCCGACGCCGCCGTCCTGGTGGCGCTGATGATGGAACTCTCCAGGCAGGCGAACGGATAGCCGGTGTCGTGGTCGTTGAGGATCAGGACCGCCGAGGCCCGGGGCACCCCGGCCGCCACGTTCTCCGGGAAACTGGAGATCCATTTCAGTCCGTCCACCCCCACCGTCCCGCCGACCGAGGCGGGCAGCGCGATGATCCGGGAGGTGGGCCGGTCCGGGAAGCGCAGGAAGTACGACGGCGGGTTGACCGTCTGTCCGGCGCCGTGCAGCCGGTACGTGGCCTCGACGAGGTCCACGATCTCCTTCTCGCGGCCCTGGAGCGCCTGCTGCACCTGCGCACCGGAGATCACCGCGAAGGACGGCACGCGCGCCGCCCCGGAGGCGGGGGAGCCGGTGACGGGGGACGTCACGGAGGTCATCGCCGGTCTCCTTCCGGGGCGGGCGTGCCACCGGCCGGCACCCGCGGCTCGGCCATGGCCACCAGGACCCGCCGCTCACCGGTGAAGGCCTCGCGGCTGTGCGCGGTGCGGATGTTGTCGACGAGCATCAGGTCACCGGCCTGCCAGGGCTCACGCCGGGTGTGCTCCTCGTAGACGGCGTTGATCCGCTGGACGACCTTCTCGCCGATCGGACTGCCGTCCCCGTAACGGGTGTTGAACGGCAGCCCGTCCTCGCCGTACTCGTCCACCAGGTACTCGCGCACCTCGGGCGCCAGCGTCCACTCGTTGAGGAACGCGATCTGGTTGAACCAGCAGGGCCGGCCGGTGACCGGGTGCCGTACGACGGCGCTGCGGCGCTGCCGGGTGCGCAGCGACCCGTCGTCGCGCCACTCGAAGCCGATGTCGTGCGCGCGGCAGTAGTTCTCGACGGTCTCCCGGTCCTCGGTGCCGAACGACTCGGCCAGCGAGGCGCCGATCTCGTCGTTGTAGCTGCGGGTGAGCAGCCAGCCCTCGCGCTCGAAGCGCTCCGTCACCTCGGCGGGCAGCGCCCGCAGCACCTGTTCCGCGTCCGCCACCGCGGTGGCACCGCCCTGGGCGGGCGCGGTGAGGCACGCGAACAGCATCAGCGTGGGAACCCGCTGCGCGTAGCTCAGTTCGTGGTGCATGCACATCGGCTGGTTGTCCGGCCAGGCGGTCGAGGAGTACAGCCCGGAGCCGTAGGACTGCCGGACGGCGAACGCCTCGCGCTCCGCCATCGGTTCACCGCCCAGCGCGGTGAAGACCGCCCGGACCTGTTCCTGCTCCCCGAGGCCCAGGCCGCGCACCAGGAGCGCGCCGTGCTCGGCGACCTGCGCGCGCACCGCCTCGCGGTACTGGGCCGCCCAGCCGGCCGCGTCGGCCGGTGGTTCGACGTGCAGGACCGGCGGCCGGTCCGGTCGCAGCTCCACCTCCAGCAGTGACGCCGGGGACGAGAACGACATCTCGGTGTTCCTTTCGTCGGGCGGTGTGGTCGCCGGCCGGTCGCTCGCCGGCCGGCGTGGTCAGGAGGACGCCAGCAGTTCGGCGGCGCCGAGGACGGCCCGCGCCGCCCCGTCCGGCCGGGTGCGGGGGAAGTAGTGGCCGCCGTCGGCGAGTTCGTGCAGCTCCACCTGCTCGGCCAGGAACCTCCAGTCCCGGTGGTGTGCGCCGTACCCGGCGGTGTGCGGATCGTCGGCGGCGACGACCACGGTCACCGGTGCGGCGAGCCGCACCGCCGGCGGGCTCTCCAGGACGGCCGCGAAGTAGCGGTGCGCCGACACGCAGTCGTGCCGGTAGGCCGCGCCGATGTGCTCGGCGTGGTCCGCGTTCAGCTCGCCCAGCTCGGTGTAACCGCTGTCCGCGCTCAGCCGGGCCGCGATCTCCGCGTTGCCGCACCGTGCCAGCTCCGCCGCGGCGGCGGTGCGTTCGGCGGCCGTCCCCGGCAACTGCGCGCCCAGGAACACCCGCACCACCCGCACCCCGCGCTCCTCCAGCCGCCGTGCCGTCTCGACGGCCGGGGCCGCCCCGGAGGAGTGGCCCCACAGCATGACCTGTGCCAGACCGCGCGCCAGGATCTCGGACACGGCCTGCTCGGCGACCTGCTCCAGCGGGGCGAACGCCTCGCCGGCGGCGGCCAGGTCGTGTCCCGGCAGCTCGGCCGCGTACACCGCGAGGCCGCTGCCGGCCAGGGCGCTCGCCATCGGCCGGAAGTTGACCGCGTTGCCGCCCGCGTACGGGAAGCACACCAGGGCGCAGGCGCCGGGGCGGGCCGCCGCCGACAGCGGCTGCAGCAGTTCCGGCCGGCTCGCCCGAGCACCGTCGAGCAGCGCCGCGAGGTCGGCGAGCACCGGATGACGAGTGATGTCCTTGAGGGAGACCGCCCGGTCCAGGGCGATGGTCAGCTTCACCGCCGACAGCGAGGTGCCGCCGCGGTCGAAGAAGTGGTCGCCGCGGCCGACGCCGTCCCGGGGCAGCCCCAGCAGTTCGGCCCAGGCCTCCGCCAGCCGCCGCTCGGTCGCGGTGCGCGGGGCGTCCTTCGCCCCGCCGTCCGCCCTGTCCTGCTCCGCAAACCGCTCGGCCAGCGCGGTCAGGGCCTTGCGGTCGGTCTTGCCGTTGGCCGTCAGCGGCAGGCCGTCCTGCCAGTGGAAGGCGCTCGGCACCATGTAGGCGGGCAGCGCGGCCCCCAGCGCCCGCTTCAGCTCCTCGGCCTCCAGGCGCCGGCCGGTGTAGAAGGCGACCAGATGGGCGCTGCGCCCGGCGAGTTCGGCGACGACGACCGCGCCGTCGCGCACTCCGTCCACCCGCAGCAGCGTGTTCTCGATCTCCCCGATCTCGATCCGGAACCCGCGGATCTTGACCTGGCTGTCCCGCCGTCCCAGGAACTCCAGCTTGCCGCCCGGGTGCCAGCGCCCCCAGTCCCCGGCCAGGTAGAGCCGCTCGCCCGGCCGGTAGGGGTCCTGCCGGTACGCCTCCCGGGTGCGCTCGGGATCGTTGACGTAGCCGCGGCCCACGCACACCCCCGAGAACGCGATCAGGCCGGGCGCGCCCAGCGGCACCAGGGACAGGTTCTCGTCGACGACGAGCACCCGCACGTTGCTGACCGGACGGCCCAGCAGCACCCGGTCCGGCACCTCGCGCATGACCTCGTGGTTGGTGTCGTCCGACGTCTCGGTCAGGCCGTAGGCGTTGACCAGGGCGACGTCGGGCTTCAGCGCGAACCAGCGCTGGACCAGCTCCCGTTTCAGCGCCTCACCGGTCACCGACACACACCGCAGGGCGGCCAGCTCGCGCGGGTGCCGTTCCAGGTACGCGGCCACCACTTCCAGGTAGGAGGGCACGACCTGCGCCACCCCGACCCCGCCGCGTTCCAGCGTGTCGACGAACCGCTCCACGTCCACGACCGCGTCCTGCTCCACCAGCAGCGTCCGCCCGCCCACCAGCAGCGCGGCCAGCAACTGCCACAGCGAGATGTCGAAGCACTGCGGGGCCGTCTGCGCCACCACCGTCTCCTGGCCGATCCCCAGGTCGTCGATCTTGGCGAACAGGTGGTTGAGCATGCCGGCGTGCTCGCACATGGCGCCCTTCGGCTCGCCCGTGGAGCCGGAGGTGAAGTAGATGTACGCCAGCCGGCCGGGCGCCACCTCCAGACCCAGGTCGCCGTCGGCGTGGTCCTCCGCGTACGCGTCCCCCACCAGCAGCTTCTCGACGCCCGGTGCCTGCCCGGCCAGGGCCTCGTCCAGGGTGGCGGTGCTGCCCGGCTCGGTCAGCGCGATCCGGCAGCCGGACCGGGCCAGGGTCGCCGCGATCCGCCCGGCCGGGAAGTGCGGCTCGATCGGCAGGTAGACACCGCCGGCCTTGAACACCGCGAGCACCGACGCCAGCCAGTCCAGATCGCGTTCGGTGACCACCGCCACCACGTCCTCCGGGCCCACCCCCCGCGCCAGCAGCGCCCGCGCCAGCCGGTTCGCGTGGGCGTTCAGCTCGCCGTACGTCCACGAGCGGTCCCCGTGCACCGCGGCCACGGCGTCGGGACGCTCCCGTACCCGCTGCTCGAACAGCTCGTGCGCCCGCGCGTCGGGCAGGGTGCGCTCCGGTCCGGCCAGACCTTCGAGCTGCTCGCGCACCTCCTCGGCCGGCAGCAGGCTCTGCCGGGCGTGCTCGGCGTCCGCGTCGGCGGCCATCAGGGCGAGCGCGGCCAGGTGGTAGCCGCAGATCCGGGCCGCCGCCGAGGCGTCCAGCACGTCGGTGCGGTACCGCAGGCGCAGCGTCATCCGCGCCTCCCGGTCGGACCAGCCCACGGCCAGCACGGTGCCCGGGGGCAGGGCGCCGTCCGCGCCGCGCCCGGTCTCCTGCCAGGCCCCGGCGGCCCAGGAACCCTCCGGGTCGCACACCACCTCGTACGCCGGTTGGGTCAGCCCCAGCTCCCGGCGCAGCTCGCCCACGGCGAAGTCGCGGTGCGTGAGCAGGTCCGCCTCGACGCGGCGGGCGGCGCGCACCACGCCGCGCCAGGTGGGGGGTGCGACCGTCAGCCGGCAGGGGAGCGGGTCACCGTCGCCCACCGCGTGCCCGGTCACCACGTCCGGCTCCCCGCAGAGCGCGGCCAGCACCTTGGCGTGGGCGGCCAGCAGCACCGCGCTGACCGGGACGCCCAGTTCGGCGGCCAGGGCGCGCACCGCCTCGGCCACCTGGGCCGGGACCGTCTCCTCGTGCCCGGCCACGCCGGCGACGGGCCGCGGCGCCCACCGCGGGACGGCGGTGAACCCGCCGGCGGTCAGCACATCAGTCCAGAAGTCCCTGTCCGCTGCCACGAGCGTTCCCATCGAATGACCCTTCCTCAGTTGGCCGTCGGAGCGGCGGGGTTGCCTTCCCATTCCGCGTCGGGCGGGACTTCCTCGCCCTTCATCAGAAAGGAGTCGGGCGCCAGCACTGCCCGGTCGCCGAGCGTCACGCCGTAGTGGACGTGCGCGCCGACGCCGAGGGTGACGCCCGCGCCGAGTGCGGTGCGGTCGGACTTGAAGGTCCCGTCCTCCTGCGAATGGCACTGGATCTTGCTGCCGGCGTTGAGGGTGCAGTCGTCGCCGATGGCGGCCAGTGTCCGCTCCGTGATGAAGCATCCGTCGTCGAAGACACGGCGGCCGATGCGCACCCCGGTCAGCCGCCAGACCAGGGCCTTGAACGGCGTGCCGTTGAAGATGGCCAGGTAGTGGTCCGGCACCTTCCACACCCGTTCGTGCCACCAGAAGTACGGCTCGTAGATGGAGCACAGCTTCGGCCGCAGCGGGCGGAACCGGGTCAGGCATCGCTCCAGCAGGATGTAGAACCCGGTGGTGAGCACCAGCGTGAGGGCCAGGTAGCAACCGATCACGATGTGCCCCAGGGTGCCGTACAGGCCCACCGAGCCGAGCGCGAAGGCGGTGAGCAGGGCCGTGTGCAGCCAGCGCATCAGCAGGTGCATGGCCATGGAGTGCAGGTTGTAACGATTCTTCGCGGCCAGGCTGCGGCGCAGCGCGTCGCCCGTGCGCAGGTGGTCGAATCGGGTGTCGCGCTCGACCGACCGGGGGATCTCGAAGCACGGCGAGCCGAGCAGTCCGACCCCCTCGCGGATCTCGCCGTCGAGGGGGACCATCACCTTCGTCGCCAGCAGGCAGTTGTCACCGGTGCGCGCCCCGGCCGGGTAGGCGATGTTGTTGCCGAGGAAGTTGCGGGCCCCGATCGAGGTCCGGCTCATCCTGAAGGACGTGCGGGAGTAGTCGGCGTTCAGGATCGACAGGCCGTCGGCCACCATCGTGCCGCTGCCGACGGAGACCAGGAACGGCGACTGGTGCTGGACCTCGGTCCCGAAGTTCGAGCCGGTCTGCTCGACCTCGGAGAGGTCGTACCCGATGCCGCGCAGGTAGGGGACGATGTAGGAGCTGTCACCGAACAGCCAGGTGAAGAACCTGACGTTGGTCAGGCCGGCGATCAGCCGGTGCACGGCGTAGTGGAAGCCGTAGAGCGGATAGACCCGGTCGGGGCGGATCACGCGGTGCAGTACCCGCGGCACGGTGCACAGGGCGAGCAGTCCGAGCAGGAGACCGCCGAAGAACAGCACCGAGGACACGATCAGGGTGTCGCCGAGGAACTCCCCGGCCGTGGTGCCCCGGGTCTCGGCGGCCAGTCGTTTGCTGAGCACCGGGACCTCCGCGAACAGCATGTACACCCCGCCCACGGCGAGCGGCAGGTACAGGAGGAACAGCTGCAGCAGGGTGGTGAGCGCGAAGCCGGCGCGGCGCAGCGTGCCGCACCGGGCCGGGGGGACCCGTACGTGATCGACGTGCGTGGGCTGGGCCGGGGAACCGTGCCACCGCTCGCCGGCCGGGATCGCCCGCCCCCGGTACAGGGCCGAGGCGTGGCCGAGCTGTGCGGCGTCGCCCATGGCGGTGTCGATGTCGAGGACCGTCTTCTCACCGATGAAGACGTCCCGGCCCAGGGTGATGCCGCCGGTCTGGATGGCTCCGGCGTACGCCCGGTAGCCCAGGAACACGGCGTCGTTGCGGATCACCGTGCCGGCCCCGATGGTGAGCAGGTCCGTGCAGACCGGCACCGACCGGGAGAGGATCGTGACGTCCTTCCCGATCCGTGCGCCCAGCGCCCGCAGGTACATGACGTACAGCGGATTGCCGACGAACAGCACCATGGGATTGGCGTGGAGCAGTGACTTGACGACCCAGAAGCGCAGATACGCCATGCTCCACACCGGGAACTCCCGGGGTTTCCAGCGGCCGACGAGCACCCATTTCACGAGGACGGGGAAGGCGCACAGGGCGAGGAATCCGATCGTGCCGCACAGGAGCGAGCGGACGTAGATCTGGACGAGGCCCGATCCCGCCGCGACCCATTCGTAGGCCTGGGCGGTGACCATGCCGATGACGAAGGAGTAGCCGAGGAAGATCAGCGCCTGGAGCGCTCCGCACACCAGGTGGTTGCCCGGGACGTGCGGTGCGGGCGCAGGCGCCGGCGCGGAAGCCGGTGCCGGCGGTGGTCCGGCCGCCGTGCCGGGGCCGGCGGCCGGGGCGCCGGCGGGCGCGAGGGCGGCCGCCAGCTCCCGGAGGGTGGGGTGCCGGTAGATGTCCTTCATGGACACGGACGGCAGGTCGGGGTGTTTGCGCACCCGTGCGCAGAACTGGGCCATGACCAGGGAGTTGGCACCCAGGTCGGTGAAGAAGTGGCTGTCCGCCGGTACCTGCTCGGTGTGCACGACGTCCGCCAGGATGCCCGCGAGGAGCCGCTCGGTGTCCGCCGTCGTCGGATCGGTGACTGCGCGTCGGACGACGGCTGATTCGTCCGGCCCGGGCATCAGGATGTCGGCAGACTTCTCCACCATGCGAACTCCCTGAGAAAGGTCGAAAACCGTCGGCCAGGGGTGGCCGGTCCCCGAGACCGTGCGTTTTCGCCTGATCACGAAACCATGGATCAGTCTTGTGCGGGGTCCACGGGGTTGCCACTCGGGTCGGGCGCGCCGATCCGCCGCCGAGCGGCCGACGTACCGCTGTTTCCGCTGCCCCGGGCAGGGCGGGGGCCCTTGGCGGGATCACCCGTATGGAGTTCACTCCCGCCATGCGCGCGGGGCTTGCGGAGGCCCTTTCGGAGCCTCGGGGCCTCTTCGCGGGCCGGGGAGCGGCCGAGTGGCCCACAGCGGTCCTGGCGCGCACACTGAGCTGAGACGCGGGGCCGCGACCGGCAGTGACGCGGGGCCGCCCGGAGCAGGACCGTACCGGCCCGTGGGCCGGACCGTTCGTCGAGGGGGCCGATATGGCCGTAGAAATCCCGCCCCTGATCACACCCTCCCGGCTCAGGCGCCGCGGGGGCCTGTGGGGCGAATGCCTGGCGGAGTTCCTCGGGACCTTCGTCCTCATCGCCTTCGGCTGCGGCGTGGTCGCCATGGCGGTCGCGGCGCTGCCCGGATCGGGCCGGACCGAGGGACCCACGACCTTCTTCCTGGGCGCAGGGGACTGGCTGCTCATCACCTGGGGATGGGCGTTCGCCGTGGTCTTCGGCGTGTACGTGGCCGGTGGCGTCAGCGGCGCGCACATCAACCCGGCGGTGACGCTGGCGTTCGCGGTGCGGCGCAAGTTCCCCTGGGCCAAGGTCGTGCCGTACTGGATCTCACAGGTGGTGGGCGCCTTCGCCGGCGCGGCCCTGGTGTACGGGGTCTACCACGACGCGATCAACACGTTCGACCAGGCCATGAAGGGACCCAAGACGCACGGGCACACCGTCGCGTCCTTCTCCATCTTCGGCACGTTCCCGGCCCCGTACTTCCACGGCGGCTACTGGGGTCCGCTGGTCGACCAGATCGTCGGCACCGCCCTGCTGGTCATGCTGATCGTGGCCGTCGTCGACCTGCGCAACACCGCCGTGAAGGCGAACCTCGGGCCGCTCGTCATCGGCTTCGCCGTGGCGGCCGTCGGCATGTCCTACGGCGCCAACGCCGGGTACGCCATCAACCCGGCCCGCGACTTCGGCCCCCGGCTGTTCACGTTCTTCGCCGGCTGGGGCGACCTGGCGCTGCCGGGCAGTGAGCCGGGCTCCTTCAGCGCCTACTGGTGGGTCCCCATCGTCGGACCGCTCGTCGGCGGTGTGGTCGGCGTGCTGGTCTACGACCTGTTCATCGGCGACGTCCTGCACATCCGCGCCCAGCAGGCCGAACTGCCCGAGGTGGGCCGCACCCGCGGCACCGCGTCGGACGACGAGTAGCGCGGGCGCGGCGCCCGCGGCGGTCCCGGCGGCCGCCGCGGGTGCCGCGCCCCCGTGGGCGCGCCGCGGTGCGGCTCAGCCGTGGTACGAGATGTAGCCGTTGCCGTCGCGGTCGTCGCGCGCCTTGGTGTAGGAGTGCACGTCGGCGCGGGCACCGGAGGGCTTGTACAGGTAGATGGTGTCCTTGTCGTTGTTCCAGATGAAGTTGCAGTTCTGGCGGTAGGCGACGTTCTTCGCGTCGGACTCCCTGCCCTTGCCGCCGCGCAGCTTCACGTAGTCGCCGGGCTCCAGGTAGTGGTCGGCGGAGAACCTGAAGCGGTTGCCGGCGGCGTCCTTGACGACGTAGCCCTTGAGGTTGACCCGCGAGGTGCGCGAGTAGTTCTTGATGGTCAGGTACTCGTCCTTGGCGTTGCCCTTGGTGCAGCTGTTGGAGTCCCGCCCGGGGGCGTCGTACTGGACGCCCTTGATCTTCAGGGCGGAGGAGTACTCGGCGGCCTGTGCCGGAACCGCGGCGACGACGGCGACCGTCCCCGCCGTGGCGGCCGCGGCCAGCACGGAACGTATGCGCATGAGGATCCCCCCTCGGTGATGCGGATGGAGCGTCAGGAGCATACACAAGCATGGTGGAACGGTGGCGGGGGAGTGGAGGAAGCGTGAAGGCTGACGGGGGGCCAGCTCCGGAGGTCAGGCTCGGCCCGCCGCGGGCGGCGGGAGGGTGCGGGCCCGGCGCGGGGGGCGCTCGCGCACGCGGCGCACGAGGTCGACGGCGGCCTCGGGCCACTGCGGGTGGCCGAAGGCGAAGCCGGCGTCGAGCAGGCGGCCGGGGACCACGCGCCGGCTCTTCAGGAGCAGTTCGGTGTCCGTGCGCAGCACGAAGGCGCCGGCCTCCGCCATCCACCGCGTGGCCGGCAGGCCCACCGGGACGCCCCAGGCGGTGCGCAGCACCCGCATGAGGGCGCGCTGCGTCAGGGGCGCGGGGGCGGCGAGGTTGACCGGCCCCTCGATGTCCTCCCGCGCCGCCAGGAACAGCACGGCGCGCACGAAGTCCTGGTCGTGGATCCAGGAGACGTACTGCGCGCCGCCCGCCACCGGTCCGCCGAGGCCCAGCCGGGCCAGCCGCAGCAGCACGTCGAAGACCCCGCCCCGGTCGGGACTCATCACCATGGCGGCCCGGAGGGCGACCTTGCGGGTGCGCGGGGTCGCGGCCCGCTCCTGTTCCCGTTCCCAGGCGCGGGCGATGTCCACGCTGCAGGCCCAGTAGCCGGGGACGCCGGGTTCCGAGCCGCCGATGACGCCGGTCGCCTCGTCGTGGGGCGCGTCGAAGCGGTGCGCGTAGACGGTCGCGGTGCTCATCTGCAGCCACAGGCGCGGGGGCCGCCGGGCGGCGGCCACGGCCTCGCCCACGACGCGGGCGGAGTCCACGCGCGACTGCTTCATGGCCCGCAGGTTGTCCGGTGTGTAGCGGCAGCTGACGCTGCGTCCGGCCAGGTTCACCACCAGGTCGCAGCCGTCGACCGCCTGAGCCCACGGCCCGAGCGTCCTTCCGTCCCACAGGACCTGCCCCGCGCGCCGCGGACGCCGGGTCAGTACGACGACCTCGTGCCCGGCCGCGCTCAGCGCCCGCTCCAGCACGGTGCCCACCTGACCGGTCCCGCCCGGCAGTACGACCTTCATCGGACCTCGCCCCCCTCGTCGGTGAGGGTGATCCTACCCCTGTCTTGAACGTGTTCAAAAGTTCGGACGGCCGCCCGGGGAACTCCGGAACGGCTTGACCCTCACGCCGCGTGAGGCCCCAGGGTGAGGCCCATGAGCGACCACTTCAACGCGTTCGAGATCAGTCCCGTGCCCGCTCCCGGTCCGGACGCCGCCGCGCCGGAGCCGTTCCGCGGCATCTACGGAATGCCCGCCTTCGTCACCGTCCCCACGAGCGACATGGCGGCGTCCGTGGACTTCTGGACCCGCGGGCTCGGGTTCTTCGAACTGTTCACCGTCCCCGGCAGGCTCGTGCACCTGCGCCGCTGGGCGTTCCAGGACGTACTCCTCGTCACGGCGGCGGGCGTTCCGGAGCGGGCACCCGCGATGAGCATCGGTTTCGCGTGCGTGCTCGGCCAGGTCGAGCCCCTCGCCGAGGCCTGCCGCGCGCTGCGCCCGGACTCGGTCGAGGGCCCGCGCGACACCCCCTGGAACACCCGCGACCTGACCGTGATCACCCCCGAGAACGCACGGATCGTCCTCACCGCGGCGAAACCCTTCGACCCGGCAGGGGAGGAGGCGCGGTACCTCGAAGCCGTCGGCATCGTCGCGCCGGGAGCGGGCCGCGGCGACGGCGACAATGGGGAACATGCCTGACACCACTGATGCCGGGGGCCTGACCGTCGGTCAGGTCTCGGCCCGTCTGGGCGTGACCGTCCGCGCGCTGCACCACTGGGACGAGACGGGTCTGGCGCGGCCGTCGCTGCGCACGGCCGCCGGGTACCGGCTCTACACCGCCGCCGACCTCGAACGTCTGCACCGCGTCGTCGTCTACCGTGAGCTGGGTCTGGGCCTGGACGGGATCCGGGCCGTCCTGGACGACCCGGCCGCTGACGTGCCCGGTGCGCTGCGCGCGCAACGCGCCCAGGTCGCCGAACGGATCGAGCGCCTCCGGCAGCTCGATGCCGGACTGGGCCGGATGATCGACGCCCACGAGCGCGGCCTGCTGCTGACCGCCGGGCAGCAGGCCGCGGTCTTCGGCCCCGGGTGGAACCCGGACTGGCCCCTCCAGGCCCGCCGGCGTCACGGGGGCACGAGGCAATGGCAGGAGTACGCCGAGCGCTCGGCCTCCCGCTCGCCGCAGGAGTGGCAGGAGGTCGCCGACGCCGTCGCCGGTTTCGAGCGCGCGCTCGCGGAGGCGATGGACGCCGGTGTCGCCCCGGGTGACCCGGAAGCCGACCGGCTCGTCGAACGGCACCGTGAGGTCTTCGCCGCGTACTTTCCCCTCACCCGGCGGATGCAGGTCTGCCTCGGCCGCAGGTTCGAGACCGATCCGGGATTCGCCGCCCACTACGACGGCATCCGGCCCGGTCTGGCCACGTGGTTCCGCCGCGTCATCGACGCCGGCGCGCGTGCCCACGGCATCGACCCGGACACCGCGACCTGGGAGTAGGCCGCAGGCCTCCGCCTGCCGGTCCGCGGGCCCCGGCCGGGCCGGGTCAGGCGCCCGGTACGGGCCGCACGGTGAGGATCTGCTGGGCGTGGCCGACCGGGCCGTGCACGTCGTGCAGCACCGTACTGGTGATCCCCTGGCCGGCCGGACCGAAGACGACGGTGGTGTCCAGGCCGGTCCAGCGCCCCTCCGGCCGGCGGTGCAGGTGCACGGTCAGGTCGACGTTGGGAAAGATCCACGCCTTGGCCCTGTCGTCGAATTCCCGCCTGCCTCGCGACGCCATGCACGCACTCTCGCCGCACCGGGCCCAGACCCGAGTACGTCCGGTACGAGGGTCAGGGCCCGGCACGCCGAGAGCACGCACCTGACGCCGCGAGGCCCGCCCTCCGGGCGGACGACGGGAATGTGACGACAGGACCTTGGGCGACTCGCGTACGGCGATGCCGTTGGCCGTGTCGACCAGGGCCAGGTAGGAGGCCAGCGGGCTGCACGGCTCCCCGGCCACCAGGGCGAGCGGGGTGGACACCCAGACGGTCGCGCGGCCGGGCCGCGGCGGGCCGACGGGACGGACGTCGAGTGAGGCGATGTAGCCGCCGGGCCAGTGGTCCGTCATCGGCCAGGGGGCGAGCCCTTGCGGCCCGGTGAGCGGGACGGCCCCGCCCCCGGCGACCGAGGCGGTGTCCTGCGCGGCCAGCAGCCAGGCACGGGCCCGGACCACCGGGCGCCCGGGCACCCCGCCCGGAGCCGGGCGGCAGCGTCCGCCCCTGGGGCCGAGACGGGGCGGGCGCGCCCTGGCCGGTTCGCCGGCGGAGCGCGGGCCACGGCGTCGGAGTCGTCGGGGCGGCGACCCCCGTCAGGGCTCGCGGTGCTCGTGGGCCGCGCGGTCCAGCTCCGCCGCCTCCGCCTCGGCGAGCCGCTGCTCGGCGGCAACGTCGAGGGAGCGGGTCAGCCACCAGTACAGCAGCGCGGAGACGGGCAGCCCGATGAACAGGGAGATGTCCGCGCCGCCCAGCGCCTTCGCGGCCGGTCCGACGAAGAGGGTGCCGACGGAGAAGAACGGCACCATGGCGGCGAACCCGGCGAGGTAGGAGACGATCCCCTGCCGGCCCCAACGGCCGTACACACCGTGCGGGTCGAAGATCTCCGCGACCGCGTAGTGGCCGCGGCGCACGACGTAGTAGTCCATGAGGTTCACCGCGGTCCACGGGATGAACAGGTAGAGGACCAGCAGCAGGAAGTCGTTGAAGTTGCGCAGGAAGTGCGAGGTCGCGGCGAGCGCGCCGACGAGGGAGAGCGCCGCCGTCACCCCCAGGGTCACCAGGCGCACGGAGAGCGTCGGGCGCACCCTGCGGAACGAGTCGATGCCGCTGATCAGCGTCAGCGAGCCGCCGTACAGGTTCAGCGCGGTGACGGACACCAGGCCGAGCGCGGCGAACAGCAGCACGACGGCGCCGAAGCCGGTGAACACGGTGTCGCCGGCCGCGTCGATCGACCGGATCGTGTCGAAGTCCCGGCCCGCCCAGGCCGCCAGCAGCGAGCCCAGCACCATCAGCCAGATGCCGCCGAGCGCGGAGCCGGCGTAGGTCCAGTAGAAGGTCTTGCGGACCGTGACGTCGGGCGGGAGGTAGCGGGAGTAGTCGGAGACGTAGATGGCCCAGCTGATCTGGTAGCCGGCGACCACGCCGAACTGGGCCAGGAACGGGGTCCACCGGAAGCCGCCCGGGTCGAAGGAGCCCGCCGGGTAGCGCAGGTTGACCAGGACGCCCACGGTGAAGATCCCGAAGACGACCAGGAAGGTGTACGTCAGGAAGCGCTCGGCCTTGTGGATGACGTCGTAGCCGACCAGCGCGACGACCAGCCCGGTCACGGTGACCACGAGCACCCAGAGCTTGACGCCGCCGTGCAGGGTGGCGTGCAGGGCCTGCCCGGCGAGGATCGTGTTGAAGACGTTGAACCCCGCGTACTGCACATAGGCGAAGAGCCACACGAGCAGGGCGCCGACGTAACCGAACTGGGGCCGGGACTGGATCATCTGCGGCAGCCCCAGCTGCGGGCCCTGGGCCGAGTGGAACGCCATGAAGAAGGTGCCGACGAGGGTGCCCGCGACGATGGCCAGGAGCGACCAGAGGAGGTTGCCGCCCCCGGTGATGCTGATCAGGCCCACGGCCAGGGTGGCGATCTGCGCGTTCGACATGAACCACAGGGGGCCCAGGTGCCACAGCTTGCCGTGCCGCTCGTCCAGGGGCACGTAGTCGATCGACCGGGTCTCCAGACCCGCCACCCGCGGTTCAGCCGACGCGCTCACGGCACCTCCAGGGACCGACACACCCCTGTGGCCACGGTCGGCCCCGCGACGGCGCTGGTCAAGCCGGGCGGCGGGCGGTGGGTGCCGCCGGACGGAAGCGGTCCGGGCGCGCCCGCGGGCGGCTCGGCGCCGCTCAGCCCGCCAGGACCTCCGCCCAGCGGCTGGTCCCGGCGTCGTCCGCCCTGACGCCGCACCGGGCCGACAGCGCGGTGACGATGCCCAGGCCGCGGCCGTGCTCGTCGGGGTCGGGGGCCGAGCCGGGCGGGCAGGGAGCCGCGGGGCCCGGGTCGCTCACCTCCACGTGGACCGCGCCGCGGCCGTCGACGGGGACCCGCCACAGCCGCAGGGTCGCGGGCGGCCGGGCGTGCACGAGCGCGTTGGTGACCAGCTCGGAGACCACGAGGAGGACGTCGTCGGCGGCGTCGGCGGGCAGGTCCCAGCCGCCCAGCAGGCGGCGTACGCGACGGCGTACCGCCGACACCGCCCCGGGCGTGTGCAGCAGGGGGAAGGCGTGGTCGACTTCCCCGTGGGGCGCGGCGTCGAGCTGCGCTACGGTCATGTGCCTTCCTCCTCCGGCAGGTGCCGCCGCCCGCCGTCCGGGCGCGACGTGTCACGCTAAGGAACAAAAGCCCCGCAGGTCAATGAACCGCGGTCGGCATTACCGAACAACAGTCCTGAGCGGGACAAACAGGGCTAATATCGCCCCATGGCCGGACCCGTCCAGTCCATCGAACGAGCCGCGGCGATCCTGCGCCTCCTCGCCGGGGGCCCCCGCAGACTGGGGCTCGGGGAGGTGGCGTCGTCCCTCGGCCTCGCCAAGGGCACCGCACACGGCATCCTGCGCACCCTGCAGCACGTGGACTTCGTCGAACAGGACGAGACCACAGGAAAGTACCAGCTCGGAGCGGCACTGCTGCATCTGGGGACCAGCTACCTCGACGTCAACGAACTGCGCTCGCGCGCGATCAACTGGGCCGACGCGCTGGCCGCCCGCAGCGGCGAGGCGGTGCGCATCGGCACGCCGCTGGAGGGCCGGGTCCTCGTCATCCACCACGTCTTCCGGCCCGACGACACCCTGCAGACCCTCGACGTCGGCGCGCTGCTGCCGCTGCACGCCTCCTCGCTCGGCAAGGTCCTGCTCGCCTTCGGCACCGCCACCCTCGGCCCCCTGCCCGCGGACGGCCTGGAGGCGTACACGCGGCACACCCTCGTCGTGCGCGAGGACCTGGACCGGGCGCTCGCCGAGATCCGCGAGGTCGGCTGGGGCGCGGAGGTCCAGGAGATGGCGATGGGCGACGCGGGGATCGCGGCGCCGATCCGCGGGCACGGCGGCCTGGTGGTGGGCGCCATCTGCCTGTCCGGCCCCGTCGAGAGGATCTGCGACCCCAGGGGCAGGCCGCTGCCCGCCCTGACCGCCCTGCTCCGGGAGGCCGCACGGGCGATTTCCCGGGACCTGGGAGCGGGCCGCTGGTAGACCCCGGTAGGCCTCTCCTGTCAGGCACCCGCAGGCCCCCGACAGGTCTCCGCACCCGCGCGACGCACCGGAAGGCAGGACCGACCATGGTTGACCGGTATGTGATGTCCATCGACCAGGGCACCACGTCGACGCGGTGCATCCTGTTCGACCACAGCGGACGGCTGTGCGCGGTCTCCCAGCGCGAGCACCAGCAGTACTTCCCCCGCCCCGGCTGGGTCGAGCACGACGCCGTGGAGATCTGGCGCAACGTCCAGCGCATCGTGCCCGAGGCGCTGCGGAACGCGGGTGCGGACGCCGGGGCCGTCGCCGCCATCGGGATCGCCAACCAGCGCGAGACGACCGTCCTGTGGGACCGGCGGACCGGGGCGCCGCTGGGCCGGGCGATCGTCTGGCAGGACACCCGCACGGCACCGCTCGTCGACGCGCTCCGCGACCGGCCCGGCGACGAGTTCTTCCTCGACCGCTGCGGCCTGCCCGCCTCCACCTACTTCTCCGCGCCCAAGATCCGATGGCTCTTCGAGCACACGGAGGGCCTGGAGGAACGCGCCCGCAACGGCGACGTGCTGTTCGGCACGATGGAGAGCTGGCTGATCTGGAACCTGACCGGCGGCACCGACGGCGGCCTGCACATCACCGACCCCACCAACGCCGGCCGCACCATGCTCGTCAACATCCGCACCCTGACCTGGGACCCGGAACTCCTGGACTTCTTCGGCGTGCCGCGCGCCCTGCTGCCCGAGATCCGCTCCTCCGCCGAGAGCTACGGCGAGGCCCGCGCCCTGCTCCCGGGCGTCCGCATCACCGCCGCCCTCGGCGACCAGCAGGCGGCCCTGTTCGGGCAGACCTGCTTCTCGCCCGGCGAGGCCAAGTGCACCTACGGCACCGGCAGCTTCCTGCTCATGAACACCGGCACCGAGCTGGTCCGCTCCCGCAACGGGCTGCTCACCACCGTCGCGTACAAGATCGCGGGCGAGCCCACGGTCTACGCCCTCGAAGGACCCATGGCGGTCACCGGGTCACTGGTGCAGTGGTTCCGCGACCGCCTCGGCATGATCAGCACCGCCCCCGAGATCGAGACGCTGGCCCGCACGGTGGAGGACAACGGGGGCTGCTACATCGTCCCGGCCTTCTCCGGACTCTTCGCCCCCCACTGGCGCAGCGACGCGCGGGGCGTCGTCGTCGGCCTCACCTCCTACATCACCAGGGGCCACCTGGCCCGCGCGGTCCTGGAGGCCACCGCCTGGCAGACCCGTGAGGTGGTCGACGCCATGAACGCCGACTCCGGTCTCGCCCTCAAGCAGCTCAAGGTGGACGGCGGCATGACCTCCGACCACCTGCTCATGCAGATGCTCGCCGACGTGCTCGACGTCCCCGTGGTGCGGCCCCTGGTCTCCGAGACGGTCTCGCTCGGCGCGGCCTACGCGGCCGGGCTCGCCGTCGGCTACTGGGCCGACCTGGAGGTGCTGCGGCGCAACTGGCACCGTGCCGGGCAGTGGATCCCGCAGATGCCCCCCGAGCGGCGGGCGTGGGAGTACGAGAACTGGCAGCGGGCCGTCCAACGGTCCCTGGACTGGGTCCGCCCGCGCCCCGACGGAGTCTGACGCCCGCCGACACCGCGAATCGCCCCCGCCGCACTGGATACCCGGGCGTTCAGGGGTTCGGAAGTGAGCCCCACCGGGCTCTCCGCGCCGTGTGCCGCGGAGGGCCCTCTTCCGTCCTTCACCCGCTCCCCGCCCATCCCCCGGACCGGGCTCGTGACGGTGCGCGGCGGGGCCGCCGCCCGGTCATGCCGGGCACCCGGAATTCCGTGACCGGGACGATTGCGCGGTGCGTGGCCGGGTACGCGAGCAGAACCGTGCCAGGGCGCAGCGCCCGGACGGGCCCCCCGACCGCCGCGACCAGGGACCTGCCATGGACACACCCTCGAACGACCACACCGCCACGCCCGCCCAGCAGGCACTGGACGTGCTCGCCGAGAACGCGGAGGACACCGGCGCACTGGACACGCTGGCCGGCAGCGACGTGCTGGTGCCCGTGCCGGACGACGTCAGCGACGAGGACGCCACCGACCCCTCGGCGGTGGCCCTGCCCGTCCTGGAGCAGCCGGGCGGAGTGCCGGTGGTGCCCGTGTTCACCTCGGAACTGGAGATGTCCGAGCTGCTGCCCTTCATCTCCCGGTACCGTCTGGTGCCCCTGGGCGCCCTCGCCTCCCAGTGGCCCGCCGACGATCTGTCGCTCACCATAGACGCCAGCTCCCCGCACGGCCTGACGCTGACCTCCGAGGGCGTGCGCACCCTGCTGGGCCGCCCGCGCGGCTGACCCGCGGGGCCGGGGCGGGCGTCCGCGTCCGCCGACGGGCGGCCGCCCGCCGCTCACGCGTCCTGGATGAGCCCGACGAGGTTGCCGTCGGCGTCCTTCACCGAGGCGATCATCCGGCCGCCGCCGACGTCCTGCGCGTCCTGGAGCAGTTCGCCGCCCGCCTCCAGCAGCGCCGCCAGACGGCCCCGGATGTCGTCGACGTGCCAGTAGGGCACCGGGCCCGTCATGCCCTTGCCGTGGCCGTTCGGGTCGAGGCCGACGTCCTGGCCGGCCGCCTTGTAGCCGACGTAGTAGGGCTCGTCGGCGTACGGCTCGACCTGGAGCAGGGCGCCGAACAGGGACTTGGCGCGGGCCAGGTCCTTGACGGGGTAGACGATCGTGTTGAGGCCGGTGGTCATGGTGGGCTCCTCGCTGGTGGGCCGGACCCGACGGGTGCGTCGGTGGTTCCACCGTAGGGCGGGGGAGGGCGGGACGGCTTCTCGGATCCTGACCGGTCCCGCCGCGCCCCGCGCCTCCCGTCCCGCTACGCCGAGCCGCGCCTGACCAGCTCCGTCGGCAGGATCACCGCCGCCGGGTCCTCGCCGCTCATCTGCGCGAGCAGCACCCGCACCATCTCGGCGCTGATCCGGTCCCAGGGCTGGCGGATGGTCGTCAGCTCCGGGGTGGCGGCCAGCGCGGCGGGGGAGTCGTCGAAGCCCCCGACCGCCACGTCCTCGGGGACCCGGCGGCCCGCCCGCCGCAGGGCGCTCAGCACGCCCTGCGCCATCAGGTCGGAGGCGACGAACACCGCGTCCAGGTCCGGCACCCGCTCCAGCAGCAGCGCGGCGCCCGCCTCGCCGCTGGCCCGGCTGTAGTCCCCGGAGACGATCAGCCGCTCGTCGACGCCTGTGCCGACCTCCGTCAGCACCTCCTTGTACCCGGCGAGGCGTTCCACACCGCCGGGGGTGTCCAGCGGCCCGGTCACCACGCCCACCCGCCGGCGTCCCAGCGACAGCAGGTGGCGCACCATGTCGCGGGCGCCGTCGCGGTCGTCGGCGGCGACGTAGCTCACCTTGGAGCCGAGCCCGATCGGCTTGCCGCACGCCACCAACGGCACGCCCGCCGCGCGCAGTTGCTCGGCGACGGGGTCCCCGGAGTGGCTGGAGACCAGCAGCACCCCGTCGACGTGCCCGGCGGTGATGTACCGCATGATGCGCCGCCGTTCGTCCTCGGTCCCGGCCAGCATCAGCAGCAGCGGGACGTCGTGCGCGGCCAGCGCCTGGGTACAACCGCGCAGCAGGACGTTGAAGTTGGGGTCCTCGAAGAACCGCTCCTGCGGCTCGGTGAGCAGGAAGCCCACGGAGTCCGAGCGGCCGGTGATCAGGGAGCGCGCGTGCCGGTTCACGACGTAACCCGTCCTGCGGATGGCCGCGTCGACCGCTTCGCGCGCGGCCGGGCTGACGTAGTGCCCGCCGTTGAGCACGCGCGAGACGGTGCCCCGGGAGACTCCGGCCTCGCGCGCCACGTCATGGATCGTCGGCGGTCTGCGCCGGCCCCCCGCATTGCTCATGGTCATGACTTTACGGCTCCGGACAGCAGATCGAGACTCCAGAACCGCTGGACGACCAGGAAGAGCGCGATCAGCGGGACCACCGCGAGGAACGCCCCGGTGATGACCAGCGTGTACAGCGCCGGGGTGTTGGAGCCCTGCTCCAGGAGGGTGTACAGGCCGAGCGTGATCGGGAACTTGGCGTCGTCGCTGAGCATGATGTACGGCAGCAGGAAGTTGTTCCAGACGGCCACGAACTGGAACAGGAACACCGTGACCAGGCCGGGAACCATCATCGGCAGCGCGATCCGGGTGAAGATCCGCCACTCGCCGGCACCGTCCGTCCGCCCGGCCTCCACCACGTCCGCGGGCACGGCCGCGGAGGCGTAGATGCGGGCCAGGTACACCCCGTACGGGGACAGCACCAGCGGCAGCAGTACGGAGAGGTAGGAGTCGGTCAGGTCCGCCTTGGCCAGCAGCAGGTACTGCGGGACGGCGAGGATCACCGGCGGCATCAGGACACCCGCGAGCAGGACGTTGAAGACGCTCTCGCGGCCCCGGAAGCGGTAGACGGCGAGCGCGTAGCCGCTCAGGGCCGACACCGCCGTCGACAGCAGGGCGCCGGCCCCGGCGTAGAGGGCCGAGTTGGCCATCCACTTCCAGTAGATGCCGTCCCGGTAGGCGTCGAGGTCCCTGAGATTGCCGGCGAGGCCGCTGCCCGGCAGGAACGTGAACGTGGAGAACAGCTCCCGGCCCGACTTGGTGGCCGCGATCACCACCCACGCGACCGGCAGCAGGCAGTACACCGCGCCCAGCAGCAGGGTGACGGTGGGGACCAGCCCGATCCTGCGGCGCAGCGGCGGGCCCTGCGCCGTCCCGGGTGTGGTGCCGGCGGCCGGGGCCGCCTTGCGGACGGTGAGCGTGCTCATCGTGCCTCCTGCTGCTTGTTGCGGCGGTTCGCGGTGCGCAGGAAGCCGAACGACAGCACCAGCGTGGCCAGGGCGACGATCGTCGCCTCGGCGGCAGCCGCGTAGACGTCGCCCTTGCCGAAGGCGTCCTGGTACACCTTCATCAGCGGACTCCACGTCGTGCTGACCGAGTTGGTGAGCGGTTTGAGGGTGGTCGGCTCGTTGAACACCTGGAGCGTGGCGATGATCGAGAAGAAGAACGTCAGCACCAGCGAAGGGACCACCATGGGGATCTTGATCCGCAGCGCGGTCTGCAGCGGGGTGCAGCCGTCCAGTCTCGCCGCCTCGTACACCTCGGCCGGGATGGACCTCAGCGAGGTGTAGATGACGATCATGTTGAAGCCGGTGCCGCCCCAGACGGCGATGTTCGACAGGGCGAGGTAGAGCGGTCCGCCGTCGAGCAGGTCCGGCTGCGGCAGGTGCAGCTTGCCGAGGACGTAGGAGAAGGGGCTGACGTCCGGCAGGTAGAGGAAGCCCCACAGCAGCGCCGCGACCACGCCCGGGACGGCGTACGGCAGGAAGACGGCGAGCCGGGTGAAGGGGGCCAGCCGTACCTTCTCGGTGTCGAGCATCAGCGCGAACAGCAGGGCCAGGCCCAGCATCACCGGCACCACGATGCAGCCGTACCCGAGGACGCGCAGCGCCCCGTGCAGGAGTTCGCTGTCGGTGAGGGCGTCGGTGTAGTTCTCCAGGCCGGCCCAGACCTCCTTGCGGGCCCCGGAGCCCAGACCGAGCCCGGACACGTGGACCTTGTGGAGGCTGAGCCAGACCGCGTAGCCGATGGGCAGCGCGAAGAACAGCAGGAACAGGGCGGCGGCGGGGAGGAGGAAGGCGTAGGGGGCGCCCTTCACCCCACGGCGCCCCCGGCGGGCCGTGCTCGTCACCGGGCGACCTCGAAGCCCTGCTTCTTCATGTCGGCGACCGTGGCCTCCTGCATGGTGGCGAGCGCGGCGAGGAAGTCCGACCTGTTCTTGGCGGCGGCGCCGAAGGCGTCCTTGAAGGAGGTGTAGGCGACGTTCACGTTCGGGCCCCACGCGGAGGGCGCGGTGGTCTTCGCGATGTCGGCGGCCTCGGTGTAGAAGTCGGCCTGGCCGGAGAAGTACGCGGGCGGCTCGGTGAAGGCGCCGGAGAGCTGGGCGGAGGTGGAGGCCGGGTAGATGCCGCCCTCCTTGGCCAGCGCGTTGAGGGCGTCGCGGTCGGTGTTCAGCCAGGCGGCGAACTTCGCGGCGGCGTCCTTGTGCCCGGAGTCGGTGGTCACGGCGGTGGAGGAGCCGCCCCAGCTGCCGGTCACGTCCTGGCCGGGCGACCACTGGGGGAGCGGGGCCATGGCCCACTTGCCCTTGGTGTCGGGGGCGGCGGTGGTGAGCGTGCCCGGCGCCCACACCGCGCTGACCCACGCGATCTGCTTGCCGGTGTTCAGTGCCTTGTTCCAGGCCGGGGTGTACATCGGCTGGTTGTCTACGGCGCCCTCCTCGACCAGGTCGCCCCAGAACTTCGCGACCTTCCGGGTCGCCGCGTCGTCGACGGCGACCTTCCACCTGTCGCCCGAGGTGGTCCACCACTTGGCGCCGGCCTGCTGGGCGAGACCCGCGAACAGGCCGGAGTCGTTGGCCGAGAAGGTGGTCAGCGCCTTGTCCGGGGCCTTCTTCCGCAGGTCCCGCGCGGTCTGGGCGAACTGCTCCCAGGTGGCCGGAACCTTCAGCCCGTACTTCTTGAACAGGTCGGCGCGGTAGTAGAACATCATCGGCCCGATGTCCTGCGGGACCGCGTAGACCGCGTCGGTGCCGAGCGTGGTCTGCTGCCACACGCCCGCGGCGAACCTGCCCTTGATGTCACCGGTCTGCCCGGAGATGTCGGCGAGGGCGTCGTTGCTGACCAGGGTGGGCAGCGCCTGGTACTCGGCCTGGACCAGGTCGGGGGCCTTCTTCGCCTTGTGCGCGGTGAGGATCTTGGTGACCAGTGTGTCCCCGGACGCCTGGCGCTTGACCGTGACGGTGATCCCGTCCTTCTTGCCCGGGCCCTCGTTCCACAGGGCGACGACCTTGTCCATGCCGGGTGTCCACGTCCAGTACGTCAGTGAGACGGGCCCGGACCCGGCCCGGGCGCCGTCCTCGGACGACCCGCAGCCGGCGAGTGCGGTGGCTCCGAGCGCGACGGCTGCGGACATGGCCACGAGGCGGTGGCGCTTCGTGTTCGGCATGGATGTCTCCCCTGACCTGGGGCCCCACCTCGCGTGGAGACCCGCGGTGCCTGCTCCGCGGCGCGCCTCCGGCTCGCTCGCGGTGCTTCTGTGATCGTTCACAGTAGAGAAACATCCTGGACACTTGTCAATGGTTGTTGCTGTGCGGTTATGTTGGGATCTCACCACTGAATCTGTGTGTGTACGTTCTCAGACGATCGAACTCAACGGGAGAGATCCATGCCGGACACCACCCCCCCGGGGCCTCACCGGGCTCGCCTTCGGCGGGGACTACAACCCGGAGCAGTGGCCGGAAGAGGTCTGGCATGAGGACGTCCGGCTGATGCGGGAGGCCGGCGTCACCATGGTCAGCGTCGGGATCTTCTCCTGGGCCCTGCTGGAACCCGCCCCGGGGGAGTACGACTTCGGCTGGCTCGACCGGGTCCTCGACCTGCTGCACTCCCACGGCATCCGCGTCGACCTGGGCACCCCCACCGTCGCCCCGCCCGCCTGGTTCTACCGCGCCCACCCCGAGGCGCTGCCGGTCACCGCCGACGGCACCCGCCACGAGTTCGGCTCCCGCGGCGCGATCTGCCACAGCAACCCCGACTACCGGGCCGCCGCCGCGAGCATCACCACCCGGCTCGCCGAGCGCTACGGCAGCCACCCCGCCCTCGCGCTCTGGCACGTCCACAACGAGTACGGCGTGCCCGTCTCCGCCTGCTACTGCGACTCCTGCGCCGCCCACTTCCGCCGCTGGCTGGCGGCCACGTACCGGACGGCCGACGCGGTCAACGAGGCCTGGGGCACCGCCTTCTGGGGCCAGCGCTACGCCGGCCTCGACGAGATCAACCCGCCCCGCACCACCCCCACGGCCGGCAACCCGGCCCAGGCCCTGGACTACCGTCGCTTCGCCGACGCCACCATGCGCGAGAACTTCACGGCGGAACGGGACATCCTGCACCGCCTCTCACCGGGCGTCCCCGTCACCACCAACTTCATGACCGCCCTGAGCCAGTGCGACTCCGTCGACTACTGGGCCTGGGGCCGCGAGGTCGACCTGGTCAGCAACGACCACTACCTGATCACCGACGGCCGCCGCACCCACGTCAACCTCGCCATGGCCGCCGACCTCACCCGCTCCGTGGCCGGCGGCGCGCCCTGGCTGCTGCTGGAACACTCCACCTCGGGCGTCAACTGGCAGCCCCGCAACCCCGCCAAGGCACCCGGCCAGATGGCCCGCAACTCCCTCGCCCACGTCGCCCGCGGCTCCGAGGGCGCCATGTTCTTCCAGTGGCGGCAGTCGCGGCGCGGCGCCGAGAAGTTCCACTCGGCGATGCTGCCGCACGGGGGCACCGGCACCCGCGTGTGGCGCGAGGTCGTCGAACTGGGCGCGTCCGTCGACGCGTTGGGCACCGTCCGCGGCACGCGCACCGAGGCCGACGTGGCGGTGCTCTGGGACTGGCAATCGTGGTGGGCGCAGAATTTGCAGTGGCGGCCCAGCGAGGACCACGACCCGCGCGAGCGCGCCGACGCCTTCTACGAGGCGCTCTACGACCGTCACCTGACCGTCGACTTCGCCCACCCGGAAGCCGACCTGTCGGGCTACCCGCTGGTCGTCGTGCCCGCCCTGTACCTGATGACGCAGGCGGCCGGGAAGAACCTCACCGCGTACGTCGAGCAGGGCGGCACCCTCGTCGTGTCGTACTTCTCCGGCATCGTCGACGAGCACGACGCCGTCCACGAGGGCGCCTACCCGGGCCCGCTGCGGGACGTGCTAGGGAGCGTATTCGGTTGTGATCAAGGGGCTGCTCGTGTGAGGTCCTTGATCCAGATCACGGAGGCCCGGAGGTGGAGTCCGGCGAGGTAGCTCGCCGGGGTCTTGTCGTAGCGGGTGGCGATGCCTCGCCATGCTTTCATCCTGTTGATCGCCCGCTCGACGGTGTTCCGTTCCTTGTAGAGCCCGGTGTCGTGACTGACGGGCCTACCGCCTCCACTGCCCTTCTTCTTCCGGTTGGCGGCCTGGTCCTTCTTTTCCGGGATGACTGCCTTGATACGGCGTTTGCGCAGGTAGGCGCGGTTGCCGCGAGACGAGTAAGCCTTGTCTCCGGCGACTGCGTCCGGCCGGGTGCGGGGGCGGCCGACGGGCCCGCGCACCCGCACCTTCTTCAGGACGGGGATGAACTGTGGGCTGTCGGCTGCCTGGCCCGCGGTCAGGATGAACGCCAGCGGGCGGCACTTGCGGTCGGCGGCGAGGTGGACCTTGCTGGTCTGTCCGCCCCTGGAGCGTCCGAGGAGGGCGGCCTTCAGCCGGAGTCTGTGCCGACGCCGGACGCGTCGTCGTTCTTCCCGCGCGGGACCGCTTTCGGTCTCCTGCCCTGTTTGTTCTTCGAGGCCGCCCCCTTTGACCTGGCCTTCTCCTCCTCGGCGGCGGCTTTCTCCAGGGCAGTGACAACGTCCTCACCGAGGTGCATCCCGGCCGCGTCGTGGTGGGCACGGGTGGTGGTGGAGTCGATGCTGACCAAGGACAGGTCCACCTCACCGCGCTTCGCGGCTTCCGCGATCAGGCCCTCCAGCAGCGCCTCGAAGACCCCGGCGTCACGCCACTGCCGGAAGCGGTTGTGGACGGTCGACCATGCACCGAATTCTGTCGGCATCTCCCGCCACTGGCCGCCCGTCTTGAACCGCCAGATCACGCCCTCGAACTGCTGCCGCAGCCGCTCGGGGTACGGGCCGTACTCGCCAATCGGCAGGTACGGCTCGATGAACTCCCACTCCGGGTCAGTCAGTTGCACTCGTGTCACGTACGACGGTCTACCGGACCAGACCATGCCACGAAGGCACATCCCGCAGATTGATCACGACTCGATACGTGCCCTAGGCCTGACCGTCGAGGAGTTCTCCCCGCTGCAGGCGGGCGAGCGGGTGCGGCTGACCGGACCGGAAGGACCCGGGCCGGGCGGCGACGTGTGGACGGAGTTCGTGGTGCCGCGCGGCGCCGAGACCGTATGGACGTACGCCGACGGGCTCACCGCGGGACACCCGGCCGTGACCCGCCACCGGCGGGGCGAGGGCACCGCCTGGTACGTCTCCACCCGCCTCGGCGCGGACGGTCTGGACACGGTGCTCGGCCGGGCCGCCGAGGACGCGGGCATCGCGCCGCGCACCGGACTGCCCCGCGATGTCGAAGTGGTGCGCCGCAGCGGTGCGTCGGGCACCCATCTGTTCGCCGTCAACCACACCGGCTCCGACGTGAAGGTGCCGCTGGAGGCACCCGGCACCGAGCTGCTGACCGGGGAAGCCGTCGCGGGCCGGCTCGCGGTGCCCGCGGGCGCCGTGCGGGTGGTGCGCCTCGACCGCGCCTGAACCGCCGCCGGGCCGTGTCCGGGGGGCGGGCCACACCCGGGGGACGGCCGTGCACGGGGGCGGGACGGTGCACGGGAGGCGGGACCGTGCACGGGGGGATCGTGCACGGGGCGCCGACCGGTACTCGGAGGGTGCCGGGCCGCACCGTTGTGCGCGGGGGTGCGCTCTCGCGCCTGCTCCCGCGCGTACGCCCCCCCGTTATGTTTTCCGCGGTCCTGCAAGAGGGCCGCTGGCCTCCGGACTCGGCATGGCTGTTCCCCCCTGTCGAACTGATGACCTGGGGGGTGGTGCCACCGGGCCCGAGAGGCGCCGTTGGAGACGCTGATGAGAGGTCCGACTACCGCCCGGCCTGGTGCAACGCCCGGCCGCTTGCGGGTGGCAGGTCTGCATAACGTGGATGCGCGCACGACGCCAACGCCCCGGCCAGCACGCACGACATCCGTTCGGGAGGACGGCTTGTACGACAGCGACGAGATAGGCGTCTTCCTTGGCCTGGACGTCGGCAAGACGAACCATCACGGGCACGGGCTCACCCCGGCCGGCAAGAAGGTCTTCGACAAGCAGCTACCCAACACCGAACCCAAACTGCGGGAGGTCTTCACCAAGCTGAAGACCAAGTTCGGCACCGTGCTGGTCATCGTGGACCAGCCCGCCTCCATCGGAGCCCTCCCGCTCACGGTCGCCCGGGACACGGGTTGCCAGGTCGCCTACCTGCCCGGACTGGCCATGCGACGGATCGCCGACCTGTATCCGGGCGAGGCGAAGACCGACGCCCGCGACGCCGCCGTGATCGCCGACGCCGCACGGACGATGCCGCACACCCTGCGCTCGCTGGAACTGACCGACGAGATCACCGCCGAACTGACCGTGCTGGTCGGCTTCGATCAGGACCTGGCGGCCGAGGCCACCCGAACCAGCAACCGGATCCGCGGCCTGCTCACCCAGTTCCACCCCAGCCTGGAGCGCGTCCTGGGCCCCCGGCTCGACCACCAGGCCGTCACCTGGCTGCTGGAACGCTACGGATCCCCCGCCTCCCTGCGAAAGGCCGGACGCCGCAAACTCGTCGAGGTCATACGGCCCAAGGCCCCGCGCATGGCCGCCCGGCTGATCGACGACGTCTTCGACGCCCTCGACGAACAGACCGTCGTCGTTCCCGGCACCGGCACCCTCGACATCGTCATCCCGTCGCTGGCCCGCTCTCTCGGCGCCGTCCACGAACAGCGACGGGCACTCGAAGCCCAGATCGAGGCCCTGCTGGAGGATCACCCTCTTTCCAAGGTCCTGACGTCGCTGCCCGGCGTCGGCGTCAGGACCGCCGCCACACTGCTGGTCACCGTCGGCGACGGCACCAGCTTCCCCACCGCCGCCCACCTGGCCTCTTACGCCGGCCTCGCCCCCACGACCAAGTCCTCCGGGACCTCGATCCACGGCGAACACGCACCCCGCGGCGGCAACCGGCAACTCAAGCGGGCGATGTTCCTGTCCGCGTTCGCAGCCCTGCACGATCCCGCCTCCCGCACCTACTACGACAAATGCCGGGCCAGAGGAAAGACCCACACCCAGGCACTGCTCCGTCTGGCCCGACAACGGATCAACGTGCTGTTCGCGATGCTCCGCGACGGCACCTTCTACGAACCCAGAACCCCACGCCTCGCTTGACGAACGACATAGAGGCACCCCCCCGCGCCGGCCTCCGCCGCCCGGTACCGGCCAACGGTCGTCGAGTCCCGGTCACCACGGGTCGCTCCGCTGCGCGGCGGGAAACGTCAGGACGGGACGGGTGAGCGGCCCACGACAGGAGGCGGAGATGCTGCGTACTCCCGCCGGCCGGACACGTCTGGCCATCCTGGAGTGGCTCAAGGACCCGGTCCCGCCCCCGGGGCGGCGCGCGCCCCGCGTCCTGGCCGCCGGCCGCGCGGCGCACGGCAGGACCGCACGGTCCGTCGCCGCGGGCCTCGGCATCTCCCGCCGGGTCACCGAGAACCACCTCGCCCTCCTCGCCGGCCTCGGCCTGGTGCGCGCCCGGCGCGTCGGCCGCCGTACCTACTACCGGCGTGACGAGGACCGCATCGCGCAGGTGACCCGGATGTTCGAGAACGGCTGGTGACGGGGGGCGAGTTCAGACGGACAGGGGGTGGACGTCACCGGGACTTCATCTTGGCGCAGTAAGTGTGTCTGCGACGCCAGAGCGTCTACAACACTGTCGACCAAACATCCCCAGAACTGGATCCCATGAGCGCCATCTCCGTCGGTCAGGCCGTCGTCCTCGGAGTCGTCGAGGGGGTGACCGAGTTCCTCCCCGTGTCCTCCACCGGCCACCTCAAGATCGCCGAGGGGCTCATGGACATCCCGGTCGACGACAGCTCCGTCGTCGGGTTCTCCGCCGTCATCCAGGTCGGCGCCATCGCCGCCGTGCTCGTGTACTTCTTCAAGGACATCGTGCGGATCGTCTCCGCCTGGTTCCGCGGCCTGACCGACCGCGAGCAGCGCCACCACCACGACTACAAGTTCGCCTGGTGGGTGATCTACGCGACCATACCGATCGTCGTCGTGGGGCTGGCCGCCAAGCCGCTGATCGACGGGCCGCTCGGCTCGCTCTGGGTGGTCGCGGGATCGCTGATCGCCGGCAGCGGCGTGATGTGGTGCGCCGACCAGATGGGGCGGCACAAGCGCGGCGAGGACGACACCTCCTTCAAGGACGCCATGCTGGTCGGCACCTCGCAGATCCTCGCCCTGCTCTTCCCCGGCTTCTCCCGCTCCGGCGCCACCATGTCCACCGCGCTGATCCTGGACCTGGACCGCGTCGCCGCCACCCGCCTCTCCTTCTTCCTCGGCATCCCGGCACTCACCGGCGCCGGCCTGTACGAACTCAAGGACGCCCTGGGCGCCGGCGTGGGCGCCGCGCCGCTGGCCGTCGGCACGGTCGTGTCGTTCGCCGTCGCCTACGCCTCCATCGCCTGGCTGCTGAAGTTCGTCGCCAGGCACTCCTTCAACGCCTTCGTCCTCTACCGGATCGCCGTCGGCGTGCTGCTCTTCGGGCTGCTGGGGACGGGCGTCCTGGACGCATAGCCCCGGTCCGGGACCCATGGCGGCGATCCAAGAGGGTGCGGGCCCGGTCCGGGACGCACCGGCCCCGGCCGGGAGGGCGCAGCCAGGTCCGGCGCGGTCCGCCGAAGCCGGAGAGCGCCCGTGACGGCCGGGGCCGGGGCGACCGCCGGGGCGGGACTTGACACTCCCGCCCCGCAGGCCGGACCATCGCTCCGTGAACCTGTCAGACAGCCAGACAGGTGGGCAGGCACCCCGGCGGGTCAGCGCCATGGAAGCGGTCCTCACCCACCTGCGCGGCGCCATCGAGCGCGGCGCCTACGCGATCGGCGACAAACTGCCGTCCGAGGCGGAGCTGTGCCGCACGCTCGGCGTCTCCCGTCCGGTGCTGCGCGAGGCCCTGCGGGCCCTGCAGACCATGGGCCTGACCGTCTCGAAGACCGGCAAGGGCACCTTCGTCGTCGCCCTCTCGGTGGAGGACCCCACCTTCGGCGACTACACCGCCGGCCACCTCATGGAGGTGCGCCGGCACATCGAGATCCCCGTTGCGGGCTACGCCGCCACCCGGCGCACGCCGGAGGACCTCGACCGTCTCACCCACCTGCTGGAGCGCATGGAACAGGAGACCGACACGACCTCCTGGGTCGCGCTGGACACCCTGTTCCACCTGTCCGTCGCCCAGGCGGCCCAGAACCCCGTCTTCCGCCGCGTCATCGAGGAGATCCGGGACGCCCTGGCCCGCCAGTCCGCGTTCCTCAACGAGCTGGGCGGCCGGCGCGAACAGTCCGACCGCGAGCACCGGGCGCTCCTCGACGCACTGGTCGCCGGCAGCGAGCAGGACGCGGTGCGGGCCATGTCCCACCACCTCGACCGCGTCGAGACGACCCTCACCGACATCGTGCGCTCCCCACACACCCCCACCACGGCCCACGCGTGAACCCCGCGCGGGGCCGAGCCACCCACCCACCAGTGATCCAGGCAGTGATGTACAGCAGCTTTCCCGCCGAGGCACCCCTCGTCCGCGAACCCCGCCACGTCCCCGTCGCCCACCTCGTCCGCGGCGGGGTGATCGAGGGCGTCCACCACGGCTCCGCCGTCGTCCTCGGCGCCGACGGCCGGGTCTCCTTCGGCCTCGGCGACCCCGAGGCGGCCTTCTACCCGCGCTCCGCGCTCAAACCCGTCCAGGCCGTCGCCATGGTGCGCGCCGGGCTCCCGCTGGAGGGCGAGCTGCTCTCGCTGGCCGCCGCCAGCCACTCGGGCGAGGAACGTCACCTCGCCGGCACCCGGCGGATCCTGGAGCTGGCCGGACTGACCGAGGACGACCTGCGCAACGTCCCCGACCTGCCCTTCGACCCGGTCGTCCGGGACGCCTGGGTGCGCGAGGGCCGGCTGCCCTCCCGGCTCGCCCAGAACTGCTCCGGCAAGCACGCGGCCATGCTCTACACCTGCCGGCTCAACGGCTGGTCCCTCCACGACTACCTCGACCCGGCCCACCCGCTCCAGCAGGCCGTCGCCGAGATCGTCGAGGACCTGACCGGGCAGCGCGTCGCGCAGGTCACCGTCGACGGCTGCGGCGCGCCGCTGTTCGCGGTCTCCCTGCACGGCCTGGCCCGGGCCGCCGCCCGGATCACCACCGCCGTCTCCGGCACCCCCGAGGCCCGCGTGGCCGACGCGATGCGCGAGCACGCCGAGATGGCGTCCGGCTCCGGCCGGGACGTGGCGGCGCTGATGCGGGCCGTGCCCGGACTGCTGGCCAAGGACGGCTTCGAAGGGGTCCAGGTCGCCGCGCTGCCGGACGGCCGGGCCGTCGCCGTGAAGATCTCCGACGGGGCGAACCGGGCCCGGATACCGGTCGCGGCGGCCGCCCTCGTCCGGGCGGGCGTCGAAGCCTCCCTGCTCACCGAGTTCGCGGGCGAGACACTGCTCGGCGGCGGCCGTCCGGTCGGCAGCGTCCGCCCCGTCCGCGCGCTGGACCCGGAGGCGGACCCGCGCCCGGACTCGGACCCGGAGCGCTCCGCGGCCCCCGCCGGCGTCTGACATCCGGGCCCGTCCCGCGTCCGCGAGCCGTGCCACGCGGCCCGCGGAGACGGGCAGGGGCCCGCGGGGGCGGCGGTGCGGCCCGTGGCCCGCGGCCTGTGCAGGAGGGCCTAGCTAGGGGATTCGGGCGTGCGGAGCCGTGAGGACGCCGGGGGAGCCCGGCCCGGCTCGCGTCGCGCCCGGGCGGTAGGCGTCGGGCGGCCGGTGCGGGGGCGCCCAGGGCAGTACGTGCCGATCCCGGCGCGGTGCGCGTGAGCCCTGGGCAGTACGGGTGACCTGTCAGTGAGCCCGAGTTCCCGGGGCCGGGCGGGGCCGGGCGTCGCCGGTTCGGGGGTCAGCCGCGTGCGAGGCGCCTGGACCGGCGCCGCAGGCCCATCAGTACCGCTCCCGCGCCCAGCCCGGCCGCGCCGGCGATCGCGCCCGTCTGCGGCCAGTCGTCGGAGGGCGGTGCGGGCGGCGGTGCGGGCGCCGCCCTGGGGACGACGACCTGGGCGCTGTGCGCCACCGGGCGCAGTCCGTCGAGCGACCCGACCGGGTCGACGTGGCCGGCGGCGTCGAACCCCCAGTCGAGCAGGGCGCGGGCCTCCTCGTACACCTCGAAGCCCTCACCCTCCTGGGGGTTCATCACGGTCACGATGAGGGTGCGCTCACCCCGGTGGGCGGCGGCGACCAGGGTGTTGCCGGCGTTGGTGGTGTATCCGTTCTTGATGCCGACCAGCCCGGGGTAGGGCGTCACACCGTCGGCGCCGGTCAGCAGCCGGTTGGTGTTCGCGATCTCGAAGGTGCTGCCGTCGTTGCCGGGGAAGGAGGTCTCGACCGTCGAGCAGTAGCGGGCGAAGTCCGGGTTGCGCAGTCCCGCTCGCCCGAACACGGCCAGGTCGTAGGCGGAGGACACCTGTCCGTCGGCGTCGTAACCGTCGGGCGAGACCACATAGGTGTCCATGGCGCCCAGGGCGCGGGCCTTGGCCTGCATCTGACGGGCGGTCCGGTTCCAGCCGCCGTTGAGCGCGGCGAGCACGTGCACGGCGTCGTTGCCCGAGTTGAGGAACACCCCGTGCCAGAGGTCGGAGACCCGGTAGGTGTGCCCCTCGACGACCCCGACCAGGCTGCTGCCCTCGCCGATCCCGGCCAGTTCCTTCGCGCTGACGGTGTGCTGGACACCGCCGGGGACGGCGGGCAGCACGGTCAGCGCGAACAGGGTCTTCAGGGTGCTCGCGGGCGGCAGTTTCTCGTGCGCGTTGTGGGCGGCGAGCACCTCGCCGGTGCCCGCGTCGGCCACCACCCACGACAGGGCGGAGACGTCAGGTGTCTCGGGTGCGCCGGCGCGTGGGCGCACCTGGGTGCCCTCGTGCTGGAGGAGGGCCGGCTGCGGCACCGCGGCGTTCGGCCGGCCCCGCGCCCCGGGGTCCGTGCCGGTCCGGTTCGCCGCCGCCACCGGCGAGGTCACTATGAGCACGCCGGCCGTGCACAGGGCGCAGGCCGACACGGCAGTACGGAGCGAGAATCCGATCGTCATATCGCAAACGTAGGGACGTGTCGGGGCAGGCGTGACCTTGCCGGGGGCCGAACGGGGACGACGAACACCCGGATGTCCCAGCCCGCGCGGCCGTTCGGGTCGCGGCCCGCGTCGTAGGGGACTTCTCCGGCTTCCCCGCAGTCGGTGAACGGGCCGGCCGAGCGGTGGGCCGGCCGAGCGGGCGGTCGGCTGTGTGGTGGGCCGGCCGAGCGCTGCGGTCGGCCGAGCGGGCGGCCGGCCGAGCTGCCGAGCGGTCGGTGGGTCCGTCGCCCGTGGTCCCGTCGGCCTGTCGACCGGTCAGTCGCTCGTCGCTCGGCCGGTCGGCAGGGTCGGCTGGATCCGGCGCAGGAACGTGGCGTTGTCCGGCGTGCCGCGCAGCCGCTCCAGGAGGGTTTCGAGACCGCTGTGGCCGTCGCGGTGCTGCAGGACCCGGCGCAGACCGCGGGACGCCGCCAACTCGGCCGGCGACAGCAGGAGTTCCTCACGGCGGGTGCCGGAGGCGGCGAGGTCGACGGCCGGATGGACGCGGCGGGAGGCGAGTTCGCGGTTCAGCCGCAGCTCCATGTTGCCGGTGCTCTTCAACTCCTCGAAGAAGAAGTCGTCGGCACGCGAACCCGTCTCCACGAGCGCGGTGGCCAGGATGGTGAGCGAGCCGCCCTCCTCCGCCAGGCGGGCCGCCCCGAAGAGCCGTTTGGGCGCGTGCAGCGCTGCCGCGTCGACGCCGCCGCTGAGGGTGCGGCCACCCGCGGCCGCGGCGTTGTTGTGGGCCCGGCACAGGCGGGTCAGGGAGTCGAGGAGGATCACGACGTCCTCACCCGCCTCCACCAGCCGCTCGGCCCGCTCCACGACGAGTTCGGCGAGCGCGATGTGCTGCCTGGGCGTCCGGTCGAACGTGGAGGCGTAGACCTCGCCGCGCACCGAGCGCCGCATGTCGGTGACTTCCTCGGGACGTTCGTCCAGCAGCAGCACCATCAGCCGGCATTCGGGATGGTTCCCGGTGACGGCGGCGGCGATCTGCTGGAGCAGGACGGTCTTGCCCGTCCTCGGCGGTGCCACGATGAGCCCGCGCTGGCCCTTGCCGACGGGGGCGACCAGGTCCGTCACCCGCCCGGCGAGACCGGCTGCCGGGTGTTCGAGACGGAGCCGTTCGCGCGGGTGCAGGGGCGTCAGGTCGTGGAAGCGGCGCCGGCCGCCGAGTCCGTCCGGGGTGCGGCCGTCGACGCGGGCGACAGCGGTGACGGTGTGCCCCTCCCCCTGCACGGCTTCGACGAGGTCGCCCTTGCGCAGCCCAAGGCGGCGGACGAGGGCGGCGGGGACCTGCGGGTCGGTGGGGGAGGGAAGGAGGCCGGGACCGCGCAGATGGCCCTTCGAGCCGGTGTCGAGGTCCAGGACACCGGTGACGAGCCGGGGGGCCGGGGACGACTGGGCGTCCGTCGGGAGACGGTCGAGTGCGACGGTCATGGGTGGGGGTCCTTTCACGGACAAAGGCGCACGGCAGGGAAGAGGTGCGGGAGAGAGAGGAGAGCCACGCGGCGTGCGCCGGGCGCGGCCCGGACCGGGTACGGACCGGGCGCCGCGGGCGGAACCGCCACGGCGGTGCGGCGGCCCGGCGGCGCACGGTGTGCGGTCGGGACCCGCGAGGTGGCGGTGGGAAGCTGCTGTGCCGGACGCGGAGCGGCCGGATCGGCGGTCGCGTCGGCGGATCAGCTCGGAAGAGGAGAATCACATCGCACCGGCGCCCCCAGGAAGAGGGCGTGACACAAGTGCTCCAGGCAACGTAACACGTTCACGCCCGCCTGGCCACCCCGCAGCTCCGGTGACTGGCGGCTAAGCTGACGCGGATGTTCAGCCCGGAAGGACCCACGGTCCGCGAACTCGCCGTGCAGGCGCTGTCCTCCGTCGAGCACGGCTACGACCTGCTCGCCCCCAAGTTCGACCGCACCCCCTTCCGCACCCCGGACGCGGTGCTGGACGCCGTCGGATCCGTGCTGGAGCGGACCGGCCCCTACGGCGACGGGCTCGACCTGTGCTGCGGGACGGGCGCGGGGGCCGGCGTGCTGGCACGGGTGTGCCGCTCCACGGTCACGGGCGTCGACTTCAGCGCGGGCATGCTCGCCGTCGCCCGGCACCGGCACGGCCGGGCCGGCGACGCCCGGGCGACCGACGCCCGGGTCACGGATGTCCAGGTCACCGACGCCCGGGCGACCGACGCCCGGGTCACGGATGTCCAGGTCACCGACGCCCGGGCGACCGACGCCCGGGTCACGGATGTCCAGGTCACCGACGCCCGGGTCACTGATGTCCGGGATGCGGGCGGCCGGGACCCGGACGCCCGTTTCCCGGACGCCCGGCCCATGGGCGCCCCGGGCGCCGGACCCCGGGACGACCGCGGCCCAGGCCCCCGGGTGGCGTGGGTGCGCGCCGACGCGCGTGCCCTGCCGTTCCGTGCCGCCTTCGACCTCGTCGTCAGCTTCGGGGCGCTCGGCCACTTCCTCCCGGCCGAACTGCCCGCGCTCTTCGGACAGGTGCGTGCGGTCCTGCGGCCCGGCGGCGTGTTCGCGCTGCCGGTGTTCGCACCGCCCCCGCCGCGTTCGAGGGCGTTCTGGGCGCTGCTCGGCTTCGACGCGGCGATGCGGGTGCGCAACGCCGTGTGGCGGCCGCCGTTCGTGATGTACTACCGCGCGTTCCGCTTCGGTGACGTCCTGCGGGAACTGGAGCGCGCCGGACTGCGCACGGAACTGCACGCGCTGCCCGGATTCGGCCGGCGCGCCGACGGCAGCCCGCGGGCCCGGCTGATCGTGGCGCGCCGGCCGCCCCGAGACCGCGGCCGGCCGGTCCGACCGGGCGCGGCGCGTCCTTGACGGCCGGTCCCGGGGCGCGGCGTCTCAGCCCGCCGCCGGCAGCGTGAACTCGTAGACGAGCGCGTCCTGCCGTGCGTCCACCACCAGGTCGGTGATCTCCAGGATGCGGGCGTACTGGTCGTGGACGCGCCGGGTCACGCGCACCGAGGGGCCGTCGGCGAGCCGGGTGATCGCGTCCCGGTGGTGCAGGGTCAGGCCCGCGCGGCGCATCCAGTCGTAGGCCCGGCGCAGTTGGGCGGCGCACGCCCCGTCGGCGCGCTCGCGGTAGCGGGCCAGCTCGTCCACCTCGGCGAGGGCCACCGAGGAAAACGATGTCACCGCGATGCGCAGTCCGGTGCCGTCGGCCGTCGCCGAGCGGTAGCGGTGCACCAGGGTCGGGCGTCGCGGGGCGAGGCCCAGCTCCGCCGCGTGGTGCGCCGGCGGTGCCTCCCAGGCCACCGTGGCCCGGTCGAAGGCGTCCGGGGCGGCGGAGCGGGCGCCCACGGGAAAGTCCAGGAACGTGGACGGCTCCACGGGCAGGCCGGTCAGCGTGGCGTGGGTGCCGCGCCGGTCGGTGGCGACGAGTCCGTCCCGGCGCAGCACCTCCAGGGCCTGCCGTACGGTCTCCCGGCTGACCCGGAAGTGCGCGGCCAGGTGCCGCTCGCTCGGCAGGCGTTCACCGGGCGGGATGGTGCCGGCGCGCAGCTCGCCGAGCAGTTGGGTGGCGATTCTCCAGTACAGCGGCCGTCCCTCGGTCGCTCCTTCGGTCGTCGGGCGGGGGTGGGGGGTGGTGCGGGCCATGCCGCGCCTCCTGTTGGTGACGTACGGTAGCCATGCGGGCTCGGTGCGCCACCACATCTACCATTGGTCTAAACCAGTCGGAAGATGGTCCGCGCACTTCGACCGAAATCCGTCCATGCCCCACCCCTCGCCGCGTCGCCGGACCGCCTCGGGACCGCTTCCGCCCCGGCTGTCTCCCGCCTCCGGTCCGGCGCGGCTGCCGCCGCCCGGGAGGTGCGTCAGGCGCGCGAGCGCAGCCAGCGGATCTGGGCCGCCTCCTGGTAGGGGCCTCCTCCTTCGTGGTCGTTGAAGTCGTACACCTCGATCGTCTTGTCCTCGTGCGCCCACGCGTTGAACGCGGCGAACACCGTGGACGGCGGGCACGTCTGGTCCTCCAGGGCCGCCGAGAAGAGGGCCGGCGACCGGCCGCGGGCCGCGAAGTGGACCCCGTCGAAGTACGACAGCGTCCGCAGCACGTCCTCGGTGCGGCCGCGGTGCGTCTTGAGGTAGAGGCCGATCTCCCGGTAGGGGTGGCGGTCCGTCAGGGTCGCGGCGCGCGGATAGTCGCACAGGAACGGCACGTCGGGCGCGACGGCGACGAGGTCGGGCACCAGGCCGCCCACCGCGATCGTGATGCCGCCGCCCTGGCTCCCGCCGAGCGCGACGGTCCGGGCGGAGTCGGTCAGCGGGTGCGAGCGGGCCGCCTCGACCGCGCGGACCGCGTCCGTGAACACCCGGCGGTAGTAGTGGTTCTCGGGCGCGTCGATGCCCCGGGTCAGGAAGCCGGGGTACGCCGGAGCGCTGCCCACCGGGTCGGCGGTGCCGCCACCGCCGCCCCAGGCGCTGCCCTGCCCGCGGGTGTCCATCACGAAGTGCGCACGGCCCGTGGACGCCCACAGCAGGTGTTCGTGCGCCAGCCCCCGCCCGCCGCCGTAGCCGACGAACTCCACGACCAGCGGCAGCGGCGCGTCCACCCGGGTGGGCAGGGTCAGCCAGCCCTTGACCGGGTGGCCGCCGAAGCCGGCGAAGGTGACGTCGTACACCTTGACCGTGCTCAGCCCGGTGTCGACGAGGTCGAAGCGCGCGCCGAGATCGTGCTCGCGCGCCTCCTGGAGGGTCTTGGACCAGAAGGCGTCGAAGTCCTCGGGCTCCGTGGAGGCGCTGCGGTACTCGCGGAGTTCGTCGAGGGGAAGGTCGAACAGTGGCATCGGCGGCCGCCTTGGGGAGAGACGTACTGAGGATGATCACACCGTACGGCCGTGGTCGGATCACTCGCCAGACCCGGTCCGTGGGCCGGACGGCCGGGCGGCGCACCGTGGTTCGGGTGATCCGCAGGTCAGGGCGGCTGCGCGGGAAGAGGTGTGCGGCGGGCCGGACGAGCGAGGGCGGCCGGGCGGGGGCGCGGGTGATCGGGCCGGTGGGGACGGCCGTGCGGGGGCCCGGGGGAGGGGAGCGCTCTCAGGGAGCGCGCCCGGCCGCGCGGGCCGCATGCCCGCGCCCGGGCGGACGCCGTCAGCCGAAGCGCTCCACGCGGACGCGGTCGACGGGCAGGCCCGCCGCGACGAGCAGCCGGCAGGCGTGCTCCGCGAAGGAGTTGGACCCGCACACGTACGCCTCCCAGCCGCCCTCGGGCGGATCGGCGACGAGCGGCGCCAGATGCGCTGCCGACAGCCGTCCCGCCGGCACGCCGGCCGGGGCCCGGCGGGTGAAGACGGCCGTGGTCTCCGCGCCGAACTCCCCGGCGTAGATGAGCTGTTCGGGGCTGCGGGCGGACACCAGCAGGCGCAGCGGCACGCTCAGGCGCCGTGCGCGGTGGTGGCGCACCATCGACATCAGCGGGACGACCCCGCTGCCCGCGCCCAGCAGCAGCGCCGGACGGTCGCCGGGCCAGGCGAAGAAGCCGCTCAGCGGGCCGCGCACCTCCACCTGGTCGCCCGGCCGGGCCACCGTGTGGAACCAGCCGGAGACCTCGCCGCCCTCGACGTGGTCCAGGGTCAGCTCGATGTGCCCGGAGTCGTCGGGGGCGGAGGCCAGCGAGTAGTGGCGCTGGGCCACGTAGCCGTCGGGCGCGGTCAGCCGCAGCATCAGGTGCTGCCCGGGCAGGTGCCCGGCCCAGCCCGGCACGGCGAGGCGGAAGGTGGCGGCGCGCGGGGTCTCCCGGCGGATCTCGGTCAGGGTCGCCGTCCGCCAGGTCGCGGCGACCTGCTCGCCGACCGCGATACGCCCCGGAACGGCGAACCGGGTCGGCGGCGTGAACACCCCGCCGGCCGGCGTCTCGCCCACGGGCGTCTCGTTCACCAGGGCCCCGCTCGCCGTCGTCTCGTTCACCGGCGTCCGGGCCGGCAGTGTCTCAGTCACCGGAGTACCGCTGCTCCTCCCAGGGGTTGCCCCGGGCGTGGTAGCCGTTCTGCTCCCAGAAGCCAGGCTCGTCGTGGTCGAGGATCTGCAGACCGGCGATCCACTTGGTGCTCTTCCAGAAGTACAGGTGCGGCACCAGCAGCCGGGCCGGACCGCCGTGCTCGGCGGTCAGCGGCTCGCCGTCGTGGGTGAACGCGATCCAGGCGCGCCCGCCGCGCAGGTCCGCCAGCGGCAGGTTGCTGGTGTACCCGGTGTGGGAGTAGGCCACCGCGTGCGTGGCGGCGGCGTGCGGCCGCACGGCGTCCAGGAACACGTCCAGCGACACCCCGTCGAAGCGCACCCCGAACCGCGACCAGCCCGTCACACAGTGGATGTCGCCCTCGTAGGCGGACTGCGGGAGCCGCCGCACCTGCTCCAGGTCCCAGGTGCGGTCCTCGGCGACCAGGCCGTCGACGCGGAAGGTCCAGTCGGCGGGCGCGAGGTCGGGCGTGACCTCCGCGGACAGGACGGGCCAGTCGTCGCCCGCGTCGTACTGCCCGGGCGGCAGGCCGGGGTTGTGGACGCGGGGGCGTCCGGTGAAGCCTCGGGTGACGTGCATGCGGGTGGTGCCTCCAGGCCGCCGTGCGCGCGGCGGCCCGCCGGTCGGACGGGACGGACCTCCCGCCGGCCGGGCGGGACGGTTGCTTACGCATTCAACCGTACGTGCTCGCCGGACCTGCTTCCCACCCGGGCGCGGCCGGCCGGTGTGACGGCTGGATGAACTCTCCGGCGCGCACCCCGGTCACCGGGAATAGCCGCCGGACGATCTCTCTTGCAGGTGGCGTGCCGGCCGAGGCCGCCCCGCGGCGCCGAGGTGACGGCGCGGACGTCACCGGACGTGTGGTGCGGACGGCGGCGGACGTGCGGCGCCGGCGGCGGCCTGCGCGGCAGCACGGGCCACAGCGAACGCGACAGCGAAGGAGAGTGGAAGCGATGCCGAAGGCGTACGTCTTCACCCGGTACGGCGGTCCGGAGACCGAGGCGCTCGTGGACGTCGACCGGCCCCGGCCGGGTCCCGGGCAGATCCTGATCGCGGTGCGCGCGGCGGGGGTGAACCCGGTCGACTGGAAGCTGCGCACGGGATTCCGGCGGCCGGGCGAGAGCGGTGAGCCGGCCTTCCCGGTCGTCTTCGGCAGCGAGGCGTCCGGCGTCGTGGAGGAGGCCGGCGAAGGCGTCACCGGCTTCGCCCCCGGGGACGAGGTCTTCGGGAACGTGGTGGCGGGCGGCTACGCGCAGTACGCACTGCTCCCGGCGGCGGTGGCCGCGCACAAGCCCGCCGCGGTCCCGTTCACCGACGCGGCCACGCTGCCCGTCGCCGCGGCCACCGCCTACGACGGCCTGCGCCAGCTCGGCCTGCCGGCCGGGGCCACCGTGCTCGTCACCGGCGCGGGCGGCGGGGTCGGCGCGGCGGTCCTGCAGATCGCCCGCGCCTTCGGGCTGCGGGCCGTGGGCGTGGCGAGCGAGGGCAAGAAGGACTTCGTGGAGGGGCTCGGCGCGGTGCACGTGCCCTCCGGGCCCGGGTGGGCCGAACGCGCGCGGGCCGCCGCGGCGGGCGGCGCCGACGGCGTCTACGACCTCGTCGGCGGTGAGGTCCTGAAGGAGGCGGCGGACCTGGTCGCCGACCGCACGAAGCTGATCACCGCCGGCGCGCCGGAGTCCGACGTCGAGGCGCTGGGCGGCGCGCGGGTGCGGCGCGCCCGGACCGCCGCCGTCCTGGACGCGCTGGCTGACCTGGTCGTGCGCGGCGCCCTGGACCCGCACGTCACCGCGACCTTCCCGCTGGAACGGGCCGCCGAGGCGCTGCGCACCGTGGAGGAAGGGCACGCCCGCGGCAAGGTCGTGATCGAGGTCGCCGCGTGAGCGTGCCGACGGGCCGCACCGCCTGCGGGCCGGTGCGCGGGCACGTCCTCGACCACCCGGCCCTGGCCTCCCTGACCGGCCCGCACGCCCGCTTCGCCGAGCGGCGCGGACGGGTGCTGCGCTACCCGGTGGACGTGTCGCCGTGGTCGGCGCTGCCCGAGGAGCCCGACGCCCGCGACTGGGCGGACCTCGCCGCCCTCGCCGGGCCCGGCGCCGAGGTCCCCCTGCCGGGGTTCGTGGGCCGGGTGCCCGCGGACTGGGAGATCACCTTCCGGGTCGAGGGCGTGCAGCTCGTCGACGACGGCCTGGCCGCGGCCCCCGACCCGGAGGCGGTCCGCCTCGGCCCCGCCGACGTGCCGGAGATGCTCGGCCTGATCGCCCGCACCGAGCCCGGCCCGTTCCTGCCGCGCACGATCGAGCTCGGCACCTATCTCGGCATACGGCGGCAGGGAGCGCTCGTCGCGATGGCGGGGGAGCGGCTGCACCCGCCCGGGTACACCGAGATCAGCGCGGTCTGCACGGACCCCGCCTTCCGCGGCCGGGGCCTGGCGAGCCGGCTCGTCCTGGCCGTGGCCCACGGCATCCGGGCCCGCGGCGAGACGCCCTTCCTGCACACGGGGGCACGGAACACGAACGCCGTACGGCTGTACGAGTCCCTGGGCTTCCGTCTGCGGCGCCGTACCGCCTTTCTCGCGGCCCGCGCCCCCGAGACGGCGGACGGCGGTGCGGTGGCCGCGGCGCCGGCGGCGTAGCGGCCCACCGCCCGGGGACGGGGTCCGGGGTCAGCCGCCGCCGGGCGGTGTCCAGGAGTTGTAGCGGGCCAGGTAGTCCGCGAAACGCTTCAGGTCCTCCTCGGGCCACTGAGCCAGCCGCTCCTGGAAGGCCGCCCGGCGGCTGTCGGTGACCTGGAGGAGGAGCTGCCGGCCGGCGTCCGTGAGGTGCAGCACCTGGACCCGGTGGTCCTCCGGGTCCAGGCGCCGTTCGACGAGCCCGGTCCGTTCCAGCGCGGCGACCTGCCGGCTGACGGTGGACTTGTCCAGGGCGTAGTGCGCGGCCAGGTCGGTGGCCCGGCAGCCGCCGCGCTCCTCCAGGTGCCCGAGCAGCGTGTACGAGACCAGCGACAGCTCCGGGTGCATGCGGCCCGCCGAGGCCCTGGCCCGGCGGGCGAAGACCGTCATCTCACGCTGGATGGTCTCGACGGCCCCGTCCCGGGCAGGGCCGGTCGCGGTCGCGCCCCGGGCGGCTGCGCACCCGCCCGGTTCTTCCTCTGTTGTCACGGAATACCTCCCCGGCTCATTCTGGTTGTATAGTACAACTGAAAATAGAGTTGTATATGCCAACCATTGGAGGTCGTGAGCGATGAGGTCGCCTGCGCTGCGCCATGTGCTCACCCACCTGATCACCCCCCTGCTGATGTGCCTGGGCATGGGGCTCGCGTACATGGGCGCGTTCGTCACCCCGGAGCCGCACCACCTGCCCGTCGCGGTCGTGGGCTCGGGGCCGCAGGCCAAGGTGTTCGCCCAGACGGTCAAGGACACGGCGGGCGACCGGCTCGACGTCCGCACGGTCGCCACCCGGGACCGTGCCGTCGACCTGCTCATGTCCCGCGACATCGACGGCGCCTACGTGCCCGGCGCCAAGGCCCCGGAGGTGCTCGTGGCCGGCGCCGGGTCCGACATGGGCGCCACCGCCGTGGAGAAGGTCTTCACCCCCGTCGCCGCGCGCCAGGGCCTGCCGCTGAAGGTGACCGACGTGGCCCCGCCGACCTCCCACGACCCCACCGGGCAGGGCCTGTTCTTCCTGCTGGTCGCGCTGAGCATCGGCTCCTACGCCTCCGTCGCCGCCATCGGCGCCGCGGGCGCCGCCCTGCCGATGCGGATCCGGGCCCTGCTCACCCTCGGCGTGTCCGCCGTGGTCGGCGGCATCGGCGCGCTGCTCGCCGGCCCCCTCTTCCACCTCGCCCCGCACAGCCTGGCGGGCCTGTGGGGCATGGCCTGGCTCTACTCCGCCGGCATCCTCTTCATCGGTGTCGGTCTGCACACCTTCCTCAAGCGGTGGACCACGCTCACCATGATGGTGCTGTTCGTGATGCTCAACTTCACCACCTCCGGCGGTCTGTTCCGGCCCGAACTCCAGAACGGCTTCTTCGGCGCCCTGCACGCCTTCTGGAACGGTGCCGGGTTCGTCGAGGGCGCCCGCAGCCTGCTGTACTTCGGCAGTGACGGTCTCGGCCGCAACCTGTGGACCCTGGTGGTGTGGCTGCTGGCCGGCCTGGCGGTCACCGCGGTCGCGGCGGCCTGCGAGGGACTGCGGACGTCCGCCTCCCACGGGGCGCACGCGGCCGGGGGAGCGCACGCGGCGGGCGGCGCCCACGCCGCCGGTGCGCCGCGCACGGCGCCCGCGCAGCCGGCGCGGGAGCCCGGAGAGGCGGAGCGCTCGCAGGAGACCGGCTCGCAGGAGACCGGCTCGCGGGCTCCCCGCGTGAGCGCCACCGGAGCGGCCGACGAGGCGGCGCGCGAGGCGGCCGAGGAGGAGACCGAAGAAACCGTCGGCGTCTGAAAGTTGGGGTAGGGTGACCTGCGGTCGTGGACGGTCCCGGCCGCAGGAGACGGAGGAGGTGAGACCCATCACCGCTGTGTCGGCTCGGGTGCTCTCCTCCCACCGGGCGCGGATCACCGTCGGCAGGTGACCGCGGGAGCACCCTTCGCTTCCGAAAGGTCTCGCCCCTCCATGCCTGAACTCCACCCCTCTTCGCCCGAGTTCCCCCCGTCCTCCGCTCCGGCGGAACCTTCCCCTTCCTCCGCCGGCTCCGCGGCCGCCCCCGTCCCGCCGGATCCGGCCGCACCCGCCGCGGTCGTCGCGGCACTGCGCGCGGCCGGCTGCGTGTTCGCCGAGGAGGAGGCGGAGCTGATCCTCGCCACCGCCCGCACACCGCACGAGGTCACCGCCCTCGTGGAGCGGCGGGCCGCCGGCCTGCCGCTCGAACAGGTGCTGGGCTGGGCGGAGTTCCACGGTCTGCGCATCGCCGTGGACCCGGGCGTCTTCGTGCCCCGCCGCCGCACCGAGTTCCTGGTCGACCAGGCCCTGGCCCAGGTGCCTGACGCGTCCGTCGTGGTGGACCTGTGCTGCGGCTCGGGCGCGGTGGGCACCGCCCTGGCCGGCGCCCTCGGCCCGGTCGAACTGCACGCCGCCGACATCGACCCGGCGGCGGTGCGCTGCGCCCGCCGCAACGTGGGCGCCGCCGGCGGCCGGGTCCACCAGGGCGACCTGTTCGCGGCGCTGCCCGCCGCGCTGCGCGGCCGCGTGGACATCCTCGCCGCGAACGTGCCCTACGTCCCCACGGACGAGGTCTCCCTGCTGCCCTCCGAAGCCCGTGACCACGAACCGCCGGTCGCGCTCGACGGCGGCGCCGACGGCCTCGACGTGCTGCGCCGGGTCGCCGCCGGTGCCCCCGGCTGGCTCGCCCCCGGCGGCTGCCTCCTCGTCGAGACGAGCGGGCGCCAGGCGCCGGCGGCCCTGGCCGCCTTCGAGGCGGCCGGACTCACCGCGCGCCTGGCCGCCTCGGAGGAACTGGCCGCGCACGTCGTCGTCGGCACACGGCGATGATCCGGGCGCGGCGGCGGGCGGCCGGGGGGACCCAGGCACCCGCCGCCGCGCCCGAGCCGGAGCTCTGGGCGGGCCGGCGCCGGTGTCGGAGCCGAGGGCGGGCCGGCTTCGGGGCCGGGTCCGTGGGCGGGGCGGTGCCGGTCTCGCCGCTGCGGGTCGATACACCTGGGGCGTGTTTCGCAAGTGGCGCTGTCCGTCCGAAGGGCGGGCCCCGCGGCGTCCGGTGCGTGTGATCGCGAGGCGGAGGGTCGTCCTCGTACCGGGTGTACGTGGACGATCCCGGCAACGCGGCGAGCGTGCGTGCCAGGCGTCGCGGGGCAGGCGGGACTTCCGAAACCCGCCCTGGGCTAGGACGGTGTCTGCGCGCGGGCGACGAGCAGCGCCACGTCGTCGTGGTTGTCCGGCTGGCGCAGCGTGCGCAGCAGCAGGTCGCACAGCTCCTCCAGCGGACGCAGCGGATCGTCGAGCAGCGACAGCAGCAGGTCCAGGCGTTCGTCCAGCGGGTGCCGGCGGGTCTCGACCAGCCCGTCGGTGTACAGCACCAGCTGGTCGCCGGGTTCCAGGCCGACGGTGGTGGTGGAGAACGCGACCCCCCCGACGCCCAGCGGCACCCCGGTGGGCAGGTCGAGCAGCTCGGGCAGACGGCCGGCCCTGACCCGGGCCGGCGGCAGGTGCCCGGCGTTGGCGATCCGGCACTGGCGCAGCCGCGGGTCGTGGACGGCGTACAGGCAGGTGGCGATGGAGTGGTCCAGGCCGTCGGTGATCCGGTCCAGGTGCTCCAGGAGCCGGGCGGGGTCGAGGTCCAGCGAGGCCAGGGCCTTCGTGGCGGTGCGCAGCCGGCCCATGGTGGCCGCCGCGCCGATGCCGCTGCCCATGACGTCACCGACGACCAGGGCCGTCTTGTCGTCCTCCAGGGGGATCACGTCGAACCAGTCGCCGCCCACCTCGGTGGTGGCCCCGGCCGGCTGGTAGCGGGAGGCGACCTCCAGGCCGCCCGTGACGGAGGGGTGGTGGGGCAGGAGGCTGCGCTGCAGGGTGAGGGCGGTGTCGCGGGCGTTCTGGTACCAGCGCGCGTTGTCGATCTGCACCGCCGCGCGGGCGGCCAGCTCGCGGGCCAGCAGGACGTCGTCGTCGCTGAAGGGAGCCGGGTTGCGGGTGCGTTTGAGGTCCAGGGCGCCGAGCACCTCGCCGCGCGCGATGAGCGGCACGGCCAGGTACGAGTGCACGCCCGCCCGGCCCAGCAGGACGGCCGCCTCCGGGGACCGGGCGATGCAGGTCAGGTCCTCGTCCTTCACCTGGGCCACCAGCACCGGCTCTCCGGTGCGCACGCACCGGGTGACCAGGCGGTCGGGGTCGTAGCGGGCGATCTGCCCGGGCGTGTCGGCGGCCTCCAGGGCGTCCGTGGCATGGTCCGCCCGCACCGCGAGCGCCCTGATGACGGCCGGCTCCGCGGGTCCCAGTTTGCTGCGGCGGCCCCCGACGACCGCCTCCAGCAGGTCCACGGCGGCCACGTCCGCCAGTTCCGGCACGGTGACGTCGGCCAGTTCCCTGGCCGTGCGGTCCAGGTCGAGGGTGGTGCCGATCCGGGCCGAGGCGTCGGCGATCAGGGCCAGGCGCCGCCGGGCGGCCTCCGCCTCGATGCCCGCCCGGTACTGCTCGGTGATGTCGACGACCGACACGGCCACGCCCAGCGGGGTGCCGACCGCGTCCTCGAGCCGGTACATCGACACCGACCAGGCGTGGTCGTTGTCGGGGTCGGCCGGTGTCCTGCCGACCGCGAAGACGTCGACGACGGACCGTCCCGTCTCCAGGACGCCCCGCGCCGCCGACTCCACGGCCTGGGCGTCCACCTGGACCAGCACCTCGGGGACGGTCCTGCCGATGTGCTCCTCGGCGCTGACGCCGTCGATCCGCTCCAGCGCCGGGTTGACCGACACGTAGCGCAGCCGGGTGTCGAGGACGGCCAGGCCGATCGGCGACTGCGAGACGATCCGCGCCGACAGGGCCACGTCCCGCTCCAGCCGCCGTACGGTCGACTGGTCCGCGGCGAGCCCGAGCGCGTAGACGTCCCCGCGGTCGTCCAGCAGCCGCATGTTGCGGAACTCCACCAGACGGGTGCTGCCGTCCTTGTGCCGGATGGGGAAGGCGCCCGCCCAGCTGCGGCCGGTGCGCAGGACGTCGGCGAAGAGTTTGATGACCACGTCGAGGTGTTCCTCGTGGACCATGATGCGGGCCGCGTACTGGCCCAGTGCCTCGCCGGCGGAGTAGCCGAACAGCTCCTCGGCCTGCGGGCTCCACAGCACGATGCGTCCGTCGGCGTCCAGCACCACCGAGGCCACGCGCAGCACGTCGAGCAGGCCGCTCGGCTGCACCGGGCCGGACACCGGCTCGTCGCCCTCGGCCAGGGGAGCCCCGGCTGCAGTCATCCCACGCACCGCCTTCACCCGTCCACGCGGCCCGCCGTCCCCGGTGCCGGCACACCCCGTCGTACCGCGCCCCCGCTCACGCCGAGAGGGTCCGCCGCTTCCCTCCACCATCTCTCAACACCCGGGTGGCCGTCCCCCCGAATGCGCCGGAAGGACCGCCCCGGGGCGGCCGGGAACGCCGGTAGTGCTGCGCGGGAGGTGGTGGTTTGCTGAGAGGAGGTGAGGGTGGAGCGCGGCTTCGGGGGAACCCCTGTGCGGTAGTACAGCGCGGTCACGAGAGGAGCGATCACGATGGAGAGCGAGCGAGCGCACCCGGAATCCGTCTCGGTGGAGCTGAGCGGATGCAGCAAGGAAGACGCCCGGACCGTGTTCGACGCCCTGTGCGCCTGCTATTCGTCCGACCGGTGTACGGACGACGTTCCCCGGGACTTCCACGAGGTGCGCCCGACGGTGTGGCTCGGCACCTTCGACGTCGCCGAGACGACCGGGTCCGAGTGCGGCCCCACGCGGCTCGGGGCGTCCGTCACCGCGGACGTGCAGGGCGGCTACTGGGCGATCGACAGGTTCCGTACGACCCTGGACTCCCTGTTCACCGTGCAGGACCTGGCCACGGCCTCCGGCGACCAGGAGCGGGAGCTGCACGTCCGGCTGGAGAGCCGCTGAAGGCCCACGGCCGCCGGTCCGGACCGCTGACCGCGGCCCGCTGACGGCGGCGGGGCGGCCGGTGGCGGCCCGCCTGCCGACGGGCGGCGGGCCGCCTTCACGGCGGTGACGGAGGCCGGCCGGTGCCGTGACGGTGGCCGGCAGGGCGGTGACGGCCGCGCGTACGGCGGTGAGGGCCGCGGCGGGAAGCGGCGGCCCGGCGTACGGCCGTCGGGGTGACGGCGCGCGGCCGTCGCCACCCTTCGCGTCCGCCCCGCAGTGAACCCATGACCCGATCCCGTCGCCCGGAGAGCGGCCGTCCGCCCTCCGGGCGGCGCACACGCACGCCGCGCCTTTGTGCAACAAGTTGCATAACAGTCTCCGGGTCCTCTACAACTAGCGGGTACGACACCACGCACGGAGGGCCCGATGAGCCGTTACCCGCACCTGCTGAGCCCGCTCGACCTGGGCTTCACCACCCTGCCCAACCGGGTCCTCATGGGCTCGATGCACGTCGGGCTCGAAGAGGCCGAGGGCGGCTTCGAGCGCATGGCGGAGTTCTACGCGGCGCGGGCCCGCGGGGGAGTGGGCCTCATCGTCACCGGCGGCATCGCCCCCAACGACGAGGGACGGCCCTACGAGGGCGGGGCCACACTGACCGACGAGGCCGAGGCCGCCCGGCACCGCACCGTCACCGCGGCCGTGCACCGCGAGGGCGGCCGGATCGCCCTGCAGATCCTGCACTTCGGCCGCTACGCCTACCACCGCGACCTGGTCGCCCCCAGCGCCCTCCAGGCGCCCATCAGCCCCTTCGTGCCCCGCGAGCTGACGGACGCCGACATCGAGCGGACCATCGACGACTACGCGCGCACCGCCCGCCTCGCCCGGCAGGCCGGGTACGACGGCGTGGAGATCATGGGCTCCGAGGGCTACCTGATCAACGAGTTCACCGCCGCGCCGACCAACCACCGCACCGACCGCTGGGGCGGCTCGTACGAGAACCGCATGCGCCTGCCCGTCGAGATCGTCCGCCGGGTGCGCGAGGCGGTGGGCGAGGACTTCATCGTCATCTACCGGCTGTCCATGCTCGACCTGGTGCCCGGCGGCTCGTCCCTGGACGAGGTGATCACCCTCGCCCGGGCCGTCGAGGCGGCGGGCGCCACCCTGATCAACACCGGCATCGGCTGGCACGAGGCGCGCATCCCCACCATCGCCGCCTCCGTACCGCGCGGCGCCTACACCTGGGTGACCAGGAAGCTCATGGGCGCGGTCTCCGTCCCGCTCGTGACCACCAACCGCATCAACACCCCCGAACTCGCCGAGCGGCTGCTCGCCGACGGCTGCGCCGACATGGTGTCCATGGCCCGCCCGATGCTCGCCGACCCCGACTTCGTCGCCAAGGCCGCCGCCGGGACCCCCGAGGCCATCAACACCTGCATCGGCTGCAACCAGGCCTGCCTCGACCACACCTTCAGCGGGCAGATCACCTCCTGCCTGGTCAACCCGCGCGCCTGCCACGAGACGGAACTGGTGCTCTCGCCGACCCGCCGGCGCAAGCGCGTCGCCGTCGTCGGGGCGGGCCCGGCGGGCCTGGCCTGCGCGGTGGCGGCGGCCGAACGCGGCCATCAGGTCACCCTGTTCGACGCCGCGAGCGAGATCGGCGGGCAGCTCAACGTGGCCCGCAGGGTTCCCGGCAAGCAGGAGTTCGAGGAGACGCTGCGCTACTTCCGCCACCAGCTCGCGGCGCACGGCGTCGACGTGCGGCTGAACACGCGCGTGGGCGCGGACGACCTCGCCGGCTACGACGAGACCGTCGTCGCCACCGGTGTCACCCCGCGCCCCCCCGACATCCCCGGCGTCGACCACCCGCGTGTCCTCGGCTACCTCGACGTGCTCCAGGGCGGCGCCCCCGTCGGCGAGCGGGTGGCGATCCTCGGCGCGGGCGGCATCGGCTTCGACGTCGCCGAGTACCTGACCGACGGCGGCGAGAGGACGAGCGAGGACCCGGCGGCCTACTTCCGCGCCTGGGGCGTCGACACGGACTACCGCACGCCGGGCGGCCTCGCCGCGCCCGAGCGGCCCGCTGCGCCGCGCACCGTCCACCTGCTCCAGCGCAGGACCACCAAGGTCGGCGCCGGGCTGGGCAAGACCACGGGCTGGATCCACCGCACCGAACTCAGGCACCGCGGCGTCACCATGGTCCCGGGTGTGCGCTACGACCGGATCGACGACGCCGGACTGCACATCACCGTCGACGGCACGAGCCGCGTCCTGGAGGTCGACACCATCGTGCTGTGCACCGGGCAGGAACCGCGCCGGGACCTGTACGACGAGCTGCTCGCCGCCGGACGCAGCGCGCACCTCGTGGGCGGCGCGGACGTGGCCGCCGAACTGGACGCCAAGCGTGCCGTCAAGCAGGGCACGGAACTGGCGGCGGCCCTGTAGCACCGCGGCCCGGCCGCCCGGGATCCGGCTTCCCCCCGTCCCGGGCGGCCCGGTCAGGCCCGTCCCGGGCCGGGTCCGGTCCTTGCCCGGCTCGGCCCCGCCCTCCCTAGGATGGAGCGCATGTCACTGCCGCACGCCATCCTCACCGCCCTGCTGGAGAAGCCGTCCTCGGGGCTGGAGCTGACGCGCCGCTTCGACCGGTCGATCGGCTATTTCTGGTCGGCCACGCACCAGCAGATCTACCGCGAGCTGGGAAAGCTGGAGGCGGACGGCCTGATCCGCACCCTGCCGGCCGAGCAGCCGGCCCGCGGGCAGAAGAAGAGCTACGAGGTCCTGCCCGCGGGCCGTGCGGAACTGGCCCGCTGGAGCGCCGCCGCGCAGGACCCCAAGCCGCTGAGGGACGCCCTGCTGCTGCGGCTGCGCGCGGCCGCGGTGGTCGGCACGGCAGGCATCCAGGACGACCTCAGACGCCATCTGGAGCTGCACGAACGGCAGTTGGCGGAGTACCGGGAGATCGAGGAGCGCGACTTCCCGCCCGGCCGGGACGGCGCGCAGGACCGGCTGCGGCACCTGGTGCTGCGGGCCGGCATCGACCTGGAGACCTTCTGGACCCGGTGGCTGGAACACGCCCTGGAGGAGTTCGCCGAGCTGCCGGACGGCGTCTGAGAGCGCGGCCCCTCACAGACGGTACGGCCTGGAGCGGCGGCGCAGCACCCAGCCCGTGGCGATCAGCCCGGCCCCCACCAGGGCCCCGCCCGCCGCGAACGTGACCGTACGGTAGTCCTTGACGGCGCCGCCGAGCCCGCCCATCACACCGCGCGTCGGCGTGGCGGGCGCGGACGTGGCCGGGACCGCCGGTTTCGAGGCGGCCGCGACGACGATCGACTGGGTGCCCGCGGTGATGTTGTCGGAGCACACCACGATCACGGTGTAGGTGCCCGGCCGCACACTCTGCCAGGCCGCCGACTGGCTCACGGTCGTCCCCGCCAGCGCCGACCTGCGTCCCTGGGCGAAGCTGGTCTGCCCGGGCGCGAGCAGTGACGCCGTCCCCCAGCCGCCGCCGACCAGGGTGCACGCGCTGGTGGTGACCGACACGGTGGAGCCGTTGGCGCTCACCGAGATGCCCGGGCCCGCGGCGGCCGGCGCGGCGGCGAGGGCCAGAGCGGCGGTGACCGCCGCCGCGGCCGGGGCGGAGCGCGTGAGTGGCTGAGTGTGGCGCATGGGAGTCCCTCCGGCGGCACGGTCGGCGGACCACCCCATGTGCCGCCGGAGATAGGGGATCGCCCGTGCTGCCTCCTCAAGGGGCAGCCAACGCCCCGGGGACGCCGGTCGCACGCGCGGCGCGCCCACCCGGGTGACCGGCACCGCGGCGGCGGCTCCGGCGGAGGGATGCCACCGAGGGTCCGGTGACCCGGCGGGCGCTCCCGTACCGAGGGTCCGGTGCCCCGCCGGGCGGTCCCGTATCGAGGGTCCGGTGACCCGGCGGGCGGCCTCTCGGCGGGGGCCGTCGACCGGCGGCGGCCCCTGCGCGCGGGACCGGGCCCCGGCGGACCGGGGCTACCGCCGGCCCTGTCCGGTGGTCACCGTGCGCTCCGGCGAGAAGCCGCCCCAGGTACCGTCGGGCAGCCTCGCCCGCAACCGGACCCGGTGTGCGGCCCCCGCTTCCCGGCCCAGGTAGAAGCTGTACGACGCCGTCCCGCGCGGGGGTGTGCCGCCCCAGACCAGGGAGGTGGCCGGCCGTCCGTCGAGTTCGATCTGGTACTCCGTCACCACGGTCTCCGTGCGCGGGGCGACCCAGTCGAGGTCGAGGTAGTACGCCCCGTCCGCGCGGTGGGTCGCCGCGTGGAACGCGGTCGGCGCGGTGTCCCGCCCGTCGTCGGAGCCCGGCGTGGTGAGCGGGACGGCGGCGCTCGCGGGGGAGAGGTTGCCGGCCGCGTCGCGGGCCCGCACGGTGAAGGAGTAGCGGGTGCCCGGCCGCAGCCCCGTGAGCACCGTCGCCGTCTGGTTCCCGCCCACGCTGTGGATCCTCGTGGCGCCCTGGCAGATGTCGTAGGAGACCACGCGCCGGTCGTCCTCGGAGGGCCGCCAGGACAACTGGACGGCCCGGCTGCCCACCGTCCGGCCGCGCGGGGAGCGCGGGCGGGACGGGGCCGAGCGGTCGGCCGGGGCGGCCGCGGGCGTCGTCGCCCGCACCGGCCGGCTGCGCGGCCCCAGCCTGCCCTCGGTGTCCAGGGCCCGCACGGTGAACACGTACGCCGTCGACGGGCTGAGCCGGGTGACGTCCGCCATGTGTTCCGTGGCCGGTACGTCCGTCACCCGGGCGGTGCCCCGGTAGACCCGGTACGCCCGGACGCCCGACCCCGGGGGCGAGGCGTTCCACATCACGTGCACGCTGGTGGCGCTGCCGGCCGCCGCGGTGACCCCGGTGGGCGCGCCGGGGCCGCCGCCCTCCCCGTCGTCCGCGGCGCCCTGCCCGCACGCCGCGAGCAGCGCGAGCGCCCCGCAGACCGCGACGACACGCCCGGGAAGGCGGTGAACGCCGCCGGGCGGGCGAACCGGCTCGGGAACGCGTCGCACGAGGTCTGCCTCCCCGTCAACTGCGGCGCGGGAAGCCCGAACACCGCTTCGGTCAAGGTCCGGACCAATATGCCGCGTTGATGTGAGCCCATCAAGAGGGCCCGAGGCGGGCGCGCCGCGGGACCGGGCGGGGCCGGGTGCGCACGCGGTTGCGTATGCTGAACCACATCCCAGCCGAACTCCCCGGAACACCAGGGGAGTTCGTGCCGTGGCGCGGAACCGCTGTCGTCGCTGATCCCGCGCCGTCGCCGGCGGCCGGGGCGGCACGGGCCCTGCGGCCCGGCCCCCGGCCGTCCGGCAGGCATGACACGCCACGCGCCGTCCGGTCCCTTAACGTGTGCCGCACGATCACCTTCATCACCGATGAGATGAAAGTCAGTCAATGTCCCCGAGGAGAGGGTTCCTCATCGTGCGTGTCCAGTCGCTGACCCTCGTCGCGGCGAGCGCCGCCCTGCTGGCTCCGACGACACTGCCCGCCACCCCCGTCCCGTACCGCCCCCCGGCGGAGCCGGCGGCCCGCGGCGACGGCGACGTCCTGGCCGCCGACCTGCTGGCCAGGACCCGCCACTGCGCCCAGGTGTCCCACGGCCGCTACCGCTCCGACGCCGGTACCCGCGCCACCATCCCGGTCTGCGGGCTGTCCGGCGCCGTCTACTGGAAGGCGGACCTGGACATCGACTGCGACGGACGGCCCACCCGCCGCTGCAACCGGCGCACCGACCCGCAGTTCTCGCCCGCCGCCGCCTACACGCAGTCCGACGGCCGCCGGCTGAACGCCGAGCGCCTGCCCTACATCGTGCTGCCCGCACCCAGCCGGATCTGGAACCACCGGGCCCACGGCCTGCGCGGCGGATCCGTCGCCGCCCTCGTCTACCGCGACCGGGTGCGCTTCGCGGTCGTCGGCGACACCGGGCCGCGGGACGTCATCGGCGAGGCCTCCTACGCCGCCGCCCGCCAGCTCGGCATCCCCGCCGACCCGCGCGGCGGCGGCGCACACTCGGGCGTGACCTACATCGTCTTCGAGAACTCCCGGGTCGGCCGCATCGAGGACCACGCCGAGGCCGTGGCTCAGGGGGAGCGGCTGGTCCGGCGGCTGGTGGGCGGCAGGGCGCGGACCCGGTGACCGGCGGGCGGGCCCGGCCCGCGGCCGGCGCCCCGGGCCCGTCCGCCGGTCCGGCTCACACCTTCCGGTAGGCGTAGGCGTCCGCGGCGGCCGCCTCGACCGCGTCGATCCCGGCCCCGGTGGCCGCCGTCACCACGGCCGCCACCGCGCCCTCGACGAACGGCGCATCCACCAGCCGGGTGCCTTCGGGCAGTTCGTCGCCCTCGGCGAGCAGCGCCTTCACCGTGAGCACGGCACTGCCGAGGTCGGTCAGCACGGCCACCCCGGCCCCCCGGTCCACCGAGGCCGCCGCCGCGGCGACCAGCTCCGCGCTGGTGCCCATGCCGCCGCCCTCCCGGCCGCCCGCGGGAGCCACCGCGACCCCCTCGGCCCCGCCCGCCAGTCCCCTCGCCAGCTCCGCCACCGACGCCGCGACCTCGGCGCTGTGCGACACCAGCACGATCCCGACCCGTGCGCCGTCACCACCCACGTCAGCCCTCCACCCCTTCGGCCGTCCCACTGGTCCCGCTCGCCCCGCCGGCTCCGCTCGTCCCGTCCGCCGCGCTCGCTCCGGCCGCCTCGGCGAGGGCGGCGACCAGCAGCGCCGACGACGTGGCACCCGGGTCCTGGTGCCCGATGCTGCGCTCCCCGAGGTAGCTCGCCCTGCCCTTGCGGGCCTGCAACGGCGTGGTCGCCTCGGCGCCCCGCTCGGCGGCGGTGCGCGCGGCCGCGAACCCCTCACCGAGCGCGTCCACGGCCGGCACCAGCGCGTCGACCATCGTCTTGTCGCCCGGCGCGGCACCGCCCAGCTTCATCACCCCGTCCACGCCGGCCCGCAGCGCCTCGGCGAGCTGCTCGCCGGAGACCTCGGAGGCGTCCCCGAGCGCCTTGCCGGTGCGGCGCAGCAGCGTCCCGTACAGCGGCCCCGACGCGCCGCCGACCTTCGAGATCAGCTCCCGTCCGGCCAGCGTCAGGACCCCGCCCGGCGTGTCGAGCGCCTCCTTCTCCAGCGCGTCGCGCACAGCCGTGAAACCGCGCTGCAGATTGCTGCCGTGGTCGGCGTCCCCGATGGCCGAGTCGAGGTCGGTGAGCCGCTGCGCCTCACGGTCGACGGACGCGGCCGTCGCCGTCATCCAACGGCGGAAGAAATCGGCGTCGAGCACTGGAACTCCCTTGCGTGATGGATACGGACGAGGTGCCGGCACCGGTCACAGACCCCAGCGCAGTCCCGGCGTGTTCACGGGCGCGTCCCACAACCGCAGCAGCTCCTCGTCGATCTGGCACAGCGTGACCGAGGCACCCGCCATGTCGAGGGAGGTGACGTAGTTGCCGACCAGCGTGCGGGCGACCGCCACACCGCGCTCGGCCAGCACCCGGTGCACCTCGGCGTTGAAACCGTACAGTTCGAGCAGCGGGGTCGCGCCCATTCCGTTGACCAGGAGCAGCACGGGGTTGCGCGGGTTCATGTCCTCCAGGACCGCGTCGACCGCGAAGTCCGCGATCTCGCCCGAGGTCATCATCGGCCGCCGCTCCCGGCCCGGCTCGCCGTGGATGCCGATGCCCAGCTCCAGCTCACCGGCCGGCAGATCGAAGGTGGGGCTCCCCTTGGCCGGGGTGGTGACGGCGCTCAGCGCGACGCCGAAGCTGCGCGCGTTCTCGTTGACCTGACGGGCGATCGCCTCCACGCGCTCCAGCGGCTGCCCCTCCTCGGCCGCCGCGCCCGCGATCTTCTCCACGAACAGGGTCGCGCCGGTGCCGCGCCGCCCCGCCGTGTACAGGCTGTCGGTCACCGCCACGTCATCGTTGACCAGGACCTTCGCGACCCGGATGCCCTCGTCCTCGGCGAGTTCGGCCGCCATGTCGAAGTTGAGCACGTCGCCCGTGTAGTTCTTCACCACGAAGAGGACACCCTGCCCGCTGTCCACGGCCGCCGCCGCCCGCAGCATCTGGTCGGGCACCGGGGAGGTGAAGACCTCTCCGGGACACGCGGCCGTCAGCATCCCCGGCCCCACGAACCCGCCGTGCAGCGGCTCGTGCCCCGAACCGCCGCCCGACACCAGGGCGACCTTCCCGGCCACCGGCGCGTCCCGTCGCAGGATCACCCGGTTGTCCACGTCGACCGTCAGCTCGGGATGGGCCGCCGCCATGCCGCGCAGCGCGTCCGCGACCACCGTTTCGGCCACGTTGATCAACATCCTCATGGGGTCTCCTCCATAGCTCGGCGCTTGCCTCCAGGCCTGCTTCCCCGCAGGCCAGCGGCGTGGACGGCGGTTGGCATGAGGCGCTGACGGCCGCCTGGCACCGGCGGCCGTCCGTCCCGTCTACTGAAGTATTGACCTTGTGGCGGCGAAGGTCACCTGCGTCCGCCCGCCTTCACCGCGTGTAGCGGCCGGTGACCGAGGGTGCGCGGGTCGCGCTCGTGCCCGTCGGACCCGCCCCGGGCCGCCGGCCGCCGCCCGCGGAGCCGGTGTAGTGGGCGAACACGATGACGTTGCTGTCGTAACCGCGGCCGCCGGTGTAGGTGCCGCCGCAGGTGATGAGGCGCAACTCCGGTGCCCTGGTGGGCCCGTAGACGGCCTCGGTGGGAAAGCGGTCCTTGGCCACCGTGACCACGGTGTCGACGGTGAAGCGGGCGGTGATCCCGTCGGCGCGCAGCACGTCCACCCGGTCCCCGGCGCGGACCTGCCCGAGGCGCCAGAAGACGGCTCTGCCGCCGGGCAGCCGCGCGGAGTCCACATGGCCGAGCACCACGGCCGGCCCAGGCTGCCCGGGCGCCGCGCTGCCGTCGTACCAGGCGGCCTCGCGGGCCTGCTCCGGGCGGGGCACGGCGACCGTGCCGTCCTTGTTCAGGCCGAGACGGAGGACGTCCGCGTGGATGCCGAGGCGCGAGAGGTCGATCCGCACGGGCGGGGAGTGCCCCAGCGCGGGCGCCCCAGGGGGAGCGGCGGGGCGCGTGCCCGGCGGCAGGGACGCGCTCGCCGGGGCCCGGGGCGGCGGCTCGTGCGTCTCCAGGACCCCGCGGACCGCGACGGTCAGTCCCGCCAGGCCCGCGGTGACGCAGACGGCGGCCGGCCACAGCGGCCTCCCGCCCCCGCCACGCCCCGGAGCCCCGCCGCCACGCCCGGGGTGTCCGGCATCGTTTCCGTCAGGTCCGGGGGCGTGTCCAGGTGGGCCCGGGTCGCCTTCGGCAGGTCCGGGTTCGCGTCCGGGGTGTCCGGCATCGTTTCCGGGAGGTCCGTCGCCTTCGGGGTGTCCGGGAGGACCGGGGTCGCGGCCGGGAAGTCCCGGGTCTTCCCCGGGGAGTCCCGGGCCGCCCTCGGGATGTCCGGCGGCGCGTCCGGGAAGGCCCGCGACGTCTCCGGGAGGCTCGGGGCCGTTTCCGGAAGGTCCCGGGTCCCCTCCGGGAAGTCCGGCGGCGCGTCCACGATGACCGGCGTCATGGCCCGGACGCCCGTCGCCGCGCCCGGAACGCCCCTGGCCGCCGTCGTCGTCAGCCGCGCGCGGCACCGCGCCGACGCCGCAGCAGGAGGGCGCCGGCGCCCGCGCCGGCGGCGGCCACGGCGCTCCCGGCGGCGATGAGCGGCGCGGTGGAGGTCTGGCCGGCGCCGTCCCCGGTGTCCGCCGCGCCCCGCGGCAGCACGGCCTGCGCCGACGCGGAGGCGGACGTGGACGCGGCCGCCGGCGTGTCGGTCCGCGGGGCGGCGGCCTGCCCGGCGTGCCGGGAGAGCCAGGTCAGGAAGTCCGTGATCTCCGACTCCTGGCCGGTGGCCCCGGAGGCGGCGGCCGCCCGCAGCTCGTCGTGGACCGCACGCGCCTGCGGCTCCAGGAACTCGACGAGACCCGAGTTGTGGTGCGGGATCATCATGTTCACGAACGCACGGTCGAACGCCTCGCCGCCGGCCGTCGCGCGCAGCCCGGCCAGCATGCGCCGGCCCTCCTCCTCCAGCCCCCGCACCGCCTTGCCGACGCCGGCGGGGAGCTTCGCCGACGCCTGCTCGGGAGTCAGCCCGTACCACTGGCGCAACCAGCGGGTGAACTGCTCCACCTGGCGCTGGTGGGCGGTGATCAGGTCCTTCGCACGCGCGCGCAGCGCGCCGTCCGTGCCCCGCTCCGTCTCCAGCCGGGCCATGTCGATGGCCGCCTCGTGGTGCGCGATGATCCCCGCGAGGAAGGCCGTCTCCAGGTCCTTGCCACGCAGCGCGGCCAGCTCCTCGCCGAGGCGGCAGGCGAGCGGCGACAGCGCCGCCGGTCCGTCGCCTCCGGTGCGCGCGTCGGCGGTGCGGGCACCGGCGGTCGCCAGGGGACTCGGGACAGTGGTGCGGGCGAGCGCCGGTGCGGCCGGACCGCACAGGACGGCGCCGAGCGCGAGCAGTGCGGCGCCACGGCGGCGCCAGGGTATGGGTACGTTCACGGCAGAGCCTTTCTGGGAGAACCGGCGTCTGGCGGAACCGGCGCGGGCGGTCCCCGCACGGGTGAGAGGGGACCGAACGGACAGAACGTGCCCGGTTCGGTACCCACAGTAGGAACTGCGGCGGTCGGGGACCGCGCCGGTGTGCTCCATCCGGGCGTACGGCCACGGCACCCGCCCGCCGCTCCGCGCGGCCGCAGTCCGGCGGGCGGCGGGCCGTCCGGAGCGCGGGGGCGGTCCGGCGCGCGGCCCGCGCCGCACCCTTCGCCGCCCCCCGGCGAAGGGCAGCCGGTGAGGCCTGCGCGGAAAGCCCGTGAGCAAGGTCCGTGCGGAAAGCTCGTGCGGAAGGCCCGCGGCGGAAGGTCCCCCTGCGAAGGGCTCTGAGGCGGTCCTACGACGTCCCGCCTAGGACCGGACGCGCAGTGCCGGTGGTGACGTTACGACTTCCGCCCGTTCCGCCGCCGCGGACGGCCGCCTAGGTCCTGTTGTCACATTCCCGTCGTCCGCCCGGAGGGCGGGCCTCGCGGCGTCAGGTGCGTGCTCTCGGCGTGCCGGGCCCTGACCCTCGTACTGGACGTACTCGGGTCTGGGCCCGGTGCGGCGAGAGTGCGTGCATGGCGTCGCGAGGCAGGCGGGAATGTGACGACAGGGCCTAGCGTCCTCGCCATGGCACAGACAGGAATTCTCGACGAAGCGCTCGAGCGACTGCACCGGTCGGGTCCGGAACGGCTCGGGCGGCTCACCAACCACGCGCCGATGGCCGTCGAGGCGCTGGCCGCGCACGGGCAGGCGGGCGCGGTGCACCGCTGGCTCGATCTGTACAGCGGCAAACTGGAGGACTTCCCGTCCGGCACCGGACCCGTCACGGCCGCCGACTGGCGTACGGCGCTCGGCGATCCGCGCCGGGTCGCCGACTGGATCGGCCACTTCGAACGCGAGATCGCCGAACGCCCTTGGCGCGACGTGCTGACCGAGTGGTGGCCCCGGCTGCTGCCCGGCATGTACGGCGGCTCGACGCACCCGGTGATCCGGGTCGGCCACGCCGTACGCACCCTGCTGTCCGGCGAGAGCACCGGGCCGCGCCTGGCCGAACTCGCCCACGGCCTCGGCTACTGGGCCGCCCGTCACCGTCCCGTGGCGGACATCGTCCCGCTGCCCGGTGCCGCGAGCGCGGCCGGTGCCCTCGACGCGGTGGCGCCCATCGCGGAGCAGGACGGCGGCTTCCCGGACCGGCTCGGCCGCGTCACGGGCCTGCCCGTGTGGGCGGCCACGGTCACGGACGCCGACGAGGCGCACCGCCGCCTCACCGAACTGGTGCGCGCGGCGACCCACCGGTACGCGACACACGGCCACGGCGAGCCGACGATGCTGGTCCATGCCGCGACGGCTCCCAACGCCGTGCTGCGCACGCTGCCCGCGCTGCCCCGGGTGCTGTGGGTTCCGAGCCTGCGGGCCGCCTGGACGGCGTCCGCGGCGGTCACCGCGATGTACGCGCCCCGGGACCCGGTCGCGTACGCGCCCCCGGGCACGTTCACGCCGGAAGAGGTCTTCGAACGGGCCCTCGTCCACGGCGACGAGCACGTCATCAAACTCACCGACACCGCCCTCGACGTCGGTGACGCGCAGGCGCTGGCCGCCGCGCTGCGTGCCGTCGAACTGAGCGAACCCCTGGTGTGACCCGGAGCCCTTGGTGTGACCTCGCGAGCGAGCCCCTGGTACGGCCAACCCCGTGCGCCGCGCCCCGCCGGGGGCGCCCGTCCGCCGCCCGCGGGCCGTCGCCCTGCCGCCTGCGAGCCGCCACCGTGCCGCAAGCGGGCCCCCCAACCGGCTGCGGGCCGTCTTCGCCGCGCGCCGGGGGGCTTCGGCCGGTCGCGGGTCGGGACCCCGTCCGTCGCGTCGTTACGCTCGACACCACGATGAAGAACCACACCACTGAGCTGGGGCCGAAGGCCGACAAGGTCACCGTCCGACGGCACAACCTCAGCCTCGTGCTGCGGACCGTGCACGACGCGGGCGAGGTGACACGGGCCCAGATCGCCACCCGGGTCGGACTGACCCGGGCCGCGGTGTCCTCCCTCGTCGAGCAACTGCTCGCCCACGGCTTCGTCACCGAGTCGGGCAAGACGAGCAGCGGCCAGGCGGGCCGCCCCGGCACGGTGCTCAAGGTCGCCCAAACCGGCCCGGCGGGCCTCGGCGTGGAGATCAACGTCGGTCACGTCGTCGTCTGCGTCGTCGACCTCGCCGGCACCGACCGGGTCCGGCTGGAGGAACACGTCGACAACCGCGGGGTGCCGCCGTCGCAGGTGCTGCGACGCGCGGCCCGGCTGGCCGCACGGGCGCTGGGTTCGGCCGCCGCTCAGGGGCTCGAGCCGGTCGGTGCCCATGTGGCGGTGCCGGGCCTGGTCACCGGCGGCTCCGTCCGGCAGGCCCCCAACCTCGGCTGGCGGCGCGTCCCCCTCGAGGGACTGCTCGCGCAGGCGCTGAGCGCGCTGCGGCCCGACCGTCCGGCGCTGCCGGTCAGTTCCGACAACGAGGCGAACGCCGCCGCGCTCGCGGAACTGTGGTACGGCGCGGGGACGGAGGGAGTGCGCAGTTTCCTGTACCTCACCGGGGAGATCGGCATCGGCGGTGCCCTCGTGCTCCGGGGCGAACTGCTGCGCGGCGCGCACGGTTTCGCCGGCGAGATCGGGCACATGGTGGTCGACCCGGACGGCCCGCTGTGCCGGTGCGGCGCCCGGGGCTGCCTGGAGCAGTACGCCGGTCAGGCCGCCCTGCTGGACGCGTCCGGCGTCGGCACGGACGCCGGCGTGCCGGGTGTCGCCGAACTCCAGCGCCGGGCACGGCGCGCGGACCCCGCCGCGCTGGCCGCGATGGAGCGGGCCGGGCGGCAGTTGGGCGTGGCGGTGTCGGGAGCGGTGAACCTGTTCGACCCGGACGCCGTGATGCTCGGCGGTGTCTACCGGGAACTGATCGAGTGGCTGGCCCCGGCCGTCGACCGTGAACTGGCGCGCCGGGTGGTCTCCGGGCTGTGGCGCGAGGACCGGAGCAGGCTGCGGGCGTCCTCCGCGCTGGGCGACGCCGCCCGGGGCGCGGCCGGAGTCGTCGTGCGGGAGGTACTGGCCGACCCGGCCGCCTACGCCGAGCGCGCCGCGCGCGGCCCCGACCCGCACGAGGCGCGGTCCTGACCCGCGCGGCGGTCCCGTCCCACGGGGTAAGAGCTGCGAACAAAAATGGGCCCCGGCGGTCGGCGCCCGGCACGCGCCCTCGCCGTGTTGCCGGAAGGCCCTGGTAGCTCCGCTACAAGGACCTTCCGGCGCCTTGCGATCGCACGCACCGGACACCGTCCGCTGATCGGAACCCACTTTTGTTCGCAGCTTTAAAGCGGGCCCCGCAGCGACCGGTCCCGCAGCGCGGCCGGTCCTCGTAGCGGTCGGCCCCGTAGCGTGGCCGGCCCCCCGCAGCGGCCGGCCCCGCGTCGCCCTGCCTCGGTCAGCCGCGCTGTGCGGCGATCAGCGACCTGTACCAGTGATAGCTGTCCTTCGGGATGCGCCGCTGCGTGTCGTAGTCGACCCGGACGATGCCGAAACGCTTGTCGTAGCCGAACGCCCACTCGAAATTGTCCAGCAGCGACCACACGTAGTAGCCGCGGACGTCCACCCCCGCGTCCATGGCGGCCCGCAGCGCGCCGAGGTGGTCCCGCAGGTAGGCCACCCGGTCGGTGTCGTGGACCGCGCCGTCGGGGCTCACCTCGTCCTCCTCGGCCGACCCGTTCTCCGTTATGTGGAGCGGCGGCAGGGCGTCCCCGTAGCGCTCCTTGAGGGAGACCAGCAGGTCGGTGAAGGTGGCGGGGGCGACCGGCCAGCCCATGGCGGTGCGGCGGGCCCCCGCGAGCGGCACCTCCTGGTAGCGGTTGTCCGTGGCCACGCGCCGGGCGGGATCGCTCTCGCGGTGGGGGGCGTCGGCGACGACGATCGGCCGGTAGTAGTTGACCCCGAGGAAGTCCAGCGGCTGCGAGATCAGCTCAAGGTCGCCCTCGCGCCGGAAGTCCTGCCCGCTGATCAGCTCGCCCCAGGTCTCCTCCTCCGTGTCCGGATAACGGCCCGCCAGGAGGGGCTCGGTCCACACGAGGTTGTGCTGGGTGTCGGCGCGGACCACGGCCGCCAGGTCGGCGGGGGAGCCGGTGGCGGGCAGGTTGCGGTCCAGGTTGAGGGTGATGCCGACCTCGCGCACCCCCGCCGCGCGCAGCGCCCGCACGGCCAGTCCGTGGCCGACCAGCAGGTGGTGGGCGGCGGCCAGCGCGCCCCGGCCCTCCTTGGCGCCGGGTGCGTGCCGCCCGACGGAGTAGCCGAGGAACGCGCTGCACCACGGCTCGTTGAGGGTGATCCAGCGCGGCACGCGGTCGCCCAGGTGCTCGGCGACGACCGCGGTGTACTCGGCGAACCGCTCGGCCGTCTCCCGGACCCGCCAGCCGCGCCCCGCGGCGGAGCCGCCGTCCGACGGGGTCTCCAGGGCCTGCGGCAGGTCCCAGTGGTAGAGGGTGGCGGCCGGCTCGATGCCGGCCGCCAGCAGTTCGTCGACCAGCCGGGAGTAGAAGTCCAGGCCCTTCCGGTTCACCGGGCCCGTGCCGTCCGGCACGATGCGCGGCCAGGCGATCGAGAAGCGGTACGAGTCCACGCCCAGGTCGCGCAGGAGCGCCACGTCCTCGCGGTAGCGGTGGTAGTGGTCGCAGGCCACGTCACCGGTGTCGCCGTTGGCGACCAGACCGGGGGTGTGACTGTAGGTGTCCCAGATCGACGGGCCGCGGCCGTCCTCCCGTGCCGCGCCCTCGATCTGGTACGAGGCGGTCGCGGCGCCGAGGACGAAGCCGGGCGGGAAGCCGGGGAAGCCGGTGGTGTCGGGAAGGTCAGTCATGGAGGCCGTTTCCAGATGTGCCGTGGGACGGGTTACTTGACGGAGCCGCCGGTGATGCCGGCGGCGATGTACTTCTGGGCGAGGACGAGGAGGACGGCTGCGGGGACGGCGGAGAGTACGGAGGCGGCCATCACGGAGCCCCAGTCGCCGACGTGGGCGCCGATGTACTGGTAGATGCCGAGGGTGACGGGTTTGACGTCGTCGGTGGTGTTCAGGGTGAGGGCGAACATGAAGTCGCTCCACGAGAAGAGGAAGGCGAACAGGCCGGAGGTGATCAGGGAGTTGCGGCTCATCGGCAGGACGACTTGCACGAAGGTGCGTACGGGGCCGGCGCCGTCCATCTGGGCGGCTTCGATCACCTCGCCCGGGATGGAGACCATGAAGGAGCGCATCAGGACGATCGAGAAGGGGATGCCGAGGGAGGCGTCGGCGAGCATGAGGCCGAAGTAGGAGTTGACGAGGCCGAGGTCGACGTAGGAGTTGTAGAGCGCGTTGGCGATGACGATGCCGGGGACCATCTGGGTGATCAGTGTGGTGAAGACGATCGTCCGGGAGCCGGGCAGGCGGAACCGGGCCAGTGCGTAGGCCGCGGGGGCGGAGATCGCCAGGCAGATGGCGACGGCGCCGAGGGAGACGGCCAGCGAGGTGAGCAGGTGGCCGCCCTGGTCGTCCAGGGCTTTGGAGAAGCCGGACAGGTCCAGGCGGGCGGGTACCGGGTCGACCTGGAGGAGCCCCGATTCGGGCTGGAGGGCGGTGTTGAGCATCCAGTACAGGGGGAAGAGCATCACGCACAGGATGAGCACACCGGCGATGGTGGAGCCCCAGCGGCGCCCGGGTGTGGTGGGCGTGCGAGCGGTCATGGTGGTCACTTCCCCTCGGTGCGGTTGGCCCGCAGGTAGAACACCGCGAAGACGGCGGAGATGAGGATGAGTACGTTGCCGACGACGGCGCCGGCGCCGAAGTCCAGGCGTACGAAGGAGTTCTGGTAGGTGAGGGTGCCCAGGGTCTGGGTGGCGTCGGCGGGGCCGCCGTCGGTGAGGGCGAGGATCAGGTCGAGGATCTTGACCGTCGACATGAAGCCGAGGACGAGGACGACGGTGATCACGGGTTTGAGCATGGGCAGGGTGACGGAGCGGAAGGTCCGCCAGGCGGTGGCGCCGTCCAGGGCGGCCGCTTCGTGCAGTTCCCTGGGGATCTCCTGGAGTCCGCCGTAGAGGATGACCATGTTGAAGGGGATGCCGATCCAGATGTTGACGAGGATTACCGACACCAGGGCCATGCCGGGGCTGGTCAGCCAGGGGGTGTGGCCGCCCGGGCCGAGGGTGTCCAGGAACGAGTTCAGGACGCCGGTGTCCTGGTCGAGGATGCGCCGCCACACGATGCCGGAGACGACCATGGGCACCAGCCAGGGCAGCAGGATCAGGGAGCGCAGGACGCCGTTGAGGGGGAATCTGCGGCTGAAGAACACGGCGAGTGCGAGGCCGATGGAGAACTGTCCGAGCAGTGATCCGGCGGTGAAGACGAGGGTGTGCCACAGTGCCTTGCCGAACAGCGGGTCCTGGAAGACGTTGATCCAGTTGTCGGTGCCGTTGAAGGGTGCGTCGCCGGTGAAGAAGGTCTTCGGTGTGTAGTGCTGGAAGCTCATCACGACGTTGCGGACGAGCGGATAGCCGAAGAACAGGAGCATGAAGACGACCGCGGGGGCGACGAACCCCCACCGCGTGAGGCTGCGGCGCAGCCGCAGCCGTCGTGGATCCGGGGCGCCGGTGCTCTGCTCGGTGGCGGGCACCGGGACGGTGACGGTGGACGTGGTCATGGTGGCGTACCTCAGTTCCCGCTCGTGGCCCGCTGCTGGGCGCGCTTCAGGGCGGCCTCGCTGGACTGGCCGGTCAGGGCGGACTGGAAGGCGCTCTGCAGGGCGAGCGACACACTCGGCCAGCCGGCGCCGAGCTTGGCGGTCCGGGACCGGGCGGCGGCCACCTGGTCGGCGAGCGCGTCCAGTTCGGGCACCCGGGTGCGCCACACGGCGGCGGCCTTGGCGTTCGCCGGGACCATCCAGCTGTTGAGCGCGTAGGTCAGCTGTTCCTTCTGGCTCGCCAGACAGGCGACGATCTCGCCCGCCCGCTTCTCCCGCGCCTGGTCACCGGTGTCGGGCACGGTGAGCACGGCGCCGCCGAGCGGACCGACGGAGGGCGCGCCCGCCCGGGGGACCGGGATCTTGGCGATGCCCCAGTGCAGCGACTTCTTCGTGTTCAGCGTCTCCACCTGCCACGGGCCGTTGATCATCATCGCGGCGTTGCCGGCCATGAACTGGTCGTTGACGTCCGCCTGCGTCCAGCTGACCGTCGACTTCGACAGCGAGCCGTCCGCCAGCAGGGCCTTCCAGTAGTCGAGCGCCCCGACGACCTGCGGGCTGTCCAGCCTGGTCTCGTCGCCGCCGTTGGACCACATGAACGGGGTGAACTGGAAGACGCCGTCCTCCGCGCCGCCCGCGCTGAGCGCCACTCCGTACCGCTTGCCCCCGGTGAGCTTCTTCGCGGCCCTGCGCAGCTCGTCCCACGTGGTGGGGACCTGCACACCGGCCTGGTCGAGGATGTCCTTGTTGTAGAACAGCGCCAGGGTGTTCACCGACCGTGCCGCACCGTAGTACGTCCCCTTGTACGAGCCGAAGTTCACGATGCCCTGGGGGATGTCCCGGGTGCTCAGGCCGAGCGTCTTGAGGTCGACCAGACCGCCCGCCTCGGCGAACGTCGGCATCTCCGAGGCGTCGAACTGCACGATGTCGGGCAGCGACTTCGAGGACGCCATGCGCAGGGCCTTCGTCATCACCTGTGCGGCCGGGACGCTCTGCTGCTCGATGGTGACGCCGAGCTGCTCGCCGCAGCGGGCCATCGCCTGGGCGTCCCAGCGGTGGTAGGACTCGTCGGTCGAGGAGTTGAGCACGGTGTAGACACCGGCGTCGCGCTGCTGACCGCAGCCGCTCAGACCCGCGCCGGCGACCAGGGCGAGGACGGCGGTGAGCGGCGCGAGGGCCCGGCGTGAGCGCCCGCCGCCCGCGGCAGCCGGGTCCCGTCCCGGCCTGCCGAAGGTCCACACCCCGGTCGTGAACCGATCTTCAGGAGTCCTGTTGAAGCGCTTCGACATGCTGCGGCCCTTGCTGTCGTGTCGCCCGGCGGCGTCGCCGGAGGCTTTGTTTGCTGAGATGACTAATACGTCAATCGCTGCCGCCGCGCTAGCCCTGTACGCGTGTTGGTTCGCGCACCCTTCGAAGTGGCACTCCGTGCCGGTCCGGAAAAAGTGCCTGGTCAGTCGCGTGAGTATCAGGCAAGACGCCTGTGCTGCCTATTTGTTTTGTGTACGATCAAAATGCCGGGCGACAGCCTGCGCAGCCCCGCCGAACAGTCCCGCTCCCCCGAGGAAGACCATGAAGTTCACCAACGGGTTCTGGCGCATCCGCGACGGCGTCCAGCTCGGGTACGCCACCGAGATCCGCGACGTACGTATCGAATCGAAGCGCTTCACCAGCTATGCCGCCGTGCAGCGGGTGACCCGCAGAGGGGACACCCTCAACGCCCCGCTCCTCACCGTCGACTGCTTCTCGCCCGCCGAGGGCGTCATCGGCGTCCGCGTCACCCACCACGCCGGCAAGCGGCACCCGGGCCCGGACTTCGACCTGGCGGCCGAGCCCGGCGGCGCCGGTGAGGTCCGCCGGGACGGCACCGTCACCGAACTGGTCAGCGGTCCGCTCACCCTGCGCCTGGACCGCGCGGCCCCGCACACCCTGACCTTCCACGGGGCGGGCGGGCGGGAGCTGACCCGGGCCGGCCGCAAGGGCACCGCCTTCGCCACCACCGACGACGGAGCGCACCACGTCCTCACCCAGCTCGCGCTCGGCGTCGGCGAGCAGATCTACGGCCTCGGCGAACGCTTCACCCCGTTCGTCAAGAACGGCCAGGTCGTCGACGTCTGGCAGGCCGACGGCGGCACCAGCAGCGAGCAGGCCTACAAGAACATCCCCTTCTACCTGTCCTCACGCGGCTACGGCGTCTTCGTCAACCACCCCGGCGCCGTCTCCTTCGAGGTCGGCTCGGAGTCCGTCGGACAGGTGCAGTTCAGCGTCGAGGACCAGACGCTGGAGTACTACGTCGTCGCGGGCCCCACCCCCAAGGACGTCCTCACCCGCTACACCGCCCTCACCGGCCGCCCGGCCCTGCCCCCCGCCTGGTCCTTCGGCCTGTGGCTGACCACCTCCTTCACCACGGACTACGACGAGAAGACGGTCATGTCCTTCGTCGACGGCATGGCCGAGCGCGGCATCCCGCTCTCCGTCTTCCACTTCGACTGCTTCTGGATGCGCGAGTACCAGTGGTGCGACTTCCAGTGGGACCCCGAGGTCTTCCCCGACCCGGAGGGCATGCTCGCCCGGCTGAAGGCCAAGGGCCTGAAGGTCAGCGCCTGGATCAACCCCTACATCGCGCAGAAGTCCCCGCTGTTCGACGAGGCCGCCGCGCTCGGACACCTGGTGCGCAGGCCGGACGGCGACGTGTGGCAGTGGGACCTGTGGCAGGCCGGCATGGGCCTGGTCGACTTCACCAGCCCCGACGCCCGCGCATGGTTCCAGGCGAAGCTGAAGCCACTGCTGGACCAGGGCGTGGACTGCTTCAAGACGGACTTCGGCGAACGCATCCCCACCGACGTCGTCTGGCACGACGGCTCCGACCCGGAGCGCATGCACAACTACTACACCCACCTGTACAACCGGACGGTCTTCGAACTCCTGGAGAAGGAGCGCGGGCAGGGCGAGGCCGTGGTCTTCGCCCGGTCCGCGACGGCGGGCGGCCAGCAGTACCCCGTGCACTGGGGCGGCGACTGCTGGTCGTCGTTCGAGGCCATGGCCGAGTCGCTCCGGGGCGGCCTGTCCCTGTCGCTGAGCGGGTTCGGCTTCTGGAGCCACGACATCGGGGGCTTCGAGGGAACGCCCGACCCGGCGGTCTTCAAGCGCTGGCTGGCCTTCGGCCTGCTCTCCTCCCACAGCCGCCTGCACGGTTCGTCGTCCTACCGCGTGCCGTGGGAGTTCGGCGAGGAGGCCGTCGAGGTCGCCCGGCGCTTCACCCTGCTCAAACACCGCCTCATGCCCTACCTGTACGGGGTGGCCGTCGAGGCCCACCGCACCGGCGTCCCGGTGATGCGGCCGATGGTCCTGGAGTTCCCGCACGACCCGGCCTGCCGTCCGATCGACCGCCAGTACATGCTCGGCCCCGACGTCCTGGTCGCCCCGGTGTGCAGCGAGGACGGAGAGGTGGAGGTGTACCTGCCCGAGGGCACCTGGACCCACCTCCTCAGCGGAGAGCGGGTCACCGGACCGGTGTGGCGCACCGAACGCCACGGCTACGACAGCCTGCCCCTCTACGTCCGCGAGGGCGTCGTCCTGCCCCTGGCCGCCGAGGACGAGCGGCCCGACGGTGACTGGCTGGCACACCTCACCCTGCTCGTCCACCCGTCGGACGCGGCCGACGGCGTCCGCCCGGTCCGCGTCCCCGACCTGAGCGGTGCCACTGCCGCCGAGTTCCGCGTCCGGCGCGAGGGCCGGCTGCTGCGGGTCACCGCCGAGGGCACCGACCGGCCCTTCACGGTGCGGGTCGCGGGCGGTGCCAGTGCCGAGGGCGCGGGCGAGGTGACCGTCCCGCTCGGATGACCGCGCGAGCGTCCCCGGGGGTCCTGCGCGGCCGGCGCCCTCGGCGCCGGCCGCGACAGCCCCTCGGGGCGCGCGGCTCAGCCCTCGGCCTCCTGCTCGGTGAGTGTCCAGGCGTACTGGAGCCAGTCCGCCGCCGTGACCGCACCCAGACCCGCGCAGAGCAGCCGGGTGGCCCGGGGCGCGCAGACGTAACCGCCGGTCAGGGCGCCGGCCACCCACACCGAGGTGCAGAACGGGCAGGCCACCAGGTCGCCGATCGCGCGCCGGACGCCACTGCCGCGCGGCTGGTCCATGACCTCACCCGCCGGCAGCTCTTCGCCGCGCCGGGTGAAGGGCGCCCGCAGGAAACTGGTGACCTTGTCCTTGGTCAGCAGCCGGGAGGCCTTGAACGTCGCCGCCCCCAGCAGGGCCACGTCCCACGGCGGCACCCGCTCGGGCAGCCGGACGCCCCGCCGGCGGGCCACCCCGGCGAAGAGCGCCGCGCCCGCCGTGAACGTCGCCGCGAGCGCGGCGTACCCGCCCAGGGGCACCTCGTCACGGTCGTCGTACGACTCCTGTGCGGCCGTCATGGAACACCCTCCTTCGCCGGTCCCGCCGGTCGCGGACCCCGACCCGGGTGCCCAGCGGCGCCCTGCGCCACACGTGCGCGGACGACGCCCGCCCCCCGCCCGCGCGGACGACGCCCGCCCCGGTCCCGGCCGTGCGCGGACGACGCCGCCCCCGGTCCCGCACGTGCAGGGACACGGCCGCCTCCGTCGTCGCCCGCCTCGGCCGTCCTCCCCGCGCCCCCCGCGCGTCGGCCGGCCGCACCCGGCCCGCCTCGCGCACCGCCGGCCGCCCCGGAACCTGCCCCGCGCACCGCCGGCCGGCCCCCGCCACCGCACGGGCGGCTTGGTTCCGGTCTTCCCGGGTACCCACGGCGCCATGGCGGTGGGCAGGACGACGACGCGAGGACCGCGCGGGGGAACCGGGGGACCGGGGGGAGCCGGGAGAGGAGCGAACCCGGCACTCGGACGGGCCCTGCTGCGCTGGGCCACCACGACCGATCACAAGGTGATCGGCAACCTGTACATGGCCACGGCCTTCTCGTTCTTCCTCTTCGGCGGGGTGCTCGCCCTGCTGATGCGGGCCGAACTCGCCCGGCCCGGACTCCAGTTGGTCAGCGCCGAGCAGTACAACCAGCTCTTCACCATCCACGGCACGGTGATGATGCTGCTGTTCGCGACCCCGATGTTCGCCGGGTTCACCAACGCGGTCATGCCGCTGCAGATCGGCGCGCCCGACGTCGCCTTCCCGCGGCTCAACGCGCTGTCCTACTGGCTGTACCTGTTCGGCGGGCTGACGGTGGTGTCCGGATTCCTGGTGCCCGGGGGAGCGGCCGGCTTCGGCTGGTTCGCCTACGCGCCGCTCAACAGCGCGATCCGCAGCCCCGGCGCGGGCGGCGACCTGTGGGTGATGGGGCTGGTGGTCACGGGCGTCTCCACGACGCTGGGCGCCGTCAACTTCATCACCACGATCCTGTGCCTGCGCGCCCCCGGCATGACCATGTTCCGGATGCCGATCTTCACCTGGAACGCGTTGTTCACCTCGATCCTCGTGCTGCCCGCCTTCCCCGTCCTCACCGCCGCCCTGCTCGCCCTGGAGGCCGACCGGAAGTTCCGCGCGCGGATCTTCGAGGCCGGCGACGGAGGCGCCCTGCTGTGGCAGCACCTGTTCTGGTTCTTCGGGCACCCCGAGGTGTACATCGTCGCCCTGCCGTTCTTCGGCATCGTCTCGGAGGTCATCCCGGTGTTCAGCCGGAAACCGATCTTCGGTTACGTCACCCTGGTCGGCGCGACCATCGCCATCACCATGCTCTCCGCGGTGGTGTGGGCCCATCACATGTTCGCCACCGGCGCGGTCCTGCTGCCCTTCTTCTCCCTGATGTCGTTCCTCATCGCGGTGCCCACCGGCGTGAAGTTCTTCAACTGGATCGGCACCATGCACAAGGGGTCGCTGTCCTTCGAGACGCCCATGCTGTGGTCGCTCGGCTTCATGGTGACCTTCCTGCTCGGCGGGATGAGCGGCGTGCTGATCGCGTCCCCGCCGCTCGACCTCCACCTCACCGACAGCTACTTCATCGTCGCCCACCTGCACTACGTGCTCTTCGGCACCGTGGTGTTCGCGATGTTCGCCGGGTTCTACTTCTGGTGGCCGAAGTTCACCGGCCGGTTCCTCGACGAACGGCTCGGGAAGATCCACTTCTGGACCCTCTTCACCGGCTTCCAGACCACGTTCCTGGTGCAGCACTGGCTCGGTGAGACCGGCATGCCCCGCCGCTACGCCGACTACCTGGCCGCCGACGGCTTCACCGCCCTCAACACCGTCAGCTCCATCGGCGCCTTCCTGCTCGGCCTGTCCACCCTGCCGTTCCTGTACAACGTCTGGAAATCGGCCAGGAGCGGGCGCCGGGCGGAGACCGACGACCCCTGGGGCTACGGCCGTTCGCTGGAGTGGGCGACCTCCTGCCCGCCCCCGCGCCACAACTTCACCGCGCTGCCCCGCATCCGCTCCGAGTCCCCGGCGTTCGACCTCCACCACCCGGACGTGGCCCGGGGCAACGGAACGACGAGCGGCGGGGGACCGGCCGGCCGCCCGACCCGAGAGGCGCCCCTGTGAAAACCGAGGCACGGCTCTTCACCGGCGTGGCGCTCTTCTTCGCCGTCACCGCCGCCGGTTACGGATGGTGGGCGGCGGAGCCCGCCGGCACCGCCGCCCTGGCCGTCACCTGCCTGACGGCCGCGCTCGTCGCCTTCTTCCTGCGCGTGCAGCACCGCAGGCGCGGCCCGCGTGCGCAGGACCGCCAGGACGCCGAGGTCGTCGACACGGCCGGGCCGCTGGCCTTCTTCTCCCCGCACAGCCCCTGGCCCGTCGTCGTCGCGCTCGGCGCCGTGCTGCTCGCCCTGGGCGTCGTCCTCGGCCTCTGGCTGGTCCTGATGGGTTGCGGGGTGCTCGTCTGCGGGGTGCTCGGAATGGTCTTCCAGCACGCAGGCCGCGACGACGAGCGCGGCGGGGCGGCCACCGGCCCGCAGAGCGCACCGCCCGGAGCGCAGGACGGCGCGCCTGCCGCCGCTCAGCGGCCCGGCCCGCGCCCCGCACCGGGCTCCGGCTCCTCCTCCTGAAGGCCTGGCCCCTCCCCACCGTCCTGGGAGTACCAGGAGTTGAGAGTGGCCCGCAGCCGCCCCACCCGGGACGCGTCCCCGCCGGCGTCCTCCGGTGACGTGAGGGGCCGGGGCACCCGCCGGGCCCGTACGGCATGCCGGGTCTCCTCGTCGACCGGCACGTGCCGCGCGGTGTAGCCGCCGCTCACCGTCTGCCGCACCTCGCCGGTCTCCTCGCCCCTCGCCAGCCGCTCCTCCTCGGCCTCCCGCAGGGCGAGGCAGAGCCGTTTGGTGACCATGAGGGACAGCGGCGGCAGCAGGACCAGACAGACGCGGAAGGTCCAGGTCAGCGCGTTCAGGGAGACCTTGAAGGTGTGGGCGAGGATGTCGTTGCCGCCCGCCGCGAGCAGCACCGCGTAGAAGCTCAGCCCGGCGACGCCGAGTCCGGTGCGTACGGGCCGGTCGCGGGGCCGGTCGGCCAGGTGGTGCTCCTGCCGGTCACCGGTGACCCATGCCTCGAAGAACGGGTACGCGTACAGGACGGCGAACAGGGCGAGCGGCAGGACGACGCCGGGCAGGAGGACGTTCCACATCACGGTGTGCCCGGCGACGGAGGTCTCCCACGGCGGTACCAGCCGCAGCGAGCCTTCCAGGAAACCGACGTACCAGTCGGGCTGGGACCCGCTCGACACCATGTCGGGGCGGTAAGGACCGTACTTCCAGACGGGGTTGACCTGTGCCACCCCGGCGAGCAGGGTCAGGACGCCGGACACGGTGCAGAGCAGTCCCAGCGAACTCGCCGTGAACTGCGGGAACAACGGCTTGCCCACCGCGTTCGCCTTGGTGCGGCCCCGGCCCGCCCACTGGGTGTGCTTCAGGTGGAACACCAGGATCAGGTGCGCGGTGACGAGGGCGAGCAGCAGGCCCGGGACGAGCAGGACGTGCAGCGAGTACAGCCGCGAGATCACCTCGTGCCCGGGGAACTGGCCGCCGAGGACGAGGAATCCGACGTACGTCCCGACGACCGGGACCGACAGCATGACGCCCTGCGCGATCCTCAGCCCCGTCCCCGACAGCAGGTCGTCCGGCAGCGAGTAGCCCGCGAAGCCCTCGGCGAGCGCCAGCAGGAACAGGGTCACACCGATCATCCAGTTGATCTCGCGGGGGCGGCGGAACGCGCCGGTGAAGAACACGCGCAGCATGTGCACGCCGATCGCGGCGACGAAGACCAGCGCGGCCCAGTGGTGCAGCTGCCGGATGAGCAGCCCGCCGCGCACGTCGAAGCTGATGTGCAGCGTCGACCGGTAGGCGGCCGACATGCGGATGCCGTCCAGCGGGGTGTAGGTGCCGTGGTAGACGACCTCGGTCATGTCCGGACGGAAGAACAGTGTCAGCCAGACGCCGGTCACGAGCAGCACCACGAAGCTGTACAGGGCGATCTCGCCCAGCAGGAACGACCAGTGCCCGGGGAAGGCCTTCCGCAGGAGGCCCCCCGCTTCGTACACGGGCGCCCGCCCGTCGAGGTGGTCGGTGGTCCGCTCGGCCGCGTCACGGAGCCCGGCCGCGGCCCGGGCCCTCCTCCTCCGCATCAGCACGGCGCACGGGTGCCCGTGCGCCGCTGCCGGAAACCAGGGGTGACGCCCCTTCTACGTGCGGTCGCCCTTCGGCTTGCCCCGCTGGTCCGGTGTGCCGTGCGGCGGCGGGCTGGACGGCTGCGGCGAGGTCGCCGGGGTCACCGGGGAGCCCGCGTGTCCCTCCCGTCGCTCGGGGCGCGGCGCGGAGGGGTCGCCCGGGGTGGGCCGGGCGCCCGACTGGAGTTGCCGCAGGCGGGCGGTGAGCACCTCGGTCGCCGGTGGCCGGTCGGCGTGGGTGCGTTCGTGGGCGAGCAGTTCCTCCACCGCCTCGGCGGGCAGGGAGCGCACCCTGCTCTCCAGGGAGCCGAGGGGCAACTGGTCGTAGTCGGGCAGGGGCAGGGCGCTGCGGCCGGTGTCGTCGGCCATGGATCTCACTTCCCTCGGGGCGAGGACCACGCGGAGCGGTCCCTCGGTGCGACGACCTCGCGCTCGCGGGTCGGGTCCCGGTGCGGCGGTCCCGCGAGCCGTGGCCGGGGCCCGGTGCGGACCCCGGCAGGGCCCGCCGGCGCGGGTCAGTGGCGACCGGAGCCGCCGCTGCCGAACGAGCCGCTGCTCCCCTCGTTCCAGCGGGGGCGCGTCCGCGTGGGGCTCGTCCGCGAAGCGGCGTTGCCGTGTGCCGGCAGACGGTGCGGCGTCAGCCGTTCGCCGTCCCGGGGCACCTCGTGGGGCTCACGGTTCTCCAGCACCTCGCCGACCGGGCCGGAGTCCGGCAGACGCGGCTGCTCCTCCGGGCGCGGCGGCGCGGGCTCGCGCCGGCGGATGCGCGCGCCCATCCAGAACGCGCCGATCAGCAGGGCCACCAGGACCAGCCCGGCGACGAACGGCCAGATGCCGATCGCGGCCCCGTCGGCCGCGGCGATGTCCAGCGATGCGTTGCTCATGGAGCGCGGGTACCCCTGGCCGCGCCGGCGAACCGGGGCGCTGTCCGCCGTGCCGGACGGGCCCGCTCCCGTGCGCGAAGCGAGGGCCGCGGCCCCGGACCGGTGTGCCACGGCACGCCGGGCCCTGTCGTCACATTCCCGGACGCCGCAGGCCCGCCCTCCGGGCGACGACGGGAAGTGACGGCAGGGCCTAGGAGCGCGCCTGACGGGTCCGGGAGCGGTTCGCCTTGCGGATCGCCGTCAGGAGTTCGTCCTTGGTCATGCGCGAGCGCCCCTCGATGTCCAGGCGCTTGGCCATGTCGTACAGGTGCTCCTTGGACGCGCTCTCGTCGACGCCCTCGCCGCTGCGCCCTCCGCTCCCGCGGGGCCGGGCCGACCGCGGGTCGGAGGGACCCTTGCGGCCGCCCTCCTTGCGCTCCCAGTGGTCGCCGACCTTCTCGTACATGTGCTTCAGCGCGCCGTACGCCACCCGGTGGGCCCGCTCGCCCTCGCCGTACGTCTCGACGGCGGAGTCGTGGGCCTTGATCCAGGTGCGCTGGGCGTCCTGGGAGGAGCGCTCCAGCGTCGACGGCAGCTCCTGTCGTCCGGGCACGGACATCCACCTCCGTGGTGCGGTCGCTCCCCGGTGTCCCGGGGCTTTCCGGATTCTTTTCTCACGTCCCGGTGCTCCGCGGGGTCATCCGGTGCTTTTCTCTGTTTTTCGGTCCTTTCCGGGGTGCCGCACGGGTGCCCCCGCCGGGCGGCCGGAAAACCGCTCAGGCCCGCCGTGGCACGGGGTTTGGCGGGTACGGCACCGGCTACTCGCGAGATGTGACCACGACGCATACGACATCATCGACGCCTTCGCAACAGGAACTCGTCCAGTTCCTGGAGGACCGTTTCGCGTGTGCGCAGGCGTGCACGGAGTGCGCGCGGGCCTGTGCGCTGCGCGCGAGCCTGGTGGATGTGGGCGGGGGTGAGGAGCAGGACCTCGTGCGGCGCAGGGGCATCATGTGCGCGGAGGTCTGCGACGCCACCTGCAGGGTGCTGTCCGAGCAGAACAGCCAGGACGAGGCCGGTATCCGCGCCCAGCTGGAGTGGTGCGTGACCGTCTGCCTGGAGACCGCCCACGTCTTCGACCGGCACCCGGGCGCGGAGCAGGCCGCGGACGCCTGCCGGACCTGCGCCAAGGCCTGCGGGGAGTTCACCGCGGTCCTGGACTGACCACGAGGCGGCCCTGCGGCACCACCGGCCCGGCACACCCGACGCGTGCCCGCGCCGCACGGCAGGACGCGTGCGTCCGAGCGGTCCGCGTCACGACGCACCATGCGGCCCGCGTCCCCCGCACGCCGTGCGCGCCTCATGGCATACCTCCCGGCACGGCCTGCGCGCCCCGTACGGCGTGCGGCCGACGCGCGGGGCGGTGCACAGCGCGCGGGCGCCCGTCGACGTGCCACGGCCTCCGCGTTAGCCTGCCGGACGTGGAGACCATACGCACGGCCGCGACCGTGCCCACGGACGACGGGGACGCGGGGCTCTTCGGGCCGGACTCGGTGACCTGGCAGGTGCACAGCGATCCGATGATGTGGGTCGCGGGCATCCGGGCGCTGTACCTCCAGGCGCTGCATCCCCGCGCCGTGCGCGCGGTGATGGAGAACTCCGACTTCCGGCGCGACGCCTGGGGCCGGCTGATGCGCACCGCGAACTTCGTCGGCACGACCACCTACGGGACGACGGACGCCGCGGAGAAGGCGGGCGCCCGGGTCCGCAGGATCCACCGCCTGCTGTCGGCCACCGACCCGGACACGGGCGAACGGTACGCCGTCGACGCCCCCGAACTGCTGCTGTGGGTGCACTGCGCGGAGATCGACTCCTACCTGGACGTGCTGTGGCGGTCCGGTTTCCCGCTCACCCGCGCACGCGCCGACCGCTACGTCGCCGAACACCGCGCGAGCGCCCGGCTGGTCGGCCTCGACCCGGACACGGTGCCCGCGAGCCGGTCGGAGCTGGCCGCCTACTTCGACTCCGTGCGGCCCCGGCTCGCCGCGGGCGCCGACGCCCGCGCGGTGGACGACTTCCTGCGCCGCCCGCCGGTGCCCCTCCCGCTCGTGCCGGCGCGCGAGCTGCTCTGGCGGCACGTGGCGCACCTGGCCTACGCCTGCCTGCCGCCGTACGCGCACGAACTGTACGGCCGGCCCGCCCCCGCGCCCGGCGTCGTCACCCGCCGGCTGCGAGCCACCGGCACGCTGCTGCGCTGCGTGCCCGCCCAGGTGCGCTGGCAACTGCCGCCCAAGCACATCCTGCGCGCCGTGGCACGGCTGGGTCCGGCGGCACGTCCCGCCCCGCGCAGAGCCGGTCCGTAGCCCGCCCGCCCGGCAGGCACCGGGCCGTCGGCACGCGCCCCCGCCGCGGCCCTGGCCGCCCGGACGTCCGCGTGCTACCAAGAGCCATGAGCGCACACGACGCACACGACGCACAGGGCGGCTACGACGTGGTGATCGTCGGCGGCGGGCACAACGGCCTGGTCGCCGCGGCCTACCTGGCCCGCGCCGGACGGTCGGTGCTGGTGCTCGAACGGCTGGACCGCACCGGCGGGGCGGCCGTCTCCACCCGCCCGTTCGCCGGGACGGACGCGCGGCTGTCCCGCTATTCCTACCTGGTCAGCCTGCTGCCCCGGAAGATCGTCCAGGAGCTGGGCCTGGACGTCGGGCTGCGCACCCGCGCCGTCTCGTCGTACACCCCCGCCGTGCGGGACGGCAGGCACACCGGACTGCTCGTGGGCGGCGGCCCCGAGCGCACCCGGGAGGCCTTCGCCCGGCTCACCGGATCCGACCGCGAGTGGCAGGCCTGGCAGCGCTTCTACGCCATGACCGGACGGGTCGCCCGGCGGGTCTTCCCCACGCTGACCGAACCGCTGCCCGGCCGTGCGGAACTGCGCCGCCGCGTCGACGACGAGGACGCCTGGCGCATGCTGTTCGAGGAGCCCGTCGGCGTCGCCGTGGAGGACTTCTTCGCCGACGACCTGGTCCGCGGAGTGGTCCTCACCGACGCCCTCATCGGCACCTTCGCCGACGCCCACGACCCGGCCCTGCCGCAGAACCGCTGCTTCCTCTACCACGTGATCGGCGGGGGCACCGGGGACTGGGACGTCCCGGTCGGCGGCATGGGCGCCCTGACCGACGCCCTCGCGGACGCGGCGCGCGCCGCGGGCGCCCGTCTCCTCACCGGGCACGAGGCCGTCCGGGTGGAGGCCGACGGGCGAACCGCCGAGGTCACCTACCGGACCGCGGACGGCGAGGGCACGGTGGGCGCCCGGCACGTGCTGGTGAACGCCTCTCCGCAGGCCCTGGCCGAGCTGACCGGCCAGGAGCCGCCCGAGCCCGCGGAGGGCGCCCAGCTGAAGGTGAACATGCTGCTCAGCAGGCTGCCCCGGCTGCGCGACACCTCCGTCGACCCGAGGGAGGCGTTCGCCGGCACCTTCCACATCGCCGAGGGCTACCGGGCCCTGGCCACGGCCCACGCGCAGGCCGCCGCCGGTGAGCTGCCCGCCGCGCCGCCCTCGGAGATCTACTGCCACTCCCTGACCGACCCCACCATCCTCGGTCCGGAACTGATCGAGCGGGGCTGCCACACGCTCACCCTGTTCGGCCTGCACACCCCGGCCCGGCTGTTCGCCCGGGACAACGACGCCGTACGGGAGGAGCTGCTGAAGTCGACGCTCGCCCAGCTCGACGCCCACCTCGCCGAACCGCTCGCCGACTGCCTGGCCACCGACGCCGAGGGCCGGCCGTGCATCGAGGCGAAGACGCCGCTGGACCTGGAACGGGACCTCGGCCTGCCCGGCGGCAACATCTTCCACCGGGCACTGAGCTGGCCGTACGCCCAGGAGGGCACCGGCCGCTGGGGTGTGGAGACCCGGCAGGCCAACGTGCTGCTGTGCGGCGCCGGCGCGGTGCGCGGGGGCGGGGTCAGCGGCGTGCCCGGGCACAACGCGGCCATGGCGGTGCTGGAGGGGACCCGGGCGCAGGACGGCTGAGGGCAACGTCGCGGCAGGGGGCGACCGAAGGCGATGCGTAGCAGGGCGGTTGAATGCCCCCGCCGTCCCGGGGCACCCCGACAGAGCGAGGCAAAACAGGACGAACCCCCCACCGGAGGCTCCCATGGCCGACCTCAGCCCGATCGACCTGCAGAAGGCCCTCAGCGGCGCGGACTATCCCACGGACAAGCAGCACCTGGTGGAACGCGCCCGGCAGAACAAGGCCAACGAGAAGATCGTCAGCCGGCTCGACGGCCTCAGCCAGGACCACTTCGACGGCCCCAACGAGGTGCAGAAGGCCGTCTTCAACGAGTGACGAGTGGCGAGTGACGGGTGACGGGTGACCGTCCGCGGACGCCCGTCGATCCGCGAACGCCCGTGCATCGGCCGTGGGCCTGCCGTGCCGTTCCGGAGGGCAGGCCCACGGCATGTACGCCACGGCATGTACGGGGTTCCATCAGACGTCCGGTTGCCCGGTCGAGTCTGATCGTCCGGACGTGCCCGCTCGGCCGTGCCCGGTCGTCGGGCCGTGCCCGGTCGTTCCTTGCCGGTCCGCCGGTCCGCCGGTCCGCCGGTCCGCCGGTCCGCCGGTCGCTCAGTCCGCGGAAGCGGTCCATCCCTGCGCCGTCACGCGGGACGCGTCCGCCGGGCGGACCTCGTCGAACAGGACGTGCCGGTGCGACTCGACGCGCTGGCCGTCGACGTACGCGCCGCGCCCCACGTAGAGGCGGTCGGTCGTGTACCGCCAGCGCACCACCAGCTGCCGGGCCGCCGGCAGGTCGGCCGCGACCCGGTGCCAGACGCGCCCGGAGAAGCCGGTGGCGGTGCCCGCCGGGTGCTGCTGCGGCTGCTCGCCCCGTCGGGTCGCCGTGTACGGCACCGGCTGCCAGGACGTTCCCCCGTCGGCGGAGGACTCCAGGGTGAGGACGTCCGACTGCGGCTCGGTGTCCCACCACAGGGAGCAGCGCAGCCGTGCGCCGCCCGCGGAGGTGTCGAGCGCGGGCAGCGCGAGGGTCGCGGTGGTGCTGCTCGCCATCCCGGAGAACCAGGCGGTACGGCCCTGCTCGGGGCGGACCGCGACGGCCCGCGCCAGGTTGTTCCCCGCCGCGACCCGGGGGGCCGAGCCGGAACGCCAGGTACGCACCGGGTGCACGGAGTTGCCGAGGACCACGAGGAAGGAGTCGGTCGTCGGGTCCAGGACCAGCGACGTCCCGGTGAAGCCGGTGTGGCCCGCGGTGCTCGGGGTGGCCATCGCGCCCATGTACCAGTGCTGGTACAGCTCGAAGCCGAGGCCGTGCTCGTCGCCGGGGAAGGCGGTGTTGAAGTCGGTGAACATCAGCTCCACCGACTCCGGGCGGAGGATGCGCGCGTGCCCGTAGGCGCCGCCGTTGAGCAGGGTCCGGCCCAGCACCGCCAGGTCCCAGGCGCTGGAGAACACGCCCGCGTGCCCGGCCACCCCGCCCAGGCTGAACGCGTTCTCGTCGTGCACCTCGCCCCACACCAGGCCCCGGTCCAGGGCCGACCAGGGTCTGCGGGCGTCCTCGGTGGCGGCGATCCGCGGCTTCCAGGAGGCCGGCGGGTTGTACCGGGTGCTGCGCAGCCCGAGCGGTCCGGTGACCTCCTGGGCCAGCAGTACGTCCAGGGTGCGGCCGGTGATCCGCTCCAGGACCAGCTGGAGCGAGATCATGTTCAGGTCGGAGTACAGGTACACGGTGCCGGGCGGGTTCAGCGGCGCCTCGTCCCAGATCATCTCCAGCTTCTGCTCGTACGCCGGCGCGTCGTACAGCGGCAGGTCGGGCCGGAAGCCGGAGGTGTGCGTGAGCAGTTGACGGATCGTCACGTCCTGTTTGCCCGCCCGGCCGAACTCCGGGAGGCAGGAGGCGACCTTGCCCTCCAGCTCCAGCGCGCCCCGCTCGATCTGCTGCACGGCCAGGACCGAGGTGAACAGCTTGGAGAGGGAGGCCAGGTCGAAGACCGTGTCCCGGGTCATCGGGTGCTGCTCGTCCGGCGGGAACTCCACACCGGTGTCGGTCTTCTCGTCGTACGACGCGTAGCGCACCGCCATGCCGATCGGCTCGTGCAGCGCCACGGTGCCGCCGCGGCCGGCGAGCAGGACGGCGCCCGCGTACCACGGGTGTTTGGGGGAGGAGCCGAGGAACGTCTCGGCGTCGGTGACGAGCCGGCGCAGCGGGCCGGGGAGCAGACCGGCGTCATGCGCGGTGCCGTGCCGCAGGGTCCTGGGGGCGGCGGGGCGCCGGGGGCCGTCGGACGCGGCGGCCGGCGCCACCGGGAGGGCGCCGATGCCCAGTGCGCCGCCCAGGAGCAGGGAGACCCGGCCCAGTTGGCGGCGGGTGATCCCGCGTCCGTCCCTGTCTGCCCTGCCGTCGGTCATCGTGAGGCCTCCCGCCGCGCCGTCTGAAAGTATCTTTCGTACGTTGCCGTGCGGGGTGAAACTTTCGTGTCAGAGTGGGGCCTTGTCAACGGGGCGTGCGCGAACGGCGCCCGCGCGGAGGCGAGTCGGCCCCTGGGGGCGGTGCCCGGCCGCGGAACCGCGTTCGGCCTCTCCGGCCGGAGGGGAGCGCCGGATGCTTGACCTGCCCGGGCGGCGGACCCAGGATCATGTGTCATGACGCCTGGACACGCCGGCACGGTCGACGGAGTGCTGCGGCACAGCGCCGGGCGCACGCCCGCGCGGACCGCCCTGGAGTACGGCGACCGCTCCTGGACGTACGCCGGACTCGACGACGCCGTCTCGCGCGCGGCGAGCGTCCTGCTCGGACACGGCCTCGCCCCCGGCGACCGCGTCGCCGCCTACGGCCACAACTCCGACGCCTACCTGATCGCCTTCCTCGCCTGCGCCCGCGCGGGCCTCGTCCACGTGCCCGTCAACCAGAACCTCACCGGCGACGACCTCGCCTACATCCTGGGCCAGTCCGGCAGCGCCCTGGTCCTGACCGACCCCGGCCTCGCTCACCGACTCCCGCCCGGAGTGCGGCAGTTCGCCCTGCGCGACACCGAGGACTCGCTGCTCGCCGCCCTCCCCTCCGCCACGCCCCATGCCGGCCCCGCACCGGGCGGCGAAGACCTGGTGCAACTGCTGTACACCTCGGGCACCACCGCCCTGCCCAAGGGCGCGATGATGACCCACCGGGCCCTGGTCCACGCGTACCTGAGCGCGGTCGCCGCCCTCGACCTCGACGCGGACGACCGGCCCGTGCACGCGCTGCCGCTCTACCACTCCGCGCAGACACACGTCTTCCTGCTGCCCTACCTCGCCGTCGGCGCCACGAACATCCTCCTCGACGCACCCGACGGCGACCGCATCCTCGACCTGGTCGAGGCCGGCCGCGCCGACAGCCTCTTCGCGCCGCCCACGGTCTGGATCGGCCTGGCGAACCGCCCCGACTTCGCCGGCCGCGACCTCGACGGACTGCGCAAGGCCTACTACGGCGCCTCGATCATGCCGGTGCCCGTGCTGCAACGGCTGCGCGCCCGGCTGCCGCACCTCGCCTTCTGCAACTGCTTCGGCCAGAGCGAGATCGGTCCGCTGGCCATGGTGCTCGGTCCCGGCGAGCACGAGGGGCGGATGGACTCCTGCGGGCGGCCGGTGCGGTTCGTGGACGCCCGCCTCGCCGACGAGAACGGCGCGGACGTGCCCGACGGGACGCCCGGCGAGATCCTGTACCGCTCGCCGCAGTTGTGCGAGGGCTACTGGGACAAGCCCGAGGAGAGCGCCGAGGCCTTCCGCGACGGCTGGTTCCACTCCGGAGACCTCGCGGTGCGCGACGCCGAGGGGTACTACACGGTCGTCGACCGGGTGAAGGACGTCATCAACTCCGGGGGAGTGCTGGTGGCCTCGCGCCAGGTCGAGGACGTGCTGTACACCCATCCCCGCGTCGCCGAGGCCGCCGTGGTCGGTCTGCCCGACGCACGGTGGATCGAGGCCGTCACCGCCGTCGTCGTCCCGCGCGGCGAGGTCACCGAGGAGGAGCTGATCGCCCACGCCCGCGACCGTCTGGCGCACTTCAAGGCACCGAAACGGGTCGTCCTCGTCGCGGAACTGCCGCGCAACGCCAGCGGCAAGATCCTCAAGCGGGAACTGCGCGACCGGCTCGCAGGCCCCGCGCGGCCCTGAGCCGGCCCGGCACGGACGTGGACCGGCCCGGCGTGGACGTGAACCGCCCGGCGCGGACCTGAGCCGGCCCGGCGCGGACGTGGACCGGCCCGGGGTGGACCTGAGCCGGCCCGGCGCGGACCTCGACGCCGCCATGAGGTGGCGGGGGCATCGGGCAGGGCGGTGCCCAGGGGGCCGGCGGGTGCATGGGGCACGATGGGCCCATGGCGACGCACGAGAGCACGACGGTCCCCCTGCCTGCGCACCGGACCGGGAAGGGCCCGGACCCTCTGCCGCGGCACGAGACCGCGGGGGCGCCCCTGCCGCCGCACGAGACCACCGGCCGGCTGGAAGCGCCGGCCACCGCGACCGCCCCCGCCCTCCTGCTGCGCCCGTGGGAACCGGCGGACGCCGCCCCTCTCGCCGACCTGTACCGGGACGAGGCACTGCGCCGCTTCCTGAGCCACTCCGTCACCGACGAGGCGGGCGCCGTCCGCTGGATCGAACAGCAGCGGCAGGGCAGAGAGACCGGCGGCCGGTTCGCCTTCGCCGTGGTGGAACACGCGGCCCCGGGCACCGCGGGGCGCCTGGCGGGACACGCCGTCCTCAAAGGCGTCGCCCCCGGCTCCCCGGCCGCCGAGGTCGGCTACTGGACCGCGGCCCACGCGCGCGGCCGGGGCGTGGCACCCCGCGCGCTGGAGGCGCTGACCGGCTGGGCCTTCGCGGCGTTCGCCGCGCAGGGGCTGACCCGGCTGGAACTCGTGCACCAGGCGGACAACACGGCGTCCTGCCGCGTCGCCCTCAAGTGCGCCTACGAGCTGACCGGGACCCTGCCGGCCGCGCCGCCCGCCCACCCGCTCGACGGGCACGTCCACACCCGCACGCGGATCACGGGCGCAGGTCCACGATCCGCCTGATCTTGCCCACCGACCGCTCCAGCGACTCCGGTTCCACGATCTCCACCGCGACCGACACCCCGATGCCGTCCTTCACCGCCGCCCCGATGGACCGGGCGGCCGCCTCCCGCACCTCGGGCCCGGCGCCGGGCCGGGCCTCGGCGCGGACCGTGAGGGCGTCCAGCCGGTCCTCACGGGTGAGCCGGAGCTGGAAGTGCGGCGCGACGCCCGGGGTGCGCAGCACGATCTCCTCGATCTGGGTGGGGAAGAGGTTCACCCCGCGCAGGATCACCATGTCGTCGCAGCGGCCGGTGATCTTCTCCATCCGCCGGAAGGCGCGCGCCGTGCCCGGCAGCAGCCGGGTCAGGTCCCGGGTGCGGTAACGGATCACCGGCATCGCCTCCTTGGTGAGCGAGGTGAACACGAGTTCCCCCTCCGCGCCCTCGGGCAGCACCTCACCGGTGAGCGGGTCCACGACCTCCGGGAAGAAGTGGTCCTCCCAGATGTGCGGGCCGTCCTTGGTCTCCACGCACTCCTGCGCCACACCCGGCCCGATCACCTCCGACAGCCCGTAGATGTCGACCGCGTCGATCCCGCACCGCTCCTCGATCTCCCGCCGCATCCCCTCGGTCCACGGCTCCGCCCCGAAGACACCGACGCGCAGGGAGGTGGAGCGCGGATCGACGCCCTGCCGCTCGAACTCGTCGAGGAGGGTGAGCATGTACGACGGCGTGACCATGATGATCCGGGGCTGGAGGTCCTGGATCAGCCGCACCTGGCGGGCGGTCATGCCGCCGGAGGCGGGCACGACCGTACAGCCGAGCCGCTCCGCGCCGTAGTGGGCGCCCAGCCCCCCGGTGAACAGCCCGTACCCGTACGCCACGTGCACGACGTCGCCGGGCCGGGCGCCCGCCGCGCGCAGCGAGCGGGCCACCATGTCCGCCCACACCGACAGGTCGCCGTCCGTGTAGCCGACGATCGTGGGGAGCCCGGTGGTGCCGCTGGAGGCGTGGATGCGGCGGATGCGCTCGCGGGGCACGGCGAACATCCCGTACGGATAGGTCGCGCGCAGGTCCGCCTTGTCGGTGAACGGGAAACGCGCCAGGTCGGCGAGCGAACGGCAGTCGTCCGGGTGCACCCCGGCCGCGTCGAAGGACGCGCGGTGGAAGGGGACGTTCTCGTAGGCGTGCCGCAGCGAGGCACGCAGCCGCTCCAGTTGCAGCGCCCGCAGCTCGTCGGTGCCCAGCCGTTCCCCCGAGTCCAGCAGCCGTGCCGCATCCGCCATCGGGACTCTCCCTCGCCTGTCACGCCCGTACGGTCGATCCGGTCCGTCGACCGATCATTCGGTCGAGACCCTGGAGATCAGTAATCCAGTCCATCGGGCCACAGGCAAGGGGCGGTGGCGAAATTCCTTGCCGGCCGTGGCGCCCTCGGCCAGGATCGGCCGCATGCCGACCTTCACCGCACCCGACGGGACCCGCCTCGCCTACCACCTGCGCGGAGAGGGCGAACCGCTGCTCGTGCTGCCCGGCGGGCCGATGCGGGCCTCCGCCTACCTGGGCGACCTCGGCGGGCTCGCCGCCCACCGCCGGCTCGTCCTCCTCGACCTGCGCGGCACCGGCGGCTCCGCGGTCCCGGCGGACCCGTCGACGTACCGCTGCGACCGGCAGGCCGAGGACGTGGAGGCGCTCCGCGTCCATCTGGGCCTGGAGCGCGTCGACCTCCTCGGGCACTCGGCGGGCGGCAGCCTCGCGGCGCTCTACGCGGCCCGCCGCCCCCGCCGGGTGGGGCGGCTCGCGCTGATCACCACCGCCCTGCGCCCCCTGGGGCTGAGCGCGACGCCCGGGGACCGGCTCACCGCCGCCCGGCTGCGCAGCGGCGAGCCGTGGTTCGCCGGGGCCTACCCGCGACTGGAGGCCTGGCTCGCGGGCGGCAGCGAGTACTGCGCGGCGCTCGCCCCCTTCTTCTACGGCCGCTGGGACGACGCCGCCCGGGCGCACGCCGAGGCCGACGAGGAGCAGACCAACGAGGAGGCCGCCGACCGCTTCTTCGGGGAGGCGGAGTTCGACCCCGCCGCGACCCGCGCCGCGCTCCGCGAGCTGACCGCGCCCGTCCTCGTCCTGGCCGGGGAGCTCGACGGCGGGCCCCGCCCGGAACTGGCCCGCCGCGCCGCCGCGGCTTTCCCGCGCGCCGAGTTCGCGGTGCAGCCCGGCGCCGGACACTATCCGTGGCTCGACGACCCGGAGTGGTTCGTGCGGCGGGTGACGGACTTCCTCGGCCGGGCGCGGTCCGCTCTGCCGTCGGCAGAATGACCGGCGGCACGGCGCGGACCGGGCCTAACGTGCCGGCATGGACAGCGGACCGCACCTCGTCGACGCCAACGGCATCACCCTCGCCTACCGCGCCTGGGGCGAGACGGACGCGCCGCCCGTCCTCCTCCTGCACTGCCGGGGCGCCGACGGCTCCGACTGGACACCGATCGCCCGGCGGCTGGCGACCGGCCCGCGCCCGCGCCGGGTCTACGCCCCCGACCTGCGCGGCCACGGCCGCAGCAGCCGGCTCGGCGACCGCCCCGGCGGCTACGCCCACGAGGCCCTGCGCGACGACGTGCTCGCCCTGCTGCGGGCGCTCGGAGTGGACCGTACCGACGTCGTGGGCCACTCCCTCGGCGGCGCCGTCGCCTGCCTGATCGCCCAGCGGGCGCCCGGGCTCGTACGGAGGCTCGTCCTGGAGGACGTACCGGCGCCCGTCCCGCTGGACCCGCCCCGCCCGCCCGCGCGGCGCCCGGCCGGGGACCTGCCCTACGACTGGGCGATGATCCGGGCCACGGACGAGCAGCGCAACGCCCCCGACCCCGCCTGGGGCGCGGGCATGCACCGGATCACCGCGCCCACCCTGCTGGTGTCGGGCGGCCCGTCCAGCTTCGTCCCGCCGCGGCAGATCACCGAACTGGCCGGTCTGATCCCCGACGCCCGCGTCGTCACCGTCGACGCGGGGCACCTGGTGCACGAGAGCAGGCCCGAGGAGTTCCTGGCCGTCGTGGAACCCTTCCTCGCGCACTGAGCCCGCGGTCCCGGCGGACCCGCGCGGAACCTCCCGGACCCCGGCGGGCCATCCCGCGAAGGTCCCTTCCGGACGGCCTGTCGGCGGTGGCGGCCGCTCGCTAGGCTGGCCCGCGGACGACGGAAACGGGAGGAGCACGGACGTGGCCGAGAGCACTGTCCAGCAGCACCCGCTCGCGGGGTGGGACAAGCCCGAGCTGGACCTCAGCAACGCCGAGTGGCAGTCCAGCAGCCGTGGCCTGGGGGATGTGGAGATCGCCTTCGTCGAGGGGTTCGTCGCGATGCGCAACAGCGGTCGCCCGGAAGGCCCCTCGCTGATCTTCACACCCGCGGAGTGGGGCGCGTTCGTCTCGGGAGCACGGGAAGGGGAGTTCGACCTGACCTGAGCGGGGCTCGCGGCCGCGGGACGGCAACGGGGGGACGGACCCCGTCGGGACCGTCCTCCGGCCCGGCTGACGTGCCGGAGGCCGGGGCGGGGTGTGGCCGCCGCGTTTCGTGGACACGCGGCCTTCAGGGCCCCGCCGGCGCCGCCCGATCCGGGCCGGCCCGGCCGGGCGAGGCCGCCCTCCGGAGGTGAGGTACCCCATGAGCGCTCCGCCGGTCGTCGCAGCGGTCGACGGCTCCGACGACAGCCTGCGCGCCCTGGACTGGGCCCTGGACGCGGCCCGGCGGCGCCGGGCACCGCTGCGGGTGGTCCATGTGCGGCAGTACGCGGCCTGGACCCAGCCCGGCGTCCTGGTCGCCGGGCCGCCCGCGGGAGCGGAGGACGCCGTGCTCGACGCGGCCCGCGCCCGTCTCGCGGCCCACAGCGGCGGCACCGCCGTCGAGTACGCCGGGCTGGACGGCGTGCCGGGCGCCCTGCTGCCCGAGCAGGGCGCGACCGCCCAACTGCTGGTGCTCGGCTCCCGCGGCCGGGGCGGGTTCGCGAGCCTGCTGCTGGGCTCCAACGGCCTGGCCGCCGCCCGCGACGCCGAGTGCCCGGTCGTCGTGGTGCCCCGGCCCGGACGCGAGGTCCACGACGGCGTGCCGGCCGGCCCCGGCCCCAGGGTGGCCGTCGGCCTGCACGTCGACAGCCCCGACGACGCGGTGCTCGCGTTCGCCTTCGCCGAGGCCGCCCGGCGCGGTGCCCGGCTCCAGGCGGTCGCGGCCTACCCCTGGCCCGCCCGGACCTGGGCGGCGGCCGGGGAGATGCCCGCGCCCGCGATCGACCAGGGGGAGGTGGAGAGCGAGATCCGCACCCTGGCCGAGGGCTTCCTCGCCCCGCACCGTGCCCGGCACCCCGACGTGACCGCCGACGCGGACGTCCTGCCCGGCGACGCGGCCGGCCGGCTGGTCGCCGCGTCCCGCGGTGCCGAACTGATCGTGGTCGGCCGCCACCGCCGGCGCCTGCTCGCCCCGGCCCGCATGATGGGCTCCGTCACCCAGGCGGTCCTCCTGCACGCGGCGGCCCCGATCGCGGTGGTGCCCCCGTCACCGCCCCAGGAGTGACAGCCCTGGCGGCGCCCGAGCCGCCCCGCCCGGCGTTCGCCGTGCGGGGGCCGGGCTCCGGCGCCGGCGGACGGGGGCGTGACTACCATCGGCGTATGCAGGACTCGCCGGGCAGGGACGCCCGTCTCGCGCTCGACCTCGCACTGACCCTCCGCCACGACGGCGCCGGCGGGGTCGCCGACGACCTGGCCGACCCGGCCGGCCTCACCGCCTGGGTGCGTGCGCGCCCGGAGATCCTGCCCTTCGCAAAGCCCTGCACCGCGGACGCGGCCGCACTGGCCGCGGTCCGTGAACTGCGCGCCGCCGTCCGCGCGCTCTTCGCCCACGCCGTCCGCCCCGGCGCGCCCAGCGCCGCCGACGCCGCACGCCTGATGCCCGTGCCCGAGGCCGTCGACCGGCTCAACGCGGCCGCCGCCCGCACGCCCACCGTGCCCGTGCTGCGCTGGGAGGGGTCCGCCGAACCGGTGCTCCACCGCCGGCCCGTCCACGGCGCCGGTGACCTCACCGCGGTCCTCGCCCAGGCCGCCGTCGCCTTCCTCACCGGCCCCGACCGGCAGCGGCTGCGCGCCTGCCACGCCCCCCGCTGTGTGCGGTACTTCCTCAAGGAGCACCCGCGCCAGCAGTGGTGCGGGCCCTCCTGCGGCAACCGGGCCCGCGTCGCCCGCCACCACGAGCGGCACCGCACCGCCGGAGGGGCCGGCTCCGGGTGAATTCCCGCCCCGGCCGGAGGCCGCCCGCACGTCGCGCGGCAGGCCGGGACACGTACCATGGCGGCATGTCGTTCCTCCGTCGCCGCAGCGCCACGCCCGCCGGGCCCGACTTCGACGTACTGGCCATGGACCCGGGCGACTGGCCCGGCAACCTGGGTGCCGGGCTGCTGCCCGCGCCCGACGGCACCTGCCAGGGTGTGTTCCTGCGCTACGACCTCTTCGGCGGCCGCGGTACCGCAATGATCATCGGCAACCTCCCCGAGGGCTCCCCGGCCCGGGAGGTCCCCGACGGCGAGGTGCCCTTCGAGGTGGCCCAACTGCTGCTCGCCCTGGAGAACGACGAGGAGGTCACCGTCGTCGGCACCGAGGACATGCCGGTGCTGCAGGGCGACAACCTGCTGATCGTGCGCCGGCTCAAGCTCTCCGAGAGCCGGATCTCCTGTGTGCAGTTCGACCGCAGCGACGGCGTCCTGGTCACGATCGCCGCCTGGGACCGTCCCATCACCGACGACCTGTACGCCCTCCTCAAGCCGCTGCCCGCCGAGCTGTTCCAGCAGGGCTGAGCGGGCACGGACGGGCGGACGCGGGCGCCGGTCCCGGAACCGGCACCCGCGAGGGGCGCAGCGCGTGCCCCTACAGACCCGAAGGCTGCACCCGCACGTCGGCCGCCCGCACGAACGCCACCCGGTGGCCGTACTGGATCTCGTAGTACAGGTCCTTGCCCACGACCACCCGGTGCGAGTCCGTGGTGAACGTGACCGAGTAGAAGTACTCACCCGGCACCGCGTCCCCGGCCACGTACTTCTGCCCGGCGAGCAGCCTGTACGGCAGCGGCGACACCGACTGCACCGGCACCCCGGCCGGGTAGGCCTCCTTCTCGGGGTACGCCCGTCCGTACACCGGCACACTGTCCGCCCCGGCCTTCGGCGTCACCACCAGGCCGGCCGCGTTCACCGCGGTGGGCCGGCCGGCCGGGTTCTGGAACCAGGCCTTCTGGCCCAGGTACCAGATCGCCGTCCAGTCGCCCTGGCGGCCGGCGACCGCGTACTGCTGCCCGGTCTCCGCCCGCGACGCCACGTCGTTGACGTCGGTCGTGGAGTCGCCGCCGTCCGGCCTGAGCCCGATGTCCTTCACCAGCGGCGCGGACGTGTCGGGCCGCGTGTACAGCCGCACCTCGTTCGAGCCGTGCGCGGCGCACGCCTCGCCGGCCGTGGTGCAGCCGGTGTACTCCACCTGGTTGGCCGCGTAGTCGGGGCGGATCGTCACCAGCCCGCCGTTCCTGCCCGCGGTCGGTTCGAACGGGCGGCCGAGCAGCTCGAAGTAGTGCCGCCAGTCCCAGTACGGGCCGGGGTCGGTGTGCATGCCCGGGACCGTCCCGCTGGTCGGGCCGGGCACCGTGTCGTGGCCGAGGATGTGCTGCCGGTCCAGCGGGATGCCGTACTTCCGGGCCAGGTACTTCACCAGCCGCGCCGAGGAACGGTACATCGCCTCCGTGTACCAGGCGTCCGGCTCGGCGAGGAAGCCCTCGTGCTCCAGCCCGACCGAGGCGGCGTTGACGTACCAGTTCCCGGCGTGCCAGGCCACGTCCTCGCCCTTCACGTGCTGGGCGATGTGGCCGTCGGTGGAGCGCAGCGTGTAGTTCCAGGACACGTAGGTCGGATCCTGGACGAGGTTGAGGACGCCGTCCCAGCGGCCCTCGGTGTCGTGGATGACGATGTACCGGACGCGCTGCGAACCCGGCCGGCCGCCCAGGTCGTGGTTGCCGTAGTCGTCGGTGCCGAACTGCTGGTACGGCGCCGGGACCCACTCGCAGGACACCGAGGCCGGGCACTCCGTGCCGGCCGCCGAGAGGTGCGCGAGGCCCGTCCGCGCCAGTTGCGCGGTGTCGGGGGCCAGGCGCGGCCGGGCGGCCAGCACGACGCGCTGTCCGGCGTCGGTGGTGCGCCGCTCGCCGGAGCGGATGACGTCGTACACGTCGTCCGCGTAGGCCGCCGCCGTCGCGCTGTCGTCCGCGCCGGAGAACCGGGCCACCGCCCCGTACCAGTCGGCGGGATCCGCGCTCAGCGGCTCGCCGAGGCGCTTCTGCGCGGCGGCCAGCAGGGCCGCGCCGCCCGCGATGTTCGCCGCGGCGTCGCCGCGCAGCCGCTCGGCGGGGATCCCGGTCAGGCCGGCGGCCCGGGGCAGGGTCTTCAGCCGGTCGGGCAGCGCCTGGTCCGCCGGTACGGCCGTGCGCGTGACGGGGTGCAGGGCGGGGCGGGCGCTGTCACCGCGCGGGTCCTCGGTGCCCTCGCCGTGGTGCTCGGCGCGGGCCAGCGCCGTGTGCGCGTCCGTGAGGTGCATCGGACCGTAGCCGCCGGTCACGCTCGGGGCGCCGGCGTGTGCGTCCCAGCGGGACTGCAGGTAGGAGACGCCCAGCAGCACACTGAGCGGCACGTGGTACTCGGCCGCCGCGGAGGCGAACGCCCGTTGCAGCCGGCCGCTGTCGCCGGGCGCACCGGTGCCGTCCGCGGCACCGGCGGACGGCGCGGCGCCGAGCAGCGGCAGCAGCAGCGCGGCACAGGCGACGGCACCCGCCGCCGTTCGCGCCCGGGTGCGGCCCGGCGTGGCTCTGGAGTCGGTGACGGATCCTCGCAAGGCTGCCTCCTGGGGCACTCGGGCGTGACGGGGCGTGCGGGGCCGGCGTGGGGTCAGTGGTACCGGCTGTCCGACGATCCGTCAATCATGCGCGCGGCCAGGCGATTTCCCATGTCAGCCGGGGTTCCGGCGAGTTTCGCGGCAACACCGCACGGGCCTGCGGGGCGTCAGTGGCATACACCTGTGTCCACGCCTGCCGACCGCTCCCCGCCCGGGCCCCGGGAAGGGCAACGGGCCGGCGACCGAGGCGCCGGGGCGGACGGTGAGAGTCCGCGGGGAGGGAGGGGAAGAGGGCGGCGGGCGCGGTGGAGGGAGCGTGCGGGGCGGCGCGCGCCGGCGGTGCGCGACGGCGAGGGCCGGCCGGGTCGAAGACCGCTCCGGGACGAGGAAAGACGAGGAAAGGGGCCACACGGCGAGCCGGAGAAGACCGGCAGGGCGGCGGGGGCGAGCCCGTGGCGCGGGACGCTGAGGGTGGTCCGCGGTGCGAGGGCGAGAGGCCCGCGGGAGCGGGGGAGAAGGTGCACGCGGCGGGGCGGGCCCCGCCGGGGGAGGGGCCGCCAGGGCCCGCGGCGCGCGAGGACGACTGCCGAGGGCGCGGCGGAACCGGACCGTGGCGTGCGCAGGGCAGGGCCGCGGTGTCACGGCGAAAGGCCGGCGGTGTCACGGCGGAGGGCCGCGGTGCGCCCGCTGGGGTGGCGCGCCGCGGCCCTCCGCCCCTGTCAGCGAGTGCCGACCGCCGCGCGTACGGCCCTGCGGGCCAGCTGGCAGTCGTCGTGCAGCCGCCTCAGCAGCAGCCGCTGCTCCTCACCGGTCGGCGCGGCGGCCGGGTGGGCCGTGCCCGGTGCCGTCGGGGCGGCGTCGTGCATCGAACGCTGCACGGCCGTCTCGTAGGTGCGGATCTCCCGCGTCAGGACGAGCATCAGGTTCACCAGGAACGCGTCCCGGGCCGCCGGACCGCCCGCCTGGGCGAGCTGGCTGATCTGCCGCCGCGCCGTGGGCGCGTCGCCGAGCACCGACCACAGCGTCGCCAGGTCGTAACCCGGCAGGTACCAGCCCGCGTGCTCCCAGTCCACCAGGACGGGACCGGCCGGTGAGAGCAGGATGTTCGCGAGCAGCGCGTCCCCGTGGCAGAACTGGCCCATGCCCTGGCGGCCCGCCGCGTGCGCGATGCCGTGCAGCAGCTTCTGCAGGTCGCCCATGTCGCGGTCGGTGAGCAGGCCCAGCTCGTGGTAGCGGGAGATCCGGGCGGCGTAGTCCAGCGGGGCGTCGAACGTGCCCGCCGGCGGCCGCCACCGATTGAGCCGGCAGATCGCGCCGAGGGCCGCCTTGATGTCCGCCCGCGGCGGGGTCTGCGACGGGTGCCGCTGGAGGGCCGCCACCCGGCCCGGCGCCCGCTCGATCACCAGCGTGCAGTTGTCCGGGTCCGCCGCGATCAGCCGGGGCACGCGGACCGGGGGCCGGTGCCGGACGAACGAACGGTAGGCCGCTATTTCGTGCCGGTACCGCTCGGCCCATTCACGGGACGGGTCCAGTAAACACTTGGCGACGGCCGTGCTGCGCCCGGTCGTGCCGACCAGGAGAACCGACCGGGCGCTGCGGCGCAGGACCTGCACGGGAGCGAACTCCGGGCAGATCCGCTGCACCGAGGCGAGCGCCGTGCGCAGTTGGGCGCCCTGCGGGCCGGACAGATCGAGCCTCCCGCTGAGCGGTGGTGTGCCGAGCCCCGGTGCGCGCCGCGGCCGGCCCACACCGAGCACGGGGGCCGCCGGACGCGCGGGGTCGAGGTAAGGACCGCCGGTGCCCGGACGGGCGCGCAGCGGCCGGGGCGGGGCGGACACGGAGGACGATGCTGCGTACATGGGCGAGACAGATCCCTTCGTGTGCCTGCTGCTCGAAGCGCGCTGCCCGGCCCGGTCGCCCGGGTGCACCCTGGGGAATGTCCCTCGGCGACCGGGTCGGGGTGGCGCTTTCCTACCTGACACCCCTGGCCCCGTGGCACACCATCTGGCGCACCCTGGCGAACCCTGGCGAATAGTCGCCCGGCAACTCTCACCGGGTCTACTGTCAACTCAGCCGAGTACCTGGGGGCTTGACGTGACAGGACAACCCAACACCCGTCTCGCGGATCTGTTCGGCCTGGCCGGCTGGTCCAAGGGGGAGCTGGCCAGGCTGGTCAACCGGCAGGCGGCGGCCATGGGCCACCCCCAGCTGGCGACCGACACCTCCCGGGTGCGGCGTTGGATCGACATGGGAGAGATCCCGCGCGATCCCGTGCCGCGGGTGCTGGCGGCCCTGTTCACCGAGCGTCTCGGCCGTGTCGTGACCATCGAGGACCTCGGTCTGGTGCGGCAAGGGCGTACGGGGAAACGGCAGGGCGAGCGGGACGTGGAACATCCCGACGGCATGCCGTGGGCGCCCGAGCAGACCGCCGCGGTCCTCACCGAATTCACGGGAATGGACCTCATGCTCAACCGACGCGGCTTGGTGGGCGCGGGTGCCGCGCTCACCGCGGGATCAGCACTCACCGGCGCCATGCGCGACTGGCTGCACACCGATCCGGCCCTGAAGGCCGACGCCCCCGGCCTCGACCACCCCCTGCACGCCGACCCCGCCGGGTTCGACCGCTACGACGCCGCCCCGGTAGGCGCGGAGGAGGTCGAGGAACTGGAACGCTCGGTGGAGGTGTTCCGGGCCTGGGACGCGGCCCGCGGCGGCGGGCTGCAGCGCAAGGCGGTGGTCGGCCAGCTCAACGAGGTGGGCGGCATGCTCGCCTACCGCCATCCCGCCCACCTCCAGCGCCGTCTGTGGGGCGTCGCCGCCAACCTCGCCGTCCTGGCGGGCTGGATGTCCCACGACGTCGGCCTGGAGCCCACCGCCCAGAAGTACTTCGTCATCGCCACCCACGCCGCGCGCGAGGGCGGCGACCGGCCCCGCGCGGGCGAGGCGCTCTCGCGCGCGGCCCGCCAGATGGTGCACCTGGGCCGGCCCGACGAGGCACTGGACCTGATGAAGCTCGCCCGGTCCGGCTCCGGTGAGGGACTGCAGCCGCGCACCCAGGCGATGTTCCACACCATCGAGGCCTGGGCCCAGGCGTCCATGGGCAAGGGCCAGGCGATGCGCCGGACGCTCGGCCGGGCGGAGGACCTGTTCGTCTCGGAGAGGGGCAACCACGAACCGCTGCCCTGGATGCAGACCTTCAAGGACGAGGACCTGTACGGCATGCAGGCGCTCGCGTACCGCACGCTGGCGGAGTTCGACCCGGACGCGGCGGTGCACGCCCAGCACTACGCGGAGAAGGCGCTGGCCCTGCGGGTCGACGGCCGTGAGCGGTCCAAGATCTTCGACCACCTGTCCATGGCCTCCGCCTGCTTCATCGCGGACGATCCCGAACAGGCGGACCGCTACGCACGGCTGGCGCTGATGTCGATGGGGTCGAACTCCTCCCGGCGCACCTGGGACCGGCTGCGCGAGATGTACCGGCTCACCGCCCAGTACGCCACCTACCCGAAGATCCACGAACTGCGGGAGGAGATCCTGCTCGCCATGCCCGGGCCGCGGACGAAGGGCGCGGGCAGCGCACCGGCGTAGAGGAGCCGAGGCATCGGTCACGGCCTCGTCGGTTACGGCGTCACCCTGGCGACGAGCACCCAGGCGTCGTCCTCGCGCTCCGCCGCGCCGAACTCCTCCGGGACCGCGCGCACGCCGTCCCGCGCGCTGCGCGCCGAGGCGAACCGCGGGGCGAGACCCAGCAGGCGGTCGACGGCTGCCGTCGTGTCGTGTCCGGGCACCAGGGCGCCGGAGTGCAGCAGGAGCAGGTCACCCGGCCGGAGGGTCTCCTCGGTCTGCCCGTGTCCGGCGGCCGGGACGGTACCGGGCGGCACGCCGTCCGGCGCGTCCAGCGTCCGCCCCCTCCCGTCGCGGAACAGCAGGGGGGCGGGGTGTCCCGCCCGCGCCCAGGTCAGGGCGCGGCCGGCGGGCCGGTAGCGGCAGCAGACGGCGCCGCCCAGGGCGGGCCGGCCGGTGGTGTCGGCCAACTGACCGAGTGTCAGAAACAGTTGGGCCGGTCCGGCGCCCGTCCCGGCCGTCCCGCACAGGGCACTCGGCAGCCGGGCGGCGCCGGGTCCGACGCCGGTGAGGTGCCCCACGCCGAGCAGGGTGTCGCCGTCGGGCAGCTCCAGCGTCTCGTACCAGTCGCCGCCGGTGACCGGGCCCGAGGCGGCGGGCAGGTGACGGGCGGCCAGGTCGAGCCCCGGGCCGCCCCGGTGCGGGAACCGCGGGGAGCCGCGCCGCGGGGGCGGCACGGCTTCCCGCGGCGCGGCCGCGAGCCGGTGCCCGGTCTGTGCCGGGTGCCGGTGGCGCTGCGGCGAGTCACGGGTCTCGCGCAGTGCCGGCCGGCCGCGGCGCAGTGCGCTGACGTCCCGCAGTGCCGCCCGCATCGAGGCGGTGCCGCCGTCGGCGTCGGGCACCGGTTCGCCCGTCGTGCGCACGGTGCGGACCGTGCCGTCCGGCCGTACGACGCGGAACTCGCCGTCGACCGGCTTCGCGTCGACCAGGCAGCCGGTGACCATCGCGGTCAGCCGGGCCCTGTCCTCCTCGTGCGCCACGGAGGGCAGTTCGTCCAGGGTGAGCGCGGGGGCGGCGGGGGCACGGCCGAGGATCCGGTGCAGTGCCGCGGACCAGTCGGCCGCACCCGTCAGCAGGTTCCACTCGGCGTTGCCGGACCGCCGGGACGGGGAGCCCTCCCGTGCCTCCCGGCGCACGGCGCCGCCCTCCGGCCGGCGCGCCCGGGAGGCCAGGGCGCCGACCGCACCGCGCCCGCCCGGCCGGCCGGGCGGGCGGTCCGCGAACAGGGGCGAGGGCATGACGGACTCCGATGAGGGGACGGGGCGCGTGGGGCGGTGGGACCGCTACGACTGTGGCACAGCCGGCGACGGCCCGTAAGGGATTCGGCGACACACGATACGGTGGTGCTTCTGGCATATGCCACAGTCTTCGCGGGGCGACTCGACTGCGCCTTCGGCCTACTGCGTGACATCGTCAAGGCGTAGGCACGCTACGGGAATTGACGGAATCGCGGGCGTTCCACACCGGCGTTCAAGCGTGTGTTCGACGGCTCGGGTGTTCCCGTCGGCGGGGGTGTCGCGCCCCGGGGCCGGCAGGGTGATGCAGGTCACATGAATTGGTGGGGGGTCAGGCGTAATGCAAACGGCACCTGCGGGCTCCTAAGAACACACGGCAGAACCGGCCGACCTCCGACCCGCAGGGGAGACCGACCATGGACACCACCCTCGAGCAGTCCGCCCGCGCCCGTCTGATCACCGCGGACGGACAGGAACTCACCGTGCCCGCCATGCTCCGCTACGCCTCCGCGGACCCGCTGGCCGTGCACATCGACTTCCCGCCCGAGGCCTCCCTCGACGGGGAGGAGGTCACCTGGACCTTCTCCCGCATCCTGCTGGAAGAAGGCCTCGAACAGCCGGCCGGAGCGGGCGACGTGCACTTCTGGCCCTGCGGGGGCTCCCGTACGGCGATCGAACTGCACTCCCGGTCGGGCATGGCCCTCCTCCAGTTCGACTCCCCGGCGCTGCGCCGCTTCCTCCTGCGCAGTTACGCCGTCGTCGCGCCCGGCACGGAGGATGTCGGCGCCGCCGTCGACCGCGGCCTGAGCGCCCTGTTCGGCGCGGTGTGAGGGAGCCCGCGGCCCGTACCCCGTGCTCAGAGGGCGCCGGGGGCGTACAGGTCCGGGCGGGGCGCCAGGTCGACCGGCACCCGGCCGCCGTGCTCCAGCGAACGCACCCCCGCCTCGGCGACGACGGAGGCGGCGTAGCCGTCCCACGCGCCGGGCCCGGTGACGCGCCCGCTGCGGGTGGCGTCGACCCATGCCTGCACCTCGCGGTCGTAGGCGTCGGCGAAGCGCACGAGGTAGTCCTGCGGCACCTGCTCGCGCGCGCGGCCCCGCCGGGTGACGACCATGCCGTGGTCGTCGCCGACCCGGGCGCTGCCCCGTTCGCCCACCGCCTCGCACCGCACCTGGTAGCCGAAGCCGCAGTTGACGAAGACCTCCACGTCCACCAGCGCGCCCCGCTCCGTCTCGAAGAGCACGAACTGCGGGTCGAGCAGCCCCTCGGGAGCCCCGGAGGAAGCCGCCGGACGCAGGACGGTGACCGCGGTCAGCTCCTGCCCGAGCAGCCAGCGGGCCGCGTCGATCTCGTGCGACACCGAGCTGTTGACCAGCATGGCGCTGGTGAAGTGCGGCGGGGAGGAGACGTTGCGGTGGGTGCAGTGCAGCATCAGCGCCCGCCCCAGCTCCCCGCTGTCCAGCAGTGACTTGAGCTGCCGGTACCCCGCGTCGTAGCGCCGCATGAAACCGATCTGCGCCAGCCGCCGGCCCAGCCGCGCCTCCGCCTCCACCACCCGCAGCGCACCGGCCGAGTCCGGCACCATCGGCTTCTCGCACAGCACCGGCAGCCCGCGCGCGAAGGACGCGAGCAGTGCCTCCTCGTGCGCGGGCCCGGGGGAGGCGACCAGGACCGCGTCGACGCCGGGCGCGTCGAGGGCGGCCACCGCATCGGCGTGCACCGAGGCCCCGGCGATGCCGTCCAGCGCCTCCTCGGCCCGTGCGGTGTCGGGGTCGGCGACCGCGGCCACCCTGGCACCGCTCACCACCCGGTCCAGGCGCCGTACGTGATCGGCCCCCATGTGTCCGGCGCCCAGCACCGCCACGCCCAGCAGCTCACCCACGTGCGTTCCTCCTCGTCGACGGTTGCGCCGTAGCGTAGACGCCGACGAGGAGGGCGGCCGGGGCCCGGGCGGCGCGCTCAGTAGCGCAGCACGGCGGCGATGCCCTGCTCGTCGCCGAGGGTGCCGTCGGGCACGAAGCGCACCTGGGCCCCGGTCTCCAGGCACTGCTCGACGATCTCGTCCACGATGTCCTCGCGGGCGTCGAGGTCGCCGCCCTCGGCCGGGACCAGGTGGTCGCCGGCGTCGTCGCGCACGGTCACCCGGTAGTTCTCCTCGACGGCCAGCAGCCGGATACGGCCCTCGCGGGCGCTGCGCCACAACTCGTCGACGCCCGCGGCGAACGCCTTGCGCCCGCGCGCCGCCTCCAGCTCCCGGGCGACGGCCTCGGTGTCCTCGCGAGCCTGTGCCTCCAGCACCGGCCGGAGCGCCCGCCGCACCGCCTCGGGCGTGCCGTGCGCCAGACCGCCGTGCGGGACGTGCACCGCGTCGCGGGCGACACCGCCGCACTCGTCGAGGACCGCCAGCGCGCCCGGCTCGCCGGTGACGTACAGCGGGCGCGGGTGCTCGCGCAGCACCGCGCCCATCGCGGTGTCGGTCTCCCGCAGGAACTGCCGGGTGCGTTCGTCGCGGAAGGTGCTCGGCGCGTCACCGATCCGCTCCTGCCGTTCGGCGTCGAAGTTCTCGTCGAGGTCCCGGATCCGCGGGAAGCCGCCGGTGCGGTCCTCGGCGATCCGGCCCCCGCCGCCGCTCCACAGGGTCATGCGGTCGGCGGAGACGGACAGCACCCAGAAGGGCCGCTCGGCCGCGTTCGCGGAGACCAGGTTGCGGGTGAGGAAGGTGTCCGAGAGCACCACCCGCTCCGGCACGCTGCGGCCGAGCGACCACACCTGGTGCTCACCGGGCGCGGCGAAGATCAGCAACCCGTCCTCGGCGTAGGTCAGGTCCACCTCGGACAGCGCCTGATCGAGCTGGCGTTCGACGTCGGTCCGGCGTTCCCGGGTGACCGCCGGGTCGGTCTCCAACTGCTTCTTGGCCTCGGCCACGGCGTTGCGCAGCCGGAGCCGGTCCTGGGCGTTGTCGGGTTCCCTGCGATGTGTCGGCGTCAGCACGGACACCGCGGGATAGCTGCGCGGGCGCCGCAGCTCGGCGAGGGTCGCGGGACTCAGATCGTGCTCCATGACAGCACCATAGGGCGGATTCGCATATCGGGCATTTGGAGTAATCGGTCGCCGCGGGCGGGGTAACTGGTTGCTGCGGGCGCTCGCTTGCCGGTACACGGCCCGAGGACCGTGCGGGCCCGGAAGATCACGCCGGCCCGGTGGGCCATGCCGGTCCGCAGGGCCATGCCGGCTCGGTGCGCCACGGCGGTCCGGTGGGCCACGCCGGCCCGACAGGCCACGTCGGTCCGGACGGCCATGCCCGTCCGGGAAGTCACGGTCGCCCGGAGGCGGCACGCGCCGCCTCCGGAGATCGTGTACGGAGGCGGAAGGACGGCGTCCGTTGGACAAGTCTTTGCCGGTGGCCGGATCGGGGCGGACCGTCCCGGACCGCCCCCGGTCGGCGGCCGGCCGGCGGATCTCCGGGAGGCAAAGTCCGGCCGAAAGCGCGGGGGTCGCAGGGCCGTGCGGGTTGCGGCCGCGTTGACGGTCCCGGGCGGGTGAAACACGCTCGTCATATAGGTGCTGGGTACAACTGGTTCGCTGGAGGTACGACATGTGCGGCATCACCGGCTGGGTCTCCTTCGACCGCGACCTGCGTTCCGAGGCCGCGACGCTGGACGCGATGACGGAGACGATGGCCTGCCGCGGCCCCGACGACCGGGGGACGTGGGCCCAGGGACCCGCGGCGCTCGGTCACCGCAGGCTCGCGATCATCGACCTGCCCGGCGGGCGCCAGCCGATGAGCGAGACCACCCCGGACGGCACCGTCGCGCTGGTCTACTCGGGCGAGGCCTACAACTTCACGGAGCTGCGCACCGACCTCACCGCGCGCGGTCACCGCTTCACCACCGACTCCGACACCGAGGTCGTGCTGCGCGGCTACCTGGAATGGGGCGACGGTGTCGCCGAGCGGCTCAACGGCATGTACGCCTTCGCCGTCTGGGACGGCCGGCACGACAAGCTCGTCATGATCCGCGACCGCATGGGCATCAAGCCGTTCTACTACCACCCGACGCCCGACGGCGTCCTCTTCGGCTCCGAGCCCAAGGCGATCCTCGCCAACCCGCTGGTCCGCCCCCGGGTGACCCTCGACGGCCTGCGTGAGCTGTTCACCTTCGTCAAGACACCGGGCCACGCCGTGTGGGACGGCATGCGCGAGGTCCGGCCCGGCACGGTCGTCACCGTCGACCGGGGCGGTCTGCGCACCCGCGTCTACTGGCAGCTGGAGACCCGGCCGCACACCGACGACCGCGACACCACCATCGCCACCGTGCGCTCCCTCCTCGACGACATCGTGCGCCGCCAGCTCGTCGCCGACGTGCCCCGCTGCACCCTGCTCTCCGGCGGCCTCGACTCGTCCGCGATGACCGCGCTGGCCGCCCGGCAACTGGCCGAGCAGGGCGAGAAGGTGCGCAGCTTCGCCGTCGACTTCGTCGGCCAGAGCGACCGGTTCGTCGCCGACGAACTGCGCGGCACCCCCGACACGCCGTTCGTGCATGACCTGGCCCGCGCCGCCGACACCGACCACCAGGACATCGTGCTCGACGCGCAGTCACTGGCCGACCCGGAGGTGCGGGCACGGGTGCTGAGGGCCCGTGACCTGCCCATGGGCTTCGGCGACATGGACGCCTCGCTGTACCTGCTGTTCCGCAGCATCCGCGACCACTCCACCGTCGCCCTGTCCGGCGAGTCCGCCGACGAGGTCTTCGGCGGCTACCTCCAGTTCTTCGACGAGGAGGCCCGCCGCGCGGACACCTTCCCCTGGCTGGTGCGCTTCACCCGCGACTTCGGCGACGACGGCGACGTCATGCGCCCGGACCTCGCCCGCGCCCTGGACCTGCCGGCGTACGTCGCGGACGGCTACCGCACCGCCGTCTCCGCCATCCGCCGCCTGGACGGCGAGAGCGACTTCGAGTACCGGATGCGGCAGATCTGCCACCTGCACCTGACCCGCTTCGTCCGCGTCCTGCTGGACCGCAAGGACCGGATGAGCATGGCCGTCGGCCTGGAGGTCCGCGTGCCGTTCTGCGACCACCGGCTCGTGGAGTACGTCTACAACACGCCCTGGTCCCTGAAGTCGTTCGACGGACGGGAGAAGAGCCTGCTGCGGGAGGCGACCGCGGACCTGCTGCCCAGGTCCGTGTACGACAGGGTCAAGAGCCCCTACCCGTCGACCCAGGACCCCGCCTACGCGACCGCCCTGCAGAACCACGTCAAGGACCTGCTCGCCCGGCCCGACCACCCGGTGTTCGAACTGGTCGACCGGGAGCGGGTGCGCCGCGCCGCGCACCGCGACACCCCCGTCAGCACGCAGGCGGCACGGCGCGGCCTGGAGAAGACCCTCGACCTGGCCGTGTGGCTCGACCTCTACCGCCCGGAGATCGTCAGCGGCTGAGCCCGATCGCCCGGTCCGCGGCGGCGGCCGACGGCTGCCACCAGGTCGTCACCGGCTCCCACACCCTGACCGAGCCGCCCGTGCCCAGCTCGGCCGCGGTGAAGACGCGGCCCGGCGCCGACGGGTCCGCCCAGACGGTCAGCGAGCCCACCCGGCGGACCTCGGGGTCCGCCGGGTGCGCCACCGTGCGCACCGCCGCGTACGCGGTCCTGCCGGCGTCCAGCCGGTACGGGCCGCTCCCGCCCGGCGGAACCGGCTGCGCCGCGCCGTCCAGGTCCCCGAAGGTGACCGTGGGGACGCGGTCGACGGTGCACGCCCGGCCGTGGTTGGTGACCTGGACGCGGACCACGGTCCGGTCGGCGGGCACGGCCCGCGCCCGGACGGTCAGCCGCGACCCGGCGCAGGCGGGAGCGGCAGGCTTGGCGGCGTGCGCGGCGGCGTGCCCGGAGGCCGCCTGTACGGGCGGGGCGGACAGCAGCAGGGCGGCGACGGCGGCCGGCGCGGCCGAAAGAGCGACGGCGGTACGGATACGCATGGATCCCCCAGGGTGACGTCCGTGGTCGTGCGCGTGCGGGGCGCGTGGTCAGGGCCGGGCCCGGTCACGGCCGCCGGGCGGCCGTGCGCCTTCCCGCCCGCGCCCGTCCAGTGTGACCACCGGGCGGGCCGGCTGGTTGCCCCCTGGCCCCTCGTTGGTCCGTACGGGGGACGCCGCGCGCGGGGGAGGGGCGAGCGGCCGGCCCCTCACCCGCTCGTGCCGGGCTGCGGGTCCGCCGGGCACGAACTGCCGTCGGCGGGCAGCGAGCCGTACAGCAGGAAGTCGTCCACCTTGCGGTGCACGCACGAGGACGATCCGTAGCCGGTGTGGCCGTCGCTGCGGTTGTCGAGCACCACCGCGGAGGAGCCCAGGCGCTGCGCCGTCTCCACGGTCCAGCGGTACGGGGTCGCCGGATCGCCGCGGGTGCCGACGAGGAGCATCTTCGCCGTGTCGACGTTCCGGACCTTCGTGCGGATGTAGTCGGTGCCCCTGGGGCGGCCGTAGCACATCAGCAATTCGTTGAGCCGGTAGCGTCCGAAGACCGGCGAGGCCTGCGCGTACTCCGCGCCGAGCCGCCCGAGGTCCTTGGTCAGCTGCTCGGCGCTCGGGCGGTCCGGGTCGTCCGCGCAGTTGACCGCCATCATCGCGGCCGGCGCGTTGTCCAGCGGGACGTCCGCGCCGTTCACCAGCCCGCCGCCGCGTGGTCGCGGGGTGTCGCGCGTGCTCGGCCGGGCCGTGGGGTACGGCCGGTCCTGCGGGTTCCGCGGGTCCTGCGGACGCTCCCGGACCGGAAGTGCCATGCCGCCGGAGGCGAGGGACTGGACGGGGCGGGTGTCGCCGTCCTGCACCAGCGAGGCGACCGCCCGCTCCAGCGAGGGCCACAGCGCCTTGCTGTACAGGGCCTGGCCGATCGCGCCGACGAGTTGCTGGCCGGTCAGCCGGCCGCCGAGGCCCGTCGGCACCGGGTTCTCGTCGAGCGACCTGACGAGCTGGACGACCTGGTCACCGGCCTGGCGCCGGTCCTGGCCGAACGGGCAGGCGATGTCCTGCACGCACCAGTCGAGGAAGTCGTCGAGCGCGGTCTGCTGGCCCTCCGCCGCGACCAGGCCCTGCTCCGCCAGCGGTTCGGTCAGCGTGTCCACCCCGTCCAGGGCCATCCGCCCGACCTTTCGGGGGAACTCGGCCGCGTACACCGCCCCGAGCCGGGTGCCGTAGGAGAAGCCCAGGTAGTTGAGTTTCCCGTCCCCGAGGGCCTGCCGGATCACGTCGAGGTCCCGGGCCGCGTCGACGGTGCCCATGTGGCGCAGGACCGGACCGGCGTGGCCGGTGCACTCGGCCGCCAGTTTCTTCCACTCGGCGAGCGCCTTGCGCGCGGCCCGCGCGTCGCCCAGGTCGGCCTGCGCGGCACCGGTGTCACCGCCCGAGCCGGAGGAGCCGCCGGCGTCGACGCCGCAGCTGACGGGGGAGGACCTGCCGACACCCCGCGGATCGAAGCTGACCACGTCGTAGCCGTTGGTCAGGTCCATGAACTGCCGTCCGCCGAGCGCCAGTTCGGACACGCCCGAGCCGCCGGGGCCGCCGAAGTTCAGCACCACCGAGCCCCGCGAACCTCCCGTGGCCCGGTACCGGGCCAGCGCGAGGTCGAGGGTGCCGGCGGCCGGGCGGGCGTAGTCGACGGGGACGGTGACCTTGCCGCACTGCAGGTCCTTGGGCGCGCCCGTCTCGCACGCCGTCCACGTCACCTTCTGCCGGTAGAAGCGGTCCAGGCCCGCCGGTCCCGCGCCCGCGGCGGCCAGAGGCGGGCCCGCACCGCACAGGGCCAGAGCGACGGCCCCGACGCAGACACAGCGCCGGGCCGCGGACCGCGTCGACGGCTTGGCCAGCATGGATGCCTCCAGGGGCGCTCCGCCGCGGACCGGGACAACGCCCTCGCTCACCATAAGCGGGCCCCGGGCCCCGCGCCTCCCGGTGGAATTCCGGTGCAGGACCGTTCCGTCAGACGTACGACGCTCCCCGCCCCGTTCGAGAAGAGGCCGCCGGGAGACGGTCGGCGCACCACCGGCAGGGGTGAATCACGGACCGGCCATAACCCGGTTGGCCGACCCGCGTTCTACCCGGTGCGGGCAAGCGTCCGCGACCATGTCTGGAAGGCACAGGACCTATGAAACGGGTTACCCGAAATGGTGTGATCGCCGTCGCCGCCTCCGGCGCGCTGGCGATGGCCGTGCCGGTGTCCGCCGCGTTCGCGGCCGACGGGGGTGCCACCGCGGACGGCGCCGCGGCCGGCTCGCCCGGGCTGCTCGCCGGCGACACCCTTCAGCTCCCGGTGCACGTCCCGGTGAACGTGTGCGGCGACACGGTGAACGTCGTCGGTCTCCTCAACCCCGCGGCGGGGAACCGGTGCGCCGGCACCTCCGGCGGGCGGGGCGCCGCGCCGTCCACCGGAGGAGTGACGGCACGCGAGAGCGGAAAGGATTCGCCTGGTGTGCTCTCCGGCAACGGCGTCCAGCTCCCGGTGCACGTGCCCGTGAACGTCAGCGGCAACTCGGTGAACGTGGTGGGCATCGGCAACCCGGCCACCGGCAACACGTCCGTCCACACCTCCGCCGGGCGGCCCGCGCCGCACCCTGTCACGCCCCCCGCGCGCTCCACGCCGCGCCCGGCGCCCAAGCCCGTGCCGCACCCCGTGGCCGTACCGCGCACCGGCACGTCGCTCGCCCACACCGGTGCGGACGGGACGACGCCCGCCGTCGCCGTGAGCGCGGCCCTCCTGCTCGGCGGAGCCGTCCTCTGCCGGCGCTTCCGGCCCGGCACGGTCCGCTGAGACCGCCCCGGCCGCAGGGGAGTGTCCCACGGCACCCGGTCCCCCCACCGGTGGGACCTCCGCCCGAGGTCCCGTCCGCCCCGGGCCCCCTCCGCGTCGGCCCGCCCGGTGCGCTCCCCACGCGCACCCGCCGCACAGCCCCCGCGCCCACCCGGCGCACCGACCCCTTCGAGCAGGACCCGACCCCCGCCTTGTCGTCGGCCCTCCTGTGTCCCGCGTCCCGCTCCCCGTCGTCCGCCGCGATGCGCGGCTTGATCCCGCCGTGGCGTCCGCAGGCGTGATCCGCGAGGATGCTGCGCGCACCCGCCCGCGAAGGAATGGAGCGCACCGATGGTCCTGGAGGCCCGCGAAGACCTCGTCGTCACCCAGGCGACCCTGGAGGACTGGCCGGTCATCAGCCGGTGGGCGGCCGACGAGGGATGGAACCCCGGGCTGTCCGACGGTCCCGCCTTCTTCGCCCAGGACCCGGACGGCTTCTTCCTCGGCCTGATCGGCGGCGAGCCGGTCTCCGCGATCTCGGTGGTGAACCACGGCGCCGGCTTCGCCTTCCTGGGCTGCTACCTCGTCCGCCCCGGCCTGCGCGGCCGCGGACACGGCCTGACCACCTGGAAGACCGCCCTGGCGCACGCGGGCAGCCGCACGGTCGGACTCGACGGCGTCGTCGCCCAGCAGGACAACTACCGGCAGTCGGGCTTCCGTCCGGCCCACCGCACCGTCCGGTTCGCCGGAGCCGCCCCCGCCGCCCACGACCCCGCCGGTGCGCGGCCCGCCACTGCCGCGGACCTGCCGGACCTCATCGCCTACGACGCGCTCTGCCACCCGGCCGACCGTCCGCGCTTCCTCGGCCGCTGGCTGACCACGCAGGGCCACCGGACCTTCGTGCGCCGCGCCTCCGGAAGCCGGGTCACCGGCTACGGCGTGCTCCGCCCGGCCCGCGACAGCCTGCGCATCGGTCCGCTGTTCGCCGACACTCCCGAGGACGCGCGCGCCCTGTTCGCCGCGCTGTGCGCCGGGGCCCAGGGGCAGGACATCGCCGTGGACGTCCCGGAGATCAGCGCTGCCGGTGTCGCCCTGGCCGAGGAGGCGGGACTCACGCCGACGTTCGAGACCGCCCGCATGTACACGGGACCGGTGCGTGAGCACGCCCGTGAACGGATCTTCGGCGTCACCACCCTGGAACTGGGCTGACCGTGGCGGAGGCGGGCCGGGAACCGGATTCGCCCGGGCCCACTGTTGTTCGCAGCTCCTAAACCAGTTGCTCCGGGCGGCCGCCTCTGATGGGGTCCGGCACATGGATCATGCCACGGTACTCGCCCGCTACGACCGGGAACTGCGCGAACGCGCCCGTCCCGACTCCCCCGCCGCCCGCGTCGAACGCGCCGGGGACGTGATACGCCATGTCGGCAGCAGCGCACAGGACTGGAACGGGGTCCTGTGGTCCGCCCTGGACGCCGACGGCGCCGACGCGGCGATCGCCGAGCAGGTGGCCCACTTCTCCGCGCTGGGCCACCCCTTCGAATGGAAGCTGTACGGGCACGACCGGCCGGCGGACCTCGGGCGGCGGCTGGCGGCCGCCGGGTTCACAGCCGAACCGGAGGAGACGCTCATGGTCGCCGAGGTCACGGACCTGTCGCTGGACGCGGCGCTGCCCGAGGGCGTGCGCCTGCACACCGTCACCGACGAGGCCGGCGTGGACCTCATGGTCGCCGTGCACGACAAGGCCTTCGGTCCCGACGACGGCGCTCTGCGCCACCGCCTGCTCGCCCAGCTCACCACGGCCCCGGAGACGCTGGTCGCCGTCGTCGCCCTCGCCGGTGCCGAGCCGGTGAGCGCGGCCCGCATGGAGATGCCGCCGGGCACCGGCTTCGCCGGTCTGTGGGGCGGCGGGACCGCCGAAGAGTGGCGTGGCCGCGGCATCTACCGGGCGCTGGTCGCCCACCGCGCCCGCATCGCCGCCGAGCGAGGCTACCGCTACCTGCACGTCGACGCCGGCAGCGAGAGCCGCCCCATCCTCGAACGCCTCGGCTTCGTCCCGCTGAGCACGACGACGCCGTACGTCTACGAGCCCTGACCGCGGCGACGGGCGGGGCGGCGTGTGTCCGCACCCGCCCGTCAGCGGGGCCCGAGACGCCGGCGCCGCCCGGGAGCGCGGGGCGATGGCCGGGCGGCGCCGGGGGTGGGGGCCGGTCAGCGCCGGGGCGCCTTCGCCCGGTCCAGTGCGGCCACACCCACCGCGGCGAGCGCGATCTGGATGATCCACTCGATCCAGTCGACGCCCTCGGTGTCCGCCACGCCGAGCGCGGAGGCGACCGCCGCCCCGATCAGCGCGGCCACGATGCCGATGACGATCGTCCACAGGATGCCTATGTGCTGGCGGCCCGGAACGACGAGCCGTCCCAGGACACCGATGATGATGCCGATGACGATGGCACTGATGATGCCGCTGATCTCCATGTTCGCCTCTCCGTGTCGTGGTCCCCGCGGTTGTCCGGATGCCCGCTGCGCGCGCCGGCACTCCACCGGGACACCGCTCCATCGGCATGCCACTCCGCCGCGACCGCACTCCACCCGCATGCCGCTCCGCCGGGACCCAGTCGCGACGGCACCCCACCGGGACGGCCCTCGGGGCGCGCCCCGTTTGACAGGCGGGTGACCGCCTGGGTGACTGTGAGGGTGCGAGCCCCGAGCGGCCGGCCGAGCCACGTCTACGTCACCTACCTCGCGAGCACCGCCGAGGCGGTCTGGGACGCCCTGACGGACGCCGACGTGACCGCCGCCTACTGGGGACACGGCAACGTCTCGGACTGGCGGCCGGGCTCCCGCTGGGAACACGTGCGGACGGACGGCTCCGGCGTCGCCGACGTGGTCGGCACCGTCGTCGCGTCCGACCGCCCGACCCGGCTGGTCCTCACCTGGTCCCCGCCCGAGGACGAGGCGCGGCCGGACCGCCACTCCCGGGTCACCTTCGACGTCCGGCCCCATCGCGACATCGTCCGGCTCACCGTCACCCACGAGCACCTCCGCGACGCCGGGGAACTCGCCGCCGCGGCACGGGGCTGGCCGGCGGTCCTGTCCAACCTCAAGTCCCTGATCGAGACCGGCCGGCCGCTTCCCCAGGACCCCTGGCTGATGCCCGACGGGTGACACTCCCGCCCTCACCCGCCCCGCCCGCGACCGGCCGTCCCACAAAGCCGGTCCGTCATACGAGACCGGGTCGGCCTCTCCTTGACTGCCCCACCGGCGGCTGCCACGATCGTCGGCATGAACATGCGACCGGCTCTCACGCGGCGACGCCATGTCGACCTCGCCCGCGTCTCCAGCGCAGCCTGTCGCACCGCGGCCTGACCGGCCCGCCGCGCATCTCCGCGCCGCTCTCCTGACCCCCCCCACCGCCCGGACACCGCGTCGGCGGCCGCGCGGGTCCGTTCCTCCGTTCGGGCAGGCCCCGCCTTTCCCGTCGAGTTCGAGTCGCCGGGCCGTGCAGTCGTCGAGCCGGTGGCCGGCGGGTCCGGTGACCGCTCCGTCCCGCCTCCCCCCGCCGGCGTGCGCCCGCGCGTCCGCCGCCGCGCCCGCACCCCCCTCGCGCCCTCCACCCCTCCCGTCGCGCCTGCCGGGCTCGTCCGTCACGGCCGCCGCCAGGCCCGTCCGTCGTTCCAGAAAGAGGACCCATGGCCACCGTCCTGTCCGTGTCCGGCAGCCCCTCCGCCTCCTCCCGCACGCACCGCCTGCTGCGCCACCTCGACCAGCGACTGGTCGACCAGGGCCACGACGTGATCCCCCTCGACGTCCGCGCCGTCCCCGCCGAGGCGCTCCTCGGAGCGGATCCGCGTCATCCGGCCATAGTGGAGGCCGCCGGACTCTTCGCCCGCGCCGACGGCGTGGTGGTCGGGACCCCCGTCTACAAGGCCTCGTACGCCGGTGTCCTCAAGGCACTCCTCGACCTGCTCCCGCAGTACGCCCTCACCGGCAAGACCGTGCTGCCGCTGGCCACCGGCGGGTCCGTCGCCCACGTCCTCGCCATCGACTACGCACTGCGTCCCGTCCTCACCTCCATGGGCGCGGCACACGTCGTGCAGGGCTGGTTCACCCTGGACAAGGACATCACCGTGCGCGAGGACGGCACGCTGACCGTGGCACCGGGCGCTGGCGAGGCCCTCACCCAGGTGGTGGACCAGTTCTCGGGTGCCCTCGGCCGCGTGCTGCTGCCGGCCGCCGCGAGCTGAGCCCGTCCCGTCCCCTCCCCGCGCCGCCGTGCCCCGCCCGCCCGCGAGGAGGGGAGGCGGGACGGCGGCACCGCACCCGGTTGACTACTCTTGTGTAGACGGTCCACTGGAATGCAGGTGAGGACGGGGTGAGGGACGTTCCCATGACCGACGCGAAGGACGAACGCAGACCGGCCGGTGAGCTGGAGGCCGGTGTGATGGCCGTCCTGTGGGCCGCCGGCGCGCCCCGGACGCCGGGCGAGGTGCAGGCGGGACTGGCCGCCGACCTGGCCCGCACCACGGTGACCACGATCCTGACCCGGCTGTACGAGAAGGGCATGGTCGAGCGGCGCCGCCAGGGGCGCGGCTACGCCTACTACCCGGTGCAGGACGCCCACGGGCTGACCGCCCGCCGCATGCACTGCGAACTCGACCGCGACACCGACCGCCAGACCGTCCTCGCCCGCTTCGTCGCCCAGCTCAGCGCCGACGACGAGCGCATCCTGCGCGACCTGCTCGAACCGGATGAGCGATGACCGCCCTGCTGCTCCTGCCGCTGCTGCTGCCGTTCGCCGTGCCGCCACTGGCCCGGCGCGCGCCGGACCTTCTCGCGCCCGTGACCGCGCTGTGGGTGATCACCGTCTCGGCGGTCGTGCTCGCGGGCTGCTCCCTCGCCGCACTCGGCGGGTTCGTCCTGACCGGCCTGCTCAAGCTGCCCGTCTTCGCCGGCCTGGGCGAACTGGTGCACCCGCTGCACACCGCCTCCGACCTGGTGGTGGTGCCCGCGGCGGCGGTCTCCGTCGGTGCGCTCGCCGTGTGCGCCGGCACGCTCGGGCGGGCGGCGGTCCGGGAGGTGAGGGCCTTTCGCAGCGCCCGCACGGAGGCCGACCGCAGGCCGGCCGCCGGTGACCTGTGCGTCGTCGACTCCCCGCACCCCGACGCGTACGCCCTGCCCGGCCGCCCGCACCGCATCGTCGTGACCACCGCGATGCTGCGCAGCCTCGACGCCGCCGAGCGCGAGGCGCTGTTCGCCCACGAGCGCGCGCACAACCGCGGCGGCCACCACTACTTCCTGGCCGCCGCCGAACTCGCCGCCCACTGCCACCCCGCGCTGCGCCCGGTGCGCGGCAGCATCCGCCTGGCGGCCGAACGCGCCGCCGACGAGGCCGCCGCCGCGGCCGTGGGGGACCGGCGGCTCACCGCCCGCGCCATCGCCCGTGCCGCGCTGGCCGGGCAGGAGGCCCGTTCGGCGCGTCCGGAGTGCGCGCCCGCCGCCACCTCGGGACCGGTGCCGCACCGGGTCAAGGCCCTCCTCGCGACGCCCCAGGTCCCGGGCCGTGCCGCTGCCTGGATCGCCGGGCTGCTGCTGGCCTGCACCGCCCTGTCCTGCGGCGCCTCCGCCACCGGCGTGCTCGACTTCCACCACCGGGTGGAGATAGCCCAGGGCGAAGAGCGGCGCTGAGCCGCGGGCGAGAGACGGCTGACCCCTGGGCAGGAGCCTGCTCACCTCGTGGGCGAAAGCCCGCCGGACCCGAGGGCGGCAGCTTGCTGACCCGGTGGGCGGAGCCTGCTGACCTCGGAGGCGAGGGCCTGCCGGTCCCGAGGGCGGGAACTTGCTGATCCCGTGGGCGCAAGCCTGCTGGCCCCGCGGGCGAGGGCCTGCCGGACCGGTGGGCGGAGACTGCCGACCTCGGGGGCAAGGGCCTGCCGACCCAGGGCGGGAGCCTGCTCGACCCGCGGGCGGAGATCCTGCGGAACCCCCTGCCGAGAGCCCGCCGCCTCCCTGCCGAGAGCCTGCCGCTCCCTCTCCCGAGCGCCCGCTGGTCCCGCTCCGCCGACCCCGGTCCGCCGTCCCCGGCGCTTCGGGCCGGGGCGACTGGCGCGGCGGAGGTTTTACGTATAACCTCACCGGTCATCCGCCCGCCCCGAAAGGCCCCGATGAGACATATCGCCCTGGTCACCCTCGTCGTCGACGACTACGACGAGGCGATCCGCTTCTACACCGGTGCCCTCGGCTTCCGCCTCGTCGAGGACGCCCCGCGCCCGGACGGCTCCCGCTGGGTCGTCGTCGCCCCGGGTGAGGCGGACCACGGCACCGCGCTGCTGCTCGCCCGCGCCAAGGGGGACCAGCAGCGGGCCCGGGTCGGTGACCAGACCGGCGGGCGCGTCGGGTTCTTCCTGCACACCGGCGACTTCGCCCGCGACCACGCCCGGATGCGGGCGGCGGGCGTCACCTTCCTGGAAGAACCGCGTCACGAGCCGTACGGCACCGTCGCCGTGTTCGAGGACCTGTACGGCAACCGCTGGGACCTGCTCCAGCCCGCCGCCCCCTGACCGGCCCCTCGCCGCCCGGCCCCCTGGCCGGCCCGCCCCTCGCCGCCGAGGGGCCCGCACCTTCACACGTTCACCCGCCGAGGAAAGACCGCACATGACCGCCCCGCGCATCGACACCGAGACCCTCCGCCGGCTGCCCAAGGCCGTGCTGCACGACCACCTCGACGGGGGCCTGCGCCCCGCCACCGTCGTGGAACTCGCACAGGCGGCCGGCCACACGCTGCCCACCACCGACCCCGACGAGCTGGCCGCCTGGTACGTCGAGGCGGCCGGTTCCGGCGACCTGGTCCGCTACATAGCCACCTTCGAGCACACCCTCGCGGTGATGCAGTCCCGCGAGGGTCTGCTGCGCACCGCCGAGGAGTACGTGCTCGACCTGGCCGCGGACGGCGTCGTCTACGGCGAGGTCCGCTACGCGCCCGAGCTGATGGTGAACGGCGGGCTGAGCCTGACCGAGGTCGTCGAGGCGGTGCAGGAGGGGCTGGCGGCCGGCATGGCCAGGGCGGCGGCGGCCGGCACCCCCGTCCGGGTCGGCACCCTGCTGTGCGGCATGCGGATGTTCGACCGCACCCGGGAGGTCGCCGGCCTCGCGGTGGCCTTCCGGGACGCGGGCGTCGTCGGCTTCGACATCGCCGGTGCCGAGGACGGCTTCCCGCCCGCCGACCACCTCGCCGCCTTCGAGCACCTGCGCGGCGAGAGCGTGCCGTTCACCATCCACGCCGGCGAGGCCCACGGCCTGCCCAGCATCCACCAGGCCCTTCAGGTCTGCGGCGCCCAGCGGATCGGCCACGGCGTGCGCATCACCGAGGACATCGTCGACGGCAAGCTCGGCCGGCTCGCCGGGTGGGTGCGCGACCGCCGCATCGCCCTGGAGATGTGCCCGACCTCCAACCTCCAGACCGGTGCGGCCACCTCGATCGCCGAGCACCCCGTCACCGCCCTGAAGGACCTCGGTTTCCGGGTCACCGTCAACACCGACAACCGTCTGGTGTCGGGGACGACGATGACCCGGGAGATGTCCCTGCTGGTCGAGGAGGCCGGCTGGAGCGTCGAGGACCTGCGCACGGTCACGGTGAACGCGGTCAAGAGCGCGTTCATCCCGTTCGACGAGCGCAGGGCCCTCATCGAGGACGTGGTCCTGCCGGGCTACGCCTCCGCGCTCTGAAGCAGCCCCCTGACGTAGGCGGCCTGTCCGACGTGCTGGAGATCGTCGGACAGGACGCTCACCAGGCGCACGCCCAGCGTGACCGGGGGATCCCAGCGCTCGTCCACGACGCGTCCGAGGTCCGCCGCCGCCATCCGCCCGAGCGCCCGCACACTCTGCTCGTGGACGGCGTCGTGGTACCCCGTCAGCAGGTCGCCGGAGTCGACGCGCACCTTGGCCACCTTCTGCGGGGTGTGCCCGTAGCCGGTCTCGCGCGCGTGCAGGTCGAGGCCGAAGCGTTTCTCCCAGTCCTGGGCGAGCCACACCTGGTCGAGGCCGAACGCGTCCGCGAGGTGGTCGTCCTGGACGCGGGTCAGATGCCAGACCAGCCAGGCGATCGAGTTGGCGTCGGCGGCGGGCCGGGCGTTGAGCTGCTCGGCCGGCAGGCCGTCGACGACGGCGTGGACTTCTTCCTGGATGCGGCCGTAGCCGTCGATGAGGATGTCCTTCGCATGCATACGTCCACCATCGCGCATCGGGCGCTCTCACGCGTCCGGAATCCAGCTTCCGTGGAAGCCGAGCGGCACCCGGCCGGGCAGGTGCACCCGGGCCACCGGCTCCCCGGTGAAGTCCTGCGCGGCGAGGATCACCAGGTCGGCGGCGCCCCGGTCCGGGTTGTGCACATGGGCGAGGGTGTACCCGTCGTCCTCGGCGGCCCGCCGGTCCGCCGCGTCGCGCGGGACGAACACGGCCTCGCCCGCCGCCGCGCCGGTCGGCAGCCGGTGCACCTGGGTGCGCCCGCGCAGCAGGTCGTGCTTGATGAGCTCGTTGGAGAAGGCGTGGTCGGGCGGGTTGCCGTCCGGCGTCTGGTAGGCCAGCGTCATGTCGGCCGCCGCCGCCGAGTAGCCGTAGCGGTGCCGCCGTGACACCAGCGCCTCGTTCACCCGGGGGAACTCCTGCGGCCTGCCGTCCACGGTCACCCGGCGCACCTCGCCGCGGTGCGGGTCGACCGTCCAGCGCTCCAGGACCGGGTGGCCCGCCCCGTACGGACCGCCCGAGCCGAGCCCGGCGGGGTGGAAGGGCGCCGGATACACCGTCAGGTCGACGATCACCCGGCCGCCCTCGTCGTAGGCGTTCAGCGTGTGCGAGTAGTACGCCGGGTCCGTCCCGATCCAGCGCACCTTTCCGCCCGCCCGGGGCATCAGCCCCACCCGCATGGGGTGTTCCCGGTTCCAGATGTAGGGCACCAGGTCGCCGCGTTCGGCGCCCGCCGGGTCGAAGGTGACCGGCGCGTCGATGATCACGACGTACTTTTCGGTGAGCGCGAAGTCGTGCAGCATCGGCGCGTCCGCCACCGGGATCCGCGTGGTGCGCGAGACCCGTCCGGCCGGGTCGACGACCAGGTGGCGCACATGGTCCCAGGTCGGGTAGTACGCGATGGCGTGCAGCTCCCCGGTGTGCGCGTCGAACTTGGTGTGCGCGGCGAACGCGCCCTCCAGGCTGCCGCGGAAGTCGTAGGTCCCCACCGTGTTCAGCTCGCCGTCCAGCTCGTACGGCAGCGGTCCGCTCTCCTGGAGCGCGAGGATGCGCCCCCGGTGCCCGATCACGTGGGTGTTGCACGGGAAGTCGTCCGGCGGCACCGGACCCGGGTAGGGCTCCCCGAGCTTCCGCGCCACCTGCGAGGAACGCACCCACCGGTTGCGGTACCACTCCGCGCGGCCGTCGCGCAGCCGCACCCCGTGCACCATGCCGTCGCCCTGCATCCAGTGGTGCGCCCGCGGATCCTCCAGGCCCAGCACATTGGGGCCGTTGCGCAAAAAGCGCCCGTTCAGCTCGCGCGGGACGCGGCCGGTGACCGGCAGGTCGAACGCCGTCAGTTCCTCGGTGACCGGGGCGAACGCTCCCTCAAGGAAAGGGAAATGACGCGCCGTCGGCTGCTGGTCCGCGGCGGCTGCCGTGCCCGCGGAGAGGGCCGGTGCGCCGAGCAGGCCCGCCGTCGCCGCGGCCGCCGCACCGCCGCGCAGTACGCTGCGCCGTGTGTGTTCCGCCATCGTCCTTGCTCCTGAACGCCGTTGCCGGGAAGGGACGTTCCTGAGTCTGCGGTGCGGCAGCGGCGCGATCAGGAGGGCTGGAACCCCTTCGGGGGTGTAGCCAGCCCCCCTGTTCCCCGGGTGCCGAGCAGGGCCACCAGCGCGCGGGCGGCCGGACTGGCGGCCTGCTCGGCGGGGAGCAGGACCACCGTCTCGTACGCCGTCCCGTCGGCGCCCTCGAACGGCAGCGCGGTGAGCGAGGGCCGCTTGTGCCGGAAGTGACGGGGGACCACCGCGATCCCCAGGTCCTCGTCGACCAGGTCGAGCAGACTGTGCACGTCGTTGACCTCCAGCGCCACCGTGCGCCGCACCCCGGCGAGGGCGAAGGCGGCGTCCGTGGTGCGGCGCGGACCCCAGTCGGGATGGAAGTCCACGAAGACCTCGCCGCCCACCTCCCGCGGAGTGAGCGGCGCCCCGGCCGCCGCGAACCGGTGCCCGGGATGGCACAGCACGGTCATCGGCTCACCGGCCAGCGCCACCGAGCGCAACCGGTCGCCGTCGGGTTCGGTCCGGTAGGCGAACGCCAGATCGAGCCGGCCCGCCGCGACCCCTTCCGCGAGCGCCCCCGAACCCGCCTGGCGCAGCCGGACCTCCACGTCCGGGTGGCGCCGCCGGAACGCGGCGAGCAGCCCCGCCACATGCACCCCGGCGATGCACTGCTCGGTGCCCAGCGACAGGGTGCCGCGCAGCACGCCCTGCACCGCCGCCACCGCCTCGTGCGCCGAGCGGACCTGCGCGAGGATCCGCTCCGCCTCGCCGAGCAGCGCGCGCCCGGCCTCGGTGAGCGTCACCCGGCGGGTGGTGCGCACGAACAGCGGCGCCCGCAGTTCCCGCTCCAGCGCCCGGATGGAGGCCGACAGGCCCGACTGCGAGACCATCAGCCGCTCCGCCGCCCGGGTGAAGTGCCGGTCCTCGGCGACGGCGACGAAATGCTGGAGATGACGCAGTTCCATGATTGAGAAGCCTAGCCGTTGAATCCGATCGGATTCTTTCGTTGGACCGCTGCCCGCACCCCGCGCGAGAGTGGGACACCGGTTCCGGATGCGACGGAACCGGTCATCTCGTGCCCCACCCCTCATGGAGTCGCGTTGTACACCGCCCACCCCGACCGCTACGCCGACCTGCCCTACCGGCGCACCGGCCGCAGCGGACTGAAGCTCCCCGCGCTGTCGCTCGGCCTGTGGCACAACTTCGGCCCCGACCGCCCGGCCGCCACCCAGCGCGCCATCCTGCGCCGCGCCTTCGACCTCGGTGTCACCCACTTCGACCTGGCCAACAACTACGGCCCGCCGCCCGGCTCCGCCGAGACCGCGCTCGGCGAGGCGCTGCGGGCCGACTTCGCGCCGTACCGCGACGAGCTGGTGATCTCCACCAAGGCCGGTTACCTGATGTGGCCCGGCCCGTACGGCGAATGGGGCTCGCGCAAGTACCTGCTGTCCTCGCTCGACCAGAGCCTGGAGCGCATGGGCCTGGAGTACGTCGACATCTTCTACTCGCACCGCTTCGACCCGGACACTCCGCTGGAGGAGACGATGGGCGCGCTGCACACGGCGGTGCAGCAGGGCAAGGCGCTCTACGTCGGCGTCTCCAACTACTCGGCGGAGCAGACCCGCGAGGCCGCCCGGATCCTGGGCGAGCTGGGCACGCCGCTGCTGATCCACCAGCCCCGCTACTCGATGCTCGACCGCCGGCCGGAGGACGAGGGGCTGCTCGACGCCCTCGACGAACTCCAGGTCGGCTCCATCGCCTACTCCCCGCTGGAACAGGGCCTGCTCACCGGCCGTTACCTCGACGGCATCCCCGAGGACTCCAGGGCGGCGAGCGACAGCCCCTTCCTGAACTCCGAGGCGGTGACCGCGGAGCTGGTCGGCAGGCTGCGGGCGCTGGACGAGATCGCCAGGTCGCGCGGTCAGTCGCTCGCGCAGATGGCGCTCGCCTGGGTGCTGCGCGGCGGCCGGGTCACCTCGGCCCTGGTCGGTGCGAGCAGCCCGCAGCAGCTGGAGGACAGCGTCGCCGCGGCCCGCAACCTCGACTTCGACGCCGGCGAGCTGGCCCGGATCGACGCGATCGTACGGCCGTAGCACGCGGCGAACGGACCGTTCGGCCGCCGGTGCCGGCGCGGCGGCCGAGACCGGTGCGGACGGCGGGCAGCCGGCCGTCCGGCCGCCGGGCACGGCGAACGGGCCGTTCGGTCGTGAGACCGGCCCGACGTGATCGTCCGGCCGTGAACCGCCACGGTCCCGATCGCCCGGTCCGGGCCGGGCCAGGTGACGCGAGGCGGCCGTCCACTCCCCGGAGGTGGGCGGCCGCCTCGCCGTGTGCCGGGCGTACCGGCACGCCTTTCACGCCCCGGCCGGCACCCGGTCGAGGAAGCCCAGCACGGACCGGATCCGGCCCTCGCCGTCCAGGGTGATGACGTCGAACCCGGCGACCGGCGCGGAACCGTCCGCCTCGCTCACCAGTTCCCAGGAGAAACGGGCCGTGTCGTGGTGCCCGTCGACGGCACCGGAGAGCCGGAAGGTGAACCCGGGGAACTGCTCGTGCGCCCCGGCGATCAGGGCGGCGATCTGCTCGTGGCCGCGGACCTCGGCGAGGGGGTCGGTGTAGCGGCCGTCCGGCGTCCAGGCCGCGGCCACCGCCTTGCCCAGCGCCTCGGCGCCGTTCGCGTTCCAGGCCTCCAGGTAGCGGGCGACGGCGCTCTCGTAACGGTCGGTCTGCGTGGACATGGGAAATCAGCCTCCATCGAGGGCGTCGGTTCTGGTCGGGATCCGGATCCCCGTGACCGGTGATCCGATGGCTCCACCTTGCCCGGGCTGCGGCGAAGAGGTCGATTACCGCCGGGGTAATGCCGACGCGGCGGCGGGCCCGCGCGATTCCGGCCACGTGGCCCGCGGAATATGCCAGGAGACTGGCCAAAAAGTCATGGTGACACTGTTTCAGGAGTCAACATACTCGACCTCGGGGGCGCAGCACCGCACAGGAGCCGTACGGGGAGTGAGGGAAGAACAGCACGCGGAACACCCGACGGGGGAGGAGCAGTGCACGACGAATTCCTGTGCCATGTCACCGGGTACGGCGTGTGCGACGGCCGCCGCATCGGCGTGCCGCTCGGCACCTACCGGGCGCCCACCCTGGCACTGGCCCTGTGGTGGCTGCGCGACCGTGCCTCCTGGATCGCCGAACGCCTCGACCCCGGCCCCCGGACCCCGTACGTCCCGCAGGGCGCCCTCGTCCCGGTGCCGGACACCGTCCCCGACGTCCCCGGCATCCTCCGCGCCTGGTGCGCCGACCCGCTCCGGCAGGAGCAGGTCGCCGACGAGCTGGCCGGCGGACGGCTCGTGCGGATCGCCGCGGGCGACGAGACCACCGAGTACGAACTGCTCGCCGAGTCGGTGGACGCCCTGCGCATGCAGCGCACCCTCCCGGCGCTCCTGCTGCCGATGGGCTGAGCGCCTGTCACCCCCGGTCGGCGCGTCCGGACCCCGGCCGGCCGGGCGGCCCCGGCGGTGCTCCGCCGCGGCGCCGCACCCGGCGGGCGGCCGTCGCTCCCAGGAAACCGGTGACCAGGCCCCACAGCGCGGCCGCTCCCAGCGCGCTCCACAGCCGGGGCCGCAGCAGCAGTTCCCCGGACAGGCCGCCGCCCACGTCGCCGATGCCGAGCAGGGACAGCCCGTAATGGGCCGAGATCCGGCCCGACAGGCAGACGAGCAGCACCGTCAGGACCAGCCCCACGGCCATGCGCACGGCGTGCCGCCACGGACGCGTGGCGGCGGGGGAGAGGACCGCCGCCAGGAACGCGGCGGCCGACAGCAGCACCGCGTCCACGACCACCAGCCACCAGACGCGGCCGTCGTGGGCGGCGAGCGTCCCCAGGTCGAGTGTCGACACATCCGGGGTGCGCAGCACCTCGTCGAGCAGGCGCGGCACCGGCAGCCCGAACGGTCCGTCCACCCGCCCCTGCCAGGTGGCGCCCAGGCCGATGGTGAAGGCGAGCCAGGTCAGGTTCGGCAGACCCAGCAGGACCAGGGCGAACGTCCGGGCGGGGTGGCCCCGGGTCCCGGCCGTGACCAGGGCGACGACCAGCCCGAGGGCGACGCAGGAGAGCAGCAGCACGACCAGCGCGTACGCCACCGGACGCACCCGGGCCCCGATCCACGGCAGGCCTGCCGGAACAGCAGCCGTCCGGGCCGACAGCAGGGCCAGCGCCAGCACCCCCACCAGCCACAGCAGCCCGAAGCCGGCGGTCTGCCCCACGTCGGTGGTGAAGCCGACCTCCGGTTCGACGCCGAAGAGTCCGCCGACCGCGCCGAGCACACCGTCCCCCAGGTCGACGGCGAAACGCTGGCGGGCGGCGAACGCGAGCCCGGTCAGCGCCGCAAGCCACAGCACCGCGATCCGCGCCGCGCCGAAGGCCTGCTCCCGCGCCCCGGCCGCCGCCCGGTGCCGCAGGGGACGCAGGAAGCCCGCGCCGACCACGAGCGCACCGGTCAGGGAGACCGACAACGGCATCACGGTGACACCGGCGTGCGTCTCGGCGAGCACCCCAGCGTCCCCCGCCAGTTGCATGCTGCCGCCGACCGCGGTCACCACCGTGGCCGCGACCACCCGCGGAAAGGCGTTGCCGGGCAGGTCCGCCGCCCCGGCCGCCCACAGACCCAGGGCGGCGACCACGCCCATGGCGGCCATGGCGGCCACCACCGTGGCCAGGGCCTGCGCCCAGCGGCGCGGGGCGGTGGACGGCGGGGCCGACGGACCTTGCGGGGGGCTCACGCTGCCACGCTAAGCACCGCCACGGCGGGACGCCCCCCGGAAGGTCCGTCCGCCGCAGGACCCGCTCGCGCCCGCGGCTCCCGCGCGCCACCGGCCCGGGCCGCCCGTACGGTCCGGCGCGCACCCCCCCCGGCCGCGGGGGGACTGGGGGGCGCGACACTGGGTAACAGCACTGATGCAGTAGCGTCCGGTCGTACCGGCTTCCGAGAGAGAAACGCATGATCGATGACCCGGGCGGGGCAGTGATACCCACTGGTGTCGACATCCCCGTACAGCCGCTGCGGCGTGCGACCCACTACACCGGTGAACCCGGCTGTATCGCCGACGCGCGTTCCTTCGCCGCGCACTTCCTGGAGCAGCTCAGGACCGAGTGGTGTGCCGAGATCGGCAGCGGGTCCGAGGACGCGCTGCTCCTGGTCGTGAGCGAACTCGTCACCAACGCCGACCGGCACAGCCAGGGCCCGTACATCCTCGAACTGGAGGGCACCGACAGCGCGGTGAGCGTCTGTGTCTACGACAGCAGCGCCGCACTGCCGCGGCGCTTCCCGCGGGATCCCGAACGGATCGGCCGGCACGGCCTGGAGATCGTGTTCGCGCTCGCGGCCGAGGTCGGCGCGGAACGGGTCCCGGTGGGCAAGCGGGTGCGGGCCCTGGTGCCCCTCGGGCGCGACTGAACCTGACGCCGGTTCTGCCCCGTTGTGCTTTCTTCTGCCCGGGCAGTACGTTTTACTGGCTACGTGTGTCGATTCCGCCCGTTTCCAGCCTTTCCGTTCCGGTCCCGGACGGGAGCTTCACCCAGGGCGGAATGCCGCCCCCTGGCGCGGGCGCCCGCGCCTCCTAGGCTGGAGAGGTGAGCAACCAAGCGCCGAACCAAGCCCGCGTCATCCCGCTGCGCCCGCAGGCCGCGCGCCCAGCGTCCGCCCACTTCCCGCAGGGACACACCTCCCCGGACCGCCCGGCGCCCGGCCGTCCCGCCCCGGGCCGTCCGGCCTCGGGCGCTCCCGCCGGCCGGACCGCCCCCGCCCGCGAACCCCTCTGGCGCGACCTCGTCGGTGACATCCTGCGCCGTGAACGCCTGGCGCAGGAGCGGACGCTCAAGGACGTCGCCGATGCGGCGCGGATCTCCATGCCCTACCTGTCGGAGATCGAGCGCGGCCGCAAGGAGGCCTCCTCGGAGGTCCTCGCGGCCGCCGCCCAGGCCCTCGGTCTGGGCCTCGCCGGCCTGCTGGCCCTGGCCCAGGGCGAGCTGCTGCGGGTCACGAGCCGCACCGCGGGCCGCGGCCGGGGCACGACCGCCTCGTCCGTGTCCTCGGTGTCCTCGGCGTCGTCCGCCGCACCCGCCTCCCGTTTCGACGGGCTGTGCCTCGCCGCCTGACACCGCCGCCCCGGGCCGGCGCCTCAGACCGTCGTGAGGCGCCGGCTCAGCACCTCGTCGGCCAGTCCGTACGCCACCGCCTCCCGGGCGGTGAACACCTTGTCGCGGTCCATGTCGGCGCGCAGGGTCGCGGTGTCGTGCCCGGTGTGCCGGGCCAGCACCTCCTCCACCTGGGAGCGGATGCGGACCATCTCCTTGGCCTGGAGCGCCAGGTCGGAGACGGTGCCCTGCCGGCCGCCCGCGGCCGGCTGCCCGAGCAGCACCCGCGCGTGCTCCAGCACGAACCGCCGCCCGGGGTCCCCGCCCGCCAGCAGCACCGCCGCCGTGGAGGCCGCCTGTCCCACGCAGAACGTGGAGATCGGCGAGCGTACGAACGTCATCGTGTCGTAGATCGCCATCAGCGAGGTGTAGGAGCCTCCCGGCGAGTTCAGGTAGACCGCGATCTCCTGCTCCGGGTTCGCCGACTCCAGGTGGAGCAGCTGGGCGATGACGACGTTGGCGACACCGTCGTCGATCTCCGTGCCGAGGAAGACGATCCGCTCGTTCAGCAGCCTGCTGAACACGTCGTAGGACCGCTCGCCCTGCGCGGTCCGCTCGACCACGTACGGAACCGTGTACGACCCCATGGTCACCACCCCGCCCGTCGGCGCGAGGCGGCCGGGCGGACGTCGGCCAGCGACTCCACCACCTGGTCCACCATCCCGTACTCCCTGGCCTGTTCCGCGGTGAACCAGCGGTCGCGGTCGCCGTCCCGCGAGACCGTCTCCACGCTCTGCCCGGTGTGCTCGGCGGTGAGCCGTTCGATGGTCCGCTTCGTGTGCTCCAGGTGCTCCGCCTGGATCTCGATGTCCGCGGTGGTGCCGCCGATCCCCGCCGACGGCTGGTGCATCATGATCCGCGCGTGCGGCAGCGCGAACCGCTTGCCGTGCGTCCCCACCGTGAGCAGGAACTGGCCCATGCTCGCGGCGAAGCCCATGGCCAGCGTCGACACGTCGTTCGGGATGAGCCGCATCGTGTCGTAGATGGCCAGACCGGCGCTGACCGAACCGCCCGGGCTGTTGATGTACAGGCTGATGTCGGCGCGCGGGTCCTCGGCCGACAGCAGCAGCAACTGGGCGCACACCCGGTTGGCCGAGACCTCGTCGACCTGCGTGCCCAGGAACACGATCCGCTGCCCGAGCAGCAGGCTCGCCAGGTGGTCGTCGAAGCGGCTGGGCGGCGTCTCGCCCTCCTCGGCGCGCGGTGGCGCAGCGGTGAGTGAAGTCATCGCGTCTCCTCGTCGGTTCGTGGTTGCCGTCCACTCCACTGTCGGCCGCGCCGGGGCGGCCCGGACCGTTTCTCTGCCCGTGGCAGATCTGCCACGGGCAGAGCCGGCGGAGGAGGCCGAGGGGGGCGCCGGAACGGATTTCCCGGCGAGCGATGAGTTCTGCCGCGCGGACCGGTCGATACAGATGACCGCGTGGACCGGTCGACACGGATGACCGCGTCCCACACCCAAGGAGGACCCCGTGGCCACCCAGGGATTCACCACCTGCCTCTGGTTCGACGGCACGGCCGAGGAGGCCGCCCACTACTACGTCTCCGTCTTCAAGGACTCCAGCATCGGACGGATCGGCCGGTCCAACGAGGCGGGGCCCGGCCCCGCCGGGTCGGTGGTCACCGTGGAGTTCACCGCCGACGGCCACCGGTTCCTGGCGCTGAACGGCGGCCCGCAGTTCACGTTCAACGAGTCGATCTCGTTCCAGATCCACTGCGCGGACCAGCAGGAGGTCGACCACTACTGGAGCAAACTCACCGACGACGGCGGCGAGCCCGGCCCGTGCGGCTGGCTCAAGGACAAGTACGGCGTGTCCTGGCAGGTCGTCCCGGACGAACTGGTCGACATGATCACCGACCCCGACCAGGAGAAAGCGGCCCGCACCACCCGGGCGATGCTCTCGATGGGCAAGCTCGACATCGCCGCCCTGAAAAGGGCCCACGCGGGCGAGTAGCGGGCGGCCGTGCGGCCGGCCCACCCGTCCGGGGGAGTGGGCCGGCCGCCCGGACCACCTGGGAGCGCGGCCACCCGGCCCTGCGTGAGGGCCGGCCACCCGGACCGGCGGCGGAGGACGGCCCTCGGGTCCTAGGCGGTCGGGGCCCCCACGAGCGCCGCCACCTCGCCGGCGCCCAGCGTGCGGCCGTACACCCGCAGACGTCCACAGCACCCTTCAGGTACGGGTCGGCGTACTGCGACCGGCCGACGTACCCGGTGCGCACATGGTTGCCGAAGTGCCGGGGCTCCCCGGTGACGGCCGTGTTGCGGCCGGCCTCCGCGCCGTCCACGTACAGCACCGCCGTGCCCGCGCCGTACGTCACCGCCACGTGCGCCCAGCGCCCCGTCGGCAGCGGCCCCGCGTCGACGCGCTGCTCGTCTAGGTCCTGTCGTCACATTCCCGTCGTCCGCCCGGAGGGCGGGCCTCGCGGCGTCAGGTGCGGCGAGAGTGCGTGCACGGCGTCGCGAGGCAGGCGGGAATGTGACGACAGGGCCTCTAGGCGCCGCCCGCGGTGATCGCGTACCGCAGCGTGCCGTCGCCGCTGAGCGGGGTGAGGAACAGGGCCTCCAGGCCGCGGGCTGCCCGTCCAGCCGCACCCACACGGCCGGCGAGTACGCCGACGCGCCCGCCGGCAGGTCCTCGGCGAGCACCACATGGCCGTCGGTCCCGTCCAGGGCCACGGCCCCGCCCGAGCGGCCGGACGCCGACCACGAGGCGCCGCCCGCCAGGTGTGCTGTGCGGCCGTTGCCGGTCGCGTCGGCCGCTGTGCTGCCGGAGGTCTCGTCGAAGCGGTGCCGGGCGGCGAACTCGGGGGGCGGCGGCGGGGGTTCACCGGTCAGCCAGTAGACGCTGTAGTGCTGGTGGTGCACGCGTGGCACCGGCAGCAGCGTCGCGTCCACGCCAGGGGTCGGGCGCGTGATGTCAACAGAGGTGTACGGGAAGCAAGTTGGCGGCCGTGCGTCCCGGCCGGCCGGGCGCGGGGATGCGCGCGGTCCAGGCGGTTGACAGGTATTGGTTAATGGCATTAGCTTTTGGCTAACGGAATTAGCCACGGGAGGGCGACATGACCGAGTACCTGGCCGTCGACGGCGGCACGATCGCGTACGAGGTGGCGGGATCCGGCCCGCTGATGGTGCTCGCGCACGGCATGGGCGACAGCCGCGCCGCCTACCGGGCGATGATCCCGCAGCTGGTGGCGGCCGGCTACCGGGTCGCCGCCGTCGACCTGCGCGGCTGCGGCGAGTCCGGGACCGACTGGCAGGACTGGAGCCGCACCGCGATCGCCGGCGACCTGCTCGCCGTGATCCGGCACCTGGGCGGCCCGGCCGTGCTCGTCGGCCACTCGGTCTCCGGCGGCGCCGCCACGATCGCCGCCGCCCTCGAACCCTCCCTGGTCAGCGCGGTCGTCGAGCTGGCCCCCTTCACCCGCAAGCAGTCGGTCCGCCTCGGCGACCTGCGGGTCAAGCGCTTCCGGCAGGGCATGCTGCGGCTGCTCGGCGCGGGCGTGTTCGGCAGTCTGCCGCTGTGGCGCTCCTACCTCGACGTCGCCTACCCCGGTGCGAAGCCGGCCGACTGGGACGAGCGGATCGGCCGTATCGAGGCGCTGCTGCGCGAACCGGGCCGTATGAAGGCCTTCCAGTCCATGGGCCGCACCACCCCCGCCGACGCAGGCGCCCGCCTCGGCGAGGTCCGCAGCCCGGTCCTGGTCATCATGGGCACGCTCGACCCCGACTGGGCCGACCCGCACGCCGAGGGCGCGGCGGTCGTCGGCGCCCTGCCGCCCGGAACCGGCCGCCTGGAGATGATCGAAGGCGCCGGGCACTACCCGCACCATCAGCTCCCCGGCCGAGTGGTCGCGCTCACGCTCGCCTTCCTCGGTACGGAGGCCGCCCGTGCCTAGGGCAGGACTCGACCCCGCGGCCGTGGTCGCGGCCGGTGCCGCACTCGCCGACGAGGTGGGCCTCGCCCGCGTGACGATGGGTCTGCTGGCCGAACGGCTCGGCGTGCGCACCCCCTCGCTGTACAAGCACGTGGGCGGCCAGGAGGACCTCAACCGCCGGATCGCGGCCCTGGCGCTGGGCCAGGCGGCCGACGCTGTCGGCAGCGCGGTCCAGGGGTACGCCGGCCGCGACGCCCTGGCGGCGGCGGCACGTGCCTTCCGCGCCTTCGTCCTAAAACACCCCGGCCGGTACGCCGCGACGGTCGGCGTGGAACCGTCCGGCCCCGACGACCCGCTGGCCGCCGCCGGGCAGCGGCTGCTGGAGGCGTTCATGGCGGTCCTGCGCGGCTACGCGATCGCGGAGTCCGACGTGGACCACACCCTGCGCACGCTGCGCAGCCTCTGCCACGGGTTCGCCACCCTGCAGTCGGCGGGCGGCTTCCGGTGGAGCGCCGACGTCGACGAGAGCTTCGAGTGGCTGATCGCCTTCGCCGACCGGGGGCTGCGCGCCGGATGAGACCGCCGCCTCCGGCGCGCGCCCCGTCGCACGGATGGTTAGCGTGTGTGAGAGCCGGGAACCAAAGCGGGTTCCGATCAGCGGGCGGTGTCCGGCGCCTTGCGAGGGCGCGTGCCGGGCGCCGCCCGTCGGGGCCCGTCTTCGTTCCCGGCTCTGAGCGGAGCACGCCACCGACCGGAAAGGCCGCAGCCATGGCGGTACGACGTGAGGGAACACCCTGCTGGGCCGACGCGATGTTCACCGACCTGGAGCAGGCCAAGACCTTCTACGGCGAGGTCCTCGGCTGGACCTTCGGCGAGTCGTCCACGGAGTACGGCAACTACACCGAGGCCTACGCGGACGGCAAGGCGGTCGCGGCCGTGGTGCCGCCGGTGCCCGGACAGGAGGGGCAGTCCCAGTGGTGCCTGTACTTCGCCTCACCCGACGCCGAGGCCACCGCGCGCCGCATCCGCGACCACGGCGGCGAGGTGCTCATGGAGCCGATGCGGGTCGGTGACTTCGGCACCATGTGCCTGGCCCGGGAGCCGAGCGGCGCCGTCTTCGGCGTCTGGCAGGCCGGCACCCACCAGGGCTTCGAGGCCACCGAGACCCCCGGCGCCTACTGCTGGGCCGAACTCCTCACCCGCGACCCCGGCGCCGCGGACACCTTCCTCACCTCGGTCTTCGGCTACACCACCAAGCAGATCGAGGACGAAGCGATCGACTTCCGGCTGTTCGGCCTCGACGACGAGACGGTGCTCGGCCGGATGCGGATGACCGACGACTTCCCGCCCGAGGTGCCCTCCTACCTCAACGTGTACTTCACGGTGGCCGACTGCGACGCCGCCGTCGCCGCCGCGACCCGCCTCGGCGGCGCCCTGCGCTACGGGCCGGTGGACACTCCCTTCGGCCGGCTCGCGGTGCTCGGCGACCCGCAGGGCGCTCACTTCTCCGTGATCGACATCACCACCACCCAGGGCGAGAAGCCGCAGGTCAAGAACGTTCCGTAGGGGACCTCCGGACGGGGGCACGGGCGGCCGCCGGGCCGTGGCATCATCGAGCCCATGCGTGAACGAGTGGTGGCCGCCTGCGACGGGGCCTCGAAGGGAAATCCGGGCCCGGCGGGCTGGGCGTGGGTCGTCTCGGACGACGCCCGGACCGCGGCCCGCTGGGAGGCCGGTGCGCTCGGCACCGCCACCAACAACGTCGCCGAGCTGACCGCCCTGGAGCGGCTGCTCGCCGCGACCGACCCGGAAACACCGCTCGAGGTCCGCATGGACTCCCAGTACGCGATGAAGGCGGTCACCACCTGGCTGCCCGGCTGGAAGCGCAACGGCTGGAAGACGGCCGCCGGCAAGCCCGTCGCCAACCGGGAACTCGTCGTCCGGATCGACGAACTCCTCGACGGCCGCTCCGTCGACTTCCGCTACGTACCCGCCCATCAGGCGGACGGCGATCCGCTCAACGACTTCGCCGACCGTGCCGCCAGCCAGGCGGCCCGGGTGCAGGAAGCGGCCGGCAGCGCGCTCGGCTCCCCGCAGCCCCCGCCCTCGCCCGACACCCCGAAGGTCGCCGCGCCGCGCCGCAAGGCACCGCGCCGCACCGGCTCCTCCTCCGCCTCGTCCTCTTCGTCCTCCTCGTCCCGCACCATCAAGGCCAAGTTCCCCGGCCGCTGCCTGTGCGGCCGCTCCTACGCCGCCGGCGAGTCCATCGCCAAGAACGCCCAGGGCTGGGGCCACCCGGAGTGCCGCACGGCGGACGCCTGACCGGCGGGGGAGCGCGCCGGGGGCGGGCCGCCGCCCGCGGCGGAAGCGGCCTCACGATGCGTGGCCGGACGCTCGCAGTCTGTTACCCTTCGTTGCCCATCGACCGCTCTGTGTAGTCATCAGGGGTGTGCGTGAAGGTCGTCTGCGCCGGCGGCGGGCCCGCGGGCCTGTACCTCTCCATCCTGCTCAAGCGGCAGGACCCGTCCCACGACATCACCGTCCACGAGCGCAGCCCCGAGGGCTCGACCTACGGCTGGGGCGTCACGTACTGGCAGGGACTGCTCGACCTGCTGCACGCCCACGACCCCGAGTCGGCCGCCGCCGTCGAAGCGCACTCCGTGCGGTGGCGCGACGGAGTGGCCCACGTCGGGGAGCTGACGGCCCGCCACCGAGGGGACCAGGGCTTCGGCATCGGCCGGCACCGGCTCCTGGAGATCCTCGCCGACCGGGCCCGCGCACTGGGCGTACGGGTGGAGTACGAGAGCGAGGTCGCCGCCGACGACCTGCCGGCCGCCGATCTGGTGGTGGCCGCCGACGGCGTGCACAGCGCGCTGCGCACCCGGCACGCCGCGCACTTCGGGACCCGGGTCCACCTCGGCCGCAACCGCTACCTCTGGCTCGGCACCACCAAGGTCTTCGACGCCTTCACCTTCGCCTTCGTCGAGACGGCGCACGGCTGGATCTGGTGCTACGGCTACGCCTACGGCGGCGGGCACAGCACCTGCGTCGTCGAGTGCTCGCCGCAGACCTTCACCGGCCTCGGGCTCGACCGGCTCGACGAGGCGGACGCACTGGCCCTGCTGGAGACCCTCTTCGCCGGTGTGCTCGACGGGCACCGGCTCATCGGCCGCGCCGCGGGCGCGGGCGGCGCCCCCTGGCCCACCTTCCGCACCCTGACGAACCGCACCTGGTCCCGCGACCGCCTCGTGCTGCTCGGCGACGCCGCCCACACCACGCACTACTCGGTCGGCGCCGGCACCACCCTCGCCCTGGAGGACGCGATCTGCCTGGCCGGCGCCCTGCGCGCGCACCCCCTGCGCCCGGCCCTCGCCGCCTACGAGCGCGAACGACGCTCGGCCCTGCTGTCCGTGCAGAGCGCGGCCCGGCACAGCGCCCAGTGGTACGAGAACCTGCCCCGCTACATCCACCTGCCCCCGCACCGGATGTTCGCGCTGCTCGGCCAGCGCCACTCACCGCTGCTGCCCTACGTCCCCCCGCAGGTGTACTACGGGATCGACAAGGCGGCCGGCCGGCTGACCGCGGTGCGGCGGCTGAAGAGGTGGCTCGGACCGAAGGTCGCGCGCACGGTGCAGGCCCGCGCGCTGGAACGCGCGCGGGAGCGCCCGTAGAAGCGCTCCCGGATCCGCTGACCCGCCGAGCACGGGCGCGGTGGGGCCGGTCGCGGGGAACGGCCGGGCCGCAGGCCCCGCAGGGGCGCCGTCCGTTCGCGCGGGCCGCTCGAACGCCGTCCCGGCGGGCGGCGGGTGACAGACTGACGGCATGAACGAACGTGAATTCGGCAGGTCCCACCAGCACGCGTCGGTCGTCGGCCTCGGCACCTGGCAGCTGGGCGCCGACTGGGGCGACGTCGACGACAAGGAGGCCCTCGCCGTCCTGGAGGCCGCCGCCGAGGCCGGGGTGACCTTCTTCGACACCGCCGACGTCTACGGCGACGGGCGCAGCGAGCAGACCATCGCCGCCTTCCTCGCCGGGCGCCCCGACCTCCACGTCCTGGTCGCGACCAAGATGGGCCGGCGCGTCGAGCAGATCCCCCAGAACTACGTCCTGGACAACTTCCGCGCCTGGAACGACCGCTCCCGCCGCAACCTCGGCGTCGACCGCATCGACCTGGTGCAGCTGCACTGCCCGCCCACGCCCGTGTACTCCGCCGACGAGGTCTTCGACGCGCTCGACACCCTCGTCGAGGAGGAGCGGATCGCCGCGTACGGCGTCAGCGTGGAGACCTGCGCCGAGGCGCTGACCGCCATCGCCCGGCCGAACGTGGCCAGTGTGCAGATCATCCTCAACCCGTTCCGCATGAAGCCGCTGCGCGAGGTGCTGCCCGCCGCGCGGGAGGCGGGCGTCGGCATCATCGCGCGCGTCCCGCTGGCCTCCGGCCTGCTGTCGGGCAAGTACACCAAGGACACCGTCTTCCCCGCCAACGACCACCGCACCTACAACCGGCACGGCGAGTCGTTCGACCAGGGCGAGACCTTCTCCGGCGTGGACTTCGCCACGGGCGTCGAGGCCGCCGCCGAGTTCGCCGCGCTCGCCCCCGAGGGCTGCACCCCGGCCCAGCTCGCCCTGCGCTGGATCATCCAGCAGCCCGGCGTCACCACGGTCATTCCCGGCGCCCGCTCCCCGGAGCAGGCCCGCGCCAACGCCGCCGTCGGCAAGCTGCCGCCGCTGCCCGAGGAGACCATGGCGGCCGTCCGCGACCTCTACGAGCGGCGGATCAAGGACCAGGTGGAGGCCCGCTGGTAGGAACGCCGCCCGCCGGCGGACCGCCGCAGGAGGTCCGCCCTGCCGTGCGCGCCCGGCCCGCCGGACGCGCACGGCAGGTTTTCCGCCTCCCTGGGAACACGCCCAGGCACACGGCCGGCCCGTCGGGGGCGGGGCCAGGGGCAGGAGAGGCGGAGTGATGGCGACGGAGCGGGCGGCGGAGGACCGGCGGCGCCGGGGGCGCGACGAGACCGAGGAGGAGCGGGCCGACCGCATGTGGGTCGAGCTGATCCAGGAGGTGCGGGTCGCCCAGACGGGGGTGCAGATCCTCTTCGGTTTCCTGCTCACCGTGGTCTTCCAGCCCAAGTACGCGACCCTCGCCCCCGCCGACCGGACCATCTACATCGTGACGGTCGTCCTGGGCGCCGCCGCGACCGGCGCGCTGATCGGCCCCGTCTCCCTGCACCGCCTGGTCTCCGGCCGCCGGGTCAAACCCCAGGCGGTCCGCTGGGCGTCCAGGATGACCTTCGTCGGACTGATCCTCCTGCTGGCCACCATGACCGCCTCGCTGCTGCTGATCCTCCGAGTGGCCACGCACGACGGGTTCGTCCCCTGGCTGGTCGCGCCGGTCGTCGCCTGGTACCTGCTGTGCTGGTTCGTGCTGCCCCTGTGGGCCAGGCGCCGCCACACCTCCCGGTGAGCGCCGGCCGGGGCGGCCCGCACCGACGTCCCGGTGAGGGCAGGTTCAGCCGAAGGCGTCCCGCAGAGCCGGCAGCAGGCTCTTCGCCGACCAGTCCAGGAACGGCTCCTGCGCCTCACCGCCGATCTGGACCAGCGCGACCTCCGTGAACCCGGCCTCGGCGTAGGGGCGTACGGCCTCCACGAACGCCTCCGGATCGTCGCCGCAGGGAATCGACTCGGCGACGTCGTCCGGGGTGACGAACTGGGTGGCCGCCTCGAACGAGTCCGGGTGCGGCAGCTCGGAGTTGACCTTCCAGCCGCTGCCGAACCAGCGGAACTGCTCGTGCGCACGGCCGATCGCCGCGTCCCGGTCGGTGTCGTAGCACACCGGCAACTGGCCCACCCGGGGCTTGCCCTCGCCGCCGTGCCGGTCGAAGGCCTCCAGCAGCCCGGGCTTCGGTTCGGTGGCGATGACGAGGTCGGCGAGGTGCCCGGCGAGCCGGCAGGACTGCTCGCCGGAGACCGCGATGCCGATCGGCGGCGGCTCGTCGGGCAGGTCCCACAGCCGGGCCGACTCCACGTCGAAGTGGGCGCCGTGCCGGGTGACGTGGCCGCCCTCGAACAGCGCCCGGATGATCTCGACGGCCTCCTCAAGGCGCTCGTGGCGCACGTCCACCGACGGCCATCCGCCGCCCACGACGTGCTCGTTGAGGTTCTCGCCCGAGCCGAGCCCCAGCCGGAACCTGCCCTGGGCCAGCAACTGCACCGTCGCGGCCTTCTGCGCCACGACCGCCGGGTGGTAGCGGAAGCTCGGGCAGGTCACGTACGTCATCAGCGGGATGCGGGAGGTGGCCTGCGCCGCCGCTCCCAGCACACTCCACGCGTACGGTGCGTGACCCTGCGCACGCAGCCACGGGAAGTAGTGGTCCGAGACGACCGAGAAGTCGAAGCCGACCTCCTCGGCCCGTACGACGTGGTCCACCAGCTCACGTGGACCGGCCTGCTCGGTCATCATCGTGTATCCGATTTGCACCATGACGGCCGAGTCCCCGGCCGGCGCCCCGGGAAACGGCCCTGTCAGCGCAGCCCGAACCGTCGCGCCCAGTCCAGGACGTCGGTGAGCGCCGCGTTGCCGCCGCACACGACGAGCCCCAGCCGGGCGCCGGGGCCGACCCGGTCGAGCACCTGCCGGGCGGCCGGCAGCAGACAGCCCGCGGCGGGCTCCGTCCACACCTTGGCGTGCTCGGCGAGGTCGAGCACACCCTGGACGGCCGCCCGGTCCGGCACCACGAGCACCTCTTCGACCAGGGCCCGGGCGTGCTCGTACGTCAGCTGCGACACCGCCGGGGCGCTCAGCGTCGTGACGACCGAGGAGAGGGGGACCGGCACCGGGCCGCCCGCCGCCAGCGCCTGCGACATGGCCTGCGCGCCCTCGGTCTCCACACCCCAGATCCGTACACCCGGGCGGAGCGCGCGCAGCGCCGCGGCGACGCCCGCGATCAGCCCGCCGCCACCGACGCTGACGAGCACGTCCGTGAGCGGACCGGCGTCCTCGGCGAACTCCAGCCCCACCGTGCCCTGCCCGGCGATGACGACCGGGTCGTCGAAGGGATGGACGAGGGTGAGCCCCTCGTCCCGCAGCCGCGCCGCCGTCGCGAACGCCTCGTCCATCCCGTCGGTCAGCCGCAGCGAGGCTCCGGCCTCCTCCGCGATCCGCAGCGACCGGGCCGGTGCCGAGCGCGGCATGACCACCGTCGCCTTCACATCGAGGGCGGCGGCCATCACCGCGAGCGCGATCCCGTGGTTGCCGCCGCTCACGGCGACCACGCCCGCCGCCCGCTCGGCCTCGCCGAGCGAGAGCAGCTTCGCCGTCGCACCGCGCGCCTTGAAGGAACCGGTGCGCTGCAGCAGTTCCAGCTTCGCGGTCACCGGTGCACCGAGCAGCGCGGACAGGCCCGGGCTCGGCACGGTCGGCGTGCGCACGACGTGACCGGCGATCCGCTCGGCCGTGGTTTCGATGTGCGTGATGCCGATCAAGGCGGTCCGTCCTTCCGGCGCGGGGCGGGGATCCGTGCCACCTCCGACCCTCACCCGAGCGGGCACCGCGGGTCAACCGGTGTCCGGTGGCCTGCTGCCGGTGCTGCCGGTGCTGCCGGGCCGTACCGGCGGTCGGCCGCTCAGTGCTGCTGGGCCTTCTGCGGGGTCGCCTCGCTGGGACGGACGATGACGTGGCCCTCGCCCTGGAGCATCAGCTGCACGGCCTCGCCCGAGCCGCCGCGCAGCATCGACCCGATGGACTGCGAGCGGTGCAGCGAGGTGTGGAGGCGGGCGGTCCAGCCGACCACGGCGTCCGTGTCGACGTAGACCGGCTGCTGGGGTGTGACGGGTATGACGAGCGGGTTGCCCTCGCACGCCAGGCCCAGCCGGCCCTGGCCGGTGAACACGCTGTTGAACAGCCCGCCCCCGGCGATGCCCGACCCCTTGACCGTCTTGATCTCGTACGACAGCGAGGAGTCGAAGCACAGCACGTTGCGCCCGTTGACGGTGAACTCGTCGCCGGGGTCGATCTGGATGATGAAGCAGTTCTGCGCCTCGTGCGCGAACCAGGCCTCGCCCTGCCCGCGCACCGACATCAGCGCCAGACCCTCCCCGGTGACCGCGCGCTTGAGCATGCCGCCCACGCCCTGGCCCTTGCGCTCGAACTGGAGGCTGCCGCGCCAGGCCACCATGGCGCCCTGGCGCGCCAGCATCTCGCCGTTCACCACGTAGCGGACGCACTTGGCGTTCTCGACGTACATGCCCGGTGCGGTCGCGGGCCGCACCACGTGCTCACTGGAAAAGAGATCACCCTTCATGGGGGCATCCTGGCCCGGAGCCGGTCGTTCCGCCAAGATCGGCGGACGGACTCACCCGGTGCGCTCGTGCGCCGAGCCCGCGCGCGGACGCGGGGCGGCGCCGCGCGCCGGGGCCTGCTTGCCGCAGAACGCGGCCTCCAGGGTGCGCAGCATCGTCCCGTGCACCGCGTCGTTGTTGGAGGTGGTGGCGACCGCGGCGTAACTGCGCAGCCCGTCCTTGCTCGCGAACGCGTAGGTGGAGAAGCCCTGGACCGTCCCGGTGTGGCCGTACACGGAGATGCCGCAGGACAGGTCGCGCCGGCGCAGTCCGAGACCGTAGGCCTGACCGGTGCCGGCCGGCATCCAGCGTTCCATCTCGGCCAGCTGGGCGGCGGGCAGCAGCCGGCCGCCGAGCAGTGCGGACAGGAAGGTGTCCAGGTCGCGGGTGGAGGAGATGAGCGCGCCCGCGCTCTGCGCCCACGACGCCGTCTGGTCGGTGGCGTCCACCAGCGCGCCCTTGGCGTCGTCGGGGGTGAGATAGCCGTGCGCGTGGCGGCCGGGGATCTGCGTGTCGGGGTGGACGTAGAAGGTGTCGGTCAGCTTGAGCGGCTTGATGATGCGGTTCTCGTACTCGGTGCGCACCGGATGGCCGGTCAGCTTCTCGACGAGCAGGCCGGCGACCACGAAGTTGGTGTTGGAGTAGGCGTAGGCGGCGCCGGGCGCGTTCGTGCGCGGGTGGCGCAGGGACTCGGCCAGCAGCTCGCGGTAGGTGAAGACCTTGGTGCGCACGGCCTCGAAGCCGGGGACCGTGCGGGCGAACATGTCGGCGGTGTAGTCGTACAGGCCGCTGCGGTGGCTCAGCAGGTGCCGCACGGTGATCCGTTCGTCGGGCAGCAGCCCGGGCAGGTAGTGGTCGACGGAGGTGTCGAGCCGCAGCCGGCCCTCCGCCGCCAGTTGCAGCAGGACGACCGTGGTGAAGGTCTTGGTGACGCTGCCGATGCGGAAGCGGTCGGCGGTGTCCATCGCGCGCGCGTCGGTGCGGTCGGCGGTCCCCTCGGTGGCCTGGTGGACCGTGGGGTGGTCGTCGTAGGACGCGCGGTGGTCCTCGACGCGCGCCGTCGCGCCGGGCGCCCCCTCGCTGAGCGCGGTGCGCAGCAGGGCATCCAGCGCCACGGTGTCCGGGGCGGGCAGCGCGGCGGACGCACGGGCCGCCGCGGCGGGCGCCGGGCGGCCGGCCGCCGCGTGCGCGGGTCCTGCGAGCAGGGTCAGTACCAGCGATCCGAGCACCGCGCTCGTGCCCCTCGTGCGTGAGGCCATACGATTCCGCTCCCGTCTTCGTCGCCGCGTGGTCCGTTGCGAGATTGATCACATCCGGGCAACGCAACCATCTCGTATCGCGTCACATCTCCAGGAACGACACACAGTTGGTCACTCGCTGATCACTCCTTGATCACCGAGCGGGACTGAATTGGCAAAGGATTGCCCTGGGCGGCACGGAATGGATCATTCGTGCTTTACATGTGCATGTCCTGCCCACAAGGGTTTCTTCCCGGGGCCCGACCAGCCCTCATGGCGCAACCGCGTCATGCGTCGGGGCGGTTGGTGATCCCGGCCGCCTTCACCAACGAAGGAACCCTCAAGAGTGCACAGACCCCACATACGCAACGTGGCGGTCGTCGTCGCCGCGACGACGGCCGTCACGGGCCTGGCCGGCCCGGCACTGGCCGCCCCCGCCAAGGGGCCGGACCGCACGGTGTCGGCCGTCCGCACCTCCACCGCCTCGGTGGTGGGTGCCGCCCGCGCCGCCGCCTTCGCCCACGCGTCGGCGACCGGCGTCGTCCAGGGGGACGAACTGCGCGCCCAGGACGTGATGGTCGACCCCGAGGGCGCCCGTCACGTCCGGTTCATCCGCACCCACCAGGGCATGCCGGTGCTCGGTGGCGACCTCGTCGTCCACCTCGACCGCAAGCTCGCGTACACCGGCGTCACCCGGGCCGCCGACCGGACCGTCAGGCCCGCCACCACGCGGGCCGAGGTGACGCCCGCGCAGGCCGCCGCCAAGGCCGCCGCCGTGGCCGAGGGCGACGCGGGCAACGCCCAGCTCGTGGTGGACGCCCGCGGCGGCGCCTCGGCGCTCGCCTACCAGGTGCGGGTCACCGGCAGCGCCACCACCGAGGGGGCCCGCTCCCGGACGGTCGTCATCGACGCCGTCACCGGCAAGGTGCGCAGCAACACACCCGACAGCGACGAGTTCCTGTCGCCGAAGCTGCTCGCCACCCTGACCCGCCAGGGCGGAACCCTGCCGTCGCGGGGCAGCGTCCCGCCGGCCGGCTCGCTCGGCACGATCAGCGGCACCTCCGCCTCCTCCGGGCGCTACCCGCGCACCACCGCGGGCAGCGGCGCGTCCCTGTTCGTCGGCCCGGTCTCCCTGACCACCACGCAGACGGCCCGGACCGGCTTCGTGCTGACCGACCCCACGCGCTACGGCACCGAGACCCGCGACGCCAGGAACCGGCTGCAGGAGAACTTCGCGCGCGGCACGAAGATCACCAGCACGAACAACAGGTGGGGCAACGGCAGCGTCTCCAACCGCGTCACCGCCGCCGTCGACGCCCAGTACGGCATCAGCAAGACGCTGGACTTCTACAAGAAGACCTTCGGGCGCAAGGGCATCGAGAACAACTCCAAGGGCGCCAAGGCCATGGTGCACTTCGGCAACGGGATCGCGAACGCGTTCTGGGACCCGACGTGCGACTGCATGCTGTACGGCGACGGCGACGGCGACATGTTCAAGAAGCCGCTCGTCGCCCTCGACGTCACCGGCCACGAACTGACCCACGGCGTGGTGGACTCCACCGCACGGCTGGAGCCCACCCGCGTGGACGCCGCCGGCAACCAGTACGGCGAACCGGGGTCGCTGAACGAGTCGCTCGCCGACATCTTCGGCTCCAGCGTCGAGTTCTTCGCCAACAACCCGAAGAACCCGCCGAACTACCTCCTCGGCGAGAAGCTGGGCCTCGCGCAGAAGTTCCTGCGCCGGCTCGACCACCCCTCCCTCGACCAGCTCGAAGGCGCGATCGACTACTGGTCGCCGCAGGTGTACTACACCGAGGTGCACGCCGGTTCCGGTGTCTCCTCGCACGCGTACTACCTGCTCGCCGAGGGCAGCGGCCGCAAGACGATCGGCGGTGTCGCCTACGACTCGCCGACCTACGGCGGACTGTCGGTGCAGGGCATCGGCCGGGCCAAGGCCACCGCGATCTTCTACCGGGCGCTGACCCGCTACATGGTCTCCACGACCGACTTCCACGACGCGCGTGTCGCGACGCTGCAGGCGGCCAAGGACCTCTACGGAGCGGACAGCACCGAGTACCGCACGGTGGACACGGCCTGGGCGGCGGTCAACGTCACCGCCGCCAACACCCCGGCGGCCCGTCCCTGACGGACCACCGGAGACGGCCTGGATGCCCCGCCCCCGGCGGGGCATCCTCGTTCCGTCAGGACCCCGCTCAGCGCAGGGTCCGGGCCCAGTCGTGCGGGACCCGGCCCGCCGGGCCCGGCACCGGCTGGTCGTCCGGGTGGGCCGCCGGGGGCGCGAGCCGCGGACCGGAGTCGTACAGCTCCTGGGTCGCGAAGTTCCAGAACCACTCCTCGCCCGGCTCGAAGCTGCGGATCACCGGATGCCCGCTGGCCCGGTAATGGGCGTCGGCGTGCCTGCCGGGGGAGTCGTCGCAGCAGCCGACGTGCCCGCACAGCGCACAGCGCCGCAGGTGGAACCACCAGCCGCCGGACGCGTCGCACTCGGCACAGCCCGCACCGCTGGGCGGTACGGCCGGGTCGACGAACGTGTCCTCGGAACCGCCGCTGCTCATGCCTTCTCCTCGGGGAGGGAACTCAATGCCGTGCCGTCGCCGTCCGCGGCGGTCAGCGGCAGCAGGACCTGGAAGCGCGTGTCGCCCGGCACCGACTCCACGGCGAGGCTGCCGTGGTGCTTGTTGACCACGATCCGCCAGGAGATGTCCAGCCCGAGGCCGGTGCCCTGGCCGACGGGCTTGGTGGTGAAGAACGGGTCGAAGATGCGGCCGCGGATCTCCGGCGGCACCCCCGGCCCGGTGTCGCGGAACTCCACCAGCAGCCGGTCGCCGTGCAGCGCCGTCCGCACGGTGAGCGTGCCCTCGCCGCCCGCGCCGTCCATGGCCGAGACGGCGTTGTCGATCAGGTTGGTCCACACCTGGTTCAGCTCGGCCGGATAGGCCGGGATCCGCGGCAGCGTCCGGTCGTAGTCCTTGACGACCTTGATCCGCGGCCCCGTCTTGCCCGACAGCATCAGCAGCGTGCTGTCGAGGAGTTCGTGCACGTCGGCGATCTGGTACGGCGCCCGGTCCAGCTGCGAGTACTGCTTGGCGGCGTCGACGAGCCGGGAGACGCGGGCGGTGGAGTCCGCGATCTCGTCCATCAGCAGCTCGGTCTCCACCGTGTAGTTGAGCCACCCCACCGCCCCCGGCAGGATGTCCTCGCCGACCACCGCCGCCACCTGCTCCAGCCAGTCGACGTCCAGCCCCGCCTGCACGAACGTGGGCGCGAGCTGCCAGCCGTTGCGCACGCCGTGGTCGTCCAGCCAGTCGGTGAGCGCGTCCTCGCGGTCGGCGGCCTCCAACGGGCTGAGCGCCACGGCCTTGCCCACCTGCTCGGCCGTCCGCTCCTGGATGTCGATGAGGTCCGCCAACTGCTCCCGGGTGAAAGGACCCTCGGCGACGACCGCCAGCTTGTGGCGCATCTTCGCCACCCGCTCGCGCAGCGTCTCCGTCGCCCGCACGGCAGCCGCCGCCGGGTTGTTCAGCTCGTGCGTCAGCCCGGCGGACAACGAGCCGAGCGCCAGCAGCCGTTCCCGCTGGCCGATGGCCGCCTGGGTGTTCTTCGAACCGAAGAACAGCCCTTCCAGCAGGTGCACCGCCATCGGGAACCACTCCTGCATGATGCTCGCGAACGTGTCCGCGGGCAGCACGAAGAACCGCGTCGGCTCCGTGACACGCATCGAGTTGGTGTACACCTGCCGCACCCGGTCGCCGATGTACGCCTGCATCGCGCCCGTGTACACCCCGCGCTGCGAGGTGCGGGCGACCTCCACGTCGTCGTCCCCGACCCGGCGCGAGAGCACCACCGTGCCCTCGATCATCACGTAGAAGCAGGTGGCCGGATCACCCTCCGTGTACACCGGGCCCGGCTCGAACCGCTCCACCCGGCCGTCGCTGCACAGCCGGCCCAGCTGCTCGTCCGACAGCTTCTCGAACAGGAACAGCGAACCGATCTCCCTGGGGCTGCAGGGCATCACCCGCCCGCTCACGACTGCTCCAGGTAGCGGTGGACCAGCATCACGGCCATGGCTCCCTCTCCGACCGCCGACGCGACCCGCTTGGCGGACTGGGCCCGGGCGTCGCCCGCCACGAACACCCCGGGCACGTTGGTCTCCAGGTGGTACGGCGGGCGGTCCAGCTCCCAGCCGGCCGGCGGCCGTCCGTCCGCGGTCAGGTCCGGACCGGCCAGGATGAACCCGCGCTCGTCACGCAGCACCGTCCCGTCCAGCCAGTCGGTCAGCGGCGCGGCGCCGATGAACACGAACACCCACTGCGCGTCGACCCGTTCCTCGCGCCCGCTGCCCAGGTCGCGCAGGGTGAGCTGCTCCAGGCGGCCGGTGCCGTGCGCGGCCTCGACGACCGTGCCGGTGCGCACCGAGATGTTGGGCGACTCCTCGATCTGCTGGATGAGGTAGTGCGACATCGACGCCGACAGCGACGGGCCGCGCACCAGCAGCGTCACCGACTTCGCCCCCCGGGACAGGTACATCGCCGCCTGCCCGGCCGAGTTGGCGCCGCCCACGATGTACACGTCCTGCCCGTGGCAGGAGGGCGCCTCGGTCAGCGCCGAACCGTAGAACACGCCGCAGCCGGTCAGGTCGTCCGCCCCGGCCGCCGGGAGCTGCCGGTAGGAGACACCGGTCGCCAGGAGCACACTGTGCGCGGCGACCGCCGAACCGTCGGAGAACCGCACCGTGCGCGCCGCGCCGTTGACCTCCAGACCGGTCACCTCGCGCGCGGTGAGGATCTCCGCGCCGAACTTCGCGGCCTGCCGGCGCGCCCGGTCCGTCAACTGGGCACCGGAGACGCCGTCCGGGAAACCGAGGTAGTTCTCGATCCGCGAACTCTGCCCCGCCTGCCCGCCGGTCGCCGAACGCTCCACCAGGACCGTACGCAGCCCCTCGGAGGCCCCGTACACGGCCGCGCCCAGCCCGGCCGGGCCGCCGCCGATCACGACGAGGTCGTAGAAGTCGGCCGCCGGCGTGGTCGCCAGGCCCACGTGGGCGGCGAGCTGCGGGGCCTCCGGCTCGACCAGCGGGGTGCCGTCCGGGGTGACCACCAGCGGCAGCCGCTGCCCGTCCTGCCCGGCCGCCCGCAGCAGCCGCTGCCCCTCCGGCTCGTCGGAGGAGTACCAGCGGTAGGGCACCTGGTTGCGGGCCAGGAACTCGCGGATCTCCGAGGACCGCGCCGACCAGCGGTGCCCCACCACCTTCGTGCTCGGCACCGGCCGGTGGTCGCTGTGCCGCCACGCCTGGAGCAGGTCGTCCAGCACGGGGTACAGCTTCTCCTCGGGCGGGTCCCAGGGCTTGAGCAGGTAGTGGTCCAGGTCGACGACGTTGATGGCGTCGATCGCCGCCGTGGTGTCCGCGTACGCGGTCAGCAGCACCCGGCGCGCGCCCGGGTACACGTCCAGGGCCTGTTCCAGGAACTCGATGCCGTTCATGCGCGGCATGCGGTAGTCGGCCAGGATGACCGCGACGAGGTCGCCGCGCAGCTTCAGCTCGCGCAGCGCGTCCAGCGCGGACTCGCCGGACTCCGCCCGCACGATCCGGTACGACTCGCCGTAGCGCCGCCGAAGATCGCGGGCGACGGCACGGGAGACTCCCGGATCGTCGTCCACGGTCATGATGACGGTCCGCGCGGTTTCCGCGGCCTGTGTCATGTGTCTCCCACCCCGTGCGGTCGCGACGGGCGGCCCGGTGCCCCCGTCTTCGAGCCCACTTGCGCCCATCGTAGGTGCGTCCGTGGCCGTTCGCCCGGGCGAGCGCGGGACCCCGCCGCGCCGGGGGCCGTCCGTCCGCAGGTCACCGCCGCCCGCGCCCCGGCCGGTCAGGGCCGCATGGCAAGATCGTCCGGGGCGTGGGGAAGACTGGGACCGACCTACGGGCCCACGATCCAGGGAGGCGGACGGCATGACACGGCCGATCACGGCGGGTGTGGACGGATCGCAGGAGAGCCTCGCCGCACTGGCGTGGGCGGGGCGGGAGGCCGAGCGCCGCGGGCTGCCGCTGCGCGTCGTCCACGCCTGGCGCTTCGAGGTGTACGAGGCCTTCGGCCTGGGCGGCCGTGACGCGCAGCGGCAGCAGGCGCGCGAGGTGGTCGACCAGGCGGTCGCCGGCCTCACCGGCCGCCACCCCGGCCTGACGGTGACCACGCAGATCGTGGAGGACGGCGCCGCGGACGCGCTGACCGCCGCCGCCGCGGACGCCGAGGCGCTGGTGCTCGGCTCGCGCGGGCAGGGCGCCCTCGTCGGCTTCCTCGTCGGCTCCGTCGGACAGCAGGTGATCGCCGAGGCCGTACGGCCCGTCGTCCTGGTCCGGGCCGGGGACGAACCCGCCGCCGAGGCCGCGGGACGCGAGGTCGTCGTCGGCCAGCACGGCACCGCCGACGACAGCGCCGAGACCCTCCGGTTCGCCTTCGAGACGGCCGCCGCCCGCGGTGCCACGGTCCGGGCGGTCCGCGCCTGGACACTGCCGCCGGTCTTCGCCTACAGCCCCGGCTCGCTCAAGCTGCTCGACGAGGCCGGCGGCCTGGAACCGTACGAGAAGAAGGGCCTCGCCGAGGCGCTGCGGCCCTGGCGGGAGCGCTTCCCCGACGTGCCCGTCGTCGAGCACGTGGAGATGGGCAGCGCCGGCCAGGTGCTGCTGGCGGCGGCCGCGCACGCCCAGCTCGTGGTCGTGGGCCGCCGCGCCCGCCGCACCGCGGTCGGCGCCCGGATCGGCTCCGTCGCGCACGGCGTCCTGCACCACGCGGGGTGCCCGGTGGCCGTCGTCCCGCACGAGTGAGCCGGGACCCGGGCGCCTACTCGGGTGCGGTGGGCTCCAGCGTCGTGCGGGCCTTGGGCAGGACGTTCCTGACGTAGTCCTCGACCGCGGTGTCCAGGCCTATGTCGTGCTGCGCCCGCTCCGACAGGTACCAGCGGTGCTCCAGCAGCTCGTGGTAGATCTCCGCCGGGTCCATGGCGCCGCGCAGCTCGCGCGGCACCTCCCGCACGGTGGGCCGGAACACCTCCCGCACCCAGCGGTGCGCGAGGACCTCGGGCCGGGCGGAGAGCGGGTCGCCCGGGGCGTAGTCGTCCTGGGTGGCCATCCAGCTCTCCAGGTCGGTCAGCAGCCGCCGCGCCTGGTTCTCCTCAGTGTCCAGGCCGGTCAGCCGCAGCAGCTGCCGCTGGTGGTGGCCCGCGTCGACGACCTTGGGCACGAAGGTGACCGTGTCGCCGTTGGAGGAGTGCTCGATCTGCATCTCGGCGACGTCGAAGCCGAGGTCGTTGAGGCGGCGGATGCGGCGCTCGATGTAGTGGTACTTGCCCGCCGGGTACACGGAGGTGCGCGTCAGCTCCCGCCACAGTCCGTCGTAGCGGGCGCAGATCTCGGTGCCGAACTCGATCGGGTCCACGGAGGGGTGCAGCGCGCCCGAGGCCTCCAGGTCGAGCAGCTCGCCGCTGATGTTCACCCGGGCCAGGTCGAGGTCGTAGTCCCGCTGCCCGTCGCTGAGCCGCGGGTGCAGCTCACCGGTCTCGGCGTCGACGAGGTAGGCGGCGTAGGCGCCCGCGTCGCGCCGGAAGAGGGTGTTGGACAGCGAGCAGTCGCCCCAGGCGAACCCGGCCAGGTGCAGCCGCACCAGCAGCACGGCGAGGGCGTCCATCAGCCGGTGCATGGTGGCGGGCCGCAGGGTCGTCTCGAACATCGAGCGGTACGGCATCGAGCCGCCCAGGTGCCGGGTGATCAGCACCGGTTCCAGCGGCGCCCCGGCGCGGTCCGTGCGGCCGGTGACCACGGCGAGCGGGTCGACGGCGGGGATGGCGAGCCGGTCCAGGTCGCGCAGCAGCTCGTACTCGCGCAGCGCCGGGCGCTCGGCCAGCTCCTTGACGGCGACCACCTCGTCGCCGGCCCGGGCGTAGCGCACGACGTGCCGGGAGATGCCGCGGGGCAGCGGCACGAGGTACTCCTCGGGCCACTCCTCCAGCGGCGTCTCCCAGGGCAGTTCGAGCAGGAGCGCGGGGTGCTCCGGGTTGGTGGCGCTGATCTGCAAAGCCATGGCGGAAACTCTAGGTCCTGTCGTCGAGTGCCCGTCGTCCGGACGGCGGTCTGACGAGGCTCAGAGCTGCGAACAAAAGTGGGTTCCGGTCAGCGGGCGGTGTCCGGTGCGTGCGATCGCAAGGCGCCGGAAGGTCCTTGTAGCGGCGCTGTCAGGGCCTTCCGGCAACGCGGCGAGGGCGCGTGCCGGGCGCCGGCCGCCGGGGCCCACTTTTGTTCGCAGCTCTTAGAGCGCGTGTTCCCTGGCTCGTCGGGCGGCCAGGTCCACCGGGCCGCGGTGGACGGGGCCGTGGCCGGGCAGCAGCACGTCCGCTTCGAGTCCTTCGAGTATCTCCAGCGAGGCCAGGGCCCGGGCGCGCTCGTGGTGGAACATGTCGGGCAGCAGCTGGGGGCCGGTGATCCGTGAGGTGGGGTGGCCGCTCACCAGGGCGTCGCCGGAGATCACCACGCCGGCGTCGGGCAGGTGGAAGACCGTGTGGCCGCGGGTGTGGCCGGGTGTGTGCACGGGCACCGGCCGTCCGGGCAGGTCCAGCGGGCCCGCCACGGGGAACGGCTCGGGGGCGGCGACGGGCAGGTGCGCGGTGCCGCCGACGCGCAGCGAGTGCACCGCCCAGGGCAGCACCCCCGGCCGCCAGCCGTTGCGCAGCACCGTCCCGATGCTCACCTGGTGCAGGAACTCCCGCCGGGCGTGCGGGACTTCGTTCTCGTGGAGGAGGACCGGGGTGCCGTACGCGGCCCGGAGGTGCTCGGCTGAGCCCAGGTGGTCGTTGTGCGCGTGGGTGATCAGCACGGCCGCCACCGCCTCCGGTGAACCGCCCACCGCGGCCAGCGAGTCGAGCAGGTCCTGCCGGTCGCCCGGGTAGCCGGTGTCGACGAGGGTGACCGCGTCGCCCTCGGTGAGAATGACCCAGTTGGTGTTGCTGCCGTGCACCAGGTAGGTGCCGTCGGCCACTTGCCGCACGTCCGCCGTCATCGCTCTCCCCAAGCCGTGGATGGCCCCCGCGAGGGACAGCAAACCAGATGTGATCACCGGCCCGGCGACGGGGAACCCCGCGCGCCCGCGCCCGCCGGTGCCCGGGACGAGGGTTCCGGCGCCCGCGCCGCGCCTCGCCCGGTGCGGCGGCCGGCCGGGGCGGTGCGTCAGGCCTTTCGATACACCGGTGCATCGGATACATTCACGTATCGAGGACGAGGTGGCAGTGACATGACACAGCAATCGAGGCAGCCGGTGCCGGTGGCGCGGCCGGCCGCCACGAAACGCCGGGCGCGGACCCGCGCCAACCTCCTCCGGGCCGCGTTCGAGGTCTTCGCCGCCAAGGGTTTCGGACGCGTGTCGATCGAGGAGGTCTGCGAGGCCGCCGGGTACAGCCGCGGCGCCTTCTACTCCAACTTCACCACCCTGGACGAGCTGTTCTTCGCCCTCTACCGCGAGCGCGCCGAACTGATCGCCCGCCAGGTCTCCGGGGCGCTCGCCCTCGACGGACCGGACCTCGACGTGGCCGCCGCCGTGGACCGGGTCACCGACGTCCTCCTGCTCGACCTCGACTGGCTGCTCGTGAAGACGGACTTCCTGGTGCACGCGGCCCGCGACCCCGCCGTGGCGGACACCCTGCGCGAGCACCGGGCGCGGCTGCGCGGGGCGATCGCCGAACGGCTGGCCCGCGCCCACACCCGCACCCCGCTGCCCGCCGTCCTCGGCGGCGCGGACGGCGCCGCCCACGCGGTCGTCGCCGCCTACGACGGGGTCACCGTGCAACTGCTGCTGGACAAGGACGCCGACGCCGCCCGCGCCTGGCTGCGGCAACTGCTCACCGCACTGCTCACCGACGGCAGCGGCACCGCCGTACGCACCCACTGAGAAGGGAACGGGACACCATGGACGCGGACGTCATCGTCGTCGGAGCGGGCCTGGCCGGCCTGGTCGCCGCGCACGAACTGACCAGCCGGGGCCGCCGGGTCGCCCTCGTCGACCAGGAGAACGCCGCCGATCTCGGCGGCCAGGCGTACTGGTCGTTCGGCGGCCTGTTCCTCGTCGACTCGCCCCAGCAGCGGCGCCTGGGCGTCAAGGACTCCTTCGAACTCGCCTGGAACGACTGGCAGGGCAGCGCACAGTTCGACCGGGCGGACGACGAGGACGCCTGGGCGATGCGCTGGGCCCGCGCCTACGTCGAGTTCGCGGCCGGGGAGAAGCGGTCCTGGCTGGAAGGACACGGCATCACGCTGCTGCCCACCGTCGGCTGGGCCGAGCGCGGCGATCTCAGGGCCGACGGCCACGGCAACTCCGTACCCCGCTTCCACATCGCCTGGGGCACCGGCACGGGAGTCGTCGAGCCCTTCGTCCGGTACGCGATCGAGGCGGCCGGGAAAGGACTGCTCACCTTCCACCACCGGCACCGGGTGGACGAACTCGTCGTCGAGGGCGGCGCGGCGCGCGGCGTACGGGGCACGGTCCTCGCCCCGGACGACTCGCCCCGCGGCGTCGCCTCCAACCGCGAGGAGACGGGCCCGTTCGAACTCACCGCCCAGGCCGTGATCGTCAGCAGCGGCGGCATCGGCGCCGACCACGACATCGTCCGCCGGTACTGGCCCGAACGGCTCGGCACCCCGCCGGCCCGCATGGTCACGGGCGTCCCCGCCTACGTCGACGGCCGGATGCTCGACATCAGTGCCGCGGCCGGCGTACGCCTGGTCAACCGCGACCGCATGTGGCACTACACCGAGGGGGTGCGCAACTGGAACCCCGTCTGGCCCGGCCACGGCATCCGCATCCTGCCCGGACCGTCCTCGGTCTGGCTCGACGCGCTCGGCCGCCGGCTGCCCGACCCCTGCCTGCCCGGCTACGACACCCTGAGCACCCTGCGGCACCTGCGCACCACCGAGGACATCGCCGCCCACGACCACTCCTGGTTCGTGCTGACCCGCAGGATCATCGAGAAGGAGTTCGCGCTCTCGGGCTCCGAGCAGAACCCCGACATCACCGCCAAGGACCGCAAGGCCGTGCTGCGCGACCGGCTGCTCGGCAAGGGGGCGCCGGGGCCCGTGCGGGACTTCGTGCGGCACGGCGCGGACTTCGTCGTCGCCGACACCGTCGAAGAACTCGTGGGCAAGATGAACCGGCTCACCGACCGGCCGCTGCTCGACCCCGCCGAGGTGCGCCGCCAGATCACCGCCCGCGACCTCCAGATGGCCAATCCGTACAGCAAGGATGCCCAGGTCCAGGGCATCCGCAACGCCCGCCGCTACATCGGTGACCGCCTCGGCCGGGTCGCCGTCCCGCACCGCATCCTCGACCCCGCGGCCGGGCCGCTGATCGGCGTCAAGCTGCACATCCTCACCCGCAAGACCCTCGGCGGCATCCAGACCGACCTCGACTCCCGCGCGCTCGGCCCCGACGGGCAGCCCGTCGAGGGCCTGTACGCGGCGGGCGAGGTCGCCGGGTTCGGCGGGGGCGGCGTCCACGGCTACAACGCGCTGGAGGGCACCTTCCTCGGCGGCTGCCTCTTCTCGGGCCGCGCGGCCGGCCGTGCCGCGGCCGGACAGGTCGTCTGAACGGGGGGCGGTCCGGCGGATCGTCTGGACGGGGGCCGGTCCGCCGGATCGGCCGAACCGGGACCGGTCCGGCCGGTCGCCCGGCCGAGGCCGCGGCCCGGCGGCCCGCCTGACCGGGCGCCGTGGGCCGCCCGTTCCCCAGGGCGGCGGGCGGGCCGCCGCACAGCACTGCCGCGACGCGTCAGGAGGGTTCTACTCTGGGGGCGCTTGATCACGCGCCGCCCCAGCCCCCTCGCGAGGAGACACCGTGACGCCAACCGGCAAGCACCGCCCCGCCCCACGCGCCGTGACCGCCGCCGTCCCCGTCGCGGTAGCGGCGCTGCTGGCCGCCGGCGGACCCGCTGCCGCGGGACCCGTCGGCACCCCCACCGCGCCCGCCGCATCCGCGACGGCCGGTGCCCCCGGCGCGGGCGACCCGTACTTCCCGCTCGCCGGCAACGGCGGCTACGACGTCTCCCACTACGACCTGACGCTGCGTTACGACCCCGGCAGCCGCCGGCTCGACGGCACCGCCGTCCTCACCGCCCGGGCCACCCAGCCGCTCACCCGCTTCGACCTCGACCTCAAGGGCCTGAAGGTCACCGGCGTCACCGTCGACCACGCCAGGGCGGGCCACCGGCGCGACGGCCAGGAACTCGTCGTCACCCCGCGCACCGCCCTGCGCCCGGGCCACCGCTTCCAGGTCACCGTCACCTACAGCGGCACCCCGGAGCCGGTCATCGACCCCGACGGCTCACCGGACGGCTGGATCCCCACCGACGACGGCGCCTTCGTCGCCGGGGAACCGCAGGGCGCCATGACCTGGTTCCCGGCGAACAACCACCCCCTGGACAAGGCGACGTACGACTTCACCATCACCGTCCCCCAGGGCCGCACCGCCGTGGCCAACGGCGTCTACCTCGGCAGCCGCACCGCCCACGCCCGCACCACCTACCGCTGGCGCCAGTCGGAGCCCATGGCCGCCTACCTGGCCACCGCCACCGTCGGCAGGTTCCGCATCGAGCGGTACACCACCCGCGACGGCATCCAGGTCTACAACGCCGTCGACCCGCGCGAGGCGGCCGCCGCCGCACCCGTAGTGAAGCACCTGCCGTCGGTCCTGGAATGGGAGAGCCGGCTCTTCGGGCCCTACCCGTTCCGGGCCGCCGGAGCGATCGTCGACCACGCGCCGGACGTCGGCTACGCGCTGGAGACCCAGACCAGACCCCTGTACGACTCCGCACCCGACCTCGGCACCCTCGTCCACGAGAGCGCCCACCAGTGGTTCGGCGACTCCGTCTCCCTCACCCGCTGGCAGGACATCTGGCTCAACGAGGGCTTCGCCACCTACGCCGAATGGCTCTACACCGAGCAGCACGGCGGCCCGAGCGCCCAGCAGGAGTTCGACGCGCTGTACGCCAGGCCGGCGAGCGACCGGCTGTGGGCCTTCCCGCCCGGCGACCCGGGCAGCGGCGAGAACATCTTCGCCACCCCCGTCTACGCCCGCGGCGCCATGACCCTGCACCAGCTGCGCAGGGCCGTCGGCGACCCCGCGTTCCTCCGGATCCTGCGCACCTGGGCCGCGTACCACCGCGCCGGACACGGCACCACCGCACAGTTCACCGCACTCGCCGAACGCCTCTCCGGCAAGGACCTGGACGGACTCTTCCGCACCTGGCTGGACACCCGCGGAAAGCCGGCCACGCCCCGGCCCTGACGAGTTCCTCACATGCGTCGGCCAAGGTCGACGCATGATCACCCATCGACGCCGTGCCGTCCCCGGCCCGCCGACCGCTTAGGATCCGCCAGGTGTGCGCACATGTGCTGGTCGCCGAGGACGACGAGATGCAGGCCGAACTCATACGCCGCTCCCTGGTGGGGGAGGGGCACACCGCGACCGTGGTCCACGACGGCCGGGCCGCCCTGGACGCGGCCCGGCTGCACCGGCCCGACCTGGTCGTCCTGGACCTGATGCTCCCTGGGATCGACGGCTTCGGGGTGTGCCGGGCGCTGCGCCGCGACGGCGACGTCCCGGTGCTGATGCTCACCGCCCGCTCCACCGAGGACGACATCCTGCTCGGCCTGGAACTGGGCGCGGACGACTACATGACCAAGCCCTACAGCCCGCGCGAACTGATGGCCCGCGTCCGGACCGTACTGCGCCGCAGCGGCCGGGCCGGTGAACGGCGCGAGGACCCCGTCGTGCGTGCCGCGGGGCTCGCCGTCGACCCGGTGCGGCACGAGGTGCGCTGCGAGGGACGGCCGGTGGAGTGCACCCCGGCCGAGTTCGAGATCCTGCTCGCCATGGCCGCCGAACCCGAACGGGTCTTCACCCGGCGGCAGTTGCTGCGCTGCACGCGCGGCCTGGAGCGGGCCTCGACCGAACGGGCCGTCGACGTGCACATCATGAACCTGCGCAAGAAGCTGGAGGCCGACCCGCGCAGACCGGCCCGGCTGCTGACCGTCTTCGGTGTCGGCTACAAACTGAACGGCGGCCACGAACCGGGCGACGACAGCCTGTGAGCGGGGACGCCGGCGCGCAGGGCGGCATACCGCTGCGCAAGCGGCTGCTGGTGCGCCTGCTGATCGCCTCCGTCCTCATCGCCGGCTGCTCCGTGGCCGCGACGGCCTGGCTGGCCGTGCAGACCACCACCAGCGCCCTGCGCCAGGAACAGGGCCAGGACCTCGCCGACGACGTGGCCATCCTCGCCCGGCTCAGCGGCTACGCCGCCACCCACCCCGATTGGAAGGGCGTCGGGCCCACGGTCCGCGAACTGGCCGCGCGAACCGGCCGCCGGATCGCCCTGGCCACCGGCGACCGCACCCCCCTCGCCGACTCCGCACCGCACGGCAGCCCGCTGCCGCCGAGCCCCGCCGCCACCGTCGACCCCCTGCACACCGACACCTACACCCAGCGCGGCGCCCAGCTCAGCGGCGTCGACCCGCGCGCGGTCGGACCCTATCTGCTGCCGGCCGGCGAACGCGCGACGATCGACCGGATCGCCGAGAAACGGCGGCGCTGCTTCGAGAACAACGGCGCGCCCACCACGATCCGGCACACCCCGAGCGGACGCCCCTACCTCGTCGACGCCGACGGCAGGGTGGACACCGACGTGCCCGTCGCGTGCGCCGACGGCGCCCTCAACAGTCCCACCCCCACCGAGCAGAAGGCCTGGGACGAGCTGCGGCGGCGGGTCGAGGGCTGTCTCGTACGCGCCGGCCTCGATCCGAACCTCGGCCGGTTCCTGGCCTACGGGCCCGTGCTCCCGGGCCCCGGCAGCCACTACCTGTTCAGCAAGGTCGCCAAGGGCGGCGACGAGCAGGTGCGCAAGGAGCAGCGGTGCGCCGACGACGCCTACCGCGAACAGCTCGACCCCTACGTCGCCCCCGCCGCCCAGCTCTTCCTCGGCGGCGGCGTCCGGACGGCACCCCGCTTCGTCATGTCCTCCGGCAACAAGGCCAAGGTCGTCGGAGCCGCCGGTCTCGTGCTGGCCGTCACCGTCGCCGTCACCGCGGTGGTCGCGAGCAGGCTGGTACGGCCCCTGCGTGCCCTGACCGAGGCCGCCCGGCAGCCGCCGGACCAGCACGTGAGGGTCCCGGTCACCACCCGCGACGAGACCGGCCTGCTCGCCCGGACCTTCAACGAGCTGACCGAACGCCGCGAGCGTCTGGAGGCGCAGCGCAAGGCGATGGTCAGCGACATCGCCCACGAACTGCGCAGCCCGCTCACCAACATCCGCGGCTGGCTGGAGGTGGCCCGCGACGGCCTCGTCGACCCCGACCCCGCCCTGCTCGCCTCGCTGCACGACGAGGCGCTGGTGCTCCAGCGCGTCATCGACGACCTCCAGGACCTCGCCGCCGCCGACGCCGGCACCCTGCGCCTGCACCGGGAGCCGCTCGGCGCGGGCGACCTGCTCGACCAGGTGGCCGCGGCCCACCAGGTCGCCGCCCGCACCGCCGGCGTCGCCCTGCGCACCGTGTGCGGGGACGGATTCGGCCTGGACGCCGATCCGGTGCGCATGCGGCAGGTGCTGGGCAACCTGGTGTCCAACGCGCTGCGCCACACGCCGTCGGGCGGCACCGTCACCCTGGCCGCCCGCCCGGAGGGCGACGAGGTCGTGCTCACCGTCACCGACACCGGCACGGGCATCGGGCCCGAGGACCTGCCGCACGTCTTCGACCGGTTCTGGCGGGCGGAGAAGTCGCGCAGCCGCCGCACCGGCGGCAGCGGGCTGGGCCTCGCCATCGTCCGCCAGCTGGTCGAGGCCCACGGCGGCACCGCCACCGCGGCCGGCGAACTCGGCGTCGGCAGCGTCTTCACGCTCCGCCTGCCCGCGGCCGCGGCCGGCGCACCCGGCGACGAGCCGGCCGATTCCGTGGGCTGATCTCGGGTACCCCCGCCTACGGACGCGAGGCCGGAGGGCCTGCGAGGCGAACCGGAGCCTGCTGAGAGGCGGCACGGCACACCGGGTGAGAGGGAAGCGCCCGCCGGGGCGGGACGAAAACGCCCGCCGGGGTGGGACGGAAGCGTTCGCCGGGGTGAGGCGGCAGTGCTCACCGAGGCGGGGCAGGAGGGAGACCACGACCATGAGCGCACCGGACGACCTGCCCGCCGTGCATTCGCTGACCGGCCTCGCCGCCCTCGTCGAGCGGCACACCGGCCTGTACGTCCGCTGGTCCCGGGGCCCGGCCACCGATCTGGGGGCCACCTCCAGCGTCGACGAGCTGACCGGCGTCCGCATGCCCGGCCTGTCGGCCAACCCGCTCGACGTGGAGGACTGGTGGCAGGACCGGTCCGTCGAGCTGTGGGTGGCCCGCCGCCTGTACGACTATGCGCACCTGCCGCACGACAAGGGCCCCGGTGTCCGCCCCTGGGTCCTCACGGGCCGGGAGACGGGCCGTGGCCCGGACAACGAGCCGCTGGTCGTCGACGTGCGGCCGCTGTGCTGGATCGACGCCGAGGTCATCGACGCCGCCCGGGCGGAGGTCTCCCGGCAGGAGGCCCGCTGGGGCACGCTCCGCCGCTCGGGCGGGTGAAATCCCTGCCGAACAGGCCGTCTTGCGCAGGCCGTGACCCTGGGGCGCGGTGGTCCGACGTGTCCGACGCCGGACCGGGACCGGCGCCGGCCCGGATTCCGGAACCCCGACCGAGACCGGTCAGGGGTCCGAGAACCGGACTGGCGCCGGTCGGGATCCGGAAACCCGGACCGAGACCGGTTCGGGTCCCGGTTCAGGTCCCGCTCCGGGTCTCGGACCGGTCATCCGGAACGGTGGCGGGCCGTGGCGCGGCGCCGCCTGAGCGCGCGCCGCTCGTTCTCGCTGGTCCCGCCCCACACTCCGAGGGTCTGGGCCGTGTCCAGCGCCCACTCCAGGCACTCGTCCCGGACGGGGCAGCGCCGGCACACCGCCTTGGCCTGCTCTGTCTGCACCAGCGCCGGACCGGTGGTCCCGATCGGGAAGAAGAGATCCGGATCCTCGTGGCGGCACGCGGCGTGTTCGCGCCAGTTCTCCATGAAATGTCACCTGCGATCGAAAGTCGTCCGTGCCTCGTCAACTTCGTGCTCGCCGTCGGGTCACCCGCCGCCGCGCGCTGAAACAGCGCGGGCGGCCAGGCGGCGGACCTTCGCACAATCCGCACACAGCCGAGGCGGCCCGGCACCGGGCCGGCGCCGGCCGGAACCGTCCGTCGCCTCCGTCGCCCGGAACGCGTGTGCGAGAGGTGCGGCCGGTGCTGCGATAGTTGGTCCGAACAGAAAGATGTAACGAGCAACCAGGAAGCCCGTGGACACCAGCGAGACCACCGACAGCAGCAGCCCGGCCCAGGCCGGCGGCGGCCCGGACACCGGGGAGGCCCGGCGGGGCTGGCGCCGCTGGGCGATGGACACCCGTCCGCTGCGCCGCCCCGCCTACCGCAGGCTGTGGTCCTCCACCATCGTCACCGCGGTCGGCAGCCAGCTCACCGCCGTCGCCGTGCCCAAGCAGATCTACGACATCACCGGCTCCTCGGCGTGGGTCGGCTACGCGAGCCTCGCGGGTCTGGTGCCGATGGTCGTCTTCGCGCTGTGGGGCGGCGCCGTCGCCGACACCGTGGACCGCCGCAAGCTGCTGCTCGTGACCAACTGCGGCATCGCCGTCACCTCGCTGCTGTTCTGGGTGCAGGCCCTGACTCGGCTGGACTCGGTGGCGGTCCTCATGGTGCTGCTCGCCCTCCAGCAGGCCTTCTTCGGGCTCAACTCCCCGGCCCGCAACGCCTCCATCGCCCGCCTGGTGCCCGAGGAGGAGCTGCCCGCGGCCAACGCGCTGGGCTCCACCGTCATGCAGACCGGGCTGGTCGCGGGACCGCTGCTGGCGGGTGCGCTGATACCCGTCGTCGGACTGCCCGAGCTGTACCTCGCCGACGCCGTGGCCCTGTGCGTGACGGTGTGGGCGGTGTGGCGGCTGCCGTCGCTGCCGCCGCTGACGGGCACGGACCGGCGGCGCGCCGGGGTGCGCGAGATCGCGGCCGGGTTCCGCTACATCTCGGGGCACAAGGTGCTGCTGCTGTCCTTCCTCGCGGACATCATCGCCATGGTCTTCGGGATGCCCCGCGCCCTGTTCCCGCAGCTCGCCGCCGAGACCTTCGCCCCCTACGGGGAAGGTCTCGCGCTGGGACTGCTGTTCGCGGCGGTCCCCATCGGCGCGGTGGCCGGCGGCCTGTTCTCCGGCACCTTCTCCCGGGCGCGCCGGCACGGCTGGATGGTGATCGGCGCGGTCACCGCCTGGGGCGTCGCCGTCGCGGGGGCCGGCCTGAGCCGCAACCTGTGGATCGCGGTGGCGTTCCTGGCCGCCGCCGGAGTGGCCGACATGATCTCCATGGTGTTCCGCGGCGCGATCCTGCTGTCCGCCGCCACCGACGAGATGCGCGGCCGGATGCAGGGGGTGTTCACGGTCGTCGTGGCGGGCGGACCCCGCCTGGCCGACGTCCTGCACGGCACGGCCGGCTCGGCGTTCGGACCGCGCGCGGCCGTGGCCGGCGGCGGGCTGCTCGTCGTCGTCCTGATGCTGGGACTGGCCGCCGCCGTACCGGCGCTGCGCCGCTACCGCATCTGAGGCGGGCCTTTCGAGACACGCCCTAGATCTTCCGCCGGGGGATCGTGTACTGCTCCAGCAGCCTGCTCCGGGTCGTCTCCAGCCGGTTGGCCAGGATCTCCGCGACGGTGCGCACCAGGGACAGTCCCAGCAGCGGATCCTCCACGGACAGGGCCAGTACCGCCGCACCGTCGAACTCGTAGGCGCGGACCCGGCTGAACGCCTCGGCGCCGAAGTCCCACTCGTAGGGCGGGAAGAGCCACGACCAGCCGAGCAGGTCCCCCGCGCCCAGGCTCGCCACGGTGACCCTGCGGGTCGGTGTGACCTGCTGGTCGAGGTGGACGGCGCCGGAGCGGATCACCCAGAAGCGGTCGGCGGTGCCTCCCGCCTCGAAGATCCTGGTGTCCTCCGGGAAGGACACCTCCCGCGCGACTTCCATCAGGCGGTCGCGCTGTTTGTGGGGGAGGGCGGTGAGCAGTTTTATCGCTTTGGTCATGACCGGGACTCCTCACCGGCGTTCGGTTCCGCGCATCTGCCTACGCCCATTCCAGCGGCTGCGGGCACGCGGGGCACCTCGGCGGACGAGGACGTGAAGAAGCCCTGGCTGGACGGGGGAGGCCAGCCAGGGCCGTATGCGGCGGCGTCCAGGAGACCGCTGCGGGGTCGACCCCGGCGCCGCGTATGCATGAACAGTAAACCATTTTCGGTCGTTCTCCTCGGTCGAGAAGGGTCCGAGTGACCGGTTTCACTCGTTTTCATCCCCAGATGAACCGCATGTTCACGCCACGCACCCTCCAGGCGTGACAGGGGCGCCTGACCGGCCGCCCGCCGCCGCCGGATGTTTGGGCCCGCCCGCGAGGGCTAGCCGGACGGGGAGGCCGGCGGAGTCCGTTCCGCACGGAGAACCCTCACCACGCAGGGAGCGAGGAACAGGGGAGCGGAGAGATGCCCGAGAAGCACAGGACCACCCCGGTCATGGAGCCGCCGTCCGGCGCGGCCCGGTCCGAGGCGTGCAGGCCGGCCGACGCCCGGCAGGCCGTGGCGGACGTGATCACCGCATGCTGCCGCGCCGGTCATCCGCCGTGCGACGCGCACGCCGTCTCGGACGCCCAGCTCGTCGCCTCCGAACTCACGACCAACGCCATCCTGCACGGCGGCGGCGTGACCGACTTCCACGTCGACGTCGTCGGACCCGAGGTCCGGGTCTGCGTGAGCGACCGCAGTGACCGGCTCCCGGTGGCCCGGCCCCCGACGGACCCGCAGGGCCGCTTCCGCAGCGGCGGGCACGGCTGGCCGATCGTGTGCCGGCTGGCACGTGACGTGCAGGTCCGCGACCTTCCCGCCGGCGGGAAGTGCATCAGCGCCGTGGTGCCCCTGACCTGAAGGCGCGGGGCCCGGAAGACGCGCCGGCCGTCGTGGAAAGCGCCCGCGCACGCCGGGAGCGTTGCCCGCTGCAAAGAAATCCGTGAAGCGGAGTTTGTTCCTCCCACCCCAGGGCAGACGGAATTTCGTGCTTCGGACCGGAGGCGCGCCAGCGGGAGCGGCACGGGTGCTCCGGAGGCCCTTCGGATCGCCCCGGGCGAGTGCCCCGCCTCCCGCGGTACATCCCTGAAACCACCGTTCAGGAGCGATTCCGCATGCTGATCGACATATCGACAAGCCGTTCCGGCACCCCCGAGGACCAGGCCGCTCCCACGCGGCGCCAGCACGACGACGCACCCGAGACCGAGGCCCTCTTCCGACGCCTGGCGGCTCTGCCGGAGGGGCCCGAACGGGACTCGGTCCGCGACGAACTCGTGACCGCCTGGCTCCCCATGGCCCACCGCATCGCGGGCCGCTTCCGCGACCGCGGCGAGTCGATCGAGGACCTGCGGCAGGTGGCGGCACTGGGCCTGGTCAAGGCCATCGACCGGTTCGACCCGGACCGGGGTGCCTTCGAGAGCTACGCCGTGCCGACCATCACCGGCGAGGTGAAGCGGCACTTCCGGGACCGGATGTGGGCGCTGCGCGTGCCCCGCCGGGTCCAGGAACTGCGCAACAAGGTGCGCGTGGCCCGCCGCGAACTCACCCAGAACCCCGGCAGCCCCGAGCCCTCCATCGCGGCGGTCGCCGCCCACACCGGACTGACGGAGGAAGAGGTCAGCACGGGTATGGAGGCCCTGGACAGCTTCAGCACCCTCTCCCTGGACGCGGAGATGTCGTCCGGCGCCGACGGCTACAGTCTCGCGGACACGCTGGGCGCGGCGGACTCCTCGTACGACGTCGTCGTGGACCGCGAGTCGGCCAAGGAGGGGCTGCGCAGGCTTCCCGAACGCGAACGCGCCATCCTCTACATGCGCTTCTTCGAGGACATGACCCAGAGCCGCATCGCCGACCGGCTCGGCATCTCGCAGATGCACGTCTCCCGGCTCATCAGCCGCAGCTGCGCCCGGGTCCGGGACGAGGTCCTCGCGGAACGCACCGCCCGCCGCACGCACGGCCCCCGCCCCGGCGCCCCCCGCTGACCGGCCGGACCCGAAGGCCGCGTTGCGTCACCTCCGGACCGGCCGGAGAGCGCGTCGCGTCCCTCCGGACCGACCGGCCCCCGCCGCCTCCGTCCCCGCTGCCCACGGACCGCCCACCCCACGCCGCACGGCCCGCAGCCGTGCGGCGTGAGGCGGGTGGTCCGTGCTGTCGCGCCCGCTCTCCCGCAGGCCGGCGGCCGGAAAGGGCCGGCCGGGTCTGAGAGCGCCCGGCCGGGGAACACGGGGGAGATGGACAAAGACGAGCTTCCGCCCGACGACCGGGCCGTGGAGGTGTACCTCGACCTGCTGCGGATCCGGATGCCCGAGGACGACTACGAGCTTCTGCTCACCGTCGTCGACCCGGTGCTGCGCGCCATACACGAACAGGGAGAGCAAGGCGTGCCCACCACGGACTTCCCGCTGGACGGGCCGCAGACACAGGGGCTGCCGCAGCAGATACGCGACGAGGCGGCCCTGGTCATCGCCACCGCGGTCACGGGGCGCCTGGACAACGAGCTGGTCGTCCTGGACATCGAGGAGACCGGCCCCGTCCGGGTCGTCACCGACGCCACCACTGCCGCCGACCCGGCGCGCCTGACGGAGATCGCCGACTACATCCGCGACCGGCACCGGGAGACCGAGGAACTGCGCGGCATCGCCGCCGCCAGTGACCTGCCGACCGACTTTTGAGACCCGGCGCCGGCCGCTGCCCGCGCCCCCGCTGCCGTCCTCACCGCTTGGAGGTCGGCACCTTGACACCCAGCGGCCGGGCGAGGCCCACCACGGCCTCGTCCAGGCGCTGGAGGTGCCGCAGCACCCGGTCGGTGATCCGGCCGTAGCGGGGCGTGCCGGGAGCGGCGCCCGACTCCAGGAGTGACGCGATGCTCGGGCCGGTCTCGATCTCGGGGGCCTGCTGCTCACCCGCCACGTGCGCGGTGAGCGCCGCGATGTTGTGCGTGATGCGGCGGCAGGCCTGGCGCAGCCGTGGATCCGCCGCTATCGACGGATGCGTGGGCAGCAGCTCGGCCGTCGCCGCCAGCGACCGCGCGTGGTACGCGCACGTCTCCAGCAGGGCCAGGAGGTACTGGGCGGTGTTGCGCCGCGCCCGCAGCGGCGTGATCGGGTGGGTCAGCGGCTGGACGGCCCCCCGCAGATCGCTCAGCGCCTGGTCCAGGTCGCGCGCCTGGTCCAGGAGGTCGGCCTGCCGCCCGCCGCTCAGCTGGTCCACGGCGGTGCCGGTCACGTCGTAGAGCCGTTCGAGGACCGTGACGAGCAGCTCGTCCGTACGCCGGTCGGTGTGCACCGGCAGGACCACGGCCGCCGCGATGATCCCGCAGGCCGCGCCCAGCGCCGTCTCCTCGATGCGCAGCAGCAGCACCGACAGGCTGTAGGTGTGCAGCAGCGTGTACAGCAGGCCCAGCGCCGCCGTGACGAAGAACGACATCAGCGTGTACGACAGCGGCGCGGTGTAGAACATCGCGAAGACGAAGAGCAGCACCAGGGCCAGCGCCGGCCAGGTGTGCGGCCCGACCAGACCGGCCAGCACGATACCGGCCACCACGCCGAGCACGGTGCCCAGCAGCCTGCGGTAGCCCTTGACCAGGATCTCGCCCGTGGACGAGGTGTTGATGAAGACGATCCAGCAGGTCAGCACCGCCCAGTACCAGCGCTGGCTGGAGAGGAACTCGCCTCCCACGATGGCCAGCGACGAGCCCAGCGCCACCTGCACCGCGGCCCGTGTGGTGGGCCGCCGCAGACCGGTGGCGGGCTCCTCCAGGGCCTCCTCGCCCGCCTCGGCGCCCTCGATGGCGGCGTCCTCGGCGTCCAGCTCCTCCCGCGAGCGGGTGGTGGCCGGGGTGTCGTCGGACTCGTCCTGCGGTGCGCCCAGCGCGGTCCGCAGGCCCAGTACCGCGCGGGCGGCCTCGCCGATGCCGCGGAAGACGTCCTGCACGGCGGCCGACGCGGCCGGCAGGTTCTCCTCCTCGCGGTAGCCCAGGAGCCGGTTGCGCACATGCGTCATGGCCGTCCCGCCGCCCTCGCCGACGGGCCGCAGCACCAGCATGCGCAGCGCCCCCAGATCGCGGCGCAGGGTGTCCGTGGCCTCCTCGCGCACCGGCAGCCTGCCGTGCGAGGGGACGGGGGCGCCGGGCAGGTGGAGCGTGAGCGTGTCGGTGCGTTCGCTGCTGCGGGCGTTCAGCAGGAGCAGTCCCAGTCGTTCGGCGGCGATCTCGGCGCCCGCGATGCGCCGCTGCACCAGCCGGGCCACGGCCTCGTCGGAGGTGCCCTGCTCCAGCCGCCCCTGGATCATGAGGGCCGTCTCGTGCAGCCGGGCGGTGCCCTCGCGCACCGCCTCCAGGGCCTTGTCCGCCTCGTCGGGTCCGGCGTCCAGCAGCTCCAGCTGCGCCGACACCAACTGGGCCAGCCGCACCCGGAACGCCTCGCGCAGCCGCAGCAGGATGCCCGCCGGGGTCTCGTAGACGATCACGAACCGCATCAGGGCGCTGGAGGCGAACGCGAGGGCGACGACGACGTACAGGGACAGCAGCGTGTGCGCGGTGGCGCCCACGAACAGCGACATGAAGTAGACCTGGAAGCCGATCAGGCCCAGCGCGTTGCCGCGGTCGCCGAAGCGGCGGCTGTAGACGGCGCAGAAGATCAGTGCGACGAAGAAGACGTCGCCGGCGATCACGCGTGAGTTGAGCAGCGCTCCCAGGGACACGGACGCCAGCGCCACCGGGAGGCCGAGCGCGAGCGTCACGGCCTGCTGGGAGCGCTGTTTCTCGCGGATGGCGAAGGTGGCCGCCATCGACGCGATCGCGCCGGCCACGAGATGCGGCACCGGGACGCGCAGCGCGCCCAGCACGGCCAGGGTCAGCGCTATCGATCCGGCCGTCCTGGACCCCGCGGCCAGCCTCAGCAGCCCGGGATCGGACGCCGCGACGCGATCCCGCAGCCGTGCCCAGACCGACCCCTCCGCTGCACTCACGCCGCCGTACTCTCTCCCGATCCCCGTGGACCTTCGTGATGATCCGTTTCTCCAGCATCGCACGCCGCGGCCGGACCGCTCCTCGCGGCCCGGCCGGGCGCGGCGGTGCGCCGCCCGCGTGGCGTCACCCTGCTCGCGTGGTGTCACTCCGCCCGGGGCGGCGCCGCTGCGCGAGCAGGGCCGCTCCGCGGCGGCCGGGTCACAACGCCCGGCTGCGTGACTTCTCCACGTGCTCCTGCACCTGCTGTGCGGTCATGTATGCGTCCGTGTACTCGAAGTCCTTCAGCTTGGCCGGCTTGCGGGCCTGGAAGCCGGTGCGGACGAAGTCGTCGCCGGCGACCGCGTTGAGCAGCCAGTTGGTGCCGACCCTCACCTTGGCGACGTTGGTGCGCAGCGCACCCAGGTGATAGCCGCGGGCCACCGCCTGGGCGGGCACCCCGTGCAGTTCGACACCCAGCGGCTTGGCGACCGCGTCCGCGCCGCCCAGGTCCACCACGAGGCCCAGATCCTTGTGCTCGTAGGGCTGCATGGGCTGGTGGCGCAGCGAGGCGACGAGGTTGGCCGCGACCCGCTTGCCCTGCCGGGAGGCGTGCTGGGCGGTCGGCGGGCAGACCGCGCCGTCGTCCTTGGCGAGGTCCGGCACGGCGGCGGCGTCGCCGAGCGCGAAGACGCCGTCGTAGCCGGGCAGGCACATCTCGGCGGTCACCGCGAGCCGGCCCCTGACCGTGTCCGCGCCGAGGGTGGCGATGAGCGGGCTCGCCACCACGCCCGCCGTCCAGATCAGGGTGTGGGTGGGCACCACCCGGCCGTCGGTGAAGGTGACCTCCTCCGGGCCCGCCTTGGCGATCGAGACGCCCAGCGAGATCTCGATGCCCCGCCGGCGCAGGTCCTCCTGGGCGCTGCGGCCCAGCTTGTCGCCCAGCTCCGGCATCAGCTTGGGGGCGATGTCGATCAGGTGCCATTTGATCAGCGCCGGGTCGAGCCGCGGGTAGCGCTTGACGGCGGCGTGCGTCAGGCGCTGCAGGCAGGCCGCGGTCTCGGTGCCGGCGTAGCCGCCGCCGACGACCACGAACTGGAGCCGCGCGGCCTGCTCGGCCGGGTCGTCGCTGGCGTCGGCCAGGTCGAGCTGGGTGATGACGTGGTCGCGGACGTAGGCGGCCTCGGCGAGCGTCTTCATGCCGAAGGCGTGGTCGGTGAGACCGGGGATGTCGAAGGTACGGGTGATGCTGCCGGGGGCCAGCACGATGTAGTCGTACGGCTCGTCGACGATCCGGTCGGTGATGGTACGGATGACGCAGACCTTGGCCTTCAGGTCCACGCCGATGGCGCCGCCCGGAATGATCCGGGTGCGGTACTTCTTGCTGCGGCGCAGCGAGACGGCGATCGACTGCGGCGTCAGCACGCCGGAGGCGACCTGGGGCAGCAGCGGCAGATACAGCTGGTAGGCGAACGGCGTCACCAGGGTGACGTCGGCCTCGCTGGGCGAGAGGGTGCGTTCCAGACGGCGGACGCACTCCACGCCGGCGAAACCTGCGCCGACCACCAGGATCCTGGGTCGTGTCACGGTGTTCATCCCTTCTGCGGCTCCAGGCGGTATGCCTCGACGTCAAGCGCCTGCCCCTGGATCGCTGCTTCGCACCTCTTCGCTCCCGCCGTGCCGCCGGTCCTCCTCCGCCCGGCCGGGCACGACGGCCGCCCACACGTGTCGATCACCACCATGCCCGTCCCGGGCCGTCCGCGCACCAGAAAGGGCCGCCCCGGCCGCCCCGGGCGGCACGGCAGTGCCCCGGCCTCACTCCGGCCGCGCGGCCGGTTCGTCGAGCCGGGCCAGCGCCTCCTCGGTGGTGTCGGACACCGGCACCGTGAGACTGACCCCGGTGAGGTCGAGGATCCGCCGCACGGCCGGAACCGGCGCGATGATGTGGACGCTGCCCGGACGGTCGCGGACCTCCTGGTAGACGCGCAGGATGATGTTCATGCCGGAGGAGTCCATGAACGGCACCCCCGTCAGGTCCAGCAGGAAGTGCCGCCGGCCGTGGTGGAGCTGGTTGGCCAGGTGCGCCTGGAGTTCGGTCGCGGTGTCGACGTCCAGGTAGCCCTCGACCGTGAACAGGGCCACGTCCTCCCGGATCAGGGTGACCTCGACGGACAGCGGGTTCTGGGCAACGGACACGAGTACCTCCAACGAGTGCGGACTGCGCCTGCGCGCCTACCCCTGAACCGGCCCGGCACACGCGCCGGGCGCGCGGGCCGGCCGTCGAATGCGGACGTCGGCGCAGGGTAGTTGGTGCTGTGGAGTGATCGGCAAGGCCGTGGGGCCGCCGGGACGGCCGTGGAACCGGCACGGGGGACGTGGCCCGCCGCAGCGGGCGCCGGGCCGCGGCGGCGGGCTGTGCGGCCGCAGAGAGGAAGGGGCAGCGTGACCATCGAGGGAATCTGGGCGTATCCGCCGCGGGCCGGCCGCACCGGGGACGCGGACCTGACCGGCTTCACCGTGGTCGCAGGCGACGGCACCGTCGGCCACGTGGACCGGGAGGCCGACACCTTCGGGATGCGGCACCTGGTGGTGGACACCGGTGTCTGGGTCTTCGGCCGCAGTGTCCTGGTCCCGGCGGGCGTGGTCCGCCGGATCGACCCGGCCGAGCGCAGGATCGAGGTCTCCTGTTCCCGGGCGGAGATCAAGGCGGCGCCGCGTTTCCGCACCGACAGCGAGACCCGGGACCGCGGCTACCTGACGCGGGTGGGGGAGTACTACCACGGGCTGCCGCCGCGCCAGGAGGCGGGCACCGCCTGACCGGGCCCGCGCGCCCCCTCGGGGCGGTGGCCGCGGGCTCACCAGGGCAGGAAGACGTGCACGTCCTTGCCGTGGTCGGTGACGACGACGCTGACCTGGTCGCTCAGCGTGTGGATCAGGTGCCAGCCGATCCCGCCGCCGCCCCGGCTCGGATGGAACGGCCGCGGCGCCGGCGGCGTGGTGCTGGTGTCGCTCAGCGTCACGTGGACCCCGTCGAAGGTCCGGCGCAGGCGCAGCACGAACGGTCCCGGAGCGTACTGCACGGCGTTCGCGGCGAGTTCTGTCACCACCAGCAGGATGTCGTCCCAGTGCTCGGGGGCCGCCGGCAGCGCGCTGCGCGCGAGGTCGTCCAGGAACTCCTCCGCGGCCAGCCGCGCGCCCGTCACATGGTGCAGCTCGCCCGCGAAGCGAGCGGTGCGGCTCGGAATGCCCTCGGTGGCCAGTGTGTCTTCCCCGTGCGGATCGGTCGCCATCTCGCCTTCCCTGCCCGGCGTGCGCAGGGCGTCGTCGTCCTGTCCCTTCCGTTCGTCCCCTGTCTAGTTCCCGTGCGCGGGGAGGCTACGCGTCGCCGGACCATGGCACGCGTCTCAGCGCAAGGCGTCATCGGTCCCGCCTCCGGTCCGTCCGCCACGGCGGCGGCACGGGGCGGCCGGATCGGGTGGTACCCGGTGGGCAGGAGGGGGGACTCGGAGGACATGAGTCACGTCAATCCAGACCCCGACCCGGACCGGACGTCCGGGCTCGAACCGGGCGGCGGTGTGCCACCGGGGGAGACCCCGCCCGCCGAGAGCAGCATGCCCGAGGCCGGTCCCCGCGAGCCGGAGGCCACCTCCCGGGGGTGGGCGAAGGCCCCGCTGGCCCTCATCCTGCTCCTCGTCCTGCTGGTCGCCGCCGGCTTCCTGGCCTACGCCCTCGCCCTGATCTTCTGAGTCACTCCTGGGTGAGCCGCACGCACTCGGTGACGACCTCCCGCAGACTCCCGGTGCGCTCCATCAGCTCGCGCTGCGTGTGCGCACCGTTCCCGCGGGTGAGCAGCGTGTCCAGCGAATCGCGCGCAAGTTCGAGATCGCCGGTGTCGGTGAGGGCGTCGGAGACATGGCCGAGCAGCGCCCGCAGCACCGACCGCGCGGGCAGCCGCCGCATGGTGTGCGGGTGCAGCAGTTCCGCGCCCGGCCCGGTCCGGGCGGCCTGCCAGGCCGCCAGCCGCAGCAGGCTCACGCTGTGGTCCACCGGCGCGACGCCCGCCCGCCACTCTCGGGCGGCGGTCTCCACCAGGGCGCGCGCCAGCGTGGCCACCAGACGGGCCGTGCCGGCGTGCAGGCACACGTCCGCGACCCTGATCTCCACCGTCGGGTACCGCTCGGACAGGCGCGCGTCGAAGTACGCCATCTTCTCGTCGAGGATCACCCCGGTGGCGACCATGTCCGCCACCAGCCGGTGGTAGCGCTCCGCCGACCCGAACAGCTCGGTGGGACCCGCCGACGGCCAGCGGTCCCAGACCCGGCTGCGGTAGCTGTCGTAGCGGGTGTCCTTGCCCTGCCAGAACGGCGAGTTCGCGCTGATCGCCACCAGCACCGGCAGCCACGGCCGGATGCGGTCCAGGACCGCGACGCCCTCCTCGTCGGAATCGACGGCCACGTGCACGTGCATGCCGCAGACCAGTTGTTCCTGCGTCGCGATGCCGTACTGCTCGGCCAGCCACTGGTAGCGGTGGTTCATGCCGATGGCCGGGCTCACCGGCAGCGGCGAGGTGGCCAGCGCGGCCACCGCGCAGCCGATCTCCCCGGCGTGCCGGGCCGCCTCCTTGCGGCAGCGCACGATCTCCGCGCCGAGTTCGGCCATGTCCGTCTGCGGATGCGTGGCGAACTCCAGCATCTGCCCGTACAGCTCTTTCTCGAACACGTCCTGTTCCGCGTCGGCCGCCTCCGCGCGGGCGAGCACCGCGGCCGACAGGGCCTTCGGCTCACCGCTGTCCGGGTCCACCAGGAGGAGTTCCTCCTCCACTCCGACGGTCCGCACCTCATGCCGCCCTTCGTCCCGTGACACCGGCCGGGCGCCGGGGTCGTACGACCCCGACTGCCCCGAGGCGGCCGCCGGACACCCGGTGCGGTGTGCGGAGTCCGGCGGCCGGCCGGTGACCCCGCGCCGTCAGGCGGGGTACGGGGTCAGCCAGACGGTGGCCAGCGGCGGCAGCGTGAGACGGACGTGCCCGTCCTCCGGCTTGACCGGGTCGGGGTTGGTGACGTCCCCGCCGCCGTAGCGCGCCGCGTCCGTGTTCAGGACCTCGCACCAGGCGGTGACGTCGACGGGCACGTCCAGGCGGTACCCCTCGCGGACCACGGGGGAGAAGTTCGACACCGCCAGCAGCGGGGCGCCCGCCGCGTCGTGGCGCAGGAACGCGAAGACGTTGTCGTCGGCCGCGTCCACCGCGACCCAGCGGAACCCCTCCGGCCGGGTGTCGCGCTGCCACAGCGCCGGAACGTCCCGGTACAGCGTGTTCAGGTCCCGCACCAGGTCCCGCACCCCGCGGTGATCGCCCGCCGCGCAGTTGGCACCCTCGTCCAGCAGCCACCACTCCGGGCCGTGCTCCTCGGAGAACTCACCGCCCTGCGCGAACTCCTGCCCCATGAACAGCAGTTGCTTGCCGGGATGGGCCCACATGAAGCCCAGGTACGCCCGGTGGTTCGCGCGGCGCTGCCACCAGTCGCCGGGCATCTTCGACACCAGGGCCTGCTTGCCGTGCACCACCTCGTCGTGCGAGATCGGCAGCACGTAGTTCTCGCTGTACGCGTACACCATCGAGAAGGTCATCTCGTGGTGGTGGTACTTGCGGTGCACCGGCTCCTTGCTCATGTACTGGAGCGAGTCGTGCATCCAGCCCATGTTCCACTTCAGCCCGAACCCGAGCCCGCCGCAGTCGGTCGGCGCGGTCACCCCGCCCCAGGCGGTGGACTCCTCGGCGATGGTCACCACGCCCGGCGCCCGCCGGTACACGGTGGCGTTCATCTCCTGGAGGAACGCCATCGCGTCCAGGTCCTCCCGGCCGCCGTACTGGTTGGGCGTCCACTGCCCGGAGTCGCGCGAGTAGTCCAGGTAGAGCATGGAGGCCACCGCGTCCACGCGCAGCCCGTCGATGTGGAACTCCTCGCACCAGTAGACGGCGTTGGCGACCAGGAAGTTGCGCACCTCGGTACGGGCGTAGTCGAACTCGTACGTCCCCCAGTCGGGGTGCTCGGCACGCTGCGCGTTCCCGGGCTCGTACAGCGGGTCCCCGTCGAAGCGGGCCAGCGCCCAGTCGTCCTTCGGGAAGTGCGCCGGCACCCAGTCCATGATCACGCCGATCCCGGCCCGGTGGCAGGCGTCCACGAAGTACCGGAAGTCGTCCGGTGAGCCCAGCCGCGAGGTCGGCGCGTAGTACGAGGTCACCTGGTAGCCCCAGGAACCGCCGAAGGGGTGCTCGGCGACCGGCATCAGCTCCACGTGCGTGAAGCCCAGGTCCTTGACGTACGCGGGCAGCTCCTCGGCCAGCTCCCGGTAGGTCAGGCCCTTGCGCCAGGACGGCAGGTGCACCTCGTACACCGACAGCGGCGCCTCGTGCACGGGCGTGTCCCCGCGGTGCGCCATCCACTCGGCGTCGCCCCACTCGTGGTGCGCGGCCGTCACGATCGAGGCCGTGTCCGGCGGCACCTCGGTACGCCGCGCCATGGGGTCGGCCTTCAGGAACCGGCCGCCGTACTGTGAGGTGATCTCGAACTTGTACCGCGCGCCCTCGCCGATGCCGGGCAGGAACAGCTCCCACACCCCCGCCGCGCCCAGCGAGCGCATCGGGAAGGCGGTGCCGTCCCAGTACGTGAAGTCACCGGCGACCCGCACCCCGCGGGCGTTGGGCGCCCACACCGTGAACCGGGTGCCCGCCACGCCCTCGTGGGTCATGGGCTCCGCACCGAGCGCCTTCCACAGCTGCTCGTGCCGGCCCTCCCGGATCAGGTGCAGGTCCAGCTCGCCGAGGGCGGGCAGGAAACGGTAGGGGTCGTGGACCTCGTACTCCTCCTGCTCGTAGGAGACCACGAGGGTGTACTCGGGGATCGCGTCCAGCGGGAGCACGGCCGAGAACAGGCCGTCGCCCTCACTGACCAGCGGGGTGCGCCCGCCGTCGGTCACCACGCTCACCGCGCGGGCGAACGGGCGCAGCGCCCGGAAGGCGACCCCGCCCGGCACCGGATGCGCGCCGAGCAGCGCGTGCGGGTCGTGGTGGGCGCCGTGCAGCAGGCGCTCACGGTCGGCGGGGTCCAGGGGCGGGGCCGCCTGGGCCCGGCCCGCCGCGGGCGGGACAGGGCCGGACGGCTCGGGAAGTGACGTGTCGCGCAGTGCCACCGGTTCAGCCTCCTCTCACGGCGAGACGTTCGATCGCCGCCATCGGTACGGCGAGCCAGTCGGGGCGGTGCCGGGCCTCGTACAGCACTTCGTACACGGCACGGTCCGTCTCGTAGGCCCGCAGCAGGGCGTGTTTCTTACGGGGGTCCCAGCCGGCCCGGGAGGCGTAGCCGGCGCAGTACGCCTCCCGGCAGCGGCGCGCCCACTCCGGCCGCCAGGGGCGGCGCTGGCGGGCGGCGTAGTCGAAGGAGCGCAGCATGCCCGCCACGTCCCGCACCGGGGACTCGGGGATGCGGCGCTCGGCGAGCGGACGCGAGGGCTCGCCCTCGAAGTCGATGACGAACCACTCGCGTCCGGCCCGCAGCACCTGGCCCAGGTGCAGGTCGCCGTGCACCCGCTGCGCGGCCGGTCCGGCGTCGCAGCTGGCCAGCGCGGCGAACGCGGTGCGCAGCCGGGTGGTGTACGGCCGCAGCGCGGGCACCGCCTGGGCCGCCGCCTCCAGCCGCTCGGTCATCGCCACCGCCGTACGGGCGACCTCACGGTGCCCGGCGGTCGGGAAGGCGTCGGCCAGCGCCAGGTGCACCTCCGCCGTCGCCTGCCCCAGCTGGTGCGCCTGGGCGGTGAAGTCGTCGCCGGTGGCCAGCGCCCGCAGGGCCAGGGTCCAGCCGTCGGCCGCGTCGGGCAGGAACGGCTGGAGCACGCCGAGCGTGGCCTCCTCCGGCCGGGTGGTGCGCAGCCAGGCCACCGGGGCGGGGACCCGGCTGCAGCCCTGCCGGGCCAGCGCCCACGGCACCTCCAGGTCCGGGTTGACGCCGGGCTGGATGCGGCGGAACACCTTCAGGATGAACTCGTCGCCGTACACGATGGAGGAGTTGGACTGCTCGGCGTCCAGCAGCCGGGGCGCCAGGCCGCCGGGGATGAGCGCGGACGGGTCCGCCTCGAAGCGCAGCGGGCCCGCGCTGCCGGGGTGGCGCAGCCGTTCGAGCAGCAGTTGCGCCGACCGCGGGTCGCACAGGGCGTCGTAGATCGCGTGACCGGCCAGCGGCCCCTCGGCGGCCCGGCCGATGAAGGCGCGGTGCAGCCGCGGGGACAGCTCCTGCCGTACGCCGAGCAGCAACTGGTAGCAGTCGGCCGGCGGCGGCGCCGAGATGCCGGCCGGGGCCGGGACACCGCCGTGACCGGTGGCGAGCCCGGCGTGTTCGGCGTGGACCAGCAGATGCAGACAGCCCGGGAACAGCTCCGTCATCGACAGCAGCCGCAGATCGGTGACGGGCCGGTCCTTGCCGGCGAACCAGCGCTGCCGCGGCAGCCAGGCGCGCAGCAGCGACCCGAGCGAGGCCATGGGGTCGGCGACGCCGGGGCTGCTCGGCTGGAGGGATGCGGTCTTCGTCATGGTCACGCCTCCTTTCGTCTCGGCCACACGGTCAGACTCGTCGGCCGATCCGGGATGCGACTCTGGTGAGCCGGAACCAGTAGAAGCCGTGGCCCGCGAGGGTCAGCAGGTAGGGGAGCTCCCCGATCGCCGGGAACCGGACGCCGCCGATCAGCTCGACCGGGTGCCGTCCGTCGAAGGCGCGCAGATCGAGTTCGGTGGGCTGGGCGAAGCGGGAGAAGTTGTGCACGCACAGCACCAGGTCGTCCTTGTACTCGCGCAGGAAGGCGAGGACGGCGGGGTTGGAGGAGGGGAGTTCGGTGTAGGTGCCGAGGCCGAAGGCGGGGTTCTGCTTGCGGATCTCGATCATGCGGCGGGTCCAGTGCAGCAGCGACGAGGGGGAGGACATGGAGGCCTCGACGTTGGTGACCTGGTAGCCGTAGACCGGGTCCATGATCGTGGGGAGGTAGAGGCGGCCGGGGTCGCTGGAGGAGAAGCCGGCGTTGCGGTCGGGGGTCCACTGCATGGGGGTGCGTACGGCGTCGCGGTCGCCGAGCCAGATGTTGTCGCCCATGCCGATCTCGTCGCCGTAGTAGAGGATCGGGCTGCCGGGCAGGGACAGGAGCAGGGCGGTGAAGAGTTCGATCTGGTTGCGGTCGTTGTCGAGCAGGGGTGCGAGGCGGCGGCGGATGCCGATGTTGGCGCGCATGCGCGGGTCCTTGGCGTACTCCGCGTACATGTAGTCGCGCTCTTCGTCGGTGACCATCTCCAGGGTCAGTTCGTCGTGGTTGCGCAGGAAGATGCCCCACTGGCAGTTGGCGGGGATGGCCGGGGTCTTGGCGAGGATCTCGGAGACCGGGTAGCGCGATTCCCTGCGCACGGCCATGAAGATGCGCGGCATGACGGGGAAGTGGAAGGCCATGTGGCACTCGTCGCCGCCGGCGCTGTAGTCGCCGAAGTAGTCGACGACGTCCTCCGGCCACTGGTTCGCCTCCGCGAGGATCACCGTGTCCGGGTACATCCGGTCGATCTCCTTGCGCACCCGCTTGAGGAACTGGTGGGTGGCGGGCAGGTTCTCGCAGTTGGTGCCCTCTTCGGCGTAGAGGTAGGGCACCGCGTCCAGGCGGAATCCGTCGATGCCGAGGTCCAGCCAGAACCGCAGGGCGGCCAGCACCTCCTCCTGGACGGCGGGGCTCTCGTAGTTCAGGTCCGGCTGGTGCGAGAAGAAACGGTGGAAGTAGTACTGGCCGCGCACCGGGTCGAAGGTCCAGTTGGAGGTCTCGGTGTCGACGAAGATGATCCGCGCGTCCGGATATCCCTTGTCGTCGTCGGCCCACATGTAGAAATCGCCGTAGGGTCCGTCGGGGTCCTTGCGCGATTCCTGGAACCACGGGTGCTGGTCGCTGGTGTGGTTCATGACGAAGTCGATGATGACGCGCATGCCGCGCTGGTGGGCGGCGTCGACGAATTCGACGAAGTCGGCGAGGTCGCCGAAGTCGGGCAGTACGGCGGTGTAGTCGGAGACGTCGTAACCGCCGTCTCTGAGCGGGGATCTGAAGAACGGCGGCAGCCACAGGCAGTCCACGCCGAGCCACTGGAGGTAGTCCAGTTTGGCGGTCAGGCCCTTGAGGTCACCGATGCCGTCACCGTTGCTGTCCTGGAAGGAACGGACCAGGACCTCGTAGAAGACGGCACGTTTGAACCACTCCGGGTCGCGGTCCCTGGCCGGGGCGTCCTCGAAGATGTCGGGGACGGGCTCGTTGACTGTCATGGCGCGGGAGGCCCTCCGATCTGCGGCGAGGTGGACGGTCGCTGGACGTGGAGCACGTGCGCGGGACGGTGCCCGGGGTCGAGACGCACGTAGTTGGTCCTGCCCCAGTGGTAGGTCTCACCCGTCAGTTCGTCGAGCACGGACGTGGACGCGTGCGGGTCCAGGCCGAGGTGCCGCATGTCCAACGAGACCGTGGCCTCCTGGGTGTGGTGCGGATCCAGATTGACGACCACGACGACGGTGTCCTCGCCCGCGCGCTTGGTGTAGGCCAGCACGGCGTCGTTGTCGGCGTGGTGGAAGTGCAGGTTGCGCAGGTGGTGGAGCGCCCGGTGGCGGCGGCGGATGTCGTTGAGGCGGGTGATGAGGGGGGTGATGGTGCGGCCCTCGCGTTCGGCGGTGGTCCAGTCGCGGGGTTTGAGCTGGTACTTCTCGGAGTCGAGGTATTCCTCGCCGCCTTCTTTAAGAGGGGTGTTCTCGCAGAGTTCGTAGCCGCTGTAGATGCCCCAGGCCGGGGAGAGGGTGGCGGCGAGGACGGCGCGGACCTCGAAGGCGGGGCGGCCGCCGTGCTGGAGGTAGGCGTGCAGGATGTCGGGGGTGTTGGTGAACAGGTTGGGCCGCATGTAGGCGGCCGCCTCGCCGGTGAGTTCGGTGAGGTAGTCGGTGAGTTCCTGTTTGGTGTTGCGCCAGGTGAAGTAGGTGTAGGACTGCTGGAAGCCGACCTGGGCGAGGGTGTGCATCATCGCGGGGCGGGTGAAGGCCTCGGCGAGGAAGACGACGTCGGGGTCGGTGGTGTTGATCTCGCCGATGACGCGTTCCCAGAAGACGACGGGTTTGGTGTGGGGGTTGTCGACGCGGAAGATGCGCACGCCGTGGTCCATCCAGTGCCGCAGGACGCGCAGGGTCTCGGTGACCAGTCCGTCCATGTCGGCGTCGAAGGCGAGGGGGTAGATGTCCTGGTACTTCTTGGGCGGGTTCTCGGCGTGGGCGATGGTGCCGTCGGGGCGGTGGTGGAACCACTGGGGGTGTTTGTGGACCCAGGGGTGGTCGGGGGAGCACTGCAGGGCGAGGTCGAGGGCGATCTCCAGACCGAGTTCGCCGGCCCGGTGCACGAAGTGGTCGAAGTCCGCCAGGGTGCCCAGGGCGGGGTGGACGGTGTCGTGGCCGCCTTCGGGGGAGCCGATCGCCCAGGGCACGCCGACGTCGTCGGGGGTGGCGGTGAGGGTGTTGTTGCGGCCTTTGCGGTGGGTGGTGCCGATGGGGTGGATGGGGGGGAGGTAGACGACGTCGAAGCCCATGGCGGCGATGGCGGGCAGGCGGCGTTCGGCGGTGCGGAAGGTGCCGTGGGGCTGTTGGGGGGTGCCTTCGGAGCGGGGGAAGAACTCGTACCAGGCGCCGTAGAGGGCGCGTTCGCGTTCGACCTGGAGGGGCAGCGGGTCGCCGGCGGTGACCAGCTCGCGCAGCGGGTGTCGGGCCAGGACCGCGTCCACCTCCGGCGTCAGCGCCGCCGCCCACCGGGTCATCACCGGCAGCGAGTCGTCGTTCATCACCCGGACGGCCGCTAGCACGGTCTCCCGCAGCGGCCCCTTGGGCACCCCGGCCGCCGCCCGGCTGAGCAGCTCGGCGCCCTCCTCCAGCACCAGCCCGGCGTCGATGCCGGCCGGGACCTTGATGTGCGCGACGTGCCGCCAGGTGGCGACGGGGTCGCTCCACGCCTCGACGTGGTAGGTCCAGCGTCCGATCGCGTCCGGTGTGACCTCCGCGCCCCAGCGGTCGCTGCCCGGCGCCAGCTCCCGCATCGGCGTCCACGGGCCCGGACGGCCCCCGGGATCGCGCAGGACCACGTTCGCCGCGACGGCGTCGTGGCCCTCGCGGAACACGGTGGCGGTGACCTGGAACGTCTCGCCCACCACCGCCTTGGCCGGTCGCCTGCCGCACTCGACGGCCGGGCGCACGTCCCGTACGGGAATGCGGCCGACCGCCGGGGTACGACTCGGGGTCGAACTCATGGGTGTCACCTCCACCGTGCTTGAGGCCGGGCTGACGCCCGGCCGGGAACCAGGTACTTCTCGGTCTGTCGCGGTGCGGTGGTCCCCCCGCGGGGCGGGGGGACGGTATGTGGTCCTACGCGCCGGCGGGGGAGCGCCGGTCCTTCGCCGGCCGGCGCCGGGTCCGTCCCGGGACCACGGCGACGTGCGGCCGGCCGGTGCTCTGTTCCCGCAGATAGGTGACGAGGTTGGTGCGCAGGTAGCGCTCGGCCGCGTCCGCCGCCTCCCGCGCGCAGCGCTTGCCCATCAGCACGCACAGCGTGTAGCCCGAGTCCTCGAAGGTGGCCCGCACCCGGCGGTCGTCGGGAGACGCGAGCATCGCGCGTTCCCACACCCGGTAGTGCCGCAGATGCCGGGCTACTTCGGCTTTGGCAGGTAGCAGCATGGCGCCGTTCACCTTTCGGGAGCGCTCGATGGGCACGTTTCCCCGACGGTCGGGGCGGTGACCGCGCACGCGAGGCACGCGTCCCGTTCACGGCGCTCGAGACTTTCACTCATGGTGCACGTTCAACGACACAGCGTCCTGTTGGATCTTCAACCAGCTCACCCGCCCGGCGGACACCGAACCGGCACCCCGTCCCACCCGCTCGTGTTGCACGAATGGCGTAGCGCCCGCACTGTGGATCTGACTCAGAGGCAACACATGCTCACGCTTCGTGCTCGGGGAACCGGCCCGCAAGGGCGGGGATGGAGCGCGGGCCTCGCCGGTGAGGAGCCAACGACGATGAAGACCGCAGTGCCCTGCTACTACCACCTCGACGTGGAAGTCAGCCCGGAACGGGTCGGACAGGTCAGGCGCATCCTGGCCGCTCACCTTCGGTTCTGGGACCTGGAGGACCTGGTCGACCCCGTGTGCGGCGGCGCCGAGATGCTGCTGAAAGCCATCGACGAGCACGCACGGGACAAGCACACGTCCATCGAGATGTGGTGGACCGGCCAGCACCTCATCACCGCGGTCGGGGAGAACAACCACGACCTGCGCCCCGACCAGGACCTGCGCACCTGCCTGGCCCGGATCGCGGCCACCAGCGACGGATGGGGCTGCTGCGCCTCCGAGACCGGCAGCAAGATCATCTGGTTCTCGCAGCGGGCCCGCGCCGGGGTGCGCGTCCCGCTGGTCCCGAAGGCTCCCGCCCCGACCCTGCGCGAGGGCCTCAAGCCGCCCCGCGCGCTGCCGGTCGCCGCGCTCGCCTCGCCGCTCAGCCGCCCCGAGGGCGTCCTGGAGGCGGCCCGGTGACCCGGCGCACCAACCGTGGAAAAGGGGTGCCCGTGCCCGTGTGGAGCGGGTACCCCTACCCGCTGGGCGCGGCCTACGACGGGCAAGGCACCAACTTCGCCCTGTTCAGCGAGGTCGCCGACCACGTCGAACTCGTCCTCGTGGACGACGCCGGCGCCCACCGCCGGGTGCCGCTGACCGAGGCCGACGGCTTCGTGTGGCACGGCTACCTGCCCGGCGTCGGCCCGGGCCAGCGCTACGGCTACCGGGTGCACGGCCCCTGGCACCCGGCGGCCGGCCACCGCTGCAACCCCGCGAAACTGCTCCTGGACCCCTACGCCAGGGCCGTGGACGGGCGGATGGACGACCACCCCTCGCTCTACGAACGCGCCCCGCACGGCCCCGACCCGTCCGACAGCGCCGGGCACACCATGCTCGGCGTGGTCACCGACCCGGCCTTCGACTGGGGCGAGGACCGTCCGCCCCGGCGCGCCTACTCCGACACGGTGATCTACGAGGCCCATGTGCGCGGCCTGACCCGCACCCACCCCGACGTCCCCCCGGAGCTGCGCGGCACCTACGCCGGTCTCGCCCACCCCGCGGTCGTCGAGCACCTGACGTCGCTGGGGGTCACGGCCGTCGAGCTGATGCCGGTGCACCAGTTCGTCCACGACGGCGTGCTCCAGGGCCGCGGCCTGTCCAACTACTGGGGTTACAACACGATCGGCTTCTTCGCGCCGCACAACGACTACGCCGCTCACGGCACCCGCGGCGAGCAGGTCGCCGAGTTCAAGTCGATGGTCAGGGCGCTGCACGCGGCCGGCCTCGAAGTGATCCTCGACGTGGTCTACAACCACACCGCCGAGGGCAACGAGAAGGGTCCGACGCTGTCCTTCCGCGGCATCGACAACGCCTCGTACTACCGCCTCGTCGACGGCGACTGGGCGCACTACTACGACACCACCGGCACCGGCAACAGCCTGCTGATGCGCCACCCCTACGTACTCCAGCTGATCATGGACTCGCTGCGGTACTGGGTCACCGAGATGCACGTCGACGGCTTCCGCTTCGACCTCGCGGCCACCCTGGCACGGCAGTTCCACGAGGTGGACCGGCTCTCCGCGTTCTTCGACCTGATCCAGCAGGACCCGGTGATCAGCCGCGTCAAGCTGATCGCGGAGCCCTGGGACGTCGGCGAGGGCGGCTACCAGGTGGGCAACTTCCCGCCGCTGTGGTCGGAGTGGAACGGCCTCTACCGCGACGCCGTACGGGACTTCTGGCGCGGCGAGGAGCACACGCTCGGCGACTTCGCGTCCCGGCTGACCGGCTCCTCCGACCTGTACGCGCACAACCGGCGCCGCCCCCGCGCGAGCGTCAACTTCGTGACCGCGCACGACGGTTTCACGCTGCGCGACCTGGTGTCGTACAACGACAAGCACAACGACGCCAACGGCGAGGGCAACCGGGACGGCGAGAACACCAACCGGTCCTGGAACTGCGGGGCCGAGGGCGGCACCGACGACCGGGCCGTCCTGGAGCTGAGGGCGCGCCAGCAGCGCAACTTCATCGCCACCCTGCTGCTCTCCCAGGGCATCCCCATGCTCTGCCACGGCGACGAACTGGGCCGCACCCAGGGCGGCAACAACAACGCCTACTGCCAGGACAACGAGGTCTCCTGGATCGACTGGCGGCTCACCCGCGAGCAGCGCGAACTGGCGGACTTCACGCGGTACGTCATCGGTCTGCGCACCGCCCACCCGGTGCTGCGCCGCCGCCGTTTCTTCCAGGGCGAGACGGCCACCCGCGACGACCAGCCGCTGCCCGACCTGGTGTGGATGCTGCCGGACGGCCGGGAGATGGCGGAGGAGGACTGGCAGCGCTCCGACGCCCACTCCGTCATGGTCTTCCTCAACGGCGACGCCATCGCCGAACCCGACCCGCAGGGCCGGCCCGTGGTCGACGACTCGTTCCTGCTGCTGCTCAACGGCTACTGGGAACCGGTCGACTTCCGCCTGCCCGGCCCCGCCTACGGGGAGCGCTGGACCACGCTCGTCGACACCGCCGAGCCGCAGGGCCCGCCGGACGAGGCCGAGCACAAGTTCTCGGGCGACCTGCGCGTGGAGCCCCGCAGCCTGGTCCTGCTCACGCGGCCCCCGAGAACGGCCCGCTGACCCGCACACCGCGGCCCCGCCCCTCCTTCGCCGAAGGAGGGGCGGGGCCGCGGTGTGCGTCCGGTGCGGTCAGGCCTCCCTGCGCGAGGTCACCGTGAACTGCGCGCCGTCCGGATCACGCAGGACGGCCTCCTCGGTGCCTTCGCGCAGCACGCTGCCGCCGTGGCTCTCGGCCGCGCGGGCGCAGGCCGCGACGTCGGCCACCCGGAAGTGGATCTGCCAGTGCGGCCGGATGGTCGGGTCGGGCGCCGCCCCGAGCGCCCCGGACTCGATGCGGGCGACGACCTCACCGTGGCTGCGCAGGACCACCTCGTTCCCCTCGTAGCGGACCTCGCAGCAGCCGGGCTGCTCCGACGCCCAGTCCAGGACCTCGCCGTAGAAGATCGCGGCGTCGAACGCGTCGCGCGTGTGCAGCCGGATGAAGGCCGGCGCGGCCTTGCGCCAGGTCTCCCAGTCGGTGAACAGCTCGCCCTCCCAGATCCCGAAGGTCGCGCCGTCCCGGTCGGCGAGCAGAGCCGCCCGGCCGGGCGGCAGGGAGATCGGGCCGACCGCCGAGGTGCCGCCGCGCTCCTGCACCCGGGAGACGGCCCGGTCGGCGCTCGGCACGGCGAAGTACGGCGTCCAGGCCACCGCCATCTGCCACATGGACGCCACCGCCGCGATCCCCGCGACCGGGGCACCGTCGGCGAGCGCGATGCGGAAGCGGTCCCCGAGTCTGGCCGAGCGCCACTCCCAGCCGAGCACGGCCCGGTAGAAGTCCTCCGTGGCCTCCAGATCGCGGCTGGTCAGGCTGACCCAGCACGGCGCGCCGCACACCGTGTGCGTGGAGAGGGGGCCGGTCGTGGGGCGGGCGGCTGTCGTGTCGTCGTTCATGGCACGTCCTGGTCTCGTCGACCGGTGGCCACCGGTCTGTCACCAGTGTCCGACCGGAACCCGCAAGGGCGCCTGCCGAGTACCCCCCGCGTACCGCCGAAACGGCACCGGGGGCCTCGTGCGCAGGTCAGCCGGTCTCGGCCAGCAGTTCCTCGCGCAACTGGGCGAAGCAGCCGCTCAGCAGCCGCGAGACGTGCATCTGCGAGATGCCGAGCTGCTGCGCGATCCGGCTCTGGGTCATGCCCCCGAAGAAGCGCAGGTAGAGGATCATGCGCTCGCGCTCGGGCAGCGCCTCCAGGCAGGGCCGCACCGCCACCCGGTCCACCACGAGGTCGTAGCGCGGGTCGGACTCGCCGAGGCCGTCGCCGAGCGCGTAACCGTCCGTGCCCGGGACCTCCGCCTCCAGCGACAGCGCGGCGAAGCAGTCCAGGGCCTCCATCCCGGTGCGTACGTCGCTCACGCTCAGGTGCGTGTACGCGGCGATCTCCGCGACGGTGGGGGCGCGGCCCGGCGTCGTCTGCGCCAGCTCCTTCGCCGCCCGCCGCACCCGGTTGCGCAGGTCCTGGACCCGGCGCGGCACGTGCAGCGTCCACATGTGGTCGCGGAAGTGCCGCTTGATCTCGCCGGTGACCGTCGGGACGGCGTAGGCCTCGAAGGCGTAGCCGCGCGCCGGATCGTAGTGGTCGACCGCCTTGACCAGGCCGAGCGCCGCCACCTGGTACAGGTCCTCCAGGGCCTCCCCGCGGCCGCGGAAGCGGACCGCGATCCGCTCGGCCATGGGCAGCCACACCTGGACCAGCTCGTCCCGCAGCGCCTTGCGCTCGGGCCCGTCGGGCAGCCCCGCGAGCCGTTCGAAGGCGGCCGCGGTGTCGGGGGCGTCGTCGTGCGGGTGGGTCTTGGTTCTGCCGGTGGTACGCATGCGCTGCGCCTCCCTCAGCAGGTGCTGGATGGACGGACACCACGGGAGGCGCGGGGCAGTCCTGCACGGAATGCGACGGGGCCCGGCGCGCCGGCTCCCACGGGCGTGCCTCCGGTCCGAAGCACTGAAATGCGGATTCCCGGAGCCGGTCGTTCCGAAACAATTCTCCGAATGCGGTGACGGTATGCGACCAAGCGATTCGAATTCGTCGCCGACCGGTCGGGAATTTTCTGCCGCGGCAAATCAAAGACTATCAAAGACGGGTGAAAACAAAGGTCACGAAAATCTACGGCGGAAAATGATGTGCCTTCAACCAAGCCTTGGGCGTGGTGCTCGCCGCGCTCGGTTCGACCGGCCTTCGGGGATGCTCGCCTCTGCTGCAGAGGTGACGTCGGACCATGGATCCGGAAGCCGGTCCCGGCCCTGTCGCCGCACCCGTGTCCGATCCCGTGCCCGGGCCCGCACCGGACGCCTCCGCCGAAGAGCCGGCCGATGCCCTCGCCGGGGTGCAGCGGCTGATCCGGCGCAGGCTGCGGGCCGGGCCGACCGTGGCCCGGCTGCGCGGCGCCGAGGCCGAACTGCTGCGCCTGGTCGAGTCCCGGCCCGGCATCGGCGTCTCGGAGGCGGCCGAGGAACTGCACCTGGCGGGCGACTCCGTCTCGACGCTGGTCGACCGGCCGGCCGCCGACGGGCGACTGGTGCGGGAGACGGACCCCGCCGGCCGCCGGGCCGTCCGCCTGCTGCTGACGGAGGCGGCCGGGGCGCGGCTGCGGGACTGGCGCCCGCGCCGCGCCGCCCTGGTCCGCACCCAGGTCGACCGGCCGGCCCCCGCCGACCGCGACGCGCTGCGCGCGGCGGTCCCCGCCCCGCGCAGGCCGGCCGGAAACCTGCGCGAGGACGCCGACCGCCCCTGACGAACGACCTCCCCGGCGAACCGGACCGCGGCGCCCGCGACGCCATGACGGTCCTGGTCACCACGCACTACATGGACGAGGCCGACCGGTACTGCGACCGGGTCGCCCTGATGCACCGCGGCCGTGTCCGGGCGCTCGGCACCCCCGCCGAGCTGCGGCAGGGTCTCGGCGAGCGGCGCCGCGCCCGGGGCGGCCCGGCCACCGGCGCGCCGCCCGCGCTGGAGGACGTCTTCCGTGACGTGGCCGGCAGCGGCCTCGACGACACCGCAGGAGATCTCCGCGATGTCCGAAGCACCCGCCGCACCGCCCTCCGGTTCGGCTGACCCCGCCGCGCGGACGGCATCGGCCTGCTGGTGCGGCCCCCGCAGGCCCGCGCGGGCTGCTGCTGCCCGCCCGCGTCGCCGCCGTGTGCGCCGTGGAACTGCGGAAGCTCCGCCACGACCGCACCGAGCTGTACACCCGTGCCGTCCAGTCCGCCCTGTGGCTGCTGAACCTCGGCCAGACCTTCTCCCGCATCCACGCGATCCCGGCCGGCGGCCTGCCATGCCTGGACTTCATGGCGTCCGGCGTCATCGCCCGGTCTGCCATGTTAGTCGCCCTCTTCCACGGCATCCAGATCATCTGGGAGCGCGACGCGGGCGTCCTGGGCAAGCTCCTGGTCACGCCGCGCCGCGCGCGGCGCTGGTCACCGGCAAGGCGTTCGCGGCCGGGGTGAAGCCGCTGATCCAGGCCTCGTGGTCGTCGTCATCGCCGCGCTGCTCGGGGTGGTGACGACCTGGAACCCGCTCCGGCTGCTCGGCGTCACCGCGGCCGTGCTCCTCGGCCCGGCGTTCTTCTCCTGCCTGTCGATGACCATCGCCGGCATCGTGCTCGGCCGTGACCGGCTGATGGGCATCGGACAGGCCATCACCATGCCGCTGTTCTTCGGTTCCGACGCCCTGTACCCGGTGGCCGTCATGCCCGGCCTGCTGCAGGCCGTCAGCAGGGCCGACCCGCTCAGCTACCAGGTCGACGTCCTGCGCGGCCCGCTGCTCGGCCCCCCCGGCACCTCGCGCCCGACTTCGCCGTGCTCGTCGGGGCCGCCGCGGCCGGCGTCGCCGCGGCCTCCGTGCTCCTCGGCCGGCCGGCCCGGTGACGGCCGTCCGCCCGGCCGCCGCCGAAGTGATCTGCGGCACGCTCGCTGCGGCCGCTCCGGCCGCCCGTCCGGCGATTTCTCCAGCGCACGGCTTGATCACCGATCAATGCGAGGGAATTCCCTGGCCACGGCGCATTCCGCGCATTTGACAGTGCACTCGGCCCACAGATAGGAAGCAGCTCTTGGAAGTCGAGAGGTGCACTGTGTACGAGCCGAACGTGGTCGGGGACTGGCAGGAGTACGAGGAGCATGCCGGCCTGCGCGTCCGCGTCCACCGACTGGAGCAGGCCGAGCCGCCCCGCGGACGTGACGACGCCGCCGACGGGCTGACGTACTTCCGCATCCGGGTCACCGTCGAGAACCGCGGTACCGAGCACTTCGGCGTCCACCTGGAGGACGGCCAGATCGACGTGCGGATCGGCCCCGACGGGGAGGGCGCGTTCGTCGACTGGCGCAACTCGCAGTTCATCGAGGGTTACGACGTGCACCCGCTGCGCCGGGCCACCGCCGTGCTCTACGCGGCCGGTCCGGAGGAGTTCCTGACCCAGGTCGACATCCAGGTCCAGCTGCGCGTCGACGAAGAGTGGACCGACCGCCGTCTGTGGAGCGGCGGCATCGGCGTGCACGAGGGGCCCGTCGGCGCGGGCGCGTGCTGTCCGGGCGGGCAGGGCGGCCTGGCCCACCAGATCAGCGTCTTCCTGCGCGACCAGGCGGAGCCGGGCGCCACCGGCTGACCGGGCCGTCCGGCCCGGCCAGCCGGCGCGCTCTCGCCCGTCCGGCCCGGCCGCCGGCGCGCTCGCGCCGCGGCCGTCCGGCCCCGCTCCGCCCGCTCCGTGCGCCGTTCCCGTGGCGTCAGTGCGGAATGCCGTCGATGATCTCGCGGGCGCCCTGGCGCAGCAGGGCCACGGCGACCGACGTGCCCAGCGTCGCGGCGTCCAGCCGGCCGGCCCACTCGTGGGCGTTCAGCCGGGTCTTGCCGTCCGGGGTGAACACACACGCCCGCAGGGACAGTTCGCCGCTCCGGTCGACCTGCGCGTACCCGGCGATCGGGCTGTTGCAGTGGCCCTGCAGCACGTGCAGGAACATCCGCTCGGCACTCGCCGCGCGCTGCGTGTCGCCGTCGCCGAGCCCGCTGACGGCCTCGATCAGCGCGTCGTCGTCCTCGCGGCACTGCAGGGCGAGGATGCCCGCGCCGATCGGCGGCATCATCGTCTCCGCGGACAGCACCTCGGTGACCACGTCCTGCCGTCCGATGCGCTCCAGACCGGACGCGGCCAGCAGCAGCGCGTCCGCCTCACCGGCCGCCAGCTTCTCCAGCCGCCGGTTGGCGTTGCCGCGGAAGGGCACGCACGTGAGGTGCGGGTGGGACGCGGCCAGCTGGGCGATCCGGCGCACCGCCGACGTACCGATCCTGGTGCCGGGCGGCAGCTCGTCGAGGGTGAGCCCGCCGGGGTGGACGAGGGCGTCCCGGACGTCGTCCCGTTTCAGGAACGCGGCGAACGTGGTACCGGCCGGCAGCGGCCGGTCCGCGGGCACGTCCTTCAGACAGTGCACCGCGAGATCCGCCTCGCCCGCGAGCAGCGCCGCGTCGACCTCCTTGGTGAACGCCCCCTTGCCCTCGACCTTCGCCAGGTCGCCCAGCCATTTGTCGCCGGTGGTCCTCACCGGCACCACCTCGGTGCGCACACCGGGGTGCAGGACGGCCAACTCGGCGCGGACGCGCTCCACCTGAGCGAGCGCCATGGGCGAGTCGCGGGAGACGATACGGATCAGTTCGGGCACGGACATGCGGGACACGATAGACCTTCCCCGCGCCCTCCTGGCCCCGGGCCCGGCCGCTCCCTCACGGCCGCGTGTCGTCCGGCAGGTCCGCCGCCGCGTCCTCGGGGGCGAGGTCGGGGCGCAGCCGCAGCCACGACGGCTGGCGCAGCATGCCCGCCCGGGTGCGGACGCTGTAGCGCACCTCGCCGACCAGACGGGGCAGCACCCAGTGCGCCCCGCGCGCGGCCGGTACGGGGGCGAACGGGCACACGGGGGTGGCCAGCGCGGCCAGCAGCCCGGCCAGCTCCGTCCGCTCGGCCTCGCTCCAGCCGGTGCCCACACTGCCCACGTACCGCAGTCTCCCGCCGCCGCGCTGGCCCACCAGCACCGCGCCCGGCAGACCGGTGAGCCGCCCCTTGCCGGGCAGCCAGCCGCCCACCAGCACGTCCTCGCTGCGCATGTTGCGGATCTTGATCCAGGCGCGGGAGCGCACCCCCGGCTCGTACACCGAGTCCAGCCGTTTGCACACCAGCCCCTCCAGCCCGTGCTCCCGGGTCGCGGCCAGGGCACGGGCGCCGTGACCGACCACGGCGGTGGGCGTGGACCAGTACGGCCCGTGCAGAGCGAGTGCCTCCAGCCGCTCACGGCGCCGGACGTAGGGCAGTGCGAGCAAGGGGTCCCCAGCCAGGTGCAGGACGTCGAACAGCACGAGGTGGACGGAAACCCGCGCGGCCCGGCGCGCCGCGAGAGCGGGCGCGTGGGCCAGCCCCATCCGGCCCTGGAGCAACTGGAAGCTCGCCCGGCCCTCCTCGTCCAGCGCCAGCACCTCCCCGTCCAGCACCGCGGGCGTGGCTCCGAGCGCCCCGCCGAGCGGCGCCAGTTCGGGATAGGCGGCCGTGATGTCCTGCCCGGACCGGGCCCGCAGCAGCACCGAACCGTCGCCCGGCAGGTAGACCACCGCCCGCTGACCGTCCTGTTTCGTCTCGTACGCCCAGCGGGCGTCCTGCGCGGCGGGCGGCAGGGGGCCGGGCGTGGCGAGCATGGGCGCGATCAGTGGCAGGGTCACGGCTGAGGTGTCGACGCGCGGGCCGCCCGCCACGCGCCCCGCCCGCCGCTTTCCCCTGATCGGGCGCGGCCCCCGGCCGGCCGGGGGCCTCCCCGCCGTACCTACTGTCCAGTAGGATCGCGCCCCGGATCCGCCCGGGAGCCGCCCCCGGATCTGCCGTGCCCCGGCGCGGACCTGCCGCGGGCCCGCGGCAGGTCTCCTGGAAGGAGCAGCCGTGTCCCGGTCCCCACGCTCACCCCTGCTGCTCGCCGGTCTGCCGGCCACCGCGGGTGCCGCCCACTTTTGTTCGCAGCTCTCAGCCTCCCCCCGGCGGTTCGACGCGATCGTCCCGCGCGCCCTGCCGGGCAGCCCCCGCGCCTGGACCTGGGCCGGCGGCGCCGCCGAACTCGCGCTCGCCGCCGGCCTGGCCGCGCCCCGGACCCGCGAGACCGCCGCGCCTGCCACGGCCGTCTTCTTCGTCGGGGTCTTCCCCGCCAACGTGAAGATGGCGGTGGACCGGCGCCACCGGCCCGCCCGGCAGCAGGCCGCCGCCTTCGCACGGCTGCCGCTCGTGCTGTGGGCCAGGGGCGTCACCCGGGGCGCGGAGCGCGCCGCGTGAGCGCGCGCGGCGCGGTGCGCGAGGGCGACACCGTCGAGGACTTCGCGCTGCCCGACGAGACGGGCACCACGCGGACCCTGACCGCGCTGCCGGCCGAGGGACCGGTCGTGCTCTTCTTCTGCCCGGCCGCCCTCACCCCCGGCTGCACCGCCGAGGCCTGTCACTTCCGTGACCTCGCCGCCGAGTTCGCCGCGCTCGGCGCGCGGCCCGTCGGCATCAGCGGTGACCCGGTGGACCGCCGGCGGGAGTTCACCGGGCGGCACGGCCTCGGCATGCCCCTGCTGTCCGACCCCGAGGGCGCCGTCCGCGAACGGTTCGGCGTGCGGCGCGCGCTGAGGCCGGCTCCGACCTGACGCGCGACCTTAGTCGTCGCCCAGGACCGCACCGTCCTCGCGGTCGTCCGCAGCGAACTGCGCATGAACACCCACGCCGACCGCGCCCTGGCCGCGCTGCGCGCCCACCGCGCCTGAGCGCGGCGGCCCCGCGGCGGGCACCGGCCCGGGAGGCGGCCGCGGCCGGTCCGCTCACTCCTCGCCGCCCTCCGCGGCGACCTGCGCCAGCGTACGGCCGGTGCGCACCGAGCGGGCCCGCCGCGGATCGGGGGTGCCGTGCCCGCCCCCGGCCCGGCCCTCGGCCTTCTTCACCAGCAGCCAGGCCTCCTCCCCGCCCTCGTCCCGGTCGTCCCGGAAACGGGTGAGGGCGTACTCGCCGCGCAGCTTGGAGCCGTGCAGCCGGAAGGTGGCGTGCCCGCGCTCCAGCGACTCGGCGAAGTCCACGGGGCGCCCCCCGCGGTCGTGGCTCAGCGGCTCGTACGTGCCCCGGTCCCAGACGACCACGGTGCCGCCGCCGTACTCGCCCTTCGGGATCACGCCCTCGAAGTCCTCGTACTCCAGCGGATGGTCCTCGGTGGGCACCGCGAGCCGCTTGTCGTGCGGGTCGTCGGAGGGGCCCTTGGGGACCGACCAGGATCTCAGCACGTCCCCCACCTGGAGCCGGAAGTCGAAGTGCATCCGGCGGGCGTCGTGGATCTGCACCACGAACCGGGGACCGGATCCCTCACCGGTCCGCCGGCCCGACGGCTCCCGGGTCCGCCCGAAGTCCCGCTTGCCCCGGTACTCACGCAGCCGCTCGTCCCTGGCCACCTCGGCCTCCTCACGTTCGCGCCTACCCGGCCACACCGGGTACCCCCCCTGGCCGGAAGGGACCCGTGCGCCCGCGTGCCCGCGCCGGAACCTTCCCGCCGGCGCCCGGGGCCGCGGCCCGGACGCGTCCGGCGGCCCACGGCGGGCGCGCCGACCGCCCGCCGGCGCCGCGGCCCTCGCCGATAGGGTGAGCCGTGATCGACGGAACGGGCGGGAATCGGGGACGATGACGGCGGACGGCAGCGGCGGCGGCGCCGAGGACAGGAACGGCGGCAGGAGCGGCGCACGGCCCACCTCCCGTGACGTCGCACGGCTCGCCGGTGTCTCGCACACCGCGGTGTCCTTCGTGTTCAACGGCCGGGCCGAGGGCAACCTCTCGCCCGCCACCCAGGAACGCATCCGGCAGGCCGCCGCCCGGCTCGGCTACCGCCCCGACCCGGTCGCGCGCGGCCTGCGCAGCCGCCGTACGGCCGTGCTCGGCCTGGTCACCGACGAGATCGCGTCCTCGCCCTTCGCGGGACGGCTGCTGCGCGGGGCCATGGAGGCCGCCTGGAGCAGCGACCACCTCATCCTCACCGTCGACACCGGCGGCGACCGGGCCAAGGAGGACGCCGCCGTCGCCGAACTCCTCGACCGGAGGGTCGACGGGATCATCTACGCGGCCATGTCGCTGCGCCGGGTCCGGGTCCCCGAGGGGCTGCACCGCACCCACTCCGTGCTCGCCAACTGCCTTCCCGAGGACGGCTCGCTGCCCGCCGTGGTCCCCGCCGAGCGGGCCGGGGGCGGCGGTGCCGCCCGGCTGCTGCTCGCCCACGGGCACCGCAGGCTCGCCGTGATCGGCGGCCTCGACGACATCGCGTCGCGCGAGCGGCTGCGCGGCTTCCGTGACGCGCTGCGCGCCGAGGGCGTCACCGTCCCGCCCGAGTGGGTGGTGCGCACCGGGGGCGAGATCTCCAGCGGGTACGAGGGCGCGGTCAGGCTCCTGGAGGGCGCCCCCGCCGGGCAGCGGCCCACCGGGGTCTTCTGCTACAACGACCGGGTCGCGGCGGGCGTCCTGCACGCCGCGGCCCGGCTCGGCATCGAGGTGCCCGCCGGCCTGTCCGTGGTCGGCTACGACGACCAGGAGCACATGGCCGCCTTCCTCACCCCGCCGCTCACCTCCGTGGCGCTGCCCCACCGGGCGATGGGCGAGACGGCCGTGCGGCTGCTCCTGGACGCCCTCGCCACCGGCCGCACCCCGCCGGCCGCCACCCGCCGGCTGGCCTGCGCGGTGGTCAGCCGCGCATCGGTGGGACCAGTGCCCATCCGGTGACCTCCGCGGCGGGGGCGTCGACCGTGAGTTCCGGGACGTCGCCGGGCCGCCGGTAGACGCGCTCGGTGAGCGTCGCCCGGCCGGCGGCGAAGAGTTCCACGAGCGAACCGTCGACGAGGACCCGCACCGTCAGCCGTGGCCCGCCCGGCAGCCGCACCGTGCGGGGCCCGGAGCCCTCGCGGCCCGCGCGGGGGCGCTCGCCGCCGTCCAGGGTGACGGTGCCCGCGGCCGGGTCCAGCCGCACCGACAGGTCCGCGCGCCCGTCCGGGGAGCGCAGCAGGGTCGCCGTCGTGCGCCCGCGGGCGGTGACCGTGAGGTCGTAGGCGTCCGGGAGCGGGACCCGGCGGCCCGGGCGGGTGACGAACGGTTCCGGGGCGCGCAGCAGGTCGAGTTCCGGGGCGGGGAACACCCGCAGGGAGCCGTCCGGGTGGGTGCCCACGACCCGGGGGGCGGTGAGGACCCCGGCCCACCCCGCCCGTTCCACCTCCGCGGGCCCGCGCGCCTCCCACGACCAGCCCCACATCAGGGTCCGGTCCTCCTCCTGGAGGACGGCGGGCGCGTAGAAGTCGCGTCCGTGGTCGAGCAGGCCCCCGCCGCGCGCCGCGAACCGCAGCCCGCCCCGGCCGTCGTGGACCAGGTCGCCGGTCAGATGGCCGGTGGCGCACGGATCACCGTCCCACAGCGACACGGCCAGCACCCAGGTGTCCTCCGCCGTCCGGAACAGCTGCGGGCACTCCCAGCCCACCGCCCCGTCGCCGAACACGGCGGCGGCGACCGGGTCGGATCCGTCGAGCAGGACCCCGGCGAACCGCCAGTCGGCCAGGTCCTCGCAGTCGTACAGCAGCACGGACGGCGTGCCGTCGGCGTGCCCGGCCCCGACGAGCGCCCAGCGCCGCCCGCCGTGCCGCAGGACGAACGGGTCGCGGAACATGACCACGTCCAGGCCGGCGGGCGGCGCGGACACCACGGGTCCGGGCAGCGGCCGCCACTCGGTGAGCCGGTCGTCGTCCGGGTCGGCGGCCCTGGCCAGGCAGACGGCGCCCACTCCGGTGTGCCGGTGGTCGATGCCGGTGTAGACGGCGGTGGGCGTGCCCGCGTCGTCGACCACGCACCCCGACCAGCAGCCCGCCTCGTCGGGGCCGCCGGGGAGGGGGGTGAGGGCGAGCGGGTGGTGTTCCCAGTGGGCGAGGTCGGTGCTGGAGGCGTGGCCCCAGTGGATGTCGGCGTGCACCGGGGCGCCGGGGTTGTGCTGGTAGAAGAGGTGATAGCGGCCCCGCCAGCGGAAGGGCCCGTTGGGGTCGTTGATCCAGTGGGCGGGCGGGCGGACCCGGAAGCGCGGGGCGTCGGGGCCGGTGGCGGACCGGGGGGCGGGGCTCAACGGTTGACTCCTGCGGAGGTGATGCCCTCACGCAGAGGGCGCTGGCCGACGACGAACACGGCGACGGCGGGGAGCATGGACAGCACGACACCGGCGAGGACCACCGAGACGGAGCCGGTGCCGAGATTGCCCTGGAGGGAGACCAGCCCCAGCGGCAGGGTGTAGTTCTGGGCGGAGGTCTCCAGGATGAGCGGGCGGAAGAACTCGTTCCAGTGGTAGTTGAAGGCGAGCACGCCGACGATCGCGAGGCCGGGCGCGGCCAGCGGGGCGTAGACGGAGCGGAAGATCCGCCAGGGCCCGGCGCCGTCCAGCATGGCCGCCTCGCCCAGGTCCCGGGGCATACCGAGGAAGTACTGCCGCATCAGGAAGGTGCCGAACGCGGTCGGGAAGGCCGGGACGATCAGGCCGAGCAGGGTGTCGGTCAGGCCCATCGACTTCAGCACCAGGAACACCGGCACGATCGTGACCTGCAACGGCACCATCATGGTCGCCAGGACCAGCCCGAACAGCGGCTTCTTGAACCGGAACTCCAGGCGGGCGAAGGCGTATCCGGCGAGCCCCGCCGTGATCATCTGGCCCACCGCGATCAGTGCCGTGACCAGCGTGGAGTTCAGGGCGAGCAGCCACACGTCGAGCTGCTGGAAGACCCCGCGGTAGGCCGCGGCGCTCGGGTGGGCGGGGACGATGCGCGGGGGCAGGTCGAAGGACTGGGCGGGTGTGCGCAGCGAGGTGGAGACGGTCCACAGGACCGGCCCGAGGGTCAGCAGGGCGCACACGGTCAGCCCGGCGATCCGCGCCCACGGCGCGAGGAGGTGCCGGGCGCGGCTGAGGGAGGGGGACGCTTGGCTCATGGCGGTCACCGGGCTCACTGGTAGTGGACGAAGCGCCGGCTGAGCCGGAACTGGAGGGCGGTGACCGCCATGATCAGGACGAACAGCAGCACGCCCACCGCGGACGCCTCACCGAAACGGAGCTGCTCGAAGGCCTTCTCGTAGATGACCATGACGACCGTCCGGGTGGCGTCGCCGGGGCCTCCCTCGGTCAGGACGTACGGCTGCTCGAAGACCTGGAGGGCGTTGATGATGCCGACCACGGACGCGACGAGCAGCGTGGGCGACAGCAGGGGAAGCGTGATGGCGAGGTGCTTGCGCAGCCCCCGGGCGCCGTCCAGGGAGGCGGCCTCGTGGATCTCCTTCGGAATGTTGTTCAGCCCGCCGACGAAGAGCAGGAAGGAGAAGCCGAACTGCTGCCAGACGTAGACCAGGACCACCGTGGCCAGCGCCGCGTGCTCCGACGTCAGCCACGGCACCGGGGCGATGCCGGCCAGCCCGAGCAGCCAGTTGACGACTCCGAAGTCCTGGTTGAAGAGGTACTTCATCACCACGGAGATCGAGGCGGCGGACAGCACCAGCGGGAAGAAGAACGCCGAACGGAACACCGACCGCAGCCAGGCGGGCATCCGCCCGTCCACGGTGAGGGCGAGCGCGAGGGCGACGGTCAGCTGCAGGGCGACCGCGAGCACCATGAAGACGAGCGTGTTGCGGAACGAGACCAGGACGGTGGTGTCACCGAGGGCATCGCGGTAGTTGGCGCCGCCCGCGTAGCCGGGGGAGTCGATCACGTTCCAGTGGAAGAGGCTGAGCACCACCGAACCGGCGATCGGCACCACGGTGAAGACGACGATGCCGAGGACCGTCGGTGCCAGGAACAGCGCCGCCAGCAGCCGCGTGCCCCGCTCGCGCGCGGCGGGCCGGGCGGCGGCCCGGACGGCGGGGGCGGCCGGTGCGGCCGCCCGCGTCCGCCGGGACGGAAGCCGGGTGTTCGTCATGCGTCACGCTCCATGGCCTTCTCCAGGTCGCCCTGCATCCGGCGCAGCGCGGGGCCCACCGCGCGCGGCGCGGCGAGGGCCGTTCCGGTGTGCTTGAGCAGGACCTGCGTCACCTCCGCGACCTGGGGCGGGGCGGGGACGGGGCCGGTGTCGGGGAACTTGTCGAGGGTGTCGTAGAAGATCCGCCAGTGCGCCGGGCCGGTCGCGGCGTACCGGGCGGAGGTCAGCATCGAGCGGCGGGCGGGGGTGGTCTGGTTGGCCCGGAACAGCCGGGTCAGCGTGTCCCGGCGGACGGCGTACTTGATGAACTCCCAGGCGGCGTCCTGCTTCTTGGAGGTGCGCAGCAGCGCGTAGCCGGCGGCGCCGAACTGGTGGCGCCTGCTGAGCCGGCGCGGGAAGTAGCGCACGTCGTAGGCGTCGGGCCTCATGCCCGCCAGGTGCAGCCCGCCCGCCCAGAAGCCGCCCGCCGGGGTGACGCCGACCCGGCCGGTGGAGAACACCCCGACGAGGTTGCTGCCGTTGCCGCCTTCCGGACGGGTGCACAGGCCCTCCGCGACGAGGGAGGCGAGATAGTCGTACGCCTCCTCGACCAGGGCGTCCGTCGCCTGCGGGGTGGTCCACCGGAAGCCGCCGCCCCGGCCGGCGCGCTCGGCGGCGGGGTAGAAGGTGTTCCACAGCCAGTCGCCGCCGGGTGCCCGGGACTCGGCGAGGAGGTTGGTCCCGTTCGCGAACAGCCAGGGCACGACGCCGCCCCACAGGCGGTTGGTCCAGAAGTACGGGGTGAAGTGGGCGCCGCTGGAGCGCTTCATGCGGCGCAGCAGCGCGGTGAAGTCGTCCCGGGTCCAGTCGGCGGGCGGCAGTTCGGCGCCCGCCCGCCGCAGCACCTGCCGGTTGAGGTACATGTCGGCCGCGTTGAACTCGACCGGCAGCTGGTACAGGCTCCCTTCGTACATCATCGACTCCACCAGCGACGGGTGGACGTCGGCGAAGTACTCGCGCAGCTCCGCCGCGTCGCGGCGCACCCAGCCGTCCAGCGGGACGCCGAGCCGCTTCGCGAACAACTGGACGCCCTCGGTGGCGACGTAGACGAGGTCGGGAGCGGTGCCCGCGGCGATCTGGGTGAGGACCTTGGCGAAGAAGTCCGGCCAGTCGACGGCCTGGACAGCGTTGATCCGCACGTCGATGCCGGGGTGCAGGGCGCGGAAGCCGTCGCGCAGGGCGCGCACGGCGGCCGGGTCGAAGGCGGAGCCGAGGGTGGCGACGACGAGGGAGCCGTCGTCGCGGCCCGGGATGTCGGCTCCGGTGAGGCGGTCCCAGCTCGCGGCGGTGCCGGCCAGGGCGGCTGCCCCCGTGCCGTAGGCGCCGTACCTGAGCAGCGCCCGGCGGGAGGGGTGGACGTCGGTCATCGTGGACCTAACTCGTGTTAGTAGGCAGGTGACGCCCCGATGATGAAAACCGTGCGACTCCTCTGTCAAGGGGCGTGAACGCTTGACCTTTAACGAGTTAGGTCTACAGTCCTGGACCCATGAGCCGCCGTCGGCCGGGCCCGCCGCGGCGCATCCCTGCCCGTCCGAGGAGAGGAACCTCGCGTGGTGCGTGACATGTCCAGGAGAGCGCTGTTCGCCGGAACGGCCGCGGGGACGGCCGCGGCGCTGCTGCCCGCGGCCCCGGCGGCGGCGAGCGCGGGCCGGCCACGGGGGGCGGGCGCGGGCCGGCCGGGTGCGGCGGCCCCGGCCGGTCCCCGCCGGCCGGACGCCGTCCCCGCCGCCCGCTACCGTGCCGGATACCACTTCACCGTCCCCGACCAGTGGAAGAACGACCCGCAGCGCCCCCTGTGGATCGACGGCGAATACCACTACTACTACCTGTACAACGCCGACTACCTGGCTGGCGAGGTCGGCACCGCCTGGCGCCTGGCCACCAGCACCGACCTCGTCTCCTTCCGGGACCGGGGCGTCGCCGTGCCCAAGGACACCACGCCCAACGGCGACCTCTGGTCCGGATCCGCCGTGGTGGACACCCACGGCACCGCGGGCTTCGGCCCGGGGGCGGTGGTCGTCATCGTCACCATGTCACCGGGCGGCGGCACCGATCACCAGGAGCAGTTCCTGTACTACTCCACCGACGGCGGACGGACCTTCACCCCTTATGGCACCGGCCCCGTCCTGCCCAACCCCGGCGTGGCCGACTTCCGCGACCCCAAGGTGATCCGCGACGAGGAACGGGGCCGGTGGGTGATGGCCCTCGCCCAGAACGACACCATCGGCTTCCACCACTCCGCCGACCTGAAGTCCTGGACGCCCGCCGGGGGGTTCACCCACCGCGGCCTCGGCGTCCTGGAGTGCCCGGACCTGTTCCGCATCACCGCCCCGGACGGCACCGCCAAGTGGGTGCTGGGCGTCAGCGCCAACGGCAAGGCCGCCGGGCTGCCCAACACCTACGCCTACTGGACCGGCTCCTTCGACGGCGGCTCCTTCACCCCCGACGCCGCCGACCCGCAGTGGCTCGACCACGGCTGGGACTGGTACGCGGCCGTCACCTTCGACCGGCACCGCGCGGACGGCACCCCCGACCCGGCCGTCCGGTACGCGATGGGCTGGCTCAACAACTGGGACTACGCCCACACCACCCCCACCATCGACTGCGACGGCTTCAACGGCACCGACTCGATCGTCCGCGAGGTCGTGCTGCGCCGCGACGACTCGGGCACGTACCACCTGGCCTCACGGCCCGTCGCCGCCCTCGACTCCCATGTCTCGCGCACCGTGCGCCTGGGCGACCTGAGCGTCGACGGCACCCGCCTGCTGGAGTACACCGGCGTCTCCTACGAGGTGAGCTGCGAGATCAGCGCGGACCGTCCGACGGGCGCGGGCCTGCAACTGCGCCGCTCCCCGGACGGCAACCGCCACATCGACGCCGGGATCTGGGGCGACTACGCCTTCCTCAACCGCCGCGCCACCGTGAACCCCGACGGCTCGGGCACCTGGCAGGAGAGCCGCACGCCGCTGGGCGCCGCGGGCCGCCCGGTGCGCCTGCGCATCCTCGTCGACCGCACCTCGGTCGAGATGTTCGTCGACGACGGCCGTCACGTGCACTCCTCGGCGGCCTTCCCCTATCTGGTCGACGACCGGCTCGCACTCTTCAGCGCCGGCGGCCGGGCCGTGTTCCGGAACACCGTCGTACGGGAGTTCACGGTGTGAGGTGCTGTCGCCGTACGCCGCCGAGCCTGCCCCGATCGGTCCGGGACGTGCCGGGCGGCCGGCGGAGCGCGGCCACGGGGCCCGGACCGGCCGCCGGCCGCGACGATCCTGCGGGCCGGGAGCGGCGCGCGGCGCCGGGGCGCGGCGTCCCGCGGCCCCGGGAGGCCGCCGGGCGCTCAGACCCGCGGGGGCAGCGGGATGACCACCTCGTCCTCGACCGGCGGGTCGACCTCCTGCGCGCGGTTGCCGGTCGCCGCGAAGCAGCGCAGCCGGACCGAATCCGGGCTGACGTCCAGCCGCAGGAACGACTTGAAGAAGGGCGGGCTGTAGGTGACCGAACCCGGCGAGAAGAGCTGGGTGTAGATCTTGCGCACCGGGAGGCGGAACCGGGCCCGGCGGTCGGGGCGGCGGCCGGCACCGAGCAGGCTCGCGACCAGGCGGACCCGCCGGGTGAGACGGACCGGGCCGCCCGGCGTGCGGGTGGGCGGTATGCCGAGCCGCTCGGCGATCACGGCCATCCCCTCCGCCTCGGTGAGCGTGAAGAAGCGGCGCAGCCGCAGCCGGCGCGCGTACAGGGAGCTGTAGAACGCCAGCGAGTCGCCGCGCAGCGGGTAGCAGCGGAAGTCGGCCTCCGTCACGTTCGCGACCGACACCCGCGGGATGGTGTGCGTGGCGTGCATGAACGCGCCGCCGCCCCCGGAGACGACGTACTGGACGGTGCGGCCGTCCACGTCCACCGGATAGCGCTGGTAGTTGTGGATGTCACCGCCGATCGCCGCCACGTAGTGGTGGGCCGGGTCGCGGACGATGTCGTCGACGCTGCCCCCGCCCTCGATGGGGCAGGGGTGGTGCTCGCCGTCCACGTACAGCGGGGAACCGGTGACGAGGATCTTCGGGCGGGGCCCGCGGGACACCTCCCGGAGCCAGGCGCCCTGCTCCGCGTCCAGGGTGCCGAGCAGGCCCGTGTCGATGCCGACGATCCGCAGCGGCCCGGCGTCGATCGCCCAGTACGGGCCCGGCTGGACGGCCTGCTGCCCCGGCGCGGAACGCAACTTCCGTGCCTCGGCCAGCCGTTGCTCGTCGGCGGGGCGCGGCTCGTGCCACAGCAGCGCACGCCACCAGTCCCGGCTCAGCGCACGCGGCCGGGGACGTGGCGGCAGCGGCGGCGCGTCGTCGCAGAAGACGCGCATGAACCCGCCGAGGTCCTCGTACCAGTCGTGGTTGCCCGGGATCGCGTAGATGGGCGCCGGATAGTCGCGGTACGGCCGGAAGAACTTCGTGCCGTAGTCGTCCGTGCTGCCGACCGGGTAGATCACATCGCTGGCGAGCACGGCGAACGACGTGTCCCGGGACGCCTCCAGGAAACCCGGCACGACCGCGTACTGCGACTCGCCGCCCTCACCGGTGTCCCCGATGACCATGAAGGAGAAGCGGTCCGTCTCCGTACGCCGGATCACCTTGTCCGCCGGGGCCCCGGCCGCGGCCTGCTGCGCCACCCACCGGGAACGGGTCTGCCCGGTGGGGTCCCCGAACCAGGAGGCGGCCACGCCGTTGCGCGCGGCCCACAGGGTCCGGGGGTTCAGCCACGACAGTTTCTGGACGCGGTCCGGCATCAGCCGGGCGTAGGTGCCGCGTTCGGCGTCGTTCCAGCCGGCGCCTTCGACGGTATCGCGTGAGGAGTCAGACACGCGGTGCACCGTAACAACCGGTGCGCCGCGCGCAGCGGGCGGGTGGCCGGGACAGGGCCCGGACCCCCACCCCAACTGGCCCGTGCCTGGGGGGAGCTGAGTCCCCGTCGGTCAGCCGAACGTGCGCCGCAGCAGGTCGAGCAGGGCCGTCCAGTGCCGTTCGTCCGCCTTGGCGTCGTAGGCGTCGGTGTCGGCCTGGGTGAAGCCGTGCGAGGCGCCCGGATAGACCTCGCAGCGGTGCCGGACACCGGCCGCGGTGAGCGTGTCCTCCAGGCGCTCGATCTGCTCGGGCGGCAGCGAGGGGTCGTTGTCGGCGTGCCCGAAGTACAGCTCTGCGGTGACGTTCCCGGCGCTCAGGTGCGGGCTGTCGGGACCGTCGGTGGCCAGCCCGCCGCCGTGGAAACCGGCCGCCGCCGCGACCCGGTCCGGGTACGCGCCCGCGGTCAGCAGGGACAGCCGGGCGCCCATGCAGTAGCCGGTCACCGCCACCGGGCCGTCGGCGGCCAGCGGATGGCCGGCGAGCACACGGAGGTAGGCCCCCGCATCACGCCGTGCCAGTTCCGGCGTCAGGGCCTGCATGAGCGGGATGATCCGGCCGAAGACCTCCGGGCGCTCGGACAGGTCGATGAACTCCGGCAACTCCACGACGGGCGCCCGTCCGTGACGGTAGAACACATTGGGCACCAGCACGGTGTGACCGGCGGCGGCGATCCGGTCGGCCATGTTGTTGACGTGCGGACGCAGACCGAACGCGTCCGTGTAGAACAGGACGGCCGGGTGCGGACGTCCGTCCCCGGGGTGGGCCAGATAGGCGTCTGCCGTGCCGTCCTCGGTGGGGATCTCGACGGTCTGTCCCTGTACGGCGCTCATGGGGGCTGCCTTCCTGCGCGGCCGCCGGTGAGGACGTCACCGGCGGTGAGGGGTTGCCCGGGGGCCCGGGGATGCCGAATCCGGGCGCGGGGGTCGGGCGGATCATGGTCATGGTGGCACGCGCCCGCCCGCCGGGCGGCGACGGGCCCGCACGGATCCGCGACCGGGGCCGGACCCCTCACTCGAACCGTGAGGTGTCGCCCGCCCCCCGCCGCACGATCTCGGCCTCGCCGCCCGAGAAGTCGACGACCGTCGTCGGCTCCGTACCGCAGTCGCCCGAGTCGACCACCGCGTCCAGCACGTGGTCGAGCCGGTCCTTGATCTCCCAGCCCTGCGTCATCGGCTCGTCCTCGTCGGGCAGCAGCAGGGTGCTGGACAGCAGCGGCTCACCGAGTTCCGCCACCAGGGCCTGCGTGACCACGTGGTCCGGGATGCGTACCCCGACGGTCTTCTTCTTGGGGTGCTGCAGCATGCGCGGCACCTCCCGCGTCGCCGGCAGGATGAAGGTGTAACTGCCGGGCGTGGCCGCCTTGATCAGCCGGAACACATCGTTGTCGATCCGTACGAACTGGCCGAGCTGCGCGAAGTCCTGGCACACCAGGGTGAAGTGGTGCCGGTCGTCCAGGCGGCGGATCGCCCGGATCCGGTCGACGCCGTCGCGGCTGCCCAGCCGGCAGCCGAGGGCGTAGCAGGAGTCGGTCGGGTACGCGATCAGCGCGTCCTCCCGCAGGCCGTCGGCGACCTGCCGGATGGCGCGCGGCTGGGGGTTGTCCGGGTGCACGTCGAAGTACTTCGCCATCCGCCGAGCTTATGCCGTGCGCCCGGCCGCCGCCGCACGGACCGGCCGTCGGACACGGGTTGCCCTGGCTGTTGCGCCGCCGGTGACCGAGGGCCGGTGCCGGTGCCGCGGTGCGGTGCCTGCCGGTGGTGGCGGCGGGGTCCGTGCGGCCGGTCGGTGGCGGAGCGGGCCGAGCGCTGGGTGGGGGGGCGGTGGCGGTCGAGGGCGGTGACGGTGGCGGGTCCGTGCCGGTCCGGAAATTCGCCGTGTTTCCCGCGCGTACTCGGCCGAAGGCGGGGAACCAGAGCTGTGTACCGCTCGGGCGCTGTCCCCCCGGCCCCCGGGCGCGCGGCTTCGCCGGTCGCTCACCACCCCCCCCGTGACCCACCGGCGAAGCCGCCCCTTCTGTCAGCGCCCCGCACCGCGCCGGCCTGCGCGGTCCGTTGGCGCGGGAGCCTCGCACAGCGCGTCAACGGCCGCCGCTGGTAACGTCCCGGACCGAGAACGCCGAGGTCAGTGCGGTGTACAAGGAACGGGAGGAGACAGCCGACATGGCCGGCGGACAGGACGGAGCCGTCCCGGCGCACGAGCGAGGCGGCGCACACGCCACCTGGGCCGGGGAACTCCTGGACCACCTGCGGCCCACCGGGCGCGACGTGCGCAAGGTCGTGGCCTGGCTCGCCGACGCCGCCCACGGCACGGCCTGCCTCCTGGACGCCGACGGCACCCTCCGCGCCGGGGCGAGCGTGCCCCTGGCCGACGACGTGATCGCGGACCTCCGCGCCGGCCGGTTCGCCTCGGCGGCACTCCAGGACGCGGGGCGTCACGTCCGCGCGGTGCGCGTGGGCCGCCCGCAGGCACCCGCGGCCGGCGTGCTCGCCGTCTCCCGCGTCACCCCCTTCGACCGGCGGACCGCCGAGATGCTCACGCGCACCGCCGGCGTGGTCGAGCTGCTGCTGAGGGCCGACGAGACCGACGAGACCGGACGCCGGCTCGAACAGGCCACGGCCGCCCTGCGCCTCGCCATCCTGCAGTTGCTGATGGTCGAGGACACCGTCTCGGCCCGCCGGGTCGCCGCGGGACTGTGGCCCGGCCTGCTCGACACCGACACCGCGCACGTCTACGTCCTGGAGGCCCACCCCGACGAACGCGAGCGGCTGACCGCCGAGTGCCTGGACGCCACCGGCGGGCAGGCCCTGGTCGTCCGCTGCCCGGCGGTGGACGGCCACGTCATCGTCATCGCCCCCGCCGAGACCACCGGCCGCGAGCTGCGCGCGCTGGTCGGCGCGCGCCCGCAGACCTTCCTCGGCGGCAGCATCCGGCACAGCCTCGCCCGGACCGCCACGGCCTACGGGCAGGCGGTCAGCGCCCTCGCGCTCGCCCGGTTCCGCCCGGACGGCACCGCCGTGTACGCCGAGCGCACCCACCCCGAGCGGCTGATGGACCACGAGGCACTGCACGCCTGGTCGGGACGGCTGCTGCGCCCCCTGGACACCCTCGCCCACCACACCCGCGCCGAACTGGTCGCCACCACCCGGCTCGGGCTCGAGTTCCCCGCGGTGAGCGCGGCCCGGATCCTCGGGGTGAGCCGCAACACCGTCCGTGCCCGGATGGAACGGGTGGAGGCACTGCTCGGCGCGGACTTCTCCCTGCTCACCGTGCGGGCCGCCGTCCACCTCGCCCTGAACACGCAGGCGGGTCTCGTCCCGGAACCGGCCCCCGGACCGGCCGCGCGGGCCCGCCGGGCCGGTCTGGGCGAGCTGCTGACCGGGCCGGCGCTGCGCACCTGGGCTCGGGAACTCCTCGGGCGCCTGGCGGCGGACACCCGGGACCTGCGCGGCACGCTGCGCGCCTGGACCGCCGCCGGGGGCAACGCCGAGCGTGCCGCGCAGTTGCTCGGCGTCCACGCGCAGACCGTGCGCGAGCACGTGCGCGGTGTGGAGCCCGTCCTCGAACGCCAGCTCCTGGCCGTCGGCAGCGACCTCTACGAAGTCGTCCTGGCCCAGATGGCGGCGGGTGACCTGGACCCGCCGGCCCTCGACCCGCCGTCCGCGGCCGGCTGACCCTGCCCGGCCCACCTCGGCCGGCCACCTCCGACCGCCCGCCCCGAGTGGCTGACCTCGCCCGCCCCCCTGAGTGACTGACGGCCGCTCCGGCCTGCCCCGCCGTCGCCCGCTGCCCCGCGGCCGTCGGCCCGACCCGCCGACGGCGGCTGCCCGGTGCTCGCCCCGCTGCCCGCCGATCCACGGCGTTCCAGGGGCCCGACCGGCGCCGAGGCAGGGCGGCCACGGGCTCAACAGGGGCATTCCGGACTCACCTGTGCACGGGTGAGTCCTCCGCTTGCCCGAAAGGGCACTGACGCGGTTTTGACGCCCGTAAGCGCCACGTAAGTTCGACGGGCCGAGGGGGTCACGCGGGGGCCGGACGGGCGGGCGGGACCGGAACGGGGGACCGGTCCCGGCCCGCACACGGCACGGACCCCGCACCCCCGGCTTCCTCGCCCCCGCCCCGCAGCTCCGGCCGGGCGGCCTCCTGTGAGCAACACCACCGCGTCGGCAACACCGGTGCTACGAGGCAGAGTCGGGTGCCCCCGCGGACCGCGCCGACGGCCGCGCGCACCGACCGTCCCGTCCCGTCTGTGATGATGGGCAGCCGCTGTGCCCGACCACGTCTCACCGTCGAGCCGCCCCCGGCGGCACAGCACGGCAAGTCGTCCGGTCTCTCACGCAAAGCGTCCTTCCGTGGCTTCATCCCCCTCTGCTTCCTCCGCTTCTCCTGCTTCCTCGTCCGTGCCCACGGCCGCCTCCCGGCGCGTGGTCCTCCCCTCACCCCGGCGCCCGGTGCGCCGAACGGGCGAGGAGGCGGACCGTGCCCCCTGGCGGTCCCTGCGCCACCGCAGCATGCGCTGGTGGTCGGCGGCCAACCTGGTGTCCAACGCGGGCACCTGGATGCAGCTGACCGCGCAGAACCTCCTCGTCCTCCACCTCACCGGCTCCGCCGCGGCGACCGGCCTGTCCCTGTCCGCGCAGGCCGCGCCCGGACTCCTGCTGGGGCTCCTCGGCGGCGCCGCCGTCGACGCGTGGCCGCGCCGGCTCACCGCCTCGGTGAGCCAGGCCCTGCTCGCTCTGGTCGGTTTCCTGACCGCCGCGCTCGTCGTCACCGACCACCTGACCGTGCCGGTCCTCATGGTGCTCGCCGCGGTCACCGGTCTGATCGCCACCGTGGACGCGCCCGCCTGCGCCCTGCTCGGCAACGACCTCGTCCCCCCGAAGGACGTGCCGTCGTCGATCGCGCTGGGCTCGGTGGTGAGCGGCGCCGGCCGGGTGGGCGGCACCGCCCTGGCCGGAATGGTGGTCAGCTGGTGGGGGCCCGGAGCCGCGTACGCGGCGAACGGCATCTCCTTCCTGGCCGTCGCCGCGGTGATCCCCTTCCTGCGCCCCCACCCCGAGGCCGGGCAGGAGGCGTCCGCCGCCCCGTCCTCCCGGCGGCGGCCCGCCGCCCCGGCACCGTCACGGCGGGGCACCGGCGCCCGCGACGGCCTCGGCTTCTTCCTGCGCCGCCCCCGGCTCGTCGCCCTGGCCGGCATCACCGCGATCAGCAGCGTCTTCGGCCGGAACTACGGGCTGACCCTCGCGGTGCTGGTCACCGGACCGCTCGGCGGGGCCGCCGGGGCGTTCGGCACGGTCTCCACCGTCCTGGCCGTCGGCGGCGTCGCCGGCGCGGTGCTGGCCGGGCGCCTGCGCAGCCCCTCCGTCCGCCTGGTGGGCGCTCTGGCCGCGGCCGGCGCGGTGCTGCAGATCGCCGCCGGCCTCTCCCCGGACCTGTGGGTCCTGCTGCTGCTCGTCGCCCCGATGGCGGTGGTGGAGTCCATCTCCGACACCGCCGGTACGACCGTCCTGCAGACCGACCCGCCGGCGCACATGCGCGGCCGCGTGCTCGGCGTGTGGCGCACCGCGAGCACCGGCTGGAGCCTGGTCGGCCCGCCGCTGCTGGGCCTGCTGATGCAGGCCGCGGGAGCCCGGGGCGCGCTGGTTCTGGGCGGTGTCCTCATCGCCGGCACCATCGCCGTCGCGACCGTCCTGCGCGACCGCCGCACACGCCCCGCACCCGCGTCCACGCCCGTCTCCGCGTCCGCGCTCGCGTCCGTCTCCGCACCGGTCTCCGCGTCCACACCGGTCTCCGCGTCCGTATCCGAGTCCGCGTCCGCGCGGCACCCGGTGGTACCGGCGGCTGCCGCCCGGCCTGGTACGGCGCCCGGGACCGCTCCCGTCCCCGTGCTCGTGTCCGTGTCCGTTCCGTCGCGGCACCCGGTGGCGGCGGCCGCGCCCGGCGAGCCCGGCCACGACGGACTCCTCGCCGCCGACTGCACCCAGGGCGCCTGAGCGGTACCGCGGGACCGTCCCCGTGCCCCCTCAGCTCGCCCCACCGGTCCCACCGGTCCCACCGGTCCCACCAGCCTCACGGACCGGCCCTCGTCCCGCAGCCGCGGCAGCTCCCCGGCCCGCACCCGTGCCCGCTCCCGCCTCGTGCGACGGGCAGGGTGTGAGGACGAGCATCGTCACGTCGTCGCGGATCGTCCCGCAGTGCGTGAGGAGATCGGCCAGCACCCGGTCGGCGAGGACGGCCGGGTCGCCGTCGGCGAGCCGGGGCAGCCGGTCCAGGAGCGGGTAGAACGCGCCGTCGCCGTTCCGTGCCTCGGTGACCCCGTCGGAGGCCAGGAACAGCACGTCACCGGGGCGCAGCGGCTCGACGTGCCCGTCCGGCGACGGAAGCCCGTCGGAGAGGCCGAGGCCGAGAGGCGTCCAGGGCGTCACGGAGAGTTCCGTCGCGGTCCCGTCCCGCAACAGGATCGGGGGCGGATGGCCGCACGTCACCACCCGCACCGACCGCGCGTCGCCGGAGAAGTCCAGCAGCACGGCCGTCGCGAACAGCTCCGCGTGCCGCACCTCCGCCGAGTCCACCACCAGCCGGCGGTCCAGCGCCGCCACGACCTCCGTCAGACCCGGCCGGTCCAGCACCGCCTCCCGGAAGCTGCCCAGCAGCGCGGCGACCGTGGACACCGCCGCCAGCCCGTGGCCCTGCACGTCGCCCATGACCGCCCGGACGCCCCGCGGACCGCGGCGCACGTCGAAGAAGTCCCCGCCGACCAGCGTGCCGCGCTGCGCGGCACGGTAGAGCCCGGCGCAGCGCACCGGCCCGACCCGCTCGGGCAGTGGCGGCACCACGGCCCGCTGCGCGGCCTCGGCGACCGTGCGGTGCAGGTCGAGCTGCGCGTCGCGGCGGCTGCGGACGTACGACAGCAGGACGCTCAGGGCGGCGACGAAGCAGACCGTCTCCAGGTCGGTGTTGCCGGGATGGTCCAGCCGGAAGGCCGGCACGCTGAGCAGGGCCACCACGACGCCGCCGAGCAGCGCGGTCGTCAGCGGCCCGTACGACAGCACGGCGAGCGGCGGGATGGCACCGAGCAGGAACCCGATGTCGAGCGGGTTCGGGCTCAGCAGGGTCGCCACGCACACGCCGACGGCCAGGGCGGCCGGCAGGACGCGCACCCAGCGGGGCGGCGGGGCACCCCGCAGCCAGCCCCGCCGGAGCGGGTCCCGGCGCGACACCAGGGCAGGCGGCTTCACCACACCACCACGCTGCTACGCCGCCCCGGACCCCGCACCCCGGACGCGGCGGTCCGGAAGGGCACGTGAGCCCGGCCGCACCCTCAGCCGCCGTCGCCGGCGCCTCCGCGGGCCCCGTCGCCGGCGCCGTCGCGGGCCTCGACGCCGATGCCGGCACGGATCTCGTCACCGATGCCGTGACGGGGCCCGCCGGCCTCTGCCGCTCCGTGACCGTGGTCGGTGCGGTCCAGCAGTGTCTCCACGTCCGCCAGGATCTCCGTCACCCGCAGCCCGAAGGCCGCGTCGCACGGGTGCGGGCGTCCGGTGCGCGCCGCGTCGGCCAGTGCGTCCGCCGCCCGGGTGAAGGCGGTGACCGCCTCCTCGGAGCCCTCGGGCAGGACCGCCGCCCCGGCCGCGCCCCGCACCTCCACCGTCGCCCCGGCCGCGGCGGGCGGGGCGGTCAGGCTGAGGGTCAGGGTGCTGGATGCGCCGCCGGTGTGGTCCAGGACCGCGTGCACGGTGTCCCCGGGCCCGGGCGCGGCGGCCGACACCCGCCGTACGTCGCCGAGGACCGGCAGCAGCACCGACAGCGCGTGCGGGCCGACGTCCCACAGGGCGCCCTTCTCCCGCCGCCAGGGCGAGGCAGCGAACGGGCTGTCCCCGGAGAACACCGCGCCGAGCCACTGCGCGCGTCCGGTGAACCAGCCTCCGCGGTCCGCCTGTTCGTCGATCCACGCCTGCGGTGCCGTCTGGAACCGGGTGGTGAAGAAGACCACCGAGGCCACCTCGGACTCCCGGACGGCCTCGGCCACGGCCCGGCCGCCTGCCACCGTCGCCGCCAGCGGTTTGTCGAGCAGCAGGTGGCAGCGGGCACGGGCGGCGCGCACCGCCAGCCCGGCCTGGACGTCCGGCGGCAGCGCGACGGCGACCGCGTCGACGTCCGCGAGCAGCGCGTCGACGTCGTCGTAGGCACGGGTGCCGTGGCGGGCGGCCAGTTCCTCCGCGGCGGCCGCCCGGCGCCCCCAGACACCGGCGAAGTCCAGCCCGTCGTGCCCGCTCAGGGCGGGTGCGTGCACCATCCGGGCCCAGGGGCCGGTGCCGAGCAGTCCGATGCGCATACCGCTGCCTCTCCACAGAGTCGAACAGGATGACGACCGGGACCCGCAGCGGTCCGGTCCCGGCCGAGGGTGTCACAGCGCCCGGGACGCCGGTGCGGGGGAGTCCTCCGCCGTGTCAGCGCCCCGCCGGCGTCTCAGGCCGCCTCGTCCCGCCCCACGGGCGCGCCGGCCTCACGCCGCCGCGCCGCGCCGCCGCCCGCTTCCTGCGGCGCACCCGTCTTCAGGTGCCCGGCCGCGTCAGCCGGCCCCTGCGGTTCCTCCTGCTCCGCCGTCCCGGAAGCGGCGGAACCCGGGTCCCGCGCCTCCCGGCGGCCTCCCGGGATCAGCCGCAGGTGCCCGCGGTGCCGGGCGGGCCGGCCGCGCGCCGGCGCGGCGCCGGACATCCGGTCCTCGATCCGGTCCATGACGAGCAGGAGCACACCCACGAGCGGCAGCAACAGAACAGCGACGACCACCACGACGCCTCCCTCTCCGACACAGGAGGCGGGTGCTCCGAACCGTGCCTTCGATGGGTCCGGCGACGTGAAGAATGTGTGACGATCGGGCCGATCGGGACGATCGGACAGGGGGTCGCGGCCCTGTGTCCGGCCACGGACTGGTTCGGTCAAACACGGTTTCCCTAGGATGTACTCTCAGTCAAACCGGCCCAGTTGGCGCGGTGGATTCGGCGAATCTGGGGGATCGATGCCTACGGAGAACCAACTGTCCACGAAGATCGACGAGAACGTGCCGACGGCCGCGCGCATGTACGACCACTACCTCGGTGGCAAGGACAACTACGCGGCGGACCGCGTGGCGTGCGAGGAACTCGACAAGGTCGTCCCCAGCACCCGCAGGCTCGCCCTGAACAACCGCCGCTTCCTGCAGCGGGCGGTCAGAACGCTCACGCAGGAATACGGGATACGCCAGTACCTGGACCACGGCTCCGGCCTGCCCACCCAGGACAACGTCCACCAGGTCGCCCAGCGCATCGCCCCCGACACGCACGTGGTCTACGTGGACAACGACCCGATGGTGCTGGTGCACGGCCGGGCCCTGCTGCAGCAGGACGAGCGCACCGCGGTCATCCACGCCGACATGCGGGACACCGACCGGATCCTCGCGCACGAGGAGACCCGGCGGCTGATCGACTTCTCCGAGCCGGTGGCCGTGCTGTTCAACTCGGTGTTCCACTGCATCCCGGACAGTGACACCGACGGCCCGCTCGCCGTGATCGAGCGGGTCCGCGAGCGGCTCGTGCCCGGCAGCATCATGCTGATGTGCCAACTGGTCAGCGAGGATGCTGAGGTCCGTGACTTCGTCACCGACTTCATGGCCCAGGCCACCCAGGGGCACTGGGGCCGGGTGCGCCAGGAGAAGGACGTCGCCGAGTGGTTCGAGGGTCTGGAGATCCTGGACCCCGGACTGGTCGAGGTCTCCACCTGGCGCCCGGACACCGAGGTGGCGCCCCGTCAGCTCACCCATGAGTGGGTTGAGTTCGGCGGCGTCGCGGTGGTCAGGTAGCGGACCGCGGCGGCCGCACGCCGACGGCGACGCCCCCGAGCCGCTGACGCAAGTGGCCTTCGGGGGCGTGTACTTGGCGGCGCGGTACTCGCCTGTGCGCGGCGCATGTCGGCGTCGGCGCGGGTCCGGGCGGTCCTTCTCCGCTTGGCGCCTGCCCGCGTGTCCGGGCGGCGTTTGCCCGCGTGGTGGGTCCTGGCGGTGCGCGGGTGGGTCCGGTCAGCGTGCCCCGTAGCGCTCGTCCATGGTCCGGCGGAGCAGCGCCAGCGACTCCACGGGCGTCAGCGCCTGGTCGGCCAGCCGGTCGAGCGAGATCCGGTACTCCTCCGTCTCGTCCCGGTCCTCGAGGAAGTTGGCGCTCCTGATGTGCTCGAGGTAGACGACGTCCGGCAGGTCGAGCCCGCCGAAGCGCAGGTAGGTGACGGGTATCGCGGGCGCCGACGCGTTCGTCACGTCCAGCGGAACGATCTGCACGGTCACGTGCGGAAGCTGGGCCGTCTCGACGAGCCGGGCGAGCTGTTCGCGCATGACGGCGTGGCTGCCCAGGACGCGCAGGAGCACCGACTCGTCCATGATCGCCCACAGTTGCGGCGCGTCCGGACGGGACAGCAACTCGGTCCGCTTGGTGCGCAGTTCCACCCGGCGCTGCACCTCGGCCGCCGAGGCGGTCGGCAGGCCGCGCTCCACCACGGCCCGCGCGTAGGCCGGGGTCTGCAGCAATCCGGGCACGTACTGGATCTCGAAGGTGCGGATCGCGGCCGCGGCCTCCTGGAGGCCGACGAGGCGGTCGAACCACTCGGGCATCAGCCGCTTGTCGTAGCGCTGCCACCAGCCGGGCTCCCCGGCGCGGTGCAACAGCTTCAGCAGCACCGAGGACTCGTACTCGTCGGTGCCGTACAGCCGCAGCAGGGCACGGACGTCACCCTCCGTCGGAGGCCGGCGGCCCTTGCCCGACTCGATGCGCGAGAGCTTCGCCGCGCTGAAGCCCAGCTCCCGGGCCGCCTGTTCCTGCGACATCCCGGAGTCCTCACGGAAACCGGCCAGTTGGACGCCGACCAGCATCTTCAGCAGAGTCGGCGCCGGCTCGGCACGGTCGAGATAGGGTTCCAGGCGGGAGAGACGATGCGGCTCGGCGGACATCCTGACTCCCCAGTGGACCGGCAGACTTGAGGCTTACACTATCGCACCGGTCCGCCGCGGAGGGCATCCGTCCGGACGAGGCCCGGCAACTCGTCAGCTCCCTTCCGCTTCACCGCGGATGGGCGTGAATCACCTCAGCAGGTGGTCGAACTCGCCCTCCTTCGCGCCCGCCAGGAAAGCGGCGACCTCAGCCGGGGTGTAGACCAGGGCGGGGCCGTCGGGATCGCGGGAGTTGCGCACCGCGATGTCCCCGCCGGTCAGCGCGGCGACCTCCACGCAGTTGCCCTCGGCGTTGCTGTGCCTGCTCTTGATCCAGCGGGCGTCCAACGCACTGGCCCGCACTCCGTTCGATACTGGTGGCACCGCAGTCTCCTCGCTCTTCCCGTTCCGTCGTGAGGTGTGCACGGCTCGCCGACGGTCTCTGGCGGCGCCCCACCGGATCCTGCCCCTCGCCGCGCACTTTCACGAGAAATTTCGCGTGCAATTGCACGCGGACGCTGACAGCGTGGATAATAGCCGGAGCGTCAACCCCTCGGTGGGCGCGCCTCGGTGACGTCGCATCAGGGAGACGCCAGTGCCCTCACCTGCGATCCTCCCGCCCGGAACACCGGGCGTGACCGCCGCCGTCGCGCTCCGGCCGGCCCCCGCGTCCGCGCCGTCGCACGGCGCCGCGTCCCGGTGCGGCAGCGGGCCCGGACCCCGGCTCGCGCCGCGGACCGGACGCCCCGGACCGTGAAGCGCCGGCGCACCCGCCCCGCCGAAGGACCCTCCCCCCATACGACCGCCGCGGAAAGGCCCGACGCCATGCGCACCGCACCGACGGACCAGCCGAGCACACAGCGCACCGAGCGTGCGACCCCCACGACCGGCGTGGCCGCCACCACGCCTCTTGCGGCACTGGGCCAGGTGCCCTGGAGCGACATCAGGGACTCCACCGGCTCCGCGGCCGGCATCCCCGCCCTGCTGCGCAGGGTGGCCGGGGACGACGCGGACGCCGCCCGCGCGGCCCTGGACGAACTGCGCACGCGCGTCTGCCAGTACGGCTTCGTGGTCGAGCAGGCGACCGCCGCCACCGTCCCGTTCCTGTGGGAGCTGGCCCAGGCGCCGCAGGTGACCTGCCGGCCGCAGATCATCCAGCTCCTCCGGAACATCGCCGACGCCCGCCAGTGGGAGAGCGTCGCGGCCGTCTACCCCAAGGTCCTCAACCACCGGGAGAATCCGGTGGTGTGGGAGCGGCGGGCCCGCCAGGCCGTCCGTGCGCGCTCGGGCGCCCTGCGCACGCTGCTCGCGGAACAGGACGGGGAGATCACCCGGGCCACCACGGAACTGGCCGACGCGCTCGCCGGGTGAGACCCTCCGCGACCGGTCCCGCGTCACGCCCTGCGCGGCAGCGGGCAGCCCTCCCGCGGCGGCGACCCACCGCAGCCACGGCACGGGACGGCCACGGAACGCTGAGCGGCGCCCGCCGGCGCCGTCTCGCGCACCGGACGCCCCCGGACGACAGCCGTCCGGCGGACGGTGCCCCAGGAGCCGGTCCTGTTCGACGGCACCGCCCGCAAGGACGTGGCCCCGCGCCGCCTCGCCGCAAGGCGCCCTGACACGCGAGCGCGGCAAAGAGCGGGAGCGCGCACCCCGGCTTCCGGCGCGCTCGCCGGCCCCGGGAACGCCGCCCTGTGACGACCCGTCGTAATCCGGCCAGGTCGGGTCCGCGAAGAATCGTCCGCCGCTCTTGCCTCCGTGCCGCAAACCGTCCGCTCGGCGCGGCCACTGACGCCGTGTTCTCCGGTGTGTCCGGTGCGTGCCGCTCGCCCCATCTTGGCCGAAGGCCGGAAAAGCCCTATATTGCGGATACCTCTGGCGGGTCGTGCGGCGCCCTGTCGCCGTCGACGGGGGCTGTCCGCGGAGGTGCGGCCGAATGTGCAGCGGAGGCCCCGGTGAGCGTCACCCAGCGAATCGAGCGCGGCGCGCGGCCGTGCCGCCCGGCTCGTACCTCCCGCCCGGCGTCCGTCCCGCCACGGGCCCGGCCGTGAACCGGCGCGAGCGCGGAGCGTGCCGCTTCGACGACCCCGAGCGGTTCTTCCCGTCAGGAGAAGGCGTCTGGCCGCCGCGCCGGATACGCCAGGCCCGTGCGGTGTGCTCCCGGCGTCCCGTGCCGCGCGAGTGCAGGGCCTGTGCCGTGCGCCACGGCGAGTACGACGGTGCCCGGGGCGGCGCGACCGCGGGGGAGCGCCGGGCCGCGGCGCGCGGCAGCGGCGGGGACGGCGGCCGGTGACGGCCGGCAGTCACCGTCGGTCCATGGGTGATCCATCGGAAATCGACTGAATCTGGTCAATCATGTGCCGCGAGGCGGTCGGCATGCATGGCACGGCGTGCCTGGGGCATACGCAGGAAAAATTCGAGAGAGGGGCGCTCCGTGCTGGTTCCGGACCCGAAGATCGTCAGAACGTTGCTGACCCGGTACGCATCACTGAAGATCGCACAGGCGGAGAGGGAGCGGGCCGAGACGGCTCGGGAGCTGGAGGACGTGAGCTACACGTTGTGCGTCATGATGGGCACCACCAGCCTCGACGAGGCCATCGTCCGGGCGGACGCGCTGCTGCTCACCACCGGCCGGGCGGCGGACGTCGCCCCGGAGGCGGACGGCGACAGCGGCCTGTCCCTGGCCGTCTGACTCCCGGAGGGGGGGACGAGGGAGGCGCCCGCGGCAGTCGATGGCACTGCGTGCCGGTACGCGAGGAGGGCACGCGGGTCACGATGCGGCCCCGGGTGCCGCCGGCCGGGCCAGCCACTCGGCGATCGTCCGGGCGATGGGCTGGCCCGTCTCCACCTCGACGAACCCGAACTGCCCGGACTGATTGCACTCCAGGAACCACCACAGGCCGTCCGCGTCCTCGGCGAGGTCGAAGGCTCCGTAGGCCAGTCGGGCCTCCCGGAGATAGCGCCGTACGGCCGCGGCCACCCGTGGCGGCACCTCGGCCGGCAGCCACGGCGTCGCGGCGGAGGAGAAGCGGACGTCGACCTCGTCCGGGTCCGCGTCCGCGGGTGTCTCCTTGCGGGCGGCCAGCAGCGTGTCACCCACGGCGGTCAGACGGATGTCCGCCCGCTTGGCCACCCGCCGTTGCAGCAGGGTGGGCCCGTAGGCGACCGCCCCGAAGTCCGCCTCCGGCGCCACCCGGCTGGTCGGCACCGCCCGCGGCGGCTCCTGCGGATGCGCCCCGGAGACCGGCTTGACCACCAGGTCGGGGTGGCGCGCGGCGAAGTCCCGGGCCGCCTGCGGGAAGGTGGTGATCAGGGTGGCGGGCACCGGCAGCCCGCAGTGCTGGGCGAGACGCAGCTGCCAGGGCTTGACCCGGGCCCGGCGCGCCGCGTCGGGATCGTTCATCCAGCGCGCCCCGCAGCCGCGCAGCATGCCGTAGAGCGCCTGTGCCGACTCCTCGGTGAGCCAGGCCGACGGCTCGGCCGCCCGGGCCGCCGGAACGCCGGGTCTGCGCACCCAGACCGAGCGCAGCCCGCTCAGCCCCACCAGCCGTCCCCCGCACGACAGATGGCCGTGGAAGGAACCGCGTACGTACTCGCCCGACAGCTCGGCGCCCGCGGTCAGATCGGCCGGGTCGAGGCGGACCACCGGGACCGAGGAGGCGTTCAGGTGGAGCACCACCATGTCCGCCGTCACGTCCTGCTCGCCCGTGAGGATCAGTACGGTCATCGTCGCCGACCGTGTTCAGTCGTCGAAGTGCGTCTTGGAGCCCGCCGTGGAGGTGGTGGTGCCCAGTTCCCTCAGCAGCGCCCGGTCGCACGCGGCGATCCTGCCGTCGGGAAGCACGTTCAGCTGAAGTCCGGAGTCGTAGACGTACGGCGTACCGGCCTCGTACTCCACGGCCGGACGTGCGTAGTTGAGCGCGAACGGTTGCATCGTCTCTCCCCTGTCGGTGCAGCCGCGATCAAGCGGTGGTCGTCCTTGCGGTCTCGCTTGGCCCGCTGACTATGTTTCGGGTTCCGGAGACTTATACGAATCGAACGGGTGAATGGTTTCCTCACAGAGCGTGATCATGCGCGTCCGGCAGTCCCCGGGCCCCCGAACGCCCCGGCCGGCGCCCCGTCAGGACCCCGCCCGCCCCTGCCGCACCTGCGGCTCCGCGCAGCGTGCGCAGCGCGAGCAGCAGCACACCGATGTCGTCGAGGTACACCGGATCGGGCAGCAGGTCGACGGGCAGCACGAAGTAGAGGACCGCCGCCCAGAAGACCCAGCGCGGCCCGGTCGGCAGCCCGGCGCGCCGCAGGACACGCCGGGTGCGCACCAGCCGCACCAGCACGGCGACGGCTCCGGCGAGCACGGCGGCCGCGAGGACCGCGGCGACCAGGAGCACCTTCGTGGTGGAGTCCACCGTCCGCTCCCCTCCTCCTGCCTCGTCGTCCCGGGCGCCCTCACTCAGGTGCCGCGCCCCGGTGGCGCTCCCGCGGAGCCCGCCCTATCAATGGTCAGGGTAAGTCGCGTGCCGCACTTCGGGGGCGCAGGAGCGGCCGCACCCCTGCCCTGGAGCCCAGATGACCACCCGCTCTTCACCACCCCAGCCGAACCAGTCCGTCATCGCCTTCACCGAGGAGATCCACCGGTCCGGTCCGCCCGGCGGGCCCGCCGGCGGCGGTGAGACGGACGGCACGGACGGCGAGCCCGCCCATCGTCCGGTCCGGTACGCCGTCGGCGGCCGGCCCCTGGACGAGGTGGTCCGGCTCGTCACCCTCCTGGAACAGTCCCCGCGGTACGCCGACACGGCCGGGCGGGTGCTGCGCGCCGCCGCCCTCGACCGCCCCGTGGAGGAGGTCGCCCGGCTGGTCGCCGAGCTGACCCGGCCGCCGCGTCCGGCCGAGAGCGCCGACGACACGATCCGGACCGCCGTCGAGCACCGCCGTCTCGACGAGGTCGCCCGCCTGCTGGCGCTGCTGCACCAGGCGCCGCAGCAGCCGCACTGCGCGAGGGAGGCCGTCCGGGCGGCCCTCGGCACGCGCACGCCCGAGGAGCTGGTGGACCTCGTCGGCGGCCTGACCCGAAGGAGCGCCCCGGCGCCCGCCACGGCCCCGGCGCCCGCCACGGCCCCGGCGCCCGCCACGGCGTCCGCGACGACGCCCGCGCCCGCCGCCGCCGTGCCCACGGCGGCCTCCGCCACCGCCCCCGCCGCCGAGCAGCCGTACGCCGTCCGACCCGTGCTCGTGGACGGGGAAGCCGCCCCGGCCGAGCCCGTGGACGAGCGACTGGAACCGCTGCCCGGCGGCACCGCCGACATCGGCAGTACCGGAGAGCCCGTCCTCCTGGACGCCGTTCCCGTCCCCGACGCGGATCCGGAGACGGCGCAGGACCCGGACCCGCAGGACGACGGCGGCCGGCCGGCCGGGGCGCGGCTCGTGTTCTGGCCCGGCTGGGTCGCCGCAGCGGCCCTCGTCGTGTGCGGCGCGGCACACTTCCCGCTGCGCCGGGCCGGCACCTCCGGCCTCGTCTACGGCCTCGCCCTCGCGGTGTCCCTCCTGTGCGGGGCCCTGGCGCTGGCACTGGTCGTGCGCGCCGGGGTGGTGCTCCTGGTCGCGGGATCGGTGGTGCCGGCGGCGCTGGCCGCGCTCGGCTACGTCGAGGGCAGGTTCGCACCGGCCGGGATGTCCCGGACCCTCGCCGTCACGTTGGCGCCGCCGTCGAGCGCGGGGCTCACCGCCGGATGCGCCGCGCTCGCCTCGCTGGCGGCCCTCACCCTGCTGCTGATGGTGCACGTGGCCGAACGCCACCCGGTGCCCCACCCCGAGGTCTGAGCGCCGTCGCCACCGCCCCCGGCGGCAGCGCCGGTCGCGGGACGTCTCCGGCCCCCACGGGCCGGAGACGTCCCGCGACCGTGTCAGCCGGCCAGTCCGGCGAGCACCTTGTCCGGTGTCAGCGGCAGTTCCCGGAAGCGGACGCCCGTCGCGTGGTGGACGGCGTTGCCGACGGCGGCGGCGCTGCCCACGATGCCGATCTCACCGATCCCCTTGCTCCCCATCGGGTTGAGCCGGGTGTCGCTCTCGTCGATCCAGTGCGCCTCCACACGCGGGACGTCGGCGTGCGTCGGCACGTGGTACGACGCCAGGTCGGACTCGACGAAGTCACCGAACACGGGATCCATGGTGCTGCCCTCGGTCAGCGCCATGCCGAGCCCCATGATCATGCCGCCGACGAACTGGGAGCGCGCGGTGCGGGCGTTGAGGATCCGCCCCGCCGCGAAGACGCCGAGCATCCGGCGCACCCGGACCTCGCCCGTCACCGTGTCGACGGTGACCTCCGCGAAGTGCGCCCCGAACGCGTGGCGCGCGTAGGAACTCTCCGCGTCGGCCTGCCCGGTGGTGTCCGCGCGGGCGCTGAGCCCCGACCCGGGCGGGGGCCCGGCGTGGTCGGCCAGGCGCGCCGCCAGCCGGGTGCACGCCTCGTGCACGGCCCAGCCCCACGACGCCGTCCCCGAGGAGCCACCGGCCAGTGACGCCGGCGGCAGGTCGCTGTCGCCCACCTCGGTGCGCACCGACTCCAGCGGCACGCCGAGCGCGTCCGCCGCCACCTGCGCCAGAACCGTACGGGCCCCGGTGCCGATGTCGGTGGCGTTGATCCCGACCACGAACGTGCCGTCGGGCAGCGCCCGCGCCTGCGCGGCGGACGGCTGCACGTACGCCGGGTAGGTGGCGGCGGCGACGCCCGTGCCGACCAGCAGGGGGCCCTCACGCCGTGACCGGGGCCGCGGATCGCGCCGCGCCCAGTCGAACCGGCGGGCGCCCTCGCGCAGACACTCCACGAGGTGCCTGCTGCTGAAGGGCTTGCCGCTGTCCGGCTCCCGGTCCGGCTCGTTGCGCACCCGCAGTTCCACCGGGTCCATGCCCAGCTCGGTGGCCAGTTCGTCCAGCGCGGACTCCAGGGCGTACATGCCGGGCGCCTCGCCGGGCGCGCGCATCCAGGACGGGGAGGGCACGTCCAGGGGCACCACGCGGTGCGTGGTGAGACTCTGCGGCGCGGCGTACATGACGCGGGCGGGGACCGCCGCCTGCTCCACGAACTCCTTGACGCGCGAGGTGTGGGTGGTGGCGACGTGGGTGAGGGACGTCAGCCGGCCGTCGTGCTCCGCGCCGAGGCGGAGCCGGTTCAGGGTGGGCGCCCGGTGCCCGACGAGCGAGGGCAGGAGCCGCCGTGGCAGCGCCACGGTGACGGGCCGTCCGGTCACCCGCGCGGCCATCACGGCGAGCACCACGTCGGGGCGCGCGGTGCCCTTGGACCCGAAGCCGCCGCCCACGTGGTCGGCGACCACGGTGATCCGGTCCTCGGGCACCTCGAACATCTGGGCGAGCGTGTCGCGTACGGCCGTGCCGCCCTGGCTCGACGTGTACACGATCAGTCGGTCGCCGTCCCAGTGAGCCGTACTGGCGTGCGGCTCCATCGGGTGGTTGTGCAGCGGCGGCACCCGGTAGGTGACGTCGACCCGGACGGGCGAGGAGGCGAAGGCGCTCTCCGGATGGCCGTGTTCACGGCGGCCGGGGAAGCCGCCGTTCGCGGTCTTCGGTTCGTAGACCCCCGGGTGGTTCACCGTCAGGGTGACGTCGTGGTCCTCCCGCTCGTACGTGACACGGACCGCCCGCGCGGCGGCCCGGGCCGCCTCCGGCGACTCCGCCACGGCGAGGGCGACGATCCAGCCGCGGTGCGGCACGCCGGGTCCCTGCAGCACGGCGAGCGCCGCGTCCTCCGGCTCGGCGAGGCGGGGCGCGTTCTCGGGGGTGAGCACGGCCAGGACGCCGGGCAGCGCCAGCGCCGCCGTGGCGTCGACCGCCGTGACCCGGCCCCGGGCGACGGCCGCGGGCACGGGCCAGGCGTGCACCCGCCCCGGCAGCGGGTGCTCGGCGGCGTAGCGGGCACCGCCCGTGACCTTCAGGCGCCCTTCGCGGCGCTCGACGGGAGCGCCCAGCGCGGTACCGGTGCCGGCCATGGAGTCCTCCTGTGACATGACGGTCGGGGCTGACAGGTGCGGTGCGGGTGCCGGGCCCGGTGGGCCCGGCCGAGGCGGGGGCGGCGGCCTCGGACCGGCCGTGGCGGACGGCCGGCGGCGCCGGTGGGCTCGGACCGGCCGTGGTGGGCGGCCCGGTGGGCCGCTCAGACCGTGGCGGGCGCGGCGAGCCGGGTGAGGACGTCCACGGCGAGGTTGCGGGCGAGGGGCACCTTGTAGGCGTTGTCCCGCAGCGGCCTGGCCGCGGCCAGTTCCAGGTCCACCGCGTCCGCGAACGCCGCCGCGGTGGCCGGGCCGCCGACCAGCGCCTCCTCGGTGCGGCGCGCCCGCCAGGGGCGGTGGGCCAGCGCGCCGAAGGCGATGCCCGCCTGCGCCACGGTGCCCTCCGCCACCCGCAGCACCACCGCGACCGACGCCAGCGCGAACGCGTACGACGCCCGGTCGCGGGCCTTGCGGTAGGCCGACGGCAGATGCGCGGTCGCCGCCGGGAGCACCACGGCGGTGATCAGTTCGCCGGGGCGGATCTCGGTGTCCCGCTCCGGATGGTCGCCGGGCAGCCGGTGGAACTCCGAGACCGGGACACTGCGGGCGCCCTCCCGCCCGTACAGCTCCACCCGTGCGTCCAGGGCGGCCAGCGCCACGGCCATGTCCGACGGGTTGGTGGCGATGCACCGCTCGGAGTAGCCGAGCACCGCGTGGTCGCGGTGCTCGCTCTCCAGGGCGCCGCAGCCGCTGCCCGGCTGCCGCTTGTTGCACGGCTTGGACAGGTCCTGGAAGTACGGGCAGCGGGTGCGCTGCAACAGGTTGCCCCCGGTCGTCGCCGTGTTGCGCAGCTGACCGGAGGCGCCCGCGAGCAGCGCCTGGGACAGTGCCGGGTACCGGTCGCGGACCAGGGGATGGGCCGCGAGGTCGCTGTTGCGGACGGTGGCGCCCACCCTCAGCGAGCCGTCGGGCAGCTCCTCCACCGTGTCCAGCGGCAGCCGGGAGACGTCGACGAGGAAGTCCGGTCGTTCCACACCCAGCTTCATCAGGTCGACCAGGTTGGTGCCGCCGCCGAGGTAGCGGGCGCCGGGGTGGGCGGCGAACGCCTCCGCCGCCTCGTCCGCGCTGCCCGCCCGCAGGTAACCGAAGGGTTTCACGGGACGATGTCCTCCACGGCCTCGACGATGCGCGGATAGGCGCCGCAACGGCACAGGTTGCCGCTCATCCGCTCCCGGATCTCCTCCGCGTCCAGCGGCACGGGACGGCCGGAGGGCACGGCGGGGCCGGTGACGTGGGAGGGATGACCGGCGGCCGCCTCGGCCAGGGCGCCGACGGCGGAGCAGAGCTGCCCCGGCGTGCAGTACCCGCACTGGAAGGCGTCCCGGTCCAGGAAGGCCCGTTGCAGCGGGTGCAGGTCCTCGCCGTCGCCCGCCAGGCCCTCGACGGTCGTCACCTCGCAGCCGTCCAGGGCGACGGCGAGCAGCAGGCAGCTGTTCACGCGGCGCCCGTCGACCAGGACCGTGCACGCGCCGCACTGGCCGTGGTCGCAGCCCTTCTTGGCGCCGGTGAGATCGAGATCCTCGCGCAGGACGTCCAGCAGGACCCGGCGGTGGTCCAGTTCGAGGGTGTGGGGCTTGCCGTTGACCCGGAGCGTCGTTCCGGAACGGTGCCCGGTGTGGTGGTCGCTTCCCATGACCTGGATGACCTCCCGGACGGGCGGGGCACGAAGGGGCGCGGACGCGCCCGGTGCGGACGGGCGCGGTGCCGGTGGGCACACGGTGGCGGGCACACGGTGCCGAGGGGGTGGGCCCAGGGCGCCGGTGCCGTGCAGACCGCGTATCCAGCCTGCGGCACCTGACACGTTCCGGCACGCCGGACGAGGCGGGAGCGACGCCGGACCGCACCGTCCGACGCCGGTCCAGGCGGGACGGCGCCGGTCCGCACCGGAGCACGCCGGTCCGCGCGGGACGACGCAGGACCGCAACTGAAGTCCCCGGAGGGCACCGGAGCGTCCCTGGACCGCGAGCCGCGGTTGTCGTCCGGCCCCGACCGCGCGTGCGCGCCGCCGGAGTGGGGCGAGGGGCGCCCGCCGGAGCGGGGGCCGGGGAGAGCGGCCGGGGGAGCGGAAGTGCGACGCCGGGAGCCGCAGGGGCCCGCAGCGCGGGGTCAGTCCCGGCTCGGGCCTCCGCCCTGGCCGTCGGGCGGCGGGACGCCCGTGTCCCGGGCCGGGAGGGGGCCGGCGCCCGGGCGAGCGGCCGGGGGGCGGGAAGTGCGGCGCCGGGGCCGCCGCTGACCCGCAGCGCGGAGTCAGTCCGCGCCCGGGCCCCCGCCCGTCCCGTCGGGCGGTGGGACGTCCCCGTCCCGGGCGGGGGCGGGGGCCGGCGCGGCGGCGCCCTGGCCGGTCGGGGCCGTGGGGGAGGCGGAGCCGGGCGGCGCGGTCTGCGCGGCGGCGTCCGCGCGCCGCGACAGGGCGGATCCCTTCAGCCGTTCGAGGCCGCGCGCCAGGTGCTGGAACGGTGAGCGGCCGGAGGGGCCGGACGGCCGGCGGCCCGGCGGGGCGTTCTCGCCGGCCGCCTCGCGGTAGACGGCGAGCGCCTCGTTGGCCCGCTCGGCCGCGTCGCGGTACAGGTCGCGGGACTTCGTCATCGCGTCGAGGGCCTCGGCGTACATGGCGACCAGTTCGCGCGCGTGGGCGAGCTGCTCCTCGAGGGTCATCAGGTGCCACTGCTCCCGCAACGCGGTGAGCGCCTGGTCACCGCCCTCCGGCAGCGGCCTGGGCAGCGCGTCGAAGCGCCGGACGGCGGCCAGGACCTCGACGGGTTCGTTGCCGTCGAGGAAGACGCTGCGCACGGAGAACCGCTCCGCGTCGTAGCCGGGGGCCGCCGGAGCACCGGGCAGGACGACGGCGCCACCGCGGGGGACCCGGGACCCGTAGTCGTCCAGCACCCAGTTGACGGCCCGCAGCCGGTGCGGCGCGGCGCGGTGTTCCACGACCCGGTGCCGCAGCCCCTCGGGCAGCAGCCGCACCAGCGCCGACCGGCCGCGCTCGTCGGGCGTCATGGCCTCGTGCACGACCAGGTGGACGCACCACGTGTCGCGCACCGCGTGCCGCAGGACGCGCCGGAGTTCCTTGTCGTCCTCGGGCAGCGGGTTGACGTCCCCCAGCCGCAGCCCGGTGACGGCCTCGTGGGCCCAGCCGTCCGCACCGCGCTCCTGCGGCCAGAACATGGTCACGGGCGACGGCCACCGCGGGTCCCACGGCTGCTCCGCCTCCGCCACCAGCACCCACTGCTGTTCCTCGGGGGTGCCGCGCAGGGGCGACAGCGCCAGGCGGGCCCGCACGGTCACCTCGCCGGGGGCGAGCCAGCGGGCCTCGAAGACGTGCTCGCGCGACCGGTCGACGTCGTCCGGCTCGGCGTGACTGTGCAGGACGTCGTCGGCCTTGAGCTTCTCCAGGTGGCGCCGCACGGTGTCCGCGGCGGCAGGACCGGGGTGGCGGCCGCGGGCGCACCAGACGGTGGGCGGCGCCGCTGGGCGGGAGGCGGAAGAGTTCGACATGGGCCAATCTGCGGGCGGGGACGGCGTTCGGTCCCCAGTATCACCGCTGCGGATCATGATCGGTGCGGCGGGGCCCGCGATCGGTGCGGCGCCCGCGTCCCGCCCGGCACCGCCCGGCCCCCCGCGAACGGCTCCACCGGAGGTCAGCCCGCCCGCGCGCGGCCGGCTGCCTGCGCCGCCCGTCCCGCGCCGGACACCCGCGGCGCCGGCGGCGGGCGGGGGCGCGACGTTGACGCGGCGGGGCGGCGGCGGTGGGCGCCGGTGCCACGAGTGCGGCGCCGGGGCGGTGCGGGCGCCGGCTTCTCCTCCTCGTTCGGCCCAACCCGCACCCGGGGAGGCTGACGTGGCTACTCCGTTCGGCCGCCGCCTCCTGCCCCGGGCCGCCGGACGCCCTCACTGTGGAGGCACGTACCACTTCGAACGACAGGAGTTCTCCATGAGGATCCGAATGACGGCCGCCGCGGTCCTGGCGGGCGCGGCCCTGATGACGTGCGCGGGCACCGCCGCTGCCGACGCCGGCGCGGAAGGCGTCGCGGCCAACAGCCCCGGTGTGCTCTCCGGCAATGTCATCCAGGTCCCCATCGACCTCGACCTGAACGTGTGCGGCAACACGATCAACGTGATCGGTCTGCTCAACCCCGCCGCCGGGAACGCGTGCGCGAACAAGTGACCGCCCCTCGGCGCGGAGCGGTGCGCCCCGGCCCCTGGGGGCGCGCCTGACGAACGAGCCGTGCCACCGAGAAGGTGGCACGGCTCGTTCGTGTCCGGGCCCGGGCCTCGGGCGCGGCGCGGGGCGTGGGGGCGCCGGGAGCGTTCCCCGCTGTCGTCGCGCCCCGGGGGCCGCTTAGAGCTGCGAACAAAAGTGGGCCCCGGCGGCCGGCGCCCGGCACGCGCCCTCGCCGTGTTGCCGGAAGGCCCTGACAGCGCCGCTACAAGGACCTTCCGGCGCCTTGCGATCGCACGCACCGGACACCGCCCGCTGATCGGAACCCACTTTTGTTCGCAGCTCTTAGGCGCCGCTCGCCTTCAGCATGTCCTCCCGCTCGACGATCTTCACGCGCTCCCGGCCCTGCGGCTCGCCCAGGGCCTTCTCCGCGGCGTCGAGGCGGTACCAGCCCTCCCAGGTGGTGAAGCGGACGTCGTGCTCGGCGAGGAAGGCGTCCACGGCCTCCGGCTGGGGCGAGGCGGGGGTGTGCAGCCGGCCGGCCGCGTAGTCGTCCAGCAGGTTGGCGACCGTCTCGTTGGCGTCGCCCTTGGTGTGGCCGATCAGACCCACCGGGCCGCGCCGGATCCAGCCGGTCACGTACGCCGACTGCACGTGCTCGCCGGTCTCGCCGATGATCCGGCCGCCCTCGTCCGGGACGGTGCCCGAATCGTCGTCCCAGGGCAGCTTCGGCAGCCGGTCGGAGAGGTAGCCCACGGCACGGTAGACGGCCGTGACGTCCCAGTCCTTGAAGGTGCCCGTGCCCTTGACGTTGCCGGTGCCGTCCAGTTCGGTGCGCTCGGTGCGCAGCCCGGTCACCCTGCCGTCCTCACCGAGGATCTCCGCCGGGGACTCGAAGAAGTGCAGGAACAGCTTGTGCGGGCGGTCGCCGGCGTCGCGGATCGCCCAGTTCTCCAGCGTCTTGGCGACCATGTCGGCCTGCTTGTTGCCGCGCCGGGTGGCGATGGAGCCCTCGTCGTAGTCGATGTCCTCGGGGTCGACGATGACCTCGATGTTGGGGGAGTGGTCCAGCTCGCGCAGCTCCATCGGGCTGAACTTGGCCTGCGCCGGGCCGCGCCGGCCGAACACGTGGATCTCCAGCGCCTTGTTGGCCTTCAGGCCGTCGTACACGTTCGGCGGGATCTCGGTCGGCAGCAGCTCGTCGGCGGTCTTGGCGAGGATCCGCGCCACGTCGAGGGCGACGTTGCCGACACCGAGGACGGCGACCTTCTCCGCCTCCAGGGGCCAGGTGCGCGGCACGTCCGGGTGGCCGTCGTACCAGGAGACGAAGTCGGCGGCGCCGTAGGAGCCGTCCAGGTCGATGCCGGGTATGGACAGCGCCCGGTCGGCCGTGGCGCCGGTGGAGAAGATCACCGCGTCGTAGAAGGCGCGCAGGTCGTCCAGGCTGATGTCGCCGGGGTAGTCGACGTTGCCGAACAGGCGGATCTGCGGCTTGTCCAGCACCTGGTGGAGCGCCGTGACGATGCCCTTGATCCGGGGGTGGTCGGGGGCGACGCCGTAACGGATCAGGCCGAACGGCGCCGGCATCCGTTCGAAGAGGTCGACGGACACGCCAGGCTCGGCGGCCACGCCGGACTTGAGCAGGGCGTCGGCGGCGTAGATACCGGCGGGGCCGGCACCGACGATGGCTACCCGCAGGGGGCGCGGCATGATCAGGTTCCCTTCGAGCGGTGAAACGACGACTCGACGGCAACCCTAAGCTGAGGCAAGCCTAAGTGAGTACACGGGTCCGGTCTATGAGGTCATAAGGACCGCTTATGGGAAGGCCAAGGTGCGGTGATGGGTGCTCGTAGGCGCCGCGGCAGGACGGGAGGCCGTCCGTCGGGCATGGTGGACCTGTGATCGGGCTGGCCGTGTTCTTCGCCGTCATGGGCGCCGCGAGCAACGCCGTGGGCACCGCCTTCCAGCGGAAGGCCGCCTCCACCGTGCCCACCGGCGGCGGCCTGCGGCTGCTCCTCGCCCTGGCCCGGCGGCCGGTGTGGCTGGCCGGCATCTGCGGGGTGATCGCCTCCGCCATGTTCCAGGCGCTCGCCCTGGTCAACGGGCCGATGGCGCTGGTGCAGCCGCTGTTCATCATGGAGCTGCCCTTCGCCCTGCTCATCGCCGGCTCCCTCATGCGCCGCGGCCTGCCCGCCGCGGGCTGGTGGGCGGTGGCGGCAGTGGTCGGCGGACTGGCGCTCGTCCTGGTCTCGGCCGCGCCCTCCGGCTCGCACGACCAGGCACCCATGGTGCGCTGGGTCCCCGCGCTGATCGCCTGCCTGGGCGCGATGGCGGGCGCGGTCGTCCTGGCCCGCGCCCGGCGCTCCCCGCTGCTGCGGGCCGCCGTCCTGGCCGCCGCCGCGGCCGTCGGCAACGCGCTGACGGCCGCCATGCTGAAGTCGGCCAGCGGCATCCTGGACGCCGACGGCTTCGCCGCGTTCCTCGCCACCTGGCAGACCTACGGGTTCGCCGTCGTCGGGGTCAGTTCGCTGCTGCTCCTGGAGAACGCGCTGCAGGCCGGTTCGCTGGCCGCCTCCCAGCCCGCGCTGACCATCGGCGACGCGACGGTGAGCCTGCTGCTGGGCGTCACCCTGTTCGGCGAGCACATCCGCACGGGCGTGTGGCTCCTGCCCGAACTGGCGGGCGCCGGGCTCATCGTCTGGGGTGTCCTGCGGCTGATCCGGGTCGTCCCGCACGCCCAGCAGACCCTGGCCGGCGAGTCCCCGTCCGGCGACGCCGTCAGCCCGGCCGGCCGCGGCGCGCCGGGCCCCGCGGACGGCTGACCCGGGCGGCCGGCCCCACGAGAACGCGGCGCCGTTTCCCGGTGGGGCGAGGGGCGGGGCGGGCTGCGCGGCGAACGGGCTAACACCGGCCGTGCGGCAGGCACAACGGTGCGAAGGTGGGCTTATCCGCGTGGATGCGGGCAAGCCGGGTATCCGTCGGTGCGTGTCCGGGCCGCCGCCCCGCTGTGCCGGACGGGCGTTCCCGGCCCGGTCCGCTCCGCGACGCGGTCTCGAGTCGACGTCGAAGGAGTCCACGGGCATGACGGACGCATCCAGCAAGGGGCCCGCCCCGGGCGACGACCGGAAGGTCCTCACCAACCGGCAGGGCCATCCCGTCTACGACAACCAGAACCAGCGGACCGTCGGCGCCCGGGGCCCGGCCACGCTGGAGAACTACCAGTTCCTGGAGAAGATCAGCCACTTCGACCGCGAGCGCATCCCCGAGCGGGTCGTGCACGCGCGCGGCGTGACGGCGTACGGCTACTTCGAGGCGTACGGCGCCTGGGGGGACGAGCCGATCGGCCGCTACACGAGGGCCGCGCTCTTCCAGGAGCGCGGCAGGCGCACCGACGTCGCCGTGCGCTTCTCCACGGTCATCGGCGGCCGGGACTCCTCCGAGGCCGCCCGCGACCCGCGCGGCTTCGCCGTGAAGTTCTACACCGAGGACGGCAACTGGGACCTCGTCGGCAACAACCTCGGCGTCTTCTTCATCCGGGACGCCATCAAGTTCCCCGACGTCATCCACGCCCTCAAGCCCGACCCGGTGACCTTCGAGCAGCAGCCCCGGCGGATCTTCGACTTCATGTCGCAGACGCCCGAGTCCATGCACATGCTGGTCAACCTCTTCAGCCCGCGCGGCATCCCCGCCGACTACCGCCACATGCAGGGCTTCGGCGTCAACACCTACAAGTGGGTCAACGACGAGGGCCGCACGGTCCTGGTGAAGTACCACTGGATGCCCAAGCAGGGCGTGCGCAGCATGACCGAGCAGGACGCGGCCGACGTCCAGGCCCACTCCCTCGGCCACGCGACCAAGGACCTGTACGAGGCGATCGGACGCGGCGAGTACCCCGAGTGGGAACTGCTCGTGCAGATGATGGACGACCACGACCACCCCGAGCTGGACTTCGACCCGCTGGACGACACCAAGACCTGGCCCGAGCAGGACTTCCCGCCCCGGGCCGTGGGCCGGATGGTGCTCGACCGGATGCCGCAGGACTTCTTCGCCGAGAACGAGCAGATCTCCTTCGGCACCGGCGTCCTCGTCGACGGCCTGGACTTCTCCGACGACAAGATGCTGGTCGGCCGCACCTTCTCCTACAGCGACACCCAGCGCTACCGGGTCGGCCCCAACTACCTCCAGCTGCCGGTCAACCAGCCGAAGCACGCCCAGGTGCGCACCAACCAGCGCGACGGGCAGATGACGTACCACGTCGACGGCGGCGGGGCGAACCCGATCGTCAACTACGAGCCGTCGATCACCGGCGGTCTGCGCGAGGGCACGTACCCGGCGCACGAGGAGCAGGGGCCCGAGATCCGCGGCCGGCTGACCCGGGCGCGCATCCCGCGCGCCAACGACTACCTCCAGGCCGGCCAGCGCTACCTGCTGATGGAGCAGTGGGAGCGCGACGACCTCGTGAGAAACCTCGTCGGTCAGCTGTCCCGGTGCGACCGCCCGGTGCAGGAACGCATGGTGTGGCACTTCCTGCTGGTGGAGAACGACCTGGGGCTGAAGGTCGGTGAGGGCCTCGGCATCTCGCCCGAGGACGTGGCACGGCTGGAGCCGCTGGCGGGCCAGGACCTCACCGACGAGGACCGCAAACGGCTGTCCGCCCTGGGCAAGAACCCGCCGCGCGACGTCGAGGGCCTGACCATGACGCACTGCGTGCCCGACGAGCGGCACACCGTGACCCGCTGACCGGCCCGCCGCCGCGACGCGAGGGGCCGGGCGCCACCGCCCCGGAGGGAGGTGGCGCCCGGCCCCTGATGGTCTGCCCGCCGCTCGCACCTGTCCTCAGCCCCGTCCGTGCCGGCGCAGGGCCGGCGGACGGTCCCGCGGCCGGGTCAGCGCACCGTCAGCAGTCCTTGCCGCAGCCGGCCCAGCAGCCGGTTGAGCAGGCGGGACACGTGCATCTGGGAGATGCCGAGCCGCTCGCCGATCTGCGCCTGGGTGAGTTCCTCGACGAACCGCATGTGGATGATCTGCCGGTCCCGCTCGTCCAGCTCCGCCAGCAGGGGAGCGAGGCTGTGCAGGTCCTCCACCAGCTCCATGCTCATGTCCTCGGCGCCGATGAAGTCGGCCAGGACGCTCTCGCCGTCCTCGCTGCCGCTGACGGCGGCGTCCAGGGACGCGGAGGTGTACCCGTTGGAGGCGACGCGGGCGTCGATGACCTCCTGCTCGGGCAGGTTCATCAGCTCCGCCAGCTCCTTGGTGGTGGGCTTGCGCCCGAGCCGGCTGCTCAGCTCCTCCGTGGCCTTGGCCAGCTCGACCCGGGCCTCCTGGAGCCGGCGCGGCACGTGCACCGCCCAGGTCGTGTCGCGGAAGAAGCGCTTGATCTCGCCGACGATGTAGGGCACCGCGAAGGAGGTGAACTCCACCTCGCGGGACAGCTCGAACCGGTCGATCGCCTTGATCAGGCCGATCATGCCGACCTGGACGATGTCCTCCATCTCCTGCGGACCCCGGCTGCGGAAGCGGCCCGCCGCGTACCGCACCAGGGACATGTTCATCTCGATCAGCGTGTTGCGGGCGTACTGGTATTCGTGCGTGCCCTCTTCCAGGTGCGCGAGCCGGTCGAAGAACACCCGTGACAGGGCGCGCGCGTCGGTCGGTGCGACCTGGGAAGGATCGGGCACCTCCGGCAGCTCCGTCCGAGCACCAGTAGCCTTCGCCTCCGTGGTCACCGCCATCGTGCGGCCCTCCCTCTCACCCGATGTTCTCTGCCGGACGTGACCGCCCCGTTACGCAGGGGCGGGCTCCGCAGCGTGTACCCGGCTTCCGAAGCCTCACACCTATTATTTCTCCGCCCGGCTGGTTTCACCTGTCGGGAGGGTGCCGGGAGCGGCCGTCCGCAGCCGGGCGCCCTGGCGGCCCAGCTCCTGCTGGACCAGGGCGTAGGGCACCTCCCGCGGGCTGCGCCCCAGCCGGGTGGCCAGCGCGGCGCAGACCCCGGCGGCCTGTCCGGTGGCCATGGCGATGGGCATCACCCGGTACGACGAGTGCGCGACGTGCGAGCCGGAGATGCAGCGCCCGGCCACGAGCAGCCGGTCCGTCCCGGCGGGCAGCAGACAGCGCAGCGGGATGTCGTAGAAGCGCCCCCGGGGGACGCGCCGGATGACGGTGCCGCTGCCCTCCGGGTTGTGGATGTCGATGGGGTAGGCGCCGTGCGCGACCACGTCCGGGAAGGCGCGGGCGTCCAGGATGTCGTAGCCGGTCAGCCGGTAGTCCCCGAGGACGCGGCGGGTCTCGCGCACCCCGATCTGGGTGCCGCTCTGCACGGCGTACGACTCCTCGAACCCCGGCACGCGCGAGCGCAGGAACCGGTCGATCTCGGCCATCTGCCGCCGGGCCGTCCACTCGGCACGGCTCAGGTCCCACACGTCGATGCCCAGGGCGCCGGTGACCCGTGTGCTGTTGACGGAGAGTTCGTGCGGGTGCGGGGTGCCGAAGAACAGCATGTCCTCGCGCGGCAGGCGCAGCTCGCCCGCCTCGGTGGCCTCGCGGACGAGGTCCCACAGCCCGTGCACGCCCCGCCACTGGTCGGGGTGGGCCCGGACGTACTCGGCGAACCGCGGCCGCGCGAAGTCCGCGACGCGGAACATCAGGGTCATCGGCTGGACCCGCCCGTCCTCCTGGCGCCCCACCTCGAACGGCGCCCCGCAGGAGGCGGCCACGTCACCGTCGCCCGTGCCGTCCACGACCACGTCCGCGTCGATCACCACCGGCCCCGACTTGGTCTCGAACACCACCCGCCAGCCGTCCTCCAGCGGCAGCGCGGCCGACGCGAAGGAGTGGAACAGCATCCGCACCCCGGCCTCGTCCAGCAGGTCGAGCAGGACCAGCTTGAACAGCTCCGGGTCGAACGGGACGGTGTAGCCGGTCTCCAGGGACGGCGGCACACAGCCCCCGCACGCGGTGAGCCGGTCGAGCAGACGCCACAGGAACCCGGCGACCACCGGTTCGCCCTCCCCGTGGTCGGTGGGCAGCAGCCGGTCCCCGGCGCCGTCCTCGGCGAACACCGCCTGCCGGTGCTCGTTGTGGAAGGACATCAGCGGCATCACCAGGGCGACGGTGGCGTTGCCGCCGAGGAAGGCGTAGCGCTCCACGAGGATCACGTCGGCGCCCGCGCCGGCCGCCGCGTACGCCGCCGCCGTGCCCGCCGGCCCGCCGCCCACCACCAGCACGTCCGTACGCCCCGCGTGCAGCGCCGGGCGGGCGGGGACGGTGACGGTGCGCGGCTCCTCGGGCCGGTGCAGGACGGGCATCACGCCTCCTGTCCGGCGCCGTGGCCGGGCACCGTGCCGTCCCCGGGTCCCGCGCCGAGCAGACGCAGACCGTGCGGCCCCGGCGCCGCCGGGCCGGTGACCGGACCCGCCGGACCCGCCGGCCCCACGCCCTCCCGGCCCGCGCCGCCCGTGCCGCCCCGCTCCAGCGGATCCGTGCCGCCCCCGCCCGTGACGCGCCGGTCCGTCCGGTCCGGGTCCTCCCGGCCCGCGAGGCCCTGGTCCAGCTGATCCGCGCCGCCCCGCCCCTGGGCGTCCCGGTCCATGGCGTCGAGCAGGGCCCCACAGCGGGCGCAGGTCTCCGAGGCGAGTTCCCGCAGGTCCCGGACCCGGGCGGCGAGGTCCCCCCGGCGCTGCGGGAACTCGTCCCACAGCCGGTCCACCTCCGCCAGCAGCAGTCCGACCTGCTCGCGCGCCACACCGACCAGCGCCGGGGCGCCCAGCCGGCGCGCGAAGTCGAACACCTTCCCGGCGTACGGCAGCGGCAGCACGGGCAGCCCCGAGACCGCCGCGAAGATCAGGAAGTGCAGGCGCATGCCGACCACCAGGTCCAGATGGCTCATCAGGCCCAGCACCTGCCCCGGCGTGTACGCGCTGTGCAGGATCCGTCCCCGGTCGGGCGCGGTCATCCGGGAGAGCACGGCGTGCGCGTGCCGGACGTCGTGGCGCTCCATCGGCATGAACACCACATGCGCGTCCAGACGGCGCACCAGGAAGTCGGCGACGTCCGCGAGCAGCGCGTGGTAGTCGCCCTCGTCCAGCTTCTCCGCCGCCCTGCCCGGCTCGCGCACCGACATCCCGACCAGCCGCGCGTTCGCCGGCACCCCCTCCTGCCGCATCATCTCGGCGGTGAACGGCTCCGGCGGCAGCAGCAGCGCCGGGTCGGCGGTGACGACCAGGTCCCGTTCGACGCCCACCTCCTCCAGGACCAGCCGGGACTCCTGGTCGCGCACCACCACCTCGTCCATGTCCGCCAGCACGGTGCGTACGGCCTCCCGGTCGTCGCTCTCGCGCAGCGGACCCGCGCCGACCGCGTAGGCGAACGTGCGCACGCCCCGCACCTGGGCCGCGCGGACCAGCTTCAGATAGCGGCGCGCCTCGCCGTCGTAGAGGATGCCGCCGCCACCGAGGACCAGCAGGTCCAGGCCGGCGAGCACGTCGGTCACCTGCTTCTGCGGCACGCCTTCCCAGTCCACCACCTCGTCGGCCGCCGGCTGGTGCGCCCGGGTGTGCTCGGCGTCGCGGCTGAAGACGATCAGGCGGGCCTGCGGCCGGTGGGACCGCAGACAGCCGAGGACGCACTGGAGGATGGCTTCGTCGCCGATGTTGTAGCCGCCGTAGGAACCCAGCAGGCCGATGCGCGGCACCCGCGGGCGGGGCGGCCGGGGCGGTGAGGTGGTCATCCGGAACTCCCGTTCCGTGGGGCGGGCGGAGCGCGGGCCGAGTTGCCCCCACCCCACGAGGAAAACACCTCCGTGGCCGTCCGGCAGCCGCTGCCCGTCCGGCCGGGTCGGTCGCGGGCGCTGGAGTGGCCCCGGCGGCGGGAAGCGGCGATCGTGTCCGTGAGGGTGTTCCGCTCCGTGCCTCGGGGGAACGCGCCCCTGGGGCGCGCTGGACGACGAGGACCGGTGCGCGCTCGAGCCGCGACCGGGAGGAGCGTTCGTGAACAGGCAAGTGCGGTCGGGCGGTGGCCGCGGCGATCCGGCGGGCACGCCCGACCCCAGGCGCTGGAAGGCCCTGTGGGTCACCCTGGCGACCGGTTTCATGAGCCTGCTCGACGTGACGATCGTCGCCGTGGCCCTGCCGTCGATGCAGCGCGACCTGGGGGCCTCGGCGGCCTCCGTGCAGTGGGTGGTGTCCGGGTACGCCCTCGCGTTCGCCCTCGTCCTGGTCCCCGCGGGGCGGCTGGGCGACGCCATGGGCCGGCGCCGGATCTTCCTGTGCGCCCTGGCCGCCTTCGTCGCGTGCAGCGCCGCCGCGGGCGCCGCGCCCACCATCACCTGGCTGGTCGTGGCACGCCTCGCCCAGGGCGCCTGCGCCGGCTGCCTGGCCCCGCAGAACTCCGCGCTGATCCAGCAGATGTTCCGCGGGGCCGAACGCGGGCGCGCCTTCGGCCTCTTCGGCGCGGTCGTGGGCGTCTCCAGCGCGGTGGGACCGATCACCGGCGGCCTGATCCTCGCACTGGCGCACGGCACGCAGGGCTGGCGCTGGATCTTCTACGTCAACGTCCCCGTCGGCGCCCTCGCGCTCCTGCTGGGCCTGCGGCTGCTGCCCCGCGTGGCACCCGGCCGCAGGGAACGGCTCGACCTGCCCGGGGTGGCCCTGCTGGGCGTCGGCGTGCTGGCCCTGATGCTGCCCCTGGTGTTCGCGGAGAGCGGCGGACTGGGCAGGCTGTGGTGGCTGTTCCTGCTCGGTCTGGTCCTCCTCGTCTGCTTCGTCCGGTGGGAGAGCAGGGTGGCGGGACGCGACGGACAGCCCCTCCTGGACCCGAGGCTGCTCACCGCCACCCGCGGCTACGGGCTGGGCACGGCGCTGGGCGCGCTGTACTTCGTGGGGTTCAGCGGCGTGTGGCTGGTGTTCGCGCTGTTCTTCCAGAACGGCCTCGGCTACGAGCCGCTGCGCTCGGGCCTCGCGGTGACGCCGTTCGCGATCGGCTCGGCGGCCGCCGCGGTGATCTCCGGCCGGCTGGTGGAACGGCTGGGCCGGCTGCTCACCGTCTGCGGGCTGGTGGCGGTGGTGGCGGGGCTGGGCGCGACCGCGCTGATACTTCGCTGGGCCCCGTCCGGGGCCCTCACCTGGCTGGCCGCACCCGCCCTGCTCGTCGGCGGACTGGGCAGCGGCTGTGTCATCTCCCCGAACGTCACGATGACGCTGCGGGACGTGCCGGTCCGGATGGCGGGCGCGGCGGGCGGCGCCCTCCAGACGGGCCAGCGGCTGGGCGGCGCCGTCGGCACGGCCGCGCTGCCGGGCCTGTTCTACACCGTGCTCGCCGCCACGGCCGGGGACTACCGTGCCGCGGTGTCACTCACGGTGGGCTTCGCCCTGGTGGCCATGCTGGCGTCCCTGACGGTGGCGGTCCTCGACTGGCGCCGCGACCACCATGAACGGCCCCCGCGCCGGTCGCCCGGCCCCTCCGGCGGACCCGTCCGCCCTCACCCGGACGACGAGCCCGCTCACCCGGACGGCCGTACCGGGCGGACGCGGGGACGGGACACCTGCGAGGACGCCGGCCGCGGGTGAGGCGCCCGGCGCCCGGCCCCCCCGGCAGCGCCGCCGCGTGAAGGCGCCGAGCGGGCGGGGCCGGCCGGGGTACCGCATGCCGTACGCCCGGTTCCGCCGGCCGGCGCCGTCACGCGCCGTCGTCCCGCCACAGCCCGCCCGCGGGCCGGGTGTCGAAGCAGGTGGCCTCGCGGGCGTTGCCGCTCAGGTCGTTGTCGAGGACGCGGCCGTCCGTCCAGCTGCCGTCACCGGTGATCCGCATGCCGTGGGTCTGCGTGCTGACCGGCTGGTCGTCCCCGATCCGGTTACCGTCCATCCGCGCCCGGAGCACGGCCGCGTCGACCGCGAGCCCGGCCCGCACCGCGGGGGCGGCGGGCAGCCGGTAGGCGCAGCCGTCCCCGGGAACGCCCTGCGGCCAGGCGGTGTCCGCGCCCGGCCGCAGCGGCGCCAGGTGCAGTTCCGTCCGGGTGTTGCGGGTGACCAGGGCGCTGTGGCCGCCCACCGAGACCTCCTTGCCGAGGTGTCCGTCGGCGGGCCAGCCGGCGTTCTTGTCGGTGAGCGACAGCTCGGAGCACCGCACGCCGCTGCCGGTGCTCCCCGCGGCCCCCGCGCACCGCCGGCCGTTGTCGCAGATCCGGTTGCCGAGGATCGCGCAGTCCCGCACGGCGGCACCGATACGCACGCCGTCCAGGCCGTTGTCCCGGATGTCGTTGGCCTCCAGCACGATGTCCGCCGCCGCTTCCTCGTCCCCGCCCGCGAGGTTGTGCTCCCAGTAGCCGTACCGTCCGTTGCGGCTGATCCGGTTGCCCCGGAAGGCGTACGGCCCCGGGGTGTTGCCCAGCGCCACACCGTCGCGGACGTTGCCGTCGATGACACAGCCCGTGACGATGCCGCCCCGGCCGCCGATGCCCGAGGTGCCCTGGGAGGACACGTCGAACCCGGCCTGGTGGTTGCCGAGCATGGTCGAGGAGGTGACGAGGAGCCCGTCGGCCCCCCAGTCGGAGATTCCGAAGCGGTTGTCCTCGGCGTGGCAGGCGGTGATGCGGATGCCCGCGGGAGGCTCCCACTCCTCGTTCTGCAGTTCGAGGAAGATCCCGTTGGTGCCGTTGCCGACCGCGGTGCACGCGGTGACCGTCAGCCGCTCGACCCGGCCCCAGCCGCCGATCCCGATCCCGATGCCGGCCCCGCCCATCTGCTCCCCGCTGTCCTGCCGCCCGCACCGCTCGGCCAGCACACCCTCCACGACCGTGTCCTGGAGGAAGTCGCAGCCGAACCCGGTGGCCGCCGTGTCGTGGACGTACAGGTCGCTGAAGCGTCCGCGCAGCACGTACTGCAGACCGAGCCCCTTGGCCAGCGGGTCGTACTCCTCGGTCGTCACCCCCGAGCCGTCGATCTCGAAATGGGCGAAGGTGACGTCCGCCAGGTGGTTGTCCGGACCGGCTCCGTGCTGCCGGGCGGTGAACCAGGCCAGCGGCACGGGCGTGCTGCGGTCACCGGGGTTGCACAGCGCGAAGCAGGTGGCGCCCCGGCCCTCGCCGACCAGCGAGACGCCGCTGCGCCAGAGCGTGGGCCGGTCGCGCATCAGGTACCGCCCGGCGGGCACGCGCAGCACGCGCGGGCGCCCGTCGGCGGCACAGGCCGCGCCGAGCGCGTCCACCAGACGCTGGAACGCGGGCTGGTCATTGGTGACCCCGTCGCCCGCGAGACCGCGCTCGCGGGCGTCGACCGTCAGGGACTCCGTCATGGCACCGCTCCTTCCGGGCTGCTCGCCACCGGGTACCCCGGCGCCGTCGGCGGCCACGGCCCGGCCGCGCCCCCGTGACCCCGCCCGGCGGGGCCCGTGCGTGCGGGGGCGGGTGAGGTTTGCCGAGCCGCGCACCGGACACCCGGCGTCCTGACACCGATCTCGACCGCTGGGAGTGAGTGACAGTGGCTGGTGACCAGAAGGCCAAGGCCAAGAAGGAACAGATGAAGGGCAAGGCCAAGGAGACGGCCGGCCGCGCTGTGGGCAACGAGCGGATGACCGCCGAGGGCCGCACCGAGAAGGCCAAGGGCGACGCACGTCAGGCCAAGGAGAAGGGGAAGGACACCCTCAAGCCCTGACTGCCCCTGCCCCTACGGGTGGGCATGTGTCTGAGGGCTCCCCGAACCCGGTTCGGGGAGCCCTCAGACACATGCCCACCGGCATGCCCGGCGCAGAGACACCACCAGGGAGACACGCAGACGTCACGGGGCCGGACGGTTCACCGTCCGGCCCCGTGACGTCATCTGCCCCCCGTGATCCGCCCGTCCGGGCGTGCCGCCCTCAACCCGGCAGCTTCGCCCGGATCCCGCCGATCGTCGCGGCCGGAACCGCCGTGGCCCGCACCGAGCGGCGCACCAGCCCCGCCCCGCGCCGCACCTCCCGGGCGCCGTGCCGGCCCCGCCACAGCCACGACGGCGCGCCACCGGTGTCGTCGGCGGCGATCAGCAGACCGCCGAGCATGGAGAGGTTCTTCAGGAAGTGGATGCGCTGCTGGGCGCGTTCGGCCGGATCGTCCGCCTCCCAGAAACGGTGCCCGGCCAGGGTGGTGGGCACCAGCGTGGCCGCCAGGGCCAGCGCGGAGAGCCGGGGCAGCCGTCCCAGGCCCAGCAGGACACCGGCGGCCACCTGGACGCCGCCGCTCAGCCGTACCACCTGTTCGGTCCGGTCCGGCAGGACCGCCACGCGTTCGGTGAGCGGGCGTACGACGCGCTCGGCCAGCGGAGTGACGCCCTCGGGGTTGCGTACGGAGTTCATCCCTCCGGCGACGAACATGGAGGCGAGCAGGGGACGGCCGGCCACGCGCAGCAGACTCATGGTCCTCTCCAGACGTGTGGGGGTGTACGGCCTCCGCCGGGTTCCCCGGACCCGCCGGATGCATGCGAGCCGGAGGGCCCGGCCGGATCGGCCGGAACACCGGGCAACCTTCTTCGTCTTTCGGAAGTGTGGCAATTTTCCGGGACATTACGGAACCGGCGAGCGGCGTGGGCCGGTCTTACCTGCCGACCGACGTGCCGGGAACCGCCCGGCCCCATGGACTGGGGGAAACACTCACATGCCCACGCGTGTTCGCACCCGACGCGGCCTGATCGCCGTCTCCGCCCTCGCGGCGGCCCTCTCGCTCGCCGCCGTGACACCGGCCCTGGCCGGCACCGCGGCCTCCCACCCGGCACCTGCCGCCCCCGGCATCGCCCGGCCGGCGTCCGGGCCGCCCACCGCCGTCCAGGGCGACCCGCGCAGCGTCACGCAGCGGGTCGCCGACTTCTACGGCGCCTACATCGACACGGTCTGGGACGGCTCCGACCCGGCCGCCGCCGCCGACGCCAGGGCCCTGAAGGCCTTCTACCTGTCAGTGGACGCGCGCAGGAAGGTCGCCGCGTACGAGGCCAGGGAGCACGCGGACGGCATCCTCTTCGCCCAGAACGTGCCGGTGAAGTGGAAGGTGGCCTACGCCGGTTCGGGCGGCGGCCACGCCACCAGCAGGGTCACGCTCACCTGGAGCGACGGCCGGAACGCCCAGGTGACGAAGATCGACGTGCGGTCCGATTTGAGGACCCGCAAGATCACCGACCTGAAGCCGGTCCGCTGACGGAGCCCCTCGACGTGCGCCGCCGCCCCCGCGGGCCTGCCCCGCGGGGGCGGCGGCACACCCGCGTCCGCTCCGGTCCGGTCCGGACGGCGCCGGGTCCCGCGGTTCCGCCGCCGCGCCCGGGGCACTCGGCGGTCCGCGGACGCCGAACGACGCCTCCACCCGCCGCCGCCCGGACCGGCCCCGCCCCCGGCCACGACCCGCGCCACGCGCACCCCGAGCCGGACGGCAACCCGGACGCGCCCGCTCGCGTGAGCCTTCGTCCGGCGGTGTGTTCCGGTCCGCCCCGGGAACCCGGCGGGCGGTCCACCGGTGACACACCACCTTCGAGGAGCGAGGAGCGCTGCCATGGGACACGGCGGAGACGTCATCCAGGAACTGACCACCGACCACCGCGAGGTGGAGGAGATCTTCGCGCAGATCGAGGCCCTCCCGACGGGGGACAAGAGGCGCAAGGACCTGGCGGACCAGGCCACGATGGAACTGGTCCGGCACTCCGTGGCGGAGGAGATGTACCTCTACCCGGCCGTGCGTCAGTACCTCCGGGACGGCGACGCGATCGCCGACCGGGAGATCCACGACCACGCCGAGGCCGAGCGGACGATGAAGGACCTGGAGGGCTGCAAGGCCGACGACGCGCGGTTCGACCAGCTCATGGGCCGTCTGATGCGGGAGATCCGCGAACACGTGACGGACGAGGAGCAGAACCTGTTCCCGCAGTTGCGCGAGGCGGCCACCCCCGAGGAGCTGGAGCAGCTCGGCGAGAAGGTGCGTACGGCGAAGAAGACGGCGCCGACGCGGCCGCACCCCTCCGCCCCCGACACGCCTCCCGCGAACAAGCTCCTGGCACCCGGTGCCGGCATGGTCGACCGGATCAGGGACGCGCTCTCCGGGCGCGGCAAGACCGGCTGACGCGCGTGGCAGTCCCGGCAGCGCGCCGGTGAGTCCGCTCGCGGGGCCGCCGTGACCGTACCGGTCCAGGGCGGTCCCGTCGCGACACGCCTGCCCGAGCCCGCGCGACGACGCGGACCGCACCCTGGGAGGACGGGTGAGCCCCGAGCACGGACAGCCGCGCCACCCGCGGCGACCCCACCGGCGCCATGAACTTCGGAGGGACCCGAGGGACCTCACGGCCCCGGACCTGACGGATCCGACGGACCTCATGGATCCGACGGACCTCACCGACCTCGCGCACACGGACCGCGCGACCCCGGCGGACCACGACGGGGGACGCAGCAGCCGCGGGTTGCCGCGCAGGGCCTTCCTCGGGGTGTGCGCCGGGGCGGTCGGGCTCGGCGCGACGGCCGCCTGCGACTCCCCGGCCGCCCGCCGCACCCCGAGCGCCGCAGACCGCCACCGGCCCGAGGCGGAACGGGACCGTCCGGGCAGCGGCGACTGGCGGATCACCTCGGCCGGCCCGCCGGACGCCGTGGCGGGCTACACCGACCGCGTCAGCGTCGTCCCGGGGGAGGAGTGCGGGCTGCACGTGTCGACCACGGCCGCGTCGTTCCGCATCTCGGCGTTCCGCGTCGGCTGGTACGGGGGGAGGTACGCCCGTCTCGTGTGGCGCTCGGCGCCGGTGCGGGGCCACGCCCAACCGCCCGGCCGCCTGCTGCCCGCGACCCGGACCGTCCGGGCGCAGTGGCCGCGTACGCTCACCGTCGGCACGGACGGCTGGCCCGAGGGCGCCTACCTCCTGCGCCTGGACGCGGACAACGGCCACCAGCGCTACCTCCCGCTGATCGTGCGCTCCGCCCACGGCGCCGGCCGCACCGTCCTGCTGCACGCCCCGGCCACCTGGCAGGCGTACAACCGGTGGGGCGGCTACAGCCTCTACGACGGAACCTCGGGCGCCTACGCCACCCGCTCCCTCGCCGTCAGCTTCGACCGGCCCTACGACAAGGACGGCGCCGAGAAGTTCCTGACGTACGAGTGGGCGGCCGTCGTCCTGGCCGAACGGCTCGGCCTGCCCCTGGCGTACACCACCGGCACCGACCTGCACCGCGACCCCGGGGTCCTGCGGGGGGCCACCGCCCTGATCTGCCTGGGGCACGACGAGTACTGGACACCCGAGCAGCGCGGGCACGTCACCGCCGCCCGGGACGCGGGCACCAACGTGGCCTTCCTCGGCGCCAACACCTGCTTCCGCAGAGTCCGGCTGGAGGCCGGTGAGGCGGACGAGGGGCGCACCGTCGTCTGCTACAAGTCCTCCTTCCGGGACGATCCCTGCTACCCGTCCCGTCCGGACCAGGTCACCACCGACTTCCGGCAGGCCCCGGCCGCCGATCCCGAGTCGTCCCTGACCGGGGTGCTCTACGAGGGCTACCCGGTGGACGCCCCCTACGTGGTGCAGGCGGCGGACCACTGGCTCCACGAGGGCACCGGAGTGCGCGCCGGCGAGAGCTTCGCCCACCTGGTCGGGGTGGAGTACGACCGGGTCACCCCCGGCGTGCCCGTCCCCGCCCCGCCGGAGATCACCGCTCACTCGCCGCTGGTGCACGCCGGGGCCCGCAGCCACAGCGACTCGGCGTACTACACGGTCCCCAGCGGCGCGGGCGTCTTCGCCACCGGCACCATGCGCTGGGTGGAGGCGCTGATGGCGGGAACCGGTGAACTGGGCCGCGACCACGGCATGGACGCCCGCACCCGCGCCTTCGTCACCCGCACCACGGAGAACCTGCTCCGGGCGTTCGCCGAGGGCCCCGCCGCCCGCCACCGCCCGGCACCACGCCCCAACGCGCACCGGCTGTACGGAACGAGGGTGTGAACCCACCGTCCCGGCCACCCCGGCTGCTTCCACCGCCCGACCGGGTCCGCTGGGCGGCGCCGAGGCGGACCGGCGGGGAGGCTGAGACGGACCGCCGGGACGGAGAGTGCGAGGCGGGCCGCCGGACGGTCGAGGGGGGCGCCGGAAGGCCGGGGTGGGCCGCCGAGACGAGGAGGCCGGGCCGGCCGCCCGAAGGTCGTGCAGGCCCCCCCGCCTCCCCTCGCTCCACCGGGCGCATGCGGTGCCCCGGACGGACACTGGACCGCATGACTCCTCGGTCCGTGTCCAGGGGCCGGCCGGTCGGGCGCCGGGCGGTGCTGCTCGGCATGGCGGGGACCGCGCTCGGCGCGGCGGGCTGGGCCGGCGTGTCCGGCTGCACCACCGCCGGACACCGCGGCTCCGCACCCACCGCGCCCGGACACGGCGTCAGCACCCGCGCCCCGGCCGGTGCCAGTACCGGCCCGCCCGCGTCCGGCGCCGCCTCACCGGCTCCCTCCGGTGCCGTTCCCGCGCTGCCCCGCACCAGGCCGTGGCGCCCCACGTCCGCCGAGGTCGAACCGGCGGCGAAACTGAGCGCCGTCGAGCTGATCGAGGCCTTGGGCGCCTGGCCGAGCGGCGGGGGCGGTCCGGCCGCGGCGCGGACCAGAGCGGCCGCGGCGCACCAGCGGCCGGCCCTGGCCGCCGAGGCCGGACCGCTGCTGCCCGCGGCCGACGAGGCGGTGCTCCAGGTGGTCGACGCCCAGTACGGCGGGATCCTCGCCGACTCGGCGAGCGTGCTCGTCGTGTGCCGGCAGTGGACCCGGCGGGGAGCCACCGTCACGGCGGGCGGTACGACGGTCGACGTACGGCTCGCCCGGAGCGGCCGCGGATGGATCGTCACCACCCTGCACCCGGCCCGGCCGGGCCCGCCCGAGGCGGCACCCCCGGCGGCCGTGCGCGAGGTGCTGGCCGACCCGCGGATCGAACTGCCGCCTGCCGCCGCGGCGGATCTGCGCGGCGGCCGCGTCCACGACAGCGTCCTCACCGCGATGCTCCGGCTGGCCGGGACGTACCGGATGTCCGTGAGCGTGGTCCGCTCCGGGCACCCCCTGGACGTCTTCGGCACCAGCCGTCCCAGCGACCATCCGCGCGGGCGGGCCTTCGACGTGTGGCGGATCGACGGCCACCCGGTCGTCGATCCGCGCACCCCCCGATCCCTGGTCGAGCACTTCATGCGGGACGCGGCGGGCGCCGGTTCCTACAACGTCGGCGGCCCGGTACGGCTGTCCGGCGGGATGCGGCCGAACCAGTTCTTCAGCGACGCCACCCACCACGACCACGTCCACGTCGGCTTCCGCACCTGAGCCCTGGGGGCGCGCGCGTCAGGCCAGCGCGAGCATCAGCGCGGCCACGAAGGCCAGGGCCGCCACGGGCACCACGACCAGCAGGGCGCACTCGGCCCAGGCCGGCGGGTCCCCGCCGTCCACCGCCAGACGATCGTTCTTCCGGCGTCCCGGGCCCGGCCCGCCGAAGGCCCGGCCGGAACCGAGCAGCGAGCGGCACCAGGGACAGTCACCGTCCTCCCACGTCTCCATGCCGCGCTCAACGACCGGCCGGGGCCCGGGCAACGCCTCCGGCGGCCATCGTGATGCGGCCGTCACCGGTCCGTGAGCAAGCGGTGCCCGGGCGAACGGTCCGGCCCGTCCCGCGCCGCCGGTGCGGGACGTCGGCGGCTGCGGCCTCACAGGCCCGGGATCCCGCGGGGCACCGGTACCGCGGGCACCGCCGCGTTCCCGCGCGCCGACGGCCCCGGCACCCCGTCGCCCGCTCCGGCGCCCCACGGCCGCAGGAGCGGCGCGCCGCGGCCGCCGTCCACCGGGGAGGGCGGGGGCGCGTCCGCGTGCGGCGCGCACGGCGGCCAGGAGAGGGGGCGGTCGGGGGAGGCCGGCACGGCCCGGGAGGTGCTGTCCATGCCGGGGCAACGGCGGACCCGAGCCGTCCGTACGGGTCCTGTTCCCTGCGCTCACCGCATCAGGTGAGGACACCGCTCCAACGGCCGCGTCCGCTCGTGCGACAAACAGCCCGCACGGGGTGCGGCACGACGGGTGCCGCTCACTCCTGGCCGGGAGTCAGCTCGGCCAGCAGCAGTGTCCGGTCGTCGGTGACGTCGTCGCAGCCGGAGCCGGCCAGCAGCCGCCGGCACAGCGAGGGCAGCGCGTCCGGCTCCCCCGAATCCGGTACGCCTTCCGCGCCGTCGTCGAGGGCGCGGGCCAGACGGGTGATGCCCTGGTCGATGTCGTGGGTGCGGGACTCGACCAGCCCGTCGCTGTAGAGCAGCAGCAGGGCGGGCTCGGACAGGTGCAGCACGGTCGGTTCGTACCGGCCCGTGCCCAGTCCGAGCGGCAGCCCCGGGGTGGCGAGCGAGACCGGCACCGCCGGGCCGCCGGGCCCGCGCACCAGCGGGGGCGGATGCCCGGCCCCGACGAACGTGCACGTGCGCAGATCCGCGTCCCACTCCGCGTACATGCAGGTGGCGAACGGCGCGCCGGGGGTGTCCCCGGCGACGGCGTCCAGCCGGTGCAGCAGTTCGCTGGGGCCGATGTCGAGGCCCGCCAGGGTCCGTACGGCGGTGCGCAGCTGGATCATGGCGACGGCGGACTCCGGTCCGTGGCCCATCGCGTCGCCGACGATCAGCCCGAGGCGGCGGCCGGCCCGGGGCAGGACGTCGAACCAGTCCCCGCCGATGACGTTGTCCTGTCCGGCGGGCCGGTAGCCGTGGGCGACCCGGCAGCCGTCGAAGGCCTGCCCGGTGTCGGGGAGCAGGCTGCGGCGGATGGCGAGGGCGGTTCGGCGCTCGCGTTCGTAGCGGCGGGCGTTGTCGAGCGCGACGCCGGCCCGGGAGCCGAGCGACTCGACGGCCACGGCCTCGCCCCGGGCGAACGGCTCCCGGTCCGGGCCGCGGGTGCAGGCGATGAAGCCGACGGCCGTGCCGCGCAGGCGCAGCGGCACGATGAGGAAGGACGCGGTGCGCAGCAGGGCGTCCACGCCCGCGTGGTCCGGCGCGGTCTTGCGCAGCCGTTCGACGGTGTGCTCGTCCACGCCGTCGAGCAGTTGCGTCTGCCCGGTCGCGATGGCCCGCGCGTACGGCGTCTCGCGCGGGAACACCAGCACCTCGTCGGCCGGGAGCAGGTGCTCCCAGTCCTCGGTGGCGTCCGCCCCTATGCGCAGGGCGAGCCTGCGGGCCTCGATCTGCGGGGGATCGGCCGTCCTGCGCGGCTGCTCCTCCAGGAGCCAGCGCTGGAGCAGGTAGACCGAGGCGGCGTCGCAGAAGCCGGGCGCCAGCGCGTGCACGACGTGGCGGCCGGTCAGCCGCAGATCGAGTTCCGAACCGATGGCGTCCGCGGCGGGCGAGAAGTGCCGGCGGCGGACCGCGGCCGAGGGCTGGGGGTGTTCGGACTCACGGGCGACGCGGGGTTCGGTGGGTTCTGTGTTCCGCAGGGTCGTTGCCTTCCGGGTGGGGCCGGTGTCGGCGTAGGGCGGTCCGGGCGTGCGGTCCGTGCGGTCGGGACGGGTGGCCGGGCGGGCCGGGGGAGCGGTCGGGTGCGGGTGGGGCTGCGGGTGCTGGGCGCGGGGCGGGCGGACAGGCGGTGGCGTATGCCGTGGGCAACTATATGATGCCCAGTCAAGGTCACCGGCGATCAGGGGAGTTGGTCATGCCCGACGAGGGAGACGGTCTGCCGCAGGGTGTCGATCCGGGCAAGGCCAGCGTGGCCAGGATGTACGACGCCATGCTGGGCGGGGAGCACAACTTCGCCATAGACCGGGAGGCGGTGGCCGCCTTCACGGCGATCGACCCCCAGGTGCGCACCCTGGCCCGCGCCAACCGCGCCTTCCTCGGCCGCGCGGTGCGCTTCCTGGTGGACGCGGGCGTCCGCCAGTTCATCGACCTGGGTTCCGGCATCCCCACCCAGGGCAACGTCCACGAGGTCGCCCAGGCGGCCGCCCCCGGTGCCCGGGTGGTCTACGTGGACAACGACCCGGTGGCGGTCGCGCACAGCGAGGCCCTGCTCGCCGACGATCCGGACGCGGCGATCGTGGCCGCCGACATCAGACGCCCCGAGGAGATAGTGGGCGCACCCGAGGTGCGCAAGCTCATCGACTTCGAGCAGCCGGTCGCCGTCCTGATGATCACGATCCTGCACTTCGTCACGCCGGAGGAGGATCCGGCCGGCATCGTGGCCGCGTTCCGGGACGCGCTGCCCGCCGGGAGCTGGCTCGCGCTGACCCATGCCACGGACGAGGACCGTCCGGACACCGCGGCCGCCGTCGGGCAGTTGTACCGCGACCGGGCGACCTCCCCCGTCACGGCCCGCTCCCACGAGGCGATCGCGGCCCTCTTCGACGGCTTCGACCTGGTGGAGCCGGGACTGGTCCACGTCCCGCTGTGGCGCCCCGACCGGGAGGACGAGATCCCGCGCGACCCCTCCTCGTACTGGGTGTACGCGGGCGTGGGCCGCAAGACCGCGTAGGCGGGCGCGCGCGGCCCGTGGCAGGCTGGCCACATGTGCGGCCGCTACGTCTCCACCCGCGGACCCGAGGAGCTGGCCCGGCACTTCGGGGTGAGCCGGTGGAACCCCGAGCAGACGCTGGAGCCCAGCTGGAACGTCGCGCCGACGGACGGTGTCTGGGCCGTCCTGGAGCGCCCCCCGCGCGGGGAGCGGGCGACGGCCGCCGCCCGGCGCGAGCTGCGGGTGCTGCGCTGGGGGCTGGTGCCGTCCTGGGCGAAGGACGTGAGGACCGGCGCCCGGCTGATCAACGCCCGGGTGGAGACCGTGCACGAGAAGCCCGCCTTCCGCCGCGCCTTCGCCGCACGCCGCTGCCTGCTGCCCGCCGACGGATTCTACGAATGGCAGCCGGCCGGGGCCGAGGGCGGCAGGACGCGCAAGCAGCCGTACTTCATCCACCCGCAGGACGGCACGGTGATGGCGCTCGCCGGGCTGTACGAGTACTGGCGCGACCCGTCGGTGAAGGACGACGAGGACCCGGCCGCCTGGCTGACGACCTGCACCGTCATCACCACGGACGCCACCGACGCGGCCGGCCGGATCCACCCGCGCATGCCGCTCGCGCTCGCCCCGGAGCACTACGACGCCTGGCTCGACCCCGGCCGCCGGGACCCCGGCGGGCTGCGGGAGCTGCTGACCCCTCCGGCGGACGGACGGCTCGACGTCCGGCCCGTCTCACCGGCCGTCAACGACGTCCGCAACAACGGTCCTGACCTCCTGGCCCGGGCCGCCCCCTGACGTCGCGCTCGTCCACTCGTCCGCCGGTGCACGGGGGCGCGCTCATCGCGCCGTCTGCGGCCTCGTGCGGCGCAGCAGCAGGAGCAACTGGGCGCGGTCGTCCCCGGACAGGGCGGCGAGGCACGAGGCGAGCACCTCGCCGGCGACCTGGTGACCGGTGGCCAGGACCCGTTCGCGCAGCTCGAACAGCCCGCCGCCACCACCGCCCCGGTCCATGCCCACCTGGGCCGGACGGGGACCCCTGCCCTCCGATGACCGGCACCCTGGCGCGTTGCGCCCCGGCCCCAGCCCGGCCGCACCGTACCGTGCTGTGGACGTGACCGGCGGCCGCCTGCCCGGGACGTGACGGGCGGCCGCGGGCCCCGAGGCGGCCGGCGGTCGGGTGCTCGGGGCGTGACCGGCGGTGGCAACGGGAGGCGCGGTGGCGGATGCGGGCGGTCCGGCGGCCGGGCGGGGCCGCGGGCGCCGGCCGGGCGAGGCGGTGCTGGGCAGCAGACCGGCGTACTCCGCACGGCTCGCGCCGCGCTTCCGCCCGGTGCGGACGCCGCCCGCCGCCGAGCACCCCCGGGCCGAGCGCACGGTGCCCTGGCTGCGTGTCGCCGCTTCCTACGCCTGGCGCCTCATCCTCGTCGGTGCCGCCGTCTACGGCGTCTTCACCGTCCTGGGCCGCTTCCAGCTCATCGCCGTGGCCCTGTTCGTCGCGCTGGTCGTCACCTCGGTCCTGCGCCCCTTCGCCGACCTGCTGAACCGGCTGCTGCCCAGGCCGCTGTGCGTCGCCGTCGTCCTCGTGGGCAGCGTGCTCCTCCTGTCCGGCCTGCTGGCCTTCGTGGGCGAGGCGGTGGCCGGCCAGTGGGGGCAGCTCACGTCCGAGCTGACCGGTGGCATCCACCGGATCGAGCAGTGGCTCCAGCGCCCGCCGTTCCGCCTCAGCCCCGGCAAGCTCTCCGCGCTGCAGGAGCAGTTCCTCTCCTATCTGTCCGCCCACCGGGCGAGCCTCGTCAACAGTGCCGTCAGCGGCCTCGGGCGCGTCGTCGAACTGGTGACGGCCGCCGCGCTCGCGCTGTTCACCTCCGTCTTCTTCATCCACTCCGGCGAGCGCCTGTGGAGCTGGGCGCGCGACCAGCTGCTGCCGAGCGGGGCCCGGGAGGTGTGGGACCGGGGCGGCCACGCGGCCTGGCGCGCGTTCGCCGGGTACACCCGCGGCATCATCATCGTCGCCGCCACCAACGCCGTACTCGTCGGTGTCGCCCTGTTCGTCCTGCGGGTGCCGCTCGCGCTGCCGCTGGCCCTGCTGGAGTTCTTCGCCGCCTTCATCCCGCTGGTCGGCTCACCGGTCGCCCTGGCGGTGGCCACGGTCGTCGCGCTCGCCGGGCGGGGGCCGGTCACGGCGCTGGCCGTGATCGTGCTCATCGTCGTCATCGGCGAACTCGAAGGCCACGTCCTGCATCCAGTGGTGATGAGCTGGGCGGTCCGGCTGCACCCGCTCGTGGTGGCCGTCTCCGTCATCGCGGGCAGCATCGTCGCCGGGGTGATCGGCGCGATCGTGGCCGTCCCCTTCGTCTCGGTCGTCTGGGCCGTCCTGCGGGCTCTGCGCCCCGCACCGACGTAGCGCCGCTCCGGTCCGGTTCCGCCCCGGGCAGCGCCGCGCGGGCTTTTCGGCCGGGCCAGAACGGGCACGCGGTCCTGGTACGACTCCGAGTCAAGGGACGGTGCCGCGATGTCCGAATACGAACGTTCCCGCACGATGCCCGCACAGCCCGAACAGGTCTTCGACCAAGCCGCCGACATCGGCCGGCTCGACGTGTGGATGCCCGGCGCCCTGCACGTGCGCGCCGAGGAACCGCCCGCCGTCACCGTGCACGAGGACGCCACGGGCGAGGACACCTCGGCGCTGCTGCGCGCCGAGCGCGACCAGATGCGGATCGAGTGGGGCACCCGCGAGCAGGGCGGCTACGCCGGCTGGCTCCAGGTCGCGGGCATCGGCAGCGGCGCCAGCGAGGTGACGGTGCACCTGTCCTTCTTCGAGGACAGCCACGACCCGGGGGAGCAGGCCGCCTGCGAGGCTCTCGACAGCAGCCTGCGGAGGCTGGAGGAGCAGGTGCGGATACGGGTCGACAACGCGGCCGGCTGAGCCGCGCCCCGTCCGGAGGAAGGCCGGCCCGCCGGGAAGCGGGACGGCAGAGAGCAGAGCGGGACGGCAGAGAGCGGACACGCCGCGGCGTGCGGTCCGGAGACCGCACGCCGTGGCTCGAGTGGATCCGTTCGGTCAGCGACCGCCGCCACCACCGCCGCCGTGACCGCCGCCACCGCCGCCGTGGCCGCCGCCACCACCGTGGTCGCCGCCACCGCCGCCGTGGTCGCCACCACCACCGTGGTCACCGCCGCCGCCGTGGTCACCGCCACGTCCGCCGAAGTCGCCGCCGTGGTCACCGCCACGTCCGCCGAAGTCGCCGCCGTGGTCGCCACCGCGTCCACCGTGGTCGCCGTAGCCGCCGCCGCAGCTGTCCCACCATCCGTAGTCCGAGCAGTCGCGGCTGTAACCGGAGTGGTCGTGTGAGTTGTAGTTCGAGTCATGGGCCGATGCGGTCCCGGCCGCCCCGATCGCGGCGCCGCCGGCCATCATGATGCCGGCCGCGGACACGGCGAAGAGGCGCTTGACGCGCTGTGCTCGCATGGGTTGTACCTTTCCTTCCATCGTCTCGCGCATGAAACCGCGCGAGAATGATGGCCGCGCCCGTCTGCCAGAGGATGTGCGGCGCGGTCGTCGGCGTCACAGCCGGAGGTGCGACACGTCCGGCGGGCCCCGCGGTGGAGGCCTCGCCGGAGGGGCATGCCCCGGTTGCGGCTCTCACTGGTAGACGCTAGTCGCCCGTTCGCGTGACGGCATCTTGAGCGGCGGGTGCGGACCGGGACAAAAATCAGGGCGAAAAAAGGTGGAACCCGACACCCGCGCATAATGCCACCGATGTCGGGCACGCGGAGCAGTGCCCAAGGGGGTGCATCACATGTCCACGGGAACACTTCTCGCCATCATCATCCCAATCGTCGTCGTGCTGGCCCTGATCGCCGTGGCGGTTTCGCTGCTGACACGGCGCCGCCGCCTCCGCAGGCGCTTCGGCCCCGAGTACGAACGGACCGTCCAGGGCGCCGAAAGCCGCAGGGCGGGCGAGCGCGAACTCAAGGACCGCGAAAAGCGGCACGACTCGCTGGACATCAAGCCGCTGCCCGCCGTCTCGCGGGACCGCTACACACGCGAGTGGAGCAGCGTCCAGGAGGAGTTCGTGGACCGGCCCGAGGACGCGGTGCACGACGCTGACCGGCTGGTGACCTCGCTGATGCACGAGCGGGGCTACCCCACCGGCGGTTTCGAGCAGCAGGCCGCCGACCTGTCGGTCGAGCACGGCCGGACGCTCGACCACTACCGGGCCGCCCACGAGATCGAGACGCTGAGCACCAGCAGCCAGGCCACCACCGAGCAGTTGCGCGGCGCCATGGTGCACTACCGCGCGCTCTTCGACGAACTGCTCTCCGACGGAGGCCGGGCACCCGCCCGGTCCTGACACCCGGCCTGCCACCCCGGCCGGCGCCCGCCTGACGACACCGACGACGCCGGCCCGGCAGGGAGGAACACCATGCACAGAGACAAAGACCAGCCGAGCCGCTTCAGCGGCGGCCTGTCCACCGAGGACCTGGCGCAGCAGCCGTCCGGCGCCCCGGAACGGACCGGCGGCGAACCGGGGACGGCCTCCCGCGAAGCCCCCCTCTACCCGGGGGAGAGCACCGGCACCCCGTCACCGGGCAGGGCCGGCAGCGCCACGACCCCGCAGCGGGACCGGCCCGACCAGAGTGCCGGACAGGAACGGTCCGCGGGCGCGGGCGCGGGCGCGACCGCGGACACGGAGGCGGCTGCGGACACCTCGGTTCCCGGCACGGCGAGGACCGCGCAGACGGCCACAGGCCAGGACACGGCAGAGGGCCCGGCGGCAACGGGAAGCCCGGACACCGCCCGGACCCCCGAGACGACCAGGCCCGCCGGTGACGGCGAGGACGCTCCCCGGCTGCTGAGCACCGAGGACGAGCAGGGGTTCCGCGACCGCTGGCACGAGACGCAGAGCAAGTTCGTCGACGACCCGCGCGAGGCCGTGCACGCCGCCGACACCCTGGTCGCCGACGTCATGCAGACCCTGGCCGCCACCTTCGCCCGGCACAAGGAGGAGCTGGAGGGGCAGTGGAGCCAGGGCGAACAGGTGGACACGGAGGAGCTGCGGAAGGCGCTGCGCCGCTACCGGTCCTTCTTCAACCGGCTGCTGAGCACCTGACGCCCGGCTGCCGAGCACGTGACGGCCGTCGGCCCGGGGCCTGACGGCCGTCCGCTCCTGACGGGCCGAAGCGTACGGAGGTGTCCTCCGCCGCCGCCGGGGTACCGGCGTGTCGTGCGGAGGACCGCCGTCGCTGAGGGACGATGGGCCCGCCAGGACGGCCGGGAGAGCGGGCTCGGAACGGAGGGGCTGCGGTGGACCAGCGGGTCGCGGGGCAGCGGGAGCGTGGCACGGCCGCGACCACGGGGGCGCCCGGGGCCGATGCCCACGGCACCACCGCCCGGGACCGGCCGGCGCCGGACGCCCGGCGGCGGATTCCCCGCACCGACGCCGTCCTGCGCGACCCGCGACTGCTCCAGGCCGCCGGCCGGCTCGGGCCGCGGCCCGTGAAGGCAGCCGTACGGCAGGCGCAGGAGCAGGCGCGCCACGGCACGGTGGCCCCCGAGGACGTCGCGGACACCGCCCTCGCGCTGCTAACGCCCACGGCCGGCGGACTGCGCCCCGTGATCAACGCCACCGGCGTCCTCCTGCACACCAACCTCGGCCGGGCGCCCCTGTCGGCGGCGGCCCGGCAGGCGGTGCAGGACGCGGCAGGCCCCACCGACGTCGAACTCGACCTGAACGCCGGTGTCCGCGCCCGGCGCGGCCGCAGCGCCCTGGCCGCGCTGCGCGCACGCGTGCCGTCGGCGCACGCCGCGCACGTCGTCAACAACGGCGCCGCCGCGCTCGTCCTCGCGGCGACCGCGCTCGCCGCCGGGCGCGAGATCGTCATCAGCCGCGGCGAGATGGTGGAGATCGGCGACGGATTCCGCCTGCCGGACCTGCTGGTCTCCACCGGCGCCCGGCTCCGCGAGGTCGGCACCACCAACCGCACGGCGGTCGCGGACTACGCCGAGGCCGTCGGCCCGCAGACCGGGTTCGTCCTGAAGGTCCACCCGTCCAACTTCCGGATCAGCGGCTTCACCCGCGCCGCCGCCACCCGCGACCTGTCGGCGCTCGGCGTCCCGGTCGTCGCCGACATCGGCTCCGGCCTGCTCGCCCCCCACCCGCTGCTGCCCGAGGAACCCGACGCCACGACCGAACTGCGGGCCGGCGCGGCGCTGGTGACCGCCAGCGGGGACAAACTGCTCGGCGGCCCCCAGTGCGGACTGCTCCTCGGCGACACCGGCCTCGTGCACCGCCTCGCCCGGCACCCGCTCGCCCGCGCGCTGCGGGTCGACAAACTGACACTCGCCGCGCTGGAGGCGACCCTGACGGGCCCCGCGACCCCCACCGCCACGGCCCTCACCGCCGACCCCCGGGAGCTGGCCCGCCGCGCCGGGCAGCTCGCCGCCGACCTGAGCGGCGCCGGCCTCGACGTACGGGCCGTCGCCTCGGCCGCCACGGTCGGCGGCGGCGGCGCACCCGGCGTGACACTGCCCAGCGCGGCCCTCTCCCTGCCGGAATCCTGGGCCGCGGCCCTGCGCACCGGCCCGCTGCCCGTGGTGGGGCGGGTCGAGGGCGGGCGGTGCCTGCTCGACCTGCGGGCCGTGCCGCCCGAGGACGACGAACGGCTGGCCGAAGCCGTGCGCCGGGCCGCGGAAAGGTAGGCGGCACCATGCGGGTCCTGGCCACCGCCGGCCACGTCGACCACGGAAAGTCCGCCCTCGTGCGCGCCCTGACCGGGATGGAACCCGACCGCTACGAGGAGGAACGGCGCCGCGGGCTCACCCTGGACCTCGGCTTCGTGTGGACCCGGACCGCGCCGGACGGCGAGTACCTGGCCTTCGTCGACGTGCCCGGACACGAGAAGTTCGTCGCCACCATGCTGGCCGGGGCCGGGCCCGTGCCCGCCGTGCTCTTCGTGGTCGCCGCCGACCAGGGCTGGCAGCCCCAGTCGCAGGAGCACCTGGCGATCCTCGACGCGCTCGGCGTCCGGCACGCCGTGCTCGCCGTGACCCGCAGCGACCTCGCCGACCCCGAGCCGGTGCGCGCCGACGCCGTCCGGCGGCTGGCCGGCACCTCCCTGGGCACCGTGCCGTCCGTCGCGGTGAGCGCGGTGACCGGCGCCGGCCTCGACGGGCTGCGCGCCGAGCTGGCCCGCCTCGCCCGCACCCTGCCCGAACCGCCCGCCGACGCCGACGTACGGCTGTGGCTGGACCGTGCGTTCACCGTGCGCGGGCACGGCACCGTCGTGACCGGCACGCTCGGCGCGGGCACCCTGCGCGTGGGGGACCGCCTGGTGGCCTCGGACGGCACCACCGCGCTGCGGGTACGCGCGCTGCAGTGCCTCCAGCAGGAACGCACGGCCGTCACCGGGGTGGCGCGGGTCGCGGTCAACGTGCACGGCCCCCTGGACGGAGCGCTGCGCCGCGGGGACGTGCTGCTCACCCCCGACCGCTGGCTGCTCACCGACCTGGCCGACGTCCGCGTCTGCGGCGAAGGAACCGCTGACCTGCCGCGGACGCTGCGGCTGCACCTCGGCACGGCCGCCGTCCCGGTGACCGTGCGCCCCCTGGGCGAGGACACCGCGAGGCTCACCCTGAGCCGGCGCCTGCCGCTGCGGGTGGGCGACCGGGCGGTGCTGCGCGAGCCGGGCGGCGGCCGGCCGCCCTCCGCGGCGACCGTCCTCGACGTCCGGCCCCCGCGCCTGGAGCGGCGGGGCGCGGGCCGGGCCCGCGCCGCACAGCTGGCCGCACTGACCGGCCGGCCCGACGGCGCCGCGGAACTGCGCCGCCGCGGCATCGTCCGCCGCTCGGAACTGCTGGCCATGGGCGTGCCCGCGCCCACCGCGCCGGTGACCGGCGACTGGCTGGCCGACCCGGCGCACTGGGCCCGGCTGCGCGAGCGGCTGGCCGCCGAGGTCGAGCGGTACGCCGAACAGCACCCCATGGAGCCGGGCCTGCCCGCCGAAGCGGCCCGGCGGCTGCTCGGCCTGCCCGACCGCACCCTCGTGGACGCCCTGGCCCGCACCCCCGGCGCCACCGGGCTGCTCGGCGAGGAAGGCCGCTTGTACGTCCCGGCCCGGGCCCGCCCCGCACTGCCGCCGCCCCTGCAGGCCGCCGTCGACGCCGTGCGCGAGGAGCTGGAGAAGGCGCCCTTCCGTGCCCCCGAGGCCGACCGCCTGGCCGAACTCGGGCTGCACCGCAAGGCGTTGGCCGCCGCCGTCCGGGCGGGCGCGCTGCTGCGCGTCACCGAGGGAGTCGTCCTGCTGCCGGGCGCGGACACCGAGGCCGCCGCCGTGCTGCGCAGGCTGCCGCAGCCCTTCACCCTGAGCGAGGCGCGCAGGGCCCTCGGCACCACCCGCCGGGTCGCCGTCCCGCTGCTGGAACTCCTCGACGCCCGCGGACACACCGAACGCGTCGACGACCTGCACCGCCGCTGCCGGCCGGGAACCACGAAGGACCGGGAAGCCGCGGAAGACACCTGAGAAGAAGGCGGGACGGAGGCGGACGGGAATCGAACCCGCCTGCCCGAGATCCTCGGACACCTCGGTTTTGAAGACCGGGAGGGCCACCAGGCACCCACACGCCTCCACCGCCCGCCAGGCTACCGGAAGGACCCGGCATGACCGCCAGCAGCGAAACGCCCGTACGGCTGACGCAGTTCGCCCACGGCGGCGGCTGCGCCTGCAAGATCCCGCCCGGCGAACTGGAGGACCTGCTCGGCGGACTGACCCCGCCGCCGGCACCGGACGACATCCCGATGCTGGTCGGACCGGCCACCGGCGACGACGCGGCGGTCGTCGCCCTGCCCGCCCCGGACGGCTCCGCGGCCACGGCACTGGTGTCCACCGCCGACTTCTTCACCCCGGTCGTCGACGACCCCTACGACTGGGGCCGCATCGCCGCGGCCAACGCCCTGTCCGACGTGTACGCCATGGGCGGCCGCCCGGTCCTCGCCGTGAACCTCCTGGCCTGGCCCCGCGGCGTGCTGCCCTTCGAGCTGGCCCGCGAGGTGCTGCGCGGCGGCCTCGACATCGCCGCCGAGGCCGGCTGCCACGTCGGCGGCGGGCACAGCGTGGACGACCCGGAACCCAAGTACGGCATGGCCGTCACCGGTCTCGTCGACCCCGGCCGGCTGCTGCGCAACGACGCCGGCCGGCCCGGCCTGCCGCTGTCCCTGACCAAACCGCTGGGCCTCGGCGTGCTGAACAACCGCCACAAGGCCACCGGGGAACGGTTCGCGCAGGCGGTGGCGGCCATGACGGCCCTCAACCGTGACGCGGCGGCCGCCGCCGTCGCCGCGGGGGCCCGCTGCGCCACCGACGTGACGGGTTTCGGACTCCTCGGCCACCTGCACAAACTGGCGCGCGCCTCGGGCGTCACCGCGGTGCTCGACACCGCCGCCGTGCCCTACCTGGACGGCGCCCGGGAGGCCGTACGCGACGGCTACGTCAGCGGCGGCACCCGGCGCAACCTGGAGTGGGTGGCCCCCTTCACCGACTTCGGCGCCACCGACCCGGACACCCGGCTGCTGCTGGCCGACGCCCAGACCTCCGGCGGCCTGCTCGTCGCCGGGGAGGTGCCCGGGGCCGCGGTGATCGGCGAACTGGTCGCTCCCGGCCCGCACTCGCTCGTCCTGAGATGAGCGGACGAGGAGCCGGCCGCGCCGGGACCGCCCCGGGGCCGTGTGCCGGTCAGGGCTCGGTCCCCGTGCGGTCGTCGATGCCGGCCCGCTCCCGGTAGGCGCGCACCAGCGCCGGTGCGGCGGGGCCGCGGGGGCGGCGCCCCGGCCGGATGTCGACGGCGAACGCCTTGGTCTCCTGGATGTGCGTGTTGGGATCCAGGGACAGATGCACCAGCTCGTTGGCGGCGTCACCCGTGCTGAGGCCGTTGGGGCCCCAGTGGTAGGGCAGCCCCACCTGGTGCAGGGTGCGGCCGTGCACCCTCAGCGGCGGCACCCGGTCGGTCACCAGCACCCGCGCCTCGACGACACCCCGGGCGCTGACGATCGTCGCCCACCCGGTGTGTTCGAGCCCGCGCTCGGCGGCCAGTTCCGGCGACACCTCGCAGAAGAACTCCGGCTGCAGCTCCGCCAGATAGGGCTGCCAGCGGGACATCCCGCCCGCCGTGTGGTGCTCGGTGAGCCGGTAGGTGGTGGCCACGTACGGGTACACCTGCGAGCCGGGCTCGTCGCCGCTGGGCTGGTAACGGTTGTCCGGGACGGACGGCATGACCTGCCGCACCGGGTTGCGCTGCCGGCCGTACAGCAGGTTCGGGAAGGGGGAGTCCTGCGGCTCGTAGTGGGTCGGCAGCGGCCCGTCGGTGAGTCCGGAGGGCACGTACAGCCAGGCCTTCCCGTCGGCCTGCATGATGAACGGGTCGGTGCCCGAGAGCGCTTCGGGACCGGTGGCGTCCGGCGGTGGCCGGTGGCCGGGCGCCTTGTCCTTCTTGAAGTCGGGGACGTCGTGGCCGGTCCACTCGCCCGCGTCGGCGTCCCACCACACGAGCGCCTTGCGCTCGCTCCACGGCCTGCCGTCGGGGTCCGCCGACGCCCGGTTGTACAGGATGCGGCGGTTGGCGGGCCACGCCCACCCCCACTCGGATGCCACCCAGTCCTGCTCGCCGCCGGGCCTGCGCCGCGCGGCCTGGTTCACCCCGTCGGCGTACACCCCGCAGTAGATCCAGCAGCCGCAGACCGTGGAGCCGTCGGACGCGAGCTGCTCGTAGGAGGCCAGCGGGCGGCCCTCGGCGTCGCGGCCGTTGATCTCCGCCAGGACCTCCTCCGCGTCGGGCTCGGCCCGCTCGCCCTTCGTCCCGTAGTCCCACGTCAGGTCCAGCACCGGCCGGTCCATCGGATCGGCCGACCCGGCCAGCTTCTCCCGGATGATCCGCCCGAGGTGGTAGGTGAACCACAGGTCGCTGCGCGCCTCCCCGGCCGGCTCGACGGCCTGGTGGTGCCACTGCAGCAGCCGCTGCGTGTTGGTGAAGCTGCCGTCCTTCTCGGTGTGCGCGGCGGCCGGCAGGAAGAACACCTCCGTGCCGATGTCCTCCGTGCGCAGCTCGCCGGTCTCGATCTCCGGGCCGTCCTTCCACCAGGTGGCCGACTCGATCAGCGAGAAGTCCCGCACGACGAGCCAGTCCAGGTTGGCCATGCCCAGCCGCTGCATCTTGGAGTTGGCCGAACCGACCGCCGGGTTCTCACCCATGAGGAAGTAACCCTTGCAGACGCCCTCCAGCTGGGCCGTCACCGTCTCGTAGGTGGAGTGCGAGCCGGTCAGCCGCGGCAGGTAGTCGAAGCAGAAGTCGTTCTCCGCCGTCGCCGCCTCACCCCAGTAGGCCTTGAGCAGGCTCACCATGTAGGCGCGCATGTTGCCCCAGTAGCCCTTGCGGGCCGCCTCGCCGCGCACGAAGGCGTCCAGGTCCTCGTTGCGGTGCGCGTACGGCATCGGGATGTACCCGGGCAGCAGGTTGAACAGGGTGGGGATGTCCGTCGACCCCTGGATGGAGGCGTGCCCGCGCAGCGCCATGATCCCGCCGCCCGGCCGGCCGATGTTGCCGAGCAGGCTCTGCAGCACGGCGGCGGCCCGGATGTACTGCACCCCCACGGTGTGCTGGGTCCAGCCCACCGCGTAGGCGAACGCGGTGGTCCGCTCCCGCCCGGAGTTCTCCGTGACTAGCTCGCACACCTGCCGGAACAGGTCCTGCGGCACCCCGCAGATCCGCTCCACCAGCTCGGGCGTGTAGCGGGCGTAGTGCCGTTTGAGCACCTGGAACACGCACCGCGGGTGGCTCAGGGTCTCGTCCCGTTCGGGCTCGTCCTCACCGATGGCGGGGCCGCCCGAGCCGTGGGACTCGCTGCCCGCCGCCTCGCTCACCGGGGCGCCGCCGGTGCGCTTGCCGTACTCCTCGTCGCGCTGTCCGGAGGCCGCCTGCATCTCGGTGCCCTCGTACTGCCAGCTCGTGTTGTCGTAGCTGCGGCTGTCGGGGTCCAGCCCGGAGAACACCCCGTCCAGGTCCTCGGTGTCGCGGAAGTCCTCCCGCAGCACCACCGGCGCGTTGGTGTACGCGACGACGTAGTCACGGAAGTACGCGCCGGTGCTCAGCACGTGGTTGATGATCCCGCCGAGGAAGGCGATGTCCGAGCCCGCGCGCAGCGGCACGTGCACGTCCGCGAGCGCGCTGGTGCGGGTGAACCGCGGGTCCACGTGGACCACCTTGGCGCCGCGTGCCTTGGCCTCCATCACCCACTGGAACCCGACCGGATGGCACTCGGCCATGTTCGAGCCCTGGATGACGATGCAGTCCGCGTTCTGCAGGTCCTGCTGGAAGGTGGTCGCGCCGCCGCGGCCGAACGAGGTTCCCAGACCGGGAACGGTGGAGGAGTGTCAAATACGCGCCTGGTTCTCGATCTGGATCGCCCCGAGCGCCGTGAACAGCTTCTTGATGAGGTAGTTCTCCTCGTTGTCCAGCGTCGCCCCGCCCAGACTGGCGATGCCGAGCGTGCGCCGGGTGCGTGTGCCGTCGGCCTCCCACTGCCAGCCCGCGCGCCGCGCCTCGACGACCCGGTCGGCGATCATGTCCATCGCCGTGTCCAGGTCCAGGCGCTCCCACTCGGTGCCGTGCGGACGCCGGTACAGCACGTGGTGCTCGCGGGAACTCCCGGTGGTCAGCTGGAGGCTGGCCGAGCCCTTGGGACACAGCCGCCCGCGGGAGACCGGGGAGTCGGGGTCGCCCTCGATCTGCGTGACCCGCTCGTCCTCGACGTACACGTTCTGGCCGCAGCCCACGGCGCAGTAGGGGCAGACCGACTTCACGACCCGGTCGGCGGAGGCGACCCGGGGGGTGAGCCGCGCGGTGGGCCCGCTCTTGGCCGCGGCACCCCGGCCCAGCGGGTCGGTGCCGGTGAGCTGGCGGTAGACCGGCCAGGAGTCGATCCAGGTGCGTACACCCATGACCTGGCCCTCCTCTCCGGTGACGGCGCTCCGTGGAGCGGCGCGGTTGCTGCGGGGTTCCCCGCCCGCGCCCGGTGAAACCGGACCCGCGGCGGGGGGTGCGTGGCCGTACGGCCGCCGGGCGCTCACCCGACCGGCGGTGGCCCGGCGGGCGCCGTGCCGCCGTCAGCCGGCGCGGGCGCGCAGCCGCTCCCGCTGGGGTACGACCGTGTACCGGGGATCCTCGGCCGAGGCCACGCCGGCGTGGAACACCCCGAAGCGCAGCGCGGCCGAACCCGTCAGCAGCGCCGCCCCCGCGACCGCCGCCGGCACCCGGCCGCCGCGCCCGCGCCGCCTAGGCCCTGTCGTCACATTCCCGCCTGCCTCGCGACGCCATGCACGCACTCTCGCCGCACCGGGCCCAGACCCGAGTACGTCCAGTACGAGGGTCAGGGCCCGGCACGCCGAGAGCACGCACCTGACGCCGCGAGGCCCGCCCTCCGGGCGGACGACGGGAATTTGACGACAGGACCTAGCGCCCCGGCCCGCGTACGCCGCCAGCGCGGCGCCGCCCGCGGTCAGCAGCTCCGCCGCCCGCAGCAGCCGGTGCGGCCGGCCCTGCTCGAACGGCTCGGCCGCCAGGCCCATCCCGCGCTTCATCCGCCGGAAGGCGCCCAGCTCCAGCGCGGCACCCAGCACGGCCAACCGGCGCGCGGGTCCGGCCTGGCGCAGCGGCGCGCAGAGGAGGGCCAGCCCGGCCGCCGCGCTCGCCCCCGACCCCGCGAAGACGAACGGCAGTTCCCGGTAGCCCTCGTGCCAGGACGGCACCGCCGTGTCGGAGAGCAGCACGGCCGTGTACGTGGCCACCGCCGGACCCAGCACGGCCGCCCCGGCGGTGGCGCCCGCCCCGGCGAGCCGCGCGCGGCCCGTGAGGTCGGCGGCAACGGCGGCCAGGGTCAGCGGCGCGTACCCGGCCAGCAGCCACGAGCCCGTGTTCATCGGCGAGGTGGGCTTGAACACGCGGAGCATGTTCAGGAAGCGCGCGGGCCGGCCGAGGTCGTGCACCAGCGCGCCCAGGGACAGGCTGATGGCACCCGCCGCGCCCAGCTTCGCCACCCGCGCCAGACCCGGCCGCCCGGTGCCCTGCCCGCCTGCCGCCAGCAGGGACGACGCGCCCGCCAGCCCGCCGAGGTAGAGGTATCCGGCGATGTCGACCGGCTTCCAGGTGGGCTTGTTCAGGACCGGTTCGCCGTAGTACGAGGAGAACGCCGCCTCGGGCACCATCGACTGCTCACCGCGTCCGCGCCGGCCGCGTCCGGACCGGCCGGTGCGCCCGGAGCGGTCCGTGTGTCCCGGCCCGCCGGCCGGTCCGGGCGCCGGAGCCTGCCGGCCGGGGCGCGCGCCCTGGACACCGTCGCGGGTGACGGCCGGTCCGCCGTCCGTTCCGTCGCTCGCGCCAGGGCCCCGCCCGCCGTCCGGTCCCGGCTGCCTCGCGTCGCCCGGTCCGCTCATCGGGGCCTCCTCACGAAGCTCGCGAAGCCCAGGGCGGCGAGCGACGCGGCGGCCATCGCCGCGTGCTTCCACATCGCCGGCAGGTCGCGGGTGGTGACCACCGGGTCGGGCGGCAGCCCGTAGACCTCGGGCTCGTCGAGCAGCAGGAAGAACGCGCCGTCGCCGCCGACCCCGTCCTGCGGGCTCTCGCCGTAGAGCCGGGCCCCGGTGACGCCGGCCGAGTGCAGCCGCTCCACCCGGCCGGCGGCCCGCTCCCGCAGCTCCTCCAGCGGGCCGAACTGGATGGATTCAGTGGGGCACGCCTTCGCGCACGCCGGTTCCATGCCGACCCCGAGCCGGTCGTAGCACAAGGTGCACTTCCAGACCCGGCCGTCCTCCTCGCGCTGGTCGATGACCCCGTAGGGGCAGGCCGGCACGCAGTACCCGCAGCCGTTGCACACGTCCTCCTGGACCACCACCGTGCCGAACTCGGTGCGGAAGAGCGCTCCGGTGGGGCAGACGTCCAGGCAGGCCGCGTGCGTGCAGTGCTTGCAGACGTCGGAGGACATCAGCCAGCGCAGCTCCGTCCGCCCGTCGGGGGCGGGTGGGGACACCGGGGCATTCGGGGGGACCGGAGAAGCAGGTGAAGCCGGGGAGGCCCGGGGGGTGTCCAGGGCGCGGGCGGCCTCGAACACGTCGAACCCCTCGGCGCCCGCCGCGCCTTGCGCGGGGCCGGCCGGCCTCGTCTGTTCGATGAAGGCCACGTGCCGCCAGGTGTTCGCGCCCAGGCCCCGCGTGTTGTCGTAGGACATGCCGGTGAGCCCCAGCCCGTCCTCGGGCACGGAGTTCCACTCCTTGCACGCCACCTCGCACGCCTTGCACCCGATGCAGACGGAGGTGTCGGTGAAGAAGCCCATGCGCGGCGGGGCGTCGGGGTAACCGGCGGCCCGGGCCACGTCGGGCTGCGGTCCGGACAGCAGGCCGCCGGACGCGCCCGGACGGCCGCCCTCCGTCCGGTCCACCGCCGCGGTGTCGCGCTCGCTCATGTCCGGCCTCCTCGCTCGGCGCCCGTCCGGGCACGCTCCGCCGTCCGCGGCGGTGCGGCCGACGGGCCCGCCCCGGGTGCCCGCCGGGCAGGCCTCCGAAACCGGGTCCTGGTGCCCGGCCCGTCAGGGCTGCGGGCCGTGCGGCCGGTGCGCGTTGTGCCAGGCGATGGCGCGCCGGATCTCCGGTGCGTGCAGGCCCGTGCGGCAGCCGAGCTGCCCCATGGTGAGCGCCGGGGTGCCGCCGCTCAGCGCGCGGTCGATCTTGGCCGCCCAGAGTTCCTCCTGGACGAAGGGGCGGTGGCGGTAGCGCTCCTGGACGGCGGCGAAGTGCGTTTCACTGCACGCGGTGACCAGCCGCAGCCCGTCGAACCAGTCCGCGGTGGGGTGCACGGCGGACGAGTCCGGCACGTACCCCCGCACCGCCTCGTCCGCCGGGAAGGTCAGGGCGCACAGGTCGCACAGTTCCAGCGGCACGGGTACGGCGGACCGTACGCCCTTCCTGCGCTTCCACATGGCGACTCCCCGGCTGCAGCGCGCTCGACACAAGGAGTTGCCCGTCCGGCGCATTCCGAAACGCCCCGGGGAGCGCCGGGCCGAGGTCCGCCGCTCACGTCCCCCGGCCGGTACCGGGGCCCGGCGCGAGCGGGCGGGAGGCGGCGGCGCCCGCGGAACGGCCGGGGCCGCCGGAGCGGGCCGCTGCGGCGGGCCGGGCCGCGGCACCGCGGGTCTCGGCGGCCAGCAGCCGTACGGCGGCGGCCTGCCCCAGCTGTTCGGCCGTGCACCGCAGTCGCCGCGCGGCGCTGCCGTCGGCCAGGGCCGCGTCCAGCAGTTCACGGACGGTGTCCCAGTCGCCGGACGCCTCCAGCGCCGGGCGGAACCGGGCCGGCATGCCCGCCAGGACCGTCCGGGCGGGGGCGGCACGGTGGGTGACCGGGTCGACCAGCGGGCCTTCGAGGCCCGAGCGCGCCGCCTGCCAGGTGGCGGCCCGCAGCCACTCGTGGTGACCGTCGCACCCGGGCGGGTCGCGCCGGGCGAGCCGGGCGCAGGCGTCGTGGACGAGCGCCCGGAAGAGCCCGGCCACCAGCACCACCGTCGTCACCCGCGGGCAGGCGTCGCAGATGCGCAGCTCCAGGGTCCGCAGGTGCGCGGAGGGCCGGACGTCGTAGTAGACCATTCCCGGGTCGCTGATGACCCCGGAGCGGATCAGGTCCCCCAGCAGGGCGTCGTAGGAGGCGGCTCCGGGGTGGCAGCCGGCCGGTCCTGCGGTGGGCCAGCGCTGCCACAGCATCGTCCGCCAGCTCGCGTAACCGGTGTCGGCACCGAGCCAGAACGGGGAGCTGGCGGAGAGCGCCAGCAGCGGGGGGAGCCACGGCGAGACCAGGCACATGGCGCGTACGGCCGTGTCCCGGTCGGGTACGTCGACGTGCACCTGCGCGCTGCAGACCAGCTGCTCGTCGGCGACCCGCCGGTACCGCTCGGCCATGTGCCGGTAGCGCGGGTCGTCGGTGACGTCGCCCGGGGCGAGCGCGGCCAGCGGGACGGTGCCTGCGGCCACCACGGCCAGTCCGAGCGAGGAGGCCGTCGCGGCGAGCCGGTGCCGGGACGCGGTCAGGTCTGCGAGCAGGCCGTCCAGGGTGTCGTGCACCCCGCTGTTGCTCTCCACGACCGACCGCTGCAGCTCGGGCGCGAACCCCGGCCCGCCCAGGCGTTCGAGGACGGCGCCGGCCCTGGGCACCAGCCGTCCGCTCTCGGCCTCCACGAGGTGGAACTCCTCCTCGGCCCCGATGCGCAACATCACGGTGCTTCCCCGCTCTCGTGGACCGGGCGGCCGCCCGGTGCCGGCGCCCACCGGTCAGCGCATGGCCCGGTACGCCGCCGTGGTGGTCAGGCCGTACACCAGGTGCGGCACGACGTCGGACACCCAGGACGCCAGGTCCCAGGAAGCGGGGTCGGTCAGCCGCAGGACGGTCGCGGGCGCGTTGGCTCCCGCCATGACGGCGGCGCCCAGCAGCGGTCCGGCCGTCCAGCCGGACAGCGCCGGGCGCCGGTGGCCGAGCAGGCCGTAGGCCACTCCCGCGCCCACCCCGGTGGCGTAGCCCATCAGCGCCCCGGCCGCCTGGGTGCGGTTCTCCTTCTCCTCACCGCCGCCGAGCGGGATCCGGGCGCGGCCGGCGAGCCGGCCGGCGACCTCGGCCGGGATGCCGCTGGACGGCCGCCCGCGCAGCAGCATGTCGCCGTACGTGACCACGTCCAGCGCGAGTGTTCCCGCGGCGCCCGCCAGCAGGCCCTTGGTGATCGGGTGCATCACGGGCTCAGTTCCACAGGGAGTAGGTGACCACGCGCCCGTACCCGTCCGGCCGGTTGCCGGGGAAGGCGAGGCTGAGCCGGGTGAAGTGCTCGAACCGCGGGTGCTTCTTCCAGGGCTCCGCGCGGTCCAGGCGCACGACGACCGGGTACGAGCGGAAGGTCCCGGCCGCGCAGTACGGCTTGCAGTCGTTGACGAGGTTGACGCCCTCGGCCACCGCCGAGCGGCCGTTCCACTTCGTCCAGTGCAGCGAGGACAGGCGGCTGTTGCCGTCGCCGCAGGCCAGGATGAACGCGTCGGGGCGCGTCTGCGGCTTCCAGAGGCAGTCGACGAACACGGGCTGCCGGTGCGTGGTGTGCGAGGCACCTGCTCCTGCCGGTGCCGCCTGTGCCGCGGAGGCCGTTCCCAGACCCGCGGTGAGCAGGACGGCTGCACCGAGCGTGACCGCGGTCCTCACTGTGTGTTCGCCCATGTCCGCTCCCAACCGACGACGTCAGAAACTCATCAACGACGCTACGACGGGGCGAGAGGTTGCACCACTCGGACGGAGCAGCGCTGCCTGGGCCGGGCGGGGAAGCGCCGCCGGGACCGGCCAGGAGCGGGCGGCCAGGAGCGGGGTCGTCCCCCGGACCGGCTGGAGTGGATGGGCCGGAGCCGTGTGCTCGCGCCGGACGGAGCCGTGCCGTCAGCCGGGGGACCGGTGCCGCGCGCTCGCGCCGAGCGACGGACCGCCGTCGTCCGGAGCGGACTGGCAGGTGTCGCACAGTTCGTGCTGACCGTCCTGGGTGACGACGGTCCCCCAGCCCAGACAGTGCTCGCAGTCACGAGCCAGGTCCAGGTCGGGGTGCGGCGGCGGGGTGGGGCTGTGGGGGGCTCCGTACGCCATGCGGGGGCGGCTCCTCGAAGTCGCGATCGGGATACTTATTCATTTTGTCTGATTTTTCTGTGTTGTCCAGAAGATTTTCGGGCTCGTCAGGCCAGCACGCCGTCGATCGCGACGTTCAGGTGCCGCGGGCCGCGCAGCACCGCGTTCTGCCGGTAGGGCGGCGGGTCCTCGACGAGCCGGGGGTTGTCCAGGCGCCGGGCCAGCTCGGTGAGCGCGATCTGCGTCTCCAGCCGGGCCAGCGGCGCGCCGAAGCACACGTGGACACCGCTGCCGAACCCGAGGTGCTGGATGTCCCCGCGGTCCGGGTCGAACCGGTCGGGGTCCTCGAAGCGCTCCGGGTCCCGGTTGCCCGCGCCCAGCACGAGCCAGATCCGCGAACCCCTGGGGATCGTCACCCCGCGCAGCTCGATGTCCGTGATGCAGGTCCGCGAGGGCACCAGCTGCACCGGGGGCTCGTAGCGCAGCAGTTCCTCGACGATGTTGACGCTGAGGCCCGGGTCCTCGCGCAGCCGCCGCAGGTGCTCCGGGTGGCGCAGCAGGGTGAGCATGCCGTTGGTGATGAGGTTGACCGTCGTCTCGTGGCCCGCGATGAGCAGCAGCACCGCCGTGCTGAGCACCTCCATCGTCGACATGGCCCCGTCCGGGCCGTGGCCGGCCGTCAGATCGGACAGCATGTCGTCGCGGGGCTCCTTGGCGCGCTGCTCCGCCAGCCCGGCCAGGTACATGCCGAGCTGGAGCCGGGCCTCCTGCGCGGCGCGCTGGACCGGCGCCTCCGGGTCGTCGCGCGAGTCCGGGTCCAGGCCGGCGACGATCGGGTCGACCCAGGTGCGGAAGCGCGGCTCGTCCTCGCGGGGCACCCCGAGGAGACGGCAGATCACCGTCACCGGGAAGGGGTACGCGAACTGGTCGACGAGGTCGACCTGCCGGGCGTCGCCGAGCCCGTCGAGGAGATCGGTGACGATACGTCCCAGCTCCTCGCGCATGGAGTCGATCCGATGCGGCCGGTGCGGCGGCCCGAACGAACTGTTGGCGATCCGCCGCAGCCGGTCGTGCTCGGGCGGGTCGAGCCGGATGAAGCTCGGCGGCAGGCCCGTCGCCTCCGGCCCCGACAGCTCGTCGGCGCCCGGCGTGGTGAGGTTGCCGGCGTCGGAGCTGATCCGGGGATCGTGCAGCAGGCCCAGGATGTCGTAGTAGGAGCTGATGACGTACGGGCCGCCCTCCTCCTCGTGCAGCACGGGCGTCCTGCGCAGTTCCGCGTAGAGCGGGTAGGGGTTGGCGCGGCTGGAGAAGTCGGTGATCCGGCGCATGAGCGACGGTTGCGTCATGGGAGGTCCTCGGGGTGTCCTCGGATGGGGCGGGTCGGGGAAGTCGGCCGGCACCGGCGGCGCGGTGGTCAGTGGCGGGCCGGGGTGAACACCATGCGCCGGTCGGCCGGTGAGTACCCGCTGAGGGTCACCGTCGGGCCGTGCGTCGGCAGGGACGGGTCGGGGAAGTCGGCCGGCACCGGCCTGCGGCCCTCGGGCCGCCGGTCCAGCGTCGGGTACTCCACCGGGAACGGCGCGCCCATCTCGATCTGCCGCTCGTAGAACTCCAGCCACCGCGTGTTGTCGAAGCTCACGGCCGCGATCACCCGGCCCTGGTAGCCGTAGACCCCGACGAAGCGGCGCTCGGCGAGCGAACCCTGGGTGATCATGATCTGTTCGCCCATGGACGGCACGCCCACGGACTTGATGTTCACACCGAACTGCGACGACCAGAAGGCGGGCACCCACATGTGCGGTCGCCGGTCGGAACTGGCGCTGATCATGTTGTGCGCGGCCACCTCGGCCTGCGCGACGGCGTTGCCCCAGTGCTCCAGGGACAGGAACTGGTAGCCGAACAGCGGGTGCGGGGAGCGGGCCACGTCCCCGGCCACGTACACGTCGTCGGTGACGATGCCCCGGAAGTCGAACGCCCGGCACCCCGCGTCGCAGGCGATGCCGCGCGGGCCGGCCCCGAGCCCGGAGCCGGTCAGCCAGTCGGTGTTGCGGGTCGCGCCCAGGCACACCACCACGACGTCCGTCTCGACGACGCTGCCGTCGGACAGGTGGGCGGCCCGCACCCGCCCGACCGGACTGCCCTCCAGACCGGTGACCATGACCCCGGTGCGCAGGTCGACCCCGTTGTCGTGGTGCAGTTCCGCGGCGACCGTCCCGACCACGCCGCCGAGCGCGCCCACCAGCGGAGCGTCCGCCCGCTCGGCCACGGTGACGGGAATGCCCTGGTCGCGGCAGGCGGAGGCGATCTCCGACCCGGTGAACCCGGCGCCGATCACGAAGACCCGGCGCGGCGCGGCCTTCAGCCGCCGGTGCAGCCGTACGGCGTCGTCCCGGGTGCGCAGCACGAAGACCCCGTCGAGCTGGGCCTCCTCCTCCTTCGGCCAGGGCCGGGCCCGGACCCCGGTCGCGATCAGCAGCCGGTCGTAGGGCACCTCGTCGCCGTCGGCGAGCCGGACCCGCCGGCCCGCGAGGTCGAGTCCGGTCGCGGCCACGCCCAGCCGCCACGTCGCGTCGACGTCGAGGCGCCGGGGAAGGTCCGTGCGGTCCGGCGCCGCCCTGCCGAGCAGGACCGCCTTGGACAGCGGAGGCCGGTCGTACGGCTCGTACGGCTCGTCGCCGATCATGGTCAGCGACCCGGCGAAGCCCTCCGCGCGCAGGGTCTCGGCGGCCCGCAGACCGGCCAGTGAGGCACCCACGACGACGATCCGGCCCTCCCGGCGCAGCCACTCGTGGAACTGCTCAGCGGGCATCGGACGCCTCCTGCCCGGCGGTGGCGGAGCGGACGCCGCCGCCGTCCGAGCCGTCCGCGGTGATCGCCTGCACCGGGCAGGCCGCGACGGCACGGGCCAGCTTCTCCCGCTGCTCGTCGTCGGCCCAGGGGCTGTACACCAGCGACTCCTCGCCGTGCATCGTGAACACGTCCGGCGCGAGGAAGGCGCACTGGGCATAGCCCTGGCACTTGTTGAGATCGACGACAAGCCTCATTGGCGACCCGCCCTTCCGGCGGCAAGGTCCTCGGGCACCACCCGCTCGGCGGACGCCCTCGGACGGCGGTCATCTCCCCCACGACAGGATCCACAGCGCGACGGCCCCGCCGCGCGCCGGAGCCCGCCGTAGGAGTGACGGGCCATCCGCCCGCGCGGTCCCGGGCGCACGGGGTTGAACCGCCGACCGGTACGCGGGGTAGGCGCCGGCGGCCGCCGCCCGGCTCTCAGGCCGCCGGCGCGACGGGCCCGGTGCGGCGGCCGGCCGCCGCCAGGATGTGGAGGCTGAGCACCAGCGCCCAGGCCGGGAAGGCCAGCTCGGCCCAGGGCACCCGGGAGGAGGCGAACAGCAGCGTCAGCGCGGCCAGCAGCCCCAGCACGGTCAGCCACCGCGGCAGCACCCGCAGCCGGTGTCCCATCACCGACAGGGAGCAGGTGAAGACGGCCGCCATCCGCATCGCGTACCCGGTCATCAGCTCGTACGCCAGCCGGCGGCCGAACTCCCAGGCGGCGGGGGAGGGCGCGGGGCCGGGCGCACGCGCGGTGGCGAGCGCGGCGGTGGCCGCGGCGGCCGCCCCGAACATCGTGGCCACGAAGACCAGCCCGCTGCCCAGGAAGACGGTCGCCAGGAACTTGTCCTCGGCCGCTCCCACATGGGTGCGCACCACACCGACGAACCACAGGAAGAAGATCCCGGCCAGCGGCACGAGACCGAGCGCCGTCCGGAGCGCGTCACGCCGCGCGGAGTCGGTCACGGCCGGCGCGGTGGCCGCGTCGGCACCCTCCGGCAGGCCCAGCCGGATCAGTACGACGGCCGCCGCGAGCAGCAGCGCGAACAGGACCCCGGCCAGCCCCGCCGCCCGCGGAGCGCGCAGCGCCTGCTCCGCCGGCGTGACCGCGGCGCTCGTCACCTGCGGTAGCCGAGGATGGTCATCATGCCGGACTCGGAGTGGTACTGGTTGTGGCAGTGCAGCATCCACAGGCCGGGGTTGTCGGCGTCGAAGTCGGCGACGAGTTTGCGGTGCGGCAGCACGATCGCGGTGTCCTTGCGCGTGCCGATGTCGCCGAGGCCGGCCAGCGCGAAGGTGTGGCCGTGCAGGTGCAGCGGGTGCCACATGTCGGTGGAGTTGATCAGCGTGAGCCGGACCCGCTCGTCCTTGCGGACGGGATGGCGGTGCTCGGTGGAGTACGGCTGGTGGTCGAAGGCCCAGTCGTACTTCTTCATGCTGCCGGTCAGCCGGATACGGATGTGCCGGTCCGGTTCCCGGTCGCGGAAGGTCACCGACTCGTGCGGCCGCAGGGCCCGGGCGGGCAGGAGGCGGCCGTCCAGCTCGTCCGGGTGCACCGAGGGCGAGGGCAGCCCCTTGCCCTTGTCGGTGCGCAGCACGGCCAGCGCCCTGGCCTTGCTTCCCTTGCCCTCGGCCAGGGCGACCAGCGGGAACATCCCGTCCTTGACGGTGACGACCACGTCGTAGCGCTCGGCCATGCCGATGAGCAGCGCGTCCGTGTCGCGGGGCTCCACGGGGTAGCCGTCGGTGTGCGTCACCGTCATCCGGTGGCCGCCCAGGGCCACCCGGAACGCGGTGTCGGCGCCGGCGTTGATGAGCCGCAGCCGCACGCGGTCCCCCGGCTTGGCCCTGAACACCTGGGCGGAGTGCGGCAGATGCCCGTTGACCAGGTAGTACGGGAAGTCGACGTTGCCGCCCATGCCGTCCAGGAGGCGGCTGTGGGAGTGGCGCAGGACGCGGGAGGGGCCACCGGCCGACTTCCCGTACGGCGCGCTGTGGCCGGCGGAGGCGTGATGGCCGGCGGAACCTTCCTGCTGGGAGCCGCCGCCCATGTCCATGCTCATCGGCGGACGCTTGCCGCCGTGCAGCTGGGACAGCACGCCGTCCGGGGTGGAGCCGTCCACGCCGTCCACCCAGTCGTCCAGGACGACGACCCACTCCTTGTCGTAGGACAAGGGCTCCTTGGGGTCGTCCACGATCAACGGCGCGTACAGACCCCGGTCGGGCTGCATGCCCTCGTGGGAATGGAGGAGATAGGTGCCCGGGTAGGACACGGCGAAGCGGTAGCGGAACTCCTCGCCCGGCTTGATCCCCTCCTGCGTGAGCCCCGGCACACCGTCCATGTCGCAGCGCAGGCGCACCCCGTGCGAGTGCAGCGTCGTCGCCACCGGGAGCCGGTTGGCCAGCGTGAGGTCCAGGATGTCGCCCCTGGTCACGCGGATCACCCCGCCGGGCACCGCACCGTTGTACGCCCACGTCCTGACGGAGCGTCCGCCCAGGTCGAACGTGGTCTCCGCGGCCGTGAACCGGAAGGTGCGCACCGGCCCGGTGCCGCGCTCGCGCTCGGCGGCCAGCACCTCGGGGTCGGACGGGTTCACGTACCCCTTGGGCCCCTTCGGCACGAAGGGACGGGAGCGGCCGTCCGCGGTGCCGGATCCCGGTGCGGAGCCCGAGCCCCGGGCGGTTCCCGGGTGCGGACCCGCCTCCGACGGGGAGCCTGGCCCGGAGCAGGCTCCCAGGAGACCTGAGCCGGCAGCCATGATCGAGGCACTGAGCAAGGTGCGCCGCGTAGGTGTGTGCATGAATGAATAACACACGTTTTATGGCGATATGTGGGAGAACCGCGGCGGCGCGTCCGGTGATCCGGACGGTCAATTTCCGTGCGGCAGCGCGCGGCATCCGGGGAGGGTCACCCGGTCGGCCGAAAGCGGACGCGGGAGGAACGCGTCGTCGTCCAGGGCGACTTGGCCGAAAAAGGCTCACGGAACGGGTCCGGAGCGCACGAAGAAGCGGCGGCAGGCACCGGTACCTCGGCGCCTGCCGCCGCTCGTGTCAGGTCAGTTGGCCCGGGCGGCCGCCCTCCGGGCGTTGTTGTACAGGCGCAGCAGGTGCTTGGCGACGGGGCACGGCGCACCGTCCGCACGGCACTGACGGCACGTCTGCATGTGCTGTTGGTGTTCAGAATGCGCTTGCTGCAGAGCATCGCCCTGGGACGGCATGAGGATCCTCGCACGGGGGGTCGGACGGAGAAGAGCGCTCAACTCGGCTGTAGGGAGCACCCGAAGCCAAAGTTGATCACGTTACTCCCGGTAGTGGAAAGCGGCATCCGGCCACGCTGAGCCACTGACCGTCCCGACCCGGCTCGTCACCCAGGGTCACACCTCCAGGTCAGACCTGTCGACCGGAGTAGGCCCACCAGCGGCCCTCGTGCCGGTTCACCGCGATCGGCCGGCCGAAGCAGGACGTCAGCCAGGGGCCGGTCAGCACGTCCGCCACGGGCCCCCGGGCCAGGATCCTGCCCTCGCGCAGCAGCAGGGCGTGACCGACGGCGGGGGACAGCTCCTCCAGGTGGTGGGTGACCGTCACGGTGGCCAGCCGCGGGCGGCCCCCGGCCAGCCGCTGCATGGCCTCCACGAGGTCCTCGCGGGAGGGCAGGTCGAGGGCGTTGAACGGCTCGTCCAGCAGGAGCAGGGCGGGGTCGGCCATCAGCGCCCTGGCGATGAGGACACGGGCCCGCTGTCCGCCCGAGCAGACACCGTACGGCCGGTCGGCCAGGTCCTTGATCTCCAGCTCGGAGAGGAGCTCGTGCGCCCGCTCGCGCACTTCCTCGTCGTAGGACCGCCACAGCGGCTGCACCGTGCCGGTGTGACCGGTCAGCACGACCGTGTGGGCGTCGAGGTCCTGCGGCACGCGCTGTGCGGAGGTGACGTGCCCGATGAGGGCCCGCAGTTCACGCACGTCGACGCGGCCGAGCCGGGCGCCCAGCACCTCGACACTGCCGGTGGTGGGGTGCATGAGCGCGCCGAGCAGCCGCAGCAGCGTCGTCTTGCCCGCGCCGTTCGCGCCGAGCAGCGCCCAGTGCTCCCCGGGCCGGACGGTCCAGTCGATGCCGTCGAGGATCACCTGGTCGGTCGTGTACCGGCGCACGCCCACGTCCCGGAGCGCCACGACGGCACCCGGGTCCGCCGTCCCGTCGTCCTTCACGGGCCGTCGTCCCGTTGTCTCCTCGGCCATCCCAGGGCTCCCCTCGACGCGTTCGGCCCCCGTCTCATCGGCACCCCAGACGTTAGATGCATCCGGCACCTTGTCGCCGGTCCGTCCGGTTCGTGGACGCCGGCGCCGGCGGTCACCGGCGGAAGGACGTGCGGCGGTCGGGCCGACCGGTCATGCGGCGAGGTGGCGGGAGTCGCCCATGACCACCACGGGGTGAAGGCGCGGGTCGAGCGTGCGCAGCAGGTAGCGCATCGCGTCCTCGGACTGGCTCACGCACGCGGACGTGCCGCCGCCGTGGTCCATGTGCAGCCAGATGCTGCCGCCCTTGCGCTGTCCCTCGGGCCGCGTGGGGTCGTTGGGCGCGGTGCCCCGGACACGGTTGTAGTCGATCGCGACGACGTAGTCGAAGTCGTGCCAGGAGTTCTTGTTCCAGTAGTGCGGCGCCTGGAACGAGGCGGAGCGGGTGTACGGCAGGCGGCTCCCGGGATCGGCCAGCACACCGCCCGCGTCACTCAGGGTGAACACGCCCACGGGGGTGCGCTGGTCGCCCTCGTGATGGTCGGTCGTCCAGCCGTTCCTGCCGTTGTGCGCCGCCCAGGAACGCAGTTGTTTCCAGTGGGAGCCGGTCTTGGTGAAGAGCTTCACCGTCGACTCGGGGGAGTCGGGGCCCGCGCCGTAGACGGCGACCACCTGGCGGGTGCCGGCCGGGACGCGCCGCCACATCCCGTCGCCGATGCCCGGGACACGCGTCGGCGCCGTGGCGTGCGGCGTGCCGCCCGGCCCGCTCGCGCCGCTTCTCGCGCGCGGGTGGGCCGAACTGCCGCAGCCGGTCGCACAGATCGCCAGGGTCGCGCAGGCCACCGTCGCGGCGGCCGTCCGTATCGCACCGCTTTTTCGCATGGCGCCCATGATGGCACCGCGTTCCGGCCGTCCGGCCGCCGGGTCCCGGCCCTCGCGCCGTCACCCGAATGGCCGTCTGTGGCAGCGTGCCTAGGGCTGATCGGGTGTCTCCTGGAGTGAGAGAGGCGTCCATCAAGGGAGCCGATCATGTATGAGATGTGTGCAGGAGCCGAGAAACCGGGCGGCGCACTGGTGTGGCATGTCATGGCCAAGAACACGGTGACCACGCTCTGCGGCCAGCGGCTCGGCCGGCGTGTCGACGGGGCGAGCGCGCAGCGGGCCGGTCACTGTTCCACGTGCATGGCCTTGTTCGGGAAGCTGATGACCGCTCCACCGGCCGTCGGCTCTCCGGTCGGCACGGACAACTAGCGGTCCGTGTCACAAGGGCCCTGTCCGCCGGGGAGGTTCTCCCGGCGGACAGGGCCCTTCGGCGTGCCGGGCGCGCGACGGTGTGTCAGCTCCGGTGGGCACGGCCGCGGTCGCGGTCGTGGTCGGTGCCGGGCTCGCGGTCGAGGGCGTGCTCGCCGTGGCCGTGGGTGTCGTCGGTGCTGCTGCCGGCGCGGTTGCCGCGGTCGCGCAGGCCGAGGACGGCGGTGAGGGCGCCTGCCGCGCAGAGCACGCCCGTGGTCAGGGCCGCGGTGTGCAGACCACCGACGAAGGCCTGGCCGCTGCCGGCCACCACCGCCTCCTTCAGCGGGCCGGGCATCGCGCCGGACACGGGGGCGACCCCCATGGAGACGGCGTCCTTCGCGCCCTCGAGCTGCCGTGCCGTGTCCTGCGGCACCCCGGCCGAGGTGAGGGCGGAACCGAGCGTGGCGCCGACGCGGCTGCTGATCAGGGACACCAGGACGGACGTCCCGAGCGCGCCGCCGACCTGGAGCGAGGTGGCCTGCAGCCCGCCCGCGACTCCGGCGTCCGCGACCGGCGCGTTGCCCACGATGGTGTCCGAGGAGGCCGACATCACCATGCCGACGCCCAGGCCCAGCGCGATGAACGGCGGCCACAGTGCCCCGTACCCGGAATCGGCGCTCCAGGTGAGCATCAGGAAGGAGGCGGCCGCTTGCAGCAGCATGCCCAGCGGCATCGTCAGCCGGGCGGAGAAACGCTCGGTCAGTGCGGCGCCGAGCGGCGAGGCGACGACCGAGGCGAGACTCAGCGGCAGGGTCCGCACGCCCGCCTCGACCGGGGAGAAGCCGCGGACGTTCTGCAGGTAGAGCATCACGAAGAAGATGGACCCCAGCAGGACGAAGAAGTTGAGCCCGGTGAACACGGTGCCGATGGTCAGGGCCCGGTTGCGGAACAGCCGCATGGGCAGCAGCGGTGCGGCCACGCGGGTCTCGTGCCGTCCGAACAGCAGCAGGACGACGATCCCGGCGCCGGTCGAGCCGAGTGTGGCGGCCGAGGACCAGCCCCACGTCTCGCCCTTGACGACGCCGAGGACGACGAGCAGCGCACCGGCGGCGAGCAGGAGTACACCGGGGATGTCGAACTTCTCGCCGCGCGCGGCGTCGTTGCGGCTCTGGGGGAGGACCAGCGCGCTCACGACCAGTGCGGCCACGCCGATCGGGGCGTTGATGTAGAACACCGATTCCCAGGTGACGTGCTCGACGAGCAGGCCGCCGACGATCGGGCCGAGGGCGGTGGAGACGGACGAGACCATGGCCCAGATGCCGACCGCCATGCCGAACCTGCGCGGCGGGAAGACGGCGCGGAGCAGGCCGAGCGTGTTGGGCATGAGCAGGGCGCCGAAGAGGCCCTGGAGCGCGCGGAAGGCGATGACCGGGACGATCGCGCCGGACAGCCCGATGGCGACGGAGGCCAGGGTGAAACCGGCGACACCGGCGAGGTAGACGGTGCGGCGTCCGAAGCGGTCGCCGAGTTTGCCGCCGAGGATGAGCGCGGCGGCGAGCGCGAGCAGGTAGGCGTTGGTCACCCACTGCAGGTCGGCGGTGGTGGCCTGGAGATCGCGGCCGATCTCGGGGTTGGCGATGGAGACCACCGACCCGTCGAGACCGACCATGAACAGGCCGAACGCGACGGCGATGAGGGTCAGCCAGGGGTTGGCGCGGCGGCCTGCCGCCCGCTGGGGCGGAGCTGCCGGCAGGGTCGCACTGGGCGAGGACATGATGAGGACTGCCTTGTTTCGTGTGTCGTACGAGGACAGGGGGGCGCGGCGGCGGGCGTGCCGCGGCGCGCCCGGCGGACGGGGGCGGCACAAGCGCGGAGAATTGACCCGGAAGACCCGGAAGACCCGGAAGACCCGGAAGACCCGGAGTCCGGGAAGCAGGGGCGCCCCGCGGGGCGCGGCTCTAGTCCTGGTCGCCGGCGGGCCGCAGATGGGCGGCGAGCGAGCGCAGCGCACCCACGGCGGAGCCCAGCGCGGCCATCTCACCCTCGCCGAGGTGGCGCATGGCGTCGGAGAGGTGACGCTCGGCGAGCGCGGCCGCCTCGGCGAGCCGCTCCCGCGCGAGATCCGTGCAGTACAGGTGGGCGACGCGTTTGTCGGCGGGGTCGGAGCGGCGCTCCAGCAGTCCCAGGCCGGTGAGTTGGGAGACGAGCGCGCTGACGTTGTTCGGCTTCATCAGCAGGATGCCGGCCGCTTCCCGCACGGTGACGCCCTCCTGCTCGGCGGTGAGCCGCAGGAGCGCGAGCTGGCCGTCGGGGAGTTTGTCGTGCGGGAAGTCCGCGCGGATGCGGTGGTCCAGGGCCCGGTGCACCGCCGACACGGCGACCGCGAGTTCGGCGGCGGCGCTGTCTGCGGGCGTACGGGGTCCGGGCATGAGCCGGACTTTATATATGGTGCTATAGGTATGTCAACATAGGTGATGACGACGGCTGAGCTTCCAGGTCCCCGCACTGGCCGGTCGCGGGGCGCGGGCCGCCGGGCCGCCTCACTCGAACGCTGCGGCCTGCGCCGGCCCCGTCGCCCGCACCCGCTTGCCTAAGATATTTAGGCAAGTGCACAATCCCTTCAGGAAGCAGAAGGGATCACTGTGCCACGCGCTGGACTCACCACCGACCGCCTGGTCCGGGCCGGGGCGGAGCTGGCCGACGAGGTCGGCTTCGACCAGGTGACCGTCTCGGCGCTCGCCCGGCGGTTCGACGTCAAGGTCGCGAGCCTGTACTCGCACCTGAAGAACTCGCAGGACCTGAAGACGAGGATCGCCCTGCTCGCCCTGGAGGAACTGGCCGACCGGGCGGCCGACGCCCTGGCCGGACGGGCCGGCAAGGAGGCGCTGGCCGCCTACGCCGACGTCTACCGCGCCTACGCCCGGGAGCACCCCGGCCGCTATGCCGCCGCACGGCTGCCGCTGGACGCGGAGACCGCGGCCGGGAGCGCGGGAGTGCGCCACGCCCAGATGACGCGGGCGATCCTGCGCGGTTACGGCCTGACGGAACCGGACGAGACCCACGCCGTCCGGCTGCTGGGCAGCGTCTTCCACGGCTACGTCAGCCTGGAGCTGGCCGGCGGCTTCCGGCACAGCGCCCCCGACTCCCAGGAGACCTGGGCGTGGGTCCTCGACCGCCTGGACACGCTGCTGCGCGGCCTCACCGCGCCCTGAAACCCGCCGTGCGTCCCCCCGGCCGCCGGGCCCTGGCCGTGAGCGGAGGGGCGGGCCCGTCTCACCCAGTGGTCCTGGCGAAGGATCATGCGCCCAGGTCGTGACGACTTGGGAGGGTCGATGCTACAAAGGCCGGATGGCAGACCGTTTTGCCCGTCTTCGACGGATATCGGGGCGGTCGCTGGTGGGAAAGAGTCCGCGAAGCGTCGCCGGACAGGTGTTCGTACTGCAGGCGGCCCTCGTGGTGCTGCTGGTGATCTGCGCCGTCTTCGCCCTCGTCCTGCAGTCCCAGCGGGACACCAGCGCCGAGGCCCAGCGCCGCTCCGCCGCCGTCGCCCAGACCTTCGCGCACTCCCCGGGCGTCCTGGCGGCGCTCCGTGCCCCCGCCCCCTCGGCCGTGCTCCAGCCCCTGACGGAGGCCGGGCGCACGGCGGCGGGCGTGGACTTCATCGTCGTCATGGACACGCACGGCATCCGCTACACCCACCCCCTGCCCGACCGCATCGGCAAGCGCTTCGTCGGCACCATCGGACCGTCCCTGAAGGGGAAGGTCCGCACCGAGAGCGTGCACGGGCCGCTCGGGCAGGAGGTGCAGGCCGTCGTCCCCGTCGAGGACACCCGCGGCCACGTGGTCGCCCTGGTCTCCGCCGGGCTGAAGGTCGAGCACGTCACCGGGCAGGTGTACCGGCAGATCCCGATCATCCTGGCCGCCGGGGCCGTGGCGCTGGGTGTGGCCACCGCCGTGACGGCGCTGGTGGGCAGGCGGCTGCGCCGCCAGACCCACAGCCTCGGCCCCGACGAGATGACCCGCATGTACGACCACCACGACGCGGTCCTGCACTCCGTGCGCGAAGGGGTGCTCATCGTCGGCGAGGACGGGCGGCTGCTGCTGGCCAATGACGAGGCCCGGAGGCTCCTCGGCCTCCCGCCGGACGCCGAGGGCCAGAACGTGAGCCGTCTGCCCGGCCTGCGGCCCGAGACCGTGGCGCTGCTCACCTCCGGCCGGGAGGCCACCGACGAGGTCCACCTGGCCGGAGGGCTGCTGCTCGCCGTCAACCAGCGGCCCACCGACCGTGACGGAGGACCCGCGGGCACCGTCGTCACCCTGCGCGACTCCACCGAACTGCAGGCACTGGCCGGCCGGGCCGAGACCGCACGGGAACGGCTCCGGCTCCTCTACGACGCCGGCCTGGGCATCGGCACCACCCTCGACGTCCTGCGCACCGCCGAAGAACTCGCCCAGGTCACCGCCGGCCGCTTCGCCGACTTCGTCACCGTCGACCTCGACGACGCCGTACTGCAGGGGGAGGAGCCGGGCCCCGCGGCCACCGGCATGCGCCGCGTCGCCGTACGCGGCGTACGGGACGACGCTCCGCTCTACGAGCAGGGCCGGCTGATCGACTTCCTGCCCTCCACACCGCAGGCCCGCGGCCACAGCAGCGGCCGGCCCGAACTGGTGCCCGACCTGTCGTCGGCGGCCGGCTGGCAGGCCCAGGACCCCGAACGCGCCGGCCGCATCGTGGACTACGGCATCAACTCGCTCGTCACCGCGCCGATCCGGGCCCGCGGCGCCGTGCTGGGCGTGGCCAACTTCTGGCGGTCCAAGGAGCACGGCCCCTTCGAGGAGGAGGAACTGTTCCTGGCCGAGGAACTCGTGGCCCGCGCCGCCGTCAGCATCGACAACGCCCGCCGCTACGCCCGCGAGCACGCCCTGGCGGTCACCCTCCAGCGCAGCCTGCTGCCGCGGGCCCTGCCCGACCACGGCGCCGTCGAGGCCGGACACCGCTACCTTCCCGCCCAGTCCGGCGTCAGCGGCGACTGGTTCGATGTGATCCCCCTGCCGGGCGGCCGGGTCGCGCTCGTCGTCGGGGACGTGGTCGGCCACGGGCTGCACGCCGCCGCCACCATGGGCCGCCTGCGCACCGCCGTGCACAACTTCTCCACGCTCGACCTGCCCCCCGACGAACTGCTGAGCCACCTCGACGACCTGGTCGGCCGCATCGACCAGGACGAGGCCTGTCCGGAGGGCGCCGCGGACATCGTCGGCGCCACCTGCCTGTACGCGGTCTACGACCCCGTCAGCCGGCGCTGCGCCATGGCACGCGCCGGACATCTCGCGCCCGCGCTGGTCCGTCCGGACGGCAGCGTCGACTTCCCCGACCTGCCCTCCGGGCCGCCGCTCGGGCTGGGCGGGATGCCGTTCCGCACGGCCGAAACGGACCTGGAGGAGGGCACCCAGATCGTCCTGTACACCGACGGACTGATCGAGGACCGCCACCGCGACCTGGACGAGGGGATGGAGCTGCTGCGCAAGGCCCTGGCGGGCCACCCCGAGCGGACGCCCGAACAGAACTGCCAGGCCGTACTGGACGCACTGCTGCCCGCCCGGCCCCGGGACGACGTCGCCCTGCTCGTCGCCCGCACCCGCGCGCTGCCCGCAGAACGGATCGCCGACTGGGACGTACCGCCCGACCCGGCCGCCGTCGCGGGAACCCGCCTCGCCGCCTGCGCCAAGCTCGACGAGTGGGGCCTGGCGGACCTGGACTTCAGCCTGGAACTCGTCCTCAGCGAACTCGTCACCAACGCCATCCGCTACGGCTCCGCGCCCATCCACGTCCGTCTGATCCACGACCGCACCCTCGTCTGCGAGGTCTCCGACGGCACCAGCGCCTCCCCGCACCTGCGCTACGCGGCGACCACCGAGGAGGGCGGCCGCGGCCTGTTCCTCGTGGCCCGGACGACCGAGCGCTGGGGCACCCGGTACACCCCCGAGGGCAAGGTGATCTGGGCGGAGCTGGCCCTGCCCGGCGGACCCCCGCCGGCCTGAGCGCCCTCACGCGGCCTGCGAGCGGGCCACCGAGACGATCACCTCCCGCAACTGCTCCACGTACAACCGCATGTTCTTGGACGCGATGTCGGTGTCCGGATAGCGGCTCGCGAACTGCAGCCCCTCGTGCAGCCGGTTGACCCACGCGCACACCTGGTCGCCGTAGGACACCCGGATCAGGCCGTAGGCCTTCAGCTCGGACCACCGTTCGGAGCCCGGGATGTGCCGGGCGTCGACGAACGAGACGATCGAATACAGGTCGGGGGAGGTGGGACGGAAGTCGGACCCGAGCAGGCGCAGCACCCGGGCCAGCGGCATACGGGCCAGGGACCTGCTGGCACGCAGTTGCGCGCTCACCGTCCGCAGCAGTGCCGGGAAGTCCGCCGCGCCGGCGGTGTCGACCTCGATCGGCGCGCCGCCGACGTACCACCCCACGGAGTCCAGCCACTGCGACTTCCTGCGGGTGTGGAAGGGGACGACGGTCCGGTAGACCGGCTGACCGCCGATCTCGTGCACGATGAGACTCGTGGCGGCCAGGACGCCGACCAGGCTCCCGCCGAAGGGACGGCAGTACGCCTCGAAACCGGCCGCGTCCTCGGCATCGACGAGCATCTCGTGCATGAGCTTCTGCCGGGGCAGCGGGCCGCCGGGCTCCAGGCCGAGATCGAGCGGGAAGTTCGGCAGCCGGCCGTCGCACCGGCCGATGAACTCCCGCCAGCGTTCCACGACGGCGTCGGCGCCGTCGAGTTCGTCGGCACTCGCCCGCTCGGCCCGGCAGAAGTCGACATAGCTGCTGACCGGCCCGGGTTCGGGATGCTCACCCGCCCTCCCCGCGGAGTACAGCTCATGGATCTCGGCCGGGATCCGCTGCACGGAGTAGGAGTCCACGTTGCTGTGGTCGAACGCCATGTAGACGCTGGCGCCGTCGTCCCTGACGACCGCGCTGAAGAGGAAGTTCGGCCAGCGCAACGCGTCCGCCGTCACGTCGAAACGGTCCTGCAGGTGCCGCGCCAGCGCCTCCGGCTCGGGGAAGTACCCGACGGTCTCGCGCCGCAGTGCCACGTCGCCGGCGTCCAGCGTGAACCGGCGCATGTCGTCACCGGCCCAGCGGAAGCCGCTGCGCAGCGTCTCGTGCCGGAGCATCCAGCCGCGCAGGGCCTCACCGAGGGCGTCGAGATCGACTCTGCCGGGGACGTCGAACGCGGTGCCCAGCCAGGTCGGCACGAACAGGCCGCCCTCGCGGACGGCCCGGGCCGTCCTGATGTGCGACTCCTGGATGTACGCCGGCGGTCGGTGGTCGTCGGGCAGAGCGGACGCGGCCTCGACGGCCGCCGGGTCGAGTGTCCACTCGACCAGCAGCCCGGGCCGGACCTCGCAGCGCTGGATGTCGGTCATACGCAAGGGAAGCCTCCGTCGCTGAGGGGGTACAGGGAAGCAACTGCGTACGGGCGCGGGGGGTTGCGGGTCGCCGGGTGCCGATCGGTCCCGGCGCCCTTGGGGCGAGGGCGCCACCCGTTCGCCGGCGCCGCTCGGCCGGCCGTGTCTCAGCGTGCGGGCAGCCGGTCGTAGGTCCGGAAGGTGTAGGTCGCGTCGTAGCTCATCAGGTTGCCGCTCGGTGCGGGCAGGGCGAGCCGCCGGTCGAGCGCCTTCGTCAGCGGACCGCAGTGCTCGGCGGCCGGAGCGGCGAAGGTGTCGTCGTACGCCGAGAACCTGATCAGGGGCGGGTCCGTCGAGATCCACTCCGAAGGGCTCGGCCGCTTCAGGGCGAAGTCGACCGGCTCGTCCGCGCCGATCGCGCAGTCCCGGGGCACAAGGGGGCCTGTCAGACGGAAGCGGAGACTGAACCGGCCCGTGTAGAAGTCGGCCCGGCCGCCGTACTCGGGGTGTATCGCCAGGCCGAGCAGGGGCGTGCGTCCGGCTGCGGCGCTGCCGGTCGGTCCGCCCGGGACGGGGGTCGCCGCGCTGTGCATCGCGCCCCACACCTGTCCTGGCGAACCGTCGGGCAGCGGGCCCTCGGCGTGGGTCATCGTGATCGGCGCGAGCGTCACCGCGAGGCTTCCCATCGCCAGCCGCGGTGAGGCGGTGTGCACTTCGCACCGCCAGGCGGCGGGATCCACCCCGGCCGGAAGAGCGGGACAGTCGCCGAAGCCGGCCGGGAGGTCCTGGGAGGCCCGCCCGGTCCGCACGGGCTCCCCGCTCCGAGCGGGCTGCGTGCTCTGCGGGTTCCGCGCGGGCCCTGTGCTCTGCGCGGCGCTCGCGGGAAGGGCGCTCGCCAGGCCCAGCAGGGCCACGGCGCCGGCCAGGGCCGCACCAGTGCGGGGCGCGAGCCGGGACCGGCGCCCGAAGCGGCGGGGAGAGGGCGCGGTGCGCGTGGGGCGGGGGTCGTGAACAGTGGTCTTCGGCATGTCCCAAGCCTGCCGCCGCCCACCTCTTCGTCACCATCGGTGACGTCCCTGCCCCTACCCTGATCCGACCCTGACACTCTGTCAGGGAGGGCCCTGAGTTCCCCGAGACACCTCGTGCGGCGCCCGCCCCCGTGCGCGGCAGGATGAGCAGCGCGGCGCAGCGGAAGCCGTCCGGCGGAGTCGCGGCCGCGACCCCGGCTGCGGCGCCGGCCAGGGTTTCGGCCGCGGTTCCGGCCGGGGCGTCCGGTCAGGAGGGTGCCGTGAGCACCGTGTCCACCTGGATCAGCCGTGGCCCCTCCGGGGGTTCGGCGAGGGCGGCCCGCAGCTCCTCGGGCCCCTCGACGTGCCGGGCCGGGACGCCGTAGCCCTCCGCGATCCGGGTGAAGTCCATGCCGGGCAGGTCCAGGCCCGGCGCGTCGGGCACCCCGAGCAGTCCGCTGAACCAGCGCAGCGCACCGTACGTCCCGTTGCGCAGCAGGACGACGGTCAGCGGCACCCGGTACCGGGCGGCCGTCCACAGGGCGGTGATGCCGTAGTTGGCCGAGCCGTCCCCGACGACGCCCACGACCGGCCGGTCCGGCTGCGCCATCGCGACCCCGACGGCGCCGGGCAGCCCGAAACCGAGCGCGCCGGCGGCCGGGAAGTAGTAGGAACCGGGCCGCCGCAGGTCCATCTGGCGCCACCAGGAAGCGCTCGTCGACGTCGACTCGACGACGTACGCGGTGTCCCCGGGCAGTTGGTCGCGCAGTGCGGCGAAGACCTGCTCGGGGTGCAGGCGCCGACCGTCACCGGGGGCCGGCGCGGGGACGGGCCGGTACGGACCGCGAGGACCGCCGGGGTCCTGCGGGGCGCCGGGGGAGCCGAGCCGCTCGGTCAGCAGCGTGATGACCGCGCCCGGGTCGGCGACCAGCGCCTCTCCCACGGGGGCCCGGGCGGCAGCGGCGGCGTCCTCGGTCACCTGGAGGAGCCGTGTGCCCCGCGGCAGGTACCGGCCGGGCAGGTGCTCGTGGTAGCGGAAGACCGGAGCCCCCAGCACCAGCACCAGATCGTGCCCCTCCAGGGCCTCGCACACCGGTGCGATCCCGGCGGGGAGCACTCCGCGGAAGAGCGGGTGCCGGTTCGGGAAGGGCAGCCGGAACAGCGAGGGCGCCGCCCACACCGGCCCGCCCAGACGCTCGGCCAGCCGCACCACGTCGTCGAAGAGCCCGTCCGCGTCGATGTCGCCGCCCAGCACCAGCGCCGGCCGGCGCGCCGAGGAGACCTGCCGGGCCAGCCGGCGGGCCTGCTCCCCGCTCGGCACGGCAGCCCGCTCGACCCGCCGGTCCAGCACCTCCAGCGCGTTGTCGTCGGCGTCTGCCGCCCAGTCGTCGTACGGCACGGACAGATACGCCGGCCTGCGCCGCAGCCGCGCCTCGAAGACGGCCTGTGCGAGCGCACGCGGCACGTCCCCGGCGCACGCCGGTTCCGCCGCCCAGCCGACCAGCGGCTTCATCAGGGCCGCGGCGTCGGTGTTGGCCAGGTTCGCCTCCGGACCGACGGCGGGACGCACCTGCTGGCCGGCCACCAGGACCAGCGGGGTCCGCGCGGCGACCGCGTTGGTCAGCGCGCCCATCGCGTTGCCGGAGCCGGCGGCGGCGTGCAGGCTGACCAGCGCCGGCCGCCCGGTGGCCTGCGCGTAGCCGTCCGCCATGCCGACCACCGCACCCTCGTGCAGCCCGAGGACGTAACGGAAACCGGCACCCAGACCGGCGAGGAACGGCAGCTCGTTGGAGCCGGGGTTGCCGAAGACGGTGGTGAGGCCCTGACGCCTCAGGAAGGCGTGGGCGACATGACGTACGCAGGACACCGGATGTTCCTCTCGGACGGGGCGCACCGCACACCGGGCGGCGCTCCGGCACGGGCACCGGCACATGGGCCGCGCCCTCGGCACGCAGTTCACCGCATCCGGACCGCGCGCGTCCCGCTCTTCGGCGGGCGCCGCGTCGCAACGGTCGCCGCCGACGCCCCGACGGAGTAGACCGACCGGGTGCAATTCCGCCGGGCGTTGGGCCGTCCCGGGGACGGCAGAGGGCACTCCGCGCCCGCCGGGACGCAAGGATTGTGAACGAGCCCTGCGGGCAGTCCCGCGGAACTCACGCATCCATGTCTTGAGAGAAAGCGTGTTACGGGCCGCATGACAGACGTTCAGCACATCACACCGGAAACCGCCGGTCCCCGTCGTCGCGTGCGACCCGGAGCCGTGGTGGTGAAATGGGTCACGACCACCGATCACAAGACGATCGGCTCGCTCTACCTGATCACCTCGTTCCTGTTCTTCCTGTTCGGCGGCATCCTGGCGCTGGTGATGCGCGCCGAGCTGGCCCGCCCGGGCCTGCAGATCGTCTCCACCGAGCAGTTCAACCAGGCCTTCACGATGCACGGCACGGTCATGCTGCTGATGTTCGCGACGCCGCTCTTCTCCGGCTTCACGAACTGGATCATGCCGCTGCAGATCGGCGCTCCCGACGTGGCCTTCCCACGGCTGAACATGCTGGCCTACTGGCTGTACCTGTTCGGCTCGCTGATCGCGGTGGGCGGGTTCCTGACCCCGAACGGCGCCGCCGACTTCGGCTGGTTCGCCTACTCCCCGCTGACCGACAGCGCGCACTCGCCGAACGTCGGCGGCGACATGTGGATCATGGGTCTGGCCCTGTCCGGTTTCGGCACCATCCTCGGCTCGGTCAACTTCATCACCACGATCATCTGCATGCGCGCCCCGGGCATGACCATGTTCCGCATGCCGATCTTCGTGTGGAACGTGCTGCTCACGAGTCTGCTGGCCATCCTCGTCTTCCCCGTGCTGGCCGGAGCGCTGTTCGCCCTGGAGGCGGACCGCAAGTTCGGCGCTCACATCTACGACCCCGCCAACGGCGGGGCGCTGCTGTGGCAGCACCTCTTCTGGTTCTTCGGCCACCCCGAGGTGTACATCATCGCGCTGCCGTTCTTCGGCATCGTCACGGAGATCATCCCGGTCTTCGCCCGCAAACCGATCTTCGGCTACATGGGCCTGGTCGGCGCCACGATCTCGATCGCCGGACTCTCCGCGACGGTGTGGGCGCACCACATGTACGTCACCGGTGGCGTGCTGCTGCCGTTCTTCTCCTTCATGACCTTCCTGATCGCGGTCCCGACCGGAGTCAAGTTCTTCAACTGGATCGGCACCATGTGGAAGGGGTCACTGTCCTTCGAGACCCCGATGCTGTGGGCGGTCGGCTTCCTGATCACCTTCCTGTTCGGTGGCCTGACCGGCGTCATCCTGGCCTCCCCGCCGCTGGACTTCCACGTCTCCGACAGCTACTTCGTGGTGGCGCACTTCCACTACGTCGTCTTCGGCACGGTGGTCTTCGCGATGTTCGCCGGCTTCCATTTCTGGTGGCCCAAGTGGACCGGCAAGCTGCTCGACGAGCGGCTGGGCAAGATGACCTTCTGGATGCTGTTCGTGGGCTTCCACACCACCTTCCTCGTGCAGCACTGGCTGGGTGTCGAGGGCATGCCCCGCCGCTACGCCGACTACCTGGCGGCCGACGGCTTCACCGGGCTGAACATGGTCTCCACCATCGGCTCCTTCCTGCTCGGCCTGTCGATGCTGCCCTTCCTCTACAACATCTGGAAGACGGCCAAGTACGGCAGGCCGGTGGGCACCGACGACCCGTGGGGCTACGGCCGCTCGCTGGAGTGGGCGACCTCCTGCCCGCCGCCGCGGCACAACTTCGTCACCCTGCCCATGATCCGCAGCGAGTCCCCGGCGTTCGACCTGAACCACCCGGAGGTGTCGCTGGCGGACCGGCAGGAGAACCTGGGCCTGCCGGCATGACGGACGCGGCCGGACGCACGGGCGGGGAGCCGCTCAGCCCCGCCCACCTGGTCAACCAGGTCGAGGGCTACCTGCTGTGGCAGGCCCGCGTCGCCGAGGCCGAGGAACGGGCCCGGGCCTTCACCGAGCCGTTGCAGTGGCTGACCACCGCGCAGCGGGAGGAGATCGAGGAGCACTACGTCCGTGACTGCCTCGCCCGGGCGCGGGCGGACCTGCAACGCGTCGCGGACCGCTGCCGGGCGCTGCGCGGCGAGTACGAGGCACGCTACCGGCGGCTGCGCGCCCGCTGCCTCGCGTTCTCGGTCGCCGGGCTGACGGTGGTCGCCGCCGCCGTGCTCCTGGCGGTGGCCGCCATCCAGAGCTGACGGCGCCCCGGGCCGTCACCCGGAGCTGACCACGCCCCGGGCCGTCACCGAGAGCTGACGGCGCCCGGGGCCTCGGCGGTGGCCGTCGCCCACGGCCGGCCGTGCCGTCGCGGTCTCCGCCCGTGCTCACAACTGGCCGCGGACGCCGGGATCCCCCGGCGGCCCGGTCCCCCTGGCGCCGTCCCCGTCGTCCTCCATGACCCGCCGCGCCTCGCCGCGGCGCCGGATCGGCAGGACCGTACGGCGGTGCAGATCCTCCAGGAGGAAGGCGGTGCCCGCGTACAGGGCGAGCGCCACCAGCAGCAACGCCGCCGCGGCATCGGCGAGTTCGACGATCCGCACCGCGCCGAGCTGGTAGGCCGCCGCGAGTGAGGCGCGCAGCGCCGACACGCTGAGGACCACTCCGAGCAGTGTCTTGCCCAGGAAGCCGGCCACCGCCAGCGGGACGAGCATCAGGGCGAACGCGCTCAGGAACATGCCGAGGGCGACGCTCCTGTCCTGCTGCGGCGCGGCGATGTGCAGCACCCCCAGCGCCGCCCAGGAGGTGGCGAACAGGCCGAGTGCCGCCGCCGCGGCGGTGTCCCGGCTCAGGAAGGCCATCACCGCGGCTAGGAACTCCAGCGGGAAGACGAAGACCGCGAGCAGGACGCCCGCCGGACGCACCTGGTCACCGCTGACCAGTCCCAGCGAGATCCCGGCGAGCAGCGCCATGCCGATGCCGAAGGCGAAGAACCCGAGCGGCAGAGGGTTGCCGTACGGCCTGACGGTGACGGTGGCGGCCCGGGAAAGGTCCGCCTCGGAGCCGGTCACGCACGCCGCGTACCCGCGGGCCCGAGGGGGGAAACGCCACGGCGGCGACGGTGTCAGAGCTGCGTCAAGGCCGAGGCGAGCGCCGTAAGAGAGGCGTCAACGCGGGGCCCGACCGGGCTGGAGAGGGGTTTTCCTCTAGTCGTCCGAAGCATCCGCACCCATTCCAGGAGCTCGCGATGGCCGATCTGGCCTTCGTCGTCACCACTCTCGCCCTCTTCGCGCTGGTGGCCCTCGTCGCCAAGGGGGTGACGAAGCTGTGACCGCCGAGAACGTCGTCGGCCTGGTCGTGGCCGTCGCCCTGCTGGGCTACCTCGTCCTCGCCCTGCTCTTCCCGGAGAGGTTCTGAGCCCCGCCATGAGTCCCGTACTCGCCGGTGTGCTCCAGCTGCTCGCCCTGCTGGCCGCCCTGGCACTCGCCTACGTCCCCCTCGGCTCCTACATGGCCCGGGTCTACTCCTGCGACCGGCACTGGCGCGTCGAGCGGTGGATCTACCGGGGGATCGGCGCCGACCCGGACGCGGGGATGCGCTGGCCGGCGTATCTGCGCGGTGTCCTCGCCTTCTCCGCCGCCGGCGTCCTCTTCCTGTACCTGCTCCAGCGGATCCAGGGCGTGCTGCCGCTCTCGCTCGGCTTCCGTTCCGTCGGCCCGGCCCAGGCGTTCGACACGGCCGCGTCCTTCGTCACCAACACCAACTGGCAGTCCTACGCCGGCGAGCAGACCATGGGGCACGTCGTGCAGACCGCGGGTCTGGCCGTGCAGAACTTCGTCTCCGCATCGGTGGGTATCGCGGTGGCGGTCGCCCTGGTCCGCGGGTTCACCCGGTCCCGCACCGGTGAGCTGGGCAACTTCTGGGCCGACCTGGTGCGCGGCACCGTCCGCATCCTCGTGCCCCTCGCCGCGGTCGCCGCCGTCGTCCTGGTGGCGTGCGGCGCGATCCAGAACTTCTCCGGCATCCACGCGGTGGGCCAGTTCACGGGCGGCTCACAGCAGTGGAACGGCGGAGCGGTCGCCTCCCAGGAGGCCATCAAGGAACTGGGCACCAACGGCGGCGGCTACTTCAACGCCAACAGCGCCCACCCCTTCGAGAACCCGACCCCGTTCACCAACCTGTTCGAGATCTTCCTCATCTTGGTCATCCCGTTCGCGCTGACCCGCACGTTCGGACTGATGGTCGGCTCCGTGCGCCAGGGCCACGCCCTGCTGGCGGCCATGGCCACGATCTGGCTCGGGTTCACGGCCCTGACGATGTGGACCGAGTTCGCCCACCACGAGGGCGCCCTGCACCTCGCGGGCGGCGCCCTGGAGGGCAAGGAGACCCGGTTCGGGGTCGGCGCCTCCTCGATCTTCGCGGTGGCCACGACGCTCACCTCGACCGGCGCGGTGGACTCCTTCCACTCCTCCTTCACCGGGCTCGGCGGCGGCGTCACCCTGCTCGGCATGATGCTCGGCGAGATCGCGCCCGGCGGCACCGGATCCGGCCTGTACGGCATGCTCATCATGGCCGTCATCGCGGTGTTCATCGCCGGACTCATGGTCGGCCGCACCCCCGAGTACCTGGGCCGCAAGATCGGCTCCCGGCAGATCAAGCTCGCCGCCTGCTACATCCTCGTCACCCCGGCGCTCGTCCTGGTCTTCACCGCCCTGTCGACGGCACTGCCCACCCCGCCGCACTCCGCGCTCAACCCCGGCCCGCACGGCTTCTCCGAGATCCTGTACGCCTACACGTCCGCCGCGAACAACAACGGCTCGGCCTTCGCCGGTCTGAACGCGAACACGGACTGGTTCAACACCACCACCGGCATCGCCATGCTGCTCGGCCGCTTCCTGCCGATGGTGTTCGTCCTGGCGCTGGCCGGATCGCTGGCCGGGCAGCGGCCGGTGCCGGCCGGCGCGGGCACCCTGCGCACCGAGAAGCCCCTGTTCGCCGGGCTGCTGGTGGGCGCCGTGCTGATCATCACCGGCCTGACCTACTTCCCGGCGCTCGCGCTGGGCCCGCTCGCCGAAGGGCTGGCGTGATGACCATCCGTACCGAGAGCCACGAGGACTCCATGTCCGCAGTCACCCCCACCCGGCCGCCGCACCGCGACGCCCCCGCCGGGCACCCGCAGGCCACCGGCCGCGTCGGCGCCGGCCTGTTCGACCCCGCGCAACTGCTCAGGTCGCTGCCGGACGCCCTGCGCAAACTCGACCCGCGGATCCAGGCCAGGTCGCCCGTCATGTTCGTGGTCTGGACCGGATCGGTGCTCACCACCGTCTTCTCCTGCACCGACCCCGGTGACTGGTTCGGCTGGACGATCAGTGCCTGGCTGTGGCTGACCGTCCTCTTCGCCAACCTCGCCGAGGCCGTCGCCGAGGGCCGGGGCAAGGCCCAGGCCGACACCCTGCGCCAGGCCAAGACCGGCACCGTGGCCCGCCGGCTGGCCGCCGGGGGAGAGGAACGGGTGCCCGGAACCGGGCTGCGCGTCGGTGACCTGGTCGTCTGCGAGGCCGGGGACGTCATCCCCGGCGACGGCGACGTCGTCGAGGGAGTGGCGAGCGTCGACGAGTCGGCGATCACCGGCGAGTCCGCACCGGTCATCCGGGAGTCCGGCGGCGACCGGTCCGCGGTGACCGGCGGGACCAAGGTCCTCTCGGACCGCATCGTCGTGCGGATCACCACCCGGCCGGGTGAGACCTTCATCGACCGGATGATCAGCCTGGTGGAGGGCGCGGCCCGGCAGAAGACGCCCAACGAGATCGCGCTGAACATCCTGCTCGCGTCCCTGACCATCGTCTTCCTGCTGGCCTGCGCCACCCTGCCGGCGTTCGCCGCGCACGCCGGCGCCCACCTGACGCTGGTGGTGCTGGTGGCGCTCCTCGTCTGCCTCATCCCGACGACGATCGGCGCCCTGCTGTCCGCCATCGGCATCGCGGGCATGGACCGGCTGGTGCAGCGCAACGTGCTCGCCCTGTCCGGCCGCGCGGTCGAGGCCGCCGGGGACGTCTCCACGCTGCTGCTCGACAAGACCGGCACGATCACCCTGGGCAACCGGCAGGCATGCGCCCTCGTGCCGGTGTGCGGCACCACCGCGGCCGAACTGGCAGACGCCGCCCAGCTCTCCTCGCTGGCCGACGAGACCCCCGAGGGCCGCTCGGTCGTCGTGCTGGCGAAGGAGGAGTACGGGCTCAGGGAACGCCACCAGGGGGAACTGGCCTCAGCCGAGTGGATCGCGTTCACCGCCCAGACCCGGATGTCCGGCGTCGACGTCGACGGCCGGCGGATCCGCAAGGGAGCGGCCGCCTCGGTCGTCGCCTGGGTCGAGGAGCGCGGCGGCACGGTCGCCCAGGACGCCGGTGCCCTCGTGGACGGCATCTCCGAAGCCGGCGGCACCCCGCTGCTGGTCGCCGTCGAGGACGCGCGCGGCGCCCGCGTGCTCGGCGTCGTCCACCTCAAGGACGTCGTCAAGGACGGCATGCGGGAACGGTTCGGCGAACTGCGCCGCATGGGCATCAGGACCGTCATGATCACCGGCGACAACCCGCTGACCGCCAAGGCGATCGCCGAGGAGGCCGGTGTGGACGACTTCCTCGCCGAGGCCACCCCCGAGGACAAGATGGCCCTCATCAAGCGCGAGCAGGCGGGCGGCAAGCTGGTCGCGATGACCGGCGACGGCACCAACGACGCACCGGCGCTGGCCCAGGCGGACGTCGGCGTGGCGATGAACACCGGCACGTCGGCCGCCAAGGAGGCCGGCAACATGGTCGACCTCGACTCCGACCCCACCAAGCTGATCGAGATCGTCGAGATCGGCAAACAGCTCCTGATCACCCGGGGCGCGCTCACCACGTTCTCCATCGCCAACGACGTGGCGAAGTACTTCGCGATCATCCCGGCGCTGTTCGCCGCGCTCTATCCCGGCCTCGGCAAGCTCAACATCATGCACCTGGCCTCGCCCGCCTCGGCGATCCTGTCCGCCGTCGTCTTCAACGCGCTGATCATCGTGGCGCTGGTGCCGCTCGCCCTCAAGGGCGTGCGCTACCGGCCCATGGGCGCGGACCGGATGCTCCGCCGCAACCTCGCCGTCTACGGCATCGGCGGCCTGATCGCGCCCTTCGCCGGCATCAAGCTGATCGACCTGCTCCTGTCCCTCATACCCGGAATCGGCTGACCGCCATGAACAACTCCTTCACGAACACCGCCCGGTTGCTCGGAGCGGGCCTGCGCGCCCTGCTCGTGCTGACCCTGGTGACCGGCGTCCTCTACCCGCTCGCCGTCACCGGCGTCGCGCAGGGCCTGTTCCCCGGCAAGGCCAACGGCTCCGAGGTCCGGGCGGACGGCAGGGTCGTCGGCTCCGCGCTCATCGGACAGTCCTACGACCTCCCCCTGAAGAAGGGGCAGCGGACCCCGCAGGCCGACCTGAAGTGGTTCCAGGGCCGGCCCGCGAACGGGCTGGCGGCCAACAGCGTCAACACCCGTCACTCGCTGCTCGTGTCCGGCGCCACCAACCTGGCCGCCGACAACAAGACGCTGATCGACCAGGTCCGGGACGCGCGGGCGGCCGTCGTCAGGGACAACTCGGTGCCCGGTCACGCAGTCCGGCCCTCCGACGTCCCCGCCGACGCGGTCACGTCCTCCGGATCGGGACTGGACCCCGACATCTCCCCGCAGTACGCCCGGCTCCAGGCCCGCCGGGTCGCCGTACGCAACGCGCTGCCGCTCGCCCGGGTCGAGCGGCTGGTCGCCGACCACACCGAGGGCCGCACCCTGGGCTTCATGGGCGAACCCCGGGTGAACGTCCTGCGGCTCAACACCGCCCTCGCGGATCTCGTGGCGCGGCGCTGAAGCACCCGCCCCGGCGCGCGGGGCGGCACCGGGGGGCGGCGCGGGCAGAGAGTGCCCGTGCCGCCCTCAGCCGGTCAGGCACGGTGTGCCCGGACCGCCCTCAGCCGGTCAGCGACCGCTGCGGTCCGTGATGGGCGCGGGCCTCCGCCGCGGCGCGGGCCGCCTCCAGGACACCGAGCAGGACCTGCTTGCCGGAGGCGCGGTCGCGCACGTCGCACAGCACCACCGGGGTGGCCGGGTCCAGGTCCAGCGCCGCCCGCACCTGCTCGGCGGTGCAGTCGCGCCGTCCGTGGAAGCAGTTGATGCCCACGGCGAACGGGATCCCGCGCTCCTCGAAGAAGTCGATCGAGGCGAACGACGCCTCCAGCCGCCGCGTGTCGGCGAGGACGACCGCGCCCAGTGCCCCCGTGGCCAGGTCGTCCCACATGAACCAGAACCGGTCCTGGCCGGGCGTGCCGAACAGGTACAGCACCAGTTCCGGGCCGATCGTGATGCGGCCGAAGTCCATCGCCACCGTCGTGGACGCCTTGGCCTCCACCCCCGACAGGTCGTCGACACCGAGGCTCGCCTCGGTCATGCGCTCCTCCGTCTCCAGCGGAGGGACCTCGCTCACCGCGGCCACCATGGTGGTCTTGCCCACGCCGAAGCCGCCGGCGATCAGGATCTTCAACGCGGTCGGCATGACCGGGCCGGCCATGACGGGGTCAGAGCTGACGGATGCCATCCATCACCCTTTCGATGAGTTCCACGCTCGGCCGGCTCTCGCGCCCCGGCGGCGACTGCACCAGGATCAGCGAGGCGTCGAGCAGATCGCCGCACAGCACCTTCACCACGCTCACCGGCAGGTCCAGCAGCGCGGCGATCTCCGCGAGCGCCAGCGCCCGGTCCCGGCACAGGTCCAGGATGTGGGCCGCCTCCGGCTCCAGCTGGCCGGCGCCCGCCCCCCGCGCGGACCGCGCGACGACCAGCGTGATCAGCGTGAACGCGTGCTGACTGTGCTGGGTACGGCCACCGGTGATGGCGTAGGGCCGTAAGTAGCGTCCGGCCTCCGGCTCGTCGTGCCGGCGCGGTTCAGGCATTCTGGACGGGGCCGCCGGCCGGGGACTGCACGCGCGGTGCGGCCGTCAGGTACTGGCCGACCTGCTTGACGAGCGTGCCCATCTCGTACGCCATCATCCCGACATCCACTTCTTCCGAGGCGAGCGCCGCCAGCCGCGTCCCCTTGCCCGCGGCCGTGACGAAAAGGAACGCCTTGTCCATCTGAATGACCGTCTGCTGCACGTTTCCGCTGTGGAAGTGCCGGGCGGCACCGCGGGCGAGGCTGTGCACGCCCGAGGCCACCGCCGACAGGTGCTCGGCGTCGTCCCGGAGCATGTCCTTGGACTTGCCGATCAGAAGACCGTCGCCGGAGAGCACGATGGCGCAGCGGATCTCCGGAATCCGGTTCACCAGGCCGTCCAGGAGCCAGTCCAGCTGACGTCCGGTCTGTACCTGCTCAGTCATTGCGTAACGTCCTCACAGTTCATGGGCAGGGGGGCCTGCCGCATCGCTCTGCCGCCCGTGCGCACCGTGCGGCGTGTCGTCGTCCTCGGACATCCAGGCCCGCTTGAGCCCCTGGTGGATGGCGCTCATCGCCCGGGCCGACGCGTCCGGCGAGATGACGTCGTCGTCACCCCCGCCCGCGGGTTCGTCCTCGGCGTACGCGGCCTCCCGGCGCAACTGCTGCGCGAGGCTGGCCCCCCGGACGCGCTGCGGCAGGACCGAGGGGGTCGTCAGCGGACCGGAGGCGTCCGGCACGCCGTCCGGGGCGGAGGCCTCAGCCGCGGGGGCCGCCGGCGTCACGGCCGCCGCGGAGGGGCGGTCCGCGGCGGGTGCGGGCCGCTCCTGGCGGGGCACCGCGCCGCGCCGCACGGGCGCGTCGGCGGCCGGGGACGCGGACGGCACCGGGGGCGCGTACCGGTCCTGCGGAACGTACGGGCCGGCCGGCGCGGCCGGGGCCGCGGGCGCGTACGGGGAGGCCGGCGGGTACGGGTCCGGTGGCACGGACCCGGCCGGCGGCGCGGGGAAGGCCGGGGGCGCGGACGGGTCCGGCGGCGTGCCGGGGGCTGGCTCCCCGGCCGGCGGGTGCGCTTCTGCCGGGGCCCGGCCCGGCGTGTGCGAGGGCGGGCCGGGCGGGTACGGGGTCGTCGCGGGGGTGCGGGCGGCGGTGCCGGGGGCGCCCGGAACCGGCCCGAAGGCCGGCGACGGCGCGGGGTGGTCCGATGCGGCGGGGGGCAACAGACCGGCACCTCCGTACTCGGGAAAGCCGTTGTGGTCGGGCACCGCCGCGTGGACGATCACCTCGTCGGCACCGGCCGTCAGGCCGGCCGCTGCGGTCAGGGCGCCCTGCCCGGCCCCCGCGGCGGCGTACTGCCCGCCGTCCGTCAGCTGGGGGCCGGCCGTGCTCCCCACGGCCCGGCCCGCGGCGACGGCGGCCGACTGCAACTGGTCGACGACCGGGGAGGAGACCTCCTCCAGCAACGCGGCCGGCAGCATCACCAGGGCGCGTGTGCCGCCGTAGTCGGACTCGCGCAGCACCACCTTGATGCCGTGCCGCTCGGCCAGCCGGGCCACCACGAAGTGCCCGAGGCGGGGGTCCTCGCCGAACACCGTCATGTCGACCCGGGGCGGCTGGGCGAGCAGTTCGTTGGCACGCTCCAGCATCTCCGCGGGCATGCCGAGCCCCTGGTCCTCGACATGCACCGCCAGGCCCTTGGCCACCCGGGCGGTGCTGACCGTGACCTCGGTGTCGGGCGGGGAGAAGCTGGTGCCGTTCTCGATGAGTTCGGCCAGCAGGTGGGTGACGTCGGCGACCGCGCGGCCGGCCAGTGCCACCCGCCGGTCCGCCGGGGTGTTGCGCACCCTGACCCTGGTGTAGTGCTCCGTCTCCGCCACCGCGCCGCGCATCACGTCGGTGATCGCCACCGGCCGGGTCATGCGGCGGCTCGGCGGGGAGCCGCTGAGGATCATCAGGTTCTCCGCGTGCCGCCGCACCCGGGTCGCCAGGTGGTCGACGCGGAAGATGTCCTTGAGCAGGTCCGAGTCCTCGTGCTTGCGCTCCAGGTCGTCCAGCAGCGCGATCAGCCGGTGGATCAGCACCTGGGCCCGCCGGACGAGCTGGCCGACGACCTTGTCCGAGCCCTGCCGGCCCTGGGACTGGCGCAGCACGGAGTCCGCGGCGAGCCGCGCGAGCTGGTCGACCGCCGAGGAGAGGCGGCCGATCTCGTCGCCGCTCTGCTGCCGGTGCGGGGTGAGGGAGGCCGGATCGACCCGCTCGCCCTTCTCCAGCCGGGCCAGGAGTTCGGGAAGCCGTACGGCGGCCAGGTGCTCGGTGCCCGACCGCAGACCGGCGAGCTCTTGGGACAACCGCTCGAACTCGGTGAGCCGGCCGAGCGCGGAGCGCCGGGTGCGCAGTGCCAGCACCGTCGCGGCGGCCACGGCCGCCAGCGTGGCCGCGCTGCCCAGCAGGGTGACCAGCAGCAAGTCCTGCGCCCGGTCGGTGGCTTGAGCGGACAGCGCGCCGAGGGACGTGTCGGTCAGGGTCTGCAACTCGTGGACCACGCCGTCGGCGGCGGCCGGCCAGGCGGTGGCGCCCTGCGGCAGCGCGGTGCCCCGGCCGTCGCCGACGGCCTGCTCGACCGAGGCCACCGTGCGCCACTGGGGTCCGGAGGTGATCCGGTCGTAGGTGGCGGCCGTGCCGCCGGGCAGGTCCGCGGCGGTCAGCCCCTCCCGGGCGGCCGCCCGGACCGCGGCGTACCGGCCGAAGCGGGCGCGGTCCGCGGCCGGTATGCGGTGTCCGGGCAGGGCGGCGGTGACCAGGGCGTCCTCGCGGGACAGCAGCTCGGTGATCCGGGCCACCGCCACCGTCGCGGTGCCGGCCCGCTCCGTCCTGGCGTCCTCGCCGCGCACCGCCGCGGTCAGCAGCGCGAGCCCCTGCGAGGCGGCGTCGGTGAAGTACGCGAAGGCGTCGCCGGAGGACAGCTGGCGCGCGTCGATCGCCGCCCGGCGGTCCGCCAGTGACTTCAGCGCGCCGTCGTCGGCCTCGGCACGGCGCCGGAGCGCGGCGGTGTCCGCGGCGGCGGCGTGCCGCCGGTACTCGGCGAGGGCGGCGTCGGTCCTGGCGCGGGCCGAATCGAGGTCCGCGCGCGCGGGGTCCGTGCGGCCGGCCTGCCACAGGGCGGTGAGCCGGCGTTCGTCCTGCAGCCGCGCGAGCAGTTGCTGCGCCGGCCGGGCGACGGACGAGACGTGGCCGGCGTCGGTGTGCAGCCCGGCCTGGTCGTCCACCAGACCGGCGGCCGTGTACCCCCACAGCCCGCTGACGCAGACCGCGGGGATGACGAAGGGGAGGACGAACGAGGATCGCAGTGATCTCGGGGTACCGGCGCGGTGACGTGTCCGCCGGTCGCGGGTGCCTGGCATCTGATTCCTCGTACAGCAGCGGTTCAGCGGTGCGGGCAGGGAACGCGACGTCCGACGATCCCCGCCCCCCGTGGCCTGGTGGCTCACCGTGATCGGAGTCGCGCGAGCTGCACCGTATCAGGATCATCGCGCAGCGTCATGTGGCGTCCATGGCAACTGGCCTGTGGCGAAAGCCGAGTTGACAGCGCCGCCGGGGGTCGGAGAGGGAGCGGGGTGCCGCGGTCACGGCGGGCGGAGAAATCACAGCAGGGCCAGCAGCCGCGGGGTGTACAGCGCCGCGGCCGAGGCGATGCCGGCCACCATGTCGAGGTAGATCGCGGTGAGTTCGGGGTCCGACTGCACGGCCCGCAGCAGGGAGAGCCGCTGCTCGTGCGGGTCGAGCCGGGCGACGCCGAGGGTGGCCTCGTAACCCGGTGCCAGATGCCGTGCGCAGTCCTCGGCGTAGCGGGCCAGCGCGGTGTCGAGCACGTCCGGGGCGCCGTCCAGCGTGCCCGACACCGCCTCCGCCAGCCGCTCGACCTGCCAGAAGGCGTCACTGATCCCGCGGGCGGTGATGGAGTCCTTGTGGTGCGCGGCGTCCCCGACCAGGGCCCAGCCGGGTCCCGCCGCCCGCCGGAAGAAGTTCTGCTGGTCGCCGCTGCCGTGCAGCCGCTCCGCCGGTTCCCGGCCGGCCAGCCGCTCGTGCAGTGCGGGAGCGGTGGCGCGGATCTGTTCGCGGTAGGCGCGGTGGGCGTCCGCGCGGACCTCCTCGAACCGGGACTGCGGGAAGTAGGCGAGGACGAGGGTCGCGTCGTCGTGGGTGGGCACCGCGGCCACCCAGCCGCCCGGCCGCTCGAACAGCTCCAGGTCGGCGGGCACGTCCTGCCAGTACGTGTAGTAGGCGCAGGTCAGCCGGGGGTCCTGCACGGTGAAGGGGGCCGCCGCCAGCCGGGCGACGGTGGAGCGCATCCCGTCCGCGCCGATCACCAGGCGGGCCCGCTCGGTGAAGGGCCGGCCGTCCTGGCTGCCCTCGACACCGACGACCCGTCCGAGGCCGTCGCGCAGCAGGCCGGTCACCCGGCAGTGGTCGCGGAACTCGGCGCCGGCCGCGGTGGCCGCGTCGACCAGGATGGCGTCGAGCACGTGACGGCGCGGGGCGAATCCCGAGCGCTGTCCCGCCACGCCCCTGGCCCGGCCCTCGATGTGGATGTCGGCGACCTCGTAGACCGTGCGGTCCAGCGGCGGGCAGCCCGAGGCCCGGACCCGGTCGAGCACTCCCCACCGGGCGAGCGCGGCGACGCCGGGCTGGTGGACGAGGTGGGTGGAGAGGGTGTCGGAACCGTACGCCGCCTTGTCGAGCAGAAGGACGCGGTGGCCCGCGCGGGCCAGCAGCAGGGCGGCGGGGGCGCCGGCACAGCGTGCTCCCACCACGATGGCGTCGTACATGCGGATGCCTCACAACGAGCTTCGGGGACAGGGGAAGAAGGGTGTGGGGGGCGGGGTTCGGGGGGAGGCCGGTGCCCGCGGTCAGCGCGGGCGCCCGAGTTCGGCGAGCAGCGCCCGGCGGTCGATCTTGCCGTTGGGGTTGAGCGGCAGCTCGTCCAGGACGGTGATCCGGCTGGGCATCATGTACGGCGGCAGGCGGCCGGCCAGCGCCGTGTACAAGCGGTCGGGGACGCAGCCGGTCCCGCTGACCGCGGCCTGGAGTTCCGGTTCGCCGTCGGCGGCGGGCAGGGTGACGACGATCGCGTCCCGCACTCCGGGCTGGGCGCGCAGGGCGGCCTCGACCTCCCCGAGTTCGATGCGGTGCCCGCGGACCTTGACCTGCTGGTCGGTCCGGCCGAGGTGGACCAGCAGGCCGTCGGTCACGGCGACCCGGTCGCCCGTCCGGTACCAGTGTCCCGGGGCGGGCGGCGAGCCGTCGGCCGGGCGGAGGTCCTCGGTGAGGAAGCGGCCCGCGTCGTGCCGCGGGTCCAGGTAGCCGTCGAAGCGCAGTGGGCCGCGCACGCACAGCTCGCCCCGCTCGGCGGGCCGGCCGTCCTCGCCGAGCAGCAGGAGGTCCAGGTCCCGGTGGCCGGTCCCGATGGGCGCGGTGCCGTTGGGGGTCCGCGGCCAGTGCGCCACCTCGTCGGGGAACCGGTAGGCGGTGCACGAGATCGTCACTTCCGTGGGTCCGTAGAGGACTTCGAGGCGGCTGCCGGGCGCGGCGGCGCGCCACTCGCGGGCCGCCCGGAGGGTCAGGGGCTCACCGCCGAAGACGCTCCACCGCAGGGTCGGCATGCTGTCCGGGGCCAGGGTGCCCAGCCGTGCGGCGAAGGTGATCAGCGACGGCACCGAGAACCAGTGCGTCAGGCGCAGGCTGTTGACGGTCTTCACCGGGTTCAGCAACTGGCCGCGGGACGGAACGACGAGGGTGCCGCCGCCCGCCCAGGCGACGAAGAGGTCGTGCACGGATCCGTCGAAGGTCAGCTCGAAGCTCTGCGAGAGCCGGCTGCCCGGGCCGATGCCGTAGCGGCCCGCGACCCGCTCCAGGTAGGCGCAGATGTTGCGGTGCCGGACGGGCACGCCCTTGGGCGCGCCGGTGGAACCGGAGGTGAAGATGATGTACGCGATGCCGTCGGGGTCCGCCTGCGGCAGGGGCGCACCGGGGCCGGTGCCGTCCGCGGCCTCGGCGCCCTCCGCGTCGGCGTCGGTCCCGGCGTCGGTGGTGTGGACGTGGACCGGCGTGCCGAGGCCGGTGGCCGAGGGGGCGTCCGCGCTCGTGGTCAGCACCAGGTCCAGACCGGCCGCCGCGGCGATCGCGGCGGTCCGCGCGGCGGGGTGCTCGGGGTTGAGCGGTACGACGGCCGCGCCGGTGCGCAGGATGGCGAGGTACCCGGCGTACGCGGTCACCGAGCGGGTCGCCAGCAGCCCGACGCGCCGCGGCGCGGTGCCCCCGGCCGCGGCGGTCAGCCGGGCGGCGAGGCGTTCGGCGGCCGCGCGCAGTTCCCGGTAGGTCAGGCACGCCCCGGCGACCTCCAGCGCGGGGGTGTCGGGATGAGCGGCGGCCGAGCGGGCGAACCAGCCGTAGAGGGTGGACGGGTGGTTCATCGGCCGGCCGCCCGGAGCGTTCGCGTCCACTGCCGCAGCTCACCGACCGTGCGCAGTCCGCCGAGTTCCTCGGGGTCGATCTCCTGCCCGCACCGTTCGGCCAGTTCCACCACGATCCGCAGTTTGGCGAGCGAGTCGATGCCGATGTCGGTGAGGCCGGAGGCGTCGTCGAAGCCGGTGCGGGCGTGCTCGCGCAGCACTCGCTCCGCCAGGTCCGCGCCGTCCGCCCCGTCCTGCGCGCGGTGGCCGCCGTGGGGCTCCTCGCCCGCCCAGTACCGCCGCGTCTGCCAGGGGTAGGAAGGCAGCGGTACGCAGCGGCCCGGTGTGCCGGACATCGTTTCCCACTCCGGCTCGCCGCCCGCCAGGTAGCGTTCGGCGACGGCCGTCAGCGGCCCGCCGGCGGCCGGCGCCGGTGTCCCGGCGAGGGCCGCCGCCAGCTCCTCGTGGGTGTGGCCGGTGACCGCCAGGCGGTGCGCGTGGTGGCGGCGCCGGGCGGCCGCGCTGTGGCAGATGTCGCGCAGCGCGTACGAGGCGCCCGCGCCGCCCGGCCGCAGGTAACGCACGTAGGCCTCGCGCAGCGCGTCAAGCGCGGCGGGGCTGTGGGCCGAGAGGGCGAGGAGGTACGGACCGCCGTCCGGTTCGGTGGCGGGCGGCGCGTGGCGCGGGTCGGGCTGGGCGAGCACCACGTGGGCGTTGAGGGCGGAGGAGCCCTGCCCGCCGACGCCGGCGACGGCGGGGTGGCCGAGGACGGGCAGGTCCCGCAGCTTGTCCGGCACGGTCAGCGGCAGCGCGTCCCAGTCGACGCCCGGGTTCGGGGTGTCCAGGTGGAGGCAGGCCGGCACCTGGCCGTGCTCCAGGCACAGGACGGTCTTGATGAGGCCGGCCATGCCCCCGGCGGCCTCCGCGTGGCCGATGTTGGTCTTCACCGAACCCACCAGGAGCGGCCGGCCGGCGGGCCGGCCGGCACCGAGCACCTCGCCCAGGGCCCTCAGCTCCAGCGGGTCCAGGGCGGGGGATCCCGCGCCGTGCGCCTCGACGTAGTCGACGTCGGCCGGGTTCACGCCCGCGTCCTCGTACGCCCAGCGCAGCACGTCCAGCTGGCCCTGCAGGGAGGGGCTGAGGACCGAGTCGCTGGTGCGGCCGTCGTTGCCGACGGCGCTTCCCCGGATGACGGCGCGGATCCGGTCGCCGTCGGCCAGGGCGTCCGTCAGCCGCTTGAGGACCACGACGGCCACCGCGTCGCTGGGCGAGTAGCCGTCCGCGCCCGCGTCACCGAACTTGCAGCGCCCGTCCCCGGCCATCGCCCCCGCGTGCGAGAGCACGAGTCCCTCGTCGGGGCGCAGCGGCACGTTCACGCCGGCCGCCAGGGCCAGCGGGGTCTCGCCGGCGCGCAGGCTCTGCACGGCCTGGTGCACGGCCACCAGCGAGGAGGAGCAGGCGGTGTCCACCACGATGCTGGGGCCGCGGAAGTCGAGGAAGTGGGACAGCCGGGCGGGCAGCAGGGAACGGAAGTTGTTGAGCTGGGCGGCCGTCACCGAGTCCGGTCCGCGGCGCAGGGCGAGTTCCAGGTGGTCGGCGCGGGTGTTGCCGACGAAGACGCCGGAGCGGCTGCCGGCCAGCCGGTCGGGGTTCTGGCCGGCGTCCTCCAGCGCGTCCCAGGCCGTCATCAGCAGCAGCCGCTGCTGCGGGTCGAGTTCGGTGGCCTCGGTGGCGGACATGCCGAAGAACCCGGCGTCGAACTCGGCGACCTCGTCGACGTAGCCGCCGCGCCGGGCGGCTATTCGGCCCTGCTTCGGCTCGGGGGAGTAGAGGGCGTCCACGTCGTAGCGATCGGGGGGTGTCTCGCTCGTGGCGTCCACGGCGTCCCGCAGCAGGGCCCACAGCGCGTCGGGCGCGGACGCCCCGGGCAGCCGGCACGCCATGCCGATCACCGCGACCGACCGAGGGTCCACGTCGGACCTGTTCATGAGAGAACTCCGTTCATACGTCGCACGGTCCCTACGCCGTGGCGTAGTCGACCTTGCCCCATGGCACCTTGCCCCACGCACCCGGTCCGCGCGTCCGTCATGTGCCCGCGGCGAGCCACGTGCCGTCCGGGGGCGGGGACGGCAGCGGGCTCGACCAGGCGGCCGGGCGCGGGAGTCACCGGCGGGTGCGGCCCGCCGGTGCGTGCCGTGGGGGAGGCGGCGCTGTGTCCGGGCGGGCGGGCGGCCGCCTCGTACGACCGTCCGGTCAGGGCAGTCGGCGCAGCTCTAAGAGCCGCGGGCACGAGGGGCGCCCGTCTCGTGACGCGCCTTTCGTGCGCAGTGCCGGGACCCGCCGGGGGGAGGGGGGCCGGCGGTCTCGACGTTCCCGTGTCTCGGGTACGGACCGGGGACCGCGCACCCGCCTCACCTTCTCAATTCGAACCAACATTCGAGCATCTGACGCCGCCTCGGACCGGATCGCCGGGGCGGCGGCAAGTCCACCGCATGATTGTCGGGGGTGAAATCCTTTCGGAACGATGCGCGATCCAAGAATGACGGGAAGTGATCGCTCGATGTTGAAACATTGAAAAGTTTGGACAGACTCTCCTGATGGCCACCCGGCGGTCCCACCGCACCGCCGGGCCGCCCGTGCGCGGCGCCCGCGCGCAACCGCCCCCGGGCGGCGGGGCCGGCAAGTCCGCGCCGCCGCCGATGTGTTGACGGTGGGGCAGCCGAGGGCGGAATGACCTGGAGTGGTGATCCACGACGGCCGGATCTCTGCTTTGATCTGACCCCATGGAATCCCTGTCACCCGAACAGCACCGTGCCGCAGGCGAGCAGCGGACCAATCGGCTGAGGATTCTCGGCCTCAACACGGTCGAGGCGGAGGCCACCTTCGACCGCATCGCGCGGCTCGCGGCCACGTTCACCCAGTCCCCGCTGGCCATGGTCAACTTCATCAACGACGAGCGCCAGATGTTCCGGGGCATGTACGTGCCCGGCGGCACCCCCGAGGACCCCGTGGACGTCTCGGGCGGCATCCCCTTCGACCTCAGCAACCTCGCCCGCGAGGCACCCGGCGACTACGGCTTCTGCCCGCACGTGGTCGCCCAGCAGTCCCAGCTCGCCCTGGACGACGTCTTCGACTACCCCCGCTTCAAGGGCAACCCGCTCGTCAACGACCTGGGCGTGCGCTCCTACCTGGGCACGCCGCTGCGCGACAACACGGGCGTGATCCTCGGCACCGTGTGCGTCGCCGACTTCAAGCCGCGCGCCTGGGACCGCCAGCTCAAGCTGGGCATGCAGGAACTGTCCGAGACCCTGCTGTCCGAGTTCAAGCTGCGCGACAGCCTCCTCGCCCAGCAGCAGGAACTGTTCGCGGTCTTCGACGGCGCACCCTTCCCGATCATGCTCACCGAGGGCCCCGACCACCTGCTGCGCTACGCCAACGGCAGGCAGGGGCAGGCCTTCGGCATGGTCCCCCAGTTCAGCCTCGGCCGGAACGTGCTGCCCGGCCTGGACCGGATCGGCGTCTTCGCCGCGATGGACGACGCCCTGCGCACGGGACGGCCGACCAGCGTGCCCCGGGCGTCGCTGCGGACGTACGACTCCGCGGCCCCGCAGGACTTCGACTTCCTGTGCACGCCGATCCGCACCTCGCCCAGCGCCCCCTTCAAGGGGGTCCTCACGGTGGCGATGAACACCACCGGGCAGGGCTACGGCGGCGCCGAGTCGCAGGCCTTCGCCGCCAACGTCCAGCAGCGGTTCGAACAACTGGGCGGCGCCGCGCTGTCGGACAGCGTTCCCGGACGGTGAACCGGGGCCGGCCGGGCCGGCGGCCGGGGAGGCGCACCGGATCCCCGGGCCGGGGGGAGGGTGCCCCGGGACGTGGGTGCGCCTCCCGTTCGCGGGCGGGGGAAGATGGAGATCGCGAGCGGACACACGACCGAACACGAGGAGTGGGTGTCATGGTGCAGGAACGAGCGGGCAGGTCGGCCCGTCCGGAGGAGCTGATCGACGTGGCCCGGCTGGTGACCGCGTACTACGCGCTGCACCCCGATCCGGCCGAACCCGGGCAGCGCGTGGCGTTCGGGACGTCCGGGCACCGCGGCTCGTCCCTGGCGGCGGCCTTCAACGAGGACCACATCGCCGCGACCAGCCAGGCCATCTGCGAGTACCGCGCCGGACAGGGCACCGACGGCCCGCTCTTCCTCGGCGCCGACACCCACGCCCTGTCCGAGCCCGCCCGCGTCACCGCGCTGGAGGTCTTCGCGGCCAACGGTGTCACCGTCCTCGTCGACGCCGCCGACGGCTACACCCCCACCCCCGCCGTCTCGCACGCCATCCTCACCCACAACCGCGGGCGGACCTCGGGCCTCGCCGACGGCGTCGTCGTCACGCCCTCGCACAACCCGCCCGCCGACGGCGGCTTCAAGTACAACCCGCCCAGCGGCGGCCCGGCCGGCTCGGACGCCACCTCCTGGATCCAGGACCGGGCCAACGAGATCATCGCCGGCGGCCTGAAGGACGTACGGCGCATCCCCTACGCCCGTGCGCTCGCCGCCGAGACCACCGGACGCCACGACTTCCTCGGCGCCTACGTCGGCGATCTGCCCAGCGTGCTGGACCTGGACGCGATCCGCGGCGCGGGCGTGCGCATCGGCGCCGACCCGCTGGGCGGTGCGTCGGTGGCCTACTGGGGCCGCATCGCCGAACAGCACCGGCTCGACCTGACCGTGGTCAACCCGCTCACCGACCCGACCTGGCGCTTCATGACGCTGGACTGGGACGGCAAGATCCGCATGGACTGCTCCTCGCCTTACGCCATGGCCTCGCTGATCGAGCAGCGCGACCGGTTCCAGATCGCCACGGGCAACGACGCCGACGCCGACCGGCACGGCATCGTCACCCCCGACGGCGGGCTGATGAACCCCAACCACTACCTCGCCACGGCCATCTCCTACCTGTACGCCCACCGCGGTGAATGGCCCGCGACCGCGGGCGTGGGCAAGACCCTGGTGTCCTCCGGCATGATCGACCGGGTCGCCGCCGACCTCGGACGGCGGCTCGTCGAGGTGCCGGTCGGCTTCAAGTGGTTCGTGGACGGCCTGGTCGACGGCTCGCTCGGCTTCGGCGGCGAGGAGTCCGCGGGAGCGTCCTTCCTGCGCCGCGACGGCTCGGTGTGGACCACCGACAAGGACGGCATCATCCTGGCCCTGCTCGCCTCCGAGATCACGGCTGTCACGGGCCGGACGCCCTCCCAGCACTACGCGGCCCTGACCGAACGCTTCGGCGAGCCCGCCTACGCCCGCATCGACGCCCCCGCCTCCCGCGAGGAGAAGGCCCGCCTCGCCAAGCTGTCCCCGGCCCAGGTGACCGCCGACACCCTCGCGGGGGAGCGGGTCACCGCCGTGCTCACCGAGGCACCCGGCAACGGCGCCTCCATCGGCGGCATCAAGGTGACCACCGAGAACGCCTGGTTCGCGGCCCGCCCCTCCGGCACCGAGGACGTCTACAAGGTCTACGCCGAGTCCTTCCGCGGCGCCGACCACCTCCGCCAGGTCCAGGACGAGGCGAAGCAGGTCGTCCTGACGGCCCTCGGCGGCTGAACCCCCGCGGATCGCCCCGGCCCGGCCGGCGCCCCCTGCCCGGGGTGCCGGCCCGGGCCCGTCCGCCCGCGGATCCGCCCCCGTTCCGCCGGCATCCGGACGGCGCGTCGGTGACGCGGTGCACAGCGGCCGGTCCCGCACCGTCCCGCCGCGCCGTGCCCACCCGTGCCTCTCGCGTCCGGCCCGCCCCGTTCGTCCTGGCCCGTGTCCTCCTCGGAGCGGTCCCGGCCCCGCCCTCGAAGCAGCCCGCACGATCCGTACCGGACTTTGACCGTTCGTTTTCTTGAACCGTTCGTGTCTGCGGCGGTAGGTTCGGCGCCATGACGGCAGCCCGGCCCCCGACGACCGCCGAGGAACTGCGCGGTGCGGGGCTGCGGGTGACGGCCGCCCGTGTCGCCCTCCTGGAGACCGTCCGCGCGGGTGACCACCTCGGCGTGGCGGACCTCGCCTCCGGGGTGCGCGCCCGCGTGGGCCACATCTCCCTGCAGGCCGTCTACGAGGCCCTGCACGCGCTCACCGCGGCAGGACTCGTACGCCGCATCGAACCGGCCGGCAGTCCCGCCCGGTACGAGGGCCGCGTCGGGGACAACCACCACCACGTCGTGTGCCGGTCGTGCGGTGCCGTCGCCGACGTGGACTGCGCGAGAGGCGAGGCACCCTGCCTGACCGCGTCCGCCGCCCACGGCTTCTCCATCGAGGAGGCCGAGGTCGTCTACTGGGGCCAGTGCCCCGCCTGTTCCACCGCGCCCAGCACGTGAGCACCGTGATCCGCCCAGCCCGGAAGGATTTCCATGTCCGAGAACCACGAGGCCATCGTCACCGACCCGAAGACGGAGGAAGCGGGCGGCGGCTGCCCGGTCGCGCACGGACGCGCACCCCATCCGACGCAGGGCGGCGGGAACCGCCAGTGGTGGCCGGAGCGGCTGAACCTGAAGATCCTCGCCAAGAACCCCGCCGTGGCCAACCCGTTCGGTGAGGACTTCGACTACGCCGAGGCGTTCAGGAGCCTCGACCTGCCGGCCGTGAAGCGGGACATCGCCGAGGTGCTGACCACCTCGCAGGACTGGTGGCCCGCCGACTTCGGGCACTACGGCCCGCTGATCATCCGCATGGCCTGGCACAGCGCGGGTACCTACCGCATCAGCGACGGCCGCGGCGGCGCCGGCGCCGGCCAGCAGCGCTTCGCCCCCCTCAACAGCTGGCCCGACAACGCCAACCTGGACAAGGCCCGCCGCCTGCTGTGGCCCGTCAAGAAGAAGTACGGCCGCAACCTGTCCTGGGCCGACCTGCTGATCCTCGCCGGCAACGTCGCCCTGGAGTCCATGGGCTTCACCACCTTCGGCTACGCCGGCGGCCGCGAGGACGTCTGGGAGGCCGAGGAGGACGTCTACTGGGGCCCCGAGACCACCTGGCTCGGTGACGAGCGCTACACCGGCGACCGCGAGCTGGAGAACCCGCTCGGCGCCGTCCAGATGGGCCTCATCTACGTCAACCCCGAGGGGCCCAACGGCAACCCGGACCCGATCGCCGCGGCCCGCGACATCCGCGAGACCTTCCGCCGGATGGCGATGAACGACGAGGAGACCGTCGCCCTCATCGCCGGCGGCCACACCTTCGGCAAGACGCACGGCGCCGGCCCCGCGGACAACGTCGGCCCCGACCCGGAGGCCGCGGGCCTGGAGGAGCAGGGCCTGGGCTGGAAGAACACCTACGGCACCGGCAAGGGCGGCGACACCATCACCAGCGGTCTGGAGGTGACCTGGACGCCGACCCCCACCCGGTGGGACAACTCCTTCTTCGAGATCCTCTTCGGCTACGAGTGGGAACTGTTCAAGTCCCCCGCCGGCGCCCACCAGTGGCGGCCGAAGGACGGCGCGGGCGCCGGCACCGTGCCCGACGCGCACGACCCGGACAAGCGGCACCAGCCGACGATGCTCACCACCGACCTCTCGCTCCGCTTCGACCCGGTCTACGAGCCGATCTCGCGGCGCTTCCTGGAGAACCCCGACCAGTTCGCGGACGCCTTCGCCCGGGCCTGGTTCAAGCTGACCCACCGTGACATGGGCCCGGTCTCCCGCTACCTCGGCCCGGAGGTCCCCGCCGAGACCCTGCTCTGGCAGGACCCGCTGCCGCAGCGGACGTACGGCCTCATCGACGCCGACGACGTCGCCGTCCTCAAGGCGAAGATCCTCGCCACCGACCTGTCGGTGTCCGAGCTGGTCTCCACCGCGTGGGCGTCGGCCTCCTCCTTCCGCGGCAGCGACAAGCGCGGCGGCGCCGACGGCGCCCGGATCCGCCTGGAGCCGCAGCGCGGCTGGGAGGTCAACGACCCCGACCGCCTCGCGAGCGTGCTGCGCACTCTGGAGGGCGTCCAGGAGTCCTTCAACGCCGGGCAGAGCGGCGGCAAGGGCGTCTCCCTCGCCGACCTGATCGTCCTCGCGGGCGGGGTGGGCGTCGAGCGGGCCGCCAAGGAGGCCGGGTTCGAGATCGAGGTCCCCTTCACGCCGGGGCGTGTGGACGCCTCGCAGGAGCAGACCGACGTCGAGTCGTTCTCCGCGCTGGAGCCGGCCGCCGACGGGTTCCGCAACTACCTCGGCAAGGGCAACCGGCTCCCGGCCGAGTTCCTGCTCCTCGACCGCGCCAACCTGCTGACGCTGAGCGCACCGGAGATGACCGTCCTGGTCGGCGGGCTGCGGGTGCTGGGTGCGAACCACCAGCAGTCGCCGCTCGGCGTGTTCACCACCACGCCCGGCGTCCTCACCAACGACTTCTTCGTCAACCTGCTCGACCTCGGCACCCAGTGGCGGGCGGCCTCGGCCGACGCGACCACCTTCGAGGGCTTCGATCCGGCCACCGGCCGGGTCAAGTGGGCCGGCAGCCGGGCCGACCTGGTCTTCGGCTCCAACTCCGAGCTGCGTGCCGTCGCCGAGGTCTACGCGAGCGACGACGCGAAGGAGAAGTTCGTGTCCGACTTCGTCGCGGCCTGGACCAAGGTCATGAACCTCGACCGGTTCGACCTGGTCTGAGCCCGGCCGCCACGGCGTGGCCGCGCCGCCGTCCCGGTCAGATCCTGGCCGGGGCGGCGGCGCCCGCTTCCTTCACCAGACGGTCTCCGGGCCCCAGGGACTCCCACAGCGCCTTGCCGACGCGGAACTTCTCCGTCCCGCCCTCGGTCAGGCGCACCTCCACGTAGTGGTAGAGGCCGGAGCCGTCGGTCGTCCCCCGGGTCTTGTCCACCACGACACCTTCCCAGGCGTCCTCTTCACGTACCTTGCGAGATTTCGGCATGGTGGCACCCTAGGGCAGCCCAGGGCCTCTCGTCCGGTGAGGGCCGGGGCCGCCCCTCACCGGTGCGGCCGGTCGAGGACCCGGCGGGCCACCCGGGCCGCCGCCTCGCTCTCGGCCGCGGCGGGGGACAGCTCGCTCAGCGTGTCCAGGTCGGTGTCCCGGCGCAGCTCGTCCTCCCAGGTGGCTGCGAGGCTCTCCTGCTCGGCGCGCGGCAGGCCGCGGACGTGGTCGCGGTGGCGCGGATCGAGGGCGGCCAGGAGCCGCTCGACGGTGTCGATGGCCATCTGCTCCTCCTTGAGCGCGGGCCGCCGCCGCGGGCGGTCAGCGGCGGGCGAGCCGCCGTTCCCCGCCGGCGCCCGGGACGTAGGGCAGGTCGTAGTGCTGGAAGACCGCGGCCTCCTGCTCGGCGGGCAGGACGTCGTCCGTGCCGATGGAGGGTGCCTTCTTGACCAGCCCCTTGGGCTGCGCGACCTTGACGTAGTCGGGCCCCACGACGGCCCCGTCGACCGGCACGAACAGCAGGCGCTGCCGGGTGGGCAGCCCCGCACGGACGGTCACCATGGCCGGCTCGTCTGTGCCGGTGTCCACGTAGACCGCCTCCAGCGCGCCGATCTTGTGCCCTTCCTGGTCGACCACGTCGCGGTTGCGCCACTCACGGAGGTCCGCCGAACGAATCATGTCTGCTCCCTGCCGCTCCCAGCCGTAGTACGGATGAGTGACCCGGGCGCCCGGGGCGTAAACACGCCGGTGGCCGGGGCGGTGGCGCCCCGGCCGGTGGGGTCAGCCGATCCGCCACCGCTGGAGCGGTGAGCCGTCGCCGGGACGCTGGGTCACCGCGGCGCCCCTGTCCGCCGAGGCGGCGGTGAGCAGCAGCCCGCTGTGCACCGAGGCCACGGTGAACGCCCCGTCGGCCAGGCGTGTGACGGTCCAGCGCTGGTTGGCGCCGCCGGTGCAGGGCCACTGGATCACCCCGGCGCCGGCCGCGGTGGAACCGCCGTCGACGTCGGCGCACAGCCCCGAGGCGGTGCTGACGATCTCGTAGGAGCCGTCGTCCTGCCGGGCGAGGCGCCACTTCTGGTGGTCGCCGCCGTTCGGCGTCCAGGTGGCGAGCCGGGTGCCGGCGGCGGTGCTGCCTCCGGGGACCTCCAGTGCCTTGCCGGCGGTGACGAGCGTGCGGGTGCCGTCGAGCGGGGCGGGCGCCGCGCCGGTGGGCGTGAGCGTCAGCGTCTGCTCGGCCGCGGTGCGCGAGCCGCCGACCGGACCGGTGCCCGCGGCGTCCCAGAATCGGGCCGGGGTGGTCTCCGCGGGCCGCGCCGGGTCGCCGGACAGGCCGATCACCAGGCCGCTGTAGCGGTTGACCAGCCGGTAGGTGCCGTCGGACGCGCCGGCTGCCGAGGTGCCCGCGACGACCCACCACTGCCGTCCCACGTCCGCCCCGCCGGGCCCCGCCGCTCGCACCGTGGGCCGGGTGCCCCAGGCGCGCTGGGCGGTGCTGGAGGAGTCCACGCCGAGCAGACCGCCGGTCTCCGCGTTGGCGATGCGGTACGAGCCGTCACCGTTGCCGGTGAAGATCCACGACTGCCGGGCCGATCCGTCCGCCTGTGCCTGGGAGGTGGTGGCGGTACCGCCGCGGACCTGGGTGAGGACGCGGCCGCCGCCGCTGGAGATGCGGTATGTCCGGCCCGTGTCCACGGGCGCGGCCGGCGCCGAGGTGCCGATGGTGACGTTCGCGTACTCGCCGGACGAGCCGCCCGAGCAGCCGAAGGAGCAGTACGAGCGGAACGACTTGCCGACGATGTTCGAGCCGGTCCTGTTCGCCGGGTCGAGGAACCAGCGGTACCAGGAGGCGTTGGTGAGGCCGCCGGTGTCGCCGATCAGCCGCCACTTCTGCGTGGCCAGGTCGTCGGTGGCGTAGAACTGCTGCGGTGCCTTGCCGCTCTGGTCCACGCCCTGCGGCTCGCCGATGTACAGGCCCAGGTAGGCGTTGTAGGTGATGTCCATGACGAACAGGGGCGAGGTCGGCGGCATGGTGCCCGCCGCCACCTGCTGGCTCGTCGTCCCGCTGTTCGCCGGGTCGTACTCCTTGTCCGCGGGGGTGTAGCCCGTGGGGTGGGTGGCGTCGGCCGGCACCATGTTGCTCTCCCGGCCGCCCGTCCCGGGCTGCGACCAGGCACCGTCGTACCACTTGCGCCATGAGCCCGGCGCCATCTTGCCGGAGATCGGGGCCCGGGCCACGTGCGCGTGGAAGGCCTTCCAGCTGCCGCCCTTGTCCACGATCCGGGAGCCGTAGAAGACGTAGAAGTAGCCGGAGGCGGTGTCCACGAACAGGCGCGGGTCGCCGTCGCCGTAGTCGAAGGTCTGCTGCGGGAAGGCCGCCGTGTCGCCGCGTCCGGTGCTGTACGGCGAGGTGAGGACGTGGTCCTTGATCGTCCACGTCCTGCCCTGGTCCCTGGAGACGGCGTAGTCGATCGCGTCGTAGTGCAGGCCGTCCCCGAAGGGCTGCGGGGTGAACTCGTTGTGCACCAGGCCGTACCAGTCGCCGGTGTCCGGGTCGACCCAGACGCCCGCCAGGTCGCAGTAGTTCTTCTGCGCGTAGTGCGACCCCGCGGGCGCGTAGCTGGACTCGACGCCGGTGGGGCTGTTGTTGCAGCGCCAGGTGGTGTCGTCGTTGCGGTCGCGGGAGTCGGCCGGGTTCACCGCGCCGCTCAGGGCGCCGTCACGGGTGGCGCTGTCGAAGTCCTCGCCGGTGAAGAAGGTCCACGCACGGCTGTCGTTCGCGCCGTAGAGGGAGTGGGCCTGCTGGAAGTGGAAGGTGCCGTCCTTGTCGATATAGGGGGCGGCCGGAGTGTCGTCCGGGTGGGTCCAGGAACCCTTCGCGCCGACGGTGACGGTGTACGACGGGGTGCCGGCCGCCGGTGCGGCGGGGGCCGCGAGCGCGCTGCCGCCGGTCAGGGCCGTCGCCGTGGCGACGACCGCGGCGACGAGCCCCGCGGCCAGTTGCTTGCGGTGAGGTGACACAGGTCCTCCTTGCTCGGGGCGGGGCCGCGCGGGCTGCGCGGCCCCCTGGGTGTGGTTCCTGTGCGTGACGGCGGACCGGTGTCGGGCCGGTCCGGTCCTTGGCCCCCGTGCCCGTGCGCCCGCCCGGAGCGGGCGGCCGTGGCGCACGGCGGTCAGTCGAACGTCTCGACGTACTCCTCGGCCGGTCCCAGGGCGGGGCGGTCGGTGAGGGCGAGGTGGTCGCCGAACCGTTCGAGTTCCAGGACGGTGAGGGTGTTCTCGCCGGCGCGCAGCAGCGGGCCGGGCAGGTAGAGCGTGGTCTGCGGGCCGATCTCCCAGTAGCGGCCCAGCAGCGTGCCGCCCACCCAGACGAACCCCTTGCCGAAACCGGGCAGGGCGAGGAAGGTGTCGGCCGGTTCGGTCACCGTCAGCCGGGCGGTCGCGAAGCCCGCCCGGTCGTCGCAGGGCGCCGCCGACGCGGCCCGGCCGACGTCCTGCCGCCCCCACTCGTCCAGCGGCAGCCGGCGCATGGTCCAGCCGTGCACCAGCCGCCGGCCCACGCGGACGCCGTCCAGGATGCCCTTGCCCTGGCCGAGCAGCGGGCCGTAGTTGATCCGGCCCTGGTTCTCCACCAGCAGGTCCAGGCGCACGCGCGCCCCGGTGCCGGGCACGCTGAACGAGGAGGTCTCGCGGTCCAGTACGGCCACGGGGGCGCCGTCGACGAACACCTGGGCGCGGTCGTGCAGTCCGGTGACGGTCAGCTCCTGGCGGCCCGGCGGCAGCAGCGGCTCCGCGGTGTAGAGGACCAGGCCCGAGGACTGCCCCAGCTCCTCGAAGCTCAGCGGGACGGGCGCCCGCACCGGTTCGGCCGCCGCCCGCAGCGCGGGCAGGAGCGCGGCCCGCCGCGTGACCTCCAGGGTGCGGGGCGCGAGCAGGGGCGGGTCGGCGGGCGGCTCGGGAAGCGCGCGGTCCGGGCCGGCGAACGCCGCCAGCCGCTCCCGCAGGGCGTGGAACTTCGGGGTGAGCGCGCCGTGTTCGGCGATCGGGGCGTCCGAGTCGTAGCTGGTGACGGTGGGCTGGAGGCGTTCCCCGTCGTGGTTGGCACCGGCCCACAGCCCGAAATTGGTGCCGCCGTGCGCCATGTACAGGCTCACCGAACCGCCCGCGTCGAGGATCTCGCCCACGTCGTCGGCCGCGCCGGCGGGGGACCGCACGTGGTGCTTCTCGCCCCAGTGGTCGAACCAGCCGTTCCAGAACTCGGCGCAGAAGAACGGCTCGTCCCGGCGGCGCGCGCGCAGCAGCGCCGCCGCCTGGCCGGGGCGGGAGCCGAACGTCGCCGCCGCGAGGTGCCCGGGCAGGCTGCCGCCGTCCTGCATCAGCGCGGTCGGCCCGTCCGCCGTGTACAGCAGCTCGGTGACACCGCGCGCCACGAGCGCGTCGCGCACCCAGCGGACGTACGCCTGGTCGTCGCCGTAGCTGCCGTACTCGTTCTCGATCTGCACGGCGACCACCGGGCCTCCCAGGGCGGCCTGGAGTGCGGCGATGCGCGGGACCAGCTCGTCGAACCAGCGGCCGACCGCCTCCAGGAAGGGGCGGTAGGAGGTGCGCGGGCGCATGCCGGGCGTGCCGGTCAGCCAGGCGGGCAGCCCGCCGTTGTCCCATTCGGCACAGATGTACGGTCCCGGGCGCACGATGACGTCCAGTCCCGTCTCCTGCGCCAGCCCCGCGAAGCGTGCGAGGTCGCGCCCGCCGTCGAAGCGGACCTCGCCCGGGACGCGCTCGTGGAAGTTCCACGGGACGTAGGTGTCCACGGTGTTGAGGCCGAGCGCGGCCAGCCGGGCGAGCCGGTCGGCCCACTGCTCGGGACGGACCCGGAAGTAGTGCAGGGAACCGGCCAGCACGCGGTGCGGGCGGCCCGCCCGCAGCAGGGTGCCGTCCGCGAAGGCCAGTGTGGCGGCCGGGGCGGGGGCGAGGGGGTCGGGGGCGGCCGCGGTGTGCGGTGCGGAAGTGGTCACTTGACGGCTCCGGCGGTCATGCCCGCGCGCCAGAACCGCTGGAGCGCGAGGAAGGCGATCAGAAGCGGGACGACGGACACCAGGGAGCCGACGACGACCAGCGGGGGCGGCACGGCGACATGGCTCGCGTTCCAGCCGACCAGGCCGACCGTGACGGGCTGGAGCCGGTCGTCGCCGAGCACCATCGCGGGCAGCAGGTAGTTGTTCCAGATCTCCACGAACTGGAACAGGAAGATCGTCACCAGCGCGGGCAGCATCATCCGCACCCCGATGGTACGGAAGATCCGGAACTCGCCCGCCCCGTCCAGCCGTCCGGCCTCCAGGACCTCGTCGGGCACGCTCTGCGCCGCGAACACCCGGGAGAGGTAGACCCCGAACGGGCTGACCACGCTGGGCAGCAGCACGGCCAGCGGGTTGTCGATCAGGTGGACCCCGGAGAACATCAGGTACAGCGGCAGCGTGAACAGCACCTTGGGCACCAGCACGGCCGCGAGCACCGCGCCGAACACCGCGCCGCGCCCGGGGAAGTCGTACTTGGCGAGCGCGTAGCCGGCCAGCGCCGAGAAGGCCGTGCCGAGGACCGCGCCGACGCCGCAGTACAGCACGCTGTTGAGCATCCAGCGCCAGAAGATCCCGCCGTCCTGGCCGCTGAGCCGGGCGATGTTGCCGAACAGGCCGAAGCCGTGGAACCACAGACCGCTGCCGGAGAACTGCTCACCGAACGGCTTGGTCGCCGACACCAGCAGCCACCACAGCGGGAAGAGGAAGTAGAAGGCCGACAGGCCCAGCAGCGCCATCACGGTGACGCGGCTCGCCGGGCGGCTCTCGCGGCGCGAACGGACCAGGGACGCCCGCGTGCTCAGCGCGCTCATGCCGGCTCCTCCCCGCGGTGGGTCAGCTTGAAGAAGACGAAGGACACGACACCCACCAGGAGGGCCAGGAGGACGGACTGCGCGGCGGCGTAGGGGTAGTTGCCCGCCGCGACCGCGCTCTGCGCGGACATGATCGGAGTGAACGTCGAGGTCACCGAGCCATCGGAGACCGGCTGGAGCACCGCCGGCTCGTTGTAGAGCTGCGCGGAGCCGATGACGGAGAACACCGCGGTGAGCACGAGCGCGCCGCGCACCGCCGGGATCTTGACGCTCCAGGCGATCCGCAGGACCGAGGCCCCGTCCATCCGGGCCGCCTCCAGCACCTCGGCCGGGATCGACTGGAGCGCCGCGTAGATGATGATCATGTTGTACCCGGCCCAGCTCCAGGTGACGATGTTGGCCACCGACCACAGCACCACCTCGCTGTGGAAGAACGGGACCGAGACACCGACCGGGTGCAGCAGACGGTTGATCGGGCTGGACTGCGAGGAGTACATGAACGACCAGACCAGCGCGGCGCTGACGCCGGGGATGGCGTACGGCAGGAAGCTGGAGAGCCGGAAGAACGCCTTGCCGCGCGCGGAGCCGGAGTCGATCAGCAGCGCGAGGGCCAGGGCCACGCCGAGCATCACCGGGACCTGGACCACGCCGAACAGCGCGACCCGGCCGAGCGAGGACAGGAACGCCTGGTCGCCGAGGGCGCGGCTGTAGTTGCCGAGCGGGTCGAAGACCTGGGTCGGCGCGGTGAGGCCGAGGCCGGAGCGGTGGACGGTGAAGAGGCTGCTGACCGCCGCGTAGACGATCGGCGCGACGTACATCGCCGCGAACAGGACGAGGAAGGGGGCGCAGAACAGCAGGGGGCGCAGGCGGCGCGCCCGGGGCGCGGGGACGGGTGCCGGTGTGGGTGCGGAAGCGGGCGCCGGGGTGGGCCGGCCGGTGTCCGCGGCGGGCCGGCTGCGGCGGGCGGCCGGCACCGCGCCGGCCGCGTCGATCACGGACTCGTTCACTCGGCGACCTTCAGGCCCTGCTTCTTCATCTCGCCCACGGTCCGGTTCCGCGCGGTGCGCAACGCCTCGGCGATGGTGCCCTTGCCCGCCCAGGCCTTGCCGAGCCCGTCGTCGAGATCGGCGGCGGTCTTGGTCATCAACGGGCCCCACGTCCAGGAGGAGTCGACCTGGGGAGCGGCGGCGGCGAACACGTCGTAGATCTTCTGGCCGCCGAAGTACGGGTCGGCGCCCTTGAGCTGGGGCAGGTCGAGGAGCTTCTTCGCGGCCGGGTACAGCGCGGCCTTCTCGACGAGCGTGCCGAAGGCGGCGCGGTCGGTGCCGAGCCAGTGCGCGAACTCCCAGGCGCCCTCGGCGTCGTCGCAGCCCTTGAGGACGGCCGTCGCGGAGCCGCCCGCGTTGCCCGCCCGGCCGGCGCCCGCACTCCACTGCGGCAGCGGTGCCACCGCCCACTGGCCGGCCCCGTCCTTCGCGCCGCCCTTGATGACCCCGGCCTGCCAGACCGCTCCCACGACGGTGGCGATGTCGCCCTTGCCGATGCCGGTGTACCAGGCCTGGTCGTACATCGGGGCGCTGCTGATCAGGCCGTCGTCGGCGAGGCCCTGCCAGTAGTCGGCGACCTTCTTGTTGGCCGCGGAGTCCATGGTGACCTGCCAGGCGTCGCCCTTGACGCCGAACCATCCGGCGCCCGTCTGCCAGGCGAGGCCCGCGTAGTCGTAGTCCAGGTAGGGGGAGGAGATGTAGCGGTGCGGGTTCGAGGCGTGGATCCTCTCGGCGTCGGTCCGGTACTCGTCCCAGGTGGCGGGGGGTTTCAGGCCGAGCGAGCCGAACACCTTCTTGTTGTAGAAGAGCGCCATCGGGCCGGTGTCCACGGGCGCGCCGTAGACGCCGCCGTCCAGGGTGACCGACTTCCAGGCCGCCGGCTGGTAGTCGCCCCGGTCGGCGGAGGCGTACCGGCTCACGTCCTTGAGGGCGCCCTGCGCCGCGAAGCTCGGCAGCGTCTCGTAGCCGACCTGGGCCAGGCAGGGCGCGTTGCCCGCCTTCACCGCGTTGAGCATCTTCTGGTAACCGCCCTTGGCGCCCGGCTGGACGGCCTGGTAGGTGACCTTCAGGTCCGGGTGGCTCTTGTTGAACGCGGCGACGGCATCCGCGTACCCGGGCGCCCAGCCCCAGAATGTGATCGATCCCTTGCCGGATGCGGAGGTGGAGCCGGAGCCGGAACCGCCGCACCCGGTGGCGGTGAGGGCGAGGCCCAGGGCTCCCGCTATCCCGGCAATACGGACAATGGATCGCTTCACGGCTTCTCCTGAAGGGCTGGGTGGAGCGGAGGAGTTGCCTCCGCGAGGCCGCGCGCACCGCGGGCGGGGGGAACCCGGGCGGTGGGGCGGCGCGCTGATGGCGGAAACTATGGCAGAGAATGTTATCGATGCCAATAGCCGGTTCCAGGCGTGCGGCGAGCAGCGGTAAGAGCAGATGGGGAGGCGTGTGGGCGATATCATCGACGTCCGGTACGAGGAAGGAACCCATGGGGAAGCACAGTGACGGCGGGGAGCGGCCGCCGGGGATGGCGGATGTGGCCCGGGTCGCGGGAGTGTCGGCGCAGACCGTCTCCCGGGTGCTGTCCGGCCACCCCAACGTGCAGGACAAGACGCGCGCCAAGGTCCTGTCCGCGGTGGAACAGCTCGGCTACCGGCGCAACAACGCCGCCCGCATGCTCTCCTCGGGCCGCAGCCGCACCATCGGCGTGGTCACCCTGCAGACGAACTTCTACTCGCGCGCCGCCGTCACCTCCGGCATCGAGCACGCCGCCCAGGCCGCCGGGTACGCGGTCAGCACCGCGACCACCACCTCGCTGGACACCTCCGCCATCGAGGCCGCCCTGTCCCGCCTGGCCGACCAGGGGGTCGAGGGCGTCATCCTGTCGGTGCCGCTCAACCACAGCAGCCCCCGCATCGAGCAGCTCACCCGGGCCGTGCCCACCATCACCATCGACGGCTCGCGCACCGACGCCACCGAGGTCGTCGCCATCGACCAGGGCCTCGCGGCCCGGCTGGCCACCCGCCACCTGCTGGACCTCGGCCACGACACCGTCTGGCACATCGCCGGACCCGAGGAGTGGCTGGAGGCCGCGGCCCGGCGCGAGGGCTGGCGCAGCACGCTCCAGGAGGCCGGCCGGCCGGTGCCGCCGCCCCTGGAGGGCGACTGGTCCCCGGCCTCCGGCTACCGCAGCGGTCTGATCCTGGGCCGCATCCCGGACGCCACGGCGGTGTTCGTCGCCAGCGACGAGATGGCCTTCGGCGCGATCAGGGCGCTGCACGAGCTGGGCCGCCGGGTGCCCGAGGACATCTCCGTGGTGGGGGTCGACGACATCGAACTGGCCGAGTACTGCTCGCCGTCCCTGACCACCGTCGCCCAGCCGTTCAGCCAGATGGGCACGCTCGCGGTGGCCCATCTGCTGCGGCACATCGCCGACCCCGGCGCGGTCTGCGAACCGGCCTCGGTGGAACCGCAGTTGATCGTCCGGGCCAGCACCGCACAGCACGGTGCCCCGGCCGGTGGGGCCGGGGCACCTTAGAGCTGCCGGTCAGCCGGCGCAGTGGAACTTCGCGTCGGCCCAGTCGCCGTGGTCGCCGGACTTCGTGCCGTCCGTGTCGGTGACCACCAGGTGCACGTGGCGTGCCCCGGTGAGCGGCACGTCCACCGGCAGCGGATCGGACCTGCCGCTGACCGTGGGCGAGGACCAGACCTTCTTGCCGTCGGCGACGACCGAGAAGGACACACCGCCGTAGCCGTTGATCTCGTCGTCGATGCCCGCGGTCGCGGTGAGGGACGAGCACTGGCCGCCGAGCCAGAACTCGATGTCGGAGTCCGCGTGCACCCCGATCCCCTTGGCGTACGTCGTCCCGTTCAGGGTGAGCGGGTGACCGTCGCCCGCCGCCGACTCCCCGTTGCTGCGGTCGCGTTCGGCCGGTCCGTAACCGTTGGTGGAGTTCAGCCAGGGCAGGTCACCGGCCCAGCTGTCGCCCCTGGGCGGGGCGGGCATGGTACGCAGGGCGGTGCGCTCGGTCGCGACGTGCTCCTCCCCGGCCGCCCGGTAGCGGGCACTGCCCCGCAGCACTGCCTCGCCCGCACCGGCGTTCGCGGGGGCGGTCACGGTGAACTCCGCGCTTTGCCGCCCGCCCGGCCCGGCCCGCCCGGCGCTGCGGGCGGGCGAGACGGTCCAGCCGTCCGGTGCGCTCAGGGACAGCTCGGTCGCCGAACTGCCGGTACGGCCCGCGGTGAAGTCCACCGTGACCTTGCCGGACACGCCGGCGCCGATCTCGTCCGGCGCGGTGACCGAGACGGTGCCGGTGGCCCCGGGCACCTTGCCGCCGACCGCGCTCGCTCCGTCCAGGTCGATCCCGAAGCCCCGGGCGGTGCTCAGGGAAGGCGTCTTGACGTGGACGACGCCGGCCCGGTCGGCCGGGTCGTACCACCAGCCCTCACCGGCGGCGTCGAAGGCGGCCTTCGACGTGGACCGGGGCAGGGCGCGGCCGTCCAGGCGGACCTGGTGCGGCGCCGACCCCGTGTGCACGGTGAACGCGTACGGCCGGCTCTTCTGCTTGCCGGCGAAGTCGCCGCTCTCGGCCCCGACCTCGATGCGCACCGCCCCGGCGCCGCTGCCCGGGGCGGTCACGGTCACCGGCTGCTCGCCGTACTTGCCGTCGCGGTGCTGCCGGGTCACCCCGTCGTCCTCGTACAGGGTGAAGGTGCTGCGGCCCTGCGGGTAGACGTCCCAGGCCAGCGGGGAGTCCGCGGTGCGGTCCTGGTAGGAGTTGACGCCCGGCCACATCGGGATCGACGCGCCCGCCTTCACGAACAGGGGCAGGGTGTCCAGGGGGGCCTGGTAACCGTGGACCGTGGTCGGCCCGTGGTAGGTCCGGCCCGTCCAGTAGTCCACCCAGTCGCCCTTCGGCAGGTAGATGCCGTCACGGACCGAGGTGTCGCTGTAGACGGGCGCGACCAGGAAGTCCTCGCCGGTCAGGAACTCGTACTTGGCGGCGTCGCCCGCCGCCTTCGGGTCGTCGGGGTATTCGAGGGCCAGCGGACGCACGGCGCCGACCCCGGTGCGGTTCGCCTCGGCCGCGTACGTGTACATGTACGGCAGCAGCGATTCCTTGAGCTTGAGGTACTTGCGGTTGATGCTGGTGTACGGCTCCCCGTACCGGTACGGCTGCTTGTCCTTGGCGGCCCAGCCGTCCATGGTCATCACGGCCGGCAGGAACGACTTCCACTGCAGGTCACGGGTGTACGTCTTGGCGCTGCCGCCGAAGATGCCGTCCACGTCGCCGGAGGTGTAGGCGAGCCCGGACATGGTGGCACCGGCGTACGTCGGTATCTGCCAGCGGATGTAGTCCCAGCTGCCCGACTGGTCACCGCTCCACTGCACACCGCACCGCTGCGCACCCGCCCAGCTCTCCGGCGCCCAGGTGAAGCCGCGCGCGTCGCTGTTGTCCTCGATGCCTTTGTACGCCGCCTTGCAGCCGTCCAGGGCGAACTTGTAGCCGTCGCCCACCCAGGCCACGTCCAGCTTGGCCACCCGCTGGCCCGCCCTGACCTGGTCGGCCAGCTTGTCCAGGCCGTTCTCGGTCCACAGACCCATCTGCATCTTGCGGGAGTTGAGGCCCTTGGCGGTCTCGGCCAGGTCCTCGTAGCCGCAGCCGTAGCCGTCGTTGACGAGCATCCAGCCCAGCGGCATGTCGTTCTCGGCGTACCCGTCGGCGACCTTGAGCGCATCCAGGGTGTGGCGCTCGCCGCGGTTGGCGTTGTGCAGGTAGCAGTCGGAGTCACCGATCTCCAGGCCGTAGACCGGCGGGAGCATCGGGCGGCCGGTGAGCTGGGTGTACCGGCCGATGACGTCCTTCGCGCTGTCACCGGCGAAGTAGTAGGCGTCGAAACGGTTCTCCTGCTCGGTGGTGCTGACCGGGTCGGTGAAGGCGTAGGTGCCGGGGGCGTAGGTGTTGCGGTAGACGCCGTAGCCCGCGGAGGAGAGGTAGAACGGCACCGAGTTGGGGTGGCCGCCCTCGTTCCAGTTGTAGTCGACGCCGACCTTGAGCGTCTTGCCGCGGTGCGAGGTGTTGCCGCTGCCGTTCTGCTCGCCGGTGCCGTAGAACTGCTCGTCGGCGCCGCGCGCCAGCGTCTGGGTGGTGGCGGTGCCGTCCCAGCTGATGCCGCGGGTCTCCTCCCACAGACGGGTGCCGTCCGCGCGGTACAGGGCGAACCGCAGCGGCGACTTGTAGGCGCGCAGGGTCACCTTGTCCGTGGACAGCTCGTAGCGGTCGCCGCGGTCGAGCCAGCGGGTGGCCGGGGCCTTGCCCTGCGGCAGCACGATGTCGGTGCCGACGGGGTCGGTGAACGTGCCGTCGGGGGCCACCTCGATGCGGAAGGTGTCCGCGGAGACGAACGACACCCGGGCCTTCGCCGCGCCCGCCGTGAAGGTGTAGGCGGCGCCGGAGCGGGAGAACCCGGTGACCGCCCCGATGACGGTCGGCGTCCCGGCCGACGCGGACGCGGCGGCCCGGGCCGGCAGCGCCGGTCCGGCCGTGGTCGCGAGTACCGCGAGCACGGCGGCCGCCGCCAGGGCTGCTCCCGGGGAACGGTGGGCCTTGCGTCTGCGGGGTGGAGCGGTCATGTCGATCCCTTCGCACACGTGGGCTGAGGCGGGAAAACGATGATTGAAGGTGCTTGTTATGGCATCGAAACAAGCAGAATCAAGCACGCGAAGAAGGTATAGCGCACGGCCGTCCCGCTGACCAGAGTGCGGACCGACCGTCGCACCGGCCGCCCAGCCGGCTGTCCCCCGCCGCCGCACGGACCTTCCCTCGCTGCCGCGGGCGCCTTTCCCGGCCGCCGTGACGGCCTCTCCCCGCGCGGCGGAGCGGCCCGTGCCGGGTACGGCCCACCGGCCTTCCCCGGCAGGGCGGTTGCCGGTCTCCGGCACCGTGGGCGGCCGGCAGGGTGCCTGGGTGATCCGGATTCCGGAGGCGTTGGCGCCGGGGACCGTCGAGCGCGAGGCCCGCGCGGGGCGGCCTGGACCGCCGAACTGCCCGCGATCGTGGACGGGTTGCTGCGGCGCTGGACTGCGAGCCGGACGGCACGGTCCTGCACGGCGGAGTCGGTGTGGTCGTCCCGGTGCGGCGGGCGGGCGGACGGGCGGCCCGCCGTGCTCAAGGTGTCGTTTCCGTATCCCGGCAACGCCCATGAACCGGACGCGTTCACCGCCTTGGGCGGCCGCGGCGCGGTCCTGCTGCACGCGCGGGACGACGAGCGCTTCGCGATGCTGCTGGAACGGGCCGGTCCGTCCTCCCTGGCGGAACAGGCGGACGGCGACGAACTGGTGGGCGTCGCGGGCCGGCGCAGCCGCCGGCCGGCCGTCCCGGCCCCGCCGGGCCTGCCGCGCCTGCGCGGCCTCGGACCCCGCTGGGGCGCGGTTCCGCCGGGGTGGCGGTCAGTTCGCGGGGCGGGCGGCCGGCTGGGTGCCGGGGGCCGCGGGGTCGCCCGCGGCGGTGGGCGCCGGCGCCACGGGCTCGCTGTCACCGGTGTGCTCCTCGGCCCGGCGCAGCAGGCCGTGCCCGGTGGCCAGGACCGGGATGGCGAGCAGGAAGGTGGCGGCGCCGAGGTAGAAGGGGACGCCGAGGTCGGTGGCGTCGGCCAGCTTGCCGGCGACGAAGGGGGCCAGTCCGCCGCCGATGAAGCGCAGGAAGCCATAGGCGGAGGAGGCCACCGGACGCTCGACCGGGGAGACCAGCATGACCGCCTGGGTGGTGAGGGTGTTGTTGATGCCGATGAACGCGCCGCTGGCGATGACGGCGACGATGACCACGGTGGGGGTGCTGACACCGGCGGCGATGACGGCCATCACGATGCCGAGGCCGAGCAGGTTGGCGTACAGGACCGGCGCGGTGCCGAAGCGGGCCTGCAGCCGCGGGGCGAAGAAGACGCTGAAGGCGGCCACCAGCAGCCCCCAGCCGGTGAAGACCAGTCCGAGCCGGTGGGCGCTCAGCTCCATCGGATAGGGGGCGTAGCCGAGCATGGTGAAGAAGCCCCAGTTGTAGAGCAGGGCCATGATGCCCATGGTCAGCAGCCCGCGGTGGCGCAGGGCCCTGAGCGGGGCGAGGGGGGAGGCGGGCCGCTCGGGCCTGGGCAGCGAGGGCACGAAGGCGAGCGTCGCGGCCAGGGCGACGGCCATGAGGACGGCGACGCCGAAGAAGGGACCGCGCCAGCTGACGGCGCCCAGCTCGCCGCCCAGCAGCGGTCCGACGGCGATGCCGAGGCCGAGCGCGGTCTCGTAGAGGATGATCGCGCCGCCGAAGCCGCCGCTGGCGGAGGCGACGATCACGGCCAGCGAGGTGGCGATGAACAGCGCGTTGCCCAGGCCCCAGCCCGCCCGGAAGCCGACGATGCCGTCGATGGAGCCGGTGCAGCCGGCCAGCGCGGCGAAGACGACGATGACGGCCAGGCCGATGACCAGGGTGCGCTTGGCGCCGAAGCGGCCGGCGAACCAGCCGACGAACAGCATCGCCACTGCGGTGACGATCAGATAGCTGCTGAACAGCAGGGAGACCTGGCTCGGTGAGGCGTGCAGGCTCTCGGCCAGGGCGGGCAGGATCGGGTCCACCAGACCGATCCCCATGAACGAGATCACGCAGGCGAACGCCACGGCCCAGACGGCCTTCGGCTGCCGGAAGGGACTGGCTGTCTTTCCGTGCGGCGCACTCATTTCCGTATCTCTCCACTCGTGTCTGTGCCGGCGCTCGGGTGGTTCTCGGTGATCGCCCGCGCCAGGGCGGGCAGGGCGATCCGTACGGCGTGCCGCTCCGCCTCGGTCAGCTCCCCGACGAGCCGCCCCAGGGCACGGGCGCGCTCGGCCCGCCGCTGCCTGAACACCTCCAGGCCGGTGCCGGTGGCCTCCACCAGGACGCCTCGCCCGTCGGTGCGGTCGGCGGTGCGCCGGACCAGGCCCGCGCGTTCCAGGCGGGTGACGAGCTGGGTCATGTTGGGCTGGGAGACGTTCTCGGCGCGGGCCAGTTCGGTCAGCCGCCGCGGTCCCTCGCGGCCGAGCCGGCCGAGCGCGGAGGAGGCCGCGGTGCTCAGGCCGCCGGCCGTGGCGCTCCGGCGCACGTACCGGACCATCCGCTCCAGGGCGATGTTCAGGTCCTCGGCGGAGACCTGCGGGGAGGAGGAGTCCAGGCCCTGGGAAGAAACCGTGAGCCGCTCATGCATAAGTGCATTATGCATCTGTGTGTACGGTGAAGCAATAACCCCCGTGCGGGGGTGGGCGGTTGAGGGGGAAGGGCACGCGGTGCGGAGGTGCGCGCGGGCGCGCGCTACTCGGGTCACCACCCCCGTACGGGTGAATCCGGGCGGAGTCCGGCGTGTCCGTGACGGCCGTCGGCCACCCTGCTGCCTGTCGGACCAGGGGCCGGCGGGACCGGCCGCGCCCCACGACAGGGGGAAGCCGGGCGGGGGAGGGGGCACGCATGACCACGAGGGACGTGCCGCGTCACGTCGCCTGTGTGATGGACGGCAACGGCCGGTGGGCGGCGCGCAGGTCGCTGCCCCGCACGTCGGGACACCGTGCGGCCGAGACGACGGTGATCGAGGTCATCGAGGCGGCCCGGTCGGCCGGGGTGGAGTGGCTGAGCCTGTACGCCTTCTCCACGGAGAACTGGCGGCGCCCGGACACCGAGGTCGACTTCCTCATGCACCTGGTACGGCACGTCGTGCGCAAGCACGCCCCGCTGCTGCTCGCGCGCGGGATCCGCTGCCGGTTCCTCGGTGTCACCGACTCCAGGATCCCGCCGTCCCTCGTGCGCGACTTCGACGACCTGACGACCCTGACCGGCGCCAACCGGGGCATGACGCTGACCGTGGCGTTCGACCACGGCGGGCGCGGCGACATCGTCGAGGCGGCGCGGTCGCTCATCCGCAGCGGGGTGGCGCCCGAGGCCGTGGACGAGCGGGAGTTCGCGGCGCACCTGCCCTTCCCCGACACCCCCGACGTCGATCTCGTCATCCGCACCTCCGGCGAGCAGCGCATATCCAACTTCATGCTCTGGCAGGTCGCCTACGCCGAGTGGATCTTCCCGCAGGTGCTCTGGCCGGACTTCCGCGCGACGCACTTCCTGGAATGCCTGCGCAGCTACCGCCGGCGCGACCGCCGCTTCGGCGGCATCACCCCGACCGCGAACGGAGAACCTCGACCGTGACCGATGCCACCTCCCGCCCCCCGAGCGGCCCCGGCCCCAGGCCCCCCGCCGGCCAGGACGGCCCCGCGCGGCAGGCCCAGGACTCCGACGAGGCTCCGCTCTTCGGTCCCGGATCGCAGTTCCAGCAGTTCTTCGACGACCCGCGCTGGGCCCTGGCCATGATCCGGGCGACCGTGCTGGAGGCGGCCCACCCGCAGATCGGCGCCGCCCTCATCGACAACTCCGTCTTCGTCGCCCACCCCTGGCGGCGGCTGTGGAACACCTTCCGCAGCCTGCAGCGCATGTTCGGCGCCGACGAGCAGGTACGGGAACGGGAGGCGGCCCGGCTGAACCGGATGCACGCGCGGCTCAGCGGCACCGACGCCCGCGACCGGCCCTACGACGCCATGGACCCCGAGGTGCGCGCCTGGGTGGTGGCGACCCTGTTCGAGAGCACCGTCACCATGTGCCGGCTCAGCGGCCAGCCGCTGGAACAGACCGCCATGGAGCGCCTGTACGCCGAGTACCAGGGCTTCCTCGCGGCCCTCGGCGACGAGGCGGGCCGGCTGCCGCCCACGCTGCACGAGTTCTGGCGGTACTACGACCGGGTGGTGGAGGAGGAGCTGGAGAACACCGAGGCGCTGCGCATCATCCTGTACAAGCTCTTCGACCACCTGCCCGCACCGCCGCTCCTGGACGGTCTGCCCACCGTCTGGGCGGCCGGCCGGGCCCTCGCCGGACCGGTCATCGGCACCCTCACCGTGGCCTCGCTGCCGGAGGCGTTCCGCCGCCGGGCGGGCCTGCCCGAGATCCCGGGAGCCCAGACCCTCACCCAGGGCGCCTACCTGGCCGTCGGCCTGGCACGCTTCCTGCCCGAGGGCTGGCGCCGGGCGGACGGGCTCGCGGAACTCCTCGCCCTGACCCCGGACAGCGACGACCCCCGGGCCCGGACGGTCGCGGCGGTGCGCGACGGGGTCAAGCGGGCCGGAGCCCTGATCAGGCTGATCACGCCGGTCCCCGCGCAGCCCGGGCCGCCCGCGCCCGCCGACGCGCCGCGCGGTGCCGAGGAGTTCTTCGACGCCGTACTCGACCAGACGGGCGACGGCTACCTCGACTGGCCCGACCTCGCCGCCATGGCCCGCGAGCTGGCCGGCCGCCTGGACCTGGACGAACCGCAGGAGACCCGCCTCTACGACGCCTACGCCGCCTGGTGGCGGGAACTGCAGTCCGCCCTCGACACCGACGGCGACGGACGCGTCAGCAGGCAGGAGTACGCCGCCGCCGTGCCCGCCCTCGCCGGACCCGCGCTCATCAGGGTCGCCGAGGTGCTCTTCGACGCCACCGACACCGACGGCGACCAGAGCATCGACGCGGACGAGTACCGGGCGCTGTTCCGCACCGCCTTCCGGCGCGAGATGCCCGACGGCGGGGCGGCGTACTCGCGCGGCGCGTTCGTGCAGGACTTCCTGTCCTTCATGACGGGCCGCAGGCGCTCGCGTGCCTACGACTCCCTGCTGGCCGATTCCTGACGGGAAGGAACGAACGGCGGCGGGGCGGACGCATTCCGGGCTGGGCGCCGGGCTTCTCCGACCGCCGCCCCCCGCCGCGCGCATGAGGCGCGGCGGGCGAGGCGGCGAGCGGCGGGTCAGGGGCCGGTGTCGCCGGGGTGGGAGCACAGCCCGCCCCGGTAGGTGCTGTCGTACCAGGCGCCCGTCGCGTCGGCGTCCAGGTTGGTGCGGCCGGGACCGACGCACCGGTGGTACCTCCCCCGGAACAGGCGCGTGACCTGGATCCACACGTCGGTGTCGGTGGCGCAGTGCTCGTAGTAGGCGTGCTCGCCCTGGGCCGCCTCGTTCCAGCCGCAGTTCTGCAGGCGGTGGCCGGCCGCGCCGGCCGCCTGGGCCGGTGCGGTGACCGAGCAGGCGAGCAGACATGCGGCCGCCTGGACGGCCAGGCCGAGCATCCGGGGCCGGCGGCGGGGCCGGGCCAGGGGGGAGGGTTCACGTGAGGTCAACGGAGGTCCTCTCGGCAGCGCGGCGGGCCGGATCGGTCCCGTGACCCCCGCCCGCTCGCGCGGGCGCCCGGGCCGCCGGCTGCTGCTCTGTTCGGGTGTCCGGCCGGTCCAACGACCGGATCCGGCCACCGTCACGCGGTGTTCCGGCGGCGCGCGGGGCGCGGGGAGCGTCACACGCCGGCGGCGCGCGCCTCCCGGGGCTCCCCGGCCGGGCGCCGTGCCATCCACGCGGCGACGAGCGCGCCGGAGATGTTGTGCCACACCGAGAAGACGGCGGCCGGCAGCGCGGCGAGCGGGCTGAAGTGGGCGGTGGCGAGCGAGGCGGCGAGTCCGGAGTTCTGCATGCCGACCTCGAAGGCCATCGCGCGGCTGGCGGGACGGCCGAGCCGGGTGAGCCGGCCGCAGCCGTAGCCGAGGGCCAGTCCGCAGCCGTTGTGGAGCACGACCGCGAGGAAGACGGTGAGGGCGGCGGACTTCAGGGCGTCCGCGCTGCCCGCGACGACCACGGCGACGATCGCGGCGATGGCGAGCGAGGACAGCCACGGCATCGCGCCGAGCACCCGGACGATGTACCGCCCGGCGACCAGGCGGACGACGACCCCGCCGATGACGGGCAGCAGGACGGTCTTGAGGATGTCCGTCACCATCGACCCGGCGTCGACGGGCAGGTACTGGCCCGCGAGCAGGAGGGTCAGCGGAGGGGTCAGCAGCGGCGCGAGGACGGTCGAGACGGTGGCCACCGAGACCGACAGGGCCACGTCGCCCCGGGCGAGGTAGGTGACCACGTTGGAGGCGGTGCCGCTGGGGGCGCAGCCCACGAGGATGACGCCTGCCGCGAGGGCGGGCGAGAGGTGCAGCACGTGCGCGATGAGCCAGCCCAGCCCCGGCATGATCACGTAGTGGGCCACCAGGCCGAGCAGGACCACCCACGGCCGGCGCGTCACGCCCTTGAAGTCCTCCAGGGACATGGTGAGCCCCATGCAGAACATGATCACGCCGAGCAGGTAGGGCACGTCGGTGCCGTATCCGGAGAAGCTGCCGGGGAACACGAGTCCGGCGACGCCCGCGGCGATGACGAGGACCGGGAAGACGGTGACGGCCCGGCGGGCGGCGCGGTCCGCCGGGCCGTCACCGTCCGCGCGCGGGGTGGTGCCGGTGACGGCGGTCGGGGTTTCTGAGCTGCGCATAAGATGCATGTAAATACCATGTATCGGGATGCGGCAACGCCGTCTCGCCATGCGGACGCCGGAGGCGTCCGGCGGACGGTCCGGTGCCCGTGCGGCGCACCTGTGCGCGGGTGGCGCGGACCGGTGTCCGCACCACCCGCCGTCGGTGGCCGCCCGCCCGGGCCGGGCCGGGCCGGGCCGGGCGCCGCGGGGCGGTCTCGGAGTTCAGACCGTCTTGCAGTGGTGGCCGGACTGCCAGGGCGCCCTGGTGCCGGCGCAGACCGCCACCCTCACGTTGGTCACGGAGGAGTTGCCCCACTGGAAGTGCTTCACCTTGTTGCGCTGGGGGCCCGCCCCTGCCTCGGGTCCCGACCACCTCCAGTACGCGTGGCCGTCGATGAGCTTCTGGTAGCGCACGTAGACGTAGGCCTTGTGGCGGTCGGTGCGGGTGTCCTTGACGTAGGAGGAGGAGTAGTCGATCCGGGCGTTGTACCGGTTGTCCCAGCACAGGTGGAAGGCGGTGTAGGCCCCGGTCACGCCGCCCTTGCGGTACTGGTGGTGCGGCCAGTTCCGTCCGCACTCCAGTCCGGCCGCGGGCCGGGCGGAGGTGTGCTCGGCCGGGGTGAGCGCGGCGGTCGCCGCGGTGGCGGGAGCGTCGGCCGCCCGGGGTGAGGCGGCGGCACCGCCCGCCGGTGTGAGGAGGAGCAGGCTGCTGCCCAGCATCGCCGGGCCGGCCAGGAGGGCCAGATTCTTGCGGATGAGCATGGTGGTGGTTCCCTGTCCTTCGGTCGTTCTTCGCGCGGGCGGACATTCCGGGGAGTGGCGTGGCCACCGGAAGAAAACCTCACCGACCGGGGGGTGAACAGCGGCGGCCCATGCGTCTCGGTCAATGTGGCGCCGCCGGTTTCACCGGTTCGTGACAGGGAAACGCCCGGGGGTGCCGGGGCGGTCCGCGCCCGCTCCCCGGTGGCCGGTGTCCGGGCCGGGCGTGCGGGCGCACCTCGGGTGACGCCCGGGGCGGGGGTGGCGCCGGGGCGGTAGGAGCGCGCGTCGGCGAAAGGCCGGAAGTCCAGCCGCCGTTGGGTTTTCCCCTCCCCGGGGCGGGTGAATTCCCGCTGCGTGATGTTGACGGCCCGCGGATCACCTCCGCTGTCCCCGCGGCCACTCCTCAAGAACGAACACAGTCCGACAGCATCATTGCCTCGGTTGCGTCCGGGTCCTAGGGTGTGCCTGGTTCCACCGCCCCCTCTGTCACCAGCAGCAGTGAACTGTACCGGCGTCAACTCCCGTTCGAAATACCGACGCTGTGCCTGTCGTCGAGCCGGCGACCAGCGAAAGCTCGTGTTCGGTTTACCAACAGCATCGGACAGCTCCTGGTGTCCCGCCTTCCGCGGCGGCGCCCTGTCCGTCTCGAGGAAGGCCATGGTCATGCAGCACCCGCACGTGCCGTCCACGGATCGTCCCGCCCGGCCGGTCGTCAGCCGTCGCCGTCTGCTCGAGGCGGGAGCGGCCGTCCTCGGAGCGCTCGCCGTGTCCTCGGTTCCGGGGCCGGTACCGGCGTACGCGGCCGGCACCGGTGACGCGGTGGCCACGGGCACGGAGTGGAACGGGCACATCGACGTCTTCCAGCTGGGGACCGAGCCGCCGCACGCCACGCTCATGCCGTACGCGGACACCGCCCAGGCGCTGGCCGCCGACCGCACCCGCTCCCCGTACCGGCTGAGCCTGGACGGCACATGGAGGTTCGCCTGCTCCGACCGTCCCGACGCGCGCGACGACACCTTCTACCGCACCGACCTGGACGACTCCTCCTGGGACACCATCCCCGTCCCGTCCGTGTGGCAGATGCACGGCCACGACCGCCCGGTCTACGTCAACATCACCTACCCCTACTGGGGGCCCAACGGCCTGGGCGAGGAACCGCAGCCGCCCGCCGCCCCGACCCGCCACAACCCGGTGGGCCAGTACCGGCGCACCTTCACCGTGCCGCGCACCTGGGCGGGACGGCGGACCTTCCTGCACTTCGAGGGGGTCAAGTCCGCCCACTACGTGTGGATCAACGGCAAGCTGGCGGGTTACCACGAGGACTCGTACACCCCCGCCGAGTACGACATCACCCCGCACCTGAAGCCCGGCACCAACCAGATCGCGGTGGAGGTGTACCGCTACTCCGACGGTGACTGGATGGAGGACCAGGACATGATCCGGCTGAGCGGGATCTTCCGCTCGGTCTACCTCTACTCCACACCCGAGGTCCACCTGCGCGACTTCAAGCTGGAGACACCCCTGCGCGACGGTTACACCGCCGCCGACCTGTCGGTGACCGCGAGCGTGCGCGCCTACGGCGGCGGGGACACCGGCCGCTACACCGTCGAGACGCAGCTCTACGACCGGCGCGGACACGCGGTCTGGCCGCGGCCCCTGCAGCAGACCGCGGACCTCGGATCCGTGCCCGCCGGCCAGGACGTGACCGTGACGGCCGCCAAGGGGGTCCCGGAGCCCCGGCTCTGGTCGGCCGAACACCCTGAGCTCTACACCGCCGTGCTGCGCCTGCGCGACCCGGCCGGGAAGGTGACCGAGACCCTCTCGCACCGGGTGGGCCTGCGCGAGTTCGCCCTCAAGGACGGGCTGATGCGGATCAACGGCAAGCCCGTCTCCTTCCGCGGCACCAACCGGCACGAGATGCACCCCGCCCGCGGCACGGCACTCACCCGCGCCGACATGATCGAGGACATCACGATCATCAAGCGGATGAACATGAACAGCGTCCGCACCTCGCACTACCCCAACAACCCGCAGTGGCTGGAGCTGGCCGACGAGTACGGTCTGTACCTGGTGGGGGAGACGAACCTGGAGACGCACGGCATCCGCGACCGGTACCCGGGCGACCACGCCGACTGGACCCGGGCCTGCGTGGCCCGCGCGCAGAACATGGTCCACCGCGACAAGAACCACGCCTGCGTGGTCGTCTGGTCGCTGGGCAACGAGGCCGGAGGGGGCAGCACCTTCGTCGCCATGCACGACTGGATCCGCTCCTACGACACCACCCGGGTCATCCAGTACGAGGGCGACGACCGCCCCGGGATCAGCGACATCCGCTCGGCGATGTACGAGAGCCCCGCCCGCGTCGAGGCCCGCGCGAAGGACACGGGCGACACCCGGCCGTACGTCATGATCGAGTACTGCCACGCGATGGGGAACTCGAACGGCAACTTCAAGAAGTACTGGGACCTGGTCCGCCGGCACGACGTGCTGCAGGGCGGCTGGATCTGGGACTTCGTCGACCAGGCGCTGAACTGGCCGACGCCCGCGCGCCTTTCCCTTACCGAGACCGGCCCCCGCTCGCTCACCGGCGAGGTGATCGACCCCAGCGCCGGATTCGAGCGCGCCGCGGGTGTGTCCGGCACCACCGTCTTCCCCCGCGACGACAGCCTCGACCTCACGGGCTCCCTCACCCTGGAGGCATGGATCACCCCGCGCGTGACCGGCTACCACCAGCCGGTCGTGGCCAAGGGCGACACCCAGTACGCCCTGAAGCAGACCAACGGCAGCCTGGAGTTCTTCATCCACGCCGCCGGGCAGTGGGTCACCGCCAGTTGGGCGCTGCCCTCCGACTGGACGGGCACGGAGCACCACGTCGCGGGTGTCTTCGACGCCGGGGCGGGCACCCTCACCCTGTACGCCGACGGCGTGGCCAGGGCCACCCGGACCACGACGGTGCGGCCCGGCAGCAACACGGCGCCGCTCGCCCTGGGCGGTGACGTCGACAACCCGACGCGGGCGTTCAGCGGCACCATCCGCCGGGCACGTGTCTACGCCCGTGCGCTGAGCGCCGCCGAACTCGCCTCGGACGGCCGCGGCCCGGGCGACGACGGCGTACGGCTGTGGTTCGACGCCGCCACCGCGGCCGTCGCGCGCAAGCGGCCGCACGAGCGGACGTTCCTCGCCTACGGCGGCGACTGGGGCGACAACCCCAACGACGGCAACTTCCAGGCGGACGGCATCGTCACCGCCGACCGCGGCCACACCGGCAAGGCCGCCGAGATCAAGCGCGTCCTCCAGGCGATCGGCGTGGCCCCGGCCACGGGCCAAGCGGTCTCCGCCTCGGGGGCGGTCACCCTCACCAACGAGTACCTCTTCACCGACCTGCGGGAATTCGACGGACACTGGGCCCTGGTCGCGGACGGCGAGGTCGTACGCCGGGGCAGGCTCACCCGCGACCAGCTGGACGTGGCACCGCTGTCCCGCAAGGACATCACCGTGCCGCTCCGGCTGCCCGCCCGCCCGGCACCGGGCACCGAGTACTTCCTCGAACTCTCCTTCACCACCAAGGAGTCGACCCCCTGGGCCGAGGCCGGCTTCGAGGCGGCCCGGGCGCAGCTCCCGCTCGACGCGGGCGTACCCGCCCTCACCCCGGTACCGCTGCGCAGCGTCCCGGCCCTGCGTCACCAGGACGGCGACGGGTCCGTCACCGTCACCGGCCGGGACTTCTCCGTCGTCGTCGACAAGCGCAGCGGAGTCATCACGTCGTACGAGACGGCGGGCCGCAGGCTGATCACCTCCGGCCCGGCGCCGAACTACTGGCGGGCCCCCACCGACAACGACCGGGGCAACGGCCAGCACACCCGCAACCAGACCTGGCGGGACGCCGGTGCCCGCCGCACGGTGACGGGCGTCAGCGTACGGGCCCTGGGCGACCGGGCCGTCGAGATCGAGGTCACCGGCACGCTGCCCACCACCGTCGAGTCGGCGTACACCACCACCTACACGGTGTTCGGCAACGCCGAGATCAAGGTGGAGAACACGCTGCACCCGGGCGCGGCGAGCCTGCCCTACATCCCCGAGATCGGCACGCTGCTGCTCCTGCCCGCCCGCCTGGAGCACCTGCACTACTACGGGCGGGGACCCGAGGAGAACCACTGGGACCGCAACGACGGCACCGACGTCGGCCTGTACTCCGGGACCGTCTCCGGTCAGTGGACCCCCTACATCCGGCCGCAGGAGAACGGCAACAAGACCGACGTCCGCTGGGTCGCGCTCACCGACGGCGACGGGCACGGCCTGCTCGCCTGCGGTGAGCCGCTGCTGGAGTTCAACGCCTCGCACTTCACCCCGGAGGACCTGTCGCTGGGCGCGCGCCACGACTACCAGCTCACCCCTCGCGAGGAGGTCGTCCTGCGGCTGAACCACCGTCAGATGGGCGTGGGCGGCGACAACAGCTGGGGGGCGCACACCCACGACGAGTACAAGCTCCTCGCCGACCGCGACTACCGCTACACCTACCGGCTGCGGCCGCTGACCGACGTGGGCCGGGCGACCGCGGCGAGCCGCCGCCCGACCGCGGCGACGTTCGAGGAATGACCGGGCCCCGCCGGTGAGGCCCGGCCCGGTCCGTGAAGGGTGACCGGGGCCCACCGGTGAGGACGCGCGCACCCGGGGCGAGCGGGGGCTACTCCGCGGCCGCCGGGTGCTTCGCGTCCTCCGTGGCGGCCGGCGGCTCCTCCGCCGGCCGCGCGAGGGTGCTCCACCGGATGCGGCCGGCGGCGAGGGAGACGATCAGGGCCGAGACCGCCACCGCGGCCATGCCCGGCACCAGGCCGCACCAGCCCGCGATGAAGCCGATCAGCGCGGGACCGATCAGGAGCCCGGTGGTCCCCATGGCGGCCACCAGCGCCAGCGCGTCGGAGCCGCGGGCGGCCGCGGCCACGTAGACGCACGGTGTGACGGCGGCGGCGCCCAGGCCCACGCAGGCGAACCCGATCAGCGTCGGCACGACCCCGCCGGCCGCCAGCGCCAGCGCCAGCCCGACGCCCGCCACGGCACTGCCGGCCCGGACCACCCGCCCGTCGCCCCAGCGGCTGCGCCAGCGGTCGGCGAAGACACGGGCCAGCAGCATCATCACCGAGACGACGGCGATGCCCATCGGCGCGACGCTCGCCGACGCCTCGGCGACCTCCTTCATGTACAGGGCGGACCAGTCGTTCATGGCGCCCTCGGTGATGGTGCCGAACACCATGGCGCAGCCCATCCACAGGGTGGCGCGCGCGGGCAGGCTCAGCGCGCCGCGGCGGCGCCCGGTCCGCTTGCCCCCTCGCGGTGCGTCCGGTTCGCCCGCCGGGGCCTGCTCGGGCTCGTCGAGCAGGCCCCGCCGCGCGAAGGCGAGGAGCAGCAGCAGGAGGACGACGGCGACGGCGAAGTGCGCCGTGACCGCGGTGGTCACCAGGTTGACCCCGGACGCCAGGAGCGCGGCGCCGAGCAGGCCGGCGCTGAAGGTCGCGTGCAACTGGGACATCACGGTGCGCCGGAACCGCTTCTCCAGCGCGGCGCCCTGGGCGTTCATGGCCACGTTCAGCGCGCCGACGGCCACCCCGTCGCAGCAGATGATCAGCAGGGCGACCGGGTAGTCGGGTGCCTTCGACAGGGCGGCGAGGAGCACCGCGAGGCACAGGCCCGAGAGCAGGGACAGCCGCCGTGAGCCCAGCCTGCGCATCAGGTGGGAGACGAGCGGGAAGGAGACCGCGGCCCCCACCCCGCACGCCATCAGCAGCAGCCCCAGCTCCTGCTCGGACAGGTCGAGCCGGCTCTTGAGGGAGGGCAGCCGCGAGGTCCAGGTGGCGTACTGGAAGCCGAGGAAGCAGAACAGCGCCGCGACGGCCCATTTGGCGCGGTTCGACTCGTCACGGACGCGGAGCACCCTCATCACCGGGCACCTTCCTGTTCGAGGGTCTGCCCGCGGGCACCCTGGTTGACATGTACAGTGCTCCGGTGCCGTAGCCGGGCGGGACCTCGACGTCGGGGCGGGGCCGGTAGCCGTGCCTGCGCCAGAAGCCCTCCAGGCCGGCGACGGCGACCAGCGACATCCGCTCGTAGCCCTGGTCGGCCGCGACGGCCGTGAGGTGGCGCACGAGCCGTCCGCCCAGTCCCCGGCCGCGGACGCGTTCGCCGACGACCAGGTCGTGCAGGTGGAGGTTGCGGGTGCGGTGAGCCGCCCGTTCCGGTGCGCTCAGGTCCGGGAAGGCCGACTCCGGGTAGGGCAGGGCGAGGACGTAGCCCGCGATCCGGTCGCCCGCATCGAGGACGAAACACGTCTCCGGGGAGACGCGTCCCCGGGACTCCAGCGCGGCCTGTCCTTCGGTGAGGCCGCTCCCGTCGTACGCCGCGGCCTCCAGGGCGGCGATGCCGGGCCAGTCGGCGTCGGTGACGGCGCGTACGCGCGGCGGCTTTCTCACGTCGGCCCGCCCCGTCCGGCGGACTCCTCCGGTGCGTCCGGCCCCTCGCCCGTCCAGGTGTGGGGCAGCGGACGGAACCCGTTGAAGCCCTGGGTCGTGTAGCTGGCGGCGTAGGCGCCGGCCGACAGGATCCACACCGGATCACCCGACGCCAGGTCCTCGGGGACCGGCGTGCGGTGGCCGTCGGCGCCGTAGGCGTCGTCGCTGTCGCAGGTCGGACCCGCGACGACGGCCGGCACCCGGGCGGCGCCGGTGTGCCCGGGGAAGACCAGCCGGTGGCAGAGCTGGTCCATCTCGTAGAGCCCGTTGAACTTGCCGCAGCTGAGGTACAGCCAGCGCGCGAGGTGGCCGTCCGGCTGCCGGCGTGTGGTGAGCCGGTACACGTGCGCGCGGACGGCGCCGTGGTCGGCCACCAGGTGGCGGCCCGGCTCCATGACGAACGCGAGGGGCCGGGAGCTGATCTGCCGCAGCCGGTCCATGCCGTCCCGGACGACGGCGAACACCTTGTCCAGCGGGGGTTCGAGCGGGCGGCCGTGCCGGTCCAGGTAGCCGAGCGCGGGCAGGCCGCCCCCCAGGTTGACGTGGTCCGGGGCGATGCCCCGCCGGGCGAGCGCCACAACGACGTCGGCGAGCAGGTCGCAGGCGTCCCGCCAGGCCTCGGCCGTCATCTGCTGCGAGCCGACGTGCACGGACAGGCCCGCGGGCACCAGACCGGCCGCGCGGGCCGTCTCCAGCACCCGGACGGCGTCCTCGCCCGAGCAGCCGAACTTCCGGCTCAGTCCCCACAACGCGCCCTCCCCGCTGGTGGCGAGGCGGCAGAAGACGCGGGCGCCGGGCGCGTGCGCGGCCACGGCCGCCACGTCCTGCGTGCTGTCGGTGGCGAAGGTGCGCACCCCCAGGCGGTGGGCCTCGGCGATGCCCGCGTCGGACTTGACGGTGTTGCCGTAGTGGATGTGCTCCGCGGGCGCGCCCGCGGCCAGGGCCTGCGTGATCTCGGCGGGGCTCGCCGCGTCGAAACCGGCGCCCTCGGCCGCCAGGCACCGCAGCACCTCGTCGACCGGGCACGCCTTCATGGCGAACCGGACGCGGACGCCGGGCAGTTCCTCCAGCAGGCGCCGGTACTGGTCCCTGATGCCGGCGAGGTCGTAGACCAGGCGGTCCGAGTCGGCGGCGGCCAGGGCGCGGGACAGCCGCGCCGGTACGTCCGTGCTCACCCGCTCGTGCCCCCGGTCCCCTCGCTCCGGGCCGCGCGCACCAGCGCCGCCCAGGAGTCGGTCAGCAGGGCGAACTCCTCGATGTCGCGCTCCGCCTCGTCGAGCAGCCGCTCGCGGTGCGCCACCAGTGACCGGGCGAACGCCTCGTACCGGCCGCCGAGTTTGCGGTAGGCGGTGTCGATCCGGTCCAGGCGCCACCGGTTCTCGGCCCGGTCCAGGCGGGTGCTCTCGCGCAGGAGAGCGGAGACGACGTCCGCCCGTACGTGCTGGTCGGCGTCGAGCAGGGCGGGGCCCGCCGCCGCCATCCGGTCGTAGACGAAGTGGAAGTAGAGCATCGACAGCAGGAACTTCACGAACCGGGTCTGGTACTGCCGGAAACCGGCGTCGGTGCGCCGGTGCGGCGTGTAGAAGTTCTCGATGTGCCGGTTGTGCAGGACGCCGGGCAGCGTGGCGTCGTGCACCAGGTGGATCAGGAAGTAGTCGCTGCCGATGGTGTCGGTGGCCGGCGGCAGCGGCACCCGCTCGTACACCTCGCGGCTGAAGCTGATGTTGCACATGTCCACCCGCATGGGGTCGACCAGGGTCAGTGTCGAGCGGTCCCCGGTGAACGGGGCGGTGCCGGCGCCCCGGAAGGACTCCTCGACCAGTTCCCGCTTGCTCTCCTCGGACCAGTGGGCGGGCGCCCACAGACTCACGACCTCGTGGTGCACGGCCTCGTCCAGCTCGGCCATCTCGCCGATGTCCACGGACAGTTCGCCGATGAAGGAGGCACCGGCCATCGCCACCGGACGCCGGGCGTGGGCCGCGTCCAGGACGGTCTCGGACACCTCGTGCGCCACGTGCGCGGCGGGGCGGCCGAGCGCGGCCACCTCGTGGTGGACCGGGTGGACGGGAGCGCCGTCCAGTGTCTGGTAGGCGCTGTCGGAGTCCCGGCGGTGCACCGACCGGCAGCCCAGGGCGGCGGCGATCAGGAAGGCACGGTCGGTGCAGGCCCCGTAGGAGACGGCGGACGGAAGCAGGAGGGACAGCGTCCGCTCGGGCTCGGCGGACCCGGCCCGCCGGATCACCCGCTCCAGGAAGGCGCGCTGCTCCTCCTCGTCGAGATGGTGGGTGACGACGCCCGGCACGGCGGGGAGCGCCGCCATGACCCGGGCGTGTTCGGCGCGGGCCGACTCTTCGCTGGAGTCGAGGACGAGCAGGTGGACCTCGACGCCGAAGCGGCGGGCCGCGTAGGCGGCCTCCCCGGCGACGGCCGTCAGGGTGGCGGAGCACGCCCGGTTGGTGGGCAGTGCCAGACAGATCCGCTCGGGTGCGGCGGTCCCGCTCACGCGGCGCTCCCGTCACCGCTCCACGAGTCCAGCCCGAGCAGCTTCCTGCCCAGGCCGTTGAGGGTGGCGGGCCCGTACCGGTCGGCCTCGGGCCGCACGGCGTCACCCAGCAGCGTCGGGTTCCAGTCGGGGGTGCTGAGCGTGCGCCACGACTCCACGCGCGAGCGCCGCAGTTCCTCGTGCTCCTCCAGCGCGGGCATCATGGACAGGTACTGGGCGGCGCGCACACCCCGCTCCGAGACGTTGGGCGCCACGCCGTGGGCCAGCAGCCCGTTGAAGATGAGCAGGTCGCCGGCGCGCAGGTCGGGCCGCACCACCGGGAAATCGGTCCGGTCGACCGCCGGACGGATCGGGTCGCGGTCGCGCGGCTGGCCGATGCGCCACTCCTCGAACCGCTTGAACAGCTCGGGCGCGCACTGGAAGCCGCCGAGCGCGGGGTCGGTGTCGTTGAGCGCGAGGATGCCCTGCACCCGCTGCGGCAGCACGGCCAGTGTGGTGTCGACGTCCCAGTGCAGCTCGATGTCGAAGCCCTCGTCGGTGGGCGCGATCAGGGAACGCGAACGGTTCCCCCGGTTGGGCGGGTTGAGGTTGAGCCGGTCGAGGGTGACCCACAGTTCCTCGCAGTCCCAGACGTCGACGAAGGCGTCGTAGACCCGCTGCGTCTGCCGGTTGTCCCACAGGAGCTGGTGGTGGTACGCCTCGACGAAGCCGTAGACGTGCAGGTCGCGGTCGAGGTCCGAGCGGAACGCGCGCTCCTCGTACCAGGTCTCGGGGCGGTCCGGGTCCAGGCCCTGGAACTCCCAGGCGAACTCCAGCAGGTTCCTGGCCGCGTCCGGCGCGACGGCGCCCCGGACGACGACGTAACCGTAGGACTGCCAGAAGGCGAAGTCCTCCTCGGACAGCACGCGCAGCGGACGGGACTTCTCGATGTCGCGCAGCGGTGTCTGCGCGAGGTAGGTCTCGCCGTCCGCGCTGAAGTAGGGGCGGGCCGAGGGAGCGCGATGCAGATGGGGGGTGGATGCCGGCATGGAATCACTCCAGGGCGTGTGGTTCTTCAGTGGCCGAGCGGCCGGAACCCGGCTCTGCGCGATGATCGAGCCGAGGCACTCTCAAGTTGGACTAGACCACTTGTGGTGTCAACGCGGGGCCGCCGAAGCTGCCCCCAAGTGCCTCTCAAATGCCGGTTACCGGACGTGCACCGGCGGCGCGGACGAGCGGGCACGCCGAAGGGCGGGCACGGCGAAGGGCGGCGCGGGTGTCCGCGCCGCCCTTGGTGCCGGTGGGGTGCCTCCTCCGGGGCCCGTGGGGCCCTTGGCGTGCCGGTGTCCGCCCGTGCCGGCCCGTGCCCTTCCGCGCCGGCCGGTGCCGCTGCCGGTCCGGGGCCGCCCGTGCCGCGCGAGCCCGTCTCAGCCCGCGACGATGCGCTCGGCGGCGGCCACCCCGCACACCCGGGCGGCCCCGTGCGTGGCGATGTGCACGGCACCGCGGGCGGGGGACTGGGGTACGCCCATCTCGACCACGACCGTGTCCGGCCGGGCGGCGAGCAGCGCGTCCAGGCCCGACCGCATCCACGCGTGGCGGTGCTCGTCGCGCACCACCGCGACGATCCTGCGCCCGCCCGCGGCCGCCAGGGCCGCCCGGCCCGCGTCCGGGCCGGTGAAGGTGCCCGTCGTGGTGCCCGGCAGCAGCCGCTCCAGCTCCGCACCGACGCCCCATGGCGTCTCGTGGCCGACGGCGATGTTCGGGGCCGGGTTGAACGTGGCGACGTAGACCGGCCGGTCGACGGCCTGTGCCGCGCCGGCGCGGGTGACGGCCAGCGCGCGGCGGGCCGCGACGAGCCCCACCTCCGGGTCGGCCTCGACGGTGGCGCCGCTGCGCGCCCGCGCCGTCCACCGCGCCAGCTCCCGCACCCGGGCGGCGGCGTCCGCCAGCCGCTCCTCGGGCAGTTCACCGGAGCGGACGGCGGCGACCAGAGCGTCGCGCATGGTGAGCACCGTGCCCTCGTCGCACAGCCCGCCGCCGACGCAGATCGCGTCGGCGCCCGCCTCGATGGCCAGCACGACGCCGTGCTCCAGGCCGTAGGTCCGCGAGATCGCCTGCATCTCGATGCCGTCGGTCACGATCAGGCCGTCGTAGCCCAGTTCACCGCGCAGCAGCTCGGTGAGGATGCGGCGCGAGAGGGTGCCCGGACGTTGCGGGTCCAGTGCGGGCACCAGGATGTGCGCGCTCATCACGGCCCGCGTACCGGCCTCGATGGCCGCGCGGAAGGGGACCAGCTCGCGCTTGCGGAGCGTGTCCTCGTCGACGTCGATGCGCGGGACGGCGTGGTGCGAGTCGACGTTGGTGTCACCGTGGCCGGGGAAGTGTTTGGTGCAGGCGGCGACGCCGGCGGCCTGCATGCCCTGGACGTAGGCGGCCGTGTGCCGGGCCACGAGGTCGGTGTCCGCGCCGAAGGCCCGTACGCCGATCACCGGGTTGCCCGGGTCGGCGTTGACGTCGGCGGACGGCGCCCAGTTGAGGTTGACGCCGCACTCGGCGAGGCGGCGGCCCAGTTCGCGGGCGACGCGCCGGGTGAGCCCGGGGTCGTCGACGGCGCCGAGCGCGTGGGCGCCCGGGAAGGCGGAGCCCGTCCGCACGTCGAGGCGGGTCACGTCCCCGCTCTCCTCGTCGATCGCCACCAGGAGGTCGTCGCGCTCCGCGCGCAACCGGGCCGTCAGCTCCGCGACCTGCTCCGGTGAGGCGACGTTGCGGCCGAACAGGGCGACGGCGGCCAGCCCTTCGCCGATGCGGCGGTGCACCCAGTCGGGTGCGGTGGTGCCGGCGAACCCCGGCTGCAGCACCGCGAGGGCGTCGCGGGCGAGGGACTCGTTGCCGGTGGCACTCATGGTCATCGGGGGCGTCATCCTTTCGCGGCGCCGTCGCTCGGACCGCGCTCACAGCCTTGCCTTGCGGGTGAGGTGAAGGACCGGGAACGGCACCCCGGGCGCAGGGCCGCCCGGTCGCCGGCCGCCGCCCGGTGGGTCACCGGGGACGGTGTCCGCACCGCCTCGTCCTGGACGTGCGGCACGGCCCCCTCCTTCAGGTGATGCGCCGGCGTACGCCCCTCGGGTCCGGCCCGCGCAGCCCACCCTCGCGCTGCGACCGGGGATCCGGCACCGATTGGTGTAGACCTTCACCGGGGAGCTTGGCCTAGACTTTTGCCCGGCGTCAAGGCGGCCCGGCGGACCCGGCCGGCCCGTCGCGCGGTGGTGCGGGGCGACGCGGCCCCGGCCCCGCCGCCGGTGCACGCCCCCTCTCATCTGGACTGGACCAATGGCGAGTTGAGGGCTATAACGGGAGGCCGGTGAGACGGCCGGGAAGGCGGGCCGTGACCAACGTTGTCAGCAGCGCCCGACACGAGCGGCCCCAGCCGGGCCGCCGCGTGCGGGTCCCCACGTACTACCGCATCAAGCAGCACGTTCTGGAAATGACGGAGGCGCTGGTGCCCGGCTCCCGTATGCCCGCCGAGCGATTACTCGCCCTCCGGTTCGACGCCTCGCGCACCACCGTCCGGCTCGCCCTCCAGGAACTCGCGAGGGAGGGCCGGCTCGACCGGGTGCACGGGAAAGGCACCTTCGTGGCCCGGCCCAAACTCCGACGTACTCTCCAACTCACCTCCTACACCGAGGAGATGAGCGCCCAGGGCCTGCGGCCCGCCACCCGGATCCTGGACATCGGCGAGACCGGGCCGGACGCACGGCTCTCCCGGCTGCTCGGCCTCGGCCCCGGCGAACGCGTCCTGCGCGTCGAACGGCTGCGCCTGGCCGACGGCGAACCCACGGCCCTCGAGACCACCCACCTGCCCGCCCGCCGGTTCCCCTCCCTGCCGCAGTCGCTGGCGGCCCACGGCTCCCTGTACACCGCACTCACCGAGGACCACGGCGTGCGCCTGGCAGAGGCAGAGGAAACCATCGAGGCCGCCGTCGCCACCCCGCGCGAGGCCGCCCTCCTCGCCACCGACGTCGGCCTCCCGATGCTGCTGCTCACCCGCCACACCCGCGACGCCGACGGCCTCCCGGTGGAATGGACACGCTCCGTCCACCCCGGCTCCCGCCACACCTTCACGGTGCCCCTGACACGTCCCCGGCGCTGAACCGCCCGCCGCGCCGGACCCACGTCCCCCCAACTCCCCGCCCCCGCAGCCCCACCACACCGATCCAGGGATGTCATGACAAGCACGACGAGATGGGCATGACGTGACCGACACCACCACACTGGAGGCGCTCGCCGCGACTCTGGTCCACGCCCGGGAGGCGGCCTGCCTCACCCAGGAGGACCTGGCCCGCCGGTCCGGACTGAGCGTACGGGCCATCCGCAACCTGGAGACCGGACACACCGCCCGGCCCCGCAAGCAGTCCCTGCGCCTGCTCGCCCAGGCACTCGGCCTGCCGCCCGCGGACGTCGGACGCCTGCTGCGCACCCCCCGGCCCGAACACCGCCCCGGGCCACGGCCCGTGGCCCTCTCCGCGGAACTCCCCGCCGCCCCCCGCCCCCGCCTGGCCGGCAGACAGCCTCTCCTGGACCGGCTGCACGCCCGCCTCGTCGCACAGGAACACCCCGACCGCGGGCGGCTCGCCGTCGTGGTGGGGCCGCCGGGCGCCGGAAAGACCGCACTGATCCTGCGCGCCGCCCACACCGTGCGCGCCCGCTTCCCCGACGGCCAGGTCTTCGTCGACCTGCACCCGGCGGGCGCCGCCCCGCTCACCCCCGACCGGCTCGTCCGCCGCGTCCTGCGCTCCCTGGGCGGTACGCCCGACACGGACGGCCCGGAGGAAGCCGGCGCACGACTGCGCGACGTCCTCAGCAGGCGGCGCGTCCTCGTCGTCCTCGACAACGCCGCCACCGAGGCACACATACGCCCGCTGCTCGTCGACGACGTGCGCAGCGCGGTCCTCGTCGCCGCCCGGCGCGAACTGCCCGCCCTGCCGGAACAGTTGACGCTCCGGATCGGCCCACTGGACCGGCCCGACGCCCACCGTGTGCTGGAGGACCTGGTCGGCACCGCGCGCACCCGGGCGGAACCCTCCGCGGCCCTGGACGTCGTGGAGTCCTGCGCACGGCTGCCGCTGGCCCTGCACATCGCCGGCCTGTGGCTCACCACCCGCCCCCACCGCTCCCTGCGCGACCTCGCCCACCGCCTGGCCGACGAGGAGCAGCGCCTGCGCTTCCTGCGCGTGGGGGACCTGTCCTTGCAGGACAGTGTCGCCGCCTACCACCAAGGGCTGCCCCCGCAGGTCACCGCCGCACTGGAGCGACTGGCGGCGCTGCGCGGCGACTTCGGCACCGACGAGGTGACGGCCCGCGTCACACCGTCGAGGGAACACGCCGCCGACCTCCTCGACGAACTGCTCCACCGCCAGGTCACCCATGTCAGCGCCGCCGACGGCGCGGGCGGGACCCGCTACCGCCTGCACGACGCCGTACGCCTGTACGCGGCCCACTGTCTCACCGGGCCGCCCGGCCACACCGCGAGGACGGCCCCGCCCGCCCTGCCCCGGCAGCGCACCCCGCAGCGTCGCAGGGACCCCCGGCTGCACGCCGCCACCTGAGCGGGACGGACGCCGAGAGGGGGGCGTACGCCGGCCGAGGCGCCGCCGCGCGGCCTTCCGTACGTGGTGATCCGGGGCGGCTGCAGAGGCGGGGCACGGGCCCCGGGAGCAGCCCGGGGCGAAAGCCGGAGAGCATGCCGACGTATTACGGCATATCGCCACGGAACTCCCCGGCCTTCCGTCATACTCGACGCGTCATCCCCCCACGAGGCCGTGCCGGGACCGACCCGCGTCGCGGCCTCCGGCACCCCTGTGGAGCACACGATGCGCATGCAGCTCGCGGCAGGTCTCGGCACCCTGGTGCTCGCCGCCGCCACGCTTGTCGGCCAGGCCGCGACCGCCGGGGCCCAGGCCGCCGCGGACCCCACCAGCCACTTCGACGTCCCCTACGGCAACACCTACACCCGGGGCACCCTGACCTGGCACAACCGATCGGTGACCATCTCCGGTGAGCACAAGTCCGTGAGCCCGACGTCCTGCCGGACGACCTGGCTGACGACGTACAGCGGCACGAAGCCCCTCGGGGCCGACGGCTACCGCCCCTCCGTGTGCAACGCGTCGGCGAAGTTCACCTTCTCCGTCGTCGCCGGCGCCCCCGGCGGGGCCACCCGGGTCAAGGTCTGCCTCGACCACAAGGGCATCGAGGACCTCGCCTGCAAGTACTACAGGCGCCCCTGACCGCCCCGCTCGCCGGCGCCCCTGACCGGCCTCCCGGACTGGCGCCTGTGACCAGTGCGCGTGACCAGGGCCCCTGACCGGCTCCCGCGAACCCGCCGTGTCCCGGCGGGTCTTGACCCGTCACCGGCACCCCCTGATATGGTCCATCCGATTCCCGGGGCCGCACTCGACGGCCCCCGGACCCGGCCTCACCGAGCCGTCGCGGACCTCACCGCCCTCGTATCCGACGAACCACCGCCCCTTCGGGCGCGTTCCTCGTGCTTCCGGCGTACGCGACAGCGACCGGCCCCCGACCGACGGGCGGCCACGGCAGGCAACCCGCACAGCACACCCCACCCGGCGACCGCCCGGTGGGGTTTCGCTGTTTCTCCACCCGGCACCGCCCGCCGAGCGCTGCCGGTCGACCACCAGTCCGCCGCGGCCCGGCCGCGGCCCGCCCTCCGGGAGCCCGTATGACCTCCACCTCGCCCCAGCGACCACCGGCAGAACCCACGCAGGACGGAGCCCCCACCGCGTCCGGCGGTGCGGGAGCGGACGGCGAGCCGCCGCGGGAGGTGCTGGTGCCGCTGCGCCGTCTTGCCGGATTCCGCTGGTTCTGGATGTCGCGCGCGGTCTCCGGGCTGGGTTCCGCCGTGACGGCGGTGGCCCTGCCCGTGCTGACCTTCCAGGAGACCCGCTCACCGCTGCTGGTCTCGCTCGTCGCGGCGGCCGGGACCCTGCCCTACGTGGTCTTCGGACTGATCGCGGGTGCCGTCGCCGACCGGACCGACCGGCGGCGGCTGATGATCGCCACCGACTGGCTCAACGCGGCCTGCCTCGCCTCGGTCCCGCTCGCCGCGGCCCTCGGCGTGCTGACGGCCGGTCACCTCCTGGCCGTGGCGTTCGCCTCCGCGGCACTCGGGCTCTTCTTCGACGCGGGCGTCTACGGATTCGTCCCCGACGTCGTCGGCAAGGACGGTCTCGCGGCCGCCAACAGCGCCCTGTACGGCACCGAGACCGTCGTCCGTATCGCAGGCAACGCGCTGGCGGGGGGCCTGATCCTGCTCTTCCGGCCCGCCGGCACCCTGGCCCTGGACGGCCTGTCCTTCGCCGTGTCCGCGCTGCTCATCAGGGCCGTCTCCCGCACCGCGGGACGCCCCGGCGCACCGGCGGCGCCGCGTGTCGGGTTCCGGGAGTCCGTAGGCGAGGGCCTCCGCTTCCTGCTCGGTCACCCCACGCTGCGCGTCATGACTCTGGTCGGCACCCTCCAGTCGTTCTCCGGCGGGGCCATCGTCGGCCAGCTCGCCGTCTTCGCCGACCGGGTGCTGGGCATCCACGGGTCCGACGGGCGGATCGGGCTGCTGTACATGGCGTGGAGCGCCGGGGGCATCGGCGGGTCCGTGCTGCTGCCCCGGCTGCGGCGCCGCTTCGCCGCCTTCCCGCTGCTGCTCGGGGTGCTGCCGGTGGGGGCGGTGCTCGGCCTGGTCGTGGTGCGCACCTCCGACTGGCGGGTCGCCCTCCTCGCCCTGGCCGCGTGGGGATCGGCGTACCTCGTGGTCCTGGTGAACACGATGACCTACTCCCAGGAGGTGACCCCGCCCGGACTCCAGGGGCGGGTCAACACCACCCGCCGGACGCTCTCCTCGGGCCTGGGCGTGCCGCTCGGCGCGCTGGTGGCGGGCACCCTCACCGTCCGCGCCGGCGTCCAGGCCGGGATGTCCACCGCGGTCGTCGCGATCGCCCTGGCCGCGGCCGTCGTCTGGGGCGTCCACGCGCGCCGGTGGACACGGCCGCGGACCTAGGCTCGCGTTCGGATCACCCCGGGCCCGGGAGGTCCGGCACCGCACGACGCAGGGGGCGGTGCGTCCGGCACCGCCCCCGGCGTGGATGCGACCGCGGATCAGCCGACCGGCGTGGCCGCGTTGGACTCCTCGGCGAGCCGTTCCATGCCGCTGGTCGTCTTCAGCGGCTTCTCCTTGAGGAACACGACCGTGATCAGCGCCAGCAGCGCACAGGGCGCGGCCACCAGGAACAGGTCGGCGGTGGCGACCCCGTAGGCGTGCTCGACGATCGAACGCATCGGGCCGGGCAGGGACTTCATGTCCGGCACCCCGCTCCCGCCGCCCTGGTGCTGACCCGCGGGGGCCGTGACGCCCGCCGCTTTGAGGCCCTTGGCCAGCTCCGTGGTGACCCGGTGCGCGAGGATCGCGCCCAGGACGCTGGTGCCGACCGTGCCGCCCATGCTGCGGAAGAAGGACAGCACCGAGGTGGCGGCGCCCAGCTCGGCGGCCGGCACGTCGTTCTGCGCGGCCAGCACCAGGTTCTGCATCAGCATGCCGACGCCGATCCCGAGCACCGCCATGTAGAGGCTGAGCAGGGCGAAGGGCGTGTCGGCGTCGATGGTGGACAGCAGGGCCAGGCCGACGGTCATCGTGACCCCGCCCGCCACCAGGTACCGCTTCCACCGGCCGGTCCTGCTGATCACCTGACCCGCGACGGTCGACGACACCAGCAGGCCGAGGATCATGGGCAGGCTCATCAGACCGGCGACGGTCGGCGACTTGCCCAGCGAGATCTGGAAGTACTGCGAGAGGAAGACCGTACCGCCGAACATGGCGACACCGACGAAGAGGCTCGCGACCGTCGTGAGCGTCACCGTCCTGTTGCGGAAGATGCCGAGCGGGATCACCGGCTCCGCGGTGCGCGCCTCCACGAAGACGGCGGCGACCAGCAGCAGCGCTCCGCCGCCGGTGAGCGCGGCAGTCTGCCAGGAGGCCCAGTCGAACTGGTTGCCCGCCAGCGAGACCCAGATGAGCAGGGCGCAGACACCGGCCACGATGAGGAGGGCACCCAGGAAGTCGATCCTCACCTCGCGCCGGACGGTGGGCAGGGTCAGCGTGCGCTGCAGCAGCACGATGGCCAGCAGTGCGAACGGCACGCCGATGAAGAAGCACCAGCGCCAGCCCAGCCAGGAGGTGTCGACCAGGACACCGCCGATCAGCGGCCCGGCCACCGTGCCGACCGCGAAGACGGCGCCGAACATGCCGGCGTACTTGCCCAGCCTGCGCGGCGGGATGACGGAGGCCATGACGACCTGGGCCAGCGCGGTCAGGCCGCCCGCGCCGATGCCCTGCACCACCCGGCTGAAGATCAGCAGACCCACGCCGTGGGAGAAGCCGGCCAGCAGCGACCCGACGACGAACATGCTGAGCGACAGCTGGAGCAGCAGCTTCTTGTTGTAGAGGTCCGACAGCTTGCCCCACAGCGGCACCGTCGCCGTCATGGACAGCAGCTCGGCGGTCACCACCCAGGTGTACGCGGACTGGCTGGCACCGAGGTCGGCGATGATCGTGGGCAGGGCGTTGGACACCACGGTGCCCGCCAGGATCGCCACGAACATGCCGGCCATCAGGCCCGACATGGCCTGGAGTATCTGACGGTTGGTCATGGCGGTGGGAGACGCCTCGGCGGGCGCCGGTGGTGAGGTCACGACAGCTCTTTCGACACAGGTGAACGGGTGGAGCGGGCAGGAAGGGACGGCCCCGCGACCGGGCCGGGCAGGCGCTACGCCGGGGCGCCGGGCGCCGGCGGCGTCGGCAGTCCCGCGGCGAGCAGTGCGAAGACCTCGCGGAAGACGTCCGCGAAGGCGGCTTCCTCCTGGCGGGAGCACCAGTGCTCCACGCTGACCCGCACGGCGGCGCTCGCGATGGCGGCCACCAGACGCGGATAGAGGTCGAGGGGGGCGGGCGGGTCCTCGGGGTCCCCGGCCGGGCGGCCGGGCGAGCCGGCGCCCGCGGCCAGGCGCGCGGCGACGGCCTCGGCGAGCCGGGTCTCGTACGCCATGTGGGCCCCGAGGCTGCGGACCAGGAGGTGCGGTGCGGCGTGCAGGACGTCGACGTGCAGGGTCCACAGCTCGTGCTGCTGCTCGACGCCCACCAGCTCGGCCGCCACGGCGTCGCGGACGGCCTCCAGCGGGGAGAGCGCGGCGGGGGCGTCGAGCACGGCGCGCCGGACCCGGGTGCCGGCGTCCGCGTCGAGGATCAGGAAGGCGTCCTCCCGCGACTCGAAGTAGTTGAAGAACGTACGCACGGACACGCCCGCCGCGGCGCTGACGGCCTCCACGGTGACCTTGTCCACCCCGTGCTCGGCGGCCAGCCGTACGGCGGCCTCGGTGAGAGCGGCGCGCGTCGCCCGCTTCTTCCGCTCACGCAGTCCGCCCCCAGCGGTCTCTTCCTTCGCCACAATGTGCATGGTATGCAAAAATGCAGAGCATGCAAATTGGAGCGGGGGCCGTCGGCCGCTCCCGTCCCTCCCGCACCCTTGACGCCGCCACCGCTTGTCCTTAACGTCATCTCTGCTTCCGCCGGACTTCCCGCGGAGCTTGGGCAGGCACAGACAAAGACCACCTGTCGGTGGTCTCGTCGTGCCTGCTTCTCGTGTGCCGCGTACCGCCGACGGGTCTTCCCCTAAAGGCGGACTCATGGCACAACGTCCGGGCGTCAACGGCGTCGCCGACGTCGTGGCCCTCATCGACGGGCTGGGAAGAATTTCCGGCCGGGCGAGGGTCATCTGGTACCTGGTCTTCGGCGGGCTGTTCCTCGACGCCTATTCCAACGCGGCGTTGAGCGCGGGACTCGGGCCGATGACGGCGCAGATGGAGCTGAGCAGCACCCAGGTGTCGGTGCTCACCGCCACCGCCCCGGCGCTGGCGATCGTCTTCAACCCGCTCGGCGGCTGGCTCGCCACCCGTGTCGGCCGGGTCCCCCCGCTGCTGCTGGCGAAGGTGTTCGCCCTGGCGGGCGCCCTGCTGGCGGCCTTCGCCGGCGGCTTCACCACCGTCTGGTTCGGCCGGGTCCTGGTCGGCGTCGCCTACGGCGTCGACTTCGCCGTCGCGATGGCACTGCTCGCCGAGTACACCCCCAGGAGGCTCAGCGGCCGCCTCAACCTCTGGCAGGCGGTCTGGTATGTCGCCAGTACCGGCAACCTCGCGCTCGCCCTGCTCTTCTTCCACCTGGACGCCGGCTCCGACATCTGGCGCTGGTCCGTCGGCTCGGCCGGTGCCATCGCCCTCGCGCTGCTCGCCGCCCAGGCCCTCATGCTCGCCGAGAGCCCGGCCTGGCTCGCCGGCGAGGGACGGCTGGAGGACGCCGTCCGCAGCCTCGACCGCGTCTACGGCATCAAGGCCGCCGCGGGCACACCCTCCGGGCCCGCGCACCCCGAAGGGGGGCGGACCGGCGCCGGGACGCGCCAGGTGAGCGTGCTCTTCAGAGGCGCCTACCTGCCGCGGACCGTGCTGTCGTCGGTGATCTCGCTCGGGCAGTCCATGCAGTACTTCGCCGTCGGCTGGTACCTGCCGCTCATCAGCCTGGCGATCTTCGGCGAGAGCTTCGAGAAGGCCACGGTGGGGTCGATGGTCTTCAACGCCTTCGGCATCGTCGGCGGTCTGGCCTCCGCCTGGTGCGGGCGCAGGCTCGGCCTGCGGCTCAGCTCGGCCGCCGGTTTCGCCGGGGTGTTCGTGGCCCTCGTCCTGATGGGAGTGACGTTCAACAAGGTGCCCACGGCCGTGGCGTTCCTCCTGCCGGTGATCTTCATCCTGTGCCACTCGGCGGGCCCCGGCGCCAACGGCAAGTCGATCGCCGCGCTCTCCTACAGCAGCGACGTACGGGCCCTGGGCACCGGTGTCACCGGCATGGTCGGCAGCTTCGGCAGCGTCGTCGGACTGTACGTCTTCCCGCAGATCAAGGACTCGCTGGGCCTCGGGCACACCTTCCTCGTGCTGTCCGTGGTGCCGTTGCTCGGCCTGATCACCTGTCTGATGATCAAGTGGGACCCCATCAGGTCCGGGCAACCCGCCCGGGGCGCGGGCACCGGCGCGACCGGCCCCGCCGCCTCCGCCGCCCCCGAGGCCACCACCGCCTCCACCGGCTGACCCGCGGATCCGGCAGGACGGCCGGACACCCACCGCCCCAGGCCGGCAGGAGCGTACGCAACCGTACGCAGCACGAGGAAAGAGCCGCACAGATGCAGACGTCACCGCCCCGCGTGCCCACGGGCCGCGCCGTGCTCGCCCTCGACGAGGGCACCACCGGCACCCGCGCCGGACTCGTCCTGGAGGACGGCAGCGCCCGCCACGTCCGCTACCGGGCGATCGAGGTCAGTCACCCCGACGACCTCTGCGTCGAACAGGACCCGGTGGAGATCTGGACCGCCACCCTCGACGTGGCCCGCGAAGCCGTCGCTCTCGCCCGCCGCGACGGCGTCACCGTCAGCGCCGTCGCGCTCAGCACCCAGCGCGCCACGGCCGTGCTGTGGGACGCCGGCACCGGTCTGCCGCTGCTGCCCGCCGTGGTGTGGCAGGACCGCCGCCACGCCGCCGGACTCGCCGGCCACGCGCCCGCCTGGGACGGAAAACTGATGAGCCGTCAGGGGCGCCCGGTGGGCTCGCGGTCCCCGTTCCTGTGGGCCGCCCGCCAGATCGCCCGCCACCAGGAGGTGGCCGCCGCGCACCGCGCCGGCCGCCTGCGGTTCGGGACCGTCGACACCTGGCTGATGTGGCAGCTGACCGGCGGCGCCGTGCATGCCACCACGCCGACCAACGCCGCCTCCACGGGCGGTTACCTGCTCACCGGGCACACGTGGGACGAGGAGTGGATCGACGCGCTCGGCTTCCCCCTCGACCTGCTGCCCAGGCTGCTGGACGACGACGCGGTGTCCGGCGAGAGCGACCCGTCCGTGCTCGGCGTCCGGGTGCCGGTGGCCGCGTCCATGGGCGACCAGCACGCCGCGCTCGTCGCCCTGGGCGGCCTGGCCGCCGGGCAGGGCATGGGCATGTTCGGCACCGGCGCCTTCGTCGACGCCGCCACCGGCACCGCACCCGCCCTGCCCCGCGCCGACATCGCCGGGGTCGTCGCCCAGCCCGGCCGCCGCCAGGGCGGCACCACCCACTACAGCCTGGAGGCCTACACCTCCACGGCCGGCTCCGCGCTGCGCTGGCTCTGCGAGGACCTGCGGCTGTTCGCCTCCCCCGGTGAACTGGGCGAGGCCGCCGCCGGCGCCACGGCCCGGCCGGGCGCCGGACCGCGTTTCGTGCCCGCCTTCGCCGGGGTCCGCACGCCCCTGTGGCGGCCGGGGGCCACCGCGGCGCTGACCGGACTGACCCTGGGCACCACCCGCGCCGACCTGGCCCGTGCCGTGCTCGACGGCATCGCCCACTCCGTGTGCGACCTCGTCGACGGCGTCGCCGGCACCCTCGGCGCCCCGCTCAGCCGGCTGCGCGTCGGCGGCGGGGTGTCCGGCAGCGACCCCTTGATGCAGACCCAGGCCGACCTGACCGGCCTGGCCGTCGAACGCGTCGCGGACTCGGCCACCGCCAGCCTGCGCGGTACCGCCTACCTGGCCGGTGTGGCCCAGGGGCTGTGGTCCTCGCTGGAGGAGGTCGTGGAGGCCCAGCCCCGCGGCCGGATCTTCGAACCCGCCCTGAGCAGCGCCGACCGCGCCGCCCGCCGCGCCGACTGGCGCGCGGTGCTCGGCCACCACCTCGACACACCCGGACACCGGCCCGAGACACCCGGACCCGACGCCCCCGGACACCCCCTCGAAGCACCCGGGAAGCCCGGCCCCACCGCTCGTCCCGCCCCCCACTGACGGCACTCCGCACGCCCGTCACGCGCGGACCGCCGCCGGCCCGCGCACCGAACCGCCCAGGAGTTGATGTTGTGATCACCATGCCCGCCCGGAAACCGCGGCGCTCGGCCGCGGCGACCCGCCGGACCCCGCTGCTGCTCGACCGCGCGGCGGCCAGGCGCCGGCTGGCCGACGACACCTACGACGTCCTCGTCGTCGGCGGCGGCATCACCGGCGCCTACGCCGCCCTCGACGCCGTCTCCCGGGGTCTGCGCACCGCGCTGATCGAGAAGGACGACTTCGCCTCCGGGACCTCCTCGAAGTCCTCGAAGATGGTGCACGGCGGCCTGCGCTACATCGAGCAGGGCAACGTCAACCTGGTCCGCCACTCCCTCCTCGAACGGCACCGCTTCCGCAAGAACGCGCCCCACCTGGTGCACCGGCTGCCGTTCCTCTTCCCGGTCCTGGAGAAGGAGGGCGTGTTCGACGCCCGCCTCGCCAAGGGCTTCGAGGGCCTGCTGTGGACGTACGACCTGGTGGGCGGCTGGCGCATCGGCAGGCTGCACCAGCGGCTCACCGTGCCCGAGGTGCTCGCGCAGGCCCCCACCCTGCGCGCCGAGAACCTCAAGGGCGGCCTGCTGTACTTCGACGCCCGCACCGACGACGCACGCCTGGTGCTGACCGTCGCCCGCACCGCGGCGGCGCTCGGCGCCACCGTCCTCAACGGCGTCCGCGCCGACGGACTGCTGATGCGGGGCGGCAGGGTCGCCGGGGCCAAGGTGTCGTCCGACGGCGACACCTTCGACATACGGGCGCACGCCGTCGTCAACGCCACCGGCGTGTGGACCGACGCACTCGACACCGAGGCCGACCCCGGCCACACCCCGCAGGTGCGGCCCGCCAAGGGCGTCCACATCGTTGTCCCCTGGGACAGGCTGCGCATCAACTGCACGGTCACGGTGCCGATCCCCGGCCGCGCCCGCCGCGCCACCTGCACCCGCTGGGGCGACGCCGTGGTCCTCGGCACCACCGACGAGGACTACCAGGGCTCACCGGACGACGTGCACTGCACCCGCCAGGAGATGGAGTTCCTGCTGGAGGGCGCCAACACCGCCTTCGAAAGCAAGCTCACCCCGGACGACGTGGTCGGCTCCATCGGCGGGCTGCGCCCGCTGGTCGGCGGCAAGGAGGGCGCCACCCTCGACATGCGGCGCGACCACCACATCACGATCGGCCGCACCGGAATGGTCACCGTCACCGGCGGCAAGCTCACCACCAGCCGCCACATGGGCGAACTCGTCATCGACAAGGTGATGACCGTTCTCGGCCGCAGCGCCCGCAGCCGCACCACCCACCTGCCGCTGCTCGGCGGCGCGGGATACGACGCCGAGGCCCAGGCCGCCTCCGGCGGACTCGCCGCCCACCTCGGCGAACGCTACGGCACCGAGGCCCGCTTCGTCGGCGACCTCATCCAGCAGGACCCCACCCTCGCCGAACCCGTCGTCCCCGGCCTGCCCTACACCCGCGCCGAGGTCGTCTACGCCGCCCGCGCCGAACTGGCCCGCTCCGTCGACGACGTCCTCTCCCGCCGCACCCGCGCCCGGCTCTTCGCCCGCGACGCCTCCGCCGACGCGGCCCGGGCCGTCGGTGAACTCCTCGGCGCCGAACTCGGCCTGACCGACGCCCAGATCGAGCGCTCCGTCGCCGACTACCTCTCCTCCGTCCGTCACGAACGGTCCGTCCTCCTCGAAGGGTCAGCAGCATGATCAGCCGTCAGACCATCACCCACCCGTTCAACCGCGGTACCTACACGGTCGGCGCGCCCAGCCCCGCGAAGTGGGCCCGCACCACACCGGTCGGCGACGGTCCGGCAGCCCTCCAGAACGACCCGGTCGCGGTACCGGACAGCGTCGTCGAGGCGCTGCGCGGCGCCGCCCGCGCCGTCCACACCGAACGCGCCGAGGTAGTCGCCCGCACCCGCGACTGGTGGGCCGGATCCATGATCGGCGAGACCGAGGGCCGCCCCGCCACCCCCGACGCGGTGATCGTCGAGGCCGCCGACGCCGGCCAGGTCGCCGCCGTCCTGCGCATCTGCCACGACGCCGGCGTCCCCGTCACCCCCTCCGCCGGACGCTCCAACGTCACCGGCGCCGCACTGCCCGTCTTCGGCGGCGTCGTCCTCGACCTGTGCGGCCTGGACCGGATCAACGGCTTCGACGCCACCTCGAACATCGTCGACGTCCAGGCCGGCATGTTCGGCGACCTCTTCGAGAAGCAGCTCCAGGAGGAGTACGGCGTCACCACCGGCCACTGGCCGTCCGCGTTCGCCCTGTCCACCGTCGGAGGCTGGATCGCCTGCCGCGGCGCCGGACAGCTCTCCACCCGCTACGGCAAGATCGAGGACATGGTCGTCGGCGTCGACGTCGTCCACGCCGACGGCACCCGCGCCACCTACGGCGACTACTCCCGCGCCGCCGTCGGCCCCGACCTGCGCCAGCTGTTCATCGGCTCCGAGGGCACCCTCGGCGTCATCGTCTCCGCCCGCCTCCGCGTCCACCCGCTGCCCGAGTACGCCCGCGCCCTCGCCTACGGCTTCGACACCTTCGCCGAGGGCCTGGACGCCTGCCGCGCCATCATGCAGCGCGGCGCGACCCCGGCCGTGCTGCGCCTGTACGACAAGCTGGAGTCCGGCACCCACTTCGGCCACCCGGACACCAACCTGCTGCTCATCGCGGACGAGGGCGCCCCGGCCGTGGTCGACGCCGCCATGGACGTGGCCGCGGCGGTCTGCTCCGCCCACGGGCCCGAACTCGACTCCGAGGCCGTCTTCGCCCGCTGGCTCGACGAGCGGATGCTGGTCGGCAAGTCCTCCGACGGCTTCACCCCCGGCCCCGGCTTCGTCGCCGACACCCTGGAGACGGCCGCCTCCTGGACCGGCCTGCCCGCCATCTACGACGAGGTCGTCGCCGCCGTCGAGGCGGTGCCCGGCACCCTCGCCGCCTCCGCCCACCAGTCCCACGCCTACACCGACGGCGCCTGCGTGTACTTCTCGCTGCGCGGCGACGTGGCCCCCGAGGACCGGCGCACCTGGTACCGCGCGGTGTGGGACGCCGCCAACGCCGTCCTCGTCGAGCACGGCGCCGCCCTCAGCCACCACCACGGCTGCGGACTGCTGCGCGGCCCCTACGTCGCGGACTCCCTCGGCGCGGGCTTCGCCGCGTTCACCGCGGTCAGGGCCGCCCTGGACCCGGCGGGCATCCTCAACCCTGGCAAGCTGGGCCTGCCCAGCCGCTTCGGTACGTCGCCGCTCTCCTGACCCGTACGTACCCCTCCCCAGGAGTCAGGCCACCGCCATGAACCCCGCCGCCCGGCCCAGCGTCCCCCTCGACCCCCGCCTCGCCCGCGCCTTCGCCGACGTCCCCGTCGTCGCGTCCGTCGTGGGCGGCAAACCCCTGCGGGACTTCCTGACCGCCCCCGTCAGGGTGTGCATCCTCGCCTCCTTTCCGGTCGGTGAACTGCCCAAGGTCGTGGGGGCGCTGGGCCGGGCCGGGCGGACCGTGTTCGTCAACGTGGACAGCAGCCCCGGACTGGCCCAGGACCGCGGCGCGCTGGAGTTCCTCAAGGAACTCGGCGCGCACGGCGTGGTCAGCACCCGCCTCAGCCTCATCGAGAAGGGCCGCCCGCTCGGGCTGCTGACCATGATGAAGGTCTTCGTCACCGACCGGTCCAACCTGCGCCGCAGCCTGGACGCCGTCGCGCACGGCGGCCCCGACCTCGTCGAGATCATGCCCGCGCCGATCACCGGCCGGATGAGCCAGGAGGCCCGGCGCGCCCTGTCGCCGTCCGTCGCCGCCGGCTTCGTCGAGACACCCGAGGACGTGGCCCTCGCCCTCTCCCTCGGCTCGGTCGCCGCCGCCACCTCAGACCCGCGCCTGTGGCACCTGCGCCGCGACCACCTTCCTCCCGCACCCCAGGAGTAGTCCCACCGTGAGTTTCACCGTCATCGCCCGCTACCGCAGCCTGCCCGGCCGCCAGGACACCGTGCTGAGCCTCCTGGACCGGGCGGCCGCCGCCTCCCGCCGGGAGCCCGGCTGCCTCGGCTACCGCGTCCACCAGGGCACCGAGGACCCCCGCGCCCTCGCGCTCTACGAGGAGTACGCCACCGAGGCGGACTTCACCGCCCACTGCGCCACCGCACACTTCCAGGACATCGTCCTCGCCCAGGTCGTCCCCCTCCTGGAGAGCCGCGAGGTCCTGCGCTGCGCGCCCCGCGCGGAGGTGAGGGCGTGAAGACCCGCGCCGCCGTTCTCCGAGAGGTCTCCCGGCGCCGCCCCTACGCCGAGACCCGTCCCGTGGAGATCGAGGAACTGCGCCTGGGCGCCCCCCGCGAGGGCGAGGTCCTGGTGCGCACGGCCGCCGCCTCGCTCTGCCACTCCGACCTGTCCGTCGTGAGCGGCGACCGGGTACGCCCGCTGCCCATGGCCCTCGGCCACGAGGCGGTCGGCGTGGTCGAGGAGACCGGCCCCGGCGTCGACCGCCTCGCCCCCGGCGACCACGTGGCGCTCGTCTTCGTACCGAGCTGCGGCTGCTGCCCGCGCTGCAACGAGGGCCGGCCCGCGCTGTGCGACCGGGCCGCCGCCGCCAACGGCTCCGGCGCCCTGCTGCACGGCCCGTCCCTGCTCACCGACGCCTCCGGCGCACGCGTCCACCACCACCTGGGCGTCTCGGCCTTCGCCGAACACGCCGTCGTGGCCCAGGAGTCGGTGGTGCCGATCCCCTCCGACGTGCCCTTCGCCATCGCCTCCCTGTTCGGCTGCGCGGTCCTGACGGGCGCCGGGGCCGCCGTGAACACCGCCCGCCTGGCACCCGGCCGCTCCGCCGTCGTGTACGGGCTCGGCGGGGTCGGCCTGTCGGCCGTGCTCGGCGCCCGTGCGGCGGGCGCGAACCCGGTCGTCGCCGTCGACCCGGTGCCCGCCAAACGCGAACTGGCCCTGCGGCTCGGCGCCACCCACGCCTTCGCCCCGGAGGAGGCGGTGGAGGCCGTGCGTGACCTGACCGGCGGGGGAGCGGAGGTGGCGATCGAGGCGGTCGGCAGCCCGCGGGCGACGACCGCGTGCCTGGACACGGTCGGCCGCGGCGGCACGGTCGTCCCGGTCGGCCTCCCGGCGCCCGGCCGGACACTGGAGGTGCCCGCGCTGGCCTTCGCCGGGGAGGGCAAGAGCATCGTCGGCTCCTACATGGGCGACGCGGTGCCGCGCCGCGACATCCCGCGCTTCCTCGGCCTGTGGCGGGCCGGTCTGATGCCGGTGGAGGAACTGCACACCCACACCCTCGCCCTCGACGACCTCAACACGGCCCTGGAGGAACTCGCCTCGGGCCGCGCGGTGCGCCAGGTCGTCGACACCTCCGGCATGCTGTCCGCGGCCGGACGGGCGTGAGGACCCCGGACACCGCGCGCCGGCCACGGCGGCCCCCCGGCGCCCACCGGAACGGCGCCCCGCCCACCGGCCCGTCTCCCCCTCACCGGGGGAGGCGGGCCAGTGCCGTCAGCAGCCGGTCGACGTCCTCGGCGCTGCTGTACGGCGCCAGTCCCACCCGTACGCCGCCCTCGTCGCCCAGACCGAGGCGGCGGGAGGCCTCCACCGCGTAGAAGGATCCGGCGGGGGCGTCCACCGCGTGCGCGGCCAGATGCCGCGAGACCTCGGCCGGGCGCAGGCCGGCCACCGTGAACAGGAGCGTCGGCGTGCGCCGTGCGGCCCGCGAGTGGACCGTGATCCCGCCCAGGTCCGCCAGACCCCGCTCGATCCGCTCGCGCAGCGCCTCCTCGTGGGCCTCCAGCGCCGCGAAGGAAGCGGTCAGCCGTTCCCGGCGACCGCCCCGCGCCCCGGGTTCCAGGCCGGCGAGGAAGTCCACCGCGGCACGGGCGCCGGCCAGCAACTCGTAGGGCAGCGTGCCCAGTTCGAAGCGTTCGGGGACGGCGTCGCTGGACGGCAGCAGTTTGTCGGGACGGAGCGTCTCCAGGAACGCGGGCCTTGCCGCCAGCACGCCCAGGTGCGGGCCGAGGAACTTGTAGGGCGAGCACACCAGCGTGTCCGCGCCCCAGGCGGCCAGGTCGACCACCGCGTGCGCGGCGTAGTGCACGGCGTCCACGTGCAGCAGCGCGCCGGCCTCGTGCGCCAGGCGCGCGAGGGCCGGGACGTCGGGGCGGGTGCCGATCAGGTTGGACGCCGCGGTGACGGCGACCAGCCGCGTGCGCGCGGACAGGACGTCCGCCACGTGCTCGGGGCGCAGCTCCCCGGAGTCCGGGTCGAAGTCCGCCCAGCGCACCCGCGCGCCGACCGCCTCGGCGGCCTGCACCCACGGCCGGATGTCGCTGTCGTGGTCGAGGCGGGTGACCACCACCTCGTCGCCCGGTTCCCAGGTCCGGGCGAGCGTACGGGACAGGTCGTACGTCAGCTGGGTGGCGCTGCGGCCGAAGACGACACATCGCGGGTCGGCCCCGAGCAGGTCGGCCAGGGCGCCGCGGGCCCGCGTGACGATGTCGTCCGCGTTGCGCTCGCCCTCCGTGGTCCGGCCCCGGTTGGCGAGCGGTCCGGCCATGGCCTCGGCGACGGCGTCGATGACCGGCTGCGGCGTCTGGGTGCCGCCGGGCGCGTCGAAGCGCGCCGAACCGGACTTCAGCGCCGGGACCTGGGAGCGGACGACGTCGACGTCGAGGGACATGCGGCCTCCTGGTGGGCGCGGACGGCTCCGGCCCGCGCCGGCTGACGCGGTCGTGCACATGATCGCAGCTCCGGCCGGAGGAGGGCATGTCTCCAGCACCCGAAAAAATGGTATTCCATTTTCCGGCAGACCCCTTGACGGTGCTCGCGGGCGCTCATTACGTTCTGGGCCACGGAAGCGCTCTTCCGTTTCGTGGAAATCCCCCGAGTTCCCTCTCCCCGACCCAGGAGTCCTGCATGACTGCCCTGGAAGACCGGTCGTCCGTGGAGACCGGTGGCGCCGCCACCAGTTCCGCCCTCTACACCTACGACCTCGCCCCGACGAAACGGGAAGGGCGCCGCTGGGGCGCCTACAACGTCTTCACCCTCTGGGCCAACGACGTGCACAGTCTCGGCAACTACGCGTTCGCCATCGGCCTGTTCGCGCTCGGCCTGAACGTGTGGGGCATCCTGGCCGCCTTCGCGCTCGCCTCCGTCCTGCTCTTCCTCCTGCTCACGCTCTCCGGATTCATGGGACACAAGACGGGCGTCCCTTTCCCCGTCATGAGCCGTATCGCCTTCGGCGTCAAAGGCGCGAAGCTGCCGGCCGCGGTCCGGGGCGTCGTCGCCATCGCCTGGTTTGGTATCCAGACCTATCTCGCCTCGGCCGTCCTGAGCACCCTCCTGGTCGCCATGTTCCCCGGACTGAGCCGACTGGACACCCACTCCCTGCTCGGCCAGTCGGCGCTCGGCTGGATCACGTTCCTGGCGCTGTGGGGCCTTCAGGTGCTCATCGTCAGCTACGGCATGCAGATGATCCGCCGCTACATGGCCTTCGCCGCCCCCACCACGCTGCTCACCATGTGCGCCCTCGCGGTGTGGATGTTCGTCCGCGCGGGCGGCTCGGTCTCCCTCGACGACGGCAAGCCGCTCACCGGCGGCGCCATGTGGCTCCAGGTCCTCCAGGCCGCCGCCCTGTGGGTGGTGATCTACGGGACGTTCGTCCTCAACTTCTGCGACTTCACCCGCTCCGCGCGCAGCCGCGGCGCCATCGTCCGCGGCAACGTCATCGGCATCCCGGTCAACATGCTCTTCTTCGCCTGCATCGTCGCGGTCCTCAGCGGCGCCCAGTTCAAGCTCGACGGACGCGTCATCACCAGCCCCACGGACATCGTCCGGACCATCCCGAACATGTTCCTGCTGGCCGTCGCCTCGCTCGCGCTGATCGCCCTGACCGTCGCGGTGAACCTGCTGGCCAACTTCGTGGCCCCCATCTACGCCCTGGTCAACCTGTTCCCCCGGCGGCTCGACTTCCGCAGGGCCGGCCTGGTGAGCGCGGGCCTCGGCCTCGTCATCACCCCCTGGAACCTGTACAACAGCCCGGTCGCGGTGAACTACTTCCTCGGCGGCCTCGGCGCCCTGCTAGGCCCCCTGTTCGGCGTGATCATGGCGGACTACTGGATGCTGCGGAAGTCCCGGGTGAACGTGCCCGCCCTCTACACCGAGGACGCGGACGCCGACTACCACTACCGGCGCGGCTACAACCCGCGCGCCGTCGCCGCGTTCGTGCCCAGCGCGGCCGTCGCCGTCACCGTCGCCCTCGTGCCCGTCTTCCACACCCTCGCCGGGTTCTCCTGGTTCGTCGGCGCGCTCCTCGCCGCCGCGCTGTACACGGTCCTCGCCGACCGCACCGCACCCGTCCGCGACCTGGACGGCGAGGCCATCGCCGTCGCCGCCGAATAGCCCGCCGACCAGCCCGCCCGAGCAGAAGGCCGGAGCCCGCTCCCATGCGCATCCTCGTCGTCAACGTCAACACCACGCAGTCCATCACCGACGCGATCGGCAGGCAGGCGGCGGAGGCCGCCGCGCCGGGCACGGAGATCGTGCCGCTGACCCCCTCCTTCGGCGCGGAGTCCGTCGAGGGCAACTACGAGAGCTACCTCGCCGCCGTCGCCGTCATGGAGACCGTCCGCGCCCACCCCGGACCGTACGACGCGGTGATCCAGGCCGGGTACGGCGAACACGGCCGCGAAGGACTCCAGGAACTGCTCGACGTCCCGGTCGTCGACATCACCGAGGCGGCGGCCAGCACCGCCCAGTTCCTGGGCCGCCGCTACTCCGTCGTCACCACCCTCGACCGCACGGTCCCGCTGATCGAGGAGCGCCTGGAGGTGGCCGGACTGAGCGCGAGATGCGCCTCCGTCCGCGCCACCGGGCTCCCCGTGCTCGCCCTCGAACGAGACGGACGGGCCGCCGCGGACGCCATCGCCGAACAGTCCGTGCGCGCGGTGGCCGACGACCGCGCCGAGGTGATCTGCCTGGGCTGCGGCGGCATGGCCGGCCTTGCCGGGCAGGTCGCGGACCGCACCGGCGTCCCGGTCGTCGACGGGGTGAGCGCCGCCGTGACCGTCGCCGAGTCACTGGTCCGCCTCGGCCTGTCCACCTCCAAGGTGCGCACCTACGCCCCGCCCCGGCCCAAGCGGCTCGCCAACTGGCCGCCGGCGGCGGGCTGACCCGCCTCACCGGCCCGTCCGCCAGGCCCGGCAGCCTCTCCGTCCCTCCCCGGCCCGGCGGTGCGCCGTCCGGGCCGCGGGGTATCCTGACGGGCCGCCCGGCTGCTTCGCCGCACGGACGCAGACGGTGCCGGAACGGGACGGGACGGGAGACGAAGGACCGAGATGACGGCGTCAGGGGACTACGTGCCCGAGTCCGAGCGGGTGACGCGGCAGTTGCGCGACGAGATCCTCGACGGTGTACGGCGGCCCGGCAGCCGGCTGGTGGAACGCGAACTCGCCGAGGCGCTCGGCGTGAGCCGGCTGCCCGTCCGCGAGGCGCTCAAGACCCTGGTGGCCGAGGGCCTGGTGACGCCGCGTCCGCGGACCTGGGCCGTGGTGCGCGAGTTCACCGCGAGCGACGTCGCCGACCTCGACGAGGTCCGTTCGGCCCTGGAGACCCTCTCCTTCCGGCTCGCCGCACAGCGCCACACGCGCGACGGCCTGCGCCGGCTGCGCGCGGACCTGGACGCCGAACTGGAGGCGGCCCGCTCCGGCGACGCCGTGCGGGCCCGCCGGGCCGCGGCCGACTTCCACCAGACCGTCACCACGCTGGCCGCCAACGAACTGCTCAACGAACTCGACCGCGTCCTCAGCAGCCGCATGCGGTGGTTCCGGGGCCAGCACGACGACCTGCTGGGTGTGGCCCTGGAGCACGAGGCCCTCTACCAGGCCATCGCGGAGCGTGACGTCGAGCGGGTCGGCACACTCGTCCTCAGCCACCTGGCCACCGGCCGCAGCGCGGCCCTGGGCCACCGCGGCCAGGAGCGCGACCAGGACTGAGAGGGGACCGGTCGGGGTGTCACGGCGTACGGCGGCTAGGCCCTGTCGTCACATTCCCGTCGTCCGCCCTGAGGGCGGGCCTCGCGGCGTCAGGTGCGTGCTCTCGGCGTGCCGGGCCCTGACCCTCGTACTGGACGTACTCGGGTCTGGGCCCGGTGCGGCGAGAGTGCGTGCATGGCGTCGCGATGCAGGCGGGAACTTGACGACAGGGCCTAGCGGCGGCCCGCCGCCGGCCGGTCCGTCTCCCGCCCGGCCCGGTCCGTCTCCCGCCCGGCCCGGCGGGCCTCCCGCTCGGCCCCGGCGAGGGCGTCGGCGGCGGTCCGCAGCCGCCCCTCGGCCTCCTCCCGCTCCCGTTCGGCGCGCCGCAGTCCCTCACGGGCCCGCCGCAGCTCCTCACCGGCCCGGCGCACCTCCTCCTCGGCGGCGGACACCCGCTCACCGGCCTGGTCGCACCGGTCGCCCGCCCGCCGCGCCCGCGCGTCGGCCTCGGCGTGCTCCTCCCGCAGGGCGCGCAGCCGCTCCCCGGCCTTCTCGGCCGCCTTCCTGGCCGCCGCGAGCCGCGTCTGCCGCTTCCGGCGCCGCTCGTCCAGTTCGTCCTTCGCCCGGGACCGGGCCGGAGCGCCCGCGGCGGCCGGACGGCGCGCCGCCGGGGCGGCCCCCGCCGCCGGGCCGGAGTCGCCGGGGAACGCGGAGGGCGGGGTGAGCGCGCTGTGCAGCCGGCCGGCGGCCCACAGGCCGGCGGCGTCCGGGTCGCTGAGCACGGCGCGCAGGGTGGACTCCAGCTCCTGGCGCACCGCGCCGGACAGCGGATGCCCCGCGTCCTGGGCGAGCTGCGCCCCCTGCCCGGACAGTGCGGCGACGACACGCTGACGCCGAGCGGACAACTCGCGCAGCCCGTCGGCGTCCAGGGTGCGGTACGCCTCGCGCAGCGCCCGGCCCAGCTCGAGGAACCGTTCGCTCTCCGCCGGGCGGGAGCGCAGCAGCAGGTTGGCCGCCCAGGCCGCCAGGGTGGGGCGCCGGGCGGCATGGATGCGGCGGGCGTCCTCGGCACGCCCGTCGGCCCTGGCCGCGCCCGCCAGCTCCTCCCGGCGGGCGACGAAGCCGGCCGGCGGCACGGTGTAGAGGTCGTCGAGGGCCGCCTCGGCCTCCTGCCCCGTGCCACCGCGGCCGTTCTCGCGCTTCATGATCCCCAGGCTCCACCGCCCGGGACCGTCCCGCATCCGCAAGGGGTCCGGGGCCGCGCGTGCCGCCGGGACGGTCCGCGGACCGGCCGGCGCGGCGCGGTCGCGTCAGGTCTTGCGCAGGTCGGGTGCGGGAACGCCGATGAGCAGACGGCGCACCGCGTCCCAGGCGGCGCGCAGGGCACGGGCCACCGCGGGCGGGTCGCTGCCCATGATCCGCACCCAGGCGCCGCAGTCGTCGGGCAGCACGCTCACCCCGAAGGCCTGGCCCGCGGTGCGCAACGCCTCGTGCAGGGTGTCGGCGACCTCACCGGCGGCGGCGAGCGGCGTGAGCACGAACAGCGTGGCCATCAGGTCGTGGCCGCCGAAGACGGCCGGGCCGGTGACCGAGCCGGGCTCCTGCGGATCCAGGCGTACGGTGTCCAGCACCAGCAGGTCACCGTCGGGCCGCGTGATCTCCAGGTCGCTGAACAGCATGCGGTAGGCGTGCCGTTCACCGCGGGCCAGCCGGCCCGCGGCGATCGTCTCACCCAGCAGCACGGTGGCCGTCGGGTCGGCACTCACCCGGGTCTGCTGGTAGAAGCGGGCGTCCCGGTAGGGGATCAGCGGGTCGGGCAGGTACTCGACGTAGCTGCCGGCTCCGGCGGTGAGGTGGACGACCTGCGTGGCGTGGTCGAACTCCACCCGGTGCAGCTTCGTGGCCGCCTGTGTCGTGAGGTGGACGGCGGTGCCCGGACCGCAGTCGATGTCGATGCGGTTGCGGTCGGCCTGGACGACGCCGCCGCCGGTGGACATCAGGTAGGTGAACGGCATGTCCGGCCGGAGGGGGTCCACGTACAGCGGTCGCATGATCTGCAGCGGCGACTTCTGGTAGCGGTGGACGAGTTCGGTGCGCTCGCCGACGCGGGCGTAGCGCAGTTCGAGCAGGCCGACCTTGCCGGGGCGCCCGGCGGCCAGGGTGTCCGCGGGGCCGGTCAGGCCGAGCATCCGGGCCGGAACCCGCCGGGGTTCGTAGTGTGCGGGGTCCAGCCGCGCGGGCGCCTTCGTCATGCGGACGCCGCCGGAGCGCCGGCCGGCCGGGCCGCCTCGTGGGCCAGCACGAAGTCGGCGATGGTGTCCAGGCCCTGACCGGTGAGGGAGTTGGTGAGCACCACCGGCCGGCCCTCCCGGACGTCGTGGGCGTCCGACTCCATCCGGGCCAGGTCGCAGCGCACGTACTGGGCGATGTCGACCTTGTTGATGACGAGCAGTTCGCACTCGGTGATGCCCGGGCCGCGCTTGCGGGGCATCTTGTCGCCCTCGGCGGTGTCCAGGACGAACAGGAACAGGTCGACCAGGGCCGGGCTGAAGGTGAGCGTCAGGTTGTCGCCGCCGCTCTCGAAGAGCAGCGTGTCCACCTCGGGGAAGCGCTCCAGGATCTCGTCGGCCGCCGCCTGGTTCATCGTCGGGTCGTCCCGGACCGCGGTGTGCGGGCAGGCACCGGTCTCCACACCGACGATCCGGTCGGCGGCGAGGATCCCGTCCAGGGTCCGCCGCACATGCGCGGCGTCCTCGGAGGTGTAGATGTCGTTGGTGATCACGGCGGGGGTGCGGCCGCGTTCGATGAGCACCGGGACGAGCGCCTCGATCAGCGCCGTCTTGCCCGAACCGACCGGCCCGGCGACACCGACCCGGAGCACGCCGTCCTCGGGGCGCCGGACGAAGTCGTCGTGGTCGTGGTGGTGGGAGCCCTTGACCTGGGTGGGGTCGTGCATGGTGATCCGTGCTCCTTGTCGGAAGTGGTGTTTCGGTGGCGGGTGGGGTCGTGCCTCAGCTGGCGAACAGCCGGGCCTCGGCGCGTTCGTGGCGGCCCGCCATGACGTCGGCCACCGGGACGCATCCGCCGAGGTCGGCCACTTCCCGGTGCAGCGCCGCCTCCACGGTCTCCTCGATGACCGGGGCGGCTCCGTGCAGGACGACCTGGGCCCGCCGGTGGTCGGTGAGCCGCAGCCGCAGGGCGGCGCCGACGAAGCTGGCCGCGAAGGCGAACAGCTCGCAGGTGACGGCCTGCCGTACGGTGAGGCCGTTGCCGGCGTGGACGACGCCGGCGACGACCGGCTGGCAGCCGCGCACCGCGCCGTCCCGGTACAGCGTCCGGTACCGCTCGATCGGCGCCGTGCCGTAGACCTCGCCCGCCAGGTCGAGCAGCTGCCGCCCGGTGCGCACGGCGGCCTGCCGCGCCTCACGGCCCAGCTTGGTGGCGTGCAGCCGCCGCTCCACGGCCACCACCTCGTCCCAGTCGTCCGCGCCGACCGCGCGGTGGGTGAGGGCGAGGGCGGTGGCGTCGGCCGGTCCCGCGCTGTGGCGGAGCAGGTCGGTCAGGAGGGCGGGCAGAGTGCGGGGGGTGACCGTACGGGCCTGCTGGAAGCCCTCCAGGCCGTGGGAGAGGGTGTAGTAGCCGCTGGGGAAGGCCGAGTCGGTGAGCTGGAGCCCGGTCAGCAGCGCCGGGATCGGCATCGGGTCGTTCACGCCGGGTTTCCGTTCCTGCCGGACGGCCGTCCGCCGGGGCCGGCCGTGGGATCCGCAGGGCACGCGGGGTGCCCTGCGGACCGTCGTGGGGGGTCAGACGATGTAGAAGAGCTGGTTGAGCGGAAGGCGCTCGGCCGGCTCGATGGTGGCGGGCTCACCGTCCACGGTGACCTTGTACGTCTCCGGGTCGACCTCGATGCGCGGCAGCGCGTCGTTGCGGACCATGTGCTGCTTGCCGACGGTGCGGCAGCGCCGCACCGGCTCGACGCGCCGCCCGAGACCCAGGTCGCCGGGGACGCCGGCGGCGATGGACGCCTGGGACATGAAGGTGACCGAGGTACGCTGCCGGGCCCGGCCCATGCTGCCGAACATCGGCCGGTAGTAGACCGGCTGGGGCGTCGGCAGGGAGGCGTTGGGGTCGCCCATCAGCGCCCAGTTCACCATGCCGCCCTTGATGATCAGCTTGGGTTTGGCGGCGAAGGAGTTGATCGGCCAGAGCACGATGTCGGCGAGCTTGCCGGGCTCCAGCGAGCCGATCACGTCGGAGGCGCCCACCGCGATCGCCGGGTTGATGGTGAGCTTGGCCAGGTACCGCAGGACACGCGCGTTGTCGTTGCGGGAGCTGTCCTCGGCCAGCGCGCCCCGCATCTCCTTGCAGTGGTGCGCGGTCTGGAAGGCACGGGAGAAGGACTCGCCCACCCGGCCCATGGCCTGGGAGTCGGAGGAGAAGATGCTGATCACGCCGAGGTCGTGCATCACCGTCTCGGCCGCGATGGTCTCCGCGCGCACCCGGCTGTCGGCGAACGACACGTCCTCGGGGATGTCGCGGGACAGGTGGTGGCAGACCATCACCATGTCCAGCAGCTCGTCCACCGAGTTGATGGTGTACGGCAGCGTCGGGTTGGTGGAGGAGGGCAGCACGTTCGGCTCGCCCGCGACCCGCATGATGTCGGGGGCGTGCCCGCCGCCCGCGCCCTCGGTGTGGAAGGTGTGGATGGTCCGGCCATCGATCGCGGACAGCGTGTCCTCGAAGAAACCGCCCTCGTTGAGGGTGTCGGTGTGGATGGCCATCTGCACGTCGTACTCGTCGGCGACGCTCAGCGCGTTGTCGATGGTGGCTGGGGTGGCGCCCCAGTCCTCGTGCACCTTCAGACCGGCCACGCCCGCCTCGACCTGCTCGCGCAGCGCCTCGGGCAGGCTGCCGTTGCCCTTGCCGAGCAGACCCACGTTGACCGGCAGGTCCTCGACCGCCTCCAGCATGCGGTGGATGTTCCACGGGCCGGGGGTGCAGGTGGTGCCGTTGCTGCCGTCGGTGGGGCCGGTGCCGCCGCCGAAGAACGTGGTGATGCCGTTGGACAGGCCCTCCTGGGCCTGCTGCGGCGAGATGAAGTGGATGTGCGTGTCGACGCCGCCGGCGGTGGCGATCAGGTGCTCGCCGGAGATCACCTCGGTGCCCGGACCGATGACCAGCTTGGGGTCGACACCGTTCTGCGCGTGCGGGTTGCCGGCCTTGCCGACGCCGACGATCAGACCGTCGCGGACGCCGATGTCGCCCTTGACGACACCCAGCACCGGGTCGAGGACCACCACGTTGGTGATGACCAGGTCCAGCGCGCCCTCGCGGTTCAGCGCCGCGGGGTCCTGGGCCATGCCGTCGCGGATGGCCTTGCCGCCGCCGTAGACGGCCTCGTCGCCGTAGGAGCCGGCGTTGTGGTCGTACTCGACCTCCACCACCAGGTTGGTGTCGGCGAGGTGGAACCGGTCGCCCACGGTGGGGCCGAACAGGTCCGTGTACTGCTTGCGCGGGATGATCGCCATCAGCGGTCGGCCCCCTCGTTCTCGGTGTCGGCGTCGCCGTCGGCGGCGGTGGTGGCTTCGGCGGTGGCCGAGGTGGTGGCGAAGCCCAGCTCCCCGGCCCGGCGCAGCGCCGCGCGCCGGGTGTCGTCGGTGTTCAGGCCGCCGTTGACGAGTCCGGCGAAGCCGACGAGGCGCCGCGTCCCGCCGAAGGCGACCAGTTCCACCTCGCGGGTGTCACCGGGCTCGAAGCGCACGGCGGTGCCGGACGGGATGTCCAGGTGCATGCCGTACGCCGCCTCGCGGTCGAACAGCAGCGCGCGGTTGACCTCGAAGAAGTGGTAGTGGGAGCCGATCTGCACGGCCCGGTCTCCGGTGTTGGCGACGGTCAGCGCGACCGTCGCCCTGCCGGCGTTGATCTCCACGGGATCGTCCCCGTAGAGGTAGTGGGCTCCACCCGACATCGTTGTCTCCTAGTTCCAGGCGGTGGATCAGGCGGGGGTCAGGCGCTGATGGGGTCGTGGCAGGTGACCAGCTTCGTCCCGTCCACGAAGGCCGTCTCGACCTGCAGGACGGTGAGCATCTCGCGCACCCCGGGCATGACGTCGTCGGCGGTGACCACCTTGCGGCCCAGCTCCATGCACTCGGCGACGGTGTGGCCGTCACGTGCGGCCTCCAGGACCGCCTCCGTGATCAGTGCGGCCGCCTCCGAGCAGTTGAGCTTGGTGCCCCGCGCCCGGCGGCGGCGAGCCAGGTCCGCCACCACGTAGACGTGGAGTTTGTCGATTTCGCGGGGTGCGAGGTTCATGGCGTCACTTCGCTTTCTCGAACGAGATGCCGGGCCGGTCCAGGGCTGGAACGGCCGCCAGGAAGAGCCAGGTCGTCACGACGAACGGCCAGGTGAAGGGGGATCCGCCGGACGGCTGCGCGAAGGCCTGCCAGGCGGCGGTGAAGGGGACCGAGGCCACTGCGGCGAGCGTGGCGTACCCGGCGGTCCAGGCGGTGGGGGCCAGGAAGGTGGCGCCCAGCGCGATGGCGACCAGCACCGCGTTGTAGCCGTAGAGTCCCGCGCTGATCCGGTCGGCGGGCAGGCCCATGGCACAGGCCGTCAGGATCGCGACGGCGCTGCCGCCGGCCGCCGCGAGGGCGGCGGTGCGGGAGGCGACGAGGAGGCCCGCGAGCAGGATCAGGCCCGCGTACCACTTGTCCAGGAGGAAGACCTGGGCGATGCCGTCGCAGAAGGCCCGGCCGAGCTGCGCCGCCGACAGGGTGGTGAAGCCGTCCGCGGTGACCGGCGGCGCGGCGGCGGCCGGACCGGCCGGCAGGGCGATCGCCAGCACCCCGGCGACCAGGCAGAAGGGGGCCGTCAGGGCGGGGAGGCCGATGCGGCCCAGCAGCCGGGAGGCCGCAGCGCCGGTCACCGCGCACACCGCGGCGGCCAGCACGGCCAGCACCGCGGTCCGCCACGAGGCACCGAGCCGGACGACGACGGCGATGGCGGTCAGGCAACCGCAGTACCCCTCCAGGCCTTTGGACAGACCGTCCCGGTCGGCCCCGAGGACGGCCGCGGCCCCGGTGGACGCCGCCGCGCCGAGCACGCCGTACACGCCGACCCGCCAGCTTCCCGCGAACAGTGCGACGGCGAACAGCAGTCCGGTCCACGGACTCGCGCTGAGGGCGACCTGTGCGATGCCACGCAGGTGCATCCGTCCCAGATCGGCGGGAACCCAGCCTCTCGGCCGTACCACCCGCCCTTCTGCAGGCATGCCTTCTCCTCGTCCGGGAACACCTCAAGGCACCAACGACAGCTGATGCACGGCGAGATGATGCGTGATCAACAACTTGTTGAAGGCTACGCCTGGACGTGACGGAGAAAGCTCACCAGCGTCATGTGACGAAACGGTCACCCAACGGCATCCTGGCTGGTGAACAGGGTCGAGCGGCGACCCCGGGATATGAATTCCTTGGCCTCGAATTCAAACCCTTGGCATGCCCTTGGTCTTTTCCGGATGAAAAATCGACCAAAGCGTGGAAGGGCGTCGCGGGCGGTCCGAGCTGCGCGCCGCGCGGGACGGCGGCGGTGGCGCCGGCAGCGCCACCGCCGCCGCGGACGTCACCTCACACCCGGTCGGCCGCGATGAGCAGGTACTGGAAACTGCCGTTGCGGTAGGCGTTCAGGAAGGTCTCCTCGATGCCGGTGGCGAGGTGCTCCGCCTCGCTGCGCAACTCCCAGTACGGCAGCGCCGCCCGGGTGAGGTCCTCGACGTGCACGGGCACCAGCCGGTTGCGGGCCATGGCGCGGAAGTACTCCGAGCGGGGGTGGATGTCGCAGATGTAGTGCGCGTTGATGAGGGACACCTCACGCGAGGCGCGCCCGTAGGCGTCGTTGTAGCAGCCGGTGATCACCACATAGCGTCCGCCCCGGCGCAGCAGCCGTGCGTGCTCGGCGAACAGCAGGTCCAGCTCCACGTACATGGTCGACTCGTTGTTCCAGGACGCCGCGTACGCACCGGAGGTGAGCCCCGTGTCGAGCATGTTGCGGTGGTGGTAGCGCACCTTGCCGTCGATGCCGCGCTTGCGGGCCTGCGCGTTGGCGAAGTCGGCCTGCTTGGCGGAGAGCGTCACGCCGTCGGCGTGGCAGCCGTACCGCAGGTGCGCCACCACGCTGCCGCCGCCGCGCCCGCAACCGGCGTCGAAGACCCGGTCGGTGGGGGAGAGGTCGCCGAGGTGTGAGGCGAGGAGTTCGGCCTGCGCGTGCTCCAGGCGGTGCAGTTCGCCGGTGATCCGCTCCCGGCGCCGCTCGGGGTCCGGTTCCTCCAGTACCGTCCGGTCGGCCTCGCCGACGCCGTAGTGGTGGTGGTAGAGGTCGTCGATCCTGCCGAGTTCGAGGTTGACCGGGTTCTCCTCGGCGTTCCAGTAGTCCGCGACGCGGCTCTGGTAGCGGGACTGGGCGGGCAATGCGGCGGAGGTGATGCGGGAGTGAGCGGTGGTCAACGTGGCTCCTTGCTCTGGTGCGGTGGGCGGCCGGACAGCGCGGTACGGCTCACCAGTAGTCGGGCAGGTGGTAGCGGTGGCTGTTGGTGGCGTGCCACTCGTGGTTTCCTGACACCCAGTCGGACAGGCCCCGGGCGTACCGTTCCACCAGGGGCGAGAGGGCCGACACCGCGGCGGACTCGCGCTCGAACGCGTCCATGACCTCGTTGTGGATGTCGACGCTTCTCAGGTACGCGGCCTTCAGACCGCACCGGTCGTTGGCGGCGACCACCTGCGGCAGGTTCAGGTGCTCGGGATCGCTCGCCAGCTCCTTGGTGAAGGAGTACAGGTCGTTGACGATGGTCGTGGCGTTGCAGGCGAGGGCCGTGATCCGCTGGATCTCGGGGCGGGCGTAGACCGCTTCGGGCAGTTCGTAGCCGTCGACGGCGTCGACGACGGACAGGCAGGGCCGGAAGTTGTTGAACTGCCGCATGACCAGGTACTCCCAGACCCGCGGCCGGTGGCGTGTCTCGGCCCAGGAGGCCTCGGCGAGGTAGCCCAGGTGCAGCCGGGCGATGTCGTGCACGAGCCGGTCGCTCTGGCTGGGGGTGGCGAAGGCCGCGTAGTCCTTCAGGGCCCAGTGGTAGGAGCGCAGCGGCCCGTCGGCCTGCACCCCGTGGCGCCACTCCTCCTCCAGCGCGGGTGTGCCGTGGAAGGGGTCGAGGGCGGACTGGGCGATGACCAGCCGGCCGCCGAGACCGCGCCGCGCCCCGCCCCTGCCCTCGTCCTCCTCGCAGTAGCAGCTGTCGACGATGTTCTCGGCCAGCAGCAGCTTCCCGGCGGCGGTGAGCCGCTCCAGATCGGCCGCTCCGGGATGCTGCAGGGTCACGGCCCGGCCGAACTGGAACTGGGCGAAATCACCCGTCCACCGCGGCGGGAACAGATCCAGCCCGCGGGCCCAGGCCTCCAGCCTGCGGTCGATCTCCGCGGCCTTCTCCGGGTCGGCGGGCGCGGCGGGACGGTGTCTGAGCCCGGGGACGGCGCCCGTCGCACGGGACCGCAGGGCGCGGGCGGGGTTGGGCGGGCCGGGCAGCGGGAAGGCGGCGGCGCGCGCGGACGTGCTCATGATGATGTGCTCCACCCGGTCAGTCGGCGGTCCTGCCGATCTCGACGTTCTCCAGGACTCCGGCCGCGTCGGGCACGAGCACGGCCAGCGAGTAGTAGGCGGTGACGAGGTAGTTGACGATGGCGGCCTTGCCGATGCCCATGAACCGGACGTTCAGGCCGGGCTGGAACTCCTCGGGGATGCCGGTCTGGTAGAGCCCCACGACTCCCTGGTCGGCCTCGCCCGTGCGCAGCGCGAGGATGCTGGTGGTGTGCGTGGGGCTGATCGGGATCTTGCCGCACGGGAAGATCGGCACCCCGCGCCAGGCGGGCACCTGGTGGCCGTCCACGTCCGCCGAACCCGGCACCAGACCCCGCCTGTTGCACTGCCGGAAGAACGCGGCGATCGCCTTGGGGTGGGCGATGAACATCCGGGTCCTGCGGCGCATGGAGAGCAGCTCGTCCATGTCGTCCGGGGTCGGCGGGCCGGTGAACGTGCTGATGCGCTGCCCGTAGTCGGCGTTGTGCAGCAGCCCGAACTCCCGGTTGTTGACCAGCTCCCACTCCTGGCGCTCACGGATCTCCTCCACGGTGAGCCGGAGCTGCTGACGGGTCTGGTCCATCGGATCGTTGTAGAGGTCGGCGACCCGGCTGTGCACCCGCAGCACGGTCTGCGTCAGGGACAGCTCGTACTCGCGCGGCGCGAGGTCGTAGTCGACGAAACCGCCCGTGAGCGTGGGTTCTCCGGTGTGGCCGGCCTGCACCGGCATCTCCGCCTCGCCCTTGCGGTTCACCGGCAGCCGCCGGCGCTCCGTGTACGCGGCCAGGTGCGCGGCGAGGGACGGCTCCCGGTCCATGACCTGCCGCAACTCGTCCCAGGGCAACGCCAGCAGCACGCCCGCCGTCTCCGCCCGTACGGAGACCGGCCAGCGCGGATCGGACCGGCCGAGCGCCTCGTCCCCCATCTGGTCGCCGTCGGTGACGACACCGATGATCTGCTCCTCGCCGTAGTCGCCGGCGGCGAAGCGGGTGAAGCGGCCGTGCACGACGAGGTACGCCTCCGTGACGGGCCGGCCCGCCTCGAACAGCACCTGCCCCGCCCTGACCTCCCGCACCCGGAAACGCCCGGCGATCTCCTCCAGGACGTCGTGGTCGGCGTAACCCCGCAGGGCGGGGAGTTCCGTGAGGGTCCGGGGGATCACCCGGACGTCGTCCGCGCCGTTGTGGTCGAACTGGACACGGCCGCGGCCCACCCGCAGGTGCAGGCGGCGGTTGACCCGGTACGTGCCGCCCTCGACGTCCACCCACGGCAGCATTCTCAGCAGCCACCGGGACGTGATGGCCTGCATCTGGGGTTCGGTCTTGGTGGTGGTCGCCAGCTGGCGTGCGGCGCGCGTGCCGAGACTGGTGAGCGCGCTGTCCGCGGGTGGATCGGTCGGGGCTTCCCCGGTGGCGGGACCGGTGACGCTGTCCGGTACTGACACATTCCCTCCGTAAGGTGACGAGAGGTGTGCGCGGGGGCCGGTGGTGAACGGGGCGGTCAACGGGACGGCCGTGCGCAGGAACCAGCCAAACAGGCGGGAGGGGCCGCCGGTACGGCGTGAAGAGGGCGCGCTCGCGCCGGAGATGCGCAAACACGGACTCGGTGCGGGGCGGCGCGCGATCACCGCGTCACGCGCCCCGCCACTGCCTCACCTGCCCCCTGTGCCACGCCCGGAGCGCCGCCTCGCGTCGGCGGCCGCACGCGGGGGGGCGCACCCGTCGGGAGGCGCGGGGACACGGCCTCGCCGCGGCAGGCGGAGTGCGGGGGAGCGGGCTTCACTCCGGGCGTGCGCGGGTACGTGCGGGCCGCTCGCCCCGGTGGGCGGAGACGGAGGGTGGCGGCGGACGGTGCGCCGCGAGCCGGGCGCCTCCTGTCCTCACCTCGGGCCGGGGGACGTCTCGTCCTTCTGCCAGGCGCCGACGCCCAGCTTCCCCGTGGTGCCGAGGTCCAGTTCGGGCGTCACCGTCACCGCGGCGGCACCGGGCTTCGCCACCACCCGCACGTAGGGCGCGTCGACGGGCTCGCTCCCCAGGCCGGTGGTGTTGCGCCAGACCAGGACGGCGCGCGCGCTCTCGCCCGGCTCCAGCGCCAAGGGACGGGGCGCGGCGTCGGCCCCGGTCCCGGTGGCGATCGACGCGCCGCCGTGCAGGACCCGCACACCGTCGACCGCCGAGTGCCGCTCGTCCAGGAGCCGCACCGCCGGATAACCGCCGAGGCGGTAGGCGCGCGTGCCGCAGTTCACCAGGTGCAGCCCGACCACCCGCAGCCCCATGGCGGCGTCCCCGTCGTCGGCGTACACGCGCACCCCCGACGACGGGCAGGGCCCCGTCTCGGACGGCGCCTCGGCGGCGGGAACGCTGCGGACCTTGATGATCTTCAGGCGGGTACTTCCGCCCGACCCGGCGGCCGACGCGCCCGGGTCGACGGTACGTCGCACGGTGCCGCCGGGGCGGACGGTCGCCACGGCCTTCTCCGCGCCCGCCCGCGCCACCCCGCCGGTCGTCAGCACCTGGTAGGTGATCGTGTAAGTGAAGGACTGCGCCGCCTCGTTGGTGACCTCGAAGGCGGGACAGCCGTCCACCACGACGGCCCTGACGCCGTTCCCCTCGGCACCGGTGGACTCCGCGGGCGACGCCGGGGCGCCGGAGGGGGCGTCGGCGTCGCGGCAGGCGGCCCCCTGCCGCCGGGCCGGCCCGGAATCCGGCGCCCCGGCTCCCAGGGGGGCGCACGCCCCGAGCAGCAGCACACCGGTGAGAGCAGCGGGAAGGGAGAGGAAGGCGCGGCGCATGCGGCCAGTCGATCAGGCCGGGCAGCCGCAGGCTGTGACGCAGGCCATAAGTGCCCGTCACAAGGCTGTCACGGCGTCATCCGGCGCCCGGCCGGAGCCGCGGATCGCTGGGGGCCCACCCCGCCGGTCCCGTGGGGCTCCCGCACCGCCGCCCACCGCCCCCTCGCGGTGGATCAGCCCGCCACGAGCACCCGCCAGTCGCGCGAGCCGATGTCGGCGGGTGTGCCGTCGAGTATCCGGGCGGTGCGTGCCGCCGGTTCCAGGACGACCGTCGCGAGGCTCGCCCAGCGCTGCCCCAGCGGCTTGTCCAGGTCGGGCAGGCAGGTCACCGGCGGCTCGCCGTCACCCGTGACCAGGAGACCGGTGAGGTCGCCGGGCGTGGCCGGCGCCCCCCGGCGGGCGAGACGTGCGCGGACGAAGTCGCGGCGCTCGCCCGAGTCAGGCTGGTAGAGCCACGTCTTCTCACCGGCGGCGGGCCGTGGCGTGAGGAAGTGGTTGGTGCGCAGGAACGTGCCGTCCTCGGGTTCCACGGCGAACACGCCGACGGGGCTCAGGTCGAGCAGGACGGCGTCCGCCTCGTCGAAGAGCGCGAACGACCCCGACGACGCGACCGGCGCGCCGCGCACGATCTCGACGGCCTCCGCGACACTGCCCGCCTCCTCCAGGACGACCGCCGCGAGCACGTGCACCGGGACACCGCCGACGCCGTCGCGGACGTGCCCGAGGATGTTGAAGTGCAGCGCGAGGCCGGCGCTGTTGACACCGATCTTGCCGAGGATGCCGTCCTCGGTGAGCCCGACGACGCCGTGTCGGCCGCCGCGCACCTCCACCGTGTGCCACAGCTCGCTCAGTTCGACGTGCCAGTCCCAGGTCTGCGCACCGAACGTACGCGGTGCCGTGCCCGCCCGCCCCGCGACGCGGCGCACGAGCGTGGTGCACTCGCCGGGCGGCACCGAGGTGCTGCGGGCCAGGATCTCGGTGCGCGCGTTGAGCGCGGCGACCCGCCACGGCTCGACCCCGGCCCCCCGGGCGACGCCCTCGATCTCGGCGTGCGCCGCCGGCCGGAAGGCCCCGATCGCCTCCAAGGCGCGCTCCGCGTCGGCGCGTACGGCGGCCTCGGTGACGCCGCCGAGGGCGAAGAGGCGGTCGTACACCTCGATCGCGGCGGGAAGGGTGGCGCGCAGCTGCCCGCCGCGGACGGTGCCCCGCTCGTACGGGTCGGCGGCGACCGCCTCGACGTGGCGGCGGTGCGCGGGGCGGGGGATCGGCGTCGTGTTCACGAGCGTTCTGCCTTTCGAGGCGCGGGTGGGGGTGCGGGTGCGCGGTGGCCGCGACTGTCCGGGCGGCGCCGTGCCGCGGTGCACGGGAGGCCCCCTGAGAAGGTGAGGCGCCGGTCAGGCGCGCGGGATGCTCCCCAGAGCGCGGGCCGTGCCCCAGTACACGGCGGCAGCGGTGATCATGCCGGACGGGATCGACAGGTCCACGTCTGCCAGGGCCTCGGCCAGCGGACCGGTCCAGAAGGTGGTGTTCACCCACAGCGCGGACACGACGCCGCCGACGAGGAGCGCGAGGACGCCGGCCCAGTGGACGCCGCGCCGGTACCAGAACGGGCCGCCGCGCTCCTCCTCGAGCAGCTGGGCGCCGTTGTAGCGGTTGCGGCGCATGACGAGGTCCGTCACGGCCACCGCCATCGCCGGGCCGGTCACCGTCACCACGAGCTGGAGCATGGTGTTGACGCTGGTCAGGAAGTCGAAGACGAGGATCGCGTACAGCGTCATGGCGGTGCCGAGGACGCCGATGATCAGGACAGCGGGGATCCGGGCGAGGCGGACACCGACCGACTGGATGGACAGGCTCGCGCTGTAGGCCGTCATGCCGTTGTTCGTCATGGTGTTGACGACGACCGCGACGACGAAGACGGGGATGAACCAGCCCGGCAGGATGCTCTCCAGCGCGCCCTCCGGGTCGCTCATGTCGAGGCTGGTCGCGGCGAGCGCCCCGACGCCGGTGAACACCACGCTCGGCAGGTAGGCGCCGAAGGCGGTCCACCCGGCGATGGCCACCGGGCTGCTGTCGGGCGGCAGGTAGCGGGCGAGGTCGGGGCTGTTGCTGTACGACAGGGGCGTGGACGCGATGATCGTGAGACCGGCGCCCAGGGCGGCGGCGAGCGCGGTGCCGCCGAGCGGGGCGGAAGGGGCGTAGGACCAGTCGGCGTGGGCGAGCACGTACCCGGTGACGACGACGAAGACGACGGTCAGCACCACGCTGAGCGCGGTGTAGAGGCGGACGATCGTCGCGTGTCCGAAGATGGCGATCATCAGGGTGCCGCCGGCGATGAGGCAGATGACGGCCGCGTCGATGGAAGAGCTGTCCGGCAGCCCGGCCCGGCCCGCCAGGCCGATGCCCGCCACCGAGGCGGCCGACCAGTTCAGGGCCAGGTAGGCCGCGGCGATGAGCCACCCGGTCAGCACGAGTACGGCCTTGTTTCCCAGGACGCCGTACAGGGCGCGCGAGATGACCGACCCGCTCGTGCCGGCCGCCGGCCCGCTCGCCGCGACGATGCCGGTACAGATCCACAGCAGGTTCCCGGTGAGGATCACGCCGAAGGCCTGCGGGAGCGTGAGCCCCATCAGGATCAGGGTGGCGCCCACCACGAAGCTCAGATAGCTGACGTTCGGGGCCGCCCAGACCGCGAACAACTGGCGTGGCCGCCCGCCACGCTCGTCCGAGGGCACCTGGTCGATGCCCCGTGTCTCCATGTGCCCGGCACGCTCGGTGCCCTGTCCCTCCAGGGGGCCGGGGGCGGAGGTGGGGTTCGTCGTCGTCATCGGGGCCTCTCGGGTCCGCGGACCGCGCTCCTTATTGGGCGCGTGACCAACCAGTTATTGGTCGCACATCCAATAACGAGTCCTCCGTGACGTCAAGACCTCGGACGGCGAGGACCCGGAAGCGGCCCGGCGAGCGGCGCGGCGAGCGGCCCGGCGAGCGGCCCGGCGAGCGGCCCGGCGAGCGGCCCGCCGAGCGGCCCGCCGAGCGGCGCGGCGAGCGGCGCGGAGACCGTGCGGACCGCCACCCTGAATCCGCTCCAGGAGACGCTCGAACGCGTCCCCCTGCGACGCGCCCACGGCGAGCTGGGCGTCCGCCCCGGGCTCGTCGGCCACGCCTTCCCGGCCATGGACCACCTGGAGAGCGAGGACTTCTCCTGCGCCCTGGCCGAGGAACGCGCCCCGCGCCTGCCCCGCGACGAGAGGGGCTGCCGCCCGTCGAGCGGCCGGCCCGCTTCCTCGTGCGCCTCACTGGCGGCGAGTGCCGCGACCCCGTCTCCTGTGGCTCGACGCCCGCCGTTTCGGCCGGTTCCGTCCCGGGCTGCGCACGGCGGTGGCCGCGCAGGAGTCCCTGACGCGCTCCCCCCTCACGGACGTCATCGAGCTGTCCGTACCGGAGGCTTCCGGGTTGGGGCCCGCTCGGGGTGGTGCTGCACGTCCTCGTCACCGTGGACGGCCTCGGCGTGTACGCCGACGATGCCACGCAGGGGGAGCGTCCGGCGCTCGACGCCATGGCGATCACCACGGCCGAACCCCTGCCCGCGGCCTCGCCCGCGGCGCGCCGCGCTCCCGTGTCCGGCCTCGGAGGACCCCGCCGACACGAAGCGCTTTGCATGGTCATGCGTGAGGGTGCATACTCTTCCTATGTCTAAGGTCCTCACCTCCCTTCCGGCCGGCGAGCGTGTCGGCATCGCCTTCTCGGGCGGCCTCGACACCTCCGTCGCGGTCGCGTGGATGCGCGACAAGGGCGCCATCCCGTGCACGTACACCGCCGACATCGGCCAGTACGACGAGCCCGACATCGCCTCGGTGCCCGGCCGTGCCAAGACCTACGGCGCCGAGATCGCGCGCCTGGTCGACTGCCGTGCCGCGCTGGTCGAGGAGGGCCTGGCCGCGCTCACCTGCGGGGCGTTCCACATCCGCTCCGGCGGCCGCTCCTACTTCAACACCACGCCGCTCGGCCGCGCCGTCACCGGCACGCTGCTGGTCCGGGCGATGCTGGAGGACGACGTCCAGATCTGGGGCGACGGGTCGACCTTCAAGGGCAACGACATCGAGCGGTTCTACCGCTACGGCCTGCTCGCCAACCCGCAGCTGCGGATCTACAAGCCCTGGCTGGACGCGGACTTCGTGACCGAGCTGGGCGGCCGCAAGGAGATGTCGGAGTGGCTGCTCGCCCACGACCTCCCCTACCGCGACAGCACGGAGAAGGCGTACTCCACCGACGCCAACATCTGGGGCGCCACCCACGAGGCCAAGACGCTGGAGCACCTGGACACCGGCGTGGAGACCGTGGAGCCCATCATGGGCGTACGGTTCTGGGACCCCGAGGTCGAGATCGCCGCCGAGGACGTGACGATCGGCTTCGAGCAGGGCCGCCCGGTCACGATCAACGGCAAGGAGTTCGCCTCCGCCGTCGACCTCGTGATGGAGGCCAACGCCATCGGCGGCCGGCACGGCATGGGCATGTCGGACCAGATCGAGAACCGCATCATCGAGGCCAAGAGCCGCGGCATTTACGAGGCCCCCGGCATGGCGCTGCTGCACGCCGCGTACGAGCGTCTGGTCAACGCCATCCACAACGAGGACACCCTCGCCCAGTACCACATCGAGGGACGGCGCCTGGGCCGCCTGATGTACGAGGGCCGCTGGCTCGACCCGCAGGCCCTGATGGTCCGCGAGTCGCTCCAGCGCTGGGTCGGCGCGGCCGTCACCGGCGAGGTGACCCTGCGGCTGCGGCGCGGCGAGGACTACTCCATCCTCGACACCACCGGTCCCGCCTTCAGCTACCACCCGGACAAGCTGTCCATGGAGCGCACCGAGGACTCGGCCTTCGGTCCGGTCGACCGGATCGGCCAGCTCACCATGCGCAACCTGGACATCGCCGACTCCCGCGCCAAGCTGGAGCAGTACGCCGCGATCGGCCTCATCGGCGCCGGCACGCCCGCCGTCGGTGCCGCGCAGGCCGCCGCCACCGGCCTGATCGGCAGCATGCCGGAGGGCGGCGCCGAGGCCATCGCCTCCCGCGGCGAGGGCTCCGACGACGCGATGCTGGACCGGGCCGCGATGGAGTCCGGTACGGACTAGGCGGGTTGTCCGGATCGGGCGAGCCCGGCGTGATCCGGACGGAAGACCCTGGCAGCGGACGCCCGCTGTTCGGACGGAAGGCCCGGCACCGCCTCTGCGCGGCGCCGGGCCTTCCGCTCTCCGCCGGCCGCGCGGGCCGGGCCCTGCCGCGGCCGGCCCGGCCCGAGCCCGCTCCTGCGGCGGGCCCCTTCCGGTCGGCGCGCCCCCGGGTCTCGACGGCGGTGCCGCCGTCGCGGGGCGCCCGCCCTCCGGGGGCTGGCGATCGTCCGCGACTGAGGCTGCGACGGCGGTTCGACGTCATGTCCCTCCCCCCCGAAGGCGTCTGCCGCGCCCGCGCCCGCCGACGCTCGGGCAGGCCGGTTCAGCGCGACCGCCGTCCGGCCGTACGGGCCCGCCGGCCACCGGCGGAGCCCGCTCGGAGGCGGCGCCGCCCGCCGGTCGCCGTACCCCGCGTGTGACATCCTGCCCCCTGCCTTGCCCGAAAGTTCCTTGCCCCCGGCGCCTGTTCCCCCGTCCCATGGAGGGAGAGCTACCGGAGGAGTGGACTGACCGTCATGCGCGCGCGCCCGCAGGAGAACTCGGAACGGGACACGGGGGCCAAGCCCGCGAGGAACCGCCCGCCGGTTCCCGTCACCCCGACGGCGGCCTCCCTCCTCGACCTCCAACGCACTGCGGGCAACACGGCCGTGGCGCGGATGCTCGACGTCGAGCGCCACAGCCACGGCCCGGGCTGCGGGCACGGAACGGCGGAGGCGGATACGGCACCGGTGCAGCGCTCCGCCGTGCACGACGTGCTGCGCACACCCGGCGCCCCCCTGGAGCCGGTGCTGCGGGCGGAGATGGAGGCTCGGCTCGGCGCGGACTTCTCGGACGTGCGCATGCACACCGACCAGGCCGCCCGGCGTTCGGCCGCCGAGATCGGTGCCCGCGCGTACACCTCGGGCAGTCACGTGGTCGTCGGCGAGGGCGGCGCCGACCGGCACACCCTCGCGCACGAGCTGACACATGTCGTGCAGCAGCGCAGCGGACCGGTCGCCGGCACCGACCGCGGCGACGGCCTGCGGGTCAGCGACCCCAGTGACCGCTTCGAACGCGAGGCGGAGGCCAACGCCCACCGCGCCCTGGCCACCGCGCTCCCCACGGCCCCGAGGGAGCAGGCGCACGAGGCCGGCGCCCCGGGCCGGGAGCAGCAGGCTCAGGCCGCTCCGGCCGTCCAGAGGGCCCCCACGTTCCACCAGACGGAGGAGACCGCCGAGTCCGACCGGGACGTCGCCCTGCGGATGCTGGACCGTGTCGCCCGTACCGCCGAGCGCGTGATCATCGCCACCCAGCCGAAGGCCAAGGGCAAGTTCACTCCTCACCTGGCCGTCAACCTGCTGCCCGACGGCACCCTGGGCATCGCGGGCAACACCGGCAAGCGGCTGGTCACCGAAGAGCAGCGCCAGAAGATCGACGCCGAGGTCAGGAAGTTCGCCGAGGGCAGCGCGCCCAGGGCCGGTCACCACGGCTGGGGCTCGAGCTCGGGGGAGCGGCAGCGGGAGCGGCAGGACCGCAGCAAACTCCGTGCCCTGGACTCCGGCTCGTACGAAGAGGTCCACACCGAGTCGCTCGAACTGTCCGCTATCCGGGAGGCGTTGCACAAGCCCCTCACCTGGTTCGCGGTCGGCAGGAAGGACAAGAAGCCCGCCCAGCACGGGGAGATGACGCTCCTGGGTGAGCAGGTCGCCGCCTGGAAGAGGAACCCGGGGGACCCGAACGCGCCCCAGACGGTGCACATGGGCGGCGTCAAACTGGCCTGCCTCGCCTGCGAGTGGGCGTTCGAGGCGGTCAACAAGCACATCGGCGAGCCACTCGGTTACAGGGTGGTCGCCGCCGGGGCCCACGGGCAGTTCTTCCCCAACTGGGGCATGCCCGAATGGATGCAGAGGGAGCCCGCCGTGGTCGCGGAGATGAGCGCCAGGGCACGCGCGATCGGTGCCGAACTCGCCGACGGGGTGATCAAGGGCGAAATGGCACAGGGGGACTTCCACCACGACCCCGCGGATTCCTTGTCGGAGTACGAGTCGGACTCCGACTGACCTTCCGGGCCAGGTCCGCCGGCGGCCGGCCGAGGCGTCCGTGTAACGACCGTTCGGTGATGGCGTACTGACGGCAGGTCAGCGCACGATGGAAGTCGCATCGCGCCGCGATGCGGCCGTGCCCACACAGGGGAGCCTCGACGCCATGCCCGACCGGACACCCGACCGTCTGCCCACGGCCCTGGTGGTCGGTGCGAGCGCCGCGGGCCTGTTCGCCGCGGCGGCGCTGACCGAGTTCGCCGAGGTCACGATCGTGGAGCGGGACAGCCTCCCCGCCGGCGTCGCGCCCCGCCGCGGTGTGCCCCAGGCCCGGCACGCGCACCTGGTGTGGAGCGGCGGGGTGCGCACCTTCGACGACCTGCTGCCCGGTGTCGTCGACGACGTCGTGGCCAGGGGCGGCCGGCTCGTCCGCATCATGGGCGACATGGTCTCGCGCGCCCCCAACGAGGTCTGGTTCCGCCGCTTCCTCGCCCCGCACCACCGCAATCTGGTCTGTTCCCGGGACCTGCTCGACGCCGTCCTGCGCGACCGCGTGCTCACCCGCCCGCGGATCACGCTCCGGCAGGGCACGACCGCCCTCGGGCCGACGGGCGACGTCCGCCGCGTCACCGGCCTCCGGGTCCGGGACGCGGCCGGCGAGCGCACCCTGCGCGCCGACCTCGTCGTCGACGCCTCGGGACGCGGCTCCCGTGTCCCGCGATGGCTCGAAGCCCTCGGACTCCCGCGCGTCACCGAGCGCAGGGTCGACGCCGGCATCACCTACGCCACCCGCCTCTACCGGGCCCCCGGCACCACCGCCGGCACCCGCTTCCCCCTCGTCAACGTGCAGGCCAACCCGGCGAAGGCACCGGGCCGCGGCGGCATCGTCCTGCCCGTGGAGGGCGGCCGCTGGATCGTCACCCTCGCCGGGACCCGCGGCGGGGAACCGACCGGCGACCCGGACGCCTTCGTGGAGTTCGCCCGGCGCCTGGGGGACCCCGTCATCGCCAGACTGATCGAGCACGCCGAAGCCGTCGGCGGCGTCACCGTGACCCGCGGCACGGCCAACCAGCGCCGCCACTACGAGAAGATGCGGCGCTGGCCCGAAGGATTCCTGGTCGTCGGTGACGCCGTCGCCGGCTACAACCCCGTCTACGGCCACGGACTGACCGTGGCGGCACAGAGCGCCGCCGCCGTCCGCGACCTGCTGCGCGGAACCGGCTTTCCGGTCCCCGGCGGCGCGCGTCGCCTCCAGCGTGCAGCCGCCCGCCCCGTATCGGCCGCCTGGAACCTCGCGGTCGGACAGGACGCCTTCTACCCGGACGCCACGGACACCCCGCCGAGCCTCACGCAACGGCTCCTCGCGCGGTACGTCGACCGGGCGGTGGCCACGGGAGCCCGCAACCCCCGCGCCCTGAGCGCCCTGCTGGACGTCATGAGCCTGGAGAAACCGGCCACCCGCCTGTTCGCACCCGACATGCTCCTGCCCCTGCTGTTCGGGCCCGGCACGAAGCACCTGACGGGACCGCCGCTGACGCAGGCGGAGTGGGAGGCGGCCCTGCCGTAGCCCCGCGCCCTGTCGCCCCGCACTCTCACTAGGTAGACTGACCTACCTAGTGAGAGGGTCCTGTGATGAGCGAAACCGGCGCCGCGGCCCCGCGGCCCACCAGGCGGCGGGGTGCCGCGCGGGAGCGGCTGCTCGCCGCCGCGGCGCGCCGCTTCTACGCGGACGGCGTGTCCGCGACCGGCATCGACACCATCACCGCCGAGGCGGGCGTGGCGAAGATGAGCCTGTACAACAACTTCTCCTCCAAGGCCGACCTGGTCAGGGCCTACCTCGATGCCCGGCACGAGGAGTGGCTCGGCCTGTACCGCCGGCGGCTGGAACAGGCCGCGGACGCCCGCGACGGCGTGCTGGCCGTCTTCGACGCCTACGCCGATCACGCGGCGTTCGCCTACGAGCACGGATTCCGCGGCTGCGGGCTGCTGAACGCGGCGGCCGAACTGCCCGCCGGTGACGAGGGACGGACCGTCGTGCGCCGGCACAAGGAGGAGGTCGAGGCCCTGCTCGCCGGGCACGTCGGTCAACTGCTGCCCGGACGGCCCGAGGAGGCCCGCGCGACGGCGGAGCACCTGGCGTTCCTGCTGGAGGGCGCGATGGCACGCGCCGGACTGGAGGGCGCCGGCACGCGTCTGGAGCACGCCCGGGCGATGGCGGCGGACCTGGTGGACCGGCTGTGACCCGGCCCGCCCCGGCGGTCAGGGGGGCGGTGTGCGTGCTCGTGGCGTCGGTGCTGTGGGGGACCACCGGGACGGCCGCGACCTTCGCCCCGGGCGTGGGACCCCTCGCCATCGGGGCGGTCGCCATGGGGCTGGGCGGCCTGCTCCAGGCGCTCGTGGCCGCGCCCCGCATCGCCGGGCAGGCACCGCGGCTGCGGGCGCGCGGCGGTGTCGTCCTGCTCGGCGCCCTGGCGGTCGGGGCCTACCCGCCGGCCTTCTACACCTCGATGCACCTGGCGGGGGTCGCGGCCGGCACGGTCGTGTCGATCGGATCCGCCCCGCTGGCCTCGGCCGTCATCGAGCGGGTCGTGGACGGGCGCCGGCTGACCCGCCGCTGGGCGGCCGGCGCCGCCCTGGGCCTGTCGGGCACGGCCCTGCTGTGCGCGGCCGAGGCGACGCGGGCCCACTCTGGCCCCGGCGCCCACTCAGCGGCGTGGACCGTGCTCGGCGTGGGACTGGGGCTGGTGGCCGGCCTCACCTACGCCCTGTACTCCTGGGCGGCCCACCGGCTGATCAGCGGTGGTGTCACCTCCGGTGCGGCCATGGGCACCGTCTTCGGCCTGGGCGGACTGCTGCTCCTGCCCGTCCTGCTGGCCACCGGCGCCCCGCTCCTCGACTCGTGGTCCCACGCGGCTGTCGGCGCGTACCTGGCGCTGGTGCCCATGTTCGCCGGTTACGTGCTGTTCGGCTGGGGCCTTGCGCAGGTCCCGGCGAGCACCGCGACCACGCTCTCACTGCTGGAACCCGCGGTCGCCGCCGTCCTGGCCGTCCTGGTCGTCGGCGAACGCCTGCCCCTGCCGGGCTGGGCCGGCATCGCCGCGGTCGTCGGCTGCCTCGCCGTGCTCACGGCGCCGGCCCGGCCCGCCCGTACCCTCCGGTCGGCAGCCGGACTCACTTGTACTGGGCGATCTGAATCAGGTTGCCGCACGTGTCGTCGAGCACCGCTGTGACGACCGGGCCCGTCTCCACCGGCTCCTGGGTGAAGCGCACCCCCAGACCGCGCAGCCGGCCGAACTCGGCGTGCACGTCGTCGACGGCGAAGGAGGTGAGCGGGATGCCGTCCGCGACCAGCGCCGTCCGGTACGGCTCCACCGCGGGGTGGCTGTCGGGTTCCAGCACCAGTTCCGTGCCGTCGGGGTCCTCCGGCGACACCACGGTCAGCCACCGGTGCTCGCCGAGCGGGACCTCGGTCTTCTTCACGAAGCCCAGCACCTCGGTGTAGAAGCGCAGGGCCTTGTCCTGGTCGTCGACGAAGACGCTGGACAGGTGGATCCTCATGGAGTGCTCTCCGGCGCATCGGGCTTGAGCCATCGGGTCATGATGTCCTCAAGCGGTGCGGTGTTCAGGTCGTGGAACTTGTAGCGGCCCTCGCGGCGTACCCGGACCAGGCCCGCGGCATCCAGCACGGCGAGGTGCCGGCCGACCGCCTGGCGGGACAGTCCCAGGCCGTGCCCGGTCGTCAGGCGCCCGCACATCTCGAACAGGGACTGGCCGTCCCGTCGGGCCAGCTCGTCGAGGATGCGCCGGCGGGTGGGGTCGGCCAGCGCCTTGAAGACGTCTTCCGGCACGACCCCACGATAGGCAAGTCGCCGCCTGCCTGACCATCTCCGGGCCGGTGCCGGTCGTGTCCCGGGCGCGCCGGGGAAGCCGCCGACGCCGGGGGAGCCCCGGGCGCGCGCCGGGGGAGCCGCCGACGTCGGGGGCGGTCCGTCCCGGGTCAGGTGCGCGTTCGGTCGCGGGGGGCCGACAGGGCGTCCAGTTCGGCGGCGAAGAGCAGGGCGGGGTCGAAGCCCATGCCGGCGAAGTGGCCCGTGAGTTCCAGGGACAGCACGCCGTGCAGGCGGGTCCAGAAGACCAGGGCCCGGTGGAGGGCCGCGGGCGGAGCGTTGTGGCCGCGGGCCCACTCCCGGTGGTCCCGCAGGTGGGCGTCGAACGCAGTCTCCCTGCCCCCGGGATCCCCCGCCGTGCAGGCGTCGAGCAGGAGGGCCATGATCCGGTCGGCGATCCCGGTGATGTCCTCGGGGGCGTGGTAGCCGGGGACGGGGGTGCCGTAGATGAGGAGGTACCGCTGGGGGTCCTCCAGGGCCCAGTCGCGCAGCGTGTGTGCCAGCGCGGCGAGGTCGGCCCCGGCGGCGCGGGACGCGCCGAGCGCACCGGCGAGACTGCGGTAGGCGTCGCGGACGAGTTCGGTGATCAGGTCGTCGCGGCTGGCGAAGTAACGGTAGAGGGCGGGGCCGCTCATGCCCATCCGCTTGGCGATCGCGTTGAGGGAGAGGGCGGACACCCCCGCCGTGGCGATCTGCTCCCACGCGTGCTCCTTGATCTCCGCGCGGACCTGGATGCGGTAGCGCTCGCGCGGGTTCTGCGGGTCCGGCTTCTCCATGGTGTGCCTCCCGCCTCCTCTCCTGGGTCCGGGCCCGCCGCCGACCGGGCCTGCGACCGAGGCGGCTGCGAACCCGCCTGCCGCTCCGTGCACGGCTACGCTCTCCAGATTTCGTTAGAGGGTATCACCAAGGCTGTTGACCTCTCACTCGACATGGCGTTATAACTTCTAACTAATGCGCAGCCCTCTAGCTCATGTACGCGCCGTCCCGTCCACGAGAGGATCACCATGCCGGACAAGCCTCGTAAGAGCTGCGAACAAAAGTGGGTTCCGATCAACGGGCGGTGTCCGGTGCGTGCGATCGCAAGGCGCCGGAAGGTCCTTGTAGCGGCGCTGTCAGGGCCTTTCGGTAACGCGGCGAGGGCGCGTGCCGGGCGCCGGCCGCCGGGGCCCACTTTTGTTCGCAGCTCCAAGTCCCGTGTCCACCGCAGCGCCGTGCGTGCCGCCCTGCTCACCGTCCCGCTCGTCACCGGTGCCCTCGGCGCCGCCGTCGTGCCCGCCGGTGCCGCCCCGCAGCAGCACGCCGCGTCCCTCACCTGCGGAGGGCAGGGCGTCGACCCGGACGCGCGCGTCCGCCACCGGACCGAGACCGTGATCCACGCACCGCTGCGCACCGTCTGGAAGCTGCAGACCGACGTGGAACGATGGCCCGCCTGGCAGGCTTCCGTGACGAGCGCGGAACGCCTCGGCCGTGGCCCCTTGCGGCCAGGCTCGGCGTTCCGGTGGGTCACCCCGGTGCCCCCGAACCCCGCGACCGGCGCCACCCGGCTCGACATCACCTCGACCGTCCGGCAGCTGAGGTACGGCTCCTGCCTCCGCTGGACCGGCCCCGCGGTCGGTGAGGGCCTGCGCATCGACGGTGTCCACGTATGGAACTTCACCCAGGTCCGGGGCGGTGTCAGGGTACGGACCGAGGAGACCCACACCGGTCTTCAGGTCGACGCCGACGTTCCCGAGGCGACCGAGATCCTCCGTCAGGGCCTCGAAGCGTGGCTGACCGATCTGAAGACCGCGGCCGAATCCCGCACCGGCGGGGCCGGTCAGCCGTCGTAGTGCCTGCCGGGGCGGGCGGTCCTCGCGGCGCGTCGCTCAGCGCCGGTAGGCGGCCACCGCGAGCCGTACGAACGACCGGATCAACGGGTTGGTGTCCCTCTCGTTCCACGCGACCACCGCGGGGTTCGGCGGTACTCCGGTCAGCGGCACGACGGTCAGCCCCTCCGGCACCTCGTGGTCCACGAGGGTCATGCCCACCGTGCCGTTCCACAGGACCGCCTGCCGGCACTCGTGGACGGTCCGCACCACCGGACCCGAGCGGCGCCCGCCTCCGCTCCAGTACTCCTGCCAGAGCGGATCGGTGCCCTCCGGGAACAGGAACCAGCGGCGGCCGGCCAGTTCGTCCGGGTCCAGGCTGACGCGGCCGGCCAGCGGATCATCGGCGCGCAGCAGCGCGCCCACCGGATCGGTGCGCAACGCCCGCACCTCCAGGCCGGTTCCGTCGAACGGCCCGCGGGTCAGGGCGACGTCGACCAGCCCGGCGTGCAGTCCGCAGGTGGGGTCGGTCAGATCGGTGTCCCGGACGCGGACCTCGACGTGCGGGTGCCGCCGGCGGTAGGCGTCGGCCAGCCGCGCCGCCGCGGGGTCGCCGCTGTCCCCGAGGATGCCGATCGTGATGGTGGCGGCGCCCGCGGCGGCGGCCACGCGGACGCCGGCCCGGTCGGCCCGGTCCAGCAGGGCCCGTGCCTCCTCCAGCAGGACCGTCCCGACCGCGGTGAGCGTGACACCGGCGGACGACCGGACGAACAGCGGGGCGCCCACCTCGGCCTCCAGACGTCTGATCGCCCGGCTCAGCGGAGGCTGGCTCATGTGCAGCCGGGCGGCGGCCCGCCCGAAGTGGAGTTCCTCGGCGACCGCCACGAAATAGCGCAGCGTGCGTAGCTCCATGCTGCAACGATACCCAGACGGTATCGAGGCGCCGGAACGGGTCTTGGACAGGTGCGGCGCCCCGGCAGTGGAATCGGGACATGAACCACGAACCCGCCACCGGCGACGCGACCGCCGAACCGGCCACCGGTGACATGACCGCCGAACCCGCCGATCACATGACCGCCGGACCGTCCGGCGCCGACCCCGCCGTGTCGGTGGTCGGACCGGACGACGGTGAGACGATCCTGCTCGGCACCACACGCCTGCGGATCCTCGAGGACGGCAGCAGTACCGGGCACCGCCTCGGCATCGCCGAGTCCGTCCTCGCGCCGCACACGCCCGGCCCCCCGCAGCACCGCCACGCCCAGCACGACGAAGGGTTCTACGTCATCTCCGGCACGGTGCGGTTCACCGTCGGGGAGAAAGAGTACGACGCCACCGCGGGCACCCTCGTGATGGTGCCGCCCGGAGCCCCGCACACCTTCGCCAACACCACCGGCCGGCCTGCCGTCATGCTCAGCACCTTCACGCCGGACCTGTACGTGCAGTACTTCCGGGACCTGCGGGACATGCTCGCCGGCGGTGCCGCACCGACCCCGCAGGCGAGCATCCGGACGATGAGCCGCTACGCCACCGAGCCCGCCGTCGACTTCGCCCGGCGGCCACGGGAGCCCCACCGCCCGGCCGCCGGCGCCGACCCGCACGACGAACACCGCTGAAGGGGCTGCGCCTCCCGCGCCCTGAGTCCACCCGCAACCGACGGCAGCAACGAACGGGACGATGAACGCCGTATATGGGATCCTCGCCGGTCTGCTCGCGCTCTTCTACCTCTACGGAGGCGCACTGAAAGCGACCCGGAGTCGCGAGCAGCTCCGGCCGATGATGGCCTGGGTGGACAGCATGCCGATGCCCGTGGTCAGGGCCCTCGGACTGACCGAGATGCTCGGCGCGTTCGGGCTGGTCCTCCCCCCGCTGACCGGTGTCGCTCCATGGCTCGCGACGGTCGCCGCCGTCGGGTTCGTCGTCCTCCAGATCGGGGCGACCAGGGTGCACCTGAGCCGTGGCGACCGCCGCATCGCCCTGAACATCACGCTGCTGCTCACCGCCGCCGTGACCGTCTGGCCGGCGGCGGGGTGGCTCTGACGCCGCTACGCCCGCTGCCGCCGACCGAACTTCTCGACGGCGGCGGGGGTGACCGGCGTGAAGAAGTTGACGAGGTTGCCGTCCGGATCGCGGAACAGCAGGGACCGGTTCCCCCACGGCATGGTGGTGGGCCCGCCGACCACGTCACCGAGGAGGCCGTCGAGGTTCTCGTGGACCCGGTCGACGTCGTCCACCAGGAACTCGATGATCATGCTGTGGTTGTCGGCCGGACGGGCGGAGCCCGGCGCGAAGAGCGGGACGGTGCGGGTACTGGCGATGGCGAGGGTCGCACCGGGGGTGCGGACCTCCGCGAAGTCCTCGGTGGCCCAGACCGCCGTCGTGCCGGTCGCCTTCTCGTAGAAGCCGACGAGGCGTGCGACATCGCCGGTGATGACGCGGACCGAGACGAAGTCCATGGTGTTCTCCCTTGCTCGACCGGTGGATCCGTCCACCGGTGGCTCTGCTGATGCGCGGCCCCGCCGGCCGGCGGTCCCGGTGACGGGATGTTCCGGCGGCGGGGGTTCCGTTGCGTCTTCGAAGGTAGGACAAATAGAGGACAGAAACGGTCCAGTATTTTCGCTAGACTCGTCTCATGTCCCGACCCACCGGCCGCGTCCTCACTCTTCTGGAACTGCTGCAGTCGGGCGGCATCCGGACCATGGCCGAACTCGCCGACCGCCTCGGCGTCGACCCGCGCACCGTGCGCCGGTACGTGGACCACCTGGTCGACCTCGATGTGCCGGTCGAGGCGGTGCGCGGGCGCTACGGCGGCTACCGGCTCGCCCCCGGCCACCGGCTGCCCCCGCTCATGCTGAGCGACGACGAGGCGCTCGCCGTGCTGCTCGGCCTCGCTGCCGCACGCCGGTCCGGACCGGCGGCGACGGCGGCCACCGCAGGTGAGACGGCGGCGGCCAAGATCCGGCGGGTACTGCCCGAGCGCGTCGCCCGGCGGCTCGACACGGTGCTGGGGTCCCTCGCCTTCACGGCGCCGCCCGGCGAGTTCGCGGTACCCGACCCCTCGGTCCTGCTGACCCTGGCCGACGCGGTGCGCCACGGCCGGCCCGTCTCGGTCAAGTACACCGACCGCAAGGGCAGGCGCAGCGACCGCACGCTGCACCCCTACGGGCTCGTGGCCCACTCGGGCCGGTGGTACGTCACCGGCGCCGACCCCGGCATCGGCGAGGACCGTACCTTCCGGCTCGACGGCATCACCGACGCGCGGGCCCTGCCCGGCTCGTTCGAGGCCCCGGGCGGTCCCGGCCCGGCCCAGCGCGTCCTGACCGGGTTCGCGACCGCCGCGTACCGGCACGAGGTGACGCTGCGGATCCACGGGACGCCGGAGCAGATCCGTGCCCGTTTCCCGGCCGCCCTCGCCACCCTGGAGGAACTGGACGCCGCGCCGGACGCGGGCCTGACGCCGGAACCGGACCCGGTGCCGGACTCGGGCTCCGGTCCGGACCCGCTTCCGGAGCCGGACCCGGCCCCGGACGCCGCGCCGAACTCGGGCTCAGGACTGTCCTCGGTCTCCGAGCTGCCCTCGGGCTCCGGTCCGGACTCGCGCCCAAGGGTGTCCTCGGCCTCCAAGCCGGACTCGGCCTCCGGTCCGGACTCGGCTTCGGGGCCGCCCCCGGCCTCCGGGACCGGCTCGGCCCCCGAGCCGGCCGCCGCCCCCTCCGCCGCCCGGTGGTTCCGCGTCGGAATGCGGGTCGAGCGGCTCGACTGGCTGCCCGGCCTGCTGGCCTCGCTCGACCGGCCGTTCGTCATCGAACGCCCCGGCGAACTGCGCGATCTCGTGGCCGCGCTCGCCGACCGCCTGGCGCACCATGCCCGCCGGACCTGACCGGTGAGGCAGCGCCCTCCGGGTCCTTGCCGGGTGAGGCAGCGCCCTCCGGGTCCTTGTCGGGTGAGGCTGCGTGCTCCGGACCGCGCGTCTACCGGCGCTCGGAGTGATGGAGTTTGCGGGCGGCCTCGTGGCGGGTGTGCACACCGAGTTTGTTCAGCACCGCGCCCACGTGGTGCCCGGCCGTCTTGGGCGTGATGTAGAGGCGGGCGGCGATCTCGGCGTCCGACAGGCCCTCGTTCAGCAGCTTCAGTACGTCCAGCTCCCGGTTGGTCAGCCCGTACGGATTGGCGCGTGTGGCCGCTCGGGGGCCCCGCCGTACCGGGCGGACGCCTCGGGTCCGCATCAGGGCGCGGGTGTACGCGACGGCCGGCCGCGCCCCGAGGCCCTCGAAGGCGTCCAGGGCCTGGTGCAGCGCGCTCGCGTCCCCGGACAGACGCGCCAGCGCGGCGTCGTGCGGGCAGCCGAGCCGTTCCCAGTGTTCCGCGGCGCCCGCCCAGTCGCCGGCCAGTTCCAGCGCGTACGGTTCGGCCGCCGGAACCCGCGGGGGAGTACCCCCGGCGCGACGGATCCAGCAGGCCAGCGGCCCGGACAGCCAGGGGTGGCTGCGCTCCTCCAGCGCGGCCAGCCCGCGTCGCGCCTCCGCCTCCACCCGCTCCTGATCACCGGCGAGCCAGGCCGCCTCGACCCGGGCCTCCCAGCCCAGGCCCGTGTCCAGCAGACAGTCGGGGTCGACCAGGCCCGCCCCCTGCTCCAGCAGGGGCCACACCTGACCCTTGCCCTGGCGGGCCTGCACCAGCCCCAGCACGGTCAGCGCCAGGGCCCGGACGACCGGCGGTGAACCGGGATGCCGCAGGACCTTCTGCGCGGCGCCGGCGGCCTGGGGCCACAGGCCGCGGTTCAGCAGTCCCCAGCTGTCCCAGGCCTGCGTCCACAGCAGATAGGTCAGCAGGTCACGGTCGAGGCAGTAGGCCTCCGCCCGGCCCACGGCCGCGGTGGTCCGGGCGGCGTCGCGCCGCAGTGCGCTGAACCAGGCCATGACGACCGTCAAGAGGGCCGCGTCCACGGGCAGGTCCTGTGCGATGGCGCTCGCCACCGCCTGCTCGCAGTCCTCCCAGCCGTCCTCCTGGCACAGCAGCCGCGCCGCCGCGGTATGGAAACGCGCCTGGACGACCACGCCCGCGTCGCCGAAACGTTCACCGAGCGCGCTCGCCTTCTCGGCGTACGCGGCCACCACCGGCACCGGGGCGTGCCCGTAGCAGGCCAGCTGACACAGGTTCAGGTATGCCCAGGCCAGCTCCCGGCCGGGCCGCAGCCGATCGAGCACCCGCACCGCGTCCAGGCCGGTCCGCCCGGCCTCGGCGGTGCGCCCGGCCGGCCACAGCCAGGACGACAGCCAGCGGAGGTCGTCGCCCTCGCACAGCCGGTCGCCCAGCGCATGACGCAGCCGCACCGCCGCACGGCGGGACGCGATCCCGTCGTCCAGCCTGCCGGACAGCAGGCACGCCCGTGAATGGCCCTCCAGCAGGGCCGCCCGCCGGCCTGGCGGCAGGCGGTCGGCGTGGCGCAGGGAACGGGCGTACTGGGCGGCCGCCTCGCGGTGCGCGCCCAACGCGGCAGCGCGGGCGGCCGCCGCGGGGGCGTACTCCAGCACGGCCGCCGGAGCCCCTGCGGCCTCGGCGTGATCGGCCAGCAGAGCCAGGTCGTCCACGGCGACGGGACCTGAGCGCATGGCCGCCAGTACGTCCCGGTGCACGCGCAGCCGGCAGGCGGCGGGGACGGCCTCCAGCACCGCCCGCCGGGTCAGTTCATGGCGGAACTCGCTCACCTGCCCGTCGGTGCGGACGACCCCGCAGGCGACGGCCTCCTCCAGCGCCCTCTCAGCGTCCGGCAGGATGCCGGTCAGCAAGGGCAGCGAGACCCGGGAGCCCAGGACGGCCAGCACGTCGACCACCGTGCGCGTCGCGGCCGACAGGCCCGCCAGGCGTCCGGCGACGGCCTCACGCACCGTCGCCGGGATCGCCTCCGCCGGGGCGGCGAGGATCTCGGCGACGATGAACGGATTGCCCGCGGAGACCTGGTACAGCTCCTCGGCGTCGATGGCGTGTCCCGCGGCGAGCCGGGCCACGGCCCGCCGGCTCAGCGGGGCCAGGTCGTGGCGGTGTACCCACGGATAGCGGGCGAGAGTGCCGATGAGCGCGGTGAGATCGTGGGTGCGCCCGATCTCGTCGTCGCGGTAGGTGGCCACCACCAGCGCGGGAACCTCCGGCAGGCGCCGGGCCAGGTAACGCAGCAGGTCCATCGTCGCTTCGTCGGCCCAGTGGACGTCCTCCACGACCAGCAGACTGGGGCAGAGGCTCAGGTCGGCGAGGAGGCGGTCGAAGACCTCGTCGGCGCGGCAGGTGCCGGCCAGCGCACGGGTCAGTGCGGTGCGCACGGCCCGGCCCAGGCGGGGGGCGAAGTCCATCACGGGACCCAGCGCGCGGGGGGTGGCCAGCGGGTCGCAGGCCCCGGCCAGGACCCGGATGTGGGGCTCCGCCACCTGGGCCAGACGGTGCACGACGGAGGTCTTGCCGATGCCGGCTTCGCCGCGCACAAGGGCAACGCCCCCAGGACCGCTTACGGCCTCGTGCAGGTGACCGGTGAGGTCCTGGAGCACAGCCTCTCTCTCCAGTAGGTCCATCACCAGCCAGTTTCCCTCCGGGGCCCAGGCCGCGCAAAAGATCCAGACGGATCGGATCAGCCCGACCGGTGGGGTGGCGTCGTGGGATGCCGGGACGAAAGGTGGGGGATGGCGGGGTGGAACATGGGGAACTCGCCCGATGCGCCCCCCGGCTGCGGCGTGGAACGCTGTCGAGAGAGTTCCAGAACCCGGGTCTCCCGGTTCGCGGTCCGAAACCGGCCCGTGCAGAGCATGCCGACCTACCCCGCCTTCGAAATGCCTGCGGCAGTGGATTCAGCCCGGCAAGGAAAGGCGCCTCCGGCTGCCGTTGCCTTTCGGACTGTCCGCTTATCGGCAGGGATCCGCCCTCATCGGAAAGAATCGTCATGATCAAGCACATCGCAAAGCGTACGGCGCTGCTGACCGCATCCGCTGCCCTGGCCGCTGGAGGCGCGCTGGTGCCCTCCGCCGCCTTCGCCTCCCCGGAGCCCGCAGGCACCCACGCGACGGTGCCGTACGACAACGGCCACCACGGACACGGTAGGCAGAACAACAACAACAATAACAACAACAACGGCAGGGGTGCCAACAACAACAACAATAACAACAACAACGGCAGGGGAGCGAACAACAACAACAATAACAACAACGGCGGAGGAGGGAACAACAACAACAATAACAACAACAACGGCGGAGGAGGGAACAACAACAATAACAACAACAATAACGGTGGAGGCGGGAACAACAACAACAATAATAATAACAACAACGGCGGAGGAGGGAACAACAACAATAACAACAACAATAACGGCGGAGGAGGGAATAACAACAACAATAACAACAACGGCTGAACTTCAGCAGTCCGGCTGGGTGGGGTCACCCGGCCGGACTTGCATGCGTGCGGCACCGCCGAATTCACGACCCCGCGTTCTGATTGCAGTTGATGTTCTGCGTTCCGGTGAAGGTGTTGCCCTGGCCGACCTGCCCCATCGGGTAGCAGACCTGAATGATTGACGTGGTACCCAGGATCGAGAGGAGCCCGCCTCCCTTGTCCTGGGCGGTACCGACATTGTTGTTATTGTTGTTGTTCACCTCGCCGGTGCCGTTGTTGTTATTGTTGTTGTTCACGCCCCCGTTGTTGTTGTTATTGTTGTTGTTGTCTCGCGCGGCGGTGCAGCTGCCCCCCAGTCCGACCTGTTCCAGCGGGAAACAGGCGTCGAGGAGTGACCTGGCGCCCACGAGCGAGAGGATTCCTCCGTCATCCTGCGCCTGAGCGCCCCCGCTGCTGAAAAGCACCGCTGCCGCCGCAGCGACACTGATTGTGGCAATCCGCTTGTTGAGCCTCACTCGACCGACCTTTCGTCGTCCTGACGCCGAATTCCGAGTTGCAGTGGTCAGGATGGCGACGGAAGGCGTGGGACGATCACAAGGCACGCTGCGGTCCGCTTCTTTTCCCCCGTACAGCCGCTCCGTCGGCGCCCTGGCGGCTGCCAGGTTTCCGGGCTCAGACGGTTGGGAGGCGGCGTGTGCGGCCCGGATGCGTCGTGTCCCGGCCGGCACGCCCGGGACACGCGGCACCCGCGTCGCCTCATGTGCCGCCCCCCGGCGTCCCGTTCACCTCTGGACGCGCCGATCACGGCCGGTTCGCGTTCTTGCCGCCCCGTCAGGGGTGCCGTCACCGTCGACATGTCCGCTTGTCGATGGAAGGGATTCCACTTGACCGCACCCGCCGCCCCGGGTCCGCAGAACCGCCTCGACGAATGGCAGGGCCAGATCCTTCTGGGCCTTGCCCGGCTGATACAGAACATGCTGGCCGGCCGACGCAAGCGGCTGGACGTCGCCCTGCGCAACTGGGCCATGCGCGGCGCCCACGCACACGGCGTCGACCCGCGCGTGATCACCCGGGCGGTCGGGCTGAGCGACGCACAGGTGCGGAAGGCGCTGGGCGGCGGAAAGCCTGGCGGCGAGCAGAAGCACGGCGAGTAGCAAAGGCGAGCACAAAAACAGTGAAGGCCCGGCGGAAACCGGGCCTTCACTTTCTCGTAGCGGGGACAGGATTTGAACCTGCGACCTCTGGGTTATGAGCCCAGCGAGCTACCGAGCTGCTCCACCCCGCGTCGACACCGTGAACTCTACGGCATCGGCCCGCCCAGGGCGAACCGGGTCCGGTTCACGGTCCGGGACGCCCCGGTTCAGGCCGGTTCGGGCTGCGGTTCGGCGGGGGAGTCGGTGGAGTCGTGCTGGGCCGAGCGCGGTCCCGGGAGCGGAGCCGACACCGGCTGCGCGTCCCACCGCTTGGTGGTCCGCACGTAGAAGAAGATCACCGAGCCCATCGCCACGACGAGGAGCGGTCCGAACAGCCACGGGAGGTCGGCCATCTGCCGAGGGAGCCAGCGGTACGCCACCAGGAGCGCGGCGAAGACCGTGGCGCCGTAGGCGACGAACCGGACGCCCGAGCGGTCCCACCCGCGCGCGAAAGCGCGCATCGCCGCCTCGACCGTGAGCGCGAACACCACCCCGGCGACCAGGTCCGAGCCGTAGTGGTAGCCGAAACCCAGCGTCGCGGTGAGGGTGGCGACCAGCCAGAACGCGCCCGCGAAGCGCATCGCCCGCGAGCCCTTGCGGGAATGGATGAAGAGCGTCATCGCCCAGGCCGTGTGCAGGCTGGGCATGCAGTTGCGCGGGGTGATCTCGTCGAACGGGATCGCGTGCGGGACACCGATCGGCGGCATGGTGTGGGGCCACAGGTCGGCCGTCGCCCAGTGACCGCCGTCGGCGCCGTAGGCGAAGACCGGTCCGACGACCGGGAAGATCATGTAGACGGCCGGCCCCAGCAGGCCGATGACCAGGAAGGTCCGCACCAGGTGATGGGCCGGGAAGCGGCGCTCGGCGGCCACGTGACGCAGCTGGTACAGCCCCACGAGGGCCGCCGCCAGCGGGAGCTGGCCGTACACGAGGTGGAGACCGTGGGAGCCGATCGGCCCGCTGGCCTCGACGAGCCGCCCCACCAGCCACGACGGGTTGCCCAGCGCGTGGTCGGCGGTCGCCACGTACTGGTCGAGCACCTGCGGGCGGGTCTTCGACGTGATCAGCAGCCAGGTGTCGCCGGTCTTGTGGCCGGCGACCAGCAGCAGGGCCAGCCCGACGCCCTTCAGCAGCAGCGCGCGCTCCTGGCCGGTACGGCGGGTGACGGCGAGGACCGCGCAGCCGAGCACCACCCACAGGGCGCCGTTGCCGAAGCTCAGCTGGGCTCCCGCCAGCCACCGCACCAGGAGGAAGACCAGGTCGACACCGATCGCCGCGCAGGCCGCGATGAGCCGCTGCCGCCAGGTGAGCACCACCATGAGCAGCGCCAGGCCGGCGTACAGCAGCGGGCCGGAACTGGGAGCGAAGATCACCTCCCGTGCCTGGTTGGTGAGGGGGCCCGGCAGGCCGTAGTGGCGCGCGGCCAACTCCAGTGCCACGAGGAACCCGAGGACCACCACACCCGCCGCGGCCCACAGCAGCACCCGGGGCTGACGCCACGCCGCGGACGCGGTCCCACCGTTCGTCCGCGGGGATATTCGTGTCGATATGTTCTTCAATTGTTTGGCCCATTTGGTAGACGGTGGACAAAGGTCTCGCTCATCGTGCTGCTCGGTACGCTTCTCCGGTGAAGAACGGGCGATCGGGGCGATCGTCGCGAGTTCGAACATGCTAACGGCAGGTGCGCGCCGGGTCCGCCGGTCCCGGAGAGGGCGAGGGTCCGCCGGCCACGGAGGGTGCGGGGCGGTGCGCTCCCGCCCCCGGCACCGGTCCGGTGAGGGCGGAGGACGGCCGTGAAGACGGGGGAGACGGAGGGGAATGGGGTCCCGGGGGCCGGGGCACACGGGTCGTCGTATCACCCCTGTGGACTACCGCGACGAGGGAGACTCCCGATGCTCATGGCACACCCCACCGTGCTCAGGAACCTGATCGAGCAGTACGACACGCTGCGGATCCTGCACGCCGAGGACGGCAGCCCGGAGGTGCGCCGGCGGATGGAGGACATCGCCTACACGCTGTGCGTCTCCACCGGGACCCGGGACATCGACGCGGCCCTCATCGCGGCCCGCCACCAGCTTCCCGGCGCCCGCCCGCAGGACGACTCCCTGGTGTCCGCGTAAGGCCGGCGTCGTCAGGCCGTCCGCCTGGGCGGGCCGGAACGGGACGGGGGGCCGGGCCGCGCGGCCACCCGCAGGGGCCGTCCGCCCCCTGGGGCGGCGTCCACGTCACCTCTGCGGTGTGCCCGCCCCCTGGGCGCCGGACACCGAGGGAGCCGGCGTGAGGCCGTAGAGCTTCTCGGCGTTGCCGTGAGCGATCTTGGCCCGGTCCTCCTGGGGCAGCGTGTCCAGGAAGCCGGCGACCGCGGCGGCGTCGATCCGGTGGAACGGGTAGTCCCCGGACAGCAGGACGCGGTCCGCGCTCGTGTGCTCCAGTGCGTGGCGCAGCAGCCGCGGGCTCAGCATGCCGCTGGTCGCGACGTGGATGTTCGTCGTGAAGTACTCGGCGACCCGCCGGCGCAGACCGGGCGCGAGGCCGGAGAGCCGGTCGGCCCTGTCGAGCCAGAACAGGAGCAGTTCGCCCCAGTGCCCGAGGACCACCTGCAGGTCCGGGTGGCGGTCGAACGTGCCGCGCAGGATGAGCCGGAGCGCCGCCAGTCCGGCCTCGATGTGCCACCCCCAGCCGAAGGTGGCCAGGCCCAGGCTCAGGTCCGGGTCGAAGCCGCCGTACGACGCCTCGCGGACCGCGTCCGGGGGGATCTGCGGGTGGAGGAAGACCGGCCGGCGCAGCGCGGCGGCGGTGGCGAGCACCTCGTCGTAGGCCGGGTCGTCCAACGGGCGGTCGCCGCAGCGGCCGTAGGACATGATCCCCACGTGGCCGGGCAGGTCCGCGGTGCGCCGCAGCTCCGCCAGCGCCGCGTCCGGATCCGACATCGGCAGGGTCGTCATCGCCCTCAGCCGGTCCGGGTGGCGCCGGACGGCCTCGCCGGCGCGGTCGTTGGCGGCGCGGCTCAGCGCCACCGCCTCGCGGGCCGGGAGGCCGTGGGTGCCCGGAGGGGCGAGCGCGAGGACCTGGACGTCGACGCCGGCCGCGTCCATCGCCTCCACGCGTCCGGCGCCGATGTCGAGCAGACGTGCCGGGACGTCCCCCCGGTCGTTCAGCGCCACGCTCTCGTCCCGTGCTCCCGCGGGTCGCTCGCGCAGTGCCCGGTCGAGTTCGGGGGTGGTCCAGTGTTCTTCGATGGTGATGACTCTCATGGCACTCCTGCACACCGTTGAGGGCGGTCACGACCGTCGCGTCGTGCCGCTGTCCGTCGTACGGGCGCAAGCCTCGGCCAGGCGCGGCGCGTGACGGCCCGGAAACGGCGCGTTCTGTAGTCTTGCCGTCATGACGCAGGCCGGAATCGCGGAATCCGTCACTCTGGAGCCGGAAGACGTGCGAATCCTTCGTGCGCTCCAGGTCGATCCCCGTGTTCCGTTCGCGACCGTCGCGACGGTTCTGGGGCTGTCCGAACCGGCCGTCGCCCGCCGCTACCGCCGCATGCGGCGCGCCGGGGTGGTCCGGGTCGTCGGCGTGATCGACCCGGGAGCGCTCGGGCAGAGCCGGTGGATGGTGCGCCTGCGCTGCCGGCCCGGCAGCGCCACCGCCATCGCCGAAGCGCTCGCGCGGCGCGACGACATCGGCTGGGTCGCCCTGGGCGCCGCCGGATCCGAGATCACCTGCGCGGTGCGCTCGCGGTCGCGGGAGCAGCGCGACGATCTCCTCGGCCGCCGGCTCCCCCGTACCGCCGCCGTGCTCGACCTCCAGGCGTCGGTGGTCCTGCGTCAGTTCATGGGCGGGCGGGGGCACTACTGGGCCGCGCTCGCCGGGACGCTGACCCCCGGGGAGGAGGCGGCCCTCGGGGGCGGCGGCACACCGTTCACCGAACAGCCGGTGGTGCGTGACCTGTCCGCGCGGCCGAGCGCCGAGGACGAGAAACTGCTCGCGGCCCTCGCCGCCGACGGGCGGGCCACTCTCGTCGACCTCGCGGCCGCGGCCGGTCTCACCCCGGGCCGCGTGTCCCGGCGTCTGCAGGCGCTGCTCGCCGCCGGAGTGGCCTACATCGATGTGGAGATCGCGCCGCAGGCGCTGGGGTTCCGGGCCCGGGCGAACCTGTGGATGCGGGTCCACCCGGCCAGGATCAAGGACGTCGGACGGGCGATGGCGCGGATGCCCGAGGTGGCGTTCGCCGCGGCGCTGTCCGGACCGCACAACCTCCAGGCCGCCGTCCACTGCCACGACCTCGACGCTCTCTTCGAGTTCACCAGCGACCGTGTCGGAACCCTCCACGGCGTCGAGGCCCTGGAGATCAGCCCGGTCTTCCGTCAGGTCAAGCAGGCCGGAACCCGGGTGGACGGCGACCGGCTGAGCGAGCCGCCGAGCGACCGCGGCCCCCGCTGAGACGGCGGGCCGCGCACCGGCGGACGGCCCGGGCGGGCGCGCCCGACTCCGTACGGCCGAGGTGGACGACGTCCGTGCCGCCCTCGCCCCGCCGGGCGGACAGGCGGCGGCAGCCCCCGGCGGCCACCACCGGCGTGAACGGCCGGACCGTTCCCTCTGCCTGGCCGCCGTCGTCCGCGTGCCCGGTCACCCCTGTCGCTCTGCCCGGCAGCCGAGGTGCGCGCGTACGCCACTGCGGTGCCTGTGTCTGTCCTGTGTCTGGCCGCCGTGTCCGCGTGGCCGGCCGCCCGAGCCCCGGGCGCCGTCCTCCCGGCGGCGGGCGTCAGGCCGCGGCGCCGGGGCCCGGCGGCAGGTGCACCGTCATGATCAGACAGCAGGTCCCGGTGCCCGCACCGCGGTAGGTGTGGGACGTGTCGCCGTCGAAGGTGGCGGTCTGGCCCGCTTCCACGGTGTGCTCGGTGCCGTCGACGACCAGTGTCATCCGGCCGGACGTGACGCTGACGGTCTCCACGACACCGGCCTGGTGAGGGTGGCTGGGGTACTCCTCGCCCGGCTCCAGCCGCCAGCGCCAGACCTCGACCGGGGCGGGCCCCGAGGTGGTCAGCATGAGCCGTGCCTCGCCACCGTGCGGCCCGTTCCACAGCGGCGTGAGCGCGTCGGCGGCCACGACGCGTACGCGGGCCTCGGTCCGGCCCTCCAGCAGGGCCGAGACGGAGACGCCCAGGGTGTCGGCCAGCCTCACCAGCGTGGCGAAGTTCGGGTTCCCCTGCGCCTTCTCCAGGGCCACCAGAGCGCCCTTGCTGACCTGTGCGCGCCGGCCCAGCTCGTCCAGAGACAGCCCCGCGCGCGTACGGGCCGCACGGACGTTGTGGGCGAGCGTCCGCAGCGCCGCCTCGGTCTCCGCCATCCGGTCCTCTCCTCAGTCGGTTGATCACTGCAATGTACCGCTCGGTCGTTCAGTTGACACAGGACGGTCGGTTGGTTGTACGGTTTGGTCGTTCCATCGACAGCAAGGGATGTACCGTGATCGCACTGCTGCTGGCCCTGGGCAGCTCCCTCGCCTACGGATGCGCCGACTTCCTCGGCGGCCTCGGTGCCCGCAAGGCCCACGTCCTGCGGACCGTCATGGTCGCCGCCCCCGCCAGCCTCACGGTCGAACTGCTGCTGTGGCCCGTCCTCGGCGCCTCCTTCGAGCCCGGCGCCCTCGGCTGGGGGGCCGCCTCCGGCGTCGCCTCGGCCGCCGCGTTCGCCCTGCTCTACAAGACCCTGGCCATCGGCCCGATGAATGTGCTCTCGCCCGTCACCGCGCTGGTCTCGGCCGCGCTGCCCGTCGCCGTGGGACTGCTCCAGGGTGAACACCTCTCCGTTGCCGGACTGGTCGGACTGCCGCTCGCGCTCGCCGCGGTCGTGCTGGTCAGCGCCGGACACGGCACGAGTGCCGCACGGCCCGCCCGGACGGCGCTGCTGCTGGCGTTCGGGGCGGGTGGCGCCATCGCCCTCCAGCTGATCTGCCTGCACCAGGCGCCGTCCGGCAGCGGTGTGGCCCCGCTGGTCGTCGGAAGGGTGGTCTCCTCGGCCGTCACCCTGACCGCGGCCGGGATGCTGCGCCGCAGGCTGGGGCCGGAGAAACCCGCCTACGCGATTTCGGCGGCCGCGGGCGTGCTGGACTCGGTGGCGAACCTGCTGTTCCTGCTCGCGGCCCGCAGCGGGGACCTCACCGTCGTCGCCGTGATCACCGCTCTGTACCCGGCGGGCACGGTCCTGCTCGCCCGCGGCGTCCTCGCCGAACGCATCCACCGCGGCCAGCTCGTCGGCCTGGGAACGGCCGCCGTGGCCGTGAGCCTCCTCGCCCTCACCTGAACCCCCGCACCCCCCGACCCCGCGCCGATCGCGACCGCACCCCGCCGAGGGAGAAACCGCATGTTCATCCAGCCCTGGGACGCCGCCCTGGACGACGCCGAGTGGCAGACCTGGATCGCCGACGGCCACGACTTCGGCCAGCTCGCCGTCAACGGTCCGCCCGGCCGGCCACCCGTCGTCGTCCCGACCCACTTCACCACCGACGGGGACCACCTGCTGATCCACCTCGCCCGGCCGAACCCGGTCTGGGTGGCGATCGAGCACGATCCGGACGTCACCTTCACCGTCATCGGTGACTACGCCTTCGTCCCCGGCCCCTGGCGGGCCAAGCCCGGCACACCGCCCACCGAGGGCGTCCCCACCAGCTACTACGCCGCCGTCCAGTTCACCTGCCGCGCCCGCATCGTCGACGACCCCGAGGCCAAGGCCGCGCTGCTGCGCCACCAGACGGCGCACTTCCGGCCCGAGGGGGACCACGCGCCCGTCGAGGCGGGCCGCGCACCCTACGGCCGCCTGCTCTCCGGAATCCGCGGCCTGCGCCTGGAGGTCGGCGAGGTGCGGGCCAAGTTCAAGTACGACGACCACAAACCCGTCGAGCACCGCACCGCCGTCGCGGGCCGGCTCACCGAACGCGGCCAGGGTCTCGACGTACCCGCCGCCCGCAGGCAACTGCGCCGCCTGGACCGCGTGGGCCCCTGGAAGCCCCGACCGCCTGCCGGGACCTGACCGCTCCCCGGGTCTGGCCGTTTCTCCCGGGACCGTGCCGCCGGGGAACGGGGGCCGGCGCGACCCGGTGCGGGCCGGCGGGGCCGGGTATGTGCCGGTGGGGTCGAGCGGGGGCCCGTGGCCGGGCTCAGACGTGGGTGAGGAGGCGTTCCAGGGGCCGGGGCACGCGCCCCGGGGGCAGGTGCTCGACCAGGGCACGCGCGTAGAGGGCCTTGCGGCCGCTGTGCGTGCCCATGAACCGCCGCAGCTGGTGTTCCACGGGCCGTTCCCGCTGCGCGGGCTGCCCCCGGAAGGTACGGAAGGGCCGTTTCTCGCCCTGCGCCTCGATCACCCGCTGCACACCCTCGGCCCCGAGAGCGCGGATCAGCTCGTCCTCCAGGTCGGCGACGCACACGTGGAACCCGAGCGTCTCCAGCCCGGCGCGCCCGGGCGCGGGGGCGAGACCCACCCGCTCCAGATGGCGCCGGAAGTGCCGCTCCTCGCCGATGTCGCAGAGCCCGGCCAGCGGCAGGCCGAGTCCCGGAGGGCCGCACACGTCGAGGAAGCGCCCGATGTTGGTGGCGCCCCCGAGCGGAACCACCGCGACGCCCTCCGCACCCAGATCACGGCCGTACCGCGCGGCCAGCGCGTCGAGCGCCGACCGGTCACTGCTCCCCTCGACGAGCACGACCGTCCGCACGCCGGGTGCCAGCTCCCGCGCAGCCGCGGCTGCCGCGTCCGCCCCCGCTCCGCCGGCCGCCCATGCGACCGCCGCCAGACCGAACCGCCCCGACTCGTCCACGAGACCTCGCTTCCCGCCGCCATCCTGGCACCGCGGGGATCCCGTACGCACGCGAGTTTCCGGACCCTCACGCGCCCGTCAGCGAGTCGACCAACGCCAGGGCGTCGTCGACGGAACCCGCCGGGTCCTCGAGCGGGTACAGCACGCCGCGCACCGTGCGGGAGGCGTCGAGGACGAGGGTGAGCCGCTTGAGGCGGTCCACGCCCGCCGCGCGGAAGGTGGGCAGCCGCAGTGCCGCGGCCAGTTGCAGGTCGGCGTCGGACAGCAGCGGGAAGGCGATCCGCTCGTGCTCCGCGAAGGCGGCCAGTTGGTCGGGGCGCTGCGTGCTGACGCCGTGCACCCGCGCGTCGCGCCGCGCGAACTCCGCCATCCGGTCACGGTAGGTGCACGACTCCAGGGTGCAGCCGAGGGTGCCCGGGATGCGCTCCCAGCCCGGCGGGTAGTCGTGGCCGCCGGGCGCGTAGGCCCCCGGGAAGCAGTACAGGACCGTCCAGGCGTGGTCCGCGGAGACCGGGTCGGCCGGCACGCCGCCGGGACCGGCCAGTTCCAGTGGGGGGAGGGTGCGTCCGACCAGGGCGTGCACCCGCCGCGTCTCGGCGGAGCCGGCCGAGCTGGTGGCCGAGAGCGCGCCGTCGCCCAGGACATGGCGGGCGCCCCAGTCCTGGAGCGCGACCAGGACCGGGAGCAGGCCGCGCCCGGCCGGTGTCAGGTGGTACTCGTAGCGGGGCGGGTGCGGGCTGTAGAGGCGCTTCTCCAGCACTCCGTCCGCCACGAGGGTCTTCAGGCGCTCGGTCAGCACCTTGCGGCTGATGCCGAGCCCGTCCCGCAGCGCGTCGAACTGGTGCGTGCCGCCCGCGACATCGCGGATCAGCAGCAGCGTCCACGGGTCCCCGACCACCGCCAGTGCCTGCGCGATCGCGCAGTCCGGGTCGCCCAGCTCTGTGTATCGCATGATCCATGAGTATAGTCAGTTCCCAAAAGAGACTCACTCGATCACGGGGGGGCGGCATGACGACGGTGGCGCAGGGGCGGGAAGAGGAGCGGAAGCGGCCGGACGACGCGGCGCGCGCGGCGGTGTTCTGGCGGTACTGGGGCGCGTCCACGGTGAGCGGGATCGGCGACGCCGTCACCTCGGTGGCCCTGCCGCTGCTCGCGGTCCTGGTGCTGCACGCCTCGGCGTTCGAGGTCAGCCTCGTCACCGCCGCCTCGTTCGTGTCCTGGCTGCTGATCGGCCTGCCGGCCGGGGTCCTCGTGCACCGGCTGCCGCTGCGCGGGACGCAGGTGGCGATGGACCTAGTCCGCGCCGTCGCCGTGGCCTCGGTCCCGCTGGCTGCGGCGCTCGGCGTGCTGAGCCTGCCGCAGCTGATCGTGGTCGCCCTGGTGACCGGCCTGGCATCCGTCGTCTTCGACGTCGGCAACTCGACCTTCCTGCCCTCCCTGGTCGGCAAGGAGGAACTCACCGCCCGCAACAGCCTCACCTCCGGCACCCGGGCGGCCACCCAGCTCGGCGGCCCCTCCCTCGGCGGCCTGCTGGTCCAGGTGCTCGGCGCGGCGGCGTCGGTCGTGGTCGACGCGGTGAGCTACCTGCTGTCGGCCGCGCTCATGGCCACCCTGCCGCAGGTCGCGCACCCCGCACAGGAGGGACCACGCCGGGGCGTGGGCGAGATGATCCGCGAGGGCTGGCGCTACGTCGTCCGGCACCCCGTCATCGGCCCCTGCGCGGCGGACGCGACCGCCGTCAACTTCGTCTGCGGCGGCCTGATGGCGCTCACCCCGGTCTTCCTGGCCGGCACCCTGGAGGCGCCGCCCGCCCTGGTCGGCGCGCTCATCGCGACCGAGGGCCTGGGCACCCTGGTCGGCGCGGCCCTGACGCCCCGGATCGTGGCACGCCTCGGCAGCGGCCGGGCGCTGCGCCGGGCCGCGGTGGCCGCACCGTGCTTCGCGGCGCTGCTGCCGCTGGCCGGCCACTCCGCGGCACTCGGTCTGTTCGCCCTGGGCAACGCCGGCTTCGCCGGGTCCGTGGTGGTGACGAGCATCGTGACCCGCACCTACCGGCAGACCGCCACACCCCCTGAGCTGCTGCCGCGTGTGATGGCCACGGTCCGCTTCATCTCCTGGGGCGCGATCCCCCGCGGTGCCCTGACCGCGGGAGGCGCCGCCGCCCTGTGGGGCGAGCGCGTCTCCCTCGCGCTCATGGCCGTGCTCTGCACGGTCAGCCCGGCGGTCCTGCTGGCGAGCCCGGTCCGCCGCATGCGCGACCTCGCGTGACCGCGACCGCCGTGGCCAGGACCCCGTTGACCGCGACCGCCGTGGCCGTCACGACCGCTGTGGCGTGGTGCGCCGCGGCGGGGTGAGGCCCGTGACCGCCGCGGCGGTCACGGTGTAGGGGACCGTCGGCTCTCCGTGCGCGCACGCCTGCGGAAGCCGAGGGGCGTCTCCGAGGTGCGGTGGCGGAAGAAGCGGGTGAAGACCGTCGTGCTGGAGAAGCCGAGCCGGTCCGCGACCGCGGACGCCGGGAGCTGTGTGTGCAGCAGCAGTCTTTTGGCCTCCAGGACCAGCCGGTCGTCGATGAACGCCTTGGCCCCGCGCCCGACCGCGGCGTTCGTGGCGCGGGTCAGCGAGCGCACGCTGTAGCCGAGCCGGGCCGCGTACGCCTCGACCTGGTGGTCACGGGCGAAGTCCTGCTCGACCGCGTCACGGAAGCGGCGGAAGGCCGCGTCCCCGGCATGCCTGCGCTGCCCGCCCGGCAGGTTCGCCAGGCGCAGCACCAGGACCGACAGGAGATGCCGGACGACCGCGACGTGGACCTCCAGCGGCAGGTCACGCAGCCGGTGGTACTCGCTCTCCAGCAGCTCCAGCGTCCGTTCCAGGGGCTGCGCGGCCTGCGGCGCGGGGGACATCGGCAGCCTCCATGCCCTGCGGTCCAGATGCGCCCCGGCGACGGTGGCCGCGTCGAGGAAGCTCGCCTGGAACAGCACCACCGCCGTGTCCGGTACGTCCGCACCGCCCCGGCACCCGTCCGGGAACCGTACGAACTGGCCCGGCCGGATCCACAGCCAGCTCCCGGGCGCCACCGCGCAGTCGGTGGTGTCCACCACGCAGCGCAGCAGCCCCGAGCGCACGGTCGTCAGGAGATGGAACTCCAGGCGCACGGGCGCGTCGGCCGTCGCACCGAGCCGCCCGATGCGGGTCAGCAGCCCGGGCAGGTCGGTGACCTCCACGCCGGGAGGCCCGCCGGGGGTGGTGGGGAAGGGGAAGGCGACGGGTCCCGCATCCTGTCCGATTCTGCTCATCTCGTGCCCGAGTCTATCGCCGGCGACCGTGCGGAGATCCATAGCGTGAACGGTGGAACGACCGGGGAACGGGCGTGGCGCCGACCGCCTGCGGCCCACCCGGGCGACTGATTCTGCGCACCCGGCCACCGGGCCGTGCGCCGAGCGGAGGAGGACCGGCGGATGCGGCTGATCGTGGGGATGACCGGGGCGACCGGGGCCGTGCTCGGGGTGCGGCTGCTGGAACGGCTCGCCGCCGATCCCGGGATCGAGACCCACCTGGTGGTCAGCCGCTGGGCGCGCGCCACCATCGAGCTGGAGACGGGCCGCACGGTGAGTGAGGTGAGCGCGCTGGCCGACGTCACCCACCGCCCGGAGGACCAGGGCTCGCCGCTGTCCTCCGGTTCCTTCCGCACCGACGGCATGGTGATCGTGCCGTGCAGCATGAAGACTCTGGCGGGGATCCGCGCGGGGCACGCCGACGGACTCGTGGGCCGCGCGGCGGACGTCGTGCTCAAGGAGGGCGGACCGCTCGTCCTGGTCCCGCGCGAGACCCCGCTCAACGAGATCCACCTGGAGAACATGCTCGCGCTGGCGCGGATGGGCGTGCGCATCGTTCCCCCGATGCCCGCCTTCTACAACCATCCGCGCACCGTCGACGACCTCGTCGACCACCTGGTGGTACGCGTCCTCGACCAGCTCGGTGTCGAGACCCCCGCCCGCGGCCGCTGGACCGGCTTGCGCCCCGCCCGCGCCGAGCGCCCCGCGGGCACTCCTTGACGCGCCCCGGCCCCGTTCATGGGCCCGCCGCCCTCACAGGCCCCCTCCCCTGACCGGCCCAGCGCCCCACCCCCGACCCGTGCCCAACCCCTGACCGGCCCACATCCAGACGAACAGGAGCCCGCCCGCGCCATGACCACGCATTCCGACCCCCGCCCCGCCCCCCGCACCGGCCGTGACCTCGACCCTGCCCCCGGCCTCTCCCGGCGCCCCGTTCCCGACCCCGCGCTCGACTTCCGCGCGTTCGTCGCACGGCTGCTGGCCGACGGCGATGCGGTGGAGATCGGCAGGAGCGTCGATCCGCACCTCGAAGTGGGCGCCGTGACCCGGCGGGCGTACGAGACCGGCGCACCCGCCCCCTTGTTCACCTCCCTCACCGGCGCCGCCCCCGGCCACCGCGTCCTGGGCGCCCCGGCCGGACTGGGCGACCCCCGGTCGGGCACCGCCCACGCGCGGCTCGCCGCGCACGTCGGGCTGCCCCGCGACGCCAGTCCGCGCCGGATCGTGGAACACCTCGTCGCCGCCATGCACGCGGACCCCGTCGCACCGGTCGAGGTCGCCACCGGGCCCTGCAAGCAGAACGTCCGCACCGGTGACGACGTCGACCTGGAGCTCTTCCCCGTACCCCTGCTCCACCAGGAGGACGGCGGACGGTACTTCGGCACCTACGGCTTCCACGTGGTGCGCACCCCGGACGGCTCGTGGACGAGCTGGTCGGTGGCCCGCACCATGCTGCGCGACCGCAGGACCCTGGTCGGTCCCGCCATGCCGCAGCAACACGTCGGCATGATCCGCGAGGCGTGGCGCGAGAAGGGCCGGCACACGCCGTGGGCGATGGTCCTGGGCGCCCCGCCCGCGGCGCTCGCGGCCGCGGGGATGCCGCTCCCGGCGCACGTCGACGAGGACGGCTACGTCGGCGCGCTCACCGGCAGCCCGGTGGAGGTGGTCCGTACCGAGACGAACGGACTGTACGTGCCCGCCAACGCCGAGATCGTCCTGGAGGGTTACCTCAGCAGCGACGAGACCGCCCCCGAGGGGCCGATGGGGGAGTACCACGGGTACGCGTTCCCCGACGGCAAGGAGCAGCCGGTCTTCCACGTCGAGGCGGTCACCTACCGCGACGACCCGATCCTGCCGGTCTGCGCGGCCGGGGTTCCGCCGGAGGAGAACCACACGATCTGGGGCACCATGATCGCGGCCGCCGCCCTGAACGTGCTGCGCGCCGCCGGGCTGCCGGTCACCCTGGCGTGGTGCCCGTACGAGGCCGCCACCTGCTGGCTCGCCGTCTCCGTCGACCGCGCCCGGCGCGCGGAACTCGGCTGGGACCGGGCCGCGTTGATCCGTGCGATCGCCGACGTGCTGTTCGCCTCGCACGCCGGATGGCTGGTGCCCAAGGTGATCGTCGTCGACGACGACATCGACGTCACCGACATCGGCCAGGTCGTCTGGGCGCTCGCCACCCGCAGCCACCCGGACACCGGCCACCACACCTTCCCGCAGGCCCCCGGCATCCCCATGGTCCCCTACCTCACCCCCGAGGAGGTCCGCGCCGCCCGGGGCGGCAAGTCGGTCACGGACTGCCTGCTGCCGGACGGCTTCCGCGGCACCACCGCCTCCTTCCGCACGTCGTACCCCCGCGAACTGCAAGAGCACGTGCTGGAGAACTGGACGGGCTACGGCTACGACGCCTGACGTGCGGGGCCGTGCCGGGCCCGGCGGTGGCGGGACGAAGCGGGCGGACCCGTGCCGCTCACCGGGCGGCGGCAGGGCGGCGGCGTGCCGGGTCGGCCAGGACGGCCGCGTGGTAGCCCGTGTCCTCGGGGTTGAGGTCGGTGCCCGGCGCCACGATGCGGTCGACGCGGTCCAGCACGGCGGGGTCCAGGACGATGTCCGCCGCGCTCAGATGGTCGCGCAGGTGCGCGGCGGTACGGGGGCCGACGACCGCCGCGGTGACCGCGGGGTGCGTGGTGACGAACGCCAGCGCCAGCTGGATCAGCGTCAGGCCCGCCTCGTCGGCCGTACGGGCGAGTTCCGTGGCGGCGTCCAGCTTGGCCTGGTTGCCCGGCACGTCCAGGTCGTAGTGGGAGAGCGTGGTACGGAATGGCATGGTCCGGGTGCGGTGGCTGGACGGGCCGGCCGCGTCGCGGCGCCAGCGGCCGGAGAGCCACCCCCCGGCCAGCGGGCTCCAGGCCAGCACGCCCATCCGGTACGTCTCGCAGGTGGGCAGCACCTCGGCCTCCACACCCCGGGCCAGGAGGGAGTACGGCGGCTGCTCGCACACGAAGCGCTCGCGCCCGCGCCGCTCGGCGGTCCACTGCGCCTGGACGATCGCCGAGGGCGCGAACGTCGAGGACCCCGCGTAGCGGATCTTGCCCGCGCGGACGAGATCGGAGAGCGCGCCCAGGGTCTCGTCGACGTCGGTCGCCGGATCGGGCCGGTGCACCTGGTAGAGGTCGATGTGATCGGTGCCCAGCCGGCGCAGACTCTCCTCGCAGGCCTGCGTGATCCAGCGCCGCGAGGCGCCGCGCCGGCCGGGGCCGGGGCCCATCGGGCTGGACACCTTGGTCGCCAGGACGACCTCGTCGCGCCGTCCGGCGATCGCCTTCCCGACGATGACCTCGGACTCGCCGTCCGCGTACACGTCCGCCGTATCGATGATGTTGACGCCCGCGTCGAGCGCGGTGCGGATGATGCCGACCGAGTCGTCGTGATCGGGGTTCCCCCACTTCCCGAACATCATCGCGCCCAGGCAGAGCGAGCTGACCCGGACTCCTGTACTGCCCAGCGTGCGGTATCGCATGACGTGGGTGCCCCTTGTCGTGGTCGCGGCGGTGCGACGGGCGGACGGCGGCGGTCTGCTACCGTCCGACACAAGCGGAGCCGACTCCGCTTGTGCGTCACCGTAAGCGGAGTCAGCTCCGGATAGCAAGCCGAGAGGAAGAACCGCATGCCTGATCCGTCCGGCCGTCCCGTCCGGGCCGACGCGCGGGCCAACGAGGACAGGTTGCTCGCCGCCGCCGCCCTGGCGTTCGCGCGGGACGGTGCCGCAGCGACCCTGAAGCAGATCGCCAAGGACGCGGGTGTGGGGATCGGCACCCTCTACCGGCGCTTCCCGACCCGTGAGCAGCTCGTCGACGCCACCTACCGCTACGAGACGGCCCGGCTGTGCGCCCGGACCTCGCCGCTCCTGCGCGACCTGCCGGCCGACCGGGCGCTGCGGGCATGGATGTCCGAGGTGCTGGACTACCTGGCCGCCAAGCACGGCATGGCGGAGACGCTCAAGACACTCCTGCGGGACGACGAACGGCTGGGTTCGCACACGCGCGCGCAACTGACGGACGCCGTCGAGGAGTTCCGCCTCGCCGCCGTCGGCCAGGGAGCGGTCCGCGAGGACGTGTCCGCCTCCGACATCCTCATGGCCCTGGCCGGTGTCACCCTCGCGGCCGGGGACGCCCACCAGCGCGCACAGGCCGAGCGGCTGCTCGACCTGCTCATGGACGGCATCACCCGCGCCGACCGGTGGCGCGCGGGGGCCGGGTCCTGACGGGACGTCGCAGCCGGACGCGCATCACGCGGTCGACGCCGTGCGCGCCGAGTGCGGCGCCTGACCGCCGGGGGCGGGGCACCCGGCCGGCCGGGCCGCGGCGGTCGCCCGGCCCGGCCCTCCCCGGCCCGCGCGGCCGGCGGGCGGGCGCCGTTCAGCGGCTGGTCGCGAAGTCCTGCGTCCAGTAGGCGCCGGGCTGGGCCAGGCCGACACCGATCTCCTTGAACGAACAGTTGAGGATGTTGGCCTTGTGGCCGGGGCTCGCCATCCAGGCCGCCATCACCTGTTCCGGGGTGGAGTACCCGTAGGCGACGTTCTCGCCGTACGTGCTCCAGGCGTAGCCCGCCGCGGTGATGCGGTCGCCGGGGGCGGACCCGTCGGAGCCGGTGTGCGACATGTTCTGGTGCGCCGCCATGTCCTCGCTGTGCGCCTGGGCGGCCGCGGCCAGCGTCGGGTCGGCGGTCAGCGCCGAGCAACCGGCCTTCGCCCGCTCGGCGTTGACGAGTTCCAGGACCTGGGCGGCGACAGCGGTGGGCGCCGACGTACCGGTCTGCGGGCCGGCGGAGGCGGCCGGGGGAGCGCCGGCGGGTGTGGTGGCGGGCGACGGGGCGGCTTCCGGTGCGGAGGAGGCCGTGGTGGGGGCGGTGGAGGCCGCGGTGGGGGTCGTGGAGGCCGCGGTCGGGGCCGCGGACGTGGTGCTCCTGTGCGGAGTGCCGGGGGAGAGGGGTTTGCCGGACCGTACCGCTGTCTTCCGCGGGCGCGGTGAAGCGGTGTCCGTCGCGCTGCTGTGGCCGGCCGGGGTCGCGGTGTGCCGGGAGGCACCACGCTTGTGGGCGGTCGCGGTCGGCGTCGCCGCAGGAGTCGTCCCGCCGCCCCGCGTACCGCTCCCGGAGTCGTCCCACGCGCTGGGGTTCCACTGGACCTCGGCCGTCCTGTTCGCGACGTGCCGCGACGGGTGTGTTCCGCTGCCCGGCCAGCCGCAGGCCAGTGCGGCGGACGGGACGCCGACGGCTCCGGCGGCGACGGCGGCGATGGCTATTCGCCGGTACTGCTGATGCTTGCGATGCTTGCCCATGCGTGACCTCACTCGGTGGTCGCCGAGCGCCTTCGACCGGGCGGCTCTTCGGGAGTCCGCCCCTGAACTGCGGCGATGTCTGTGGGACGTCATCTTGGGACGACGGTGAGCGGCGACGCAAAGGTCTTGGCTACTACCCCGGCTCGTAGATCGGCGCGGTCCTTGCGGAGCCGAAGGGGATCATGCTGATCACGTCGTCCTTCCCGGTGCGCGCGCCTGGCCCGGCGTCAGGAGCCCCTCCCACGCAGGAGAAGAAAGAGGAGGGCTGAGGAGCGGTCAGCGCCCCTGGCGACCGCGCCGAGCACCCGCACCAAGCCGGACAAGTCCCCCATGTCGCCAGAGCGTCCACTACTATCGCGAGGGCGTAGTAGCGGAATGCCTTGTGACTGATGTCACGTACCGGTGGCCGGCCGCAGGGGTGTGGGGAACATCCGGTACCTGGAGGCGATGCGCGGACGCAGCCGTGGCAACCGAGCCGCAGCCGAGGGGAGTTGAGGGCGGGTGCTCGATGCCGGGTGGGACCCGCCAAGCACTCCGGGCGCTGTCGCCCTGGCTGTCCTTGACCGCTGACCGGCACCACGGGCGGCCCGCCGGCCGTGGCCGTCGCAGCCCCGCCCGGGCCAGTGACGGCGACGGTCCAACGCCCGTGAAACGGGGGCGTGTTCACCTCCGGTGGCCGAGTACGCTGGCGGGCATGGCATGCCGCATCAGTGAACTGGTTCTCGACTGCGCCGATCCCGAGCGGCTCGCCGCGTTCTGGAGCGAGGTCCTCGGTTACGTCGAACTCGGCCGTGAGGAGGACGGGAGCATCGAGATCGGGCCGCCCGGCGCCGGCTTCGGCGGTCCGCAGCCCACCCTCGTCCTCAGCCCCGGTGGCGCCCCCCGGCCCGGGAAGCTCCCGCTGCACATCGACGTCAACGCCACCGACCGCGACCAGGACGCCGAGCTGGAGCGGTTGCTCGCCCTGGGCGCCAGGCCCGCCGACGTCGGCCAGAGCGGCACCGAGAACTGGCACGTCCTGGCCGACCCGGAAGGCAACGAGTTCTGCCTCCTGCACACCCGGCTCAAGCCCCTCTGACCGGACCTCTCCCCCCGCGACGACCGGTGGGCGGTGCCGCCCCTGCCGGTGCCCCCTCCTGAGTTCCCCACCTACCGCGCCCTCGACGATCTGGTCGGTGTCCCGGCCGTAGCGGGGCGGCGACCGTTCCAGGTCGGTGACTTCCTACGGGCCGGTGCCCCCTTGCGAGCCAGCGGGCAGGAGCGCCCGGACCGGTCCGGCCGGCAGCAGCGCCGGGACCGCTTCGTCGCCGGCCGAGGCAGGTGGCAGTACCGGCCGGTGGCCGGTTCCTGCCGGTGCGCACGGCGCACTGCGAGCGCCGGGGGGCGCCCCGAGAGGACTCCGCGCGCCCTACCGGTGCCCACGGGCGCGGGAAATGATGAGCACACCGCACGGGAACCGGACGAGCCGCACAGCCGAGCCCCGGCCGGCCGGACCCGCGGTGGAAGGAGTCCACGTTGTTGCTTCTCATCTCCCCGGACAGTGTCGAGGAAGCCCTCGACTGCGCGAAGGCGGCGGAGCACCTCGACATCGTCGATGTCAAAAAGCCCGACGAGGGCTCGCTGGGCGCCAACTTCCCGTGGGTCATCAGGGAGATCCGCGACGCGGTCCCCGCGGACAAGCCGGTGTCCGCGACCGTCGGGGACGTCCCGTACAAGCCCGGCACGGTGGCCCAGGCCGCGCTCGGCGCCGTCGTCTCGGGAGCCACGTACATCAAGGTCGGGCTCTACGGCTGCACGACGCCCGACCAGGCCGTCGAGGTCATGCGCGGGGTCGTCCGGGCGGTGAAGGACCACCGGCCGGAGGCGCTCGTCGTCGCCTCGGGCTACGCGGACGCCCACCGGATCGGCTGCGTCAACCCGCTCGCGCTGCCCGACATCGCCCGCCGCTCCGGTGCCGACGCGGCCATGCTCGACACCGCCGTCAAGGACGGCACGCGGCTGTTCGACCACGTCCCGCCGGACGTCTGCGCCGAGTTCGTCCGGCTGGCCCACGCGTCCGGTCTGCTCGCCGCCCTCGCGGGCAGCGTCAAGCAGGCGGACCTCGGCCCGCTGACCCGGATCGGCACCGACATCGTCGGAGTGCGCGGCGCTGTCTGCGAAGGCGGCGACCGCACCGCCGGGAGGATCCGGCCCCACCTGGTGGCCGCCTTCCGGGCGGAGATGGACCGGCAGGCCCGGGAGCACGAGGCCGCCGTCACCCCGGCGAACTGACCCGGTATGCCGACCTCTGAGCGCCGCCCTCCGCCCGGTGCCCCGGGCGCGTCATTCGCCGTCGTCGACCCGGCCACGGGTGAGGTCTTCGACGAGGCTCCCGACCAGCGGCCGCAGGAACTGGACGCCGTCGTCGAACGGGCGCACCGGGCCTGGCTCGGCTGGCGGGACGAGCCCGCCGCCCGCGCCACCGCGTTGCGCGCGGCGGCCGACGCCGTGGAGGCTGCCGGTGCCGGACTGGCCCGGCTGCTCACCGGGGAACAGGGCAAGCCCCTGGCCGAGTCGTCCGCGGAGATCGCCCGCACCGCCGCCCGCCTGCGCTACTTCGCCGAAACGGCAGCGGAACCCCAGCGGATCGACGACGGCCGGCCGGTGCACAGCGAGATCCGCTGGCGGCCGCTCGGGCCCGTCGCCGCCATCGTGCCGTGGAACTTCCCCCTCCAGCTCGCGGCGGCCAAGTTCGCGCCCGCGCTCGCCGCGGGGAACACGATGGTGCTCAAGCCCTCTCCGTTCACGCCCCTCGCCACCCGGCTGCTGGGCTCCGTCCTCGCCGAGGCCCTGCCGAAGGACGTACTGACCATCGTCACCGGCCGCGAACCCCTCGGTGCCCGGCTGGCGTCCCACCCGGGAATCCGCCACGTCACGTTCACCGGCTCGGTGCCCACCGGCCGGGCCGTCGCGGAGGGCGCCGCGGCCTCGCTCGCCCGGGTCACCCTGGAACTGGGCGGCAACGACGCGGCGCTCCTCCTGGAGGACGTCGACGTGGAGCGGATCGCCGACAAGCTGTTCTGGGCCGCCTTCCGCAACTGCGGGCAGGTCTGCATGGCCGTCAAGCGCGTCTACGCCCCGGCCCGGCTCTGCACCGAGGTGGTGGAGGCCCTCGCCCAGCGCGCGAAGTCCGTCACCGTCGGCCCCGGCCTCGACCCGGACACACAGCTGGGTCCGGTCAACAACGCCCCCCAGCTGGCACGGGTGGAGGCCTACACGGGAAAGGCGCTGGCGGACGGCGCCCGCGCCGCGGCGGGCGGCCACCGGCCCGAGGGGCCGGGCTACTTCTTCGCTCCGACGATCCTCGCCGACGTGCCGCCCACCAGCCCCGTGGTGACGCAGGAGCAGTTCGGTCCGGTGCTGCCGGTGCTGCCCTACCGGAGCCTCGACGAGGCCGTCGAGGCGGCCAACGGCACCGGTTTCGGGCTGGGCGGCTCGGTGTGGGGCACCGACCTCGACCGGGCCGAGGCCGTGGCCGGCCGTCTGGAGTGCGGGACGGCATGGATCAACCACCACGCCGAACTCTCCCTCGCCCAGCCCTTCGCGGGCGCCAAGGACAGCGGCGTCGGCGTCGCGGGCGGGCCGTGGGGGCTCTACGGGAACCTCCGGCCGTTCGTCGTGCACCGCCCGCGGGAGGCGTGACCATGAGATTCGACGCGGCCGTACTGCGGTCGTACGAGAGTCCGTTCGAGGTCGAGGAGGTGGTCCTGCGGGAAGGCCCGGCGGACGACGAGATCCTGGTCGAGATCGCGGGCTGCGGGATGTGCCGCACCGACCTCGCCGTCCGGCGCTCGGCCGGCCGCAGCCCGCTGCCGGCGGTCCTCGGGCACGAGGGCGCCGGGATCGTGGTGCGGACGGGCGGTCCGGACAGCGCACTGAGCGTCGGCGACCACGTCGTGCTGAGTTTCGACTCCTGCGGACACTGCCGCAACTGCCGGGCCGCCGCCCCCGCCTACTGCGACTCCTTCGCCTCCCTCAACCTCTTCGGAGGACGCGAGCAGGACCCGCCGCGGCTCACCGACGGGGCCGGTGGAGCACTGGCCCCCCGCTGGTTCGGCCAGTCCTCGTTCGCCGAGTACGCCCTCGTCCCGGCCCGCAACGCCGTCTGGGTCGACCCCGCCCTGCCCGTCGAGCTGCTCGGACCGCTCGGCTGCGGCTTCCTCACCGGCGCGGGAGCGGTGCTGAACGTCTTCGGCATCGGCCCCGGTGACACCCTCGCCGTCTACGGCGCCGGAGCGGTGGGCCTGGCCTCGGTGATGGCGGCCACCGCCGCCGGCGCGTTCACCGTGGCCGTCGACCGGCATCCCGGACGGCTCGCCCTCGCCGAGCGGTTCGGTGCTGTCCCGCTGTCCGCCGCGTCGGCCGGGCTGCCCGACCGCATCCGGCGGCTGACCGACGGCGGCGCGCAGTACGCGCTGGACACCACGGCCTCCGCCGCCCTGATCAACGAAGCCCTCCGGGCGCTGCGCCCCACCGGCCGCCTCGGCCTGGTGGCGCGGCTGCACACCGCGCTGCCGCTCGAACCGGGGACGCTGGACCGGGGCCGCGGCATCGTGCACATCTGCGAGGGGGACGCCGTGCCGGGGCTGCTGATCCCCCGCCTGACCGGGCTGTGGCAGGCCGGGCGGTTCCCCTTCGACCAGTTGATCCGCACCTACCCACTCGCCGACATCAACGAGGCCGAACGCGACTGCGAGGCAGGCCGCGTGGTCAAACCCGTCCTGATCCCGCACGGAAGAAGCCGGTGAACGGCCATCCCGGGCAGCAGAGGGGCTCTCCACTCTCGTCAACGGAGGAAACATGGTCGGTACGGCGCCGCAGAACACCGGCGAGGACGGCGTGGACGCAGGGGTGGGTCTGACGGCCCTCCTGGTCGCCGCGGCACGGGCGATCGAGACCTGCCGTCCCGACAGCCTGGCACGGGACGTCTACGCCGAGCACTTCGTGCGCGCCGCACCGGCGTGCGCGGCCTGGCCGGTGCGCATGCACCAGGTACCGGACGGGGACGGGAACCCGCTGTGGGGGCGCTTCGCCCGGTACTTCGGTCTGCGCACGAGGGTCCTCGACGACTTCCTCCTCGACTCGGTCCGCGCCGGTGCCCGCCAAGTCGTCCTGTTCGGAGCGGGGCTGGACACGCGCGCCTTCCGGCTGGACTGGCCGCCCGACTGCGTGGTCTACGAGATCGACCGGGAAGGCGTGCTGGAGTTCAAGCACAAGGTGCTCGCCGAGGTGTCGGCCGCCCCGAAGGCGGTGCGCGTGACGGTGCCGGCCGACCTGCGGGACGGCTGGGTCACGGCGCTGACCGACGCGGGCTTCGACACGGCCGCACCCAGTGCCTGGCTGGCCGAGGGACTGCTCTTCTACCTGCCGAGCGCCGCCGAGACGTACCTCATCGACATGGTGGACCGGCTGAGCACCCCGGGCAGCGCCCTGGCGTACGAGGTCAAACTCGAGAAGGACCTGCTGGAGTACCGCGACAGCCCGCTCTACACGGCGACGCGGCAGCAGATCGGCATCGACCTGCTCCGCCTCTTCGACCTGGGCCCCCGGCCCGACTCCGCGGGTGATCTGGCGGGCAGGGGCTGGTCCACGTCCGTCCACACCCCCTTCGAGTTCACCCACCGGCACGGACGCGGCCCGCTCCCCGAGCAGAACGACGCGCTGGAGGGCAACCGGTGGGTGTTCGCGCACAAGACCCGGCCGTGACACCCGCCGGGCCGGGGAGGAGACCGGTTTCCGGACCGCACCCGGCGCAGGCCGCCCGCCCCGCCGGTCACAAGGCGGCGGCTAACGCCTGGTGACCGACCGGATCCAGGCCAGCTGCCGGGAGACCTCCCCGGCCTCGGCGATCTCCTCCCGGTCGGAGCCGGCGAAGACGCCGAGGAGGGTTTCGCTGCCGCGGGGGCCGGCGCTCATCACCGGCCCACCGGAGTCGCCCCCGGCGGGAATGCCGGACACCTTCTCCATGCAGAAGTCCGGACCACCCGGGGCGGTGAAGCCGTCGCAGCGCGGGTCGTCGGGCCGTACGACCCGAAGGACCGACTGCTTGAGCACGGGGGACTGGCAGGTGTTCTCGTCCCCGGTGCAGGTGGCTCCCCACCCGTACTGCCGCACCACCTGCCCCCGGCGGACCCCGGCGGTGGCCAGGCGTGCCGCGCGGACCTTCATCGGCGGAACCTTGATCAGCATCATGTCGGCGTGCGCACTGCCCACGCGCCTGCCGGGCAGCGGTCGGACCGTGGTCCCCTTGCGCATGTCGAGGCTGCCGACCCGGAACGAGATCCGCTTGTCGGCGACCGGCTGTGCCTGCTCGAAGAAGCAGTGCGAGGCGCTGATGATCCACTGCGGTGTGATCGCCGTCCCGGTGCACACCGGTGTGCCGTCGACGAGCATGCGCACCGCCCACGGGCCGTAGCCGCTCCTCGACCCGCCGATGACGGCACCGGCCGGCGCGGACACCGCCACCGAGCCTGCCACCAGCACCAAGACCATCGACAGCAGCACCTGAACTCGACGTACCATCAGGAACATCCCCTCTCACCGGCGCACGGCCCGTACGCGTGGTGAGATGCCCTGCGGGGCCGGGACGTTCCGCTTCGCGCACCGAAGAACCCGGACGGGCGCCGGGTGGTCCGGGGCCGCCGGCGCGGACGGGGAGGTCAGTGGCATCCCCTGCGTCCTCCCATGAGTTCTTCAGGCTCGGCGGCCGCTGGAGCCCGAGGCAGTGGATGCCGTCATGCACCGCACAGGCTGGATGCGCAGGGCGCGGGCACGCCCCGGCCTCGGCGTCATCGGCTTCCGCCCCGAGCCGGCCCACGGGGCGGACGGATGCCCGTGCGGTCGGACCCCGGCCTTCGAGGGCCCGGGCAGCCGGGCCGGCCGCACTGGCCGTACCCGGACGGCGTGCTCGCGGACCCGTGCCGAGCGGCCGGGGAGGCGGACGCCGCCGCCCGTCGCCGGGCCGCCGTCGCCGCGCCCGCCCCGGGCGGCGGCCGGCTCAGGCGCCGGCGCCGCCGTCCACCGGCACGATCGCTCCGGTGACCATCGACGCCCGGTCGCTGAGCAGCCAGGCGGCGGCCTCGGCGACCTCACGGGGCCGGGCCATCCGGCCCAGCGGGATGCTCGCGGTGATGTGTTCGACGACGCCCGGTGACGCCGCCTCCCACGCGTCGATCATCGCCGTCGCGGTGCCGCCGGGAGTGATGCCGTTCACCCGGATGCCCCGAGGGCCCCAGGTCACGGCGGCGGTCTCGGTGATGCTGTTGAGCGCGCGCTTCATCGCGCCGTACGCGGGGAGCCGGGGGTTCGCGCGGCGGCTGCCGATGCTCGACGTGTTGACGATCGCCCCGCCGTCGCCCCGGCTCATGAGCGCGGCCTCCGCCGTCATCGCGGTCCAGTGCCCGCGGAAGTTCACCGCGAACTGCTCCTCGATGTCGTCGTCGTCCGTCGTGTCCAGCGGGCCGGGCGGCTGGAGCGCCGCGCCGTTGTTGAACGCCCCGTCGAGCCGCCCGTGCAGTTCCCCGACGCGGTCGACCGCCGCACGGATGCTCGCCCGGTCGGCGAGGTCCAGCGTCACCGCGTCCGCGACGCCGCCGTCGGCGCGGATCTCGTGGACGAGGCGCCGCAGGGCGTCGGTGGTGCGGGCGGCGAGTACGACCGCGGCCCCCTCGGAGGAGAAGAGCCGGGCCGCGGCGGCCCCGATACCGCGGCTGGCGCCGGTGATGAACACCACCTTGCCGGTGAGCAGGCCGATGGGTGCGTTGTCCCTGTCGTTCGTCATGAGGGCAGTCTCACGAGGCTCCCCGAGCGGATACAGGCACAGGCGGTACCAGGATCCGGCGTCGCGCGTCGTGCAGACTTCCGCGTATGGACAAGCAGGAACTGGGAGCCTTCCTCCGCAGCCGCCGTGAGCGCCTGCGACCGGAGGACGTGGGTCTTCCCTCGGGGCCGCGCCGCCGCACACCGGGTCTGCGCCGCGAGGAGGTGGCGGTCCTCGCGCACATCTCCACGGAGTACTACGTCCGCCTCGAGCAGGGCAGGGCGCCACGCCCTTCGGGTGAGGTTCTGGCGGGGATCGCGGGCGCGCTGCGGCTCACCGACGCCGAGTCCGGCCACCTCCACGTCCTCGCGGGCACCGTGCCGAGCCGGACCGGACTGCACCGGCGCGACGTCCGCCCGAGCATCCTCGCGCTCCTGCAACGGCTCCCGCACACCGCCGCTTTCGTGACGTCCGCCGTCTTCGAGGTGCTCGCGTGGAACGATCTCGCGGCTGCCCTCATGGAGGACTTCGCGCCGCTCGCCCCCGAGGACCGCAACCTGGCGCGCCGGGCGTTCGCCGGGCCGGCGCGCATCGGGGCGGAGCTGTACGGGATTTCCGACGCCGCGGAGTTCCGGCACCATGTGGTGACGGAGCTGCGGTCCGCCTGCGCCCGGTACCCGTCGGACCCCGCGGTGACCGGTCTCGTCGCCGAACTGCGCGACATCAGCCCCGATTTCGCGCGCCGCTGGGAGCGGCACGACGTGCAGGCCGCGCCGATGCTCACCAAGACGTTCCGCCATCCGGCCGTCGGAGAGGTCACCGTGGACTGCGACGTGCTCGCGCTGACGGACCGCGACCAGCATCTCGTGCTGTACACCGCGCCGCCCGGATCCCGTGACGCCGAGGCACTGGCCCTCCTGAACGTCCTGGGAGCCGAGTGCCTCGGTGCGGGCGGATCCCTCTGAGGACGCCCGGCCCCCACCCAACGGCCATACGCAGCAAGGGAGTTCGGCAGGACGTCCTCGACAACTGGGCGCGGCCCTACTCCGCGAAGGGCGCGCCCAGCACCAGGTCCTCCACGGTGGGCACCGGGAAGCCGGGGATGTGGCGGCGGCCGACCTCGGCGAAGGGGTGCATCAGGACCGACATGGGCTTGGTGCGGCACAGCGACAGCATGGTGCTGACCGCGTCCTGCTTGAAGCCGTCCCTGGGGAACGCGTCGAGTATCTCCTCCAGAGTGCCGGAGGGGATCTTCTGCAGGTCGTTCCCGGCGAAGTCGAGCCCGGACCCGACGGATACCATGGCGATCTCCGGCCTCTTGCGCGTCGCGATGCCCGCGTTGGTGTGCAGGGCGATCGCGTCCCAGACGACCTCCACGCGCCAGGCCGGCATGCGCTGCTCCCGCAGGAAGCGCCGGGCGGCGTCGGCGCCGTCGACCTCGAAGCGCTCGGACGGGGACCGGTACGCCTCGACCAGCCCCAGGTCGTGGAGGACCGCGGCGACGAAGGCGAGTTCACGGTCGTAGGAAACACCGCGCTGGTCGAAGAGGACACAGGCGTAGAGATACGTCCGCATGACGTGGTTGAAGAGGGTCGGGGAGGAGGCGCTCTGCGCGAACGCCGCGGCCTTCTGGGCCACTTCGCTGCCTGGGATGCGGATCCCCGCCACCGTCCGGGGGAGTGATCCGGCGTCCTGCGGGGTGCCACGGCCGCCCGGCGCCGAAGCCGGCCGCGAAGCCGCCGCGGCCGGCGGAGCGGACACCGCGGTGGCGAACGCGGACGTCAGACCGATCGCGGCGAACCCGATCCCGGCCCCCACGCCACGCCCCAACGCGGTGCGCCGGGAGACGTTGTTCCCTTCGTCTTCCCTGCCGTTGTCTCCGTCGCGCTTTTCCGTGTTGTTCTCGTCAGACATGTGAAAGGCCTTCTCATCGGCGGTCGGGCAGCTGATGCGAAAAGCCTAGGGAGGGCGTCGGACGGCCGACAGAGGCGAAAATGCCGAGAACCCCCTGATTCTCGCCAGATGCGGCCGTCCCTCACGGGGTCAGGGACACGGAGTCGTCCCTGACCCGGGCCAGCAGGGCGTCGGGGGCCGGGACGGCTTGCAGGCCAGGAAGGAGCAGGTGCCACAGGGCGGTCAGACGGTCCTCGATCAGGCGCCGCTCGTCGAGCGCGTCGGACACCGTGTGCACGCCGAAGAAGGCGGAGACCAGGGTCGCGGCGTCCCGGCCCGGGTCGGCCCCGGGGGCGAGCGTTCCTTCCGCACGGGCGTCGGTGAGCAGGCGTTCCACCGTGGCGATCCAGCCGACGAAGGGAGGGGGCATCTCCACGTCGATCGACCGGCGTTCGGCCCACAGGCGCGCGCCGGCGCGCACCAGGACGTCGTCACGGAACGCCCGTGCGACCGCGAAGCTGAGGCGCACGAGGTTCTCCAGCGCGGGCGCGCCCGCTGTCTCGTTGCGGGCGATCAGGACGGGCCAGGTGGCGAAGTGCGCCTCGACCACCGCACGCGCCAGTTTCTCCTTGCCGGCGTAATGGAAATAGATGGCGCCGCTGGTCCGCGCGGAGCGTTCGCTGATGTCGGCGATACTGGTCGCCGCGTACCCCCGTTCGAAGAACAGGTGCGCGGCTGCCTGCAATACCGCCCTGCGGGTGTCTTCCGCCCGTTCGTGCACGCGTGTTCCTTGCCCTTGGGGGAGATCGCGAGGGGGAATATAGCCCATTCGCAGGAATGCCGGGAAGGCCCGACGTGCACACCGCGCAATTGTCTTATTAGCATTCCGTCATGGGCTCCGGGCACAGTTCGCGCGCGCCGCGTGTCTCGGACGGGCCACAGGACTGCGGCGCCGGTGAGACGTGCCTGACGCCGTCCAGCTGGTCCCGTACCGTCCCCCGCGAACTCGTCCACCGCGTCTCGGTGGCCGAGGTGCTGCTGACCGATGTACGGCCCTGCGGCCGCCGTGCCTTCTGCGCCGCCGCGGTGTGGCCGCGTTCGCACCCGACCTTCCCCCGCCGGCCCGACGGCAGGCACAGCCCGTGGATGGTCGTCGAGACCGTGCGCCAGCTCGGCCTCTACGTCCCCCGGCGCCACTTCGGCGTCCCCGCCACCGACAGGTCCCTGATCGACGACGTCTCCTACCGGATCGACCCGGCCCGTGAACCGCGAGCGCCCCACGGCGCCACGGAGATCACGTGCCGGGTCACCGTCACCGACCTGGTCGAGGAACCCGGCTCCGGGCGGGTGGCGGGGATGCGGCTGCGCGCCGACTTCCTCACCGGGCGGCAGGTGTTCGCGCGTGCGGAGGGCGGGGCGCGGTTCCTGACGGCCGAACGGTACGCCGCCGTCCGCCGGTCCCCGGCCCCCGGTCCGGCCCGGTCCGCCACCGGCCGCCCGCGGCCCCAGCCGGCCCTGCTCGGCACCGCTTCGGAGGCGGACGCCCTCATCGCGCTGCACGACGGCGCCCTCGTGGTGGACCCCGCCGACACCCACCATCCGTTCCTGTTCGACCACGAGACGGACCACGTCCCCGGGATGGCCCTGCTGGAGGCGGCACGGCAGGCCGTCGCCCTGCGCAGCGGCGGGCGCCTGACCCGGCCGGTCGGCGGGCGGATGACCGCCTCACGGTTCACCGAACACACCCCGCCGGCCGTCGTGCAGGGCACCGTCCACGGCCGGGTCGCGGTCTTCCGCTTCCGTCAGAACGGCACGGTGACGGCCAGGGGCGTGCTCAGTTACCCGTGAGACGTCACCCACATGTGCGTATTGCACCGGCACACTCCTACCGGCGAGCCGACCGAGCGTAACGTTCATTATGTTTCCGGATGCGGAGACAGGGCGGCGCTCTCCCACCGCGCCGTCCTCCCGCCCGTCGCGGCCGCCGGCCGGCTGCGACCAGCCCGGCTTCGCGCTGTCGCCCGGCGAAGCCCCGCGGCAGCCGGGCCCGGGCCGCGCACGGGCGCCTCACCCCCCACCCATCCCGATGGCACCCACGCCAAGAACGGCGAAGCACATGACGAAACACCACACGCTCGACCCCGACTGGGCACCCGAGGCCGTCGTCTTCGACTGCGACGGCACACTCGTCGACTCCGAACGGCACTGGGAACGCGCCCGCGGCGTCGTCCTGCGCGGCTTCGGCCACGCGCCCGGCCCGGAGTTCGCGGAGCGGAGCAAGGGCCTGCACTACATCGAGTGCGGAGCCCTGATGGCCGAGTTCATCGGCAGACCGGACTGCGCGCAGGAGCTGGCCGAACAGCTCCTGGCCGCCTACCGCGCCCTCGTCGCACGCGACCCGGCGCCCATGTCGGGCGCACGGGAACTCGTCACCGTCCTGAGCCGCCGGGCCCCCCTCGCCGTGGCCAGCAACTGCCCGGCGGACCTGGTGGAGTTCAGCCTGGAGTCGGTCGGCCTGCGTCACCACTTCCAGCACGTGGTCGTCCCCGAGGGACCCATCCGGCCCAAGCCGTACCCGGACACCTACGCGGAAGCCGTACGGCGCCTGGGCTCGAACGGCGCGAACGCGCTGGCCGTGGAGGACTCGGTCAACGGGCTCCGGGCGGCCAAACGCGCCGGACTGCGCGTGGTGGGGGTCGGTTCCCGCCCCAGCCCGGACGCCCTCGACCTGTCCACGTTGTGGGTCCGCGACCTGGAGGACCCCGGCCTGCTGGCCTGGGCCAGCGGTCTTCCGGACACCGCACACAGGGGCTCCCGCGCCCCGTTCGAGCCGAACGTGCCCCCGCCGGGCGGCCCGCCCGACACGGACGCGGGCGCCCTGCGCTGACACGCCCGGCCGCCGGGCGCCCCCGCCATCGGCCGTGACGACGGTGCGCGGCGGCCGGGCGCGGTGACCGTGCGCGCGGGCCCGAGTCCGGTGACCGTGCACAGATGGCCGTGCGCGGTGAAAGCGGCCCCGCCGCTGCGCCCCCCGGTCGCAACATAATGGGGGGATGGATCGCGAGCCGACCCCGCACCCCGGCGGTCCGACGCTGGCCCACCTCCTCACGCTGGCCGGGCCCGGGCTGCTCGACGTGGTGGCCGCACCACTCGGAACCGACGTCCCGGTCGCCGAGGTGACGGTGCACGACGTCGGCGAGGAGCGCGCCGACGACTGGACGGTGCCCGGCCACGTCCTGCTCACCCCGGGAACACCGGCCGACTCCCCGGAAGCGGTGGACGTCCTGCGCGCCGCCGAGCGGGCCGGGGCCGCCGCCCTGGTGCTGCGCCCCGGCACCCGCAGGCCCCGCACGGCCCTGACCGAGGCCGCCGCCCAGGGCCGTACCGCCCTGCTGCTCCGCGCCCCGGACACCGGCTGGACCGAGGTGCTCGGCCGGCTGCGCACGGCCCTGGTGGCCGGTGACGCCACCGCCCCGCCCCCGGCGGAGGGCCTGCGCCTGGGCGACCTGGCGGGACTCGCCAACACGGTGGCCGACCTGGTCGGCGGTGCCATCACCATCGAGGATCCGCGGTCGCGGGTGCTCGCCTACTCGCGGCTGGAGCACGGGGCGGACCCGCTGCGCACACTGACCATCCTCGGCCAGGAGGTGCCCCGCTGGAGGGTCGCGGAACTCCGTGAGCGGGGTTTCTTCCAGGCGCTGTGGAGCAGCGGCGACGTGGTGCGCCTGCCCGCCGACGACCGCTACGCCGAGCGGCTGGCCATCGCGGTCCGGCACGGTGGTGAGGTGCTCGGGTCCCTGTGGGCCGCCGCCGACGGGCGGCCGCTCGCCGCGGACGCCGCCGCGGCGCTGAGAACGGCCGCGCGTGCCGCCGTGCCGCACCTCGTGCACCACGAGGAACGGGGGAGGGAGGAGGCCGGGCGCCGCGAACAGGCCGTGCGCGACCTGCTGGAGGGCCGCCCCGGCGCGCAGCGGACGGCGCACGGACTCGGCGTGCCGCCCGAGGGGCCGTACACGGTCGTCGTCGTCGAGGTGCACGACACCCGGGACCCCGTCGGCCCGGCGCCGGCCGGCCCCGCGGGCACCAGGCGGTCCCGCCGGGCCGCGCCGTCCGGCGTACCGCCGGCGGACGCCACCGGCCACCGGGTGCTGGACATGCTCGCCCTCCAGGCAGCCGCGTACCTGCCGGGATGCGTGACCACCCGCTCGGACGGCCGGCTCTTCGTCTTGGTGTCCGCCTCCGGCGGCGCCGGGGCGAACCCGGCGCGCCGTCTGGCCGCCACCGTGCGCTCCCTGCCGCACAGCGTGGTCTTCGCGGGGGCCGGACGGCAGGCGGCGGACCTGTCGGGCGTGGCCGCGTCCCGCGCCTCCGCCGAGCTGGTGGTACGGGTCCTGCGCGAGCGGGCGGCCACGGCGGCCGGCGGCTCCCCGGCGTCGGCCTGCGCGGCCTACCAGGAGGTGGCCGCCGAGGCCGCCCTGCTCGAGGTGCTCGACCGCATCGAGCCCCTGTGGCAGGACACCCCCGGCCCGGTGCACGCGATGGTCGCGCACGACCGGGCGCACGGTTCCGCGTACGGTGACTCGGTCGCCGCGTACCTCGCCGAGTTCGGTGACACCCGTGCCGCCGCGCTCAGCCTGAACGTGCACCCCAACACCCTGCGCTACCGGTTGCGCCGCGCCCGTGAACTGTTCGGCGTCGACGTGAGCGACCCGGTGGGCCGGCTGCTGGCCGACCTCGGTCTCCGCCTCGCCCGCCGCGGCGGCTGACCCGTTCGTCCTGGCCCTGCCGGCACGCACAGGGTTCCCCGGCGACGGCGGACAACGACGGCGGCCGACGGCTTTCTGCGACGGTCGCGGACGGACGGCTGCGGAGACGGGCGGCCGCCCGCCCGGCCTCCGTGATCGTTCCTTTGTGGGACACGACAACACCGAGGGCGTTCCTGGTCGTGGCGGACGATGACGCGTCCGGCCACCGCACCGCAGGCTGTCCCTTGCGGCCGGAGCGCGGCCGGTGAACCGGCGGGACGTGTGGCGCGCGGCCGCGGCCCGTCGTACCACGGTTCTGTGAGGTGTGATTCCACGTGACTTCCGCTTCGGCCCGACGGCGGCGCACCACCCGGGAGGCGGCCCTGGCCGCGGCTGTCGGGCAGGGACTGCTGGACGCCCGCTCGCCCCTGATCGGCCTCCTGGACGTGGACGGCGTCCTCGCCGCCGTCGACAGCCTGCGCGACGCCTTCCGGGGCCCGGCCCCCGTCCAGCACACCTTCGCCGCCAAGGCGTGTTCGCTGGTGCCGGTGCTGCGCCTGCTCGCCCGGGCGGGGATGGGTTGTGAGGTGGCGTCACCCGGCGAGCTGGAGCTGGCGCTGGAGGCCGGCTTCCGCCCCGACCGGCTGGTGTTCGACAGCCCGGCCAAGACGGTCCCCGAACTGCGGTTCGCGCTCGACCACGGCATCGCGGTCAACCTCGACAACTTCCAGGAACTCGCCCGCGTCGACGCCCTGCTGGCCGGCCGCCCGCCCGCCGGACCGATCGGTCTGCGGGTGAACCCGCAGGTGGGGGCAGGCGCCATCGGGGCGATGAGCACCGCGACCACCACGTCCAAGTTCGGCATCGCCCTGCGCGACGAGGGAGCCGTCCGAGCCGTGGCCGAAGCCTTCGCGGCGCGCCCCTGGCTGACCCGGCTCCATGCCCACGTCGGCTCCCAGGGCTGCCCGCTGCCGCTCATCGCGCAGGGCGTCCGTGCGGCCCACGAACTTGCCGAGCACATCAACGCCACGCTCGGCCGCCGCCAGGTCACCGGACTGGACATCGGCGGCGGGCTGCCCGTGGACTTCGACAGCGACGAGGACCGGCCCGCCTACACCGACTACGTCACCGAACTGCGCGCCGCCGTCCCGGAGTTGTTCGACGGCCGCTACAGCCTGGTAACCGAGTTCGGCCGCTCGCTGCTCGCCAAGAGCGGCACGATCGCCTCGCTCGTCGAGTACACCAAGTCCGCCGGGGGGCGGCGTATCGCCGTCACCCACGCGGGCGCCCAGGTCGCCACCCGTACCGTGTTCATGCCCGGCTCCTGGCCCCTGCGGGCCGGGGTGTTCGACGCCGCCGGCCGCCCCAAGCGAGGGGCGACGGAGACCGTCGACATCGCCGGCCCCTGCTGCTTCGCCGGTGACCTCACCGCCGTGGGACGCGACCTCCCGGCCGTCGACCCCGGCGACATCGTGGCCCTGTACGACACCGGCGCCTACTACTTCTCGACCCACTTCGCCTACAACTCACTGCCGCGTCCGGCCGTCCACGGCTACCGTACGGACGCGGACGGACGGATCCGCTTCGCCCTCGTACGCGAGGCGCAGAGTGTGCGCCAAGTGGTCGAGGAGAGCGGCGCCGCGCACGCCGACGCCCTCGTCGGCCTGCTCGCCGCGAACGGCCCGGGACACCTGGACGGGGCCGCCGTCTGAAACGGCCGGGGCCGGGCCGTGGCCCCGGCCCCGGTCGCCCCTCGGATCGGAGGACGATGCAGTCAGGACCGTACGAAGTCGGCGCCGACGCCGCTGGGCTCGCCGCCCGGCTGCGGAACGTCTTCTGGATCGGCGGCGGGAGCGGCGCGGGCAAGTCGACGATCGCCCGGCGGCTCGCCGACCGCCAGGGCTGGCGTCTGTACGCGACCGACGACGTGATGCGGGACCACGCCGGGCGGACCACTCCCGAAGAGGCGCCCTGGCTGCACCGGTTCATCGCCATGGACATGGACGAACGATGGGTGAACCGGACTCCGCACGTCATGCTGGAGACGTTCCACTGGTTCCGGGGCGAGGGCTTCGGCCTGATCGTCGAGGACCTGCTGCGCCTGCCGCGCGAGCCGTGCGTCGTCGTCGAGGGATTCCGCTTGCTGCCGCACCTGGTCAAGCCCCTGCTGGCCGCCCCCGAGCACGCCGTCTGGCTGCTTCCCACGCCCGGGTTCCGCGCATCAGCCTTCCGGAGCCGGTCGGTGCCGGGGGAGGGGTTCGTGTGGAAGACCAGTGACCCGGCGAAGGCCGGCCGCAACCTCGCCGAACGCGACCGCTTGTTCACCGGCCGCCTCAAGGAGGAGACGGCACGGCTCCGGCTGCGCGCCATCGACGTGGACACCACCATGACGGAGGACGATCTCACCGACCGGGTGTCCGCGTCGTTCCGCCTCTGACGCCGAACCCAGCCGCCCCGCGCGGTCCGCCTCCGCGCGGTCACCCGCACCGCGGGGGCGGACGCCGGGGCTGTCGCGGGGCCGGGTGCCGGCACAGGCGTGGGGGCGGCGTGCGGGCGCGGGTGCCGCACGGGCGGGAGAGACGGTCAGGTGAGCACGGTGCCCGTCTCGTCGGCCAGTGTCCGCAGGAGACGGTCCTGGAACGCCTCGTCGTGGACGGCAGGGTGCGGCCGCACCAGCCGGCGGTGGTACCAGTACCCACCGCTGGTGCGCAGCGCCTCGGGGTCCTCCCCGGCGGCCAGCCACTGCTGGGTCCGGTGCCCCAGCTCCAGATCGTCCGGCGCGCCCGGTCCGCCCATCTTGGTGGGCACCCAGCCCGGGTCCACGGCATTGCTCGGCACGGCGGGCCGCAGACGTGCCACCGCCGCCGCGAGCACCGTGACGAACAGCTTGCTGTCGGCGTACGAGCCCGCGCTCGCGCCGGTCCAGTCGACCCCTTCCAGCGACGGACGCCCGCTGAAGTGCGAACTGCTGCTGAGGTACACCAGCCGGCGCGGAGCGCGCAGCAGGGCCGTGAGCAGGTAGGGAGCGACGACGTTGACCGGCATGACCGCCGGTCCGCTCCACACGCCGGCGTTGTGGATGACCGCGTCCAGCGGCTCGCCGTCGTTCAGCTCGGCCGCGACGCGCCGCACGGCGTCCCGCTGCGTGAAGTCGGCCACGGTCAGGTGCGCCCCGCGGCCGACCAGCGTGTCCAGCACCGCGCCGCGCTCGCGGCTGCGGGCGTGCACGACCACGTCATGGCCCGCGGACAGCAGCGCCTCGGCCGCGGCGCGCCCCAGTCCGTCGGTGGAACCGGTCACCAGGATCCGGCTCATGAGCGTGACAGGGCGTCGGCGTGCCCGACGCGGGTCGGTTCGTGGCTCGTGCAGGCGGTCATCCGCTGGTCTCCTTCGCGATCTCTCCGGCTGCGCCCACCGCGCGCCCGTGGAGCCGCCCGGTGGAACCGTTCCCTGCCAGGATTGAGCGCCGGGCGGGCGGGGCGTCGTGGGTGCCCCGGGAGGCCGGGCCGAGGAAGCCGAAGGGGGCGGGGTTCCGCTGGTTCTCCGCCCCGGCGAAGCGGCCGGGGCGGAAGCGCGGGCGAGCGCGTGGGCGGCCAGGACGTCCCGCCGACCGGTGCACACGACCGCGGGACCTGCCCGCGACGCCGGGGGCGGCCCGCGCGTCACGCTCCGCCGGACGCCAGCAGGGTGCGCAGCCGGCCGGGAGGCATCCCCACCGCGCGGCGGACGGCGCGAGTCATGTGGGACTGGTCGGTGTAACCCAGCTCCCGGGCCAGTCCCGCCAGGTCGCGTTCGCCCTCGTTGAGCCGGTCCAGGACCCGGGCCAGGCGCAACCGGTCGCGATGGGCGCACAGCGTGCTGCCGGTGACGGCCGTGAAGACCCGGCTCAGGTGGTGCGGTGACGCGCCCACGACCCGGCTCAACGCCTCCAGTCCGACCGTCGGCCGGGCGGCCAGCACGGCACGGGCGTCGTCGGCGAGACGCCGGCGCGCGGCGGCGGAGGCGGGCCGGCCGGAGGCGACGCGGTCCGGCGCGAGCCGCGCGAACACCGCGGCCGCGAACAGGGCGGTCCGCTCGGCGAGTTCGAAGCCGTCGGCGCCCCGGCGGGCGCGGGAGAGCAGCAGCCGGTGCGCGAGAGCGAGTTCAGGCGTCACCATGACCAGGCCTTCCGGGACCGTCGGATCGCCGCCCAGCAGATCCGCGACCCGGGGCTCGGACAGGACGATCTCGGTGAACGTGTCGGGGCCCAGGGGATGCGCGAACTGCTGCTCCGAGCCCAGGCGTTCGACGAACACGCTGCCCGCGTCCAGCACGTGCTCGACACCGTCGGACCGGCCGCGCAGTACGCCGTCCCGGACCAGCACCAGACCGAAGACGGGGGCGGGTCGCAGCGGCGACCAGCCGCGCGTCGTACTGCCGCAGCGCACGTCGGCGAGGTGAACGTCGTCCTCGCGCAGGTACACCCGCCGGTCCCCGGACATGCGGACATCCTAGGGCCGTCGTCACATTCCCGCCTGCCCCGCGACGCCTGGCACGCCCTCTCGCCGCACCGGGCGAAAGCCCGAGTACGCCCCCGGTACGAGGACTTCGGCCCGGCACGCCGAGAGCACGCACCGGACGCCGCAGGGCCGCCCTCCGGGCGACGACGGGAATGCGACGACAGGGCCTGGGCCCCTGCCCGGCGGATCACGCCCGGCCGCGGGAGCCGCCACGTCCGCCTGCGGCGTTGTCGTCACTCCCGACCCGCAGCGTCGACTCCCGCCTGCGGCGTTGTCGTCACTCCCGACCCGCAGCGTCGACTCCCGCCTGCGGCGTAGTCGTCGCTCGCCGATGCTCCGCGTCGGTTCCCTCCTGCGCCGTGCGGCTGCACGCACCGGCGTCCGCCGACCTGGACCGACCAGGCGCGGCGAGTTCGTGCGGCTCGATCCGCCGGACAGACCCTGGCCCCGCCCCTTGCGCGCCCCCCTGCGAACCGGACACGAACGTACAAGCCGCCGTGCACCGGCCCCCCGCACGATGTCGGACAGGCCCCCCACCGACGCCACGAGGGAGAGACCATGACCGACCGCCGCGTTCCGGACGGCACCCCGACGACGCACCCCTCCACGAGCCGCCGCCGAGTCCTGCGGGGCGGCGCCGCCGCGGGCATCGGCGCACTCACCGCGTGGGCCGGCGCGGGCGGCTCCGCCGGCGCGGCCGAGCCCCGCCGTGCCGCGCGCACCGCGCACGTCGTCGCCCGCCGCACGGGCCCCTACGAGGTGCTCGCGCTGCTGGACGCCCACGGGACCTTCCCCGGCAAGCGACAGAACTGGTTCCCCGACGCGGGCGAGGCGGACTGGGCCCGCGCGCAACGGCTCGATCCCGCCGCCTTCGGCCCGGACGACACGTGGGAACTCGACTTCCGCTGCTACGCCGTCCGCAGGCCCGGTGGCCGTGTCACCCTCGTCGACACCGGCATCGGCCCGGTCGGCAGCCCCGCCTCGCCCTGGGCGCCGGTGCCGGGCCACCTGCCCGCGGTCCTCGGGCACGCCGGCATCGAGCGGGACGACGTCGACACCGTCGTGCTGACCCACCTCCACGAGGACCACTACGGCTGGACGGTCGACACCACCGGCACCCCGGTGTTCCCGAACGCCCGCCATGTCGTCCAGCGGACGGAGATCGCGGCCCTGGCCGCCGACGACAGCGCCATGGCCTACGTGGTCGAGCCCCTGCGCCGGGCCGGTCTGCTGCACGGGATCGACGGACGGGTCAGGGTGCAGGGCGGCCCGGGCGGCCCGTCACTGACCGCCGTACCGACACCGGGACACACCGCCGGACACCAGTCCGTGCTGGTCGACGGCGGCCGGGAACGCGTCGTGATCACCGGTGACGTCCTCGTGCACGCCGTCCAACTGGTCGCGCCGAGCGTCGCGTACCGGCTGGAGAGCGACCAGGCCACGGCCCGCCGCACCCGCCGAAGGCTCCTCGACGACGCCCGTGCCCGAGGAGACCTCCTGGCCACCGCCCACCTCAACCGCTCCTTCCTGCGCCCCTGACCCGGGCCCCGGCCCGACCGGCGGCGCGTCCCTGCGGCGCAGCGCGATCGGGGGCGCGTCCGTGCGCCGCGGTGCGACCGGGCCGCGCATCCGTGCGCCGTGCACCCACCGGGGGTGAGCCCGTGCGCCCCGCCAGGATGGGGGAGTGAGCCCGTGCACCGCACCGCACCCGAAAGCGCCGCCGTGCGGCGGCGCGGCGGGGCCGCCCGGTGCCGCACGGCTTCGGCCCCGATCTTCCGCGCACACCCCGGCACCTGTGATGATGGACGCAGGGGAGCGACCGGTGGGGTCGTGAGGTCCGGGGGGATCGATGAGCAGCATGACGGATGCGACGTCGGCGCTGACGCGGCTGAAGTCCGCGCAGAAGAGCGCCAAGGGCGTCTCGCTGTATTCGCGGTTCGTGAACCGGCCCGCGGGCCGCTACCTCGCCGCGGGGGCGTACCGGCTGGGACTGACACCCGACCAGGTCACCATGGTCAGCGCGGCGTTCAGCTTCGCGGCGGTCGCGGTGGCGGCGCTCGCCGCGCCCACCTGGAACGCGGGTGCCGTTGTGTGGCTCGGCCTCGCGGTCGGTTTCGCCCTCGACTCCGCCGACGGACAGCTGGCCCGGCTGCGCGGCGGCGGCAGCGCGGCGGGCGAGTGGCTCGACCACGTGGTCGACTGCGCCAAGATCACCGCACTGCACACCGCCGTGCTGATCACCTTCTACCGCCACCCCGGTCACTTCGGGACCGCGGCCGACGGCTGGCTGCTGGTGCCGCTCGGCTTCCAGCTCGCCGCCGTCGTCACGTTCTTCGGCGGACTGCTCACCGAGCAGCTCAAGCCGAAGACGGCCCCGGGCGGCGGCGCCGCGCCCTCCACGGCGCGGGCCGTCGCCCTGCTCCCCGTCGACCACGGGGTGTTCTGCCTGGTCTTCCTGCTGATCGGCGGCGGCGCGGCCTTCCGGTGGGCCTACACCGCCCTCGCCGTCGCCGCCGCGCTCTTCCTCGCCGCCTTCCTCACCAAGTGGTTCCGGGAGCTGTCCGCGCTTCGGCGGTGAGCCGCGTCCCGCCGAGCGCGTCGATGGCGCGCCGCAGCTGGGTGCTCGAGGTGTGCACGGTGTACGGGAAGTAGACGACGTCCACGCCGACCGTCGCGAAGTCCCGCTCCAGCCGTTCCCCCTTCGGCGTGTCGCGCCAGTCGTCGCCCTTGAACAGCACGTCGAAGCGGACCTGCTTCCACGTCTGGAGCTTGTCCGGCACGGTCTCGACGAACGCCGCGTCCACGTACTGGATGCTGCGGACGATCTCCAGCCGCTCCACCAGCGGGATCATCGGTGCCCTGCCCTTGGCCTGCGCGACCATCTCGTCGGAGACCACCCCTGCCACCAGGTAGTCGCACCGGGCACGTGCGTGACGCAGGATGTTCAAGTGCCCGATGTGGAAAAGATCGTAGGCGCCCGGTGCGTAGCCCACGCGGTACGGCTTGCTCGACGGCACAGATGCCCCCCTCGTTCGATGACGGCCCCCAGGGCGCGCCCCCTGTGCGGGAGGGCGCGCGAACTTTGACGATAGCGTTCATGTCCGGTGCAGGAAGGGTGAACAATCAGGGTGATTCCTGGTTCACTGCACGACAGGGCGAGGGCCGGGGGGCCCGCGAGACGCCCACAGACAGGGGAGGCCGCCCCAGGCGGCCGGGGGGAAGGGTTCGTCCCGTGACACAGAACCACCGCGGACGCCGGCTGCTCCTGGTGTCCACCAACTACGCGCCCGAGCACACCGGCATCGGCCCGTACGCCACCGGCATCGCCGAGCACTGGGCGAGCCGCGGGCACACCACCCACGTCCTGGCCGGGCTGCCGCACTACCCGGCCTGGCGCCTCGATCCCGCCTACCGCGGGGTGTGGCGGGCCACCGAGCAGCGCGCCGGGGTCACCGTGCACCGCCGCCGGCACAGCGTGCCCGCGCGCCAGAGCGCCCTGCGCAGGGCCCTGTTCGAGGGCTCGATCCTCGCCCACGGTCTCCTCGCCCCGCCCCGCACCGGCCGCGTCGACGCCGTGCTCGCCCAACTGCCCAGCCTGGCCGGGGGAGTGCTCGCAGCCAGGATCGCCGCCCGGCACGGAGCCCCGTACGTCCCGGTCGTCCAGGACCTCATGGGCGCCGCCGCCGCGCAGTCCGGCATCCGCGGCGGCGGCCGCAGCGCCGAGCTGGCCGAGCGCGCGGAGTCGTGGGTGCTGCGCCGTGCCACCCTGGTCGGCGTCATCCACGAGACGTTCCTCGAACGGGTACGGGCGATGGGCGTGGACCCCGGACGCATCCGGCTGGTGCCCAACTGGTCGCACATACAAGCCCCTGCCGCGCCCCGGGAGCGCACCCGTGAGCGGCTGGGCTGGCGCCCGGAGCAGACCGTCGTGCTGCACTCCGGCAACATGGGCCTCAAACAGGGGCTGGACGTGCTGGTCGAGGCGGCCCGCCGCGACCCGGCCACCCGGATCGTGCTGATGGGCGACGGCAACCAGCGCGAGCACCTCGCCCGCCGCGCCGACGCGGTGCCCAACCTCCAGTTCCTGCCCCCGGCCGACGACGCCGACTTCCCCGACGTGCTGGCCGCGGCCGACGTGCTCGCCGTGACCCAGCGTGCCTCCGTCCTCGACATGAGCGTCCCCTCCAAGCTCACCTCCTACTTCGCGGCCGGCCGCCCGGTGATCGCCTCCGTCGCCGCCGAGGGCGGCACGGCACGCGAGGTGCTGCGCTCCGGTGCCGGAATCGTCGTGGAACCGGAGAATCCCGATCAGTTTCTCTCCGCGGTGCGTAGACTCGCCGAAGATCCGGCCACCGCGGAGGAGTTGGGAGCGGCGGGACCGCGCCATGTGGCCGCGCACCTGTCGCGGGAGGCGGGTCTCGCGCGCATCGACGCGCTGATCGACGAGGCTTTGGGGGGTCTGGTCAGGTGAGCGACACACACGTTCCTCTCCGGGGGGAGGACGAACCGGAGCAGTTGCGCGAGCAGTTCCGCCAACTGCTGCGCTACCGCTGGCTGATCTGCGGCGGCGTCGGCGCCGGACTGCTGGCCGGCGCCTGGCTCGGGATCACCGGGGCCGACAGCTACGCGGCCACCACCGACATCGTGCTGCGCGCCCCCACCAGCGACCCCTTCGCGCCGACCCTCTCCAGCGACAAGACGATCAACATGGGCTCCGAGCGCCAGACCGCGCTCAGCCGCAAGGTCGCCGAAGGCGCCGCGAAACAGCTCGGGATCGGCGCCGACGGCATCGACCGGCTCCAGCACGGGCTCCAGGTCACCAACCCGCCGCAGACCCTCGTGCTGCACTTCACGTACACCGCGTCCCGCCCCCGGGAGGCGGCACGCCGCGCCAACGCCCTCACCCAGTCCTACATCGACCTGCGCAAGCAGCAGTGGGAGTCCGTGCGCGGCTCGATGCTCAAGAGCCTCCAGGACCAGCTCGATCCCGTCGCTAAGCAGAACGACGAACTCTCCAGACGGATCAAGCAACTGCCCAACGGCTCCGCCGCCGACGCGGCCTACGCCGTTCAGGCCAACCTGCTCAACCGCATCACCGACCTGCGCAACAAGATCACCAGTCTGAAGGCGCTCGACATGACGCCCGGCAACGTGATCCGCAACGCCACGGTCCCCACCTCCTCCGACGGGCCGGGCCTGCCGCTCTCGCTGGGCCTGGGCGGCCTCGTCGGGATCGGCCTCGGCCTGCTCGGCGCCTGGGTGCGCCTGGTCTTCGACCCCGCGCCCCGCTCGGCCGGCGACGTCGCCCGCGCGGTGCGCGGGCCCGTCCTCGGCGCGCTGCCGCGCGGCTCGGGCGGCGCCCTCGTGGTCGGCCGCACCGACTCCCGGGCGGCCGAGGAGTACCGCTCGATCGCCTTCCGGCTCGCCTACGACGACAGGTTCGCCGACCGGCGCCGCCTGCTCGTCGTCGCCCCGCGCGGCTCCATGGAGTCCAGCGTGGCCGTCGCGGTCAACCTCGCCGCCTCCTTCGCGGAGACCGGCAAGGACGTCACCCTCGTCGAGGCCGACCTGCGCACCCCCTCCCTGGCCGAACGGCTCGACGTCTCCGCCGCCTCCCGGCCCCGCTGGAGCCGCGCCGGCGAGGTCGCCGACGGCGAGTGGCCCGGCCGCGGCCAGCTTGTCGCCGACGCGGGCGAGTCCGGTGCCTTCGGCCTCGTCCCCGGCGAGCGGGTGCGCAACGTCGCCCGCGCGCTGACCTCGGCGCGCACCACCCGGCTGATCGCCGAGGCCGACGACCCCGACGCCACCGTCGTGGTCGTCGCCCCGCCCGTCCTCGCCTACGCCGACGCCCTCGCCCTCGTCGACCGTGTCGACGGAGTGCTCATCGTCTGCGACCCGCGCACCGTGCACCGCGCCGACCTTGTCCGCATCCGCGAACTGATCGTCGGCGCGGGCGGCACCGTACTCGGCGCGGTGACGCACACCCCCTCGCGCCGGGCCGCAGCGGGCACCTCCCGCCGCGGGAACCGGCGCCACGGGCCGCGCGGTGCGCCGCAGCGGCCCGTCGCGGCAGGCCCCCGCACTCCACCCGTGGACCACCCGGAGGACGACGGCAGCACCACGATCGCGCTGCGTACCGTCCGCTCGGGGGACCGGTGACGGCCCAGGGCGAGCAGCCGGCGACCACCCGTCCGCCCCGCCCGCCGCGGAGTTCGACGGCCGTGTTCGCCTCCGTACTCGACCAGGCGGCGTCCAGCCTCACCAACATCGCCGTGCTGGTGATCGCCGCCCGCGTCTCCACGGCGCACGGCTTCGCCACCTTCTCGATGGTCTACCTGACCTTCACGGTGCTGCTCGGCCTCAACACGGCGTACGCGGGCCAGGTCGTCGTCCTGACCCGCGGCGACCGCACGGCCACCGGCGCCGCCTGCCGGTCCGCCGTCTCCTTCACCGCGCTGGCCGCCACCGCCGTCGGCGCCCTGCTCGCCGCCACCGGCGCGGTCACCGCGGCCGCCCGCGGCGGCTGGGCCGGGCCGGGCGGAGCCTTCCTCGCCCTGGGTGCCGTCCTCCCGCTGGTCCTCGTGCAGGACGTGCTGCGGTACGCGTTCTCCACGCTGCGGCGACCCGCCCTGGCCCTGGCCGCCGACACCCTGCGCCTGGTGTGCGTGGTGCCCGTCCTGCTGCTCCAGCCCCGGCACACCGCGCCGGGACTGCTCGTCGCCCTGTGGGGACTGTCGGCCATGCCGGCGCTGCTGCTCGGCCTGCGCCTGCTGCGGCCCCACGTGCGCGGCACCCGCACGGACCTGCGGCCCTATGCGCGCCGCGGCCACCTCGGACAGCGCTTCGTGGTGGAGTTCGCCGTCGGCAACGCCTCCAGCCAGCTCGCCGTGCTGGGCCTCGGCCTGTTCGCCGCCCCGCTGGCGGTCGGTGCGCTGCGCGGGGCGACCACGCTCTTCGGCCCGCTCAACGTCCTGTTCAACTCGGTCAACGCGTTCGGGCCGCCGCTGCTGGGCCGGCTCGGCGGCCGCCGGGCCACCGCCCGCGCCGCCGGCGTCCTCGGCCTCGCGCTCTGCGCCGTCGGCCTCGCCTGGGGCCTGGTGCTGCACGCCCTGCCCGGCGGCACGGGACACCAACTCCTCGGCGCCACCTGGCAGTCAGCCTCCGCACTGCTGCCCGCCTCGGGCGCGCAGTACGCGGTGATGGGCCTGGGCACCTGCGCCCTGGTCACCCTGCGCGTGCTCAGTCCGCGCGCCACCCTGTCGGTGCAGGTGGTGTTCTCCCTGCTGTCGGTCGCCCTCATGCTCGGCGGCTACCTGCTCAGCGGGTCGGCGCTCGGCGCGGCCTGGGGGCTGGCCGCGGGATCCGCCCTCAAGGCGGCGGCGGCCTGGACCCGCGTCGCCCGCCTGCCCGGCCGGGAGCCGTCCCCGGCCGCGACCACCCCGGCGGTCCCCACCCCCTGAGCACGCCCGGCGGGCCGCCCCGCGGCTCCGAACGGAAGAGAGGGCGAGCCGGGCGCCCAGGTCGTCCGGGGCTCTCAGCGCAGCCCGGCCGCCCGGTCCTGCCGGAACGTGGTGATCAGCGCGATGCAGCACACCGCGATCGCCACCCGCCCCGACGCCTGCAGCAGCGGCCCCCGCAGCAGGATGAAGGAGTACCCGGCGACCAGGGGCACGGTCAGCGCGATCAGACTGCCCGGCGGAGCCCGCCGCACCGCCCGGCGCGCATAGCGGCGGTCGACCCGCGCCGCCGCGTACCCGAGCCCCACGAACCCCGCCGCCATGCCGGCCGGACCGAAGTCGATCCACAGTTCCGCCCACACCGGCGACGACAGGTTCGTGTTCGTCGCCCCCATCCACTGGCCGACCACCACACCGGTGTCCATCGGCTTGCCCGGCCACACCGACCGCGGCACCGCGAACAGCACCGAGCCCGCCAGCTGGCGGCCGTAGGTGTGGCCGCGCCCCGACCGTACGAAGGTGATCGTGTTCGCGAACATGCCGACCTGGTCGTAGTCCTTCACGGCCAGCGGTTCCAGAGGCGAAGTCGTCTGCAGCGGACGGTAGTTGGTGTCGTCATAGCGGAACCGGTCCGCGAACGGGAAGACGATCAGCGCCACCACCACACCCAGGCTGAGCGCGATCCGGTACAGCGCGGCGCTCACCGGGAACAGGGTGAACAGCATCGAGAACAGGACGGTGAGGAACCAGAACCGCGGGTTGGACACCGGGTTGTTGACCACCGCGTTCACCGCGGCCAGCGCCAGCCACACGGCGATGACCACCACCGAGCGGCGGGCCCGCCGCGAGGTCACCAGCCACCGCGTGTACACCAGCCAGGCGATCAGGACGGGCACGGTGCCCAGGCCGCGCACGATGGCCTGGCTCGCCTGCGAGTCCTCCTGGGAGAGCCCCGCCTCCTGGACACTGCTGATGATCTCCTGACGGCTGGTGAAGAAGACCGCGGGACCGCCCAGCCTGACCACCAGGAGCGCCGAACCGGCGAAGGCCAGAAGGGTCAGCACGTACAGCCGGCGGCGGTGCACCAACGCCGGGCGCCGCCCCTCCTCCCGCTCCCGGCGCGGCCGCTGGCGGGCCAGCAGCGCACCGATGTCGAAGGCGACGCAGCCGATCAGGACCAGCGAGACGGCCTCGGTCAGATCGGTGCGCGCCCCCACCACCGGGGTCGGTGTGCGTCCCAGGACCGCCTGGGCGAGCGGCGCCACCCCCATCGCCATGTAGACGAACAGCCAGAACGATCCGGCGAGCAGCTTGCGGCGGCTGGTGAGGATCATCGCCGACAGCCGGACGCCCGCGTACACCGTCAGCGCCAGCTGCATCCACAGCGCGGAGTCGCGCAGACCCGAGCCCGGCTGCACCAGGACCAGCAGCGGCAGGAACACCGAGAAACCGAGCACCAGCGGGACCGACAGCGCTCGGGACAGCAGCGTGCGCGGTGAGAACGGCGGCAGCGGGCCCGACCCCCGCCCGCCCCGGTCCGCTGCCCGTGCCACCGGCGTCCGCGGCGCCGCCGCCACGCTCCGGTCCGTCTGCTGCGCCATGGCGCCCCCGCCCCCGAGAAGATCCCCGCCGCAGTCTACTGACGGCAGCCCTGCGGGGAACGGTCAGCGACTAGAGTGGGCCGAACGGCGTCAGGGGAGGCGCCGTTGGGGGGTTGGATCGATGCGTGATCTCACGGCCTTCACACTGGCCGGCTACGACAAGGGCCGCGGCCCGCTCGTCCAGGCGCTCTGGTTCGCGGTGATGAACACCGTCTTCAAGGCATGGTTCACCCCGGCCCGCGTCCGGACGGCCCTGCTGCGCGCGTTCGGCGCGGACATCGGGACGGGAGTGCTCGTCCGGCACCGGGTGCGGGTGCTGTGGCCGTGGAAACTGACGGTCGGCGACCACACCTGGATCGGCGAGGGGGCATGGATCCTCAACCTGGAGCCCGTCACCCTCGGCGCCCACGTGTGCGTGTCGCAGGAAGCCCTGCTGTGCACCGGCGGCCATGACCACCGCGCCGCCGACTTCCGCTACCGCAACGCGCCCATCGCCGTGGACGACGGCGCCTGGATCGCGGCCCGCGCCACCGTCCTGGCCGGAGTGACGGTCGGCCGCTGCGCCGTCGTCGGCGCCGGGGCCGTCCTCCACGAGGACCTGCCCGAACGGACCCTGCACACCGCCGACAACCGGCGCCGCCCCGTCGAGGAGCCGGTGTGAGAGTGCTGCACGCGGTCACCCTGCACAGCACGACCCACGCCTTCGGCGGCCCGGTCCGGGTCGCCCTCAACCTCTGCCAGGGCCTGCGCGCCCGCGGACACGACGCCCGCCTCACCGCCCTGGCCGACGGCTTCGCGCGGCCGCTGCCCGAGGAGGTGGAGGGCGTGCCCGCCCGGCTCCATCAGGCGCGCCGGGTCCTGCCGCTCGGGTTCAGCGGCCTGACCTCCCCCTCACTCCTGGCCGGCGCGCACCGCCTCGTGCGGCGGGCCGACGTGGTCCACGTGCACCTCGCCCGCGACCTGGTGACGCTGCCGGTCGCGCTCGCCGCGCTGCGCGCCGGACGCCCCCTGGTCCTGCAGACGCACGGCATGGTCGACCCGAGCGAGCGGCGCTCGGCCCGGCTCCTCGACGCGGTCGCGGTGCGCCGGGTGCTGCGCGGCGCCGCCGCCGTGCTGCACCTGACCACCCGCGAACTGGACGATCTGAACGCGGTGGTGGGCGCGCCGGGCCTCGGGCGCGCCGTCCGCCTGGTCAACGGTGTCCCCGCGCAGCCGGAGGGTCCCGGCCCGCAGGGCCCGCCGCGCATCCTGTACGCGGCCCGGCTGCAGGCGCGCAAGCGCCCCGTCGACCTGGTGGACGCCGCCCCCGCCGTCCTGGCCCGGCACCCGGAGGCGACCTTCGTGGTGGCCGGTCCCGACGAGGGCGAACTCGCCGCCGTGCGCCGGCGCATCGCCGAGCTGGGGCTCGCCGGGAAGGTGAGCTGCCCGGGTCCGCTCACCGGGACCCGCATGGCCGAGGAACTGCGCCGGGCACACGTCTACGTGCTGCCCTCGGTGGACGAGCCGTTCCCGATGTCGGTGCTGGAGGCGATGGCCGTCGGCACGCCGGTGGTGGTGACCGGTTCCAACGGCCTGGCCCGTGACGTGGAGCGGGCCGGAGCCGGGCGCGTGGTGAGCGGCGCGGACGGCATCGCTCCCGCGGTGCTCGACCTGCTCGACCCGTCCGCGCGGCGCTCCGCGTCGGCGGCGGCCCGGGGGCTCACCGCCGAGGCGTTCTCCATGGACGCGGTGCTGAGCACCCTCCTCGACGTGTACGAGCGGTCCTACGCGGGCAGCCAGGCGTAGCAGCCGGAGGAGACGAAGGCGCGGGTGCCGGCCGGGACCTTCGCGGTGACCTTCTTCGCGCCGCCCGTGCCGGGCCCGGACGCCAGCACCTTGTCGCCCGCGCCCAGGGCCTGCCAGGTGCAGCCGCCGGTGCTGGTCAGCGCCCGGTAGCTGCCCGGCCGCGGGTTCTTCCGGGTGCCGTCGGGGAAGCCGGTGGCGGCCGTATCCAGCAGGGGCTTCAGCGTCGGGCAGAGCTGGTCGATCGCCGCGTCCGCGTTCGGCACCTCCCCGGTGATGAGCGCGCCGACGGCGGCGTCCTTGTCGTGGGCGGCGGTGCGCCCGATGCGCTGGCAGGCCTCCTGGCCGACCTGGAGCACGGCGGCCGGGTCCATGTGCGCGGGCACCCGCCCGTGCAGGTACTTCTTCTCCCTGGCGGTGAAGGACCCGGTCGCCGGGGTGAGCCTCGCGTCGGGCACGACCGGCCCCGCGGGTGCCTTCGACGGCGCTTTCGGAGGCGCCGGCGGGCCCGCGGGAGCGGGGCTCGTCGGCTCGTCGGGCACGGCGGCGGCCTGTGCGTCGGACAGGCTCTGCGTGGGTTTCGGACCGGCCTGCGTGCCGCCGTGCGAGGAGCAGCCGGCGAGCGCGAGGAGCGCGGTGAGGGCGACGGCGCCGACGGCACCGCGCCGGCGCCCGGGGAGTTGTCGAAGAGGCCTGGTGGGGCGAGTGCGCATGGTGGCTCCTGGGCCCGGCGGGCCTGGGTACGGTGGCGGGCCCGCACGGTGGGTACGGGCCCGGATGGGCCGTGCGGGGGCGCCGGACGGTACGGTCCGGCGCCCCCGCACGCGGGGGACGCCGCGAGGATCAGGGCGCCCCGAACGTCAGCACCAGCTGCGGGGTGTTCTCCGCGGCAGACGCCTCCCTCGACCACAGCCACAGCGCGTCCGTCCCGGTGCTGGTGAGCGCCACGTCATAGGTGCCGCCCAGGGAGGGGGAGAGCGCCGAGGTGTCGAGCGCCGCCGAGTACAGCGTCGAGACGTCGGTGGCCCCGCTCAGGGTGCCGAGCACGGTCTGCGACACGGCGGGCCGGGTCGCGAAGGTCGTCCCCGCCTCCGTCCAGTCCCCGGTGACCGGCAGCACGGAGATGTCGTCCGTGCTGCCCGCGCTGCTCAGCGTGGTGGTCTTCACCGCCAGCCGTGCGCTCTTGAGCACCGTCCCGGCCGGCGCCGACGGCAGGTCGAAACGCAGGTACGTCTCGTAGGCCGCGCTGCCGCGCACCGCCAGCGAGGTGGAGGTGCCGTAGGCGGTGCCGGCGGCACCGGCGTTGACGTACGTGTCGGCCGTCGCGGGGACGGTCTGCACGGTGTCGGCCGGGGCGGAGGCCAGGGTGTAGTGGCTCTTGACCTGGTCCGGGCTCAGGACCGACGGGTAGATCGCCGTCTCGTCGATCTGCCCGGCGAAGTAGTTGCTGAAGGGCTGGTTCGGCCAGTTGCTGAGGTTGTCACCGCCGACGTGCCAGTAGCCGCTGTAGCTCTGGCTGCCCGTCTCGGCGAGCGTGCCGACCCGGGCTCCGTCGACGTACAGCACCACCCCGGAGGGCCCCTGCGTGGCGACCACCTGGTGCCAGGAGCCGTCGTTGTAGCTGCCGGGCGAGGTGACGGTGCGGGTGCTGCCCGTGTACACGCCGAAGACCAGCCGGCCGTCGTTGCGCATGTAGATGTGCTTGTCGTAGCTGCTGCTGGTCCGGGTGGTGTTGTTGCCGAACCCGACGAGCTTGCCGCCCCGGGTCGTGGTCGTCCTGAACCAGGTCTCGATCGAGTACTGGCTCGGCACCGTGGTGCGCTTGTCGCTGTAGACGTACTGGTTGCGGCCGTTGAAGCCGATGGCGGTGGACGGACCGGTCACGGCGGCCGGAGTCTGCCGCAGCGCGGGCGCGTTGACGTGGATGCCGCTCTGGTCGCCGGGCGAGGTGTCGTTGACGTAGGGAGCGGCCGACTCGTCGTAGCGCCAGTACAGGCCGGCGCCGTCGTCGAGGACCTTCGCGGCGTACTTCTGGGCGGAGACCGGCACCGTCACCGTGGCCGCGGCGGACAGCGCGGAGGTGTTGCCCGCGCCGTCGGAGGCGGTCACCCGGTAGCTGTAGGCGGACCCCGCGGTGACGTTCTTGTCGATGAACGACATCTGCGGGCGCGACCACTCCACGGAGTCGCCGTCGACGGTGTAGACCGGTGTGGAACCGCCGTTGCGGTACACCTTGTACGTCAGCTTCGTGTCGTCCGTGTCCAGACTGGCGCGCCAGCGGACGTGGGTCTCGGTCGGCTTGACGGCGTCGGCGCCGACCGACGGCACCGTGGGCGCACCGGTGTCCGGGGAGGCCGCGAAGCGTGTCAGGCCCTGGGCCGCCGAGCCGTTGACGGTGGTGAACTCGCCGCCCACCCACATGTACTTGTTGTCGGCGGTCTCGGAGACCACCATGGCGCGCGGGCCGATTCCCTCGCCCAGCCCGTCGTTGGTGTCCGGGAACCAGCCCAGTTTGGCGGTACTGGTCGTCGGCTCCGCGAGCAGGTGGTGCCGGCGCCCGTCGGGGAACTCCCCGACACTGGAGCAGTCATGGGCGTGCGAGGCGCTGTAGAGCACGTCCTGGTAGGACTTGACGGCCTGGGTGGCGCCCAGGCAGGTGTCGCGCCAGCGCTGGTTCAGCGTCGACAGGTCGAGCGCGATCCGGCCGTCGAAGACGCCGCCGCCGGTGCCCTCGTTGCCGGTGTAGAAGCCGGTGGCGTCGGTGTCGAGCGCCTTGACCACCGAGTTCGTCTCGATGAACCCCGGATAGGTGCGAACGTTGGCGCCCGTGTCCGCGTCGACCACGGCCAGGGCGTGCGAGTTCGCGCCGTTGACGGTGAAGAAGTCACCGCCGAGGATCACGTTCTTGCCGTCGGGGCTGACCGCCACGGCCCGGCCGGGCTCGTCGACGTCGGCCTGGAACGGCTTGACCGCGCCGCTGCCCGCGTCCACCGCCGCGTACCGCGCGTGCGCGCTGCCGCCGACCGTGGAGAAGTCCCCGCCCAGGTAGACGGTGTCGTCGGTGACCGCGAGCGCCCGCACGGTGGCGGGGACACTCGGGTGGAAGTCCGCCCTGGGCGTGCAGGTGGCGATGTCGATGGCGGCCAGGCTGGAGACCTGCGTGCCGTTGACCGCGCCGAAGTAACCCCCCGCGTACAGCGTCTTCTGGTCGGGCGAGACGGCCAGCGCCCGCACGGTCGCGGTGCCGCTGCCGACGGTGAAGGACAGTCTGCACGACGTGGGCGCGCCGCTCGCCGCGTCCAGCGCGACGAAGTTCACCGCGTCCTGCGCGGTGCCGCTCGCCCCCTCGGGCGGGCGCACCTGCGAGAAGGTGCCGCCCGCGAAGACCGTGCCGTGCGCCTGGGCCAGCGCCCACACGATGCCGTTGGTCTGCCAGGTCGGCAGGTCGTCGGCGGTGAAGGCGACGGGCGCCGTCACGGCGGCGGCCGGCTGCGGTGGCAGCGCCACCACACCCAGACCCGCCGCGGTGGACAGAACTAGGGCGGCGCTGAACCGCCTGGATCTCTGCATGAACCCCCCGGCTCCCGGGCCCGCTCACGGGCCCTCTGCCTCGGGCCCGCCCGGTGATTCCCCGGGCCGGACGGGACCGAATCAACTTGTTCGCTCGCGAACCATACGAGCACATGACACGCCATGGAACGCTTTTGGCTCATCCCGTGGGAAAGAGGAAGGATCCACGCGCCCCGGCCGCCCCACGGGCCGCACGGCCACGCGCCCGCGGCGCGCCGGGGGCCTCCTCCCGCCCGCACCCGGCGTTCAGCGGTCGATGCGTACCGCGATGCCCGCGAGCTGGTCCTCCACCTGCCGCACATCGGAGTCGACCATGATCTGCGCGAGTTCGTCCACCAGGACGGTGGGCCGCCAGCCCAGCGTCTCGCGCGCCTTGGAGGCGTCGCCGATCAGCGCGTCGACCTCGCTCGGCCGCTCGTACTTGGGGTCGTAGCGCACGTACTCCTGCCAGTCCAGGCCGGCGTGGGCGAACGCGGTCTGCACGAACTGCCGCACCGTGGAGGGAACTCCCGTGGCGACCACGTAGTCCGTGGGCACGTCGTGCTGCAGCATCCGCCACATCGCCTCGACGTACTCCGGGGCGTACCCCCAGTCGCGGACCGCGTCCAGGTTGCCCAGGTAGAGGCGGTCCTGCAGACCGGCCTTGATCCGGGCGACGGCGCGGGTGATCTTGCGGGTCACGAAGGTCTCGCCGCGGCGCGGGGACTCGTGGTTGAACAGGATGCCGTTGACCGCGAACATGCCGTACGCCTCGCGGTAGTTGACGGTGGCCCAGTACGCGAAGACCTTCGCGGCACCGTAGGGGCTGCGCGGGTGGAAGGGCGTCCCCTCGTTCTGCGGGGGCGGTGTGGAGCCGAACATCTCCGAGGACGACGCCTGGTAGATCCGCGTCTCGACCCCGCTCGCCCGGACGGCCTCCAGCAGCCGCAGTGTGCTCAGCCCGGTCACGTCACCGGTGTAGAGCGGCGCGTCGAAGGAGACCCGCACATGGGACTGGGCACCCAGGTTGTACACCTCGTCGGGCCGTATGTCGCGCAGCAGGTTCACCAGGGCGACCCCGTCGGAGAGGTCCGCGTGGTGCAGCACGAAGCGGCGTTCGGCCTCCTGGGGGCCCTGGTAGATGTGGTCGATCCGCTCGGTGTTGAAGCTGGACGACCGCCGCACCAGGCCGTGCACCCGGTACCCCTTCGACAGCAGCAGCTCCGCCAGGTACGAGCCGTCCTGCCCGGTCACGCCGGTGATCAGCGCGGTCTTGCTCATGCGGTGTCCCCCTCCCTGCCGGACGCGTCCCTCGGACGGATCCGGTCCGTGCGCCCGCGGTGCGCGGGCCGCATGTCATGAACAACGGGAAAAATCAGCAGAGTTGACGATGCGGGCTCTCCCGTGACACGGCTCCTGGCATGATCCGGCCCATGACCGCATCGCTGCTGCCCGAACGTGCCCGTGTCTTCGTCGCCGGCCACCGGGGCCTGGTGGGCTCCGCCGTGGCCCGTAGGCTCGCCGCCGACGGCCACGAGGTGCTCACCCGTACCCGCGCCGAACTGGACCTGCGTGACGCCGCCCGCACAGCGGCCGAACTGGCCGCCCTGCGCCCCGACGCGGTGGTGCTCGCCGCCGCCAAGGTCGGCGGGATCATGGCGAACAGCACCCAGCCGGTGCAGTTCCTGGAGGAGAACCTCCGCATCCAGCTCAGCGTGGTGGCCGGGGCTCACGCCGCCGGTGTGCGCCGCCTGCTCTTCCTCGGATCGTCGTGCATCTACCCCAAGCACGCCCCCCAGCCGATCACCGAGGACGCCCTGCTGACCGGGCCGCTGGAGCCCACCAACGAGGCCTACGCCCTCGCGAAGATCGCGGGCATCGTCCAGGTGCAGTCCTACCGGCGCCAGTACGGCGCCTCCTACATCAGCGCCATGCCGACCAACCTCTACGGGCCCGGCGACAACTTCGACCTGGAGACCTCGCACGTCCTGCCCGCCCTGATCCGCCGCTTCCACGAGGCGGCGGCCGAGGGGCGCGAGGAGGTCGTCCTGTGGGGCAGCGGCACTCCGCGCCGGGAGTTCCTGCACGTGGACGACCTCGCCGCCGCCTGCGCCGTACTGCTGCGCTGCTACGACGGCGACGACCCGGTCAACGTCGGCTGCGGCACCGACCTCACCATCCGCGAGCTGGCCGCGACGGTCGCCGAGGTCACCGGCTTCACCGGCCGGATCACCTGGGACACGACCCGGCCCGACGGCACCCCGCGCAAGCTGCTCGACATCTCCCGGCTCGCCCGGCTCGGCTGGAAGCCGGCGATCCCCCTGCGCGACGGCATCGCCGCCACCTACGCCCACTGGCGCGACGGCCTCGACGGCTGAGGCACCCGGCACCGGCACGGGCACGGACCCCGGCGGCGCACAGCGCACGCCGGGGCACCCGGCGGACACCGGCGGGCCCCTCAGTACGCCCCGCGGCCGTCGAGGACGGCGCGGAACGTGCGGGCCATGACGTCCACGTCACTGGTGAACGACCAGTTGTCGACGTACGCGAGGTCGAGCCGGACCGTCTCGTCCCAGGACAGGTCGGAGCGGCCGCTGATCTGCCACAGTCCGGTCATCCCCGGCCGCACGGACAGCCGCCGCCACTCCACGGGCGTGTAGTGCGCCACCTCCTCGGCGAGCGGCGGCCGCGGACCCACCAGGGACATGTCACCCTTGAGGACGTTGACCAGCTGGGGCAGTTCGTCCAGCGACGTGCGCCGCAGCCAGTGGCCGACCCGGGTGACCCGCGGATCGCGGCGCATCTTGAACATCGGGCCGTCGTGCTCGTTCTCCTGGGTCAGGGCGGCCTTCTGCCGGTCGGCCCCCACCCGCATGGTGCGGAACTTCCACATCACGAAGGGCTGCCCGGCCCGCCCTATCCTCTCGTGGCGATAGAGCACCGGTCCCGTCGAGGAGACCTTCACCGCGGCCGCGACGACCAGCAGCACCGGCGCCAGCACGAGCAGGCCGAGCAGGGCCGTGCTGCGGTCCAGGGCCCCCTTGAGCAGAGGCTGTATCCCCTCCCGTACCGGCGGGGCCACCCGCAGCAGCGACATGCCCCCGGCGGACCCGGTCTCCAGCCGCTTGACTGACACCTCCACCAGGCCGGGCGCCACGAACAGCTCCAGGCCCGCGTCGTGCAGCCCCCAGGACAGGCGGCGCAGCCGCTCCCCGGCGAGCCCGGGGCCCGGGACGACCAGCGCGAGATCGGCGCCGAGCCGGTGCACCTCCCCGACGACGAGATCGGCGTCCGCGGCGGGAGCCTCGGGCTCGGCGCCGGGAAGGCGTTCCCCGATCCGGATCCCCGAGGCGACCGGACCGCTGCCCACCGGGACGGCGCCCACCGCCACGTACGGGTGGTCGGTGCGGGCGGCGAGGTGCGCGGTGACCCCGTCCACCGCGGCGGGCTCGCCCACCACCAGGACCTTGATCACCGCCTGGGCCCTGCGGCGCACCGCCGACAGATGACGGTGCACCGCCTTGCGGCACACCAGGGTCAGCAACAGGCAGGGCAGCAGCGCCACCAGGCACAGCAGCGCGGCCAGCCGGACCCCCGCCGCGGCGTGCGCCACCGCGAGCACGCCCAGCAGGATGAACCAGTCGTGGAGCACCGGCAGCGTGCCCCGGCTCTCGCCGATGGCCCGGCCCGCGTACCGCGAGCGGAACAACTGCACACCCGCCCAGGCGAGCCCCGCGACGATCCCGCCCGGTACCGCCCACGGCTGCTGTGCGGCCGAGAGCACCAGCGTCACCGGCACCCCGGCGCCGGCGAGATCGGTGATCAGTGAAGCGGGAAGATACCAGCGGGACTTGCGCCCCATCCACAACGATGCGGCGCGCCCCCGCGAGCGCGCCGTGCGTGATCTGTCGGAATCAGCGGCCTGAACATCCCACATGTACCCCCCCAGGCACGTTCTGCGGCATGACGCGCCGGATGTCGCGAACGTTCATCCGTCGAACATGCGGCGCGATGGTGAACAGTACGGCAAACTTGTGCACGACGGGAGGGTTTACGTGAACGTCACCGAGAAGTGCCGCGCCGGGCGAAACCCCCTACGCAGCAAGCCGGTTGGCCACCTCCCGCGACCGTCCTGCGGAAAACGGCACGGACGTCGAACACCCTGGCTACAGTGAGCGCCCCGGTGCGGAAGGGGCCGCGCCGGATCGATCGTGGGGGTGCGCGGTGGGGGACAACAGCACGGCCGGTGGCGGACCGGCGGCCCGGGACGCCATGGCGGAGGCGGACGGAGGAGCGGGCGGAGCCGGGACGCCGGCCGGCGTTCCCCAGCAGGGAGCCGGCCCCCGGGAAGCCCCGGCCGGCCCGCGGCCGGACGACGACGCGCCCCGCACCACACGGGCGCGCCCCAGGCGCCGCAGGAGCCGGGCACGCCGCGTACTCCTCGGGGCGCTCGCCCTGTTCACCGCCGGTCTGCTCATGGCGGGCGGTGTCGTCTGGTGGGCCGTCGACCACTACACCGGGAAGGTCGACCGCGTCTCCGGCGCCTTCCCGACGGACGTCCCCGCGGCGGCGCAGCCTGCGCCCTCCGCCGGGGGCCAGACCTTCCTCCTCGTCGGCGTCGACAGCCGCTCCGACCTGCCGACCACCGGACGGGACGCCAAGGCACCCGAATGGAAGTACGGCGCCCAGCGCAGCGACACCATGATGCTGGTCCACCTCCCGGCCGACCACTCGGGCGCGTACGTCGTCTCCCTGCCCCGGGACGCCTGGGTGGACATGCCCGGGCACGGCAGGGCCAAGCTCAACGCCGCCTTCTCCTGGGGCGGACCGCCGCTGCTCATCGACACGGTGCAGCGGCTGACGAAGGTGCGCGTCGACCACCTCGCCGTCATCGACTGGGACGGCTTCAAGAAACTCACCGACTCCGTCGGCGGGGTGGACCTCGTCGTGGACGGCGCCCGCCGCCACATGAACGGCACCCAGGCCCTGGTCTACGTCCGGGAACGCCACCACCTCCCGCGCGGCGACTTCGACCGCACCCACCGGCAGCAGTACTTCCTGCGGACGCTGATGGCCAAGGTCATGCGCCCCTCGGCCTTCTCCAACCCCGTCAAGGCGGCCGAGGTGCTGGACGACCTCACCGCCGCCGTGAGCGTCGACGACCGGCTCAGCGACGGCGACCTGCGCGCCCTGCTGTGGGACAACAAGAAGGTCCGCCCCCGGGACATGGTGTTCATGAACGCTCCCGCCAAGGGCACCGGCATGATCTCCGGTCAGTCCGTGGTCCTCCTGGACCCCCGCGCGGGCACCGAACTGTGGCAGGCCATGCGGGACGACGCCCTCGACCTCTATCTCCAGTCGCACGACGCCGACGTGCTGGGCGGTACGACACCCTGACGGGTCCGCCGCGACCGGGCCGTACGTCCCCGCGGGGCCCGTTCGCCGGACAACGGACCGCGCCTGCACTAGAGTTCGCAGCGGCTGCCCACCGGCGTCCGCGGAGGAAACCCATGACGGACCACCCCGCTCGTCCCGCGCACCCGCACCGCAGGCCACCGCGCCGCAGGCGGCGCACCCTGTTCGGTGTCCTGGCCGGTCTGCTGCTCATCGGCGTGATCGCCGGCACCGGCCTGGCCCTGGACCGGAGCGGCACCGCACCCCGCGCCGACCGCGCGGACACCACGGCGCTCCCCTTCGACCTGCCGTCCGCCCGGGTGCTGCGCGCCGGCCCGCACCTGGTCTTCGCGCACTACTTCCCGCCGTACCCGCTCTCCCTGGACAACCAGCCCGCCGCGCACGACTACTACGCCCGCAACTACCTCACGCCCCAGGGCGAACAGGGCAGGCACGCGGCCTACGGCGGACTGCTGCGTGACCGGCCCCTGCCCGTCCCGCGGCCCACGGGCGACTGGCAACTCGCCGACCTGGAGAAGGAGGTGAGGACCGCACGGGACGCCGGCCTCGACGGCTTCACCGTCGACCTCCTCTCCCTGACCGGCCCCAACCGGCAGCGCGTCGACCTGCTGCTGCGCGCGGCGCACCGCGTCGACCCCGGCTTCCGGATCGCGCTGATGCCGGACATGACCTCCCTGCGCACCGACCCCCGGACCCTGGCCGACGCGCTGGCCCGGCTCGCCGCGTCCCCGGCCGCCCACCGGCTGGCCGACGGACGTCTGGTGGTCGCCCCCTTCAAGGCCGAGGCGCAGGACCCCGCCTGGTGGAGCCAGGTCACCGCCCGGCTGCGCGACCACGGCATCCGCACCGCCCTCGTCCCGGTCTTCCTGGACTTCCGCGCCAACGCCGAGCGGTTCGCCCCGGTCAGCTACGCCTTCTCCTCCTGGGGCAACCGCAGCTACACCCGCCAGGGGGACGTCCCCGGGGACGTCCGGCTCGCCCACGCCCTGGGCAAGAAGTGGATGCAGGCCGTGTCCGTGCAGGACGCCCGGCCCAACCAGGGCGTCTACGACGAGGCGGGCAACACCGCCACCCTGCGGTCGACCTGGAACCACGCGATCGGCGACGGTGCGGACTGGGTGCAGCTCACCACTTGGAACGACTACTCGGAGGGCAGCCAGTTCGCCCCCTCGCTGCACAACGGCCACACCTACCTGGACATCTCCTCCTACTACCTCACCCGCTTCAAGACCGGGGCCTGGCCGCGCATCGTCCGCGACACGGTGTACGTCACCTCGCGCGTCCAGTTCACGGACACCCGCAGCGCCCCGCTCCAGCCCCGGCTGATGCGCCCCCGCCCCGGAACCGCGGCCCCGCGCGACCAGGTGGAGGTACTCACCTTCCTGACCGCGCCCGCCACGGTCCTCGCGCAGGTCGGCAGCGTGCCCCACACCTACCGTGCGCCCGTCGGCGTACAAGCCCGGTACCTGGAGCTGAGCCCCGGCCGCACCAAGGCCGTGGTCCGCCGCGGGGACACCACCGTCACCGAGGTCACCACCCGCTACCCGGCACGGCGCACGGTCACCGTGCAGGACCTCCAGTACTACGGGGTCTCCAGCCGCCGCTGACCCGGGCCTGCGGGGCGGTGTCCACCCTGCGGACGGGCCCGGTGGACGGCGCCCTGGGACGGCCCGCGGGCGCACCTGGCTCGGGGCGCACGCGGCGGCCGACCCGGCGGCCGAGGCGCCGGGTCGGCCGCGACAGTGCGGACCGAGGCCGGCAGCAGGCGCAAGAGCGCTTCTGTACGGTGTTTCCGGCGGGCGGTTAGGGTGCGGGCATGAGCGATCAGGCCCCGACCCTGGAGGACGTCGCCCGGGAAGCGGGTGTCTCCCGGGCGACCGTCTCCCGGGTCGTCAACGGCGTCCGCAATGTGGACCCCGCGATCCAGGAACTGGTGAACCGGGCCATCGAGCGGACCGGCTACGCCCCCAACCGGGCCGCCCGGGCGCTGGTGACCCGGCGCGCCGAGACCATCGCGCTCGTCGTCTCCGGAGCGGGCGACCCTCCCGAGGACGGCCAGGACGCCTTCGCGGCACGGGTCTTCGCGGACCCGTTCTTCGGACGGGTGGTCGCCGGCGTCGTCGGCTTCCTGCGCCCTCGTTCCATGCATCCCGTCCTCATGTTCGCCGAGTCCGCCGAGGACCGGCGCGAGGTGCTCACCTATCTGCGCCAGGGCCGCGCCGACGGCGCGCTCGTCGTCTCCACCCACGCCGACGACCCGCTGCCCGCGCTCCTGGCCGGGGCGGGGCTGCCCGCCGTGCTGTTCGCCCGCCCGGCCCGCCTCCTCCCGCTGAGCTACGTGGATCTGGACCACCGGCACGGCGGCCGGCTCGCTGCGGAGCACCTCCTGGCGAGCGGCCGCCGCAGGCCGGCCACCGTGGCCGGACCGCTCGCCGTGCCCGCGAGCCGGGAACGGCTCGCCGGCTTCCGCGACACGATGGCCGCGCACGGACATCCGCACGTGCCCGTCGCCGAAGGAGGCTTCACCCTCGGCAGCGGGATCGCGGCCGCGGAGCGGCTGCTCGCCGAACACCCGGAGACCGACGGGGTGTTCGCGGCCAACGACCTGATGGCCCAGGGCGTGTGCCAATCGCTGCGCGAGCGCGGCAGACGGGTGCCCGACGACGTCGCGGTGATCGGTTTCGACGACTCCGGGATCGCCCTGTCCTGCGTGCCGCCCCTGACCACCGTCCGCCAGCCGGTCGAGCAGATGGCGGCGGAGATGGCCCGGCTCCTGGACGAACACGTCCGCAAGGAGCGGACCGAACCGACGTCCGTGGTCTTCGACCCCGAACTGGTCGTGCGGGACACCACGTGACCCCGTCCCTCCTCGGCACGAGCTGAACCGTCGACGGAGATCCCGGCTCGTCCGGGCCGGTGCTACCAGACGACGATCCCGCCGTCTTCGGCCTTGGCCCGCAACGCGGCGGCGACGATGTTGTCGAAGCGCTTGGTGACGTAGCCGGTGTCGTAACCCGTCTGCTCGGCGAGCTGATCGAGGTGCGGGCGGATCGCCTCGCACTCTGCCAGGAAGTCGTCGATCTCCTCCCGCCCCACATAGAGGTTGTCGCCGTCGAGCCGAGGGAAGAAGCGGGATCCCAGGCTCCGGAACGCCTCGGACCCCCACAGCAGGGCGCGGGTGTTCTCGAAACCCGCCAGGGTGTCGCCGTGCTCGGGGTCGTCCAGGAAGTGGTGGCCGCCGTCGGCGTCGTACACGAAGGTGTGCACAAGGAGGGTCATGCGCCCATTGTCCCGGCCGGTTCCGCGGCGCGTCGAGCACTTTCGACTCGCCACGCCTCTCGGGATGTTCACCGCTGCGGCGCCGGGAGCACAGGACATCGACACCGGCATCCTCGGCAACGACTCACGTGCCGGGCCGACGAGCACCGACTCGCCGTCCCGTCCCGGCCCCCGACGCGTCGAAATGCAACTGTTGCAGAACGCCGGCCGCCCTCTTCCGCCGCAGGTCATGGACCGTGCGGTCCCTGTGCCCCGCCGCCCGGTCTCCAGGGATGCCGACCGGTCGCGCAAGGTCCCTGGTCGAACCTCTTGACGCCTTCTTCTTGCGAGGCTTAACTCACATTCTAAATTAAGCCGTCCGCCCCTTCAGAAGTCGAACGCTCCCGGCGTTTCCGAGGTGGTCCGCGGCTGTCAACTCCCGGAAAGGGACACCAGGAGCCATGCGCAACATCCGAGCCGCGGCCGTAGGCGCCGTCACCCTGTCTCTCACCCTCGCGGCCACGGCCTGCGGAGGCGGTTCGTCCACGGGCGGCGGGTCCAACGACTCGCCCAGGACGCTCACCTACTGGGCCTCCAACCAGGGTGCCGGCATCTCCGTGGACAAGAAGGTCCTGCAGCCCGAACTCGACAAGTTCGAGAAGCGGACGGGCATCAAGGTGAAGCTGGAGGTCGTGCCCTGGTCGGATCTGCTGAACCGGATCCTGACCGCGACCACCTCCGGGCAGGGGCCCGACGTCCTCAACATCGGCAACACCTGGAGCGCATCCCTCCAGGCGACCGGCGCGCTGCTGCCGTGGGACGCGGCGAACTTCGCGAAGATCGGCGGCAAGGACCGCTTCGTGGACTCCGCCCTCGGCTCGACCGGTGTCCCGGGCAAGGACCCGGCGGCCGTACCGCTGTACTCGATGTCGTACGCCCTCTACTACAACAAGAAGATCTTCGCGGACGCCGGCATCACCGAGCCGCCGGCCACCTGGGCCGAACTGACCGCCGACGGGAAGAAGATCCAGGCCCAGGGCAAGCAGGTCATCGGGGCCGAGGGGTCCAACCTCTCGGAGAACATCCACCAGGTCTTCGTACTCGCCAAACAGCACGGCGCCGACTTCTTCACCGCCGACGGCAAGCCCGACTTCACCGGTGACGGAGCGGTCGCGGCCGTCAAGCAGTACGTCGACCTGATGGCGAAGGACAAGGTCATCCCAGCCGGCAACGCCGAGTACGCGCAGAACCAGTCGCTGAGCGACTTCGCCAAGGGCAGGACGGCGATGGTGCTGTGGCAGACCGCCTCCGCCACCTTCAAGTCGCTGGGCATGAAGGACTCTCAGTGGGCTGTCGCCCCCGCACCCGTGCAGTCGGGTGCTCCGGGCACCGGAGCGCAGGTCAACTCGATGGTGGCCGGCATCAACCTGGCCGTCTTCAAGAACACCCACAACCTCGACGGCGCCGCACAGTTCGTGAAGTTCATGACGAGCGACGAGGAGCAGAAGATCCTCAACACGGCCTACGGGTCCATCCCGCCGGTCAAGTCCGCCCAGGCGGACCCGGCGTTCAACTCCCAGGGCACCGCGGTGCTCCGCCGGACCCTCGCCACGAGCGCCGCCGCGCTGCCCCAGGTGCCCGACGAGTCCCAGTTCGAGACGGCGGTCGGAACGGCCGTCAAGGAACTGTTCGCGGACGCGGCAGCCGGCCGCCCGGTGACCACCGACTCCGTGAAGGCCAGGCTCCACAAGGCCCAGCAGCAGATGCCGGCGAAGTGAGCACGGACGCCCTCATGACGACCACTGTCCCCGAGACGGGCACACGGCCGGTGCACGAGGCTCCCCCCGGTGCGGCGCACGGCCCGCGGCGCACCGGGCGGATCAAACGCATCGCCCTGCCCTACCTGCTCCTGCTGCCCGCGCTGGTCCTCGAACTCCTCGTCCACCTGGTGCCGATGGTCATCGGCGCCGTGATGAGCTTCAGGGAACTCACCCAGTTCTACATCCGCGACTGGGGCACCGCGCCCTGGTCCGGCCTCGGCAACTACAAGCTGTCGGTGGACGTCGACGGCCCGGTCGGCGAAGCACTGCTGCACTCCTTCCTCGTCACCGTCGGCTTCACCCTCCTCTCCGTCGCCCTGTGCTGGGCGACCGGCACCGCGGCCGCCGTCCTCATGCAGGACACCTTCCGCGGGCGCGGCCTGCTGCGCACCGTCTTCCTCATCCCCTACGCTCTGCCCGTCTACGCCGCCGTCATCACCTGGGCCTTCATGTTCCAGCACGACAACGGCCTGGTGAACCACCTCCTGCACGACCAGCTCCACCTCACCGACAAGCCGTCCTTCTGGCTCATCGGCGACAACAGCTTCTACGCCCTGCTGACCGTCTCGGTGTGGAAGGGATGGCCGTTCGCCTTCCTCATCGTCATGGCCGGACTGCAGAACATCCCCAAGGAGCTGTACGAGGCGGCCGCCCTGGACGGCGCCGGACTGTGGCAGCAGATCCGCCGCATCACCCTGCCGTCCCTGCGGCCGGTCAACCAGGTGCTGGTCCTGGTGCTGTTCCTGTGGACGTTCAACGACTTCAACACACCGTACGTGCTGTTCGGCAAGTCGGCGCCCGAGGCCGCCGACCTCGTCTCGATCCACATCTACCAGTCGTCCTTCGTCACCTGGAACTTCGGCACCGGATCGGCCATGTCCGTCCTGCTCCTGCTGTTCCTGCTGGTGGTGACGGGCGTCTACCTGCTGCTGACCTCCCGAGGAAGGAAGACGGCCGATGTCTGACACCGTCCGGGCGCCCCGGCCGGCCCGTTCGCCGATGGCCCCGCCGCGCTCCTTCCTGTGGACCCGGCGGATCTTCCTCACCCTGCTCAGCGGGTTCGTCCTGGTGCCCGTCTACGTGATGGTGTCCAGCTCGCTCAAGCCGCTGCAGGACGTCTCGGGGAAGTTCCGCTGGCTGCCCAGCGGACTCACCCTCCGCCCGTACATCGACATCTGGTCCACGATCCCGCTCGCGAAGTACTTCCTGAACTCGCTGATCGTGGCCGGTGCGGCGACCGCCGGCTCGGTGGTGATCGCGGTCTTCGCCGCCTACGCGGTCAGCCGCTACTCCTTCCGCGGCAAACGCGTCTTCACCGTCACCGTCCTGTCCACCCAGATGTTCCCGGGCATCCTCTTCCTCCTCCCGCTCTTCCTCCTCTACGTCAACATCGGCAACGCCACCGGCATCGCCCTGTTCGGCTCCCGGGGCGGCCTCATCCTCACCTACCTCACCTTCACCCTGCCCTTCTCCATCTGGATGCTCATCGGCTACTTCGACTCGGTGCCACGCGACCTGGACGAGGCAGCCCTCGTCGACGGCTGCGGACCACTGCGCGCGCTGCTGCGCGTCGTCGTACCGGCCGCGACACCGGGCATCGTCGCCGTCGCCGTCTACGCCTTCATGACCGCGTGGGGCGAAGTGCTGTTCGCCTCCGTCATGACCAACGACGCCACCCGCACCCTCGCCGTGGGCCTGCAGGGCTACTCCACCCTCAACGACGTCTACTGGAACCAGATCATGGCCGCCTCGCTCGTCGTCAGCGTGCCCGTGGTCGCCGGATTCCTCCTCCTCCAGCGCTACCTCGTCACCGGACTCACCGCCGGCGCGGTCAAATAGCGCCCCCGCTTCCTCCGAAAGGTTCTCCGTGTCCGACTCGATCGACCTCGCCGCCTTCCCCCGGGACTTCCTGTGGGGCACCGCCACGTCCGCCTACCAGGTCGAGGGCGCCGTCGCCGAGGACGGCCGTTCGCCGTCCATCTGGGACACCTTCTCGCACACCCCCGGCAGGACCGACAACGGCGACCACGGCGACACGGCCTGCGACCACTACCACCGCTGGCCCGAGGACATCTCCCTGATGCGGCAGTTGGGCACCAACGCCTACCGGCTGTCCGTCGCCTGGCCCCGGGTGGTCCCGGGCGGCGACGGCCCCGTCAACACCAAGGGCCTCGCCTTCTACGACCGGCTGGTCGACGGTCTGCTGGAAGCGGGCATCACCCCCAGCGTCACCGTCTACCACTGGGACCTTCCCCAGACCCTCCAGGACCGCGGCGGCTGGAGCGAACGCGCCACCGCCGAACACCTCGCCCGCTACGCCTCGGTCCTCGCCGAGCGCCTGGGCGACCGGGTCACCCAGTGGGCCACCCTGAACGAGCCGCTGTGCTCCGCCTGGATCGGCCACCTCGAAGGCCGGATGGCCCCCGGACTCACCGACCTCACCACCGCCGTCCGCGCCTCCTACCACCTGCTCCTCGCACACGGCCTGGCCGCGCAGGCCGTCCGGGCGGCCGTCCCCGGCGCACAGGTCGGCCTGGTCACCAACCACTCCACCGTCGCCGCGGCCTCGACGAGACCGGAGGACGTCGCCGCGGCGGCGCGGATGGACGGCCACACCAACCGCTGGTGGCTGGACCCCGTCCACGGCCGCGGCTTCCCCGCCGACATGCGGGAGCTGTACGGAGTGGAACTCCCGGAAAAGCCCGGCGACCTGGAGACCATCGCCACACCCCTCGACTGGCACGGGCTCAACTACTACTTCCCGGCCACGGTCACCGACGACCCCGCCGGCCCGGCCCCGTACGCCCGTGAAGTCTGCCTGCCCGACGTCCCGCGCACCGGAATGGACTGGCAGATCGACGCCGACGGTCTGGAGAGCCTGCTGATGCGGCTCACCGACGACTACGGCGTCCGCCGCCTGTACGTCACCGAGAACGGGTCCGCCTTCCCCGACACCGTCGCCCCCGACGGCAGCGTGGACGACCCCGGCCGGACCGGCTACCTGGAGCAGCACCTGGCGGCCTGCGCCCGCGCCGTCCGCAAGGGCGCCCCGCTGGCCGGCTACTTCGCCTGGTCGCTGCTGGACAACTTCGAGTGGGCCTACGGCTACGACAAGCGCTTCGGGCTCGTCCACGTCGACTACGAGACCCAGAGGCGCACCGTCAAGACGAGCGGGCGGCGCTACGCGGAGATCGTGCGGGCGCACCGCGAGGGCGCTGCCACCAGCTGACCCGCACCGCAGACACCGGGCCCCGTCCGCCGGACCAGATCCGGCGGACGGGGCTGCCTCGCCCACGGCCCGGCGGCGAGCGGGCGCCGCCTCACGGCCCGCCGGTGACCGTCAGCGGGCCCTCCCACCGGAGGTCTCCGGCCGAGCGCCCGACCATGAGGCGGTACGTCCCCGGCTCCGTGCGCCAGGCACGGTCCGTCTCGGACCAGTACCGCAGGGCCCTGGCCGGTACGACCACGTCCGCCGTCACCGTCCCGCCCGCCTCGGCGCGGACCGCCGCGTACCCGGCGAACCAGCGCTCCGGGCGCTCCACGGCCGACCCCGGGCGTGCCAGGTAGACCTGGACGACCTCCCGGCCGGTGCGCCGCCCGGTGTTGCGCAGCCCGACCCGCACCGTGAACGCGCGGCCCGCGGCGGCCCGGGCGGGCGCGTCCACGGCCTCGTAGTCCCACGTCGTGTAGCCGAGGCCGTGACCGAACCAGTACGCGGGCAGGCGCCCGGCCCGCAGCCACGCCCGGTGCCCGATGTGCAGGCCCTCGGCGTACTCCAGGCGGCCGCCGGCCGGACGGGTGTCCGTGACCGGCGCGTGAGCCAGGGAGGCCGGCCAGGTGGTGGGGAGGCGGCCGCCGGGTTCGGACCGGCCGAAGAGGACGTCGCAGACGCCCCCGCCCGCCTCCTGGCCCGGGAACCAGGCGAGCAGCAGGGCACCCACCTGTTCGCGCCAGGGCAGTTCGACGGGGCCTCCGCTGTTGACGACGACGACCGTGCGCGGGTTGGCGGCGGCCACCGCGCGTACGAGATCGTCCTGCCGGCCGCCGAGGGACAGTCCGGTGCGGTCGCGGCCCTCCGTCTCGCTGTGCTCGGTGGTGCCGACGAACACGACCGCCGCGTCCGCCTGCCGGGCGGCGCCGGCCGCGGCGGCGAGCGCCGCCTCCGGGTCCTCCTCGGGCGGCGCGGCGGCCAGAACCGTGGCCCGTCCGGTGCCCGCCACCAGTTCCCGTCTCGCCGTCAGCCGCACCGGCCGCCTCGACGTCAGGGACGCCCGGACGGTGTGCACGGGCGGGGTGACGTGGACGGCCGCCGGATCGTCCGTGCGGCAGGGGAAGTCGCCGTCCAGCAGCACCTGTTCGCCGAGGCTGAGCGACAGGCGGCCGAATCCGCCGACGCCGAAGCTCCATTCGCCGGCGCTCCTGGGCCGCAGCAGTGCGCTGATCTCCACGGTGTGCGCGCCGGGCACCAGAGCCGGCTCCAACTGGCGTCCGGAAAAGCGGTGTTCGGCGTGCAGTTCCCGGCCGTGCCGGTCCAGCAGCCGCACCAGCACCCCTGGCGTGCCCGACCTGGGATCGGTGCACAGGTCCGCCTCGACGGGGGCGGGAGGCAGACCGAGCGACGGGCCGGGCACATGGACCACCCGCGCCCGGCCGCGCAGCCGGGTTCGGATGCCGTCGAGCGGGGTGACCGTGCCCGAGGGGTGGACGCCCGCGCTGCCGCCGCCCTGGAGGCGGGGCGTCGCCGCGTGGGCTCCGAGCACGGCCACCGTCGACAGCGCGCCCGGGTCCAGGGGCAGTACGCCCTCGCTGTTGCGCACCAGCACACAGCCCGCGGCGACGGTACGACGCAGCAGCGCGCGGGTGTCCCGCACACGTGTCGCCGGTGTCCGGCGCGGCGGGAGGGGACCGAGGGCCCCCACGCGGTGGGCGAGCCGCAGCAGCCGCCGCACCTTGTCGTCGACGCACCGCTCGGGCACCCGCCCGCCGGTCACCGCGCCGGCCAGGGACCGCGCCCACGGGCTGTCCGGGCCGGGCATCGCGAGGTCGAGCGCGGCGCGGCCCGGCTCCTGAGCGGTCCGTACGGCGGCCCAGTCGGAGACGGCGACCCCGTCGAAGCCCCACTCGTCCTTGAGGACCTCCCCGAGCAGCCGACTGGCGGTCATGGTGGTGCCGTTGACGCTGTTGTAGCCGGCCATCACGAGCCACACCCCGGCCTCCACGGCCCGCTCGAACGGAGCGAGGTACACCTCCCGCAGCACCCGCTGCGAGACCCTGACGTCGACCGTGAGCCGTTCGGTCTCCGAGTCGTTGCCGACGAAGTGCTTGGCCGCGGCCGCGACGCCCTGCGCCTGGATGCCCCTGATCAGAGCGGCGCCGGTGCGCCCGGCCAGCTCCGGGTCCTCCGAGAAGCACTCGAAGTGCCGGCCGCCCAGCGGGCTGCGGTGCAGGTTGAGCGTGGGGGCGAGCACGACGTCCACCCCCTTGCGGACGGCCTCGGCGGCGAGCAGTGTGCCCAGCTCCGTCAGCAGCTCCTCGTCCCACAGCGCGCCGAGGGCCGAGGCCGAGGGCAGCAGGGCGGAGGTCCGCCGTTCGTCCCAGCTCTCCCCGCGCACGCCCGCCGGCCCGTCGGAGCAGACCATCTGCCGCAGCCCGATGTCCGGTTCCGCGGCCGTGCGCCACGTCGTGGCGCCGGTGAGCAGCCGTACCTTCTGCGCCAGACTCAGCTTGTCGACGAGGCGGTCGATCATGTCGCTGTCCACCTCGCCGTTCATGCCGTCGCCCGGGCCCGTGCCCCTGTCGTCGTTCATCCCCACCCCTTGGTGTGCTGTGGCGGCCGTCCCCTCCGCGGGAGCAGGCCGAGGGCGCGGCCGGTCCCGCACGTGGCGCGCGGGACCGGCCGGACCTCGCGGACCGGGCCGGCGCTCAGGGCAGCCGGTAGTTCTCGTCGAGGGCCGCACCCGCCTCCGGGTGTGTCTGGTCGTAGCCGCGGGCGTCGCACTGCAGGCCGCCCACGACGCAGTGGCCGACCAGAGCCTTGAGCGTGGCGTCGTCCCAGGCGTCGAAGAAGTCGTAGTGGAAGGAGTAGCCGCGGCCGCTGGCCAGGCGCACCTGGCTCATGTCGCCGTTGACCGGGAACGCCATCTTGAACTCGATCATCGGCACCGCCACGGGGTGATCGGCGGGACACACGTTGTCGTTGGTGCCGGGTTTGACGACCGGGTAGGCCATGTGGCTCTGGTGGTCCGGTGTGTCGAGGTACTTGCCGTCCCAGCAACTGGGCGCCTGGAAACGGATGTTGAGCTGGACGTCGGCCCGGTCGGGGCAGCTCGCCGGGAAGTCGGTGTTGAAGTAGCTGTCGCCGCACTCCCAGCCCTCGACGAAGCCCGGGTGGTGGCGGAACTCGTCCGCGCTCTGCATCGGGCTGCCCACGACGAACCGCAGTCCCTTGGGGAAGGGCCGCACACTGGTGTAGTCGGTGACACCGGACTTGTAGTAGATCGTCTGCGGCCCGACGGGCAGGATCTTCCGGTCGCCCTTGAACAGCGAGGGCATCCAGTAACCCGAGGCGTCACCGGGCGCCTTGCAGGTGGTGGCGCCGCCGTCGAGGGAGGCCGTGGTGCTGTAGGCGTCGGTCGAGGTGTTGCCCATGAACGTGTGGTCGTGCGACATGCCGGGCCGGCCCGGGTGGACGATCGGGTCGTCGGGAGCGGTGTGGGTGACCGAGCAGTTGGCCTGGAACTCGTGGAAGTAGCGGTGGGGCGGGTCGGCCGACGACGGTGTGACGCCGGTGACGGGCACCGGGGCCGGTATGTAGCCGTCGCCGTCCGGGTCGTCGGCGGAGGCCTCGGTGGACACCGCCGTCGTGTGCCCGGCGTGGTCGACGGCTGCCGCGGCGGGCGCCTCGCGCCCGCCGTCTCCGGAGGCGGAGGCGATGGTGCCGGCGCCCAGCGCACCGGCGAGGAGCGCGGTGCCGAGGAGCAGTGCGGGAAGGCGTTTCGGACTCGATCTCATGGGATCTCCTGCCCGTGGGGTGGGAAGAGGGCCCGCGCGCACGCACACGGGTCACATGTGGCGCACGTGCGTGTCGCACGTGTCGTTGGTGTCGCGCGCGGTCACACGTGTCGGACCTGCCGAACGTGTCGCGCGGGTGGTGCGATCGGTGCGGCGGTGGCGGGACACGGTGCAGGGCGGGCCCCGCCACCGGCGTCCGGGGCACAGCGGTCAGCCGTAGATCCCCAGTTCATGGAGGGAGTAGCCCCAGCTCGTGCCGCGCCCCGTCAGCCGGAGGCGCACGTAGCGGGCGGTGGCCGACACGTCGAAGGTGTCGACGTCACCGTCGCCCGCCGTGGTGGCGTACACCGAGCGCCAGGTGCTGCCGTCGTCGGACACCTGTACCTCGTAGGACTTGGCGTAGGCGGGGTCCCAGACGAGCTGGAGCCTGTGCAGGGCCTTGGACGCGCCGAGGTCGACCTGGATCCACTGGGGGTCGCTCCAGTCGCTGGCCCAGCGGGTGCCGGTGTTCCCGTCGACGGCCATCGCCGGGGTGCAGGGGCAGTCGCCGTAGGACTGCTGGAAGGAGGAGGCGGTCACCGGCCGGTTCAGCGCGAGGTCGGTCCCGCCGACCGGCGGGGCGACGACCTTGACGGACCTGGTCTCGATGCCGGCGTTGCCGTGTCCGTCCTCGGCCTGGAGGTAGACCTTCCACACGCCGAGCTTCTGCGGCGCGGTGACGGCGAAGGTGCCGTTGCCCGTGGAGCGCCACTGTGCGTCGACGAGCCGCTTGTCGCCGTTCGCGTAGTTGCCGCTGAGGTAGATCTTGTAGGTGACCGGATCACCGTCGGGGTCGCGGACGTCGGCGTGCACGGTGAACTCGCTGCCGGCCGGGGCGGCCGAGGCGGGGGAGACGCTCATGCCGCTGATGACCGGGGGAGTGTCGTCCCCGGCCGCCGAGCCGGTGTAGGCCTTCTTCACGGCGTAGTACGACAGCCGCTTGAGTCCGTCCGGGACCAGGTTGAACCAGACGCCGCCGAAGTCGTGCTCGGTGCCGTAGTGGAAGAGGGTGGCGCCCAGGGCGACACCCTGGTGGGCCGTCACGCAGTTCCACGCCTTGGTGTACCCGTCGGCCTTCTGCACGTCGGTGGGTTCGTCGGGGACGCCGTTGGCGTCGTCCGGCACCTCCCACTCGCCGGCCGGGCCGGTCTCGGTGATGAGGTACGGCTTGGTGTACCCCCCGTCGATCCAGTCCTGGCGGACCTTGCACACGTTGCTGTAGGAGTTCATCGCGTACAGGTCGAGGTCGGGCGCGTTGCGCTCGTAGTAGGGCCAGGCGCCGGTCCACGCGTCGGTGGAGGTGACCGGGTGGCCGGGGTCGATGCCGTGGATCTTCTTGGCGACGTCGTCGACGAACCGGGTGTAGGCGTTGCGCTGTGCCTCCAGCTGGTCGCCGCCGTAGCAGTTCTGCAGACCGAGGACCGACTCGTTGCCCACGTTCCACATCAGCGTCGCCGGATGGTTCTTGTACGCCTCCACCCACTTGGCGAACTCGGTGAGCGAGTTGTTCTTGTACGTCGTGTCGTTCACGTAGTCGACGCAGCCGCCGGCGCCCGGCCCGCCGCCCGGCTGGAGCCAGAAGCCGTTGATCACCCGGATGCCCTCGGCCGCCGCCGCGTCCAGCAGCGCCTTGCTGGAGCCGTCGGTGCCCCAGGTGCGGATCGTGTTGGCGCCCATGGCCCTCACGTCCGGCAGGTACGCCGGGCCGTCGGAGGCCGCAGGTCCCCAGGTCACACCTTTGACGGTGTACGGCTGGCCGCCCACGGTCAGGCGCCAGTCGCCCTGGGAGCCCTCGACCTTCACGGCGCCGCCGGTGGGGGGCGGCGTGGTGCCGCCCGCGGAGCCGTAGACCTGGAACTCCCACAGCGAGTACCCGTATCCGCCGGAGCGGGCAAGGCCCTGCATCCGTACGTAGCGGCCGGTCCCGGACACGGTGAGGTCGTCGGTGCCGCCGTCGCCGCCGGTCACCTTCTTCAGGGTGTGCCAGTCGGTGCCGTTGCCGGACGCCTGGATCTCGTAGTCCTTGCCGTAGGCACTCTCCCAGGTCAGGACGACACGGTCGAGGCTGGACTCCTGGCCCAGGTCGACCTGGAGCCACTGCTGGTCGCTCCACCGGCTGGCCCACCGGGTCCCGGTGAGGTCGCCGTCGACCGCCGCGGCGGCGGAGTAGCCCGCTCCTTCCTGCGAGGAGGCGGTGGCGGTCTTCCCCTGGGACAGGAGGGTGTCGGCGGCGTGTGCGGGCGGCGCGAGCGCGACGGTGAGCGAGGAGGCGAGGACGGCGCCGAGCGCGAGCAGGGGCACACCTGCCCGGCGTGGGGCGGAGACGGTCGCGGAGGGTGGTCTGGACACGGGTGTGCTCCTGACGCTGGATTCGCTGCGGGAGGGCGGCGGGGCCCCGCCGGGCCGGGGTGCGGGGCAGGCGGCCGGCCCGGCGGGGGAGCCGTGGCCGGTCCCGTGCCCAGGGGGCACGGTCCCGGCGGCGGGATCAGGGGTAGGACACGACGTTCGACGGAACGGTCGAGGTGCCCGACGTCGGCCCGCCCGTGTCGTTGATGACGTGCTCGTACTGGCCGTTGCCGCCCAGGGAGACCACCAGGACGTCGTGGAACCTCACCCCGGGCTTCACGGGTGCCTCGAAGCCGTGGTCCTGCCGGATGGACGGGTCCGCGGTGTAGTTGCAGTAACTGCCCAGGCCCCAGGCCTCGTGGGTGGTGACCGAGTCGTCGACCTTGTAGGCGGCGTACCCCTTGGTCGTGCCGTTCTGGACCGAGGCCTGGTCCGGCGCGTCGTAGGCCTTCTCGTTCTGGAAGAAGACGGTCCGGCCGCGGTCACCGTGCCATTCGACGTCGTACTTGTTGAAGTGCTCGACGAACAGGCCGGTGGCCAGGACGTCGTCGCCGTTGACGCGGACGCCGTAGTCGGCCCGGTTGGTCTCCCAGCCCACGCCGTCACCGTGGTCCGCGCGCCACACCCAGGTGTGGTCGATGATCGTGTCGTCGCTGTTGACGACCAGGCTGGTGGTGGCCCTGCCCGGACCGGCGCCGCCGATGCGGAAGTAGACGTCCTGGACGGTGGTCGGGTCCGCGGAGTGGTCCGCGCCGGCGCCAGGGGTGCCGATCTCCAGCAGAATGGGGGAGTTGACCGGCCCGGCGTCGACGAGGAAGCCGGCCAGCCGCACGCCGTCGACGTCGGCGACCTTCATCGCCGTCACACCGTTGTCCGGGACGATCGTGGCCAGGCCGAGGCCGAGCACGATCGTGTCCGGCCGGTTCACCTGGATCGTCCGGTCGACGTGGTAGATGCCGGGAGTGAACAGCAGGTTCAGGCCCTGGGCGAGCGCGGCGTTGAGGGTGGCCGCGGTGGCGCCCGGCTTGACGACGTAGAACCTGCTCAGCGGGATCGACTGGCCCTGCGTGGCGCCGTTCGCCCACGTGGTACCGCGCGCGTCGGTGCGCTTGGCCGGGGCGAACACCTTCAGCTCGCTGCCGTCCAGGTAGAGGAACGGCTTCTCGCGGGAGACCGGAGTGGTGTCGAGCGTGGTGTACGGGGGCGCGGGGAAGCTGGTGGCGGGCGCACCCTCGACACCGGAGAACGTCATGTTCCACACACCGTTGGTCCAGCCGCCGACGGAACTGTCCCGGGTGTACCACTGCTGCTGCGAGTACGGTCCGACGGTTCCGTCCACCTTGCTGTCGGCGATGTAGCCGCCGCTGGCCCAGCCGTACCCGGCGGGGGCGAGATTGAGGCCGCCCTTGACGTGCATCCGGCGGAAGGAGGACGCCTGGGCGACGGCCCACCGGTCCGTTCCGCTGACCGGGCGGAGGGCGAGGTTCTCCGCCGAACGCCAGAAGTTCTGGGTGGCGTTGCCGCCCGCCCAGCCGGCGTCGACGGTCACGTCCCCGTTGAAGGTGGTGTCGTCGGGCCGCAGGCCGAGACCGGCGATCTGGGTGTAGAAGCCGATCTGCGCGTTGATGCCGTCGTAGGTGCCGGGCTTGAAGAGGAACGCCTGCCGGCCGGTGCCGAACTGGGCGGACTCCTGCTGCCTGAAGACCGCGTCCAGCTTGCCCTGGATGTCGGGGGTGGAGGGATCGATGATGTGCACGTAGGGGCCGAGGTCCCCGCCGCCGGGCAGGGTGGGGCCGCCGCCGTCACCGGTGCCTCCGTACACCTGGAACTCCCACAGCGAGTAGCCGTACTGCGTCGCCCTGCTCACGCCGTACATGCGCACGTAGCGGGCGGTGCCGGCGACATCGAGCGTCTCGGTTCCGCCGGTGCCGGTGGTGGTGGAGTAGGCCGTGCTCCAGCTGGTGCCGTCGGCCGACAGCTCGATGCGGTAGGCCTTGGCGTACGCGGTCTCCCAGCGCAGTACCACCTGGCTGACGGCGGCCGGCGCACCGAGGTCGATCCGGATCCACTGCGGGTCGGAGGCGGCGCTCGACCATCGGGTGGTGAGGTCACCGTCGACGGCGTCGGAGGCCGGGGTCCCGTAGTTCTCCTGGCTGGACGCCGTCACGGGTTTTCCCTGGGACAGCAGCACGGGAGCGGCCTGCGCGGCGGGGGCCGGAAACAGGACGAGCAGGGCGCCGACCAGCGCGGTCACCAGCGCGCCGACGGTGACCGGGCGCGCGGGAGTGAGGTGTCTTCTTCCTGGGGGCAGCGCCGTGCCCGGGGCATGTGGGGGCATGAAGTCGTCTCCTGGGGAGGGGAGTTGTGAGGAGCGCGGGGTCGGGAGAGCGCTCTCCGGAACCATGCCCGGCCGTCATGGCGCGGTCAAGAAGTTGGGCAGGCTTTTCTTTCGGCTTTGCTTAAGCATGTGGCTGGGGAGAGCCCCGAGGGAGATCCACTGGACGGACACCGGTCCCTCGCGTCCTTCATGCGTGCTGTCCGTGGCCGCTGGTGGGCCGTGCCGTCAGGCCGGGCGGGGCCCACCCGTGGCCCCTCGGTGTGCTGGGGTGCGCCACAACCGGGCCCCCGTCCTGGTCGCCCCGGTTGACCAGCGATGCGGGGGTCGTCCCCACACGGCTCCACGTCTCCGCGGCCCGGGCAGTGCGGCGAGGCGGTCGACGTCGTCCCACGAGCGGCCCGGCGCACCGGACGCCCTCGGACTCGGGCCCGGTCCGGGGTCCTCGTCGCCGTGTGGGGTCAGTCCGCGTGCGGACGGGCCAGGCCGTGGTCGTAGGCGAAGATCACTGCCTGGACGCGGTCGCGGGCGCCGATCTTGGACAGGACACGGCCGACATGCGTCTTCACCGTGGACTCCGACAGGACGAACCGCGTGGCGATCTCACCGTTGGTCCAGCCCTTGCCGACGGCGACGAGGATCTGGCGTTCGCGGTCGGTGAGGGCGCTCAGGCGCGGGTCCTCGGCGGACCCGTCCCCGGGGGGCGGGACGATGCGGGCGAACTCGTGCAGCAGACGGCGGGTGAGCGCGGGAGCGATCACCGCGTCACCGACCGCCACGGCACGGATGCCGGCGAGGAGTTCCTCGGGGCGGGCGTCCTTGAGGAGGAAGCCGCTGGCCCCGGCGCGCAGGGCCGCGTAGACGTACTCGTCCAGGTCGAAGGTGGTCAGCACGAGGACCCGGGAACGGTCTCCCGCGGCGGCGATGCGGCGGGTGGCCTCGATGCCGTCCATGCCGGGCATGCGTACGTCCATGAGGACGACGTCGGGGCGCAGCTCGGCGGCCTTGCGCACGGCCTCGGCCCCGTGCCCGGCCTCGCCCACCACATCGGTCTCGGGAACGGAGTCCAGAAGCATGCGGAAGCCGTACCGCTGGAGCGGCTGGTCGTCCACGACGAGCACGGTGGTCATCGCGCACCGCCCCGGGGAGTCAGGTCGAGGGTGGCGCGCACCGTCCACCCCGGGCCCGCCGGTCCCGCGCTGACGTGTCCGCCGTAGAGAGCGGCGCGTTCCCGCATGCCCACCAGGCCGTGTCCTTCCTCGTTCGTCGTGCCGGGGCCGACCGCCGGTGCGGGCGGGCCGGAGTCCTGGACGGCGATGGTCAGCCGGCTGTCCTCGACCACGATCGCCAGGGTCGCCCGCGCGCCCGCGCCGGCGTGTTTCAGCGTGTTCGTCAGGGCTTCCTGCACGATGCGGTAGACGGTCAGCTGCACCCCGCTGTCGAGGGCGTCGACATCACCGGCCGTACGATAGAGGACCTCCAGCCCGGCGGCGCGCACGCCCTCGCACAGCGCGTCGATGTCCGCGAGCCGGGGCTGCGGGCGCAGCTCGGGCTCGCCGCCCGAGTCGCCCGCCTCGCGGAGCACGCCGAGCACCCGCCGCAGTTCGCTCAGGGCCTGGCGGCCGGTGTCGCCGATGAGGTGCAGGGCCTCCTCCCCCCGCGCCGGAGCGGTGGCCGTGGCGTAGGCGCCCGCGTCGGCGAGCGTGATGATGACGGACAGGTTGTGCCCGACGATGTCGTGCATCTCCCGGGCCACCCGCGCCCGTTCCGCCGCGACGGCGAGTCTGTCGCGCTGGTCGCGTTCGATCTCCAGCCGGGTCGCACGGTCGCGCAGCCCCGCCAGCTGGGCCCGCCGGATGCGGACCACCAGGCCCAGGGCGAGCGCCGCTGTCGCCGTGCTGAGCAGGAAGAACAGCGCGTCCCAGACCGAGATCACCGCAGAGACCCGCGCGGCGACCAGGCTCAACGCGCCCGCCACGGCCGCGCAGGCCCACGGCAGCTGCCGGAGCCGGCCGTGCAGGGTGAGGCTGTACAGGGCGACGAAGAGCGACACGTCCGCACGGAGCGCGGCGCCGAGGGACCACTGGAGGACGAACACGGCCGTGACGACGCCGAAGGCCACGGCGGGTGCCCGCCGCCGCCACAGCAGCGGCAGCACCAGCCCGGTCTGCAGGCCCAGCATGCCCGCCACGGGCAACCGGGTGAACAGCAGGCGGAAGCGGCGCGGGCCGTCCCCGCCGCCGTCCCCGCTGATCACGCCGAACGCGTGCAGCAGGTCCGGCACGCAGAACAGCAGGAAGACCAGCACCACCACCGCGGTGTCCAGCGCCCAGGGACGGGCCCGGTCGGCGTGCCGCAGCCGCTGGCCGGCCCGGCCGAGCCGGGCGACCAGCGGTCCCATCCCGCCGAGGTCGTCGGCGGGCACGGTGGGCGCGGCGGGCACCGGGGTGCCGGCGGTCACTGATGTCACCAGCCCATGATGCGGGCTGCCGCCGCTCACACGTCGCTGCGCACCAGCCGGTACGCCGCACCGGCCAGCGCCACAGCCGTCCAGCCGAGGAGGACCAGCAGCCCCGCGGAGGGGGACAGGGCGGTCGAGTCATGGGTCAGGGCGAAGACCGACTCGCCCGCGTGGCTCGGCAGGTAGGGATTGATGTTCCCCTGCCATGACGTGGGCAGCAGGGAGACCAGTCCGGGCACCAGCATGAGGGCGGCGACCAGGACGGAGATGCCACCGGCGACCGACCGCAGCAGCGCACCGAGGGCGGTGCCGATCACGCCGACCAGTCCGAGGTAGAGCCCGGCGCCCAGCAGGGCGCGGACGACACCGGCGTGACCGATGCCCATGGCGGCGGGTGTGCCGGACACGATCCGGCTGCCGACGAGGAAGGCGGCGAACGCGCCCACCGTGGCGACCACCAGGGCGACCAGTCCGTACACCGCCGCCTTCGACCACAGCACGGGCAGCCGGCGCGGCACCGCGGCCAGGGTGGAGCGGATCATCCCGGTGGAGTACTCGCCGGCGGTGACCAGGACGCCGAGCACACCGAGCGCGAGCTGGGCGAAGTTCGTGCCGAAGAGGGACAGGCTCAGCGCCGTGGACGTGGCGAAGTCGCGGTCCAGGTGGCGGCCGGAGCCGACGTCGGACTTGTAGTGGCTCGCGGCGATGACACCGAAGGCGACGAGGAACAGCAGGCCCAGGCCGAGGGTGATCGAGGTGGAGCGCAGGGACCAGAGCTTGGCCCACTCGGAGGCCAGCACGCGCCGGCCGGTCACCCGGTAGGCGGAACGGGCGGGGGCGGCGGGGGCGGACTCGGGGGTCTCGGGTGTGGCGGTGAGGGTGCTCATGCAGCGCTCCCGGCGGTCTCGGTGCGGGTCGTGGAACCGTGGTACTCCACGGCGTCCCGGGTCAGGTCCATGAACGCCTCCTCCAGCGACACCGCCTTGGTGGTCAGCTCGAACAGAGGGATCCCGTGCTCGGCCGCCTTCAGGCCGATCTCGCGGGCGGACACCCCCGTGACCTGAAGTTCCTCGGAGCCGATGCGGCCGGTGATGTCGATGCCCGGTCCGGCCAGCACGTCCCGCAGCCGCGCCGGGTCGTTCGTGGCGACCTTCACGGTGTCGCCGCCCGCCTCGCGCACCAGGTCCCGCACGGTCGTGTCGGCCAGCAGCCGGCCGCGCCCGACGACGATCAGGTGGTCCGCCACCAGCGCCACCTCGCTCATCAGGTGCGAGGAGACGAACACCGTGCGCCCTTCGGCCGCGAGGGAGGTGAGCAGGTTCCGGATCCACAGGACGCCCTCGGGATCCAGCCCGTTGACCGGCTCGTCCAGCATCACGGTCTGCGGATCGCCGAGCAGGGCCGCCGCGATACCGAGCCGCTGGCCCATGCCGAGGGAGAAGGCACCGGCCCGCTTCTTCGCGACGCTGCCGAGACCGGCGAGGCCGACGACCTCGTCGACCCTGCGGCGCGGGATCCCGTGGGTGAGCGCGAGCGCCCGCAGGTGGTGGTAGGCCGAGCGGCCGGGGTGGATCGACTTCGCCTCCAGCAGCGCCCCGACCTCCTGCAGCGGCGCCCGGTGACGTGCGTAGTGCTGTCCGTTCACGGTGACGGAGCCCCTCGTCGGCGCGTCGAGTCCGACGATCATGCGCATCGTCGTGGACTTGCCCGCGCCGTTGGGCCCCAGGAAGCCGGTCACCGTGCCCGGCCGCACGGTGAAGTCCAGACCGTCGACGGCCGTCTTCTCCCCGTACCTCTTGGTGAGCTGCTGTGCCTCGATCATTCGCGTTCCCTCTTCCGGACTCCGGCGCCCGAAACGCCCGACGCCTCCTGCCTCACGCTAAGTCCGTGATCCGCCCGATCCGGTGGTACCGCGGGCTGAAACCCGGGGGGCCAGTGATACCGGGGTACTACGGCCCGTCCCGGCTGCTGGGCCGGGCGGCGGGGCGGTGGGGCAGCGGTGCGGCGGGGTGCAGAGGGAGCGCGCCCGGTCCTGGGCAGCGCAGGAGCGTGCCCCGTCGGGTCAGAGCTTGGGAAACAGAAGTGGGCGCCGCCCGCCGGGGCCCACTTCTGTTCCCGGCTCCAAGGGCCGCAGCGCTCCGGACCGGGCCGGCGGACGGCGCCGGTCAGCCCAGTGACGCGGTTGCCGCGCGCAGGTCGTCCAGGGCCGCCAGGGCATGCGGCGCGAGTCCCCGCGCGTCGTCCCGGTCGCCTTCGCACCACCGGGCGTAGCCGCGTTTGAAGGCGAGGACTCCCAGCTCGCCCGCGAGGTGCGCCGTCGGCTCGGGGACACCGCGGGCGACGAGCGCGGCCGTCATAGCGGCCGCGAGGCCGACGCTCTTGAGGGCGTCGCGTTCCTGGAGTTCGGTGCTGGCCGCCACGGCCGCCTCGAGGCGGGGGCCGAGTTCGCGGTTGGCCGGTCCCATGGCGCTCGACGCGCGCTCGAGACCGGCCGCCACCGCCTGCAGCGGGGTGGCGTCCGCGGGCGCCTGCGCGATGCCGTCGGCGAGCAGCCTGCTGAGCGTCTCCTGCCCGGCGACCAGAAGCTCCCGCTTGTCGGAGAAGTGCCGGAAGAAGGTGCTCTTGGTGACGCCGGCGCGCTCGGCGATCTGCGCCACCGTGGTCGCGTCGTACCCCTGCTCGGTGAACAGGTCCACGGCCGCGACGACGAGTCGCTGGGTCGCCCCTGGTTGCCATCTAGCCATGAGGACAGGATAGGTGATGGGACTGTTGTCCCGTCACCGTGTAGTGTCAGTGATGGGACAAGAGTCCCATCACTTTCAGGGAGTACTTATGCACGTCTTCATCACCGGCGGCACGGGCACCATCGGCTCCGCCGTGGTCACCGAACTGCTCGGCAACGGCCACAGCGTTCTCGCACTGGCCCGCTCGGACGCCTCCGCGCAGGCCCTCGAGAGCGCCGGCGCCGAGGTGCTGCGAGGGGATCTGGCGGACCTCGACGTCCTGCGGTCCGGCGCCGCGCAGTCCGACGGCGTGATCAACCTGGCGTTCGGACGCGACTACAGCAGCCCGGACGCGCTCGCGCGGGCCGTCGCCGAGGAGAGCGCCGCTCTGGCCGCGCTCGGGCAGGAACTCATCGGAAGCGACCGCCCGATCGTCACGGTCTCGGGTACGCCCTGGGTGCCGGGGCGCGCCTCCACCGAGGCCGACCCGCTGCCGACCGACGGGCCGGTGGGCGGCCGGGGCCGGTCGGTCACGGCACTGCTGGATCTCGCCGAGCGCGGTCTGCGCAGCACGGCGGTCCGCATGCCGCGCACGGTGCACAACCAGGGACAGGGCGGATTCGCCGGGCTGCTGGCCGAGTCGGCGCGCCGCACGGGGGTGGCCGGCTACCCCGGCGACGGCACCCAGCGCTGGCCGGCCGTGCACGCGCTCGACGCGGCGGTCCTGTTCCGTCTGGTCCTCGAATCGGCACCGGCCGGGACGTCCTGGCACGCGGTCGCCGACGAGGGCGACGCGGTGCGGGACATCGCCACCGTCATCGGCCGGCGCCTGGGCCTTCCCGTCGAGCAGGTTCCGCAGGAGACCTTCGGCCCGTTCGGCCCGATCTTCGCCATGGACCAGCCCGCGTCCAGCGCCCGTACCCGCGACGCCCTCGGCTGGCAGCCGGCCCACTCCGCCCTCCTGGAGGACCTGGAGAACATCCAGCCCTGACACAGGTGAGCCGGACGGGACGGCGGATCGCTCACCGAAGCGGCCACCCCGGCCCCGCCCCGGGCCTGCCGACGGGCTTTGTCCTGGATCTGTAACGGCGCCCGACCGGCGCAACGGGCCGCGGATCGTGCCCATCTGACTGGTCGGCGAGGGCGCAACAGGGCGCCGTCGCACACAGGGGAGCGGGCCTCGCCATGGGGGAGACCCGCAGGAAGGAAGTCCATGACCAGGACGAAGAAGGCCGGGACGAAGGCACGCTACGGCCGGATGGCCGTGATCGGCGCGCTGGGTCTGGCCTCGGTGACGCTGGCCGCTGTTCCGGCGTTCGCCAAGGGCGACGTGGACGTCACGGCGCCCCGCACGGCGCACGTCGGCAAGACGATCACGGTCACGGCGCAGGGCGACGACGACAGCGCCGGTTTCCTGCACCAGCTGTGCCTGGAGGAGAACGGCTTCGGCGAGGGCTGGCACCAGGAGAACTGCAGCGCCGTCCGCAACGGCGACGTGCGGGTGACCGCGCACGGCACCTCGGCGCGCCGCGGGGACCTGAAGTTCCGCGCGGTGCTGTACGGCCTGACCAGCAAGCACGACCGGCATCCGAAGCGCCTGCACGCCTCTGACGTGGTGACGGTCCACGTCCGCTGATCCGCCACTCCGGCCGCGGGCAGTGGCGCAGCCGCTGCCCGCGGCCGGACGGCCCTTCTCGCACATGTCACCCGACGGCACGCGAGACCGGGGAGCCGCGCAGTCCCGTGAGGCCGGGCGAGGCAGGGTGACAACCGCCGTACCGGACGGCGCGGCGCGAGCCGGGATCCCCGCCCGGGACGCACATTCCCACGCCTACGGCCGGCGGTTCGGCCATGACGGGACCGCGTCGACGACCCGCCCGCCCCATGCCTGCCGGGCCCTGCCTGCCCCGGACACAGCAACCGCCCGAGTCCTCCGAGACGGTGTCAGGCCGTCAGGACGGCCAGCAGGGCCGCGCCGAACTCCGCGGGACGTTCCAGGTGCACCGCGTGCCCGGCACCGGGAATGACGATCTCCCGTACCGTGCCGCCGTGCGCGGCGTAGCGGTCCAGGACCTGCCGGGTCTGCGCCACCATCGGCTGGGCGGGCGTGCCGTCCCAGCCGGGCACCGCGCCGATCGAGCCCAGGTGCGCCAGGTCGAACATCGAGGTGTCCGAGACGATCACGTCGTCCTGGCCGCGGACCCACAGCACCGGCGGTTTGGGGTCGGCCAGGTGCAGCCCGTCGACCCGGAAGTACAGCGGTGAGAGGGAGTTGAGCACCCCCCGGGTGCCGGGGGCGACGCCCGGCCACGCGGGGGACGGCACGCTGTCGCCCGGGTAGTGGCCGTCGCCGGTACGTGTGGTGAGCATGGACTCCACGTAGGCGTTCTCGCGCTCGGCCCCGGGGCGCCACGGCGGCTTGACGTAGCAGTTCGCCAGGACGGAGCGGGGCGCGGCCGGGGAGTCCCCGCCGCGGTCACCGCCGGCGAGGCGCGTGACGAACTCCGCGTCGGCCGTGCCGCCGCCCGATCCCGCCCCGTCCTCGGAGTTGAGGACGCCGTCCACCCCGTGGGTCCCGCCGAAGCCGTACGGTGACACCGGGTTGACCAGGGTCATGGAGCGCACGGCGGCCGGACGGTCGCACAGGTACTGCATGACCACGCCCCCGCCCATGGACCAGCCCACCAAGTGCGCCCGGTCGATCCCGAGGGCCGTCAGCAGCGCGGCGAGGTCGTCGGCGTGGTCGCGCAGGCCGCGCGTGGCGTCGACGGGCAGCGGGTCGGTGCCGCCGAAACCGCGCAGGTCCGGCGCGAGGGGGCGGTAACGGTCCGGGAGCAGGGCCATGGTGGTGTGCCAGAAGGCGGAGGAGGAGACGTTGCCGTGGACGAAGACGACCGGCTCGCCCTCGTCCCGCACCTCGCAGACCTGGACGGTGAGCCGGCCGGTGGGTACACGGCGGGTGCGGATGCTGTGCGTGGTCATGTGCGGTCCTGCCTTGTCCGGTGTCGGTCGGCCCGTCACGAGAGCCAGGTGGCGATCTGGGCGGCGGCCGAGCTGTTCCAGCCCAGCTCCAGGTGGTTGGCTCCGGCGACGGTGGCGGTGGCGCCGACCGTGCGGACACCGGTGGTGTCGAGTGCGCTGGCGATGAGGACGACACCGTCGCTGGGCCCGCGGTTCTCGTTGAAGATGCCGACGACGTCCGGGGATCCGCCGGCCAGCAGGTAGGTGGTGACGGAGGCGGGTACGCCGGCGGCGTGCAGCGGCTCGATCAGCGACCCCGCGTCGATGGCGGCCTGGATGCCGCTGCCCGCGGTGTAGAGGCCCTGGCCGCCGTAGTACGTCGTGTACCAGTCCTGCGCGGTGCCGTCGACCCCGTACGTCCCGTCCCAGCGGGCCAGCATCTGGCGCTGGCCGGGATAGTCGTCGTAGCCGCCGGAGGGCGTCATCGCGTACTCGGGGTGCGCGGTGTACTGGCCGTAGCAGGTCATCCGCGAGTGCGGGGAGGGCGCGTTGACCGTACCGCCGCACTCGGGCCAGATGGAGAAGTCGTGCGCCCAGCCGTGTGCGTAGGGGTAGTCGTAGCCGCCGTTCGGACCGCCGACGGTGATCAGCCTGCGCACGTCACCGGCGTACGCCCGTCCCCAGTCCGGCTTCAGCGACGAGACGTAGGCGCGCGCCGACATCTCGCCCTTGCTCCAGCCGACGAGGTCGACCTTGTCGACACCGAGCCTGGCCTTGACGACGGCGACGGCGTCACCGACGACCTGCGCCTGCATCAGGTTGTCGCCCTGCTTGTGCGCGAAGCCGACGGCGAAGACGCGGTGGCCGCGTCCGGCCAGGTACTGCATCAGACCGGTGGACGGGCAGGACAGGGCGCCGCAGCCGTATCCGCCCGCCTCACCCGGATCCGCCCAGGCGCGGTCCGCGTTGTCGTTCGCGCCGTGGACGAGGAGGACGGGTGTGGTGCGCGTGCCGGTGTTCCAGCCGGGGGCGGAGTAGAGCAGGAAGCGGCCGGAGTACGGGCGGGAGACCCCGCCGAAGTACGTGACCCGCTTCCCGTCCTGGTCACCACGGCCGTCGGGGGGATAGCCCTCGGTGCGGAACCCGGCGGTGGTGTCGAGGTAGCGCTCCACACGTTCCCAGCCGTTCGAGACGGTTCCGGCCCCGTAACTCGCCTCCAGAGTGAGGTAGGAGGGCGTCGGCCCGGCGGCGGACGCCGGGCCGGCGCCGGCCACCGGCCCGGCCGCCACCGCCAGCAGCAGGGCGAGCAGCATCCTCCACCGCCCCGTACGGCTCTGCCTGCACCCCATGCTCCCGCCCTCTCCTCGCGTGTCCACGGCTGCGTCCCACCGCGGCGGACCACACTAGGCAGCCGACACAGCGGCAGGGCATGTGTGCGGGAACCATAAGTGAGCCGCTCGGTATGGGGGGTGGGCCGGATGCAGCAGCCGGTCGGAGACCGGGACACCGGACAGCCCGGCGCGTCTCCTCAGAGCCGCGCGGTGAGAGGGGGCTCAGCACCGGGAGGTGGGGCCGGGCCGCGACGTCACGTCCGGGATGTGGGAGAAGCCTCGGCCGGTGGGCCGTCACCGGCCTGGGCCTGTGACACTGAACCGCACGCCGATCCTCTGCCCGAGCCGACACCTTTCACAAGGAGTCCGAAGCAAGCATGAACACCAAGCAGCCGACCGTCACCGCCTTCGCCGTCTACCCCGTGGCGGGCCGCGACTCCATGGCACTGAACCTCTCCGGAGCCCACGCCCCCCGCTTCACCCGCAACGTCCTCGTCCTGACGGACTCCGAAGGTCGCACGGGCCTCGGGGAGGTACCCGGCGGCGAGAAGATCACCCAGACCCTGCGCGACGCCGAATCCCTCGTGACCGGGTCCAAGACAGGCGACTACAAGCGGATCCTGCGCGAGATCCAGGACCGTTTCGCCGGCCGGGACGCAGGCGGACGCGGCGCCCAGACCTTCGACCTGCGCACCACCGTCCACGCCGTCACCGCCGTCGAGTCGGCACTGCTCGACCTCCTGGGCCAGCACCTCGACGTACCGGTGGCGGCCCTCCTCGGCGACGGCCTGCAGCGCGACACGGTCCGCGTCCTCGGCTACCTCTTCTACGTCGGTGACCCCGACCGCACCGACCTCGACTACCACCGTGCCCCCGGCGCACCGGTGGACTGGTACCGCATCCGCCACGAGGAGGCCCTGACCCCCGAGGCGATCGTCCGCCAGGCCGAGGCCACCTACGAGCTCTACGGATTCCGCGACTTCAAGCTCAAGGGCGGCGTCCTCGACGGCGCCGAGGAGGTCAAGGCGGTACGCGCTCTCAAGGAGCGCTTCCCCCAGGCACGCGTCACCCTCGACCCCAACGGCGCCTGGTCGCTGCGCGAGGCCGTCGAGCTGTGCACGCCCCTGGCCGGAACCCTCGCCTACGCCGAAGACCCCTGCGGAGCCGAGGACGGCTACTCCGGGCGCGAGATCCTGGCCGAGTTCCGCCGCGCCACCGGCCTGCCCACCGCGACCAACATGATCGCCTGTGACTGGCGGCAGATGACCCACGCCATCGCTCTGCAGTCCGTCTCCATTCCGCTGGCCGACCCGCACTTCTGGACCATGCAGGGCTCGGTGCGCGTGGCCCAGCTCTGCAACGCCATGGGCCTGACCTGGGGCTGCCACTCCAACAACCACTTCGACATCTCCCTGGCGATGGTCACCCACTGCGGAGCCGCCGCACCGGGGGAGTACAACGCCCTGGACACCCACTGGATCTGGCAGGAGGGCCTGGAGCAGCTCACCGTGGCGCCGCCTCGCATCGTCGACGGCGAGATCGCCGTCCCCGACGCCCCCGGTCTCGGCGTCCAGATCGACATGGACCGGCTCCTCGCCGCCCACGAGCTGTATCAGGAGAAGGCGCTGGGCGCGCGGGACGACTCGGTCGGCATGCGCTATCTGATTCCCGGCTGGGAGTTCGACGCCAAGCGACCCTGTCTGGTCCGGTAGACCGAACGATCGCAGCACTTGTTCCGCACGGCTTCCGCTCCACGGCTTCCGCTCGGCGGGCAGGCCCACCGGAAACGAGGACTGGTGGGCCCTGTCCGCTCCTCCCGCTCGTCGGCCGGACGCCGCCGGGTGGCCGGCCGGTCGCTGTGGCCGGCCCGACGGTCGCTCGTAGGCCGGCTGTCGGTGGCTGTGGCTCAGCCGTCGGCCGCTGTAGGCAGGTTGTCGGCGGGGGCCGGTGACCTGTCGGTGTTCTGTCGCCGGGCGCCAGCACAGTGGAGTCGTCCGGCGCCGCTCGTCAGCGGCGCCGGTCACCGGCACCACCGTCCCGGCCCGCTGGTACGGGCTCCGGCATGACCAGCCAGGAACCCGTCCAGTCGCCCTCGACAGGAAGAACGTACCCATGACCAGCGATGTCACGATCATCGGCGCGGGCCTCGGCGGCCTCGCCCTCGCCCGCGTCCTGCACCTGCACGGAATACCCGCCGCGGTCTACGAGGCGGAACCCTCCCCGGCCTCCCGCGCCCAGGGCGGAATGCTCGACATCCACGACTACAACGGGCAGATCGCGCTCGAAGCCGCCGGCCTGACGGACGAGTTCCGCGCGCTGATCCTGGAGGGCCGGCAGGCGATGCGGGTCCTCGATCCGGACGGGACCGTCCTGTTCGACAAGGCCGACGACGGCACGGGCGGGCGCCCCGAGGTGCAGCGCGGTGAGCTGCGGCAGCTCCTGCTCGACTCGCTGCCGGCCGGCACCGTCCGGTGGGGCCACAAGGTCATCGGCGCCCGGAGCCTCGGCGACGGCCGTCACGAGGTGACGTTCGCGGACGGCAGCACCGTCGTCGCCGCGCTGCTGGTCGGCGCGGACGGCGCGTGGTCCAAGATCCGGCCGCTGCTCTCCGCCGTCACCCCCGAGTACACCGGCAGGTCGGTCGTCGACACCTACCTGTTCGACGCCGGTGTCCGGCACCCGGCCGCGGCGAAGGCGGTCGGCGCCGGGTCGATGATCGCCGTCACGCCGGACCGGGAGATCTTCGCCCACCGGGAGAAGGGCGACACCCTGCACGCCTACGTGGGGCTGTCCCGGCCGCGGGACTGGTTCGACGCCATCGACTTCACCGACTCCGCCGCGGCCACCGCCCGGATCGCGCAGGAATTCGACGGCTGGGCGCCGGAGCTGACCGCGCTGATCACCGACGCCGACACCGCGCCGGTGCTGCGCCCCCTCTACGCCCTGCCGACCGGGCACCGGTGGGACCGCGTGCCGGGGGTGACCCTGCTCGGTGACGCCGCCCACCTCGCGGCCCCCAACGGCGAGGGCGCCAACCTCGCCATGCTCGACGGAGCCGAACTCGGCAAGGCCCTGGCCGCACATCCCGGAGACGTCGAGGCCGCGCTCAGCGTGTACGAGCGTGAGCTGTTCCCGCGCAGCGCCGAGGCCGCCGACTTCGCGACCGCCGAGGCCCACGCGGCCGATTCCGGCAACGCCGCCCCTCACGAGCTGATCGCCGCCTTCACCCGGCACGAACCGCCCAGGACCCGGTAACAGCTGCGGACAGAAGTGGGTTCCGACCAGCGGGCGCCGCACGCCGGGGCCCACTTCTGTCCGGACCGCCAAGGCATCCGCCCGGGCCGTCCATTCGCCGGCCCTGGCGCCGGGCGACCGCGCCGTGGCCGGGGGGCCTTCGCCCGGGCCGTCCCACGGGCATGCGCTCGTGGGAGTGATCGTCCTCGGACGGCCGTGACGCGGGGGAGCGGTCACCGGGTTGTCAGGGTATCGGGGAGGACCGAGCAGGAGCGGGCCACGGTCTTGCGCGGCAGGAAGGACGAAGGACAGTGCACCGTGAGGGCAAGCCCAGGCGGGACCGCCCGGCTCTGGCCGTGCGGCTCGGTCTTGAGCCGCATCCCGAGGGCGGCTGGTACCGAAGGCTGTGGTCGGCGGGCGAGCACGTCGACACCGCACAAGGGCGCCGCGTGGCCGCCAGCGCCATCCACTACCTGCTCGCGCCCGGTGAGCAGTCCCGCTGGCACCGCGTAGCCGGCGAGGAGCTGTGGCTCTGGCACAGTGGCAGCCCCCTCACTCTCGCCCACGGCCCTCACCCCGACGCCCACACGGCCTCCACCACCCTGCTGGGCCCCGACCAGGCGGCCGGGCAGGTGCTGGGGGCCGCCGTTCCCGCCGGGAGGTGGCAATGTGCCCACCCCGCCGGTGGCGACCCCGTGCTCGTCACCTGCGTCACCGCCCCCGGCTTCGACTGGAGCGACTTGACGTTGCCGCCGGACGGCAACTGAACCCGTGCGCCCGTACGCCGAGCCCGTACGCCGTTCCCGCTCTCGACGACGGCCGGGGCAGGCCGGTTCGGGGCTGCGGGGGCAGGGGCCTCCACGGCGAGTTCGGTCCTGCGCAGCCCGCGGTGCGACGGCCGGAGACCGCCCCGGCGTGAGCGGATGGACAGGGGAGCGATGAGTTCCGGGTCCCGGCCCGGTCAACCCCTGTGACCGGTGACTGCCGCGCCTGAACTCTGTGAGGTGGACCATGACCACTCATCCCCTGCCGCCCGTCGTCGACGCCGCCACCTGGGAGCGCCGGCTCCGGACACTGCGTGCCAGGGAGAAGGCCGCGACCCGGGAGCTGGACGCCATCGCCGCCGAGCGCCGCCGCCTGCCGATGGTGGAGATGCCCGACTACGTCCTCGAAGGCGAGGACGGGCCGGTCCGGCTGGTGGACGTCTTCGACGGCAAGCGGCAGCTGATCGTCTACCACCACATGTGGTTCCCCGGCAAGGAATGGCAGTGTCCGGGCTGCACGGGTTTCACCGCGCAGTTCACCCGCCTGGAGTTCCTGGCCGGCTATGACGCGCGTTTCGTCGTCGTCACCCAGGGCCCGATCGACGAGGCACTCGCGTACAAGCGGCGGGTCGGCAACCGGATGACCTGGTACTCGACCGCCGGCAGCTCCTTCGGAGCCGATGCCGGCGCACCGCCCGGGGGAGCGTTCGCGGTGAACGTGTTCCTGCGGGACGGGGACACCGTCTACCGCACCTGGCACACCAGCGGTCGGGGTACCGAGCAGCTCACGCACACCTTCGCGCTCATCGACCTCCTGCCGTACGGGCGGCAGGAGGAATGGCAGGACTCGCCCGAGGGGTGGCCGCAGTCCCCCACCTACAGCCGCTGGCCGGGCTCCGAGGAGATCGCCGCGCTCTACGGCACGGGCGCCGACGGGGTGGGACGTCTGTGACCTGCCATGTCACACCCGCCGCGGCGTGAGCCTCGACGGGTGGGCCCTGCCGGGCCGGTCCGGACGCCGGGACGAAGTGTGGACGGCCCGTCCCTGCCGTGAGGCCGGGCCCGGCGGCGCCGGGGGTGAGTGACCGCGAGGGCAGGACAGCTCGCTCGCCGTCCGGGACGTGAGTGGGTATCCGAGGACCCCGGACGTGGGCACCGGGGTGGCAAGTCCGCTCAGCGCTGGGCCGGGGGGCGCCGCGTGACCGGCAGCGGCGGGGTGACGACGGGTTCCAGGAGCTGGGCGAGCTGACGGCGCTGCTGCGGGTCGAGCCGGCCGGTCGCCGGCGCCAGGGCGTCCCGGATCTCGCCGTCCAGCCGTTGCGTGAGTTCGAGTCCGGCCGGGGTGAGGAAGACGTCGACGGCGCGTCTGTCGTCCGGGTTCCTGCCGCGGGCCAGCAGTCCTCGGCGTTCGGCACGGTCGATGAGACCGGACATCGTCGACTTGTCCAGGCCGAGGAAGGCCGCGAGGTCGGTCATCCGGGGCCGGCGGTCGCGGAGGATGCCGAGCACGCGGAGCTGAGTGAGCGACAGGTCGTGCTCGGCGCCGACGCGGGTGAGTACGCCCATGATCTGGAAGGCGCTGCGGACGAGGCCGTCCAGGACGGCGTCCGTGGAGTCGTCGGTGGTCATGGACCGCATGCTACCTGACATGGTTTGGATTACCAATCATCGTAGATTTAGTTGGTAATCCAAACTACTCCCCGTGGGAGGTCACCATGCATGCCGCCATCGTGACGGCGTTCGACGCTCCGCCGATCTACGGCGAGCACCCCGATCCGGTCGCCCGCCAGGAGAACGAGGTGGTCGTGGAGGTCCTCGCAGCCGGGCTCCACCATCTGACCCGGGCCAAGGCGAACGGTTCGCACTACTCCGCCACCGGCGCACTCCCGCTCGTGCCCGGCGTCGATGCCGTCGTGCGCGATCCCTGGGGCGATCTTCGCTATGCGGTCATGGACGACACGGCTCTCGGCACGTTCGCCGACCGCACCGTCATCGACCTGCGCCGCAGCGTGGTCCTGCCGGACGGCATCGACCCGGTCCGGATCGCCGCCGCGATGAACCCGGGGATGGCGTCCTGGGTCGCGCTGCGTCGCCGCATCGACTTCCGGCGGGGCGGGAGCGTCCTCGTTCTCGGCGCCACCGGCAGCGCCGGACGCATGGCGATCCAGGTCGCCAAGCGGTTCGGCGCCGCGCGGGTGATCGCCGCCGGACGCGACACCACCCGGCTCAAGGCGCTGAAGGACCTGGGCGCGGACGAGACGATCACCTTCGACGAGATCCAGGTCGCCGCCGACGTCGACGTCGTGATCGACTTCGTGTGGGGCGAACCGTCCGCCCGTGCCATGATGCCGCTGCTCACCGCCCGCGCCGACCGCGGTGCACCCTTGACCTGGATCCAGATCGGATCGGTCGACGGCCCGCTCGCGCCGATCCCGTCCGCCGCGCTGCGGGCGTCCCGGTTGCAGATCATCGGCAGCGGCATAGGCTCGGTCCCTGCCCGTGACTTCATCGAAGAACTGCCGGAACTGGCCACAGCGGTGGCACAGGGCGCGATCGACGTCCGCGCCCGGGCGGTACCGCTCGCCCGGATCTCCGAGGCATGGACCGACAAGACCGACGAGCGCCTGGTCTTCGTGCCCTGAACCCGGGAGGCGACCGCACAGACTGTCCGGCATCACGTCGCCGCCCACCGGGCGCGCACCACGAACACGGCGTGACCGTCACCGCGCCCGCGGACGGCCCTCGCCGGCGAGGGCCGTCCGCGGGCGCGGCCGGAATGTGGCGGCGGCCCCGGGGCCGCCACTCAGCCGAGGCGCTCGGCGGTGTAGGCCTCGATGGCGTCGCGCTGGAACGCCGCGAGGCCAGGTGCGATGGCCTCGTAGGCGGCGCGCCAGGCGGGGTTGTCGACGCAGGCCCGGCCCATGGCCCTGTGCTCCTCCGCCGACACCGGGCGCAGGGCGGTCACGGCCCGGTACTGGGCGTCGATCTCGCTCTGCACCGGCTCGGAGTCCGCCGGGTGGCCGGCGGCCCGGAGTTCGGCGAGGCGGATCATCTGGGCGGTGCGCTCGCGCTGTCCGGCCTCGATGTCCTGCGGACTCATGCCGGCGACGTGGCGGGCGACCTGCTCGGCGTGGGCGGGGAAGTCGCGCAGGCTGTCCTGGTACTGGTCGGGCTGGACGCCGTCGAAAAGGTTCTCCGGGCGGTTGATGGTCATGGGGGTGTCGTCCTTCCTGGACTGCTCCAGTTCGGCGATCGTGCGGGAGACCGTGGCGGCCAGTGTGTCGAGCCGGTCCCGTTCGGCCAGCAGCCGTCGGTGGTGGCCGCGCAGGGCTTCCACCTCGTCGACCTGCTCGGCCAGGACGCGGCCGATGTCCTCCAGCCCGAGACCCAGCGCCCGCAGGACGAGGATCTGCTGCAGGAGCAACAGCTGGCGTTCGCCGTAGTACCGGTGGCCGTTGGCCCCGATCCGGGCGGGCGGCAGCAGGCCGATCTGGTCGTAGTGCCGCAGCGTACGGGCGGTCACGCCCGACATCCGGGCCACCTCCGCGATCGGCCAGTCCATCACCGTCTCCCTCATTCTCGCCTCACCAGGGCCGGTCTCTCCGGCCCTGGTCACGACCGTAGAAGCTGCCGCAACGGCAACCGCAACCCCTCACGAAACACCACCTCACCGGCCCCGCGCGCAGGATGGCGCCGGCTTCGCGGAGCGGCAGCGCCTGACGTCACCGGGACGCCTCCCTCCAGCGTCCATCGGGCCGATGCACCGAGCCGTGAAGCCAGGGAAACCCTCGTCGGCTCACAGTTTCGAGGCCGGCCCCTGCCGCCGTCACTGGGCCGTGCCGGCCAGCAGCCAGCGGCGCACAGGCACTTCGAGCAGCACTCGATTGCTGCCGGGACGGGTGGGAGCGGATACGTCCCAGCCGTATTTCCGCTCGAACGCGGCCACGACCTGGTGGGGGAAGCCCTCACGCATCAGTGATGCGTCTCCTTCGGCGACGACCGGGAACCGGCCGTCCTCCAGAGCCAGGGACACACGGGGCTCCTCGCGGATGTTCCTGACTTTGACGGAGCTGTCGTCCGAACCGATCCACCACCGTGAGTTCTGGTAGACGAACCAGACCGGTGTGACGTGGGCGGAGCCATCCGGACGCACCGTGCACAGCCAGACGTTCTTCTCCTCGGCCAAGCGCAGAAGGATGTCCGGCCCTGGCTCGTTCACAAGATCACTCATTCCGTCATGGGACCAGCAGACGGGATGAAACACATCGGGCAACGCGTCGGACCATCGGCCTAGGTCTCGCGGTCCGAAGGGAAGTCTCCTTCAGCAGTGAGCCTTCTGGCCCGGATACGACATCCATGGGGAGGCTCTTTTCGTGCCCGCGCCCGCTCTTCCCGAGCGCTCGCCCAGGCCCTGCTCGTCCGGCCCGGCACCACCCAGGTCGAGCGCGTCATCGGCGCTCTCCGGCCGGGCCGACCGGTACCCGACGAGGACGACGTGACGACCCGTGCGCGTCGCTCCCACGGCACTCGTCTCCTGCGAGAGCAGGTGATGACGATCACGCAGAGCGGCATACATGGACCGGCAGCAGCTCTGAGTCCCGCGGGCGAGCGGGCCGTGTGGTCGCGTCGCCCTGTCTCCAGTGAGGAGCCGTATGCAAGCCATCACCGTGCGAGACCGTGGCGCCGGCCCGGCCGGCATGTCTGTGACGGACATGCCCTATCCCCACGCGGCCGAGAACGACGTCATCGTTCGGGTGCACGCCGCAGGCTTCACCCGTGGCGAGCTGGACTGGCCCGGCACCTGGACCGATCGCGCCGGCCGCGACCGTACGCCGAGCGTGCCCGGGCACGAGCTGTCCGGTGTCGTCGTGGAGCTGGGGTACGGCACCACCGGTCTCAGTGTCGGCCAGCGAGTGTTCGGCCTGGCCGACTGGACCCGCGACGGCAGCCTCGCCGAGTACACCGCGGTGGAGGCCCGCAACCTCGCCCCGTTATCTTTTTCGCGGTCCTGCAAGAGGGCCGCTGGCCTCCGGGCCCGGCATGACTGTTGCCCCCTGTCGATCGGATGACCTGGGGGGTGGTGTCACCGGGTCCGAGGGGTGCCGTCGGAGACGCTGATCAGAGGTCCGACCACCGTCCTGCCGGGCGCAATGCCCGGCCGCTCGCGGGCGGCAGGTCTGCATAACGTGGCTGCGCGAGAACGGCTCCCGACCCTGGGGCCGGCACGCATCGACGCATGTGGGGGCACGGTGATCAGCATCGACGGGGTGGACGTCTTCCTGGGCCTGGACGTCGGCAAGCAGACGCATCACGGACACGGTCTGACCCCGGCCGGGAAGACGGTCTTCGACAAGGCGTTGCCGAACAGCGAACCAAAGCTGCGGGCCGTCTTCGACAAGCTCAAGACCAAGTTCGGCACCGTCCTGGTGGTCGTGGACCAGCCCGCCTCCATCGGCGCCCTGCCGCTGACCGTCGCCCGGGACACCGGCTGCCAGGTCGCCTACCTGCCCGGCCTGGCGATGCGCAGGATCGCCGACCTCTACCCCGGCGAGGCCAAGACCGACGCGAAGGACGCCGCCGTCATCGCGGACGCCGCCCGCACCATGCCCCACACCCTGCGCACCCTCGTCCTGACCGACGAGGCCACCGCCGAGCTGACCGTGCTGGTCGGCTTCGACCAGGACCTCGCCGGCGAGGCCAACCGCACCTCCAACCGCATCCGCGGCCTGCTCACCCAGTTCCACCCCAGCCTCGAACGTGTCCTCGGCCCCCGCCTGGACCACCCGGCCGTCACCTGGCTCCTCGAGCGCTATGGATCCCCGCAGGCCCTGCGCAAGGCAGGCCGCCGCAGGCTGGTCGAGATCGTCCGTCCGAGGGCACCGCGGATGGCCGAGCGGCTGGTCGACGACATCTTCACCGCGCTCGACGAACAGACCGTCGTCGTCCCGGGCACCGGCACTCTCGACGTGATCGTCCCGTCGCTGGCGAAGTCGCTGGCCGCCGTCCACGAACAACGCCGGGCCCTGGAGGCCAGGATCGAAGCCCTGCTGGAGGCCCACCCTCTTTCCGAGGTCCTGACGTCGATGCCCGGCATCGGAGTCAGGACCGCCGCAGTCCTCCTGACCACCGTCGGTGACGGCCGCTCCTTCCCGAGCGCCGCCCACCTGGCCTCCTACGCCGGCCTCGCCCCGGCAACCCGGCAGTCCGGCACGTCGATCCATGGTGAACACGCCCCCAGAGGCGGGAACCGGCAGCTGAAACGGGCGATGTTCCTCTCCGCGTTCGCGGCCCTGCACGATCCCGCCTCCCGCACCTACTACGACCGCTGCCGAGCCCGCGGCAAGACCCACACCCAGGCCCTCCTCCGCCTCGCCCGCCACCGCATCAGCGTCCTGTTCGCCATGCTCCGCGACGGAACCTTCTACGAACCGAGGAACCCTCGACTCGCTTGACGAAAGACATAGAGGCACCCTCCCTGCGGACATCGACCACACGCTCGCCGCAGCCCTTCCCATCTCCGGACTGACCGCCTGGCAGGGCCTGTTCGACCACGGCCGCCTCACGACGGGCCAGACCGTCCTGATCCACGGCGCCGCGGGCGGCGTCGGCTCGATCGCCGTACAGCTCGCCCGTGCAGCCGGCGCCCGTGTCATCGGCACCGGCCGGGCCCCCGACCGGGACCGGGCACTCGCCCTCGGCGTTCACACCTTCATCGATCCGCAGACCGAGAACCTGGAGGACGCCGGCGAGGTCGACGTCGTGCTCGACGTGATCGGCGGAGACATCCTCGACCGCTCGGCCGCGCTCGTCCGGGCCGGTGGCACGCTGGTCACCATCGTCGCGCCGCCCCGCGTCCGGCCCAAGGACGGGCGGGCGGTCTTCTTCGTCGTCGAACCCGACCGCGCCCGGCTCACCGACCTCGCCACCCGGGTGCGGGACGGCCGGCTCACCCCGGTCGTCGGGGCTGTGCGGCCGCTCACCGAGGCGCCCGCCGCGTTCGCCTCCGGCAAGCGCAGCCCGGGCAGGACGATCATCCGCGTCACGGAAGATTGAACAAGGGACCAGACCGGTCGTGGTCGGACGGCGGATCGCCGCCGGCCTTCCTGGCCGTGGCCAAGCTGACTGCACTCGCGGCCCGCGGCCACGGCCATGCTCGCCCTCCGATCAGCCGGCCCACGCCAGGACGACGGCGACGGATGCGGTACCCAGGCGCCGTGTCGAGACCTCGGACCAGTGCAGTCGGCGGGGAGCGCGACAGCCTCCTGAACCTTCACTTCCTGGAGCCTGCCAAGGGGATTGACGCGGCTCCCGTATGAGGGGTTAATTCCTTGGTGCCGTATATGGGAGCGCTCCCAACCTCATCGTGGAAGCGCACGGCCACCCCTACGAATCCGAGGAGCCCATCCGCATGAGCGCACGCGACCATGCCGGAAGCACTGGAACACCCGGCAGAGCCGACCGGACCGCAGGAACCGGAGGAAGCAGAGGAGTCGGGGGAACCGGGCGGGTCACCAGAGCCGGGGGAACCGGCGGAACTCTCCGCCCGCTCACCGTCACCGTGGCCGCCGCCGCGCTGGCCGCGACCGCGCTCGCCGCCGTTCCCGCGCAGACGGCAGCGGCGGCGCCGGCGCAGGTGCCCCGGCCCACCACCCTCTACACGCCGCCCGCGAACCCGGACGCCCACCGGCAGATCCTGGAGCTGGCAGGGCAGGGGAAGATCAGGGACGCGGCCGGCGTCCTGGCGATGACGCTGACCCCGCAGGCCGTGTGGTTCGGCGACGGCACGCCCGACGAGGTGCGGACGTCGGTGCACAAGACGGTCGTGGACGCGGCCCGCCGCCACGCGCTGCCGGTGCTGGCGCTCTACGACATCCCAGGCCGGGACTGCGCCCAGTACTCGGCCGGCGGCGCCGCCGACACGGCGCAGTACGAGGCGTGGATCGACGCCGTGCGCGCGGGCATCGGACGGCTGCCCGCCACGGTGGTCCTGGAGCCGGACTCCCTGTCGCTGCTGCCCTCGGACTGCGGCCAGGACGATGCGCAGGGCAGCAGGACCACCGAGCGCTACACCGAGATCCACTACGCGGTGGACGCCCTGGAGCCGCTCGCCGGGACCAAGGTCTACCTGGACGCAGGGCACAGCGGCTGGCACAGCGTCAACGACATCGTGCCGCGCCTGGTCACCGGCGGCGTCGGTGACGCCACCGGCTTCTTCCTGAACGTCTCCAACTACCGCTCCGACAGCGAACTGGCCTGGTACGGCAAGCTGATCTCGTCCTGCCTGAGCTACGTGTCGGCCGGCGGCGCGGCGGCCGACTGCCCGAACCAGTGGTGGCCGGTGAACGACGCCCAGTCATGGCTCGACGCACATGTGCACGAGGCGCCGTCCGCCATGAAGCACTTCGTCACCGACACCAGCCGCAACGGCCAGGGCCCGTGGACCCCGCCGGCCGGTGTCTACTCCGACCCGCAGGAGTGGTGCAACCCGCCCGGCCGCGGCACCGGTGCCCGGCCGACCCTCGACACGGGCGACCCGCTGGCCGACGCCGAGCTGTGGGTGAAGATCCCCGGTGAGTCGGACGGACAGTGCACGCGCGGCACGGCGGGCCCCGACGATCCCGAGCGGGGCTACCCGGATCCGGCGGCCGGCAAGTGGTTCCCCCAGCAGGCCCTGGAACTGGTGCACAACGCCGACCCCCGGCTGGTGCGCTGACCGGCGAACGTACGGGGGCACCGGACCGGCCACGGCGCCACGGAAGAGCGCGGCAGACCGCACGACTGCCGCGCTCGCTCCCGGCGCCGTGAAGCCGGACGCCGTGGGATACCGAACCGCCAACGCCAAGGCGTCAAGACGCAGTTCGCGGTGTACGTCGAAGAGGTGGTTTGACCGTTCGCCGGCCGATCGTGCGTGCGGAGAGGGCGAACACTGATGGGAGGGGTGGCACGGGCCACGGGGGAAGGGGGACGGCATGGCCGACGGCACGGTTCTGGTGGCGGTGGCGGAGCATCCGGAGGACAGGAGCGCCACCGCCGGGCAGCTGGCGCGCATCGCCGAGGGGATCCGGGCGCGCGGCCTGCACGTCCGGTGGGTGGTGAGCGCCTGTGACGCCGAGGCGGTGCTCAGGACGGAGGCCGGTCTGGCCGCCGCGGTGGTCGCCTGGGACCTTCCGCCCGGAGGCGAGGACGAGCCGGGCGGCGCGGCGGTGCTGCGCCGGATCGGCCAGCGGTTCCAGAACCTGCCGGTGTACCTGGTCATGGCGGGCGAAGGGCTGCGCGAGCTGCCGCTGTGGGTGTCGCAGTCGGTGGTGGGCTATGTGTGGCCGCTGGAGGACACGCCGGTGTTCATCGCGGGGCGGATCAGCACTGCCGCGCGGTCCTACCAGGAGGCCCTCCTCCCGCCGTTCTTCAAAGCGCTGCGGCGCTTCGACGACGCGCACGAGTACTCCTGGCACACCCCGGCGCACTCCGGCGGGGTCGCCTTCCTCAAGTCGCCCGTCGGCCGGGCGTTCCACGACTACTTCGGGGAGCGGCTGCTGCGCAGCGACCTGTCGATCTCGGTGGAGCAGCTCGGCTCGCTGTTCGAGCACACCGGCCCGATCGGCGAGGCGGAGCGGAACGCGGCGCGGGTCTTCGGCTCCGACCACACGTACTTCGTCCTGCACGGCGACTCCACCTGCAACCGCCTGGTCGGTCACTTCAGCGTGACCCGCGACGAGATCGCCCTGGTTGACCGCAACTGCCACAAGTCGGTCCTGCGCGGCTTGGTCGTCTCCGGCGCCCGCCCGGTGTACCTGGTCCCGACCCGCAACGGTTACGGCCTCGCCGGACCGCTGCCGCCGGCCGAGATCGCCGCCGACGCGGTGGCGGCGCGGATCGCGGCGAACCCTCTCACGCAGGACGCGGTGTCCTCGCGTGCCCAGTACGCGGTGTTCACCAACTCCACGTACGACGGGCTGTGCTACGACGCGGCGACGGCGGCCCGGGCCTTCGCGGCCGGCACGCCCCGCCTGCACTTCGACGAGGCGTGGTTCGCGTACGCCCGTTTCCATCCGCTCTACGCGGGGCGCTACGGCATGGCGGTGGACGAGGAGGTCTTCCCCGGCCCGGAGCGGCCGACGATCTTCGCGACCCAGTCCACCCACAAACTGCTGGCGGCGTTGTCGCAGGGCGCCATGGTGCACGTGAGGTCCGCGCCGCGGGCGCCGGTGGAACACGACCGGTTCAACGAGGCGCTGATGATGCACGGCACGACGTCGCCGCTGTATCCCATGATCGCCTCCCTGGACGTGGCCACGGCCATGATGGACGGTCCGCAAGGGCAGTGGCTGGTCGACGAGGCGGTGACGGAGGCGGTGCGGTTCCGTCAGGAGATGGTGCGGATCGGGCGGCGTATCCAGGCCGCCGCGGACCGGCCGTCCTGGTTCTTCGGGGTGTGGCAGCCGCGTGAGGTGACCGACCCGGTGAGCGGGGCGCGGCTGCCGTTCGACGAGGCTCCGGCGGACCTGCTGCGCACCGAGCCCTCCTGCTGGCACCTCGCACCCGACGCGGACTGGCACGGCTTCCCCGGCCTGACCGACGGCTACTGCATGCTCGACCCGATCAAGGTCACCCTGACCTGCCCGGGGCTCGACGCGACCGGTGCGATGGCCGACTGGGGCATCCCGGCGCGGGTGCTCACCGCCTACCTGACCGCGCGCGGCATCGTCGTGGAGAAGACCGACAGCTACACCACGCTGGTGCTGTTCTCCATGGGCATCACCAAGGGCAAGTGGGGCACGCTGCTCGACGCGCTGATGGACTTCAAGGATCTGTACGACGAGGACGCGCCGCTGGAGCGTGTGCTGCCCGCGCTGATCGCCGAGCACCCCCGGCGCTACGCCGGACGGGGCCTGCGCGACCTGTGCCAGGAGATGCACGACCACTTGCGCGAGGCCCGCCTGGTCGAGCTGCTCGACACCGCGTTCCAGCAGCTCCCGGAGCCCGTCGCCCCACCCCAGCTGTGCTACCAGCGTCTGGTCCGCGGCGGCACGGAACGGATCCGTCTGGCGGACGCACCGGGCCGGGTCGCCGCGGCCATGGTCACGGTGACGCCACCCGGCATCCCGGTCCTCATGCCGGGTGAGAGCGTCGGAGAGGCGGACGGTCCCCTGCTGCGCTACCTGAGCGCCCTGGAGTCCTTCGACCGCCGCTTCCCCGGTTTCGGCAGCGAGACGCACGGAGTGACCCGCGCTCCCGACACCGGGGACTACCTGATCGAGTGCCTGCGTCCGGACGAGGAGCAGGGGAACGCGGGCGGCAGGACGCCGGAGCAGCGGCGCGGGGCGCGAGTGCCAGGCCGGTGAGGTGAGCCGCGAAGAGGGGGAGGCCGGGCCGCGCCGGCTCCTGCCTGCCTCGGTGTCACTCCTCGCGGTCGGTCGTCGCCCGGCAGCTCTTCCTTCGGCTCGGGCGCCGGGCAGCGCTGACCGAGGCGGTCACGGCGCTGACCGGTCCGGCCCGAGCCGTCGTACGCACGGCTCAGGCCGGGACGGCACGCCCCCCACATGTACCGCACTGGACGGGCAGGAGGCCTCCGTCCCCTCCGTCAGGCCCCTGCCGTTTTCTCGCGGTGCTCCCCGGCAGGGGACCGTGCCTGTCTTCAGCGTCTGGGGCGCAGACTCCATACGAGGAGCGGTACGGACACGAGGAGCAGGGCTCCCTCCACGGCGAGGCTGGCCAGGCCCAGCGGCTCCGTCCAGTTCCCGACGTCATCCGTGTAGTCGGGAAGTCCTGGGCCCCTGGAGAGGATGTAACCCACCACGGGCCCGGCGGCGACCCCGGCTGCCAGCAGCCAGCCAGGGCGGACGAGGCGCATGAGGAGCAGCACGGCGGCGACCACGGCCGCGATCTCCAGGACGTGGTAGGCGATGCCGACGTAAGAGGGGTCGCGCGTCGCCGTGACACCGCCTTGGTCCACGACGTGGATGCCGGCCACCACGAGGCACAACAAGGCTCCCGCCCACCTGGCCGCCCAGGCGGGCTCGGGCTCCGTCACGGTGCGCTCTGACATGCCGCGGTACCTTCCCTCGCTCCACCGGCGCGCCTTGCCGCGCCAGGATGCCGTTCACCGGATCGTCCGGAACAGGGCGGCAGGCCGTGCCCCTGTCAGGTACCACCTTCGACGGACGGCGGCGCGCCGTCCCTTCCGGCAGCGCAAGCGAGTGACGGGCACGAGCGAGGCAAAGAGGTGCCGGTCGCCCGTCCGCCCATGGCGCTCAGCGGCGCGCCCAGGCGTTCGTCCTGAGCCGTACCGAAGCGTTGCACGACCGGCCGCACGCCATCGCCCGCGGGTGCCCGCTCTGCGCCCCGGCGCCACCAGGACCGAGCGCAGAGAGCCGTGACCGGCGCTGACGCGCCCCGCCCGTTCTCCCGGGCCGACGCGCGTCGAGCAGCCCGGGCCGGCACCATGCGCCGAACCGGGAACGAGGCCGTCCGGCATCCGTGCGCCGGACAGGGGGCGGTGTACGCACGAGCTTTCCGTGGTGTCCGGCGGCCCGCAGGGCGTCGCACGCAGCCTTTACGCGCGGCCCCGGGCCCGCCTGAAGCGGTCCAGGCCCTCCGCCAGGGACACCACCGGTTCCGGGTATGCGGCCATGGCGCGCTCCCGGTCCGGAAGGTTCCACGGTTCGTGCACGGACGCCCCCGGCACGTCCGCCAGTTCCGCCACCCAGCGCCGCACGTACGCCCCCTGCGGGTCGTAGCGTCTGCCCTGGGCGACCGGGTTGAGGACCCGGTTGGGCCGGGTGTCGGTGCCCGTGCCCGCCACCCACTGCCAGTTCAGCTGGTTGTTCGCCACGTCGCCGTCGACGAGCAGGTCCAGGAAGTGCCGGGCGCCCAGCCGCCAGTCGACGTACAGCGTCTTGGCGAGGAAGCTCGCGGTCAGCAGCCGCCCCCGGTTGTGCATCCACCCCTCGTGGCGCAGCTGCCGCATCGCCGCGTCCACGACGGGATAGCCGGTGCGGCCCTCCCGCCACGCCTCGGCGTCGGCCTCCGCGTCCTTCCCGGCGCGCCACCGGTCCCCGCGCGTGCGGTAGTCGTGTGCGGCGGCGTCGGGACGTGCGGCGAGCACCTGGCGGTGGAAGTCGCGCCAGGCGATCTGCCGCACGAACGCCTCCGCGCCCGCGCCGCCGGCCCTGCGGGCCCGGTGCACGACCTCGACCGGCGACAGCGTGCCGAAGTGCAGGTGCGGGGAGAGCCGCGAGGTGGCGTCGCCCGCCAGGTCGTCGTGCCGTTCCTCGTAGGCCTCCACACCCGAGCGCAGCCACGCCGTCAGCCTGCGCCGCCCCTCCGTCTCGCCGCCCGCGCACAGTCCCGGCGACACACCGCTCACCGCGGCGCGCTCCGGCAGCGGGGCGGAGCCCACCTCCGGCGGCACGGTGATCGCACGCGGCACGTCCAGCACGTCCCGCAGGCCCTGCGCGGACCAGCGCCGGTAGTACGGCGTGAACACCGCGAAGTGGTCGGAGGAGGCAGGTGTCACCGCGCCCGGCGCCACGGCGGTGCTCACCGTGTCGTGCACGTACAGACGCCGGCCGCCTGCCTCCAGCGCCCGGCGCAGCCGCCGTTCGCGGCCGTGCGCGAAGGTGCTCACGTCGCCGGCCATGTGCACCTCGTCGGCGTCCGCCTCGGCGGCCACCCGGCACACCTGTGTGACCGTGTCGCCCTCGCGCACGACCAGCCGCCCGCCCCGCGCCCGCAGCCGGGCGTCCACGTCCCGCAGGCAGTCGGCGAGGAAAGCGAGCCGGTTCGGCGCGGCGAAACCCGCTGCGTCCACGGCCGGGTCACGCACGAACAGCGGCACCACCCGGCGTCCTCCGCGCAGGGCCGCCCGCAACGGCGGATGGTCCGACAGGCGCAGATCGCAGGTGAACACGACGACCGAGGACTGCATGGGGCTCACTTCCGCTGCCGGTGGGGACACTCTCCGATGTCCGCATTCTCCGCATTCTCCCGGACGGAGGGCTCCCCAGGGGCGAAGCGGGGCGCCCCTTTTGTTCGCGGCTCTAAGGCCACGGGTGGCCACCGGGCCACTCAGGACGGCGCACCCCGCCGCCCCCGGTCGGCGGATGTCCGCGGGTGCCGGCGAGGGCGGCCGTCCTCTTCGCCCGGCTCGACGACCGCAGAGGGGGACGGCAGCCACCGGGGCCCGCGCGAGGGCGCGACTCGCCGCTCACGCGCTCCTGCTTCCCTGTGGCCGCCGCCCCGGACGGAGGTGTTCCGGGTGCCCGGCGGTCAGCGGGCGTGTGCGTGGCCGGCCTCTTCGCGGCGCCCGCCCGGACGGGGGCCGCCCCTGCCGCGCAGGGGTACGTCGGTCTCGGTCAGCACCCGGTGCACGAACCCGTACGACCGGCCGTGGGCCTCGGCTATGGCCCGTATGGACATGCCGCGTTCGTACTGCTCCCGCATCTCCCGCGCGAGCTGCGCGCGGGCCGCGCCGGTGATCTGCTTGCCCTTGTCCACGAATCGTCTCCTTCGCTGCTCGGCGTCCGGCTGTGATCGTCGTCTACCCCGCGGAGCACGTCCTGCGCACCCGGAGGCCGAAATCGCGGCACGGACGCCGGGCAGCCGGGGGCCTGACCGCCCCCTCCTGCCGAACCGCACGGCCTCGCCCCCGGGAGGACCACTGGCGGGTGACAGCACCGCGTAGGTGACCCGCGTCCCGTCGTCCAGCCTGGTCCGGATGTACTCCTCGTTCATGGTGGGCTTCGAGGTGAGCAGCGAGATCAGCATGCCGACCGGAGCCGAGAGGAACGTGAGGACACCACCGGCCGGGAGCCGCCTCGAATCTGTCGGTGGCGTCGGTCTGCGGGTCGGGCAGGGTGTCCTGCATCGTCTGGCCGGACACCGTGGCTTCCTCGCTTCGGCAGGAAGAGGGCGACGGTCTGTGCTGCGGACGGCGGCGGGTGAGAGTCTCGCCCGCCGCCGTCCGCGCCCCCTGGAAAGGTGGTCAGGCGACCACTGGTGGAGAGCCGTCCTGCATGAACGTCACCGTGGTCACGGTGTCCGTGTTGCCCGTGTCCAGGAAGAGCTTGTACAGGTCGACGCCCTGGTAGGTGCCGCCCGGCGCACCGCCGATGATCTCCACCAGCGCCAGATGGAGATGAGGCGGCGTCGGGTCGAACCGGAGCACGGTGCCCAGCGGGTCACCTCTGCTGACCGTGGAGTCGACGGCCAGCTCGGGCGGCACATCGGTCAGGTGGGTGTAGAAACCGCCCATCATGTCGTTCGGCGCACGCATGAACAACTGTGCTCCGTAGACCTTCTGCGTGTCCGCGTCGGGGTCGTGCGGCACCAGCTTGGTGATGTGCGCGTCGAAGGCTGCGAAGATCTGTGTCCCTTCGTCCGCGCCCAGGTCCATGCCGAACTGGATGTACCAGTTCGGCGGCTGGTGGCCCCCCTGGTTGGGCCCTCCGAGCCCCCCGGTGAAGCCCGACGGGAACGGATGGGAGAGATCGATGTCGAACGAAGCCATGGTGGCCACCTCTCAACTGCTCATGGATCTGAGCGACGGATCACACGGAAAGAACGTTGAAGCCCGCGCCCGTGAGCTGGGAACCCAGGGCGCTGACCGTGGTGGCGTCGTCGAACTGCCCGTTCGCCGGGTCGATCCCGTTGGCGTCCTGGAACGCCCGGACCGCGGCCTGCGTGCCGGGACCGTCCACGCCGTCCTGGGCGCCCGGCTTGAACCCGAGGGCCAGCAGGGCACCTTGCACTCCGAACACGTCGGCCAACTGCATCGCGATCTGCTCCACGGGCTGTCCCTGGTCCGCGACCGCCTGGGCCAGCACGAAGTGAGCCCGGTCGAGTTTGTTGCGGATCCGGATGGTTCCCTCGTCCGGTGTGAAGTGGCATTCGTCCGCCGCGGTCTGCCAGTCGTTCCTGGCGACCGCTGCCCGGAACGTGGGGAAGTCGTTCAGCGTCGGTCCCAGCGCCCAGCACATGCTCAGGGTCGCCAGCTGCGCATTGGCCGGCCAGGCGGCGAAGCCGCTGAACTCCGTACGGGAAAGGAGGGTCGACTCCATCTGGTCGAGCTTGGCGAACACACGGCGGTCGATCTCGTCGTCGTCCACGTGCAGGGAGGTGAGCGGCGGCCGGAAGGCGTTGTGTCCCTGCGGTGCCAGTTCCAGATGCCCTTTGACGGCGTCCCAGTCGGCGGCGACCTGGTCGGCGGTGGCCTCCGAACCGTCGTCGTTGACCAGCCAGCGGTACTGCCGCGCCTCGGCCAGCGAGCGTTCGCGCTCGTCCGCGCTCGGCGCCGAGTCGGGTTTCTCCGTCTCGTCGATCTTGTTGCCGATGCCGGTGCTCACCCAGCCCTTCTGGTCCAGGTACATGAAGGCCACCCGGCCTTCGAGCGGATCGTTGAACGCGATCCAGTAATCGCGCACGCTGTCGAACATGGCGCTCTCTCCGTCCTGGTCGTCGCCTCGTCTGCCGCCCGGTCAGCGGCGGCCGAACCCGCCGTGCCGGCCGTCCCCGCCGTGATCGTCACCGTCGTCCTCCCGTCCGTCGGGCCCGTCGTGCCTGTTGTCGCGGTCGCCCCCGCACTGTCTGTCACCGTGGTCGTCATGCCCTCCTGTGCCCGGCGGGACCTCCACGGCGTCGCAGTAGATCACCGGCCCGGGAGGATGCGGGGGCGGCGTGCTCCCCGGCCCCGGGGCCGGGGGGCGCCCGTCGGCGGGGATGCCCTCGGTCTCCACGACCAGCAGGCGCAGCGGTACGCCCGGCCCCGCCGGCGGCACGGGGACCTGGCCGGTGTAGAAGGGCCGGTGGGAGGACTCCGCGTCGATCGAGGTCAGGGTGGTGAGCGTGTCGTCGAGGGTCACCCAGCCGAGGTCTTCGTCGGTGACGGTGTCGTGCCGGCGTTGCAGCACGGCGGTGATCACGGGCGGCGGCGCCCCGGTGGGGTCCCAGGAGGGGCCGGTGACGGTCACCGACAGCGGCCGGCCCGGCTTCACCGTCAGCTCCCGGTCGGGCAGGACGCGCACCACGTCGGCTAGGACGACGGGGGAGATCTCGGCGCCGGGGATCGACTCCGGCTGGTAGCGGACGAGCGCGAGCCGGACGAACGGCAGGCAGGCGTCCCCGGTGTCCAGTTCCAGGTCGCAGAACCAGCGGCCGCCCTCCTCCGCCGCGTCGAACTGCGGGGTGAAGCCCACGACCGTGACGGGCAGCGCGCCGGTGGGCGTGGGGAGGGACAGCTTCGCGGGCGGGCCCGCGGCGTTGGTGAACATCTGCGCGGTCGGGGCGACGACGGGGGCCGAGCGGTGCAGGGGGTCGCGGCCCATCAGGGTGACCCAGGCGTCGCGGACGGAATCCGGGTCGCCGCCGGGCGGCTCGCCGAGGACCACGCCGAGCAGTTCCCCGTCCCCCGAGGAGAACCACGGCCGCTCCAGATACACCCGGACACCGCCACCGCGCCGACGTCTGACAAGGGTGCCGGACGGCCCGTCGTCCTGCTCCAGGGAGAGCGTGGGCATGCAGTACAGCAGTCGCGGGGCCGTGGGCCGTGCGCTGCTGAGCACCGAGTACTCCTGCGCCGCCCCCCGCACGGTGAGGTCGTCCCGGCCGGGGTCCGCGAACTGTGCGGGGAAGCAGTCACCGAACCCGCTGCCCGCCAGGGGCTGGTAGTGCACCGTGCGGTGTCTGGTGTCGCCGAACTCGTGCTTCTCGATGAGGGGCGGAGTCTTGTCGGCGACGGCCTTGTCCGCGGCCGCCCGGGTGCTGAAGGACAGGACGCCGTCCTGGAGGAGTGCGGGTTCGGTGCCCGGGGTTCCGGTCCGGCTCGCCCGGGCCGTCAGCAGTCCGAATACCGGGGCGGTCATCGTGCGGCTGTCCCGGCCCGTCGGACCTGCGTCCGTCACCTCCGTCCACTCCGCGACCAGGTCGATCCGGCCCGTGCTGTCCTCGTCGAGCGCGATGGTGCCGGTGAGATGCTGGGCGGTCGCCTTCTCCGGACGCGGGGCCGGCTCCTGCGCCAGGGCCAGCACGGGGGTCCGCAGCGGCTTCTGCACCGCGTGGACGAGCGTCAGCTCCTGCCCGGGGGTGAACATCCAGTGCCCTCCGGCCGCGGCCAGCGCCAGCACCTCGTCGGCCGGTCGCGGCTCGGGACCGGAACCCGGCGCGGGCATCGGCGTGTTCCTGCACCAGGCGGCCAGACCCATCACGTCCTCGTCCAGATCGATCCCGGAGGACACCTGGACCACCGCCACGGCACCCTTGGGCAGCAGGACCGTCAGCACCCTGGACGCGTCGTCGAAGCGGGGCGGCCCGCTGCCCTCGGCCAGGCGCAGCCGGAAGGACTCGGGGCGGTGCCAGACCGCGCCGTTCCAGGGGACGAAGAACGGCCGGCCGGCGGGCATCCCGGGCAGGCCGTGGAAGACGGCGCCGGAGGACAGGGGGTCAGGGAGGTAGGGCAGTTCGATCTGCTCGCCGGTGTGCAGGGCGGTCATCGGCGGATGGAGGGGGTCCGCGCTCGGTGAGGTGACCGGCGCCGTTTGCACGTCCGGCCCGGTCACGTCGCTCAGCGAGCCGCTCTCCCGCACGGCCAGGTCGTAGACCGCGTCCTGGACGCCGTGGTCGCTCGACCCGATGGCCTCGTCCAGCAGCCCGTGGCGCTCCACGCACTCCAGCGACGCCTTCGGCGCCACCAGGTGGCGTTCGTCGATTCCCTGGTACGGCGCGTGGCCCTGCGCGGTGACCAGCGGCGAACGGTTGAAGTCCGCGGCGTACTCCTCGGCCGTGGTGCCGTCCGCCGGTGGCGGACCGGTGCCGCAGTCGACGGTGAAGCCGTTCTTGCGGCCCAGCTCGGTGAGGGACTGGCAGCCAGGTCTGCCGTCCGCGTCGCTCCCGGAGAATCCCTGAGCGCGTTGCTCCTCGGCGTAGGCGGCCCGGGTCATGTCCCCGAAGAAGCCGTCGGCGCCGCCCGGAAGGGCGTGGCCGTCGGCGATGAGGGCCTGCTGGACGGTGCGGACGTCGTCGTCGGTCAGCCGGAACTGCACCCGGGAGAGCAGGACCGGTTGTGCGGCCGGCGGTGCGCCGGGAGTGCCGGCCGGCGGCGGCGTGGGGCCCGGGCTGCTCCGGATCACCATCCGGTAGGGCGAGGCGCCCTCCTGGAACGGCAGCCGGGGGACGACGGCTGGCGAGAGGACGGGCTCGAACCTCTGGAACGGCAGCGGTCCCGCGGCAGGGATCGTCAGGTCCTTCGGGTCGGTCGGGGCCGGTTGCGGGGGGTCGGTCAGAGCGGTGGCCTGTGGGGCGTCGATGCCGTTGCCCGCCAGGTCGACGGTGCGCAGCCGTACCCGGTACCCGGTACCGAAGCGCAGCCTGGGCAGGGACCCGGGCCGGGCCCTGATCGTGATCTCCAGCGGTACGCCCGGCCCGGCGTCGTTCTTGGGCGGCATGGGCGGCTTGGGGGGTTTGCCGGGCTCATCCGGCTCGGTGTCCAGCACCAGACCCGGGCGGGGCGCGCCGAGCGCCCATCCGTCCCAGGTGGCGAGCTGCTCGGGCACGTAGAGCGTGGAGTCGTCGCGCGAGGAGACCAGGTGTTCCTGGAAGAAGCCCTCGTCCGACGCGGTGAACAGCAGCGGTCCGGAGCCCGGTGCGCGGTACTCCACGTCGCGCTCGTGCAGGGAGAACCAGGCGTGCCGCCGGTCGTCCCAGATGTCCATCCGGTAGCCGCGCACCACGTCCTCGGCGAAGAGTTCGGGCCCGGCCGCGTCGGCGTCCGGGGGCAGGCCGTCCGGCGCGGCGACTTCGGGGTTGTTCTTCGCGAGCATGTTGGCGAAGGCCTTGTCCTGCTCGCCCGCGCGGGTGAAGTCCCCGGTCAGGACCGACAGGTGCTGGTTGCGGAACAGCGAGATCCCGGGCGCCCGCACCGGGCCGAGGCCGACGGAGTCCTTGGTGGCGGCCAGCATGCCGAGCGCGGCGGAGTCGAAGTCGGTCTGCTCCAGGAGGAACTGGGGGTCGCCCGTCTCCTCCAGTGCTCCCAGCGCGACCAGGCCCCGGGAGGGAGGCGGCAGCGGGTCACCGGGCGCGGCGCTCCTGGCCGCGGGGACGAAGACGTGCCGGTCCGGGAGGAAGACGTAGCGGGTGCGGGAGGAGACGTCGTGCGGGTCCGGTCGGGGGCCGGGCGGCCACAGGGGCACGACCGTGAGCAGCCGCTCGCCCGAGGAGACCGGGAGGCGGTCGGCGGGCAGCAGGAAGTCCAGGACGATGCCGAGCCGCCTGAGCAGGGCGGGGTGGTCGCCGAGATGGGTGAGCAGTTCGTGGAAGTCGGGCCGCTTCGCGGTCACCGGCTGCGGCCCGTCCCCGTCCGTACCGGCGGCGACCGTCTCCAGCGGCGTGTTCGAGTGGAACCTGGCCAGTGAGTCGAGCTGCGGCAGGGCGGGGGGCTGGGGTGCGGCCGCCTTCCCGGACGCCACTTCCTGCGAGCTCTTCGGGGCGGGGCTCTGGGGTTTCAGCGCCCCCCACGTCGGGGGCGGCCGGTCGGGCCACATCCGTCCGGCGCCGGCGTAGGTCCGCTTGGTGAGGTCACGCACCTCGGCGACCGAGTAGCTGCGGACCTCCCGTGAGCTGGTCTCCGGGGTGCTGAAGGTGTGAGGTTCCAGGCGCGTGCCGGCGGGGAAGACGCTCGCCCACAGCGTCGGGTCGGGCGCCGGACCCTGTGGCACCAGGCCGTCGGCGAAGACGGTGGTCGTGGCCGGGGTGCCGCTCTCCGCAGCGAACCGGAAGGTGGCTGCGGCGACCTTGTCCGGCCAGTGGAGGAAGTCCTCGAACTGGCCCAGTGTGCCCTCCGCCGGGGGATCGCCCGGGGGCGTCAGCCGGGGGGCGACGAAGACCGACACCCTGGCCTGGGTGCCGTCGTCGGACAGGCCCGCCGGCAGTACGGTCCAGTTGATGTGCTGGTCGATGGGCATGGTCGTCTCCCACCGGGCTCACCTGGCGTAGGCCTCGCAGTAGGCGCGCCAGTGCGGGTCCTTGGGCATGCTGAGGGCGAAGGAGGGGTCGGCGGGTGAGCCGGAGAAGGACCGCTCGAAGGGGATCGAGACGGACTTGCTGAAGAAGGCGATGCGCACGCTGACGGTGAGGCTGCCGCTGCCGCGGATCACCGTCCGGCCGTGGTCCTTCGTGTAGCTGAGCTCCACGTAGAAGTCGACGGACACGGTCACGATGCCCAGTACGGACAGGAAGCCGTGGAACCGCAGGTAGCCGCTCAACTGGACGCTTCGGGAACCCGCGACCTTGAAGCGGATGCCCGCCATGATGGTCACACCCCCGGCGGCGACGCCGACGTCGATCGCGGCGCCGCCGCCGAACTCCAGGGCGCCCTCGACCTCCCGCAGGCCGTCCTTCACGTCGACGCACATGGAGAAGTAGCCGCCCCCGCCGAAGAGGGAGACGGTGACGTTGAAGGGGTGCTGCTGCTCGGAGACCGAGAAGCGGAAGGAGACGGGGGAGGAGTCGAGGGGGATCGTCAGTTCGGCCGTCAGGGTGAGGTTCGTCAGGGTGAGGACGCCCAGGGCGATGGAGGGGAGGGCCAGTCTGTAGCCGGCGACGATGCCGGCGGGCCGGACGTCGACGTAGGCACCGGGGCCGATGAGGTCCGAGGGCAGCGCGCTGCGGAGGGTGTTGACGAACTCCAGGTCGTTCTGGAAGCTCACTGCCAGGCCGGAGGCGGTGACGTCGGGCTTCCGGCCGGGGCCGGTGCGGAACTTCAGGTCCGCCATGTCCACCCGGATGTCACCGAAGTCCAGGCCGAAGTTGGTCAGTTCGCCTGCCACGGTGGCATTGTCGACGGCGTTCGCCGAGCGGGTGGTCCTGGCGTCCAGTGTGAGCGTGGCATCGTTCACGACGAGGAAATGTGTCGGATCGTCCTCCGCGGCGGAATCGGGCTGCGTCAGTTTCGTCTTCCACACGTAGCGCAGTTCCTTGCCCTGCCCGTCGGTCAGGTCGCGGATGCGCAGCACCGGCGCCGGCAGCATCCGTTGCGAGTCCTTCAGGATGGCGTCGATCTGGTCGTCACCCAGCTGCCGGAGCTGTCCGAGGTCCTCCTTGACGATGTTGCTCATGACCTTGGGGAGGTCGATCAGACCGAGCAGCTTGGCCCCGCCGAAGGCCGTCCGGATGAGCTGGCGCGGATCGGTGGCGCCCGCCGTGAAGACGTCCGGGACGACGCCTGCCTGACTGGTGATGAGTCGCAGCGCGGCCTGGGGGCTGGCGAGTCCGCCGGCCTTCTCCGCTCCCAGGGTGAGGGGGAGGGCTTCCGTGAGCTGGAGATAGGCCCCGGCGGGGTGGCTCGCCATGCCCTGCAGCAGGTAGGTGGTGTCGAACGTCACCGGGAGCGCTTCGGCCTTCGGCAGGAACTGTTCGGCCGCGGGCACCCGCACCTTCCCGGCGGACACGTGGGGCAGGCCGACCGCGGGGACCTCCTGGCCCTGGGCGTTCGTGGTTCCCAGACCGAAGGTCAGGGTCTCGACCGCGTGTGCGGTGCTGCCGGGCGCCTCGGCCGGGGGCTGGGCCATGGCCATCGTCTGCCCGTGCAGCTCACGCACCCGGCGGTTGGGGACGGCATCGGCGCGCGGGTCCGTCTCACCGTAGACGCTCCTGAAGTTCCCGTCGGGATCGGGGAGCCCGTCGGGAACGAAGACCAGGGGCATGGTGAAACTGACGTTCCGGCCTTCGCTGTCCGTCCCTATCAGGGTGAACTCGTGATCGGCCTCGGGGTTCTGGAGGACCACCCAGAAGGCGGTGAAATCCTTGAGGGGCTTGTTCTTCTCCTCCAGCGAGGGGGGTACCGGCGGCTTGATAGGCGGGGTGGCGCGGTCCGTGATCCGCAGCGTGCGGAAGGGCATCTCACGGCCCCCGTGCGTGTAGCCGCTCTGCCCGTAACTGACCTCCGGCTGCTTGACGATGATGCGGTCCTCGTGCCGCAGGAAGGCGACGATGCCGCCGTCGGGGTGGGCGGCGAACACCCGCTTGAACTCCTTGACGTGCGAGGCCTCGTGGCCGGTGCTCAACCGGCCGTGCCGCACCACACGTACGAACTGGTCGCGCCCCAGGCCCGTGATGTGGTCGTACGCCTCCAGCCCGTTGCTCGCCGGCGTCGGTGGCCAGGTGCCGTGCAGATGGGCCGAGGAACCCAGCGGGGTGATGATGAACTGGTCCGACCGCAGCGGTGCGCTGGGGATGTCGGGGGGCGGGCCACCGGGGACGACCTGTTCGTTCCGGCTGGTGAGGGTGACGATGTCCGCCAGGTCCTCGGCCGTGAGCGGACTGCCGGCGGGCGGGTCACCGCGGCTCCCGACCGCGGCGAAGGCGCGGAGCAGAACCGGGCCGTCCTGGCTGCCGTGCAGCCGGGCGTGCCACAGGGCGGTGCGCCCGTCCGCCTGCTCGGGGCCGGTCCGGCCCACCCAGTCGACCGGCTCGTCGTACGTGATCAGCAACCGGGTGGGGAACTCGATGACGCTTCTGGGCAGGCCCTGGAAGAGAGCCGGCCCGCCGGGGTCCGGCTGCGTCAGACCGGCCGGTACGGTCATCGGCACCAGGCGCGACCAGTCGAGGAGCGATTCCAGCGACAGCTCCAGGCCCTCCAGCGTGGCCGGGACCGAGAAGGACAGCGTGCTCGTCCCGGCGGTCACCGCGGACACGGTGCCGGCGGCGGGCAGCTGCTCGAAGGCCTGTTCCAGCACATGCTGGGGCGGCAGCGTGACGACCACGAGCGTGGGAGCGGCCGGGTCCGTCCGCACCAGGCGGCGGCCGTCGAAGCGCAGGTTGACCAGGGATATGTCGAGGACCAGCATGTCCGACGGCCGCACCACCCGGAACGGACCCGCGACGACGTCGTCCTCCGGCGGGCGGCGGTCCGGGCGGCCGCCGGGACGGGGGCCGTCGCACGGACCGGACGGCCGGCCCCTGCCGGGGGGACCGTGCCCGCCGAAGTCACCGTCGTGGTCGTCACCGGGGCCATCGAAGTGGCCGTCGCCAGGATGGTGTCGCAGATCTTGCCACAGCCCCGGAGAGCCGGGGCGGGCGATGCCGAATGACATGGGAAACGCCTCATCCGAGGAGCGTCGTAGCGTGGCACGAAGCCACCGACCTCTCCTCCATGCTCGCTCTTATGGTGGTGTCCCGCCACCCGGCGCGGCGTGTGATTCGGCCGCGGAGCGCGGTCATTTCGTATACGCCTCAACCGAATTGGGGCCGACGGCGACTCGCGGCGCATCGTCGCCCACCAACAGAGGCTCCGCCCCACCCCGGCGGGAGCCCGGTTCGCCCCTTCGGGTGGACGGACCGGCCGACGCGCCCGAAAGAGCCTTCCCCGGACCGTCGTTGCACCCCGTGCGGCGCGGGGATAGCGTCGATGGTGTCCGGCCCCCCGCCGCCCCGGAATCCGTACACGTCGTCGGGAGCCATCATGACCATGCTGCTCATCAACGGATCATTCCAGGTGGAAGGCACCCAGCCGGACGGTGACACCGTCCACTTCACCCCCACCGACCCGAACACGTGGGAACTCCTCGGCACGCGCGGTCACGCCGTCAAGCACGATGCGCTCGGACGTGCCACGCTCCGCCTGGACGCGATCGACGCGCTGGAGACCCACTACGGTGCGAACCGTGTGCACCAGCCCCTGCGGTTCGCGCATGCGGCGCGTGACGAACTGCTCGGCTGGCTGGGCTTCGAGGACGTCCGGCAGGGCCCGGACGAGACCGTGACCGCCACGGCACCGGCCACCGTCCCCGGCTCCGTCCTGACCAGCGGAGCCGACGTCCACGGACGGTGCGTCTGCCTGGTGGGCCGCGGTGAGGGCGAGGGCCCGGGCGGTGTGGAGGTCGACGTCGACGCCGTCCTGCTCAGGACGACGGCCAACCATCACCTGCTCACGGCCGGCCTGGTCTACCCCACCTTCTACCGCAGTCTGTTCCCGAGCCTGCGCGAGGAGTTGACCGCCGCCGCCCGGCAGGCGCGGACGGCGCCGGGCCAGGGACTGTGGCCCAGCGACGTGACGACGGCCGGGGCGAAGGTGACGGCACTCTCCTCGCTCACCGACGACGTCGTGATCCTCCCCAAGCTGTTCCGCCGCCTCGTCGACTTCCTCCAGCTCGGCACCCTCTCCCTGACCTGCTTCCCCGCCTACCTCGCCGGAGTGCAGGACCACTTCACCGTCCTGTCCACCGGCCGGCGCTGCACGGGCCTGCACACCGTCGTCGAGGTCACCGACGACCGGACGGTGCGGATGACGCAGCCGCCCGAGGACCTCGTCTTCGACGAGGCGTGACGGGACGAGGCGTGACGAGGGGCGGTCACTGAGGCGGGAAGGTCACCTTCACCGGGGTTCCTCTGGGCACCGTCGTCCCCTTCGGCGGGTCCTGACCGGATATGGCGGCCGGGGCCGCCGAGGGCCCGGAGCCCGGGGCCAGCTCCAGCCTGAGCGTGGTCGTGCCCAGTCTGGCCGCAGCCTCGTCCATGGTGCAGCGGATCAGGTCGGGGACCGCTTCCTGGCCGCCGAACGCGGCGCTGAGCACGTCCCTGCGGGCGTCGGCGGCGACCTTGCCCGAGAAGTAGAAGGCGACCGTCGACCCGACAGCCGCGGCGAGCGCCCCGATCAGCGTGCTCCGCAGGTTGGTGTCACGGACCGCGAAGGCCACCGCGCAGAACGCCACCAGGCCGGTGACGAGCGCCAGGGCGATCCAGCTGCGGACGATGCTGCTGTCCGAGGACGCCGAACGGCTCGGGACGAAGCGCCGGGCGGCGACCAGTACGACCCCGATGGCCACGATCGCCACCAGGAGGATCACCAGGAGCACCTGGACGTGCCCCCAGGAGATTTCCGCCGGAACGTCCGTCTGAGGCTGGAGAACTCCCATGGTGCGGGCCCCTCGCTGGTCACCGGCCCCCTGCCGCGTCCTGTGGTCACGGCCCCGCGCGGGCGCGGCCGCCGGCCGGCGACGAGCCGGCCCCACCGACCTCCCCGACTTCGAGTCTCGCCCCCGTCGCGCGCGGGACGCAAACGCGCCGGATCGCCCCCCGACCGGTGTGCGGAACGGGCGAGTTGAGGGGTCCGCCCCGCCCGACCAGGGGTGCCCGCCCCCGGCCTGGCGGTGATCACGCGGTGCTGTTCAGCGCAGTTGCACGGCCCGGTGGCACCGACCCAGACTGGTGAGGAGAGGCTTCGCCTTCACGGGGCGCGCTCGACCGGACCAGCGTGAGCGGACGATCAAGGTGGTTTCCCCTTCTGAACTGCGGTTGCTCGGCCAGTTCCGGCTGGAACGCGACGCCGGGCCCGTCGAACTGTGCCGCAACGGGCAGCGTCTGCTGGCCTTCGTCGTCCTGCGGCGGCGCGTGCCGCGTACGGTCCTCGCCGGGACACTGTGGCCCGAGGTCACCGAGGAGCGGGCCAGGGGCAGCCTGCGTACCACCCTGTGGAAACTGCCGCGTGGTGACCAGCCGCTGATCGGATGCTCCGGTGACGCGCTCGTGGCCGCCCCCGGCCTGCACGTCGACGTGCACGCCTTCACCGAGACGGCGCTCAGTGTCGTCCAGGGCTGCGGTCCGCCGCTCGGCACGGGGCGAGCGCCGTGCCGGCTCCCGCGGGAACTTCTCGGCGGAGACGACCTGCTGCCGGGCTGGGACGAGGAGTGGGTGCTGCTGGAGCGCGAACGCCTGCGGCAGTTGCGCCTGCACGCCCTCGACGCGCTGGCCGAGGCGCTCGTACGCGAGGGCAGGCCGGCACTCGCGCTGGAGGCGGCGTGGGAGAGTCTGCGCGCCGAGCCGTTGCGGGAGAGCGCGCACCGGGCCGCCGTCTCCGCACACCTGGCGGAGGGCAACGTCGGCGAGGCGGTCCACCACTACCGCTCGTTCCGGCGGTTGCTGCACGCGGAACTGGGCGTCGAACCCTCTGCCCGGTTCACCCGGCTGCTCGCCCGGGGCGGTGTGGCGGTCCACCCTGCGGGGGTGACACCGCGGTGACGCCGGGATGACGGCAGGTCCGTAGACTCGACGAGCCGCGACGGGAGGCTGAGAACCCCCACTCGGCCGGCACCGTCGCCGGCCCTGCGGACGCTCGCTCCCGCAGGGCGCTGAACGGTGACCCGGGAGGACCGCATGGCACCGACCCAGAAGCTGCCGATCGTCTACGTCCGGGGATACGCGGGCGGCACCGCCGGCATCGACAAGGCGGTCACGGACCCCTTCTACGGCTTCAACCTGGGCTCCACACACATCCGTATCGGCCCGGACGACGAACCGTGCTTCTACCAGTTCGAGAGCCCCCTGCTGCGCCTGCACCTGGACGAGGGCTACCACATCCTGGTCGACGGCGGCCAGGAACTCTACCTCGCCACCCATGACACGATCCCGCCGGACAGCATCTGGATCCACCGCTTCTACGACACCGCCGCGACCACCTGGGACGGCACCCCGCACGAGTTCCGGATGGAGACGGCCGCGCAGGATCTGCACCGGCTGATCGAGACGGTCAGGGAGAAGTCCGGGGCACCCCGCGTCCACCTGGTGGCCCACTCCATGGGGGGCCTGGTGTGCCGTTGCCTCATCCAGAAGGTCCTCCCGGATCTCGGTCTCGATCCGGCCGATTACGTCGACAAGCTCTTCACCTACGGCACGCCGCACGGCGGCATCGCCTTCGACGTCGGCTTCGGCGTGCTGGAGAAGCTGCGCGACCTCACCGGCGTGAACGGCGCGGACATCTTCGGCCCGGAACGGATGTACGCGTACCTGACCCCGGCGAAGCTGACCGACCCCGGCGGCCCTCCGCAGGGGTGGGACGGCCGCGCCATGCCGGACGACGGTCCGTCCGCCTTCCCCCACGCCCGCGTCTTCTGCCTGGTCGGCACCGACCCGACCGACTACGACGCCGCCCACGGCCTCTCGGCCGCCACCGTGGGGCCCCGCAGCGACGGCCTGGTGCAGACCGACGACGCCTACGTCCCCGGCGCCCACCAGGCGTATGTGCACCGCAGCCACAGCGGGAGCTACGGCCTCGTCAACTCCGAGGAGGGCTACCAGAATCTGCGCCGCTTCCTGTTCGGTGACCGCCAGGTGGAGGCCGAACTCGTCGGCGTCCACCTGGCCCAGCCGCCCGGCACGGTCTGGCAGGCCGAGGTCCGGCTGTCGGTGCGGGGCCTGCAGATCGTCACGCACGAACGCACCAGCGCCCACTGGTGCCCCCTCCAGTTCGGCGACGGCGCGCAGGGCGCCGCGGACGCGTCACCGCAGGACGGCACGGGTGCCACCGACGCGGACGGGGTGACCGTCCCGTTGGTGAGCACCTTCCTGTGCAGCGGTCTCAGGGCGGACGACTCCTGCGCCCTGCGCTACGCGCTGCATCTGCGGCTCCTGTCGCTGCACCGGTGCGAGGGGGTGCTGAGCTTCCGGGACCACCTGGAACAGTCCGCCGACTTCGACGACACCCTGGTCATCGACGTCGGCGCCGACCCGGCCTGCGAGGTCCCCGCGCTCTCGGCCACCTGGAACTCCGCCATCCAGGGCCCGATCAGCGCCTACCGGCCCGAAGGCCGCGTCCTCGGCGACGAGAACCCCGCCCCCGGCGTCTGGGTGAGCCACGTCGCGCTGCCCGCCACCGCCGCCCCCATCCTCGGGGAAGACGCGCGGATCCGGCTCACCGTGACTCCCTGGGGCTGAGGCGACCGGCGTGAGTCGTCCCCGGGCGGCCAAAGTTCCGGGTGGTCCCCGTGGACGCCGACGCGCGAGGCACGGACCGTCCGCCCGTCACCCGCGAACGCGGTGCCGCCCGTCGGAGAGCGGGAGCAGGGGCCGTGGAAGCGCCGCGCCCGTGCCTCCGGACGTGGGAATTCCCGGCGACTCGGCGCGGCCGTCGACGGGCGCGCCGTAAAGGTGGTGTGCTGGTCACCGCGCAAGATCGTCCGGCCGGGCACGCACTCGGCGGTGACCGCCGGCCCGAGCCGGTCCTCAGCGTCGGCACGGCCCTGACACCGCGGACGGCCGGTGGCTCCAGGAGGTGATCAAGTGAGGACTTCCCCCAGGCATCAGCCCCGCTCGCACCTGAAAGTGCGGCGGCCCCCACCGAGGACCCCGCGGTCCCGTGTGGCGATGGCGGTGATCCTTCTGGTCCTCCTCACGACGACGCTGGTCATGGGGTGGTTCGGCCTCGAGGACTTCGTGCACGCCCTGACCTTCCCGGGGCGTCTCACGGGCGCCGTCCTCATCGCGGTCGCCTTCACCACCTTCCTGGGCGCCGCCGCCGTCGTGGACCACTGGTGGTGGCGCAGTTTCCCCTACTCCGGCATGGTCGCGCTGATCGGCGCGTTCGCCGCCCTGCTGACCAACGCCCTGCTCGTGGTCGAGACGGCCAGGGGCGACTCCGCGGTCTACCTCGCGCTGTTCACCGCGCTCACGGCGGGCTCGGCATGGGCCGTCTTCGCGGTGTGGCGGACAGCGGTCACGATCCCCGCTCCCAAGCGGGTGGCCGCGGCGCTCGTCGTCTCCTCGGCCATCGCCGTCGCCAATTTCGGCTACCAGAACCTTTATCAGCCCTACCAGCGCGAGACCAGGCCGCTCATCGGACTGTCCCTGGGAAACCCTGTGCTGAGTCAGAACCGGAAGGAATTCGCCATCCCCGTCGACATCACCCTGGAGAACCACGGTGACGTCGGCTTCTACGTGCTCGGCACGGAATTCCACGCCATGGGGGAACGGGTGCCCCTGAGCGCGAAGGACCGGCTCCGCCGGCAATGGCGGACCGACGCGGAGCAGTGGAGCAAATCCCAGGAAGTGAATCCGCTCTCCCGCAGGGAGATCCATCAGCCCGGCGAGTTGGTCGAGGCCCGGCCCTGGATGCCCTACGGGCAGTGGATCGAGTCGAGCGACACGTTCGCCACCCGAGTGGTGGTGCAACTGCCCATCGACACCCCGTACGACCAGCTGGCGTTCTACGCCACCGCGAGCCTCGCCCGCAAGGACCGGCTCGCCCTGGAGCCGCCGCTCGAGTTCAAGGCGTACTCCTGGAACGGGAAGGGGGTCCCCGCCTGGGTGAAGCAGCAGCAGAAGCAGGGCCTGGACTCCATCATCTACCGCGCCAGGGTGCACGAGAACAACGCGATCGACGAGCGCACCCGCGACCCCCGGTACGTGACCGTCTACTGGAGGTTCGGCACGCACGGCGCGAACGTGGCGACGAACGTCGCACGCAGGAGTGATGAGGAGCGCATCCCCACCGGAGCGGAGCAGCGCGAGCTGGTGAGCCGCTACGGCCTCGTCGACGTCCTCACGGGCCCGATGGAACGGTCCCTGTGGGACATCAAGAGCCGCAGTTGACGGGCCGGGCCTCGCCGAAGCCGCCGGTGCGCCCTTCCAGACGCTCCAGCCAGGCCACCAGCGCCAGCGAACTGTTCACCCGGTCCCAGGAGTGCGCGTCCCCGAGTCCGAACCGGGCCTCCCGCACCGCCCGGCACAGCAACGGGACGTCGAACATCTCCGCGACCAGCGGATGCCGGGCGGAGCGGCACAGGTCGATGAGCGCACCGCCGTGGGTCCGCAGACCGCGGGCGTAGAGACCGTCGAAGGGGACCTTGGCCGTCCTGCGGCTGATCCGGGCCGGCAGCAGATCCGCCATCGCCTCGCGCAGCACCGCCTTCGGACGGCCGGGATCGAACACGTCTTCGGCGGGCAGGCGGCGCATCGTGGCGACGACCTCCGGGTCGAGGAAGGGGTGCGTGAGGAAGAACCCGTCCTCTCGCGCGCGCTGCCAGGACAGCAGGTCCGGAGCGGCGAGGTAGTTGGCCGCTTCGTAGAGCGACCGCTCCGGCCTGCGCCCGTACACGAAGCGGCTCTCCGCGACGCTGGCCTCCCGGTAGCCGTGCGCCCGCGCGAACGCGGCGCGCAGCCAGGGGGGACGGTTGAAGGAGCCGAGGCCGCCGAGCACGGTTCCGCCGCGGACGAGGGCCCCGGTCCGTTCGGCAGCCAGCGGAAGGGCCGGCCGTACGACGTAGGCGTGGACGGTCTCCCGCAGCCCCCGCTCGCCGCCCTCGGCCCAGGCGCGCGCCTGCCTGGCCAGCTCCCGCAACTGCCCCGTGCGGGCGAGCCGGTGCAGGTGGAACGGGTTGGCGTCCACGACCGGGTCGGCGCCGCAACCGGTCAGGACGGTGTCACAGCCCAGTTCCGCGGCGATGGCGTGGAGCCTGGCCCAGAAGGGGGCGCGGAAGGCGTGCGCATGGGGCTCGTCCGCGTCTCCCGCGTGGTGCTCGAAGTCGTCGAAGTCGGCGACGCCGTCGGCGTCGACGAGCACCGGGCGGGCCGTGGGGGCGAGACGGCGGATCCCCTCCACCGCCGCGTCGAGGTACGGCTGCTCCCCGGCCAGCTCTCCCTGCGTGAAACGCCCGGCGAGCAGCAAGAGGTTCCCGGTGCCGTCCCCGGCCAGCAGCTGTGCCGCGAGCAGCGCCACGCTGGTGGAGTCGAGGCCGCCGGAGACATGGCATGCGGTCACGGTGCCCAGGCGGCGCCGGACGGCCTCCTCCAGCACCCGGCGCAGCTCCTTCGCCGCCCCCTGGCGGTGGTGCCCGTCGGCTGCCGGCGCGGGCGCGTCGTGAGCCCGGCGTACGCGTCGCGGTCCCCGGCCGCGCACCCGCCCGCTGACCGAGAGCTCCAGCACCTCACCGCCGAGGACACGGTGGACCCCCGCGAAGGGAGTGAGGTCCGCGTGCGGTTGCGCCATGTTGCCGGTGAGGTACCGGCAGAAGTAGCGGGGTTCGAGCGCCGAGCCGCTCCCCAGCCCGCGGACCGAGGTGCTCACGGCGCTCACGCGGCCACCGGACTCGCGGAAGAACAGCGGGACGCGTGCCTGCTCGTCCCGGGTCACGAGGACGTGGTCGCGGTACACCAGAACGGCCGCGTAGTCGCCGGCCGGCAGGGGCGCGGGGGCTCCGCGCCGGCCGAGGGCGTCCAGGAGACGGCGCGCGCCCGCCACCCGGTCACGGGCCGGGCCGACGAAGCCGACGACGGCCGCGGTGCCCTCCGGCGAGGAGACCGTCGTCACGAGTCCCGCACGCTCCATCGCCCCGGAGGTCCAGAGCTTCGGCGCACCGTCGGCCCACTCGAGGCGGAGCGCATCCATGTCACGATCCTCCGCGGCCGATCGACAGCACGGGGGTGAAGGCGTGCCCGCGCGGGTCGGCGTCCGGGATGCACAGACCGGCGGAGGAGACCCAGGCGTGCATGGCGAAGGGGTGTTCGCGTACACCGACGTGCAGGACGGCCTCCCAGCCGCGCCGCCGCAGCAGCACGAAGGCCGTCACGGCCTCGGACTTGCAGTCGCCGTCGACCAGGCAGCTCCTGCGGCTCTGCGACTGCACCGCTCGTTTCAGCCGTCCCACCTGCTCCGCCGGGGGGCGGTCCGCGCGGGCGTAGTCCGGGGCGGCCACCGACAGCAGCCGGAGCACCCGTCCGAACCCCATGGTCCGGATCAGCAGGTGGGTGCCGTGCAACCAGAGCCGGACGCCCGCGTCCGTGTGCTCCCGTCGGCACTCCGTGGCGCAGCCGGCCCGGACGAGACCGGTGACGACTTCGGCGCGTTCCTGGGCGTTCCCCTCGGTGAGCACGCACATGTCCGCCGGTGTCATCCCGAGGAAACGTGTCCGCTTCCAGTCCGCGATGAGCGCTCCACCGGACAACCGGGTCACACGGCAGTGCGGCGCAAGGATCTTCTCCAGGGCTGCCAGGGCATCGGCCTCGTCCGCCACCGCGCCTCCTCCCGGGTCCGGTGGGGACGGTGTCAGGACTGGTATCCGTGGCCGTCGTAGAAGCCGCCGCTGAAGCCCCGGATCAAACGGCCGGTACCGAGAAGAACCAGGCGACGAGGCGTACGGATCCGCAGCAATCGGAGAAACATGGTCTACCTCCGAAATAGGGCAGGATCTGCCAACTCCAGGCTACCGGGCCCCGAATGCTCCGCAACCGGGCCGCACGCCCCGCACCGCGTGCCCGCAGGCCGGGTGTCTGGGTGCCCGCGTGCCCGGACGGGGGGTCCGTGCTGGTGCACGAGCCACCGCGTCCTGCCCCGCCCGAAGATCTCCGCGATCCGCACCGAGAACCCCGCACCGCTCAGCCGACACCGCCGCATCGCCCCGTACGACGCGTCGGACGCATCCTCATCGGCGACGACTTCCCAGAGACAGAGCGCACCGCCCTCGCGCTCACCCTCCTTCCGCATGCACCCGGACCACTGGAAGGCGAGGCCGGTGCCCGGTGCCGGGCCGGCGCTGCGCCGTGCCGCCGCGCGTGGCGGACGTCCGAGGGGCCATGATGGGGAGACGGAAGCGGTGCGAGGAGAGTGCGGTGTGGGCGGGTCGGGTTCTGGCGGTGCGACGCACGGCAAGTCCCGGTTCGACGACGTGTACATCCAGCCGGACCCGCGTGCCTACTTCACGCGGCTGGCGCCACTGGACTATGAGATCCCGCACCACGCCCAGCCGGTGTTCCGGCAGCTGGCCGCGGAACGGGCGGCGCACGGTGACGGGCGGCCCGGCGGGCCGGTGGTGCTGGACCTGTGCTGTTCCTACGGCATCAACGCCGCCCTGCTCAATCACGAGGTGACGCTGGCGGAGCTGTACGAGCGGTACATGTCCGACACCGCCCGGCGGATGACGTCGGCGGAACTGGCCGCGTGGGACCGGGAGTTCTACGCCGAGCGGCGGCGGCCCGACGCGTTGCCGGTGTACGGTCTGGACATCGCCGTCCCGGCGGTGCGCTATGCCCAGGAAGCCGGTCTGCTGGAAGCCGGTTTCACCGACGACCTGGAACGTGTGCCGCCCGGGCCGGGACTGCGTGGCGCCCTGGACGAGGTCGGGCTGATCACGCTGACGGGCGGCGGCAGCTACATCACCGAGCGGACGTTCGCCGCGCTGCTGGACGGAGTCCGGCGTCCCGTGTGGGTGAGCGCGTTCGTGCTGCGGACCGTCTCGTACGAGCCCGTCGTGCGGACGCTGGCCGCACACGGACTGCACACCACGGTGGACGGGTCCCGGACCTACCCGCAACGGCGGTTCACGGACGAACGGGAGCGGCAGCACGCGATCGAGGCGGTGCGGGCCCTCGGCGGTGACCCGTCGGGGCGGGAGGACGAGGGCCGCTACCACAGCGTGCTCTACACCTCCCGGCCCGGACCGGTGCGGTAGTCAACGTCCTCCGAGTCTTCCAGCGGCTTCGTCGCCCGGCGGTGGACGGGCGGGACGGGCGGCGCGGTCGCGGCCGGGGATCGGGGCGCGCTCGGCTCGTTGAGCGTCGGGCGGGAGCGCCGCGCCGCCGCCACCGCGGTGGTCCCGGCTCCGGCTCCGCCCACGCGGTGGCGGAGCCGGGACGGAAGCCTCCGACGCCCCCCACCGGATTCAGGAGCCCTGTTGTCAGTGCCCTGCGGCATCATGCGGGGCATGTGACGGCCTGCCCGGCAAGGGCTCGCGGGCCGTCCTCGACGAAGGGGTGCTCCGTGCACAGGCAGGTCACGAGCGAGGAAGGGGCCGCCGAGGAGCGGCGACTGCACTACGAGAAGTGGGTATGGGGCGGACGGCTGCCGAGCGAGTCGCTGCGGCGGGTCCGCGGGAGCAATGTCCTCGGACTCCTCTCCTTCGACAGCGACCTGGTGCACACCCTCGATGCCGTGGGACCCCAGGTGCAGCGGGCAGTGTCCTTGCTGGCCGCGCGGCGGGCCTGCGAGGAAGCGGGCCTGGCCGAGATGGTGTGGGTCGCCCGGGCGCTCACTGCTTTGACGGAGGGACGTCCGCTTCCGCCGCCGTTCGACGACAGGGCCCGGATGGGGGAGGCCCTGCGCGCCGACCTTCCCGTACAGGGGCGGCCGGTGTTCCGGGCGATCCCTCCCGAACGACCGCCGTACTGCCCACCGGACACGGGGAACGAGAGCGTCGTGGTGGTGCACCCCACCATCACGCCCAGCGACCCCGGAGAGATCTCACCACCGCACTTCGCTCTCCCCGCCGTGCTCGCCGCCGCCGATACCGATCCGCTCAGGGCCGCCCTGGACGCGGTGTGGCATGCGCTGCACACCTACGGCGAGCACTACCCGAAGCTGCTCCGGGAGATCTGGTCGGCTTGCGACGAACGCGTGGGGTAGGCCCTCTCCGGTCCCGGGCGCGGGGCATGAACGGCACCGTGCCAGAGGTCCGCGCCGCCCGTCCGGGTGCGGCGCGCCGGCGCACCCGGGCCGGCCGGGTCCGTGCCGACGGACGGGAACAGAGTCTGCTGGAGGGCGGTTGCCGGGCAGACCCGTGAGCGGCGCGCTGTCCGCAGCATCCAGCCGTGCCGGCGTGCAGCGCGTACGGGGACGCATTCCCGCGCACGCGCTCTGGTTCACCGTTCGTTACGGCTTCCGGCCCGCAGTTCCCGCCGCCGGGGCTCCGGGAGCCGTGCCCGATCCCAGGGAGTCGATGAGGGGGAGGGGGCAGCCGGCGGCCCGGAGCGGGGCCCGGACGTCCCGTTCGAGGTCGGGCAGGTAGCCGAACAGGACGTCGGCCGGGCCGGTGATCTCGGCCTCCGCGCACGCGGCGGGCAGCAGGAGCGTCTCGGCCCGGCCGAGTTCGCCGCTCCACGTGCCCGTCCGCACCCGGACCGGGGCGCCGACGTTGGAGAGGATCTGGGCGGTGGCGAAGGAGTGACGCAACGGCTCCGCGGTCCCGGCGCGCCAGCGTTCGAGGGCGAAGTACGGGCCGGCGCAGAGGAAGACCCGTTCCACCCCGTCCCCGACGGCGATGCTCAGTCCGGGCGTGAAGTCCGGCCGCGTCTCCAGGTCGACCTGCTGCATCAGCAGGTCGAGGTGGGAGTGGAATTCCGCGTCGTCCACCGGGGAGCCGTCCTCCATGTTCCAGCGCATCGCGTGCTGCTGGATGTCGGACGTCTGCTCGATCTCGTAGACGAGGGTGTCCGGTCCGAAGCTGTGCGGGGTGCCGCCGGGCACGTACAGCGTCTCTCCCGCGCGCACGGGCAGGCGCCGCAACACGGAGTCGAACTCCTGCGCCTCCAGCGCGGCGCGCAACTCGGCTCCCGTCACACCGGCCTTGACACCGCACAGGGCGGTCGCGCCCGGAGCGGCGTCCAGGATGTGCCACGCCTCGGTCTTGCCGTTGGGACTGCCCTCCAGCCGCCGGGCCGCCTCGTCGTCGGCGTGCAGGTGGACGGGCAGGGCGCCGGAGGCGTCGATGAACTTCGTCAGCAGCGGGAAGCAGGAGCCGGACCACCCGGGGCCCATGAGTTCCCCGGGGTGATCGGCGACCACACGGCGCAGGGACCGGCCGGCCAGCGGTCCGTCGGTCACGATGCTGCCGGAGCCGTCGACGTCGCTGCACTCCCAGGTCTCCGCGATGCTCCAGTCCGGCAGCCCCGTCTTGCCCAGGCGGCGGGCGATGGCGTGTCCGCCGAACACCAGGGGCCTCGCGGTGACGGAGAGCCGCAGCGGATACGCCGGCGTCCGGTCGGCGTTCACAGGATCGGCTGTCCGCCGGTGACCGCGATCCGGGCCCCGGAGACGTAGCTCCCCTCGTCCGAGGCGAGCAGTACGTAGACCGGCGCCAGTTCGGCCGGCTGCCCCGGCCGGCCCAGGGGCACCTGCGATCCGAAGCTCTCCACCTGCTCCGGCGGCATGGTCGCCGGAATGAGCGGTGTCCAGATGGGCCCGGGGGCGACGCTGTTGGCGCGGATGCCCTTGGAAGCCAGCATCTGGGCGAGCGAGCCGACCATGTTCGCGATGCCCGCCTTGGTGACGTCGTAGGGCAGGAGCTGCGGGGGCGGACTGTCGGAGTTGACCGACGTGCTGCCGATGACCGACGCCCCCGGGGGCATGTGCGGGACGGCGGCCTTCGTCAGGTGGAAGAAGGCGCTGAGGTTGATCGCCAGCGTGCGGTCCCACTCCTCGTCGGGGATGTCCTCGATGGAGTCGCGGGTCATCTGGAACGCGGCGTTGTTCACCAGCACGTCGATCCGGCCGAACTCCTCCACGGCCCTGGTGACGATCGAGCGGCAGTGCGCCGGGTCGGCCACGTCCCCGGGCACCAGGACACACCTGCGGCCGGCTTCCCGCACCCACCGCTCCGTCTCCCGCGCGTCCTCGTGCTCGTCGAGGTAGGAGATCAGCACGTCCGCGCCCTCACGGGCGTAGGCGATCGCCACCGCACGGCCGATCCCGCTGTCCCCACCCGTGATGACCGCGGCCTTGCCCGCCAGCCGTCCGGTCCCCCGGTAACTCTCCTCACCGTGATCGGGCTGCGGTGTCATGGCGGCGGTGACGCCCGGCGGGACCTGTTGCTGACGAGGCTGGGACATGGGCAGCTCCCTGAGATCGTTCGAACGCGCGCGGGCCCTTGCCTGGGGGACCGGCGCCCGGGGGTGGGTCGAGGCGGCGAGTACCCCGTCGCACCGGTGTCCACCCGGGCGCACCGCTCGCACCCGTCACGGCCCGCTCGTGACCTCCGGTCCGCTCGCACCCGTCACGGTCCGCCGTCACCTCCGGTCCGGCCCCCGCAGAGCGCGGGCGACAGCGTCCCTGATCCCGGGCCGCGGTGTGTCCGCCGGCCGGGCGGGTACCCAGGTGGGGCCGTGGGCGCGCTCCTTCCCGCACGTCCGCACGAGGAGCGAGGGAGAGCGGGTCATGACACGCCAGGGGTCGCCGGAGGCCGAGGACAGGGCCGGGCGCCTGCGCGAGGTCGCCGCGGACGTGTTCGGCTGGGACACGCTCCTGCCCGAACAGCTCACGGCCATGCAATGGGTGCTGGAGGGCCGGGACGTCCTCGTGGTCATGCCGACCGGCTCCGGCAAGTCGGCCGTCTACCAGGTCCCCGCTCTGCTGCTCGGCGGACCGGTCGTGGTGGTCTCTCCGCTGCTGGCGCTCCAGCGGGACCAGATCGCCGGTCTGCCGGACGACTCCCGCGTCCCCGGCGCGGTCGCCGTCAACTCGGACCTCGACGCGGCGACGACGGAGGCCGCCTGGCAGGCCGTGGGCCGGGGGGAAGCCCGTTTCCTGTACCTGGCGCCGGAACAGCTGGCCAAGGACGAGGTGACCCAGCGGCTCGCCGAGGCGGGCCCCTGCCTGTTCGTGGTGGACGAGGCCCAGTGCGTGTCCTCGTGGGGCCACGATTTCCGCCCCGACTACCTGCGCCTGGCCCAGGCGGTACGGCGGGTGGGCCGGCCACCGGTCCTGGCACTGACGGCAACCGCCGCTCCACCGGTGCGCAGGGAGATCACCGAGCGGCTGGGCATGCACCGTCCGCGTCTGATGGTCACCGGCTTCGACCGGCCGAACATCCGGATGGAGGCCTGCCGTTTCCAGAGCGAGGACGACCGGCGCCGGGCCGTGGTCGAGCGGGCCGCCGCCGAGCCCAAGCCCGGCATCGTGTACGCGGCGGCCCGCAAGGACTGCGAGTACTACGCCCGCGAACTGGGTTCGCTGGGGCTGGCGGCCGAGGCGTACCACGCCGGACTGCGCGCCGGCGAGCGCGCCCGGATCCACGACGCCTTCCTGTCCGGCGAGGCAGACGTCGTGGTGGCGACCTCGGCGTTCGGGATGGGGATCGACAAGGAGGACGTCCGCTTCGTCCTGCACGCCTCACTGCCGGGCTCCCTCGACGCCTACTACCAGGAGATCGGCCGCTGCGGCAGGGACGGCCGTCCCGCACTCGCCGTGCTCCACCACCGGCCGCAGGACACCGGGATGCAGACCTACTTCGCCGGCCGTGCTCCGAGCCGCGGCACCGTCCTGGACGTGGCCGAGGCCCTTCACCACCACCGGGGGGAGCCCGCCGGCCTGGACGGGCTGCGTGAGGAGACGGGCCTGTCCAGGAACCGGGTGACCGCCGCGGTCAACCTGCTGGAGGAGGCGGACGCCGTCGCGACGGGGGACGACGGCCAGGTGCGGCCGGTTCCCGGCGTGTCTGCCGGTCGAGCGGCCGAACAGGCCACTCGGGCGGCGCAGGCGCACCGCCGCACCGACCGGTCGCGGGTCGACATGGCCCGGGCGTTCGCCGAGACGACCGGTTGCAGGCGCCGCTTCCTGCTCGGTTACTTCGGTGAGGAGTACGTGCCGCCGTGCGGGAACTGCGACAGATGCGACGAGGACCGCTCCGGGAACGGGGCCACGGAACCGGCCGCCCATCCCGACGCGGCTTCGTATCCGGTCGGGAGCGAGGTACGGCACCGGCAGTGGGGCGACGGAACGGTGCTGAGCCAGGACCGCGACCGCATCACCGTCCTGTTCGACCAGGCCGGATACCACACGCTGTCCCTGGCGGCGCTGGCCGAACAGCACGGGCTGCTGACGGTGGCGCGGCGGCCGGGGGACCACGGGACGGTGCCGTGACGCGCGGCGCGGCGAGCGCACGGAGCCCCGCGGCCGTGCCGCGAGGCGGTCCGGGCACGTCGGTCGGGGGAACGCGCGACAGGACCCGAGTACGACGGGAGGGTTCGTGATGACCTCGGCAGCAGGAGAGCGGCGTGAGGGCCGCTGCAGCGGGGGAGCGGCACGATGACCTCCTGTGAGCACCCCCGCGACATCTGGACGGAGGCCGCGGCCGGCTGACCGCCGGGCCGCACGTGCCATGGTTCGTACGAAGCAGTACGCCGTCGCCGCCTCCGGGCAGTGGACCGAAGAAGAGGAGGGCCGCCGCCGGCTGCCGTCCGGCGAGGTCCACGCCTGGGAGCCGGGCCGCAACGAGACGGTCTGCGGTCTCTCGCTCAGCCGTTCCCGGCTGACCCGCTTCCCGCACGTCACCTGGACCGACACGTTCCCGGCATCGGGAGGCGCAGCCGACCGGGTACGGCGGGTCTGTCCGCGGTGTGCCTCCGTCGCGGGGCGCCGCGGCGGCGACGCGCGCCCCAGGTGGCACCGCACCCACCCCCGGCCGTGACCGGGGGCCGTCCGCTCCACACCGCACAACTCGGCGTCCGTGTCCCGCGGACCGGTGACGACGCGGGGGGCGTAGCGGGGCGCCCGCCCGTCAGTTGGCGCGGTCGGCGAAGCCTTCGGGCAGATCCGCCGGGCCCACCGCGACGACGCTCTCGTCGTTCTCCCCCACGTACTCGAAGAGGGTGATGCGCGCGAACTCGGGGACGACGTAGATCGGATAGGTCGGACCGGCGTCCCGGTAGGCGCGCATCTCGTCCAGGTGCTCGTTCTGGAAGAGGACCGTCCTGCTGCCGTCCTGCTCGATCCACTGCGGGAAGAATATGGTGCCGTGCAGGACCCGCCGGCGGGGCAGCACGTTGACGACCACGGAGGTGCCGGTCGGCTCGTTCCAGGAGACCTTGTAGACGTCGTCGCCCAGCTGGACCAGGTCGACCTGCTGGTCCTTCACCCAGCGGCCGCCGACCATGCCGGAGTGGATGCGGTAGTCGATGGTGGTGGCGTTCTTCACGTACATCTCGTACTGCCAGCCGTTGGCATACGTGTAGATGAACCGGTGCCCGACGACGCCGGACAGGTCCTGCGGCGGGACGGGGTTCTCGACGGTGGTCGTCGGGGTCATGTGCGCAGTGGTCATGGTGGTGCTCCTCGTAGTGCTCGGCGGCGGCCGTCCGGTGTCCGGTTCACACCGGCGGCTTACCGCCTGAAAACTATTTTGCCACAAAAATATGCGGGCGCAAAAGTCTATGGTGACGGTCCACAATGAGGGCATGCGCGAGACGGAGAGCACAGGGGACGGGGAGTTCGGCGGAGAAGCTGCGCGGGTGGCCGTCGCGCTCGGGGGACTGCTGGGGCCGTTGCGGCGTGCGGTCCTGCGCGCCACCCGCAGTGCCGAGGGGCTGCCGGACCTGCCGGAGGCGCAGATCGAACTGCTGCGGGCGTTGTCCTCCTCGCCGCACGGCCTCAGTCCCGGCGCGGTGGCCGCGCGGTTGCGGGTGGCTCCCTCCACGGTGAGCAACCTGGTCCGGACGATGTCCGCCGCGCGACTGGTCGAGCGTGTCAGGCCCGAGCATGACCAGCGGAGCGTGGTGCTCACCGCCTCGCGGGAATCCCTGGACCTTCTGGAGCGCTACGACCGGGCCAGTACGGCGGCGCTCACCCGGGTCGTCGAGGAGCTGCCCGACGTCGACCGCGTGGCCCTGAACGGAGCGCTGCCCGCCCTCGACCGGCTGGTGGCCGCGCTGCAAGCCGCCCACGGCGCCGGTAACGGCACGGCCACGTAGCGCCTGGGGTGTGAGCAGTTCCGGAGGGCGCCAGAGTCCGAGGGGGCTCCGGAACAGGAAGAATTCCTTGACGAGAATATTCGAGTTGGGGAATACTCTGTCGCATGGACGCATTCTTCACCGCGCTCGCCGACCCGGTCCGCTGGCGACTCGTGAATCTGCTGGCCGAGCGGCCCCGTTCGGTCGGTGTCCTCGCCCAGCTCGCCGAGGCACGTCAGCCGCAGACCACCAAGCACCTGCAGACCCTTGAACGCGCGGGCATCGTCACCTCCCGGCGCACCGGTCAGCGCCGCATCTACGCGCTCCGCGCCGCCCCCTTGCGGGAGATGGCGGCCGTCCTCGGCCGGCTCGCCGACACCGCGGACCGGGCCGGCGGCCCGGGCGCGACCCATGACGCCTACGGGCTCAGCCTCCACACGGAACGGCTCGCCGCCCGGGCGAACGGATGGGCCGATGGCCGGTCCTTCAGGTTCCACCGCTCGCTGACCGGGCGTCCCGAGCTGGTCTGGCGCCACCTGACCGACCCCGGTCTGCTCGCCCGGTGGTGGGCGCCCGACGACCTCCGCGTCTCCCGTCTCCTCTTCGAGACCCGCGAGGGCGGCCGGATCGTCCAGGAGTACCGCGACGCCGACGACGCCGGCGACGCCGACCGGGTCGCCGGACGCGCGGAAGGGACCGTCGACGTCGTACGTCCCGGGGAGCGGCTCGCCTACCGGCTGTCCCCGCTGCTCGCCGACGGTTCCCCGGCCTTCACCGCCCACGTCGAGATGGTCATCAGGTCCACCGGCACCGGCACGGACCTCGATGTCCATTACGGGATCACGGACAGCACCGTGGACTCCGCCGACTTCGTCGCGGGCGTCGAGACCGGCTTCGGACAGAGCCTCGACCGGCTCGCGAGGACCCTCGGCACGTATCCGCAGGACACCGACACCACCGACATCACCGCCACCCCTGGCGCCACCGATGGTGACGCAGACACGAGGAGCGCGAAGTGACCGTGACCGAGCACCCCGGCGGCCGCAGGATCGTCACCAACATCAGCCTCTCCCTCGACGGCCGCTATGCCGCCCCGGGTGACTCCCAGGACATGAGCTGGGTGATGCCCTACGCCCACACCGACGTCGCACGTGACCACCTGACCAGCCTGTGGGAGCCGGCCACGACGGCCCTCCTCGGACGGGTCAACGCCGAGGGTTTCCTCGGCTTCTGGCCCACCGTCATCGGCAGGCAGGACACCGACCCCCGCGACGAGGCCTTCGCCGGATGGCTCGTCGGCACGGACAAGGTCGTCCTCTCCTCGACGCTCGGCGAGGCCCCGTGGGAACGGACGACGATCGTCGACAAGCCGGTCGCCGAGGTGGCGGCGGACCTCAAGGCCACCGAAGGCGGCGACATCCTCGTCCTCTCCAGCGCCGGCGTCATCAAGGCACTGCTGGCGGCGGACCAGGTCGACCGGCTGGCGCTCACCGTCTTCCCGGTCTTCCTGGGCGGGGGGCCGCGCCTCTTCGAGGACGGGTTGCCCGCAGGAAAGTGGGCACTCAGCAGTCACGCCGCCGGAGAGCACGGCACGCTGGCCGTGGTCTACGACCGGGTCCGCTGAGCCCCGCCCGGTCGGCGACGAGCGGGCGGCCCGTCGTGGCTCCCAGTGCCGGCACAGTGGGCAACTCCCGCCCCCGAGGGGCGAGTTGGCGCAGGACCTTGTCACTCTTACCGTGATCAGGCCTGAGACGGTCCGTGAAGCCGGGGAAGACGCCCTCGAGGTCCTGTCCGACGAGCGGGCCGACGCCGCCTGCGCGGGTCCCGCCCAGGCCGCCTTCGGCCCGTCGCGCGATCCTCCGACAAGGCCCTAGTAGTGCTTCGTTACCTTGGGTGATCTCGGCTGGTGGTGGGCATCTTCTCTGGTATGAGGCTGGGGGAGGTGGAACGGCTCCGGGGCGAGTTATCGGAGTTCGTTGCCGATGTGTTCGGTTCATTGCCGCGGCGGGATCAGCGGCGGTGGGGTGAGTGTTATCTGCGGGGTTTGATGCTGGACGGCCGTCGGAAGTCGGTCCAGCCGATGGCCGAGCGGCTGCCGGACGGCAACATGCAGGCCCTGCAGCAGTTCGTGAACCAGTCGCCGTGGGATCCGCTGCCGGTGCGGCGGCGGATCGCCCGGCGGCTGTGCGAGGTGATCGTCCCGGAGGTGTGGGTGATCGACGACGTGTCGTTCCCCAAGTGCGGGACGGCGTCGGTCGGGGTGGCCCGCCAGTACTGCGGAGCGTTGGGGAAACGGGCGAACTGCCAGGTCGCGGTCAGCGTCCACGGGGCCACCGACACGGCCTCCTGCCCGCTGGAGTGGGAGCTGTTCCTGCCCAAGGAGTGGACGGACGAGCCGGACCGATGCCGCAGGGCCGGAGTCCCGGACGGCACCGGCCACCAGGAGAAATGGCGCCTCGCGCTCGGACTGCTCGACGCGCTCGCCGACTGGCAGTTGAAGGCGCCGGTCGTGGTCGCCGACGCCGGATACGGGGTCAGCACACCCTTCCGGGCCGGCCTGGAAGAACGCGGTCTGTCCTACGTGCTCGCGCTGACGGGCAAGGAGATCGCCCATGCCCGTGACGTCGCCCCTCACCGCCCTGCCTATGGCGGGCTCGGGCCGCCGACCCTGCCCCGCTACCGCACCGAGCCACGATCCCTCTCAGTCCACGCGATCGAGGCTGGCGCTGACCGGCTCACCGAGGTGACCTGGCGGCAGGGCAGCAAAGGCGCGATGACCTCTCAGTTCGCGGTGCTGACGGTGAGGCCGGCGGGCAAGCAGGCCCTGGCCGCGGCTCAGGCGGCAGGCGGCGGCCGCAGCCGGTGGGACGGCGTCCTGCCCACACGCACCGTGCTGGTGGAGTGGCCCGCAGGCCACGACGCCCCGACGGGCTACTGGATATCGAACCTGCCCGCCACCACCCCGATCGCCGACCTGGTGCGATGGGCGAAGATGCGCTGGCGGATCGAGCACGACTACCGCGAACTCAAGCACGGTCTGGGCCTGGACCACTTCGAGGGCCGCACCTGGCGCGGCTGGCACCACCACGTCACCCTCGTCACCGCCGCCCAGGCCTTCCTCACCCTGCGGCGGCTCGACCCAAAAGCCCAGATGCCGGCCTGACCCTCTACCAGGTCCTCGATGTCCTCCAGGACCTGCTGAGGTGCTGGACCGGCACCTGCACCACCTGCGGCCGACCCCTGCCGACCAGCAGAAGCAGAACGAGACCCAGAACCTAACGAAGCACTACTAGTAACCTGCCGCAATGCCGAGTTCCGGAATGACAGATGTACTGGTGAGCGGGATACATGTGCGCGAGGCGGTCGCTCACTGTACCGAGACTCTCTCCGGTGTTCCCGACTCCCGGTGGAGCGCTCCTGCGGGCGATCTGGAGTGGACGTGCTGGGAGACCCTGGAACACCTCGCGGACGACCTGCTGACCTACGCGTTGCGGTTCGGGCTCGCGGAGCCCCTGGGCGTCCCGCGCGTGCCCCTGCGCCTGTCCAGCGACCGCGCCGGAGGGCCGGAGAACGTCATCTTCGGTGACAGGGCGGCGGGCCCCGCCGGGCTCCTGACGGTCGTCGAAGCGTGTGGAGGTCTGCTCGCGGCGGTGGTGGACAGCACCCCGTCCACCGTGCGGGCACCGCACGTCTTCGGCGCCTCCGACCCGGAGGGCTTCGCGGCCATGGGCGTCGTCGAGACCCTCGTGCACACCTACGACATCGCACAGGGAGTCCAGCCCGGTGCGAAGCCGCCGGAGGACTTGAGCCGCCGGGCCCTCGTCCGGCTCTTCCCCGACGTGCCCCTCACCGAGGACGCCTCCTCCACTCTGCTGTGGGCCACGGGACGCATCGGCAGCCCCGAACGGCCCCGCCGCGAGAACTGGCGCTGGTACGGCGCCCCCCCCGCCCGACCCGGTGACCCGGCTCCCAGCCTCCGAGACGCCGGCGACGCCGGACGCTGCGCGCAGGGGCCCCCGGCCTCGGGTGGCGTAGTCGGGACCGTGAGGGGTTACTCGGCAGGTATGGCGAAGCTGCATCTTCCAGGGCGGAAAGCGCACCACGACAGCGACGATCCGTCGGCCCACCAGGTGCCGGCACCCGAGGAGGCCGGGCCAGGGCCCGAGGTGGAGCGCCGGGCACCGGACACGCCGACCGAGCTGCCCAAGCGGGCGTGGGGCCGCGTGCTCAAGGGGGCGCTGCGCGAATTCAAGGACGATGAGCTGACCGACCGGGCGGCAACTCTGACGTACTACGGGGTGCTGTCTCTGTTCCCGGCGCTGCTCGTGCTCGTGTCCCTGCTGGGTGTCACCGGCAGGTCTACGACCGACGCGGTCCTGGCCAACGTCAGGAAACTCGCTCCCGGCTCGGCCCGGGACATCATCACCCGGGCCGTGGAGCAGTTGCAGAGCAGCACCGGCGTCGGTTCCGTCATGGCCGTCGTCGGCATCGTGCTGGCGGTGTGGTCGGCCTCCGGCTACGTGGCAGCGTTCATCCGCGCTGCGAACGCCGTCTACGACATGCCGGAGGGCCGCCCGGTGTGGAAGATCGTTCCCGTGCGGCTGGGCGTGACGGTCGTGCTGATGGTGCTGGCGGTGGCCAGTGCGCTGATCGTGGTGTTCACCGGCGGCCTCGCCCGCCGCGCCGGTGCCGCTCTGGGCGCCGGTGACATGGCGTTGACGGTGTGGACGATCGCCAAGTGGCCTGTCCTGGTGGTTCTGGTCACCGCCATGATCGCGATCCTGTACTGGGCGAGCCCGAACGCGAAGGTGAAGGGTTTCCGGTGGATCACCCCCGGCAGCTTCCTCGCCCTGGTGATCTGGATGATCGCCTCGGCCGGGTTCGCGTTCTACGTGGCGAACTTCGCCTCCTACAACAAGACGTACGGCACCATGGCCGGGGTCATCGTGTTCCTCGTCTGGCTGTGGATCACCAACCTGGCCATCCTGCTGGGCCTGGAGTTCGACGCCGAGACCGTACGCCAGCGATCCATCGCCGGTGGGCTGCCACCGGACACCGAGCCCTACACCCAGCCCCGCGACACCCGTAAATGGGACGAGGACGACCGGCGCCGCCTGGGCGAGCGCTGATCCGCACGATGGTCTTGGGCATGGGCCGATGATCTACGGGATCTGCTCTTCAAGGGGCCTGCGGCAGAGCGTCGGGCTGCTGATCGGTCGCTGACCGAGCGAACGGCCTTCGCGTTCCGCCTCCCCCGCCGGCAAGGCGCTCTCTCGGCGGTGGAGGAGACTCCCGGGAACGCTCTACCCGCTCCTTCGACCCCATCGGTGCGCCGGCCTCCACCATCGCGCCACCACCCCGATCGGCTCGATCCTCCGACGGGCGGAGGGCGCGGCGGCACGGGGACCGTCGCAGAGGCCGGCCGTCGCGACGCGTCCGCGTCGAGCACGGCGTCGCCCGTCCGGAGCAGCGACGTGCACCCGGCCGCCACGTGGCCGCCACGAGAAACGGATCTTGCCGGCGCCCCGGTGCTGGGAGCGGCCGGCCGCGCCGGACCACCGGGCAGCCGCCGCCCCGTTATCTTTTTCGCGGTCCTGCAAGAGGGCCGCTGGCCTCCGGGCCCGGCATGACTGTTGCCCCCTGTCGATCGGATGACCTGGGGGGTGGTGTCACCGGGTCCGAGGGGTGCCGTCGGAGACGCTGATCAGAGGTCCGACCACCGTCCTGCCGGGCGCAATGCCCGGCCGCTCGCGGGCGGCAGGTCTGCATAACGTGGCTGCGCGAGAACGGCTCCCGACCCTGGGGCCGGCACGCATCGACGCATGTGGGGGCACGGTGATCAGCATCGACGGGGTGGACGTCTTCCTGGGCCTGGACGTCGGCAAGCAGACGCATCACGGACACGGTCTGACCCCGGCCGGGAAGACGGTCTTCGACAAGGCGTTGCCGAACAGCGAACCAAAGCTGCGGGCCGTCTTCGACAAGCTCAAGACCAAGTTCGGCACCGTCCTGGTGGTCGTGGACCAGCCCGCCTCCATCGGCGCCCTGCCGCTGACCGTCGCCCGGGACACCGGCTGCCAGGTCGCCTACCTGCCCGGCCTGGCGATGCGCAGGATCGCCGACCTCTACCCCGGCGAGGCCAAGACCGACGCGAAGGACGCCGCCGTCATCGCGGACGCCGCCCGCACCATGCCCCACACCCTGCGCACCCTCGTCCTGACCGACGAGGCCACCGCCGAGCTGACCGTGCTGGTCGGCTTCGACCAGGACCTCGCCGGCGAGGCCAACCGCACCTCCAACCGCATCCGCGGCCTGCTCACCCAGTTCCACCCCAGCCTCGAACGTGTCCTCGGCCCCCGCCTGGACCACCCGGCCGTCACCTGGCTCCTCGAGCGCTATGGATCCCCGCAGGCCCTGCGCAAGGCAGGCCGCCGCAGGCTGGTCGAGATCGTCCGTCCGAGGGCACCGCGGATGGCCGAGCGGCTGGTCGACGACATCTTCACCGCGCTCGACGAACAGACCGTCGTCGTCCCGGGCACCGGCACTCTCGACGTGATCGTCCCGTCGCTGGCGAAGTCGCTGGCCGCCGTCCACGAACAACGCCGGGCCCTGGAGGCCAGGATCGAAGCCCTGCTGGAGGCCCACCCTCTTTCCGAGGTCCTGACGTCGATGCCCGGCATCGGAGTCAGGACCGCCGCAGTCCTCCTGACCACCGTCGGTGACGGCAGCAGCTTTCCCACCGCCGCCCACCTGGCCTCCTACGCCGGCCTCGCCCCGGCAACCCGGCAGTCCGGCACGTCGATCCATGGTGAACACGCCCCCAGAGGCGGGAACCGGCAGCTGAAACGGGCGATGTTCCTCTCCGCGTTCGCAGCCCTCCACGATCCCGCCTCCCGCACCTACTACGACCGCTGCCGAGCCCGCGGCAAGACCCACACCCAGGCCCTCCTCCGCCTCGCCCGCCACCGCATCAGCGTCCTGTTCGCCATGCTCCGCGACGGAACCTTCTACGAACCGAGGAACCCTCGACTCGCTTGACGAAAGACATAGAGGCACCCCCCCACGGCGCTTCCGACCGGCGGATCCGCCCCGGGCGACGGCCTGACAATCCTTTCCGGTCGCAGCGACTACCGGTTGACCGACCGCATCCCCGCTTCGTCGTACCGTTCGCCGGCCGCCGGCGGCAGCTCCGCGTCGATGCGGTGCATGTCCTCCTCGGTCAGCTCGATGCCGACCGCGGCGGCGTTCTGCTCCAGGTAGCTGCGGCGCTTGGTGCCCGGGATCGGCACCAGGTCCTCGCCCTGCGCCAGCACCCAGGCGATCGCGAGCTGGGCAGGGGTGACGTCCTTCTCGGCGGCGATCTCCTTGACCTTGGCCGCCAGCCGCAGGTTCGCCTCCAGGTTGGTGTCCGTGAAGCGCGGGTTGTGCCGGCGGAAGTCGTTCTCGTCCAGTTCGTCCGGGGAACTGAAGCGGCCCGCCAGGAAGCCGCGGCCCAGCGGCGAGTACGGCACGAACCCGATGCCCAGCTCCCGGCAGGCCGGCAGCACCTCGGCCTCCACGTCGCGCGTCCACAGCGAGTACTCGCTCTGCACGGCGGTGACAGGATGCACGGCGTGGGCCCGGCGGATCGTCGCCGCGCTCGCCTCGCTCAGCCCGATGTACCGCACCTTGCCCTCGGCGACCAGCTCGCCGAGCGCGCCGACCGTCTCCTCGATGGGCACGTCAGGGTCGACCCTGTGCTGGTAGTACAGGTCGATGTGGTCGGTGCCCAGACGTTCCAGCGAGCCGTGGACCGAGCTGCGCACGTGCTCGGCGGAGCCGTCCTGGCGGCCGATGCTGCTCATGTCACCCGGTACGGCGTCGTCCATCCGGTAGTTGAACTTGGTGGCGATGACGTACTCGTCGCGATGCCCCCTGATCGCCTCGCCGACCAGGGACTCGTTGGTGAGCGGGCCGTACATCTGGGCGGTGTCGAGGAAGGTGATGCCGAGTTCGAGGGCCCGCCGGATCGTCGCGATGCCCTCGTCCTGGTCGGTGGTGCCGTAGAAGGCGGACATCCCCATGCATCCGAGCCCGATGGCCGATACCTGGAGGTCCCGCAGACTGCGCTCCCGCATGAGGGTCCTTTCTCGCACTCTTGTTCGTCGTCCGTCCGGCGCGAGGGCCTTCTCCCGGCCGGCGGCCGATCCCGCCCACCCGCATCCTGCGCGAGGCGCACGGCCTCCGGTGCCCCGGCACGCCGGACGACTGCGACGCTACGAGCTGAAGCGCGCTCGAAGTCAAACCGCACTTGGCGCCGCGTTCCCCGGGGGTGGGACCCAGGCCCGGTGCACGGCCTCGGGCGACACCGCGTTCTGCTGCTTCACGGTCGACCCGGGGTGGCGCAGGAGGGTTTCCGGAGCATGAGAGCGTGACGCCTGCCATGCGAGGGGGATCACATCCTAAAGAGGGTCGTATATCGGGAAGCCCCTCAAAAGGGCTTATGCATGGCTAGCGACCCCTTTGGGGCATTTCTCCGTAGGTGCGTAGTAGGTCACATCATTGCGTCCCGGGTCGGCCGCCGCTAACCATGGTTGTCGTCGCTGCGAGCCGGACGGCCGGACGCCGGCGACTCCCTGTGGGCCTGCTGCGTGATCGCGGCTGCCCCGACGCCGCCGCGAGCACGACAGCGGCCGGCACTGATGCTGCCCCCTACGGAAGGTTGCCTTCGCATGACCATGACCACCCGCACCCGCACCGCCCGCCTGCGCTCCATCGGTCTCACGGGCCTCGCCACGACCGGCGTCGCGGCCGTCGCCCTCACCCTGATGCCGACCGGCGCCCAGGCCGCCGACATGACGACGCGGGTGCCCGCCGCCACCGCGGCCAAGGCCTCCACCCACACCAGCCACTCCGCCGACCGCCAGAAGGCCGGCGCCGGCAACAATCTCGACGGCTGGATCACCGAGTCCTTGAAGGTCATGAAGGCCAAGGGAATCCCCGGCAGCTACGAGGGCCTCAAGCGCAACATCATGCGCGAGTCCGGCGGCAACCCGAACGCCCAGAACAACTGGGACGTGAACGCCAAGAACGGTGTCCCGTCCAAGGGCTTGCTCCAGGTCATCGACCCCACCTTCAACGCCTACCACGTCGCCGGTACCGCGCAGAGCATCACCGACCCGGTGGCGAACATCACCGCGGCCGCCAACTACGCCGCCCACCGCTACGGCTCCATCGACAACGTCAACTCCGCCTACTGACCAGGCCGTCCACTTAGGGCGTCCGGGCAAGGCCCGGAGGAAGACGGCCCTGACCGGCGGTCTGCCGGGCAGCCCGGGATTCGGTGCGCACCAGATGGACCGCACCGGAGGGGCCGCCCGGCCGACGTCCTACGACGAGGTGCCCGCCTCCCGCCTGCCGATCGGCTGAGTCGTACGGCCGAGGTAGGTGAGCGGTCCGGGATCGCCGACCGGCAGGACGGAGAAGCCGAGCCGGTCGTAGAAGGCGCGGGCGGCCGTGTTCGTGGTCAGCATTCCGAGATGGACCCGCTCCACACCGCCTTTGGCCAGCGCGGCCAGGAAGGTGTCCATCAACTCCCTCCCGTAGCCCGCGCGTTGATGGCTCGGTAGCAGGTCGATGTGCAGGTGGGCCGGATGGTCGGCGATCTCGGGCACGAGCATCCGCTCGGGAGTGTGCATCAGACGCAGCATCATCTCGGTGGGGGTGCTCGCCTCGCCCGCCGGGGCGGGATAGCGGTCGGCGAGCCGGGGCAGCCACTCGTCCCGGAAACGCCGTACGAAGGTGGGGGTGTCCGCTGTGCCGAGGACGTACCCCACCGCGCGGTCGCCGTCGTCCACGACGAACGCCAGCTCGGGCTCCAGCTCGGCGTAGGGCGCGGCGAAGATGTTGGGCAGCAGTTCGAGGTCCGGGTGGACGTGCCGGGAGTCGCCCCCGTTCTCGGCCGTCCGCACGCAGATGTCGAAGAGGGCGTCGCGGTCGCTGGGGCGGTAGGGCCGGATGAGTGCACGAGGCTTGGTCATGGGGGACATGCTGCACCGCACGGGAGCGCTCCCACAATGTGCTCCGGCGAAACCTCCCTGCTCACCGTCCCCCGGCGCGCTGGCCGGGCTGAAAGCCGGCCTGCGCAGGCGAGCGGAAGGTGACCCTGCCCCTCCCGGGCCGGAACCGGGCACGCCGTCAGTGACCGGCGACCTGTCGGACATCAGGTCACGCGCGTTCGCGGGGACCGCGGGGGATCGCCCGCCCAAGCCGTCCGAAGGACCTCACCGCCTCGGTGGCGAGCCTGTGCTCCGGTCCGGGGTCGCGTTCTGCGCTCACCACGCACCGCGCGGCGGTGCGGGACGCGCGAACCCACCACCGCGGAAGCCATCCGCCTCGCAGGGCGGACGGGCGGCTCACGGCTCCGGGAGGCGGCACTCCGCCGCGGCAGGGTCTCCAGGACGGCTGCCACCACCTGCGCGGGCGTGAGGCCGTCGGTTGGCACGGTGCAGGCCGCCACCTCCGCGTACAGCGGGCGCCGGGCGCGGGCCAGTGCGGCCCAGCGCCCTGCCGCGTCGCCCGCCAGCAGGGGGCGCGTCCCTTCGTCCGCGAGGCGCCGCACGGCCTCCGTCCCGGCCATGGACAGCCAGACCACGTGCCGTCCGGCCAGCAGCGACCGGGTGTCCTGCTCCAGGACCGCGCCGCCGCCGAGCGAGAGGACGCCGTCGTGCTCGGCCAGCGCCACCCGCACGGCTTCCTTCTCCAGCGCCCGGAACCCCGCCTCGCCGTACTCGTCGAACAGCTCCGCGACGCTCCGTCCCTGCCCGGCGACGAGGTCGTCGTCGGTGTCCCGGTGCGCCACCCGCAGCCGCTCGGCGAGCAGGCGGCCCACGGTGGACTTGCCCACGCCCATCGGCCCCACCAGCACCACCAGCGGTCCCGTGGCCACCGGCCGCGGCACTGCCCGTGGCTGCGGCCGCGGCTGCGGCTGCGGCACCGGCCGTGTCTCCGGCCGCGGCCGCCCGCCGTCGTGCCGCGTGCCCGCCCTCGAGGATCCCCCTTCGTCGTACGCTCCCGCCGGTCCCGGCCGGCCGCTCACCGCACCGTCATGCCGTCGAGATACGACCGCACGTTGCGGCGGGTCTCGGTGACGCTGTCCCCGCCGAACTTCTCCGCGACCGCGTCGGCCAGCACCAGCGCGACCATCGCCTCCGCCACGATGCCGGCGGCCGGCACCGCACACGCGTCGGACCGCTGGTGATGGGCCCGCGCCGGCTCGCCGGTGGCCACGTCCACGGTCCGCAACGCCCGCGGCACCGTCGCGATCGGTTTCATCGCCGCCCGCACCCGCAGCAGCCCGCCCGTGCTCAGACCGCCCTCCGTGCCGCCCGAGCGCCCGGAAGCCCGCCTGATGCCCTCCGGCGTGCTCACCATCTCGTCGTGCGCCCGGGAGCCCGGCACCCGCGCCAGGCCGAAGCCGTCACCGACCTCCACGCCCTTGATCGCCTGGATGCCCATGAGCGCCGCCGCCAGCCGGGCGTCCAGCCGCCGGTCCCAGTGCACGTGCGAACCCAGCCCCACCGGCACACCGTAGGCCAGCACCTCCACCACACCGCCCAGGGTGTCGCCCTCCCCGTGGGCCCGGTCGATCAGTGCCACCATCGCCTTTGAGGCGTCCGCGTCCAAACAGCGCACCGGGTCGGCATCCAGCACGGCCACGTCGGCGGGGGAGGGGTGAATGCCGTCGGGCGCCCTGGCTCCGCCCAGCTCGACGACATGGCTGACGATCTCGACACCGGCCGTCTCCCTCACATACGACCGGGCCACCGCGCCCAGCGCCACCCGCGCCGCCGTCTCCCGCGCCGAAGCCCGCTCCAGGACCGGGCGGGCCTCGGTGAAGCCGTACTTCTGCATCCCCGCCAGGTCCGCGTGCCCCGGGCGTGGCCGGGTGAGCGGAGCGGCCCGGGCGGACCCCGCCGGCACCTCGGCTCCGACCGGGTCGGCCGCCATCACCCGCTCCCACTTCGGCCACTCGGTGTTGCCCACCATCACGGCCACCGGGGAGCCCAGGGTCAGCCCGTGGCGCACCCCGCCCAGGAACGTGACCTCGTCCCGCTCGAACGTCATCCGCGCGCCGCGGCCGTGGCCGAGCCGCCGGCGCGCCAGGTGGTCCGCCACCGTCGCGGTGGTGATGGGCACACCGGCGGGAAGACCCTCCAGCGTCGCGACGAGTGCGCGACCGTGGGACTCGCCCGCGGTGAGCCAGCGCAGCCTGCTCACCGCTGCTCCCCTGCCAGTCCGGTGCGCGGGCTCCGGGCGGCCGCCGGGGAGGGCCGTGCGGGGCCGGTGCCGGGCCCGTCCTCCGGGCCGCCGCCCGTGGTGGCCCGGGGGGCGACGATGCCGCTCGCGAGCGTGCCGATCAGGCGGACGCCGTCCTCGGTGAGCAGCGACTCGGCGTGGAACTGCATCGAGGCGAAGTGCGGCCCGCGCAGTGCGTGCACCTCGTCGGTCCCCGGGTCCCGGCTCACCCGTACCGTGCCGGCCCCGGCGCAGTGGATCTCGTCGGCGGGGCTGCGGGCGGCGAACGTGTTGTAGCAACCGACGCGTTCACGGCCGCCGAAGAAGTCGATCTCCCGCTGGACGCCCTGGTGGGGGACGTCCCGGCGGACCAGCGGCAGGCCCAGCCGGGTGCTGAGCACCTGGTGGCTCAGACACACGGCGAGGAACGGGGTGCGGTCCCGGAGCAACCGGTCGACGGCACCGCGCAGATGGGCGATCTTCGGGTCTGCCGCCGCCCTGGGGTCGCCGGGTCCCGGGCCCATGACGACGAGGTCGTGGCCGGTGAGGGAGTGGGGTTCGTCGAAGCGGCGCACCGTCACCTCCAGGCCCAGGGAGCGCAGTTGGTGGCCGAGCATCCAGGTGAAGGTGTCCTCCGCGTCGACCACCAGCACCTTGCGGCCCGCCAGTTCGGGCAGCGGATGGTGCCGGGCGGTGTCCTTCGCGAGCCAGAACCCGGCGAGTGTCGCGTTGCGCCGCTCCAGCACCGCCCGGATCCGCGGATGCGCGGCGAAGCGGGGTCCCGCCGTCCGCGCACCGTCCGGCGCGGCCCCCACGGCGTGGGATGCGGCCGGGGTGCCGGAGCGCAGGGCGGCGAGCAGGCCGGCCGCCTTGGCCCGGGTCTCGGCGACCTCGGAGGCCGGGACGGAGTGGCGTACGAGGGTGGCGCCGACGCCGACCCGCAGCCGGCCCCCGGCGTCGATGTCGGCGGTCCGGATGAGGATCGAGGAGTCCAGCGCGGGTGCGCCGGTCGTGTCGCGTCCCAGGAGGGCGAGGACACCGCTGTAGTAACCGCGGCCGTGCGGCTCGTACCGGCTGATGACCCGGCAGGCGCTCTCCAGCGGGCTGCCGGTGACCGTCGGGGCGAACAGGGACTCGCGCAGGATCAGCCGCGGGTCCAGCGCACTGGTGCCCTCGATGAAGTACTCGGTGTGCGCGAGCCGGGCCATCTCCTTCAGCTGAGGGCCCACCACCCGGCCGCCGTCCTGGCAGATCCGGGCCATCATCTTCAGCTCCTCGTCCACCACCATGTACAGCTCGTCGGCCTCCTTGCGGTCGGCGAGGAAACCGAGGAGACCGGTCAGGGTGGGGCCGGTGGCCGGATAACGGTACGTGCCGCTGACCGGGTTCATGACGGCGGTGCCGTCGGTGACGCTGACGTGCCGCTCGGGGCTGGCCCCGACGAGCGTGCGCTCGCCGGTGTGGACGACGAACGTCCAGTACGCGCCCGTCTCCCCGAGCAGCAGCCGCCGGAACAGGGACAGCGCGCTGCGGTGGGTGTAGCCGGTGATGTCGGCCACGAACGAGCGCTTGACGACGAAGTTGGCGCCCTCACCGGTGCCGATCTCGTCCGCGACGACCCGGCGGACGATGTCCGCGTACTCGTCGTCGCGGACGTCGAAGTGCTCGCCGGTCAGCGTGATCGGATCGTCCGGCAGCCGCTCCAGCACCTCGGCGACCGGCAGGCGGCCCTGGCCCGTCACGGTCATCGCGAGGAGGGGGGCACCGTCGTCCACGTGGGCGAATCCGCGTTCACCGATCTGCCGGTAGGGGATCAGCGCGAGCACGTCGTGCCGGGCGGCGCCGGCGTCGCCGGCCGCCGGCCGGGCGGGGAAGGGGAGATCGGCGAGGGTTTCCGGGGCGGACATGTCGCCGACGAGCACGTCCAGGGTGGCCGGGCCGGTCGCCTCCGGCCGGTGCAGCAGTGCGAAGGCCGGCGGCCGGGAGGCGAGCACCCGGTCGAGCAGTTCCGCGGCCGATGCCTCCGTCCGGGCCCCGGACGTCCGCCGCGCGCTCACGCGGCCGCCTCACGGGCCGCGGGCGCCGGACGGACGCCGGCGGGCGGGGTGGCCGCGGTGAGCGAGTCGGTGGTGGTGACCACCGCGCAGCGCTGGGCCGCGTACTCCAGGGCGAGCCGGTGCCGGGCGGCGGAGAAGTCGCCGACCGCGTCCGCCACCAGGAACGGCTGGATGTCGTGGGTGAACGCCTCCACCGCGGTCATCAGCACCCCGACGTGCGCGTAGACGCCGCAGACGATGAGCTGGTCGCGGCCGTTCGCGTGCAGCCAGTCCAGCAGCCCGGAGCGGAAGAAGGCGCTGTAACGCCACTTGGTGAACACCGCGTCCCCCGGCGCGGGCGCGAGCGGCTCGACGACCTCCCGGTCGGCGGGGTCGACGCGCATGCCCGGCCCCCAGAAGTCCTTCAGCAGGCCGCGCTCGGGCTCGGTCATGCCGCCCGGCTGCGCGGTGTACGCCACCGGGAGGCCCAGCGCGACGGCCCGGCGCCGCAGTCGGGCGGCGTTGTCCACCAGCGGACGGCGGACGGCCTCGGGGAACGGGCGCAGGAAGTAGCGCTGCATGTCGTGGACGAGCAGGGCGGCCCGGCGCGGCTCCACGGTCCAGTGCGCGGTGTTGCCGGGCAGTTCGTGAGCCGAGGGCAGCGAGTAGGGCTCGATGGGGGGTATGCCCGCCATGAGGTTCCTTTCCTGGGACGTGCGGGATCCTGGGACTGCGGGGCGGTGCGGTGCGTGGCGCGCCGTGCGACGCGCGGGGGTGCCGCGACGCGACGTGCCGGGCGGGTGAGGCACCGGCGTCGGCGCGCGGCGCTGGGGCGGGGAGTCCACCCGGGGCCGGGGCACGGTGAGGCGGCGGAATCGGTGAGCGCCGGGGTCGGTGCGGCGCCGGAGTCAGGCGGCGACGGGCGAGACGCCCGCCCGGCTCGCAGACCAGGCGCCGACCGCCGCGAGGGCCTGGGCCGGGTTGAGCCGCGGGTCGCAGAAGGTGGTGTACGCCGTGCCGACCGTGTCGAGGGCGGACTCGTCCGCCACGCACTCGCTGACGTCGTCGGGGGTGGTCTCCAGATGCAGCCCGCCCACGACACCCCCCTCGGCCATGACCGCGGCCAGGAATTGTTCGATCTCCCGCGTGACCGTACGCACCAGACGGGTCTTGAGTCCGCCGGGAGCGGTGACGGTGTTGCCGTGCAGGGGATCGCTCAGCCAGATCACCGGGTGTCCGGCCGCACGCACCGCGGCGACCAGCCCGGGCAGCCGCTCGGCGACCGTGTCGGCGCCCATCCGGGCGATCAGGGTCAGCCGGCCCGGCGTGCGGGCCGGGTCGAGCCGCTCGCACAGCGCGAGCAGCTCCTCGGCGGTCATGGCGGGACCCACCTTGCACGCCACGGGGTTGGTGACGGAGGCGAGCAGAGTGACATGCGCGCCGTCGGTCTGCCGGGTCCGCTCCCCGATCCACGGCCAGTGCGTCGAGGTGAGCAGCAGACGTCCGTCCTCCCGCCGGCGCACCATGGGCAGCTCGTAGTCCAGCAGCAGCGCCTCGTGGCTGGTCCACACCGGTGCGCCGATGGGGGTGCTGCTGCGGGGGCCGTGCCAGCCGAGGTGGCGCATCACCCGGTGCGCGGCGTCGTAGCCGGTCAGGATGCGCAGCGGGTCGGGCCTGCGCGACTGCGCGTCCGGGACGGGACTGTTGACCATGTGCCCGCGGTAGGTAGGCAGTTCGAGGCCGCCGACGCGCTCGAAGGGCTGCGAGCGGGGCTTGCCGTACTGGCCGGCGATCCGGCCCACGCGCACCACCGGCCGGCCGCTCTCCATCTCCAGGGCACCGGCCAGCATGTTGAGCAGGCCCGTCTTGCGCGCCACGTCGTCGGCGGTGCTTTCCGCGAAGTCCTCGGCGCAGTCGCCCGCCTGCATCACGTGGGCTTCGCCGTCCGCCACCCGGGCGAGCAGGGTGTGCAGCCGGTCCACGTCCTCGGCCGCCACCAGCGGGGTGCGCCGCATGAGTGCGCCGCGGACCTCAGCCACTTGTGCGCTGTCCTCCCACGGCGGCTGATGAAGGGCCTTCTCGTCCTCGAGGTCGAGCAGTACGTCGTCCACTGGTTCTCCGATCACGGATCGTCGGCATGGACCACGGCCTTCGCGCGCCGTGTTCCATTCACGTGGGATCAAGAGCGGTGGACGGGGAAAAAGAAAAGCGAGCATGAGAGAACGGCGGTGACGCCGTGCTGGGACTACCCCCGTCCGAAGGCCGACTCTCATCGGCACGACTGATCATGTCGGTGTGTGAATGCCGTGCCAATGATTTGCGCCGCGATGTGTCAGGTGTTCCGTGATCCGTCAAGTCCGGCGGTGACGCGGGGGTGAACGGAAAAAGTCAGGCGGCCGAATGGGCCGCCTGACCGGCGACGAAATCAGATGGGAAATGCGGGGGGACACGGAAGGGCGGCCGAGGGAGCGGGGACCGGAAAGGCGGAAAGAGGGCGGGGACCGGTCGGGACAGAATCCTTCAGGACACCCTCCTGTGGCTTTCGACGCACGGCACCTGCCCGCGCTCCCTGATCCGGCCCGACGCGGACGAAGTCCCCTGGCGGGCGCGGCCGGCCAGGGACACGATCGCGTGCGCCGCCGAGGCGAGGGTGACGTGCCGGTGCCAGCCGCCGAAGGAGCGCCCCGTGAAGTCCCGGATGCCGACCTCCTCGGAGATCTCCGTGAAGTCCGTGCCCACCTTCTCGGTGAGCCCGGTCAGCCGCACCAGCAGGGCGGGCTGCACACCGGTCATGTTGGTCAGCCACAGCTGGGCCGGTCCGCGCCCGCGCGCGTCCTCCACACCGAGCAGGGCCAGTTCGCCCCGGCTCGCGGCCCACCCGCCCGGGTCCGGCAGGGCGACGCGGACGGTGGCGGCCAAGTGGGTGTGACGGGTGGTGTCCGCCCGCGCGTCGCCCCGGTGGGCGGGCCGCCGCAGGTCCCGGGCCATCCCCATGATCTGCTCCGCGACCATCGTCTGGCCCTCGCCCGCCGGCAGCAGCGGGTCGGTGACGGTCAGGGCCAGGCCGTCACAGGCCCGCACCAGCAACGGGATGCCCGACTCCGCGAACTCCCGAAAGAGCGTGGCCGCGTGCACCTCGTCGCTGTCCACGACGAGCGGGCGCGGGGGCAGGTTCCAGCCGAGGAGCGTCTCGGCGCAGACCCTGGCGAGGGACTCCGTCAGGGTCTCCGGACCGGCGCCGTCGGGTATGGCGACCTGGCTGCGGCGCTGGTGGTCCTTGAGCCAGGTCCCGGGCAGGTGCAGTCGCCAGTTGACCGGCGCCGTCGCCTCTTCGGACGCCGCCCACACCCCGATGGCGCGCTGCGCGTTGAGCACTTGGCCGAGTGACGGGAAGAAGTGCCGGCCCACGCCCACGGAATGACGGCCGGACTTCGGGATGATCATGAGCCGGGCCACCCAGGCCTGCGGGTGCGTCACGCCCGTCAGATGCTCCGCGAGCGCCCGCCGCATGGGCATCCAGTCCCATGTGGAGGACGACACGAAGTGGTGCAGGTTCTGTTCGGAGACGTCGTCGCCGAACAGTGCGGCGATGGCGCGGATGGACTTGCGCCCCTCGGCCTCCAGCAGCCCGCGTAAGTAATACAGAGCCTTGCGGTGCTGGTCGCTGCGGACCAGGGAGGCGAAGAGGCGGGGCGTCAGCTGGTCGAACACCACGTCACGCGGGTGTGGCGCCAGGGAAGGGAGAACAGCTCGTCCGGAGATCTCGGGATGCACGTCGACGTAGGTCATGGGTCTCCTTGGGATCCGGTTAAGACGCGCAAGACACGCACGCGAGTGCCACGGCGGGCAGTCGGGTACGGAATTCGGCGACCTGGGGGAGTCAGCGCCGTGGGCGGGGACATCGGGCGGACCGCCCGGCGCGCGCCGCGGGAGTCGCGCATGTCCGGGTTCCGGGCGCCCTTCGCTCGACGCGCGATGCCATCCCCGACCTCCGTGGACCGTCGTGACGCCCTCCCACGAGAGCCCTGCCGACTGTAATGGTCGCCCACGGTGAGGACCACTGTACGGAGAGAGAGTGTCAAGTCGTCGACGGGTAAATTGACTCTCAAGCGTCGGTCAAGCTGCTATCGCGCCAGTCTGATGGAGCGGCAGCCGCCCCGGTGTGGGCGCCGGACGGCCCGGGCGGCGGCGAGGATGCGCGCAGATGGTGGCCTGCGGTGTCACCCGCGAGCGGCTGCCCGCCGGCACCGTCCTGCCTCGCCGGCCGCCCGCGAGAGACGTGTCCGGTGCCCGCCACGAGCGCCGCCCGCCGCATACCACCGCCCGTCGTGCTCCGTCGCCCGCCGTGCCCCGCCCCGCCTGCCGCCGGTCGCCGTACTCGGCACATCCGGCGGTATGCCGCGCCCCGCTGGGGTGCCGCACCCGCCGGTACGCCACACCTGGCGGCGCGCCGCCTACGCGGCCGGCGCCTTCTCGCGCGGCACCCAGCGCACGGCGAGGTAGCCGAGCCCCAGCGAGAGCAGACTCGCGACGGCGATCGCCACGTGCATGCCGGAGACGAAGGCGTTCTTGGCGTCCTCGACAGCGGCCGCACTGACGCCGGGCCGCTCCAGGGTCTCCGGCAGCGTCCCCGCGAGGTCGGGACCGAGGAGCCGGAAGCACACGGCGGCCAGGGAGCCCAGCAGGGAGATGCCGAGCGCGTTGCCGAGTTCGTTGCTCATCTCGGCGATGGAGGCCGCCGATCCGGCCCGTTCGGCGGGCACCGCCGCAACGGCCGTCTCGGCGACGAGGCTGAAGGACAGGCCGTAGCCGATGCCCGCGATCACGGTGGAGGCGACGAACGCCGTGACCCCGCCGAGAACCCCGGTGAGCAGCATCAGGGAGAGGCCGATGCCCATGGCGAAGTGTGAGGTGATCAGGGCCGCGCGCTTGCCGACACGGTCGACGATCGCGGTGGTCCCGACACAGGTCACGGTGAGTACCGTCGCGCCGGGCACCGCCAGCAACGCCGCGCTCAGCACGCTGTGCCCGAGGACGGACTGGAGGTAGACGCCGCTGAGATAGCCGGCGGCGGCCCAGGCCACCAGGGAGAGCAGGCCGGTGAGGATCGCGACGGTGAACACCCGGTCGCGGAAGAGCCGCAGGTCCAGCAGTGGCTGCGGCAGACCGAACTGCCTGCGCACGAAGAGCGCCACGATCGCTACGCCGACGATGCCGGTGCCCAGCTGGGTGGGGGAGAGGCCCGAGGCGGCGGCCGACTTCACGGAGTAGACGGTCAGCAGGATGCCGACCGCGGACAGCAGCACGCTGAGCGCGTCCACCCGGCCGGGGCTCGACTCGCGCACGTCCTTGAGCAGGAAGGGCGCGAACGCGAGGAACAGGATGACGACCGGGATGTTGATGAGGAAGACCGAACCCCACGAGAAGTGGTTGAGCAGCAGTCCGCCGACGATGGGGCCGATCGCGAAGCCGGCCGCGAAGGTCGCCGCGAAGATGCCGATGGCCTGGGCGCGCTGCTTGGGGTTGAGGAAGAGGTTGCTGATGATCGCGAGGCCGGAGGGCAGCAGCGTCGCGCCGCCGAGTCCCATGAGCGCCCGGCAGCCGATGAGGACCTCCGGGGTCGGCGAGAGCGCCGCGCCGACTGAACCGGCCCCGAAGACCGCGGCGCCCGCCAGGAGGAACTTGAGCCGGCCGTAGCGGTCACCGAGATTGCCGAACGCGATGAGCAGCGACGCGACCACGAAGCCGTAGATGTCGAGGATCCACAGCGCCTGGTCCGTGGTGGGGGTGATCGCGGAGGTGATGCTCGGCATCGCGAGGTAGAGCACGGAGCCGTCCATCGCGACGAGGGCGACCGGGCCGAGCACGATCAGCAGGCCCAGCCAGGCGCGCCGGTCGGCGCGCTCCGCGACTAAGTCCAGGGAAGTCACAGGGAACCTTTCAGGAGGCGGTGCGCGGTGGTGCGCACCGTGGTCGTCTCGTTCGGCATACGGTGCGTACGATGTACGCACAAGGGTGCGCGAAGGGGAAGGGGGGTGCGATGCGCGTCGGGAAAGGCGTCCGGCGGGTGCCGGGCGGGCGTGTGTGCCGTACGCGAGACACGTTGCGTACGGTGTACGCGTGTGAGTGCGTACAGTGTACCCACGCCGCTGGTTAGACTACAGCATGGCCATCAAGACGCAAGGCCGTCAGGCGAGTTCACCAGGGCTCACCCGGCGCGCCATCATCAACGCCGCCATCCGCATCGCCGACGCCGAAGGCATCGCGGCGCTGTCCATGCGGCGGCTCGCGAACGACCTCGACTCGGGCGTCATGTCCCTGTACCGGCACATCGCCAACAAGGACGAACTGCTCACCGCGATCACCCGCGCGGTCTGCGAGGAGCACCCCTATCCGACCCCGGCGCCGCCGCAGTGGCGCGACGCGGTCCGGCTCGCGGTCGCCCTCGACCGCGAGGTCTACCGCAAGCATCCCTGGACCCTGGTCACCCAGGCCTCCGCCCGTCATTTCAGCGACACGACGTGTCTGGACTGGATGACGGACGCCCTGGCGGGCCTCACGGACGACCCGCAACTGGCCCGCACGCTGACGCTGACCGTGTGGTCCTACGTCCAGGGCGCCTCGATCCAGAGCGTCGCGCAGCAGCTGCTCCCCGGGGACGACGAGCCCGCGCAGTCACCGATCCGGCCCACCGAGGCCGATGTCGAGGCGGGTCTCGAGGTACTCCTCGACGGGCTCGAACGGCAGGCGAAGGGAGCGTGACCGGTGAGTGACACCGGAGAGGCAGGGGCCTGACGCCTAGTCAGGTCGCGTCACCCGTACGGCGCTTGATCGTGTCCTCCCGGAAAGGGCGTCGTTCTCCGGGACATGACCCGAACGACCCCCCGCCACCTCGCATGGCGAGACGGCGAGACGCCCACCGCCGCGGACCTCGTCCCGCTCGCCTTCATGGGATTCGCCCACTTCACGGCCATGCAGGTGCGCGACAGCCGGATCCGCGGACTCGACCTCCACCTGGAGCGGCTGCGCCGCGGCTCGCTCGAGCTGTACGGCCACGCCCTCCCCGACGACCAGGTCCTGGCCCAGCTGCGCGTGGCGCTGAAGGAGGCGCCCGCCGACACCTCGCTCGTGGCCACGTGCTACCTCCCGGGCGGCGAGTTCACGGCGGCCGGCCCGGAGACCGCTCCCGCCCTGCTCATCCGCACCGCACCGCCCTCCGACGGCCCCGAGGGGCCGCTGGCCCTCATGGCCGTACCGCACGAACGCTTCCTGCCGTCCGTCAAGCACGTCGGCGAACCGGCCAAGACGTACTTCCTGCGGCAGGCCGCCGCACAGGGCTTCGACGACGCCGTCTTCCTCGACCGCCGGGGACGGCTGAGTGAGGCCTCCATCTGGAACCTCGCCTTCTGGGACGGCTTGGCCGTGGTGTGGCCCGTCGCAGAGATGCTGGGCGGCATCACCATGGGCATCGTCCGGCGGCAGCTCGCCCTCCTCGGCGTCCCGCAGCGCGAGGCGGAACTGACCGTGGACGATCTGCCCGAGCTGGCCGGCTGCGCCCTGCTGAACTCCTGGACCCCCGGAGTCGCCGTGCACCGCATCGACGGCGTACGGCTGCCCCGGGCCCAGGCCTTCCTCGACCTCCTGCACGACGCCTACGGCCGCGAACCCCTCAGCGCCGTCTAGGGCGTGTTCCGAAAGTCCCGCCTGCCCCGCGACGCCTGGCACGCGCGCTCGCCGCGTTGTCGGGATCGTCCACGTACGCCCAGCACGAGGACGACCCTCCGCCTCGCGATCACAGCACCAGACGCCGCGGGGCCCGCCCTGACAGCGCCACTTTCGAAACACGCCCTGGCGCCCCGCCCCTTCTCCGTGTCCACCGGCCCAGGGCTCCCGCGCGGCCCGCCCGCGGGAGCCCCCAGCGGCAGCGGTGGGAGGAATCCGCCCGGACCTCCCGCGCGGCACGCCCCGGTAGCCCCCCGCCCACCGGCGCTTGCTTCGGCCCCCCGAGCCGACGTCCCACCGGACACGCGCCGTCACGGGAGGGCCGGGCCGACGACCTGACAGAACCTCACCGTCTTTCTCACCGCACCCGACTCCCCGCGCATAGCATCGCGCCAGGATCCCCGGTGCGGCGCCGCCCGCCCGGGCCGTTCCTCACACGACGCGCGTCCCCCTGCCTCGCACCCCGCGCCCCTTTCCGGCTTCTGTAACACGTCCGTGCACGCCCCACACGTCCGTCCACCTATGCGACGCGGAGACCACATTGCGACTCGCGCAAGTCATGGAAAACGTCTTTGAGCGCCACGCGGACCGGCCGGCGGTCGGTGAACGCTCCAGGGAATTCGTGCGCGACGCCCGGACCGGGCGCGTGTCCGCCCGATTGCTGCCCCGCTACGAAACCACCACCTACCGCGAGCTGTGGGACCGGATCCGCGCGGTGGCCGGCGAATGGCACCACCACCCCGAGCACCCGCTGAACGCCGGCGACCGCGTGGCCCTGCTCGGCTTCACCAGCCGCGACTACGCCACCCTCGACCTCGCCTGCATCCATCTCGGCGCCGTCACCGTCCCGTTGCAGACCAGCGCGCCCTTGGACCAGCTGGCGTCGATCACCGCCGAGACCGAGCCCACGCTGATCGCCGCGAGCAGCGAGCGACTGGCCGAGGGAACGGAACTGGCACTGAGGACGCCGTCGGTGCGCCGCCTCGTCGTCTTCGACCACCACCCCGGGGCCGACGACGAGAAGGAACGTTTCCTTGAGGCACGTGAACGCCTCACCGGCTCCGGCCGGAACATCGATGTCACCGCGCTCACGGACCTCCTCGACCGCGCCGAGACCCTGCTCCCGGCCCCGCTGTACACACCCGGCGACGACGAGGACCCGCTCGCCATGCTCATCTACACCTCCGGCAGCACCGGCACCCCGAAGGGCGCCATGTACACCGAGAGGCTGGCCCGGGCGATGTGGGGCGGCGCCTGGTCCAAGCTCTTCGCCGGCACCGACGTCGTCACCGTCAACTACATGCCGATGAGCCATGTCGCCGGCCACTCCTCGCTCAAGAACGCGCTGGTGCGCGGCGGAACGACCTGCTTCACCGCCTCCAGCGACCTGTCCACGTTCTTCGAGGACATCGCGCTCATCCGGCCCACCGAACTGTCCCTGGTACCGCGCGTGTGCGAGCTGCTGCACCAGCGCTACCAGAGCGAGCTGAGCCGCCGCGTCGACGAGGGCGCACACCCCGAGGCAGCGGCGGACGAGGTGCGCCGTCACCTGCGCGAGGACGTCCTCGGCGGCCGCGTCACCTGGGCCAGCAACAGCTCGGCCCCCCTGTCGGCCGGACTCACCGAGTTCACCGAGTCCCTGCTCGGCATCCCCCTGCACAACGTGTACGGCTCGACGGAGGCCGCCGGCATCTCCGTCGACGGCGAGCTGCTGCGCCCCCCGGTGACCGACTACCGTCTCGCCGACGTACCGGAGCTGGGATACTTCAGCACCGACACCCCCTACCCGCGCGGTGAGTTGCTGCTCAAGTCCGACTCCGTGGTCCCCGGCTACTACCGGCAGCCGGAGCTGACGGCCGAACTCTTCGACGCCGACGGCTACTACCGGACCGGCGACATCGTCGCCGAGCTGGCACCCGACAGGATCGCCGTCGTGGACCGCCGCAAGAGCGTCCTGAAGCTCTCCCAGGGCGAGTTCGTGGCGACCGCGCGCCTGGAGGCGGTCTTCGCCGCCGCCCCGCTGGTCCGGCAGATCTTCGTCCACGGCAACAGCGAACGCTCCTACCTGCTCGCCGTCGTCGTCCCCACCGAGGACGCCCTGGCCCGGTACGGCGACGACCCGCAGCGGCTCGAACAGCTCCTGGAGGCCTCCTTCCGGGACATCGCCCGCGAGCGCGGCCTGAACTCCTACGAGATACCCCGCGGCCTTCTCCTGGAGACCGAGCCGTTCAGCCAGGCCAACGGGCTGCTCTCCGACCACCGCAAGCTGCTCTGGCCCAGACTGCTGGAACGCTACGGCGAGCGCCTGGAGCGGCTGTACGCCGACATCGCCGCCCGCGAGAACGACGAACTGAACGAGGTCCGCCGCAGCGGCGCCACCCGGCCCGTGCTGGAGACCGTTCAGCGAGCCGCGCGAGCGGTCCTCGCCGGCACCTCGGCCGAGGTGAGCCCCGACGCGCACTTCCGCGACCTGGGCGGCGACTCGCTGTCGGCGGTGTCCCTGTCCGACCTGCTCCAGGGTGCCTTCGGATTCCGGGTGCCGGTCGACGTCATCATCAGCCCCGCGCACGATCTGCGGCAGCTCGCCGCCTACATCGAGGCCAAGCGCACCACCACCGCGAACCGGCCGGCCTTCGCCTCGGTGCACGGCGCCGGCGCCACCCACGTGCACGCCAAGGACCTCACCCTCGACCGGTTCCTCGACGCGCGCCTGCTGGACGCCACCCGCGAACTGCCGCGGCCCACCGGTGAGCCGCGCCACGTCCTGCTGACCGGCGCCAGCGGATACCTGGGACGCTTCCTCACCCTGGAGTGGCTCCAGCGGCTCGCCCCCGTGGACGGCCGGCTGACGGTCGTGGTCCGCGGCCGGGACGCCGTGTCCGCCCGCCGCCGGCTGACCGACGCCTACGGCAGCGCGGACGCGGAACTGACACACACCTTCAAGACATTGGCCGACGGACACCTGGAGGTCCTCGCCGGTGACATCGCCGAACCCGGCCTCGGACTGCAGGAGGCGGACCGGGAACGCCTCGCCGCCGACGTGGACCTGATCGTCCACGCGGGCGCACTGGTCAACCACGTACTGCCCTACGACCACCTCTTCGAGGCCAACGTCGTCGGGACCGCCGAGGTGATCCGGCTCGCCCTGACCACGAAGCTCAAACCGGTCACGTACATCTCCAGCGTGGCTGTTTCCACGTCCCCCGCCGGCGACCCGCTGGACGAGGACTGCGACGTACGCACCGAACTGCCCGTCCAGCCCGTCGACGACGGTTACGCCGGCGGCTACGCCACCAGCAAGTGGGCGGGCGAGGTGCTGCTGCGCGAGGCCCACGAGCTGCACGGCCTGCCGGTGACGGTGTTCCGCTCCAACATGATCCTCGCCCACAGCCGGTACGCCGGACAGCTGAACGTGCCCGACATGTTCAGCCGGCTGCTGTTCAGCGTCCTCGCCACAGGACTCGCCCCGCGCTCCTTCTACCGCACGGACGGCGACGGCGCGGCCCGGCCGCACTACGACGGCCTGCCGGTGGACTTCACCGCGGCCTCCGTGGCCGCCCTGGGCGGGGCCACCTCGGGGTACCGCACCTACAGCCTGGTGAACCCGCACGACGACGGGGTCTGCCTGGACACCTTCGTGGACTGGCTGGCCGCGGACGGCCACGGCATCGAACGGATCACCGACTACGACGACTGGCTGGTCCGGCTGGAGGCGGCCCTGCGCGCCCTCCCGGAGAGCCAGCGGCAACACTCCGTCCTGCCGCTGCTGCACGGCTACCGCACCCCCGAACGACCGTACCCCGGCTCGGTCATCCCCTCGGCCCGCTTCCAGGCAGCCGTCCGGCGGACCGGCGTGGGAACGGCCCACGACATCCCGCACCTGTCACCCGGCCTCATCCGCAAATACGCCACGGACCTCCAGCCGCTGATGAACACCCGGGCCCCCGCGGCACAGGACTGAAGGGAACCCCCGGACGAACCCATGACGCGTTCGGGGCGGCTCCCGCCGCCCGCCGCGGGAACACGCAGCCGAAAGGGGCCATGAGAGGCAGGGGCAGGCGGCGCCGATCCGCGGCACCAGGGGAGCGCCTCGCTGTGTTCACCGCCCACAGCGAGGACACCTCCGCGCTCACCGGGTGCCGGGGCTCCCGGCGCACAGTGCGTGGTCGATGAGGACGCCGGCCGCGTTCTCCTGCTCCAGGATGTGCTTCGGGGTGTCGCCGCGTGCCTCGGACATGGAGACGACAGCGCTTCGACGCCCGTCCTCGGTGACACCGTTGAGGGTGATGTAGCCGCCGTCCCCGCCCTCATGGCTCCAGTAGGTTCCTCCGCAGGTCAGAGGGCGCTCGACCAGACCGAGCCCGTATCGGCCGTGGGGCCAGAGCCGTTCCGCCTCCGCGCTCACGGGGCGGGTCTCCTTCATCTTGGCCAGCTGCCGTGCCGGTAGCAGGCGGCCGCCGAGCAGCGCGCGGAGGAAGCGGTTCTCGTCCCGAGTGGTCGTGACCCACGAGAGGTTCTCGTGGTCCACCGGTATCTGGTCGGTGACGTCCACCCGGGAACCGGGACCGAAGAACTGGTAAGCACGGGCGTGCGGCTGGGGCAGGGCGGGCGAGGTGCCCGTCCACCGGGTCTGGTCGAGACCCAGCGGGCGCAGGACGCGGTTGGCGATCTCTTGGCGGGCAGGGTGCCCGGAGGCCTTCTGGACGATCATGTCGAGCAGGACGTAGCCGGTGTTGGAGTACGCCCAGCCCTTGCCGGGCGGGAAGTCCGGCTCGTGGGCCATGGCGAGGTCGACCAGCTGCTCGGGTTCGTAGACGTCGTGGCGCTGCTGGTAGTACTCCTCCGGCGTGGTGTATCCGGGCAGGGCGTCGTGGATGCCACTGGTGTGCTGGAGCAGTTGGCCGAGGGTGATCCGACTGCCGTCGTTGCCGTTGCCCCGCACCACTCCGGGCAGCCAGTGGTCGACCGTGTCGTCCAGGGACAGCCGCCCCTCGGCCTCCAGTTGGAGGACCACGGTAGCGATCAGCGTCTTGGACGTGCTGGCCATGCGGAAGTAACCGCCGGAAGAGACCGGGCGGCCGGTCTTCAGGTCGGCGGTACCGCTAGTGGCGACCGACTGCCGGCCGTCGGGCGCGACCACGCGGGCCTGCACCCCACTCACACCGAGGGCGTGGATCGCCTCGGTGTCACGGCGTAGCCGCTCCGCGGGAGAGGGGCCGGCGGGCTGAGCGACGGCGGGGGCCACCCCGGCGGTGAACAGCGTAACGACACCGAGCGCCATGACCAGGTGCTTGCGCAGAGTCGAAGTCATGGCTGGACGCTAGTTCCGCCGCCCGACGGGGCGCGATCCGGCGCACCCCACGATCGGAACGGGGGATACCCCCAGCGTGGGCCGTCGCCGGTCCGGCCTCACCACATCGACCCCGGGCACGCGTACGCGAGGGTGTGCCGGACCGGCACGAGCCGCCCCGCCGGGACCCCCGCCCACGCCGGACTGGATGGCCGGAGCGGCGATCTGCGCGGTCGTGACGTCGAGCCCCTGCACCGAGGTGGCGCTCAGCCCGCACCGGCAGCAGGAAGCGGCGGCCGTTCACCGGACCAGGGCCTCGGCCAGTTCCCGCGGCCGGGCGGCGAACGGGCTGTGGCTGCCCGGCAGGGTGCGGACGGTGAACGGCTCGCCCGGCATGGCCCGGTCGGCCTCCGCGATCATCAGATCCTGTACGGCCGGCGTCAGCGCCCGGTCCTCCGCACAGCGCACAAAGGTGCGCGGGACACGCCCCCACCGTCCCGCGGTCAGGATCACGGGGGTCGCCGGTACGGCCAGCGGCAGGTCGGGACTGAGCGCGAGGCGCCAGCGGTCGAAGCGGTCGGCGGGCGTGTCGTGGTAGTGGGTCTGCCGCAACTCCTCGACGTAGGCGGGGTCCGGTGAGAGGGGGTCGATCCGTACGGCGCCCAGCGCGGCGGGATCACCGAGGTTGAGGCCCTGACCCCGTGCGGTGGAGTTCTCCGGGGCGCCGAGGTAGTCGAAGAACCGGGCGCGGGCGGCGGGGACGAACGCGGAGAGGTAGACGAGGCGGTCGACCAGCTCGGGCGCACGCTCCGCGGCCAGTGACGCGGGGCCGCCGCCCGCGCTGTGGGCGACGAGCACCACACGGCCGTAGCGGCGGACCCGGCGCAGCGTGTCCAGGACCGCATCGGCGCAGTCGTCCATCGTCACGTCGGCGAGCTGCGACCTCTCGGTCGGCAGCCCCGGCCGACCAGGCAGCAGGTACCCGCTGGGCACAGGAGCGTCGAAGCCGTGGCCGGGCAGGTCGACGGCCACACTCGCGGCCCCGAGTCCGGCGAGTGCGCGCTGCGTCGCCGCCCACTGCGACGAGCCGTGCCAGGCGCCGTGGACGAGAACGAAGACGGTGGTGTGCAGATCGGTGTCCGCGGTGTTCAGAGTGGGTGTCACGCCTCCCATCCCAGCCGGTGACGGCTGGGTCATCCAGCGGAAGAGATGACACACTGGGCGGCGATACTTTTTGTGTATGGAGGGTGGTACACGGTCGTGGAGGCGCGGCATCTTCGGTATGCGCTCGCTGTCGCCGAGCACGGACACTTCGGCCGGGCCGCCCGCGCGCTGGGCATCGCGCAGCCTCCGCTGTCCAAACAGATCGCCGACCTGGAGCGCGAGACCGGGGCCCGGCTGTTCGACCGTACGCGCCAGGGGGTGTTCCCGACCGCCGCGGGCGAGGCGTTCCTCGCCCGGGCGCGGCGGGCCTTGGAGGAGATGACGGCGGCCATGGCCGACGCAGGCCGGGCCGCGCGCGGCGAGACGGGCCGGCTGCGCCTGGGCTTCGTGGCCTCCGCGCTGCTCGACCCGCTGCCGGAGGTTCTGGGCCGGTTCGGCCGCGAGCGGCCCGATGTACGGCTGGAGCTGCACGAGATGGCATCCGGCCGCAGCGCCACCGCCCTCATCGCCGGAGAACTGGACGTGGCCGTCACCCTGGGACCGCCCCGCGGGGCCGGGGCCGAGCACCTGGTGTCCGTCCCGGTAGGGCACGACCGCCTGATCGCCGTCGTCAGCAGCGCGCATCCCTACGCCGGACAGGCGTCGGTGAGCGTGGACCAGTTGCGGCGGCAGCCGCTGATCGTGGCCGCCGGAGAGGACGAGCCCGCGGTCGCCGCGGGGTTGCGCACCCTGCTGGACGAGGACGCCGCCGCACTGGACGGTGCGACCACCGCCAGAGACGTGCACACCATCATCGGTCTGGCCGCCTGCGGGATCGGCGTGGGCCTCGGTCCCTCCCGCATGCTGTCGGCCCCGCGCCCGGGGATCTGGTTCTGTGAAGTGACCCCGCGCACGGCACTTCCCGACCTGGTCCTGTCCTTCGCCGACCGGGACCGCTCGCCCGTGCTGGGCGCCTTCCTCGACTGCGTCCGCAGGAACTGCCCCGACGTCGGTGCCGCGCTCGATCGCCGGTTGGACCGCCCGTGAGACCGGACACGGTTCCGCCTGCGCCCTTCGACCGGTCCACCGCACACCGCGACCGGTCCAGGCCCGGTGCCCGCCCACCACAGCCGGACCGGGAGGCCGTGGACGTCCGGCTGATGGATGAGCCGGGCCCTGAGCGAAGACTCAGCGCAGTTGTTGGGCCAGTCCCACGATGATGCCTTCCGGGCCCCGGAGGTAGCAGAGCAGATAGCTGTCCTCGAACCGGGCGATCTCGCCGAGGAGTTCGGCGCCGTGAGGCCGCAGGCGGGCAACGGTGTCCGCGAGGTCGTCGACGGCGAACATGACGCGGTGGGTGCCCAGGACGTTGTGCGGCCGGTCGCGCGGTTCGGTGCTGATCACCGCGGGGCTGCGGTACTTGGCCAGCTCGAGCCGGCTGTGACCGTCCGGGGTCCGGAGCATCGCGATGTCGCAGCGGACGCCGTCGAGTCCGGTGCACTGGTCGGCGAAGCGGCCCTCGACCTGCGCCCTGCCCTCCAGCTCCATACCGAGTTCCACGAAGAACGCGACGGCGGCGTCCATGTCCTCGACGACGATACCGACGTTGTCCATCCGCTGAATCGCCATGCTGGTTGCTCCTTCTTCTTTCGCGTGCGGCCGACGGCGGCCCCTGACGTGCGCGGGGACCTGGCAGGCGGTACGTCCTCGGCATCGTATGTCGACGACCGGAACGGCAGCCCGTCCACAAACTCCCCGTGCTCGATGGTCAAGGATGGCGCTTCTGCGCCTCACCGAGGGGGAGGGGGCACCCGGCTTGTGGTGACGCCTGACGCGCGGGCGCCACCGCACATCGGACGCCAGGCCCCCCGGCGGAGCGCGACGAGCGGCCGGGTCGTCGGGTGGCGCCGGCCGTCGATCCTCGTCATCCATGGAAGCCCCGGACTGCGGACGAGCGTGACCTTCCCTCACGCCGGGCCTTCTGTTCGAGGGGCGCCGGGGGATGGTGTGCCGGCCTTGGTCCGTTGCCCACGGTCCCACCGTCGGGGAATTCGCTCCCCGGTTCCCGTCGGGTGCTTCTCGCCCGACGGGCAGACTGCGGGCCACCCGTCCGTCACGGTCGACTCCGGTGGTTACTGGCCGAATTGGTTTGGTCCAGACCATTGCTCTTCGGTCGGGTTGTGGAGGAGGCTGCTCACCAAGCGCCGGATCACCACGACCGGAGCGCTCGTCACCGGGACAGGAAGGCAGCAACACACCCATGCGCAAAGCGATTTCGACCCTGGGCTTGACCGGACTGCTGGCCGCGGCCGCGCTGCTGCTCGCTCCTTCCGCGCAGGCTGCCGGATACGTCTACGTCGGCATGTACCCGAGCGCCGCCGCCTGCGACGCAGCGGGCAAGGCCTATGTGGCCGGGGGTCAGGCGGTCAGCTACTTCTGTGACGCCACTCCCACCACCGCCCGCCTCTCCATCTGGGTCTGACCGGCCTCAGCACCGGGCGTCGGCCTGCCTGGCAGTGAACGGGCCCGGCGGCCGTCAGGACTCCTGGCCGACGGCCCTCTTCCTCCACCCGCCGTCGACGGCCCGCAGGGGGCCGTTCGCCGAACGCACCCGATGTTCCGGTCGACCGAACCTGACCTGTGCCGCAGCCACCTGGCGCCGCCGGCCGTATCGTTCGGATCAGCCGGTCGGCGGTCCAGGTGTGCCGTTCGATGTGCACAGGTGTGCCGTTCGGTGCGCAGTGGGAGTGGATCGAGCCGTTACTCCTGGAGCGGACCCCGGAACGCACCGACCCGGCCTGCCACCGCCTCGATGCCCGCCGCAGCGGCTCCTCTCCGCACACACGGAGGTGGGGCCGCTCGGTGATGCTCGGTGAGGTGCGTGAGGGGGCGGGCAGCGGGAGACACGCAGGCGCTCCTCCTGGCCAGGGCGGTCGTCGGTGTCAACGGCCGTTCACGGAAGCCTTCTTCGAGATGCTGACCGCACTCGGATCGGTGGGACGTCGCGGGGCCGCGGAGCCTCCCATGGGCTCGGACCTCGTCAGCCACAGGCCGGTGAACACGGCGGTGGCCACAGTGACGGTGCCGGCAGCGAGGAAGGCGCTGTCGAGGCCGGTCTCGAAGGAGGCGCCCCCGGATTGCCGGGTGCGGACGATGGCTCCGAGCAGCGCCACGCCGAGCACCGCGCCGATCTGCCGGGTGGTGCTGCTGATGCCTGATGCGAGGCCGCCTTCCTGCGGGCTGACCGCTTGGATGGCGGCTCCCGTCAGGGGGGACATGGTCAGGGCGAAGCCGATGCCGGTGAGTCCCAGCCGCCACCACACGTTCCCGTAGCCCGTGTCGGCGTGCACCATGCCGAGCGTCAGCAGCCCCAGGCCGGCCAGGGCCAGGCCGGTGGTGACCACGATGCGGAAGCCGTACCGGGCGGCGAGCCGGCCCGCGTACGGGCTGACGATCACCATGGCGAGGGACATCGGCAGGGTCTGCAGGCCGGCACGCAGGATCGAGCTGCCCTGGACGTACACGAAGAACTGGGAGAAGAAGAACGACGAGCCCATGAGCGCGAACCCGACCACCACCATGGCGGTGTTGGACACGGTGAACAGGCGCCGCTGGAACAGCCGCAGCGGCAGCATCGGTGCGGAGCGACGCGCTTCGACGGCGACGAAGGCGGCGAGGAGGATCACCGCGGCGGCGAAGCTGCCCAGGATGACCGGTGAGGTCCAACCACGGGCACCCCCCTCGATCAGCCCGTAGGTCATCACCCCCACCGCCAGAACGGACAGCACCGTGCCCGGGACGTCGATGGCGGGGGCATTCGGGTTGCGGGACTCGCCGAGGTGGCGCAGGCCGAGGAGCAGCAGGACCGCGCCGATGGGCAGGTTGACCAGGAAGATGGCGGGCCAGCCGAAGGCCTGTGTCAGTACGCCGCCGGCCACGGGGCCCGCGGCCAGGCCGATTCCGCTGAGTCCGGCCCACAGCCCGATCGCCTTCATTCGTTCTTGCGGCACGGGGTAGGCGGCGGCGAGCAGGGCGAGTGAGGCAGGGCTCAGCGCCGCGGCCCCGATGCCCTGCAGCACCCGTCCGGCGACCAGCCAGCCGAGTGAGGGCGCGAGGCTGCACAGCAGTGACGCGGCGGTGAACACCGCCACGCCGGTCAGGTACACCCGCTTGCGGCCGAACCGGTCGGCGAAGACGCCGCCGGACAGCAGGAGCATGGCGACCAGCAGTACGTACGCGTCGACGATCCATTGCAGGCCGGTCAGCTGAGTGTGCAGCCGGTGCTGCATGTCGGGCAGTGCCGCTCCGACGATCGTGTTGTCGAGCAGGACCATGAACTGGCCCAGGCAGGTCACCGTGAGCAGCACGGCCCGGTGTGATCGACCGCCTGCGGTCGCATGCGATGCAGCCATGGAATCCCCTCGATCGTCCGTTGCGCCCGGTCGCGGTCGACGCGGGTGGCGACACACCTGAGCGCTCTAATGCAGTCAATGACTGCGTTAGGCGACTATAGGGAGGCCTTCTCGCAAACGCAAGTGCCGACTGCGTTAAGGTGGGGGCATGAACGAGCGACAGCGAGCCCGGCGGCCGGGCGGGCGCAGCGCCCGCGTCGGCGCGCAGGTGCACCAGGCCGTCACCGAACTGATCAGTGAGCGGGGCTACGGCAACTTCACCGTCGGTGAGGTCGCCGCCCGCGCAGGCGTGGCCGACAGCAGCATCTACCGCCGGTGGGGCAGCCTGGAAAGCCTGCTCAGCGACGTGGCGCTCACCCGTCTCAACGCGCGGTCGCCGATGCCCGACACCGGGAGCCTCGCCGGCGACCTGCGTACTTATGCGGCCCAAGTGGCCCGGGAGATCACCGGACCCGACGGTCCGGCGGTGCTGCACCTGGCCGTCGCCCTGTCGAGCAGCGGTCAGCAGGGACTGCAGGCCGGCGCCGACCTCCGCGCCGAACGCACCCGGCAGCTGCAGTCCCTGCTCGATCGCGCCCGTGACCGTGGGGAGCACGCACCCGACGTGTTCGACGTGCTGGACCACATCCTGGCCCCGATGTACATCCGCGTCCTGTTCGGCATGGTCCCGCTCACCCCGGAGTACGTCGACGGGCTGGTCGACCGGCTGCTGTGACCTCAGCCCGGTTCCCGCGATCAGCCCTCGGCCGCGGTGGCGCGGCCCCGCGAGGTGCTCGCGGGGCGGCTGCCGTCCCGGAGTCGAAGCTGCCCAGAAGACTTCCCGCAGCACCGCCCTGGACTCAGGTCCCGGGCGGACGGGGTGGTCCACGCCAGGGGGTGTGCCGAGCCTGGTGGTCAGTGGTGGCCGAGGAACAAGCCGTTCAGTTCGGAGAAGGGGATGGTGTCGGTGAGCGAGTGGTAGTCACCGGTGCCGTACAACTGCTGCGCGGTCAGGCGGGCGGCCGCGTAGGCGGCCTGGGCGACGCCTGAGCCGAGGCTGACGCGGGCGACGCCGAGGCGGCCCAGCTCGGCGACACCCGGTGCGCCGGGGCCGGCCATGATGTTCAGCGGTACGGAGATGCCCGCGGCCAGTTCCGCGATGGTGGCGGGATCGGTGACCCCGGGCACGAAGATGCCGTCGGCGCCCGCCTCCACGTACCCCCGTGCGCGTTCCAGGGTGTCCTTCAGCCGCGTGGCGGGGTCGCCGAGACCCAACAGGTAGGTGTCGGTGCGGGCGTTGAGGAAGAGGGGCACGCCTGCTCGCTCGGCCGCACGCCGGGCCGCCGCCAGCCGTGCCCTGAACTCGGCCGGAGGCCGGGTGCCGTCCTCGATGTTGACGCCTGCCGCGCCTGCTTCCAGCACCCGTGTGACGGTCTCGCCGGCACCGGCCGCGTCCTGTCCGTACCCGCCCTCGATGTCCGCGGTGACTGGTACCTCGACCGCCGCCACGATACGGGCGATCAGTTGCGCCACGTGATCGGGAGAAGAGGTCTCCCCGTCCGGATGACCGAGGGACCAGGCGATCCCGGCACTGGTGGTGGCGATCGCGGGAGCCCCTGCGGCCTCGATGACACGGGCACTGGCGATGTCCCAGGCGTTGGCGAGCGCGAGAGGGCTCGCGCCGTCGTGCAGGGAACGGAAGAGGAGGGCCTTGTCCATCTGCGTTGTGATCATGCAGTCAGCCAACCAACGATCCAGGGTCCTGTCCGGCAGGAATCCGACACCACGGTCACCCAGCCTCGGCCCCTCGCATTCGCCGGGCACCAGCCGCCGCAGTGGAAGGCGCAGCGGCATCACTCATTCCTGCCGACCACGGCGCTCTCCCCGCTCAAGAAGAACCTTCCTGGGCAGGGCCGGAAGAAGCTCGTCAGCCGGCGCGGTGCCGTCCTTCTCCGGTGAGCAGGCGGGTACCCGATCCGGTGAGTACGCGCCCGCACCTGGTGGTGTACGTCGTTGCGGCCGGTGACGATCAGGGTGAGGTGCCGGGAGGACCGGCGGTTGGGGGCGGCAAGCGTCCGCAAGGACCAGTTCGTCGAGCGTGTCAACGGCGCTTTCGTACGGCCCGCCTGACGACAGGAGAGCCGTCCCGCACGGACGGCGGCGGCCCCCTGCCTCCCTGTCGGCGCTGCTGCTCTCGCGTTCGGCAGTCAGGACGGCTGGACCTGGTCGAAGAGGGCGAGGGCTTCGGCGGGGTCCGGGCTCACGAGGCGTTCCAGACCGGCTGTCGTGATCTTCGCCCATCTGCCGGCCCGTGCCCACATCTGTTCCTCGAAGGCGCGGATGGCCTCGTCCAGGTCATCAGGGCCGGTGGCGATGGCCTCGGCGAGTTCGGCGCCTTCCAGCATCGCGAGGTTCGCGCCCGCCCCCAAGGGGGGCATCAGGTGGGCGGCGTCGCCCAGGAGAGTCACCCCGGAGACGTGGGTCCAGGTGTGGGACACCGGCAGGACGTAGAGGGGGCGGTGGACGAAAGCGGTGCTGTGGCGAAGGAGGTCGAGGACGGGAGCGGCCCAGCCGTCGAACAGAGCCAGCAGGCTCGATCGGACGGCCCCGACGTCGGCCGCGTCCAGGTTCGTGTGCCAGTCCCCCGGCGCGCGGAACTTGGCGTACACCTTGACGTGGCCGCCGCTGTTGCGCTGGGCGACGAGGGAGCGGTTCTCGCCGTACACCGCCACGGAACCGTCGCCGATCAGCCGGGCGAGGCCGGGGTGGCGGGTGTCGACGTCGTCGAGGGAGGTCTCGACCGAGGTGACGCCGGTGTACTGCGGCGTCGCGGACGATACCGCCGGGCGGACCCGGGACCAGGCGCCGTCCGCGCCGATCACGAGGTCGAACGTCTCCTGTCGCCCGTCCGCGAACTGGACCAGTACGCCGTCCCGGGTCCCTGGCACCACCTGGGTCACGCTCCGGCCCCACTGGACATCGAGAGGGCCGAGCAGCAGGTCACGGAGTTGCCCGCGGTCGATCTCGGGATTGGCCCGCTCGTCCGGACGGGGGCGCCAGTCGCGCAGGACGGTCCCGTCCGTGTCCAGGATGCGCATGGCCTGCCCCTCGGGACGGGACAGCGCCCGGAACTCCGCCAGCAACCCCGCCTTGTCCAGCGCGAGCTGGCCCAGACCTTCGTGCAGGTCCAGGGCGCCGCCCGGAGGACGGGCGTCGGGCGCGGGGTCACGTTCGAGGACGGTGACGGCGTGGCCGCGGCGGTGCAGGACGCGGGCGAAGGTGAGGCCGCCGGGACCGCCCCCGACCACTGCTATACGTCGTCTCATGGCGATACACCGTATCGATATGAGACGACGTATAGCAACAGTACGATGTCGCCATGACTGTGTGGGACCGGCCGGAGCCGTCGCCTCGCCCCGTGCCGCTCGACCGGGAGCGGATCGTCGCCGCCGCCATCGCGCTCGCAGACGAGGGCGGGCTGGAAGCGGTGTCGTTGCGCAAGGTCGCCGCCCGGCTGAACGCCGGCCCGATGCGGCTGTACGGATACATCTCCACCAAGGAGGAACTGTTCGACCTCATGATGGACCACGTCCAGGCCGAGATCCTCCCCGAGGAACAGCCCGGTGACTGGCGGGAGGCGCTGCGCGTCCTCGCCCACCGCACCAGGCGGACCGCTCTTCGTCACGAATGGCTGGCCGACCTGCTCGGCCGCCGCCCGGCCCTGGGCCCGAACGGCCTCGCCGTGACCGAGGCCACGCTGGCCGCCCTCGACGGCCTCGCCGACGGCGACACCGTCATGCGCGCTGTGGAGACTGTCAGTGCCTATTCCACTGGCGCGATCAGGCGCGAGATCGCGAACCTGCGGGCCGAGCGCGCCACCGGTCTGTCCAAGCGTGACTGGCAGCGCGCCTCCGGCCCGCATGTGACGAGGATGTTGGCCACGGGTCGCTTCCCGGCGCTGGCCAAGGCGGTGCACGACGGCACGGACGTGGCCGCCGAAGAGTCCTTCGCGACCGGTCTGGAGTGGGTCCTCGACGCCGTGGCCGTCAGACTCACCACGCCGCCACAGTGACGCTCGGCTCTTGCGCGAGCGTCAGTCGTCGGCATGATGCCGGTGGTGCTCCACCTCCTCCCCGGAACCCGGTCGGACAGGGAACTGGTCCGAGCGGCTGCCCGGCGACGGCGAGGGCGCCGTCGCCGTAGGGGAGGCGGCGGCGGGTTCTCCTCACTCTGCTCCCCGGAGCTGGCGCTCTTGCCGAATGCCGGTCGCCGCTCCGGTGACGCGTATCCGCGCATCGCCGGCGTGCAGGTCGACCTCCAGCAGTGACGGGCGGCCCATGTCGTGGCCTTGGTGGAGGGTGAGCCTCGCGTCCGCCGGGACGAGGGCCAGGTCGCGGGCGTAGGCGCCGAAGGCCGCGGCCGCGGCGCCCGTCGCGGGGTCCTCCACCACGCCGCCGACCGGGAACGGGTCGCGGACGTGGAAGACGTTCGATGTCTCCCGCCACACCAGCTGCACCGTCGTCAGGTCGAGACGTCGCATCAGCTTCATGAGCCGGTCGAAGTCGTAGTCCAGGTCGGCCAGTCGCTCGCGGGTCGCGGCCGCAAGCACCAGGTGGCGCACGCCCGCGAAGGCGATCCTCGGAGGCAGCGCGGCATCGAGCTCGCCGGGCTGCCAGCCGAGCGCCGCCAGGGCCTCCGCCACATCGGCCGGGGCGGCGTCGTGGACGGAGGGCTCGACGCTGGTGAGAGTGGCCTTCAGCGTGCCGTTGTCCTCGTGGACGGTGACGGGCACGTGGCCCGCGGCGGTGTGGAAGCCGAACTCGCCTTCGCCGAGACGTTCGCCGAGCGCCACCGCGGTGGCGACGGTGGCGTGGCCGCAGAAGCCGACTTCGGCCTTGGGGCTGAAAAATCGCAGCGTGAACGACCGGCCGTCGTCCGGGTCGGGTCCGGCGGTGACGAAGGCGGACTCCGAATAGCCGAGTTCGGCGGCGATCGCCACCATCTCGGCGTCGTCGAGGCGGGAGGCGTCGAGGATGACCCCGGCTCCGTTGCCGCCGGTCGGACCGGCGGGGAAGGCGGTGTAGTGCAGCACCTCGGAGGTGAGGGGGCGGGCCGGTCCGGTCGGCGTGGATTCCGTCGGGTGGGTCATGGTCGAGTGTCCTGTTCTGTGGGAGGTTCTTCCGGGTTCCTGATGAGGGGCTTCTTGCGGCCTGCCGGCCGTCAGACCGGCGCCGCCTCTTCCGAGGTGGGGAGGCCGGCACGGCGGCGGGCGGTGAGTGCGAGCACGCCGCCGGTCGCGAACGCGGTCGCGGCGAGGCCGGTGGACAGCCGCAGTCCCGCAGTGAAGTCGGACGCTGTGGTGGTGAAGGTACCGAACAGGGCCACCCCGACGGCGCTGCCGATCTGCCGGGCGACGTTGAAGACGGCGGAGGCGATGCCCGCGCCCCCGGCGGGTGCGGCGTCGATGATCGCGGCGGTGGCGGCGAGGGCCGTCAGCGTCTGGCCGAGGCCGGTGGCGACCAAGGCGAACAGCAGCACGGGATAGGGGGTGTGGGGACCGGCCGGCAGCCAGCCGAGGAAGCCGAGCGCGCCCAGTGCGAGGCCGGCGGTCATCGGCACGTACGGACCGGTGCGGGCGGTGAACCGGCTGAGCAGCGGGGCGGCTGTCAGCCCCATGCACACCGACGGCAGCAGGGCGAGGCCCGTGGCCAGCGCGCTGAATCCACGCTCCTGCTGGAAGTACAGGGTGGCCAGGAACAGCATGCCGTAATAGCCGAGGCTGATCAGCAGGCCGATGGCTGCGGTGCGGGTGAAGACAGGGGAGCGGAACAGGGACGGCGGGAGCAGCGGCGCACGCCGGCCCTCGGCGGGGACGCGTGCTTCGAGAGTGCGTTCCACGACGGCGAAGGCCGCCAGGGCGGTGAGGCCGGCCCCGAACGCGCAGAGCACCAGGGGCGAGGTCCAGCCGCGTGAACCCGCCTCGTTGAGGCCGCCGGCCAGTGCGATGAGGCCGAAGACGCCGAGGAGTTGGCCGAGCGGGTCCGCTTTGGGCGCCGTGTGCCGCGGCCGGGAGGAGGGCGGGTGGTGCCGCAGGGTGAGGGTGATCGCGAGGGCGGCGACGGGAAGGTTCAGCCAGAACACCGCGCGCCAGCCGCTGCCGGAGACCAGCAGTCCGCCGACGACGGGTCCGGCGCCGAAGGCCACCGAGGCGACCGCGCCCCAGATGGCGACGGCGCGGGCACGCACCGCCCGATCGGGGTAGGTGGCCTGGAGAAGACCGAGGGACGCGGGCACCAGGAGTGCCGCACCCGCGCCCTGGGCCAGCCGGCCGGCGATCAGCGGCAGGGGTGATCCGGCGAGAGCGCAGGCCAGCGAGGCGACGGTGAAGACGCCGAGTCCGGCCAGGAACGTCCTGCGGTGGCTCATGCGATCGGCGAGAGCGCCGCCGAGCAGCAGCAGACCGGCGAAGAGGGTGCTGTAGCCATCGATGATCCACTGCAGGGCGGTGGCGCCGGTGCCGAGTGAGGCGCGGATGTCGGGGATGGCCACGTTGACGACCGTGACGTCGAGCATGACGAGGAAATAGCCGAGGCTGAGCGCGATCAACGGAGCCATGACGAGCGTGGGCGGACGGGTGCCGGTGGGCCGTGCGGCTGCCGGCCTCGTGGCCGGCCCGCCGCGGGCGGCAAGGTGCGTTGCTCTCATGGAGAGATCATGCGAGTCGGATACTTCGTCGCACGTAAAAGTGTCGATGTATGCTGCGGTGATGATGGAGGAGCCGCCCAAGCAGCAGACCGACATCGCCCGCGCCGCGGCGCTGATCGCGGACCCCTCGCGGGCCCGGATGCTCAAGAGCCTGGCCGACGGCCGCGCCCTGCCGGCCGGCGTCCTCGCCGACGAAGCCGGTGTCAGCGCCGCGACCGCCAGTGTGCACCTGGCCAAGCTGATCGAGGGCGAATTCGTCACGGTCGAACGGCAGGGCCGGCACCGCAACTACCGCCTGGCCGGCCCGGACGTCTGCGCCGCCCTCGAAGCCCTGGCCCTGATCGCGCCGGCGCTGCCCGTCACGTCACTGAAACAGAGCAACCGTGCGGGCGCCCTGCACCGCGCCCGTACCTGCTACGACCACCTGGCCGGACAACTCGGCACCGCCCTGATGGGCGCGCTGCTCGACCGCGGTGTGCTGACCGGATACGACGGCATCCACCGCCCCGACGAGGCCCTGCGCGACCGGCCCGCCTCCTACGGCAGCGACATCAGCTACGAACTCACCGACAGTGGCCGGGCACAGCTGCGCGAACTGGGTGTCGACACCGACCGGCTGCCGCCGCGCCGCCCCGCGGTGCGCTACTGCGTCGACTGGAGCGAACACCGCCACCACCTCGCCGGCGGACTCGGCGCGAAGCTGACGGCCCGGCTGTTCGAGCTGGGCTGGGTGCGCTGGGGAGCGTCACCGCGCGTGGTCCACGTGACGGACGAGGGGACAGAAGGCCTGAAGGCCTCGCTCGGTCTGACACTCGCCCGGTAACGAGATGACCCGCCACCGACGACGACGCGAGTGATCCGGCCTGCCTTCTGGTCGAGAACGGCCGCACCGCCGAAGCGGTCACCACCCGACGCGCGTGCGGACTGTGCGAAGTCCTGCCCTCGCACGCCCCGCCGCGTCCCACAGTGATCGACGGCGAAGAGCCGGGAAAGGCTGACCGAACCTGCCCGGATGCGCCCCCGCACACGGTCGCGCCGCCACAACCCCGGAACACGTCGGCCCGGCCTTCTGCACGCAGGCCGGGCGTCGTGTCGAACGGCAGGACCGGACCCGCCCGGCCGACGAGGGCATGGGCGAGAACGAGGAACCGGTGGCCGCCGGCCCTTGGACTAGACCCTCACCTCCTGGTACTGGCCCAGGAAGAGCGGCGTCCCGTGCTCCACCCGCCACAGGAACAGCCCGGGTTCCTCCTTCACCTCCCCGGTACCGGTTCGGAAGGCGATCGTCCGGGTGATGCCCCGGTAGGACACGGTCCGCAGCCGGTGGGTGAGGCTGCTCCGGTCCACAGGGACCGTTCCGACGGTGGCCAGAACGTGCGCGACGAGACCGACGGCGTCGTACGCTTCGGCCGCTCCCCGACCGACGTTCCGTACGCCGTACCGTTTCTTGAACGACCGTACGAAACCGGCGGCCGATGTCAGACGGGCCGGGTCCACGAACGTCGCCGAGAAGACCCACCCCTCGGCCGCCGCGCCGGCCGCTCGCAGGAACTCGGGTGTGAGGACGGCCTGGGTCGCGGCGGGCGTGCCGGTGAACCCCGCCGCCCGCAGCGCCCGTGCGCAGGAGGCCGCGCGCCGCGAGGAGTCGCCGCAGTAGACGACGGCCTGTGCGCGTGCCGCGAGGGCGGCGGCGACGGCCGGACCGAAGTCACCGGTGTCGGCGGCGACCTGGTGCCGGGTGACCGTGCCGTGGGACGGAGGGTTCTCGGCCAGAGGACGGGCGATCAGCCAGCTGTAGTCCCCCGCCGCCTGGTCCTCGACGAGAAAGGTGCGGCGGGCCGGGCGCAGGCTCGTCAGATAGCGGACCAGGGGCGCGCCGATCGCGGTGTCGGAGGGGCGCAGCTGGAACACGGACGACGTGGGGTTCTCCGTGTCCACGGCGGCGTACAGCGAGTCCGAGCCCGCCCAGGCCGTCACCATCGGCAGCAGTGCCTTCTTGTACCGGTCCTGGGCCGCGAGGGCCGTGGCGTCGGACGTCGGCCCGATCACCGCGCACACGCGGCCGTCCGCGACGACGCGCCGGGCCACCTCCTTGGCCCGGCCGGCGTCTCCCGCGTCGTCGAGGACCGTGAGGACCAGGTCGAAGCGACGGTCCGCGCGCGCGTTGTGCTCCTCCACCGCCAGCCGGACACCGCGCTCGACCGAGGTACCGAGCGCCTTGCCGGAACCGGAGAGGTCGGCCTGCACGGCGACGGTACGGCGTGGACGGGAGGCGGCGGCGGACGGCCCGTTGCCGCGGCCGGTCAGCCAGGCGGTCGTGGAGCCGCCGGCGGCCAGCACGACGGCGGCCGCGCCGCCCAGGGCCAGCAGGCGCCGGCGGCTCGGCGCGGGCGGCTCGTCCACCAGGGTCCCGGGCACCGTGGGCCGCTCGGGCTCGGGCAGGTGCAGTACCTCGGCCGAGCGCTCGGCGATCACCGCGGGCAGCCCGGGCGGCAGCCAGTCGTCGGTGCCGAAGTCACCGAGTCCGGTGCGCAGTTCCGCCACGGTCGGGCGGACGGCCGGGTCCTTGGCGAGACAGCGGGCGACCAGGACCCGCAGGCCGTCCTCCGTGATGCCGTCGAGGCGGGGGTCCTCGTGGACGGTGCGGAAGATCACGGCGGGCACCGTTCCGCCGCCGAAGGGCGGCCGGCCGGTCGCCGCGTAGGCGAGGACGCAGCCCAGGGAGAAGACGTCGCTGGGCGGACCCACCTCCTCGTCGCGGGCACGGGCCTGTTCCGGTGAGAGATAGCCGGGCGTGCCGATCACCACGTCGGTCGCGGTCAGGGCCGTGGCTCCGCCGGCCCGGGCGATGCCGAAGTCGATGAGGCGGGGCCCGTCCAGGGCGAGCAGCACATTGCCCGGCTTGATGTCGCGGTGCACCAGTCCGGCCGCGTGGACGGCGGCGAGCGCCTCGGCGAGCCGCGCCCCCAGCGCCCGTACGGTGTCCGCGGGCAGCGGCCCGTGCTCTGCGACGGTCTCGGCGAGCGAGGGCCCGGGAACGAAGGCGGTCGCGATCCAGGGTTCGGCCGCCTCCGGGTCGGCGGCCGTGACGGGCGCGGTCCAGCGGCCGTCGACCCGCGCGGCGGCCTGCGCTTCGCGGCGGAAACGGGCCCGGAATCCCGCATCGGCGGCGTGTTCGGCGCGGATCACCTTCAGGGCGGCCAGGGCGCCGCCGTCGGAACGGGCGAGATAGACGACGCCCATGCCGCCCGCGCCGATCCGCGCGAGCAGACGGTACCCGCCGACCGAATCCGGGTCCTGTGCGGTGAGTGGACGCATGTCACTTCGCCTTCGGCTGCGGAGCCCTGTCAGGGGCGGGCCCCAGGTAGTGGAAGGCTCCGTCACGTACCTGGTGGACGAAGCTGGCGGGGGTGCTGAGCTGCAGGAGCTTCGGGTCGAAGGCGAAGTCCCGGGTGATGCCCCGGTACTTGGCGGCCTTCAGCGGAGCGAGCAGCTCCTGGCGCGCCGGGCGCTTGCCCCTGGTGGCGGTGAGCTGCCGTATCAGCAGGTTCGCCGCGTCGTAGCCCTCCGCCGCCCAGAACCCGGGCGGGCGGCCGTACCGCTTGCGGAACGCCTGGGCGAAGGAGCGGACCTGGGCCGCGCCGGGCCCGATCGCTCCGGCCACGACCGTCCAGCCCGCCGCGCTCTCCTCGGCGGCGAACCGGGGGTCGAGCGCGGGTTCGGCCGCGTATTTCGGTCCGTGGAAGCCGGCCAGTCCCTCGGCCGCCCGGATCGCCCCCTCCAACGGCCCCGCGTAGACGAACGCCTTGATGCCGGCGCCTCGCATCTCGTCCAGGACGGGCCCGAAGTCGGCCGTGCCGGCGGGAACGACGCGGGGGTGCGTGGCATCGCCGTACTTCCGGACGATGAGGTTGACCATCTGGACGGTCTGCCAGGACACGTCACCGGCGGTCCGGTCCAGCAGGATGCCGACGGGGGTGGCCGCACTGGTCGCTTCCAGGTGGAAGGCCAGCTTCATGGCGACGGTGCCGTGCAGGGGGCGGCCGCGGACGAAGGAGCGGGTGTTCTGGTAGAGGTTCTGCCCGGCGGACATGCTGATCACGGGCAGCAGGGCCGCGTCGTAGGCGGGCAGCGCGGCCTGGGTCGTCTCGTCGGTGCTCGAGCCGAGCACGGCCAGCACGTCCGGGTCGTCCGCGAGCCGCTGGGCCGCGGCGGCGGCACGGCCGGCCAGGCCCGCGTCGTCCGAGGTCTTCAGCCGGAGCGTGAACGGCTTGTCGCGGCGGGCGTTGAACTCCTCCACCGCGAGCCGTGCTCCCTGCTCCTGGGCCCGCCCGGCCGCCCGGCCGGCACCGCTGAGGTCGGCCTGCACGCCGAGCGCCCAACCGGGCGGTGCGGCCTGCTTCTTGCCGGTGCCGCCGTCGTGGCGCAGGGCGGCCCAGGCGGCCACGCCCCCGCCCGCGGCGAGCACGGCGGCACCGCCGGAGGCGACGGCGAGGAACCTGCGGCGCGACGGGGCGGCCGCGGGCGGTGCCTCGGCGAGCGTGGCCTCGATCTCGGGCAGGGCCAGCATCTCGGCCGACCGTTCGGCGACCATGCGCACGATGCCGGCGGGCAGCCACCCGGCGGTGCCCGAAGACGCGTCCTCCACCAGGGCGGCGTCCAGTTCGGCCGCGGTGGGGCGGTCGGCGGGGTCCTTGGCCAGACAGCGCAGCAGGACGGCCGCCGTGTCCTCGTCCACGCCGTCGAGGTCGGGGCTGTCGTGGACGGCGCGGTAGAGCAGGGCGTCGACGGCACCCCCGCCGAAGGGCGGCCGGCCGGTCGCCGCGTAGGCCAGCACGCACCCCAGGGAGAAGACGTCGCTCGCGGGCCCGAGGCGCTCGCCGCGGGCCGTGGCCTGCTCCGGGGACAGGAAGCCGGGGGAGCCGACGACGAGGTCCGCGGCGGTGATCGCGGTGTCGTCCAGCGAGCGGGCGATCCCGAAGTCGATGAGGCGGGGGCCGTCGGCGGCGAGCAGGATGTTGCCCGGTTTGACGTCCCGGTGCACCAGACCGGCGTCGTGCACGGCGGCGAGCGCGCGGGCCAGCATCTTGCCGAGCAGACGTACCGTCCGCGCGGGCAGCGGGCCGTGCCGGCCGACCGCGTCGGCGAGGGACGGGCCGGGCTCGAAAACGGTGGCCAGCCACGGCTGTTCGGCGTCGGGGTCGGCGCCGGTGACCTTGACCACCCACGGGCTGTCCACGCGTCGCGCGGCATCGGCCTCGCGGCGGAAGCGGGCGCGGAAGGCCTCGTCGTGCGCGTACCCGGCCTGGATCACCTTGACGGCGGCGAGCGTGCCCGACTCCGTACGGCCGAGGTAGACGACGCCCATGCCGCCCTCGCCCAGACGGGCGAGCAGGCGGTGGCCGCCGACGAACGACGGGTCGGAGGGGCGCAGGGAACGGTCGGTCACTTCTGGACCCCCAGTCCGGTGCGCACCTTGGTCTCCATCCCGGCCACCGCGCGTGCCTGGACGGTCAGCAGGTCGCCCTGGCCGAAGCCCTTGCCGCCCTCGACCACGACGGCGATCGTCACCGGGCCGAGCCGGACCTGGTTCCAGATGTAGTACGTCGACCCCTTGCCGAGCGCGGGATCGTCGTACGTGCCCATCTCGATGAGGTAGTCGTCGGCGGAGGTGTTGCCGTTCGTGCCGTAGCCGGAGCCCATCGAATTCAGGCCGCTGATCCGCTCGGTGGCACGCAGTTGCTGGTCGGGGCAGCGCAGCGCCTCCTCCAGCGTCTCGGCCATCTCCTGGTCGGCCTGCGCGGCGGTGCGGTGCAGGGTGACGGTGGCGGCGGTGCGCACCTCGCCCTTCGAGCCCGCCGCGGGCAGCCGGCTGTAGCGGGTGAAGGTGGCCAGGACGTCACCCGGCAAGGAGCTCTGCCGCCAGACGCAGTCGGCGCCGAGGACGGGCCAGGCGGCCGGGTCGCTCTCGTACGGGGGGCGCTTGACGTAGCCCGGGCCGTAGCTGTCCGGGCCCGCGGTGACGGCGCGGACCAGGTCGAGGGCGGCGGACGGGGTGGTGGGGACGCGCGCGGGGTCGACCGTGAAGCGCACGGTGGCGTCCCCCGTCCCGCGCTGTCCGGCCGGTGAGGACACGGCGGGGGAGGAGACGCTCGGACCGGCCCGGTGCGCGCCGTCGCTCGAGCCGGAGCAGCCCGAGAGCACTACCCCGCACACGGCCAGCACCGTGTATCCCCGCCGTGTGCGACAGCGCGTCGCCGCGTACCTCATGAAGCCCCCACTCACCATGCGTCCGTGCCAGTGTGCGACCGCAGCGAGTCTAGGGGACCTTGGTCAACTCGCCGGGCTCAGTAGGCGGTTGTCATGCCTGACGTTGCCCGGCGTGCGCCGGTGAGTCATCCGCCGGCTCCGTGAGCGCGGACGGCGGGGGACAGGCGCGGTCCCACGGGAATCGTCCCCGACGCCCGCCCGGGCCGCCGGCCGATGCCGAAACCCGGCCGGGCCGTCATCCGCCGCACCCTCCGCCGCCGCCACCACCGCACCCGCCGCCGCAGCTGCTGCCGCCCCAGCCGCCTCCGGAGGACGACGAGGACGAGGAGGACGAGGAGGAGGAGGACGAGGAGGAGAACCCGCTGAAAAGGGACGAGCGGAGTGTCGGGTCGGGGATGTTGATCCAGCCTGTCATGGCGACGGTGAGTATCGTGGCCGGCACCTTCGGACCGTCGCCGGCCGGTCCCCAGTGCACCGGGTGGCTCGACCTTCCGGAGTTGCGCACCGCGTACCAGCCCGCGGGGGTGATCCGGGGCGGGGTGCAGACGAAGACCGCCGCCACCACGAGGGAGACCAGTAGGAAGGTCACCAGCCAGCCCACCGGGCGGCCCAGGTGGACACCGTTCACCACCCGGGCGATGCCGACCCCGATCAGCGCCAGCATCGGCAGCCCGGCCAGCCGCCCGGCCAGACGGCGCAGGCGGCTGGGCAGCAGACCGAGCCTGCGCGCGTTGTCCCCGACCCGGCGGATCTCCGGCAGTCGCCGGGCGGCCTCGTGCACCAGCGTGGTGCTGGTGGCCTCCCGGCTCCGTGCGGCCTCCAGGACGGCCCGCTGCACCGGTTCGTCGGGGACGCTGCCGCAGAAGGTGAGGGTGCCGTCCGGGGCCGTGCGCAGATGGCCGCGCTGGCTGAGGGCGAAGAGGGCGGTGCGCACCACCTGGTACGCCCCGCCGACGATCCAGGCGATGGTGTAGACGTCCGGTACGAAGCTGGTGTCCGTGGCGGGGTGGAAGCGGCGGGCTGCTTGCCGTACGGCCATGCCGAGCAGCACGGCGACCGCGAAGCCTGCGGCGTACAGGCCGAGGAACTCGGGGCCGGTGAAACCCCAGGGGGCGTTCATCGCTGCCTCCTTGAACGGTGTCGAAGCGCTGTCGGGCGATACGGTGCGGGCAATGCCGTCGAACACGACGTCGACGGGCATGCGGGTGGTTCCCGCGCCGCGGCGGGTGAGCCGGATGCCGGGATGGGCGGCGCTCCGGGTCGGGCACCGCCCGCGCGGCGCGGAGCCCGGGGCGGAGAGCGAGGCCCTCTGCGACGTCCTGCGGGTCAGCGGCCCTGAAATCCTGGGTGGCCGTCCAGGACGTGGGGGACAGCGGGTCCGGCCGGGGCACTTCGTCGAGTATGCGGCGGACTGCCGTCGCCGAACGGCTGCTCCCCGGTGAACGGAGCGAACACGACGCTGCCGAGGGTGCGGGGTCGGAGCGTTCGTCACCCCGCTGGTCCCAGAACTGCTCCGGAGTTCCAAGTACTGGGCGGTGCCCAGCGGCCAGAGCACGCCGGCCGGCGCGACCGTGTGGGTGTGGGTGTGGGTGTGGGTGTGGGTGTGGGTGTGGGTGAAGCCCGCGATGCCGAAGTCCATGACCTGTCGCGCACCGCCACATCGACCACCCCGTCCTGCCCGCGTCCGGCTGTCACCCGCTACGGCGAAGGGGCGGCCCGGCCGCCACACGATGACCGGGCCGTCCCTTCGGCGTGTTCGCGGTTTGTGTTCAACCCACCCCAGAACGGCTGCCACGCGTGAGTGCGTGTTCCTGATGCGCCCATGCCATGACCGTGCTGGTGGATCCCAGGTTTGTTGCGCGGGCGCGTGCGTCGTGTTTGGCTCGCCCGATGGACTTTCTGTTGACGGCGAGCGGTCTGCGTAACGAGTCGCAGCGGGATGCGCTGCGGGACATGCTGGGCAGGCCGTTCGGATCGGCGAACGTCGTGTACGTTCCCACGGCATCGGTCGCCGAGCCGGGGGACCATGGGTGGCTCCTCGCGGACATGAACCGGCTGCACGGTCTCGGCTGGCGGGAGTTCGACGTCCTGGAGCTCAATGGCCTGCCCCGGCAGACGGTGCTCGACCGGCTGCTGCACGCCGACGTCATCTATGTCGGGGGCGGAAGCCACTACCACCTCGCACGCAGCATCACCGGCAACGGCCTGGCCGACGGCTTCCTGGAGGCGCTGGAGAGCCGGGTCTATGTGGGGTTCAGCGCCGGATCAATGATCTTCAGCCGTAACCTCACCGGACACTCTGCCGACGTCATCGGGGACACCACGGACCTCCACGTCCTCGGCGCGACGACCGTGGAGCCGCCGTTCGGCCTCTTCGACTGGTATCTCAAGCCTCACCTGTACTCACCGGATTTCCCCGAGCGGGACGACGCCTGGGCTGATCGCATCGCTGCGCGGGCGGACTTCCCGATCTACTTCATCGACGACGAGACGGCTCTTCGTGTCAGGGACGGCGAGGTGGACGTCGTTTCTGAAGGCCGGTGGCGGTTCCATCCGTGACTCAACGTGTGGTGGGGGCTTCGGACAGGGCGGTTCGGCGGCCAGGGGCCCACTGATGCGGAGCTGCCGGGGGAAGCACCTGCTCAGGCGGCTTGTGTGAGGTGGTCGCAGACCGCCGCGGAGACCTGGGCCGGCCTGCGCCGGCACCCCCACCCGAACCTGCCGGTCGGCACGGTCGGCTTCGCCGGCAGCAGGCCCTACGCCGACCAGCGCGGCCACGGTCACGAGATCGGGCGGGTGAGCTATGACGGCGGTGAGGTGCGGTCGGTGAACGTGTGCGGGCGGCCCGCGGGCAGCGAGGTGCCGCTCACCGCACCGCCCGGCCCCCAGGGAGCGGACCCGCATACTGTCTGCCGCCCTGCGCTGACCCTGGGCCGCCTCGGCGGTTCACGGGTGGTGCGGTGGCGCCGGGACGGCGCGGTGGGCCGAGCGGCAGCCCTTCTGCCCGCGGCGGCCGCCCCCCCCGGCGTCACAGATCTCTGCGCATGCACACGCGCGGCCACCGGTCCAGGCCGTGGGCCGCCTCGCGCTCCCGGATCTCCCGCAGGCCAGGTGTGAGCATGCTCTCGGCCAGGACCCGGAAGCCGCAGCGCGTGTAGTAGGAGGCGTTCCACGGGACGTCGGCGAACGTGGTGAGGGTCAGGGCGGGCGCCCGCCGGCTCCTGGCGTGGTCGGCCAGATGTTCCAGCAGGGACCTGCCCACCCCGCGTCGAGCGCTGCCCGGGTGCACCGAGACCTGCTCGACATGGAAGTTGCCGTCGACGCGGTCGGCGATCAGGTAGGCGACCGGCACGTCGGCCGCGTCGACCGCCACCCAGGCCCTCCCGTCGCGCTGGTACCGGGCGAGCTCGTCCAGCGCGGGCGGCTCGTCCTCGGCGATCTCCGGCATGCCGATGTCGTGGTACCGCTGACCGGCGGCCCTCTCGATGTCCTGGAGAACGGGCAGCTCGCTCACACGTGGGGATCGAATGTCCATGCGCTCATTGTCCGGGACGGGACGGGCGCTCCGGGTCGCGCTCCGCCCCCCGGAGCGCCCGGTCAGGCCGCCGCGTACGGCAGGAGTTCGCCGTCGATCCGCTCCCAGGCCGACTTGAGCTCGGCGAGCAGCGCGGGCCGGTCGGCGGCGAGGTCGGCCTGCTCGCGGGCGTCCGCGGCAAGGTCGTACAAGTGGTCCTTGCCCTGGGCGTCCTGGTAGTACTTCCAGCCGCCGCGCCGCAGCGCGCGGTTGCCGCGCACCCGCCAGAACAGGTCGCGTTGCGGGAGGTTCTCCCCGCGCAGCAGATAGCCGGCGAGGCTGTGCCCGTCCAGCGGGTACGCCGGGTCCGGCCGGGCCCCGCCCAGGTCCAGCAGAGTGGCGGTCCAGTCGGGGGAGTAGACGGGTTCGTGACTGACCTGGTGACCGTCGACGGCGGCCGGCCAGCGCAGCACGGTCGGCACCCGGATGCCGCCCTCCAGCAGTTCGGACTTGCCGCCGCTGAGCGGCCACTGGTAGGAGAAGCGCTCGCCGCCGTTGTCGCTGGCGAAGACGACGACGGTGTTCTCCTCCTGCCCGGAGCGGCGCAGCGCGGCGAGCACCTCGCCGATCGACGCGTCCAGGTTCTCCACCATCTCCCTGTACTTCTCCACCGAGCCGCCGTCGGTGTGCTGAAGGGCACCGAGGACGTTCCCCGCGCGGATCTTCGCGGCGATCCCGGCGGCCGTCTCCTTGTCCTCCTCGGTCAGCCACGGCCAGTGCGGGGTGGTGAAGTTGAGGTTCAGCAGCCAGGGCCGGTCGTGGCGGCGGCCCACGTAGTCCACCGCCCGCTCGGTCAGGACGGTGGTGTAGTAGCGCAGGTCCTTGTAGGTGGCGTCGCCCTCGTACAGGTCGTAGTCGCCGAGCTGGCCGAGTTTCGAGAAGTACTCCAGTGCGCCGCCGAAGTTGCCGAAGAACTCGTCCCAGCCGGACCTGGTGGGGCTGTAGTCCGGAAGCCAGCCGCAGTGCCACTTGCCGATCAGCGCGGTCGCGTATCCGGCCCGCTTCAACAGCGAGGCCAGGGTGGGGTGGTGGGGGTCGAGGCCCTGCGTTCTGCTGCCGATGGGCTCGGCCAGCCCGCCCTTGGTGCGGCCCGGATAGCGGCCGGTGTAGAGGCTGAACCGGGTGGGGGAGCAGGTCGCCGAGCCGGAGTAGGCGTCGGTGAAGCGCACCCCCTGGCGGGCCAGCCGGTCGAGGTTCGGGGTGCGGATGTGCGGGGCGCCGTAGCAGGAGAGGTCGGCCCAGCCCATGTCGTCGCCGAGGATGAACAGGAAGTTGGGCCGCCGTCCGGGCCGGTACCCGCTCCTGGCCCGGAAGGGCCGCTCGGCCTCCTCCCGCTCGGCAGCGGAGGACGCCGCGGCGGCGGGACCGGCGACGGCGGTGAGCGCACCGCCGCCCATCAGACCGCCGAAGGTGCGACGGGAAACACGTGATATGTCGGGCATGAGGCATCCTTGCTCGGGCGGCCCTCGTGGCGGGACGCGGATCAGCGGGCGGCACACCACCACGCACACCTCACGGCGCCGGCGGCCACACGGCCGCGCACGCACGAGGGACGCGGAGGGAGTGTGCGAAACAGCCCCCCGTGAGCGCGGCTCTCGGATCACCAGGGGCTATCCGGAGACTGGCTGGCCGTGGTTCCCCGGGGGGCCGGGGGGAAGCTGTGTGGGCTCAGCGACAGAGGGCGCTGGACTGCCGGCACAGGTCGACGTGCCGCCGCTCCACGAGCGTGGCGCGCGCACGTCGACGATCGGCGGGCAGTCTCATGGCCAGGGAGGCTGCCAGCGGGCGAAGCGCCGCGTCAAGCGATGTCCGCACAGTGGGACGTCCGGCCGAAGCGCGGAACCCAGGTCACGAGCGCATTGCACTCGTGACCTGGAACTCCCGTTCACGTCAGACGCGTTCCTCGTGAACCTTGCCCGGTTCGCCGAGGGTGCGGACGGCGAGCACATGGATCAGCATGACGCGGTGAAGGCACTGGAGGGTGTCGCTGTGGTGGTGGGCCGCCTGGCGGTCTTTCAGCGTGCTGAGTTCCGGCAGGGGAACGAGGCAATGACCGAGGTCGAGACAGATCCCGGGCGCCGTGAGTTCCTGCATTCGTTCCCGGACGGCTTCGGGCTCGTCGAGCAGGTGACGCCTGGCTCAGGCTCAGGACATGAGGAGACAGCGGGTGATCGGCACCATCGCGCCGTGGGCGGCCCCAGCGGGAGCGGGTGACGTCAACGCAGCCGTGGGTCCATCTCGAGGAGTTGCTGGTCGGTTCGGTAGACGCCGCCGGCGAAATGTTCGATGGCCGAGCGCAGGCGCACCGGGTCGGCTCCGTAGAGGGCCAGTGTTCCCACGACCACGTAGCGCTGGTCGGGAAGGTTCTTGTTGAGCCCTCTGCGGAAGCCTTGCGGGCGCGGTGCGCCGGCCTTCAGCCGAACGATGAGCGCGTTGGGGAAGACTGTCGTTCCAGGTGCCCGGCGTACGACGCCCACGCACTCGATGTCTTTCCAGGGCACGTGAGCGGAATGCGTGCCATGGTCGATGCCGAGGCCGTGCCCGTTGACGACGAGCTCGTGGTGGACGTCTCGCCGGAGGAAGTTCAGCAGGAGGACCAGCCCTACGAGCAGAGTCTCTGCGGCAACTGCGATCAAGGCCGTCTGCCATCCCCCGAACACCGCCATCAGCACCAACAGGGCCATGGCACCCATGCCCCATAGGCCGGCCTCCACGGTGTCCCGGCGGCTCCTGGCGGGCGGCCCGGAGAGCTGTTCACGGAAGCGGATCTCTTCCGCGCCGGTGCTCGGAGCGGTTCCGCGCACCGGGACGGGGCCGCGGGCCAGGGCGAGGTCTCCGGCGGCGTTGACGGAGCGCCTTTGCGGCCTGGGCAGCCCCGCGCCGTGCAGCAGGGTGTCGATGTGCTGGTGGATACCGTCCAGGGTGAGCGGCGTGGGCTGACTCAGTGCGTCGAGCAGGGCAGCGGTGAAGGCGGTGTGGCGCTGGCCGGGTGGCGCGTGTGAGGGGGCGGTGGCTGTGGTGGAGGTGAGCGTGTAGGTGCCGCTCACCTCGAGTTGGGCCGAGAGCAGGCTGCCGGATTCGGTCATGGCGGCTACCGCGCGGCCGGAGAAGCAGCAGTCCAGCACCAGGACGCGCAGGCGCGCCCGAGCCCGGCCGAGGTAGCGTTTGACCAGGTCGACAGGGACGCCGGTGAAGGCGGCGTGGGCAGGGTCGGTGGAGGACAAGGCGAGGTGGAGCAGCCCGTCCTCATCCAGCAGCCCGTGACCGGAGTAGTAGACAAGCAGCAGATCGTCCGCGTCGCGCGCCGCGGAGGCAAGTGCCATGCCGACGCTGCGCTGATCGGCTGGATCGGCCAGCAGCCGGCAGTGCTCGGCCGGCAGGATCCCGTGCGTCTCCTCCGTGAGCGCCGCCCGCAGGTCGGCGAGGTTGGACTTCACGGCGGGGATCGCCGGCAGCCCGATGTCGGCGAAGTCGCCGCACCCGATGAGGACCGCACGAGAAGCGGCACGGTCGGGGAGGCGGAGGCCGCCGTGGCTCACTCATCACCGCCGTCCAGCAGGTGACCGACCGCACGGATCACCGCTTGCGGATCCGTCGCCCGCTGGACCTCCACGGTGACCTCTCGCCCGTCCTGCCGAATGAGCCGCACAGTGACGTCCGCACGGCGCTGTACCAGCCAGGTCGACAAGGACTGGGCCAGCACGGCCCCCGCCCCGCCGGAGCCCAGCGCCACCGCCAGCACGTCGAGTGCGGATCCCATCTGCCCCGGCTGCGGCGCCTGGGCGCGCAGTTCCACCCGGCCACGCAGCGCTTCCTCCGCAGCGAGCCAATCCCGCAGCGAGACCAGACTCCTCTCGACGTCCACGCCCGGCCCGGCGCTCACCCGCACCATCAGCGTGCCCTGCCCGGAGGAATCTTCACTACTGCTGCCCCTGCACTTGTCCATGGGAACAGCATTCTGCCAACAACACGGCGCACACAAGCCAGTTGTGGTCATACTGCCTTCGCATCCCCTGATCCCCCGCTTGCGCGTCAGCAACGGGCAAACCTCGCGCGAGAGGCGTGCGCAGGTGGGCTGTTGTGGGGAATTCGGAGGAAGGAACCCGGTGGCCTGGCCCGAGGAGCGGTGACCGTCTTCCTGGATCGGGCCAGGGAGACCGTCACGGTGCACGGGACGTGTCCGCCGTGTGGGTGGAATCCCCCGGCCCGGGAGCTGACCGCTGGTGCGCGGTCCGCCGGGTGGGGGAGAGGTCAGGCATGAGCACTCAGCACGTTGACGGCCCCGACGGTGCGCACCGGCGCCCGCCGGGTGTGTCGGACACCCTTGTCCAGGCCCTGGGGGCGTTGTCGGAGGCGCTGGAGACGACCGAACGCGCCCGCGGGCACCTCTACTCCTTCCACCAGCTCACGGGAGGCGCCGACTTCACGCTGGACCGTGCTGTGGCGCTCCTGCGGGAGGCCGGCCAGCACGGGTGGGCGGAGCGGGTGGAGCGGGACATCCTGGGCCGCAACGTGATCCCCGGGCACTGGACGTTCCAGATCGTCGAGGCCTACGACGCCACCTACTACCAGCCGTTCAAGGACGTGGAGGCCCAGGCGCGGCAGGAGCTGGTGGCGGGCAAGCCCCACTTGTACGAGGCGGAGCTGAAGGAGAAGCGCCGTACGAGAGACCACCCCGACCACACCGCCCTCCCGGACGCTGTCCGCTCGCACGGCGTGTAGGCATGCCGGCCTACGCGCCGGAAGGGTCTGTCTCCTCTCCGGTGTGGTCGAAGCCGCGCAGCAGGGGGATGATCTCCTGCGCGCACCCGCACAGCGTGCACAAGCCGGGTACTCCGCGCCGATCAGAGCGCGCTCAGGCCGAGCACCGGGGCGCCGGACGGCACCTCTCTCATCGAGCGCGGTCGTCAACCGGCGCGGGGGTGATCTCCGGTCCTGCTGCCGAGCGATCGCCGGGGCCCGGCGCGGCCGGCCCTCACCCGCACCATCCGCTGGGTCATGAGCCCGCCTGCCTGACATCCCTCTTGATCGGTGGGGGCGCGGGTGCGGGAGCCGCGGCATGCCGCACGCGCATCGGCGGTGGTCCCGTAGGCCGTTGCAGCCGGCGACGTGCTGGGGCGCCGCGGTCTGCCCGGGGCGCCGCGGTAGCCGGGGTGACCGCCACGGCCGCCGTGACGAGCGGGTGCACCGACTGGAGCAGCAGGCTGCCGGTCCTGCGCCGGACCGCCGGATGATTCCCACGGTGAGGATGGCCGGGAACCGGGAAACCGTTGAACATGATGCGGAGAGGCGAGCGGGACGGCATGGAACGACCGGCCCCCGGGTGGCTGCGCTACGGCGTGGCCGCCGCGGCGGTGACGGGCACCGCCGTCACCGGAACCAGAGCCGTACGCCTGAGCAGTGCCTGGTACGCCGCCCTGCGCAAACCGTCCTGGCAGCCGCCGCCATGGGCGTTCGGCGCGGCGTGGACGCCGTTGTACGCGACGATCGCCGGGGTCGCCGGACACGCTTTCGGCAGGACGACGACGCGCCGGGAGGAGCGTGCGTTGGCCGCGAGCCTCGCGGTGAACCTGTCGCTGAACGCGGGCTGGAGCCTGCTGTTCTTCGCCCGGCGCAGTCCGGGGGCAGGGCTGGCGGGCACGCTGCTGCTGGACCTGAGCAACGCCGATCTGATCCGCCGGACCGCACGCACCGATCCGACGGCCGCCCGGCTCCTGATCCCGTACGCGGCGTGGTGCGCGTTCGCCACCGCGCTGAACGCCGCCATCGTCCGCCGCAACGCCTGATGTTCCGCAGCCCGCTCCACCGTGCCGTGCCGTGCTGAGGCCGGGAGCCGGCCCGCTTGCCGGCGCCGAGCCGGATCGCCGGGAGGGGAAGGTCCGCGGCCGCCTCGTGCGCTGCTCAGCCCGGGAAGCGGCCCGTGGAGCGGAGATGCCGGCGCCGCTCGGCGTAGGACAGGTCGTCGCGCCACAGCCTTGCGGCCGCCGCGCGGACCAGGGGCCGCAACAGGGGCGCGGCCCGGCGGACGGCGGCGAAGCCGGGGCGGTGCGACACGGCGACCACCGCCTCGGTGACGGCGGTGCGCGGCCGGCCGGCCGCGTCGGTGCCGAGCGGGGTCGCATGGGTCTCCACGACGGAGCCGGCGCCCTCGCCCCGGGTGATGCGCATGACGACCGTGCGTGGTTCGGGTGCGGTGAAGACCGCGCGGACCGGTACGACCAGCCGGCCCGCGACCTTGAAGGACACGTCGACGGTCAGGGAATCAGGGCCGTCGTCCACCGCGTCCACCAGGCCGCCGGGCGCGTCCACCACCGTCAGGTCGACGAAGGAGTGCGGGTGGAACCACCCCCCGTGCCAGGGATCGAGCCGGTTGGCCACGATGTCCTGCGGATCGCACACACCCACGTCCGTGTGGACGGCCGTCAGGGCGAGTGCGGGCCGGGGCCGCTGCGGTACGACCGGTTCGTCCGTCGGCTCCTCTCCGCCCACCGCGTCCAGGCGTGCCCACACCAGCACTCCGTCGTCGTGGACCGGCAGCGGTGACCAGCCCGCGTAGGGGCGGCCGTCCAAAGCCAGGCCGTGCCAGTGGCACACCAGCGTGCCGCAGCGCACGGGACTGTCGCGCAGCGGTGCCCCCAGGTGCGGGCAGACACCCGGGCCGCCGACGAGGCGCCCACCGGGGCCGCGCCACACCACGACCTCCTGTCCTGCCACGGTCCGTGCCAGCTTGCCGTCCCCGCGCAGGGCGCGGGAGGCACCGAGGACGTACCAGTTGCCGGACGGGAGGGCCTGTGCCCGCTTCAGGGCGCCGGCGATGACCGCGGGCCGCGCCTCACTCCAGGTGGGCCGTTGACGCTCCCAGGGCACCGCGGAGCGGCGCAGCGACAGCGGCAGGCGCCGGCGGTTCACACGACCTCCTCGGCCGGGCGCACGGCCGCCGGCGGCGCGAGGAGCGCGGTGCCGGGCAGGGAAAGGGCACGAACGGGCGGCCGGTGCTCCCGCCCGCTGCGCGAGCGCAGCCGGGCCGCCGCCAGCCGGGCCAGCCCGTCGGCAGCGACCACCGCCCGGCGCCGTCGCTGCACCACCGACCGCCGGTGCAGCACCGCGTAGCCGTCGCGGGCCACGGCGTCCAGGATGCCGCCGTACAGGACGGCCGCGGTGCGGATGCAGGGCCGCGCCACCGGGTCGAGCAGTTCGATGCCGGGCGTCGCCGTCGCGTACACACCGCGCGTCAGCGCCTCGAACTCCCTGAGCGCGGCGGTGATGCGGCGGTCCGGCCGGCCTGTCGCGCGGCTGTGGAGCAGCAGTTCCCTGTGCACGCCGTGACCCTCGAGCAGGTCGGCGGGCAGGTACACCCGCCCACGGTCCAGGTCCTCGCCGACGTCCCGCAGGAAGTTGCTCAACTGGAAGGCGACGCCCAGCGCCGCGGCGTACGGTGCGGCCTCCTCCCGGGGTACCACCGTGCCCAGCACCGGCAGCATCTGCAGTCCGATCACGGCGGCCGAGCCGTGCATGTACACGCGCAGGTCCGCGTAGGTGGCGTAGGACGTCACGACCAGGTCGGAGCGCATCGCGGACAGGAAGTCCCGGAAGTGGGCGTGCCCGATACCGTAGCGGCGCGCGGTGTCGGCGAGCGCGCGTACGACCGGCTCGCGGCTGACGCCCCGCCGCAGACCGTCCTCCAGCTCCTCCTGGAGCCGGATCAGCGCCCGCTCTCGCACGTCCGCGCCGGCGTCGGCGTCGAGGCGGTCGACGATGTCGTCGGCCCAGCGGGCGAAGCCGTACAGGGCGTGCACGGCGGGCCGGCGTTCCACGGGCAGCAGCCGGGTGGCGAGGAAGTAGGTCCTGCCGTGCCGGGCGTTGAGGGCGCGGCAGCGGCGGTAGGCCCCACGCAGTGCCGGATCGGTGATCCCCGCCGCGTCCAGCTCTCGATCGGTCATCCTGTCCTGCCTTCGCTCGTGGGGGCCGTCGGACCTGCGGGGGACCCTTCGGTCGCTCGGGGCCGCCGCGCGGCGCCGCGACGGTCCGGCGGGGAGGCCGGGGACCGCGGCACGGCGGCGGCGCGGTCGCGGGGTGCCGCCTGCCCCGGCGGTTCGGGCGCCGGATCCCGCCCGGCGGTCCGCCGCCCGCCCGGGGCCGGTGGGTTCCCGCCGGCCGGGGCCCCGGCCGGCCCCGGGCGCGCGGCGGACGCCAGGAGGCGCGAGCGGCCGGCCCCGCGCCCGGGCGGGCCCGTGACGCGGGCCGCGGCCAGTTTCCCCGACAGCAGCACGGTCGGCACACCGACACCGGGGGTGGTGCCGCAGCCCGCCAGGACGGCATTCTCCGTTCCGCGCACCAGGTTGCGCGGCCTGAACGGGCCGGTCTGCGCGAAGGTGTGGGCGGCGGAGAAGGGAGTGCCGGCGGCGTGGCCCTGGGCGTGCCAGTGGGCCGGGGTGATCAGGCACTCCTCCTCGATGGCGGCTTCGAAACCGTCCAGACCGCGCCGCTGCAGTTCCCGCAGCAGCGTGTCCCGGTAGCGGGGGCCGAGGTCGGACCAGGCGGCCGCGGGCGGCCCGGTCTCGGTGTTGGGGCAGGGGGCGAGGACGTAGTGCAGGTGGCGGCCCTGCGGCGCGAGTCCGGGGTCGGTGGCGGTGGGACGGGTGACGAGCAGTGACGGGTCGCTCATCAGCTCTCCGGTGCGGGTGAGCTGGTCGAAGGTGGTGCGCCAAGCCGCGCCGAAGGACAGTGTGTGGTGGGCGAGCTGGGGCCAGGTGCGGTCGGTGCCGGCGTGCAGGACGACGGCGGAGGGGGAGTGGCGCAGCCCGAGCGGTCTGCGCGGCCGGCGGCCGAGCAGCCGGTAGGCGACGGGCAGGTCCGGGGTGAGGACGACCGCGTCGCACGCGATGCGTTCGGTGTCGGTGACCACGGCGGTGACGCGCTCGCCCGACCGTTCCAGACGGGTCACCCGCCGGCCGAACCGCAGCTCCGCGCCCGCCTCTGCGGCCGCCTGCGCCATGGCCCGCGGCAGGGAGTGCATGCCGCCCCGCGGGAAGTACACACCGGCGACGGTGTCCATGTAGGCGATGACCGCGTAGGCGGCCAGTGCCCGCGCCGGGGGCACGCCCGCGTACAGCGCCTGGAAGGAGAACACCCGGCGCAGCCGCTCGTCGCCCAGGAAGCCGGAGATCCGGGCGTCGAGGCGGCCGAAGCCGCCGAGGGCGGCCAGCCGCGCGAGGTCGGCGTTGAGCAGACCGAGCGGCGAGTCGAAGTTGGCGTCGATGAACCGGCGCATCTGAACCCGGTACGACCGCTGGAGCCACCCGCGCAGCCGCAGGTAGCCGCCGGCCTCGGCCGCTCCCGCGAACCGCTCCACCTCCGCGGCCATCGCGTCCGCGCCGGTGTGCACATCGAGGCTGGTGCCGTCCGCGAAGCAGGCGCGGTAGGCCGGATGCAGGGGGACCAGCTCCACCCGCTCGTACAGGCTGTCGCCCACGGCGGCGAACGCCTCGTCGGCCAGTTCCGGCATGGTCAGCACCGCGGGCCCGGTGTCGATCCGGTAGCCGGCCAGGTCGAGGCGTCCGGCCCGGCCGCCGGGCCGGTCCTCGCGTTCGACGACGGTGACGCGGCGTCCCGCGCCCAGCAGGTGCAGCGCCGCCGACAGCCCCGCCAGTCCGGCGCCTACGACCACCACGTGGTCGGTGGGCCCGGACAGGGCGCGGGTCACCGGCCGGTCCCCGCGCTGGGGCGGGCGTGAGCCGTGCACGGACCTGGCGGGGGCCGCAGACGCAGGGAGACGTCCCCCGCCGGTCGCGCTCCGGCGGCAGCGAGCAGCAGCCGGCGCAGCGGCGCCGCCCCCTGCGCGTCGACCACCGCACCGCCGAAGTGCCGCAGGCCCTGCGCGTCGACCACGGCACCGCCGAAGTGCCGCAGTCTCTGCGCGGTGAGCCGGCCGGGCCCGCCTTCCACGGTGGAGCGCGCCCCCGTCCCGGTCAGCACGGCCCGCACCTCCCGCAGACGGTGCTCGGTGAGGTCGGCGTCACCGGGCCACCCGTCCGGCCCGGCCCTTCCGAAGCCCTCACCGTCGCCGGCCGCCCGGTCACCCGTGGGCGACCCCATGGCCGCCGACGCGGTCGGAGCCCCAGGCGGCACTGCGGTCGCCGGATGGGCCTTCGCCTGACTGGGACGCATCCCCGTTCCTCCGTCCTGTCCGTGCATGCCGTCACCCGTCTGCTGCGCCTCGGTCGGCGCGGACGGACGCGCCGTCGCCCCGTGCGATCGCGGCGGGTGCGGGGATCTGCCCCCTTCACCGTGCCGTGCCCGGCGCTCGTCCGCTCGCCGCCGGGGGGCGTCCTGCGCCCACTGGGGTACACAATCCGGAACACCGAGGGAATTCATCCGAAACCGGACCATCGCGCCGGCCCCCTGACCACCGGTCGCAGGCCCGGCACTGCGGAAACCGGCCGCGGCGAGTCGTCTCCGGACCGGATCGAGGACCGGGAACCCAGCGGGGAAGGGAGGACACCGTGCCGGAGACGGACGTGGCCGTCGTAGGTGCGGGCGCCGCCGGACTGTCGCTGGTCCACCGGCTCGCCGGGTGCGTTCCCGGCCTGCGCACACCGTCCGTGGTGCTGGTGGAGGCCCCGCCCGGACCGCTGCGCCCGCCACCGCGGACCTGGTGCTACTGGGCGGAGGGACCCGGCCGTTTCGACGCGGCGGTGCGGGCCGAATGGCGGCGGCTGAGGGTGCGCCCGCCCGCCGGCGCCCCGGTCGGTGGGGACGCAGGCCCCCTGCGGTACCGCATGATCCACTCCGAGGACTTCGAGCGTCTGGTCCTGCGGGACCTGGCCCGCAGCCCCGGTGTGCGGCGCCTCGAAGCGACCGTCGAGGCGGTGGAGGACGTGCCCGGCGGCGCACACGTCCATCTGAGGGACACCGCCGGCCGGGCACGGGTGCTCAGCGCCCGCTGGGTGTTCGACTCCCGCCCCCCGGGCAGTCTGCCGGCCGGCCGCACCACCCTGCTCCAGCACTTCCACGGCTGGTTCGTGCGCACCGCCCGGCCCGCCTTCGACCCGGCCACCGTGGAGCTGATGGACTTCCGTACCCCGCAGCCCGGCCACGGCCTGTCCTTCGGCTACGTCCTGCCCACCGGACCGTGCGAGGCCCTCGTGGAGTACACCGAGTTCTCCCGCGACGTCCTCACACCGGAGTGCTACGAGAGCGCCGTACGGCACTACGCCGACGAGGTTCTGGGACTGGGCGCACGGGAGGTGCTGGCCACCGAGACGGGCGTCATCCCGATGACCGACGCGCCGATCCCGCGGCAGACCGGAGCCTCGGTGTTCCGCATCGGGGCCGCCGGCGGAGCGACCCGTCCCGCCACCGGCTACACCTTCGCCGGGCTGCAACGCCAGACCCGGGCCGTCGCCGACGCCCTGCGCCGCGGGCGCCGTCCGGTACCGCCGGCCGCCCACTCGCGGCGCTCCCGGGCGATGGACGCCGTTCTGCTGCGCGCCCTGGACAGTGGCAGGGTCGACGGCCCGGAAGTGTTCAGCCACCTGTTCGACCGCGTGCCCGTGCCGCGGCTGCTGCGCTTCCTCGACGGGACCACCCGCCTGCTCGAGGACCTGTCCGTCGGCCTGCGCACGCCCGTCGGACCGATGCTCCGCTCCGCGGTGGAGCTGCCCCGCCTGCCCCGCCGCCCCTTCGACCTGCCCGCGCCGCCGCAACCGCCGACGCCCCGCGCCACCCCGCCGCCTGCCGCTCCAAACCCGTCCGTCCCGCTGCCGCCCCCGACGGAGACCGCATGACACTGCTGCGCGACGAACATCTCGCCGCCGCCTTCGACCACGCCTCGCGCAGCTACGACACGTTGGTGGCCGCCAATCCCGGCTACCACGCCCACCTGCGCCGCTCGGTGCGCCGGCTCCGCCTGCCCGGACCGGGACGCGGACTGCGCCTGCTCGACCTCGGCTGCGGCACCGGCGCCTCCACCGCCGCGCTGCGGTCCGTCCTGCCCGCCGCCCACATCACGGCGGTGGACGCCTCCGCCGGCATGCTCAGGCGGGCGGCGGCCAAGCCGTGGGCGGACGGGGTGACCTTCGTGCACGCTCCCGCCGAGCGGTTGCCCGAGGCCGGGGTCTCCGGCCCCTTCGACGCGGTGTTCGCGGCCTACCTCTTCCGCAACGTCACCGACCCCGACGCCGTCCTCGCCACCGTCAGGGCCCTGCTGCGGCCGGGCGGCCGGCTCGGCGTCCACGAGTACACGCTCCGCGGCCGGTACGCCGACCGTGCGGTGTGGACGCTGGTGTGCCGCGGGCTCGTACAGCCCGTCGCGACCCTGCTGGGGGACGGGCGGCTGTACCGGCACCTGTGGCGCAGCGTGCTGGACTTCGACACCGCCGGGCGCTTCTCGCGGCGGCTCGGCGCGGCCGGGTTCGACCAGGTCCGCGTCCTGCCGCTGCCGGGCTGGCAGACCGGCATCACCCACACCTTCGTCGCCCGCCGCGCGTACGACCAGGAGCCGGACGCATGAGGAACCCGCGCCGGGGCACCGCACGCCGGGGACGCGACCGGCGGGCCCGCGTGCTCCCCGCCCGGCCCGGTACCGACCGGGTCGGCGGCCCCCCGCCGTCGGTGGCGGTGGTGGGGGCGGGCATCGCCGGGCTGGCCGCCGCCACCGCACTGGCCGAGCGCGGGATGGCCGTCACCGTGTACGAGAAGCAGGCCTGGCTCGGTGGGCGGGCCGGCGGATGGCCGACCGGACTGCGCGACGGCACGACGGTGACCATGAGCCGCGGCTTCCACGCCTTCTTCCGCCAGTACTACAACCTGCGCGGACTGCTGCGCCGGACCGACCCCGGCCTGGAGCGGCTCACCGCCCTGCCGGACTACCCCCTGCTCAACGCCGACGGCCTGCACGACAGCTTCCGTCACCTGCCCCGCACCCCGCCGCTCAGTGCGCTCGGCTTCGTGGCGCTCAGCCCCACCTTCCGGCCCGCGGACCTGCCCGCCATGAACGCGCGGGCGGCCCTGCCCCTGCTCGACGTGCGCGTGCCCCAGGTCTACGACGACCTGGACGGCACCAGCGCCCAGGCCTTCCTCGACGCCGTGCGTTTCCCCGAGAAGGCCCGCCACCTGGCCTTCGAGGTGTTCTCACGGAGCTTTTTCGCCGACCCGCGGGAGCTGTCGGCGGCCGAGATGGCACTCATGTTCCACATCTACTTCCTCGGCTCCGCCGAAGGGCTGCTGTTCGACGTGCCCCGAGCGCCCTTCCCGGCCGCCCTGTGGGACCCGCTCGCCGGCTACCTGGCCCGCCACCACGCCGAGGTGCGCACCGGCACGGCCGTCGAGCACATCGCGCCCACCGGGCAGGGCCACCTCGTGGTCGCCACCGACTGTGACGAGCGCCGCCACGACGGAGTCGTCCTGGCCCTGGACAGCGCGGGGCTGCGCTCACTGGTCGCGCGGTGCCCGCAGTTGGGCGACGCGCCCTGGCGCGAGCGGATCGCACGGCTGCGCACCGCCCCGCCCTTCCTGGTGAGCCGGCTGTGGCTGGACCGGCCGGTCGCCGCCGACCGGCCCGGCTTCCTCGGCACCAGCGGCTTCGGGTCCCTCGACAACATCAGCGTGCTGGACCGCTACGAGAACGAAGCAGCCCGCTGGAGCGCGCGCACCGGTGGCTCCGTCGTCGAACTGCACGCCTACGCCGTACCCCCCACGGCCGCCCGCGACGTCGAGGAGAAACGCCTCCTCGGCCAACTGCACCGCGTCTACCCGGAGACCGGCCCGGCCACGATCGTCGACGCCCGCCACGAGTGGCACGAGGACTGCCCCCTCTTCCCACCGGGCGGCTACGCCGACCGCCCCACCGTCCGCACCCCCCACCCCCGGCTGGCGGTGGCCGGTGACATGGTCCGCACCGGCCTGCCCGTGGCCCTCATGGAACGGGCGGCGACCAGCGGGTTCCTCGCGGCCAACGCCCTGCTCGAGCAGTGGGGGGTGCGGGGCCAGACGCTGTGGACGGTGCCGGACCGGGGACGGAACGCGCTGCACAGAGCCCTCGCCGCCCGAAGGTGGACGCCCGCCGTCCCAGGGGCCCCGGTTGAGGGCCCTGGACCGGCGGCTCCCGGGCCGAGACGACTCCCCGGCTGACACCCGGGGCGGCGGGCCCCGCCGCTTCTCCGGCAGGGCACGCAGCACCGGTTGCTTCACGAACGCGGAGCGAGCACGGCGCTACCGCAGGGGCGTGGCCCCAGTTCATCAGCGAGTGCCGCCGACGTGACCCGCGCACGTCACCGGACGGTCGCCGCGCGAGGTGGCGGCGGATGCAACCGACCACCTTGCGCTTGTGTTCGCAGTCCGGCTCCTGACAGATCCGCCTTCTTCGCTTCGGACTAGGGCACGTATCGAGTCGTGATCAATCTGCGGGATGTGCCTTCGTGGCATGGTCTGGTCCGGTAGACCGTCGTACGTGACACGAGTGCAACTGACTGACCCGGAGTGGGAGTTCATCGAGCCGTACCTGCCGATTGGCGAGTACGGCCCGTACCCCGAGCGGCTGCGGCAGCAGTTCGAGGGAGTGATCTGGCGGTTCAAGACGGGCGGCCAGTGGCGGGAGATGCCGACAGAATTCGGTGCATGGTCGACCGTCCACAACCGCTTCCGGCAGTGGCGTGACGCCGGGGTCTTCGAGGCGCTGCTGGAGGGCCTGATCGCGGAAGCCGCGAAGCGCGGTGAGGTGGACCTGTCCTTGGTCAGCATCGACTCCACCACCACCCGTGCCCACCACGACGCGGCCGGGATGCACCTCGGTGAGGACGTTGTCACTGCCCTGGAGAAAGCCGCCGCCGAGGAGGAGAAGGCCAGGTCAAAGGGGGCGGCCTCGAAGAACAAACAGGGCAGGAGACCGAAAGCGGTCCCGCGCGGGAAGAACGACGACGCGTCCGGCGTCGGCACAAACTCCGGCTGAAGGCCGCCCTCCTCGGACGCTCCAGGGGCGGACAGACCAGCAAGGTCCACCTCGCCGCCGACCGCAAGTGCCGCCCGCTGGCGTTCATCCTGACCGCGGGCCAGGCAGCCGACAGCCCACAGTTCATCCCCGTCCTGAAGAAGGTGCGGGTGCGCGGGCCCGTCGGCGGCCCCCGCACCCGGCCGGACGCAGTCGCCGGAGACAAGGCTTACTCGTCTCGCGGCAACCGCGCCTACCTGCGCAAACGCCGTATCAAGGCAGTCATCCCGGAAAAGAAGGACCAGGCCGCCAACCGGAAGAAGAAGGGCAGTGGAGGCGGTAGGCCCGTCAGTCACGACACCGGGCTCTACAAGGAACGGAACACCGTCGAGCGGGCGATCAACAGGATGAAAGCATGGCGAGGCATCGCCACCCGCTACGACAAGACCCCGGCGAGCTACCTCGCCGGACTCCACCTCCGGGCCTCCGTGATCTGGATCAAGGACCTCACACGAGCAGCCCCTTGATCACAACCGAATACGCTCCCTAGTTCCCCGCCGTTGCTCCACGGGCGGGACCGGTGACGGTGGTCAGGTTGCCGGGCACGTAGGATCCGCCCTGGTTGTTGAGGATCACGCCGAGCCGGTTGGTCGCGTTGATCATGGCGACGAGGGAGACCAGAGCGATGGTCTGTTCCTCGTCGTAGTGCTCGCGTATGCGGGTCCATGTCTCGTCAGTGACTCCTGCGTATCCGTCGATGATGCGGGTGCCTTCCTCGGTGAGGGCCAGTGCCGCCCGCTCGGCTTCGGTGAACACGGTGGAGTGCCGCCAGGTGGCGACGAGGCTGAGCCGGGCCGCGTCCTCGCCGGCCGCGGTGGCGTCCTTGCTGTGGATGTCGACGCAGAAGCCGCAGCCGTTGATCTGGCTGGCTCGCAGCTGCACCAGCTCCTGGGTGGATCTGGGCAGCGGTGACTCCTGGATGACCTGGCTGACGGCGTAGATCCGCTTGCCGATCTTCATGCCGAGCTCGGTGCCGAACAGGTTCATACGGGTTTCCATCGGGGACTTCCTCCCTCGTGGGATCGTGTGGCTGACGCCCATGAGGCGCCGGTGGCCGCGCTTCTGTGACACGGGCCGGGTGTGACGTGGGCCACGGGGGACGGCTGTCACAGAACCGGGGTCAGCGGCGTCCCGTGTACGACACGCACCACACGTAGCGAGACGGAAGTCGGGAGCTGACGATGGCGGACAGGGATGCCGGTACCGATGCGCGGGCGGCCACGGCCACGGACAGCTTCGTCGCCCACCGTAATCTGCTGTTCACGGTGGCCTACGAGATGCTGGGCTCGGCGGCCGACGCCGAGGACGTCCTCCAGGAGACGTGGCTGCGCTGGTCGGCCGTCGAGCACACCACAGTCCGCGACCCGCGCGCCTTCCTGGTCCGCATCACCACCCGCCAGGCCCTGACCCGCCTTCGCACACTCCGCCGCCGTAAGGAGTCCTACGTCGGCCCGTGGCTGCCCGAGCCGCTGCTCACCGCGCCCGACGTGGCCGAGGACGTCGAGCTCGCGGACAGCGTCTCCATGGCGATGCTCCTCGTACTGGAGACCCTCGCGCCGACCGAGCGTGCCGTGTTCGTGCTGCGGGACGTCTTCGACCTGGACTACGACGAGATCGCGCAGGCCGTCGGCAAGACCCCATCCGCCGTCCGCCAGATCGCGCACCGCGCCCGCGCTCACGTCGCCGCGCGCCGCCCTCGCGAGACGGTCTCCCCGTCCCGGACCCGCGAGGCGCTCGCGGCCTTCCAACAGGCGGTGGAGACAGGAAACCTGACCGGCCTCCTCGACATGATCGCCCCGGACGTCGTCCTCCTGACGGACGGCGGCGGAGTCGTCCGGGCCGCCGTGGAACCGGTGGTGGGCGTGGCCGACGTGACCGAGGTCCTGGCCAGGCTCAGCGGCGCCCTGCTGCAACCGACCCTGGTCAACGGCCACCCGGCCCTGATCATCCGCCGCGACGGCCGGATCGACACGATCGTGGCCCTTCGTCTGGACGCCGGCCTCATCACCGGCCTCTACGCCGTCCGCAATCCCGAGAAGCTGTCACGCATGGACCACGAGACGGCGATGGCCCGCTGACGCCGGGATCACCACCGCAACGCGCGTGGCACCGCGGAGAACCGGAGGTCCGCTCCGCCGGTACGCCCGTGGGAACAGGACCAGCGCGTTCGCGTCGGCCCGCGGCTCGGTGACCGTCTCGCCGTCCTCCGTAGCGACCATGGCGTCCATCAGGGCCGCGACGCCTGGGCCCGCCCGGCCGAGGCGGATGTTTCCAAGCTGGTGGCCTGCCGGTCAGGCCGGTGGGACATCACACGTTGGGATACTCGATCCAGTAGTGATCGTTCGCAGCCGTCGTACCGAGCGAGGCGAACTTCCGCCCCGACGTGGTGGAACTCATCCAGATCTCAGCACCATTGCCTGCGGTTCTCATGAGGAAGGTGTCCCCGGAGGTGTTGTAGTGCCCTTCGACGGAGAACCTCCACAGGTTTCCGAAGTCAGGCACGGAAAGGGTCGCGCACTCACCGGGGTTGACCCAGCCGCCGTATGCGTTGCCGTACTGCGCGTTCTCGTAGAACCATCGTGAGGCGTAGTTGCCCTGTGAACAGAGCTGAATCCGTCCCGCTCCGATGGCGGCAGATGCCGGGCCGGCCGGCACGATCGCCACTCCGAGGCCGGCGGCCAGGACCGCCACCGCCGAAACCAGTCTATGTCTGCGCATTGAGAACATCCCCGACCTCGTTCAGAACATGTGTGTTCTTCCTGTGAACAGGTGTCACCGTAGTGTGCACAACATGTCTCACACAAGCCACTCTCTGCGGCCCGTCCGAAGGGTGTGTGTTCCCGTGGGGAACAACGTGGTTGACACCAGCCCCTTGATACTGAAGCAGAAGACGCGAACCTGTTTGCTGTGGAACACGTGCTGTCGACCGCGAACAACATCGTCGATGACCCGCCCACACCGTTCCCTGGAGGCTCGCCCAGGAGTCCCCCGGCCGGGAGATCTACGCCGGGCTGCACCATTGTGGTTCTTCGGGGTACACGGCCCGGCATGGCACCGAAGACCGAACGTATCCAGTTCCTGCGGGCCGTGCGGCAGTTGCACCGCATCCGCTCCTTCTACGCCGGGGGCGCCCTGCTGTGGGCGGCGTCTCTGGCCTGGACGGGCTGGCAGGCTCCCGGGAGCCGGCAGATGTGGGTGTGCGCCCTCCTTCTGGCCGTCTTCATCGGCCTCCTTGTCACCGCGGCTTTGTCCCTGCGGCGTCTGCCCGTTCCCGCGACGGGCCGGCCCGCGCACCACGCCGCCCCGCGCAGGACGGCGGCCAGCACTCGCCACGCCCCCGCCTGAAAAATCTGTCACCCCAACCCGCACGAGCCGTCGGGCTTCGCGCGAGGCGGGCGTGCGCGGTACCGGAGGTGCCGTCCGCGTCTACGGGGGCGGTGCCCGGGCATACGGACTTCACTTCCTTCGGAGAGGGGCTTGTCATGCTCGGCATAGTCGCGGCAGTGCTGTTCTTCATCGCGTTCCTCATCAACGCGGCCGACATCAGCACCGATCAGACGTTCTCGTCAGTCAACGTCATGCTCCTCGGCCTGACCGCCCTTGCCCTGCACGTTGCGGGAATCGGCAGCAGCCGGCCCCGCAGACGCTGACCCGCGCCAACTCCAGCCGTCCGTCTCGACGGTGGGTGCGCCGGAGGGTGGTCGTGGCCGCTCCGTGCCGTCTTTCGGCGGGGTGGCGTTCGCATCGTCCGCGCGTTTCGGCAGCCACCGGATGCGGCTTCACCCGGCATTCGTTGAGCCGATGTGGGCAAGCAGCGATGCGGTGCCGTCCTCTGTGGCGATGCCGCGGGCGAGTGCGGCCGCGCGGCGACGGTGGGACGGCTCGGACAGACAGGCCGTGATCGCGTCGCCGAGGGCTTCGGCGGTGAGTTTCTGGAACGGTACTGGCCGCGGGGCAACTCCCAGCGCGTAGAGGCGAGACGCCCAGAACGGCTGGTCGGCCATCACGGGAACGGGCACCGCGGGCACGCCGGCCCGCAGTCCGGCCGCGGTGGTGCCTGCCCCGGCATGGTGGACGACCGCGGCGGTGCGAGGGAACAGCCAGTCGTGCGGGACATCGCCGATGGTCAGGACATCGGCGCCGCGGCCGTTCAAGTCGGCCCACCCCGCCTGTACCACCGCACGCACGCCTGCCCGCTTCACCGCCGCTGCCACCAGCTCACTGAGCCGTTCCCCCTGCCCCGCCGCCATACTGCCGAATCCGATGAACACCGGGGGCGGACCGGCCTGGAGGAAGTCGACCAGTTCGGCCGGGGGTTGCCAGCCGTCCGGCCGTGCGGGCCACCAGTAGCCCGCCACTTCGACCCAGGAGGGCCAGTCCTCGGGGCGCGGCACCACCAGCGGGCTGAAACCGTGGAAGACCGGCCGGACGTCCGCCGGTGCCGAGGGCGCGCCCGCGGGCAGGCCGAGGCGCGCACGCAGGCGGGTCACAGCGCCGGCGAAGACGCCTTCCGCGCGCTTCAGCACATCCCGGCCGGCGGCGAGGTTGCCCTCCGGCCCCAGGTCATCGGCGCTCCGGGCGTTGGGCAGCGGGAACTGTCCGGTGGCGAAGGACGGTGCGAGGTAGGTACCGACGACGGGGATGCCGAATGCTTCGCCGGCCGTCCGGCTGAGCGGTGCCGGGCCGAAAGCAGTGAGCAGCAGATCGGCTCCGCCCGCCACGGCCTCCGCCACCCCATCGGCGAGCCCGTCCGCGTACGCCCTCGTCAGCGCCCGAGCCTCATCCCGCGACGCCGTCCGGGCCAAGTCCCGGATCAGCCCCTGCGGGTCTCCCGGCACAGGCCGGTGGTCGAGACCGCACCCGCCGACGAGGGCGGCGAAGGACGGGTGAGCGGCCACGGCGACCTGATGGCCCGCATCCGACAGACGCCGCCCCAGTCCCGTGAAGGGCGCGACGTCTCCGCGGGAACCGGCGGTGATGATCAGAATTCGCATGCAGCGATTCTCCTCGGCGAGTCCCGGCCGGTCACCTGGCTACCGTAACCGAGAGCGTGACCGTCGCTGCCGTACGTCTCTGGATCCGCTCCTCGCTTCGCCGGACACGACCGGACCTAGCCGTCCACCAACGCGGCCACCAAGCGCGTCATAGGGAGCCGTGGGTCAGGCGTGCCCGGCCAGCTGGTCATCAGGAGATGGTGGGCGGTGCCGACGATGGCGAGGCTCACCGTGCGCGGGTCGACAGTCTCCGCCACCCGGCCGAGCTCCTGCTCGTCCTTCAGGTAGCCGGCGAGGGCCTCCTGGATCGCGGTGAACCCGGGCGCCCCTCCTTCCAGGGCCTTGCGGATGCGCAGCGCGGCGGCGGGGCGTGTCAGGGCCAGGCCCGAGATGGCGGGTCCCCCGGAGTCGAACAGCGCGAGGGCGACAGCTTCGAGGTTCCGTGCCACCGTGCCCTGCCCGGCGAGCCCCGACAGTGCCTGCGCCTTCGCCGCCGTCCGTGCGAACCGGTCGAGGCAGAGTTCGGCCACGAACTCGTCGAGCCCCGCGAAGTGCGCATGCAGCAACCCCTTGGCGCAGCCCGCCTCGGTCGTGACGGACCGGCTGGTGAGCGCGCCGGGCCCGTCCCGTTCCACGACGCGCTCGGCGGCAGCGAAAAGCCGCTCGCGTACGTCCGGCGTCGCCACTCCGCGCGGTGACATGGGCCTCCTTCCGTTCCGCCTCAGCCGCCCTCACACGGCGCCACCCCTTGGATGGTAGCGGGGGATTGCCAGTATGGGCATACGCCCATACTGTTTGGGCAGATGCCCATTCTCGGTCGTCCGCCACCAGGAGGCACCCGTGCCAGACATCGTCAACACCGAGCAGGCCCAGGCGTGGAACGGCCCCGAAGGAGCCCACTGGGCGCGCAACCAGGACCGCTGGAACGCCGTGAACGAGGGTTTCAACAAGCCACTCCTCGACGCCGCCGGAATCACCGGGGATCACCGGACCCTCGACCTGGGCTGCGGCTCCGGGCAGACCACGCGCCTCGCTGCGCTCCGTGCGGCCCGAGGGCGCGCGCTGGGCCTGGACCTGTCCGGCCCGATGCTGGCCGAGGCCCGGGCCTGTGCGGAGCGCGAGGGCATCACCAACGTCTCCTTCACCCAAGGCGACGCGCAGGCGCACCCTTTCGAGGCGGGCGCGTTCGACGCGGCGATCAGCCGCTTCGGGGTGATGTTCTTCGCCGACCCCGTAGCGGCATTCGGCAACGTCGGCCGGGCGCTGCGACCCGGCGGGCGCCTGGCGTTTGTCTGCCCGGCCGATGCCGCGCTCAACGACTGGATGACGGCGATGGCCGCCCTGCGCGACGTCCTGCCGCTCGGCGGCTTCGGGCAGCCGGGGCTGCCCGGCATGTTCTCCCTGGCCGCACCGGACCGTATTCGTGACGTCCTCACCACGGCCGGATTCACCGGCATCACCATCAACCAGACGCACGCCTACGGGGTGTGGGGAGCGGGAGCCGAGGACGCGGCGGAGTTCCTGCTGGGAACCGGCCCTGGTCGTCACCTGATGGAGCAGGCCGGCGCCACTGCACGAGCCCTCGCCCGCCGCACCCTGATGGACCATCTGCGCGGCCACGAGGCGACGGACGGCACGGTCCGGCTGCGCAGCACGTCGTGGCTGGTGAGGGCGGACCGCCCGGCCGACTCATCGGACAGGCCCTGATCCCGCGATGTGAGGCCGGCGCGCACCTCGTTCATGGCCTGCTGCGCCTTGAGAGATCGTCGGGACAGGCGTACGTCGTCACGGCCCAGGAGCAGTTCGACCCGCCGACTGGTGTGCGGCGCACGGTACTTGGCGTGTCGGCGACGCGTCACTGCTTGTCAGCCCCGAGCGTTCCATCACGGAGGGCGGCGTTGTTGCCCGACAGTCGGCGGATTCGGAGTCGCGTGGGTACCAGGCCCCGGTGTGGAGGGGTGAGGCCCGGTCGTGCGCCACGTCAGCCCACGTTTCATGCACAGCTGCCGGTGGTCCGGGCGCCGACCCGATTCGGGCGGAGCAGTACGGACTCGAGGTCGTGTGGCTGTCTGCCGGAGCTTCGAGATGCACCGCGAGCCGGTGGGGGCTCAGTCGCTCGGGGCGGCGGCGGTCTCGCGCTCGGGAAGCGCGGTGTCGCTCAGGCCGAGGCGGAGGTGTTCGACGTGGTAGAGGGCCTGGTCGAGGAGTTCGGCGACGTGGTTGTCGTAGAGGGCGTAGACCACTGAGCGGCCCTTGCGGGTGCCGGTGACCAGGCCGAGGTTGCGCAGGAGCCGCAGCTGGTGGGAGCAGGCGGACTGCTCCATGCCGACCTCGGCGGCCAGTTCGGTGGCCGGCAAGGGGCCTTCGCGCAGGCGGGCGAGGATGAGCAGGCGAGAGGGGGTGGCCAGTGCCTGCAGAGTGGTGGCGACCCTGGCGGCGTTCGTCGCGTCCAGGGACGTGCGCGGGACGCTGTTGTCGGATGGTGCGGCTCCGTGACCCATGCCGTCATCGTACGCCGCCCATGAACACATGAATCGATGTTCAAGCATTCCTGTTACGGTGGTGGGGTTGGACGCTGTCCTCTCGTCGTCTGCGCAAAGGACCCCTGTCTCCATGTCTTCCACCCTGACCCGCCCGGCGCCTGCGGGCGATGCGGCCCTGCGTGACGCGGTGGCCCCCAGGCGGCGTACCCGGATCCTCGCGCTGCCCGAGGCCCGCTGGGCGGCAGCCGCCCTGGTGCTGTTCCTGATCGCGCTGCCGCTCCACCTTCTGGGAGCGCCGGCATGGTGCTGGGGACCGCTGTTCGCGCTCGCCTACGCCACCGGCGGATGGGAGCCCGGCTGGGCCGGACTGCAGGCCCTCAAAGACAAGACGCTGGATGTGGATCTCCTGATGGTCGTCGCGGCGCTGGGTGCGGCGGCGATCGGGCAGGTCCTGGACGGCGCGCTGCTGATCGTCATCTTCGCCACCTCCGGGGCCCTGGAGGCGATCGCCACCGCCCGCACCGCCGATTCGGTGCGCGGCCTGCTCGACCTCGCCCCCACCACCGCGACCCGCCTGGCCGGCGGCGGCACCGAGGAGACGGTTCCCACCGAGCGGCTGGTCGTGGGCGACGTCGTCCTGGTGCGGCCGGGGGAGCGGATCGGTGCCGACGGCCGGGTGCTGGAGGGGGCCAGTGAGGTCGACCAGGCCACCATCACCGGCGAGCCGCTGCCGGTGGCCAAGCAGGAGGGCGACGAGGTCTTCGCCGGCACGCTGAACGGCACCGGGGCCCTGCGGGTGAAGGTCGAGCGTGACCCGTCCGAGTCGGTGATCGCCCGGATCGTGGCCATGGTCGAGGAAGCATCCCAGACCAAGGCCCCCACCCAGCTGTTCATCGAAAAGGTCGAACAGCGGTATTCCCTCGGGATGGTGGCCGCCACGGTCGCGCTGTTCGCGCTGCCGCTGCTCTTCGGTGCGGCACTGCAGCCCACGCTGCTGCGGGCGATGACGTTCATGATCGTGGCCTCGCCGTGCGCGGTGGTGCTGGCGACCATGCCCCCGCTGCTGTCCGCCATCGCCAACGCGGGCCGTCACGGCGTGCTGGTGAAGTCCGCCGTGGTGATGGAACAGCTCGGCCAGGTCGACGCGGTCGCCCTGGACAAGACCGGAACGCTGACCGAAGGCACCCCGCGCGTGACCGACATCCGGCCGCTGGCCGCCTCCGGCCTGAGCGAGGAGGAACTGCTGCGGCTGGCGGCGGCCGCCGAGTACCCCAGCGAGCACCCGCTGGCCCGCGCGATCGTGGACGCCGCCCTCACCCGCGACCTGGACATCCCCCCGGCCCAGGACTTCACCTCCGCCCCCGGCACCGGCGTGACGGCCACCGTCGAAGGCAGGGCCGTCGCGGTCGGTAGCCCCGCACGCCTGCTGAACGGCCGCGACCACCCGGCCGTCGCGGTCGCTGCACGGCTGGAGGACGAGGGCCGTACCGCCGTCCTGGTCGAGGCCGAGGACACCCCGGTCGGGGTGCTGGGCATCGCCGACCGGCTGCGCGAGGAAGCCGCCGCCACCGTCACGGCCCTGACCGGCCTGACCGGAACCGCTCCCGTGCTGGTCACCGGCGACAACCCGCGCGCCGCCGCCCGCCTCGCCGAGGAGGTCGGCATCACCGACGTCCGCGCGGGCCTTCTCCCGCAGGACAAGGTCACCGCAGTCAAGGAGCTGGAGCAGGCCGGCCGCAAGGTGCTGGTGGTCGGCGACGGCGTCAACGACGCCCCCGCACTCGCCGCCGCCCACACCGGCATCGCCATGGGCCGGGCCGGCTCCGACCTGGCCCTGGAGACCGCCGACGCCGTCGTCGTCCGCGACGAACTGGCCACCGTCCCCACCGTCGTCGTACTCTCCCGCCGCGCGCGGCGCCTGGTGGTGCAGAACCTGGCCATCGCCGCGGTCTTCATCACAGGCCTGGTCAGCTGGGACCTGGCCGGAACCCTCCCGCTGCCGCTCGGTGTCGCCGGGCACGAGGGCTCCACCGTCATCGTCGGTCTGAACGGCCTGCGCCTGCTGGCCGACGGCGCCTGGCGCCGCGCCCGCAGCGGGAACGCCCGGTGAGCCGCCGCAGCCGCAAGGACGCCCCCGCGGGCGCGGGTGCGGCCCGCTGCACGGTCACCGTCTGCCGCGGCTGCTGCTGCGGCACGGCGAAGATCCCCGGCCTGGACCATCCCGCCCAGCTCGACCAGCTCCGCTCATCCCTCGCACAGCTCGCCCAGGTACGCGTCACCGGCTGCCTGGACGCCTGCGAGCACGCCAACGTCATCGTCATCCAGCCCTCCGCCGCCGGTCGCGCGGCCGGCGGCCGGCCCGTCTGGCTCGGCCTGGTCAACGACCGCGACGCCGCCGACGACATCGCGGCCTGGGTCGAAGCCGGCGGTCCGGGCCTGGCCGACCCGCCCGGCGTCCTCGACCTGTACGCCTTCAGCCCGTCCCGCCGCGTCCGCCAAGCCGTCGAACAGTGACCCGTGCGAAGAACGACCGGAGAAGATGCCGCCCCGACACCCTGATGAGAACTTTACGTAGTCCTTCGGCTACTTTGAGCGAATGATGATCGCTGCGGGGAATCGACGGCGCGCTTGGGCCTGCGCGTGGTCGGTGGTGCTCGCGGTGATGGTGCATCTGGTGGGCTGTGCCCACGGCCCCTTGGCGTCCGCTGCCGGACGGGTCGACTCGCTGGGAATCCAAGGGGCCGGTGCGGCGCCCCCTTCCCCGAGTACCGCACAGGTGGTCTCCCCGGGTACCGCACAGGTGGTCGCCGGGGACGGCGAGTGCGAGCGGCATCACGGTGGGACACACGCATGTGTGGGCCTCGACCAGCCGGTCGTAGCCCAGGCGGAGCCGGGCAAGGCGTTGCCGCCGCCGTGCGATGTGCCGAGGTGCGGGGCGGATGAGCGGCCGGGGTTCGTGCGCGGCCCACCGTCCGGCGAGGCGGTGGCACCCGGTGCGGCCAGGGCGCGGGCGGTGCTGCAGGTGTGGCGGAACTGACCGGGACGCCCGCTCCGGCCCCGCGGAGATCGATCCGCGTGGGTGGATGCCTCCGACCGTGTTCCTACCGCTTCGACCTGTGGACCGCCTTGCCGCGCCGGCGTGCTGCCGTGGCGCGCGGGTGGTGGGAGAGCCGTCATGAATCATCTGTCTTCTGTCCTTGCTGTCCCGTCTTCTCCTGCTCAGTTCCTGGCCGCGGGGGCGCGGTCGGCGCCGTCGCCTGCCGCGCTGGTGGGCGATACGCCGGTGTTGTGGGTGGGGGAGCCGTTCACCGCTGCGGGCCGGGGGTTCTGGGCCAAGCTCGAGGGCCACAACCCGGGCGGGATCAAGGACCGCACCGCGCTGCACATGGTGCGCGCCGCCCGCGAGCGCGGCCGGCTGCTGCCGGGGGCGCGGATCGTGGAGTCCACCTCCGGCACCCTCGGACTCGGGCTGGCGCTGGCCGGTGTGGCGTTCGGGCATCCGGTGTCGGTGGTCACCGACCCGGGAATGGAGCCCCAGGTCGCCGGGCTGCTGCGGGCCTACGGCGCCGAGGTCCACACCGTGACCGAGCCGCACCCGGCCGGGGGCTGGCAGCAGGCCCGGCGCGAGCGGGTGGCCGAGCTGCTGGCCCAGCACCCGGACGCCTGGTGCCCGGACCAGTACCACAACCCCGACAACGTGGCCGCCTACGCCCCCCTGGCGCATGAGCTGGTGGCGCAGCTCGGCCGGATCGACTGCCTGGTGGTGTCGGTGGGCACCGGCGGGCACTCCGCCGGGATCGGACGAGTGCTGCGCGCCTTCTTCCCCGGCCTGCGGGTGGTGGGGGTGGACACCTGCGCGTCCACGATCTTCGGGCAGCCGGCCGGGACCCGGCTGATGCGGGGGCTGGGGTCGAGCATCTACCCGGGCAACGTCGCCTACGACCTCTTCGATGAAGTGCACTGGGTGGCTGCCCCGGAGGCGGTCTGGGCGGCCCGGGCGTTGGCGCGGACCCGGTATGCCACCGGCGGGTGGAGCGTCGGTGCGGTCGCGCTCGTAGCGCGGTGGGTGGCGCGGTCCTCGCCGGTCGAGCACCGGATCGCGGCCGTCTTCCCCGACGGCCCGCACCGCTACGTCCAGACCGTCTTCGACGACGGCTGGTGCCGCCGGCACCGGCTGCTCGGGCACGTGCCGGCCGATGACCCGCAAGAGATCGGACGGGCGGCCGAGGCGGTCGTCACCCGCTGGACCCGCTGCCGCACCGTGGAGCGGCCCGCCGCCGCCGGCGGCGGGGAGAGCCCTGCCGGGCAGACGGCGGGGGCCGGCCGATGAGGAACCTGCTGGCCCAGACCCGCTCCTTCCCCGCGCCGGCGCGGCTGCTGATGGTCAACCAGTTCGCCATCAACCTGGCCTTTTACATGCTCATGCCCTACCTCGCCGCCCACCTGTCGGGCGAGCTGGGACTGGCCGCGTGGACGGTCGGGCTCGTGCTCGGGGTGCGCAACCTCTCCCAGCAGGGGATGTTCCTGATCGGCGGCACGATCGCCGACCGGTTCGGCTACAAGGCGCCCATCCTGGCGGGCTGCGTGCTGCGCACGTTCGGGTTCGCCCTGCTGGGCTGGGTGGACTCGCTGCCCGCCCTGGTCGCGGCGTCGGCGGCGACCGGGTTCGCCGGCGCTCTGTTCAATCCGGCCGTACGCGCCTACCTCGCCACCGAGTCCGGTGAGCGGCGGGTGGACGCCTTCGCCACGTTCAATGTCTACTACCAGGCCGGGATGCTGCTGGGCCCCCTCGTCGGGCTTGCGCTGCTGACGGCCGACTTCCGCCTGGTGTGCACGGTCGCGGCAGCCGTCTTCGCCGCACTCAGTGTGCTGCAGGCACGCGCCCTGCCCCAGCGCCGCGGCACCGGCGACAGTGCGCGCGAGGCGGGCGGAGTGTGGGCGCAGTGGCGCCAGGTTGCCGCGAACCGGCCGTTCCTGCTGTTCTCCGCGGCGATGATCGGCTCCTACGTGCTGACCTTCCAGGTCTACCTCGCCCTCCCGCTCGCCGCGGACGCGGCCCTGGGCGTGGACGGCACGAAGGTGACCAGCGCCCTGTTCGTCGTGTCCGCCGCCGTGGCAGTGGCCGGGCAACTGCGGCTGACCGGCTGGGCCAGGCAGCACTTCACCCCTCAGCAGGCCCTGATCGCGGGGCTGGGGGCGATGGGCGCAGCGTTCCTGCCCCTCGCCCTCGCCCCGTCCTCCTCCACACCGGCGGTGCTGGGAGCGCTCGTGGCCGCAGTCGCACTCCTGGCCGCCGCAGGCGCGGTGGTCTATCCCTTCGAGATGGACACCGTCGTCGCCCTGTCCGCGAACAGGCTGGTCGCCACCCACTACGGCTTCTACAACACCGTCTCCGGCCTGGGCATCACCCTGGGCAACCTGGTGTGCGGGGCGCTGTGGGACTACGCCCACGCCCGCGGAGCGAACTGGCTGGTGTGGCTCACCCTGACCGCGACCGGCGTCGGATGCGCGACCGCGGTCGCGGCCCTGGCCCGCACCGGACGCCTCACCCACCCCATGCCGCAGCCGTCCACGGCCTGACCCGCCACCGACGATCGAAGACGCGCACGCACACGTCGTCCCGGGCGCCGTGTTCTCGGCTCCTACGTCGGCTCATGACTGTCGGCGCATGCCGGGGCAGCAGCGCATCCGTACGCCGAGCTGCCCGGGCTCGCGAAATGGTGCGCTCGACCAGGGTGGTGGCCCACATCGCCGGGACCGGACCGCGGTGACGGAGGTGACCGTCGACTCGATTCGCCCGGGACGGTGCCGGCGGTGCCGGGCCCCCGTGCGCGGAGGGTACGGGCGCCGGTGCACTGCGGGCGCCGGCCCCGGACTCACCGCGGCGGCAAGAAGCACGGGCACGCGCCAGGGGAGCGGGCCGCCTGCGTGCGGGCCTGCCGGGTGGCCGACCAGACGCGCCCGCCCAAGCGTACGGAGCTGCTGTCACTGACCGAGTTGCGCAACCTCGCACGACTACGCCGCCACCGGCATCGGCACCGTCCGCGACACCAACACCTCCCTCGCCGACCTCGAAAGAATCCAACGCGTACGGGGCAGAGGTCAGTTGGGCTGCCGGGTGCGGGTGCTGCCGACCACGACGGGGTTCACGACCGTCGAGCAGGTCGAGGAGGTCCTCGACGGCATGGAAGCGTGGAAGTACGCCGCCGCCCCGGGGCTGAGAGTTTGGGGCGTGAAGTTCTGGATGGATGGCGGCATCGAGTCCGGCGCCCTGGACGATCCCTACTGCCCCGCACATCGGCCCACCCCCGGTTACACCGGCCAACTCGCCTGGGAACAGAACGCATTGGAGGAATCCGTGGAGCGCGTCGTGCGGCGCGGCTGGCGTGTCGGCATCGCCCGCCGAATATGCCCGGTACCCGGGCGGTCCGCGTCGACGGCCGAACGAGCCCGATCTGGTCATAGTGATGCAGCGTGCGGACGCTCACGCCGGCTCGATCAGCCACGCGTCCCACGGTCCAGTGATCTTCCACGGCACCGACTATGGAGCCTGACGCCACGTGAGGGTCAAGAGCCGGACGTCGATTCCGACCCGATGTCCGTCAGGGCCGCCTGCCAACCCTCACCACACGGAGGCCGAACCTCACACCTGTACGAGATGGACGGCGGGACAGGCCCGCCCCATCTCCCAGGCGGACCCTGTGGCGAGCACCACCGGCGACCCCGAGCAGCCCCCTTGACCAGGCCCAGAAGACCCCTTCCGCAGGCCCCCATCTGGAGGTGTCTATAAGGACGCGCGCCAAAGCCCACCAGCGCCTCGGGTCCCTCTGAAACACGAGGGCCGAGCGCTCGGGGCTTCGAGATCATCTCGTTGCCCCTTTGGCGGACACGCACCCTGTTCTGCCAGCGGCAGAACACCGACCGAACCGGGCTCGACGATCACTACAGTCCCGTCTCATGACGACGATCACGACGCGTACGGTCGAGTACCCGGCGGACGGGTTGACGATGATCGGGCACCTCGCGCTCCCGGCCGGTGTCGGTCGCCGGCCCGCGGTGCTGCTCGGACCAGAGGGCATGGGACTCAGTGACGTCGAGCGTCGCCGGGCCGATGCTCTCGCCGAGCTGGGATACGTAGCGCTGGCCTTCGACCTTCACGGTGGGCGCTATCTGGGCGACCCCGAGGAGATGCTGGCCCGTTGCATGCCGCTGCTCGCCGGCCCCGACCGGATGCGGGACATCGGCCATGCGGCACTCGACGTGTTGCGCACCGAACCGCGGACCGCCCCCGACCGGATCGCCGCCGTCGGCTACGGCACCGGGGGTGCCATCGGGCTGGAACTCGGGCGCGACGGCGTCGACCTGCGCGCGATCGGGACAGTCAACGCACTGACCACGGGGCGGCCGGGCGAGGCGGCACGCATTCGCTGCCCGGTGTGGGCCGGGGTCGGGTCGGAAGACCCGATCATGCCGCCCGCGCAACGGGAGGCGTTCACCGCGGAGATGCAGGCCGCGGGCGTCGACTGGCGCCTCGTGGTCTACGGCGGCGCCTTGCACGCCTTCCACCACCCGCCGGTCGACCACCCCGCGGTCCCCGGCGTCGGCTACCACCCGCAGCACGCGCAGCGAGCATGGCGCGACGTCGTCGACCTGCTCGCCGAGTGCCTGCCCGTGACGGAGGATCTGGGGGCATGACCCAGGCAAGCAGCCTGGCGCCGGGTTTGGTCCGCGGCGGGCACTGACAGTCGCCTCCCCTCAAGTCCGCACAACAGAAGGACATGAGGGCGGGCGCTCGATCGCGGAGACGCGTCCGTGACTGCCGCAGAAATACCGGATCTACTACGGCAGGCCCTCCTACCGTGATCATCGCGACCTGCGACGGGTTCTCCGGTCGCCGCAGGCGAGGTGTCCGCATTTGCTGCGGCGGCATCGGAGGGAAGGACGGGCGTGGCGATCGGCGGCTGGTCGAAGCGGCACAGAGTGCTGGGCGTCACGAACGACGAGCGCCGCCCGGCTACTGTGGCTGCGCATGACCCACACGGAGATCGAGATCACCGCAGAGCTGGTCCGGGACCTGCTGCTCGACCAGCACCCCGACCTGGCCCATCTCCCGGTAAGGCTCGGCGCGCGAGGCTGGGACAACCAGCTGTGGCGGCTCGGCGACGATCTCGCCGTACGGATGCCCTACGCAACGCAGGACGCGGACGATCTGCTGCGCAAGGAGCACGCATGGGTGCCCGATCTCGCCCCCCGCCTTCCGCTGCCGGTCTCCGTGCCGCAGCGTCTCGGCGAGCCGTCCGCACGGTTTCCGCGGCCCTGGATCGTCACCACCTGGGTGCCGGGCGATGCGGCCGACCGCGCCCCTGCCACCCGCGGTGAGGCGGCCGACGTCTTGGCCGCCTTCCTGACGGCTCTTCACCAGCCCGCTCCCACCGAGGCACCCGTCGGCCGGTGGCGTGGGGGACCGCTGGCCGACCACGCCGACGGCTTCGCCAAGGGGTTCGCCTCGTCGGCCGAGCTGCGGCTGATCCCCGACCCGGACGCCGTCCTCGCCATCTGGGAGGACGCCCTCGCGGCACCCGCCTGGAAGGGCCCACCACTGTGGCTGCACGGCGACCTGCATCCGGCCAACGTTCTCACCGCGGCCGGCACCTTCTGCGGGGTGATCGACTTCGGCGACCTCTGCGCGGGCGATCCGGCCTGGGACCTCGCCGCCGCGTGGATACTGCTGCCGGACGGCGCCGCCGACCGCTTCCACGGGGCGTACCGACCGACCCCGGACACCGCGACCCTGCGCCGCGCCCGCGGGTGCGCCGTGCTGAAAGCCCTCGCCTGTATCCACATCGGAGACGCCGGCGTCCACGGCCGCCCCGGTGGCAAGCCCACCTGGGGCCCACCCGGCCGGGCCGCGCTTCGACGCCTCATCGCAACGGCCGACCGCTGACCGTGCCCGCAGTTGGATTGGGTAGGCATGCCGGCCACAGCGCGTCCAGCAGTGTCCGACCGGTCAAGGGGGTATCAGCAGCCGTCTCTCCTGCGGCTCAGCCGCCACTGTCAGTGGTGGGCACTACGGTCCTGCTATGGCAGCCAGAATCGATCTGACCCTTGATTGCGCGGACGCGAAGCTCCTCGCCGAGTTCTGGAAGACGGCCCTGGGATACGTGGACGAGCCGCCGCCCGCTCCCTTCAGAACCCGTGAGGAGTGGCTCGCGCAGTTCGGCCTTCCCGAGGACGACTCCGCGGACGACGGCGCGTGGCTTTGTGATCCTGACGGAGCCGGTCCCCGGCTCTGCATCCTCAAGGTCCCCGAGCCGAAGACCGCGAAGAACCGACTCCACATCGACGTCCGGGTGCCGGCAGGCGGCAGCCCCGGTGAGAAGTGGGCGCGGATCAGGGCGGAGTCCGAGCGGCTGGTCAAAGCGGGCGGGGCCGTTCTGGAGGAGTTTGAGGGGCACCATATGGTGATGGCCGACCCGGAGGGCAATGAGTTCTGCGTCGCCGCCGCCTCGGCTTGACGTTGACCGGGTGCGGGATCACCCCGCCGCCGACCTTCCCGCGGGCTGCTGCGCTCAGGACCGGTCGTACCAGGAGAACGCCGCGATCCTCCAGCCCTCCGGGGTGCGGACGAACTGGAAGGTCTTGGTCCCGCCGCCCTCGAACGGCTTGCCGTCCAGGACGCCGGCCTTGCGGTACTCGCCGAAGCGCGAGGCGATGTCACCCGCGATCTCGGTCCGCTCGGATGTCTCCCACTCCGAGAACTCGACCAACCGGCCGTCGGAGAGCAGGCGTTCGCGAGGCTCGATGAACTCGTCCCTGGTGTAGACCGTGTACTTCGGCCCGGTCAGCACGATCACGCCACCCGGAATGACCAGTCGGCGGATTCGGGCCACGTCCGCGGCCTTGCTGCCGCGGTTGTCGAAGGCTCCGAAGAGCTCGGCGGTTATGGCGTCAATCTCGGTCTTGGACATCGTGCGACGGTAACACCGATAGGGGGCAACGGACATGGCGTCGGGGCAGCCTCGGTCCAGCACGCCCACGAGATCACGCGACTTTGCAACAGAACCTTGCCAGTCAGATGCGGGCTGGGCCTGCTGTGCTTCCGCCCGCGCCAAACCTGGCGGGTAAACCCTGGCGGTATCCACAACGCAACTTCTGACGTATAGGGAAGGCCCCTGGGCAGCGGTAGCGTGGCGACGCTCGCGGGGCGCGCACACGCCTCATACATGCACGGTTGCGCGGGGGTCACTCGGTATCGCGCGCCCCACCACCAGAGGAGGTAACAATGGTGAACGGACACACGAAGATGAAGGGTGCGGCGCGTGCCGCGGGAGTCATGCTGGCGGGGGCGGCCCTCGCGGTCAGCCTCTCCGGGTCGGCCCACGCCGCCGGAGGTAAGTACGTCGCCTACACGAAGACCCCGGAATGCGGTTACGCCATGGGGACGTACTACTGGAACTCGGTTGCTACGTACCAGGGGAAAAGGGCCTACAACACGCAGTGGAAGTTCCGAATCGGCCGCATCTCCTGCAACAACGTGTCCCTCTACGCCAAGTACAACAAGTGGGACAGCGGAAAGAAGAAGTGGGTGTCTCAGCGCTCGTACAAGCGCATCAACAGCTCCGGGACCGGTTCCGCTGTGGCTGATGTCCGTATCTTCGTCTGTGAAGTCGGCAACGCCAAGTCATGTGGTGAAATCCAGCCGGCGTAAGACGTTGCCTTACGGCGTCGGCACACAGTACCCGCTGAAACTCACGGCCGCGCCCCGCACGGTCCATTGCCTGGTCCATCGCTGTGTTCATCTCGTGGGGGTGAGCGGAAGGGCGTCGGTATACGCGTTCACCGGCTTGTCGATCCTCTCCACGGAACGGGCGTCGAGCGCGACGGGTGCGGAGTCTGTGCCCAGAATGCCGTCGGGGTGCCAAGTGCCGGTGACGGTCACCCAGGTGTCGGCGGACGGGGCTGGGGTGCCGTAGACCTTCACCTTCACGGACTGGGCGTCCGCCGCGCAGCAAGAGATGATGATCCGGTTCAGGAACCAGCCGTCGCCCTGTTCGCCGGCGGCGACGAAACCTGTCATCTGCACGGTGCGCGCCTTGATGGCCTGTGTGTGGTCCTGCTGCACGCGGCGGGTGAAGTCCGAGAGGGTGATAGGGAGTGGCGAGGTCGCGGGCAGCGGGTCGAAGTCGTCCTGGTGTGTGACAGCCTCGGGCGGCTGACGGGAGGCGGTGTACGCGCCGAGGGCGGGTGGGGCGTAGCACAGCAGGCTCAGCGCCGGAAGGAACAGCAGCCATGCGGCACGCGGTGCGCCGGAGTGGTGGTGCCCGTGGCCGTTGTCGCTGTGGTCGGGGTGCCCGTCGCTCTTGGGCCGTCGCGCGTAGGCGACCGCGTCCGCCGCTCCGAGCAGGATCAGCAGGGCGCCGGAGGCGATGAGCAGCGGGCGCATCCCCTCCTTGACGTACCGCAGGTACAGGTCGGTGAAGAGGGCGACGCGCAGCAGGCCGGCGCCGCTGAGGACGAGCAAGGCCGTCTGAAGCGGGCGTCTCACAGCAGGGTCCCTCCGATCAGCGCACTGGACAAGAGCGCCACGACGGCCGTGGCGGCGGAGAAACGGGTGGCGAAGGCCCGGCCGAAAGTGCCCGCCTGAAGAGCGATCAGCTTCAGGTCGACCATCGGCCCGACCACCATGAACGCCAGCCGGGCGACCGGCGAGAAGCCGCTCAGCGAGGCCGCCACGAACGCGTCCGCCTCCGAGCACACCGCCAGCACGATCGCCAGCCCGGCCAGGAACAACACCGACAGCCAGGGCGAGCCGGAGAACGCGTCCAGCAGCGAGCGGGGCACGGCCACATTGAACGTGGCCGCCGCCATCGCACCCACGACCAGAAAACCGCCCGCATGCAGGAAGTCGTGCTGGAAGCCGACCCGGAACTCCTGCCACCGGTTGCCGCGCGCCTGATGCCCGCTGTGCCGCACGACGGGCCGCAGCCACTCGGCCCGCCCCCGCCACAGCCACAGCCAGCCCATCACCGACGCCGTGACCAGCGAGGCCAGAAACCGGGCGATGACCATGCCCGGGTGACCTGGGAAAGCGACCGCGGTGGCCATCAGCACCACCGGATTGACCGCAGGAGCCGACAGCAGGAACGCGAACGCGGCCGAAGGTGTGACACCCCGGCTGATCAGACTGTTCGCCACCGGCACCGACGCACACTCGCACCCTGGCAGCACGACTCCCGCCGCACCGGCCACCGGCACGGCGAGTACAGGCCGCCGCGGCAGCACACGACTGAACACCCGTGCCGGAACGAACGCGTTGATGGCACCGGACAGGGCCGTGCCCAGCAGGAGGAAGGGCAGCGCCTGCACGGTCACGGCAAGGCATACGGTCCGCCACGCCTGCATCGCCGGCGTCTGCATCCACCGGCCCCCGAGGTAGAGCACCAGTCCAGGAACGGCGGCCGCCCCCAGCAGCAGAAGCGGCCACCACCGCGGCCAGCCAGAAGCAGCGTCGCTTTCCGCGGCTCCGTCCGCGTCGGTGACCTCGGCCTCCACGGCGCGTTCCTCGGTTGACCGCATGCAAGCTCCGCCCATCAGATGATCACGTCAACATACTGACTTCGGCTCGACAGGGTGAACTTTCACGAAGTCCGTGATGATCTCGAGTGGTGGCGTGAGGAGCCCCCTGCCGGCTGCTGCTCAGGAGCCGTACCGTCGCCGCTCAGGGCGTCATGGGACTGGCCGGAGAACCGGTACCGACGAGGAGGGCCCGTGCTCAGGGAGTGAGGTGCGGAGAGTTCGTGAATAGGGCTGTCGTTACCGATGGGGAAGGAGCGCCATCTCACGGGCGTTCTTGATCGCCGCGGCGATCTGTCGTTGCTGCTGGGCCGTGACACGAGTGACACGGCGGCTGCGGATCTTGCCTCGGTCGGAGATGAACTTCCGCAGCAGATCGGTGTTCTTGTAGTCGATGTAGGTGATCTCGGCCGCATCCAGCGGGTTGGGACGGGACTTCAGCGGCTTGCGTGGGCCTTGGCGGGGGGCCATGGTGCTCCTTCTGTGTCGGGGCGGACGGGACCGGTTCTACGCAACGGGGTCGAGGAGAGAGTCGAACGCGGCCGGGAGCTGTTTCCACGCTTCGGGGCCTGCGGTGTACTCGGCGTCGGTGAGCAGGCAGGACTCCAGCAGCCGCGCGAGCCCGTCGCGGTCCAGGCCGGGTGAGGTGAAGACGAGGTGCTGGCAGCGGTCACCGTGTTCGGGGTGCCAGTCCAGCGCGGCAGCCGCTCGGCGCACGGGCGGGACCATCTCCCAGGCGGCGTCCGGCAGCGAGGCGAGCCACGGGCCGGCGCTCTCCACACACAGGGCTCCGCCCGCGGCGTCCCAGGCGAGCAGGGTGTCGGGGCGGTCGGCGAGCCAGAACCGTCCGCGGCTGCGGGCCGCGGCGCAGCAGAGGTCTTCCAGCGCCTGGTAGAGGCGTTCGGGATGGAAGGGGCGGTGCCGACGCCAGACGAATGTGGTGACGCCTGCCTCGTCGGCTTCCTGGGGGAGCAGCGCGCAGGCAGGGTGCTGGGCTGCGGCGGCCGCTTCGGCGTCGAAGCCGGCGAAGGCCAGCCGGCCGAGCTCCGCGGAGTCGGCGCTCACCTGACGGGCGACGGGGTGGAGTTGGCTGAGGAGCACCCGGTCCTCGTCGTCGGCGTCCTCGCTCTCCACGACGGCGAGGACGGGGGCGTACTCCACTTGCCTGGCCCAGGTGTCGCCGACCGTGCGTTGGTCGCGGGCTGCGGCCGCGAGGCCCGCCTCGGTCAGGTCGTCGCCGTTGCCGAGGCAGGGGAGTACGAGAGCCGGGTCCACCGCCGTGATCACGTTGGTGAGCCGGACCGAGTCGGCGCCGTGCCGGACGACGACCTCGGCCATCCCCTTGGGTTCGACGGAGTCCCACAGTTCGACGACGGCGAGCCGGGTGAGGCCGGCGTCGGCGAGTCGTTCCAGCTCGGGCACGAGGTCTTCGCGCATCGCGCAGCACGCGCAGTCGTTGACCAGCGGGGCGTCGCCCCGGGACAACTCGCCCGAAGCATCGCGCACCTGGCGCAGGACGGTGCCGCCGGCCGCCGTGGACAGGTCGTGATGGAGGGCGACGCTGCCGGGTACGAGGCGCAGCAGGTGGTCCACTACCTGCCGGCGAGCCTCGGAGTGGAGCCCGGCGACGATGACGACGGGCAGTCCGGCCTCGTCCCGCATCAGTTGGCTCCGCGTCGGCCGTACCGGCGCTCGAAGCGCTCGACGCGCCCGGCGGTGTCCAGGACCCGGGCGGTCCCCGTGTAGAAGGGGTGGCTGACGTCCGAGATCTCGACGTCGATGACCGGATAGGCGTTGCCGTCCTCCCACTCGATCGTCTTGTCACTGGTCATGGTGGAGCGGGTGAGGAACGCGTGGTTCGCGGCACGGTCGCGGAAGACGACGGGACCGTACGCGGGGTGGATTCCGGGCTTCATGGGGCGTCCTTGGGATCGGGCGGCGGCGGAGGGGCGGGAGGTCAGCGTTCTTCGCGGAAGTCGACGTGGCGCCGGGCGATCGGGTCGTACTTGCGCAGCACCATGCGGTCGGGGTCGCTACGGCGGTTCTTGCGGGTGACGTACGTGTAGCCGGTTCCCGCCCTGGAGCGGAGCTTGATGATCGGGCGTACCTCGTTGCGTGCCATGGGGTTAGTATATGGCAATGATTTCCATTACCAAAAGCTGGTCGTCCGATGAGAGGTAGGTAAGACCTTGTCCGCCCACTGCCAACTGACCGGCGCCCAGCCGGGCTTCGGCAACACCATCTCCCACTCGCACCGGCGCACTTCGCGCCGCTTCGACCCCAACATCCAGCGCAAGCGCTACTGGCTGCCCAGCGAGGGGCGGCATGTCCGGCTGACGCTCAGCGCGAAGGCGATCAAGACGGTCGACACCATCGGCATCGAGGCCGCGGTGGCCCGCATCCGCGCCCGAGGGGGAAAGGTCTGATGGCCAAGAAGAGCAAGATCGCGCAGAACGAGAAGCGCAAGGCGACCGTCGCGCGGTACGCGGCCCGCCGTGCCGAGCTGAAGGAGATCATCCGCCGGCCGGCCTCCACCGACGCCGAACGCCGGGCCGCAGCGGAAGAACTACGACGCCAGCCCCGCAACGCGAGCGCTACCCGAGTACGCAACCGGGACGCTGTGGACGGGCGGCCGCGCGGTCACCTTCGGAAGTTCGGCCTGTCGCGGGTCCGCATGCGTGAGCAGGCCCACGCCGGCTTCCTGCCCGGGGTCACCAAGTCCTCCTGGTAACCGCGCCGCTCGCGCGACGGGTCCCCTCCGGCCGTGACTCGGCGGAGTCACGGCCGGAACCGGCCGCGGAGCGTGCGCGGATGTCAGCGCAGACGCGGGAGGCCGAGCCGACGGATCTCGGCCTGGGGGAAGCCGCTGCGCGGCGATGGCGGACACCGCCCCGGCGCGGGAAGAAGATCCGCACCACTCTCCGCGACGACGGCCACGAGCGGGCCGCTGACCTGGCCAGGCGCGACTTCACCGCGTCTCTGCCCGAATGAGCGGTGGGTCGCCGACTGCACCTGTGTCGCCACCTGGTCCGGGATCGTCTACGTCGCCTTCGTCGTGGACGTGTACTCCCGGGCGATCGCCGGCTGGTCGCCCGCCGCCACCAGCAAGCAGGCCAAGCTCGTCCTTGACGCCCTCGACATGGGGTTGTGGTGCCGTGACCGAGCCGGAACTCCTGCGGGACCAACTGCCGACCGAGGGGCCGGCCGGTGCCGACAGTGCCCGGATCACCGGTGTCGTCGACTGGGCGGCGGCCTCGTGGGGCCCGGCGGATCTCGACGTGGCGCACTGCTCCACCAGTCTCGCGCTGCTGCACGGCCCGGCGTGGGGCCTGCGGCAGAGTTCCCGCCAGGGGACGGCGACTTCCTCCGCGTTCGGGGCGAACGCCGGGGCATCGATGACCCGCCAGTACAGGTGCGGCGCACACGCTCGGCGAGGCGCCCGCCCGCGGCGAGGTACCGGTCCGCGAAGGTCATCCCGAGGGAGACCCCGTGGAGCAGGGACAGAGCCGTCGAGCAGTGGACCACATCTTGACTTCGCCGGTACAGCCGCAGTCCTCGTCAACTACGGTCGACTTCCCACGGGAACAGGACTACGATCTACGGCGACATCGCGTGTCGGTCACCGGCTGGGTGAGGCATGGAGGTGTCGGGACATGCCTTCGGAGGCATTCCTTGTCAGTCGAGTTGAACCACACGATCGTCCACGCCCGGGACAACCGGGAGTCCGCGGAATTCTTCGCGAACCTGCTCAACCTCGAGATCACCGCCGAATGGGGTCCGTTCATCGCGGTCGGCCTGAGCAACGGCGTCACGCTGGACTTCGCTACCGTCCCAGCGGACAGCATCACCCCCCAGCACTACGCCTTCTTGATCTCCGAGGAGGAGTTCGACGCGGCGTACACGCAGATCAGACAGCGCAGCATCGAGCACTACGCCGACCCCCACCGGAAACAGCCCGGCACGATCAACCACAACGACGGCGGCCGCGGCGTGTACTTCATGGACCCCGCGGGCCACGCCATGGAACTCATCACCGTGCCGTACGGCGGCTGGACGTCGTAACCACAGCACCGAGGGCCGCACCCCCAGTACGGAGTGCGGCCCTCCGTAGCCGCGCCCGGCCGGGCCCGTCCGGCAGCTTGGCAGGGAACGCGGGGAAACCCTTGCCCGGGCGCTGACCGATGGTGCGTGGTCCGCCGGGTGGGGGAGAGGTCAGGTGTGAGCACTCGCCGCGTTGTCGGCCTCGACGGTGCGCACCCAGCGCCCGCGGGCTGTTTCGGACACCTCGTCCGGGCTCTGGGGGCCGTGCGCTCGTTGGGCGCCCTCTCCACCGGGCACCCCGCGGTGCCCTCCGCTGATTCCCGTTTCGGTATCGGTTACCGGCCGCCCTTCACGCGGGCTGCGCCGCCAGCGCGGTGCGCGTCTCTCCCACGAGACGGCGCGAGCCGATGATCAGGCCGCCACGCTCGGTGAGTTCGGCAGCCCTGTGCAGCGCCGTCGTGGCGTTCCGGGCAGTCAGGCAGGGCCCCTGGCGGCGGGAGGAAAGCTGCTTGTGCAGGGTGACGCAGCTCGCGGCGCGCGAAGCGTCGGTGCGGGTGAGGACCCGGGATCAGTGAGCGGGGAGCGGGGAGCGGGGCGAGCATGCCGGCGGGCACGCCTGCCAGATCCGTTCTCAAAGCGCTGGCTGCGGTTTCTATCGTCCAGACCCTTCCTACCTGCCGGCGATCGAGGATGCCGGCAACAGCCTGCGAGCCGATCGGGAACGGCACTGGCGGATGTCGCGGCGGTACGTTTCCGGGCCGCTGCTGCCGAGGACGACGTGGGAGCTGTCCTCGCACACGCCGATATGCGGACTGCGCACGTCGGCGAGGAAGTCGAGCACGTAGCGCACCATGTTCGGGGCTGGTGTCTCCCAGTGGTCGACGGGTTCGATGGCGACCTGGACGCCCTTTTCCGCCGCGTATGCGCCGAGCCGCTCGAAGAGCGGCTGCGCGATACCGTACCGGGGCCGCAGCCAGTCCTGCAGCGCGTCGCTCCACAGCGGTCGGCCGTTGAGGGTGGGAAATACGGTGCAGGGGGAACAGGACGGGGCCCGCCATGATGGTGCCGCGCAGGGCCGCTGATGTCCACCCGGGACTTGAGGTAGACCAGGGGCGCCTCGCGTTCCTCGGGGATCAGCGATGTCGGATCGTAGGCCGGCGTCGTGGCCACGTTGGTGGTCAGCCCTACGTCCTTCAAGCCCGCTGCGTCGAGAGCCTTCCTGAGCTGTTCGTAGCGGGGTACGTCCGGTTGGGAGTCGCCCGCGCCGTTCGGGAAAACGGGCATGTCGAAGCCCGTGTACCCGATGTCCTGCAGTTTCCTCATGTGCCTGACGACGACCTCGGTGTACTGGGTGTCATCGGGTGCAGGTTGAGGTGAACATGAAGAAGCTGAGGTAGATGTCGCCTGCACTCATCGTTGCCATCCCAGGACTTCGACGAGGTAATCGTGGGCCATCTTGGCGTACTTCAGCGGGCATGCCGTCGCCGGGTTCTGTTCGGCCTCGACGACCAGCCATCCCTCGTAGCCGGCTTCCCCCAGCGTCGAGAGGATGGGCTTGAAGTCGACCACGCCTTCTGAGTCTCCGGGCACGGTGAAGACGCCCTGCAGGATTCCCTCCTGGAAGGACAGGTGGTCGCTCCTCACCTTGTCGGCTACGGACTGGCGGACGTTCTTGAGGTGAACGTGCTTGATCCGCCGCTTGTGCCGTTCCGCGGTCTCGAGCGGGTCGTCGCCCGCGAACTGGAGATGCCCGGTGTCGAACAGCAGATGCACGTGGTCGGGGTGGGTGTCCTCCATCAGCCTGTCGATGTCCTCGGCCGTCTGCACGCCAGTGCCCATGTGATGGTGGTAACAGAGCCGCATCTTGTTGTCCGCGGCCAGCTTACCGATTTCGTTGAGCCCGCTGGTGAGGAGATCCCACTCCTTGTCGGTGAACTCGGGGCGGTGCTCGAAAACCGGGATGGGCTGCAGGTGCGACGACAGCCCGAATTCTGCGACCACGATGTCCTTGCCGCCCACTTTCTCGAGGAACTTCAGTTGCCTCTTGAAATTCTCGACGGTCCGATCTCTATCGCCGATGGTGAAGTAGGTGCTCACCCAGGGCTCGGACACCTTCAGGCCGCGCAGGTCGAGTGCCTCTTTCAGTACGGCGGGGTCGGCCGGGTACTTGTGACCGATGCTGCAGCCCTGGAACCCCGCGAGCGCCATCTCGCTCACGCATTGCTCGAACGGGATCCCGATGTCGATCAGCGGAAAGTCGTCGTTCCACCACAGTGTCGGCGTTACGCCGAGCGATACCTTGTCGCGACCCAGGTTCGGGACCGTGCTCGTCATTACACTTTCTCCTCTTGCAAGTCCTCGAATACGGGCGGATTGGCCCACGACCCGTAGCCCGGCGCCTTCGCGCCGGACGGGTGGGCGCCGATCGCCCGCCACAACAGCCCCTCGGTGTAGGCGTCGGGGGAGACGACGAAGAGCGGTTTGCGTCCGTCTCCGCCGTGCGCGCGATCTTCCCCGGCCTGGTGTTGTCCGTACATGGCCCGCCAGGGCCGGCTTCCCTCGGGCTGGCTGTCGTCCGGGACGGCAGGTTTCGCTCCGCTCCGCCCGGGCGCCGTCCAGGCCGCCACGTCCATGCGTCCCGCCAGTTCCGGGCCGTACCAGACGCCGACATACCAGAGCTTGATGATGCTTCCCACCACTGGATCGGCGGGAACAACAGAGGGGTCGGAAGCCATCGCCTTCTCGATCGCATCCGGCCCTTCTTGATTCACCGCCGTCGTGTAGTACACCTCCGCCTGACCAGTTCCCCACAGGTCGAACTCGCTGAATCCGGTCACAGCGGCAGAGAACTTCACGAAATCGCGCAGCTTCTCTTCGGCGTCCGTGCTTTGCGTCATGATCCCGTCTCCTTCGACGGTCTTAGAGCTCGAATGTCGGGCCGGCATTCGCCCCTGGATGCCTTGTGAGCGGGTTGCGGAGGAGTCGGTTCATACTGTCGCGCATGCGGAACATCTCCCAAACCGCCTTGAGCAGAAGGTCGGGTTGACCGTTGTACGCCAGATTGATGCTGGTCAGGAAGGTGGCGTAAAACTGGTTGAACTCCTTGGCCGCCGCCAGGACTTCCGGGTCTCCCGCGAGGTCCGCCAGCTTGATGTCCGGCTTCACCGGATAGACGGCACCCCAGTCGACGTTCAGATCCGGACCGGAAGGCTCGCCCGGCTCATCGCCCTTCTGGTAGAACCTTCCCATGTCCAGCTGCTGGAACCTGTAGTAGTGGGCGATTTCATCCTGGCTGTCGAAGATGCCGCCGTGCAGCCCTTCGCCCTGCTCCGCGACGAGGGTGAGCGCCGCGACTGCGGTGTCGCGGCCGGTCACCTTGATCACGTCGCCGCCACCGGAGTAGAAGTACTCGGGAGTCACCTGGCGAGCGGGATCGCCGGTGAAAATCGTCTTCCCTGCCTTGCGGGCCTGGTCCTCCAGGTGGTTGATGCCCCGGATGATCTCCTCGTAGAACTCACCGATGCTCAAGAAACGCTTGGTGGGTTCTCCGGGGACGAGGCCGAGGACTGCCCCGGACTCCTCGAGTTCCGCCAGTTCCTCCGGTGGCGGCACCGCGCCGTCGGACGTCAGTCCGAGGGCCGCCCAGTCCATCGGTACGAACCTGCCTTCCTCGGTATCCGCCTGCGCGGGCTTCTCGATCTTCAAGAACGTGTCGAGAGCCTCGTGCGAGAACGGCCCGAGATGCACCTCGAAGTAATCGGGACCACACGGCAGGCGCGTCGGATAATTCGGCACGAAGTCCGGCTTGGTGAGGTCCGGCGTCCCGCCCACGGCGTTCATGACGTTGGCGACCAGGGTGAGGTGCAGCATCTCCTCGACGGCCACGACCCTGATGACATGCCAGGCATCCGAGTTCTTCCCCGGATGCAGGGAGTAGAGCGCGGTCAGGTAGGGCGGGAGCGTTGCATGCTCCAGCTGGAGCCCCTTGTAGAGGTACTCGTGCAGCTCCTCGATGGTCTGGATCATGGGAGCAGGATCTGATGCTGAAACGGACATGGTCCCCCGATCGTGGGCGGTGAGCGGTGAGCGGTGGGCGGTGGGCAGTGGACGGTGTCGCGTTCAATCCCCGGTAGGTAAGTCGTCTACCTGCGGACGGCGGCCGGCGCCTTCGCGGCGCGCAGGTGCCTGACGATGTGGGCCGCACTGCGGAAGGCGAGCGCCGCCATGGTCAGGCTGATGTTGGACGTCCCGATCGAGGGCATGCTGCCGGGCCCGACAAGGTAGAGGTTCTCGTGGTCCCACGAGTGCTGGGTGTGGTCGACCACAGAGTTCGCCGGGTCAGTCCCCATGATGTGAGTGCCCGCCAGATGGTTGCCGCCCACGATGTTGTACCACTGGCCGTCGTGCTCGACGGCGCTGTAGTGGTCCTTGTGGTACGCGGTCCTGTCCTCGGCACCAAGCTTCTCGAAGATGCCGGTCGCGAGCTTGCGGGCGAAGGCGGCGCCCCGCATGGTGTAGGGCGGGATCTTGAACGACACGACCGGCTTCATGTTGCCGAGGGCATCCCTGTATCGGTCGTCCACGGTGACCCGGTTGCTCCTGTCGGGCAGCAGGTCGATCATGAAGGCCAGCAGAAGCTGCCGGGAGATCTGGTTCCCGAGTGTCCTGCGCAACTCCGCCCCGCGCAGGCCCCGCTTGTCCACGAGTTCGACCAGGTCCGGGTAGGGCGAGCCGGTCGCCCACCCCCAGCCGTCGTTGTGGATGTCCACGCCGAATCCGGCCTGGGTTCCGCGGAATCGTCCGCCGCGCAGGTCGGTGATCCCGCTCGTGCAGGTGGTGCCTCGCATCGTGCCCGCCGGCTTGGGCAGCAGGCCCCAGGACAGCAGGTACGCATGGTCCATCAGGTTGCAGCCGATCAGCTTGCTGCGGCTCATACGCTGCATGTCGGAGGCCAGCATGAGCCGGGCGTTCTCGATGGCGTGCGCGCAGAGAATGTAGACGGCTCCCTTCACCGTGTACTTCTCGTACCTCTCGGAGTCGAGCGCCTCGTAATTCTTGATGGTGATACCGGTCACCCGTTGGTCATGCTCGTCGATCTCGACCTTGGACGCGACGGCTTGCGTCACGATCTTGACGTTTCCCTTGCGGAGCGCCTTGGCCAGCGTCTTTCCCGCGTGATATTTGGCCTGTACGGGGCAGATCGGGACGCAGTTGGTGTTGCCCTGACAGCGCTCGCCCTCTTCCACCTGGCTCGTGCTCACCGCACCGACCGGGACGAAGCCCTTGCCGCCGTCGTACGCGGAGTTCGGCACGCCGTTACGGGCCTGCGGAAAGCTCCGCACCCGGAGTGTGTAATCATCGTCCGCCAGGTTGACCCGCATGCCGTCCACGCCCCGGGCGACCACCTGGTCGAGATAGGACGGCGGCATGCGGTGCATCGGGAACACGTATCCCTCCGGGAAATGCATTCCCAGGTACGTCTGGTCCTCGACTTCGGCGGCTACGCCCAGTTCGGCCTCAGCCTGCCGGTAGTAGGGTTCCAGGTCGTCATAGCTGAGCGGCCAGTTCAGGCCCTGGCCGTACTTGGTGCGCAGGTCGAAGTCCTCGGGAAGCATGCGCAGCGCTTTCCCCTCCCAATGCATGGAGGTGCCGCCGAGGACCCGAGTGAAGGTGGTGTCCGTGCAGTACTTGTCCTCTTGCACGAGGTAGAAGTCGTCTCGGGGTGTGTCCGGACGCACCGGCATGGTGTCGGTGCTCCTCGGCATCCGTGCATTCGGGTTGAACGGGTACGGAGACTGGTTGTCCTTGATGACTGCGCCGTAGAACCGCGACAGGTACGACTCGTACTCGGCGAGGTCCAGGTCCTTGCCCGGGCCGGCTTCGAGAATCACTACCTTGTAGCCTGCCTGGCCCAGTTGCTCGGCGACGATGGAACCTGCCATGCCGCCACCGACGACAACGGCATCCCACTCGTCCTGCGCAGCCTCTGCGGCGCTGGTCTGCGTCGCGGCGCCGGCTGGAAAGATCACCTGGTCCGTACCGTCGTAAGACATCATTGATGCCCCTTGTCGTGTCTGGGGGTGACCTCACCCCGGTTATGGGCAGAACAGCCCGATGGCAGATCGGGCCAGTCGTCGGAACGGATGATGACCGAATGACTGTCGAAGGACCGCCGCTGCCACAGGCAAAAGAGAACCAGCTCAAAATCCGAGTTCAAAACTGGAGAACCAAGGCAAGCAAGCATCGCGGCGCTCACCGATGAACCGCTGAGGGCTTCCCGTGCTCCCAGCGGGTCCCACCGTTAACTGCGGCCGCGCACCGCATAGTCGGATCGTCCGCGTACGTCACATTCGAGGACCACCCTCCGCTTTGCGATTGACCACATCTGACGCCGCTCGCTGACCGCCTGGAGATCGGGGGAGGGGCCTCAGTACGAGGCTTGCATATGACGCTGTCATTCCGCTCTACCGCATCGGGCGTCTTGTCGGTAAACCCCCGTTCGGCCGTAATTAGTGAGCCTTTTCAGCGTTGCCTCTCCAGGGCGAGGACGGCCTTGGCGATGGCGGTCATGCGCTTGGGGCTGATGCGTGACCTGCGGAAGACCCGCCAGGACTTCAGCCGTGCCATGCCGCGCCGCGTTCGACGGGAGTCCGGGCCCATGTCCTTGAATGTGTGATGTCGTCACGGTCGCTGGCGTCGGAGGCCGGCGTCGGTGAGGCAGCCGTCGAGGACGTCGGGGCGGTACTGGAGCTGGCGTAGGCCGGGCCGCCGCGCTGGACTGCGCTGATCAGGCGTCGGGATCGGCAAAGGCGCGGTTGGCTGTGGTGGTGCGTTGCAGCACCGACCTGATGCCCTTGGCCGGTTGCAGCCGAATGGGAGGGCTTGCCCGGGTTGAGGTGGCCTGAGCCTGTTGTCAGAGCCTCCCGATAGCGTGCGGGCAGCCAGCTCTGCTCCAACTCCTCTTCGGGAGAACAAACATGGATATCCTGCTCATCGCCGGCCTGTGGCTCGACGGATCCGCATGGGAGGACGTCGTGCCCGAACTCACCGCACTCGGCCACCGTCCCGTGCCGATCGCCCTCCCCGGTCAGGGCGACGACACCGCCTCCGTGACGCTCGACGACCAACTGGCAGCAGTGCTCGCTGCCGTTGACGCGGCGCCCGGCAGACCCCTGGTGGTGGGGCACTCCGCCGCGTCGAGCCTGGCCTGGCTGGCCGCCGACGCGCGACCGGACAAGGTGGCCAAGGTCGCGCTGATCGGCGGCTTCCCCGCCGCCGACGGGCGGGCTTACGCGGATTTCTTCCCGATCGACAACGGCGCCATGCCCTTTCCGGGCTGGGGCCCGTTCGAGGGAGCGGACTCCGCCGACCTGGACGACGAGGCCCGGCACCGCTTTGTGTCCGCCGCTGTTCCTGTCCCCGAGGGGGTCGCCCGGGGAGTCGTGCGCCTGACCGACGAGCGCCGATTCGACGTCCCCGTCGTGGTCGTCTGCCCCGAGTTCACCCCCGCCCAGGCCAAGGAGTGGATCGCCGCCGGCGAGAGCCCTGACCTCGCCCGCGCCGCTCACCTTGAGTACGTGGATCTCGACTCCGGCCACTGGCCGATGGTCACCCGCCCCCGCGAGCTCGCCCGCGTCCTGGCGGAGGCCGCGAACTCGTAGTGCCGGGGCGGAGGTAGGCCGTCAGGCTGCTGCCCGTAGTGATCTGCCGCTCCGGAGGACCTTTCACCGCGGATGCGGGCCGGCGCAGCACGGCCGCTTCTGCACCAGGCTCGGTGCGGAGATCCCTGCTTCGTTCCCGGGCGGGCGACCGCGGCTGAAGACGCGGCTGCGGTCCCCGGCGGCGCGGTGGCAACGGACGTATCACCTGCTGGACGGGCCGCTGCTGGCCCTGGAAGACACAGGCTCTCTTGTCGTAACGGGTGGCGACCGCCCGGGAGTTCCTGGGCCGGTTGATGGTCCGCTCGACTTCGTTTCGGCGCCGGTAGTGCTCCTGGTCGAATCCGGCGGGCCTGCCGCCCGCGCTGTACTGCGCCGGCGGTAGTGCGCCTGGTCCCTCGGCTCCGGGGTCGGGTGCTTGATCCGGCGTCTTCGCAGGCAGGCAACTGCGGTTGCGGCGGGAAGGTGCGGGGGCGGTTGGGGCAGTCCGGGCGGTCCGGTCGCTCACGGCGCGGGTGGCGGGCCCTGTGAGCCGCGCGGCAGGGTGGTTCTGGGTCCACCCCTGTGGGGGTGCTGGACCGCTGGTGGGCCGAACGGGCCGTTCATAGCGTTGTGTTCATGATGGATGACACGAACGAAGAACGAAAAGGTGCCACCCGGCGGACTGCGCTGCGTGGGCTGGGACTCGCGGTGGGCGGCATGGCGCTGGCCACCGGGCTCGGCAGCTCGCCGGCCGAGGCGGCCCCGCGTCGCGGGCCCGGAACTTACGTGTTGGTGCACGGTACCCACAGCGCCGGCGCGTTCTGGATGCCGATTGCGCGGGAACTGGTGCTGCGCGGCCACCGCGTCGTCATGGTGGACCAGCCGCGGCACGGCGCGGAGGCTTTCGTGGCGGAGTCGTACCAGCGGCAGGACCTCACAGCGATGGCGGTCGAGCCCTCCCCGCTGAAGGGCCTCGGGCTGGACGACTACGAGGCGCGCGTGACGGGAATCGTGCGCCGGGCCGCACGGAACGGCCCGGTGGTGCTGGTCGGGCACAGCCTGGGTGGTGTGTCGGTCAGCCGTGTCGGCGACGCCGTCCCGCACCTGCTTCACCACATCTGCTACATGGCGGCCTTCTGTCCCAGCCGCGCCCTGCCCACGGCGGACGCCTGCACGGCGGCACCCGAGAACGCGAACGCCGTCAGCCCGGTGGAGCTGACGGTGGGTGACCCGGACCGGCTCGGGGTGTTGCGGCTGAACTTCCGTACAGGTGTCAGCAGTGAGTTGGCCCTCCTGAAGGAGATGATCTGCGCGGACTACCCCGACGCCGACTTCCGCCGGATACTGGCCGGCATGCAGACCGACGAGCCCGTCGCCGCCTATGCGGGCCGGGCGGTCGGCCGGGCCGGCACCTGGGGACGCATTCCCCGGACGTACCTGCGTTTCGGCAGGGACCGTACGATCGCCACCGCGCTCCAGGACAGAATGATCGCGGAAGCCGACGCGTCCACACCCGGCAACAGCTTCCGCGTGCACGATTTCCCGGGGGCGTCACACGTCGGCCCTCTGGATCCCACCCCTGTTGCGGACGTCCTGGACACGCTCGCAGGGTAGGGGCGCTAGGTGTGTTGTTCGGGCAGGTTGGTGACGCGGCTGGCTGGTGGTTGGCCGCCGGTGCCGGTGTGGGGTCGGTGGTAGTTGTACCAGTCCAGCCAGTCGGGGAAGGTGTGGCTGAGCCGGGCGATCGTCGTGCTCGTGCTGGCCGTTCTCACCGCCGTCGTGACGGTCGCACTGACCTCCGGCGCCGCGAGCCTCACGCATGTGCAGGGGGCCCCGCGCGTCGTTCGGCGGGGTGCTGCAGGCGGGCGGACTGCTGTTCTTCGCCTTCGCCGGCTACGCGCGGATCGCCACGCTCGGGGAGGAGGTGCGCGATCCGGCGCGGACCATCCCCCGTGCCGTCCGCCTCTCGCTGGGCACCACCGTCGTCGTCTACGCGCTCGTCGCCGCCTGCGCCCTGACCGTCCTCGGCCCGAGCCGCCTGGCCGAGGCTTCCGCGCCGCTGGTGGAGACGGTGCGGGCCGCGGGCGCCGGCCGGCTCGCACCCGGGTCCGGGCGGGCGCTGCGGTGGCGTCGCTGGGGTCGCTGCTCGCGCTCGTCCTCGGCGTCTCGCGCACGGTGCCGGCCATGGCGCGGGACCGGCACCTGCCCCCGCCCTGTCCGCCGTTCACCCTCGGTTCATGGTGCCGCACCGGGCCGGAGCGGCGGTCGGCGCGGTGGTGGCCGTCGTCGCCGCGGTGACCGACGTGCGCGGAGCGATCGGGTTCTCCTCCTTCGGCGTGCGGTCTACTACACCGTCGCCAACGCCTCGGCCTGGACCATGCCCGTAACCGGAGGCGGCCGGGCCAGGATCCTTCCCCCCCGGTGGGTCTGGCGGGCTGCCTGGCACTTGCTCTCGCGCTGCCCGCCGCCTCGGTGCTGAGCGGCGTGGCCGTGCCCGCCGTCGGCGCCGCGGCCAGGCCTCCGCCACGCCCACGCCGGCCGCCGGACCACCGCCTGAGCCGTGCCGCGGCCGCCCGCCCGGCGGCATGAGGGCCGCGCTCCGCGGCCGTGCCCGCCCTCCACGGGAGGTGCCCTCCTGCGGAGCGCTGCACCGGCGCACCGCGCAGGCGGCCCCGGCGGGTGGGACCGGGCCCCGCGTGCCGGTCCGCGCCGCGTCCTCCTGCGTTCCCTCCCCGGCCCGGACGTCCGTCCCGCACGAGACACGGACGGCTTCCCTGGCCGGGCCCGGGCCCGGCCACGGGCGCGCCCGCCGGCCGCGTCGTGCGGCAAGCCCCTGCTGCGGGACTCCGCCTGGTGTCGCCGGGTGGCCGACCGTGAACGCTCGGCCTTCGAGAAGCACCCCACCCGGCCATGCTGAGCACACGCGGGGACATCCTGGCGGACTGGCTGGTCGCGGGCCAGGCACTGGAACGCGGCCCGCTGGAGGCGGCCTCGGCCGGGCTCGCCACGTCCCCGACGTCCCATCCGCTGCAGAGCGCTGACCTGCCTCTGCTCGCCCGCGATCCCGCCGCCGGTCACGGTCGTGTCCAGATGGAGGGTCAGATGGTGCTGCGCCTCGGCCACGGACCACCGGGAGCGGTGCCGCCCCGCCGCCCCGCCGAGGACGTCCTCGAGGTCCTGGCTGGCGCAGAGGGCACGCCGGGCCGCTGAGCCCTGCTGGCCGCCCCCCCCGACGGCAGTGGTGACCGCGACTTCCCGGAATACCGGCTCAGAGGAAACGCAGAGCTTTCGAACACTGGTGCGGGAGAAGCGCACTGAGCACCATGGGACTGTCATGCCCATTGCCAGGAGCTCGCCGCGCCCGCGGTCAGGTTCCGGCGTACCCCGAGGAGCAACCCCCATGAACTTCTCATCGGCGCTGCCCTTACGCAGCGCGCGTCCGTTCGCCCAGGGCGTGTTCCGCCTGGTGACCGGCTTCCTCTTCGCCTGCCACGGCGCGGCGTCCTTGTTCGGTGTCCTGGGCGGGGCACACGGCGGCGGCACGGTGCCCGCCCTCCAGTGGCCCGGATGGTGGGCCGCCGCCATCCAGCTGGTCGGCGGAGCCTTCGTCGCCCTCGGCCTGTTCACACGGGCGGCAGCCCTCGTCTGCTCCGGATCCATGGCCTATGCCTACTTCAGCGTCCACCAGTCGCACGCCCTGCTGCCGATCGAGAACGGGGGTGAGCCGGCGGTGATGTTCTGCTGGACGTTCCTCCTCATCGCCTGCCTCGGCCCCGGTGCATGGGCGGCGGAGTCCCTGCTGAGAAGGAGGACGACCGCCACGGCGGACACCGACAGCCCGGCGCCCGTGCCCACCTCGTAGTCTCCTCTGCCGCACCGTCGCGGGCCCGGGCCCGTCACGATGGGGCCTGACGTGCCGCGGCGCCTTCCTTCCTCGTACGCTCACCGCACCGACGCCGACTGCGGCTGGTGGGACGGCGACCGCGGCCACGCGGGCGGCCGCTGATCGCCACACGCGTTGTCGGTCGCCGAGGCGGCGGCGGATGCAGGGCCGCCGGCGAGCACCCACGCACTCGGACTCGGGGAATGTTCTCCCCTGGCCAAGGCACTGGACCGGCGTGGGATGGAATCTGAAAGGCCGTCGCTTCCCCAGCGGAACATGGCTGTGCATTCAATACGATCGTGCCGACGGGAACCCCTGAGCCCGGATCCACCCCGAGTACTACGGCTACAACTCCCACACCGACGTCAAGACTCTGACCGACAGCGGTGACACCAAGGAGACCTACGGTTACACAGCCTACGGCTCCGACGAATAATCCGAATTCACCGGCATCGACAAGCCCGAGGTAACCTACCCGACGAAGCCACTTCAACCTTTCTTCTTCCGTCTCGGGAAGGCGTATTCAATGGTATGGGTAAACAGGATCGCTCAGCTTGCCGGGCATGAGCCGCTTGGCCTGAACAGCGATTGGGGAACCGTTGAGCAGGAGATTGGTGCGACGCTCCCGGCGGACTTCAAGCAACTGGTGGACACCTTCGGCATGGGGGTGTTCGGCGAGTACCTGTACCTTCTCGGGGACACTTCAGGAGAATTTAGCGTTTCCGGCAATTTGTCCATGCTCAGGCAGACGCTGATTCGTCATCCGGACGCGGCCAGTGTTTATCGCCCCCACGCGGTATTTGAACCCGGCAAGGAAGGGCTGCTTTCGTGGGCTCAGTCCACGGCGGGGGAAGCCGAGTTCTACTGGCTTGCTCAGGACGGAGGGAATTCGGACCGATGGCCGATCGTGGCACGCATCGATTCGACCGATGATTGGCGTCGTTTCGAGATGCCGGTGTCCGAATTCATTTTCCGGATTCTTACCGATGACAGTGTCCACCCGTTCGGTGTTCCGGCGGATCTGGGGTTGCTGCCGTTCAGGGCCTGGTGACATCGATGAGGCACGAGCCTCCGCGCGGTCCTGAGCCTTTCCGGCGTCCCGTGCATCCGGTGCAGGTCACTCACGCCGCACACGGTACGAATGGCGACGCTCGCGCAGATCAAGGCTCTGCTGGAGAACCCCGGTGGAACTGGTCCGATCCGGCTCCGTGGGAGGAGCCCTCTGATGTTCGAGCCGTCTCGCACACCCGGCCCGCGACGCCTCAACACCCCATCAAGAAGTCCTGCTCGAATACACTCCAGCCGTAGATCGTGATCGTGTTGGTGGAGTGAGCCGAAGCACGACAGGTGTCACATAGGCAGGCTTGTTGTCAGTGAGACCACTCCTTCAGCGCAGTCTGATCTGGGCGGCGATCGGTAGATGGTCGCTGCCTGTGGCGGGCAGGGTGCGGGTGTGGACGACGGTTGCCGAGCGGGCCATGACCTGGTCGATCCGGGCCAGCGGGAAGGCGGCGGGGAAGCTGAAGGCGAAACCCCGCTCCGCCACGTTCATCCGTGAGGTCAGCGGGGCCAGCCCGCGGTCGTCGACGGTGCCGTTGAGGTCGCCCAGCAGGATCACCGTTTTCAGCTCCTCGGCGGCGACGGCCTTGCCCAGCAGGCCCGCGCTCTCGTCACGCCAGGAGGATGCGAGGCCGCTCGCCCGGATGCGGACCGAGGGCAGGTGCGCGACGTATGCCGCGATCTCGCCGTGCGGCGTGTGGACCACGGTCCGCAGTCCGCGACTCCAGGGTCCTGCGATTTCCTGCGGTTTGATGTCCAGCAGCCGGGCATCGGTGAGCGGATGCTTCGACCACAGTCCGACGGTGCCCCGGACCGCGTGGTACGGGTAGTCGGGGGCGAGGGTCTTCTCGTAGACCGGCAGCGCCGGGGGCACCAGTTCCTGCAGCGCGATGAGATCGGGCCCGGCGTCAGCCAGGGCGCGGGCCGTGCCCGCCGGGTCGGTGTTCTCGTCGCTCACGTTGTGCTGCACCACGAGCAGGTCGTGCGGGCCGGCCTTCACCTCGGGCAGGAACAGCCCGCCGAAGAGGTACGTCCAGGCCGCCACCGGCAGGAGCAGGGCCACCAGGGCGATGGCTGAACGGCTCAGCAGGGCCAGACCGAGCAGCACCGGGACCACCAGGCCAAGCCACGGCAGAAAAGCTTCCAGCAAACTGCCCAGGCGGCCCGCAGAGTTGGGCACCGTCCGGTGGAACGCCAGCAGCCCGGCCGTCAGCACCGCGAACCCGGCGGGCACCCGCCCCCGCGTCCAGACCCACCGACGCCCTGCCGTACCCTTTCCGTCCTCGCCCGGCATCACCTGCCCGCCCCAGCGCCGCGCCCACCGGGGCACCGCTGTCTTTCCCGTCGACGTCACACCGTTGTCCGCCCGCTCCACCTGGCTTCCCATCCGCTCGGCTCGTTACCCGAGACGAGTCGCCAGGTGAATCAGTTCCGCTTCCCCGTCAGCGCGTGCCCATCCTCCTCCCGCACGGAGAGGACGAGCCACCACCTCCTGCGAGCTGGGAGAGGGAACCATCGCCTGGTTCTTCAAGGGCAACCAGTACGTGCGCTGCGGTCTGAAGACGGACGAGGGCGTCAGCGGCCGAGGCCGATCGCAGGCAACTGGCCGGGCCTGCCGGAGTCCATCACCCCGGGTATCGACGCCGTGCTGAACTGGCGGAACCAGACCGACGTCGGCTACCTGATCCCGGCGGGGGCGGGGAGAGCCCCGCCCGCCTCAGCCCTCCAGCAGCGACCGCGGCACGAACCCGGCGTCGGCCAGCCGCCACCACAGCTCGTCCGGCACGGGGAAGCGTGCAGCCGCCGCGTTCGCGCTCACCTCGGCCGCGGAGCGGCAGCCGACGACCACCGAGCCGACCGCCGGGTGCAGGAACGGGAACTGGACCGCGGCCGCGGACAAGGGCACCCCGAACCCGTCGCACAGCGCCCGGCACTCCTGCGCCCGGGCCAGCTCCCGCCGCGGAACCGGACGGTAGTTGAACATCGCGTCGGGCGACGGGTCCGCAAGCAGACCGGTGTTGAAGACGCCGCCCACGACCACCGCCGTCCCCGTCCGCGCGCACAGCGGCAGCAACGTCGACAGTGCCTCGTGGTCGAGCAGCGAGAACCGGCCCGCGATCAAAACCACGTCCACCTCGAACGCGGCCACGTACGCGGCCAGGGGCGCGCTGTGGTTCATGCCGAACCCGATCGCGCGCACCAGCCCCTCGTCACGCAGCTTGCGCACCGTCGGATAGGCCGTGCGCCTGACTTCCTCCGGGTGGTCGTCCGGGTCGTGCAGGTACAGGACGTCGACCGAGGACCGGCCCAGCCGGGCCAGGCTCGACTCCAGGGACCGGCGGATCCCGGCCTCCGTCCAGTCCGTGACGACCTCGCCCGGCGCACCGCCGGGACCGGTGCGCAGCAGCCACCCGGCCTTCGTGGAGATGACCGGCTCGGTGATCCCGGCCGGCGCCAGCAGCCGGCCGAGGCGCTCCTCGGCCTGGCCGTGCCCGTAGCGCGGCGCGGTGTCGAAGTAGCTGATCCCTGCCTCGGCAGCGGTGCGCAGTGTGGCGGCGGCGTCCTGCTCGGACACCTCCTCGAACAGCCCGCCCAGCGGCGCTGTCCCGATGCCGATGCGGGGGAGGGCGAAGGGTGTCCGGGACGCGGCCCGGCCGGTCGTGGACGCGGTCATCGCGCCTCCTGCCAGGGGGAATTGTACGCGGGCCGGCCGGCCCGCAGGGTCATGGTCAGCGTCAGCCGCACCCGCGTGCGGCCGGGCAGTTCCACACGGCAGTACGGGCCGTCCACCTCGTGCGCGGGCCCGTCGTCGACGCGGACGGTGTGCACGACGTGTTCGGCGAAGGAGCCCGCCTGCACGACCACCGAGCGCGCCGCGTCTCCCAGGTTGACCAGCTCCGCGACCGTGTGGTCCGGACGGATGTCCGTGACGAGTGCGGCGACGTCCGGCGGCAGCCCAGGGCGCCGTTCCTCGGCGTCGTGGTAGCGCAGATGAAGATGGGCGAGTCCGCCGTTGTAGAGGACCTGCGGAGAGCCGGTGGTCAGCTGCAGCAGTGCCTCGGTCAGCACCGGATTGAGGTGCTGCCAGTGGTGGATGCCGAGGGCGTCCGGCCCGACGGCCGGGTCCACCGGGTCCCCGGCGATGGCGTCGAGCCGCTCCTGGCACGAGGCGAGCGCGCTGCGCAGCATCCGTTCGGGGAAGTCCGGATTGCGGCCCTGCAGGAACTCGTACCAAGGCTCCTCGTGTCCCGCCTCGTCCTTGATGCGCTGGGTGTGCACCGTCGTCCAGTCCCAGTGCGAGCCGGCCCGCAGCGCCTCGATCCGCTCCCGGTCCGCCTCCGCCCGACTGAAGTGCCACAGGGACATGGGGAGTTGCCCCGGCATGACGGTGAAGTCGAACCAGCCGGAGTCGTTGTGGCGCTGCGGGACCATCAGGGTGCGGTCGGCGGTCATCGCCGCAAGCTGGGGGTCCCAGCGTTCGCCGAGGGTGCCCCGCTCGTCCGCGCCGCGCTGCTCGGCCCGGCGCAGCACCGCGTCCAGCGGGTTGCGGGCCAGGTCCAGGTAGGCCGCGTCGCCGGTCAGCAGAGTGGCGTTGGACGCGCCGACCAGGGTGCCGCTGGCGACCGGGGACAGTCCGTGCGGCCACGACCATCCGTAGTGCCCGCCGTACCACCGGCCGTCCAGGTACTCGCCGACCTGCCCGCTCAGCCCGGCGTTGTCCGGGACGACGTCGTGCCCGGTGAGCCGCTCGAGCCAGACGCCGGCGTACTCGGCCACCCAGTCCGCGTAGTGCGGACCGCCGCCGAGCAGAAACGCGTTGGTGGCGAGCCCGGTCGCCGCCAGGTTCACGATCGTGTCGCCGCGGCCCATCCGGTCCCACATCGCACGGCCGTAGGCGCGGGCCCGCTCGGGGGACGCCGCCAGCTCGTCGAAGGACGTCACGTCCGGAATCCCGTCGAGCGGCAGGCCGTAGGGGCGCAGAGCGAGGCTCCACGGGAAGTACGCGTCCTCGTCGCTGAACCCCCACCGGGGACCCGCCGACCCGTTGTGCGGCGCCCGGATCACCCGGTGCTCAGTGTCGTAGTTCGGGCCGTCCGGAAGGTAGAAGTCGGCGAAAGTGCGGGCCAGGTCGCGCAGTTGGGCATCGCCCGGATCGGCCAGGCACAGCCCGTAGAACAGCAGCAGCCCCTCGCCCTGGTGGAACCAGTCGTAGCCGCGCTCCAGGCCTCCTTGCAGCATGCCCATCTCGGTGAGCTGCGCGCTCACCCCGTGCCAGTGGCGGCGCGCCGCGGCCAGCAGCTCCGTGCTGCCGCCGAGGACGTACAGCGTCGGCCAGTTGAAGAAGGGCTCGTAGAAGTCGTCCACGCCGTCGCGGCCGTCCAGGCCCTGGCCCAGCGTGTCGCGGAACACGAGACGTCCGTCGCCCTCGGTGTACCGGTCGGCGAACACCCGCCACGCCTTGTCCTGGAGCGCGAACAACTCCCGCTCCAGCGCGGCCCATCGGGGGACGTCCGCGATGGGGCGGTCAGCTTGCAGGCGCGGGCCGGGCCCGGCCGCGGCCCTCATCGGCGCACCGCTTCCACTGTGTCCGCCAGCGCCGCTCTGCTCGGTCCCGTGCCTCACGTGCACCCACCTCTCGCAATCGCCCATCGATAGCCGATGGTTAGACTCACTGGCGCCAGCCGACGTGTCAATACTCCGGAACCACTCCGGAACGGCCCCCGAGGAGGCTGCCGACCGTGATCGACTGCCATATCCACCTGTGGGACCCGGCCCTGGGATTCCCCTGGATCCGCCGCGACAGCGCACACCACCGGACCTTCAGCACGGACGACCTGGCCGCCTCGGGGACGGGCCTGGGTCTGTCCGGGGCGATCCTCGTCGAGGCCTCCCGGGGCGACGCCGGCGAGACACGCGCCCTGCGCGAGGCGCGGCTGCTGCGGCCGGACCTCGTGGCGGGACACGTCGCGAACCTGCACGCCCACGCCGACGCCGGCCCGCACCGGCTGCGCGCCCTGCTGGACCCGGGCGAGACGCGCCCCAACGGGATGCGGCTCGGCGGGCCGCGCTGGACGGACACCCCCGCAAACGCCCGCGCCCTGCTCCCCGTCCTCGCCGACGCCGGTGTCGTCCTCGAACTCAACCTCCTGGCAGGCGCGTTGCGCACCGCCGCCGACGTGGCCGCCCGGCATCCGGCGCTCACCGTGGTCGTCGACCACCTCGGCAACCTGCCGAACCTGCGCACGGACCCGGGGGAGTGGTACGCGGACCTCGACCGGGCCGCCGCGGCGCCGAACGTCGTCGTGAAGATCTCCGGCCTGCTGACCCAGCAGCACGGTGTCCCGCACCAACGGGTCGCGGCCCTGGTCCGCCGCGTTGTGGACACCGTCGGCCCGCAGCGCTGCCTGATCGGATCCGACTGGCCGATCTGCCTGCCCCGCGGGAGCCGCGCCGACTCGCTGGCCCTGTCCCGGCTCGGCCTCGCCCACCTCACGGCGCGGCAGCGGGAGGGCGTCCTGCACACGAACGCCGTGCGGGTGTACGGGCTGCGTGGTTGACACGCCGCGAAGCGTCCTGCTTCGATTCCCTCGATGATCGATAGGCGATGACCGACTGCTCCGGCCCGGCCCGGCCGGCCCCGACTCCGCGGAGACGCTCCATGGCTTTCTTCGACCTGCCCCTGGACGAGCTCGAGAGATACCGCCCCGACCTGCCGGAGCCCGCCGACTTCGACGGGTTCTGGCAGGGCACCCTCGCCGAGCAGGAGCAGTTCGCCACCGCCGCCACGTTCGACCCCGTCCACAACGGGCTGGCCACGATCGACACCTTCGACGTGACCTTCGCCGGATACGGCGGGCATCCGGTGCGCGGCTGGCTGCACCTGCCGGTGACCCGCACCGGCCCCCTGCCCGCCGTCGTGGAGTACCTGGGGTACGGCAGCGGTCGGGGCGCCCCGCACGAGAAGCGGCTGTGGGCCTGCGCCGGATACGCCCACTTCGTCATGGACACCCGCGGCCAGGGAGCCGAGACCCCCGACCCCGACCCGGCCACCGGCGACACAGCGGCCCCCGGCTTCCTCACCCGCGGTGTCCTCGACCCGCACCGCTACTACTACCGGCGCCTCTACACCGACGCGGTCCGCGCCGTTGCCGCCGTGCGCACCCACCCCGCCGTCGACCCGGCGCGCGTCGTCGTCACCGGCACCAGTCAGGGCGGCGGCATCGCGCTCGCCGCGGCGGGCTTGGTTCCCGACCTCGTCGGCGTCATGCCGGACGTGCCGTTCCTGTGCCACTTCCCGCGCGCCACCACGCTCACCGACCGCCCGCCGTACGTCGAGGTCGCGCAGTTCGTGAAACTGCACCGGGAGCATGCGGCCACGGTCGCCCGCACGATGGCCTACTTCGACGGCGTCAGCCTGGCCCGCAGGGCCACCGCGCCGGCCCTGTTCTCGGCCGGCCTGATGGACCACGTCTGCCCGCCGTCCACCGTGTACGCGGCCTTCAACCACTACAGTGCCGAGCGCGTTCCGGCCCAAGCGGACAAACAGATCCGCGCGTACCCCTTCAACGACCACGAGGGCGGCGGCCCAGCCCACGAGGTCGTCAAGCTGGACTGGCTCGCGAAGCGGCTGGCGGACACCATCGATAGACGATGAGCGCGTATCATGGCACAACTGGCTCGCCCCGTCGCACGATTGGGAACTCATGGCATCGAATGCGTCGGCTGGATTCGTCTCCACGCTGGTCACCAACAAGGACCGCTTCCGCAAGACCCTGATCTCCGACCAGGTGTACGACCTGCTGCGCCAGGCCGTCGTGGACGGCGACCTCGCGCCGAACGAGCGCGTGGTCGAGTCGGAGATCGCGCGGCGCCTCGGCGTGAGCCAGGCTCCGGTGCGCGAGGCGGTCAAGCGGCTCGCCCGCGAGGGCCTGCTCATGCACGTCCCGCGCCGCGGGCACTTCGTCGTCGAGATCTCCTCGCAGGACGCCGAGTACGCCCGCCAGGTGCGCGAACCGCTGGAGCGGCTGGCCGCCCAGCTCGCCACCGAGCATCTCACCGACGACCATCTGCGTGAGCTCGACGCGCTGGTGGAGCGGATGCACGCCGCGGTCGCGGCGCACGACGTGAGCCGGTTCCGGGACGCCGACATCGAGTTCCACACGCTGGTCAGCCAGATCGCGGGCAACCCGTTCCTGGCCCGCATGTGGGAGGTCATCGAGCCCAGCCTGCGGACCCTGCGCGCCATCTCGGACCCGCTCTTCGAGGGCGACTGGAGCGCGATGGCCGACGAGCACGGCCGCCTGGTCGAACTGCTGCGTTCCGGTGACGCCGGGAAGGCGGCCGCGGCGTTCGCCGACCACGCCGCCGGCCGCGGTCCGGTCCCGGACGCCCGCGCGAAAAAGGCGCCCAGGGCGGCCGGGGCGGCGAAGAAGCCGCGGAAGGCCGCGGCCAAGAAGCCCTGACCACCCGACAGCATGACAACCGAGGCCCGAGCCGCACATCCCGGCTCGGGCCTCGGCCCTGTGGTCGGGCTAACCGCGGGCTCCCGCGGTCCACCGGGGCGCCCCGTACTGGTACGCGCCCAGGCTCGGCACCGGATCGGCCGACCCGTCGTTGATGCCGGGCAGTGCGATCGCCGCGTTGCGTGCCGGTGAGCCGGCCGACAGCCGGTAGTCGTGCGCCGCCGCGTCGACGAACAGCGGATCGGCGTCCGGGGGCAGGTTGTGGGACAGTACGAGCCCCCCGTCGGTCGCGCCGCTCAGCCCCCGGATCGTCCCGATGTTGTTGTAGATCTCCGTGCCGGTCGACTGCCCCGGCTCCTTGACGTAGAAGAGGGTCATCCCGCCGGTGTTGTTGGCGACCAGGTTGTCGTGCGACCCGGTCCCGAGCCCGTTGAGCATCACCGTGCCCTCGCGGTTGCCCCAGCCCACGTTGTTCGCGATGACCAGGTCGCTCTGCCCGTTGTCGGCGTAGATGCCCGAGATGCCGAACGTCGACGACTTGGTGCTCGGATCCGGGTCGTGCAGCACGTTGTGGTCGACGGACGAGCCCATCATGTACGCGCTGCAGCAGGTGTAGATCGCGGCGACGTCGAGGCTGAGCCGCGCGTACCCCGAGATGTCGTTGTACGCGATCACGTCCTTGCCGGGTTCGAGCCCCTCCACGGTGTTCCACTGCAGGTTGATGCCGCTGCGGCCGACCCGCGAGATCGTGTTGTGGGTGACCGTCTGGCTGTTGCCTTGCACGGCGATGCCGGCCGCGTACGTGCCCATGTAGTCGACATCGTGGATCACGTTGCCGGTGGCGGTGTTGTTCTGGCCGCGCAGCGCGATGCCGTTGCCCGCGCTCAGCGACAGATCACTGTTGATCACCCTGTTGCGGGTGCCGTTGATGATCAGGCCCGTGTCCGTGACGCCCCGCGTCACCGTCGTGCCGCAGTCCGTCGCGCCGCGCGTGATGTCCGTGTAGTGCGACAGGTACCGGCCCTCGATGCCGTCCAGCGTCACGCCCGTGCTCGTCGCGCCCGTCTGCACGGTCGTCGCGAAGAGCTTGATGCCCGACACCTTCGTGTGGCTGGTGTTCGTCAGGTCGAAGCCCAGGGTGCGCCGCTTGGCCTCCACCCGGTGGTTGTCCGGGTCGTCGTCCCCGTACACGTACAGCTTCTTGACCGTCGGGTCGTAGAACCACTCGCCGGGGTGTGCGAGTTCACCGATCCTCCCGGAGAGGGAGTACCGGGTCTCGTTCGGTACGACCTTGTGGACGCACGGCGGCGCCACGTCGAGGGTCACCGAGCCGACCGCTGAACTCTTCACGGTGCCGGTGGCCGAGACGTACCAGTAGCCGGTGAGGGCACGTGCGCCGTCCCAGTACCCTGCGGGGCGGGTCAGGGCCGCGTCGGAGATCGTGGCGTTCGCACTGCCCGCACCGGCGTACTGGAGCGTGGGTCCCAGCAAGTCCGGTCCCGGATAAGGCCATTGTGCCTCGATGTCCATCTTCTTGTCGGTGAACACCTGGACCGTCGCCACGTCCGAGCCGAGGTCCACGTCGGTGCTGTAGATGTGCCCGGCCGCCACCGCGTCGCTGAACTGCGAGCCGGCGGCGAACGGATCACTCTTCGCGATCTCGGTGACGTCGGCGGCGGTGACCGGGTCGAATCCGGACAGCCGCGAGGCCCCGTTCACCGTGACGTCGGCGCCCACCGCGGCCTTGTACGTGATCGGCAGCTCGGCGGTGCCGGACCGGGCCGGGACCACAGTCTCCTCGTACGAGCCCGAGACGATCTCGCACGTGTCGCCGGGCACCATGATGTCCGCGCACTTCTGGATGTGCCGGAAGGGGTACGTGGCGTCGGTGCCGGCGTTGGCATCGTCGCCGTACGGACCGACGTAGTAGGTCCGGCCCGCCTGGGACGTGGGCGGATGGGCCGCCGCCGGATGACCGGCCACGACCACTGTCAGCGCAGTGAGCAGGGCGGCCGCGGACAGATGTCTCCATCTCCTGGACACTCCGTGATCCTTTCCTCTGAGGCCGGCGGACAACGCGGAGGTCAGCCCTTCACGGCACCCACCGTGAGCCCACTGATGATGTGGCGCTGCATGTAGATGAAGAAGATGACGACCGGCGCGACGGCGAGCAGTAGGTTGGGGAACACCTTCGTGAGGTCCGTCGAGTACTGGCTGATGCCGGCATAGATCGCGGTCGTCACCGTGTAGTGCCCGGAGGACGGGCTGAGCAGGATCTGCGGGGAGACGAAGTCGTTCCAGATCCCGATCGAGTTGAGGATCAGGACCGTGACGACCGCCGGACGCATCAGGGGGAAGACGATGGTCCAGAACGTCCGGTAGCGGCCCGCGCCGTCGATCGTCGCCGCATGGTCGATGTCCACCGGGATGGTGCGGATGAACCCGACGAACAAGAAGATGCTCACCGGCAGCGTGGACGCCACGTCGTGCGCGATCAGACCGGTCACCGTGTTGGCCAGGCCGACCTCGCGCAGCACGTAGATCACCGGAATGATCACCGCGGCACCCGGGATGAACGTCCCGGCCAGGAAGTACAGCAGCACCAGCTGCGTACGCCGCTTGAGGCTGCGCGCGATCACGTACGCCGCCGGGCCCGCAAGCAGGACGCACAGCACGTCCACGACCACGACGAGGAACAGCGTGAAGCCGTACCCGCCGATCACGTTGAACTGCGGGCTGCTGATCGCCGCCGACATGTGCGCGAAGGTCAGCTTGCGGAGCGGGATCGAGAACGGGTTGTCGAGGATGTCCTGCTGCGACTTGAAAGCGTTCACGACGAGCAGATAGATCGGCACTGTCATCACGACGAACAGCACACCGAGCAGTACCCAACGCACGGGCGAGCGCGACTCCTTGCGCCCGGCGCCGCGCTTGCCGTCGGCGCTGTGCGCCGGCCCGGTCGTCGGCCTGACGTCGGGCTTTGCCTCTGCTACCACCACCACCGGCTCCTCAACCACCTGTCGCGGCCCGGTCCTGACGATTGCGCAGCGCCGTCACGAGGAGGGCGAGCACGGCGGACACCACCATCAGGAACACCGCCTGCGCGGTCGCGTAGCCGACCTTGGTGCCCTCGAAGGACCGGGCGAGAATGAGATACGTGAACGTCTGCGTCGACCCGGCCGGACCGCCACCGGTCAGGCTCACCACGATGTCATAGGCGCGGATGAGCCCCACCAGGTTCAGCACCGTCGCCACAGTCACCACGGGCGCGATCATCGGGATGACCACCCGCAGGTCGGCCTGGCGCCTGCTCGCCCCGTCGATCGCGGCCGCCTCGAGCAGCTCGGCCGGTACGGTCTGCAGCGCCGCCACGAACAGGACGACGTTGAAGCCGAATCCGGCCCACACGATGACGGCGATCAGCGAGATCAGCGCGAACTTCTCGTCGAAGAGGAAGCCGACCGGCGCGATGCCGAACTTCGCGAGGGTGTTGTTGATCGCGCCGTTCGTGCCGAGGATCGCCGCCCACAGATAGCCGAGGATCAGCGCGCTGATCACGTGGGGGAAGTAGGCGACGGCCCGGAAGAAGGAGTTCGCGCGCGACTTGGCCTTGAGCGCTAGCGCGTACACGAGCCCGAGGCCCACCATCAGCACCGTTCCGACCCCCGCGACGAGTGCGGTGACGTACCAGGCATCCGTCGAACCCGGGTCGTCGAAAAGGTGCTTGTAGTTGTCGAGCCCGATGAACGCGGCCGTCGAGAACCCGTCCCAGTCGCTGAGGCTGAGATACACGGCGACCCCGACCGGCACGACCGTCATCACCGTGTAGAGCAGGACGGCCGGGCCCATCATCCCGAGGGAGACGGCCGCCTCCCGCAGCCGGACCCGGCGCCGCCCGCGCCGCTGCGCCCCGCTCAGCCCTGCGAGTTCCACCACTTGTCCAATCCGTCGGCGACGGCCTCGGGGGAGGCGCCCGTGTACAGGGACTGGATCTGCTTGTTGAGCTCGTCGCTGAACCCGGCGACCGGCTGGTTCGCACCGGCCTTCACGATCACCGACGGAGCCTTGTCCAGGATCTTCTGAACCGACGTCCCCAGGCTCGACATCGGGTACGTGAAGCCGCCGCGCAGATTTCCGTCGGAGGCGAGCTGGCTCCTGATGGCCTCCGGGTCGGTGGTCGCCCACTTCACGAACGAGATGGCCTCGGCCTTGTGGCGCGACTTGTTCACCACGACGTACGGGTTGGAGATGTTGCCGAACTGGCCCGACGGGTACGCCCCGTCGGTCGGCATCGTGAACACGCCGATGTCGTCGCTCTTCTTCGCGGCGTCCGCGGCGGGCACGAAGAACGACCCCATGATGTACATCGCCGACTTGCCGTTCAGGAACGCCGTCTGGCCGTCTGTGTAGGTGAGGCCGAGCGCGCTCTTGTCGAGGTAGCCCTTGTCGATCCAGCCCTTGTAGTACTGGAGATAGGGCAGATAGCCGCTGTCGGCGAAGGACCCCTTGCCCTTGTTGCGCTCGGCCGTCCACTTCGGGTCGGCGGTGAGTACGCCCGCGTCGGCCATCATCGAGAACTGTCCCCCGGTGACCCACTGCCCGGCGGTCTGCAGGGGCTTGTAGCCGGAGTTCTTCAACTTGCCCATGACCGCAGTGAATTGGTCCATGGTCCGGATCGCACCGGCGTCCACCCCCGCCTTCTTGAAGACCGCCTTGTTGTAGAAGACGAGCGACTGGATCTGCTCGCCCACACCGACCACGTAGTGCTTGCCGCCGATCGCGTACTGGTCGGCCAGCGGCGTCCTCACGGTCCAGGGCTGGTCGGACAGGTCGGCGAAGAGCTGCGCGGTGTCGGCCGTCGGCGTGATCTGCTGCGCGACGTCCGGCGGATCGCCGGCGGCCAGGTCCTGGCGCAGCTTCGCGTCCGCAGCGACCGTGCCGGTCAGTTCGAGCTTCACCGTCACGCCGGGGTGCGCCTTCTCGTACCTCGCGAAGAGGTCGTTCCAGTACTTCTCCGTCAGGTTCGGCGTGATGTTCACGATGACGCGGAGGGTAGTGCCCTCCGCGGCCTGGTCGGACCCGCTGCCGCAGGCGACGGCGGACGCCATCACCAGCGGAGCCACGGCGAGCGCACGGGTCCGGCGCGACATTCCTCTCATGGGGCACGCTCCATTGCGTAGTCGTGAATAATCGATAGCTGACGTCGGGGCGGAGCTCGTGGCGAGCGACACGAGGGGACCGGCCGAAGGAAGGGGGCCGCGGGTGTGAGATGCGGCTGCCGGGCGAGCCCAGTAATCGTCTATCGATTACTGATGCTATGGGGGGCGCCCTGGCATGTTCAAGAGTGCTGCCGCAACCGCTTTCCCTGGTCCTCGTCGAGGAACAGTTCGATCACCGGCAGCAGCACATCGGGCCGCGCCACCGGGAGCGTCAGGGTGAGCGTGCCCGTTGGCCGGCCCGGGGGAGCCAGGTTGTTGTGCTCGTGCCGCGTCCCGTCGATCTCCTGGAGGTCGATCTCCGAGCCGTCGTGCAGGAGTTGCGCGTAGCGCACCTGGCCGGCGAGCCCGGGCAGATGGACGTGGCGCAGCGGCCAGGCGAGCAGATGGAGGTAGAGGCGGCGCCCTGACTGCGTGTAGAGGGCGTTCGCGGGTGCCTGGTACGGGCTCGGTCCCGCGCCGTGCACCGCCCGCCCGTGCAGCCGGGTCCACTCGCCGATCGCCCGCAGGGTGTCCCGCGCCCGCGGATCCAGCGCGCCACGGCCGGTGGGTCCGACGTTGAGCAGCAGGTTGCCGCCGCACGCGACCGACTCCACCAGCATCCGCACCAGCAGCGCCGGGTCCTTGTGGTCGTGGTTGTCCCGGTCGTACCCCCAGGAGCCGTTCAGGGTGTGGCAGGCCTCCCACATCACCGGGACGCCGTCCCGCTCCACGGGGCGGTCGGGCTGGTACTGCTCGGGCGTCACGTAGTCGCCGGGGACGCCGAGCCGGTCGTTCACGAGGATGCCGGGCGCCAACGCCCGTATCATGGCGAGCAGTTCGCGCGCACCCCACTCCTCGGGGCCCATCCCGGGATACGAGAAGTCGAAGAAGAGCAGGTCGACGGGCCCGTACCCGGTGAGCAACTCCCGTACCTGTGCCCGCAGATACGACCGGTAGCGTGCCAGGTCCCGCGGGTCGCCGGCGGCCCCGGTGCCGCGCAGCGGATGGTGCTCGTCCACGGGGAAGTCCGGGTGGTGCCAGTCCAGAAGCGAGTAGTAAAGGCCGACGCGCAGCCCCTCGGCGCGCATCGCGTCGCCGAACTCGGCCACCAGGTCCCGGCCCGCCGCACGCGTCGACGTGTAGTCGGTGTGTGCCGAGTCGAACAGGCAGAAGCCGTCGTGGTGCTTCGCGGTCAGTACGGCGTAGCGCATCCCCGCCCTGCGCGCCGCACGCGCCAGTTCCCGGGCGTCGAAGAGGTCCGGGTCGAAGTGCTCGAGGTAACGGTCGTACGAATGCTGGGACATGGCCTCACGGCTGCGCACCCACTCGTGCCGCGCCGCGAGGCTGTAGAGGCCGAAGTGGACGAACAGCCCGAAGCGTGCGGCCTCGAACCAGCCGGCGGGTGCGAGGGGCGCGGAGGGCGAGGGCGGAAGGGAGGGCACGGAGGACTCCTGATGGCATTGACATCACTAATCGATTGGCTGTTATCTACCATCGATAGGCGATGCTGTCACTGGCGTTGCGTGCGGGGAGCGCGCGGAGAGGCAAGTGAATGAACCCGAGTAGGGATCGAGGAACGCCGTCGGCGGGGGGGACCCGGATCTACGAGTCGATGAGGGCGCCGGTGCACACCGCGTCCTTCGCACGGCCCACCGCGCGCATGGTGGAGGCGCTCGAGGACGTGAGCGCGGCGACGGCCTGCGCGAAGCTACATCAGATGGGCATCACCCGGACGTTCATCGACGGCCCCGTGCCGCTGCACCGGGAGCCGGACGTCAAGGTCACCGGCGGCGCCGTGACCCTGCAGTTCCTGCCGCGCCGGGAGGACGTGTTCAACGGGGCCGAGCAGGAGGACGCCGAGCGCGACACCGCGCTGTGGGGCGTGCTGGAGTCCATCCGGCCGGGCGACGTGCTGGTGGTGTCGGCCCACGGCAGCCACTTCACCGGCTGCCTCGGCGACATGCTGGTGCGCTACTTCAAGCTGCGCGGCGGTGCGGGCATCGTGGTCGACGGGCGGGTGCGGGACGCGGCCCGGGTCAGGGCCCTCGGTGTGCCGATCTGGTGCACGGGCGTCACACCGCACTACGCCTCGCAGACGGAGCTGTTCCCCTCCGCGTTCAATGTGCCGGTCGGGGTGGGCGGCACGCTGGTCACCCCGGGCGATCTCATCGTGGCCGACGAGGACGGCGCGGTCGTGGTGCCGCAGCACAGTGCGATTGCGCTGGCTGACGACGCCCTGCTGCACCAGGACCGCGAGGCGTTCGCACGCCGCCGACTCGACGAGGGCGGGCGCCTGTCCGACTACTACCCCCTCACGGGCGAGGGCCTGGAGGAGTATCTGGCGAGCAGGCCTGCGACCTGAGGCGGCCCGGCCCGCGACGGCGCGAGCCCGCTGGATGGCCGGGCGGCGTGCCGTGAACACGCCGCCCCGGACTGGCCCCGAACTCAACGGCGCGCGTAGTAGAGGGAGTTGTGTGCGGTGTCCGGCAGATAGAGCACGTCCTGCCCGTCCGCGTCCCGCCGCACCGCGAGTCGGTCCGCAGTCAGGCCCGGCGTGATCGATGACGACGTCCAGGCACCGCCGGCCTCGGTCGCCGCGAAGACGCGGTCCACTCCCGCGGCGGTCACGTAGTAGACGCGCTTGCCCTCCGTCCCGTCCCAGGTGATGCCGATGGCGGCGGCGGTCTGGCCGCCCGCGTACACGGTCTGCCGCGCCCAGCCGCCGCCGCTCGGGTATGCGTAGTACACGCGGAAGTCGCCCGCGCTGTCGGCCGAGCGGTAGCGGAAGGCGACCTTGGGCGTCGAGCCGTCGAGGGTCAGTTTGGCGCTCTGCACCGCGGGCCCGGTGTACCCGGTGTTGTCGGTGCTCCACTCCTCGCCGGTGGTCAGGCCCTGGAGGACGTCCGAGGTGTCGGGGGTCGTGGGGACGGCGACGGCGGCACCGGCGTGGTCCGTGAAATCCCCGGTGGCCGGGTCGTAGCGGAGGTAGGAGAGCTGGTGGCGGAAGGCGGACGCGGGGGCCTTGGACCACTCGTACAGGAGATGGACGCGACCGGAGGCGTCGACCTGGAGGTCGTCGGGGTAGGCGGCACGGTTCAGGGCGGAACCGAAGGTGGCGACCACGCTCCACGTCGCGGTGGCGTTGTCCCAGTGATAGAGCTTGCCGGGGCGCTGGTCCGCGGCGCAGCCCACCCGAGCGGCCAGGTACAGGTCGCCGTCGGGAGCGGTCGTCAGCACGGGGTAGGTGATGCCGGCGCCCTGATCGGGCAGCTCGTCGGCGTGATCGGTCAGGGAGCCGCCGGCCACGTCGGAGCGGAAGTAGCGCCATGTGTCGCAGTGCATGGATGTAAAGACATGCAGCCGGCCGCTGCCGTCGCGGGCGACGGAGGGCTGGTTGTGGCCGTTGTCGTCGGTGAACTCGGCCTGCGTTCCGTCACCTCTGAGCAGCGGGAACCGGCTCCAGGTGCCGTCCGGGGCGCGGCGGGCGACGGCCGGACGGTGCGTGGCCCCCGTCGTGCCGGGCTCGTTGAACGCGAAGTACGTGTACTCGCCGTTCCCCTTGTAGGTGGCCGCCGGGGTCCACCAGGCCGCCTGGTTCGACGAGTCCATGGTGTACGGGACCTTCTCGACCACGGCCGTCGCGGTGGTGGCCTGGGCGGTCGCGGCCAAAGTGACCGCGGCGGTGAGGGCCGCGGCAGACGTGGTGAACGCGCGGGCGCCGGCGTTTCGCATGGATGACTCCTTCGGGAACGTGGTGGGAGCGTCAGGCGGCGGGCCGCAGCGGCGCGGTCTCGCGGGCCCGCAGCACGACGGTGCCGGAGACGAGGGCGACGACCATCAGGTAGAAGGCGGGGGAGAGGTCGTACCCGCTGGCGCCGATCAGCCAGGTCGCGAAGTACGGGGTCATGCCGCCGAAGAGGGCCGTGGCGATGTTGTAGGAGATGGCCATGGCGCCGTAGCGCACGCGGGTGGGGAAGAGTTCGGCGAGCGCCGCGGAGATGGCGCCGTCGAAGGCGGCGATGCACAGGCCGAGCACGATCATGGCTATCGCGGCGAGTGGCGCGTTGCCGACGCTGAGCAGCCAGAACGCCGGCCAGGACAGCAGCACGAACCCGGCGCAGCCCGCGATCAGCAGCGGCTTGCGGCCGACCCGGTCCGAGAGCGCGCCCATGAACGGCACCGCGACGGCCACCACGAACAGACCCGCGGTGGTGACGGCGAAGGCCTGGACGCGGCTGAAGTCCAGCGTGGTCTGCAGATAACCCGGCATGAAGGTCTGCAGCGCCCAGTGGCCGACGGCCTTGACGAGCATGAACCCGGTGCACAGCAGCATCGCCGTGCGGGCGGTGGCGAAGCTCTCCCGCAGTGGTGAACGGGACTGGTTGCCCTCGCTCTTGAGCTTGCGGAACTCAGGGCTGTCCTCCAGGCGCGTACGCAGATACACACCGGCGATGCCGAGCGGCGCGGCCAGCAGGAACGGCAGCCGCCAGCCCCAGTCGTCCATCGCGTCACCGGGCAGCGTGGCCGAGAGCAGCAGCACGATGCCGGAGCCCGCGACGAACGCGGCGAAGCCGGAGGCGTCGATCCAGGAGGTGACGAAGCCGCGCCGGCGTTCGGGGGCGTACTCGGCGAGCAGCGTGGTCGCGCCGGCGCTCTCGCCGCCCGCCGCGAACCCCTGGAGGAGCCGGCACAGGACGAGCAGTGCGGGGGCGAGCGCGCCCACCGTCGCGTGTGTGGGCAGCAGGCCCATCGCGAGCGTGGAGGCCGAGGTGGCGAGGACGACGATCGCCAGGGTGCGCTGGCGTCCTATCCGGTCGCCGAGCGAACCGAAGAACAGGCCGCCGAGCGGACGCATGACGAACCCGGCGCCGAACACGGCGAAGGTGGAGAGGAGTTCGGCCTGCGGATCGCCCGAGGGGAAGAAGTGGTGGGCCAGGATCACCGCGAGGGTGCCGTAGATACCGAAGTCGAACCACTCGACGAAGTGGCCGAGCCCCGCGGCCACCAGGACCTTGCGCAGCCCGGCGGCATCGACCGCTTGGCTTGTGTCGCCGGCGCCCTCCGCGTCGCGAGGACGTGCTCTGTGCTGCGTCGTCTCGTCGGTCATCTCGCTCACCCTGCCTTCTGCGCGGCTCTGTCCGGCACGCGGGGGCCGCTGTTCGCCCTTCGCTGCGGCGCGAACTTACATCAGATCCCACTGACTGAACAGGGATTGCACAATATGCATCTGATGTACGTTCATGGTTGCATCCGAGCGTCACACATCGAGGAGGCCGCACCGTGCGGGAAGAAGAGGCCCACTATGACATCGCCGTCATCGGCGGCGGACTCGCGGGAACGTGCGCGGCCGTCGCCGCCGCCCGGCTCGGGCGCCGCGTCGCCCTGGTCCACAACCGGCCCGTCCTGGGCGGGAACGCCAGCAGCGAAGTGCGCGTATGGGTGTGCGGGGCCACCGCGCACGGGGTGCACCGGTGGGCGCGCGAGAGCGGCATCATGGGCGAGCTCTACACCGAGAACCAGTACCGCAACCCCGAAGGCAACCCGTACTACTGGGACCAGGTCGTCCTCGACGCGGTCCTCGCCGAACCGCTCCTCGACCTGTACCTGAACACCGACGTCCGCGAGGTCGACGCCAGCGGCCCACATGATGCACGCGAGGTGCACTCATGCACCGGCTGGATGATGGGATCGGAACGCCGCATCACCTTCCACGCGCGCCAGTTCCTCGACTGCACCGGCGACGGCCTGCTCGGCCATCTCGCGGGCGCCCGCCACCGCACCGGCCGCGAGGCACGCTCTGAGCACGACGAGCCCTGGGCCCCCGAAGAGGCCGACGACGCTCTGCTCGGCTCGACGATCCTCTTCCACACCAAGGACACGGGCCGCCCGGTCAAGTTCGTACCGCCCGCCCACGCCAAGGACCTGTCGGCCACGCCGATCCTGCGCAACCGCGTCCTGCGCACCGGCGACAACGGCTGCGACTACTGGTGGATCGAATGGGGCGGCGAGCTCGACACCGTCCACGACAACGAGCGCATCCGCGACGAACTCCAGGCCGTCATCATGGGCATCTGGGACCACATCAAGAACTCGGGCGAGTTCCCCGACGCCGCGAACCTCACCCTGGAATGGGTCGGCAGCATCCCCGGCAAGCGCGAGTACCGGCGCTTCGTCGGCGACTACGTCCTGACCCAGCAGGACATCCTTCAGCAGCGGCCGTTCGAGGACCGGGTCGCCTTCGGCGGCTGGTCCGTGGACCTCCACCCCGTCCAGGGCATGTACGCCGACGAGCCCGGCGCCCGCCAGCGCTACGCAGACGGCGTCTTCCACATCCCGCTGCGCTGTCTGTACTCGGCGAACGTCACCAACCTGCTGTTCGCCGGCCGCAACATCTCCGCCACCCACATCGCCTTCGGCGCCACCCGCGTGATGGCGACCTGCGCCACGCTCGGCGAGGCCGCCGGGACCGCCGCCGCGCTCTGCGTCACCGAAGGCCTGACCCCGCGAGAGCTGGCGCACAAGCACCCCGAGAAGGTACGCCGCACACTCCTCAAGCAGGACGCCTCGGTCATCGGCATACGCGACGACGACCCCGCCGACCTCGCCCGCGCAGCCCGCGTCAGCGCCTCCTCCCACCTGAACCGCCTCGCCGCCGAGCCGACACCAGCCGCGCCCGGCGAGCCGTACCCGCTCACCCGCGACCTCGCGCTCCTCCTGCCGGTGGACCCCGCACTCGACACGGTTGACCTGCTCGTCCACGGCGCCCTCGACGGCTGCCGGGACCTCGCGGTGGAACTGTGGGGCACAGGGCGCCCCGAGAACGCCGTCCCGGTCGACCACCTGTCCACCACCACCGTCACCGTCCCGCCGGGCGGCCCCCACTGGGTCACCGCCCGCCTCGACCACCGCCCGGACACCCCCGGCAACGCCGTCCTGATCGTCCGCGCCTGCCCCGAGACCGCGCTGGTCCTGCTCCCCGAACGCGTCGACGGCGTCCTCGCCCTGCGCCGCAAGGCCGATGGTGACGCGGCCGTCGACCATGACATCCCCGAGGAGGAGGGTCAGCTGGTCCTGGAATGGCAGGCCCGCGGGCTGCGCCGCCACACGTTCTGCTTCCGGACCGCCCCCGACACCCGCGCCTTCACCCCCGAACGGGCCGTCGGTGGTTTCCAACGCCCCTACGCAGGCCCCCAGATGTGGTCCTCACAGCCGCTGACCGACCCCGAGCGGGCCGACGAATGGTTGCGCCTGGACTGGGACCACGAGCGGCAACTGGCCGAAGTACGCGTGGTGTTCGACGACGACGTCGACGAGTACCTCAACAACCTGCACCGCCACCGCACCCCGTTCGAGGTCATGCCGGAACTCGTCCGCGACTACCGCATCCAGGCCCTCGGACCCGACGGCACCTGGCACACCCTGCTGACCGTGACCGGCAACCGCCGCCGCCACCGCATCCACCGCCCGGACACCCCGGTGCGCACGAGCGCCCTGCGGCTGAGGGTGGACGCGACGCACGGCGCCCGGCACGCCCACGTCGTCGCGTTGAAGGCGTACGGGGAGTAAGAGCTGCGAACAAAAGTGGGCCCCGGCGGCCGGCGCCCGGCACGCGCCCTCGCCGTGTTGCCGGAAGGCCCTGGTAGCTCCGCTACAAGGACCTTCCGGCGCCTTGCGATCGCACGCACCGGACACCGCCCGCTGATCGGAACCCACTTTTGTTCGCAGCTCTAAGCCCCCTACCCGGCCGACCACTCCGCTGAGGGGCCGGCCGGGCCGGTTCACATGGCGCCCAGCGCCTGGCTGACGACGTCCGCGGCCTCGATCACCTCACGCGCCAGCGCCGTCCGCGCCTCGGGAACCCCCCGCGCGTCCTGCCCGCCGAGCACGGACGTAGGCCCCCACAGCGAGATCGCGGCGACCACCTCGCCCGACGCGTCGCGCACCGGCGCGGCAAGCGAGGCCCGGCCCAGCGCCCGCTCCTCGGCCTCGACGGCGTACCCGCTCCGGCGCACGGCCGCGAGTTCCTCGTCGAGCAGGTCGTGGCTGACGGTGGTGAACTCCGTGTGCGCCTCGAGCGGTTCGGTCAGCAGCTTGCGCCGCTCCTTGGGAGACAGCCCGGACAGCAGGCACTTGCCGATCCCCGTGGCGTGCAGCGGCGCGGTGTGTCCGGCCTGCGTGTACGACTTCGGGGCACGCGCCCCCTCGAAATTGCACAGGAACATCAGCACGTCCCCGCGGCGCACGGCGACATTCGCGCCGAGCCCCGTCCGCGCGGCCAGCTCCTGCAGCACCGTGCGCGCCGCGCGGTGGACCGGATGCCGGTTGACGGCGGTCGCGGCGAGCGGCAGCGTGCCGAGGCTCAGCCGGTACAGACTGCTCACCGGATCCCGCTCGACCATGTCGAGCCGCTCCAGGGTGGACAGCAGCCGGGACGCCGTGGAGGAACCCAGCCCGGTCAGTTCGGCGACGTCGGACACCCGCAGCTCGGCCCGCCCCGAATCCAGCGCGCGCAGCACCGCGACGGCTCGTTCCACACTCTGGTTCGTCCCCGCGTCGGTCGCCCGAGTAACCATGCCGCTCCTCTGTCTGCATGCGACTTGCACACTCTGCATCACCCTATCGCGACCGCGCGGTGAGGGGTCGTCCTTGGACCGCTACAGCGGGCGATCAGCACTGGACGGGCCCGGGGCATGTCCTTGGCGGTGGTGCTGGGCGGACTCGGCCCCGCCGCGGTGATGGCCGGCTTCCGGGGCCGCTACGGGCTCGCCGCCCACCTGGTCAACGAACTCGTCGAAGCTGCCGGCGAGAAGCAACTGACCAGGACCATCGCCCGCCACGGTCGCTTGACCTCCAAGGGCACGATGGGTTCTTGGCACGATGGGATTTTCCAAGCAGCCGTCGAGCGCGGCGCTCACACCTGGATGCGGTGGAGCGACGACGCCCTGGGCCCGGGCCCCGATGAGCGCGAGCCGGACCGGCCGGGTGGACGGAACCCCGTGATCATCCCTTGCAGATCTCCGAACCGGAAGTGCCTGCGAGGCCAGTGGCACCGATCGTGCCGCCGCACCGTTCCTTGTCTTCCCCGGCGTATGTGCGGTCTACGTGCGGTCGGCCATATGTCCTTGTCCAGCTCGCACCCACGGCACAGCTCGACCCAGCCATGTCCGGTCGAGCTCAGCGCTCGCGGTCCCTCGTCCCCGCAAGCCGGGCAGCTGGGCAGATCGGCGCCGTCCAGAAGCGAGTTCTGTCACCGGACGTACTCGGACAGTCGCAGCGATGGTTGGCGAAACGGGTCTTCGGACCATGTGCGTTCCGGGCTCTCCCACCAACTCCGCAGCCACCACGGCCGAGGGTTCGGCACAGCCCGCTGCCCGGCCTGCTTTCCGCCCGACGCTGCACGGCATACTCCTCTGCCCGCACGAGCCACGGCACCCGCGCCTCGTGCAGTTCCTCCACCGCCCGCGCCAGCGCGTTCGGTGCCGCCTCCAGCCGTCGCGGGATCCGGCGCTGAGCGTGAGGTGGTGGTATGTCGCCCGGAGGCCGTGAGGAGCGAAAACAGTGAGGCATGTGCGCAGTGCGCTGTGCCGCTGGTGGAGGGGCAGCCGGGCGTCGTGCACGCGCGCCCGGTGGGTCAGGAAACTGGTCACTGCGCGAGCTCCAGATCAGTGCCCGGGCCAAGACGGCCATGACGGCGGCGGCGTGTGTCGGCAGGTGTTGTTCGGCCCAGGTTCCGGCAAGGCTGTGGAAGTCCCGGGGGTCCGTCTCGGCACCGGTGACGAGCGCGCGCACCTGGTCCACCGGCAATTCGATTACCGGGCTTCCGTCCTTCGCATCGGCGCCGAGAGCCAGCCGGACGTTGTCGCCGACACGCTCGGCCGCTGAGGACGGGTCGTGGCCGAAGTAGCAGCCGGTGCCGTCGAGCACCTCCAGCCAGTCCCGCCACGTCTCCAGGCCGTTGCAGCAGCCCGGCTCGACGAAGACGGTGTCGGTGGCTAGGTCAGTCACCCGGAACCCGCCGGCGGCGAACAGGTCGGGCATGGTGAGCAGCCCGTGCAGGAATGTGCCGAGCGGGTCGGTCGGGCACGGCCCCTGTTGCTCCCCCGGCTCGAAGTTGTTGCAGTCAGCGACCCACCGGCCAGTTCAGTGAGGTGGAGGCGTACCTGAACAACCGACCCGGTGTTTCCGGCGTCCACCCGGCGCGTGAGGAGCCGGTTGCGAAGAGTTCACCGCCGTCCCGGGCGGGCCGGAGGGTCTTTCTGACAGCCCGGAAACCGTCTCCTCACGTTCCGGCAAGACGGCGGCGCGACGCTGGCACCATGACCGACACCATCTCCGGCACGCCGTCCGAAGCCACTTCCCCGACCCTCTTCGAGCAGCTAGGAGGAGAGGACGCCGTAGGGGCCGTCGTCGACATCTTCTATGGCAAAGTACTCAGCGATCCCGACCTTCAGCCGTACTTCACCGGAGTGGACCTGGACCGTCTCAAGCAGCACCAGCGGCGCTTCATCGGCCAGGCCCTCGGCGCCACCCGCCCCTACTCCGGCCGTTCCATGCGCAAGGCCCACGCACACCTGGCCATCACGGACGACGCCTTCGGCAAGGTCGTCGACCACCTCGCAGGCGCGCTCACGGAGGCCGGGGTGGACGAGGCGACCATCGGCACGATCGCCCAGGCCCTGCTGCCGCTCAAGGCGGACATCATCACCGCCTGACGCTCGCTACAGACAGACAGACAGCCGCGCCGCTGGCCCGAAGTGCTGCTGGAGCAGTAGAAGCTGCCGACTGGCGGCACTTGCTGCAGAACCTGACGGCCACGGTGGAGGAGACCTGCCGTCAGCACCGCGACCGCCTGCGCAGACGTGCCGAGGAAGAGAAGGGGGCCGAGGTGCCGGAGCCGCCCCCGATGCTGTCACCGCCCGCGGAACTGCCACGCACCCACGTTCTTTTCCCGGTGGTCCGCGGGCGGCGGATCAGGCTGCGGTGAAGCCGCCGTCCGCGGCGAGTACGGTGCCCGTGACGAAGGAGGATCGCGGGGAGGCCAGGAAGCACAGGACTTCCGCGATCTCACGGGGCTGTGCCACCCTGCCCAGGGGGTGGGCGTCCGCGAAGGACGCGAGATAGGCGCGGCTGTCGGGGCGGAAGGTGTCGAGGAAGTCGGTTTCGACGACGCCTGCGGCGACGAGGTTCGCGCGGATGCCCAGGGGGCCGCCCTCCAGGGCCAGCACTTTGGTCAGCTGGGCGAGCGCACCCTTCGACGCGCTGTAGGCGACCCCTTCGGGCAGTCCGACGGTGGACGCGTAGGAGCCGGTGCTGACGATGGCGCCGCCCCCGCGTTCCTCCATGGCGCGGAAGGCTTCGCGGGCGAAGAAGAAGGCGCCGCGGGCGTTGACGTTCATCACGCTGTCCCAGTCCTGTGCGGTGGTGTGCGTGACGGGCTTGTTCAGGGTGCGTCCGGCGTTGTTGACCAGGATGTCGAGACCGCCGAAGGCGTCGACGGCGGCCCCTACCGCGCGGGTGGCGGTCTCTTCGACGGTGACATCGCCGGTCACGGTCACAATCCCGGGAAACTCCTCGGTCAGCGAGGCCAGTTCGGGGCGCATGTCGAGGGCGACGACGTGTGCGCCGCGGGCAAGGAGGAGAGCCACGGTCTCCTTGCCGATGCCGCGTGCGGCGCCGGTGACGAGAGCTGCCTTTCCAGCGAACTCGGCAGCTGCGACGGCTTCGACGGACAGGGTTGTGGAGGTCATGCGGGTACTCCCTGACGGGGTGGTGGCCGGGTGTCGGTGCCCGGCGGCGGATGGCTTCGTGGTAGGGTCGAGGGCCCCTGCGTCAGTGGTTCCGGCTGTCGCCCCGGTGCCGGACGAGCAGGGCGACGCCCAGACCGGCGAGTACGGCGGCGACGATGACGGCAGTGCCAGGGGTGTAGCCCGCCAGAGGGCCGGAGCGGTCTGCCTGCTGTTCGGCTTCGACGACTGCGGTGACGAGGGCGAGGACGACAGCACCGCCGATCTGCATGAAGGTGTTGAGCAAGGCTCCCGCCAGCCCCTGGTCCCGGTCGGGCACCCCGGCCACCGCGCTCATGTTCAGCGCGGGGAACGTCGCGGCGGTGCCGATACCGTTGACGACCATGACGGGCAGGATCACGGTGAGGAAGGAACTGTCCGGCCCGATCCGGAAGAACAGCGTGTAGGACAGTGCGAGGAGCAGCATCCCGGCGGCGATCATCCTGTGCACGCCGAACCGGGCGGCGAGCCGGCCCGCGAACGGCGCCAGCGCACCGTTGGCGAGGCCCAGCGGGACAAAGGCACCGGCCGTCTGCAACGGCGTCCAGTCCAGCACGTTCTGCAGATAGAGCGTGGCGAGGAACGCGAAGGACGTGTAGGCACCCCACATCGCGAAGATCGTCAGGTTGGTGCGCGCGGTCGCACGCCGAGTGAGGAAGGACAACGGGACCAACGGCCTGCGTGAACGGGACTCGACGCGGAGGAACAGGGCGAGCAAGCAGGCGGCGGCGGAGAAGAGGACGAGAGTGCGGGCCGACAGCCAGCCGTGCGCCGGAGCCTGCGTGAGGGCGTAGACCAGGAGCATCAGAGCTCCAGTGGCCGTCAGCGCACCGGGAACGTCGATCTTCTCGCGGGTGCTGTCCCGGCGGTCCGCCGGGAGCAGGCGCAGCCCTGCGAGCAGTGCCGCCACGGCGATGGGCACCGGGAGCGCGAAGACGAGCCGCCAGGACAGTTCGGTCAGTACCCCGCCGAGGACGAGCCCTCCGATGAAGCCGCAGGCGCCGGCGGTGGCGTACCACCCGAGAGCACGTCCACGCCGCGGGCCCTCCGGCCAGTTGGTGGTGATCAAGGAGAGGGCCGCCGGGGCCAGGAAGCCCGCTGCGATGCCCTTCACCAGCCGCGCCGCGATCAGCAGGCCACCGGTCGGAGCGAGCGCTCCCAGCACACTCACCACGCCGAAGACGGCGACCGAGGCCAGGAAGGCGCGGCGTCGGCCGGACAGATCGGCGACCCGGCCGCCCAGGAGGAGGAATCCGCCGTAGCCGAGGGCGTAGGCGGACACGACCCACTGCAGGGAACCCGATGACATGCCAAGGTCACGCTGGATCGCGGGCAGGGCCACGCCCACATCGGACAGGTCGATGGCGTCCATGAAATGAGCCGCGCACAACACCAGCAGGGCCAGAGTGCCGGGTGACGGGGAAACCCCCGCAAGGGGTTCGGTTCCGACGGCGCCGATGGTGCTTTCGCCGGTCTGCTTCACTGCTCTGCCTTCTTCCGGGGACGGTTGAGCGGGACAGGGCCCGCACTGGGGCGGATCCCGTGTCCGCGGGCGTATCCGTGAGTACGAGGAGCGGGGACGCTGCCGTGCTCCCTCATGAGGGTTTCTCCGTCCGGTCCTCGCGGTAGAGCACAAGGTGTTCGTGGTGGAGCACGCCGTCGCGGATGTCGCCCGTGGCGGTGAATCCGGTGTCGTCGACGTAGTCGAGGTGGTCGCCGGTCACCGTGTACCGGCCGGTGTACGCGCTGCGCCGGTCTCCCCGGGCCTCGTCGTAGCGGCCGTCCGGCAGCAGCTCCTGGCGGATGTGGCCGTCCGCGGTCACCCACATGCCGACCACGTCGGCGTTCCCACGGTCCCGGTCGCTGCGCACGTCGCCTGTCATCGGGTTCCCTTCGTCGGTGAGTGTCAGCTGCGGTGCCCGACCGAGTCTGCGCAGCTCAGCGAAGGGCTACCAGGACCTTCTCTGCCTGGGTGCGGCACACCCAGGAAGCGTGCGCGGGCACCGTCTAGCCTGGGATCCATGGACGACAACCACCTCGGGCAGTTCCTCCGCGCGCGCCGTGGCCGCCTGCGGCCAGAGGATGTCAACATGGCCAGTCACGGCGTGCGCAGAGTCGCCGGACTGCGCCGCGAGGAGGTCGCCGTCCTGGCCGGAGTCAACGCCGACTACTACACCCGGCTGGAGCAGGGGCGCGAGCGCCATCCGTCGCCGCAAGTGCTGGATGCTCTCAGCCGCGCGCTCCTGCTCGACACGGACGCCCGCGCCCACCTGCACCGCCTGGCAGGGGTGTCACCGGACGGCCAAGGCTCCCTCCATGCCACCGAACGGGTCAGTCCCGCGCTGCGCCAGCTGATGGACGGCTATGCCCACACCCCCGCATTCGTCATGAACCGCACCCTCGACCTCCTGGCCGCCAACGCCCTGGCCGACGCCCTCTACGCCCCCTTCACCCCCGCGGACAACCTGGCCCGCATGACCTTCCTCGACCCGGCCGGGCGGGACTTCTACAGAGACTGGGACCGGGCCGCCCAGGCCACCGTCGCCAACCTGCGCCAGGCGAGCGGCTTCGACCCCGAGCACCCGCGTCTGCGTCACCTCGTGGACACCCTGACCGAGCACAGTGCGCAATTCCGGCGGTTGTGGGCGCAGCACACCGTGCGCGGCAAAACCCAGGACGCCAAGCAACTTCTCCACCCGGACGTCGGCCCTCTCTCCCTCACCTACCAGTCCTTCGACGTCCGCGACGCGCCGGGCCAGCAACTCGTCATCTACCACGCCGACCCGGGCAGCCCCTCCGCCCAGGCACTGGCCCTCCTCGGTACCCTGCACGCCAGCGGGAAGCGGACCCCGTCCGGTTCGGCCGGACAGTGAGCCCCGCGCGCACCGCTCGTCTGGGCAATTTGCGGCATTTAGGGGTTGATGCGGCTTTTTCTGCATGTAAGCGAAATCGGCTGGGTCAGAGCCCCCACCCTGAGGACCTGGAGACGATTCAGCCCTGACGCAAACTGGTTCCAGAGGGCCGCGCGGGGTCGGCTCAACCAGTCACCGACAAAGGGCCGGTATGGCCGGTGTCGGGAGCCTCGCATTCATGGAACGCGCCGAACGGGTGCACGGCATCGTCCCGGCGATGTCGTCCACTCCCGCACGATGTCATCCGCTCCTGAGAGCTTCGGCACGTCGCTGGTGTCAGCCGGTCCGTAGACCGTCGAGAAGAACGGTCAGCACGGAGTGGTGACCGTGTGCGGGCTCGGGCTCAAGTCCCAGCACACATCCCTGTACCGCTGGGGCGCCGGTCAGCCGCAGCACTTCCTGCCAGGCCAGATCCCGGCGAAGACGTCCCTGGTCCTGGGCGCGCTCGATGACCCTCCGGGCGAGGCCGAGGAGCTCGTGGCGCTGCTCGGCGACAACGGGACCGCCGTGCTGGTCCAGGGAGCCGGACAGTCCCGCGTTCTGCGCGGTGCGCAGGGCCAGGCCAGTGAACAGCAACGAGAAGCCCTCCCAGGCGTCATCGCAGTCCAGGGCCTGGTGCGCGGTCTCGATGAGTTCGGTGAGGATGTCGCTCAGCACCGCCGCCATGAGCTGGTCGCGTTCGGGGTAGCGCCGGTAGACGGTGCCCACACCGACGCCGGCCTCCCGGGCGATCTCGTGGTAGCTCACGTCCAGCCCGTGGGAGGCGACGGCACGACGCGCGGCCGCGAGCACCAGCCTGGCATTGCGCTGGGCGTCGGCGCGCACCGGCATCGCCGTCCCCTGGGTGGCCGCGGGCCGCTCCGTTTTCATCACTCCATCCTATCCATAAGTGGACAGCATCTGTCCGCCTCGCCTACTCTGAAGAAACGGACAACATTGGTCCGTTTGTATTGCTGGGAGAGGGGTCAAGCATGGGGTCCCGCGTGTGGCTGGTCACCGGCGCGTCCGGCGGGTTGGGCCAGGCCCTGGTCAGTGAGGTTCTGAGTGCAGGTGAACGAGTGATCGCGGTCACGCGCGACGATGAGCCGCTGCAACCGCTGACCGCCGCCTTTCCCGGGCGTCTGCGCACCGTGCGCATGGACATCACCGACGCCGGTGCGCTGCGTGCGGTACTGGATGATGCGATCACCAGGTTCGGCCGCCTCGACGTCGTCGTCAACAACGCCGGCTACGCGCTGGCGGGCCCCTTCGAGGAACTGGACGACACGGAGCTGCGCGCCCAGTTCGAAGTGAACTTCTTCGCCGCCGCCGATGTCCTGCGAGCCGCTCTGCCCCACCTGCGCGCGGCGAAAGCGGGCCGTGTGCTGCAGATCAGCTCGCTGGCAGGGCAGACCGGTGCCCCGGGGATGAGCGCCTACACGGCCAGCAAGCATGCCCTCGAAGGTCTGAGCGTCTCACTGGCCGCCGAGCTGACCCCGCTGGGCATCCGGACGACGATCGTGGAGCCCGGAGCAGCCCGCACCGGCTTCCGCGCCAACTGGGCGAGCCGGCTGTCCAGCAGTGCCGCCTTCCCCGATTACCTCCCCGTGCACGAAGCGCTGGCGCGCTCCGCCGGCGCCGCGGGAGGCCAGGTCGGCGACCCCGCCCGCATGGCCCAGGCCCTCGTCGCCCTCGCCGATCTGCCGAGCCCCCCGCTGCGCCTTCCTCTCGGCAGCGACGCCCTCGCCGGCATCGAGAACGCCCGCAGCGACCAACTCCAAGAGCTACGCCGGTTCGCGGCCCTGAGTGCTTCCACCGACCACACAAAGGCGATCTGACATGTCCGAGCACCGCACCACCAGCCGTTTCGCCGTCGTCACCGGCGGCAGCGAAGGCCTTGGCCTGGCCATCGCCGGTGCCCTCGCCCGCGACGGGGCGGACCTGATTCTTGTCGCCCGCAACCGCGACAAGCTCGAGACCGCCGCCAAGGAACTCGGCCGCCACGGCACCGTCGTGCACACAGTGCCCGCGGACCTCTCCGCGCCCGATGCCCCCGCCCGGATCGCCGAGCACGTCGGAAACCTGACCGACCGGGTCGACACCCTCGTCAACAACGTCGGCACCGCACACTTCGCCTCCCTCGCCGACACCACGATCGACGAGATGAACACCATGTGGCACCTCAACGTCCAGGTGCCGCTGCTGCTGAGCCGGCAACTCCTGCCCGCCCTCCTGAACGCTCGGGGAAACATCATCAACATCAGCAGCTACTGGGCCCGCAAAATGGTCGCCGGCCGTCATTCGGCCGCCTACTCCGCCACCCGCGGAGCGCTCAACTCCATGACCCGGGCGCTGGCCAGTGAACTCGGCCCCCAAGGAGTCCGTGTCAATGCCATCGCTCCCGGCGCCGTCCGCACTCCCAAGTACGAGCACTCCTACCTCGCCCCCATGACCACGGAGCAGCGCACCGCCCACGACGAGCACATCGAGCACTCCTATCCCCTGGGACGCCTGGGCACTGCCGAGGACGTCGCCACCGCGGCCGCCTACCTGGCCACCGCCCAGTGGACCACCGGCGCCATCCTCGCCGTCGACGGCGGCCTCACCATCCGCTGACTTCTGCAGGGTTCCTCGAAACTGTGTCAATCCGACGATCGTGTCTTGCTTGTCGAGTGGTCCTCACCACCGTCTACGCCCACGGTGAGACCGAATCCGACCAGGCCCAGCGGTTCCTGCGCCGCGTGAGGCCCGGTCACGCCCCGCTGCGGGGCACCGCGGTGGATCTGGTCGACGTGACCGCCACCACGAGCGCCACCGTTTCCGCCGCCGGCGGGAAGACGATCACCGGGAGCGGGTGGAGGGGTTCCCGCTGGTGGGCGGGGAGACGGGGAGCGCGCAATATGGAGCCAGGGCTTGGGAGGCACGGGTGCATCGGGTCTCGCTGTGGGTGACCTGCGTCTGAGGCTCGGCCTCGAAGAGCCCCGCGGCTGGCCAGGCGCGTCAGCCTCGTCCGAGCGGCACCAAACAGGAGTTACCGCCTGATGACGCCTTCGGAATCTCACATGTGGCGGGTGGCGCTCTGCGCCACGTGCCATGATCGAGGGGCTCGGGGCGATGGCGCACAGGTGAGTCCACGACGGGGAGGGCACGCGGTGGAGGGCCAGCTTCTGGGAGGCCGTTACCGATTGGTCCGGCAGCTCGGCGAGGGCGGCATGGGCGAGGTCTGGGAGGCGCGGGACGAGACGCTGGACCGGCAGGTCGCTGTCAAAGTGATCTCCCTTCTCGCCGGAGGGGAAAGCCGTGGGGATGAGGCCCGCGCCCGTTTCCTGCGCGAAGCACGGATCACCGCCCGGCTCCAGCATCCGTACATCGTGTCCGTCCACGATCTCGGCGAGAGCGATACGCAGAGAGGCACCGTGCCCTTTCTGGTCATGGAGTTGGTGCGGGGCGAAGGGCTCGACGTCAAGCTCCGCGAAGGCTCCGTCGACCTGGCCGAGGCGGCCCGGTGGGGCGCTCAGATATGTGACGCATTGGGTGACGCGCACGCTCACGGCATCATGCACCGGGACATCAAGCCGTCCAACATCCTCGTCACACCTTCGGGAACGGTGAAGGTCCTCGACTTCGGTGTCGCACGCGCCGCCGATTCCTACGCGACTGCTGACCGGCTGACCCAGACCGGATTCATCGTGGGCACGCCCCCGTACATGGCGCCGGAGCAGGCGCGCGGCCACCCGGAACCGAGGAGCGATCTGTACGCTCTGGGCTGCCTGCTCTTCGAGCTGGTCACCGGCAGGCTGCCGTTCCAGGCACCGGACACCGTCGGCTATCTGACGGCGCATCTGAGCCAGCAGCCACCCGCGCCCAGTTCCGTGGCCGCGGGTGTGCCAGAGGTCTGGGACGCTGTCCTGCTCAGACTTTTGCGCAAGGATCCCACAGAACGGTACGCGAGTGCCGCCGACGCCGCCCAGGCCCTGCGGAGGCTTGCGGACGCGACCGAGCCCGTGCCGGCGGCCACCGCACCGCTGACAGGGGCTTGGCTGTCGTCGCCCACCGGCGGCCCCTCTCCCCGGAAGCCCGGTGCGCCGCGGTCCTGGATCGCGATCGCGGCCTGGTTCCTCATCACGCTGGTGGCCACCACGGTGACCGCGGCCAATATCGACGGAGCCCATGACGGTCGCGACGTAGCCAGCGGCGTCGGCGCGGTCGCCATCGCCACTGTGGGGCTGATCGTATGGTTCGCCGTGCAGGCAAGACCCCGTTGGCAGGCACGCGTGGCCCTGCCGCTCCGGGTTCTCTCGTCGGCGCTCCTCTTCTGCGCCTACGCCATGGTGGTCGCGTCGGCCGCCGCGGCCGACAGCATCGACTGGGGCTACTGGCTGCTCCCTGGCGGGATCTCCACGCTGACGCTGGCGAGCCTCCTGGCAATGGCCGCGGCCCTCACTTCCCGGACGGAACGCCGGACGCGCGGAATCGGCTACGCCCTCGCCGGCGTCAACGCCGCCGCGGTATTGGGATCATTCACGCAGCTGGTCTCGGGAAGTCGGGTCTGGTTTCAGTACGTCGGTTTCGTCCAGCCGCAATGGGTCCCCCTCGCCATAGGCGTGTCGGCCATCGCGCTGTACTGCACGCGCGAGATCACAACGCGCCGGGCGGGTTCCGCATCGGGGTCTGGAAGAACACCGCCGAGCACGACGCCGAGAACTGGCTCTCCACGCTCATCTCGCTGATCGTCACGTGCCGTCGCAATGTGCCGGACGGCCCAGTTGCGCACCTCTGCCAAGGGCCCTGGGCGACAGTGACCGAGGGGGAGTGCGAGCCGGACCGAACCTGATCTGAGGTGCTCAACTCGCCCATTGGAAGGCTCAGTCACAGCCGGGCGGTGATACCAAGGTCTGACCGGGTCCGCCGACAGGGGTACAACCAAGTAATCCTGGAGCCGGACGTGTTGTGGAGAACCAGGGCCTAGCTTCGGCTGCATGATCCCCAGACATCGCAGCGCCGCTGTGGCAGGTCTGCTCACCCTGGCCCTGTCCGCGCCGCTTTTGAGTGCCACACCGGCCGGCTCCGTCAACGCCGCGCAGATTGCGCCCCAAGACCCGTACGGCAGCGGGTTAGAACTACCGTCCCCCACCGGTCCGTACCCCGTGGGCCGCCGCGTTCTGCACTTGGTCGACCGGAACCGCACCGACCCATGGGTGCCTACGGCCGGCAACCGGGAGCTGATGGTGACGGTGTCCTACCCAGCACGCTCGGCGAGTGGACTGCCGGCGCCATACATGACCGACGAGGAGGCGCAGCTCCTCTTGGAGGCGAGAGGACTGGACGGCGTCGTGCCCCACGAAACGGTTGCCGGGGCGCGTACCCACGCGCACCTGGGTACGCGCCCCGCAGCTGGGCATTTCCCCCTGGTGTTGCTCTCTCCGGGCTTCTCGATGCCGCGCACCACACTCACCTCGATCGCCGACGATCTCGCGAGTCGCGGCTACGTCGTCGCCTCGGTGGACCACGCGTACGAATCCGTCGGCACCGCCTTCCCCGGGGGCCGGATGCTGACCTGTGCGGCCTGTGAACAGGTCGACACTCCGCAGGAGCAGGCCGCCGTCGTGCGCGGCCGGGCCAGGGACATGCTCTTTGTGATCAGCGAGTTGACCGATGGCAGACGGGCCGGTGCACTGTCCCATGTGATCGACCCGAACCGGATCGGAATCGGAGGGCATTCGATCGGGGGCGCAACCGCGGCGGCAACCATGGCCGCCGACCGTCGTGTGCGGGCAGGGGTCGACCTGGACGGTGACTTCTTTCTGCACCCGGCTGCGGCAAGACTCGACGGGCGCCCTTTCATGATGCTCGGCGCCGAGTCCACCCACAGCCCCAGCAGCCCGACAACCGACTGGCTTGAGGCGTGGAAACACCTGAACGGATGGAAACGCTGGCTGACCGTGGCAGGCGCTGAACACTTCTCCTTCACGGACCTGCCGTATCTGGCCGGGCAGTTGGGTCTGACGGACCCTGCCGTACCGCTGTCCGGAGAACGCGGGTGGCGCATAACCCGCGACTATGTGTCAGCCTTCTTCGACCTTCACCTGCGGGGTATGTCGCAGCCGCTCCTCGATGGCCCCAAGGCCAGGCACCCCGAGGTCGCATTCCAGCAGCCGTGACCTGGCGCCCGATGACGGTGCCGGCGACAGCGTAGGTCAGCCGGGTTGATCGCCCCGCCGATCGCCGAGGTCCAGTCCACCTCGCCCCGGGCCACGACGCCACAGGCCGGCCTCGGTCCATACCGTGAAGCGGCGATGCGCGGTGGCGGTCGACGTGCCGAACATTGGCGGCAGATGCCGCCAGGCGCAGCCGCTGGGGAGCACATACACCACTGCCGTGAACACGGCCCGCTCGTCACATGGAGAGGTCCCACCACCTTGCGGACGAGCAGCGAACGACGGCAGCAACGGGGCAACATCAAGTCACGTGAGACGACCTCTACGCCTTGATGGGTGCGGCCGACCTGGCGGCCTGCTCGATCTTCGCGCAGTAGGCTGCACGGGTTTCCTCGTCGATCTGCTTCTCGTGTCCGGCGCGCAGCCCGGTCCGGCCGTCGAGGCCCTCGCGCAGGATACCGGCGTGCCCGGCATGCCGGACGGACTCGCCGAGGACATGGACCATGACGGCGAACAGGTTCGTGTCGGCATAAGGCTCCGGCCACCACGGCACGCGGCCGGGGGCGTCGAGGGGAAGCTCGTTGATCGTCGCGTCCGAGTGTTCCCACGTGCGCCGGTAGAATCCGATGATCTGATCGCGGGTCTCGTCCTCGGTCGCCCACAGATCGCTGCCGTTGGAGTCCTGCCACCGGGGCAGCGGTTCCGGGGAAGGGCGGTCGAAGACCTCGCCGAAGTACCTGGCCTCGACGCTGGCCACGTGTTTGACGAGGCCGAGGAGGTTGGTCCTCCGACCGTCGGCGGATGCGTTGCCGTGCCCAGAGCGCCGAGACCGTGGGCACGATCGCGGGGCGTTCATCGCGGCCGGAGGCTCAGGAACCAGCCACGTTTGCGGGCGCGGTCCAGCCGGTAGCTCGGATCCACTCGGCCAGGTCCAGGGTGGCCGGCTCGATCGAGCGTGCCGCGGGGTCCGAAGGGTGTTCCGCGGCCTTCGCGAACTCGCGGAACATCGCCTTGTCGAGGTCGTTGGGAAGCGCGCTCAGCGGGAGGACCTCGTACCGTGCCGGGAGCCCGGCGTGCGCGCCGAACGCCGCGGCGATCTGGGGGCCCGTCAGCTCGTCGCCCACGAGCTCGACAGCTCGGCTGGGCCCCTCCGCGGTGCCGAGCAGGAGCGCGGCGGCGACCCGGCCGATGTCCCTGACCGAGATCATCTTCAGGGCGACGTCCTCCGGCAGCGGCAGCCTCAGCACGATCTCCCCATGCTCCAGGCTCGGTGCAATCACGCTCGCGAAGTTCTCCATGAAGGCGGTCGCGCGAACCATCGTGGCCCGGAGGCCGGACTTCCTCAGGTGCTCCTCGATCGAGTGCTTCGAGTCGTGGTGCGGCACACCCGACTTCCGGTCCGCTCCGAAGACCGAGTTGAACACGACGTGCGGGACGCCCGCCTCGACCGCCGCGTCGACGAGCGCGGTACCGATACGGATCTCCGCCTCGACCTCTTCGAGGCTGTTCGCCTCCGGGGTCATGAAGTAGAACCCCTCGACCGTCGCCAGCGCGGCGGCCAGCGACGCCGGGTCGTCGGCCCGGATGGCCGCCAGCTCGACGCCGCGGGCGGCCAGCGCCTGAGCCCGGTCGGACTGCGGGTTGCGGACCAGAGCCCGCACCCGCGCCTTGTGGTCCAGCAGCGCGTCGACCACCGCCCCTCCCTGTTGCCCCGTCGCGCCGAAGACTGCGATCGTGCCGGTCGTCTGTGCGCTCATCGCTGCCACCCCTCACTAGTTCACGACATGAACGAAACTAGTTCACGGCATGAACCTCGTCAAGGTGCGGGTGTGGCGGGACCTCACGGTGTGTTGGGTTGGTTCGAGGTGGGCGAAGAGAGGTCCGAGGTGTCCACGATGGCGGTGGCCACGCGCTCGAAGTCGCGCTGGTCGTCGGCGTCGAGGTTCCTCGCGATCTCGGGCAGGCGCTTGGCGACCTCGGCGTAAACGGCCTCGCCGAGCACCTTCCCCGTGGGCGTCGCACTGAGCATGACAACCCGTCGGTCCTGCGCCGAGGTTGCCCGGCCGACCAAATCGCGCCGCGCGGTGCGATCGACCAGCTGGCTCAATGCGTTCTTGGTCATACCCAACGACGCGGCGAGGTCAGCCATCTGCCGCGGCTCGTTCCTGACTGCGCAGAGCAGCGTGGCCTGCGAGGGGGTCAGGTCGAATTCGGCGCAGATCTGCGCGTACTTGCGTTGAATCACAACCGAGAGCCAGAAGAGCTTGTCGCCATAGTCCACGCCGACCTCCCGGTCCGATTACGAACGACCAGCCTACTCGTCGCGGGCCGGCAGCCTGCACTGGGCGGCCTTCTGAACTCGGTCATTGGTATTCGTCCCGCAATGTGGGTGATGACCGTCAGCCCGACGCGTCCATCAGGGCGGTGACATTGGCATCCAGTCGCTCCTCCACGGCTCGTGTCGTCAGCTCGGTCCTCCCGGCCTCCCGCCACGTCTGCGACACCGACCGCACTTCTTCCGAGGCGGCCAGCGCGTCCCGCACCCGCCAGTACAGCCGCTCGCGCCCGCCCGCCGCCAGCACACCGCCGGCCTCCTCGTACGCCTCAGGGAATCGCAGACCCCAAGCCGGTCCGTGCAGCAGTGCCAGATTGACGGAGCAGTGCGCCACATCCAGATCGGCCGGGCCCCTGGCGGCTGCGGCCCAGTCGATGGCGCCGGTGATCCGGCCACCTTCCGAGTTCCGAGGCGGCACGTCGGACAACACGTTGCCGGGCTGAAAGTCACGGTGCAGGAAGCACCCTTCATAAGGCGGCGCGGGCCTGCGGATCACCTCGATCGCCGCGGCCCATACCGCCGCATCGGCACCCTTGGGAACAACGACGGTGTCGGCGGTCATCGACGTCTCGTGTTCACGGGGCCGCTCAGCGGGACGCACCGCGTGGATCGCCACGAGCTGACGGCCAGCAGGTGCACGCGCGCCTGCACTCCCTCATCTCGCACTGCGCGCCGGTCGGATCAATCGCGAGCAGTGAGGGAGCCAACGCGCCGGTCTCCGCGAGCGCGGTCGGAGCGCTGACCTTCCTCATCCCGCATCACTGACCGGCGCGGTGATGCCGAGCCAGGTCTACCTCCACTCGGCGGCAGGTGTGGACCGGCCGCTCGACGCACGGCAGACGGCCGCGGTGAACCAGGCGCTGGCCGGATCCGGCGCGCACGTCCAGACCTACGGCGCCTACGTGGAGACCCGGCGCGCGCACGCCGCCGAGCAGACGAACAACGCCGCGGTTGCGCGCGCCTCCTGCGCCCTGCGCGATGCCGACAGGACCGAGACCCTGACCAAGGCCCGGGAGGCCTCTCTGGCCGCCGACGAGCACCTGGTCGCACAAGCCGGACGCCTGCTCGGCATCTGACCCGCAGCGCCACGGCGAAGGGGCGGCGTCAATTCCGGTAATTCATCGAACTACGGGCAGGGCGGCGGACAAGGAACAGGAATCGTGGTGGAGTGGCGGACCGGCGAGTGGACCTTTGTTCCGGCCGGCCTGACCCACCGTCTATCGGCGCGCGGCTTCGCACGGGGTGCTGACCGTACGGTGGCCGCCCCTCGACGCGGGACTGCGTGACTTCCCCTCCGGATGCTTTGGCCTGCCCATGCTCGCGACTGTGTTCCGCGCCACGGACTGGCACTACGAAGGCACCGTCCGTCAGCACATCCAGAAGGTCGCACAGGGAGGAGATCACGGACACATCCCCGGCTCCTACGCCGCGGTACTCCTGGAGGACTCACAGCGACTGCTGGACTGCCCGCTGCCCGCCACCACCATCACCACGCTGTGGTGCGCCGCGACCAACCGCTGGCACACCACCGACGACTTCGACCGCGACGGGCGGCCCTGGCTCGAGCAGATCGCACGGCAGTGCCGCGCCTATCTGGCCGACGTCGACCCCGTCTACACACCGGTCGTGGCACCAGGCCGCACTGGTCTGGCCGAGCCAGTGATGCGGGAGATCCATGAGATCGCTCCGCTCTTTGCGGGCAGGGTCATAGGGGGCGGACCCACCCCCGACCAGGACGCGGTGACAGCTCTGCAGGCAGCGGCAACCTCCGCCGACCCCGACCTGGCTTTCCGCCGGCTCCTGGCCACTCTGGGCACGTATGGCGTGCCGGTCGACCCGGCCCGGCTCGCCCGCTACCAAGCCCTCGGACGACAGTTCGGCTACAGCGAGAACCACGTCGACGACGGGCTCATCCCCTGCTTTCCGTGACTTTATGTGCTGGCCGGGACGACGCCGGTTCTGGTCCACAACCCGAGCGGTTGCCCGAGCGGAACCATGGTGCTCGGCATCGGCGAGCACTCGGAGGCTCTGGCCAAGGAGATCAAGGGGGGATACACCTTCAACGATGACGCCTACGCGGAGGGGATCGGCCGGAGCAACGGAAAGCCGATCGCTCTGTGGATGGCCGAGGTCTCGAATGTCCTGCGCAACAACGGCATGGTGGCGGTCAGTGTCAAGAGCTTCGACGGGGAAACCCCAACCGAGCAGTATGCGAGCGCGTACAAGGCCTGGCGCTCCGGCGACCGGGCCGCCACCCAATGGGAAATGGGCCAGATCGGACTTCGGATCCAGTTGGAGAATTTCGAGTGGCGCAACATCACATTCTACAGTGAAGAGGGCAAAGTCGTGAACATCCCCGGACCCGACTGGGACATGCTGAACAGTGGGAGCTGAGGTGACGCCGGCGGCCACCGGCCCCGAGCTGTTCCGATCGGACAGATACTTCAAGGTCTGGCAGTACACCGTCGGCCATCGCAGGCTCCTCCTCCGCAGTAGCAGGGACAGGCCGCCGCAGACGCGCATCGACGTCCACTTCGCCAACGTCGACCTCATGGTCCTCCGCCCCGGCTACAACGGCTTGGCCATCCGCCGGGCCGACGACGAGGAATGCCGGACCGTCGGCCTCGACTACGGGGTGGATGTCCTTCCGGGCCGCCTGTTCGCCCTGGGCGACGGCCTGAGAAGCTTCGTCGTCTCCGCACCTCCGCAGTGGCACGAGGACGAGGGAGAGATGGACGATCCCTCATGGTTCGGCCAGATGCGAGGAACACGCTGAAGTGCTCGGTAGGCCCCCTCGCGAAGGGGCCTACCGACGGCTGACAGCAAGCTCCTCAACAGGCGGCTCCCTGGACACCCATAGAACGGCGCTCCCCCACGACCGTTGCGTGAGGGAGCGTCGCCGTCTCCGCCCGCTGGAGCCGGCATGCGGTGTTCACCCAGACCGCGACGGCGCTGCCCTTCACGTCGTCGGAGAGCGTCTGGAGACGGTTGTCGAGCAGGTGCTCCTCGTAGGTCACCCCCGCCCCCTTCGTCTCGTGCCCCAGCCATTAGAGCCAGCTCTCCTGCCTGATGGGCTCGGGCATTCGATGCCGGCCGCCGGGCTGAGGCCGGCTCTCGGGCGCACAAGGAGGCGAGAGGTCAGGCGGCTAGGGTGAGTTCGGCGCGGCCGCACAGGAGGGCGTAGCCGGAGGGGAGCTGGTGCAGGAAGCGGGTGAGCAGGCCGGGGCCGGCCAAGGCGGCGACACACATCCCACCGCCGACAACTGTCCGTGCGGGCGTTGTCCTGTCATGCGGCCGTGGGGGTGATGCGGTTGTGGATGCGGCCGGGAGCTGCCGGAGGTTCCGGCGCAGACCGCGGGGGTGGCCCAGGCGGCGTTCCCGCAGGGCAGTCTGGCGATGCGGGTGCGGGACCGGCTCGCGGAGGTCTTCGCGGACGAGCCGTTCACGGAGGCGTTCGGGGCGCGCGCGGACGCCCACTCCAAGAACGCCGCCGCAGAGCCCAGACCGCCCAGAACACCGCGGACCAGGCCAAGGGAGACGCCATGGAGGACTGCCGCACGCAGCCCATCCGCCAAGTACGCCGCCGACGCCCGCACCACGTTGGCGCGAATTGCCAACGGTGCGCCCAGCGTGACCAAAAGGATGGTGAGCCGGCCAGCTGGCAGGCGCTGGTCTTGGGGGCGGCGGCCGGCGGTCCCGTTCCCGCGCCGTGGTCTGGCCGAACCCGCCCTGGCCACCGAATCCGACCTGTCGGATCTGGCGCTGCCGCACCTCATCCCGCCCGCACCCGCCGCGCTGCGTCTCTCAGTCCTGGCCCCTCATGCCACGCCGGTCGGCCACCGGATCAGACTGCTTCCGAATCCGGGACGGATGATCGATTGGCGGGGCCCTGACTGGGGTAGGCCGGAAGCCGGGTGTCTTCCCACCGTGGGAGACCCCGCAACTCACCCAGGCCGGCACCCCCGGCGAGATCGAAGGACGCGGTATGGCCAGCGGCACTGTGAAGTGGTTCAACTCCGAGAAGGGCTTCGGTTTCATCGCCCAGGACGGTGGCGGACCGGACATCTTCGCCCACTACTCGAACATTTCCGGCAACGGGTACCGCGAGCTGGTCGAGGGCGAGAAGGTCACGTTCGACGTCACCCAGGGACAGAAGGGCCCCCAGGCCGAGAACATCGTCCGCGGCTGACGTCCTCCGGCTCTCAGGAAGAGGTCCGTTTCACGAACATCGAGCACCTTCAGGCTGACATGTGGCAGCCGCCCCTGAGGAGCCCGCGAGCCCCGGAACGACATGGTCCGGGGCTCGCTCGCGCCTCCGCGGGGGAGCGGACGTTCGAACGTGCCGGTTCACAAGCGCACCAGCGCTCGCCGCCCCGCTGCGCATGCGCCAATTGCGTGCGTACCGCGGCGCCCATTTTCTTAAGGGCGTCTCTGCTGACCGCGGGCAGAAAGCAGGGGAACGTGCCCCCGTGCTTGCTGCGTGCCGAGCGGGTGCGGAACCTGAATCCCCGGAACGTGAACCCCAGGAACGTGAACGACGTGTGCTCGTAGGAGCGTTTGCGGTTCGCGTCCTTGCAGTAGACGGTCCGGGGCTTGGCCGGGTGCAACCGCAGCCCGACTGCCTCCATCCTGTTGTTGCCGATCGCCTCGACCAGCATCCTGGCCCGGCGCTCGCTGACGCAGTGCACAGCCGCGTCGTCCACGTACCGTTCGAACTGGTCGCCCGGGAACTCCCGGGCCATCCGAGCTTCGAACGCGTAGTGGAGGAACAGGTTCGCCAGGACGGGCGAGACCGGCGCCGCCCCCTGCTGAGGGACCGTCCGTCGACCCACCTGCCCGGCGGCGCCGACGCATTGACGAAGTGCGGCGCGGTGGGTTGATATTGAAAGGAACATGATCAGAGGTACCGGTGCCGGTCGAGAGGCGGTCGCGGATGACTCGGACAACGTGTCCCGTCGGCAACCGCCTTACTCGTAGTCACACTTCGAGACGAGCCCCCGCACTTTCCCGCACCCTGGTGTGCGCGCCCCGGCTGCCGCTTCACCGATTCTTGACATCGTTGTCAGCGCAGGCGAAGTACCCCCTCCAGGAGATACCGAAGGAGTACCGGGTTCCATGACTCACAGATGGCGACAGCGTCGCAAACTCACGGCGGCCGCTGCCGCGGCCGGCGTTCTGGTGGCCCTGGGAGCCGCCGGGTCCCCCGCACAGGCAGCGCAAGGCGCGCAAGCGGCTCGCGGTCACAGCGCCGCGCGTTCTGAGGTCGTCTCGGGCGACGCCCGGTTCGAGGTCCTCTCCCCGACGCTCATACGCACCGAGTACGCGGGGGACGCGAAGTTCGTCGACGCGGCGACCTTCAACGCCATCGGCCGCGACACGTTCGGCAGGACCCCGTTCACGTCGTCGACGCGCCACGGCGAGCTGACGATCCGCACGAGCGCCATGACGCTGACGTACAAGGTCGGCTCAGGGAAGTTCACCGCGGACAACCTGAAGGTGACGCAGAAGGCCGGCAAGCAGTCGGTCACCGCCGCTCCCTGGCCCAACGCGCCGGTCTGCGCCGTCGGGACGCGGTGCGAGGCAGAGGACCAGACCCTCAACGGCGTCGGCGTCGCCATGGACCACTCCGGTTACACCGGCTCCGGCTTCGCGGCGGGCTTCCAGTCGACGGGCAACTCTCTGTCGTTCTCCGTGACCGTACCCAAGGCCGGCACCTACCAGGTCGCCACCCGCTACGCGAACGCCGTCGGCGGCGACGGCGGCGACGAGGACCGCACCCTGAGCGTGTCGGCGGACGGCGGCGCCGCGAAGACGCTGACGCTCCCGAAGACCGCGAACTGGGACACCTGGTCCACGACGTCGGTCACGCTCAACCTGTCGGCCGGCACCCACACCGTCACCTTCGCACGGACCGCGGCCGACTCCGGCAACGTCAACCTTGACAACCTTGCCGTCCTGACGCCGGGAGCGCCCTACCCGGACCCCGTGAATCCACCGGTCGAGGACTGCTCCTTCGGCACCGTCTGCCAGGCCGAGACCGCGGGCCTCGGCGGTTCCGCCGCGCTCAAGTCCGACCACAACGGCTACTCGGGCCGCGGGTTCGTGGCCGGTCTCGAGTCCTCGGGCGCGCGGGACACGCTGCACGTCGTCGACGTGCCCAAGGCCGGCGACTACGCCCTCCAGCTTCGGTACTCCAACGGCGACGCGAGCGGCGCCGCCCGTGCCATCTCCGTCAAGGTCGGCGCGGGCGTCCCCGTAAAGGCCTCGCTGCCCGCTACGAGTGACTGGGACGCCTGGCGCACCGCCACCGTGCCGGTGCACCTGGCCGCGGGGACCAACGACGTGACCGTCGGCTGCCCGGAGGACGACGGCTGCCGCGTCAACCTCGACACCGCAGCGGTGACCTCGCGCACCTCGCCGCTGCTCTCCCCGCACGCGCCGCTCGGCGGGTACCGCCGCAGCCTCGACGGCGTCAACGGCGAGGCGCCCACGACGCCGGGCCTGCTCTACCAGGACGGCTGGACGCTGCTCGACGACACCGCTTCGGCGATCTTCGACAACGCCACCCGGAAGGTCACGCAGCGGGGCGACCACGCGGGGAAGGGATACCAGGACGGGTACGTGTTCGGCTACGGACACGACTACCAGCAGGGCCTGGCCGACCTCGCCACCCTGACCGGGCCCTCCGCGCTGCTGCCGCGCTGGGCGTACGGCGTCTGGTACTCCGAGTACTACGACCGCAGCGCCGCGGACTACGAGAACACCATCCTGCCCAAGTTCCGCAAGGACGGCGTCCCGCTCGACGTCCTGGTGACCGACACGGACTTCAAGTCGCCCAGCACCTGGGACGGCTGGGAGATGGATCCGAAGAAGTTCCCCGACCCCAAGGCGTTCTTCGACTGGTCGGCCGCGCAGGGGCTGCACAACTCGCTCAACATCCACCCGAGCATCTCCGGTGACGACCCCAGGTTCGCCCAGGCGCAGGCCACGGCCAAGGGCAAGCTGAAGGACAGCGGCAACAACACCTACACCTTCGACTGGGGCGACCCCGACCAGCTCAAAGCGTACTTGGATCTGCACGAGCCCATGGACAAGGCCGGCGTGGACGTCTGGTGGCTCGACTGGTGCTGCGACGCGTCCGTCTCGTCCCTCGGCGGGGTGACGCCTGACGCCTGGATCAACCAGCAGTACGCCGACGACTCGGCGAAGAACGGCCAGCGCTCCTTCGCGCTCTCCCGGGCCTTCGGGGCGCTGCCGCAGGGCAACTACAACCCGCACGGCCTGCCGTCAGGGCCGTGGGCCGACAAGCGCACCACCGCACACTTCACGGGTGACTCCACGTCCAGTTGGGCCACCCTCAAGTTCGAGGTCGGCTACACCCCGGGCGAGTCGGCGTCCACCGGCCTGTCCAACGTGTCGCACGACATCGGCGGGTTCAACAACGACGGCACCCAGGCCAAGGGCGCGGAACCCGGGACCACGAAGCTGCCCGACGACCTGTACGCCCGCTGGGTGCAGCTGGGCACCTTCCAGCCGGTGGACCGCCTGCACGGCAACCACGCCGACCGGCTGCCCTGGCAGTACGGGCCGGCCGCTGACGCGTCCGCCGGGAAGTTCCTGAACCTGCGGGAGGACCTCGTCCCGTACACGTACAGCCTCTCCGAGCAGGCCAACCGCACCGGGACCCCCGTGGTACGGCCGGCCTACGTGCAGTACCCGGAGAGCCAGGACGCGTACGCGACGGCGGGCAGCGAGTACTTCTACGGCCCCGACGTGCTGGTCGCCCCGGTGACCACGCCCGGCGAATCGGCCACGACGTCCGTCTGGTTCCCGGCCGGCTCCTCGTGGACCGACTACTTCACCGGCAAGACGTACGCGGGCGGCACCACGCAGAAGATCACCACGGGGCTGGACTCGATGCCCGTCTTCGTCAAGTCGGGCGGCATCATGACGACGCGCACCGGCAACGTCGCCAATGATGTCCAGAACCCCCTCACCAAGGCGACGGTCACCGTCGCGCAGGGCGCGCCGGGGGCCACGAGCCTGTACGAGGACAACGGCACCACGGCCGACAGCAGGCAGAGCGCCACGACGGCGATCCGCTACGCCGAGCACGGCGCGAACCACACGGTCTCGATCGCCCCGGCGTCGCGATCGTTCAAGGGCCAGGTCTCCCGCCGCGCGTGGACGGTCTCCTTCATGAACGCGCACGCGCCGAAGCAGGTCTTCGTCAACGGGCGGCGGGTCTCCGCCGCCCACTGGTCCTTCGACGCGGGCTCGCGGACCCTGACCGTCACCGCTCCGGCCCAGTCGGTGCACCGTCCGCTGGAGGTCAGGTACAACTGAGGCAGACGGTCGAGCCCCGGCGGTAGCGCCGGGGCCGGCGGCGCTGCCGGTCAGCCGGCTCCTCCCGACGGGTGTGGCGCCGGAGCAAAAGCGCGGATTCCATCGATCGTCGCAACACCTTGATCGAGAGGTGGAGCGATGGGTGTCTTGGATCGGCGGCGGCCAGGGCGTCGATGACGAGATCGGTGCGCGTGTGATTCGCGATCGCCCAGCCGACGAGGCGGCCGCTCACCACCTGATCAACTGCAAGGGAAGCGTAACTGCCTCGGCGCGTCGGAAGCGGCGCGAGTCCAGCCCTCCACGGGCCCGCAGCGTTGCCGCGGGCCCGGCGGTCGACAGGAGGGTGCGGGACTATCGGGCGAGGGTGACGGTGATCGCGGTGTCGGGGCACTGTTCGAGGACCTCGGCCAGGGCGGTCTGTCCGGGGGCCCCGATGGTCGGGCTCCAGCGGGTTTTGTCTGTCATCCAGCCGGTGACGTAGGTGCAGTGGTAGCCGGCGGCCGGGGGCAGCCAGGTGGAGGGGTCCTGGTCGGCCTTGGACCGGTTGGAGGCGGCGGCCGAGACGGCGATCAGGTCGCGGTCGTCTCCGAGGTCGTTGGCGTAGGCCTCGCGTTCCGTTGGGGTCCAGGTGCGGGCGCCGGAGTGCCAGGCTCCGGTGAGGAGGACGAGGTGGTCGATGTCCAGGCCGCTGGGCCCGCTGATGTAGTGGTCGGGGGGAGTGCCAGACGCCCCCGGTGAGGCGGCAGTTCGGGCCTTGCTCGGGCGCGGTGACGGCCTCGGCCTCGAGGACCTCGGCGCGGGTGTTGCAGCCGTCGTGGTCCGCGTCGGTCCAGTACTTGAACTTGGACCGCTGGTAGCCGGTCCGGTCCTCCTCGCGCACTGGGGGCAGGGTGTCGCGGACGGGCAGCGTGACGGTTGCCCCGGCGGCCGCCCCTGTTGGTGCGGCACCGCAGTGATGTTGGGGCTGGTGGCCGCGGTGGCGAGCGCCGTGAGGAGCAGGCTGGTGAGGGAGGCGAGCAGGGCAGCGGGACGGGCAAGATGCATGAGAGTGTCCGCCGCTCTGGTCGCCTGAGTCGCCCGACGGGAAGTGCGCCGCACGTCCGCCGCCGACCCAGCGGCCGGTGACCCGGAGTCATGGGCGAGGACGGGCGCGCCGAACCACTGACCACCTCGCACCGCCTGCCGACGCGCGGGACGGACGCTCAGTGGAAGTCCAGAGGCCGCGGCCCACACCGCACCTGCGGCCAGGACGCCAAGGGCGGTGAGGTGCGCTGGGTCTCGGCCGCGAGCGATGGCCGTAACCGATGCCCGGCCGCCGCCTGCCCCACGGCCTGAACACCCGCCTCACTGGAGCTGCGACGCGGCCTCCGCGAGCAGCCCGCGCAGCCACGTGTGACCGGGGTCCGTGTCGTACATCGGGTGCCACCAGAACGCCTCTACGATCGGTACGGCATCGAACGGCGTGTCGACGATCCGCACGCCGAGCACCGGGGCGAGATCCCGGGCCAGCCTCTGCTGCATGAACGCGATCCCCCCGCTGCGGCGGACCATGTGCGGCATCGCCAGGAACGAGTCGGCGATCGCGCAGACCCGTGGCACGACGCCCAGCAATTCCATCTGCCGCCACGCCGGCGCTCTCCCGAGCGGGTCACCGAACGTGGTGACCCACGGAAGCCGTGACAGGTCGGCCATCGTCAGGTGCTCGCCGACATCCGGGTTGTCGGCCGCGACCACACAGATCCAGCGGTCGCGGAACAGGGTGAGGGAACATGGCAGGTCCAAGTAGCCGTGCGGCATGAAGACCCCGTCCACCGTGCGGGAGAACTCCCCGTCTCGGGCGAGCACTTCGGCGGTGACCGGGCTGAAGTGGACACTCACGTTCGGCGCGCGTTCTTCGAGCAGCGCGACGAGCCGGGCCCCGGCGATGCTCGTCCCGTAGTCCGAGGACACGATGGTGAACACGCGGTCAGATCCCGCCGGGTCGAACTCCGACTGCGCCGAGAACACCCGCTCGACCGCTGCGATCGCGACGCTCACCAACGGCTGCAACTGGGCGGCGAACGGGGTGAGCTCGTAGTGGTTGCCGACGCGCGTGAGAAGTTCGTCGCCGAAGTGGCGGCGCAGTCTGGCCAGTGCGGCCGACAGCGTCGGCTGGGTGCGCGAGAGCCGTATGGCGGCGCCGGTGACGCTTCGCTCGGTCAGCAACCCGTAGAGCGCGTACAGATGATTGTTGTCCAGGCCTTGCAGCCGGATCCCGGCGGACATAGATCAACTCTATAACGGACATGGGAAGTATGCGCTTCCTTGAGAGCGCTGAGCGGCGCAGGCTGACACCATGAGCGATACCTGGATCGACGTGCATGCCCACTACACCCCGCCGACCACCCCTGGACAGCGGGAGGCCACCTGGCGGGCGATGCGCGATGCCTGCTTCCTGGCGCCGGAGCCGTACCACTGGACCGTCGAGCGGACGCTCGAGCAGATGGACCGGACGGGCATCGGCATGCAGATGCTGAGCAACCAGCCCGACACGACCGAGGCCCTGCTGGCATCCAACGACTACGGGGCGGCCCTGGTACGGCAGTATCCCGACCGCTTCGGCCTACTGGCCGCCCTGCCCACCGATGACGTGACCGCGACGATGGCCGAACTCGACCGAGCGGCGGAACTGGGCGCGGACGGCTTCGCGGTGACCTGCCGACGCAACGGCGTGTACCTCGGAGACCCGAGCCTGGAACCGATGTGGGCGGAACTCGACCGCCGTGGCGCCACGGTGCTCGCGCACCCCGACGCGTACGCGGACGGCGTGCAGGGTCGGCCGGCACCATTGCTGGAGGTCGGTTTCGAGACCACGCGGACGATCGTCGACATGCTTTACGCAGGCGTGTTCCGCGAATACCCGAACGTGAAACTGATCGTCGCCCACTGCGGCGGCGGGGGCGCGCTGCCGGCCATGTCGGGCCGGCTCGGGCTGCTCGGCGCCCAGGCATGGGTCCCCAATCCGAAGGCCCTGAGCGCCGACGAGATCCGAGTCCAGTTGCGGCGGCTCTACCTCGACACCGCCGCAACCGGGTTCCCGTCCTGCCTGGCGGCGGCACTCACGATGACCACGCCGGACCACCTCGTCTACGGCTCGGACTCCGGGGTGCCCTGTAGCACCGAGGAGACCGTCGAAGCCAACCGGAAATCCCTGCTCCAGTTCGACGGCCTGACGCCGCGGCAACGCCAGGACATCGGACGCAACGCAGCCGTCCTGTTCCCCGGCGCCGCAGCCCGCCTCGACGGCGCCCGACCGGCGGACGTCACGGCATAGCCCGTCGAGCGCCGTCGGCCCATGGCCGTCACCGCCTCGCTCCCGAGGGGGCGGAGCGCCTGCGTGCGTCGTCCTTCACATTACTTTTCGGACGTCGGCTTCACCGGCTGCGGTGGGGAGCTGCGGCCTCGATGGGCGCCCTGGCCCTGCGTGCTCAGAACTCCGCCGGTCAACTGCTCAAGCGGGGTGTGGAGGTCGAGCACCACCACATCGGCCGTCCGGTCCTGCCCGCGTCCGGCTGACACCCACTATGCCGAAGGGGGCGGCCCGGCCAGTTAATTCATTGTCCCTGCCACGGACGCCTGGCAGGATCGCTCGCGGTCGGCGCGAGGTGCACCGGGCGTGATGCGCGAGTGGACGTCGGTGGCGTCCTGCTCGCGGTTCTCTCTCGTCTCCGGTCGTCCCGCCCGTGTGCTGTCGGCCGCTGTTTTCTCTCGCACTCGAAAGGTGCTGAATGACCTTCCTGAGCAGTACTGCTCCCCGTTTCTCCGCCATAGCGGGTCCTGGCGCGGAGCTTGATCAGATCTTGGCCTTGAGTTCCGTTGAGCCCGTGTGGCGGCTGCCTGCCGGTGCATACCGGGAAGAGGCCGCCCAGCGTATGTACCGCCCGGAGTGGACCTGGGCTGCCTGGGGGCCGGACGGCCGCGTTCTGGCTCGTGCTCTGTGGTGGGGACAGAGCGACAGCGTGCACCCGGTCGCCCTCGACTGTCTTGCCACAGCCGACGAGGTTCCCGTGGCCGAGCGCGCGGCACTGGCCGCCGCGCTCCTCGATGCGGGCCATCAGGCTTTCCGGGAGGCGGGCGCCGAGATGCCGCCGCTGTACAACCTCATGAAACTGCCCGCCTCGTGGCGCGGTGATCCTGAGCACGTTGCCGCCGTGGCCTGGCGTCGCGAGGCGGCTCACCGCGCGGGCCTGAGCGTCGAGGTGGAGCGGCTGCAGTTCGAGTGGACGCCGCAGGATCCGCTGCCCGCCGAGCCCGAGCATCTGGTGTTCTCCCCGGAACCGGACGACGAGGTCTTCCTCCAGGCGATGCTGCGGGTCGCCGAGGGAACACTGGACGCCCACACCGTCGAGAGCGAGGCGGCCATGGGACCGGAGGCCACCGCCCGCGAAAGCCTCCAGTTCTACCTGGACCGTCCCGGTAAGCGCGAGTGGTGGCGTCTGGCGCACACCCCGGACGGAGCCCTGGCCGGCCTCGCGATCCCGTCGGCCACTCCGTACAGCCGTAACGTCGGCTACCTCGGTGTCGTCCCCGAACTGCGCGGCCGCGGTTACGTGTCGGAGATCCTCGCCGCCATCACCCGCTTTCAGGCCGACGACGGCGCGGAACGCATCACCGCCACGACCGACCTCGGCAACCGCCCGATGGCGGCCGCCTTTACTCGCGCCGGATACCGCACGACGGAAGTCCGCTTCATCTTTTCTGCTCCGGTGGGCCAGCAGGGCTGAACCGAGGCCACCGCTGCCGGCCGTACCGAGGCTTCGGCGATGTCAAAGGCTGGTACCACGACGGACTCAGGGGCGACCCCGAGTCCGGGCTGCCAGTTGTGGGCAAGCACTTCAAGCACGCGGGCACCGCCGGCTGGGCCTGCCCGCGTCTCTGAACTGCCGTGACGGCACAACGGCTCGCCCTGGCCGGAGGAGAACCGCTAGCGTGCGCGGGGTGATGACGGCTGACGACGTGTTGTCCATCCTCGGCGTGCTGCGGAACGCGGGCCTCGATTTCTGGGTCGGGGGCGGCTGGGGTATCGATGCTCTGGTGGGGCGGCAGACGCGCCAACACCGCGACCTGGACCTGATGCACCGCAGCAGCCAGGAACCGGATCTCATGGCGGTTCTCAGGGGCGCCGGATTCGCCGGGACCCTCGACTGGCGTCCCATGCGGTTCGTCATCACCGGCCCCCGCGGGCGGGAGATCGATCTCCATCCCCTGGTCTTCGCGGCGGACGGATCCGCTGTGCAGGCATCGCCCGACCCGGAGCACCCCTTCGTCTATCCCGCCGCGTGCTTCGTCACCGGCACGATCTCGGCCACCACCGTCCCGTGCCTGTCACCGGAGCAGCAGGTCTACTTCCACCAGGGCTGTGAACCGGCTGACCACGACCGTCACGACATGGCCCAGCTCCGGCAGACGTTCGGCATCACCACCCACTTCTGAGCAGCCCGCCAAGCGCGCTTCCCCTCGTCTTGAACCCGACTCACCGCGACACCGCCTTGGACGGGGTCGCGGGAGCAAGCGCGCTGGGGAGTGGGAGTCGCCTGCCGACCGCCTCCGACGTGCTCGACACCGGCTGGTTCGCCGCTGTCGTGGTGGAGACCGGCAGCGGCCTGCGGTCGCCGCCCGCACGGACCGCCGTCGACGCCCCGGACGGGATCGGCCCGCCGCGAGCGTAAGCCCTGGTGGCGTGCGCACCGGCGTGACCTGCCACAACGGCTCGGAGGGTGGAAGAAGGTGCTCAATCCGCAGCAGCAGACCGGTTTTCCCCGCGCCGTTCAGGCTCTCTGCAGTGCAGCGGCCCGCGAACGTTGCGCCCAGCGCGACCAAGAGGATGGCGAGCCGGCCAGCTGGCAGGCACTGGTCTTGGGGGCGCCGGCCGGCGGTCCCGTTCCCGCGCCGTGGCCGGGTCGAACCCGCCCAGGCCACCGAATCCGCCGACGCGACAAGCGGGGCGCCTACACCGGCTTCACGCCCGGCCGGCTGCAGGAGCGGGTCGGCCGTGACGACGAGGACTGGCCCGACAGCCCCTTCCTCCTCATCGCCGACGAACAGGCCCTGGCCTCCGCGGAGTTTCCGTTGCTGGCCGTGAACAACCTGCCCGACGAGGACGACGCCCCGTTCAGGATCACCCTCGCCGCGGCCGGTTTCTTCATCGTCAGCCTCGGATCCGGTGCGGCCGGGCCGGGCGCCTGAACCGGCCGGCACTGTCCCGGGCGACGTCCACGGCCACCTCCAGCACCACCGCGAGCACGCGCTGCGTTCCCCAGCCCGCCGAGAACGTCCGCCCCTCCCACGGGTGCGCACCCGTCGGCGGAGCCATCATCTCGGCCAGGGTACGGCCCAGGGCCTGGCGGGACAGGGTGGTGCTGCGCCCGGTGTACTGAAGGCGGCCTGCTCTGTCGTAGCGGCCCCAGCAGCACCGTCCGGGGTTCGGCGAGGGACCCGGTGACGGCGCCGATGATGGCCTCGCTGGTGACCCGCACCTTGTACTTCCGCCACAGCCGAGCGCCTCCGACGTAGGGCTCGCTCAGCCGTTTGAAGCACAGCCCCTTCAGCCCGGCCGCCGTCCACTCCAGGCACCCTCGCGCCACAGCGGGGTCGGTCGGCGTGGTTGCTCTTGGTCGCCATGGCTCTGTTCCTCGTTCCTGGACCAGTTCAGCGCTGGGGAACGGTGTCCTTGGTGCGCTTGCAGCGATGGCGTGCCGACTCGGGGGTGCGTCGAGCTGCTCCGCTTCTCATGCAGCTGCTGCTGCCACTACGAATACGAGACCGGGTCGGCGGCCACGGATTGGCCCCTGGGTATGTCGTGCGGTGGGTGCGTGCTCGGCCCCTGGCCGGGCCTTTCAAGATCATCCGGTTTGTGCTGCTGTACATCGTGGGGCACCTCGATGACATAGCCGACTGGGAACATTTGCGGCTGAGCGCGGATCCCGGATCACTGCCTGGTTCAAGGGTGGTGATGCCGTCACCAGGGTGAGCGACGCCTTCTCGCACAGCCCGCCGCAGGCGATTGTTGATTCCGCAAGTTCGGGACCAGCAGAAAGGCACAACAGTCGTGGAGCCCAATCAGGTGGCGATCGTCACCGGTGCATCAGGGGGCCCGGGGGCGCGACCGTGGTGGGCCTGGCGGGTGCGGGGCTCGCCGCGCTTGTCGACCACCTCCGCGGCGATGAAGTCGGGGGCGCCGACACCACCGAAGCCGCCGCAGGCAAGGCACTCGCCGTGTCGGCGGCTCGGCGACCGTAGATCTCGCGGACCTCGTCGCCTACCGGCCTCTCCCGCCTCTGGACGGGGCAACGGCCAGCTCATCAGAACCAATGGAGGAATCGCCTGATGCCCACCACCACCGAGGAATCCGACAGCCTCGTCGTCATGGTCACCGGGGCCGGCAGCGGTATCGGCCGCGCCGTCGCGGTGGAACTCGCTCGCGCAGGTCACATCGTGTACGCCGGGATGCGCGACCTCGACGGGCGCAACAGCCAGCGGGCGGAGGAGCTGCGCGAGCTCGCATCCGCCGAGAAGGTGCGCCTGATGGCGCTTGAACTGGATGTGCTGTCCGAACCCGGCTGCCGCAGCGCCGTCGACCTCGTCCTTGGCGAGTACGGGCGGATCGACGTCGTGGTCAATAACGCCGGCATGCTGATGGCCGGCGTCGCCGAGGGGTTCACCCCGGATCAGTTCCTGCGGATCCTCGACACCAACGCGGTGTCCTGGCTGCGAGTCAACCGCGCAGTGCTCCCGGTGATGCGCCGCCAAGGCTCAGGGACGCTGGCCTACATCAGCAGCACGACCGCCCACATCGCCGAGCCGTTCATGGCGACCTACATCGCCAGCAAGGCCGCGGGCGAACTCCTCGCCGAGTCGATGGGCCTGGAAGTGGCACCTCTGGGCATCGACACCGTGATCGTCGTACCGGGCGCCTTCACCGAAGGTACTGAACACTTCGCGCACAGCAATCCGCCTGCGGACGCGGCCGTCGTCACCCAGTACGCCAGCCTGCCGGAGCGAGGCGCACAGATCCCCGAGCGTCTGCACGCCATCGACCTCGCGAACGACGGATCCCCCGCGCAGGTGGAGTCCGTCGGCCGGGCTCTGGCCGAGGTGCTCGAGAAGCCCCGGGGCAAGCGCCCCCGCCGGGTCGTGGTCGACGCGCAGCGCAAGGGCATCGAGGAACTCGACGCCGTGCGAGCAGCCAAGCAACTCACGTTCTTCCGCCAACTGGGCATCGACGACCTCCTCACGGTCGCCGTGCCCACCACCATTGAGGAGAAGCAATGACACGCACCATCGAAGACCTGATCGGAACCTTCTACGCGGCCTTCAGCGGCAAACCCGAGCTCCTCGACGACATCGTCGCCGACGACTGGGACGACATCCCGCTGGGTCCGGGCCAGCCCCCAGGCCGAGCCGGTGCCGCTTCGCTGATCAAGGGCGTCGGCGAGGCCTTCAGCGACTTCCGCATCGTGGTCCACCAGATCGTCGACGGCCGCGGCCCCGACGGCGACGGGTTCGTCGGCGTGCGCGGCGAGATGCGCGGCGTGCACAGCGGCGAGACCTTCGGCGTCCCGGCGACCGAGCGGGAGTTCCAAGTCCGGATCCACGAGTTCCACGAACTGGTCGACGGACGCATCGCCCGCACCTGGCACCTGGAGGACTGGCTCGAATGGTTCCGGCAGGTCGACGCCTCGCCTGCCCCCTGAAGCAACGACACGGAAGAGCACATCGATGAAGGCATTGCAGTACACCGCATACGGCCGCAACCCGGTCGTCAACGACGTTCCCGAGCCAGTCCCCGGGCCGGGCGAGATCCTGGTCCGGGTCGCGGGAGCGGCCCTGAACCCGCTCGACGTCAAGATCGGCGCGGGCCACGTTCAGGAGTATTTTCCGATCACCTTCCCTTCGATCGTGGGCACTGATCTCGCGGGTACGGTGGAGCGACTCGGATCCGGTGTGACGGGCTGGAGCATCGGCGATGCGGTGATCACTCGCACCGCCCCGACCGCCGGTGGAGCTGTCGCGGAATACGCTGTGGTCCCGGCGACGAGTCTGGTGGCCGCGCCGACCATGATTCCGCTCGACATCGCCGCCGGCCTGGCCACCGCCGCGGCGACCGCATGGCAGGCAGTCACCGAGATCGCAGAGCTGAAGTCCGGCCAGAAGGTGCTCGTGCACGCAGGCGCCGGCGGCGTCGGCAGCTTCGTCATCCAACTGGCCCATCGCACTGGTGCACACGTGGTGACCACCGCGTCCAGTGCTGCTGCCGAGATCGTCCGGAAGCTAGGGGCCGATGAAATCATCGACTACACCAGCGTCGACTTCCGCACTGCAGTATCCGATGTCGATGTTGTCGTCGACTCGGTCGGTGGTGAGACCGAGGCTCGGTCGCTCGATGTCCTCAAGCCGGGCGGTCTGCTGGTCAGCCTCCCCGTCCCGCCGGACTTCGAGCGTGCCGCCGCTCGCGGACTCCGCGCCGAGTTCGTCTTCCACGCCTCCGACGCCGAGCGACTGGCGAAAGTCGTCGCAATAGCGAACGAAGGTATCGACATCGTGGTCGACCGCACGGTCCGGCTCAGTGGTGCCGCGGACGCGTTCGACTACCTCGCCCAGGGCCACGCCAAGGGCAAGGTCATCGTCCAGCCATGACGCACCGTAGCCGTCGGGATGAGGGAGTCCCTCGTCCCGTCGGCTTTCCCCCTCCTTTCTGGGCCGGCAACGGCTGCGCCAAAGCGAGTGCTCCGGTCGAAGGACATGGAAGGGCCTGGGCCAGGTGATCGGTCCGTGACACGGCTGGCTGGGATCCTTCTTGACGGGTAAACGTTGCCTGCCGGGGCACCACGCCGAGTACGTCGTGGTGGACGAGAACCCGCTCGCGCCATTAGACAGACACCTTCCGCTGACCGCGGCAGCGGTTCCACCCCTGAGCGCAATCACGGCGCAGCAGAAGGCTGATACCAGACGACCGGGTCAGTCGTTTCCGTAGGCGATCATCTCCTGCGACTGGCTGCCGATCTGGGCTGAAGCGTGTCGGGAATGGGTTCGGGTCGGTGACCTCTCGGGCCAGAGTCGGGACGGGCGCGATGCGGCTCGTGCACGATTGCGGAGCCTAAAGGCCTACCTCGGCGATCCCCTTACGAGAGCAGCACCGCCTGTTCCGCTGCACGGAGTGCCGGATCTGCGAGGTGGCGGCCCGGGACACGGACGGACCGATCAAGCCGCGCACCGGCATGGTCGGCTACAGCGGCGAAACCGAGCGGGTCTACCCGCTGCTGCCCGAGGATCCGGCTCTTCAGTACGGCCACGCGGCCTTCCTGGCGACGAAGGTCCGCAGCATCGGCATCGGCCGGGCGCCGCGGTTCTCGAGGCGGGCCGGGAAACCGGCTTCCAGGGTCGTCGTCGAACTCGGCCGTCGGACCGAGCTGATCGCCCCCGCAATCGAATGCGCTGCGCGTGGGCGCTTCGACTTCGGCACCGAAGTACCTGAGCTGCGTGATCGGGGAGCTGTGCGATGCCGCTCAGTCGCGTCCTGCTGGAGATTGAGGCCGGGACTCCCAGTCCGGCCCAGGGGCGAGGGCCTCGGGGGGGCTCGAGAGTTGCGGCGGCGCGTCATTGCGGGCTCAGTGCCGTGCATGTATGCCGGAGGGTGAGAGGCCGAGCAGGGGTAGCCACAACGTGTCCACGATCTCGACGATCGCCTCGTCCGGCACTGCTCCCATAATCATCAACATGTCGTGGCGCACCAGGTCGAAGGGCAGGTTCACCAGGCGATCGGGTCGCGGTACGTCCGTAAGCTCGCCGCGTTTGACGGCGCGGTCGACGAGTGTCGCGAAGGGGGGCTGCTGGTCCGTGGGGGAGAGGCGGCTGCGCAGGTCTTGGAAGGTGGTGCCGGTCTCGCGGAAGTAGTCCGCCAGCTGGATGCGCATGAGTATCACGGTGCGGGCCCGCTCGGCGTTGACCGTACGAAGGAGGGCGAGGGCGTCCTGGCGCAGGCTGCCGGTGTCCGGGATGTCGAGTGGATGCCAGTGCCGGGCGAGCGTGGCGACGAGGAGGTCCTCCCGGTGCGGCCAGCGCCGGTAGAGCACCGGTTTGCTGGTTCCGGCGCGTGCTGCGGTGGCCTCGTAGGTGAAGCCGTTGTAGCCGTGCTCGACGAGTACGTCCCAGGCGGCATCGGTGATCGCCTTCTCCAGGGCGGCGCCCCTGCGCCGGGTGGGGGTGTCTTCTATATGCCGCTCACTCACTGCTACCCCCGTATGTCGATCTTCATGGCACTTCGCCATGCGATTGGATCCGCTTGCGTATCTTAACTTGCCGTCGTACGCTTGAGGCAATAAGAAACGCATCGGTATCTTAATAATTGTGCCGAGCAAGGGAAAACGTGCATGTCCATGATCAATGCCGCGCTGGTGGAGTCGTTCGACGAGCCGCCGCACTTCCGCTCCATCCCTGCCCCCGAGGCCGCCCCCGGCCAGGAATTGGTGGACGTCCTGGCCGTCGGCGTGCACCGTGCCACCAAGGGAATCGCTGCGGGCAAGCACTACACCAGCCCCAAGACGCTGCCTGCCCTGGCCGGTGCCGACGCCGTAGCCCGCCGGGCCGACGGCAGCCTTGCCTTCGTCATGCCGATGGGCGCGGGCTCCCTGGCCGAGCGCATCGCGATCGACCCGGCCACCGCCATCCCCGTCCCGGACGGAACCGACCCCGCACTCCTGGTCGCCACCATGAACCCGGCCTTGTCCTCGTGGGCCGCGCTGCGCACCCGAGTGCCCTTTCAGGCCGGGCAGTCGGTCCTGGTGCATGGCGCGACCGGCAACGCCGGATCGATGGCCGTCAAGGTCGCCAAGCATCTCGGAGCCGAGCGCGTGATCGCCGCCGGGCGCAACCGGTCCCGCCTCGACGAACTCACCGCCGAAGGCGCGGACGGCATCGTTCAACTCACCCCCGACCGGAACGCCACCGCAGCCGCGCTCGCAGAGGCCGCCGCAGCGGTCGACGTGGTCCTCGACTGTGTATGGGGACCTCCCACCGAACTCGCCATGCGCGCCATCCTCGAGGCACGTACTGAGGTTTTCAGGGCGGGGTCGGTGGGGTGATGGTCAGACCCGTGGCGGTGAGGCAGCCGTCGATCAGGTGGGGATGGAGCTGGATCTTGCGTAACTCGCGGCGAAGGATGCGGTCGAGGTCATCGGCTGTGTCGAAGGCGGTGTTGGCCATCGCCCTGCGTACCAGCGACCAGACGGCCTCGACGGGATTGAGGTCGGGTGCGTAGGGCGGGAGACGGACGGTGGTGAGCCAGTCGTGCTCGGCCTCGTACTGCTTCAGTCCAGCGGCCAGGTGGGTGTTGAGATTGTCCCAGACCACCACGATCGGGCCGTCGAGCTGGATGTGCGCGCGGACCAGCAGGTCGCGGTAGTCCTTCCAGGAGAAGCTTTTGCGTGTGCCCTTGAGGAGGAGATGGGTGCGGGGCCGGTGGATGAGACGGCTCTTCTCACCGGCTTTGTAGCAGCACAGGGCGGCGACCGAGGTCCGGCGACGGGACCTGCCACGAACGCGGATGACGGGTGTGTGTCCGCGCCGGCCCCAGGTGCGGGCCACCGGTGGCGTCATCGAGAAGCCGGCTTCGTCCTCGAAGACGATCCAGCCGTCACACGCCGCCGCGAGCCTTTTACCTGGGGCCACACCTCCTTCTTCCACAGCTCCACCGCGTGCTCGTCACGCTCGAGGGCTCTGCGGGCCGGTGCCTGCCAGGACCAGCCGTGCCGTTTCAGCAGCCGCCACACCGTCGCCACCGACAGGCTCACCCGCAGACGGCGGCGGATCACCGTCTGGACCCGGGCCAGAGTCCAGCGTTCGTCATCGAAGCCGTGCGCTGACGGACCCTTGCCGAGTTCCTCCTCGAGCACGGTGAACTGGGCATCGGTGACGGTCGGGGAGTTCGCTGGCCCCGCCGAGCGTAAGGCCTCCGCGCCGCCCTCGCGCCAAGCACGGCGCCACCGTTCCACCGACCGCACACTCACCCGCAGATCCTTCGCGATCACCTCCGTCTTCTCACCTGCCGCGAACCGCTGCGCGGCCTGAAGCCGGATCCCCTCACGAAACGCCCGACGCTCAGCGGTCAGGCCCCCACCCTCCGGATACCTCACCTCACCGGCATACCGCAGGGATCATGAACCGTCACCACCCGACGACAACCCGAAAACCTCAGTACCCAGCACACCCGCCTGCTCGACTGGGTGCAGATCGGCGGCATGGGCGGAGACACCATCACGCTGTCCGGACACGCCATGCGCTCCAACGCATTCCGCGTCCTGGGCAGCGGCATCGGAGCGGTCCCCATGGACGTCATGCAGCGGGAGTTCACTGAGCTCGTCGCCGCGATCGCCGAGGGAAGCATGGCCGTGCGCCCACACCCCTTCCCGCTCGAGCAGGTCGAGGCGGCCTGGGCCCACCAGGACGCACCCGGCGAACGCACTGTCATCCTCCTGTAACCCACCCGCCGCCAGCACGGGTACGGTGAGCTGCTGGTGCATTTCTGACTTCGGCTCGTCGGGGTGAAACTTCGCGAAGTCGCGCCGCCCGCCGGCGACGAGGCGGTCGCTTCGGTGATCGACGTGCCGGCCCCGCACCACCGCACTGTACGGTCCGAGGCAGCCCCGGCCGCGCGGCAAAATCCGGGAGACCGGCCACAGCGCGCGGCGCACGCCCTGCTCGGTAACCGGTCACCGTGCATGCCCGGGAGGCGCGCCGCCGCAGCTCCGGTCCGCGCCGCCCCGCCGTCCGGATGCCGGGTCGATGGCCCTTCCCGCGCTCTGCCCGCCACCGCGAGCGTGCGGTGTACCTTCGCCCGGCACGCCCTCGACGGTGCTGCCGCCCGCGCCGCTCTCCTCGGACTCGTCGTCGAACACATCACGAAGGACGTCTGGTCCGGAATCCCAGACCAGGCGTCCTTCATTGCGCCGTGCTCAGACTCCGATCGTGATTTTCTCGATTACTGTAAACGCCAAGCTCAGAGGGATGCCGCGACCGCAGTGCCCCAGGCCCGCCCGACCTCGGCGGTCGGAAATGGCGTCCGCTTGCTCTCGGTGAGCAGACGACGGGCGAATTCACCGAAGACCAGGGCAGCTCGGGAATGCCGGTCAATGATCGCGGCGATCTCGCCCGGGACGCCATCGGGCCGGTGGCAGGCGATCCACTCGCGCAGGAAGACTTCGTGTTCCATATCGCCGCGCAGACCATCAGGCAGATGGTGGCGGAGCAGATGGCTCACAGTGTGGCAGCGGTCATACGCGAGATGCCTGGCGAGGAACTCCGCCTCGGCCCCTGACAGTTCGAAGCCGGAACTCAGCGCGAGTCCGAAGTCCGCGAAGTACAGCAGCCGACCGTCGGTCAGGACATTGGCGAAGTGGGCGTCGCAGTGGACGAGCCCGTGCGAGCTCATGAAGGCGGTGCCGCGCGCCAGGGCTTGCTCCACCCACGGGTACGGCGAGCTCTCCCCGTCCTCCGGTGCGGCGGTCCGGTAGTCGTGCAGCCAGTCGCCGAGTGTCTGCGGGACGTGTTCCAAGAAGAGCACCAGGCTGGACGAAGACCGGCTGATGGCCTCCAGACGCTCGCGCACGGCCGATGAGCCCTCCCAGCGCGAGACCGCCCCGTGGAGGTCTCCGAACTCGTCGGCGAACCCTTCGGGAGGGGAGTCGGGCAGGATGCGCCAGTGGTACATCAAGGGAAAGCCCTCATACTCGTTCCCGAGGACCCAGTTGGTGGTCATGACGTGCACGGCCAGCTCTCGCCAGGTCCCGAACCCCGCTGAGCCCACCCCGTACTGGTAGAACAGCGGCAGTCCGAAGACGTTCGCCGTCGACCGCACGTTCTCTGGCCGCAACTCGGTGTCCGTCAGGGGCACCCGTTTGACGAACACCCGCGTGCCGCCGATGTCGAGCTCCGCCGACCTGCCGCCGATGCCGGACCCGAGCGGGTCGGCGGCGGCCACGACCTCACCAAGCCGACGGTCACTCAGAAGGGACAGGCGTGTGGCCATGGTCCCATACGTGGCGAGCCGCTCGGCATACCGCGGGTCCGGATGGTGCATCGACGACTCCTCGGTGCCCAGAACCAGGGCTGCGGTGATCTCTCGGACCTGGTCGAGCCTATCCGCCGGGGCTGTCGAAGGAGCAGGTACGGGAAGTCGCCCCCCCCTGGCTCCCGGATGGCGCCTCGTACGATGACGCGCCCTTGGCACCGATTTCCCACGGACGCGACCGCAAGCGTTCTACCTGCATAAACGGCACTCGTTCACCCGTGTGCCCCGGATGCGCTGTGGACCACCCGCTGCCTCAACGCTGCGACGTCGGTGCCGATGAGTTGAGGATCTCGCGGACGGCCGACGGGGGCGTCGGTGCTTCCCGGCGGTCGGTGGGGACCTGGTCGTAGTCGACGCCGTCGACCGGCCGCACGTGCTGCGGGGCTCGGCCTCAGACCCGGTACTCCGAGGCCCGCACGGCACCGTCTTCGCTGCCCTGGTAGGACGGCAGGCCCACCTGGAACACCCGCCGGTCTCGGTCTGCCGCCGCCTCCACAACCGGGCCACGGGCTCACGGCCCTTCCGTCAGCGCCGGGCTGGCCGCCAACGTGGTGCCTCGTCACCCGGACTGTCCAAAGAAGCGAAGTGAAACGGCACGCCAAGGTGGTCGGCCAGCGTCCGGCCTGCATCGGCGGCAGCTACGCCCGGCGGAGAGCCGTCAGGGCGGCGGTAGACGGTCGCCAGGTGGCTCTCCCCGTCTGGGGAGTCCAGAACCGCGACCAGGAGCACGAACCAGTCGTGCACGGTATCGCCGTCCCAAAACGCCTCCACCCGCCGCCACACGACCCGGGAGGACTGCGGCGCGCGCTGCCAGTGACAGGAGGCCGAGCGGATCGGGCGGTGTGCGCTGCACTCGGTCGTCAAGGGCCTCGTATCGCGCATCGACCAACCGCTCGGCCTCGTGCTGACCTGGTGGTCACCTACGAAGCGACCGACCGCGACCCGCGGTGGACAGAGACGTACGAGTCTAGGACGGCGCCGGCGGCAGGGCGCTGCGCCTCGTCGGCCACACCGCCTCGGATGATGCGCTGGCCGGATGGCTCGCCGGTCCGCCCGACCTGTACGGCGGTGACCCGTTCGATACGCCCTGGGTGGAGGCCGGCCCCGACCGCCTCGCCGTCCTGCGACGGCCAGGTCCTCCACCAGGGCCGCCACGCCCTGCTCCGCCCGGGCGCCGCTGACCCTCGCGTGACCATGGCGGTGGGAGGGGACGGCACCAGGGGATGGGCCGTGGTCCAGGAACGAGCGTGCACTCCGGCGGAAGCCGATGACCTGCTCGCCGGGGTCGTGACTCGGGCGCAGGAGATCGTCCGGGACCATCCGCGTCCGTAGACATCCAGCAGGCGGGAAGAGGGGCGGCCCCGGCCACCATGTGGTGACCGGGGCCGCCCCTGTGCCCCTTTCGGCAGCCCCGAGCCGTCCGGGCGTCGTGACGCATTTTGATCGCACACCAACCGAAAGTTTTATGGCTCATTTTTCTCCAGAGGGTGGTTTGGTTGGCTTCGTTCATCTCCAGGAACAGCGATTGTCGATCGGCTCTGGAGTCAGTTGTCGATCAGTATGCTCGCGAGTTTCGAAGAGAAATGACGGCACTGCGGAGTGAGTGAGGGGAAGGCGGGGCGACCAGCCGCCCGGCAGGGCGGCTGGCCGTCGAGGCAGGTAGCAGCAGGAGAGCGATGCTTATGTGGTGGACGCGGTGCTATGAGTCCAACAGTGCCAGCGCTTCCTTAGCGCTGTGTTCGGCGATCAAACGAAGGGGGCCGGCCACCAGTGAGAGACGCATCGCGAGCATGTAGAGGTCGAGCCGTGCCGGGATCGAGTCCGGGGCGGGAACAGAGCTGGGTACTGATCACCGAAACGAAGCTGCAGGAACACGTGCTCCCACTCGACATCGAAGAACATCAGGCCCTCGATGTCGATGAGGACGAGGTGGCCGGAGGGATCGACCAGGACGTGGTCGGGCCCGAGTTCGCCGTGGATCAGTCCGTGCTGCGTGCGTGAAGCCACTCGTGTGGCCAGCTCCTGGCCGCGACCGCGACCGCGAGCGCGACGGAGATGTGCGTCTTGCCGACCCCGGGAGGCCCGAGCAGGGCGGCATTCGCCTTGCCGTCGACGAACGAGAGGTGGCCAGGTCCTTGACCTTGCGCGGGTCGAGGTCGGGTTGGAAGGAGAAGTCGTACTCGTCGAGCGTCTTGTGGTGCGGCAGCCGGGAGAGCCGCAGGCCTTGACGGAAACGGCGGTCGTCGCGGACGGCGAGTTCCTCGGAGAGGACCAGGTCGAGGAAGTCGAGGTAGTCCATCTTTCTCTCGTCGGCCCGCCGGATGTACTCATTGATCGTTTCGGCCAGGTGGGGCAGGCCGAGCTTGCCGGCCGTGTTGCGGATGCGGGTGGAGGCCAGCTCGCTCAAGACGTTTCCCTCATGCTCGGACGGGTGGTGAAAGGACGGGTGCCGGTCAGCTCCTCATAGACCCACAGGGGACGGCGGCCGGCCTCGACGCGGGTGGCCGCGGCCCGGTTCAGCAGCGCCTGCAGAGGTCCGGCCTCCTCGCCCAGTGGACGTTCACGGCGAGGACCTCGCCGGTGGTGGTGCGGCGTCCCTTGCCGGTGGGCAGACCGTCCCAGTGGGCCTCTTCGACGACCCGGGTCCGCGGCCGATCGCCCGCGGGTGGGGCGGCCAGCAGCGTCTCGCCGCAGTCGGCTGCAATGGTGGAGTGCAGCATGACCTGCGATTCGTGGCCCGGATCTCCACCAGCTGACCCGGTCGGACCCTGCGGGCGGGCACCGAGTAGAGGTTGCTGCCGAAGGCGACCAGGCAGTCCTTGCTGACCGACCGCAGGTGCCGCTCGGCCACCGGATACGTAGTCCCGGCAGCGGTTTGAGGGCCATGTGGCCGCGGGCCGCTCGCCTCTTCCACGGACCGAAGCGTTCGGGCAGGTCACGCCACTGCACGCCGGTCCGCACGCCGTGCAGGATCCCGTCGATCACCTGCTGGTGATCCCGTCACCGGCCACAACGACCGTTGCTGACCGGTAGAAACGGCCGCATTCGTTCCCACTGGGCATCCGTCAGATCCCCTCGCCCCATGTCCACGTCAACGACTCGGAGGCGGGCCAGTCGCATGATCGGCCGAATAAATCCCGGGGTCTGTGCCGGTCCCGCTTTGCGATGCTTATCGCCGGTCCGGGGTCGGCCGCGGAATGATGTTCACGAAGACATCGGGGGCATCGCTGCTGCCCCCAGACGTGTGTGTCTCAATACTGGATGAGGGAGAACGGTATGGAGCCATTACTGTAACAAAAGCTGCTGATCATGAGTCACTCCCGCGGCTTGACGGATGACAGAAGCCCTCGGTCAGCAGTAGGGGTAGGGGGCGGTGATGAATTCGGTCAGAACCGTGCCGCCGGGATCGAGTGCATAGACCCCACGTCCACCGAACAGATGGTTTATCTCGCCCTCTTCGGACTTTTGCGGGTCTGCCCAGTATGTGATTGCCTGATCTTTCAGGCGCGCCAGGATGCCGTCGAACTCGTCGTCGGTCACGAGGAAAGCGAGGTGGCTTTCGTTGATGCGGTCCGGCGGGACCAAGGTGTCGGCGAAGTCGATGCCGACGTTGTTCGCTGTATCCACTTGGGTGAACAGACCCCAGTCGCACGGGGCCGGTCCTCCCAACAGTTCCGCCAGGAACGCGGCGGACTCCCGCCGGTCACGGCAGTGGACGATGATGTGGTTCAGCTCATTGGGCATTGTGTCTCCCTTGGGGAACGTGAGCGGCTCGGCACCGTTAATGATCTTGCTGGTGGGTCGGTGCACAGATTGCTTCCCGGCTGCTTGCGCGGGGCGATGCCGGGGATCGGCATCGTTGGGGCGGGACCGTTCAAGCCGGCATCGTGTCGGCGATGTTCGAGTGAACCGCCGTCCGTCCGGCCCCCACCTCAAGCCTGGTCGGTGGACCTTTGCCTTCCCGCGGGCGCGGTGGACGATGCGGTCCCGGGTCACAGGTTCCGGGCGATGGCCCAGGTGCGAGCGCGGGCCTGGGCGTCGAAGAGGTCGGTATGGGTGATCATGATTTCAGTGGCCCCGGCGTCGAAGTAGCGGCGCAGACCGGCGGTGACGGTGTCCTCGTCGCCGGCGATCAGCAGGTCCGCCGCGCTGGACAGTCCTTCGGTTGCGATGACCTTCCGGTAGGACGGGATGCTGTCGTAGAAGCCGAGGGCGGCCGAGACGCGGCTGCGGGCGGCCGCGGCGTCGTCGGTGACCACCGCGGGCACCCCGGCCACGATCTGCGGGGCCGGCCGCCCGGCCGCGGCGGCGGCTTCGGTGATGGCCGGCACGATCTGTCCGGCCAGGGTGCGAGGCCCGGCGAGGAAGGGAATCGTCCCCTCGGCCAGCTCGCCCGCCGCCGCGAGGGCCCGTGGCCCCATCGCGGCCACCAGGACCGGGACTTGCGGCACGGCCCCGGCCACAGCCGTCGGGCCGGCCGGGCGCGACGACAGCGTCTGTCCCACGAAGGCAGCATCGTCACCGGCCAGCAGCGGACGCAGCGCGATGAGGTACTCGCGCAGGTGCTTGATCTGCGGCGGATACGGCAGGCCGAACTGCGGCTCAAGTACCGTGCGCGCACCGAGCCCGACACCGAGCCGAAAACGCCCCGCAGTAGCCGCCTGCGCGGTCTTCGCCGCCGCCGCGAGCAGCAGCGGGTGGCGAGGATACATCGGCACGACCGAGGTTCCTACGCCGATTCTGGGTTCCGCCCGGCCCACCAGCGCGGCGAGCTGGGGCGCGTCGTAATCCGCCGCCTGCCCGAACCACACCGTGCACATCCCGGCGTCGGCCACCTCGTGCGCGAGTTCCACAGCCCGGTCCACGAGGTTGGCCAGGCCGGGGTCCTGCGCGAACGTGCCTCCCAGAAACACTCCCGTCCTCTTCCCGACAGTGTTCATCACGAGCCCCTTCGCCTGATCGAGTCCGCAAGCCTCCGTCGCCCTCACCACCGCGGCCTGCATCGTCCCGCAGCACCGCGGTGATTACAGGTTCTGCAATCACTGTACAGGTTGATTACAGGCTCTGCAGTCTCTACTGTGCGTGTCATGGCACGATGGCCGGGCGGCGCGCCGGAACGACTGCAGGAAGCCGCGATCGAGTTGTTCACCGAGCGCGGCTATGAACGCACGACCGTCGCCGAGATCGCGACGCGCGCCGGCCTGACCGAGCGCACCTTCTACAACCACTTTGCCGACAAGCGCGAAGTACTCTTCCCCGGACAGGACTCGTTCATCGCTGGGGTACGAGACGCGCTCAACAGGGCACCCGCCGAGCAGTCTCCGCTCGACGCGATCCGCGCGGTCTTCACTGCCGGCAGTGACTGGTTCGACCAGCGCCGGAACGCGGCACAGCGCCGCAGGAACATCCTCGACGCACACCCCGACCTGCGGGAACGTGAATGGGCGAAACTGGCGGCCCTCGCCGCTGCGATCGCTGGCGCGCTGCGCGCACGAGGCGTTCCCGACCCTGCTGCCACGCTGACCGCAGCCGTCTCCGTCACCGCCTACCACTGTGCCGCAGCCCGGTGGCTGGCCGATCCGCAGCACGGCACGTTCGGGCAACACCTCCACGCAAGCTTTGACGATCTGCACCGCACCGCACGCAACTGGTAACGTCACGGAACCGCGCGGACACGGCGGCGACTTACTGACTTCGGCTCGTCAGGGTGACGTCAGTGACGCGGCCGACCCGCTGGGACCTGATCGAGCAGCAGTACGACCAGATAGTGAAGGACGCCACCGCACTCCGGCTCGGGACGGCGGAAGCAGAGCAGGTCCTGCGGCGCTTCACCCGCAGCGGCCCCCAGCACCCGACCCACCAGGCTCTCGAAGAACTCGGCCGGGCAGTTCGTACGGTGTTCGCCTGCGATTACCTGGCCAGTCCTGGCCTGCGCCGCGAGATCCACGCCGGGCTTCAGGCCGTGGAGAACTGGAACAGTGCGAACACCGTGCTCCACTACGGCAAGGACAGCGCGCGGCCAGGGCGCGGGCGGCAAGCTGTAGGCCGAGTCCGGGGAAGCTCAGCAGGATCTTGGTGTCCGAACGCTGCGGGAAGGTCTCTTCGACTGCCTCGGCGAGGCTGTCGGCGGCGATGCAGGCCGCGTCCAATTGGATGAGGAGGGCGAGCATCTGATTGCCGAGCGCGTCCTCGACCAGCGCGGGCTGGTCGGGCCCACTCGCCTCGGAAGACCTCGCCGAGACGCTCGGCCTCGGCCTCGGGCCGCGCTGGCGATCTGCTCGCTTGAGCGCGGACTGGAACTGGGTGCGGGCCAGCTGTGCGCCGGGTGGGGTCGGCGCGGTCTTGAGCAGTTCGCGGGCCTCGGGCTGGCACAGCCCCTGGATCCACGTGGCGAAGGCGGCCAGGGCGGCGGGGTAGTACTCGCGCAGCAGAGAGCGGAGCTGGTTGGCGAGCTGCTGCCGGTTCCAGAGCGAGTCCGCCTGGGCGCGGGCCAGGACGGTGACCGCGCGGCGGAGGTCGGAGTCGTCGGGCAGGGGCCGGTGGGCGTGCATGCCGGTGCGGAGGATGTCAGCGAGACGAGGGCGTTGCCGAGGTCAGAGTTCTTGCGAGAGATGCTGTGACGATCGCGGTAGCGGGCGGCGGCCATCGGGCTGATGACGAACGCCTTGCGCTTGCCGGCCCGCAGCCCCGCGACCAGCAGGCCGCGGGAGGTCTCGATCACGACCGGGATCGGGTTCTCGGCGGTGTCCCGGTGTCCCCGTACTCAGCGAGCAGCTCCGGCAAGTTCTTTTAGCCGGCCGCTGTCGACACCGCATGGCGGCCCATGCAGTTTCTCTACACCCTCGATCCCACCGCTACCGGGACCACCTGATCCGCGGCGCCGTCTACTTGGCCGGATGACGTGTCGGCACCGCGACTCGGACCTGATGCACCGCAGCAGCCAGGAACCGGATCTCATGGCGGTTCTCAGGGGCGCCGGATTCGCCGAGACCCTCGACTGGCGTCCCATGCGGTTCGTCATCACCGGCCCCCGCGGGCGGGAGATCGATCTGCATCCTCTGGTCTCCGGGGCGGACGGATCCGCTGTGCAGGCATCGCCCGACCCGGAGCACCCCTTCGTCTATCCCGCCGCGTGCTTCGTCACCGGCACGATCTCGGCCATCACCGTCCCGTGCCTGTCACCGGAGCAGCAGGTCTACTTCCACCAGGGCTGTGAACCGGCTGACCACGACCGTCACGACATGGCCCAGCTCCGGCAGACGTTCGGCATCACCACCCACTTCTGAGCAGCCCGCCAAGCGCGCTTCCCCTCGTCTCGGACCCTAACGGTGGCCCGCGCCAGGGCGCGGCCTAGATCAGCGCCGTCAGAACGCCCCCGTCGGCTCGCACCGCGGCTCCGTTGGTGGCCGCCGACAGCGGGCTGGCCAGGTAGAGCGCGAGCTGCGCGATCTCGGACGGTTCGATGAAGCGTTGCAGGAGGGTGGTCTGGTTGGCGCCGATGATGGCGGCCTTCATGTCGTCGACCGGCATGTTCCGGGCCTGGGCGATGCCGGCGACCGTGTCCGCGACGCCGTCCGAGTAGGTGGGTCCGCCGAGGATCGTGTTGACGGTGACCTCGGTTCCGCGCGTGAGCTTGGCGAGGCCGTTGCCGAGGGCGATCATCGCCGCCTTCGTCACCCCGTAGTGCACCATGTCGGCGGGGATGTTCACGCCCGATTCGCTGCTGATGAAGATAATGCGGCCCCAGTTCCTCTCGAGCATGCCCGACAAGACCTGGCGGGAGAGCCGGACGCCGCTCATGACGTTGACGTCGAAGTAGCGCTGCCACTCGTCGTCGGAGACATCCTCGAAGCGGTCGAGGCCGAAGAGACCGACGTTGTTGACGAGGATGTCGAGATCGCCCAGTGATCCCAGCAGATCCTGGACCTGAGCGGCATCGCTGAAGTCGGCGACCCGTCCGGAGACTTCCGCATCCGGCAGTTCGGCGCGGAGGCGCTGCAGGGCGTCTTGAACGCCGGTCTCGCTGCGCCCGTTGATGACCACTCTCGCCCCCTCGCCGAGCAGTGCACGCGCGACGGCGAAGCCGATGCCTTGTGTCGAACCGCTGACGAAGGCGGTCTTGTCTTTCAGTCGCAGGTCCATGGATCTTCTCGTTCCTGTGGTGCCGTACTGGTCGCATTGACTTTCCTGAGCAAGTAAAACTAGAGCGGGATGACTTTCCTAGTCAAGTCATCAGGGGTAGGCTGGCGCCATGTCACGACTCAGCAGCGACGACCTCGAAACCTGGTCTGCCCTGGCAACCGTCCTGGAATGGCTACCGACTGCCCTCGACACGCAGCTGCAGCGGGACGCCGCGCTGACGCACTTCGAATACGGCGTGATGTTCGCGCTTGCCCATGCCGATGACCGCACCCTGCGGATGAGCACCCTGGCTGGCTACTCCAATAGCTCCTTGTCGCGCCTCTCGCGCGCGGTGGCCCGCCTGGAGACGAAGGACTGGATACGCCGGGCGCCCGACCCGACCGACGGTCGCTTCACTCTCGCCATCCTCACCGACGCCGGCGAGCGGAAAGTTGAACAGGCCACCCCCGGGCACGAGGCCACCGTCAACCGGCTGGTCTTCGATTCCCTGACCACAGCCCAGACGCGGCAACTGCGCGACATCAGCCGACGCATCACGACGGCCATCCGCAGCGAAGACGGCTGGACGCTGCCCCCCAAGGCCACCCCGTAAGCGGGTCGTCCTCCCGCTCGCGGGCCGGCTGCGGGGTGGAACGGTTCCCAGCTCGTCAGGGTGAGACGGGGGGCATGAGACGGAACTGCTGCCGCCGAGGACAACGATGAAATGTAGGACGGTGATACCGATGGCCGCCCTGTCCGGGCCAGACGGAGGTTGAAGGACAAGCTCAGTCCGCTCCGTCGCCGTCGTCGTCGAGCCCGGCGGCGTCCGGGTCCCGCAGGGGTCGCAAGGCCGCCGCGGCCAGGGTGGAGGCGGTGAAGCTGTTGCGGCCGAGCACGTCGAGGTTCGCGTGCTTGAGCGGGGAGAGCCGGGCGATGTCCTCGTCCCGCAGCTCGTGGCCCTCGGCGCGGAACTGGGCAACGGCGGCGTCGATGTACTTCGTGGTCCAGAGCACGATGGAGTTGAGGACCAGGCCGAGCGCGCCGAGCTGGTCCTCCATCCCGTCGCGGTACACCTGGTGGATGGTGCCGCGCTTGCCGGCTCCCATGCTGGAATCGCCGCGCAGCAGGGCCGAGGCCGCCAAGCACCGCCGGGACCCGGCAGGGGAGGTGGACGCTCTGCTCAGCGGGCGCGATGCCCTGACCGGTGCACGGTGGTGCCCGGGGCGGGCTGGTGACTGCCTGGTGGTCACCTACGAGGCCACCGACCGAGACCTGCGCTGGACGGAGACGTACGAGGTCCAGGGCGGCGCCGGCGGCAGGGCGCTGCGCCTCGTCGACCACACCGCCCCGGACACCTCCTTGGCCGGATGGTTCGCCGGCCCGCCCGGCCTGTACGGCGGCGACCCCTTCGAGACGCCCTGGATGGAAGCCGGCTCGGACCGTCTCGCCGTCCTGCGCGGCGGCCAGGTCCTCCATCAGGGCCGCCACGCCCTGGCCCGCCCGGGCGCCGCCGACCCCCGCGTGACCATGACGGTGGGAGCGGACGGCACCATGGGCCTGGCCGTGGTCCAGGAGGGCCGGTGCCCCTGCGGAAGCCGATGACCTGCTCGCCAAGGTCGTGACCCGGGCACAGGAGTTGGTTCGGGACCACCCGCGCCCGTAGAGCACTCAGCGCGCCGGAAGGGGGGCGGCCCCGGCTGCCAGGTGGTGACCGGGGCCGTCCCTTCGGTGTACCGGCCAAGGCCTCGGTCAACTGCGCTACGCTCACGGTACGTTGCGTGTCCGCCCGAGCACCCAGCGCATTCTGGGGGCGTGGTCCGGCAGCAGACGGACAGGAGACCGAGCATGGATGTTCTGCCCGCCCCCACCGCTGCCGGTGAGCTGCACATCGCAGACCTGCGGCCCGTACTCCAGCGTGTGCTGCCCCTGCTCGGCTTCTGCGCCGGCCGGGAGGGCGCGGACTCCCACCCGGAGCAGACCGCCCTGCTGCTCGGCGCCGCCGATGAGGTGGCGGACGTCCTGGCCCGCACCGCCCCCGTGTGACGCTCCGGGGCCCGAGGTGGAGGGGGGGCCGGTCACCACCAGGTGATGACCGGCCCCCTCTGTCTGTCCTGCACCCGATCGCTCCCGGTGCATGCTGGGGGCGGTCCATGCCGCGCGCTGCTCGTTGGTCAGTTTGTCGGTTGCGGGGCGGGTGTTGTCGACGACGGCGTGCAGCTTGACGGTCGTCTCGTCCGGCAGTACCTCTACCGTCTTCCGGGGTACCTGCAGGTGTCCCTCCCGCTCGCTGTACTGCCGGGCGGCTGCCAGGTTGACCGCCCGCGCCGCCTCCCGCCGCCCCACCGGCCGCGCCGCCTCGACCCCCGCCGGGGCGGGCTCCGGGCCCAGTGTCTCCGGGAGGTACTGCTGCGCGGACATGAGCCGCTCCCACCCGGCACGCTGCGCCGTCGCCCATGCTCCGAGGTCTTCGCCCTGGACGATGACCGCGCCTGCGGCCTGGGGGAGCGGCCCGCGGGCCCTCACGTGGGCCTGGCACAGCCGGTAGGCGCGTTGCCATCCCGCATCCCACACCGGACACCACCCGGCGTCGATGGCTTCCAGTGTCTCCATGCGGCTCTCGGACAACTCCCCAGTGCTGGGCACGCCCGTTTCCCCTGCCGCGTGCCTCCACCACGGTGCTGCCGTCGCCCTCCTCCTGCACACGGTGCCGCGCGTCATCGACCGGAACGGTGGAGAGGGGCACATCGGAGGGCAGGCGGCGCAACCCTGCCGATGACCCGGCCCTGCGCTGTCTGACCGGCCTGGACGCCGAGGTGTACGCACACGTCCTGGCCGCCCGCGGCGCCCGCGAGGTTGTCGCCCGGACCGCCGCCCAGCTTCGCGCCCTGGCCGATGAGGTGCCCCGGGGGTGTCTGGTCCGTCCGACCGGGGCGTGTCAGGGAGGCCGGCACCGACCTGTTGACCGGACTACGCGGGGACACGCCGGAGAGCACCGCATCCCTCAGCTGGCCTAGTCGGTAGATGTTGCGCCGTCCGATCGACAAGGGAGCGCAACGAGTTGAGCGAGTTCCGTGACGTCCGTGCCATCGAGCTGCCCCGCTGGGGGCGGGTCGCGCCTGATTCCGGGGTCGTGCCCTGGCTGGTCTTCGATGAGGAGGGGAGAGCTGTGCCGCCGGTCCGTACGTTCCTGATCGACTTCGTTGCCCGGGACAACCGGACTGGCAGCGTGCGCAGTTACGCCTACGACCTGCTGCGATGGTGGCGGTGGCTGCGGGTTGTGGACGTCGAGTGGGACCGGGCGACGTCGGCCGAGGTTCGTGACTTCGTGCTGTGGCTCGGCGCCGCAACCAAGCCCCGCCGTGCACCGAGGACACGTTCGGCGGCGACCGCCGGGACCACGAACCCGGTCACGAAGAAGCCCTACCTGGACGACCGGTACAAGCCCCGTACCGTCCGACACAGCAACGCCGTGATCCGCTCCTTCTACAGCTTCTGGATCGAGACCGGCGCCGGCCCGCTGGTCAACCCGGTGCCGCTGGCCCGCACCGACCGGCGCAGGCCGCATGCCCACCACAACCCGCTGGAGCCCTACCGGGCCGAGGGCAAGCTGCGCTACAACCCCAAGGTTCCGCGGCGCTGGCCCCGCCAGATGCCGGACGAGCGGTGGAACGAGCTGTTCGCCGCTCTGCGCTCGAACCGCGACCGGGCTCTGCTGGCGACGGCCGTCAGCAAGGGCGCCCGCGCCTCGGAACTGCTGGGCGTGCGCGGGGTGGACCTCGACTGGGGAGACCAGCTCGTGCGCGTCGTGCGCAAGGGCACCCTCGCCGAGCAGTGGCTGCCCACCAGCCCCGAGGCGATGCTCACCGACACCCCGCCCACGACAGGGGAACCCGGCCATGCACCCGATACGCCTGATCTCGTTCGGCTACCTGCACCTCAAGGGAGGCCCGCCGCCGACCGCTGACCGCGTCGAAGACGTCCGTGACCGGCTCCGCGACCCAGCCGCCGCCCGCGACATCCTCGACCTCGACACCCCCGGCGCCCGCGAACTGATCGCCAACCTCGCCGACTACGCGGAACTCCCCGCGGGCCCCCGGCGCATTGCCATCGGATGCGCCGGGGGCCGGCACCGAGTCGTTGACCGGACTACGGAAAGACACGTCGGGCTGGAGCGCATCCCCCGCCTGGCCTAGTTGGTAGACGTTGCGCCATCCGAGAACGAAGGAGCGCAACGGAGTTGAACGAGCAATCCCGTGACATCCGCACCATCCAGCTCCCGCCGTGGGGGCGGGTGGCTGCGGACCCCGGTGTCGTGCCCTGGCTGGTCCTCGATGAGAAGGGGAAAGTCGTGCAGCCGGTCCGCAGGTTCCTGATCGACTTCATCGCCCGAGACAACCGCACCGGCAGCGTACGCAGCTATGCCTACGACCTACTGCGCTGGTGGCGGTGGCTGCGCGTGGTCGATGTCGAGTGGAACCGTGCGACCTCGGCAGAGGTCCGGGACTTCGTCCTGTGGCTCCGGGCCGCGACGAAGCCGCGCAGGTCGGCGCGTACAGATTCCGCGTTGACCGCGGGCACCACGAATCCGATCACGAAGAAGACGTACCTGGACGACCGCTACAAGCCGCGGACGATTCGGCACAGCAACGCGGTGCTGCGCAGCTTCTACGACTTCTGGATCGAGACCGGCAGCGGCCCGCTGGTCAATCCGGTGCCGCTGGCGCGGTCCGATCGGCGCCGGGCGCACGCCCACCACAATCCGCTGGAGCCGTACCGGGGCGAGGGACGGCTGCGCTACAACCCCAAGGTCCCCAAGCGGCGCCCACGGCAGATGCCGGACGAGCGGTGGAACGAGCTGTTCACGGCCCTGCGCTCGAACCGGGACCAGGCGATCCTGGCCCTGGCCGTCAGCAATGGCGCCCGTGCCTCGGAACTGCTGGGCGTGCGCGGGGTCGATCTCGACTGGGGCGACCAGCTCGTGCGCGTCGTGCGCAAGGGCACGCTCGCCGAGCAGTGGCTGCCGGCCAGTCCGGAGGCGTTCATCTGGACTCGCCTCTACCTGGCCGAAGGCCCGCCGCTGGGCCCGCAGGCCCCGCTGTGGTGGACCCTGCGCCGCCGCGACCACGGCGAAAGACTGGCCTACCAGGTCATGAACTACGAGGCGCTGCGCGCAGTGTTTCGCCGGGTCAATGCCCTGCTGGGCACGAACTGGTCGATGCACGACCTACGGCATACCGCAGCCCTGCGCATGGCCCGGGACGAGAGCCTGTCGCTGCGGGACGTGCAGACCATCCTCGGTCACGCTCACCTGTCCACCACGGCGGACATCTACCTGGTGGAAGAGGAATCCCAGGTCATCCGTCGCGTCCAGGAGCATCTGGCCGAAGTGAAGGGCCGGGCGAAACCTCCGCCGCCGGCGGTGGCGAGCGGTTACGAGGCCAGCGACCTGGACGTGCTGTTCGGTGGTGGTCCGGCATGAGCCGCCGCGCCAACCGCGTGATGCTCGCGGGCACCGGGCCCACCCCTGAGCGTCGTTTGTTCGTCGCGCACGACGTGAAGGCGGGCGAGAAGCGCGTCGGCCTCCATGAGCATCCGGGCCGTGAGGACGTCCTGGCCCTGCTGCCGCTCTCCCCGGTCTGGCCGGCGCAGGACTACTCCAACGGCCGCGTGCTCGGCCGAAACCGCCTGATCGGGGCCGGGCAGGTCCTCGACTGGCTCCTGACGCACCCCGGGGACGGCTGGCAGGCCCGATGGAGGGCGGCCGGTGCCGACCGAGGCAAGGACTGGATCGAGCAGTTGCTTGCCCGGACAGACAACGGCCACAGCTACCAGGGGCGCCGCTCAACGCTGCTGAGCGGTCTGAACAGCATGTTCATCAGCCGCATCGTGCTGCCCGACTACGAGTTCCTGCGCGGTTACAAGGCCATGGCGCTGTTCAAGGACATCCAGCGCATGTTCCCGCCCGGGATGCTGGAGCAGATGCGCCGCCACGGCAGCGAGCTGGGCATGACCGGCCGGCACGTCGACGAGGGCCTGCGCGTGATCTCCAAGATGATCCTGTACACCGGCCGCGACCTCGGCCAGCTCACCGTCGAGGACGTCTTCGAGGCGCGGGCCTGGGGACGGCGAGCCATCGGCTACTCCTACGACGGCACCCCCAGCGCCTGGGACCTGCTGCGCGGCGCTGCGGTGATCCACTCCAAGGACACCCTCAAGGACGCGCTGCGGCACGGCCAGCGGCCCACCGCTGAACTGGTCGACTTCTACAACCTCCAGTGCACATCCGTGCGCAACCTGCTGGTCCGCTATCTCGAAGAACGTCGACCCGGCCTCGACTACGGCAGCTTCGTCGGCCTGGCCCGAGATCTGGCCGGCGTGTTCTGGGCCGACATCGAGGCCCATCACCCCGGCATCGACACTTTGCGTCTGCCCGAGGAGGTGGTCGACGGCTGGAAGGAGCGGCTGCTCACCTACGTCAACAAGAGCGGCGAGGTGGTGGAACGCCGGGGCCGCTACGACGTCATGATGCGCATCCGCGGCTTCTACCTCGACATCCAGGAATGGGCGCACGAAGATCCGTTCTGGGCCCCGTGGGCCTGCCCCAGCCCGATCCGTCGCGGCGATGGCGCGGGCCAGCACAAGGCTCTAGCACAGACCCAGGCCCGCATGCATCAACGCGTCCGCGAACGGCTTCCCCACCTCGGGCGCCTAGTCGAAGTTGCCGAGCGTGAGCGAAACCAGACTGCCGCGCTTCTGGCGGCCGCGAAGGCCACCGCATTCGACACCTACTTCGAGCACGAAGGCACCCGCTATCTGCGGGTCCTGCCCGCTGCCCACAAGGTCACCAGCCGTCCCGACCACGTCACCCCGCACGTGTACATCCAGGCCGAGGGCAGCACCAAGCGCATCAACCAGAGCATGGCCGAGGACGAGGCGTTCTGGGCCTGGGCCGTCATCGAGGCCCTGCGGCACACCGGAGTACGCGTCGAGGAACTCACCGAGATCACCCACCTCGCGCTGGTCTCCTACAAACTCCCTGACACCGGCGAGATCGTCCCGCTGTTGCAGATCGTGCCGTCCAAGAGCAATGAGGAACGGCTGCTGCTGGTCAGCCCGGAACTGGCCAGCGTCCTGGCCACGATCATCAAACGCCTGCGGGACGCCAACAGCGACAAGATCCCACTCACCGCCCGCTACGACGAACACGAACGCGTCACCGGGCCACTGCTGCCGCACCTCTTCCAGCGCCGGCACTACTGGCAGCCGCAGGTCATGGGCCAGAACACCGTCGCCCGCCTGCTCCGCAAGACCCTGGCCCGGATGGGGCTGCGACCAGGCCGGCAACCCCTTGCGCGTCACGCCTCACGACTTCCGCAGGATGTTCGCAACCGAGGCCGTCACTGGCGGACTGCCCGTCGACATCGCCGCCCGCATCCTCGGACACAAGACCCTGACGACCACCCAGGCATACCTCGCCGTCTTCCAGGACGACTTGATCCGGACCTACCGCGGCTTCCTCGACCGCCGCCGGGCCGAGCGGCCCGTCGAGGAATACCGGGAACCCACCGAGCAGGAGTGGCACGACTTCCAGCAGCACTTCGAACTGCGCAAGGTCTCCCTGGGCACCTGCGGCCGCCCCTACGGAACGCCCTGCAAGCACGAGCACGCCTGCATCCGCTGCCCCGTCCTGCAAATCGACCCTCGCCAGCGAGAACGGCTCATCGAGATCATCCACAACCTCCGCGAACGCATCCGCGAAGCCCGCGGCAACGGCTGGCTCGGCGAGGTCGAAGGGCTCCAGGTCAGCCTCGACGCCGCCACCGCCAAGCTGCACAGCCTCAAGCGCGCCCCCGCCGACGGCCGACCACAGCTGGTCGACCTCGGCATGCCCGTCTTCACCGACCCTGCACCGCCGCCTCCCCGAGAACCGGGAAAACCTGGGGCCTGGGCCTCTCGTGGGGTCACAAGCCAGCAGCGGTAAGGATCCGATACATCTGGGTCGGCCGCAGCACAGAGTTGGCAGCGGCGTCGTCGGCTACCTGGGGGTCCGGGTCACCGAGCAGCCGCTCCAGCAACACGTCCGTGACGTTGGGGTGACGGGCGACCCCGCAGCGCAGGAAGGGCTCGGTAGCGGCGGCGAGCTGCTGAAGGTACGGCAGGGGCAGTTCCGGGTCCTCCAGGGCGAGGTAGCGCACGTTCGGGCTTGGCTCGTCGACGAACGTGCGCAGCACGTCACGAGGGAAGTTGGGGTGGTCGACGAGCAGTGGTCGGATGTGCAATACGTCACCGTGAGCGCGGACCAGTCCTTCCAGAACCTCCGGTGGTGTGTTCGGCCGACGGGCGGCAGCACGGCGAACTACGAGTTCCGGGTCGCTGTCCAGCCGACGCCATGCCTCTTCAGGCAGGTCGTGACAGGAGGCCAGTACGCGCCGGAAGGGTGTGTACTGGCAGTCCAGGTAGGACATCTGCTCATCGAGAGGCGCCTCGCGCAGCCAGTCCGGTTCGGCGAAGTTCCAGCTCAGAGCCACTTCCGCCTCGATACTTCCGTCCGCGCGTTCGGCTTCTACGAGCGCATACAGTCGCTCCCGGGTTTCGGCGTCCACATGCCGACTCTGCGCAACCGCGACCCGCACGAGCGGGTCGTCGATGCCCAGGAGCTGGGCAACCATCTCTGCCGATAGATGAGGGTTACCGGCGACAGCCTGATAGAGCTCCTCTTCCTCGTGCCGCATGAGTTGCGCAAACTGTTCCGATGTGAGTGGGACATAGCGTGCCACGCTGGTGCGCACTGCGGGGTCGGCAAGGCGACGCTCCCTCCACTCAGGCGGGACACCCGGATTCCTGTGCTCGGTGGCGGCTGCACGGACCTGCGGATCCGGGTCAGCGAGTAGTTCCACTTGCACGGTGAGAGGCCGGTCGTACCAAGCTCGTGCGACCGCGGCACGCAGGCTCGGACTCGGCGCGCTGGCGAGCATCATCCGCGGCTGACCATAGGCTTCCTCTAGGGTTTCGATGCCGATCTGCACCTTGCGGTCAACCATGTCGCGGACAAAGTCTGTGAACGCGTTGCGGATCGCCGGATCGGGATGCTCGGAAATCCTTCGGCGCATCTCCGGGGAGATCCGGTCCCCGTGAAGGGCCACAGCGGTGTCGCAGTCGCCCTGCGTCAGCAGAGCATCGACAACGGCGTCCTCCAGCCGCCCGCGACGCTGCGATATCCCGTGTCGGCCAGCCTTGTGTGTAGCCAGACGTACCAGGACATCCTGAGGAGCCGACGGGTTCCGCCCCAACCCGGAGAGTTGGGGGTGATCAAGGCTTGTCATGCGCTCAACCTAGTCGGGCCGCTGCGTGCCAGCCTTCCAGCGGTCCTTAGTCCGGAAAAGGGCATCCGGCCTCACCGAAATCCTCGCCCGCGAACTTCGTGATCGTGGCCACCAGGTCGAGGTCGAGCACCTCCACGTCCACTTGCCCCGCGTCCTGAAGACGCCGCAGTGAGGCAGGCGCTGTCTGCTGGACTATGCCTCGCGCCATGCATCGGTGACACAGCCGACCTCGAAGTGCCACCACCCGTCCTCCACGCCGCGGACAAGCAGTGCCTTAATCCCGCTGAGATCTGCATCGGCTGGCACGTTGAAGGCGACCAAGGGGAACTCCTCGCTGAAGACCTCACCACCCAAGCCGAACGGCGACAGCCGCTCGTGAACAGCGTGAGCGCTTCGGCCCAGTGGACCGGACGGAACGGGCAGGACCCGGATGGTGCAGTTGCCCGACGCCTCCACCCGTTCCTTCGACCAGTGGAGACCGTCTGCATCCGTCACAAAGCGCACGATCTCTCCCTCGGCGACCCCGTTCTGCAGGAAGGGGACGTTCTCCACCCGGGCAGTATCGGAGCTCAGCCGCGTTGCCCACAGCCCCTCGGTGTCATGGGGAAGCCAGCCTTCACGCGGCACAAACCGGAACCACACCTTGATCCGGTTGTTCTCAGCGGCGAGGGGCTCGGACGGAGTCATCGAAGTCACGGTCCAGATGATCGCGCACTCGCCTTCACGCATCGAACGCAGGTCCGACTGCCCTTAGTCCGGAAAAGGTCCGTGGCGGTTGCTGAAGCGGTCGCGCGCCGCGTGTGGAGCGCGTGGGGCGGGGAGCGGGACGTGGAGGTTGAGCACCACCACATCGGCCGTCCGGTCCTGCCCGCGTCCGGCTGACCCGCGCTACGCCGAAGGGGCTGCCCGGCCACCACGGTGACCCGGGCCGCCCCCTTCGGCATGCCCGCCACTTACTGACTTCGACTCGTCAGGGTGAACTATGGCGAAGTCCCTGGTGGGTTCGGAGCGGCTCCTGTATCCCGTGGTGGCTGAGATACGCGGATGGGGGCGGGCTGACCTCTGCGGGACGGCAACGCCGGGAGACGGTGCGGATGCAGGCGGCCGAGCTGTTCGAGCAGAAGATCAAGCCGTTCGAGGTGGCACGGCGCCTGAGGGTGAGCCGGAAGTCGGCCTACCAGTGGCATCAGTTGTGGCGGGACGGCGGTCGTGAGGCTCTGGGCTCCCGCGGCCCGAGTGGATCCCGGTGCCGTCTTTCCCCGCGCTGCCTGGAGAAACTGGCCGCGTGTCTGGAGCAGGGTCCGGCCGCGCACGGCTGGGTGGAGGACCAGGTGTGGACCGCGTCGCGGGTGGCCACGCTGATCGGCAGGAAGTTCCACGTCTCCTACAGCGTCTCGGGTGCGACGAGGCTGATGCACCGGCTCGGTTTCAGCCCGCAGGTGCCCGCGCGGCGGGTCGCCGAACGCGACGAGCAGGCCGTGACCGCGTGGAAGGAGGCGACGTGGGCTGAGGTAAAAGAGCCCGGGCGGCCTGCGGAGGCTACGTCTGTTTCGAGGACGAAGCCGGGTTCACCCGCCGGCCGCCCCAAGGACGAACCTGGGGCCGGCGCGGCCACACACTGGTCGTGACGGTGAGTGGCCGCCGCTCGGGGCGCCTGTCGGTGGCCGGGCTGATCGCGATGCGGCCCGGTTCCCGGACCCGGCTGTGCCACCGCCTGCGCACCCACCGAGCGGGCAAGAGCACACGCCGCAGCATGGGCGAGCGGGACTTCATCGCGCTGATCGACGGCGTCCACCAGCTCGTCAAGGCGCCACTCGTGCTGGTGTGGGACCGGCTGAACACCCACATCTCCCGCGCCATGCGTGGGCTGATCGCCGAGGGTGAGTGGCTGACGGTGTTCCTGCTGCCCGCGTCCTCGCCCGACCTCAACCCCGTCGAGTGGGTATGGGCACACGTCAAGCGCAGCCTGGCCAACCTCGCTGTGGTCGCCCTCGACCGACTCGAGACCCTCGTCCGCAACCGGCTCAAGCGCCTTCAGTACCGGCCCGACACCCTCGACGGCTTCATAGCCGGCACCGGCCTGACCCTCGACGAACCACCGTCACCCTGACAAGCCGAAGTCAGTACAGGGTCGCTCAGGTCAGCAAGTGGTCAGCATCGGGTGTGGGAGTGTCCTGGCGTGCTGATCTCGCGGCCTCCGCAGCGGCGCTCTGGGCCCCGGATGCCTCGCTTCTGCCTGGGAGGTGCGTCACGTGGCTCGTCAGCTCGCTCGCGGTATGGGGGCGTTCTGCAAGGACCGCGGCCGTGCCAGGCCGATGCGCTGCCCGCACCCGTTCACGATCCGTTTCCGTGATGGTCGGCTGATGACCGCTCCAGCCGTCGGCGTGCACGCCGAGGACACCGTCGTGGAGGCCGCCCGCACCATGGTCGAGCACCGGGTGAACCAGCTCCCGGTACTCGACGAGGATGACCGCCTGGTCGGCGTCGTCACCCGGCATGACCTGCTCCAGACCTTCCTGCGCCCCGACGCGGAGATCCGCGAGGTGCTGCAACGCGGACTGTGGCTGGGCAACCGCAGCGTCGACGTCACCGTCACGCAGGGAGTCGTGACGCTGAAAGGGCAGCTGGAGCGGAAGAGCGAAAGCGAGCTGGCGGGGGCATGACCCGCAGGACCGACGGAGTCGTCGACGTCGTGGACTGACTCACCGCACGCTTGACGACTCCGGGTTCCGGGACGACACGCGCGTGCCGGGCGGCGTCGCGGACGACTGGTTGCGGCGCCTGTGAGAGGAGGCGGACCGCCATGGAGCAGAGGGTGTTGGTCGCCTACGGACCGGTCAACGGATCGACGGAGAAGACCGCCGAGGCCGTGGCCGAGGTGCTGCGGACGACGGGGATCACGGCCGAGGTGCTGCCCGCCCGGTCGGTGACGGACCTGGATCGCTATGAGGCGGTGGTGGTCCGCCCCGGCGTCGAACTCCCGATCAGTCCCCCGCACCGCCCCTGACCCGCCACCGCCGCGGCAGAAGGGTGGCGGTGGCCGGAGCGAGTCTGAGGAGACCCTCGACGGCGCGGTTCGTCCACCGGCGCCGCAGATCGCTGTCGTCGGCAGACCTGTGAGCGGGGCGTTGCCGAGGGCGCGGCCGTCTGTCGGTCTCCTGCAGTATTTCGAGCGCGATGCGCTGCCACACGTGCTCGGGCGGAGCCACTGTCTGGTCCGACTCTTCCGCGCTGCGCGCAGTGGTCACCACGCGGGTCAGCCGCAGCAGTTCCTCGCGGCAGCGCGGGCATGACGCGGCATGTCGCAGGGCGCCGACGTCCGCGTCGCCACTCGTGTGACCGAGGGCCAGTTCCACCAGGTGCGACGGGTGCACGTGACCCACAGCGCCCTCCTGCGTCTCGGGCTTCGTCGTCTTGGCCCGTACATGCTGTTGGGTGTCGGGCGGTGACTCTCCGGCGCGGGCGGAGGGGACGGCCGCCGTCTCCCGTAGCGAGGGCGCGAGTCGGGATCCCGGTTCCAGCGGCCGGACCGGAGCGGCGAGGACGGCTGTCAGCGCGCCAACCGCCGCCGCCGATCCGGTCAGACGTTCGCACGGCGTCAGTCACGTCGGCCGGTGGCTCGGTGGCACGCCAGTACGCCGGTCACCGCGATCGCCCCGGCGTCGCGGCCCGGGCCGCCCACTGGTCGGACGAGTCCGGGGGTGACTCAGTTCGTCGCCGTTGGCGCAGACGTCGACCGTCATGCCCGGGATGCCGTGGAAGACCGACACCAGGCCCGTGTCCTGCGCCTGTTCGCGAGCGGCCATGGCGGCTGGTGCGGTCAGGCCGAGGGCCGGGCACAGGCCCCGCCCGAGGCGGCGACGGCGATGGCCGTCCGGGTCATGCGGATCATTCCTCCGTGGGGAGCCTCCGCCTGCTGGCAGTCTCAGAGGCGTTTCGCGGGTGACCGGTGTCGTGGATGCGCCTTCGGGGCATCTCTGCTCCGCCTTGTTCAGACGCACGTGTCATGCGCGGTGACGGGGTCGACTGCCGTGCGCAGCCGAAGCAGGCCGCGGCGGGCGTGGCTCTTAACCGTACCCAGGGGAACCCCCGTGCGTTCCGCGATCTGGGCCTGTGTCAGGTCCTCGTAGAAGGCCATGCACAGCACCTCTCGCTGGGCCTGCGGCAAGCGGGACAGGGCCTCCACGAGCAGGACGCGGTCGAGTACCTCGTCCGGTGCCGGCCGGACGAGACGGGCGGGCGTGACGTCCTGTCCGGCCGACTCGATCAGGGACAGGCGCCGTGTCCTGGCCGCCAGCGCGTCGACGATCTTCCGGCGCGTGATGCCGACGAGCCAGGCGCTGAGTGTGCCCCGCTCGGGCCGGAAGCCGCGCCGCCCGCGCCACGCGCCGACGAAGACCTGCTGGGTCACGTCCTCGGCCTCGTGAGTGTCGCCGAGGGACCGGGTGGCCATGGTGTGCACGAGTGATCCCCAGCGCCGGTAGATGGCCGTGAACGCCTCCTCGTCGGCCTTGACGAGGCCCTGCGCCAGTTCCTCCTCGTACTGAGTCTCCTCCACGGGCGGGACCAAGTTGGTGGTCGGTCGTGTGCGCGTGTCCATGGCCGTTCCTCCTGCCGTGCGTCGTAGGGGGACGAGAGGGGCCGTCCGCCGAGCGGCACGTCGCCGGTCTGCCCTGCGTGGCTGACGGTTGCGTCGCTCCAGTGTTGGGCGCACGGACGACGCAAACAACATGCGTCGTTTGTGCGTCGTATAGTGGGAGTGTGAACGCGCACACGGGAGACAGTGACGCCCCGGTCGGCGAGGGCGGTCCGCGCCGGGGCGGGTGGACGACCGGGGAGGTGGCCCGGCGTCTGGGCGTGGCGCCCACCACGGTCCGCACGTGGGACCGCCGGTACGGGCTGGGACCGGACGCGCACACGGATGGACGGCACCGGCGCTGGACGGCGGCGGACGTGGCGAGGCTGGAGCGGATGTGCGCCTTGACGGCCACCGGGCTGCCACCGGCCGAGGCGGCACGGCTCGCGCGCAGTGAAGAGGTCCCGACGGCGGCGACCCGGCCCCGAGGTGCCGACGTGGCTCGTCGTGCTTTCGCCGGGCGCCGGAGCCGGGCGGGGAGCGGCCTGCGGTTGGGTGACGTACGACAGGAGTGCCGGGGGATCGCGAGGGCCGCCCTGCGCCTGGACGCCGCCGCCCTGGACGAACTGCTGCTCGCCGCGATCGCCGAACACGGACTGGTCGCCGCCTGGACCGAGGTGATCGTGCCGACGCTCCAGGCCGTCGGCCGCAAGTGGGAGGCGTCCGGCGAGAAGTACGTCGAGGTCGAGCACTTCCTGTCCTGGCACGTGTCGGGGGCGCTCCGACGCGCCACACCCCGAACGGTCGAGGACCGCCCCGGTGCCACCACGGTGCTTGCCTGCGTGCCCGGGGAGAACCACACGCTGTCGTTGGAGGTACTGTCGGCGGCACTCACGGAGCGAGGTGTCCCGGTGCGGATGTTCGGCGGTGCGCTGCCCGTCGAGTCGCTCGTCGCGGCGGTGCGCAGAACCGGGCCGGCCGCGGTGGGACTGTGGGCGCAGTCCCGCACCACCGCCAGCCGACCGCTGGCCCAGCACGTGGCCGCCATGGAGTGGGGCGTGCGCGGGGCCCGGCGGCGGCCCGTCGTCCTCACCCTGGGCCCCGGATGGGCGGGTCAGGCGGTGGCCGGTCTGGCGCGTCCGGCGGGGCTTGCCGAAGCGGTCGCCGCCCTGGAGTCGTCGGTGTATCCGTGACGTGTTGTCGTCCGGCCGTCCTTCGTCGTGGCTCCCGGGCATCGGCCGGGGGACGTGGTCCGCTGGCCCGGTGGTCGTGGCCCCGTCGTCGGCCGGCGGGCGTTTCGCCGCGACCCGCACCGGGTTTCGGCCCCGGTCCGTCCCGAACGGTCTGGGAGGTCGGCCGAGGCGGAGGGGCCGGCCGGCCTCCAGGCCTGGGCCGCACGGACACGACGTCGAGCGAGGAGACATATGAGCGACGGACATCGCAGGGCAGCGGACGCGGTCGTCGTCGGTGCGGGTCTGGCCGGTCTTGCGTGCGCACTCGACCTGTGCCGCGCCGGGTGGCGGGTGACACTGCTGGAGGCGTCCGACGGCGTCGGCGGCCGGATGCGCACGGACCGGCGGGACGGTTTCCTGCTGGACCGCGGGTTCCAGGTGTTCAACACCTCCTACCCGCAGGCGAAGCGGCGGGTGGAGCTGCAGGACCTGCGATTGAGACGGTTTACCGCGGGCGTCGTCGCGCACACTCCGAGCGGGCCCGTCCGCCTCGCCGATCCGACCAGGGAGCCCCGTGCGGCGGGGACGCTGCTGCCGGGGCGAGCCCTGTCGGCCCGCGACCTGACCGCGCTGGCAGCACTCACCGCACGAGACGCCGTACTGCCCGTGTCCGTCACTCGACGACGCCGGGACCGCTCCACCGCGGCAGCCCTGTCCGAGGCGGGACTGTCGGACGCCGCGATCGCAGGAATTCTGCGGCCGTTCCTGTCCGGTGTCTTCCTGGAGGACCGGCTGGAGACCTCCGCCCGGTTCTTCCACCTCGTCTGGCGGAGCATGGTCCGGGGGTCGCTGTGCCTGCCGGCTGAGGGCATTGGCGCCGTACCGGCACAACTCGCCGACGGCCTGCCCGACGGAGTCCTGCGCCTCGGTACGGCCGTCGCGGAGATCACGGACGCCGGAGTGCTGCTCGGCGACGGTGGCGAGGTGCCGGCCCGGGTGGTCGTGGTGGCGACGGACCCGGCGACCGCCGCCAGCCTGCTCCCGGACCTGACCGTTCCGGCCACTCGCACCGTCACCACCTACTACCACGCCGCCGACAGCCCGCCGACGGCCGGACCCATCCTCATGGTGGACAGCACCGGAGCGATCCTGAACACGTGCGTCCTCAGCCAAGTCGCTCCCACGTACGCGCCCCCCGGCACCGCATTGGTCTCCACCTCCGTGCTGGGCACGGACCTCCCCGGCAGGGCACAGACGGTGCTCCGGCGGCTGGCCGAGCTGTACGGCACCGACACGAGCGGCTGGGAGCAGGTGGCCGCACGCACCGTCGACGGCGCGCTGCCCGCGATGCTTCCGCCTTGGCCGCTGAGCCGAACGACCCGCCTCGGCCCCGGGAGGTACGTGTGTGGGGACCACCGGGCGACCGGATCCGTGCAGGGTGCCCTGGCATCGGGTACGCGCGCGGCGCGGGAGGTACGGGCGGACCTGGAACCGCAGGGGCGACGCCAGTGATGAAGTGGTGCCCGGCCGCATCCACGGACGGCCTCGGTCCCGAAGCCATGGCGACCGGACGGAACCGCTGTCCGTACTGAGGGGTGAAACGTGGATCAGAGGGGTGTGCTTGTCGCGCGTGTTCTGGTGGCAGGGGCGGCAGGGGCCTGTCCGGGCACGCCGGCCACCGGCTCCGAGGCGCACGCCGGGCTGTCGCACCCGGGCCCCGACGGAAGCCCGGTCGTCGAACGGCGACCGTGGTGACACCCCGCTCCACCGAGGAATCGGGCGTGCTCGTCATCGGTGGCGGTGCGGCCGGTCTCAGCCTCGCTCACCGGCTGACGGAGAACGGCACGGCCACCGCCGTCACCCTGGTGGAGCCGCCGGACGGCCCGCTGCGCCCCGCGGAGCGCACCTGGTGCTACTGGGGGGCGGGTACCGACGGCCTCGAAGAGGCGGTCAGCGCCTCCTGGTCCGTACTGCGTCTGTACGGCGCGGACGGCGGTTCGGTCACCGTCGATCCGGTCCCGTTCACCTACCGCATGGTGCGCTCCGCAGACTTCGAGCGGATGGTCCACGGCCGCCTGGCCCGCACGGAGGGAGCGCGCCTTCTGCGAGGGACGGCGGAAGCGGTGCGCGCTGTACCCGCGGGCGCGGAGGTCCGGTGCGCGCTGCCGGGAGGCCGGCCCCTGACGCTGCACGCCCGCAGGGTCTTCGACTCGCGGCCGCTGCCCGATCTGCCGCCGGCGCGTACGCGGCTGCTCCAGCACTTCCGTGGCTGGTTCGTGCGCACCGACACCGATCGGTTCGATCCCACGGTCGCGGATCTGATGGACTTCCGGGTTCCGCAGCCGGCCCACGGGCTCGCCTTCGGCTACGTCCTGCCGCTGGCGCCGGACCGGGCGCTCGTGGAGTACACCGAGTTCTCCCGCGACGCGCTGACCACCGCGGCATACGAGTCGGCACTCGGGCGCTACTGCCGCGACGTCCTCGGAATCGGCCAACTCACCGTGGAACGGACGGAGCAGGGGGTCATCCCTATGACCGACGCCCGCTTTCCACGGCGTGCCGGGCACGCCGTGTTCCGCATCGGCACCCCGGGCGGTGCCACTCGTCCCGCCACCGGCTACACCTTCGCCGCGGTGCAACGCGACAGCAGGGCCATCGCCGCCGCCCTGCGTGACGGACACGACCGCTTCCCGGCACCGCACGGGCTACGGGCACTGGCCATGGACGCGATCCTGCTGCGCGCCCTGGACACCGGTCGCATCGACGGGCCGCGCTTCTTCACCGACCTGTTCCGCCGCGTCCCGGCCGAGCGTCTGCTGAGGTTCCTCGACGGCACGACCTCGTTCCGGGAGGAGTGGGGCATCGGGCTGCGCACCCCCGTCCGGCCGATGCTGCGTACCGCGGCCGAAGTGCCCTTCCTCCCGCGCCGTTCCCGGCCCGCCGACCGAACCGGAGGACACACCCGATGACGCTCCTGCGCGACCACGACCTGGCCCGCGCCTTCGACCACGCCTCCCACACCTACGACCACCTCACGGCCCTCAACCCCGGCTACCGCACCGGCCTCCTGCGCTCGGCCCGACGTCTCGCGCTCCCGGACGACGGGGCCGGACTGCACCTGCTCGACCTCGGATGCGGCACCGGCGCCTCCACCCGGGCCCTGCTCCGGGCCGCCCCACGGGCCCGGATCACGGCCGTGGACGCTTCCGCCGGCATGCTGCGCCGAGCACTTGCCAAACCGTGGCCCGCACGCGTGCGCTTCCTCCACTTGACCGCGGAGGAATTCGCCACGGCCCGCGAGGACGAAGACCCCTTCGACGCGGTCTTCGCCGCCTACCTGTTCCGCAACATCACCGACCCGGACGCGGTCCTGGGGAGCGTCCGCGGACTCCTGCGGCCGGGCGGACGCTTCGCCGCCCACGAGTACAGCCTCAGCGGCTCACCGGTGCACCGGGCCCTGTGGTCGGCGGTGTGCCGCGGGGTCGTCATCCCCGCGGGCACGCTCACCGGCGACCGCACCCTCTACCGCCATCTCCGGCACAGCGTCGTCGCGTTCGACACCGCACCCCAGTTCGCCGCCCGGCTGACGCGGGCGGGCCTGACTTCCGTGCGCGTCGCCCCCGTCGCCGGATGGCAGACGGGCTTGGTGCACACCTTCCTCGCCCGCAACGGCGGGCCCGAGACGACAGAGGAGCGCGTCCGGTGACCGCCCGCCGCACCACCGCCGCCCGACGGGGCCGCGACCGCAAGGCCGAGATCGTCTTCCCCGCACCCGGCGCGGACCGATTCCGACGCGGTGACGAGCCGTCGGCCGCGGTGATCGGCGGCGGGATCGCCGGTCTGGCCGCGGCCACCCTCATGGCCGAACGCGGCGCCCGCGTGACCCTCTACGAGAAAGGTGACTCACTCGGTGGCCGGCTCTCCGGCCGGCGCACCACGCTGGCGGACGGCAGCGCCGTGACCATGACCCGAGGCTTCCATGCCTTCTTTCGCCAGTACTACAATCTCCGCGGACTGCTCCGCCGCACGGACTCCGGTCTGGAGCGCCTCACCCCGCTTCCCGACTACCCCCTGCGGCACAGCGGCGGCCTGACCGACAGCTTCGCCCGTGTCCCGCGGACCCCGCCGTTCAGCGCGCTCGGCTTCGTCGCGCTCAGCCCGACCTTCGGGTGGCGGGACCTCGCCGCGATGGACGCGCGGGCCGCACTGCCGCTCCTCGACGTGCGCGTGCCCGAGGTCTACGAACGCTTCGACACCGTCACCGCCACCGGCTTCCTTGAAGGCGTGCGCTTCCCTGAGGCCGCGCACCACCTGGCCTTCGAGGTTTTCTCCCGCAGCTTCTTCGCCGATCCGCGGCGGCTGTCTGCCGCGGAACTGCTGCTGATGTTCCACATCTACTTCCTCGGATCGGCCGAGGGTCTGCTCTTCGACGTACCGGACGAACCCTTCCCCCAGGCACTGTGGGACCCACTGGGCGACTACCTCCGGCGCCTCGGAGTGGACGTGCGCACCGGAACCCCCGTGCAAGGGGTCCTTCCGTGCGACGGCGGGGGAGCGGACGTGATCACGGACACCGGTGCCGACCGCCACCAGGCGGTGGTGCTGGCCCTCGACACCGCGGGGCTGCGACGGACCGTCGCAGCATCACCCGGCCTGGGCACCAACGGCTGGCGGGACGGCATCGCGTCCCTGCGCACCGCGCCGCCGTTCCTCGTCTCGCGGCTCTGGCTCGACCGGCCGGTCGACGCCGACCGGCCCGGGTTCCTCGGCACCAGCGGCTACGACGGACTGGACAACGTCAGCGTCCTGGAGCGGTACGAGGGCGAGGCCGCCCGCTGGGCCGCGCGGAACGGGGGATCGGTCGTGGAACTGCACGCCTACGCCGTGGACCCGGCGGCCGAACCGAAGCAGGTGCAGGACGAGCTCGTCGACCGGCTGCACCAGGTGTACCCGGAAACCCGTGAGGCGCGCGTCGTCGACGCCCGGCACGAGTGGCGCTCGGACTGCCCGCTGTTCGAAGTCGGCTCCCACCGGCGGCGCCCCACCGTGCGCACCCCCCACCCGTGGCTGACCCTGGCCGGCGACGGAATCCGCTGCGACCTGCCCGTCGCCCTGATGGAACGAGCCGCTACCACCGGCTTCCTGGCCGCGAACGCCCTGCTCGCCGACCGGGGAGTGCGCGGCCAGGTCCTGTGGACGGTTCCCCGGACGGGGCGTTCGCCCGTGCTGCGAGCGCTCGGGGCCGCCGCAGGGCGCCACTCGGCGCCCTGACCGGCGGCCGCCCTCAGCCGGGAAACCGACCGGTGCTGCGCAGCGCCCAGCGCCGTTCGGCGTAGGCCAGGTCGTCGCGCCACAGCCGCCTGGCCGTACGGCGCATCAGCGGGCGCAGTACGGGGGCGGCGGCCCGCGCCACGGCGAAGCCGGGCCGGTCCGAGGCGGCGACGACGGCCTCGACCACCGCGGTGCGGGGACTCTCGTGGTCCGGTCCGGTCAGTGGCGTCGCGTGCGTCTCCACCACGGACGTGGCGCCCTCCCCGTCGGTGATGCGCATGACGACCGTGCGCGGCTCCGGCGCGGTGAACTCGGCCCGCACCGGGACCACGAGCCGCCCCGCCACCCGGAAGGAGACGTCGACGACGAAGGCGTCGTCCTCGTCCCCCTGCGGCTCTCGCACCACCGAGAGGTCGACGAACGAGTACGGATGGAACCACGAGCCGTGCCACGGATCGAGCCGGTTGGCCACCACGTCCTGCGGTTCGCACCGCCCCACCGCCGTGAACACCGCGTCCACCCCACGGCCCGTTGCGGGCCGGGCGGGCACGACGGGCCGCTCGCCGGGCTCCTCGCCGCCCACCTCGTCCAGCCGCACCCAGACGAGTACGCCGTCGTCGTGCACGGGGAACGGCCGCCAGCCGGCGGACGCGGAACCGTCCAGGGTGAGCCCGTGCCAGTGGCAGACCAGTGTGCCGCACACCACCCGGCTGTCGCGCAGCGGAGCGCCCAGGTGCGGGCAGCTGCCCGGGCCGGCATGGGGCTCGCCGTCCTCCGACCGCCACAGCACGACCTCCACACCACCGACCGTCCGGCCGTAGGGCCGATCGCCCGCGCGCACGCTCCGGGAGGAGCCGACCACGAACCAGTTGCCGGACGGGCGGGCGGACGCCCTCTTGAGCGCGTCGGCGATGAGCGCGGGACGTGCCTGGCGCCACGTCGGGGTCTGAGCCGCCCAGTGGGGACCGAAACCACGTCGGCGCAAGGGTGGCGACCACCGCTTGCCGTTCCCTCGAGCACTCACCGCACCGGACCCTTCCGATCGACTGCCGACGCTCCTGCCCGTGCCACGCGGTGCTCCGTACGAGCACGCAACCGGGCACCGACTACGCGCAGCACCCCGGCAGCGGCCGTTGCCGCCCGACGCCGACGCGACACCACCGCACGACGATGCAGCACGCTGTAATCCTGCTCGGCGATCGCGTCGAGAATCCCGCCGTAGAGGGTGAACGCGGCACGGATGCAGGGACGCACCCGCGGATCGAGCATGGCGATGCCCGGCTCCGCCGTCCGGTACACGCGCCGCGTCATGGCCTCCGCCGCCATGAAAGCGGCCCGGATGCGGCGGTCGCGGCGCCCGGTACGTCTGCTCCACTCCAGCAGGGACCGGTCCACGCCGTACGCGGCCAGCAGATCACCGGGCAGGTAGACCCGCCCGCGGTCGAGATCCTCGCCGACGTCGCGCAGGAAGTTGGTGAGCTGGAACGCCACGCCGAGCGCCGCCGCGTGCGGCGCCGCCTCCTCCCGGGCCGTGACCGTGCCGAGGACCGGCAGCATCTGCAGGCCGATGACCGCCGCCGAACCGTGCACGTACTCCTGCAGATCGGCGAAGGTCGGGTAGTGGGTGACGGTCAGGTCGGACCGCATCGAGGACAGGAAGTCGGCGAAGAGCGCATGATCGATGCCGTACCGGCCGGCGGTGTCCGCCACGGCCCTGACCACGGGTTCGCGGCCCGCCCGGGCGAGCAGCCCGTCGGCCAGGTCGCTCTCCAGGCGCCGCAGCAACCGGTCGCGTTCCTCGGGCGTGCGGTGCCGGTCGAGGTCGTCCACGATGTCGTCCGCCCAGCGGGCGAAGCCGTACAGGGCGTGCACGGCGGAGCGGCGTTCGAGTGGCAGCAGGCGGGTGGCCAGGAAGTAGGTCTTGCCGTGCCGGGCGTTGAGCCGGCGGCACCGGGTGTACGCGGCGCGCAGCAGGGGATCGGTGATCCCCGCCGCGTCCAGTTCACGACGGCTCATCGGCACCTGCCGGGGCAGGGGCGGGAATCGCGGCGGTAACGGCCGGGGACCGACGCGTTCGGGCGGGCCGGGAGCGGGCGCCGCCGGTGATACGCGCGGCGGCGAGTTTGCCGCTGACCAGTACGGTCGGAACGCCGACACCCGGGGTGGTCCCGCAGCCCGCGAGCACCACGTTGTCCAGCCCCCGTACGAGGTTGCGCGGGCGGAAGGGGCCGGTCTGGGCGAAGGTGTGGGAGACCGAGAAGGGGCTGCCCGCCGCATGGCCCTGCGCGTCCCAGTCGAGCGGCGTCACCAGGAGCTCCTCCTGGACACTGTCCGCGAACCCCTCCAGTCCCCGCTTCTCCAGTACGCCTACCAGGCTGTCGCGGTAGCGCGGGCCGAGGTCACGCCATGCGACTGCCTCCGGACCGACGTGGGTGTTGGGACAGGGCGCCAGGATGTAGTGGAGGTGGCGTCCGGGCGGTGCCAGAGCCGGGTCGTGCGTGGTGGGGCGGGTGATCAGCAAGGAGGGGTCGCTCATCAGCTCTCCGGTGCGGGTCAGCTCCTCGAAGGTGCGCTCCCACGCGGCGCCGAAGGAGATGGTGTGGTGGGCGAGGTGCGGCCAGGTGCGGTCGGTGCCCGCGTGCAGGATCACGGCGGACGGCGAGTGCCGCAGCCGTGCCGGTCGCCGGGGTGCCCGTCCCAGCAGCCCGTAGGCGGCGGGCAGTTCGCACGTCAGCACCACGGCGTCGCAGGCGATGCGCTCGCCGGAGGCCAGGCGCACGGCCCGTACCCGGCCCGCGGACCGCTCCAGCGCGTCCACCTCGGCGGTCCAGCGCAGACCGGCACCTGCGTCCGCCGCCGCGTCGGCCATGGCTCGCGGGAGTGCGTGCATGCCGCCCTTGGGGAACCAGACGCCGGCCACGGTGTCCATGTAGGCGATCACCGCGTAGGCAGCAAGTGCGCGGGCCGGGGCCACCCCGGCGTACAGCGCCTGGAAGGAGAAGACGCGGCGCAGGCGCTCGTCGGACAGGAAGCGGCCGATGCGGCCGTCCAGGCGTCCGAATCCCCCCAGTGCCGCCAACCGGGCCAGGTCCGTGTGCAGCAGTTCGAGGGGGGAGTCGAAGTTGGTGTCGATGAAACGGCGCATCTGCACCCGGTACAGCCGTTCGAGCCACTGCCGCAGATCGCGGTAACCGGCCGCCTGCGCAGGTCCGGCGAAGCGGCGCACCTCCGCCTCCATCGCCTCGCCGTCGGTGTGCACGTCGAGTGAGGACCCGTCCGCGAAACAGGCCCGGTAGGCCGGATCCAGAGCCGTCAGCTCGACGCGGCGGTGGAGGCTGTCCCCGACGGCGGCGAACGCCTCGTCGGCCAGGTGCGGCATGGTCAGCACCGTGGGACCGGTGTCCATCTCGTAGCCGGCCCGCCGGACACGGCCGGCCCGGCCGCCGGGGCCGGCGTCCCGTTCGACCACGGTGACCCTGCGGCCCGCACCCAGCAGGTGCAGGGCGCACGCCAGCCCGGACAGCCCGGCTCCGACCACGACGACGTGGTCGGTCGGCCCCTGCACTCTCTTCACGCGACCTTCTCGTCGCCACGCGTAACCGCGCCCGTCGCACGCCCGACCAGCGCGGCGAACTCGTGCCGCGCATCCGGGCGCGCGCCACAGCGGTCGAAGTGCACGAGGCTCATGTCCGTCAGCTCCCCGATCTTCGCCTCAACCAGGTCCCGGGCACCGGTGCGCACCAGCGCGGACCGCACCTGCCGGACGGCCCTGTCGGACTTCGGGTCCGCGTCCGGAGCCAGTGCCGCGGCCGACAAGTGGTCATCGGCGGCATCGGCGAGTTGGACGGCGACGGCGAGCAGGTAGGTGAGCTTGCGGGAGCGCAGGTCGTCGTCGGCCGGTTTCCCGGTCAGTGCGGGATCGCCGAAGGCGCCCAGGAGGTCGTCGCGCAGCTGGAAGGCCAGCCCGGCGCACCGGCCGGCCGCCCGCAGCGCGTCCAGTGCCTCCCCGTCGGCTCCGGCCAGCACAGCTCCCAGCGCGAGGGGCCGCGCGACGGTGTACAGGGCACTCTTCAAGGTGGCGATGGTCAGCGCCTCGTCGACGCCGGAGGACCGTGCCGCCTGGGCGTGAAGGTCGCGGTACTGTCCGGCAACCATCTCGGTGCGCATCGCCCGCCACTCCTCGTGCAGGCGTGTGCCGTGCGGCGTACCGAGTGCCGTCTCGGTCAGTAGGTCGTCCGCCCAGGCGAGGGCCAGGTCACCGGTCAGGACGGCGGCCGAGGTGCCGAAGGACTCCGACGAGCCGTGCATACCCGCTGCCCAGTGCCTGCGGGCCAGGTCGACGTGCAGGGCCGGTGCGCCGCGTCGCTGCACGGATCCGTCCATCACGTCGTCGTGGACGAGAGCGCACGCCTGGAGCAGTTCGAGCGCGGCTCCCGTTCGCAGGACGGCCGTGGCGTCTCCCGAGCCGCCCGCGGCGCGCCAGCCGCAGTGGGCGAAGGCGGTACGCAGCCGCTTTCCGCCCCGCGCGGTCAGCGCCGCGAGACGGTCGGCCAGTTCCCGGGCGAAAACGGGGTCGACGGAACGGGAGTGCCGCAGTCGTTCGTCCAGTACCTCATCGAGGACGGTGCCGACCGCGTTCGCCGCGTCGGACGCGGTGAGGGGGGCGTCGACCCGTTCGGCCGGTGGGGCCACCATCGGCGGCAGTCCAGGCATGCGCAGCCCCTTCTCACTCTTAATTGTCCGCACGCCACTGCTTCCACCGGGTGCCCTGTTGCGGATGCACTGACTTCTGCCCGCTCCGGCGCCGGGTCCGGTACGACTTCACCCCGCCGGCGCAACGGCGGGAGGGTCAAGGCGGTGTGTCACCCCGCGTGTGCTCCTGTTCGAGTACCTCCGGAAGGTCGGCGAGCCGGTCCAACTGCCGTACCGGCCGTGCCACGCGCTGATTGCCGGCCAGCACTTCCCGGTGACGGTCGAGGAACGCCCAGTAGCCGGCGGTGTACGGGCACGCGTGCTCGCCGGTGCGGTCGCCGGGCCGGTAGACGCACGGGCCGCAGAGGTCGCTCATGCGGTTCACGTACGCGCCGCCCGACGTGTAGGGCTTGGTGGTCATCCGGCCGCCGTCGGCGTACTGGGACATGCCGACGACGTTGGGGAGCATGACCCAGTCGTAGCCGTCCACGAAGCAGCGGTGGAACCAGTCCGTGACGGCGGCGGGGTCCCAGCCCCGCTGGAGCGCGTGACTGCCGAGCACCATCAGCCGGGGGATGTGGTGCGTCCAGCCCGTGTCCCGTACCTGGGCCAGGACCGTGCGCAGGCAGTTCGCCCGCAGGGCGTCCGCGTCCAGGCCGCTCCACCAGCCCGGCAGCGGCGCGGTGTGCCGGAGCGCGTTGGAGCGTCGGTAGTCCTCGCCGAAGTGCCAGTACACCTGCCAGACGTACTCGCGCCAGCCGGCGATCTGCCGTACGAAGCCTTCCACGCTGTTCAGCGGCGCCAGACCTTCGCGCCAGGCACGCTCCGCCCGTTCGACGCACTCGGCCGGGTCGAGCAGGCCGAGGTTCAGGGAGGACGAGAGGAGGCTGTGGCTCATCGTGGGGTCGGCGGCGAGCATGGCGTCCTCGTAGGGCCCGAACGTGGCGAGCCGGTGTTCGACGAAACGCCGCAGTGCCCGTCGTGCCTCCGCCCGGGTGGCGGGGAACAGGCGGGGCCCGTCCCGTCCGACGAAGGAGACGTCCCCGTCGCGCTCCCAGCGGTCGAGGTCGTGGCGGACCTCTTCGTCGATGTCGTCCTCGCGGGGCCGGTACGGGCGGCCGACCTGGAGGGAGGTGGCCTCGCGGGGCGGTGGTTCCCGGTTGTCGTGATCGAAGTTCCACCGTCCTGCCGCGGGCTGCTCGCCGTCCATGAGAAGGTCGTGCCCGCGGCGGACCCAGCGGTAGAAGTCCTCCTGCCGCAGGCGCCTGCCGCCGTGACCGTCGGCCCAGGCGGCGAAGTCGGCCATCGGCACGAGGAAGCCGCGGGCGGGGCCCATCGTCACTCCGGGCAGGGTGCGCACCAGGCGCACGGCCGCGTGCGAGGTGGGGTGGTGGACGCCGACCGGGCGCCCGCGCGCCGCCCGTTCGAGGCCCTGACGGTAGGTGTCGGCACGCACGTACGTGACGCGGTCGCCCAGTTCGGCCGCGCGGTGGCGCATCGCGGACAGCACCAGGTGGGCCTTGGCCCGGTGGAATCGGCGCCGCCGGAATACGGAGCGCGCCTCGATCATGAGCAACGGGGTTTCCGGTCCGGGTCCCCCTTCGCCCGGCGTGAGGAAGTGCGGACCCAGTTGGTCACCGAAGAGCCAGTGCACGACGCGTCCCCTCAGTCCCGGCCGCGGGCGTGCTTGAAGCGCGCGAGCCCGTCGGCGAGGTCGACGAGCGGGTCCGGGTAGTCGAGTCCCGCGCGTTCCGCTGCTGCCAGGCGCCAGGGTTCGTGCACCCTCCTGCCGGTCACGCTTCTGAGTTCGGGGACCCAGCGCCGTACGTACGTGCCGTCCGGGTCGAACCGCTTGGCCTGGACGAGCGGATTGAGGACGCGGTGGGGGCGGGTGTCGGTGCCGGTGCCGGCGACCCACTGCCAGTTGAGCTGGTTGTTGACGACATCGCCGTCCACGAGGAGGTCCAGGAAGTGCCGGGCGCCGATCCGCCAGTCGACGTACAGCGTCTTGGTCAGGAAACTCGCCACCAGCAACCGTGCCCGGTTGTGCATCCAGCCCTGGTGACGCAGCTGGCGCATGGCCGCGTCGACGACCGGGTAGCCCGTCCGTCCGTCCCGCCAGGCGGCGATGTCCTCGGCGGCGTCCTCCTCGTCACGCCAGCGGTCGTGCCGGGTGCGGTAATCCGTCACCGACGCCTCGGGCCGGGCCGCCAGCACCTGGTGGTGGAAGTCCCGCCAGCACACCTGGCGGACGAACGCCTGAGCGCCGGGCCCGCCGTGCGAGCGGGCCCGGTGGACGAGTTCCAGCGGGGAGAGCGCACCGAAGTGGAGATACGGCGACAGCCGGGACGTGGCATCGTCCGCGAGGTCGTCGTGCCCGTCCTCGTAGCGGGACAGTCCGGAGCGCGACCACCGTGCGAACCGGTCGCGCCCGGCCGCTTCACCGCCGGCCGGAAGGCCGGGCGAGGCACCGGCCACGTCCGCGCGGTCGGGCAGCGGCTCGCCGGGGACCCCGTCCGGGACACGCACGGTGCGCGGAGCGGCCAGGGGCCTTCTCGACGAAACCTGCGACCAGCGGCGGAAGTAGGGAGTGAACACCGCGAAGTGGTCGGACCCCGAGGGCGTCACCGTCCCCGGGGCGACGGCGGTGATCACCGTCTCGTGCACGCGCAGTGCGACATCGGCCTCGCCCAGTTGCTCGCGCAGCCGTTCCTCGCGGCGCTGGGCGTACGCGGTGACACCCGCGGCCACGTGCACCTCGGCGGCCCCGCACTGGGCAGCGACCGCGCGGACCTCCCGGGCGACCGGTCCGTTGCGGACCACGAGCCGGCCACCGCGGTGGCGCAGCGAGGAGTCGAGGTCGCTGAGACAGTCGGCGAGGAAGGCCCTGCGGTTGGGGGCGTCGAACCCCGCCGCGTGGATGCCGGCGTCGAGTACGAACAGCGGCACCACCTCGTCCGCCGCCTCGAGCGCGGCGTGCAGAGGCGGGTGGTCGTGCAGACGCAGGTCCGAGGTGAACAGGACGACCGCGACGGTCATGGCGTCACTCCTGGCGCAGTGGTGCTTGAGTGGTGGTTGGACGAAGGCTCAGTGCTCCACACTTCGCGGGCTGCGTCGACGCCGGATGCGCCGCGATCGGTCATCACTCCCGCGGGTGGTCAGGCCCTTGGCGGCGGCCTGACCGATGTTGCGCGCCATGCCGCCGAAGACAACGGCGTGGAAGGGAGACACGGACCACCAGTAGGCGTGGCCGAGCAGCCCACGCGGATGGAACAGGGCACGCTGCCGATAGCGGGTACGGCCTTCCGCGTCCGTCTCGACGTACATCTCCAGCCACGCCAGTCCCGGCAGCCGCATCTCCGCACGCAGCCGCAGCAGCCGTCCCGGTTCGATCTCTTCGACCCGCCAGAAGTCCAGCGAGTCGCCGACCCGCAGGTGCTGGGCGTCACGCCGGCCGCGGCGCAGCCCGACACCACCGGCGAACCGGTCCAGCCAGCCGCGGACGGCCCAGGCCAGCGGGAAGGAGTACCAGCCGTTGTCCCCGCCGATGCCCTCCACCACCTTCCACAAAGCCTCCGAGGACGCGTCGACCCGCAGTTGCCGCTCGTCCTGGTACAGACTGCCGCCGGCCCAGTCGGGGTCGGTGGGCAGGGGATCACTGGGGGCTCCGGGGACCGAGGCGGACGACCAGCGCGTGGCCACCTGGGCCTCCCGGACCCGACGCAGGGCCAGCGCCAGGGCTTCGTCGAACGGCAGGGGCCGGCCGGGAGCGTCGGGGACGTACCGGGCGATGTCGTGCTCCTGGCACACCACCTCATGACGCAGGGACTCGGTCAGGGGTCGGGCGAGGGCGGCCGGGACCGGTGTGACGAGGCCGACCCAGTGGCTGGACAGCCCGGGAGTGAGTACCGGAACGGGCACGATGATCCGCCGCCGGAGCCCGCTCACGGTGGCGTAGCGGCGCATCATCTCGCGGTAGGTGAGCACGTCCGGCCCTCCAACGTCGAAGGCGCGGTCCACGTCGGCCGGCATGGTGGCCGACCCGACCAGGTAGTGCAACACGTCGCGGATCGCGATGGGCTGCGTGCGGGTGTGCACCCAACTGGGTGTCACCATGACGGGAAGCCGCTCGGTCAGGTAGCGCAGCATCTCGAAGGACGCCGACCCCGATCCGATGACCACCGCGGCCCGTAGCACGGTGGCGGGCACGGGTGCATCGAGGAAGATGCGGCCGACCTCGGCGCGTGACCGCAGATGAGGGGAGAGCGTGCGTTCGGGAACGCCCCGCGGAGTCAGACCACCCAGGTAGACGATCCTCCCCACGCCCGCCTCGTACGCCTGCTGGGCGAAGACGCGCGCCGCGCGACGGTCGGTGTCCTCGAAGCCGGAGCCCGACCCGAGGGCGTGCACCAGGTAGTAGGCGACGTCGACCCCGCGCATGGCCTCGGCGACGGAACGCGGGTCGGTGACGTCTCCCCGCACGCTCTCGACTCCGGATGCCCACGGCTGGTCACGGAGTTTGGCCGGGGTGCGGGCCAGACACCGCACCCGATGACCGGCCTCCAGCAACTCCGGCACGAGGCGTCCGCCGACGTACCCGGAGGCGCCGGTCACCAGACAGAGCAGTCGTTCCTCGTCCTGTCGTCCGTTCGCAGCCACGGCTCTTCCCTTCCGGTCCGTCCACCGCACCTCGCCGGGACTTCCGATCACCGGCTCCACAGCGTCACCGCGCCCGTCGCGGCGGGGCGGCCCGCGGCCGCGACCAGGAACCGGGACCCGCCCGGTTCTGCCGAGGTCTCGATCGGGGCACCGCGCGACGGCACCGGTGCGCACACGTCCGCCCGCAGCCCGATCACCGCGGCAGCCGTCATCCCACTCTCCAGCAGAACCGCCTGCCGCCCCGCCTCCAGAACCGCCAACAGGGGCATGCGCGCCGGCCGGCCAGGAGCACCGGGTGCCCTGGGTCGCGCGAGGCGGTCACCAGTCGTCCCCGAGGCGCCCGCGCCAGCATCACGCCACCGTCGGCCGTGGCACCGACCGCGGCTGCCGGAGGATGCAGCAGACCCGGAAGCGGTGCTTCCTCCGCGGGTGCCGCCGAGCCCGCCAGGCGGGCGAACCGCATGGTGCACGACCCGAAGGCTTCCCCCATGTGCAGGAACTCGGCCGTGACGCGGTGGGCGACGGGCAGGCCGGCCTCGGTCACCAGATCGCTCACGCTCATCCGCACGTCCACGTCGGTGGCGCCGCCCCGCTCCACGGGCCACGACCGCAGCCGCAGTCCCCGGCAGACCGAGACGGGTTCCAGCCGAGCACGAACCGCTCCCGGAGGACGGCCGTACTCCAGTGCGAGGGCGAGCTGCCGGGTGGACTCCGCCATGATCAGCGGATGGTGCGCCACCGCGCCCAGCGCGCGTTCGTTCAGCGGATACAGGCGGGGCCAGTGGCAACGGGCCGCGAAGCAGCGCCTGCCGAGGCGGGCGAAGGACTCCACCAGCAGCGACGCCATCGTGTCCAGACCCAGGCCGCGCCAGGTGAGCCGCACCTGCCGTGTCACCGGCTCCCGCTCCGGACGGTCACCGACGCCGTCGTCGTGCCGCCGGCCGCGCGCGTCGGGCGCCTGGTCCGTCGCCACCTCGTGCATGAGCGTCTCCTGCCGACAGGCCGGGCGGTGCGGCCGCTGCGCGCACCAGGTCGTCACTGCCCACTTCGCCCGCAGGGCCCGCGGCGGATGCACGCCTCGGTACCGGCCCGGGGCCCTGTCGCCGGACATGCATCCGAAGCGAGCGCACACGCGGAAACAACGGACATGAGGCTAAAAGACGAAATGCCCGTCGATCACCATCTGGCCACCGTCTACCGCTACGGTGCGGGCTTCTGCGGGCTGGTCCTGCTGGTCTTCGCATGCCTCGGCTTCGCGGACGCGCTGAGCCCGTTCGACACCGCGGGCGACACGATCGCCGGCATGACCACCAACGTCGCGCTCAGCGTGATCTCCGCCGTCGTCGGTCTGACGCTGCTCGCCGGCGCGGCGGTCGGCGGCAACTTCGCCTCGGTCCTCAACATGACGGTCGGCGCGCTCTTCGTCCTGAGCGGGTTCTTCCACGTCTTCGTACTCGACCGTCGTGCCAACGTCCTCGACTTCGGGATGACCAACGTGATCTTCAGCTTCGCCATGGGACTGGTCATCGCCACGTGCGGCATGTACGGGCGGGTGTCCAGCAAGCTGTCGCACGACAACCCCTACTGGCAGCGTCGTCATCCCGAGCAGGCGGCTCGGGAAGGGGAGGCGGCCGCCGCCCTGCCGGACGCGGAACGGGGCGGCCACGCTCTGCCCGCAGGACAGGACCCCGAGGGCACGAGGGCACCGCGATCACCCGCGCGGCGTCCGCCCAGGACCGGGATGCGCTGAGGGCCGGTCCGCGTGCGGGGCCGAAGCCCGGAGGGGACTGCGGAGCGTGGCTGCGTTGACGCGCGTGATGCGCCCGCCAGCGGTCGGTCGGCTGTGTCTTCATGTTGAACGCCCTGGTCGTGGCACGGTCAGCCGCTGAACCGCGGGAGGGCAGGAGGCCGATCTGGCGGCCCAGTTCGGCGCCGTCGAAGACGGTCCGGGAACGCCTGATGCGCCCAGTGCCGACTGCGACGAAGTCGACACCCTTCAGGGCGATGTGTTGTTTCGTGGAGGCGGGACCTGGGTACGGCGCTCCGTCGAAGGTACCGGTGCAGCGTATGAAGGCGCGGTCACCTCACTGGGGCGCCGGCTTCAGGACGTATCCGGCGCCCCGCATCGTGTGGATCATCGGGGCGTGGCCCGAGTCGATCTTCTTGCGAACGTACGAGATGTACAGCTCGACGACATGGGCACCGCCTCCGAAATCGGAGGACCAGACCAGACTTCAGCCCCCTGAGATGTCTTTGAGGGTCCGGACGTGAGGCCCGTCCACGGCGCAGTCGTCCAGGCCCAGCAGGCCGACGCGGCGCAGTTCGGCCGGCAGGGCGGCGTGCAGGCGTGGCCAGACGCCGGCCTCGGTTCAGTCCCGCAGCCGGCGCCAGGCCGTCACCCCGGAGCAGCCCACGGTCTCCGCCGGGACGTCGCGCCAGGCCACACCGGTCCGCAACACGTACATCACACCGGAGAGTGCCACACGGTCGGGAACACGCAACCGCCCGGGATGGCGGTGACGCCGTTCGGGAGCAGGCGGCAGCAACGGAGCAGCCCGCTCCCACAGGTCGTCAGGAACAAGATCAACACGCTCACCTGACACCCTGCCGACCAAGATCGTTGAGCACAAGATCCGCAGCACAACTCATTTTGAAACGATCAGTTGGCCGGGGCCTTGGCTTCCTGCTGGGGTTGTCGCCGGCAGAGGAGGGACCAGGTCTCTCTCAGATGGATGCCGGTAAGCGTAAATCACACTGTTTGTCCATATTCTGCGTTCATGATTATCGACTACGCGGCAGTGTTCCAGGCACTGCCGGGCGCGGTCGCCCTGCTGACTCCCGATCTGGTCTTCGCCGACGCCAACCTTGCGTGGCTGCGCCAGGCTGGACGCAGCCGCGACCAGGTGGTGGGCCGCTACCTCTTCGACGCCTTCCCCGGCGACCCGTGGGACCCGGCAGCCTCCGACGCCGCCCGCCACCTGGAGGCATCCCTGCGCGCGGTCCTGTCCAACCGCGAGATCGACATGGACCTGCAGCGCTACGACGTCGAATCCGCGCAACGCCCCGGCCATTGGGAGGAACGTTACTGGAGCTCGGTCAACGCGCCGCTCTTCGCGCCCGACGGCCACATCGCTCTGTTGATCCACCGCGTCGAGGAAGTCACTGAACTCCTGCGCGCCACCAGCCGGCCGGACGGATCACGCCAGCTCGAGGCCGAGCTCTTCAGCCGGATGCGGCAGCTGCACGAAGTCAACGAGCGCCTGCGTCGCGCCCACGCCCGTGAGCGTGAGGTCGCCCTTTCCCTGCAGCGCGCCATGCTCCCCGTCCCGCCCCCTATCGGACATCACCGGTTCGCCGTCCGCTACCGGCCCGCGGTCGGCTCCCTCAATGTCTGTGGCGACTGGTACGACCTGGTCCAACTCCAAGGCGGCGACAAGATCGCCGTGGCCGTCGGCGATGTCGTCGGCCACGGCCTGGGGGCCGCAGGCATCATGGGCCAGCTCCGCAGTGCCCTGTCCGCCACCTCCCTGGTCGCCACCGGCCCCGCACAGGCCCTTGAGGTCCTCGGCCGGTACGCGCATTGTGTCACCGGCGCCGAGTCGACCACGGCGGTGACCGCCTTCATCGACTTCAGTCGCCACCTCATCACCTACTCCAGCGCCGGCCACCCCCCTCCGGTCCTTCTTCGCGGCGACGGCACTGTGGAGTTGTTGGACCGGGCGACCGATCCGCCTCTGGATGCCGTCTTCGAGTCCAGTCCTCGGCCGGAAGCCACCACCGCCTTCACCGACGGCGGCGCCCTCCTGCTCTACACCGACGGCCTCATCGAACGCCGCCACCAGGACATCGACACCGGACTCAGCCAACTCACCGACACCTTGATCCGCCACAAGGAACTCACCAACCCCGAAGCACTCGCCGACGCCGTGATGAACGACCTGATCCCCGCCGATGGCGTCACGGACGACACCGCCCTGGTCGTCGTCAGCCTGTGAGGCGTCTCAGGGCTCGCACTGCGGGTCCTCGAGGGAGGTGCCACCGGCATCCCAGCCACTCATCTCAACCCGCCACTCTCTCCAACTCCTATCCCGTACGCCGTCGATCCGCACACTGTGGGGCACGAGTGGTTCCTGGCGTCCAGGTGGAGCGCGCCACTGCACGAACGACCTGGACGGGAGGTGGCTGCCGCGGCGGTGATCGTCGTGGCCATCGGACGGTGGTGCCCAGGCCGGCCACCGATCGCGGTGCCGCCCAGCGCGCCGTTACCGAAGGCGATCAGCACGAGCGGCAGGGCAGGGCTGTCCACGGCGGCGGTCAGCATCGGCTCGGGCAGGCTCCAGGTCACCTTCGATGCCTTCCATCACTGCTCGCGGCCGTTCGGGTGCCGTCGGGCTCGGTCCCACGCGCGGGAAGGACTTGTGCAGGGCCCCTGCCCGCAGTCGCACTCGTAGATCCCGGACCGGGGGACGATCTCGCCGGGGTGGTGCACCTTCTCGCTGCTCTCGCTCACGACGTCAGTGTCTGCAGAGGTGCCGGGCCCTTGGCGGCGAACTGGGCGCGCATCTCCTCCAGCGCTGCCGGGGCTTTGTCGTCTGGGTGGCCCGGGCCGCGGACCTTGCGTGCGATGTCGGCGCCTACCGCGTAGGCGCCCAGCCGGGCCTTGCCGCTCACTGGCATGGCGTCCTGGGACCGCAAGGTGGCCTCGGCCACCTCGTACTCAAGGTGCGCCCGGCCCTCCCACGGTTCCAGGAGCTGGCCGGGGGAGAGGACGGGCCTGTGTGCACGCGCAGGACACCGACGAACTCCACCACGGTGCTGCCGCCGTCCTCCTCCTGCACCCGGTGCCGCACCTCGTCGACCGTGACGTGATGGCAGAGGGGGCACACATATCGGAGGTTTACGGGGTGGCCGGTAATGAGTTTGTCCGGTGCTCCTCCACCAGGGGGAGCGCCGGACACGTCGTTCGGGCCGGTGCCGGTCAGCGGCGCAGGAACTCGATCAGGTCCTGGTTGAAGCGTTCCTTGTCGCCGGGGACCATGGCGATGCCGTGGGAGCCGCCCTCGTACACCTTGAGTTCGGCGTCGGCGATGATCTCGGCGGACTTGCGGCCGGTGGCGTCGATGGGGACGACCTGGTCGTCGTCGCCGTGGACGACGAGAGTGGGGATGTCGAACTTCTTGAGGTCGTCGGTGAAGTCCGTGTAGGCGAAGGCGTCCACGCAGCGCACGCCGCCTTCGATGGTCTGAGCCATCGCCATGTACCAGAAGGCGTCCTTGTTGCCCTGTGTGACCTTGTTGCCGGGGCGGTTGGCGGAGAAGAAGCCTTCCGCGGTGTCCTTCCAGAACTGCGAGCGCTCGGTGAGGATGCCGTTCTTGATCTGTTCGAACACCTCGTCCGGCACACCTGCGGGATTGCTCTGCGACTTCGCCATGATCGGCGGGACCGCGGACAGCAGTACCGCCGAGTGCAGGCGGCCGGTGCCGTGCCGGCCGATGTAGCGGGCGAGTTCGCCGCCGCCCATGGAGTGCGCGACCAGCGTCGCGTCGGTCAGGTCGAGGTGGTTGATCAGGTCGTTGAGGTCGTCGGCGAAGGTGTCGAAGTCGTAGCCGTCCCACACCGGTGTGGAGCGGCCGTGGCCGCGGCGGTCGTGGGCGATGCCGCGGAATCCGGCGTCAGCGACGGCCCTGAGCTGGTCCTGCCAGGCGTCGCCGTTGAGCGGCCAGCCGTGGATGAACACGACCGGGCGGCCCTGGCCCCAGTCCTTGTAGAAGATCTCGACTCCGTCGCGGGTGGAGCATACCGGCATGATCCGGTCCTTTCAGTGGAGGGTGCGGACGCCCCCGGCCATGAGCGGCCCGGAAGGCGGTGGCATGGGGGGCGCTTCAGGCGAAGGCGTCGGCGATGCGGCTGCCGGTCGTGGCGTCGATGTTCTTCCAGTACTGCAAGGCCCGCTCACGTACGGCGGCGGACACCCCGTTGCGCAGGTGGCGGGTGACGTTGCCGACGAGCCGGTCGCGCTGGGCGTCGTCCATGACCTCGCGGACCAGGTGGCCGGGCTGGGAGAAGTCGTCGTCGTCCGCGTGCAGGGTGTAGGCGGCGCGTACCATTTCCGCTGTCTCGACCCGCCAGCCGGCCGGGTGGTTGTAGCGGTCCTCGTCGGCGCTCGGGCCGCCGTAGCTGTTGGGGGCGTAGGGCCGGGCGACCTGCGGCTCGGTGAAGCGCATCGCTCCGTCCTTGGCGTAGGAACGGACGTCGGTGAGGGTCTGGTTGGGCGGCAGCTGGGTGTAGTTGGTGCCGACGCGGTAGCGGTGGGTGTCCGCGTAGGAGAACAGCCGTGCCTGCAGCATCTTGTCCGGTGAGGGGCCGATGCCCGGGATGAGGTTCGAGGGGTCGAAGGCGGCCTGTTCGATGTGGGTGAAGTAGTCCCCGGGATTGGTGTGCAGGGTCATCCGGCCGACCTCGGTGAGCGGGTAGTCGGCGTGGGGCACGGTTTTGGTGACGTCGAAGATGTTGTACCGGTAGCCGGGGGCGTCCTCGTACGGGATCAGCTGTACGTACAGCGTCCACGAGGGGTGTTCTCCGCGGTCGATGGCCTGCAGCAGGTCCCTGCGGTGGTAGTCGGCGTCCTGACCGCACAGTTCGGCGGCCTCGTGGTCGGTCAGGTGCTCCACTCCCTGGTCGGACTTGAAGTGGTACTTGATCCAGGTCCGCTGCCCCGAGGCGCTGATCCACATGTAGGTGTGCGAGCTGTAGCCGTTCATGTGGCGGTAGGTCCGCGGGATGCCGCGGTCGCCCATGAGGTAAGTGACCTGGTGGGCCGATTCGGGGGACAGTGTCCAGTAGTCCCACTGCATGTCGTTGTCGCGCAGAGCTCCGCGGATGTGCCGCTTCTGGGAGCGGATGAAGTCCTGGAACTTGCTCGGGTCGCGCATGAAGAAGATGGGCGTGTTGTTGCCGACCATGTCGTACACCCCTTGCCGGGTGTAGAACTTCAGTGCGAAACCACGCGGGTCCCGCCAGGTGTCGGGGGAGCCCTGTTCGCCCGCCACGGTCGAGAAACGGGCCAGCATCCTGGTCCGCCGGCCGGGCTGGAAGACATCGGCCGCCGTGAACTGCGTGACGTCGTTGGTGACCTCGAACGTCCCGTAGGCACCACTGCCCTTGGCGTGCACGACCCGCTCGGGAATCCGCTCCCGGTTGAACTGCGCCATCTTCTCGATGAGGTAGTTGTCCTGGAGCAGGATCGGCCCGTCCGCGCCGACGGTGAGCGAGTACTGGTCGCTCTCCACCGGAATGCCGGTGTTGGTCGTGGACACGGGATCGGCCATGACGGACTCCTTCACGATGACAGGGAACTCCGTGCCAGCGGCCGTGGCGGTAACAGCGAGCAGCGGAATTTGCGGCCGGCCGGTCAGGGGCACGCAGCGTCGGCGGGCAGGGCGCGCGCACGACCGTGTCCAAGGCGACGCTGTCGCTCTTCGGCCCCTTCCACTATCCGGGCTCGGCATCCGGGCGGCAATCCGGGCATTTCGCGAGTCGCTCGAGCTCCGGGTGCGGACGAGGTCGTTTCCTCACCAGCGGCACCATGCGGGCGCGGGCCACGCCGACGAACAGCGGGATCAGCGGCCAGATCCGAGAGGCGAAGACTCAAACCCGTTCTCGCCGGTGGCCACTCGGTCAACGGGCTCCGCTCACCCGAACGCCACGACTGCCGGGCGGTGGAAGGAACTGCCCGCAACGGTATGCGAAGGGGGCCAAGTTCACCCAGAAGGAGAAGTTGATGCGTGCAACCGACGGACACGCCGGCCGCAGGACCCTGTCCGCCGTGGCGGCGACCGTGGCCGCAGGCGCGGTCCTGACCGGCTACTGCGCCGCGCCCGGCGCCGCGTCCGCCCTTCCGGCCTCCCTCATCACCGGCGGCGGAACGAGCGACGGTGACACGTCCAACGGAAACGTCCCCTGCGGAATGCCGTCCGTCAAGCTCGACCGCACCACCCAGTCCTTCCTCAACCAGCTCGCCCACCAGGGCGGCAAGCCGCTGTTCGAGCAGACCCCCGCGCAGGCCCGCGGGGTCCTGGACAAGCTCCAGGCCCAACCCGTGCCCGAGCTTCCCGCGGACATCACCGAGAAGACGATCAAGGGCGGGCCGACCGGGCAGGTGTCCCTGCGCATCGTCCGTCCCGCCGGAGTCAAGGGAACGCTTCCCGGTCTCGTCTACATCCACGGCGGCGGCTGGGTGCTCGGCAACGCCAAGACCCATGACCGGCTGGTGCGTCAGCTCGCCAACGGAGCCCGCGCGGCAGTCGTCTTCGTCAACTACACGCCCTCCCCCGAAGCCCGCTTCCCCGTCGCCATCGAGCAGGCTTATGCCGCCTCCAAGTGGGTCGCCGAACACGGCAAGGAGATCGGCATCGACGGCAACCGGCTCGCCGTCGCCGGCGACTCCGTCGGCGGCGACATGACCGCCGCCGTCACCATGATGGCCAAGCAGCGCGGCGGAGTGAAGTTCCGCCAGCAGGTCCTCCTGTACCCCGTCACCGACGCCAACTTCGACACCGCCTCCTACAAGCGGTTCTCGGAGAACTGCTGGCTGACCCGCGCCAACATGGAGTGGTTCTGGGACAAGTACGCTCCCAAGGCCGCTGACCGCAGCAATCCCCTGGCCTCGCCCAACAAGGCCACCACCGCACAACTGCGCGGCCTGCCTCCCGCGCTCGTCGTCACCGACTCCGACGTCCTGCTCAACGGAGCCAAGACCTACATCGGCAAACTGCGCGCCGCGGGCGTCAACGTCCAGCACCTGGACTACCCGCACACCGTGCACGACTTCATGATGCTCAACGCCCTGCGCGACACACCATCCGCCAAGGACGCCGTCGCCAAGACCACCGCCGCCCTCCGTCAGGCACTGAACAGCTGACGCAGGCTGCCGCGCCCGGCCGGAAGCGTCACCGCACCCCCGGCCGAGCCCGGCCCGCACCGGGACCAGCGGACTGACCGCTCCTGCCGGCTCGGCGCCCTCGAAGCCGGTGGTCCAGCGACACTGCCGGGGCTGTCGAGACCCCACATGTTTCCCCCGTCTGCGCGCCGTGTCCGCAGCGAAGCCGTCCGGCGCGTACCCAGCAGGAGGAGGAGCGGCAAGATGACAGGCTTCTCACCGGGATTCCGGGGCCGGACCCACGCCTTCGAGGGACGTCTTCCGCCGGGCCAGTACCCGACGGAGTCCTTCCCCGTGCTGTCCGCCGGACCGACCCCGCACCTGGATACCGCACAGTGGTCCTTCACCGTCACCGACGAGACCGGACGCCAGCGTTCCTGGACGTGGGACGACATGATGAACCTGCCGCAACAGGAACCCACAGCGGACATCCACTGCGTCACCCGCTGGTCCAAGTTCGCCACCCGGTGGCGCGGCGTCTCCCTCGACGTCCTGCTGGATGACATCGATACGGCAGCCGGCTTCGTCGTTGCCGAGTCCTATGACGGATACACCGCGAACCTCCCGTTGGCGGACGTCACCGGCGGCAAGGCATGGCTGGTCCACTCCTACGACGGTTACGCCCTCTCACCCGAGCACGGCGGACCGGCCCGCCTGCTGATCCCGCACCTGTACTTCTGGAAGTCGGCCAAGTGGGTCAAGAACCTGCGCCTGACGCTCCAGGACGAACCGGGCTTCTGGGAGTCCGTCGGCTACCACAACTACGGAAACCCGTGGCGCGAGCAGCGCACCTGGAGCGACTGATGAGCACGCCCGACGCGCCGGGCCGCCCGGCCACGCCCGCGCGGCCGGGGCGATGGTATCCGGCCCGGCTCGTGGAGCGGGAAAAGCAGACGGAGACCGGACGCTCTCTCCGGTTCGACGTGCGCCCGTGGCCGGGCCACCTGCCTGGGCAGCACGTCGACGTCCGCCTCACCGCTGACGACGGCTATCAGGCGGTGCGCAGCTACTCCCTGGCCCGTCCCGCCGACGGCGACGTGGTCGAACTGGGCGTCCAGGCGGTGCCTGACGGCGAGGTGTCGCCGTACCTCGTCGGTGACCTGCCGGTGGGCGCGCGGATCGAGATGAAGGGCCCGCTGGGCGGGTGGTTCGTGTGGGACGGCGCAGCCGACGCTCCGCTGCTGCTCGTCGCCGGCGGCTGCGGGGTGGTGCCGCTCATGGCCATGCTGCGGGCCCGCCGCGAGACCGCCGCCGCAACACCCTGCGCCCTCCTCTACTCCGTACGCGATCCCGACGAGGTCTGGTACGCCGACGAACTCGGCACACCGCGGCCTCACGAGGCAATACGCGTGATCCACACCCGCCGGGCGCCCAGCGGAGCGAGCCGCCCGGCCGGCCGCATCACCCTTGACGACTTGGGAGGCCTGCCACCACCGGGCGCCCGCTGCTACGTCTGCGGTCCCACCGGCTTCGTCGAGCACGCCGGCGATCTCCTGCGGGCCGCCGGACACCCGGCCGACCGGATCCGGACAGAACGCTTCGGCTGAACCGCCCCCGCACCCGTCAGGAGAAACCCGTGAACCAGCCATTCCCCCGCCACCTCGACGGAAACGCACTGGCCGGGCCGCTCGCCGACGTATTCACCGTCGATCCCACCACGGCCTGGCGCCTGTGCCCCACCTGCCGCCTGTCGGCGACCCTCGGGCAACTGCATGTGTACGGCCCAGGCCCCGGTCTCACCGGACGCTGTCCCGGCTGCGCCGACATCGCTGTCCGGGTCGTCTCCCAGCCCGGCTTCCTCTGGCTCCAACTGGGCAACGGAGGCGGAGCGTTCCGCCTCAGCGTGCCGACGGCCGCGCCGTGACCCGGCACCCGGTGACGCCGCGGAACCCGGTCGGTCGCAGAGCGCGTCGCCTCCTGAAGGGCGGGCCGACCGCCGGGAGCGGTCCCTCCTCGGCACAGGCCGCACCGCCCCGCGAAGACCAGACGATGCTGTTCCCACGACTGTTCCCGCGCCCGCACCACTGCGGCACGACCAGAACACGTATGACGCTCCTGGTGGCGGCAGGGGGAGCGGCCGGAGCAGCGGCGCGCACCGCAGCCGACCTGACAGGCCCCGCGGCCGGCACGGGATTCCCGTGGACGACATGGGCCGTCAACCTGGCCGGCTGCGCGCTCATGGGCATCCTGATGACCAGCCTGAACCACAAGCCCGGCCGCCGCCCGATGTGGGCCGGCCCGGTGCTGGGCAGTGGATTCCTCGGCGGCTTCACCACCTTCTCGGCCTTCTCCGCCGACGTCCAGCGCCTGTTCACCGACGGCCACGCACCCACCGCGGTCCTCTACGCCGCCGCCACTGTCGCGGGCGCATTGGCCGCCACAGCGGCGGGTGCGGCACTGACGGCGGGCCTGCTGGACCGGAACACCCGGGGTGACCGGTGAACGCCGCGGACTGGGCCTGGCTCGCGCTCGGCGCGTCCGTCGCCTCACCGGTCCGCTACTGGGCCGGCGCCGCCGCCAAGTCGACGCATCGGCGTCCCTTCCCGGCCGGCACCTTCACCGTGAACTGCGCCGCGTGCCTCCTGCTGGGAATCGCACTGGAGATGCGGGTCCCGCGGGCCTGGGTACAGTCGCTCATCGCAGCCGGCGTCTGCGGCGCCCTATCCACCTGGTCCACGCTGGCCTGGGAGACGACCGGACTGGTGCGCACCGACCGACTCGGCACAGGCGCGCTGTATCTCGCGGCGAGTCTGCTCGCGGGCGTCACACTGGCCTGCGCCGGCGCCATGGCCGGACGCTGGATCTGGTGAAACCGCCACTGCGCGGGCGATGCGTGGTGTGAGTAGTACATCGTCCTGACGGCGTAGGCGCGTGGTTTCCGAGGCCGGAGCCGCGGTGACCGCGCGGCCTGCGGAGCCGCGTGAGGTGATTTTCGGAGTGGGGCGGAGCGTGTCGACCAAGATCACTGTTCGGCGGGAGCTCCGTTGGGTGCCCAGTCCGTCATCTCTCGTGAGGTTGTCGATGCTGCGGAGGCCTTCGCACGGCACCCGGGCATCCGACTGACCCGTCCCCGCGGTCCAGCACAGGGGGCCGGAGCCACGGGCATTGGCTCCGGCCCCCTGCGACGTGACTGTAACCGGGCCGCTTCCCGGGAGCACCGGGTACCGGGCCTACCCGATGGGCGCTCCCACCACTACCTCCCTGGAGGCACCGCCGTGATCGCTACCGTCATCGCCATCGCCGGGACGCTCGCCGGTGCACTGCTGTCCGGACTCCTGTCCGACAGGCAGACCCGCGCCGCGTTATGGCGATACAGCCAGACCGCAAAGCAACTGAGGCTTTCTCAGAGGCTGACTTCAACGTCTCTGCGGACCAGGCGCGGGCCACTTCGAGTACGCGCGGCCTTCGCCGGTTAGGAGTCACACCGGGTCCGGAAGGTCTATGAGCGCGAGTTTGGCGGGGGCGACCACGGCGGTGATCTCGGTGATGTGGCCGTCGGCGACGGTGAAGGCGAGGAGGGACAGCGGGGTGCCGTCCTCGCTCCAGGAGATGACGCCGGGGCGGCCGTTGACGATCGCCGCGTGTCCTCGTGCCGCGCTGCCGGCCACTCGCGCGCGGGTGGCGACTTCGGTTGCCCCGAGCGACACGAACGTGCCGTTCGTGGTGTGGACGGTGAACTCCACTTCGGGGTGGAGGACCTGCAGCAGCTGTTCGAACCGGCCGTCGCGGGCTGCGGCCAGGAAGGCTTGGACCACCTCGCGTTGTTGTCGTCCGGCGCTTGCCGGCTGCTGAGCGGCCTGTACTTTTCTGCGGGCGCGGCTGGCAAGCATTTTGGTCGCGTCGGCGGATTTGCCGAGAATGGTGCCGATCTCCGCGAAGGGCACGGCGAACACGTCGTGCAGTACGAACGCCAGTCGTTCGTCAGGGCGAAGCGAGTCGAGGACCGTGAGGAGCGCGAGGCCGACGGAGTCCCCGAGTGCCGCGAGGTCTTCCGGAGCGGGAGCGTCGTCGAGCGTCACGGTGAATTCGGGTGGCTGGTCGTCGAAGGAGACTTCTGGGCGCGTCCGGCCCGACCGCAGGACGTCGAGGCTGATGCGGCCGACCACGGTGGTCAGCCAGCCGCCGAGGTTGTCGATGGTGTCGATGTCCTGGCGCGACAGACGCAGCCACGCTTCTTGGACCACGTCTTCCGCGTCGGCGTGTGATCCGAGCATGCGGTAGGCGACGGCGCGGAGCCGGTCACGGTGGGACTCGAAGGCATCGGCGATCGGGTCCGCGGGGTGGGTGCCGGCCATGTTGTTACCTCCGTGGAAGCTGCTCCGTCATAGGGATGACGCGCACAGGCTCCGAAACGTAACCCGATGAAGGAGAGCACCCCCATGGAAAACCGGCTCAAGAACAAGAACACGAACAACCCCGATGTGTGGACCGCGATCCAGCACCTGCAGAAGGCGATCGCCGCCGGCGGTGTCGACCCGAAGCTGCTCGCGCTGGTGCACCTGCGCGCCAGCCAGATCAACAGCTGCTCGGCGTGCGTCTACGCCAGTGTCGCCGGGGGGAAGAAGGCCGGTGACAGCGACGAGCGGCTGCACAACGTAGCGGCCTGGCGTGAAGCGCCGTTCTACACCGACGCGGAACGGGCGGCACTGGCGCTGGCCGAGGCCGCCACCCGGCTGCAGGACGGTGCGCCGGGCGTCACCGACAAGATCTGGGAAGAGGTCAACGCCCACTTCACCGAGGAGCAGATCGGCGCGATCAACCTGGAGATCGCGCTGACCAACTTCTTCAACCGGATCAACCGCACCATCAAGGAACCGGCCGGCAAGTCCTGGGGCTGAGCCCAGCGCGGCTCTTACCCACTGAGGCGTCGCCAACGAAGTGATCTCCGGGTGAGGCCGCGAAGCAGGGCAGGCGTGAAGCCCTGGTAGGACTGGTTTGCCGAGATCATGTCCGCTCGAACCAGAGGCTTCACGTTGGTTACCTATGCTGCCGTGCTCGACGTCCCACGCCACATCGCGGAGTTCCTCCCCCGGTTGTTGGCCGCCCACCGGCGCGGGATCGGCACGCCGAAGGGCTCTCGCGCCCTGGGCCCGTTCCGCCAGGCGGTACTGGTACTGCGCTGGTTCCGAGAACACGGCTGCGTGCACTGCCTGGCCCGGGACGCCGGGATCTCGCAGGCCACCGGCTACCGCTACGCCCCGCGCTCCGACTGTGCCGTCCGCCGCCCCGCCGTCGGTCGGCCCCTGCCCGCGCCAGTCCTGCATCCGCCGTGACGGGCCGCTGGCCGTGCAGGCCGTGCCTCCCTCCCTGCACGGTGCCCGTCCACCGCCAGGGCGCCCCCTCCGGCCGCGCCCTGGTCAGCCCTGAGTCTTGTTCAGAGTGGGCAACGGGCAACTCCTGTCGCTGTCTCTGGCGGGTCGGGATGGTGGTGGGTATGGAGAGCACATACCTGGACGGGCTGGGTCCCGTCGCTGCTGTCATCCGCTCGGTCGGATTCCGTCATGACGGCGCTCACCATCTCGTCACCGACGGTCTGTATCTCGACCTGCGGCGGGGGCTGCGCAACCCGGCCGATGACCCGGCCCTGCGCTCTATGACCGGCCTGGACGACGAGGTGTACGCACATGTCCTGGCCACCCCCGGCGCCCGCGAGGTCGTCGCCCGGACCGCCGCCCAGCTCCGGCCGATGAGGTGCCCCGGGGACGACTGGCCCGTCTGACCGTGGCGTGCCATGCAGGCCGGCACCGGTCAGTGGCGGTCGCCGAAGCGGTCGCACGCCGCGCGTGGGGCGGTGAGCGGGGCGTGGAGGCCGAGCACCACCACATCGGCCGCCCGGTCCTGCCCGCGTCTCCCTGGTCGGCGAGACCACGGGCGCCGTGGTGACGGCCTGGCCCAAGGAGCCGTGACCGTCGCCCCGGATCCGATTCAGTACCTGACGCTGTCGGGGATCTTGGTTGAGCGGCCTCGTGTGCCTCAAAAGCCATGGGGAGAGCGGTGAGTGGCGCCCTCCGGCCTCGGGGGCGGGTCAGGAGGGCTGCCGACCGGCCGGGGTCTCCGCCGGGGTCGTCGGCCAGTTCGATGACGGCGGTGATCCGCTTGCCCACGGGTTCCCGGTGGACACAGAACGTCTGGGACACCGCCATGGTGATCTCAAGGCCGTGATGACCGATCCGTTCCGGGTCGGCCGCTTCGATGGACGGCAGGGTGGTGCTGCTGTCCCACACGCTGATCTCGACGGCGCCCTCGACGATCTCCAGGTCCAGCAGACACGGGCCTGGCGCGTACTTGCGGGCGTTGGTGACCAGCTCGCTCACGACCAGCTGCACCATGCCCATCGCCCGCGCCGACACCGGCAGCCCGTGCACCGCCTGAACGGAGGTCAGGAAGTCGCGGGCCATGTCCCGGGCCTCAGCAATCTCCGAACTGCCCTCGAACGCGGCACCGGCCCTGATCGGACGGTCGGCCACCGGGTCCGGACCCTCGTTCTGGGCAGCAGCATCCATGGACCCGCCCTCACTTCCGAAGCGCCGTGCAGTGCACACCCCCGCATACCCCCGAAACACCGCAACACCCACGCACTGGCGAGGTCTGTTTCCAGAAACATCTTTCGGATATTCCCACCCGGGCAGAGCTGGAAGGGCGGGCGGATCGTGAGCGAGCAGGCCGGGCAGTGGCACTTCCTCACCGACCGTGCCCGGGTGCTGTTCGCCGTCGCCCGCGACCCTGCCGCCCGGCTCCGCGACATCGGCCGTCCGGTCCTGCCCGCGTCCGGCTGACCGCCGACAGACGAAAAGGGGGGAGGCCGGTCACCGCCAGGTGGGACGCTGTTGGCGAATCCAACAGCGTCCCGCCAGGTAGTGACCGGCCCCCCCCCCCTTTCGGTGTGCGGGGAGCTACAGCAACTCCACGGGTGGCACGCGGCGGGCGGAGGTCATCCACCCGGCCCGCGCGTTCAGCGCGGTTTCCATTTCGGGGCCGGTGGGGTGGTGCAGGTGGGGGACCAGACCACCGCCATCTGCGCGCGCTGCCGGGCGAGATCCCACCACAGGGCACGGAGGCTCGGCCAGCTCCGTCACGACGTGGACGGCGCCGTCCTCGCCGGGCTTTGAGCGCCAGGACCACGGCGCCGGTCTGGTCCTGCCAGAAGTGCCACGGCCCCCCCGTCCGCAGGAGCCTGCCCGGTGAGCGGGGCCAGGGAGGCGTACTGCGGGAAGGCATCGATCCCGTCCTGCCCGGCGCCGCGGTAGGGAGAGAGCGCGACCGCCGCCATCAAGGCGCCGGCGACCGAGCGGGACATACTCCGCAAGGCGGCCAAGTATTTCGCAAGCACGCCCACCTGGTCCTGGGCCGCCACCCCGTCCTGCTGCCTCCACGACTCGCCGAGCTCCTGCGGCACCTCGCCGAACAGCCCCGGCTTCGGGCGCAGCTCTCGCGAGTTCACCCAGGCCCTCGATGGCTCTTCCCGTGCATGGTTCCGGGCAAGCCGATCTCGGCGCACGGCATGACTCAGAAACGGTTCGCACCGCGCGCAACGCGGCGCTGGCAGCCCTCGCCGCTGATCTTCCCAGCCCGATCCTCGCCGACGTCACCGGGATGCACCGCCACACCGCACTCCGCTGGGTCGCCTACGCCCGACGGGACTGTGCCGAGTACCTCGCCGCCCGAGCCGCGGGCGAGGCCAACAAGCGGGTGAGGAAGGAGTGATGGAGCATGCGTCACGCTGCTCTGTCGAGGAGGTCAGCGATCGCCTGGAACACGGCGTCCTGGCGCTCCTCGTGGAGCCAACCGTGGCCGGCATTCTCCAGGACCCGGTGCTCGCCGCGCAGGACCGAGGAGGCCAATTGCGTGTGCAGCGTGGTCTTGGCGTCGTTGATCTCGCGCAGCACTCCTTCCGGCCACAGATGCGCCTGTGCCGCGTCGTACCCCAGGGCGGTGAGCACGATCAGCGGCACATCGGGCAGGTCCGATGCGTGCCGCAGCTCACCGGAGACCACGTCGTAGAGGTTCCGGTCCTCGTACAGGCCGGCCTTCCACGCCGCCGTGACGTGGTGCTCGATGAGCGGTCGGCGGACAGCGACGGGCCACTTCGCAAAGAGTGGTGCGGCCAGGTCCCGGGCCTGCTGCAGCTGTTCCCGAGTCAGCTGCGGAATCTTGTGAGCGTGCAGTTGCGCCAGCTTCTGTCGCGCTTGCCGGGGTGCGCGGTCGTGGAGGTCCTCGTGGAAGGGGTCCATGAGGAGCAGTCCAGCCGTCTCGTCGGGGAAACGCTGGGCGAAGTGGCGTGCGTAGGCTCCGCCCAGGGAATGGCCCACCAGCAGGTACGGGGCAGGTACGCCGGCGGCGCGCAGCAGGTCGCGGAGTTCATCGGTGACTTCCGCGGCGGTGCGCGGCAGTTGGGCCCCCTGGCTCCAGCCGGTGCCGGCACGGTCGTAGATCACGCTGGTAGTCAGCTCCGCCGCCCGGTCGTGGATGTTCAGGTAGTCGAGGCCGACCTGCCCGGCTCCCGGCAGGAACACCACGGCCGGGCCCCGGTACCGGTGCGGTGCAGCATCAGCCGCCGTCCCCCGACTTCGTACAGGTGCCCCAGCGGAGGCTCGGCCAGGGCGGCTTGGGGACCGGGAGTGGGTGACGAGTGCGACATGGTCGGTGACCTCATTATTCTGGGGGGTCTCAATTTTGAGAAAGGTATTGAGACTGAGAATATACATCCATGGACACGGTTGAGCTCCTTCTGCACCCGGTACGGATGCGCATCGTGCACGCCATGCACGACGGGCGGACACGCACGACCACTGAGCTCTGCGCCCTGCTGCCCGACGTCTCGAAGGCCACTGTCTACCGGCACGTCGGCCTCCTGGCCGACGGTGGACTGTTGGCCGTGGAGGGCGAACAGCGGGTGCGCGGCTCTGTCGAGCGCCGCTACCAGCTGCATCGCGACCGGGCCGTGATCGACGCCGGAACGGCCGCGTCGCTGTCGCCGGAGGACTACCGGCGGGGCTTCGCCGTGGCGATGGCCACCTTGCTTGCCGAGTTCAACGCCTACCTTGACCGAGACGGGGCCGACCCGGTCGCCGACTTGGTGGGTTTCCGCCAGCACGCACTCTGGCTCAGCCGAGACGAACTCATCGAGATGATCGGCGAGATGCGCGAGGCAATCACGGCCCGTATGAGCCACGGCCCCTCACCGGAACGCACCCGCCACCTGCTCAGCCCGATCCTGTTCCCCGCCGAGACGCAGCTCCCGCGTAACGACTGACTGACCAGCAAGAAAAGGCTCGGACTCCCGGCTCTGCCGCAACCCCTCGTTGAAGTCTGCGGCAAGTGGGGAGGCGAGCATGCCTGAGGATTCATTCTCGATGTCGAAGGAGGGGCTCTTGGTAGTTCGGGGGTGCGACCCCATCCGTGGATGACCGCGGCCTTCATCAGGACCTCGGCCCGGAGCATCGAGCCGATCAGCGGTCCGAACTCGTCGATCACCCTCGCTCGCGACCCCCCACTCGACGACCGCCGCGGAGGCGTCGCCGGACCCGGTGCCGACAGGTACTCGCGGACTGTCTTACGGTCCAGGCCGGTCTCCCTGGTGATCTCCGACAGGCTCATCGCCCCGGACTCCAGCAGGCCGCGAAAGCGCCGGAGCTCCAGCCAACGCTGCGGATCCAAGACCGCTGCCAGCCCCCTCCGCCGCCCGAATCGGCCAAGCAGCAGAGTGTCGAGCCGCAGGTCTCACCGCATCAGCAACTGTCCCTTTTCTTTCGTACGAGCTGGGGCCGTTCACGTGTACGCCGACAGGCCGGATCAGCGTAGTGACCGGAGCGGTCGGCGAAGGCCTGCACCAGCCAGCCGTCGACCACCAGGTGGTAGTCGCCCCGGGACCAGGACCTCGCGGGCGGCCTCGTCTCCCGGCAGGATCTCCACGGCCCGGTCGAGTCGGCCGGCTCGCATGTGCGCGGAGAGTTCGACGGCGCGGGCGGCGAGCTGCTGCTTCTGGAGGCGCTGCTGCTCGGCTTCCTCGGCACGCTGGTCGGCGGTGAGCTCGTCCTGGACGACGGCATCGGTCTCCGGGCCGTAGACGCCGCCGGCGGTGACGAGCAGCTGCGTGATGCGCGGTGCCTCCCAAACTCATCAACACCACCCGTCCGTGGAACGGGGCGCCTCCCAAACTCATCGACAAGCGACGTCACTACTGATCGATAGAGCCACTGGCCCGCAGTACGAGTTTCGCCGACCGCGCTGTGATGGCCGCGTTGTGGGAGGGAATCTGCCGGATCGCGTATGCCTCCGTGGCAGCCCCCTCACGCACCCCACGCTAGTCGCCGCATGGGTGATCGCACCTTGGGCGCAGCTCTCCCGGATTGCCCCCCACTCCAGTTCCACGGACGGGCGTCAGCTCACCCAGCTCGGCCTCGACCGCAGCCAGCTCATCCCCACGACCAGCACGGCGGACCAGGAGAAACCTGACATACAGCCGGCGCCGGGCAGGACGGGATCGATGCCTTCTCGCAGTACGCCTCCCTCGCTCCGCTCACCGGGCAGGCTTCTGCGGACGGGGGGCCGTGGCACTTCTGGCAGGACCAGGCCGGCGCCGTGGTCCTGGCGCTCAACAAGCCGGGCGAGGACGGGGCCGTCCACGTCGTGACGGAGCTGCCCGAGCCCCCCGGCCCTGTGGTGGGATCTCGCCCGGCAGCGCGCGCAGATGGCGGTGGTCTGGTCCCCCACCTGCACCACCCCACCGGCCCCGAGATGGAAACCGCGCTGAACGCGCGGGCCGGGTGGATGACCTCCGCCCGCCGCGTGCCGCCCGTGGAACTGCGGTAGCCCTCCCCGCACGCCGAAAGGGGGGCCGGTCACCACCTGGCGGCCACCAGGTGGTGACCGACCCTCTTCGTCTCGTGCCCTGACCGTCTATCAGTGCATGTCGAGGGCGGTCCATGCCGCGCGCTGCTCGTCGGTCAGCTTGTCGGCGCGGCGGCGGGTGTTGTCGATGACGGCACCGAGCTTGATGGTCGTCCCGTCCGGCAGTACCTCCACGTGCTTGCGCGGCACCCGCAGGTGTCCCTCGCGCTCGTAGAACTGCCGCACCGCCGCGAGGTTCACCGCCCGGGCGGCCTCCCGCCGCCCTACCGGCCGCGCCGCCGCCTCGGCCCCGGCGGGCGCGGGCTCCAGGCCCAGGGTCTCCAGGAGGTATTGCTGTGCGGGCATGAGCCGGTCCCGCCCGGTGCGCTGCCCTGCCGTCCATGCTCCGAGGTCTTCGCCCTGCACGATGACCTGGCCCGGAGCGTCAGGGAGCGGGCCGCCGGCGCGGACGTGTGCCTGACACAGCCGGTAGGCCCGCTGCCATCCCGCATCCCACACCGGGCACCACCCCGCGTCGATCGCTTCCAGCGCCTCCCTGCGGCTCTCTGGCAGCTCCCCGTACTCGGCACGCCCGACTCCCCTGCCGCGCGCCGAGCGGCGTTCACAGCCGCCTTCCGGGCCGCCTGCCGCTGGTTCTTCGCCCACGTGCCGATGGGCTGCCCTTCCCACACGGCGGTGGCTGGAGGGACGAAGTGCCCGTGCGCGGCGGCGTAGGCGCGGGCGACGGCGAGCATGCCGTCCCACTCGGTGTAGACCGACCAGACCATGCCCAGCGTCTCCAGCTCGACCACGCGCTCGGCTTCCAGCGTCCCGGCCGCGTAGTACCGGCGCTGATCCGCCAGCCACGCCCCCAACGGGTAGGAGGGCCCGGGCCCTGTCCAGGCCTGCGGGGTCCAGTAGGCGACCGGCACCGACAACATGACCGACCTCGTCTCCCGCAGCCACCGCTGCGCGGCTGCGATGTCGCGCCGCCGGTACGCGTGCTCGGGGTCGATGACGCGCAGCCGTACGAACGCGGCCACCGTCGCGGGGTCGCGCTCGGTGCTGAACCGCAGCACACCGGCCGCCGCCGCACTCACCCGCGCCGACCCCTCGTCCTCCTGCTCCTGGCCCTCAGCGCCGATCTCGCCCCCGTCGCCCAACTCGCCTTCGTCACCGGTAAGTCCGGCTCCTGCCGGCCGCTGCGCGGCCTCGGGTCGGCCAGCGCTTCCACGGTGTCCGTGTCGTGCGCCCGCAGCCCCCGAGGACCTTCGCCAGGGTCCCGTAAGCGTCCGACGTGAGCATTTCGTTCTCATCCTCGTCCGGGCCGAGGAATACCGGCACGATCAGTGTGGCCAGTTTCCCGTGCCCGGGACACTCGCACTGGGGGATAGCGAGGTGCGTTGCCGATTCAGTTACTTGATGTTGTTGGCGGTGAAAATCTTCCTGAAATCAGCACTCACACATCGCATTTCGACAACGAGTAGCGCTGCACAACGAAACAGGACATGAAAGGTCCTCAGGGTATGCCGCGCATGGTGAGTTGACCTTGCGCCGGCCACAGGACCCCGGAGAGGCCGCTGCGCCCCCTGGAGGCATCGACTCCCGCAGGTCGCCAGAGGGGCTGTCAGACCCCGTCTCGGCGGCGCAAGGTCGAAGTGATCGGCCCCTGGTAGGGGTAGCGCAGGCCCGCAGGAGCGCGCTATGGTTCCCGTGTTCTAAAATTGAAGAGCGGGCGCGGGAAAGGGCCGGCCGAGAGGCCGGGCCCGTCAATTTCGCCAAGGCGTGACTAAATTGACGGGAGCTCAGGAATGCGGGAGAGTCGAAGGACCGCACCCCACCTGTGGCCAGCCGAATGGAATTCGCGGAGCGAATTCCATTCCAGTCCGAATCGCGGAGCGAATTCGGACCTCGGCCAACGGAGTTGGCCGGGTATTCCGGCGGAGCCGGAATACGGAATTGCGGAGCAATTCCCTGGACCGCCGCGTAGCGGCGGCGCGTCGTGTCTGC
>NZ_AP029183.1:0-1508593 GCF_059731885.1 Streptomyces sp. Xyl84
CGCAGGACGACCGGTTCGATGGTCCGGCGGGCTTCCGCGATCTCCTGCCAGCGGCGGTCGGAGAAGGAGGGGACTGCGAAACCGCGGTTGGGTAGCCGGTCGGCGAGCCCCTCGCCGACCACCCTCACGAGCGCCTCGCGCACCACGGCCAGGCTCACGCCCTGCTCCTTGGCAAGATCCTGCGGCTTGAGGGGGGCGCCGGGGCAGTGGTCCCCCGCGCATGATCGCGTCCCGCAGGTGTGCGTAGACCTGCTCGGAAAGCATCTGCTTCCCCGGTGAGGTCGAGGAGTGCGCCGTCTGAGTCATGAGTCCATCCTAGACGATCCACCAGATAATCGATTATCCGTGTTACTGTCGATTAAATAGCCGATGAGGGCACCCTCGTCCGGAAAGGAACGACCGCTGTGCCTGCCAACGACCCCTTCGCCCGCCTCCCCCAGGCGGCCTCGTTCACCGTCACCAGCACCACCGTCACCGACGGCGCCGCGTGGCCGCCCGAGCAGCACTCCTCCGGCCTGCCCGGCGGGAAGGACACATCCCCGCAGCTGTCCTGGAGCGGCGCCCCGGACGGCACCAAGAGCTATGCCGTCACCGTCTACGACCCCGACGCCCCCACCGGGTCCGGGTTCTGACACTGGGCGGTCGCCGACATCCCCGCCACGGTCACCGAGCTGCCCGAGGGCGCCGGCGACGACACCGGCTCACATCTGCCCCAGGGCGCCTACCAGTTGCCCAACGACGCCCGCGTGGCCCGCTACATCGGCGCCGCCCCGCCGGCCGACACGGCTCGCACCGTTACTTCGTCGTGGTGCACGCCCTCGACATCCCCGCCACAGGTGTCCCGGCCGACGCCACACCGGCCGTCCTCGGCTTCACCATGGCCGGCCACGCCCTCGGACGCGCGGTGTTGACCGCCACTGCCGAAACACCCGCCTGACAGCGCCCCCCGACTCCCGGAGACACCACCGCCATGCACCTCGACAGCCCTGCAGACTCCGCCCGCACCGGCGACGGCCCGATGGACCTGAACGCCGTCCGTGACGTCAGCCGCGCCGTCAGCGCCGCCCACCTGTTCATCTATCTCGTCCCCGAGACCGCCGAGGAGGCGGCCGGGCTCGGCGTGACCGACCGCGGGCCTGCGTATCTGGCCTTCCGGTCGGCCGCGATGGGCGCGGTTCCGTGGCAGGTCACGCTCGCGGCCTTCTACAACTTCAGCCCGCGGGCAGTGCGGGCCATGGCGGGCGTATGGGACATCGCGCCGCCCGAGCGATGGCAGGCCGCCCGCTTCCTGGCCGTCGGCCGGGCGATGCGGCGCGTCGGCGTACATCTCATCGACGACCACCTTGCCGAGGCGCGCGCGCTGATCGACCCGGTCGTCGCCGGTGCCGACTACGCCGGCAAGGTGCTGGCTGCCGCGAACGCCTCGGTCGTGCTTCCCCCCGACCCTCTCGTCGCACTCTGGCAGCAGATCACGGTGGCACGCGAGTGGCGCGGCGACGCCCATCTCGTCGTGCTCGCCGACAACGGCCTCGGGCCGTGCGACTGTCTCGTTCTGCACACCGCGACCGGCGGCCTCCCGGCAGCTCTGGCGCGAACGACCCGCCAGTGGGACGACGAGGAGTGGAGCGCGGCGACAGCACGCCTCGTCGCGCGCGGCTGGCTCGACCGCCATGGCGTGATCACCGGCGCCGGCCGTGCGGCACGCGAGCGCATCGAAGTGGAGACAGACGAACACTGCGCCGCGCTATGGGCACCGATCGGCAACGCAGGCGCCCGCCGCTTCGCCTCGCTCATCGCGCCGATCGCCAACGCGTTCACCGCCGCAGGGACGTTCCAGGCCGTTCGTGGACAGTCTGATCTCGCATAAACGGTCCTTTGCGCGAGCGAGATCAACAGTAGGCCATCGGACCCTCACCGGACCGGATTCGTTCTCAGCACCCGTTCTCACTCACAAGCGGGACGGACCCCCTTCTGAGACTTGCATCGTTCGAAAATCCGGACTCATGACGGGCCCTCAGAACCCCTCCCCGACCAACCGGCCGGACGCGGACGACGTCGAACAGCACACCTGTCCGAAGTGTGACGCCCAACCCGGCTCGCCGTGCCGCTCGCGCGGCGGTGCGGTCGCCTGCGCCTACCACACCCGCCGCTTCACGAAGGTGTCCCGGTAGTACCTACTGAGGTTTTCAGGGCGGGGTCGGTGGGGTGATGGTCAGACCCGTGGCGGTGAGGCAGCCGTCGATCAGGTGGGGATGGAGCTGGATCTTGCGTAACTCGCGGCGAAGGATGCGGTCGAGGTCATCGGCTGTGTCGAAGGCGGTGTTGGCCATCGCCCTGCGTACCAGCGACCAGACGGCCTCGACGGGATTGAGGTCGGGTGCGTAGGGCGGGAGACGGACGGTGGTGAGCCAGTCGTGCTCGGCCTCGTACTGCTTCAGTCCAGCGGCCAGGTGGGTGTTGAGATTGTCCCAGACCACCACGATCGGGCCGTCGAGCTGGATGTGCGCGCGGACCAGCAGGTCGCGGTAGTCCTTCCAGGAGAAGCTTTTGCGTGTGCCCTTGAGGAGGAGATGGGTGCGGGGCCGGTGGATGAGACGGCTCTTCTCACCGGCTTTGTAGCAGCACAGGGCGGCGACCGAGGTCCGGCGACGGGACCTGCCACGAACGCGGATGACGGGTGTGTGTCCGCGCCGGCCCCAGGTGCGGGCCACCGGTGGCGTCATCGAGAAGCCGGCTTCGTCCTCGAAGACGATCCAGCCGTCACACGCCGCCGCGAGCCTTTTACCTGGGGCCACACCTCCTTCTTCCACAGCTCCACCGCGTGCTCGTCACGCTCGAGGGCTCTGCGGGCCGGTGCCTGCCAGGACCAGCCGTGCCGTTTCAGCAGCCGCCACACCGTCGCCACCGACAGGCTCACCCGCAGACGGCGGCGGATCACCGTCTGGACCCGGGCCAGAGTCCAGCGTTCGTCATCGAAGCCGTGCGCTGACGGACCCTTGCCGAGTTCCTCCTCGAGCACGGTGAACTGGGCATCGGTGACGGTCGGGGAGTTCGCTGGCCCCGCCGAGCGTAAGGCCTCCGCGCCGCCCTCGCGCCAAGCACGGCGCCACCGTTCCACCGACCGCACACTCACCCGCAGATCCTTCGCGATCACCTCCGTCTTCTCACCTGCCGCGAACCGCTGCGCGGCCTGAAGCCGGATCCCCTCACGAAACGCCCGACGCTCAGCGGTCAGGCCCCCACCCTCCGGATACCTCACCTCACCGGCATACCGCAGGGATCATGAACCGTCACCACCCGACGACAACCCGAAAACCTCAGTATCTGCGGGTTGAGTGTCCTTCCCCCTGAGACCATAGCTCGGGCCGGGAACAGCGAGAGGCGGCGACCGAGGGGAAGTGCCCTGTCTCGATGAAGTTGGGCGTCCGCATGACGGTGACCTGCGTGGACTGAGTTGGATGAGACAGGTCGACTCGGTTCGTTGAGACGGAAGGCCGGAGCTGGCCGTGGGGACTCAGAGGACACCTCAGTGGGGCCTCGCTTACGCGAGGCCCCACGACGGGATCAGACGGTGAGGACGAGCTTGCCCTGGAGGTGACCGCCGTCGAGCAGCCGGTGCGCGTCGGCGACGCGCTCGAACGGGAACGTCTCCTGCACGTGGACCCGGAGCCTGCCCTGTTCGACGAGTTCGACGAGAGCTCGCAGGGCGACCGGATCGGGTTCGACCGCGATGCCGCTGAAGCGCATGCCGGCCGCCTCGTACCTGGCGATGAGCTCCGAATCCTCCTCGGCGACCGCGGTCACCAGGTGACCGCCCGGGCGGAGCACTTCGAGCGACCGCTCGACGGTGTCGCCGCCGATCGTGTCGAGCACGACGTCGATGTCGCGGACCGCCTCGGTGAAGTCGACCGCCGTGTAGTCGATCACCTCGTCGGCGCCGAACCCCTCGACGAACGTCCGCTTGCTTCCACTGGCGGTGGTGATCACGTGCGCGCCGAGCGCTTTCGCGATCTGGATCGCGACGTGGCCGACCCCGCCCCCACCGCCGTGGATCAGGACGCGGTCGCCCTCCCTCACGCCGCCGAGGTCGACGAGGCCCTGCCACGCCGTCAGCCCGACGACCGGCAGCGCCGACGCATCGACATGCGAGAGCGACGCCGGCTTGCGTGCCAGGTGCAACGCCGGCGCCGACACGACCTCGGCGTACGCGCTCGCCGCCCGGGGGAACAGCGGCATCCCGAACACCTCGTCGCCGGGCCTGAACCGCCACGTCTGCGGCGCCTCCTCGACCACGCCGCTGATGTCCCAGCCGAGGATGAACGGCGGCTGGCCGATCAGCGGGAACTCGCCGGCGCGCAGGCGCGCCTCCAGCGGGTTCAGCCCGATCGCCTTGACGCGGACGAGAACCTCGGTCGGGAGGGGCTGGGGCTCGGGCGCGTCCACGATGGTGAGCACCTCGGGACCGCCGAGCGTCTGCTGGGTGATGACTCGCATGACTCTCCTGGCTTTGGAAGGGGAGAGGACCCAGGCTATGAATGTGATAGGCACCAGCAGGTACCTTCGGCGCAGGTACCCTTTGGCGCCATGAGCGGTTTCGGTCCCGGGGATTCCTTTCTCGCCGACTGTCCGGCGCGTCTTGCGGTCGAGCTGATCGCCGACAAGTGGACGGTGGTCGTGCTCTACGGCCTCAGCAGGGGCCCGGTGCGCCATGGCAAGCTGATCGACTTGATCGGCGGCATCTCCCGCAAGATGCTCACCCAGACGCTTCGACGGCTCGAGGCGCATGGACTCATCCGCCGCCACGCCTACGCCGAGGTGCCGCCCCGCGTCGAGTACGAACTCACCCCGCTCGGCGCGACACTGATCGATCCGATCCACATGCTGACCGAGTGGGCGAGGGCGAACGGCGACGCAGTGCTCGATGCACTCGACGCCGACTCCGAGCCGGTCGCCCATAACGACTGAGGCCCCACTACTGATCTTTTCGTAAGTTCGGCGGGTGTGGTGGGCGGATGGTACGAGTTTGTGCGGTCTGCCGTCGTCGCGCTCTATCAATCTGTCACGCGGAATCCGGTCGCGGTATCTGTCAGTCGACTGCACAGCGACGGCCGTCGCCGTGTCGGAAGACGCCCGGCAGGCGGCACGCGCGTCAGCGCGTAGCCGCGGCGGATTCGGCTGTCAGCTCTGGACGCCGGTATCTGACAGGGTGCCTTCGAGTACGTCACGGAGTTGCGAGCGGGCGGTGATGCCCAGCTTAGGAAAGACCCGGTAGAGGTGGGAGCCGACCGTGCGCGGTGAGAGGAACAGCTTTTCCCCGATCTCGCGGTTCGTCAGACCGCGGGCCGCCAGTCGGACGATCTGCTGTTGCTGGGGGCTGAGTTCGGTGAAGGCGCTGGGCACGACGTCGGTCGTCTCGATGCCGGCGGCGCGCAGTTCTGCCTGTGCCCGCTCGGCCCACGGCCGGGCGCCGAGGCGCTGGAAGGTTTCCAGAGCGCCGCTCAGCAGGGGACGGGCCTCGGCGATACGGCGCTGTCGCCGGAGCCATTCCCCGTAGTCGAGCCGGGTCTGCGCCCGTTCGAACGGCCACTGCTCACCCGCGGGCTGCGCGAGCGCGGCCTGGAAGAACGGCTCCGCGTGCTCGGGATCCGCCAGCAGGGCGCGGCCACGGGCGATCAGTGCGGCCAGCCGTGCCGACATGCCCGTACCGAGGCGCTGCGCCGACCGTTCCAGCAGTTGTGCGGCGTGCTCCTGCCGTCCGCGGCGGACGGCCGCAGCCGCGAATTCGGCCAGGACGGTGTAAGAGACGTGGTAGTGGACCGGATCGCCGTCGTCGGTGAACGCGGAGCGGAACTGCGTGTACGCGGTGTCGTAGTCGCCCTCGGCCACGGCCGCCATTCCCAGGGCCCGGCGGGCGAAGACCGCGACGGAGCGGCTCTCCAGCGGGTCGACGAGAGACAGGGCTCGCTCGGCGAGCCGGCGCGCGCCGGCCGGGTCGCCCAGCAGGGCGACCACCGTGGCGTCGAGTGCCTGAGCACACGCCTCGGCATGGTCGAGTCCGGCCGATGATGCCATGGCCGCGATGTCGGCAGCCACCGAGCGGGCCTCGGCCCATCGGCCCTGCTCCAGGCGGGTCCAGCCGGCCGCGCATCCCAGTCCGTCCGGGAGCGGGCCGTGGGCCTGCCACTGGTCGAACGCCTCGTCGAAGGTCCTGGCCGCGAGGGTGGTCTGGTCGAGCAGCCAGGCGACGATGGCCAGCGCGGTCAGGCGCTGGGCGTCGCCCTTGGCCTCGGCGATGAGCTCGGGCAGCACCGGTGCGAGGGACGCCCCTGCGCCGCCGGGGTCGGAGACGGCCATGACCCAGGCGTGCAGCGCCGCTCCGGCGGCATCGTCGGACATGCCGGAGAGCAGGCTCTGGATCTGTCGCTGCTGGGACTCCTCGCCCGAGTAGTAGCGGACCACCGCTGCTGCGGCCAGCGCGTCGAGTACGAGGGGTGACCGGGCGTTCGCCGCCTCGTCGGCGACGCGCATGAGCAGGGCGAAGGCTGCTGTGTGGTGGGGGCCCAGCGACATGAGCCGACCGGTGGCCAGCGCGGCTCTGCCCCGCAGCTCCGGGTCGTCGGTGCACTCATGGACTGCGGCGGCCAGGTGCTCCACCCAGCCGAGCTGACCGGTGAAGACGGCGCTGGCAGCGGCTTCGGCGAGCAGGCGCGCCCGGTCTTCGCGGCGTGGGCTGAGTTCCGCGGCGCGCTCCTGGGCCGCGGCGGCGGCCGCAAAGCCACCCCGGCGCCGGGCCCGGTCGGCCGTCTGCTGCAACGCGGCCGATACGTCCTGGTCGGGGCGTACGGTCGCGGCGGCCAGATGCCAGGCGCGGCGGTCGGGCTCCTTGCGCAGCAGTTCCGCGAGAGCCAGGTGTGCCTGGCGGCGTTCCTCGAAGGACGCGGCATGGTAGACGGCGGAGCGGATGAGCGGGTGACGGAAAACGATCCTGGTTCCGTCCTGGCGTACGAGACCGGCCCGGTCCGCCGGCTCCCATGCAGCGTCGTCCGCCTCTGGCAGTCCCATGGCGGCTGCCTGCGCGTCCGCTGCATCGGCGGCCGCGAGGAGCAGCAGGATGCGGCGGGTTGGTTCCGGCAGGTTGGCCGCGTGCCCTGCGAAGATCCGCTCCAGCCGGTCGGTGACTGGCAGCGGGCCCTCCACGCTGCTGCCCTCGGGGTGGCGGACCGCAGTGGCGTGGGCGAGTTCCACCAGGGCCAGCGGGTTGCCGGCCGCCTCCTCGAGGATCCGCACGCGGGTTCGGCCGGTGGGCGGTGCGGGCTGCCGGTCGAGCAACCGGTTGGCTGCCGCACTGTCCAGCGGGCCGAGTTCGAGGCGCTCGTACCCCTTGTCGAAGCCGGGCAGTACGGCCGCGGTGCGGACTCCCAGCAGCAGTGTGACGGGCTCGCTGTCCATGCGTCGCGCCACGAAGGAGAGAGCGTCCAGGGACCCGCGGTCGATCCACTGGGCGTCGTCGACCACGACCAGCAGCGGGGCGGTCTCCGCCAGGTCCGACAACAAGGTCAGAACCGCCAGACCCACGATCATCGCGTCGGGGGCCTCGGCACACTCGTCGAGCCCCAGGACGGCGCGGAGCGCGGCGCGCTGCCGCGACGGCAGGCCCTCCGTGGCACCGAGTACCGGGCGGAGCATCTGATGAAGGCCCGCGAATCCAAGGTGGGCTTCGGATTCGCTCCCCACCGCTCGCAGCACTCGGCCACCCGCACTCCGTGCGCGATCGGCTGCGATGTCAAGGAGTGTGCTCTTTCCGGCACCGGGGTCACCCGTGAGGATCAACACGTCGCTGTGGGAGCGATCGGTGCCGACCCGCCGGACTATTTCTGCGGTCTCGGCTTCCCGGCCGACCAGTGCCAGACCGGAATTCCGCGTCGAGCGCTGGTACCCACGAGCCTTTCCATCGTTTTCCACGGATGCTCCAGGGAATTGAGATACCCCAGATACTAGCCTGGGAGAACCGCGGGCAGCGCCTGTGGGAGCGGCCTCGAAGCCGGTCAGAAGCATATCCGAGCGCAGTCTGTCAGTAACACGCAGTCGTCGTCCGGGATCTTCCGGCCCGTGGCATCCATGGAGTTCTCCCGGAGGCCTGGTTTCACCCGCGGAGTCGCGCGCCGCGCGGACATCGTGGCGAGTCGACCGCCGACCTCCGCACGCGTGGAGCAGTACGTCTCCGCACCGGCGGCCTCGGGATCGCCACGACGGGACAACCGGCCGGCAGGCGCAAACACCCCATCCGGTGGCCGACCAGCACTGATGCAGTCACGTGACGCATACCCCCGGCTGTTCGTCCGGCCACAGAATCGTGAAGCGAGCACGGTCGCGCCTTTCCGGGTCGGTGGGCAGGCACGATCGTGCGTCGGCGGTGGCGTCGTGCCATCACAGACGGGGATCGCGGAGGCCGTACATCCCGACCGGAAGGCACTGTCATGGTTACTGGACGCTGGTGGCTGGTCGGACTCGGGTTCCGCACTCCATGTGGTCGGCTTGTACGCCACTTCTACGTCGTCGACGGCATGGCTGGTCCGGAGCAGGCCCATGAGGCTGCTCTTGAGCGGGCGTACGACCCGAGTGAACGAGCGGCGCACGGAAACCTGCGGCTCGATGATGGCTGTGTCGAGATGCGTCGAATGTCGCGTGACCTTCTGGGCGCCTGGCAGCTGTCCGCCCCAAGTCCGTGCACTGCGTAGCCCCTTGAGCCCGGAAGCCGTCGTCGACGGATGCAGGCACCTGCCAGTGCTGCGCGGTCGCCGACGCCGGCGACGGACGTCCACGTGCTGCAGAACCCTGCGAAAGCAGTCACCTGGCGCATACCGGACGGAGCCTCGCCTGCCGAGACTGGTGACGCGGGCGGCGGCCGGTCAGAACCCGAAGGATCCCGCACGGCCGTGCGCACGCGAAAGGACCTACGGAGATCTCCATGGTGGTAAGGAGGACGACATCGTCGTGGGACCGGTTCGCGGCTTTCGACCCTGGGCTCGTGCGCCTGACCTCCGCGATGCGCGCCGTGCTCGGTACTGCCGCGACCCTCGCCGTGCTGACAGCGCTGCGAGCGCCCGAGACGGTGCTGGTGGCCGGCGGCTTCACCGCGATGACGACGTCACTGGCCGTGAGCGACCTGCACCCGCGCAACCGGCTCATCACGCTCGGACTCGGCGTTCCGCTCTCCCTGGCGTCCCTGGCCGCCGGAGCCGCGCTGACGCCGTACCCGACAGCAGCCAAGCTGGTTTTCCTGGTGGTGATCTACCTCGCCGTTCAGGCCCGCCAGTTCGGCCCGCGAGGGCTGGGCCTGGGGATCTTCGGTTTCATGGCCTTCCTGCTGTCTCGGTTCACCCAGGCCCGGGCAGACCAGCTTCCGCAGTTCGGGGCATCGGTACTGGTTGCGTTCGGGGCCGTCACGACCGTGTGGTACTGCGTCGGCCCCGTCACGGCGTCCCAAGCCCTGAGGCGGCTGCGGCACACCTTCGACGTGCGTCTGCACGACGTCCTCCGGGACACGGCCTCGGTGATCGCCACCGGGCACGACATCGACACCCGGAGCCGATCGTTGCAGGACCGCCTCGGCCGGCTGCACGCGTCCGTGCTGCTGATCGAGGACTTTCTCGCCGAGCGCGCCGCCGACGAGGACACCGAGGCCCTGCTGCCGCACCTCAGCCGGGTGGAGGTGGCTGCGCATCGCCTGGCCGTACTGGCGGTCCGTGCGATGCGCACCCCGGCGGCCCGCAGTGATCTGTCGGAACGGACGGTGCGACAGCGGCTCGCCCAGCGGATCCGGGCTCTCCGGCACCAGCCCACCGTGGGAACCACTTGCGCAGCCGAGCGGTGCGCAGAGGGGTACGAAGGCGGCCCGGCGAACCGGCCGACCGGCTCCGCTCTCGTGCTGGACTGTTTCCCCGCGGTCGACGAACTCGCCGAAGCCCTGCGGGTTCTCGGCCCACGTGACCGCCCGGCAGGACGCCGGACACCTCCGACAGGCAAGCACGCCTCACTCACCTTCGGGGCGCTGCCGCGCAGGGACACAGACACCGAGAGCCTGAAGCGGGGAGCCACCCGTCAGGCGTTTCAGGTGACGGCTGCCTCGGCCCTCGCCATCGCGGGCGGTCATCTCCTGTCTCCGCACCTGTGGTACTGGGCCGTCGCGGCCGCATGGGTCGTCTTCATCAAGAACGAGAGCACCGGCGAGGTACTGCTGCAGAGCCTGCGGCGGCTGGCGGGCACGGTCCTCGGCGTGGTGTTCGGCTACGGCCTCGCCGCCCTGGTCGGCGGAGACGGCCCCGTCCTCCTGATCCTGCTCCTGCTGTGCATGTTCGGGATGTTCTACACACCGTCGCACGCCTACTGGGCCGTGACGTTCTTCATCACCGGCACGCTCGGCATGCTGCTCGCGCTGATGGACACCTTCTCGACCCACGTGCTGCTCCTGCGCGTCCAGGAGACCGCACTGGGAGTGTCCTGCGGGATCCTTGCCGCCGTCCTCGTCCTTCCCACCACGGTCCGCCGCGCCAGCGACGAGGAACTGGTCGCCTTCCTGCAAGTCCTCGACCGCCTCTTTCGGACCGTCGCGGCAGGAAGCACGGACACGAAAACCCCGACGAGCTGGGTCCGCGCGGCACATGACCTCGACCAGGCACTGGAATCCTTCCGCAAGGCCAGTCTGCCTCTCACCCATCCGCTCAATCCGCAGCGCCGCCGCCGTCACCGCACCCGCCACCTGCTGGAACTCCTCGAGACCGGCGCGTACCACGCACGAAGCCTGGCCGCCACGGCCGCACGTCTCCCGGCGGGCCACGTCCCGGAGTGCGCCGTCCGCCTCACTGCTGCGGCCGACCGCGCGCACGAGACCGTGACCCACCTGATCCAGGTCACGGGCCGTCGACCCGAAAGCGCCCCACAAACGGCACGCCCCACGGTTGTCAGGGCACTGGCCCTGCTCTCGGAGGAGCAACGCGTGAGCCGCATCTGGCCGTCGCCAGAGCATCGCCTGCTGCTTCACATCAATCGCCTCGACGCGACCCTGACCGCGCTCGTACGAGCCTTGGACCCACTCGCCTCGGACCCCGACCGCACCACCATGGTGCCCTCCGAGAGCGTGGACATCCCGTTGCCGCACGGCCCGGTCCACGCTGCCGCAGTGAACTGCGCCGTCCTCGCCGACCGGTGCGAACGCGCCCGAGCCGGATAGACCAAGTGGTGGTCAGGTGCCGGTGAACGTGACCGAGACGGTGAATCCGCCGTCCTGTCTCGGGCGGGCGGTGACGCGGGCCGCGTGCGCCGGTGTGATCGATGCGACGATGGACAGGCCCAGACCGTGGCCGGAGGTGCTGGTGCGGTCCTGGCCGAGGCACCGGAACGGTTCGAAGAGACCGACCGCCCGGTCCGGGTCCACGGGTGTCCCCGTGGTGGTGACGGTGAGTGTCCGACCGGTGAGCCGGACCCACACCGTTCCGCCGGCCCGGTTGTACGGCACGGCGTTGTCCACCAGGTTCGCCATCAGATGGCGCAGCAGCACCGCGTCTCCGATGACCGGCATCGGCCCGTGGGCCGCCAGTTCGAGGGAGACCTTCTTCTCCTCGGCCTGGGGCAGCAGATTCCCGACCGCCTGATGTGCGGCGTTCCTGAGACCGCTCTCCTCGGTCTCGTCCCGTCGAGGGCCGAGGCTGCTGCGGGCGAGCAGCAGCAGCGAGGCGATCAGTTTCTCCGCGTCGCGGTCCATGGCGAGCAGGTTTCTCGCGTACGTCCGCCAGACCTTCCGGGAGCGGGTCGGTGAGCCTCACTTCCCGGCTGGTGCGCTGCACGGCCAGCGGGGTGCGCAGCTCGTATGAGGCGTTGGCGACGAAGCGGCGCCGGCTCTCGAAGGACTTCTCCAACCGGTCGAACTTGCTGTCGAAGGTGCCGGCGAACCTGTTCAGTTCGTCGTCGGTGACGATGAGCGCGAGGCGTTCGTGCAAGTGCTGTTCGCTGATCCGGCGGGCGGTGTCCGTCATGGCGCGACCGGTGCGAGTGCCCGGCCGACGAGCCACCAGCCCATGAATCCGGTGAGCAGGGCGATCAGTGCCGGCCCGATCCCGGACCAGAGCAGCAACTGCTGGAGAACCGTGTCCTGCACCACGCGCACGGTGTGGTCGGTCAGCCGGAGGCCGATGGCATCGTCCGGCAGTCGCGGCGGAGACGAACTCGTAGACGTAACAGACGTAGGGGACATCGGAACGTGGGGGCATGCGTCTTCCGCGGCCGCCTGGTCGCAGACGCGTGCGACCACTTCTATGCTCCGGACCTGCCGCGCCGTCCCGTATCGGGCCAGGACCGGCAGTGTGGCTTGCTGCAGGTGCTGGCGGAAGGCCGGTGGGACTGCGGATTTGCAGCGAGGGTGAGCAGTACATCTGACGAGGGACCGGGACGAACACGACGTGAAATACAGGGCAGTTGGCAGACTGGGGGCTGAGTGGGGACAGCATCGGTTTCAGGAGAAACGGACATCCTTGGCTTTTCGCTGATCGGAAGGTCGTCGATGCCGCCGATGTGAAAGCCGGCGCGGCCATCGCGCACGACACGACCGGCAAGCGGCCCGGTACGGGCCCGGCTCCGGCCTCGTGGCCGCAGCGAGTCGCCATGTGCCCGTTGAAGAAGTATCCAGGAATGGAATGCGGAACAGTAGCCGACTTTCGCCGGCCTGCAAAAGGAAAGTCCCCGCTCAGAGCTGTACAAGCAGGTGCAGTCACGTGACGGATACCGCACCCACCGGGGCCGCTCGTACGGTTGAGTAAATCCCCCGGATTCCAAGGAGATCCCATGGAGCAGATAACCCTCGGCAATGTATCCGTCACGCGAGTGTGGGAATACTACGGTTCCGTCGAAATGACGCCCGAAACCTTCTTCCCGGAAAGCTCGAAGGAAGTCTGGGAGAACGGTGCCGACTGGCTCACCCCGCATTTCTTGGATTCCGAGACCAACATCGTGAATTCGGCGATCCAGACCTGGCTGCTGCGCAGCGAGGGCAGGACGATCCTGGTCGACACCGGCGTGGGCAACCACAAGGAGCGTCCCTACGCCCCGGTCTGGAGCCACCTCGAAACGGACTTCCTGGCCAACCTCGCCCGGGCCGGCGTCCAACCGGAGGACGTGGACATCGTGATCAACACGCATCTCCACATTGACCACGTCGGCTGGAACACCTACCTGGACGGGCGGCAGTGGGTGCCGACGTTCCCCAACGCCACCTACCTGATGCCGAAGGACGACTTCGACTTCTGGAACCCGGAGAACGGCCATCAACCGCTGCTCGGCCGCGGCAACCAGAACGTCTTCGAGGACAGCGTGGCCCCGGTGTATCAGGCCGGCCTGACGCAGCTGTGGGACAACAGCCACCAGATCGACGCGAACCTGCGCCTGGACGCCGCTCCCGGGCACACCCCGGGCTCCTCCGTGCTGACTCTCACCTCCGGCACGGACCGCGCGGTGTTCGTCGGCGACATGCTGCACAGCCCGGTGCAGATCCTGGAGCCGGACGCCAACAGCTGCTTCTGCGAGAACCCCGCCGAAGCCCGCGCCACCCGCCGCAAGGTGCTGGGCTGGGCGGCCGACAACAACGCGCTCGTGATCCCCGCGCACTTGGGCGGGCACGGCGCCACCGAAGTCGTACGCGAGGGAAGCACCTTCGCCGTCAAGGGTTGGGCGCCCTTCACCCCGTACACCGAGCAGGGCTGAAGCCCGCGGAAAGGCACCCAGAGATGAACCACCATGCCGAACCAGTCGTGACCACCGCGCAGGGAGCCGTGCGCGGTCTGCGTCAGGAGGACGGCACCGCTGCCTTCCTGAACATTCCCTACGCCGCCCCGCCCTTGGGCGCTGGCCGCTTCGCGCCGCCCGAGCCGCATGAGCCGTGGGACGGCGTACGGGACGCCACTGTCCCCGGACCCAACGCGCCGCAGTCCGAGCGCAAGCTCGGCAGCATCGACATGGCTCCCTACTTCGGCACCGGCTGGAGCCGGGGCGAGGACTACCTCACCGTCAACGTGTGGACGCCCGCCATCGCGCAGAGCGGCCTGCCGGTCATGGTGTTCGTGCACGGCGGCGGGTTCGTCGCCGGATCGACGCGGTCCGCGATGTACGACGGTTCCGCCTTCGCCCGCGACGGCGTCGTCCTCGTCACGCTCAACTACCGGCTAGGCATCGCCGGTTTCCTGGACCTGCCCGGGGCCCCCGCCAACCGCGGTCTGCTCGACGTCGTCGCCGCGCTGCGCTGGGTGCGGGAGAACATCGCCGCCTTCGGCGGTGCCCCGGACAACGTCACGCTCTTCGGCCAGTCGGCCGGGGCCACCGTCGTCGGCGGCGTCCTCGCCACTGCGGAGGCCGCGGGTCTGTTCCGCAGGGCGATCGTGCAGAGCGGCAGTGGCCTGGGCGCGTTCAGCACCGAGCAGGCCGCCCGCGTCACCGGCGCGGCCGCCGAGGTCCTGGGCGTCGAGCCGCACGTGGACGCCTTCGCGGAGATCTCCGACGAGCGTCTGGTGGAGGCCGCTTCCAAGCTCTCGGGAATCGACCTGCAGACCGCCACCCACCACGACCCGCTGATCGGCCTCAGCCCCTTCAGCCTGGTCCTGGACACCCAGCCCGCCGCATCCGTCGCCGCCGGCCTCGCCGCCGACGTCGACCTGCTCGTCGGCACCAACACCGAGGAGGGCAACCTCTACCTGGTCCCGGTGGGCAAGTACGCCACCTCGACCGCAGCCGATGTCGACGAGGCGGCGGCGCGCTCGCATCCGGATCCGGCGCGGCTCGTCGAGACCTACCGCAAGTCCCGTCCCGAGGCGTCCTTCGCGGAACTGCGCTCGGCCATCATGGCCGACGCCCTGTTCGGCGCGGGCACCCGCGCTCTGGCCGGCGCCCATGCCGCCCATCCGCAGTCCGCCACCTACGCGTACGAGTTCGCCTGGCGCTCCCAGGCCCTGGACGGAGAGCTCGGCGCCACCCACGCCGTCGAGCTGCCCTTCGTCTTCGACCTCGCGGACCGGCCCGAGCTGAACGGCCCCGCCGCCCTGCTCGGCCCCGACAAGCCCCCGGCGGATCTCGCGGCCCGCATGCACGAGACCTGGATCCGGTTCGCCGCCACCGGCGACCCCGGCTGGGATGCCTACGACACCGAACGCAGGGCCACGATGCACGTCGACGCCGAGTGGACCCAGATCGACGACCCCCACAGCCGGGAACGTCAGGCCTGGAGCTGACGCCCGTATGTGTTTTGCCTGCTCACCCCCTTCAGGGATCACCACCGCTTCAAGGACCACCGTGACCAGAACCGTCATCACCACCGAGAATGCCCCCTCTCTCCCGGCCCCGCTGTCCCAGGGCATCCGCAAGGGCCCCGTCCTGCAGGTCTCCGGACAGCTCCCCTTCGACCCGGACACCGGCGCGGTCGCCGGCACCACCGTCGCCGAGCAGACCACACAGGTCCTGCGCAATGTCACCGCCGTACTCAAGGCGGCCGGCGCGGGCCTGGAGGACGTCGTCATGCTCCGCGTCTACCTCACCGACCCCGCCCACCTGCCCGAGCTGAACGAGGCGTATGCCGCGGCCGTCGGCGAGCCCTTCCCCGCCCGCACCACCGTCTACATGCAGCTCCCGCCGGGACTCCTCGTGGAGATCGACGCCCTGGCCGTGCTGGACGACTGACACAGCCACAGAACAAGGCCGCTCCGGCGCGGTTCAAAGGGGGACCGCGCCGGACCGGCCGGCCATCCCAGAGAGCGGAAAGGGGGAGGACAGGATGGACGGCCGCCTGTCGAAGGCCTGCATCAACCTGAGAGTTGTGCCGACGGACCTGCTGGACGCCCTGTGCTCCCTGTCCGGGCGCCCTTCACCGCCTTCAGGACCCCATCCGGTATGTCGGGTCCATGGTCAGGTGCTCCACGCAGCGGCCTCGCTGCCGCCGGGCGCGCTGCAACCGGGCGACGTGAGCGCGGCCACCGAGGTGCGCGCCGGCCTCCTGAACGCCGACGTTCCGCCAGCGGCCGACGCGGCCGCCCTCTGCATCCAGCACAGGGTCGACGACCTGGGCCCCGCCGACCTGTGGACACTGGCCCGCGACACCGCCATGACCCGCGGCGACCTCGCATGGGGTGCTGCCGCGACCCTGGCGCGGGAACGCCTCGCACAGCCCGACTTTCTCGACGAACTCGCCGCGCAGGCCATCGTGGACGAACTCGCCGAACGGACCCCGTGCCGGTGGGGCCGTCACCACACCGACGCCGTTCGTGCCGCTCTGTACCGGACTCTGGCCGACCTCGCCGACGTCCTCCTGGAAGTGTCGGAATCCACCCCGACACCCCTGGGCTGGACCGCCGACGACGACGGATGGCGGGCCTCGGCTGTGATCGGCGGAATGGTGCACGACGTGGTGGTCCAGAAAGCGGAGCACGCGCTCTCTGCCGCACAGCCCGTCTGGCACCGCCCGTCACCCCCAGACGCACGTACTGCCTGGCAGTGGCGGATCACGAACGGACCGACCGGACGCGCCTCCCACGGCTGCGGGCCGATCCCTTCCGCGCTCGCGGCGCGGCATGCCGCCGAGTGCGCGATCACGGCGCTAGCCGCCGGAAGATGCAGTCTGTGAAGCGAGCGACAATTCGACCCGTCCTCGGGTACGACATCGGCCGGGCCCTGAGCAGATGCGGGACGGTCAGAGCAGTGGGAAACGATCTCCATGAGCGCGGGGAACGACCTCCGTCCGCCCTCGCGTACCCGCTGATCAGCGAAGTCCGTCGGTGCGCCTCAGACTCCTTTTGAACACGCTCCATCACAGCCAGTCCTGGCCGGCTGTCACCTCGCGTGCAACGTGACGCCACTGGTCCTCTCCGCCGGGCAGGGGCCAGGCCCAGGTCGGTTGTTCCGCGGTGTTGAGGTCGTGGAGGAGGCGGACGAGCCGTGGACCGGCGGTGGCGGCGCCGTCTGGGACTGTGGGGCCGTGGACGGCGCGGAGTGCGGCGAAGCGGGCCAGTTCGTCCTCGTAGAAGTCCACGGCCTGATCGATGCGTGTGGCCAGGTCACCCCGCGGCACCGTGCGGTGCAACTGCAGCAGCGGCGGCTCGACGGATTCGGTGATCGCCGCAGCGAGCCGCGCGTGACCGTCCAGGATCAAATGGCAGTCCAGGCCACTTACCCACCACAACAAGACGGGCGGGAGCGTCCCTTCCCGGGCCTGCTTACGGTACGCCTTGACCCGGCTGTCGTCGGAATCGGGCATTGGCCGCAGCGGAAGAACCTCCCACGAATGAGAATGGAGGAACCAGTCGATGTATCCGTCCGGATGGCCGTCGACGAGCATCGAGCGCCAGTGCTCGCCGTGCGAAGTGCCAGCGTGACGCCAGCGCCGAAGCGGACTCTCGCACGAGAGCAGCCACCGGCCCTCGTGCAACGGGCTGTCCGGCGAATCGATGAGGTATTGCGCAAAGCGGTGAGCCCATCGCTCCGGGCTGCCCGCCAGGGCTCGCCCCACATCGGCACGCAACGGCGGGACGAAGGAGCGGTACTCGTCGGTGCGCCAGAAGTTCACGCCCTGCAGCTGCTCGTCGACAGCAGCGAGCAGCACAGGCCGCGACAGCTGGGAGACCAGCAGTTGCGGCCCGGCACTGAGCACGCACAGCCCCGGCTGGTGGCGGTCCTGCACGTCCAGGGACAGGCCCACCCACGTGCCGTCGTCCCTCATGACATCGCTGCGCTGCATGCCGAGAGCGTAGATGCTGCTGCGGTGGACCCCAATGGCACCTTTGGCCGTCCGACACGAGCCCACACCCCACGAGCCGGTGGCCTCGGCCGGAATCACGCGCGGGTGCTCGTTGAAGCTCCGCACTCCGTTGAACTCCGGACCGAATGAGGCGACGAGCGGCCCTGGCCGATTTCAGGGCTGTGGCGGATATTTCGTGAAGGCCAGCCCTAAACAATCGTCATGCCCGGCAATGCCTCTTCATCAGCATGGTGTTCGTGGGGGACGAACAGTTCTGGGATCTGGTGTGGCCTGACGTTGAGAGGCTGGTCCTCGACGCGGTGGGCGTCGTTGGGGATGCGATACGGATTGATCTGCATGCTCGGCAGGCGGCGGTGGCATGTCCCTTGTGCGGTGTGACCGCCTTACGCGTGCAGCACGTACATGCGGCGCCTGGCCGACCGTCCGCTGGGCGGTCGACGGGTGCTGCTGCGTCTGCGGGTCCGCCGGTTCTTCTGCGACAACGGCCTGTGCTCCCGCCGGACGATGGCCGAACAGGTGCCGAACCTGACCGCGCGGTACCGGCGCCGGACGACAGCCCTGGCCCGGATGGTGCAGGCGATCGGGTTGGCCGTCGGCGCCCGGGCCGGTGCCCGGCTCGCCGGCTGCCTGCCGGTGCGGACGAGCCGGGACGTGATTCTCGGGGAACTCCGGCGACTTCCGGACCCAGCGTCCGCCCATGTCAGGGTGCTGGGGATCGACGAGTTCGCGTTCCGCAAGGATGCAGCCTACGGCACCGTCCTCATCGACGTCGAAACACGCCGGCCCATCGATCTCCTGCCCGACCGCACCGCAGACACCAGTACGCCGTGGAGGTACGGGCGGATACGGATGCGCTGCTTCACGCCGCTGAACAGTGGGATTCTGCTCTGGCATCCTTCCTGCCCCGCTGATCAGCATCGCGTGACAGTAGGAATCACGAAATATCCGCCACAGCCGAATTCAGAGATCCTCATCACTGTCACCAGCCGCAAACGGCAGGATGCGCACCATGAGCGATGCAACGGCAACCATCTTCACTGCCATAGCGGGCGGACTGTTCGCCCTCGCAGTGGCATACATCGGCTACAGGGCTGGCCGGCGGCAGACCACTGACCAGGCCACCGTCGAACACGGCCAATGGCTACGCGGGCAACGCCAGCAGGCCTACCTGGCGTTCCTAGACACCTGGGACACCACGGTGGTCAGCCTCCAGCGCCTGCAGCAGTCGTGGGAGCCGCGGATACGTGAGTACCAGCAGGGCGACCGACTCGACGACCCGACTGAGGAACCAAGCCGTCTGCTAGGAGATGCGCGGCGCGCGGTCCGTAGGGATCTCGAACGGGTGGAGTTGCTGGGCCCTCAGCGGATCGACGTCGCGGTACGGGCGATGGAGGACGCCTTCCGGGAGATGCGGGACGTGATCGCAGCTCAAATGGCGACCGGTGCGACCTGTCCGCACTGGGATGAGTGGAACCCGGTGACGGTCCGGGCTAACACGGCACGGTTCAACTTCCAGGCGGCGGCGATCCGGACGTTGCGGCAGCCGCCGAGCCCGGAGGGGGAGAGCGAGGGCCTGGAGGACTAATCGCCACCGTTTGCGGTTGGTGACAGGGTTCTTACCGACACCCCAGGTTCGCCACCGAGAGCCGCCTTCCGTGCGGAGGATCAGACCCTATCTGCCGTCAAACCCTGTCAGCAATCACCATCGGATCCGATTGGACCGGCGCCGCCCTGGTGTCCCGGAATGTCCGGATTCGTTGGACGCGCCGTCCGCCTGTCGTCAAACGATCGTTTGCCGACAGGCGTTAAGAAGGGTCACCAGGCTCCTTTTGTCTCCGGCGAGCGTCCGGTGTGGGCTGCGATCACGTTCTTCAGATCTACTCGGCGGGGTCCGGGCAGGGGCCCCGCCTCCGCCGAGCCCCCGGCCCGGCGCCGGTCACTGATGGCGCTCGCGGCCATCGCCGCCACCGTCGGCGCGGTCGGTGAACCCCTGCTCGGTTCCGTCAAGGCCGCGCTCGAACTCCTGGGCCGCTGAGAGCTCGCAGATAAGCGTGTACTCATGGACGGCGGTTCGGGCGGTCGTCCCAGGGGTGGGTCGTCCAGGCCCGGCGGATCAGGCTACGGACGGTGATGGTGTCCGCAAGGTCGAAGAAGGCGTCGATGACCGTTGCGCGGCGTTCGTAGCAGCGGGCGAGCCGGTAGAAGGCGTTCTGCCAGGCGTGGGTGCGCTCGGCGTGCCATAGCTGGCCGGCCTGGATCGGCGCCTATTCACCCTTGTGCGCGCCATGCGGCCGTACAGACCGCGGGTGGCGAGTTCGGTGCGTGTCTTGTCCGAGTCGTTGCCGGCGTCCAGGTGCACGGTGATGTGGTCGGGCAATGGCCGTAGGTCCTTCAGACGGTCCAGGGTCGCGGTGAGCAGCGGGGAGTCGTGGCGGTTCGCTCCGGCCAGGACCCTACCGAGCGGTATTCCGTAACCATCCGTCATGCCCGAGCGTTTCATGCCCTGTTTGCCGCGATCGACCCGTGAGCGCCCGGCGGCCTCCCCGCCGCCGGGGGCCTTGGTGATGGAGCCGTCGATGGCGATCTGGTCAAGCAGCAGCCCGACAATCCGGTCGTAGGACTCGAGTGCGATCTGCTTCAGGCGGGCGAAGACGCCGAGTCGGATCCACTCGTCGCGGCGGTTGCGGATGGTGGTCGCCGAGCAGGTCGTGTCGGCGATCGCCTGGTAGGAGCAGCCGAACCGGAGCAGCTGCAGCAGCTTGCCGAAGATGATCCGGTCGCTGATGCGGCGGCGGTGGCAGCCCAGCGGATGGGTCGGATCGACCGTCGGGCGCTCGGGCAGCAGATCCGCGAATTGACCCCAGAGCGGTTCGGTCAGCCATGATGGCAGGACAGGCACAGGTCTCCCCGGTGATCACAGAGCGTCGCAACTCCATGATCACCTAGACCTGTGCCTGCCTTGCTGTCATGGCTGCCTCGCGCCGCCTATCTGTGCGGCCTCTGAACGTCTTTGGCAGCGGGCAGCGTCTCTGCTCGGCGTTTAGCCTCCGCGTTTCACTTGCGGTGGCGTCCGGATCTTGAGCGGGAACGCGAAAGTGCCTTCTGAGCTGGGATGATGAGGCTTGTCTAGGGCTTCTGTCACCACAGCAGGAAGGCACTTTCTGCGTGCACACTACCGGGTCGCGTCCCAAGCTCGTCGTATCAGCCGACGGGCGCGGGGTGGTCAGTCATGCCGGGTCCCGGCTGCTGGCCGATCTCGCCGATGCCACCGGCCTGACCACGGCCTTCACCGACGCGCTGCGCCAACTACGGCCGCGTGGCACCGGACACGCCCCCGGCCGGATCGCCGTGGACTTGGCGGTGATGCTGGCCGACGGCGGCGAGGCGATCGCCGACCTGGCCCTGCTGCGCGATCAGGCCGAGGTGTTCGGCCCGGTCGCTTCCAATCCCACCGCATGGCGCCTGCTGGCGGGCATCGATCCGGCCGCACTCGGCGCTCTGCGCGCGGCCCGTGCCACCGCCCGCGAGGTCGCCTGGCTGCAAGCCGCCTGGCTGCAAGCCGGCGAGAGACGGGAGGCAATACCGGCCTCCCGCGCAGGCGGCCGCGAACTGCCGGGCCTGGTGCTGGACATCGACGCCACCCTGGTCACCTGCCACTCCGAGAAGGAGAACGCGGCGCCGACCTACAAACACGGCTTCGGCTACCACCCGCTGCTGTGCTTCCTCGACAACACCGGCGAGGCCCTGGCCGGCCTGCTGCGGCCCGGAAACGCCGCGGCCAACACCGCCGAGGACCACATCACCGTGCTCGACGCCGCGCTCGCCCAGCTCCCCGATGTCCACCGCCACGGCACCGACATCCTCATCCGTGCGGACAGCGCCGGATCCGCCAAAGCGTTCCTGGCCCACATCCGCGGCCTCCGCTCGCGCGGAATCCACACCTCCTTCTCCGTCGGATGGTCCATCACCGAACCGGTCCGCCGAGCGATACGCCAGCTGCCCGACCAGGTCTGGCACCCCGCCCTCGAACAGGACGGCACCCTGCGACAAGGCGCCCACGTCGCCGAGCTCACCGGCCTGGTCGACCTGCCGGGCCTGCCCGAGGACACTCGGGTCATCGTCCGCCGCGAGCGCCCGCATCCCGGCGCCCAGCTCTCCCTGTTCGATCTCGACGAGGGCATGCGCCACCAGGTCTTCCTCACCGACACCGCCTACGGCGAAGGCTCATTGCAGCACCTGGAAGTTCGCCACCGCGCGCACGCCCGCGTCGAGGACCGCATCCGCTGCGGCAAGACCACCGGCTTCGGCCGCTTCCCCTCCCGACACTTCCAGGTCAACCAAGCGTGGCTGGAGCTGTCCCTGACCGCCCTCGACCTGCTCGCCTGGACACGCATCCTGCTACTGGAAGGCGAACTGGCAGCCGCCGAGCCGAAGAAGCTCCGCTACCGGCTGCTGCACGCCGCTGCCCGCATCACTCGCGGCGGACGCCGCATGCACCTGCGGATCGCCGCGACCTGGCCCTGGCGAAACGAGCTGACCAGCGCATTCGCCCGCCTAGCGGCGCTGCCACGGCCAGCCACCTGAACCTCGGCACCGTCCCTGCACACCCACGACCGAGGAACCCTGGAGAACCCGACCCGCGCGTCGGGCCTCGACCATGCCCGCCCGGCTGCCAACAACCAGAACCCCCATTTCACGGCCATCACACCAGCTCAGCCACCCGAAGCGAAACGCGGAGGTTAGAGCTGCGAACAAAAGTGGGTTCCGATCAGCGGGCGGTGTCCGGTGCGTGCGATCGCAAGGCGCCGGAAGGTCCTTGTAGCGGAGCTACCAGGGCTTTTCGGCAACGCGGCGAGGGCGCGTGCCGGGCGCCGGCCGCCGGGGCCCACTTTTGTTCGCAGCTCTTAGGCGCCGGGTAGGGTGTTCGAGTCGAGAACGTGCTTCCGATGCGCGGGCCCCGCTCGACGGGGCGGCCGCAGCTATCCGGGCTGATACTGAATGTCGCCGTGGGTTGCCGCTCGCACGAGCTGATGCGCCCTCAGCATACGGCGGGATGGGAGACTCTCATGGGCTCGTTCGATGTGCCGTTGGATAACGAACGCACCCAACTCGATGCGTTCGTCACGGAGTACCGGAGCGCCCTCGAGGTAACCCTCGAGGGCCTCACCGAGGAGCAGGTCCGACACCGACTCGTCTCGTCGGCGACGACGTTGCTCGGGCTGCTCAAGCACGTCACGTGGATGCAGCGGGTGTGGTTCGAGGAGTGCGTCGGCGGCACATCCCGTCGGGAGCTCGGCCTGGTCCAGACCCCGGACGAATCCTTCCAGCTCGCCGACGACGACACCATCGCTTCCGTCACGGCGGCCCACCAGGAGGCATGCGCGACGGCGCGGGCGGTGGTAGCCGACCTTCCGCTGGACACCGTCGTGACCGGCCACCGGGCCGGGCCGCGCACGCTGCGCTGGGTCTACTTCCAAGTCCTGCGCGAGCTGGCCCACCACTGCGGACACGCCGACATCCTGCGCGAGCAGCTACTTGCCGCCGACGAGCGATGATGCCCAGGCGCAGTCACTCAACCTTCGACGAGAATCGCTGAGCCGTCGTCACGAGTTGTGGCTCAGTGATCAGAACCAGTTGATCGTGTCCTTCAGGAGGCGGGCCGACGCCTGGATGTCCCAGCCAGAAACCGCCCGCCACCTGGGCGTCACGCTCATCCGGGTCGGGATGCTCATCGCCTACCGATGCGCCAAACATCCTGCAAGGTGTCCGAAAATCGGCGGCCTGCCGGGAACCATCCATCTGTTCCTCTACGTGGAAGCACAGGGAATTGTCGTGCCGACGGACTCGGGGGACCCGGCAGGGGCCACCCGTCGGCCGACGGAAAGGGTTCACGTGATGTCACGCAAGCGTCTGGCCCTCGCCGCCACCGGACTGGCTCTGACAGTCGGCCTCGTCACGCCCTCTGCCGCGATCGCTGCCCCGGTCATCGGGCAGGTCCAGGCCACTGCCAACAAGTGCAGCGGCTGGAAGGAGATCCACATCAAGGGCGGTGCCGCCAAGTACATGGAGTGCACGAAGAAGGTCAACGGCAAGTCGTACGCCTCCGGGGCCTTCTACCTGTGGGACACCAAGCACGACGGCAAGGCTGTGCAGGCCTACGCGGAGACCGACTACAACCACTGGTACGGCGACGACGTGACCTGGCAGCAGTTCTACGGCTGGGGCAATGAGAAGCACGGCAGCCCGAAATACATCTCCGGCTGGCACCGGGGCAACGACTTCGGGCTGACGATCTATCTCAGGTAATGGCTGCGCCGTCCTGACCACCGGGACCGCTCGGCGCCGATCCGCCGGCACCGGGCGGTCCTGTCATATTGATCAGGAACTCATGGGGGTTCTCGTCCAGGATGTAGCGGACGTGTGGGCCACCGAAGTAGGCGCGGACGATGTGCGGCTGACGCCGGCGTCTGCGAAAGAAGCGGCGGGTCTCAGCGGCGAGTTCGGCTTGATCGCGGGCTCGGTGCTGCTTGGGCAGGCTGTACCTGAGGCCGGCGTTGACCAGCTCGTCGGGGTTCAGCTCGGGCGGGTACGGCGGCAGGAAGTGCAGTTCGACGTCGTCAAGGTGGGCGGCGAGCCAGTCGCGGACCTTCTTGGAGCGGTGGGCGGAGCGCCCGTCGACCACGAGGTGGACCTTATGGTCGAAGTGGCCGGCGAGCCCGTCCAGGAAACGGCACATCACCTCGGCGGTGAAGCTTTCGGTGAAGACCATGAAGTGCATCCGGCCCCTGGTGCTGATCGCCGACATCGCGTTCACCGAGAACCGGTTCCCGCTCCGCCTCACCACCGGCGTCTTCCCCTTCTCGCCCCAGGTGCGGCCGGTGACCTGCTCGGATCGGATGCCCACCTGACCGGCGAAGAGGACCTCGCCACCCTCCCTTTTCGCCTTCGCCCGGATCTCCGGCCAGGTCTCCTGGCGCCAACGCGCCACGGCCTCGGGGTCCTGCTCGACGGCTCGTTCGTCCGGCCGCTGGAAGGACAACCCCCAGCGCCGGAAGTACTTGCCCACCCCCGGTTCGGTCAGCCGCACCCGGCAGAGCTTCACCATCAGTTCGACCACCAGCCGCCGCGACCACAGCTGCCCGCTCAGACCCACGTCACAGGGCCGGTGACGAGAACCGCCTGCCGCACGGCACTCTGCTCGGCCTCTCCGAGCACCTGGTGCACCCCGACCGGCATGCCCCGCGGCTGCATGACCAGCGCCTCCCGGCCGCCGGCCTGCCACTTCGCCCACCAGATATCGACCGCCTTCAGCGACACACCGAACACCGCCGCTACGTCCTCACGGTCCCGCCCCGTCACCAACGCAGCCACCGCTCACAACCGCAGGGCCTCCTGCGCCGACGGCGACAGATGCGGATCAATAGACACGGATGCGGTCGAGGTGGAGTTCGTTCGGGCCCATGCAGTCTGCAGCCCAGGTGGCAAGGGGAGAGCCGCACAAGCAAGCCAGATTCGGGCCGTGCGAGCCGGTGGGACCGCAGCAGCCGAGCCAGTTGTCACCGAAGGTGAAGGGTTCGAGGTGGGGCAGGGCATCGTCAGGGTGGACAACGAAGCTGTCACGCCATCCGGCGGACACCGTAACCCCTGTGTCGGCTCGGAGCAGTTCCCGCCCGCTGCTGCGGGCGAGGCGGGTTGCGGGGGGCGGCGACGAACGAGGCTCCCCACGGGTCGGGGTCGACGGCGTAGTGCCCGCGAGGGACGGTGGAACGAGCCCGACCGGTCTTCTTGTCCCGGCCCTGATCTGGGTCATCGACGTCCGGAACGGCCGGGAGCGCCACCAGGTCCCCGGTGAGAGGGGTCCCGCACTTGGCGCAGCAGAAGACAGTCACAGGTCGGGTTCTACCGTGCGCCCGGCCGGACCGTCATCCCGAATTCGGCGGGCTGCCAAAGGCAACGCATGCACGGCAGCCCGTCACCGGGTCTTCGTACGGCGGCGTCGAAAGCCCATCACTGCGAGGTCAGACCCCTGAGAAAGGTGCCGCCGTCATCAGCAGGGTCATCGGCCTCCATCCATGCGCGCAGCCTGGCCGGCCCGTCCTCGTCGAAGCCGAACCCGCCGCCGAGCGACCTGCACCCCACGCGGTCGAGCTGCGAGGACCTCCTCGATCGTCAGACTCTGTTGCGGCACGGCACCGGGGACATAACCGCCGCGTTCCCCGAGATCCAGGCCGCGGCCCTCACCCAGCTGCCGTCGGACACCGGGATGGACGGCGTTATGTGACCTGTGCGGGTGTCTCAGCCCCAGGGTGTCTCATGTGGCGCACCTCTGTAGACGAGAGGCGTTCGCCGCCGTTGGTTCAGGGAGCCGAGAACAGGGCCGTGTGGGCCGTCAGCGCGGCACAGATAACCTGCGCGAATGAAGCGGATTCAGCAGGCCGCTGGCGCGGTCGTCGGCTCAGCGGTGGGGGACGCCCTGGGCGGCCCATTCGAGTTTGGTCCCCAGGGAGCGTTTTCCGCGCGTTTTCCCGCGCCTGGTGCCGGTGGCGAGATGTGCGGAGGCGGTGGCTGGGACCCCGGTGAGGCCACTGACGACACGCAGATGGCCGTCCTGGTCGCGGAGTCACTGCTGGAGCAGGGCGGACTGGATCTGCCGGACATCTTCGCCCGCTTCCAGCGGTGGGCAGCATCAGGCCCCAAGGACATCGGCCTGCAGACCGAAGACGTCCTGACCAACGGCATGCCCTGGGACCTCGCCGCCGCGATCCACTTCCAGGTCAACCAACGAGCGGCCGGAAACGGCTCCTTGATGCGGGCATCGACCTCCGCAGTCCACTTCGCGGCCGCCGGCCAAGAAGCCACCATGGACGCCGCGCGCCGCATCGCTGCTCTCACCCACGGTGACCGCGCGGCCTGTGAAGGAACCGCGATTTTCCACGAACTCATCCGCGTCACGTTCGAGGACACCGACCCCTTCACCGCGCTCCCGGACATCCTGGCTCATGTCCACCCCGACCACCGCGGCCGCTACGTCACCGTCCTCTCGCCCGACTGGCACCCCGATCAGGCGACCGAGTTCAACGGTGCCGTCTGGCCCTGCCTGGGCTCCGCCGTCTGGGCCCTGCGCACCACCACCAGCTTCGAAGACGCGATACGCGCGGCAATCGACCTGGGCGGCGACACGGACACCGTCGCCGCCGTGACCGGAGGCCTCGCGGGGGCGTACTACGGGCTGGACGCAATCCCCGCCCGCTGGACCCAGCCACTCCATGTCCCCCTCCCAGGCTTCGACGGACGGGTACTGCACGTAGCAGATCTGCTCCACCTTGCACACCGCCTCGGAGGCTGAACCGCGTGCTGCTCCAAGGCGGCACTCTCCACGAACTCCGGCCCTCAGCTTGTCGTTTGACCAAAGGTGTTCGGCGGGGACGCGGCAACGGTCACCTGGGCGGTCCAGGACCTGGGCTCCCGGGGCGGATCCCAGGTCACGTCAACCCGATTTTCGTGGAAGTCATGCGCGAGTCCGATCACCATGGCCGCCGCGGCGGCCCGTGCCTCGGCTGGGTCGGCGTTGACCGGAACGTCGGTGAGGCGCCCGCAGTGCATCCCGCCGTCCACGGTGAGGACACTGTGGCGCCAGCCTTCCGGCGTCGCGAGCAGGACGATGCCCTTCGGCAAAGGGCGGTTGCCTCTCCTTCTCCCGTTTCCGTCTCACCATGGAGCCATCCAACCTGGTCGGCTTCCTGACGTTTCAGGCAGGCGGGACTTCAGGCGCCCCGCGGCGGGGCTTGGTGCCGACTTCGTGGTGGGCGGGGCGGCTGAACGCCTCACCGGTGGCGAGGACTCGCCCGATGTCGTGACGGGTGGCCGGTCGCTGGTTCTTCGAGCCTGGCGGCCTGCCTGGGCCGGGACGGAATGGTTTCGGTGCACCAGCCGGGGAGCCGGTCTTCGCGCGCAGGTTCCTGAACCCTCTGCGGACGCGGGCGGGCGTGAGCCTGTTCGGTTCAGTCGGCTTCTCCCAGGGCCTGCGGAGGTCGGTGGCCAGCGGTCGGGCGAGTCGGAGCTGGGCCTAGGAAGCGATCACGAGCCAGGTCCACCGGTCGGCCGCTTCCGAGCTGCGGAGCCGGGGCTTGGTCCAGCCCAGGGTCTGCTTGAGCAGGCGGAATGTGTGCTCGATGTCGAAGCGGCGGAGGAAGGACTGCCAGCAGCGGTCGACGTCCGCTTCGGTGGCGCCGGTGCGTGACCACCACAGCCAGACCGGCGCGTTGACCCCGCCGCTGGGCAGCTTCTGAACGACCAGCCGGATGACGGTGCCCTCGATGAGTGGCAGCAGCCCATCGTGGTCGAGCCATGCGGCCCGGCGGGTGAGCCGCGGGTGCAGCCGGTCCCACGCCTGCGCGGTCGCCTTCCCGTAGAGGCGGATGTCCGTGACCGTCACGGCCTGCTCGGCGCCCCAGGTTGCGGAGTTGCCGAAGACGAACTCGCCGCCGTGCTTGGGCGGTCGGCCGCCCTTGGGATTGGCCGGAGTGCTGCTGGAAGTCGCGCCACTCCTGCGGAGTGGTCGCCCGGTACTCCTCCTGGGGATGCGCCGCGCGTCGACGGTCGAGGAAGCCGCGGTAAGTCCTGATCAAGTCGTCCTGGAAGACCTCTCATGATGGAGTCGGGTATTGGAACCCTCGGAATGCCTCGTGGGCGGTGCCCAGGGCGTGATCGGTCAGCGGTGTTCGGTAGCCGAGGGGCGCTTAGTGTCGTCTGTGAAGTCGGCAACGGCCCGGTGGAGCCGTTCGAGGAACTGCCTCAGGGCTGGGGCTTCCGGTTCGAAGTCGTCGAACCACGACGCTGTGGTGGTTCGGTGAACCTGCCCGGCCTGGTCGAGAGCGAAGAGGATGCCTCCGCCGTCGCTGCCGAACACGATACCGGTGCTGTGGTCAGTGAGGCGGACTGGTCCGTTTCCGGTGAGGTGGTCGAGCACCAGGTCGGGCGAGTGGATGAAGTATCCGTGGCCGATGTCGGGCAGTCGCAGCTCGGCGATCGAGGAGTAGAAGGCGACCAGGGCAGCGGGGACGGCGGCGGTGCTCTGCAGTTGTGCGGCTGCAGATCGGCTTTCGTCGTCAGCCATGAGAACGCCGTTGTCGCCCAGTGGGTAGCCGTAGGCGGTCTCGAAGAGGGCGAGCATCTGGTCGAGCATGGTGCTGATCTCGCGTTGCCAGACGGCGAGCCAGTCCGCCGAGAGGTCTGGGGTGGTCATCGAGTGTCCTGCCCTGTGTCGTGTGCGGGTGCGTCGGTGAGCCTGTCGGGACGGCGGCTGATCTCGGCTGCGTAAGGGCTGTCCCGCAATGGCTCGGGATCTCGTGGCCCTGTCATCCTGCAGGTTGGCAGCGAGGCTGTGGGAACGTCCACCGCCCGCCACGACCTCGTCCTGGCCGAGGCTGGCATCGAGGACCCGATCGTCTTCGAGGAAGACCCGGGGACTTCCAGCCGCCTCCACCCGCTCCAACGCCCGAAGTTCGGCGAACTGCTCACCTACGCGCGGCCGGGCCACACCGTGCACATCTCCGAGATGTTCCGCCTCGTGCGCGGCAACCAGCACATCCTCGACGTCCTCGAAGTCCTGCACCGCGACCAGCTCGCCCTGCGCATCCACGACGGCGCGTTCTCCGCCATGGACCTCACAGTCCGCCACCCGCGCACCGGCAAGCTGCTGTCCACCGTGAAGTTCATGGTGCAGACCCTCGCCGCCGCCGGCGAACTCCAACGCGACCTCCAGCGCGAGCTGACCTGCGACGGTCTGCGCGCCGCCGAGGCCAAGGGCAGCAAGGGCGGACGCCGCCCCGCCGTCGCGGCCGCGCAGACCTGCGACGTGCGCACGGCGCACCTGGGGGGACGCTCCATCGCCGCCTGGGCCCGCGAGCACCGGGTCAGCCGCAGCGCAATCCGCACAGCCGTCGCCGACCTCCTGCCCGACCATGCCACCGCCGAGGAGGACGCGCCCGCCCCGGAGCTGCCGGTCACCCTCGACATGCCGGGCAAGGTCGCCGACTACCTCCGCATCGCTGCCCAGAGGCATCACGACCCTGCTTCGGCTTCGACACCCATCCGTTCTATCCACTCGCGCACCTTCGCTGCTCGCTCGATGCGGCTGACGATGTCCTTCTTGGACGCCGTGTCCAAGGTCTCCGGGATCTTGTCGAAGGTGTCGGGAAGGACATCAAGCAGACCCCAGATCTGTTCGCCGGTGCTGACAGTCAGCAGTTGCTGGCACCTCCACTGCAGCGGCATCTCGGGCCGGTGCGTGAGCCGCTGCACAAGTGTCGGGAACAGGTAGTGCGTCGCATCTGCGGCGAGGTGCTCTCGGAGCCAGTCGACCGGGAGCCGCTGGCTGAAGCCGTGCATGGCGGCCTCCTGGGCCAGGCCCAGGAGCTGAGCGGTGTCGATGGCTCGGACGGTGCGGGGAAGGGTCGGGGCCATGTCGAGATGATCCCAAGAAGCCTCCGCGGCGCCGAGAGGTCAGATTGGCCGGGACACGATCTGCCGACGGGCAAAAGCCCAGACTTCCTCGAACTCCTCGGAGGTGAGTCGTTCGGTGTCGTGGCCTTCCCATTCCGAGACAGGCAGCTCGGCCGTGATCCCGAACCTGTTGTCGTACTCATCGAGGCGGCCTGCATCGCGAGCCCCCTGCCACTCGGCGAGTGAGGCAGCTGCGATCGGGATCAGCTCAGGCCCTTCGAGTTCGACCTGCCGTATCACCCAGCCTTCGGCGTTGACCTCGAAATAGAACCAGGTGTCTTCCTCGTCCCAGTAGCAGCGCATCCATGTGGTCACCAGGCCATGATGCCGGGCCAGATGCGTCGCGCTACTCCGCTTTGTCTCATGGCTGGGCGATGAATCCTGCGGATCGGTCGAGCTGGAACGGAGAGCCGACCCGGCTTGGATCCCAGCCCTGATCCCGTGCTGCTCGAATGCTGTCAGCAACGTGAACTGGGCGAATGGGCTCTGTCTCGAGGCCCACCCAGTTACCGGGATGGGCCTGCCCGCTGGTGACGATCAAGGTCCTGCCTGGCTGGCTGCCGCTGGCCGCTTCGACTGCGTAGGTCATGGGTGTCCAGCAGAATCCCTGCATGGAGGAGGGCTTCCTGCGGATCCGCCAGCGGTACTCGGTCCCGTCAACGGTTATGCGCCGGGAACCCTTCTTGTTCAGCCCCATCTTCCTCCTTGACGGCGCACTCCCGTGTGTGCTCCGCGAGTTACGGTGATTATCTGCGCCATTGAGAGGTCTGGGACAGTCGACGTCAGCTCGTGGGCGTGGCGGTGGCAGGAAGATGAACCTCCAGCACGACTGCGGTGCCGGACACGGTCCGGTCCTCATGCATGCTGATCTCTTGACCGGTTTCGACGTGCTTCCAGTGAGACGGCGTGAGAGGCACGAGGCGAACAGTGGCCCGGCCGCCGGGCTCCAGGAGGGGCACGTCCTCGACCCAAAGCCCGGCAATACTCACCGAAGCACCCCAGCGGGTGAGAGGTTCCCGATGTCCCACATGGGCCGCAAAACACCGTGGCCGGCGATCGGTGTCCTGCGTCGGGCTTCCGCGCCTGGACGAAGTGTCAGGTCCGCCCGGACCATCCCGTTTCGAATCTCAGAACACCGCCAGTGGCACCAAGCTGCGCTCCGCTCGAGACGGAGTTGCTCAGCCGCCTTAGCCATCTGTTCCCAGAACGACAGGGGCAGTGGATGCCCGTCCCCGAGCTCCTCCAGCAGGCTCAGGGCGATCTGCCATTCGTCGTGGGCGAGGTAGTCCCAGACGTCTCGCACTGTGACGTCGTTTTTGGTGGCGATCTCTTCCGGGACCAGAAGGGAAGCCGATTCGAGCAGCTCGGTGACATCCATGGGGTGATTGTCGACGACGTTGTCAGGCTGCGTCGCCCAGGGCCTCACGGGCCACCGTCGCGCGTTCAAGTCGCGGGGCGCCGGGACTCCGGCAGCAGCCGAAGCGGTGGCCTCTTCCGGCGCAGCCGTCTCTCTCGTCGTTCCCGTCTCTGCGTCAGGTGTAACGTCGGTTGCCGCTGCGTCCCCGGCACAGAGAGAGGGGACAGGGTTAGAGGTCGCGCGGATAGGCGCGGTTGGGGGATACCGGTAGCAGGACGGGCACAGCTCCGGTTGATCAGGGAGTTGCGACGCTCTGTGATCACTGGGGAGATCTGTGCGCGCGCTGCCGTCGTGGCCGGGTGAACCGCTCTGGGGCCAATTCGCGGGGCCGCCGCCCGGGTGGCCGGAGTGTCACCCGGGCCATCCTTTCGGCTGCCACCACCGGTGCATCGGTGACCGGCCGCCGCGCTCAGGTGTGCCGTTGACCCACGGGCCGGACAGGCAGGCGCTGGTGTTCGCGAAGAGGTGCAGGTCTCGCTGGCGGCGGGTGGCTCCGGTTCGGTTGCTGTCGCCGGCTGCGGCGCGCTGTTCGAATAGGGTGGCAGTGCGGCTCAGCATGACTCAGTCCTCTGAGCAGCTGTCCCTGCTCGCCACCGACGCACCCGCCCACCAGCCGGCCACCGACGCCGTGCGGCTGCTGCTGTTCAACGCCCAGCACGCCTCTGCCGGACGCTCGCGCCGCCAGGCCGAATGGATCGCCGGCCAGGAAGGCGCCGATATCACCGTCCTCACAGAGGTGTCCTCCACTCAGAGCGGCGACGCCCTCGTCGCCGCGCTCACCGAGCGCGGGTACGCCACCGTGGTCGCCCCCCAGCCGTCCACGCCCGACTACCGCACGGTTATCGCCTGCCGCATCAGTACCGTCCGGCCCGTCCCCAGCCCGGTCACCGTCACCCCCCATCGCGCCCCGGCGGCCCGCGTCACCGTCGGCGGCCACGACATCGGAGTGCTGGGCCTGTACGTGCCCTCCCGCGGCCCGAAGGACCAGCGCAATGTCGCCAAGCGTGCCTTCCAGGATTCGGTCACCGAGAGCCTGCCACGGCTGCTCGCCGCCTTCCCGGACATGACCGTCATCGCGGCCGGAGACTTCAACGTCATCGAGCGCGGCCACCAGTCGCCGCACAAGGTGTTCGGCAACTGGGAGTACGACTTCTACGACTCGTTCCAGGCCGCCGGCCTCACCGACGCCTTCCGCCACCTCCACCCCGGCGAGGTCGCCCACTCATGGTTCGGGCGCAGCGGCAACGGCTTCCGCTTCGACCACCTCTTCGTCTCCACACCCCACGCCGAATGCGTCCTGAGCTGCGACTACCACCTGGAAGCCCGCGAAGCGGGGCTGACCGGCCACGCGGTCATGACGCTGCGCCTGGGCCTGCCGTCCACCCCGGGCGAACAGGGCGAAGCCTCAGTGACGGGGGCTGGCTGACAGCCGACCGCCGCAGCGACCGAACGTCGGCGTTTCGGCCAACCTCCCCCGAGCCGCAGGCCCTTTCGCGGCAAGGGTCGATGCATTGCGCACCCTCGGAAAACCGCTGAATTGCAGGGCGCACAACGCGTCTGAAGGGAACAGGTGCTCGAAATCGTGTGGCGTCGTTGAACACGGCGACGTCACCGCCACATCCACGAGAGGGGAACACATGGACGCCAGCCGAACCAGGCGGCGACAAGACCCACGAGGACCTGATCTCCAGCGTGGCTTGTTCCCAGGGCACCTTCACCGCCGAGGCCCCCAGTACGGAATCGCTCCGTCGACCGGCGGCGTACCAGGTCCTCGAGGCGTCAAGCCGTCCGGCCACGGAACGGCCAGCTGAACCACCGGAGCCTCTTTGCCCCGCCTGCCCGCCCCTGACATCGAAGGCGAGACGACGCCCATGCCACCCAGTTCCACCGCGATCCGCAGGACCGTCGAGGCGTACCTCGGCCGGCACCCGGGCGAGCGTGACGCCCTGGCCGAGCTTCTCGCCGCGCTCGACCGGCCCGGCGACGCGACCGCCCGAACGATGCTGCCCGGGCACATCACGTGCAGCGCCGTCATCATCGACCGGCAGGGCCGGGTCCTGCACATCCGGCACCGGGCCACCGGCGGCCTCATGCTCGCCCCCGGCGGCCACATCGAGCCCGGGGACCGCACACTGCTCGCCGCGGCGCTGCGCGAGATGGCGGAAGAAGCCGGTATCCCGCCAGGCGCCCTGTGCCCGACCCGGCAACTGCTCGGCTCTCCGATCGACATCGACGTCCACGACATCGACGCCAGCCCTTCCCAAGGGGAACCGGCCCACCGCCACTACGACGTCCGCTACGTCTTCTGCCTCTCCGGCGAGGAGCCGCCCGAGGTCGCGCTGCAGGACGAGGAGGTCTCCGGCGCCCAGTGGCTCCCGCAGCCGGAGGTCACCTCGCCGACACTGCGCGCGAAGCTCCTCGCGGCGGACCTTGACGGCCTGCCGGAGCCGGTGAACGCTTCCGCGCTGATCCACGACGGGGCCGGCCGGTACCTGCTTCATCTGCGCGACCACAAGCCCGGCGTCATCTGGGAGTCGGGGGCGTTCGCCCTTCTCGGCGGCGGTCGCACGCACGACGACCAGAGCCTTGAGGGCACCCTGCTGCGGGAGCTGTCCGAGGAGGTGCCCGACCTACGCCTCGAGGACGTGAAGCCCTACGCCGTGGAGGCCGCGACCAGCATCGACGGCCTCAGCGTCCCGGTCCAGGTCTTCGCCGGCCGGTGGCGCGGCAATCCCGACCGTCTCGCGCTGCACGAGGGTGTGCTGCTGCGCTGGTTCGCGCCCGATGAACTGGATCGGCTGCGCGTGAGCCCCGCCACCCGGGACCTGATTCGCCGGCATGCGGCCGAGAACCCCCCGGACAACACGTTGGCCGCGGCTCCGCCCGTGTGGGACGGGGGCAGCCGGGTGGTGCTGAACGGCGTCGGAGTCCACCTCCACCTCGAAGACTCCGCAGGCCGGGTGCTTCTGGGCCTGCGTCACCCCGACTCGAAATACGCGGGGGACACCTGGCACTACCTCGCCGGGCGGTGCGAGCAGGAGTCCGCCCTCGCGTGCCTGGTCCGCGAGGCGTGGGAGGAAGCAGGGCTGGTCATCGACCCCGCCGACGTGAAGCTCGTGCACGTCGTCCACGTCGTCGACACCCCGGGCAGCCTGCCCCTGATGCAGCTCGTTTTCCGAGCTCGCCGGTGGGAGGGCACCCCCGAGGTGCGCGAGTCCGACAAGTGCCTGACCTGGCAGTGGTGGCCGCGGGACGAGCTGCCGGACCCGATCGTCTCCTACACCCGCACGGCCATCACCGCGATCGCCGAAGGCCGCCCCTACTCTCAGCTGGGCTGGTGAGCAGGGTGAGCACACCCGCCGGTAGCGGCCCCGGCGGGCGGCCCCAGGCCGAGTCCAGGTACGTGCTGCGGGGGCTCCTGGCGGGGCGCCAGCGCCGTCGTCTCCTCCGCACAGGCCGCGCTGATCGCCGGGACGGTCTCTGCCTCGTGCCGGCTGGACTGTCGTGGCCCTCTCCGGTCCGCCGCCTGACCAGCATGCCCTCTGCTCCTTCCACTCCCGTGAAGGGCCCCGTTCATGCCTCTTGATCTCCAGGAAGCGACAAGCCGTCGGCGAGCGGGCATGGTCGACCGGCTCTCGGCCGAAGGTGTCCTGACCGACTCGCTGCTGCGCGACGCGCTGCTTCGCCTGCCGCGCGAGGTTCTGCTCCCGCACGCGTACGTCCGGGTCAGCGACCCGGGCGCGGACCCGATCGACTGGCGCCTCCTTGATGGCTCCCACCCCGACGACCGCCAGGAATGGCTCGACCTGATCCACAGCGACGAGTCGATCCTGCTCCAGCGCGACGGCGAACCCCTCGACGCACTCCCCCGCGGGCCGGTCACAGGCGGACACATGACGTCCATGTCCACCTACACCCCCGCCACCATCGAAGTCCTCCAAGCCATGGAACTCGGCTCCGGGCAGCGGTATCTGGAGCTCGGGCCGGGCCCCGGCGTCTCCCTCGCACTCGCCGCCGCCATCACCGGCCCCGGACTCGCCACCGGCGTGGAGCGGGACGGGCACATGGCGGCCTTCGCCCAGCGGAACCTGGACCGTCTCGGTGTCGGTGCGGAGGTGATCGAGGGTGACGCGCTCGAAGGGCACGAGGCGAGGGCGCCGTACGACCGGATCCACTCCGGCATCGGCGTGCCGTGCGTCCCGGCGCCGTGGGTGGAACAGCTCGCGCCGGGCGGCCAGCTGGTCACGACGCTCGCGACCCGTACGCCGAGCTGGCCGGGACAACTCCTCGTCACCCGCACCGCGGACAGCACGGTCGAGGCGCTCCTGCGGGGCCGGCCGCGCGGGTACCGGCCCTTGCTCGGTTATCGGTGGCTCAACGCTGTGGACCACCGCGCCCGCATCAAAGACGACCCGGGTACGGCACGGTCCACGCGGCTCACGCCGCCGCCGGACGAGGCGTACGGATTCTGGCTCGCCGCCGCCTACCTCGCTCCCGGTCTGGTCCGGGATTTCCAGGCCGAGACGATGACCGTCGTCGCGGCCGAGGACGACTCCTGGGCCGTGGCTGGCCCTGGCGACGGCACCGTCCGAGTCCATGGGCCGCGTGACGTCTGGGCTGAACTTGAGAACCTCCACGCGCGCTGGGAGCAGGCCGGACGGCCCGAGCAGTACCGGGTCGACCTACGTGACAGCGTCGAGGCTCAGCACGTCACCTCCGGCGCGGGCCCGAAGGCGCTGGCCTGGACGCTTCCTCCTCTCGCCGCCGTGCCCCGGCAGGTGCCATGACCGCGCCTCCTCGGAAAGCGGTGTTCACCGTGTTGCTCGCGTGCCGCCCCGGCGGCGCTGCGTGAGCGGCACCCAGCGGCACACCGAGCCGCTCGACGTCCACCTGATTGCCGTGCGCGAGGGCGCGGCGGGGCTTGAGGTGCTGCTGTCGCGGCGGGCCGGTGACGTGTACGCGGCTGGCTGCTGGCATCTCGTGTCCGGGCATTTGGACGGCCCGTGGGAGGACATGGTCGCTGCCCTGGTGCGTGAGGCCCGGGAGGAGGCCGGTGTCGTCATCGACCGGGCCGATGTCCGGGCGGCCGTCACCGTGCACCACCGGGCCCCTGCCGGCGGCGCCAGGATCGGGGTGTTCTTCGTGGTGGATCGGTGGGAGGGCACCCCGGAGGTCATGGAGCCCCATGTCTGTGACGCCATGGGGTGGTTCGCCTTCGACGCCCTACCGGAGCCGATGGTGGCGTACTGCCGGGCCGGGTTGGATGCCTACCGGGCCGGCGCGCGGATGGCCGTGCACTTCCAGGAGCCCGGCGACCCGATCGCCTACGACCGGTCCGCCGACCGGCTGGTCCTGCTCCCTGAACCCGCCGTGCGCGGCGCGGTCCCGGACCGGGCGGTGCGCGCGTTCACCGAGCAGGCTGTCGGCCGGATCACCGCGTGGACGGACGTGTCCTGGGCGCGGGAGGAGAGCCGCGTGTGGCGGGCTACCGGTGCCGAGGGCGGCGAGTGGTACGTCAAGATCCACCAGAATGCCCGCTTCCACCATCGTGAAGTGGACGCCCTTCGCAGCTGGGTCGCCGCCCTCGGGGCGGCCGCACCCCGGCTGGTGACCGCCGACCCCACGCTGCGGGCCGTCGTGCTCACCGCGGTGGGCGGCCGCACCCTGCCCGGCGCCGTCCACCCGCCCGAGCAGCAGCGCCTCATCTTCCACCGCATCGGGCAACTCGCGGCGGCCATCCACCACAGCGCCCCGCCCCGGCCGGCCGCCGACGGCCTGCCACTGGGGAAGCTGGAGCGCCACCTCGCGGGCGCCCTTCCCCACCTCGGCCCCGGCGACGAGCAGTTCATCCGTGCCGCCGCCGAGAGGGCCGCCGGCCTGGCCCCCTTGATGACGGTGCCCACGCATGGTGACTTCCAGCTCCGCAATCTGCGCTGGGACGAGACCGCCGACGCTCTGTACGTGATCGACTTCGAGCGGTCGGAAGAAGGCCCGGCCGTGCGGGACTTCGTACGGCTCTCCGACACCTGGCACGGCCGGCCCGACCTCTTCCAGGCCGTGATGAACGGCTACGGCCGTAGCTTCACCCCGGACGAAGAGGCTCACCTCACGGTCCTGTCCGTCCTGGATTCCGTCTCCGGCATGTCCTACGGCGCTGCCCACGGCGATCCCGAGCTCGTCGAGCGCGGCCGGCGCACGCTGGCCCGGCTCCGCGCCGCACAACGCCCTTGAAACACCACACGCCTACGTACGAGGAGCAGCACGTTGACGTACACAGCCCGCGACGACTGGGAGAGGCACTTCAGCGACGGAAAGGGGTTCCGGCACGTCGGTGAGCGCGAGCGGGAGCTCCTCGCCGAACACGCCCCCGCCCCGGACGGCGGCGGCCGCGCGCTCGACGTGGGCTGCGGCACCGGCGAGCTGGCCGCCTACCTCGCCTCCCTCGGCTACACAGTGGACGCCGTCGACTTCACGGAAAGCGCGCTCGCCCGGGCCCGCGAGGAGCACGCCGCCGTCGAGGGCGTGCGCTGGCTGCACCTGGACATCGAGCGCGACGACCCCGCCCCGCTTCATGAAGACGGGTACGACCTGATCACGCTCCGCCTGATGTACCCGTTCGTGCAGGACAGGGGGCGCGTCCTTCACGGGCTGGGTGAGCGGCTGCGGGACGGCGGCGCTCTCGTCGTCATCACCCCGGTGGCGGAGACCACGCCCGAGGAGCGGCGCGGGATCGCCTTGGACGAGGACGAGATCGCCGTGCTCGCCGCCGGGTGGGAGACGGTGGACCGCCTGGACGCGGACGGTCTGGCCTTCCTGGTCCTGCGCGGCCCCTGCCACGCCGGCACGAGGGCCGTCGAGAAGCGGCCGACCACCGCCCATGCCCTGACCGGCGCCCTCGCCGTCGTCACCGACGACGCCGGCCGGGTCCTGCTCGGCCGCTCCCGCCGCGGCATGCTCGAACTGCCCGGCGGCAAGACCTCCGGCCCGGAGGACTTCGCCGCCGCGGCGGTCCGCGAGCTCGCCGAGGAGACGGGCCTGGTCGCCGACCCGGCGGATGCGCACGTCGTGACGATGCTGGTCGACGACAGCCACGGCATCCCGAGGCTCACGGCCGTCGTCCGCATCACCGCGTGGACGGGAACCCTGACCAACGCGGAGGCGGACAAGTCCGCCCGCTGGGAGTTCTTCGACCTGCACGCTCTCGCCTGTGTCGGCGCGGTCTTCGTCCCGGCGGCACTCGCGGTCGACAGCGTGTGGCCTGGCGTCATCCCCGACCTGCCGCCTGTGGTCTCCTACCCGCTCGCCGCCGATCGGCCGCCCGTGCCGGGCGAGCCGGGTGAGGCCGTCCGGCTGCGCCAGGTGATGGCCCAGACGGTGATCGACGGCGGCTGGGCCCCGTCCGAGCCCGTCCGCGACGCGCTGCGCACAGTGCCCCGCCATCGTTTCGCCCCGGAAGCGAACCTGGTGGCCGCGTACGACGGCGGCGACCGGGCCGTCATCACCCGACGCGACGAGACCGGGACGGCGATCAGCTCGGTGTCCGCGGCCTGGCTCCAGGCCGACATGCTCGAGAGCCTGCGTCTTCAGCCGGGTGCGATCGTGTTCGAGGCGGGATCCGGTGGCTACAACGCCGAGCTACTCGCCCACGTCGCCGGGCCCGACGGTCGCGTGGTGAGCGTCGACATCGACCCGTGGGTCGTACGCCGCACCCGCGCCTTCCTCACGGAGGCCGGCAGCGGACGCGTCACCGCCGTCGAGGCCGACGCGGCGCTCGGCGCGGCCGCCCACCTCGTTCCCCGCGGCGGCTTCGACGCCGGCGTGATCACCTACAACTGCTGGGACATCCCCCCGGCCTGGCGTGAGCAGCTAGCCGAAGGCGGGCGCCTGGTCCTGCCGCTGGAGATGGGCGGCTACACCAGGGCGATCGCGTTCGAGCGGCGCGGCGAGGTGCTGCACGCCCGCCGCTTCACCTACTGCGGTTTCGTCCACGCCCAGGGGCAGCAGGCCCACGCCGTCCCGGTCGTCCCCCTTCTCGACGGCGGACTGACGCTCCGCTTCGACGACGGCGCCGCCGCGGACACGGAGGGCCTGGAGAAGGCGTTGCGCGGGCGGCGGCAAGAGGTCGCGACCGGTGTGACGATGGGGGCGAACTCGTACTTCGGCTCCCTGCAGTTGTACGCGGCTACCACCCTGCCGGGCTTCTGCCGCCTGGTTGCCCACCAGGACCCGGAGAAGGGGGTGACCGCCATCGCGAAGGACCACGACGCCCCCGCGATCGTCGGCGGGGCGTCGTTGGCCTACCTGATGCACGTCCAGACCAAGAACGGCGACAGCCCACAGGGCAAGGAGTGGGAGTGGGTCGCCCATGCCTTTGGCGAGCAGGGGCCCGAGCTCGCCGAGCGGCTGGTGGCCACGGTCCGGGCCTGGGACCGCCACATCCGCGCCGACGACAACGACCAGCACGCCGATCCCCTTTTGACGGTCTTCCCGGCCGGTACGCCCGACGATGCGCTGCCCGCCGGCGACGTCCTGGACAAGCTGCACTGCCGCTTGGTGTTCCGGTGGCCAGGGCGTGACGCGGTGCTGCCCGGCCCCATTGAGCGACCTGTGGCCGACGTCGTGGCGGAGGGGGTGTGACGGTGGAACGGGCCGTGCGGCAGGCGGTGTTCGCCGCCCCGGCGGAGCGCGACGAGCGCGACAGGATGCGTCGCGCGCACGCGGCCGCGGCGAAGCAGTTCCGGGTGTCCGCGTCGGGGCGGGAGGTGTGGGGGTGGCAGGGCCGCACCCTGGGGCGGCGGGCCGGGGACTGCTGGCTGCGCATCGTCTCCGCCGAGGCCAGCAAGGCGGGCGGACGGCTGTGGGAGGGGACGGCGACCGCTGATACGCGTGTGCCGCGGTCGGTACCGCGGCCGCGGCTTCGCGGCGTTCTCGACTGGACCTCACCGGACATCGCCTACCGGGCGGAGCTCACCGAGTACGTGTCCGTCCCACCGGTCACCAATGGCACTCCCGTTCTCGACCAGGACGTCGTGCTGCCGGACTCGTGGTGGGCGGAGCTGAAGTCCGCGCTCGGGACGCTCGCTACGGTGCCCACCGACCGGGAATCGGTACGGCAGAACTGGGTCGACCGGAACTTCCGCCGCTTCCTCGGCATCGACCCCGTCCGGATCCGTGAGACAACGACCGGGCACGCCGATCTGCACTGGGCGAACCTGACGTGTGCGCCCCTGGTCCTGTTGGACTGGGAGAACTGGGGCCGGCTGCCCGTGGGCTACGACCTGGGTCTGCTTCATGCGTACTCGCTGGCCGCGCCGGCGACCGCCGCCCGGATCCGGCGCGAGTTCAGCCATGTCCTGGACACGGACGCCGGCCGGACCGGAGAGCTCATCGCCCTCGGACAACTCCTCCAGGCGTGCTCCCGGGGCGTCCACCCTCACCTCGCCCCGCTCGTCGCCCGCCAGGCCGAACACCTCACCGGCACCCCCGTTCCCACGCCCTGACCACAACACGGCCCGCCGCGGCCTGGAGGAACCCATGTCCCGCCCACGCGTCGACGTCGTCGTTCTCACCATGAATGATCGCCCTGCCGAGGAAGCAGCCGCGCAAGCGACACTCCTTGCCCAGAGCGGCGTCGACGTGCGGATGGTGGTCGTCGGCAACGGCTGCAAGCCCGAGGACGTGCCACCCGGTGTGCTCACCGTGTGCCTGCCCGAGAACATCGGCATCCCCGGCGGTCGCAACGCTGGCGCCGACTCGCTGCACGAGGCGGCCGATCCGGCCGACTGGCTGTACTTTCTCGACAACGACGCCAGCTTCCCCCGCCCCGACGTCCTCGCCCGGCTCGTCGCCGAGGCCGAGCGACATCCAGAAGCCGCCTGGGCACAGCCCCGGCTGACCGGCCCGGACGATGTGACCACCCCGCGCCGCTGGGTCCCCCGGCTGCGCGCCTCCGCCCCCGGGCGGCCGGGGGGCACTTCGATGACCGAAGAATCATCAGCCGCCGGCGGGTGACCAGCCGCGCGAGTGGTGGCAGTGGGGCCTCCTGGCCGTGGTCGGCTGGCGGTCGGGCTCGGCCGGAGTGAGGCTTGGAATCGCAGTGCCTGACGGGGGGTGCTGGATCGAGGCGAGCGCGGAGGCGCGATGAGTGGTCTGGTCGTCGTGGGAGTGGATGGTTCGTCGTCGAGCGACGCCGCGGTGGCACAGGCTGCCCGGGAAGCCAGGCGGCGTGGTGCAAGGCTCCGTGTGGTGCACGCCTTGAGCTGGCCGGCCAGGCCCATGTACGCGCCACTGGACCCGGCGCCACTCAACCGCCTGGCACATGACGCCGCGGAACGCGCCCGCAGTGTGGTGCCCGAGGTGGAGGTCACCCATGCCGTGGTGGTCGGCGACGCGGTGCCGGTGCTGTCGGCCGAGTCGCGAACCGCGGATGTGGTGGTCGTCGGCCGCCGGGGCATCGGGAAGGTCGTCGGTGTGCTTCTGGGTTCCACGGCGGTGTCTCTGGTGGCCCAGAGCCATTGTCCGGTGCTGGTGGTCCGTGAGGAGCCGGATGATGTCGGACCGGTCTTGCTGGCCGTCGACGGCTCCCCTGAAGGCGAAAAGGCGGTTGAATTCGCCTTCGCCGAAGCCTCGTTGCGGGGATCCGAGCTCTACGCCCTACACGCGTGGCAGCCCGACCTGGCGCCGCCCGGCACCGGGGCGGAGAGCGCGGAGCGGCTGCTGGCCCTGTCAGTCACCGGTCGCAAGGAAAGGTATCCGGACATCACCGTCCGGCAGCAAGTGCTGAGCGGTGAGATCCGTGAGTCCCTGATCGAAGCGAGCCGGAATGCGCAGCTGATGGTGGCCGGAGCCCGGGGGCGCGGTGGTTTCTCCGGGATGCTGTTGGGCTCGGTGAGCCAGGCCCTCCTGTATCACGCGCACTGCCCGGTCGCCGTCGTCCGGGGCATGGCATGACCAGTTCCGTGAACGCGGCCGCCGAGCGTCCGGCGAGGACACACGGAGGCCCCGGGCCTGACGGTGAATCTGCGCGGTGCGGGACACCGGTCGCGCAGTGGGTGCGCAGCTCCGCTGCTCCGGGGACGCCGGGTACGTGTCGGAGCAGTTTCCGGTGCGCCACGGTGAGGTGCATCTGCCGGCCGGGACGTCGTTCGCGTCGGCCCGCGCCTGCCTGGTGGTCGGCTCAGACCGGGAGCGGCGGACCGGCGGCGTGGAAGAGCCGGTCACGGGAGGCTGCGGCCTCGTCGAAGACGGCGTCGCCTCCCTTCAGTACACCGTTCTCCTTGAGGACGGCACCGGCCACCACGACCAGGTCGACATTGCCGGCGTGGCCGCCCGCGACGATCGTGGCCGCGGCGTCCGTTGCGGGCAGCATGTGGGCGTGATCGAGGCGGATCATGATCAGGTCTGCCTCCTTGCCCGGGGTCAGACTGCCGGTGCGGTCCTCGATCCCCGCGGCCCGTGCGCCCTCGATGGTCGCGAAGGACAGCAGGTCCGCGGCGTCGAACGTGGGCAGGCCGGGAACACGGTCCATGGGCCCGGCCGCACCGGCGAGGATCAGCTGCTGGTAGGCGAGGGTCGCCCGCATGACGCCGAACATGTCACCGACCAGCTGCTGGTCCCCGCCGATCACCCACTGGCCCGCCGGAAGAGTGCGCGGCTCTGAGACATCGCCGGGGAAGCCTCCGTCGACATGCCCGCCGGTTTCGGGCAACGTCAGAACGCGGACGAGGCGTTTACGAAGGAGAAGTTGTTCCGGCGGGTCCTCATCGAGGTCTCAGACATCACCACGATCGCGGATTACGTGGCGCACGGCCTGGGCGTGGCGCTGTTGCCCCCGGACTTCGCTGCGGCGGCCGGGGACGCCGTTTGCACCGTCCCCCCTCGCGGACGCCCGGCTGGCCTGGACGCTCAGCGTGGTCGCCTCCGCGACGCGTCCGCCGACGCGGGCGCTGCATGCCTTCCTCGACCTGGTCCCGCACCACATCCGGCGCGATCGCGTGTTCTGAACGGACGTCCCGGCCGTGTCCGGATCACTTCCCGAAATCCACCGGTCTCGCGTAGAAGGCCCAGCCCCACCGGCCCGCCGGCCAGGCCGAGATCACGCAGGGTCTCGAACCAGAACTGCTGATCTTCCTGGAACATCAGCTGCTGCGTCGCAGCTCCCTCTCAAGGAGGGCCTGGAAGGTGCGCGGGGGCCGACCGGTGAGGCGCTGGACGGTGTCGGTGATGCGGTCCTCCGCCCCTTCGGCGATGGCACGGTCCATGCCCGCCAGCATTGCGGCGAACTCGCCCGGCACCTGCTTCGTGAGGCGGTCGCGCATCTGCTCGTAGGACAGACGGCGGTGGACCACCAGCCGACCGGTGGCCCCGGTGATGATCGCGGCGATGTCGTCGTGGCTGAGTGCCTCGGGTCCGGTGAGGACGAGATCGGTGTTGGGGGCTTGCTCGTCGGTCAGAGCCCGGACGGCTACGGCCGCGATGTCCTCGGCGTCGACGAAGCCGACCCGGCCGCTTTCGGTGGCGGTCCAGATGAGGCCCTCGTCGCGGATGCTGCGGGCGTGCGCGTGCGTGCCGGTGAAGTTCTGCATGAACCACGAGGGCCGCAGTACCGCCCACTGTTCGAACAGATCAGGCAGGGCCTGGTGCACCGTTCCCACCGCCGGGCCGCCCTCGGGGATGGCCGAGGAGCTCAGCAGCACCGCGCGCTGCACGCCGGCAATGCGGGCCTGATGGAGGAACGGAAGCATGGTCGCCGCGGGAGCGGAGTCACCCACGGGCGGTATGAGGTAGACGCGGTCGACGCCGTCGAGGGCGGCCGCGTGGGTGGCGGGGTCGTGCCAGTCGAAGGGCACCGGCTCGGTGCCGGCGACCGGGGTGGCCCGGCGGCTGGCGGCTTTGACGCGGTGACCCGCGGCCGTCAGCTGTGCGGCGGTGCGGCTTCCGGTGGTGCCGGTGGCGCCGATGACCAAAATGGTGCCGGTGGTCGTCATCGGCTGCTCCCGGTGAAGTCGGCGCCGGACTCCTGGACGGCGAGGGGGTTCCAGTAGTCGCGGTAGGAGGTGATGTGTCCGTCTCGAACGGTCACGACGGCGATGTAGGTCATGTCGAAGGGAGCGTCGCTCTCCACCAGGCGGCCCACGCCGCGCATCTCGACCACGATGGTCGCCGGGTCGGTGGTCTGGTGGAGCCGCAGGTCGGGGAAGTCGTGCAGGTCGATGTGGTCGGGGTAGTGGCGCATGTAGGAGGCGATGGCCTCCTTGCCCTCCAGACGCCGGGGCCAGCCGTCGGGCGCGAAGGGGAACTCCATGAGGCCGTCCTCGGCCCACAGGGCGACCCACGCGGGAATGTTCTTGTCGAGCAGCAGCCGCAGGCTGTGGCGGTACAGATCCGCCGGGGAGGTCGGTGCGGACATGGGTATCCTCCAGTCATAGAACCCGGACCCTGGGTCCGCTTCAACGATATGGACCGCGGGTCCGTTTTGCAAAGAGAGGGGAGCGACATGTCCGAACGCCAGTCGTCTCGCAAGGACGCCATCCGCAACCGGGAAGCCGTGCTCGCGGCCGCCGATGCCCTCTTCACCCGCCGCCAGAGTCCCGAAGACGTCACCATGGCCGACGTCGCGGCTGCGGCCGGCGTCGGCAAGGGCACGCTCTTCCGGGCCTTCGGCGATCGCGCCGGGCTGCTCCGCGCGCTGTACGAGGCACGGCTCGAACCGATCAGGCAGGCCGTCGAGACCGGCCCACCACCCCTGGGACCCGCGACCCCGCCACGCGATCGCGTACCCGCCCTGCTCGACGCCGTCCTGTGCTTCAAACTCGACAACCGGCGCCTCGCGCTGGCCCTGGAGGAAGGCGGGAGCAGCAGCCCGTACCGGGCGGAGCACTACGAGCGGTGGCACAGCCTGCTCCGAGCGGCACTGGAGCAGATCCCCGGCCTGACCGGCAGCGACTTCACCGCCCACGCCCTGCTCGCCGCCACACGAGCCGACCTCGTCGAACACCTGGCCGGAGAAGAGCGCATTCCGAGGGAAAGAATGCGGGCACAACTGGCGAACTTCGTCACCAGAGTCCTCGCCTCCGGCCCACTGCACGGGTTGACCGCCGAGGAGTGATCGAGGATCGGACGAGCCATTGATCAGCGGGGCCTCTCGGCGGGCTGAAGCTGATGGGACGGCGGGAGAGCCACGCGTGGCCAATCTCGCGGCCGCGCAGCAGTCCTACGAGTTTGAGGGACACCTGCGGAAGGTGGTCGAGGTACCGTTCGACGGGACCGGGGCGCGACTGGCCGCGGTCATGGACAACACGGCACGCCGCGCGGCTCACTTCATGCGGCGCCCCGCGCCGAGCACCGAGCACCGGGGGCACTGGTTCGGGTGGTCAGCGGCTGTCGCCCTCAGACTCCGAGCACGGTGACGTAGACCTCGCCCGTGCCCGGGTAACCGTCGATGTTCGGGCTCAGCTCGAACTCACAGCTCACCGTCACGTCCTCCGGTACTGAGGTTTTCACGGCAGGGTCGATGGTGCGTGGGTCAGGCCGGCTGCACGGCCGGTCATCCGCAGGTCCCGTACGGGCTCCGGCGCACCGCGCGCATCCCCATTCCTGTGAGGCGACCGTCCCGCACCCCGGACGGCTCGCGATAACTGCTGGGGTGAGAGGGGTGACAGGCCGGTGCGCGGTGATGCGGCTTATCGTTCGCGCGAGGGCTGTTCAGGTCGCGAGTTGTAACGCGATGACGCCCTGCGCGCCTTCGCCTCCGCCCAGCCGCCAGCTGGTCCGCGGGCAATCGATCTCCATCCCAGACGCCGCCACCGGTCCCGTACTGAAGATCACGGTGACCTCGGCCGCGCCACGGCGCCCGGTCAAGGAGCAGCCCGTAGGAGAGCCGGGCGGCTCGCCGCCCGTCCCGCTTTCTCCCCGTGGCGCAGAGCGGGGGTCGCGGCGACGGCGGGCATCGGTTCCAGTCGGCATGAGCCGGTCCCGTTCTCACACGGCCTTGCCCGGCCGAAAGGTGAGACCCGTGCCGCAATGGTTGCCGAGGACGACGCGGGTGCCCTCACGCCGGCACGCAGACTTCCTGGCCTTTCATCGTGTACTGCTCTATCACCTCGATGAGCGGGTAGACACAGCCTGCGGCGAGATAGGTGGTCCACACTTCCGTGCCGGTGTCATCGCCCGGGAAGAGCGGGCCGTGGACGGTGCGGCTGTAGTTCGCGGCGCCGCCCGTCGTGTTCTGCCAGCCGAGCCGGACGTGGACTATGTCCCCCGCGTGCTTCCAGTAGCCGACCCCGATGCGGCCGGTCTGGCCCACCCCACCGGTGACGTCGATGCAGAGGTCACCGTTGCCCAGGTTGGTGCACCGCTGGACGTACGCCTGCGGTGCGCGGGGAGTGGCCGCCGTGGCCGCGGTCGCTGTGGTCAGCATGACGCCGGCGGCGGCACCTATGATGAGCCCGGTTCGGATGGATGCGCGCACGGAGCGGTCCTCTTCTCTGGGATGCAAGGGCGGCTGCCGCGAACCACAGCCGGCGCCTTCAGCATTCATGAGTCCCCCAGACTGGGACAGCGTGAATCCGGCCAACCGGGATAATGCCGCGATGAAGAGCCGTCCTCACAAAGACGAGACGAACCGACCGCACCTGTGGGGCGTGATCAGGCTCCGTGAGGGAGCGAGACGACACTTCCCGTTCGCTTCCGTGCGGTGTTCCGGGTACGTGTAGAGCGCGGCGTGCATGGTGCCCAGCGGCCGGACCCCGGCGGTTCACTCGCCCACAAACGGCGACTGTCAGTAGTGCTGCCCTCGGTAGACACCGTCGGTGCCGACGCCGCGGGCCCAGTCATCGAAGCTCGTGTTGCCCAGCTCCAGGTGGACGACGAAGGAACCGCCGCGGCAAGGGTGATCCTGAACGGGACGTCGTCCTCGTCGGGCAGGTTGTTCACGGCCAGCAACGGAAACTCCGCCGAGGCTGGAGTCTGTTCGTCGGCGATGAGAAGGAACGGGCTGTCGGGCCAGTCCTCGTCGTCACGGCCGACCCGCGAGTGTCATCTTTCCGGCAGCACTGCCGAGCCGGTCGAGGCGGTTGTCGAGGATGAACGTGGCTGGCATGGTGCGTCGCAGCATGAGCGGCCCCGGTCACCGCGAGGCGGATGCCGAGCTATAGTCACGAGGTCGCGAAAAACGGTGTTCCGCGGTCCACCCGCCGGACATCGCGCATACATCGATGCAGATGGTTCTGATCGGTGAGCGTCTCCTTGCCGAGATCGGGCACCCCGTCCCCTTTCGGCGCTGACCATCGCCGGCGCGTGCCGGCGCAACAGAGGAGCGCAGCGTGCAGAAGACCATCGCCATTGTCGGAGCGGGACTGGGCGGGCTGACGCTCGCCCGGGTGCTTCAGGCTCACGGCGTCGCCGCGACGGTCTACGAGGGTGAGGCCTCGGCGACGACCCGTACGCAAGGCGGCCTGCTCGACATCCACGAAGAGACTGGCCAGGTCGCAGTTCGCGCAGCCGGTCTGTACGACGAGTTCCTCACTCTGGTCCGCCCGGGCGAGGACGCCAAGCGCGTGGTGGACCGCCACGGAACGATCCTGTTCGACATGCCTGCGAACCCCCGTTCGGCCCGTCCTGAGGTGGATCGTGGCGAACTGCGGCGCCTGCTCATCGGCTCGTTGGCGCCCGGGACGATCATGTGGGGTCACAAGCTCGCCTCGGTCCGGCATCGTGCGGAGGGCGGCTACGTCCTGACCTTCGCGGAAGGTTCCGCCACGCGCGCCGACATCGTCATCGGCGCGGACGGTGCCTGGTCGAAGGTGCGTCCGCTGCTCACCCCCGCCAAGCCCGTCTTCAGCGGAACCTGCTTCATCGAGATCGCCCTCGCCCCGGGCGGCCAGGAGTGCCGGGCGAGCGTGGCCGCGATCGGCAGCGGCACGCTGATGGCGGTCGCGCCGGGCAAAGGCATCATCGCGCATCGCTACGCCGACGGGCACGTGCGCGGATACGTGGCATTGAACAAGCCCGAGGAGTGGATGAGGTCGATCGACTTCGGCGACCCGTCCGCTGGCCTCCGTCAACTTGCCGACGAGTTCGACGGCTGGTCACCGCTGCTCACCGCCTTCGTGACACAGAGCGACGTGGAACCGTGGCTCCGACCCATCTACGCCCTGCCCGTCGGGCTCAAATGGGACAGGGTGCCCGGCATGACGCTCGTCGGCGACGCCGCGCATCTGATGTCGCCCTTCGCCGGCGAGGGTGCGAACCTCGCCATGTACGACGGCGCGGACCTGGCGCGCCAGCTGGTTGAGCAACCCGACATCGAGGTCGCGCTCACCGCCTACGAAGAGCGGCTGTTCCTGCGTAGTGGCGACGCGGCCAGCCGCTCGGCGCAGAACCTGGAGATCTTCTTCGGCCAGGAAGCACCGCAGAGCGTAGTTACTCTGTTCGATCGCTCCTGACACCTCAGTCCGGGTTCGTGATCTTGTATCGGACCCGGCAGGGAACGGGCACGGCCATCGCGTGATCATCGGGGGTTGTGTCGACTCTTGAAGATCGTGCGGTGGCTGCACGGCATAGCCCAGACCCTGCCCGTCGGTCGGCGATGTCCGACCAGGTCATGGCCCGGATCGCGGGCCGGTTCCGGAGGGTTGAGCCCCTGCTTCGCCCACACCGAATGGGGGGGCGGGGGACGGCGCGGGCGAGAAGGAGGTCACGCGCCGACCACGACGTCATCAGTGGCGTGGCAGGCCATCCGTCCGCTGCGCCGGTCCCGGCACGGTTTCGTTGCAGGGCATGGTGGCGGGAGCGCTACTTCCATAGAGAAGCGCGGTGGAAGTCGCTGAGCCGGTAGGCCATGACCACCTGTCCGCCCCGGCCGTCCTCCGTGACGTAGCGCCCGTTGCGGCGCAGTTGGATGAAGTACTTTCCGCCGTAGACGCTGGTGCCGTAGACGTTGAACCGCTGGTTCGAGTTGCCCTTGCACCGCCAGATGACAGGCCTGTCGTCGGAGGCGTTCGGCGAGTCCATGCACAGGTTCAGGTTGTAGGAGGGGTGGAAGTACCAACCGCCCTCCTTGGCCTTCTCCCTCGCCAGGGCCCACGCCCGGACCGCCGAGATCGAAGCTCCGGGCGACCGCGCGGTCACCGCGCACCCCCTGCGCCGGGGTCCGGCCAGGAGACCGGCGAAGCGGGCCGGGACCCGACCACACAGGGCCGGTGGAAGCCCGGCTCTCCCCCGGTCCGCAAACACTGCATCGAGCCTGCCGAAGGCAAGTTCCGCCGCCGGGTGGCTACTTGCTCAGCTGCTGTGGGCCACCACGGCATCGATGAGCGTGGGCCAGAGTTCCCGCGGGCGATCATGACCCATGTCGGGGACCAGCAGGAGTCGCGCGCCGGGCACCAGGTCCGCGGTGCGTCGACCGCCGCTGGGGTCGATCAGCGTGTCTTCCAGGCCGTGGATCACCAGCGTCGGCACCCGCAGTTCGCGAAGTGCGTCCGCGCGTGAGCCGCTGAGGATCATCGCACCGAGTTGGCGCCCGACCCCCGCGGGGTAGTAGGCCCGGTCGTAGCCGGCGGCGGCCAGCTCGCGCAACACCGCCGCGTCCCCGTACCGCTTGGAAGCCCAGACCAGTTCGTCCTCCGCCGCCGCGATGTGACTCTCACGGTCCGCGGGCCTGGGCCTGAACAACACCGCCTGGGCCTCCGGGCTGGCCTGGCCGTACTCGCTCTCGCCGGTCGAGGACATCATCGACGTCAGGGTCAGAACCCGCTCGGGGCAGGAGAGGGCCATTGTCTGAGCGATCATTCCGCCCATCGAAGCACCGACCACGTGGGCACGTTCGACACCCAGCGCGGTGAGCAGGCCGAAGCCGTCGTCGGCCATGTCAGAGAGCCGGTAGGGAACCATCGCGAGCGCGGCTGGAATGTCTCCCGCGGTCACGGCGGCGATGAACTCGTCCATGTCGACGGGGTGATCCTCGAACTTGGTGGACAGCCCGCAGTCGCGGTTGTCGTACCGGATCACGTAACGACCGCGATCTGCCAGCGCCCGGCAGAAATCCTCGGGCCAGGCGAGCATCTGCGCCCCGAAGCCCATCACAAGCAGGACAGGGGGGTCCCCGGGGTCACCGAAGGCCTCGTACGCGAGGGCCACTGCAGGAGACACGTCAACGATCGGCATGGGGGGAGGCTGCCACAGCCGGCACCGCGACGCACCAGAAATATGCGTACGTGACCTGCGCATTCCCCTGCAGGACCGCATGTGATCCGCCGACCGGGCTGTGGCGCCCGTGCGCGAGGAGCACGTCCGCGGGCGCGGAAGCCCGGAGCACGCGGACCCGTGCGGACCCCTGTGCGAGGAGTATGTGCCGCGTCTCGACGAGGGCGCGGTGTGCCGGCACGCGCTGCGTCGATGTGCGGGCGGAGGCGACGACCGCCATGCTGGACAAGACACTGTCCGCTTGTGTTCGGAAGGACGCCGTGATGACGGCCAAGCACAGTTCGTCCAGGAAGAAGGACCCGGCCAAGGGCGACGAAGTCGCCTGGCGGAGCCACGGCAGCGAGACCACGGGCCAGGTGGAGAAGAAGATCACCGAGCGGACCGAGGCGGCCGGCCGCACGGTGGATGCTTCGCCGGAAGAGCCTCAGTACCAGGTCCGCAGTGACAAGAGCGGACGGTCGGCCGTCCACAAACCGTCGGCCCTGAAGAGAAAGAAGTAGCCTTCGGTGCCGGTCGAACACCGACGCGAGACGGGGGACGCGTTTCGGGACGTGGACAACATGCCACCGTCTGCGTTGCAGGAGTGGCCGGCGACCGAGGAGTCCCGGGCCGCCGGTCGGCACACGGACGGCGGCGAGTCTGCGGGCCATGCCTGGGGCACCGCATCGTGGCCATCCTGCGCAAGAAGAAGGCGGATCTGTCGGAGCCGGACTACGAGCACATGCGCAAGGTGGTCGGTTGCATCCGCCGCCACCTCGCGCAGCGGCCGTCCGGTGACGTACGCGGAACACGCTGGCGCCACTCACTGATGAGCCGGGGCCACGATCCCCTGCGGTAGCGCCGGTGCTCCTTCCCCGAACTGTGCACCTTCCCCGCGCCGTGCTCGTTCCCCCTCCGGGAAGCAACCGGTGCTGCGTACTCGGCGGGAGGGGCGCAGGCCCCTCGGTCCGGTACGTCCGCAGCGTCTGCCCTCTCCTCCCCCGGTCGACCGCACCCGCGGGGCGGCCCTCCGGCAGGGAGGCGGGTCGGCGCCGACGTGGCGACGACGCCTCCCCTCGTCCGGACGCCAGGTATTGCGTTGCGTCCCGTCTTCCGGCCCGAGCGGTGACCGCCCTCACATCCCCGGGTCGCGTCGAGTCGGCGGTACCGACCGGGTAGAGACGACCGTCCCCGTCAGCCGCCCTGGTAGCCGTGGCGTCTCTCCTCGGCGGAGCGGGTCCGTGCCCGGTCATCGGTGACCGCGACGGGCACCACGGCGACCGGGCAGGGCGAGTGGTGCAGGACGGTGGGGGAGATCCGGCCCAGCTGGAGCCCGAAGTGCCCCGGACGACGGCAGGCACCGACCACGAGCAGATCGGCCTCGCACGCGGCGCCCAGGAGCACGCGGCGGGTCGGCCCTTCCACGAGGCTGCGTCGTACCTCGACCTTCGGCGGGACGTCCCGCAGCGCCGCTCCCAGAGCTTCGGCGGCTTGGTGCTCGCAACCGGCTGCTGGACGCCGGACCGTATGCGTTCATCTGGGTGGACGCGCTGACCCGGCGGTGCAGGGTGCGGTACATGCGGCGCCGCTCTGTCGGCGGCAGCAACCGTCGAAGTCGCCCAGCCTGGGGCTACCGTCCGCGGACGGCGGCGCCCCGGGAGACGAGACCCCGCGCGCGCTGAGGGAGACTGGCGGCCTCCAGCGCACCGTATCTCCCGCTCGCCACGAGTTGGAACTTGACACCCTCCCGGCCTTCGGGGTGCTCGTAGCCATCGGGGAGGAACCGCCGGTAGTGCTCGCTGGCGCGTTGGAAGAACTGAGGGCGCTCGGAGCGGGAGAGACATCCCTCCAGATTGAGGAGGAAGAGGTAGTGACGAATCATACGAGTGAAGAGAAAGGGAGCCACAACGTCCAGGGCGTCGCGCTCCTCGAGCAAGTCGAAGCTCTCTTCGTACCGGCTGAAGACGTCGAAGTGGGTGCCGTCCGGTGAGCCTGCGGGGTGTTGAGTGTGCCGACGGCGGATCTGGACGCAGTTCCACTTCAGGACGGCGACCCGGTCAGCGGCGAGCATGGCGCGGTGGACGACTGCGACCTCCTCGTGGAGACCGTCAGGGAACGCGAGTTCCTGCCGGATCCACAAGTCGCGGCGGACCAAACGGTCCCAGGAGTAGGCGGGAGCACCGAACAGCTCGGGCTGATCGAGCGGGGCGAAAGACTCACGTCCTTGCCGGGCGAGCAGATCGGCGGCGGCACCGGGCCATGAGCGGCCGCGATGGAGGCGAGTGTGCCCGAAGAGAAGAACATCCGGCTCGCCTGTCGCTTGCAGCCGATCGGCCATCGCCTGAAGCGTTTCACCCCCGATGATGTGATCGCTGTCCAGGAACAGCAGGTAGTCACCGGCGGCGCGCTCCGCCCCCGCGTTGCGTATTCGGCCGATGCCGGCGACTCCCGTCAGCCGCACGACCGAGACCCGACCATCGCGCCGAGCATAGTCATCCACCAAGCCCGCAGGGCATTCAGCGGACTGGTCCAGGACCGCGACAACCTCCACGTCCCGGAAGGATTGGTTCAGTATCGAATTCAGGCAGACCCCCAGTTGTCCGTGAAGGTCGTACGCGGCGACTATGACGCTGATCATCGGCGTGAACTCCGCTCGAAACGCTGCGAGATGAACAGGGGGCGGGCCCGCCCCTGTCTTGATGCCGCCCGCGTACCTCCCCCCGGAGAGCAGGCGGCGTGACCCCGACCGGGGTCACTGTGTTCAGCGCGTCCCAGGTCCTGCGTGTCACAGGTGGCGGCCCATCGTTACAAGATCGGCAAGCTTGTGCTCGATCTCCTGCTGCTGTAGCGGCGCGTGCTGCCACGGCCGGTCCCGGTCGGATGGTGCGTCGCTGTGCCGGGGTGACGTCGCGCGTGAGGTTGATCCCTGGCGGTGGACACCGGGACTCATGCGACGAGTGACAGCGTACGTGACGTGATCAGTTGCTGTTCGAACTCGGCTGTGAGGTAGCCGAGTGCGGAGTGCCGGCGGCGTCGGTTGTAGTACGACAGCCAGCGGAACAGCTCGAGCCGCGTCTGCGCCTTCGGGGCCCAACGCCTCCCGGGAAGCAACTCGCGCTTGAGGCCCTGGAAGAACGACTCGGCGAGAGCATTGTCGTAGCTGGAGCCGACCCGGCCCATGCTGCGCCGGATGCCGTGCGGGCGGCGCACCTCGGCGAAGGCGGCCGGAACAGACCGCGCTGGCCGAGGTCTTCGAACAGTGCCCCGACATCCCGATCACCGTCACCCTCGCCCGGTAGACGAATCGTGATCTTGCTGGTGTTGAGCGCTTCAGACGCCGGGCCTCGCCGCCTGAACAGCTCAATGTGAGCCGTCCCTCGGTCATGCGCCGCGTGCCGGGCCGGTCCTGCACATTTGCCATGGACGTGCCGCCCGCGGCCGGCGTATCTTCCCTCAGCGCGCGCTCTTCCGCGGGCGATTCCGTTTCCGTGCCTGTGGGGGGCCATCGTCATGTCCGCATCCAGCGATGTCTGTCCGCGGCCCGCGCTGCCCAACCGGATACCGCGGCCACCGCGCGGCCTCCTGGCCGGTCTGTCGGCGCTGCTCGCGGCCGTCGCCCTCAGCGACCTGTTCGCCGTCTACGCCGGCGTCCGGGCATACATGCTGATCGACGAGGACCGGGGCCTCGCTTTTGCCACTCAGCAGGAGCCGGACCGTGCCGACGCGCTGTACCAGACGGCAGGACAGCTCCAGATCGCCACGTTCCTTGCCTGCGCCATCGTCTTCATCGTCTGGTTCCACTGGATGCGCCGGAACGCCGGGGTTCTCGGGCCGGACCGGTTCCGCAACGGTCCCAGCTGGGCGATCGGGTCCTGGTTCATCCCGCTGGCGAACCTCTGGCTGCCCTATCGGGTCGCCGTCGACATGTGGGGGGCCAGCACGCGGCTGCCGGCCGACGGCGAGCCGTACAAGGTCTCTTTCTGGCCGGTGAACCTGTGGTGGGGCCTGTTCCTCACCACGACCCTGTTCAACCGGTACGCCTCGCAGCGCTACCAGGACGCCGAAACCCTCGGAGGCATCCGGGACGCCGTGCTTCAGGTGATAGCGGCCGACATCCTGGACATCGCCGCGGCGGCGGCCGCAGTGCACTTCGCGGCCCGGCTGACGGCCCTGCAGCGGCTGAAGGCGGCCGAGGGGCCGTACAGCTCGGCCTGAGCCGATCCGGGGTAGATCCAAAACCCAGTGATACCGCGCGCTCCAGCCGGCAAGGGCCGCCAACTGAACAGCTGGGGCAGTAGCAGACACTCCGTCCACACGATGCCCAGCTCGCGGATGCCGGCCAGGAACAGCGCTCCGCCATGGCCGTGCCCCGCCCGGGCCCGGCCAGCGCCCCATGCGCTACGGGACCGGCGGTCCAGCGGCTTCCTCCCGGCCTACCCGACTGTCTGCTTCTTCGCCGTCTTCTTGGGCGGGCGCATCTCGTGCACGTCCGCCTCCAATGTGGTGACTCTTCTTACCGCGGCGCGGGCCGGACGACGTACCGGGGCCGCCCCGGCACGGCTGGCACGGCCGGGACCGCGCGGTGCGAGCGGCCCGGGAAGACGGGCCGGGACGGCACGCTCCGGACAGCGGATCGCCACAGCCCGGCGGACGAGCGTGGACGCGCGGCACAGGCTGGCGGGCGGCAGGGCCCAGGGCCAGACAGCGCAGACACGGCTACGACAGCGGGCGGCGGCACGACGGACCCTGTCCCCGGCGGTTCTACCGACGGTAGAATCGGTGGCATGAGCAAGCCGACGAGTATCAAGACCAGCGAGGAAGTCCGCGATCGGCTGCGCGTCCTCGCCGAGGAACGCGGCACCACCATCACGGAGCTGCTGGAGGAGCTCGCCACCCGCGAGCTCACGGAGAGCGAGCGGGAGCAGCGTGCTGCCGAGGCGGCTCGTGAGCTCGGTATTGAGTACACCGAGCAGGTTCAGCAGGTCGGCCGGGACGCCTGGGCGAAGATTCGCGCCCATCAGGGCGGCGCCGCCGCATGAACCTGACGGCCGTCCTGGATCACACGGCTCTGGCCGCTCTGTACCGCGCGGACTCTTTCTTCACGGGCCTCTACATCGAGGCCTCCCGCGGCACCGGCCGTGTCATCATCCCCTCACTGTCGGTGCTCGCTGCCGAACGGCAGGTTACGGGCGCCGGCAAGCACGCCGCATCCCTGCGTTTCGCGGAGAACGTCCCGTTCACCGCGGCCCACGCCGTGGACGCGATGGACTGGGCAAACGTGGAATGGCCAGTGGCCCACGCCGCTGCGATCGCCTGGCACGCGGTAAAGGCGGGAGAGCCGGTGACGGTCCTCTCATTGGAACCTGAGCTGTACGCGGGTACTGGCATCACTCCGCTGAACCCCACCTGACCCGCGCCCCCAACCAGGCAACTGGACCCGCGCCCGGACTCTCCCGACCCCCGGACTCCGCCACCCAGCCGCGCCTGATCACCGCGCGGACCGTCACCCCGACGCCCAGCGCCAGGGCGACGAGGACGCAGCGCGGGTGAGAGCGGCGGCGGCCGGTGTGCTGCGGTTCAGCACCGAGCGCGACCCTGCGGCGGTGGCTGCGTTCGTGCGACTGAGGATGATCGATCCCGAGCGGGCGTACTGGCGGCGCGGAATCGCGGCCGCGCAGCGGTGGCTGGGGGAGACCGGGTCGGAGGGGCTGTCCGTGCCGGTGGCCTACCGGACCCCGGAGGACTGGGCCGATCTCGGTTCTCACCCGTTGGGCGCGTGGCTGGCGGATCAGCGCCGGTACTGCGCGGCCGGGACGCTGGAGGCTGAGCGGGCGGCCGAGCTGGAGCAGCTGGGCATGGTGTGGTCGGTCTACACGGAGTGGGAGGGCATTCTCGCGGTCGCCCGCTCGTACGCCGCAGCGCACGGGCACTTCGTCCCGCCCGCGACCGCCGTGTGGGAGGGACAGCCCATCGGTACGTGGGTGAAGAACCAACGTCAGGCGGCCCGGAAAACGGCTCAGAACGCCGCGCGGCGCGCGGCGGGGGAAACGGGGCGTGCCCAGCACTGGGGAGCTGCCCGAGAGCCGCAGGGAGGCGCTGGAAGCCATCGACGCGGGATGGTGCCCGGTGTGGGGTGCGGGGTGGCAGCGGGCGTACCGGCTGTGCCAGGCACACGTCCGCGCCGGCGCCCCGCTCCCCAGGCCGCGGGCGCGGTCATCGTGCAGGGCGAAGACCTCGGGACGTCGGCGGCAGCGCAGCGCACCGGATAGGACCGACTCCTACCCGCACGGCAATACCTCCTGGAGTCGCTCGGCCTGGCACCCGCCCCGACGGGGGTCGAGGCGGCGGCGCGGCCGGCGGGACGGCGGGAGGCGGCGCGGGTGGTCAACCTGGTGGCGGCGCGGCAGTACTTCGAGCGGGAGGGGCATCTGCGGGTGCCGCGCAAGCATGGGGAGGTGCTGCCGGACGGGACCGAGATCAAGCTGGGCGCCGTCCTCGACAACACCCGACGCCGCGCCGACGAACTGACCGACGAACAGCGCGCCCAGTGGACCGCTCTCGGCATGCACTGGTAGCGGTCAGGGAACATGGGCCGGGTGGGGGACGTGGGAGGTTGACGACGGCGTGGCCGTGCTGGATGTCGCGCGTTGGGCGCAGTGACCCGCGGGGCATCACGGTGTTGCGCGGTCCCCGTTCTCACCGGCGTGGGGTCGGGAACCGTTGGTGCGGGTGGCTGTCCTGTCGTGGCAGGTGGCCCCTGGTCTTCCCCCTCGGAGACTGGGGGCTGCCGACTTTGGGGAGGTGCTCGCCGTTCGTGAAGGCGTCCGGGGGGGCGGTGTGGGGCCGGTGGCTTCGTTCTTCTGTGATGCGGAGGACGAATGCCTCTCCAAGGACACGCTCTACCTGCTTGGCATGCGGTAATACGGACACCGCAGCGTTCCGGCCCCGTGGGGGCCACCCAAATCACGGAAGCTGAGCCAGAACTCAAGTCTTGACAGCACCGGGCTCCATGGGTCTGTCAGGCCCCACGGAGTGCTGTCAGCAGCTGGGGCTAGGTTCCCTGATGTGAGTGACTACTACGACCTGTTCCTGGCGGTGGACCTGCCACCGGACTTGCCCGAGCCGGTGTTTCTGGAACTGAGGTGGCTCCTGGGACAAGGGGACATGCCGGCAGAGTTGAAGTCGGCCGACTCGGAATCATGGGGTGGTCCCTGGCAGCCCTTCGTCGGCGGCTCGGCGAGCCACTCGTTCGACGGGGCCGATGCCTCCTTGCTGGTCCGTGCCATGGACAGGCCCAACCTGGACGGCAGCGAACCGTGGGCCCTGACCATCCGGACGTGCATCCACGAGGACGACTTCGGCGTGATGATGGACATCGTCGGGTGGCTTCTTCGCCACGCGACCACGCAAGGGTGGGTCGGGTTCATCCGTGATTCCGGCCCGGGCCAGGTCCACCATCTCGTGCGCCACGAGGACGGCTTCGATCTTGTCGATGTCCGCCCAGCCGGCCAGCCGAAGCGGGTTCCCTGGTGAGGTACCACGGCGCGGCGGCCAGGGCGCCGTGCCCGGGGCCTCCCGCCCTATTGACCGGCCTGTGGCATCCGGACGACCGCGACCCCTCCGTCCAGATCTACCGATGTCCGGTTCGGCGGGGCCCCGTCTTCTTCGTCGTCCCGCATCACCAGTGACGACTGGCGCTCCTTGAGTTCGTTCTGCTTGCCAGGCGAAAAGCTCGCATGCAGCTGCTCGAACCCGGTCGTGGATATCTGGCCCTGCCGGACGCTGTTCCGTCATGGCAGCAGTCCGGCCCGCCCGGCGCGGAGAAGCAGCTGACCGGCGAAGGCCACGGCGGTCAGCACGATGACCAGTCCGGGCAAGGTCATGAAGACGGCGAATCCCATGCCCCCAGTATCCGGACCAGAGGGCGCTGTCAACAGGGCAGACGGCAGATCCAGACTGAAGCGTTCAGGGCCCGTGCGAATCCGAGCCGGGAAACAGGTACTGATGGCGGCGGTCGCCCTCCCCCCCTACGCCGGCGCCGGGCAGGACGAGACCGACGCCTTCCCGCAGTACGCCTCCCTGGCCCCGCTCACCGGGCAGGCTCCTGCGCACGGAAGGCCGTCGCACTTCCGGCAGGACCAGGCCGGCGCCGTGGTCCTGGCGCTCAACAAACCGGGCGAGGACGGGGCCGTCCACGTCGTGACGGAGCTGCCCGAGCCCCCCGGCCCTGTGGTGGGATCTCGCCCGGCAGCGCGCGCAGATGACGGTGGTCTGGTCCCCCACCTGCACCCCCCCCACCCGCCTCAAGATGGAAACCGCACTGAACGCGCGGGCCGGGTGGATGACCTCCGCCCCGCGCGTGCCGCCCGTGGAACTGCGGTAGCCCTCCCCACACGCCGGAAGGGGGGCCGGTCACCACCTGGCGGTGACCGGCATCCCCCCTTTTTCGTCTGTCGGCGGTCAGCCGGACGCGGGCAGGACCGGGCGGCCGATGTGGTGGTGCTCGACCTCCACGCCCCGCTCCCCGCCCCACGCGTTCCACACACGCCGTGCGACCGTTTCAGCAACCGCAACCGCGGTTCATGCCCTCTGTCAGGAGGCACTCGGGGCCCGATCTGGTGAGTGGTCGGTGAAGACAGGAACGCTGGCGGGCGGTCGGTGCCGACAGTGGGAAGGAGTACTCGTCCAACTTCGTTGCGTTGCTTGCTCGTTTGGATGCGCAACATCTACCGGGTAGACCGACTGGGGGATGTGCCGTGGCCCGGCGAATCCCTCGGTAGTCCGGTCAACACCCCGGTGCCGGCCTCCCTGGCACGCCACGGTCAGACGGACCAGGCGGCCCCGGGGCACCTCGTCGGCCAGGGCGCGGAGCTGGGCGGCGGTCCGGGTTACAACCTCGCGGACGCCGGGGGTGGCCAGGAGGTGTGTGTACACCTCGGTGTCCAGGCCGGTCATAGAGCGCAGGGCCGGGGCATCGGCAGGGTTGCGCAGCGCCCGCCGCATGTCGAGGTACAGGCCGTGGGTGAGGAGATGGTGGGCGCCGTCGCCGCCCTCGAACGGTCTACCCGGCGACACGACCGTTCTCGACAGGAGTGCCATGTCGACCATCCAGCCAGTGATCATCACTGCCCACCAGGACGTCCTGCTCGGCTTCTATACGAAATTGTTCGGTGCCGAGGAGATCTTCCGGGTGCCGGCTGAAGGTCCGGCCTTCTACCTCGGCTTGCGCATCGGCGACACCGATCCCGGGTTGGTGGCCAAGACCGACCCGGGGACCGGTGCGGCACCGCGGATCCTGCTCAGCATCGGTGTCGACGACGTCGACGAGACGCTTGGCCGGGTGGAGGCGCTGGGCGGCTCGGTCCGCAGCGGCCCCCATGACATGCCGTGGGGACAGCGCGTCGCCCACATTCAGGACCCCGACGGCAACCCGGTGAACCTCACTCAGCCGCTCCCGGCCCGGTGACGCTGTTCCGGGGTGCTTGTCCTGATCGTAGGCCACCTGCGGTAGAGGTCAATTGCCGGTGGTGGCCTCGACGTTCGTCAGGACGAGCAGCGCGCGAAACAGGTGGGTGGCGCGGGCGGGATCGGTGCGGAGCTTGGTGAGGAGCCTGCAGTTCTTCAGGTGGGCGGGGCCGTGTTCGACGGGGGCGCGCCCGGCGGCCAGGACCCGGTTCGCTTCCTTTTCGCTGGTGGTGAGCTTGCGGGCGCGGGTGACCTTGAAGCCGGTGACGACCACGGGGTCGTCCGGGTTGTCGTCCAGGCCGAGGAAGCCGCGGTCGGCCAGCGCGCCGAGGCCGGCCTCGCGGAGGCTGGTCAGGATGTGGTCGCGGCGGGCGGCGGTGATGTCGTGGGTGCGGCCGGGCCGGACGGCCGAGATCCAGATCATGCGGCCCCGTTCGTCGGTCAGGGCGAGGACGTGCAGGCCGTGGCGGCGATGCTTGCCGGAGCAGTTCGGGCGGTTCGCCTCTCCGCTGCCGGGTGGAGACCGGCCCGGCAGCCTGCCGCACGGCGGCCAGGATGCGCTGGTACTCCGCCGGCAGTGCGGACTCAGCCACCCCCGGCCCACGATCCGGGACCAGCCGCACCGCCCGACCCGCCACCTGGAAGACCGGCGACCCGGCCGCCGTGCGCTCGTCGGCGAGCTGCTCGCTCATCCGCTGCCACACCCGCTCGGCCACGGCCGGCTCATCGCGCTCAGCTCGTACCTCCGACAACCGCTTGACCAGCTGCGCTTCGCGTCCGTCCAGCTCCGCACGCCGCGCGGCGATCCGCTCCAACACCTCGGGATCCATCATGAGCCGGAGCATAGGAGCGGCACCCGCGACGACAGACGGGGCTCTGCAAACCCACTCCTGCCAGACGATCTACGCCCCAGACTGCCGCCCACGACCAGCACGAGCGCCCCGAAACGACACACACCAGCACCCTGACCAGCTACTTCAAGATGGCGCTGCTTCAATGAGATAGTGGACTCCCACCTGCTCGTAGAATGCACGACGCATCGCCCCCGGCAGCTGCAATGCCGGTCTGAACGAGTGCCTCAGTTGGCCACTCCGAGCGTCACAGTTGGCCGGGGTGACAGCGACCGATGCGGGTAGCTGATGGCGGTTCGATCGGCGTCTGCCGAAGGACTCGGGCACTGGACCGGTCCGGTTCAACCCCAGCCATTTGCGCTTCGTCACGTAGCGGACAGGCTCCATGCTCCGGCCGAGCGCACCTGGTAGTAGCCGCGGCCGGGCCACTGGAACGTATGCTCCCCGGCGCGCCCCTCGGTCACCGTCACCCAGTAGGCGAGGCGGTCGTCTAGCGCCTCCAACTGGATCAGGCTCGGCCCCCCGTAGCGCAGGACACCCGGGCCCGGTTCCCCTCGGTAGTGCACGACATCCGATCCGGTCCCGTTGATCTCGTCGTGAAAGCGCGGGACTTCTCGCAACGGGGCCGCAGTCGCCGTCCACGCCTCCCGTTCGTCGGCGGCAAACACGCGGAAGGTGATTGCCTTGTTCCCTTCCGGCAGCGGAATCCGGGCGATGATGGGAGTACTGTCGCCGGACAGCCGGTACAGGCGCGAAGAACGCCCCTTCCTGCCGCCCTCGAAGCGTAGGCGGACCCGTGCCTGCCCGTTGGTCGAGAAGACCATCACGGCCGGTCGGTACGAAGGCATCTTCAGCTGATGGGTCTGCTCGCCGCTGCCTCCCGTCCCGCTGACCTGCGGCTGGGGGGCACGGGTCGGCATCGTCGGGCGAGGTTTGGCCCCACGTGGCTGTGTGCTGACTCTGCTGCCCAGCCCCGGCTGTATCGGAGTGCTTGGGCTCGGGTCCTCCGCCAGACGGACCGCGTCCGCTGCGCAGACGGCGATGTTGCGGGCGGCACCCCCGGGAGGCGCCCAGCTGACCTGCCGGACGGCACGACCGTGCCGGGCGTCGAAAAAACACAGCGGCATGTGCTCCGGCAACGGTCGGCCGGCGATCAGTGCATCCAGACAAGCCAGCGCGTGCCTGCCCTCGTCCAGAGTGCGCAGGACATCGAGTGTTTCCGCCCGCATCCGGTTGCCGGCGACGTCCCGTTTTGCCTGGTCGTATGCGTCGAGGGCACGCGCCAGCTCGGCCCGCATCTCATCGGTGGCGCCGGGCTGGCCGGGGCTGAAGGAATGGTCGTCCAGAGCCTCACCGAAGGCGGTGATCTCGGCATCGATCTCGGCAAGCGCCGACTCGTCGCGTCCGCGCCATGGCCACAACCGGCGGAGCCCCCCGCCCACCCCTCTACCCATGGTCGCAATCATGCCGCACGGCCCGGCAGGCACGTTCTGAGGCCGGGCGGCTGAGTACTGAGTGGCCAAACGAAGCACTCAATGGCCAACTGAGGCGCCCAGTCACAGCCGGGGGCGATGCGTTTGTGCTTACGGGGGCCTGCAGCTCGATCTCGATGTGCTCCACGTCCGTGAACTCCACACCCAGGCCGTGTGCTCGGGGGTTGTTGGCGCGGAAGTACATCCGGGCGAGGCCGTCGGCCGCGATCTGCTGGAGCTGCTGCTCGGTGGCGCCCTGCTCGCGGGCGGTGAACAGCCGGTCGGCGTACTCGGGCGGCAGGGCCTGGGTGATGTCGCGGCTCCAGGCGTCGTCGGTGGTGCCCGGCTTCCACGGTGAACCCGAACCGTGCGCGCGTGCTGACGACCAGGCGCTCGGTGGAGGCCGCCTTCCTCCTCGCCTTCGCCCTCACTTGCGGCTGCCACCGCTTCTTGACCTCACGCTCTGTGCGGCCGCGCAGGTCCTGGCGGCCCCGCTTGAGCTTGCCCGGGACGTACCGTTCCACCGTGCCCCGGGGGATCCCGAGCGGCTGTGCGGTGGCGTTGGCGCCCTTGGGCTGCTTGACCAGATACTTCATCTGCGCCTGGGCGCTCCGCGGGATGCGGCGGGTGAACGCCCCCTCCAGCGCGCGGTCCGGGCTGTCCCCGAGCGAGTCCACCACGGCCTGCTCCCCTTCTCCGGCGCTCTGGTCGGTCTTGCGCAGGTTCGCGTCACCAGTGTCCTTCCGGACGGCGGGGACCTGCTGCTTGTACTGCTGTCTCATCAGGTCTCCCGCGGCTTCCGTCTCAGTTCGATGGCATTTCCTCACGCGGCATCGCCTTGTTGGGCTTCGTCGGAATTCCAAGTCTGGTCGGAGGTCCGGCCCACCGGTGGCGCTGGGGCCGGCGGGACGACCGCGGGCAGCCACTCGGGACCACAGCTTCGCGTCAGTGCTCGCCCGCCCAGGCTTCGTCCTGCCTCCTGCCCCGCCCGTATCGGTCGAGGACTTCCGTCAGCAGGGCCCGTTGCCGGTCTGTCATAGGGTCGAAGACACAGACGGGGACCCGACGGTGCGGCCGCCGACCTGGGCGCGGGAGAGGTCGACGTGGGACGGGCTGAAGCCAGCCCCGCGAGTTCGAGGACAGCACCGTCAGCAGCAGCTCGAGCCGGTCCGTCGCCGCCTCGCGTCCCGTACGGTCCGCGAGCATCCCGGCCGGGTCGGCCGCCCGTCCTGGGTGTCGGTCGCGAACCGGCCGAGCACGGATCCGGCCGGGCAGGAGGCGGCCGGCACCGCAGCAGTGGGGCCCGGCACCGACGCCCTTGGAGACGCGGCTGCACGGGCGCGACCTCCGCCCTGGCATCCTCGCCCTCCTCCAGCGGCTGCCGCAGACGGCCGTCTTCGTGATGTCCGCCGCATTCGAGGTGCTCGCCTGGAACCACCTTGCCGCCGCGCTCGTGGAAGACTCTGCCCAACTCCGTCCAGAGACCGCAATCTCGCGCGCCGGGCATTCCTCCGGCCGCAGCGACCTGAAGCGACGCTGTACGGCATCTCCGACACCGCGGAGTTCCGCCACCAAGTCGTCATGGAGCTCCACTCCCCCCTCGCCCAGATCGCGGCCCGCCTGTTCCCCTACCGCCGGTATACAGGACGCAACCATGTTTCTTGAACGCTAGATCCAGATACGCTACCGTGCAGTCATGGCGAGAACCCGGGAATTCGACACCGAGGCGGCGGTCAGCCGCGCCATGAACCTGTTCTGGGTGCGCGGCTACGAGGCGACTTCGGTACGTGACCTGACCCAGGAACTGGGCATCGGCCAGGGCTCCTTGTACGCCGCCTTCGGCGACAAGGAGGGCCTGTACCGGGCGGCCCTGGAGCACTACCGCGCCACCCTCGCGGCGGACGCACTGCACAGTCTGAAGGAGGGGGCCGACGTCCGGTCGGCCATTCGCGGGATGCTGCTCGGCCGGATCCGGCTCGGCGCGGAAAGCGGCGGCCGGGGCTGCCTTGCCGTCAACGCCGCCTGCGAGCGTCTGCCGCAGGACCCGTCGGTCAGGCGCGTCGTGCGGGACATGCAGGACGCCAGCCGCGACGCGCTCGCCGAGGTACTGCGGGTCGCGGTGGAGCGGGGTGAGGTCGCGGCGCGAGAGGACCCGTACACACTGGCGGGATTCCTCGTCACGTTCCTCAACGGACTTCTGGTCTCCTCCAAGATCACCCCGGATGTCCGCACTCTCGAGCCCCTCGTGGAGGTCGCCCTGGCCGCCCTCGGCTGATTTTTTCATTCCCGCAAACTGTATCGCCCGATCCACAAACGGGCAGGGCCGGCGAGACTTGGTGTCCGGCGACGGCGCTTCTCCCCGGCAATCACCGGAAGAACGTCCGCCGTTCCGCCGCCTGTCCGGACAACCACGGGGCCGCCGGCCCCATCCGCCCGATGGCTCTCGTCAGGTCTCCGCAGACCACTGCTCTCCACACGTATCGCGATGCGATCTGCAACCGAAAGGCAGGCGAACATGATCTTCGATCACCAGGGAACGCCCGTCCGTACGGGTCGAGCCGCCGTCAACGGCACGAGTCTGCACTACCGCACAGCCGGGTCGGGCCCCGCGGTGGTGCTCCTGCACGGTGTGCCCAAGACCAGCTACCACTGGCGCCACCTCGTCCCCGCACTGACTCCCCGCTACACCGTCGTCGTGCCCGACCTCCGCGGTCTGGGCGACTCCGCGCGACCGTCGGACGGCTACGACTGCGCGACGATGAGCGACGACATCGCCGCCCTGATGGCTCACCTCGGGCATGAGACGTACGCCGTGGTCGGTGAGGACTGGGGAGCGGTGATCGGCTATCAGCTCGCCGCCCGCCACCGCGACCGCGTCACCGCCCTCGTGTTCGCCGAGGCTCTGTTCCCCGGCTTCGGTTTCGAGGACCACACGGCTCTCACCCCCGAGAACGTCTCCAGCGGCATGCACCTGTGGCACCTGGGCTTCTACTTCCAGCCCGACGTTCCCGAGATGCTGATCACCGGGCACGAGCGCGAACTCATCACCTACATGATCAAGAACGAACGCAGCCACCCCGACACGGCCACCCCCGACGCGATCGACGAATACGTGCGCTGCTACTCCATGCCCGGCGGCATCCGCGCGATGCTCTCCATCTACCGGGCGATGCTCGTCGACGCCGAACAGAACCGGCAGGCCGCACAGAAGAAGCTGGACATCCCGGTCCTCGCGCTCGGCGGGTCCGCTTTCATCGGCGACCGCAACGAGTCCCAGATGCGGCTCATGGCCCATGATGTCACCGGGCACGTCTTCGACGCGGGCCACGACCTGGCGGAGGAAGTGCCCGACGAGATGGCCGAGGTCGTCCTTCCGTTCCTGGCCGCGCATCTGTGACCAGGCTGCCGGGCTGAAGCGGCCCGCAGACCGAGGAACCTCCTGACGAAACGGGCCGCCCCGGACCCGCGCCGACAGGACGCCCGTGGCTCAGGACGCCGGGACGTGACGGCGGGATCCAGGGTGTCTCGAAGTGGCCGTCGGCGTACAGGTTGGGGCGGGCCGGCGAACCATCCGGCCGAGGAGGCATCCGAGGCGGTGTGAGCGATGAGGCGCAGCACCCGGCCGCCGGCTCCTCCTCGCCGTCGTGTACCTCATAGGCCTCCGTCCAGCGTGGTTCGCGGTCGGTCGCTTCGCAGGTGACCACCAGGCGGTCACCGGTCCGTGCCGGGTACCACGGCGCGCCGGTCAGGGCGCCGCGCCCGCTGACCAGTGCGTCCACCTCCCCTTCGAGGTCCCGGCGGTGCCCTGCGGCCTCGGCCCTGTTGCGCGGCGATCATCCGTCACGCTGGGGTGCGGGGTGACGAATGATCTACTGCAGAGACTGCTGCCCCCGACCAGCATGAGCACCCCGAACCACCGTCACGCCAGCCCTTTGACCTGTGCTTCGAGTTGGCGGAGGGTCACCGGGCGCGGTGGCGCACCATCGCGGAGCGCACCACGGTGGCGTCCTTCGTCATCCGGCGCATCGAAGCGGAGTCCGCTCAGTGCGCCCCCGTCAACTCGAAGACGCAGGTCAAAGGGCCGGCGTGACCGGTTGGCGGGGTGCTCACGCTGTTCGCAGGCGGGAGTCTGAGGAGCAGATCGTTTGACAGAGCCGGGTTCGCCGGTTCCTGGTCACCGGGGCGGGCGGACAGTGCCTGAGTGGTACGACTGATGGTCAGATGCGGAGCAGGGACTGCCGGTGGAGTCGGTTGTACTCGGCGATGAACTCCTCATGCGTGCAACCGGCCCGCAGAAGCTGTGGCATCACCACTACGCCGTCAAGCCGGGCGTTGACCTCGGAGAACAGGTGTATGTCCTGCTCCAGGTCGGTCAGCATGCGATTGCGTCCCGACGTCGAAAAGAGTTCTTCCGTTCGGTCGAACCAGAACTGGTGGGCAAGGTAGTTGCGCCGCTCCGAGACCCGTACAAGGTCAGCTTCAAGGTTCGGGTCGGCGACAGTGAGGGGCGCGATTTTCTTGATCAAGTCCTTCATGGTGTCACTCTTGTGCTTCTCCCACGGGTCCTTGATCCGGCGTCCCTCGGTTCTGGCCAGGATGATCCGTTCGGTTGCTCGAGCGTGGATCAGATTGGTCTCGACGACATTGGCCCCGTACATGGCAAAGCCGTAGCGCGCGTAGACCAGCACTCCGTGCGCGGTCTCTTCGTCTACTGAGTTTGTTGGCGTGTTGTCGTTGGGGGCTGACGGGGTGTGATCGTCGCGGTATGCCGGTTGTATGAGGTATCCGCAGGGTGGTGGGCTGACGCCTGAACGGCAGGCGTTTCGTGAGCGGATCCGGATGGAGGCCGCCGAACGGTTCGGCGCCGGCGCCTCCAACGCCGAGGTCGCCAAGGACTTACGGGTGAGCGTGCGCTCCGTTCAGCGGTGGCGCCTGGCCTGGCAGGACGCAGGCGCGGGCGGTCTTCGCTCGATGGGTCCGGTGTCGCTGCCCAAACTGAGCGAGCAGCTGTTCGCGGTACTGGAGCAGGAGCTGGCCAGGGGCCCGGTCGCACACGGCTGGCCGGACCAGATCTGGACGCTGACGCGGATCAAGACGCTGATCGGGCGCCGGTTCCACAAGAGCATGTCCCTCTCGGCCATCGCGAAGATGCTGCACCGGCACGGCTTCAGCCACCAGGTCCCCGCCCGCCGCGCTGTGGAGCGCAACGAAGAAGCCGTCACAGGCTGGGTGAAGGAGACCTGGCCCCACGTGGAAACACCGCGGCGGCGCTCGGGGCCTGGCTGTGCTTCGAAGACGAAGCCGGCTTCTCGATGACGCCGCCCACCACGCGAACCTGGGCCCAGCGCGGTCACACACCCCTCATCCGCGTGCGGGGACGCTCCCAGCGCCGCTTCTCCATCGCGGCCCTGGCCTGCTACAAGCCGGGCGAACGCTCACGCCTGATCTACCGGCCCAAGCGGCACGTCGATCACAAGCGGGGCGGCAGACGCAGTTTCACCTGGACCGATTACCGCGACCTGCTCATCGCCGCCCACCAGCAGCTCGGTGCCCCCATCGTGCTCGTCTGGGACAACCTGAACGTCCACAAGGACGCCCGGCTGAGAGCGTTCATCGACGCTCACGACTGGATCACCTGCTACTTCCTGCCGGCCTACGCCCCCGACCTCAACCCGGTCGAGGGCCTCTGGTCACTGCTACGACGCACCAGCCAGGCCAACACCGCCTTCACCGACCCAGACCACCTGATACGCACCCTCCGGCATGGCCTCCGCCAGATCCAGTACCGCAGCAACCTCATCGACGGATGCCTCGCCGAAACCGGCCTCACCCTGACGACACCACGCCAACAAGCTCAGTAACGCGTTCCCGGATGCCTCGAACTGCACCACGTGCACTCTGTTCATGAGGGGAGTGTGACCGCCCATGGGGTTACTGAGGTTTTCAGGGCGGGGTCGGTGGGGTGATGGTCAGACCCGTGGCGGTGAGGCAGCCGTCGATCAGGTGGGGATGGAGCTGGATCTTGCGTAACTCGCGGCGAAGGATGCGGTCGAGGTCATCGGCTGTGTCGAAGGCGGTGTTGGCCATCGCCCTGCGTACCAGCGACCAGACGGCCTCGACGGGATTGAGGTCGGGTGCGTAGGGCGGGAGACGGACGGTGGTGAGCCAGTCGTGCTCGGCCTCGTACTGCTTCAGTCCAGCGGCCAGGTGGGTGTTGAGATTGTCCCAGACCACCACGATCGGGCCGTCGAGCTGGATGTGCGCGCGGACCAGCAGGTCGCGGTAGTCCTTCCAGGAGAAGCTTTTGCGTGTGCCCTTGAGGAGGAGATGGGTGCGGGGCCGGTGGATGAGACGGCTCTTCTCACCGGCTTTGTAGCAGCACAGGGCGGCGACCGAGGTCCGGCGACGGGACCTGCCACGAACGCGGATGACGGGTGTGTGTCCGCGCCGGCCCCAGGTGCGGGCCACCGGTGGCGTCATCGAGAAGCCGGCTTCGTCCTCGAAGACGATCCAGCCGTCACACGCCGCCGCGAGCCTTTTACCTGGGGCCACACCTCCTTCTTCCACAGCTCCACCGCGTGCTCGTCACGCTCGAGGGCTCTGCGGGCCGGTGCCTGCCAGGACCAGCCGTGCCGTTTCAGCAGCCGCCACACCGTCGCCACCGACAGGCTCACCCGCAGACGGCGGCGGATCACCGTCTGGACCCGGGCCAGAGTCCAGCGTTCGTCATCGAAGCCGTGCGCTGACGGACCCTTGCCGAGTTCCTCCTCGAGCACGGTGAACTGGGCATCGGTGACGGTCGGGGAGTTCGCTGGCCCCGCCGAGCGTAAGGCCTCCGCGCCGCCCTCGCGCCAAGCACGGCGCCACCGTTCCACCGACCGCACACTCACCCGCAGATCCTTCGCGATCACCTCCGTCTTCTCACCTGCCGCGAACCGCTGCGCGGCCTGAAGCCGGATCCCCTCACGAAACGCCCGACGCTCAGCGGTCAGGCCCCCACCCTCCGGATACCTCACCTCACCGGCATACCGCAGGGATCATGAACCGTCACCACCCGACGACAACCCGAAAACCTCAGTAGCGCGCCTGCGAATTTGGAGCGTTGTGGCATTGGTGCGTTCCCACAACGCGGTCCTTGAGTCAGAGCCCTCGCGATCTGGAGCAGTCACCGGACGGGGAAGAACCGATGGCCGCACGATGGCACCCCCAGTACCGACAGGGCGGCCCATAGGTCGTCGATCAACGGTTGGCTTCGAGGTTTGTCAGAACAAGCAGCGCGCGCAGGAGGCGCGTGGCGCGGGCGGGGTCGGTGCGGAGCTTGGTGAGGAGCCGCCAGTGCTTGAGGCGGCACTGGCAGACGAGCGGGCAGGTGTCCTCGGCGCGTTCTTCGGTATTGGTCACACAATGCCGACGGTCGCCGGGGGCACCCCGTTCGCGTCCCGGGTGCCTCCCAGGCGTGCATGCTCACGATGCGCACTGACGGTGACTGGGGTAAGTTTTCCATTACATAGAGTAGTGGTATCGATTTTGTCCATCGTGGCTGGCGTGCCGCTCATTTCTGTCTGGAGCATTCATGGGATCCACCGAGGAACTCGGCACGAGGGGGGTCGACGTGTCGACGCTGACGTCCGAGAACAGCTTCCGCGAGCTAGTTTCACAGGGCGTCAAGTTCACGATCGTGCGTGGCTACAAGTCGACCGGTGAGGTCGATCCCCATGTGAAGGCCACCGTTGCCAACGCGTGGGCCGGAGGCATGAACCACGTCGACGTCTACGCTTTCCCCTGTTTCAGCAAGGGCAACGGCGCAGGGCAGGCGAAGACGCTCGTCCAGGCCCTGGAGCAGACCGGGACCCGGTACGGCATGGTGTGGCTGGATGTCGAGGGTCCCGGCAAGTACTGGGGCAGCAGCCAGTCGGCCAACGCCGCGTTCTTTGCCGACTGGGTCGATGGAGCGAAGCAGATGGGCGTGAACATCGGCATCTACACCTCCAAAAGCCAGTGGAACCCGATCATGGGGAGCTACACGGGCGGAAGCGCCTTCCCCCTGTGGTACGCGCACTATGACGGCAAGCAGACCTTCAACGACTTCTCGGCCTTTGGCGGCTGGACCAAGCCGAGCATCAAGCAGTACCACGGAGGCGTCGAGCTCTGCGGTGCGAGCGTTGACTTGAACTGGTACCCCTGACCCCCGCACGGTCCGGCGACAGGGCCACGCACACTCCCGGCCGCGCCCGGGAGCACCACCTGCGCCCTGGCGGGCCGTGCGGCGCCGTGGACGCGGCCTTCGTCGGCGCCCCGTCCATCTCGTCATCGTCCACGAGGATGAGCCGCATGGACAGGCCGTGCGGACGCGGGGCAAGGCCGTCCGGCACCGGCTGCCAGCCGCGACCGGCGCCCGCCACAGCATCGCCGCGACCGGAGATCTGCCCGACGGCGGCCTGGGGGGGGCAGGTGGGCGTGGAGGACCGAGCCGGGCCGGACGGCCCGGCTCGTCAGGCTTCCCGGAGAGCCGAGAAATCACGCGGGTCCGGAGCTGTGCGGGAGCATCAATGCCGAGCCGGCGTGAACCGTGATGCCCACCGGTGCGAAGTGGGCGGCGTTCACCGGCAGGCCCCCGGTGCCGGGATTGCGGACGTAGCGCGGATGGGCGCCCCCGCTGATCTGCCAGCGTATGCGGTGCCCGACAGCGAATCGATGGGCGGCGGAGCTCATCGACACGACGGCCTGCGAGGGCGTCTCTTCAGTCGTCCGGAACCGGCCCAGCCCGTCACAGACGTTGACGGAGCGGCCTTGTGCGTCCACGTCGCACAGGCGGGTGAAGACGTCGGCGTGTCCGGTGTCCGTGGAGATGCTCAGCCGTGCGGTGACGGGGCCCAGATGTCCAGGGGCTCGGTCAGTGGTGGGCCGGTGAATGTCAGGACGTCGTCCCGGCCTCCAGGGTGCCGATACTGCGGTCCAGCACGGAGCGGGACCCTGCGGCGGGGACCGCGTTCGTGCGGCGGTTGCGGACCATCGGACCCCCGAGGGGGCGTACTGGCGGCGCGGCATCCAGGCCGGGCAGGGGTGGCTGCGGGAGACCGGGTCGGACGTGTTGTCCGGGCCCGTCGCGTACCGGGACCCGGAGGCGGAGGTCGGTGCCTGTCCGTTGGGGCGTAGTTGACGGATCAGCGCAGGCATTACACGGCCGGGACGCGGGAGGCTACCGCAACGACCTTATCGACGGATGCCTTGCCGAGACCGGCCTGACCATCAGCCCTTGACCTCAGACGACACCACGAGTCCCACCTCAGTAACGCGCCCGCCCGCCGTTCGGCGTTCAGCAGGCCTTACCGGCGCCGATGGCCGGCCAGGCCGAGCAGACATGTCCCGCCCTCCTGGCAGGCAGGCGGGACCACGCCTTGCATTCTGTACCTACTAGTTTGTACAGTCGAATCATGAAGGAGACCAAAGACCACCTCGTCGAGGCCACGGCCGAGCTGCTCTGGGAGCGTGGCTACGCGGCGACCAGCCCGGCGATGATCCAGAAGCGCTCCCGCGCCGGACAGGGGAGCATGTACCACCACTTCTCCGGCAAGGCAGACCTGGCCGTCACCGCCATGCGGCACTCCGCGGACCGGCTGCGGCTCGCCACGGAGACGGTGCTGGACAGCGGCACGACGGCCCTGGAACGGGTCGGCGCCTACCTCGACATGGAACGCGACCCGCTCGCCGGCTGCCGCGTCGGCCGGCTCGTCCAGGACCCCGACGTCGTCGCCGACGACCGGCTGCGCGCTCCCGTGGAGGAGTTCTTCGCATGGCTTCGGCAGCGCATCGCCGACGTGCTCGCCGACGGCGTGCGCAGCGGTGAACTGCGCCCCGACACCGAGGTCGAGGCCATGGCCTCGCTCGTCATCGCCACCGTCCAGGGCGGCTACGTACTCGCCCGCGCCCGGCAGGACCAGGCGGAGTACCGCCGCGCCACCCAGGCGGCGAAGAGCGTCCTGGCCCACCTCAGGGCGTGAATCGGCCGTCCGCCGCTCCCTCCGCCCATCAGGGCGCGGCACCCTTGTGAACCCTCGCACCACCCCGCCGAACTTTCGTACCACTCCGCTCGCCGGATCCCGCCCAGGCACCGCGTCCGAGAGAAGGTTCACCCCATGACCACCGTTCCCGACTCGCCGACGAGTACGGCGCGCCGGCCGAGGGGCGCGTCCGCCGCGCCGGCGGCGTCGGTGCGCAGCGCCCGCCGCACCGCCCTCGCCCTCGCCGCCGTCTGCCTCGGCTTCTTCATGATCCTGCTGGACGGCAGCGCCCTGAACATCGCCCTGCCCGCCATCGAACGGGACGTGCACGGCTCGATGGCCGCCCTCCAGTGGGTCGTCACCGTGTACACCATCCCGCTGGCCAGCGTCCTGCTGACCGCCGGCAGCATCAGCGACCGCTGGGGTGCCCGCCGGCTGTTCGTCTCCTCGCTCGCCGGGTTCACCGCCGCGTCGCTGTTGTGCGCGGTCAGCCCGAACCTGACCGTTCTGGTGGTGGCCCGCTTCCTCCAAGGCCTCGCGGCCGGCGGTCTGCTGCCCACCACCCTGGCGATCATCGCCCGCAGCTACCCCGTCCCCAACGAGCGTGCCAAGGCCATCACCGTATGGGGCGCCACCGGCGGACTCGCCCTCGTCACCGGCCCGATCGCCGGCGGCGCCCTGACCGAACTCCTCAGCTGGCGCTCGATCTTCCTCATCAACGTGCCCGTGGGCCTGATCACCCTCTACCTCGCGCAGCGCTACGCCGGCGAGACCCCCCGGCGCGAGGCCCGCAGCGCCGACCTGTCCGGCCAGCTGACCGGCATCATCGCCCTCTCAGCGACCGTCGCATACCTCATCGAGGGCGGCTCGCTGGGCTGGCTCGCCCCCGTCCCGCTCGTCCTGCTGGTCACCGCCGTCGTCACCGCGATCACCTTCGTCGCCGTCGAGTCCCGCTCCCGGCATCCGATGCTGCCGCTAGCCGTCTTCCGCCGCGCCGCGTTCTCCGCCTCCGTCACCAACGGCTTCGCCTTCCAGTTCGGCGGATACGGCATCCAGTTCGTGCTCGCCATCTACCTCCAGCAGCAGTGGGGTATGAGCGCCGAGAAGACCGGCCTGTACTTCCTGCCCTTCGGAACTGCCTGGGTGTTCGGCACCATCGTCCTCAACCGCCGCCTCGTTCACCGCGGTCCGCGGTTCCTGCTGTGGACCGGTGCGCTGTCCTCCTTCGTCGGCAGCACCCTGCTGCTCGGCGTCAGCGACCAGGGCACCTGGCCGTTGTTCGCCATCGGAACCGGCCTCACCGGTCTCGGCTGCGGAGTATTCTCGCCGAGCCTCAACGCCGCCGCCCTGCTGGCCATCGACCCGGCCTACGCCGGTCTGGGTTCCGGTGTCCTCAACACCGCCCGCCAGGGCGGCATGGCTTTGGGTGTGGCGCTGCTCGGCTCTCTGGCCGGCATGCACGACGCCATGCTCGGCCTGCGCGTGAGTGTCGTCCTGGTGGCGCTCTGCTTCCTCGCCATCATCGGCCTCAGCGTCAGGTACGTGCCGCGCAAGCAGACCGCCTGACCCGCCCCGCACCCGGCGAGGCAGGGCGGCCCAGGCCGCACGGTCGCCGGAGAACCCGGTGGCACCCGCGCCGGCTGCCACGACGCGCCGCGCCCAGAGGTCGACGGGTGTCAGGCCCACGGGGACTGACCGCAGCCGGTCGCACACCCGCTCCAGCACCGCCTGTTCCGCAGCGTCCAGCGCCTCCTGGACGCCGCGCTCGCCGAGCCGGCGCAGCAGACGGCGCCGGGCGGAGAACTCGCACCCGCCGTCGTTCCAAGTGTCGACCTGACGACGACGGCCCAGCCAGTTGTCCCCATACGACCCGAACCGCGGGTGGCCGTGGTCGTGTGCAGGGGAACGAGCCCGTGCGCGAGATGCTCCCGCCGAGCAGTGGCTGCAACTCCGAGGTGTGTGCTTCTCTGCCGGAATGAGCATCGAGGATTCAGGGATTGCTGTGCAGACGCCGAACCGCCGGGTCAGGCGGAGGACTGAGGGCGATGTCGAGAAGTGCGTGCGGATTCTCGCCGAAGTCCATCAACGTGACGGATATCCGGTGAACTGGCCGGACCAGCCCGACGAGTGGTTGTCGCACGCTTCCGTATGGGGGACCTGGGTCGCTGAACTCGGCGGCCGTGTCGTCGGTCATGTCAGCCTGTCCCGCAGCAGGGAGGGGGATCTGGCCCCCGGCTTGTGGAGCGACCGTAACGGGGCGAGCAGGGACCTGACCGCGGTGGTCAGCCGGCTGTTCGTCGCTCCGCGGGCCAGGGGGCACGGAATCGGTGCCCTGCTGATCAACCGGGCGGTGGAGGAAGCACGGGGGCGTGGCCTGCACCCGGTCCTCGACGTCGTGGCGTCCGATACCGCCGCAGCAGCGCTGTACGAGCGGCTGGGCTGGGAACTGATGGCCACGGTCGAGCAACGATGGAGTCCCTCTCAAGTGGTGGCCATCCACTGTTACGCAGCAGCATCGTGAAATGGCCGGTCAGCGATGGGGGAAGCGTACTTGCCGACACGACGAGCCGACGTCAGTATCGACCTCCTGACCGCCGTATGCCCTGCGTTGCAGTGCACATTCCCTGTCGGCGCGTCGACGCCTCCCTCACCCTGCCCCACCACAACGGCCGCACCAAGGGTGCCAACACCGAGATCAAGCTCCTCGAGCGCCTGATGTGCGGCCGTGCCGGCCACCGCCTCCTGCGTCACGTCATCCTGCTCGATTGACACACAGTCACGAACGATCAACGCCTACGAAAACCTTGGAAGAGCGAGCCGAACGGTTCCAATCCCCCGCCGCACGGAACCGGCGGGGGGCTACGGGGCTGGTCACGGAGGCGGGGGCGACGGGCCGGTCGGTCCGGTCGCGTCCGTACGACATGGCGGGCGGAAGACACCTGTGACGCGGCGGCCGGGACCGCAGCGTCACACGTGGGCGTGTTCTGTGCCTGGACAGGTGTGCCGGTCCGGTCAGTTCGCCGTGCAGGTGACCGTGGGCCAGGTCCACGATCCGTTGGACTGGAGGGTCACACCCCAGTTGTTTCCGCTACCGTTCGGCTTCGCCGACAACACCTGCGCACTCGGATAGCTCGCGCTCACGTTCCACGTCGCGAGCACCTTCTGCGGCGACGGCACGTTCATCGTCACCGTCCAGTTGCTCGACCCGCTCACCGACACGTTCAGGTTGTACCGGTCACTCCACTGCTGACCCGCCGACAACGTCGCCGTACAACCACCACCCGTACCACCACCGCCACCGCCACCGCTGGTGGGGGCGACCGCCCGGCCGGTCTGCGGGGAGATCATGCCGGCGCACAGGCCCTTGCTCGCCAGCGTCTGCGCGATGCGCGGGATCGCCGCGAGAGTGTTGGCGGGCCACTCGTGCATCAGGATGATCTGGCCGTCAGCGAGTCGGCCGACGGCCTGCACGATCGCGTCGGTGCTCGCGCCGTTCCAGTCCTGCGAGTCGACGTCCCAGATGATCTCGGTCAGACCGTACTTCGCCTCGACCGCCTTGAGCGTGGCGTTGGTCTCCCCGTACGGCGGCCGGAACAGCTTCGGCGTGCCACCGCCCGCGTTCGCGACGGCCTGCTGGGTGCGGGAGATCTCCGAGTCGATCTGCGCCTGGCTCTGCTGGGTGAGATGCGGGTGGGTGTAGCTGTGGTTGCCGACCCACATACCGGCGTCCACCTGCGCCTTGACCTGCGCCGGGTAGGCGGCGGCGTACTGGCCCTCGTTGAACATGGTGGCCCGCAGGCCGTTCTGCCTGAGCGCACTGAGCAGGGCCGGGGTGTGGTCGTTGGACGGGCCGTCGTCGAAGGTCAGCCCGACGTATCCGGTGCAGCCGGCGGCCGCCCGGGGCAGGTCGGTGGTCCGGGGCGCGGGGGCGGCCTGGCTCGGCGTGGCGCTGACGGCGGCGCCGGTCACGGCGAGCGCCGCGACGGCTGCTCTCACGGCCAGGGCACGCGACGCCCGAGGTGCGGTAGCGCGCATGGAAGGGTCCTCCTTCGCGGGTCGGATGCGGTCAGTTCGCCGTGCAGGTGACCGTGGGCCAGGTCCACGATCCGTTGGACTGGAGGGTCACACCCCAGTTGTTTCCGCTACCGTTCGGCTTCGCCGACAACACCTGCGCACTCGGATAGCTCGCGCTCACGTTCCACGTCGCGAGCACCTTCTGCGGCGACGGCACGTTCATCGTCACCGTCCAGTTGCTCGACCCGCTCACCGACACGTTCAGGTTGTACCGGTCACTCCACTGCTGACCCGCCGACAATGTCGCCGTACAACCACCACCCGTACCACCACCGCCACCGCCACCGCCTGAACCTCCGTCGCCCACGGTGATGTTGGAGTTGCCACTGCTCTGGTAGCCCTCCGTGGCGAGGATCATGTAGTTGAAGGTGCCGAGGTTCATGCCGTGGGAGGCCCAGGCGTCGAAATGGTTGCCGGTGGTGATGGTGCCGCCGGTCCGCTTGGACTGCCGTACGCTCCAGTACTGGTTGAAGGTCCTGGTGCCCTCGATGGAGGGGGCGTTGACCCGGGTCGTCTCGTAGATGTCGTAGGTGCCGCCGTCGCTGGTGACGGTGCCCTTGTAGGTGCCGGTGGGTCGGTAGGTGCCCCAGTTGTCGACGACGTAGTACTCGACCAGTGGGTTGGTCGTCCAGCCGTACAGCGACAGGTAGGCGTTGCCGGACGGGTTGAAGCTGCCGGAGTAGGTGACCGCCTTGCGTCCGCCCGTACTCCAGCCCTTGCCGGCCACGAAGTTTCCGCTGTTGGTCCAGGAGGTGCTGTAGTTGCCGCCAGAGCCGAGGTTCATGGACGTCGAGCCGCCGCCGTCGGTCCAGAACGAGTAGTAGTAACCGTTGTTGGTGCCGGTCTGGTTCGAGGTGATGACCGTGTCGGCGCTCGCGGTGCCCGGCATCGCCAGGGCGGCCAGGGCGAGCAGCGCGACGGCCCATGCGCTCCTGACGAGCAGTCTGAACCGGCCGTCTCGGGGGCGATGGAGCCGTGTGAGTGCGTTCATGTCCGTGCTTCCTCCTCGTGCGGGCAGGTGGGGGCGGGCAGCGCGGCGGGCCCGTGAGGGCAGCGCCGGCGGCCAGGAGGTGACGACGACCGAGTGTTGGGCCACCCCTGTCGGGTGTCAACGGTTTCGGTAATTATTTCGAAAGCTTCGCGACCCGACGATTCGTTCGAAGTGGCGGTTCTCGCAGCTCAGTCGGGATGGTAAGGCGACCATAGACGCACCACACGATAAGGAATCTGGTGTGTGGATCACCTGAGCGCTGATGAATTGCGAAAGTTTCGAAGGACCGGCGGACCACGGCCTGAACGACGGCGGACACGGCGAAGCCCAGAATGAGGGCCCAGGTGATTTCCCAGGTGACTTCCCAGGTCATGGACCCGGTGATGGACAGGGCGTGCAGGACGGCTTGCCCCGGTGAGGCCTCCCTCCTTCAGTGAGGCTCCTGCTGGCGGACACGCGGACCCGGGGACACAAGGCCCGTGAACCTCGGGCGGGGCGCCACCCGCTCGGGGTGGCGCCCCGCCCGAGGTTCAGCCGACGCGCAGCGTCAGGGCCGCGGTATGCAGCATGCCGCCGGTCTGGAACTGCAGGAACAGCCGCCAGTTGCCCGCAGTGGGCAGCTCGGCGTGGAAGGACAGGTACGGGCCGCCGTGGTTCCCGTTGGCCTTCGTGGTGGGGTGCAGATGGGCGAACGCGGCGTCGCCCTCGTGGAAGGCGGTCAGGTGGGCGTAGGTGTCCAAGTAGGGCTGCAGATCGGTGACCGGCTTGCCGTCCTTGGACACCGAGACGGTCAGCGGGTGCGCCATGCCGGCCATCAGCTTGCCCTTGACGGTCACGGTGTACCCGTCGGCCTGCGTGCTGCCGGCCGCGGCGGGCAGCGTCATCTCGGCGGCCTGGCCCGGGACGGTGACGGTGCGGCTCAGCACGAAGTCCCGGCCCTTGCCGGCCCCGCTGTCGGGGGTGAAGGAGGCGAACATGCGCCAGGACCCGGGGGTCAGGGAGGCGAGGCCGGCGCTCCATGTGCCGTCGGCCGCCATGGCGGGGTGGATGTGCTGGAAGCCGGTCAGGTCCGAGCGGATGGCGTAGAAGTGCATCCGCTCGGTCTGGTCGACGGCGAAGCCGGTGACCGGCTTGCCGTCCGGGCCGGTCACCGTGAACCGGTAGACGGTCTGCTTGCCGGGCGTGAGCGACTGGTCGGAAGAGGTGAGGCGGTAGCCGTCCTGGGTGTCGGACAGGCCGTTGCCGGTGGCCATGTGATCCATGCCGGGCATGTCGCCCATCGAGGCTGTTGCGCTCGGTGAGGAGGCCACGGAGGACCTGGTGCCGTGGTCCATGCCGGGCATGGAGGAGGAGTCACGGGAGGAGCCGCAGGCGGCCAGCGTCAGCGCGAGGGCGGCAGCAGCGCCGGCCGCGGCCAGGGTGCGGCGGCGCATGGTGAAACGGGAAGAGGAGAACATGGGATCGCGACGTCTTTCGGGCGGGCGCACCACACCGGTGGCGCGCGGGAAGGGCAGGACGCGGTGCCGGTCCCGGCCGGTGGCCAGGGTCCGGCGGTGCCTGTCACGTCCGCGCGATGCACACCCGGGTCAGGAGATCTCGTCCGCCGGCCGGCGGCCCGCGCCGCCGTACCCGGCTGACGCCCGCCCGCCAGGCCTCCAGCGACCATCCGGCCACCAGCGCAGCGGCGACGGCGAGTAGGGCCGGGGCCGGCAGCGGGTTCCGCTCCTGGGCCGGGGTGGACAGGCACAGCTCGCCGTGCATTCCCGTGCTGTTCGCGGTCTGAAAGGCCGGGGCACTGTGCACAGCGGTCTGCATCTGCGCTGGTGCCCTTGCCGAAGCGGTGCGGCCGTCTGGCATGGGAGCGGTGGTGGAGGGCATCGCTCCATGGCAGCCCTCGGCGGCGGTGGCCGGAGCGCCGTGCATCAGGAACAGGCCGAACAGCAGCGCGCACACGGCGACCAGCCGGGCGATGCCCCGCCTGCTGGCCGCTCCGCCGCTCATGCCCGTTTTCTCCTTCCCGGTCTATGCCCGCCCGACCAAGATACCCGGGCGGGGTACCGGACGCCGGGCCGCCCCCGCTCGCCGCGTTGGGTGCCCACACCCCTGTCCCTGCTCCCGTCGCCGCTGTTCTGGCGGCCGCGCCCAGGTTTGCGCCGACCGGGGGAGCCGGCGCCGGCCGCGGCGATCGCCGCGCTGTCATGCCGTCGCGTTCGGGGAACCACTGCGTTCCTTGCGGCGCCGGCACCGGCGGCTCCGAGTTGATCTCGGTGATGCTCCATACTGGCCGGATGGGCACCAAAACCGAGATGTTCCGTGCCGTTCCAGCCGAGGTGCGGCCCTACCTGACGGAGCTCGTACGCCGCACGCGCGCGGTGTGCGGCTCCCGGCTGACCGGGGTGGTCGCGGTCGGTTCCCTCGCACTCGGCGACTACTGGCACGGCCGCAGTGACATCGACGTCACGGTCGTCGTAGAGGGCCCGCCTCCGGCCGCGGTCCTGCGGGCACTGGCCGACGCTCTCGATCACCGGCGGCTGCCGTGCCCGGCGGCGGGGCTGGAACTGGTCGTCTACGCGGCGGACTTCGCCCGTGTCCCGTCCGGGGAGGCCGGCTACCTGCTGGATCTCAACACTGGCGCTCAGCTGCCGGGCCGGACCGCCTTCGAAACGGCCGGGGCACCGTCGTTCTGGTACGTCATCGACCGCTCCGTGGCCCATCAGGACGGGATCGCGCTGTACGGGCCGCCCGCATCGGAGGTGATCGCGGCGCCCCGGCCGACGGACCTGTACACCGCGATCCGGGCCTCGGTGCGCGAGCACGGCGACGGTGAGGGGCATCTCGCCGACAACCGGGTCCTCAACGGCTGCCGCTCCGTGGTCTACTGCCGCACCGGCCGCTGGTTCGCCAAACGCGACGCGGCCGGGCAAGTCGCCGCCGCGGAGGAGGACTTCCGCCCGCTGATCGAGGCCGCGGTCCGCAGCTTCGAACGTCCTCGCGCCGCCGCACTGTCCCTGCCCGGTCCGCAGGTCCGGGCGTTCCTCGACTGGGTGCGAGCCCTCGTCGACGAGAACGCCGCGGCGGTCGGCGCCTGACAGGGCATTGTCGCGGTGGACGACCAAGGGGCCACGGTACAGGCACCCCGCGGCGCACCGCCCGCTGAGGATCCCCCTACCGCGCGGCAGCGCGCAGCGCTTCGATCAGCAGATCCAGCGCCCCCACGAACGAACTCCCCGCCATCTGCGAAAGATACGGCCGAACCGCCGCAACGTGCGGATGCTCCCGCTCAGGCAGCCCCGCGTACACCGCCCCCCACGCGAGATCGTCCGCCGCCCGCTTCTCCTGCGGCAGAGCCACGTACGCCGCGTCCAGGGCCGCATGCCCCAGCACGGTGTCGACGAACACGGCGTACCACCGCACGGCGTCCGCGGGCGCGAACCCGGCCCGCAGCAGCAGCCCGATCCCGGTGTCGACGGCCCGGAACTCATGCGGACGCCGGGTCACCCGGAACGCCGCCAGTGCGGCGACCCGCGGATGCGTCCGGTACCCGCGGTGGATGCGCAGCCCCATCTCCCGCAGCCCCTCGTGCCACGCGACGCCCTCGGGCTCGAAGCCGGCCATGGCATCGCCGATGATCCGGTCGGCGACGGCGAGCAGCAGGTCGTCGGTGTTGTGGAAGTACCGGTACAGGGCGCTCGGGTCGCAGCCGAGGGCCGCGCCGAGCCTGCGCACGCTGAGTGCGTCGGGCCCGTGCTGTCCGACGAGGCGCAGCGCGCAGTCCACGATCACGTCCTCGGACAGCAGCACGCCCGAGCGCGTCGGCCTGCGCCGTCTGCGCTCCGCCGGGACCCGTCCCTCGCCCATGCCCGCCCGCCCTTCTCCGTCACCACGACGCCGTCCGGCGCCGCGCTTATGTCAACACCATTGACGCATTGCTGACAAGGCCGGTTTGATCGCAGCCTCCTTCCCCGCACCTCCCCTTCTCCGGTCTCAGGAGCCTGCCTATGAGAAGCGAACCCCCAGCTCTGCGCCGTTCCCTCGGTGTCGTGGACGGCGTCGCGGTCGCCGCCTCCAGCACCGCCGCGACCACCAGCATCGGCATCGGGATGGGCTCGCTGGCGGCGACGGTCGGTCTTCAGGCGCCGGCGATCCTGCTGGTCGCGTTCGTCCCGATCCTGGGCATCGCGACCGCGTACGCGCGGCTGAACCGCGACGAGCAGAACATGGGCAGCGGCTATGTCTGGGTCGGGCGTTCGCTCGGGCCGTGGCTGGGCTTCCTGACGGGCTGGGTCACGCTGGTCGGCACCCTGATCTTCATGGCGTACACGACGGCCGTGACCGGTTCGGTGTTCCTCCAGTTCGCGAACAAGGCCCGTCTCACCTCGGTGGCGGGACTGCGGCTCGACCCGAACTCGACGGCGCTGTCCACGGTCGTGGGCCTGGTCGTGCTCGCGGCGGTGACGGTCACGGCGGTCACCGGCATCCGCAAGGCGACCCGCCTCCAGACGTGGCTGCTGGTCTTCGAGTACGCGGTGCTGCTCGGGTTCTGCGGCTGGGCACTGGGCACCGGCTCGCACGCGTTCTCCTGGGCGTGGCTGAACCCGTTCGCCGTGCACGACGGCACCGGCTTCGCGCAGGGTCTCGTCCTCGCGGTGTTCTTCTTCTGGGGCTGGGACGCGGCGTTCAGCGTCACCGAGGAGACCGAGGACGTGCGGGACGCGGGACGCGGCGGGTTCATCGCGCTGTTCACGATGCTGGCGCTGTTCCTGTACGGGTCGGTGGCGTTCCAGCGGGAGATGTCCCTGCCCGAGCTGATCGAGCAGGGCCCGCAGGCGCTCACGTACCTGGGCGCGAAGCTCGCGGACGAGCCGTGGGCGAGCCTGCCGCTGCTCGCGCTGCTGTTCTCGGCGGTCGCCTCGCTCCAGTCCAGCGTCATCCCGACGGCGCGCGGCCTGCTCGCGATGGGCCGGGACCGCACGATGGGCCAGGCGTGGACCCGGATCAGCCCGCGCTACGGCTCGCCCGCGCTCGGCACGGTCCTCGTCACGTCGATCTCGGCGGGCCTCGCGCTGCTGGCGCTCGCGATCCCGAAGCTGAACGAGATGATCCTCGCGGCCGTGAACTCCATCGGCCTGGTCGTCGCCCTGTACTACGGGCTGACCGCGCTGGCCTGCGCGGTCCGCTTCCGCGCGCTGGTGCGGACGGCGCCGCGCGAGGCGCTACGGGCGGTCGTCGCCCCCGGGGTGAGCGGGCTCGCGCTGCTGGGCATCGGCGCGTATCTCGGGCGGGACTACGCGACGATGAGCGACGGGTTCACACTGAGCCCGGACAACGGCTGGTTCATGCTGGCGCTGCCGCTCGCGATCGTCGTCTCCGGGCTCGCCATGGCGGCGTACGCCAAGTACCGGCGTCGCTCCCCTTACTTCACCACCGGGCGCGGTACGGACGCCGACGCGATCGTCCTCGCCGGAGCCGACGCCCCTTGACCGGGACGGGCCCCTCGTCCGCCCCTTCGACCGCTACAACCACCGCACCTGTACGAGGAGTTGCACCAGCATGACCGACACCGCACCCGCCGATCTCGTCCTGACCGGCGGTCCGGTCCACACCGGTTCACCTGCCCGCTTTCGCGCCACGTCGGTGGCCGTACGCGGGGAGCGCATCGTCGCCGTCGGCCACGACGAGGTCCGGGACCTGATCGGCCCGCGCACCGAAGTCGTGTCCCTGGCGGGCAAGTTGCTGATCCCCGGGTTCCAGGACGCGCACGTTCATCCGGTCGGCGGAGGGATGGAACTGGGCCAGTGCGACCTGAGCGGCCACACGACGCTCGCCGCGTACCGGGAGCGGATCGCCGCGTACGCCCGTGAGCACGCCGACGCCGAGTGGATCACGGGCGGCGGCTGGGCGATGGAGGCGTTCCCCGGCGGGCTGCCCACCGCCGCCGAGCTGGACGCGCTGGTGCCGGACCGGCCGGTGTATCTGGTCAACCGCGACCACCACGGCGCCTGGGTCAACTCCCTGGCCCTGGAGCGAGCCGGGATCGACGCCCGTACCCCCGACCCGGCCGACGGACGCATCGAACGCGACGCCGACGGACGGCCCACCGGCATGCTTCAGGAAGGCGCCGCGAACCTCGTCGGGCGCCTGCTGCCGCCGGTCACCCGCGCCGAGCTGGTCGAGGGCTTGCTGCGCGCCCAGGAACTGCTGCACTCGCTCGGCATCACGGCCTGGCAGGACGCGCTGCTCGGCGAGCACGCGAACCTCACCGATCCGACCGACGCCTACCTCGCCTGTGCGGACGACGGCCGGCTGACCGCGCGGGTGGTCGGCGCGCTGTGGTGGGACCGGGCGCGCGGCACCGAGCAGATCGAGGAGCTGCTGGCGCGGCGTGCGGCCGGGACGCGGGGCCGACTGCGCTGCACGAGCGTGAAGATCATGCAGGACGGTGTCGCGGAGAACGGCACGGCCGCCCTGCTCGGCCCGTACCTCGACGGCTGCGGCTGCGCCTCCGACAACAGCGGCATCAGCTTCGTACCGCCGAAGGAGCTGAAGGAGTACGTCACCGCGCTCGACGCGCACGGCTTCCAGGTGCACTTCCACGCGCTCGGCGACCGGGCCGTGCGGGAGGCGCTGGACGCGGTGGAGGCGGCGCGCGCGGCGAACGGGCGCACCGACACCCGGCCGCACCTCGCGCACCTCCAGGTCGTGCACCCCGATGACATCGGCCGGTTCCGGGAGCTGGGCGCGAGCGCGAACATGCAGCCGCTGTGGGCGGCGCACGAGCCGCAGATGGACGAGCTGACCATCCCGTTCCTCGGAGCGGAGCGGGCGGCGTGGCAGTACCCGTTCGGGGCGCTGCTGCGGTCGGGGGCGACGCTGGCGGCGGGCAGCGACTGGCCGGTGAGCAGTCCGGACCCGATCGAGGGCATCCACGTGGCGGTCAACCGGGTGCTGCCGGACGCCCCGGAGGGGACGGAGGTGTTCCTGCCGGAGCAGCGGATCGGCCTCGGGGACGCGCTCGCCGCGTACACGGCGGGCAGCGCGTACGTGAACGGGCTCGACGACCGCACGGGCACGGTCACGGCCGGGCACCTGGCGGATCTGGTGGTACTCGACCGTGACCCGTTCGCCGGGCCGCCCGAGGAGATCGGGGCGACGCGGGTGGAGCAGACGTTCGTGGGCGGGCGGCGCGTCTTCGCCCGGTCCTGAGCCCGGCGCGCCCGCCCCAGGACTCAGACCCGCGACTGGTGCAGGCCCGACTCCTTGAGGTGGACGGTCGCGCGGGGCCGAGCGACGCGCAGCCGCCGGCGGCGGGCGGTGACCGGGGCGGGCAGCGGACGGGCAGCGGCAGGATCGGCCGCTCCCGCGACCGCTGCCCCGGCTGCCGAAGGCATCACGACGGCCCCTGCGGCCGTACAGTCCAGCACGGCGTTCCCGCTGGACTCCGTACATGAGCCGTGGTGCCGGGCGGGGAGACCGGATCCCAGTCGCCGCAGTGGCCGTAGCCGCGGTCACACCGGTCGGCTCGTCCGCTCGCTCTCGAGTGAGGGGGTGAGCTCGCGGTCGTGCGAGGGCAGGGCCGCGGAGGGCGGCCCTGCATCGGGCGCGGTTCTCGATGTGCTCAGCCCGCGAACCGGGCCATCCACGCCTCGACCTCATCCGCAGACCGCGGCAGGGCCGCGGACAGATTCTCGTGACCATCGGTGGTGACGAGCAGGTCGTCCTCGATGCGTACGCCGATCCCGCGCCATTCCCGAGGAACGGTCAGGTCGTCCGGCTGAAAGTACAGGCCGGGTTCGACGGTGAGCACCATGCCCGGTTCCAGTACGCCGTCAACGTACTCCTCGGTGCGGGCCTGCGCGCAGTCGTGGACGTCCAGACCGAGCATGTGACCGGTACCGGCCACCGTGAAACGGCGCTGGAGGCCCAGCTCGTACGCGCGGTCGGCAGGCCCTTCGATGAAGCCCCACTCGACCAGCCGCGCTGCCAGGGAACGCTGGGCCGCCACATGAAAGTCCTGATACGCAGCGCCCGGTTTCACGGCCGCGATGCCCGCCTCCTGTGCCTCGTACACCGCGTCGTAGACCCTGCGCTGGACGGGAGTGAAGGTACCGCCGATCGGCAGAGTGCGTGTGACGTCGGCGGTGTACAGGGTGCGCGACTCGACGCCCGCATCGAGCAGGAGCAGTTCCCCGGGGCGCACCGGTCCGTCGTTGTCGGTCCAGTGCATGATCGTGGCGTGCTCGCCCGCGGCGCAGATCGTGCCGTAGCCGACGGCGTTGCCCTCAAGGCGGGCACGGCGGAAGAAGGTGCCCTCGATCCACCGCTCGGACGACGCGATCGCCCGTGACAGCTCACCGACGACGTCAGTGAATCCGCGTATCGTGGAGTCCACAGCCGCGCGGATCTCCTTGATCTCCCACTCGTCCTTCACGACGCGCAGATCGCTGAGGGCCTCTTCCAGCCGCGCGTCCCGCTCCGCCTCGGTGGTGACTGCGGCCTCGAGTGACGGGTCGATGCCGCGGACGATGCGGGTCGGCGTGCCGGAGGCGGCTGCCAGCTCGTCAGCCGCTGTGCGCACGTCCCGGCACGGCAGGCCGAGCACACGCTCCGCCTCGGCGAGGGAGCGGCGCCGGCCCATCCACAGCTCTGCTGTGGCACCGGTCCAGAACTCGTTGCTGTCCCTGCTGTCTCGCGGGAGTCGGTAGCAGTAGGCGTCGTGGCCGCTGTCGTCACGGGGTTCGAGGACAAGAGCACTGTCCCGGGCCTGGTCACCGGTCATGTGCACATAACCTGAGTACGGCCGGAACGGATAGGTGTCGTCGTTCGAACGGATCTTGAGGTTCCCCGAAGGGATCACGAGCCGTTCACCCGGGAAGCGCGCGGAGAGCGCGGCCCGGCGCACGGCCGCGTACGGGGCCTGCTCGTGGAGCGTCAGCTCGCGCCTCTCGGTGTCGGCCCACCCCGTCCGCATCAACGCGGACAGTTCCTCTGAGATCCCTGAGTACAAGCCGTTCTTACGGCCTTTCGCCACTGCGTCCGCCTTCCTGGGAGTCACCTGCCGCCGCGTGCCGACGACAGGGCCTAGAGTGCTGTGACCGGAAGGGTTCACCGCGGCTCGCGACGCCCGGCACGGCTCCCCCAAGCTCTTCGAGCAGGGAGCCCCCAGCCGCGTTGTCGCATCACACCCGAGTACATCCAAGTACGCGGGGGATGCTCCGCCTTTCGATGCTCCCCCACTGCCTGAAGGGCGTGGGAGGTACCCCCAGCACCGGTACCCCCAGCACCGGACGCCGCGAGCTTTTCGGCGAACCTTCCCGGCCGCAGCACCAGGCGACGCTATCCCGCGGCACCCACGTATGATGCCCAGTGGTGCCACTGGCACAGATCGGCCAGGCCCGACTGGCTGCGCTCCCCCGATAATGCGACTCGTGACGAACGCGAATCTCGGCGATGCACTGCGGCTCCTGGGTATCGGTCAGGCGGCGGCCCGGGTCTATCTCACCCTGCTGGAACTGGCTCCCGCGCCGCTGAGCGACATCGCCTCGGCGGCCGGTCTGGACGGTCCGGGTTTGTCCGCGGCGTACCAGGAGCTCGTCGACGCCGGCCTGGCCGATGCCGCCGAGAGGGATGAAGACGTGGTGGCGCCGGTGGCACCGGCGGCGGGTCTCGAAGTGCTCGCCCGGCGCCGTGCGGCAGAGGTCGAGCATTCCCGTATCGCGGTCGCGGGCGCCTTCGATGCGTTCCGGCGCCAGCGGCTCGCTGCCCCCAACGACCACCTCGTCGAGATCGTCACCGGCGACGCCATCGGACCCAGGATGCGCCGAGCCTGGGCCAGCGCCCGCCACCAGATCCGGCAGCTCGAGTCGCCCCCTTACTTCCCCGTGGCCAGTGCCATGGAGGACGCACTGGCCACGCTGGCCCGCGGGGTCGAACAACGCGTCGTGTACTCCCGCGAGTCGCTGGAACGCCCGGGCCATCTCAAACACGTCATCGAACCGTGCATCGACGCCGGTGAGCAGGCCAGGGTGCTGTCATCCGTCCCCGTCAAACTCTTGATCATCGACGAGGCGTACGCTCTGGTGTCGCTGTCGATCAAAGAGGTCGACGTGCACAACACCATGCTGGTCGTACAGCCGTGCGGTCTGCTCTCCGCCCTCATCGCGCTGTTCGAGCAGTCGTGGCAGCACGCTCTGCCCTTCAAGGGCGGCACGGCCCGCCCGGTCGGTCTGTCTCCCGCCGACCGCCGTCTGCTGTGGCTCCTGGCCAGCGGCACGAGCGACGGCGTCATCTCCCGCGAGCTGGGCATCAGCCGCCGTACGCTGTTCCGCCGCCTGGAGGTCCTGATGGCCCGGCTGGGCGCCGCGAACCGCTTCCAACTCGCCCTGCAGGCCCAGCGCAACGGATGGCTGTGACGGCCGCCCCGGCCCGGAACCGGTGGCCGTCCGGCTGTGCCTGCACAGCATCTCTACCGGAGCGGGAGAACAACTCCTGACCGGCAGAGACTTGGCAGCGCGGTTCGGCTGGTGTTGTGCGGGACATGAGGGTCCCTCCCGGTGAGGACGAACGGGGGTGGTGTCGGCGGTCTTGGCCAGGAGCACGGGCCAGATGGGGCTGGAAGGCAGCTTCAGCCCGGGCACGTCACGCTGCGGCGCGTCGAAGGCAGGCCGTGGGGACACCCGTCGGCAGGCGATTGCGGAGGAAGTCCGGCCTGCGGGCAGGTGATGAACCGCCCGGCGAGCGGCGCCGCCGGTAGGCACCGTTCGCTGGGGCGACGGTCCTACAGCACGAACCCGTGCGGGAAGGGATCCGTGGGGTCGAGCAGGTAGCTCGCGGTGCCGGTGATCCAGGCGCGGCCGGAGAACTCGGGGACGACTGCGGCCAGGCCGCCCACCTCGGTGCTGTCGACCAGCCGGCCGGTGAACCGGGTACCGATGAACGACTCGTTGACGAACTCGGTGTGCAGGGGGAGTTCGCCTCGCGCGTTCAGCTGCGCCATCCGCGCCGAGGTGCCCGTGCCGCACGGTGAGCGGTCGAACCAGCCGGGATGGATGGCCATGGCGTTGCGGGAGTGCCGGGCGGTGGAGTCCGGCGCCAGGAACTGCACGTGCTTGCAGCCGGAGATGAGCGGGTCCGCCGGATGCGCCGGCCGGCGCTGCTCGTTCACCGCCCGCATGACGGCGAGACCGGCGGCGAGGATCTCGTCCTTGTGGGACCGGTCGAACGGCAGGCCGAGCTGGTCGAGTTCGACGATGGCGTAGAAGTTGCCGCCGTATGCCATGTCGTAGCGGACGTCGCCGAGGCCGGGCACCTTCACCGTGGCGTCGAGTTCGAGGGCGAAGGCGTCCACATTGCGCAGGGTGACCTTCTCGGCGCAGCCGTCGCGGACCGTGACCCGCGCCTCGACCAGTCCCGCCGGCGTGTCCAGGCGCACGGTGGTCTCCGGCTCCGTGACCGGCACCATCCCGGCCTCCACCAGGACCGTGGCCACCCCGATCGTGCCGTGCCCGCACATCGGCAGGAAGCCGCTGACCTCGATGTACAGCACCCCCCAATCGGCATCCGGGCGGGTCGGCGGTTGGAGGATCGCGCCGCTCATGGCGGCGTGGCCGCGCGGCTCGTCGACCAGGAAGCGGCGCAGGCCGTCCAGGTGCTCCACGGCGTGGCGGCGCCGCTCGGCCATGGTGTCGCCCGGTACCGGCCCCACGCCCCCGGTCACGACGCGGGTGAGCATGCCTTCGGTGTGCGAGTCGACGGCGCTGATCGTACGGACGGACCGCATCAGCCGGCCTGCTGGGCGAGGCTGCCGATGGCGCGGGCCATGTCGGCCTGGACCTGCTCGCGCATCCGCGCCGTCAGCGGGCCGCGCGGCGGGCGGCAGGGGCCGCCGTAGCGGCCGACCTGCTCCATGCCGAGCTTGATGGCCTGGACGAACTCGGTGCGCGAGTCCCAGCGGAAGGCCGCGACCAGCGGTTCGTACAGGGCGCGGGCCTCCTCCACCTTGCCGGCCACCGCCAGGTCGTACAGGCGGACCGACTCCGCCGGGAAGACGTTCGGGAAGCCGGCGAACCAGCCGGTGGCGCCCATCAGCAGGCTCTCCAGTACGACGTCGTCGGCGCCGCTGATCACCTCCAGGCCGGGCGCCTGCTCCCGGATCTCCAGGACGCGCCGGACGTCACCGGAGAACTCCTTCACCGCGACGACGTTGTCGATCCAGGAGATCTCGGCCAGCAGGTCAGGGGCCAGGTCGACCTTGGTGTCGATGGGGTTGTTGTAGACCATCACCGGCAGGCCGACGGACGCCACGGCCTCGAAGTGCGCCAGGATCTCACCGCGGTTGGCGCGGTACATGGTCGGCGGCAGGCACAGCACGCCGTCGGCGCCGTCCTCGGCCGCGATCTCGGCCCAGTGCCGGGCCTGGTGCGAGCCGACGCCGTGCACTCCGACGACCACGGTCCCCGAGTCGCCGACCGCCTCGACGGCGGTACGGGCCACCCTGCGGCGCTCCTCGTCGGTCAGGGAGGAGTACTCGCCCAGCGAGCCGTTCGGGCCGACGCCGTGGCAGCCGTTGTCGACCAGCCAGCGGCAGTGCTCGGCGTAGCGGTCGTAGTCGACGGCCAGGCCGGCCGGGGCGGAGGTGTCCTCGCGGTAGGGCAGCGCGGTGGCCACCACAACGCCGCCGAGAGAGACTTTCTGCTTCTTGGTGTCGCTCATGAGTTGCTCTCCTTCGCAGAGGAAACAGGGGTGGGTGCGGGAAGGCCGGCCAGTTCTCCGAGCCGGATCGGCTGGGCGATCGGCCTGCGGTGCGGGCTGGCCGGTGACAGTCCCTCGTACCAGCGGTCGGGGGATGCGTCGTTCAGTCGTGCCGTGAGGTCGACGATCGTGGGACCGCACATGCGGCCCTGGCACGGGCCGAGGCCGGCCCGGGTCTCCAGTCTGGTGACTCGTGCAGCCGCGCTGGCGGGGTCGGTGACGGCACGGCAGATCGACGCGTAATCGGCTTCCTCGCAGCGGCACACGACGGTCTGGGGCCGCAGCCACCCCGGCCAGGCGGTGCCGATCGGGTGTGCTCGGGCCAGCCGGTCGGCGAAGGCGCGGCCCTGGTCCCGGCCGCGGCGCACGGCACGCAGCGTCGGAGCGGACGGGGCGCCGCCGGCGGCGAGCCATCCGGCGAGCGCGCCCTCCGCCCGTGCGGCCGGGGCGCCCGCGATACCGGTGATCTCGCCGGCGGCGTAGACGCCGGTGCAGCTGGTGCACTGGTCGTCGTCCACGGCCACGAACTCACCGGCCGGTGTGCGGGACAGCGCACAGCCGGCGGCCAGGGGCAGCTCCAACTGCGGGCTGAAGCCGTGGGTGACACACACCGCGTCGACCGCGGTGGTGCGTTCACTGCCCGGCACCACTGACCAGTCGGCGCTCAGCCGTGCGGTGACGACCTCTTCCACGCGGCCCTCGCCGCGTGCCTCGACGACTGCACGACCCGTGCGGTAGGGCACCCGGTGGCGGGTCAGTGCCGTGGTGTAGTCGATGAGCTCGGAGGTTTTCCCTGCCTGGGCTGCCAGTTCCCAGGGACGTCGTGCCCAGCCGCGCGCAACGGTTGCCAGTACGTTGGCTTCGAGCACGGCCAGTACCTTCGAGCCTGCTTCCAGCAGCGATGCTGCTACGGGAAGCAGGAACGGGCCGGTGCCGGCGACCATCACCTGGTCGCCGACCACCACGCGCTCCCCCTTGGCCAGCGCCTGCGCCGCGCCCGCGGTGAACACACCGGGCAGTTCCCAGCCAGGGAACGGCAGCACCCGGTCGTGGGCGCCCACGGCGAGCACCAGCGCGTCGGGGTCCAGCGTGTGGCGACGTCGCTCACCACCATCGGCCGGGCCGCCGCTGAGCATGTGCACGCGCGGCGGGCCGGGTTCGGTGGGGTCGAGGCGTTCCAGCGCCCACACCGAGGTTTCCGGCGACCAGGTACAGCGTGGATGGGTAAGCACCCGGCTACGGCGACGGTCGAAGTCACGCCATCCGTGTTGGAGCCGCTCCGGGTGAGCGGCACCGTAGGCATCGGGCAGCATCCTGTTGTACTGGCCTCCGGGCTGCTCGGCTGAGTCGATCAGTGTCACCTCGGCTCCGGCGCTCAGGGCCGCCTCCGCTGCGGCCAGGCCCGCAGGGCCCGCACCGACCACCACGACGTGACGGGCTGTCACCGCTTCTCCGTTCCGGTCACGGTGGGCGCCTGCGGTGACATCGCTCGGTCCCGCAGACGGGACTGGGTGGTCACCACGTCGCCGTCCCCGGCCCGTCGGCGGCAGGCGCGTACGTCGCGCATGCCGTTGACGGTCACCAGGCAGTCGAAGCAGGCACCGATGCCGCAGAACACTCCGCGGGCGGCACCGGAAGGCCCTTTCCGCCAGGCCGGCCGCCCGGCTGCGAGCATCACTCCGGCAAGGCTCTGGCCGGCGATGCCGGCCACGGCTTCACCGTCCACAGTGATGCTCAGCGGCCTCTCCTGGCGCCCGACGGAGTCGGTGTCGGCCCGGACACGTCGTGGACTCATGCCGTTTCCTCACTCACGGGATATGCCGCTTCTCCCAGCACGGACGGTCGGTCCACGCGGAACGCGGTCGCGTCCACGTCCGTCGGCTGATTGAGCAGCAGGTTTCTCAGCAGCCGTGCGGTACCCACCGACAGGCCGATTCCAGCGCCCTCGTGCCCGCCCGCGTGCCAGAGGCCGTCAAGCCGGGGGTCGGCGCCGATGACGGGCAGGTGGTCGGGTACGTAGGGCCTGAAGCCGCCGTAGGCACGCATGACCGTCACATCCGCCAGGCCGGGAAACAGCCGCAGGGCCTTTGCCGCGATCGCTGCCAGCACTTCGGGGCGCAGCCGGTCGTCGAAGCCGACCCGGCGGCGCGAGGAGCCGATCAGTACGCTGCCGGCCCGGGTGGACTCCACCACCGTGGAGATCTGCAGGTCTTCGGCGCTGCTGCCGACCGCTCCCACGTAGTCGGCGTCATAGACCTTGTGGAAGACCATCGGCGGCAGCGCGGGGGTCACCAGCACGTCGCCGCGCCGGGGCCGGATGTCGACCGGTGCGCCCAGCCGGGCGGTGAGCTCGCCCGCCCACGGGCCGGCAGCGCTGACGAACAGATCCGCCTCGAGCAGGCCGGTGGAGGTGCGCACGCCGGTGATTCGGCCGCCGCGGGTGGTCGCCCCGAGCACCTCGCACCCGGTCCTCAGCGTCGCACCCGCGTCGAGAGCGTCCGCCAGCAGGGCGGCGGCCGCGCCGGCCGGCTGCACCTGAGCGTCATCGGGGTAGTACAAGGCGGCGGTGCAGTCACGGGTGACGAAGGGTTCGGCCCGGGCGAGCGCGTCGCCGTCCAGCGCCTCGGCCCTCACTCCGGCTTCACGCTGCGCAGCGGCGAACCGGTGCAGCTCCTGGGCGCCCGCGCCGGTGGTCGCGACGACGATGCCGCCCTTGGCCTCCCACTCCACCGATCGAGCCGCGCGCTCGGACCGTTCGGCCGTCGCGGCCAGCAACTCGGGCCACAACCGCCTGGAGAACTGGGCGAGTTCCAGTTCGGGACCGGGTCCCTTGTCAGAGACCAGCACGTTGCCCTCTCCATGGGCGGTGGTCGCTGCGCCGGCGCCGCCGCGATCGACGAGGGTCACCTCAAGACCGGCCAGCGCCAGCTCGCGACTGCAGGCGATGCCCACGATTCCGGCACCCAGCACCGCGACCCGCGTCCCGCGCATCGAACCTCCTCGTTCGCTCAATCGAACGAAAGGGAGGCTATGAAGGGACGCACGGACGTGTCAACGGTCGCCGTGCACGGAATTTTCGCCCGGCCTCGACCGCTGTCCGGGATGGCGGGTGTCCAGGGTGGGATCCGACAGGTGCAGCCGCTCATGCGCCTGGTACTGCAGCAGCAGCACCGAACGCACGGTCCCGTCCTCAAGGGCCGTGTAACTGTGCGGCCTCAGGGCGTCGAAGCCGACGTAGTCCCCCGGCCCCAGCTCCACCTCATGCCCCTCCACCCGCACGCCCAGCCGACCGACCTGCACGATGGTGTGCTCGGTCCCGACATGGCCGAGCGACTCTTGCCGGCAACCGGCCCGCACCTGCTGGTCGTACACTTCGAAGACGGTATCGCCCGATTCGAACCGCTGCAGGGGGCGCAGGTCGACGCCCTCACCGCTGAGCACTTCCACTTCCTCGGCCCGCACCACGGTCAGCTCGCCGGGAGCCCTGCCGTCCACGAGGTCGGAGATCGGCACCTCCAGTACCCGCGACAGGCTGAACACCGTTTCGATCGTCGGGTTGCCCGAACCGGACTCAAGCTCCGACAGCGTCGCCTTGCCGATCTTCGAACGCCGGGACAGCTCCGAGATCGACAAGCCGCGGCCTGTCCGAATCCGCTTGAGGTTGACCGCCAGCAGGCCCCGGATCGACCCCTCGGGAACGCTCACGCCGCTCCCACCTTCCTTCTATTGATCGTTTTACCGAACAACCCTCACCATGGCTCGTTCATTATGCCGATCGATCCAGGTGCCGAAGCAGGGCGAAGACGACGAAAGCTCCCATACCGCACATCATGGGAGGATTGCGCGTCATGCCCACGTCGTACGCCAGTGCGTCTGGGCGTGATCACGCGCCGCCCGCAGCGGGCGTCACTGTCACTTCGAGCACCACCGGTCGGCGCCCCGCCGCCAGGGGACGAGGCTCTTCACACACCTGCTCCCGCCTGCACCGAAACCCCCAAAAATCAGCGCCCGGACGTAAACTCGGCTCACTCTTGAGAGACCTGGGACGGGTGCTGATGGAACTCGAACTCCGACACCTGCGGATGCTGTGCACGATCGCCGACACGATGAGCCTCGGTCTGACGGCCACCGTCCTGGGATGCTCGCAGCCCGCGGTCAGTAGTCAGCTGAAGCGCATCGAGCGGCTCATGGGTGAGGACCTCTTCGTCCGGGGCAGTGCGGGGGTGACGCCGACACGCTTCGGGGTCGAGGTGGTGGTGCAGGCCCGCAAGGTGGTGGCGCTGGCGAACCTGATCGGGCGCCGGTCCACCGCGGGCCGCCGCGGGACGGATCAGGTACTGAGGATAGCCGCGACGAACACGCCCATCCTGCCAGGACTCCTACAGCGGGCGCGCACCGTCCTGCCGGCGCTGACCACACAGGTGAGCAGCGTGTACTCCTCAGCCGAGATCATCAGGCTGATCGAGGACGACAAGCTGGACATCGCCGTCGCGGTCGACTATCCCGGACGGGAGCTGGGGCACTCGGATGCCGTGGTGCGCCGCGGCATCGTCACTGAGCCCAGCTTCGTGGCCCTGCCCGCCGCCCACCCGGCGAGCGGACAACTGGACGTGCCGCTGCGCGATCTGGCGGGGGACGCCTGGTTCCTGACGCCCGACGACGGTGCGGGCTGGCCCGGCGTCTGCTACGACGCCTTCCAGGCGGCCGGCTTCACACCCGCCACCGTGCACGAGTACCTCGGTGATCGGGACCAGTTGCAGCGGATGATCGCCGACGGGCTGGGCATCTCCGTGGTCCAGGCCACCTGCAAGCCGAACCCGGGTGTAGTCGTCAAGCCGCTGGCCGGCACACCGCTGTGGTGCCGCTATGTGCTGGTGTGGCACCGAGAGCGCGTGTCCGACGAGGTCACGTTGACGATCTTCGGCGCGGCCCTGGCCGCCTACGAGGAACTCATCGGCCGGGCGACACACTTCCAGACATGGGCCGCCCGCCATTACCGGGCCACGCGGGCGTAGGCGTACGGGGTGTGCGGCGTCGGCACATGCTCAGAGCTGCGAACAGAAGGGGGCCCCGGCGGCCGGCGCCCGGCACGCGCCCTCGCAAGGCGCCGGACACCGCCCGCCGGGGCCCACTTTTGTTCGCAGCTCTCAGGGCCGTGGCCCGGTCGACTCCGATCGACCGGGCCACGGTCTTCTGGTCATTCAGTCGGTGTCGTTCCGGGGAAGATCAGAACGACGTGGTGACGGTGACCCCGCCGAAGTCGGTCACCGCGTACAGGCTGATGTACCGGTAGCCCGCCTCGGTGTTGCTGACGGTGATGCTCTCGGTGTTGCCCGAGTTGGTGGACTTCTCGGTGAAGGTGGAGGGGCCGGCCCATGTCGTCGGGTCGTAGTAGAGGTCGGCATTTCCGCTGCCGCCGCTGGTGGTGACCTTCAGAGTGGTGGTGCCGGCCGGCAGCCAGATCCACAGGTAGTCGGTGTCCCCGGCAACCCGGGACTGGCCCGACCGGAAGCAGTTCTGCCCCATCGCCTGTGCGTTGGTGCCGGTGCAGGCCGTGGCCGAGCCGCCTCCGTTGCCGCTGCCACCGCCCAGGGCGTCGAGCCAGGCATCGAAGTCGGCGTCGTAGCTGGTGCCGATGTTGTTGTAGCCGGCGTAGGCACCCTGGTAGTCCCCCGTCCGCATCTTGGCCAGCATGGCCTGGATCTGGTCCGGGTGCTTCTCGGTCATGTACCGGACGGCCAGGTAACCCCACGGGTAGGTGCGCGTTTCGTCGTCGATGGCGTAGGTGTTCTGGAAGAGTTGGCTGAGCTTGTAGGTGTGCTTGGCCGCCTCGGTCAGCGCGCCGTCGTCGGTGCGGTTGCGGTAGGAGTAGGAGACGTACTCCGCCTGGCCCTCGATCCACCAGACGTCCGGGACGGTGATCTGGGTGCCGAAGTCGCCCTTCATGTCGTAGATGGACTGCTGGACGTGCGCGAACTCATGGTTGAGGTTCCACGCGTTGGCCGTGAAGCCATTGTCGGTCGGCCACTGGTAGAGAATGGAGTAGGCGATGTTGTTCGGGTCGGTCGGCGTGCCGGTGAGCGTCTCGCCGCCGTTGTTGGTGTCGTTGCCGAAGATCGCCCACGAGTAGGTCACGTAGTCGGCCCTGCTCCCGAAGATGACCATCTTCAGGTTGAAGTACTCACCGGGGATCGGCCTGGTGGTCTTGACCTGATTCTGGTAGAACGCGACCTCGTTCGACAGGCTCGTGCAGACGTCGGACTGCTCCGTCGCTGTCAGCGCCTGCGCCATGATGGTGAAGTCGCTGCATGCGTTGTTGATCGGCAGCGCAGCCGCGGTGAGCTGCTTCGTCAGGTCGCAGACGCCGTAGTAGGAGCACTGGCCCGGGTCCCCGGTGCTGGCCCGGTAGGCGACGTGCACCCACAGGCTCTTCGTGGCACCGGTGATGGACGAGCCGTCCAGCAGACCCTTGATGAGGGGACGGATCTTGCTCTGCAGGGCCGGTATCTGGATGAAGGCGGCCAGGTCGTTCCCCGCGTTCGAGTCGAGGACGTCGTTGTTCCCGCCGAGCAAGTCGCGGTGGTTGAGGGTGAAGCTGTAGAGCGTGTCGGCAATACGGGAATCCGCGGTGATCGCGGTGACGAAGTCCGACAGCCACGGGCCGCGCCACAGCGGGGTGTAGATCGCGTTCAGCGCGCGGTCCATCTCCGGGACGGCGTCCCACGAACTGCTGGTGTAGGCGTTGAGGTACCGGCCGTAGACGTCGAGGTAGTCGGCCTGCACCTGCGCGCTGTCGGTGAGGATGAACGCCTGCTCCAGCACGGCGCCGTTGCCCGCACTGACGTCGTTCGCGTGGCTGCTGGCGAACAGCGTGTTGAACGCTTTCTCGATGGCGGTGCGGAGCGTGGAGTCGTACGTGCCGACGTCCTGAGGGTCTCCGTACTGCACGTAGTAACCGGCGCGCATGAAGTACATCAGCTCGTACAGGCCACCGGATTCGTCACCGGTGTAGGAGCCCGCCGCGCTCGCGATGCCGTTCGCCACCGCGAGCATCTGCGACTGGTTGAACACGGCGTGCGCGTCCGAACCGGTCAGGCTGAACAGCGGGTTGATGCAGGCACTCCATTCCACCGTCTTGATGTACGACACCAGGTCGCTGCCGGACCGGCCGGCGAAGTCCGCCGTGGTGCACGACGTGACAGCGGCAGGCCGGGCGGCACCGACCGCATGGAGAGCCACGGGTGCTGACAGGTCCGGCTTGGGCGGCTTCGCCGAAACCAGGGCAGCTGGCTCCCCGCGCAGCTTCGCGGGCAGCGGCTTCGCCTGCGTGGCGGCGGCTTGGGACTGACCCGTCTCGGCTCCGGTCGGCGTGGCCTTTCCGTGCTGTTTGGCCGCCAGCACGGCCGCGGAGGGTGACGAGGCGGCTGGTGACGGGACCGGCCTGGTGACGCCGGGGGCCGCAGCGGCCTGGGGTGTCGTGAGGCCGATGACGAGCCCTCCGGCCGCCAGAGCGGCGGCCAGGATTCTGGGCAGGAGTGATCGACAGTGCATCGCATCTCCAGTGGGGGGAGCGAAGAGGAAGCCACCCGAGGAGGCGGGCAGCGATATGTAACATTGCACTGAGGTGAAGTCATGGGCAATGCTCAGGGACCCAGCACTGTCTCCCTCCGACCCATAACACCGGCGCGCAAACTGCCGAAGCCGACCTGGAAGTGGGAGGCGGATGACGAGGACGCAGCCGGTCGGGACGATGGACCGGCACACCGGCGGCGAGCCCTTCCGGATCGTCGTGGACAGCCCGGGCGCGGTGACGGCGGAGGAACTGACGGTCGCCGAGCGCCGGATGGCCGCGATGCGGAGCGCCAGGTCTACGACCTGGTGTACGCGGCCCAGTCCGCGGGCATCGCCGCGCTGCGGCCCGGCACGCGGTTCGGCGACTTCCACGACGCCGCGACGCGCGTCGTCGCCGAGGGCCTGGCCTCCTGGGGGCGGCGCCGACCCCGACGAGCGTTCCCTGTACGGCCGTTACACCGTCTGCGGCACCGGACACATGCTGGACCTGGACTGCCACGACTGCGCCGATGCCCGGAACAGTGCTTACCTGGACGGCGTCCTGGAGCCGGGCCACGTCCTGACCCTCGAACCCGGTCTGTACTTCCAGCCCGACGATCTGACGATCCCCGCACACCTGTCCCCTGCACTCATGCGGCACCGACAGGTCGTCGGATCGGAATTACAGGCCAGGTTCCACCGTGAGTACCGTCCCCGGCTCCAGCGTTCCGTCCACGTACGCCTCGGTGGGGGCGAGCGCGCAGTCGTGGACGTCGAGGCCGAGCATGTGGCCCGTGCCGGTCAACGACCAGCGCCGGTGCAGGCCGAGGACGAAGACCTTGTCCACCGGCCAGTCGCCGAGCAGCCCCACGCCACCAGGTGCTCCACCGACGTGTGCGGGGCGGCGGCGTGGAAGACCGCGGCCCTGGCGCCGGGCCTGACCGCCGCGGTCCCGGCCTTCTGCGCCGCGGGCCCGGATGAACGAAGGCATGACGGCTCTGCGGTTCGAACGGGCCGGGTCGCTCTTGGCCGGCCCGGATCGTCCTTACCCTGGCATAGGCCATGGGTCAGACCGTCCGTCGACGCGACGGGCCCTCAGCTCGCGCCGCGGTCCAGTTCGGCGGACGGGGCCGTCTGGGAAGAGCCGGCCCACAGGGAGCGGACGTTGCCGAGGTGGCGCCGCATGCACGCCTGCGCGCCCTCGGCGTCGCCGGCCAGCATCAGGTCGAGCAGTTCGAGGTGTTCCTCAGCCGACTCCACCAGGCGGCCGCTGACGTCCAGTGCGGTCAGCCCGTACAGCCGCGAGCGCTTGCGGAGGTCATCCACCACGTGGACCAGATGCCTGTTGCCGACGAGGCCGAGCAGACCGAGGTGGAAACGGCGGTCGGCCTCCAGGTAGGCGATCAGGTCGTGCCGCCTGGCGCCCTTGACTATCTCCTCGGCGAGCGAGCGCAGCGGCTCCAACTGCTCGGTGCCGACGACGGCCGTGACGCGTCCGATCGTAGGAACCTCGATCATCTCGCGGATCTCAATGTACTCGTCGAGCTCGCGCTCGGTCACCTCAGTGATCCGGAAGCCCTTGTTGCGCACCGCCTCGACCAGGCCCTCCCTGGTCAGGTCGAGCATGGCCTCGCGCACCGGGGTGGCCGACACCCCGAGGTCGGCAGCTAGGGTGGGCGCGGAGTAGACGACGCCGGGCCGCAGCTCGCCCGCGATGAGGGCGGCACGCAGCGCGTTGGCCACCTGGTCGCGCAGGTGCTCCCGCACGGGAATGACACTGCCGGACGACAAATGACCCATGACCGGTCCTCCAGACATACGCAAAGTCAGCATACAATGTCACGTTGCCTGGAGGGATCCGTTCAGCCTGCCCGCCCGCTGCGAACGGGCTCACCGGTCGCCACACGTTCAGTCGAAACTGATCAGCGCGCCGAGCGCGGTCTGGGCCTCGATGCGGGCGAGCGACGCTGGTCACCCGCGGTCGGTGACGTGGTGAACCAGTGGTCGAGCGCCAGGGCGAACGCGGCGCGGCTGCCGTCGCTGCAGCACAGCGCCCCGGTGCCGCCATGCTTCCCGTACGTCGCAGGGGACTGCCGCATGATCGGGTGACAGCAGGGTTCATGCAGCCAGAGCTGCGGGTGGGGTCATGACGGTCTCGTACTCGACTGGCCTCATGCGACCCCGAGCAGGCGCCGTCGGCCGAGCCGGAACAGGCGAAGGCACCGCCGATACCGGCCGAAGCCACCTCTTCCTCCCCCATCCGGCCCTGACCGGTATGTCCCGTGAGCGGTTCGACCGGCTCGTGGAGGAGCTGGAGCCCTGCCACCGGATCCTGGCGGAGGCCGAGCGTGAGAAGAGGAAGGACATCAACCGGCGCGGACAACCCCGGCTTCGGCTTCCTCGACCACCGCCACCGCGTCCTGGCCGCCGTTCTGAGCCGCCGCAACACTGTCACCCTCACGGATGCCGTACCTGAGCATCTACATCGAGCCGGAGTGGCTGCTGGTCCACACAGATCGATCACTCACCGTCCCGGCCGGCGAGCGGAGCCTGACCGTCCCCGTGGACGAGTAGCGCCGCCTGCACCCGGTTCTCCAAGCCGAGGCGGGTGAGGATGCGGTTCACACGGCTCTTCACGGTGGCCTCGCTCAGGCCCAGGGCGGCGGCGATCCGTGCGTTGGACAGACCGCGCCCGACCAGTACCAGGACCTCCAGTTCGCGGGCGGTCAGCAGGCGCGACAGCTCGGTCCGGTCCGGCCGGGCGGCCGGGGGAGGCCCGGGCAGCAGTCCGGCGGGCAGGGCGGTGACGGTGTCGATCAGGCGGCGGGTGACGTCCGGGGCGAGCACGGCTTCCCCGGCCGCGACCGCGCGTACGGCCTCGGCCAGCCGGTCGGGCGGGCTGTTCTTCAGCAGGAACCCGGCGGCGCCCGCCCGCAGCGCGGCATGCACGTACTCGTCCAGGTCGAACGTGGTGAGGATCAGGACCCGCGGCGCCGGTCCCGGTCCGGGCCAGCAGCCGGTGATGCGCCGGGTGGCCTCGACACCGGTCGTGCCGGGCATGCGGATGTCCATCAGCACGACGTCGGGCCGCAGTTCGGTCGCCCGGGCGACCGCCTGCTCCCCGTCGCCCGCCTCGCCGACGACCATCAGCCCCTCGCGGCGGTCGATGACCAGCCGCAGCGCGGTCCGCACCATCTCCTGGTCGTCAGCCACGAGCACCCGTACCGTCATACGGCCACCTCTGCGGCTCGCGGCGTCCGCGCCCGCAGGACGGCGTACAGCCGCCAGCCGCCGCCCTCGCACACCCCGGCCGTCAGCTCGCCGTCGAACGCAGCCACGCGTTCGCGCATGCCCACCAGCCCGCGCCCGCTGCCGGGGACGGGCTGGTGGCCCGGGGCGGCCGGACCGTTCACCACCTCGACGGTGAGCCGCGAGGCGTCGCCGCGCACGCCCACGGGACCGGCGTGCTTGACGACGTTCGTCAGCGCCTCCTGGACGATCCGGTAGGCCGACACCCGCATCCCCGGGGACGGCGCGCTCTCCGCCTCCGGCTCCACCCGGCTCGTCACCCGGCAGCCCGCCGCGGTGGCCATGTCCAGGAGCGGGCCGAGGTGGCCGAGGGACGGTTCGGGTGCGAGCCACTGGTCACGGAAGGACAGCAGCCCGAGCAGTCGCCGCATCTCGACGAGCGCGGTGTCGGCGCTCCGCGCGATGAGTCCGACACCCTCCACCACCGCCGGGTCGGGGAGCGGCCCGGTGGCCAGGACGTCCTCGGCGGCCCGCGCCTGCACGGCGATGGCGCTCACATGGTGGGCCACCACGTCGTGCAGGTCACGGGCGATACGGGATCGTTCGGCGCTCACCGCCTGGCGGGCGTTGCGCTCCTGCTCGGCGGCCAGCCGCCGGTTGAGATCGCGCAGCCGGTCGGCATCGGCCCCGATCCTGCGTCTGCCGTACCCCAACGTCCAGGCCAGACCGAAGGAGAAGACGAACGTCGTGGCGCTGACCGGCTCCAGCGAACCGAAGCTCGGCGGCTGCCGCCAGTGCCCGGTGAGGGCGTCGGCGGTGAGCGCCGAGACGAGGCACAGCACCGCCCCCGGCAGGCTCACGCGGGCACGGACGTGTCCGGCCAGGGCGTACACGCCGAGCATGAGCAGGAACGGGCCCGGCACCTTCCCGGCGATCGGGGAGGTCGCCTGGAAGGCCGCGTACAGGACGGTCATCGCCGCCAGCGCGAGGCACGGGTGCGTCCGCCGCCACAACAGGGGCACGGTCTGCGCCCCCCACAGGGCCACGCCCCAGGCGGCGGGTTCCGGGACGCGGTGTATCACGGTGGCCACGTCGAACAACGTCAGCCCACCGCCGAGCGCGGCGTCCGCCGCCTGCGGTCGGCAGGCGATCCAGCGCCGCGCGGCTCGTGGCGCGGCCTTCAAGTCAGTGACCATCTTGGTCGGTCAGGCTAGACGACCCGGGAGCGCGGCGGATCATCCTCCGGTCGGGCACCGAAAGTTCCGCGCCCGTGAACGGAGTTCACCACACCGGCCGAGGCGCGACGACACCCCCTCTCCCTAGCGTCGTCCCCTGTGAAGAATCACCCGATACCGAAGAATCACGTGTTACGGCAGTACGGCCTGCTGGTCCTCGGCGCGGGGACGATGCTGTTCGCGGTGGGCGGCCGGTGGGACATCGCGGCGGCGGCCTGGCTCTACCCCGTGCTCCTGCTGCGGTTCGCACGACTTGGCCGCGCATGGTCAGGACCGCTGTGGCTCTGGGCGGCGCATGCCGCCGCGGCCGGCTTCTGGGTACAGGAGTCGAAGATCGGCTTCAACTTCGTGGTCGTCGCGGGCGCCACCGCGCTCGCCGCCCTGCAGACGCTGCCGTACCTGGCCGACCGGCTCCTGGCGGGCCGCCTGCGCCCCGCGCTCGCCACCCTGGCCTTCCCTGCCGGTGTGGCGGCCACCGAGTACCTGATCACCGTGGTCTCCCCGTTCGGCACGGCCTACGGCTCCCTGGCCGTCACCCAGCACGGCGACCTGCCCCTCCTCCAACTCGTCTCGGTGACAGGCCCGTGGGGGATCGGGTTCCTGATCGGTTACGTCGCTGCCGCCGTCAACGGAATCCGGGAACGCTGGGGACGCCCTTCGTGGCGCGCCGGCCTGCTGTACGCAGCCCTCCTGCCAGCCCTCGTCCTCGCCGCCGGCGGCGCCCGGCTCGCGCTCACCCCGCCCACGAGCCCGACCGTACGCATCGCGGGCGTGAGCCCCGACCCGGCCGTGACGCAGCACCTCAAGACGGTACTGAGCCGGTACGCCGACACCCCGGCCGGCGTCGCCACCGCCCCCGCCACACAGGTGCAGCCCGCGATGACGGCCGTCGAGGACGACCTGCTGACCGCCACCCGGCGCGAGGCCGCCGCCGGTGCGAAGATCGTCGTCTGGCCCGAGGAGGCCGTCCGCACCCAGGAGTCGCACGAGGCCGCCACCGTGGCCGCCGCACAGGCCGAGGCCCGCCGCTCGGGCGTCTACCTGGAGATCGGCGTCCGCGTCCACACCGCCACCGCACCCGCGTACGGCCGCAACGAGGCGATCCTCATCGACCCGCACGGCAAGGTGCTGTGGACCTACCAGAAGGCCCACCCCATCCCGGGCTCCGAGAAGTACACGCCGGGCGACGGCCGCGTCCCCGTCGTGAAGACCCCATACGGCCGGCTGGCGAACGTCATCTGCTACGACGCGGACTTCCCCGCCATGATGCGGGTCCGCGCCGACATCATGCTCGTCCCCTCCCACGACTGGCACGAGTTCGGCGCCCCGCACACCGCCAAGGCGGCCCTGCGCGCCGTCGAGTCCGGCTACGCCCTGGTACGCCAGGACGCGGAGGGCGTCTCCGCCGCCTACGACAACCAGGGCCACGTCCTCGCCACGGCGGACTACTTCACCTCCGGCGGCCGCCAGACCATGGTCACCTACATCCCGACCCACGGCACCACCACGCTCTACGACCGCATCGGCGACACCTTCGCCTGGCTGTGCCTGACGCTCTTGGCCGCCTTGACAGCACTGGCCGCCCGGCGCCCACTGAAGTACCGGCGGCGGCCCGGACCGCGGCGTCGTGCCCGGCGGGCCGCCTGCATGCCGCCGCTCACGGAGGCCACGGTCTCAAGCCCGAGCAGCTCGCTGCCGAAGAGGCGTCCGCGGGTGACAGCCGCCCGCCGCCGGCCGCGAACCCATCATGTGACCGGGTGCGCCGTACCCAGGCACAGCGTGTCCTGGTTGCCGCGTCGTGCGGTGCGCAGACTCGGGGCAGCGGCCGACGGCGCGTGTCTCCGTCGGCGACACACGGAACGGGGCGCCCGCGCAGGGCCGCTCCGTTCGGCCAGGAGGGAAAGGCATGAAGCGGATCGGCAAGACCGTGGCCGTCACCGGGGCGAGCAGCGGTATCGGGGAGGCGACCGCGCGCCGTCTGGCGGCGGACGGGCACCGGGTGTTCCTCGGCGCGCGCCGTACCGACCGCCTCCGGCGGCTGGCAGCCCAGATCACGGAGGAGGGTGGCACCGCCGCCTTTCGCCCTTTGGACGTGACCGACGCGTCCGACACGCAGACGTTCATCGATGCGGCGCTGGATGAGTACGGCCGGATCGACGTCGTCGTCAACAACGCGGGAGTGATGCCCCTGTCGCCGCTGGCGGCGCTCAGGACCGACGAGTGGGACCGCATGCTCGACGTGAACGTGCGAGGAGTGCTGCACGGCATCGCCGCCGCCCTGCCCGCGATGCGCTCCCAGGGCGGCGGCCACTTCGTGAACATCGCTTCGGTCGGAGCGTACGAGGTCTCGCCCACGGCGGCCGTCTACTGCGCCACGAAGTTCGCTGTCCGGGCGATCTCGGAGGGACTGCGCCAGGAGTCCGACGGCAGCATCCGGGTCACCCTCGTCTCTCCGGGCGTGACCGAGTCCGAACTCGCCGACGGCATCAGCGACCCGGAAGCGAGGACCGCGATGAAGACGTACCGTGCCGTGGCACTGCCCGCCTCGGCCATCGCGGAGGCCATCGCCTACGCGGTCGGCCAGCCGCCGGGCACCGACGTGAACGAGATCGTCGTCCGGCCCGCCGCGAGCGCCCAGTGATCCATGACGCAGGCTCCGCGGGTCACGGGCCGAGCCGGCCTTGGGCCTTCCTACTGAGGTTTTCGGGTTGTCGTCGGGTGGTGACGGTTCATGATCCCTGCGGTATGCCGGTGAGGTGAGGTATCCGGAGGGTGGGGGCCTGACCGCTGAGCGTCGGGCGTTTCGTGAGGGGATCCGGCTTCAGGCCGCGCAGCGGTTCGCGGCAGGTGAGAAGACGGAGGTGATCGCGAAGGATCTGCGGGTGAGTGTGCGGTCGGTGGAACGGTGGCGCCGTGCTTGGCGCGAGGGCGGCGCGGAGGCCTTACGCTCGGCGGGGCCAGCGAACTCCCCGACCGTCACCGATGCCCAGTTCACCGTGCTCGAGGAGGAACTCGGCAAGGGTCCGTCAGCGCACGGCTTCGATGACGAACGCTGGACTCTGGCCCGGGTCCAGACGGTGATCCGCCGCCGTCTGCGGGTGAGCCTGTCGGTGGCGACGGTGTGGCGGCTGCTGAAACGGCACGGCTGGTCCTGGCAGGCACCGGCCCGCAGAGCCCTCGAGCGTGACGAGCACGCGGTGGAGCTGTGGAAGAAGGAGGTGTGGCCCCAGGTAAAAGGCTCGCGGCGGCGTGTGACGGCTGGATCGTCTTCGAGGACGAAGCCGGCTTCTCGATGACGCCACCGGTGGCCCGCACCTGGGGCCGGCGCGGACACACACCCGTCATCCGCGTTCGTGGCAGGTCCCGTCGCCGGACCTCGGTCGCCGCCCTGTGCTGCTACAAAGCCGGTGAGAAGAGCCGTCTCATCCACCGGCCCCGCACCCATCTCCTCCTCAAGGGCACACGCAAAAGCTTCTCCTGGAAGGACTACCGCGACCTGCTGGTCCGCGCGCACATCCAGCTCGACGGCCCGATCGTGGTGGTCTGGGACAATCTCAACACCCACCTGGCCGCTGGACTGAAGCAGTACGAGGCCGAGCACGACTGGCTCACCACCGTCCGTCTCCCGCCCTACGCACCCGACCTCAATCCCGTCGAGGCCGTCTGGTCGCTGGTACGCAGGGCGATGGCCAACACCGCCTTCGACACAGCCGATGACCTCGACCGCATCCTTCGCCGCGAGTTACGCAAGATCCAGCTCCATCCCCACCTGATCGACGGCTGCCTCACCGCCACGGGTCTGACCATCACCCCACCGACCCCGCCCTGAAAACCTCAGTAATGCCCGACAACTACGTGACCGGGCAGAACCTCCCTCACGACGGGTGGGCGAACGCCGCGCCTCCGGGGATACGGCCGGTCCACCGGTCCGGCGCCTACCGCAGACCACTCGGGATACTCCAAGCGGGCCGTCGCTGGTGACGTGGTCGACGTAATGCGTTCCCTCGGCCGTGCCCGGTTCGCGCTCGCCGGGCACGGCCGAGGAGGCAGTGTCGCGCCGCGTCTTGCCCTCGGTCATCCCGACGCGGTCTCGCAGGTGGCGCTGATCGACTGTCTGCCCCTCACTGAGCTTGGTGTTTAACGATGGTGACCTCGGTGTTCGTTGAGCGATTCGGCGCGTTTGACGGTCTTGCCGACGTCGTGGTGTCTGGCTTGCTGTTTGTTGCGGGAGCCGGGTGGGCGTCCTGGGCCGGGCCGGGACGGTTTTGGTGCGGCTGCTGGACGGGAAGCCGCCGCGCGGACGTTGCGAAACCCTCGCCGCACCCGGGCGGGGGTGAGGCGGCGGGGTTCGATGCGGCGTTCCCAGGGCCGGCGCAGGTCCTCCGTCAGGGGCCGGGCAAGGCGGAGCTGGGTGTGGGCGGCGATGACGAGCCAGGTCCACAGGTCGGCGGTGTCCGCGTGGCGGATCTTCGGCGCGGTCCAGCCGAGGGTTTGTTTCATGAGCCGGAAGGTGTGTTCCAGGTCGAATCTGCGGAGGAACGACTGCCACCAGCGGTCGATGTCCGCAGGTGTGGCGCTGTGCGCCGAAGACCACAGCCAGACGGGTTTCGGGTCGCGGTCCCCCGGTAGATGCTCGACCTCCAGGCGGATCAACGTGCCGTGGAGGATGGGCAGTTCCTCGTGGGCGTGATCGAGCCAGGGGCCGCGGTGGGTGAGTCTGGGGTGCATCCGGTCCCAGGCCCTCGCCTCGGCGGTGCCGTAGCGGCTGGTGTCCGTCGTGGTGATGAGGTCGGGTGTGTGCCAGGTATCGGGCTTGGCGAGGGTGAGGACACCGCCGTGGCGGCGGGGCCGTCCGCCGCGCGGTCCGGAGCGGGCGGGGCCGGCGTCGCGGAGCATCACGCGGTCCGAGCGCAGACGTCCGACCAGCACCACCGGGAGGTCCGCCAGGGCATGGGTGAGGTAGGCGGTGTCATAGCCGGAGTCCATGACGATGAGGATCTCGGCATCGCCCTGCCGCCAGTGCCCGGCCGCGAGCAACCGGGCAATTACATCGCGGAGCTGGCGGGTGGTGACCTGGGTGGCGTCATCCGCCGGACCCAGACGGACCGCGTCCAGGAGCGCGACCCAGGAAGTGCGGCCCGTCTCCAGAGCGGCGACGAAGGAGTACGGCCAGCCGGGCACGAACTGGTCACTGCTGCGGTCACCGCGTCCATAGACGTGGCAGAACAGCCGCTGGTCACTGGTCGGCGCGTCCGGCCGTAGCCAGTGCGACACGTCCACCGCGAGCACGATCCGCCCGTCGGCCGCCCTCGGCAGCGGCAGGCCGGCCAGAGCACGGCGCAACCGCGCCGGCTCCAGCCAGCCCCGGTCCAGCGCGGCGTACAGGGCACCGTGGCCACGCCGGTGCTCGACCGCCAGGGACAGCTCGACCAGCGTCTTCACCGGCCCGTCCGCGCACAGCACCGCATCGGTGAGCTCGAAGAGCGCATCCGCCCGCCGGTAGAGACACTCATAGAACTCGACCCGAAAGCGGGACAACAGGCCCAACGCCTCGCTTCCGGGAACATCGACGGGCAGACTCATGCGCAGCGGCCGTTCTCTCGTTCTTCGTGACTCGACATCTCGAAGCGTGGAGAACGGCCGCCTCCGCTGTCCCGGGAAGAACCGCAGGTCAGTAGGACGAGTGACCCGCGATGTTAAACGCCAAAGCACCTGTCCCGAATCACGACCGAGTTCGCACGGAGTGGCGGCACTGGTTCTTCTTCGCCCAGCCGGACATCCCCGAGCGGGTCATCAACGCCGATCCGGACAGCTGGTACCGCGGTGCCCCCAGAGCATGGGGCAGGAAAACCATGACGAGTGGCGCGCGGCCACGAGAAACCCCGGCATGGTGCGGGCGATGCTGGAGGACTACCCGGCCGGTCTCACCATCGACCGGCGGCACGAGGAGGACGACCGCGCGGCCGGGACGCAGATCCAGTGCCCGGCGCTGATCCTCTGGTCGCTCCGGGACGACCTCAAGGAACTGTACGGGGATCCGGTGAGGTTTTGGCGGCAGTGGGCACCGAACGTACGCGGCCACGGCATCGACTCCGGGCATCACGTGGCCGAAGAGGCTCCAGAAGCGCTCGCATCTTCCCGTACGGACTTCCTCGCCGGACGACCTGAGTGAGAAACCGCTGAGCAGAAGGTCGACGATGCTGTCGAATGGTGGCGGTGGTGCCGGTCTGCGGCTGCGCGAGCTCGGCAGCGAGAAGTACGACGGTCCTTCCGAGCTGCGCGTTCTCCCGGGCTGTGACGTGCATCGGCCGAGCGAGGGAGTCAAGCATCGGTGTGCGCACGTCCAGGCCCTGCTCATAGTGCAGCGGTCGTGCGTCGGCCGACGGGCGCGTGCGGACGGTGGCCAGGAGGCGGTTCTGCACCTCGTGGTCGAGTACGGACTGTCCCGCAGCGGCGGCCCGGATCGCGCGCACGATGTCCTGGCGCCCCCCGTTCTTCGTCAGGTAGCCGCGGGCGCCGGCGCTCAGGGCGGCCAGGATCGAGCCGTCGTCGGCGAAGGTGGTCAGCACGACCACGGCCGTTCCCGGGTGCTCCTCGCTCAGCCGGCGGGTGGCCTCGGTACCGTCCATCACCGGCATGCGCAGGTCCATCAGGACGACGTCGACCGGTGTGGCGGCCACGGCGGCCAGCACCTCGGTACCGTCCGCGGCGGCGGCCACGACGTCTATGTCCTCGGTCATGCCGAGCACGGCGGCCAAGGGCTCGCGGACGGTGGCCTGGTCGTCGGCGACGATCACCTTCAACGGGCGCTCGGGCCTCGGATCCTGCGGGTTGGGCGGCTCCTGGGCCGGTTCGTTCGTCGTCATCCTCGGATCACTGCCTCCACCTGCCAGCCTCCCCGGTCCGGTCCCTCGGTGAGCGGACCCGCGGTGAGGGCGCCGCCCAGCAGGGCGACGCGTTCGCGCATTCCTATCAGTCCCATACCGCTGCCGGCGCCTGCGGCCGCCTCACCGGTCGCAGGCCCGTTGCGGACGGCAAGCCTGGTCGAGGCGGCGTCGAAGGCCAGCTCCACCGCGATCTCGGCCCCAGGAGCGTGCCGGGCCGCGTTGGTCAGCGCCTCCTGCGCGATGCGCAGCACGTTCTGGGTGACCTGTGCCGACAGCTCCCGGACGGCCCCGGTGACGGTGAGCACCTCGCGGTGGCCGGACGAGCAGCGGAAGGGAGTCCTCGCGCAGCGCGTGCACGGTCCACTGGGCCTGCTTCAGGCTCTCCCTGACAAGGCTCTGCGCCCTGTTGTGCGCCGCGCGGACCTTCTCCAGGTCGCCGGTGTCTATCAGGGCGTCCGCCAGCTCCAGGTGCATGTTGATCCCGGCCAGCGAGTGCGCCAGCACATCGTGGACGTCGCGGGCGATGCGGCCGCGTTCGGTGAGCACGGCCGTCTGCGCCTCGGCCCGCGCGGCCCGCTCGGCGGACTCGGCTGCCTGGAGCCTCGCCTCCACTGCCTGTTGCTTGCTGCGGCCCAGGATTCCGGCCACCACCGGGACGCCCGTGCTGAGGCCGAAGGTCCAGGTGAGCACCTGGTGATCGGGGCCGACGTAGAAATAGAAGACAGCGCCGCACAGCAGACTGGACAGGGCCGCGACCGCCAGGGCCGGCTTGAGGGCGAGGCGATAGCCGGCGTGGCCGACGAGGAAGTAGGCGAAGAGGTAGCCGGAGCCGCTGTTGCTCACCTCCAGCAGGCCGGCGCACGCCACGACACCGGCGGTCAGCCAGACCAGCGCGGCCCGGTGTGGGAAGGCGGGCGGCAGGTGTCTGGCCGTCAGGGCGACGGAGTTGACACCAGCAGAGCGACCACGGCCAGCCCTCGGCCGCTGACGCCCACCGGCCGGACGGTGAAGAGCGCGATGGCGACGATCAGCAGGGTGACGGCCCACTGGAGAGAGGCATCGTGCCGGAGCACGACCCGAGGGCCGGGCGCCCGTCCGGAAGCCGGCCCGGGGGCTGGGGGATGGTCGGAAGCGGACACGGCGCGACGATATCCCGTACTCAGACCGTCCGGTCCGCGGCGACCGCCGCGACCCGCCCGTCCACGGCCGGCTGCCGCTGCTCCCGGGTGACCATGCGGCCGCGGAGAAATATGGTGCCCAGCCGGGTGACCACCTCGGTGAGCGCCATCAGGACGAACGCGGCCACCCACGCGTCCCCCGTGGTGATCCGATGGGCCAGGCTGAAGTGGGCCACGTCGTCGGCGCCGCCGTGGTCGACCCACAGCTGGAAGCCCATCCGCGCCCCCATGCCCAGCACCCACAGGGTCGCGGAGACCGCACCCGCCTTGATGAAGAGATGCGCGCCGACCTTGCGTATACGGGTGTAGATGCCGCCCGTGACCCCGAGGGCCGCGCCGACGGCGACGAGCGCGCCGATCAGCACCAGGTCGTTGCCGGCCGTGGGCACGCTGTTCAGGTAGCTCTGCGCGACGAAAGCCACGATCCCCAGCGGGATCACGTAGGACTTGGCGTCAAGGCGGCCCTCCCTCAACTGCCGGAAGACGACGAGGAGGAGGGCAATGTCGGTGATCCAGTCGGTCGTTGTCATGCTGCCAGCCTGCTGGCACAGTGCCGTGAGCGCCTGGACCCACGGGTGGAATTATGGGTGGAGACCAGCCGACCGGTGATCTCCCGGACTCACAGGAACAGCAGTCGTTCCAGCGGAGCGACGAGGTGGAAGAGCAGCACGCTGGGACCGCCGGTGCGGACCGGGATCTGGCCGTAGCGGTCGACCCGCGGGGTGAACAGCCGGTCTGTCTCGAACGGTTCCTCGGGCAGCGGCATCGGCAGCGGCTGTTCGAGTGCGAAATATTCGGCGACGGTCTCGGGTCGGCTGCCGATGCGGCGTGTGTCGTCCTGCCGGTCCCACTGTTCGACCATCTCGTTCAGCTCGGCGAGCGAGGAGACCTCGGAGACAGGAACGAAGTGGCTGCGGCGGAAGTAGCCGATTTGCCCTTCGATGCCGCCCTTCTCGTGGGCGCCTTCAATGCCCGGACGGCAGTAGAAGCTCTTGATGCCGAATTCTCTGAACTTGTACTTGTGGGGCCGATGATGAGGGTATGGTCCGAGCAGTCTCTGGATGTCGGCTCTGGCCGGAGATTCCATGCGCTCGTGCGCTTGGGATGCCCAGTTCGCGTCGCCATCCAGCACAGCTCCCTCTCGGGGGATGAGCCTGGAGGTTGACGCATGCCTGTGTGGCTGTTGCGCCCGTTTCTCGTTGTGTTGTTCCTGCTCCCTCTCCTGGCAGTCGTACTACTGTCCGCGCCTGCATGGTTGACGTGGCCTTTTCTTCCGTCTCGGCGCCAGAGGATCGTGTTGGAGTTCCTTGACGGCCTTGTCCGGTGGACTCGGGCAGCGATGCCTCGTGCAGGTCGCGAAGCCGCCGATCCCGGCCGAACCGCCATTCTCTGAACACGATCAACGCGGTGTCCATGAGCCGGTTGGTGGCTCTCCGGATGCTTTGGCCGGGGCAGGAATGCCCAGGTCGACGACGGTGCGGTTGTCGCGGCAGCGGTCGATCTGGGCAAGTTTGTCTTCTGCCCCGGCGAGGCTGACCCGTAGTCCCTCGACCTCGCCCAGCAAGCCTTCGCGCTCGGCCTCGGCGCTACGGACGATGAGGTTGTCGCGAATTTCGACCAGCCGGTCGTGTTGGGCGGAGTCGGGCCAGTGCATCAAGCAGCGGACTCAGGCGTGTTCGTGGATGCAGGGAGTGCTGAAGGAGCGGCCGCAGGGGCCGATGGAGGCCTTGCGTGCTGCCCTCGGTAGACACCGTCGGTGCCGACGCCGCGGCTCCAGTCGCCGAAGCTCGTGTTGCCCAGCCCCAGGTTGACGACGAAGGAGCCGGCCGCGGCGAGGGTGATCCTGAACGGGGCGTCGTCCTCTTCGGGCAGGTTGTTCAGGGCCAGCAGCGCAAATTCCGCGAAGGCCAGGGTCTGTTCGTCGGCGATGAGGAGGAAGGGGCTGTCGGGCCAGTCCTCGTCGTCGCGTGCGATCCGGGCCTGGAGCCGGCCGGGCGTGAAGCCCGCATAGTCGGGGTTGTCGATGACGGTGAGCGAATCGTAGTTCTCCGAGCCGTCCTCGAGAGCCTGGAGCAGGCGCGCCCAGGAGTCGGGCTGGTCGAAGGATGTGCGGACCAGGAGGGGGCCGGCGGTCTCCTCGATCGTGGGAGCCGCCGGCTGGGGTTCGGCGCCGGTGCGGTCGCCGGGGATGACCTGAATGAGGAAGCGGGGCTCTTTGCCGTCCGTTGAGCGGTCGGCGGCGTGGACGCGGACCAGATACGGGCCGGGTCCCGCGGTGGCGAGGTTCTCCTTGCGCACGGGTGTGTATCCGCTGTCGCACAGGGCGAGGAAGCCGGTCGAGGAGACCATGGTGATCTCCTCGACCTCGTCCCAGCCGTCCTCGGCTCCGGGGTCTTTTCCGGCGTAGAGGGTGACGACGGGGTTCTCCAGGGTGCTGCCGGCGTCGATGTGCAGCCAGTCCTTCCCCGCCGACAGGAGTCCTCGGCCGTGCGGCTTGGGGCCGCCGGTGTCGGGGTCCATGACGGTGAGGTCGCCCCACTCCTTCATCTTCAAAGGGCGGGTGCGGCCCTGCCGGAGGGGCCAGGTCGGGCGTGGCATGGCGAACCCCCGTCGTCTGTGCGGTGCCTGCCGGTCAGGTGGTGCCTGGGGTCAGTGTGACAGGCACGGGTGCGGTGCTGGTGTTACTTGGTGTGGACGTAGTAGGCGTCGCCGTACAGGACGCGCGGTGCGCCATCGCACCGGCGGACTGTACGACCCGTGAACCAGGCGAGCCACGGCGTACGGTCGCCCTGCTTTGTACATCCGATCCAGACTCGCAGCGGTGCGAGACGCGAGCGATCGGAGGGAGGGCCGCAGACGCCGGCCGCTGCGGCCCGTCGACAGCCGGAGCATCGGAGCGGCCCGGCCCGGCCCGGCAAGCTCAGAACACCGACGACCCGGTGAGCGTGGTGAAGAGGTCCAACGCCGCCACGCCGACTTGGTAGTTGCCCCGTGGGTCCAGACCGGGGCTCCACACGCACGGTGCACAGCGACCGGGCACGACTGCGATGATGCCGCCGCCCACCCCGCTCTTGCCCGGCAGGCCGACGCGGTAGGCGAAGTCGCCGACGGCATCATAGGTTCCGCAGGTCAGCATGACGGCGTTGACCTGCTTGGCTTGGCTGCGGCTTGCGTCCAAGGCGGCGGTCGTGACGTCGGCGGCGGTGATGACCTGGTGTGCCTCGTCGACGACGGCCTGGGCGTTGTAGGCCTGGACGTAAGCACCGTCGCCGTTCTTCGTGATCCGCGAGTCGCGGTCGGTGAAGTTGACCTGGGCCTTCGGCTTCGGGCGGCCCTTGGCGGCGGACTTCTCACCGGCACCGGTGACGGCCTGCTCGTCGGCTGTTCCTTTGCGCTGCCGGCGGCGGCGCCCGATCTCCTCGGCGTGGCGGCGGGCCTTGTTCGCGGCTTCGGCCTCTGTGCTTGGAGGCGTTCGCTTCGAGCTTGGTGCCGTCCAGGGCGACGCGGCCCGTCTTGACCATGCCGAGTTTGGCCGCGAGGTGCAGCGACTGGGTGAACAGGTCGGCCCGGCCCCCCAGGTGGCGGCGACGGAACCGGGCTATCGAGCGGAAGTCCGGGGCCTGGTCGGCGGCCAGGAACCGGAACGCCACGTCGTCGGCGCATTTGCGCTCGATCGCCCGGGAGGAGCGGACACCAGTGGTGTAGCCGTAGATCAGCAAGCGCACCATCAGCCGGGGGTCATAGGGCAGGCAGCCACGTTTCTCGGTGTAATCGCCCGGATCGGGAAGAGGTCGAGTACCTCGTCGACCAAGTCCGCGACGAACCGGGCGAAGTGGTCCTCGGGCAGCCAGTCGTTCAGTGACGGTGGCAGCAGCAGGACTTGGTGCGGGTCGAACGCCCGGAACGTCTTGCCCAGCGCCGCCGGACGGCCCTGTCGCCGCTTCGCCGCGATCGGCTCGACCTCGAACAGCCCATTCCCCTCGCGCATACCGGCATCGTCCCGCACGAAAGATCACGAGACACAGGCGGATTACCTGTCACTGGAAGCGCCTACCGTGGATGCAAGGCTTCGGCTACCGCGATGGTGTCCCAGTAGAACGGGTGTATCTCGGTAATGAGTCCGTCTTTGACAGTGATCAGTTGCATGACCGAGGTGTCCAGGATCCGACCGGTGGCGCGGGCCTGCAGGCGGCCCCGGTTCAGTACAACGACGGCGTCTCCATCGACCACGAATCGCTGCTCCAAGAATTCCAACGACTGCCACGCCTCGCTCATCGCGGCCATGAACTCCTCGATGCCGCGCGGCCCGCGCCAAGTGCCCCCGTAGGGCAACCCAGGTGCCTGGTACATCACCACCTCAGGATCGAGAAACCCAGCGAGTCCGTCGAAGCTGGCCTTGCCCATACCGCCGACGGCGATGTAGGCCGCTTCGGCCGCGTAGAACTCCTTCAGTACGGCCAAGGCGTCGCCTCGTGCGCGCACGCCTGTGCGCGGCCCAGTCGCCGATACCGCGCTCGGGCCCGAATTCATCGTGTTTTCTGCGGTCATCAGCCCATGGTGACGATCCAACGGGAAGGACGCTGGCGAGAATCGGACATCGCGTCCTGAGCGTCATCGTCACGGTCAGCTCAGGAGATCCTGCCGGCCGCTGCAGCGGCCAGGGCACCCACCGTAGGAATCGGCAGACACAGATCACCACCATGCCCACGGCAGGAAACAGCACCGCCCGACGACCGGCCACGCCCATTGCCGACCCACGCTCCCCGGCCCAGGGCCAGGGTGAAGACCTTGGTGATGGACCGTGTGGAGAACGGCTCGCGCCACTCGCCCACTCCGTGGACGGTGCCGTCGAGCTCGGCGACGGCCATGCCGAAGGCGCGCGGGTCGCGGGCGGCGAGCGCCGGGATGTAATCGGCGGACCGCCCCCGGCCGGGCGTCCGCGCACTCTCCTCGCCAATCTGTTGCAGAACTTGCTGATGGTCCATCGTCGATGTCACGGCGTCCACTGTGCTCACTGCAGCCCATGGGGCTGCGGTGAGGCCCTCGTCGGCGATGGCATCAACTGTGGGCGACCCCCGATCTCCGTCCGGAAGGCTCGACAGGTCGCTGTCTCGGATCTGTGCAGGAGACTTCCCCGAGCGCCGGGAAGCGGTCCACTGCAGACCTGCTGACCAGAACAGGGCAGGAGTAGACCAGCCCCCATGCACATCCGGTAAATGCCCAGTGAGGGCGTTACGACACGGCGATAGGGGAAACCACAGGCGGCGTGAGGGCGGGGTCGCGGTCGCCGCCGTGTCAAGCGTCGTCGACCATCGTTTCGGAGGTACGCGCCAGCGAACTGCCGTGGCAGTCATGAGGGTCGGCCAGCCCGCCAGCCAGCGGCATAACTCGCCTTCTACGACCCTCAACTTACATCTGAGATGATGAAGTCATGCAGATGACCGAGCCGTTTGCTACGACTGTTGCAGCAGTTGCCCCAGTCATCATCGTGGCTGGATCAGTGGAGCTGGCCATCTACGGGAACCACTTGCGCGATTGGAGTCAGCAGGCTGCGGTTCCCGTTCTGGAAGCTCTCGGTTCCGCCGGTGAGGGCTCGTCGGCCGACGCACGGCAAGAATCAGCCAGAAGGAGAATACGGGAATCGCTGCGCCGACGGTGGCCGAAGGTGTTGACTCAATTCGCCAGGGCCACCTTGGGATTGGCGTGGAGTCTCGTGATGCTGTCGCAAGCCCTGGCAGAGGTGCTTGCGCTTAACTGGTTGAGCACGCCCCACGCAGGCCCCGACCAGACAGAGGCCAAGATCAGCGCATTGACCATAGTTATCGGAACCGTCTGGATCGCCCTTTTCCCAGTGGCTCGCCTGCACTGGGCGCCTTATCAGCCAATATGGCACTGGTTGCTGAACCGAAACACTCGATGAGCCGGTCGATCGTCTCCTTCGAGCGGGCGGGGGTCTCAGAGCCCGGCACCATCGCTGCTTCGTTGACCCTTCGCCCAGGCTGGGGCCTCTGGCCCTTCGAAGCCTGATCGTGCCCCCTTCTGAGACCGCGTTCGAGATCTGCCGTACTCCCGAGCCGGAGCGGTTGTTGAGCTCTGCGTGAGTGGTGGTGGGGGCGGGTATACGTCGGATTTGAGCGACGAGCAGTGGGCGTTGGTGGAGTGGTTGCTGCCGCCGTCGAGGGTGGGGCGAAAGGGCGGACGGCGGGAATAGCACCAGCGGCGCCGGATCGTGGACGCGATCTTCTGCGTCGTGCGGACCGGTTGCGCCTGGGGACAGTTGCCGAAGGACTTCACTCCATGGCCCACGGAGTACTGGTACTTCACCTGGTGGCACGACGACGGCGCTGTCGAGCGCATCCACGATGCGCTGCGGAGCCATGTCCGGGAGGCGGAGGGCCGGAGGGCTGAGCCGAGCGCTGGGCCGCTACTGAGTTTGTTGGCGTGTTGTCGTTGGGGGCTGACGGGGTGTGATCGTCGCGGTATGCCGGTTGTATGAGGTATCCGCAGGGTGGTGGGCTGACGCCTGAACGGCAGGCGTTTCGTGAGCGGATCCGGATGGAGGCCGCCGAACGGTTCGGCGCCGGCGCCTCCAACGCCGAGGTCGCCAAGGACTTACGGGTGAGCGTGCGCTCCGTTCAGCGGTGGCGCCTGGCCTGGCAGGACGCAGGCGCGGGCGGTCTTCGCTCGATGGGTCCGGTGTCGCTGCCCAAACTGAGCGAGCAGCTGTTCGCGGTACTGGAGCAGGAGCTGGCCAGGGGCCCGGTCGCACACGGCTGGCCGGACCAGATCTGGACGCTGACGCGGATCAAGACGCTGATCGGGCGCCGGTTCCACAAGAGCATGTCCCTCTCGGCCATCGCGAAGATGCTGCACCGGCACGGCTTCAGCCACCAGGTCCCCGCCCGCCGCGCTGTGGAGCGCAACGAAGAAGCCGTCACCGGCTGGGTGAAGGAGACCTGGCCCCACGTGGAAACACCGCGGCGGCGCTCGGGGCCTGGCTGTGCTTCGAAGACGAAGCCGGCTTCTCGATGACGCCGCCCACCACGCGAACCTGGGCCCAGCGCGGTCACACACCCCTCATCCGCGTGCGGGGACGCTCCCAGCGCCGCTTCTCCATCGCGGCCCTGGCCTGCTACAAGCCGGGCGAACGCTCACGCCTGATCTACCGGCCCAAGCGGCACGTCGATCACAAGCGGGGCGGCAGACGCAGTTTCACCTGGACCGATTACCGCGACCTGCTCATCGCCGCCCACCAGCAGCTCGGTGCCCCCATCGTGCTCGTCTGGGACAACCTGAACGTCCACAAGGACGCCCGGCTGAGAGCGTTCATCGACGCTCACGACTGGATCACCTGCTACTTCCTGCCGGCCTACGCCCCCGACCTCAACCCGGTCGAGGGCCTCTGGTCACTGCTACGACGCACCAGCCAGGCCAACACCGCCTTCACCGACCCAGACCACCTGATACGCACCCTCCGGCATGGCCTCCGCCAGATCCAGTACCGCAGCAACCTCATCGACGGATGCCTCGCCGAAACCGGCCTCACCCTGACGACACCACGCCAACAAGCTCAGTAAGAGCTGCGAACAAAAGTGGGCCCCGGCGGCCGGCGCCCGGAACGCGCCCTCGCCGCGTTGCCGGAAGGTCCTGGTAGCTCCGCTACAAGGACCTTCCGGCGCCTTGCGATCGCACGCACCGGACACCGCCCTCTGATCGGAACCCACTTTTGTTCGCAGCTCTAATTCTTCGAGCCCGGAGGCCGTCCATGTCCGGGACGAGATGGTTTCGGTGCACCGGCTGGGGAGCCGGTCTTCGTGCGCAAGTTCTGAACCCCCGCCGGACACGGGAGGGCGTGAGCTTGTTCGCCTCGGTCGGCTTCTCCCAGGGCCTGCGAAGGTCGGCGGCCAGCGGTCGGGCGAGCCGGAGCTGGGCATAGGCGGCGATAATCAGCCAGGTCCACCGGTCGGCCGCTTCGAAGCTGCGGAGCCGGGGCTTCGACCAACCAAGGGTCTGCTTGAACAGGCGGAATGTGTGCTCGATGTCGAAGCGGCGGAGGAAGGACTGCCAGCAGCGGTCGACGTCCACTTCGGTGGCGCCGGTGCGTGGCTACCACAGCCAGACCGGCTTGTTGACCCCGCCGCTGGGCAGCTTCTCCACGACCAGGCGGATGACGGTGCCCTCGATGATGAGCAGCGGGCCGTCATGCTCGAGCCAGGCGGCCCGGCGGCCCGGCGGGCCAACCGCGGGTGCAGCCGGTCCCACGCCTGTGCGGTGGCCTTCCCGCAGAGCCGGGTGTCCGTGGCCGTCACTGCCTGCTCGGGCCCACAGGTGGCGGGGGCGCCGAAGACGAACTCGCCGCCGTGCCTGGGCGGCCGGCCGCCCCTGGGGTTGGCCAGGTGGAATTCTTCGCGGGAGGGAGTCGGACGCCGCATCACCCGGTCTGAACGGAGTCGGCCGAGGATCTCGACGGGCAGGCCGTCCAGCAAGTGGGCGATGCGCGGGGCGTCGTATCCGGCGTCCAGCACGACCAGGATCTCCGGGGCGCCCGGCTTCCACGGGCCGACCGCGACAACCCGCTCGACGACCTCACGGATCTGCATGGTGGTCACTGCGGCGACGTCGGCACCGGGCTCCAGACGGACCGCGCCCAGCACCGCCGTCGAGGACGTGCAGCCGGTCTTCAGTGCTGCCACCACCGAGTCGCGACGGTGGCCTCTCCGCACTGGACGCCGCGACCGGGGCGGTGCGGTGCGGTGGACGTTCTCCGGCGGCGAGGGCTTCCACAACGGCTCTCCCGTCGTCGGCGGCACGGTCTATATCTGCGGCGACGAGGAAACCGTGTTCGCGGTGGACAAGACACGCGGCGCGAAGATCTGGACGTTCCACGCAGAAGGCGCCGGCGGCCTCTCCGACCGTCCTGCGGTCTTCGACAACACGGTCTACCTGGGCAGCGACGCCGGAGTGCTCTACGCCCTCGCTGCGGACACCGGGACCGTACGCTGGTCGGCGCTGACCGATGGCACCACCGTCGCCCACTCCCCCGTCCTCGCCGACGGGGTCGTCTACTTCGGATGTGGAACGGCAAGCTGTACGCCTTCGACGCGGCCAGCGGCAGGAAACTCTGGACCCACACCACCGGGGGCGAGCTGCAGACAAACCCCGCGATCGGAGAGGGCACCGTCTTCATCACAGCGGACAAGGACCCCGGGGCCGGCGAGGGGCGCCGCTACGCCCTGCGCCGCTGACTACCTGGCGGATTGAGCATTCCGCAGGTCAGCGCCCCGATCAGGAACCTCGACCCTTCGGTCTGGAAACAGCCCCGAGTTGAAGCGGGGACATACACGCAGGCCAGAGCGTCGCAAGGCGAGCACTGAAGCTGGCGAGACCCACCGAGCGGGGCGCTCAGTCACAGCAGTCACGGCGGCCGGACTCTGGCCAGAGCGAGCAGGTGGAAGGACGGAATCCTGGGCGGCCCCCGCCCCAGGGCGCAGCGGAGTGCGGGGCCGCCGAGGTGCCTCGACGTCCTGTCAGCGTCAGGCACTTGGAGGCTAGAGGCAACGCCGTTCAGTTAGGGCGGTCTGGGCCGTGTCAAGGGTCGGTTGTGAGCATGTTGATGCTGATGGTGGCCTTGTAGGTGGTCCGGTCGATGGCGGGTCCGCGTGCGTTGTACTTGGAGATCGCTCGTTTGACGATGCGGTCTTTGGTGCGGATCCGCCGGGCGGGCAGGAGGTGGGTCAGCACGTGGCGGCCGATGGCTCCGACCAGGTCGGTCACGGTGTCGGTGATCACACCGGCGGCCAGGACGAGCTGGTCGCGTGCGGCGGCGAGGGCGGTGGTGAACCCGGCCCGGTCCGGGTCGGTGCCCGGGACGCTGTCGGTGGCGTCCGTCATCGCGGTCCGCAGTGCCTGGTAGGCCACCAGCAGTGCCCAGACCTCCTGCTCGACACCGGCCGGGGTGCGGGCCCGCAGGACCCGCCCGCCCAGGATCGTGGACTTCAGCTCCGCGTAGGCCGTCTCGATCTCCCAGCGCTCGTGGTAGAGCCGGACGAGTTCGCCGGCCGGGTGGGTGGCGGGGTCGGTGAGGGTGGTCAGGAGCCGGTAGTGGCCGGTGCGTGTGCCCTGAGCGGTGCGGATGGTGATCTCGGCGTTGATGACACGCATGGTCAGTGTTCCGATGCGGGTCAGTGTCGAGCCGTCGCGGCAGCGGGCCACCGTTGGCAGGCGCCGGTTGGCCTTGCAGCGCACGAGCAGATCGGCGCCGGTGGCGGCCATCTGGTTCAGCAGTGCGGCGGCGGCGAAGTTCCGGTCACCCAGCAGCAGCATCCCGGCCCGAAGGTCCACTGCCAGCCGGCGGGCGTACTCCAGCTCGCCGGTCGCGGCTGAACCGAATACGGCCCCGGTCACCGAGCGTGTCCCGCAGGCCACCAGCGCAGCCAGACGCAGTTGCGGATAGCCCGAGGTCCCGTTGCCGAGCCGCTGGCGGGCGAACACCGCAAGGCTGGCGGGACAGTCCGGGACCGGCAGCAGGGTGCCGTCGACCGCGACGATTCTCAGACCCCGCCACCGCCCGGCGGCAGCGGTCGTGGCCGCGGGTCCCCTCACCAGGTCAAACAGTGCCTTCATCGGTGCCGGGCCCAGCCGCTGCCGCGCTTGGCGAAGAGCGCTGCCGCTGGGCCGAACCGTTGCCAGGCCCGACAGCCCGGCACGCAACCGGTCGAAGACCTGCCGGTAGCCCAGCCCGCTGAAGAGCGCTCCGGCCAGCAGCAGGTAGACCGTGACCCGCGCCGGCAGCAGACGGATCCTGCGCTGGACCGTTCCGGTCGCCGCCAGCACCTCGTCGACCATCTCGAACGGGATGATCCGGGTCAGCTCACCGATATGCCCCGGCGCGAACACCCCGGCCGCTACCCCGACCGTCCTGGTTATGGCAGCCTGTTCCAACAGCGGAGCTCCTGTGGTGAGGATGTCTTGGAGGACAAACCTCTTCTACAGCAGCTCCGCTGCCTCGTTCACCGGCCTTGACGAACACCCTCCGCCCTTAACTGAACGGCGTTGCAGCTAGAGCTCCTGCCCGTGGCCGCGCGCGTCCAGTACGCCGACCGGACCACAGGGCACCCTGGCCGGCCGGCACTTCAGGAGGCACGCAGTGCGGCAGCGGGCACGACCGTGCGGGGGCCGAACCTCTCCGGGATGCGGTCCATGGCCTCTTCGGCGACCAGTCGGGCTTCGCGAGCCTGAGCGAGGCTGATCTGCTGAGCGGCCTGCCGGACGTCGATGAGATCACCAGCCCTGACGGTGATGCCGGTCAGGCGGCCGCGCTGCAGCCCGGCCGCGTCCATCAGCTGACAGGCGCCACCGTGCGCAGGTCCTCGTCGTGGCCGGATGCTTCGGGCGGGCGGCGGGTTTTCTCCCAGGAAGCGCCGCCGGCGAACCACAGGGGCAAGGTGAGGGCCCGGGCGGCCTGGCCCCGCCCGCGCAGCAGGTGACCGAGCTCGACGACGATTCCGAGGAAAGCGGCTCGGGCGGCAGCACCGTCGAGAGTGTGCGGGCGAAGGTGCACCGCAGGCTCGCGGTGGCGGGCAGAGCGCGGGGAGTGACGGGGCGGGGGTCGATACCGCGGGCCGGGTCGACGGACCCGGACTGCACCTTCCCCATCTTCCGGGCCCTGAACACCACGGACGTGGCCTATGAGAAGCTGCACGGCCCGAACCCGGCCCGGGGGCCAGGAGAGGAGCAACAGCAAGCTGTACTTCGGTGAGCAGAGCATCGCCGCCGAATACTGGGGGCGTGGTACCTACGCCTCCGGGATGTACCGGTACGACTGGACATGAAGTTCCTTGTGCAGTTCGCCAAGGCGGCCAAGCGCTACGACTGGAAGGGCCCGAACGGAATCCCCAGGATCGAGTGGAAGATCGACTACAGCAGGCTGAACGAGTTCAACGCCCTGACCGCCGCCCGCACCTGGATACCCAAGCCGTGAGGAGACCGAGTGCCATGCCCTCGACACTTCATCAGGAGTACGGCGTCCGTGTGCTCACGGTACGGCCCTGGGGGCTGGACGTAGTGCTCCCGGACGGCACCGCGGGCCTGATCGACAACACGAAGGACCCCCGCTGGCCGGACGGTGACCAGCAGGCAGCTGTCGGAACGGTGCTCCGCGCCGTCGTTCTGGACGACGAGAGGGACCCCGTCCGGATGAGCGCCCTCGACGACGACCGGGCCGTCGCCCGGGCCCTGCGGAGGGCCGCAGGGCGTTAGCCGCGGGGCCGAGGGCCGTGTTCCCGGGAGAGATCCCGGGAACACGGCCCTCGGTGTGGGGGTCCGGGCCACCGCCAAGGTGACACCGGGGGGATGCACCGCGCCCACCGGCCGGCCGCCGAGATCGTGGACGCCGAACACTTCCTGCTCGCGGATGCCGGCTTCGTCATCGCCACCGAGTTCACCCTCCGCGCCGTCGAACCCCTTCCGGAAGGGGTGTCGACGCGGGTGTGGCGGGCCAGCAACCTGCTCAACGGCCTCATCCACGGCTACGGCGGGCTGAAGCTGATCCGCCGCTCGGCCCTGCGGCAGCTCGGCGAGGCCGTAGATGTGCCGGCCGCGCTGCCCGGCCGCACCGAGTTCATGGCGGACCTCGCCGGCACCACCCACGTCAACCAGTCCCCGTACCACGCCGGGAAGGCCGGTGCGCGCGAGTGCGCGATGCTGGCAGCGAGTACGGCATGGACCACGCCGAGGCGGTCGAACGGATCGCCGCCTGGACCACCGGGGGTGAGGGCGACTTCGCCCAGTTCGCCGTCTCCGGGGCCCGCGAGGGCGTCGCCTTCAGCCGTGAAATGGCCCCGGGCCAGCCCGGTTGGACATGAGCATCGCGTCGGTGGGCTCGGTCAGTTCGCCCAGACAGGTGCCGGTGGGCGCGCTGTGCCCGTCGCGCAGCGGGTCCGGTCCGCGGCGGAGACCACCACGAGGACCCGCGGCGCGGCTCCGGCTGGGGCGGGGCTTTCCGTGGGTGTCATTGGGCCTGCAGGGCGTGTACGACGGCCTCGGCGACCGCGCGGGCGCTGCCGGGGTTCTGGCCGGTGATCAGCCGCTCGTCGGTGACCACATGGGTGTCGAACGGCTTGTCGGCGATGCTGTAGTTCCCGCCGCGCTTCTTCAGCTCGTCCTGCAGGCTGAACGGGACGGCGTCCGCCCGCTGGGCGGCTTCCTCCTCCGGCCAGGAGAACCCGGTGACGTTCTTGCCCTTGACCAGCGGATCGCCGGTGTCGAGCGTGACGTCCAGCAGGCCGGCCGGGCCGTGGCAGACCGCCGAGACGATCCGTCCGCTGTCATAGAACCGGGCCGTCAGCGCGGCAAGGTCCTGGTCGCGGAAGTCGAACATCACCCCGTGGCCGCCGGTGAAGTAGATGGCGTCGTAGTCCTCGACCCGGACGTCGCCGGCCTTCTTGGTGTTCTCCAGCATGTTCATGAACTCACGGTCGCGGTAGCGCCTGTCCGTGCCGAGTTCGCCGAGCACGTCGTGGGCCAGGCTCTCCGGATCGATCGGCACGTATCCGCCGGCCGGACTGGCGATGTCGAGTGCGAAGCCGTTGTCCTTGGCGTAGTCGTAGAAGTGCGTCAGCTCGCCGAGCCACAGCCCGGTACGCATCCCTACCTTCTCGTACTCGCCCGCGTTCGTGACGATGATCAGAATCTTTCTGGTGGCAGCCATCAGAGTCTCCCGGTTCTCGCGCCTCCCCTGGGACGGCTTCCCGCGGGGCCGGCCTTACACCGGTCCGGTGCCAAGAAGGACCCGAAAAGGGCAGCGGATGACCGCGTGGCTTCTGGCCGGGCGTCCCGGCTGCCCACGTCACGGTTGCCTCACGACGCATCGATCCAGGTCATCGACGATGCGGACGCCCTGAAGCTCGGAAAACGGGAGCTCGACCACATGGTCCGGCTCGGAAGGGTCCGCTCCCCGCAGTCGATCGAGGTCCGCTTCGGCACCAGCCGGGCCGGGGCCGTCGACGTCGCGCTCTGGCGCACCAACGCGGTGCGCTCCACGGTGGCGTCCACCGTCATCCGGCGCACCGGAGTGGAGTCCACTCGGTGGAGCCCATCGGGTGGAGCCCACCGAGCGGAGCCCATTCGATGTCGTGCATCGCCACTGGATCCAGAACATCGTCGGCTCCGCCCAGGGCAGGCCGCCGTACTCCCCCACCCAGGTGGTGGGGGCGCGGTCGAGGCGCTTCGGCAAAGGGCTGTCCGAAGCGAGCGGCGGCCGGCCATGGCCGACTCGCGCCGCGTGCTGTGCAACGGCCGGCTCAGGGCTTGAGGAGTGCCTTGATGGCGCGCCGTTCGTCCATGGCCTGGTAGGCGTCGGCGACCTGTCCGAGCGGCAGGGTCAGGTCGAAGACCTTGCCGGGGTTGATGCGGCCGGTGAGCACGCGGTCGATCAGGTCGGGCAGGAACTCGCGCACGGGGGCGGGGCCGCCGCGCAGGCCGACGTGGGAGTAGAACAGTTCGGTGCCGTCGACCGCCACGCCGTGGGGGACGCCGACGAAGCCGACGTTGCCGCCGGGCCGCGTCGAGCGCAGTGCCTGCTGCATCGCCTCCGGTGTGCCCACGCATTCCAGGACGCGGTCGGCGCCGATCCCGCCGGTCATCTCCTTGATACGGGCGATGCCTTCCTCGCCGCGCTCGGCGACGATGTCGGTGGCCCCGAACTCGCGGGCCAGCTTCTGCCGGGCCTCGTGCCGGGACATGGCGATGATCCGCGTCGCGCCCAGTTCCTCGGCGGCGATGACCGCGCACAGGCCGACCGCGCCGTCGCCGACCACCGCGACCGTGTCGCCGGGCCGCACCCCGGCGGCGACGGCCGCGTACCAGCCGGTGCCCATCACATCGGAGCAGGCCAGCAGACTGGGAATGTGCTCCTCGGCCGGCTGGTCGGGCGTGGCGACCAGGGTGCCGTCCGCGAGCGGAATGCGGATCTTCTCGGACTGGCAGCCTTCGGCGCCGACGAACTCGCGGTGCAGGCAGTTGGTCTGGTAACCGTTGCGGCAGTTGGCGCAGGTGTTGTCGGAGGCGAAGAACGAGCCGATGACGAACTGACCCGGCCGCAGGGTCTTCACATCAGCGCCGACTTCCTCGACGATGCCGACGTACTCGTGGCCGAACGGGGTGGGCCGCTCGACCGGGTTGATGCCGCGGTAGTCCCACAGGTCCGAACCGCACACACAGGTCGCGGCGGTACGGATGACCGCGTCGGTCGCCTCGATGATCTTCGGGTCGGCACGCTCCTCGAAGCGCACGTCCCCGGGGGCGTGGAGAACGGCTCCTCGCATGGCGATGCTCCTTACAGATTGTCCGTGTTCGGATCAGTGGCGGGTGCTGGTGCGGGGGCCGCCGTACTCGTCGTCGCCGACGTGCGCGAGCCAGTCGACCTGGTCGGTCTCCCACAGCGCGATGTGCGTCATGAAGTGGTCCGGGGCGGCACCGTGCCAGTGCTCCTCGCCCGGCGGTGTCCAGATCGCGTCGCCCGGGTGGGCTTGGAGGATCCCGCCGCCGCGGGACTGGACCAGGGCGATGCCCTCGACGATGTAGAGGGTCTGGCCCAGGCCGTGGCTGTGCCAGGCGGTCCGGGCGCCGGGCGCGAAGCGCACCGTGTTCGCGCGGGCGCGGGAGGGTTCCTCACCGCGGTGGATCACATCGGCCCAGGCGTCGCCGGTGAACCACTGGGCGGGCAGCTTCATCGTCGGCTGCTTGGTCAGCAATTCCATGAGGTGGTGCTCCCTTGTCGCAGGTCGCCGTCAGGCGGTGGCCTGCTCGTCGTCGATCTGCTTGAGCAGGTTGATCGCGGTCATGGCGTTGGGCCAGCCGGCGTAGAAGGCGAGGTGCGTGATCGCCTCGGACAGCTCCTCCACGCTCAGCCCGTTCTCCAGCGCCACACGGAGGTGGTAGCCGAGCTGCTCACCGCGGTAGAGCGCGGCCAGCACGCTCACGGTCACCAGGCTGCGATCCCGCGGAGAGAGTCCGGGCCGCTCCCAGACGTCGCCGAAGAGGACCTCATCGGTGACCTCGACGAGCTTGGGCGCGATGCCGGTCAGCTCCTGGGGCGCGGACTGCTTCGCCATCGGGCGACTCCTTCACTCGCAAACGTTGTGGAAACGGGCACTCCCGCTCTGGGGCCGGACGCCCGTCCCGGCACCCCGGAGCCTCTCGTCCGAGGTGTCCGCCGGGAGCCGCCACAGCGGCCACTACCGATGAAACCGCAGGTCACGCAGGGGTGGAAGGTACGGTCGTTACAGGTACTGACAGAACCCCCCTCGCCCTGGCCCGCCCGCCTAGCCTGGAAGACGTGAGTACCGAGAGCGACATCCGCGGCTTCCTGGCCTCCCGCCGCGCCAAGATCACCCCGCAGCAGGCCGGACTTCCCGCCTACGGCGGCAACCGGCGCGTGCCGGGGTTGCGCCGCGAGGAAGTCGCGATGCTCGCCGGCGTCAGCGTCGACTACTACGTCCGCCTGGAACGCGGTCACCTCGCCGGCGCCTCCGAGGAAGTCCTCGACGCCGTCGCGAACGCCCTGCAGCTCGATGAAGCCGAACGCGCTCACCTCTACGACCTGGCCCGCGCCGTCGCCCGACGTCCCGCCCGCCGTACCAAACGCGTTCGCGGCCCGCTCCCGGACAGTGTCCTGCGCGTCCTTCACTCCATGACCGACTCCCCGGCCTTCATCCGCAACGGCCGCCTCGACATCCTCGCGATCAACCGACTCGGCCGCGCCCTGTACGCCCCGCTGTACAGTGATGACGCTCCGCGCCCGGTCAACGTCGCCCGCTTCCAGTTCCTGAACCCGCACGGCCGGGACTTTTTCCCCGACTGGGAACAGTCGGTACACACGACCGTGGCCCTGCTGCGCACCGAGGCCGGACGGGCTCCCGGCGACAGCGATCTGACCGGGTTGATCGGTGAGCTCGTCACCCGCAGCGAGGAGTTCCGCACCGCGTGGGCCAAGCACAACGTGCGCCTGCACCACACCGGCCGCAAAGCCTTCCGCCACCCGGCCGTCGGCGAGATCACCCTCGACTTCGACGCCATGGAACTACCCGCGCAGCCGGGTCTGACCCTGACCGCGTACAGCGCCGGCCCGCACACTCCGGCCCACGACGCGCTGCAGCTGCTGGCCGCGTGGGCGGCCACCGAGGATGCCTCCGCAGCCGCCGACCGCACCCCCAGCCGCTGACCGGCGTTCCCGACCTCCGGGGATCACGGACACCGACACCGTCGCAGACACCGCAATGCACACACGTATCCTCGGCCAGGGCCCAGCCAGGAGATCGTCTTCTCGGTCACCCAGCGGAAGATGCCCAGGCCAGAACCATGCGGGTGGCCGCGTTCGGCGATCGCCGGACGGATGCCGCGTTGTCGGAGCAGCCGCCGGTACTTGTCGTGGTCGTAGCCGCGATCGCGAAGAGCATGTCCGGCCGCCGCCGCGGCTGGCCGACGACGCCGCTGACAGCCGGGACCTTGTCCAGTAGCGGCAGCAGTCGGGTGGGGTGGCCGAACTGCGCTGGAGAAGGGTTTGTTGTCCGCCTGGACGCCGGCCGGGCTGCTCGCCCGGAGATCGTCGCGGGCAGGGGGACCGGTCGCCTGTCCTGCGGTCACGGCCGGTCTCGGGGGGCACGGGCCAGGTGCTCCGGGAACGACGGGAAGGCACAATGGTGATCATGACAACGACGTCGTCCCGCACCTTCCTGCCGATCCTGGAGCGCATAGCCGCGGAGCTGGAGCACACGCCGGGCCGGGGCCGCGCCGCCGACTACATACCGGCGCTCGCCGCCCGCGACCCCCGCAGCTTCGGCATGGCCGTCGCCGAGCTGGACGGCACGGTGTACGGAGTGGGGGAATGGCGGCAGCCGTTCTCCGCCCAGTCCATCACCAAGGTGTTCACCCTCGCCCTGGACCTGGCCCGCGAGGGCGACGAACTGTGGGAGCACGTCGGCCGGGAGCCCTCCGGCAACCCGTTCAACTCGCTGGTCCAGCTGGAGTACGAGAACGGCATCCCGCGCAACCCCTTCATCAACGCCGGTGCCCTCGTCGTCACCGACCGTCTCCAGACCCGTACCGGGGACGCGGCCGGCGAACTGCTGGCCTTTCTGCGCGCCGAGAGCGGGAACCCCGCCCTGGACTTCGACAGGGAGGTCGCCGCCTCCGAGACTGCGCACGGCGACCGCAACGCCGCGCTGGCCCACTTCATGGCGTCCTACGGCAACGTCGACAACGAGGTGCCGGTCCTGCTCGACCAGTACTTCCGGCAGTGCTCCGTCGCCGCCTCCTGCGCCGATCTCGCGCTCGCCACCGGCTTCCTCGCCCGGCACGGCATCCGCGCCGACGGCAGCCGGCTGCTCAGCAACAGCCAGGCCAAACAGGTCAACGCGGTCATGCTGACCTGCGGCACCTACGACGCCGCCGGTGACTTCGCCTACCGGGTGGGCCTGCCCGGCAAGAGCGGGGTCGGCGGCGGGATCATCGCCGTCGTACCGGGACGGTGCACGCTGTGCGTGTGGAGCCCGGGCCTGGACGAACGCGGCAACTCGGTGGCCGGCGTGGCCGCCCTCGACCGGTTCACGACGCTGACCGGACTGTCGGTGTTCTGACCAGCCGAAAGGCCCCGCCCCTCTTGTAGGGCTCGACCTTTTGAATGTGCTGGCGTTCGGTGCCTTCGTAGTGCCAGTCGGTGCCGTGGAACGCGGCCGCGAGCATGGGCAGTCCGAAGCGTCCGGAGGGGAAGTCGCGCTGCCCCGCGTCGAGGGGTGGCCACTGTACGGTCAGGTCCTGCGAGGGCGCCGCTGTGCCAGGGCCGCAGCGAGCGGTCGGACGCAGGCAGAGGATCGCGCCCGAGCCGAACAGCAGGCAGCCGGCGAAGCCGAGGCACCGAACTGTGCGTACGGCGGCCCTGACCGAGGAGATCCGGGAGGCGTTCGGACGGCGGTGCTGGATCCAGTTCATGCCGCACGCCGGTGCGAACGAGGTCCGTGACATCGGGTGGGCGGGCTGATCTCAGGACTGCCGGCGGCGGAGGACCTCGCACCACTCCCGCAGCCGGTCCTCGAAGGCGAGATCGTCGCCGCGGCTGACGGTCTGGAACAGCTGGGCACACACGGTTGCTTCGGCGGCGAGGCCGGCCGGGCTGTCCAGGATGGGGGAAGGCTGCGCGGACGCGGGCGGCGGCGCTGGGCTCGAGGAGTGTGTAGGCGTAGAGGGTGACGCAGTCGAAACCCTGGGGGGCTTGGCCGGTTGCCACGACGGTGCTTTGTGACGTTCCCTGGCAGAGGCAGAACCGAGGAGAGGGCGGGCACATGACGGAGAGCCCCGTGTCGGGCGAGGAACTCGCGTGGCTGGACGCGACGGCGCAGGCCGGCCTGGTGCGGCGCGGCCTGCTGACGCCGCGTGAACTCGTCGAGGCCGCCATCGAACGGATAGAGCGGCTCAACGGCACACTCAACGCCGTCATCACCCCCCTGTACGAGAAGGCCCTCGCCGATGCGGAGGCGTCCGGGCTGCCCCATGGCCCGTTCCGCGGTGTGCCGATGCTGCTGAAGGACGCCCTGTGCCAGACCGCGGGTGATCCGTACTACGGGGGGATGCGCGCGCTGCGGGACCGCGACTGGCGGGCTCGTGAGGACTCCACCCTGGCGGCACGGTTCCGGGCGGCCGGTTTCGTCTTCTGCGGCCGGACGAACCTTCCCGAGCTGGCCACCAGTGTGACCACGGAGCCGTTGGCCCACGGGGCGACGCGCAACCCGTGGGCCCTCGATCGATCGCCTGGCGGCTCGAGCGGTGGGTCGGCGGCGGCGGTCGCCGCCGGCATGGTCCCGGTCGCGCACGGCAACGACATGGCCGGCTCCATCCGGATGCCCGCCAGCGCCTGCGGTCTCGTCGGTCTGAAGCCCACTCGTGCCCGGACCTCGCTGGGCCCACAGTACGGCGAGTACTGGGGAGGGGTGACGCACGAGCACGTGCTGACCCGGTCGGTGCGTGACACCGCCGCCGTGCTCGACGTGACGGCCGGTGCGGCAGTCGGCGACCCGTACGCGGCGGCACCCCCGACGCGGCCCTACCGCGAGGAGGTCGGAGTCGAACCGGGCGCACTGCGGATCGGGTTCCGCTCGATCCCGCCGGGTGCGACCGAGCCGGCCCACAAGGAATGTGTGGCGGCGGTCGAGCACGCGGCCCGGCTGCTCGACCGCCTCAGCCACCACGTCGAGCCGACACCGGCGGCGGCGCTGGACGCACCCGAGCTGTTCCAGGCCCTGCCCACCCTCTTCTCAGCCATACTCGCCTGGGAATTGGAGCAGTGGTCGCAGCGTCTGGGCGAACAGCTGGAACCCGCCGACCTGGAGCCGATGAACGGGGCGCTCGCGGAGGCGGGCCGCTCGGTCACGGCCGCCCAGTGGCTCTCCGGCATACAGGCGTGGCAGAAGTGGGCACGACGTGTGGCCGGCTTGTGGGAGACCGAGGTCGACGTCCTGCTCACGCCCACGCTGCCCACTCCCCCGCCGCGCCTCGGTGAGCTCGCCCCGGACGCGAAAGCCCCGATGGACCTGGTGGCCGATGTCGCAGGATGTATCGCCTTCACCCTGCCGTTCAACGTCACCGGCCAGCCCGCCGTCTCCCTGCCCCTGCACCGCACCTCCGACGGACTCCCCATCGGCGTGCAGCTCGTCGCCGCGCACGGCCGGGAGGACGTGCTGATCCGGTTGGCCTCCCAGCTCGAGCGGGCCGCTCCGTGGTCCGGCGCGCACCCCCCGTTCTCCGCCTGAGGGCTTGCAGATCATTACTGACAGTGCCGGTGCTGCCTTGTACGTCGAGGATGCGGGTCTCGGCCCTTCCTTCGCTGACGAGGTGTTCGACCCTGTTCAGGTTCGCCCTCTTGAGCCACTGCAGGCGCCGGCTCTTGAGGGAGCCGGCGACGATGGCTTGCCGCTGCCGTCACGGACGATCTTGTCCGGCAGGGTGACCCTCTTGGTTTCCTGGATCTTCGTCGTGTCACCCACGGCCAGGAAAGCCGTCTTCGAGAGGCGGACGGTCTTGAAGGCGGACGGTCTTGAAGGCGGACGGTCTTGAAGGCGAAGTCGCGGGTCATGGCGGGGGGAGTGGGCATGGCATGGTTTCTCCTTCGGTGTCGGCGCACGCGAACGCACCGTGGTCCGTGGAGGGGCGCCGCAGCCATCGCCAACCGAACTCGCCCGGCGACAGGAGCATGGCCGGTACGCGGGCTCTCCCGAGCATGGGTGAAGCAGGGCTCCGTGGTGAGTGAAGACCGGCATGCCGAGGTCAGCCGCTGCGACCGACTATCGATCGGAGCCTGCCCGCGGCTGCTGCGCTTGGCCTCGCTGCGGCAGGGCCGGTCCGAAGCCGTTCGACTCGGCTACGGAGTCTTCCGCGGACCGCACGGGAACCGCCGGTCGGCGTCTTCCGGACGGACCGCCGTGAGGCGGCACCGGAACGGCGTTCGCCAGTGGCCGACGGCATGAGGCGGGGCATGTGACGACCTGTCCGGGGAGGGCTCACCACACCCCCGGCGCCTCCGGCGACGGCCTCACCCGGGCCTGTGCGATCGCCGTGCGGGTCCTGTTCGGCTACTCGTATAGGGGCGAAACGGGCGGCGCACGGAACGCGTCATGACTGCCCGCCGGGTCGCACGTCAATGATCTACTTGAACGCCGTTACGTGATCCGTGACGAAGGTTCGCAGGCTACGGGGATGGCGTCCGGTGAGGGTGGTGACGTCATCGGACAGCCACGCGGCATCTCCTTCAGCGATCAGCCCGAAGACCTGGGCGTTGGAGGCAGCGACCGGCCCGGGAAGCCCAGCTCGGACCATGGCCTCGCGATGCTGGTCGGGCGTGAGTCGGCGGTACTCGATCTCCTCGCCCAGGGCGCGGGTCAGCTCGGCGGCGACGTCCGCGTAGGTGACGAGTTCAGGCCCGGTCAGCAAGTAGGTGCGCCCTTCACGGCCCGCGGGGTCGGCTGCGACGGCCGCCGCGGCTGCGGACACGTCACGTGAATCGACCATGCCGAACTGGCCGTCGCCGGCAGACATCACGAATTCGTGTGTCTGCTTGATCATCGGAACCACGGAGAACAGGTTCTGCATGAGCAGGTTCGGGGCAAGCAGTGTGTATGTCAGGCCGCTCGCTGCGAGGTGAGCCTCGATGCGTGCGTGATCTCGGCGGCGGTCGACGGGAGAGTCGTCCGTCGCCTTGTGGTTCGTGATCTTGACGACGTGCTTCACAGCCCGGCGGACGGCACTGTCGATGGCCGCGATCTCCTGGGCGGGGACCGACGGGGTGATCAAGACAAGAGCGTCGACGCCTGCCATCGCGGTGTCGAGTGTGTCGGGCTGGTCGAAATCACCCACCGCGATCTCGACGCCGCTCCAACTACCGTCCTGCGGCGCACGCGCCGCGTCCCGCACCAGCGCCCTGACGGGGAGGCACCTGCTGTTCAGGAGCCGCACCGTCTCGGTACCGATCCTGCCTGTCGCTCCTGTCACCAAAATCATGGCGCCTCCGTCATCAGCATCAAAGGGGTGGTCCACGCCGCTACGCGGCACAGCCTCTCCAGCCTGCCCAGGTGCCGTATCGTTTGTGAAGTAGGCACCTCTTGGATATATAGGTACCTGATGGATACCGAATCGAAGATCACGTACTCCAAGGACTGCCCGTCGCGCACGGTTTTGAGTGTGCTGGCGAACAAGTGGTCGCTCTACGTTCTGGGCGTGCTGGGCCAGAACGACCGTCCGCTCCGTTTCACCGAACTGCGCCGACATGTCGGAGGCGTCACCCAGAAGTCCCTCACGCAGGCGCTCCGCACTCTCGAACGCGACGGCCTGATCAGCCGCACCGTCTACCCGACCGTCCCTCCACGGGTCGAGTACGCCCTCACGGGCCTCGGCCACGAAGCGGAGGCACTCACCACAGCCATCGCAGACTGGTCCAGGGCAAACGCAGCCCGCGTGCATGCAGCACGCGGTGCCTACGACGCTCGTACGGGACAGACAGGAGAGGCCGCTGTCACTCAGCGAGTCCGCGGTGGTTGACCAGGCTGGTGACGATCGCGCGATCGCGGTGAAGGCGGGGAAGCGCTCGGCCTTGCGTTCGTGGCGTCGGGGCGGTCGCCCGCTGCCTGCCAGTCAGGACATGGTGCGCTCGACCACCCAGCGGGTTCATCGGGGATCACGCGAGGCAGCCGGGCCGCACCCGGGGCTGCGACCACTCGGGCGATCAACCGCGCCTGGTCGTCCTCGTCGCAGGCGCGGGCGGCGTGCTCCGCGGCGGCCAGTGCCCCGATCGCCCGGCGTCTGCGCCGGGCGTCCGGCGGGGCGACGGCCGGGGGCTGCGTGGGGGTGACGAGTGTGGGCGCGCGGGCGGCACCGCCCACGGACACCGCCTCCAGCAGCTTTTCGGCCTCTTGAACCGTCGCCCTCCGGTTCGGATCCTTCACCGGCAGCCGGGCGATGAGTTGCGTGAGAGCTCCCGCACGCTGCGGCTCGGGCGGATCGTCGAACAGGACGGCGCTCAGCGCATCACCCGCCGTTTCCCGGCGGAACGGTGAGAGGCACTCGACGGCCTGATAGAGCGTCACCCCGAGTGAAAACAGATCACTGACCGGACCGCCGCCTCCACGCACGCGTTCCGGCGCGATGTACTCCACGGAGCCGATCAGTAGTCCGGTGCCGGTCAGCGCGGAGTCGTCGTGATGGACCGCGATGCCGAAATCCGTGAGCAGAATCCGTCCATCCTCGGTGAGCATGACGTTGGCGGGCTTGACATCGCGGTGCTGGATGCCCGCGGCGTGGGCCGCCTGTCCTGACCACGCACACGTCGAAGCGAAGAATTGCTCTCATGACCGAACTGGGCCTCGCCAGCACTGCTGAGCAGCCGCCGATACCAACGGGACGACTCGGGGCCTGTTGTCTCCCAGCCCGTCAGCTTCGCGGAGGAGGCGGCCGAACAGCGCGAAAGCCTGTCCGAGGAGCTTGATGACGCTCGCGTCACCATCACCATCACCGGCACTGAAGCGCTGGCGAGCGCGGCCCTGCTGGAGGAGTTCGCCGCCCATCTGCGGCACGACCTCGCACAAGGAACAGTTGCTCCGGACGCTGAGGAACTCGCACAGGTCACCGCCGACCTCGCCGAGCGCATGGCCCAAGCCTGTGGGCTCACCGACTGATGTGCACACTCGCTCTCTCCACAGCACGGGCGGGCCACAGGGGCGGCGTCACCGTCGACAGCCTCTACCGAACCCGGAGCGGTTCAACCAGGGCGAGAAGTGGCGGCCCGGAGCGACGTACAACTTCATCACCAGGTCCTGGGACACCCCGTTCGACCGGGCGCCGCTCGGCCCGAACCTGTTCGCCAACCTGCCCGACTGGGGCATCGTCCAGGACGAGAAGGCCGACAACGGCTGGGAGTCCTCCCGCTTTCTGTTCCTCGGCTGGCTGTGGGGCGGCGGTTACCCGCTCGGTGACCACCAGAGCTTCCTGGCGGTGACGCGTTCACGGCGATCTTGGCGGTCGATCCGACGGTCTCCGAGATGTGGCAGACGCTTGTGGGCCAGGCCCGCGACAAGGGGATGAAGGCGCCCTTCGCCGAGGAGGCCGCCCCGCTGGTCTACCAGGACAAGGGGCCCGACCCCGGCAGCCCGTGGTACCACTTCAACTCACTACGCGGAGCGGCGAACGACGTTCTCGGTGTGCTGACCAATGGCCGGTCTGGGCACGGAGTACCAGGCGGACGCCTTCCTCGGCAGCTACAGCGGCACCGCTCAGATCAAATCGATCAACAAGAAGGACAAGTCCGTCACGCTGAGTTTCCACGTGACGAACATGTCCGACTGGCGGTCCGCGACCCATGTCATTCCACGGTCATGGAATCCCTCCTTCACGGACACCTTCGGTGCCGCCGTGAAGGAGGACTTCTCATGGGAGGAGAAATGGCCGATCAGTTCATGCGGGACTTACTCGGAGTGGCTCGAATAGCCGAGGCCCATCAGGGGCCGGGGCCCGAACCTTGGGTTCTAGTGTCCTGAGTCGTTAGTTCGCTTGCGGTTGTAGGGTGGGGTGATGCCTGGCCCGAAGCCGTTGCCGCTGGAACTGTCCGATCACGAACGCCGAGTGCTGCGAGGCTGGTTGCGCAAGCAGACCGCCTCTCAGGCGCTGGTGCTGCGGTCGAGGATCGTGCTGGCGTGCGCGGAGGGCCTGTCGAACGCGCAGGTCGCGGATGACCTGCGTGTCTCGAGGGAGACGGTGCGCAAGTGGCGGTCCCGGTTCGCCACGGACCGGCTGGAAGGTCTGGTGGACCGGCCGCGTCCGGGAGCCCCGCGGAAGATCACGGACGAGCAGGTCGAAGCCCTGGTCGCCAGGACGCTCGGCCAGGCGCCGCCGACGGGTGATTCGCACTGGTCGACGCGCTCGATGGCCGGGGCAGCGGGCATGTCGCAGTCGGCCGTCTCGCGGATCTGGCGGGCGTTCGGCCTCAAGCCGCACATCGTGGAGACGTGGAAGCTGTCGACCGACCCGCAGTTCGTGACCAAGGTCCGTGACGTGGTGGGTATTTACCTTTCTCCGCCGGAGAACGCCCTGGTCCTCGCGGTGGACGAGAAGTCGCAGATACAGGCCCTGGACCGAACTCAACCGGTGCTGCCGATGGCACCAACCACGCCGGCGAAGATGACCCACGACTACGTCCGGCACGGCACGACCAGCCTGTTCGCCGCCCTGGACATCGTCTCCGGCTCGGTCATCGCCCAGTACTACCGCCGCCACCGCCACCAGGAGTTCCTCCGCTTCCTGAAGGTCATCGACGCCGCCGTCCCCAAGAACCTCGAACTCCACCTGATCCTGGACAACTACGCCACCCACAAGACCGAACCGGTCAAGAAGTGGCTGCTCCGACACCCCCGCTTCCACCTGCACTTCACCCCCACCTCGACGTCCTGGCTCAACCTCGTCGAACGCTGGCTCGCCGAGCTGACCTGCCGCAAACTCCGCCGCTCGGCCCACCGAAGCGTCGTCGAACTCGAACGGGACATCCGCGGCTGGATCAACGAGTGGAACAAGAACCCCAAGCCGTTCGTCCGGACGAAGACCGCCGACGACATCCTCGACACCCTCGCCGCATACTGCACACCAATTAACGACTCAGGACACTACCTCACACGATCACGCCACTGACCAGCAGCAACCAGAACCCGCGCCGTGGCCGCTCACCGGCTCCCTTACCACGCACCATTCCATCGACAACAAACCCAAGATCAATCCCACACACCCGCGAAACCCCAGCTCAACACCCCGAACAACCAAACCGAACACCCGCTGCCAGGCCGAACCCCGGCCCACCGCAACACACCGACCAAGCCCCAAATCCCAAACCAAAAAGGGAACACCAGGTCACAACAACCCAACCACCACAGAACCAACAGCTCCGTAACACGGGACCGGCGACTGCGCGTGGGCTTCATCGGCCCCGACGGCCGCGCCGCCTGCGTCGTCGAGCACGACCTGCACCTGGGGGGCGCCCTGGTCGGGCGCACCGCCCCCATCCATGTCCGCAAGCCGTCCACATACTGCTGACCAGCAGCTATTCAGGATGAAAGGGGCTCGCTGGCGGGCGTGCCCATGAGGGTGGAATAGACACCCTCAGCCGTTGCGGAATGCTCTTCCGTCACCCCATGGGTCTGCGACGTGTCGCCCTCTCTGTTGGGAAGCGGGTGGGGGGAGGGTTCGGTCGCCGTATCCGGCTGCGTTTTATTGTCGTGTGTTTCGAGCGCTTTGAGCAGTTTAGTCAGATAGGAAGGATTTCTTTCTAGACGGGTGATGTAGTTGAGAAGGGCGTCTTGCAGCACGTTCTGGTTTTTGGCTTCAAGGCCCTTCGTGAATTCTGTTCGGTGGACCTGGGTGTCAAAATTTCCCTGAGCGGTGCCGCTACGTACTTCTGAGATATAGTCTGCGGCGTCCGTGAGCGTTTCCCAGTTTGGGGAGGCTGACAGATGGATGCCCGGGTGGCGCAACAAGAGGGCTTGTTCTTGAGGGCTGAGTGCCTCTTCGTCTCTGGCGGTGAAGATCGCGTTCACCCCGTTGTATAGAGAGTTGGCCATAGCGGAGGTTTGCGGGGGAACGTCCGGCGCATGGCTGTGAGTGCTTTCCGTGTCTGAAGGCCCAGCTGCACCGCTACTGGGACCAGCGACGGGGGCCCGGCGGGCTGCTGCGATATCGTTCGCGATGTCCAGAGCCAGTGCCCAGTCTAATTCTCCCTGGGTGAGGTTCTGGTAGTTGGCAATTGTGCCTTCTTCTTGCACATTAAGTGGCGCTTGCCCTTCAATTTCCAAGGCCACGTTCACCATTTGCAGCAGTTCCTCATGCTGCGTCTGGTCAGGCTGTCGGGATGGCCCGCTCGTGTGTGAGGGGCCAGCCACGCTGCCGGGTTCTGGCACAGAGACGTTCCGCGCAATTGCGACATTCTCTGCCATGTTGCGAGCAAGATCCCAGTCGTGGGTAATCTGGGAAATGGCGGGATGGGTGCGTATTGTCTCCGCCTCTTCCATACTCAGTTGATCGTGCCCGAATTCCATCAGGGCGAGATCTACCATCAGGAGCAGACCTTCGTGAGGTGCGCTGGCTGCTGACTGTAGTGCAGAAAGATCATTGGCGTCGAATTCGAAGATGTCACGCAGCATCTCCCCCAGATGGTCCGCGCTTTGTTCTCGCATAGGGTCGCCCACTGACCGTTCTCTCGATCCCCCAGCCGAACCGGGCACTGCGGACACAGACCGCCTGAAGTCATGCTGAGGCGTACCGCCGACCGGACTGGAGTCGAGGTTTACGTGTTCCTGCACGGCCATGGAACCGCTGGACGTCAGGTGGATGTCGACAGAGACCATCTGTAGCGGGCCAGCGGGGGCCCTGCTGGGGTCGGCGGTGGGTTGTTCTGGGGCGCTCAGGACGACGAAAGGTCCGGACGAATTTCGAACCGCGCCGGGAATTCGCGAGGAGGAAGCATGTGCGGAAGTATTGGTTCCGCGATTCGCCTGCCACACATTATGAGCGTCCGAGATCCTGTGCGCGGTGGCTTCATCTATTTTGCGCGTAGGGTACTTCTCTTTGTAGAAATACGCCTCACCCGAAGAGCTGTTCGGTGCGTTTCTTTTTACTATCTCAACTCCACCGCTTCTGAATGCCTCGATCACTTCCGGTTGGATTGTCCGATAGCCAACTCTCCTGAAATGACCGGTCCAGTCGGCGAAGGCCCGTACTTCTGCCGGCAGTCGTTTCCTGGCGATACTGCTCATGAAAGATGGGATGTGACCGCGGTTCTTCGGGTCCCCGAACCATGCGCGAATCTCGTGAGCGAGGCGGAAGCCCTCGTCGTTCGCTCCCGCGTCTGCCCTCGACGCGCCGCTACTTGTGGGCAGAGCCAGGTTGTGAGGGTCTGGGCGGGATCCGTCAGGGGTGGGCGGAGGTGGAGAACCGAAAAGGCTGTCGTGATCGTTGTCTCGGTTCGAGCTGCCCGCCCCGTACTGATGATTAGAGGCAGGATCTATAAGTGCCCGCACCGTGGAAGAACTGCTCGTGCCCGCATCTTGGCTCAGGACTTTCCCTGAAAGGTCCACGAAAAGGACACGCGCCTCCACTGGTGGCATCTGCGGCACATCGTCTGTGAGGCTGCGATGCTGTGGGGCGGTCATGTCGACCCAGAGGACACGGGGAGGGCTCTCCGACCCTTCTGCAGCGAGAGAGTAAGCCGCCCAGGCGTGTCCCACCCCGTAAAGACGACGATTGAGAATAAAAGCTGTGCTCCCCGGGTTGCTTTTCAGCATTTCTGCTACCGGCAGCCAGGAATCAACTTGTCGCCAATCCGGTCCTACAGCCAGCGGGCTTTCTTGAGGGCGGATTCCGAGCACAGAATCATCCACTGTGGTCGAAGTTCTAACCCCATGCGGAAAGATTTGGTTCCTCAGCTCGTGGAGAAGGGTCAGACAATCCTGCACAGTCAAGTCATGCGGTGACTGAGTAGCATACGATTCGAGAAGGGAATCTTCGCCACCAGTTGCCGACCGCTTATCCTGAAACGCCTCAGAAGCACGGCGAACAGCATTCTCCACCTCATCGAGGCTAAGCGGCCGACGCGGTGCTCGGAAAGGCTCACCCCCAGCGCGCTCACCGTGCCGATCAACGTCGGCTTCAGGCAGACGACTCGTAATGCCGCGTTGCGTCAGATCGGCGTCGACATCGGCGAACTGACGCCATCCCCCGCCAGACGCGCCGGTGAACCGCTCGTCTGCGGTCTGATGATCGGCGAGCCTTCCGTCTCTCGGACCGGTTCCTCGTTCCGAATCGAGCTGCGGCTCTGTAGGAAGAGGCCCGCCGCCAGCGCGGGTGGCAGCACCCGTCTCACTGCTGAGCGGTGCCGATTCTGTGACAGTAACCACTGCCTGTCCGCCAGATATCGCAGGGCCCGACGGCACGCCTTGTCTGCCTGGTGCGGGAGCAACTTGGGCGGTAGCGAGTGGAACATGCTCCGGCGCTGCCGTCGTGGGCATCCCTGTGGGCGTGTGCCTGTCCGTCGTAGTTGCCAGGTGGGTCGCACTGGATGAGGTCGTATGAGGGGCGGTGGGAGCGGTGTCGAGGACGGTTCTGATGTGGTCGCGGAAGGTGGTGAGGTGGGTGGCGGTCTGGGGCCAGTCGCGGCGGGCCACGGCTTGGTCGGCGTCGGCGAGGAGGCGGCGTTGTTCGGTGGGGGGGATGCCGGCTTGGACGGCGAGTTGTCCCAGGTGCTGTATGGCCTGGAAGGCGGCTGCGGGGCGTTCGAGGAGGAGGCGTGCGCGGTCGGTGTCGTCGGTGTCGTGCAGGGTGAGTTCCGTGGGTGCCTGCCAGCGGTGCAGCTCCTCTCGGAGCCGGGTGCGCTCCGTGCTTGCGGGTGCCGGGCGGGTGGTGGACTCGGTGGCGAGACGGGGGGCGGGGGTGAGCGGGGTGGGCCGGCCGTCCGTGGCCCGCTCTGCTCCGGGTGCTGCGTGGCCGGTGATGAGGCGTTCAGGGAGGGTGAGGCGGACCTGGCCCGAGCGGGGGAAGTGAGTGTCCGGGGACCAGGGCGTGTATGCCGGGGCTTTTGTGCCGGTGGTGGGCAGGAGGCTTGTGGGGGGCAGGGTGGTTTCGCCGGGGCGGGGGGTGGTCCGGTAGGAGGGTGCCGGGGTCGGCGTGCGTCCGGCGCTGTCGTCGGGCGGTGTCCCGCCGTTGCCGCCGGGTCCGTGCCCGCCCGCCTTGTTGACCAGGGTGAGGTCGGGGCCGGTGAGGGGGAGTTTGTGGTGGGGGAGGTCGAAGCCGAGGCGGCCTTTGATCCAGTGACCCAGCTTGACGGCGCCGATGTGTCCGATGCCGCTGCCCAGAGCGGCACCGGCGCCGCCGGCGGTGGTCATCCAGGACGTGGTGAACCTGCCCTGCTCGTCGAGATTGAAGAAACCCTCGGACAGGTTCATCGCCCCAGCCTGCAGGCCGGCTTCGGGGAAGGCACGCGCGAACTTCATCCACGACGGTGACGGCAGCGCCGCAGCGAGGTCGTGGGAGAGCGCGCCGCGCAGCCCACCCATCCCCGACGGCATCCAGTGCAGCGTGTCCTCCAGCTCCCGCCCCAGCACCCTGGAGCCGCGCCCGGCATGCGCCATGAAGGTGTCGGCCCACACGCGGCCCGCCTCCCCGGCCTGCCGCCAGCCCAGGCGCTGACCGAAGGCCCGCGCGAACTGGTCACCCACCGCATCGCGGAACGACTGCCGCGCCCCGCGTCCCACCACCCCGTTCTGCAGATGGACGGCCATGGGGACGGTCAGACGACCGATCTCACGTCCGAACCAGTTGCCGCTGAGCAGTTCGCGGTTGAGCGGGTCGTTCCACAACCCCCGCATCGCGTTCCGGTCGAACGTCTTCCCTCCGCCCAGCAGCGCCTTCTCCCCGCCAAGGGCGGCCTTGCCACCGCTGGGCAGGACGCTCCCGCTGCCGGGCAGGGCGGTCTTGGTGGTGGGAGCGGGGCCGTGGAGGCTCTCACCGATGATGCTCCGGATGTCCTTGACGGACTTCGGGCCGAAGAAGGGCAGTTTCCCGATGCCCTTGCCGATCGGCCCCATCGCGAAGGGCACCAGGGAGGACACGGCACCCTGGATCGCGCCGAACTTCAGGGACTGGTTGCGGTACTCGTTCCCGTGCGCGGTGTGCTTGCCTTGCGTGGCCAGCACCCACCGCGTGAACCCGTCCAGCGCCGCCGCCAGCACCACGTTCATCGTCACGATCGACGCGGTCTGCGCCGCCACCCGTGCCAGGAACTGCGTCAGCTCGGTGGTGAACAGCTCCCGGAAGAACGTGTCCAGCGCGAGTTTCTCGAATGCCGCCTGGACCGGGTTAAAAACCTCCAGGATGGCGATGACCGCGAGTTCGGCGAAGAACAGGATCACCTGTTCCACGATCATCATGTTCGTGTACTCGAGCTGGTAGGCGTACTCGTTGCCGGCGTCCGCCAGCTGCAGCGCGGTGTCCTTCAGCCCTTTGACGTAGTCCGCGCCGTCCCCCGACGCGAACCCCGCCATCGCACGGATGTACGCGTCGATGGCCTCCCCGTCCGCTCCCGAGGCGGTGGCACCGGCCACATCCGCGACCGCCCCCTCCAGACCTGTCAGGAAACGCACCAGCCCCAGATGCGGATCCACGACCTCCGCCCGGACCCGCTCGGGCGAACCCTCGGGCACCGTCATCCCCGTCAACGCGACAACAATGCCGTTGACCACAGGATCCACAGCCACCGAAACCACCCACAAACCAGCGTGTGCCGACACAACGGACAGCCACCGTTTCGTTCGATGGCGGAACGGGAGCCTCCGTGGGTCATACGTTGCTACTGTCTGGTAGGTTCGCGCTACCGGGTGAGGTTGTGAAGCTTCCCCTTCATGGGGTGCGGTGCATGGCGGGCCGGCTGCTGTCGAACAGCACGGCTAGAGATTCCGCGGCCAGGGCGACTCGCAGGTGAAGGACGGCCGTTACTGAGCTTGTTGGCGTGGTGTCGTCAGGGTGAGGCCGGTTTCGGCGAGGCATCCGTCGATGAGGTTGCTGCGGTACTGGATCTGGCGGAGGCCATGCCGGAGGGTGCGTATCAGGTGGTCTGGGTCGGTGAAGGCGGTGTTGGCCTGGCTGGTGCGTCGTAGCAGTGACCAGAGGCCCTCGACCGGGTTGAGGTCGGGGGCGTAGGCCGGCAGGAAGTAGCAGGTGATCCAGTCGTGAGCGTCGATGAACGCTCTCAGCCGGGCGTCCTTGTGGACGTTCAGGTTGTCCCAGACGAGCACGATGGGGGCACCGAGCTGCTGGTGGGCGGCGATGAGCAGGTCGCGGTAATCGGTCCAGGTGAAACTGCGTCTGCCGCCCCGCTTGTGATCGACGTGCCGCTTGGGCCGGTAGATCAGGCGTGAGCGTTCGCCCGGCTTGTAGCAGGCCAGGGCCGCGATGGAGAAGCGGCGCTGGGAGCGTCCCCGCACGCGGATGAGGGGTGTGTGACCGCGCTGGGCCCAGGTTCGCGTGGTGGGCGGCGTCATCGAGAAGCCGGCTTCGTCTTCGAAGCACAGCCAGGCCCCGAGCGCCGCCGCGGTGTTTCCACGTGGGGCCAGGTCTCCTTCACCCAGCCTGTGACGGCTTCTTCGTTGCGCTCCACAGCGCGGCGGGCGGGGACCTGGTGGCTGAAGCCGTGCCGGTGCAGCATCTTCGCGATGGCCGAGAGGGACATGCTCTTGTGGAACCGGCGCCCGATCAGCGTCTTGATCCGCGTCAGCGTCCAGATCTGGTCCGGCCAGCCGTGTGCGACCGGGCCCCTGGCCAGCTCCTGCTCCAGTACCGCGAACAGCTGCTCGCTCAGTTTGGGCAGCGACACCGGACCCATCGAGCGAAGACCGCCCGCGCCTGCGTCCTGCCAGGCCAGGCGCCACCGCTGAACGGAGCGCACGCTCACCCGTAAGTCCTTGGCGACCTCGGCGTTGGAGGCGCCGGCGCCGAACCGTTCGGCGGCCTCCATCCGGATCCGCTCACGAAACGCCTGCCGTTCAGGCGTCAGCCCACCACCCTGCGGATACCTCATACAACCGGCATACCGCGACGATCACACCCCGTCAGCCCCAACGACAACACGCCAACAAACTCAGTAGGACCTGGTTCCGGAAGGTGAGCCGGGGCGGGTGGCCGCGCTTGGCGTCGCCGTCGACGGCCAACTGAGGCTCAACCTCGGGAGTGAACACCGGGTTTCATGCGACGAGTGACAGCGTATGTGACGAAATCAGTTGTCGTTCGAACTCGGCCGGTGAGAGGTAGCCGAGGGCGGAGTGGCGGCGGCGCCGGTTGTAGTAGGCGAGCCAGCGGAACAACTCCAGGCGTCTCTGAGAAGCCATCCGCTTACCGATCAACGGGCTTGTCCAGTCGAACAGGGGTCCTGATCGGGTGATCGTGGCGTGGTCCGCGTATGAAAGGAGGGCCTCTTGGTAGTTCGGGGGTGCGACCCCATCCGAACGGTTCCAGGAGGCCCTGTTGCTGCAGTCTTTCGCGCCCGTGTCCGTGGAGTCCAACTCGTCGTCACGGACGTGTGACTGCCTCGCTCACAGGTTCGGGAATGCGGCGGATGGCCCCGCAGCGAATCCCACGCTATGGCTCGGACATGACGGAGACGGAATGGCAGGTCGTGAGGGCATCTCTGCCGATCCCGGCCTGGATGGAGGGGAGGGGCGGCCGGCCGGAGCGTTACTGCCACCGCGTGATACTCGACGCGGTCCGCTACGTCGTCGACAACGGAGTGAAGTGGGCCAACCTGCCTGCGGACTTCCCGCCGTATCGGCGTGTGCACGCCTTCGCCCGCCGCTGGCAGGTGACGGGTCTGCTCGCGGAGCTGCACGACCGGCTGCGTGACCGGGGTTCGGAACAAGGAGGGCCGTTCACCGGATCCGAGTGCGGCAATCGTGGACTCGCAGTCCCTGCGGGCGGCAGCGACCGTCCCCACCAAGACGTCCGGCTGGGACGGCGGGAAGAAAGTCGCGGGGCGCAAGCGGCACCTGGTGGTCGACTGCCTCGGCCTGGTCCTGGCCGTCACGGTGACCGCGGCAAGTGTCCAGGACCGGGACGCTGCGGTGCCCCTGCTGGAACGGCTGCGCAAGCTGCACTTCTCCGTCCGGCTCGTCTGGGCGGACGGCGGCTATTCGGGCCGGCTCGTCGACTGGGTAGCCGAGAACCTGCGGCTCACTCTCGACATCGTCAAACGCTCCGACGACACCACGGGCTTCGTGGTGCTGCCGCGCAGGTGGGTGGTGGAGAGAACGCTGAGCTGGTTGATGCGCTCGCGTCGTCTGGTGCGCAACTACGAGACGCTGCCGGTCATGCACGAGGCCATGGTGCTGTGGTCGATGACCATGCTGATGAGCAGCCGCCTGGCCGGACGCCGCTCGGGCGCCTTCAGTCGGCCGGCGCCGCGAGCGCGGTGAACACTCCCGGCCGCACCTGCACCGCCCATCCCCGTTCCACCAGGCGTTTCACCTTCGACCGCACCCCCTCGACCTTCGCCGGGACCGCCTGAAGGCCCAGGGCCGCTGCCAGCTGCTTGCAGCGCATGCCCTCCCCCGCCGCCTCCGACGCCAGCACGGACATGATCCGCTGGTAGTCCGGCGCGAGGGCCGACGCCGTCATGCCGTCGGCCCGATGCGGCACCACGGCGCCTGCCACCGCACTTCGCACCGGATCCGCGACCGCGGAGGGCGGCTCGGCCAGTACCTCGGCCACCGTTACACGGGCATCCACCAGCCGCTGAAGTGCGTGTTCGGCCTCACCCAGCGCGGCCTAAAGCCGCTCGGCCTCCTCACGCAGCCGCGCAACGTCTTCGCGGACCTTCTTCTCCTGGGCCTCCAGCAGACCGAGCACCGACGGCACCAGCCACCTCCACAAGCGAGACGAACGGACGAACCACGCCTCCCGCCGTCAGCCGAAGTTGCTGACCACGCCCTGATCCGGCCCGCCCGCACTCGCTCCCCGGCCGGGACCCGTCCCGCACCCGGACCGTCGCTGCATGTGTCCGACACCGACCGCCCGTCGTAGGGCAAGGAGACCGCGATGAGACGTGGGGCACCCGCCCGGTGGACCTGGCCGGCCGTTCTGTGCGCGCTCGTCCTGCTGCTCGCCCCGGGCACCGGGGCGGCGGCGGCCGAGCCGCACTCCCCTCCGGCACCGCTCGCCTACCCCGAGCGGGGTGACTACCGGATCAAGGCCGTCCAGCCCGACGACTGGCCGGACAAGGACGAGATCGCGGGCAACAACACCGGCGGCGTCGCCGTGAACCTGGTCTGGGCGCAGTGGCAGCCCACCGTGCAGTCCGTGCCGTGCTCGGCCGGCCAACAGCAGTACGACGGGCAGTGCTTCACCGTGCCCGCGCACCTGGACGCCGACATCCGCGACTGGACCGAGCGCGGTCTCGTCGTCACCGGCGTCGTCTACGGAACACCGGCCTGGGCCCGGACCGGCAGGACGTGTGTGCCCTCCGCCCCGGGCATGGAGATCTTCTGCGCCCCGGACCGCGCGAGCGACTACGCCCGCTTCGCCGGCATGCTCGCCCAGCGGTACGACGGACTGCACGGTCACGGCCGGGTCGCCGACTTCGTCATCGGCAACGAGGTCAACACCAACACCTGGTTCAACATCGGCTGTGGCCACGGCACTCCGTGCGGCACCACCGCGTGGCTCGACGAGATCGCCGCCCTCTACGACACGGCCTACGACCGGGTCACCGGCGAACAGCCCACCGCCCGCACCTATCTGTCGCTCGACCACTCCTTCGGCAGCGCGCTGGACGCCCCCGCCGCTACGGAACCCGTCCTGTCCGGCATGACCGTGCTGCGCGGCCTGGCCGCCCGCGCCGGAACCCGCCGCTGGCGGGTGGCCATGCACCCCTATCCACGTGACCTGCGCAGTCCGGTGTTCGGTCCGGACGACACGCCGTACGTGACGTACGGCACGCTCGGCCATCTCGTGGGCTGGCTGCGCCAGAACTTCCCGGCGAACACCGAGGCCTGGTCGGACGTGCAGCTGACCGAGAGCGGCATCACCTCGACGGGATCCTCCTCGCCGGAGCGGCAGGCGCAGGCCGTGTGCGAATCCTTCCGGGACGTGCTCGGCACGCCCGGCATCACCAACTACGTCTACCACCGCATGCTCGACAATCCCACGGAGACCGCTGCCGGACTCGCCCTCGGGCTGCGCGCCCCCGACGGCAGCGCGAAGCCCGCGTGGCGGACCTGGGCCCTGGCCAACCGCGCCGACCTGACGCCCGCGCAGTTGTCCTGCGGCTTCGAGGACCTGCCGTACACGCGTCTGGTCCGCGCCCACTCCCCGACCCGCGGCCACTGGGCCTCGACCCGCGGGCTGCCCGCCGGGTTCACCGCCGAGAACGCCTGGCGGCTGCTGCGCCACGAGGCGTTCGGGACCCGTCCGCTCTTCGAGTGCCGGGTCGGCGGCCACGACATGGTCAGCACGGAGCCGGGCTGCGAGGGCCAGGAGCCGCTCGGCCCGCTCGGCTTCGCCGCGACCGCTGCCGCGCCGGGCACCGTCGCCCTCTACCGGTGCCAGATCCCGTCCACCGGGGACCACTTCGTCTCCGAGCAGCCCACGTGTGATGAGGGCCAGCGGACCGAGGGCCTGCTCGGGTACGCCTGGCGGACCTGAGAACGGGACGGCGGCCCGGCGGCTGGAACCGGCGCCGGCGAGGGCAGGCTGACGTGCTATCAGGGCGGCGTCAGCGCCTTCCGCCGGTCCTGATCCCGTACCCGATCCTCTACCAGGGGCGGACCGGCTGCCGGTGGGCCTGCCTTCCGCACGACCTGCCGCCGAAGAGCGCGGCGTACCCCTGCTTCGCCGCCTGGCCCGATGACGGACCGACCAGGTCTTCCATGAACTTCTGCGTTGCCAGGTCCCTGAACGCGCCCGCCCGTCGGAGGACCAGACCCTGGTGGTGCTGGATACCCCCGAGTGTCCAGGTGGCTGCCCGGGCCCCCGGCCTCCACGACTGCGACGACCCGGCCGAACGGTGCCAGGCCGCACGCGCGGCCTGGCCGTGGACGTCCGCGGCCGGGTCGTCGCAGTCGTCGTCCTCGCCGCGGACACCCACGGCCACCGCGGGCAGCATCCTGCTGGATCAGGAAAGCCCGGGGCCCGAGGTTTCACTCCCCTCCCGAAGCGCTGGGCGGTCGAAGGGACCTACGGCTGGCTCATGCTCCACCGCCGCCTCGCCCGCGACTGCGAAACCCTGCCCACCCGATCCGAAGTCGTGATCCACTGAGGTTGATCCTCGGGAGTGGACACCGGGTTTCATGCGACGCGTGACAGCGTACGTGACGTGATCAGTTGCTGTTCGAACTCGGCTGGTGTGAGGTAGCCGAGCGCGGAGTGCCGACGGCGTCGGTTGTAGTACGACAGCCAGCGGAACAACTCCAGCCGAGTCTGTGCCTTCGAGGTCCAGCGGCGGCCATGGAGCAATTCGCGCTTGAGGCCCTGGAAGAACGACTCGGCGAGGGCATTGTCATAGCTTGAGCCGACCCGGCCCATGCTGCGGCAGATGCCGTGCCGGCCGCAGACCTCGGCGAAGGCGGCCGCGCTGTATTGGGCGCCCCTGTCGGTGTGGAAAACGACGCCGTGGACCCGGCCGCCGCGGGTGGCCACAGCCATTTCGATCGCGTCGGTGACCAGGGAGGTGCGCATGTGGTCGGCGATCGACCAGCCCACCACCTTTCTCGAGCAGATGTCGATCACCGTGGCGAGGTAGAGCCACGTCGTACCGACGGCTATGTACGTGATGTCGCCGCACCACCTGGTGTTCAGCGTGTCCGCGGTGAAGTCGCGCATCACCAGGTCGGGCGCGGGTGGCGCGGTCCTGTCCGCGATCGTCGTCCGCTTCTTCTTGCGTAGGTGTCGGCCGACGATGTGGTTGATCCGCATCAGCCGGGTGACGCGCTTGCGGTTGATCCTGCGTCCTCTCGCACGCAGTTCAGCATGGACGCGCGGGGCGCCGTAGGCACCCTGGTGTTCGGCGTGGATGGCGCGGATCTCGCTCACGGTCCGCTTCTCCTCGGCCTGGCGTTCGGTGCGGGCCTGCTCAGTGGCCAGGTGCTGGTAGTAGCCAGCGCGGGACGCTCCAAGCACCCGGCAGATCCGCTTGACGCCGAAGTCGGCGCGGTTGTCGGAGATGAAGTCCCAGCGGCGGGGTCTCACTTCACCTCCCGGGCGAAATAGGCCGCTGCCCGGCGCAGGATCTCGCGCTCCAGCTGCCACTCCTTCTCCGCCTTCAGTAGCCGGGCGTTCTCCGCTCGCAACCGGGCCAGCTCCTCGGCCGCGCTCACGCTGCCGTCGCGGCCCTCGGGCACGGCCTGGGCGTCGTCCTTGCGCACCCACGTCCGAAGCGACTCCGCTGTGATGCCGAGATCCGCGGCCACCGCCGCGTACGTCCGCTTGCCGGCCGCGGCGCGGTAGAGCGCGACAGCGTCCTTCCTGAACTCCTCCGGATACGGAGACTTGCGTCCCACCCGGGCATCCCTCCCTGGATCATCAAGATCCATTGTCAGGGTGTCCACTCCAAAGGATCAGCCTCACCACCTCGCCATGACCGACCTCATGGCTCGCCGCCTCACCAGCGAGAGCACCATCTCCTGGCACGACCCGACACCACAGACCGAATAGCCGCTTCCGGGATAAAACATCGGGCGAAAACGACCTCTCAGGAGTTCTGCTGCGCTCGGAAGACCATGAGTGCCAGCTGGACGCGGTTGTCCAAGCCGGTCTTGGTGAGTGCGCGGGAGATGTGCGTCTTGACTGTGCCTTCGCTCATGAAGAGTGCCTTCGCGATGGTCGCGTTGGAGGCGCCTTCAGCGACAGCCTCGGCGACGGCGCGCTCCCGATCGGTGAGCGCCTCCAGTGCCTGCTGGGCTTTGGCGCTGGTGGAGTCCTCGGCTGTGCGAGTGTGGCGTGCCACGAGTTGGCGGGTGATCGTTGCCGAGAACGCGGATTCGCCCGATGCGGCAAGGTGGATCGCGTGGCAGAGCTCTTGTGGCGCGACATCCTTGAGCAGATATCCGCTCGCGCCGGCCTGCAACGCGTCGAGGACGTGTGTGTCCAGGTGGAAGGTGGTCAGCATCAGCACCGCGACCGACGGCACCGCCGCTCGGACACGGCGGGTGGCCTCGACGCCGTTCATCTCCGGCATCTGCAGGTCCATCAGCACGACATCGGGACGGTGCCGCGTGGCCGCGACGACGGCCTCGGCTCCGCCGGATGCCTCGGCGACGATCGTGATGGTGGGGTCCACCGACAGGACCATCGACAGCCCGGCGCGGACCATCGCGTCGTCGTCGACGATGAGCACCGACGTGGGTGCGCCGGGGGCGCTGCTGGAACGTGGAGAGCTGGTCATCGCAGGGGCACTCGCGCAGTCAGCCGGAACTCGTGGGTGTTCTCACCGCGGTCGACGACCTCGTGTTCGACTACGCCTCCCACGGTGGCGATCCGTTCGACGAGACCGCTCAGGCCGGCGCCCGTTCCGGGCAGCGCTGACTCGGTTTCTTCGACCGGGTTGGTGATCGTGACGAGGGCATCGCTGCCCTCGCGGCGGACATTCACCGTCACCAGTGCGCCGGGGGCGTGCTTGCGCGCGTTGGTCAGCCCCTCTTGCACGACGCGGTACACGTGCTCGGCGCTCGGAAAATCCCGCAGCGCGGCTGTGCTGCCGGTGCTGCCGCTGTTGCCGGGCAGATCAAGGTGCGCGACGATCAACTGACCGGCTTGTCTGGCTTCGTCGATCAGTCCCGCAACGGTGTGCTCGTGCTCGGCAGTTTGCGGTGTCACGACGGTGCCGTCGCGCAGCATCCCGATCACCGTGCGCAACTCGTCGAGCGCACTGATCGCGGTCGTGCGAATCGTCGCGGCTGTCGTGCCGACATTCTTGGCGTTGTCCCCGGCGACCGCGAGCCCGCCGGCATACAGCGCGATCAGCGAGATGTAGTGCGCGACCGAGTCGTGCATGTCCCGGGCGATTCTGGCGCGCTCGGCCATCTGGATCTGTTCCGCACGCTGCTCCCGCTCGCGCTCGATACGGGCCGCTCTGTCCCGGTAGACCGCGACCAGGTCCTGCTGCTTCTGCTGCAGTGCGCCCCAGGCCACGACGGCGAGTGCGATCGCGGTGTTGACCACCACGGTGAGGCTCAGCGCGGAGTTGGCCGGATACAGCAGCCAGAAGACCAGGGCGCCGGCGATGTCGGCCAACGCCACCACGAACGCCTGCTCGATGCCCCGGCTGCGTGCCACGGCGAACAGGGCCACGTAGTTGGCCACGCCGGCGGTGGCGCAGAACGCCCCGGCGACCGCCAGCACCAGGCCGACCACGACCGGAGCACGGTAACGGACCAGCAGGACGAGACTCGCGGCGGCGCCCACGGAGATGTCAAGGACGCGCCACCCGCCTCCCGGGCGTTGCTCGAGGACCAGGAACAGCATGGCGAGTCCACCGGTGAACGAGGAGAGAACGAGCAACGCCGACCGGCCGCGCTCGATCCACGGCCCTCGACGCACCGGTATCTCGTCGTTGCGACCGCCGACGGCGGCGAGGGGAGGAGACATCACCGAACCACCCTAGACCGGCGGCCTCGACGAGGCAGTCAACGAAAGTCGTAGAAACTGTCGGCCGTTCGTGGACGGGACCGGTCCGATCGGCAGACGTCCGGCACATCGGCCGGCCGACATGGTGGAGGACATGAACACCACACGTCCTCGCCGACACCTGATGACGCTGCTCGGGCTCGACCCGACCGATCAGCGCTCCACGACCCGGATCCGCTTCGCCGTCACCACGGTGACCGCCTTCGCGACCGCCGTCCAGACCATCGTCTGGTTGCTGATGGGCATCTTCCGCACTGACCTCGACGGTCCGTGGTGGCTGTGGACGCCCGGCAGCGCCCTTCTCATCAACGCTGCACTGCTGTCCGTGGACCACGTCCGCGACCAGTGGCTACGCACCGGTTCATCGCACCGCCTCCAGACCGGACACCTCCGTACCGACGACGTCACCCGGGAGTCACTGTGACCACGCCATCGCCCACGCAGAACCTGTCTGCCTCGTCTCGTCACGCAGCCGACGCATCGGACCTGTCCACCACCACCTTCGCCGGCCGGGCGGGGATGGCAGTGGGTGCCCTCTCGGTGCCGATGGTGGCCTTGTACTTCGTCTACTCCGGACCACCTCCGGAGTGGAACGTCCTGACGCGTAGCCTGCTGACGCTGGTGATCATGGCTGTGCTGACGGCGTTCGGGGTCGCTCTGGCGCGTCTGCTTCCCAGGGACGACACGGGCCGGCGCGCCATCGTCGGTCAGCTCACCATCGTGTCGCTGCTCACCTACGTCGCGGTGATCCTCTTCGCCACCTCGCTGGAGGCCGGTACTCCCTTGGCCTTCCCGGATCGGGGGATGGACCCGACCACGGACGGCCCTCTGGCGGCCGCCATGGCACTGGCTCACGGTCCGATCGCACACCTGTGGATCGCGATGTTCTTCCTCGGGTTCGCCCGTGCCGCGCAGCGGTTCACGGCAGCCGCGTCACCGGTGGTGCCACGGTGGACCCTGCGCGGTTCCATCGTCGTCGGAGTCATCAACCTGCTGGCCATCCCGTCGCTCTACTTCGGCATGGACGCCACCCACTTCTACGCCGTCAACGGGTGGGGTGCGGATGCCCTCGTCGGTCTGATCACTCTCGTCTGGGTCGGCTTCACCGGTCTGGGCATCCACCGGGCCAACAAGAAGCGGGCACGCCCGCTGACTTGACGGGCCGGGCTGACCTCCGCCTGGCACGAACCGCCCGCGAGACAGAACCCCCGGTGTGTTCCGGAGAGGCCTTGGAGCCCTTCCTCTCACCGGGGGTCCTCGCCGTCTCCGTGTTGGCCCTGTGGCGGCTGAGAGCCCATCTCGTTCGGTTGGCGTGGTCCTGCTCCTGCTCCTGCTCCTGCTCCTGCTGCCGATGAAATCACCGGACTTGAGGCCCCCTTCGCCGTGGCGCTGCCGGGCAGATACCGAGCAGGCGTCCGGCTTGCGCGGGCGAGGACGTCAGCGCACGCGCACCAGGGACCAGGGGTTTCACCCCGATCCCGAAGCGGTGGGCGGTCGAGCGCACCTACGGCTGGCTCATGCTCCACCGCCGCCCGGCCCGCGACTACGAGACCCTGCCTGTCCGCTCCGAAGCCACGATCCGCCTCGCCATGACCGACCTCATGGCCCGCCGCCTCACCGGCGAGAACACCATCTCCCCTCCCCCGCCTGACGCCGGCACCCGGCGACCCAATCCGCTGCGTGTGCCCAGGGAGGCACAGCTGATCCCCTGCGAGCGGGACCGGAAGCAACCGGACCTCCTGAAGACCGCCGGCTGATCACCGCGTCACACAGGCCCTGGCAGCTCCTACCGCAACGGCTTCCCGGCCCGCGGCCGGGAAGCCGTTGGGCCCACCGCCCCCGTTCCGGAGGCCTGCCGGTCAAGCGGAATCGGTGACATCCCTTGTGACGATCGGGGTTTCGGAGGGAATGCGGGGCCGCGGCGAGGGTAGTCCGATGCGGCCATGGACCGTGACACGGGCGGTGCCCGACCAGTGACTGCGCCCGTTCTTGAAGGGAAACCGATGCGAAGACGACTTCGTCACGCTCGCCTGCTGCTGACGCTCGCGGCCTTGCTGGGCCTGTCGCTCGGCGCCGCGCCCGCGACGCAGGCCGCAGCGGACGAGGAGGGCACCGCCCTTCCGGTGGCGTACCACTGCGATCTCGCGGTGGACCCGCTGCACAAACACGTACTCATCTCCGACTACGTCACGGGCACCGTCCTGGTGGCCGACTACGAGGGCCGCCTGGTCCGCACCATCGACAACCTCCCGGGGGTGTGCGATCTGGAGTTGTCCGCCGACTACCGCACCCTCTACGCTCCGCTCGCCCGGGGCGACGCGATCAGCGTCATCGACACCGGTACCGGAAGGCAGCGCGCACGCTACGCCACCGGTGCCGGCACCGCTCCCTTCCACGCTGCGCTGAGCGGCCGCACGCTCTTCTTCGGTTACGGAGAACAATGGGAGGCGAGCATCGGCTCGCTCACCCTCGGCACCTCCACCCCGACAGTGCGTCTGGGACTCATCCCCGAAGGAGAGTTCAGCGGTGCGCCGCTGCTGGCGACCTCTCCCGCAGCGCCTGACACCCTCGTCGCCGGGGACCAGAACACCTCTCCGGGCCGGCTCTCCGTGTACGACGTCTCCGGCGGGACCCCCGTGCTGCACGAGACGGTGAGCGGTCCCGGCGGCAGCTCCGACTTCAGCGACATGGCCATCAGTCCGGACGGCGGGACGCTGCTGACCGCGTCCGGGGCGCCCTACCACCACCCGTCGTTCCGGTTGCCGGACCTGGCCGAGAGCCACACGTATCCCAGTACGTCGTACCCGGTCGCCGTCGCGGTCTCCGCACAGGGTGACGTCGCGGCCGGCGTGGACAGCATCGAACCCGATCCGGACGTCTACCTGTACCGGGCCGGTGCCGACTCCCCCTATCGCACCGTGTCCCTCGCCCCCGCCACCGGGTTCGACGCGGGCTCCCTGCGGCCCCGCGGCCTGGCGTGGACGCCGGACGGGACCCGGCTGTTCGCGATCAGTGAGCACAACGACGAGGAGAACCTGCGCCTCGTCGTCGTCCCGTCGGCGAACCGGCCGGCGACCGGCTGAGTCCGCAGGAGGCCCTGCCGAGGCGCCACAGCGGCGTCCGGCAGGGCTTCGGCCCGGGGCGCCGGCGCGGGAGGGCGGAGGCGGTGCACGCGATCGCGCCCCAGCCGCCCGCACCGCGGCGCGGGCGGACAGCGGCACGCCCGTCGCGGCGGTGCGAACCCGCCGTGAGGACCCGGCGCACACGGACGCATCAGGCGGGTCGGCCACCGGGCGGCTCGGGGGCAAGAGTGCTGCCGCCTTCCCGCCCCCGGGGCAGGCCCGGGCCCGGGCCGGTGTCGTCGCCGGTACGTGCCAGCTCGGCGTTGAACTGGGCGCCCGTCAGGAGCGCGAGGTTGGACAGCCACAGCCAGACGAGGAAGACCACCACGCCCGCCAGGGAACCGTACAGGCGGTGATAGGTGCTCACATGCGAGGCGTAGACGGCGAATCCCAGTGAGACGCAGAGCAGGAGCACGATCGCCAGGGCGCCGCCCGGTGCCATCCTCCGCACGGGACGCGAGGGGGCCGGACCCGAACGGTAGAGCACCAGGACCAGTGCGACCGCCACCGCTGCCAGGACGGGCCAGCGCAGGGCGTCCCACGCGACCTGGGGCACGGCACCCAGGTTCAGCGCGCGGCCCAGACGTCGGGCGACGCTGCCGCTCACCAGCAGCGCGAGCGTGGTGGTCAGGAGGAGGGAGATCAGCACGAGCGCGGTGAGGACGATGCGCGGGGCGGTCCGCCACACCGGCCGGTCGGCGTCGGCCCGGTGCATGGCGTGCAGGGCCCGGCGGAAGACACTCAGATAGCTGCAACTCGACCACAGGGCCCCGGCCGCGCCGAAGACGACCAGCACCCAGGCTGCGGAGGATTGCCCCGCCATCTGCTGCAGAGCGCTGCGCAGCAACTCGCGGGAGGTGGCGGGGACGGCCTGCGTCACCCGGTCGATCACCTCGGGCCGGGCCGTCGGCACGGTCAGCCCGAGAACCGAGAGGAGCACCAGCAGCACGGGGAACAGAGCGAGCACCGCGTAGTAGGTCAATGCGGCAGCCCAGTCCGTGATGTCGTCGTTCCAGATGGCCACTGGTGTGCGGCGCAACGCCGCCCGCCACCCGTCCGCCCGGCCGTCAGCACTCCGCATGATCCACATGCTCCCACTGTCCGTCGTTCCGGCGCCCTTGGCCGGCAGCACCGTCGCGGCCGCGAGGCGTTCACCGAGCGCGAAGGCGGGTCCGGCTCGTTGCCGCAACCCGCCTTCAGGGTTCCGCTGAGGAGATCAGTCCTTGAGGAGGTCCCTCACCGCGTCCTTGGCCTTCTCGCCGGCCTGCTTGGCGTCGCTCTCGACCTGGTCGGCCCTGCCCTCCGCCTCCAGCCGCTCATTGCCGACCGCCTTGCCGAGCCCCTCCTTCGCCTTGCCCTTGACCTTGTCGCCCGTGTTGCCGGCCTTGTCCGAAGTGCTCATCGAGACTGTCCTCCCGAACCTGTGGGGGTGGTGCCCCCGCCGTTTACCCGCCCTACGTCGGGTGATGCATCCGGCACTGCCCGCGGCACGCCTCTGTGGGCTTTCCTGGTACAGCGCTCGCCGGGAGCTGTGACGACGTCGGGGAGTACGGGCCTTCGGTCCGCGAGGTCCTCGTGGCCGGGGCGGACCCCCACCACGGCATCCGTCGGCGCGACCGCGCCGGACAGGTGGCCCTGTGCCCGGCCCTCGCCCCGACCGCCGGTTCCTCCGAGCCACCACCGCGACCGCCCGCGCCTGTCTGACCGACCGGGGCTCCATTGCCCCTGGACTGCGCGCCGATCTCGTCCTCGTCGACGGTGACCCGCTCACCGGCATCCACGCCACCCGCACCATCCACCGCGTCCGGGGCGCGGGCACGGAGCAGTGACCTGATTTTGAACGGAGCGCTCCGCTCCGATAGCGAGGGACAGCGTCCGGCGCACCTCCCGGCACGGGGCGCACCTCCTCGACGATGGAGCAGACATGACGACGAGCAGGCCGACAGCACTGGTCACCGGCGGCAGCCGGGGCATAGGCGCGGCGACCTCGCGGGAGCTGGCAGCCCGTGGGTACCGCGTGGCCGTCAACTACTTCTCCGATCGACAGTCGGCCGAGCAGGTGGTCAAGGCCATCCAGGCCGACGGGGGCGAAGCCTTCGCCCTGCAGGCCGATGTGCACGACCCCGACCAGGCGGCCGAACTGCTGCAGCGCTCCGCGGCCGACGGGCGTCTGGACGTCCTGGTCTGCAACGCCGGCGCCCGTTTCACGCCCACCCCCGTCCAGAACCTTGCCTGGGAGGACTTCAGGGCGAAGGTGACGGACGAACTCGCCTCCGCCTACACACTCACCCAGCGGGCGCTGACGCTCATGGCCGCGCGAGGGCAGGGGCGCATCGTGTACGTCTCCAGCGCCGTGGCCGACGGTCCTCCTGCCCCGGGCATGGCCGCGCACGGCACCGCCAAGGCCGCGCTCAACGCCTTCGCCCGCTTCGTCGCCTACGAGGCCGGCCCGCTCGGCATCAACGTCAATGTCGTGGCACCCGGTTTCGTCCGTACCGAGGCCAGCGCTCACATGCCGCAGGAATTCCGGCAGCGCCTGGCGGAGCGCACTCCGCTGCGCCGGGTCGCGGAACCCGAGGACGTGGCGCGGGTGATCGCGATGCTCGCCGGCGAGGAGACCGGCTTCCTCACCGGCGAGGTCCTCACCGTCGACGGCGGCCACGGCGTGGCGCGGGGCTAGGGTGTGTTCCGGAAGTCCCGTCTGCCCCGCGACGCCTGGCACGCGCGCTCGCCGCGTTGCCGGGATCGTCCATGTACGCCCGGTACGAGGACGACCCTCCGCCTCGCGATCACACTCACCGGGCGCCGCGGGGCCCGCCCTTCGGGCGGACGGCGCCACTTTCGGAACACGCCCTGGTCCGCCGCACAGCCAGGGAACAGGAGGAACCGCTTCATGAGTGAGACGCGCACCGGCACCCCGCGCGGCCGGCAGCGGGAGGCCGGCCGCAATGACGTGCGCCTCATGCGGGCCGCGCGTGAGGTCTTCGCCGAGCAGGGCTGGGACGCCCCGGTCTCGGAGATCGCCCGCCGGGCGGGCATCGGCATGGGCAGCCTGTACCGCCGCTATCCCAGCAAGGACCTGCTCGCTCAGCGGATGCGGGTCATGGGGATGGACCAGCTCGTGGCCCAGGCTCGCACCGCTCTCGCGGAGGAGCCGGAACCGTGGGAGGCGTTCGCCCGCTTCCTTCGGGACGCGCTGACCGCGCAGGGTTCCGGCGGTCCGCTGCTGTCCCTGATCGGCGGCCGGCTGCCGGCCACCGACGAGGTCGTGGCCGCCGCCGCCCGGCTCCGCGCCGCGCTCGACGAGCTGGTGGGACGCGCACACGCCGCCGGCGTCCTGCGCACCGACTTCGCCTCCGCCGACGTGCCGTTGCTGCTCGAACTCCTGGCCCTGCGGCTTCCCGTCACCGGCGAGCGCACCGTCACGCTGCAGCTGCGTCACCTCGATCTCGTCCTGGCCGGGCTGCGCACCGCGCCCGCCGCCCCACGCCCCGCCCTGTCGGGCCCGGCGCCCGACTGGGCCGAACTCCGCGAGCTGTGGAACGCGCCGGAGGACAGGTGACCGGACGGCAGCGTGATCAGGACGGAGCAGGGAGCCGTCGGGAGTTGATCATCTCGCAGACGGGGAGAGCTCCAGGGGGACGCCCCCGGTCCGGCCGGCGGTGACCGTGAAGTGAGGGCCGGTGGCGGTGCGGGCCGGCCAGGGGGTGCCGTCGGGGCTGCGGGGCACTCCGGTGCGGGCGGTCACCGCGCGTCCCCGGCGAAGAGGCGGTGCGCGTTGCGGGTGGTGAGGTCGCGCCAGGTGGCGGCGTCTGACGGTGCGGGCGCGGAATCGACGGTGGCGACCTGCACGAGAGCTGCCTCGGAGGGCGTCCAGCAGTAGTCGCTGCCGTAGAGGAGGCGTTCGGTGCCGAAGGCGGCGTCGAAGGCCGGGATCTGACGGGGGAAGGGCGTCCCGGCCATGTCGTACCAGAGGCGGCCGAGCTGTTCAACGGCGCTCGGCGCGTCCGCCGGACCGCTGCCGAAGTGGGTGCGGAAGAGTTCCATCCGGTCGGCGAGCAGCGGCAGCGCTCCTCCGCCGTGGGTGAGGATCCACCGGATGCCCGGACGGCGGGCGAGGACGCCGCGGAAGAGCAGGTCGCTCGCGGTGCGGGCGGTGTCGAAGAGGAACTCCAGCATCGGCCGGGGACGGCCCAGGGCGAGGTCGTCGGCGTGCGGCGGCGAGGTGGGGTGCACGAAGACGACGGCGCCGCGCCGGTCCAGGTCCTCCCAGAGCGGTTCGAGGCGCGGGTCGCCGAGGTAGACGCCGTGGTGGTTGCTCTCCACCGTGACTCCGTCCGCGCCCAGGACGTCGAGTGCGTGGGCGGCCTCGGCGAGCGCGCCCTCGACGTCGGGCAGGGGCAGGGAGGCGAAGTGGCCGAACCGCCGAGGCTGCCCGGTGCGGACGCGGGCGCCGAACTCGTTGACCTCGCGGGCCAGTGCGCGGGCCGCGCCGTCGTCCCCGAAGTGCACTCCGGGGGACGAGACCGACAGGTAGGACTTCTCGATCCCCGAGCGCTCCATCAGGTCGAGGTGTGCCTCGACGCTCCAGGTGGGCCATCCGGGCATGCCGTCGGGGTGTTCGATGCCGGCGGACCGGGCCGCGGTCACGTAGCCGTCGGTGACGAAGTGGGCGTGAACGTCGACAAGTCCGGTCGGGGTCATCGGGGTCATACGGGTCTCCGTTGCTCTGGGTACCTGTGGGGGCTGCTCCGGCACGCTGACGAGGCTGGTCCCGGGTGCCTGTGCGCGCCACCGTAGGAAGCGGGCCCGTACATTGGCACCGGCGATTCCGATGAATGGAACGCCACGAACGGCACCGATGCCATGAGCGCCGCGCACGCCCTGAGCGCCGTGAAGGAGACAGCGAGGCAGCGGCGATGTCCGAGGGCGGTCCGCGGCGCAGGGGCGGGGGCAGGCCGCCCCAGGGGCAGCCGGTGATCGACCGGGCGTTCGCCCTGCTCGCCTCCTTCGACGGCGACCACCGTGCACAGACCCTCGCCGAACTCGCCCGGCGCAGCGGCATCCCCCGCAGCAGTGCGCTGCGACTGGCCCGGTCGCTGACGGGGGTGGGCGCGCTGGAACGCCTGGCCGACGGCCGCTACGTCGTCGGCCTGCGGCTGCTGGAGACCGCCTCACTGGCGCCACGCGGTCACGGGCTGCGGGCGGTGGCGATGCCGTACATGGAGGACCTCTTCCACGTCACCCGCGAGCATGTCCTGCTCGCCGTACGGGACCAGTGCGAGGCGCTGCTCGTGGAACGGCTGTCGGCGCGTGACGCGAGCCCGGTGCGACACCGCGTGGGCGGGCGCCTGCCGCTGACCCGGACCGGGGTGGGCCTGGTGCTGCTCGCCTTCGCGCCGCCGGCCGTCCAGGAGGAGGCCATCGCCGGGTACCGGCCGGGCCACGGCGACGACGACATCCGTACGCCCGACGATCTGCGCCGTGTGCTCCCGGAGGTCCGGCGCGGGGACCACGCCGTAGGACGTCAGTACCGACCCCGGCGGGTGACCACGGTGGCCGCTCCGGTACGGGACGGCGAGGAGGTGGTGGCGGCCCTGTCGGTCGTCGCTCCGGACACCGGCCCCGGGAGTCCGGGCTACGGTCCGGCGGTACGGGCGACGGCGCGGGCGATCTCCCGCCGGCTCGCCGAGGGCAGCGGCCGGGCGGTCCCTCATCAGGGATGACGCCGGATGGTTGCGCGGCGCCCGGCTGAGCTGCGTCGGCACGCCCTCCGCACCCGGGAACACCGCGCGGACGCCGCCCGAGCGGCCCTCCCCGGAACGAAACCGGCGCCGGCCGGCCCGTCCCCGGAGAACCGTACCTTGCATAAACATGATTGAAAGAGCCGTTGACCAAACAACTTTGAGCAAATAGCGTGCTGGCATTCCGATTGCCGGACAGCCGAACGACCTCCGTCGGTCTCGCAGTCTCTCCCGCGCGGCGGGGCTGCGACCTCTCACCCGGAAGGGTTGGCGTGCGCAGACGTTCCCTCCTCACGGCGGCCGCCGCCACGACGCTCGCGGCGGCCCCGCTCGCGACCGGCTGCGGCCCCTCCTCCCCGTCATCGGCCTCCACCGGCGGCTCCCGCCGCGGGCACCTCACCTACGGCGTCTGGGACATCTACCAGGTGCCCGCCATGCAGCGGGCGGCGCGGGAGTTCGAGCGCACCCGGCCCGGGGTGAGCGTCGACGTCCAGCTCACCCCCAACGGGACGTACTGGACCAAACTGCGCACCGCGTGCACAGGCGGCACCGCTCCGGACGTCTTCTGGATGAACGGGCCCAACTTCGGCCTCTACGCCGACGCCGGGCAGCTCCTCCCGCTGGAGACCGAGGGGCCCGACGCCGTGGTGCGGCCCGCCGACTTCCCCTCCGACCTGATCTCCCTCTACCGCTGGAAGGGCACCCAGTACGGCGCCCCGAAGGACTTCGACACGGTCGCGCTGTGGTTCAACAAGGAGATCTTCGACCGGGCCAAGGCCGACTACCCGGACGCCTCCTGGACCTGGCAGGACCTGATCTCCACCGCCCAGCGCCTCACCGACCGCAGACGCGGCATCTACGGCGTCGGGGCGCCGGTCCGTGCGCAGGAGAACTACTACAACTCGATACCGCAGGCCGGCGGCTGGGTCATCTCCCCGGACAAGACGCGCTCCGGCTACTCCGACGAGCACACCCGGGAGGGGCTGAAGCTGTGGATCGACCTGATCCACCGCTACCGGGCCTCCCCGTCCCTCCAGCAGATGGCCGACACCGACCCCACCCAGATGTTCCAGTCCGGGACGCTGGCGATGACCTACGAGGCGTCCTACAACGCGGCGACGTTCTACGCCGACCCCGAACTGCGCGCCAAGGCCGGCGTCGCCCCGATGCCCAAGGGCCGGCGGCGAGCCACCGTCCTGCACGGCCTGGCCAATGTCGTCTACGCCCGCACCCCGCACCCCGAACTGGCCCGGGAGTTCGTCCGGTTCCTCGGCGGGGAGCAGGCGTCGCTGCTCCAGGGCAAGTACGGCACCGCCATCCCGGCGCGCAACGGCACCGCCGAGCCGTGGGCCGCCGGAATGCCGGAGTTCGACCTCCAGGTGCACCTCGACGCGCTCGAGTACGCGGTGCCCTTCCCCAGCTCCGCCAACAGCGCCGCCTGGCAGCACAGGGAACAGAGGTGGCTCGCCAGGGCGTGGAGCGGTGACGAGAGCCTGGAGCGGGCCACCGGCTCCCTGACCGAGGCGATGAACCAGTTGCTCGCACAGGAGAGGAAGGGCCGGACCTGATGAGCCTCGACGTGCGTACGCAAACCGCCGCACCGGCACGGTGCCCGCGGCCGGACACACTCGACCAGCGGGAACTGCGCCGCCGTGAGCGCCGGTTCCAGCACCGGGACAAGTGGTGGGGTTACCTGCTGATCGCCCCGGCCGGGCTGGGCCTCGCGGTCTTCTACCTGTGGCCCGTGGTGCAGACGGTGTACTACAGCTTCACCGAGTGGGGCGCCTTCGGCGGAACCACCTGGATCGGCCTGTCCAACTACCGCACCCTGGTGGACGATCCCGAGTTCTGGCAGTCCCTCGGCAACACCGGCATCTACACCGGCCTGGTCCTGCTGAGCATCCCGCTGTCGATGGTGCTGGCGGTGCTGCTGAACCTGAAGGGCCTGACCGGCACCGGTGTCTACCGCACGCTCTACTTCCTGCCGGTGGTCACGATGCCCGCCGCGGTCGCGGTGGTCTGGCGCTGGCTCTACAACGGCGACTCCGGCATCCTCAACCACGCGCTGTCCGCGATCGGCATCCACGGCACGTACTGGGTGTCGGACCCGCACACCATCCGCTTCGCGGTGGCCGTCGTCGGCGTGTGGATGACCGTCGGTTACAACATGATCCTGCTGCTGGCCGGACTGCAGAGCATTCCCGGCGACTACTACGAGGCGGCGGCGCTCGACGGCGCGGGGCACGTCCGGCAGTTCTTCTCGGTCACCCTGCCGCTGCTGAGCCCGACCCTGTTCTTCACCACCGTCCTGTCGGTGATCCAGTCCCTGCAGGTCTTCGACCTGGTGTACCTGATCATCGGCGGCAACACGCAGAACGCGCTGCAGAACCCGGCCTACGGCGAGGGCCAGACCGTCGTGATGCTCTTCTTCCAGAAGGCGTTCTTCGACAACCAGCGCGGCTACGGCGCGGCGATCGTCTGTGTGCTGTTCGTCCTGATCATGGCGCTGACCGCCGTCCAGTTCCGGCTGCAGAAGAGGTGGGTCCACTATGCGTGAGGCGACGCAGGGCGCCCGGGGCTCCTGGCGCTCGGGGAACGGAAGCCGTCAGGGCAGGCTGTGGCCCGCCCACGTCCTGCTCGCGCTGGGCGCGGTGGTCACCGTCTTCCCGCTGGTGTGGGAGGTGCTGACCTCCTTCAAGAGCTTCGGCGAGTCCGTACAGGTGCCGCCGACGATCCTGCCCGCGCACTGGGACCGGTCGAACTACGGGGCGGTCTTCGACGCGGTCCCGTTCGGGCGGCAGTTCGTGAACACCGTCGTCATGGCGGTACTGCGGACCGGGGCCCAGCTCCTGCTGTGCTCGATGGCGGCGTACGCCTTCGCGCGCATCCGCTTCCCCGGGCGCGGGATGATCTTCCTCGGGTTCCTCGCCGTGCTGATGGTGCCCGGCCAGCTCTTCCTGCTGCCGCAGTACCAGATCATGCAGGACCTCGGCTGGCTGGACTCCATGCAGGCGCTGGTGGTCCCCGGGATGTTCTCCGCCTTCGGCACCTTCCTGCTGCGGCAGTTCTTCATGGGGCTGCCCGAGGAGCTGGAGGAGGCGGCACGGCTGGACGGCGCCAACCCGTTCACCGTCTTCTGGCGGGTGGCGCTGCCGCTGGCCCGCCCGGGACTGCTGGCGCTGGGCGTCCTGACGTTCCTGTGGTCCTGGAACGACCTGATGTGGCCGTTGATCGTCAACACCGACCCCGCCAAGATGCCGCTGTCGGCCGGCCTGGCCTCGCTCCAGGGCGCCCACCTGACCGAATACCCGGTGCTGATGGCCGGGTCCCTCCTCGCCACGCTCCCGGTGATCGTGGTGTTCGTCGCGATGCAGCGCCAGTTCATCCAGGGCATCGCCTTCTCCGGCATGAAGGGCTGAGTACACATGACCGACACCTCCCTCCACTCCGCCGCCCCGGTGGACGGCCACGCCCCCACACGTGACCTGCGCCTCGGCGTCATCGGCCTGGGACTGCGCGCCACCCTCGCACGGGAGGCCCACCACCCCGGCGAGGGCTCAGTGGTGGTGGCCGCCGCCGACACCGCACCCGGCATGTTCGGCCGGGCCCGCGAGTGGTTCGGCGACGACGTCCACGTCTACCCGGGCCACCGGGAGATGCTGGCCGCCGAAGAGCTGGACGCGGTCTTCGTCATCACCCCCGACCACACCCACGAAGCCCTCGCCGTCGACCTGCTGGAAGCAGGGGTCGCCGTCTTCGTCGAGAAGCCGCTCGCGATCACCACCGAGGGCTGCGACCGCGTCCTGGAAGCCGCGCGGGGCAGTGGCACCCGGCTGTACGTGGGCCACAACATGCGGCACATGCCGGTGGTGCGCGTCATGCGTGACCTCATCCAGCGCGGCGAGATCGGCGAGGTCAAGGCGGTGTGGTGCCGTCACTTCGTCGGGCACGGCGGCGACTTCTACTTCAAGGACTGGCACGCCGACCGCCGCAACACCACGGGCCTGCTCCTGCAGAAGGGCGCCCACGACCTCGACGTCATCCACTGGCTGGCCGGCGCGTACACCGAGCGCGTCACCGCCCTCGGCGGGCTCACCGTCTACGGCGACATCACCGACCGCTCGGGACAGGCCCCCGGCGCCGTCATGCCCGACTGGTACGACCCCGAGAACAACTGGCCCCCGCTGTCCAACACCGGCCTCAACCCGGTCGTCGACGTCGAGGACCTGTCGATGATGGTCATGCGGCTCCAGGGCGGCGTACACGCCAGCTACCAGCAGTGCCACTACACGCCCGACTACTGGCGCAACTACACGGTCATCGGCACCGAGGGCCGCCTGGAGAACTTCGGCGACCACGGAGAAACGGCGGAGGTCCGGGTGTGGAAACACCGCAGCGGCTACCGGGCCGACGCCGACCTCGTCGTTGCGATGCCGGCCCCGGGCGAGGGCGGCCACGGCGGCTCCGACCCGCTGCTGGTGGCCGAGTTCCTCCGCTTCGTCCGCCACGGCGGGGCGACGGACACCAGCCCGGTCGCGGCCCGCGAGGCCGTAGCCGCCGGTGTCGCGGCGACCGAGTCGCTGCGCGCCGACGGCCGCCCCGTCACGGTACGGCGCGTCGATCCCGCCCTGGCCGACTGGTTCGCCAACGGTCAGGGCTGAGAGCTGCGGGCAAAGGTGGGTTCCGGACACCGCCCCCGCCGGGGCCCGCTTCTGTCCGCAGCTCCGAGGCCTCCGTCCGGCCGCACGGTGCCCCGATCCGCTCGACGGCCGTCTCCGGGCATCTTCGCGCGGCGCGGGACGATCCGCTGCCCGCGGATGCGAGCGATCGCCGGGTACGGATCTGAGCGATCGCTGCGTACCGCCGGCACGTAGACCACCGCCGGCCGCGCATCGCTGCTGCCGCTTGCGTCGGCCGGGTTCCGGGCGGGAGACGGCAGCGGACGGTCGCCCGCCTCGGCGCCTGCAGTGTCCCGCCGGCAGCCCCGGTGCCGGTCAGGGAAGGTACGCACGTGCCGTGCCGGACGGCTCGGAGCGGGGCGCGGCTTTCCAGCGTCGCAGTCATGGACGCATGGACCGTTTCGTACGGTCGTGGTCCCGCGCAGCGTCGGGCGAGGGCCGGCGACCTGGCGGGTCCGGGCCGCCAGGACGCTCACGTCCGGGCCGGCAACCGGTCGTCGGTCGGCGGCCGTAGGTGGAATGTCTGCCGCCGGGTGACCGGGCGGCGACCTACGCCTCCTCGACTCTTGCAACGTTGCAAAGGGCGTGTCACAGTGATCGCCGTGCCGACGCGACCGACGTGTCCGCAAGGAGCTCTGGCTGAACGTGAGCGGCGACGCCGCGGTGTCCGAACGTTCCTGACGTGTCGCCATCCGGCGTCGCCGCGCCCGCACGCACACTCCCGACCGCCTACATACTCGGGGAGCAACCGATGACCCCTGCCCCACGCCCTGCACGTACCGGCCGACTCGGGCGGGCCGCCGCGAGGCCAGCGCCACGCGCCGTGCTCCGCGGTGCGGCCCTGCCCGCCCTCCTCGCCGCGCTGGTGATGATCCTCGCGGCGGCCGTGCCTGCCGGGGCCGCGGCCACCGGCCGGCCGCTCGGGCCCGACGCGGCGATGTACCCGCGGGTCGTCCGGCTCGCCCACAACGGGGCGGCCAACGGCCGCATCCTGACCACCGTGACCGGTTTCCCGAGCGGCGGGCCGGCCGGCGACATCTACGGCAGTGACGACGGCGGCCGGTCCTTCACCCGCGTGGGACGGGTGAGCGACACTGTCGCGGCCCGCACCGGCCTGTGCTGCACGACGCTCTACGAACTGCCGCGCCGCATCGGCGCGCTGCCCCGCGGCACACTGCTGTGGGCGGGCTCGGTGGGCCAGGGCGCGAGTGATCGGCGGATGTCCCTGCGGATTTGGCGCAGCACCGACGCCGGACGGAACTGGCAGTATCTGAGCACCGCCGCCGCCTCGCCGAACGCGCACGGGCTGTGGGAGCCGGAGTTCACCGTGGCCGCGGACGGCCGGCTGGTCATGTACTACTCCGACGAGACCGACCAGCCCGCCCACAGCCAGTTCCTCGCCGAGAAGTCCACCCGTGACGGCGTCCACTGGTCCGCTTCGCGGGCCGTCGTGCGCAGCGACGACCCGGCGCTGCGGCCGGGCATGGCGACGGTCCGGCGCCTGCCCACCGGCACCTACGTCATGACGTACGAGATCTGCGGCACCGGGCGTGCCGACGACTGCGTGGTGCACCTGCGGACCTCGCGCGACGCCTGGCAGTGGGGCGACCCGGCCGCGCCCGGCTCCGTGCCGACCGACGCCGCGGGTGAGCACTTCGCCCACACCCCGACGCTGGCCTGGTCCGCGGGCGGAGGCAGGGAGGGCACCCTCTTCCTGACCGGCCAGATGCTGGTGGACCAGAGCGGCACGGCGGCCCCGGGCACCGGCGGCACCCTCTTCACCAGCACCAGCGGGGGCCGGGGCACCTGGCAGGCGCACCAGGCTCCGGTCAGCGTCTCCGACGTACGCAACGACCCCTGCCCCAACTACAGCCCTGCGCTGCTGCCTTCACCGGACGGACACCGGGTCCTGGAGATCACCACGGACTACGACGAGTCGGGCAGCTGCCGGGCGTACTCGGCCCTCGGCACCCTGGCACCCGGCAAGTCCCCCATCGGCCGCACCACTTCCTGACCGTCGGTTTCAGAGGCGTGCGTGGACGCACCGGCCTCCGGTCATGTCCGGCGCGGCCCTCGCAGGGCCGCGCCGGAGCCGGGCCGGGTCGAAGAGTGCGATGGAGCGGCGTGTCGTGCCGTCCACCGACAGGTCGGCCAGGATCTCCCCGATCACCGGCACGAACGTGAACCCGTGACCGGAGAAGCCGCAGACCCGACGGCGCCCTCGTGAGTGGAGTGGCGGGAGACGACGAAATGCTTGTCCGCCGTGTTCACGTACATGCAGGCGGCTCCTGTGACGAACTCGCCCGCCGGCGCCGGGAGACGGGTGCTGAGGTGCCGCCGCACGACGTCGATCTCGGCTGCCGCCCAGGAGACAGACACCGTCCTCCAGCACGTGATCGCCGCATGGCAGGAGGCCACCGCCTTCGAGTGGATCAGCGACACCTGATCCATGCAGCGCGCTGCTCGAAGGATCGGCGGTCCGCGGCAGCGGGTGAACTGGGCAGCCCGCCCACCATGCTGCCTCCCGAGCGCCTGGCATGGAGTGTGTGCCGCGTCCGCTTCTGCCTGCCGACGCGAAGGAGGGCACCTGTCGCCGGGCGGCACTGCACGGTTCCGTCCGCAAGGTCAGGCGTCGGGTGTGTCAGAGCCGTCTCGTGGTGAACAAGGTGGTCCCGTGTACCGCGTCCACTTCCTTCCGATCGGTCTCGGTGAACCCGACCTTGGCCAGCACTCTGCGAGAAGCGGTGTTCCAGTCCCAGACGGTGGCCCACAGACGTTCGTACCCAGACGATCGGGCCCATTCCAGAACCGCCGACGAGGCCTCGGTCGCGTAACCCTGACGCCGAACTCGGCGTAGCAGCTCGAATGCCAGTTCCGGTTCCCCTGCCGGTCCCCGCCCGCTGTCGACCAGCCCGCAATAGCCGATGACGTCACCAGACGCCTTCCGTTCGACCGCCAGCAACCCGGTCGACCACACCTTGTCGGTACGGATCGAATCCTCGAGCTCCGCGAGCGTGGGGTGTCCGTCCGTGTCGATTCGGCGGTGCGCCGGCACTCGTGGATCACGTTCGGTCCACAGCTCACGCTGCACGACAGCCTCGTCCACCCGCCAGGGTCTGAGCAGCAGCCGACTCGTCTCGAGCAGAACCTCGCTCCGCGGCGCGCCAGTAGTCATGACAGCAACCATCTCACGGGCGAACGAGCCGTCGTGCCACGGGGCATGGCGCCGATCGTAGACGCCGGACAGCGAGTGGCCGGCGAAGCGGCCGGGGATCGAGGTCATCTGCCGGGACAGGCTCCGTTCTTCGCGGAAGGCGCCACGGCCGGGGCACCCCAGGCGATCCAGGTCGCTGACCGGTGACATCTGGTGACACAACCTCGGCGAGGCCGTCGAGCGGTCCGTTGCCCACCGCCGCCAGCGCCTGTGCGTCCTCGTCCCCGAACCGGGTTGTTCCCTTCAGAGACGGGCCAGCACGGCACTCCGGACGCAACGTGATCACGCAACAGCCCCTGGGGGTAACCCCACCCGCAAGCCGGTGGCTTGCGGTATCCCGGACCCAGACCTTGATCAAAATACTGGACTCAGTCGTCACCATCACCGAAGGAGTCCTTCATGCATGAGCACCCGCACGGCGCTGACGAGGCACGTTCGTCCGAGCGCGGCGGTCGCGGGCGGCCGGGGCGCAGGATGCGGGTCGCTGCCGTCGGGGCGATGACGGCGGCCGTGATGAGCGCCGGACTCACCCTGCCCGCGTCCGCCGCGGGCACCCAGGACACGGCCGGCGCGCGGGCGGGACACCAGGCCACCCGGAAAGCCCTGGAGTCGGTGGTCCAGGACGGGCCGCCCGGTGGCAGCGTGCTCGCCGAGGTGGGGCACACCGCCTGGGCGGGGCGTGCGGGCACCGCGGATCTGGCGACCGGGCGCAAGCCGCACGCCGATGACCGTTACCGCGTCGGCTCGATCACCAAGACGTTCGTGGCCACGGTGATGCTCCAGCTGGAGGCTGAGGGCAAGCTGAGCCTGGAGGACACGGTGGATCACTGGCTACCGGGTCTGGTGACGGGGAACGGCAACGACGGCAGCAAGATCAAGCTCCGCCAGCTCCTGAACCACACCAGCGGCATCTACAGCTACACCGACGACGCAAGCTTCAAGCGGCGGGAGTTCAGCACCGACTTCCTCCAGCACCGCTATGAGACCTGGACACCCGAGCGCATCGTCCGGCTCGCCATGGCCCACCGGCCCACCTTCACCCCGGGCGACTCCTGGAGCTACTCCGACACGAACTACGTCATCGCCTCCATGGTGATCAAGAAGGTCACCGGCCATTCCTACGCCCACGAGATCGAGCAGCGTATTCTGCGCCCCCTGCACCTGGACTCCACCAGCGTGCCGGGCAACCGCGTCCGTGTCCCCGGACCCAGCGGACGCGCCTATTCGAAGCTGACCGGTGAACTCGCCGGTCCAGGCGAGCACGACGGACCTGTCTACGACGTCACCGAGATGAACCCCTCCTTCGCGGGCGCCGCCGGAGAGATGATCTCCAACAACCGCGACCTCAACCGTTTCTACCGGGCCCTGTTCTCCGGCCGACTCCTGAAAGGCCCTGAGCTCGAACAGATGATGACGACCGTGATGATCAAGGATCTGCCGGACTTCTCCTACGGCCTGGGACTGATGAAGATGACGTTGTCGTGCGGCACCGAGGTGTGGGGGCACAACGGCGGCATCCAGGGCTCCATCTCGCAGACCATGGCGACGGCGGACGGTGACCACGTGCTGTCGCTGAACTTCAACGGCGACTGGAACGTCCACGAACAGCGGGTCGTCGACGCCGAGTTCTGCGGCGCCTGATCTGCGAGAACACCCCTTTCCGGTCCGGCCGCGGTGGCTGCTTCGCCACCGCAGCCGATCCGGCGGATTCACGGATGCGGTGCTTCGCCCAGAAGGCGTCCAGGTCATGGTCCCTCACGAACTGCGCGGCCTTCTCGAAGTCGGCGGTGGCGGACACGCTGATGGCGATTCTTGAAATCGGTTCCGGCCGCGTTTCCGTGGGTGATCTTGGAGTCGCTTGGCCCGGCGTGGCTCATCCAGAGCCACCTGCCCGGACTGCGGGACGACTTCTCGGTGGCCGAGCGTGTGGTGGCGGGCTGGACTCCGTGCAGCGGTTCACAGGCCGCCGTGAGACCTGCACCGAGACCCGCCTCGCCATCGTGGGTCCGGTCTCCGACCGCTTCGCCCGCAGGCCCGCGCGACGCAAGTCCGGCACCTTAGAGCTGCGAACAAAAGTGGGCCCCGGCGGCCGGCGGCCGGCACGCGCCCTCGCCGCGTTGCCGGAAGGCCCTGACAGCTCCGCTACAAGGACCTTCCGGCGCCTTGCGATCGCACGCACCGGACACCGCCCGCTGATCGGAACCCACTTTTGTTCGCAGCTCTTACTCGTGCTCGCCCGGCAGGCCGCCTGCTGATTACCTACCAGCCGACCCGCCAGGCCGGCATTCCCCGACATCAATCGTTCCCGAGGCCGTGAACCGTGCGCGGGGCAGGTTCGCCAGCAACGTCCACCTGAGAGCGGCCGGCCGCTGCCGCCCGGACGGTCGCCCTCGATTTCGCTGGTTCAGCGGGGGTGCCGCCGCTGGGCGGGGTCGGTGAGCATACGGCGCGTCCCGTAGGCGGCGGCGCCGACAAGGAGGACGGCGCCGCCGGTGAGCACGGAGGGCAGCGGGAGAGCGAAGGCCAGGACGAGGCAGCCTGTGAGGCCGACGACGGGGATGATCCGGGCCGGGCGGCCTTCGGCCGGGGTGAGGGTCCAGGCGGAGGCATTGGCGATGGCGTAGTAGGCCAGGACACCGAAGGAGGAGAACCCGATCGCTCCGCGGATGTCCGTGGTCGCAGCGGCTGCGGCAACGACGGCGCCAACGGTGAGTTCGGCGCGGTGGGGGACCTTGAAGCGCCGGTGCACGGCAGCCAGAGCGTGGGGAAGGTGGTGGTCGCGGGCCATGGCCAGGGTGGTGCGGGAGACACCGAGGACGAGGGCGAGCAGGGAGCCGAGAGCCGCAACGGCCGCGCCGCCGCGTACGACGGAGACGAGCCAGTCGGCGCCGGCCGCGCGCACGGCCTCGGTCAGCGGTGCCCCAGTGGCGGCAAGGCCGTCCGGGCCCAGGACCAACAGGACGGACACAGCGACGAAGGTGTAGACGACGAGGGTGATGCCCAGGGCGATCGGGACGGCCCGCGGAATGGTGCGGGCCGGGTCGCGGACCTCTTCACCGAGAGTGGCGATGCGGGCATAGCCGGCGAACGCGAAGAACAGCAGCCCGGCCGCCTGGAGCACCCCGCCCGCCGTCGCGTCTGTCCCCATGTCCAGGTGAGCCCTGTCCACGGCTGTGGAGGTCAGCGAGGCGGCCACGACGACAGCGAGGACCGCCAGGACAACGGCCACGATGATGCGCGTGAGCAGGACGGACTTCTGGACGCCCGCGTAGTTCACCGCGGTCAGGACCACCACGGCGGCCACCGCGACAGCGTGGGCCCGGCCGGGCCAGAGGTAGGAGCCGACGGTCAGGGCCATGGCCGCGCAGGAGGCAGTCTTGCCCACCACGAACGCCCAGCCGGCCAGGTAGCCCCAGAACTCGCCCAGTCGCTCGCGTCCGTAGACGTAGGTGCCGCCGGAGGCCGGGTAGAGGGCGGCGAGCCGGGCGGAGGAGGTGGCGTTGCAGTAGGCCACGGCCGCAGCCAGAGCGAGGCCGAGCAACAGGCCGGAGCCGGCCGCGCGAGCCGCCGGAGCCAGGGAGGCGAAGATCCCGGCACCGATCATCGAGCCCAGCCCGATCATCACCGCGTCCGGCACCCCCAGCCGCCGCTGGAGCTCGTCCGGAATCCCCGGGGCGGGCTTGAATACATTGCTCAACTTCGCTTCTCCCTCAACCACAGGCGCTCACCGGCGGGCCGGCGTCCCGCGCGCACGATAAGCCACGGACTTGAACATGCCGTGCCGGAGGGCGCGCGGGCCGTCGTCAGCAGCGGGCGATGGATCCGCAGTCCACCTGGGACCCGGTGCCCGCCCAGCGGCGGGTCTGCGCATGCTGCCACTGATCAGTCCGACGGCCTGGGTGATCGACGACGTGTCGGTGCCCAAGGGCGGAAGAATGTCGGTCGTCGTGGCCCCGCAATACTGCGGGGCCCTGGGCAAACGCGCCAATTGCCAGGTTGCGGTCAGCGTCCATGCCGCCAGCGCCTGAAGCCGATTGGGGCCGGGTGACGCGCCCTGGGTCAGAGCCTGCGGATGTGCCGGTCCAGCAGAGTCCTGATGCCGTCCACGCCCCCCGGTTCTTGCACGCCGCGTTTGGGCAGCACGGTCAGGCACGAGACGTTCTTGTCGCCGCTGAGCAGGACGAAGGTGTCGGGGGTCTCGGCGTAATGCGGGGCGGCGGTCCAGTTGAGCTGGCTGGAGCCGCCTGTGTTGCTGACGGTGGCGCCGAAGTCGTCGACCTTGGCGCGGTACGCGCCATTCCGGGACGCGATTTTGTGGAACTGGCGGGCCAGGAGCCAGGGCTGTATCACGAACAGCAGCACGACGAACAGGCCAGCGATCACCAGCGACTGCGTGTCGGGGGCCTCACCTTTCACCAGCGGCACCGCGGACGCTCCGACGAACGCGGCCACGCCGATCAGAGCGAACCGTTGCGTCCGCCGGGCACGGCCCGACGCCTTGGCCCGCGCTTTGAGTGCCTGTCTCATGTCCTCTCGCGTCACCTGGTACTCCAGTTCGACGTACTCCCCCACCGTGGTTTCCGCACGGTCCTCCATGGGCCCTCCCCTTGGTCACCTTCGTGATCGGATCAGGGGAGGATATCTGGCGGTCGGGCCGGTGGCGCGCGCGCCAATTGGGAACAGGATCAGGTGAATTGCGCCGCAAAGTCCTGCTCAGCGAGCTGTTCGTCGCAGCCCTGGGTCCTGTCGTCAAATTCCCGTCGTCCGCCCGGAGGGCGGGCCTCGCGGCGTCAGGTGCGTGCTCTCGGCGTGCCGGGCCCTGACCCTCGTACTGGACGTACTCGGGTCTGGGCCCGGTGCGGCGAGAGTGCGTGCATGGCGTCGCGAGGCAGGCGGGAATTCGACGACAGGGCCTAGTAGGGCTTGGTCATCTTCACTCGTGCATGCGTGTCTACTGCTCGCGAGCGTCGTTGGAATGGTGTGACACCTGAGGAGATGGCCGGGGTCCGGGAGGATCTGGAGGCGTTCGCGGCGGAGTTGTTCGACGGGTTCTTCCGTGCGGATCAGCGGCGGTGGGGGCAGGCGTATGTGCGGGGACTGCTTTTGGACGGCCGGCGTAAGTCGGTGGAGCCGATGGCGGCACGTCTGGGTGAGGACGGCAACCGTCAGGCGCTGGCGCACTTCATCACCTCCAGCCCGTGGGATCCGGCCCATGTCCGGGCCCGGCTGGCCTGGCGGATGACCGAGGCGATCGGTCCGGAGGCATTGATCGTCGACGACACCGGCTTTTTGAAGGACGGGGACGCCTCGGCGTGTGTGTCGCGGCAGTACACCGGCACCGCGGGCAAGGTCACCAAATGCCAGGTCGGGGTGTCGCTGCACCTGGCCCGGGATCACGCCTCGGCCGCGGTGAACTGGCGACTGTTCCTGCCCGCTTCGTGGGATCCCGACTCGCCGGAGGCCGATGCGGTCAAGGTCGCCCGCCGCAGTCGCTGCGGCATCCCCGACCAGGTGGGGCACGTGGAGAAGTGGCAGCTGGCCCTGGACATGATCGACGAGAGCAGGTCGTGGGGCATCGACATTCCCCTGGTCGTCGCGGACGCCGGATACGGCGATGCCGCCGCCTTCCGCCACGGCCTGGAAGAACGCAACCTGCCCTACGCGGTGGGCATTTCCTGCCGTCACACCGCCCACCCGGCCGACGCCCGGCCCGTCCAGCCCGCCTACGCCGGCACCGGCCGGCCACCGCAGTTGCAGTATCCCGAGCCTGCGCAGACCGTCAAAGACCTGGTCATCGCGGCCGGCAGGACGGCCGCGAGACCGGTGTCCTGGCGAGAAGGCTCCCGCCCTGGCAAAGGAATCAGCGGCTTCAAACGCATCTGCTCGCGGTTCGTGGCTCTGCGCATCCGCCCGGCCGGACGCGGCGTCCGCCAGGCCACCGACGGTCCTGAGCTGCCCGAACGCTGGCTGCTGGCCGAATGGCCGGCCACTGAAGCCGAACCCGTGCAGTTCTGGCTCTCCAGCCTGCCCTCCGGCATGCCGCTGGCGACCCTGGTCCGGCTGGTCAAGCTGCGCTGGCGCATCGAACACGACTACCGGGAGATGAAACAGGCTCTGGGCCTGGCCCATTTCGAAGGCCGCACCTGGGGTGGCTGGCATCACCACGTCACCCTCGTATCGGCCGCCCATGCCTTTTGCACGCTGCAACGACTGGCACGAGACCCAAAAGACGCGGCGCAGGCCTGAGCCTCTACCAAGTCGTCCGAGAACTCCAAACACTCCTCGCCACCTGGGCCGGCGCCTGCCCCACCTGCCACCGCGACATACCCACACTGATACGGACCTGACCAAGCCCTACTAGGCCACGCCGCCCGCGGCTGGCGAAGGCCCCTGGCCGCCTTCGGCATCGCCGGCTGAGCCCGGGCAGACCTCGAACATGCATGGGACCCCGGCCCCGCCGCTGCCCCCGCGTCGCTGCACGGACGTGCTCCGGCGGGCCGAGCGACACCTAGCGCAACCCGTGGCGCAACAGGTAGGCGCAACCTGTGCCGCCACGTGATCCTGTTTCCCGAGGCGGCGCAGGTCACGCGGCCCCGACGGCTTGCCGGGCACGGGCCAGCCGGCGCAGCTCGCGGCGCGGCCGGCACCGAGGGTGCCGTCCGCCAGTAGGGGTGCCACCACAGCCGTACGGACGCAGCAGACGGCGGCGCAGGGCGGTGGTGTCGCGGGGGCGGGGTGCGGCGAGCACGGCGTAGGCGGCGTTCCAGGCGGCTCGCGTCTGCACCAGGTCGTCGGGAAAGGTGCCGCCGCTGTCCAAGCGCGGCCGTCGATCAGCGCCTGGCAGAAGGCGGCCCGGTACGGTCGGCGAACAGGCCAGCGCTCTCGGCGAGTGGGGGCATGAGGTCATGATGGCGCAGGGACGGTTCGGGGGATGCCGAACTGTTCCGGCCCTAGCGTCAGGGCCATGACGCACACCATGCATGAGTTCGACCGCTATGCGGATATTTCGGCGGCCCTTGCCGACCCGGCGCTCGTCCCGGAGCTGCCGGCTGCGGACGGTGGTCCGGCCGGAGCTGACGGCGCCTGGTTGCGCGCCACCGTGGCGCGGTTCAGTTCCGGTGAGGCGCACCGGCGACGGCGGGCTCTGGTGGAGGCCGAACTGGCCCGGCTGGAGCCCGCCACACTACGGCGGGCGGTCGCGGCCGGGCCCGAAGGGGAGGTCCGGGTACGGGTGGTGCGTACCCTTGCCGAGGCTCTGGGGATGCCGGATCCCGGGGCGGTTGCGGAAGCGGTGACCGTGGTGGCCGGGGCCTATTTCGGAGGTGCGGACGCGGCCGCGGACGAGGCGGTGGCGCGGCTGGTGGCGCAGTTGGTGCCAGTGCCGGCGGATGAAGCCGCGCTGGAGGCTGCCGCCAACCGCATCGGGTTGCTGGTGCAGGCCTGCACGGCGACGGCTGCGTTGGTGGAAGCTGCGGCCGGCAGCGACGTACCGCTGGCCCGGGTGCTCCGGGAAGTTCCGCCGGTAGCGGCCCTGCGCCGGGTCGCCACTCGTGCCACCCGGGTCGCCGGTCGAGACATCGCCGAGGGCGATGTGGTGCTCCTGGACCTTGCTACTGCCAACCGTGTGCACCCCGTGCCCCTCACCTTCGGTGCACCGCCGCGGCTCTGCCCCGGCCGGGCTCACGCCCTTGCCATGGCCGACGGCCTGCTTCAGCGCCCGCGGACCCCTTTCGCCTGTCTGCACGACCAGGAGACCCCGCTGCTGCTGCCCAATGCCTGGGACTACGCCTCCGCGGCCGTTCTGGCGGCGGAGGGCTTCCGGGCGATCGGCACCACGAGTCTTGGCGTGGCCGCGGCCGCAGGTCTGCCGGACGGGGCGGCGGCGACTGCCGAGGAGACCTTGGCTCTGGCTCGCCGGCTCGGACAGGGCTCCTTTCTGTTCACCGTCGACATCGAAGGGGGCTTCAGCGACGACCCGGAGGAAGTGGCCGAGCTGGCCAGAAAGCTGTACGACGCAGGCGCCGCGGGGATCAACCTCGAAGACGGACGCTCCGACAGCACCCTCGCCCCCGTGGAACTGCACGCCGCGAAGATCGCCGCGGTCAAGGCCGCCGTGCCCGCGCTGTTCGTGAACGCTCGCACCGACACCTACTGGCTCGGGTGCCAGGAGGAAGAGACCGGGGCGCGTCTCGCGGTGTACGAACAGGCCGGTGCGGACGGGGCGTTCGTGCCAGGGCTGTCGGACCCGGACAGGATTGCCGCCCTCACGGCAACCCTCACCGTCCCGCTGAACATCCTCTACACGCCGACCGGACCCGCCATCACCGATCTGGCCGCGCTGGGCGTGCGCAGGATCAGTCTCGGCTCTCTGCTCTACCGCAATGCCCTGGCGGCGGCTGTGACCACTGCGAGGGCCATCCGCGACGGCCTGCCGACGGAACTCGCCGCCCTCTCTTACGCGGAGGTACAGGCGCTGGGGGCGCCTGCTGGAACGCCGCGGCATTCCATGTGATGCGCCTTCAGTGGGCCGGCTGTGGGTCATCTGCTGCTGTGCGCGGGCCGGCCACCGATGCGGTGAACAGCAACTGAGCACGTCACGTGCGCTGTCGTCGCATGAAACCCGGTGTCCGCCCCTCGGGGATCAACCACCGTGCCGTGCTTTCTCCCGGCAGCACGACCAGCGACGGCGTCCAGTCGTCCTCCAGCTCGCTGTCCTCGTCGCGCCGGCGGCCGGGGAGGCGGGCGATATGCCGGTCACGAGGGGCCGACCGTTCTCGCATCGGCCGTCGTCGGCCTGGCCGCCGACCCCGCCGCCGTAGACCGCCTGCGCACCACCCTCACCGAGGAGCACGCCGACGCCACCCTCCTGGTCAACGCCGCCGGCGTCTTCGCCCCCAAGCCCTTCCTGGAGCACACGGCCGCAGACTATGACCGCTACCAGGACCTCAACCGCGCCTCTTCCTCACCCAGACCGTCGCCGCCAACATGATCGAGCGCGGCGCGAAGGGCTCCATCGTCAACATCGGTTCCATGTAGGCCCACCAGGCCGTCGCCGCCACCGTACCGGCCTCCAGCAGGTACGCGTACGCCTTCACGTCGACGCCCCGACCACTCCCCGGGACCAGCTCGTAGAACTCATCTCCCTACGGACGGGTCGTGAGGAGAGGACTGGCCGGGCCGGCGAGTCGGTACTCGCCGGCCCGGCCAGTTGTTCTCACCGAGGGTTCAGTGCGTCACGGCACCGTCGCGATGCCCGCTGCCAGGCCGCCCGCGAGTGCCACGGCCGGTGCGGCACCCCGAACCGGGGTGAGTGCGGCGAGCGCCTGGGCCGCCAGGGCGGGCAGCAGCAGGCCGGCCAGGCCGAGGAACAGCGGATCGGTGTGTGGCCGGGCGGACAGATGACCGACCAGCAGTCCCGCAGCGGCCGCGAGCAGGGAGCCGTACGACATCCGTTCGCCCATATGCGGCCACCGTGCCGTGTCGGCGCGCTGTGCCGAGGAGCGGCGGCCCCGTACCACCAGATAGACCGCGACCAGGGCCAGTTGCGCGGTGATCGCGATCCCTGCGATCCACATGGTGTTTCCTCCTTCCGGGTCAGAACTTGCAGTTGCTCTTGATCGAGTTGATGCCGAGGATGCCGGCGACGATCTTGCGTCCGTCCGTGGTCAGCTTGTGCCGCTTGAGATACGTGCGGATGATGTTCGCCGTCTTGCGGAAGCCGACCTTCTTCACCAGCCGTACAGCCGTGATGACCTTCTTGCTCGAGCCCTGGGGCGTGAAGCCGTAGATGAAGCTGGCGACCGACGCGGCGCACTTCGTCACCTTCCACGCCGTGGACCAGAATCCGGGGTCGATGACGACCGGGAAGGCGGTGGTGGCGGAGAAGTCGACGGTCTGCACGAGGTTGCCGTCCTTGACCTCGTAGCGGGTCGGGACGTCGTTGCCGGCCGCGTCCTTGGCCCAGGGTGCCTCGAAGAAGCCGATCTGCTCGCGGGGCTGGTCCGGGACGATGGTGAAGATCTGCGCGTCGGTCACGGCGGTGGCCGTGGCGCGGGCCAGGGCAGCGTCCACGCCCGTGGCGGATGTCTCCACAGTCACGAACTTGCCGTTGGCAAGGGCCTTGAGCGCGTATGCGCCGTTCTGCTGCTTGACCGGCGTGAATTTCTCCCACGTGCCGACCGAGTCGGCGCGGGCGCGCAGCATGCCCTGGCGAATGCCGGTGTAGTTGTTCTCGATACTGACGTACTTGCCGTTCGCCTGCGACTTCAGGGCGCAGGTGCCGTCGGTGTTCGCGACGAGGGTGAACTTCTCCCAGGTGCTGTCGGTGGTGGCCGAGGCGCGGACCTTGCCCGCCTGGTCGCCGGCGTCGTTCACCCGGGCGGAGAGGTAGTTGCCGTTGGCGCCGGCGATGACGGAGACCGTGCCGGTGGGGACGGCACCGTCGAGCACGGAGACGCTGCCGTCCTCGTGGGCGACGATGTCGGCGTCCTCGGGCAGTTGGAGGGCCGTCCGGTAGGAGTGCGGCGCGTCGGCGTTCTTGATCACCTGAAGGGTGCGGACGCCGCCCTCGGCGGTGGGCTGGGTGACGGTGTCCACGTTCTGCGCCGGGTCGGTGTAGACGACCGTGCCGCCCACCGAAGTGCCCTTGGCCGTGCCGCCGGGCAGGCCCAGGGAGGCGAAGCCGCCGTTGCCGTCGGCGATGTCGATGGTGCCGGAGGCGTTCCAGGGCACGCCGATGGTGTTCTCGTCGGTCGTCGCGATTGCCGCGTAGCTGCTGTTGCTGGTGGTGGCGGCGGTGACGTCGGCGGCCTCGGAGGCGGCGTTCGCGTAGCCGAGGGTCCGGGTGGCCGCATCCATCGCCCAGGCGGTGTCCACGTGGAACGTGGCCGGGGCGGACCAGCCGTTGGCCCAGTGCGTGCCGTCGAAGGTGGTGGTGCGGAAGCTGTAGGTGTGGCCGGTCAGCAGCTTGCCGGCCGGCACCGTCACCTGAGCGGTCGTACTTGCGGGCACGAAGGCGGAGTTGAGGGTGGTCACGACCTGGCCGGTGGCAAGATCGGTGATCTCGAACGTGCCGCGGACCTGGTCGTCAGGGTTGGCGTCCTCGGTGGAGAAACGCAGCGTCGGGGTGGTCGTGGGGACCTTGTAGATGCCGCCGTCGCTGACGAACGGCGGGCCGGCCTGGAGGTTGACGCCGTTGCGTGGACGGTAGTTGTACGTCACCTCGAGCTGCGGGATGCGGTCCTCAGCGGCGTCACCGGAGTAGAAGCGCTTCCAGCCGTAGGTGTCGTTCTCGTCGGTGGCGCGCAGTCCGATCGAGCTGGTGTCGGCCTTGGCGCTCGCCCAGACCTTGGCCAGCTCGGTGATGTCCGCGCTGACGTACCCGTCGTTGTTGCACGTGGTGGACTTGGTCTCGGTCGAGGTGGCGAACTTCTGCTTCCACTGCGGCTGTTCGGTCCACCGGGTGCCGGTGTCGGCCGGGTCCGTGGCCCATACCTCCCAACCGCGCGCCTGGCAGGACCAGGAGTGGTAGTTGTACAGCTTCAGCTTCGCGTCGGTGACCAGCGCGTCGGCGAACGGCGAGGTGCGGAAGGTGAGGAAGGAGCGCGCCACCCGCTTGGTGGTGCCCGTGCTGTCGCCCGGCCAGCCGATCTTCAGGTCGGTGGAGGCGGACTGGTCGGCGGTTTCGCCGCCCTGCACCCACGTGTCGAACAGTACGTCGAGGACGTCCGCGGTCGGATCGATCGTGACGGGGTACTGCGTCCTGGGGTCGGCCAGCCACTCGGGGTCGGGAGTCAGGCGCAGCTCGATGCTGTCGCCGGTCTGGACGATCTTCAGTGGAACGGGCCGACGGTTGGTGTGTTCGCCGGAGCGCTCGTCCACCGAGGCGTCCCACATCGTCGGGGCCGGGATGGTGGAGACGCGCTCGCCGCTGGTCTTGTCGGTGAACAGGATCGAACCGTCGTCCTGCGCCTCGGCCTTGAGGCCGGTGACCTTCAACGGCAGTACCAGGGGGGCACCGCCCTGGGGGCGCTTGTTCAGCGTCAGGAACTGCTCGAAGCCGCTGCGGGTGGCGTCGACGACGAGGTCGGCGCCGGGTGCCGCGTCGCGGTAGGTGGCACGGTTGCCGTCCAGGACGGGCGCGGGCAAGCCGCCCTTCCACTGCACCGACAGCCGCTGGCGGCCCGAGCCGAGGGTGATCAGGTCGCGGGCGGCGGAGTCCGGGGCAAGCGCGGCGTGCGCAACCGAGGCGGCGCGGGAGCCGCCGGGGCCTGCGAGAGTGAGGTTCTCCGGGTGGGCGTGCGAGCTGACCGTCCCATCGCCGTTGCGCTTCAGGTCGACGTCGACATCGGTCCACGCACCGTTCTTGATCATGCGGACAGGACCGGCCGACTGGACGGTCGTCAGGGTGCCGTCGGGGTTGGCGTAGGTGGTGGTCGTCTCGGTGCGCTGGTCCAGCACCTCCACCCGCCGGTCGAATGCCTTGGCGGCGGCCAGCGCCGCTTCTGCGGTGGCGGCCTCGGTGACCGGCTTGCTCCTCGGTACCTCCACGGTCGCCGGTGCGGTAGGCCGCTCCACGGCCACCGCCGTGTACGGGGCCGCCGCCAGCACGGCGGCCGAGGTCAGCGTCGCGATGCCCATCGTGCGGGCCCGCAAGCTCATATGCACTTGTTTTGCTCCTCAAACATGACCAAGTCGGCTTCTGCGCCCATACATCGTGCAATGGACGCGGAAGCCGACACTTACGATGATCATACCTATGGTGAGAATTTGATAAGAACAGGTGCATGAGGGGGAGCCGTCGTGTATGGCGCGGGAAGTACGAGGTGGGCGCGGTCCGGGCGCTGCGGGCGGTGGCGGCTTCCAGCAGGTCGGACGGGCGCCTGCCGGCTGCACTGGGGTGACCTCGGCGAGAGCGTCGTGGCCGCCGTGGGCAGCCGGAGCGGCGACGTACCGCCGGACATCGCCCACCAACGCGGACGCGCAACCGCCGAGTTGACGGTCGGGTGACCGGGTCAGGCTCGGGCAGGCCGCCACTTGCAACGGCCGGACCGCGGCGCTGTCATGCCCGCTTCCGTCCAGTTTCCAGTCCCGGTTGTGCGTGGCCGGTCCGACACGTTCGATGGCTGGGCAGTGCGGCACCTTCGATGTTCGGATGGCTGATGCCGTCCTGGAATCCGAAGGTGTGCCTCCGGTCGGAAGCCGGCGGACGTCCTGTTCCCAGATCACCCCGGTGATGTCGGCGGGACCATGCGGTGGGCTCCCGGAGGTGGTCGGGACCCTCCCCCTCCGGCTGCGGGGGAAGACCCCCGGACCAGGACGGTGGGAAGCCTCAGTGCGGTCGGCGCCGTGGCGCACGAAGATCAATGCATCGGCTCGGGGAGCCGCCACTGACGAGGAGTGATCACCATGCAGGAACACAGGAAGCCGATCGGCCGGCGAGAACTGCTCGCGCTCACGGCGGCGCTCGCCACCACGGCGGTGGCCGCCCCGGCGGCCTCCGCGGCCCCGGCCCCGCCCTTCGTACCCGGTGCGCTCCCCGCGTCCCCGGCAGGCGTCGTACGCTCCTTGGAGCGGGCCGCGCACCCGCTGCGCTCCACGGAGCCCGGCGGTCCGGCGGCGGACCTGCGGTCGCTGGGCGCCATGGTCACAGACGCGAAAGTGGTGGGCCTCGGCGAGGCCACGCACGGTTCGCACGAGTTCTTCGCCATGAAGCACCGCGTCTTCCAGCACCTCGTCGAGGAACGTGACTTCACCACCTTCGCCCTGGAGATGAGCTGGTCGGCCGGGCTCCGGATCGACGAGTACCTCCAGGGCGGCCCCGGCGATCCGCGGCGGATCGCACGGGAGACGCTGGCCGGATCCCCCTGGGAGCGCGAGGAGTTCGTCCGTCTGATCGGCTGGATGCGCGACCACAACAGCCGCCGCCCCGACCGCCGGGTCCACTTCATGGGCGACGACCTCGGGGGACCGAAACTCGGCGACCACATCTTCGAACGAGTTCTCTCGTCCGTCGGTACGGCCAGGCCGGAGGCACTGCCCCGGCTCGAGGAGCTGTACGCGGGGCTGCGCCCCTTCGACGACATCTTCGCCTACCTCCGCAAGCCGCTCACGGAACGCAAGGAGAACGCCGCGCAGGCCCAGGAGGCCTTCGACCTGGTGGCCGAACACGAGGGGGCCGGTGGCGAGGAGTACGCGTGGACCGTGCAGCACGCCCGGAACATCGCGCAGACCTTCGCCTTCGCCACCATCGACCTCGCGGACCCGGCCTCGGTCACGGCCGCGGAGCGCCTGCGCGACCAGGCCATGGCCGACAACGTGCTGTGGTGGCAGCGCCAGACCGGGCACAAGATGCTGTTGTCCGCCCACAACGGCCACGTCGGCTACCTGTCCGCCCATCCCGACATGTACCCGCGCACCCAGGGCACCGTGCTGCGCGACCGCCTGGGCCGCCGCTATGCGGCGATCGGCTTCACCTTCGCCGGCGGCTCCTTCCTCACCAAAGACGCCTCCCTCGACGGCGACTGGAAACCGGTCACCGTCCCGGCGGCGCGCCCCGGCATGCACGAGTACACCCTGGACCAGGTCGGATACCGGGACTTCTACGTGGACCTGCGGACGGCACCCGCCAACGCCCGGACCTGGCTCGACCGGCCCCGGCCGGTCTACGACGCCGGATCGACCTTCACCGCCGACCCCCTGCCCGCCCTCGCGGTCGGCCGGGCCTACGACGTCCTCGTCCATCTCCACCGGGTCCGGGCGGCCGACAAGCTCTGAACCCCACCCGGCGGCGACCGCGTGGGGCCACTTCGCGCCGTAGACCCGGCCTCCCGCTGGAGCGCGAGCAGGCCCGGGAGGTTCTCCATACCGCGCTCGGCCTCGCCCCCCCTTCAGTGCCGTACCCGCCCGTCGAAGGTGAAGGAATGGGGCGACCTGACGCGGCCGAGCAACGGTCCGGCCATGCGCGTCCGTCGGTGGGCGGCTCCCCCGGCCAGACCGCCCGAGCAGGCGGCGACGGCCTCGTCGTCCGCGCCGGGAAACGGATCACGGTCCCTTCGGATGGCCGATTCGGTGATCAGCCGCGGCTGTTGAGCCAGGCGACCGGGTCCATGTACTGGCCGTCGAAGATGACCTCGAAGTGGAGGTGCGGACCGGTGGACAGACCCGTCGAGCCGACGAGCCCGATGGGATGGCCGACGGACACGTTCTGGCCGGCGGTCACCTGGAGGGTGGACAGGTGGCTGTAGGTGGTTTCCAGCCGTTTGCCGTCGACCGTGCCGTGGTCGATCACCACGCGGTTGCCATAGGCCGGGGTCATGCCCGCGAACTCCACCCGCCCCTCCCGTGCCGCGGACACCTGGGCCCCCTGCGGCGCGCCGAAGTCGACGCCCGTGTGGAGCTTGGTGACCCCGGTCAGCGGGTGTGTGCGCGAACCGAAGGGCGAGGTGACGGTGAGCACGGCGACGGGCGGCGTCAGCAGCGCGCCGGGGGCCCTACCGCTCTCCTGCTCGGGGTTGTGCCGGACCAGGGCGTCGTACCGTGGCAGCCGCTTCTTGACCTCGGTGACGAAGGCGCGGGCCTGGGCGGGGACCTTGCCGGCCTTCTTGACCTGGTCCGTTCCGGTCGCGTATGCGGCGAGCGTGAGATCGGCGATGTCACCGTTGACGGTGCCTTTGGTGCGGAGCGCGGTCACTTCCTTCGCCAGGGAGCAGTCCTTCCGTCCCAGTGCCATGATCGCGTCCACCGCGTCCCGCGGCGAGGAGCTGCCGTTGCCGTCCTCGTCCCGGCCCCAGGTCTTCCAGTCGGCGTCCGTGAAACGGGCGATGCCCTGCTCGGTGAGGCTCGCGGTGTCGCCCTGCCATCCGGAGAGCCGGTCGATGTGCGCGGCGAGGAGCGCCGGGGTGACGCCGGGGCAATCCTCGGTCGCTCTGCGCAGCCAGGGGACGTACGAGCCGTCCACATTGCTGACGGACGACTGGCTCGGGCCCGGGTCCTGCGACAGGTCCGTGCCGGGGATGCCGGACAGGGCGACGAACACGAGGCCTCCGGTGAGCGTCACCAGGCCGGGCAGCACGATCACGACGAAGGCACCGGGGCCGCGGCGGCGAGGGGAGGTGCGGGTGCCGGGCGCGTCGGCGACCGGCGCGTTCCCGGCCGGTGGGAGGACGGACGGCTCCGCGAGGGGCGGCTGCGGTCCGGACCGCGCCGCGACGTGCCTCGTGGATGCATCCCACCCGGCTTCGCGCCCTGCCGCCGAGCGCCCGGCGGATGCGTGTCCGCCGGTCTCGTGTCCGCCGGTCTCGTGTCCGGCGGCTCCGGAGCGTACTGAGTGGTGTTCCGCCGGATCGGCGGGCGCTGCCATGGGGCTAGGCCGAAGGCCGACGTCGTTCCCGGCCGTCCCCGTCGTCCGGGGGTACGCGGCGCCTTCCCTGTCCTGGGTCACGTGCCGGACCGGCTCCACGAAGACGCCACGGCGGGGTGTGATGTCGGCGAGGTGTATCGGCTCACGCTCGGACGCTAGCGTGCCCGGGACGGGGGGTCACCGGCCTCTGGGACAGGAGGGGCTGCCCGATGGGGCACCGCCGGTGCCCACCGGGGCCGCGTCCCGTGCCGGGGTCCCGTACGCGGCCCCGGCGGACGGCACCGCCGCCCCGGTCCGGTCACCGTTCGGCCGATGCGCCCGCGAGGAAGATCCTCATGGCGTCGTCGATGAGCGCCTCGCCCTGGGACGTGGTGATCCGACGGGAGGTGACGAACGCCGGGATGCCCTGAACGGTCGCGGACAGCAGCACCGTCAGCCGGCCGACGTCGCGGGCGTCGTACGCACCCGTCTCGACACCCGTCCAGGGGTCCTCCGCACAGCACGAAGCGCCGAGACCACGTCCTCTGACGTCGGATCCCTGCACGGTGAGCGGCCGCCGGACCACGCGACGGCAGCTCTGTTCCTGGTTCGCCGGGTGAGCACACCATGGGTGCCGATGAGGGTGACACCCACCTCGCCGGGCAGCCGGGCGGCGTTCGACGTCCACGCAAGCCGGCTCGTCCGTGCCCTGGCGACCGCTCCCGCCGTACCCCCCTCGTCGGGCGCCCAGCCGCCGGGCTCAGCTCGCCACGTGCACCGCGGAACGGGCCTGCAAGATCTCTTCGATGCTCTCCAGGAACGTCGCGGTGACCGGTCCAGGATCGGAGAGGCACCCCGCGGCCATGGCTCCGTCCCGGAGCATGACGAAGTGCCGCCCCGCCGCCTCGGCGGGCGCGTCACCGACCTGTGCCAGCAGGTCCGTGACGGTCTCGAGGAACCACTGTCGGTGCGCGAGAACGGCTTGGTGGATCGGGTGCGCCGGATCGGGATACTCGGCCACGGCATTGAGGAAGGCGCAGCCGCGGAAGCCCTCCGACCGGATGCCTTCGGCGATGGCGCGGGCGACCGCGCGCACCTTGTCACCCGGGGTTCGAGCACCCTCCTGGACGGCCGTCAGCTGCGCCCTGATGCCCTGGTCCGCCTGCTCGAGGTAGGCGAGGACGAGAGCCTCCTTGCCGGAGAAGTGGCGGTACAGGCTCGCCCGGGTCACCCGCGCCTCCTCGATGATCCGGTCGACGCCGACGGAGTGGATCCCCTCCGCGTAGAAAATCCTGGCCGCTGTCCCGAGCAGCCGTACTCGGACCTCGGACGTGCTGGCCTCTTTCGTCTTCCGGCTCATGACACCCATGCTACAGCCGAGGGAGAACGTTCGGTCTTGACAGGTCGACCAGCGGCACCGAATGATGAAAAGAGACCGAACGTTCTCCCTCATCACCCCTCCCCCCTCGTGAAAGGTGGATCCGCCATGGACACCGCTGTCGACCACGACCACCCCGCTCCCACCACTCCGGCCCAGCTCCCGGCGACCCTGCGCAAGCTGTATCTCCTGCGTTTCGCGTTCGCCGCCGTCTGGGCGGCCCTGTTGTTCGCGACGGCCGACACCCTGGGCCCGCTCAGCGGAACACTGCTGGTGCTCTATCCGCTCGTCGACGCGGCCTGCGCCGTGGTCGACCTGCGGGCGACCCGGGCGGCGGACGGTGCGGTCACGAGACTGCGGGTGAACATCGGGCTGAGCGTCCTCACCGGCATCGCCCTGGCGGCCGCGCTCGCCTCCGGCATCCCGGCCGTCCTGCGAGTCTGGGGCGTCTGGGCCGTCGCGGCGGGCATCACACAGCTCGCCGTGGCCGTGGTCCGGCGCCGGATGGGCGGGCAGTGGCCGATGATCGTGAGCGGGGCCGTCTCCACCCTTGCCGGCGCGAGCTTCTTCCTCCAGGGCGGCAAGGGCGACGCCACGCTCACGAACCTCGCCGGGTACGCCTTCCTCGGCGGCGTCTTCTTCCTCGTCTCCGCACTCCGCCTCAAGTCCGCGGGCCGGAACGGCTGAACGGATTCGACCGGGCCGATACCCGGATCTGCAACAGAAGGCACGGCCTGACTCGGCATCGCCGGACAGCACCTCAACCGGTACGCCAGTGCCGGACAGCTCCGTCGCACCAGCACTGAAGACGCAGTCCGCCGGGGCACCTTCGCTCCGATCCACCAACCGAGATGATCTCTTGAGTGTGGCCTTGCGGGGGGTCAGGGGGGAGGCGGGCCTCGGGGCAAGCGCGGAGGATTGACCTGGGGTGTGTCCCCGCGGCTGCCGCGGGGACACACCCCAGGTCAATCCTCCAGCAACGCCGCTCCGTACCCCACCGGCGCCGACAGGAACAGGAAGAGCCAGTCGCGGTCCCGAGCCTCCGTTTTGAACAGGCGCGCCGCCTCGCTGGTGTCGCTGGTGAAGACGTGCCAGGCGTCGCTGAAGTCGCCTCCGTACCGGGCGGCGGCGATCAGGCAGAGGCCGAGGAGCGTGCCCAGGTAGGCGCCGAGCGGGGTGGCCAACGCGCAGGTGACGGCGACCGACTGACTGTGGTTGCTGTAGTTTCCGGCGATGAGGCCGGTGGCTCCACCCATCACCAGGGCGCCCCAAGTCATCAGCTCTGCCTGGTCCTTGATGACGTAGGCCCAGACCAAGGAGAGGACGGCCGTCATGCCAAGTGCGACCAGGACGCCTGTGCCCTCATTGTCGTTGCTCGACTCGCTCATCCCGTCCCCCTTTGAGATGCGATGGCCCGTGCAACCAGGAACGCGCCTGGGGCCACGCACCACCATAGACAAGGAGCCGGGCTCGAGCGGTTCTCCGGAAGAACAAGGGCTCCAGAGACGGACGGCCTGTCAGCCAGATGCCGGTCTCCGCAGTACACCGTCGATGGGCTGGGGACCAGGTGGTCCACGGCCTGCGGGCCTTGCCATCGACACCGACCGGCACCGGCGCCTGGGCATGATCGGTCTCCCCACCTGGTTACACCGGCCGCGCGGTCGGGGAAGGCTGGCCTCCCCGGCCCACTCCGCGATCGTCCAGCAGTTCTTCCTCGACAGGTCCGGCAGCAGGCCGGCACCAACCGCCCGGCCCGCAGCGGTGGTTCGACCCGGGGGAACTGGCCGGCGATCCGGCCCACGGCCACCTCGAACGCTTCCCGCCCACGGAGTGGATCTATGCCGTGACCTGCGGCCACCGTTTTGTCGTTACTCCACACAAGTCACGATGATCAACGGCGGCCGCACCCGTCTCCCACCGGCCCACCTTGGCTGAGGGCCCTGCTCAGCCCGTTCGCACCGTAACGCTCAACAGCACAGGCCGAGGGGCCTACGGTGCCGACAGGGCTGTGCGCTCGGCCTTCTCCAGCCAGTCGGTGTACCAGCGGGCGAACGTGACCGGCGTACCGTCGTCGTCGAGCAGCGGGGCGAGGTCGACGTCGTCCACCCGGCAGTCGGACCAGATCGTGCCACGGTGGCTGCCGCTGATGATCAGCCATTCTCTCTGGGCGCAGCCCAGGTGGGAGATCACGATGGCGTCGGCGGTGCGCTCCGGGGCGAACATGATGACCTCCCACCGCTCGTCCCAAGCCTCGATGGCGTCGTCGAAGTCCTCGATGTCGTCGAAGTCCTCTTCCTCGGGGCGTTGGGCAAGAAGGTCGTCCAGCAGTTTCGGGTCCGGGCCCTGGTCGGGAAACGGCTCGGCAAGTCTCGTCAGGTCGGCCAGGTCCGCGCCGTCGCCTTCCCAACGCCAGCGGCCTTGCACGCGCCGGACCGGGAACAGGCCGTGCGCAGGGCCGGCACCACCCGCACCGACGTGGAGCAGGAATGTCCGGTACTCCTCCGGCAGCCGCACGCCCGTCTGAGCCTCGAGTTCGGCAAGCTCGCCCTGGGTGAGCGGGTCCTCCACGATCCACCTGTGCCCCAAGGCCCCGAACACCTTGCCGCCGGAAGGCCCTGCACCCGCCGCCTCGAGCCGCTGACGCACGCCCGCCCACCCCTGCTGATCAGTCATGCGCAGACCGTACGTGCAGCCGCCGACACCTGGGGCGCGGGCCCACTCCTACGGTCCCGACGGGCTGAGGACCGGCTCGACGCCCCAGGTCCCTGCGCACAACACGCACATCGGCCGGCTGATGCTCTCGGTCACGCCCGCCAGCGAGATCACGATCTCCAGCTGGAGTGGTGTGCGCGAACGCGGGCTCAGGCAGGCGCTGACGACGCGGTCCGGGTGTTGCCGACAGGGCCTGGAGCGGGGATCAGGACCCGGGCCACTCTTGTCAGGCGCCGGCGCCGCCGTCGACCGGCAGGATCGCGCCGGTCACGTACGAGGCGCGGTCGCTGAGCAGCCACGCGGCCGCCTCGGCGATCTGCCGGGGCTCGGCCATGTGACCGAGCGGGATCGACTTGGTCATCTGCTCGACGATGCCGGGAGTCGCTGCCTCCCAGGTGTCGATCATCTCGGTGGAGGTGCCGCCGGGTGTGATGGCGTTGACCCGGATACGGTCACCGGCCCAGTTCACCGCGGCGGTCTCGGTGAGGCTGTTGAGCGCGCGTTTCATGGCGCCGTAGGCGGGCAGGGCGGGGTTCGCGCGGCGGCTGCCGATGCTGGAGGTGTTGACGATCGCCCCGCCGCCGTTCTTCCGCATGAGAGCGGCCTGGGCGTTCATGGCGGTCCAGTGCGCGCGGAAGTTCACGGCGAACTGCTCGTCGATGTCCTCGTCGCTGGTGGTCTCGACCGGGCCGAACTGCCGCTGGGGGACCGCGCCGTTGTTGAAGGCGCCGTCCAGCCGTCCGTGAAGCGTTTCGACGTGGTCGACAGCGGCGCGGACGCTCGCGCTGTCGGCGAGGTCCAGGGGGACGGCGTCGGCGCTGCCGCCGTCGGCGCGGATCTCCTCCACGATGCGGTCGAGGGCGTCGGTGCTGCGGGCGGCGAGCATGACGGCGGCGCCCTCGGAGGCGAAGAGCCGGGCCGCGGCCGCTCCGATGCCGCGGCTGGCGCCGGTGATGAAGATGATCTTGCCGGTGAGCAGGCCGACGGGTGCGCTGTCGGTGGTGTTCGTGTGGTTCGTCATGGCAACAGCGTCCGGCCGGCTGCCGTCCGGATACAGGCACAGGCTGTACCAGGATCCGCCGCCGGACTGCGCGCACACTTGTCGTATGGACAAGCAGGAACTCGGGGCATTCCTCCGCAGCCGCCGCGAGCGGCTCCGCCCCCAGGACGTCGGCCTTGCCCCCGGCCCGCGCCGGCGCACACCAGGTCTGCGCCGCGAGGAAGCAGCCGTCCTCGCGCACATCTCGACCGAGTACTACACACGCCTCGAACAGGGCAGGGCGCCACGCCCGTCCGGCGACGTCCTGGCCGCGATCGCCGGCGCGCTGCGGCTCACCGACGCAGAATCCGACCACCTCCACGTCCTCGCGGGCACCGCGCCGAACCGCACCGGACTGCACCGGCGCGACGTCCGCCCCAGCATCCTCGCGCTCCTGGAACGACTGCCGCAGACGGCCGGCTTCGTGATGTCCGCCGCGTGCGAGGTCCTCGCCTGGAACGACCTCGCGGCCGCCCTCATGGAGGACTTCGCCCCGCTCACCCCCCGAGAACGCAACCTCGCCCGCCGGGCCTTCCCCGGACCTCAGTACGCCGATGAGACGCTCTACGGAATCTCCGACGCCGCTGACTTCCGGCTGGGTGTCGTGATGCAGCTCCGCGCCACCCTCGCCCGCTACCCCACCGATCCCGCGGTGACCGGCCTCGTCGGCGAACTGCGCGAGACCAGCCCCGACTTCGCCCGGCTCTGGGAACGGCACGACGTACAGCCCGCACCGACACTCACCAAGACCTTCTGCCACCCGGCGGTCGGCGACGTCACCGTCGACTGCGACACCCTCACCCTCACCGACCGAGACCAGCACCTCGTGCTCTACACCGCACCGCCGGGATCCCCCGGCGCCGAGGCCCTGGCCCTGCTGAACGTCCTGGGAGCACAGGCCAGTCACTACACGCCGTAGCGTCACAGCCAGGCACCGCGATCACCGTCGCCGGCTGGGCGACATCCGGGAGTGTCCGAGCGGGCGTGGGCGAAGAAGCTGAGGGGCGAGGACCGGTGCGGCCTGACCGCGCTGTTCTCGTCCAACGTCGACCCGGACGGCGCCTTCCGTCCGGACATCGAGTGCGGGGGCATGATGAAGAGCTTCGCTGCTCTCACCGACCCCGGTGGACCAAGGCCGTGTCGCGGGCGCTCGACCTGATGCGGGCCACGTCGCCCGTGACGGCATGGCCAGCGGCCGCATCCGCACCACGGCCTTCTCCAGCCTCGTCCTGCAGCTCGCCGCGTGCCGTTTCCGTGGGCGAACTCGTCGACCGTGCCACGCGGCTTGCCTCGGCACACCCTCTCCCTCGGCGTCCCCCGTCATGTGGGCCCCCGAACTGCCAGTTGTGCCCCGTGCCGGTCGAGGTGTTCCAGGAGCCGAACGGCGTCGTCTCCGGTGCCAAGGATCGTGGTCTCGGGCTGGGTGGGTTCTTGCCCGTGCGGACCGGCCGGCCGCAGCGGATCCCCCAGTCCTCATCGACCCGTCCGTCCAGCAGGTGAGGGGAGACGGCCAGCGACCTCCGAGTGCGGCGCGGACCCCCTCGGTGATCAGCTCCAGACGGGTCAGGTCACGCACCGCGGCCAAGAGGCGGGCGGAGTCGGTGCGCTGCGAGGTACGCTCGCGCACCGGTCCGGCCTCCTCGAGACGGGCCGGCGCCATGTCCAGGAGCCGGTCAGTGAGCCGGGCAATCCCGCACTGCGAACATGTTCGTTACGATCGAGTTATGACTGCCAGAAGAGAGCCGATCAGCCGCCGGGAGCGGCCGGCGAAGCCCGCCCTGTCGCGGCGCTGGATCGTGGACACCGCCGTGCGGATCATGCGGGCGGAGGGGTTGGGGAAGGTCACGATGCGCCGCCTGGCGCAGGAGCTGGATACCGGCCCCGCGTCGCTGTACGTCTACGTCGCCAACACCGCCGAGCTGCACGCAGCCGTTCTGGATTCCCTGCTCAGCGAGGTCGACCTGACCGGGCGGGACGGCGGTGAGGACTGGCGCGAGCAGCTTCGTGCTGTCATGACGTCGTACACCCAGGTGCTGTTCGCGCACCCGCAGCTGGCGCGGGCCGCGCTCGTCGCCCGCCCGAGCGGGGAGAACTACCTGCGCCTGGTGGAGCGCATCCTCGAACTCCTCTCAGAAAGCGGCGCCGGTCGCGAGCAAGTCGCCTGGGGGGTGGACAAACTGCTCCAGGATGCGACGGCCACCGCTGCCGAGCACTCGACGCGTGAGCACGATCCCGCTTCCGAGGACGACTGGAACGCCACGGTGCGTGCACTGCACGCCGTGGACGCCGCCACGCATCCGGCGATCACCGCGCACATGCCCGACCTGATCGGCGGCGCGGCGTCGGACAGGATGCGCTGGAGCTTCGACGTCCTCGTCAACGGCATCACACACACGCCCGTCCCGGGCACAGGAGGCTGAGTTCCGGCGGGTTCGCCCGCCCTGCCGGCGGCTGCGGCTTGGTCGGACGCAGTTCTCTCGCCGCCCCCGGCCCGCCGCCCCTCGCTGAGCCGTACCGAACTTGTTCGCAACGAACATGTTCGGTACGGTCTTCTGTGTGGCCGGGCCTTTGCCTGCCGATCACGTGGACGCCGGCCTTCCTCATGAGTCCGGCGGCGTCGGCGGGACCTGCTCGGCGGACAGAGGTGTTCCCCTAGTGCTTTCGGAGGCCCCCATGGGCACCAGTCACGTCCCGATCGCGATCATCGGTGCAGGTCTCGGCGGCCTGACCGCCGCCCGTGTCCTGCACGTCAACGGCATCGAGTCGGCGGTCTTCGACCTGGAGGCGTCGGCGGCGGCCCGTACGCAGGGCGGGATGCTCGACATCCATGAGGAGAACGGGCAGAAGGCTCTGCACGCCGCCGGCCTCCACGACGACTTCCTGAAGATCGTCCATGAAGGCGGTCAGGCCATGCGTCTCCTCGGCCCGGACGGCACGGTGCACGTGGCTGAGGAGGACGACGGCACCGGCGGCCGGCCGGAGGTGGACCGCGGCGACCTGCGGGACCTGCTGCTGAACTCCCTGCCCGACGGCACGGTCCACTGGGGCCGGAAGGTCACCGGCGCCCGGGCGCTGGGCGAGGGGCGTCACGAGGTGACGTTCGCCGACGGCTCGGCCGTCACCACCGGTCTGCTGATCGGCGCGGACGGCGCCTGGTCGCGGATCAGGCCGCTGGTCTCGCACGCCAAGCCCGCCTACACCGGCATCTCGTTCGTCGAGACCGACCTCTTCGACGCCGACACCCGCCATCCGCGCAGCGTCGCGGTCGTCGGCGGCGGGTTCTTCATCGCCCTGGGGGGCGAACGCGGTGTCCTCGCGCACCGGGAGAGCGACGGCAGTCTCCACGTCTACACGGCGCTCAAGGCCGACGAAGGCTGGCTGGACACGGTCGACTTCACCGACCAGGCCGCCGCCAAGGCCGCGGTTCTCCCCCACTTCGAGGGCTGGGACGAGGGCCTGCGCGCGCTGGTCGCCGACGCGGACACGATCACACCGCGCCGTATCCATGCCCTGCCCGTCGGGCACCGCTGGGACCGCGTCCCGGGCGTCACGCTGCTCGGTGACGCCGCCCACGTGATGTCCCCCTTCGCCGGGGAGGGCGCCAACCTGGCCATGCTCGACGGCGCCGAACTCGCCCTGACCGTCGCCGCCCACCCCGGCGACACCGAGGCCGCCCTGGCAGCGTACGAGGAGGCCCTCTTCCCGCGCAGCGAGGAGTCCGCCGCCGAGTCCGCCGCCAACCTGGACACCATGTTCGGCGAGCGCGGCCTGGAGCAGATGGTCGCCTTCTTCACCTCCGACCCGGCAGCCCGGTGAGGCCCGCTCTCACGGCCACCGCGCCCTCAGTCACCGAATCCCCCGCGCCCAGGAGCACCCCATGACCGCACCCCATCAGCGCACCGTTCCGGTGCGGCCCGGCCTCGACCTCGAAGTGCGCGAGGCCGGCACCAGCGGCAGCCCGGTCCTCGTCCTGCACGGCGGCCCCGGCCCCTCCAGCATCTCGCCCCTGATCGACCACCTGGCACCGGATCACAGGGTGGTCGCGCCCACCCATCCCGGCTGGGACGCCACCGTACGGCCCGACGACCTGGACAGCGTGCCCGCACTCGCCGCTGCCTACCTGGAACTTCTCGGCCGGCTCGGGCTGAACGACGTGACGGTGATCGGCACGTCCTTCGGCGGCTGGGTCGCCACCCAGACCGTCCTGGACGACCGCGAGGGCCGGATCTCCCGGCTCGTCCTCATGGACGCCATCGGCCCCGTCATCCCCGGCCGGCAGATCACCATGCCCGCCGGTCCACCGGCTCCGGCGCCGCAGGGCGGACCGCCCGCACAGGCGATGGCCGCCATGCGTGCCTACGCCGGGCCGGCCATGGCAGATCCCGGCATGCTGCCCCGCCTTCCCACCGTCACCTGCCCGGTACTGGTGATCTGGGGCGCCGACGACGCAGTCGTCACCCCCGACTTCGGCCGCGCTTACGCCGCGGGGTTCCCCCACGCACGATTCGAAATCATCCCCGGCGCAGGACACCTGCCCCTCCGCGAAGAACCCGAGACGGTCTTCACCCATCTCGACTCCTTCCTCACCCACCGAGCCTCGGCCACCGGTCAGTGAACCCCTGCTATCCGGTTCCCCGTCCGCGGGCCGACGCCGGCGTTGTCCTCGGCAGCGGTTGATCACGCTCAGCCGGGGACCGATCCGCGCCCAGGGCGGGGAGCCGACCGGTTCTTCCAGCTACCGGAGACACGATCGCGAAGATCGCGATCATTCTCGGCAGCACCCGCACCGGACGTGCCGGCGCACGCGTCGCACAGTGGGTACTGGAGCAGGCCCGAAAGCGCAGCGACGCCGACCACGACGTGGTCGACCTCGCCGAGGCGGGCCGCCATCGGTTCGACCGACTTGCGCCGCAGTCACACAGGACCCGGCGTTGGCCGAGGGAGCCCGCGATGACGGCGGCGAAGTCCTCCGCACGCCGGTTCTCCGGAGTGTCCTGGTCGATTCCAGGAGGTACTGCTGTGCGGGCATGAGCCGCTCCCATCCGGCACACTGCGCCACCACCCAGACTCCCAGGTCTTCGCCTTGCACGATGACCTCGCCCGCCGCCTCGGGACGAGGGGCGGCGACCCGAACGTGCGCCTGGCACAGCCCGTAGACGCCGGGCTACTACCGCGAGACGATCACGGCGAAGGACTACAGCCATGCGGTGCCCGTCGTCGTCACCCTGGAGCAGTTCCAGGAGCACGGTGCCGACGCGACGCCCTGGCGGAGTCCGGCACCGTCACCGGAAAGGCCGTCCTCCACCCGTAGTTCCCGCCCCGCGTCCGCCGACCGCGCCCCGCCCGCCGGGTAGATTGACGGAGGAAGCAGCACGGACGACGGCGCTTGGGGGAGCACGGAGATGGAGAACGGCGCGGTCCTCGGAGGGCGTTACACCCTGCGCGAACGGATCGGCGCCGGAGGCATGGGCGTCGTGTGGCGGGCCACGGACGCGCGGCTCGGCCGACAGGTCGCCGTGAAGCTGCTGAGCGTGCCAGCGGGTCTGGCCGGCGAGGAACGGGCGCGGTTCCTCGGCATGTTCGCCCGCGAGGCGCACGCCGCCGCCGCGCTGGAGAGTTCCTACATCGTCCCCGTCTTCGACCACAGCGCCCACGGCGACGTGCCCTACCTGGTGATGCCGCTGCTGTCCGGGCGCACCCTGCGCGAACTCCTCGACGCGTACGGCCCGATGGAGCCCGTACGGGCGGCGGAGACCGCGGCGCAGGTGTGCCGGGCCCTGGCTGCGGCCCACCGCGCGGGCATCGTGCACCGCGACATCAAACCGCCGAACGTGATGGTCACCGGCGAAGGAACCGTCAAGGTACTGGACTTCGGCGTCGCGAAGTTCGTCGACGCCCGGACCGGAGCCGGATACTTGACTGCGACCGCGGACGCGCCCGTCGGCACTCTGCACTACATGGCACCCGAGCGGTTCACGCGCGGAGCGGACACGGGCGCGGGCGACCTGTACTCGCTGGGCTGCACGCTGTACGAGACGCTGACCGGGACCACCCCGTTCACCGGCGCCTCAGCGGCCGTCCTGATGTACAGCCATCTGCACGAGGAGGTACGGCGCCCCTCCGAGCTGCGGAGCGGACTCGGCTCCGCCTGGGACGAGTTGCTGCTGCGGCTGCTGTCGAAGGACCCGGCGGACCGGCCGGACGCGACGGCCGCCGCGACGGCGCTCGACGCGCTGGCCCGCCCCGCCCCGGAGGCGGCGCGGCCCCCGGAGACCACGCCCACGACGGTCCCGGACGCCGCCGCCCCGCCCGCCGGGGCCCCGCCTGCCACCACCACCTCCTACCACCTCATGCCGCCCCGGCGCGCCGACCCCGCACCGGTCCCGTCCGGCCGCCGTCGCACCCTGTGGCTGACGGCCACGGCGGCCGTCGTCGCGGGCGCCCTCGCCGCCACGCTCGCCGTCATCCAGCCGTGGCGGGGCACGGGCGGCGGCGGTGCGGGGGCCGGCGGCGGCTTCGACGGCACAGCCGGCACCGTGGCGCCCGCCGCGCACCCCCAGACCCTCACCGAGGGCACGGCCGCGGACTCCCGGGGCCCGGCCCCGGCGGTGAACGGCGCCCGGCGCGGCGGGCGGGTCGCGGTCGTGGAGTCCTTCCTCACCACGGTCGACCCGGGCAACGCCCAGGCCGCGGGCGACGTCAGACTGATCCAGCTCGCCTACCGCGGCCTCACCGGCCTGAAGCCGCTGCCGGACGGCCGCATGCGCCTCGTCGGCGACCTCGCCGACGGTCCGGGCAAGGTGAGCGACGGCGGCCGCACGTGGACGTTCCACCTGAAGCCGGGGCTGCGCTACGACACCGGCGAACCGGTGCGGGCCGATGACTTCGCCCACGCGGTGGAACGCACCCTCGACCCGGCGTTCAGCACCAACGACGACCTGATGCGCCGACGGCTGCTCGGCCTGTCGGGCGCCGAGCGGATGAGCGGTGCCACGCTGCCCGCCGGGGCGATCAGCACCCCGGACGACCGCACGGTGGTCTTCCATCTGGCCGCGCCCTGCGCCGACTTCGGCGTCGCCCTCACCGGCCCGTCCGGGGTGCCGGTGCCCCGCTCCTGGACCGGGAAGCCGCCCGCGGCGCAGGCACCACCCACCACCGGGCCGTACCGGATCACGAAGGCGGCCCTCCCGGGTGGCAAGGGCACGGTCGAGCTGGCGCGCAACCCGCGCTGGCAGCCGGACAGCGACCCGCTGCGCACGGCGTACCCCGACCGGTTCACGGTCGAGAGCACCGGTGACGCCTCCACCACCGGAAGGACCCTGCTGTCGCTGGCGGAGTCGGGCCTGCCGGTGATGACCTTCACCGGCGGCCCGCTGGGCCGGGACAGCGTTCCGGCGGACGCGCGTCTGCGGACCCTCACGGCCCCGGCGTGGTACGCGCGGAGCTACTTCGTCAACACCCGGCGCCTGACCGACCCGGCCGTCCGCGAGGCCGTCGCCACCGCGATCCCCGCCGGGCAGGTGCTGCGCGCCTCGGGGGTGTCGGGGACGGTCACCCACCATCTGCTGCCGCCGGGCGTCGTGGGCTCCCAGGACTTCGACGTGTACGGGGCGGGGGACGACGGCGACCCGGCCGCGGCCCGCGCCCTGCTCGACCGGGCCGGGCAGACCGGCAGGAAACTGACGGTGGCCTACCGGTCGGACCAGTTCCACGGCGCGGGCCAGGCCGACGTCGTGCGACAGGCCCTGGAGAAGGCCGGGTTCGCGGTCACCCTGCTCGCCGTGGCACCCGAGAAGTTCTACCAGGAGACGGCCGCGTACGACGTGTTCGGCTCCGAGGCCGTCACTGCCTCCCTCCCCGTCGGCTCGTCCCTGCTGCCGGACTACTTCAGCGCGCACAGCGCCCAGGGTCTCGGGCACGTCAACTGGTCCCGGCTCGCGGACGCGGGCGTCGACGCGGCCGTCGACCACGCCGACGAGGCCCCGGACATCCGTACCGCCGGAGCCCGTTGGGCGGCCGTCGACCGCCGCGTGATGGAGCGGGCCGCGGCGGTCCCGGTCTACGTCCCGACGCTCGCCTTCCCCGTGTCGAAGTCCCTGCACGGGCTCCAGACCGACGGCTACGGGGTGTCGGCCCTGCGCGCCTACGTGGACGGCAGGTAGCGGGGCGGCCGCCGGACGGCCGGCCGGTGCTCCACGGCCCCTCCCGGCGACAGCAGTTGGGTGTCCCGGTGGTCACCGGCCTTCAGGAGCAGCCCGACCGGGAGTTCGCCCACGAATCCGGCGGGCGGACGGGGACGGGCAGCCGGTGACGGCGGCCGGGGTGGAGGACGGGATCGAGGCTGCACGGCCGGCAGGCGCCGAGCACAAGAGGGGATCGGCGGCCTCACCGGTGTGTGCACCTGGCGGTGATGGCCGTCAGGACGTGCTGGATGAGGGTCTGGGGATTCACCCGGCCGGGCTTCGGGCAGGGCGTCCGTGTCAGCCGGCGGGCCGGCCTACGTGGCGGTCCTGTCCCGCTCCGTGTCCGGCGACTGCTGTGGCGACGCCGAGGACGGCCAGGACGGCGAGCGGCAGTGTCCAGCTGTGCGTGGCGTCGTGCAGGATGCCGAGGAGGAGAGGTCCGGCCGCCGCCACGAGGTAGCCGATGGACTGTGCCATGCCCGCCAGTGCGGCGGCTTCGCCGGGACTGCCTGCCCGCTGGCTCTGGAAGGTCAGCGCCAGGACGAGGCTCGCGCCGCCGCCGAGGCCGAGCAGAGTGCACGCCACGACGGGCAGCCCGGGCGCGGCGACCAGGACGGTGAATCCGCCCGCCACGAGGGCCGAGGCCCCGGCCGCCGTCCACCGCTGGTCGTGCCGGCCCCGGGTGAGCAGGGGCAGAAGGCTGCTGGCCGCCAGGGACACCACCTGGTAGTAGAACAGCATCCAGCCGGCCGTGGTGCTGCTCGTGCCGCGGTCGATCAGGATGCTGGGCAGCCACGCGACGGCGGTGTAGAAGGCCAGGGATTGCAGGCCCATGAAGAAGGTGACCTGCCAGGCGAGCCGCGACCGCCAGGGGACCGGGCTGTGCGTCCCGCCGGTGGACGCCTGTGGCTCGTCCCCCCGCATACGGGGCAGCCAGGCCAGGAACGCCGCGACGGTGAAGACGACCCCCCAGGCCAGCGCGGTGTACCAGGATCCCGGCACGGTGTGGGCCAGCGGCGCGGAGATCCCGGAGGAGACCGCGGCCATGAGGCCCATGACGGTCACGTAGAGTGCGCTGACGCCCTGGATACGGTGCGCGGGCACGCTGCGCCTGATCAGTGCGGGCAGCAGCACGTTGCCGAACGCGATGGCCGCGGAGAGGATCACCGTACCGGCGAACAGGCAGACCACCGAGGGGAGGGAACGGACCACCGTGCCCACGGCCAGCACCCCGAGCGACGCCACCAGCAGGCGGGCGCTGCCCCACCGGTGGGAGGCCCGGGCGACCAGCGGCGAGGTCGCGGCGAACGTCAGCAGCGGGAGGGTGCTCAGCAACCCGCCCCAGCTCGACGTCAGGCCGCTGCCACGTTCGATCTCCGGCAGGAGCGTGCCGACGCCGGTGAGGGTGGTGCGCAGGTTCGCCGCCACGAGACAGATCGCGACGACGAGTCCGACCGACACAGCAGGCGGGGCAGGGGCGGTTCGGCCGGCGTGCGTCGACCGGGGGGCGGAGTGACGTGGGGACACGGAGGAGGACCGAGCAGTCACTGTTCCTCACCTGCTCCGGACCGGTCGCTCTCGTGGTCACGGGTGCACCGGACGATCGCTGCTGCCGCCTCGCGGGCCCCGTTCGCGTCCCGGGCCTCGATCGCGGCGACCAGCCGCCGGTGCAGGCGCGCGTGTTCCTCGGCGTGCGCGGCGTCCCAGGGCAGGCCGCCCAGGGACGAGGTGAGCGCCGTACCGAGGTGGTCGTACACCTCGATCAGCAGGTCGTTCCCGCTCGCCCGGACCACGGCCCGGTGGAACAGCGCGTCGACGCTCCCGGCCGCGGCCGTGTCCTGGCTGACGCTGGCCGCATCGGCGTCGGCCAGCAGCTCCCGCAGTTCTTGAAGCTGTTCCTCGTCGCGGCGCAGCGCCGCGGCTCCCGAGGCGTACTCCTCCAATACGGTCCGCAGCTCCAATACGTTGTCCCGCTTCGCGGAACTCGCCCGCCGCACCATGACCGACTGCAGCTCACTCGCGGAACGCACATAGGTTCCGTCCCCGGCCCGGGGCTCCAGCAGGCCAAGGTGCACCAACGCACCGATCGCCTCCCGCAGCGTGCTGCGTCCGACCCCGAGTTCCTCGATCAGGGCCTGCTCCGGTGGGATGCGCGTCCCCACCGGCCAGCCCCCTGCCTCGATGTGTGAGCGAAGACTCTCCACGAGTTGCGCGGACAGGCTGGTCGCCCGTCGCGGTGCACTGATCCGATCCATGGAGCACACCCTATACAAACATCAGACATTTGAACATCATGCCTCTGTGTGCGCCATGCCATGCCGAAGGCGGTCGGCACCTCGGGCCGCCGGCCGGAGCGACTCCGGTCGGCTGCGTACGGGGGTGAACGGGACGACGCCCCTGACCCCGCTGCGCCCGGCCCGGTGCGCACGGTGCCGGCCGCGGAGTACCGGGTGTGGGTCCACGTGCGAGCCGACGAGCACGGTGGGCGAAGGGTCCCGCCACGCCGGGATCTGGAGCGGGTGATCGTCAGTTTCCGGTGTCGAGTCGGATGTGCTCGATGCCGTTGTCCAGGAAGGTGGTCAGGTTCTGGGCTTCGGCGTGAACGGCTTCCTGTTCCAGGGCGGTGAGGGGGCGCAGGGAGCTGATGTGGAGCTGGTGGTTGCGCACGGTCCAGGTGGCGGTGACGCGCCCGTCGACGAGGACCATGCGGTGGCCGGCGACGGACAGACCGCGGTGGGGGGCGTCGATGATGCGGCTGCGGTCGTGGTAGCCGAGGACGGCGTTGTCGAAGGCCGGCAGGAACCGGACAGGGGCCGGGGTGTCGGGGTGGGGGCGAGGTGCGTCGGGCAGATCGAGCAGTTCGCGGCCGCGTTCGTCACGGAAGACGACGAGTTCTTCTCGGGCGGCTTCGACGGCGGCGGGAAGTCCGGCGAGGCCGCACCAGGCGCGTAGGTCCGCGCCGGCGGCGGGCCCGTAGGCGGCGAGGTAGCGGCGCAACAACTGCTGCCCGACGGGATCGCTGTCCCCGGCGGGCAGGGGGTCGATGTCCCGTTGCAGCCAGGTGGCCAACGGCAGGTTGCGTACGCCGGCGGTCTGCTGCCAGAGGCCGCGGGGCGGGAGTTGGGCCATGGGGATGAGGGCTGCGACGAGCAGCTCGCCCAGGACACGGCGTGGTGGGCCGGGCCAGCGGTCTTCGAGGGCTTGGACGAGCTCTCTCATGGTGCGGGGCTGCTGGTCGGCCATGACCGCGCGGCCGGCTGCGGCGACCTCGTCCAAGTCGATTCCGGCCAGTTCGCGCCGGTAGGTGCCCAGCACTCGCCGGCGCAGCATGGTGTCGTGGCGGCTCCGCCAGGCGAGCGCGTCGTCGGAGGTGACGAGGTGGACGGTGCGGCGCATCAGGTGGGTGCGCACCACGGTGCGGCCGGTCAGCGCGTCGTCCAGCAGTCCGGGCTTGAAGTCGGCCAGGCGGGACCACAGTCCGATGAACGGTTCCTGGGGCTCTTGAGCCTGCAGGCCGCACAGGTGGGACACCGCCTCGGGCGCGGATGTGTCGCTGCGCGTGAGCAGGTGCTGGCGGGCGAGGGTGGCGCGGTTGAGGGCGCGGCTGTCGAGGACGGTCATGACGTTCTCAGACTGCTGCCCGCTCGTGGAGCGGGCGTCGGCGCAGGTCCGTGCGGGTGAGGGAGGGGGGTGTGCGGGAGACGTCCAGAGGGCTGATGTCGGTGCCGGGCGGGACGATCGCGTCGATCTCCTCGGTCTCGCTGCAGCCGTAGACGTCGGCGGTGTCGACGAGGTTGATGCCCGCGTCGAGAGCCCGGTGGATCATGCGCACACAGTCTTCGTGATCCGGATTGCCCGTCTTGCCGAACACCATGGTGCCCAGGCAGCAGGCGCTGACTTCGATGCCGGTCCGTTCCAGCTTCCGCATCCGCACGGTGACCTGTTTCCTTCCGCTGCTGTACGTGTTCGGGGCCCGCGCCGTCCGGGCCGCCCGTGTGGCTGTGGCGGCCCGCGGCGCAGGCGTGTCAGTCGGCCGGCTCAGCCGTTGTACGGGGCGGTGACGTCCAGGACCCAGGTGACGCCGAAGCGGTCGGTGAGCATGCCGTACAGCGGCGCCCACTGTGCGGGCTCCAGCGCACGCACGACGGTCGAGCCCTCGGCGAGCCTGGCCCACAGGGCGCTGATCTCCTCGGCGTCGTCACCGCGCACGGAGACGAAGAACGGGTTCTCGCCCTGGTTCCAGGGCAGCTGCGAGGGTACGTCGTAGGCCATGACGTGGAAGCCGTTGTCGCCGGCCACCTCGCCCCACATCACCCACTCCGCCTCGCTCTCGTTCTGCACGGCGCCCGCGTCCTTATAGGTGACCGCGGCCGTACGTCCGCCGAAGACGGACTGGTAGAAGTCCAGCGCTTCCCGTGCAGCGCCCCGGAAGTTCAGGTGAGTGGTGGTCGTGACGGACATGACCTGCTCCTTGCCTCGATGTGACACATACGCCGTCGGCCGTCCGAGCCCTGACGACTGCCGTGACCAGGAGCGATGCCTCCCGAACGGCTCGTGTGCCAGCATGGCGGAGGTAGAGGACAGGTCGTGTCCTCTACTGCGGGAAGAATGGATCTCATGCAGAAGACCTCTTCCCGGCTGCTCGCGCTGCTCTCGCTGCTTCAGACGCACCGTGACTGGTCCGGCGAGGCTCTCGCCCAGCGTCTCGACATCACCCCCCGCACCGTGCGGCGTGACATCGACCGCCTGCGCGAACTCGGCTACCCGATCACGACCGTCAAGGGGCCGGCCGGCGGCTACCGGCTGGACGCCGGCACTCACCTGCCACCCATGCTGTTCGACGACGGCCAGGCCGTCGCCCTGGCCGTCGCCCTGCAGACCGCAGCCACCGGCACCCCCGTCGCCGAGGACGCCACCCGCGCCCTGGCCACCCTCCGCCAGGTCATGCCACCCCGCCTACGCCACCGCATCGACCTGCTGCGCATCACCGCCGTCCCACCGCCCGCGCCCCGCGACACCCCCCAGGTCGGCACTCAGGCCCTGGTGGACCTGAGCCGCGCCATCCACGCCTGCGAGGAACTGCGCTTCGACTACACCACCGGTCCAAGCGCCCCGGCCGATGACGTCCGCCACGTACAGCCCCGCCATTTGGTCACCTGGCGTCATCGCTGGTACCTCGTGGCCTGGGACCTCGACCGCGAGGACTGGCGCACCTTCCGCGTCGACCGCATCCGGCCCCGAACCCCCACCGGCCCCCGCTTCACCCCGCGCGAACTCCCCGGCGGCAACGTCTCCGCCTTCATCACCAGCCGGTTCCGCGGCAACGACGGCACCACCACCGAATGGCCCTGCCAAGGCGAAGTCGTCCTCCACCTCCCGGCCGCCGACGTCGCACCCTTCGCCCAGGACGGAGTCGTCGAGGAACTCAGCCCCCACCACTGCCGGCTCACCCTCGGCTCCTGGTCATGGACCGGACTCGCCGCCGCCATCGGCCGCTTCGACACCGATATCGAAGTCATCGGCCCACCGCCACTGGCCACCGCGTTCGCAGACCTCGCCGCCCGCTACGCCCAGGCTGCACGCACCGCAGGACCAGAGACAGGCCGGGCGTGGTGAGAGCGGCGACTTCGAGCGGGAGCGGTTGTACCGAGCACACCGGCAGTCCGTTCTGAGCGTGGCGCTGCTTGCCGCCGGCGGCAGGCAGCACGGAGCCTGGGACGGAGTACAGCATGCGTTCACCCAGGCATGGCGCAGGGTCAGGTGCCGGCGCTCACCGCGGGCCGCGCCGGCTCCGGTAGGCCGCGACGCTGGCCCGGTGTGCGCAGGTTCGGGTGCAGTACTGCTTCGAGCCGTTGCGCGAGAGGTCCACGAAAGTGGCCCGGCAGGTCGGCCCGGCACATACGCCGAGACGAGCGGGACCGAGCGTGGCGATCACGGAGGCCAGTGCGCTGAGCGTGGTCGCGGCAAGGTGCGCCGAGCAGCGGTCGGTGTCGGAGGTCACCTCGGTCCACCAGCGGTCGTCCTCGTGGCGCAGTACGGGGGTGGCGCGGCAGCGACGCAGACCGTCGTTGATCAGAGCCGCGGCTTCGGCCGCGTCCGTGTTCGCCCGTTCGAGCACCTCACGCACCGTCTCGCGCACCGCACGGACTTCCGCCAGGTCGGCGCGGGTGAGCTGCCGCGGACCGGTCCCTTGGTTCGCGGCCCGATTCGGAGGCTCAGCCGCGGGATGGTCGTCGAGGAAGTCCCGGAGCTGCTCCACGGTCTCGAGCGCGTCCTCTCCCCTGATCGGCCTCAAGGTGTTGGCCAGGTCGACGGCCGTCTGGATCGCCCATGGGCTGTGATACGCATCCTGCATTTGACGTGTCTCCTCACTGCTCCGTAACGTTACACCCAAAGGAGGCTTAGCATGTCACAGCATGCCCAGCAGGGGACGACGCCGCAGGGGACGACGCCGCAGGCGACCCCGTCCGGAGGGGCCCCGGCGCCGGAGCGGGCCGACGCCCCGGACGGGCGTCGGCTGGGGCTGACTTCGGGGATGCTGGTACTGCCGATGTATGTGGCACTGGGAGCGCCCTCGGTGGCCCTGCCGGCCATCGGCCGCGCACTCGCGGTGCCGTTCGGGGCCACCGCATGGATTCTCGCCGCGTGGTCGCTGACCTCCGCGCTCGCGATGCCGGTCGCGGGTCGGCTGCTGGTCCGGTGGAGCCCCTTCCAGGTCCTCGTCGCCGGGGTCGTGGCGCTCGCCGCGGGCTCCGCGCTCGCCGGAGCCGGGCCGACACTGTCCGTCGTGATCGTGGGCCGGCTGATCGGCGGGGCCGGGGCGGGCGCGACCGTGATCGCCGTCTTTGCCGCGGCCACCGCCCTTCCCGGACGGCAACGGATCCGTGCCCTGGGAATCATCGCGGCCGCCGGCGCGACGGCGTCGGGGTGCGGGACACTGTTGGGCGGGGCGGTGACCGCATGGCTCGGGTGGCGTGCCGTGCTCGCGATCCCGGTCCTCGCGCTGCCCCTCCTGCTCGCCGCGTTGCCGAGTAGGCGCGCGCTGACGCGGAGCGGCAGCGGCAGCGGCAGCGGCAGCGGCAGCGGCAGCGGCGAGCGAAACGGCTCGACCGGGCGACTCGACATCGTCGGCGCGGCCGTGCTGTCGGTACTCGCCGGCTCCTTGATCACGTTGCTGCAGGCGCACTCGGTCGGCCTGCCCGCTCCGGTCACGCTCGTCGTGGCTGCCGCCGGGGCGCTCGCCGCCGTGGGACTGTGGTGGCGCGTACGGAGCACGCCCGACGGGTTCGTGCCCCGGCGGGTGATCGCATCCCGCGGCTTCCTGGCGGCCGGCGTCGTCGGCGGGACCGTCTTCGCCGGCTACTACGGGGTGCTGTTCCGCGCCCCGTCCCTGATCGAGCAGGCCACGGGCGGTGGCCCCCTGGAAGCGGGCGTGCTCCTGGTCCCGGCCGCCGCCTGCTCGGTGCTGGCCGGGCGGCTGGTCGGCACCTTGACCGACCGGTTCACCGGCTGGCAGGTGTCGGCCGGGCTTGCGGCACTCACCGTCGCCGGCGTGCTCGTGGTCGCGTTCTTCACCGGGCCGATCCTGATCGTCGTCGGCACCGCGTTGACCGTGTGCGGGTTCGCCGGCGCCCAAGCCGTACTGGTGAACCTCGCGCCGGACCTGGTCGCCGCGGACGACCGCGACACCGCACAGAGCCTGCTCAACTTCATGAACGCCCTCGGTGGCGGGATCGGTCCGGCCGCTGTCGCGGGTCTGTCCGGCATCGTGCCGGTGCCGGTGGCCCTCGCCGTACTCGCGGCACTCCCCCTGGCCGGACTCGTCCTCAGCCTGACCCGGCGCCCCACCGCGGACCGCCGTCCCGAACCCGACGCCACGCGTGGGCGCCCACGATGACGGTCCACCTGCATCTGATCCGCCAGCGCCTTGACCAGTAGGGAGCCTTGCCATGTCCGCCGAGCCGTTCGAGGTCAGCATCACCGAAGCCGAGATCGCGGACCTGCGTGAACGATTGCGACGGACGCGGTGGCCCGAGCGCGAGCCGGTGGACGACTGGTCACAGGGTTTGCCGCTGGCGTACGCGCAGGAGCTCTGCCGCAGTTGGGCCGAGGACTACGACTTCGGGTTCGCCGAGCGGCTGAACGTGTTCCCTCAGTACCGCGACACGATCGACGGACTGGGCATCCACTTCCTGCACGTCCGCTCGCCGGAGCCGGACGCGTTCCCGCTCGTGCTCACGCACGGGTGGCCGGGTTCGGTGCTCGAGTTCCTGGAGGTCCTCGTCCCGCTGACCGACCCGCGCGCGCACGGCGGCGACCCGGCGGACGCGTTCCACGTGGTCGCGCCGTCGTTGCCCGGGTACGGCTGGAGTGACAAGCCGTCGACGACCGGGTGGGGCGTCACTCGCACCGCGCGCGCCTGGGACACGTTGATGGTCTCGCTGGGTTACGACCGGTACGGCGCGCAGGGCGGTGACTGGGGTTCGGCGGTGTCCGCGGCGCTGGGCGAGGTGGCGCCCGAGCGGGTCGCCGGCGTGCACCTGAACCTGGGATCCGTGGCGGCGGGCGCGTTCGACGACCCGACGCCCGCGGAGCTGGCGAATCTCGAGGCCGAGAAGGAGATGCGGCGCACCGGCCGGGGATACTCGGCGATCCAGGCGACCCGGCCGCAGACGCTCGGCTACGGCCTCACCGACTCCCCGGCGGGGCAGGCCGCCTGGATCGCCGAGAAGTTCTGGGCGTGGACGGACAACGACGGCCATCCCGAGGACGCGTTGTCACGGCAGACGATCCTCGACGAGATCTCGGTCTACTGGTTCACCGCGTCGGCCACGTCGTCGGCGCGCCTGTACTGGGAGAGCTTCGCCAACTTCCGGGACAAGGTGACCGCGCCATCCGGGCTGTCGGTCTACCCGCGCGACATCACCCGCCCGTCGAGGCGGGAGGCCGAGCTGCGGTTCACCGACCTGCGCTGGTTCGAGGAACTGCCGCATGGTGGCCACTTCGCCGCGCTGGAACAGCCGGAGTCGCTGGTCAAGCAGGTGCGCGGGTTCTTCCGCCTGTTCCGCTGACTATCCGTGCCACCCCCTGGGAAGCCCGCGCCCAGGGGATGGGCCTGTCCGTCCCCCGGGTTACCGGCACATCACGTGGTGGGGCGGTGCAATGGGCGAACGTCGCCCGGCTCGCCGGCGCACGGATGCGCTTGGCGCGGTCCGATCCACCGCCGGCAGTCCGTCCGCTGCTCCAGGAGGCGCTCGACGCCGGGGCGATTCACGTCAACCGGTCTTCGCCGTAAGCGATTTCGGCCAGCCGGACCTCGTCCTGCATTACCTTGGACCTGGTGCACGGACGGACGTGACAACGGGGGATGTGATGAACGGGCGACCTGAAACGCCTGCGGGCACACCGGTGCGAGACGTCGTCCGGGGCATCGTCGGCGAGCTGGCGCCGCATGAGCTGATCGTGCTCGATGCCCTCCTTCTGGTGGACGACGACACCGCGTTGCGGCGGCTCGCGCGCGATCGGCACCGGGACCCCCTGGGATTCGGGCTGGGCGAGGCCGCGACCCTGCTGACTCCCGTGGTGTGGATGGCCCTGGACGAAGCGGCCCGGCAGGTGGTGTCCGCCACCGTCGCCTCCGCCGGCCGGCGGGCACGTCCGTGGCTGCGCCGGATCAGGCGCCGGCCGGCAGAGCCTGCGCAGTCCCGTCTGCTCCCGCCGTTGACGCCCGAGCAACTGGAAGCCGTACGGTCGCGGGTGGCCCGGCTCGCCGTGGAGAGCGGGCTGGAGCGCGAGGCGGCCGAGGCACTCGCCGAACGGGTCGTGGCCCGGCTCGTGCTACCCGCCGAGCCTCAGCCGGACGACGAGGCCGAGCCGGGACCGGAGGTCGACGCCGAGCCGGGACCGGAGGACGACGCCGAGCCGGGACCAGAGGACGACGCCGAGCCGGGACCAGAGGACGACGCCGAGCCGGGACCAGAGGACGACGCCGAGCCGGGACCGGAGGACGAGCCGGGACCGGAGGACGACGCCGAGCCGGGACCAGAGGACGACGCCGAGCCGGGACCGGAGGACGAGCCGGGACCGGAGGACGACGCCGAGCCGGGACCGGAGGACGACGCCGAGCCGGGACCGGAGGACGACGCCGAGCCGGGACCGGACCATCGCGCACCGCACCGGGTCTCCCCGGCAGACGACGGTCCCTCGGCCGGCCGCGCAACGGACCGGGGTGAGCGGGGCGGCCGCGCATGAGCCCCGGCCCCGGCACGGAGAAGGACACGGACACGGCGTCGTCGCCCGGGCCCGGGCGTATGGACGAACGCCTCCTCGGCGCCGGTACCGGGCCGCGGTTCCTCCTGCTCATCCTCCTCTTCGTGACGAGCAGCGCCACCGTGGCGTCGGCCGTCTTCCACTCGCTGACCGACCCCCGCAATATCACCTCGGGCTGCGCCCTGGCCTCCGGATCGGACCCGCGGGCCGATTTCCTGGGCGCGAGCCTGGCCACGCTGCGATCCGACAGGGCGTTCCGCGCATGTGTGGACCGCTTCGTCCCGCATGCCTCCCCCTGGCCGGTGCCGGCCGCCGTCGTGGCACTCGTGCTGGCCGCCGGCGTCCTGTACTGGACGCTGCCCAGGTGGAAGCAGCGCGGCCGCAGGCTCGTGCCCGTCGCGGTGATCGACCCGCACGGCGAGTTGCGCGCCGTTCTCGACGAACTCGTCGACGTCGCCGGCCTCTCCCGGCGGCCGCGCTTCGTCGTGTCGCCCGCGGCACGCACGGCGAGCGCCGTGGTCTTCGGACGGTGGCGGCGCCACGTCGTCTGCCTGCACGGCGGCCTCGTCGCCATCCGTGACAGCGACGCGCGCAGGTTCCGCGCCGTGGTCCTGCACGAGCTGGCGCACCTGCACAACCGGGACGTCGACATCACCTACGCGACGGTGGCCCTGTGGCGTGTCTTCCTGTTCGCCGTCCTGCCGGGTTACCTGGTCTGGGCGGTGCTGGCCCTGCGCGACGCCCTGTCCTCGGCGGTCTTCGGTCCTCCGTCGCTGGTCGCCACCTCGCGCGACGTGGCGTCCACGGCGGTGCTCGTCGCCCTGGTCTTCCTGACGCGCGCCGACATCCTGCGCACCCGCGAGCTGTACGCCGACGCCGACGCCATCCGGTGGGGGGCCGACCCGGCGGGCTGGGGCGGGGCTACCGAGCCCGCGGCCCCGGACCGTGGCAGGCTCGGCCGTGCCGCGCGGGCTCTGGCTGCCGCGTGGCGGAGTCATCCCGGCTGGGATCTGCGCAGACGGGCGCTCGCCGGTGCGGAGGAACTGTTCCACTCCTCCGCGCTCACCCTGTTCCTCACCGGGGCGACCGCTTCGATCTGCGCCGGACAGCTCCACGGCTTGGGGGCCGGGTGGGTGGTGCGCCTGGCGGCCGCCGCGGTCGCCGGTCTGATCGCGACGACGGTCGCCGTGAACCTGTGGCGTGCCGCGGCCCGGGCCGTGCTGACGGGCGTTCGCGCGCCCTCCGGACTGCGCGCCGGGTGGTGGCTGGGGGTGGGGCTCGTCCTCGGGGAGGTGCTGACCGGCGGTGTCTCCGGGTGGCGGGTACTGCCCAGACACCCGGAGGTGTTCACACTGCTCGTCGTGATCAGCGTCGTCGTCACCTGCTGGACGGCACAGTTCGCCGACCTCGCACTGCGCTGCTGGCGGGGAAGCCGCCTGCGGCCGGCGTTCGCCGCGGGGCTCACGGCGACCCTGGTCACCTTCGCCCTGACCTATGACTGGTGGCAGAGCAGCGGCAGGATCTTCGCGGCCGGCTGGCCGTTCTCGGAGCCCGCGATCCGCGCGGCACTCCAGCACGACCTGCCCGGCCCCGCGCTCGGCGCGAGCACGCTCACGGTGATCGCGGTGGTGCTGTCGGTCGTCCTGCCGTGGGAGCAGGACCCCTTGCTGTGGGCGGTGACGACCCTGTGGGTGCTGCCCCTGCTGGCGTGGGGAATCGGGGCGGCGAACAGCGCACCGGCGTGGGCGGTCCGTGCGCTGCCGCCGGAGGAGGGCGCCGTCTGGCGGGCCGGGCGGCTGCCGTCGTTCCGGCGGCTCGCGGTGGCCGCGGGCCTCGGGGCCGGCGGCGCCTTGCTGGGGGTCGTGGTGGTGCTGGCCCGCATCCACGCCGTGCGGCCGCCGGTCGGGCAGCCGCTGGGGCAGCAGGCCCTGCTGGTGGTGGCCTGGCTGTTCGTGGTGCTCGCCGCAGTGGTGGTGGCCACGGCGGCGGTGACCGGCTCGGTGACACCCCGGCTCCCTGTGCCGGCCGCGGCCGTGGCCGCCGGGACGGCGGGACTCGCCGGCGTCACCGCCGCCTTCCTGCTGCTGTCGGCCGACGGCTGCGTGAGCCCCCTGGCCACGCTGGGCGCCACCTGCGCCTGGTTGCCGGGGGGTGCCTGGCCGTTGACCGAACTGCTGCTGCCGCTCGTCCTGGGACTGGCGTTGTTCGTCTCCGTCGTCACAGCCGTGGTTGCCACGGCGGTACGCCGGTCGCGGCGCCGGCCGCGCCCGGACACCGGTGACCGCGGCCGGCGCACGCGCCTCCGGCCCGCACGGGACGCAGGCCGCACCCGCGCCCCGGCCCGCAAGGCGGCTGTGGCGGCCGTCTGCCTGACCGCGCTCACCCTGATCACCGCGGCGAGCCTCCCCGTCGGCACCGGCACACCCTCCGGCGCGCGTACTTCGCTGACCCGCCAGAACCTGGTACCGGCACAGGACGCCAGACCCTCCGAGGAGGTGCTCGCCCTCCAGACGGACGCCTGGCTGCGCCTCGGCGGGAGAGAACTGCTGGTCAAGATGACCGGTGAAGTCCTGCACATCATGACGGCCCTTCAGGACGACAGGGCCTTCACCGACCGCGGCTATGCGGCCCGCGTCATACGCCCGCACTGCCTGGGCCTGCGCACGGCCGCGCAGCGGCTCGGCGCGTACTTCCCCGTGCCCGATCCCGACATGGCCCGGCAGCAGCCGACCCTGTCGGCACAGGGCAGGCGGATCGGCACGAACTGCCGGCAGGCCATCGACGAGGGCAAGCGTGACCTCTACCTCACCAGCATGAACGACGTCCTCACTCTCTCCGAGCGGCTGAGCGGCGTCCTGCGCGAAGTGACCGCCCAGGCCGATCGCCACCCGGGCCGGTGACCGGCCCGGGCAACCGCCGGAAGGGCGCCGGCGGCACCGGACGCCGGCCACGCGCAGCCCCAGGAACCGCGCCTCGCCACCTGTCGCCGTCCGTACCGGGGGCTGCGGATGTCCGGCAGGCTCCGAGGCCGTCGATGAGTCCGCCCCCAACTGGGGCGGGGCCGCTGAACAGGATGTGGACCCGCCGGGCGTCGGGCTCGTGCGCGTAGCCGGCCAGGATGGGCGACAGTAGACCGGCGTCACCGCCGGGCTTGAGTACGAGCCTCGGGTGAGCCTGGGTGTCGCCGGCTCGTCGGGCGCTGCGGGCAGCAGCACCGATCGCGTGAAGCGCGGGTCGACCGTGTTCCTGGAGCGCCTTCCCGGCCGGAGTGAGTTCGACATGGGGGCCGGTGCGGAGGAACAGGGGGACGCCGAGCCGGGTTTCGATCCGGCGGATCGCCTTGGACAGCGCCTGCTGGGCGATCGAGAGCCGGACGGCGGTCCGGCCGAAGTGCAGCTCGTCGGCGACCGTGAGGACGGGCTCGAGTTCGCGAGTCTCCGGATCGACGATGCCTCCAGGGTATCGCTGAGTGTCGGACTGGTCTTGGACACCGACGTCGTACGGCGTGAGCATCTACCCATGAACACTGATTCAAGGGTCGATCCGCTCGATCCATCCACATCGGTCAGCCATTCCGACCAGTATCCAGTGGGCATCAAACGGACGGGAGTGTCGTCGTGATCGGCATGCCCGGGAAGGCCGGGCTGGTCACCGGAGCGGGCAGTGGAATCGGCCGCGCGACGGCGATCGAGCTGGCCCGGTGCGGCGCGTCGGTCGCCGTACTCGACATCGACGAGAACACCGCGGCCGAGACCGCTGAGATGATCGTCGGCGACGGCGGGAACGCGTTCGCCGCCGCCGTCGACATCGCGGACGAAGGTTCCGTGCGGGCGGCCGTCGAGCGCACTGTCGCCGCGTTCGGCGGCCTCGACTTCGCTGTGAACAACGCCGGGATGTCCTCGCACCGGAAGCTCGACCAGACGAGTCTGGCGGAGTTCGAGCGCGTGGTTCACGTCAACCTGACCGGGACCTTCCTGTGCATGAAGTACGAGCTGCCCCGGCTCACCGCCGGTGGCGCGATCGTCAACATCGCCTCCAGCGGCGGCCTGTACGCGATCCCGCAGGCCACCGCCTACGTGGCCGCCAAACACGGCATCGTGGGTCTCACCAAGGTGGCTGCGGTCGACTACGCGCCGGAGGGAATCCGGGTCAATGCTGTCTGCCCCGGACCGACCCGCACGCCGGGGTTCGAGAAGTTCGCAGGTGACACCGGCATGATCGAGCGGCAGGAGGCGATCACGCCGCTCGGCCGGCTGGCAGCACCGGAGGAGGCCGCGGCGGCGGCGGTCTGGCTGTGCTCGGGCGCCTCGTCCTACGTCACCGGGATCGCGCTGTCGGTCGATGGAGGACGGCGGGCATGAGGGTCATCTCTCCTCCAGCATCAGTGCGGTGGTGAGCTCGATGTGCTCGCGCAGCGCTTCGGCCGTGCCTTCGGCGTCCCGCGCGATGGCCCGTTCGCAGATGAGCTTGTGTTCCGCCGGGACGTCCCGGGGGCTGTGCTCGGTCGGAGTGCGGGCCCAGCACCGGTACACCTCGGCGGAGTCACGGAGTTGGGACGCCACCTGGCGCAGGTGGAGGTTGGGACAGCCCGCCAGCAGGGTCTCGTGAAAACGGGCGTGCGCGCTCAGCCATGATTCGTTGATCGCGCCGTCCTCGCCGGCGAAGGCCGTGCGCGCGAGGTGGTGGTGGGCGGCGATCAGGTCGGACTCCCACGCGATGGTCCCGTGTCTGACGGCCTCACGGACCACGTGCGTCTCGATGACGACCCGCGCGCCGGTCAGGTCTCGCAGCGCGGCCGGGGAGACCGCCACGACCCGCCGCGCTCGCCGGCGCCGTCCTCGCCATCGGCGCCGACGCCATCCTGTTCGCCGTCGACTACCCCTTCGAAGACACCGCCGAGGCCGTCCGGTTCCTCGAGCAGGCGCCGGTGAGCGACGCCGACCGGGCCAAGATCAGCCACGGCAATGCCGAGCGGTTGCTGCACCTGAAGCCGTGACCCTCGAAGACGAACTCAAGGGCAAAGGAGTCCGTCCGTGAGCACGCCACCATCACCGGGGCCCGCCTCGTCCCTGCCGTGGAGAGGCATGGCGATCGGGCTGGCCGTCATGACGCTGGAGGGCTACGACCTCGTCGCCTTCGGTGCCACGACACCCATGCTGCTCCGTTACGAGCCGTGGAACCTCTCTCTTTCCGCAGTGGGTCTGCTGGGCAGCCTCACGCCCATCGGGATGCTGTTCGGCGCACTGCTGGTCGGGCAGGCCACCGATCGTTACGGGCGACGGCGCACAACGCTGCTCAGCATCGTGCTCATCTCGCTGGGAATGGCCGTGTGCGCGGCGGCCGTCGACCCGGAGATGTTCGGCGCGGGCCGGCTGGTCGTGGGGCTCGGGGTCGGTTCGGCGTATCCCGCCATGGCGCCGCTGATCTTCGAGCTCGCACCGGTGCACCGGAAGAACCTGGTGTTCGCGATCGTCCAGTGCGGAGTCACCGTCGGCGGTTCGCTGGCCGCCGCCATAGCCAACGCGTTCCTGCACGGAAGCGACTTCCGGCTGGAGTACATCGCGGGCGCCACCGCCGGGCTGGTGATCCTGCCCCTGGCCTACCGCCGGCTGCCCGAATCGCCGGCGTACGAGGGGAAGCCGTCACGAAAGGCGGCACGGGACGGTGGGATGCGCCTGGTGCTGCGGGCGCCGTACCTGGGCACGACGATCCTCTTCTGCTCCATCGTCTGCTCGTTCCTGCTCATTTTCGGGATGAACACCTGGCTGCCGGAGCTGATGCAGGCGGCGGACCATCCGCTGGGATCGTCGCTGACCTTCCTCATGCTGCTCAACGTGGGCGCGACCATAGGCGGACTCGCCATGGCCCTGCTCGCCGATCGCGCCGGGTCGAAGGGAACGATCATCGCGTCCTTCCTGATCGCGGCCGCCGCGATCGCCGCCCTGAGCATCAAGTCGGCGCCGACGGTGCTCTACCTGGTCATCATGATCGGCGGCGCGGGCGTGCTCGGGGTCCAGGGGCTCATCAACGTCTACCTCGCACACACCTATCCGGTGCGCGCCCGGGCAAGCGCGATCAGGGTGGTGCTGGGCATCGGCCGGATCGGCGCCATCGCCGGCCCGACCCTGGGCGGCTGGATACTCGCCGCCGGCTTCGCGCCGCGATGGAACTTCGCCCTCTTCGCACTTCCGGCACTCGTCGGCGCCATCCTCACCGCCGCCGTCGGCGCGCGGAAGGTCCTTGCGCACCAGCCGGAAAGCCGCATCCTCCGAGCCGAGCCGAGCCGATGAAAGAGATCACTATGGACACGTACGACGTCGCGGTCGTGGGCTGCGGGCCGGTCGGCCTGACCCTCGCACGGCTGCTCGGCCTCAAAGGGCTGCGCGTCGCAGCGATCGACCCGAACCGCATCGCCTGCCACCATCCGCGGGCGACGCATCTCGACGACGAATCGATGCGCACCCTGCAAACGCTGGGGGCGGCCGATCTGGAGCAGCGATTCCTGCGCCAGACCGGCTGGGTCCTGCACGGGCCGGACGGCGCGCCGTTCCTCGAATTCGCCCACCCCCACGAGACGTCCGGTCAGGGCTGGTACACCGACTACCAGTTCCACCAACCCGACTTCGAGTCCCGGCTGCGGGGCCTGCTCGCCGGCGACGACAACGTCGACCTGTGGTTCGGCTGGACGGTCACCGCAGTCGGCCAGGACGCGGACGCCGTGACCCTCACGGTGGCGGACCGCGCGACGAGCCGGGTGACGGAACTCAAGGCCGCCTATGTGGTGGGAGCCGACGGGGCGAACTCGTTCGTCAGGCAGGCCATGGACGCCGGCATCGAGGACCTGCACGGTACGCAGCGCTCGCTCATCGTCGACATCCATCCGTTCCAGCACCCGCCGGCCCTTCCGGAGACCGCCGGTTTCATCCTGTGCGAGGGGCAGCGCCCCATCACGTACGTGCCGGTCTTCCCGCCGATGCTGCGCTTCGAGTTCATGCTGCTCGCCGAGGACGACGCCGCCGAACTCGAGCGCCCGCAGGCGGTGTACGACGCGCTCAGCCGCTGGATCGAACCGGGCAGCTACCGCATCATGCGCACCGATACCTACGAGTGGCACGCCAGGCTCGTGCACGGCTGGCGATCGGGGCGGCTCCTCCTCGCCGGCGACGCCGCACATCAGATGCCACCGATGCTCGGACAGGGCATGTGCTCAGGGTTGCGGGACGCGGCGAACCTGGCCTGGAAACTCGCCGCCGTCATCCAGGGCGCCGACGACAGCCTGCTCGACACGTACGAGAGCGAACGTGCCCCGCACGTACGGCCCTACATCGTCGAATCCGCGCGGCAGTCCAACCTCATCGAGGCCTTCGGCACCGGCGCGGTCCCGCCGCATCCGAGCGAACCCCGGGCTCTCGCGCCACTGCGGCCGCCGCTCGGGCCCGGGCTCGCCGGGGAATCGGCCGGACTCGCTCCCCAGCCCCGGGGCGCGGGTGGCGCGAAGCTGGACGACGTCACCGGCTACACCTTCGCCGTCGTCGGCGAAGCGGCCGTGGCGGCCGACACCGCCGAGCTGTGGCAGAGACTCGGTGTCGTGGTCACCCCCGGCACCGGCCCGGCCGTCGATGCCTGGCTGGCGGCGAACTCGGCGACGGCGGCCATCATCCGTCCGGACCGCTACACGTTCGCGCTGGCCCGTGACGCCGAGGAGCTGGAGAAGGCGACAAGGGAACTGGCCCGCATCCTGGCGTCCACGGAGGTGAGCGCATGAAGCAGTACGCCACCGGTATGGCCTGGGGTGAGGGTCCGCGCTGGCACCAGGGTGCCCTGTGGCTGTCCGACACCCAGGGCAGCAAGCTGTGGACGGACCACGGCGGAAGCTGGGGAGCCACGGGATTGAACTCGCCGTCCAACGGGCTGTGGTTTCTGCCCGACGGCCGGCTCACCGCCGCCATGATGCACGAGAAGCGCATCGACGTCTGGACCGGTGACCGCTTCGACACCTACGCGGATCTCGGCGCACTGGCCACGGGACCGCTCGGGGATCTCGTCGGTGACCCCCAGGGGAACCTGTACGTCGACGACGTCGGCTTCGCGGCGCACGCCGGTGAATCACCCCGGCCAGGACGCCTGCTGCGGATCGCCGCGGACGGTTCGGCCACCGTCGCCGCCGAGGGCGTCGAGTTCCCCAACGGTCTCGCCCTCCTCGACGACGGCCGTACGCTGATCGTCGCCGAAACCGACGCACGGCGGCTGACGGCCTTCACCGTCGACGACGACGGAAGCCTCACCGACCGGCGGCTCTACGCCGACATCGCCACCCTGGTGGGCAGCGACGCCCGCCCTGACGGGATCTGGGCGACACCGCGCGGCATCTGGGTGGCGACCACGACCGGACGCACCCTGGCTCTGGTCCGGGACAACACGCTCATCACCGCGATCGACACCGGCGCGGCGTTTCCCATCGCCTGCTGCGGCGACGGCGCGGGCAGGCTTTTCGTCACCCTCGCAGGGACCGGCGGACGGCCACTGGCCGAAGCCCTCGCGGCGAAGTCCGTCGCGACCACGGTCGCGGTCGTCCAGGAGGCGCCGTGACCGGGCACCAGCTGTGGGCCCCGCGGCCGGACGAGGTGGAACGGGCACGCATCACCGAGTTCGCGCGGTACGCGTCGGGACGCACCGGCCACGACCTGACGGGCGGGTACCGGACGTTGTGGGGGTGGTCGGTACGCGATGCGGACGGCTTCTGGTCAGCGGTGTGGGACTACTTCGGGCTGCCTGCCCGCCCGCAGGCGCAGCCCGCGTTGGCGGCCGAGGCCATGCCGGGCAGCGTCTGGTTCCCGGGAAGCACACTGAACTACGCGGCGGAGGTGTTCCGCGGCCGCGACGATGCCGGCGTCGCGGTGGTCGCGGTCACCGAGGACGGCGCACCCGTCGAGGTGAGCTGGGCTGAGTTGCGCCGCCGGGTCGCCTCGGTCGCAGCGTCCCTGACAGCACTGGGCGTCGCGCCCGGGGACCGGGTCGTCGGATACCTGCCGAACTCGGTGGAGGCCATCGTGGCGTTCCTGGCCACCGCGAGCCTCGGCGCCGTCTGGGCCGTGTGCGGCATGGACTACACCGGCTCGGCCGCGCAGGCCCGGTTCGCGCAGCTGGAGCCGACGGTGCTGATCACCGCCACCCGCGCCGTGCATGGTGGGCGCCCCGTCGATCGCGGTGCCGACGTGGCAGCACTGCGCGCCGCGCTGCCGACCTTGACCGCGACCGTTGTCATCGATGACGCGGCCCCGGTGCCCGGAGCCGTCTCGTGGTCGTCGGTCACCGGCGGCGACGCGGAACTGGCCCCCGCGCCGGTGCCGTTCGATCACCCGCTGTGGGTGCTGTTCTCGTCGGGGACCACCGGCCGTCCCAAGGGGATCGTGCACGGCCACGGCGGCGTGGTGCTCGAGCAGCTCAAGCATTCCGCGTTCCACCTGAACCTGCGTGCGGGAGACCGCCTCCTCTGGTACACGACTCCGAGCTGGATGCTGTGGAACTCCCTCGTCGGTGCTCTGCTGGTGGGCGCGACCGCCGTGTGCGACGACGGCAGCCCCGCCTTTCCCCGCCCGGACACCTTGTGGGACCAAGCCGCCCGCCTGCGTGTCACCGTGCTGGGCACCAGTCCCGGTTACCTGGGGGCCTGCCGCAGAGCCGGTGTCCGGCTCGCCGATCACGACCTGCGGACGCTGGCAAGGGTCGGAGTCACCGGGTCGTTGTTCCCGGCCGAGCTGCACCGCTGGCTCGCCGGGGAACTCGGGCACCGGGTCCAAGTGGTGCCGAGCAGTGGCGGAACCGATGTGGTCACGACCTTCGTCAGCGCGACGCCGATCACGCCGGTGTGGGCAGGTGAACTGGCGGTGCCGTGCCTCGGGGTGGCGCTCGACGCGCTGGCAACCGACGGAAAGCCCGTGCGGAATGCGGTCGGTGAGCTGGTCGTACGACGGCCGATGCCGTCCATGCCGGTGTGGTTCTGAAACGACCCCGGCGGCGCCCGCTACCGCGACGCCTACTTCGGCACCTTTCCGGGTGTGTGGCGCCACGGCGACTGGATCACCATCACCGACCGCGGTTCGGTGCTCATCCACGGCCGGTCGGACGCGACCTTGAACCGTCACGGGGTGCGCATGGGAAGCGGCGACATCTACGGGCCCGTCGAGGCGCTCGACGAGATCGAGGAGGCCCTCGTCGTCGGCGTCGAGCAGGCCGACGGCGGCTACTGGATGCCGCTGTTCGTGACCACGGTCGACGGGTGCGCCCTGGATGAGGCGCTGCGGCAGCGGATCGACGTGTCGATCCGGCGCCACGCTTCCCCACGGCATGTGCCCGACGAGATCATCGCGGCACCGGGCATCCCGCACACCCGTACAGGCAAGAAACTGGAGGTACCGATCAAACGGCTGCTGCGCGGCGACGCCCCGGAGACGGTCGTCGACCCCGGCAGCGTCGACCGGCCAGGCCTCATCAGCTGGTACCACGGGATCGCCCTCGCGCGCCGTACCGAACCCGGTGCGGAGCACGGGCCAACCGGTCAGGCCGTCAAAGGCGCCTCATCAGGATGAGTGGACGTCAGAGGCCGTCGGCGTGCGCGGACGCGGCCGCCGGACGGAGAAGCCCAGCCGTTCGCAGACCCGCCGCAAAGCGTCGGAGATGAGCGCCTTCCCGCCGTCGGGGGCCGGTGTGAACATCCCGGTCACGAGCGTCACCTCGTGGGCGGCCGCGAGGGACTCGACCTGACGGGCCCAGGGTCCGTCCAGTGGCTCGGCCGCGTCGGCGACCGGGCCGGAGAAGGCGCACATGGCGGCCTCGGGGAAGACGACGACGTCGGCGCCCCGAGCGGTCAGATCGGTGATGGTGCGCAGGTTCTCCTGCGGGTCGGCGGTGCTGAGCATCTGGGCCAGGGCTGTACAAGGACGATGTCCAGGTCCGCGTCCCCGATGGCGTGCGTGCAGATCTGCCATCCGCAGCGGTGTGCCTCGACCATGTAACGGCGGATCCGCTCGGGTTCGTGCTGGAGCAGGCCGCTGTTGCCGGGAGCGTCGTGGTAGTCGCAGCACATCGCCGCGGACCGTCCGGTCAGTGAGCCGTCCGACATCAGCTTCGTCGGTCCGGTGCGCAGCCATTCGTCGCCGAAGCCGGTGCGCAGACCGAGGTCCAGTCCGTACCAGGCGGCGCCCGGCTCGAAGACGCCGCAGTCGTGCAGTGCGGTGATGTACGGCATGACGGTCATGCGGACGCCGAGCTCACCACGTTCTCGCACCCGCATGCAGGCGTCCAGGTCGGCCGGGCCGTTGCCGAGGCCGTCGGTGACACCGATGCCCGGTTCCGTCACGCTGGTCAGTCCGACCCCGAGGGCGGCCCGTGCGCCGGTGGCGATGTTGGCGGTCCACTCCGCGACGGGCTCGGGACGCAGCGCCCGTTCGACGAACTGCATCGCCGTCTCCTGGAGCAGTCCCTCCGCCCGCCCCGCCGCGTCGCGCACGAGGTGGCCGCCAGGCAGGTCGGGCACTGCGGCCAGGCCGCCGAAGCCGGCCCGCCGGAACGCCTCCGTGCTCGCCACGCCCATGTGGTGCGAGGTGTGCACGAGCCACACCGGGCGGCCTTGTGCCGCCTTGTCCAGCGCCTCGGCGGTGGGATGGGCGCCGACCTTGTCCTGGTCGTAGCCCGCGCCGAGTATCCAGGCCCCCTCGGGCAGCGTCGCGGCCCGCACGTCCACCACCGCGTAGAGCGCGTCGAGGCTCGGCGTGACGGCCTACGAGAGGTCGGGCTCGCGCACACCCTTGCCGACGAGGCTGAGATGGTGCTGCGCGTCGTTGAACCCGGGAACGGCGTGGGCGCCGCCGAGATCCACGACGACGCCGGCCGTGCAGCCGCCCGCTCGGCCGCTTCGGTGCACCGGGCGGGCGGGGCCGGCGGGGTGTCACCCTGCGGGGTTCACCGGTTCCAGCCGAATGCTGAAATGCCGAAGGATCGGGGACTGCCCCACGACGCGGTATCCGTGGACCGAGCCGGGATCCTTCGCTATGTCCGCCAGGGTCTGGGCGACGTGGTCATAGTGGCTGCGGGTGTAGACCCGGCGCGGGAGTGCCAGCCTCACCAGCTCGTACGGTGCGCTCTTGACGGGGTTTCCCTGTTCGTCCTCCTCGCCGAGGTAGAGGGATCCCAGCTCTGCGGAGCGGATGCCTCCACGGAGGTAGAGCTCGCAGACCAGGGCAGTGCCGGGGTACTGATGAGGAGGGATGTGGGGCAGGAGGCGCCCGGCGTTGAGATAGAGGGCGTGCAGGCCGGCGGGCTCGACGATGTCGACGCCTGCGGCACGGATGGCGTCGGCCAGGTAGTTGGCCGCCTCGGCGCGCTCCGCCAGATAGGCCGGCTCGGTGACCTCAAGGAGGCCCTGGGCCATCATGTCGAGGTCACGCCCGGCCAGGCCGCCGTAGGTGGAGAAGCCTTCGGTGGCGATGAGCAGCCCGTTGCACTTCTCGGCGAGTTCAGGGTCCTTGAGGCCGATGAAGCCGCCGATGTGGACGATGCCGTCCTTCTTGGCGCTCATGATGCACCCGTCCGCCAGCCTGAAGGCCTCTTCGGCGACCTGGCGGGGGGTGCGGTCCTGGTAGCCGGGTTCCCGGCGGGTCACCAGCCAGGCGTTCTCCGCGAAACGCGCGGCGTCCAGGATCATCGGGACGTTGTGACGGCGGCACAGGTCGGCGGTCCGTCGCAGGTTCTCCATGGACACGGGCTGGCCGCCACCGCCGTTGTTGGTGATGGTCATCACCACGGCCGAAACGGGGGATTCCTCCGCACTCTCGAGCGCCTGCTGGAGAGCGGACAGGTCGATGTCACCCTTGAAGGGATACTGGCTGTCGAGGTCGGCGGCCTCGGCGCACGGGAGGTCACGTGCCTGGCAGCCGGTCAGTTCCACGTTGGCGCGGGTGGTGTCGAAGTGGGTGTTCGACAGAACGGTGCCGCCGGGTCTGAGGAGCACGGAGAACAGAACGCGTTCCGCCGCTCTTCCCTGATGGACGGGCAGGATGTGCGGGTAGCCGGTGAGTTCGCTGACGACTGTGTGCCAGCGGTAGAACGAGCGGGATCCTGCGTAGGACTCGTCGCCGTTCATACCGGCGGCCAGTTGTGCCGCGGAGAGCGCGCCGGTCCCCGAGTCACTCAGCAGGTCGATGGTGACCTCGTCGGCACGCAGGTCGAAGGGATTGTAGGCGACCCGTTCGAGGGCCTCCTCGCGCTGCTTCCGAGTGGTGAAGGCCAGGGGCTCGACGACCTTGATGCGGTAGGGCTCCACGTGGGTTCTTCCTTTTGCCTTGCGTGTGCTTCGTGTATGGCTTGCGATGCTTCGTCCCTGCTCAGGGGAGGCTGGCTGCTTCCCGCAGGGGCAGGGCCAGCGGCGGGCGGACCGCGTACGCCTCGCAGGAGAGGTAGGCGGTGACGCGCGGTTGCCGGTGCTGCTCGTGCGCCAGGGCCAGGTAGGCGATCAGCCCGACGCCGTCGGTGAGTTTCCGGGGGGTGAGCGCAGCCAGGGCTCGGCGGAGAGCCGAGGCGCCCATGCCGAAGTGGCGCAGCAGAGCCGTTGCCCGGGCAAGGGCCTCTTGGTCGTCGCGGACGTAGTCCCGGACGGGAATGTGCAGGGTGAAGCCGCTCGGTGAAGTGGCCTTGCCGTCGGTGAAGGCATGGCAGGTGAGCGCGGGCCGCCGCAGGAGCCGCTGTCTCTCCTCGGTCCTGCGACCCGGCAGCGGAACCGTTCCTGCGGCTAGCTGGAAGAAGGTGGTGACCTGGTCTTCCGCCAGGCCGGGCGTGGTGCGGCTCACCGTGGCGGCGTCGTCTGCGGACATCCGGGGATGCTTGACGTACACCTTGACGCGGGGCGTCGCCCAGCTGCCCAGGTCGAGGGCGATGAAGGGGTAGCCCGCTGCTGCGGGAAGCACGTCGAACGCGTGGGGGTGGCCGAGCCGGCGCAGCGCTTCCCGCACCGTCCGGGCGGCGTTCTCGGGGCCGGCGGCCGAGGGATTCAGATACACCTTGACCCCGGGTACCCCTCCGGGACGCAGTTCCAGCGCGTACCAGAGGGCCAGCGGGCCCTGTGGGTCGGCCGGGAAGAAGAGGTCCTCGACGGCGTCGAGCTGAGCGGTGGAGAAATCCCATCGGGCGGCCATCTCACGGATGACCGACAGGCCGACGCGACCGCTGCCGGCCACGTCGCCGACCGCGCAGCCGGGTTCCACCAGCACCCGCAGACGCGGATCGGCGTCCCGGGTGAAGGCGAGAGAGAACTCGACCGGGGTGTGGTCGTCGGAGATGAAGCTGGGCGAAGCCGGCGGCAGGGACAACGGCCGGTGCGCTGTGTCCGACAGGGAGTCCATGAGTGCCTGGCCGTACGCGATCGTGTCCGCGTCGTTCAGCCCGGCGACGGGGGCGAGGCGCACCAGTTGGCCCAGGACGTGGCCGCCGAGCGTGGTTCTGCCAGGCTCTGCCGCGGATGCTGTCCCCGGTGCGGCGGACGTCGGCAGTGCCTTCACCGTCCCCCCAGCGGCGGCCGGCGCCCGGACCGGTGGCTCGCGGGCGTCACTCCTGCGGGCGACCTGCCGGTGAGCGAGGAGCCACGCGAACACCCGCCGGGAGAGACGGGCGTCCGACCGTGTTCCTCACCATGTCCGGGCCTGTGCGGGGGGTTGTCCGGCTGGAGGTGGGACCGTCCCCGGGGTGGCCGTGCCACGCGTTGATGAACAGGTATGTCGTGGGAATCCACTGTCTCTCCTTCACCTTGTGACAACCCCGGAACAGTCCGCGCAGTCCTACCCCAGTGGTTCACCATTCATGCAGCTAGCAACGACCTCGTGTGTCACGTGCGTCACTTCTGTAGCCAGGCGAGGAAGGCGCTCCAGCGTCCGGGGCGCTTGGAGTTGCTCTGATCGGTGCTGGACGCCGAGGGCTGAGGCGTCTGCGGCCGCAGAGGCGTCTCCGACTGCTGAGGCTGTGCGGAAACCCGTGGCTTGACCGGGGCGAACCGGACGGGAAGCTGCGCCAACGCCCGGTTGAAGGGGCCGGGGCGCCAGACCAGGCTCTCCTCCGGGACCGCGAGTTCGACGTCGGGCAGTTCGTTGAGCAGATGCTCGATGGCCGTCAAGGTGATGAGACGGGCGGGCTCCTTGGAGGGGCAGGCGTGAGGGCCGGCACTCCAGGCGAGGTGAGCGCGATTGCTGCTGGCCTGGTCTGCCAGAGCGGCGTTGGCGGCGGCGAAGCTCACCAGTACCAGCTCTCCTGCGCTGACCTTGTGGCCGGCCACGTCCGTGTCCACGGACGGGTAGTGCGGCGCGTAGTTGGCCATGGGCGGATTGCGCCACAGCGTGTCGTCGAGGGCTTCGTCCAGCAGTCCGCTGCGCGCGAAACGCTCGTTGGTGAACACCTGGTGCAGGGTGTTGCCGATGAGCCCGCGCAGCGGCTCCGCACCGGCACCGAGCAGCAGTACGAGTTGGTGGACCATCTCCATGTCGTTCAGCTGCGCCGGATGCTCCATCAGCCAGGAGGTGACGTCATCGCCCGGCTGGGCCCGCTTCAGCGCGACCAGTTCGCCGACCGCCTGGACGAGCACCTGGTTGGCCTGCTCCGCGTTGATGCCGTCGAACATACCGGAGATGCCGAACATGACCCGGTCACCGATCTCCGACGGACAGCCGAAGAGTTCGTTGAACACGAACAGGGGAAGCGGCTTGGCGTAGTCGTTGAGCAGGTCGGCCGAGCCGCGGGCGCTGAACTGGGCGATGAGATACTGGGCGACCCGCTCGACGGTCTGGCTCAGCCGGATGTCGTTGATCCGGGCCAGACTGTCGGTGACGGCCTGGCGCAGCCGCAGGTGCGGGGCGCCGTCGGTGAACATGCAGTTGGGCCGTGGGGCGAGCAGGGGAAGGACCGGGCTGTCGGCGGGTATCCGCCCTTCACCGAGGGCTCGCCAGCGGTGTGAGTCCTTGTGGAAGACGGTCGGATTCTGCAGGAGATCGAGCGCCGCGCCGTAGTCGGTCACCAGGGTCGCTTCCACACCGGGAGCGAGCTCGACGAGCGCGGCGGGCCCGTACTGGCGCATGTAGGCGTAGAAGGCGTGCGGGTCGGCGGCGAACTGCGGGGTGTGCAGGGGAATCGGCTGGCCGCTGCCATGCGCGGGGCAGCCGGGTGGTGGAACGGGGGTGGTGGTCATGCGTGCTCCAAGGCGGCGCGTTGCTGCAGGTAGCGAACCAGCGTGATCAGTGCGTCTGTCGACGATCTCTCGTCCCGTGCGTCCATGACGACGACCGGGGTGTCGGGGAGCAGGTCGAGCGCTTCGCGCACTGCCGCCTCCGTACGTGCAGGGGTACCGTCGAAGTGGTTGATGGCGATGGCGTAGTCGAGTCCGTGCTCCTCGATCAGATCCATGACGGCGAAGGAGTCCGCCAGCCGCTCGGGGTCCACCAGGACCAGGGCTCCCAGGGCGCCGCGGGCCATGTCCTGCCAGAGGTTGACGAACCGCTGTTGTCCCGGTGTGCCGAACAGGTAGAGCACCACGCGGTCGCTGAGCGTCAGCCGCCCGAAGTCCAGGGCGACCGTGGTGGTGGTCTTGCCCCGTACTCCCTTGAGGTCGTCGACGGCTTCGGAGACGCGGGTCATGCTCTCCTCGGTGGACAGCGGGGTGATCTCGGAGAGGGTGCTGATGAGTGTGGTCTTGCCGACAGCGAAGTGTCCGACGACCAGGATCTTCACAGCGGTCTGCTCCGCGCCGCTCCGTACGTAGGCGTCGTCATCCAAGACGGGCCTTGAGACCATCCAGCACCTCCTGCAGGAGTTCTTGGTCGACCAGGCGAGCCCGGGGCACCGGCGCGCGGGTGACCAGGTAGCCGCCCTCGGCGAGGGAACTGAGAAGGACCTTGAGCACGCCCAGCGGGAGACGCGTGTGGCCGGCGATCTCGGCGACGGAGAGGTAGCCGCCCGAGCACATCTCCAGGAGTTGCTGCTCCTCGGGAGAGAGCCGAGTGGGACGCTGCCGCTGGTCGGTGGCCGTCGTGACGAGAGTGATCAGCGAGAACTGGTCCTCGCCGGGCAGATCCCGTCCGCCGGTGATGACATAGGGCCGGACTAAGTGAGCGGATTCGAGTTCGGACTCGGGAAGGCTATGGTCGGTCATGGGCGGTGACCGATGCCTTCACGAGGAGGTGTCGACAGTTCCTTGCCGAGCTGGCCGACGAGCTGCTGCATGCGGAAGGTGATGTCGGCCATGTCGACCTCGGGTGACGCCGCGACCGCGAGGTACGCGCCGGGTCCGGCCGAGACGAGGAACACCCAGCCGCCGTCGAACTCGACCAGGGTCTGGCGCCACTGCAGGCTGTCGTCGTCGCAGAAGAACCCGAGGGAGCGGCTGAGCGACTGCACTCCGCTCATCGCGGCAGCGACCCTCTCGGCCGAATCACGCCCGAGTTCCGCGGTGCGGGACATCGGCAGTCCGTCGGCGGAGATCAGGACCGCGTGCAGGGCCCCGGGAATCTCCAGTGCGCTGTCGAGCATCCAGGACAGATCAGTATTCACGGGGTGTCAGGTCCTTTGCGTACGTCGGCGCGGTCCGGCTGGCGCGCGAAGTCCGGCAGTGCGGTCCGGCCGCGATCGGTGCCACGCTGGAACGCACCCATGATCGATGCCGTCTCGCTGCTCGAACGAGCGAGCGGACGGGCGGGCGGCTCACTGTTCGACACGACACTCATGCTGCGTTTGCGCCTGCGCTTGGGCAGACCGTCGGCCGTGGTCCCCGGAGCCTCCGGCTCGCTCCCGTTCGAGCCCGGGTCCGTCAGAGCGGTGGTGGGCTTCGGCTCCGGCATGCTGGTGAGCAGGTCCTTCGGCAGGAGAACCACCGCACGGACGCCACCGTAGGGAGAGGCGGTGTCGACCGTCACGCTGAATTCGTAGCGAGCACACAAGGCGCCGATGACCGCGAAGCCAAACTGCGGCGGGTTGCCCAGATCGCTGACGCTGGCCGCACGCGCACCCGAGAGGAGGGCTGAGGCGTGGGTCTTCTCCTCCTCGTTCATCCCGACGCCCGCGTCGTCGATCACGATGCAGATACCGCTCGGCACCGTGCGCACGTTGACCTCGACCACGGTCTCAGGTGCCGAATAGCTCGTGGCGTTGTCGAGCAGTTCGGCGACCGCGAGCGCGACCGGCTCGACCGCCCGGCTGATCACGGCGAAGTTGACCTGTGAGAGGATCTCGACCCGCGGGAAGTGGCGGATCCTCCCCTGAGCGCTGCGGATCACGTCGTAGACCGACGCAGGATCCCGCTGTCTGCCGAGCCAGCCCTGGCACAGCACCGCGATGGACTGCGCGCGCCTGCCGAACTGACTGTTCATGTGGTCGATGTCCAGCATGTCCCGCAGAACAGCCGAGTCGCCGTACTTCTGCTGCAACTGGGAGATGGCCTTCTGCTGCTCCGCGGCAAGACCCTGAAGTGTCCGCATCGCGGACTTCAGCACGGTCTTCGTCGCGTTCTCCGCCTCCTCCTTGGCCTGCCGGACGACCTCGTCGTAACCGCTGCGCAGTTCGGCGATGGTGGCTTCGAGGTCGACGCAGCGGCTCCGCAGCCCGGCGTTGGACTCTTCGAGCCCCTGTCCCTCCTGGCGTAAAGCTCTGATCGTCCTACGCTGACGCACAGCGAGCGTGGCCGCAGCAGGGACGCCGGCAGCCAACGCCCACACCGCCGGATCCTGCAAGTAGTTCGTCATATGACTCTCTTCAAACGACTGGAGTCCAGTTACTGGAACCTGTCCGTGAGGCCCTTGGCGGCGGCCGCACTCGCCGCCCGAACCGCCTTGCCGGCAGCGACTCGTGAGGGGGACGTCCCGCTCGGCAAGTCCAATGACCATATCATTTAGTAGTGTTGACTGATCACCGCGTGAGCGCGCGGGCGCCCGGAGCCCGCCGCAGCGGTCGCCACCTGACGGCGGTTGTCCGGCCTCCGTCGGGGTAAGCGGAACGCCGCGGCCTGGGCGGTCCATGACGCCGGGCGTCGTCGGCCGCCATCGGGTGGCAGCCAGGCCGCGCCCCGCACAGCGGGGCGGGCAGCCAGCTCCTCCACCAGAAGACCCGTGCCGGTGGACTTCGACTCGCTCACCCGATCATGCGATCGCGGACCTCGACCCTTGATCCTGGACACACCAGACACTGGATGCCGAGGATCCGATAACGGACATCTCGTGGTCCTGAAGATCTATCCGCCGCAGTTCAAGGCGGACGCGGTCGCGTTGGACCGGTCGCGGCCCGAGGCGACGATCCGGCAGGTCGCTGCCGGTCCGGGGATCGATCCCGAGACCTTGCGGAACCGGGTCCGGGCAGCCGGTGCGAGCCGGCCGCGGGGACGCCGGGCTCAGGTGCCGACCGAGCCGCCGGCACCGTCGGAGGCGGAGAACGCCGCTCTGCGCCAGAAGGCCCGCGAGCTGGAGGAGGAACGCGAGATCCAGCGCGAGGAGGCGACGCATTTCGCCGGGGAGACGCGCTGGTGAACCGCTTCCACCCGGTGACCTGACGCCCCGTAACAGCAGGCCCGTCACTCCAGACGAGGCCCACGATGCTCTCGTCCACGGGGCGGTGGGCCCGCCAAGGTCGCCGGCGCGCTGCTCCCCGAAGCAGACATTCACGCACAGTCATGACCGCCACTCTGGGCTGCCGGTTCTCGTATCAGCCCGTCCTGTGGTGCGTCCCTGCCGGTAGTCCGTCAGATTCGGTGACGGTGTGGGTCGACGGCGGGTGAGGTTGGCCCCGTAGGCCGGCGGCAGGAGTCAACCGTCTCGCTGGAGGCCGAAGGTGACCGCTCGGCGTCCGGGTCCGCCCGCGCCGGGGCCCTTGGAGGACCCGGAGTGGTTCGGCCAGCCACGACGCCGAAGCGGGAACAGGTCTCCCCAGTGATCACAGAGCGTCGCAACTCCATGGCTTGTGGTTCGCGACCAGGTCGTGGCCCAGATTGCGGGCTGACGCCTTACGGCCTGTGCAGGGGCAGTGGTTGAAGCGTGGGCCATCGGGTGAGCATGGCTCCCTTGACGGCCGCGGCGAGTTGTCCCAGGCCGTTGAGCTCACTGCTGTCAGCGGTCACCTGGCTGACGATTCCGAGACGGTGAACGAGTCGCTGCCGGGCCGTTGCCGTGCCCCATTTCCAGTCCCGGTTCGGGATCTCGGCCAGGTGGTCGACGGTTCCACGCTCGGCTCGCTGGACCAGTGCGTCGCCGCGTAGCAGCCAGGCAGCACATGCATCGGTGAGACCTTCTTGGGCATCGGTGCCCGTCGCGTCGCGCCAGGTCGCGCGATAGGCGGTCTCTGCTGCGTGCAGCAGGGGCTGTGCCGGGGCCGTGGCGCACCAGCAGGTCGGGAAGCCGAACCGCAGGTAGGCGAGTTCCACGAGTCCGTTGCCCAGCGAGGCCTGTTCGAAGTCGATGAACCGGACGCCGCTGCTGGTGTGCATGTCGTTGCCGGGGCAGGGGTCGCCATGCAGCAGGGCATGGCCCGGTGTGCCGGCCAGACGGTCTACGAGGTCGTCCAGCTCGGTTCGGACTCCGGCCGGAACCGCGACGCCGAGCGTCCAGGCAAGTCCGAGGAAGGAGTCGATGTCGCCTCGGGTCGGGCCGGACCAGGCGGGGAGTGTGCCTGTGTCGTCGGTGCTGGTGGCCGCATGGAGCCGGGCCAGTGCAGTGGCGTAGTCGACCACCCAGCCTTCCCGGGGCGGCTGGTGCTCCAAGTACTCAAGGACCAGGACGCGTTCGTCCGGGTCGGTGCCGAGAAGCGTCGGCACCACGGGTGGGTCGACCCGGGACGCGAGCTTCAGCGCCGCCACTTCGCGGGCATACCTCTCGGCCGCCTCTGGAGCGTCGACGAGCTGCTTGACCACCACGGGTGTGCCGGACAGTTCGGCTCGCCATACGCGAGAGCGCGGGCTGCTTCCCAGCCGGCGAGCCTGACGAGGTGAGCCCAGCTCGGACCGCAGCCCGTCCCCGAATGGCAGTCGTGACCACATGGACTCATGCTCGCACGCTTGCGCGTGAACTGCCTTTACGCCACCGCATTGCTCCGACTGTCCGCGTGGCCGCTCACCGAACTTGAACTCGTGATGGCGCATGGTTGCTCGGGTGAGCCCTGTGGTGGTGAATGTGCTGGCGGGTCACGGTACTCGGGGCACGCGGAAGCCGGCCGCGCGGAGCTTCTGTTCGGTCAGTGCGGTCAGACGGGCCGAGATGGGGGCCTGTTCCTCGCCGTGGTTGTTGATCAGCCCGTAGCGGGCGGCGGCGGTGGCCCACGCCCGCATGGGGCCGCTGGCATCGAGGAGTTCGGGGTGCGCGAGGTAGTGGTCGGCCAGGGCTGCCGCGAGTTCCTCGATGCGCGGGTCGTCGGGGTCCCAGCTCTCGGCCTCCCAGCCGCGCTGGGTCAGCTCCACGTAGGCGGGATCGGCCAGGCGGCTCTCCTGGACGGCCAGGAAACCGTCGAAGCCGGCCGGGATCAGCGCCTTGGCGAGGACCAGCGCCTCGCGCTGTGTGGCGACGTACTCGGCGGCGAAGCCGAGGGCGCGCATGCGTTCCAGGAGGGCGCAGGCCCGGTCGGGCAGCAGGGCCCGGTCGCCGTCAGCGAGCCGACGCAGCGTTTCATGCCGAGCGGTCAGCTCCGCTATGTGGTCGAGCAGTTGGCGCTCCACGTCGGCGAGCGCGGCGGTGAACTGCGCGCCGTCCGCAGCCAGCAGGGGTGCGATGCCGGCGAGCGGCACTCCGGCGGTGGCGAAGGTGCGCACCTGCACCAGGCGCAGCAGGTCGGCCGAGCCGTAGCGCCGGTAGCCGGAGCTGTCGCGCTCCGGCTCTGCGACGAGCCCCAGCTTGTGGTAGTGCCGCACCGTCTTCACGGTGACGCCGACGAAGGCCGCGGCCTGCCCGATCGTGACTCCGTTGCTCATGCGCCCAGTGTGCCGAACACCTCCTCGACGAGTCGCTGTTGGGCCTTCTGGAAGGGCGCGGCGAGCGACAGGCCGGGGTCGTCGACGTAGTTGAGCCCGGCGGTCAGTGTCGTGGTGCCGTCGGCCGAGGCGTACATCAGGGCCGCCGAGCCGCCCTGGCCGCCGTTGTGATGGTAGACGGTGCGGCCCCCGCCCAGGTCCTGAGCGAAGATCCCCAGGCCGTAGCCGATGGTCTGCTCCGGGATGCGCATCTCGGCCAGCACTCCCTCCGGCAGCAGCAGGCCGCCCATGAGCGCGCGGAAGTACGTGTGCAGGTCCGCGGTGGTGGAGATCATGTCGCCGCCGGCGCCGACCCAGGACGGGTTCTGCCGGGTGATGTCGATCGTGCGCTCCACCCCTGCGTCGTCGTAGCGGTAGTAGCTGTGGTTGTGGGGGTCCGGGATTTCGGGGGAGGCGCCCGGCGCCAGCGTGCCGGTCAGGTGCAGCGGTTCCAGGATGCGTTGCCGCAGTTCCTCGGCGAACGGGCGGCCCGTGAGCTCTTCGACGAGCAGCCGGGCGATCACGTAGTTGGTGTTGGCGTAGCTCCAGCCTGCCCCCGGCTCGAACCGGGCGGGCCTGGTGAGGGAGAACCGGACCAGTTCTTCCGGTTCGTAGGTGTGGAAGCGCAGGTCCACCCACTCCTTGCCCTGCCAGGGGATGCCGGCGGCGACCGTCCCGTCCTCGTAGTACTCCCCGGTGTGGTTGAAGATCCCGCTGGTGTGCTGGAGCAGCATCCGTACGGTGATGCGGCGGTCGAGGCCGAGCCGCGGCAGTTGGTCGGCGACCGGGGTTTCCAGGCTGGTCCGGCCCTCGGCGACCAGCATCAGCACTGTCGTCGCGACGAAGTTCTTGGTGGTGCTGCCGATCCGGAAGTGCGCGTCCGTCGAGGGACGCTGCTTGCCGCCCAGTTCACGGCATCCGGCGCTGCCTACCCATGCGCCGCGCTCGTCGTCGACCCGCAGTTGCACCCCGAGGATCCCGGATGCCGCGATCTCCTCGATCGCCTTCTGCAGTTCCGGCCGGTCCGGGCCCCAGGGGGTGGGATTGCTGGGCATGGTGCGCCTCCGCGTCGTGTGGGACCCGCTCGGTGCCGGGCCGTTGCGGAGAGCCTGCACCCTGACCTCGGGTCAACCTCAACTGTGGCGCACGTCACGTCACGGGTGCTGCGGCGCAGAGGCTCACGGCCTGCGGATCTACGACTGGGCACGCGTCGAGGTGCGGCCCTGACACCGACCCGACCGCCGCCCCCGGGTGATCGCCCGCCGCAGCATCCGGACGACGACCAGGTCCGCCGTTGCCCAGGCCGGCACCGCCACATGGCCCTCGCCATGGCCGCCCACGTCTGCCTGACCGTCCTGCGAGCCCGCGAGCTGGATGCAGGGGGAGCAGAAACGGATCCTCCCAGCTCATCCACCTCAGCCTCGCCGAGATACGACGGCTGATCACCCGCCTCACCGACCGCCGGCCCACACCCGTGGAGCACGTCCTGCACTGGTCGGCCTGGCGCCGCCGACGACAACACCAGGCCCGCACCAGCCACTACGAACGCCGCGGACACGGTCCCCGGACCGGCCACCCGTCACGAAGGCAGCGTTGCAGCATGAGGACGTGCCCTACCTCATGCGGGTGGCGTCGATTCCGCCGTCGATGTCGAAGGTTGCGCCGTGGACGAACGCCGCTTCGTCGCTGACCAGCCAGCGAACTGCGTAGGCGATGTCGATCGGGCGCACGGGCGCCCCCGCGGGGGTGTCCTTCGTCATCGCTGCGAGGACATCGACGAAGGCTCCGTTGCCGGGCGTAGCCGTCGCTCCCGGGGCGACTGTGTTGACGTGCACGCCGCTCGGTCCGTACTCCGCTGCCCAGGCGCGCGTGAGCTGCTCGATCGCTGCTTTCGTGGCTGGATATAGCGCCATGTACGGCACACCCACTCGTGCCATCCAGGAGCCGATGTTGACGATGGATCCATGGCCGCGCTCGGCCATACGAGGAGCCAGGGTGGCGACGAGCACATGCGGTGCGCGGATGTTCGTCGCCCACAGGGCCTGCATCTCCTCGTCCGTGACGTCCGCCGTGCTGCCGCCGGGGTAGACGCCGGCGTTGTTCACGAGGATGTCGATGCTCCCCCCGAGGGCGGCCTCGGCTCGCGCGGCGAACTCGCGAATCTCCGCAGGCTCCGCGTCGAGAGCCGCGGTCACGACGTGCGCCGTACCGCCCTTCGCGCGAATCGCGTCCGCGACTGCTTCGGCGCGGTCGCAGTTCCGGCCGGACACGACGACCTCGGTGCCGGAGGCGGCGAGGACTTTCGCGATCGCCTCCCCGATGCCGCTGGACGATCCGGTGATCAGAGCCGTCCTGCCGCGCAGCCGCTCATCGGCGGGAAGGGCTTCAAGGAGCTCTTGGAGTGCCTGATTCTGTTGCATGCCTCAATGCTGGGCGCTCGAGCCGACCACGGGCTTGCCGGAATCCGCAGCATTGTTGCCTGATCCCGTGAGGCTTGATCGCGTAATATGAGGTCGGTGGAGGGGAGTGCGAGCACGGCGCCTGCAGTCACCGCGAGCCTCGTGCGTTCGGCCGGCATCGTCGCCCGGCATGCCGATGACACGGCGCGTGCAGCAAGGCTCGGCCTGCGACTGTCGCGTGTTCATGGCGCCACGCCCCTGTTCTTCCAACGCTATGCGCCCTCGCTCGCCGTGGTGCTCGCCGGAAGAAAGCGCTCCATCGTCGGCGCGGACGACGACGTCTGGGGCAGTGAACGCTTCCTGGTGACTCCCGTCGATCTTCCGGTCGTCGCGGGTGTGGTCGAGACCGACGCTGCCGGCAGTTTCCTGTCGGTGACCTGGGAGTTCGATCCTCTGCTCGTGCGGGAGGTCGCCGTTGCCCTTCCTCACCGCTCCCACCAGTCCACCGGATCGCTGGAACGGCTCGGCACGTGGACCCCAGGCCTCGCAGACGCGTTCGCCAGGCTCGTCGGACTGCTCGATGAGCCGGAGACGATCCCGATTCTGGGTCCAGCCATCGCACGTGAGGTCATTCTTCGACTCCTGCAGACGGAACAGGCGCCCCGCATTCTCGCCGCGACGAACGGGGAGGAGCGATCCGTGGTTGCCCGAGCAGTTGCGTACCTGACCGACAAGATGAGCGAACCATGGACGATGCCCATGCTCGCGGCAGCCCTCCACACCAGCGAATCGACGCTCTTCGGACGATTCAAACAGGCAACCTCGATGACTCCGATGCAGTACCTCAAGCGGCTGCGGCTCGGCGAGGCCCGGCACCGCATGATGATTCTCGGGGAGACAGCAGCTCAGGCCGCCCGTACCGTCGGCTATCGCAGCGCGTCGCACTTCTCCCGCGACTACCGCGCCGTGTACGGCGCACCGCCCGCCACCGATGTCACCCGCTCTCGTACCCACCTCCGACAGATGGCCCCGGCGCTCACGGACAGCGGCGGCGACCAGCCGAGAAGTCCCTGACGCAGACGTCGTAGACGTGGCCGGGGTTTGCAGTCTGCAGAACACTGACCGCCTACGACCATGGGGAACTTCTCCGTCCGGCGGAGCCCGAGGCCACACCCCACACCACCTCGCGGCGTGCGTAAAGGCGCGCGGCCGTCCGCCGGCCAGACAGCTCGCGGACGATCAACACCCCGAGTGAAACGACGGCTCCCGCGAGCACTCCCCCGCGCGGCCACTACGCCGAAGAACAAGACCCAGCGGCCGTCTCACCCGATCCACCCGGATCGGATGATCCGCAAGATACACCGACTGTGGTCGGCGGACGGACCTGCGAGCAGCTGCTCCAGCAGGCCGGAGCCCGAACACGTTCCGCCGGGAGGACCGACTGGGACATCAGGCGCGCTCGGCCACCAGCAGCGGCTGGAAGAACCCCGTGCTCTGCGGCAGCCGCCACCGGACGTCGGCAAACCCGGCCTCGGCCGCGAGGCCGGCCAACCGGTCCTGGCCGAGCGCCCAGTAGGTGGTCCGGCGGACCCGCACGCGCCATTCTCCCTCTGCCGGAAGAAGTTGGAAGTGCTCCAAGTCATAGTGCTCACCGTCGTCGTGCCAGTGCCAGAGCTGGAAGGTGACGGTCCGTTCTGTGCCGTCAGCGCAGTCGGCGGTCCGGTGGACTTGTGGAGGCGTCGAGACGGGGCGGTCGCGCAGCAGCTCGTCGTAGGGGCGTGTGCTGACCAGTAGCAGTCCTGCGGGACGCAGCACGCGGCGCATCTCGGCCAGGGCGGTGCGCACATCCTGCTCTGTCAGCAGGTGGGGCAGGGAGTTGTCAGCGCAGACGACGACGTCGAACCGGCCATCGGGAAACGGGAGGCGTCGCATGTCGGCGGCGGCCGTGCGCAGGCTCAGGCTTCGGCGGGCGGCCTCACGGGCAGCGCGGGCAGCGGCGCGGGGGCTGAGATCGGTCCCGGTGACGTGATGCCCGCGCAGCGCCAGGCCGATGGCCTGCGTGCCGATACCGCAGGAGCAGTCGAGCACCGTCGCGCGGTCCTGGCCGATCAGGGCATCCAGAGCGTTCCCCTGCCGCCGGAGGCTCGCGTCCCAGTCCGGGTAGATCAGGTGATAGTCATCGGCCAGTTCGTCGTAGAAGTGTGCCACCGATGTCTCGGGCATGACCCGAGACTACCGTGCTGGGTCCTGGGCGCGTTCGAGGACCAGCATGATGGCATCGTCGGGCAGAGAGCCTCCGCAGGCCTCGTGAACTGCGGAGATCGGGGCTCGGACCACTTCTCGGAGATGCTCGTCACGGGTGGCGAGCAGGAGCGCGGCGAGGCCGACGGTGGCGGTGGCTCGTTCGCGCTTGCCGTCGGTGATCAGGACCAGGCGGTCGCCGGGCCGCAGGTCAAGCCGTTGCACCTGGTAGGCGACCGGGGCCAGCACTCCGAAGGGCATGTTCACCGCCATGGTCAGCTCCTCGACGCTGTCGCCGCGCAGCCGCAGAGGCCAGGGGTGGCCGGCGTTGACCAGTTCGCAGGCGACCGTCTCCAGCTGGATGCGCAGCAGTTGACCGCGGGTCATGGCGCGGCCGTGACGGATGATCGCGTCATGGGCGGCGTAGGCCTGGTCGAGGAGGCCGCGCCCTGCGCGGCGGGCTCTGCGCAGGGCGTTCACCGTCCTGCGCGGTCGCATCGGTACGGGCGGTGTTCGGGAAGGCGGCAAGGACGCCGGCCGAGGCGATCAGCGGCTGCGCGCACGGTCGGGATATTCGCTGGTCGCTGGTTGTCGGTGGTGGTCATACTGCCGCAATGGATCCGGTGACTCTTGAGACCGACCGTCTGGTGCTTCGGGCCTTCACCGCTGCCGACGTGGATGCGGTGTACGAAGCCTGTCAGGACGAGGACATCCAGTTCTACACCCCGGTGCCGGTGCCGTACCGGCGTGCGGACGCGGAGAAGCTGGTGGGTGAGAAGCTGCCCGCCCAGTGGGCCGAGGACAGGGACTACACCCTCGGCGCGTTCCGCAAGGACACCGGCGCCCTGGTCGGTTCGTACTGCCTGACCCTCATCAGCCGCGGGGTCTGGGAACTCGGTTACTGGGCGGTCAGGGAGCAGCGCGGACGCGGGTATTCGGTGGAGGCCGCCCGGGCCCTGTGCGACTGGGGCTGGGCCACGCTCGACGTGCACCGCATCGAGTGGTGGGCCATGGCCGGGAACACCGGCTCGCGTGCCGTCGCCGAGAAACTCGGCTTCACCGTCGAAGGGACACTGCGCAATCGCGGCATCGCCAACGACGGCAAGCCGCACGACTGGTGGGTGGGCGGGCTGCTGAGGCCCTGATGCCTTGCGGGCTGTGTCTGTTCTTCCGCAGGGCAGTTCCCCGCTCGGACGACTCCCGCGGAAGAGCCGCACCCATTGATCATCAGCGGGCAGCCCTGACACGGCAGTGACCGTGAGGGTTCTTCGAGTGTGCCCAGTCAGTGGCCCCTACGGCCTTGGTCCATCCTGCCGTCTGCGGGGTTTCGTCCGCACATCTCCGCGCTCTCGTCGGAGAGTTGGCCGGCCCGTGGCTCGCCCGGTGCGGGTCGGAGCTTCGTGAGCGGCGAGGTGCCGAGCGACGGCGCAAGGCGGGTGACAGGTCTCCCCCGTCCCTGGATGCCGACGTCCGACCCGGGTTCAGGGTGGCCAGGCAGCGGTGGATTCCCTGTGTGGTCCCTGTGTTGTCAGTGGCCGATGTTAGGTTCCCGCACGTGCTGCCGAGGAGATCGATCGCCGCCCCCCCTCTCAGGACTGCATTGACCGGTACCTGACATACGTCGGCAGTGCGACCCAGCCCGGTCCGTCAGGACCGGGACCGCTTGCAAGGAGGAGAAACTCGATGAGAATCAGCGCGCTGGGCCACGGCCTGGCCCGAACCGCGGCCGTCCTCACGGCGGCCCTGGCCCTGGCGGTGTCGGCGGCCCCGCTGACGGGCACGGCCCAGGCCCACGAGGCAGTGACGGGTTCCCTCAGCTTCGGCGGCGAGCCGGGCGAGTACATCACCGACGGCCGGTCCTACGCCTACACTCCCGAGACCACCCAGATGTTCGACATCTCAGGACCCGTCTCCCAGTCCGCAGTGGGTGCCACGGTCGTCACGGACGAGGGCGAGCGCTGGTACCTGGACATGCAAGCCCCCTACGGCCAGAAGCTGACTTCCGGCGTCACCTACACCCATGCCCTCAGCTGGCCCGAGGCCCGGCCCGAGGACCCCAAGCTGCAGTTCAGCTCGACCGACCGCTACTGCGAGAGCGGCACCGGTTCGTTCACCGTCTCCCACATCGCCTACGGCCCCTACGGCTACATCCGGGAGATCGACGCCACCTTCGAGCGGTACTGCAGCGGCTCCACACTGCCCGTGCGCGGTGAACTCCATGCCCATATGCCCGAGCCCCCGGCGGAGCTCGCCATCGGCATGCGGCTGAACGCCACGGGTTCGGTCGACCAGCGCACCGGGGAAATCACCGTCGGGGGCGAGGTGACGTGCAACAAACCGGCTCGCATCACCCTCACCGCCAGCGCCTACCAGACGCAGAAGCAAGGGACGGCGTCCGGTTCCTACGAGGACCTGGTCGTCGCCTGCGAGCCAGGCGTCGCCGCCCCGTGGACCGTCTCCTTCCCCAGCAACATCGAGCCCACCGTCCCCTTCCAGCCCGGCGCCGCCGTGTTCCGCGGCATCGGCAGGGCGGACGACCATGACTACCCGGTGACCGTCGACACCGGCTACCAGAGCACCGACATCACCCTCACCAGGTCCTGACCCCGCGAAGGGCCCGGCCGCGCACACCCGGCCGGGCCCTCCTGACACCGACCAGCGACTCCGAAGGAAACGACACGGCGCCCGGAGGGGCCGTATCCTCCGGGCGCCGTGGGTGTGACACGCCCTAGCCCTGTCGTCGAATTCCCGCCTGCCTCGCGACGCCATGCACGCACTCTCGCCGCACCGGGCCCAGACCCGAGTACGTCCAGTACGAGGGTCAGGGCCCGGCACGCCGAGAGCACGCACCTGACGCCGCGAGGCCCGCCCTCCGGGCGGACGACGGGAATGTGACGACAGGACCTCTAGCAGAATCCGTTCAGGCCCCACCATTCGCCGTTGGTGCGCTCGCCGCCCGCCAGGAGGCCGTTGCCGCGGCCCTGGTAGGTGACCAGCCAGCCGAGGTTTCCGGGGCTGCCGTCGATGACGTACTTGTCGTTGGTGACGGCGGCCAGGTCGGGTCGGCCGTCGCCGGAGAAGTCACCGACCGCGATGAGGTTCGCCATCGCGTTCCAGCCGCCGGTGCCGACCAGGACGCGTCCGCCGAGGGCCGAGGCACGGCCCGGGTAGAGCCAGAGCTTGCCGGTGGAGGCCTCGCGGGCATAGAGGTCGGGGCGGCCGTCGCCGTTCATGTCGCCCACGCCGGCCAGTGCGTTCATGCCGTTCCAGCCGCCGGTGCCGATCAGTTTGCGTGAGCCGAGGGTGCCGGTGGAAGTGCCCGGGTACAGGTACAGCTTGCCGGTGGACTTCTCGGCGGCGATCAGGTCGGCGCGGCCGTCGCCGGTCAGGTCACCGACGGCGGTGATCTCGCGCATGCCGTTCCAGCCGCCCGTGCCGATGAGTTTGCGGGTACCCAGGGACCCGGTGGTGGTGCCGGGGTAGAGCCAGAGCTTGCCGGTGGATGCCTCGCGGGCGATGAGGTCCTCGCGGCCGTCCCGGCTGAAGTCTCCGTGCCGGGTCAGGGCGTTCATGGCGTTCCAGCCGCCGGTGCCGATCAGCTTGCCGGTGCCGGTTCCCGAGGCCAGCCACAGCCGGCCGGCCTCGTCGCGGGCGATCACGTCGGCCCTGCGGTCGCCGTTCATGTCACCGAAACCGGGTGTCTTGGGGGACACCTCGGCGGACCAGCTCGGGTAGGCCCCCTGAGAGCACTCGCGCTCGGTGCGGGTGAACTTGACCGAGCTGATCGTCGCGGTGGGCGACGAGGAGTACTCGCCTGCGCCATCGGGGCCCGCGGGGAAGTAACCGCCCCAGGGGCTGTAGTTCTTGTCGTCGTAGAGACAGGCGACGGACTTCGTACGGTTGACGTACGAGTGGATCTTGTTGTCCCAGCTGCCCAGGTCCGCGACGCTCTTGTTCGTCTTGTACATCGTCCCGGTCGCGCTCTGGCCCGACCAGCCGCACCAGTAGCCCGTCGGGCAGTCGTACGAACTGGCCGCTGCCGAAGTGGCGTTCACGGCTACCACGGCGGTGCCGGCGAGCACGAGACCGGCGAGCGCCGCCGTCCCCCGGGCAAAACGGTTTCCCATGTGCATCCCTCCCTTGGCTGTGCGCTCGTACTTTAACCTGCCTTTACTGATGGGGGATCTCCTCAGCGGGAGGGAGGCGATGCGCCGGCGGAGCGCCCCCGGAAGGCGCCGGCCAGGACCGGCACACCAGCAGCACCGGCCCGACCGGTCCGGAAACCGGGCTTGTCGTCGGACACCCCGGCGTGGTGACGAGAACGCCCGGTGCGCGCAGCCGTTCGCCACTCAGTGGGCGGGCGTGGACCGCACGGCCCGGGTGACCCACAGCAGAACGAGCGCGGCGGCCTGGATGCCGGCGACGACGACGATCAGAAGGGGGACGGAGACGTCGTACAGGACCCCGGCCAAGGTGCCACCGGCCAACGCGGCCGCGCCCATGATCCCGGCGAACACACCGTACGCGGAGGCCCGGCGGCCCACGGGTACGAGGTCGGCGACGGTGGCACGCAACGTGGACTCCTGAACCCCGACCGCGGCGCCCCACACCAGCACACCCGCCACGGCGGCCGCCACCGTGTCGGTGAAGGCGAGGACCGGAACGGCTGCGGACAGCAGCGGCAGGACGACCAGGACCTGGGCACCGAACCGGTCGTACAGCCAGCCCGTGACCAGCGCCGCCACCGCGTCCGCCGCCATGGCCGCCGCGTACAGCACCGGCACCATCGCCGTCGGCACCAGGTGCCGGACGGCCAGGTGGTAGGAGAGCACCCCAAAGGTGACGAAACCGACGAGGGTCGCTGCGGTGAAGACCGAGTAGGCCCAGAAGGCCCGCGGCAGTTTCCCCTCACGGGACCCGGCAGGGACCGGCCGCTCGGGCGAGCCCGGCTCCTCGGGCGCGTCCGGCTCCTCCGGCGCGTCCGGCTCCTCCGGCGCGTCCGGCTCCTCGGGCGGCGCTGCCGCGCCGGCGGTCGTCTCGTAGCCCACCGGATCGGGAACCCTGGCACGCAGCCGGAGCAGCAGCGCGAGGGCGGCCACGCCGGGCAGCGCGAGCACCCCGAGCGCCGGTGCGTAGTGGCCGCCGGTGAGGGCGAGGACCCCGGCCACCGTGAGCGGGCCGACGAGAGCGCCGACCTGGTCCATCGCCTCGTGGACCGCGAAGCCGCGGCCCCTTCCGGTGGCAGCGGTGGCGTGCGAGAGCAGTGTGTCCTTGGCCGGGGAGCGCACCGCCTTGCCGACGCGTTCCGCGATCACCAGGGTGCAGGCCGCCCACAGCACGCCGGTCAGGCCGAGTACCGGGACGGAGACCGCGGTCAGCACGTACCCGGCGATGGTCCATGCCCAGAAGCGGCGGCTGCGCTCGGCCAGCGGTCCCGAAACCAGACGCAGTCCGAGCGCGGCGGCCTCACCCGCCCCCGTGACCACGCCGACCAAGGCCGCGGAGGCGCCCAGATGGGCGAGCAGCGGACCGGTGACGGAACGAGCGCCCTCGTAGACGAAGTCCATCAGCAGACTGACGCCTCCGAACACCACCACGAACCGCCACGCCGAAAGCCCCCGGACGGGTCTGTCCGACGGTTCGGGCGCAGCGGACGTGGTGCGGGCCGGCTTCACGGTTCCTCCCCAGGGTGTCGCGTGCCCGGCAGGCCGGACTTCGCCTCCTGAACACCGGACCCTCTCCTGTGGCGCTCTCCTCCTCACCGGACGAGTCCGGCAGACACATCCTCTCTCGGCAGGCTGCGGCAGTCAGGTGCGGAGGGGGCGCGGGATGCCATCCACGACAGCGCCTCCCCGCGGAAGCTGACGGGGTCACGGATGAAGATCGTCGTCGGCTCGTGGTGGCAGGAGCGCGGCCGAACGGCCAGGGCCACCGCGGTGATCGCCTGCACGTGGCCTGAACGCCTTCCAGCCGGTCAGGCCGCCTGCCGTGTCACGCGCGCGGGGTTCGCGACGTCCTTGCGGGTCACCACCAGGTACACCACCAGGCCGAGGATGACGGCGAGGAAGAGCCCGCTCGTGACGACGGTGCCGAACCCGAGGCCGCCGTCGCCGGCCGGCTGGGAGAGGTAGTCGCCGATCGAGGCACCGAGCGGGCGGGTCAGGATGTAGGCGATCCAGAAGCTGCACACCGCGTCCAGGCCCAGCGCGAAGTGTGCGACCGCGACGGCGGCGATGGCCAGGCCGAACAGGACCGCCGAGAGCCGGTAGCCCAGGTCCATGCGCTCGGAGACGAGGTCGCCGGCGGCCGTGCCGAGGGCGAAGGTGAACAGCACGGCCAGCCAGTAGAACGACTCACGGCCGGGGGTGTCGACGCTGTGGATGGAAAGAGTCCGTTCCCGCCGGTACCAGACGACGAAGACGGCCACGAGGAGGAGCGCGAACACCGCGGTGCTCGCCTCCAGCGGCACGCCCATGTCGTCGGTGAGGTTGTCGCTGATCAGTGTGCCGACGACGCTGATCAGGGCGACGGCGAGCCAGTACACGCCGGCGCGGTACGCCGTGGTGCGGAACTGGACGACGAGGACCACCGCGAGCAGCGCGCTCATGAGCACGGACACGCCGGTCAGGCCCAGCCCGGCCTTCTCGTCGAGCAGGTCGGCAGCGGTCTCGCCGACCGTCGTGCACAGCACCTTGATGATCCAGAAGTAGGCGGTGACCTCGGGGACCTTGTTCCAGCGCAGAGGGTGGGAGGGGGGAGCGGAGGCAAGCGTGCCCGGTGCGGCCTCGGGAGTCCCGGAGAGTTCGTGGGTCATGGGCAGGATGTTGCCGGCGGTTACCTGAACGCTTCCTGACTGCCGCGCGGCTTTCTCCGCCCGCCGGGTCCGCCCTGATCACGATGGGGCCATGCACACTCGCGCCGCGTCCTGGCTGCGGCACCGGCTCGGCCGCGTCGTCGTCATGTCCTATGCTCTCGCCCTGTTCCTGCCCGGTCCCGGCCTGTGGCTGCGTCGCGTCCATCCCTTGCCGCCGACGCACCTGACCCTGCGCACCGCACCGTTCCTGCTGTCCCTGATGCTGTTCTCGGCCGGGCTGCAGGTCCCCCTCGGCGCGCTGGGTGGCCTGCTGCGGCATCCGAAGGCCCTGCTGGCCGGGCTGGTGCTGCATTCGGGGATCCCGCTGGTGGTCGTGCCGTTCGTCGCCTTCCTGCTGCGGCGCACTCCCGACGCCGACGGCGGCAGCGGGCTGCTCACCGCGCTGATCCTGATCGTGGCGATGCCCGTCGCCGCCGGGGCCACCGTGTGGACCGCCAAGAGCGAGGGAGACCAGCCGACGATGGTGGGTCTCGTCCTGGGCTCGACCCTCCTCAGCCCGTTCACCACCCCCGCGCTGCTGGCGACGCTGTCGCCGCTGCTCAGCGGCGGTTACGCACACCTCCTGGCCTCCACCGGCCGGCTGGCCCAGGGCGGATTCGCCCTCACCACCGTGGTCTGTCCCTGCGCGGCGGGTCTGCTGGGCGCACTCGTCCTGCCCGCGCCCTGGCTGGGCCGCCTGGTCACCACGGTGGCGCCGTCGGCCATGGCCGGTTCGGTGGTCCTGACCTACGTCAACGCCAGTGGCGCCCTGGGATCCGTCCTGACCCGGCCGCGCCCGCTGTTGATCGCGGCCGCCCTGGCGGTGGCGGCCCTGGTCTGTCTGCTCTCCTTCGTCTTCGGCCGGGCCGCCACCCGCCTGCTGCGGCTGGAGGCGGGCACCGCCTCGTCGCTGACGCTCGCCTGCGGCATGAACAACAGCAGCGCGAGCGCCGTGCTGATCACCGCGTCCTTGCCCGACAAACCGCACCTGCTGCTGCCGGTCCTCGCCTACGGGCTGCTGCAGAAGACCGCCGCGAGCCGGATCGTCACCCGGCTGCGACCGGCTCCCACCGCGGCGGGCGCCTGAACGCTCTCAGCCGCCGGCCTCCACGTCGGAGCCGGGCGCAGGTGTCCTCGCCGCCGGGACCGAGCTGGGCCACGAAGCGGGCCGGGACCGTCTCCGGGGCGGTGTCCCCGGCCGAGTCCGGTGGGCGTGCGCCGCGCGGTCAGGCCGGGCGCTTCCTGCACGGGGAGGCAGGCGCAGCCGCGGCCCTGCCGCTCCCGGTCGATGACGGCCTTCTCGTGCGGCCGGGTGATCGTCGTCGCCTCCGCCGTGCGGGCCGGGCGGTGCCGAGCCCGGCCCGCACCCGGCCTGGTGCGAGCGGGGCCCGGGCGGCCCACGGCCCGGCCAGGACGGCGGATTCGGGCTCGCCGGGCCGGCCGCCTCTCGTCCCTCGCGTCCGCCAGGGGAACACGCCTCACTCCGCCACCGTCTACAGGCCAGTAGACCGTCTACAGTTCGGTAGACCGTCTGCAGCAGGGCCGGCAGCAGCGCGGAGGACGTGCCGGAGATGTCCACCGCCCGGTGGATCTCCGAAGCGCCCGTCTCCCTCAGCGGCCAGGGCGCCCCCGGAGAACCGGGCGGCCACCCCTTGCAAGCCACTGAACGCAGAGACCCATGAGCCGCGCCCGACCCTCCCGGGCCGCCCGACAACTTACGGAGAACGATGCGCCAGACGATCCTGGTCGTCGAGGACGATCACGCCCTGCGTGACGTGCTGATGCGCGGACTGCGCGACGAGGACTTCTACCCCGTGCCCGCACCGGACGGCGCGACCGCCCTGCGACTGGCCACCGCCGGCGTCTCCGCCGTCGTGCTCGACATCGGGCTGCCCGACGCCGACGGACGGGACGTGTGCCAGGCGATGCGCGCGAACGGGTTCCTCTCCCCCGTCATCTTCCTGACCGCCCACCACCGGCTGAGCGACCGGCTGTCCGGGTTCTCGGCCGGAGGGGACGACTACCTGCCCAAGCCGTTCCACCTCGCCGAGCTCGCGGCCCGCCTGCGGGCAGCCCTCAAACGGGCCGCCCCGCCGCCTGCCGGCACAGCGGGTGACCTGGCACTGGACGCGGTCCGGCACGCGGTCACCGTCCGAGGCGTGCCCGTAGACCTGACACCGACCGAGTTCCGTCTCCTGGCGGCGCTCATGGCGGCTTCCGGCGGCATCGTGCGCCGCCGCGATCTGGTCCGGGCGGCCTGGCCCGAGGGCGCCCGCGTGCACGACAACACCCTCGACCAGTACCTGACCCGACTGCGCCGCAAGCTGCGCGACGCGGGCAGCGAGCGGACGATCGCCACGGCCCGCGGGCTCGGCCACCGCCTGTCATGAGCGGCACCCGCCACCGGCCGCGGCCCGCCATGACCGCCTTCCTCCACCGTCTGGCGCCCCGCACACTGCGCGGCCGGCTCTCACTCGTGGCCCTCACCACCGCCGCACTGCTGATGCTGGTCCTCACCGTCGCCTTCAACGCCGTCGCCCAGCACCGCCTCCAGCACCAGGCGGACGACGAACTGCGCACCCGCGCCGCCGCCGTCGCGACGACCATCGACACCACCGGCACGACCGTACGTGTCCTGGAGACCTCCCACGACGCACTCCTCGACGCCAACGTATGGATCTACGCCGGCGAACGTCTGCTGGAGGAGCCGCCGAACGCCGGCCCCCTCACCCGCGTCGCCGACTCCCTCGCCGGGCACGGCGGGCGGCGGTGCGTCACCGCCGACGTGGGCGGACCGCTGCGGCTGTGCTCGCAGCCGGTGTCTTCGGGCAGGAACGGGGCTCTGGTCGTCACCGCGCTCGACCTCTCCCCCTACCGGAGTTCGGCCGACACCCTGCTCGTGGGGTCGCTCGCGCTGGACGTCGTGATGCTCGCCTGCACCTATGCTCTGACGCGGCTGGCGGTGGGCCGCGCGCTGCGCCCGGTCCGCGCGATGACCGACCAGGCCGGCCAGTGGAGCGCCGTCGCCTCCGAAGAACGCTTCGGCCACGTGCGGCACCCTGCCGAACTCGCCCGCCTGGGAACGTCGTTGGACGCCATACTGGACCGCATCCGCACCGTCCTGCGCCACGAGCGCCGGCTCACCGGGGAACTCTCGCACGAGCTGCGTACACCCCTGAGCCGGATCATCGCCGAACTCGACTGGTGGCAGACCCGCCCCCGCACCGCCGACCAGACCCGGGCCACCCACAAGGTCATCGCGGATGCCGCCCAGTCCATGCGCACCATCTGCGACACCCTGCTCGACGACGCCCGCGGCGGCGCACTCACCGCCCCGGGCACCGCCGAGGTCCTGCCCACGCTGCGGCGCCTCACCGAAGCCGTCGACGCGCCGAGCCGGGTGACGGTGACCGCTGACGGCCCGCCCCTGGAAGCGGGGGTCCCCCACGCCCTCCTCGAACGCATCGTCAGCCCGCTGCTCGACAACGCCTGCCGCTACGCCCGCTCCGAGGTCGCCGTCCGCGCCTGCCGGGCGCCCGGCGGCGTACGCGTCGACGTCGTCGACGACGGGCCCGGTGTACCGCCCCCGTTCGCCGGACAGCTCTTCGAGCCGGGTCAGCGCGCGGATCCCGGTGACGGACACGGTGGAGCGGGCCTGGGACTGCCGCTGGCGCGACGCCTGGCCCGCTCCGCCGGCGGCGAGGTGGCATACGACCCCGGGCACACCCCCGGGGCACGGTTCGTGGTCAGCCTGCCCGCCGCCGGGTGACAGCAGGCCGCATCCGGCGTCACCGGCCCGTCACGCCGCGATGTCGCGCTGGACGTCCCTTCGCGAGACGGCCAGGTAGCCGACGAAGCCGAGGATGGCCACCGTCCAGGACAGCGTGACCGGCCCCAGGCCCAGGCCGAGTCCGCCCCTGTCGTGGCCGACGGCCATCCAGTCGGCGACGGAGGCGCCGAGCGGGCGGGTGATGACGTACGCGGCCCAGAACGCGGCCACCGCGTTCAGGCTGCCCCGCCGGTGGGCGACGGCCGGAACGGCGATCGCGGCGGCGTACAGGACGGCGGAGCCCAGGTAGCCGAGGCCGATCGTGGCGGTGAGGTCGCCCGCCGCGGTGCCCAGTGCGAACGTGGCCAGCACGGCGGCCCAGTAGAAAGCCTCCCGGCGCCGGGTGCGGATGCTGTGGATGGACAGGGTGCGCTCGACGCGGTGCCAGAGGGCGAAGACGCCGGCCAGCGCGGCCATGAAGAACGGGGTCGAGAGCGTGTACGGCACCCCGAGGCCGACGTGCAGGACGTCGGCGGCCATCGTGCCGAACACGCTGACCATGACGATCGCCGTCCAGTAGACCCAGGCCACGTACCGGCGGACGGCGAACTGCACCGCCAGAGCGGCCACCAGGGCCACGCCGCCGAGGCCGACAGCGGGGATCGGGCCGAGCAGGTGGGCCAGGAAGTCGGACGCCGTCTCGCCCATCCCGGTGGTCAGCACCTTGATGATCCAGAAATAGACGGTCACCTCCGGCACCTTGCTCGCCGCGTGACGGATGTGGCCCGCGGGCCGGTCGTGAGTGAGGTGATCAGTCGACATGGCAGGCACCATGACATGGGGCCCGGCCCTCGTCCCAGACCCCTTTGCCAGAGTTTTGGCGCTTCCGGTACGGGAGTTGCCCGAGACTCGGCCGGACCTGAACGGAACCTGAACACCCGGGCCGATGCGCTGGTCAGCAGCGCGCGGCCGGTGGTAGAGGCCGTGTTGCCGTATCGGCCTGGTGTCTGAAGAGCCCGCCCGTTGCCCGCTCCGCTGCCGGCCGCGGGCAACGAGGAGATGTTCACCTGTTGAGGAACTCCGCGCACCGGTAGGGGCCCAGCGGGGGGTCCTCGGCCGGCCTCAGTACGACCTCCACGTCGTCGGTCCTGATCCCGGGGGCCAGCACCGACTGGGCACGGGCCAGCGTGCACACCAGCTGCCCCGTGCCCTGGTCGCGCCCCGTCCCCGCGTAGGGGCCGTCGAGGTGCAGGGTCACGCGGGTGCCCGTCCCGGTCGCTGAGAAGCCGGGAAGCTCGACGTAGGAGGTGAGACCGCCGGCCCGTCCGCCGGGCGGCGGCCCCAGCAGGAGAAGCTTCACCACCGCGCCGAGATCCTTGATCTCCCTGTCGCCCACGGGCACCGCCCGCAGTCCGCCGGCGGACACGAAGTACAGACGTGCGCCGCTCGTCAGTCCCGACGCGGGCCCGCCCGCCTCCACCACTCCGGTCGGCGGGACCCCGCAGCCGGTGAGAACGATGCCCAGCACCGCGGCCACGGCCGGCAGCCGGCCCCTCATCGCTTGTCCCCCGTTCCCTGCCGCAGCGGCAGCCGCAGCGTGAACACCGCGCCGCCCCACGGCGCGTCGGCCACGTCGATCGTGCCCCCGTGCAGCCGTGCGTTCTCCGCCGCGATCGCCATGCCGAGGCCGCTGCCCTGTCCGCCGCCGTCCGCCGCGCCGCGGGTACGGGCCACGTCCGCCTTGTAGAACCGGTCGAAGACCCGCTCCCGGGCCTCCGGCGGCAACCCGGGGCCGTGGTCGGCGACCTGCAGCGTCACCCACTCCTCGTCGCCGCCGTTCGCCGCTCGGGCCGTCCCGAGGGTCACGGTCACCGGCGGGGCCCCGTGCCGCAGCGCGTTGCCCACCAGGTTCGCGACGATCACGTCGACGCGGCGCCGGTCGACCACCGTCCGCAGCCCCTCCTGAAGACGGGTCTCCACCCGCTCCGTCCAGCCCCGCAGCGCAAGGGACGCCCGCACCGTGTCGGCGAGGTCCGTCTCGGCGGCGTTCAGCCGTGCCGCACCGGCGTCGAAGCGGGAGATCTCCATCAGGTCCTCCACCAGCCGGGTCAGCCGTGCCGTCTCCGCGCCCACGGTGCGGGCCGCCCGCGCGGTGTCCGGCGGCAGCTGGTCGGCGTCCTCCTCCAGGACGGTCGCCACCATCGTCATCGCCGCCAGAGGTGTGCGCAGTTCGTGCGACACGTCCGCCGCGAAGCGGCGCGCCTTCGCCTCCTGCTCACGCAGTTCCGCGTCGGAGGCCTGGAGCGCGTCGGCGGTCTCGTTGAACGTGCGGGCCAGTTCGGCGAGTTCGTCGTGCCCGGTGACGGCCACCCGGCTGCCGAGGTCTCCGGTCGCGAGCTCCCGGGTGGCCCGGCCCAGTTTCCGCACCGGACGAAGGACCGTGCCCGCGGCCAGCAGGGCCAGGACCGCCGCCAGGACCACCACCGGCACGGTGCCCGCCCGTACGGAGTCGAGCAGGGCGGCGGTGTCGTCGCGCTCGGCCCGCAGATCAGTGATCGCGTAGACCTCCAGAGCGGAGGCGCGGCGGTCGCCGTCGGCGTACGTCACGGGCATGCCGACGACCAGGTACGGCTCCCCCCGCCACATCACCCGCTGGAACCGGGCGCCGCCTCCGGTCATCACCGCGGCGCGCAGTTCGACGGTGATCCGTTCCCTCGTGTCGGCGCGCGGGTCGGAGACCGCGACGAGGTTCTGGTAGCGGGCGACCACGATGCGGGCGCCGAGCCCGTCCGAGACCTTCGCCGCGAACCGGGACAACGACTCGTGGTCCGGGGGTACGTCGAGGTCGGGGGCGACCGTGGTGATCCGCTCCCGGAGTCCGTCCACCGCGGCGTCCTGGGTGCGCCGCAGGACGGCGGTGCGGGCGTCCCGGTAGGCGAGCGTGGTCGCGGTCAGCGCGCTGACGAGGGCCACGAGGACGAACGTGATGACGAGCCGGGTGCGCAGCCCGCCGACGAGCCGCCACGGGCGGCGCGGCGAGGCGGCACGGCGCGCGGCCCCACCGGCTGTGTCCGTACGGTTCACAGCGGTCCGAAGCGGTATCCGAACCCGCGCACCGTCTGTATGTACCGGGGCTTGGCCGGTACCTCCTCGATTTTCGCCCGCAGCCTGCCGACCGCCGCGTCGACCAGCCGGGAGTCGCCGAGGAAGGTGTGGTCCCAGACGGATTCGAGCAGCTGCTCCCGGCTGAGGACCCGGCCGGGTGAGGCCGACAGCTCCAGCAGCAGCCTCAGTTCGGTGGGCGGCAGCGGGACGGGAGTGCCGTTCCTGGTGACGGTCAGTGCGCCCCGGTCGATCACCAGACCGGCGAAATCGTCGTCCGTCCCCTGTCGGGCCGAGGGTTCCGCCCGCCGCAGCGCGGCCCGGATGCGTGCCTGCAGCACGGGCGCGGTGACGGGCTTGACGACGTAGTCGTCGGCGCCGGCCTCCAGCCCGGTCACGATGTCGGAGTCGTCACCACGCGCGGTCAGCATGATGACCGGCAGGATCGCCGAGCGCGCGCGGATGCGGCGGCACACCTCGAAGCCGTCCATGCCGGGCAGCATCAGGTCCAGTACGGCCAGTTCGACCCGCGCCCCGTGCTCCCCGGCCAGCAGGGCGAGGGCCTGTTCACCGGTGGCGGCGGTGTCCACGCCGTAGCCGTGCCGGCGCAGCACCAGCTCCATCGCGTCCCGTAGGGACACGTCGTCCTCGATGAGCAGTACATGCGGCATGGGACCGATTATGGGCATGTCCGGGCTTCTTCCGCCTAGCCGGACCGGGGCGGATCCGCAGGTCGGGGGCATTGTTACGTTCTCATCATGTGGTCATGGACGGTTCATCATCCACGGCGGCGAGCGTGGGGCGCATGAACTTCCCCATCAGGACGAACCGTCGAGTCGCCCACGCCCGGCTGCGCCTGGCCGCCTGCGTGACCGTGTCCGTGTCCGTGCTCTCGCTGGCCGTCGGCTGCGGTGGCGGGGACGGCGACGCCGGCGGGGCGAAGAAGGACGACACGATCGCCGACGTACCGGAAGCGCCGGCGAGGAACGACGCGAGCGCCGGGAAGGACGGCACGAGCCCGGGCAGCCGGCCCGCGGGCAAGAGCGAGTTCTACGACGCCCAGCTGAAATACGTCCAGTGCATGCGGACCGTGGGCGGCTACAAGGACTTCCCCGACCCCAAGCTCAGCGGGTACCTCGACTGGGACAAGGTCAACGAGATCGGCGCCCGGCCCGGCGCGAACGCGGGCATCAAGGGCGGCAAGGGCGGCAAGGGAGGCAGCTGCGTCGACCAGCTGAAGGCCGCCATGGCGGCCGAACCCGAGCGGGACCAGCAGAAGGACTACGAGTCGATGCTCGCGCACGCCAAGTGCATGCGGGACAACGGCGTCTCCAGGTTCACCAACCCCACCATGAGCGGCGGCAACGTCCAGCCGGGCGGCGATCCCAACCCGGCGTCCCCGTCCATCGACTCGAACTCGCCTGCGTACAAGCAGGCCCGCCAGGCGTGCGCCTCGAAGCTGCTCGACGGTCTGGACGGCATGCAGTGAAGCGCCGCACCACCCTCCTCACGCTCGTGGCCGTGGCCGTCGCCGCGGCCGTCACCGGGGGCGTTCTGTTCCTCGGCGACGGCCGCGGCGGCGCGGGCGCCTCCGGCAGGAGCGGCGACCTGCCCCCGGCCACCGCGACCGTCGTACGCACCGACCTCGTGCAGTCCAAGACGGTCGACGGCAAGCTCGACTTCGCCCAGCGCCGCGCGGTCAAGTCCGCCGTCCAGGGCACCGTCACGGTGGCCGCTTCCGAAGGCAGGACACTGACGATGGGGCAGGCCCTGTACGAACTGAACGACAAGCCCGTCACCCTGCTCTACGGGCCGGTCCCGATGTTCCGCGAGATGAAGGCCGGCGACCGGGGCAGCGACGTGCTCCAACTGGAGCGCAACCTGCGTGACCTGGGGTACGGGGCGGACCTGTACGTCGACACGCGGTACGACACGGACACCGAGGCCGCCGTCAAGCGGTGGCAGAAGTCCCTGAACCGCGACGCCACCGGCAGGGTCGGCCGGGGCGACGTCGTCTTCCAGCCCGGCCCGGTCAAGGTGGTCTCCGCCGACGCGGCGCTCGCCGACCAGGTGGGCCCGGACGCCCCGGTCCTCACGGTCGCCTCCACCAGGCCCGTCGTGCGGGCCCGGCTCGACCAGACCGACGGACCGCTCACCGCACGCGGGACCAGGGTCCAGGTCACCCTGCCGAGCGGGAAGACCGTGGCCGGCCACGTCGCCGGGACCGTCCGCCCGGAGGACTCCGGCGCCGGGGGCGGTGCCGGCGCGCAGGAGGGCATCACCGTCGAGGTCGTCCTGGCCGGCGGGGCGAAGGCCGCGTCGGATGAGGACACGACGGTGTCGGCGAGCGTGAAGTTCGTCAGCGAGGCGCACAAGGGAGTGCTCGCGGTCCCCGTCGAGGCGGTCGTCGCACTGCGGGGCGAGAACGGCGGCTACGGCCTCCAGATCGTCCGGGGCACCACCTCCACCACGGTACGGGTGGAGACGGGCATGACCGCCGACGGGTTGATCGAGGTCAGCGGACGGGACGTGCGCGAGGGTCTGAAGGTCGGGGTGGCGAAGTCATGACATCGGCCCCGGTGATCGAACTGTGCGATGCGGCCAAATCGTACCCCGGTGGCGTCCATGCACTGCGCGGAGTGAACCTGACCGTCGACGCGGGTGAGATGGTCGCCGTGGTGGGCCCGTCCGGCTCCGGCAAATCCACGATGCTCAACATCATGGGCACCCTCGACAAGCCCACCTCGGGCACCGTCCGGGTCGCCGGGTACGACGTGTCCGGGCTCTCCGACTCGCGGCTCTCCGCGCTGCGCGCCCGCCACATCGGTTTCGTGTTCCAGCACTTCCACCTGGCGGCGGGGCGCGACGCGGTGGACAACGTGGCCGAGGGGCTGCTGTACGCCGGCGTACCGCGGGGAAAGCGGCGGGCACGTGCCCGCGAGGCACTGGCCAGGGTGCGGCTGGACCACCGGCGCGGCCACACTCCGGACGAGCTGTCGGGCGGTGAGAAACAACGAGTGGCCATCGCGCGCGCCCTGGTGGGGAACCCTCGGCTGCTGCTGGCGGACGAGCCCACCGGGGCGCTGGACACCGCGTCCGGCGCTGTCGTCATGGAGTTGCTGCACGAACTGAACGCGTCCGGCACCACCGTGTGCGTCATCACCCATGACAACGGGATCGCGGACGCGCTGCCGCGCCGGGTCCGGTTCAAGGACGGAGAGATCGTGGCGGACTCGCGGTTCGGGACACCTGGAGGTGTCCGGCCCGCCGCGTGTGCCGGTGCCGGGCACACCGCCTGCTCCTGCCCCGGGTCCGCCTGCGGTACGCGAGGGGCGGACCGGTGACGAACGACCTCGTACCGTCCCGCCTCTCGCTCCCCGACGTGCTGCGGGTCGGCGCCGTCGGCCTTCGCGCGCGCCGTGCGCGCGTGGTGCTCTCGGCGCTCGGCATCGCCATCGGCATCGCGACCATGGTCGCGGTCGTCGGCCTGTCCGAGTCGAGTCGCGCGGACCTGATGGCCCGGCTCGACCGCCTGGGCACCAACCTCCTCACCGCCGAGGCGGGCAGGGACGCCATGGGGCAGAAGACCGAACTCCCCAAGAACGCGGTCGCGATGGTCGAGCGCATCGGCCCGGTGCTGCATGCCACGGCCAGCGCCGATGTCGACGCCCGGATCCGCCGCAGCGACGTCGTGCCGCCGGAACGCACCGCCGGTGTCACCACGCAGGCGGTGCGCCTGGACCTGCTGTCCGCGCTCGGCGGGGAGGTCGGCAAGGGTGCCTGGCTCGACCCGGCCGGCGAACGGCTCCCGACCACGGTGCTCGGGGCAGTGGCGGCGGAGCGCCTCGGCATCACCCGCACCGGCGAGACGATCATGATGAACGACATCCGTGTGGTCGTCGTGGGCATCCTCGAGCCGATCGAGCTGGTTCCCAACCTGGACCGGGTGGCGATGGTCGGATTCCCGGCCGCCGAACGCTACTTCGGATTCGACGGCCACCCCACCACCGTCTTCGAGCGCTCCAGGGACGGCTCGGTGGAGGACGTGCGGGCGGTCCTGGCCCGCACCGTCAGCCCCGGTGACACGACGGGTGTCAAGGTCTCGCGTCCCTCGGACGCGCTCGCCGCCAAGGCGGCCACCGGCGAGGGCCTGACGGCCCTGATGCTCGGCCTGGGCGCGGTGGCCCTCCTGGTGGGCGGTGTGGGGGTGGCCAACACCATGGTCATCTCGGTCCTGGAACGCCGTCGGGAGATCGGCCTGCGCCGTTCGCTGGGTGCGACCCGCGGCGCCATCCGGCTCCAGTTCCTGACGGAGTCGCTGCTGCTGGCGGCGCTGGGCGGGGCGGTCGGGGCGCTGCTGGGAGCGGCGGTGACGTACGGATTCGCGCGGGTCCAGGGGTGGTCGGCGGTGGTTCCGCCCTGGTCCCTGGCGGGGGGGCTTGGCGCCACTCTCCTGATCGGTGTGCTCGCGGGCCTCTATCCGGCGATCCGTGCGTCGCGGCTCCATCCGATGCAGGCCCTGCAAGCAGCGTGAGAGGCGGCGGCCGGTGACGGCGGGCGGGCATGTTTGCGACGTCACCGGGCTGCCCGGGCCCACCAGCGGGGACGGGGCGCCCATGGCATGGGCCTTGCTGCCCTGACGTCACCGCGTGCACGTGACCGCGCAGCACCGCGTACGCTGACGCCAGATCCTTGGGGAGGAGACGCCATGGCGTTGAAGAAGATCGAACACGCTGCTCCGAAGAAGCAGTTCATGACACTCGACGAACTCGCCGCCTTCGTGCAGGACGCGATGCGCTCCGGCGCCACCGGCCAGGAGGTCGTCGCCGCCGTCGTCTCTTTCGGCGGCAAGCTGCAGAAGGTCAGTGCCGAGGTCGAGCTGCGTCCGATGGGAGTCGAGCAGCGCTCCGTCGACTTCGGGAAGCCGCCGGCCTGGCCCGGCCGGTAACCCCCGCGACGGCCACCCGAGCCCCGTCACAGCCTCGTCCGGTCCTCCCGGCGGGTCCGGAGTTCGCGGCCGGCGCGGTTCCGCGTGAGCAACTGCGCGGCCACGGCGAGCCTCGGACCGGTCAGGCAGGCTGGGTCTGTGCCGGGGCTGGGGCAGGCGGTTGCGTGCGGCCGCGCAGCCGCACGGTCGCCGCGCACACGCAGCCGGCCAGGATGCCGAAGACGAGGGCCGCGGACACGCCTGATCCCAGGGAGACGTAGTAGAGCAGGGGTCCGGCGGTGCTGCCCCGGCAGGAGAGGAGCGACGTCCAGATCTCACTCACCTCGACACCGAGGGTGGTGGCGGCGACGGCGCCGAGCGCACAGGCAGGGCAGGTGACGCGGTCGAGCAGGACGGGCAGCAGCCGCAGCCCCCACCAGACCATGACGAGCAGTGCCACGTCGCCGAGCCGGTACAGCAGCCAGTGCCCGAAGGTGGAGCCGGTGGGCATGGTCCAGGCGCTGAGCTGGATCCACTGCCGCAGCAGGTCACCGGGCTCGGACAGCCGCCCGCCGCCCCCGAACGCGGTCTGGATGTGCCCGGCGACCCGGTCGTTGGAGAGCACGACGAGGGCGAGGGCGACCACGGCGGTGCCCAGGGTCGCGGCGAGCCGTGCGGTGGCCGTGGTCGGTACGGCCGGGCGTGGTTGCGGCGTCGTTTCGCGCCGCAGGAGGGTCATGAGACCGGTGGTCGCCGCTGCGGCCACCAGGGCGGCGCCCACCGGGAGTTCACGGCCCTGGGACATGGCGCCCGCGAGGTGGGGCAGCAGGCGGAAGGCCGCCGATCCGCCGGAAGCGACCATCCAGGGCGCCGAGACAGTGACAGCGAGCACGGCCGCGACGATGCCCCATCCCCACAGGGCCGCCGCGCAGACCGCGGCGCGCCCGACGCCGCGGCCCGAGAGCCGGCGCAGCAACGGCAGCGCGCCGCAGGGGAAGAACAGGACGAGCGCGGCGTACCGCACCCGCATGGCGGTCTGCCTCAGAGCCGCGTAGTCCCCGCCGTGACCGGCCGCGCCGACAGGATCGGCGAACCGGTTCGAGGACGGGAGACCGGTCGACCACGGCATCGTCCACGCCACCAGACGGTTCGCCTGGTCGGGGCCGAGGAACCGTGTGGCACCGGGCAGAGTGAGTGCGTGCACGCTGGAGCCGGCCCACCAGAGCAGTGCAGCCAGCAACAGCGACCCGAAGAGCGCCGGCCCGAACACACGCCGATACGTCATCCTTTTGTACCCACCCTCTGCCCGCTCCTGCGGGTCCCCCGCTTCCGCCGGTCGACGGAGCATGACAACGGCGACAGGTGTATCAGACACCGAAGACAAGGTCAGCCTGATGCGCGGGATTTGAGTACGGGCACTCACGAGTACTCACGCGAGTACTCATGGACTTTCTTGAGTGTGGGCTTCGGCGGTGACAGGCTCGGGTCAGGGAGCCGGGCTGCTCGCGACGGCGTAGCCGATCGCGGCGGCCGCGTCGGCAAGGTCCCCCAACGACACCGTGTGGTTCAGAGCGGTGACCACGTCCTGGGTCAGTGGGCGAAGGGCATGTATGTGGCGCACCGCGTGGATGTCGACCGGGATCTCGTAATAGTCCTCGGCGAACTCCTGGAAAGCCTCCGGCGACGGGTCGACCAGCAGCTGGAACAGCCAACCCGAGCCGTCAGGGTCGGCGTCGTCCTCGGGGAAGTCGATTTCTCCTGCCTCCCAGCGCTCACTTCCCGTCTCGCGCCACATGCAGGCCGTCACTATGGGCATTCCGTCGTCTGTGAAGGCCGGCTCTTCGACGCAACTCCGGAACACCTCGGGGACCGAATCCACTACGCCCGGCCAGGGCGCGCCGTCGGCATACGGGCTCATCGCGCACTCGTGGTCGAAGCCTCGGACGTACGCCCCCGCCGGAGAGAAGATGATGTCGAACTCGTCCCCCGAGCCGTTGCGCATGGAGGCGACCTCCTCCGCCTCGGACCAGGCCCGGCTGAAGGAGTGGCAGCGCGCACCGTCAGGGTTCAGCACGGTCTCCAGCATGGCCATCGCCCGGCACCGGTCCCGCAGCGTCGGGATGTCAGGAAGCGCCTCGGCAACGTCGTGAACGGTCATGCGGCCCATCCAAGCGCACGCCACTGACAACACAGCGCGGCCGGCTCGGTGAAGGCGCCTTTGCCACATGCCCCGCCCCCGTGCCCCGTCGCAGTGGGCCGCTGCGTCCGGTGATCCGGCCGCCCTCGCACGGGCGGTCGGGTACCGGCCGGAGTATGGCGGTCGGGCTCCGGCGGCGGACCGGGGCAGGCTGTGCGGGTGGGGTGTCGCGACTGGCGTTCAGCGTGACCGGCTGTCCAGGTGGGTGCCGGAAGAGCGGCGGGCGGAGCACAGTGCACGATCGACGAGGGCTGTGACGTCCTGGAGCTGCCGCGCGGCGCTGCTTTCCTCCCCCGGCCGACTGTGCAAGGAAACCGTGACGGTGGTCCTGCCGTCCGCAGTCGTGGCGGGCCACACCAGGTATCCGAATCCATCACCGCTGTGCCCCCAGTATCCGCCGCCGCAGGACAGCGGCGTCCGATCCAGGCCGAGCCCGTCGCGCGTGCCTGGTGGGAAGCCGCGGCCGGCGGGGACTTCGACCGTGCGCTGCATCTCGGCCAGCTGCGCGGGGGCCAGGAGCCTGCCTCGCAGCAGGGCCGTGAAGAACCTGTTGACGTCCGCGGCCGTACTGATCATCGATCCGTCGGCGTCTGCGTCGAAGGGCAGGTAGGCGACGGTGGTGTCGGTCAGGGCGCCACCCGGCTCGAACTGCTGGTAGTTGCGGGCATGAGGGCCGGGCAGGAACGGCCGGTCGCCGGGAGTGAGGGTGCGGGTGAGTCGCAGTGGCCGAAGAATCCTGGCCTGGACCTCGTGCTCCCACGAACGGCCCGTGACCGCCTTGATGACCATGCCAAGGAGCACGTAGTTGGTATTGGAGTACTCCCAGCCGGCACCGGGCGCGAAGGACGGCGGGTGCCGCATCGCGAGGGCCACCCGCTGCCGGGAGGTGTAGGTGTTCCAGCGGTTCTCCCGATACCCGGCCGCGCTGAGATCGGGGACGACGTCGCCGATGTAGTCGGGCAACCCGCTGGTGTGCTGCGACAGCTGACGTACCGTCACCCGGTGACCGTCGTTGCCGTGACCGCGGACCAGGCCGGGCAGCCACGTGTCCACCGTGTCGTCCAGCGACAGGCGCCCTTCGCCGACGAGCTGGAGCACTACGGCCGCGACGAACGTCTTGGTGGTGCTGCCGATCCTCACATAGCCGTCCGTGGCCACGGGCTCCCCGGTGCGGAGGTCACCGACCCCGCTGCTCACGGTCCGTGTTCCGTGGGGCGTCTCCAGCCTCACCGACACGCCTGTGACGCCGTCGTCGCGCAGGGCGTCGGCGTCCCGTTGCAACCGGGACGGGTGAGCGGGGGCCGCCGCTCCGTTTTCCGCCGTGGAGAGTGACGCCAGAAAGACGACAGCGAGCACGGTCACTGCCCGACGACTGATCCGACTCCGCGTGATCGACATGAGGCAACGCTAGGAACGGCGCGTCCGGCGAACCATCCGGCTGACCGGAAGTTCCGCGGTCGGGTTCTCCACAGTGTGCTGCCTGTGCTGCCTCACGTCCGGCCGGCGCCGGCTGACATTTCCATAGACTATGAATATAAAAAGGCTATGCTTCGAGCATGAGTCGTCGTCAAAACACCGCTTCCGGCGCGTCCGCCGCCATCGGGGCCGCCCTCTACGGCCTGGCCACCAGGGCCGCGAGACGCCTGCCCCGGGACATGAGCCTGACGTCCGCCGCCACCCTGGCCACCCTGGACCGGACCGGCCCGCGGCGCATCACCGATCTGGCCGCGGTCGAGGGCGTCACCCAGCCCGCGATGACCGCCCTGGTCCGGGTGATGGAGGAGTCCGGCCTGGTCGAGCGGCGGGGCGACGCGTCCGACAAGCGGGTCACGCTGGTGTGCCTGACCGAGGCCGGCGCCTCCTACGTCCGGACGCGGCACCAGACGGGCGTCCACGCGTTCGAGCGGTTGATCGGCGAACTCACCGGCGACGAGGTCGAGGCGCTGGTGGCGGCCCTTCCGGCGCTGAAGCATCTGGCGGAGCTCGAAAGCCAGGACCGCGAAGGGCCGAAGCAGTGACCGGGCGACCGGTCGGCGGGGCCGCGGTGAAGGCGTCCCCGGTGGCGCGTTCCGAGGCGCGGCTGCTGGTCCCCGCCCTGATGTTCATCGCTCTGGTCGTGGCGGCGGTCGCCAGCCTCGGGACGCCGCTCATCACCAGCGTGGCGACCTCGTTCCACGTCTCGCTCGGCAGCGCGCAGTGGACGCTGACCGTCGCGCTGCTCAGCGGCGCCGTCGCCACGCCGGTCCTGGGCCGGCTCGGAGCCGGCCCGCACCGGCGGGCCACGATCCTCGCCACGCTGGCGGTCGTCGCCGCCGGCAGCGCGCTCACCGTGCTGCCGCTGCCGTTCGCGTGGCTGCTGGCGGGCAGGGCGGCCCAGGGCGTCGGGCTCGGGCTGACGGCGCTGATGATGGGCGTGGCCCGGGACCACCTCCCCGAGGAGCGCAGCGCGGCCGTGATCGCCCTGATCTCGGTGATCTCGATCATCGGGGCCGGCGTCGGCTATCCGCTGGCCGCACTGCTCGCCGAGCTCGGCGGGGTACGGGCCGCCTACGGCCTCGGCCTGGTCGTCACCGCCGCCGCCCTCCTGACCGCCTGGCGCTCCCTGCCCGAAGCCCCCGAAGGCCGCTCCGCCCACGTGGACGCGGCGGGCGCGGCCGTCCTGGCCGCTGCGCTGCTCCTGGTGCTGTTCCTCGCCGGCGAACGGAATCTGTGGAGCCGGCACCTCGCCGTGGCGGCGGGCCTCGCCGTCGTCGCGGTGGTACTGCTCTGCGTCTGGGCCGTCATCGAGCTGCGCAGCACGACGCCCCTGGTCGATGTGCGGGCGGTGCGGCACCCGGCGGTCGCCGGGGCGAACCTCGCCATGTTCGTCGGCGGGATCGGCATGTACCTCCTGCTCACGCTCATCACCCGGTACGCGCAGACGCCGCACGGCGCCGGCTACGGCTTCGGGCTGACGACCTTCGTCGCCGGGCTGGTCCTCATACCGTTCTCGGTGCTGGGGTTCGTCGCCGGCAAGCTCACGCCGCGGGTCCGGACGCGGATCGCCGGCCCCCTGCTCCTGGCCGGCAGCGCCGTCGTGGTCGGCGGCGGGTTCGCCCTGTTCGCGGCGGCCCGGTCGGACCTGGCCGAACTGTTCGCGGCGATGGGCGTGCTCGGCTTCGGCGTCGGCGGCTTCTCGGCCGCGATGCCCGGCGTCATCCTGGCCGTCACCCCCAAGAGCGAGACGTCGAGCGCCATGAGCTTCAACTACGTCGTCCGCAGCGTCGGGTACTCCCTGGGCAGCGCCATCGGCGGCCTGATCCTCGCCGCGGGCACGGGCCCCGGCCACCTCTTCCCCGACGACAGCGCCTACACCACCGCGGCGCTGGCCGGCATCGACGCCATGGCGATCACAGCGCTGACAAGCCTCGCTCTCGCCCGCCGACGCTCGTCGGAGACCAACCCGTAAGAGCTGCGAACAAAAGTGGGTTCCGATCAGCGGGCGGTGTCCGGTGCGTGCGATCGCAAGGCGCCGGAAGGTCCTTGTAGCGGAGCTACCAGGGCCTTTCGGCAACGCGGCGAGGGCGCGTGCCGGGCGCCGGCCGCCGGGGCCCACTTTTGTTCGCAGCTCTAAGTCAGATGCACTCGTCCCAACACTGGAGGTTCCATGCCCAAGGGCTACTGGGTCAGCGCCTGTCGCACCATTTCAGACCCTGAGAAGCTGGCCGCCTACAACAAGCTGGCCGGTCCGGCCGTCAAGGCGGGGGGCGGTCGGATCCTCGCCCGTGGCAGCCGGGTCGTGGCGCATGACGCCGGAATCGCCGAGCGCACCGTCCTGATCGAGTTCGACAGCTTCGAGCAGGCCGTCGCGGCGCACGAGAGTGCGGCCTGCCAGGAGGCGCTGGCCGCCCTCTCCGACGGCGTCGAGCGCGACTTCCGCATCGTCGAAGGCGTCGACTGACCGAGGTCCGGTCGGATCTCCACTGAAGCTCCGTCATCCGCAGCTCTGACGAGGTGACGGCCGCCACACGCGAACGCTGCCGTCGTGCGCCGGGTCGGCTCCGGCTCCGGCTGCGCCGTACCTCACCGGTCAACTGCCGCTGCCTGTGCCGCTCGTCGCACTCGGGTACCAGAGCGGGAGCGACCAGGTCGTGCCGGGCAGAAGGCCGACGCATCCGGACCGGATGCCGGACCGAGCTTGTTCTGAACCGACTGTGGCTAGGTGCGCTTGGGCGGCAGGTCTTCGTGAACGCAAGAAGGAACAGACCAGGCAGCGGATCGCCGCGGTGGTGACGCGGGGGTTCGCCGAGCGCGGCGGCGGGACGAGGACGGGGTCGCGCGATGTCCGGCGGGCCGGTGGTGGAGCCGGGGAGGCGCGTGCGGTTCCACGGCCGGGCGCGGCCGGTTCCGGGCCGCCGGCCTCGGGGCGAGGCGCCATGGTGGGCGACGCCGGAACCGGTCCGGGAAGGCAGTCGGGAGCCCCTTCGGAACTGACACGCCTTCAGGGTGCTGCCTGGCACATCACAACGGCGCTTGAGGCCACTGGGCTTGCTGTTATATTCGTGCAGCTGTGCACGGGGGGCGGCCGGGGGGCCGGGAACTTTCTGCAGTCGTCGACGCATGTCTGAGCTGCGTCGCCATCCCGTCACGCCTTTTCCTTGAGAGGCCCAGGAGGCGTCAATGCCCCGTCGTACCACCGCCCGTGGCGTCGTCGCCGCGCTGGCCGTCCTGACCGTGACGGCCGGTTCCGGCTCGCTCGCCGTCGGCGCCGACGCGGAGAACGCCGGTAACGCCGTGGGAAGCACCGCCTTCGCGGCGGAAAAGGTCTTCCAGGCCGACCGCTACACACCGCGCGCGGACCGGATCCACACCGCGGGTGCCACCGGCTATCTGCATGTGCAGGAGGGCCGTTCCGGTTACCTGTGGACGTCGTACGCCACCGGCGCGACGACCGAGCTGGGCACCCTGCCCCCGTCCGTGATCCCCGCCTACCTGGGGGCGTCGTCCGACATCGTCGCCGACGCCGTGCCGTCCACCCGGACGGTCGTCCTCAAGGACATGTCCACCGGCACCGCCACCGAGGTCTCCCTCACCCACGGCACGTACTGGGGCACCTACGGCGGCCATGTGCTGAGCCCGGCCCGCACCGCCGACGGCAGCGGCGTGCTGTGGCTGTACGGCGACGGCGCGCCCGCCGAGGGCACCCTCGTCGAGGGCTGGCCGACCGGGATCAAGACGAACTTCCAGGTGCTGGCCGGCGACGCCGGCACCGCCGTCGTCAGCTACGGGCTGGCGAACGGGGAGCGGCACCTGGCCCTCGTGGACCTGGCTGCCGCGAAGGTCACCAGTGACGTCACCGTGCCCGTCGCCCCGACGTCCGTCGCGCTGAGCGCGGACCGGCTGGTCTGGTTCCTGACGGGATACGGGGCGGGTGGTACGACGGCACACGTCCTGGACCGCGCCGACCTGTCCGCCGCCGAGACCACGGTGCAACTGCCCGGGACCGAGGGCGCCCCGTCCGTCGGCATCGCAGGACGCTGGCTGGTGGTGGCCCGTTCCGTGCCGCCCGAGCCGTCCGACTCGGTCGACAAGCGGGGTGAGCGGCTCATGGCCGTCCCCCTCGCCGGCGGAGAGGCGGTCACCTTGCTCCGGCACGCGAACGACTCCCTGGTCGCGGCGCCGGACGGCACTCTGCTGACCGTCGGCGGCGCCGACGCGGGACACTGGGCGGTGCGCAGGATCGCCGACACGGGGACGGGCGCCCCGACGGTGACCGACGTGACCGACGTCCCGGCGGTGGCGGCGCGGATCAACCGGCTGTCGCTGCAGAACGGCACGCTGGCCACCGACGAGGCCGACAGCAGCTTCCTGGGCTCCTACGTCACGCGCCGGATCGCCGCCGACGGAACGCCGGGCGCACCGGCCTGGCGGGCCTGGGACATCGGCCGCGGGACCGGCCCGTACGCGACCGGCGACGGACAGGTGGTGACGTTCACCGCCGACTCCGACCCCGACGGCAGCGGATCATACGTCCAGTCCCTCGACGGCAAAGCCGCCTTCTACCTGCCCTCGGCCGCCGGTTCGGTCCTCGACATCACGGGCCGTTACGCCCTCGTCAACGGCTCTTCCCCGGCCAAGCAGTACGTGGGCGACCTCGGCGTCTACTCCGACCTGGAGCCCGTTGTCACCCGCTCCGTCACGGCCGCCTCCGTCTGGGGCACCAGACTGTGGACGCCGGGCTCCGGCGCCGGTGTGCTCACCGCGAAGGACCTGAAGACCGGCAAGACCGTCGACACCGTCGCGACCAAAGCTCCGTGCACTCCCAAGGAGCTCCAGGCGGTGGGCCGTTGGATCTACTGGTCGTGCGGCCCGACCGCGACGGCCGGTGTCTGGGACCGTACTGCGAAGAAGAACATCCCCGTCCCCGCCGGCCAGGCGCTGCTCGGCGACGGCTACCTCGTGCGGCAGGACTCCTCGACCCGGGCGCTCCTGCTCACCTCCTTCGCCGGCGGCGCCACCACCACCCGCGAGATCGCCGACCGCGCCGCGAGCAGCTCAAGTGTGCGCGGGGTGACCTGGACCGTGGACAAGTTCGGCGGGCCAGCGGCCTACGTGGACGCGGACCGCCGCATCCACCTGGTACCCAGCGGCGTCGCCACCCAGCCGCTGAGCGTCATCGAGTCCGAGGTGAGCAACCACCTCTCGCAGAGCGGCCCGGCCACCGGCCCGTGGTGGCAGTGGCGCGGCCTGCTCTCCAAGCCCGCCGCCTCCTGGAAGGCCACGCTGACCAGCAAGGTCACCGGCGCCACGGTCCGTACGCTCTCCGGCGGCGCGGTGGCCGGCAACCTGACGGCACACTGGGACGAGCGCGACGCCAAGGGCGCGCTCGTCCCCAACGGCACGTACACCTTCCGGCTGACGGCGCCCCCGGCCGACGGCTCGGGACCGGCGACGACGGTGACGCAGACGGTACGGGTCTTCGCAGGGGCCGCCGTGCGCCACGACTTCGCCGACTTCGCCAGCAGGGAACCGGACGGGACGGGCGACCTCGTGACCCTCGCCTCGTCCGGTGAGGTCAGTTACCGGCCGGGCAACGGGACGGGCGGCCTCGGCGAGAGCCTGCGGGCCCCGGGCTGGCCGTCCTCCGTGACGCTGGTCCCGTTCGGCGACCTCAACGGCGACCGCCGCAACGACATCCTCGTCCGGTTCAGCAGCGGCGAACTACGCGTGTACCACACGATACTCGGGCAGTCCTTCCTGACGAGCACCCCGCACATCACCCTGGGCAAGGGCTGGAACCAGTACGACGTGCTGACCTCGCCCGGGGACCTCACGGGCGACGGACGTGCGGACCTGATCGCGCGCAACGCGTCGACGGGCGAGCTGTTCCTCTACAAGGGCACGAGCACGGGCAAGCTGTCGGCGCGGGTCCGGCTCGCGACGAACTGGTCGGGCTACAAGAAGATCGTGGGCGCCGGCGACCTGACCGGCGACGGCCGCGGTGACCTCCTGGTCCAGGACCGCTCCAACACGCTGTGGCGCTACGACGGCACCGGCACCGGAGTCTTCAAGGCCCGCGTGAAGGTGGCCACGGGCTGGGGCGCGTCGTACAACGTCGTCGTCGGCGTCGGTGACCTCACCGGCGACGGCAAGGCGGACCTCGTCTCCCGCGACACCTCCGGCGCCTTGTGGCGCAACAACGGCAACGGCAAGGGATCGTTCGGCGCCCGCGCGAAGATCGGCACCGGCTGGCAGACGTACAAGGGCCTGTTCTGATCCCGCCAGGACACCCCCTGCGACCCCGGCCGGCATCGCCCGGCCGGGGTCGTCGTGTCCGGGGCAGCGCAGACGGGGGGAACGGGCGCAGCAGGCGGGAGGAACGGAGGGCGGTGCAGGCTGGCGAGCGCGGTGCGGGCGGGGGGGCCGTCCGAGCGGTCACCCGTAGAGCGAGCGGCCGTCCGGGCCGTCGCCCTTGAAGCGCCGGCTCATGGTGGTCTCGTCGCCCACCACCGGCCGGACGGTCTCGTCGTCCCCGAAGGCCGGCGGGTCGACGCCGCTCGTCTCGGATACCTGCCTCGTCACGACACCCTCCCTTTGATCTTCTGTCGGCCGGTCCACGGGCTCCTTCCGTTCCAAGGTGCCGCGGCCTGCTCCTAGGTCCGGCTTCGCCCTGGTGCGGACGTCGGCAAGGCGCTCGCGACACCCTGAACCGACCGCACACCCGAAAGCTGACGGGGCCCGGCGTCGTGGCCGACACCCTGGGAGTCCCTGGAGCAACCGGTGTGTCCCCCTCGGACGGGCCGGGTACCGGTGATGCCGGGAACCGCCGCGAAAACTCCACCACCTCGACGAGGGGAACCCGTCATGCAGATCGATCTCTCCGGCCGTACCGCTCTGGTCACCGGCTCCACCCAGGGCATCGGCCAGGCCATCGCCACCGGCCTGGCCCGCGCGGGAGCCCGCGTCGCCGTCAACGGACGCGGCGAGGAGCGCGTCGCCGAGGCCGTCCGCGCGGTACGTGCCGAATCCGGCAGCGACGACGTCACCGGCGCCGTGGGCGACCTGGCCACGCAGCAGGGCGCCGCCGCCGTGCTGGAGGCCGTGCCGACGGCCGACATCCTCGTCAACAACCTCGGCATCTTCGGCGCCGCCCCGCCGCTGGAGATCGACGACGACGAGTGGCGCCGCTACTTCGAGGTCAACGTGCTCTCCGCCGTCCGGCTCATCCGCGCCTATCTGCCCGGTATGAAGGAGCGCGGCTGGGGCCGCGTCCTCAACCTCGCCAGCGACTCGGCCGTGGCCATCCCCGCCGAGATGATCCACTACGGCATGACCAAGACCTCGCTGCTCGCCGTCAGCCGCGGGTTCGCCAAGGACGCCGCCGGGACCGGTGTCACCGTCAACTCCGTCATCGCCGGGCCGACCCACACCGGCGGCGTCGAGTCGTTCGTCCGTGAACTCGTCGGCGACGCGCTGCCCTGGGAGCAGGCGCAGCACGAGTTCATGGTCAAGTACCGTCCGCAGTCCCTGCTGCAACGCCTCATCGAGCCGGAGGAGATCGCCCACCTGGTCGTCTACCTCGCCTCTCCCTACGCCTCCGCCACCACCGGGGGCGCCGTACGCGTCGACGGCGGCTACGTCGACTCGATCCTCCCCTGAGCCCGGATCCGGTCCCGCCCCGGCCGGGGGCTCCGCCGAGCGGCGCCCGTCAGGCCCCCCGCTGAGGCGCTCGCAGCCGGACGGACGGGAGAAAGGATGCTGCGAGGTCCGCACGGGCGCGGGTGGTCCTGGACGGTCTCCTGCGCCCTGGCCACGGCCGCCTCGGCAAGCAGGTCCTTCGCTTCCACAGCCTCGGCCCGCAGGTCCTTCGCTTCCCCGGCCTCGGCCAGCAGGTCCTTCGCTTCCCCGGGCGTGCACCGCCGCTCCTGACCACGGCTCATCGATCTCCGTACGGATCGCGCCGTGGGTCTCGATGCGTTACAGTCATGCTTGCGGTCGCATGACCGTGGGCCCGGCTCGTGGCCCGGTGCGTTCGGCCCAGAACGAACACTCACGCCAAAGGTGCTCCGCGCCGAGTCATCGTCACCACTTCACTTCGCTGGCCTCGCTCTTCAGCGGCCGGTGAGTCTGGGATCGCCACAGCCGCAGGAAAGAGTTCGAGATGCCGCAGAACCACGCACGCAAGAAGGCCCTGGCCTCCCTCAAGGGCCGCTACGGCGTGAAACACACTGACGCCATCGCGCTCCTGGAGTCCGAGGACCGCGAGAGCCTGTGCTTCCTCCTCGCCGTGCATCCGAACGTCACCACGTACCGGGAGGCTGTCGACGTCGCGGCAGCAAACCTCCGCAGCTACTACGAGGAGTACGACCCCACCCCCTGCCCGGAGTGCGGGAGTGAGGACGGTGGCCCCTACGGCACCTGCGTCTGCTACTACGACGACACCGAGGACGAGGCATCGTGACCCCGGCGGCCGGCATCGCCGCCGCCGCACGGGCGATGGACCGGGGCCTGGCGCTGTTCCCCCTTCCCGCCGGCAGCAGAGTCCCGGCACCCGGGTGGCAGCAGCGCACCACCCTGGACCAGGCCCAACTCCCTCAACTGCTCGCCGGCGGCGGGAACGTGGGCGTCGGCTGCCGCGCCTCACGAGCCGTCGCCCTGGACCTGGACGACCCGTCCAGCAGCATGAAGGACTGGCCGAGCACCTTCACCGTCTCCACGCCTCGCGGCGGACTGCACCTGTACTTCCGGGTGCCGGCGGACTGCACCATCGGCAGCTTCTCCGGACCGCGGTCGCCGCTCGGCCCCCGGATCGACGTCCGAGGCCCTGGCCGCCGGAGCGGCGGGTACCTGGTCGGGCCCGGCTCCGTCGTGGGCGGCCTGCCGTACCTGGTCGTGCACGATGTGCCGGTGGCCCCGCTGCCCGACTGGCTCGCCGGTCGTCTCCGGAAACGGTGGCAGGAGGTGCCTCCCGCAACCTGCGGAATCTGACGGGCAGTTGCCGAAATGAGACCCGGTGGACGCAGTGCGGCGTCCGGTAACACCGGCGCGCCTGCCCGGCATCACCGCGCCCCGGGCCGCCCTCGGCCGGCTGCGTGAACTCGGCAGGGGAGGCGACACACATCACCGGCCGGGCTGACACTCACGGTCCGGCTTCCCCCGCGCGGGGGAAGCCGGATGATCCGCGGGACCGATGTGATCGGCGCGGGTGACGCGGAATTTTGGAGCGTCGGCAATCCGGATGTACGGGGGTCACGATGGCTGTTCCTGCGCACTCTCAGGCAGGTGGCGTTCCCGAGCCGCCGGCCGCAGGCCCGGGACGGATGGTGTGGTGGCGGCGGTGGCCGGTGTGGACGCCCATGGTCGCGGCACTGTGGGGGGTCTTGTACGCCGCTGTCGAGGTCACCTGGGCGGTGACGGACACAACCGTGCAATGGAAGGAGCACTCCGCGTACGCGCCGGGGGTCCAGCTCTTCCTGGCGGCCCTCGCGCTCCTGGCCGGCGGCGCCTGCCTGGCCGGCACCCGAACTCTCGCCAAAACCGGCCAGAATGCGGTGGCAACGGTGCTGATCGTGGCGCTCCTGGTGTTCGTCATGGGAATGAACGGGCTGCCGATCTATTTCGTGACGATCGCGACGCTCTCGGGAGTGGAAAGCGCCACCGGACTGGCCCAGGTGCTGCTGAACACGGCCGGCGCGGCCCTTCTGCTCCTCGTCGGCCTGTCGTATCGCCGGCGGCTGCGCGGCGACTGCCCCCGCTGCGGGCGTCCGCACACCGGCGCCGGCGACGGCCCGCTCGCCCACCCAGCCGTCTCCCGAGCCCCGAGGCGGACCCGCGTCACGGTGTACCTGCTCATGTGCGGACTTCTGCCGTGGGCGGGGGCCAAGACCATCTGGACCCTGGGCGGCAGCGCGCTCGGCGTCGCGGGCGACGACTGGCAGAGGACGACGAACGCCGGCGCGTCGGGCCCGGCCAAGGCAACCGCGTCGGCGGGGATCGACGTGACGGTGCTGGCCGCGATGGCCGGGATCTTCCTGCTGCTGGGGCTGCTGCACGTGTGGGGCCAGGTGTTCCCCCGCTGGACGTTGTTCCTGTCCGGACGACGGGTCCCGCGCCTGCTGCCGTTGATCCCGGCCTGGCTGACCGGTGTCCCACTCACGATGTACGGGGTCTTCCTCATCATCATGGCCCCGCTCATGGCTCTCGGCGCCTTGCCCAGGATCAAGCCGTCACCGCCGTTCACCTCCAGCTCGGGCATCACCTGGTTCGTCGAGTTCGGCGGCCTCGCGTTCGGCGGTCTGGGCATCGGTCTCGTCGTGGCCGCTCGTTCCTATGCCGCCCGCACCCGCCCCGTCTGCGCCGACGCCGGGGCCACGGCAACGGCGAGGCCCGATCAGATGGGTGACGGAACGTCAGGATTCATCCGGCGGCCGCCAGCCACTCCGTGAGTTCGGGCCTCGGTCGCCCCGGCTCAGGGCAAAGGCGGGCCGGTCAGTAGGCGCGAGGGCCTCCTTCGGTGGCACGGACCGGAGTCCCGTAGCCGGTCGGCTTCTTGCCCTTGTCGACCGGCTCGCAGCTGTACTTGGACGGGGCGTTCAGCGGCGCGAGCACCGCCTTGGGGATGTCGTTGCACAGCACGTACTCGGGACTGAAGTTGCCGTAGAGGACCCGCGCCACGCCGTCCCGGGTGAGGATCCCCGTGCTGGGGGTGGCCTCGTAGGACACGTAGTCACCGGTGGCCGACCAGGGGGCCTTGTCGCCGAGGGTCACCTCCCACCGAATCTCCAGGCCCTCGTAGGTGGTGGTGCACGTGACCTTCGTGCCCTTCTTCGACCCCGTCGCCTTCGGGCACTGAGCGGTCGTCCTGCCCGGAGCATCAGCCATTTTCAGCGTCTTGGAGCGCAGTTCGTAGGCGAGTTGGTCGGAGAACGGCGCGCTGCCGGCGGGCGAGGGGGACGGCTCCAGCTCCGGGCTTGCGGCCGGTCGCGTCAGCTTCTGCGCCATCGCTGCCGGGGCAGACGCCGACGCCGACGCCTTGGCGTCAGCGGCACTCGAATCCGACTTCCCGCCGCATCCCGTGGCCAGCAGCCCGGCCACACCCAAGGTGATGACAATCTTCAATCTCATGACGATCACCCTACGCAACGGTTGCCAGCAATCCGTAATCACCCCCAGGCAGCCACCGGTCCCGCAGGGCAGCACTTACCCGTCCAACCCGCGGCACTCACTAGTGGCCCCAGCCGACAGCCGACAGCCGACAGCCGGGTATTTTCCACGAGCGCGGGAAGGGCGGCCCCAGCCTCTCGCTGCGACCGCCCTTGGCGGGCCAAGTCCGGCCTAGACGAACCGTCCGCTCAGACCGGTCGCGCCGAGACCCCGGGGGCATTCGGCCTTGGCGTACTCGTAGCCGATGGCACTGCGTTTGGCGACGCCGCCGCCGCACTCGACCGTGACCCTGATGTCGCGGCCGGCGCCGGCGCAGTTGAGGTGTCCGCGGCCGTGGCCGGCGTACCAGTCGGTCCAGCCGCTGCAGGAGGACGGGTAGGAGCCGGTCACGGTGGGGGCGGCTGCCGCGGGGATGACGGTGGCGCCGAGGGCGAGGGCCGTACCGAGGCCGGCGGTCGCCATGAGTCGACGGATGCGCATGCGGATGCTCCTCGTTCGTGGTGGGTGGATGGTGCCCGGTCCGGCTCTCTGTCGGCCGGGACGTCACCGAGACTGCTGATCGGCGGCGCCGGGAGGCAAGAGGCGTCGGCCGTCCCGGACAAGGAACGGCTGTCCGTGCTGGTCAGAGAGTTGTCCGGGACGGACCCGGACGGCAGGACATGGCGGAATCCTGCGTTGTCCCCGCTTCCGGAGGCACAGCAGGATGACGTCCATGAGCAACCTGGGGGATCTGTCGCCGTACAACGCCCGGGACCCGGCCGGCTTCGTCGAGTCGATGCGACGGCTCAAGGAACGTTCTGGTCTGACCTACCGCGAGTTGGAGGTGAAGGCCGCGCGCAACGGGGACACGTTGGCGCGCAGCACGCTGGCCGACGTCCTGGGGCGGACCAATCTGCCCCGGCCCGATGTGCTCGCCGCGTTCGTCAGGGCGTGCGGGGACGGTGAGCGGGTGGGGATGTGGCAGGACGCGCGGGAGCGGATCGCCTCGGGGACGGTCGAGCAGGAGCGGCCCGCGCGGCCGACGCCCGTGGAGAGTCGACCCGGCTCGGAGTACGCGGAGTTGACTTCCCCGAGGCCGCTTCCGTCCTCGCTGTGGCGCCACTTCCGTACGGCCGGCCTCGTCGCCGTGTGCGTCGTGCCGCTGCTCGGCCTGGGTCTGTGGTGGCTGCTGTCCGAAGGGGGCGACGGGAGTTCCGGTGACGAGCGCGCGGCGGCTCTCGGCGGCTGGGTCACCCTCCGGCCCGCCCGTACGCCGGAGTTCTGCCTCACGGACGGCCGCGACCGCGCGGGTGCCTACGCGAACGCCGTCGCGGTCCAGCTCCCGTGCGGGGAGGCGACCGTCCCGCGGACGTATCTCGAACCGGCCGGTGAGAACCTGTACCGCATCCAGTGGCACCACCCGCAGGAGGGCAAGGGCTGCCTCACGGTCCTGAACACCGGCCCGGTCAAGGGGATGCTGGAACCCCGCAACGACTGCGCCCAGGGCACGCTCTTCCGGCTCCAACCGCTCGGTGACGGGTTCCGGTTCCGTGTGGTCGGCAGCGGCCGGTGCGTCGGGCTGGCCGACTCCCAGGAGGGGGCGGAGGCGTCGGAGCAGCGGTGCGCGGACTCCGCGGACCAGCGGTTCCTGGTACGACGGGACTGAGCGGCACCGGTCGCGGCCGGCCGGGCGTGCGGGGCCGGTGCGCGCCAGTCCCGGCGCCGACGCACCTCGGCACCATGATCCACCACCAGGATGATCTCTGAAGACGGACCCTAGTGGCCCAAGGCCCCGGCCGCGCGTACTTCGGCGAGCGCTTGCCGTGCCAGCCGGCCGAAACCCTCGGTGTTGTCGGTGGCGATCCACCGATCGTAGGCGATCTCCCAGACGAGGCTGCCCAGATTCGCGGCCACGCGCGCGCTCAGGCTCGGCACTCCACGGCGGTCGAGGGCCTCGATCATCGAGGCGGTGAGGTCGATCCGCTTCAGGGCTTCGCGCTCGCGCAGTTCCGTGTTGGCGTTCAGCACGGTCTGGCGCCGGCGGCTGAACTCGCGGCGTTCGACGGTGAAGAACGTGCGGCCGAGCGCATCGAGGGCGTCCGCCACGGCGTCGAGCGGCCCGGCCGTCGGCGGCGCGGAGGCGATGCCTTCGGTGAGCAGGCCGGTGATCGTGCCCCGGCCGAAGAGCACCTCGCGCTTGTCCGGGAAGTACCGGAAGAACGTGCTCTTGGTGAGCCCGGCGCGCTCGGCGATCTCGATCACGGTCGTGTTCTCGTAGCCGCGCTCCTCGAAGAGGTCGAGGGCGGCGGCGGCGAGTCGTCCTGGTGCGTCGGGTTGCCAGCGAGCCATGGGAGCAGTGTACGGGACTTGGTCCCATCACTGGTGTACGGTTCATGGGACCAAGTCCCATCACTGACCAGGAGAGGTCACCGATGAGCAGAGCTGTGCGTTACCGGCGCTTCGGCGGTCCCGAAGTTCTCGAAGTGCAGGAGATACCCGAGCCGCACGCCGCGCCGGACGAGGTCCGAGTCCGGGTCACGGCCGCCGGGCTGAACCCGATGGACTGGCAGATCTCCACGCAGCCCGACATGGCGGCGCGGTTCGGCATCACCTTGCCGGCCGGGTTCGGCAGCGACTTCGCCGGAGTGGTGGACGAGGCGGGCGCCGAAGCCACGGGATTCGCGATCGGCGACCGGGTGTACGGGGCCGCGATCGGCCGGTCCGTCGCCGACTTCGTGCTGGTCAAGGCAGCCGCGGGAACGCTCTGGCACACCCCGCAGGGTGTCGGCGACGAGGTGGCGGCCACGCTTCCGGTGTCCGGTCTGACGGCCGCCGCCGCGCTCGCCGCGCTCGGGCTCCGCCCCGGGGACACCGTCCTGATCGGCGGGGCTGCGGGCGGCGTGGGCATCTTCGCCGTGCAGCTCGCGAAGCTCGCGGGCGCCCGGGTGCTCGGCACCGCCTCCGGGGGCACGTTCGGATTCCTGCGCGGGCTGGGCGCCGAACCCGTGGCGTACGGTCCTGGACTGGCGGACCGGGTGCGGGACCTGGCGCCCGAGGGGATCACCGCCGCGACCGACCTGTTCGGAAGGGACGCGGCCGAGACCGCGCTCAAGCTCGGCGTGGCACCCGAGCGGATCACCGTCGTGGCCGACGGCCCCGCCCCGCCGCGCGGTGTGCGCAAGCTGGGCGCCCTAGACGCGGCCCCGGGCACCCTGGAACGGATCGCCGACGCGATCCGTTCCGGCGAGATCACGGTGCCGATCGCGGCGACCTTCCCGGTCGAGCGGATTCGCGAAGCCGTGACGACGCAGGCCGAGCGGCACGTCCACGGCAAAATCGTGATCGCGCTGTGAACCGGCACAAGGCGGACCGAGCGAGCGGCATTCAGTGGTGGTCCCGTGCCGGACCAGCGCCGGCCTTCAGTGCGCACTGCGCCCCTTCAGGTTGCTGCGGGGTGCCTGCCGCTGGGGAAATTGCGGTGCGCGCCGGCCCCACGCTAGGCAGACTCGCGGACATGACTGAGAAGATCACCCGCATCAACCCCGAGCAGCTGCATCAGACGCCCGGCTACCACCACATCACGGTGGTGGAGGCAGGGCGCACGGCCTACCTGGCGGGACAGTGCCCGCTTGACCGGAACGGCGATCTCGTCGGTGCCGGTTCCCTCGAGACGCAGGTCGACCAGGTGGTCGCGAACGCGCTCACTGCCCTGGCCGCGGCGAATGCCCAGCCACACCACGTGGTCCGGTCGGTGATCTACGTGCGCAGCGACGAGAGGGACGCTCTCGGAGCCGCATGGCGTCGGCTCACCGAGTCTGCCCTGGGCCCGGCGTTCACCACCGCCAGCACGCTCCTGGGCGTTGCCCAGCTCGGCTTTTCCGGACAGCTCGTCGAGGTGGACCTCACCGTGGCGCTGCCGGACTGACTTCGCACGGACCGCGAACTGGGTAGCCCGGCCGGACATTCACCGGACGCTGGGGCGGCCTTCGTCCGACCATGTGCTCCGACCAGAGTGCACGTGACCATGACGAAGGCCGTGAGGGTGAGTCTGCTGCCTGATGCTGCTGCAAGGGAAGCGTTCGCGGAAGTGTCACGCTTCCGGGGCGAGTTGTACGCGGGACCGTGCGGGGCGATGAGCTGTTCGAGCTGGCGGGACGCGGTGCTGTGTACACCCGGGCACCCCGCTGTGACGTCGGCAGAACCGTCTGCCGCGAGAAGACTCCCATCGCATGTCCGCGGGAAGGTGAGCATGTGCGTCTGCGCGTCGGGGAACCAGCGCAGGCAGCTGACCGTCTTCCCGGGCGTGCCCTCCGTTCTCATTCTCGGAGTCGATCCGAACACGGTGCCCGGTATGGACGGGGACGCCATCCGGGCGGGCCTCGACCAGGAGCTGGCGCGTTTTGGTGCCCATGCCATCGATGCCTCCATGACACTGATCTCAGTGGACGGGTCGGCAGAGCCCACGCTGATCGCGGCGCTGTCCGCACGCGAGTGGGACGTCGTCGTCATCGGCGGCGGGATTCGCAAGCCGGAGCCTCTCCTGCCGCTCTTCGAGCAGGTCGTGAACCTGGTCCGGCGATATGCGCCGAAGGCCGCGGTCGCGTTCAACACCAGCGGCGGAGACAGCGTCGAAGCGGCCGAACGGTGGCTGTGAGGGCGGACTGGGCCGGTCAGCCGTGCCCCGCCACGAGTCGGTCGCGATCCCGGCGGTCAGGTCGGCCGTGAGGGGCGAGCCGTCGCCTTCTTCGATGTCGTACCCCCGCGACGCACGACCCGGGCTACCGGATGCGCGTGCGCGTTTCCTACGTGAACGGCGCGTCGGGCGACACCGTCAACTCCACGACCAGCGGCGCCTGGAGGTACTTCTACTTCACCGGGTGAGGTGAGCGACGGCCGCCCCGCGGACGGATTCTCCGCGGGGCGGCCGTCGGTTCTCCGCCGCCGCCCGCCGGCTCGTACGGCTCCTGGAGGAGGCGTACGAGCCGGCTGGCGGAGCGGCTTCGGTCCGGTGTACGGGCCCGGTCACGGCCAGGGGATCTCCGTGGAGGCCAAGTAGGCCAGGCTCCTGTCCTGCCAGATCCGTGCGTGGCGGGCCAGGCGGGCCCGGTGGTCCGGCCAGGCCGGCGTCCGGCCGGTCCATGCGGTCTCCGCCACGGACGCGAGGCGCGGCAGCAGCAGCGTGGTCGCGTCGTCGAGTCCCTCGACGGACTCGCCGAAGAGCGTGGCCTCGATCCCGGCGATCCGCTCATCCGGGATCGCGTGGGCGGCCGGGTCCCATGCGGCGGCGTGCCGGACCCCGCGCGGCCGGTAGGTGGGGAATCCCAGGCGGGCGGCGGTCGCGGCCTGGTCGGGCGGCGTCACGTCCGGGGCGTAGGCACGATCCAGGTAGAGGTGGGACTGGGGGGACAGCAGGATGCGTCCGCCGCCCTCGACGACGCGGGCGACGTCGTGATCGGCGGGGGCGAAGAACGTCTTCATGGCCTTGATGAGCCCGGGGGTGAGTCCGGCCCTGAGCAGTTCGGGACGATGGCTCAGCTCCTCCTCCGTGTCGGGCAGGTCCATCATCGCCACGTCCACCCAGAACTGGACGACGGTGTCCTCGGTGACTCCCGCCCGTGAGGACTCCTGCCAGGCCAGCGGCCGTTTCCCGGACGCCTCGACCAGGGCGCGCAGTTCGCGGACCGCGAGGGCGAAGCTCTCCGCGGTCATCCCGACGGCCTCGTCCGCACCGATGTGCACGTAGGGACCGACGGTCAGCCGGCACACGTCGGCCAGGATCGCGGCCACGACGTCATGGGTCGCCGGGTCCGCCAGGTCGAGCGGCGGCACGAACGGGAAGCGGTCCGCCAGCTCTTCCGGGGCGGGCGCGGCCGGAAGTCCCGGCACGGCCTCGCGCAGGGCGGCGCAGTGGCCGGGCAGGTCGATCTCGGGGACGACGGTCACGAAGCGCTCCGCCGCGTACTCCTGCAGGTCGCGGTAGTCCTCGGTGGTGTAGAACGGGCGCACCGTGCCGTCGTCACCGGGGGCGGTCAGCCGGGGCTCGGCGGGGATGTGCAGCCGCCAGCCCTCGTTGTCCGTCAGGTGCAGGTGCAGCACGTTCAGTTTGTAGAGCGCCGCGAGGTCGACGAGGCGGCGCAGTTCGTCCGGGGTGAGGTGACCGCGCGCCGGATCGACCATGAGGCCGCGCCACGCGTAGTGCGGTGCGTCCGTCAGTTCCTGGGGCGGAAGGGTGCCGTCGGACGCGGTGAGCAGCTGGACGGCCGTGGTGGCGGCCCGGAAGACGCCCTCGGGGGTGGCGGCCCGGCATGTGATGCCGCGGTCGGTGACCGTGAGGCGGTGGGACTCGTCCACCGGTTCCGGCAGGCCGCGCGGGCTGATGCCCACAGGGGTGCGGTGCGGTGCGGGCGACGCCTCGTCCAGGTCGAGGGTGAGGGTCAGGGCGGCCGGACCGGCGTCCGCGGCGCTGTCGTCCGGGCCCGGTGGCAGCAGACGCTCGCCCAGGTGCGGTTCCAGCAGTGCGCGCACCGTCTCGGCGACGGCGGCGAGCCGGCCGTCGGGGGTGCGGATCCGCCACGGTCCGGCGACGGACAGGTCCCCGCCGCCGGCTGCCGCTGCCTGCCGCGCGGGACGGGGAATGACGGCGTTCATGGTCTCCTCCAACGGGCTGGTCCGGGACCTGTACCGGCCGCGTGGGCGAGCCGGGGCCAGGGGCCCGGCATCCGTGTCAGGGCGGCGCCGGGCCCCTGGTGCGGCGGGCCGTGTCCCCGCGGGAGGCCCTGTCGCCTCTTCCTGCCGGGCCGGGTCCGCCTGTACGCTAACACGAAAACCGATCAATGAACGCTTTTCACGGAGTCGTGTCCCGGCCGTCCGCCGCCCCGGCTCCCTGCGGAAGGAGTCTGTCCATGACCCCCTCGAACGAGCCCGGTCTCGTGCTGCCGGACGGCTTCCTGCTGGGTGCCTCCACCTCCGCCCACCAGGTCGAGGGGAACAACGTCTCCAGTGACTGGTGGGCCCTGGAGAACCGGCCGGGCAGCTTCGTCGCCGAGCGCAGCGGGGACGCGGCCGACAGCTTCCACCGCTGGCCGGAGGACATGCGGATGCTGAGTGAACTCGGCTTCAACGCCTACCGGTTCAGCATCGAGTGGGCGCGCATCGAACCCGAGCGCGGTCAGGTGTCCCGCGCGGCCGTCGCCCACTACCGCGCGATGGTGGACGGTGCCCTGGAACGGGGTCTCACCCCCGTGGTGACACTGCACCACTTCACCTCGCCGCGCTGGTTCAGCGAACTCGGGGGCTGGGCGTCACCGGATTCGAGTGAGCTCTTCGCGGCCTACGCTCAGACGGCCGGCGAGATCCTCGGCGCCGGCGTGCGTTACGCGGCCACCATCAACGAGCCGAACATGGTCGCGCTGATCCACACCCTGGTGCGCCGGGCCGCACGGCGCTCCGGCGGCACCGCCACGGGCTCTCCGTCCGCTCCCGCGGCCCCGGCTCAGGAACGCCAGGAAGGTGCCGCGGTCTTCGATCCCGGCGCGGTCGAACCGGACGCCGAGGTCACCCAGGCGCTGATCCGCGCCCACCGGGCCGCGTCCGCCGTCCTGAGATCGTCCGTTCCCGGACTGCAGGTGGGCTGGACGGTGGCCAACCAGGTCTACCACGCCGAGCCGGGAGCCGAGGACGTCACCGCCGCCTACGCCCGGCCGCGCGAGGACGTCTTCCTGGAGGCGGCCCGCGAGGACGACTGGGTCGGTGTGCAGGCGTACACCCGGCACCGCATCGGCCCCGACGGACCGCTGCCCGTGCCGACGGGCGCCGCCACCACGCTGACCGGCTGGGAGGTCTATCCGGAGGCCCTGGGCGAGGCGGTGCGGCACACGGCCCGAGTCGTCGGCCCGCACGTGCCCGTCCTGGTAACCGAGAACGGCATCGCCACCGGCGACGACGCCCTGCGGATCGCGTACACCACGGATGCCCTGGCAAGCCTGGCGGCGGCCATGCGCGACGGCGTCGACGTGCGCGGTTACCTGCACTGGAGCGCCCTGGACAACTACGAGTGGGGTTCCTACCGGCCGACGTTCGGACTCATCTCGGTCGACCCGCACACCTTCGCCCGCACGCCCAAGGAGTCGGCCCGCTGGCTGGGTTCGCTGGCCCGCGCCGGACGCATCCCCGGCGGACCGGCCACCGCCCCCGCCGGCGTCCCGGCCGCGGGTTAGGCTGGTCGGCATGGCGAAACGGGGTCCTTACGAGAAGGGCGAGGCGAAGCGCACCGAGATCCTGCACGCGGCTCTGGAGATCTTCGCGGCCGAAGGGTACCGGGGGACCTCGCTGCGCAAGGTCGCCGCCAGGTGCAATCTCAGCCTGCCCGGCCTGATGCACTACTTCGACTCCAAGGAAGACCTGCTGACGCAGGTGCTGCGGATGCGCGACGAGACGGCCCGCGTCCGGCAGGACGAGCGCACCAACCCCGAGAGTTACCGGGAGATCATCCGGGAGAGCGCCCGGACCCCCGGGCTGGTCGAGCTGTTCGTGTCCATGGCGGCGGCCGCCAGCGATCCCGGTCACCCGGCGCACGAGCACTTCGCCCAGCGCTATCCGGTCCTGCGGGACCGCGTCGCCGCCTTCGTCCAGAAGCGGATGGACGAAGGACGGATGACCACCGTGGTCCCCGCCGAACGCCTGGCGGTCCTGCTGCTGGCGGTGGCCGACGGCATCCAGTTGCAGTGGCTCATCGACCGGTCGGTGGACATGGAGCAGCCGATCGACGACATCATGCGGCTCCTCGCAGCGGAACCGAGCGCCTGACCGCGGAGAGGCGCAGGGGACGCGCGGCGCCCGGCCTGGTCCACCACGGGCGGGCGGCCGCGACGCCCGGGTGACATCCGGGTCGAGGGACAGCCGGGTCGGGTCGAAGGGCGGCCAGGTCGTGTCGAGAGGGGCGGTCGGGGGGAGCCGGGCCAGGCCGAGGGTGGCCGGGTCGGGTCCAGGAGCGGCACGGGGCGGGAGCCGGTCTCGTACCGGCTCCCGCCCCGTCCCTGCACCGTTCGCGGCCTGCCGCGCAGCGTCCGCCGTGCGAGTCGCCGTGCTGCCGTGGCCGATGCCAGTGCCGCGTGAGGAGCGACGTCAGGTCACGGCGGGGATGCCCGCCGCCTCCTTGACGGCCGCCGTCCACCGCGCCCAGCGCGGATCGGGTCCCGAGGACGGCTCCCAGGACATCGCCGTACAGACGTAGCCGACCGCGAGCCCGCTCTCCGGATGGGCCATGCCGAGCCGGCCGCCCGCTCCGGCGTGTCCCAAGGAGCCTTCGCCCAGCAGGGGTTCACCCGGGCGGGGCAGTTCGAAGCCGAGCCCGAAGCGCGACCGGTCCGGGCCGTCGACCCGGTCCAGGGGCGCTGGTGGCGGCAGGTGATCGGTGTGCGGAGTGCGTGCCCGGTCGAGGGTGGCCCGGGACAGCAGCCGTACCCCGTCGACCGGGCCGATGAGCGCAGCGTACAGCCGGGACAGCGAGCGGGCGTTGCCGATGCCCCCCGCGGCCGGAAACTCGCAGGCCCTGCCCTGTCGCGTGCCGAACGCCTCGACGACCGCGTGCAGTTCGGCCGCCGACGCCCGCAGCACGCCGGCCAGCCTGCCGTCCGGGGAGAGTCCGAGACCCGCGATCGCCGTCACGACCTGTTCGGCCGTGGGTGCGTCCCTGACGGCGAACTGGGGGACGAACCGGTGCTCCATCCGTTCCGGCAGCCCGATCCACAGGTCGAGTCCCAGCGGTCCGGCCACCTCCCGGGAGAAGAAGGAGCCGACACTCGTCCCCGACACCCGGCGCACGACCTCGCCGACCAGATGGCCGTAGGTGAGTGCGTGGTAGAGGCAGGCCGATCCGGGAACCCACACCGGTCGCATCGCCGCGAGGGCGCTGACGCGTGCCTCCCAGTCCAGGAGCCCCGGCATCCCGGCACCCGCGGGATCGTCGGTGAAGGCCGGCAGCCCGGCGCGGTGGGCGAGCAGGTCGGCCACCGTCGTGTCCGCCTTGCCCTGCGCCGCGAACTCCGGCCAGTACCGTGCGACGGGCGCGTCCAGGTCCAGGACGCCCCGTTCGCACAGCACATGGGCGCAGACGGCGACCATGGCCTTCGACACGGACATCAGCACGCCGATCCGGTCCGGCCCGAACGGTCGTGTCTCCGGCCGCGCCGCGGTGCCCGTGGACCACAGATCCACGACCAGCCGGCCGTGGTGATGGACGGCCAGCTGAGCGGCGCCCGGATCGTGCGCCTGTCCCCGGGCGAAGGCGTCCCGCACCCGCTCCCAGCCGGGTTGCACACTCCCGTCGACCGTCCCGGCCCCGGCCACCGCCCCGTTCGTCACGTCACTCCCCTGCCCCGTCCCGGCCGCCCTGGCCGCCCTGCCTGTCTTCGCCGCCTCGCCTTCCGCGGCCGTCCAGGCCGCCATGGCCGTCCTGGTCGTCCTGGCCGTCCTGGCCGTCCTGGCCGTGCGCTGCGGCGGCGACCATGGCGGCCAGTTCGGCCACCTCCTCGGGCGGTACGGGACTCTGCGGGAACTCCGAGATCACGTCGAGCGGAATCCCTGCGAGGAACCTGCGCATCACCGGATCGTCCATGGCGCCCGCTCCCGCCCCCCGCGGCCTGGCCCGGGCGAACCTCTCGCTCAGCAGCGGGCCGCCCACGGGGTGCGCGAGCCACTCCGCGAGCGTGCTGCGTCCGCTCAGACGCAGCCGGGAGGGGTCACCGGCGACGCTCACCTCGGCCGACAGGCGGATGTCACGCGAGGAGGAGCCCGCCTCGATGCGGTAGACACCGCCCTCCACCCGCCGGCGGCCCTCGCGTTCGCTGTAGTACGCGAGGTCGTCGCGCGCCAGCTCCACCACCACCTCGCAGCTCTCGCCGGGGGCCGGGGACACCGAGGCGAAGCCGCGCAGCTCCCTCGGCGGCCGGGCGACCACGGAGGCGGCCGGGCCGCTGCTGTAGATCTGGACGACCTCGCGTCCCGTGCGGTCCCCGGTGTTGGTGACGGTCAACGACACGGTGAACGCCGCGCCCTCTTCGTCCTGGACGACGCGCAGCCCGGAGTACGCGAACGTGGTGTACGACAACCCGTGGCCGAAGGGGTGGGCCACCTCGCTGCGGCGGGCGTCGTAGCCGCGGTATCCGACGAAGACGCCCTCCCCGTAGCGGACCCGGCCCTCCTCGCCCGGGAAGGAGAGGTGGCTGGGCGAGTCCTCCAGGCGCAGCGGGACGGTCTCGGCCAGCTTGCCCGAGGGATTGACCACGCCGAAGAGCACCCGGGCGAGCGCCCCGCCGCCGGCCTGGCCGAGCAGCCAGCCCTCGACCAGGGCGGGTACGGTCGCCTGCCAGGGCGCGGTGCGTACCACGCCGCCGTTGGACAGCACCACGCACACGCGCGGGTTGACGGCCCGGACCTTTTCCAGCAGGCGCAGTTGGACGGCGGGCAGGTCGATGTGGTCGCGGTCGAAGCCCTCCGACTCGTCCTGGGCGGGGAGGCCGAGGAAGAGCACCACGGTGTCGCTCGCGGCCGCCAGCCGTACGGCTTCGCCGGCCAGGGCCACCTCCGTGTCCGCGTTCGCGTCCGGGTGCGGGCCCGGGGCCGCGCTCCCGGCCGTGTCCGCCGCCGCGGCTCCCGGGAGCACGTAGCCGGCGGCGAAGTCCACCCGGGCGCCGCCGGAGAGGCGGCGCAGGCAGTCGAGGGGTGTGTCCAGGCGGGTCGGCGTCACCTGGGAACTGCCCGCGCCCTGGTAGCGCGGGGTGCGGGCCAGTTCACCGATGACCGCCACACTTCCCGACGCCGGATCGAGGGGCAGCAGCGCCGAGTCGTTCTTCAGGAGCACGATGCACCGGTCCGCGGCCTCTCCGGCGAGTCGGTGGTGCTCGTCGACGGGCACCGGGCGGCGGGTGGGCACCGCGCCGGCCGTGCGCCGGGCGAAGCGGACGAGCCGTTCCACCGCGGTGTCGAGCACCGCCTCGTCGAGGTCGCCGCCGGTCACCGCGGCGACGACCTGGCGGTCGGTGCGGCCGTCCGTGCCCGGCATCTGGAGGTCGAGTCCGGCGCGCAGCGCGGCGACCCGGTCGCGCACGGCTCCCCAGTCGGACATGACGATGCCCTCGAAGCCCCACTCGGTGCGCAGGATGTCCGTGAGCAGCCGGGTGTTCTCGGTCAGCGGGACGCCGTTGACGCCGTTGTAGGAGGCCATGACGGACCAGGGGCGGTCGCGGCGGACGATACGTTCGAAGGCCCGTAGATAGATCTCGCGCAGCGGACGCTCGTCGACGTCGGCGCTGACCCGCATGCGGTCGGTCTCCTGGTTGTTGGCGGCGTAGTGCTTGAGGGCCGCTCCGACGCCCGCCTCCTGCAGCCCGCGGACCATCGCGCCGCCCATCTCGGCCGACAGCAGGGGGTCTTCGGAGAAGTACTCGAAGTTGCGGCCGCACAGCGGCGACCGCTTGATGTTGACACCGGGCCCGAGCACGACGTGAATGCCGTGGGCGCGGGCCTCCGCGGCGATCGCGCCGGCGACGCGGTGGGCGAGCTGCGGATCCCAGCTGCTGCCGAGCGCGGTGGCGGGCGGGAAGCAGGTGGCGGGAGCGGCGCTGTGCAGGTCGAGCTGTCCGCCGTCGCCGCTCTCCCTCGGCAGCCGCAGCCCGTGCGGGCCGTCGGACAGGGCGACCGCCGGGATGCCGCAGGAGGCGACGGCGGTGGTGACGAAGTCACCGGCACCGCTGGTCAGAGCCGCCTTCTCGGCGAGGGTGAGCTGCGGCGGCGCCGGATCCTGGGCCGCGGGCGGTGGGGTGTGGTGGGTCATTCGGCGCACCTGTCGAGGTCTCGTGAGGCGGGGTGGGACCGGGCCGCTGCTTCCGGGCGGCCGCGACGGGCCGCTCGCTGACGGTGTGTGAAGGACTTCCGGGCCGGTGCGGGTGAGCCGCGTCGACGGCCGGATGATCTAAAAACCATAAATTGATCGGTTTTCACTGTCAAGAACTGTCTACCGGCGAGTAAGGGGCGGGTCCCGTCGGTCGATTCAGCTCCGCGCAACCTATTGACGAGCAGAAACCGATCAACTTACGGTTTTCGCGCTCGAGCCGCGCCGCTCCGGGACAGCGTCCTGATCCCGCCGCCGCGCCTCCTTCCGCTCGCCGATGAAACGAGGACCGGACATGTCCCCAGCCAGTCAGCCGTCCGCCCCGCCCGCCGCGGGACACACGTCGCGCACCGCGGCCCCGCACGGCACCGGCACCACCCGCAGGGCACTGCTGCGCACCGGCGTCGCAACCGCGGCGGCCGTCGCCGTACTGGCCGGCGCGACGGCGGCCGCCACCGCGGCCCCCGCACCGGAGCACCCTGCCCGGCGCACCGCCCAGCGCGCCGCCGGCGAGGTGCGGTACGTCGCGCTCGGGGACTCCTACAGTTCCGGCCTGGGCATCCCCGAGCAGACCGACTCCCTCTGCGGGCGCTCCTCGAACAACTACCCGTCGCTGGTGGCGCGTGCCGTCGGCGCGACGTCGTTCACCGACGTGACCTGCGCCGGAGCCGACACCAGCGACATGACGGGCCGCCAGGACTCGGCGCCGCCGCAACTCGACGCCCTGCGCCCCGACACCACCCTGGTCACCCTGGGCATCGGCGGCAACGACCTGGACCTGGGCGGCGTGATCACGCGCTGTGTGCTCCTCGGGTACCTGGCGCCGAACGGCTCCCCCTGCAAGCAGAGCTACACCCTGCTCGGCACCGACGAGATCGGTTCCCGCATCAACACCACGGCACCCAGGATCGACGCGGTCCTCGCGGAGATCCACGCCCGGTCCCCGCGCGCGAAGGTGCTGCTGGTGGGCTACCCGGCCCTGTTCCCCGACGACGGCACCGCGTGCCGGGAGACGGTCGCGCTCGCCACGGGGGACTTCCCCTGGGTCCGGGACAAGGAGAAGCAGCTCGACACGATGCTCGCGCAGCAGGCCAACGTGTACGACGCCACCTACGTCGACGCCTACCGGCCCTCGGTCGGGCACGACGTGTGCAAGCCCGCGGGCGTGCGCTGGATCGAACCCGGCGACTCCGCGGAAGCCGCCGGGTTCCACCCCAACGCGGCCGGGCACCGGAGTACGGCCGATGCGGTGCTCGCGTCGCTCACGCGCTGACGCCGGCCTGCCCTGCGCCGCCTTCGGGGTCGAGTCCCAGCCGGCACAGGAAGTCGCGCACCAGTTCCTCCATCGCCACGGCGTCCGGCTCCATCAGCCACTGCGTCTGCAGACCGTCCATCAGCGCCAGCAACTGCCGTGCCATGACCGCCGGGTCGCCCTGGACGCGCGGGGCGGCCTCGGCCCGCAGGGCCTCGATGAGCACGGTCATCTCCTCCCGGAGGATGCGGTAGCGCTCCCGGAAGTAGTGGTGCGCGGGGTGCTGGGGGTCGGTGGCCTCCGCGGAGAGTTTCGTGTAGAGCGCGACGAGTCCCGGAGTCCGGCTGTTGCGCGCCACCAGGCCGACCAGCAGGCGCAGCCGTTCCCCCGGACCCGGCTCGGGGGTGCCCGGGTGGACGATGCCGGGGAAGACCGACTGCGCGTCGATCCTGTCGCGGCGGCCGAGCACCTCGATCAGCAGGGACTCCTTGCCCGGAAAGTGGTGCAGCACCCCGGCGTGCGTCAGCCCCGCGTGCGCGGCGATGTCGCGCAGCGACACGGCGTTGAAGCCGGAACGGGAGAACAGTTCGGTCGCGGAGTCGAGAATGCGGGCCCGTGTGCGTTCGCCCTTCGACGGGCGTCGCGGAACACTCTCGGGTCGTTCGCTCAACTCTGCGGCCTCCTGCCGTCGTCCGACCGGCGCCCGCCGCACGGCGGGAGCGCGTCCCCGCCTCGGCGGGTCGTCACAGGCAGCCTGCCACGGTTCCCGCCGGTGCGGGCCGTCCGGTGCGGCGGCCGGCCGCCGCACCGGACGAGGCCGATCGCCGCCGGCCGGCGGCCATGGCATCGGCCGGCGGTCACCTGCACCGGCCACCGCCCGCTGCCCGCTGCCCGCTGCCGACCGGCCGACAGCCGCCGCAACGCCCCTGGTCAACTCCATCCCGAAAAACCTACCAAGTGGTTAATTCCACGGGTAAGCTCACCGCCAATCTCGCCCGGGACGCCCTCCCCGGCCCTCCAGACGGAGCGAATCTCATGAGCAGAAACACCCGAAGCGGGGCCGTCGCCGCATGCGCGGCGGCGTCCCTCGCCCTCGCGGGATGCACCGGCTCCGGCACCGGGAGCGCCGACTCCTCCACGCTGAACATCGCGACCCTGACCTTCCCGCAGAGTCTCGACCCCACGCAGGCGGTCGGCAGTGCCCTGCCGTTCTTCCAGGCCACGTACGACACGCTCGTCAAGCGGGAGCCGGACGGCACCTTCAGCCCGATGCTCGCCACCTCCTGGAAGTACAACGCCGACCACACCGAACTCGCCCTGACCCTGCGCAAGGACGTGAAGTTCGCCGACGGCACGGCCTTCGACGCGGCGGCGGTCAAAGCCAACATGGAGCGCTTCAAGAAGGGCGGCGGCGCCGACGCGAAGTGGCTGAACGGCCTGGAGTCGGTGGACGTCACCGACGCCGCGCACGTCACGCTGAGACTCAGGCAGGCCGACCCCGCCATGCTGTTCTACCTGAGCGACGCGGCCGGCCTGATGGCCAACCCGGCGAAGTTCGCGAAGACCGACAGCCTCAAGACGACCCCCGACGGCACCGGCCCCTACCGTCTCGTCAAGGCACGGACGACGATCGGCACCAAGTGGGTCTACCAGCGCAACGACGACTACTGGGGCAAGCGACTGCCCTACGCGAACCTCACGATCAGCTTCTTCGACAACGAGACGGCGATCGTCAACGGCCTCAAGACCGGGCAGGTGAACGCCGCCCTCCTGCAGACCGCCGACCAGCAGATCAGCGTCGAGTCCGATCCCAGGATGAAGACGGCGAAGCAGGAGTTCGACTTCCAGGGGCTGCTGCTCTTCGACCGCGACGGGAAGCTGACCCCGGCCCTGAAGGATCCCCGCGTCCGCCAGGCACTGAACTACGCGGTCGACCGCGCGGCCATGCTCCACGCCATCCGCCAGGACCGCGGTCAGGTCACCGACCAGGTCTTCGGCCCCGGCACCCAGGGGTACGACAGACGGCTGGACACGTACTACTCCCACGACCCGGCCAGAGCACGTGAGTTGCTCAAGGAAGCGGGTTACGCCGGTGGCTTCACCCTGAAGCTGCCGCGCATCGCCGCCATCGTCAACGACGCGCTCGCGTCGTCGCTGGCCACCGACTTCAAGGCCATCGGCGTCAAGCTGGTCTGGGACGACCTCGACGGCGGCTCGGCGGTCCGGAAGGTGTTCACCGACCGTGCGTACTCGGGCCTCGTCATGAACATCGGCCAGTCCGCGTCCGACTGGGTCGTCGTCAACGAACTGGTCACCCCCGGCGCCTTCAACATGTTCGGCACCACCGACCCCACCGTGCGCGAGCTGATCACGCGGATCCAGACCGGCAGCGGCGAGCAGGCGAAGCAGGCCGCACGGGCCCTGGACGAACACCTCGTGAAGGCGGGCTGGTTCGTCCCCTTCTACCGGATGACCTACCTGCACGTCTCGGACGGCACGGTGAAGATCACCCCGCAGTCCGGCATGGCCGTCCCCTCGATCTACAACTACACCCCCGTCAAGTGAGTCCGCGCAGGGGGGCGGTCGGGCCAGAACCCGCGCGACCGCTCCCGGCGGCCGGTCACGGATACCGAGTGCCATGCTGAAGTTCATCGCCCGCAGGATCGCGGCGGGGGCCCTGCTCCTGGTCGTCCTGTCGTTCCTCTCCTACCTGCTGCTGTCGGTCGCGGACGTGGACGTCGGCCGCCAGCTCCTCGGCCAGAGCGCCGACCAGGCGGCCGTGGACGCCAAGAACGCCTCGCTGGGCCTGGACCGGCCGGTCCTCGCCCAGTACGCCGACTGGCTTGCCCACGCCGCACGAGGTGACCTCGGCACCTCCTGGTTCACCAGCGAGGACGTCGGTGAGGCCGTCGCGGGCCGGCTGCCGGTCACCGTGAGCCTGATGCTGGGCGTCACGCTCGTCACGACCGTCGTGTCGTTCCTGCTCGGCGTCTGGGCGGGAGTCCGGCGCGGCGCCGTGGACCGCTTCGTCCAGATCCTGGGCGTCGTCGGCTACGCACTTCCCGGCTTCCTCGTCACCCTGGTCATCGTGCTGGTCTTCGCGGTCCGCCTCGGCTGGTTCCCCGCCATCGGATACACCGCGTTCACCCAGTCCCCCGGCGGCTGGCTGTCCACCATCACGCTGCCGGTCCTGTCCCTGTCGGTGGCCTCCGTGGCGGGCGTCTCCCAGCAGGTGCGCGGCGCCGTGATCGGCGTACTACGCCAGGACTACGTCCGTACCCTGCGCGCCCGCGGCCTGCCCGCCTCCCGGATCGTGTTCCGGCACGTCCTGCGCAACGCCTCGGCGCCGGCGCTGTCCGTCCTCGGCATGCAGTTCGTGGGCCTGCTCGGCGGAGCCGTACTGGTGGAGCAGATCTTCGGGCTCCCCGGCATAGGCAGCATGACCGTCACCTACACCACCCGCGGCGACATCCCCGTGATCATGGCGCTCGTCATGCTCAGCGTGGCCGGCGTCGTCCTGATCAACCTCCTGGTCGACATCCTGATCGGCTGGCTCGACCCGAAGGCGAGGGCCGCATGAGCGAGCACCTTCCCGCCGACCCGTCCGCGGCGGCCCGCACCGGGCTCCCCGGCCCGGCCGCCGGGCCCGCCGGCGCACCACCGGCTCGCCGCACGGGCACCGTCCGACGTCTGCTGCGGCACCCGCTCGGCGCCCTCTCCGCCACCGTGCTGCTGCTCCTGGTCGCGGCCGTGTGCCTGGCACCCCTGCTCTCCCCGCAGGGCCCCGAGGTCTCCTCGCTCGGCGACGCCTTCGCCACACCCAGCGGCGCGCACCCGCTGGGCATGGACTCCGCCGGCCGCGACATCCTCTCCCGCATCCTCTACGGCGGGCGCAACACCCTCGGCGGAGCCCTGATCGCCCTCGGGGTCGCTCTCGTCCTCGGCGTGCCGTCCGGTCTGTACGCGGGCTACCGCGGCGGCTGGTTCGACTCCCTCACCAACTGGGTCGTCGACCTCGTCATGGCCCTGCCCGCCATGGTGGTGCTGCTCGCCTCCCGTGCCATCCTCGGCCCCCGCGTGTGGGCCCTGATGACGGTGCTCGGCGTGCTCGCGGCGCCGAGTTTCTTCCGCCTCGTGCGCGGCGTCGTCGCGGGCGTACGCGGAGCGCTCTACGTCGACGCCGCGAAGGTCTCGGGCCTGTCCGACGCCCGCATCGTCGCCCGGCACATTCTCATCGTCGTGCGCGGCCCCGTCATCATCCAGGTGGCCCTCGTCACCGGCATCGCCATCGGGCTCCAGGCCGGGCTGGAATTCCTGGGGGTCGGCAGCGGATCGGCCGCGACCTGGGGCGCGATGCTCAACGAAGCGTTCCAGAACATCCAGCGCGCGCCGCTGCTGATGCTGTGGCCGGGTCTCGCTCTCGGACTGACCAACGGCTGCCTCGTCCTGCTCGCCGGGGCGCTGCGCGACGTCCTGGAGGACCGGGGCGCCGAAACGGCCGCGCCCCGCCGGACCCGTTACCGCGCCGCCCCCACACCCCCTGCCGCCGCCTCTGCCGTTGCCGCCGCCGCTGCGAAGGAGTCGCCCGCCGACCGCTCCAGCAGCTCCGACCGTTCCGGGCTGCTCTCGGTGCGCGGCCTCACCGTCGCCTACGCCCGGCCGGACGGCACCCGCAAGGAGGTCGTGCACGGCGTCGACCTCGACGTCCGCGCCGGTGAGATCGTGGGCCTGGTCGGTGAGTCCGGCTCCGGCAAGACGCAGACCGCCTTCTCCGTGCTGGGCATCCTGCCGGACGGCGGAGCGGTCAGCGGCGGAAGCATCACCGTCAAGGGACGGGAGGTCACCGGCCTGCCCGAACGCGCCTACCGCGCCCTGCGGGGCGGCACGGTGGCCTACGTCCCCCAGGAACCCATGAGCAACCTGGACCCCGCCTTCACCGTCGGCAGCCAGCTCATGGAGCCCATGCGGCACGTCCTCGGCATCTCCCGCCGGGAAGCGGCCGGCCGCGCCGCCGACCTGCTGCGCATGGTGGAGATCCCCCACCCCGAGCGCACCCTGCGTCTTTACCCCCACGAGGTCTCCGGAGGCATGGCCCAGCGCGTCCTCATCGCCGGCGCGATGTCCTGCGACCCCGAACTCCTCATCGCCGACGAGCCCACCACCGCGCTCGACGTACGCGTCCAGGCGGAGGTCCTCGACCTGCTGCGCCGCCTGCAGAAGGACCGCGGTCTGGGCGTGCTCCTGGTCACGCACGATCTCGGCGTCGTCGCGGACCTGTGCGACCGCGTCGCCGTGATGAACGCCGGCCGGATCGTGGAGACCGGCAGCACCGAAGAGGTTCTCCACGCGCCCCGCGACCCCTACACCCGGACCCTGCTCGGGGCCGTGCTCGACGAGGCCCCGCCCAGGGCCCCCTGGCGGGCCCGAGAGACAAGGAGCGCCACCGCATGACCGCGACCGAAGCCGCCACCTCGGCGGACGCCCTGCTCCAGGTGCGGGATCTGCGGGTCTCCTTCCGCGGCAAGGGCCGGCGTGCTCCGCGCACGGAGGTGCTCAAGGGTGTCTCGTTCGACATCCGGCCGGGCGAGACGCTCGGCCTGGTCGGCGAGTCCGGCTCGGGCAAGACGACCATCGGCCGCGCGGTCCTCGGGCTGGTCCCGGTCCGGTCGGGCACCATCACCTTCGCCGGGGAACGCATCGACCAGGCCCCTGCCGCCCGCCGCCGTCAGCTGAGCCGCGACCTCCAGGTCGTCTTCCAGGACCCTTACACCTCGCTGAACCCCTCCCTCACCGTCGGCGACACCCTCGCCGAGCCCCTGCTCGGCCACGGCATCGGCGCCAAGGAGGCTCGCGGCCGGGTCGGTGAGCTGCTCGCCCGTGTCCACCTCCCCGCCGACGCGGCGGCGCGCCTGCCCCGCGAGTTCTCCGGCGGGCAGCGCCAGCGCGTCGCCATCGCCCGCGCGCTGGCCCTGCGGCCCCGGCTCGTGATCTGTGACGAGCCGGTGTCCGCCCTCGACCTCACGACCCGGCGAACAGTTCTCGATCTGCTCCTGGAGATCCAGGAAGAGACCGGGATCGCCTACCTCTTCGTCACCCACGACCTGTCGGTCGTGCGCTTCATGAGCCACCGGGTCGCGGTGATCCACCGCGGGGACATCGTGGAAGCAGGCGACGCCCGCACCGTCACCACCGCACCGCAGCACGACTACACCCGGGCGCTGATGCTCTCCGCGCCGGTGGCGGATGTCGCCGAGCAGCGTCGGCGCAGGCAGACCGCGCGGGGACCGCTCATCCCCTGACGGCAGGGGCTGCCGTCAGGGGGTGAGCCGGGAAGCCAAGGGTGACGGGGGCGGGTACGGCGTACTTAGAGCTGCGAACAAAAGTGGGCCCCGGCGGCCGGCGCCCGGCACGCGCCCTCGCCGCGTTGCCGGAAGGTCCTGGTAGCTCCGCTACAAGGACCTTCCGGCGCCTTGCGATCGCACGCACCGGACACCGCCCGCTGATCGGAACCCACTTTTGTTCGCAGCTCTTAGTCGTCGCCGGGCTGCGGCTGCCAGCCGCGGTGTCTAGTGTCGGCGGCCGTAGTGGGTGCGGCGCAGGGCGATGACCGCCGCGTCGTCGTCGAGCCGGCCGCCGGCGTGCGCCATCAGGTCGTGTCGCAGGAGGCGCACGAGTTCCTCGGGGCTGTCGTCCGCCCACTGGGCGGCCCGTTCGGCGAGTGGGTAGAAGGTGCCGTCGGCGTCGCGGGTCTCGATGACGCCGTCGGTGTAGAGCAGGAGGGTGTCCCCGGGTTCGAAGGAGAAGACGTCGACGCTGTTGTCGGCCGGTCCCAGGCCGCCGACGCCGAGGGGGAGCGCCGGGTGGAGCGCGACCGTGCCGGCGCCGTTGGAGCTGAGCAGCAGCGGCGGCGGGTGCCCGCAGCTGATGACCTGGGTGATGTTGTCCTCGTCGGGAATCTCCACCAGCAGCGCTGTGGCGAAGCGCTCCTCGACTTCCGGGGTGCGCCCCAGGTGGGCCAGGTTCCGGGTGACGCTCTCTTCCAGGGCGGTGGCCAGCGTCGGCAGCGTGGCGTGCCGGTGGGTGGCTTCCCGGAAGGCGCTGATGAGCAGGGCCGCCTCGCCGATGGCGGGCAGGCCTTTGCCGCGTACGTCGCCGATCATGATGCGGGTGCCGGTTTCGGTGGTGGTGGCGGCGTAGAGGTCGCCGCCGATCTGGGCATCGTCCTCGGCGGCGAGGTACAGCACGGCGATCCGCACGCAGCCGAGCTGGTCGGGCAGCGGCCACAGCAGGGCGTGCTGTGTGGCCTCGGCGATGGTGCGCATGCGGGCCAGCTGGCGGCTGCGGCGCTCCCGTACCACGCAGAAGAAGACGACCATGGCGGACAGCACCGCCAGGGCGAGGATCTGCACCAGCACGTTGCGTGTCGTCAGCACGTCGAAGCGCCAGCCGATGTACGCCTGCGCGCCCACGGCGAGCAACCCGATCAGCGCGGTCGTCCAGGCATTGGCGAAGTAGGCGGTGACGGCGGGAGCGACGACCAGCAGTGGACTGAGGTGGATGTCCTCGGGCACGTACTGGTCCACTGCCGTGATCACCACGATGAGCGCGACGGGGATCGCCAGCAGCGCGTGACTCGGCTTCCGCAGGTATGGCAGGAAGTCCTGCTCGATCCGCACCTACCCAACACTGCCACGGGACCGGGTGGCGGGCGAGGGCTTCGCGCGGGAAGCACCGTGCGTCTCCCCGCGCTGCCCTCGTTTCCCGGCGCCGGGGCGGCAGGAGATGATCAGCAGTGGTGGCTTTCGGGTTCGCGGACGTCCTCGGACCAGTCGACGCCGAGGGTCTGCGCGAGGTGCCCGAGTGCCTCGCGGGTGCGGCCGAAGACGGTGAGTTCGCTGAGGTAGTCGCTGCACGGGTCGTGGCAGACGATGACGTCGCGGCCGCCGTAGTACTCGCTGCGGCAGGTCATCTCCCGCCAGGGTTCGAAGCCCAGGGGGGTCAGTTTCTCCCGCAGGCGGGCCAGGAGTTCCTCACCGGGCTCATCGTCCTCGACGGTCCAGCCGTAGTGCGGGAGCAGCCGGACCACGGCGAGCAGCAGGAAGAACTCCGAGACGCTGTGGGCCTGGCGTATCCAGCCCTCCTCCCCGTCGTCGCCCAGAGCGGACACCAGGACCGGCGGGTCGGCGAGGTGGGCGCGGGCCGCGGGGTAGCCCCACTCGTTGCAGTACTGGTTCTCCGCCATGAACACGCAGACCCGGAGGTCCTCGTCCGGTTCGGTGAACGGGTTGTCGCGGGGCAGCCCGTCCGAGGCGCCGTAGCCGCCCGGGTCGGGACGGACGGTGGGCGGCCACTCGGGATTGGTCTCGTACAGCTCGGACCGGTCGGCGAACGAGTTGAACGGCAGGTTCCACCATTCGTCCAGTGCCGCCGGTACCGGGATCCGGGGGTCGACGCTCTCCGGCCGGCCGTCCTCCGGTCCGCCCTGATGCGCCGCCTTCAGCCCGGCAAGGTACTCCTTGTGGGGATCGGGCGCGTCCCGCTGCCGGCACTCGCCGCCCGTCGGGACGTACCCCCACTGCTCCTGGAACTCCCGCAGCAGCTCCCAGCGCGGCCCGATCGCCGCCATGTCCGCCCCGCCGGAGGGCCGTACGCTCTCCAGCCGCTCCCGGAACCGCCCGTAATCGATGATCTCCGCCACGCCCGTGAGCCTAGCCGGGCGGCTGGTGGTGGCGGCACGGCAGGGACGGGCACTGGCCCGGTGGGGCGCCGCACGCTTCGGCCGCCGGGGGCCGCGGACCGGTCCGAGGGGCACCGTGCGTGCCGACACCGGCGGCGGGTGCAGCATCCGGCTGGCCGCTCCCGAGGGTCCCGCCACGATCGAGAGCGACGCCGCCACCCGGGTGCTGCTGCTGTGGGGACGGCGTCCCGCCGACCCCTCGCGCTGGCACAGCAGCGCCGGCCCGCAGGCCCTGCGCAAAGTACGGGCCCTCCTGAGCGGCTACTGAAGGACGTGTGCACGGGCGGCGCGGGGGCGCAGGCCCGCGAGGCCGGCCGTCCCCTCGATCGGTTTCGGTGCGGGGACGGCTGAGACGGACCTCCTGAGCGGCCGTACGGCGGTTCCGGCGACGTGCTTCCGTTCGTCGGATGCCCACGGCTCGCTCGGCACCTTCGGTGAAGCGGTGGACCGCCGCCGCGCTGCGGGTCCGGCCGCGGGAGGCGGCGCGAGGCCGGGCCGCGGGGAGCTGGGACGGGCGCGTCAGACGGGCGGGCAGCCGAACCAGTCGACCGTGCCGGTGTCGCTGTTGCGGGTGTAGCCGAGGCACCTGATGGTCCTGTGGCGCAGGGCCTTGGTCCGGTCGACTCCCCCCTCCGGGGTGTCGCCCTTGTAGTAGGTCTGCATGAGTGTGTCGACTTCTACGGTGTACCAGCGTTTCTGGTGGTCCGGGATGCTGCAGAGCCGGGCGCTCAGGTTGCGGCTGGGCCCGCTGCCCCACACGTCCTGGTCGGCACGGTCGCAATGGGTGCCCTCGGCGGTGACGGCTGGGGAGCCCTCGCCGGTGACGGCGGGGGACGCGGCGGCTGTGCCGAGCGGGACCGGCGCGCCTATGGCGATCGCCGCGGCGACGCCGAGAAGGGGTTGCACGAACAGGCTCATCGAGGGGCCCTCCTGCCAGGGGCTGTTGACTGCCCGGAGTCGTCATGTCATCTCTGTGTGATGATCACACCCGATCAGGGCGACCGGCCCGGCAGCCGGGGGTTCCTTCCCCCGACCCGGTGACCTCGGTACCGCCAATGCAGCAGGCCGCGTCCATGCCCCCGGGCTGCCGGGACCGCGCCGCGGCCGCCGCGAGGCCGCACCTCTCGACACGGGAGTCGACCCGGACCGAGGTGACCTCCACACCCGCCTCGCGCAGCTTGTCGGCGCACCGCTCGCCCTCGTCACGCAGTACGTCGGCTCCGCCGGTGATGACGAGCGTGGCCGGCAGGCCCCGGAGCAGTCCCATGGAACGGCCGGCAGCCCCCGGAGCAGTTCCACGAAGGGGCCGTCGAGGTGACGGTCATCCCCCCGGACGGAACCCGAACTCCCCCGATCCCTCGTCAGCCCGTCCGCCGCAGCACACAACCGCCCCGCCCGGGCTGCGTCCGGGTTCGCCGTTGGCGACGAACCGCGTCCCCCACGCTCCAGCCACGATCTCGGTCGCCGCGGCTGAGGTCCTGGTCCGGTGTCAGGCAGTGGGCGCGGTGGTGATCATCCAGTGGGTGAAGGCGGCGTAGCGCTCGGCGGACTCGGCGGCGCCGTGGGCGTGCTCGACCGCCGCGGAGTGCTCGCGCACCTGCTCGAACCGGGATCGGCGGGCGCTCTCGTAGCGGGCGAGGGCGGCGGGTGTGGCGGCTCCGCTCGCCAGTTCGGCGCGCAGCACTCCGGCGTCCTCGATGCCCAGCGTGCCGCCCGCCGCGATGTGCGGGGACAGGCCGTGCGCGGCGTCCCCGATCAGCGCGACCCGGGCGGTGGTCCAGCGCGGCAGCTCGGGGACGACCATGATCTGGTTCTCCAGGATGGCCTCCTCCGGCGTCGCGGCGATCATCTCCAGAAGCTCGTCGTGCCAGCCGGACTCGGCCACGTTGCGGGCCCGCCGCAGCGCCCGCTCCCTCTTGCTGCCGACCAGTTCACCGGCGTCGAACTGGCCGACCCACCACATGGTCTGGCCCTGCGCGACCCGCGTGTAGCCGCCTCGGGTCCGCGCGGTGCCGATCGTGACGAACGTGCCCTCCGGCCGCTCGTCCCCGGAGGGCAGCACGGCCCGCCAGGCGTAGTTGCCGGCATGGGCGACGGCCGCGCTGCCGGGCACCAGGGCGGCGCGCACGTCGGAGTACACGCCGTCCGCTCCGATCAGCAGATCCGCGCGCAGCGGCGCACCGTCGGCGAGGTGCACTTCCACGTGTGTGTCGTGTTCGGTGAAACCGGTGACGTGTGTTCCCAGGCGGATCCGGTCCCTGCCGAGGGTGTCGGCGAGGAGGGTGTTCAGGTCCGGTCTCGGCACCATCAGGAGCTGGTGGGCGGCCGGGTCGTAGCCTGCCGCGCGCATCGGGTGTCCGGCGGCGTCGAAGAACCGGGCGTCGACGGTCTCGCCCATGCGCCGCACGTCGTCGCCGATGCCGAGGGTGTCCAACTCCCGTAGTGCGTTGGGCCACAGAGCGATGCCGGCCCCGGCGGCCCGCACCTGCGGAGCGTGTTCCAGCACGGTGACCTCATGTCCGATCAGCCGCAGCGATGCCGCGGTGGTGAGCCCGACCAGGCCCGCTCCTGCGATCACAGTGCGCATCGTTCCTCCTCCAGCCGTCCGGTGCGGGGTGAGAGCGGCCGACGGCGAGGGGACGCCGGCCGGGCGCGGCGGACCGTCGGGCCCGGCGAACCTCGCTCTCTTCACGCATCAACTTAACACTAACGGTTAGTTTTTACTAACGAATCCATTTTCCGATCCGCTAGTGACATGACGGCTCGGTTCGGGTTGCGGAGCGGGCCGGCGCTCACCGCTGGGACGGACTGCCGGCGTCTCCGGCGACCAGCCGGTCCCCGCCCCCGCCACGAGCACGGTCCCCGTGACCGCCTGGCCCTTCCCGGCCGCGCCGCCGCCCTCCGCCACCGCGCACGACTCGTCCGCCTCACCCCGTCGGAGGCGGTCTCAGTCCACCCTGACGACGTACTTGCCCCGCACACCGCCCGCCTCCAGCGCCCGGTGTGCCGCCGCTGTCTCCTCCAGCGGGAAGACCGTGTCCACCGCCGGGCGCAGTCTGCCCTGGGCCACCTCGCGGGCAAGGTCGTCGAAGAGCGCCCGCTTGGGGTTGCCGCTGAAGAAGCGCACCCGGCCGCGTCCGTGTACGGCGCTGGCCGCGATGTAGCCCAGCGAGGCGGCGGGGCGCGTGGGGTCGAAGGCGATGGAGACCATGCGCCCACCGGGTTTCAGCAGGCGCCGGAAGGCCCGCAGGTCGGTGCCCGCCGTGTCGAGGACCACGTCGAACAGGCCCAGTTCCGCCGGCGTGACGGTCCGGTGGTCGACGGCGTGGTGGGCGCCGAGCGTGCGGACGAAGTCCAGATTGGCGGCGCGGGCCAGCGCCGTGACCTCGGCACCGTACGCCTGCCCGAGCTGGACGGCGGCGTTGCCGACGCCGCCCGCCGCGCCCCGTACGAGCAGCCGTTCGCCAGGGCGCAGCGCGGCCTTGTCGCGGAGCGCGGTGATGGCGGTGGTCGCCACCGGCAGCGCGGCGGCGGACACCAGGTCCAGTCCCTCCGGGACCCGGCCGAGCCGTTCGGCCCGCACGGTCACGTACTCCGCGGCGCTGCCGAACCTGGAGGCGGCGCCCATGACGCCCCACACCGGGTCGCCGACCGCGACGCCCGTCGCACCGGTGCCGAGGGCGACGACCTCGCCGGTGAGGTCCAACCCGATGCGCTGCGGGAACCTCTGGCCGGTGAACAGGCGGAGACGGCCGGAACGGACCGCGAGTTCGCCACCGTTGACGCTGAACGCACGCACCCGCACGAGGACCTCGCCGGGCGCCGGTTCGGGACGTGGCACCCGGCCCACGTACAACACTTCGGGACCGCCGAAGCGGTCGAACAGTACTGCTTTCATCGTGCGGTCGTTCATCGTTCTCACCTTCGCTACGAGCGGCCCTGCGGGGGACCGGGGGCCGAGCGTAGGCTGGGAAGCGGACGACATCGTCCGCTTGGGCCGGAGATGAGAGACAGTGGTGGGCGAATCTTCTCGGATCGCGGGTACGGACGGGCTCCGGGCCGACGCCCGGCGCAATCGGGGGCGCATCCTCGCCGCCGCCCGTGCGGTCTTCGCCGAGCAGGGGATCGATGCGCCCATGGCCACCGTGGCCCGGCGGGCGGGAGTCGGCGTGGCGACGCTGTACCGGCGCTTCCCGACCCGGGACGCCCTGGTACGGGCCGCGTTCGCGCAGCAGATGGAGATCTGCGCCCGGACGCTCACCGAGGCGCTGGCCGACGCCGACCCGTGGCGGGGTTTCCAACGGCTGGTCGAGAAGGTCTGCGAACTCCAGCGGGAGGAACGGGGGTTCCCGGCCGCGTTCGTCGCGGCCTTCCCGGACCGTACGGCGCAGGACGCGCGAGTCCGGGAGCAGGCCGAGCGGGACTTCCTGGTCCTGGTCCGCAGGGCGCAGGCGGCGGGCGCGCTCCGGGCCGATTTCCATCCCTCCGACCTCACCGTGGCCCTGTTGTCCCACTGCGGTCTGGTCACTGCTCTGCCGCACGACCGTTCGGCGTCCCGGCGCCTGGTGGCGTATCTGCTCCAGTCGTTTCGTGCCGAGGCGGCCCACGGCGTGCTGCCCCCGCCCAGCGCGCTGTCGTTGCGCAGCCTCCCGCTCGCGGCCGGCGCCTCCCCCGGACAGCGGCCTTCCAGGACCTGATGCGAGGCGGCGTCGCCTGCCGCATGGTCCGCCCCCCTCGGACGACGCTGCCGTGCGACGGTAAGGCCGAGCCGCCGGGTGCCGACGGCATCGGCGCCCGGCAGACGCTGCACCGTCGGCTGACTGTTGGTGCTGCCGGAGGGTGTTGGGGCGTCGTGCCGGTGATGAGCGCCCGTGCGCCCCCATGGCCCTCTCCCCCGCCTCGGGCACGCGAGCCACGGTCGACGCATGGAGGACGCCAGGGAAGCATGTGTGGGCCGCGGCGACGGCACGGACTGCCCGAACGGGGAGGTGTTCGAGCCGGACGGGACCGGGCCTCGATGTGAGGAATGCGAGCACCACTGGGAGCTGGACGAGACGGAGCGCGGCCGTCGGCCGGCGGTGGACGACGGGCTGACACGGCCGAACGGGGACCCGGACGAAGCAGCACACCGCGGAACAGCCGCGTGAGTCCGTTGCCCAACGGTGAGCGCCGATACCGGGCATCGCCGTACGCGACGAGAAACGCGGCCGTGAGGTCGGCGGCGATCGATGCGGGCCCATGACGTCCGCTCGCGCCGGCCCTGCGGCCGTCGACGAGGCTCTGGCCACCGCCCGGCTGCCCGCAGGCGTGCGGTGGGCGTACCGCGGGCAAGCGGATAACCCAGGGAGTTCGCCGGAACAAGGCGGCATTCGCAGTCAAGACTGTACCGAGGTGGTCGGCGATGGTGTGGTGGGGCTGGGTGGTCCTTCTCGTCGCGGTGGCGATCGTGCTCACTGTCACGGTGCTGGCGGTCCAGGCGAGGCGGCGCAGCGGGACGGTGATCGCCGTGCGGTCGGGGCGCCGCCCCGGGCGGGGAGGTGCGCTGTGATCCCGCTCGCGCTCGCCTCCGAACTGACCAAGCGGGTGGTGGTGACGCTGGAAGGGGAAGCCGTCGCCCAGATCAAGGACACCGTCTTCGACGCCGACGGGGGCCGGGTCACCGGCTTCACCCTGAGCGGCCGCGGCCTGCTGGCCGGACCGCTCAAGAAGGTCCTGCCGTTGTCCGGAGTGCACGCGATCGGACCGGCCGCCGTGATGATCCCCAGTGAGGCGGTCCTGGAGAAGCGGGGCGTGGCCCTGGGATCCGGCGCGGGAGGAGGCGGTCAGGTCATCGGTACTCCTGTGCTCACGGACCAGGGGACCGAGGTGGGCACGATCCTGGACGTGGTGATCGAGGGCGGGCGGAGCGGACGGGTCATCGGTTTCGAGATCGCCGCCAACGAGAACCTGGACCGGCGGGAACGGAAGGCGTTCATCCCGCGCGGGGAGACTCTGGCCGTCTCCGGACGTGCTCTGGTCGTACCGGCCCACGCCCGCCGCTTCGTCGCCGACGACCTGCCCAGCTTCAGCGCCCAGGTCGAGGCCTTCCGGGCGCACACAGCGACCGGACACGCGGACACACCCGTGGACACGACCCTGGACACACCCACCCAAACACCCGCACGTGGAGAGGGGAGTCCGGCATGAGGCTGTTCACCCAGACCCGGGGCCTGCCGGTGATCACGGTGGAAGAGGCCGAACCACTCGGGCGGGTGGAGAGCCTGACCATCGACCCGCACACCAGGAGCATCGCCTGTCTGCGCCTGTCCGGCGCCCCGCGACACGCCACGGCCATCGCCTGGAGCGCCGTCGAGGGGGTGGGTCGGGACGCCGTCATCGTGCATGCGCACGCCGCCGGTCCCGGCGGGAAGAGCTTCCCCGCCCATCAAGAGGCCTTGGGTCAGCGGGTCCTGACGGAAGACGGCACCGAGCACGGCAGCGTCAAGGACATCGCCTACGACTCGACGACCGGACGCGTGCTGACGCTCTACACAGCCCTCGGTGAGATCAGCGGAGACTGCCTCCTCGGCCTCGGCGGCTACGCAGTCGTCGTGCGGACCACGACCACCCGGCAGTAGCGGCCAGGCGACGGGCCGGCAGACGCTCTTTGACAAGAGGAGCCCGGGAACAGAGCAACCGCACACACGACTTGGAGCTGCGAACGAAAGGGGAGTCCGATCAGCTCGCGGCGTCCGGTGCGTGCGATCGCAAGGCGCCGGAAGGTCCTTGTGGCGGAGCTACCAGGGCCTTTCGGCAACGCCGCGAGCGTGCGTGCCGGGCGTCGCGAGCCGGGCGCCCCTTTTGTTCGCAGCTCTTACAGCCCTGACGGCGGTTCTACGCACGGATCGCAGGCGGCCGGAGCGCGCATGACCGGCCGGCCGCGCATGACGCCGGCTCCACTCGTCAGGCCCCTCGGCGTCCATCGTCTAGGGTGGCGCGGTGACTGATGAGCAGGAGCGGGTGCAGCCGTCGGGGGTGTGGGCCACGGCGGTGGGGGTGGCCAGGGTGCGGGCGCTGGAGACCGAGCGGGAGAACGCGCTGTTCCGTGACCCACTGGCACAGGCCTTCGCCGCCGCCGGCGGCCTGTGGCCCTCCTCGGCGCCGCTGCCCGACGACGAGGCCGCGCGACGGCGCCGGCTGGCCGTGTCGTTCTCCATCGTCATCAGGACGAAGTTCCTCGACGACCTGCTGCTGCGGGCCTGCGCGTCCGGTGTCCGGCAGGTCGTGCTGCTCGGGGCGGGCATGGACAGCCGGGCCTTCCGGATGGACTGGCCCGCAGGCACCCGGCTGTTCGAGGTCGACACCGCCGCGCCACTGGACTTCAAGGCTTCGGTGCTGCGCCAGGAGCGGGCCGTCGCACGCTGCGAGCGGATCACCGTCGCGGTGGATCTGCGGGAGGACTGGCCGGCCGCGCTGGCCGCCGCGGGGCACGACCCGGCCGTACCTACTGTGTGGATCGCGGAAGGGCTGCTGATCTATCTGCCCGAGGACGCGGTGGAGCTGCTGCTGGCCCGGATCGGCGCGCGGTCGGCGGCAGGCAGCCGGATGGGGCTGACGTTGGGTTCGCGCGGTGTGATCGAGCGCTTCGGCGCGGACGCCGTGCCGGGTTCGGCGGCGTCCATGTGGGTCTCGGAGATGCCCGACGACCCGGTGGGCTGGCTGGCCGGGCACGGCTGGGAGGCCGACAGCCACACCCTGCGCGAGTGCGCTGCCGCCTACGGCCGTCCGATCACCACCCCGCCGCGGCGCGAGGAGCGGCCCGGCGGACTGATCTCGGCGGTCCGCCGGTAGAGCACCGCTTCCGAGCAGGTCCGTGACGGGGCGGGGCACCGCTCAGGAGACCGGGGCGTTGTGTCCAGGAGGTGCCGCGCTGTGCCGCTCTGCGCCCGCGGGAGCAGGGGGCCTGAGCAGAGCGGTGCCGATGATCAAGGCGGCCGATGTGAATCCGGCGGCGGCGAGGAAGGCCGTGTGGTAGCCGCCGGTCAGTGACTCCGCCTCGGTCTTTCCTGCGGCGGTGAGGCTGTGGGTACGCGCGCTGACGATGGCGCTCAGCACGGCCAGGCCGATCGCTCCCCCGATCTGCTGCGTGGTGTTGAACAGGCCGGAGGCGATGCCGGACTCGGCCGGCGTGACGGCACTCATGCCGAGCCCCATGACGGCCGGCGCGGCCAGGCCGAAGCCCAGGCCCATGACGAGACTGGCGGGGAGGAAGTCCACCAGGTAGACGCCGTCGACGCGGGCGAACGACAGCATGACGAACGCCCCGACGACGAGGGCGAGTCCCAGGAGGAGTATCGCGCGCTGCCCGAACCTGGTGACGAGCCGGGTCGAGAGACCGAGGGACACCGCCGCGATCACCACGGCGATGGGTACGAAACCCAGGCCGGCCCGCAACGAGTCGTACCTCAGCACGCGTTGGAGGTAGAACGTGCCGAAGAACAACAGGCCGAACATGCCGGCGATCATCAGGAACTGGACGACGTTGGCCGCGGTCAGGCTCCGCGAGCGCAAGAGCGTCAGCGGCAGCAGCGGTTCGCCGGCTGTGGCCTGACGGAGGACGAACCCGGTCAGCAGCAGGAGCGACAGGAGACCGAGCAGGAGGGTCCGGGCCGCTCCCCAGCCGGCCCGCTCAGCGTCCACGATGGTGTACACCAGGAGCGTCATGCCCGCGGTGACCAGCAGGGCTCCCGGGAAGTCGGTGCCCTTGCCCATCCCCTCGCCGCGGTCTTGCGGGAGCACTCGCACGCCGGCCAGGACGAGGACGGCACCGATCGGTGCGTTGATGAGGAAGATCCAGTGCCAGCTGAGCAGATCGGTGAGGACGCCGCCGAGCAGCGGTCCGACCGCGCCGCCGCCGGCCGAGGCGAAGCTGTAGGCGGCGATGGCCTGGGCCCGCTCGCGACGGTCGGAGAACACGGTCGCGACCATGCCGAGGATGCACGCGGAGGCGAACGCCCCGCCGACTCCCTGAAGGAAGCGGCACACGATCAGCACGGTCGCGCCGGTGGCGGCACCGCACAGCACCGAGGAGGCGCTGAAGAGCACGATCCCGGTGAGGACAACGGTCTTCCGCCCGGCCAGGTCTCCGAGCCGCCCGGCCAGCAGCAGGAGCCCGCCGAACGGGACGACGTAGGCGTTGACCACCCAGACGAGACTTCCGGAGGAGAAGTCAAGGTCTTGCTGCACAGCGGGCAGCGCCACGTTCACGATGTTCTGGTCCAGGACGATCATCATCTGGCCGATGCAGAGCAGGATGACGGTCGGCCACGGTGACGCACTGGCCCGCGTGTTGGGCAGGGGCATGCTCGAACCTCCCTTTGGGGCACTGTTTGTTACAGCGGTCATCTTCTGTAACCATCAGGCGCCGGGGAAGGAGGCACTTTCATGTCACGTAGTAACACGCATGTGTCCGAGGAGGTCACCGACGAGGCGTGTCCGCTCGTCGAGGTGCTCGATCACGTGGCGGGCAAGTGGAGCATCAGCATCCTGGTGGCCGCCGCGCGTGGCCCCGTCAGGTTCACCGAACTGGAACGCTCGATCGACGGCATCAGCCGCCGGATGCTCACCTTGAACCTGCGCAGACTCGAACGCGACGGTCTGCTGACGAGGACCGTGCACCCCACCGTGCCGCCGAAGGTCGAGTACCGCCTCACTCCCATGGCGCGAGAGCTGTACTCCTACCTCACCGGCCTCGTGGGGTGGGCGGAGCGGCACCGCGGTGCCATCGCCCAGGCCCGGGCCGCCTACGACTCCACGGCAGCGGCGCAGGTCGGACGGACCGCCGGTGATTGACCGCGGCGCCTGTTCCGTCCCGGGGCGAGCCGCAGGCCCTTCCGGTGCGGGCATGACCTCACAGCTGCTCCGCCGTCGCGGGGAGCGGGTCGAGCACAGGGTTGGTGAGGTGCTGGAAGATGATCGACCTGCGGAAGCTGACGATCTCCCGGCGGTTGGTGAACTGGTCCAGGAGAAAGGCGTGCAGGTGGTCGATGTCCTGTGCGGTGACGTGGACGAGGAAGTCGTCGTTGCCGGCCATCGTGTGGACGAAAGACCACTTCCGGCAGCCGGGTCACCGACTCCTCGAAGGCGGCGACGACGTCCCGGCGCAGGGGACGGACCTGGGTGAAGACCATCGCTTGCACGGAGCGGTCGAGCGCGCGGAGGGAAACCTCGGCGCGCTGACCCTGGATGATGCCGCGCCGGTGCCAAATCTGGCAGCACCCGCCCCCTGGCCCCTCACTCCTCATGCGTCTGCTGGGTGACACGGTCCCTAGCCGACGAGGCGACGGCGCCAGTCCAGGGGGGTGACGGTGATGGCCCGGCCGGGGTCATGGTCCCACTCGGCGCGCAGACCGACCGCTTCGAGCGCGGCCACCACCTCGTGGCCGATGGCCGCCGTGGTCTCGGACGAACCGTCGAAGCCGCCGTAGAGGAGCGTCAGTCCGCGGCCGGCTGCGGCAGAGTCCGTGCCCTGGGTATGGAAGTAGACGAAGCCGCGGGCGTCGGGGCCGCCTTCGCCGCCGATCTCGGACTGGCCGCAGCCACGGCAGCAGGTGAAGTTCTCGCGGGCCGTGATACCGGCGTCCTGAAGGGCGGTGAACGCGCGGGTCAGCCGCTCAGGATCCGTCTCCCCCTGCCACTCGGCCTGCTCCGCGACCCGCTCCAGCCACAACCGGTCGGCCAGCGCCTCCGCCTGCTCGCGTGAGACGGGCCGGCGGTCACCGGTGACCAGATACTCCTCAGCCAGCTCGGCCAGTCCGGCGCGGGAGGCGTAGCCGCCGCACAGCACCTCGCGGACGCGTCTCTCCAGCTCCTCCCGCTCGTCCTCGCCGAGGTCGAGCGGCGGCACCTCACGGGCGGGGCCCATGTCCAGCGGCGACCAAGCCGGACCACCGTCCCATCCGGCCTCCTGGCACGCCCAGCCGGTGATCGCCGCGATCACGGCCTCCGGCCCGTCGACGACCGCCTGGAAATGCCGGTCGGCGGCGCCGTCGCGGTGCTCCAGCGTGTAGCCGCCACCGGTCTCGTGCCACACCTGCGCGAAGACGTCAGGCAGGTCGGGTATCCGCTGGACCACCAGGAACCGGTCGCCGTCCCCACCGATCCGCCGGACCAGTCCGGCCAACTCCCCGGCGGACACACGGACGTGCCGTTCCCTGTTCTCCGTCTTCACCACGATCTCGAGCATGCGCCGACTCTGACACATCCCACTGACCACAGGCCTCCCTCGGCCCCCGGCGCACCTGCTGCCGCGACGGCACGACCAGTCGTGACAGGGGACGGCCGTCGGCCGGGGTGGACGACGGTCCGTGCCGGCCGTGCCGCTCATCCGGCGCTTCGCCGGCGCACTCCGGCCGGCGGTGCGCCCGGCGGGCAGGGCGGCGCGGGCCGCCCTGCCCCCACTCGGCGGCTGCGCGCGCTGTCGTGGATCTGGGTTCCCAGGATCAGAGACCGGGAGAGACGGCCTCGCGTCGCATCAGCGCAGTCCGGCGAAGAGGTCGTTCTCAGGCAGGGCCGCTCCGGTGGTGTCCCGGACCCGTACGAAGGTCTCCATGCCCATCAACTCACCGAACCGCTCCCGACCCATTTTCAGGAAGAAGATGTTCTCGCCCTGACTGGCGTGGGCGGCCAGTGCGTCGAACTTCTGGCCGCTGAACGCGGTGGTCTCCACCCACGTGGAGACCTCCTCGTCGGGGAGGCCTATCTCGGCCATCGCGGCGGCCTCGGCGGGATCCGGCTCCGGCATGTCCTCGTGGAACTCGCGCATGACCTCGCCGAACCGCCGCATCGCCGAGCGGGGCATCGTCGTCCAGTACACCTTCGGGGTCAGCTCGGTCATCTCCAGTGCCGCCATGGTGATGCGGTGGGCCTGGATGTGGTCGGGGTGCCCGTAGAAGCCGTTCTCGTCGTAGGTGACGACCACATCGGGCCGGTAGTGCCGCATGAGTTCCGCGAGCCGGGCGGCGCCTTCTTCCACGGGCGTCTGCCAGAAGGACCCGGGGACGTCATTGCTCGGCCAGCCCATCATCCCGGAGTCGGCGTAGTCCAGCATCTCCAGATCGCTGACCTTCAGGACCTCACAGCTCGCCTCCAGTTCCTGACGGCGCATCAGGGCGACAGCCTCCGGATCGTGTCCCGGATCTCCCGGCTTGGCACCTCCCGGTCCGTCCCCGCATCGGCCGTCGGTACACGTCACGAGAACCGTGCGCATGCCCTCCGCCGCGTACCGGGCGAGGACTCCTCCGGTTCCGGTGGCCTCGTCGTCGGGGTGGGCGTGCACGGCCATGAGCGTCAAGGGCCGGTCAGTCATCAGACAGTCCTCCTGCGGACTTGCGTGTCGGTCCGGGTACGCGGCGGACGTACCGCGATCCCGAGAGGGCCCGGATCCTACGGTGGCGACGACCTCGCGCTTTCCGCGCTCCCCGCCCCGTGCTGCCCCGGTCCCTCGGTCCGTGCAACACCGCCGGCCGAACCGACTGTTCCCGCAACGCACCGAAGGCTTCGCGAACGGGGACGGCAAGGGCAGGACGCGACGTCGGCGACGACATCGGCGCCGTGGACGGCATCGATGCCCTCGGCGGCGGCGTCAGCCGCATCGGCACCGCCGGCCCCTGGGCGGCACCGGCGGGATCGGCGGGATCGGCGTCCTCGGCGGATCGACGTCCCCGGCGACCGCAGGACCGGTGGTCGGCCCTGCGCGGGCCGGCCGGGTCACAGCGCGGGCGTGCCACCGGGCCGGATCAGACCGCTCTCGTACGCCAGGATCGTGGCCTGTACCCGGTCGCGCAGGCCGAGTTTGGCCAGGAGGGCGTTCACATGGGTCTTGACCGTGCCCGTGGCCACGCCGAGTTCGGTGCCGATCTCGGCGTTGGTCCTGCCCGAGGCGATCTGCAGGAGCACCTCGCGCTCGCGCGGGGTGAGCCGGGCCAGGAACGCGGGCACCGGAGGCGGCAGTGGGCCGCCCCGAGCGAAGGTGTCGATGAGCCGGCGGGTGACGCCGGGGGCGAGGATGCCGTCGCCGGCGGCCACCACGCGGACGGCGGTCAGCAGTTCCTCCGGCTGGGCGTCCTTGAGCAGGAAGCCGGACGCACCGGCCCGCAGGGCCTCGTAGACGTACTCGTCGAGGTCGAACGTCGTGAGCACCAGCACCCGGGGCCGGGTCTCCAGCCCGGTGATGAGACGGGTGGCGGTGAGTCCGTCCATGCCGGGCATGCGGATGTCCATCAGGACGAGATCGGGTGCCCGGGCCGCCGCGAGTTCCACCGCTGACGCCCCGTCACCTGCCTCCGCCACGACCGCCAGGTCGGGTTCGGCGTCCACCATGGCCGCGAAACCGGCACGGACCACCGCCTGGTCGTCGACGACCATCACATGTGTGGTGACGGCGGCACCTCCTGAGTCGGAGTGGATCGTGGTGAGGCAGGGAGTGACACCTGCACGGTACCGGTCGGAGCGAAGGTGATCCGCCCCTCTCCCGCGTCGGCCTGCACCCGCAGGCGTTCCGCGACCGGCCCGGTGACCGCGAGAGGTACTCCTGACACCGTGATGTGCAGGGTACCGCGGCGCCTGCGGAGGGTGACCCGGGCCGGTCCCCGGTCACCGGCGTCGAGGGCGGACGCCACTGTCCGGTACGCCAACAGGGCCACCGACGGCGGCAGTTCCGCGGCCGTGCCGGCCAGGCCGCGCAGCCGTACGTCCCGTCCTGCCGCCCGCAGGCGGTGACACAGTGCTCCGAAGTCGGCGGCGGTGGGGGACGGTGCGAGCCGCTGACCGCGCAGGCCGGCTCCGTCGAGGCTGTGGAGCAGCTCGCGCATCGCGGCGAGGGCTGAACGTGCCGCGTCGGCGACGTCTTCCAGGCGTCCGTGAGCGGCGTTCTCGGCGACGCCGGCGGTGCGGTCCAGGACCGCTTCGCGTAGTCTCGCCGCCAGCCTCCGCCGTTCGGCGTCCGCCGCGAGGCCGGCCTGCCATGCCGAACTGGCGAGCGCGTGGTGCTCGCGCGCCAGCACGCGCAGCCGGTGGCGCCGGACCGCCACTCCGGTGGTCCACAGCAGCGCGAACGCCGGTGTCAGCAGGGTCCATGTCACCGCGGTGACGACGAGGACCGAGGTCCACGAGGCGGGCAGGCCGCCGAGCGTCCCGTCGACGCCGGCCGTGACCGGCAGCACCGCCGCCGCGGCGGTCGAGGCCGCCAAGACCAGCGGCCAGGTGCCGGCGGGACGGGGGCCGTACACCGCGACGGCGTAGACCGCGAGAGCTTCGGTGATGAGGCCCGCGGCGAGGAACGGTGCCATCGGGGCGGGCAGGAGTGAGCAGGCGACGGCCGGCGGCCACAGCCAGGCCGTTGTCAGTACGCCGGCGAGGGCGGCCCGGGGTGCGCGCCGCCGCCACAGCAGCGGCAGTGCGTGCACGGCGGCCAGCAGGGCGAGGACGGCCAGGCCGCCGGCGTCCGCCCGGTGGCCGGTGTCCGTCGGGTTCTCCATGTCGGCGAGGGCTGCGAACAGCGGCAGAGTTCCGGCAGCCACGGTGAGCGCGGGGTCGCACAGGCGCTGTACGCGCAGTGCGTCGCGGCGTCGGCGTGCGGCGGTCGCGGGCCGCGGGCCGGTGTCGTCGGGCAGCTCCGCCCGCACCTGCCAGCCGCCGTCGGGGCCGGGGCCCGCGGTCAGCCGCCCGCCGGCCGCGGCCGCCCGCCTGCGCATGCCGTCGATCCCCCGGCCCCCGCCCAGCGCGGCTGCCGGGCGCGGCGTGCCGGCGGGGCGCGGCGCGGTGTTGTCCACCGCCACCAGGAGCTGCCCGTCACAGCGCCGCAGGCGCACCCGCACGGCCGTGCCGGGCGCGTGGCGCAGCACGTTGGTGAGGGCTTCACGGACGATACCCCAAGCGGCCTCAGCCGCCGTGCCCGCCAGGTCGGGAGGGATCTCCGTACTGATGGGGCGGCCGAGTCTGCCGAACTCGGCGACGAGTTCCCGTATCCGTGCGGTCATCGGCTGCGGTGGGCCGGGCCGTTCCGCGTCCTGGAGCAGGCCGACCAGTCCCCTCAGTGCGGTGAGGGTTTCGGTGCCGGTGCGCTCCGCGAACGCGAGAGCCTCGGCCCGCAGGCCCGGTCTGCTGCCGCCGAGCCGGCGGGCGGCGTCCACGGTGACGACGACGGACGTCAGGTGATGGGCGCTCACGTCGTGCAGTTCCCGGGCGAGACGTTCGCGTTCGGTCTCACCCGCCCGCCGTCTGCCGTCCTCGGCGGCGGCCAGCCGCCGGGCCGCGGTGAGCCGCCCGGCGAGCCATTGCCGCCGCCGCTCACCGAGTCCCGCACAGAGCGCGTAGACGACCGTGCTGAGCACCAGTTCCGGTACGAGCGCGGGCCGCGGGCCGACACGCAGGAGGGACAGCAGCCATTCCGCACCGATCACCGCCGCCGCAGCCCGCACGGTCACGGACGCCGGGCGGAGGACCGCCAGGGAGTACAGCGCGACCAGCGTGCCGATGCCGAGGTACCCGTCCGGCCAGGACAGCTGTCCCAGGACGGAAGCGGCCACCGTCCACGCCAGCGCCCCCACCGGTGTCCGGCGGCGGTGGCCCAGGGCGGCCGTCTGGACGGCCAGGCCGCACACCGCGCCGGCGGCGCCCGCCACGCCCGGCGCGGCCTCTTGGGCCCAGGCGGCGCCGGGGCCCAGCCAGGCGGCCTCGGCCGCCGCGATCACCGCGGGAGGCAGCCAGTTGCGTATCGTCTCCATGTCCGGGCCGAGCCTACGGCGCCGACGGACCGCCCGGCGCACGCCCTCCCCGGCCGAGGCCGCCTCTACCTTTGGGTAGAGACGCGGATCGTGCGCACGGCCGATGACGGGGGACGGCCGGCCGGGCAGGTTGTGATCATGAAGTTCTCGCCTCCGCCCTCCGCACCGCTGCTCCCGTTCCACCGGCTCGCCCGTGTCTCGCGCCGCTACCGGTGGTGGCGGCCGGTGACGGGAACGCTGTTCATCGGCGCCGCCTGGACGACGGCGCTGGGCCTGATCCTCCTTCTCGCCGCCGTGATCGGTGACATCGGCGGATATCCGGAGGACCAGGACGGCCTCGCCGACTTCGGGCCGGTGACGAACACGGCCGTCGACCTGCTGCTGATCGCCTCCGTCATACCGTTCGTCCTGCTGGCCGCGGGCTGGATCGGCCGCCGTCCGGCCGGTACGGCGTCGTCGGTCACCGGCGGGCTGCGGTGGAGGTGGCTGGGGGTCTGCGTCCTGGTGGCGCTGCCGGTTCTCGCCCTGTCCTGCGGAGTCGTGCTGCTGCTGCCGGGGCAGGACGTGGCACCGTCCGGGTGGGCGGACATGGAGGTGTTCCTGCCCGCGATGGCGATGCTCGTCGTCCTTGTTCCCTTGCAGTCGGCCGCCGAGGAGTACGTCTTCCGTGGCTGGCTGCTGCAGTCCGTGGGGGCCTTCTTCCGCTCACCGTGGTGTGCGGTGGCGCCGCAGGCCGTGCTCTTCGCCGCCGCTCACGGCTGGGGCACGCTGTGGGGCTTCGCCGAACTCGTCGTCTTCGGGTTGCTCGCCGGGGGGCTGACCGTTCGCACCGGCGGTCTGGAGGCGGCCATCGGTCTGCACGCGGTCAACAACCTTCTGGCGTTCGGCCTGTCGGCGGCGGCCGTCGACGGCCTCAGCAGCGAGGAGACGGCCGCCGACGCGACGTTGCCCATCGTCGTGATCGACCTCGCGGGCGTCGCGCTGTACACGGTCGCCGTCCTGTGGTTCGCCCGGAGGTCTCCGGGGCACCCGCCACAGCGTACGGCCCCGGCGCAGGAGGCCGTGCCGGTCGCGTCGTCCTTCGGGTAATCCCACTCCCCTACGTCCACCCCGCCCGGGCACCCCTTCGTGGCCGGCCCGCAGACCACCGGGCCGCGCCCGACGCCCGCACCCGCCCCGCACGCGGCGCCGGACGCCCGAGAGACCTCCGGACGACCCCCGGCACAGCCCTGAACCGGGGTCCCGCCCCCTCGATCGCCCCGGACGGACGCCCGATCGCGACGGCAACGGGCAGCCTTGCATTAGCCCGCGTCTGCAATTATTGTGGACGCACGTAAGGCGCTTCTGCATTTATATGTGGTTCCGCCGGTACCACCCCGGCGGGTGTCCCCTCACCCCCGTGCCCGGCTCCCTCGGAAGAGCCGCCGCACCGGGAGACATCCGCTCCCACCGCCTCGCCCCCACCACGAGGCATCGATCGAAAAGGCACCGTTCATGTCCCTCAAGAACATCCTTCCCGGCCGGCTCGGCTTCGGCACCGCCCCGCTCGGCAACATGTTCCGCGCGATCCCCGACGAGGACGCCCGGGCCACCGTCGAGGCCGCCTGGGACGCGGGTATCCGCTACTACGACACCGCCCCCTTCTACGGAGCCGGCCTCGCCGAGCAGCGCCTGGGCCAGGTCCTGTCCGCCAGGCCCCGCGACTCCTACGTGCTGTCCACCAAGGTCGGCCGGGTCATCCTGGACGAGAGGGAGACCGACGTCCCCGACTTCGGCGAGAAGGGCGGACTGTTCGAGCACGGCAACCCCAACAAGGTGCTCCACGAGTGGACCGCCGACGCCACCGAGCGCTCCATCGAGGGCAGCCTCAAGCGGATGGGCGTCGACCGCTTCGACATCGTCTGGGTCCACGACATCGCCCAGGACTTCCACGGCGACGCCTGGGTCAGCAAGTTCGAGGAGGCCCGCACCGGGGCCTTCCGTGTCCTGTCCCGTCTGCGGGAGGAGGGCGTCATCAGGGCCTGGGGTCTGGGCGTCAACAAGACCGAGCCCATCGAGCTGACCCTGGCCCTGGACGAGCCCAAGCCCGACGGGTTCCTGCTGGCCGGCCGCTACACCCTCCTCGACCACGCCCACGCCCTGCAGCGGCTGCTGCCGATGGCCCAGGAGCAGAACGTCGACATGGTCGTCGGCGGCCCCTACAGCTCCGGCATCCTCGCCGGCGGCACCCACTTCGAGTACCAGCAGGCCCCGCCGGAGATCATCGAGAAGGTCAAGCGTCTCAAGGCTCTCACCGACAGGCACGGCATCAGCATCAAGGCCGCCGCCCTGCAGTTCTCCCTGGCCCACCCGGCAGCCGCCGCCGTCATCCCCGGCGCCACCCGACCCAGCCGCATCGCCGAGGACACCGCCGCGCTGAACGAGACCGTCCCGGCCGCGTTCTGGACGGACCTGCGCGCCGCGGACCTGGTCAGCCCCGCCGCACCGCTGCCCGACGGCGCCTGACCCCACCCACGCTCCCGCAACCCCCCACCGGCAACACCATCCGGAGAAACACCATGGCCTCGACGTCCGTCAGCCGCATCGTCCCCGCCTCGCCCGACAAGGTCTGGAGCCTCATCGGCGGCTTCGACGCCCTGCCCGACTGGCTCCCCTACATCCCCGAGAGCACCCCGCTCGAAGGCGGCCGGGTCCGCCGGCTGAAGAACCCCGAAGGCGAGGTCATCATCGAGCGCCTCGTCGACTTCAACGAGACCGAACGCCACTACAGCTACGCCATCCTCCAGGCCCCCTTCCCCGTCAACGGCTACGTCTCCACCCTCCGCGTCCACGCCGTCCCCGGGCAGGAGAACGCCGCCGAGGTCCAGTGGTCCGGCCGTTTCCACCCCGACGGCGCCACGGAGGACGAGGTCACCGACCTGTTCACCGGCATCTACCGCGACGGCCTCGACGCCCTCCACACGACCCTCACCGCCTGACACCGGCACCACCCGCACAGAGGACCGGACCGCCCAGGGGACCGGTTTGCACGGCCCGGGTACGCACCCCGCGCACCTGGGCCGCGGCGCGCCCGGGGTGCGGAATCGCTCGCGGCGCGGAATCGCTCAGGGCTCGGAATCGCTCACGAACCGGAACATATCCCGAAGTGGACCGGGGCCATCCTTCGGCGCGTCCCGGCTCCCGTCGCTGCGATCGGGTCCACCCGCGAAAAGCACGGCACGCACGGTGACGTTGACCGTTCCGGCTTGCTCAGTCTGCCGGGGCCGGCGCGGTGCAGGCGGCGGCGACAGCCAGAGTGTCCCGGTAGAGCGGCGGGGGCGGGAGCGGGCGGACACGGGTCAGCCGAAGTTCCAGGTGAAGCTGCCGCCGTTGTGGGCCGCGACGGCGAACATCACGACCATGAACACGATGTCGACCACTCCGAGGCCGATGTCCCACTTCGCCATCGCGGAACCGGTCTGCCGCAGCGCGACGGCACCGAAGATGATGGCCAGCGGACCGAGGATGATCGGCAGGAAGAAGAGGCCGACTATGCCGCAGACCAGTCCCGCGATCGCCAGCCCGCTGGTCCGGCTCGTCCCGTGTGCGCCCGTGCGACTGTAGGATGACATCGATATCTCCTGACCTGTCCTGGTTGGCTTCTTTATTCCTTCGGTTCCCTCCTGGTTGCCCGTCCCGGCCGGGTCATGCCTGCGCGGTTCGAGCAAGTGCCTTCGTCCGACCGGAAGTTTCCGTGGCCGCGTCGCCGCGTCGATGCGGAATCACTTCCTCCGCGAGCGAAGCGGTGAATGGTTCGGCGGGAGCTTTTGATCGTCGGCCCCCGTTATCTTTTTCGCGGTCCTGCAAGAGGGCCGCTGGCCTCCGGGCCCGGCATGACTGTTGCCCCCTGTCGATCGGATGACCTGGGGGGTGGTGTCACCGGGTCCGAGGGGTGCCGTCGGAGACGCTGATCAGAGGTCCGACCACCGTCCTGCCGGGCGCAATGCCCGGCCGCTCGCGGGCGGCAGGTCTGCATAACGTGGCTGCGCGAGAACGGCTCCCGACCCTGGGGCCGGCACGCATCGACGCATGTGGGGGCACGGTGATCAGCATCGACGGGGTGGACGTCTTCCTGGGCCTGGACGTCGGCAAGCAGACGCATCACGGACACGGTCTGACCCCGGCCGGGAAGACGGTCTTCGACAAGGCGTTGCCGAACAGCGAACCAAAGCTGCGGGCCGTCTTCGACAAGCTCAAGACCAAGTTCGGCACCGTCCTGGTGGTCGTGGACCAGCCCGCCTCCATCGGCGCCCTGCCGCTGACCGTCGCCCGGGACACCGGCTGCCAGGTCGCCTACCTGCCCGGCCTGGCAATGCGCAGGATCGCCGACCTCTACCCCGGCGAGGCCAAGACCGACGCGAAGGACGCCGCCGTCATCGCGGACGCCGCCCGCACCATGCCCCACACCCTGCGCACCCTCGACCTGACCGACGAGGCCACCGCCGAGCTGACCATGCTGGTCGGCTTCGACCAGGACCTCGCCGGCGAGGCCAACCGCACCTCCAACCGCATCCGCGGCCTGCTCACCCAGTTCCACCCCAGCCTCGAACGCGTCCTCGGCCCCCGCCTGGACCACCAGGCCGTCACCTGGCTCCTCGAGCGCTACGGATCCCCGCAGGCCCTGCGCAAGGCAGGCCGCCGCAGGCTGGTCGAGATCGTCCGTCCGAGGGCACCGCGGATGGCCGAGCGGCTGGTCGACGACATCTTCACCGCACTCGACGAACAGACCGTCACCGTCCCCGGCACCGGCACTCTCGACGTGATCGTCCCGTCGCTGGCGAAGTCGCTGGCCGCCGTCCACGAACAACGCCGGGCCCTTCAGGCCAGGATCGAAGCCCTGCTGGAGGCCCACCCTCTTTCCGAGGTCCTGACGTCGATGCCCGGCATCGGAGTCAGGACCGCCGCAGTCCTCCTGACCACCGTCGGTGACGGCAGCAGCTTTCCCACCGCCGCCCACCTGGCCTCCTACGCCGGCCTCGCCCCGGCAACCCGGCAGTCCGGCACGTCGATCCATGGTGAACACGCCCCCAGAGGCGGGAACCGGCAGCTGAAACGGGCGATGTTCCTCTCCGCGTTCGCAGCCCTCCACGATCCCGCCTCCCGCACCTACTACGACCGCTGCCGAGCCCGCGGCAAGACCCACACCCAGGCCCTCCTCCGCCTCGCCCGCCACCGCATCAGCGTCCTGTTCGCCATGCTCCGCGACGGAACCTTCTACGAACCGAGGAACCCTCGACTCGCTTGACGAAAGACATAGAGGCACCCCCCCCCCGCGAGTCAGGCCTCTGTGTTCAAATGCTGAGCGAGAACGAGGGGATCAGCGCAGAGGGGGGAAGCATCGATGGTTGCAGACGCCCGCGCGGCCGGCGGATGTATGGCGTGTGACCTCACGGCCGGCAGGGCACCCCTGCCTGGCGGCAACGTGCTGCGGACCGACTCCTGGGTTGTCGAGCACTGCGTCGGGCCGCTGGGGCTGGGCACCGTTGTGGTCAAACCGACTCGGCATGTGCTGCACGTCGCCGAGTTGACCGCACAGGAATCCGGGGAGCTGGGACCGCTGCTGCAGCGGGTGAGCGCAGCCGTCACCGAGGTCACGGCCCCGGAGCAGGTGTATGTGTGTTTGTGGTCGCATGCGGGCGGGATTCCCGGACACATCCACTTCGTTGTGCAGCCCGTCGGGAAACAGGACATGGCCCGGTTCGATGCCTCCGGTCCGGCGCTGCAGGTGGCCATGGGCGCCGCAGGATGTTTCCCCGAGGCGGCGGAGGTGGAGCGGGTCTGCGAGAGTTTGCGGGAAGCCCTCGGCTGAGTTCTGAGTTCCGCAGCCTCCATAGAGGGGGCTCGGCTTCTTGGTCCTCCTCCTGCTGGAGGCGGACTTCCTACGGGGCGCTCGCCCGGCCATGAGCCGCCGTCCGAAGACACCTCTGCGCCGCCTTTCGGCCGCTGCCACTCGTTCGTGTGAATGGTGCGCATTCGAAGAGCAGGCCGGTCATTGCTCCATAAAGTGGACGGTGCCGAAATGCGGATGTGAAGGGGTGGGTCCTGATGCAGGCAGAGGCAGTCGACCGGGTCCGGTTGGTGTTCACACTGTTCGACGCCGACGGTAACGGCGCCATCGAGTCCGACGATTTCGAGCTGATGGCCGGCAGAGTCGTCGCGGCGGTCCCCGAGGCGGACGCCGCCAAGCGCACCGCGTTGGTGGAAGCCCTCCGGAGGTTCTGGACGACTCTGGTCACCGAGCTGGACGCCGACGGCGACGGCAACATCAGTTTCGAGGAGTTCCAAGCGATCGTCCTCAGTCCGGAGCGGTTCGCCGGGGCGGTCGACGAGTTCGCCGAAGCGCTCACGGCTGTGACGGACCTGGACGGGGACGGGCTGGTGGAGCGCCCGACATTCGCGGCGGTCATGCAGGCCATCGGCTTCGCCCTGCCGAACATCAACGCGCTGTTCGACGCCTTGGAGCCGGTGGGCGCGGACCAGGCGTCGGTACCGGCCTGGGCCGACGCCATCAGGGAGTATTACCACCCCGACGCGGCGGGCACCGCAGGAGACCTCCTGGTCGGCACCCCGGCGGCCTGAGAACCGCGGGATGCCCGGCACTCGATGAGTGTGCTGTCCTTGTCGCATCCCGTGGCAACGGCGCGGTGCCTCTTGAGGCGTTGATCCTGCCCTCGATGGCACCGCGCTCACGGTGGTCGACCGGGTCGCAGCGCGGCGGTCGGCCGCGGTGAGTGGGTGCTCCGCCTCTACAGACTGAGCGTGATCGCCGCCGTGATGCCCGCCAGGCCGAGAGCGAAGGCCGCTTCCTTCCAGCCGCCCTGGTCGTGGAGCCCGCAGTGATTCCTTCCCGTCACGGTACGGTCCTGCCATGTTCCGATCAGCTGAGATGGACCCCTCTCAGTCCGCCGTCACCGCGGACGACCTCGACCTTGCCGTGCGCCTCGCCGTGGCGGTCCTCCGCAAGGCGTCCCCAGCGGCGTGGAACGGGAAGGCGGGTTCGCTGGAATGGGACTGCTGGGAAACCGTCGAGCACCTCAGCGACGACCTCTTCGCCTACGCCGTGCAACTGGGCCCCGGCACCCCGCCGCTGGACGGCGAGGTGCCCTTCCTGTGGGAGAGCCGGCGGCCCGGCGGTCCCGCGAACGCGATTCACGCGGACCGTGCGGCGGGACCCGCCGGCCTGTTGCAGGTGCTGGAGGCCAGCGGCGCCCTGCTGGTCGCCATGGTGCGCACGACTCCCCCGCAGACTCGCGCCTACCACGTCTTCGGTGTCTCCGACGCCGAGGGTTTCGCCGCGATGGGGATCGTGGAGACCCTGGTGCACACGCATGATCTGGCCCAAGGGCTCGGGCTTGACTGGAACCCGCCCGCCGATCTGTGCTCCCGGGTGCTCGCCCGGCTGTTTCCGGATGCCCCACGCACTACGGACCCCTGGCCCACCCTGTTGTGGGCCACCGGACGCGCCGAACTGCCCGGGCGCCCTCGTCCCATCACCTGGCGCTGGGACGGCACACCCCGTGCATAGGGGCGCGGCCGTCTTCTGTCCTCCGGTGGACGAGAGGTCCGCCGGGCTCTGAGGCTCGGTGAGGGCGGGAGCGGCGGCCGGATCGGTCACCGGGCGGCGTGGCCGGTCAGGAGCGGGGGCGGCCCGGGTGGCGGGCGGAGCCGTCCGGGTCCGGGTCCACGCGTTGGACGCGGGCACGCCGTACGACCTCCGGTCCCACCTCCGCGGCCTTGCGGACCAGCGCGGGCCCGTCCCAGTCGGTGGGCCAGCCGTGCCACAGCCGGAGCCTGCCGTCCACGAAGACCGCGGTGATCTGGTCGCGGCCGGCCAGCCGGACCAGTTCCCACGACAGGTCGTAGGACGGGGTGAGTTCGGGCACCCGGAGGTCGACGAGGAGGAAGTCGGCGGCCTTGCCGACGGCGATCTCACCCGTCACCTTGCCGAGCCCGAGCGCGTCCGCGCCGAGGGCGGTGGCGTGGGCGAGCCACACGCTGCCGGCGCCGCACGCGGAGTCACCGGTCGTCAGGCCGTGGGTCAGGCGCTGGGCGCTCTCCGCGGCGTCGACCAGGCGGAAGCCGTCGCCGCGGGTGCCGTCGGTGCCGGTGCCGAAGCGGATGCCCAGGGCCTGCCACATCAGGGCGTGTGCGACGGCGTTGCCCTTCCAGGCGCTGGCCACCGGGTTGTAGCTGACCGCGGCGCCGGTGTCGGCGAGCATGCGCATCTCGTCGGGGGTGAGCAGGGTGGCGTGGGCGCCGAGCGTCTGCGTGTTGAGGGCGCCGATGTGGTGCAGGTAAGAGACCGGGCGGCGGCCCACGCTCTTGAGCGAGCGTTCCACGGCGGCCAGGTGCTCGTTGACGTGGACCTGGAAGACCGCGCCGGCGTCCGCGCACAGGTCGGCGGTCTTCTTCAGCACCTCGGCGGTGGCGTCCTCGGGGACGGGTATCGCGAGCGAGGGGTGGATCAGCCGGGAGCCGTGGAAGCGCTCCAGGTGTTCCTCGCCGCCCTTGCCGTCGGAGACGACCTTGGACAGCACGCAGCGCAGCCCGGCCTCCTCGGCTGCCTGGGCGACGACGCCCACGTCGACGGGCGCGCGGGTGCCGGCGTCGGCGGCGGTGGTGAACCCGCCGCGCAGCGCCTCCAGGGCAGCGAGTTTCGCCGAGAGGTGGGCGGTCTCCTCGTCCAGGGCGTGTTCCAGCGGCTCCCAGACGGTCTTGAAGATCTCCGACGGCTGTCCGAACGCCTGGGCCTTGCCGAAGCTCTGCGTCAGGTGGTGGTGGGCGTCCACGAAGCCCGGCATCAGCAGGTGGCCCGTCAGCCGCACGACGCGGGAGTCGCGGTGCGCGTCGGTGAGCCGGCGGACCGGTCCGACAGCCCGGAAGGTGCCGCCCTGGACGAGCACCGCGCGGTCCCTGACCGGCCCTTCGGCCAGCAGGACGACGTCGGGTACGAGCAGCAGCCGCTCGGCACGGAAGTCCTCCGGTCCGGGCGTACCGTGGCCGCCGCCGTGAGCGCCGTGAGCCTCCTGGCCGGGGCGTGCGGCGGCAGCCGCCGGGGCGGACCCGCCGGCGCCCAGCAGGCCGCCGGCACCGGCCAGTCCGGCCCCGACGACGAAGCCGCGGCGCCCCACGCCGCGGGTCCCGCCGTCCTCGCGGGCCGCTCCCGGCCGCACGCCCTGCCCCGCGTCGGCCCGTCCGCCGGTGCCGTGTCTGTCGTCCTCGCCCACCGCCTCGTCCCTCGGCTGCGACGACCCGTCCTGCGACGCCTGCTGCACCACCGCACGCTCCTTCGTGTCCGCACAGGGAGACCCGGCCGCGCGGGGCGACCGAGCCGGAGGCGCCGACCCTAAGCGAGCCCGCCAGGCGGAACAAGAGTTTCGACAGACGGAACAAGAGGACGGCCTCCGGGTCGGGAGGCCGCCCGGCTCCTCATGCCGGTGCCGTCGCGGCGACGAGGTGGCGCAACGGGCCAGGCCCTCCTGCCGCGCCGCACGTCACGGGCGTCAGCGCAGGTCAGGAGGGGTGGCGTAACGTGCCGGAAACATGGGCGCCCTAGCTTGGGCGGAACCACACAGGGCATGGCAGGCCGAACACGGTCCGTCCCGGCCGGCCCCGTGGACGGCGTACGGGCACGGTCCCTGACGGCCGTACCGGTGGACGGCGTACGGGCACGGTCCGTGGTGCCCTGCCGTGACGACCGGCCCGATTGGTGGCGGCTGCTCCGAGGCGCGCGGGCCCGTCGCGGTCACCGCCGCGCGTGGCGTCCGGCTGCCGCCCTCAGCGACCGCCGAGGCGCGCCGGGCCCGCGCGTACGCCCGTCCACGTCCGTCCCCGCCCGTCCCCGCCCCCCACGCGTTGCGGAGGTCCCATGAACGCCTCGCCCACCGAGCCCGCACCCCCGGGCGCCGACCCGGGTCCGGGTGGAGCGTGTGCGCGGGGTCCGGCACCGGAGAGCCGGCGGCGGACCCGGGCGGACCGGGCCCGGCAGGTCGCCGACGTGCTCCGGCGTCAGATCGCCTCCGGGGCGTTCGCCTCGGGCATGCTGCCGGACGAGCGGGTGCTGATCGCCGACTTCGCGGTGTCGCGCAACACCGTCCGCGAGGCGCTGGGCATGCTGCGCGCCGAGGGCGTGGTCGAGCGGCGCCAGGGGGTGGGCACCGTGATCGTGCGGCGGCCCTACGAGCACACGCTGGAGCGGCTGACCGGCCTGGCCGAGACACTGCGCGCGCACGGCGAGGTGACCAACCAGGTGCGGGTCGCGGACCTGGTGCGCCCGCCCGGTGAGGCGGCGCGCAAGCTGCACGTGCCCGACGGCGGGCAGGTGGTCTACATCGAACGGCTTCGGCTGCTGGACGGTGTGCCGCTGTCCCTCGACCTGACCTACCTGGCCGCGGACATCGGGCTGCCGCTGCTCGCCGCCGACCTGGCCGGACGGGACCTCTTCGGCCTCATCGAGCAGACCACCGGCGGCCGGCTCGGCTCGGCGAGTGTCACCGTGCACGCGGTGGGCGGTGACCCGCACACGTGCGCGCTGCTGGACATCCCGGCCGGCTCGGCGCTGTTCACCGTGGAACGGCTGACCAGACTGCCCGACGGGCGCCCGGTGGACCTGGAGTTCCTGCGCATCCGCGGCGACCGGCTGGCGTTCCGCGCCGAACTCGTCCGCGCCGCCCCGGCCCTCCCGGCTCCCCACACCGGTCCGGAACCGCACGCCGGCCCGGACCGCCACACCGACCCTGCACCGCCCACCGGACCTGCCCCGCGCACCGGACCTGCCCCGCGCACCGGCCCTGCACCGTATGCCGGTCCGACCCCGGACACCGGCCCCGGCGCGCACGCCGGTCCAGACTCACACGCCGGTCCAGACGCGCACGCCGGTCCGGACCCCCGGGACGACGACGGCGTACGGCGGACAGGAGGCGGACGGTGAACTCCGGTCCCGGGACCACAGGCAGGGCGGCACCCGGGCCGGCCGGGACCGCGTGGGCGGGCAGGGCGGGGTCCGCGTCCGGTACCCGGGACGACCCCGGTGCCCAGGGTCCCGGACCGCTGACCGTCGCCGTGATGTGTCTGTGCGTCACCTTGGTGGTGGGCATGGTCTCCGCCGTGAACCTCGCCGTCCCCGCGCTGTCGCGCAGCGCGCTGCGCCCGTCGGCCGAGTCGGTGATGTGGGTCGTCGACGGCTACGTGGTGTTCTTCGCCTGCCTGCTCGTCCCGGGCGGCGCGCTCGCCGACCGGCTCGGCCGCAAGCTGGTCCTGGCCACGGGCATGGGCCTGTTCACCGCGGGATGCGTGCTGTGTGCCGTGGCGCCGGGCATCGGCGCGGTGATCGCGGGCCGGATGGTCAGCGGTGTGGGCGCCGCCGCGGTGCTGCCGACGACGCTGGCCCTGATGGTGGACGGCGCCCCGGCGTGCCGCCGGCCGCGGCTGGTGGCGGTGTGGGCGTCGATGACGGGTCTGGCGGCCGTGCTGGGCAACGTGGGCGGCGGCGCGGCGCTCCAGACCGGCTCGTGGCGGGCGGTGTTCTGGTGCGTGGTGCCGCTGTCGCTGGCGGCACTCGTCCTGGTGGTGGCCCTCTCCCCGGCTCCGCCGCGGCACGACCGGCCGGTGTCGGTGGTGTCGGCGGGCCTGCTGACGGCGGGATTCCTCGCGCTGCTGTCGGGCATCGTCTCCGGCCCGCAGGCGGGCTGGGGCGGCGCGCGGGTGCTGGGCGGCTTCGGTGCCGCGGCGGTGCTGCTGGCGGCCTGGGCCTTCTGGGAGCTGCGACGTGAGCATCCGATGCTGGACCCGCGGCTGTTCACCGTGCCGGTGGTGCGGGCGGGGGCGGTCGGGATGGCACTGGCGTTCGTCGGGATGTTCGGCCTGTTCTACGTCAACGGGCAGTACCTCCAGTACGCCAAGGGCTGCTCGCCGCTGGGCGCGGGCGTGCGGCTGCTGCCGATGGCGGGTGCGCTGCTGCTCGCACCGCGCTGGGCGGTGGCTGTGGAGCGGCGTACCGGCCCACGGGTGACGCTCGGGTTCGGGCTGGCGGTGCTGGCGGCCGGTCTGGGCACCGTCTCGCTGGTCGGTCCGGGCACCCCGTACGCCCTGTACGCGTTCGGGGCGACGCTCACCGCGGCCGGGTGCGGCCTGGCCACGCCGCTGCTGTCGCACGGCATGATGTCCGCGCTGCCGGCGCACCGGGCCGGAGTGGGCTCGGGGTTGCAGAGCCTCGCGCGGGAGCTGGGCAGCGCACTCGGAGTGGCGGTCGGCGGCAGTGTGGTGACCGGGGTGTTCACCTCCGGCCTCCCGGAGCCGCTGCGCGGGCCCGGCGCGCCGACGACCGTCCCCGCCGCCGAACAGCGCCTGGCCGCCCAGGGTCTGACCTCGCCCGGCCTGCGGCACGCCGTCGTCACGGACTTCACCACTTCCCTCGACACCGCGATGCGCGTGCTGGCCGTCCTGGTGGTGGCGGTCGGCGCCCTGGTGGTCGCCTGGTACCCGCGCCGCGAGCCCCGGGCCGCGGGCGGAGACGGCGCGTGAAGGGAGGAGCCGGGCCCGCGTTCACGGAAACCGGCAGGACGGTCACGAGGCGGACTGTGCGGATGTGCGCTTCCTACGGCCCCGCCGCCTGGCCTGTTCCCCGCGGTCCGGGTCCGGACGCGGGTCCGGACCCGCGCCGCCACGACGACACGCTCAGGCAGGGCCCGGTGTTCCCGGTCCGTCATCGGCGTCCGACAGCCAGGCCGCGGCGGCCGTGAGGAACTGGCGTACGCCGGCGGCGACGGCGTGGCGGTCGGAGGGCGCGTAGCGCGGGGAGTGGTTCATGACGGTGCCCGGCGGCAGGGAGCCGCCCCCCAGCGCGGCGCCGTCCTCGTCGGTGAAGGCCGCGGGGTCGGCGCCGCCGAAGTGGAACAGGACGGACGGTCAGCCGGCGGCGGTGCCGAACCGTCCGGAGTCCTCGCCGGCCGGCAACGGGGTGGCCAGGACGTGGGTCGGCGAGCCCGCGCGCTCCAGGGCCGTCAGCAGCCGCTCGGTGGCGGCCGGGCCGTTGACCGTCAGGAGGAACGGCCCGTCAGTTCATGGGCTTGATCCAGGAGTTCCTCGTCTGGCCGAGGGTGATGGCCTTCGAGGCGGAGATGGCCCTCCAGCCCTCGGCGGACGTGGTGATCGAGGAGGCCGTACGCATCGTCGCTGTCGGGGATGATGAAGCGGGCGGTACGGACAGGGTCGGCAACGTGGAGATCACCCGCGTCGTCGAGTGGTCCGCGCGGCCGGGGTCGCGCCCGAGGACGTCGACGTCGTCGTGAACACCCATATCCGCTACGAGCACGTCGGCTGGAACACCGGCCGCCGAGATCGGGCAGGACGGTGACGCCTTCATCATCACCGCATGGGCCGGCTTCCCGCGCGGCTGATCCCGGCGGGCCGGCACGTGTCCTCCATGGAGCGGCACCTGACGCCGTCACGGTCGGGCGGAGGGGCGCCGTCCGGTGCCGCCGCCGCTTCCGTTCAGCGGGATCAAGGTCTCCAGACGAGCGCCCTTGACCCAGGAGCCCAGCAGGTCGCGGTGCAGGGCCACGATGTCCTGGCGCAGTGCGAGGCCCAGCGCGGCTTTCGTGAAGGTGCGGCAGGTGGTGACGAACAGGGCGACGTCGGCGCCGTGTTCGAGGCGGGCGGTGCCGACGAACTTCTGCATGTCCTGCGAGGACACGCTCCGGTGCGGCGCGTACTTCTTGCACTGGACGACCAGTTTGCGGCCGTCGGCCAGGTAGCCGACGACGTCCGCGCCCAGGTCGCCGCTCCTGCCGCTGACGACGACCCTCGTGCAGCCGTCCCGCCGGCACAGCTCGGCGACGTACCTCTCGAACTCCTGCCACGACAACGCGTCGACCTCGGCCATCGACCATTCCCGTGCCCTGGCCTCCTCCTGGGCCCGCCACGCCCGGTCCTGGCCGACCGCCAGGCGGTGCGCCCGCAGCAGCGCCCATGCGGTCCCGCCCACCGCGGCCGCGACGAGCACGGCCACCAGGACGGGCCACACCGCCGACCAGTGTCCGGCCGCCCACACCGCGGCAACCACGGCCACCACCGCACCAACGCCCCGCAGTTGCCTGTGCGTCCGCTTCTTCAAGCGCCGGCGTCGTCGACGTGCCGCCATCACTCCCCCGCTCCGCGGACCCGTGGCCCGCACTCCGTCCGACCCTTGCGTGTGCGGGGGCTCGTGGCAGCGCTTCCACGTCGATGGTCAGCAACCGTCCCGACCTCCCCCACGACCGGCCGTCACCCTGCCGGGGCGGCGGCGCGCCGTCCCGGCCTTCCTGTGTAGCCGGGCCGCGGCGATGGTGGAGGCGGGTGGCCGATGAATGGCACGAACCCGTCGGACCTGGCCGAATGCCGTGCGAAGGCGGTCACTTGCGGGCCCCGCGAGCGCAGGCGTGCTCCTCGGCATGTCCCGCTGTGATCAGGCCTCGTCACTGAGGTCAGTGTGTCCGGAGCTGGGCGTTGCGGGCCACCGCGAGGAGGCGGATCACCGCCGGGTCGGCGTCGGGGCGGTGGAGGGCGTGCACCGCCGTGTCGAGGTGCCCGGAGCGCCCGCGCAGGGGTACCAGGCGTACCCCGGCGAAGGCGAGGTGACGCAGGCCTTCGGGGGCGAGGCTGACGCAGAGGCCCGCGCCCACGTAGCTGAACAGGCCGCTGAGGTCGTCGGCGACGGCCACCGCGCGGGGGGTGAATCCGGCTTCGCGGCAGGCGACGTGGACCTGCTCGGCCAGCGCCGGAAGCGCGGTCGGGTCGGGCAGGACGAAGTCCTCGTCCGCGAGCTGCGCGAGGTCGATCCCGTCCGCCTCGGCCAGCCGGTGACCGTCGGGCAGGGCGGCGCCGATCCGCTCGGTGGCGATGACGGTACTGACGAGGTCGCCGGTGAGCCGGGCCGGGTCGCGGACGAATCCGAGGTCCAGGGTCCCGCCGCGGACCTGGTCGACCACGCCGGCCGAGGAGTCGTGCTGCAGGTGGACGCGGAGTTCGGGCAGGTGGGCTGCCGCGGCCTGCAGCATGGCGGGGAGGTAGAGGTAGCTCAGCAGGCTCACGTATCCGACCCGCACCTCCCCCCTGACGCCTGACGCCACGCGGCGGGCGCGGGCGACGGCCGCGGTCTGCAGGTCGAGCAGGCGCTGTGCGTCGGTGGCGAATCCCTCGCCGGCCGCGGTCAGCCGGACACCGCCGGGGCCCCGGTCCAGAAGGCGCGCCCCGACCGTGCGTTCCAGCCGCTGGATGGACTGGCTGAGCGGTGGCTGGCTCATGCCGAGCCGTTCGGCGGCCCTGCCGAAGTGTTTCTCCTGAGCGACCACGAGGAACTGTTCGAGGAGCCGGCGCGACAGGCTGATATCACTGGGCATATCACTCACTAGACAATCATATATTGGACAGACCCGACGTATCGGGTGTCCACTGGGTACCGGAACCGCCCGCCGGAGTGCGCGGCACTGAGCGCCACCGTTCAGTCCGGCCCGCTCACCTCTCTCCGCTCCCGTCCCCTCGTCGCGAGGGGCAGGTCGCCGGGCCGGGCCCGTACCAGCTCTTCTCCGCCCTTTCTCCGAGGTGATTCACATGGCGGTCGTGACGATCGTCGGCGCCGGTGTCATCGGTGTCTCCTGGGCCCGTCTGTTCGACGAGGCCGGCTGGGAGGTACGCATCACCGACCCGCGGCCCGACCTGCACGAACTGGTGCAGCGGGAGCTTCCGGGCCGCCCGGTGACCGTGACCGCCGACCTGGCCGCCGCCGCGCGCGGAGCGGACTTCGTGCAGGAGGCCGGGCCGGAACGGGTCGAGGTCAAGGAGGAGATGTTCGCGGCCCTGGCCGCGCACACACGGGACGACGTGGTGCTGGCCTCCTCCTCTTCGTCCCTGCTGCCCTCGGTCATCGCCCGGGGCAACCCGGCGGCCGGCCGGATCGTCATCGGGCACCCGTTCAATCCGCCGGAACTCATGCCGCTGGTGGAGGTGGTGCCCGGACCGCGGACGACCGCGGGAACGGTCGAGCGGGCACTGGAGGTGTACCGCGGTCTCGGCAAGCTGCCGATCCGGCTGAACAAGGAGATCCCCGGCTTCGTCGGCAACCGCCTGCAGAAGGTCTTCAACGACCAGGCGGTCCATCTCGTGCAGCAGGGTGTGATCGGCGTCCGGGAACTCGACCACCTCGTCCGTGCCTCGCTCGGACTGCGCTGGGCGGTGACGGGACCGTTCGAGAGCGGATCCCTGGGCGGCGGCCCCGCCGGCATGCGCCACCTGGTCGAGCACGTCGGCTCGCAGATGACCTTCGAGACCGGCACCCCGGACCCGGCCCGCCTGGGCGAGGTCCTCGACGCCGTCGAAGAGGCCTACGGCACCGGGGAAGCGGCCTACGGACGCCTCGCGGACCGGCGGGACGACCGCACCCGTTCCGTCCTCGGGCCGCTGGGCTGGCAAGACCCCGCGCCCCGGGACGGCAAGACGCAAGGGCGAGCGCGCCGCAGCGCAGAGGACCGCCCCGGTGCGGAGACACCCGCGCCGGAGCCGGAAAGACCGTGCCCACGCCCCTTCCACCTTCCGGGGCGAGGCCACGCCACCGAGGGAAGAGAGCAAGGACAGCCATCATGCCGAAAACACTGCTCGCGCTGCAGATCCTGCCGGGGAAGGTGCTGCGGGTGAGTCTTCCGGACGGCCGGGTGGACACCCTCCTGGAGGACGCCGGTCCCGCCCCGGACGGCATCGCCGCGGACTCGGCCGCCGTCTACTGGACGACGATGGGCACTCCCGTGGCCGATCCCCGCGTTCCCGGCGAAGCCGGCCAGGACTTCTCCCGCCCCGACGGCGGCGTCCACGCCCTGAGCCCGGACGGCGGGCAACGACGCGACCTGGTGCCGCCCGGGGCGATGACCACGGGCAAGCAGCTGACCACCGACGGGGCCGGCACCCTGTACTGGGGCGACCGCGAGGGACGCCGCGTCAGCCGGGTCCGGGCCGACGGCACCGGCCTGACCGACCTCGTGGTCAATCCTCCCGAGGACGGGATCATGGGCGAGTGTGTCGGCGTGGCGGTCGACCCCGCACGAGGGCACCTGTACTGGACGCAGAAGGGGCCCGCCAAGGGCGGCAGGGGCCGGATCCTCCGCGCCGGGCTGGACATCCCCGCCGGGCAGACCGCCGCGGACCGCACGGACATCGAAGTGCTGTGGAGCGACCTGCCCGAGCCCATCGACCTGCACCTGCACGGCGACCGGCTGTACTGGACCGACCGCGGAGCCCCGCCCGCCGGAAACACACTCAACCGTGCACCCCTGCCGCCCGCCGGAGCCGCGGGACAGCGCCCCGAGATCCTCGCCGACGGGTTCGAGGAGGCGATCGGCCTCGCCGTCGACGGCGAGGCAGGGATCGCCTACGTCTCCGACCTCCACGGCCACATCCGCGCGGTTCCGCTGCCGGACGGTCCTGCCGCCGGCCAGAAGCCGCGCGACATCGTCCGGCTCCCGTACCCCCTGACCGGGCTGTGCCTGGTGGATCGCTAGACAGCGCTCACGCCGCCGGCACCGGCCGCCCCGCGACGGCGCGAGGCCCCCCGTGGCCGGCCGCGCTCTCCGCACACCGCAACACCCGAGGAAGCACAGGAGACAGACATGGCATTCACCCTCCCCCAGGACATCCGGAACCGGCCGGTCGCCGTCATCGGCGCCGGCACGCTCGGCCGGCGGATCGCCCTCATGTTCGCCACCCGCGGCGGCCTCGTACGGATCTACGACAGGTCCCCGGAGTCGAGCGAGGCGGCGCGGGCCTACGTCGAGGAGCACGTGAGCGAGATCGCGGCCGGACTCGACGGCGGAGAGCCGGGCCGGGTCGCGGTCACCGACGACCTGACCGAAGCCCTGCTGGACGCCTGGCTGGTCGTGGAGGCGGTACCGGAACGCCTCGCTCTGAAGCAGGAGATCTTCGGGGAACTGGACCGGGCGGCCCGGCCCGACACCATCCTGGCCAGCAACTCCTCGTCGTACGCGACCGGTGAGTTCATCGACAAGGTCGCGCACCCCGAGCGGGTGCTGAACATGCACTTCTACATGCCGCCGCAGCAGAACGCGGTCGACCTCATGTCCGACGGACACACCGACCCGGGGATCGTCGACCTGCTCCGGCGCGAACTCCCGCGCTTCGGCATCTTCCCGTTCGTGGCGCGCAAGGAGTCCACCGGCTTCATCTTCAACCGCGTCTGGGCCGCCATCAAGCGCGAGGCGCTCGCGGTCGTGGCCGAGGGGGTCTCCACACCCCAGGACGTGGACGAGATGTGGAAGATCAACACGGGCCTCGGGGCCGGCCCCTTCAGGATGATGGACCAGGTCGGCCTCGACGTCGTCCTGGACATCGAGAACCACTACGCGCAGGAACGCCCCCACCTGCCCTCGGGGCCCAGGGAACTGCTGAAGAAGTACGTCGACGCGGGACACCTGGGCGTCAAGTCGGGCCAGGGCTTCTACACCTACGACGCCCCGCGGTGACGCCGCGGCCGGCTCGGCCGCGCAACGGTCTGGTACCCCCGGCGCCGGCCCAGCACATCCCGGTGCCGGTCCAGCACCCCCCGTTCTCCGGAGCCCGCCACGGATCCCTCTCCTTCTCCGGATCCGTGCGGCTCTCCCCGGGACGTGCTGGACCGGCCGGCCGGCGTCCTGGCCGCGGCCGTCGAGTGACCTGCTACGCGGGCAGGTTCCACTTCTGGGTGCCGAGCCCGTTGCAGTCGTAGATCTGCAGCTTCGTGCCGTTGGCGGTGCCGCCGGACGGGATGTCCAGGCAGCGGCCGGACTGCGGGTTCAGCAGCGAGCCGTCGGACTGGTGGCGCCACTGCTGGCCGCCGACACCGGGGGCGCAGTCCCACAGCTGCACCTTGCTGAAGTTGGCGGTGGCGTTGGCGTCGATGTCCAGGCACTTGCCGAACGCGCGCAGGGTGCCGTCAGGGGCGACGGACCAGCGCTGGCCGGTGGCCGTGTTGCAGTCCCACAGCTGGGCGGCCTTGCCGTTGCCGTTGGTGTTGGTGTCGACGTCGAGGCACTTGCCCGCCGTCCACGGCGTCGTGACCTGCCCCACCGGGCCGCCGAGCGCACCGGTGCCGAAGCGGACCTGGCACTGGTTGCCGGTGCCGAGCCAGGTGGCGCTGAGGTAGAGGAAGGACGTGCCGTCGGCGCCCGGGACGATCGGGGAGCTGTAGCCCGGGCAGGACGGTTCACCGCTGTTGTAGCCGCCGGTCGGTGCGGTCAGCACCGGGGCCTCGACCTCGGTCCACTCCCCCGCGCCCAGGCGGGTGTTGGCGAACACCACGGTGCCCGACTCGGCCATCACGGCCTTGTTCCCGGTGGGTCCGGTGACGACGCGCTGCCCGGACAGGAGGAGGGTGCCCTGCGGTCCGCCGCCCGGGGTCCAGGCCAGGTAGGGGGTGTGCAGCAGTTCCCGCCCGTCGGCGGTCCGCACCAGGGTTCCCGGGTTGTCGGCGGGCGCCCAGTTCAGGCCGTCGGGGCTGGTCTTGGTGTACACCTCGCAGGCGTGGTCGGCGTCGGTGGCGTCCCGGCACATCTCGTACGCCATCATGAACGTCCCGTTCGGCAGCGGGACGACGACGGACATGCCGGGGCGGGCGAGGTTGTCGGCGGGGAAGGCGACGTCCTGGGTGAGGGTGCCGCTCCAGGTGCGTCCGCCGTCGGTGGACGTGTAGTGCCCGATGACCTGGTTGTTGGTCGGGCTGCCCGCGGGCCGCTCGTCGGAGATGAAGCAGGCCAGCGTGTTGTTCGGGGCGAGCAGGAACCAGGGCTCCCAGATGCCGTGCCCGATGGTGTTCGGCAGGCCGCTGGTGCGGGTGCAGTCGGACAGGTACTGCCAGCTCTGGCCGTGGTCGGTGCTCTTGAAGACCTCGATCTTCTGCGTGGTGTAGTCGCCGGCCTTCCAGGCGGTGCCGGCGGCGAGCAGGTCGCCCTGGTTCAGGCCGTTCGCGGTGCGCGGTACCTCGTAGAGGACGGGCGCCTCGATGTCCCATCCGGCGGTGTGCGAGGTGATCGTGGAGATGGGCGCCGCGCTCCAGGTGCGGCCGCCGTCGGTGCTGCGGTGGACCGGCAGCACGTTGACGGAGCCCTGGTTGCGCCCGGCGTAGGTGGCCAGCATGGTCCGGCCGGACGAGCCGTCGTGGTCGAGGCGGACGGCGCGCGGGTAGCTGTCGTCGCCCTGCGGGTGTGCCGCCAGGTCCGGGGAGGCCAGTACCTGGCCGGCGGGGGCGGCCGAGGCGGGCTGCGCCCACAGGGACAGCAGCGCCCCGAGCAGGGCGAGGACGCCGAGCAGGGCGGGTGATCTGCGTCCGGGTGACTGCGTACGCACGGATCGACTCCTTTCAGTGGTGCCGGATGGTGTGGGTGGTGCCGGATGGTCCCGGTCAGCCGTGTGTTCCGGCGGCCGGGTCGTCGCCGATGTGCGGTTCGGTGCGGGTGTCCACGTCGACGGCGGTGCGGGCGGCCACGGTGCCGTCCACGACCAGCGCCAGGTGCAGCCGGCCGCTGGTCCAGCCCTCGGGCAGGGTGGCGGGCACGGTGACGGGTGCGCCGAGGACGTACGGTTTCGCCTCCGCGCGGCAGCCGGGCACGGCGTCGCCCGGCTCCTGGGGGGCCGGTGCGTACACCGGCGTCCAGGCGGTGTGCACGGCGCCCTCGACCGGGTCGCTCCCGTGGTGGGAGACGCGCAGGTCCACCGTGAAGTCGGGCACGGCGGTGAGCAGGTCGCGGCCCGGTGCGACCGGGGTGACGTCCAGGACGAGCGTGGTCGGCGCGTTGACGTGCGCGGGGTCGACGCCGGCCAGGTCCTTGGCGGCGCGCTGGAAGTCCCACAGGCCCGCGCTCTCGTGCTCGATGTCGTACAGCTCCGTGTAGACGTAGCCCGCGAGCCGGTCGTGGCGGCGCAGTTCCTGGGTCTGCCAGCGCAGGTGCCAGGCGCGCTCCAGGCCGGTGAAGCCGCCGCCGTACTCGCTGTTGAGGTTGGGCAGGCCGCGCAGCGGCTGGGTGGGGACGGCGAGCTTCTTGTGGACGACGTGGTCGGGGCCGAGCTTGACGGGAAAGTCGTCGCGCGCGCCGGAGAGCAGGTCGGCGACGGTGGTGGCCCAGGAGGCGGCGCTCTCGTCGTAGTAGTGCCAGTCGAGCAGGTCCGTCCTGACGTGGGTCCAGCCGGAGTTGTCGACGACCGGCCGGGTCGGGTCGAGGGCCTTGAGCCGGTCGTAGGCGTCGGCGGTGGCCCGCTGCTTGGCCGGGTCGCCGGGGATGTCCCAGTCCAGGCCCCATTCCTCGTTGTACAGGCCCCAGATGACGACGGCGGGGCTGTTGCCGTCGCGTTCGACCATCGGCTCGATCTGCTCGGCGAACGCGGTGACGGAGGCCGGTGAGAAGCGTCCCGCGGAGGCGGGTTCGGCCCACACGAGCATGCCGAGGGTGTCGGCGTGGTGGACGAAGCGGGGGTCCTCCAGCTTGAGGTGCTTGCGTACGAGGTTGTAGCCGGCCTCGGCGGCGAGCCGGAGGTCGTCGCGCAGTGCCGAGTCGTCGGGGGCGGTGATGCCGGTGCGCGGCCAGTAGCCCTGGTCGAGGACGCCCCGCAGGAAGAGCCTGCGCCCGTTGAGGTACAGGTTCTCGCCGTCGACGGTGATGGTGCGCAGGCCGGTGTAGGAGGCGACCCGGTCGGTGCCGTCCGCGGAGGTCAGTTCGGCGTCGACGTGGTAGAGGTGCGGGTCCTCGGGTGACCACAGGCGGGGTGCGGCGAGCGGGAGTTCGGTGCGGATCAGCCCGTCGGGGCCGGCGGTGGCCGTGACGGCGGCGGCCTCGCCGCGCACGCGCAGTTCCAGCGACGCCCCGTCGGCGGCCGGGCCGTGCACGGCGGCCTCGACGCTGATGCCGGTCAGGTCGTGGTTCGGGCGCAGCCGCAGGGAGGCGAGGTGGGTGGCGGGGCGGGCCTCCAGCCAGACGCTCTGCCAGATGCCGGAGGACGGGGTGAAGCAGACGCCGTCGTAGTCGGTGCGGGGCATGCTGCGCTGCTTGCCGTGGGCGATGTCCCGCTTGTCGGCAGGGGCGTGGACGCGCACGGTGAGCAGTTGTTCGCCGTCGACGAGGGCGTCGCTCACGTCGGCGGAGAACGGGGTGTAGCCGCCCTCGTGACGGGCGACCTCGGTGCCGTTCACCCAGACCGTGGCCTCGTGGTGGACGGCGCCGAAGTGCAGCACGACGCGCCGGCCGGCCCAGTCGGCCGGCACGGTGAACGTGCGCCGGTACCAGGCGGTGGGCAGCCAGTGCGCCTCGATGCCCGAGGCGGGGGTCTCCCAGGCGAAGGGCACGGTGATCCGCTGGTCGTAGCCGTCGCCCGAGCCGGCGTCGTGCCGTGCGTCGGGGTCGGCGCGGAAGTCCCAGGTGCCGTTGAGCCCGAGCCAGGCGTGGGATCGGTCGAAGTGGGGGCGGGGGTACTCGGGGCGGGGGGTGCCGGCGGTGGGCATGGGGTGGGTGGCTCCGATCGGTGCGCGGGTTCGGGGAGCGGGGGACGGCGAGGCGGTCAGCCCTTGACGCTGCCCGCGAGGATCCCGTTGATGAAGTGGCGTTGCAGCAGGACGAAGACCACGAGCACGGGCAGCATCGCGATGCTGCCGGCGGCGAGGAGTTCGCCCCAGACGGTCGCGAAGTCGGCGCCGACGCGGTTGCCGGTGACGTTCTGCGCGAGGGTGGACAGGACGACCTGGAGCGTCTGGTGCCGCTCGTCGTTGACGGCGACGACCGGCCACACGAAGTCGTTGTAGATGTTCATGGCGGTGAGCACGCCGAGGGCGGCGATGCCGGGCCGGATGACGGGCACCACGATCCTGGCGAAGATGCCGAACTCGCTCGCGCCGTCGACGCGTCCGGCGTCCAGGAGTTCGTCGGGGACCGCGGCGATGGTCTGCCGCATCCAGAAGATGCTGAAGGCGTCGATGCTGCCGGGCAGGATGAGCGCCTGGTAGGTGTTGACCCAGCCGAGCTGGCTCATCTCCAGCAGCAGCGGGATGATCAGCACCAGCGTAGGCAGCATGAGCGTGAGCATGAGCACGCCGAAGAGCAGGTCCTTGCCGGGGAAGCGGTACTTGGCGAAGGCGTAGCCGGCCAGCGGGCAGAAGAACATCGTCATGGCGCCCTTGACGGCCACGACCAGCACGGTGTTGAGGAAGCCGGTGCCGATGGGCACGTCGGCGAACATGGCCCGGTAGTTGTCGAGGGTCAGGGAGCCGAGGGAGAAGTGCAGCGGGTCGCTGACGATCTCGGCCGGCGGCTTCAGCGAGGAGCTGACGGCCCAGAAGATGGGGTAGACGAACACCACGGCCAGGACGCCGAGGACGACGTACTGGAAGGCGCTGGGCCGTGGCCGGGAAAGGCTCTTGCGCGGCTCGCGCCCGGCGTCGTCGCCGTTCTTGGCGTTCTGGGCGTTCCGGTCGTTCCCGGGTTTCCCGCTCCGGCCGGTCGCGGTCACTGTCTGGCTGGTCATGGTCACTCGTCCCGGGAGCGCAGGAGACGCACGGACAGCAGGGACAGGGCGAACACCAGCAGCACCAGCAGGAAGGAGTTCGCGGCGCCGGTCCCGAGGTCGGACGTCGTGATGTGGTTGTAGAGGTACAGGCCGCCGGTCGTGGTCGAGCCGTACGGTCCGCCCTGGGTGACCACGTGGGGCTCGGCGAACATCTGGAACACGGCGAGGGTCTGCACCACGACGAGGAAGGCGATGCTGCGCCGCACCAGGGGCAGGGTCAGCGACCAGAACTGCCGGGTGCGGGAGGCGCCGTCGAGGGCGGCGGCCTCGTACACGTCGGAGGGCACGGCCTGGAGCCCGGCGAGCAGGATGATGATCGCGAAGCCGGTGGTCTTCCACAGGAACAGCAGGGCGAGCGTCGGTTTGGCCCAGGCGGTGGACTGGAGCCAGTCGACGTCGGGCAGGCCCACCAGGCCCAGCAGGTGGTTGACCAGGCCGTAGTCCTTGTCGAAGGCCACGATCCAGACCTGGGCCATGGCCACCAGCGGGGTGACGAACGGCGCGATGAACGCGACCCGGAACATGCCGCGCAGCCGCAGCCTGGCGTTGGCCAGCAGCACCGCGGCGGCCAGACCGCCGACGATCTGCACGGGCACGATCAGCAGCCACATCACCGCGCTGTTGCCCAGTGAGGACCAGAACTCCTCGCTGGTGAGCAGGTAGGTGTAGTTCTCCAGCCCGATGAAGCGCGCCGCGCCCGCGCCCTTCCAGTCGGTGAAGCTCAACTGGAGCGCGAAGACGAGCGGGTAGAGGCCGAAGGCGGCGAAGACGACGTAGAACGGCGCGACGAACAGGTAGGGCGCCAGGAAGGGCCTGCGGCGGGTGGGGCCGGGGCGCGGCGGTGCCGTGGCCCGCCGCTCCCGGCGGGCCGGGGTGAGGATCGTCGGCGTCATGCGCGGTCCACCAGGTTGCGCTGGATCTTCTTCGTGGAGTCGTCGATGACGTCGTCAGGTGTCATCCTGCCCTCCATGAGCCGCTGGAGGTTGTCGCCGAGGTAGTCGACCGACTTGTTCCACCAGGCCGGGATGGGCGCGGCGGCCGGGATGGTGGCGGCGGCGTCCACGGCGACCTTCCACAGGTCCTGGCCGCCGAGCGCGGCCACCGGCTTGATCAGCGGCTTGTCGGGCCGCAGGGCGGGTGTGTAGCTGGGCACGGAGGTGGTCAGTCCGCCGGGGTAGATGTCGCTGGGGCCGTAGACCGCGCTGTAGCCGGGCTCCTTGAAGCACAGGAACTCGTAGAGCAGCCAGGCGAGTTCGGGGTTCTTGGCCTTGGCCGGGATGATGAAGCTGCTGCCGCCCATGGCGCCGCTGCGCGCCCCGCCCGGCGTCCAGGCCGGCAGGGGGGCGGCGCGCCACTTGCCCTTGGTCTTCTTCAGCAGCTGCTGCGGCGCGAAGGACCACCACACCGCCCAGGGGACCAGGGCCTGCTGCCCGTTCTCCAGGGCGGCGAGGTCGGCCTGCTTGAGGTATTCGGCGTGGGTGACCAGGTCGTCGTCGACGGCGTCCCGGATCCAGTTGAGGATGGTGCGGTACTCCTTGGAGTCGAGGCGCACCTTGCCGTGCGCGTCGGCGAGGCTGGTGCCCTGCTGGCCCGCGAGCATCTCCAGCCACAACTGGCCGAGGAAGGGGTCCTTCTCCATGTGCAGCGGGCGGGCGGCGGGGTTCTTCTCCCTCAGCGAGCGGGCCGCGGTCAGCAGGTCGGCGTAGGTCTTCAGGCCCGCCGGGTCGACACCCGCGTCCTCCAGCAGGTCCTCGCGGTACCAGAGCAGGCCGGGGTCGAGGTCCCAGGGCACGCCGTAGATGCGGCCGTCGACGGTGTTGACGGAGAGTTTGTACGCCGAGGTCTTGTCGCGGTAGGGGGCGATCAGATCCGTGAGATCGAACAGGTGCTCCGCCTGGCTGCCGATCTTGGCGTCGTCCCAGAAGCTGCCGTCCGGCACGTCGGTGCCGCTGATCAGGGTGTTGGCGAGCTTGTTGTCGATGTCGACGGCCTGGTGGTTCACCTTGACGCCGGGGTACGCCTTGCGGAAGGCGTCGATGGCCGATTCGAAGACCTTGAAGAGGTCGCCCGAGCGGTTCCAGATGGTGATCTCGCCCTTGGTCGAGGCGCTGGGCGTACCGGTGAGTTTGCGCGGTGCGGACGCCGAGGAGCCGGGGGCGCAGGCCGCGAGGGGGCCTGCGGCGACGGCGAGCGCGCCGGCGCCGAGGGCACCGCGCAGGACGCTGCGGCGCGGGACGGACGGTCTGGACATGAGGTCGGCTCCTGGTGTCGGAAGTGCGGGAACGCGGTCGCGGGGGGCCGGCCGGGCCGGGGCGCGTGCGCGGTGGAGGGGAGGGCGCGCAGGCGTCATCGGCACGGCAGCCCGCGGTCACCGCCAACTGCTCTGCAACGATGCAGAGATGATGCTTCGCTTATTGCAACGATGCAATACCTGAGTAACATCAACCTGCGTCAGCGGTGGTCCGCACCGGCGCCGACCAGCGATACTGCCGAGGGAAGAGCCCGTGAGGGCTGTGAGGGGGAACTGGATGGCCGGCTCCACGCTCCGCGACGTCGCCCGACGCGCCGGGGTCTCGATCCGCACCGTGTCCAACGTGGTCAACGGCTCGGTGCCCGTCTCCGACGAACTGCGCACCCGGGTGCAGGCGGCGCTGGACGAACTCGACTACCGGCCGAACCTGGTGGCCCGCAACCTGCGCCGGGGCCGGAGTGGGATGATCGCCCTCGTCGTACCGGAACTCGACGTGCCGTACTTCGCGGAGCTGGCCCGGGAGGTCATCACCGCCGCCCGCGCCCACGGGTACGTGGTCATGCTCGACCAGACCGACGGCGACGGACAGCGCGAACGGGAGCTGCTGGGCCGGGAGTCACGCGCCACGATGTTCGACGGTGTGCTGCTGAGCCCGCTGGCCATCTCGGCGGAGGAACTGCGCAGCCGCACCAACCGGGTGCCGCTCGTCCTGCTCGGCGAGCACATCTTCAACGGCAGTTTCCACCATGTGGCGATCGACAACATCGCCGCGGCCCGGGAGGCGACGGAGCACCTGCTCGGCCTCGGCCGGCGGCGCGTCGCGGCCATCGGCGACCAGCCGTACAGCACCGGCGAGACGGCGCAGTTGCGTACGATCGGGTACCGCCAGGCGCTGGAGCGGGCCGGGCTGACGGTCGACGAGGAGCTGATCGTCCCCACACAGCGCTTCCACCGCCGTCTCGGCGCGCAGGCCGTGGAGCGCCTGCTCGCCCTGTCCGAGCCGCCCGACGCGGTGTTCTGCTACAACGACCTGCTGGCCATCGGGGCGATGAACGCCCTGACGCGCGCGGGCGTGCGGGTGCCCGACGACATCGCCGTCGTCGGCGTCGACGGCATCCAGGAGGGCCAGTACAGCTCGCCCTCCCTGACGACGATCGCCCCGGACAAGACGCACATCGCCCGCAGTGCCGTCGGCACGCTGCTGGGCATCATCGACGGCTCGGCCCCTCCGCCCGCCGACACCAGGGCGCCGCACCGGCTGCTGGTGCGGGAGAGCACCGTCGGGGCGGGCGGGCGGAGTTGAGCCGCTGAGGCGGGGGCGGGGCCGGAGCGCTCCGGGCCCGTTCCGCGAAAGGCGCGGCACCCGGGGAGAGAGTGTGACGCCGGGTGTGACGCCCTCGTCAGCGCCCTCGTCATTGCGCCCTCGTGAAGCGCCTTCGTCATGGCACCCTCGTGAAACGCCCCCGTGAAGTCCTCCTGACCGATGCTCGGGTGACGGAACGTCAGTCGGCCGGACCGCCCTGCCCGGAAGGCGGGGGGATACTGAGGTGCCGGGTCCGAGGGGTATCTGTCCCATACCCCTCGGCCCGGTGCCGCCGTGTCAGCGCCAGGTGTCGTCGAGCGTCAGAGTGCCGGCGGACGGGGTGACGACGGTGCGGTTGTCACCGTTCTCCCAGGTGATGGAGCCGTCGGGGTTCTTCTTCAGGTACTTGTACTGCACGGCGGTGCCGGGCGGCAGCTGGTGGGTGCCGGACCACAGCGGGTAGGCAGCGGAGTCGGTGGTCAGGGGGAGGGCCCGGGCCGGGTCCCAGGCGCCGAGGTCGGGCACGTTGCCGCAGACGTAGAGACTCTGGCCCCAGGTGGTGGTGGCGGTGGCGTGGAAGACGGTGGGCACCGGACTGACGTTCCAGCGGTCGTCGTTGCCCGGCACGTCCGGGGCGGCGGTCCGGGTGCGGTTGGGGATGCTTTCCCAGGTCACGGTGCCGGCGGGGGAACGCTTGAGGTACTTGTACTGCACCGTGGCGCCGGCGGGCAGCTGGACGCTGGTCGACCAGTGCGGGTAGGCGCTGGGGGTGGTGCCGAGGGGGACTGCCTTGGCGGGGTCCCAGGCGCCCAGCTCAGGAGCGCTGCCGGAGAGCAGGAGGGTCTCGCCCTCCATGACGGCCTGCACGCTGAAAGTGACGGAGACGTTCTCCGTCGTGGCTGCCCGGGCGTGGGGGGCCGTACCGGCGAGAAGTCCGGCGAGGAGCACGCCGAGCATGAGCACCGACCGCCAGGCGGCCGGAACCCGAGTACGTATCGAGAGCATGACATCCCTTCCGACGAAGGAGGAGGCGGCGGACGCCGCCGCGGGCGGAGACGGGTCACTGCCCGCCGTCCGCGCACATCCCAACACAAGTTGGAGTCAGGAAGTCACAGAAAGTGCTGCACGCGTTCGAGAAGGGATGTGATTCGGCCGCACAACGCCCATTCCGCCGAGGACTTCCTCAAAGACCTGAACGAAAGCGGGAGTCGGGGACGGATCGCCTCGCCAACCGGTAGGGCCGGGCCCGCAGGCTCTCGGCAAGGACTCTCCGACGCCGTCCCCCGGTCACCTCCAGGCCGCGCCCCCGCCCCCGCGGGCGCGTTCAGTCGTTGCGCAAGATGACGCAAAACTTTTCATGTCAGGGCGGGCAAGTGGCATACCGACCGGCGGTCTTCTCGGTGCACGCCCGTCAGATACCGGGGCATCTTCCCGCCGAAGTGCAGAAGAGTCCGGCAGAAATTTTCTGAAATTCCTTGCATCGAGGGGGACCAGTCACGCCGGGACGCGCACCTTGGCATCGCCCGACCGCTGCGGCGCCGGTCGGACGCAGGGCGGCGCCGCAGCATGCCGTTGTGTTCCGCGGCCGACCCGGCACTCACCCGGCGCTGCCCGGTGCCGGGTCCCGGGGGAGCTGCCAGCTGCCGCCCCGGTCCTGCCTCGAGAAGCGCGCGAGGAGGTCGGGGACGCGCAGGCGGCAGGCGAGCGCGGCGGCGGCCTGGAAGGCGTCGATCGCGCGCCGGGTCATCGGCAGGGCCAGGCGCAGGAGGCGCGGGCTGACGTGGTCCTGGATCTCGTCGACGAAGGGCCTCAGCACGGTGTCGTAGTTCGCCAGGGCGGCAGGCAGGTCGTCCGGGTGCCGGTTGATCTCGCCGGCCAGGACGTGTGCGCCGACCAGACCGCCGGAGACGCCCATGCCGCTGTAGGGGGAGGCGCAGTGGGCGGCGTCGCCGGCCAGGACCACGCGACCCTTCGACCAGGTGCCGGTGCGGACCTGGACGACCTCCTGGGAGTAGAAGAACGGGCTCTGTCCCATGCCTTCGATGAAGCGCTCGGTCTGCCACCCGGCGTCGCGGAACCTGTCGGCCCAGAACTCCCGCCGGCGCTCGACGGGCGCGCGGTGGATCGCCGAGGCCTCCGCGGACTCCTCCCGCAGGACGAAGTACGCCTGGGTCTCGGCCGCGTTGTGGCTGCGGCGCATGATCTGGCGCCCGCCCGGGACCATGTAGGTGTCCCGGACGTTGCTGTCGGACGCGATGCGCGGGACGAACGAGTAGGCCATGTGGATGCCGAGGCGCCGGTAGGGGTCGGACCCCCGCGGGAGCAGCGCTCGCCGGATGCGCGATCCTTGCCCGTCCGCGCCGATCAGGAGGTCGAACTCGCCGCTGGTCCCGTCGGAGAAGTGCGCGACGACCTTGTGCGCGTCCTGCTCGAAGCCGTCCACGCTCTTGCCGAAGACGTACTCGGTGGCGTCGCTCGTCGCGTCGTGCAGGAGCCGCACCAGGTCGCCGCGCATGATCTCGTACTCGGACGTGAGGGTCTGCCGTCCCCGCCCCGAGGTGTTGGCCATGATCGTCGCCCTGGCCCTGCCGGAGGCGTCGACGAAGGCGACGCCCGCCTCGTCCACGCGCGCGGCGCGGACGGCGTCGAGGAGTCCCATCCGCCGGACGGCCTCGATGCCCTGGCCCCGCAGGTCGACCTGAGCGCCGGTGGCCCGCAGCGCGGGGAAGCGTTCGACGACGGTCACCCGGTGGCCGCCCCGCGTGAGCCAGAAGGCCAGGGCGCACCCTGCTGAGGCACCGGGACGGCGCCCGGCTGCACGCCGGCAGCACCCCCGGCGACGACCTCGACCGGATCCGCCGCAAGATGGAGTTCCTCGTCGCCTCCGGCGTGCCCGAGCGGGACGCGCAGATGGCCATGCTGGCCGCCAGCCGCTTCACGGTCGGCAGCGTCCTGGAGGAGCAGGCGGACACCGGTGCCGGGGACGCCGCGGAGCCACCGGCCGGCATGCCGGTGATCGATCGCCTGAAGCTGCGCGTGTTCTCCAGGAACCACTGGCGCCAGTCGTCGCCGGGCGCCGGCAGCGGTTCGGCCGCGAGGGGCGCCATGGCTGCCTGCGCCATGGCGGCCAGGAGGTCCTTCCTGGTCCGGAAGTGCCAGTAGAGCGACGGCCGCTCCACACCCAGCCGCTGCGCCAGCCGCCGCGTACTGACGGCGTCCAGCCCGACCTCGTCGAGCAGGCCGAGCGCCTCGGCGACCACGGTCTCACGGTTCATCTTCGTCACGTTGACAACGAGTCGGCGTTCGAGGCGGGCCTCGCCCTCATCCTGAACGGCCTCGTGCACTGAGGCCCTGCCCGCCCGGATCCGCAGGTCCGGGGGATGCTCTGCTCGGCTGGGCGAGCGGGCGGTGACGGCTGGCGCCGGTCATCGGGAGCACATGCCGCGGCGGCTCACGTGTGTCATCGGAGCGCCCCGCGACGCGTCGTGACTCTGTCAGGAGGTGAGGATCGAGATGCCGTCTCCGAGCAGCTTCAGTCCGAGGACGAAGAAGAGGACGGCCATCACGGCGACATTGTGCTGAGCTGCCCAGTCCTTCCAGTTTCCGAGCGTCGTCCTGGCCCGCTCTCCCCCGAGGAGGAAGACGCCGAGCGGAACCAGCAGGCCGAGCGTGGCGATCACGACGAAGATCGCCAGGGATGCGATCTGCTGCCCGACCGCCAGCCCGGCCGAGCCGATCGCGGCGCCCGCGGCGATGGTCAGCGGGGCGTTCTTGGCGTTGAGCGCGGCCAGGGCCGTGCCCAGTCCGAAAACCTTGACCGGTGTGAGGCGGTCGATGGCGCCCATCCACTTCGGCAGTTTCGCTTGCGCGGGGTCCTTCGGACGCCGGCGCCACTGCCGGGCGCCGAAGACGACGAGGAACAGACCCAGAGCGAGCTTGAGCGCTCCCACCCAGGTGGCCGGGTGCTTGTGGGCGGAGGCACCCGCGGGGGAGGCGATCGCCAGCATCACCGCGCCCAGTACCGCGAGTCCGAGGATCCAGCCCACGGTGAAGAGGATGCCGTTCAGACGTCCCCGAGGCGTGGCCAGGATGAGGATGACGGCGATGATGGGGAGCGGGCTGACCGCGACGCCGGCCGCGAAACCCAGCACGTCACCGAGGACTGCGCCCATGGTTGCCTCCAGCTGGGCTCAGGGTGGCGATCCGATCGAGCAGGGCACAGCCGACTGACGCCCCGACCGCCTGTGGGAACCGCGGGGGGCTGATGCGACGGCCGCGCCCCGGCTTCACGCCCGCGCGCAAGAAGCTGACCGGGAAGGCGACGAACACGATCCCGCGGTCAGCACACGCGGCCCAGTCCCATCTTCCTGCGCCCGGCTCGATCTGTCCTCGGGAGCGGCTCCGGCACGGCGGTACCGCGTGCGTGAGAGCTGCGGACAAAAGTGGGCCCCGGCGGACGGCGCCCGGCACGCGCCCTCGCCACGTTGCCGGAAGGCCCTGGCAGCTCCGCCACAAGGACCTCCCGGCGCCTTGCGACCGCACGCACCGGACACCGCCCGCTGACCGGCACCCACTTTTGTCCGCAGCTCTCTGAAGAGGCGCCCTCGGGCCGCCGGGGCCGGCGCCGTGGGCACCCGCCGCAGCAGCCCGGCGTCACAGCGGCGCGGCGGACCGGGCCCGTCGGCGTGTCATCCGCCGGGCGCCCGCAGCCGCCGTACCCGGGCGGGCGCGGGGCCGGTGGACTCGCGGGGGACGTAGGTGGCGCGCAGGGTGTGCCTGCGGGGGCGGGCCGTGGAGCCGTTGATGCGGCCCACCAGGATGTCGGCCGCCAGACCGCCCAGTTCCTGCACCGGCTGGCTGACCACGCTCAGCCTCGGCCGGACGAGCGTGGCCCAGTCGGCGTCGTCGAAGCCGATGACGGAGACGTCGCCGGGGATGCGGGCGTCGAGGTCGAGCAGGGCATCGAGGGTCCCGAGCGTGGCCACGTTGTCGGTGGTGAACAGCGCGGTGGGCCGGTCGTGCGCGCTCATCAGCTCCATCACGGCCGAGCGCGCCCAGGCCCGGTCGTACCCGGTGTGGCGGACCAGTTCCGCCCCGCGGGGGATGCCGGCGGCCCGCAGGGCCTGCCGGTAGCCGGTGAGCCGCTCGGTGGTGGTCCAGATGTCCGCACCGGGTGCGAGCCGGCTGGCGTTCTGATCGGGGGACGCCGAGGTGACCACCGCGATGCGGGTGTGTCCCGCGCCGGTGAACCTGGACACCGCGGCCTTGGCGGCACCGCGGTTGTCGACGACGACCGTGTCCAGCGTGGCGCCGCTCAGCGCACGGTCCAGGAGGACCACGGGGATGCCCGCGGCGACCGCCTTGTCGAGGTGCCCGTGATCGGTCGCGGCGGGCGCCACGACCAGGCCGTCCACGCGCCGCTCGATGAACATCTGCACCGCGGCCCGCTCCGTGTCGCCCTTCTCGTCGCTGTTGGCGAGGACGACCTGCAGGCCGGCCTTGGCCGCGACGTCGGTGACCCCGCGCACGGCGCGGGCGAAGTAGGCGTTCTCCACGTCGGCGACGACCACACCCAGGGTGTGGGTACGTCCGCTGATCATGCTCCGGGCCACCGCGTTGGTGCTGTAGCCCAGTTCCGCGGCGGCGGCCAGGACCCGTTCCCTGGTGGCCGCGCTGGAGGAGCCGTATCCGCCCAGGACTCGGGCGGCGGTGGCCTGTCCGACGCCGGCGTGCCGGGCGACGTCGGGGATGGTGACGCGGCGCGGCGGTGGTGGGGGCTGCGGCATGGGCGATCTTTCGTAGGTGACGGGTCGGCGGACGCCGAGGAACCGGCCGATGAAATTCGCTGCCATTCAACCATTGACGGGCTGCGGCCGTCCCTGTGTAAGGTCTGGCCCGTTGGTAACGTTATCAATCCTCACCGGTACCGACACCGCCTGCTTTTTCAGGCCGGGCCCGGCACGGCTGCCCGTGTCCGTCACGAGCCCGCGCCCCGAACACCGGAGGTATCACGGATGGCAACCGACACCCTCTCGCCGCCACCGGCCGCTGGCCCCGCCATCACGCTCGTCGACGTGGTCAAGGACTTCGGCGCCGGCGCCCGGGACGCGGCGGTCGTCCGCGGCGTCGACCTGGTCATCGGTGAGGGTGAGTTCTTCTCGCTGCTCGGGCCCTCGGGCTGCGGCAAGACCACCACCTTGCGGATGATCGCCGGCTTCGAGGAACCCACCTCCGGTCAGATCCTCCTCCACGGCCGCGACATGGTCGGCGTGCCCGCCGACAAGCGCGACATCAACATGGTGTTCCAGTCCTACGCCCTCTTCCCGCACCTGAGCGTCGCCGACAACGTGGCGTTCGGCCTGCGCCGCAAACGTGTGCCCAAGGACGAGATCCGCGACCGGGTCGAGAAGATCCTGCACACCGTCGAACTCGCCGACAAGGCCGACCGGCGTCCCCGCCAGCTCTCCGGCGGCCAGCAGCAACGTGTCGCCCTCGCCCGCGCCCTGGTCAACCGCCCCCGCGCGCTGCTCCTGGACGAACCCCTCGGCGCCCTCGACCTCAAGCTGAGGCAGAGCATGCAGCTGGAACTCAAGCGCATCCAGCGCGAGGTCGGCATCACCTTCGTCTACGTCACGCACGACCAGGCCGAGGCGCTGACCATGTCCGACCGGATCGCGGTGATGAACCGCGGCCTGGTCGAACAGGTCGGCCCGCCGCAGGAGGTCTACGAGCGGCCGTCCACCGCGTTCGTCGCCGGCTTCATCGGCACCTCCAACCTGATCCGCGGACGCCTGGCCTCCGTGGGAGCGGCGACCGGGGTGCTCGACCTCGGCGACGGCCAACGCGTCACGGTCCCGCTGCGCGGCCCCCACACGGCCGGGGACACCGTCGAACTCACGGTGCGACCGGAGAAGATCACGCTGACCGCCAAGCCGGCCGGCACCGCAAGCCGCCTGCGCGGCACCGTCCGGGAGGTGGTCTATCTCGGCACCTCCACCAGCTACACCGTGGACACCGGCACGGGTGCCGAGATGACGGTCTTCCAGCCCAACGACGGGACCGCCTGCGTGTCCCCGGCCCGCGGCGACACCGTCTGGCTCTCCTGGGCCACCGACCACTCCTACCTGCTCACCACCGCCCCCACGCCCGCGGCGACGGCCGCGGCCCCGGTTTCCCTCACCTCGCGCTGACGACAGGCGGACCCCATGCCCGAGCAACCCCTACCTCTCGCGCCCCCGCCGCGCGTCCCGGCGCCCCGCGGCTTGAGCCGGCGCGGCCTGCTGCGTGCCGCGCTCGGCACGGCCGCGCTGGCCCCGCTCGCCGCGTGCAGCGTCCCCGGCGCCCGCGTCCACGTCCCCACCGGCGAGGCGGAGATCGCCGCCGCCGTCACCGGCTTCTGGAACGGGAAGAAGCGGTCCGGGAGGCTGGACTTCGTCAACTACACCCAGTACATCGACGTCGACCCGGCCGACCAGAGCAGGCACCCCACCCTCGACGCCTTCACCCGCGAGAGCGGCACCAAGGTCACCTACGACGAGCTGATCGACGACAGCGCCTCCTGGTTCGGCAAGATCCAGCCCGAGTTCGCCTCCGGCCAGGGCATCGGCTACGACCTGATGGTCGTCGGCGGCGACAGCTACCTCACCAAGTACATCGAACTCGGCTACCTCGCCCCGCTCGACCACAGCCGCCTGCCGAACTTCGCCCGCCACGGCGGCGCCGCGTTCAAGAACTCCCCCTTCGACCACGGCAACGTCTACACCGTGCCCTGGCAGTCCGGCATGACCGGCATCGGCTACGACCCGGCCCAGGTCGGCCGGAGGATCACCAGCTGGCAGGACCTGCTCGACCCGAAACTGCACGGCCGGGTCGGCATGTGGAACGACGCGGTGCAGATGGGCAACGTCGCACTGCTGGCCGTCGGGGTGAACCCGGAGACCTCCACCCCTGCCGACTGGCGCAAGGCGGCCGCCTGGCTGCGCCGGCAGCGCGACGCCGGCATGGTCCGCTCCTACTCCACCTCGACCTACCAGTCCTCCCTCCAGCGCGGCGACCTGGCGGCCTCGCTGGTGTACTCGGGCGACGTCTTCCAGGCCAACCAGAGCGGCTCACGACTGGAGTTCGTCATCCCCGACGAGGGCGGTCTCCTGTGGACCGACAACCTCTGCATCCCCTCGACAGCCGCCCATCCCGTCGACGCGCTGGCCTACATGGACTACGCCTACCGGCCCGAGGTCGCCGCGAGGATCAGCGAGACCGTCCAGTTCGTCTGCCCCGTTCCCGCCGCACGGCAGGTCGTCGCCCGCGACGCGGCCGCCGCCACCGGCAAGCGGCGCTCCGTGCTCGAAGCCCTGAGCACCAGTCCCCTGGTCTTCCCGACCGAGGCCGACCAGTCCAGGCTGCGCCGTCTGCGGGTGCTCGACGAAGAGGAGGAGAAGCAGTGGAACGCACTGTTCGAGCCGATCTACCAGGCCTGACCCGGCGGCGGCGCGCAGGGGGCGCGCTGGCCCCGTATCTGATGATCCTGCCGGGCTGGCTGTGGCTGGCCGCGTTCTTCGTCACCCCGGTGATCGTGATGGTGTCGTTGTCGCTGCAGACCGGCGACTTCATCGACGGCTTCCGCCAGACGTTCCACTTCGGCACCTACGCCGACGTGGTCCGCGCCTACCACGTGCAACTGGTCCGGTCCCTGCTCTACGGCGCCGTCGCCACCGTCGCCTGCGCCACCGTCGGCTACCCGGTGGCCTATTGGATCGCCTTCCGGGCCGGCCGGCACAAGTCGGTGTTCCTCTTCCTGCTCCTGCTGCCCTTCTTCGTCTCCTTCGTCATCCGCACCCAGTCCTGGAACGTGGTGCTCGCCGACCACGGCGTCCTGCTGGGCCCGCTGAAGGACATCGGTCTGCTTCCCGCCGGATTCCACCTGCTGGCCACGCCCTACGCGGTGGTCGGCGGCCTGACCTACAACTTCCTGCCGTTCATGGTGCTGCCCGTGTACGTCGCCCTGGAACGGGTGGACCCCAAGGTGATCGAGGCCTCCACCGACCTCTACGCCTCCCGGACGCAGACCTTCCTGCGCGTGGTGCTGCCGCTGTCGCTGCCCGGCGTCTTCGCCGGCGTCCTGCTCACGTTCGTGCCCGCCTGTGCCGACTACGTCAACGCCGGCATCCTCGGCGGCCCCTCCACGACGATGATCGGCAACATCATCCAGACCGAGTACTTCACCAATCTCGACTACCCGGCCGCCGCCGCCCTGTCCTTCGTCCTCATGGGCGCGCTGCTGCTGGCCGTGTTCACCTACGCCCGGACGCTGGGCACCGAAGAGGTCCTGGAGGCGGCCGCGCGATGACCACCACCACCGTCGCCCCCGCGGCCGAGGCGGCCGCCACGCCGCGCCCGTCCCGCACCGCGCGCCGGCGCCGCCGCCCCGCCCTGACCCTGTACACCGTGCTGGTGCTGGCCTGGCTGCTGCTGCCGATCGCCGTGATGATCCTCTTCGGCTTCAACGACACCGGCAGCAAGGTGAACTTCACCTGGCAGGGCTTCACCCTGCACTGGTACCGGCACCTGTTCGCCATCCCCAACCTGACCTCCGCGCTGGTCAACAGCCTCACCATCGCCGTGGTCGTCGCCGTGGTCGCCACCCTCCTGGGCACCCCCGTCGGGCTGGCGCTCGGCCGCCACCGCTTCCGCGGCCGCGGCTCCGTGGACCTGCTGATGTTCGCCGCCATCGCGGCCCCGGAGATCGCCCTCGGCGCCGCGCTGCTGTCGCTGTTCATCGTGATGGGCGTGCCCCGCGGCTACTGGACGGTCGTCATCGCCCACGTGGCCTTCTGCATCCCCTACGTCGCCATCACCGTTCGGGCGCGCATGGCCGGCCACGACCCGACGCTGGAGGAGGCCGCCCGCGACCTGGGGGCAGGACCGTGGACGGCGTTCCGGCTGGTCACCCTGCCGATGCTGCTGCCCGGCGTGGCCTCCGGCGCCCTGCTGTGCTTCGCCCTGTCCGTCGACGACTACGTCATCACCAGCTTCAACGCCGGCCGTACGGTCACCTTCCCGCTGTGGGTGTACAGCGCCAGCCGTACCGGCGTGCCCCCGCAGGTCAACGTCATGGGGACGCTGATCTTCGTCGGCGGCCTGATCATCGCCGGGGCGAACGTGCTGTTCTCCCGGCGCCGCGCGAGCTGACCCGAACCCGGTCCGCGCGCTCTTTCGGAACACCGGTCCGGCGGCCCACGCCGGCCGGTACGGAACAACCTTCGAGGAAGTCACCATCGTGCTCAAGTTCAACGAAGCCGAGTTCGTCTCCCAGACGGAGAGCCTCCTGGCGCTGCGTCCCCAGATCGAGAAGACCGTCGACCGGCTGGCCGACGACGGCTACGACAGCGTCCTCCTCGTGGGCGCGGGCGGCACGTACGCGCAGATGTGGCCCTACGAGCACCTCGCCCGGCGTTCCTCGCCGCTGCCGGTGCGGGCCGCCGTCGCCGCCGAACTCGTCGCCTCCGGCGACGCCCTGCTCGGTGACCGCACCATCGCCGTCTTCACCTCCGTCTCCGGCACCACCGACGACAGTCTGCGCGCCATCGCCCACTGCAAGTCCAAGGGCGCCCACACCATCGGTTTCACCGGCTACCCCGACTCCCCCGTCGCCCGGAACGTCGACACGGCGCTGATCTCCGAGCCCAAGGCCTGGCCGTTCGACGTCCAGTTGCTGCTGTTCATGGGCCGGCTGCTGTCGCGCCGGGGCGAGTTCGAGGGCTACGAACGCCTCGCCGACGAACTCGCGGGCCTGCCCCGCATCCTGGTGGACGTCGCCCGGCAGGCCGAGCCGGTGGCGGCGGCCTTCGCCGAGGCCCACAAGGACACCGACTACCACTTCCTCATCGGCGGCGGAAACCTGTGGGGGTTCACCTACCTGTACTCCATGTGCATCCTCGAGGAGATGCAGTGGCTGCGCACCACCCGGGTGCACAGCGCCGAGTTCTTCCACGGCTCGCTGGAACTCCTGGAGGAGGACACGAGCGTCATCGTCTTCCAGGGCGAGGACGAGACCCGGGCCCTGACCGACCGGGCCGAGGCCTTCGCCAAGCGCGTCTCCAAGGACGTCACCGTCTTCGACACCCGTGACTACCCCCTGGAAGGCATCAGCCCGCAGTTCCGCGGACTGCTCGCGCCGCTGGTGCTGGACACCGTGATGGACCGGGTCAGCAAGCACCTGGAGCGGGTGCGCGACCACTCGCTCGACCTGCGCCGTTACTACCGCGTCATGGACTACTGAGCCCTCCGACCGGTCATCCCCGTCCCTCACGTCCCGCGCGCCGGTGCCCCGGCACCGGCGCGCCCACGCCGGGCGCCGTGCCTGCGCACACCGTGCCCGCACCCCGGGAGTTGCTCATGAACGTCCTCGGCTTCGGCGACAACACCGTCGACCGCTTCGTGGACCGCGGCACCGACTACCCCGGCGGCAACTGCGTCAACGTCGCCGTCTACACCCGCCGGCTCGGTCTGGACGCCGCCTATCTGGGGGTGTTCGGCGACGACGGCCTCGGCACCGCCCTGCGCACGGCCGTCGCGGCGCAGGACGTCACCGTGGACCACAGCGTCGTACGCCCGGGCGCGACCTCGGTCTCGACCCTGCACGTGCGCGACGGCGACCGGGTCTTCCTCGGCTACGACCCGGGCGGCCCCGAGGTCCGCCGGGCCCTCCCCCTCACCCCCGCCCTGCTCGCCTATGCCGCGTCCTTCACCCTCGTGCACTCCAGTGTCTACTCCGGTACCGAGGCCCTGCTCCCCCGCCTCGCCACGGCCGGCCCGCTGATCAGCTTCGACTTCTCCGACGAGGACGAGTACCGCACGCCCGCCTACCTCGACCGGGTCTGCCCCCATGTCGACCTGGCCCTGCTGTCGTGTTCGCACCTGGACGAGGCCGCCACGCGTGCGCTGCTCACCGAGGCGGTGCGGCGGGGGGCCGGGATGGCACTGGCCACCCGGGGCCTGGCCGGGGCGATCGCGTACGACGGCCGGACCACGGCCGCCGCGCCCGCCCGGGTCGCCGATCCCGCCGCCATGTCCGACACGATGGGCTGCGGGGACGCCTTCCTCGCCGGGTTCGCCGTCTCCCTGCTGCGCGGGGGGTGGTCCCGGCGCACCTCACCGGCGCCCGAAGCCCTCGAACGCGCCCTGCACCAGGGCGCGCAGGCGGCCTACCACCAGTGCTTCGTGGAGGCCGCCTTCGGTTGCGGCTGGCCGACCCCAGTAGCGCGGACCGGCGGCCAGGGTCCGAGCGAGCCCACACCCCGCTGACCGGCCGCGCGCGCCGAACGCACCTCGCCCGTACGCACCGACGGCCCGGCCGGCGCCCGCACGTCCTCGCCCGGCCCGGCCCGGCCGAGCCCGGGTCACGAGCCGTGCCCAGGCTCGCGGATCGCCTTCCGCGCGCGGGTTCTCCTCGGGGTCCGCTACTCCGAGGCCTGCGCCCGGCCCGCCCCCTCGGTCGTCTCCTCGGTGGCCGCGGCGCGGGTACGAAGGCGCCCCAGCAAGGCGCCTCCCGCGACCACCAGCCCGACCGCGACGACCTTGGCGGCCCCGTAGTAGCCGGTCGCCAACTCCTCGGGCGTGCCGGGCAGTCGCAACGAGACCCAGATGACCGCGAGACCACCGAAGGCGATCAGTGCGACGGCTCCCCAGGTCCCGAGACCCGCCCACCATGGCTCCGCCCCGTGCCGCTCGTCGCTGCGCTCGACGCCCTTGTCTGTCACAGTACGTCTTCCCTGTTCGTGTCGTTCGTGTGGTGACGGTCGTGCGGGAAGACGCAGGTACGGGGCGTGCGGTTCACACAGGAGGCACCTGGCTGCCGGACGCCGGGGTCCCCCCGGCCCGGTCCGCCGGGGAACCGACACGCCGCGTCAGATGGGCCGGGGCCTCGATGCCCTCGGGCAGCACCGGGTCCGGCTCCAGGTCGCCCCAGGTCGCGTGCAACGGCAGCACGCCTGCCCACAGGCCGAGTCGGGCGTCCTCGCTGTCGCCGTCGTCCGGGGCGCCGGTGCGGATCTTGACGGACGCCTCGTTCAGGGAGAGGGCGAGCAGAGCGGTCGCGGCGAGTTCCCTGCGGCTCGGGCTGCGGGCGTAGTCCCACTGCCCGGGCGCGGCCTGCTCGGTCAGACAGCGCAGGCCGGCGAGCTTCTCCTGCGCGTCCGTGACCAGGCGGGGGATGCCGTAGACCATGGCGCTGCGGTAGTTGACGCCGTGCTCGAACACCGAGCGGGCGAGGACGAGTCCGTCGACATGGGTGACCGTGACGCAGACCATGGCTTCGGGTGACGCGAGCAGACTGCGGCCGGCGACCGAGCCGTGGAAGTACAGGGTGCTGCCGTCGGAACCGTAGACCGTCGGTACGACCATCGGCGTCCCGTCGACGGTGACGCCGAGGTGGCAGACGAAACCGGCGGCGAGGATCGCGTCGAGCTGGTCACGGTCCAGGCTGCCCTGTTGCCGCAGGCGGCGGTGACGGGTGCGCTCGCTGACCGGCAACCGGCGTTCTGGAGTAGCGGAGTTCATGGCTGTTCTCTCTCTGGGTGCGGGCCGGGTGCTGGTCCTGCGGCGGGCCGGACAGAGAGGGATGGTACTGATTCCATTTCAATGCCGCCATGGATCTCCGTATTTCGTTGCCTGAAAGACGTGAGACAACGAAATCCGCTGCCCGACACGGACCGGACTCCGCCGTTCTCGGCGCCCGTTTTCACGAGTTCAGCAGGACGCCGATCCGCACGAACGCCTGCACCAGAGGGACCGGCGGCACCGCGGGTGACATGACCTGCGAGCCGAAGTGGACGACCACGAGATCCAGGCCCGGCGACACGAAGAGCCGCTGGCCGTGGATGCCGCTGGCCATGTAGGAGCCGTAGGGGTCGTTCAGGATCCACCACAGGTCGTGGTAGGAGAGCGTGGCCGGTGAGTCGGGGGGCGCGGCCGGGAAGCGGACACGGCGGGGGTAGCCGTCGGGCACACCGCTGGTGATGGTGCGGGCCACTTCCGCCGGGACCACCTGCCGGCCCTCCACCGCCCCGTCGCAGCGCAGCATCTCACCGAGCCGGGCCACATCGCGTGCTGTCGCGCTGAAGCCTCCGCAGGCGGCTTCGACACCGTCGCCGTCCAGGATGTAGTACGCGTCCTCCTCCGCACCGATCCTCGCCCACAGGAGGTCGCTGAGCAGGGCGGACGTGGTGAGGCCCGTGACCCGCCGGAGGACTTCGGCCAGCGTCTCCACGTTGCCGTTCTCGTAGCGGAACTCCTCTCCCGGGACCCCGGTGGCACGGGCGGTCAGCAGGTGCTCGCGGATACTGGCCGGTCCGCTGTAACCGAACGGCCGCAGTTGCGGGGCGATCACCGCTTGGTACCGCTGGGCCTCCAGTGCTTTGTCGAAGGGCCGTCCCGCGTAGCTGACCCGGGTGCCCATGTGCAGCAGGTCCTGGACCCGGGCGTCGCCGAAGGCGGTCCCCGCGAGTTCCGGGGCATAGGCGGAGGCCGGGGCCGTGCGGTCCAGGAGCCCCTGGTGAGCGAGCGTCGCCGCGACGAGCCCGAGGTAGGACTTGGCCGCCGAGGCGTTGAAGTGGGGGGTGTGCGCGTCGGTGCCGTGCAGGTAGCGCTCGTAGACGACCTCGCCGCGGTGCAGCACCAGGAACGCGTCCGTCTGGGCCGCGGCGAACAGGTCGGCGAGCTTGAGTGCGCCGGCGTCGGTGGTGACGACGTCGAGGGCGTCCAGGTCCGTCTCACGGTGCGGCAGGTGACGGGCGGGAGCACGGCCCCGCCACACGCGTCGGCTGGGTGAGAGTTCACGGCCCTGCGCGGTGAAGCGGCGGATCCAGGCCGGGTCCGTGTAGCCGCGGCTCCACATCAGATGACTCGACGGGGCTGTCTCGGTCATGGGTCACTCCTGTCGGTGCGGGTCTTGGGAAGTGCTGCTCTTCGGGTTCTGCGAGAGCGCTGTCGTCCGGGGCGTTGACCTGGCGACGTCCGGCCACTTAGGTTGCCGAGTCAAGCGATCAGTACCAGACACCTTGTACGGGAACATACTCCATTTTCAATATCCTGAGCCCCAGGAGTGCCCGATGGTCCAGCCGCAGTCCCGCCCCGCCTCCCGCCCGGAGGCCACCGGGCCGCCGCCCGGCTCGCCGCCCGGCCGTCGCCGCGCCTGGCTGATCACCGCGCTGATCGTGGCGTTCATGCTGGTCAACTACGCGGACAAGTCCGTCCTGGGCCTCGCGGCCGTACCGATCATGGACGAACTGCACATCAGCAACAGCACCTACGGCCTGATCTCCAGCTCCTTCGCCCTGCTGTTCAGCCTCTCGGGACTGCTGGGCGGAATCGTCTCCGCGCGCGTTTCGAGCCGCGTGCTCCTGACCGTGCTGGCAGCCCTGTGGGCGGTGGCCCAGTTGCCCGTGCTCCTCGTGGCGTCCGTGCCCGCCCTGGTGGCGGGGAGGGTGCTGCTGGGCTTCGCCGAGGGGCCGGCCGCGCCCATGTCCATGCACGCGCTCTACACGTGGTTCCCCGAGGACCGGCGGGGTCTGCCGTCGGCGTTGCAGATCAGCGGCGCCGCGCTCGGCACGCTGATCGCCGCGCCGGTCGTGACCTGGCTGATCACCGCGTTCGGCTGGCGTTCCGCCTTCGCCGCGCTCGCCGCGGTCAGCGTGGTGTGGGGTCTGCTGTGGTGGCGCACGGGGCACGACGGACCGTACGGCCACGAGCCCGTGCACGGCGCCGCGGCCGCCTCCGGAGCGGCGGTCCGGCTGCCGTTGCGCCGGCTGCTGCTGAACGGCACCGTACTGGGCAGCATCGCGGGAGCCTTCGGCGCCTCCTGGGCCCTGTCGCTGAGCCAGGCGTGGCTGCCCGCCTACCTGCGCACCGAACTGGGCATCTCACCGGGCGGGGCGGCCACGCTCATCAGCGCCGTCTCGGCGTTCAGTTTCGTGCTGCTGCTGGCGGTGTCCCCGCTGGTCGACGCGCTCAACCGGCGGGGCGTGCCGATCCGCTGGTCGACCGGCGCGCCGCAGGGAATCGCCGTCGCCGTCGCCGCGGCAGCCATGGCGGCGCTCCCCTTCGCCGGCGCCCGGGCGCTGCTCCTGGCCCTGCTGGCGGTGGCCTTCGGCGCGCACGCCATCGCGTTCCCGCTGCACTACATGACGACGGCCGCGGTCGTGCCGTCCGCACGGCGCGGAGCGGTCTTCGGCGTCGTCGCCGCGACCGGCACCCTGCCCGGCCTGGTGGCCCCGTACCTGACCGGGCGCCTGCTGGACTCCGCTCCCTCCCGGAGCACCGGCTACACCCACGCGTTCCTGCTGTCGGCCGCGGTGATGCTGGTCTGCGGGCTGATCGCCGTGATCGCGATCCGTCCCGAGCGGGACGTACGGCGGCTGCGGGGGACCGGCTGAGCGGGACGTACGGCGGCTGCGGCGGGCCGGCTGAGCCGGGCGGCGGGGAGGGGGCGGGGCTCAGGCCGGCGACTCGAAACCGCTGGCCCAGTAGCGCCCGTGCAGGGCCAGGTCGAGGAGCATGCGGACGACCTCGGCGTCCGGCAGTGCGGGGGTGTCCTGCTCGACCCACCAGCGCAGCACCGCGATCTGCTCCCCGACCCACACCCGGGCCAGCAGCTCGGGATCGATGCGCGGCTGCACGGCGTTGCGTTCCGCGCGGGCGCGGAACTCCTCGGCCGTGGCCCGCGCGCAGGCGTCGACGAACGTCTGCAAGGGCCGGCCGTCCCCTTCGCCGCGCAGCACGATCCGGTACAGATCGCGCCGCTCTCTCGCGTGCCGCAGCATCTCCAGGACCGGCTTGCCGGTGAACCCGACCGCACTGTCGGCGACCGCGGGGGCCAGGCGCTCGGACAGTTCGGCGAGCAGGTCAGCGGTCACGCGCGCGAACAGGTCCTCCTTGTCACGGAAGTGCGCGTAGAAGGTCGCGCGGGCCACGTCCGCGCGCTCGGTGACGTCCTCCACGGTCAGCGCCGTGAAGCCCCGTTCGAGCACCAGCTCCACCAGGGCGTCCCCCAGAGCCCGGCGTGAACGTCTGGTCCGCCTGTCCTCCGCCATGCACCCCTCCTCGTCGATCGTCGCGCACGGCCGTGGTGCCGCATGCGGGGCCAGTCTAGAAGACCCTTGACAGGAGAGACGTTACTGAACAAGCTGTCTGGAACTGAGCGGTATGTAAATTTTCTATGGACGCCCTCTATCGAGTAGGCCCTCATGAACCTCGGCAACTACCTCTCGCGCAGCGCCCGCTACTGGCCCCAGGCCCCCGCCCTCGTCTGCGGGGACCGCGTCTGGACCTTCACCGACCTGGACCGGGCGACCGACCGTCTGGCCTCCGCCCTGGCCGGCCGGGGCCTGCGTCCCGGCGACGCGGTGGCCTCCCTCGCCTGGAACCGCGGAGAGCTGGTGGAGGTCGAATTCGCGCTGTACAAGGCCGGCTTGACGCGCGCACCGATCAACGCCCGGCTCGGCACCGGCGAGATCGAGCACATCCTGCGCTACGCCCCCGTACGCGCCCTCGTCTACGACGCGGCGCACCGCGAGGACGCCCTCGCGGCCATCGCCGCGGCGGGTACCGGATGCCTGCCCGTCCCCCTCGACGGCGCTCAGCCCGGCGAGGTTTCCTACGGCGACCTGCTGGCCGAGGGCGACGGCACACCGGTCCGCGTCGAGGCCGGCCTCGACGACCCCTGCGTCCTGAACTTCACTTCGGGATCCACCGGTGCACTCAAGGCCGCGGTGCAGACGGTCGGCAACCGCCTCGCCAACATGCGCAAGCAGCTGATGGCCGACGAGTCCCGCCCGCGCCCGGGCACCCGCTACCTCGCCTGCGGCCCCATCACCCACGCCACCGGCATGGGCCTGCTCGCCGGGGTGTTCGGCGGCTCGACCACCTACGTGCTGCCGAGCTGGAGCCCGGGCGGCTTCCTGGAGACGGTCGAGAAGGAACGCATCACCGCTACCTTCCTGGTGCCGGCCATGCTGAACATGGTGCTCGCCCATCCCGGCGCCGCCGACCACGACCTGCGCTCGCTGACGAGCGTGCGCATCGGCGGCGCGCCCGTCTCACCGCAGCGGCTGCGAGACGCCGTGGAGTTCTTCGGCCCGGTCGTCGCCCAGGGCTACGGGCTGGGCGAGACCACCAGCGTGGTCGCCGGCCTGAGCAGCGAGGAAATCGCGCGCGCCGTGCGGGAGGACCCGGAGCTGCTCCAGTCGTGCGGCCGTGCGTCCTACGACACCGAGATACGTGTCGTCGACGAGTCGGGCCGGGAACTGGGCCCGCGCGAGGTCGGCGAGGTGATCGTGCGGGGGCCGGACTGCGTGAGGGAGTACTGGCGGGAGCCGGAGCTGTCGGCGCAGACCTTCCGCGACGGCTGGGTGCACACCGGTGACCTCGCGTGGATGCGGGAGGACGGCTACCTCTTCCTGGTCGACCGCAAGAAGGACATGATCATCTCGGGTGGCTTCAACATCTACTGCACCGAGGTGGAGGCCGCCCTGTACGAACACCCCGCCGTCCAGGAGGCATGTGTCGTCGGCGTGCCCGACGAGCAGTGGGGCGAGGCCGTCAAGGCCGTCGTCGTCACCCATGCCGGTACGACCGTCACGGCCGAGGAACTGATCGCCTTCTGCGCCGGCCGGCTGGACCGCTTCAAGAAGCCGCGCTCGGTCGACTTCGTGCCCGAACTGCCCCACAACCGCAACGGCAAGCTCGACCGCAAGACCGTACGCGAACCCTTCTGGGCGCACGCCGCCCGCCGCGTCAACTGACCCCACCCTGTTCGGAGTTCCGCCGTGACCTTTTCCCTCCGCCCCGCCCACGACGACCCGCGCACCGCCGAACTCGTCGACCGCCTGCGCGACTACCTCGACGGTGAGCTCGCCGGTTACGAACGCGAGCGCGGCCTCACCCCCGGCAGCCGCCTCACCCGCGCCGACCTCGAACCGGTCTGGCGGCGCAGCCGCGAACTGGGCTTCTACGGCATCCACCTGCCCGAGGAGTACGGCGGCCAGAACCTCACCTACACCCAGCTCGCCGCTCTCAAGGAGGAGATCGGCGCCAGCTCACGCGTCCTCGGCCACAGCGTGCTCGGTGACATGGGCGGCCCCCTGCGCGCGGGTGACATCCTCAAGCACGCCACCGAGCACCAGTTGGACACGTACCTGCTGCCGCTGATCCGCGGCGAGCGGGCGTGCTGTTTCTCCCTCACCGAGACCGACGCCGGCTCCGACGTCCGCTCCATGCGTACGGTCGCCGTACGCGATGCCGGCGGCGACGGCTACCGGCTGACCGGGCACAAGGTCTTCTCCTCGGCCGGTCCGTTCGCCGACTTCGCGATCGTCGTCGCCCGCATGGCGGGCACCGGAGAGCGGGAGGGCGAGAAACCGCGGTTCTCCGCGTTCCTCGTGGACCTGGACAGCCCGGGGTGCCGCGTCGAGGACGGGGCGGCCCCCATGTCGGGCGAACACATCGAGAGCGACATCGTCCTGGACGACTGCCACGTCCCGGCGGCCAACCTCCTCGGCGAGGAGGGCGAGGGCATGCGCATCGCACTCGGCCGGGTCACCACCAACCGGCTCCTGCACTGCCCCACCGTCCTCGGCGCCACCCGCCGCGCTCTCACCCTGACCCTCGAGCGGACCCGGACCCGCAAGGCGGCCGGCGGGCAGCCCCTCCTCATGCTCCAGGCCATCCAGCACAAGGTCGCCGACATGGCCACGGAGCTCTACGCCGCCCGTTCCATGACGTATGCCGCGCTGGCGGCCCTGGACGCGGGCCGCGAGGTGCCCGCGGAGGCCTTCATGTGCAAGCTGTTCGTCGCCGAGTCCGCCTTCCGCATCCTCGACGAGGCCGTGCAGATCCACGGCAAGGAAGGGCTCACCCAGGGCAACGAGATCGAGTACCTCTTCCGCAAGATCCGCATGTTCCGCATCCTCACCGGCACGTCCGAGATCCAGCGCAACGGCATCGCCAGGATCCTGGCCTTCGACCACTGACCCGGCCGGGTCCGGGTCGGGCCCTGCGCGGGTGGCGCCGCACGGCGCACCCGAGACCACCGGGCGGCCGGGCGGCCCCTGCACCGGTGGTGCCGCACGGCGTACCCACGTCCGGTCACCACTTCACTGGCGCCGCATCGACCTGGCGGAGGAAGCTCCCGACGAGCCGGCCGGCGCCCTCCTGCCGTTCCTCGCCGCACCCGCATCGCCGGCCCCGGCCGCGGCCCGACCGGCCGGTCGCCCGGGCCGGCGCCGGATCGGGCGGGCCGAGCGGGAGGCGCCCGCCCCGCCGCGGACGACGGCCACGGCCGCGAGACCGGCGGCCAGTCCGAGGGCGGTCCGCACACCGAAGGGCTCCCCGAACATGAGCGCGCCCCACAGGGCGGTGACCGGGGCCATGAGGAACATGAGGGTGTTGACCTCGGTGACGCCCCTGCGGCGCAGGATCAGCCAGTACAGTCCGTACCCGCCGAAGGTGGGCAGCACGACGAGCCAGGCGGTCGCCGCCCAGAACGAGACGGACGCGGGCGGGACCGCCGCTCCCCTGCCGAGCGCCAGCCCGGAGAAGAGCACGGCGCTGGTCACGCAATGGATCGTCAACGCCGCGCGGGGTGCGACCGGTTCGCGTGAGCGGCCTTCCAGGAGGGTGGCCGCCACCAACGACAGCATGCCGAGGAAGGGCACGAGGTACACCCACCAGGCGACGTCGGAGCCCGACGCCGCCGCGTCGGCGGAGGTGACGGTGGCGACCCCGGCCAGCCCCAGCCACAGCCCGGCCCACTGCCGACGGGAGACGTGCTGACGCAGCAGCGGTCCGGCCAGCGCGCCGGCGACAAGCGGCTGGACTCCGTCGATCAGGGCGGTGGTTCCGGTGGAGACGCCGAGCTGGATGGCGTGGTAGACGCTGAGCAGGTACCCGCTCTGCGACAGCGCGCCGATGACGATCTGCCGGCCGACATCCCGTGGCCCCAGGCCCCGCCACACCGCCCGGGAGAGGGGCGCGGCGGCGACGAGGACCAGCGCGAGCGGCAGGAAGCGCCACATCAGGAGCGTGGTCACGGTCGATGTCCCGGCGCCGAGCTTGGCTCCGATGAAGCCGGAGCTCCAGCACAGGACGAAGGCGACGGACAGCAGGGCGTTCACACGACCACATCCCGTGGACACTCGGAGTTATACAGAACGGTATACCTACCATGGGTGCCCACTATACAGACCGGTATACTCGGGGTCATGGAGTCCGAGGTGGTCCCGCACCGCATCCGCATGACGCCCGGCGCGCGACGGGTGCTGGAAGCCGCCGAGCGGCTGTTCTACGAGCACGGCATCCACCCCGTGGGCGTGGACCTCATCGCCGCCGAGGCGGGGGTGACCAAGAAGACGCTGTACGACCGGTTCGGCTCGAAGGAGCAGCTCGTCGTGGAGTACCTCGCCCGACGCGACGAACGCTGGCGGGAACTGCTCGGCACCCACCTGGACGCGGCCGCGGAACAGGCGCCGGCGGCCCGGATCCTGGCCGTCTTCCGGGCCGCGCGCGCCTGGGCGGGGGAACACGGCTCCAGAGGGTGCAGCATGATCAACGCTCATGCGGAGATCGGGGATCCGGCCCACCCGGCGTACCTGGTCATCACCGGGCAGAAGCAGTGGATGCTGGGCCTGTTCACCCGTCTCGCCCGGGAGATCGACGAGGCGGGCGCGGACCGGCTGGCCCAAGGTCTGATGCTGCTGCACGAGGGGGCGGTGGTCGCGCACGGGCTGGGTGTCTTCCCCGACCCGTTCGGCCAGGCCCTCGACCGGGCCCGCGAGCTGCTGGAACACCGGGCCGCGGCCGGGCCGGGCGCGGCGCCCCGGTGAAGCGGGCGGCCCGGTGAAGCGAGCGGCCCTCGGACAACACTCCCGCCCGGTGGCCGCACGACCCGACGGCCGTTACGGCCCGATAGCCATTACGGCCCGGCGGTCGCACGACCCGATGGCCATTACGGCCCAGCGGTCGCACGACCCGGCGGTCGCCCGTCCGTCGCGGGGGCGAGGGGGCGCCGAGGGCCCGCCGCGGCCGCACGAGAGATTCCGGGGGCGCCCGAGCCGGTCCTGTCACCGGGTGCCCTTCGAGGGCTCGACGGCATGGGACCGGCATCTGCCGGCATCTGCCCCCGTCCCGGAAGCCGGGCCGGACCAGATGAGATCAGAACAAACCCGGCCAGGCCGGTCCCCGCCAGGCCCCGGGGCCCAGCCTCAAGTGCGTGGTCGCAGGCGTTCGCCCTGCGGCCCGAACACGATCAGGTATTCGACCGGCCCACCGGGACCCGCGTTCGCCATGCCGTGGGCGGTGCGGGTGTCGAACTCGGCCACCTCGCCCGCCGAGAGGACGAGGTCCTGCTCACCCAGCGCCAGCCACAGCCGCCCGTACAGCACGCACAGCCATTCGTGGCCGTCGTGGACGGTCTGCCGCGGCCGCGGTGGTGGCCCGTCCACGGGCGGCAGCACGTGCTTGTGGACGTGCAGGCCCCCGACGTACCGGGTCAGGGGCAGGACCCTCTTGTCGTCACCGCGGCTCCGCGGCGTGCGCACACGTGCTCCGGCCCCGGGGGCGGGCGCGGTGCCTGCCAGTTCGTCGAGGGAGAGGCCGTACGCGCTCGCCAGCCGCAGCAGCACCTCCAGGGTCGGCCTGCGCCGGCCGGTCTCCATCCGCGACAAGGTGCTCAGGGCGATGCCGGTCGCACGGCTCACGTCGGAAAGCGTGTCACCGCGGTGCTCGCGTGCGGCCCTCAGTCGCGACGCCATCGCGGCCAGCGTCCGGGCCACACCGTCGTCCGTCATGCTCCGCCCCACCGCCTCCCCGCGGGCCGCGTCCACGGCCGTGTCCTGCCACTTTGCCACGGCGGCAACGCTTGTCGCATCGGCCGCCCGCCGCAGCGCATGATCGGTGGGCACCCGCGCCCCCGGCAACCGAGGAGAACAACCATGTCCCAGCCCACGTCCCCCGCCCGCCGGCGCCACCGCACCGTCGAGGCACCCGCCGGACGGCTGCACCTGGTCGAGCAGGGCACCGGACCGCTGGTCCTGCTCGTGCACGGCTTCCCCGAGTCCTGGTACTCCTGGCGCCACCAGCTCCCGGCCCTCGCGGCGGCCGGGTACCGGGCGGTCGCACTCGACGTGCGTGGCTATGGCCGCTCCTCCAAGCCCGCCGCGACGCACGCGTACCGCATGCTCGACCTGGTGGAGGACAACGTCGCCCTGGTACGCGCCCTCGGCGAGGAGCAGGCCGTGATCGTCGGGCACGACTGGGGGTCCAACATCGCTGCCACCTCGGCCCTGCTCCACCCCGAGGTCTTCCGGGCGGTCGGACTGCTGAGCGTCCCCTACGCCCCGCCCGGCGGCCCCCGCCCCACCGACGTCTTCTCCGGCATCGGCGGCCCGGAGCAGGAGTTCTACGTCTCCTACTTCCAGGAGCCCGGCCGCGCCGAGGCGGAGATGGAACCCGACGTCCGGGGCTGGCTCGCGGGCTTCTTCGCCGCGCTGTCCGGCGACACCATGCCGTCCCCGGCCGAGCCCGACCCGCACTTCGTGAGCCGAGGCGCAGGACGGCTGCGCGACCGCTTCCCGAGCGGCCCGCTCCCCGCCTGGCTGTCCGAGGACGATCTCGACTTCTACGCCGGGGAGTTCGAGCGCACCGGCATGACCGGCGCCCTCAACCGCTACCGCAACATGGACCGGGACTGGGAAGACCTCGGCCCGCACAGCGGCGCGCCGCTCAAGCAGCCGTCCCTGTTCATCGGCGGCGGCCTGGATGCCTCCACCACCTGGATGGCCGACGCGATCGACGCCTACCCCGCCACACTCCCCGGTCTGGTCTCGTCGCACATCCTGGACGACTGCGGCCACTGGATCCAGCAGGAACGCCCGGAGGAGGTCAACCGTCTCCTGACCGGCTGGCTCGCCTCCCTGGGCGACTGACCCGGGCCACGGACCGGCCCGCCGCCGCGGGAAGGCACCCCGACGCCGGGCCGGCCACGCGCGGCGGCCGCGTCCAAGAGAGGCTTCCTGTCGGTGAGTTGCCCCTGTACGGACGGCAGACCGTGCCGGCGCCCGTCGCCGTCACCGGCGGCGGACGTACGGGCAGGCACCGCCGTCACCGGCGGCGGACGCACGGCCAGGCACCGCCGTCCCGGGCCGGCGCCCTCACGTCACGGCGTCGGCGAGCATGAAGGCGGCCACGACCAGCAGGACCCCTGCGAAGATGCGCTGCATGCGGGGTCCGGTGACCTTCTCGGCCATGCGCTTGCCGTCCCAGGCGCCCAGGACCGCCGTTCCGGCGAACGGGCCGATCACCGTCCAGTCGAGCGAGGCGGCGGCGCCGCAGCGAGTGGCCAGGGAAGCCACCGAGTTGACCGTGATGACCAGCAGGCTCGTGCCGACCGCGGCCTCCATCTCGAAGGCCAGGACGGCGACCAGGGCGGGGACGGCGAGAAAACCGCCGCCCACACCGAGCAGGCCGGTCAGCGTGCCCAGGCCGGCACCGGCCGCGGCTGCCCTGCCCGGCGGTACGTCGCCGCTCGCCCGGCGGGCGGTGGCGGCGGTGGCGGTGGCGGTGGCGGTGGCGGGGGGCCGCAGCATCGCAACGGCGGAGAGGGCGGCCGTCGCGGCGAAGGCGATGGTGAGGAGGGACTGGGGGACGCGGACGGCGGCGGCTCCGGCGGCAGCCGCGGGGAGAATCCCGGCGGCCGCGAACGCCGCCCCGGCCCTCCACCGCACCTGTCCGGCCCGGGCGTGCGCGTACAGGGCGGTCAGGGACGTGGCGGTGACGATGACCAGGCCGGCGGTGGTGGCCGCGGCGGGGGTGAAGCCGAGCAGGTAGACCAGCACGGGCACCGCCAGAACGCTGCCGCCACCGCCGAGGGCGCCGAGCGTCAGGCCGACTACGGCTCCCGCGGCCAGGGCCAGGATCAGGGCGGTCACGCTGTGCACCCACTGTGTCCGCTGCCGCCGGCCACCGCCGGCCCGGCACCGGCACCCGCACCCGCACCCGTACCGGTCCAGGCGCTCGTGCCGCGGGGTATGTCTGGCGCGCCGGCACCGCTGGAATCGATCAGCGCGGTCAGCTCGGCCGGCGGCCGGGACAGCGGCAGGTGGACGGCAGCGGGCACGTGCCCGGCCCGGCGCTCGGGGGCTCGGCGCACGTGCGGCAGCACGGCAGCGCCGTCAGGGACGTGAGGGTGGGCCCGTTCCGGACCGGAGCGGCCAGGGCCGTGACGGGAGAGGAACATCGCGTGCTTCTTTCCAGGCGGAGCAAGGGATTTCAGAGTCGGGGTTGAGGGACGGAGTTGAGAGCGAGGTTCAGGGACGGAGTTGAGAGCGGGGTTCATGACCGGGCCCGGACCGGCGGTTCCGAGCTGGGGCCCGGACCGGCGGTTCAAAACGTGGTTCAGGACGGGGTCCCCACCGGCAGTTGAGAGCGGGCGTTCGGGACCGTGGCCCGGACCGGAAGTTCAGAGCGGGGGTTCAGGACCGGGCCCAGACCGGCGGTTGAGAGCCGGTGGTTTCAGGGCCGGGTCACGGTCAGGCCCGTGCCGGCGGCGGCCTCGAAGCTGTCGTCGACGGCGACGACCTTCCGTCCGGTCGCGTCCAGCAGGGAAGCCGCGATCGCCGCCCGCATCCCTCCCGCGCAGTGCACCCACACCGTGCCGGCCGGCACCTCACCGACCCGGCCGTGCAGCTCGTGGAGCGGAATGTGCACGGAGCCCCTGATGAAGCCGTTGGCGCGTTCCGAAACCCGGCGCACGTCCAGGATCACCACGTCCTCGCCGCGCCCCTGTGCACCGGCGAGGTCGGCGAAGCGGGCGCGGGGGAAGGAGGCGAGTTGTTCCCCCGCACGGATCCAGGTGGCCGGATCGCCGGTGGCGGCGGCGGCCGGGCGGTCGATGCCGACCCGGGCCAGCTCCCGCTGCGCGTCGGCAATCTGTTCCGGGGTGTCGGCGAGCAGGGTGACCGGCTTGCCCCACGGGATCAGCCAGGCCAGATAGGTGGCCGGCTTGCCGGTGCCCTCGAAGTTGAACGATCCGGCCACATGTCCGTCGGCGAAGGCGACCCGGCCGCGCAGGTCCACCACCCACTCACCCGCTGCCAGCCGTTCGGCGATCTGTGCCGCGTCGGCAGGCTCGGGCGGGGTCAGGTCGACGGGCGCGGGGCCGGCGGCGTTGGCCGGGCCCATGTGCGTGTAGTACGCGGGCACGTCTTCCAAGCCGGCCAGGATCCGCTGCACGAAGGTGTCCACGTCCAGAGTGAGAGCGTCGTTGCGGGTACGTTCTTCCCCGATCGTGGTCGCATCGCCCTCGGCCTGCGCCGAGGAGCAGAAGCTGCCGAAGCCGTGCGTGGGCAGGACGGACACCTCGTCGTCGAGCGTTGCCGCCAGCCGGTGGACGGAGGCGTGCTGCGCGCGGGCCAGGTGCTCGGTCAGCCGCGGATCCACCAGGTCCGGGCGCCCCACGGTGCCGATCAGCAGCGAGCCGCCGGTGAAGACCGCCACCGCGTGTCCCCCCTCCTCCAGCACGTAGGAGGTGTGGTGCGGAGTGTGACCCGGGGTGGCTGTCGCACGCAGCACCAGGTGCTCGTCCACCTCGCAGGTGTCGCCGTCCGAGACGGCCGTGCGGGGGAAGGAGACATGAGCGCCGGCCGGGACCAGGTAGCGGGCTCCGGTGAGACGGGCCAGTTGCAGCCCGCCGCTGACGTAGTCGTTGTGCAGGTGCGTCTCCGCCACGTAGGCGATGCGCACCCCCCGGCGGGCGGCGGTGGCGATCACCTGGTCGACGTCCCGCGGCGGGTCGACCACGACCGCGGACCTCGCACCGCCGGCCAGGTAACTGCGGTTGCCCAGCCCTTCGAACTCCAGGGTGTCGACAAAAAACATGGGAGTGGCTCCTTTCTCCAGAGGGTGCACCCCGGGCATTTCCGTATCGGAAAGCCGCCGCCGCGGCTCCGGAACGCTCGTACCGTTCGGAGCCGCTCGTGACGTCCGCGCTCTCCATGTCCTGATCCGTTTCACGACGGTCACCGTCGGAGACGGCAGCGGAGAATTCCGAGCGGGGTGCGAGGCGGATGAATCGGCCGGCCGGACGCGTGCCGGCAAACATGGCGTCGGTATCAGCTGCCGGCAGGCCGGCAGGCTCATACCGACGCCTGCCGTCAGACTCACGCCGGCAGAGGCATGCGGACAGACGCATGCGACGGTCATCCGCCGGTTCTGCTTCGGTCAGTCCTCGCGTGCCGCGGCTTCGGCACGGGCGTCGTTGCTCAGGGGACCCGCGCGCTCGGGAAGGGCGACCGGCAGCCCTGCCGCCTCCCATGCCTCGAGGCCGCCTGCCACGCTGTAGACGGCGGAACGGCCCGCGCGGATCGCGTGCGCACCGGCCCGCACGCTGCGTGCGCCCGTGCGGCACACGAAGGCCAGCGGGCCGTCCGGCAGACCCGGCAACGAGTCCGGGAACGTGCTGAGGGAGACGTGGACGGCGCCGGCCGGGTGACGCGCGGCCCATTCATCGTCTTCGCGGACGTCGACCAGCGTGAGGTCACCGTCCAGGACGCGGCGGCGTGTCTCGGCAGGAGACAGGTGGACGGGTGTGTGTCCGTCACCGGGTTCCGGGTCCTGCCGCGGGGCGGGCAGGACCGTCCGGATCGCCTCGTAGTTCGAGGCGTGGGCGACGGCTATCTGCTGCCCCAGCATCGGGCAGACGTTCATCGCCTCTTCCCAGTGAGCGGTGGACTCCCATTCCGCCACGTTGACGAGATGGAACCTGCTCCCGGGAACGATCGTGCGGAACATGTACGTCCGGATGAACCCGGGTTGAGCCGCCATCACGTCGGCGGCATCCTGCCAGGCGTCCAGGTAGGAGCTTTCCTTCTCTTCGTCGATCTCGATCGGAATGATCACGACATGGCGATTTTCCATCCGCCGACTCCTCTGCGTGCAAGGAACTGGTGACTGCTGGTGCAGCACTCCGGCCGGGGATTACGCAGCGAACAAGGGAAACGACCGGGTCTGCAGTCCACGGGGCACCGGCTCCGCGGTGTGAGCCGGTGCTTCCGAACGCAGCCTGCGCCCAGCCGTCCGCGAGCAGCAATCAACCTTGCTGAACCGGCAAGTGGGCGGGCCCTGGCCCGCTATGACGTCGTTGAGGAGGTGCTGCACGCACCGCGCGCCGTGTGTGGTCGGCGGCCGTCGCGGATGTATCCGTCGTTCGGGCCGGCGCGAGCCTGCGTGACGGTGCCGACCGACCCGGTGAGGAACGCGGCGGGGGCCGCCTACGGGCGCAGGTGGGCCAGAACCTCATCGCTCACGGGGTAGGGGCCTTCATGCGGCAGGAGTTGCCGGGCGACGTCCAGTTCTCCGTCTCGTACATGAGCGTGGATCACGCGGGCCAGCGGTGTGACATCGGTGAGGGAGACGATCCACTCGTCGGCGTAGAGACGGGCGGCTTCGCCCGCGAGGCCGAGCTGGAGCGAGCGGTAGGGAAGCGGCTGAAGGTGCAGGTCGCGCTCGGGGTCCCACTGCACCCGGGCAGGAGCCCGCTTCAACTGCCGTTTCCACACGTCGTGTTCGGCGTGGAGTCCGCGTTCGTAGTGGGACAGGCAGGCGTGCCGCAGGGCCCACTCGAAGCCGTCCCGGGTGATCTCGACAGCGAGGACGTTCTCCTGGCCTTCCTTGGTGCCCCATCCGCAGCGGTACATCATCCACAGGAATGACGGCTTGATCCACGTCATCCGATCCCGCCGCCACTCCGCCGGGAATCGGCCGTCCCGGGCTGCTGCCCGGCCGATCTCCGGGCTGTACGCCTGGTAGACAGTGATCGTGGAGTCCGTGTGAAGGGCTCGGATCCGGTGCTTGGGTTCTGTCACCGGACCAGGGTGATCGCACCGCCGCGTGCACGCCATCGAATTACCGCGGCCTTGCGTGCGCAGCGGCGGTGCCGGCGTGGCCCGTGTCTGCGGGGAGCTTGCCGGGGTGTCTCCGGTGGTGGCCGGCGGGCGTCTCCCGTGGCGGCCGGGTGGTCTTCGGGCCGGCAGCCGCTCGTCAGTGCGCGTCGGGGTGGACGGGCGAGAGGCGGTAACCGTTCTCGTGGCGGGTGACATGGCCGGCTGTGGGCGGGGCGAAATGGGTGCCCAGGACGAGGGTGTCCGTGCCGGCGAGGGAGTCGAGCAGGGTGCGGCGCGAGGTCTCGGACTGCTGGGGGTCGATGTCGACGCACGCGCCGATGGCGGGGTGGGCGAACTGGACGGGGTGGTGGATGCAGTCGCCGGTGATCACAGCCGTCCGGCCGTGACTGGTCAGTTGGACGGCGACGTGTCCGGGGGTGTGCCCCGGTGTGGGGAGCAGGCGCAGCCCGGGGACGATGCCTGCACCGTGGGCGGGGACGTCGACGAGGTCGAGCAGCCCCGCCTCCTCCACCGGGATCACGGAGTCCCGGAACATCTGCGCGCGTGCTTCGTCCATGTCGTACCCGGCCCAGAACTCCCGCTCGGTGCGGGCGGTCAGGTAGCGGGCGCGGGGGAAGGTCGGAACCCAGTCGCCGTCCGCCTTCCGCGTGTTCCAGCCGACGTGGTCGGCGTGCAGGTGGGTGAGGATCACCAGGTCGACCGAGTCCGGGGGGAACCCGGCGGCGGTGAGGTGGTGGAGGTAGCCGGTGTTCAGGTCGTGCCAGGCGGGGTTGGCCCGCTGCTTGCCGTTGCCGATGCCGGTGTCGACCAGGATCCGCAGACCGCCGAGGGTGAAGGCGAAGCTGTGGCTGTCGATGCGGAGGGTGCCCTCGGCGTCGGCGAAGTGGGGGTGGAGCCAGTCCTGCGCGGTGACGAGGTCCGGGGTGGCGTCGGGCAGCAGCCAGGGGCCGGTGGCGGGCGGCAGGGGGGTCTCGTCGATGCGGTGGACGGTGACGTCCCCCACGGTCCAGGAGGCCGCGGCGGTCGGGTGGGGGGTGGGTGCGGTGCTCATGATCGGGCTGTCCTTCGGGTGTCGCTGCGGAGTGTCGTTGCGGGGTGTCGTTACGGAGTGTCGTTACGGAAGGTCGTTGCGGGAAGGTGTCGGGGTGTGTGGTGCCGGTGCGTGCGATGTCGCTGCGTGCGGTACCGGAGCGCGGGGGTGTCGTCAGGTGTGGGCGTCGGAATGTGCGGTGTCGGTGTGCGGAGGCGCTGGTGCGTGCGCTGCCGGGGCGTGCGCTGCCGCGGTGCGCGGTTTCGGTGTGCGGGGGGCCACCGGGTGGGCGGTGGCGAGGCATGGGGTGTCGGTGCGTGCGGTGCCTTCGGGTGGGCGGTGGGCCGGGGTGCTCCTCGACACGCCGAGTGCGGCCAGGGCCGCGACGGCGAGCAGGGCGGCGGTGAGGGCGTAGGCATGGGCGGTGGCGCGCAGCCCGTAGTGCCCGGTGGCGGCGCCCGCGGCGACGGCGGGCAGGCTCATGGAGAGATAGCTGAGGGCGTAGTAGGCGGCCAGGGTCGCGGCACGGTCCTGCTCGTCGAGTGAGGCGAGTGTCATGCGCAGCGCGCCCTGGGAGACGGCGCCGAAGGCGGTCCCGGCCAGGGCCGCTCCGCCGTAGAGGGCGGGCAGGCCGGCGCCGTGCAGAGCGCTCAGCGTCAGAGCGCCGGCGGGCAGGACGGCCAGGCTGCCGCCCGCGGCGACGGCGCGCGGCGCCGCCCGGCGCAGCGTCCACACGGTCACGGTGGCAGCGGCGGTGAGCGTGAAGAAGACCATGCCGCCGGCCTCCTGCGGGGCGCCGGGAGCCACCAGGCGCACCAGCGCCGGCCCGAGGGAGGAGTAGAAGCCGCCCAGGGCCCAGACGGCGACGACGCCGGTGCCGCCCGCGAGCAGGGCGCGCCGGGCCGGCGGTGGCACGGCGAGGTGCGGGTGCAGGGAGCGCAGGGCGCCGGGGCGCGGTCGGGCCGTCTCCGGGGTGAGCACGACCGCGACCGCCTGGGCTGCGAAGAGGACTGCCAGCACGGCGTAGACGGTGACGGCCGGGGCGGGGGCGAGACGGATGAGGAGGGTGGAGGCCAGGACGCCGGCGGCCATGCCTGCCACCGGGGCGATGCTGTTGGTCAGGGCGGACCGGCCGGGGCGCCGGGGGTCCGCCAGGTCGAGGAGGGCCGCGCCCGCGGCACTGGTGGCCGCACCGGTGGCCGCGCCCTGCACGACACGGGCGGCGATCAGTGCGCCGGCGCCGTCCGCCGAGGCCAGCAGCACCATGGAGACCACCTCCGACGCCAGGGCACCGACCAGGACGGGGCGCCGTCCCAGGTGGTCGGAGAGCGCTCCGGTGGTGAGCAGGGCCAGCAGGAGGGTCAGGGAGTAGGCGCTGAAGACCACCGTGACGGTGAGCGCGGACAGGTGCCAGGCGTCCTGGTAGTGGGGATAGAGCGGCGTGGGCGCGCTCGATGCCGCGAGGAACGTGGCGAGGACCGAGGCGTTCAGGGCGAAGGGAGCCCCGGGGCGGGCCGTGCGGGTGCGGACGGCCGGGGAGGGGCCGGACGCCGGTGCTCGTGGTGTGACGGTGGGCATGGGACTCCTCTGCTCCTCACCGCTAAAAGCTATTCGTTTGCGTTTATTCACCGTAGACCCTACAGTGGGCTAACGCAAATACTTAGCTTTTGCGGTCGCCGGTAGCGCGCCGCGCGCTTCGCCCCTCCGGCGAACCTCAGAACGTCAGAACCTCAGAACCCCAGAACGTCACGCAGCAAACCCGCGGAGCCCACGCAGCCCGCGAGGCCCGCGATCCGTCCGAAGCCCACCGAAAACCCGCGAAGTCCGCGAAGCCCGCGGAGCTTCGAAGCCCGCGAAGAAGGAAGTTCATGTCCGCCGCAGAACTCACCCCGCCCGAAGCGGCCCGCTGGGCCGCCCGTGGCGGGCTCCCGTTGCCGGCCGACCGCCACGCCGCGGTCGCAGCCACCGCCGACCACATCCACTCCGTCGTCGCCGTCCTGCGCGAGCTGGACTTCGGCGACACCCCGCCCGCCCCCGCCTACCGAGCGGGACAGGAGACGCACGATGCAGCCGTATGAACTCACCCTGACCGCAGCCGCCGACGCGATCCGCACCCGGCAACTGTCCCCCGTCGAGCTGACGGACTCCGTCCTGGAGCGCATCGCGCAGCGGGAGCCGCACCTCCAGGCCTACGTCAGCGTCGTCGCGGACCGGGCCCGAAGCGCCGCGCGGGACGCCGAACACGACATCGCGGCCGGCCGCCACCGCGGTCCGCTGCACGGCATCCCCATGGGCCTCAAAGACCTGATCGACGTGGCGGGTTCGGCGACTACGGCCAGTTCCCGCGTCCGCGCCGGCCACCGCGCGCACACCGACAGCACGGTCGCCGCCCGCCTGGCCCGGGCCGGCGCGGTCCTGCTGGGCAAGACCCACACGCACGAGTTCGCCTACGGCCTGACCACCCCGCAGACCCACAACGCCTGGGACACGGACCGGGTCGCCGGCGGTTCCAGCGGCGGCTCCGCCGTCGCCGTCGCCGCCGGCATGGCCACCTTCGCCCTGGGCACCGACACCGGCGGATCCATCAGGGTGCCCTCCGCGCTCAACGGCGTGGTCGGCCTCAAGCCGACCTACGGCCTCCTCCCCCGCCACGGCGTCACGTCGCTGTCCTGGTCACTGGACCACGTCGGCCCGATCACACGCACCACCGAGGACGCGGCCCTGGTCCTGACCGCCCTGGCCGGGCACGACCCCCGCGACCCCGCCTCCCTGTCCGCACCCGCCACGGACTACCGGCCGCGGGCGGGCACGGACCTGACAGGACTGCGGGTCGGCGTGCCGCGCACCTACTACTTCGACCGTGTCGACCCCGAGACCGAAGACGCCGTCCGCCGCGCCATCGACCAGCTCCGGGACCTCGGCGCCCGCCTCGTCGAGGTGGAGATCCCCATGACGCGCTACATCCGGGCCATCCAGTGGGGGCTGATGGTGCCCGAGGCCACCGCTTACCACGAGACCACCCTGCGCACGGTCCCCGACCTCTACCAGGCCGACGTCCGCATCCTCCTCGAAGCGGGCGAACTGATGACCGCCGGGGACTACCTGCGCGCCCAGCGCGCCCGCACCCTCCTGCGGCAGGAATGGGCCCGTATGCTCGAGGAGGTCGACCTTGTCGCCGCCCCCACCGTCCCGACCACCGCCGTCAGAGCCGGCCAGGAGACCATCACCTGGACCGACGGCACCGTCGAAGGTGTCTCCGACGCCTACGTACGCCTCTCCTCCCCCGCCAACATCACCGGAACACCGTCCCTGTCCGTGCCCGTGGGCCACGACAGCGCAGGACTGCCGATCGGCATGCAGCTGCTCGGGCGGCCGCTCGAGGAGGACGTGCTCCTGCGGGCCGGCCACGCCTACGAACAGACCCGGCCCGCCTCCGCCCTCGCGCACACCGCGTGAACGAACCGCCGGACCCCGCGGCAGCGGCCGGGTAGCGGTCGCGGGGTACGTGGTGCGGGGTGCGGAGTGGGGTGCCGAGTGCCCGGGGGCGAGGCGGAGCAGCACCCGAGGGTCTCCCGCCCGCCGAACCCGCGCGGGCCAGGTGGGGCGGGAGCCGGCCCCGCCCCCCGGCCCCACCCCCCGCCAGACGCAACGAATTCGCTTTAAGATGGTCGCCATGAGCAGGCAGATGGTACGCCCCGGCGGACGCAGCGCCCGCGTCCAGGCGTCGGTACACACCGCCGTACGCGAACTCGCCTCGGAGGTGGGCCGCGACGCCCTGACCGTACCGATGATCGCCCAGCGCGCCGGCGTCACGCCGTCGACCGTCTACCGCCGCTGGGGAGACCTGCAGGAGCTGCTCTCCGACGTAGCGGTCGAGCACCTGCGCCCCGAGACCGCGCCCGGGGACCACGGCACCCTGGCGGCCGATCTGACGGCCTGGGCCGAACAGTTCCTCGACGAGATGTCCTCCCCGGCCGGCCGCGCCTACATCCGCGACGCCCTGCTCGGCGACCCCGACGGCGGCAACGCCGGCCAGTGCTCCGCCTACGCAGCCCAGCAGATCGACCTCATCCTCACCCGCGCCCGCGAACGCGGAGAGGAGACACCCGGCACCGAGACCGTCATCGACCGCATCGTCGCCCCCCTCATGTACCGCATCCTCTTCCGCCCCCAGGAACTCAGCACCCCCTACGCACACCACCTCGTCAGCACCCTCCTCGACCCCACCGCTCCCTGACCCCAGCCGCTCCATCACCTCAACCGCCCCACGACCTGAGCCGCCCCCTGGCCTCAGCCGCTCCACGACCTCACAGAGCCCGTCCCGCTCAGAGCCCGCCCCGGGGGCCGGGAGCCCCGGCGGAACGCGCCGTCAGGCGGTGCTGTCACAGACCCGTTCAGCCTCGGCGGCGGTCACGCTGCGCCGGACATCGGCGTCCGCGAGTTCCTGGCGCCCGGCGGCGCCCGGGTGCCCGCCCGCGGCGATCTGGGCCTCGTAGGCCTTCTTCGTCTCGTCGAAATCCTTCCGGGCCCGGTCCGCGGCCGCCTGCGCGCTCGTGCAGTCGTCGGTCGTGGCGGCAGCCGCCGGGAGCATGGTGAGGGGAAGCGCCAGAAGTACGGCCGCGGCGGCCGTACCGGCGAGCGAACGGATCGATTCCATGTCCTGGAACTCCCTTGCCCATGGCGCACCTTGCTGGTGACGCACGTTGTCGGGGGCGCACACACACGTTGTCGGGGACGCACCCCTGCTTGTGGCGTCCCTTGTGCGTGGCGCACCGTGCCCCTTGCCGGGGCACACCCTGCCCGTGGTGCACCGCCCCGCGGTCCGGGGCGCGCCGGTCTCTCCTGCCACCGGATGCCTGCGCGTGGACGCCGGTGTCCGCACACGCCCGGGTGTCCGCACACCACCCTCCCTCCGGGAGACGGGCACCGCCACCGGCGGGGGTCCGCCGTCAGGCCGGCGCGGGTGCCGCACGCCGTCGTGGAGCCTTTCGAGCAGAGCATTCACGTCACCCGTTCGGCCTAACGGAGATGCCGCGCCGGGAGGGAGGCCCTGCACTGGGACGAGAGCGCCGGCCGGCAGTGAGGAGGACACATGCGCGGCACAAGGGCACCCCTCTCCCTCGTCACAGCGGTCCTGAGCGTGGGCCTGTTCGCCTCCGGGGCGGCGGCGAACCCGGCGGCGCAGGTCTCACCGACGACGGTCGAGGCCGGGGGTACGGTCACGATCCGTGTCACCTGCGACACCGGCACGTCGCACACCGTCGACGCCACGTCCCAGGCCTTCCGGGACGGGACGGTGACGCTGCGCCGCACCCAGGGCGCGGTGTACACCGGCCAGGCCACCATCGCCCCGGCCGGGAACTTCTCCTCCGCCGGTCCCGACCCCGTCGGGCGCCTGTCGCAGTGGGGTGTCGACGGCACCTGCCCCGACGGCGGCGCGTTCCGGGCGGGTTTCACCGTGGACCGGGGTCGCTGACGCGGGTGTCGCGGGACCGGGCAGGTGTCTCGTGCGCGGACCGCCCGGTGTGCACACCTGTGGTGTGCGCCGGGGCGGGTTCCGCGGCCGCGGCGTGCCGGTCGTACAACTCGGCGACCAGGGCTCGTGCGTAGTCCTCGTCCGTTTCCGGGATGGAGAACACCACCCTGAAGTAGAGGGGCGCGACCACGCGGTCCAGCACCTGCTCCAGCGCGGGGGTCGCCTCCCCCCGCCGGGCCGCGGCCTCCAGGGCCGCGTGGAACCGGGTGCTGACCCGCTCCAGGCACTCGCGCAGCCCGGCGCGGCGCTCGTCGACGTCCGGTGCGACTTCGGCGCGGAAGAACGCCACGCCTCCCGGCCGGGACAGGTCGGTGAGCGTCCACACGGCGGCCTGTTCGAGGTCCTTGCGCAGATCACCGAGCAGCTCGGGCGTCCCCTCGTCCTGCCGCCGGGCGGCCACGTCCGCCAGGAGGGCGGAGGTCGTACCCCAACGGCGGTAGACAGAACTCGGGTTGACGCCGGCGCGGCGCGCCACCGCGGGGATGGTCACCTTGTCGGTGCCGACTTCCTGCACCAGTTCCACGGTCGCCCGGTGCACGGCGGCGCGCACCCGGGCGCTCCGGCCTCCGGGGCGGCTTTCTTTGCTTTTGGCGGTCACCCCCTCAGTTTAAAGCAATGATTTGCGCTTTAGTGCACCACCCTCCTAGAGTCGCTTAAAGCGGTGATCGCCGCGTTAAGTAGACTTCCCGAGGAGACCCATGTCCCACTACGAGGCCCAGTACCAGCTCGGCAGGACATTCCACTCCTGCCTCGCCGCCGGCGACTGGGACGGCATCCGCGCCCTGCTCACCGACGACGCCACCTGGACGCTGCCCGGCGACAACACCATCTCCGGTACGGCCGACGGCGCCGAGGAGGTCGTGGAGCGGGCGAAGAAGATCGCCTCCTACGGGCTCGACTTCGAACTGCTGCACATCCTGGTCAGCCGCGAGAACATGGCCCTGTCCCTGCACAACACCGCCCGCCGGGGCGAACTCCGCCTGGACGAGCACCTCTCCACCGTCTGCCGCCTGCGCGACGGCAGGATCGCGAGCATCGAGACGTACTTGTCCGACGTCGCGGGCATGAACGCGTTCTTCGTCTGAACGGGGAACGCCCACCGTGGCGGTCCGGCCGGGACGGCGCTCACCGCGTCCCGACGTCGTACGGGGTGCCATCGGTGACGGCCCGGAGTTTGTCCGGGTTGGCCACGTTGTGGAGGGCGGTGATACGGCCCTCGGTGTCGAAATCGAAGGTGAGGGTGGCGATCACACGTCCCGGCCCGCTGAACACCACGCCCGGCCCACCGTTGATCTCGGCGAGTTCGGCTCTCATGTCGGCGGGCTCCACGCCCTGGTAGGGGACGGTGCCGATGGCCGCGAACCAGGCGGCCACCGTGGCCGCGCCCACCACCGGGCGCAGGGCCTGGCGGACCTTGCCGCCGCCGTCGGTCCACAGGGTGACGTCCGGGGACAGCAGCTCCATCAGGGCGTTGACGTCCCCGCCGGTCGCGGCGGCGAAGAACCGCTCGGTGGTCTCGCGCTGCCGCCTGCGGTCGGCGGTGAAGCGCGGCCGCCGGGCCCGTACGTGCTCGCGGGCCCGGTGCGCGGCCTGCCGCACCGCGGCTTCGGAACGCTCCACCGCCTCCGCGATCTCGGCGTGGCTGAAGCCGAATACTTCCTTCAGCACGAACACCGCGCGCTCCAGCGGGCTGAGCGTCTCCAGCACCACCAGCAGGGCCATCGACACCGACTCGGCGCCCGTGACGGCCTCGGAGGCGTCGCCGCCGGTGAGGATGGGCTCCGGCAGCCACGGTCCGACATAGGTCTCCCGCTTGTGCCGGGTGGACCGCAGCCGTTCCAGTGCCAGGTTCGAGACGATCCGCGTCAGGTACGCCCTGGGGTCGGCCACCTGCGAGCGGTCGGCGGCGGACCACTTGATCCAGGCGTCCTGGACCGCGTCCTCGGCGTCGGCCGCGCTGCCGAGGAGGCGGTAGGCCACGGAGAACAGCAGCCGCCGGTGCTCGTGGAAGACCTGCTGGTCGGGCTGGGCGGACAGGTCGGTCACTTGGCCCTCCGGACCCGGGTGAAGCGGCCCCCGCGGGGCCAGAACGCGCCCGAGGCGGGCATCTTCTTCATACGGCCGTACGTGGGCCAGGGCGATGCGGTCACCGTCTCCTTGTACCGGACGGCCGCCCGTCCGGTCAGGCAGATCCGGCGCGGGCTGTCGTCGGGCCGGGTGAACTGCACCACTGCGTCGCCTCGTCCCAGGCTCACCGGCGTGTGGTAGTAGCCGAACCGGAACGGCTTGGGCCGCTTGCTCCTGAGCACTCGGTCGATCGACAGCGCGGCGTGCACCCCGGTCGGCATGCCGCCCTGGCAGGTGCCGTGCAGGACGCCGTGGCCCTGGCGGACCGCGGCCGCGTCACCGATCGCGTACACCTCGGGGTGGGACACCGACCGCAGCGCGGGGTCGGTGACGATGCGCCCGCGCTCGTCGACGGTCAGCCCGGCGGCGGCCGCCAGCCGCGACCCCCGTGTGCCGCCGGTCCACAGGACCGCGTCGGCAGGGACGCTCTCCCCGCCCACCAGTTCCACCGCGCCCGGCAGCACCTTGGCCACCTCCACGCCGGCCCGCACCCGGACGCCCAGCCGGTCCAGCGCGGTGCGCAGATACGCCTTGGCCCTGGGGCTCATGGCCGCGCCGGGCTCCTGTGCGCCCAGCAGCACGACGTTCAGCCGCGGATGCCGTTCGGTGATCTCCGCGGCCGACTCGATGCCGGTCAGCCCGGTGCCGGCGACCACCACCGTGCCGCTGCCGAGCCGCGCAAGCCGGCCGGCCAGCAACTCGGCGTCCTGGGCACTGCTCAGGGTGTACGCGTGGTCCTCCGCTCCCGGCACGGCCGAGGTGTCGGCGATCCCGCCCAGTCCGTACACCAGCGTGTCGTAGGGCAGCACCCGGTCGTCGTCGATCCGCACGGTCTTCGTGCCGGCGTCCACCGCCGTGACCCAGCCGCGCACGAACCGCGCGCCCGTGCCCTCCAGGAGGTGCGGGACGCTCAGCTCGGCGAGCCGCTGCCCGGTCGCCGTCATGTGCAGCCGCATGCGTTCGGTGAACCGCTCCTGCGCGTTCACCACGGTCACCCGCACGTCCTCGTGCCGCCGGGCGCGGGCCGCGAGCTGGACGGCCGCGGCCATGCCCGCGTAGCCCGCCCCCAGGATCACCACGCGGTGGGTGCTCGCCGTGCCGGTCTCCTGCTGTGCGCTCATCGTCACGTCCTCCTCGGCTCACTCACTGACGCCCACCAGATGGGCGCAGAGGGTCCGGACGTGACATGAACCGAATGTGATGCGCGCCACAGCCTGACCGTCCCGGCTGGACGCCCCGGCCAGTACGTCCCCGACGTCGGTCCCCGGCGCACCGGCCGTCCGGCTGCGCCACCCGGGGCGGGTGGCGCAGCGTGTGCGGTGCGGGTCCGGCGTCAGGCCCAGGGGGAGGTCACGGCCCAGCTCGTGTCGTCGGGCCAGGCGGTCGCGCTGTCCCAGTCGTGGGATCCGCCCTGGCCCGCGATGTAGGCGGCGTAGTCGTAGTGGCGGACGAAGTCGCTCGGGTAGTTGGCGGATCGCAGCGAGATGCCCTGGCCGTTGTGACCGGCCTGCGGACAGAACGTGGCGTCCTGCTGGGCGAGCCCGCCGTCGATGCTGTCGACGCGCAGGCGGAAGTCGTAGTGGCGCAGGTACTGCCCCGGCTTGTCGGCGGACTCGAACGAGACGCAGGAGGCGTCGCCCAGGCCCGCGCGCACGATCCAGGTGGCGGCGGCCCTGTCGGCCGGGGCACTGGCGGAGGAGACCGTGGCGATGGAGGCGTTGGTGCCGGCGCTGTCGTGCCGCAGGTACTGGCTGGTGCAGCAGGCGGTGGTGGCTCGCAGCGAGACGCGGGAGCCCACGGTGAGTGCGCTCGCCGCGGAGGAGGTGGCGTAGCCGACCGCGTTGATGCCGGCCTGTACCGCGTTCTCGGTGGCGGCCGAGGGGTAGCCGGAGGTCATGACGCCCTCGTAGAAGGTCCCGGCGGAGCTGTTGCTGTTGTCGCCGCCGATGCCGAGGATGATGGCTCCTTCCTTCTTCATCGGGTTGTAGCCGGTGGCGTTGGGGCGCGGCCCGTCGTAGGAGGTGGAGAGGCCTCCGGACTGGGCGTTGCCGGACCGGATCGCCCAGTGGTTCGGTCCGCCCTTGACGACGGCGGTGAGGAAGCGGTGGCTGACGCTGGGGTTGTTGGCGTTGTAGCCGCGGTCGGCCCCGGAGAACAGGCCGTTCTCCAGGTCGGCCATGACCCAGGGGCCGTTGCCGGTGCCGTAGCCCCAGACCTTGATGTTGCCGAAGTAGACGGTCTCCATGTGACCGTTGCCGGTGTCCCGGCTGCTGGTCTCGGCGTTGCCGTAGTCGAAGCAGCAGCCGCCGTTGTAGTGGGTGCCGTCGAGGACCGCGTACATGCCTTCCGGCTGGTCCCCGGTCGCGATGCCGTTGGTGCTGTTGTCGCGGTATCCGGTGCCGGGGGCGATGAAGACGCCGTACGCCTTGTGGCCGCCCACCGTGACCGGAGCGGCGGACGCCTCGGCGAGGTTGTCGTATCCGCCCGCGGCGGGGCCGGAGAACCCTCCGGGCGGTGCCTGGGTGAGGTGGTTGCCGCGGCCCGACTGGTCGTAGATCACAGTGATGAGGCAGCTCGTGCGCGCGCAGAAGGAGTCCTGTGCGGCGGCGTCGGCGTAACCGCCCGCGCTCAGCACGCCGATGTCGCGGGTGGCTCCGTCCGAGGCGCGTTTCACCTGGTAGAGGCGGCCGTTGTAGGCGGAGTACAGCGCACGGGTGGTGCTGTGCGCGGCGACGCAGGGCGTACCGCCGGCGGCGTACAGGTCACAGGGCAGTGAGCCGGCGGCCATGGCGGTGCCGCCCGCCGAGGTCTGCACACCGAGCACCGCGCCGGCCAGGGCCAGCACCAGGGCCAGTACGGCGAGCGGCCTGCCCCGCCATGCACGGGACGTTCTCATGGACATGAGTGGTCTCCTGGGAGTGGGACGACGGTGGGGCTCCCCCGGCAGGGCCGGACAGCCCCGCGGGTCCTCCGTCCGACGGCCCGGCCCCCGGCTCGCCGGGGGGCACGGTGGAATCCGGAGCGGGGTCGCCGCTGCTGATTGTTCGACATATCGGACGGAGTTCGGTTAACCGGTCAGAAGGTAGGGCGCAGTCGCGTACACGTCAATGGAGTGAGCGGACATCGCGCGGAGCCTGACCGCTTCAAACGTCTCGACTCGGCCGTTTTGAGGAGGCGTTCGGAGGGGCGGTGATCCGCGTCCCGGCGGCTCCGCGTCCTCCTCCCGCGGCCGCCGCCTCACCCGTGAGCGGGCACGGACCCGCACCCGGGGAGGGCGTGCGGGTCCGTGCCGGCGAGTGTTGCTCAGCTGGTCGTCAGGGCGGTGTCGTCCACGACGAAGTCGGTCGCGAGGTAGGCGTCCTCGACGCCGGTGAACTTGAGCGTGACCGTCTGGCCCGCCAGGGAGGACAGGTCGAGGGACTTCTGGCTGTAGCCGGAGGCCGCGTTGGCGTTCGAGTACGTCGCCAGGGTCTTCGAGCCGGCGGTCACCGTCAGCTTGTCGTAGGCGGTGCTGCCGGTCTCCGCGGTGTCGACGTGCAGGTAGAAGGTCAGGGTCGCCTTGCAGCCCGCGGGGACGGTCACCGTCTGGGACAGCGTGTCGGTGTGCGCGGAGCCCCAGCCGTTGAGCCAGGCGGTGTAGGAGCCGCTGTGGGCCGGCTCACGGGTGTCGTTGGTGATGACGCCGCTGTTGGTCCAGCCGGTGTTGCCGGACTCGAAGCCCGGGTTGGCCAGCAGTTGCGTCGAGGTGCAGCCACCGCCGCCACCGCTGGTGCTGACGGTCCAGGTGAAGGCCGCGGTGCCGGTGGCACCGGTGGAGTCCTTCACGGTGACGGTGGTGCTGTAGGTCCCGGCCGTGGTGGGCGTTCCGGAGATCACGCCGGTGGAGCTGCTGATCGACAGGCCGGTGGGCAGGCCGGAGGCGCTGTAGGTGAGGGCGCCGCCGTTGGTGCTGGACGCCTGGACCTGGAGGCTGACCGCGGCGCCCACGGTGGAGGACTGGCTGCCCGGGTTGGTGACCGTCACACCGCTGCTCGGCGGGGTGATGTGGCTGCCGACGTTGATGCCCGCGAACGCGTTGCCGACCGCCGCGTACTGCGCGGAGTCGGCGCCGTACAAGGCGGAGGCGGCGTTGAGGGCCGCGGTGCGGGCACCGGCGTAGTTGGTGCTGGACGTCATGTACGACGTCAGCGCCTTGTACCAGATCCGCAAGGCGGCGTCACGGCCGATACCGGTGACGGCCACGCCGTCGGAAGTCGGGCTGTTGTACGTGACACCGTTGATCGTCTTGGTGCCGCTGCCCTCGGACAGCAGGTAGAACATGTGGTTCGCGGGGCCCGAGGAGTAGTGCACGTCCAGGTTGCCGAGGGAGGAGGACCAGGAGTCGGCGGAGTTGCCGTCCTTGCTGGGCTTGTCCATGTAGCGCAGGGGGGCGCCGGTGCCGTTGATGTCGACCTTCTCACCGATGAGGTAGTCACCGGGGTCGGACGAGTTGTTGGCGTAGAACTCCACGCCCGTGCCGAAGATGTCGGAGGTCGCCTCGTTGAGACCGCCGGACTCCCCGCTGTAGTTCAGGCCCGCGGTGTTGGAGGTGACGCCGTGGCTCATCTCGTGACCCGCGATGTCCAGCGAGGTCAGCGGGTCGTTGTTCCCGGTGCCGTCGCCGTAGGTCATGCAGAAGCAGCTGTCGTCCCAGTACGCGTTGGCGTACGCGTTGCCGTAGTGGACGCGGGAGTAGGCTGCCTGGCCGTCGTTCTTGATGCCGTTGCGGCCGAAGGTGTTCTTGTAGAAGTCCCAGGTCTCCTGCGCGCCGTAGGCGGCGTCCGCGCCGGCCGTCGCGGCGGTGGAGTTGGTGCCGTCGCCCCAGGTGTCGCTGCTCTGCGAGAACAGGGTGCCGGTGCCGGAGGTGGCGTGGTTCAGGTTGTACGTCCTGTGGCCGCCGCGCGTGGCGTCGGTCAGGCTGTAGGACGAGCCGGACTGGGTCGTGGTCAGCGAGACCTGGCCGCTGTAGCGGGTGTTGCCGACGCCGGTCTCGATGCCCTGGTACCGGTACAGTTCCTCGCCGGTGGTGGCATCGGTGATGACGTGCAGCTCGCTGGGCGTGCCATCGTCCTGGAAGCCGCCGATCACGGTCTCCCAGGCGAGCTTCGGGGTGCCGCTGCCGGCCCAGATCACCTTGCGGGCGCTGTCGGCGGCGGGCTTCGTGGCGTCGAGGGCCTTGGCGGTCTTCAGCGCCTTGCTCTCGGCGGCCGCCCTGGCGACGGTCGCGGTGGTGGAGGACACCGCGATCTTGTGCTTGTTGTTGTACGTGGCGTTCACGGTGCCGGCCGCGAGCGAGGCGGGCGGGGTGTGCACGACGAGGTCGCCGCCGAGGACGGGCAGGCCGTCGTAGGTGCGCTCGTAGTGGGTGTGCAGCGTGCCGTCGGCGTCCTTGACGACGTCCTTGACGACCAGCTTCTCCTTGGCGCCGAGGCCGAGGGTGCGGGCGGTGCTGGCCGTCTTGTCCTGGGCGCTCTGGATCAGGGCCTTGTGCTGGGCCGGGCTGAGCTTTGCCTCCAGGGCGCCGGTGCGCAGCGGGCTGAGGTGGTGCGCGGCAGCAGGGGCGGAACTGCCCTCGGCGGCCGCGGCGGTGGTGCTCGCGAGCGTGCCCGCGAGGCCCGCCGTCAGCGTGAGCGCCGCGAGGGCCACCGTGAGTCTGGTGGGGTGCACGTCTGCTCCAGTTTCGTAACGGGGAGTCAGTGGGATGCGCCGAGTATGAGCGTGGGCATGGCAAAAAAGGGACCTCCCATCGGGCATAAGACCGGTGTTATGACCAGCCGCCCGAACCCCTCCAGGCCGTCCGTCGCCCTGCATATGCTGGTGAAATGCAACTGGAGTTGAGGCATCTGGCAGCCGTCCGCGCGATTGCGGAAGCGGGCAGTCTGGGGCGTGCGGCGGTTCGGCTCGGGGTGTCCCAGCCGGCTCTCTCCGCGCAGCTACGGCGTATCGAACAGGTCACGGGCGGCGAGCTGTTCGTCCGCGGCAGGAGCGGCGTCGAGCCCACTCCGCTGGGCGAGTTCGTGCTGTCCGTGGCACGCCGGGTGCTCGGCGAGATGGACGCCCTGACCGCCGGAGCGCGAGCCGCCGCACCGCATCCGGCACTGCGGCTCGGCTGTGTCCAACTGGTGCTGGTGGACCGGCTGTTCGGGCGCCTGGAGGAGGAACTGCCCGGCCATGAGGTCGACATCGCCATCGAGCACTCGGCGACGACGCTCACCCGGATGCTCGGTGCCGGGAAGTACGACGCGATCCTGTACGGGGAGGTCGGCGACCACGAAGTGCCGCTCCCCGACGGCGTGGCGGCCCGCACCCTCATCCCGAAGGAACCCGCCTGCGTGCGCCTGTCGGCCACCCACCCCCTGGCCGGGCAGGAGGAGATCGAACTCGCCGACCTGGCGGGCGAAACCTGGACGGCGCTGACCGACGACGGCGACGGCGGCCCGGAGGCCATGGCCGACGTCTGCCTCCAGGCCGGCTTCACGCCGACACTGCGCTACCGGATCGCCGACCGCAAGATGCGCTGGGAACTGATCGCCGCCGGACGGGCCATATCCATGTGCCAGCCCACCTCTCCGCATGTCGAGGGAACGGTCCTGCGCCCGCTGGCCGGCGACCCGCTCACCGAACGCATCCGGATCGCCTGGAACCGGTCCGCAGTCACGGAGCAGCGTGCCGGGCTGCTGTACCGGGCGGCGGGACGCTCCTACCTCGACAGCATCCCCACCAACACCTTCTACCGCACCTGGTGGGAAGCCCGTCCGGAGCTGCACCCGGTCCTCGACTGAGCGCACCCGCGGACCGCGGCGGGGATGCCTCCTTCTCGGTGCAGGACGGCTCCAGGAGCTCCGTCCCGGACGTGATGCTCCGTCATTTCAGCGCTGCGGTAAGGACGTTGACGCGTCAACGGGTGGTGTTCCATATGAGATTCACAGACTGGTTCATATGAGATCCACAGACAGCGCTCCTACTGTCCTGCACATGCCGAGACTCTCCCCCGAAGAGCCTGACAACGCCCTCGTCTCCCGACTCGTGTCCCGCCGCCGCATGCTGGTCCTGGGCGGTGCGGCCGGCGCCGTAGCCCTCAGCGGCGCGGGTGCCGCCGCGAGCGCCGCCGACCGCAACACCGCCGGCGCCGGCACTCTCGAATCGGTGAAGGCGGCCGCCTCCGCGTCCAGCGCCTGCATGACGCTGACCACGGAGCAGATCGAGGGCCCCTACTACATCGACTACGAACTCTTCCGGAAGAACGTCGTCGAGGACCGCACCGGGATCCCGCTCCTCCTCGTGCTGCGTGCCGTGGACAGCGCGACATGCAAGCCCCTGCGCAACTCGGCCGTCGAGATCTGGCACTGCGACGCGTCCGGCGTCTACTCGGGCTACACCCAGATCGGCAACGGCGGTGGCGGCGGCACGCCTCCCGGCCCGCCACCCTCCGGTACGCCGACGACGCCTCCAGGCGGTCCAGGGGGCCCGGGCGGCGGCAGGGGCGGCCACGCAACCCCGACCGACGACCTCACGTGGCTGCGCGGCATCCAGATGACCGACCACCAGGGGTTCGTCACCTTCCGGACCATCTTCCCCGGCTGGTACACAGGCCGCGCCGTCCACATCCACACCAAGGTGCACACCGGTGGCTCCCGGACCTCCGACGGCTACACCGGCGGACGCACCTGTCACACCGGCCAGTTCTACTTCTCCGAGGACTCGGTGAAGGCCATCACCACCATCGCCCCCTACTCGGCGAATCCCGTCACACGCGTGACTCTCGACCAGGACTCGATCTACCCGAAAACCGGCACGCAGGGCGGTCTGCTCAAGCTCGTCCACGACAAGAGGCACCTCGAGCGCGGCGTCATCGGCTACCTCACCATGGCGGTCGACCCCAGCGCCACGGGCAACGGCGAGGGCACACCCGGCGGCGGCCCGCCCCCCACCGCCCTCCCCTCACCCTCCGTCTGACACGACGACGCCGGCACACTCCGCAGACAGAGCGTCCCGGGCCCGTACCCGCGCCCGGTCCGGACCCGGCACCGGGCGCCGGCGGCCGGGTGACGGCGGCCCGGTGGCGGGGGAGGCCGGGCCCGAAGGGGTCAGTCCAGGATCGCGGTCGCCTCGACCTCGACGAGCACGTCCGGCTCGAAGAGGTACTCGACGCCGATGAGTGAGGCTGGAGGCATGGGAGTCCGAAGGCCGATCTCCTCGGCCACGGCCTCCACGCCGGCCATGAGGTCGCCGATCTTCTCCGGGGCCCACCGGGTCACGTAGAACGTCAGGCGCAGCACGTCCGCGAACGACGCGCCCGCCCCCGCCAGTCCCACGGACGTGTTGCGCAGTGCCTGGGCCACCTGGCCGGCCAGATCACCGGGCGCGACCGGAGTCCCGTCGGCCTGGCGCGCGACCTGTCCGCTGACGTGGACGTGCTTCGTCCCGGTGCCCACGGCGACGTGGTGGTACGGGACCGGCCGCAGCATGCCTTCCGGCGTGAAGTGCTGAACAGTCATGGGTTTCGCCCTCCAATAGGTATCTTGAAGCTACCTAGTGGACGAAGGACACTTCAACGAAACCAGGTTTCGCCATGGATACCGCCGACGGACTCCACATCGACACGCCCCACCGTGAACTGCTCGACCAGATCCTCGACAAGTGGTCGCTCAGCGTCCTCAACGAGCTGTGCGAGCGCCCCTGTCGCTTCAACGAACTGCGCCGGGCCGTCCCCCAGGTCACACAGAAGTCGCTGACCGCGACGCTCCGGCGCCTGGAACGCAACGGCGTGGTCGAGCGCGAGGTCGTCTCCACCCGTCCCGTGGCGGTGAGGTACCGGATCACACCGCTCGGCAAGACCCTGCGGCACCCCGTCGACGTGCTGCTGGCCTGGGCGTCAGAGAGCATGCCCGCCATCGAACGCGCCCGCGAAGACTTCGACGGACGCGAGGAAGAGGCCGTCCTCTGAGACGTTGCCGACCCCCGCCGTTCACCCGCCGGGCGCCCCGCGGAACCGCGCGGCCACGTCGCCGCACTCGCCGGCCGGCATACGCCCCGGCGCCCCGGCCCGCCAGGCCAGTGCGGCACCGTCACCGCCCGTGGCCTGCAGACCCGCAAGGAGCAGCCGGAGTGCGGACACGTGCGCCGTCGGACCCTGCGGCAACGCCCCTTCCAGCGGCACAGGGGACTCGCCCGCATCTGCGGGGCTCAAGGCGTCGCGGCCTCCCTGGGCAACGGCACGGCGCACGCCTGTGTGCCGAGCGGCGTCCTCACTCCGACAAGGCTTCGCGTCCGCCTCGCGCATCAGGTCACTGACGCGGTTCACAGGCCTGATCAGCTTCTTCCAGGGGTCACGAGGGCGTACCCGCCCAGGCGGTCAGCGCCTGGACCCGCTCGTCCCGGCGCGCGCCGCTGTCGGTGGTGCGGGTGGCCCACGCTACGTGGCCGTCGGGGCGTACGAGAACCTCGGTGACCCCGTCGAGGTCCGCGTGCTCGTCGTACTTGTCAACGGTGACCGCCGTGACCCGCGAGCCCCAGCCTGCATCGACGGCCTCCCGAAGGGCCGGGTCCCCGGCCGGAGCGAGCAGGACGAATCGGCCCGGGGCGAGCAGTTCGTACACCCGTGTCGCCTCCGAACCGGCGGCGGTCAGCCCGACGTCGGGCATACGCCGGCCCACCAGCGGGTCGGCGCCCGGGTCCGCCGGCGGGTAGTGGGTGCCGAGCGCCGAGACCTGATCGGCGAGCCACCGGTTGACCTCCGCCATGCCCAGCAGATCGTCGAAGAGCTTGCGCAGGGCTGCCGCCGGGCGCTGGTAGCGCGCGATCAACGTCAGCTCCGCCAGCAGGGTCTGGACCTGGGTGTTCTCGGTCACCGACCGGCCGACCGGCCGCCGCTCCCCGTCGTAACTGTCCAGCAGCCCGGGTGGGGCCCAGCCGTTGACCGCGGCGGCCAGTTTCCACCCCAGGTTCATGGCGTCCTGGAGGCCGGTGTTGAGCCCCTGGCCCGCTGCGGGGAAGTGGATGTGGGCGGCGTCGCCCGCCAGCAGGATGCGTCCCGAGCGGTAGCTCTCCGCGAGCCGGGTGGCATTGCCGAAGCGCGACAGCCAGCGCGGCTCGGCGATCCCGCAGTCGGAGCCGGTGATCCGGCTGAGCGACGTACGGAACTCCTCCAGAGTCACGGGCTCCCGGGCCGGCACCCGCAGCCGCTCCGGATCCAGGTAGACGAACCGGGTGAGCCCTCCCTCCAACGGCGCGACGATCACGCCCCGGGCCCGTGCCCCGTCGAGGGCGCCGGGGCGTGCGTCGACGACCGCGAAGTCTCCGAGCACCCCGGTCAGAGTCTCGTCGGTGCCGGGGAAACCGATTCCCGCGGCCTGCCGCACGACGCTACGTCCGCCGTCACACCCGACCGCGTAGAGACCACACACGGTCTCGGTGCCGCCGCCGGGGACGCGCGTCTCCACCTCGACTCCGTCGCCGCCCTGGCGCACGCCGAGGGTCTCGTGTCCCCGGCTGATCTCCACCCCCAGCTCGTGCGCCCGCTCCTCGAGGATCGCCTCGGTGCGCGCCTGGGCAAGGAAGAGGGTGTAGCCGTGCCGGGAGTCGAGGGTGCTGAAGTCCAGCTGGGTGCGCAGCCCCGCGAAATGCCAGCCCGGCACGGTCCGGCCGAGCGGGAGGAACCGGTCGAGCAGCCCGCGCTGGTCCATCAGTTCCACGCTGCGCGGGTGCAGGCTCAGCGCCCGCGAATCGCGCTGCGGTACGGTGCGCCGCTCCAGGATCCGGGTCCGTACACCCGCCAGCGCCAGCTCGCAGGCAAGCATCAGCCCCGTCGGGCCCGCACCCACGACGATCACGTCGGTGTTCATCGGAGATGACCTCCTCTATTTAGTGAACGACGTTCACGTGAACGGCGTTCACTATAGTGAGGTCCATGAGCTCCCCGTCAACCCCGGCCCGAGGCCGGCCCGCCAGACTCGACCAGGCCCGCACCGTCCAGACCGCCCTCGACCTGCTGAACGAGTCCGGTCTCGACGCGCTGACCATGCGCCGGCTCGCCGACGCGATGGGCGTCCAGGCCGGTGCGCTGTACCGCTACTTCGCGACCAAACAGGACCTGCTCACCGCGATGGCCGAGCGCATGGTCGTCGGTGTCGCCGACGCCGCCGGGCCGACGAGCGACGGTGACTGGAGCCAGAGAGCGGCGCGCCTCGCCCGCGCGCTGCGCACGGCCCTGCTCGCCCATCGCGACGGCGCACGCGTTTTCACCGGCACGCACTCGACCGGCCCGAACACCCTGGGCTTCGCCGACAGCCTCGTCGGCGTGCTGCGTGAGGCGGGCTTCGGCGACGGCGAGGCCGCGCGGGCGCTCTACGCGGTGGCCAACTTCACCGTCGGCCACACCCTGGAGGAACAGGCCGCCCTCCGGCCGGGGGACGGGGGGCCCACCGACGCGGGAGCCCTGCACGAGGCGGTGGGGGCCGGGACGTATCCGCACCTCGCCGCCACGCTGCCGGTGCTCACCAGTACGGACTTCACGGCACACTTCGAGTTCGGACTGCGGCTGCTCCTGGACGGACTGCGTGCCGTCCGCCGGTGAGCCCGGTGGCGGTGACGCCCCCCGGTCCCCGCGCGGCGTGACGCCGCCCTCCGCCCGTCCCGGAGGCGCGGGGCCCGCGGCGGCCGTCCGGCCGGGTGCTCGCGCGGGCCGGCGGCCGCGGTCCCGGCCGGAGCGGCGTCGTGCACGCCGTCGACCGCGTAGAGGCGCCGGCCTGGGCGCCGGTGCTGCCGCTGGACCGGCGCCGGAACGGCGCCGGAACGGCGCTGGACCGGTGCTGGACGCAGCGAAGCAGCCGGGTGGACGGCTGGGCTCGCTGTGCGGTGCGGCTGCCGAACTCGGCCCCGTCCTCCAGGGTTTCGACCACGGTTTCGATGAGCCGCGACCGCCGGTGCCGGGGAGCAACGAGTGCCACCGCGTCGTTCTTCCCGGGGCCCGGCGGACGAGCCGGTTAGCGCGCCACTCGGTGGCGGAGGTAGACGACTCCTGAGCCGAAGGCGCGGGTCTCGACGAGTTCGAGGTCCACCCGGTGCTCGTCCCGGGGGAAGAACGGAATGCCACCGCCGACCAGCACCGGGTGGACCACGGCCCGGTACTCGTCGATCAGACCCGCTGCGGCCGCCTCTGCGGCGAGGGTCGCGCCGCCGATCGCGATGTCCCCCTCCCCCGGCTCGGCCCGCAACCGCTCGATCTCCTCCGCCAGAGCGCCGGAAGCCAGGCGGGCACGGCCCTGCACCGCGGACAGCGTGGTGGAGAACACCACCTTCGGCAGCGGCTTCCAGAGCGCGGCCCACTCGAGCATGGAGTCGTCGAGCGAGGGGTCCTGATCCGCGGTCTCCCAGTACAGCATCGTCTCGTACAGCCGTCGTCCCAACAGGTGGACGCCGACCTCTCGGATCTCGTCGATCCAGAAGCGAAACACCCCCTCGTCGGGCGCCGACCAGTCGAAGTCGCCGTCCGGCCCGACGATGTAGCCGTCGAGTGAGACGTTCATCGAATAGGTCACGCTGCGCATCAGAAGCCCTCCTCGCTGACGGGTTCGGCAGTACGACCGCCGGACGCCCCGGAACTCATCGTCGCTCGCGGGGCTCCTGGACCGTGCCCCCATGAGACTGTCCGAGGTGCTCACCTCGCCGGCTGAAGCGCTCAGTCACATCGATCCGAAGCCGGCGGCAGACGTCCGGCGCGTCACACAAGGCGGGTCAGGGCCGCCTCGGACGGGCTCCCGGGCGTCGCCTGGTACACGATGATCACCTGTTGCTCGGCGCCGCCGACGGTGAGCGCCTGCCTTCGCAGGGCGAGGCTGCCGACGACCGGGTGCGCGAAGCGCTTGAGTTCGTCCCGGGCGGGCCGCGTCTCGTGCCGCATCCACAACTGACGGAACTCCTCGTCCGTCTCCAGCTCGGCGACCAGGCGGACGGTCCTGGGGTCGCGTGGGTCGGCTTCGGCGCGCAGGGCCGCTGCGGTCTGCGCGGCCACCTCCGCCCAGTCGGGGAAGAGCCGGCGGGACGCCGGGTCGAGGAAGACCGCTCGGACCAGGTTGCTCCCGGGCTCGTACAGGGGGGCGAGGGCGCGCGCCTGCTTGTTCGCCGCCAGTACGTCGAAGTAGCGGTCGCGCACGTACGCAGGGCGGTCCGTCCACGCGTCGAGCAGCCGGTGCACGTCCTCGGAGACCTCGGTCCGTGACGGCGGCACGGGGGCGGGGCCGGCGAGGGCGTGCAGGTGGGCGCAGGCGTCGGCGTCCAGCTCCAACGCCCGCGCGAGGGAGTTCAGCACCTGCGGCGAGGGATGCCGGTCGACGCCCTGTTCGAGCCGGACCAGGTACGGCTCGCTGATTCCGGCGAGCCGGGCCAGTTCCTCCCGGCGCAGTCCTGCCACCCGGCGACGTCCGACGGCGGGCACCGCCACGTCCGCCGGAGCGACCCGTCCGCGCCGGGCCTTGAGGAAATCTCCCAGAAGATTGTCGGCCACCATGCCGCGAGGGTAACCCCGTGGGGGTGCTGGCTGCCGAGGGGCAGACGGCGCAGGCTCGACGTCATGAAGACCTGGTTCATCACCGGCGCGTCCCGCGGCTTCGGCCGTATCTGGGCCGAAGCCGCCCTCGACCGCGGCGACCGCGTCGCCGCCACCGCACGTGACACCGAGACGCTGCGGCCTCTCCTGGACGCACACGGGGACGACGTCCTCCCCATCGGACTCGACGTGACCGACCGCACTGCCGTCACTGCCGCGGTGCGGCGGGCCGCCGAGACCTTCGGCCGCCTGGACGTGGTCGTGAACAACGCGGGCTACGGCCTGTTCGGCATGGTCGAGGAGACCACCGAGGAACAGGCTCGCGCCCAGCTCGACACCAACCTGTTCGGCCCGTTGTGGGTGACGCAGGCGGCCCTGCCGTACCTGCGGGCCCAGGGCAGCGGTCACATCCTTCAGGTCTCCAGCCTCGGTGGCCTGGCCGCCTTCCCCACGCTCGGGCTGTACAACGCCTCCAAGTGGGCCCTGGAGGGGATGAGCGAAGCCCTGGCCCAGGAGGTCGCCCCGTTCGGGATCCACGTGACTCTGGTCGAACCCGGCCCCTACGGCACCGACTGGTCGGGGGCCTCCGCGGTGCACACCGAGCCGCTCCCCGCCTACGAACCCGTCCGCGCCGCACGCCGGGCCGGTGCCTCCGCCCGCGCACCACAGGACGCGCGGGGCACCGCCGCCGTGGTCCTCGAACTCGTCGACACCGACGCACCACCCCTGCGGCTCTTCCTCGGCACCTACCCCTATCCGGTGGTCGAGGCGGCCTATCGGAAGCGGCTCGACACATGGAACGACTGGCGCCACCTCGCGTCCCGTGCGTGACCGGTACGGAGCACCCCGCGGCGTCCAGGGTCGCCGCGTGCCACGTGCTGCATGCTGTCCCCGGCATCGGGGACGGGACGCCTCGGCCGTGGCCGGAGCACGTTCATCGTCGCGGGGAGCCTGGCGCTACTCGGTCTGGAGGTCGATGACGATCTTGCCCCGCACGTGCCGGCCGGCCTGGAGCCCGGCCGCACGGCGGATCTGCCCGATCGGGAAGCTCCCCGCGATCGGCACCCGCAGCCGGCCCGCGGCGACCAGGCGGGCGATCTCTTCCAGAGCTTCGGGGGCCGCATTCGCGCCATTGCCCGCTGCCACCCCCTCGACCTGCGCGGCGATGGTGCAGATGCGGCTGTCCGGGACGCCGAGTTCCCTTGCGACGTGCACTGTCTCGGTCCCGTACAGGTCGAGGGCGGCGGTGACACCGCCGGGAGCGAGGGCTCGGACCCGGTCGCCCAGGCCGTCGCCGTAGGCGACCGGTTCGGCTCCGAGGCCGCGCAGGTAGTCGGCCGATGCCGCCGATCCCGTCCCGATGACGCGCGCTCCCGCGATCCGCGCCAACTGGACGGCGAACACCCCGACCCCGCCCCCGGCGCCGCCGATCAGAACGGTGTCGTGCGGGCCGGGGTCGATCGCGGCGAGGGCGGCGGATGCCGTGCGGCCGGCGATCGTGAGGGTGGCGGCGGTGCGGTCGTCGACGCCGTCGGGTGTGTGGTGGGCCTCGTTCGCCGCGATCCCCGCGGCCGGGTCGACCACCACGAAGTCGGCGACCGCGCGGGAGAGGGCTCCCCCGAACACCCGGTCGCCGGGCGCGAAGCCGCCCACCCCGTCACCGACCTGGTCGACCACTCCCGCGTAGTCGGTCCCGAACCCGACAGGCAGGGCCAGGCCGAACCTGGCGGCGGTGTCCGCATCGGCGGTCATGATCCAGTCCATCGGGTTCAGGCCGGCCGCCGTGACCCGCACACGGATCTGCCCCGGGCCGGCCTGCGGCGCGGGGACCTCGCGGACATCGAGGACCTCCGGGCCGCCGAACGAATCGAGCTGGACCGCCCTGCTGCCGTCTGCGCTCGGTCGCCTGCTGTGGGTCTGCACGGGGCTCCCCTCTCCTTGCCGTACAGCGAAACGGACTATGCTCCGTTTACATGAACGACCGTAGCACAAACGGAGCACGTTCCGTTTCCGGCGGGACAGGGGTCCGCGCGCCACGGGCGGACGCGGTCCGCAACCGCGACCACCTGCTCGCAGTGGCCACTCGCGTCTTCATGTCGGCCGACGCCGAGCCGTCGATGCGCGTGATCGCCCGCGAGGCAGGGGTCGGCATCGCCACCCTCTACCGGCACTTCCCGACCCGCGAGTCGCTCGTCGACGCGGTCTACCAGGACCAGGTCGTGCGTCTGACGACCGGCGCCCGCGAACTGCTCGGCCAACTGCCCCCACCTGCGGCGATGCGACGCTGGATGGACTCGTTCGGGGACTGGATCGCCACCAAGAACGGCATGCTCGACACGCTGCTCGCGATGATCGAATCCGGTGAGATCACGCATGCGCAGACCCGGACCGAGCTGCTGACGGCCATCAGCACGATCCTCGACGCAGGCCGCGCGACCGGGGAACTCCGCTCCGACGTCACCGCGGACGACGTCGCCGCCTCGCTCATCGGCATCTTCACCGTGTTCCCACCGGTCGGACACAAGGCCAGGGCCGGCCGCTTGCTCGACCTCCTGATGGACGGCCTCCGGTCCCATGGCCGACCGGGCCCCCTCGAACCACAGGACGTCACTTCCTGACCCTTCCGAAGGGAGCTTCGGGGCCTGCGCGGGCAGACGGTGCTGCAAGCGGATGGGAGCAGACCGAGGCGGGGGCCAGGGGAGCAGACCGACGTGAAGGCCGGCGAGTCCGTGACGGATCCGTAGGCGCTTGAACCGGTGGAGCCGGATGGAGGACCACTCCCTGGGCCGCAGCGCAGGCACGTCGGTCAACGACACACGCGCACCGACGAGCGGCTGATCCGGACGGGAACCGCCCGGGCCGTTTCGTTCGGGGCATCAGCGCGCCTCCGGCCTTCCGGCCGGGCCCGCCCGGACGTCTTCCTCGTCAGTCCTTCCCCTGCTTCTCCTGCAGAGCCTGACTGAGGAGGACTTCCGCCGCCGCCCACGCGTGCCGACCGTAATCCGCTTCACCCAGCACCATGGCTCGGCTGGCCGCCCCGTCCGCGAGGGTTGCCAGTTGCTCGGCGAGCGGGAGGGGTTCGCGGCAGCCCAGCTCCGTCAGCACCGCGACGATCAGCTGCACCATGCGCAGCTTCTGCTCCCGCGCGTAGGAGTGCACCGCGCTCTCCGGGTCAGGAAACTCCGCGGCGGCATCGATGAACGGACACCCGCGCACCGGAGTCGCGTCCGCCACCGGCAGGTCGAACAACCTGCGGATCCGGTCACGCGGAGGGATGTCCTCGCGGGTCAGCACGCCTTCCAGGGTGGCCCCCGACAGCGCGAGGCCCTGCAAGTGGGCGATGACCAGATCGTTCTTGGTGCGGAAGTGCGCGTAGAGCGTCCGCTTGGACACCGGCGCTTCCTCGGCGACCTGTTCCATGCCGGTCGCGCTGATGCCCTGGGTCGCGAACAGCCGGGCGGCGGCAGCCAGAATGCGCTCCCGCCCGCCGCGCCCTCGCCGCCCGGGTGCGGTGGCCGTCGTACTCGCGGTCGTGTCCATGAAGGAAGTATACGCACTCGTTTACTTAGGTCGGCGTCTCACGCTAAGGTGGTCCCGCATGTAAACGCATCCGTTTACATGGACGCTTTCGTCATCGAGGTCATCAAGGAGTCCCATGAGCAGGACCGTCCCCACTGAGCTGAGCAGCTGCGCGGAGAAGCTGATACGCGGCCGTCACGCGACCCGCGCGTTCCGTCCGGAGCCCGTGCCCGAGGACACGATGCGCAGGATCTTCTCGCTGGCCGGCACCGCGCCGTCCAACTCCAACGCCCAACCCTGGCGGGTGGAGGTGGTGAGCGGCGCGGCACGTCAGCGTCTGGCCGGAGCCCTGCAGACGGCCCACGCCGAAGGGCGCACCTCGGTGGACTTCCCGTATGCAGAGACGATGTACGCGCAGGTGCACCAGACACGCCGGGCGGCGTTCGGTGCCGCACTGTACGGGGCGCTGGGCATCGGACCCGACGATCACACGGCACGTGCGGCCTACGACTCGGAGAGCCTGGGCTTCTACGGCGCACCACACGCGGCCTTCCTCTTCGTCCACGGTGACGGAGGGGCCAGGCTGGCCGCGGATGTCGGCGCCTACATGCAGACGCTGCTCCTGGCGATGAGCGCGTACGGCGTGGACAGTTGCCCGCAGGGGCTGTTGAGCTTCTACGCCGACACCGTCCGCGCCGAACTCGGCGTCACCGCAGGGAAGCTGCTCGTCGGCATCTCCTTCGGCTACGCCGACGAGGCGGCGCCGGTGAATCAGGTGAAGACCGAGCGGGCTCCACTCGAGTCGACCACGGCCTTCCACGACTAGGCAGTTGCGTGTGGGGCGGCGGGCGGGGGGTCACGGTCGTTCCGGGTTCGTTCCGCGTCACAGTCCGGGCGATCACCCGCACAAGCGCGGCGTCCGCGCGGTGATCGCGGTACGGGCCGACCGACAGGCCGGCCGGATGCGGCGCGGACCGGCCGACGGCAGAACGCCGGCCTTCGGCCGGAAGGCGCACGAGCGACGGTGCCGTTCGTCCTCGCCCCGGCGCCGCGTGGGGCTCGATCCGCCGCACGCGAGGGGTGCCTTCCCTGAGCGCGCGCGGCACACCGGCTCGTGGCGTACCGGTAGTTGACCGTGGCCGTCAGGCACCTTGGTCTCAGGGGCCTCTCGGAGTGTCGTCGGCCTGCGGCGCTTCCGGGCAGGGCCCCCGGAACACCGAAGTCAGGACGCGGGGCCAGGTCTGTTGCGCGGGCCCCGATGACCCGCTGCCGCGGCCGCGGTCCCCCTGCGCTGTCCTACGTCCCGGCTAGGGTGTGGCTGTGATCGATGACTGGAACACCGACAGAGTGCATCGCTTCCGCGCCGAAGCCGTGTCCCGTGGGCTGCCGGCGGAGGAGGTCGAGGAGTGGATACGGACCGCTGTGCCGGGCACGTTCTTCGCACAGGGCGGGGACGGGCCGCTCGCGGCGCGGACGGGTGGTGATCCGGTACTGCCGAAAGGCGCCCCGGATCCGTGCCACCCCCTGATCGCCCGCGTCGACTGCGCGCTGATACCCCAGGGCGCCACCGGACTCCCCCTGCCGTCGGACGGCCACCTGCTGTTCTTCGCCGACCTGGAGCCGGGCCTGCACGGCCCGACGAGTGACGCGGTGTGCCATGTCCCCGCCGGGACACCGGCGGCCGTCCGGCGTGTGGACACCGCGTACGGGCCGTTCGAGCCGCAGGACATGCGCACGATGTGGCACCACGTGTCCCCGCCGATGCCGGAGAGCTTCGCGGAGGCCAGGTGGGACGCCCCCGACGACGAGGAGTACGAACTCGCCGAGGAGCTGCAGAGCGCCTGGACGCACGTGGGGGGCTCCTGGCCGACCTGGACGTTCGCCCTCGGCGCCCACCCTGTCGTCCTCAACGACGACCCTCTTCTCCTCGCCAAAGACGACGAGCCGGAGACCGGCGACGCCGCGGCGGACGCCGACGACTGGGCCCTGCTGGCCACCTGGCGTGGCGATGAGCAGGTCCGCGAGCTGGGCTCGTACGTCGTCAGCTGGATGATCCGCCGCCAGGACCTGGCGTCCCTGCGCTTCGATCGCGTGTACAGCCACGTCGACAGGGCATGACGCCCGGCCCTGCGCCCGGCCGTCGGCCGCACGCGCGGCCGAGGTGACGCGGGGCGCGGGCCGGGCCGCGGGGCGGTGCGCCCTCCTGCCCCGTGCCGGGGACGCGGTGCGGCAGATCCATGCCGGGACGGTGTTTCAGGGCACGGAAGCGGGCGCCCGCCGCGCGACCCGGACCCGCTGGAGCCGGATGGGGACGGCGAAACGTGAACCGGAGTCTGCGAGCGGCCGACCGGAGTGAGAGTCCGTCCCCGGTGAGGGCGTGCCTTGGAGCTGCGGACAAAAGTGGGTTCCGGTCAGCGGGCGGTGTCCGGTGCGTGCGGTCGCAAGGCGCCGGAAGGCCCTTGTAGCGGAGCTGTCAGGGCCTTCCGGCAACACGGCGAGGGCGCGTGCCGGGCGCCGGCCGCCGGGGCCCACTTTTGTTCGCAGCTCTTACAGGTGCGGGTAGTCGGTGTAGCCGCGGTGGTCACCGCCGTAGAAGGTGGCGCGGTCCGGCGTGTTGTAGGGGCCCTGGGCGGCCAGGCGGGCGGGCAGGTCGGGGTTGGCGAGGAACAGTGCCCCGAAGGCGATCATGTCCGCGGTGCCGTCCTGGATGAGGGTGAGCGCGTCCGGGCCGGTGGGCTGTGGGTGGGTGAGCGGGTTGAGGATGAACGTCGAGGGCCAGAGCTTGCGCAGGCGTGCGGTCAGTTCCCGGTCGGCTCCTTCCATCATGTGCAGGTAGGCCAGGTTCAGCTCGCTGAGCCGGGTGACCAGCGTGGTGTAGGTGCTCTCCACGTCCGCCGGGTCGTGCTCGGCGATGTCGTTGTAGGGGTTCGCGGGCGAGATCCGGAAGCCGGTGCGGTGGCCGCCGATCGTCTGTGCGACGGCCTCGGCCACCTCCAGAGCGAACCGGACCCGGCCTGCCACATCACCGCCCCAGCCGTCTGCGCGCCGGTTGGTGTCGGGGGCGAGGAACTGGTGGATCAGGTAGCCGTTCGCGCCGTGGATCTCGACCCCGTCGAAGCCCGCGGCGATCGCGTTGCGTGCCGCGTCCGCGAAGTCGGCGACGGTGCGGGCGATGCCGGCGGCGTCCAGTTCCTGCGGGGTGACGAAGTCCAACGGCCCCTCGTGGGTGAACACCTGGCCCTTCGCGGCGACGGGTGAGGGCGCGACGGGGTGCAGACCGGCGGGGAGGAGACGGGGGTGGCCGATGCGGCCGGTGTGCATCAGCTGCGCGAAGATCACCCCGCCCTTGGCGTGGACGGCGTCGGTGACCTTGCGCCAGGCGGCCACCTGCTCCGGCGAGTACAGGCCCGGTGTGTCGGGGTAGCCCTGGCCGACCGGAGAGGGCTGTATGCCTTCGGTGACGATGAGGCCCGCGCTCGCTCGCTGGCCGTAGTAGGTCGCCATCAGGTCGGTGGCGGTGGCGCCCGGCCCGTAGGCCCGGCTGCGGGTCATCGGCGCCATCACGATGCGGTTGGCCAGCGACCGGCCTGCCACATCGACCGGGGCGAAGGCGTTCGTCATGAGCATCTCCCTGCTGTCACAAAGATGGAAGAAAAAGGGGGGGCACCTGCTGCATCGCCGGCCTGCGAGCCGTCTCTGCGCGCCGGTCCTGGTACGGAGCTGAGCCCGCGTAGCGCCGAAGGGACCGCAGAGGCCCGCGTGCGTGTTCGTGCGCTCCCGCCGGGCTGATACGTCGCTCATGGGCGGAGTTGAAGCATGTACTCCTGGCCGGTGGGGAGCGAGGGCTGCCGTCGGGCAAGCCCTCGCTCCCCCCGGACACGGTGGTGCCGGCGAGTCAGCCGGCTCCCCGTGCCGCTCACTCGCCAGGCGGCTGTCGGCCGTGGTCCCTGACCGACTTCTCGATGATGCGCGCGCAGGTGGTGAACGCCTGGATCTGATCAGGGGTCAGGTCGCGCACGGAAACCTGTTCCAGGGTGCGCCACATGTCGGCGATGGGCTCTTGGAGAGCACGCCCCGCGTCGGTGAGGTGGACCACCATGACCCGCCGGTCGTGGGAGGCGGGCTCCCGGGTGAGCAGCCCGGCCTCCTGCATGCGGCGCAGGGACTTGGAAACGGTGGAGTGGTCGAGACCGGCCCGCTCCAGCAGTTCCGCCTGGGTCCGGCCGTCGCGGTCGAAGAGCTGCATGAGCAGCAGTTCCTGCCCCGGGTGCAGGTTCATGGCGCGCAGCATGGCGGCGGCATGGGCGCGGTGGGTGCGGGCGAGCTGGAAGATGGCGTAGCTCAACGGCCCCGCTTCCGCCGTGTTCGGAAGCTCCGATGGGGTGGGGTCTGACATGGCTGCTCCCTCGTCACGCAGCAAGTGGGCTGGTGGACTGGTCGACGGTGAGGACGATCTTGCCGCGATTGTGGCCGGCGTCGCTGGCCTGCTGCGCCTTGGCCGCTTCGGCGAGCGGGTAGGTGGCGCTGATCGTGGTGACCAGTGTGCCGTCGGCGGCCTGCCGGGCCAGCTCGGCGAGGCGGGCGGCGGAGCGGCGCTGGGGACCCTCGGCGAAGACGACGCCGAGTCCGGCGGCGCGGAAGTCGGCGGTGGTGACGATCCGGTCCGTGCCGCCGCGCAGGGTGATGGAGTCCTCCAGAGCGCCCTTGCCCGCGGCGTCGAAGACGGCGTCCACCCCTTCGGGGGCGAGCGCACGGACCCGCTCGACCAGGTTGTCGCCGTAGACCAGTGCGGTCGCGCCGAGGGAGGTGACGTACTCCTGGTTGGCCGGTCCGGCGGTGCCGATGACGCGGGCGCCGCGGGCGACGGCCAGCTGGACGGCGATGGTGCCGAGCGCGCCGGAAGCGCCGTGGATCAGCAGCGTCTCACCGGAGGTGACGCCGAGCAGGTCCAGGACGCGTTCGGCACCGTCGCTCGCCACGGGCAGGGCGGCTGCGTGTACCCAGTCCAGACCGGCCGGCCTGTGCGCGAGGACGGCAGCGGAGGCCAGGGCGTACTCGGCGTAGGAGCCGGTGTCGGACCAGCCCAGGACCTCGTCCCCCACCTTGAGGCGGTCGACGCCCTCGCCGACGGCGTCGACCGTACCGGCGATCTCGCCGCCGGGCACGGCGGGCAGCGTGGTGGGGAAGACGGCCTCCATGCCGCCGGAGCGGATCTTGCCGTCCACCGGGTTGACGCCGACAGCCCGGACGCGCACACGGACCTGACCGGGCCCGGGCCGAGGAACGTCGATCTCCGCCTCGTGCAGGACCTCGGTGCCGCCGAACGTGTCGAAAACGATGGCCTTCATGACTGTTCTCCTCGCAGTGGGATGCCACACCGGCCAACTTCCGTGGCCAGCCACATAAAAGTAGCACCGATTAGGTGGCTAGCCAAGTAATCGCTTCGCGCGGGATCCCGGGCGCGGGCCGCCCACCTCCAAGGGGCCCATCCGGGGCCCATCGGAGGCCCATCGGGGGGCTCATCGGGGGCCCACCCCTTCTTCCTCTCTGAGGCGTCGACGGAAACTTGCCTGACTGGTAAGTTAAATTTCATGAGTCCTCGAAGGAGTGCCAGGAACCAGCTCATCGAGAGCGCGGAGGAGGTCTTCTACCACCGGGGCCTCGGGGCCACCGGTGTGGATGCCGTCGTGCAGGAGGCAGGTGTGTCGAAACCGACGCTGTACGCCCATTTCTCCGGCAAGAGCGAACTGGCCGCCACGGCACTGCGGCACCGGCACGGCGAGGCGGCTGCGGAACTGGACGAGTGGCTGGCCGGCGTGAGCGATCCCGGCGACCGGCCGCTGGCGGTGTTCTCGTGGCTGGCTCACCGGTACGAGAGGAAGGGCGGGCGGGGCTGTGCCTTCCTCAACGCCGCGGCCGAGGTGGTCGATCCCGAGGACCCCGTGCGCCTGGCGGTCCGGGAGGAGAAGCGGTGGCTGCGGGAACTGCTCACCGGCCTGTGCGCACAGGCCGGGACGGCAGCACCCGAACTCCTCGCCTCGCAACTGCTGTTGCTCATCGACGGCGTTGCCGGGCGCGTGGTCGTCGAGGGGCCACAGGCCGCCGCGCGGGCGGTGGCCGACGCCGCGGACGCCGCCGCCGTGCTGCTGGCCGCCGCCTCATGAGGTGGGCCGGGGACCGGGTCGCGCGGCGCGCCACCCGGCTTCTGGCGGGTCTGGCTCTCTACGGGGTCAGTACGGCCCTGCTCGTCCGGGCGGGCCTGGGCACGGACCCGTGGACGGTGCTCACCCAGGGCATCGCCCGTACCACGGGGCTGGCCCTCGGGGCGGTCGTCGTCCTGGTCTCGGCCGGCGTGTTCCTCCTCTGGCTCCCCCTGCGGCAGCGGCCCGGCATCGGTACGCTCGCCAACGCCGTCCTCGTCGGCCCCGTTCTCGACCAGGCCCTGCGGGTACTGCCCGCGCCGCAGCCCTGGCCGTACCGGCTGCTCTTCCTGGTCGGCGGCCTCGTCGGCACCGCGGTGGCCACCGGGCTGTACGTCGGGGCCGGCTGGGGGCCTGGCCCCCGCGACGGGCTGATGACGGGGCTGGCGCGGCTGGGTCTCTCCGTCCGCGTCGCCCGTACCCTCGTGGAGGCATCGGTCCTGGTGGGCGGGTGGCTGCTCGGTGGCACCGTCGGAATCGGCACGGCGGTGTACGCCATCGGCATCGGACCACTCGTCGGCTACTTTCTGCCGCGCCTGGCTCTGGGGTCGAGCGAGCCGGGGAAGCCGCCGCGTGACGGGCACGCTCGCGCGTCCCGGCCGGACGCCGCGGTGGATTCGCCCGCACCCTGAGTCCGCGCCGGACCGGAGGGACCGTTCCCCCGCCGGGCGTTGAGCAGCGGCTCGGCGGCAGCCTGTGCGCACTCGGCTCACGTCCCGGTGCTGCCGGCGCAGCCGCCCCGCATTTTCACCTCGCGGCGGGCCCAGCGGCATCACCCGGGCCTGCAACACACGGGAACGGCCGGCCAGGCTCACGGTGTCCGGGGCGGTGATCGGCGAGCCACCGCGTCCACGGCCCGGCAAGCCGGTGCTCGGTGAAGTTGCCGACGGCCTCCGCGCCAGGCGCGGAGGCCGTCCGTGTCACGCCCAGTGCCCGCAGGTCCTGAAGACCGCGGCCCACGGGAGCCGCGATGAGCCGGCGGTGCCGGAGGGAGGCGGCAGCCCGGTGAGGGCGGGCGGCTACGGCATCAGTAGAGCGCCCAGAGGGAGATACGCCCGTTGTTGTCGACGCAGGTGGCGTCCTGGTAGTGCTTCTTCGCCTCGGGGATGTCCGCCTGGCACGCGGCCATGTCGGGGTACATCTCAGGTCCACCGGCGATGTCGTGCCAACTGGCGGCGGAGGCGGAACCAGCCGTCAGCGGAATCGCGACCGCGGCGGCAACGGCAGCAAGACCGTAGGTCGTTCGCTTGCGCCACGACTTCATGCATCTCTCCTCACATAAAGGGCCGGACCCGGGCCGGCCGGGTCTTCCATGTCAGCTCGACCGGTGCCCGGAGAACCCCCGGACAGTCCTCAGTTCACGACACCGGCACCACATCTCCCAATGGCACCGCCGAGCCGGCGACGACGGGACATCGCTCACCGCCCTACGTCGGGCGACGGCTATCAGCGCGGGGTCTCCGAGACGGCCCAGTTGCCGGCAGCGGCCCCTACCTCCCGTACCAAGCGGGACGTCACCGGCACCGGTACGTCGTGGCGGGCGGCGGCGCGCAGCAATGCGCCGCCGATGGCGTCGAGTTCCAGTGGCCGGCCCGCTTCCGCGTCGCGCTGCATGGAGGATTTCGTTGCGGGCGGGAAGGCGTCGTACCGCGCCAGGGTCTGGGTGATGTCGGCGGGGGCACCGCAGGCGCGGCTCACCGCAGCGGTTTCAGCGACCAGGCTCTCCAGCTCATCGCGGTGGCGGGTACGGGCCTCGCCGAGGGGGAGCCTGTACCGGGTGGTGAGCAGGGCCATGGGTGCGAGGAAGGCCATCTTCGCCCACAGGGCCCCGGTCTCCTCCTCCGCTGCGCGGGACGTCGTGCCCGCGTCGGACAGGCTCGCGGCCAGGGCTTCGACGCGAGGGCGGGGGGCCGTCTCGGCGGTCAGGTCGATCTCGACGAACGGGCTGCCGTGCTCGATCAGGACGGGCCCGGTGCCGTCGGGCCGGAGGCGGGTGGACTCCACACGGATCACTCCGGGGGCCACCTGGTCGGGCCGGTAGCGAGCGCGCAGGATCGCGGGATGTTCGACGCCGTTCAAAAGGGGGACGACGAGGGCGTCGCCGAGGACCTCGGGCGGGACGCGGGTGAGCGCGGCGTCCAGCGTGGTGTGCTTGACGGTGATCAGGCACGCGTCAACCGGCTCGCACAGTTCGGTGGCCGCCTCCACGGCGGCCGTGAAGCCGCCGAACTGGCGGCTGCGGACCTCGATCCCACTGCTGCGCAGGGTGTGTGCCGTGGCTTCGCGGGCCAGGCAGATGACACGGTGGCCGGAGCGGGACAGCAGGGCGGCCAGCAGGCCGCCGATGCCGCCGGCTCCCAAGATGGCCACAGTGGGCTTGCTCGTCATGAGGATGTCCTCTCGTCGGTCGGCCCCGGTGATCGGTGGCCGCCTTCAAGAGGATCTTCGCAGAGTTGTCGTCCCAGTGGGGGCACGGATGCAGAGTCTCTCGGGCGTGCGGGGAGGAAGAACGGCGCCGGGCCGTCGGGGAGCTGACGCAGCGTGTCGGCGCACGACCGCACCACCGCACCACCGCACCACCGCACCACCGCACCACCGAAAGCCCATTACGCCGAGCCGTCCGGCACCCCGCAGCGCGTTCGCCCGGATTCGAACATCCTCGCCGAGCACGGAGCGTGGGAGCCCGCCGGAGCGCCCGGGCTCGAACTGTCCGCTGTCCTGCCGACCTTCATGCAGGGCCCCCCGCTGGGCGCGCGGAACGGGGCAGGAACGACCGACGTCATCCGCCGCCTGCTCACCCGAAAGGTCCCCGCCGTCCCCCGCATCGGCTGGAACGTCGTCGACATGCGTGACGTCGCTCACGGCCGAAGGCTCGCCCGGCAGGCAGCTGTCGCCACCGCCATCGTCGCGAGCCGGAACTCGACCGCCGGTCCACCGCGTCACCCGAGTCCAGGCCCCTGGCCCCTGCCCCGGGACGCCGACGATGTGACAGGCGCGGTCGTCGACGTGTACCCGGGGGAGGCCGTAAGAGCTGAGCTGGTGTCCCTCTGCCGAATCCGTCCGTCAGATGACCTTCTTCTCCTCGGTGACCATCACGGCCACCGAGTCCATGTCGATGAAGCGTGCTTCGTCGGGGTTGACCAGCGTCCGGTAGTTCTCGGAGGCGAAGAAGGCGTCGTGGTCCTCCCAGTCCTCGAACCAGATCTCCGTCAGGCCGTCGTAGGCCCGGGGCGGGTAATTCTCGGCGGGGACCGGGTGGGACACGGTGTACTTGCGCACGTAGCGCTCCGCCTCCGGGATGGAGGTGAACAGCGGCGCGTGCCGGTCCCGGTGGTGCTCGACGAAACGCTCGTACGACATGCCCTCGACGCGGTTGATCATGAAGATGAGTTTCAGCATGGGGTTAACCTAAAAGCTCACATCAGTGTCAGGGGCAAGTGAGTCAGCAGAACGTGAGGAGTTCGGCATGCGGATCGGTGAACTGTCCGCCCGGACGGGAGCCAGCCGCCGGTCGCTGCGCTACTACGAGGAACAGGGCCTGCTCGTCAGCTCCCGTTCGCCCAGCGGACAGCGCCACTACGAGGACGAGCACGTCCAGCGGGTGCGCCTCGTGCAGGCGTTCCTGGCGGCAGGCATGTCCAGCGGCACCATCGCCGAGATGGCTCCCTGCATGTCCGAGCCGACCGAGGACAGGGCACGGCAGGCACTGGAGATCATGGGCCGTGAACGAGCCCGGCTGTCCGAGGCCATCGAGGGCCTAGGTCCTGTCGTCACATTCCCGTCGTCCGCCCGGAGGGCGGGCCTCGCGGCGTCAGGTGCGTGCTCTCGGCGTGCCGGGCCCTGACCCTCGTACTGGACGTACTCGGGTCTGGGCCCGGTGCGGCGAGAGTGCGTGCATGGCGTCGCGAGGCAGGCGGGAATTTGACGACAGGGCCTCGCCGCCGCCAGGGCCGCGCTGGACCAACTCATCGAGGACAACCACGCGTACCTGGCACGGTCGGCGGACGAAGCTCCGTGAGCGGGGGCCGTCCGGCCCAGGGCGCGGACCGGAGGAAGATCCGACCGAAACCGATGCGGGTCTTCGAGGAGAACGAGCTTCCCGGACGGCTCGGTCTGTTCCTCGACCACGGGATCACCACCATCAAGTCGGTGGGCGATCCGACGGACGGGATCCTGGCCGCACGGGACGGACTCGCCGCAGGCACGCTGCGGGGCCCGCGACTGCTGGCGACCGGTTGCGGCATCACCGGACGCGGCGGGCACCCCGCCGCCACGGTCTTCGGCTCCTGCTGAACACCGGTCCCACCAGGGACATCCGCCACGTACGCGACCTCCGCATGGTGATCCTGAACGGCGAACTCGCCGTCGATCGGCGTCAGTTGTGATGTCCGCGGAGGCTGTGAACGGGTGAGTCAGGTCTCGGCCGGGGGATTTCGAACAGATGAGGGCCTTCCGGTTCGGTACGGATCGCGACATCCCCACCGAGCGACGAAAGGTCCTCCTGCCCCCCCGTGATGCGGGCTCGACTCGACGCGCGTCCACTGCACCACCCACAGGGTCAGGCCGGCAGCAGAGACGGGGAACGCCGCGACCCTAGGAAGCTCGCGCGTCGTGGTCCTCGCGATGGGCGAGGACTTCTTCCATGTGGGTCTGGGCCCACTGCCTGAGCCCGCGTGTCAGGTGGTGGAGTGAGAGGCCGAGGCCGGTCAGCTCGTAGGTGACGGTGACAGGGACCGTGGGTGTCACGGTACGGATGAGCAAGCCGTCGCGTTCGAGAGCCCGCAGGGTCTGGGTCAGCATCTTCTGGCTGACGCCGGCCAGCAGCCGGGCCAGCTCGGAGTAGCGCATCGCCTTCGGCGTGTGCGACGCACCGGAGTGTTCGGACGTGTCACCGCCCAGTGCGCACAGGATCAGGACGACCCACTTGTCCGAGATCCGGTCGAGGAGCTGACGGCTGGGGCACACCGCCAGGAACGCGTTGTACTCCGCCTTGGCCTGCGCCTTCTTGTCGGCCTTCGTCGTCGCCACTGGTCTTGCCTCTCACCTTCTGGGTTGTTACGCACTTCGAAGTGCCTACTTCCCGACAGGAAGTTCCTCTCCAAGACTGGTGCAAGGGGGCCGGAGACACCACCCCTCGCACGAAGTGAAAGGCACCACGATGAACACGCCCTCCGCACCTCTTCCCGGTGGAACCTGGACGCTGGGTGACTCGCCCGTCACCCGGTTCGGCTACGGCGCGATGCAGCTCGCCGGCCCCTGGGTCATGGGGCCGCCCGCCGATCACGACGCCGCCCTGGCCGTGCTGCGCGAGGCGGTCGGCCTCGGGATCACCCACATCGACACGAGCGACGCCTACGGACCGCGCATCACGAACGAGCTGATCCGTGAAGCGCTGCACCCCTACCCGGAGCAGCTGTTCATCGCCACCAAGGTGGGTGCGACCCGCGACGCGCAGGGCGGCTGGCCCACGGCCCGGCGCCCCGAAGACCTGCGCAAGCAGATCCATGAGAACCTCGAATCCCTCGGGGTCGATACCCTCGACCTGGTCAACATGCGCATGGGTGACGCTCAGGGCCCCCGGCCCGGCCCGATCGCCGAAGCATTCGAGACGCTCGTCGACCTCCAGCGAGAGGGACTGATCCGCCACCTCGGCGTCAGCAATGTCACCGGGGAGCAGATCGCTGAGGCGCGCGGCATCGCCCCGATCGTGTGCGTGCAGAACATGTACAACCTCGCCCACCGCCACGACGACGACCTCATAGATCATCTCGCCGCCGAGGGCATCGCCTACGTGCCGTTCTTCCCGCTGGGAGGCTTCACACCGCTGCAGTCCGAGGCCCTCTCACAGGTCGCGCACCGACTGGGTGGGACGCCCATGTCGATCGCGCTGGCCTGGCTGGTGCAGCGCTCGCCGAACATCCTGCTCATCCCCGGTACTTCGTCCACCGCTCATCTGCGCGAGAACATCGCAGGCGCCGGGATCTCACTCTCCGACGAGGATGTGGCGGAACTGGACAGCATCGGCCACTGAACGACACACAGGTCACGGTCACCTCCTAGGCAAGCTCGTCCTAACCGTCTGATTCCTGCGTGGGCGGCCGGCTCCGGCCATGCGTCTCCCGGCGAGGGCTACGAGGGCGCGGCGCGGGTGGGTGCGGCGGAGGTGCTGTCGGTGCCGGTGGCCGACCGGACGCCCCGAGGACCGGACAGGCTTCGGAGTGCGGCCCCCGACGGCATTGCTGACCGAAACCGACGTCATCCGTGGCACTTACCGCGAAGGTTTACCACGGCTCAACTCCTTGACGGACGAAGTGACTTCCCGCCGATGGGAACCTGCTGAGGGCGCCGCGAAGGGCGGCGGCTCCAGCGGAGAACCGCGAAGAGACAGGGGGAAACACATGGCAGTCACGAAGGGGCGTGCAGCCGTCGCGGCGGCAGGGGGACTGCTCATGCTCGTCACGGGCGTGGGCACCGCCGAGGCAGGACCGGGGGCGCCGGCGGCCTCGCGCTTCGCCCAGCAGGCCGAGTCCGCGCACCTGACCAGCGCGCAGACCACGGCGCTGCAGGCGGAGGTGGACCGCTACCTGAAGAAGACGGGCGGGACGCAGGTCGCGCTCAACAAGATCGACCTCAAGGGCAAGGGCGAGATCCTCGTCGCCCTGCCGGGCGAAGCCCACCCGCGCGACTTCGCCTCGGGCAACGGGCTGCGCGCCGCCGCCGACCCGTGCCTGGACGTTGCGGGGGTGTCCGGGAACTTCTGTGCCTACCAGCGGGACGACTTCAGCGGGAGCATCATCAAGATGCGCCAGTGCAACACGAAGTACTACGTGTCCACCTGGGGCAAGGGCGGTTCCTGGGTCAACGACCAGACCCGCGACCTGGAGAGCCGCCGGGCCCGGATGTACAACCCCAACGGCACCATGATCTACAAGACGCCGCGCGCGTACAGCTCGGACGCCCACGGCGACTGGAGCCCCGTCCGCTACGTGATCCCCTGCGGCTAGGGCGTGTGTCCCGGGACGTTGGTGACACGCGTGCCGGGTGCTTGGACGGGTGAGGGCCTTCTGGGTCCGGTGTGGACTGCGACACTCACGCCCGACCGCAGGAGGCCCTCATCGATCATCCACCGGTGACCGCCGTCACGCCCTTGCTCTGCCCTCCTGGGTCGTCGCGCCCCGCTTGCTCTCTCCCCGCGGGCGGTCAGCCGCGGACGTGCAGCCCGAAACCCGTGCGGCCGGCGGGCTCCAGTCCCTCCTTCAGGTGCAGCGAGGGGATCTCGTAGTCGCCGAAGTTCTGCCGCCGGAATGCGATCGGCTCGGTCGACTCCAGGGTGAGCAGGCGTTGTTCCCAGGCCTTGGCGACGTCCCGGTAGTCCTCGCCGGTCATCCGATCGGTGCCGTACAGCACGAAGGGCGGCAGTACCTCGATGCCCGGGTAGTAGAGGATGCCGTGCTGGATCGGGAACAGCAGATCGTCGATGGGGCCGTTGATCCCGCGAGCGGCGTAATGCGGCTCCGGCCCGCCGACGGTCACCGACAGCAGGGCCTTCCTGCCCGCGAGAGTGCCTTCGCCGAAGCGCTCGCCGTACTTGGTGTCGCTGTGCTCGCCGACACCGTACGCGAAGCGGTAGGTGAACACCCGGTCCACCCAGCCTTTGAGGATCGCGGGCATGGTGTACCACCACAGCGGGAACTGGAAGACGATCGTGTCGGCCCACAGCAGCTTCTCCTGCTCGGCGAGGACGTCCGGGGTGAGCGTCCCCGCCTCGAAGGCCCGGCCCGAGTCCCGGACGACCTTCAGCGGACTGGACGCGTGGGGGCCGTAGTCCGCGGCGTCCGCGACCGCCTTCCAGTTCATCGCGTACAGATCGCTCACCCGTACCTCGTGCCCGGCGGCCTCCAGGGTGGACACCGCGAGGTCCTTGAGCGAGCCGTTGAGCGACTCCGGCTCCGGGTGGGCGTAGACGATCAGCGTCTTCATGGGAACTCCTTCGGATCTGGTGCCTCAGATCCTGGGCGTCCCGGCGCCCGGCGTTCAGGGGCTCCTTCTCCGTCGGACGGGACTTCCTGGTAACGGCAGGGCCACCTTCACGGGCACCGGCGAGGCCATACTGGGGACATGGACGATCTCGCGGGCTTCTTGCGGACCCGGCGTTCCCGGGTCGCCCCGGCGGCCGTCGGCGTCCCCACCGACAGCCGCCGCCGGGTCGAAGGGCTGCGCCGCGAAGAGGTGGCGCATCTGTCCGGAGTCAGCGTCGACTACTACGTACGCCTGGAGCAGGGCCGTGCGACCCAGCCCTCCGAGCAGGTCCTCGACGCGCTGGCCCGCGTCCTCGGTCTCGACGAGACCGAGCACGAGCACCTCTACCGGCTCGCCCGCCAGCGCCGCCGCCGCGCGAAGGCGCCCGGCGGGCGGGTCCGGCCGGAGCTGCTGCGCCTCCTCGACCTGGTCGCCGACGCTCCCGCGCTGATCATGGACCACCGTCTGGACGTGCTCGCCGGGAACCGTCTCGCCGGACTCCTCTTCGGCCGGCCGATTCCGGGCCTGAACACGGCCCGTCACATCTTTCTGGAGGAGGCCGAGCACGGTCTCTACGCGGACTGGGAGAACTGCACGCTCGACGCGGTCGGGCACCTGCGTCTGGCCGCCGGGAAGTTCCCCGACGATCCCCGCCTGGCCTCGCTCATCGGGGAGCTGGCGATGGGCAGCGAGCGCTTCCGCCGCCTCTGGGCTCGCGCGGACGTGCGCGCCCGCACACATGGCCGCAAGGCCTACCGGCACCCGCTGGTCGGCCGCCTGGAGCTGCACCAGGAGAACTTCCCGCTACCGGACAAGTCAGGCATGGAGCTGCTGGTGCTGTCCGCGGCCCCCGGCACCCCCGACGAGAACGGACTGCGCCTGCTCGCGGGCCTCGGCGCGGACAGCGGTGACGCGCATTCCCCGGTGAACGCTCAGCGGGCACGGTGACCGGGCGCGGGCGCCGGTGCCGGGCCAGGGGCTGAGGACGGTTTCTGGCAGAAAAGATCTCAGATGTGCCGGGCGGGCGGCCTACCCTGAGCCTCGTTCCTACTATCTGGGAGAAGCATGACAAGCAGGTTCACCGAGTTGACCGTCGACTGCGACGATCCGGAGAGACTCGCGGCCTTCTGGTGCGAGGTGCTGGACTTCAAGGTGATCGACCGGGCGGAGGGCAAGGTCGAGATCGGCTCCTGGGTGCCGACCGTCGAGGAGGTGCGGGCCCGCCAGATGCCGCCCACCCTGGTGTTCATCCGTGTGCCCGAGGGCAAGACCGCCAAGAACCGGCTCCATCTCGACGTCAGCCCGATCGACGGCAGCACCGAGGACGAGGTGACCAGGCTGCTCGGCCTCGGCGCCTCCACGACGGACGTGGGCCAGGGCCCCGGCCGGAGCTGGGTGGTCATGGCCGACCCCGAGGGCAACGAGTTCGACGTCGTGCGCACCCTGGCGCCTGACGACCGGCTCCGGGAGTCGTTGGGAGGTTGACTCCGGCGCCGGTGCCCGTGTCCGGCGTCTGTGCGCGGCTTCCGCTCCCCGCGCGCCTTCGTCGAGGCCGACCGCAGGCCCGGACCGCCGTACCACACGGGCCCCGCTACGGCCGTTCGGCTCCGCTCAGGGGCGCCGCCGGAACGGGGCAAGGGTGGCCCGCACCAGATCGGCTGCGCCCCAGTCGGGCTCGAACTGGGCGATGACGGCCAGGTGCTGGCGTAGCTGGAGGATCGGCATGCGTGCGCGCCAGTCGCGGTCGAGCCCGGTCAGCTCGGCGTACAGCCTGAAGAAGACGTGGGCCTCGGGCGGCGGCGCCGTCGTCCACAGGTGGGCCAGGTCGACCTCGGCCCACATGTACGACACGGCCGGGTCGATCAGCGCGGGCCGCCCGTCAGGGGTGGCCATGACGTTCTGCGCCCACAGGTCGCCGTGTGTCAGGCACGCGGGCCTGACCGGCAGCAGCTCGGGCAGCCGGTCGCACAGCCGCTCCAGGGCTGCCCGGTCCGCGGCGTCGAGCGCCTCCTGGACGCGATGCTCGCCGAGCCAGCGCAGCAGACGGTGCTGGGCGAAGAACTCGAACCCGTCGTCGTCCCAGGCGTTGACCTGCCGACGACGGCCCAGCCAGTTGTCCCGGTGCCACCCGAACCGGGGGTGTCGCGTGGTGGTGTGCAGGTGGGCGAGCGCATGCGCGAACTGCTCCCAGAAGGCCTCGGTGCCCGGCCGGGTCTCCAGCACGGACAGGACGAGCAGGTCGCGGTCCGCGAGGATGATCTCGGGCGTGACGACGCCGCCCGCCTCGCGCAGCGCGGTGAGTCCTTCGGCTTCCGCGGCGAACGCGTCGTCCGACGGCGGCTCCGTGAACGCCTTGACGAACACCCGCGTGCCGTCACCGCGGCGCGCGATCCCCGCGGTCGCGGCGAGGCCGCCGGTGGCCGGCTCGGCCGTGACGACATCGGTCAGGCCGGCCGCACGCAGGCGTTCGAGCAAGAAGGACATCGCGGCTGTCACGGGGGTGCTCCTGTCGTCGTGGTCGCGGTCAACGAGGGGGGATCCGGGCCCGAACGGCGGGGCCGGTGAAGTACGGGCAGCAGGCGCAGGGGGCGAGCCGGCTGTGCCGCCGTCCCGCTTGATTTCATCCGCTCGGTTGGGGGCTCGCTCGTGGGGAGTCCGCCGCGGCGGTGGAGTCGGGGAGTCAGGGGGAGTTCAGGGTTGTCGTCAGGGTGATCACCGATGGGCAACGCCGCTGCCACGCAGCAGAGTTGTCGTAGTCACCCTAGGTCCTGTCGTCACATTCCCGTCGTCCGCCCGGAGGGCGGGCCTCGCGGCGTCAGGTGCGTGCTCTCGGCGTGCCGGGCCCTGACCCTCGTACTGGACGTACTCGGGTCTGGGCCCGGTGCGGCGAGAGTGCGTGCATGTCGTCGCGAGGCAGGCGGGAATGTGACGACAGGGCCTAGTCACCTGAGCACCGCCGGAGGTACCTCGATGCAGCTACGCCTTGCCGTCACCGCTCTTCTTCTGACCTCTGCTCTCACGGCCGGTGCGGTTCTGCCCGCAGCCGCCGCCTCTGCCGCTTCCGGTGCCCCGGCGTCCGCGCAGCCCACTGTCCAGGACATCCTCGGCCACGTGCCCGACGACATCGTCGCAGGCGCGTTGATCAGGCAGGACGGCGTGGGCGCCGCTGCCGGCCCCGTCACCGCCGACGCGTACCTCCGGGCCGGCAGCGTCACCAAGGTCTTCACCGACACGGTGGTGCTGCAACTCATCGCCGAGCACCGGATCGACCTGGACGCACCGGCACGGCGGTACGTCCCCCAGGTGCTGCCCGAGGCGTACGACGGCGTCACCGTGCACCACCTCCTCGACCACACCAGCGGCCTGCCCAGGCCCGCCCCGACACCCGGCCCGGCCGACGGACCCGGATGGCAGTCGAGATCTGTGACGCCCGAAGACCTCCTGCGCGAATCGTTCGCCGCAGCCACGGGCACGCCGCCCGAACCCGGTCATGAGCAGCAGTACAACGGGCTCAACTCCTTCGTCCTCGGTCTGATCGTGGAGAAGGTCACCGGTCACTCCTTCGCCACCGAGCTGGAGCGCAGGATCATCCGCCCGCTGCGCCTGCGCCACACCAGCCTGCCCGCCGCCGACGACCCCACGATCCCCTCGCCGCACGCGGAGGTGTACGTCGAGGGACAGGACGTGACCGAGCAGAGCCCGTACCCGTGGGCGGAAGGAGGCCTGATCTCCACCGCAGCCGACCTGGACCGGTTCACGACCGCCCTGTTCCGGGGCCGCCTGCTCCCACCCGCCGAGCAGAAACTGGTGTTCGAAGTGCCGGTCGCGACGAACGGCCCCGACAACAAGAACTGCTCCGGTCCGACGCCCTGTTACAGCGTCGGCGGGCTCATGCGCCACCAGCTTCCGGACGGCGAGGAGGTGTGGGGCAAGACCGGTTCCCGTCCCGGCTGGGACAACGGCTTCTTCGCCACCCGCGACCTCCGCCACCGCCTGGTGTACTCCCTGAACCCGACAGGGGCCGGCGATGACCTCCCGTACATCAAAGCCCTCATCGACGCCGCGCTCACCGCATGACAGCCGGACCGTCCGTCCGGCCGGTCCATGCCGTCGTCGACACGGCGGGGCAGAGCCCGTCGCAGTCACCGGCTCCGCTGTTCCGCGACCGGGCAGCGGGCCGCCCTGCACCGGGCCGCTGTCCGGAGCGCGGCTGCGTCCCGCCGCCCACGGCTTCGGCGCGGCGACGAGGCGAGCCGCGCCGAAGCGGTCGCTACGGCCCGGTCGGTGGAGTGCCTGCGGGCATCAGCTGGGACGCAAGGAGTGACCCCGGCGGCGCCATTCCTCCGCGAGCAGTTCGTACGAGCGGACCCGGTCCGTGTGGTCGTGGGTGATCGTCGTGATGAGCAACTCGTCCGCGCCCGTCGCCTCCTGGAGTTGTTCCAGCTGGTCGGCCACCCGGGCCGGCGATCCCGTGAACTGGGTGTCGAGGCGGTCCTGGACGAGGGCCCGGTCCTCGTCGGTCCACGTACGGGCGCGCGCTTCCTGCGGCGTCGGGAACTCGATGGCGCCCTCGGCGGTGCGGATGCTGCGCACCCACAGGCCGTATCCGGTGGCCAGTTCGCGGGCGGCGGCGTCGTCCTCGGCGACGACGACGTCCGCCGAGACGCTGACGTACGGCTTGTCGAGGAACTCGGAGGGCTGGAAGAAGGACCGGTAGCCCTCCACCGCCTCCAGCACCGTGGCCGGGCTGACGTGGTAGTTCGCCGCGAACCGCAGCCCTCTGGCGCCCGCCGTCTCGGCGCTCTGCCCACCGCTGCTGCCGAGGATCCACACGTCCACGTCGGCGCCCTCCCCCGGCACGACGTGCGCCTCGACGCCCTCCGGCGAGCGGTAGGTGCCGGCCAGCAGGGCGAGGAGGTCGTCGATCTGCTCGGCGTAGTCCTGTGGCGCGGCGCCCGGCAGCAGGAGCAGTCTGCGCTGCAGCGCAATGCGGGGTGACCCGAGCAGATGCTCGAAGGAGAAGCGAGGCGGGATCAACAGGCCGTTCGGGGCGCGGCCGTCGACGACCGGGGTCGCCGTCGGCAGCGGTGCGGCCGGCTGTCCCGGCGGGCGGCCGCCCGAGCGGCCCAGTCCCAGATCGAACCGGCCCGGGTGCAGTGCGTCGAGCAGTCCGAACTCCTCCACGGTGGACAGCGCGGTGCGGTGCCCGAGCTGTACGGCTCCGGAGCCGAGCCGGATGGTGGAGGTCGAGGCGGCGGTCAGCGCCAGGACGACGGCGGGTGACGTGCCGGCCACGCCGGGGTTGAGGTGGTGCTCGGCGAACCAGTAGCGGGCGTAACCGAGGCGCTCGGCCCGCTGTGCGAGGTCGATCGAGTTGCGCAGGGCGTCGGCTGCCGTCGAACCCGACGGGATCGGGACCAGGTCGAGGATGCCGAGGGGGATGTCAGACATGGGCGGACTCCTGGGAAAGCGGTGGTGCAGGCAGCACGGGTCCCCATGCGAACGGCGGGTCCGGGATCTCGCGGCGCAGCACGGGGGCGGCCTCGGACTGGAACAGCTCCAGGGAGGCTCGGTGCCGGGACTCCGTCAGCCCGCCCGCGTCGGCGTGCAGGTGCAGCACGGTGTGCCCGAACTGTTCGTGGTAGCGGTGCACCTTGTCGATGACCTGCTGCGGGCTGCCGATCAGTGCGGAGCTGCGTTCGGCGAAGTCCTCCAGGGTCTCGAAGACGACCGGCAGGCCGGCCCTCTCGGCAAAGGCGCGGTTGGCCTCGAAGACCGGCCGGTACGCGGCCAGCGCCTCCTGCGAGGTGGGGGCGAGACAGATGCCCGCGGTACCGGCGCCGACGGCGATCCGTGCCGGGTCGTGACCGTAGTGGTCCCACCGCTGCCGGTAGTAGCGGACCAGCTCGGCGTACGGCTCGATGGGGTGGGTGACGTTCGCCGAGAACAGCGGGTCGCCGTAGCGGGCGGCCAGGTCGACGGACTCCTTGCTGGTGGCGCTGCCGTGCCAGACCCGGATCGGCCGCTGGTAGGGCCGTGGCCACACCTCGGCGTCGGTCAGCGGGGGACGGAAGCGGGTCGCGGCGGTGACCCTGTCCTGACGCCACAGCTTGTGAAAGACCTCGTAGCTCTCGGCGTTGCGGCTCCACTGGTCCTCGGGCGTGACGTGGAACAGGTCGCGCTGGGCGGCGCCGTTGCCCTTGCCGATGATCAGGTCGAGGCGCCCGTCGGACAGGTGGTCCAGCGTGGCGTAGTCCTCGTACGCCCGCACCGGGTCCAGCAGGCTGAGCGTCGTGACGGCCGTGAACAGGCGGATCCGCTTCGTCAGGGCGGCCACGTGGCTGAGCACGACGGTCGGGGACGAGGAGATGAACGGCCGCTCGTGCCGCTCCCCCACGCCGAAGCCGTCGAAGCCCAATTCCTCGGCCAGCAGGGCGCTGTCGAGGACCTCGCGGAAGCGTTCGTGGGTCGGCTTCTGTATCCCGGTGACAGGGTCCGGGCGGTGCACGATGAGGGTGATGGCCAGGAATTTCACGACGCCACCCGCTGCTCGCCCGGCAGGGAGTCGGGGTGGGCGAGGCCGAGGTGGTCGCGCAGGGTCGTGCCCTCGTAGTCGGTGCGGAAGACGCCCCGCTCCTGAAGGAGCGGGACGACCTTGTCGGCGAAGGGGTCGAGGCCGCCGGGGGTGATGTGGGGGACGAGGATGAAGCCGTCGGAGACGTCGGCCTGCACGAAGTCGTCGATGGTCTGCGCCACGGTGGCCGGGGAGCCGACGAACGTCTGCCGGTTGCCGGTGTTGACGACCAGGTCGCGGATGGACCACTTGTTGGCCTCGGCGAGCTGCCGCCACTGGCGGGCGACGGCGATCGGGTCCCGGTACATCCGCACCTGGGCGCGGCCCCGCGCGATGTGCTCCTCGCTCACCACGGGGTCGACGTCGGGCAGCGGCCCCTCCGGGTCGTACGCCGACAGGTCACGGTTCCACACGAACTCCAGGTGCTTGATGGCGGTGGCGCCGCTGACCTGCTGCCGGCGCACCTCGCGCGCGAGTTCGGCGGCCTCCTGGTCGGTGTCGCCGAGCACGAAGGTCGCGGCGGGCAGGATCAGCAGCTGGTCCGGGCGGCGGCCGTACTTGGCGAGGCGGTTCTTGACGTCCGTGTAGAACGCCTGGCCCTCCTTCAAGGTGGCGTACCGGCTGAAGATGGCGTCGGCGCTCGACGCGGCGAACTCGCGGCCCTCCTCGGAGTCGCCGGCCTGGAAGATCACCGGACGGCCCTGGGGGGAGCGCGGCACGTTGAACTGTCCCCGGATGTCGAAGTGTTTCCCCGTGTGGGCGAACGAGCCCGGCTCGGCATCGCGCAGGAAGACCCCGGTCTCCTGGTCGGCGGCGATCTCGTCGCCGTGCCAGGAGTCGAAGAGCTCGTTCGCCGTGGCCAGGAACTCTTCGGCGCGGGAGTAGCGCTCCTCCTGCGGCAGGAAGCCGCCGCGGCGGAAGTTCTCCCCGGTGAACGCGTCCCAGGAGGTGACCACGTTCCACGCGGAGCGACCGCCGGAGAGGTGGTCGAGGCTGGCGAACTGGCGGGCCACCTCGTAGGGCTCGTTGAACGTGGAGTTGATGGTGCCGGTCAGGCCGAGGCGGTCGGTGACGGCGGCGAGCGCGGCCAGCACGGTGAAGGTGTCGGGGCGGCCGACGACGTCAAGGTCGTAGATCTGCCCGCCCTGTTCGCGCAGGCGCAATCCCTCGGCGAGGAACAGGAAGTCGAACTTGGCCCGTTCGGCGGTCTGCGCGAAGTGGACGAAGGAGCCGAACTCGATGTGGCTGCCGGCGGCCGGGTCGCTCCACACGGTGGTGTTGTTGACGCCCGGGAAGTGCGCGGCCAGGTGGATCTGCTTCAGCGGCTTGCTCATGGTGGGTGCGGTCCCTCCGGCTCAGGCGGCGTAGCGGTTGACGGGGCGGGGCAGGCCCAGCAGGCCGCGGACGGTGCCGGCCTCGTAGGCGGTGCGGAAGGCGTCGCGGCGCTGGAGCTCGGGGACCAGTCCGCGGGTGATGGCCGGCAGGTCGTGACCGGCGACGGCGGGGCGCAGGCGGAAACCGGTCAGCCCGGCGCTGTGGAGTTCCTGGAGCAGATCGGCGAGCTGGGCGGGCGTACCGGCGAAGATGCGGGCGTCGCTGGTGTACGGCTCCCCCGCCAGGGCGTCGAGGCGTGCGCGCCGGTCCTCCGCGGCGGCCTGCTCGGCGTCCAGGAAGACCACCAGGTCACCGAAGACGTGCAGGGGTTCGCCGGCCCGCCCGGCCGCCTCCTGCTCGGCGCGGATCTCGGCGACGATCGCGCGGGCCTGCCCGGCGTCGTGCGGGGTGACGTAGCCGACGTCGGCCTGGCGGGCCACCAGCCGGTACGGGACGGTCTGGTGGGCCAGGGCGGTGACCAGCGGCTGGCCCTGGGGCGGGCGGGGAGTGATGGAGGGTCCCTTGACGCTGAAGTACTTGCCCTCGAAGTCGATGTAGTGCAGTTTGTCCCGGTCGATGAAGCGGCCGGTGGCGACGTCCCGGATCTCGGCGTCGTCCTCCCAGCTGTCCCAGAGCCGGCGCACGACCTCGACGTGGTCGGCGGCCTCGTCGAACAGGCCGGTCAGCCGCTCCTGTCCGGCCGGGGTCCGCAACTCCTCCAGGCTCAGCGGCGGGAAGGTGCGCCGCCCGAAGTGGCCGGCCTCGTGCGGGCGGGCGCTGATCTGCACCCGCAGGCCGGCCCGGCCGCCGCTGACGTGGTCGAGGGTGGCGATCGCCTTGGAGACGTGGAACGGCTCCGTGTGGGTGGCGATCACGGTCGGCACCAGACCGATGTGCCGGGTGAGGGGTGCGATGCGGGACGCGATCAGTACGGCGTCCAGGCGGCCGCGGACCTGGTCGGTGCGGCCGTCCGGCTCGCCGTAGTGCGAGGACTGCAGACCGAGTCCGTCCTCGAAGGTGACGAAGTCGAGCAGGCCGCGCTCGGCCTCGGCGACCAGGCCGGCCCAGTATCCGGCGGTGAACAGGTCCCTGGGACGGGCTTCCTGCTCGCGCCATGAGGCGGGGTGCCAGCCGGTGCCGTCTAGGGCCACGGCAAGGTGCAGCGAAGGAGAAGGGGACACGGAGGGATGCCTTCCTGGAGGTCCGTACGAGATCGCCGGCCCGCGGGAACCGGGGCGCACGGCGCTGGGGAAACCGGGTCGGGAGCTACGGAGGGGGCCGGGCACGCGCTGCGGGCCGGCGTGGGGCCGGGGGGAGGCGGACGCCCCGACGGTCGGGGCGGTCGCCTGCGACGAGCACGACGGCACAGCTATGCCGTTTCTTCCGAAGCGGCGGCGCCGGTGTGCCGCACGAGCGAGAAGACCGTACGGCGGCGCAGGGTGAAGCCGATCGACTCGTACAGCCGGATCGCGTTCGCGTTGGTGGCCACGGCGTGCAGGAAGGGGCGTTCACCGCGCTCCTTGATGCCGGCGGCGACCGCGCGGACGAGGCGGGTGGCCAGCCCCCGGCCGCGGTGGTCCGGGTCGGTGCACACGGCGCTGATCTCCCTCCAGCCGGGCGGGTGCAGCCGCTCGCCGGCCAGGGCGATCAGCCGGCCGTGGTGGCGGATGCCGAGGTAGGTGCCCATTTCGACGGTGCGGGGCAGATAGGGGCCCGGCTGGGTGCGGGCGACCAGGTCGAGGATTTCGGGCACGTCGTCGGGGCCGAGCCGTACGGCCTCGCGGTCGGGCTCCGCGCGCACGCCGGTGTCCACGAGCTGGACGCCGTGTCCGGTGCGCACGATCTCCCAGCCACGCGGAGTCTGCGTGACGCTCCGCACCGAGGCGGTGCCGCCGGGGCCGACGAGCGCGGCGAGGTCGGCCCAGGCGCGCGGGTCGTCCTCGTCGGAGACGGCGTGGAAGGGGGACACGTCCTCGTGGTAGCGGGCGGCACGGCCGATGCGTCGGGCGAGGTGGGCGTGGGGGCCGGTGAGCGCGGCCCAGGCGGGGTTGTCCAGGATGTGCGAGGGGCCTGCGTCGAGGGTGGTGACGGACATGGCGTGGCGTTCTCCGTGGGCGGCTCGGGTGTGCGGCGCGCGGGCACTCCACCGCGGGCGGCGGTGGAGTCCGGGGTACGCAGTGGTCAGGAGTTGTCGAGCGGCAGTCCGGGCGGGTTGACCTCGGACTTGGTGACGGCGTCGTGGGAGAGGTTCCAGGCGGCGAGCCACTTGGCGTACTGGCCGTTCTCGATCAGGTGGTTGATCGCGTCGGTGAGGGGCCTGGCCAGGCCGCTGCCCTTCTTCGCGGTGGCCGCGATCAGCCCTTGGAGGGCCTCGCCGGCACCGGAGTACTGGCCGGCGATCCTGGTCGGGTCGGGGGTGCTCGCGGTCTGGGTGACGTGGTAGGAGAGGTTGGGGCTGGGGCCCAGGTAGGCGTCGATCTTGCCGCTGTTCAGGGCCAGGTAGAGGCTGTTGTTGTCCTGGAAGTACTTGACGGTGAGCTTCTTGCCCTCGCTCTGGAGCTTCTTCTGCCACTCCAGCAGGATCCGCTCCTGGTTGGTGCCCGCGCCGACCGAGACGGTCTTGCCCGCGAGGGCCCGGTAGTCGCCGCCGAAGGTCCACTTCGAGGACTTGAGCGTCTCGAAGGCGAGGTCGTCCTTGCGGTAGGAGGCGAACTCGTACTTGTGCTTGCGCTCCTCGGTGTCGGTGATGTTCGAGAAGCCGACGTTCACCTTGCCGCTGTCGATGCCGACGAAGAGGTTCTCCCAGGTGAACCGCTTGACCTCGGGTTCGAGGCCGAGGACGGCCGCGACCAGTCTGCCCAGGTCGGCCTCGGACCCGGTGAGGGTCTTCTGGTCGCTGCCCACGAAGCCCAGCGGCGGGGAGCCTGACGGCAGGGTGCCGGAGCCGATCACCAGTTTGCCGCTCTTCTTGACGGCGTCGGGCAGTTCGGCGCTGATGGACTTGACCTCCGAGACCTTCAGGGTGGTCTCCTTGGCGGCACCGTTGGACAGCCGGCCGACGGTGACGGTGCCGGCGGTGTCGCTCACCGCGGTGGCGGCTTCGCTGTCGCCACCGCAGGCGGCGAGCCCGGTGGCGAGGGTGGCGACGGCGGTCGCCGCGGTGATGCCGCGTATCAGGCTGCGTCGGGTGAAGTGGGCAGACATGGCTGTTCCTTGTCGCTTCAGGGGATGAGGGCGGGGTGGGGAGGTCGAGGGGTGCGGCGCGTCAGAGGACCTTGCTGAGGAAGTCCCGGGTCCGCTCGTGCCGGGGTGTGTCGAGGACCTCGGTGGGCGTCCCCTGTTCGACGATCCTTCCGCCGTCGATGAAGACGACCCGGTCGGCGATCTCGCGGGCGAAGCCGATCTCGTGGGTGACGATGACGAGGGTGGTGCCGCTGGTCGCCAGGTCCTTGATGACGGCGAGGACCTCGCCGACGAGTTCGGGGTCCAGGGCGGAGGTCGGCTCGTCGAAGAGGATGACGCCGGGGCGCAGCGCGAGGGCGCGGGCGATGGCGACACGCTGCTGCTGGCCCCCGGAGAGCTGGCGTGGATAGGCGCCGGTCTTGTCGGCGAGGCCGACCCGGCCGAGGAGTTCGCGCGCGAGTTCCAGGGCCTCGGGCTTGCCGAGCTTCCCGGTGGCGACCGGCGCGGCGGCCACGTTGTCGAGGACGGTCAGGTGCGGGAAGAGGTGGAAGTTCTGGAAGACGAAGCCGATCCGGGCGCGCTGGGTGAGGATGGCCCTCTCGCTCAGCTCCCTCAGCCGCTCGCCCTGCCGCTTCACGCCGATCAGCTCGCCGTTGATGCTGACGTAGCCGATCTCGGGCTGCTCCAGGTGGTTGATGACCCGCAGCAGGGTGGACTTCCCGGAGCCGGACGGGCCGAGGATGACGGTGACCTCACCGGGGCGGACGGTCAGGTCGATGCCGTTCAGCACCCGGTGCGGGCCGTACCACTTGTGCACGTCGTGCACTTCCACGGTGGCGGGCTCGACGGCGGCCGGGGCTTCGGGCGTCCTGGCGGTCATACGGCGGCCTCCCGGCGGATGCGGGTCCGCAGGTCACCGAGACCGGTGCGGAGCCTTTGCAGCGGCGTCGGCGGCAGGCCGCGGGTGGCACCGCGGGCGTAGTACCGCTCGACGTAGAACTGGAGAACGGAGACGACGCTGGTCAGGACCAGGTACCAGACGGTGACGACCAGCAGCAGCGGCACGATGTCGCCGGGGTAGGTGGAGCCCATGGACTGGGCGGTGCCGAACAGGTCCAGCAGGGAGACGTAGAAGACCAGCGAGGTGCCCTTGACGAGGCCGATGAGCTGGTTGACGTAGTTGGGGACGATCGAGCGCAGCGCCTGCGGAAAGACGATCCTCCGGAACTGGTAGCTCTTCGGCAGCCCGAGCGCGGTGGCCGCCTCGTGCTGGCCCTGGTCGACGGAGAGGATGCCGCCGCGTACCACCTCGGCGGCGTAGGCGGCCTCGTTGAGGCTGAGGCCGACGACGGCGACGGCCATGTCGGTGGCGAGCCGGGACTCGTCGAAGGTGAGGAAGGCCGGGCCGAAGGGGACTCCGACACTCAGCGTCTTGTACAGGGCGCTGAAGTTGTAGAGGAAGATCAGCACCACGATGAGCGGGATGGAGCGCAGAGCCCAGACGTAGGTCCAGCTGACCGCGCGCAGCACCGGGCTCCTCGACAGCCGGGCGACGGCCAGCAGGATGCCGCCGAGGAGGCCCAGCACCGCGCTGTAGGCGGTGACTTCGCAGGTGATGAGGAGTCCCTCGAGGATGTTCGGCCGCAGGAACCAGTAGCCGAAGCGGTCCCACTGGTAGAAGGGGTTGGAGGCCAGTCCGTGGACGAACTGGGCGACCAGGACCAGGACCGCCGCGGTGGCGATCCAGCGTCCCGGCCGTCGTAGCGGCAGCACTCGCTGGGCGGTGAGGGCTTGCTGACGTCCGTCGGCGGCCGGCGCTTCGGCGAGGGTGACGGTGGCGCCAGGGGGTTCACTCATGGTGGGCTCCGGCTGGGTGGGAACACCCCGGAAGCGCGGCGGCGCGCGCAGGCGCGGACGACGGCGAGGCACCGGGGCGTGGAGGACGACGGCACACCGCGCGGGCGGTGTCGGTCGGTGGAGGCGGGGGCTGAGGGAGATGTCAGCCCCGGCAGCGGGCGCTGCGGGGAGGTGTCAGCCCCGGCAGCGGGCGCTGTCGCCCGGTGCGGTACACAGTGCGCTGTTCACGCGGAGCAGATCGATGGCGCGATCGGCGACGAGGGGGGCCGGGTACGGCTGTACGCAGCCCTGCGGGCGGCGTGTCGCCGTCCTGGGAGCTGCGTACATGGCGTCACCGTCACTGTTCCGGCCCCGGGGGCCTCGCGCTTACCGATGTCTCATCGGTCTGGTCGTCGCCTGGGGCACCCCACCGCGGTGCGAGGGTTGCCGGTCAGCCAGCCAGGGCTTGTCGCTGACACTCATGACCGTTCTGGGCACGTAGTTAAGACAATGACCCGGACGAATGTCAACGCCGGTCCATCAGATGGAACGGTCCCCGGGCCGGGAGTGCCGGCCCCTCGGTCCTTCCGGTCGTGCCGACGCTCCGGCCCGCCCGGGCTCGCCCCGTGGGCCGTCGCTCTGTCGCGTACGGCATCCGTTCGATGCCCGCCATCCCGCCTGCCCGGACATGGCGCGCGGGGAACCGTCCTGTCACCCACGATCGAGCGACATCAGATCATCCCGGACAGGACTTGAGCCGCTGTGAGTCGGGGAGTTGAGCAGAGCGATACCCATGGCGGTGGGGCTGTGGAGTGCCGTGTTGCGGTGCCGGACCGTGCTGATCAGTCCGGCCGCGCGCAGGGTGGTCGCGTGTTCGCTGGCGCTGGGGGGCGTCATGCCCGTGAGAGCGGCGAGTTCCTTGGTCGAGCAACCGGGGTGCTGGGCGATGGCGTACAGCACGGAGGCGCGGGTCCTGCCCAGCAGTGAACTCAGTGAGGTGTGTGCTGCGGACGGGGCCGGGCGGACCGGCACCGTGAAGGGCGGTGCCGAGTCGTGGCCGACGGGGTACCTCACCACGGGCTGCGGTTCGGCGTCGATGTCGATGGCGGGCGAGCCCGCTCCGAAGACCGAAGGGACGAGGAGCAGCCCTCGGCCTTCGAGGTGCAGGTCGCCGTCGAAACCGGAGGCCATGGCGACTTCCAGGACGGGTGCCGTCCAGCGGATCCGCCGTGGGTCGAGTGAGGCGAACAGGGCTTCCACTCCGCCGGTGAGCAGATGCCGCATCCGTATCCCCTGGTCGGCCGTCGCTTCGCCGACGACATGGGCCCAGTGGGGGGACAGCAGCACGTCGTAGACGTGATCCAGGCTCTCGTGGAGCCGTCGCCGCAGGTCGCAGTCGTCGGCCAGGTGGCGGGCCCACGGCGGGAGCGGCTGTTGTTCCGCTATGTGGGCCAGGTCCTCGCGGATCCGGGAACGGGGTGCGGCGCGCGCCCGGTCCAGCAGCTCGTGCGGCTCGCCCGTGCCCGCGGAGCTCAGGAACGTGGGCGCCCAGCCCCCTGGCGGGATCAGGTCGAGGACCATCCGGGCCATGGGCTCCAAGCCGGCGAAGGCGGCTCGTCTCCAGGCTCCGAAGCGTACCGGGTGGCTGCGGCTCTGCAGGGTGCGTACCGCGGCGGCCAGTTCCATCAGTGGCGAGGGCTGCGCCACCCGGGTCCTCATCAGGTCCTCGACCGTGAAGTGAATGCGGTAGACCATGCTTCCCCCCTGCCCGGTGCGAAAGAGCCGAGGGTGATCCTTCGTGAATCTCCCGGGCCGGTCCAGACCGAATCAGGACGGCAACCGCCCGCTCGCCGGCAGCCCCCCAGCGAGCCGGCCGGGCAGGCCGTTTGTCCGCTATTCGGCGCAGCCCGAATCTCCTCGAACGGCCACGGGCGTCGGAGGAATCCTGATGGAGCGGGCCCGGCAAGGCCCCCGTTCCGGCCGGAGGAAACGGCACCGGCCGGTGGGGTAGCGCCTGCCCGTGCGGGCGTCGACGGCTGCCACCCGGGCAGCCGTGAACCGCTCCGCCCCCCCTTTCAGGACCGTCTTTGATCCCTCTCGCGCCTCGTCAGGGCGCGAGGAGAAACGAGGAACCCACATGCATGCACAGCGCATCGTCGCGCGGCTCGGGACAGCGGCCGCTGCCTCACTCGCCCTGGTCGGTGTCCTGGCCGGGCAGTCCAGCGCCACGAGCGACAGGATCGACGGCTGGAACACCAACAGCGCGCCCGTGCGGTGCGGGACGACCAGCCCGTACTTCTTCTGCCTCTACTACTCACCGGGGGCCGAGGGCGCGGTCTGGAAGTCCACGTCCAACGCCGTGCGCAACCTCAGCGGCGCCACGTTCCACGACGACGGGTACGGCTCGGCGGGCGCCGGTCAGCCGGTGCGCAACAACGCGGCCTCCGCAGAGAACGCCTCCTCCGCCTGCAACGTCGGCATCTGGTACTCGACGGACTTCCAGGGGGACTCGAACTGGCTCAGCCCCGGCAAGGGCGGCAACCTCAAGACGTACCTGCGCAACAACGAGGCCTCCATAGCCATTTCGGATCACACCCGTTGCCCGGGCGTGGGCCACTGACCCAGTCCGTTCGGCTGATGTGATCTGGTGCGGGGCCGTGCACCACCGGCGGCCCCGCCCGGCAAGGAGACAACACCATGGGGTACTTCCGCTCCGCCCGCCGGCCCGTCGCGCTGTGCGCGCTCCTCCTGGCCCTCACGACGGCATGCACCTTTGGCCGCGCCCAGCCCGGACAGGAGGTCCCGCCCGCGGCTACGCACGCCCCCGGCGCGGACGTCCGGTCCCTGCACCTGCCCATCGAGCGGTACATGCTGACTCCGGCGCAGACCGCGCGGTACGACTGGGTGGCGGCCTCGCTGGTGCGCGAGTGCATGCGCGAGTTCGGCTTCACCTATCCCGTCAGTCACGCCCCCGCCACGGGTGTGCGGGCCCTCCAGTACTCGGTCATGTTCCGGCGCTACGGTGTCACCGACCCCGATGCGGCCCGGACCTGGGGCTATCACGTGCCTCGCGACGAACCTCCGTCCACCGCCACCGCCGGTCGCGCACAGGCCAAGCCACCGGCTCTGTCCGCGCAGGCCCGGACCGTCCTCAGCGGTGTCGACGTGACCACCGGCAGACGGATCACCGAGTATCTTGGCCGGCGCATTCCGGTGAACGGGTGTTACGGCGCTCCCGACCGCGCACTGGGCATGCGGTCCTCGGCGTCGGACGGCCTCCAGGGACCCGGCACCGGAGCGGGCGGCGTCGTCTCCCGCATCAAAGCCGAGAGTTTCGTCGCTTCGTCCCGGGACCCGCGCGTCACGGCCGTCTTCCGCCGCTGGCAGCAGTGCATGGAGCGGAACGGTTACCGCGTACCCGCCGACCCGCTGAGCGCCTCGGCCCGGTTGCCGGCGCTGGACCTCCCCGAGCCCGATCACGCGGAACTCGCGCAGGCGCGGACAGACGTCGCCTGCAAGCAGCAGACGAACCTGGTCGGGGTCTGGTTCGCGGTCGAATCCGCTTACCAGGAGGCGGCCATCACCCGTGAACGCGACGGTCTCACCCGTGTCGCACGCGACCGTGACCGCGAACTCGCCGCGGTGCAGCGGTACCTGTCCGGCAAGGTCCCTGCCTCGCCGTGAGCCTCGAGAGCAGCCGGCGGGATCACCGCAGCAGGGCGGCCACGGCCGCCAGGGCCCCGGTCACCGTCGCCACCACGATCAGCGTGGCCCCGAACGCCGCTCCCGCCCGCAGCGCCGCTGCCGGATACGACCCACCGGACCGGCGAACCAGGTACCCCGCGCCGACACCCACCACGGCCGCGGCCAGCACCACCAGCACACAGCCCAGCCCCATCATGAACACGATCATCGCCACAGCTCACCAGCCTCTCGGTACACGCAGCGGGAATCGCTGCATGTACCGAAGGTGCTGGACTAAGCGTTGAATGACGTTCACAGTGAATGGGAGCGAACGGAATTCAATGACAGCACCATCGCGTCGGGGGGCGATTCTTGGAGGCGCGGCGCACCCCTGGCGAGCGGCGGATCACGGACCCGCAGGTCGCACGCGACGAACTCAGCGACCTGCTGGAGACCGCGCTCAGCAGGAAGGGGTGGACCAAAGCGACGCTGGCACAGCGGTGTTCGCTGTCGACGACCACTGTCAGTCACGCCTTCAACAACAAGCGGCCGGCGCCCAGCATCCGCACGCTCACCGCCCTTGACGACGTCCTGAGAATCGGCCTCGACCGGCTGAAGGCGTTGCGCAGGAGCGCTCTGCAACAGACCAGCCCCCGGCTCCTCGCGCCTGTTGCCGAGCGCGACGGCGGCGGCCCGGCCGAGCCGGACGCGTCCGTGCGGGCGGGCGAAGAAGGGGCCGGTACACCGGCAGGAACCGGTCCCGTCACCGCGCTGCTCGGTACCGGAGTCTCCGGTCCCGTGGCAGTCACGGGCGACGACAGCCGGTTCCCGGTCGACGGGGACCTGGTCGTGAGGGCTCGTGCCCAGCGTCGGATGCCCTCCTACCACTACGAGATCCTCGAGTTCGAGGCCGAGAGGTTCGAGGGACGCCGGGCCGAACTCGCGGCGATGACGGCGTTCTGCGACGGCACGGACGGCTCGCCCTCACCGTACTGGCGGTGGGTCGGGGACGCCTGGTGCGGCAAGACCGCCCTCATGGCGCACTTCGCGCTCCACCACCCGCGGAACATGGATGTCCTGCCCTTCTTCGTCACAGCCCGTATGCCCGGACGGTCCGACCGGCGCGCCTTCCTCCACGTGCTCCAAAAGCGGTTGAGCGGCTACCTGAACGACACCGGACTCGAATGTTGCGACCAGGGCACCCTCCACGAAGCCCTGGAACGTGCGGCGCAGCAGGCCAAGGCCGCCGGACGGCATCTCGTCCTGCTCGTCGACGGCATGGACGAGGACACCGGACTTCCGCGGTCGAGTGCGGGGCACAGCATCGCCGCGCTGCTGCCGAGCAAGCCGCCGGACGGGTTGCGGATCGTCGTCGCGGGGCGGCCGCACCCGCCTGTCCCCGGTGATGTCGCGCGGAAGCATCCGCTGCGCGACCCCGGAATCGATCACCCACTGCGCGAGATCCCGGCCGCGCGCGCCATCCGCGAGGACGCCGAACGCAACCTCGGCCTGCTCCTCGAATCGAAAGGCCTCGCGCGCGACCTGGTCGCCTTCACCGCGGCGGCCGGCGGCGGTCTCGACTCCGAGGACTTCGCACGGCTGACGGATTTCAGCCCGCTGGGCGTCGAGCAGGTACTGGGCGGATCGGCGGGCAGGGTCTTCCAGAAGAGCGCCGCGCGCCTCGCTCCCGAGGGAGGCAGGCTCTACTACTTCGCACACCAGGAACTGCTTGTCACCGCCCGGAACCTGCTGCGGCCCGCCGAGCTGAGGGCTGCACGCGACCGCCTGCACCAGTTCGTCGCGGTGTTCCGGGCGGCCGGCTGGCCGGAGGAAACGCCGGAGTTCGCGCTGCTCGGCTACCCGGCGATGCTGAGGGAGAGCGGGGATCTGCGGCGGCTGACCGAGCTGGCAACGGACCGGGAACGCCAGGAACGGTTCTGGGAGAGCAGCGCGTCGGACGCCGAGGCACTCGCCGAGACTCTGGACGCGTTGGAGCGTCACGTCTCCGCTTCGGACCCCGACGTGGGGGTCTGCGTGCGGCTGGCCATCCAGCGGGACGAGATCCGGGAGCGAGCCGGATCCGTTCCCTCGGGCGTCGTGCGCATGTGGGCGCGGCTGGGACAGGTGAGAAGAGCCGTTCAGCAGGCGTCGCTCAGTCACCTGAGCGAACCCGGAGATCTCTACGGCCGGGTTCTCGAGGAATGCCGCTGCGCGGAGGACGCGCACATGGTCCTCGACGCCGTCTTCGCCATTCCTGCGGCCTCCCACCGGCACAGTGCGTTGCGCTGGTGCGCCCTGGCCCTGGCGTCTCGCGGACTCCCCGAACAGGCCGAGGAGTTGTGTATGGCCATCGAGGACCCCGAAGAGCGGTCCCGGGCACTGGCCTGGTGCTGCCTGCGCCTGTCGGAGCAAGGCTGCGATGCCGGGGAATTCTCCGGGCTGGCGCAGAGGGCCGCTGAGGCCGTGCCCGCGTGCTCCGGGGAGGACAGCGACTCCGAGCACCGTGGCCTGATCCGCGATCTGATCAGGGCCCTGGGCAGGGCCGGGCTCGTCGAGGTGGCGCGCGCCCTGTTCGCGAGGGCAGTGGCCGCCGACGCACGGCCCGACGCGTGGTCCGTGTTCTGTGAGGAGCTCGCCGGCAGCGGCGAAGTGCGTCGAGCCGTCTCCGTCGTACGCGCCATGCTGGATCCGCACCTTCACGACGACGCTCTGCGGCACGTCGTCGCAGCAGGGGCCCGCACCGGAGCCTGGCAGGAGGCGCTCTCCACCGCCGCTGCCATCCGTGAGCCGTCGCTGCGCGCTGCGGCGAGGGCGAGTGCGGCCAAGGCGCTGGCGGAGGCGGGGCGGTCGGCGGAGGCCGAGGAAGCGGCCGGCGCGGCCATGGACGAGGCCCGCGATTTCCGGACCGCCGAGGAGGTCAGCCCCGTCCTGCGGGATGTCGTCGGTTTCCTGGTGGCGGCCGGCGCGCTCGGCCAGGCGGACAAGCTGGCTCACCAGGTTCCCGAACTTTCCGCACGATTCGCGGCGCTGAACCGGGTCGCCCTCGGGTGGGCGAGCGCCCGCAGAACGCAGGACGCCGCTCGGATCGCGCGGGAAGTCGCGGAACTGGCGTGGTCGTACTCCCGTTCCGTGAGTCATCGCCTGACGCCGCAGGCCGCACTGACTCTGGCGCGCGTGGGCCTGCTGGACGAAGCCTTGGCACTGCTCGCCGGCACTCAGGCCGGCCACCAGGCCGGGAACGCCTTGATCGACATCGTGACGGATCTCGTCGAACAGGGCGAGCAGGAACGCGCGATCGCTGTCGCGAGGTCGGTCGCCAGGGCGCAGTGGCGGGGCATCGTCCTGGGAGCGGTGGCGTACCGGTTGGCGAGCATGGGCGGGGCACCGGTGGCACTGGCCCGCGAGGCCACCACGCTGGCGCGCTCCAGCGCTCACTCCGGCCTGTTGCAGTGGCTGCTCGACTCCGTGCGGGACATGGCTTCGTCCGGACATCTGGAAGCCGCCTTCGACGTGGCCTCGGCGATCCCGAACCCGGCGGGGAAGGACCACGCGCTGCACGCGGTGGTGTCGGGTGCTGTGCGGCACGGCAGCGTGGACGAGGCGACAGACCTGGCACGCTCCATCACGGAGCCCGACGTCAGGGACCGCGCGCTGAAGCAGACCGCAGAGGCATGGGCGAGGCGGGGCCGCGCCCCGGAGTCCTTCGGCCTGGCGGAGTCGATCAGTGACACGGTACTGCGGTGCGAGACCCTGGCTCAGATCTCCATCCGCCTGTCGGACTGCGGCCGCACCGAGGAGGCCGTGCGGGCCGCCGAGGACGCCTGCGAGTTGACCACCTCCGTGGCGGAGATCCCTCCGGGGCTCGACTGCTCCCTGGAGGAGGCAGCCACGAAGTTGGTGAAGGGCAGGTTCACCGCCGCCCTGCGCATCGCCCGGCACGTGTCCTCCCCGTTCTTCCGGGGCAGAGCACTGTACCGAGGGGTCCGGCATCTCCTCGAAGAAGGACGACTGGAGGAAGCCGCCGGACTGGCGCAGAGCATCGACGACTTCACCTGGTCCCTCCAGTCCCTGAAGGAAACAGCGGAGGTCTTCGTCCGAGGCGGCGACTCGGACGGCGCCGAGCCGTTGATCGCGGCCGTCCTGGCCCTGCGCACGGCGGACGACCTGCCGGAGACGGCCCGCCGGTACGTTTCCGGGGAAGCGGAGGAGGCGCTGTCCACCATCGTCCGTGCACTGCTCGACACCGGGCAGCGGGGGCGGGCGCTGAAGCTGGTGGAAGCGGCGCGAAGCGACAAGCTGAAGCGGCTGGCGGACGTCCCGTCCGGCGTCCCCGCGACCGCGGAGCCCGATGCAGCCGGGACGGGGCCGGAGGGGACGGAGGAATCGCTCCGGGCCACGGTCTCCCGGCCGAAGGCACCACCCACGAGAAGCGGTCGAGAACACGCCGGGAGAAACAACGACGCGAGGTTCTCGCAGCGGCATGAGGTCGAGCGGCTCGTCTCCGCGGGCGAGCTCGACCAGGCCGCGGACCTCGCCCGCGGGATTCCCCTGGACACGTCGGACGTCTTCAATGAACGAGGCGAGGCCCTTCTGCAGGTGGCGGGCGGCCATGCCCTCTGCGACGTGCGGCGCCGGACCCTCGTGGCGGAGGCCCTGGCCTCTGGATCCGTCACCGACCTCGTGAGCACGATCTCCGAGGCCGTACCCGAGGTCCTCATCGAGGTCGCCCGCTGTACTCACTCGTTGAGCCTCTACGAACAGCACGGCTGAGAGCCCGCCCGGACAAACACCCCAGGCCCATTGGCCCGGAGGCCGAGAGGTCGCGGCATGGACGTTCTGCGGTACGGACGGTGAGAGTGAGGCCGGATCGGGGAAGTGGAAGCGGGCCGGGAGGACCTGGATGCCGGCCGTGGCGCGGACGTCGTCATTCCAGGTCTGGAGCAGGGCGAGCGTGCTCGTCGCGTGGTCCTCGCCCGAACTGCGCACCGCGACTCCGGGGCCGAACAGGCCGGTTCAGGGAAAGGACGGCGCCGCAGGAGGACCGCTCAGGAGGCGGACGGCTGGATCTCCCCCGCGAAGACGATCACCTGGTCGAGGAGGTTCCGCCGTAGATGGACGATGTCCGTTCCCGCGAGGCGGGGGCCTCCGTCCGGCGTGGTGAAGGCCCACCGGTACCGGGCCCACTCGTCAGGCATGTCCACCGCCGAACAGCGCACCATGGTGCCGGTCCCCGCCGGGTGGCGCCGGATGTCCAGCACGAACCGCTCGACCGCCTCGATTCCTTCACGGCGGCCCAGCGGCCCCCAGAAGACCACGTCCGGGGTCAGGGCCTGGGAGAGCAGAGCCGGCACGTAGCTGTCGTGCGAGGCGTTGAACGCGGAGAGGAACATGTCGATGGCGGATCGCGCGGTTTCTTCCTGCATACACCACTAATACCAGCCGCCTCCCCCTCTTCCAATCGCGGTGAACCACCCTGGAGCGCCCGTCGCAGCCGCGCCGGCGACGCCGCGCCCGTGAAACACGTCGTGACCGAACGGGCCGCGCTGGAAGAGGTCTCGGTCTTCCACCGTCAGGGTCCGTGGCGCACGCCCGCAGCACGCCCCGGGCCGGACCGGCGGCTGCGGTGCGGCCTTTCGCCTTCAGTGCGCCGGCGCGGTGCGTACGCGCGTGCCCAGGAACCGGTGCAAGTAGTAGGCGAGGGTGTTGCCGCGGCGGGCGGGCTGGGCGTCGGTGGCCTCTTTCCAGCACACGGCACTCGCTTCCTTGAAGAACTGGGGGGCGGACTCGTGGTCGTCGGCAGTGACTTCCACCAGGAGGCGCCGAGGGCCGGGGGTGTGCTGTTCGCCGGGCACCCGTTCGTCAACGGCCTCCGGCGCCGTCCTGTTGGGCAGTTCCTCGGACCGTCCCGTTCCGGCGACACGAGACCCGAGTGCCGGCGATGCGGGGACGGCAGGGTCTGAGGGGACCGCGGCAAGGATGACTTGGAGGAGTTCGGCGAAGTTCGTTCCGGGGGCGGGGATTTCGAGGTCGGGGTGGCGGTCGTAGCCGATGGTGACGGCGCGGGAGACGAACTGGATGACCGCGGTGGCCGTCTGGGTGTGCCGGCGGGGACCGGCCGGGGTGAGGCGGCTGAGGATCCGCAGCAGGGTGGGCAGACTCGTATCGGCGTTGACCACGTCGGAGGCGGGCGAGCCCCGGTCGTAGAAGGAGGCGCTGTCCGCCTCTCCTGCGTAGGCGCCGATCTGGGTCTGCCACAGAGCGGCCGCGTGGGCGTCGCCGCGGGCGAGGTGGTGCAGGTAGAGGCAGTAGGAGGCGGGCGCGTCATCCGCGCCGGCGGCATACTGCCACCAGAACCGGGCGCCGTCGTCGTCGCCGGCGATGCGCAGCACGCAGCCGAGGATCCACGCGGCGCGCGGCTGGGGGACCTGGTCGGTGAGGAAGTCGACGATCTGTGCGGCGCTGCAGTGGGCGACGGCCGTCTCGCACAGGGCGGCGAGCTCTCCCGCAGCATCTTCGTCGGCCGAGCCGGGACTGGGGTTCCCCGTGGTCTGGCCGAGGTCGTCGAAGGCGTAGTAGGCCGAGTCGTCGTGGGGCACGACGTCGGCGGGCACGGAGGCGTCCAGCAGGCGGGACTGGGCGAGGAGATCGTCGATGACGCTCATGGGGGCTGATCACTCCAGGGTGTCGGGGTGGGTGCCGGGGTGGAGGCCGTGCAGGGCGCCCCTGGCGTGGCGTGCGAGGCTGTGGGTGATGGCCGGGGGCAGGCCGATGATGCCGGGCACGGCGTCCTCGTCGACGCCGCACAGGAAGCGCAGGACGGTGACATCCATCTGGTCCTCGGCAAGGCGGGCGACGGCGTCGAAGAAGGCCACCATCCGGGCGGCCCGGGCCAGGCAGTCGTCGAGGTCGTCGCTCCCGGCCACGGCCACGGTCCGCAGGGCTGCGGCCCGGAGGTCCGGGTGCCCGGCGTGGGTGTCGGCCCGCGCCATGACCTTGGCTCTCAGCAGGTTCCACGCGTGACGGGGCGTGTTGCTGCTGCTAGTCGCCTCCTTCCAGTTCAGCCACAGGATGTCGAAGGTCTCCGCGACGACCCGGCGGGCGCGGGCCTCGGTCTGCAGGAACGCCTGGGCGTAGGCGGTGTAGGGGCGGTCCATGGCCTGTTTGAAGGCGAGGTGGGGGACGGGCGGGTCCTCCGGCCCCAGGGGCTGCACGGCGTGGATACCGTTTTTTATCCAGATGTCCTTCTTATCCGCTTCCCGGGCGGCTGCCGTCCACAGGCGCCGTAACGGCCAGGGAGGGATGTCCAGGACCTTGACCACGCTGTAGGTCATCGCCCAGCCCGGGTAGTAGCCCTTGCCCCGCAGCAGTTCGGACAGCCTGGTCTTGGAGTAGCCGGAGCGGCTGACGAGGTCGTCGAGGGTCAGCCCGCTGGCGGCGAGCCGTCGGCGGACCTGCTCCAGCCAGGTCCGGTGGGTCACTCCGACGGTGTCGCAGATGGGCCCGGGCGGGCGTCCTCTGCGGCTGGGAGGCTCACCGTCGGACTGGTCGGATATCTGGGGCGTGTTCACCGCGACAGCTCCTCGTTCCCGGCCGCCGGAGCGCGCCGCGTGCCGCCGCCGTCGAACGCGGCGGCGATCTGCCGGACGAGGAGTCCGAGGGAGGGCAGCAGCGCGGCCACTGCCGCGAGATGGCCGAGCACGGTCATCACCGTGCTCCACGCGAGGACCGTCGCCATCACGACCACGGTCATCACCTGCTTACTGTTCATGGCACCTTCCGTGCGCAGGCAGAAAGAGGGGTCTGGGGGTGCTCTCCTGGCGGCGGTGCTGAAGCGCCGCCGGGAAAGCTGGACCACAGCATGGTGCTCCCCCTCGCATCACTCAACGTGATCATGAAGTTGCGGAACAATGGCCTCTGCCGTCACCCCGGCGCAGGCAGGTGCCGCAGCACGTCGATGCCGGCCCACACCGACACCAAATGACGCCTGAATGAACACTTTTGGGGGTGAACTCGTCCTTCGCGGTGCGGGTGGAGCCGGAGAGCGCACTATGGGAGTGACGCCCCGGCGTCGCACCTTCCGGTCTGGGAGGCCGCGCGGGCCCCTTGTGCTGAAGAACCCCCGAAGGGGACCGCCCCGCTTCCGTCCAGCCATCCACGCTGGGCGGAAGCGGCCCGCTCCCCACCGAGCGGCACCGGCGTGGATCTCGCCCGGCGTTCAGCCCAAGGGCGGTTGCTTCGGTCCGTCGCACCCGCTCCTGCCCGTGCGCATTCATCGGTGCCCGGGACGGATCGTCGACCGTTCGGCAGGCCAAGGCGGCCGAAGGCCAAAGGTCCCTGGTCAACGAGGCCGCGCGACCGGCACTGCCTTCACCGGCGTGGTGACGTGTCGTCCGGTCCCGCCCGTCGGCGGCCACGAGGGCCGGGCTGACGCCGGCCGCCGAGCCGGGGAAAGCCGGGGAAGGCCGGGGAAACAGGTGTCAGAATCGTCCTGGCGGATTCCGCTGCCCCTCAGCGGTCGGTGTAGACACGGACCTGCTGCGGCCGCACGATGCGCTCCTCCAAGCGGTAGCCGTGCCGCACCACTTCGGCGACATAGCCGCTCTGTTCCGGGGAGAGCGCGGGGATCACTCCGACGGCCTCCTGCGTGTCGGGGTCGAACGGGCCAGGGGTGACGGGGATCCGGGTCATGCCGTACTTCTCCAGGACAGCCAGCAGTTCGGCGGCGACGGAGCCGGCGAAGGCGTCGTCCTGCCGCTCTACCCGGTCGACGAGGAGTACGAGGTCGTAGAGCAGCGGCTGCAGGACGCGTCCCTCGGCGGCCTTGCGCGTGTGGTCGAGGTCGGCGAGCAGAGCGTCGATGCTGCGACGGGTCTCCCGGTCGTTGAGCAGCCGCCGGCGGAACTGGTCACCGAGTGCGGCGAGTTCCTCGCGCATGCCGTCGACCGCATCGGCCACCACGGCGAACGGGTCCGCCGCCGGGGCGGGCGGTGGGCTCTGCGGCGGCCGGGACGGTTCCGCGGGCTGGGGGCCCGGCGGCTCTTCCGGTTGCGGCACGGGGGGCGGAGTGGTCATGAAGCTCTCCCGGTCTGCGGCTTCTGGTCGGGGGGCAGGTCGTTGTAGTTGTGCCGCCAACGCGGTTTGACGCCCATCGCGATCGGCAGCCCGAGGAGTCCGGCGAGGGCCGGCAGACCGAACTCCGGCGGCACCACGAACATGAGCGCGAAGCAGCCGGCCATGACCCAGGCCATGCTCTTGTACCAGCGCCAGGTCCTGGTGCGTGCCCTGCTCGCTTCCTCCCGGTAGCCGTTCAGGAGGTCACGCAGCTCATCGTCCGTGATACCGACGGCCAGTGCCTGCTCCACACAGTGCGTGACCATGGAGGCGCCGGTCTCCGAAGCGACGACGTACCGCTGCCTGTCCGGGTGCCAGGACATCGATTCCTCGGCGCGCAGCGCCCAGATCCTGCCGATCTCGTTGCGGACGACCGCGTGGCCGGGCCGTTCCACAAGGACCCGCTCGTAGTTGCTGAGGGCCTCGTCGTGACGTCCGGCCTCGTGGAGGTTCTTGGCCGCGGCGACCCGGTGGTCGATCTGGTGGGGCGCGAGCCGGACCGCCGCGAGATACCAGTCGGCGGCGGTCACCGGGTCACCGATCCGCTCGTAGACCCGGGCGATCAGGACGTGGAGGAGCGCGTCGCCGGGAGACAGCGCGAGGGCCCGCCGGAACTCCTGCACCGCGTCGGTGAGCTGTCCTTGGCCGGCGTGCAGGGAACCGAGCAGCCGCCAGGCCGCCCCGTTGGCCTCGTCATGGTGCACAGCCTGCCGCAGCTCGTACAGGGCGCCCTCGTTGTCGCCCTCGCTCATCAGTCTGCGAGCGTGGCCCACCCAGTCCCGAACCTGCCGGCCCGGCTGCGGCTGGCGGTGAGGCTGCGGCCCGGGGCCGGAATCGACCAGGCGCCGCGTCTGGTGGAGCCGGCGGTCGTACACCTTGCGCCGGGCGCGGTCGAGCAGTTCCTTGCGTGCCTCGGAGATCAGCTCGACCTTGTCCTCGGCCTCTCGCCGCTTCTTGGCGTCGGGGGCCCGGCTGGCCCGGCTCGACCAGGTACGGAAGGCCCGGTCGAGCTGTCCGGAGACCTGGTCGGCGGTCGCGGAGGGGTCGATGCCGAACTCGGCGTAGTAGTCGGGTATGTCCTCTGGCGTCATCGTTGTCGGCTCCGGCTGGAGGGGCGGACCGGACCTAGAGAGTCGGGACGCGGGCGACGCGGTCACCCAGTTCGGTCAGTTCGTCCGGGCTCAGGTTGTCGGGGCGCTCGAGCTCGAACTCGCCGAGCCACTTGCCGGTGGTGCCGTCTTTCACCTCGACGTGGATGATGCCGTCGACGTCATAGGAGTAGAACACCTCGAAGGGCGCCCCCTTCGGATATCGCGGGATCTCGATGTCGCCCTCCCCGACCTTCTTCACATAGGCCAGGTCTTCGTCGTCCCCCTCCGTCACCTGGACCCGCAGCCGCCGCTGCCGGTCGAAGAGCGTGTAGAAGGTGTCGCTCTTCTTCGTGGGTACGGGCGTGTTGTGCGGGATGATCACCGCGTTGTACTGGCGGTCGTGGTTGTCCAGGTCGGTCGCGACCATGCCGAGGGACTGAGAGGTGACGTCTTTGATGGACCTCACCTTCCCCTGGGTGAGGCGGGCCAGGCCGTCGCCGGGGGAGGACTCGACGCTCGCCCCGCTGCCGACGTACTTCCGTTTCTCCGCCGCCTCCTCGGCGCGCACCGCGGCGTCCAGCCCGACCAGCGCGGCGCCGAGCGCGACCACCTCGTCCTGGGAGATGCCGCGCTCCGGCTCCTTGCCGGAGAGGTGCCGGACCAGTTCCTGCACCATGGGCATCCGGGTGGAGCCGCCGACCAGCAGGAGCCGGTCGATGCCGTCCCAGCCGAGCCTCGCCTCCGCCAGTACGCCCTCGGTGATGATGCGGGTGCGGTCGAGGAGTTCGGCGGTGATCTCCTCGAACTTCTCGCGGGTCACCCGTATCTGCTCGTGGCGGCCGCCGGCGGAGAGCATCACGACGGCCTGCGGGGCGTGGGAGAGGGTCCGTTTGGCGATCTCCGCCTTGTCCCGCAGTTCGGCCTGCAGACCGCTGTCCTCGGTGAGGTCGGGGCCGCCCGAGGCCTTGAACGCGCCGTTGAGGTGGTTCATCAGCGCGCCGTCCCAGTCGAATCCGCCGAGGTTGCGGTCCCCGTCGGTGGCGATCACCGTGTAATCGCCGTCCTCGACCCGCATGACGGTGACGTCGAAGGTGCCGCCGCCGAGGTCGTAGACGAGTACGGTGCCGATGCGCGCGCCGCCCTCTTCGTCCTCCCCGTCCTCCTCCCCGTCGGCGAAGGACCGGTCGAGGCCGTAGGCGAGCGCGGCGGCGGTGGGCTCGTTGACGATACGCAGCACCTCCAGCCCGGCGAGCCGTCCGGCATCCTGTGTCGCCTTGCGCCGGACGTCGTCGAAGTACGCCGGTACGGTGATCACCGCCCGCTCGACGGGCTCGCCCAGCATGATCTCGGCGTCTTCCTTCAGGCGTTTGAGCAGCAGAGCGGAGATCTCCTCGGGACGGTACGGCGTGCCCGACTCCGAGTGGTAGACGGGGTTGGTCTCCCCCATGTAGCGCTTGACGAACTGCACCACGTGGTCGGGGGCCGTGGCCGCGGACCGCTTCGCCTGCGAGCCGACGACCACGGTGTCGCCCTGGAACATCACCACGGACGGTGTGATGTTCTCGCCCTCCCGGTTGCGGACGATGGACGGGCTTCCCGCCCGGTCGGCGACCGCCACGGCGCAGTACGTCGTCCCGAGGTCTATGCCCACCACACGTGTCACCGCTGTCTCCCCCTCTGCACGCGGAACTGCCGACAGCAGCAATCATGCCCATTCCAGGCACAGTTGACATGCTTTCAGCGATGAAGCTCTTTCGGGGTTCCGGTCCGCGCCGTCAGGCAGCCGGGCGAGGCGGACGGACGGCTCCGGCAGACTCTCCGGCCCGCGTCCGCGGCACGCCGTCGACCCGCGTCACGGAAGCGCTCTCGGCCTGCGCCGCGCCGCCACGTCCTCCACCCATCCGCACAACTGCTTCTGCAGCCGTTCGATCGCCTGCGAACGCCCCTCCATGATCGGCGTCAACGACATCGCCGGTGAGACCTTCACCCTGGCCGACGCGGCACGGGTGCGGTCCTTCGCCGAGGAGAGGGAGATCGTCTGGGTGTCGATGTGGCCCGCGTGCCGGGACCGGCAGTGCGCGAAGAGGGATCGGGACGGGGACGACGCCGCGACCGACTGCAGCGGAGGTGACGCAGGAACAAGGCGCGTTCGCGCGGGCGTTCACGGGATGACCGGTACGGTCGCCCGCGGGCCGCCCGCCTTAGAGCTGCGAACAATAGGGGCGCCCGGCTCGCGACGCCCGGTACGCACGCTCGCGGCGTTGCCGGAAGGCCCTGGTAGCTCCGCTACCAGGGCCTTCCGGCGCCTTGCGATCGCACGCACCGGACGCCGCGAGCTGATCGGACTCCCCTATTGTTCGCAGCTCTTAGCCCCCTCGGGGCCCGCGAGGCGGCGGCCTCGGACCCCGTGTCCGTCTCGTTCGTCCCTGGTCCGCGGCACGGTGACACCGGCTTCGGCCAGTCGTCGAGCCCCCGCGGTCCTGCCCCCTGTGCGCGGGGGCCCGGGCGGCCTCACGGCCCCGCCGCCCTCCCGGCCGAGGTGCCACCGGTTCCCGGCGGTCTTCGGCTCACGGCTGGGCGGCGTTCGACGTCGTGGCGGGTTTGGTGTGGAGGATGTCGCGGGCCTGGTCCGCGGCGCGGGCGAGGCTTTCGGAGACGTAGTCGAGGAAGCGGGCGATGTTCTCCATGCGGACGGCGGACGGGGTGCCGGGCACGAGGACGGCGACGCCCTGGCGTGCGGTCTCGGCGACGCGGGCGGTGGAGCGGACGCTGGCCATCATCGACTGGTACCAGACGTCGTCGTCGATGGTGTACCGCTCGCGACGGCGCTCGTCGCGTTCACGGCGGACGAGGTCCTGGCTCTCCAGGAACGCGATCGCCTTGGAGACGGATGCCGGGCTCACCTGGAGGCGCTGGACCAGTTCGGCGGCGGTGAGGCTGCCGGTGTCGCTGACGCACAGACAGGCCATGACCCGTGCCATCATCCTGGGCGTGCCCGAGGCGATGAAGACGGTGGTGAGCGTCTCCTCGTACTCACGCACCGCCTCGGGGTCGCGCCCGTGGGGCTGCGGGGGCGCCGACGCGTCGCGGGGCGCGGCCTGCCTGCGGCGGTGGGCGCGGCGTTCGGTGGCACGGTGGGCCAGGTCGGCGCGGTAGGCGAGGGGACCGCCGTTGCGCATCACCTCGCGCGTGATCGTCGAGGTGGGCCGTTCCAGGCGTCTGGCGATTTCCGCGTAGGCGAGGCCGTCGGCCAGGCCCAGCGCGATCCGCTGACGTTCGGACTGGGTGAGCCTGCCTCCCGGCATCGCGGCCTCCTGCTTGCTTCCTGATGGCTCGTGGGGTGCTCAGCTTAGCGTTCACCACCAGTTCATTGCAACGACCGGCGAGCCAGCGTTGCGTTAATCGCGAGGGTCATCGCAACGATACTGGGTGAATGACCTGCGCTTATGCGCCTTCCTCGCAACACGCTCATTGCCGCTCTCATGAACGCAACGTAGTGTTTCCCACGTAAGAAACGCCGATCCGAAGGAAAGAACGATGCAGCAGTTCGCCACTCCCGCCCCGGTCACCGCCGTCCTGGACGTCCCCGCCGGACGTATCCAGGTCATCGCCGCCGACCGCGCCGACACCACCGTCGAGGTCCGCCCGGCCGACCCCGCCAAGGACCGTGACGTGAAGACCGCCGAGCAGACCACCGTCGAATGCGCCGACGGCGTCCTGCGGATCCGCGTTCCCGAGCCCGGGAACCAGTACTTCGGCCCCTCCGGAGCCGTCGAGGTCACCGTCCGACTGCCCGCCGGATCGGCCGTCGAGGCCAGGACCGCCTCCTGCGAGCTGCGCGGTGTCGGCCGGCTGGGCGACGTCGTCTTCGAGGGGGCGTACCGGCAGGCCAAGATCGACGAGGCCGCGAGCGTGCGCCTCACCGCGGTCGACGGCGACGTCGAGATCGGACGGCTGGGAGGTGCCGCGCGGATCAGCACCGCGCGGGGGGACATCCGGATCGCCGAGGCCCTGGGCGGCAAGGTCGAGCTGAGCACCCAGGACGGAAGCATCTCGGTCGCCGCCGCCGCCGGCGTCTCGTCCGCCCTGGACGCCGGCACCTCCTACGGCCGCGTCAGCAATGCCCTCAAGAACGACGGCACCACCACGCTCGACATCCGCGCCACCACCTCCCGCGGCGACATCACCGCCCGCAGCCTGTGAGAGCTGGGAACACAAGGGGCGCAGCGGCTCACGACGCCCGGCGCGCACGCTCGCGGCGTGACCGGAAGGCCCTGACAGCTCCGTCACAAGGCCCCTCCGGCGCCTTGTGATCGCACACGCGCGACGCCGCGAGCCGATCGCACTCCCCTTTCGTCCGCAGCTCTGGAACAGCGGCAGCACGGGACGTCCGGCCGGTTCCCGGGCTCGTCGCCTGCCACTTCGACCGGCCGTCCCGAGCCAGTCGTGCAACGTCTCACCCAACCAGGGGGAATCCCGATGACGAACAGCAACGCGCCCTCGTCCGTCTCGCAGTGGACCGGGATGGTGCAGGTCGACGACACGGCCCTGGCCGTCACCGACACCGGCGGCCACGGCGTCCCGGTCATCTACCTCAACGGCCAGTTCGCCACCCAGGGGTACTGGCGGCGGGTCCTCGCCGAACTGGGCGGCGAGTGGCGCCACATCACCTTCGACGAGCGGGCCCGCGGCAGGAAGTCGGGCCGCTCCGCGGACTACTCCTTCGAGGCCGCCGTCCGCGACGTCGACGCCGTCCTCCTGGCCCGCGACGTGGACCGGGCCGTGGTGGTGGGCTGGTCCTACGGAGCCCTGGTCGCCGCGCACTGGGCCCACCGCAACCCCGACCGCGCCCTGGGCGCGGTCCTGGTCGACGGCGCGTACCCCTACGACTGGCTCGACGACGCGATGGAGCAGCGCATCCGCAAGCTGTTCAAGCGGATGGGCTGGTTCACCCCGCTGCTGCGCCCGACGGGGCTCACGCCGCGGATGACGCCCGCCGAGCAGGCCGACAGCAACATCGAACTCGGCAGACTCTCCCGCGAGCGCGAACTCGGTCCCGTGCTGGACGGCATCACCGTCCCGGTGCGCTACGTCGTCGCGTCGGGGACGTCCTTCGGCAGCCGGGGCGACGAGCAGGAACGGATCCGCACCAGCCTCGCCGCGGTGACCTCCCGCAACGCGCACATCCAGAGCACCAAGGTGCCCAGCAACCACGGCGCGATCCTCAAGAAGGACTTCCGTGCCGTCGCGGAGGCCGTCCGGGAGGTCGGCCTCGGCGGCGGCCGGCGCTGAGGACCTACTCGCGGGAGTCCCCAGCGTCGGTGCGGGAAGTCCGCGGGTCCCGTCGCGGCGCGAAGGTGGAACGTCCCGGGCGTCCGCACGGTCCGCCGGCACCGTCCGGCCGAGGCGCGGAGCGGGCCCCGAACGGCGCTTCCCCCGCGTGAGCCCGGTCCGGGCCCCGCACCGTCGTCGGGCCGCCGACCGGCGGTTACTCTGCCCGCATGAACGGTACTGAGGGGGCGGGAGGTCTTCCCGGGTGGCGCGTGCTCGTCGTCGGGGGCGCGTCGGGGATGGGGAAGACCGGTGTGGGCCGGGCCTTGGCGCGGCGATACGGCATCCCCCTCGTGGAGGTCGACGACATCGTGGAGGCCCTCCTCGCGGTGACCCTGCCCAGGCACCTGCCGGAGGTCCACTTCTGGCGCACGCACCCGGACGCCGCCCACCAGGCGCCCGAGTCGGTGGTCGAACAGCAGATCGCGATCGCCCGGACGCTGGCCCCGGCGGTCGCGGCCGTGACGGCCAACCATGTGGACACCGGCACGCCGGTGGTCCTGGAGGGCGACTACGTCCTGCCCGTTCCGGCCTCCCCCGGAGGGCCCGTCCGTACCGTCTTCCTCCACGAGGACGACGAGGCACAGGTGGCGGCCAACTACCTCTGCCGGGAGCCGGAGACCGGACCGCAGCGCCATCGCGCACGCGTCAGCGTGCTGTACGGCCGATGGCTCGCCGCGCAGGCACGGGCCGCCCGCGTGCCGGTCATCGCTCCGCGCCCCTGGGCGAACCTGACCGACCGCGTCATCGCGGCGGCCGAAGGCACGGACCGTCGCCGGCTTTCACCGCGTCGCTGAGCGGCGTACGGGAACTCCGCGGTCGCCGAGGCACGCGACCGACTGGTTCCCCGCATCGGTGTCGGCCCGCGAGGACGGCGGCCGGCTCGTCAGTGGAGACCGTGCGGCAGCGGCCGCGGGGAGTGGTCCGAGGCGTTGTGACGGACGGTCTCGTTCGCCGGCCGATGGCCACGCGTCGTCGGGCGGCGGGATCGCGGCGGGCGGCAGCGGACGAGGCTCGTCCCGGACGTCGGGCCGCTCGCCCGGGGGCTGCCGGACCGGGCCGGCCGCCGGCTCCAGGAGTCGACGACCGTCTGACGGCCGGCCCGCACCCCCGGCCCGGCCACCGCGGGGCGGGCCGATGTCCGGGCGCCTTCCCGAGCGCCCCCGGGCGCCCGGCCGCCGCCCGGAGCCGAGGCACCCGGTCGAGGCGGGCCTACCGCGCCGTCACCGTCACGTACCGCGTCTTCTTCACCCGGCCGTGATGGGCGACGACCGTCACGGGGTAGCGGCCCGGCGCGAGGCCGGAACGGATGGTGGCCGTGCCGAAGAAGCGCGGGTCGTCGCCGTCGGCGGCCTTGCTGTCGTCGTAGCGAAGGCGCAGCGCCCCGGTGAACGCCGGGGAGGTGGCGGTCAGCCGCGTCTGCTCGCCCGGGTCCGGGTACTCGTCGTGCCACATGACCGCGACCTGATGCCCGACGCGGACCCGGAACCGGTGGGTGCCGCCCGAGTAGCCCTGGGCCGGGTCGTAGAAGTCCGGCCCGTACGCCTTGCCAAGGTAGTCGCGGTCGCCGGGGCGGGACGCGCGGACCTTCAGGCGCTTCTCGGCGATGCGGCGGCCGTGCGGGCCGTACAGTCCGAAGGTGTACGTGCCGTCCGCCAGGACGGGCTTGAGCTGCAACTGCGCGGAGAAGGCCCGTGGGTTGTAGAAGTCCGTGGTCTCGTCGTGGACGAGTCGCACGGGCCCGGGCAGGGCCGCGGACCGCACGGTGAAGCCGGTGCCCCGCTCACCGGGGTACAGGTCGTCGAAACCCGCCCACACCGTCTCCCCGGGGCGGGCCACGTGGTGCGACGCCGGCAGACTGAAGGAGGGCCGCCGGGAGCGTACGACCTGGATCCTGTCGTGGGCCACGGTACGGCCGTGGACGGCGACCGTCAGCGGATACCAGCCGGGCTCGTCCGTCATCTTGAGGGCCGCCAGGGCCCAGTAGTGGTCGCCCTCCCATGCCAGCCGTGCCGTCCCGCCCAGCGCGGGCGACCGGGCGGTCACCGCGTCGCCGCCCTGGGCACGGCTGACGCCGTAGAGCATCATGTGGACCAGTTGCCCGGGGCGGGCATCGGTGTGGCCGTTGAGGATCAGGCTGGGCTTGCCGCTGGTGCTCCCGGGGGTGGCGGACGCGGTCTTGTGCACGGCGGGCGCGGAGGCGGCCGTGGTGTGCGCCGCTCCGGCCGCGCTCCCCGCGGTGGCGCACCCGCACAGCACGAGCCACCCCGCCGTGACGGCCAGGGCCCTGGACCAGTTCATCGTGCCTCCAGTAGTTCGGTCACCCGGGAAGAGGGCGAAACGGCGCTGCTGGTCAGCTCCGGCGGCGCAAGAGGCGCGAATGTTACGCATTCGCCGGCCGGCAGCGGCCCGCTCGCGGCGGTGCGGGAGGGTACGCGGGCGACGGCCCGAGGCCGCCGGCGGTGCGGGGCTCGTACTCCTCCCCGCAGAGGGCGGCGTGAGCGGCCCGGACGTCTCCTGATCCTCCAGCGACTCCGGGCGGAGGGAGACCGCCGGGCCGCCTTCCAAGGCCCTTTGGTCTGCCTGGCCGGTCCGCGCCAGGGGCCGGAGAGGGCGGCCCCGGGGTGCTGGGCCGGTCGAGTGCTCCGGGCTCTGGACTAAGCTACGGAGTCGCGTTGCTCTCACAGAGCAGCACCGGGTCTTTCAGGCAGCGGAAGCCCGGGCTTCGCGGCGGCACCCGTGTGCCGGTCCGCGAAGCCGTCACGTCATGCGGAGTGTCCGCGACTCGGGGGGCGGCCCTTCTGCTGAACGGGCATCGCGTGGCTGCGCGCCTCTCGGGGGGCTTCACGTGGGTGGTCCCTGCATGCGTGGTCAGGGGGAGTTCGGGCAGGGACGAGCGGGACGAGGTTACGCATGACCAGCGAGGGGACCAGGGCCGTCGAGGCCGTGCCGGACGCACGGGAGCTGCGGCAGCTGCTGGCCGGTCTGACGGCCGTACGGGACGGTGACTTCGGCACGCGGCTGCCGGAGGACGCCGCCGGTCTCATGGGTGACATCGCGACCGTGTTCAACGGCATGGTCGACCAGCTGTCCGTGTTCACCTCCGAGGTCACCCGGGTGGCCCGGGAGGTGGGTACCGAGGGGACGCTGGGCGGGCAGGCGGAGGTGCCCGGGGTGTCCGGGACCTGGGCCGTGCTCACGGATTCCGTCAATGCCATGGCGGGCAACCTGACCACGCAGGTCCGTGACATCGCCCAGGTGGCGACCGCGGTCGCCAAGGGCGACCTGTCGCAGAAGATCGACGTTCCGGCGCGTGGCGAGATCCTCCAGCTGAAGAACACCGTCAACACGATGGTCGACCAGCTGTCGGCGTTCGCCGACGAGGTCACCCGCGTCGCCCGCGAGGTCGGCACCGAGGGCCGCCTCGGCGGCCAGGCCAAGATGCCCGGTGTCGCCGGCGTGTGGCGGGACCTGACCGACTCCGTGAACTTCATGGCGGGCAACCTGACCAGTCAGGTCCGCAACGTCGCTCAGGTGACCACGGCGGTGGCCAAGGGCGACCTCTCGCAGAAGATCACCGTGGACGCCCGCGGCGAGATCCTCGAACTGAAGAGCACCATCAACACGATGGTCGACCAGTTGTCGGCGTTCGCCGACGAGGTCACCCGCGTCGCCCGCGAGGTCGGCACCGAGGGACGTCTCGGCGGCCAGGCCGACGTCAAGGGCGTCAAGGGCACTTGGCGGGACCTGACCGACTCCGTGAACTCGATGGCGGGCAATCTCACCAACCAGGTCCGCAACGTCGCCCATGTGGCGACCGCCGTCGCCAAGGGCGACCTCTCGCAGAAGATCACGGTCGATGCCCGGGGCGAGATCCTGGAGCTGAAGACCACCATGAACACGATGGTCGACCAGTTGTCCGCGTTCGCCGACGAGGTCACCCGCGTCGCCCGCGAGGTCGGCACCGAGGGCCGCCTCGGCGGCCAGGCCGACGTCAAGGGTGTCTCCGGCACGTGGAAGGACCTCACCGACAACGTCAACGTGATGGCGTCCAACCTGACCGGTCAGGTCCGCTCCATCGCCCAGGTCGCCACCGCCGTGGCCCGCGGCGACCTCTCCCGCAAGATCACGGTGGAGGCCGAGGGCGAGATCGCGGCCCTTGCCGACGTGATCAACACCATGGTCGACACGCTCTCCGCGTTCGCCGAACAGGTCACCCGCGTCGCCCGCGAGGTCGGCACCGAGGGCCGCCTGGGCGGCCAGGCCCATGTGCCGAACGTGGCGGGCACGTGGAAGGACCTCACCGACAACGTCAACTCCATGGCCGACAACCTCACCGGTCAGGTGCGCAACATCGCGCTGGTGACGACCGCGGTGGCCCGGGGCGACCTGTCGAAGAAGATCGACGTCGACGCGCGCGGCGAGATCCTGGAGCTGAAGACGACCATCAACACCATGGTCGACCAGCTGTCCGCGTTCGCCGACGAGGTCACCCGCGTCGCCCGCGAGGTCGGCACCGAGGGCCGCCTCGGCGGCCAGGCCGAGGTGGAAGGCGTCTCCGGCACCTGGAAGCGCCTGACGGAGAACGTCAACGAGCTGGCCGGCAACCTGACCCGCCAGGTGCGGGCGATCGGCGCGGTGGCCAGCGCCGTCGCCGAGGGCGACCTGACCCGGTCGATCACCGTGGAGGCGTCCGGCGAGGTCGCCGAGCTCAAGGACAACATCAACTCCATGGTGGAGTCGTTGCGCGAGACCACCCGGGCCAACCAGGAGCAGGACTGGCTGAAGACCAATGTGGCGCGGATCTCCTCGCTGCTCCAGGGCCACCGGGAGCTGCCGGTGGTCGCCGAGTTGATCATGGAGGAGCTGACACCGCTGGTGTCGGCCCAGTACGGTGCCTTCTACCTCGCCGAGGACGGGGAGCGCGGTCCCGAGCTGCGGCTCGTCGGCTCCTACGGCAGGGCCGAGGACGACTTCCGGCCCACCCGCTTCTCCTTCGGCCGCTCGCTGGTCGGTCAGGCCGCCCACAGTCGCCGTACCATCGCGGTCGAGGACCTGCCCCCCGGGTACGTCACCATCTCCTCCGGGCTGGGGCAGGCCGTCCCCCGGGCACTGGTCCTGCTGCCGATCCTGTTCGAGGACCAGGTCCTCGGCGTCATCGAGCTGGCGTCGGTCACCGCGTTCACGCCGACCCACCGGGACTTCCTGGAACAGCTGCGCGAGGCGCTCGGCGTGAACGTCAACACGATCGTGGCGAACGCCCGCACCGACGAGCTGCTGGAGGAGTCCCAGCGGCTCACCGCCGAACTGCAGGCCCGCTCGGCCGAGTTGCAGGCCCAGCAGGACGAGTTGCAGCGTTCCAACGCCGAGCTGGAGGACAAGGCGTCGCTGCTCGCGGACCAGAACCGTGACATCGAGGCGAAGAACCTGCAGATCGAGCAGGCGCGACGGGAGCTGGAGGCCCGCGCCCAGCAGTTGTCGCTGGCCTCGAAGTACAAGTCGGAGTTCCTGGCGAACATGAGCCACGAGCTGCGCACCCCGCTCAACAGTCTTCTCATCCTGGCCCAGTTGCTGGCTCAGAACCCCTCGCGCAACCTCACGCCGAAACAGGTCGAGTACGCGGGAATCATCCACTCGGCCGGCAGCGACCTGCTCCAGCTGATCAACGACATCCTCGACCTGTCGAAGGTCGAGGCCGGCAAGATGGACGTCACTCCGGAGCGGGTGCCGCTGGACCGGCTCATCGAGTACGTGGAGGCCACGTTCCGGCCGATGACCACCCAGAAGGGCCTGGAGTTCGACGTCAGCACCGCGCCCGGCGCGCCCGCCGATCTGCTCACCGACGATTCCCGCCTGCGGCAGATCCTGCGCAACCTGCTGTCCAACGCGGTGAAGTTCACCGAGCAGGGCGGCGTGGAGCTGTCCATCGAGTCCGCGGCGGACGACGAGGTGCCCGCGGGGGTCGTGCGGGGCGGCGCCGTCGTCGCCTTCCGGGTCAAGGACACCGGCATCGGCATTCCGGAGCAGCACCTGGAGACGATCTTCGGTGCCTTCCAGCAGGCGGACGGCACCACGAGCCGCAAGTACGGCGGCACCGGTCTGGGCCTGTCCATCACGCGCGAGATCGCCCATCTGCTGGGCGGCGCCGTGGTGGTGGACAGCGTCCCGGGCCGGGGCAGCACCTTCACGCTCTTCCTGCCGGTGGCCCGCCCCGACTTCGAGCGGCTGCTCGGCGGCGGACGCCCGGCCGAGCAGGCGACGGACGAGCCGGCCGCTCTCACCGGTCCGGTGGCCGCGACCGGGCAGCCGGCGGCCCCGGCCCGGCCGCATCCGCGCCGGCTGCTCGTCGTCGAGGAGCGCTCCCGTGGTCTGCTGACCCTGGTCGCCGAGAGCGTGGTCGCGGACCTGTCCCGGCACAGCCCGGACGACGGCACCGCGCTGTCCGCGGTGGAGGTCATCACCGCGGTGGGGGCGCAGGAGGCGGCGGGCGCGCTGGCCGCCAGGCCCTGCCACTGCGTCGTCCTGGACCTCGACATGCCCGAGGGCGAGGCCGACCGGTTCCTCATGGCGCTGCACAGCGACTCGGGGCTGACGGGTGTGCCGGTGCTCGTCCACGGTGGTCACCGTCCTGACGCGGGTTCGGAGGAGGTGCTGCGCCGGCACCGGGACGACGGATCCGTGGAGTTCCTCTCCGGCCTGGACGAGCTGCGCGAACGCATCGCCCTGCACCTGTCGGCCGAGGAGCCCGGGGATGTGCTGTCCCTGGTGCGGTCCGAGGAGCCGCAGGATCTCGCGCCGCCCGTCGACGACCGCTTCCGGGGCCGTACCGTCCTGGTCGTCGACGACGACGCGCGCAACCTGTTCGCGCTCAGCGGGATCCTGGAGATGTACGGCTTCCGGGTGCTGCACGCGGAGAACGGACGCAAGGGCATCGACACGCTGCTCGGCAATCCCGGCATCGCGCTGGTCCTGATGGACGTGATGATGCCGGAGATGGACGGCTACACGGCCACCGCGGAGATCCGCAAGCTGCCCCAGTACGCCGATCTGCCGATCATCGCCGTCACCGCGAAGGCGATGCCGGGTGACCGGGAGAAGTCCCTGGCGTCGGGTGCGAGCGACTACGTCACCAAGCCCGTGGACGCCCACGACCTGATCGCCTGCGTCCGACGCTGGCTGTCCGCATGAGCGAGCGAGCACCCTTCGGCCGAGGAGCCTCCGCAACGTGAGCACCACCGACAAGCCGCACGGGCCGGGAGCCGCCGGGCCCCGCCCGGAGCCGGCCGCGCCCACCTGGCCGGCGGCGGGCGGCGCCGCGGTCCCGCCGGACCTGGCCGGCGCCTCACCCGCCTCACCCGCCTCACCGGTCGGCAGGCTGGCCGCCACGGTGGAGCGGCTGCGCCGCGAAGTCCTCAGCGCGCAGGCGGAGGCGGAGGGCCGGGCACTGGTCGAGATGGCCAAGGGCATCCTGGTCGAGCGGCTGGGGTGCGGTCCGGCACAGGCGGCCCGGCAACTCGCCGAGCTGACCGAACAGGCCAAGATGACGACGCTGGAGTTCGCGGTCGAGGTCATCAACCAGGCCGCCCGCGACCGCGTGGCGGAGGTCACGGACGCCTTCCTGGCCGCCGCCGGCGGCGCGGCCGAACGCGACACCGCCGCCGTACGGCTCAGGGCGGCCGAGAGCGGGGCACTGGCGGCCGACGACACCCAGGCCGTCGCCGACTCCCTGCTGGAGCACGCGCTGCGTCCGCTGGGCGCGGTCGCCGTGGCCGTGTGGGCCGCGGGAGCCGACGGCTCGCTGACCCTCGTCGGCAGCGCCGGGTTCTCCCCGGCGGAGGCCACCCGGTGGCGGTACGTCCCGCCGGAGGTGGCGACGGTGGCACGCCGCGGCCTGACCGAGCGCGACGGGCAGTGGCTGTCCTCGCTCTCCGCGACCGGGCTGCCGACCATCGGCCGGCACGCGCACCCGGACGGCGGCCGGGTCGCGGTCCCCGCGGGCACCGGCGGGCGCATCCACGGCGTGCTGGAGATCGCCTGGCCGGAACCGCTCGCACCCCAGCCGCCGCAGATCGTCCGGCAGGTGGACGCCCTGGCCGAGCTGTGCGCGCACACCCTGGAGACGTACACGCTGCGCCGGGACGCGGGGCACGAGCCGGGGATCCTGCCGCCCACCGCCGAGCTGATGGACCTGGCGGACGGGCTGCACGACCCCGCCCTGGTCCTGGTCCCGCACATCGACGGCTCCGGGCAGCTGGTCGACTTCCGCATCCAGCACGTCAACAGCCGCTTCCTGGACCCGGCGGGCCGCCCCCGCGCGGTGGTCAACGGTGCGCTGCTGCTGGAGGCGTACCCCATGGCCGCCGGCAAGAGCGAGCTGTTCCAGCGGGTGGAGCGGGTGTGGGCCACGGGCGAGCCGTTCCGGGCACGCCGCATGCAGCTGACCTCGCTGGTGGACCAGGTGCCGCTGTCGACGGTCGCGGACATCAGCATCAGCCGGCACGGCAGCAGCGTGCTGCTGCTGTGGCGCATCGAGGACGAGACGGCACGGCTGGCGAGTCTCCTCCAGCACGCCCAGCGTCTGGGCCGCATCGGCGGCTTCGAGGAGAACCTGCTCACGGGTGAGATCACCTGGAACGACCAGCTGTTCCAGCTGTACGGGCGGCCGCCGTCCAGCACGCCGGTTCCCCTGGAGGAACTGCCCGAGCACGCGCACTTCGACGACGCGGTGCCCCTGGGCCGTTTCCTGCGCACGGTGCTGCACCAGCGCAGGCCGTCCTCCGCGGCGTTCCGCCTGCAGCGCCCCGACGGCGTGACCCGGCACATCCGGGTCGTCGCCGAACCCGTGCTGGACACCGACGGCCGGCTGTTCGCGGTCCGGGGCGCCTACCAGGACATCTCCGCCCAGCACTGGACGGAGGTCGCACTCGCCGCAACCCGTGACCAACTCGCCCACACCGAGCAGCAGGCGACGGAGCGCAACCGGCTGACCCTGCAACTGCAGCACGCCATCATGCCGCCGACGCAGGCACCGCTGCGGGTGTCCGGTCTGGAGATCGCGGTGCGCTACCGGCCGGCGGAGACCGAGCACCTGGTGGGCGGCGACTGGTACGACACCGTGGTGCTGCCGTCCGGGCTGGTGCTGCTCTGTGTGGGCGACGTCGCCGGGCACGGCATCGAGGCCGCCACCAGCATGGTGGTGCTGCGCAACGCCCTGCGCGGGCTCGCCGTGACCGGGGCGGGACCGGGCCAGCTGCTGTCGTGGCTGAACATCGTGGCACACCACCTCACCGGCGCGGTCACCGCCACCGCGGTCTGCGCGCTCTACGACCGCGACCGCCGCACCCTGCGGTGGGCGCGGGCGGGCCACCTCCCGCCCGTCCTGGTCCGCGGGTCGGAGGCCGCGCCGCTCCCCCTCATCAAGGGCCTGCTGCTGGGCGCGGTGCCCGACGCCGTGTACGAGGAGGCGGAGCTGCAGTTGGCGCCGGGGGACACCATGCTGATGTACACCGACGGACTGATCGAACGCCGGGACCGGACCGTGGAGGAATCCCTGGCCCACCTGCTGGCCACGGCCCGTACGGCGCCCAGGACGCTGGACCAGCAGCTGGACCGCCTGCTGACCTACAGCAAGTCGGACACGGACGACGACACCTGCGTCGTCGGCACCCGGGTGGTGTGACGACACCTGCGTCGTCGGCACCCGGGTGGTGTGACGACGCCTGCGTCGTCGGTACCCGGGTGGTGAGGGGAGGCCCCTGCCCGGCGTGCCGAACAGACCGTGATCCGCCCGGTCGCCGCCTCACCGGGTGACGGGGAGTCAGTGCTGCTTCCCGCAGACGCGGTCAGGGGCCCCGGCCCGTCGGCGGCTCCTCACCGGCACGCGTCGGTCCTGGGTGCGACCGGACGGGTCCCCGGCCGTACCCGGCCTACAGGGGCGGGCGGCCGGTGATGGCGCCGTCGGGGTCGTCGGCCAGGGCGAGGCGGGCGGTGATGCGTTTGCCGACCGGTTCGCGCTGTACCGCGAAGCCCTGGGCAACGGCCATGACGATCTCCAGGCCGTGCTGTCCCACCCGGCCGGCGTCCGCGGCCCGGGCGACAGGCAGCACCGGATCGGAGTCCCACACCGAGATCTCGACCATGCCCCCGGTGATCCGCAGGTCCAGCAGGGCCGGTCCGGGCGCGTACTTGCGGGCGTTGGTGACCAGCTCACTGACCACCAGCTGCGTGAGGTCCATGGCACGCCGGGAGACAGGCAGTCCGTGCTCGGCCTGCACCCGGCCGAGGAACTCGGCGGCCAGATGGCGGGCCTGCGCGATGTCGGTGCCGTCACCCTCCAGAGCAACAGTGGTCTGTATCACATAGTCGTCCGGCATGGCGCCGTCCTCGCCCGTGGGCCCTGCATCCATCGCCGTCGCCTTCATTGCCACGTTCACCCTCGCGCGCATACCCACGCCGATCAGGTTGACACCCACTGCTCCGCTGTCCCTCCGCGGCCTTCGGTGCACACGGGCATCACGGAGTGCCGCAGGGAGCAGTATCCCGGGCCGACGGGCCACTGTGCCAGCACCTCCCGAGGGGCCGAGGAGGAGGTGACGGTCACCGCACACGCCCGCGCCGCCGTCGAGACCCTGCCGCCGGACAGGCATGGGAACGACGCCCGCGGGTAGACGCGCGGAGCCGGACGGGGAAGGGCCGCCACCTGGGGAGGTCGATCAGCCCTCCCCCGCCGGCCACTGCGCCACGGCACGGCGCGGCACCCGGGACCTCCCGCGTGCCCGGCGTCGCCGAGAAGTCGCGTACCCCTCCCGGTCCTCCGCCGCCGAGCGGCCGGCCGCCAGGGAGGGTTTCGGAAGTCTGCCCCGCGGCGTCCGGCACGCAAGCTCGCCGCTTTGCCGGGATCATCCCCGTACGCCCGGTACGAGGACGGCCCTCCGCCTTGCGACCCCGCGGGTCAATACGCCTAGGAGGTGTGGGCGCGGATCCGTGCGAGCAGGGTCCGCAGGTGCTCGCGGTCGTCCTCGTCCAGGGCCGCGGTCGCCTCGGCGAGGGCGAGGCGGTCGATCTCCTCCGCCTCGCGATGGCAGCGGAGCCCTTCCTCGGTGAGCCGGACCAGCAGCGCCCGCCGGTCCTGCGGGTGGGGGATGCGCTGCACCAGGCCGTCGCGTTCGAGGCTGTCCACGATCGTGGTGGCGGTGCGGGCCGCGATGCCCGCCATCTCGCCCAGTTCGCCCATGCGCAGCGGCTGCCGGGCCCGGGCCAGCATGCGCAGGGCGCGCAACCGGGCCACCGAGGCGCCCTTCTCCCGCAGCCGGGATTCCACGAACTGCCGTAGCCGGTACGTCGTCTCGTACAGCTCGTCGACCAGGACGTCGCTGCTGCCTTGCACTGCCATGCCGCCCAGTCTCCCGTGTCCCGCGCCGCCCTCGCACGTGTCCCGGGCGGGGCCACTGCCGCACCGTGGGAAAAGCCGTGTCCTGAGCAAGCACATAGTGAGTATGCTCAGCATATGCCACGACGTCTCCCCCTGCCCCGCGCCGCCCGGCCGTTCCGGCTCAGCCAGCGGCTGGTCGTCCCCATCGTGTGCGTCAGCGTGACGTTCGTCGCGATCGTCGACGGAGCGATCACCACCGTGGCCCTGCCCTCGATCGCCGGTCAGTTCCGGCTGACCACCGCCGCCCTGGACGGCGTGGTCGTGGTCTACCCCGTCTGCCTGGCCATGGCCATACCGGCCTCCGCGTGGCTGGTCGAGCGGTTCGGCGGCAAACGCGTCCTGCTGACCGCCCTGGCCGGTTTCCTGGGCTCGTCGCTGCTGTGCGGGGCGGCGCTCGGGATCGGTCAGCTCGTCACTTACCGAGCCGTGCAGGGGCTCTCGGCCGGGCTCCTCTTCCCGGCCTCCACCGCACTGCTGTTCAGCACCTTCACCTCGGCCGAACAGCTGCGCGTCTCCCGTTACATGATCGTCCCCCAGCAGATCGCCCCCGCCGCCGCCCCCGTGCTGGGCGGGCTGCTCGTGGACCACCTGTCCTGGCGGTGGGTCTTCTACGTCAACCTGCCGGTGGGCCTGCCCGCCCTGCTGTTCGGCGCACTGTTCCTGGCCGGTGGCCGCGGCGGCCGGCCGGGCCGCTTCGACCTGCCAGGGCTGCTGCTGAGCGCGGGCGGCCTGGGGACCGTGATGTTCGGTGTGTGCGAAGGACCCGAGCGCGGCTGGGCCTCCCCCGCCGTCCTCGTCTCCCTCGCGTCCGGCGCGGCCCTGCTGGCGGCCGCCGTCGCCGTGGAACTGCGCACGGCCCAGCCCCTGTTGCGGCTGCGCCTGTTCACCGACCGGCTGTTCCGGGACACCAACCTGATCAACCTGATCGGCCTGATCCCCATCATGGGCGCGCTGTACCTGGGTCCGCTCTTCCTCCAGCAGGCCCAGGGCCGTACGGCGCTGGAGTCGGGCCTGACCACCTTCCCCGAGGCGTTCGGAGTGCTGCTGACCGTCCAGCTCGCCGGCGTCCTGTACGCCAGGGTCGGTCCGCGTGTGATCGCCGGCTGCGGCCTGACCGGTGTCACCGTCGTGCTGCTGCTCTTCGCCGCCTGCGGATCGGACACCGGTCTGTGGACCTTCCGCGGGCTGATGTTCCTGTTCGGTGCCGCGATCGGGTGCTTCTTCATCCCCACCACGATCGCCTCGCTGGCCACCGTCGAGCGCGCGGACCTGGCCCAGGCCACGATGCTGAACACCGTCGTGCGCCAGACCGGCGGCGCGCTCGCCCCGGCAGCGGTGACCACGGCCCTCGTGCTCGGCACATCGCCGGGGGCCTCCGCCCTACCACCGCTGCCCGCCTACCAGCACGCCTATCTCGCTCTGGCGGCCGTCGCGGCGGCGACGGCGGTCTTCGCCTTCACCCTCCCCGACGGCCCCGCCCGCGCCGCCGCCCGCGGCACCACCGCGACGGCGGCCTCCACCGCCCCGCGCACCCTGGAGCCGAAGACGTGAAGCAGCGGAAGTCACCGCTGCGCGGTTCCTGGTACGGCCCCCACTCGGGGTGCTCCGTGGGCCTCGTGGCGTAGTGCTCGTTCAGGCCGCCCGCCTCGCGCTGCACCCAGCGGGTCACCGCCGCGTTCCCCGCGCGCTGCTGAAGCGCGGCCATACCGGTGAGGGGCGGCGTCTCACGCCTGACGGCGGCCCGGGGCGTCGTCCCCGCCTGCGTGGCCCTGAGCTGCTCGCGCACGCTTTCCTCCCCCTTCCCCGGCCGGTGCCGGCGAGCCTAGTAGGGCTTGGTCATCTTCATTCGTGCATGCGTGTCTACTGCTCGCGAGCGTCGTTGGAATGGTGTGACACCTGAGGAGATGGCCGGGGTCCGGGAGGATCTGGAGGCGTTCGCGGCGGAGTTGTTCGACGGGTTCTTCCGTGCGGATCAGCGGCGGTGGGGGCAGGCGTATGTGCGGGGACTGCTTTTGGACGGCCGGCGTAAGTCGGTGGAGCCGATGGCGGCACGTCTGGGTGAGGACGGCAACCGTCAGGCGCTGGCGCACTTCATCACCTCCAGCCCGTGGGATCCGGCCCATGTCCGGGCCCGGCTGGCCTGGCGGATGACCGAGGCGATCGGTCCGGAGGCATTGATCGTCGACGACACCGGCTTCTTGAAGGACGGGGACGCCTCGGCGTGTGTGTCGCGGCAGTACACCGGCACCGCGGGCAAGGTCACCAAATGCCAGGTCGGGGTGTCGCTGCACCTGGCCCGGGATCACGCCTCGGCCGCGGTGAACCGGCGACTGTTCCTGCCCGCTTCGTGGGATCCCGACTCGCCGGAGGCCGATGCGGTCAAGGTCGCCCGCCGCAGTCGCTGCGGCATCCCCGACCAGGTGGGGCACGTGGAGAAGTGGCAGCTGGCCCTGGACATGATCGACGAGAGCAGGTCGTGGGGCATCGACATTCCCCTGGTCGTCGCGGACGCCGGATACGGCGATGCCGCCGCCTTCCGCCACGGCCTGGAAGAACGCAACCTGCCCTACGCGGTGGGCATTTCCTGCCGTCACACCGCCCACCCGGCCGACGCCCGGCCCGTCCAGCCCGCCTACGCCGGCACCGGCCGGCCACCGCAGTTGCAGTATCCCGAGCCTGCGCAGACCGTCAAAGACCTGGTCATCGCGGCCGGCAGGACGGCCGCGAGACCGGTGTCCTGGCGAGAAGGCTCGCGCCCTGGCAAAGGAATCAGCGGCTTCAAACGCATCTGCTCGCGGTTCGTGGCTCTGCGCATCCGCCCGGCCGGACGCGGTGTCCGCCAGGCCACCGACGGTCCTGAGCTGCCCGAACGCTGGCTGCTGGCCGAATGGCCGGCCACTGAAGCCGAACCCGTGCAGTTCTGGCTCTCCAGCCTGCCCTCCGGCATGCCGCTGGCGACCCTGGTCCGGCTGGTCAAGCTGCGCTGGCGCATCGAACACGACTACCGGGAGATGAAACAGGCTCTGGGCCTGGCCCATTTCGAAGGCCGCACCTGGGGTGGCTGGCATCACCACGTCACCCTCGTATCGGCCGCCCATGCCTTTTGCACGCTGCAACGACTGGCACGAAACCCAAAAGACGCGGCGCAGGCCTGAGCCTCTACCAAGTCGTCCGAGAACTCCAAACCCTTCTCGCCACCTGGGCCGGCGCCTGCCCCACCTGCCACCGCGACATACCCACACTGATACGGACCTGACCAAGCCCTACTAGAGAGGTGACACTGAACGGACGAGGTACGAGAGGGCGTTTCTGAGGGCATGCTCACCTTCGGCCCCGTCCCATCCGACGGGACCGGGACGACGGGGGGCTGGAGGCACGGGCGGTGAAGGCCCGGAAGTGTTCGGCCTTGCGTTCGTGGCGACGATGCGGGCGGCGGCCGCCGCCCGGCCAGGGCGGCGAGGGGAGGCCGCGTCGAGGACCTCGGGGGGAGGCCGCGTCGGCCGGAACCGCGAGCCACTGGCCGGTGACCCGGAACCGTCCGGGCACCAGCGGACCGTGGCCGGCGAAGACACCCGTACGATCGGAGAGAACGTCCGAGTCGCCGTGGAAAGGTCCGAGGCGCGTGGTCGCTGAACCCTCCCCCGCTCTGGGCGAGGTGCTGCAACAGCTCGCCCGGGCCGTCGGCCGGTACGGGGACGATGCCTCCTGCGCCGACGGACACGCCCGCTGGTCCCTTTACCACGCGGTGGCGGGCACCCCCGCCGCGTTGCCGCTGCTGTTCGAGGCGGTGGCCCTGGAACCGGACGGTCCTGTGGCGTCCGCTGTCGTCGGTGACGTACTGGAACGCGTGCCGGAGGAGGAGCGTGCGGACTGGGTACGGCTTCTGCCGACCGCTGTGCGGGGTTTCTCGGCGCAGCGGGTGCGGGAACTCGGGGTCCTGGAATCGCTCGAGCGGGGCAGCGTGCCGGCGGAGGCCGTCGACGATCTCGTCGGCGGTTGGTCCGACTGGCTGCAACGCAGAGCGGTCGAAGTGAGCGCCGACCGGGACGTCCTGGGTGTCCTCGCCCGGAAGGGGCGGACGAAGAGGATCAGGCGGTCCGCCGTCGACGCTCGTCGGGGGATCACGGCCTGACCGGGCTGCCGGGCCCGACGCCCCTGGGTGCGGGGGTGCCCCGGTCGTTAGGGTCGTTCCCGTGACCTACCCACCACCGGCCACGCCGGCCGAGCCGACCCTCCCCGCAGCGCCGTCCGCGCGTCCCGCCACGCACCGAGGCGTGTCCGCCGACCCGTCCGGTGCGCCTCTCGACGGGCTCGACCGGCGCATCGTCGCCGCTCTGCAGATCGACGGGCGGGCCTCCTGGCGGCGGATCGCGGGCGCCCTCGGGGAGCCCGAGCGGAAGGTGGCGCGGCGCGGGCTGCGGTTGCTGGAGAGCGGGGACGTCGCCGTGCGCGGGCTCGTCGTGCGGGGCGAGACCGTGATCCTGCGCATGACGTGCCGGCCGGGCGCCGTGCGGGACGCGGCCGTGGCGGCGGCCCGGCGCGCGGACTGCATCTTCTCGTACGCGCTCGCCGGGCCGGTGGACTGCGTGGCCGAACTGCAGTGCCCGCCGGGCCGGTTGGCACCGCTGATGCTCGACGAGGTGCCCGCGCTGCCGGGGCTGGTCTCGCAGAGCGTGTCACCGGTCCTGCGGTACTTCCGCACGGTGCACGAATGGTCGCCCGGGATCCTGGACGCCGGGGAGGTCGAGGCGCTCGGCGGACGGTCCGCGATCGCCGACGACCTCGCTGTCCCCGACATCGAGGTCGGGCCGGAGGAGCTGGCGATCCTGGGGGCGCTCGCCGAGGACGGGCGGCGCACGCACGAGGACCTGGCGGCCGTCGCCGGGGTGTCCGTGGCGACCGCGCGGCGCCGCGTGGAGACGCTGACGCGGGAAGGCCTCGTGAGCATCCGCGCCGCCGTCGAGCCCGCGCTGCTCGGCCTGCCGGTCGAGGCGCTGCTGTGGATCAAGGTCAGGCCCGACGAGGTCGAGAAGGTGGGCCGGCTGCTCGTCGAGTCGCCGCTCGTGCGGTACGCGGCCGTCGTGATGGGCGAGCATCAGCTCCTGGTCGACGTCACCCAGCCGTCGAAGGCCGCGTTGCACGCGTTCCTCACGGCTGCGCCGTGGGTGCGGCACGTGGAGGCCGTGCAGTCCCATCTGGTCGTCGAATCCTTCAAGCGCAGCGGCGTCGAGTTCCCGAGCAGCGGACGCGGACTTCCGTAGCGCGACCGAAATACTCACCACCGATGATTCCACGTCTTAAAACTTCATACAGGCCAAGTCATTGACTGAAAAGGTCAGCAGCGCCAGTGTGGTGCCTCACACGCGTCGCGCCTCGGCCCCCGCCGGACCCGCATCACCGCGACGCCGTCCCACCGTGCCCGCTGCCCTAGGACTGCCATGCCCGTCGCTCCCGGCCCCGCCCCCTCCCCCGCGGAATCCACCGCGTCCGGCCCCGCCTCCCCCGGTGGGGACGAGATCTGCGTGCTGGACGCCGTCGACCTCGCGGCGCGCATCCGCCGCGGGGAACTCTCGGCCCGCGAGGTCGTCCGCGCCCACCTCGAGCGCATCGAACGTCACAACCCCGCCGTCAACGCGATCGTCACCCTCGACCCGGAGGGCGCGCTGGCCGCCGCTGCCGCCGCCGACGAGCGGCAGGCGCGCGGCGGGGAACTCGGCCCGCTGCACGGCCTGCCCATCGCCTTCAAGGACACCCACCTCACCCGCGGCATGCGCACCACCCACGGCTCGCCGCTCTTCGCCGATCACGTCCCCGACGAGGACGAACTCCTCGTGCGGCGCATCCAGGACGCCGGCGCCATCCGCATCGGCAAGACCAACGTCCCCGAGTTCGCGGCCGGCTCGCACACCTTCAACCCCGTCTTCGGCGCGACCCGCAACCCGTACGACCTGACGCGCTCCGCGGGCGGCAGCAGCGGCGGGGCCGCGGCCGCGCTCGCCGCCGGGTTCCAGCCGCTCGCCGACGGCAGTGACATGGGCGGCTCGCTGCGCAACCCGGCGTCCTTCTGCAACGTCGTCGGGCTGCGCCCCACTCCCGGCCGCGTCCCCTCGCACCCCGCCGGCAACCTCTGGGACACCCTCGGCGTCGCCGGGCCCATGGGCCGCACCGTCGCCGACACCGCGCTGCTGCTGTCCGTCATGGCCGGGCCCGACCCGCGCGTCCCGATCTCCCTCGACGAGCCGGGCGCCGGCTTCCGCGCGCCGCTCGGGCGGAACACCGCCGGGCTGCGCGTCGCGTTCACCCCCGACCTCGGCGGCCGGGTCGCCGTCGACCGCGACGTGCGCGACGTCTTCGCACGCCAGGCCGAGGTCTTCGAGGGCCTCGGCTGCGTCGTCGCCGAGGACTGCCCCGACCTGGACGGCGCCGAGGACGTGTTCCGCACGCTGCGCGCCCACGAGTTCAGTCTCGGCCTCGGCACGCTGCTCGACAGCGACCGCGCGGCCCTGAAACCCAGCCTCGTCCGGAACATCGAGGAGGGGCGGCGGCTGACCGGCGCCGACCTCGTCCGTGCCACCACCGGGCACGCCCGCATCCACCTCGCCGCCACCGCCTTCTTCGAACGGTACGACGTGCTGATCGCCCCGGTCAGCCAGGTCACCCCGTTCCCCGTCGAGTCGGAGTACCCCACCGAGATCGACGGGGAGCCGCAGCGCTCCTACCTCGACTGGATGCGCTCCGCGTACTTCGTCAGCGTTCTGGGCTCACCCGCCCTCTCCGTCCCCGCCGGCTTCACTCCGGCCGGGCTTCCCGTCGGCCTCCAGATCGTGGGCCCGCCCCGCGCCGAGAGGACCGTGCTCGAGACCGGTGCCGCCTACGAGGCCGCCACCGGGCACGGACGCCGTCGCCCCCGCCTCCCGTAGCCGTATGGAGCCCCGATGAGAAAACCGCATGCCCTGTGGGCCGTGGTGCCCGTAGTGGCTTTCCTCAGCACTCCCTTCCTGCCCTTCGTCAACGGCCCGCACCTCTGGTTCGGCCTCCCCTCCGTCCTCGTCTGGTGCCTGCTGTGGACGGCGGGGACGACGGCCTCGCTCGCGCTCGTCGAGCACTTCGCCCACCCCGCCGGCGAGGGCGACGAGGACGACGACGTGACGCGCGACGCGTACGAGGAGGCCGCCGCGTGAACACCACCATGGCCATCACCCTGGCCGGCATCGTGAGCGTCGCCGTCGTCGGCATGAGCGGGCGCCGCCCGGGCCGCGGGGAGTTCGGCGAATGGACCGTCGGCAAGCGCAGGTTCTCCACCTTCACCACCTGGTTCCTGCAGGCGGGCGAGTCCTTCACGACCTTCAGCTTCCTCGGCCTCGCCGGCATCGCCTTCGGCGGCGGCGTCGCCGCGGCCTTCGCCCTGTGCTATCTCGCGATCAATTTCGTCCTGCAGTACTTCACCGCGCCCCGCATGCGTGAACTGGGCAGTGCAGGGGGCTACTTGACACAGGCCGACTTCTTCGCCGACCGCTTCCGCAGTCCCCTGCTCGGCAAGGTCGTCGCCGTCGTCGGTGCCGTCTTCCTGCTGCCGTACCTCCAGCTCCAGATCACCGGGCTCGGGCTGATCGTGCAGCTCGCCACCGGCAGCCGTACGGGCGGAGACCTGAGCATGGTGCTCGCCACCGTCCTCACCGTCGCCTTCGTCCTGTGGTCCGGCATCCGCGGCATCGCACGCGTCGCCTACCTCAAGGACGCCCTGATGATCGTCGGGCTCGTGGTGCTGATCGCCGGCGTGGCACTGTCGGTGCACGGCGGCATCGGCGGCCTGTTCGAGACCGTACGGGACAGCCACCCGGATCTCCTGACGTTCCATCAGGAGGGTTACGACGCCACGTTCTTCGTCACTGCCGTCATCGTCTCCGGCATCGGCGGCGGGCTCGGCACCATGGCGCACCTGTGGCCGCCGGTCCTCGCCGCCGGCAGCGGGCGCGCGCTGCGCAAGAACGCGGTCTGGCTGCCGCTCTACCAGATCGCGCTCGGCATCCCGGTGATCGTCGGGTTCGCCGGGATCCTGCTCGTGAAGCCGGACTCGCCCTCGAACGCCGTCGCCCTGACCCTGGCGGGCCAGACGCTGCCCGGCTGGCTCGTCGGCATCGTCGCCGTCGCCGCGGCCTCGGCGGCGATGGTGCCGTCCGCGGCCATCGTCGTCGGGATCTCCAGTCTGCTGTCGCGCAACCTGCTCAGCGTCCGCAACGAACGCGCGCAGTTGCGCACCAACCACATGTGCGTCGTCGCGGCCGCCGGCCTCGCCCTGCTCCTCGGCCTGACCAGGCCCGGGCTCCTGTCCGACCTGCTGCTGCTCACCTACGGAGGCCTCACCCAGCTCGCCCCCGCGATCGTCATGGGCCTGGCGAGGAAGGTCCGTCTGGACGCGGTGCCCGCGCTGCTCGGCATCCTGACCGGAGTCGGCGTCCTGATCTGGCTCACCTTCGGGGGCGTGGACGTCGGCACGGTCGACACCGGGCTCATCGCGCTCGCCCCGAACCTGCTGGTCACGGCCCTCGCCCAGCTCATCGTACGGTCCCGCTCCCTCACCCCGGTCCCGGCCGACGCCAACTGACCGGCCCGGGCCGACGAGAGCGCCGGGGCCGACGAGCCTGCCGACGACGGGCCGGCCGAAGCCGGCGGCACCGGCGACGACGGGACCGCCGAAGCCGACGGCACCGGCCGGCGGGCGGCGCGCGGCGTAGGGCCGCGCGCCGCCCGTCAGCCCGCGCGCTCTCCCGCGCTCCCCCGCTCACGGTCACGTCACAGGTGACGGATCCGCTCCGTTCCCGGCCGACCGGCCGGCCACGGACATGAAGTGAAGGGCCGCCTCCTCGGCGGCCCTTCACTTCATGTCCGCTCCTGCCGACCCGCCACGGATCAGGCGTCCGAGCCCGCGAACAGGTCCCGGTAGCGCTTGCGCAGCTCGGCCTTCTGCACCTTCCCCATCACGTTGCGCGGCAGCGCCTCCTCGACGCGTACGGCGCGCGGGTGCTTGAACCGGGCGAGGCCGCCGGCGATGAACTCCAGCAGTTCACTCTCCCGGGGCTCCTGGCCCGGCGCCGGGACGACGACGGCCACGACCGTCTCCCCGAAGTCCGGGTGCGGTACACCGATCACGGCGGACTCCAGCACGGCCGGGTGGGCGTCGAGGAGTTCCTCGATCTCCTTCGGGTAGATGTTGTAGCCGCCCGAGATCACCAGGTCCTTGCCCCGGCCGACGATGCACAGATAGCCGTCCTCGTCGATGCGGCCCAGGTCACCGGTGATGAAGAAGCCGTCGGCACGGAACTCGGCCGCCGTCTTCTCGGGCATCTGCCAGTACCCGCTGAAGACGTTGGGGCCGCGCACCTCGACACTGCCGACCTCGCCGTCGGGCAGCGTCCGTCCGGTCTCGCCGTCCACCACCCTGATCTCCGTGCCGGGCAGCGGCTTGCCGACGGTGCCGGGTTTGCGCGGGCCGCCCTCATACGGGTTGGTGGTGTTCATACCGGTCTCGGTCATCCCGTAACGCTCCAGGATGGCGTGGCCCGTGCGGGCCTCGAAGGCCCGGTGGTCGCTCGCGAGCAGGGGGGCCGAGCCGGAGACGAACAGCCGCATCGACGCGCAGGCCCGCGGGGTGAGCCGGTCGCTCTTCAGCAACCGGGTGTAGAAGGTGGGTACGCCCATGAGCACCGTGGCCCGGGGCAGCAGGTCCACCACCGTGTCCACGTCGAACTTCGGCAGGTAGTACATGCTGGCACCGGCCGCCAGGGTCATGTTCGCGGCGACGAAGAGCCCGTGGACGTGGAAGATCGGCAGGGCGTGGATCAGCCGGTCCTGGTCGGTGAACCGCCATGCTTCCAGCAGCGCCCGGCAGTTGGAGGCGAGGTTCCCGTGGGTCAGCACCGCGCCCTTGGAGCGTCCGGTGGTGCCGGAGGTGTAGAGGATCGCCGCCGGGTCGTCGGCCGACGCGTCGAAGACCTCGTCGTGGTGACCGTCGCCCTCCATCAGGGTGCCGTCGCCCTGGGCGCCGAGGGTCTCGACGACGAGGCCGTCCCCTTCGCGGTGCGCGTGGCCGGCCCGCCGCTGCGGGGAGCAGACCAGCACACGCGGCCGGGCGTCGCCGAGGAAGTACTCCGTCTCCGCGTCGGTGTACGCGGTGTTGAGCGGCAGGAAGACGCCACCGATCCGCAGCGTCGCCAGGTACAGCGCGATGGCCTCCGGGGATTTGTCCACCTGCATGGCGACCCGGTCACCGGGGGTGACGCCGTCGGCGACGAGCCGGGCGGCGATCCGTTCCACGGTCCGCGCCGTCTCACGGTAGGTGATCTGCCGGCCGCCGGGCAGCTCGAAGGCCGCTCTGTCCGGCTGCCGCCGCACCTGCTCGGCGAAGGACCGGTAGATGGTGGGCAAGGGTGGTGCCATCAGGGGTGTTCCTCTCTCATCGACCGCTTCTCATCGATCGTTCCAGGGGGTGGAGGCGCAGGGAGCGTTTCCGGGGCGGGGCGCGCCCCCGGTCCCGGGGAAGGCGTCGCGCAGCGGTCCGCCGAGGGCCACGGTGCCGTGACGGACGAATTCCTCGTGCCGGCGCTCCAGCTCCCCCGGTTCGTAGCGGTAGTTGATCATCGCGCCGTACGACTGCCGCCAGGCTTCGGCCGAGTCGTTCGCCGGCCAGTTCAACTGCCAGGCGGCGGCCCCGTTCCGCAGGTGGAAGCGGGCGACCGGGTCGAGGGGGCGCCCGTCCTCGCGCCGCTCGACCGTGACCTACCGGGCCAGGGCGGGAAGGAGCCGGGCGCGGATCCGTTCGACGTCCGCCGCACCGAGTTCCGCCGGGCCCTCCCAGGCGTCCAGCTCACGGACGAGCAGTCCCAGCTCGGCGTCCTGCCCGGCCCGCTCACCGAGCCAGCGCCGGAATCCGGGCAGCGGCGAGAGCGTGACGAACTGCCTCAGACGGGGCATCCGCTCGCCGACCTGCTCGATGACCTGCTTGATGAGAAAGCTGCCGAAGGAGACCCCGGCCAGACCGTCCAGGGCGTTGTTGATCGAGTAGAGGGCGGCCGTGTCCGCCTCCGCGGGGCTGAGCGGCGGCCCGGGTTCCAGCAGCGGAGCGATGCGGTCCGGCACACCGCGCACCAGAGCGACCTCCACGAAGATCAGCGGTACTTCCCCGGTGGCCGGATGGAAGAACGCGTAGACGGCACGGTCGGCCGGCTCCAGGCGACGGCGCAGCTCGGCCGTGCTCCGCATCGGGTGGATCTTCTCGCCCCGCATCAGGTGCCGGCGCAGCTCCTGCGGCGCGTCCCCGGTGACCTCCGCCATGCGGAGAAAGCCTCGGTTGAACCACGAGGTGAGCAGGTGGTGGAAGTCATGGTCGAGGGGCCCCAGCCCGGGGTGGCCGCGCATCAGCCGGCGCAGGTCCGCGCGCATCCCGACCAGGGCGAGCGTGGCGTCCGGCGCGTGGTTCATCCGGCGGAGCAGCTGCTGGCGGGCCGGCTCCACCACGTCGAAGAGCCGGACCAGTTCCTCCTCGCCCCCCGACCCGGCGCTGCGGGCGTCCTCCCAGCGGCGGTAGGCGGCGCGGACCTGGTCGGGGTCGGCGTCGTAGGCCTGGGTGATGTGGGTGAAGAAGAAGCGTCTGCCGTCGTCGTCGAGCGCGCCGTAGGCGGCGAGAGCGCCGGCCGCGACCGTGCGCACGGAGGCCTCGCCCACGTCGCTCATCAGGACTTCGCAGGCGGCGAGCAGCTGGTCCAGCGGGGAGTCCGGCGGCTCTCCGGACGCCGGGTCCGCGCCGCCCCGCTGCCCGAGGGCCCGGAACCGGTCGGCCGGCGGCCGGCCGTCGTGACGTTCCATGTCCGCACCTTCCGTAGCGCCTGGCCCGCTCGCCCACGCTGTCCCTGGCTGAAAAATCCATGAGCGCGGCACGATATATATAACAGTCCCACCGTAGGACGTATCCAGGCTCGCGCACCACCCCCTCGCGCGCCCGGATAACCTGACCGCTCGGAGGTGCGCATGGCCCGGGTCCCGGAAGCGCAGCGCGTGCGCGACGCGCTCGAGAACGCTGTGGTCGACGGTCACTACCGTCCGGGCGAGCGGCTGGATCCCGCCCAACTCGAACGTGAGTTCGGCTGCTCTCGTACGCCGATCCGGGAGGCCCTCCAGGCCCTGGAGCGCTCCGGACTCGTGCAGATCCGCCCCAAGCAGGGCACGTACGTCACCGAGCTGAGCGTCTCCGAGCTGGCCGAGCGCTTCGAGGTCATGGCCGAGCTGGAGGGGATGGCGGCGCGGCTCTCCGCCCGCAGGATCGACCGGGAGGCGCTGGACGGCCTCGAAGGCGCCCTGCGGGAGTGCGAGCGGCACGCGGCGGCAGGCGACGCCGACCGCTACTACTACGCCAACGCCCGGTTCCACGGCATCGTCTACGACTCCTGCGGCAACGAGTACCTGCGCAGGCAGGCCCACGCGCTCAAGCGAGCCCTGCAGCCGTACCGGCGACTGCAGCTGCGCGTCCCGGACCGCATCCGCCGCTCCCTGGCCGAGCACCGCGAGATCGCCGACGCCATCACCCGGGGCGACGCCGAGACTGCGGAGAACGCCGCCCGCGACCACGTGCTCGTCCAGGTCAAGGAGTTCAGCCAACTGGTGCACACCTGGCGCCGGTTGACGGCTCCCGCGCACGACGCCGGATGAGTCCGCCGCCGGGGCGGACCGCGGCCGCCGCCGTGATGAGCGGGCACCGCGCCACCCCGGCCAGGTCGCGGAGGACCGCCGGCGAGCCCCGGTCAGGCCGTCGGGGCCGTGCGGGACCCTGTGGCGGGACCCCCGTTGCCGTCACCGGGTCCCGGGCGGGCGGCCGGTCCGGAGCATCCGCAGTACGGCCCGCTCGGCGGGTCCTTGTGTGGCGGGAACGCCGTCGGAGCCTTCTTCGCCGAGCCGGGGCAGCGCGGCGGCGACCGTCACGCCCTCCTCGTGCAGTTCGATCACCCGTGGGTTGATGTAGGAGGCGCGGCAGACCGCAGGTGTGTTGCCGAGGTACCCGGCCACCTCGCGCGCCGCCCGGGCGACGGCCCGGCGCCGGGCGGTCTCGCTCCGTGCGACGGACTCCGAGACGGCGAGGGCCACGGCGGCCATGACGGTGGCGTGCCAGGTGCGGAAGTCCTTGGCGGTGATGTCCAGTCCGGCCATTTCCCTGAGACAGGCGTTGATGTCGTCGCCGCTCAGGTCGTGCCAGGTCCGCTGCTGCCGGTAGGCCAGGAGCCGGTCGCCGCCGCCCCGGCGCCGCCGCAACGCGGTCAGGGTGCGGCAGGTGGCGGGGTCCGCGACCGTCTTCATGATCTGCTTGCCGTGCTTGCCGGTGAACGACAGCAGCACGGCACCGTCCTTGCAGCGGGAGTGCTCGCGCAGCAGCGTGGTGAGGCCGTAGCTGTGGTTCAGTTCGGTGTAGCGGTCGCTGCCCACGCGCAGGAAGCCGAGGTCGAGCAGGCGTACCGCCGTGGCGAGCACCCGCTGCCGGGTCAGCCCCCGGTCGCTCAGATGCTTCTCGACCTCCTCCCTCACCACGGGCAGGACCTCGGCGACATCGAGCACGTGCTCGTGCTTGGTCTGCTCCTGTTCGGCACGGAACTGAGGGTGGTACAGGTACTGACGGCGTCCGGCGGCGTCGGTACCCACAGCCTGAAGATGGCCGTTGGCCCGGGTGCAGATCCACACGTCCCGCCAGCCCGGCGGTATGACCACCCCCCGGATCCGGTTCAGCTCCGCCGGATCGCGCAACGGCTCCCCCTCGGCGTCCAGGTACCGGAAGCCGCGCCCGTGCCGCAGCCGGCGGTAGCCGCGGTCAGTGGGACGGCTGTGACAAAGACGCATCCGACCTCCTCCGAGTCACCCAGGATCCCGTCCCCCTCTCGCCGCGCGGTATGCCGGTCGTCTGGTCCGAACTTCGCCCGCCCCCAGGTGGGTTCCCCCGGGGGGAGCTGACCGTTGCCCGTACCGGCGCGGCGGCGGCCGGCGCAGGACGGTGCCGGCAGGGCCCGGGCGAACCACAACGGGACGCCGACGCGGGCGTGTTGCAGGAGAGCCGGCCTCCCGTCAGAGCGGCCGGCCGTCGGCGGGGTCGCCGGAGCCGGGGCCGAACATCGTGCCGAGGTCGTACCGCGCGACCCCGGAAGGCCGGAAATCGTCAGCACCGTGCCGACGGAGGCCGCGTCCCGGCCGGCGGACACCGGTCGCCAGGGCGTCGGGCGTCGGGCGTCGGGCGTCGGGCGTCGGGCGTCGGCGGGACGCCTACCGTGTGGCCTGTCGTGCGGGGCTGTCGGGTTCCGGGCCGGCCGCGGGGGCGGCCCGGCGGCGGGCGGCCCGGAGGTAGGTCTGCCGCCTGACGGGGTCGGTGGCCAGCTCCACCGCGGCATGGGCCAGCGCGGTCGCGCCGTCCAGGACGGCACGGTCGGCGCCCGGACCGGTCCCGTACCGGGTGAAGTCCTCGGTGTGCTGGAGCGCGCCGCCGGTGTCGTAGCCGATGCACGGGTGGAGCGACGGTACGGCGTGGGAGACGTTGCCCATGTCGGTGGAGGCCGTCAGCTCGCCGTGCCGGGATACCGGTTCGCGGCCGAGGGCGCGCGCGGCCCGCAGGTAGGCGGAGGTCAGGAACGGATCCTGGCGCAGCTCGGCGAAGTCGTGGCCGTGCGGGGTGAGTTCCAGTTCCGCTCCGGTGGCCAGGGCGCCCGCCTCCAGGCAGGCCCGGACACGCCGGCGGGCGGCGAGGAGGTCGTCCATGGTGCGGGCGCGCACCTCGTAGCGTGCCCTCGCGCGTTCCGGGATGACGTTGACCGCGTGGCCCGCCTCGTGGACCACGTCGTGGACCAGGGTTCCCGGAGGCAGTTGCTGGCGCAGCATGCCGACGGCCGTGTGTGCCAGGACGACGGCGTCGAGCGCGTTCACGCCTTCCCAGGGGGCGAGCGCGGCGTGGGCCGGGGTGCCGCGGTAGGTGACGTCCCAGGCGCCGACGGCGAGCGACGAGGCCCCGACGGAGTCCTCCGGCGCCGCGTGCACCATCAGCGCGGCGGCGGCGTCGTCGAACACGCCCGCCTCCAGGAGCACGACCTTGCCGCCGATGTCCTCCTCGGCGGGGGTGCCCACGAGTTTCACGGTGATGCCGACGGCGTCCGCGACCGCCGCGAGGCCGAGCGCCGCGCCCACGGCCGCGGCGCCGTTGACGTTGTGTCCGCAGGCGTGCCCGATGCCCGGCAGCGCGTCGTACTCGGCGCAGACGGCGATCACCAGGCTGCCCGTGCCGTAGGTGGCGACGAGGGCGGTCGGCAGTCCTGCCGCGCCGCGCGTCACCTGGAAGTCCGCGTCCTGGAGCAGGGAGGCGATCTTCGCCGCGGACCGGTGTTCCTGGAGCGCGGTCTCCGGTTCCGCGTGCAGGCTGTGGCTCAGGCCGGTCAGGGTCTCCCGCGCACGGCGGACGGCGGCCGTGACGGCAGCCTGGGCCTCTTCCCGCGCCCCGTCGAAACGTTCGTGCGTCATGCCGCCTCCTTGCCGGGGGCGTGACCGGCGGTCCGCACGGCCGGGTCCGGCCCGCCGAGCAGCAGGCCGAGCAGTGCCCCGCCCAGCGCCACCGCCGCGCACGCCGCCCACGACCACTGGTAACCCGCCCCGGACACACCTCCGTCGTGCCCGGGATGGGCGGCGAACAGTGCGCTGATCACGGCCGCGCCGATCGCGGCCCCCAGGGAGAGTGCCAGTTCGTTGATGCCCACGGACAGGGCCGTCTCGGTCTCCTCGACGGCTTCCGCCGACAGCGTCCGTGTGACCGCTTCGAACATGCCCGTCGCCACGCCCACCAGGAGCGCCCCCGGGAGGTACCGCGGAAGCGACTGGTGGAACAGTGTCAGGGACAGGAAGCCCAGCGCCGCGAGACCGCCGGTGAGGACCATGGTGGCCCGGTCGCCGACGAGCCGGGCCAGCCGGGGCGATGCCGTGGAACCGCAGAATCCGGCGACGACCATGGCCAGGGACACCAGCGAGATGGCCTGGGATCCCAGGCCCATCCCGTAGCCGTCGCCGTCCGGTTGCGCGCCGAGGAAGACGGCGTTGGCGCCGAGGAAGCCGATGGTGCCGAACGCGGCGCAGAAGGTGTGCGCGCTGACGATCGTGAGCCGCGGGTCACGCAGCAGGGCGAGGTCCACCAGCGGATGGTCCGACCGGTGTTCCACCCTGACCCACAGGGTGAGGAGAGCCACCGCGACCGCGGCGGTGAGCAGGGACGACGCCGAGGCCCATCCCCAGGAGCCGCCCTCGGTGAGCAGCAGGGTCAGCGCGCCGAGACCGAGGGTCAGCAGCAGTGCGGCCGGGGCGTTGAAGCGTCCCGCGCGGGGCGTGGAGCCGGCGGGCAGCGCGAACGCCGCCACGAGGGCCACGGCGCCGAAGGGGACGGCGGTCCACAGGCCGGCGAGGGCGTGCTCCTCGCTCAGCGAGCCGGCGACGAGTCCGCCGGTGCCGATGGACAGCAGCAGCGCGCCGACGAGCACGGACATGCCTGTCCGGCCGTGTTCCGGGGCGCGGGAACGCAGGATTCCGGCGAGCAGCGGGAAGAAGCCCACGACAGCGCCCTGGAGCACCACGCCCAGTGCGAGCGTGGCCGTGGTGGGCCGCACCGCGATGAGCAGTGAACCGACCGCCACCAGGGCGACGGCGATGCGCAGCAGCAGCCGGTGGCCCCAGAGGTCGCCCCAGCGGGACAGCAGCGGGGTCAGGACCGCGAACGCGAGCTGCGACAGCAGGTACAGATTGTTCTGTCCGACCCCTCCGACGCCGACGTGGTCGCCCACCGCCGGCAGCAGCGGTGTCAGATATCCCTGGACGACTCCGCTGCAGATCACGATCGCCGTCATGACCGCGAGCAGTCCGCGACCACGGTCGATGGCACACGTCACTGTCTCACCCTCTTCCCTTGGCTGGAGCGCGAAGTGGTGACTACAGTGCGAGCGCCGCGGGAACCGAGCGCCGACTTCGCAAGAATCGTGCGAGAAGGGCGAGGGGGATGAAGGAATCGGGCAGTGTCTCGGAACTCGATCTCGCCCTGGTGCACGCGCTGCAGATCCGGCCGCGTGCCGCGTGGAGCGATCTCGCGCCTTCGCTGGGCGTGACGGCGGTGACGCTGGCCCGCCGTTGGGAGCGGCTGACCGAGGAGGGGCTGGCGTGGCTGTCCGCCGTTCCCGGCCCGGCGTTCTCCCGGACCCGGTGCACCGCGTTCGTCCTCGTCGGATGCCGGCCCGCGGCACGGGAGCGCCTGGCGGCGCGGATCGCCGGGCTGGACGAGGCGGCGACCGTCGAACTGACCGCGCCGGGCGGTGCCGACCTGCTGCTGGACGTGCCGGCGCCCGATGTGGCCGGGGTGCACCGGTTCGTGGAGGAGCGTCTGGCCCGGCTGCCCGGCGTGACGGGGGTGGAGTGCCTGTTCGCCACCTCGTTGTACACGGAGGGCAGTCGGTGGCGGCTCGGTTCCCTGGACTCCGCCCAGCTCTCGGCCCTGGGCCGTGCGGACCGCACGGACCCGGACGGGGAGCCGTCCACGGCCGCGCTCGGTGAGGTCGACCGCGCGCTTCTGGACGCCCTGGCCCGTGACGGGCGGCTCGGTCTGGCCGCGCTGGCCGAGCGGCTGGGCACCAGCGCCGCCACCGTCCGGCGCCGTCTCGGCAGGCTCACGCGCTCGGGGACGGTCGCGTTCCGCTGCGACACGGCCCGGTCTCTCACGGGGCTGCCGGTGAGCGTGACCTTCCGCGGCCGGGCGCCGGTCCGGGAGGTCAACGGCCTGCACCGCACCCTGGCCACCCTCCCCGGCTGCCGGCTGGTCGCCGCCGTCACGGGCAGCGCCAACGTCCTCGCCACCTACTGGCTGCCCGGCATCGGAGGCGTCCAGCACCACGAGACGGCCATGGCGGCCCGGCTGCCGTCCCTGGCCGTCACCGATCGGCTCGTCGGGGTCCGCACCGTCAAGCGCATGGGTCACCTGCTGGACGCCGACGGCCGGCGCACCGCCACCTTGCCGATCCGCTGCTGGTAGACGCCTGGTGAGCGCCCCGGACGGCCACGATCTCCGGGGCCCACTTCTTTTCGCAGCTCTGAAGCTCAGGCGGGCCGGGCGGCGGCCGTGGCCGGCTCCCGTTCCCCGGGACCGAGAGCCACCGTCGTCGTGACCCGGGTGAGCGAGGGTTTCCTCGGTGCTGATCCGAAGCCGAAGCGGACGGGCGGTTCCACGGGTGCCGCGGCGCCGAGGTCGGCGCCTTCGAAGAACGCCGAGACGAGACGGACCGGCCGCAGGTCCCGTGCGCCGTACCATTCGCGGCGGCCCGCACCGGCACTGCCCCGGGTCCGCACGCCGGGCAGGAGCAGGCGGGCCGGCCAGTCCGTGAGCGTGCTCCACGCCGGCCGGCGGACGACAGCGCCGGGCAGGGCCCGCAGGAGGAGGCCCAGCGGCCCTCGTCTGCCCGCGGCGAAGCACAGCCGCAGGGGGCCTGCGGTGACCGTCCAGGTGCCGTCGGCGATCCGGACCCGCACCGGGACGACGCGCACGGTGTCGAAGACGTAGGTCCCGCCGATGAAGTCCGCGGTCTGCCGCGTCGGGGCCAGCAGCAGCCGCTCTCCGTCGGCTCCTTCCAGCATCACGTCGCTGAACGGGCCGAACGGCGAGCGCTGCCAGTGGCCGAGCACGATGCGCGTCCCGGAGCATGTGCCGAGGCCCGCGATCCATCCCTCGAACCGCAGCAGCGCAGGGCGACGCGGGACCCGCCCCGGGCACCGGCTCATCGGCGCCTGCCGTCCGGGGCGAATTCGCGCCACGGGCCTGCGTGGGGAAGGAGCAGCCGTCGGCGCACAGGGCCGTGGTGCTGCGAAGCGCGCATGCCTGACTCCTTGCGGGAAGTGCCCCGAGGCCCGCCGGCAGGGGCCGGCGGCCCGGCAGCGGCGGTCAGCGTCCCGTCCAGGACCCCGGGAGCGGCGGCGGCCCGCACCTCCCGTTCCGTCGGCCGCTCGGCCGGGTCCACGCCACCACGGTCGGCGGGTCCCCCCGCGCCAGGCCGTACAAACGCAGGCGGGGGCGCCACCCCGCCCCTCGCGGCGCTCGGCCTTGCCCGCGCCGGTCGCGCCCGCCTCGGCCGTGAAGGCACGCGGCTGGGGCTCCCTCCGCACGACGGCGTCCTACGTCGTCCCTGCCCGGACCGGCGGGTGATCCGCGCCGCCACCGCCCACCGGCGACCCGAACGAGCCTCCGCCGGGACCCCATCCGCGACACCGGCCCCGCCGGCGAAGGCACCGGCGGGCGGGAAGAGCGGCCCCAGCGGCCCCAGCGCCTGCGGGACGGAGGGCGTGCGGCCGGTCAGGAGAGGATCTCGACGTACCCGTCGGTTCCGTGGACGCGGATCCGCTGCCCGTCCCGGATCAGCCGGGTCGCCCGCTCCACGCCGACGACCGCCGGCAGGCCGTACTCCCGGGCGATCACCGCGCCGTGGGTCATCAGGCCGCCGACCTCCGTGACCAGGCCGGCGATCCCGACGAACAGCGGGGACCAGCTCGGGTCCGTGAAGGTCGTGACCAGGATGTCGCCCGCCTCGAGATCGGCCTCCGCCATGTCGAGGACGACGCGGGCCCGCCCCTCGACGGTCCCGGCGGAGACCGGCAGTCCCGTCAGGGCGCCGTCCGGCACGTCGTCGCGCCGGTACGCGCCGGTGACGGCCTCACCGTCGGATGTGAGCACGCGGGGCGGTGTCAGCGCGTGGTACGACCGGAACGCCTCCTTGCGCCGCTGGACGAGGCGGTCGTCCACCTGGTGCGAGCGCACCACGTCGTGGAGTTCCTGGAACGTGAGGTAGAAGACGTCCTCCCTCTCCACCAGCACGCCGGCCCGCACCAGGCGCTCGGCCTCCCGCAGCAGGGCCTGCTTGTAGACGAAGTAGCGGCTGATGATGTCGTACTTGGGGTACTCCCGGTACCCGATGAAGGTTCTGACCCGGTCGATCATCCGTTTGGCCTCGTCGGCCTTCCGGTCCCCGTCCGGCAGGGCCCGCAAGCGGGCCAGCACGTCCTGTTCCTTCTCCCGCGCCTTCTGCCGCCCCTGCTCGAAGCGCCGCTGGGCGGCGCCCGGCTCGAAGTTCCTGACGTTGTCGAGGATCACGGGCACGAGCGTGGTGGGGCGCTCGCGCCAGCGCGGCCTCGTGATGTCGATCTCGCCGACGCAGCGCATGCCGTACCGGTCGAGGTACGCCTCCAGCGCGTCGCGCGCTTCGGTCCCGCCCGGGAGCTTCGCCAGCTCGTCCAGGAAGCCCTCGTCCTCGACGCCCTGGAGGAACGCCACCACCTCGGGGTGCGGGCGGATCACGTCCGCGACGTCGAGGAGCGCGAGTCCCATCTCCGAGGTGACGTTGCCGGGGGCGGACAGCGTGAGCGTGTCAGCCGCGTTCTTCTCGCCCAGCCACTCCTGCAGCTTGTCGTTGAGCCACCAGGTGGCCTCCATGCCCGCCGTGATCACCTGAAGGCTCAGCGGATCGCTGAGGACCCGCTTGTGCTCCTTGAAGGCGTCGTACAGGAAGTCGAACAGGTCCGGTCCGCTCTTCGTCCGGATGTCGTGCTCCAGGTCGGCGAGGGACGCCTGACTGCGCTGGACCAGCTCGGTGACGACGGCCGGATCGGTCTCGACCGGGGCGGGCCGCCCACCGGCAGGCGGCCGGCCGGGACCCGGGTCCGCGCGCGGCAGGACGAAGTCGTCACGGTCGAGGACGGTCTCCAGGGCGTCCCTCATCAGCGGATCCCCCCTCCCCATGACGTCCAGGAGGCCGGCGCGGCTCGCGGGCGCGGCCAGGCGCGGGGTGACGTCGACGAACAGCCTGCCGCCCGCCTCGTGCATCGGCACCATGGCCGTCAGCTGCCACATGGAGAGCCCCAGGGGCTTCATGGGGTCGGTCATCATCTGCCCGTGCCCGACGGAGACGTAGACGTGGTTCTCCTGGCCGCCGGTGTCGGGGACGGGGAACAGCGTCGTGATCGGCCGGCTCTGGACGATCTGGAAGCCGTCGTCGGCCAGGCACCATTCGATGTCCTGCGGGCGGCCGAAGTGCGCCTCGATCCGGCGCCCGAGCCGCACGAGCGACACGGCCTGAGCATCCGTCAGGGCGGGCTGCTCCCGGCGCCGCGGGTCGATCGCCACTTCCCGCGTACCGCCGGCGGGCAGGGCGTGCACGGCACGCTGTTTGGCGGCGATCGTCCTGGCGACGACTTCACCGTGCCGCACCTTGAAGACGTCCGGGTTCACCAGGCCGGAGACCAGGGCCTCACCGAGGCCGAAGCCGGCGTCCACGGTGGCGGTCTTCCGGTCGCCCGTGACGGGGTCGGCGGTGAAGAGGATGCCGGCGGCGTGCGGGAAGACCATGCGCTGCACGACCACGGCCATGTGGACCGTACGGTGGTCGATGCCGTGGCGCCGGCGGTAGGTCACCGCCCGCTCGGTGAACAGCGATGCCCAGCACCGGCTGATGTGCCGCAGGACCGCCGTCGTCCCCACGACGTTGAGGTAGGTGTCCTGCTGGCCGGCGAAGGAGGCCGTCGGCAGGTCCTCCGCCGTCGCGCTGGACCGGACGGCGCAGGGGGTGCGCTCGCCGAGCCGGGCGAGCGCGCGGGTGATCGCCGCCGCGAGGTCGGCCGGGACGGCGATGTCCTCGACGGTCCGGCGAATTCGCGCGCTGAGCGTGCGGATCGCCTCCTGGTCGTCCGGGTCCACGCGCGCCAGCTGATCGAGCCGGTCGCCGAGTGACGGCTCCTGCGCCATGATCCGCCGGAAGGCGTCCGTGGTCACGCAGAAGCCGCCCGGCACGCGGACGCCCTCGATCCGCGACAGTCCGCCCAGGTGCGCGCCCTTGCCGCCGACGACCGCGGCCTGCGTCTCGTCGACCTCCTGGAGATCCAGCACATACGGCTCGCTCATCGCGACACCTCCGGGGCGGCCGTGCTGTGTCGCACCGCGGTGGCCGATCGCGTCACCGGTGCCCCCACTCCGTCGAACCTCTTGTCGAGCCCATCGTCATCCCTGGTCGCCTTCCCTCTGCGGAGACGGCTTGCCGCTCCGCCCGGCCGGGCGGCGCGGGCGCCTTCGCCTCCGCGCCGAGCACCCGTGGCCACACGGGCACCCGCCCTGCCCGTCCCGCACCTGGTCCGAGTCACGGCGTCCGCCGTACCCCGGCCGGGAGCGAAACGCGCAGGCCGCGTCCGCTGTTTGTGGCCACGGCCGACGATTGTGCGCTGTGACCGGGGCCTTGCGGCAAGCCCCCTGGTGCGCTATATGTTGAGAGTGGCAAGGAGAGGGAGTTCTCCTTGCCTTCGCTTTTTTGGCGGTCGGGTGAGCTGGGACGGGCCTTCCGCCGAGCGGTGGTGCGACCGGCTTCGGTGTCCAGGCTCCTGCTCTCCGGGATGCGACGGCTCGCGGGGGCCGCCCTCTGGGCCCGCGGCGAACCTTACTCGGTCGTGTGGGTGGGGTAGACCTGGACGTCGGTGTAGGCGCCCTTGATGGCCCCCGCGCCGGCGGGCCACTTCAGCGTCACGGTGTGGGTCTCGTTCGGGGGCGTCACGAGGATGCTGGTCGGGGACGCGAGGCTGTGGCCGCTGCTGTCGATGTCGTAGGCGAGGTCGAAGACGGCGGCGTCGCCGGGCTTGAGGATGGTGATCCGCGGCTGGGCGTGGCCGCGCTCGATGGGGCTCGAGGTGTGGTCCGCGTCCTTGATGTCGACGCCCGCGAAGCCCGTCGCCGAGCAGGTGGTCGAACCCCTGTTGGTCATGGTGATGTCGATCCTGCCGGAGCGCGCGTCCGGTGCGGCGTCGACGGCGTGGATGGCCAGGTTCGCCGTCTTGCAGAACGTGACCTTGCCGCTGGTCTGCGCCGCTCCGTTCGCCGAGTCGCCGCCCGCCCGGGTGCCCTTGCCCGAGCCGGCCTTCGCGCTGCCGGTGCCCGCGCCGCCGGTGCCCGAACTGCCCTGCGCCTTGGCGTTGCCGGCCTGCGCCGGGCCGGATCCGGAGCCGGAACCATCCTGCGGGTTCGAGGCAGCGTCCGGGCCGGAGGCGCCGTCCGAGGACGAAGAGGACGACGAGGACGAGGAGTTCTTGGAGGCCGAGTCCGTTCCGGAGCCGTCGCTGCCGCAGGCGGTGAGCGAGAGGGTGGCGGCGACACCGATGGCGGCGAGAGCGGTGATGCGGGTGTACTTCACGGGATTCCCCCAGGATGGGCGCGGTGCGTGCGGTCGGGAATATTTGTATCTCGCACCGAGTCACGGGCGGTCCTCCGCGACGTCTTCGTTCTGTCACAGGCGTACGGACCCTACGGTCCGCCTGCTCGGCCACGGCCGGCCGGGCGAGTCCGGGGCTTTATCGCCGTCGCGCCCGCCGCAGCCGCACCGCCGAGCGCAGCACCACCAGGGCGGCGAGTGCGCCTGCCGCCCCCACGAGCCACGGCGCGACGCCCGTCCCGGAGCCCGGGGCGGACGTCGCGACACTGCCCGGTGCGCCCGGAGCGCCCGGGGCCCGGCCGGGTCCCGCCGTCCGCACACCGCCACCGAGCCAGACCTGGCCCTCCCCGGTGTCCGTGACCGGCGCCTCGATCGACCGGCTCACATCCCTTGTCAACGAGGGCGACGACGCCTCCAGTTGGGCGTCGGACACGGAGGTGACGGGCACACGGGAGAAGTCGACGCCGCCGTAGACGTACGTCCTCGTGTAGAGGGTGTCGCCCTCGCGGGTGCGGTGCGTCACCTTGAACTCGCCCTTGGTGTACGAGCGGACGTAGGCGTCGAAGGTGTCGACCGGCTTCCAGTCCTCGTGGGTCGCGTACGCGTCGACGTCGCCCTTGCCGATCAGGTCGGAGTAGGTGGTACGGGTGCGCAGGCTGAGACCCCGGTACCACTCGGCGGCCACCCGGCTGAGGTACACGCGCCGCAGATCGGCGTACTCGGGGGCGGTGTTCACCGCCTCCACCACCCTGGGCAGGATCAGCCGCCGGAACAGTGCCTCGTTGTGGTCCTGCACGGTCCGGGACTGCCGGGGGCACGAGACCGCGTCCGAGCCGCCGTGCTGCTTGAGGTACTGCGTCTCCATCTGCACGTTCAGGGGCGACTTGAGGATGTACAGCTCCTCCCCCTTGGTGTACACGGTCGCCGGGGCCGGCACGATCCAGGTGCGGAACGACATGCAGTCCCCGGACAGCGACCGCCAGAACTCCGTCCCGAGGGGCGTGTCCGGATGGATCAGCCTGCCCGTCGTCTTCTTCAACGTCAGATCCGCCTGGAGCAGTACACGTCCCGCGTCGGTGCGGCCGAGCCGGGCGTCGACGATGCGGTCGGGTTCGTTCGGGTTCAGATTGACCCAGAACGTCGAGGGATCCAGTTCCAGCCAGGTGAAGAAGGAGTCGGACGCCTGCGTGGCGTGCCCCAGCCCGGTCAGCGCGGAGCCGCCGCGCGAGGTGGCCGCCGGCGCCCGGAAGGCGTACCGCAGACCGCCGGCGCCGGGCCCGGGATCCGCGAGGTAGTGCAACTCCAGCCGGGAGAAGTCGATTCCGCCGGGCGTCCGTTGCGGCGCGGACAGGCCCTTCGCCAGACCGCCCGCGCGCGGCACCCCGGAGGTGCCGCCGCAGCCGGCGGCACGGGCGCGCGCGAAAGCGGCGTACCGGGCCTGCGGCCGGGTGCCCGCGGGCTCGAAACCGCTCTGCGTGCCGCCCCCGGGGCAGTCGCCCGGTGCGGTGAAGACGGAACCGGCGGCCGCCTCCAGCCCCTCGGCGCCGGTGTTCAGCTCCCCGCTGTCGAAGCCCGAACCCGGCCGGATCACGCGGACGTTCGGATTGTCCTTGAAGCGCTCCGCCACCGCCCTGGCCTGTTCTTCGGTGGCCGCGGTGAACACCACGTTGCCGGTCTGGCTCTTGCGTCCGCCCGGCAGTTTGCCGGTGATGGTCGTGCCGATCGAGGAGAGGTCCTCGGTGGTGGTGCCGGTGCGGGTGGTGGTGGTCGCGTCGACCGAGTCGACGCTGACGAGCCGCCCCTCGCTCCAGGTGACCTTGATCATGTCGGAGGTGGTCCCGGTGACGCCCTTGCCGACGCTCCCCTTCTCCTCCAGACGGTTCGTCTCGTCCTGGAAGAGGTACTCGGAGCCGGTCTTCGTCTTGGCGTCGTAGGCCAGTCCCTGCTCGGCGAGCCGGCGGTTCATGAAGGTCAGGGCCGCGTCCGCGTCCGGCGTGTCACCGCTCGAACCGACGACGTGGGGAACGCCGTTGACGTCGATGTACGTCCTGCGGCCGTTGATGGTGCGCACCGTCAGCGGCGGCCCCCACTTGGTGTACGGGGGCGTGCCCGGGCTGCCGGGGCCGGCCGCGGCGGCCGCCGGGGCCGCCGGTGCCGCCGGTGCGAGCCCGGCCGCGGTGGCGCCGGGCGCCCCGGCCAGGGCGACCAGAACCGTGATCAGCGCCGCGAGCCGGCGCGTCCGGGACCGTAACCGCCTGCCGTGCAGGCCTGCGTCGTCTCTCCGCATGGGCGAACGCACCCCCGTTCCGCCTACGTCGTCCCGCTCGACGGTAGACCCGCGGCCGCCGCCGGTACAGGTGCGCGACAGCCACCGGACGCGCGCGCCCGGTGCCCCCTCAGCCCCGGTCGGTCCGGCTGAGCGTGCCGGTGACGCTGACGTCGGGGTGGAGACGGCGGACGGTGTGCGGGAGGGGCACCTCGGTGAGCCGGCCGTCGTAGATCATCCACAGCCCGAAGCAGTCGTCCTCCTCGTCGTGGACCAGGACCTGCACGGAACGGGGATCGGGCCAGGGCAGCGCCTCCAGACGGGCCAGCAGGCCCCGCCAGTTGTGCCGGGTGAACTGGATGACCCACAGGTAGCACTCGGCCGATCCCCTACCCGTGCCGGCGAAGACGGAGTCGTCCACCCGGGTGAAGCACTGATGCCACTCCCGGCCGGCGTCCGGGCGGGTCAACGGCTCCATGACGTCCTCGGCGTCCCGCGCCACCACGATGACCTCTGCGAATCTGCTCATGTCCCCAGTCTGCGGTGTGCCGCGCCCCTCTCGATGGCCGAAAGCCACCACTGACGCGATCCTCCCGGCGTTCCGGGCCTCTTCCGTGCCCGGTCCGGAGCCGTTCGTCTCCTCGAAAAGCACGAGCGGCCGCCGGGGAACTCACCGCGTCCGGCGCGGTGTGCGCCGGAGCGCGCACCCGTCCGGCGGGGTGTGCGCCGGAGCGCGCGGCCGGGTCACCGCCCCGGGATGCTGCCTCCGCCGTCCACGCACAGCATCTGGCCGGTGATGAACCCGGCGTCCTCACCGATCAGGAAGGCGATGGCGGCGGCGACCTCGTCCGGCCGGCCGAGCCGCCCCATCGGCAGGGAGCGCAGCACCCGCGCCTCCGCCTCGCCGCCGGCCGGGTGCGAGACGCGGAACAGGTCCGTCTCGACCGGGCCCGGCGCGACGGCGTTCGCGGTGATCCCGTCCATGGCCAGTTCCAGTGCCCAGGTCCGCGTCAGGCCCGCCAGGGCGCTCTTGGCCGCCGCGTAACTGCTGCGCCGCCGCGCCCCGAACACCGAGCGGCTGGTGACGTTGACGATCCTGCCCCAGCCGCGCTCCCGCATGCCCTGCACGAAGGCCTGGGTGACCTGCACGGCGGTACGTACGTTGAGGTCGAGGACGGTCTGCAGACTGCTGAGCGCCACCTCGCCCAGCGGCTCGGGCACGGCCACGCCGACGTTGTTGACGACCACGTCCACCCGGTGCTCGCGGGCGATGGTCTCCAGCACCCGCCCGGTCGCCTCGGTGTCCGCCAGATCGCAGCGGTACAGCCGGCCGGGGAAGTCCTCCCCCGGGTCGGTACGGGCGATGCCGACCACCGTGTGGCCCTGTCCGGCGAGACGGCGGCCGGTGGCGCGCCCGATGCCGCGCGACGCTCCGGTGATCAGTACGGTCCTCCCGGGCATGGGCTCGCGATCCTTCCGTTCGGTCCTCCCGCGCCACCCGATCATGCCACTCGCGCCCCGGCCGGCCCGTAGGCCCGGCCGGGATCCGGCCGCGAGGGGTGATCCTCCGGCCTGCGAGCGGTCCCGGGGCCGCCGGTGCGGCGACTGACGGGCCGTCGGCCGGTGAGAGGTACTGGCCCGTCAGGTCAGGCAGTGGCCGGTCAGGCACCGGCCGGTGGCGGCCGAGGGGCGGCCCGGGCCGCCGTCGCGGACGGATTCCTGGTCGCCCGCGCCCGCGTCCGCCGGGCCGTCACGGTCCGCCGCGCCGGGTGTCTCCGTGCGGGGCGGCGGCGTCCTTGCCGGCGTCCGGCGTGCCCGAGGCCGGGGTGGCCGCGGCGGCCGTCGTGGCCTCAGCCGTCGCTGACTCAGCCGTTGGGGCGGCCGCCGTGGACGCAGCCGTTGTGGCGGGCGTCGTGGCCTCAGCCATTGTGGCCTCGGCCGGGCGGCGCGGACGGGTCACCTCCCGCGCGGACTCTCCGGGTCCAGGTGTCCGGGTGTAGGCGAGCGTCCGGAAGTGGCGCGTCGCGGGCAGGGTGGTGTGTTCCGCGACGAGCGAGCGCGCCTGCTCCGTCAGGGGCGGCCGGCCGATGGCGCCCGCACCGGCGCCGGGAACCAGTGCGTCGGCCACGTCTGCTGCCGTCGGCCGCTGACGGGGGTCGGGACGGAGGCAGGACCGGACGACCGCCGCGAAGTCCGCGGGCAGACCCGTGAGGTCGGGCAGGCCGGCGCGGATGTTGGCGACCACGGACGGCGTGTCCTGGCCCCAGGGGCTGCGTCCCAGGACGAGCCGGGCCAGAACGGTGCCCAGGGAGAACACGTCGCTGGCGGGTGTGAAGGCGGGTTGCTCGCGCAGCTGCTCGGGGGAGGCGTACGCGTAGGTGCCGGTGAAGCCCCGTCGCGGTTCGGTGAGTTGCTCGATCTGGGCGATGCCGAAGTCGATGACGCGCGGGCCGTCCTCGGTGAGCAGCACGTTGGCCGGTTTGAGGTCGAGGTGCACGATGCCCTCCGCATGGATGGCGCTCAGGGCGACGGCGATGCCCGCCCCCAGTGTGCGCACCAGTTCGGGGTCCAGCGGCCCGCAGTGCTCGGCGAGTGTCTGCAACGACGGGGCCGCCACGTACGGCACGGCCATCCACGGCGTCGGACCGTCGGTGTCCGAGGCGATCACCGGCACGGTGAACCGCCCGTCGACCCGCCGGGCGGCCTGCACCTCGTGGGCGAATCCCCGTTTGACCGGGGGAGCCGCCGCCAGGTGCGCGTGCAGCGTCTTGACCGCGACCATCAGCCCGTCGGGGTCCTGGCACAGGTAGACACGCCCGAATCCGCCCTCGCCGACGGGTTCCAGCACCTCGTAGACACCGAAGGCCGGCGGGCGGTCCGCTCCTGCGGCGGGCCGGGCCCGTTCCATCTTCCGCCAGCCGCCGAGGGCCACGGCCCCCGGGTGCAGCGCGACCCGGTCGTCCGCGGGGCGCGTGGCCGTCCGCGTGCGCGTGTCCCGTTCCGGCGGCTGCCCGTCCTGCACCGCGACGGCCGGCTGCTCGTCCTCCACCACGACGACGTGCGCCGCCGCCGGTTCCCCCGCGTGGAAGACGTACGCCTCGATCTGCACGGTCCCGTCACCGCGGGGGGAGACGAAGACGCCCGGCAGTCCCAGTCGCTCGCACAGGGCACTCTGGTCAGGTCCCGGCCGCGCGCCGCCGCGAGGGAAGCAGAGGGCCGTCGCGTCGTCCCCCTGCCGCGTCAGGTCCCGCAGCACGGCCGCCCACCGCTCCGCGGGCCACGCCTGCCGGGCCGGGTCACCGGCGTCGTCGTCCACGGCCACCAGCCGGGTCGCGTGGGACGCCCCGGACCGGCGTGCCAGCACCACGCATGCCGCTCCGGTCCCGGCCCGCACCGCCTCGCCCAGCAGCGACGCGGTCCCGCGCGCGATGCGGAGCACCGTGCGCCGGGCCATCCGGGCGAGTTCGTCGCGCTGTCCGCTCAGGACGTCGTACTCCGGCGTCCCCGGGCCGTGGCCCCGAAGCTCCATGCAGGCGAGCACCTTGCCGAAGCAGGGGACGGCCGCCTCGTAGTCCCCGGCACCCACCATCGCCTTCGCCTGCGCGACGCGGGCGGAAATGGTGTGGGGGCTGCCCGGTCCGTCGAGCTGTTCGTACCGCGTGGCTGCCTCGCCGTACATCCGGCCCGCGCGCGCGAGGTCTCCCGCGGCTTCGACCGCGGCAGCGGTGGCGAGCAGGTCGCGCAGCCCCTCGTGGCCGCCCTCGTTGCCGAACGGCAGTTCACCGGCCACCTCGATGTAGCGCTGACGGGCGATGCGGACGAGCTGGTGGCGGGGCCCGAGTTCCTGTTGCGCCGTCCGCAGCATCTGGGAGAACGCGCGCAGCGCGGCCGCGTTGTCCCCGCTCTTCTGGTGCCAGTACCCCACCTCGCAGAGCAGGGTGAGCGCGGTCTCGGTGCGGTTCTCCCGCTCGGCCGAGCGCCGCATGCTCTCGTAGCGGCGAACCGCTTCCTCGGGCCGCCCCGCGCGGCCGTGCCAGTGGGCCAGTTGGTGCCTGGCCAGTTCGGTGTCGCGATGGCGCGGCCCCTGCACCCGCTCCCGGTCGGCCGAAAGCCTGGCGAACAGCCGCACGGCGGCTTCCGGCCGGCCCGACTCACCTGTCCAGTGGGCCAGTTGGTGCCGCAGCGCCAGTGTGTCGGTGTCCCGGTCACCCAGGACGCGTTCCGCCTGCGCGACCAGTGTGCCGTAGCGGTCGGCCGCCGCGGCGGCGCCGCCCAGACGGCCGGTCGTCTCGGCCTCCCGGCTGCCCTCACGTAACGCCGCGACGAACGCCTCCCGGTTCGACGCGCCGGAATCCGATGCCGTCTCGCGCGGCCGCCCCCACCACCTCACAGAGCCCCCTCTTTTTGGCCCGACCGGACGTGTGCCGAGCGGCCAGTATGGTCTACCCAATCGTTTGCGCCAATCGTTTGGGCAACAATGCCGACCGGAATCGGCCGGAGCCGCCGAGCCCAGCGGCTCCGCGTCTCACGCTTCACCGATCACCGCAGACGCGCACCCACCGGCGCGCCCGAGGAGGCTCTCACCATGAGGCGGGGGGTGAGCGTCTGCGAGACGACGGGCTCGCCCGCGATACCGCGGAGCAGCAGTTCCACCGCGCGTCTGCCCTGCTCGGCCATGGGGGAACGGACACTGGTGAGGGGGACGGGGAGTTCGGCGGCGAGGGGGGTGTCGTTGAAGCCGGCCAGCGCGAGGTCCTCGCCCAGCCGCAGGCCCAGGTCGCGCGCCGCACCCATGGTCCCGATCGCCGCGAGGTCGTTGACGGCGAAGATCGCGGTCGGCCGGCCGGGCCCGCTCAGCAGCTCGGCGGCGGCCTCGTGGCCGCCGGAGGTGTCGAAGCGGCAGTGCCGCACCCGGTGGGCGGGCAGGGGCAGACCGGCTTCGCGGTAGCGGTCGGTGAAACCGGCGGTGCGGTCGGTGCCCGTGCTGGCGAAGGGTTCGCCGGCGACGACGGCCACCTGGCGATGGCCCAGGGACAGGAAGTGCTCGGCCACGAGCCGCCCGCCCAGCCGGTCGTCGCAGGTGACCGCGGGGTGGCCGGTGTCGGTGCGGCGGTTGACGAGCACGAAGGGCGTGCCGTCCAGGGCGGGCTCGGTCAGCGCGGCCCCGTCCAGGTGCGCGTCGCCGATGATGAGGCCGTCCACCCGGCGCCCCAGCACCATCCCGATGCGCCCGCGCTGGGTGTCGGGGTCGTCGTGCGTGTTGGTGACGAAGGTGGACAGGCCCCGCCTGGTCGCCTCCTCCTCGACGCCCTCGTAGATGGTGGCCACCACGATCTCCGACAGGCGGGGGAAGAGCACCCCGATCAGATTGCTGCGCCGTGTCCGCAGGCTCGTGGCGTGCGGGTTGGGCCGATAGCCCAGTTCTTCGGCCAGTTCCCGGATCCGTCGCGCCGTCTCGCCCGATGCCGCGCGGCCCCGTTCCCCGGACGGTCCGTTGAGGACCCGGGAGACCGTCGACACGTGCAGCCCGAGATGCTCCGCGATCCCGCGCAATGTCACCGGACCGCCGTCGCCCGCCATACCTGTCTCCCGCCCCACCGTCCGTGAACCGCCGCCGACCATTGTGCCCAACGCCTTTCCCGTCGAGCCGAGCGCGCGGAGGCACGGAGGCGCGGAGGCCCGCCGGGTGCTCCGCCGGTGCGGGCGGGGCCCGTGGTCCGGACGCGCCGCCCGTGCACCGATGCGCGGACAGCCCCAGAATGGACGAAATGTCCGGCGAACCAGCGGAGGCCCGGTGATGCGCGACAGCGCCGAGGACGAGCAGGGGCCCCTCGATGAGCGTGCCGTGCCCGACGGCGCACCCGGCGATACCGAGGACACCGGCGAGCACACCGGGTCCGGGACGTACGGCGGATCCGAGGCGTACGACCGGTCCGGGGCGTACGACGACGAGGAACCGGAGTACTACGCCGACGACGAGCCGGAGTACTACGAGGGGGACGAGGAGCCGGAGCACGACGAGGAACAGCCGGCCGGCGGTCCCGAACAGCCCGCGCTCCCCCAGGAGGACCGCGCCGCCGGCGTCCACGGCGGCGAGGACGCCACCCTCCCCGAGGACGAGGGCGTGGTCGGAAGGAGGGCGGCCGACGCCGAGCCCGACGTGTACCTCGACGTCCCGTTGCTCAAGGTCGACGAGATCGACCTCGACGTCGAGAACCTGCGGGCGCACGTCTCGCTCCAGGCGGAGGTGCTGGACCTGCTGAAGCTGAACGTCGGCGCCGACGTCGCGCTGGGCCGGGTGCACCTGGGCATCTCGGGGGTGGAGGCCCAGGCCCAGCTCAAGGTGCGTCTCGACAACGTGGCGATGATCATCAACCGGGTGCTCACCACGCTCGACCGCAATCCGCAGATCCTGGAGGAGCTGACCCGCGGGGTCGGCTCCGCGGTGCAGGACATCGGGGGTGGTGCGCGGCAGGCCCTCGGTGAGCTGGGCGCGGGCACGGGGAGAGCGGTCGGTGACATCGGCCAGGGAGCGGGCTCGGCCGTGCGGGACGTCGGACGCGGTGCGGGCGCGGGGGTGGCGGACGTGGGGCGCGGGGCCGGGCGCGGGCTCGAAGGGGTGGGCCGCGGTGCGGGCGAGGCGGTGGGCGATGTCGGGCGGGGCGCCGGGAGAGCCGTCGATGAGGTGGGCCGTGGCGCGGGACGCACCGTGGCGGACACCGCGGGCGGGCTGAGCGGGGTCGTGGCCGATGCCGGTGAGGCAGCCGGTGATGTCACCGCGGGCACGGCCGGGCGGGCGGCGCGGGGCGGCGGGCGCGTCGTGGAGCGTACGGCGGGCCGGGGCGCGGGAGTCGTCGAGGACGTACCGGAGGTCGCGGACGGGCCGCACGACGCGGATGCCGCGGATGTCGCAGACGCCGAGGACGCCGAGGACGCCGAGGACGCCGAGAGTGTGGAGGGCGCCGAGAGTGCCGCGGAGGTTCCGGGCCGGGCGGGCGGAGCCGTGCGCCGGAGCACGCGGCCCCGGCGGAGCGGGGTGCGGGGGTCCGGCGAGGAGCACGCGGACCCGGCCGTCCCGGACCGCGGCGGCACCCGCGGACGTCGAGTGCGCGGCGAGGACGGGAAGCTGCCGCCCCGGTCCCGGCGCCGCCGCGCGGCCGGGGAGGCGGACGAGCCGCCCTGAACGGCCCGCGGGTCCGCGCCGGACGCCCCGGGGCAGGTGCCGGATCCGGAGGGGGTCCCCGGGCCGCCGCCGGACATCGCGTTCCGGGCCACGGTCCGTTCCGGCCGTCTCCGTTTCGAGGAGGATCCGCTGACCGCCGTCCGCTTCCCCGGCAGCGGGCCACGGGCGTCGCTGTCCTGCTGCGAGCGTACGAACCTGCCCGGCGAGGTCGTAGCCGGCGAGGAGTACCGCGACGCCTCGGTCACCTACCGCCTCGCGACCCGGCTCACCGGACGGCCGGAGGGCTACCGGGATACCGAGGGACACACGAACGCGCGTACGAGCGGCGGGGACGAGGGTGGCGCGGACACACGCACAGGCAGCCGGGACAGGGGACGCACAGGCGCGAGTACGGGCAGCCTGGGCGAGGGTCGCGCGGACGCGGATACGGGCAGCCGGGACGGGGGTCGCACGCGCGCGTCCGGACGGCCGTGACGGCGAGAGCCGTACGAATGCGCGTACGGGTTCGACGTGTTCGATCACGCCTGACCGGGCACCGCCGGCCCCCTGCGGTCCTGCCGGCCGTTCGGTCAGTCCGGCGTGGCAGCGACGGCAGGTGGCGCGTGCTCAGCCGAACAGGGAGGAACCGAGCGGGTGCTGCCGGTCGAAGCCGGGGAGGATGAGGAACGTCGCGCTGGCGGTCGTGGTGGTGAACCGCAGCAGTGCGTCGGAGGTGTCCATGTGGGTGAGGGTGGCGGTGAAGGTCCGCAGGTCGTTCTGGAAGCTGATGAAGAGCAGGCCGGGCGCGGGCTCGTCGGTGCTGTAGGAGCGGCGGAGCATGAGGCCGGTGCCGACCACGGCGGGGTTCGCCCTGCGCACGTGGGCGTCGGCCGGGACGAGATAGCGTCCGTCCGCCGTCTTGGCGCCGAGTTCCGGGACGGAGGCGACGGTGCCGCCGGAGAGCGGGGCGCCGTCGGCCCGGTGCCGCCCGAGGACCGCTTCCTGCTCAGCCACGGACAGCGCGGCGAACCGCGGCAGATCGAGCTCCATGCGCCGCAGTACGGCAAGGGTGCCGCCGGCGACCGCGGGCGGTCCGGCCAGCCACAGGTCGCGTCGTTGTTCGGCGGCCGTGTGCGGGCCCACGATGCCGTCGATGAAGCCGAGGGGGTTGCGGGGCGCGGTGAGGCCGTTGCCGAGGGGCACGGTCGCGCCGCGGCGCGCGGACTGCCGCCAGCGTTCGCGCAGGCGGTCGCCGGCCTGGTCCAGGAGCGCGGCGGCGGCGACCGGGAGGAGCAGCGCGTCGTCGGCGCAGATCTGCATCAGCAGGTCACCGCCGCGTGCTTCCGGGTGGATCCGTTCGCGGGAGAACTCCGGGAGGTCGGCCGCTCCGGGCAGGGAGGCACCGGCCGCGCGTACCAGCCGGGGGCCCACGCCGACGGTCACGGTGAGGTCGCCCGGCGGCAGGCCCAGCAGCCGCCGGTCGGTGCCCGCGACGAGGGTGCGGATGGTCCGGCCGAGTTCGGCCAGCAGCGGACCGGGAGCCGCGGCGGCTCCGAGGTCGGCCACCACGGCCAGCAGGTTGCGCTGGGCCGGCTGCGGAAGCGTGACGCCCGCCTGGTGCCGGCCCGTCGCCGGGACCGTCGTGGGCGCGGCCGGCGCGGCCGGCGCGGAAGGGGCGTGCCGTCCTGGCGGGGCGGCGTCCGAGGTGCACCCGGCGGTCAGTCCTGCGGCCACCATGGCGCCGGTGGCATCGAGGAACCTGCGACGCGACGGGTGGGGGTCGGCTCGGTGCATGGTGTGCAGAGTGCCACATCCGCATCGGGGATGCCGCACAACTTCCATTTCCCGGCGGCCGATTGGGCCCCGTGCCAGACTGGGATCATGCCTCGATTAGCTCTTCGCGTGCTGGCGGCGGTGGTGGGCACGCTGGCCCTGGTGTCCGGCTGCGGCGGTGGTGGTGACGACGGTGCGGACAAGGGCCGGCGACCGGACGGTGCGCGGGTGACGATCCGGGTGCCCGGCGACGCCCCGACGATCTCGGCCGCGGTGTCCCTGGCCCGGCCCGGTGACCTGGTGCTGGTCTCCGCGGGGGTGTACCACGAGTCGGTGCGGATCGACACGGCGCGCGTCACTCTTCGCGGGGTGTCCCGGGACAAGGTGGTCATCGACGGCCGGTTGCAGCAGCCGAACGGTGTCGTGGTCGCCGCGCCCGGGGTGGCCGTGGAGAACCTGACCGTGCAGAACAACACGCAGAACGGGGTCCTGGTCACCGGTTCGGCGAAGGCGGCCGCCGGGCTGCCGGGACGAAGCGGTGGTTACGACACGGGCGAGGAGCCCGTCACCTTCCTGAAGTCGTTCCTGGTCTCGTACGTGACCGCGACCCGCAACGGTCTGTACGGCATCTACGCCTTCTCCGCGCAGAACGGCGTCATCGAGCACTCGTACGCGTCGGGCGGGGCCGACTCGGGGATCTACGTCGGGCAGTGCAAGCCCTGTCGCATCGTGGTGCGGGACAACGTCGCCGAACTCAACGCGGTCGGTTACGAAGGCACCAACGCCGGCGGGGACATGTACGTGGTCGGCAACCGCCTGGTCGGCAACCGGGTCGGACTCACCACCAATTCGGACCACCAGGAGAAACTGCTCCCGCAACAGGGCGCCGTCATCGCGGGCAATCTGATCGCGGCCAATCAGCAGAGGGCCACGCCGCAGCAGGCCGACGGCGGGTGGGGCATCGGCGTCGGCATCGACGGCGGCAACGACAACCAGTTCCTCCGCAACCGCATCACCGGCAACCGCCAGGCCGGGCTGGTGATCACGGCGACCGCGGACCTGCCTCCGGCCGGCAACCGGATCGTGGACAACACGTTCACCGGAAACGGTGTCGACGTCGGCTGGACGTTCCCCACCGCCGCGCGGGGCCGGGGCAACTGCCTGCGGGGCAACGATCTGCGGAGCACCGTGCCCGCCCGGCTCGCGGCCACCGCGTCCTGCCCGGTCGCGGCCGGGTCGCCTTCTCCGGCCGGCAGGTGGACGAGACCGGCGGCGCCCGGCGGCATCCCGTTCACCGAGGTCGCGGCGCCCGGTCCGCAGCCGCAGTTCCCCCACGCCGAAACCGCGGGCGCCACCGCCGTCCCGGCCGTTCCGGCCCTGCCGAGGACGGCGGGCATCCAGCTCCCGCCGGCTTCCCTGCTCGCCGCGAACGCGCGGGTGCGGACGCCCTGAACGGCGGCTACCGGTTCGGCGTGGCTGAGGGGACCGGCTTGACGGGGACGTACCGGTGGGTGTCGAAATCGATGACCACCGGCTGCGGCTGGGAACCCACGCTGACCCGGACCCGGTACATCGTGCCGTCCGAGCCGACCCAGTAGCGCACGTTGCCCGCCGTGCCGGAGCGGTCGCGGGCGGACGGCCCGGTCATGACGTCCACCCGGTGCCCGGCCGCCTGGTCCCGGCCCCACCAGGCGGCGCCGTTCTGCGGCAGCAGTTCGGCGTTGTCGGGCCGGTCGCTGCCGAGGCTGAGCGCGATGGCCAGCGAACTGTCCAGGGCGCTGCCGGACGACAGCAGCGGACGGCCGTACCAGCCCGAGCGGGGCGGTGCCGCGGGTGCGTACGCCGGTGCGTTCGCCATCGGGTGGACCGACACCGAGGTGGGCGTCCACTCGATCAGCCCGTCGCTGGAGGTGTCGCGCCCGGTGCCGCGCACCACGCCGTAACCGAGCTTGCCCCGGTAGTCGACGGACCCCGTGACGGTCAGGTCGCCTGCGGTGCCCGGCACGGTGATCGTCACCGCGCGGCCGTGCGCCTCGTAGTTGCGGAACCGCGTGATCGCCAGCCGGTTCGCCTCGTCGGACGTCAGTGCGCGCGGCCCGCCGGTGCCGGAGCCGTCGCTCAGGACCAGAAATCCGGCCACCGTGGCCACCGCCGCGACCGCCAGGACGAGGACGACTGCCGCCCGGCGTGACCGCGGCCATCGGCGCCGGGCGGCCGCACGGTCCGGTGGGGCTTGCCGGCTTCGCACGCTCCGCGTGCGGCTCGACGCTGACACTCTTCGCTTCATCCTCTCGGTCGCCACCCTGGCTTCACCGCCGTGCGCCCGCGGCGTCACTCGGTGCCCCGGTGACAGGTCATGTCACCTGGTGCGGTCGCGTCACCCGGTTCCCGGGCGGTCCCCGGTGACAGGTTAGGTCCCGGCCGGTCCGCGTGGACCGGCCGGGACGTGGGCTGCCCGGCCGCACCCTCCGGACCGCGGGCGGGCAGCCCCCTTTTTCGGCTCGCTCTCTTCGGCTCACTGCTCCAGCGAGCTGTTGCTCAACCCGTGTGCTGCAGCGAGCTGTTGATCAACTCGCTGATTTCAGCGAACTGTTGCTCAACTCGCTGGAACCAGCGGGCTGTTGTTCAGCTCACCGGTGCTCAGCTCGCCCGGTGTTTCTGCAGGCGGCGCCGGCTCATGTACGCGATGGCCAGGCCCGCACCCGCCAGCAGCCCGGCGGCGGCGAGCATCTGCGGCAGCGCGGACATGCCGGTGTGCGCCATCGAGCCCGAACCTCCGCCCGGTGGTGCCGGGTTGACGGGCGGCGCGGGTGCCGGCGGCACCGAGGCCGACGGCGAGGCCGGACCCGGGGACGGGGTGGGGGTCGGCGTCGGAGTCGGAGTCGGGGACGGACTCGGAGTCGCCTTCGGGATGTACACCCCGGCGTCGATCGTGTGATCGACCCCGCCCGGCTTGCGCGGCGCCGTGACAGGCGCCTGCCCGCTGCACAACGGCCCGGTGGACGGCGGAGTCACGTTGGAGTCGTGCGCACGGTCGGCACCGGCTCGCGGGAGCGTGAACCGCAGTGCGGACGCCGGGGGCCGGCCGGGCACCTCGCTGGTGTCCGCGGTGCACACATCGAACTGGACCGTGTATTTCGCTCCCGGTGTGAGCTGGTACTCGGCGCCGACGCCACCGAAGTAGTACTCGCCGTCGGCATCGGTCTTCGTCGTGGCGACCTGCTTGCCGTCCGCGTCCAGCAGGTTGATCGTCGCGCCCGGCAGCAGCACGTGCCCCGGGTCCTGGATCCCGTTGTGGTCGCCGTCGAACCACACGACGTTGCCGATCTGGATCGGCGCGTTCGCCGCCGCGTACGCGACGTCACCGAGCCCGCCGGCCTTGCCGAACCCGCCGCCCTGTTCCTGGCTGACGAACTGGAAGCCGTTGGCGGCCGGGTCGTTGCCGGGGCCCTGACCGGTCGTGACGTCGTGGTACCCGGTCCCGGACGTGGCGACGGCGTCGACCGGGTCGAACTCCGTGCTGACGACCCACTGCTGCTGCGGGATGTAGGCCACCGAGCCCAGCGCGGTCTCCTGGTGCGCGCCGCGGTAGAAGTCGCCGGGGAAGTACTCGACGACACCGGCGGCCTGGCCGCCGCTGTCGGCGGGAGTGGCGTGGTTGGGGCAGGATCCGGTGCCTTCCCACTCGTACGCGCCGGTGGAACTGGCACAGACCATGGTGATGTCACCACCGGACATGCCGTTCTCCACCGCGTCGTTCCCGGGGCGGGGGTCCAGCCCTCCCCAGCTGAGCACGTCCATGAACCGGTCACGGAATCCCAGGACCATCGAGCCGTCGCGGGTGAAGGCGAGGGAGGCCAGCTCCGGCTGCGGATCGATGAAGACGTTGCCCGCCTTCCGGTCGTCCCACGTGTCCAGGCCGGTGTTCCACGGGTTCCAGTGGGTGGCCTTGTCGCCGGTGCCGAAGACGGTGCCGCGTTCCTGCGTGAGCGGGTGGCTCAGCACCGTGGTGAACCGCTTGCCGTCGTAGGTGGAGACGAAGGCCTTCAGGTCCGAGCGCTGCTGCGTGCTCTCCGCGCTGCACACTCCGCCGACGTACAGCGTGTTGTCGTGGACCTGGAGACCGAACGGCCGCCAGTCCTCGGGGCTCGCGCACCCCGGGTCCGGGATCCGGACCGTCGCCTCGGGCGCCCCGGCGGTGTCCCCGGTCGCGTCGAAGCTCACCAGGCTGCGGGTCCGCAGGTTCACCGCGTACAGCGTGGAGCCGTCCTCGGACAGCGCCAGGCCGCCGATGCTCTCCTTGCCCGGTGCGTCGGTGAATCCGGGATCCTTGATCATGTTCGAGCTGTCGTGCGCCGTCACCGCGGCGTCCGGCACCTGCGCGAACGGCTTCGGGGTACCCGAGCCGTCGACCGGCACCGTGTAGATCGCGCCACCGCCCTCCGGCCCGTACGGGGCGTACCGGCGGGCGAACGCGCCCTGGAACAGCCGGGTCCGGTACTGGTCGTACGCCAAGGCGAACGTCGTGCCCACCTGCGCCTGCGTGGCCAGCGTCGCCGGGCAGGCCGCGTCGGTGGGACACGTGCCCCGGACCTTCGTGCCGAACGCCACCAACGCCCGGTTGTCGGTTCCGTTGGCACCGTTCTGGACGGGGACGAAGTACCGCGAGTCCGGCAGCGCGTAGTCGGCCGGATCCCACACGCCCGTCACCACCGAGGCGTTCTTCCCGTCCGACACGTCCACGAACGAGGTGAAGCTGTCGAAGTGGTTCTCCGCCGTCGACGCGGGCGCCGCCCGCAGATGGCCGCTGTACGGGGCCGGGACGCTGACGTCGACGCGGTACCGTCCGCCGCTCAGCACGGTCGAGGCCGACACCACGACCTTTCCGGTGGCATCCGTGACGCCGGTGACCTCGTGCCCGGCGGGGTCGGAGATCTGCACCTTCATGCCCCGCTGGGGCACGTCCATCGTCGCGTTGAGCACGCCGGTGCCGAAGAAGTCGCGCAGCACCTCGACCGTCAGCGTGCCGTCGGCGGCCGCAGCCGCGGCCGGTCCGGCCGTCGCCCCCACTGCGCCGCCCGCCAATAAGAGAACGGACAAGCCCGTTCGCGCCAGCGGATCCACAAGTCTCCAGGCCGGCCGTCGCGAGTCTCTGCCGACTCGTTTCATGGCATCACACTCCACACTTCTCTTGTCCTGAGAACGAAGCATCCGCTTCTCGCCGCAGGCCGTGCACCCGGCCCGGGCCCGGACGCCGGGCCGGGGGCCACCGGGGAACACCGGGGAAAAGAAAAAGGGTCCGCTCCTGTGGAGTGGACCGCTTTGTGGTGATCGTTCGGAATATTGCGGGCACGCCGTAAGAGGCGCGGGCAGGGAAAAGCGAACGCGCGTTCTGAACCTCGGCCAGGACCGCCCTGCATCGCCGTTCTCCGCAGCTCAGTCACCACGCCCTCACCCCCCACCTGCCTTACCGACCACCCCCGCGAGCGGCGCGCGATATTCTATGCACCGCGGTCTCGCCACCACCAGCGGAATCCCTGGAATCCCGGGGGAACCATGAGAGTTCCTGAGCGCCGGGAATGGCACTCGGAAGAATGTGCGACAGCGACAGGATGGCCGGATTCGATCCCACCGATTGTCCCCCGCCCGGATGTCACTCCGGCGAAATACCCGCCACGCAGGGGCGTTGCCCGGAAGGCCGATGCGGTCGCCGGAGACGGCCCGGCGCTGCGGTCGTCCTCTGCGGGCCGGATGGCCGGTCATGGCGGGTCGGTGCCGTGGGGTGGCAGAAGGAGCGCGCGTCTGTTCCGCAGCGCGCAGCTCCCGGTGACGCGCCCCCTTGGGCGGGCCCCAGAGCCTGGCGGCGTGGCGGGGCCGTCAGGCCGGCCGGGGGCCCGCGGAACGGCCCGGCCGGCCCGCACCGACGGGTCGTCACGTGTGACGGTCCGTCAGGGGTGCCAGGGCATCGCGCAGGCCGCGTACGCGGTCGGCGGGGTCGCGTTGGGCCGCCGTCACGGCACGCGGGGACGGCGGCACTGGGGCCGGAACTCGTGGCGAGGGGGCGCGGGTGCGTAGGATCGCCCGGTGACCCAGAGCGCGACCCTGGCCGGGGTCTTCGACGATCTCGCCCCCCGCTACGACCACGAGCACCACGAGGAGGTGGCGCGAGCCCTGCTGGCCCTGGCCGCGCCCGGGCCGGTGGACGCCGTCGCCGACGTGGCCTGCGGCGCGGGCGCCGTGGCCGTGCAACTCGCCCGCGGCCGCTCCGCCGCGGCGCCGCCCGTCCTCGCCGTGGACGTGTCGCCGCGCATGATCGAGGCCGGGCGGGCGCGTGCCGCCGTGGAGGGGCTGCCCGCCACGGCGGTGGACTGGCGTGTGGCGGACGCCGTGCCGCTGCCGGTCGCCGACGGCGGTCTCGACGCCGTGCTGTGCGCCTCCTCGCTGCACTTCCTGGGCGGGCGGGCGGTGGCCGACTGGCGGCGCGCGCTGCGGCCGGGGGGCCGGGTGGGGTTCACGCTGCCGCTGGCCACGCACTTCCGGCCGTCCGAACGCTTCCGCGCGCTGCTGGCGGCGGACGTCCCGCTGCCCGGCGGCGCCGAGGAAGCCCGTGCGTGGGCCGCGGCGAGCGGTTTCACCGACGCCACCGCACGCGTCCACGTCCTCGGCGACCGCCGGGTGGTGGTCGTCTCGGCCGTCACGCCCGGCGGCCGCTGAACCCGCGGGCCCGTCCCGGACCCGGGTCGCCGCGGCCCGCCCCCCGGCGCCGTCCGGCTCCGGCCGGCGGCTCCAGGTAGCCGGCCCGGTCCGCCTCCCAGGTCCGGCGCAGCGGGTCGCGCACCGCGCGGACGCACCGGCCGAGCGGTGTCAGCACGCCGAAGTACAGGACGGCCAGGCCCAGTCGGCCCAGGCGCTCAGTCCACCGGGATCGCGGCACGCCAGTCCCCCTCCTCCCGCCAGGGCGGCTGGTCCCGCTTGTCCAGCAGGAAGTCGCCCAGCACCAGCAGGTCGATCCGGGTCCGCATGAAGCAGGCGTACGCCTCGGCGGGGTCGCGGACGATCGGTTCGCCGCGCACGTTGAAGGAGGTGTTCACCAGCACCGGGCAGCCCGTGCGGTCGCGGAAGGCGGTCAGCAGCGCGTGGAAGCGGGGGTTGCGGCCGGCGGTGACGGTCTGCACCCGGGCCGACCCGTCCACGTGCGTCACGGCCGGGATCGTCGAGCGCGGCACCCGCAGCAGGTCCAGGCCGGTCAGCCGCTCCTGCAGCGGGTCGCGCTCCCGGAGCCGGGCCGCCGCGACCCGCGCGGTCAGCAGCATGTACGGGCTCTCGCCGGTGAGGTCGAACCAGTCCTTGGCGTCCTCGGCGAGCACCGCGGGGGCGAACGGCCGGAAGGACTCGCGGAACTTGGTCTTCAGGTTGAGCGTGGACTGCGTACGGGGGTCGCGCGGATCGGCCAGGATCGACCGGTTTCCGAGGGCTCGCGGGCCGAACTCCATACGGCCCTGGAACCAGCCGACCACCTTGCCCGCCGCGAGTTCGGCGGCCACCCGCTCGACCAGCTCCCCCTCCGGCAGGCGTACGGCGGGACGGTGCTCCCGGTCCAGGAAGCGTGCGATCTCCGCGGCGTCGTACCCGGGCCCGAGCAGGGCGCCCGCCATCGCGTCGGTGCCGGCGCGCACATGGGCGCGGGGCGCGCCCCGGCGGTGCGACTCGGCCAGGGCCGCGCCCAGTGCGCCGCCGGCGTCCCCGGCGGCCGGCTGCACCCACAGTTCGTCGCAGACGCCCTCGTCCAGGAGCCGTCCGTTGGCCACGCAGTTCAGCGCGACCCCGCCGGCCAGGCACAGCCGCCGCTCCCCCGTGCGTTCCAGCGCCGTGCGGGCCAGCCGCAGCACCACCTCCTCGGTCACCGCCTGGACGGAGGCGGCGAGGTCGAACTCGCGCTCGGTGAGCGGTCCTTCGGGGATGCGCCGGGGACCGCCGAACAGTTCCTCGAAGGCGCGGCCGGTCATGGTCCTGCCGTACTGGAAGGTGAAGTGGCGCAGGTCCAGACGGAAGGAGCCGTCCGGCTTGACGTCGATCAGCCGCTCGCGGATGAGGGGCGCCCAGCGCGGCGTGCCGTAGGGGGCGAGGCCCATCAGCTTGTACTCGCCCGAGTCGACCTTGAAGCCGCAGAAGTGGGTGAACGCGGAGTAGAGCATGCCCAGGGAGTGTGGGAAGCGCAGCTCGGCGAGCGGGACCAGTTCGGTGCCCCGGCCGTGCCACAGCGTCGTCGTCGCCCACTCGCCGACGCCGTCGACGCACAGCACCGCCGCCGACGGGTACGGGCTGGGCAGGAACGCGGAGGCGGCGTGCGAGGCGTGGTGCCGGTGGGCCACGACGGGCGGGAGCGGCCGTCCGCCGGACAGCGGGCGCAGCCGTGCGCGCACGTCGTCCAGGGCGTGCCGCTTCCAGCCCGCCCACTGCGGGAAGGCCCGGCGGAAGACCGGGAAGCCGTGCGGTGCCGTCGCCAGCCAGGTGGCCATCACACGGCGGAACTTCAGTGCCGGGTCCTCGTAGAACGCCACGGCCGCCAGCTCGTCCAGGCGCAGCCCCGCCTCCCGCAGGCAGTAGGCGACGGCATCGGCCGGGAAGCCCGGGTCGTGGCGGCGCCTGCTGAACCGCTCCTGCTGGGCGGCGGCGACCGGAACGCCGTCGTGGACGAGGGCGGCGGCGCTGTCGTGGTAGTAGGCGGAGATGCCCAGGACGGGCCCGTCCCGGCCGGGGCCGCCGGGCCGCCCGCTTCCGGTTCGCCCGCCCCCGGGCCGCCCACCACCGGTTCGCCCGTCACCGGGCCGCCCGCCGCCTCCGGGCCGTCCGCCGTCCGCCTGCCCCGTGCCGGTCCGCGTCCGCATGTCAGAACAACGGGTAGACGGACGCGTCGTCCTCGGGCTGCGGGCGCAGCCGGGACCGCGTCGGCGGGGACGGGGGCGGTTCGGCCGCGGGGTCCGCCGCGGGGGCGGCCGGGGACTCGCCGGGGGCCGGGGGGCCGTCGGTGTCCTGGGCGTCGGCGGGCCGCTCGGCGCGGCCGCGGGCGCGCAGCCAGGTCGCGAGGCGGCGGGCCGCCGGGGCCGGGGCCGCCCCGTGCTCCTCCGCGTCGCCGGGCCGGGGGCTCCTCATGCGAGGTCCAGGCGGTCCGCCAGCTGCCGGGCCACCAGGTCGTAGCCCAGGTCCGTGCAGTGCACCCGGTCGATGAACAGCCAGTCCTGCGGTGCGGCGGCCTCGCCCAGCGCCACGTTCATGTCCAGGAACGGCACGTCCAGGGCGGCGCAGCCGGCGGCGAGCCGGTCCGCGTAGGAGCGGCCGACCGCCATGGTGGAGATGTCGTTGTGGAACCGGCGGAAGTTGGACACCTCGTCCAGTTCCTCGAAGAGGAGTTTCTCGCGCGGCAGCGGTTCCTCGCGCACCCACGGCGCGAGCGGTTGCAGGACGAACGTCAGCCGGGCCCCGAGCCCGTCGGCGAGCAGTTTCCACGCACTGAGGTGACGCAGCGTCAGCTCCGTGGCGTGTGCGACGCGCCGGTCCGGCGGGGGTACGACCTCCGGGGCGGGGCCGCAGTCGAAGAAGGCGCCGTGGCGGCCCTGTTTCTCCTCGGGGAGCCTGCTGAGCACCAGGTTGTTCACCCCGGACAGCAGCACGATGTCCGCGACGGGCGGCAGTTCGTGCTGGAACAGGGTGAACAGCAGGAGTTCCTGGGCCGAGTTGTGGCTCTGGCCGGCGAAGTTGAGCCACGGCAGGCGGGGTGCGTACGCGTTCCACAGGCGCGCCGGGACGGTGGCGGGGTCCCCGGTGGCGCCCACGCCGAACACGGCGGAACTGCCCGCCAGCACCCGCACGGGGCCCTCGGGCCGGTCGTCGCCGACCGTGGCCCGCTGCCCGCCGGGGCCGGGCGTGACCCGGAAGCCGTGCCGGTCGGTGGTGTAGACGGGGGTCTTCTCGCCGCCGTACTGGAAGTACCCCAGATAGGGCTGGTCCTCCAGGACGAAGGTGTAGTGCTCCATGTGCGGGGTGTACTGGGCGCGGGGTGACGTCATCGCTGCGGTGCTCCCGTCGGTGGGCGCGGTGGAGGACGGACTGCGGGGAACCGGTCAGGGCGCCGGGGCGGGGGGCGGCGGCGCGGGCAGGGAGCCGGGCCGGTCCTCGCGGATCAGGTCGGCGTTGACGGCCATGCCCGCCAGCCCGCCACTGGCCGCGGCCATCGCCGCCTGGTGCATGGTGCGTCCCAGGTCGCCCGCCACGTACAGGCGCGGGACGCTGGTGCGGCCCCGGTCGTCGGTCTGCAGCGACTCCAGGTCGGGGGCGTCGATCCAGGGGCGCAGGGGCTCCACCCGGGGTTCGATGTCGAGGTGGAGGAAGAGCGCGCCGTAGCTCGCGCCGCCACCGTCCTCGAACAGGACGCGTACGCCCTCGGGGTGCGGTTCGAGTCCCGCGACCTTCTCCGTGCGGACCGGTACCCCGGCGGCGGTGAGCCGGTCGCGTTCGTCCTCGGGCAGTTCGCGCCGGTCGGAGAGGTAGGTGATGTCGTCGGACCACACCGTGAGGGTCGAGGCCAGGCACTCGCTGGGCACTTTGCCGCCGTACACGGCGAGGGTGCGGTCGCGGACCTCCCAGGCGTGGCAGTACGGGCACTCGAACACGGACGTGCCCCAGAGTTCCGCGATGCCCGGGACGGGGGGCAAGAGGGAGCGCACGCCCGCCGCGTACAGCAGGGTGCGGGCGCGGAAGGTGCCGGACTCCTTCGTGGTGACCACCACGTGGTCGCCCTCACCGGACGCGGACACCACCTCGTCGTCACGGAACGACACGTCGTACTCGGCGAGCTGCGCTCGGGAGCGGGCCCGGAAGTCGGCGATGCTCGCGCCGTCGTTGGTCAGCACGTTGTGCATGACGCCCGCCGCCATGTTGCGCGCGTCGCCGGAGTCGATCAGCAGGACGCGGCGGCGTGAACGGCCCAGGTACAGGGCTCCGTTCAGGCCGGCCGGGCCGCCTCCGACGATCACCGTGTCGTAGAGCTGTGTGTCCAATGGTCACCCCTTGTCGGGAAGGTCGGTGTGCGGTTCGGAAGGTGGACGCGGGGGCGCGTTCCCGGGGCCGGCCGGGGTCTCGCGCAGGGGGGCGAGCAGCAGCAGGGCGCCCGCGGCCAGGACGGCGCCGCAGACGACGAACACCGCCGGGACGGACAGGATCTCGGCGAGCAGCCCGCCGAGGAGGGCGCCGATCGGCATCGTCCCCCAGGCGCACAGCCGGGACACGCTCATCACGCGGCCCTGGAGGTGCTCCGGGGTCAGCCGCTGGCGCAGGGACATCACGGGGATGTTCCAGCCCATCATGAAGACGCCGTTCGCGGCCAGCGCCACGGCGGCGAGCGCGGGGTTCGGCGCCGCTCCCAGCAGGGCGTACGCGGCCCCGGACGCCACCAGGGACCAGCGGGCGAGCCGGACGGTGGGCAGCCGGTCGGCGGCCCTGGGCGCCAGCCAGCTGCCCGCGACGGCGCCCAGCGACCCGGCGGTCAGCAGCAGCCCGTACCCGGTGCCGCTCAGTCCCAGGGTGCGGTCGCTGAGCAGGACGAGCATCGAGAAGGTGGCGGAGAAGACCAGGCCGTACAGGGCGCTCGCGGCCAGCGTGAGCCGCAGGGTGCGGTGGCGCAGCACGAAGGCTACGCCCTCGCGGATGTCCGCGAGCACACCGCGGCGCGCGCCGGGGGCCGTCGCGTGGGCGGCCGGACCTGCGGTGGCCGGTCCCTGGCCGGTCTGCCCTTCGGTGACCGGCCCGTCACCGGCCGGCTCCTCGGCGGGCCTCCCCTCGGCGTTCGGCCTCCGGGTGGCCCGTCCCTCGGCGGCCGGTTCTCCCGCGGCCGGTCCTTCGGGGGCCGGTCCCGTGGAGGGCGGCTGCGCCGAAGGCGGCCCGGCGGAGGGCGTCGCCGTCCCGCCCGCCCGGTCCGGCGCCGGTCCGCGGCCCGGCCGGACGAGCGGGGCGAGGCCCAGCAGGAGCAGCGCGGCGAGCGCGTACAGTGCGCCTCCGGCGGCCAGCGCGGCGGCGGCCGTCAGTCCGGCGAGGAGGCCCGCCACGGGCGGCCCGGCCGTCTCGTTGAGCACGATCTGGGCCGCCGACAGACGCCCGTTGGCCCGTTCCAGGTGCCGTTCCTCGACCAGGCGCGGCAGCATCGCGGGGGCGGCGGTGTCGGCCAGCGTCTCGGCGATGCCCAGGACGAACGCCAGCGCGTACAGCAGGCCAAGCGGCCGGTCCCGCGCGAGCAGGAGGGCCGCCGCGGCCAGTGCCGCCGCCCGGACCACGTTGCTGGCGAGCACGACGCGCCGCCGGTCCGTCCGGTCCACCAGGACTCCCGCCGGCAGCGCGAAGAGCAGCCAGGGCAGCATGTTCACGGCGGTCAGGCCGGCGACCGCCGCCGGGTCGGGGTGGTGCGCGACCACCAGCAGGGGCAGCAGCGTCCGGGTGATGCCGTCGCCCGCATTGGAAGCCGCTGCCGAGGCCCACAGCCAGCGGAACGGACGGCCCAGGTCCGCCCGTCCCGCCGTGCGGGTCCCCGGCGACGTGGTGCTAGCCAACTACGCTCCCTCCGTGCCACGCCCGCAGCCCCAGCAGCCGCTCCCCCAGTTCCGTCAGCCGCGCCGGGCCGTACAGCTCGGCCTCCTCCTTGCGCACGCCGCCCTCCGGGGGGTGCGGCGGGACGCGGTCGCGCCAGAACCGCACCCGGGCCTCGCACAGCTCGGCGTTCTCCTCCCAGGCGGGCGCCATGGTGAGGTACTGCGCCATGCGCACCCGCCGCTCGGAGACGTTCGGGTGCACGCCGTGCGGGAGCAGGCTGTTGAAGATGATCAGGTCGCCGGGCGCGACCTCGGGCGTGGTGATCGAGTAGCCGGTGATGTCCGGGGTGAACGGGTCCCGGTCGGCGGGCTGCCGGCTCAGCCACTTCTCCCACTCGGCGAAGATCTCCGGCACGCACTGGAAGCCGCCGATCTCCTCGTCGCCCGCCGTGAGCGAGAGGACCGCCTGGCAGCTCACCGGCAGCGGGTCGGTGGAGGTGTCCACGTCCCAGTGGACGAAGCCGCCGAAGGCCCGCTCACCCCGGTTGGGCGGGTTGACGTTGGCGAAGTCGATGGTCACCCACAGCTCGTCCTGGTCCCAGATGTCGGTGAACGCCTCGTACACCCGCGGGGTCTGGCGCGCGTCCCACTGGGCCTGGTGGTTGTACATCTCGACCAGTCCGCTGTGGCCGGGCAGCCGGTCGTTGCCGGTGTGCGGGGAGGTCCAGGTCGAGGGGTCGTCCGGGCTCATGTCGAGGAAGGAGCGCAGCCCGTCGGTGAGCGCGGCGACCGTCTCGGGCGCCACCGCCTGACGGACGATCACATAGCCTTGTTCGGTCCACTGGGCCCAGTCGGCGGGGGACAGGACACGCAGCGGCTGTGTCTTGCGGATGTCGCGCAGTTGGGTGGCGGGCACGTGCACTCTCCAGGGGAAGGACGCCTGTACAGGATCGGGTGGGCGGGCCGGAACGGGCACCGCCGTTTTCGGCCGATCGCCGCCCGCCGGCCGGGGGCGAGCGGCGGGGCGGGGATCACTCGACGATCAGCCGGCGGCCGGGCAGCACCACGGCGTCCAGCTCCGTCTCCGCGAGCAGCTCCAGGGCCTGGTCGAGGTGGTTGAGGATGGGCCTGCCGCCCGCGTTGGCGCTGGTGTTGATGAGGACGGGCAGCCCGGTCAGGTCGCCGACCGCGTGGCACAGCCGGTGCAGCAGGGGATGGGTGTCGCGCCGTACGGTCTGCAGGCGGGCCGTGCCGTCGATGTGCCGTGCCTCGGCGAGCCGGTGGGCCTCCTGCGGCCGTACCCGCACCGCGAACAGCATGCTCTCGGTGTGGTCCAGGGGGCCGGTGAAGTAGCGGTCCGCGACCTCCTGCGGGCAGATCGGCGCGACCGGCCGGAACCATTCGCGTCCCTTGATGGTCTGGGACACGTGCCGGCGGGCGCCGTTCCAGTGTGCCGACACCAGCAGCGAGCGGTGCCCGAGCGCCCTGGGCCCCGTCTCCATGCCGCCGTCCAGCCAGGCCACGCAGCGCTGCCCGGCCAGCAGGTCCGCGACCGTCCGCACCAGTTCGTCGTCGTCGGCGGCTTCGCGCGCGGACCGTCCGAGCGCGCTCAGCCGCGCGGCGAGTCCGCCGCCCGGCTGTTCCGCTTCCCCCGCCGGCGGATCGTCGAGTCCTTCCAACTGAGGCCCGGCGTAGGCCAGTCGCGCCCATCCGGAGCGGCCGGCCAGAACCGGACGGTCGGACGGTTCCGCGGCGGCCAGGGCGGCGCCGAGCGCGATGCCCGAGTCGTCGCAGCAGGTCGGGACGGACACGCGGGTGAACTGACCGGACTCGGCGAGGCAGCTGTTCGCGGTGATGTTGAGCGCGCAGCCGCCCGCGTAGCAGAGTGTGGAGTAGCTGGGGAAGCGGCGGCTGATTCCGGTCGCCAGCCGGGTGAGGTCCCGCTCCACGGCGGACTGCAGGGTGGCGGCGAGATCCCGGCAGACCCGCTCGTCGGGTGAGGTCCCCACCGGGGTCCTCCGGCCGTCCGGGGTGCGGATCTCGTCGGGGAACACGGACCCGAAGGAGTGCACCACGTCGTCGTCCGAGGAGTCGGCCAGACCCACGTCCAGGTAGCCGCCGCTGACCGGGTCGTACTCCCACCAGGTGTCGGCGTAGCGCAGCGCCGAGCCGGCCAGCCGGTCCTCGTCCAGTTGTTCGTACAGGTCGGGTGAGGCGCGCCGGGTGGACTGCGGGACCAGCATGGCGCGCAGCACCGGCAGCAGGGAGGGATCGCTGTCGCCGGTGGCCGCCAGGCCGAGCAGTTTGCCGGTGTCGAACTGGCTGCCGTGCACCCGCCGGGCCAGCGCCTCGTAGACCAGGCCGAAGCGCGGGCCGCCGCGGTTGGTGAACGACATCACCGGGGTGAGCTGGTCGCCGTCGCCGAGGCAGACCATGCCGCACTCGGCGTAGTTGCCGGTCCCGTCGAGCGCCAGTACGAGCGCCTTGCGGGCGCCGGAGGTGTAGTAGGCGAGGGCGGCGTGCGCGTAGTGGTGGCGGACGGCGACGAGCGTGATGTCGCCGAGCCCTTCGGCGAGCGGCCAGTCGACGGGCTTGAGCACCCGGGTCACCGCGTCGGCGAGCCCGGCGCCGCCCCTGGCCGTCCAGCGCGCGTCCTCGTTGACCAGCTCGACCAGTGCCGGCGGCAGGACCCGGCACACGGGGGTGTACCAGTCGGCCACCGCGACCCGGGTCACCGGGCCGGCCGCCCGCTCGCGCAGTTCCGCCAGCCAGCCGCCCGCCGCCTGCCGGAATCCGTCGTTGCCGCCGCACACGTGGCGCAGCCGCAGGCGGCGTTCCGCCTCGATGATCCGGTAGCCGTCCGCGTCGGTCAGGGCGGCGCCCGCGTCGTGGCCGAAGTGCATCCCGATCGTTGCCATGGAACCAGTCACCCTTCCTCAGCCGGCCGCGGGCTCACCCGTGGAGCGGCGGCCCGCCGTGCGCGGGACGCCGGGGACGTGCGCGGGGACGCGCTCACGACAGCGCGGCGAGGCTCTGCGCGTGGTGCCGCTCCAGGAGGCCCTGCACCACCTCGCGCATGTAGGCGCAGTAGCCGGGCGACATCACCTGGATCGAGCCGTTCTCCTCCTCCAGCGCGCCCGCCGAACCGCCCGAGCAGGTGCCCTGCAGCTCGCAGCCCTGGCAGCCCGGCCCGTTGGTGTAGGCGCGCATCCCGTAGTCCTGGTAGGCCGGGGAGGCGAAGATGCCCCGCCAGTCGTCGATGGTGCCCAGCACCCGGGCGGTGGCCTTGCAGGCGAAGACGCTGCCGTTGGGTTCGATGGAGAGCTGCCGGCCGACCGCCGGACACGTCTTGTAGTCGGCCTGCTCGGCCCACTTCGCCTCGTCGATGATCATCTGGAAGGTCTGGTACCAGTAGCCGCTGAGCTGGACGCCGCGCTCGCGCCCGTAGTCGACGGCGGCCAGCAGCCGCTGCGCCACGTCGTGCGGGCTGTGCTGCTGGAAGAACTCCTTGGCCTGGAAGGAGACGATGACGTCCAGGGTGTCCAGACCCGCCTCGGCGACGAAGTCGATCAGCGGGGTGCCCCACTTGTCCCAGGTGTACTGGGACAGGACCGTGGTGATGCTGACCGGGACGCCCGCGGCCTTCATGTCGAGGATCGCCTTGCGGACCACCGGCCACGGGGTGCGCTGCTGCTGCCCGCCGCGGAACTCGCCGGTCTCCGGCACCAGGTAGTCGATGGAGACGGTGGTGTCGACCCGGTGCTCGGCCAGGGCCGCCAGCAGTTCGTCGTCGATGCGGGAGCCGTTGCTCGTCAGGTCGTAGGACAGGGTGACCCCGTCGTGGCTGTCGCCGAAGGTGCGCAGCACGTGCAGGATCGTCCCCCGGGCCAGGGTGGGCTCGCCGCCGAAGAAGGAGACGGTGAGGTGGCCGCCGCCGTTGGCCTTGCGCAGGGCGATGGCTTCCTTGATCGTCTTCTCGGCCACCTCGCGGGACATGTGCATCGAGGGGTTGCGGGCGCTGTCCGAGCCGTGGTTCCAGTCGCCGCTCGCCAGGGTGGGCCCGGAGTCCTGGCGGACCGGCCCGGTCCCGTCCTCGCGGGAACGGCGCAGCTCCACGAGGACGGGGCCGGGCTTCACGGACTCGCCGGAGGTGTTGCGCTCCTGCACACCGCCGTCGAAGTTGTACGCGAAGCAGCCCTGACAGGAGAAGTTGCAGGCGTTGGTGAGCACGAGCTGGATGGAGGAGTGGAAGACCCCGGTGCCCAGCGCCTCCTGACGGCTCTCGAGCAGGCGGTCGATCTCCCGGGCCTCGTCGTGGCCGGCCTCGACCAGGAACCGCGCCTCCACGAGGTCGCGCAGCGAGTCGTCGTCGAGCCGCTCCCTCAGCCGCTCCACGCTGAGGCCCTGGGAGGCGTCCTTCAGGAGGTCGACGACGTCCTTGTCGACGAGCCGCGCATTCCCGTACAGCGAATGAAAGGCCATCGTCCGCTCGTCGCCCTCAAAGGAATTGACGCGTCCCCCGAAAGACGTGAAATCCCGGTCACCCGCGGCACGCAGGGTGCGGACGTAACGCGAGGACTGGTACACCGAATTCTGCATGCTGAAGACTTCTCCCTGCGTCTCACGGCTTTCGGCACGGTGCGGGGCGCGGCCCTCCTCCACGGCCCGGCCGCACGATTCGGCGGGGCGGGCGCGGGCGCGGCGGGCGCGCGGTACGGCGTCGGCGTAAGGGCTCTGCGGGCGCGCGGTCCCTGGAACGCGGACCGACCCCGCACAGGGGTTCGGTCCGCGCTACGGCCCTGGGGTCCGGCCTGCCGGACGGAACCCCGGTCAGCCTCGGCGCTCAGGCGGAGGCGGACTCTTTCCGCTGCTCGGCGGGGGCGGTGTCGGCCTCCACCTGCTTGCGGACGGGCGTGATGGTCGGCGCGTTGCCCTTGTCCGGCGAGACGAACGCGCAGGGCCGCGACGATGCGGTGACCGCAGGTCGGGCGACCTTCCTGACTTCGGCCATGTGGCCTCCTCGATAGGTGCGGGACACAACGCGTTCCACTGAAGCAGAGGAGAACAGGGGCGATAAGACTTCATCCGGACACACTCGAATCCACGGGCGACCGCAGGGTTTAGGGCACGGAATCGATCTTCCGTCGACCACGGACGGCCCGACCGGTCCGGTGTTTTGCCCGGTCTCTATTCTTGATCGCATTTCCGGCGAGCCGGCCGGCCGCCCTCCGGGCGACTGCGGGACGAATCTCCGCCGGGACGAATTCCGGCCAGAAGGGGAAACCGGGGGCGGCCGGCGCGCCCGGACGATCTCGGCGGGAGCCGGCCCGGGGGCGCCGGGAGGGCCCTCCCGGCGGGGCGGACCTGCCGGTGCCGCGCGCCGTTGACAAAGCGGAACAGTGCTCCACATACTAATCGGAGCAGCGTTCCGCCTCAGTCCGGCGCCTGCGACCGCGCGCTCCTCCGTCCTGTCCGTCTCCGGACGGCGCAGCGTCCCGGACTTCCTGGAAAGGACCCTCTCCCATGAACGAACTCGCCTCCGCCGCTGGTGAGTCGCCCACCCCGGTGCTGTCCTACAGCCCCCTGGTCCTTCCCGTGGCCGGGCGCCCCGTGGACCTCCAGATCCGCGTCACCGCGCCCGCCACCGGGACGAGCCTGCCCCTGATCCTGCTCTCCCACGGCCACGGCGGCTCGAACAACCTGTCCTCGCTCAACGGCTACGCGCCGATCGCGCAGTTGTGGGCGCAGGCCGGGTTCGTCGTCGTCCAGCCCACCCACCTCTCCTCCAGGACCCTGGCCCACCGCCTCGCCGGCGCCCCCGGCGCGCCCCTGTTCTGGCGCTCGCGCGCCGAGGACATGACGCACGTCCTCGACCGGCTCGACGTCATCGAGAAGACCGTGCCCGGGCTCGCCGGGCGCATCGACCACGACAAGGTCGCCGTCGCCGGGCACTCGCTCGGCGGCTTCACCGCCAACCTCCTGCTGGGCGCCCGGGTCACCGACCCCGGCACCGGAGAGCGGGTGAGCGTTCTGGAGCCCCGGATCAAGGCGGGCGTGGTGCTCGCCGCACCGGGCCGCGGTGACGTCATCCACGCGGCCATGGCCGAACGGATACCCGTCTTCGGGTCCATCGACTTCTCCACCATGGCCACCCCCGCGCTGATCGTCGCCGGGGACAAGGACGACTCCCGGCACTTCACGGACGCCGGCCCCGGCTGGCACACCGACCCCTACGCCCTCGCGCCCGCTCCCAAGACTCTGCTCACCCTCTTCGACGCGGAGCACGGGCTGGGCGGCATCGCGGGATACGACGCGGCCGAGACCACCGACGAGAACCCCGAACGCGTCTCCAGTCTGGGGCGGCTCACGGCGGCCTACCTCGCCACCCGCTTCGGGCTCGACGACCACGCCTGGCAGCGGGCCTGCCAAGACCTGCTGGCCGGTTCTGAGCCGGTGGGTCGCGTGGAGTCGAAGTAGGCCCCCGCGGGGGTGCCCCGAAGCGGGAACGTCCCGCACGGTGCTCCCGCCCGCCCCTTCCACCGCACACGTCACCCGGACCAGGCGGTTCGACTTCACCGTCCCGCGCTGACACCGCTCACCCCCGAAAGGCCGGTCGCATGAGTCGGCAGCAGCACCCCCTCGGCGCGGGGTTCACCCCGGCCACCACCGCTGAAGTAGCCCTCGACGGCATCGGCACGCCCAGTCGGAGTGCGCCCCCGTCCTGACCGCCGTCGGACCCGACAACCGCTGGGCCGGGTACGGCATCCGGGGTTTCGCCGCGCAGCCAGGCGTCGTCGTGGGCACGGCGCTCGACAGCGCCGCCGGTGACGAGGATTTGCGGGCAGCCGGCCCGATCGATGAGGCGGGCCGGCCGAAAGGCGGTGGTGCCGCCCCGGCGCAGGCCGCGGACCGCTCCCTGCGCCGTGGTCACGATGGGGTCGGGGTGGTGGTGCACGGTGGTGCCTTCCGTGGGGTGTCAGGCCTGCTCGGTGTACGGGGTGAAGGGCGCCCAGCCCTTGACGGCGAACCTGGCGCCGTCGCGCTCCACTTCGGCGGCGCCGTGCCCGCCCAGGTGCGCGGGGATCACGAGTGCGTTGTTGTCGGCCGCCCAGCCGAGCACCTTGCGGCGGGTGGCGCGGGCGCCCGCCGGGTCCTCGCAGAAGCAGCTGTTGGCGTCCGGTTCGAGGATCTGCACCGGGTTGTGCAGCAGGTCACCGACGAACGTCGAGCAGCGACGCGGTCAGCGCCCCGCCGAGGCCGACCGGCACCATCAACGACACCACCCCCCATACGTCGGTGTGCGCGCCCACCGCGGAACCGTCCCACCGCCGGGCCGAGTTCACCCCCTCGTGCGGCGGCCGGGGTGTCGGTCTCGTCGGCCGGGGCACCCGGAGAGCATCAGGGTCCCGCCGGCCGGGCGAGGAGCCTCGTGGCCGGTCCCGGGGGTCCTTCTCGGATCAGGACGGTGACGTCGATGTCCATTCGGGCGGTTGGATGACAGTGCATCAGAATCGACAGCTCTCACGGTCCTCGGCCTGGACGGCCGCGCTCCTGCGCTCGGCCCAGCTGGCCTATCTCGCCTTCCTGCTGCTCTCCGTCGCCCTTCTGGCGTCCGCCCTCGCCACCGGGGCCGGCGTGCGCACCGTGCTCGGCCTCGCGGTGCAGGCGGCGCTGTGGGCGGGGCTGCTGCTGGCCGCCCCCACCGAAGCACGGCGCTGAGCCCCGTCAGAACCGGTCAGGACAGCGGTCGGTCCGCCGGTAGTTCATGAACCAGTGGGTGTCGAAGTAGCGGGCCATCGTGAATCGGTGGTGCGGGTCGGCGAGGATGCGGCAGACGAACTCGGCGGCCCGGCAGTCGTAGGGGACGTACTCGCCGTCGAAGGTCCGGACGACGACGGGCCAGCGGTCGGGGTCGTCGCCGTCGGCCCGCCAGCAGTACAGGTCCTCGTGCTCCGTGCCCGCCCAGACGAGGAGCCCTTCCTCCTGGAGGTGTGTCCACGGCTCCTGGTTCAGGCCCAGGTATCCGTCGAAGGCGCCCACGCCGAATGTCGTGACCATCCACTTGTAGTCGCGCGGGAGGGCGGTCCCCAGGCGCGACTCCACTTCCCCCCAGTTCACGTCGGGCCGCTGGGCGGGATGCCACCATCCGGTGATCCCCAGGAGCCGCTGCGTCCAGTCGGTGTCCTGGGCCGCGCCCTCCTCCGGAGCGACGACCGCAGGTTCCGGCACCCGCCTGTGCGCGACCGCCAGCACCGGCCGTACGACCCCCTGGGCGTCCCGCGCCGTGCCCGCGCCGATCCACCGGTCCCCCCACGCCCACGCCCGTATCCGCACGGCCCGGTCCTGGAAGGGGACGAGGAGGGCGGCGCCCCGTGACATGTCGACCGCGGGATCGGTGGAACCGTCGAGGACCAGGGTGCGCGGGGCTCCGTACCTGTCTGCGAGCACATCGGTCAGGGCCCCCGGGTCCAGGTCGTCGGGCAGGTACATGCAGCCGTCCCCCGGACCGAGCCGGGCCAGCAGGTCGCCGACGGTCGTCTGTGTGAGCTCCATGACGACAGTGAAACGCACCCCACTGACAACGGACGCGCCGGACCGCGGCCGGGCCGTGCGAGGTGCGGGGCCGAGGCCGTTCGAGGGGTGTGGCCGGGGTCGTACGAAGGGCGCGGCCGGGACGGTGTGAGGTGCGGGGCCGGAGCAGGCCCCCTCGGATTGAGGTGCGGTCGCGGGGGCACGTGGTCCTCCACACGGTGGTCGCTCCGGCGGCCCTTCGGTACGGCGAGGGAGAACGGGACGAGGATGGGTGAGGGACTGCGAGCGACGCGGGGGCGGACGGTGGGACCGGGCGGCCGGGAGGCCGCGCGCACCCCGCCCCTGCGGCCCGGCGGCTACGACCCGGCCGACTACACCACGGCGGTGGTGCGCAGCGCCCGGGAGGCGGGTGTCTCTCCGGTGCTGCTGATGGCCGTGCTCCACAACGAGGCGTACAAACCGCACCATCCGCTCCTCGAACGGGTCTGGCAGTGGTGGAAGCGGGACGCCTCCTTCGGTGTCGCCAACATGCACCGGGCGACGTTCGAGAAGGTGCGGCGCGCGCACGCGCTGCCGGGACGCTGGCAGGACCTGCGTGACGACCCGGCGTTCGCCGTCCACGTGGCGGCCCTGCACCTGAAGGACCTCGACCGCGTGCTGCCCGAGCGGTGCGCGCGCCGCTACCGCCGGGACGAACTCCTCGCCCTCGGCTACAACGCGGGAGAACGCAACATGCGGGCCTTCGCCCGGGGCGTGCCCCCGGGCCCGATGGCGCGGTCCTATCTCCGCCGTCTGCGGGCCCACTGGCCCAGGGCCGCCGGGGCGGTGGCGGAAGCGGACGGTTCACGCGGCGCCCTGGGGAGCACGGCGCAGCGGTGACCGGCCGCTCCGGACCCCGCCCTCGCCCCGACCTGACCTGACCGGCCCGGATCGGCTCGGCCGGGCTCTCTTCGGCTCGGCCGGTCCGCGCTCGCTTCGGCTCGGCCCCGGTCGGTCCCGCCGGACGGTGGAGGAGCCAGTCCCACCACGTGGAGGAGAGTCCCAGCAGGTGCAGGAGTAGTCCCGCCGGGTGGAGGGGTCAGTCCTGCCGGATGGTGAAGACCTGGTCGAGTCCGACGATGGACAGGACGCGCAGGGTGTTGGAAGGGACGCCGGCCAGCACGATGTCGGCTCCGGCGGCGTGGGCGTGCTGGCGGGCGGCGAGGAGGGCGGTGATGCCGGTGGAGTCGCAGAACTCCAGCCCGGACAGGTCGATCACCAGGCACTGGTCCGCGTTCAGTACGAGTCCGCCGACCTGTTCGCGCAGGGCGGCCGCCCGGGCGTAGTCGAGTTCGCCGGCCACCCGCAGGACGGGGCCGGTCGGGGTTTCTCGTCGGGTGATGTTCAACGGGCTCATCGCAGGTGATTCGTTGCCGGGCGGGTGGGGAGGGGGCGCGGCGGGACGCCGACCGCCAGGAGCGCGGTGTCGTCGTCGAGGCCGTCACCGAAGTTCTTCAGCAGCTCGCCCAGGGCGGCGATCGTCTCCTGCGGTGTCGCGGGGGCGAGGTCGCGGGCGAAGGCGTGCAGGGCGTCCTCACCGTACAGGTCGTCCCGGGCGGGGCCGGTGCGCGCCTCGGTGAGGCCGTCCGTATAGAGCAGCAGGGTGTCGCCGGGGGCCAGGGTGGTCTCGGTCGTGCCGACCGGGGCGGTGGGCAGGACACCGACGAGCAGGCCGCCGGGGGTGGGCAGGAACTCCGCGCGGCCGTCGGCGCGCAGCACGAGGGCGGACGGGTGGCCACCGGAGGCGAGGCGCACGGTCATGTGACCGTCTTCGTCGCCGGGTTCGACGACGCCGTGGACCACCGTGCAGTAGCGGGGGTCCCCGCCGGCGGAGTACCGCTCGTAGAGCACGGTGTTCAGCGTGGTCAGTGCGGCGCCGGGCTCCGGGTCGTGCAGGGCCGCGGCCCGCAGGGTGTAGCGCGTCAGCGAGGTCAGGGCAGCCGCTTCCGGCCCCTTGCCGCACACGTCGCCGAGGAAGAACGCCCAGCGTTTGCCGTCTCTCTGGAAGAGGTCGTAGAAGTCGCCGCCCAGGCGGTGCGGCGAGGCCGTGTGGTAGTACACGGCCGTCTCCAGCCCGGCCACCGTGGGCAGCGAGTCGGGCAGCAGGGACCGTTGCAGCACGGTCAGCGCGTGGGCCAGCCTCGCCCGGTCGGCCTCGGCCTCCCGACGGGCCGCTTCGGCTTCCGCCCGCGCCTTCTCGGCCTCCGCCCGCGCCTTCTCGGCCTGCGCCCGGGCCTTTTCCGCGTCCTGGCGGCGGCGCAGCAGCTCCTCTTCGTAGGCGCGCCGGTCGGAGGCGTCGACGACCGTGGTACGGATCAGCAGCGGCTCGCCCTCACCACCGTACTTGACCTGGGACGAGACCAGGACCGGCAGACGGCCGCCGTCGGCGGTCTTCATCTCCAGGGCGATGCCGCGCAGCTCGCCCTGCATCCGCAGCAGGGGCGCGAAGTGCGTCTCGTGGTACAGCTTGCCGCCCACGCTGAGCAGGTCGGTGAAGTACCGGCGCCCGACCAGTTCCTCGCGCGCGAGGCCGAGCCAGTCCAGGAGCGTGGTGTTGATCCGGGCGATCGTGCCGTCCATCATCGTGGAGAGGTAACCGCAGGGCGCCGACTCGTACAGGTCCTTGGCGCTGTCCTCCAGGAGCGCGGTGAAGGCGGCGTCGGTGACGCTGTCGCCCGTCTCCCACGGATCCGGCTGCTCGCCCGTGCGGCACATCACAGCAGCTCTTTCAAGAAGTCCAGGATCGCGTCCGAGGTGGCCTCCGGGGCGCTCAGCTGGGGGCAGTGGCCGGTGGCGTCCAGCGTGACCAGGCGGGAGCCGGGGACCGCCGCGTGCACGAAGGCGCCGACCTCGCGGGGCGCGATGACGTCCTGGGAGCACTCCAGCACCAGCGTGGGCACGCTGACGCTCTTGAGGTCCTCGCGGCTGTCGGACAGGAAGGTGGTGCGGGCGAAGACCCGGGCGATGTCGGGGTCGGTGGCGCAGAAGCTGTTGGTCAGCTCCCGCCCCAGCTCGGGACGGTCCGGATTGCCCATGATCACGGGGGCCATGGCGGAGGACCAGCCCAGGTAGTTCGCCTCCAGGGAGGCGAGCAGTTCGTCGATGTCGTCCGCCGTGAAGCCACCCCGATAGCCGTCGTCGTCGATGTAGCAGGGGGACGGGGCCACCATCACCAGCGCTCCGATCCGCTCCGGCGCGGTCCGGGCCGCCAGCACCCCGACCATCGCGCTGACCGAGTGCCCCACGAACACGGCCCGCTCCAGGTCCAGCTCCTGGCAGACCTCCACCACGTCGAGGGCGTAGCCGTGGAGCGAGGAGTACCGCTCCTCGGTCCACGCCGACAGGTCCGACCCGCCGGATCCCACGTAGTCGAACGTCACCACCCGGTGCCGCTCGGCCAGTGCGGGCACGATCGAGCGCCACATGTTCTGATCACAGCCGAAGCCGTGGGCCAGCACCACGACCGGTCCGTCGGCGGGGCCCGTGATCGTCACATTGTTCCTGCGGCGGATGTCCATGCCCGTCATCCTCCCATTCGGCACGACGCGCCCCGCAGGCGGTTCACGACCGCTCCGCATCGCGGTGGTGCCCCGCGTGCCGGATCCGGTGGGAGTAGGCGCACGGTCCGGGGGTACGAGTGCCACGGCATCGGCCGTCCGGACCGCGGGAGCGGCCGGACCGATCACGGGAGGGGCATCGACATCATGGGGCCCATGAGCGCAACGCGCGCGGCGGCGGCACACTCGCGGACGGACGCGGTGGACGGCCGGGCGGCCGGGCTGCCGGACATCGCCGATCCCTCGCGGGTGGCACCCAAGGACGCGCGGGAGTTGTCCCGGCTGTTCTTCGAGCAGTTGGCGGTGCGGGAAGAGGGCACGCACGAATACCAGTACGCCCGCAACACGCTGATCGAGATGAACATGTCCCTGGTGCGGTACGCCGCGGGGCGCTTCCGCAGCCGGGGTCCGGAGGAGATGGAGGACATCGTCCAGGTCGGCATGATCGGCCTGATCAAGGCGATCGACCGGTTCGAGCTGTCCCGGGAGGCGGAGTTCACGTCCTTCGCCATCCCCTACATCGTCGGCGAGATCAAGCGGTTCTTCCGCGACACCACGTGGGCCGTGCACGTCCCGCGGCGACTGCAGGAGGCCCGCGTCCAGCTCGCCCGCGCCACCGAGGAGTTGCACAGCCGCCTGGGCCGCACCCCCACGGTGCGGGAACTGGCGGAGCTGATGAGTCTGTCCGAGGACGAGGTCCGTGAGGCGCGCCTGGCCGCCAACGGCTACAACTCCTCCTCCCTGGACGCCGGTCTCAGCGGCAGCGAGGACGACGAGTCCGCACTGCAGGACTTCATCGGCACCGAGGACACCGCCCTGGAACTGGTGGAGGACTTCCACGCCCTCGCCCCCCTGATCGCCCGACTCGACGAGCGGGACCGGCGGCTGCTTCACATGCGGTTCGTGGAGGAACTGACCCAGGCGCAGATCGGGGAACGCCTCGGGGTCTCCCAGATGCACGTCTCCAGACTGCTCTCGCGCTGCCTGGCCCGGCTCCGCGCGGGCATGCTCGCCGTCGGCTGACCCGCACCGTCCGCACCTGTCGTATGCCCGTCGCTGCCGTGGCGGGCATACGCCGTGCCCGGCGCCACCCCCGAAGAAGACGGAGCGGATCGCACACAGTGGGGACAACGCCCCCCGGTCACACCGGCGGAGGGTGCATGCTTGGCAGCGTGTCACATCACCGAGCCGGGTGAACTGTGCGCAGGGACGGGGGTCGACGTGAAGGGGCGGAGCGACTGGCCGGTGGGCAGCCGCCGCGACGGCGGGGCGGACTGGGAAGAACCGGGAGCAGCGGGAGAAGTACGCACCGCGGGAGAAGCGCGGGCAGCGGGAGAAGTACGCACCGCGGCACAAGCGCGGGCAGCAGTGAGGGCGGGTGCGGCGGGAGAAGACGGAGCAGCGCAGGAAGCGGGAGGAGCAGAGGAAACGGAAGGGGCGCGGACGACGGTCACCCTGTCCGGTGAGGGCGCCTGCATCGCCGAAGCACGCGCCTGCGCCGCCGCCTTCTTTTCCCGCTTTTCCCGGGGCGGGGCCGCCGGCCACCGCTCGCCGGTGCCGGAACGTGTCGTGGGCCTGGTCCAGCTGGTGGTCAGCGAACTGGTCACCAACGCCTGCAAGTACGCGCACGGGCCCGTCGTGCTGCGCCTGTGCCTGGCCGCGGGAACGGTCCGTGTGGAGGTGGGGGACAGCGCCCCGGTCTTCCCGACGGCACAGGATCCGGATCCCCACCGGGTCGGCCGGCACGGCCTCGAGATCGTCCGGGCCGTGGCGAGCGTTCTCACCGTACGGAGCGAGCGGGGCGGCAAGACGGTCGTCGCACACATTCCGCTGGGCCCCGGCGACGCCGCGGACACGCCGGCCACGCGCCCGCGCCCGGACACGACGACGGTGTGAACGGACGGCAGGACCGTACGGGCGGACACGACCACGGTGTGAACGGACGGCAGGAGCGTGCCGGCCGTCGGCGGCCTGCCCGTCGTGCCGTCCGGCCCGGCTCACCCGCCCGACGTCGTCCTCGAGAAGGCGTCCTGCCAGGCGGCCCTGGCCCCCGAGTCACCGATGCGGTAGACGTCCACGACAGCTCCCACGGCCACGACGAGTGCCAGCACCGCGGCCGCGGTCCGCACCGGTGCGGTGGTCCAGCGCGAGGTGCCCGACGGTCCGGAGGCGGCGGTTTGGCGGGCCGCCCACCAGACGACGACCGCCAGGACGAACAGGCCGGCGGCCCAGGGAAGCAGGCCGTCGCCGAGTTCGGCGTGCCGGCGCACCAGCGCGTTGCTGCCGACGTGCTTCTCCAGCCACTCCCCCGCCCCCGTGGTGAGGGGAACGCTCACGAGCGTGACCAGGGCGAAGAGCGGCAGGGCGACCCCCAGGCGCCGCGCCACCGCGGGCCGGACGGCGCAGAGTACGAGTGCCAGCGCGGTCAGCGGTACGAACACCACGACGACATGCACGAGCAGGACGTGTGCGGGCAGGCCGTTGATGAGGCTCATGGACGGTTCCTCCGGCTGGTGGGCAACGGGATCGGTCTACGGGACGCGCCAGAGTCGCACAGCAACCTCTCAGTCTCTTCTGACCCGCTCGTGTGCCCGCGGACCGGTGGACCTGGTACCCCTCGGCAGGTCAGCCGGCGGCGGCGTGTCCGTCCCGCCCCGGCGCCAACGCGCCTACCCCGGTGTCCCGTCAGGGGCGCATGGGCCGCGGCCGTCCAGTCCGTTTCCCGGACAGGCCTGTAGGGCCCGACCGATTCGGCCGGGCCCTGCGGGGAGTATGTGCGGTGTCAGGTCACCATCGGTACCAGCGACCGCGGCCACCCCCGGCGTTGGTGGAGCGCATGACGAAACCGAGCAGCCACACCACCAGGACGATCAGCGCCACCCACCACAGAATCTTGAGGGCGAAGCCGGCGCCGAAAAGGATGAGCGCGAGAAGCAGGACAAGCAAAAGGGGAACCATAGTTATCAACCTCCTGGCCATCGAATGCCCTGCATACCGGCGGGCATTCCTCGAAAACTCCTCTGTTTATGAGAGAAAAGCTGGGGCATGAGTCCGTTTCCGCAACAGGGGGAAGCCGATGTTCCGTATTTCCTTTCCCCGGCGAACGCTCACGGCCGGGGAATAGGGGCGGCAACTCCTTGAGACGGATCTCGCCCCGCCGCCCGGACCGCGGCTCACCCGTCGCGGGACTCCGTGTCGACGGCCCGCTGCGGTCCAGGGCCCGGGCTTCCCGGCGGTGGCCGCCGCGCACGTCCGTCGGCGGAGGCTGCCGCGTGCGCCGCTGCCCTCACGTGTGCGCGGAGGGCCCCTCCCGCTGAACCGGGCGATGTCAGTGGTGGCGGGCAGGATGGCGGGCATGACGACACCTGAAGCTGTGATCAGGGATGGCGCCGCCTACGCGCAGGCGGTCGAGGACGCGGTGAAGGCGTCGGCGGCCTACTACGCGGGCGGGACGTCGGCCTTGGACGACGACTCCTACGACCGGTTGGTGCGAGGCATCGCCGCGTGGGAGGCCGGGCATCCTGATCAGGTGCTGCCCGACTCTCCGACGGGGAAGGTCGCCGGCGGTGCCGTGGAGGGCGACGTCCCGCACACGGTGGCGATGCTGAGCCTGGACAACGTGTTCTCGCCGCAGGAGTTCACCGCCTGGACCGCCTCCCTGGCCCGGCGCATCGGCCACGAGGCCGAGCGGTTCAGCGTGGAGCCGAAGCTCGACGGGCTCGCGGTCGCCGCCCGTTACACAGGCGGTCGCCTGAGACAGCTGATCACACGCGGCGACGGGACGGCCGGGGAGGACGTCTCGCACGCGATCGGCACCATCGAGGGCCTGCCGGACGAACTCGCCGAGCCGGTCACCGTGGAGGTACGGGGCGAAGTCCTGATGACCACCGCCCAGTTCGAGCACGCCAACGACGTGCGCACCGCGCACGGCGGGCAGCCGTTCGCCAACCCACGGGGCGCCGCGGCCGGCACCCTGCGGGCCAGGGAGCGCGCCTACACCGTGCCGATGACGTTCTTCGGCTACGGCCTGCTGCCCCTGCCCGGCACCGGTGCACCGCTCGCCGCGCGGCTGGGAGAAGCGGCGCACAGCGACCTCATGGCCCAGGCCGCCGCGTACGGCATCCACACCACCGCCGGCACCCCGGTGGCCGGTATCACCGCCGGGACCGTCGAGCAGGTGCTGGCCCGCGTGCAGGAGATCGCCGCCCTGCGGGCCGAGCTGCCCTTCGGGATCGACGGGATCGTCGTCAAGGCCGATCTGGCCGCCGACCAGCAGGCGGCGGGGTCGGGCTCGCGCGCCCCACGCTGGGCGATCGCCTACAAGCTGCCGGCCGTCGAGAAGATCACCCGGCTGGTCGACGTGGAGTGGAACGTCGGCCGCACCGGCATCATCGCCCCGCGCGCCGTCCTGGAACCGGTCGAGATCGACGGCGCCACCATCACCTACGCCACCCTCCACAACCCGGCCGACATCACCCGGCGCGACCTTCGCCTGGGCGACCACGTCATGGTCCACCGGGCCGGCGACGTCATCCCCCGCGTCGAGGCCCCCGTCGCCCACCTGCGCACCGGCGGTGAACAGCCCATCGCCTTCCCCGAGACGTGCCCGCGCTGCGGGTCCGGCATCGACACCAGTGAGCAGCGCTGGCGCTGTGAGAACGGGCGCAACTGCCACTTGGTGGCCGCCCTGTCCTACGCGGCCGGCCGCGACCAGCTCGACATCGAGGGCCTCGGCCACACCCGTGTCGTCCAGCTCGTCGACGCCGGTCTCGTCACCGATCTCGCCGGCCTGTTCACCCTGACCCGCGAGCAGCTGATGGGCCTGGAGCGGATGGGTGCGACCAGCACCGACAACCTCCTCGCCGCCATCGCCGCCGCCAAGGGCCGGCCGCTGTCGCGTGTGCTGTGCGCGCTCGGGGTCCGCGGCACCGGCCGCTCCATGTCCCGCCGTATCGCCCGGCACTTCGCCACCATGGACGAGATCCGCGCGGCGGACGCGGAGTCGATGCGGCAGGTCGAGGGCATCGGCACCGAGAAGGCCCCCTCGATCGTCGCCGAACTCGCCGAACTCGACCCTCTCATCGACAGACTCGCCGCCGCCGGGGTGAACATGACCGAGCCGGGCGCCACCCCGCCCTCCTCGTCCGCCGACGAGACCCGCGGCCAGGACGAGGTCACCGAGCGTGCGGGCGGCCCGCTGGCCGGCATGACGGTGGTCGTCACCGGCGCGATGACCGGCCCCCTGGAAAAGCTCAGCCGCAACCAGATGAACGAGCTGATCGAACAGGCCGGCGGCCGCTCGTCCTCCAGTGTCTCCAGGAAGACCGCCCTCGTCGTCGCCGGAGACGGCGCGGGCGCCAAGCGGACGAAGGCCGAGCAGCTCGGTGTCAGCCTGGCCACCCCGGACGAATTCGCGACCATGATCGCCGGCTACCTGAACCAGCCTGCCGCATGACCCGGCGGCGCCTCACCGGGAAGGGATCTTCCACCGTCGGGATGTACGGCGACAGCAAGGCTTCCGCGTGCTGCGTGCCCCTCACCGCCGAGGTGCGTCATCGGCCGGCGTCTCCCTGACCGTGATCCACCCGTGGGTGCCCCGGCCACGTGACTCGGGGCACTGCGCGCGGTGGTTGAAGCTCGGCTGCGCTCGGTTGAAGATCATGTCGAAGTCGCCGGTGAGACCCTCGAACGTGGCGAGCGCGGCCAGGCGCGGGTCGCCGGCGGCGGCGCGCAGACCCCAGTCACCGCTCATGCTGATGCCGAACATGCCGATGCGCCCGGCGTCGACCTCCGGAAGACCGGCGAGGAAAGGTGGTGCTGGACACCGCGCGAGTACACCTGCCCCGTCCGGGAAGGGCGCGATGGAGGCGAACCGTCAGCCGTTGACGCCCAGTTGGGCCAGCAGGGTCTCGTTGTCCTCGATGTGCCAGTCCTCGATGATCTTGTCGGTGCCGACGTGCTGGATGTCGAGGGCGGCGAAGTCGACGCTCTGGCCCTTGCCCTGGACACCGTTGAAGGTGCCGGTGAAGTGCCCGCGGAAGACCAGCCGCGCGGTGATCTTGTCACCGGTGACCAGCAGGTCGGACAGCTCGCAGGTCAGGTCCGGCACCGCGGTGCGGAAGTTCTTCGAGGCGAAGACCGGCCCGCCGGGACCCTGCGGCCGGCCGGCGGGCAGGGTGTTGTCCTTGAACCGGGGGCTGACGGCGGCATCCAGGTACGTCTGCCGCCCGGTGTTCCAGAAGGTGTACAACTGCTGGGCCAGGTGGACCTCCTGGGCCGCTCGCTTCGCGCCGATCGAGCGGTCGACGGTGATCGCCCGGGGCCGGACCAGATCCGGCGAGCGGTCGATCAGGCGCTGGGGCCAGGCGTGCGAGGCCGGGTGGTGGTCCTCGGCGTGGGCGTAGCCGGCGGCAGCGGTGCCACCAGCCAGGCAGGCGGCCGCGGCGGCGAGGGCGGCGATCCGGAAGAGGGTGTGCGAACGCATGAGGAGTGCTCCTTTTGATCAGCCGGTCACGCTGGACGGATTCGGTCGGGCGTGACCAGGGGCCGGCCGGTCCTCTGGGACCGGTCGGGGGAAGTGATGGAATGAGGGGCGCGTCCGGCGCGCGGAGCGCCGTCTGGACGCCGTGTCCGGCGCCGGTGACCTGGCCCGGGAGGCGCGGCGGCGAGGTCACGGACCCTGGCCGCACCCCCTGCCCGCGGTGCCGACGAGGACACTCGGGTGACCGGAAGACACTGCCGCCCAGCCGCCGCTTCCGTCAGCGGTGTCCTACGCGGGCCGAGCGTCGGCCGAGTCGGGGACGGGGCGTGCGGGGCGCCGGTCAGGCGAGGCGGCCGCCGCCGTCGACATGCAACACGGTGCCGGTGACGTAAGGGTTGTCGATGGCGTAGAACACGGCCTTGACCAGATCCTCCGGGCTCCCCACCCGCCCGGCCGGGTTGCGCTCGGCCACGCCGCGCAGAAACGCCTCCTTGTCCGCCCCCAGACCGTCCCAGGAACCGCTGTCGACGATGCCCGGGGAGACCGCGTTCACCCGGACCGGGGCGATCTCCACCGCCAGCGCCCGCACCAGGAAGGCCAGCGCGCCGTTGGTGGTGGCCATCACGGTGCGCTCGGGAGCCGGCCGCCAGGCGGCCAGTCCCGAGAAGAAGGTGAACGAACCGCTCGCGGCCACCTGCCCGGCCAGGTGTTTGGCCAGCAGCAGTGGCCCGATCACCTTGGCCGAGAACGCCCGCTGCACATCGGCCGCTTCGAGGTCCTTCAGCGGGCCGTTCGCCGGCATCGCGGCGGTGGAGACCAAGTGGTCGAACCCGCCCACACGCCCGGCGAAGTCGGCGATCGACCGCTCGTCGGCGAGGTCCAGGGCGAGCACTTCGGACGGCCCGGACAGCTCGCCCGCCGTCCATTCCAGCTTGCGCGGATCCGGACCGGCCAGCACGAGTGCGGCGCCGGCCGCGGAGGCGGCCCGGGCGAGAGCGCGCCCGGTGCGCGAGCCCGCGCCCACCACGACAAGCCGCTGCTCCTTGAGAGGCGTGCCATCGAACATGAGGTTCTCCTTCGAGTCGTCGGGGAACGGCCGCCCGCTGTGCTCTTCCTCGGTGGCCGCACCAGGAGCCTCCCGCAGTCTCATGCCATGAGTCCAAGGCTTGCTTTCTACTCCAGTGATAAATTCTGCTCATGGCAGTTCCGACGCTCCGGCAGCTCGAATACCTGGTCACCGTGGTCGACACCGGCTCCTTCACACGGGCGGCCGAGCAGTTGCACGTCACCCAGCCCGCGCTCTCCCACCAGGTGCGGGCCCTGGAGAGAACGGTCGGTGGCCCGCTGCTGGAACGCCTGCCACGGTCGGTGCGGCTGACCCCGATGGGCCGGGCGGTCCTGCCGCACGCCCGCGCCGCGCTGGCCGAGGCAGAGCGCCTGCACACGGTGGCGCGGCGGGCGGCGGGCCTGGAGGAGGGCGAGCTGGAGGTCGCCGCCATCTATTCGGTCAGTCTCGGCATCCTGCCGCCCGTCCTGCGCGCCTGGCGCCGCCGCCACCCCGGCGTACGGATCCGGCTGCGCGAGTACCCGCACGCCGACCGGCTCCAGGCCGCCATGGACTCCGGCCACGCCGATCTCGCCGTCGGTCCCGCGCCCACCGCCTGGGACGGACCGATCCGCGAACTGGGCGTCGAGGAGTTCGCGATCGTCCTGCCCGCCGACGACCCGCTGGCCGAACGCCCCGCCGGCACGGTCGCCCTCATCGACCTCGCCGACCGCGCCTGGGTTCACTACGCCCCCGACAACGGCCTCGCCGACCTGCTCGACCATGCCTGTGCCCAGGCGGGCTTCCGCCCCCGCGCGGCGATCCGCACGGAGCAGACTCCCGCGGCGCCCCTGCTCGCCGCCGCCGGACTCGGTCCGGCCCTGGTGCCCGCCAACGTCGTCCCGCCCCACTTCGACGGCGCACTGCTCCGCCCCGATCCCCCGATCCGCCGCACCCTCACCGCCTACACCCGCACCCGCCCCGACCCCCTCACCGTCGCCTTCACCGAACTCCTCGCCGACCAGGCCCGTGTCAACCCGGCCGGATTCCCGCCCACCGCCCCGCTCCCCCGGACAGACACCCCCGCGCGGTCCGCCGGATGAACCCGGGCGGGCTGGGCTGAGCCGGCGTCGACTGGTGGTCGCCCGCCGCCTGGGAACCGGCGCACCCGCATGCGCATACGCGCGTCCACACACATGTGCCGCCCGCCTCACGGCGACGTCGACGCCGGGCGGTGACGTTCTTGAGGAGGTGAGAGGCGGGAGGCGGGAGGCGGCCTGCTCGTTGCGTCCCGACGCACTCGTAGCCGTGCGGCCCGCACACCCTCACAGCCGGGATGTCAGCGCGTAAGTCTCAGCACGCCGATCTCAGCACGTCGACCTCACAGCCCGGCGCGGACGGGTCGAAGCCGTGCTCGGCCAGCCAGCGAACCGCCAGCAGGCTCCGCAGCGACCACCAAGCCCGGATCACGTCGAGGTCGACATCGGTGCCATAGCCGGCGACGACGTCGCCGAGGTGCTCCTCGTGTCCGAGCGTCAACGTGGCGAGGTCGAACAGCGCATCACCCGGGGCCGCTTCGGACCAGTCGATGATGCCGGTGACCTCGTCGCCGTCGACGAACACGTGCGAGATCTGCAGATCGCCGTGTGTGAAGACGGGAGTCCACGGCCGGAGCGCGGCCTCGGCGATCCTGCGGTTGCGGGTGACCAGACCGGCGGGCAGGACGTCGTTCGCCATGAGCCACTCGCACTCGGCGTCGAGATCCGCCGCCAACTCGTCGAGGCCCCGGCCGGTCCAGGGCGGCAACGGCGCGTCGTGCAGCTTCCGGATGGCGGCACCCGCCGCCGCCCATGCCGCCGGCGGCGCGGTGGACGGTTCGCCGAGGCGGCCGAGCGCCTTCCCGGGGACCGCCGCGACGGCCAGCACGGACGGCTTGCGCCACCGGACCTCCGGTGTCGGGACCGGCGCCAGGGCCATCGCCTCGGCCTCGACGTCGATGCGCGCCTGATCGGCGTCCACCTTCAGGAACACGTCGCCGACGCGCAGGGTCGCGCGCTCGGAATGGGCGACGACGACCTCGACCTCATCCATGGCGGCCAGTATCCCCGGACGACCGCCGACGCCGCCGGGAATATCGCTGGGACTGTGTGACTGACCGGGCCGGCGTACGGGGGTCCGGAGGCGGGTCACTGTCCGGTGATGCGGGTGACCAGGCGGGCCAACAGGGGGACGCACTGCCGGAGTTGCCGCTGCTCGTCGGGACTGAGCGCGTCGCGGACGGCGGTGTCGAGCCAGTCGGCGCGCTGCGCGCGTTCCCGCTCCAGGCGAGCGCGGCCGGCGTCGGTGATGTGCAGCAGGAGCTTGCGGCCGTCAGTGGGGTGGGGCTTCGCGTGGACGAGTCCGTCGCCGGCGAGTTCCTTCACGGATTTCGCGACTGCCTGGTGGGTCACGCCGCGCAGGTGGGCGAGGTCGGCCGTGGTCTGCGGGCCGCCGCGGTCGAGATGGCCGAGGACGGCGGCTTCGCCGGGGGGCATCGTGTCCGCGGCCCGCACGGCGCGCACCAGCTCACCGATCACCTGCCGCAGGTCTTCGGACAGGGCGTCGTCGTTCATGCCCTCACCCTAACAGAGGTATGTAACCTAGGTGTATAACTTAGTTGTACAAACTGGTTGTACACATTGGTTGTACACACTTTCCGCTGGAAGGAACCGGGACATCACCATGCACCTCACCAAGTTCGGCCACGCCTGTGTGCGCATCGAGAAGGACGGCCGCCGCCTGGTCGTCGACCCTGGCGGTCTGACCGAACCGCAGGGAGTGGACGGCGCCGACGCGGTCCTGGTCACGCACGAACACTTCGACCACTTCTCCGAAGAAGTGCTCCGCAAGGCCGCCCAGAACAACCCGGCCCTGAAGATCTGGACCAACACCTCCGTCGCCGGGCTGCTGGACGGTCTCGGCGCCCAGGTCACCGCCGTCGGGGAGGGAGATGCGTTCACCGCGGCCGGCTTCGACGTGAAGGTCCACGGGACGTGGCACGCACCCCTGCACCCCGACATCCCGCGCATCGGAAACATCGGCTTCCTCGTCGACGACGCCCTGTTCCACCCGGGGGACGCGCTCACGCTCCCGGGCACCCCCGTGGAGACCCTCCTGCTGCCGGTGCATGGCCCCTGGTCCACCACCGGGCAACTCATCGACTACGTGCGCGCGGTGGCCCCGCAGCAGACCTACGCCGTCCACGACGGCGCGCTCAACGACGTCGGCACCGCGATGATCGCCGGCTTCCTGGGCGACAACGGCCCCGGCACCGGGGCCGCCTACCACCGCCTGACCGCGGGCGCCTGCGTCGAGATCGGCTGAGGCTCCGGCGCACAGCGCGCGGCGTACCGTGCGGCACCCGGCTCCGGCGAGCAGCCCGCCGGCGTACGCCGTGCGCCGTGCCGCACCGTTCCGGCGACGGGCCGCGGTGTCCGCGCAGGGAACGCCCCGCTTCCGCCCGTTCAGGATGTGTGCCGCCCGGCACGTGAGACGGCCTGTGACCGCCGGCGGGGGGAGGTCAACTCCTGGGCTTCGCCCGTGTCGCTGAGGCGGTCGCGGAGAGGGCGCGCAGATCGTCGAAGGCCTGGCGGAGGTGCGCGTCCAGGCTCCGGGAAGGGTCGTCGATCCAGGCCTGGGCCGCGTGGTGAAAGGCGGCCCACCCGGCCTGAGCGGCCAGGCCGGCCAGCCGGTCGGGGACGCCGCGCCCCCGCAGCGCCTCCGCCACGGCTTCGGTGAGCGACGCGGCCTTGGCCAGGTCGCGTTCGCGCAGTGCCGGTGTCACCGCGATGATCGCCAGTCGAGGTTCGGAGAACGGGCGGTTCTCCTCGAGGATCCGCCCGGCTTTCCGGAAGGCGTGGAGCAGTGCCCCGAGCGGCTGAAGATCCTCGGGCGCCTCGGCCACCGCTCGCGTCAGCGCGGCGCGCAGGTCGGCTTCGCCGTCGAAGAGGACCTCGCGCTTGTCCGGGAAGTGGCGGAAGAACGTGCGTTCGTTGACGCCGGCCCGGGCGGCGATCTCCGCTGTGGTGGTCTGGTCGAAACCGCGTTCCCGGTACAGCTCCAGGGCTGCCTGCTGAAGGCGGCGTCGCGCTTCTGCTCCGCTCCGTGGCACGGCCCCCACGATACCCGTGTGTCAGTCACTGGCGCTACTTGACGCCAGTTACTGACGCTACTTAACGTCAGTGACTGGCGCTACGTAGTGCCAGTCACTGACATTAAGAGGAGACCGTTCCATGCATGTGTTCGTCACCGGGGGTTCCGGTCAGACCGGCCCCGCCGTCGTCACCGAACTCGTCGCGGCCGGCCACACGGTCACCGCACTGGCCCGCTCGGACGCCGCCGCGGCCCGGCTGGAGTCACTGGGAGCCACGCCGCACCGCGGGTCCCTGGACGACCTCGGCAGTCTGCGCCGAGGCGCGGAGGCCGCCGACGGCGTCCTGCACATGGCCTACGGCGGCGACTTCTCCGACCTCGACGACATGATGCGGCGCGACCGGACCGCCATCGAGACGCTGGGCCGGCCGTTGGAGGACTCGGGCAAGCCGCTCGTCGTCACCTCCGGCACCCTGGTCATGCCCGCCGGCCGTGTGGCGACGGAGCTGGACGAACCGGACACGACCGGGATCGCCGCCTTCCGCATCGTGGGTGAGCGGGCCTGTCTGGGCTTCGCCACGCGGGGGGTGCGCGCGAGCGTCGTCCGCCTCGCTCCCACCGTCCACGGTCCCGAGGACCACGGTTTCATCCCCATGCTCGTCGCCACCGCGCGCAAGACCGGCGTCTCGGCCTACATCGGCGACGGCACCAACCGGTGGCCCGCGGTGCACCGGCTCGACGCGGCGGCCCTGTTCCGCCTGGCGGTGGAGAAGGCACCCGCGGGCAGCGTGCTGCACGGAGTGGCCGAGAGCGGGGTCACCCTGAAGAGCATCGCGGAGACGATCGCCCGGGGCCTGGACCTGCCCACGGTCTCCCTGACCCCCGAGGAGGCCGCCACCCACTTCGTGAGCCCGTTCATGGCCACGGCCTACGGCTTCGACGGACCTGCCTCCAGTGCGAACACGCGGGAACTGCTCGGCTGGTCGCCCACCCACCCGGCCCTCCTCGAAGACCTGGAGCACGGCGACTACCTGACCCGGCCGGCGTCCTGATCCCGCGACCGCGCGGCCCTTCGCCCGCGCGCTCTTCACGCTGATCACCGCCGTCGAGATCCTGCGCGCCGTCCACCTCGTCGCTGCGGGCTCGGCCATGCTCCACCCCAGCGCGGCCCGACGTCTCAACGACCGCTACCACGCCACCAACCAGCCGCGGGCGACCGCCGCCCGCGACGCCGTCGGCACACTCACCCCCCGCGAACGAGACGTCCTCGCGCTGATCGCCCCGGGTGACACCAACGCCGGCATCGCCGCCCGGCTGAACATGCGCGACAGCACCGTCAAGACCCGCCTCAGCCGCATCCTGGCCGCCCTCGGCGTCACCCACCGCGTCCAGGCCGCGCTCCTCACGCGCGACGCGGGACTCGACCGACCCCCGACGGGACGGCGTTCAGGCCGGCTGAGGTGAGCCGGGGGCCCGTCGCCGCGGCTCCGCCCGACGAGGCGCTGGCAGGCGGGCACCCTGGCGGGGGCTCCCTCGGCAGGGGGCGGATGCGCGGATCCGACGGCACGGTGCTCACGTCGGCCGGACGGATGCCATGATCGCTCAGCAGCCTCGCGCCTCGGCACACCGGCCGGCGGTGCCGGGCCGTGGCGCGACAGCGTGACCAACGGAAGGGGACCGTCATGCGCAGACTCGTCCACTACATCGCCACCACTCTCGACGGCTTCATCGCGGGCCCGGACGGCGGGGACCCCAGCGGGCCCGACGGCTTCTGGCCCGTCCCGGCGGACTACATACAGCACCTCGTGGCCGAGTACCCGGAGACGCTGCCCGTCCAGGCCCGTCAGGCACTGTCCGTCACGGCGGAGGGCACGCACTTCGACACCGTGCTGGAGGGGCGGCGCAGCTACGAGATCGGTCTCGCGGCCGGCCTCACCGACGCCTATCCCCACCTGCGGCACCTGGTGTTCTCCCGGACCCTGACCGAGAGCCCGGACCCCGCCGTCGAGTTGGTCGCCGACGACCCGGTTGCGACTGTGCGCGATCTCAAGCGGCAGGACGGCAAGGACATCTGGCTCCTGGGCGGCGCCGAGCTGGCGGGCTCCCTGTACACCGAGATCGACACGCTCGTCCTCAAGGTCGGTCCGGTGACCATCGGGGACGGGATCCCGCTGTTCTCCCGCAAGGCCGCCTTCGACCCGCGCACCTGGACACTCGCCGACCACACCGTCCTCAAGAGCGGCGCGGTGTTCCTCACCTATACGCGCGCGGACGGCTGAAGGCCGCGGGCGGGGACAGCCCGTGACCGAGGTCGGTGTGACAGAGCCGGTCCCCGTCCGCCGCCCCGGGCGCGGCGCCGCGGCCCGGCGCCCCAGGGCGTCCGAGTCGCGGGGTGAACGCGAAAAGGGCCTCCGCCCGGCGGAGGCCCTTTCACCGGATGACCGGATCAGAAGGCGCCGTTCAGGCCCCACCAGTCGGTGGCCGTCACCTGGCCCGCGTTCAGCGCGCCGGTGCCGCGGCCGGTGTAGACGAGCTGGCAGCCGGTGCCCCGGCAGCCCTCGCCGGCGTAACCCGCGGTGGTCGTGGTGACGAGGTCGGCGCGGCCGTCGCCGGTGACGTCGCCCAGGCCCAGCACGGTGTCCATGACGTTCCAGCCGCCGGAACCGACCAGCACCCGCGAACCGAGGGAACCGGTTCGGCCCGGGTACAGCCACAGCTTTCCGGTGGACGCCTCGCGGGCGATCAGGTCGGCACGGCCGTCACCGTTCATGTCACCTGCCCCGGTCAGGGCGTTCATGCCGTTCCAGCCGCCGGTGCCGATGAGCTTGCGCGAGCCGAGGCCGCCGGCGCCGGTGCCCGGGTACAGCCACAGCTTGCCCGTGGACTTCTCCACGGCCAGCACGTCCGGGCGGCCGTCGCCGGAGATGTCTCCGAAGGCGGCGATCCGGCTCATGCCGTTCCACCCGCCGGTGCCCATGAGCTTGCGCGAGCCGAGGCTGCCCGTGCCGGTGCCCGGGTACAGCCACAGCTTCCCGGTCGACGCCTCACGGGCGATCACGTCCTCGCGGCCGTCACCGCTGAAGTCGCCGTGCCGGACCAGGGCGTTCATGGCGTTCCAGCCGCCGGTGCCGACCAGCTTGCCGGTCTGGTCGCCGGGCAGGAACCACAGCCGGCCCGCCTTGTCCCGGACCAGGACGTCGGCCTGGCGGTCGGCGTTCAGGTCACCGAAGCCCGCCGCCTCGGGCGCGGGCGAGGAGAACCACTGCGGGTAGGCCGGCAGGGTGCACTCCCGCGCGGTGGACACGAGCCTCACCGAGCTGGTGCTGCCGGCCGAGTGGCCCCAGTCCTTGCCCGCGGGGTCGGGCGCCCACACGTCGACGGGACCGACCTGACCGTAGTTCGCGTCGTCGTGCAGGCACACATACTTGGACGTGTGGTTCTCGACCGACCGGAACGTGTTGTCCCAGCTGCCGAGCGTCGCCTTGGCCGTGTTCGTCTTGAACATGGTGCCCGAGGCGTTCTCGGTCTTCCAGGCACAGAAGTAGCCCGACGGGCAGTCGCTGACCGCGGCCTGCGCGGGCGTCCCGCCCGCGCCGAGCAGCCCGAGTGAAGCGAGCCCCAGTGTCGTGGCCACGGTGGCCAGACGCCGAAGCGGTGATACGCGCATGCGTTCCCTCCCTAGCGCGGCGCGGAGAGACGCTCGACGCGCCGCGAGAGGAAGATACCCCGTCGGAATGATCACCGCTGTGCGCGGGGAGACCGGTGCGGACGCGGAAGAACGCGTACGGGTTCCCACCGGCCGCCCGGCCCGCTCGCCGAGCCGAGCGGGCCTTCCGCGCGGCCCGCAAAACCTCCCCCGCTCCCGGTGGCCCCGCGACGCAGCACACCGAGCCGCACCGGGCCCAGGCGCCCCGCGCCGGTGCGGGGGTCCGAACGCACGCGGCCCCGCTGCCGGGCCGCGTGCCGGCCCGTCGGCCCAGCCGGTGCCGGTCAGCCCGGTCCTGATGACAGCCGTGCCGCGCGGGCGGCCAGGTGGCGCCGTTCCGGTGCGCTGGTGGCGCGTCGCGCGGCCTCGCGGTAGGCGTCGGCCGCCGCGTCGTGCCGGCCGAGCAGCTCCATGAGGTGCGCTTCGGTGGCGAGCAGGCGGTGGTGGCGTGCCGTGCGCTTGTCGGACCGCAGGGTGGCGAGCAGGCCGAGGCCGGCGGCGGGACCGTGCACCATGGCGACGGCGACCGCACGGTTGAGGGTGACCACCGGGTTGGGAGCGATGTGCTCCAGCAGTTCGTACAGGGCGAGGATCTGCGGCCAGTCCGTGGCGTCGACGTGCTCGGCCTCGTCGTGGACGGCGGCGATGGCGGCCTGCACCTGGTACGGGCCGGTCCGTCCGCGCGGCAGGGTCTTGCCGATCAGGTCGATCCCCTCGGTGACGAGCCGGCGGTCCCACCGGCCGCGGTCCTGCTCCGCCAGCGGCACCAGGTCGCCGCCGGGACCGATGCGGGCGGGGCGGCGGGCGTCGGTGAGCAGCATCAGCGCCAGCAGGCCCGCCGTTTCGGCGTCGTCGGGCAGCAGGCGGTGCAGCAGCCGGGTGAGCCGGATCGCCTCGGCCGACAGGGCGGGCGCGGTCAGGCCGGCGCCGTCCGTGGTGGTGTAGCCCTCGTTGAAGATCAGGTACAGCACGTGCAGCACTTCGCGCAGCCGCCGGCCACGCTCGGCCGCCTCGGGCATGCGCAGCGCCGTGCCGGAGGTCCTGATGGTCTGCTTGGCCCGGCTGATGCGCTGGGCCATGGTCGCTTCCGGGACCAGGAAGGCGGCGGCGACCTGGGCGGTGGTCAGGCCGCCGACGGCGCGCAGCGTCAGTGCGATCCGGCTCGGCGTGGACAACGCCGGGTGGCAGCACAGGAACAGCAGGGCGAGCGAGTCGTCCCTGTCGGTGCCAGGGTCGGCGTCGGCGGCGCGGCTGAGCAGTTCCGCCTGGGGGGTGGCCAGGGCGATACGGTCCTCCCGGCGCCGGCGTGCCTGCTCGCTGCGCACCTGGTCGACCAGCCTGCGGGAGGCGACGGTGACCAGCCAGCCCCTCGGGTTGTCCGGCGGTCCTTCGGCGAGCCACTGGAGCGCTGCGGCGAGCAGGGCTTCCTGGACGGCGTCCTCACAGGCGTCGAAGGTGCCGTACCTGCGCAGCAGTGCGCCGAGGACCTGCGGCGCCAGTTCGCGCAGCAGGTCCTCGACGCCGTGGTCCACGGTCACAGGTCGGCCGCGGACTCGTGCAGGACGGGCCACAGTTCGACCGGCTCGACGTCGGCGAAGGGCATCTCCGCCGCGATCCGCTGCGCGCGCTCCTGGCTCACGCAGTCGAGCAGGTAGAAGCTGGCGATGTACTCCTTGGTCTCCAGGTAGGGGCCGTCGGTGACCGCCGGGACCCCGCCCTCGCGGCGCACGAGCTGCGCGTTGGCCGCGTCCGCCAGGCCGTAGGCGCCCAGAAGCTCTCCGGTCTCCCGGTACTTCCTGTTGAACGCCTCCTGCGCGGCGATGGCCGCCGGCCAGTCCTCGGCCGGGAAGGAGTCCCACTTGGCCTGGTTGCCGTAGATCATCGCGACGTACTTCATCCCGGGTGTCCCCTCGGTCCCGCGCGCCCCGTCGGCGCGCTGTCACCCCTCAGTCGGAGCCGGGGACGGGTCCTCGACATCCGGCGACGGCTTTTCTCCGGCTTTTCTTCCGCGCGGCCGAGGGCTGTCCCACGCTCCCTCGTGACGCGGCTGATCAACCTATCCGGCCTCTGCCCGGCGGGACAGCCGTCGGCACCGCCCTCAGCTCGCGGCCCCGGTAGCGGTGAGGCCGTGCTCCATGCGCTCGTCGTAGCCGGTGGCGGGGTCGACGACGCGGCCGGCGGCCCACCAGTTCTCCCTGGCCGTCTCGTTGATCATCATCAGGATGTCCTCTTCGGGGACGTCGGCGAACAGCCGGAGGTTGTCGACGATCGCCTGGAACAGCTCGGCCTTCTGCTCGGCGGTGCGGTGGTTGAAGGACAACTGGATGAGCATGGTCCGCTCGGTGCGGCGCAGGCCGAACACCACCGGCTGCATCTGGAAGTTGTCGGGAAGGACCTCATGGAAGACGTGGAACTGGTCGTCCTGGGGGATCTTCAGCACGTCGACCATCGCCTTGTGCAGACCCAGGGACACGTTCCGGCGGTACTCGGCGGGGGTTCCCTGGCGCAGGTAGATGTTGATCAGAGGCATGAGGTGTCGCCTTCCTTCTCTTTCTGGTTCCTGTCCGGAGCCGGTACCTGGAAGCAGGCCAGCAGCGCCGAGGTGTTGAGGTACTGGCCGACGAGGCTGACCAGGGCGATGAGGGTGTTCGTGCCGAACGCGGCCGCTGCCTCGTCGTACAGGCCGTCCGGCACGTGGTGGTCGCGGACCAGGGCGGCGGCCAGGCGGTGCGCGAGATCGGCGTCGGGGCGCAGCCCGCGGGGAGCCTCGCCGCGGAGCAATGACGCGATGGCCGGGGCGGGCAGACCGGCCTTTCCGGCCGCCGCGGCGTGGGCGTACAGCGCGTACTCGGCCCGCCAGTGGGCGGCCACGGTCAGGATGACGGTCTCTCGGACGTCCGCCGCGATGCCGGCCCGGGTGAGCGCCTGGGCCCACTCCAGCAGGGGCCGGGCGAGGTGCGGAGTGCGCAGCAGGGCGTTGAACGGGCCGATGAACCGCCCGTCGGGCAGGACGGCCGTGTAGCCCGCCTCCTGTGCGCTGCGCGCCCGTGTGGCCCGTAGACGGTCGCGCAGCGCGCGCTGTGCCTCGTCGAGGCCGTCGGGAGGGAGGAGGGGCAACCGGCCGCCCAGCCCGGAAGTCGTGTCAGGGGGGTCGTCGTTCATGCCCTCCACGCTAGGAAGGCGGAAGGGCATTCCGCCAACGAATGTTCGGCATAATGGGCATTCCGATTACTCATGACACGGGCCGGGGTGACCCACTGCTCAGACTGATCCACTGGTCAGACCGGCTCGATGCTCGGAGCCGACTCGGTGCTCGGGCTGACTCACTGCTCAGACCGACTCGAAGCTCCGACTCGGTGCTCGGGCCGGCTCGCTGCCGGGGCCGACTCACTGCTCATGGCTGTTCCACGGAGACCTCATGGAGATGACGCTGGTCGGGCTGCGGGTGCTGCGGGAGGTGGCGGAGCGGGGTACCTTCACGGCCGCGGCGGACGCGCTCGGGTACACGCAGTCGGCCGTCTCCCGGCAGATGGCCGCGCTGGAACAGGCGGCCGGCGCCCGGCTCTTCGACCGCCACGCCGGCGGTGTCCGGCTGACCGGCGCAGGCCGTGTCCTCCTGCGGAACGCCGTCGTCGCCCTCGACGCCCTGGAGGCCGCCGACCGGGAGCTGCGCGGAACGGCGGAGGTGGAGGGGGGCCGTGTCCGGCTGGGTTTCTTCCCCACCGCCGGTGCGGTGATCGTGCCCCATGCCCTGGCGATGCTGCGCCAGGAGCACCCTCACCTGGAGGTGACGACGCGTGAGGGCAGCACTCCTTCGCTGGTGCGCGCGCTGCGCGCCGGCACTCTGGATCTCGCGCTCCTCTCCTCCCGGCCACCGCACCGCTCGCCCGACACCGACGATCCGCCCCTGAGCGTCGAACCGCTGCTGGAACTGCGCCTGGCCGTGGTGGTGCCGGCCGACGGCCCGTTCGCCGAACGGGACAGCGTCAGCGTCGAGGAGATCGCGCGCGAACCATGGATCGCCGGTGCCGGCAGCGCGGACGAGCCCGTGCTGGGCGTCTGGCCCGGTCTGCCCGGGCGGCCCCGGGTCCGCCACACCGCCCGCGACTGGCTGACCAAACTCCACCTGGTCGCGGCCGGCGCCGGCATCACCACGGCGACGCCGGCACTGCTGCCCGTCCTCCCGCCCGGCGTCCGCGTCGTACCCGTCGAGGGCGTCGCGGAGGAGGTACGACGCGTCAGCCTGGTGCGCATGCCGGGTCCCGCCGAGGCGCCCACGCAGGCGCTGGCACGCGCCCTGCGCCGCCAAGCCGCCGACCTCGCCGACCTCAGCGACCCCGCCGGCTGATCGTCGCGCGCCGATCCCGGATGCGCGGCGGCCCGGCGAGCGGCGGAGCCGGCTGCCGTGGTCGTCCGCCGGTGGTCCGGCGGACGAGCACGGCCGGACGCTGCCGAACCCGCAGCTCCGGTCAGCTCGCTGAACACCAGGTCGGTACGAGTACGACCGGTGCCCACCCCAGGATGCCTGCAACACCGGGCCAGGGTAGGGGACTTCGCCTTCGTCATTCGAACGCCAAGGTTCAGTAATGTGAACGGCGTTCAACAGGCAGGATTATTGACGCGGTCACGGCAGGCCTCTAGCTTTCTCCAGCAAGCGCTTTCCCCAGCGGTGCGCGGGCGAACCGTCAAGGGCCCGGACAGCCCCTCGGTCCTTCCGGAACGACGCCCCACCCCAGGGCGGCGACCGCTCGCGCGCATCCCCACGGCCAAGGAGACACGCAATGCACTCGAGAGCCGCAATCGCATCGGTCGGCCTGCTGGCCGGCGCGCTCGTCACGCTGTCCGGCACCATGGCGCAGGCCGTTTCCGTCCCCGGCGACGCCGGGCCCGTCGAAGCGGCCGGCGCCGTGACGGCGTCGGACACCGTTCTCTACGTCGCGCCGAACGGCAAGGACAGCGCGGCCGGAACGCAGTCCGCCCCGACGACGCTCACCTCGGCGATCAGCCGGATCACCGCCGGCGGCACGATCTACCTGCGCGGCGGGACGTACAAGTACTCCTCGACGATCACCGTCCCGGCCGGCGCCAACGGCACCTCCGGGGCCCGCACCACCCTGTCCGCCTACCCGGGCGAGAAGCCGGTGCTGGACTTCTCGGCGCAGAGCGAGAGCTCGTCCAACCGGGGCCTGCAGCTGATGGCCGACTACTGGCACCTGTACGGCCTGACCGTCCAGCACGCCGGGGACAACGGCATCTACGTCGGCGGCAGCAACAACGTCGTCGAGCGCGTGGTGACGGCGTACAACCGTGACACGGGACTGCAGCTCGGGAGGATCGCCTCCAGCACCCCCAAGTCCCAGTGGCCGTCGAACAACCTCGTGGTGAGTTCGGAGTCCCACGACAACAAGGACTCCTCCGGCGAGAACGCCGACGGCTTCGCCGCGAAGCTCACCACCGGCACCGGGAACGTGTTCCGCTACGACGTCTCCCACCACAACATCGACGACGGCTGGGACCTGTACGCCAAGACCGACACCGGCGCCATCGGCCCGGTGACCATCGAGTACTCCCTCTCCTACGGCAACGGCACCCTCACCGACGGCACCCAGAACAAGAACGGCGACCGCAACGGCTACAAGCTCGGCGGTTCCGGCATCGCGGTCGACCACGTCGTCCGGCACAACGTGGCGTACGGCAACGGCCACCACGGCTTCACCTACAACAGCAACCCCGGCTCGATGACCATCTCGAACAACGCCAGTGCCGACAACGGCGTCCGCAACTTCGCGTTCGACGAGGGGACTTCGGTGTTCCGGAACAACACCTCGTGCCGCACCGGCAGCGGTACGAACGACAAGATCAGCACGGACGCCGACACCGACGCCTCGAACCAGTTCTGGCTCGGTTCGAACGGGTCGCGCTGCTCCTCCTACACCGGCGCCCTGGGCTGGTCCTTCGCCTCCGACGGCCACCTCGTCGTGACCTTCGGCGGCAAGGCGGTCACCCCGTGACGACGCGTGCGCCCCGGGCCGCGCGGCCCGGGGCGCACGCCGCCGGTCCTGCCCGGTGACACGCCCCCCGGGGCCCGTACGACGTGTTCGGTGCCGCCGCGGCGCTCCGGCCTCGCGGCGGCGACAACCGACGAGGAGACGGCGAGAACCGATGAGGAGACAAGGAGATGAGGAGATGCGGATGAGCGGACCAGTCATGTCCCGGGTCGGTGCGGCGCTGGCCACGATGGCCCTCGTGGCCGCGGCCGGTGCGGCCCTGTCGGCTCCCGAGGCGTCGGCGGCGGCCGGCGGCGCCTCGGGCTACGCGAGCCAGAACGGCGGCACGACCGGCGGCGCGGGCGGCCGGACGGTGCGGGCCACCACGGGCACCGAGATCAACGCGGCGCTGTGCAACCGGGCCAGCAGCAGCACCCCGATCGTCATCGAGGTCGAGGGCACCATCAACCACGGCAACACCAGCCAGGTGTCCGGCAAAAGCTGCAACACCGCCGACGACGTGATCGAGCTGAAGCAGATCAGCAACGTCACCCTCGTCGGGGTGGGCGGCGGCGCCGTCTTCGACCAGCTCGGCATCCACGTCCGCGAGGCCGGCAACATCGTCATCCAGAACGTCACCGTCCGCAACGTCAAGAAGTCCGGCTCCCCGGTGTCCAACGGCGGGGACGCCATCGGCATGGAGAAGAACGTCCACAACGTCTGGGTCGACCACGTCACCCTCGAAGCGTCGGGCGGCGAGGACGAGGGGTACGACAGCCTCTTCGACCTGAAGAACAACACCCGGTACGTGACGCTGTCCTACAGCGTCCTGCGCGACTCCGGCCGCGGCGGTCTCGTCGGCCACAGCGACAGCGACCTCACGAGCACCTTCATCACGTACCACCACAACCTGTACGCGAACCTGGACTCCCGCGCCCCGCTGCTGCGCGGCGGCACGGCCCACATCTACGACAACTACTACGTGGACCTCCACAAATCGGGCATCAACTCCCGGGCCGGGGCCCACGCCAAGGTGGACAACAACTACTTCAAGGACTCCAAGGACGTCCTGGGCACCTTCTACACCGACGAGGCCGGCTACTGGCAGGTCAGCGGCAACATCTACGACAACGTGACCTGGTCCGCCCCCGGCAGCGAGAACCACCCGGCGGGCCCGGACCCGCAGTCCGACACCACCGTGGCCATCCCCTACTCCTACACCCTCGACGCGGCCGAGTGCGTGCCGGGCATCGTGAGCCGGACGGCCGGCGCCGGCACGGGGCTGCTCACGTCGAACGGCAGTTGCTGACCGCGTACGCCCACACCCCCCGGCGGCCTCGGACGGCCGGGATGAGCGTCACCTCCCCGGCCGGCCCCGGCGGCAGCGGGCCCGCTGCCGCCGGGGCTCACCGCGGTTCCACGGGGGCGCGGGCGCGGCGCCGGGCGCCCTCGGCGAGCAGGCGCAGGGCGCGACAGTCCTGACCCCGGCCGTGGGCGAGGTCCACGCCGCCGTACCGGCCGCAGGCCGCCCCGGTCCGGTACGTCCCCTGACGGACCTGGGCGCCGCACGGGGTGTGCCGGTGGTGCGGCGCGGCCGTGCCGTCGCGCTGCCCGGGCGTCAGTCGAGGGGCGTCGGGACGCTCGTGTTCGGCACGCGGAGGGTGGAGGCGAGGAGCCGCAGAGCCGCGTCCGAACCCGAGCCGGGCCGGGCGGTGTAGGCGATCACGCGCTGTCCGGCCGCCTCCGGAAGCAGCAGGCTCTGGAAGGAGAGTTCCATGGAACCGACGAGAGGGTGGTCGATCTCCTTGGTGCCGGCGACGCAGGTCCGCACCGGGTGCCGGGCCCAGCGCCGGGCGAACTCCTCGCTGTTCATGCAGAGTTCGCCGATGAGTTCGGCGAGCTGCTTGTCGTGGGGGTGGCGGCCGGCGACGAGCCGCAGCGACGCCACCGCGAGCTCGGCTTCGTCGTGCCAGTGCGGGTAGAGGTCGCGGTTGTGCTCGTCCAGGAACAGCATCCGGGTCAGGTTCGGCCGGCGGTCCTGATGCCCGGGCGCGTCGAAGGGCAGGTGCAAGCCCAGCAGGAGATGGCCCATGGCGTTCCAGGCGAGGATGTCGTTGCGCCGGTCCAGGACCAGGGCGGGGGTGTCCGTGAAGGTGTCGATGAGCTGGCGGACACCGGGAGCGGCGCCGGGGGTTCGCGGGGTCCGGGCACGCCGGGAGGTGATCGCCTCCGGCCGCGCGAGATCCATGAGGTGGCCGGACTCGTCCGGGGTCAGACGCAGGGTGCGGGCGATCGCCCGGAGGACGGAGTCGGACACCTGGTGGACGCGCCCCTGTTCGAGCCGGGTGTAGTGGGTGACGCTCAGGCCTGCCGCCAACGCCACTTCCTCGCGCCGCAGACCGGGCACCCTGCGTCGTTCCGCCAGTTGCGGCAGCCCGATCTCCTCGGGCGTCAGGGCTGCTCGGCGGCTGCGCAGGAAATCGCTCAGCTCGGAGAAGTCAGGCATGAGGTGCGCTCCCAGTCGTCCGGTGAAGTGAACCGTGCCCTGGGTGCAACGGACGCGGCGCCCGCGTGCTTCCCGCCCTGGGTGGTCATGTTCTGACCACCCACCGCACGCCTCGTCAGCGGGCGGGGAGTCCTCTCCGGGGACTGGGTGGCGAGCGGCCGGCGGCGCAGGATTCCCCCGGTCGGAACTTCTCGAAGGGAATCTCATGTCTGTTGTCGATGGTGTGGCCGGGAAGGCTGTCGCGAGTGGCCCGGGTGAGGCGGGACCGCGCCGGCTGACTCCCCGGATGCGGCTGACGCTGGTGGTGCTGCTGGTCGCGCAGTTCATGCTGGCGGTGGACTTCTCGATCCTGAACGTGGCGCTGCCGGTGATCGGCGAGGGCCTGGGGTTCTCGCTGGGCGGCCTGCAGTGGATCGCGACCTCGTTCGCGCTGTGCGCGGCGGGTTTCACCCTGCTCTTCGGCCGGGTCGCGGACCTGTTCGGCCGGCGTGGGCTCTTCCTGGCCGGTCTGGCCGTTCTGGGGCTGGCCTCGCTGGCCGGCGGTCTGGCCACCAGTCCGCAGGTACTCGTCGTCGCCCGTGTCCTTCAGGGACTGGCGACCGCGGCGGTCACCCCGGCCGGTCTGTCGCTGCTGACCACCTCCTTCCCGGAGGGGCCGCTGCGGGAGAAGGCCCTCGGCCTGAACGGCGCCCTGATGTCGGCCGGTTTCACCACCGGCGCCGTCCTGGGCGGCGTGCTGACCGACCTGCTGTCGTGGCGGTGGTCGTTCTTCATCAACGTGCCCGTCGCCGCCGCCGTGCTGGTCATCGCCCCGATGGTGCTGGCCGAGTCCCGCCCCGAGGTCCGTCCGCGCCTGGACCTGCCCGGTGCCCTGAGCGTCACCCTCGGTCTGCTCGCCGTGGTCTTCGGCTTCACCCGGGCCGGCGAGCACGGCTGGTCCGACCCCGCCTCCCTCGCCGTGCTGGCCACCGGCGTGCTCCTGCTGGTCGCGTTCCACTTCGTCGAACGCAAGAGCCCCGCCCCGCTGGTCCCGGTCACCGTCCTCGCCCGACGCAGCGTGGCATGGGGCAACGTCGCGGGCATCCTGGCCTTCGTCACCGAGACCTCCCTGGTCTTCCTGATGACCCTCTACCTGCAAGAGGTCCTGGGCTTCTCGCCGCTGGCGGCCGGGCTGTCCTTCGGCGTCCTGGGCCTGGGCACCGTCCTGGGCGGCACCGTCGCACCCCGCGTCATCGCGGCCACCGGCACCCGCACCACCCTGATCACCGGCGCGCTGGTGCAGACCGTCGCCACCGCCGCCCTGCTCCTGCTGGGCACCACTGCCCACAGCCTCGCCCTGCTGCTGCCCGCCACGTTCGTCGGCGGCGTCGGCAACATGCTCCTGATCGTCGGGTTCATGGTCACCGCGACCAGCGGTCTGCCCGACCACGAACAGGGCATGGCGACCGGACTGGCCACCATGAGCCAGCAGATCGGCATCACCATGGGAACCCCCGTCATGAGCGCCGTCGCCACCGGCGCCATGACCACCACCAGCGTCACCGGCATCCTCGGCGGCATCCGGACCGCCGTCGCCGTCGACACCGCCCTCGTCCTCGTCACCGCCCTCACCAGCGCCCTGTTCCTGCGCGCCCGCACCACCAGGTAGCGCGTCCTGCCCGGCGGTGAGCGCAGGAGACGCCCCCGGTATCCGCGAAGGACCCCTGACAGGCGGCCGGCCTGGCAGGGGTCCTCGGTGGTGTGCGGCGTGTGTCAGCCGTCGGACTCCGGCGACGGGATGTAGGCGCCGGGCACGTCGTTCGGGGCGTAGATCTTCTTCTCACCGGGGTACGGACGGGCCCAGTTGTGGGTCTGGTACCAGGTGAGGTGGTTCATCTGGGCCGGGTTGGCGTAGTCGGGGACGGCGTCGGGACCGGTCAGGCGCTGCTGGGACTTCCAGGTGTCCCACGCGGCGGCCAGGGACTTCTTGTCCGCCGGTACCTTCGCCGGCGGTACGGCCGCCGCCTTGCGGTCCTGCGCGGCGGGGGTGTCCACGCCGCAGGCCGGCGGGGTCTTCAGGCCGTCGGTCAGTGAGGTGCGGTTGGGCAGGGCGGTGAACGGCCTGTAGTCGGGCTGCCGGGTGAACACGCCCCGCATGGGGGTGGCCGCGCTGTCCTTCTGGTTCATCGGTTGGATCCCGAGGATCTGCTCGATGGTGCGGATCATCGTGATCTGCGAGTAGTAGCGGCTGTCGACGGTCCCGCGCCGGACCCAGGGGCTGACGATCTGCACCGGGGCGCGGTGGCCGTCGACGTGGTCCAGCCCCGCCTGGGAGTCGTCCTCGACGACGAAGATCGCCGAGTCCTTCCAGTACTTGCTGTGCGAGATCCTGTCGATGATCTTGCCGGTGGCGAGGTCGTTGTCGGCGACCTGGGCGGCCGGGCTCGCCGGACCGCCGGTGTGGTCGCTGGAGAGCCAGAACATGTTCAGGTTCGCCGGCCCGTTCTTCTCGAAGTCCTTCTTCCAGATCTCGTACCGGTACTGGTCCGGGACGCTGGTGTCGAACTTCGGGAAGCCGGGCACCGAGACGCTGTTGAGCGACGGGATCGGTGAGGAGGAGTTCAGGGGGTAGGCGGTGGACTGGCCGGTGGCGTCCATGTTCTTGGCGTCGCAGTACAGGTTCTGCCAGCTGGCGCCGGACGGCTTGGTCAGGAACTGCTGGAACTCGCCGAAGTCCCGTACGCTCTTGCCGGCCGCCTGCGCGCCCGTCCACAGGAACCCGGTCTTCTGGTGGCCGAGGGCGTCGTCCTCGGTGTCGTAACTGCGCTTGTACTCGCCGGCCGAGGACTCGGTGTACTCGGGATTGTCCGCCTGCATGAGCCAGTTGTGGCCCTCGGCGGAGTTGGTGCCGATGTCGTAGGTGTTGTCGTAGAGCCCGAACTGCTCGGCCAGCGCGTGCTGGTTGGGCGTCACGTTCTCACCGAACTGCGCCAGCGACGCGTCGCCGTTGCCCTTGGCGACATCACCGAGGACCTGGTCGTAGGTGCGGTTCTCCTTGACGATCAGGAAGACGTGCTTGATCGTCGACGGGTCACCGATCCGCTCGGGGACCGGCTGCGCCTTGGTGCGGCCGTGTCCCGAGGCCAGCCGGACGGAACCGGCGCTCCAGCCGTTCTGCCGGAAGACCTTGGCGGTCTGGGAGCGGATGACACGGTCGCTGGGCAGGGTGAACTGCGTCAGGCTGGAGGTCGTGTCGTGGGTGCCGTGGCCGGCGGCAGCGGGGCGGCGCGCGTCGATGCCGCGGGTGTTGGAGACGACGACCTTCTTGCCGACGGTGGTGATCTCGGCGGGGAAGTAGTCCGTCGGCAGCAGACCGACGTAGCTGACCGGCTCCTGCGCGGAGGTGTAGCGGTAGACGGCGACGGCGTTGGCGCGGCCGAGCGTCACCAGCAGCCGGCCGTCGTCGGTGAGGGTCACCGCGTCGGGTTCGTAGCCGACCGAGGCCTCCGGCCACGGCTGGGTGGAGATGGTCTGGACGACCTTGTCGTTGGCCGTGCTGATGACCGACACGTTGTTGTCGGCGGTGTTGGTGACGAACACCGCGCCGCGCCGGGCGTACACGGCGGTCGGGTGCAGGCCGACGCCGATGGTGGCGACGGCGGCGGACGGGTCGGCCAGGTCGATGACGCTGACCGTGCCGGTCGTGGTGGCACCGGTCTTCGGGTCTGCCGGGACCTGCGTGCCGTAGGAGTTGAGGGTGGAGTCCCCCGCCTTCGCGGGCCGGCCGCCCTCGTTGCTGACGTAGAGCTTGCCGCCCACCCGGGCCATGCCGCGCGGGGCGTTGCCCACCGCCCAGCTCTGCTTGACGGTCCCGGTCGCCGCGTCGATGGCCACCACCCGGTTCTGGCCGTTGACGGCGGCGTACACGGTGGAGCCGTCGGCGGAGAACACCGCCGCGGCGACCAGGGCCTGCTTGCCGCCGTCGGCCGGGATCTTGACGGTCACCGGGTCGGCGAGGGTGCCGTCCGCGGTCACGGTGAACTTCGTGTAACCGTCGGCCTGGCCCAGCCACAGCTGCTTGCCGTCGGGTGAGTACGCCGGGCCTTCCTGGCCGACGGAGCTGTGCGCGATGCGCAGGTCGTCGGCGGCGTTGGTGCCGACCCGCTGCTTGACCCGTCCGGTCGCGAGGTCCACCACGACCAGCGCGGCGTCGCCGTCGGTGACCGCGGCGGCGAGGTGGCTGCCGTCCGGGCTGACCGCCGACGACATGATCTTGCCGTCGTCGATGACGAGGCGGTGGCCGTACGGGTCGATGTACTGGTCGGCGGAGACGACCTGGCCCTTGCCGGTGACCTGGCCGACCTGGTCGGTGCCGAAGGGACGGGTGTCGGCCACGGCCGTCCCGGTGGCCAGTGCGGCCGTGGCGATGCATGCCGTGACCAGCGTCGCCCGGCGGCTGACACGTCTGCCCAGCAGGTCGTAGTACTTCTTCTCCGCCTGCCGGCGGCGGCGTGTTGTCTGCATGAGGTCATTCCTTCGGGGATCGGGAGCGTCGGGGGGTGGCCGGGAGGAGGAGTTCGGGGAGTCCGTCCGGGGAAGCCGGGGTCAGCGGGTCCTGGCGCCGGGGGAGGCGGACAGCAGGTCGACGTTGCCGTCGAACTGCCAGAGCGGGTTGGGTGCGTCCCGGTCCGAAGTCCGCACCAGGAAGTAGCCGTTGACGTCCTTCGGCCCGTCGCCGTCCGCGACGAACCGCCCGTCGGAGGTGATGTCGAGCTGGTAGACGGCCGACCCGGCAGCCGCGACGCCCGGCAGGTGCCAGGAGACGACGCACCGCCAGTCGTTGCCCGCCCCCTGGGCGTCGTCCCGGACACCGGCCTTCGTGCACGCCGCCGTGGTCCTCAGCTGCGCCTCGGTGACGGCGGGCCGGTGGAGCTGGTCGGTCTGCATGCGGTACAGGTGGGCGAACTCGGTGGCGAGCGCCTGCTCCACCTTGGCCTGGTCTATCCCGGAGCCGGCGGCCGTGGTCGTCGCCGCCACGACCGCGACCGTCACGCCGAGCAGCGCCGCGAGCGGCAGCGCGGCCCGGGTGACCGCGTGGCGCACCGCGCCGTCGTCGGTGGGGTTGGTGAAGTCCCGCCGGAGGAAGAGGACGTACGCCAGCGCCGTCGCCGTCACGGCCCACAGGAGGCTGACGACGATGCCGACGAGGAGCGGGGTGAGCTGCGCCGGGCGGGTGAACAGGCCGTTCCAGGTGAGGAAGGCGTCGCCGGGCAGGGCGAGGCGCACGGCGACGGGGAGCGGCAGCATCTGGGCCAGTTGCATCGCCAGTGCGACGATCGCGGGCAGCAGCAGACCCATCGGGGAACGCCCGAGCACGACCGATCCGAGGAGTCCGATCCCGGCGAGAGCGAGGGTCGGGGCGAGCAGGCAGGCCCAGGCGAGCAGGACCTTCCCGGCTGCCTCGCCCGGCGCGAGCAGATGGCCGTCGAGGCCGACGAGCGGCCGGTCGCCGACTGCCAGCAGCCCGCCGGCCGTGCTGGAGGCGGCCAGTCCGGCCACGAGCAGCAGGAGGACGGTGAGACCGGCCAGCGCCTTCGCCGCGAAGATCTTCCGGGGCGAGCGGACGGCGACGAGGAGATGGCGCCAGGTGCCGAGCCGGTCCTCGGCGGCGAACACGTCGCCGGCGACGACGGAGGTGAGCAGCGGAAGCGCCCAGGTGCCCGCGAAGCCGAGCGTCACCAGCGGCCCCGCCCAGCCGGTGGCGTGCATCCAGCGGCCGAAGAGGGTGTCGGTGGGCAGCGTGCTCTGCACGCTCACCCCGGCCACGAAGAGCGCCGGCGCGAGCCAGCAGGCGATGAGCAGGAGGCGGATCCGCCACTGGGAGAGGAGCTTGACGACTTCGAAGCGGTAGGCCCGGACGACGGTGGCGCGGCCCGAGGCGGTGCTGTGTGCTCGCTCGGAGGGCCCGGCGGTCGCGCGGCCCGCCGCGGGGGCCGGGTCTTCGGTCGGCGTCGGGTTCTCCGTGCGGGGCGGGGCTTCCGTGGGGGCGGGCCCCCGGGTGGCGGTGTCCTGGGTGGGGGCGGGGTCTGCCGCGGGGGTGGAGTCAGGGGTGGAGGCTGAGTCCGGGGTGGGGGGCGTGGTGGTGGTCATCGACCGGTTTCCTGCTGCTGGACGTCGGTGCTCCGCTGCTCGGTCAGGGCCAGGAACGCCGCCTCCAACGGGGAGACGAGCGGGCCGAGTTCGCGCAGCGCGACGCCCTCCTCGACGAGCCGTACCACCAGGCCGTCGAGGGCGGGCACCAGCGCGCGCACCACGAGACCCGCCCCGTCGTGGTGTCCCGGGCCGCCGTCGGCCAGGCGGATCCCCGGGGCGTCGGCGGCCAGCCGGCGGGCGCGCGCCGGGTCGGACGTGACGAGCCGGTAGTCGAGTTCACGGTTCTCGGCGGCCAGCTCGCCCAGGGGACCGGAGAAGACGGTCCGCCCGGTCGCCAGGATGGTGACCTCGGAGCACAGGGCCTCCAGGTCGTCCATGCGGTGGCTGGAGAGCACGACGGCCGTCCCCTGCCGCGCGAGCCGGGTGAGCACACCGTGGACGTGCCTCTTCCCGGCCGGGTCGAGGCCGTTGGACGGTTCGTCAAGGACGAGCAGCCGCGGCTCGGTGAGCAGGGCCGCGGCGAGTCCGAGCCGTTGGCGCATGCCCAGGGAGAAGCCACGGGTGCGGTCGTCGGCGACGTCCGTGAGCCCCACCTGCTCCAGCGCGTCGTCGACGGCTGCCGACCGCCTGTCGTCCCCCCGCAGTGCGGCGAGCGCGGTGAGGTTCTGCCGGGCGGTGAGCGAGGGGTACAGCCCCGGCCCGTCCACGAACCCGGCGACACCGCCGGGTGCTTCGAACGCACGGCCCACCGGCGTGCCGAGGATCTCCAGACTTCCGCCGTCCGTCACGGCCAGGCCCAGAAGGACGCCGAGCAGGGTCGTCTTGCCGGCGCCGTTCGGACCGACCAGGCCGTGGATCTGTCCCTGCGCCACATCCAGGTCGACGCCGTCGAGCGCGACGACGTCCCCGAAGCACTTCGTGATGCCGCGAGCCCGGATGGCGAGCTGTGAGTCCATGAGCTCCTTCTTTCGGAAAGCCTCATGCACCCTAGGAAGCACACACGTCCCTGACAGGGATCACGGGTTGAACGCTCGGCGAACGGAATGCCAAACGGGAGTCAACGGGCCCGAGGGGTGCCGGTGTTCGGCTCGCGCCGGGCGAACGGGTCCGCCCGGCGCCGGTCAGGGGAACGGTTCAGGTCGCGATCGGCTGCGGTACGAGCATGTCGTGGTGGGACGCGATCCGGCCCGCGGTGTCGAAGCGGAACTCCGTGACCAACGACCAGGCCTCCTGTCCGGCGCGCGCGGTCGCCCGCAGGACGACGACGTCACCGTCGGCGAGGAGGCTGTCCACCGTCAGCCGCAGCCCTTCGGGCAGGGCGCGCCGGCCCGGGCCGGGGGGAGCCGTCCAGCCTCTGGTGAGGCTGTTGTCCTCGCCGCGGTTGACCGCCGCGACCAGGGCGAGGGCGAGTTCCTTGTTGCGTTCGCGCAGAGTGCGAGCGGTGAGGAGGTCGTGCAGCACCTCACCGAGGGGAGAGATCAACGCGGGCGCCACGGCAGCAGGCCCTCCCTTGTGGTTCGTCATCCCGTGCGGACAGGGGTACGGCTGTCCTGGACCACCATGGCCGTACGCCCTGGAGGGACGATGGAGGGCGGGTGAACCGCGGCGGTGTCCGGCACGGGGCGGGGCCGCCCCGCCGGAGCCGCCGCCTCGTCAGGTGCGGGTCGGTACCGGGCCGCACATCTGGTTGCCCGGGTCGGCCGGGTCGTCGCTGGTCCAGAACTGGATCCACAGCTCGGTGAACTCGCGGCGGCCGAGCCGGCCGTCCCCGTCCTGGTCGAGGCGGTCGAAGACGTCGGCGACGTCGACGCTCCGCCCGTGCCAGGTGTCGACGAGCCGGCGGTGCTCGGCGGGGGAGATACGGCCGTCGCCGTCCTCGTCGACGGCGTCGAAGACCGTCTCGGCGGTCGCCGCGACGACTCCACGCATCGTGGGCAGCAGGTCCACCATGGCGAGGATCTCGTTCAGGTCGACCTTGCCGTCATGGTCGGTGTCCACGTGCTCCGCGAGGAGGTCCCACCAGCCCCGCAGGACCGTGTCCACGCGAGCGGCCAGCTCGGATCCCGGCCGCACGCGGGGCAGGTCCTTCCAGCGTTCGGCGAGGGCCTGGAAGTCGCGCTGGTCGAGGTAGCCGTTGTCGTCGACGTCGAACGCGCGGAACATGGCGACGAGTTTGTCGCGCTGGAAGTCACTTGCCACGGCCGGCCCTTTCTTTCGGGATCCACGGCGATCCTGCCCGCGACGAGTGACGCCCCAACGGCGTACGGGGGCGCGGAAGAGCGCGTCCTGACCCCGCTCGCGCATCCGGCGCTTCGCGCGCCCCGTTCGACCACCGTGTGCGGGCCCGCCGCGCCGTCGGCGCCCGAGACCCCGGCCTCCGCAGCGCGGCGGCCGCCACCGGGGCACCCGGCTTCCCACGCTGCTCGGCGTCCTACTGCTCGGCGTCTTGCCGCTCGGCGCCTTGCTGCTCGGCGTCTCGTTGCCCGGCGCGTCGCTCGGCGGCGTCGAACGCGGGCACCAGCGGGGCCAGCGCCGCACCGAGCTGGTCGTGCAGCGAGCCCGAGGGCACGACCAGTCCTCCGGCGTCCGCACTCCCGCCGCCCCCCGCGCTCCCGGCCGGCCGGAGCCAGCCCTCCAGCGCGATGCGGACCGCCGCGGCCACGCTCGCCGCGAGCACCCGGGCCGTCTGCGCCTCGGCGTCACCGAGGCGTTCGGTGAGCACCGCGGTGAGAGGGGGCTCGATGCCGGCGGTGGTGTCGAGGAACGCGTCGCGCAGCGCCGCCCGGGTGGTGATCAGCAGCAGCGCCTCGTGACCACGCTCCCCCGTGCCCGTATCCGCATCCGTGTACGTGTCCGTCGTCGCTTCCCGGTCCGTGTACTGCCCGAGCACCGCATCCACGACGGCGTCGGCCAGCCGCACCCCTGGCGGCCGGGCCGCGACCGCCGCCGCGATGCGCGCCTCCCGGTCCGCGGTGACGGCGGAGACGATCGCCTGCTCGCGGCTGGCGAAGTAGTTGTGGTAGGTGCGGGGCGACACCCCGGCCGCCGCGGCGATGTCCTCGACCCGCACCTGGTCCGGTCCGCGCTCCACCGCGAGGCGCAGGGCCGCCTCGCGCAGCGCCTCGCGCGTGGCCTGCTTCTTCCGCTCCCGCAGTCCTGGGGGTGGTGTCGCCATGACGTCAGCGTTCCACAGGAGACTGCACGCCCGCAAACTTGCGTCCATGCAAAATCACTTGCCTTTCAAAGTTGCGCATGTGCAAACTTGCGTTTCTGCACTTTCGCTGTAGACCTCGTCCCGGCCGAGAACGGCCGGCCCCGCTGAAAGGACGTCCCCATGCGAGCAAGAGGAATGACCTACGACACCGGATTCGTCGTGCACGGCCGGCTGTCCCGCGAGCGCTTCGACCCCGCGGTGGTCCGGCGCGAGCTGGCCGTCATCCGTGACGACCTGCACTGCAACGCGGTCCAGATCACCGGCGGCGACCCGGGCCGGCTGGAGCTGGCCGCCGCTGCCGCCGCGGAACTCGGCCTGGAAGTCTGGTTCTCCCCCTATCCGCTGGAGCTGGACCGGGAGCAGATCCTCACGCTCTTCCGCGACTGCGCCGAGCGAGCGGAACGGCTCCGGCGGCAGGGCGCCACCGTCGTGTTCGTCGCAGGGGTCGAACTGAGCGTGATGAACCGCGGCTTCCTGCCCGGGGAGAGCCCCGAGGAGCGGGTCGGACGGCTGATGGCCCGGCCCGAGCGGCGGGCCGAAGCGATCCGCGAACTGGGCGTGCGCGTCAACGCGTTCCTCCGGGAGGCCGTGGCCACGGTCCGCGAGCGCTTCCGGGGCGCACTCACCTACGCCGCCATCCAGTTCGAGCAGGTCGACTGGACTCCCTTCGACATCGCGACGTTCGAGCTGATCCGCTCCGCCGAGGTCGCCGACCGGTTCCGGGACGCGGTGCGCACCCTGGCCCAGGGTCCGAAACCGCTCGCCGTCACCGGGTTCGGCACCGCTGCCTACCGCGGCGCGGGCGACCGCGGCGGACGGGTGCTGGAAGTGGTCGAGTACGACCCGGTGACCAAGGCCCCCGTACGGCTGAACGGCGTCTACGAGCGCGACGAGGCCGGTCAGGCCGCGTACCTGAGCGAACTCCTGGAGATCTTCGAATCCGAGGGCGTGGACAGCGCGTTCGTGTTCCTGTTCGCCCTGCCCGGCTACCCGCACCGCCCCGGCGGCGACCCCCGGGACGACCTGGACCGGGCCGGCCTGGGCATCGTCAAACTCCTCGAAGGACGCCGGGGAGAGACCTACCCCGACATGGACTGGGAACCCAAGGCCGCCTTCGCGGCAGTGGCCGAGCGCTACCGGAGGTGACAGCCACGCATCCCGCGCAGGACGAGCCGGCATGAGGTCGACGGGGTCCTGGATCCGGCGCCGCGAGATCTCGCACCGGCAGGTGCGCGGCGTCCGTTCAATCGGTCAGGGTGCCCTGGTGGAAGTAGAGCCGCCAGCCCGTCTCCGTCAGACGCCACAGAGAGCTGCGCCATGCCCGGCGGCCCTGGTTGTCGGCGAAGTACGTCAGGTGCACGACACCCGGGGCAAGGACGACCCCGGACACCTCGCTGACCTCGACCGGAGACTGCGGGGACACCGAGCCGCCACTCGTCACCGTGAGGACCGACTCCACGTCCCAGCGGCGTCCGGAAGCTCCGATCTCGGTGAACTCCGGGTCCAGGAGCTCCAGCACCCGCTCCGGGGAAGCGCGCACCCCGGGATCGAGAAGCCGCATCTCCCCCTCGATGGCCGCCTGTACGGCCCGCTCGCTCTCATCGGTCATGCGGGAAGCCTACGGGCGCTGCCGGCCGGGGCACGGCGGGCGGCCCTCCACGGCGGCGACGGCGCGGTGACGCATGGCACCCGCGGCACGCACCGCACCCTTCAGCGGGCCGCGCCGACGATGTCCTGGGTGCCGACGACCGTGAGCAGGTCGAGCAGGCCGGCGCTGTCCGTGCCGACCGCGGGGGTGAACCAGAGCAGTCGTTGGCGGCCGTCCTCACTGAACAGGCTGAGGCAGTTGACCTCGATCAGACCGATCGCCGGGTGGTTGAGGCGCTTTCGGTCGTCCCGCCGGAACGCCACTTCGTGGTCGGCCCAGAGGGCGGCGAACTCGGACGAGGTGTCGAGCAGCGTGCTGATCAGCGAGGAGGCCTCGGTGTCCTTCGCGTCCCGCCGTGCGGCCGCCGCCCGCAGATCGGCGACGAAGGCCCGGGACTGGGCGTCGTGGTCGGCTTCGGGATAGAGCTGCCGGGCTCCGGGTTCGGTGAACCAGCGGTGGATGAAGCTGGCCCGGGCGCCGCGGAAGCCGGACTGGTCCCCGAGCAGGGCCACCGCGAGCGGGTTCTGCACGAGGGTGACGTGCAGGTCGGTGATGACCTGCGCCGGTGTCGAGGTCAGGCGCCGGAGCAGGTCGAACATGCCGGGGTGGACGTGGGAGGCGGCCCCGCCGTGCACCGGCACCGGGCGAGCGGCCAGATGGTAGAGGTGGTCGCGTTCGTCGGCGCTCAGCCGCAGCGCCCTGGCCAGGGCGGCGATCATCTGCTCCGACGGCTGGGATCCGGCTCCGCGCTCCAGCTCGTTGTAGTAGTCCACCGATGCCCCGGCGAGCTGGGCGACCTCTTCACGCCGCAGCCCGGGGACGCGGCGGCGGGGCCCGGTGGGGAGGCCCACCTCCGCCGGGCGGATGCGTTCACGCCGCGACCGCAGAAAGGACCCCAGCTCGGTGTATTTCGCAGAACCCATGGCCCCCATTCTGCGCCTCGGCCGGTGCGGCGACCCAGGGGATGACATCCCCTGGCTGCGCTGGCCGGCAGCGCTCACTCTGGAGACGTGCACGCAAGCCCCTCCCCGCCATCGCCATAGCCGCAGCCCTCGCCATCACCGTCGTCGTCGACGACGACCGCAACCACGCACCGCGCACCGCGCGCCACGCGCCACGCGCGGCAGAAGACAGATCGATCCCAGGAGAAACCAGTGCCTTTCGCCCACTTCAAGGTCCCTGCCGGCACCCTCAGCGCCGAGGACAAGAAGAAGATCGTCGAGCGCACCACCGACCTGTACGCCGAGATCTACGGTGAGCGTGCCCGCCCCACCACCGTCGTCCTCGTCGACGAGGTCCCCGACGGCGGCTGGGGCGTCGCCGGCAACGTGCTGACCGCCGCCATGCTCAACGGCGACGCCTGATCCCGCCACACCCGTACGGGCCCGGCACCGCGGTGCCGGGCCCGTACGGGTGTGGCGGGTCCGGCACGTCAGAAGGCGCCGCTGTCCAGCCCCCACCAGGTGGCGTTGTCCCGCCGGCCCCGCCGCAGGCCGCCCGTGCCCAGCCCGTGGTACCGGACCAGCCAGTCGCCGCTCGTCGCGAGAAGGTCCGCACGGCCGTCGGCCGACCGGTCGCCCACGGTGACGAGGCTCACGGGGCCCCACCGGGCGTTCATGCCCCGGACCGGTGGGCCGGCGCCGGTCGGCGCTCGGCGTCGGCGGTCCGGGTCACACCTTGAGCTTGACCGCTTCGATCCACGACGCGTTGTCGTGGGTGCCCGCGTAGGTGAAGTCGTACCCGGTCCCGGGTTCGTCGCACGCCAGGCCGAGCCAGGTGTCGTTGTGGACGTAGGAGGACTGGCAGACCGTGCCTTTGCCGCCGTCGACGTTGATGGTGAAGCCCAGCATGCTCGGGGCGTCCTTCTCGGTACTGCCGACGTAGTTGTCGATGCCGTCGACGGCATTCGACCACGGCTCGGGGAAGTGTCCCTCGCCATTGGTCGACTCCGGGTCGTGGACGAAGGCGCCGCTGGAGGTGCCCTTGGTCCCGGACACGGCGATGTTGACGGCCTTGATCGGCATCCCCGAGCCCGGCGCGCCCGCTGTCTCGCCGTCGCACACGGCCTCGGACCAGCCGTCGCCCGGCGTGTAGACCCGGTAGCAGATGTGCCGTCCGCTCGGATCCTCGGCGGCGAGTTCCTGGACGGCGGTCGCCGCGGTCCTCTCCGGTGCCTTGCTCTCCTTCTTCTCCTTCTGCCCGGACCCACCGCCCGCCGCCGCGTCTTCGTCTCCCCCTCCGGATCCGCCCGCCTGCCGGGTCGGGGCCGGGGGTGCCGTGACGGCGTCGGAGGGCGGGGCCGCCGGCGCCTTCGGGAGCGGTGAGGGAGGGGCCTGGAGCGTACTGGTGCCGGCTTCCTGGAGCTTCTCGGTGGCGGCGGTGCTGACCCGGGGCTGGTGGGAGATCCACAGCATCACGAGGGTGATCGCCAGCGCCGTGCAGACACTGAGGAAGACCGCGAGCCAGCGCGGCAGGAGACCCCGCTGCACGTACGTGCCCTCCACGTCCAGCGGCGGCACACCCGACCGCTGCACCGCCAGGGTGTAGGGGCGCTGCTCCGCCGACCCGAGCCAGATGAGCTTGCGCGGCTTCAGCGTGGTCTTCACGAACGCCGCGCGGCCCGGCTCGATCTGCACATTGCTCGGATGGATGTCGTACGACAACTGGTCACCGTTGTCGCTGCCGCTCACCGACGCCGTCAGCTTCGTGTTGCCCACGTTGTCCACGGCCAGCCGCGGACGGCCGCGGAAGCGGCCCTTCACCGTCGGCGGTATCAACTCCGCGCGCACTTCGGTGAACGGGGTGATGGTGAGGTTCCCCTCCGGAACCGTCGTCGCCTCCGGATGCTCCGTCGGCGTGATCCGCACCGCGTACGGATTCGGCCCCGCCGTCGCGTCCGGCGTACGCGGCGGAGAGAACGTCAGTTCCACCGACCCCGTCGTCCCCGGGTACAGCCGCAGCGACTGCGGCTCCACGACGGCCCACGGTGCGAGAGCGCCCACCGCCTCGAAGCGGTACTCGTCCACCACGTCACCGGTGTTGCGCAGACGCAGCCGCACCGTCGTGGTACCACCCGGGTCCACAGTCGCGGAGGCGGGTTCGAGGGAAGTCCAGAGGCTCACTCCCGGACATTAAACGTGGCAAGGGCGCCGAGTCAGTAAGCCCCGGGGCACGATGAATGCCCGAAGGGGCGGGGTCAACTGCCCTCGTTCTCCCCGGGCGTTGAGTGAACGGTCCGCTGACCGCCGCCCGCACACGGGGCGGACCGCGCGGCCGGCGACCGAAGGCTCGGCCGTGCTGTCTCCGGGAGGCCGGGAACGCCGTCCCCCGGCCGGTCACTCCTCGACGGCTCCGCCGATGGCGCGCAGGTGCCGGCGGAAGGTGATGCCCTCCTTGTCGCGGGCGGCGAGGTAGTCGGTGAACCGGGTCTGTTCGCGGAGGGTCTCACCGAGCCGCATCCGGGTGGCCTGGGCCCGTTCGGTGTCGCGGATGGCCGTCGCGGTCCCGGCGATCTCGGCGGCGCGGCCGGCGGGGAAGAAGAGGACCCCGTCGTCGTCGCCGAGCACCACGTCCTCGCCGGTGACCGTGGCGTTGCCGCACCGCGCACGGGCGAGCGCGTCCGGCTCCTGGGCATCGACCCGCTGCGGGCCGACGGGCAGCGCTCCCTGGCTGAAGACCGGCAGGCGGATGTCACGCAGTTCGCGGGAGTCGCGGTGCAGGCCCCAGATCACGATTCCGGCCAGCTGGACGCGCTGGACCTCCAGGGCGACGAGATCGCCGACGCACGCCTCGTCGTCCCGGCCGCCGTTGTCGACCACGAGCACGTCCCCCGGGCGGGCGTGCCCGACGGCCTCCAGGAACACGTCGACGCTGCCGAAGTGCCGGGCGGGACGGGCGGGGCCGACGACGTGGGAGCCCGTCCACAGCGGACGTACGTCGGCGGGGGCGTGCCGTACGGGGAGGCCGAGCCGCGTGATCGCGTCGGCGACGTGAGGGGTCGTCAGATCAGCGTAGAGGCGCTGAAGTTCACGGGTGTCCATCAGGGTTCTCCTTGCTCTCGGTGTGTCCGCCGCGCAGGTCGGCCGGCAGACGGTGGTGCCGGCCGGTCATCGCGGTCGAGTGCGGTCGTCCCCGGCCCGCGGCCGCACCGGCCGGACAGTCCGGGGACGGCGCGCACGCGGTGAGGCGGGGCGGTACGGTGTCCGCCCGAGCGACGATGTTCCCCTGCGTCAACCCCACGGGGCGGGACCTTACGGTATGCCTCGCGCCCCGCGTCCCGGCGTCCGCCGGGACGGTCTCCCGGCCCGTTGAGGGCGCGCCGCGCCGAGGTGTGCGACGGCTGCCGGCATGCCGTCGGGGCCGTCCGTCCTTACGGTGGGCGGGACGGACACCGCCGCGTGAGAGGAACCGTTCCATGCCGGTCACCGAGGACCCCCTGCGCGGACGGACGGCGGTGGTGACCGGAGCGGCACGCGGTCTGGGCGCGGCGATGGCCCGGGAACTGTCCGCGCGCGGGGCGAAGGTGGCGCTGCTCGGGCATGAGGAGCGGCTGCTGACACGGCTCAAGGCGTCGCTGCCCGGCATCAGCGAGTACTGGTCGGCCGATGTCACGGACGACCGGGACATGGCCCGGGCCGGGCAGGCCGTCCGCGCGCGGCTCGGCCCGCCCTCCGTCGTGGTCGCCAACGCGGGTGTGGCCGAGTGCGGCCCGTTCGCCGGCTCCGACCCCGCCGTGTGGCGCCGCGTGGTCGAGGTGAACCTCATCGGCAGTGCCGTCACCGCCCGGACGTTCCTCGGGGACCTGTTCCGCACCCGCGGCTACTTCCTCCAGGTGGCGTCGTTCGCCTCCCTCGGTGCCGCTCCGATGATGAGCGCGTACTGCGCTTCGAAGGCCGGGGCGGAGTCGTTCGCCCACTCGCTGCGGGCGGAGGTGGCCCACCGGGGCGTGGGCGTCGGCATCGCGTACATCAACTGGACCGACACCGACATGATCCGCGACTCCGACCGGCATCCGGCGCTGCGGGAACTGCGCGGCCACATGCCGCCGCCGGCGCGCAAGGTGTACGGCGCCGAGCACGTGGCGGACCGGCTGGTCACCGCGATCGAACGGCGCCGCCCCTCGGTCTACGTACCGCGGTGGCTCCGGGCGGCCCAGCTCGTACGTGCCGCGATGCCGCCCGTGGTCACCTGGGTGGCGCGCCGCGAACTCCCCCGCCTCGCGGCCGGCGAGCCGTTCGAGACCACGGGACTGCTGGGCGCCGGCGGCCGGGCCGACCAGACTGGTCCGTGATCCGCGCACGGGGCGGTACGGGGGCGCGAGGCGGCCCTCGTGCGGGCCGGCCCGGGGCTTCGGGTGCCGCCGCGACCCGGCGTGCGGGGCGGCTCCTGTGCCGCGGGGCGCCCGCCGTCGCCGGCCCCCCTCCGCCGGCGGCCGCGCGCCCGGACGCGGGCACGGGTCCGGGCCTCCCGGCCGGTCCGCCGAGGGCACTGTCTCAGGCGGGGCCGACCAGGCGGTAGCCGATCCCTCGGACGCTCTGGACCGGGTCCGGGTGGCCGAGCCGGCGGCGGAGCCGGCCGATCAGTGCGTCGACCGCGTCGGAGTCCGGCGGGTGCCCGTCGCCGGCGCAGCACAGGGCCAGCCGGTCACGGGTGACCAGCGCGCCGCCCGCCAGCATCAGGGCCTGGAGGACCGCCTCCTCGGTGACGGTCAGGGACAGCGGTACCCCGGCGCGGGTGAACCGGCCGCCGTGCGCGCTCCGTTCCAGATCGCCGAAGCGCAGCCGGGGCCCCTGGCCGACAGCCACGGGGGCGCGGAAGAGGGCGAGCGCACGGGAGGTGAGGTCGGCGGTGGTGAAGGGCTTGACCAGGTGGTCGTCGGCGCCCTGCTCGATGAGGGTCACCCGTTCGGCGTACGAGTCGAGCGCGGTGAGCATCAGGACCGGGCGGGTCCAGCCGGTCCGGCGGTGGGCGGCGACCAGGCGGAGGACGTCCCCGTCGGGCTGCGCCCGGTCACCCACGAGACCGTGGCAGGCGCTCGCGCCCAACTTGAGGCCGGCGTCGGCGAGGTCGGCGGCCGTGTCGGTGTCGAAGCCGATCCGGAGCAGACACCCGGAGATCAGTGCCGCGAGGCCCGGATCGTGCTGCACGACGAGTATGCGCATGGCGCCCGACTCTAGTGCTGTCGTCACATTCCCGTCGTCAACCGGAGGGCGGGCCCGCGGCGTCCGGTGCGTGCTCTCGTGCCGGGCGGAAGTCCCCCCGTACTGGGCGTACTCGGGCTTTCGCCCGGTGCGGCGAGAGGGCGTGCCAGGTTTCGCGGGGCGGCCGGGAATTCGACGACAGGGCCCAGGCCCCCTCCGGCGGATCACGCCCCCGGCGTGGGGCCCGGCACGCCCGCCTGCGGCGTCGCCGTCACTCGCCGGCGCGCCGCGCCGGCTCCCTCCTCCGCCTTGCGTCCGCACGCACCAGCCCCCGCTGACCTGGACCGATCAGGCGCTGTGAGTTCCCTGCGGTCCGATCCGCCGGACAGGCCCTGAACGGTGGCGGCGCGGAGGGAACCGGCCGCCGGGAAGGCGCCTCCCCGCGCCGGGTGACGGCGCGTACGCTCGGCCCATGGTCGAACACCGCGTGGTCCATGTGAACGGAATCCGGCTGCACATCGCCGAGCAGGGCGAAGGCCCCCTGGTCGTGCTCCTGCACGGCTTCCCCGAGTCCTGGCGCTCCTGGCGCCACCAGTTCGGTCCGCTGGCCGAGGCGGGGTACCGCGTCGTCGCCCCGGACCAGCGCGGCTACGGCCGCAGCGACCACCCCGCCGACGTCGGGGCGTACACCATCCTGCACCTGGTCGGTGACGTCGTCGGGCTGGTCCGGGCGCTGGGCGAGGAGAGGGCGTACGTCGTCGGGCACGACTGGGGGGCGCCGGTGGCCTGGCACACCGCGCTGATGCGCCCGGACATGGTCCTCGGGGTGGCGGGGCTGAGTGTGCCGCCGCCGTTCCGGGGCAAGGAGCCGCCGCTGGCCGCCATGGACAGGGCGTTCGGCGGACGCTTCTACTGGAACTACTTCGACCGCCCCGGTGTCGCCGACGCCGAGTTCGGGCGGGACACGCGCACAGCGCTGCGGAAGTTCATCTACTCGGCCTCGGGTGATGCTCCCGGCGGTGTGAAGCAGCCGCTCGTCGACCCGGAGCGCGGCTGGCTCGCGGCCATGCCGGATCCCGAGACGCTGCCCGGCTGGCTCACCGAGGAGGACCTCGACGCGCTCACCGAGAGCTTCTCCGAGGGCTTCACCGGTGCGCTCAACTGGTACCGCAACCTCGACCGCAACTGGGAACTGACCGCGCCGTGGGCCGATGCGGTCGTCACCACGCCGGCCCTGTACGTCTACGGCGACCGCGACCCCGTTCCCGCCTTCCCCGGCGCGCCCGAACTCATCGCGAGCCTTCCCGGCCGGATGCCCGGCCTGCGGCGCCGGCCTGTCGAGCTCGCGGGCTGCGGACACTGGACCCAGCAGGAACGCCCGGCCGAGGTGAACGCGGCCCTCCTCGACTTCCTCCGCTCCTGCCCGCAGCGCCCGTGACCCTGCGCGGCCCGTCACCGGGAGGCCGGTGAACTCCCTGCTGCGCGCGGTCGTCCGGCCGGACGGACGAGGTCTTTCCGGCCGCTCGGCGCAGAAGGGAGCCGCCCCGTCACCGCAGCCGGGCGAAGGCCTGGTCGGCGTCGGTGACGGCCTCGGGGTGCACGTCGCGGGCGGGCCGCCCGTCGGCGATCTTCTGCCAGTTGGTGCGGGCGAGCACCCGCTGGACCGCGAGCACCTGGGCCGCTCTCAGCCGTGCCTGGACGTCCGGTCCCGGATCGAGGGCCTCGGCCAGCACCTGCTCGTCCTCGAGCATGTACTGCGTGAGCCGCCCCGCCAGGCTCGGCGTGGTGAACACGAGACGGTGGAAGTCCACCACCGCGGGATGGTCGCACAGGCCGGTGACGGGCTCGTACCGGTCGAGGCCGGCCCGGAAGTGCCGGTGCAGCGCCGCCATCGGGGAGACGCCGGGCCCGCGCTCACGCACGACGCGCGCGGCCTCACCCTGGTGGTCCGCGAACCGGTGCAGCACCAGGTCCTCTTTGGTGGGGAAGTACCGGAAGAGGGTGGGCTTGGAGACCTCGGCCGCCGCGGCGATGTCGCTGACCGACACCTGGTCGAATCCGTGCGCCAGGAACAGGGAGACCGCCGCCTCGGCGATGGCGTCACGGGTCCGCGCCTTCTTGCGGGCGCGCAGCCCCGTCGGCTCGATCACTCGCTCAGCATAACATTCTTAACCGAGTTGCTTTTTTAACCCAGTAACGCTTTGATGCGCGGGTGACTCAGACAGACCTTCCCGAAGCGGACACCGCCTCCCTGCCGGCCCGGCCCCACACGCCCCCGGTGCTCGTCACCGGGGCCACCGGCCGGATCGGACGCGCGGTCATCGACCAGCTCCTCGGCGCGGGCGTGCCGGTCCGCGCCCTCACGCGACGCGCCGAAGCGGCGGCGACGCTGCCGGCCGGCGTCGAAGCCGTCACCGGGGACCTCACCGTGCCCGCGTCTCTCGACGGGGCGCTGCGGGGCACCGGCGCCGTCTTCCTCCTGTGGACCGCGCCGCTGGCGACCGCCGAGGCGGTGGTCGGGCGGCTGGCGGCCCACACGCGGCGCATCGTCTTCCTGTCCTCGCCGCACCGGACACCGCACCCGTTCTTCCAGCAGCCGAACCCCATGGCGGCGCTCCACGCCGGGATCGAGCGGCTCATCGCGGCCACCGGAGTCGAGTCGACGGTCATCCGGCCGGGGATGCTCGCGTCCAACGCGTCGGCCTGGTGGGGTCCCGCCGTCCGCGCGGGCGATGTCGTCCGGTGGCCCTACGGCGCCGCCGAGACCGCGCCCGTCGACGACCGGGACGTCGCGGCCGTCGCGGCGCGGACGCTGTACCAGGACGGGCATGCCGGCGGTGACTACGTCCTCACCGGCCCCGAGTCGCTGAGCCAGGCGGAGCAGGTGGAGATCATCGGGGAGGTGCTGGGGCGCCCGGTCAGGTTCAGCGAGCTGTCGCCGGAGGAGTTCCGCAGCCGGACGGAGGGGAAGGCGCCGCGCCCGGTCGTCGACATGCTGCTCAGCGCCTGGGGCGCGACGCTCGGGAGGCCCGCCCACGTCACCTCCGCCGTGTCCGACGTGCTCGGGGTGCCGCCGAGGACGTTCTCCCGCTGGGTCGCAGATCACGCCGGCGCGTTCGGGCACGCCCCGGTCTCGTCCGGCTGAACTTCGCCCCGGGTGAGCGGCTCTCGCCCGTCGCGCCGCGGGGCGAACGGTCCGTGCAGGGCCGCCCATTGGAGGAGCAGGATGGTCTTGCCGTCCGCGATGCGGCCGTCGCCGGTCATGGCCAGGGCCTCCGTGAAGGGGAGTTCGAGGACCTCGATGTCCTCGCCGTCCTCCTCCAGTCCGCCGCCGGCGCCGGTCCGGTCGGCCGGGGTGTAGGGCGCGGCGAAGAAGTGAAGGCGCTCGGTGACGGAACCGGGGCTCATGTAGGCGTCGAGGACGTGGGTGAGGGGGCCGAGGGTCACGCCGAGTTCCTCGGCGCTCTCGCGGCGGACCGCGGTGTACGCGTCGTCCGCGTCGAGCAGCCCGGCCGCGGCCTCGACGAGCATGCCGTCGGGGTGGTCGTTCACGTAGGCCGGGTAGCGGAACTGGCGGGTGAGCAGGACGCGGTCGCGCCCGGTGTCGTAGGGCAGGACGACGGCGCCGTTGCCGCGGTCGTAGGTCTCGCGCTGCTGGGTCTCCCACCGTCCGTCGCGGCGGCGGTAGTCGAAGGTGGTGCGGCGCAGGACGTGCCAGCCCTGGGAGGTGAGTTCGACGTCGCGCACCCGGACGCCGGGGTTGCGGTCGAGGCCCCGGCCGGCCCGGTCGAGGCCGGTGCGCCCGCGGTGGTCGGGGATGTCGATGCCCGGTCGGCCTGTCACACGGGTCTCGTCGGGGACGACGAGCTGGGGATGGTCGGTCACAGGCGCTAAGATACACGCAGGATCGTGCAAGAACAGGCACGATTATTAACGCAGGGGGATCTGAATGAGGGGAAACGTGAATGCTGGCCGCTGAACGACGTGAGCACCTGCTCGGTCTGCTCGCCCGCAGGGGAAAGATCGTGGCGAAGGAAGTCGCCGCCGCACTGGGCATCTCGGAGGACAGCGTGCGGCGCGACCTGCGCGATCTGGCCGCCGAGGGGCTGTGCCAGCGGGTCTACGGCGGCGCGCTGCCCGTCTCTCCAGCGGTGGCGGACTACGGCGCCCGGCAGGCGGTGGCCCCGGACGGCAAGCGGAAGGTGGCCGCGGCGGCCGCCGGGCTGGTGCGCCCGGGCGGCACGCTGATTCTCGACGGCGGCACCACCGCCCTCGCCGTCGCCCGCGCGCTCCCCGGGGACCTCTCCTGCACCGTGATCACCCACAGCCCGACGATCGCAGCGGCGCTGCTCGACCATCCCCGGGCGGAGCTCTTCCTGCTCGGGGGGCGCCTCTTCAAGCACTCGGCGGTCACGTGCGGTGCCGCCGCGGTCGAGGCCGCGCAGAACGTCTCCGCGGACATCTTCCTGCTCGGTGTCACCGGGGTGCACCCCGAGGCCGGACTGACCACGGGAGACGCCGAGGAGGCGGCGATGAAGCGCGCCCTGTCGGCACGGGCCGCGGACACCTACGTCCTCGCCTCCTCGGAGAAGATCGGCACGGCTTCACCGTTCCGCGTCCTGCCCTGGGAGAGGATCAGCGGCCTGATCACCGACGCCGGTCCCCGCGACACCGTCGTCGAACAGCTCAAGGCGCTCGGGGTGGAGATCCTGGCAGCCGTCTGACACTCCGGTCCGGGACGTCCCGCGCGTGGCCCCGTGCCGGAGTGCCGGTCAGCCGAGATAGTGCGCGCGTCCCTCGTCGTCGAGTTCGAAGGGCCCCTCGGGGATGATGCAGAATTCATTGCCCTCGGGGTCCGCCATCACCAGGAACCCGCCGTCGGCGTACTGCTCCAGCCTGCGCCCGCCCAGCGCCTCGACCCGCTGCTGCTCGGCGGCGGGGTCGGCCGAACTGACGTCGAAGTGCATGCGGTTCTTGCCGGTCCTGGGCCCGGCGTTCCGCTGGAAGCCCAGGCCCAGGTCGTTCTCCCGCCGCAGCCATACGTACGGTCCCGTACGGCCCACGATCGGCCTGCCGAGCAGTTCGGACCAGAAGCGGGCGAGCCGCTCCGGGTCCCCGGCGTCGACGATGAGGGCATTGATCCGCACAGATGAGTCAGCCATGCCCCGATCCTCTCAGGGCGGCGGGGCAGGGCGGTGGTGTCGAATGCGCGGTGCGCGGCGCGTCTCGCCGCAGGCCGGCCTGCGGCGCCTTGCCGGCCGGACGTGCGGTCAGCCGCCCTGGCCGGCGCTGCCCACCGGGCCGACCGTCACCTGGGAGGCGGTGCTGTCCGTGACGGGCAGCGTGGCGGCGCCGGGCCACGCGAGGGTGACCGTCTTGGTCTCGTTCGGCGGCGTCACCAGCAGCCCCGTGACGCGGACGCCGGAGCCGCCCGTGTCGTTGGTGGGGTAGTGGATGCCGAAGGCGATCGACTGCCCGTTCCTGAGCACCGACGAGGTGGCCTTCTCACCCGTGCGCTTCGCGGACAGCGAGCCCTCCTTGAGCTTCAGGTCGACGCCCGCGTACCCCGAGATCGTGCAGTCCCGGCCGCCGCGGTTCTTCATCGTCACGGCGACGGTGCGGTCGGGGTCGCCGTCGATGGTGTTGTCCGCCGCCGTGATCTCCAGCTCGTCGGTACGGCACCTGCCGGTCTTGCCGGTCGTGCCCGCCGCGTCGGATCCGGTGCCCGCGGCCGCGCCCTGCCCGGAGGAGTTCTTGCCCGCCGTGCCGCTCCCGGCCGAGCCGGCGCCCTCGGAGTCCTGCGCGCCGCCGCCCTGGCCCGAGCCGCCGCCCGCTCCCGTCCCGCCGCCCGAGGAGGACGCGGTGGACGCGGCCGACGGGTCGCTCTGTCCCGTCGTGCCGCCGTCGTCGTTCTGGCAGGCGGTGAGCGAGAGGCTCGCGGCGACGGCCAGGGCGGCGAAGGTGAGCTTGTGAACGCGCATCGTTTTCCTCAGTTCGGTTGTGGGGGACCGGCCGTTCGGTACGAGTCCGTACCCCTCCGTACGAGTCGGCGGGCGTCGGCGGGAGTCTCGGTACCGGCGAGCGATTCTGACCGAGAGGACTCGTCGGCCTCGGTGAGCCGTTCCCCGTCGGCGCCCGCTGATACATCCCTGTGACACGCCTCGGCGCACGACGCGCGCCACCACCGCAAGCGCCCCTCTCGCGCCTGCCGGGGAGCACCGTCCGCCGGGACAGACCCGTGACCCGGTGGATCTTGACCAGTGTCCCAGGCGCGGCATGCACGCCCACGCCCACCCCCCGGCTCCGGGCGGGACCTTGGCCGGCCGGGGTCGGGCCCCCCTCGTCCGGCGGCACCGCCCCGCCCGCCATGGGTCGCCGGAAGGTGACACTCTCTCGCCGGTGGTTCGTTCACCTCCTCTCCTGACTCGCCCTCAGCAGCCTGGCCCGATCACGCCATGGCGGCGCTCTGCGCGCTCGCGGACGGCACGGGCGCCGGCCACGCGCAACCCCGACGAAGCCGACCCGCGCGGGGAACCGGACGTGGTGCGGGGCGAGCGGCGCACCGGGCGGTGGTCCGCCGCGCCGGCCGGCTCGCTCGGCTCCGGCGGGCACGACGCCACTCTCGTCCTCACCGCATGACGACGAGACGGTGAACGCGCCGCCGGACTACCAAAGGCGTGCGTCCGGGTCCCCGGAGAGACCGGCCACCTCGTCGACCAGGGGCTGCACCCGGTAAGGGACGACCGCGCTCAGTGCGATGACCGTCGTGCTGCGCCGGACGCCCGGGACCTCGAGAACATGGTCGATCACCTGCTGCACGTGCTGGTTGCTCACGCCCACGATGCGGCACCAGATGTCGCCGGGGCCCGTCACGACGTGCGCCTCGACGATCTGCGGCACGGCCCGCAGGCGGGCGGTGATGGCCTCGCGGGCGGGCTGGTCCACCTCGAACGTGGTGAACGCCTCGACCCCGTGACCGAGAGCGGCGACGTCCACGTCCGGTCCGTAGCCGGTCACCACGCCGGAAGCGGTGAGCCGGTCGAGCCGGGCCTGCAGCGTGCCGCGCGCGACGCCGAGCCGGCGGGCGATCTCCAGCAGGCCCTCACGCGGACACTCCCTCAGCAGACGCAGCATCCGGCCGTCGAGCGCGTCGAGTCCCTGCCGTGCCACCGTTCCTGCCGATCTGTGACCTGTGAGGCACCCTCACACCTCATCGGCTGTCAGATTAGCAACGGGATGCCGACTCTGTTGCCCATTCGGCTGCCGGTGGCCCACGCTGTGGGCTCCCGGTCCGCGAGGAGCAGTCGTGAGGCAGCACACCCACCCGTTCGTCCCTTACCGGCCCGACCGGTACGACGAGGCCGAGATGGTCCGGCGGGGGAAGGACTTCGTGTCCTTCCTCGACCGCCGGCGCAGCGTGCGGTTCTTCAGTGACGAGCCGGTCCCGCGCGCGTGCGTCGACCTCGCCGTCGCCGCCGCGAACACCGCCCCCTCCGGGGCCCACTTCCAGCCGTGGAAGTTCGCCGTGATCGGTGACGCCGAGACCAAGCACCGCATCAGGCTCGCCGCCGAGGAGGAGGAGAAGGTCAATTACGAGGGCGGGCGGATCCCGCCCGAGTGGCGCGCCGCGCTCGCGCGTCTGGAGACGGATTCGGACAAGTCCTTCCTCGACGTCGTGCCGTGGATCGTCGTCTGCTTCGCCGAGAAGAGCACGGTGCTGCCGGACGGCTCGCTGCGCAAGAACTACTACGTGAACGAGAGCGTGGGCATCGCGTGCGGCCTGTTCATCGCCGCCCTGCACGCGATGGGCCTGAGCACCCTGACCCACACGCCCAACCCGATGCGCTTCCTCACCGAGATCTGCGAGCGGCCCGGCAACGAACGGCCCTACATCCTCTTCCCCGTCGGCTACGCCGCGGCCGACTGCGAGGTGCCCGACCTGGCACGCAAGCCGCTGGCGGAGGCGATCGCCGAGAGCCCGGCCGGCCGGCCCGGGCGGGACCGGCCGACGTCCCCGCCGCCCGGGGGGCCGGTCCTGTAGAGGAGGTACCCTCGGTGGCTCACCGGCTCCTGTCGTGGAATCGCGGCGGACGGGAACGTGACGACGGGATCTGGGGTGGCACGGCATGGACCTCGAAGCGGTACGCACCTTCGTCGCCGTCGTCGAATCGGGCCAGTTCCAGAAGGCCGCCGCCGACCTGTCGATCACCCAGCAGGCCGTCTCCAAGCGTGTCGCCGCACTGGAGCGCGACCTCGGGGTGCGGCTGTTCACCCGCACGCCGCGGGGTGCCGAGCCCACCGTCGACGGACAGGCGTTCCTGCCCCACGCCCGTGAGCTGCTGCGCGTCGCCGAGCGGGCGGTCGCCTCCGTGCGCACCGGCCGCCGTCCGCTGCGCGTGGACGTGATCAACTCGCGCGGCGCGGCCTCGGGCCTGATGCGCGGCTTCCACCGCGCGCACCCCAAGATCGACCTCGACGTGGTGATGCTGTCCGACATCGGCACGGCCGTCGCCGCGCTCCGCTCCGGTACGCTCGACGCGTCCTTCCGCGCCGTCGGCGTGCCCGGGCGGCCTCTTCCCGAGGACATCGAGTCCGTCCGGGTGCTCGACGAGCCGCTCCAGCTCCTCACCGGCCCCGCCCACGCGCTGGCCGGCGCCCGGTCGCTGACCGTCGCGCAGCTCACCGGGCACCGGATCTGGATGCCCGGGATCGTCCCCGGCACCGAGTGGGCCGCCTACTACGACGACCTCGTCGCCGAGTTCGGCCTCACCATCGAGGCGAGCGGGCCCAACTTCGGTTCGGACGCGCTCCTCGACACCGTCGCCGACACCCCGGCCCTGGCCACCTTCATGGGCGAGTACACCCGCCTCATCTGGCCGGCCGGCCACGGCCTGCGCCGTATCCCGGTCACCGGCCCGACGCCCGTCTACCCGCACTCGCTCCTGTGGCACCGCGACAATCCCCACCCGGCGCTGCCCACCCTCCGCGCCCATCTCACCGCCGGCCCGGCCGGGCACGGCGCCGCCGGGACCTGGGTGCCGGACTGGGTGGTTCCGCGCTGAGCGTCCCGCGCCCGGTCTCCTGGTCCTCACCTCCTCACGTCCCGCCTCCCCACTTCCCCGCCCCCGGGTCCCGCGGTGCGCGGCGGGACCGGGGCGCGCCAGGGCCGTTCAGTTCGGCGGCGGAGGTGCGGCGGCCTTGCGGAGCCCCAGGAGCCCCAGGTGGTCGGCGGGGTCCAGCAGATACGCGGCCTGCGTGGTCAGCATGTGGCGCACCATGGGCGCCGGCATGCGGACCACCACCGGCTGCGGCAGCGACAGCTCCCGTACGGCGGTGGCCGTACGGGACGAACGCATCCGGTTGTCCACCCGCGCCACCACCCGTACGCCCAGCGAGAACTGGACGAGGACCGACTCCAGCTTCGGCTTGTGGAGCGGCATGGAACCGGAGGCGTTGACCGCCCCGTCGGCCGCGCCGCCCGAGCCGCCGGTGGTGCCCGTCAGCTGGTTGAGGCGGAACTGGTCGGCGTCGACCAGCCCGCCGCCGAACCGGCCGTGCGCGGACCTGCCCTGGCCGTGGGAACTCTGGCCGTCGGTCTGGGTGGGGCGGGGCGCGTCCAGGGTGCTCTGGCCGACCGTCTCGAAGGTCATCTTGTCGCCCACGCCCAGGACCCGTCCCCGGCGCAGCCGCGCGTGCAGGGAGACGTGCAGGTCCTGGCCCTCGACCCCGGTGGCGTGCACCGGGGGCAGGTCCACTCCGGAGGAGGTCAGCAGTGGCAGCGCCGCGGTCAGCCACTCGGTGGAGAGGGCCTCGTTCAGGGTGTACGCGGCCGACTGGCCCTTTTCCCGGTACCTCGGGTCACCGCCCGCGGCCCGGACCGTCTCGGTGACCAACTGCCGTACGGCCGGCGCGCCTTGGAACCCGTTGACCTGGGCCTCCATCGGCAGCTTCGCGCCGAGGGCGCGCCAGGCCCCGAGGCGGGCCGGGCGGGCCTCCTGCGTGCCGGGGGCCGGGGCGGTGGTGGCCGTCCTGCGGGGGGCGGCCACCCGGGCGAGTGCCTTGAGGTCGTTGTCAAGGATGCGGTAGGTGAAGGCGGTCCGGCCGGTGGAGGCCAGGCCTATGCGCCGGTCGCCCTCGTAGAGTTCGAGGGTGGCCGTGATCGGCAGCCGCAGCTTCGTCGACCTGGCCGTCTTGGCCTCCGCGACCGTCTTCATGCCGAGCTGGCCCCGGGAGGCGGAGCCCTGCCGGTGCGATGCGCCCCGGCCTGCGCCGAGACCGCCCGCTGCACCGGTGCTCTTCAACTGCCCTGCCCCGCCGTCGGGCCGGCCGCCGGCGCCGACGGTCAGTTCCGCGCCGGTGGTCACGCCCTGCTCCCGCACGGTGGCCTCCTGGGCGACCGCCGAGGTGATGTACTCCATGTCGCGGCCGTCGTCCGCCGCGCCCTCGGTGACGTCGTCGCCCAGTCGCGTCACCTTGAACACCGCCCAGTAGGGCGTCCGGCGTCCGTCGAACAGCTCGACGGTGACCCCGCCGTCCATGGCGCTTCCCAGCAGACCGGCGGCGCCGTCCCGGTCCAGGACGCGCAGCAGCCGCTGCACGTTGTCGTTGCGGTCCTTGAGCTGCTGTCTGGGCAGCAGTTCGGCGGCCAGGCTCCGGTGGCGCGTGCCGAGGTTCGTACGCAGGCCTTCCAGCAGCGGGACGAAGGCGGGCAGGTCCTCGATCATCCCGAAGCCGAGCGGGAGGGATCCGGGCAGGGCCGCGGCGGACTGCCGCCGGGAGCCGGCCGCCGTGTCCGCGGCCCCGGTGGCGGCCTGGTCCCGTGCCGCCGTGTTCCCGGCGCCGGCGGCGGCCTGTTCATGCGTGGCGGTGTTCCCCGTCGCGGTCCGGTCGGTCGGTGCGGTGCCGCCGGTCGCGGTGGCGGCCCGCTCCCGTTCACCCGTGTCCCCGGCCGCGGGACGGCCTCCGGCCCCCGTCCCGTCCGCCTTCAGCGCCTTGCGGGCCGATTCCGGAAGGTCCAGGCCCGCCGCCCGCAGTTGCCCGGCCGTCAGCCACACGGCGGCCGTCGCCGGCAGCGTCCGGGCCGCGGACGCCGTGTACGGACCGCCGCCGGTGACCTTGACCTCCGCCACCATGGTGACCAGCAGATCGCACAGCACCAGGTACAGGGGGGCCTTGCGGGGGGTGTGGGCGTTGCGCTCCACCGTGCCGGACAGGGCGGTGGCCTCGGTCCGGCTCTCGCCCTGGCTCCGGTACCCGGACAGTCCCTCTGCCGCGCGCCAGTGGGTGCCGCTCTCCAGGCCGGTGACCCCGACCTGCACCGAGTCGGTGGTGGCCGTCCCCTGCTGCCCGGCCGCCTGGTGGCCGCCGAGCACGAACGTCTCGGTGCCCGGACCGGCGCCCTCGTGCAGCAGCCGGGGGTTGGCCAGCGCCAGCCGGGTGCCGACGGCGCCGTTCAGCGCGGCCAGGCGGCGCGGGTAGCGCAGGTTCTTCACCACCCAGCCGGAGGACGCGGCCTGCCGCAGCGACGCCCTGATCGCCTGCGGACTGAGCCGCTCCTCGATCGCCAGCCGCGGCGCCAGCCCCTCCGTGGCCAGCGCGGGGTCCTCGTGTCCCGCCCGGCCGCGGGCCGCGGCCCGGGACAGCAGCCCGAAGGCGAGGTCCCGCAGCGGCTGTCCGTCGCCGACGGTCTCCACCAGCTGCCAGTCGCGCAGGGCCTGCCCGGCCGCCGGGGCCGGGACCAGGCCGGCCAGGTCGCCGATGCCCTCGGCGGCCACCGCGGCCTCGGGACCGGGAGCCGGCGCGCCGATCTCGTCGAGCCGCTCCTTCCCGGCGTCGTCGAGGGTGAACTCCGTTGCCGTCCGCAGCCGTACGTCCTGCTCCCCCAGGTGCAGACGCGCCAGCCGGCTGGGCTCCGGCGCGTCCCGGCCGGGGGAGCCGGCGGTGAGGCCGCGGGCGAGCTTGCGCTTCCGGGAGGTCATGGTGACGTGCACGTCCAGCCGCAGGGCCGCCGCAAAGGTCGCGGCCTGTTCGGAGCCGTTGGTGAGGACGTCCGTCCGGGTGGTGGGGCCCGCCTGGTTGCGGCGGGTGCCGCTGCGGCCGCGGTCGTAGCGGGCCGAGGCGGTCAGGGCGCCGGGGACCAGCCGGGCCTGGCCGAGGACCATGCCGCCGATCGAGCGCGTACTGCTGCGTCCGCTCTGCGAGTTGCTCGCGACACCGGAGTGGCTGCGCACCAGCCAGTCCTCGGTGTCGCCGAGGTAGTCGGCCTTCCCGAGCGTGCCCTTGACCCGGATCTGGACGTCGTGGGAGTGCAGGGTGCCCTTGCGGCGCAGCCGTACCCGGATGCCGGTGGACAGCAACTGGTCCTTGTTGACGCGGAGGTTGGTCTCGGACAGGGCGGCCATCAGCTCCCGCTGGTTGTGGCGCTGCGCGGCGGCCTCCTCACCGTCGGCGGGGGTCGGGGCGGTGTCGGCTCCGAACGAGGGCAGATAGCCGGCCAGCCGGGGGTCGACGGCGAACAGCTGCTGCACGGCCTGGATCATGGGCCGGGTGTCGAGGGCGCTGAGCGCGACGCTGGAGCCCATGGCCCCGAACGGGAGGTGGCGTTCGACCTCCTCCTGCTTCTCGCGGCCCTCGGCGTCCACCACGGTCCGCGTCGGCTTCCTGACGAACTCGCCGGCCCGCACGCCGGGGGGCAGCTGCAGCCCCAGCTCCTGTGCCTCGTCGGCGCGCAGGCTGATCAGCACGTCCATCGTGTGCACGGCGACCCGCGCCCGGGGGTTCAGCACCGACCGGGCCGAGCGCGGGCCCGTCCCCTCGACGGTGAGCTGTACGGTGCCGCGGTAGAGCACCTTCTCGCCCCGGACCTCGGCGCCCTGACGGCTCGTCACGCTCTGCTCGGCCACGGTGAACCGCGCCGAGCGCGCGGCCGCGACCGGCATGACGGTGCCGCGCACCACCGCCGCGTTGCCGGCGGCGCCGACACCGGCCGCCGGGCCCACACCGCCCGCGAGCGCCCGGCCCTTGCCCGCGGTGTCGGTGACGGTGTGCTGGGTCTGCTGGTGGGTGCGCAGTTGGGTCTTGCCGGTGCTCCAGGCGGGGGCGAGGCCGGTGATCTGCGCGCTCATCCGGTAACTGCCCGCGGTCCTGCCGTCCTTGGACTCCAGGTCCTCGCCGAGGACCCCGTCGCGCAGCAGCCGGGGCAGGTCCTCCAGCACGCTCGTGGTGGACGTGACCGCGTAGAGCCGGGCGCGGCCCGGTGCGCCGGGGGCGGTCAGGGAGGGGTGCAGGACGGAGGCGACCGCGTCGAACAGTCCGCCGCCGCCCTGGTGCGGTGCGGCGGTGTCGGTCACGCCGAGCGGGGCGAGGGAGTCGGCGAGCGAGACGCGCCGGGCGGTGTCCGGGCCGACCCGCCGCACGCCGGCCTGCGGGCCGCTGCGCGCCGGGACCAGGTGCTCGGTGGGCACCCGCTGGGTGAGGGTGCCGGGTCCGCTGGCGGCCGACACCTCCGCGCCGTCGTGGCTCCGCACCCGGACGCCGTACCGGATCTTGCGCGGCACCTCGACCGAGCCCGAGTCGCTGCGCAGCACCCGTGGCTCGGCCACGTTGCGCTGGCCGCGCGTCTCCCGTGAGGACTGCCAGGGGTGCACGCCGGCGGTGGCCGCCGCGCCGAGCCAGAGCCCGGGGGCGACGGGCGCGAGGCCGAACGCCGTGCCGCCCAGGCCGTGGCTCGAGGATCCGTCGGCCGTGGTGGCCGCGGTGGCCGCGGTGTTGTGCTGGACGTCGACCTTGGTGTCCTTGCCGACGGCCTCGTCCAGCGGCGCCAGGGGGCCCGTGTACGGGTCGGGGACGGCGGTCGCGATGTCCTTGGCGGGCAGGAAGAGCGGCGGCTCGTCGTCGGGGGCGCGGGAGACGGTGACGGTGACGTCGAACCACTGGGTGCCGCTCGCGCCCCGGACGGCGAAGGCACGGCCCTGCCCGAAGAACGTCTCCGGCCGTCCGGCCAGTTCGGCGGCGATCTCGTCGACCGTGCCGCCGCCGTGCCCGACGGCCCGGGTCACCGCGTCGCGCACGAACGCGTGTCCGGTGAGGCCGTACGCGGTGGACAGTCCGGCCGCGGTCAGGTCCGTGAGGTACGGCGGCAGGGCGAGGCCCTGCTCGGTGCTCTCGTTGATGGCGGGCGCCGGCTGCCGTCCCGGGCCTCGCAGGGCACGGGTGGTGGCCGCGTTCCCGGCGGCCCGCTGGAGGGCGAGCAGGGACGGCGACGGGGCCCCGGAAGGCGCCGGTCCGGGGAGGCGGGAGGGGCGGCGGCCCTGCTGCTCGTCCTTGGCCGTGCCGTTCCCCGGCTGCTGCTGTGTGCGCACGAGTTTCAACGTAATGGCTGATCAGGCCCAGGACGGGGGGTGCGCGGCGACGGGCCCCAACCGTCGCCCGGTCCACACCCGCGGGCCATACCGGGTTCACCCGCCGTTGGATCACCGGGCGGGCCGGGGAGGTTCCGCAGGGCTCGGAGCGGGGCGACGCGGTCCGGTCGACCGCCCCATCCGGCCGTGGCGGACGGGGGGAGGGTCGCCGGTTGGGGTGCGGCGCCGCCGGCTCACCGGCGACGGCACGGACGCGCACGTGGTGTGCGCCCAGAACTCCTCGGGCAGGTCGCCGTGGAACCGCACCCGCTCCAGGTGCGTGACCCGGCAGGCCGAGCCGGGCGGGAGCGAGCCGGGCAGGGCGGCGAGCAGCGGCAGCAGCGCGGCTTCCGAAGACGGTGTCGAAGGAGAAGGCGTCCGGTAGGAAGCCGCCGTGCCGGGAGGTGGTGCGACCGGGCGGCCTCGGTGTACCGAGGCCAGGCCTGGGGGCAGGTTGACCTGCGGTTCATGTTCGTACTCCGGAGCAGGGAAGCGGACGGTTCCGCGGCCCCCGCTCGCACCCGGCCGCGTCGTCGCCCCTGGTCGGCTTCCCGGGCGACGCCGTCGGCCGGCGGCTGCCTGCGCGTCCGAGGAAGTCGCCTGGGTGGCGGAGGGGGCCCGCGGGGGCCGCTGGGTTCCGCGGAGAGGCCGCGGTGGGTCCGCTCTCAGCTCCCCTGCCCGTCGAACCGGGCCGCCTGCCCCTCGAACTGGGCCAGCTGGTCCCTGACCCACGGGTCGAACACCGTGATCCGCCGGGCGGCCGCCGGGTCGAACACGCGCAGCTGATCCAGGACCCAGGGGTCGATGTACTGGTGAGCGGGGGACCGCCGGGAGGGCCCGTGGCCGGCCGCCAGCGCGGGCGGGCAGTGCGCTCGCGCGCTGTGCTGCGGGGCGGTGGCCGCCACCGCGGAACCGCCGCCGGCCAGGAGTGCCCCTCCGGCGGCCACGGCGGCGATACCCGTGGTCGTGAGGTGCCGCATCAGCTTGTTCACGGTTGTTCCTCCTGCTTCACGCGACGGCAGAGCCAAAGCGGAATCAATTGATCCGCTTGCGGCGCCTACCCGCCCCGGCCGCGCACACACTTCCGTACCCACGCCATCCCGCACTCCGTACGCACGCCGTCCCGCACTCCGTATGCGCCCCTCCGGAGCTTCCGTACACGCGCCCTCCCGCTCCGCAAGCGCACCCTCCGGCAGGCGGCCCGGCCGGCCACCGGTTCACCGTGCGTGCCGGACAGGGCATGCCTCAGTGACCGGGGGCAGCGGTGCGGACCCCGCGTCCCTTGTCACGCGCCCAGCTACGTCCCCGACCATGACGGCCGGCACGAGACCGAGGGATGTGGGGGCTGGTGCGGGCGCGGAGGCAGACGTGGAAGCAGGACACCGTAGCTGCCCCACCAGGCAGCCGCTGCTCAGGCGGGCGGTCCGGCGCGCAGGACCGGGGTGGGGCCCGCAGGCAGGTGAGGGCGGCCAGGACCCTGCGGTGAGTCCCGTCCCCGGAGGCAGATCGAGCTTGGCGAGGATGCTGCCGATGTGCTCCCACCTGGAACACGACCACCCCCTGGGCAAGGTCGTCCTCGTCCCCGACGGCACCTCCGCGGAACCGGGACGCCGTCGGTGAGCCCGGCGTTCACCCCAGGCTGAGCAGGATGACGGCGGCGGCCGAACTCACCAGTCCTGTCGCCTGCACGCGGGTGACCTTCTCGCGCAGCACCACGAGGGCGAGGACCGTCGGGACAGCGGGGTAGAGGGAGGCCAGGACGACGGCGACGGCCAGTATCTGCTCCCGGGTGGCCCAGAGATAGAGGATGAGGCCGAGGGCGGCTCCCGCTCCGATCAGGACCGCCCGGCCGGCCTGCCCGGCGGACCGCCTGAACTCGCAGGTGTGCCGCCAGGTGGCCGGCAGGAGCAACAGCACAGCCGCGAGGCGGCCGACGGCCACGGGCCACAGACCGCTCGCCGGATCCGCCTGGGCCAGGCCGATGTACTGCGCGGCCACCCCCGCACTTGCGGCCAGCCCGTCCGTCAGCACCGGCGCGGACCGCGTCCCGGCGCCGTCCCCACCGCCGCTGCCGCCGGCGGACACGAGCCACAGGGCGGGCACGGTGACGCAAATACCCACCCAGGCCAGGGGCGTGGGACGGTCACCGAGGAAGAACACCCCGCCCCACACGGACAGGGCCACCCCGGTGACGGCACTCACCGGCATCACCACACTCATGGCTCCGCGGCTCACACCGCGGTTGAGGAAGTGCATGGCCATGGCGCTCCCGGCCCCGGAGAGCGCACCCCACATCACGTCGGACGCCCGGACCGCTTCGGCGGGTGCCAGAAGTGCGGCAGCGAGCGCGAGCAGCAGGCCCCCGCTCTGTCCGAGGAAGGTGACCACGGCGAAGTGGACCCGGCGGGACAGCAGTCCGCCGGCGAAGTCGACGAAGCCGTAGCAGACCGCGGAAGCCAGCGCGAGAAGGACACCCATCCGCTGCGAGTGCCCGGCGTCCCCGTCTCCAGCCGCCCGGACGGCCACACTTCACCGCGCGCAGGCAGCAGGCGCGTCGGGAGCGGGCGGTCGCAGGACTGCCGGGGAGCGGGGCGGCCGGCGGGTCAGGCCGGGGTGGGTCTCCGCCTCGGGTGGGCCGGGTCGAGGGTGAAGAGGGTACCGTCGGAGGCCGCCAGCACCAGGGCGCCCTGGTTGAACCACACGGTCGGCAGGAGGCCGTTGTCCAGCACCTCCGCGCGTGCGGACGACTCCCACAGCAGGGTGCCGCGGGCCGTGTCGAGGGCGGCCACCCGGCCGCTCCCGCCCGCCAGGTAGACCGTGCGCCCGCTCGGGTCGACCGAGGCCGGGCCCGGTGTCTCCAGGCTCGTGTGGCTCTGCCACAGCCGGGCCCCGGTCACCGGCGAGACGGCCGTGACCAGGCCGCTGGAGGTGACGAAGTAGAGCGTGCCGTGCGCCAGGGCCGGGGTTCCTCCCCGGTACCGCTGGGGCAGCGGCGTCGGCGTGCGGGTGCCGGTGCGCGGGTCGACGCGCACGATCCGGGTGTAGACCTGGTCGGGGCTGTTGGTCACGGGACGGTCGTCCGCCTCCACGAAGACCAGCTTTCCGTCCCCGGCCCCGACGAAGCTCCTGGGCTGGGCGGGGGACGCCAGGGCGCGCGCCGAGCCGTCGGCGGGATCGACGACGAGGAACCTCGTGTCGTGCACGCCCTCCGCCTGGGCGGCGCACTCCGCGTAGGGGCGGTCGTCGACCGCGAGCAGCAGGCAGTCGTACCCGGCGGGTACGGGGGTCCTGCCGCGTACGGCGCCGTCGCGCGCCGAGCGGACGGTCACCGTACGGCCGTCGCCCTCCTGCGTCAGCGTCACACCCGCGGCGTAGACCGAACCCAGGCTGTCGGTGCGCACCGGGTGGGACCAGACCTCGGCGCCGCTCACGGCGTCGAGTGCGAGGACGGACTGCGCCTGTCCCCTGCCGTCCTCACCGGTGACCGTCAGTTCGACGAGCACCACGCCCTCGTGGGCACCGAGGACCGTGGTGACGTAGCGGTCGGCCGGGAGCCCGGCCGGTGCGATGCCGGAGCGCCACAGGGTACGTCCCGTGGTGGCGTCGATTCGTTCGGGCAGCAGCGCGCTGCCCGCGCAGTAGAGGGCGCCGGCGTCCGGTACGCAGGCAGGTGACCTGTTCCCCTCGTACCCCGGCGCCTTCTTCACGCCCTTGGCCGCGGGGGCGGACGCGGTCGTCTGCCACGGTTTCCAGCCGGTGGGGAGCGTGCCCCAGCGGCCGGCGACCGCCGAGGTCGCCTGTGCCGCCTCGTCACCGCCGCGCGGGCCCAGGAGGAGGTAGCCGGCCGTGGCCGCGGCGAGCGCGCCGGTCACGGCCACGGCCGGCAGCAGCCGCGGCCCGCGCCGGCGGGGGCGGCGGGTGACGGCCGCCGTGTCGGCGAGGGAGGGGCCGCCTCCGGGTGCGGGCGCCGGTCTGCCGGTCCGCGCGGAGCCGGAGCCGCCCGCCCGCGCGAAGGGGGAGGTGCCGGGACCGGCCGGGGACGCGCCGACGGGCAGCCGCAGCGTCATCGTCTCCGGTTCGCCCGGCGACGGCTCCGGCAGGACCCGGGCGAACTCGCGTGCGAGTTCGTCGGTTCCGGGCCGGTCGGCCGGTTCCTTGGCCAGGCACCGCTCCAGCACCGCGCGCACGGACCCGGTGACCCCGTCCAGTGCGGGCTGGTTGTGGACCACCCGGTAACCGGTCAGGTAGGGGCTGTCGGCGTCGAAGGGGCCGCGGCCGGTGACGCAGTACACGAGCAGCGCGCCCAGCGAGAAGACGTCCGAGGCAGGGCCGACGGTCCGCGCGTCCGTGAACTGTTCCGGGGACATGAAGGGCGGGGTGCCGATCACCTGCCCGGTCTCGGTGAGGGTGTGGTGGCTCGCGGCGCGGGAGATGCCGAAGTCGATGACGCGGGGACCGTCCGGGGCCATCAGTACGTTGGCCGGTTTCAGGTCGCGGTGCACCACCCCGGCACGGTGGATGTCGCGCAGCGCCTCCACCAGGCCCAGGGCCAGGGGCCGCAGTTCGGTCACGCGGAGCGGGCCCCGGTCGCGGATCCGGGCGGCGAGCGACGGTCCGGGCACGTACTGGGTGGCCATCCAGGGCGACGCGGCCTCCGGGTCTGCGTCCACCACGGCGGCGGTGAAGGCACCGCTGACCCGGCGGGCGGCCTCGATCTCGTGCCGGAACCGGGTCCGGAAGACGGAGTCCTGCGCGTACTCCGCGTGCACCACCTTGACGGCGACCTCGCGCCCGGAACGCGCCCTGGCCCGGTAGACCATGCCCATGCCGCCGGCCCCGATCCGGTCGACCAGCCTGTAGCCGCCGACGGACCGCGGGTCCTCCTTGTGCAGCGGCACGTGCCCCCCTCGGTCGCCCAGAAGTTCACGGACCACCATACGGAACGGGAACGCTCCGGCGGCCGGCCCCCGAAGCGGCGGGGTGAGGCCTTCGCAGAAGCATCACACCACCGGGAGACGGCGGGCGCCCTCGGCGACGCGGCGCGCGTGCGTGCCGGGCGCCGCGTCGCCGAGGGCGCCCCTTCCGGCCGGAAGCTGCGTCCGGAGGTCCGAGTCGGGCCGGCCTCCCGCGCGGTGCCTCGGTGCGCAGGGCGGGGTCAGGGGCGGCTCCGGCGGTCGCGCGGGCGCGGTACGTCGATCTCCTCCAGGCGGGGCTCGTCCCCGTCCAGGACCCGCTGCCAGGCCTGGCGGTAGAGATCGGCGACGGGCCGGGTGGGTACCACGACACCGAGGGGGGTCTTCTCGCCGTGGAGCAGGTCGTACAACGGCAGCTTCCACCGTTCCAGCGGTGTGTGCGGTCTGGCGAGGGCCAGCCAGCCGCCGGGCAGGAACAGGGAACGTCCCGCTCGGGTGCGGGTGCCCTGCACCACGAGACCGGTCGCGGCCAGTCCGGCGCGGGCGGCGCGCAGCCGGGCCGTCCCGCCGCGCTGCTGCGACCAGCCGGTCCAGCGGGCGGTGTTGCGGTCGGTCGGGTCCGGCAGGGCGAGCAGCATCAGGTAGAGGACGGCGGCGTCCTCGCCGATGCCGTACCGCCCTGCCGCGTCGGCGACCAGGTCGGGCACGGACAGGGCCGGGTTCTGCGGCCACCACGGGCCGTCCTCGCCGCGTCCGCCCGCCGCCGGTCCCCCGGGATCGGCGAGCAGCTTCGCGAACCGCTCGTCGTGGACCACGCGGAGCGCCGTCTCCTCGGCGGTCGGGCCCTCCCCCGGGAACAGCAGCGGCAGACGCGGGTCGCTGCCGGTCTCGTCCAGCAGTACCGGACGGACGGCCGGATGGACCGCCTGGCTCCCGGTGTTGAGGATGCGGGTGCTGAGCACGACCGCGCCGTAGCGCTCGAAGTCCTCGCCGGTCTCCGTGGGCTCACCGAGGATCCGCCGCAAGTCGTCGAGACCGTTCCACCTGTCCGTGCGGATCAGCAGGCCCGGATGGGCCAGTCGCTCGCGTACGGCGGCCAGGACCCGCGGGAGGGTGGCGCGGAGCGGGTCGCCGGAGGGGAGACGGTGGGCGAGCCAGGCGGCCAGGGCCACCGCGCCCTTCAGCTCCGCGGAGCCGAAGCCGCAGCCCTCGGCGGACGGACCGCCGTAGCCGGTCATGCTCCATTCCAGGTCGCGGGTCAGCTTCGGTTCGCGGTCGGCGTGCAGGAACGCGTGCAGCGCCTCGTACGGATCCCACCAGGACGGGGACACGGCGCGGACCGCGTCGTGCAGGACGTCCTCGTCGAGGGGGGTGCGCCGGCCCACCCGCTCGTTCCACACCTTGGCCGCGGCGCTCGCGTCGGGGCCGTCCGTCCACAGCCGGGACGGTTCGGCGGGCAGCAGCGCCGCCACGACGGCCCGGCGCGTGGCGCCGTCGACGGTTCTGAGGATGTCCTTGGCGATCTGCGCGTCGGCCGCCTTCACGCCGATGCTCTTCAGCGTCCCGGCGGGGACGGGCTCGCGCTCGTCGTCGATCATGGGCAGTCCGGCGACGACCAGGCGGGCCATGGTGGGGGTGACCCCGGTGAGGCGGGCGAACTCCTCGGCGGCCCGCGGCTGCCACGGTGCCGGGCCGCGTCCGGCCAGGCCGGCCCGGAAGGCCGCGAGCCAGCCGGGCGCGCGCGCCGGCCCGGCGGTGAACGGCTCCGCGTGCACCAGGGTGTAGGGAGCGGGCACCCGGAACCGGCCTTCCGGGTCGTGGTGGATGACGTCGTACTCGCGGCCCTCCGTGGCGGGCAGGGGCGGCCGGTCGGGGAAGCTGTACCACCGGCCGGGGAAGAGAAGGAACTCGCCGCCTCCCAGGTCGAGCACGGAGGCCGAGGACGAAGCCGGCGGCAGGGCACCCGGGCCTTCGAACAGGTGGTCGGCCAGGCGCAGCCGGGCGCGGCGCCAGTGGCCGGGGTCGGGTGCCGACAGGTTCTGGTCGTCCAGTTCCGCGAGGAAGCAGTCGAGCACCTTCCGGTCGTCGTCCGCGGTGGCCGCCGAAGCGGCTCGGAGCGCCACGGTGGCGGGCAGGGTGGACAGCCCCCACCAGTTCAGGCGGTCCAGCGGCTCCGTCCGGGCCATGGTGACGTGCACCTGGCCGGCCGGGACCGGCTCGGTGCGGCCGCGCAGCGAGCGGCCGATCAGCCGCAGCGCGTCCACCAGGTGGTGGCTGTGGTCGTAGTAGACGCTGCGGCCCATGAAGGTGCCCAGCAGGCCGAGGCCGTCCAGCACGGCGGCGAGCGTCGCGTCGCCGGGGACTTCTCGGGGGACGGGGGCGGCATCGGTGCCGGGGGTGGACGTGAGGGCGAGGGCGGGGGCGGCATCGGTGCCGGGGGCGCGGCCGGGGGCCGGGCCCGGGCCGGTCGGCTGCTCGTTCCGGAGGTCCTTCTCCCCCGGGCGCTCGTTCGGCGCCGTCCGGTCCCCGTCCGTGTCCTCCCCTCCCCCGGCGCCACCGGCCGCCGGGGCGAGCCGGGCGACCGCCGTATCGAGCCGGGTGCGCGCCGCGTCGATGGTGCGCTGGTGGATGGCGGCGAGCCGTACCACGCCGGCGATGCCCGCGCGCAGTGCCTCATGGGTCACCTGCGGCAGCAGCGTGCGGATCAGCCCGGACAGCCGGTCCCGGCCGGCCGCCCCCGCCTGCTGCCGGTCCGGGCCGCCCCCCGCCTCGGGGGCGTCGCCCTCGGACGGCTCCGCCACGGCCGCTGCCAGAAGCTCCGCCGCGGTGTCCTCGTCGAGCCCGCGGAGCGCCGCGGAACCCCGCGGGTCGCGCGGCTGGAGCAGGTGCCAGTAGCGCAGGGGCGGCAGCAGCGCGCTGCCTGCGGCGAATCCCGCCCCGCGGCCCTGTGCCGGTGCCGAGGGGGTCTGCTCCGGGAACTCGGCCATCAGCGTGCCGTCGGCGTCGTACAGGCTGATGGGGGCGCCGTCCTGGACCACCGCCACCGGCCGGTCGGTGCCGGGGAACTGGAGCGCGTGCCACAGTTCCCGGGTGATCCGGTGGGGTGGCGTCTGCCGCACGACGACCGAGCGTCCGGCCAGGTCCTCACCCCGCAGGGAGCCGTCGGGCAGTTGCACCACCCGCCAGCCGACCAGCCCGTCGACCGGGGCGCACAGCGGGCCGGGCGCGGCCGAAGGGGCGGGCAGCAGGCGGCTGTTCCTCGCGAGGACGCTCCCGGGCGGGGCGTCGCGCAGACCCTGCGCGAACCACTCGGGCATGGCCGGTGCGCCGCACCTGCCGGTGAACGGGTCGTACGCGTGCCAGCCGTCGGACCGCGCCCAGTAGGACGTCCCGTCGCTGATCACCGGCAGTTGCTCCGGTACGGCGGTGTCCCCCGGGCGCAGCACCCCCGCACCGGTGGTCAGGCCGCCGCCGGGCAGCGGTAGGGCGACGGGGGGCATGTGGCGGCCGTACTCCCGCATGGAGTCGCAGCGGACGGCGGCAGGGTCGGCCGGGAACGGGGCCGGGGCGCTGCGCTCCCAGTAGCCCTGCTTGTCGGCCGGCCACGGCGGGCTCCACCAGACGAACAGCTCGCCGTCCACGTAGCGGCAGCCGACGGCGCCCAGTCCCCGGACCGCACGCTCGTCCGTCACCTCGGGCGGCAAGCGCAGTTCGTGCGTGTGCACGGTGCCCCGCGCATCGATCACCCGGGCGTGTGTCCCGGTCAGGACGACGAGGTGGGGCCAGGCGTCGGTGACGTGGACGCCGCCCGTCCGCTGCCCCTCGCCGGCTGCCGCGACGGCCTCCTCCCAGGCGGGCCAGCCCAGTTCGTCGATGATCCCCGAGCGCAGGCTGCGGGCGAGCGCCGGGGCCATACCGGTGCTCAGGGCCTCCCGTACGGCTTCCTCGGCCAGTGCCAGGGTCTCTCCCGGCAGCCGGTCGAGCGGCTGGAGCGGCCGGGCGTACGAGGCGGAGAACCCGGCCAGTTCCACGGGGATGTACCGGCGGGCGACCTCTGCCGTCCATTCGGCGAGCATCGGGCGTCCGCCGGGCGAGGCGGCCAGGGCGGTGAGGGTCCGCAGGTCGTCCTTCCCCCCCACGGTGGGGCAACTGCGCCGGAACGCCGGGCGGAAGCGGGGGTCGGCCTCCAGCGCGCGCAGGTCGCGCCGGTTCTCGTCGGCCGCCCACCGGGCGAGGGAGAGCGAGTGCCTGGGCCCGGGGTCCGCCACCGGTACGCCGAGGGCCAGCAACCGGTCGAGGAGGTTCACGTCATGGACGGCGGGCAGGGGTTCGCCTCGGACACCTGGTCCGGCATCCGGTTCCCCATCCGGTCCGGCACTCCGTTCCGCGTTCAGTTCCGCATCCGGGCCCGCATCCTGGCCGGGGCGCAGGCCGGTGTTCGGCTCGGGGTGCGCCGCGCGGTGCGGTGCGGTGTGCGAATCGGTCCGCATTTCGGTGCGCAGCGCGTCGGCCATGCGGTCGATGAGCGGATGCACCTCGGCCGGCGTGTGCGTCCCCACCAGCCGCAGCAGTCTGCGGGCCCACCCGGACGCCCCGTCAGGGGGGCGCACTTCGGCGGGCAGCGCGGTGTCGCACAGACCGGCGGTCGCGCCGGTGTCCTCCAGCAGGGCCAGCCACTGCGGCAGTTCGTCCCTCTCCCACCCGGCGGGCATGAGCCCCAGCAGGACACCATGGAACGCGGGCTCCTCGCGGGTCAGTTCCAGCAGCGCCCGCCGGTGCGCCTTCCACCAGCCGGGGGGCGCCTTCTCCGTGCCGGGCTGCACCAGCATCTCGCGCAGATGAACCGTCTCCTGGGTGAGCGCGTCCTTGCCCGCGACCTCCTTCGCCAGCCGGCGCAGTTCGCCCGCTCCCGGGCCCGACGGAGCCAGCCCGTGCTCCGCGAGCCGGACGAAGAGCCCGCGCAGGTGCCGGAAGGCGGTCTCCGGCGTGACCCGGGAGGACAGTCCCTTGGCGTAGCTGGAGAGCATGTTCGCCGGCACGGCCCCGGCCAGGGAGAACTCCAGGAACACCGCGTCCATCCGCTCCTCGTCGAACGGCAGCGCGTAAGCGGTCTCGGCCTTGCGGGCGTTGACGAACATGAGGGACGCGTACCGCTGCTCGTCCGCGGCCAGGAACACCCGTCCCGCCTGCTCGTAGAAGGTCGGCAGGAAATGCGGCACCGCTCCCGCGAGCCGTTCACCGATCGCCTCGTAGGCGGCGCGTGCCTTCTTCGGCCGGGACCGGGCGGTCCGCGCGATCCTGTCCGTCTCGTCGGCCACGGACATGGCCAGGTGGCCGTCCGAGGGGTGGTGGACCAGCACCCATTCCGGGAAGCCGAGTGCCCGGGGCCGTCCGAGACCGACCTGGACCGCCTCGCCCTCCGGTTCCAGGCCGAGGAAGCCGGTGCCGGGGTCCTGTCCGGGTTCCGCGGCGACCAGGCGTACGACGAGCCGGTCGTCCAGGGCGGGATGCCGGTAGGCCTGGGTGAGCATCGCCACGGCGCGCGCGCCCGCGGTGGCCGCCCCGGGCGGCAGTACCGCACCGGCCCGCAGCAGCTCTTCCGCCGCCTCAGCCACCGCCTCCGCCGTGGGTCCGTCCTCGGTGACCGAGCCGTTCATGACTTCACGCCTTCCGTGCATGCCGTGCGTGCCGTGTGTTGCGTTCCGTGCGTTCCATGGGGTGCCTGCATTCCGTGCGCTGTCCGCGTTGCGTTCGGTGCCCGCGTTGCGCTCGGTGTCCCCGTTGCCTCGGGTGCCTGGGCGGGTTGCCGGCGGTGCCTGTGTTCCATGTGCGCCGAGCCGGTCAGGGCGTGTCCGCCGCGGCCGCGGTACGGCCGCCGGCGTGCAGGGCGGCGGCCATGCGCATGCCCTCGGACCAGGCCACCGGGCCGACTTCGGCCCACGGGATCCCGTCGCCGGGGCAAAGGCCCCAGGTCAGTCCGCGGGTCCAGGCCTTCTCCTCGGTGTACGGATCGCCGATGGCGACCGACGCGGTGAGGGTCCGCCCCGCCTCGCGTATGCGGTCGGTGGCGTACTGCCCCGTGACCTTGTAACCGAGCGCGGTGGCGCGGGCGGAGAGGCGGAACCAGGAGCTGTACTCGGCGTCGGCGAACTCCGTGACCGCACGGGCGCCGGGGTCGAGCACCTCGGGCTTGCGCCACACGGCACGCCGGAGCTGTTCGACGCCCTGGACGGCGCCCACTTCGGCGGCGCGGGCGCGCAGGGCCTCCAGGTCCGGGAGCAGGACGGGGTGCGGCACGGTCACGGTGCGGGCGCAGAGGTGGACGGATGCGCCGTCCGCGGTCTCCAGCCGCAGGGTGCCCGAGGCGTGAACGTCGCGCAGGAAACCGATGTCGCCGGGGAGTTCACCGGCCACGACGAGGTCACGCAGCGCCGCCCTCCATGCCTCGTCCGGCCACACCTGGGCGAGCAGAATCGTCGGCACCGGCAGGGACGACACCATCCAGGTGTCGACCTGTGCCGCGCAGGCGGCGGCGTGCCGGTCCAGCCACTCGGCGAGCCGCTGCAGCTCGATCACCTCGGGTCGGTCCCGCAACTCCGCCGGCAGGGTCTGCGACCGCACCGCAGCGGACGGCCCGGACGCGGACCGCGCCACCACCCGCCCCCCGACAAGGGCGATCTCGTGGTCCTCGCCCGCCGCCAGCCAGCCCATGGGTAGCCCTGCCTTCTCTCTCGTCCCTCGCGTCCGGAAGGCGCCGCAGCGCACCGGACGGTCCGGGCCTGCCCGCTGCTCTGCGACGACGACGAAAGACTAGGACCACCCACTGACAGTCCCCGGTGGCCCGCTCGTCGAACGGGCCACCGGCAGAACCTTCGCACCGGACTCCCCGGCCTATGAGCTGAGTTGATGGTGCGTCAGATCTCTCACCCTCCGGACAGCACTCCCGTCGCCGCGGTCCTCCTACGGGCCGCGAAGGTGCCGTCGCGTGGTGGAACCGCTACCGGGATGTCACGCCCCCGGCCCACTCCTCGACGCTGACGACGTCCGCCCACTGGGGGAACAGCTTCTCGGTGAGGAACCGGTGGACCTCGGCGTCGAGGTCCAGGCAGGCGTCGGCGAGGACGGTGAGGCCGAAGTCCAGGTCGTTGGCCTGGCACAGGGTGTGCAGCACGACGGCGCTGGTGGCGATGCCGGTCAGGACGAGGCTGTCGATGCCGCGCGCCCTGAGCACCACGTCGAGGTCGCTGCCCGAGAACGCGCTCGCCCGTCTCTTCGTGACCACCACCTCGCCGGGCAGGGGCGCGACGTCGGGGTGGATGGCCGTGCCGGGGTCCCCCTCGACGTGGAGCCCGGCGCGCGCCACGGCGGTCAGGGCTCTGTTGCGCGGGCTGACCTCCGGGAAGCCCGGGCGCAAGGCGATGACCACGTAGATCACCGGGATGTCCGCGGCCCGGGCGGCGTCGATGGCCCGGCGCAGGCGCGGCAGGTACCCGGAGCCGTCGTCGGCGATGTCCACGACGGCCCGCTGGACGTCCATCACGAGGAGGGCGCTGCTCGTACGGCCGCCGTCAGTCGGACGGTCGCCGTCAGTCGGTCGGTCACCGGTCGTACGGTCAGCGGGCACGCGGTTTTCGGACGAACGGCCGTCAGTCGGACGGTCGTCGACCGGACGGTCGCTGGTCACACGGTCTCCAGGAAAGAGGTCAGTTCGGCGTCGAAGCGGGCCGGGTGCTCCATGTTCGGGTAGTGCGCCGCGTCCGGCACGGCGGTGGTGCGTCCGTCGGGGACGAGTCCGGCCAGGCGGCCGGCCATGGCGAGGTGGTCCGGTGCGTCCAGCGCGCCGTTGACCGCGCACACGGGCACCGTGATACCGGGCGCCCGCTCCCAGGTGGCCGTGACCGGCACCCGGTGGTCCGGCTCACCCGCCGTGTGCTTGCCGAGCGTGCCGAGTGCCATCTCCCGCACCCTGCGCAGGACATCGGCATCGACGTCGGCCAGGTCGCGGTGCGGACCGGCGGTGAAACGCTGGAGCGCGTCGGCCCAGCCGGGCACGTCGCCGGCGGCCAGCGCCCGCTCCTGGGCGGCGAGGACGTCCAGCGCCCACGGGTCCTCGAAGACGGGTTCGCTCGTGCCGACGCCGCTGACGACGACCGCGCGGACCAGGTCCGGGTGTTCCAGTGCGCAGTCGACGGCGGTGGCCCCGCCCATCGAGACGCCGACGAGCACGGCCGGGGCGGCGTCCAGGGCGTGCAGCAGGGCGGCGACGTCGTCGGCGAGCCGGTACGGGCCGGTCGCGTTGTCGGAGCCGCCGTGTCCGCGGGCGTCGAAGGCGATGACCCGGTGGCGCGGGGCGAACGCCCGGATCTGCTCTGCCCACATGCGGTGGTCGAGGAAGCCGCCGTGCAGGAGAACCAGGGGCGGCCCGGAACCCGCCTCCCGGTAGGCGAGACGGCCTCCGGCAATCTGCAGTGAACGGATCGGAACGGCTGAGAGATCGGCGCTCATGACAACCAAGGTGTCAGTTCCCGTGCACCTTGGCAACCGGGGTGTCATCATGAAGTCATGGCGGACGAACGCACCGCGGCCCCCGCCGCGCCCTCCCCGGACGAGCTGGCCGAGCGCCTCACGGAGGTCTTCGACCTGGTCGGACCGCTCTACCGGCGGGTCCACCGCAAGGTGGAACAGGCAGCGCCGGACGCCGGCCTGTCGGTCGGGGTGCGCGCGGTGCTCGATCTCCTGCGTACCGGCGGGCCGATGACGGTGCCGCAGATGGGGCGGGCGCAGGCGCTCAGCCGGCAGTTCGTGCAGCGCATGGTGAACGACGCGGCGCGCTGCGGCCTGGTGCGCAGCGTCGCCAACCCCGCGCACCGCCGCTCCTCGCTCATCGAACTGACCGACGAGGGCCGCACGGCGATCGGCGCGGTACGGGCTCGCGAACACGCCCTGCTGCGCCGGGTGGACGGTGGTCTCAGCATGGCGGACGTCGACGCCTGTCTGCGGGTCCTCGGCGCGATGCACGCGCTGTTCGAAGACGTGGACGTGGACGGAGCCGGGACTGCGGAAGAGGGGCGCAACGGAGCCGGGGCTGCGGAGAGGGACGGGGACGGAACCGGGGCTGCGGAGGAAGGCCGGGGCCCGGGGCGTGGCTGAGGGTCTGGCCGAGGGCGCGGCCGGGGGCCGGGACGGCACGGGGCCGGGACCAGGAACCGGCTCCCCTACGCTTCCGCCGACCACAGCCGCAGTTTCTCCGGGTTGCGGACGACCCAGATCCGCGTGACGCGCCCGTCCGCGACGTCGAACGAGGCCACGGTCATGACGGTGCCGTCCCGCTCGGCCACCAGCCCCGGCGTGCCGTTGACCGACCGCTCCAGGAGTGCGAGCCCCGGGGCCCGCTCGGCGATGGCGACCATGTACTGGGCGATGCGCGCGCCGCCCTCGACCGGGCGCAGGACGGCGCCGGCCAGGCCGCCGCCGTCGGCGGTCATCACGGCAGCCGGGTTGAGCACACCGATGAGCGCAGCGATGTTCTTGGTCTCCCAGGCCTCTTTGACGTGCCGCACCACGGCGGCCTGTCCGGGCGCCGTCACCGGAGCGCGGGCGGCGCCCACCCGCCGCCGGGCGGAGGCCGCCAGTTGCTTGCAGGCCGCCGGTGACCGGTCCAGCACGCCGGCGATCTCGGCGAACGGGTAACGGAAGACGTCGTGCAGGACGAACGCCACCCGCTCGGCGGGCGTCATCGACTCCAGGACGACGAGGAAGGCCATGGTCACCGACTCGTCGCGGACGATCTGGTCGGCGGGGTCCGCGGGGCCGGTGGCGCCGGTGCCGCCCGCGTGGGCCCACTCCCCGCGGTCGGGCAGCGGCTCGGGGAGCCACGCGCCGACGTAGCGTTCACGACGGACCCGCGCCGAGCCGAGCAGGTCGAGGCAGATGCGGCCGGTCACCGTGGTCAGCCAGGCGCCGGGGGACAGGATCTCCTCCTGCCGGCCGGGCGGCAGCCCGTACCAGCGTGCGTAGGCGTCCTGCACGGCGTCCTCGGCCTCGGTCACCGATCCGAGCAACCGGTAGGCGACGTTGATCAGTTGGCGGCGCTCGCCGGCTATCCCGTCCTTACCGGTCCCGACAGTCCCCATGCGTGCGGCCGCCCCCTCGCCTTACCTTTCGCAGGCCCGCGTCGTCGGGCTGGTGAGACCTTATCGATCCACTGCCCGAGGGCGGAAAAGGGGACTGTGACATGGCCACTGAGGTGACGACGGACGCACGCCGCGGCTCTTCGTTCGTGCAGGTCGCGGTCGCCCTGCAGACCTTGACCATCTTCCTCCAGGCGGTCTCCGCCGGACTGCTGCTGAGCGCGTCCTACGGGGAGACGCTGCACAGCGTCGGGGCCCGTGTGATGTACGGGGCGTCGATGCTGTACGTGCTCGCGGCGGTACTGGCGTGGAAGCCGGGCGGCGGCTCGTCCCGCCCGGTGTGGCAGGCATCGGGATTCCTCGTCCTCGCCTCGGCGCAGGTGGTGCTGGGCATCGCGCACGTCCCGTCGGTCCATCTCCCCCTGGGTGTCCTGATGTTCGGTCTGAGCGTGCTGGCGCTGGCCCGGCGCTGAAGCGGACCCGGCCGCCCGGTGGCGCGGGCCGCCGGGACCCGCCGCCCCGCCGGACCGGACCCCGGCCTACTGCTGGTCGTACACCGCGTGACGGCGGGCGTTCTTCTCAGCGTCCCGCGGCGGGCGCGGCCTCGTACGGCCCGAACGGGACCCCCCGCCACAGGGCGCGTACGGCGCAAGCGGCGTCATCGCTCAGGTGGTCGTCCGGGACGGCCCAGGCCTTCACCGGGGTGGCCTCGGCGGTGACCGCAGGCCAGCCCGGGTCGCCGCGGGCCGCGAAGTCCGCCCATGCGCGCAGCATCCGCCGGGACAGGGCACGGTCCTCCTCGTCGGGGACGGCGCCGACGAGGAAGGCGGCGCCGTCCGCGTCCAGGTTGCCGAACGCGAAAGGGACGTCGGCGGTGTGCCAGGGCCGGGTCTCGCCACTGGGTGTGCGGCGCCTGCGGGCGAAACGGGAGAGGTACGCCCGTCCGCCGGCGCGCGCGTGGTGCTCGGCGAGCCGGCTGCTGTACTCGCCGAACCGGGCGTCACCGAAGAGCGCGAGGTACCGGTCGAGGACCGGGGCGCCGGGCCTGAGCGCCCGGTACCCGGCGACCAGCCGGGCGGGGAGGCCGAGAGCCGCGGCGAACTCCAGGAGTCCCGACTCGGAGGTGACCTCCCGCACGCCCGCGATCTCGTGCAGGAACCAGTACTCCTCCAGGGCGTGGCACACCAGGAGGCCGACGTCGCGGCAGGCGCCGGTGGCGAGTGCGCGGAGCGGGTCGACGGGCAGCACCTCGCCGTCGAGGACGGGCTGGAAGAGCACCGGCTCGTACGCCTGGACCGCCGTCGCGGGATCGTCCGCGCACTGCCGGGCGACCTCGTCGCAGGCCGCCACCAGGCGCCGCGGCGAGGCGGAGAGCAGGCCCTCGGCCGTCGGGGCGACCCCGGCCTCGCCCGCGATCCTCGACGTGACCGCGGCGGCGACGGCGGGGGTGAAGAAGGCGCTGGGCACGCTGTGGGCGATGGCCCCGCGGAACAACCCGCGCGTCTGCTCCATGGCCATCAGACAGGCGGCCGAGCCCGCTCCGTAGGAGTGCCCGGCGACCGTGACGGCGGCGGGGTCACCGCCGAAGGCGGCGATGTTCTCCCGCACCCAGCGCAGGGCGGCCACCTGGTCGAGGAGCCCTCGGTTGTCCGGGAATCCCGGCACGTGGCCGAACCCCTCGAAGCCGATCCGGTAGTTGCAGCTGACCACGACCAGCCCGGCACGGGCGAGCGCTGAGCCGTCGTAGTCGGGCTGGGCGGAGGAGCCGAAGGTGTAGGCACCGCCGTGGATCCAGAACAGCACCGGCAGCGGGCCGCCCTCCCGGTCCTCGGGCGCCCACACGTTGACGGTGAGCACGTCCTCGTCGCCGGGGCGCCACACCGGCGCACCGGGCAGCCGCGCCGACTGCGGAGCGATGGGCCCGAAGTCCGTGGCGTCACGCGTCCCGCTCCAGCCGGGCGCGGGCCGCGGGCGCCGGAAACGGTGGGGGCCGAAGGGCGGGGCGGCGTACGGGACACCGAGGACCGCCACCACGCCGTCGACCGGCCGCCTGCCGCGCACACGGCCGCCCGTCGTCCGGAAGTCCGGCCCCGCCCCTGACGTCTCCCCCATGGGGCACAAGCCTCCCACAGTCGTCCGCTTCCTCCGCGGCCTCGGTTCCGGCTTCGGCTTCCGCTTCGGCTTCCGTTTGCGTCCCGCACTACGGCCGCGGTACGTCCTTGACGAACACGAGGCCGTCGGTGGACGCCAGGTGGACCGGGTCGAAGGGGGCGTAGCCGAACCACGGCGACCGGCGGGGCACGGGACGGCTGTCGCCGAGGGCGGTGGCCAGGCGCCGGGTGTCGATGAGGCAGCGGTCCTCGGGGAGCGCGTACAGGAGTCCTTCGAGGGTGTCCTGCGGCGGTGCGTCGACCCCCTCGTGCCGGAGCGTGCCGAGGGCGGTGGCCACGAAGGCGTACTGCTCCGCGAGCCGGGCACCCGCCAGCGCCCCGGCGCTCCACCATGCGATCGGCCCCTCCCACATCCGCATCGTGCTCTTCTCCCGCTGGAGGTGGGAGTTGTGGGCGTGGACGAGCACGGGGCCCCGTTCGGCGAGGGCGAGGAGGTTGCGGGCCATCATCGCGTCCCGCAGCGCGCACAGCCGGGCCATGCGGGCCGGGGAGGTGTCGGCCGTCCGCCGGTGGTAGCGCAGCAGGCCCGTGGCGGTGCGCCCGTACAGGCGTGCCCGGTCCCAGTCGTCGCGCGAGGTGGCCGCGAGCAGGTGCGGCGTCTGCTCGTCGAGCAGCGCCACCAGGTCGTCGGCGAGCAGCCGCAGCCGGCCGGCCTCGGCCGACCGTCCCACGGACCGGGCGGGGTCCGTCATCACGGCGGCGTCGGTCCACCGGTCGTCGGCGCCGAGCAGCCCGTCGAGTGTTTGCGCGGTGCACGGGAGCAGGTCCGCGGCCACGTGGGCGCGGAGGTAGCCGTGGAGTGCGGTGAGGGCCTGGCGGGGGCTCGCGGCGCCGGTCATCTCCAGCGGGCCGTCGAAACCGGCGAAGCGGATCCGCTCGGAGGCGGGCCTGCCCTCGTTGTGGGCGCGCATCCAGCGCACCAGGTCCCGGTTGGGCGCGGACACGTTGAACCACTCGTGGCTGAAGCCGCGTTCCATGACGTCGTCGAGGGTGCCCGTGCCCGAGGTGACGTAGTCGTCGACGAGCAGGCCCTTCATGCAGTCGCTCTCGATCGCGATGGTCCGGTAGCCCTCCTGCTCGACGAGTTGCCGGAAGACGTCGTTGCGCAGGCCGAGCAGGGCGTCCTGGCCGTGGACGGGCTCGCCGAGGGCGAGCAGCCGGGGCCGGGACGGAAGCAGCGCCATGACGGCGGCGGCATCGACGGCATGGGCGGTGTCCTGGATGTCGGTAGCCATGGCTTCCACGCTATCGTTGAACTTTCGGTTGAGACTTTTCTCGGATTCTCGTGGCAATGGCGGGAGAACAGCGCGGGACATGGCGCGGAACCTTCAAACGGAGGGTCGGCTCAGGCCGGTCGATCTGGCACGTGAGCACGGGCTGTCCACCCAGGCGGTCAGGAACTACGAGGAGGCCGGCATCCTTCCGGCCGCCGGCCGCACACCCCACGGCTACCGCGTCTACACGCCGCTGCACGCGGTGGCGCTGCGCGCGTTCCTGGCGCTGGTGCCCGGCCACGGCCACGGGACGGCGGCGTCGGTCATGCGGGCCGTGCACCAGGGAGCGGTCGACGAGGCGTTGCGTCTCCTCGACGTCAGCCACGCCCAGCTCCTGGAGGACCGCCGGACCCTGGAGGCGGTGGAGAGCGCCCTGCGCGACCTGGACCCCGCCGCGGTGGCCGGGGCCCGGACCGGGGCCGGACCCGCTTCGGCTCCCGGTTCCATCTCCCCTTCCGCTTCCGGCGCCGGCTCCGGCGGCACGTTCATCGGACCGCTGGCGCGGAAGCTCGGGATCCGGCCCGCGACACTGCGGGCCTGGGAGCAGGCCGGGCTGGTGCGCCCGCGCCGCGACGCGCGGACCGGGTACCGCATCTACGACGACGCCGATGTACGGGACGTCCTGCTGGCGCGTCAGCTCAGGCGGGGCGGCTGCCCGCTGGAGCAGATCGCGCAGTTGATCGCGCAGGTGCGCGCCGCGGGCGGCCTGGAGCCTTTGGAGGCCGCACTGGGCGACTGGCACGGCCGGCTGTCCGCCCGCGCACGGGCGATGCTGGCCGGGGCCGCCGGGTTGGAGACGTACCTGCGCGAGCGCGGATGAGGGCGCGGACGGTCACCGCACGGGGTGCCCGGTGCGGAAGGCCACCGCACGGGGGGCGCCCGGTGCGCACGGTCATCGCGCGGGGCGCGCGGTCCGGACGCGTCCGGACGCCGTCACGCGGCGGGGCGGCTCGCGGCCCGGGCCGGCAGGGGGTACGGGGGCAGGGGGCGGCGACGGTAGGCGTCGGCGACCCGCGTCAGGAAGTCCGTCTCCGCCGCCACGTCCGCGCAACCGGGCTGCGGCAGCCGGGCGGAGTGGGCGAGCGGCGGGCGGCCCGCCAGCTTGGCACGCCGTGCGGTGTGCAGCATGCGTGCGACGATGACCGCCTCGCGGTCCTCACCGCGCGCCGCGAGCTGCCGGGCGTCCGGACCGGCCGGGCGGGCGTCCGGACCCGCCGGTGACTCGGGGTCCCCGGCGGGCACGAACCCGTCCGAGGGGACGTACTCGCGCAGCACGAGGATCGCGTCGCGGATCTCCACGATCTTCCGGTAGACGATCAGGTCCCTGGGACCTCGCGGCCACAGGACCTCGAGGAGGTGGTGCCGCGGCGCGCACAGGGCGACGGAGGGCACCGCGGCGATCAGATCCCGCCACAGCGGGTCCAGTCGGCGCAGCACCCTGATGTCGCCGACTGCCCGGTGCGCGTCGAGCAGGGTGGGTACGGCGATCGAGGCGGCCCGCAGCAGTCCGTGCAGTCCCATCGTCGCGGAGAGGCAGACCGGGATCCACGGTGAACGCACCTGGATGTACAGCAGGTCGGCGACCCAGAACAGGCCGGCGAAGGCGGTGCCCAGGCCGAACAGCGCCAGGCTGGTGCGGGACGGCCCGGCGCTGCCGCGGCGGCTGTACCGCCGGCACACCACGACGCAGGTGCCGTCGGCCGCCAGGTGCATGCAGACCAGGGTGAGCCAGAAGACCAGGGAGGGCTCGGGCGCGCCGTGCGGACCGATGACGTCCTGGGTGTGCGCGGGTGCCGAGACGTCGAGGTACAGCAGCGTCAGCAGGCAGAACACACCGCCGAGGTGCAGCCAGAGGCGCGGTGGGCCGCCGCCCGTCACGGTCAGCAGGAAGTCGAGGACGACGAGGGCGGACAGCGCTCCCAGCAGGTGCATGGCCAGTTGAGTGGCGCGCGGGTCGCCGGTGACGAGGTCGATGGCCCTGGCGACCGGGCCCAGGCGCAGGGCCATGGCGGCCGCGGCGGCGGCGACCGCCAGGCACAGACCGCGCTGCCGGGGGTCGCGCCGGGCCGCCGGTATCCGCAGCAGGACCGCGATCCAGATGGCCGCCACCCCCGCGTCCTCGACGAGGCCGGCGGCCGAGGCCAGATCAGCGCGCATGGGGACCGCCGACCCCCAGGGCAGCTTCGAGGTTGCCCAGTACGCCCGCCGACGGCGAGCTGCGCGGCCGGTCGGCGGCGGTCTTGATGAGGCTCGCGAGCATCTCGGCCTCCTGTTCCTGGACCGTGGTGTAGCTGGTGCGTCCCAGGAGCCGGCGCACGGTGCCCGGGCTGAGGTCGGTGAACACGTCCGCGAGGCCGGCCGCCGGCGAGGTGGGGGAGGAGCCGTGGTCGAAGAGGAGATGGGCGATCTCGTGCATGATGATGTGTTCTTGGTGCAGCGGTGTGGTGCGCGTCTCGAAGAAGATGTGGTCGTCGGTCTCGGTGGCGAGCCACAGTCCGCAGGCCGAGTTGCCCAGTGCGGCGGGGGGAAAGGCGTGCACGTTGATGGGCCGTCGGCGTTGCCGGGACAGGTGCGCGCAGAAGGTGTCGGCGGAGAACGGCCGAGGGAGGTCCAGGGTGTCGACCACTGCCTGACAGCGGCGGCGGAGTGTACTGAAGTAGTGCGGCATGCGGGTGCCTTCGCCTCGTGTGGGGGACGGTGACGGGAAGGGTGCACTCTCCGAGTCGCTCGTTCTTCGAATCGTCCGGACCCGCAAATGCTTCGGCACGACACCGAACCGGGTCAACCGGGTGATCTTCGCTCCCGGTGGGATCCGGCCACCCGGCCACCGGTCCCGGCGAGCCGCGGCCGGACCGGACGCGCGTCCCGACGCAGGTCCGGGCGCGGGTCCGCGCTCAGGTCCGGGCGCGGGGATGTCAACTGTCCGGCTCGTTCTCGCCCGGTGCGGCGACATCCGGCAGCTGCTGGATCCGGCGCGCCTCGTTCACCATGGTGAGCAGGGCGTCCAGTGTCTGCGGGGACAGCCCGTCGGCGCGCAGGGCCAGGTTGCGCACCCGCGCGTCCCGCAGCGCGGAGGCGAGCTTGAGCTGCGCGCTGACACGTTCGGCGGCCTCGTCGTCGAAGAAGTACTCCGGCGGGACACCGAAGAACTGGGCGAGGACGTCGAGTTGCTCCAGGGTGAGGTTGCGTTTCTTGCCGGTGGCCAGCTCCCACAGGTAGGTCGCGGAGATCGTGCCGCCCGTGGTCTGTCTTATCTGGGCGGCAAGTCTCGCGTACCCCGGCCGCTGCCTTTCATCCGGATAGAGTGCGACGATCAGGGCGCGCAGACGTTCGTCGAACCGGGCGAGCAGCGGCCGGCCGCCCTGGCCCCGGGGAAGGTCGCTCTCCTTCATCAGCCGTCCTCCGCTGGTGACTCGGCCCCGGCCGGGACCGTCCGCTGTACCGGTCGATGCTACCGGCTGACGGAGTGGAAGGTCCGCGACAGCGGACAGGACGGCCGGTGCGGCCCGCCTCCCCCGTGCCTGGGGCCACAGTGGCCCCGACAGGGCTCAGGCGGCGCCCGGTTGCCTGCCGGGGTTCCGTCCCACCGTGGTGACAGCGACCAGGACGCCCGCCAGGAAGCAGCAGCCGCTGATCACGGATCCGACGCGCATGCCGGTCTCGAAGTGCGCCTGGGTGGCGACGAGCGAGCCGAGCAGGGCGACGCCGACCGCGCTGCCCACCTGGCGGCTGGCGTTGAGCACGCCCGACGCCACGCCGGACCGCTCCGGTGGCGCCGATTCCACGACCGCGGCCACGGCGGCGGGCATGGTGAACGCCGTACCGAAGCCGATCGCGGCCAGCGGCAGCACCAGCACCCAGTAGGGGGTCGAGCTCCCGGCGACCAGGAGGGCGAAGAAGCCGGCGGTGCCGACCAGCAGCCCCACTGTCATGGGGGTGCGCGGGCCGGTCCGGGCCGTCATCCGTCCGCCGAGGGCGGAGGCGAGGCCGGCCATGGCGGTCTGGGGCAGGATGGCGAGCCCGGCCCACAGCACGGCGTAGTGCCGGTACTGCTGGAAGTAGAAGGTGACCACGAACAACTGGCCGTAGAACCCGATGTTGAGCAGCAGGCCCACGGCCGTGGCCCCGGAGAAGGAGGGGTGGCGGAACAGGGAGAGCGGCAGCATGGGATTGCTCACCCGTCCCTCGACCAGCAGGAACGCCGCCCCGCACACGGCGAACAGGACGAAGGCGGCCACGACCAGCGGGGCCGACCAGCCGCGGTGGCCGCCCTCGATGATGGCGAGGGTGAGGGCGCCCAGGGCCAGGATGCCGAGGATCTGGGCGGGCAGGTCCAGCCCGCGTTCGCCGCGCGGCCTCGGCGCGATCACGTGACGGGCCGTCAGGATCAGCCCCAGCAGGCCGAACGGGAGGTTCACGTAGAACACCGAGCGCCAGCCGAACGCCGAGACGAGCAGTCCGCCGAGCACCGGCCCGGACGCCGCCGCGATGCCGCCGATGCCGCCCCACACCCCGATGGCGCGGGCACGGTCCTCCTTGCGGTCGTAGGAGGCGTGGATGAGCGCCAGGGAGGTGGGCACCACGAGCGCCGCGGACAGGCCCTGGAGCAGGCGCATCACGACCAGGAACCACAGGGACGGGGCGATGCCGCAGCCCACGGAGGTCAGCACGAACAGGCCGAGCCCGGCCTGGAACACCGGTTTGCTGCCCAGCCGGTCGCCGACCGAGCCGGCCGAGAGCAGCAGCCCGGCGAACACGATGGTGTAGCCGTCGGCGACCCACTGGGCGCCGGTCAGGTCTCCGCCGGTGCCGAAGTCCTTGCCGATGGGCGGCAGCGCGACCGTCACGATCGTCGCGTCCAGCATGACCATGAAGAAGCCCAGGCAGAGCGCGACCAGCGGAAGCCGGGACGCGGTCTTCGGAGCCCGGGGGTCCGCGGTGGCGACCGCGGCGGGAGGGTTGACGTCGTCCAGGGACATCGACGTTCCTTCGTTTCGTTCCGGGCCCGGCATCAGGCCAGTCGTGCCTTCACCTCGGCCGAGTCGCGGACGGCGATCGCGTCGAGTTCGACGGCCGCGCCCAGCGGCAGCCGCTCCACCATGAAGGCCGTACGGGCGGGCGGGTCCGTCTCGAAGAACTCGCCGTACACGGCGTCGAAGGCCGGCATGTCGTCGTAGGTGGTGAGCCAGACCCGCATGCTCACCACGTCCCCCAGGCCCATCCCGGCGGCCTCCAGGGTGGACCGCAGGTTCTCCAGCGCGCGGCGCCCCTGTCCGGCCACCTCGTCCGCGACCAGTTTCCCGTCGCCGTCGACGCCGAAATGGCCCGCCAGATAGGCGGTGTCACCGACTACGACACCCGGCGAATAGCGGTAGCCGGGCACCTTTCCCCGGACGATCAGCTCGCGGCCCATCAGCACCTCCACGAAATCACGGTGATACCCCGCGGACCCGCTTTCCCGGCCTGCCGGGGCGGTCCGCACCAGGGGGAAGCGGTCACTGGCCAATCTAGTGCCGTAAAGCTTCGGGCCAGGTCGAAATGTGCTGGCAGCGACCGTCCGGCGCACTGCCGCGGGGCAGCCGGCGGCCGGTGCGGGCCCCGCCCGGAACAGAGGGAAAGGCGGCGCAAAATCGACGCGCGAAACGTTCCGGCGGTTCGGTCGCGCCCTGATCGGTGACAGCATGGACACCGGAGAAGGCCACGGCACCGACTGTTCGGGAGAGTCATGCGCGACTTGGCGGGAGACGCGAATTTCCTCACTCCGGCCTCCCTCATCGGGGATCAGACCAGGGCCCGGATCCTGCTCGCCCTCCTGGACCAGCGGGCGCTTCCGATGACGATGCTCGCGGCGGAGGCCGGCGTGGCGCCGTCGACGGTCAGCGGCCATCTGGGCCAGTTGGTCGACGGCGGACTGCTGACGGTCCGCAGACAGGGCCGCCACCGCTATTACAGCCTCGCCTCGGCGGAGGTCGCCCACGCGCTGGAGTCCCTCGCCAACCTGGCGCGCCCGTTCACCCCGCGGTCTCTGCGGTCCGGGACACGGGCCGCCTCCCTGCGCCTGGCCCGCACCTGTTACGACCATCTGGCGGGCCACCTCGGGGTCGGCGTGATGCGGGCCCTGCTGGAGCGGCGGATCCTGGTCGGCGGCGACGGACTGCACGACCCCGCCCGCTCGGTGCGCGACCGGCTGTCCGCGCCGGGCTGGGACCTCGTCTACGAGGTCACGGAGGAGGGCTGGCGGATCCTGGACGAGGTCGGTGTGAAACCGCCGCGGACGGCCCGGCCCACCGTGCGCTACTGCGTGGACTGGACCGAACAGCGCCACCACCTCGCGGGCGCGGTGGGTGCCGCGCTGCTCGACCGGCTCCTGGAACTGGGCTGGGTCGTCCGGGCCTCCGGCAGCCGGGTGATCAGGGTCCCCGAGGAAGGGGCCCGCGGCCTGCGCGACTGGCTCGGCCTCGACCTCCAGGAACTGCGTACCCGCGCGGCGGCCTGAGTACGAGTTCCCGGTCGGGGGCGGGCACGCGGCGGGCCGCCCTCGGCCCCTGCACGGTGGCGGCGTCCGCGTGCGCCGGGCCCGGCGCACGGTGCGGGGCCGTCCTCAGCACGCACCGTCCGGGCGTCCTCAGCACGCACCCGTACGGGCACGTCCTCGGTGCGCGGCGTGCGGGCGCACCCTCAGCACCCACTGGGCGGGCGCGCCCCTCGGTACTCACCGTGCGGGCGCGCCCTCGGTACTCACCGTGCGGGCGTTTCTCAGCTCGCCGTGCCGGGCGACCACGGCCGGTCCGTGGCCAGGACCTTGCCGGGGTTGAACAGGCCCCGGGGGTCGAGCGCGTGTTTCACGGCGTGCTGCAGGGCGAGGGCGGCTGTGCTCGACTCGCGCCGCAGACCGGCGCGTTTGAGCAGGCCGACCCCGTGCTCGGCGGTCACGGTGCCGCCCAGTGAGAGCGCCGCGTCCATCAGTTCCTCGAAGACGCCGTGCACGCGGGCGAGGGCCGCCTCGCCGGGGCGGGGCACGATGATCAAAGGGTGCAGGTTGCCGTCCCCGGCGTGCGCGATGTTGGCCACGGCGACGCCCCGGGAGGCGGAGATCCCGGCGATGCGCTCCAGCATCTCGGGGACGCGGCTGCGGGGCACGCACACGTCCTCGGTGAGGACGGGCCCGCGGCGGGCCAGAGCGGGGTACGCCAGCCGCCGTGCCTCGAAGAGGGCGTCGGCCTCGACCGGGTCGGTGGACACGTCGGCCCAGGTGGCGCCCGCGCCCCGGAAGCAGTCGAGCAGGGCGCGGCCCTCCTCCTCGGCGGCACCCCCGCCGGCGTCGCTGCGGGCGAGCAGCAGGGCCGCGGCGCCGGGATGCAGCCCCGTGCGCTTCCACTCGTCCACGGCCCGCAGGCAGTGCCGGTCGACGAGTTCGAGGGCGGCGGGGGTCAGTCCGCGGGCCGCGACCGCCGCGACGGCTCGCCCGGCCGCGGTCAGCTCGTCGAAGAAGCCGACCACCGTCACCGGCGGCTCGGGCCTGCGCACCCGCAGCCGCAGCGTCACCTCGGTGATCACCCCGAGGGTGCCCTCGGAGCCGGTGAACAGCCCGCGCAGGTCGTATCCCGCCACGCCCTTGACCGTCCGGCCGCCCAGACGCACCGCCGTACCGTCGGCGACGACGGCCTCCAGCCCCAGGACGTAGTCGCGGGTGACGCCGTACTTCACGCAGCAGATGCCCCCGGCGTTGGTGGCGACGTTGCCGCCGATCGTCGACCACGCGGAACTCGCCGGGTCGGGCGGGTACCACAGGCCGTGCTCGGCGCAGACCCGCTTGAGGTCGTCGTTGACGACGCCCGGCTGCACGGTCGCGGTGTGGTCGTCCACGTCGACGCGGAGCACCCGGTCCATCCGTTCGGTGGCGAGCACCAGACAGCCCTCGACGGCGTTGGCGCCGCCGGACAGTCCCGTGCCCGCCCCGCGCGGAACGATCGGCACACCGAGTTCGGCGCAGGTGCGCACGACGGCGCACACCTGGGAGGTGTCCCGGGGCAGCGCCACGGCCCGGGGCCGCCCGAAGGGTGCTCCCGCCGCCTCGTCGTGCAGATGGCCCTCGGTCACCTCCGCGCCGGTCAGCACGCGGCACTGCGGGACGCGAACGCGCAGCGCCGCCGTGAGGGTGTCGCCCAACGGGTCTTCAGACATGGGGAGTTCTCCTCGTCGGGAGGGGTGTGGCGGGCAACGGTAGGGCCGTGCCGGGGGAGGCTGCCCCGGCACGGCCCGTTGCGGTCCGCCGCCGTACCGGCGGCGCGGGACGCGGCGCTACCGGCGGCGGTGACCGGCGAGGAGTTCGGCCAGCAGGGCCGCGCGGAGGTGGACACCCTTGGTGACGCCCTCGAAGTAGTGCACGTTCGGCAGGTCGTCCGTCTCCGGAGGCAGCTCCGGACCGCGCGGCCCGGTGTGGATCAGCGGCACCCCCGTGCCCGTCCGGCTGAGCAGCCCGGCATCGAACACGAACCGCTGGTCGAGCCGCGCCGACCGGGTGTGGGAGCGTACGGCGCTCTCGTGGAAGTCGGACAGTTCGAACGGGATGATGGTCACCGCGTCCACGGCGCGCAGCAGTTCGGTGGCCGAATCCGCCGTACGCCAGGTCATCCTGGCCCTGGCCAGGGTGGCCCGCACGTCGTCGGGGACGTGCGTGCCGTCCGGGGAGAGGAAGACGATGCCCGCGGCGTGGAACGTGGCGAGCCCGTGCACGAGCGAGCGGGCGTAGCGGCAGGCCGGGTCGCCGACGTAGCCCACGGTGACGCCCGTCAGGCTGTCCAGCTTGGAGCGGAGCACCCACAGGTCGAGCATGGCCTGGGTCGGGTGCTCGCGGTCGCCGGTGCCGGCGCTGACGACGGGCACCGGTGACACCGCCGCCGCCCGCTCCGCCGCGTCGTCGTCGGTGTGCCGCAGCACGAGGATGTCGGCGTAGGAGCCTATGACGCGCACGGTGTCCTCCAGGGACTCCTGGTAGAAGTCGCCGGCCCGGGTGACCGCCACGTCGCAGAAGCCGACGGACGAGCCGCCGATGCGCCGGGCCGCCACCTCGAAGCTGAGCCGGGTGCGCGTGCTGTTCTGGTAGAAGAGCACGCCGAGGAGCGCGCCGGGGGCCGTGCGGGCCAGGGTCTCCGGGGAGCGGCCGAGCATCCACTCGGCCCGCTCCCACACCCGCTCGTAGTCGGCGCGCCGCCAGGAGGACAGTGACACGGCGTGCCGCGGCAGGCCGGTGGCGGGGGGCGCGGGCGGCGCCTGGGCGGACATCAGCTGCTGCGTCACCACCACTGGCCCTCCACCGTCTTCGCCACCCACTTCTGGGTGTCGAGCATCGCGTAACCGGGCATGACGGGCAGCGGCACGGAGCCGGGCAGCTCGTCGAGGCCCGTGATGGCCTGTCCCAGCCGGGAGGCGAGCATGCCCTGGGCCAGTGGCGGGGTGCCCGCGAAGATCGGGCACTCGCGCTCCTTGACGAACCAGTCGTCCAGCACGGACCGGTCCGGGTAGTCCGGCATCTCCGGGATGAACCTGCTGATGAGCTGCTCGGCGTTCTTCTCGTTCATCTCCTCGCCCTCGGGCACGCCGAAGTACTCCTCGGCCGTCATGGAGTCCCGCGTCCACTTGAAGAAGAACGTGCGGTGTCCGAACACCGGCGTGCACATCATGAACCGGCAGCGCTCGGAGCGGCGGAAGGCCCGGTGCAGCGTGTAACGGGCCTCGATCTCGTAGATCTCGATCTTGTCCAGGACGTAGTCGCAGCCCTCGAAGAACTCGTCGACGACGTCCTCGGTGATGCCCTCGGGGTACACGTCGATGTTGACGTCGCGGGTGGTCCGGTAGACGGCCTCGGCGACGACCTCGGCCTTGTTGCGGCCGACGGTGTCTATGCTCGCGCCGTACTGGCGGTTGATGTTGGAGACCTCGAAGGAGTCCGGGTCGGCCAGCTTCAGGTTCTGCACACCCATGCGGACCAGACGGTCCGCCGTGGCCCCGCCGATGCCGCCGACACCGGCGATGCCTATGACGGCGTTCTTCAGCTTGAGCTGGCGCTCCTTCTGCTCCTCCAGGGTGTTGCCCAGCCAGCCCAGGTTGCGGCGGACCCGCTGCCAGTAGTAGTCCTCGCCGGTTTCCGTGGCGGTGTAGCGCTTGCGATCCGACATGGATGACCTTTCCGGTGTCTGGTGTCTGGTGTCTGGTGTCTGGTGTCTGGTGTTCGGTGCCTGGTGTGCCGTGCCGTGTGGACGTGTCGGTGCCTGGTGTGTGCCGTTCGGGCCCGGGTGCGGGCGCGGCTGGTGTGTGCCGTTCAGTCGGCGAGGTGCGCGGCGCGGGGGATGTGTGCCGTTCAGGCCGCGAGGTGTGCGGCGCGGCCGGTCAGTCGCCGGGCCGTACGGCCGTGACGTGGATGCCGTGGAAGGTGTAGGCGTCCCGCTCGAAGCGCGTGGGCAGTTCCTCGTACGCGCAGGCGCGCTCCAGGTAGTCGATGACCTCCTTCCCCTCGGGTGCGGAGGCGGCCACCGGGCGGGGACTGTTGTCCGGGCCGAGGACGCACGGGGCGAACCCGGCGCGGATCGAGCCGTCGGCCCACCCGATGAGGGCGAAGCCGGTGAGCCGGCCGTCGGGATGGAAGGGGAGCAGCGGGTGCCCCTCACGGGGACCGATGCGGAACTCGCCGAAACGCCGGGCACTTTCGCGGCGCAGCCGGGCGTCGCCGCGGCCGAGGTAGGCGGATTTCCGCAGCCGTTCCTCCAGGCCGGGCAGGTCGAAGGCGAAGTGCCCCAGGCCGTAGAAGATGGGCCGTCCGCGGTGGAACTCGATGCCGCGCAAGAGGTGGTGGTGGTGGCCGAGGACGGCGTCCGCGCCCGCGTCGATGGCGGCGCGCGCGGTGCGCGTCTCGTGATCGGTGAGGACGTAGGGCCGGGTGAAGTCGCCCCAGTGGAAGCTGGCGAGGACCACGTCCGCCTGGTCGCGGGCGCGTGCCACGTCCTCGCGCAGCGCCTCCATGTCCCCCTCGTCGGGCACGGTGGTGACCCGGGGCAGCAGCCCCGGATTCCACTCGTTGGTCTCCCACGGGGTGTAGAGGGTGCTCGCCCGCAGCGGGGCGAGTCCCGGGACTCCGGGACGGGCCTCGTACCCGCAGGGGAAGACGGAGGCGTAGGCGAGGACGGCGACACGGCCCCGGCCGGTGTCGAGCACGGCCGGCCGGTGCGCGTCCTCCCGGTTCTCCCCGGCCCCCGCCGTGGCCACACCTGAGCCCCGCATCAGCGCGCGGGTCTCCAGCAGGGCGAGGGTCCCCCCGTCGAGGCTGTGGTTGTTCGCGAGCGAGACGACGTCGACGCCGGCACCGGCGACACCGCGCGCGTGGGAGGGATCGGCGATGACGGGGACGCCCGCGCTGGGGGCACGTTCCTGCGTGGTGCAGTAGACGCCCTCGAGGTTCGCGAACGTCGTGTCCGCCTGTCGGAAGGCGCTGCTGACGTGCTGGAACGCCTCCTCGGGTCGTTCCCGGTGTACGAAGACGTCCCCGACGGCGACGATCTGCAACTCGTCCATGGACGGCACGGCCCCCTTGACCATTTCGGCGTGGGTGTTGGCTGGGCATTCGCCAGGTACTCGCTGTGTGCTCGCGAGTACCGGACGGGCTCGGTGAACGCGATGAACTCGACGGCCCCGATGTGCTCGACGGACTCGATGGACTCGAGCGGTCGAGGAACTCGACGGCCATTCGCTACAGCGGATGGTGCCGTTGGTGAGCATAAGCACGGCTGGTCCGTCGCTGACAACTACAGCGGACGCTTCCCGGGAACTTGGCGCAAAACGCATCCATGACAGCGGATGGAACACACTTCGGCCGGAACCGAAGCCGAAGGCTCCTAGCATCGCTGCCGCTCGTTCCGAGACCTTCGGGAACCTCTCAGGAAGGAAACGACATGGCCCGCACCGTGAGCCCGGAGCCCGCCCTGGACCGGGACCTCGACCTGGACCTCGACCTCGACATCGACCTGCGGCTGGACGTGGAGGCGGAGGACGTGGCCGGGCCCGGACCGCACCCCGCGACCTTCACCGGCACGGGCACCTGCCTGGCCTGCCCGCCCACCTACTACAACTGCTGAACCCCCGTGGTGAGTCCGGCGGGAGGGCTGATGCCGGACACCGGTTCCGGTCCCTCCCGCCGGGCCGGCGGTGGTTCCCCGACCAGGCCAGGATGGAGGCAGGCCCGCCCATGAACGACACCCACGTGTTCGCGGCAGGCAGCAGTGTCCTGCTGCGTGCCGCGGCGCTCCCGCTGCCCGGTTCGCACCGGGAAGACCTCCGCGCGGAGCCGGCCCCCGGGGACCTCGACGACCTGGACGACCCCGCCGCCCTGCGTGCGCGGCTCGCACGGCTGGCCGCCGACCCGCTCTTCACCGCGGCGGTCCGGCTGGCCAGCCCGAGCCTCGCCGACGACCTGTCGAAGTGCGCGGCGGCGCAGACGGCGGCACCGGAGGCGGGAACGCCCGAGACCGCAGTCCCGGCGCCGGCGGGGCAGGTGACGGCGGGTCCGGCGCCGGCAGGACGGGAGACAGCGGGTCCGAGAGCGGCGGGACAGGTGACGGCAGGTCCGACGCCGGCGGGGCCGGAGACGGCACACCGGGAGACGGCAGACCGGGAGACGGTCGCGCCGGAGACGGCAGACCTGGAGACAGCCGCGCCGGGCGTCGTGGCGCCGGGGACGGTCACGCCCCGCAGGCTGCGGCGGGTCCTGCTCTCCGTACTGAAGTACCACCTGCGCATGACCCACCGCCCCACGCCCTTCGGCTTGTTCGCCGGTGTCGCGGCCGCCTCCCTCGGACCGGTGCCCCACCGGACGGTCGGTGCCGCCCACCGCACGATCAGCCGGCCCGACGCCGCCTGGCTCGACACCGTCCTGGACGGCCTGCTCGACCACCCCGGCCTCGTCGCCCGCTCGCGGCTGGTCGCCGATCCCCTGCACGTCGTCCGCGACGGCAGGGTCGTCCTGGTCGACCACCACGACGCGGACGGCGCCCGGCGCCGCGTCCACTCCGTGCGCCACACCCGGCTCGTCGGCAGCGTGCTGCGGTACGCCGCCGGGCCCATCGCCTTCCCCGCGCTCGTCCAACGGCTCCAGGACGACTTCCCGCAGGCCACGCGCGAGGAGGTCGGCCACGTCGTCGGCCGGCTCGTGGCAGGACGCTTCGTGCTCTGCGACCTGGTTCCGCCGCCCGACTGCCTCACCCCGCTCGACCACGTCCTGGAACGCCTCGACGGCTCGGGCCACCCCCACGCCGAGGCCCTGGCCGGGGTACGCGGCGCGCTGCGCGCACTGGACGCCGCACCGCTCACCACGCGCGGGCCGCGACTGGCCGAGGTGGCCGAGCGCATGCGCGCTCTCGCGCCGTCCGGCCACCTGGTGCAGTGCGACCTCGCCTTCGACGCGCGGCTGGTGCTGCCGGCCGCGGTGGGAGAGGAGGCCGAGCGCGCGGCGGGCGTCCTGTGGCGGCTCACCCGGCACGAGCCCGGCACGCCCGCTCTGCGGCCGTACCACCGGCGGTTTTTGGAGCGTTACGGCACCGGCCGCGCCGTACCGGTCCGCGAACTCCTCGACGAGGCACGCGGACTCGGCCTGCCCGCCGCGTACCGGACGCGCGCGGGCGCCGCCGAGCGCGGGGATCCGAACGGAGCGAACGGACAAGGCGAGCAGGACAGCCAGGGCGGACAGCGCGGACCGGCCGGATCGGCAGCCCGCGACCTCCTCGCCCGGGACCCGGCCGCCCGCGGCGCGGCCACCCGGCAGGGCGTTCTCGCCGAACTCCTGCTGGATGCGGCCCGTTCCGGGTCCGGTGAGATCCTGCTCGACGACGCCACGGTCACCGCGCTGGCCCCCGAGCCGCCCCACCGGCCGCCACCCTCCCTGGAGTTGGGGGCCGAGCTGGCGGCCACCGGCTGGGACGAACTGTGCGCGGGCCGGTTCACCCTGGTGCTCGGCGCTCCTACGGGCTCCCCCCGGGCCGGTGCCACCTCGGGCCGCTTCGTCCACGTCCTCGACGGCAAAGAAGCGGACGTCCGGCACACCGTCCTGCACGGCGAGACGACGACCGCCCGTCAGGAGCCCGTGCCCGAGACACCCGCGGTCGTCGCCTACCGCCCGCGAGTCGTCCGGTCCGCCAACGTCACCGCCGTCCCCCAGTGGCTGCCGCACCGCATTCCCCTCGGCGTCGGCCCCGCGGCGGCGGACCAGGCCGGCGACCTGCGGCTGGAGGACCTGGCCGTGTACGCCGACACGGAGCGCCTGCGCCTGGTCCACACGCCGACCGGCACCCTCGTACGGCCGGTGTCGTACTGCATGCTCAACCCGGCCTCCGGCCATGTGCCCGACACCGCCCGCTTCCTGCTGGACCTCGGCCACGAGGGGCGCGGCTGGTGCGCTCCCTGGGACTGGGGCCCGTGGGCGCAGGCACCGGCCCTGCCGCGCGTCCGCCACGGACGGACCGTCCTGTCCCCGGCGCGCTGGCTGCCCGACCGGGCGCTGCGCGAGGCCGCCCGCCGGAACGAGGGCACCGGCGGGCGCTGGCACCGCGAGGTCGCCCGCTGGCGCGACCGGTGGCGTGTCCCCCGCCACCTGCGGCTCACCCGTGCCGACCACCGCCTGACCCTGGACCTGGACGACCCGCTGCACCTGCTCCTGCTGCACGAGGAGCTGCGGCGGCCCGTACCGGCGGCGATGACGGAGTGGTACGGCGGCCCCGCCGGCTGCCGCTGGCTCCAGGGGCCGCACGGAGCGCACGCGGCCGAACTGACCCTGCCGCTGTTCGCCCGCCACCCCCGCCCGGAGCCCCGGCCCACCGCGCCCCACCCCCGGCCTCCCGCACCGCGACCCGGGCCCACCACACCGGCCCCCGGACCTCCCGCACCGGAACCCCGGCCCGCCCCCGCGCCACCGGCCCCGCCGGCCGCCCGCCGCGCCGTCCGTCCCCCGGCCGCCGATCCAGTCGTCCGTCCCCCGGCCGCCCGCCGTGCCGAACTCCCGGGCGGGGAGTGGCTCTACGCCAAGCTGTACGTGCCCGCGGCCCTGCAACGCGACGTCCTCGCCCGGCACCTGCCCACCCTGCTGCGTCCGGACCTGCTCGGCGAAGCGGGCGCCGACCGGTGGTTCTTCCTCCGCTACGCGGACCCGGACCCGCACCTGCGCCTGCGCGTCCACGGCACACCCCAGGGCCTGTGGCCGGTCTTCCTGCCCGCACTGCGCGACTGGGCCGGGACCCTGCGCGAGGCCGGGCTCATGGACCGTCTCGTCCTCGACACGTACGAACCCGAGACCGAACGCTACGGCGGTCCGCGGGCCCTCCCGGAGGCGGAACGGGTCTTCGCGGCCGACAGCGCGACCGTCCTCGGCCAACTCGCCACACCTTCCGCCGAGTCCGACGCCGCCTCCGGAATCCTGCACATCCTCACCTGCCTGGGCGCACCGGCGGAGGCACTGGAGTGGCTGAGCGGCCCGGAGGTCCTGGCCCACCGCGCCGACGTCCCCCGAGCGGACAAGCAGGCCGTGGCATCCGCCCTGACGCCGGCCGGGGCACCGCAGGCACCGCCGGCGTGGCGCAGCCGCTCCGCCGCGCTGGACCGCCTGCGCACGGTGCTCGCCCCGCGGAGCCGGGCGTCCGTCGCCCTGAGCCTGGCCCACCTGCACTGCAACCGGCTCCTCGGCACCGACCGCGTCATGGACCTGCGGGCTCACGCCACGGCCCGCGAAAGCCTGCGCCTGCGCCTCGACCGCACCCGGCACGGCCGGTGACCCCCGAGCGGACCGGCGCGCCGCACCGCCCGCCGCCGCCCCGGCCGCAGGACCACCACCGCCTCCGACGCACATCCGTCCGCCCGCCTCCACCCCGCGAAGGACTCCACCCCTCCCCCGCCGACGCCCACCCCACACCGAAGCCCACTCCTGCTCCCGCTCCCACGCCCGCACCGACCGCACCGGACGGCCGATGACCCCACACCACCCCGGACCCCGCCTCGGCGGACCGGCACTCGACACCGCCCACCGAGTCGCCCGCACCCTGCGCGACCCGGCCCACGCCGCGGCCGTCACACGGGCGGGTCTCGCCCGGCTGCCCGCGGAGCTGATGCTCCCCGCCTGGCACGCCTCCTCGGTGCTCCTCGGTCACAGCGGGGTCAGCCTGCTGCAACTGCGCTGCGCCCAGCACGATCCGGACGCGCTCGCCGCCGCCCGCGCCCACCTCCGGGCGGCGGCCGCGGCCTTTACGGGAGCCCGCCCCGCCTCGGCGGGCGACCTGGTCCTGCCCCTCCTCCTGTACCTGCGGCACACGGGTACCGGCGCTGGACCGGCGGGCCAGGCCATGGACGCGCACACCGCCGCACTCGCCGCCCGCACCGCCCGGTCGCGGGCCGCCCCCGGCCGGCGCGCCGGCGGTGGTGACGGTGGCGGGGGCGGTGGCGGTGGCGGTGGCGGTGGCAGTGGCAGTGGCAGTGGCAGTGGCGGACAGGCCTACCACCACTACGACGCGATCACCGGCCTCGCCCGGCACGGCCGGATCCTGCTGCTGGCCGCCGACACCGGCCATGCCGGAGCCGCCCGGGTCCTCGCCGACGTCCTCACCCATCTGGTCGAGCTGACGCGGCCGACCGAGGTGGACGGCGTCCCGGTGCCCGGCTGGTGGTGCGCCCCGGAGCACTACCTGGTGCCCCGCGACCGGGAGACCTTCCCGCGCGGGGACTTCAACGCGGGTGCCGCGCACGGCATCTGCGGCCCGCTGGCGCTGCTGTCCCTGGCCAGGCTGTCCGGGCGCGGAGTACCGGGCGACGCGGAGGCGATCCGGCGCGTGGTCGACTGGCTCACCGACCACACCCACCCCGGCCCCGGGGGCGCACCGCAGTGGCCGGGCCGGATCTCCTACGAGGAGCAGACCGCCCGCCGTACCGGACGGCCACGGCGGGCCGCCGCGACCCGACCGGCGCGTCCCGCCCGCATCCGGCCCGGCTGGTGCTACGGCACCTCCGGCATCGCCGGGGCCCTGCACCTCGCGGGCCGGGCCCTCGCGGACCCGGCGGTGGTCCGGACGGCGGCCCACGCGCTGCGGGGCCTGCTGCACAGCCCGCCCGGCGCACTCGTCCCCGACGACGATCCCGGCCTGTGCCACGGCCTGGCCGGGATCCTGCACGCCACCACACTGATGGCCGCCGCCACCGGCGACCGGGACCTGTGGGCCGGCGCCGACCGCCTGGCCGACGCGCTCCTGGCCGCCTACTCGCCCGGGGCCGCGTTCGGCTACCGGCGTCCGGTCCAGGGCACCACTCCCCCGGCGCACCTGGACAGTTGCGCCCTGCTCGACGGCGCCACCGGCGTCGCGCTCGCCCTCGCCACCTACGCGCGGCCTCCTCGCACCGCCACCTCACCCACCTGGGACGCGGCCCTGCTGACGAGCTGACGAGCCGGCGAACCGCGGCGGGCCCGGTGAGCACGCGGGAGGAGGCGTGCTACGGAGGGGGTGCGGCGCTCGCCGCGGCGGGCGCGGGCCTGCCTCCGGCGCCCCGGACGGCGGGCGGGAGCGGCCTCCAACTGCTCGTTCCCGGCTGCGCGGTGGTCATGTCTGCCCTGGTGAAAGGGTATGGGACTCCCGTTTCACGGGACCCTTACATGTGCTTTACTTTCGCCGGACGAGGGGCTCTTGGGCCTGGACAGTGTGGGGGCGCTCGGTTCCCCCTCGGTTCGGAGAAGGGAAACACATGGCGATACGCCGTGTTCGCCGTGCTTGTGGGGCGCAACTGCTGGAAGTCGCCCCTTTCCTGACGGAGCGTCCGGCCGGGAACGCCGCGATCGCCGGTGCCGGGGCATCGGCCCGGAGCGTCACGGCGGCCGGTGCCACCGCGGTCACCGCTGCCGGCACCGGCGCGCGGAAGCCCGGCCCCGGCATCGCCGGCCTCCGCGTCACCGGCTGACAGCCCGCCCGGCCCGCCGCCCCGACCGGGCGCCCCGGGCCGGGTCCGCCCTCGTCCTCCTACTCGCGCGGCCGGTCCCCCGGTCCGTCCCAGTGCTCCGGCCGGGGCCGCCCCGCGCACCGCGACCCCAACGGGAGAGGTTCATCGTGTCAAGATCCCGCTCGACCTCCGCGAGGAGCGCCGGTCTGCTGGCCGCCGCCGCCCTCGCGGCGGGCTGTCTGACCGTGTCGGGAGCGCATGCCGTCACCGGCCCGGCGGCCACCGACAACGGTTTCGCCTTCGCCGCCCGCCTGGACATCGGCGACGGTCAGCGTGCCTGCTCGGCGGCGCTGGTGGCCCCGCAGTGGCTGGCCGCCTCCGCGCACTGCTTCGCCGAGGACGGCGCCGGGCAGGTGCCCACGGGCAAGCCGAAGTGGAAGACGACGGCCACCATAGGCCGTACGGACCTGACCGGCACCGCCGGTCAGGTCCGTGAGGTCGTCGAACTGGTCCCGCGCGGTGACCGCGACCTGGTCCTGGCGCGCCTGGCCTCGCCGGCCACCGGCATCACCCCGGTGGCGCTCGCCACGACCCCGCCGGCCGCCGGTGACGAGGTCACGGTGGCCGGTTTCGGCCGGACCAGGGACGAGTGGGCGCCGCTCAAGCTGCACACCGGGACCTTCAGCGTCGACGCGGTGAACGGCGGCACGCTCGCCCTGCACGGCAAGACCGCGGCGGACGCCGTCTGCGCCGGTGACGCGGGCGGCCCGGTCGTGCGCCAGAAGGACGGGAAGACGGAACTGGTCGCCGTCAGCAGCCAGTCCTGGCAGGGCGGCTGCTTCGGCACCGACCCGGCCGAGACCCGCAACGGCGCCGTCTCCACCCGCCTGGACGACGTGGCCCGCGGCAACGTCCTCGCCTCCGGCGGCGTCCTGCTGCCCGGGGACACCCTGACGTCGAACTCCGCCCGTCTGACCATGCAGGACGACGGCGACCTGGTCGTCGTCTCCGACTCGGGGCAGACCCGCTGGTCGACGAAGACCGGCGGTCACCCCGGCGCCCGGGCGCGGCTGGACCCGAACGGCAACCTGGCCGTGGTCGCCAGCGACGGGACCACCGTCCTGTGGCAGAGCGGCACCAGCGCGGCCGGCGGCTCGCTCGTCCTCCAGGACCGCGGCAACCTGGTCCTGCGCAACGCCAAGGGCGAGGCGCAGTGGGCCGCGGGCACGACGGTCCGTCACGACTACAACGGCGACGGCCGCAGCGACATGGCCGACTGGTACGACTACGCCGACGGCCACGACTCGGTGCACACGTTCCCGGCGAAGGCGGACGGCGGTTTCGGCAGCCCGGCCGAGGCCTGGTCGACCGCGGCCGGCAACTACTACGCCGAGAACATGAAGCGCTTCACCGGCGACTTCAACGGCGACGGCATCGCGGACGTGGCCACCTTCTACGGCTACTCGACGGGCGAGGTCGGCCTGATCACCTGGCTCGGCAAGGGAGACGGCACCTTCGCCGGGCCCCTGCACTCCTGGAAGGTCACCTCCGGCTGGACCTTCTCCCGGATGACCGTCAACTCCGGTGACTTCAACGGCGACGGCCGCGACGACGTGGCCGTCTGGTACGACTACGCCGACGGCCACGACACGCTGCACACCTTCCTGGCCCGGCCCGACGGCGGCTTCGCCAACCCCTTCACCTCGTTCGACCGTGCCAGCGGCAACTGGGACGTCACCCACATGAAGTTCACCACCGGTGACTACAACGGCGACGGCCGCGACGACCTCGCCGCGCTCTACGGCTATGCCACCGGCGAGGTCAAGCTCTTCACCTTCCCGGCCAGGCCCGACGGCGGACTCGGCGAGCCCGTGGCGGGCTGGAACTCGCCCACCGGCTGGGAGTTCGCCCGCGCGACCCTCGTCTCGGGCGACTTCGACGGGGACGGCCGTGACAACGTCGCCGCCTGGTACGACTACGCCGACGGCAGCGACAAGCTGATCGGGTTCACCCCCAGCGGCGCGGACGGCGTGTTCGGCAGCCGCACCGAGCTGTGGTCCACGCCCGCGGGCAACTACTACCGCGAGAACATGCAGCTCGTGACCGGTGACTACAACGGTGACGGCCGCGACGACCTGGCCACCTTCTACGGTTACTCCGACGGCAGCGTCAAGACCATCACCTGGACCGCCAAGGCCGACGGCACCCTCAACGGCCCGGCCGGCAGCTGGTCGGCGGCCAAGGGCAACTGGACCTTCAGCCGCGTCCACATGATCGAGCGCTACAACAGCCCTTCCTGACCGGGGCCGTCGACGGGCGGGCCGGCCGGCCCGCCCCATGACGACGAGGGCCTCTCGCGGTTCGCGGACATCGAGTCCGCCGAGCCGCGAGAGGCCCTTTCTTCGCGTGGACGCCCGGGGCGGCCGTCAGTTCCGGGGCTCCGGAACCTGGCGGGGGATCAGGGCGTGCACCACGCCGGCCACCACCGCGATGCCGACGCCGGTCAGGCACAGGGCCCGGGCCGAGATGTCGTGGTCGACCAGGATGCCGCCGAGGGCCGCACCGAGCGCCTGACCGAGGTAGATGCCGGAGGAGTTGAAGGAGATGACGACGCTGGGCAGCGTCGGCACCAGCTCGGTCAGCCGGTGGTTGTTCGGGGTGGCCACCGCCCAGCCGGCGGCCCCGTTGAGGGCCATGACGATGATGACGGGCACGAGCGAGGTGCAGACCGTCAGCAGGGCGAGCGTGACGATGAGCAGGGCGACGGCGCAGGTGAGGGTGCGTGCGGCTCCCAGGCGGTCGGTGAGGAAGCCGCTGCCGAAGGAGCCGAAGATGCCGCCGAAGCCCCAGGCGAGCAGCGCCGCGGCGAGTGCCGTGCCGTGGATGCCGGCGATCTCGGCGAGCACGGTCGCGGTGTAGGTGTAGACCATGATGCTGGCGCCGCTGGCCAGGAGCATGAATACCACCATGGTCACGACCCGGCGGTTGGCCAGGACGGCGAACCGCTGGGCGAGGGGGATCGCCGGCGGGATCGGCAGGCCGGGCAGCACCACCAGGACGCCGAGCAGTGCCAGTGCGCCGACGGCGGCGACGAAGACGAGGCTGGCCTCCCAGGACACGTGCTGTCCGATGGCCGTACCGACGGGGACGCCGAAGACGGTGCCGACGGTCAGGCCGCCCAGGATCACCGACAGGGCCCGTCCGCGGGCGGCGGGCCCGGCGAGCGCCGCGGCCGCCGCGGAGGCGTTCGGCGTGTACAGGGCCGCGCCCAGGCCGGCGACGACCCGTGCCACCAGCAGCAGCGGCAGATTGGGTGCGGCGGCGGAGGCGAGGTTGGCGAGGACGAACAGCGCGAGCGCGACGGCCAGCAGGGGCTTGCGGGGCAGCCGGCTGGTCAGGACGGCCAGGAAGGGCGCCGCCAGGCCGTAGGTCAGGGCGAACGCGGTGATGGTCTGCCCGGCCTCGCCGGTGGAGACGTGCAGGCCGCCCGCGATCTGGGGCAGGATGCCGGCCAGGACGAAGGAGTCCGTGCCCATGGCGAAGGAGCCGAGGGCGAGGACGGCGACGGGCTTTCCCCAGGCGGGTGCGGAGGCCGGTGCCGCGGTGGGGCTGTTCGTTCCCGGGGTGGTCGATTTTGTGGTCACACCAAGAGAGTGGCGCCTCGCGCGAAGGGGGTACAGAGGGCCAATCATGCTGGTGTAATGAGCACCAGGACACCGCCCGGAGGGGGATGCTTTGATGGCCGGCATGCAGCGAGAGCTTCTGGCGGCGTTCCTGAGATCCCGGCGGGAGTCGCTCTCCCCCGAACGGCTGGGGCTGAACCCCGGGCCGCGGCGCCGCACGCCGGGCCTGCGCCGCGAGGAGGTCGCGCAGCTCTCCGGGGTGAGCCTGACCTGGTACACGTGGCTGGAGCAGGGCCGGGACATCCGGGTGAGCCGGCAGGTCCTCGAAGCGCTCGCCCAGACGCTCCAGCTGACCCCGGCCGAGCGGCGGCACCTGTTCACGCTGGCGGAGACTGCCCTGCCCGCCGAGCGGCCCGAGCCCGCGGTGGTCAACCCGACCCTGCGCAAGCTGGTGGAGACGCTCGACCCCAATCCGGCGCACGTCATCAACGACCGCTGGGACGTGCTGGCCGCCAATCGCGCCTACGCCTCCCTGGTGGGGGGCCTGGAACAGCTGCCGCAGGAGGAACGCAACAGCATCTGGCTGCTGTTCACCCGCCCGCAGATGCAGTCGCTCCTGGTCGACTGGCAGAACGAGGTCCGCGACATCCTGGGCCAGTTCCGCATCGCCGTCGGCCGGCAGCCCGACGATCCGCGGACCGCCGCGCTCATCGAGACCCTGACCACGTCCAGCAGCCAGTTCCGCGCGCTGTGGTCCGAGCATCCGGTGCGGGCGTTCCGGCCGACCATGAAGCGCTTCAGCCACCCGGCGGCCGGGCGGCTGGACCTGAACTACACCAAGCTGGACGTGGCGGAGGCGCCGGGCCAGCATCTGGTGGTGTTCATGCCCGCCTCCGAGGCGGACGAGCGGGCGCTGGCCCGCCTGGTGGAGGAGTCCCCGCAGGCGGCCCTGCTGTAGCCGTGGTCCGGGCGCGGGTCACTCCGGGTGGCCGACGGCATCCTTCTGCAGGCTCACCGCCGCCACCAGGCTCAGCTTCGGCTCCGCCTGCCGCAGCGCCTTCACCGCCGCGATCGAGCCGATGTCCCCGGTGAAGCCGACCTCGGCCAGCCGGGATCGGACCCAGTCGGCGCGCAGTGCGCTCTCGGTGGCGGCGGCGGTGGACCGTACGAGCGCGGCGGCGCGTTCCAGTCCCGGGCGCTCCTCGGGCGAGGCCTCGGCCAGTGCCTGACGCAGTGCCGCCCCGACCACGTCGGCGTCCCTGATGACCAGCACGAAGTCTTGCTTCTTGTTCAGTCCCGTGAGTCCTGCCATGCGCTTCACCGTGCCCGCTACGCACGCCCCGCGGCAAGCGACTTGAGCATCTCCAGAGGCTGGACGGGGACCTCACCCCTGACGGTCCGACGGCCCTGCGGCCGGCCGTGCCTGCGCGTCCGTCCGGCCGGCCCGCTAACCGGCCTGCTTCACCGTCAGGTCACCGTTCGTCGTCGACAGGTCCAGGCGGTACGTGGCCGACGGGTCGTTCGCGAAGGCCACCTTCCGCTCGCCGTGCGAACTGTCCGCCCGCACCTGGTACTTGGCGGGCGGGGCGGTGACGCTGAGGCTGCCGTTCGTCGTGCGGGCCCTGATGTTCTGCGGTGTGGCCGTCTCGATCGTCACCCCGCCGTTGGACGTCCGCGCGTCCACGCCGCCCCTGGTGCCCTTGACACGGACCTCACCGTTGGACGTCAGCAGCTTCACCGGGCCGCTCGCGCCGTCCACCGTGATCCGGCCGTTGCTCGTGTGCACGTCGACCGCGCTCATGCCGGTCAGGGTGAGGCCGCCGTTGGACGTTCCCCCGCTCACCGGGAGCGCGGCGGGCACGGTCACGACGTAGTCGATGCCGCAGTGACTGCCGCAGCCGGACAGGGTCAGGACGCCGTCCACGACCCGGACGGACGTGCCCTTCGGCTTGTCGCCCCGGTAGGAGACCCGGCGGTGCACGGTGACGGTGGAGACGCCCGCCGAAGTGCCCACCTTCACCCCGCCGTCGCTGTTGTCGAGGCGGACGGAGGTGACTTTCTGAGGCACCTGGGCGTCGTCCTCGAAACTCTTCTGCCCGATGGCCGAGCAGGCGCAGAGCCCGCCTGCCGCGAGAGCGGCCAAGGCCACCACGGTGACGGCGTGTGCCGGTCGGCGTCGCATGAGATCCCCCGTACGGAGCGAGTCGGACGACCGGTGACCGGTCATCCGGATCGGATGACGGGCGCCGGGTCATCCGGATCGGATGATGTCCGGTCATCCGTGTCGGACGGCCGGTGTTCGGTCATCGCGATCCTACGCAGCACCGTCTCCGCCTCCCATGGGGAAAACCCCCGGTTGTGCGGCGTTCCCGCGGTGCCGGCGCCCCGTCGGTGAGCGGGCGCCGGCCTCGCGTGCCGGTCAGCCGGCGGCGCCGGCCGGTGCCGTGGGCAGGTAGCGCGGGGGCCGCCGGCCGTCCAGACGGTGCTCCACCGCCGCTCCCAGGGACAGCAGTTCGGCGTCCCGGTGGTCCCCGGTCATCAGGAGCAGACCGACCGGCAGTTCGCCCACGAACCCGGCGGGCACGGACAGGGACGGGTAACCGGCCACGGCGGCCGGGGTGGAGGACGGGATCACGTCGTTGTCGCCGCGCGCGCAGTCGGTCGTCCAGGCGGGCGGGTTCGTCGGCGAGGCGATGGCGTCCAGATGGTGCGCGGCCAGTGTCTCGTCGATGGACCGCCGGGAGAGGTCCTTCAGCTCGGCGCGCACGGCCAGGTACCGCGGATCGGTGGTCGCCGGTGCGGCCAGCGCCTGCTCGAACAGTTCCTGTCCGGCGAAGCAGGACCGCTCGGCGGGGTGGGTACGGTTGAACTCGACCAGCGCGGCCAGGTCGCGCGGCCCCTCGCGGGTGGCGAGGTAGGCGTCGATGTCCCGGTGGAACTCGCTCAGCAGCGCCGGGAACTCCAGTTCCGCGAGACGGTCCTGGTACGGCGGGGTCACCTCGACGACCTCCGCTCCGGCCGCGCGCAGCCGCGCCGCCGTGCGGGTCATCAGGGCGTCCACGTCCGTGCCGAGCGAGGGCAGCCGCCACAGGCCGATCCGCTTGCCGCGCAGCCCGGCGGTCCGCAACGCCGGGTCCGTTAGGCGGGCGGCGTCCGCGGTGCGGGCGGTGTCGTCGCCGGAGAGCACGGCGAGGGTGAGCGCGACGTCGGTCACGTTGCGCGCCATCGGGCCGGCCGTGTCCTGCTCGGCGGAGATCGGGACGACGCCCGCCTGGCTGACCAGCCCGAGGCTCGGCTTGTGACCGACCACCCCGTTCATCCCGGCCGGGCACACGATGGAGCCGTCCGTCTCCGTGCCGATCGCCACCTGGGCCAGGGAGGCGGCGAGCGCGGCGGCCGAACCCGAGGACGAGCCGCAGGGGTTGCGGTCCAGGACGTACGGGTTGTTCGTCTGCCCGCCCACCGCCGACCAGCCCGATGTCGGCTTCGCGGCGCGGAAGTTGGCCCACTCGGACATGTTGGTCTTGCCGAGGATCACCGCGCCGGCCGCCCGCAGCTTGCGGACGAGGTCCGCGTCCGTGCCCGGCGGCTTCCCGGCCAGCGCCAGCGAGCCGGCCGTCGTCGGCATGTCGCGGGTGTTCACGTTGTCCTTGAGCAGGACGGGGATGCCGTCGAGCGGACCGCGGACCGTGCCGCGGCGGTGCCGGACGTCACTGGCCGCCGCCTGCCACAGGGCCGTCGGGCTGGTCCGCAGCACCGCGTTGATCTTCGGGTCGACGGTCCTGATCCGTCGCAGGTACGCCAGGGTCAGCGCCGTCGAGGTCAGCGACCCGCGCTTCATCCGGGCCTGTAATTCGGGGATCGTCACCGTGTCGAGGTCCACTCCGCGCAGGAGCGGCGCGCCGGCGGGGGACGGCGCGTCACCGCCGCCCGGCTCGGCGGCCTGCGCGCGCTGTCCGTGTACGCCCGCCGCCAGGAGGGCGGCCACCGTCATGGCCGCGGCCACTGCCGCGATGCTTCTCCTTGTCATGGGCGACACCCCACTACAGGGGACTCGGCCGGCGCAAGGGCGCCACCGGCTCACCGGCCTGGGCCTGTCGTCACATTCCCGTCGTCGCCCGGAGGGCGGGCCTGCGGCGTCCGGTGCGTGCTCTCGGCGTGCCGGGCGGAAGTCCTCGTACTGGGCGTACTCGGGCTTTCGCGCGGTGCGGCGAGAGGGCGTGCCGGGCGTCGCGGGGCAGGCGGGAATGTGACGACAGGCCCAGGAGCACCGGACATCCGGAGGCGGGAGACCCGGAGCAGGGCGGCCGGTGTCCGGCGGTCGGCGGTCGGCGGTCGGCGGGGCAGCCGGTTCCCGGCGCCTCTGCCCGCCACCCGCACCCGGCCGCCGTCGGACGACCACCGGCGCGCGACGCCTGTTCGCCGGTGACGGGCCGTCCGGCCCGCCGCTCACTCCTCCAGGTTCACCGTCCGCGCGGGGCGGCGGAACCCGCCCGTGCGCAGGGCGAGGATCCCCACGCCCAGCACCGCCCAGACGATGCCCACGGTCTTGGCCGGGGTGTCCAGGCTGATCCACAGCGCTACGTTCACGACGAACCCGAGGGCCGGCAGCAGCACTTGCAGCGCGGCGGCAACGGCTCCGCGTGCCTCGGGGCGCCCCGCGCGCCGGTCGCGCACCCAGAACCCGATCACCGCCACGTTGACCGCGGCGAAGGCGACGTAGGCACCGAAGTTGATCAGCGAGGCGGCGCTGCCGAGGTCGAGGAAGACGGCGGAGGCGGCGACCAGGCCCACCAGGACCACGTTGACGGCCGGGACGCCGGTGCGCGGATCGAGCCGCCCGAAGACCGCGCGCGGCAGCATGCCGTCACGGCCCATCGCGAAGAGCAGCCGTGCCGCGCTCATCTGCTGGGTCAGTCCGCACCCGAGCACCGCGGTGAGGTAACCGCCCACGAAGACCGCCTGGAACGCGGCACCGCCGATGTACTCGGCGATCTCCGGAGAGGCGCCCACGATGTCGCCCACGGCCGAGACGTCCGGGAACAGCGTCTGCATGACGTAGGTGACGGCCAGGAAGAACACCCCGGCGGCGGCCACGATGAGCAGGATGGCCCGCGGGATGTCCCGGCGTGGCCGCTCGGCCTCCTCGGACAGGGTCGAGACGGCGTCGAACCCCAGGAAGGACAGTGCCAGCAGCGACGCCCCGCTCAGCAGGTCGGGCAGCGGCACCGTGGTCGGGCGGAACCCGGTGGTCCCGAAGGACTCGCCGTGGGTGACGACGGCACGTACGGCGAAAACGAGGAACGCGACGGCCACGGCGGCCTGGACGGCGACGAGCGCCACGTTCACCTTGGCGGCCAGTCGGACGCCCACCAGGTTCAGCGCGGTGCAGACCACGACGGTGGACAGCACCCACACCCACGCCGGGACGCCGGGCACCACCGCGCCCATGTAGATCGCGGCCAGCAGGGCGTTGAGCATCGGCAGCAGGACGTAGTCCAGCGTGGCGGACCAGCCGACCAGGAAGCCGACGGGCGCCCCGAGCGCCTTGCCCGCGTAGGTGTACACGGACCCGGCGGAGGTGATGCGGCGGGCCATCCGCGCGTAGCTGAGCGCGGTGAGCCCGACCGCGACGAGGACGGTGAGGTAGGCGAGCGGCACATGGCCGTCGGTCGCCTCGGAGACCAGGCCGAAGGTGTCGAACACCGCGAGCGGCGCCATGAAGGCCAGGCCGAGGAAGACGATGTGGCGCAGTCGCAGGGTGCGGCGCAGCAGCGCACCGCCCTCGCCGCCCCGGGACCGGCCCGCGGGGGCCGCGGTGCCTTCGGCGGCCTGCGGGGAGGAGCCCTGGGTGTGCGAGGAGGGCCCGGCGGTCTGCGGGGGAAGGCCGGTGGTCCGCGCGGACAAGCCGGTTGCCCGGTGCGGGAGACCGTTGGCCGGCGAGGAGAGATCGGCGGGCCCCGAGGAGGGCCGGGTGGTCCGCGAGGAGGGTTCGGCGGCCCGCGAGGCAGGTTCGGCGGGGACGTCAGGCATGGGCATGGCCGCCTTCGGCGTGGGTGGAGTGGGCGGAGCAGGAGGTGGGCGCGCCGTAGTGGCCCGCGGTGGCGCGCGCCGTGGCGGCCTCGTGGACGACCTCGCCGCCCACCCAGGTGACCTCGGCGCGCTGCTGGAGCAGCGCCGCCGGGTCGCCTTCGAGCGCGTAGAGGTCCGCGGACCAGGCGACGAGGTCCGCCTTGGCGCCCTCGCGGACGATGCCGTACTCGGCCTCGCGGTGCCAGGCCCAGGCGCCTTCGGCGGTGTAACCGCGCAGCGTGTCGTCGAGCCCCAGGCGCTCCTGCGGGGTCCAGGCGTCCCTGCCGTCGAGCCCGGCCCGGGTCAGGGCGGAGTAGAACCCGACCAGCGGGTCCATCTCCCCCACCTGCCAGTCGCTGGAGAGCGCCACGTGCGCGCCGGAGGCCATGAGCGAGCGCAGGCGCCAGGCGCGGTCCCAGCGGGCCTCGCCGATGTTCTCCATCCAGGTCCCGGCCACGAGGTCCGGGGAGCAGTGGCGCGGCTGCATGGCGGCGGTGACGCCGAGCCGGGCGAAGCGCGGCAGGTCCTCCGGCGCGAGGCACTCGACGTGCACGATCCCGTGCCGTCGGTCGCGGGTGCCGTTGGTCCGGGTCGCGTGCTCGATCGCGTCCAGGGCGAGGCGGATGCCGCCGTCGCCGGTGGCGTGCGTGTGGGTCTGGAAGCCGAGGCGGTCCAGTTCGGTGATGACCTGGGTGAGTTCACCGAGCGGCGCGGAGGGGTGGCCGCGGTGTCCGGGCCGGTTGGCGTAGTCCTCCAGCATCCAGGCGTTGTGGGGTTCGATGACGTCGTCGGCGTAGAGCTTGACGGGGCCGAACGCCAGGCGGTCGCCGCCGGGGGCGGCGTCGGCCGCCGCGCGCAGCCGCTGCCGGAACGCGCCGTCGGAGCCCATGGGGTGGAAGAGCGCGGCGATGACGCGGGAGCTGAGACGGTCCTCGTCCCGGGCGCGCTGGAACAGGCCGGTCTCGGCGAGCGGGACCTGGGGTTCCACCACGGTGGTGATGCCGGCGGCGGTGGCCATCTCCAGACTGCCCAGCAGCTTGCGGTAGCGCCGCTCGGGCGAGTACATGGGGATGTCGCGCTGGAGCCCGGCCAGGCCCGCCGTGGTCATGGCGCTGGTGTAGAAGTCGGTGACCCAGCCGGTCGCGCGGCCGTCGGCGTCGCGCTCCGGGCGGCCCCAGGGGATGTCGCCCCCGTCGTCGAGACCGAGCGCGCGCACGGCCGCGTCGTTGAGCCACACCGAGTGCTGGTCGTAGGTGGTGACGAAGACGGGGCGGGAGGTGAGGCCGGCCAGGTCGCGGGCGGCGGGGCGGCGGCCGGGGACCACCGAGTACACGGCGTTCTCGGCGCAGATCCAGGTCAGGTCCGGGCGGGCGGCGGCGAGTTCGGCGATGCGGCGGCGGACCTCTTCGAGGGTCTCGGCGCCTTCGAGGCTGACGGCGTCGAGGTCGAAGCCGAGCAGCAGGTGGTTGTGGCTGTCGATGATGCCCGGGGTCAGGAGGCCGCCGTCCAGGCGGCGGTGCTCACGGGCCGCGGGAGCGTCGGCCTCCTCGCCGACGAAGGCGATGCGCCCGCCGGTGATGCCGACGGCGCCGGCCCAGGGGCGGGCGTCGTCGAACGTGCGCACACGAGCGCCGGTGATCAGGGTGTCGAGCATGGTGGTCCTCGGTTCTGGGGGCACGCCACGCGGGGGTGGCGGGGGCACGCCACGCAGGGGTGGCGGAGCACGCCGAGACGGTGCGCGCATTATTTGTCACAGGCGTCAAAGAATGGGTCGAGTGTCATGAGGATCTCGGCTACTGTCAAGGCATGGCCCGCCCCAAGAACCAGGAAGAACGCCGCGCCCACCTCATCCAGGCGGTGATCGACACGACCGCCAGCACCGGGCTGCGTTCCCTCTCGCTCGCGGACGTGGCCCGCCGGGCGGGACTGACGCGCGGGGCGGTCCTGTACTACTACGACGACCTGGACGCCCTGCTGAGGGAGGCCTACCGCGCGGGCATGGAACGCTTCTGCGACCGGCGGGACGCACTGCGGGACACCGTCGAGGACCCCGCGCGGCTGCTGGGCGAGACGATCCGCGCCGGGCTGCCGACGGGCCCCGACGACGCGCTGATGCGCCTGCTGTACGAGTTCGACGTGGTGGCGGGCAGCTCGCCGCTGCACAGCACCCTGGTCGAGTCGATGTACGAGCGGCAACTGGCCACGTACCGCACGGTGCTGGAGCGGGGCGTGGAGGCCGGCGCCTTCCGCCTGACCCTGGACCCGTCGACGGCCGCCCTGAACCTCGTGGCCCTGGAGGACGCCTACGGCCTGCACATCGTGGCGGGCAACGGCCAGATCAGCGTGGAGCGGGCCGTGGAGGCGATGTTCGCCGCGGCACGCGCCTTCGGCGCACCGGCCGCCTGAACGGGCCGGCCCCGTGGGACCGTCGCCGGGTCGCCGCAGGGAACAATCCCCCCGCATGAAGACACCGCTCTCCCGGTCCGCCCTGTCCGCCGCGGAGCGGATCCGGCCCGACATGGTGACAGCACGGCCGCTGCCTTGAGCACCGGCTGCAGCCCCCTGCCTCTCCGCGGCACCGAGTTGCAGCGTGATACCGGTACAGGGAAATGCAAATGCGTCAAGGGCACAGAAACCTCGTAAGCAACCGCATCCCACCGGAAGTCGATTCGCAATTTCGACCAAAGCACCTCAAAGGACACTTCTGTCACCCTGGTGTGCAATCGCGATCATTCACTTGGACCACCGAAGAACACAAGTTTAACAAACAACACTCTTGCACGGACCCCCTCAGTGATAGATAATCACTTTCAGACGGCCCAGCCTTTTTCAGGACGTGTGCGAAACACCCGAGAGGTCAACTTAAATTGTCACTCATCAGCGTTCGGGATACGCCACCCAGAATCACTCGTCCAATCGAGGAGCCCGAGCCAGGCACTGGATTTTCGGAACTGGTGAACGCCTTGCGGGAGCTGGGTGTGGAGTGTTATGCGGGTGTGAACGGGGGCGGTGTCATTCACCTCACCCGGATGCTCGAACCTGTGGATGACCAAGTACCCGAGAGGGGCGTTCCGCACTTTTTCACCATCCCCGAGTACGTTGCGGGATTTGTTCCCCTGGGCTATCACATAGCTTCAGGCAGGGTTTCATCCTGCATCACCACCACCGGAGCGGCGACCAAACTTGCCGGCAGCGGGATGAGTGATGCGAAATTTCATAACGTGCCGGCTGTCTACCTGGTCGCCCTGAACTCCAAGTCCACACAAGAGGAATCTCCGCTACAGGATGTATCGATCCACGGCATGTCAATTATGAAACAATTGCGTGCCGAGTTCGGAGACGACTGCATTCACGTGAAGGATGCGGATCCTGAACACCTTCTCGATCACGTGAGGCATATTAAATCGGCCCTGGACAGGAGCAGGCCCGTCGTCGTCGCGTTCCACCCCGATGTGCTCAGCCGGCCCTGTCCGCCCCTCAAGGAGATGGCGAGCTCCGCCCAGCCGGCGGACACGAGGACGAGTGTCCCGCCCTCATCGTTCCCCGAAGACTTCGTCAGGTCGGCCGAGGGACGACGCGTGGTCATACTGGTGACTGACGAAGCAGCTCGTCACCCGGAGATGCCGATACTCACGAGCCTCGCCTCCGAGGCCCTCGGCGCCCCGCTTGTGTGGACCGTGAACGGCGCCTGGGGGACAGATCCGGAAAATGATCTCGGGTACGGTCACATAGGGTTTGGAGGAAACGATTCAGCAAATGCGCTGTGGGCGTCCCTCGGACCCGACGACGTGGTGTTGAGCCTCGGGTTCGAGCCGGGCGAGTACATCCTCAACCTGCAGAAAATAGATGCCGGAGTGGTGTACCACCTCACCAGCTGGGAGTCTCCGTACGGCGCGGTGGACGGCGACTTCTCACGCCGATGCAACCATGAGTACCGTCGGGTACGAGGTGACATCGGTGCTCTCTTGCGAGCGCTCTTGGCCCACTGTAGAAAGCGCTGCGCCCCCGCCACCGCCCAGACTGCCCCCGCATCCTTGAACACGGCCAAAGAACGCCCGGAACCCGCTCCGGGAAACGTCGACTTCGCGGCGTTCCTGACGCGGATCCACGAGACAGCACGGCCGAACTCCATCGGGTTCGATGACGTGTGCCTCGCCTATAAAGACCGGCAATACGTGACCCAGCGCCGCAACCCGAAAATTCGGTTCTACTCGGCATATCAGGGATCTGCCATGGGTGGAGCCTTCGGTATGGCTGTGGGCGCGAAGCTTGCCACTCCCGACCGTACAGTCTTCTGCTTCTCGGGAGACGGGTGCTATCAGATGTATGCCGGCGCCCTCCCGCAGTGCGCGGGACTCGGGCTGCGTCTTTTCATCATCGATAATCAGTCGTACGCGATCGTCAATCAAGGGCTGGTGCGGATCATGCCGGACACCGCGCCCCGAAAGTGGCATGGAACCCTTAAAAGGGTGGACCACGTCGCAGCGGCACGCGCGTACGGGTGGGACGCGGTGGATCTCGAACCGGACCTCTCGAACTTCGATGAAATCATCGGACGCTGTTACGAAAAGAGTGCTTCGCTTCTTGTGCGCGTGCCGGTGGATCCATGGCAGGAACTGGGCGGAAACCCGCGACTAGACAACCTCGCCGCCGGGCAGTCACATCTGTAGTTCTAGGCTGTCGAACAACAGGAATAAGTAGGAGGGGAACGTGTCCGGTAATGAGAGTGCACAGCGCTTCACGCGAGGGACGGAGATCATCGAGAGGACTTTCGGCGTCCAGGCGGATGCCGTACTCGGCCCCATCTCCGAAATAGCACCCGATCTCTCCCGGTATGTGGCAGAGTTCGCTTACGGGGACGTCTACTCACGGCCAGGTCTCTCTGCCGAAAAGCGATCTCTGATCACCCTCGCCATTCTGGCGTCCATGGGCGACTGCGCAAAAGAGATAACCGCTCACGTGAACGGAGCCCTCAACCAGGGTGTCGCTCCGTCTGAAATCATTGAGACGGTTGTGCACACGTGTGTGTACAGCGGTTTCGCGCGCTCACTCAACGCCATGCACACCGTGCGCGAAGTGTTCAAGGAACGCGGACTCCTGACCCCAGCGTCGGTCCCGGCGATGCCGGAACAGGTCAGCAAGGTGCAGGAAATGGGCTGAGTTGATGCTTGACGTCGGACACCGGCCGAGGCGTCGTCCGTGATCCCCCGGACGTGTGCTGCCGTAGCCAGGAGAGCCTCCGCGCTGAGCATGTGCAGTGCGCAGAACAAAGGCTGCTGACGGACCTCGGAAGGGGCGTTGGCATCATCGGGAACAGAGTTCCCGGCGACTTACCGCTCGTCCGGACGCCGCGCGGTCAAGAGCTGCGAACAGAAGTGGGTTCCGGTCAGCGGGCGGTGTCCGGTCCGTGCGTTCGCAAAGCGCCGGAAGGTCCTCGTAGCGGAGCTACCAGGACCTTCCGGCAACGCGGCGAAGCGCGTGCCGGGCGCCGCCCGCCGGGGTCCGCTTTCATTCGCAGCTCTGAGGCGTGCCCGAGCCGGGGCAGGGGTTTCACCGGCTGAGGTCACAGCCCGCACCCCGGAAGACAGTCCCTTGAGTCCCTGAGCGGGGCCCTCCGTTCGCGGTCCTGCGTTCGCGGTCCTGCGTTCGCGTCGGAGGGTGGCCCTGGCAGGACCCAGGGAGACGGGGGCACTGCCTGCGGCCGGAGATCAGGTGCACGCTGGGGAGCATCACCCGCACTCATCGACCGCGGACACCGGTTCCCCGCAGCCGGCGACCCCAGCAGGAGCACAGTCCATGGACATCACCCGCCGCACCGTCCTCATCGCCGGCGCCACCTCGGGCATCGGCCTCGAACTCGCCCGCCGCTTCGCCGCGGCCGGCAGCACCGTCGTCATCGGCGGACGGCGCACCGACCTGCTCGACCGGCTCTCGGCGGAGGGGTTCGCCACCGTTCCCGTCGACGTGACCGACCAGGAGAGCGTCGACCGCGCCCGCGACACGGTCCTGGCCGGTCACCCGGACCTCGACACCGTCGTGACGATGTCCGGCGTCATGCTCCCCGAGGATCTGCGCGACCCCGCGCACTTCAGCGTCACGGAGCGCACCATCGACACCAACCTCCTCGGCACCATCCGCGTCGTCGACGCGTTCACCCCGCACCTGATCGGCCGCGGCGCGGGCACCTTCGTCACGGTGACCTCGGGCATCGGGTTCCTGCCGTTCCCGCTCCTGCCGGCCTACGCCGCCTCGAAGGCCGGCGTGCACGCCTACTCCGAGGCGCTGCGCGCGCAACTGGACGGCACCGGCGTCGAGGTCTGCGAACTCGTCCCTCCGGCGGTCGCCACCACCCCGGAGCAGGCGCGGCTCAACCCCCGCGCGCTCGGACTGGCCGAGTTCGCCGGCGAGGTGATGGACCTGCTCGCCGCCGAGCCCACGCCGCGCGAAGTACTCGTCCAGGGCGTCCTGATGCACCGGTGGGCCGAACGCGACGGCACCTACGACGAGTTGGTCGCCCAGCGGTCGCAGGCGCTCGCGACGCTCCCGGGCCGCCGGTGAACCGGCCCTGCGCGGACGCGGCCCGCCGCTGATCCCCGCCCCGCCGGACTCGCCCGGCAGACCGGCCGCCGGCCGGCTCCCGGCCTGCCCCTCCACGGGGGCGGGCGTACGCGCGCCGGCGTGGGCCGAGGTCAGAGGGAGGCCAGCCAGGCCGCGGTCTCCTCGGGGCGGTTGAAGCGGAGGGTCCGCAGGGACGCGAAACGCGGATCGCGAAGGCGGAGCGCGATGTCGCGGCGGCGGGTGCGGTACTGGGACCAGGACCACCACACCGGGTGTTCCCGGCTCAGCCAGCCCGCCCAGGTCTCCTTGTTGCCGCCGAAGAGCAGCTCGCCGGTGACGGTGCGGCGGACGGACCGGCGCAGGACGCGGGGCATGATGACGCGGCGGGGATAGTCCAGCCAGATCACCGTGTCGGCCCGGCCCCACAGCAGGTCACGGACTTCCGGACAGCCGAGGGAGTCGGTGATCCAGTACGGCCCGGCGGTGATCCGCGCCACGTCCTCGGCCAGCTCCCCGTTGACGGCCCAGCCGGGGCCGGCGAAGTACAGCGCGTCCATCTCGTGGTACGGCAGCCCCAGGCGCACCCCGAGGGCACGGGCGAGCGTGGACTTGCCCGCGCCCGTGGAGCCCACCACCAAGATCCGTTCCACGGCCGCACCTTACCCCCGCTCCCTCGGGGCCGTCCGCCTTCCCCCGGCCGGCGCCGCGGGCGGCGGACGGCTGTGCCGGTGCGGCGGGTGCGCTCAGACCGTGTACTGGTAGGCCGGGTACGTCAGGTAGCCGGCGTCGCCGCCCTGGTAGTACGTCGCCTCGTCGACGGGGGCGAGGGGGACGCCGGTGCGCAGGCGTTCCACCAGGTCGGGATTGGCGATGAAGCCGCGGCCGAAGCTGATGAGTTCGGCGCCCAGGCCCAGCCAGTGGTCGGCGTCGGTGCGGCCGGTCTGCTTGGGCCCCATCGGGAGCACCGGGTTCATGACGAGGGTGCCCGGCCAGGCGCGGCGCAGACCGAGCAGCACGTCCTCGTCGGCGGTGGCCTCCAGGTGGACGTAGGCGATCCGGAGCCGGGCCAGTTCGCTCAGGAGCGCGGTGTACAGCTCGGGCACGTCGGTCTCCTCGACGCCCCAGAACGTTCCGCCCGGGGAGAGACGGATGCCGGTCCTGGCGGCGCCCACCGCCTCGACGGTCTCGGACACCGCCTCGACCGCGAACCGGATCCGGTTGGCCACCGGGCCGCCGTAGCGGTCCGTGCGGAGGTTGGCGTTGGAGGAGAGGAACTGCGAGATCAGGTAGCCGTTGGCGCCGTGCAGTTCCACGCCGTCGAAGCCGGCGTCGACGGCGCGCCGGGCCGCCTCGGCGTACGACCGGGCATGCCCGGGCACCTCGGCGGTGTCCAGGGCGCGCGGGACGGGCGCGGGCTGGGGCCCGCTCGGGGTGAACACCTCGCCGGTGGCGGGGAAGGCCGAGGGTCCGACCGGCCGCGTTCCGGTGGTGTCGGGGTGGGAGACCCGACCGCCGTGCATGATCTGGGCGAAGATCCGGCCGCCGTTGGCGTGCACGGCCGCGGTCACCGGACGCCAGGAGGCGACCTGCTCGTCGGTGTGCAGTCCCGGCGTGCCCGGATTGGACTGCCCGATCACACTGGGCTGCACCCCCTCGGTCACGATCAGCCCTGCCGTGGCCCGCTGGGCGTAGTACGTCGCCATCGAGGGGGTGGCCAGCCCGCCGGCGGCGGCCCGGACCCGGGTCATCGGGGCCATCACCACCCGGTTGGGCAGCGTCAGGTCACCGAGCCGGTAGCTGTCGAAAAGGGTTGTCACGTCAGGACTCCGTAGCGATCCGCCGTGCCCGGATCTCGGGCACGGCAGTTACGCTAGAACCTGACATCCATGTCAGATGCAAGAGCTGTGGTGCAGGTCACACCAGGAGGGGCGCATGCGGATCGGGGAGCTGGCAGCGCGCACGGGAGTGAGCGTGCGATCCCTGCGCTACTACGAGGAGCAGGGACTGCTGCGCAGCACCCGCAGCGCCGGAGGGCAGCGGCACTACACGCAGCAGGAGGTCGAACGGGTCGAGTTCGTCCAGCGGTTGTACGCCGCGGGCCTGTCCAGCCGGACCATCGCCGGCCTGCTGCCGTGCGTCGAGGCACCCAGCCTGGAAAACTCCGACGCCGCACTGGAGCGCATGGCCGAGGAGCGCGAACGGCTCAACGAGCACATCACCGACCTCCTGCACACCCGGGACGCGCTCGACGCGCTGATGGACACGGCCCGGAAGTACCGGCAGCAGCTCGACCCGGCAGCCGTCGAGTGATCGACGGGGGCCCGCGGTCGATCACGGGGGTCCACGGGCGATCCGGCTGATCCGGCCTCGACCGCGACGCGGCAGGAGTCCGCAGGAGGCCAGGGCGGCCACGGAGCGGGTGACGCGCAGGCGGTGCGGTCCCGGCGCGCCGAAGGCCCGCGGCCGACGGCGCCGGCGGCGCCGGCCACGACTGCGCGCCCGCAGCCGGCGGGCAGCAGCCGGTGGACGAACGCGCCGCTGCCGCCGCGCAGGCCGGGGCCGACGAGACCGACCAGCCCCTCCGGCACCTCACCCTCCTCACTCTCCACCGCGGCCACCGGCCCCATACCCCCACCCCCACCGCGATCCTCTACTCCTGGTAGAGGATCGCGGTAGACTCGGGGCATGGCAGCAGACGAGACGAGCATCAAGGTGAGCACCGCCGCGCGGGACCGGCTCGCCCGGCTCGCCGCCGAGCACGGGACGACCATCCGGAGCCTGGTCGAGGAGCTGGCGCAGGGCACTCCGACCCAGGCCGAGTACGCGGAACGCGCCGAGCTGGCCCGCGCCGAGCTGGCCTCCGCCCTCGGCAGCGCGCCGAGCCCCGAGGCCGAGGCGAGGGCCCGGGCCCTGCTGGAGCGGCTGGGAGCAGGACCGCACAGCCCGCAGGCCGCCGCGTAGTGGCGGCGATCGCGGTCGTCCTGGACCACACCACCGCCACGGCCCTGTACGACCCGAAGGACCCGTTCAACGAGGCCGTCGCCGCCTTCTACGTCCAGGCGTCCGGCGGCCTCGGCAGCCTGTACGCGCCGGTCCTGTCGCTCACGGCGGGCGACGCCGAGCGGCCCGGCCTGTTCAGCTACATCAAGGGGCTGCGGTTCATCCGGCTGGAGGCGTTCGACACCGACGCCGCCGTCACCGCCACCGAACTGCTGCGCTTCGGCCACCCGTGGGCCACCGTCCACGCCATCCACGCCGCCCGGCCGTCGGCCGCCCACCCCACGGGGCGCTTCCTCCTGACCCTGACCCCGAAGGCGTACTCCGGCACCGGAGTGCAGGCGGTGCACCCCGGCCGGTGAGGCAGCGATGAGATTCCGCCGTCCGGAGAGTCTTCGTCCCTGTCATCGCCCGCCCAGGAGGAACACGTGACCCAGTTGCTGAAAGTCCAGAACTTCAACGTCTCCAGCGACGGCGTCGCCGCCGGTGAGGACCAGAGCCTGGAGCGGCCGTTCGGCCACGTCGACCACAGGCGGCTGTTCGCGTGGGCCGGTGCCACGGCGAGCTGGCCCGTGCGTACCGAGCCCGGAGGCAGCCGCGGCCTCGACGACTACCTGACGCGCGACTTCTCGCACAACATCGGCGCGGAGATCATGGGCCGCAACAAGTTCGGGCCGCAGCGCGGGCCCTGGCAGGACGACCAGTGGCGCGGCTGGTGGGGCGACGAACCGCCGTTCCACACACCGGTGTTCGTCCTGACCCACCACCCGCGTCCCTCCTTCACGCTCTCCGACACCACCTTCCACTTCGTCGAGGGGGACCCGGCGACGGTGCTCGCGCGGGCGCGGGAGGCGGCCGGGGGCAAGGACGTACGGCTCGGCGGCGGGGTCACCACCGTCCGCCAGTTCCTCGACGCCGGTCTGATCGACACCCTGCACGTGGCGGTCTCCCCGGTGAAGCTCGGGTCCGGGCTGCGGCTGTGGGAGTCGCCGGAGGAACTGCTCGACCGCTACCACCTGGACGTCGTACCGAGCCCGAGCGGCGTGACGCACCACCTCTTCTGGCGGAAGTGACCGGCACGGCGGGGCGGCCGGCTCACCCGGGCCGGCCCGCCCGCGGACGGGGGTGACCGGTCGCCCGGCCCCCTGGGCCGCTCACTGCCCGGCGTGCTCGGCCAGGTGCGCGGCGACGCGCCGGGCGTCGTCGGCGCGGTGCTGGCTCCGGTAGAGCCGCAGCGCGGTGGTCCACGCGGCGCGGGCCTGTACGAGGTCGCCGCGCTCGGCGTGGATGTCCGCGAGGTCGGACCAGGTGTCGGCCTCCCGGTTGGCGTTCCCGATGGCCTGGAAGTGGGCGAGGGCCTGGCGGTAGGCGTAGCAGGCGCGTTCCGTCCGTCCGGTGCGCCAGGCGATGTGGGCCAGGGTGTCCCAGGTGGCGGCCTGGCCCTCGCCGTCGTCGTGGAGCCGCAGCAGGGGCAGCGCCCGCAGGCAGTGCTCCTCGCCGCTGGTGTACCGGCCGAGGCGGGCGAGGGCCCACCCGGTCCCGTTGAGGGCGTTGGCCTCACCGACCTGGTCCCCCAGCCGCCGGTACCCCTCGACCGCCTGCGCGAAGTGCGGCAGGGCCCTCTCGTGGGCGTCGAGGCGCACGTGGACCTCCGCGAGCGCGTGGTGCGACCGGGTGCGCCCCGGCAGGTCGTCGTGGTCGGTGAAGTGGACCAGGGCGGCGTCGAGATGGGGCAGGGCCTCCTCGTGGCGTCCGGCCTGGGCCAGGGCGACGGCCAGCCGCCGGCGGGTGTGCGCGGTGAGGGAGGCGTCCTCGATCGCGCGCGCCGCGTCCAGGGCCAGGTGCCAGGCCTGGATGCTCTCGGCGAAGAGTCCGCGCCGCCAGCGGAAGGTGTGCAGCGACCAGACGAGCCGGCACAGCTGCAGGTGCGCCCCGATCCGCCGGGTCGTCGTGACGATCTCCTGGAGGCAGGCGTACTCGTCCTCGAACCAGGCCAGGGCGCTGTCGGCGTCGTCGAACGAGAGCGGGGCCGGGCCCTGGTCCGCGACGCCCAGCGGGTCCTGCGCGGTGCGGTGCGGGTCCAGGGCGCTGTGCGCCGCGTGGGCGGTGCGGACGTAGAAGCCGACCAGGCGCCCGGTCAGTTCGTCGCGCCGGCCGGCCGCCAGACGGGCCGCCCCTTCCCGCGCGTACAGCCGGACCAGGTCGTGCATCTGGTAGCGCCCGGGGCGGTTCTCCCGTACCAGGCAGGCCTCCTCCAGTCTGCGCAGGGTGCCCCGGGTGTGCGCGGGCGTGCGGCCGGCCAGATGGGCGAGCGCGGCGAGGGAGACGTCCTGGTGGGGTACCAGCCCGAACAGGTTCAGCAGGCGCGCGGCCGGGGGTTCCAGGGCCTGTTCGGACGACGTGAACAGGGCGCGCAGGTTGAGGGACACGTCGCCCGCGTCGAGGGCGTCGAGGCGGGTGCGGGGGTCGAGCAGGTCCTGGGCGAGCTGGTCCAGCGAGGCCGGGGAGAGGTCCACGGCGTGGGCGGCGGCGATGTCGAGGGCGAGGGGCAGCCCCGAGCAGGCGCGGACGATGTCCCGCATCGCGGGTTCGCGGGCCGCGCGGGTGGCGCCGACGCGCTGGGCGAAGAGGCGGGAGGATTCCGCTTCGGGCAGGACACCGAGCCGGACGGAGTCCGCGCCGCACCGGACCTTGAGACCGCTCAGGGTGTTCCTGCTGGTCACCAGGGTGCGGCAGCCCGCGCCCCCGGCCAGCAGCGGCAGTACCTGGGAGGTGTCGCGGGCGTTGTCGAGGACGACGAGGACGCGCCGCCCGTCCATGAGGGTGCGGTACAGCCCCGCCCGGCCCTCCAGGTCCGGGGGCAGTTCGTGGGCGGCGGCGCCCAGGGCCATGAGGAACGCCTGGAGGACGTCCGCCGGGCGGGCGGGCGGGGTGTGCGGGCTGAAGCCGTCGAGCTGGGCGTGGAGCTGGCCGTCGGGGAAGTCCTCGATGTGCTGGTGGGCCCAGCGCAGGGCCAGCCAAGTCTTGCCGATGCCGCCCATGCCGGTGATCGCGCAGACTCCCGGCGCGTCAGGGCCGGTCCGTGCGGCCTGGGCGTCCAGCAGCCGCAGCGCGTCCTGGCGCCCGACGAAACCCACTGGTACGGCGGGCAGTTGGCGCGGGACCCGCGCCGGGGCACGGCCCGGCGGAACACCGGTGGCGGCTGCCGGGCCGGGCGCGGGCAGGTGCAGGGCGTCGTCGAAGGCGAGGATGCGCTGGTACAGCTCCTGGAGGGGCGGGCCCGGGTCCGCTCCCATCTGCTCCACGAGGTCGCCGCGCAGCCGCTCGTAGACGGTGAGGGCCGCGGCGGGCCGTCCACTGCGGTACAGGGCGAGCATGTGCTGGTGGGCGAGGCGTTCGTCGAGCGGGTGGTCGCCGGTGAGCGCCTCCAGGGAGCGGACGGCTTCCGCGTGGAGGCCCTGGGCGAGCAGGAGATCGTGCCGCGCCACGGTGGCGTGCAGGTGCTCGGCCTCCAGCGTGAGGCGGTACCGGTCGAGCCATGCGGAGTTCACACCTGCGAAGGGCCGTCCCCGCCAGAGGGCGAGCGCCTGCTCGTATTTCGGACCGGCCTCCTCCGGTTCTCCCTCGCGCGCCTGCCCGACCAGGTCGCGGAAGCGGAACAGGTCGACGGTCGACGGGTCGGTGCGCAGCACGTAACCGGCCGTCGTGCGGAGGATGTCCCACTCCTGCGCCCGTCCGGCCAGGGAGGTCCGCAGGGCACGGAGGCGGGACACGTAGCTGTAGAGGGCGGCGACCGCGCGCGGCGGCGGCTCTTGGCCCCAGACCCGGTCCACCAACGCGTCCACGGGGACGGGCCGGTTGGCCTCCAGGAGCAGCACGGCGAGGACGCAGCGCTGGCGCGGGGTGCCGGGGACGAGGTCGGATCCGTCGAGGCTGATGACGACGTCACCCAGGAGTCTGAATCGCGTACCCATAGGCCCTTCGTCCGTGTGGCCCTCGGAGCGGCACCGCAGGCCGGACCCGGCTCTTCGCCGGCCGCCCCGCCGTTGCAAGAAGATATCAAGGTCCTTGCAGGGCCGGTGCGGGACTTTGGTGGGGACCGAGGACGCCGCCGGGGGAAGGGCTCGGCCGAGGAACGGGCCGCGGCGCGTGTCGGTCCAGGCCGCAGGGCCGCGCCGGCGCCGGCGGGCGCCGCCCCACGGGGGTGGGCGGAATCCGGCCCGGCACCGGCGCGGCCCGGGCTGGGGCCGGGGCCGCGCGCCCAACGACCGGGGCGCGGAACGGCTGTTGTCCGAAGCGACCGATGCCCGAGACCGTGTCACGCTGGAACGGCCCACGCGCGAACGACCCACGCCAACGACCCACGCCCGAACGGCCCGTGCCCCCCGGGGCGTGGTCGTGCCTCTCCCCCGTGCGACGTCCCTTCCGCTCCGGTACCGGAGCCCCATCGGCAAGGAGAACCATGGCCAAGCACGCTGTACGCACAGGACTCGTCGGCCTCTCGGCCGCCGTCGGACTGCTCGCCGCCACCGGCGGTGTCGGTCACGCCCAGCCGCTGACCACGGCAGGGCACTCGGCCGCCGCGCTGCCCGCGGCCGTCGCGGCCGGCTACGCCGTCGTACCGTACGAGAACGTCAACGTTCGCAAACTTCCCAGCAAGAACGGCGCCTACCTGGCCACGCTCACCGCGGGCAGGACGTACACGGCCTACTGCTGGACGCGCGGCGACACGGTGACCGACCACGGGATCACCAACGACATCTGGATCGGCTTCGCCGACGGCTACAGCAGCGCCGTCTACTTCAAGGGCGACGAGTACGCCAACCTGCCCGTCTCCGCCCGCTGCTGACCGCTCCGCCGTCCCGCCCACCCGAAGGAGAAAACCGTGCGCAACCCCTCACGCAGGGCCGCTGCCGCCGTCGCCGTCGGCGCCGCGCTGGCGTTCGTCGGCGTGTCCGCCCCCACGGCCTCGGCCGCCGACGCCTGCGTCGTCAACGGACCCGCCTACTACTGCCACAACGTCTACGGTGCCGCCGTCTACAACGGCTTCGACAACCCGGGCCCGATCGTCGGCCGCATGTACACGACGTACAGCTGGTTCAGCTGCCGCGTGGACAACGGCGCGTACGTCGGCGGGCCGCACCCTTACCGCTGGCTGCTGACCAAGGCCGACAACGGCGTCTGGGGTTTCATGAAGGACACCTCCATCAGCTCGGAGACCGACCCGGTGATCCCCTGCTGACCGCTTCGGCGCCGGCCGCCCGCACGCGGTGAACGGCGGCTCGCCGGGCGCCCGGAGAGGTGACCGGCGGGCAGCCCGGAGGCGGTCCGGCGGGTGGCCCGGCGGGTGGTCCGGAGAGACATCCCCCTCGTCGTTCGGGTAGCGTGTTTGCGGCCGGGAAGCGGTGTCTTCCCGGACCCTGCGCGCGCTGCGGAGGGCGACCTGTTCCGTGATGGGTGACGCGGCGGCGGTGCCGGCGTCGGGGGAAGTGAGCAAGCCATGGCCATGGTGGGCCTGTTCTGGATCGCCGAGGGCGACGTGTACGTGGGCGCGAAGCCGTCCGGTCTGGCTCCCGGGGTGCGTCTGACCCCCGACGGCGTGGTGGCGCTGGGCGACGGGCAGGCGGGCCTGCACCTGTGGGAGGACGTGCGGGCCCTGACGGTCGCGGACGTCCCCGTGAAGTCCCTGCTGCGGCGGGTCGGCGTGGTCAAGGACCTGACCGTGGACACGGTGATGACCCTGGCCCTGTCCGCGGGCCCGGGCCGGACGGACGAGGCGCCCCCGATGATGACGGTACGGGTGCAGTCGTCCGCCGGGGAGCACGAACTGGGGGCCTACGCGGCCGCGGCCGTCGGCTACTCCGCGACCGAGGTCGACCTCTCCCAGGCCCTCCTGTCCCGCCTCACCGAGGGCGCCGCGACCATGTCCACGACGCTGGCGGCGATGTCGGAGTGGGGCCGCACCCGGGCGGACGGCACGCCCCGGACGGCGGAGCGGGAGAAGCTGCTGCGGGAGTGGCTGGGCCGGTGACGCGGCCCGCCGCCGCTGCCGGCCGGGGCGCGGCGGTCCCGGTCCCCGCGGGAATCCGCGCGGGCCGAACCGGGTTGCCACAGCGGTGACGGAGCGGCGCTCGCGCCGGCGCAGGGAGGAGACAAAGCCGATGAGCCTTCGCCAGTTCGAGTACGCCCTGGCCGTGGCCGAGGCGGGCTCGGTGACGGCCGCGGCGGAGCTGCTGCACGTCGCTCAGCCCTCGGTGTCCCAGCAGATCCGCGGTCTGGAGCGGGAACTCGGTGTGGAACTGTTCGCCCGCACGCCGACCGGGCTGGTGCCCACCGTGGTCGGCCGCGCGTTCCTGCGCGAGGCCCAGGTCGCGGTGAGCGCGTCACGGCGGGCGAGGGCGACAGCGCGGGCCGGCGCCGACGAACTGGTGGGCGAGCTGGTGGTCGTGGTGCAGATGGGCTTCGGCGCACGGCAGTTGCCGCGCGCGCTCAGCGCGCTGCGCCGCCGCTTCCCGCGGCTGGAGATCACCGTCTTCGAGGAGCCCAGCTCCGCCGAGCTGGACCGGCTGTGCCGCCGGGGCGTGGTGGACCTCGCCCTGATGGCGGCGTGCGAGCGGAGCCCCGCCGACGCCCACCACCTCGGCGACGAGGATTTCGTCGTGGTGCTGGGCGCCGGGCACCCCCGACTCGCCGCGGACCGGGTCGAGCTGCGGGAGCTGGAAGGGGAGGCGTGGGTGAGGTTCGACCGCGCCAGCGCGCTCGACGGCGTCCTCGCGAACGTGCTGCTGGACAGCGGTCCGGCCCCGGCCACGGCCGCTCGCGTGTCCCAGACGGCGACGGCCGTGCGCTGGGCGGCGAACGGGCTGGGCGTGACGCTCGTCCCGGCCTCCGCCGTGCCGCACGGTCACGAGCACTTCGCCCGCCCGGTCTCCCCGGCCGTGTCGCAGCCCGTCATCGCCGTTCTCCGCCACAACCCGGGTCCGGCGGAGACGGCCCTGCTCGACCTTCTGCGCGAGGAGAACTGGTCCGGGTCCGCCTCCTCCGCCGCCCCCTCACCGGTGTCCTGACGGCCGGCAGGAACCGGTGCCCCGGGTTCCGCCGCACCGGAACACCGCTGCACCCTGATTCCGGCCGGAATTCCCGTACCGGAATTTTCCGCATCCGGATCCCCGCGACCGGAATTACCGCATCAGAATTCCCCGCACCCCCTTCCGTCGGCCGGTGTCACCCCCGGGAGAATTCGCCGCCGTCCACCACGAGACTGGTTCCGGTCAGCCAGCTCGCCCGGTCGGACACGAGGAACACCACCGCGTGGGCGATGTCGTCGGGCCGGCCGTCGCGCCCCAGCGGCGGGGTGTCGTCCGCGTTGACCTGGCCCGGTGCCGCGTTCAGGCGCGCCCACTGTTCCCGCGTCGCCTCGCCGCCGGGGGTGGCGACCCTGCCGGGCGTCACGGTGTTGACCCGGATCCCGGACGGAGCCAGTTCCTGGGCCAGCCCCCGGCTGTAGTTCTCCAGCGCCGCCTTCGCCGCGGTGTAGTGCAGGAACGGTCCTACGGGGGTGAGGACCGCAGCCGACGAGACGTGCACGATGCTGCCCGAACGCCGTTCCCGCATGCCCGGCACCAGCAGTGCGTCCAGCCGCACCGACGCCAGGAAGTTCAGGTCCAGCGCGTCCTGCCAGTCCTCGTCGGTGATGGCGAGGACGCCTTCGTGAGGGCGCGCCCCGCCCGCGTTGTGGACCACGATGTCCACCACCCCGCCGAGCACCTCCTCCGCGGCCGACGCGAGCGCCTCGGCCCCGGCCCGGGTGCTCACGTCGGCCTGCACGAAGGCGGCGCCCTGCGGCGCCGTGCCCGTCGCCGACCGTGCGGTGGTGAGCACCTGGGCGCCCGCGTCCAGGAGCCGGCGCACGACGGCCGCTCCGATCCCGCGCGTACCACCCGTGACCAGCGCCCGTTTGCCCGCGAGTTCCCGCGTCACCGAGCCGTTCTCGTACGAGGTCATTCCAGAATTCCTTCTCGATCGCGTGTTCATCGCCCGACGGAAAAAGGCATCAACGCCCCGGCGCACAGTGCGCGGATCCGTGGAAGGAATCGCGGCGGCCATGCACCCCGTCGGGTTCGTTTCACGGTACGGCCGGAAAAGAAGGAGAGGCAAAGACGAAATTCCATGAGGCCCTATAGGGGATTCCTATGGCGTCACCCGGATCGGGCGCGCCCGGCGGCGGGGCCGCACCCGGTGGCCTTCAGGCGACACCCTCGGTGCCCGCCCGGCGGACCGGGCCGGTCGGGCGCCCCCCCGGCGCCGCTGCCGCCCCGCCCGTCCTCGCGACCGCGCCGCCACGAGCGGGGCGGAGGCCGCTTGCGCCGTCCGGCGGTCCGCAGGCCGTACTGTCGGGCCATGAGTGGGATCGTCGTCGTGTACGAGCTGGACAGGTCGATGACCGCGGGCGCCGTCGGCGGCGGTGCCCGTACGGACGAGGCGCCGGTCCGCCGGGTGCACGCCGCACCCGCGGCTCCCGGCACCACCGCCTCCCCCGGGCCGCGAACCTTCTGCGGCAAGGACACCTTCGCCATGGAGGCGGCCCCGTGGGTGCCCTCCGAGCACCCGGGTGCCCCCTGGTGCGGCCCCCGGTACGCGGACCGGGTCTGCGGGGACTGCGACACGGCGATGGAAGAGGACTGAGCGGCACCGGTCCGCCCGGCCGAGCACGCGAGGCAGGGCGGGGCAGCGGTCCCGGACCCCGTGGTCAGCCCGCGACGAGGATGCGCTCGACCGCGTCCGCCATCAGGTTCTCGGCCCGGCGCCGGGCCGGCCGGCCCGGCCGGAGCCGCTGGAGAGCGGAGGGCTCGACCGGCTTCGGGCCGCGCCGGAGCGCTGCGGAACGGGCTGAAGGCAGGTCGGGAGGCAGGGCCGGAAGGGCTGGGGGCGCGGCCGGGAACACCGGTCACACGAGAGGCGAGCGTGCGATAGGTTGCCCGGCATGACCGGACTCGGACCCCTCGCCTGGCCACCTGCCCCGATCAGGACCGAGCGGCTGGTGCTCCGCGAGGCCGAGGCCCGGGACCGTGCGACGTTCATCGAGCTGCTCGCCTCACCGGAGGTGCACACCTATCTCGGCGGCCCTCGGTCGCGTGACGCGCTGGAAGACACGTTGCCGGCGGTGCCCGGGTCGCGCTCCGGTCTTTTCGTGGTCGAGCTGGACGGAGCGATGACCGGCACCGTCGAGTTCAACCGCCGTGACGCGGAGCCGGGCGGCCGGGACCGGCCGGGCGCCGGGGAGGCCGAACTCGGCTACCTGTTCCTGCCCCGGGCGTGGGGGCGCGGGTACGCCGCCGAGGCGTGCGCGGCGGCACTCGGCTGGTTCGCCGGGGTGTTTCCCGGCGAGCCGGTGGTGCTCTGCACCCAGACCGCCAACGACCGCTCGATGCGCCTCGCGGCGAAGCTGGGGTTCGCCGAGGTGCGGCGGTTCCAGGAGTGGGGCGCTGAACAGTGGATGGGGGCGCGCTCCTGTCCTCCGCAGTCCGGTTGAGCGTCCGCTGGGACGAAGCGGATGACCGGCGACGGCGGCCGCGCCGGCGCCCGTCGTCCGGACGGCCGGGCTGTTCGGCTTCCGCTCTCCCGCGTCCGCGCCCACACGTGATCCGTCGACGGAGCGCCCTGGGGCGACCTCGGCACGGCGCCCGCGGCATCTCGGGGAGTGGTGCCGGCTGACCCCTTGTCAGCGAGTTCGGCCCTCCTTACCTTTGTGCAGCGAGTCATTGGCCCGGCAGGGCCACCGGCCCGCGACGGCAATTGTCTGCTCCTCAGCGCACGACAGACCATGGAGGCGTCACATGCCCGTAGCCGTGCCGGAACTTCTGGAGACCGACGGATTCCGCGACGCGGGTCCGCTGGAGGTCGACGACGAGGCGATCGAGTTCGAGGACGACGACCGCGGCGACCGCGAGCCCACCGCGTGCCTCTCCGACCCGTGGGTGACCGCCACCACCCGCTTCGCGTGTGACCTGAACTCGTAACGGTGACCGTGTCCATCGCCGGCCGCAGCGGCTGGTCCGACGACACGTGGTCGTACCTGAACGACCCGCGGATGCCGGCGATGGAACACGGCTGGAAACTGCACGTCTCGGCGCGCCCCGGCGACCTCGACGCCGTGACCGGGCTCGTCCTGCCGGTGCTGTCCCGGCACGTCTGCCACGCGAAGTTCGCCCGGGACCCCCAGACGCTGCGCCGCATCAACTCCGGAGTGGTGAGCCCCGCGGTCGTCGGCAAGGCGATCACCGTCTACCCGCTGGCCGGCACCGTGGCCGAGATCGCCCGGGAACTCGTCGCCGTGCTGCGGGACCGGGAGGGCCCACGGGTCGTCAGCGACCGCCGGGTCGACCCGAGGGCCCCGGTCTACTACCGCTACGGTCCCTTCACGGGCGACTACCGGACCGGCCGCAGCGGGCGGCTCGAATCCGTCATGACCGGGCCGGACGGCCGGATCTTCGACGGCCTGGCCGCCGGCCGCTACCGGTGCCCGCCCTGGGCCGAGGACCCTTTCGCACCCGGCTCCGGACGCGGTGACGAGCCGTCCGTGCCCGGCCTCGGCGGCGGACGCTACACGGTCACCGCGGGCATCAGGCGCTCCCCCCGGGGCAACGTCTACCGCGCGGTCGACCGCACTGTGGGGCGGCCCGTGGTGGTCAAACAGGCGAGGGCCTTCGTGGGCGAGGACGAATCCGGCACGGACGCCCGCCACCGGCTGCGCAACGAACGCACGGTCCTCACCGCGCTCGACGGCGTCCCCGGCGTGCCCCGCGCACTGGACTACTTCGCTCACCGGACCGACGAATACCTCGTGATGAGCAGCTGCGGCGACCGGGATCTGCGCCGGGAGGTCCTGCGCAACGGCCCCTACCGGGACGACGGCACCCGGCCGGCGCGCGCCCTGTCCGTCCTCGCCACCCGGCTCCTGCGCGTCCTGGACGCCATCCACGACCGGAACGTGGTCGTCCGCGATCTCAAGCCCGACAACGTCGTGCTCGACGACTCCGGCCCCGGCCACTGCCATGTGATCGACTTCGGGATCAGCGAGCGGGACGGCACCGGGCCGGGAGGGGCGACCCCCGGATACAGCGCGCCGGTTCTGCGCGCGACCGGACCGGCCGCCCCCGCCGACGACCTCTACGCCCTCGGGGCGACCCTCTTCTTCGCCGCCACCGGCATGGACCCGGTGATCGTCGACGCCGACCACGGGGTCAACCGGGACCGGACTCTGGCCTGCCTGGCCCGGGCACTGCCCGGGCGCGCGCACCGGCGGATCCGGTCGTCGATCACCGGCCTCCTGAGCTTCGACCCGGCCGTACGGACCGCCGCCGCAAGCCGCCTGCGCACCGGCGCGGCCGGGCCCGCACACCGGCCCGCACGCCCCCGGATCGACAGCGACCGGCTGGACGAGATCATCGAGCACACGACCGCGTTCTGCGTCGGTGAAGCACACGCGATCGTGGACCCGGTACGGGCCGCCCGGCTGAACGTCCCCACCTCGATCGACGTCTACGGCGGCAGTTCCGGACTCGGGCTGGAACTCCTCCACCACGCGCACCGGCCTGACGTGCGGTCGGCCGTCACCGCGTTGGCACGGTGGACGGCACAGCAGTCCAGGAACCTCCCCCCGGCCTTCTACACGGGGCGCACCGGCGTGGAACTCTTCCTCGCCGAGGCGGGGTGGGAAGCGGTACCGGGTGCGGACGCGCGGTCCGGACATCCCCTCCCCGTCCTGCCCGACCGCGCACCGGACGGCGGACCGCCGGAGGCGGACCTGATCGCGGGCGCCGCCGGTGTCGGCCTGGGCCGGCTGCTGCTCGCCCGGCACGCCCTCCGGTCCGGTGACCGGCGCACCGCGGACGGGCACCTCGCCGTCGCCGCCGGCTGCGACCGGATGCTGGCATCGGGCACCGCCCGGCTGACCCCGGCCGGTCCGGACACGGCCGGCAGCGCCGCGCTCAGCGAGGGCATCGCGCACGGCGAGGCGGGCGTCGCCTGCTTCCTGCTGGAATACGGGGACGCGAGCGGGGACCAAGACGCGATCAGCCGCTCCGCGCGGGCCGCCGCGCGCCTGGCCGCCGTGACACCGGACATCATCGCGGCGGCCGCCGAGCCGGGGGCGACACGCCGCTACGGCTCGTGGTGCCGGGGCCTGGCGGGCATCGGGACCGTACTCGTCCGGGCCGCCGGACTCCTCGACGAGCCCCGGTATCTCGACCTCGCCGCGCGGGCCGCGCGCGCCTGCGCCGCACTGGCACCGCGGATGCCGCTGGTCACACAGTGCTGTGGACTGGCCGGAGTGGGCGAGCTGATGGTGGACGTCGCGGAGGCGTCCGGGGCCGAGGAGTTCCGGGACGCGGCCGAGACCGTCGCCCTGCTCGTCCTGAGCCGCAGCGGCGGCACCTGGTCCCGGCCCGTGTTCCCCGACACCGGTCTCACCGGGCCGAGCGCCGGCTGGGCCGGGGGCTCGGCGGGCGTGCTGGCCTTCTTCAGACGACTGCGCGACGGGGGAGGTCCACGCCTCGGCCTCCTCACCTGACCACTGTCACCGGCAGCACGCTCACCCCTGCCTGGGGAAGGGCCGTCGGCGCCGCATCCGCGCGCTCCGGCCCCGGCCCGGGAACCGCGGCCCGGCCCGGGGCAGCCCGGTCGTCGAGCGGGCGGGTCACGCCGGGGGCGAGGACGTGACCTGGAGGCCGCGCGGGTTCCTGTCGCGCGGGTCCGTCCCCGCCCCCGGCTGCAACGCGCCTACCCCGGATCCCGTTTGGGACGCATTCGCCCGATGCGACCTCTGACCTGCTCCTGTGCAGGCCTGTAGGGCCCGACCGTGTTCCCGGCCGGGCCCTGCGAGGCGTGTGTGCGGTGTCAGGTCACCATCGGTACCAGCGACCGCGGCCGCCTCCGGCGTTGGTGGAGCGCATGACGAACCCGAGCAGCCACACCACCAGGACGATCAGCGCCACCCACCACAGAATCTTGAGGGCGAAGCCGGCGCCGAAAAGGATGAGCGCGAGAAGCAGGACAAGCAAAAGGGGAACCATGGTTATCGACCTCCTGACCTCCGGCTGCCCTGCATTGCGGAGTGCATTCCTCGCTCGCGCCTTTGTTTGTGACGGAAGAGCCAGGGCACAAGCCGCTCACCGATACAGCGAACAGACGCTCTGAGGAGGCTCAGGACATGAGTGCCGGTGAGAAGGCCAAGGCGAAGACCGAGCAGGCCAAGGGCAAGACCGAGGAAGCCGTCGGCAGGACCCTCGGCAACGACCGGATGGCCGCCGAGGGACAGGCCGAGAAGAGCACCGGCGACGCCCGTGAGGCCAAGGAGAAGGCGAAGGACGCCTTCAAGCACTGACGTCCCTTCGTTTCACCCGGTCATCGGAAAAGGGCCTCACCCTCGCAGGGAAGGCCCTTTCCGGTGTCTTCGTTTCCGCCACCCCGCGACCGGGCTTCTGACCGCCGGACCGTGCCGGTGTCACTTCATCCGCGCGCTCCGGATGCGCGCGCTCGAAGTGAGCCGGATCGGCCATGGAGTCACCGGCGGGCTCTGCGCCGCGCCCCCGCCCTCTACGGCCACAACTCGGCGCTGTCGCACACGTGGGCGCCCATGTTGCGCTCCATCATGCACAGGGCGGCGTCGGCGAGATCGCTGTGGATGTGCGCCACCGCGTCTCGCGGGACGACCACGTCCAGGTGGCGGATGTGGGCGTCCAGCGCCGAGTACAGCACGCACTGCTCCGTCACCTGCCCGCACAGGACCAGCCGGTCCACGCCCTGCTCACGCAGCAGATAGGCCAGCGGGGTGTCGTAGAAGACCGAGTGGCGGGCCTTGAGGACGAACAGCGACGAATCGTCGGGCCGGAGCGGTTCGACGAGGTCGGCGTGGGGTCCGGCGAGGGCGTGCTCGAGGAGCTCGCCGTGGTGTGAGCGCCATTCGCCGAAGTTGTCGTTGACGTAGATCACGGGCACGTCCGCGCGGCGAGCCCGCCGCAGCAGACCGGCCACGGCCGGCACCACGGTACGCGCCGAGGGGAGGAGGAGGTCGGCGTCCTTGTGGTCGTAAGTGTTGATCATGTCGATGACGATCAGTGCGGACTTGCTCATGCGTACAGGTTCGCACCGGCGTGCGGTGGACGGCCCCCCGACGCGGGGGATCCTGGACGCCATCGGCAATGCACTCGTCCGGCGGCCGCAGGCCCGGCAACCGCGTCCGGAGGCGACCGGCACCGACCCGAGACGGTGGGTGCACCGTCCGAGAGACCGACAGGGCCGGCCCTGGAAGCGATCGGAAGAAGGTGATGGCGCCGACAGCGGGTGGGCAGGCGGGAGTTCACCTGGACGTGTCAGCGCACAACGGCGCACACGGCCAGGGCGCCGCGGCCTCCGGCAGGACGGGACGAGGCACTCGAGGTTCCGCCTTGCCGCCGTGCGGCGCGTCTGCCGCGGCGGACGGATCCGGGGTGCGGTCCCGTGCCAGGGCGGCCCGCGGCTGTCCGCCGTACGCGGGCACGGCCTCCCCCGCTCGCAGGGGCGCACAGTGGCGTTCTGCTCACAGTCAGATACGGACGGGGTGGTGGGAGGGGGGTCGTGTGTGCCAGGCTGCCATGACAACCAGCCTGGTCTGGTGAGGGGCCCCGCGCCGCCCTTGCAGGTCACCATCCGTGGTCGGGGCGCGGTACGGGTTGTCTCGCTCGGCTGTACGCGGCCCCATGCCGCGTGCTTGATGCCCCCGCTTCGCCGGGGGTGTGATGGGCCCGACCCCACGGAATCGAGGGGCGACCTTGAACGATTTCACCGTCCTCACGCAGCAGCACACCGACCGCACCACGATCGCCGTGAGCGGGGAGGTGGACCTGCAGACCTGTCCACAACTGGCCCAGGCCGCCTTCATCGCCGCCACAGAGAACGAGACACTCCACCTCGACCTGTCCGGAGTGTCCTTCATGGACTCCAGCGGACTGAACCTGCTGGTCCTGCTCCGCCGCCGCCTCCAGGCGAAGGGCGGCCGCCTCACGATCAGCGGCCTCCAGCCCCAGCCCGCCCACCTGCTCCAACTGACCGGCACGTACGAAGTGTTCAGCGACGCCTCTGCGTCCACGCCACCCCCGCCCCACGGGCAACGCCCCTGAGCCAGGACACGATCCCGTACCAGGCGGCCTGACGGCCTCGCCCCGCAGCGACGCGGGCGGTGGCGCCCTCCCCGCAACACCCCCCGAACCGGCCCCTCTGCTTCAGGAGTCGCTCGCGCCCCGGGGAAGGATGGCGTCGGCCCGGTCGAAGACGGGTGCGGGGCCGCCGGCCACAGGGCCCGGCGGGCCGTGCGGGCCGTGCGGGCCGTAGGATCCGCCACCGGAATTCAGTGGCGGAACGGAAGCGATGCGCCCCACGATCCGCTCATGGACTCAGGCGCGCGCGATGACGAAGCAGCGGTGACTCGGTGGACTCCTTCCACCCGCTACCCCGACATGTGGGTCGACCCGGACGACGATCCGCGCGAGACCGCGGCCGGGCCGGTCGGCGAACGCGGCACGCTGCTGGACAGTCTGCGCCACTTCCGCCTGACCATCGAGATGAAGTGCGCGGGCCTGGACGCCGAACAGATGGCCCGGCGCTCCGTACCGCCGTCCACGATGTCCCTGCTCGGGCTGGTGCGGCACATGGCCGAGGACGAACGGCACTTCCGCCGGATGGCCGGCGAGGACGTGCCCAGGATCTACCGCACCGCCGAAGACCGTGACGGCGACTGGAACGGCGCGATCGCCGAGCCGTCGGTCGTGGCGGACGCCTGGCAGCGGTGGCGGACCGAGAGCGAGGTGACCGACCGCTTCATGGCCGGCTTCGCCGACCTCGGCACCCGGACGGGGGAGGCGCCGCTCCGCGAGATCCTGGTGGCCCAGATCGCGGAGTACGCACGGCACTGCGGCCACGCCGACCTGCTGCGCGAGCGGATCGACGGCCGAGTGGGCCAGTGATCAACCGCGCCGTGGAAGGTACGGCGGGAGCTGACCGTCCGGTTCATGCCCGCTGCCGCCGGTCGGCCTCCTGCGACTCCGCGCCCGCCGTGACCCCGGGTTGCCGGAACGGATGACCGCTGGAGCCGCACTCATGGCACGGGCGCACATGGGCGGTCGCGAGCATCCCGTACGGTCCCGGGCGGGATGGCCGAGGACCGTCACCGGCAGTGGCGCGGGGCGGGGTGTCCCGACGGCGCCCTCCCGGCCCGCGTCGGCGCGGCGCGGTCAGGTCCTCACCGTTTCGCTGGGGGCCTCACGCCCTGCCCGGCGTGGTGGACGGCTGCGGCACCGGACCGCCTTCGCCGCCTTCCGCCTGGCACTCGAAGTCGTAGAGCAGGCAGCTCGCCACCGGGGCCGGCGTCGTGGGCCGGCTGGTGGGGTGGGAGGACGGGCCCGGGACGGCCCGGGGCGTCGGGGTGGGCGACGGCCCGGGTCCGGAGGTGGCGCTGCCGCCGGCACCGCCGAACGCGGCCACCAGGATCCCGACTGCGGCGAGGACTACGAGGACGCCGACGGTGGCGGCGACGAGACGCGGAAAGGGCGCGGGGGCGCTCATGACGCGGGGTTCCTTCCGGAGTGACCAGGCCGCCGGACGTGGCCGGCGGCGCGAGTGGTCCAACGCGGCCGACCGGGTGATGGTCACGCTCACGTCAACCTCCCGCACGCCCCGCCACGCCCCGCACGCCCCGCACGCCCCGCAGGTCCCGCAGGTCCCGCATGCCCCGCCCCGCAAGGTGCCGGGCGGGGCCCGGCGGTGTCGGGACGGGACCGGCAGGGTGCCCGGACGGGACCCACGGGGGTGCTCCGGAACGGACCCGCAGGGGTGCTCCGGAGAGGACCCGCAAGAGTGCTCCGGCGGGGACCCGCACGGATCTCCGGCAACGGACTGTGCCTGCCCGGCGGTTACACCTCGGCGGTCGGCTGCGTCCCGGCCCTCGGCTATGCCTCCGCGGTCGGCCCGGCCTGGGCGTTCAGCCTGCTCAGCGTGCGGGCCGAGGGGGAGCCCGGGTCGGCGGTGATCAGGACGACTTCCTGGTCGTCCTCGGGGACGAGGAGGACGTCGCAGTTGAGGCGGAGCCTGCCCGCCGTCGGGTGGTCGACGGTCTTGGTGCGGTGGCCCGGGGCGTGCACCGGGCGGGTCTCCCAGAGCCGGCGGAACTCCTCGCTGCCCGCGTGCAGTTCGGCCAGCAGCGCGGCGAGCCGCGGATCGTGCGGGTAGCGGTCGGCGGCCCGGCGCAGGCGCGCCACCGCGATGTGCCCGAACTCCTCCGTCCCGGAGCTTTCGCGCACCGCTCCCCCGCCGAGGAACCGGCGGCGGGCCAGGTTCACCGTGCCCGTGGCCAGGTGGTCGCCCAGCAGGGCCTGGGCCAGCGGGTTCCAGGCGACGACGCCGTAGGTCGCGTCGGTGACGACCGCTCCGGTGTCCGGCAGGCGCCGGAGCATCCGGGCCACGTGCGGGCGCACGCGCCGTACGGCGCCGGCGGCGGGCGGCGGCGCGCTCGTGCCGGCCAGGCGGAACAGGTGGCTGCGTTCGGCCGGTGTGAGACGGAGGGCCTGGGCCAGCGCGTCGAGGATGCGGGGCGAGGGACGGGGCCCGCGGGCCTGTTCGAGGCGTGTGTAGTAGTCGACGGACATGTGGGCCAGCTCGGCCACTTCCTCCCGGCGCAGGCCCGGCGTGCGGCGCGGGCGCCCGGAGGGCAGGCCCGGTTCGCGCGGGCGCAGGGCCGCGCGGCGCTCCCGCAGGAAACGCGCCAGTTCCTGCCGCGCCATCGCCGCTCCTCCCGCTCGCCTGGTACAGGTTGTCCCTGGTACGGCGGACACCGCCAGGGGACCGTGGCTGTCATGAACGATCGCACAGCACTGGTCACGGGTGCCAACAAGGGCATCGGCAAGCACATCGCCCGCCTGCTCGCGGCGGAGGGTTTCACGGTGTACGTGGGCTCCCGCGACGCCGGGCGCGGGCGGCGGGCCGTCGAGGAGATCGGGGGCGCCGCGCGGCTGCTGGTCCTCGACGTGACGGACCCGGACGGCATCGCCGCGGCCACCGGGCAGGTGGACCGCCTCGACGTCCTGGTCAACAACGCGGGCACCTTGCCCTCGCTCGCTCCGCCGACCGAGACCGGCACGGAGGAGTTCCGGCGTACGTACGAGGCCAACGTGTTCGGGGTCGTGGCGGTGACCAACGCCTTCCTGCCCGCCCTGCGCCGCTCGCCGCACCCCCGGATCGTCAACGTGTCCAGCGGGACCGGGTCACTGACGTGGAGCACGAACCCGAACCCCCAGTTCGTCCCGGGCAGCGGCGGCGCGGCCGCCTACCGGTCGTCGAAGGCCGCCCTGAACGCCCTCACCCTCCTGTACGCGCAGACCCTGGCCGGGGAGGGCTTCAAGGTCAACGCGCTCGCCCCTGGCCGGCGGGCCACCGATCTCAACTCCCGGGCGGCCTCACCCGGCGGGGATCCGGCGGAGGCCGCGCAGGGTGCCCTGCGCCTGGCACTCCTGCCGGACGACGGCCCGACCGGCGCCTTCTTCTCCTGGGACGGAACGCCCGTGCCCTGGTGACCACCGGGACGGATCCGGCCGCGCACACCACGGGAAGGCGGATCCGGCGGCGCACCGCTACGGGGTACGGGCCCGGTGACGCACCACCGCGGGAAACGGGCGCGTCGGCGCACCACCGTGCCGTCGCACGGGGCGCGCCGCCGCGTGTCCGTGGGGGCGCCGCCGCGTTGCCGTCTCTATCGTCGCCGTGCCGTCGCCGTCCCGCCGCTACGGCGTCACTTCAGGCAGCCGGGGGCCGGGAAGGCCGTCGTGGTGGCGGGGTGGCCGCCGCCCTCCATGTTGGTGACGAGCTTGGGCGCCGGGCCGTTGGCGCCGTCGATGCGGGCCAGGAAGCCGGCGCTCTCGGGCAGGCCGGGGTGGCCGCGGTCGACGACGCCGCCGAAGCGGGTGTGGTCGTCGGCGTCCTCGAAGAAGGCGCGCGGGCCCCCGGGGCCGTTGCTGAGCACGGCCAGGGACCCCGCCCCGATGGACGCCTCCTTGACGATCGTGCAGCCGCGTGCGTCGGGCGTGCCGGCCTTGGGGAGCGGGAAGGTCTTGGTGCCCTTGCCGCTCTGCACCTGCAGCGCGGGGGCGGAGCCGCCCACGCCGGTCAGCTTCAGCGACAGGTTCCCCTGCTCGGCGGTGCGGTGGCCGCTGTCCAGCGCGTCGAGGACGCGGAACATGTAGGCGTCGCCCGGCTTCCAGTTCGCCGACACGGCGCGGATCCAGGCCTCGGGGCCGCCCGCGTCCGGGTCGTTGCGCAGGACGGCGACCAGGTTCGGGCCGATGGAGACGGCCTTGCCCGCGTAGCGGGCGGCCGGGTCGGTGATGACGGCGGCGTGGGCGGTCCGGCCCGTGGCCGAGGCGGACGCGGCCGGGAGGACGGCGGTGACGCCGAGGGCACTGACGAGCGCGGCGGCGGCGATGGCGGAACGGCGCGCGGACACGGTAGGCATGAAAGTGGCTCCTGACGAGACGCGGACGGAAGCGGAGACGGAAAGAGGAAGGAGTTCATGCCGCGTCTCACCCGGCGGTACGGGCCGGCCGGTGAGGGTGGGGGGCGACAACAGGAAGGGTACGGAACCTGCTTCGAGGGTTTGTCGCCCGAACTGTCACAGGAGAGCGACAGGAAGCGGAATGGGACCTCCCTGATGGGCTTCCCGGCCCTGACCGCCCGCCCGCCGGGTCAGCGGTCGGGGCTGCTGTACCGCCCCGCGAAGTCAGCGCTCGCCGCTGCGGGCGTCCGGCCGGCCGGCGGCGGCGAGGTCCCAGTCCAGGCGCAGGACCGCCAGGTCGTCCGTGTGACGGTCGGCGTTGAGGGTGCGGGTCCGGGCGACGAGCCGGTCGAGGTGGGTGCCGGGGTCGGGGGCCTGGAGCGTGTCGATGATGCGCAGCAGGCCGTCCGCTCCGAGCCGTTCGTCGGTGCTGTCCGCGAATCCCTCGATGAGGCCGTCGGTGTAGGCGATGAGCCCGCCCCGGGCGGGCAGCGCGAGGGTGGTGGCGGTCCACTTGCCCAGTCCGGGCGCGATCCCGAGGGCGATGCCGTGGGCGGCGGTCACCTGCCGGGTGCCGTCGTCCGTGACGAGGAGGGGTTCGTGGTGGCCGGCCAGGTGCAGGGTGAGGGTGGCGGCGTCCGGGTCCAGGGTGATGAGGGTGCAGGTGGTGAACAGGTCGCTGCCGGTGCGCTCGGCGATGTGGATCTGTTCCAGCAGGTGGAGCAGGTGCTGGTCGCGGTGGCCGCCGAGGGTCAGGGCGCGCCACGCTATGCGGAGGCAGACGCCGAGCGCCGCCGCGTCGGGGCCGTGACCGCTGACGTCTCCGATGATCGCGTGGACCTGCCCGTCGTCGGTCTGGACGACGTCGAGGAAGTCCCCGCCGAGCAGGGCCTGGGCCCGTCCCGGGTAGTAGCGGCTGGACGCGGTGACGGCGGTGGAGGACAGGAGGGGTTCGGGCAGCAGGCCGCGCTCCAGGCGGGCGTTCTCCTCGGCGCGCAGGCGTCCGATCTGGAGGGCCGCGTTGGCGCGCTCGGCCTGCTTGCGCTGGATGGCGTAGCGCACGGCGCGCTGCATCAGGTCGGGCTCGACCTTGCCCTTGACGAGGTAGTCCTGGGCGCCGGCGGCGAGGGCGTCGACCCCGGCGCGGGGCTCGTCCAGCCCGGTCAGGACGATGATCGCGGCGTGGGTGTCCGCCTCGATCGCGTGGACCGTCTCCACACCGGTCGCGTCGGGCAGGTGCAGGTCGAGCAGGACGCAGTCGCAGGGGTGCGCGGCGAGGGTGCGGCGGGCCTCGGCGGCGGTGCGGCAGCGCGTGAGGGTGTGCGGCAGGTCGGTGTCGTAGAGGAGTTCCTCGACCAGGAGGGCGTCGCCGTCGTCGTCCTCCACGAGGACGATCCGGAACTGGTCCACGCTGTCCGCGGCTCGGTCGGTCACGGCAGCGGCTCTCTCTCCTCGGACGCCGGCTCCGTCCCGGCGGCCGGGAGGGTGAAGACGACGCGGGTGCCCAGCTTGTAGTCGGGGTCGATCCCGATGCTCCCGCCGTGGAACTCCACGACCTTCTTGCACATGGCCAGGCCGATGCCGGTACCCGGGTAGGCGTCCTTGGTGTGCAGGCGCTGGAAGATGATGAAGACCTTCTCCTGGAACTCGGCGGCGATGCCGATGCCGTTGTCGCTGACGGCGAACTCCCACGTGTCGCCGTCCTGCGCGGCGCTGATGTGGATGTGCGGCGCGTGGTCGGGGCTGCGGAACTTGACGGCGTTGGACAGCAGGTTCTGCCAGAGCGTGCCCAGTTGGGTGGGGTCGCCGACGACGGTGGGCAGCGGGTCGTGGGTGATCTCGGCGCCGGTCTCCTCGACGGTCACGCTGAGATCGTCGAGCACCCGGCTCACGATCTCCTCCAGGTCGACGGCCCGGTGGTCGTTGTGCACGCGGCCGACGCGGGAGAAGGCCAGCAGGTCGTTGATGAGGTTCTGCATGCGGTTGGCGCCGTCGACGGCGAACGAGATGTACTGGTCGGCGCGGTCGTCCAGCTGTCCTCCGTACCGCCGTTGCAGCAACTGTGTGAAGCTGGACACCTTGCGCAGCGGTTCCTGCAGGTCGTGCGAGGCGACGTAGGCGAACTGCTCCAGTTCCGTGTTCGACCGCTTCAGGTCTTCCGCCTGTTCGTCGACCAGTTGCCGGGCCTCCTCGCTGACCTGCAGTTCCTCCACCAGGCGGCGGCGCATCGACTCCACGTCGGCGGCCAGCCGGCGCAGGTCGGCGGGGCCGGTACCGGTGAAGGAGAGGTCGAAGCGGCCCCCCGCCACGTCCCTGGCCTCCGAGCCGAGCCGGCTGAGCGGGCCGGTGATGCCGCGGCGCAGCCCCTCGAAGACGAGGACCGCCAGCAGCACGATGACGACGGCGATGACGGCGAACATCCAGTTCCGCAGCGTCTCCGTCTTCCGCAGTTCCCGGGCGGCGGTGGCCCGCTCCTGCTCCAGCTGGGCCTGCTGCCGCGTCATCGCGTGCCGCAGCGCGTCGAAGGAGTTCTTGCCCTCCGCCGCCCGGTCCGTGGCGAGTTTCACGGCGTCGCCGGCGGACGCGGCGGAGACGGGGCCGGCTATCCGCCGCTGCCAGGTCCCGGCCAGTTTCTCGACCTCGGCGAGGTCGGCGGCGGCCTCGGGGTCGCCCTCGACGAGGGGGCGCAGGCGCCCCAGGGCGGTCTTCTCGTCCCTCACGCCCTGGGCGTAGGGCTGGAGGAAGTCGGAGCGGCCCGACAGGCCGTAACCGCGGATGCCGGTCTCCTGGTTGACCAGCGCCTGTTCCACGCGCATGGCCTGGGTCAGGGCGGGGGAACGCCGGTCGACCAGGTCCGCGGTGACCTGAGAGGTACGCCACATGGCCCAGCCGCCGAGCGAACCCAGCACGGCGAGGACGACCGCCGCGGTCGCGACGCCGGTACGCAGCCAGCGCCGGGTGGTCCAGCCGGAGAACGCACCTTCGGTGTAGGACGGCTTGCTCTGCATCCCGCTTCGCGTCTCTCCCTCGGCAGTCCCGGTCCCGGTCAGGCTCACGGCATGCTCACTGTACCCACGCTCCGACAACGTATGTTGTCCCGGGGGAGATCAACGCCGTAGCCTGGGCCCATGCCTGGTTCAGCTCCGCCTCCCCAGCTCTCGCAAGAGACGGTCGCGCTGGTGACTCAGATGGTGGACGAACTCGCCCGGCGTCTGGCACCGGACCCCCGTGCCGTCGCCTCGCAGGCCGATTCCCCGGACGCGGCCCACCAGTCCCGCCGCCGGGCGCTGGAACGGCTGCGGCTGCTGACCGGCGTGAAGCAGGCCCTCCGGCAGCTGGAGGACCAGGCGGCCCGCACCGCGGCCGCCGGCGGAGCCGGATACCCCGAGATCGGCCGGGCCATCAGTATCAGCCGTCAAGGAGCCCGGCGCCGCTGGCCCGGGCTGATCACCGCCAGCGCACCCCCCGCCCACCGCCCCACACCCCGGAGCTCGTGAATCATGGCTGCCGCCGCAACCCGCCCCCACGACGTGCTGCTGGTCGAGGACGACATCGCCGACGCGATGCTCATCCAGGACGCCCTCGCCGAGCGAGGCACCCGCAATCTCACCCAGGTCCCCGACGGCATCGCGGCCCTGGACTACCTGCGTGACCCGGGCAACGAGCGCCCCGACCTGATCGTGCTCGACCTCAACATGCCCCGCATGAACGGGCGGGAGTTCCTCGCCGTCGTCAAGGAGGACCCCGAGCTGCGGACGATCCCGGTGGTCGTGCTGACCACCTCGTCCGCGCCCGACGACGTCTCCGGCGCCTACCGTCACCATGCCAACGCCTATGTCACCAAGCCGGTGAACCTGGAGGAGTTCGAGGCGGCCGTCCGCAGCATCGACGCCTTCTACCTGGACATCGCCGTCAAGCCTCCGAAGGAGTAAGAACCCCGAAGGAGTAAGAACCCCGAGCGGAACGGGAGTCCGATCGGCTCCCGGCTTCCGGCGCGTGCGATCGCAAGGCACCGGAAGGCCCGCGTAGCGGAGCCACCAGGACGTTCCGGCAACGCCGCGAGCGTGCGCGCCTGCCAGGCTTCACGGGCCGGGCGCCTCTTTCGTTCGGAGTTCTCAGGAACCGGAGTCCTGCCGCCGGCCCGTGCCGCTGTTCGCGCGGTACGCCGACGGCCTGACGCCCACGTGTGCCAGGAACGCCGAGGACAGGCTGCCCGGGCCGGAGAACCCGCAGCGTTCGGCGATCTGCGCGACGGTGAGGCCGGTGCCGGACAGCAGCTGCCGTGCCCGCTCGATCCGCAGGCCGGTGAGGTACCGGTGCGGTGTCTGACCCGTGGCGTCGCGGAAGACGCGGACGAAGTGGTAGACGCTCAGGTGCACTTCGCCGGCGATGTCCGCGAGCGTCAGCGGATCGGCGAGGCGCTCCCGCATGATCGCGAGACCTGCGCGGACGGCCCGGTGCTCGGGGCCCGGGAGGCGGTGGTCCCGGCCCGCCCGTCCCCGCGTCAGCAGGTGCGTCACGAGGAAGGCGGCGGCTGACTCCGCGTACAGGTCACCGGCGTGCGGGGCGGCCGGCAGGGCGCGCACGACCTGTTCGACGACCTCGTCCCCCGCGGCCAGCCCGGCCCCGATCGCCGCGAAGTCGGGTGCCGGGCCGCCCAGTTCGGCCGCGATCCGCTCGACGGTGGCCCGCGGCACGTGCACCTGGATGCTCCGCATCGCCGGTGCCGAGGCGGCACGGTAACTGCGCGTGGTCGGACGGCCGGGCACCATCAGCTCCAGGCGGCCGGGGGCCCAGCGCCGCCGCACCGCCCTCCCCGCACCGGCGCCGGTGCCCGTGCCGGGTCCGGGGCCCGTGCCGTCCCGCACCCGCATCACCGTCTCCCCGCCGACGGCCAGGACGAGATGCAGGTCCGCCACTCCCGGCAGCGCGAAGGACTCCACTTCCCGGGCATGGGTGAAGCACTGCACGAGCAGGGACCGCCAGCCCGCGGCGTGCCAGCTGCAGTGGGTACGCCGCACGAGCCCGCCGGTGTCGAGATCCGCGTACGGTGCCAGGTCGAAGTCGGGCGTGTCGAACACCCCGTAACCCTACGGCCGCCCCCGTCGTCCCCCGGGCACAGGCGGCGGCCGTACGCCCGTCCGGCCGCCGCCGGCCTGCGAACTCAGGGCCGTCCGGGCCTACTTGCCGAAACGGCAACAAGCCGTGCCGGATCGCGGGGAGCAGGGCAAGACTCGGACGCGTTCCCCGGCACAAGGAGCGCCCTGATGAGCACCACCGACCCGGTCACCTTCTGGGACGACGTCTACGCGGCCCGGCCGGCCGCCACCGATCCGCGGCCGAACGCACGGCTCACCGAGACGGTCACGGGCCTGCCGCCCGGCGACGCGCTCGACCTCGGGTGCGGCGAAGGCGGCGACACGCTGTGGCTCGCCGGCCAGGGGTGGCGCGTCACCGCCGCCGACGTCTCGGCCGTGGCCGTCGAGCGGCTCACCGGCCTCGCCCGCTCACGCGGTCTGGGCGACCGCGTCACCGCCGCGCAGCACGACCTGCGCGACTCGTTCCCGCGGGGCGCGTACGACCTCGTCAGCGCCCACTACCTGCACACTCCCCTTGACCTGGACCGGGCAGCCGTCCTGCGCTCGGCCGCGCACGCGCTGCGCCCGGGCGGCCGGCTGCTGGTCGTCGACCACGGGTCGACGGCCCCGTGGTCGTGGAACCAGGATCCCGGCCTCCGCCACCCGGATCCGCGGGAGGTCGCCGCGGACATCGGCCTCGACCCCGTCACGTGGGCGGTGGAGCGGGCCGACTCGCCCCGCCGCACCGCGACCGGACCGGACGGGCGCACCGCGGAGGTCACCGACCACGTCCTGCTCATCCGCCGCACCACCCTCTCCTGACCGGACGGCGCACCGCCCCCCGTGACCAGGCACCGCGGCTCCCCTCCGTGGCCAGGCACCACGCCCCTGCGTGAAGGCACCGCGCCTCCGTCCCCGACCGTCCGCCGCACCGCTGGAACCGGTGCGGCTCCCGCGAGGAGTCTCCATGGGCAGGACCACCTCCCCCCGCCGCGGACGCCGTGGCGACACGCCGCCGCCCCGCACCGGAAGCAGCGAGAGCGAGGTGCTGCGCGGCTTCCTCGACTACTTGCGCGAGTCGGTCTCCGCGAAGGTGGAGAGCGCCCCCGAACCGGCGGTGCGGTCCGCCGGGGTGCCGTCGGGCACGAACCTGCTCGGTCTGCTCAACCACCTCACCTGCGTCGAGCGGGCGACGTTCCTCGGGGAGCAGGTGACCGACTGGCAGGCGACCTTCCACGCCGCCCCCGGGGACGGCGTCGCCGATGTCGTCGCCCGCTACCGGGAGTCGGTCGCGCAGGCGAACGGCGTACTCGACACGTGCGCCGACCTCGGCGCACCGGTCCCCCGTCCCCGGTCCGGCCGCCCCGCTCCCAGCGTCCGCTGGGCGCTCACCCACCTGATCGAGGAGACCGGCCGGCACGCCGGTCACGCGGACATCCTGCGCGAGCTGATCGACGGCGCGACCGGCCGTTGAGGACGCCGACGGCCGGAGTGGCGCCCGCCCGAGCCCGGCGTCAGAAGAGGGTCTCACCCCCGTCGACGGTGAGGACCTGGCCGGTCACGTAGGTGTTGGCCATGAGGAACAGGGCCGAGGCGGCGGCCTCGGCCGCGGTCCCGAAGCGGCCGAGCGGAGCGCTCGCCCCGGCGGCGGCGACCGCGTCGTCGGAGCCCATTCCCGGCCGCGAGCGCAGGAGCGGGGTGTCGATCCGGCCGAAGCGGACGGTGTTCACCCGCAGGCGTGCGGGGGCGAATTCGACGGCGAGGGCCCTGGTGAGCGTCTCCACCGCGCCCGCGACCGACAGCAGGCTGCTCATCCCGGGCAGGGGGCGGACCACGAGGATCCCGGAGGTGAAGGTCAGCGAGCCGCCGGCGGGCAGCCGGGTCGCCACCGCGCGGGCGGCGGTGAAGGCCGTCTGCACGCGGGACTCGAAGACCGTACGGAGGTCTTCGGCCGACAGCTCGGTCACGGGACCGGCGCCGCCGATGCCGCCCGCGGTGACGAACACGTGGTCGACGTGGCCCGCCGCGTCGAAGGCCTCGGCCAGGGTGCCCTCGTCCGCGCTGTCGCCCGCCACGGCCAGCACGCTGTCGTCGGGGTCCTCGGCCGGGCCGGCGCCGCGCACCCGGGCGACGGCGGCCTTCAGGCGGTCGGGATCGCGCCCCACCAGCACGACGCGGGCGCCCACCGAGCGCAGCAGCTCGCCCGCCGCCAGCCCGATGCCCGAGCTTGCGCCGACCAGGACGGCGGTCGTGCCGGCCAGGGCGCTGGGCAGCGGAGATCGGACGGGGACGGGGGCCGCGGGGACGGGGGTGGCAGTGCTCATGGGAGAGCCTTTCGACGAATCGGACGCCACACGGATGCCGGAGGACGGCATCACGGACACCGGAGGACGGCATCAGTAATAAACCATCTGGTTGTTTTACTCCGCGACCGATGCTGCCCTCCGGAGGGCGCCGAGTCAACCGGATGGTTTAATTCGTGCCATGGCCTATGACGCGGAGGACACCAGACGGCGGATCTTCGCCGCCGCCGCTGCCGAGTTCGCCGACCGCGGCCTGGCCGGAGCCAGGGTGGACCGGATCGCGGCGGCCGCCAGGGCCAACAAGCAGGCCATCTACCTCTACTACGGCAACAAGGAGAGGCTGTTCGCGGCCGTCCTGCGGGCGAAGCTGGCGGAAATCAGCGTCAGCATCTCCGTCGATCCCGACGCGGTGGCCGAGTCGGTCGGGCAGCTCTTCGACTGGTACCAGCACCACCCGGAGCTGATCCGGCTGCTGCTCTGGGAGGCGCTGGAGACGGGCGACGGCGGGGACGAGGCGCGCGACGGCGGGGACGAGGCCGCGGGCGCACGGACGGGCGGCGACGGTGACGGAGGCTTCGAGGACGAGGGGGAGCGGGACGGGGAACGCGAAAGGGAGTTCCGTGACGCGTTCCGCGAGAAGGCCCACCGGCTCATGGGCGACGGCAGCGGGGGCGGCGGCGTGGCACCCGGGCTGCCCGAGGACGCCCGTCTCCGCGCCGCCCAGGACCTGCTGTTCACCCTCATGGGACTGATCGCCTGGAACTTCGCGGTGCCCGGAATGTGCCGCATGGCCCTGGACGAGCCGACCTACCGGGACGCCCTCGCCCGCCGCCGCACCACCGTGATCGAGACGGCCCGCACCCTCGCCGCCACCGCGGGCCGGCCCGGGAACGGGCACGGCGAGCAGCGGGGCCCCTGAGCGACGTGCCGGCGCGGTGGCGGAAAGCGACGGTCAGACCCCTCGCCGCACCGGGCCGACGAGGGTGCCGGGGGCCACGCCGGGCCTGCCGTCGGCGACGGACGTGCCGGGGATCTCGCCACCGGGGGCCCGCAGCGTGAACGACGCCTCGTCGGCGGCGGTGCCGCGGCGGGCGCCGGGGACCCTGACCGGTGGTCAGGCGTCGCGCGCCGCCGTCGCGCCGGACGGCGGTTTCCAGCCGTGGGCGAGGATGCCGAAGATCTCCTCGACCGCGGCCCGGCGGTCCTCCCGACCGCCCGCGAGGGCCGGGATCTCCAGGACGAACCGGGCGAGGGCCACACACGCGAGGTCGTCGTGGCCGGCACCTGTCTCGTCGGCGATGGCCGCGCTGAGGGCGTCGGTGTGCCGGGTCCACATGCGTTCGGCGTACGCGCGAAGCGCCGGTGTGGAGTCCACCAGGCCGGTGAAGCCGGCCCGCTGCGGGTGCTCCGCGACGGGCAGCCAGGTGTCGAGCACATGCTGCCGGAGGGCGTCGAGGATGCTCCGCCCCGCCGGCCGCTGCCGCACCGCGGCGACCAGTTCCGCCTCCCGGTCCTCGTCCTGGTCGAACACCAGGGCTTCCTTGCCGGTGAAGTGCTTGAACACCGTGGTGGTCGACACGTCGGCCGCGTCGGCGATGTCCCGGATGCTCACCTGGTCGTAGCCGTGCTCCAGGAAGAGCTGGAGCGCGGCGTCGGCGATCGCTCGCCTGGTGGCCGCCTTCTTGCGTTCGCGGCGGCTGACGGGAGGCACGGTCATGTGCCGAGCATAGCCGAGAGTGGCATCGATGCTTAAGTTGACTCGTTGCACTTTTTTATCGGTTCTGCTTTTCTGGAGCCACCGAGCCGACCGGGCGTCAGCCCATGGGGTGATCAGCCCATCGAGTGATCAGCCCCTCGGGCGCTCAAGCGATCAGCCGACAGTCCGGATCCGTTGAAGTCGCCTCGGCCGAACCCCGATGAAAGAGAACCGTCATGACCGCGACCCCTGCCGCGCCGAAGACCCCCGCCGCCAAGACCACCCCCGCCGCAGCCGCAGCGGCCTCACCCCACCCCGCCCGCGCCAGGATCAGCATCATCGGTGCCGGGCCCGGCGGGCTGACCTGTGCCCGCATCCTCCAGCGGCACGGCATGGCGGTCACCGTCCACGAACGCGACGCCGGCCCGGGCGCCCGCGACCAGGGCGGCACCCTCGACCTGCACGCCGACAACGGCCAGATCGCGCTGCGCGAGGCCGGCCTGCTCGACCGGTTCTTCGAGCTGTCCCGCCCCGAGGGGCAGGAAATGCGCCGGATGGACCCGGACGGGACCCTCGTCCTGCACGAGGTCCCAGCGGCCGGCGAACGGTTCAGGCCGGAGATCGACCGCGGTCAGCTGCGCGACCTGCTGCTCGGCTCGCTGCGTCCGGGAACCGTGCGCTGGGGCCGGACGCTGGACACGATCAGCGGCCCCGCCGACGGACCGCGGCACCTGCGCTTCACCGACGGCACCACGGCCGAGGCCGATCTGGTCATCGGCGCCGACGGAGCCTTCTCCCGGGTGCGCCCCGCCGTCTCCGCCGCCGTGCCCCGGTACACCGGGGTGAGTTTCCTGGAGGCGTGGTTCTCCGACGTCGAGAACCGGCACCCGGACATCGCCGACCTGGTCGGGCCGGGCAGCGCCGCGGCGGCCGACGGCGAGCGCGGCATGTTCGCCCAGCGCAACAGCGGAGGCCACATCCGCGTGTACCTCATCCGGCGGGTGCCGGTCGACCGGATCGCCCAGCGCGGCCTCACCGCCGACGACACCGGCGCCCTCCGCGCCCTGCTGCTCGACGAGTACGCCCACTGGTCACCCCGCCTGCGGCAGATGATCAGCGACAACGACGGCCCCTACGTCCACCGCCCGATCCTGGCCCTGCCCGTCCCGCACGCCTGGGAGCACCACCCGGCGGTCACCCTCCTCGGCGACGCGGCCCACCTCATGCCCCCGCTCGGCGTCGGCGTCAACCTCGCCATGCTCGACGCCTGCGAACTGGCGCTCGCCCTCGCCGGTGCGGCCACCGTCGACGACGCGGTCCGCGACTACGAGAAGACCATGCTCCCCCGCTCGATCGAGACGGCCGCCGCCCTCGAGGGCAGCGCCGAACACCTGCTGTCGGGCGTGCCCGACTTCGGCGGCGCGGAAGCGGAGGGCGCCGCCGGCGCTGAGGCCCGGCGCTGACAGGGCGCGCGCGCTGTTCAGCACACCCCACCGCCACCGCAGCGCACCGGACCACCCGGGGGGCCTGCTGCCTGGTGCCTGGTGCCCGGTGCCTGTTGCCGGCGGCCCGCTGTCTGGGTTTTCTGGCTTCTGGCTTCTGGCTGGGAGTGACAGGGCCAGGCACGTCCGCCCTCCCGTGACTTACGGTGGGGCGCATGAGCGACGAGCCGAATCCGCTGGGTGAGTACCTCCGGGCCCGCCGTGAACTCGTCACTCCCGAACAGGCCGGGATCCCCGTCCTGGGTGTGCGGCGGGTGCCGGGGCTGCGCCGTGAGGAGGTCGCGATGCTCGCCGGCATCAGCGCCGACTACTACCTGCGCCTGGAACAGGGCCGCGACCGCAACCCGTCCGTCCAGGTCCTCGAATCCCTCGCCCGCGTGCTCCTCCTCGACGAGGACGCGACGGCCTACCTGCTCGGTCTCGCAGCGGACCGGCCACGGCGCTCACGGCGCCGTCCCAGGAAGGAGAGGGTTCCGACGGGGATCGCCAAACTCCTCGCCACCCTCCCGCTGCCCGCGTTCGTGGAGGGCCGCTACTTCGACGTCCTCGCCGCCAACGCCCTGGCGACCGCGCTCTCGCCCCGTCTGGTGGCGGGCGGCAACCGGTTGCGCGACGTGTTCCTCGACCCCGCCGAGCAGGAGCTGTACCCGGACTGGACCGAGGCCACGCAGGGCCTGGTCGCGGGCTTCCGGGAATCCGTCGGCGCCGACACCGACGATCCTCGTTTCATCGAACTCGTCGGTGAACTCTCCCTGGCCAGCCCCCGCTTCCGGCAGCTCTGGGCGCGGCACGACGTCCGGGCACGCGAGGGCGCACCCATGCGCATCGACCACCCGCAGGTCGGTGACCTCCAGCTGAACCGCGAGAAACTCGGCATCGGCGGCACCGCCGGGCAGATGCTGGTCGTCTACCACCCCGACGCCGGCAGCGGGAGCGCCGACAAGCTCGCGCTCCTCGCCGCGGCGGCCCTCGCACCGGCCGCGCCCCGCCATGCGGCGGCCCGCCACGCGGCGGCCCGGGACGACGGCCTGACCGAGCCCCGCCGACCGGACTGAGGAAGCACATCGCCGGCGGTGAGACACCTGGCCGGTCAGGACACATAACCGGACCGGAACACTCGCGCCGGTCACTCATGTCTTGGTCGAACAACTGGCGTCCACCGAGAAAGCCCGTTCCGGTCGAAACACTTCTGTCCGGTGAGACGCTCGCGCGGTCGAAACACTCGTGTCCGGGCGAAACACTTGGTCGCTCGTACCGCTCGGCCGGCCGAGACACATTGCGGTCCCGGCGGCGACAGCGCCTATCGTGTTCCGGTGACGAGCAGCGACGACCACGTGCCCCGTTCCCCTGTCCCTGACAGCCCACTTGAGGCGACGACCACGACAAGGGCGACGACGGCGAGGGTGACGGCGACGGACCCCGGCGGCCGGCCGGAACGGCTTCGCCGCTTCGGATACGTGGCACGGCCGGGAACCGACGTCCGTGAGCGGCTGGTTCCGCCGTTCGCGCGGCCCTCGACACGTGTGTGGGAGCTGCTGGGTGTCGGCCCGGCACGGGCGTACCGCGTCGCGAAGGTGATGGACTGGCTGGGACCGGTGCTCGTCGCGGTCCTGGCCGGGGCGATCCGCTTCTGGCACCTGGGCCGGCCGCGCAGCCTGGTCTTCGACGAGACCTACTACGCCAAGGACGCCTGGTCCCTGCTGCGGCTCGGCTACGAGAGCACCTGGCCGGACCGCAAGGTCGCCGACCCGCGGATCCTCGCCCACCCGCAGGCCGTCCAGCTCTCCGACACCGGGGCCTTCGTCGCTCACCCGCCGGCGGGCAAGTGGGTGATCGGCCTCGGTGAGTGGATGTTCGGTCTGGACCCGTTCGGCTGGCGCTTCATGACGGCGGCCCTCGGCACCCTGTCGGTGCTCATGCTGTGCCGGACCGGGCGCCGCCTCTTCCGTTCGACGCTGCTGGGCTGCCTGGCCGGCCTGCTGATGGCGGTGGACGGACTGCACGTGGTGATGAGCCGTACGGCGCTGCTGGACCTCGTCGTCATGTTCTTCGTCCTGGCCGCGTTCGGCTGCCTGCTCATCGACCGCGACCGTGCCAGGGCCCGGCTCGCGGCGGCCCTGCCCACCGGTGCGGACGGCCGGGTGCGCCCGGACGCGCACACCGGCGACCGCGCCGGGACAGGGGTACGGCCCTGGCGGATCGCGGCCGGGCTCTTCCTGGGGCTCGCGGCGTCGACCAAGTGGAACGGCCTGTACGTGCTGGCGTTCTTCGTGGCCCTGACCGTGCTCTGGGACGTGGGGGCGCGCCGCGTCGCCGGGGCCCGTCGCCCCTGGCGTGCGGTGCTGCGCAAGGAGCTGGTCCGCTCCGTCCTGTCCCTGGTCCCGGTGGCCGCAGTGACCTACCTGGCGACCTGGACCGGCTGGTTCCTGTCCGGCGGCGGTTACGGCCGTCACTGGGCCGACGGCCGCGGCGGTACCTGGTCGTGGATCCCCGCCCCGCTGCGCAGCCTGTGGCACTACGAGGACGCCGTCTACCAGTTCAACGTGGGCCTGCACACCCCTCACACGTATCAGTCCAACCCGTGGAGCTGGCTCGTCCTGGGCCGCCCGGTGCTCTTCCACTACCAGTCACCGAAAGCCGGGCACGACGGCTGCCACACGGCGGCAGGCTGCTCACAGACGGTCCTCGCGCTCGGCACTCCGCTCCTGTGGTGGACGGCCTGCTGCGCCCTCGTCTACCTGCTCCACCGCTGGGCGCTGCGCCGCGACTGGCGCGCCGGTGCGGTGCTGTGCGCGGTGGCGGCCGGTTATCTGCCCTGGTTCCTCTACCAGGACCGCACGATCTTCTCCTTCTACGCGGTCGTCTTCGTGCCGTACCTGTGTCTGGCCGTGACGATGCTGCTGGGTGCCCTGGCCGGCCCGCCGGGCGCCACCGGCCGGCGCCGCGCGGCGGGGGCGGCGGCCGCGGGTGTGCTCGTCGTGCTCGTCGTCGGGAACTTCCTCTGCTTCCTGCCGCTCTACACCGGGCAGACGATCCCGTACGCCGACTGGCTCGCCAGGATGTGGCTCGACACCTGGATCTGAGTCTCTTCTCCCGCCGGATGTCAGGAAGTTGTCGGATTCCTGTCGCCGTCCGGTGCTCCCTCGCCGACATGTGCGGCAGCGGTGGGTGTCACCTGCCGCGCTTCCTACGATGGCCCCCATGTGTGCGTACATCGTGCTCGCCGACGACGATCCCAAACAGACCGATCTCATCCGCCGCTACCTGGAGAGGGAGGGCCATGCGGTCGGTGTCGTCCACGACGGGCGGGCCGCCCTGGAGGAGATCCGGCGCCGGCTGCCCGATCTCGTGGTGCTGGACTGGATGATGCCGCGCACGGACGGGCTGGACGTGGTCCGGGTGCTGCGGCGGGAATCCGAGGTCCCGGTCCTGATGCTCACCGCGCGTGCGGAGGAGGACGACCTGCTGCTCGCCCTCGACCTGGGCGCGGACGACTACATGACCAAGCCGTTCAGCCCCCGCGAACTGGTCGCCCGCGTCCGTACCCTGCTGAGGCGTTCCCGCACCGCGGCCACCTCTGTTCCCTCGGCCACGCCTGTTCCGCCTGTTCCCTCGGCCACGCCTCTTCCCGGGGCCGTCTCCGTTCCCAGGGCCGTCCGGCCGGCCGAACCGGTGTTCGCCGTGGGGTCGCTCGTGGTCGACCCCGCTCGCTTCGAGGTCCGGGTGGACGGGCGGACGGCCGACTGCACGCCCGGTGAGTTCCGCGTGCTGGAGATGCTGGCGTCCGCGCCGGGCCGGGTGTTCACCAGGAAGCAGATACTGGAGCACCTGCACGGCATCGACCGCTACGTCACGACCCGCACGGTCGACGGGCACGTCATGAACCTGCGCCGCAAGATCGAGCCCGATCCCGTCCGGCCCGAACGGCTGCTGACCGTCTATGGCGTCGGCTACAAGCTCGCCGACGTCCGCTCCCCTGACACCTCCGGCAGGGCTGCCGATCCCGCCGGACGCGAGACCGGTTCCGGTTCCCGTGGGAGGTGACACACCGCTGCGCAGAAGCCTGCGGGCGCGGCTGCTGGGGCTGTCGGCGCTGGTCTCCCTCTGCTCGGTCGCGGCGACGGCCTGGCTCGTCGTCAGCCTCACCGCCGTCGCCATCGGACGGGAGCGCGGCCAGGTCCTCGCCGACGACGCACGGATCTACGACACGCTCGTCGGTTTCGCCGCCACGCACCCGGACTGGAGCGGGGCCGGGCCGACGGTCCGCGCCCTGGCCCGGCAGACCGGCCGCCGGATCACACTGACCGACGCGGACCGCCGTCCGCTGGCGGACTCCGGGGAAGGCGGCCGGAGCGCGGCCGCACCGCTGCCTTCGACGGCGTCGGCGACCGTCGACGCGCTGGCCGTGGACACCGCGCTCGCGCCCCGCCGCGCCGGGACGCGCTCCGACGGCATCGATCCGCGCGCCGTCGGTCCTTTCCGGCTGACCGGCCCGGAACGGGCCGCGCTGGACGCCGCGGCGTCCCGGGCGGCGACCTGCCTGCGCGCCCTCGGACCGCGGCAGGACACCGGGATCACGCGGGCACCGGACAGCCGGCAGGACGTCCGGATCACCCGGACCCCGGACAGCCGCCCGGAGACCGACACCAACCCGACCCCGAACGGCCGCCGGGACACCGGGACTTCCCGGACCTCCCACGGCCGCCCGGAGACCGAGACTCCTCCGGCCCCCGACAGCCGTCCGGCGTCCGACACCACCCGGACCCCGGGCGGCCACCCGGAGATCGGAATCAGGCGGGCCCCGAACGGGCGGCCGGAGATCGTGGGCGGCGGCCTCGCCCTGGAGGGCGGGGACCGGTGCGGGCTCGACGACCTGCACCGGCGCACCGCCACGGAGCGCGGGGCGCTCGCTCAGCTGGCCCGCCTCGTCGACGACTGCCTCACCGGCCGTCACGCCCCGCGGATCCGGCTCGCCGACGACCTGTCCTGGACGCCCTCCACCGCTCGCGGCGCCCCGGACACCCGGGCGGTGGAGAGCTGTCTGTCCACCGCCCGGCGTGAACAGCTCGCGCCCTACGTGGCCTCGCCCGCCCTGCTCTTCGCCACCGCCCCCGGCCGGCGCATCGCCACCTTCTTCGACCTGTCCGGCGCCAACCGCGCGAGGATCGCCGGGGCGGCCGTCGCGGTCCTGCTGGTCACCGTGACGGTCACGTTCGTCGCCGGGACGCGCATGGTCGAACCGCTGCGCGCCCTGACCGGTGCGGCCCGGCGGATGGCGCAGGGGGACCAGAGCGCGCGCGTCGAGGTGGCCGGCGACGACGAGTTCGGCCGGCTCGCCGCGGCGTTCAACCTGATGGCGAGCAGACGGCAGCAGCTGGAGGAGATGCGGCGCGCGCTGGTCAGCGACGTCGCCCATGAACTGCGCGCCCCGCTCAGCAACGTCCGCGGCTGGCTGGAGGCCGTCGAGGACGGTGTGGTGCCCGCGGACGAGAGCGTCGTCTCCTCGCTGCTCCAGGAGGCGATGCTGCTCCAGCACGTCATCGACGACCTGCGGGACCTGTCTGCGGCCGACGCAGGGGCGCTCCGGCTGCACCCCGAGGACGTCGACGCGGCCGCTCTGCTCGCGCAGGTCGCCCTCGCCCACCAGGGCAACGCGGCCTCCGCCGGGGTCCGGCTGCGGGTCCGGGCCGGGCAGGTGCCGACCCTGTACGCCGACCCGGTGCGGCTGCGCCAGGCGATCGGGAACCTGGTCTCCAACGCCCTGCGGCACACCCCCGCCGGCGGCACGGTCACCCTGTCCGCCCGGGCGGCGGGCGAGGAGGTGGTGTTCAGCGTCGAGGACACCGGCTCCGGCATCGGCGGGGAGGACCTGCCCAGGGTCTTCGACCGTTTCTGGCGCGCGGAGAAGTCCCGGAGCAGGCAGGGCGGGGGAAGCGGTCTCGGCCTGTCCATCGTCCGCAGACTCGCCGAGGCGCACGGCGGCGGCGCGCACGCGTCGAGCGTGCCCGGCACGGGATCGGTCTTCTCGGTCAGCCTGCCAGTGCGCCCGGATACAGGTACCGGTCCGGGGGGACCTCGGTGCCGTGCGCCCAGGCCGTGAAGAACCCGCGCAGGTCCTGGTGGGAGAGCCGGGCCGCCAGCGCCTCGAACTGCGGCCAGGAGGCGTTGCCGTAGCGGTGTGCTGCCGTCCATGTGCGCAGGATGCCGAAGAACACGTCGTCGCCGACCGTGCGCCGCAGGGCGTGCAGCATCAGCGGCCCGCGGTCGTACAGCGCGGAGTCCAGTTCGCGCCCCGGACCGGGGTCGTAGAGCGGGACGCGCCAGAACTCCGGGTCGGCGCGGTGCTCGCGGACCTGGGGCAGGTAGTAGTCGTGGTCGATGTCGTCGCCCTGGTGCTCGTACCACAGCCACTGGCCGTACTGGGCGAAGCACTCGGCGAGGCAGCCGTCGCGCCAGTCGGTGAACGACACGCTGTCGCCGAACCACTGGTGGGTGATCTCGTGTGCCATCGCGACGTCGAAGAGACCCGTGTCGTAGGTCGGGCGGCTCTGGGTCTCCAGGTCGGCGGGCCCCGGGCGGGTGCGGCCGGTCACCGCGACGGCCCCGGCCGAGGAGAACGGGTAGGGGCCGAAGCGGGACGCCAGGAAGCCGATGACGTCCTTCTGCAGCGTCTCGGCGTCCGGGTCCACGATCGCGCCGGGACTGTAGGCGTTGATGACCGGGGTGCCGTCGTCCAGCGTGTCGGTGTGCACGGTGAACCGGTCGATGGCCACGGTGGCGGCGTAGGTGACGAGGGGGCGGTCCTCGTACCAGTGGAAGGTGCGGTGGCCCGCGCCGTCGTCGGTCACCGGGCCTGGCCGGCCGTTGCCGATGGCGGTCCAGCCGTCCGGGACGGTGGCCGCGAGACGGAAGGTGGCCTTGTCGGACGGGTGGTCGTCGGCGGGGAACCAGGCGGTGGCGGCGTGCGGCTCGCCGGTGACGTCGGCGCCGCCGTCGGCCAGGGGGTGCCAGCCGGCTCCGACCGGTTCGCCCGCGTACCGTACGCGCACGGTGAAGCCGGCGCCCTTGCGCAGCCGCCGGGCCGGAGTGATCACCAGTTCGTGCTCGCCCTCGCGTGCCACCGCGCGGGCGTCGGTGCCGTCGACGGTGACGGAGGAGACGTCGAAGCCCGTCAGGTCCAGGTGGAAGCGGTCCAGGTCCTCCAGGGCGCGCGCGGTGACCGTGGTGTCACCGTCCAGGTGGCCGGGGTGCGCCGGGTCGTAGGCGATGTGCACGTCGTACCCGGCGACGTCGTACCCGGAGTTCCCGTCCTCGGGGTAGTACGGGTCCCCCCGGCCGGAACCGCCGTCGGCCGCCGACGCGGGCGCCAGGCTCGTGAGCACGCACAGGGCGAGCGCGGTGAGCGGGGGGATCCAGCGGCGCTTCATCGGCGGTCCCCGGCGGTGGCGAGTTGCCAGGTCACGTGGAGCACGGCGTCGGTGCTGAGCGTCTGGACGGCCGGGTCCACGTTGTGGATGTCGTCGCAGGCGCTGTGGATGCAGTCGGAGATGCCGGTGGTGAAACCGGCCACGGGGATGCCCGCGGCGGCGAAGGACTGGTCGTCCGAACCGGTGTCGCCGATGTCGAAGGTCGGGACGGAACGGGCCGCGAAGTACCCCTCGAAGTCCTCGGTGGGTTCCACGGCGCCGTCGGCCCCGGACGGGTCGTGGGTGACCAGCCACGTCGTGGTGTGCCGGGAACCGGCCTGGTCGAAGTTCAGGTAGCTGCGGATCGAGGAACGCCCGGCCGGGGACAGGGTGTTCACGTAGTGCGCCGACCCGAACAGGCCGCCCTCCTCCGCGCCCCACCAGGCGAAGCGGAGGTGCCGTCCGGCCGGCAGGTGGGCGCGGGCCACGGCGACCGCGGTGGCGAGCACGGCGGCCGAGCCGGAGCCGTTGTCGTTGATGCCGGGACCGGCCAGGACGCTGTCGAGGTGCGCGCCCACCATGACGGTGTTCCGCGGGTCCCCGCCGGGCCAGTCGGCGATGATGTTGTAGCCCGTGGCACCGTCGTGCGTGAACGGCTGGAGAACGGTGCGGTACCCCGCCCGCTCCAGCACCCGCTTCACGTACGTCACCGACTCCCGGTAGCCCGGCGTGCCGTGCGCCCGGTTGCCGCCGTTGCGGTCGGCGATGGCCTGGAGTTCCTCCAGGTACGGCATGACGCTCTGCGCGGTGACGGCCGGCGGGGCCGGGACGCGGGCGGGGGCACCGGCGGCGACTGCGCGTGCGGAGACGGCGCGTGCGGAGACGGTGCCGCCTGGGACGGCGCCGGCGGGGGTGGCGCCGAGCAGCCCGGCGCACAGGACGCCGACGGCGGCACAGCTCAGTAGGTGGCGCGATGGCATGGAATCGCTCTCCCTTAGCCCGGAGGACGGGCGGTCGGAACCGAGGACCAGGGCTGACGTCCGGGGCGGACGACCAGAACTGCCTGACTGGCCAGGACGGTAGGACGGAGATGTCCTGCCGGTGTCCCGCCGCCGGTCGGTCGCCGTGCCCTCGACGTCCGCTCGCTGTCAGGGAGCTGTCAGCGGGCGGTGGACGTCCGCTTCCCCGGCGTCCTCGCCCTCCCCTGCCCCGGCTCCGGCTCCGGTACGGCCGGCTTCCTTCTCCCGCGGAGAACCACCGGAAGGGCCCTGCGTCCGGGGGCCGACACCGAGGACGCGGAGCATCGCGCGGGCGGCCGGGCTGGGGTTGAACCGGCTCCACGCCAGGTGTTCCACGCGGTGCGGGCCGTCGACCACCGGCACCAGCGCGAGTCCGGGCTCGGCGGCGGCCGCGGGGCCGATGAACGCCGAGGGCAGCAGTGCCACGCCGAGGCCGCGTGCGATCAGCCGGATGATCAGCTCGACGAGCGCGGCCTCGTACGCGACTTCGCGGACCAGGCCCGCGGCGGTGAACGCCTGGTCGGTCTGGGCCCGGCCGGGTGTCCCGGACACGAAGTCCACGAACGTCTCCCCGGCGATCTCGCTCAACGTCACCCGGGAGGCGCCCACCAGCCGGTGACCGGCGGGCACCACCAGCACGTGCTCGTCGTGGTCGAGGACGAGGCTCTCCACTCCGGAGGGCCGCTCGCCCTCGGGCAGGCCGAGGAAGGCGATGTCCAGGTCGCCGTCGCGGATCGCCGCCACCAGGTCGTCGCTGCGCCCGGAGCGCAGCACGACGTGGACGTCCGGGTGCAGGGCGCGGTACCGCTGGAGCACCTCGGGCACGTCCACCGCGGCCGTGGTCACGATCACGCCGACGCCGAGCCGCCCGCGCACCACACCGGTCGCGGCGGCGGCGTCGGCGACCGCGCGGTCGGCGGCGGCCAGGCACTCGCGCGCGGCGGCGAGGAACGCCTCGCCCGCGCCGGTCAGTTCGACCCGGCGGCTGGTCCGGGCGAACAGCCTGACCCCCAGTTCCCGTTCCAGGCCGGCGATCCGGTGGCTGAGGGACGACTGCACCACGGAGCAGCGCTCGGCGGCGCGGGTGAAGTTGCGGGTCTCGGCGACGGCGACGGCGTACCGCATCTGCTGGAGGTCCATCCATTCATCGTCATCGTTCATGGCTGCGATGACAAGCATGCTTTGGAATCATGGTGTGTGCGGTCCGAGACTCGCTCCATGCATTCCTCGACCCAACGGTCACCGGGACCCCCGCGGACCTCGCAGCCGCGGCCCGGGCAGCTGGTGACCCTCGCACTGACCGCACTCGCCCCCGCTTCCTGGGGCACGACGTACGCCGTGACCACGAAGCTGCTGCCCCCGGGGCATCCGCTGTTCGCCGGACTGATGCGCGCCCTGCCGGCCGGGCTGATCGCGCTCGCCCTCACCCGCGCGCTCCCGCGCGGCACCTGGTGGTGGAAGGCCGCCGTCCTCGGCGTGCTCAACATCGGCGCGTTCTTCCCGCTGCTGTTCCTGTCCGCCGAACGGCTGCCCGGGGGTGTCGCCGCCACCCTCGGCGCCGCCCAGCCGCTGCTGGTCGCCGCGCTGGCCGTCGCGGTGCTGCGCGACCGGCCCTCGGCGTGGCGCCTGGTCTGGGGGGTGATCGGCGTGATCGGCGTCGGGCTGGTCGTCCTCGGGCCGCAGGCCCGGCTGGACGCCGTGGGGGTCCTCGCGGGCCTCGGCGGTACGGCGACCATGGCGTGCGGGGTCGTCCTCACCAAACGCTGGGGCCGTCCCGCGGGCGTCGGTCCCCTGGCCCTGGCCGGCTGGCAACTGACGGCCGGCGGGCTGCTGCTGCTTCCGCTGACCCTCGCGATCGAGGGGGTGCCCCAGCGGATCGACGCGGGGGCGGCCGGCGGCTACCTGTGGCTCGGCAGCATGGGCGGGCTGATCGCGTACACGCTGTGGTTCCGGGGCATCGGCAGCCTCCCGGTCGGCGCGTCCGCACCGCTGGTGCTGCTGTCCCCGCTGGTGGCGACCGTCGTCGGCCTTGTCCTCGGCGAGTCGCTCAGCCTGCCGCAGGTCCTCGGTTTCCTGCTGGCGCTGGCCGCCCTGCTCGCGGCACAGCTCAGTCCCCCGGACCTGTCCGGCATCCGCCGACGCGGCGGACGGCCGGCACCCCGCCGCGCACGAGCGGACCTCCTGCCACGAGCGGGCCGGGCACCCGCTCACCCGATGGCCGAAGGGCGGACACGATGAGGACCCGTATGACGATCGCCGTGCTGGGCGCCACCGGGATGGTGGGCAGCCGGGTGATCACCGAGGCCGGCGCCCGCGGGCACCAGGTGCTCGCCATGTCCCGCACGCCCCCGCGCGTACCCGCGCACCCCTCCTCGTACGTGACGCCGCTGGCGGTCGACGTGCGGGACGCGCACGCCGTGCGCGCGGCCCTCACCGGCCACGCCGCGGACGGCGCGGCGCCCCACGTCGTGGCGGTGCGCGATGCTGACGTGCGCGATCCCGCGGTGGGCGATCCTGCCGCGCCTGATCCCGCGGTGAGTCCCGTCGCGGACGTCGTCGTCCTGGCCGTACGGACCGAGCCCGCAGACGCGGAGTTCCTGGTCGGCGCCACCCGTACGGTGCTGGACGCCGCCGCCCCGCTCGGCATCCGGGTCCTCGTGGTCGGCGGCGCGGGTGCGCTGCGCAGCCCCGGCGGGGACGGACCGCTGGTGGCGGACGACCCCGTCCACGTACCCGCCGGGCTGCGCGACGTGGCCGCCGCGGGCGTCGCCCAACTGCGGGCCTGCCAGGCGCACACCGGTGCCGACTGGGTCTACCTGAGCCCGCCGGCCCTGCTGCGGCCCGGCATCCGGACCGGCCGCTACCGGCGTGGCACCGACACCCTGCTCACCGGTGCCGGCGGCCGGTCCTGGATCAGCGCCGAGGATCTGGCCGTCGCGGTGGTCGACGAACTGGAGACCCCCGGCCGCGACCGCCACATCACCGTGGCCCACGAAGACCGGGGGCAGGGACCGGAGCCAGAACCGGAACCTGAGCTGAGCCGGAAACCGGCCTGAGCGGGGCCAGGACCCCGCCGGACGACCGGCAGCACGCCGTGCCCGCTCGCGCGCGCCCTGGCGGATCCCCAGCCGCGCGCCCTACAGGGCCCCCAGCAACTCCAGGACCCTGTTGACCGCTTCGGCCACCGGCTGACCCAGCGCTCCGACGGTCGCGGCGATGGTGGCCACGGCGATCAGGGCGCGGTGCCGCTCCTGCGGGGCGCTCGCCCGGGAGGAGATCACCGGCAAGGCGTCGTCGATGACCCGCCCGGTCGCGGGCGCGACCCTGCCGCGCAGCTCCCGCAGGAGAAGCGACAGTTCCTCGATCGCCACGAGGAGCTGTGGGGGCGCCGGTTGCGCCGTCCCCGCGTACTGGTTCTTGACGATCCCGGTGTTGTGGTTCCCGCCGTACATGTTGACGGTGTCGCCGCTCACTTCTTCAACACCCCCGTGTTTCCCAGGCCGCCGTACATGTTGACCGTGTCGCCGAAGTGGTATTCCCTGCGGTTGAACTGGACGCTCTCCACCCACACGTGGAGTTTCTTCTCCGGGTTCTCGACGGTCTCCATGATGGCGTGGACGATCCCGCGCAGCTCCTCCCGGTCCGGCAGTGTCACCAGGGCGCTGGCGTTGCCCGCCGTCTCGATGGCCAGCACGTGTTTGCTCGACGAGGACAGCACCTTCAGGAACCGTCCGAACAGCAGGATCACCGCGACCAGGCAGACGCCCCGCGCCTCCGGCTGCGCCCTCGCCACCGCGTACGCGAGGCCGCCCCCGAGCGCCAGGTACGCGAACGCCTCCCATCGTCGGGGCTTGAACTCGGTGGTGTAGACCCGCACGAGGTTGTGCAGCGGATAGGCGGCCTCTCCCAGCCAGAGCACTCCTTTGTCGACGCGGAGATCGACACTCCTCCCCTCGCGCGACGGCACCGGCGGCAGCGCCGGCGGCCCCCAGGTCCCCTTCGTCTCCACAAGTCCCCCGTACGCCATGCGACTCCATGACCGTGTGGGAACCATTAGGCATCGCCAACGCCCGCTTGGAAAGGGCGAGTTCGGTCTCTTTCGTGACTCGGCACGCTTCCCGTGAGCCCCGGGAGCCGTGAGCGTGCGAGGCCGTGAGCCAGGATCCCGTGAGCGTGCGAGACCGTGAGCCAGGATCCCGTGAGCGTGCGAGACCGTGAGCCAGGATCCCGTGAGCGTGCGAGTCCGTGAGCCCGTCGGACTGCCTGCCTGCCTGTCGGCGCGTCAGCCCGTCGCGGCCCAGCGCTCCGCCCAGCGCGGGCGGTCCGTCCCGCGGCCCTGCTGTTCGTGCTCCGTTCGGGCCGTCTCCAGCAGGAGCCGCCAGGACGTCACCGTGGGGCGGCGCCGCAGCAGGGCGCGCCGCTCCCGTTCCGTCATGCCGCCCCAGACCCCGTGCTCGATACGGTTGTCGAGGGCGTGCGCCAGGCATTCGGTGCGCACGGGACATCCGCTGCACAGGATCTTGGCTCTGTTCTGAGCGGCCCCCTCAACGAACAGCTCGTCAGGGTCGGCGGTCCGGCAGGCCGCCAGCTCGCCCCACTCCTCGTTGTCCGAAACCACCCCGGCGCCGTCCTCTCCCCTTTATGGCCAGCGGTTTTCCACCCGACTTGCGGGCAGGGACGTGACAGTACGGCAGTCGGGCATATGCCGTCAGTTCCCGCGGCCACCGTTCCACACCTTCGGGTGACCCGGATTGCAGGCGCGTAAAGCTTGGCGGTATAGGGGAGTTCGAGGAGGTGAAGCGTCAGCGTTTCATCAGCGCCCGCAGTGCCTTCGTGATGTCCTGGGGGGGCTTCCTCGGCCATGAAGTGACCGCAGGACACGGTGGAGTGGTCCAGGTCCGCGGCCGACGCCGGCCCCCTCCTGCTGGCCCACCAGGCCCCCGGAAGCTCCCGCGCCAGGCCGCGGACCGGGTCGCGTGTCAGGCCGGGGCGCCGTCGGCCGGCAGGGAGACGCTTGGCCTCCCGGGCTCTGCCGCGCGGGAGGTGGCTCGGCAGCCGGACCAGACCCTGGTGATCTACGCCGAGGCCGGTCCCGAGAGGGCGGGGACCTGCGGCGGAGACGGCGCCGTAATCCGCTGGCGTGCGGCCGGGCCGCGCCCTAACCTGCGGCGCATGGCAAAGGCACCCGTGCTCACTCCCCGGGCGGACGACTTCCCCCGCTGGTACCAGGAACTGGTCGGCAAGGCCGAACTGGCCGACAACGGGCCGGTGCGCGGCACCATGGTCATCCGACCGTACGGGTACGGGCTGTGGGAGCGGATGCAGCAGGAGATGGACGCCCGGATCAAGGCGGCCGGCGCCTCCAACGCGTACTTCCCGCTCTTCATCCCGCAGTCGTACCTGACGAAGGAGGCCGAGCACGTCGAGGGCTTCGCCCCCGAACTGGCCGTCGTCACCCACGCAGGCGGCAAGGAACTGGAGGAACCGGTCGTCGTCCGCCCGACCTCCGAGACGATCGTCAACGACTACTTCTCGAAGTGGGTGCAGAGCTACCGCGACCTGCCGCTGCTCATCAACCAGTGGGCCAACGTGGTGCGTTGGGAGCTGCGTCCGCGCGTGTTCCTGCGCACCACGGAGTTCCTGTGGCAGGAGGGACACACCGCCCACGCCACCTACGAGGACGCCCGGGACTACGCCGCGCACATCCACCGGGCCGTCTACGGCGACTTCATGGAGAACGTCCTCGCCATGGACGTCGTACCGGGCCGCAAGACGGCCAGGGAACGCTTCGCCGGCGCGGTCAACACCCTGACGCTGGAAGGCATGATGGGTGACGGCAAGGCCCTGCAACTGGCCACGAGCCACGAACTCGGCCAGAACTTCGCCAAGGCCTTCCACACGCGGTACCTCTCGAAGGACGGCACACAGGAACACGTGTGGCAGACCTCCTGGGGTTCCACCACCCGTATGGTCGGGGCGCTGGTGATGATGCACGGGGACGACGACGGTCTGCGCGTCCCGCCCCGGCTGGCCGCGGTGCAGGCGGTGGTCGTCGCCGTCAAGGACGACGACGCGGTGCTCACCGAGGTGCGCGCGATCGGGGAACGGCTGAGGGCGGCCGGGGTGCGCGTGCACGTCGACGACCGCACCGACACCCCGTTCGGGCGGCGCGCGGTGGACTGGGAACTCAAGGGGGTGCCGGTGCGGATCGAGGTCGGGCCGCGTGACCTGGCCCACGGCAGCGCCGTCCTGGTCCGCCGTATCGCCGGGACGAAGCAGCCGGCGGAGATCGCCGCGCTGCCGGAGATCCTGCCCGAGGTGCTCGCGGACGACCAGGCGCTGCTGCTGGCGCAGTCCCGGGAGCGCCGTGAGCGGCGTACCGCCGACGTGTCGACCGTCGCGGAGGCCGTGGAGGCCGCGGGCAGCGGGTGGGCGCGGATCCCGTGGGCCGCGCTGGGTCCGGACGGCGAGGCGCGGCTGGCCGAACAGGGCGTGACCGTACGGTGCCTGGTCGCCGCGGACGGCTCGGTCCCCGAACGCGACGACCAGCCGGGGAACGTGGCCGTCGTGGCACGCGCCTACTGACCTGCCCACCGGGGTGCGGCTCCGCCGGGGGAGCCGCACCCGCCCGCACCCCGCAGGTGGCCGCGCGGGCATCCATCCTCGGCCCGGCCCGGAGCACGGAAATCACCGTCCCCGGCGCCGCCCGGGCCACGGCCACCTGACGGGCCGGCCTCCGGGAGAACGCCGGTTTCACCGCGGCCCGCTCCACCGCGGACGGCGTCGAGATCGGCGTCGTCGGTCACTCGGTGAACCTGGGCTCGTTGCGCTTCGTGAGGTGACACGGGCCCTCCGGCTGCGCGGCCCCCTCAGCCGATGGTGACGACCCGCGCCCAGGCCGGCGGGGTGTCCGGGACGTAGTCGGGATCCTTCTCGTCCACGGCACGGGCACCGCCGGAACGCGAGAAGAGACCGACGACGGTGCGGCACGGCGGCTGCTCGGAGGGCCACGGTGTCTGACCGTCCGTCAGGGCGACGATCACGTCCGGGCGCGGCCGGCAGCGCAGGGCCCGGCCGAAACCGGAGCGCAGGTCCGTACCGCCGCCGCCGACCAGTTCGATGCCCTCGGCGCGGCACAGCGGCACGGCGACCCCGGCCGCCGCGTCGCACGAGATCACCGAGACCAGGTCGCGCCGCCCGCCCACCGCGCGTGAGATGGCCGCCACCTCCAGCAGTGCGCTGCCCAGTTCGGCGTCGCTCACCGACCCGGAGGTGTCGATCACGACGCAGACACGCGGCGGTGTGGGGCGCAGGCTCGGCAGGAGCACACCGGGGACGCCGGCCGAACGCCGGGAGGGACGCCGGTAGCTGTGGTTCTCCCCCACGCCCGGTCCGCCCGCCGCCGAACGGACCGCCGAGCCCAGCAACTGCCGCCAGGGCTGCGGCGGATGGAACGCCTCGTCGGCCCACCTTCGCCACCCTTCCGGGGCCTGCCCCGGTCTGCCCTTGATGCCCTCCGCGACCCGGAAGCGGACCGCGTCCCGCTGCTGCCTGCTGAGCCCGTGCGCCCCGTCCGGCCCCAGTTCCCACGGCCGGGGCTGCCCGTCGGCACCGCTGCCGCAGTCCAGCCAGGCGAGGTCCGCGACAAGTCCGGACATCGACGCCGTCCGCAGGTACTCCTCCATCAGCAGCCCCCCGGACAGCCGCAGCTGCGACGGCAGCACCGCGCCGGCGGGGCGGGGCAGACCGTCGCCGAAGATGTCGTCGTTGATCTCGAAGTCCGCGGCGATGTTGCGCCGCAGCCGCGCGCCGGGCCCGTGCTCCCCGTGCCGGTCCGCGTACCGCTCACCCCGGCCGTGGTGGTCCCGCAGCAAGTGGGAGACCTCGTGCACCCAGACGCCCGCCAGGTCCTCCACCGGCGTGCGCGCCACGAAGCCCGGGGAGACGTAGCAGCGCCAGTACGCGTCCACCGCCATGGTGGGCACGGACCGGTCCTCGACGACGTGCAGCGCGAAGAGCGCGTCGGCCAGGTAGGGCCGCACCTTCACCGCGTGCAACCGGGCGGCCAGCAGCTTCTCCACGTCCAGCGCGAGCCGCCCACCGGACGCCTCCCCACGGGAACTACCGGCCGCCGCCCGGGCGGAGGACCGTACCGGGGTGGACGGATACGGGAACGGCGAAGCTGGCCTCGGCTGGGCAGGGCTCGGTAGGGCGGGAGTCGGCGGGGCGGGGGCCGATGGGGCACGCGGCGGGGCGGGGGCCGGTGGGCCCGGGCGCTTTGTCGGACGCGTCATCGGTGCGCCCCCGCCGTGCGGTCGGTGTCGGACGTGGCCGCCGCGGCCCTCCTCACCGAGCGGTCCGCCCGCTGGGCGAGCCCGACCACCGCGGCCAGCCGCTCCACGGCCTGGGGCACCTCCCAGTCGTCACGCCGCAGCGCGGCCAGCGAGGTCGCCGGGGCGACCAGCAGGTCAGGGGCGCCCGTCTCCAACGCCCGGACCAGCACAGCCCAGCCCGCCTCCCAGCGCTCCCGCTCCGGTCGCGCCCCGACGGCGGCCACCACCGCCTCCAGCGCCGCCTGACGCAGATCGCCGCGCACCGGCAGCTCGGCGGCAGCCGGGTCGGCCAGCAGTGACTCCGGATCCGGCAGGTCCATCCGGTCCAGATGGGCGAGGAGTTCGAGCCCGGGCCCGTCGCCGACGGCGCCCCGCACCAGTAGCGCCAGCACCTCCCGGGAGACGGAGGCCGCCGTGCCGAAGGCCAGCAGGGTCAGCGCCGCCTCCCAGCTCCGGGGCGAGGGCCAGGCTCCGCCGCGCCGTGTCTCGGTGGTCGGGAGCCGGTGGATCAGTGTCGGCCTGGACTGAAGGAAGGCGCAGACCGCGCGCCGGGCGAACGCCACCGCATCCGGCAGCAGTTCCGGTACGAGACGGGGCAACTCGGCCCGGGGCCACACCCCGCCGAGGCCGCGCACGACCACCTCCCGATCGTGCGCCCAGTACAGGTGCACGAAGCGGTTGGCCAGCGGCGGGCTCAGCTCCCACCCGTCTGCCGCCGACGCGCGCGGGTTGGCGGCGGCCACGATGCGTACGTCCGGGGGAAGTCGGAGTGCGCCGACCCGCCGTTCCAGGACCACCCGGAGCAGTGCGGCCTGCACGGCCGGGGTGGCGGTCGAGAGTTCGTCCAGGAAGAGCAGGCCGCGCCCGGCCCGGACCAGTTCCACGGCCCACTGCGGCGGCGCCATGGGCACGCCCTGCACCGCGGGGTCGTCGCCCACGATGGGCAGCCCGGAGAAGTCGGACGGCTCGTGGACGCTGGCGATCACCGTCGTCAGCGGCAGGTCGAGAGAGGCGGCGAGCTGGGTCAGCGCGGCGGTCTTGCCGATGCCCGGCTCGCCCCAGAGCAGTACGGGCAGGTCGGCCGCGACCGCCAGGGTGAGCGCTTCGAGCTGTTCGTCGGGGCGCGGCTCGGTGGTGGTCGCCCGCAGGAGAGCCAGCAGGTCACCGGCAACGGCGAGACGGGCCGCGGCGGTCTCGGTTCCGCTTCCGGGGGGCTCGGTCGGGGAGAGAGGAGCGCTGGACGTCGTGGGCAGGGTCATGTGCATGTGGCATCACCTGGAAGGAGTTCGTAGGAGAAAGGGCGTGCGTGGCGGGGCTTCGAGGAGGACGGGGAGTTCGAGGAGGAGGGGGGCTGCGAAAGTGATGAAGGCAGCCGGTGGTTGGCCAACGGTTGGTGGCCAACCGTCACTGGTCAACCGTCGGTGACCAACGGTTGGTGACGACCGGTTGGTGACCACCGATTGGCCGCCAACGGCTGGCGGGCCAACGATTGATGGCCAACGGTTGGTCGCCAACGGTTGGTCGCCAACGGTTGGTGACCGACGGCTCACGGCCCACAGTTGACGGCGAACAGCTGGAGGCCAACGGTTGGTGACCAACGGTTGGTGGTCCCCACCCGGTGGCCGACACCGGATGACCAACCGCCCGCTGCCAACCGTCGGTGGCCAACGCCGGTGGCCGGTGACCGCTATCGGTCAGCGGGTAAGAACGGTTCGGGGCCTGGCCCGGTTGCCGCGCTTGCGGCGCACCTCGGGAGGCGTGTGCCGATCGAGCCGTGACCGGTGACTCACCTCCGCACTTCCCCCGCCCCAGGGGTTCCCACCGCCGGCCGCACTCGCGGCGTACTGCGCGGGGACCAGCCCCGACCGGAAGAGGCCGTGGTCGAGGCGTCGGCTCGCCGCCGCCTCCAGTTCCTCCCGGAGCGGCCCGTCCCGCAGGATCGCGCGCGGGCCGAGCAGGCCCTCCACCACCGCCAGTGCCCCGGCGACGTCGCCGTGCCCGAGCCGTTCGCGGACCGCGGGCAGCGCCTCCGGTTCGCGGTGCACCGCGTCGATCGCGCGCAGACAGGGCAGCCCCGGCCCCCCGAGAGCCACCAGCAGCTCCTCACGGCGCAGTTGGGCAGGAGCGTGGTCGACCGCCGTCAGTACACCGTCCCGCAGCGCGATCCGGTGCACCTCGCCCCGGCATTCCACCCGGTGCGGGTCACCGGCTGCGGGGGCGGGGCCGGTCCCGGCCACCGGTGCCGTGTCGAATGCCGCCAGCGCCCGGGCGACGAGCGGATGCAGTTGCCCGACGGTGACCAGTCCGGCGTGCAGCAGTTCCAGATCCGGCAGGAGGCGGGCCGCGGCTTCCGGCAGCACCGGAAGGGCGGCGGCCTCCTGGGCCAGCAGCGCCTTCGCAGACGGCCGGAACGTGGGGGCGTGGCTGTCGTCGGGCGCGACGAGTTCGAGTACGGCCCGGTGGCGTGGCCCCAGCCGCACGGTGAAGGCACCGCGAGGGCGCCCTTCGGCCCGTAGCAGCAACTCGGCCTCCGCCGCCCAGCCGGCCACCGCCCACGGCACGTCCTGGACGGTGAGCCGATCGGGCCGGCGCGCCGCCAGCTCCGGCGGACTCGCCAGCCCAGGCACTCCCGACAAACCCGGCAGTCCAGGAAGGTCCGGCAGTCCCGGCAGGTCCGGCCAGGGCTGCGGCGCCCCGGGCGGTGGGCCGGCCGCCCTGCACCGCGGCGCCAGTTCGTCGCTCCGCCCGGCGTCCCAGAGGTGCCGGTGCAGGTCGAGCCGGAAACGCCGGTCGGGGTGCGGATGCGGGTGCGGACCGGGAAGCGCCGGCGAGGACGCGGAGGGATGTGTGTGGCGGTGTGGAGGTGAGTGCGGCCGGGAGGGCGGGGGCGGTGGGTGGACGGCCCCGCCGTCCCTGCCGGCCACCGCGTCCCACAGTGCCAAGGACATCCGCTGGCCGGCGTCCGCCCAGGCCGGCGGTGTCCGCACCACCAGGCGCAGGGGTGGGTCGCCGGGGCCGCCGTAGCGGGCCAGAGAGACGGTGAGGCCGGGCCGCAGCCGCCCGTCGGGGGCGATCCGGGGCATGTGCCAGCGCAGCAGATCCGGCGCCAGTCGGCGCAGGTCCGCGCGGAGGCGGGTGGCGATTTCGGTGCCGTGGCGGTGGCGCACAGCGCGCAGATCGAGGTCGACGTCGATCCGGGCGGCGGCACAGGCCCCCGCCCAGTCGCCGACCGCACGCCGTGCGGTCGCCGTCTCGATCATGGACGGTGGCACGGCGTACCGGCGCACGCGCTGCCACATCAACAGGCGGGTGGGAATCGCGTTCGTGGAGTGAGGTGCCATCAGCACTCACCCGACACGAACGATTCCCCCAATCCGTACGAGGAGGAGTTCTTCATCACCGGCATCCTAACCATCCGCTGAGGTTCTGTCAGTCCGGATTCCGGGCCTGCGCGAAACCTCCCGGGAGCGGCACCCCGCCGCGACGGCCTCACCGATGGCGCGGGACGGGGCGCCGGGCGCGGTACCGGTGGACGGTCCCGCGCCCGGCGCCCCGGCGGAGGGACCGCGCAGCCGGACGTCCTCGGCGGAAGGAGCCGGCCGCGCCCGGGCCCCGCACCTCGCACGCCCCGCCCCGCATCCCGCGCCCCGTACCGTCAGGAGCCGAGCGCTCCCGGGCCCTGCGTCCCGGAGCCGTGTGCTCCCGAACCCTGCGGTTCGGAGCCGTGCGCCGTCGCACCCGGCGTTCCTGAGCCGGTGGCCGCGCCGGACGGCTTCTGCACCGCACGGTCCCCATGGCCCGGCCACCACGCCGCGTGGCCGATCAGTGCCGTGAGGCTCGGGGTGAAGAACATCGCCATGACGAAGGCGGCGACCACGATGCCGAAGGAGACCGCGAAACCCATCTCCGTGAGCAGTGAGTTGCCGGCGAGCATCATGGTGGCGAAGGTCGCCGCCAGGATGAAGCCGGCCGCCGCCACGGTGGGTCCGGCGTGCCGGACCGCCATGCCCGCCGCCTCGCGCGGTTCGCGGCCCTCGCGGGCCTCCTCGCGGAGCCGGGCGATCATGAGGATGTTGTAGTCGGTGCCGATGGCGACCACGAAGAGATACATGATCACCGGGAGCATGAACATCAGTCCCGGGTGCCCCTGGCCGTCCTGGAAGATCCAGACGGTGGCGCCCAGGGTGGCGCCGAAGCCGAGCCCCACGGAGGCCATCAGGTACCAGGGGGCGACCAGGCTGCGCAGCAGCAGTCCGAGGATGACCATGATCAGGACGGCGGCGACGGGGAAGACCGTGCGGTAGTCGTGGTTCACCGCGGTGTTGATGTCCTTGAAGATGGAGGACATGCCGCCGACGACCGCCTCGGTGCCGTCCGGGGCGTCGGAGTGCGCGACGTCGCGCACCTCGCCCACGGCGTCGATGGCCTTCTCCGTCGACGCCTCGTACTTGAGGGTGACGGTGAAGTCCGCGGTGGTGCCGTCCTTGCTGACCTGGGCCAGGTGGGCGTCGGCGACGCCGTCCACGGCACCGAGCTTCTTCGCGTACGCCCCGAAGGCGGCCTTGTCCAGCGGCTTGCCGGCGGTGCTGGAGAGGTAGACGTCGGTGGGTGCGGCGGCGCCCGCCGAGTACGCCTTCTGCATCTCGTCCTGGACGACCATCGACTCCTTGGTCTTGGGCATGGAACCCGACGCCAGGTCGAACGTGGCCTTGAAGCCGAGCGAGCCGAGCGAGAGCGCGACCAGGACGAGGCCGGACACGGCGGCGGCCACGGCCGGCCGGCGCCGGACGCCGCGGCCCAGCGCCGCGAAGCGGGCGTTCTCCGGCTCGCGCTGCCACGACTTGGACGGCCAGAAGACCTTCGGTCCGATGAGCGAGACCACCGCCGGTATCAGGGTGAGGCCGGCGACCAGGGTGACGGCGACCGCGATGGCCAGCGCCGGGCCCATCTGCTTGAGGAAGCCGAGGGTGGACAGCACCAGCGCGAGGAAGGCGATGATGACCGCGCCGGCGGCCGAGGCGATGGCCTCGCCGACCCGGTCCACCGCGTTGATCATGGCCTGCTTGGGTTCGTCACCGGCACGCAGGCGTTCCCGGTAGCGGAACATCAGGAAGAGGAAGTAGTCCGTGCCCACGCCGAACAGCACGACGATCAGGATCGACGAGATCGAGCTGTTCGCCTGCAGGCCGAACAGTTTGGTGGCGTAGGCGATCAGTCCGTTGGCGATGGCGGACACCAGACCGATCAGGACCAGGGGCAGTACGGCCAGGATCGGCGCCCGGAAGATGATCAGCAGCGTCACCAGGATGATCGCGAAGGTGCCGATGCCGATCAGTGCCTGACCGCGCTTGGACGAATCCTCCTGGTCGAGCGCCTGAGCGGCCGAACCGCCCACCTTGGCCTCCAGGTGCGTGCCCTTGGCCAGTTGCCTGACATCCGCCCGCAACACCTTGGCGGCGTCGCTCTGTTCGGGCTGACCGGCCTTCTTGCTGTCCATCTGGACCAGGGTCATGGCGTACTTGCCGTCCTTGGACGGCGGGCCGGGGACGACCTTCTGCACCTGGTCGATGTGCTTCTTGCCCAGTTCGGAGGTGATCCGGGCGATGTCCTGCTTGTCGGCTGCGGTCAGCGTGCCGCCGTCGGCACGCCGGTACAAGGCGATGGCGGACGGGGTGAAGGCGCTGGGGAACGCCCTCTCCTGCAGGTCCGCCGCTTTGATGGACTCGTAACTCTTGGGCAGAAAACTGCTCTCGTCACTGTTCGAGGGCAGGCTCGGGGCGGTGGCGACGATGGCAACCGCCGCTATCAGCCACGCCACGATCGTCCAGACAGGATGTCGGACGACCATGTTCCCAATGCGTCGGAACATGCGGGAGGTCCTCCTGGGTAGGAAGATCACCGCAGCCCGGGGAGCGGACCCTGGCATCGGCGACCCCGGCCGGCACCCACCATCGCGCACCGGCCGAACTGTTGTCTTGTCCCCGATCCTAGTGACCGATCCACAACGCCGGTCGAGCAGGCCCGTATCGGACAACTCCACACACGGAACGAAGGATTCGGACACGGCTCGATGCAACTCTTAGGCACTGCACGGAAGTTCGCAATTGATTTTCGATAGAAATCGATCGAGAATCGATGCATGCCTCGTCTCTGCATCCTCGTGCTCCGGGCCGGCGTCGTCGCGGCGGTCCTCGTCGGCCTCTTCGGTCAGATCGTCGTCATCCCGGCGACGGCGGCCGGCGAAGTGGACCGCTTCCCCCCGTACGCCCCGTTCGCCACGCCCTACGCGACGGTGGCGATCGTCTGCGTGGCCTGCGTCCAGGTCGGCCTCGTCGCCCTGTGGCAGCTGCTCGCCATGGTCGATCACGGGGCGATCTTCACGCCGCGCGCCTTCCGGTGGGTCGACACCATCATCGGCGCCGCGGCCGTGGCGACGCTGCTGGCGACCGGCGTCGCCGGGCACCTCGCCCTGGCCGACATCCCCTCCCCCGACGACGGCATGGACGTCGTCAGCGCGCTGTTCTCGGCGGTCACCGGCGCGGGTGCGGGAGCGGCGTTCGTGATGCTCGTCGTCGTCCTGCGCGGTCTGCTGCGCAAGGCGACGGACCTGCAGAGCGAGATCGCCGGGGTGATCTGATGGCGATCATCGTCGACCTGGACGTCCAGCTCGCCCGCCGTCACCTGTCGGTCGGCGAGTTCGCCGCCGCGGTCGGCATCACGCCCGCCAACATCGCCGTACTGAAGAACGGCCGCGCGAAGGCCGTACGGTTCACCACGCTCGACGCGATCTGCCGCACCCTCGGCTGCCAGCCGGGCGACGTACTGCGCTGGGTGCCGGACGAGGGTGACGAAGGCGGTGAAGGTGACGAAGGCGTGGGGAGTGACGAGGGCGAGGCGGGCGCGGGCGTGGACCGGGGTGGTCAGTCTCCGGCGTCGTAGGACGGCGTGACGACGTGGGCCGGCTCCCCGGGGAACGGCCGGTCGCCGGTGAGGTAGGGCTGTATGTCGGTGCGGCCCCGCAGGAAGCGTTCGAAGAAGGCCGTCACCCGGTGGGTGGTGATCAGCCGCTGCGTGCGCTCCGTCAGCGGCATCTGGTCCTCCTGCGGGTGGTCCTGGCCCCCGTACTGGGACCGGCAGGTGCCCGGCCGGCTCCCCGGCAGGGCGTCGTCGCGGGCCGCCACCTGGCCGCTGCTCGGGGACCACTGCCTGTTGTAGAAGTCGTGGTTGCCGCCGGTGAGCGTGTACTTGTAGATCGGCACCCGGTTGGCTGCGGCGTTCTGCTCGAAGAACGATCCCGTGTTGACCTGGTCGCAGGTGCCCCACATGACGGCGAACGGCGTACGGGTCACCGGCTCGCCGTCCCAGGTGGCGGTGGGGGCGAGCGCGAAGGCCGCCTTGACGTCGACGCCGGCCGGCCAGTGGGCGCGGGAGGAGTCGGCGACCTCCTGCATGACTCCGCCGCCGCCCATGGAGTGGCCGAGGAGGCCGACGTCGCCCAGGTCGACCCGGCCGCGGAAGCCGGCCGCCACCGGGGCTCCGGTACGGACGTCGGTGAGCGCGCCGCGCAACGGACCGTCGCCCGTTCGGGCCAGCCGCTGCCACATCCTCAGATGCCGGTCGATCAGCGCGGCGCGGGCCCGGTAGACCGTGTCGGCCTGTCCGGCGGCGGTGGCGTTGATGCCGTTGACTCCGACCGACACCACCACGAAGCCGCGTCCGGCCAGGGCCCGCGCCAGATAGTCGTACCCGCTGCTGCTGCGGATCGGCGCGACGCCCGGCGCGCACGGCCACGCCCACAGCCGCGCCGCCGCCTGTTCGACGATCGCCTGCTGACGGGCGGCCTCGGCCTCGTCGCCCGCCTTCTCCGCCCGGTCGCGGGCCGCCTGCGCGGCGGCGCTCTCCGCCTCCGCGCCCGCGTCGGCGCAGGTCTCCCACGAGCCGTGCTGGAGGAGGACCAGGGGGTGCCGGCCGGTGCCCAGGCGCGCCGGATAGTAGACGGCGGCGGCGAGTTCGCTTCGCCCGACGTACCCGAGCGAGGCAGGAGGCTGGAAGGCCTGGTCGCCCAGGTCGTAGCGGGCCTCCAGGACGGCGGGCGCGCCGGCGGGGTCGGCGGCGGTGGTTCCGGGAGCGACGGTCGCGGGGGCAGCGGTCGCGGGGGCGGTGAGGGTGACGGAGAGGGCGAAGGCGGGGAGGGCGGACAGGGCGAGGGCGCGGAAGGGCGCCGTCAGCCGGGCGGGGGTCTTCATCGGTTTCTTGGTTCCTTTTACCGGGGTCGGCTGGGGGTGGCGGGCGGCGGCGGGGTGGTCTCTGGGGCCGCGGCCGGTGGGTGGGTGGCCCGGGTGGGTCGGTCGGTCCGGGTGAGTTGGCCCGGTCAGTCGGGTGGTCCGCGGAGTCGGGTGGTCCGCGGAGTCGGTCGGCCCGGGTGGGTCGGTTGGTTGGGCCAGTTGAGGGTTGGCCTGGGCGTGTGGTCGTCGACTGAGGCGTGTGGTCGTCGGCTGGAGCGTGTGGCCGGCGGCTGGGGCGTACGGCCGCCGGGAGGCGTGTGACCGTCGGCCTGGGCGCGTGGTCGTCGGCTGGTGGTGCTGCCGTCGCCGGACGGGTGGCCTGTTCAGCGGGGGCTCTGGGCCGCCGCGCCCAGGGGCCTGGGCACCGCGGAGGCCGCCGCGTCCGGTGCCGGCGCCGGGGCCGTGGCGGTGGCCGGGACCGGGGACGGCGCCGGCGGGCCGGTCACGGACGGGGTCGTGGCGGGCGCTGCGGGAGCGTCCTGGTGGCGTTGGCCCAGCCACAGGACGACGCCCGCCACGATCGCCGCGAGCGCGACCAGGGCCGACGCCCCGCGGCGCACCCGCGGCCACGCGGCGGCGCCCCGGGCGGCGGGCAGCGCCGAGGGCCGCAGCTGTCCCGGCCCGACGAGCCGGGCGCGGGCGTCCAGGGCGGCCCGCAGGCGCTCCTCGACAGGGTCGTGCGCGTGCCGGGTGGCGGTCATCGGGGGCCCTCCAGGTTTCTGCTGAGCGCGTCCAGGGCGCGGCTCGCGGTGGACTTGACCGCTCCCCGGGACAGGCCCAGGGTCTCGGCGATCTGCGCCTCGCTGAGATGGGACCAGTAGCGCAGCACCAGGACCTCGCGCTGCCGCCGGGTGAGCCGGGCCAGTGCGCTCAGCACCTCGCGGTGTTCCTCGCGGAGCAGGACGTACTCCTCGGGTGGCGGGGCCGGGCGCTCCCGTTCGAGTACGGCCCGGCGGACGGTCCTGCGCCGCCGGAGCACCGAGCGGGCGGCGTTGACCACGCTCGTACGCAGGTACGCCTCCGGGTCGTCCAGTCGCTCCAGACGGTGCCCGTGACGGCGCAGCAGCGCCGTGAACGCGTCCTGCACCACGTCCTCGGCCGTGGGCAGGTCGTCGACCAGCAGGACGGCCAGGCGCACCAGCGCGAGCCTGCGGTGGTGGTACAGCCGGTGGAGGTCGGCCCCTTGGCCGGGGTCCCCTCGCCGGGGACGGTCGGGGGTGGGCCCGGGTGGGATGCGGTCGGTGCCAGGGGGCGGGGGGTGGTCGGCGCCGGGAGGCAGCGCCGTGAAGGCACCGGTGGTTATGGCGGGGGGCGCGGCGGCGGGACCGGCGGCGGCTGCTGGCCGCTCGGGTGCGCGCCGGAACAACCGCCCCCAGGCGCGCGGGAGTGCGCCCGCGTACGGGAACAGCGCCCTCGCGGCTCCCGCGCGTCCCGCGGTTCCGGTTCCCGCGCCTCCCGTGCCACCGGCCGTCCTCGCAGGTGCGGGCGCGTACACGGGCCCGCGCGGTGCGGCATGAGATGCGGACATGACGATCCTTCACTCGGGGAACAGGGCGGGCGGGCCGGGAAAGTCCGGGCCTCCATGGGCTTCAGACGTGCGGCGGGTGCCGAGGTTGCGGGTGGGACGACGTGGAGCGCCGACTTCGCCGGTGATGTGGATCACATGGGGGCGAGGTCGGCGTGGCGCGCACGGGAGCGCGCAACCGGCGTGCGACGGCGGGCACCGGTCCGCTAACGTGCGGTCCATGTCGAGCCCCGAGTCAGCCGAGGTGGGGGCTTTCGGTCACGCCGTCAGCCCCCTGCACCCCTGAACCACCGGAACGCCGGAGCACCGGCCCTCCGGGGCCGGCCCTCGCGCCGGACCACCGGGACGGCAGTGGCACCGCCCTGCCGGATCGCCGGATCCCGGATCGCCGGAGAAGGCGGAGAAGTGTGCCCTGCGGGGGCTGACCGCGGTGACGAGATGACGTCCTCCCGTTCCTCTCCTCACCTCACCTCGGGGTCACTCGATGCCTCTCGCTCTGTACTCGCTCGCCCTGGCGGTCTTCGCCATGGGCACCTCCGAATTCATGCTCGCCGGACTCCTGCCCGACATCGCCTCCGACCTCCACGTCACGGTGGGCACGGCGGGCGCACTCACCTCGGCCTTCGCGACCGGCATGGCCGTCGGCGCCCCGCTCATGGCCGCCCTCGCCCGGAACCGCTCGGGACGGACCGTCCTGCTCGCGTTCGTCCTGCTGTTCTCGGCGGCTCACGCCGTGGGCGCCACCACGACGAGTTTTCCCGTCCTGTGCGCCACCCGTCTCGTCGCGGCGCTGGCGAACGCCGGGTTCCTCGCCGTGGCGGTGACGACGGCGGGCACGCTGGCCGGGCCCGACCGGAAGGGACGGGCGCTGGCCGTGCTGCTCTCCGGCACGACGGTGGCCACGGTCGCCGGGGTCCCTGGGGGCTCGGTGCTGGGCACGCTGTTCGGCTGGCGCGCCACGTTCTGGGCGGTCGCGGCCCTGTGCCTGCCCGCGGCCGCCGGCCTCCTCAAGACCCTGCCGGCGGGGTCCGCGCGGGCGGACGCGGAGGAAGACAGGCCGCAACTGCGCTCGGAACTCGCGCAGTTGCGCAGGCCACGCCTGGTGCTGGTGCTGCTGCTCGGTGCGCTGGTGAACGCCGCGACCTTCGCGAGTTTCACGTTCCTGGCCCCCGTCGTGACCGGTGCGGCCGGGCTGGGGGAACTGTGGGTGCCGCTCGTGCTGGTGCTCTTCGGCGCGGGTTCCTTCGTGGGGGTCACCGTCGCCGGACGACTGGCCGACCGGCGGCCCGGCCGGGTCGTCGCGGTCGGCGGTCCGGCGCTGGCCGTCGGCTGGCCGGTCCTCGCCGTGTCGGCGGCCGAGCCGGCGGCTCTGCTCGTCCTCGTGTTCCTGCTGGGCGCGTTGTCGTTCGCGCTGGGCGGGACACTGATCACGCGGGCCCTCTACGAGGGATCGCGGGCGCCCACGATGGCCGGCGCCTACGCGACGGCGGCCCTCAACGTCGGCGCCACCGCCGGACCGCTCATCGCCGCGACCGCCCTCGCCACCCCGGCCGGGGACCTCGGACCGCTCTGGGCGAGCGGACTGCTCGTCGTGGCGGCCCTCCTGGTCGCGTACCCCTTCCGCACGGTGATCGCCACGGCGACCGAGGCACCCGGGGAGGGCCGGTGACCCGGGCCCGGGATCCGGACCGCTGCGACTACCCGGGGTGCCCGGCGCGGCCCGGGTGTCCGGCATGCCCCGCGCCCTTCTCGGCACCCCGGCCCGGGTCGGGTTCCGCGTCCGTCTCGGTCCGGCTGACCAGTCGCTCGTAGCGCTGCCTGGCCGCCTGCGGGGTGGCCAGGCCCAGGCCGAAGGCGATCTCCGGCCAGGTCATACCGCGTCCCCGTGCCATGGCGAGCAGCCCTGCCTCGAGTTCATCCATCTCGGCGCGGGCGAGGGGAACGAGACTCAGCGCGGCGGTGATGTCCGCGCGGTCCACCTCGGGCTCACCCTCCTCGCGCAGAGCCGCACCGCTGAGCAGGAAGGACACGATCCTGATCGCCTCGTGCGGGCCGAGCATCGCGGGGTGGACCTGACGGCGGCGCTGCTCGTCCGTGGCGGCGTGACGTTCCGCGATGCGGAACAGGGAGGCGTACACGCGCTGCGCCCTCGCCTCCTCGGCGCTCGGAGGGGTGAAGGCGTCGGCAGGCTGCTGGGGCGTCATCGGCATGCCGACATCGTGCGATGCAAACAAGTTGTTGTCAACGATATGAAGTAAACGATCCGTTGTTCCGAGACGCCATGCTCCCCCACCGACGGAACCGGGGCACCGGACGCCTCCCCGTGGACCGGCGCGGGCGGGCGGACGGGCCGTACGGGACCGCTGTCGCCCGGTGTTCATCCCGTGGACTCGTTGATCGCATATGAGTAACGGGTCTGGACCAGAAAGGATCCCTCCATGGAACGCAGATCCCTCATCGCCGCGACGGCCGGTGCCGTCGCGCTCGGTGCGCTCGCCGAGGTCCCCGCCGAAGCGGCCCCGCGGCGCGACGGCGCCCCGCTGACCGCCTTCAACGTCATCAGCGACATCCAGGGCGACCTCGGCGACCTCGCCGTCGCGCTGAGGGACATGCGCGCCACCAACCCGCACAGCTCGGGACTGGCCGTGGCCGGTGACATCACCCCGCGCGGCTACGACGCGGAGTACGCCGAGGTGCGCAAGGTGTTCGCGGGCAGCCCGCATCCGCGCGAGATCGCCTGGGCCATCGGCAACCACGAGTTCTACGTGCCGAAGTGGGCCGACCCCGGCACCCTGGCCCAGGCCACCTGGCCCAACGGCACCACCGAGGACTCGCTGTTCCGCAGTTTCCACCGCTTCGCCGAGCGCGGCAGCATCTACGCGGAGACGACGTTCGGCGGCATACCGGTGCTCACGATCGGCACCGAGCGCTACATGCACTACCACGACCCGAAGCTGTGGGACGAGGTGTGGCTGAGCGAGGCGCAGTTCCGGTGGCTGGAGGAGCGCCTGGCGTACTGGGCACGCCGGCGCAGGCCCGTCATGGTGATCACGCACCACCCGCTGCCCGACACCGTCTCCGGAACCCGCAACAAGCTCTACATGAGCGACTACCTCCAGGCCGACCGGCTGCTCGGCCTCCTCGGCCGCCACCGTGACGTGTTCCTCTTCAGCGGACACACGCACTGGGACCTCGGCCTGTCCGACTGGTACGTGCGCCGTGTGGTGCCGGGGACGGCCAACCTCGACGGCTTCGCGGTCATCAACACCGGTGCCGTGCAGACCGGTTTCACGGACAACGGGCAGGGTGGTGAGAACGCCGTGGACGGCGCGTTCAACCAGGGCCTCCAGGTCGAGGTGTACCGTGACCGGGTGGTGGTCAAGGCGCGCGACTTCGCCTCCGGTACCTGGCTGAAGCAGGTCACCGTGCCGCTCGCGACCCGCATCTGACCGCGCCCCCCGCGCATCACCCGCACGGCCTGCTCCGGACCGTGCGGGCGCGCGTCACCGCACGGCCCGCGTCGGTCCCATCGGCCCCTGGCCACGCGCGGCCCGCATCCGCCGCGCCGGTCCCCGCATGACCGCGCCGGCCCGCGTACGCGGGCCGGCTCAGCCCTCGACCGGCTCTCCCGCACTCAACTCCCGGGCCGGGTCCCTTCGGTCCCTTCGGTCCCTCCACCGGCTCCGGGCCGGCGATGCGCGGAAGGCGTGGCAGATGCCGGTGACGCGCACGCCGTGCGCGCCGTCGAGTGCGCCGGCGCGGAACGGCGCGCGGGCCGGAGGAGCGTCAGACGCACTTGCCCTGCAGCCACGTCGTGAGGTCCTTCGTCCACGAGGTGGCGACGGGCACCGAGGTCGTGGTCGAGCCCAGCCGGGTCCAGGCCGCCTGCCAGGAGGCGTAGTTGCCGGAGGCCGCGGGCGGCGGTTCCTCCCAGCCGATCCCGTCGATCCAGCTGGGGTGACCCGTGAGCGTGGCCGACAGACCGGCCGCCTTGATGCGCTTGTCCAGTTCGGGCTGCAGCGCGGTGTCGTGCGTGTAGATCATGATCTTCTGCGAGGCTATACGCTCCGATATGGGCGCTATCACCTCCGCCCACGCCCGCTCACGGATGGCCGAGTCGCTGTTGAGCAGCGACTGTTCGGCCTCGCCCTTGAGTTCCACCAGGGGCGTCAGGTTCTTGGACTTGGCGCTGTCGAGCCATTCACGGAAGGTGTAGACGGTCTCGCCGGTGTAGGGGCCGCGGGTGATGGTCCGGCCCTTGAGCTGGTCGGCTCCGGTCGCCCACCACAGTTCGGTGATGGGCTTGCGGGTGCCGGTGAGCCCGTTGGTCGTGGTGTTGTGCCACATGACCCCCTTGGTGCCGTCCCGGGTGAGCTGGAGGTCGGCCTCGACCCCGCCCGCTCCCCAGCTCTTCTGCTGGGCGAGGCCCTTGGGGTGGTTCGGCTGCCGCACCTGGTCACGGTCCCAGGGGTCGGCGCCGGTGGGGTAACCGCCGTGCCCGAAGACCGTCGGGCAGAGCGGCAGCGCGGTCGTGGCGGCCCCCGCGGGCGAGGCCTCGGCGGTGCAGAGCAGCAGCACCGCCGAGGCGGCGGCCACCCCCCACGTCCTTGGTCCCGGCATGGTCCACGGTCCCGGCATGTTCCACCTCGTGTCTTCCCGGCGCGCGTGAGCACGCCTGTGGCGGTGCCCCGGCCGCGGTCGCGGCCGGAGCCGCGCCTCCCGGGGCGAACCGCGCGGCAGTTCGAGCCGTCAGGCGCCGCCGCAGCTTACGAGGGATCGGCCAAGTCGCTCTACTGTTCGGCTCTTTGAGGTGGTATGCCGCGAATCACCAGGTCAGCGTCGGTCAGTACCCGTACGCCCCCTCACGGCCGCGTCGGCCGCGGTCCCGTCGTCTCCCGTGCCCGTCATCGCAAGCCGACCACTTCCAGGCTGTTCCGGCCGCCGTCCGTGCCCTTCAGCGTGATGTCGAACAAGAGCCGTCCCCCACCGGGGCGCAGGGTCACCTCGCGGCCCGGCCGGACCGCCTCTTGCGGACCCTGCTCGCGCGCGCCCTGCCCACGGCCCGCGATGCACGTGACGTACACCAGGGCACGGCCGGAGTTGCGCACCGTCACCCTCGACGTCCGCGTGCACCGCTCGCCGTCCCGGCTCCCGGCTGGGCAGACGTAGCGCACGTCGCCGAACCCGTACGTGCCGCAGGACAGTTCCATGCCGCGCGGGAGGGAGGAACGGCACACGCGGCCGACGGCCACCCGGTCGGCCCGGCTCGGCGGCTCACTGTGCCGGCCGTAGAACCAGCATCCCGCGACGGCCAGTCCGGCCACGGCGGACCAGGTGCACGCGGCGGGCCACACGAATCCCCGGCGCGCGGACCTCATCAGCGCCAGCCTCCACTTTCCGTGTCCTTCGGGGGTGCGCGGGCGTAGGTGCCGGGCGGAGGGCGCGGACACGCACTGTCCCCGTACAAGAAACCTGAGTCAGTCTACGCACACCCGCCGAGCCTGCCCGCATCGATCGAACGCATACCTGCCGACCCCGCACGGGAAACACTTTGCGGCCTGCCCCGGCATACCTCACGGACAGCCCGGAAACACCTTCTGCACCACCCCGGAACACCTGTCGATGTGCCCCTTCGGGATCCGCCGGCCTGCCTTCCCGGACCTGGCCGAGCTGCCCCGCCACGCGTCTGCTGCGGCCTCTCCGGGGGGGGGCTCCCTCCGGCCTTCCCCCGGCTCCTGCCATGGTTTCTTCACACCTGGTTCAACCTGCCGCCAGACCTTTCACCCCGCCCCCACGTCCTGCCGTTTTCCTCGGACATGTCATATCTGACGGGTGGTAGGGTGCGCGCCGATCGTCCTACCTGACCTCCCGTACTCGAAATCTGGATATGCATGAGTGATACGGCAGCGGAAACACATATGACCACGTACACCCCGGGTGGCCGTCGTCGGCACCGGAAGACGAAGCAGGGCGGCACGGGTGTCCGGCGGGCCGTGGTGCTCGCGATGGCGGTGCCCGTCGCCTCGGCCGCGCTCGCCGGCACCTCGGCCTTCGCGGCGGGCAACGACACCGCGGCCGGGCACAGCGCGCCGGACCACGCCGGAGGCACCCCCGCCGCCGGCACCGGCACCGGCACCGAGGACCAGCAGATGGCTGCGAACCTCGACGCCCGCGTGCTCGACCAGCGCCTGGGCTCCGACGTCAGCGGGGTGGTCCTCGACGCCGGCTCCGACTCCACCCTGTGGGACCACCACGCCTCCACGGCGCTGATGCCCGCCTCCAACGCCAAACTCGCCACGGCGACCGCGGCGCTGACCGTGCTGGGCCCGCAGCACCGGTTCACCACGAAGGTCGTCTACGGCGACGGCACGCTGAAGCTGGTCGGAGGCGGTGACCGCACCCTCACCGGCGACGACCTCGCCGAGCTGGCGCGGACGGCGGTCGCCGGGCTGAAGAAGGCGGGCCTGTCCTCGGTGAAGGTCGCCGTGGACGACAGCCTGTTCCCCGAGCCGGCCCTGGCCACAGGCTGGAACGACGGGTACTACCCGGACACCGTCGCCCCGGTCCGCGCCCTCGTCGTCGACGGCCACGGCGTCCAGGACACGTCCGTCGACGCCGGGCAGGCCTTCGCGAAACTGGTCGCCGCGCAGGGCGTCACCGTGGACGGCGACGTCACCCGTGCCGCGGCCCGCCACTCCGATGTCCCGGTCGCCCGCCACACCTCGGCCCCGCTGGCGGACGTCGTCAAGAAGATGCTCAAGACCAGCGACAACAACATCGCCGAGACCCTGCTGCGGATGACCGCGCTGAGAGCGGGACGGCCCGCCACCTTCGAGGGCGGCACCGAGGTCGTACGCCATGTGCTGAGCAGGCACTACGGCGTGTCCCTGGAGAACTTCGAGATCCACGACGGCAGCGGCCTGTCACGGGCCGACCGGATCCCCGCCGCCACCCTCGCGCAGCTCCTCGAACTGCTCACCGAAGACCGCTACGCGCACACCCTGGGCTCGATCCTGGAGGGCCTGCCCGTCGCCGGTGAGGCCGGCAGCACCCTCGGCCCGGAATGGGGGCGCTTCGACGACCCGCACTCGCAGTGCGCCGTCGGCAAGGTGCAGGCGAAGACGGGCACCCTGACCGGTGCGATCGCCCTGAGCGGTCTGACCCGGACCGAGAGCGGCGAGTGGAGGGTCTTCTCCTTCGTCGAGAACGGCGCGACGGCCGCCCCGAGCGACATCAAGGACGCGATGGACGGCCTGGCCGCGACCGTGAACGGCTGCTGGGCCTGATCCCGAGGGCGCGCGGCGTACGCCCGCCGGCCGGCCCGGAGAACCCTCCGGCCGGTGCGGCGTACGCCCGCCGCCGAAGGCACCCGCCCGCCGTCAAGGACCTCCGCCCACGGCCGGCGCCACCGGCCCGCCGGCACCGGCACGTCCGCGAAAGCCGCCCGCACGCATCCGTGAACGGCCGCCCGTACACGTCCATGAGGGACGCCGGCACGCGTCCATGGGGGCCGCCCGCATACGTGAGGGACCGCCCGCACACGTCCGTGAGCGCACCCTCGGGCGCACGTCCGCCGGCGGCGCTACTCGCCGTCCTTGGCCTTCCTGACGTTGCCGTTCTTGTCGATCACGTGGGTGTTCCAGTACTCCTCCCACTTGTCGCCGACCGTCCTGGGCTCCTTGCCCGCGGGGTAACGGACATAGCCCGCCGGCGGCTCCTTGCCCTTCGGGGTACACGCGCTGCCTGTGCTGCCCACCGCCTGGACCGGGTATTCGCCGCCGCCGCACACCGCCTCGTCCATCGAGCACGCCGTGAGCGTGGCGAAGGCCAGGGCGCCGACCGCGGCGAGTGCCGCTCCCCGTCGGAGGTTCCGCATATCTGGTGTCTCCTTTAGGACCGAAGAGAACCGAAGGACTCCGGTACAGCCTCGTCGAGGTCCCCGCCCTGCACATGGGCGCGGGTACTCAGCGGAGCTTGAGTACCCGCGGAGACAACCCGGACGACCCCCACGGCGTCCGGCATGCGACGTGCGACGTCAGGGGTGACATGCGGGAGTTGTCACGCGGTCGGCGTCACGCGGAAGGTGTCACGCGGGCGGTGTGGCGCGGATCGCGTAGAAGGTGAGGTCGCGGACCTCCTCCCAGCGTTCCACCACGTCGGCCCAGCGCTGCTGGACGTCCGAGATGTGCTGGGTGCCGAAGAACGCGGCGGTCAGCGTGCGGGCCGCCGCCTCCGGGTCGACGCCCTCGCGGAGTTCACCGGCGTCGCGGGCGGCCACCAGCAGGCCGGTGATCATCACGGTCCAGCCGACGTAGGGCACGGGGAGTTCGGCGTCGATGAGGGGGCGCTCGATCTGGAGCCGCGCGCCGCCCTGGACGAGCGGGTCGTCGCGGAAGAGGACCGCGGCCCGGTTGAAGATCTCCTCGGCGGCCCGCAGCGGGGAGGACGTCTGCTCCTGGACCTCGGCGAGCAGCGCCGGCCAGCGTTCGTACAGTTCCTCGACGACCGCGAGGGCGAGTGCTTCCTTGGTCGGGTAGTGGAAGTAGACGGCCCCCTTCGTCATGCCCATCCGGTCGGCGACGTCCTTGACCGAGGTCTGTTTGAAGCCCTTCTCGGAGAAGAGTTCCGCCGCGGCGGTGAGCACCAGGGCCTTGGTCCGGATCGCCCGGTCCTGCCGCGGGTCCGGGCCCTGCGCGGCGGTGAACTTCGGCACCGGGAAGGAGGGGGGAGGGGATGTGGTCACGTGGTCCATCTTTCATCTGCGACGGGGGTGCTGTCACCCGTGCCGTGGGGGGTGTCCAGGGTGCCTCTTCTGAAGACCATTGCAATATACCTTCCGGAAGGTATATTTTCGACCTGCTGCTCAGCATGATCGTCCGGGCACCCGGCGTGACCGCCGCCCGGCACGACCTCACGGCTTTCTCAGGGGGATGGAGTTCGTACGTGAACGTCGCCACAACACCAGTTCTTCCGGACATGGCACCCGAGGCCGGCACCGGCGCCGACCGGGGCGGACCGGGCCTGGAAGGGCTCCTCGACCACACCCGCCTCGTCCCGCGCACCCTGGTGCACAAGACCTCGTCCGCCGAGGTCCTGCTGACCGACGCGGTGCGGCTGGACGACGACCGGTTCGCGGTCGGCGCCCGCTGGCCGGCCGACCACCGGCTCTACCGGCGCTCCCCGGACGGCGAGAGCGACCCGTTCTTCCTGATCGAGACGGTGCGCCAGGCCCTCATCTACGTCTCGCACCGCTTCTACGACGTCCCGATGGACCACCCGTTCGTCCTGCGCGACCTCTGTGTCGAGCCCTCCTTCGCGGGGCTCCCGGACACCGGTTCGGACGCGCTGCCGGTGACGCTCGACGTCAGTTTCCTGCGGGCCCCCGGACACGCGCGCCGCTTCGGCGTCGAGTTGGAGGCCGTCCTGTACGCCGGCGGACGGGTCCACGGCCGCGCACGGCTGAGCTGGGAGGTCCTGGCCCCGCGCAGCTACCAGGTGCTGCGCCGGCGCAACTGCCCCGCCCCCGGGGATCCTTCGGTGCCCTCCGATGGCCTCGTACCGCTCCCGCCGATGGCCGTCGGGCACGCACACGACCGAGACGTGCTGCTCGCGTCCGACCCGGACGGCCAGCCCGGACGGTGGTGGCTGCGGATGGACCGCTCGCACCCGGTGCTCTTCGACCACGAGGGCGACCACATCCCGGGCGTCGTGCTCCTGGAGTCCTTCCGGCAGGCCGCGCGGGTCGTCGCGGCGCAGACCGCGGGCCACGACCCGGCACCCCGGCTGTGGCGGCTCGCGTCGATCGCCGCCTCCTACGAGGCGTTCGGCGAGTACGACCGGCCGGTCACCGTCACCGCCCGGCCGTGGGGCGGCGCGGGCGCGGGCCGGCTGGCCGTGCACACCAGCGCGGTGCAGGGCGGTCAGACGCTCGTCTCCGGTGTGCTGCGGGCGGTGGCCGTGCGCCCGCTGCGGGGTGCGGCGTGCTGAGCACGGTGGAGTGGGAGGAGATCCGGGAACGGGTCGCGCCGGCCGCCAGGACGGCCGAACGCGACCTGGAGTGGACGCGGACGCGGCGAAGACTCTCGGCGGACATCGCCGACTCGCTCGTCGAGGCCGGTTTCGCCCGTCACTTCGTGCCCCGGCGCTGGGAGGGAGCCGCCGGGACCTTCACCGCACTGCTCACATCGGTGCGGGTGGTGGCGGAGAGCTGTGCGTCGACGGCCTGGTGCGCGGCGCTGTACGCCTCGAACGCCCGCCTGGCCGCCTACCTGCCCGAGGAGGGACAGCGGGAGCTGTGGGCGGACGGGCCCGACGTGCGGATCGCCGCGGCGGTGGTACCGGCGCGCGGCGAGGCCGTACGGGACGGGCTGGGCTGGCGGCTGACCGGGGCGTGGCCGTCCGTCAGCGGGGTCGACCACGCCGCCTGGGTGCTGCTGGGCGGCTGGGCCGAGGGCCCGGACGGGGACCGGGAACACCGTGTCTTCGCGGTGCCGCGGGGGCGGGTCCGGGTCGTCGACACCTGGCGGACCATGGGGATGCGCGGCACCGGCAGCAACACGGTCGAGGCGGACGGGGTGTTCGTGCCGGACGGGCACACCGCGCTCCTGGCCGCGCTGCTCGCCCCGCTGCCCGGCGGCGCGCGGTGCCACACGGTTCCGTACCCGATGATCGCCGGGCTCGTCTTCGCCGCACCGCTGCTCGGTGCCTCCCGGGGTGCCCAGCAGGCCTGGCTGGAGCGGACGGCGGGCGCGCGGGACGGCGGGGGACGGCCCGTTCGGGAGAAGGAGGGGGTGCGGACGGTCCTGGCCCGCGCGTCGGGGGAGATCGCGGCGGCCCAGCTGCTCCTGGAACGGGTGGCGGAGCGGGCCGACCGGGCCGGTGAGAACGGTGTCACGATCGGGGAGTGCCGGCGGGACACCGCCCTGGCGGCGGAACTGTGCGCGGGCGCGGTCGACCGGCTGATGCGGGCGTCGGGCCTGGGGGCGGCGGCGGAGGACGATCCCTTGCAGCGCCGCTGGCACGATGTGGTCGTCGGCGCCGGTCACGCCACGCTCGCCTTCGAACAGGCGGCGTCGGCTTACGGGCAGGCCGTGTTCGCCGCGCCCGGGGCACCCGGGGAGGCCGGGTGAACGCCGTGCACGCGGTGGACCGCGTGGGCGGGGCGGGCGGAGCGGGCGGCGTGCTGGACGCGGGACGCATCGTGGTGGCGGACGCGACGGGCGACGGGCTGAGCGACGCGACGGCCGACGTGGGGGCCGGCGGTCGGGGAGGCGGCCCGCGCGATGTGCGCCCGTGGCCGCCCCGCAGCGGCCGTATCGCCTTCTTCGACGTGGACGAGACGCTCATCGCGGCCAAGAGCCTGCTGGACTTCTGGGAGTTCTGGCGGCGGGAGCGGGGCGAGGCGGCAGCCACACCGGCGCCCGCCGCACCTGCGGCACTTGCCACCGCTCGGGAAGCTCTGGCGCCTGCCACGGTTTCGGGTCCTGTTCCGACGCCTGTCACTGCGACGGTCACCGATCTGGCGCCTGGCACTGCTTCGGGTCCTGCCACTGCTTCGGGTGTGGTCGCCGCTTCGGGTCCTGTTCCCGTCCCGGCCGGGTGCGGCGGCGACGGGCCGGGACGGGAGGAGGCGAACCGCGCCTACTACCGCCGGTACGCGGGCGTGCCGGTCGCCGCGCTCGAAGCGGCCGGACGGCGGTGGTACACGGCGTACCGGCGGCGGCCGGCGGCCCTGGTGCGCGCGACCGCCGAGGCGCTGGCCCGGCACCGCGCGGCCGGTGACGGCGTGGTCCTGGTGTCCGGCTCCTGCCGCTCCCTGCTGCTGCCGCTGGCCCGGGACGTGGGCGCGGACGTGGTGTGCTGCACCGAACAGCTCAGCCAGGGCGGGGTGTTCACGGGCGAGGTCGGCCGTCCGATGATCGGTGACACCAAGGCGGACGCCGTCAGCGCGCTGCTCGCGGAGTCGGGAATCGCGGCGGGCGACTGCATCGCCTACGGGGACCACTCCAGCGATCTGGCCATGTTACGGGCGGTGGGGCAGGCGGTCGTGGTGGGCGCGGACCCGGTACTGAACCGGCACGCGCGGCGGCTGAACTGGCCTGTCTGGGCAGGTGGTTGACGATCTCAGTGGGGGCGGACCGACGGTCCGCCCCCTCGCCGTTTCCCGGGAGCGGGGGGTGACTTCACGACACTCACTGGAGGAACGCCGGATCCACACATGACGTCCGCGCAAAACATTCCTCCTGGATGGTATGTTCAGTATCCGGTCAACGGATCCGGGTTTCGGAAGCGGGGGTCCACGAAGGGGTGGTGGCGGTATGCAGCGCGAACGATCCAGGCGGACACGTGAGTTCGTGCTCGACACCGCGGCGGAGGAGTTCTCCCGCAACGGTTACGCGGTCACCACGCTCAACGCGGTCGCGGCCCGGACCGGCATGACCAAGGGTGCCGTCTACGGGCACTTCGCGTCCAAGACCGAGCTGGCGAACGCGCTCGTGGAGTGCGGCGCGGACGCCTGGGACGTGGTCCTGCGCACCAGTACCGGCCCCGACCGCGATCCGCTGGCCGCCCTGCGCTCGCTCACCCTGGGTCTGACCCGCGCCCTGCACGAGCAGGTACGCCTGAAGGCGGCACTGCGGCTGGTCGCCGACGCCCCGGAGGGCGCCGAGCCGGTCAAGCCGCACTTCGTGCAGGACATCCGCCGGCACATGGCCGCCCTGGTCCGCGAGGCCCAGGACCAGGGCGCGCTGACCCCCCGGTACGCGGCGCAGGACGTCGCCGAGCTCCTGCTGGTCGTCGTCTTCGGCACCCAGTCCCCGGCACTGGCACCGCAGGAACGGGAACTGCTGCTCTGGATGAACACGGTCTGGCACATCCTGGAGGAGGCGCTGCGCGCCTGACTCCGCTTCCCCGCCGCGGTGGTGACGCGGGCCGCCACTCGTGGGCCGCGCCGGCCGCTCCCCCGGTGGGACGCGGGCAGACCTTTCCGGAACGACGCGGGGCTCACACCTGACCGGACGGGCCGTTACGCCGGCCCCGGGTTCCCGGCGCCGCTGCCTCGGCCCGCGCCTTCCCGGCGGCTTCAAGGGCCGCCGCGCCGTCCGCGCACCCGCGCACCCGCGCCGCCCATCGCCTCCTCCGGCGACCACGCGGGCGGCTTCAAGGGCCATCCCGCCCTCCGCACACGTGCACCTGCGCCGCCCGTCGCCTCCTTCGGCCACCACGAACGCCGCCGCGAGGTTCCCGTCATGGCTGATCGACACGTGCCAGGCCCGGATGCCCAGGGCGGCGGCGCGTTCGGCCGGGGCGCCGAAGACGCGCAGCACCGGCCGGCCGGTGGGCAGAGTGACGGTCTCTATCCCCTCCCAGGCCAGGCCGGCCGGCGCGCCCAGCACCTTCAGCACGGCCTCCTTCACGGCGAACCGGGCGGACAGGGAGGCCGCGTCGCGCGGGCGGCCGTCCGGGCCGGTGCGTTCACGGGCGGTGAAGAGACGGGAGGCGAGGCGCGGGGTGCGCGCCAGGGCCGTCCGGAAACGTTCGATGTCCGCCACGTCGTTGCCGATACCGACGATCACTGCTGCTCCTCCTGCGGGTGCGGGACGGGACGATGCGGGGGCACATGCACGCACATGTGCCTGCGGGTGCGGGAAGGTGTGCCCCTAGCGGGGCGGGTGCGGGCCCGGGTGCGGGCCTGGGTGCGGGCGCGGGCCCGGGTGCGGGCCCGGGTGCGAGTGCGGGTGGGCCTGCGCGGGGTGCGGATGCGTCAGTGGGTGCCGGTGGGCCCGCGCGCGGCGCGGGGTGCGGATGCGTCAGTGGGTGCTGGTGGGCCCATACCCGGCGCGCGGTGCGAATGCGTCGGTGGGTGCGGGTGGGCGCGGCGCCCTACGAAGGAGCGCCGCGCCAGGGTGGGTCGTACGGGCCGGTCCGGCCGGTCCGGCCCGTGGGGGCCGGTGCCGTCAGCCGGTCAGGACCGGGTGCGGGGCAGACCGGTCGCGGCCGTCCTGCCCGGTGCGACCCTGCTCGCGGCCGTCCTGTTCGGTACGGCCCTGCTCGGAGCGGTTCCGCTCGGAGCCGTTCCGCTCGGAGCTGTTCTGCTCGTCAGGTACCGTGAGCGCCGTGAGGGCCGCGAGGGCGTGGCGGGTCACCTCGTCGACCGGGCCCGTGGCGGACACGGTCACCGCCAGGCCGCGCTCGCGGTAGTGGCCGAGCAGCGGTGCCGTCTCGCGGTGGTGCACCGCGAGACGGGTGCGTACCGTCTCCTCACGGTCGTCCGCACGCTGGTGGAGCCGGCCCCCGCAGGTGTCGCAGACGCCCCGGGCCGCACCCGGTGAGTGCGCCACGTGGTGGACGTGTCCGCCGTCGGCCCGGCACACGCGGCGCCCCGCGATGCGCCGGACGATCTCGTCCTCGGCCAGGTCGAGGAACAACACCGCGTCCAGCCGGGCCCGTCGGTGTGCGAGCAGGTCGTCCAGGGCGGTCGCCTGGCGGACGGTGCGCGGGAAGCCGTCCAGCAGGAAGCCGTGGGCGGCGTCCGGCCGGGCCAGGCGCTGTGCGGTCATCGCGAGGGTGAGGCCGTCGGGGACGAGCCGCCCCTCCTCGATGTGTTCGCGGGCCTGCCGGCCGAGGGGTGTGCCGCCTTCGATGTGGCCGCGGAACAGGGCGCCCGTGGAGACGTGGGGCACCGACAGTGCCCGTGTCAGGCGGGCGGCCTGGGTCCCTTTGCCCGCGCCGGGCGGTCCTGCGATGACGATGCGCATGGTGGGTGGTCTCCTCGTTCCGGGTGCGGGAGGTGCGCTCACCGGACGGCCGGGGTGCCGGCGGCGGGACCGGTGTCCCGGGCGCGCCCGAGGGCCATGACGATCACGGCCGAGAGCAGCATCAGCGCACCGGCCAGCCACAGCCCGGGCCTGGTGGACCCGGTGCCGTCCTTGAGCCAGCCGGTGAAGTAGGGCGCGGCGAAACCGCTGAGGCTGCCGAGGGAGTTGACCAGGGCGATGCCCGCGGGGGCGGCCCGGCGGCTGAGCATCTCGGTGGGCAGCGACCAGAAGGCCGGTATCGCGCAGAGCGTGCCGACGGCGGTGACCGTGACCACCGCCATGGTCGCGAGGGGGCCGTGCATCTCCAGGGCGACGGGGACGGCGAGCGCGCCCAGCACGGTCGGCGCCGCGACCCGTACGCCGGGACTGCGGGTACGGCGGCCGCCCCGCCGGGACCACAGCAGCATGGCGACGGCGGCGACGGCGTACGGCACCGCGTTGATCAGGCCCCGTTCCAGGAGTCCGAACGGACGCCCCGACGCGCTGGAGAAGCCGGCGATGATGGCGGGCAGGAAGAAGCCGAGGGCGTACAGGCCGTAGATGAGGCCGAAGTAGGCGACACCGAGCGCGAGTGCGCGCGGGCCCAGCCACTCACGGACCGCCGTCCCCCCACGCCGCCCCGCCGGCCGGTCCTGCGGCCGGTCCGACGGCCCTTGCTCCGGTTCCAGCTCCGCGAGGAGCGTGTCGCGTTCCTGCGGGGTGAGCCACTTGGCGTCGCGCGGGCCGTCCGGGAGGACCTTCCACACCAGGACCGCGAGGAGGAGTGCGGGCACACCCTCGACGAGGAACATGGCACGCCAGCCCGCGAGTCCGAAGAGCCCGTCGGCGTGCTCGATGACCAGGCTGGAGAGCGGGGCGCCGAGCACGGTGGCGAGCGGGAGCGACAGGAAGAAGAGCGCGTTCAGGCGGGTGCGGGCCTTCGCCGGGAACCAGTACGTCAGGTAGAGGACGATGCCGGGCAGGCAGCCGGCCTCGGCGACGCCGAGCAGCAGCCGGGCGATGTTCAGCTCGGTGCCGTTGACGACCCAGGTGGTCGCGGCGGCGACCAGCCCCCAGGTGAGCAGGATCCGGACGAGCCAGCGGCGGGCGCCGAAGCGGTGCAGCGCCATGTTGCTGGGGATCTCCAGGGCGACGTAGCCGAGGAAGAAGATGCCGGAGGCGAGGCCGTAGGCGGAGGCGGTGAGGCCGAGGTCCTCGTTCATGCCGTTGGGGCCGGCGAAGGCGATGTTGCTGCGGTCCAGGTAGCTGACGAGGTAGAGCAGGCCCAGCAGGGGCACCAGCCGCCGGGCGACCTTGGCGTGCAGCCGTGCGGTGTCCTGGTCGGTCCTTCTTTCCCGTGCGCCGGGCGGTGCCGCCGGTGAACGGGGTGTCATCGCTGTCTGGGACATGGGTGTGGTTCCCCCCTGTGGAATGGTGCGCCGAAGGGCGCGGAAAACCGCCGCGGATGCGTTCCGGAGGACGGTGGAGACGGCGGCGGCCGGAATCCGGCGGGCCGCGTACCGGCCGAAAGTTATCGGCCGGATGCCGTCAATGGCAAGCAATTCTCCCCGTTGGTGCCCGATGACCGTCCGTCCACATAGTGAGACATCCAGGTCCGCCGCGTCTCGCCTCCCAGGAGGTGCCGCAGGGAGGCTGAGCAAGTTCTCCGCTAAATACGCAGGTCAGAGCGGCGCAGTCATGCCCGATCCGGCCTCGGTACTAACATTCCTTCTGGAAGGTATGTTAGTGTCCAGCACACCGGGTCGAACGGAGCCCGGACCGCGGACCCTCGCGGATCCCCCACCCGCACCGGCCTGCGAGTCGCATTCTTTTCGGTGCGGAATCCCGTACGGGATCTCATGTGGCATTCGAGCGGTATTTCATTGAGCAAGGAGACGGCGTGGCCGGACAGACGCTTGCGGAAAAGGTGTGGAACGCGCACCTGGTGCATCGGGCGCCCGATGAACCGGACATTCTCTATATCGACCTCCACCTGCTCCACGAGGTCACCAGTCCGCAGGCCTTCGACGGCCTCGCGACCCGGGGCCGCAAGGTCGCGCGGCCCGAGCTGACCATGGCCACGGAGGACCACAACACGCCGACGGAGAACATCCTCCTGCCCATCGCCGACCCCGTCTCACGGGCCCAGGTCGACGCGATCAGGGAGAACTGCGAGAAGTTCGGGGTGACGCTCTACCCGCTCGGCCACCCCGGTCAGGGCATCGTGCACGTCATCGCCCCCGAGGCCGGTCTCACCCAGCCCGGCATGACCGTGGTCTGCGGTGACTCGCACACCTCCACGCACGGTGCCTTCGGCGCGCTCGCGTTCGGCATCGGCACCAGCGAGGTCGAGCACGTCATGGCGACCCAGACGCTGCGGCTGCCGCCGTTCAAAACCATGGCCGTCAACCTGACCGGCCGGCCGCGGCCCGGGGTCACGGCGAAGGACATCATCCTCGCGGTGATCGGCCGGATCGGCACCGGCGGCGGCCAGGGCCACGTGATCGAGTACCGCGGCGAAGTCCTGGAATCCCTGTCCATGGAAGCCCGCATGACGATCTGCAACATGTCGATCGAGGCGGGCGCACGGGCCGGCATGATCGCCCCCGACGAGACCACGTTCGCCTACGTCAAGGACCGCGCACACGCACCGCGCGGCGAGCAGTGGGACGAGGCGGTCGCGTACTGGCGCACGCTGCGCACCGACGACGACGCGGTCTTCGACCGGGTCGTGGACATCGACCTCGACGGCCTCTCCCCGTACGTCAGCTGGGGCACGAACCCCAGTCAGGTCGCCCCGCTGTCCGGCACCGTCCCGGCGCCGGAGTCCTTCGCCGACCCGGTCCAGCGCGCCGCCTGCGAGAAGGCCCTGGAGTACATGGAACTGGCCCCGGGCACGCCGCTGTCCGGGATCGCCGTCGACACCGTCTTCCTCGGTTCCTGCACCAACGGCCGCATCGAGGACCTGCGCGCCGCCGCGGCCGTCCTGAGCGGCCGCAAGGTGGCCGACGGGGTGCGGATGCTGGTGGTGCCCGGCTCCGAGCAGGTCCGCCAGGCCGCCGAGGCCGAGGGCCTGGACCGGGTGTTCACCGACGCGGGCGCCGAGTGGCGCAACGCCGGCTGCTCGATGTGCATGGCGATGAACCCGGACTTCCTCGACCCCGGCCAGCGGGCCGCGTCCACCTCCAACCGCAACTTCGAGGGCCGCCAGGGCCGCGGGTCGCGCACCCACCTGGTCTCCCCGGCGGTCGCCGCCGCCACCGCCGTCGCCGGAGCCCTCCGCTCCCCCGCCGCCCTGACCGCCCCTGCCACCACCGAGGTCTGACGATGCAAGCGTTCCGCACCCACACCGGCCGCGTCCTCCCGCTGCGCCGCAGCAACGTGGACACCGACCAGCTCATCCCGGTCCGCTTCCTCAAGCGCCTCACCCGCACCGGGTACGCGGACGGCCTGTTCGCCGTCTGGCGCACCGACCCCGGTTTCGTGCTCAACCGCGAGGCCCACCAGGGCGCGTCGATCCTGGTCGCCGGACCGGAGTTCGGCACCGGGTCCTCCCGCGAGCACGCGGTGTGGGCGCTCCTGGACCACGGGTTCAGGGTCGTGATCTCACCCCGCTTCGCCGACATCTTCCGCGGCAACTCCCTCAAGAACGGCCTGCTCACCATCGAGTTGGAGCAGTCGGTCGTCGAGGAACTGTGGCGCCGTGCCGAGGAGCGGCCGGACGAGCCGGTCGGCGTCGACCTGGAGGCGCTCCAGGTGCGGGCCGGCGACCTGACGGTCCCCTTCGAACTGAACCCGTACCACCGGATGCGGCTGCTGGAAGGGCTCGACGAGATCGACGCCACGCTCCGGCACGCCGACAAGATCGCGGCGTACGAGGCCCGGCGGCCCGCCTGGCTGCCGACGGCCCTGCCCGTCTGAACCGGCCCCCCGCCCCGGGGGCCCCACCCCACGACCGTCCCACGACGGAGAAAGCGCAGGGCCGGACACCATGCTCAGCCCACAGCAGAGATTCACGGCCTACCGGGTCCTGTCCCGTAGCTACTTCCACCTGACGATCCTCTTCGTATTCTTCTACGACCGGGGGCTGTCACTGCCCGTCGTCGAGGTGGCCCTGGCCGTCTACGGCGTCACGCTGGCCGTGGCCGGCGTGGTCGTCGGCCCGCTGGCCCGCAGGCTCGGCCTGACCGGCGCCGTGGCCGCCGGCGAATGCCTCAAGGCGGCCGGCCTGCTGCTGCTCGCCGCGCCCGGCGGGCTGCCCGTGGCGGTCGTCGCCCAGGTCGTCGCCGCGCTCGGCTTCTCGCTCGCCGGCGGCACCGACTCCGCGCTCCTGGCCGAGGTGTGCCGCAAGGACGGCTCCGACGCGCGGAGCTGGGAGAGCCGCAGCGGTTCGCTGACCTTCACGGCCGCGCTGGTGGCCGGCGTGCTCGGCGCACTGCTCTACCAGGTCTCCTCGATCACCCCGTTCATCCTGTCGGCCGTCATGTCGGCGCTCGCCGCGCTCATGGTGACCACGGTCGGCAGGGAACTCGGCACGCGCACCCCGGGGGACACCGCCCCGGCACAGTCCCCGGCACACGCCGCGTCGCGGTCCACGGCACACTCGTCGCCACCGGCGCCCGTGCCCGCCGCCTCCCGGGCGGCCGACGGGCCGGACGCGGGAGGCGGGCCGGCGCCGGCCTCGGGCGCGGTGCTGCGCTGGAGCACGTACTACGCGGTCGTCCGCGGCTTCGTCCTCGCCCTGTTCATCGGCTTCCTGCCCTACCTGCTGTACGTACGGCTGCACGTCTCGCTGCCGGTGTTCGGGCTGGTGCTGGGCGCGTACACGCTCAGCGGCTACTTCAGCGCCCGCAACGCCCGCCGGGCCGTCGACCGGTTCGGAGCCCGGGGCACCGCGCTGGCCTGTGCCGCGCTGGCCGGGGCCGGGCTGCTGATCCTGCTGTGGCAGGTCAACGCGGTCGGCGCGACCCTCGCCACCATCGCCCTGGGCGCCGGGGTCGGCGCGGTGCGGCCGGTGGTGGTCGGCGCGATCGGCGACGCGCTGGACGGCCTGCCGGCCACGGTCAGGGCCGGGGCGCTGCGCACCAATGAGGCACGGTTCGCGGCCCTGAACACCGTCCTGATCCTGCTCGCGGGGCTGGTCCTGGACCGGTTCGGCTTCTCCTCCGTCCTGCTCGGCGTGACCGTCGCCTACCTGGCGCTCGCCACCGCGGTCGTCGCGGCCCTGCCCGCGCCGTCCCGGCAGCCGGACGGCGAGCCGGTCGCGGCCTGACCGGCCGGTGACCTCTCCACCTCACACCTCCGACCAACCCATCTGAAACACACGTCACTTCAAGGAGTCCCAGCATGTCCCAGACCCAGGTGCGCCGCCGTGCCGCGCTCAGCAACGAACTCGCCCAGCAGATCGTCGACGCCGCCAAGGAGGCCGCCGCCGGTCTCGGCATCCCCTCCAGCGTCGCCGTCGTGGACGAGTCCGGTCACCTCAACGCCTTCGGGCGGATGGACGGCGCCGGTCTGCTGACCGTCGAGATCGCCCAGGACAAGGCGTACACGGCCGCCGGGTTCGGTCTGCCGACCGACCAGTGGCACGACTTCATCAAGGACGACGCGCCCCTCGCGGCGGGCGCCCCCACCGGTATCCGCCGGCTGATCGTCTTCGGCGGCGGCCTGCCCCTCACCGTGGACGGCGAGATCGTCGGCGGCATCGGTGTCAGCGGCGGTCACTGGTCCGACGACGTGAAGATCGCCAAGGCGGCGGTCGCCGCGTTCGAGGCCGCCGTCGCGGCCTGACGCCGGCCCGCTCCCGACCCTCCAGTCTCCGGAGGCGGCCCCTTCCTTCCACGCCGGGCCGCCTCCGGGCACCGCACCACCACCAGCACCACCCGTCGAAAAACCCTGAACACCAAGGAGACCCACATGTCCACCGCTGTCGAATTCTCCGCCGACGCCGTCGCCGCCCACCTGAAGCACTTCATCGTGGACGCCCTGTTCATCGACCTGAACCCGGACGAGATCGGGGACGACGCGCTCCTCGGCACCGAGGTCGGCGTCGACTCGCTCGGCTTCGCGGAGCTGATGGCGCACCTGGAGGACGAGTACGACGTGTCGATCAGCGACGGCGAGTTCGTTCCCGAGAACTTCTCCTCCGTCCGCCGCATAGTCCAGCTCGTCGAGTCCAAGCTCGCCGCCTGACGCACGCGGCCGCACAGAGGGGGGAACAGCACAGTGATCATCAAGTTGGAACACCCGGTCCACGACGCCGAGGTGGACGAGTTCGAAGTGGTCCACTTCTCCAACTACCTGAAGTGGTACAGCAACGCGCTCAAGGAGTTCCTGGGCCGCTACAGCTCGCCGCCGGGCTTCTTCGGCGAGGGCGTCGAGATCCGGGTGGCCCGGGTGCGGGCCTCGTACAGCAATTCGGCGCTTCGCGGCGACACCGTCTCCACGTCGATCACCCGGGCCGAGAACCTGGGGCGTTCGCTCAGGCTCAACTTCCGGGCGGAGTCGCGCGGCAAGGTCCTCGCCCGCGCCGAACTGAACCTCGTCTTCGTGCGGAAGGAGCCGTACGCGCTCCTCCCGGTCCCGCAGGCCATCGCCGACCGGCTCGCGCTCGGACAGGCGGCATGACCGCCGGCACGTACGGTGTCGCGGTCGCCGCGGCGGGTGCCGTCACCTGCCTCGGCGACTCGGCCGACACCACCTGGCAGGCCCTGCTCCAGGGCCGCAGCGGGCTCGGCCCGCTCACCCTCTTCCCCGCCGACGGACACCGTTCCGCCACCACCGGACAGGTCCCCGGGTACGACGGGACGCACGGCGGCGACCGCCTGGCAGCCCTCGCCGCCCATGCGATCGGCCAGGCCGTCGAGCAGGCCACGGCCGGCGCGGGCCTGGCCGCCGAGGACGTCGCCGACGCCTGGGTGGTCCTCGGGATCAGCCTCGGCGACATCTTCGAGCAGCGCGGTCAGGACGTCGAACTCGACCACTTCTGGGACCGGGTGGCGCAGCCGCTCGGCCTGACCGGCCCGCTCGTCACCCTCTCCTCGGCCTGCTCGTCGGGCACGGACGCGGTGGCCTACGGCGCCGATCTGATCGCCTCGGGCGTGGCCCGGGTGGTGCTCGCGGTGGGGGTGGACTCGCTGGAGCCCGGCAAGTTCACGGGCCACTCCCGGCTGAAGACCATGTCCCCCGACCGCTGCCGCCCCTACGACGCGGCGTCCGACGGCACGACCCTGGCCGAGGGCGCCTGCTGCCTGGTGCTCACCGCGCCGGAGGACGTCCGCGGCGAGCCGCTCGCCCACCTGGCCGGCTGGGCGGCGGGCACCGACATCGACTCGCTGACCTCGCCGGACATGTCCGGCGAGAACGCGGCCCGGATGCTGCGCGCGGCCCTGGCCATGGCCGGGGCCGGCCCCCGGGACGTGGCCCACCTCAACGGCCACGGCTCCGGTACGCCCGTCAACGACGAGATGGAGGCCGCGGTCTACCGCCAGGTCTTCCCGGACGGGCAGGCCGTGCTCTCCGGGACCAAGGGCGCGCTCGGCCACTCGCTGGGCGCCACCGGCACGGTCGAGGCGCTGGTCACCGCCTACGCGCTGCGCGACCGCACGGCACCGCCGACGGCGGGGCTGCGCCGGCCGCACGAGCGGTGGGCCGGCATCCCGGTCGCCGCCGGGCGGCCGACCCCGCTCGGCGGGGCACCGCTGGGCCTGAGCGTCACCTACGGCTTCGGCGGCGCGAACTCCTGCGTCGTCCTGGCGGGGGCGGCGCGATGAGCCGGAACCTGGTCGTCACGGGCGGCAGCGGACTCGTCGGCGCCGAACTGGTGGCGGCCCTGCTGCCCGCCTTCGACCGCACCCTGGTGCTGACCGGCCGGCAGGCCGACCCGGCCGGGCTGCGCGCTCGGATCGCGGCGGTCCTGGCCGTCACCGGCGGCGACGGCACCCTGCTGGACCGGCTGGACACCCATCCCCTGGACGGTTTCGGCGCGGACGCGCTCGCCCGGCTCGGGTACGGCACGGTCGCCCAGGTGTGGAACATCGGCGCGACCCTGTCGTACGACCCGGCGAAACTGCGATCCACCGTGGCGGCCAACACGGCCGTACCGCTGCGGCTGCTGGCGGCCTGCCGGCCCGAGGAGCGGTTCTTCCAGGTGTCGACCGTCGGGGTCACCGGCCCCGGCGGCCCCACCGGCCGCACCCGTCCCGGCGGCGGAGGCGGTGACGGCGGCGAGGGCCGGCCGTCGGTCGTGCTGGAGGAGCCCGTGTGGGACGTCGACGCGGTCAACCCGTACGTCGTCTCCAAGGTGCTCACCGAGCACATGCTGGACAACCTCCGGCACCGGCACGGGCACCGGGTCACCTCCCTGCGCATCGGCTCGGTGCTGGGACCGGCCCGGCACCCGGTGGTGCAGGCCAACAAGGCCGGCTACTTCACGCTGGTCGAGATGGTCGCCAAGGCGCGGCTGAGGGGCGTACCGCTCACCCTGGACGTGTCCGGTGACGTCGCTCCGCCGCTGGCCCACGTGGACCAGATCGCGGCGAGCTGCGCGGCGCTCGCCGAGCGGGCCCGGGGCGGCGACGGCCGCGACGGTGACGGTCTCGGGGCGTACTACCACCTGGGTGACCAGCGGCTCACCAATGCGGAGGCGGTCGCCGCCGTGAACGAGGCGCTGGGTGCCGAGGTGCTCGCGCTGGGCCCGGCCCGTACCGCCCTGGACCGTGCTTTCGCCTCGGTCAACGCCGACAACCTGGCGTTCATGGAGTGCGGGTTCGTCTTCGACCACCGGGAACTGGACGCCAGGGTGCCGCGGTCGGCGCGGCCCGCCGTGGATGCGGCGTCCTTCGCCGCCTTCGTCACCGGCCAGCTGGAGTTCCTGGCCCGGCGGCGCGAGGAGGTGCGGGCGGCATGAGCGGGGAACAGCGGCTCACGGACGTGGCACGTCTGCTCGGCATCCCGCTGACCTGGGAGACGGTACGGGACCACGGGGCGGACAAGGTGTCGGCGCGGCTCGAACTGGATCCTCGGTGGCCGGTGTTCGCCGAGCACTTCCCCGGTGACCCGATGCTGCCGGGCTCGGCGGTCGTCCATCTGATGGCACAGCTCGCCCGGGAACTCGACCGCGGCGCGCAGCGCGGTGACGTGCCCGCCCGGACGCTCAGGGACGTGCGGTTCGCCCGTCCCCTGGTGCCGCCTGGGCGGGTCACCTTCACCGCCGAGCGCCGCGCGGACGGCGGGGTGCGGTGCGAGGCCGTGCTGGAACCGGAACCGGAACCGGCACAGCGGGAAACGGAAGGCGGCACGGTCGCCGCGGAAGGCGGCACGGTCGCCGCGAGGGGAGTGTTCGCAGCCGATGGCACATGACCGGACACAGACGGACCGGACGGAGACAGACCGGACGGAGACAGACCGGTCAGCGCCGCACCGGGGGCAGGCCGACCGGGCTCGGGCGGAGCGGGCACGGGCCGGCGGTCCGGACGGGGTGCGGCCGGTGGCCGTGGTCACCGGCGGGGCCCGCGGCATCGGCCGGGCCGTGGTCCGCCGGCTCGTCGAGGACGGGTTCGACGTGGAGTTCACCTACCTCAACTCCAAGGGAGCCGCCGACGAGGTGGCCGAGGCCACCGGCGGCCGGGCCCGCGGCTCCCGCGTCGACGGCCGCGACCGCGCCGAGGTCGACGCGTTCATCGAGGTCGTCAGCGCCGACGGCCGGCTCCAGGCCCTGGTCAACAACCAGGGGCTCACGGTGGACAAGCTGGCCGGCCAGGTCACCTGGCACGACCTGGCGGCCCTCCTGGAGACCAACCTGGGCAGCGCCGTCACCTTCACCCACGCGGTCCTGCCCCACCTGGTGCGGCGCCGCCGGGGCGACATCGTGTTCGTCTCCTCGCAGGCCCGGCGCAACGCCCGGGTGGGCAACACGATGTACGGCGTCAGCAAGGCGGCGCTCACCCGCTACGCCGCCAACGTCGCCCTGGAGGGCGCGCGCTTCGACGTGCTGGCCAACGTGGTCGAGCCCGGCTTCGTCGAGACCGACCTGACCAGGGTCATGCTCGACGGCAAGGACCGCCGCAAGTACCTGCAGGAGATTCCGCTGCGCCGGTTCACCAACCCGCGCGACGTCGCGGAGGTCGTCGCCGCGATGGTCAGCCGCAAACCGACGATGGTCGGCGCCGTCGTCCCGGTCGCCGGCGGAGCCCAGCTGTGAGCGCGCCGCCGCGCGCCCGGCGACACCCAGTGAGGGAGAAAGAACATGAACGACCTTGACACACAGGGCGGTCCGGCGACCGCCGTCGCCGAACGGCCCGGCCGCGGGCTCATGGCCGGGCGCCGGGGACTGGTCCTCGGCGTCGTCAACCAGCGCTCCATCGCCTGGGCCATCGCCCGGCGCCTGGCCGACGAGGGCGCCGAGCTGGGCTTCACCTACCGCAGCCCCGGCGCGGGCAAGTGGCTGGAGCGCGCGGTGACCCGGCTGCCCGGCGAGGACGCCTACCTCGCGCAGTGCGACGCGCTGGCGGACGGCGACATGGAGCGGGTGTGCGCCGAGTTCGCGGCCCGGCACGGCGGCATCGACTTCGTCGTGCACGCGGTCGCCCACGCCGACAAGGACGAACTGGCCGGCGGCCTGGCCGGCACCAGCCGGCAGGGCTTCGCGCACGCCATGGAGTCCTCCGTCTACTCGCTCATCGGCCTGACCGGCGCCCTGCGTCCCCATCTGACACCCGGCGCGTCGGTGCTCACCCTGTCCTACCTGGGCGCCGAGCGGGTGTGCCACGGCTACAACGTGCTCGGCGTCGCCAAGGCCGCGCTGGAGTCCTCCGCCCGCTACCTGGCGGCCGAACTCGGCCCGTCCGGCACCCGGGTGAACGTCCTGTCGGCCGGACCGATGCGCACCCTGGCCACCTTCGGACTGCCCAACTTCACCACCTCGATGGCCCAGCGCGCCCGGCGCAGCCCGCTGGGGCGGGCCATCACCTCCGACGACGTGGCGGGCACCGCGCTCTACCTGCTCAGCGACCTGTCCTCGGGCGTCACCGGCGAGACCGTGTACGTCGACGCCGGGTACAACGTGATGGGCACCTGGCCGGGTGACGACGGCCATGGGTGAGCCGGGCACGGGGTGGTTCCTCGACCTGTGCGGTCCGCTGACCGTGACCGGTTCCACCGGCCGCGCCGCCCTGCGCGTACCGGCCGGGGTGCCGGGCGCGGCGCGGCAGCTGATCGCGGCGGAGGCGCTGCACCAGATCGCCTGCCGGCTCGCGGCGCGGGTGCGCGGGGTGCGGCGCAACGTGCCCGCGAAGGTCGCCGGCCTGCGCACGCACCCGGAGCACCACTGCACGGCCGGCGGGGACGGGACGGCCGCTGCCGACGGTCCGTTCCCCGGCGGGGCCGGCCCGGCCGCGCTGCTCCACGCGCGCGTCGTGCGCTCGGGGCGGCTGTCCGTCGTGGAGACCCGGCTCTCGGTCGGCGGCCGGACCTGGTACTCGGCCACCGTCAGCACTCAGGAGGTGATGTGACATGACCGCACTGACGTTCACGGCACTGGAGGGGGCGTACGAGCTGACGTCCGCCGTCGTCCTCGCCACGGCGGGGCACGCGGCGCGGCTCGCGGACCTGCTCCCGGCGGGCGCGGAGATCCGCGAGGTGGCCCCGGGCGACCTGCGCGGCCGGCGCGACCCGGCCTCGCGGCTGGGCGAACTGGCCGCCACCGCACTGGCCGAGGCGCATCCGCCGGGCGGGGACGCCTTCTCGCGCGGGGTGTTCATCAGTTCCCGGCGCGGCAACCAGGCCTCCGTACGGCAGTTCACCGGGGCGCTGGCGGCCGGGCGGCGCTCCCCCGCCGCGTTCTCCGTCTCCGGGTACAACATCGTGGCGCAGAGCGTCGCCCGGTGCCTGCCCGCGCAGGGGCCGTCGGTGGTGCTCGCCGGGCGGCGCGCGACGCTGGACGGGGCGCTGCTGCTGGCCGCGCTGCGGCTGGCGTCGGGCGCCGTGGACAGCGCGTACGCGGGACACGTCACGTGGCTGCCGTCGGGCGAGGGCCTCGCGGTCCTCACGGCGGTGCGGCGCGGCGCGGCCGCGCACGGCGGGGACGGCGGGGACACTGCCGGCGGTGCGCAGCGGTCTGCCGGGGCACAGGGTCCGGGCGGTGCGGTACGGCTCGACCCGCGCCTGCTGTTCGTCGAGCGCGCGGCCCAGGAGGGGCTCGGCGCCGAAGATCTGGCGGCCGTCGGCCGGGTGGCCCCGCTGCTCGGCCGTCCGGCCGGACGGGCCGGGCGCGTTCTGGCGGGTGTCCGGTGAGCGCACTCCTGACGAGCGGGTCCGCCGCGGCCGACCGGACGGCCGCGGGCTGGATCCATCCGCTGGCCTCCGTCACCGAACGCACCATGTCCGGCACCCGGGTGCTGACCTCCGCCGACCTGTGCGCCCTGGTGGAGGCGCGGGCCGGGGAGTGGGCCGGGCTGGGCGCGGCTGTGGGCGAGCGGGTGATCGTGGCCACCGGCAGCAGGCTCGGCACGCTGCTGGACGTCGCTGCCGTGTGGGAACTCGGTCTGGTGCCCGTACTGCTGTCGGACACTCTGGCGCCGGAGGGCTACCGCATCCTGGCGCGGGCCACCGGGGCGCGCGCCGGGCGGCTGACCCCGGCCGTCGCCCGGGTGTGGGGGGCGGACGCGGTCACGGTGCGGTCCTCCGCCGGTTCCGTCCTGGCCCGTCTGGACGGGGGCGGCCCGGCCGCCGCGGACCGTGCGGTGCACCCGGACCCGGCGGGCGCCCTGCCCGGCGGGGAGCCCGCGCTGGTCCTGGCCACCTCGGGCAGTACGGGGCTGCCGAAGGCCGTCGTGCACCGCAGGGCGGCACTGCTGCGCAACGCCGCGATGCACTGGGAGAGCGTCGGCTCACCCGGACCGGAGGCCCGTTACCTCCTGTCCCAGTCGATGTTCTTCTCGTCGGCCTTCGTGTGCGGGGTGCTCGGCGTGCTCGCCCGGGGCATGGGACTCACACTGATCGAGCCGCCGTTCGCCACGGCGAACTGGTTCGATACGGCGCGGGAGACCGGGACGACGCACACCGCGCTCACCCCCCATCTGCTGATGCGGGTCCTGGACGGCGGCCGGCCGCTGCCCGGGTCGCTGCGGCAGGTGACCGTCGGCGGCGACCGGCTGGGCGGCACGGCGCTCGGTGAGCTGCGCCGCCGCGGCGGTGCCGAGGTCTTCACGACCTACGGGCTGACCGAGGCGGGTCCCCGGGTCGCCACCAACGCCCTGGGCGCGGGCGGCGCCCCGGAGGGCCTCGGTGCGCCGCTGCCGGGCGTACGCCTGGAGCTGCGGTCCTCGCCGCAGGCCCGCGACGGCATCGGGGAACTGGTCGTGCACACCCCGACCGCGCAGCTCGGGACCTACCGGGACGGGCTGTTCGTGCCGTACGCGGCCGGTACCGAGGTACCCACCGGCGATCTGGGCGAGCGGCTCGCGGACGGGGGGATCCGGCTGGTCGGCCGGTCCCGGCGGGTGGCCGCGGTGGCCGGCGAGAAGGTCTACCTGGGGCTGGTCGAGCGGGTGCTGGGCGAGCATCCGGACGTCGGCGCGGCCCGGGTGGCTCCGGCGGCGGACGACCCGGCGGTGCTGGCCGCCCGCATCCTGCCCCGGCCCGGGGCGGCGGACGTCGACCCGGCGGCCCTGCGCCGCTGGTGCCGGGGACGGCTGCGGGCGGTGGAAGTGCCCCGCCGGTTCGAGGTGGTGGACGCGGCCACACGCCTCACCAAGTGAACCCCCGGGGACGCCAGCCCTGACACCCCGTCAGGGCAGCACGGCCACCGGCGTCTCCACCATCACGACACGCACCCGCGGAACCACGTCACACACCCGCGGACGCGCGACACACACCTTCAGAAGCGCAACACACCATCGGAACACAGGAGAACGACACCATGACGACGATCCCGGCCGACGCCAACGTGGTCGCCCCGACCGAACGCAACCTGCAGATCGCGGGCGAGCTGGTCCGCAACGGCGGTGTGGTGGTCGCACCGTCCGACACCAACCTGGCGCTGACCATGGACCCGTGGAACAGCGCGGCCGTCGAGCGCGCCTTCGCCATCAAGCGCCGCCCGCCGACCTCCCCGCTGACGCTGTTCGTGCGCCACCCGCAGGAGTGGCAGGAGTACACGCAGGTGCCCGAGGCGCTGCGCGAGGCCGTCCGGCGGCTGACCGACGCGTTCTGGCCCGGCCCGTTCAACATCGTGCTGCCGCGCAACACCCGCATCCCCGACCACCTGGTGTGCGGCGGGCCGACCGTGGCCATCGGCTGCCTGTCCAACCCGACCGTCCAGCGGCTGATCGAGACCACCGGCCGGCCGGTGGCGATGACCTCGGCCAACCTGTCCGGACAGGCCGACGGCGTCCTGGTCGACCTGGATCTGGCCGTAGAGCAGATCGGCCAGGCCGTCGACATGGTCGTCAAGGGCGGCCACCAGGGCACCACGGCCTCCTCCACCATCGTGACCGCCGCCACCGTGCCGTTCCGGGTGCTGCGCCTGGGCGACATCACCACGGACCAGATCCGTGCCGCGCTGGGTGACCTGGCGCACCTGCTGGAGGACTGAGGTGCCGGGACCGGGGCGCCGGGAGGACCACGGCGGTCCGTCCGGCGCCCCGGCACGGGTGCTGGTCACCGGCGCCACCGGCTTCGTCGGCAGCCGGGTCGTGGCGGCGCTGCTCGCCCGGCCCGGCGGCACGCCGATGCGGGTCCTGACCCACCGCACGGCCCTGCGGACCGGCGACCGGACGGACGCCGGCCCGGGAGGCAGCACGAGCGGTGGCCTCGAAGCCGCCGTCACCCGCGGCGGTCTCGAGGTCGTCACCGGAGACCTGGCCGATCCGGCGAGCGTGCGCGGTCTGTGCGAGGGCGTGCACACCGTCCTCCACCTCGCCTCCCGCATCGGCGGCGACTGGCGGCGGTGCGCCGAGGTCAACGTGCACGGCACCCGGGCGCTGCTCGCCGAGGCCCGCCGCGCCGGGGTCGGCCGGATCGTCCAGCTCAGTACGTCGGCCGTCTACCGCGACGGCGTCCACCGGGGCGCGGGAGAGGACGGGCCGGAGCTTTCGCCCGCGTCGGTGACCGGGCGGACCCGGCTCCAGGCCGAGCGGGAGGTCCTGGCCGCGGACGGTGTCGTCCTGCGCCCGCACCTCGTCGTCGGCCCCGGCGACGCCTGGGTGGCCCCGGCCCTGGCCGAGCTGCTCACCCGGCTGCCCGCCTGGATCGACGGCGGACGCGCCCGGGTGTCGGTCGCCACCGCGGACTGCCTCGCCCGCCCCCTCGCCGCGCTGGCCACCACGGCCTGGCGCCCGCGCCCGGGCGGCGAGGTCTTCCACGCGAACCATCCCGTGCCGGTGACGGTGCGGGAGCTGGCGACCTGGGTCGCCGGGGCGTACGGGCTGCCGCTGCCCGTACGGGACGTCGGCTACGCCGAGGCGGCCCGGTTGCTGGACACGCGGCGCGACCGCATCTGGGCGCGCCGCCTCTCGCAGTTCGGTGTCGACCACTGGTACGAGAGCGGACGGCTGTGGCGGCGCACCGGACTCGACCCGGGACCCCGTGCCCTTCCCCGCCGGGCGGCTCCGGCGGGCGGGCCGGGCGGGGAAGGGGGCGGCGCGTGCCCCTGGCGTCCCGCCACCGTGGCGTGGACGCCGAGGGGTGAGCGGTCAGGGGACGCGGAGGGCTGAGCGGTCGGGGCGCCAGGGGTGCGCGGTCAGGGGCGCCGGACCGTGGTGGCGGCGAGCAGGGCGCCGTCGTCGGCGCGCTGGGTCGCGATGACCTGGGCGGCGGCCCGTGCGTCGGCGATCCGGCCGCGGTCGCGCGGGTCGACGGTGAAGGCCTGCTGGTCCGCGTACCGCGGGTGGGCGGCCCGTTGCGCCGTGGTCAGGGTGGTGGGGACCAGGCGCAGCCAGTACCCCTCGTCGGACAGCGCGCCGTCCTGGACGGTGATGCCGCCGTGCGGGGCGTAGACGAGCTGCTGGCTGGCGACGCCCGTGCCGGTGCCCTGCCAGACGACGGTCGTGTCGTCGAGCCAGGTCGCGGCGGAGGCGGTCAGGTCCAGGCCGAAGGCGCCGGCGAGCGACGGGGCCAGGTAGGCCGGGTCGCCTGCCACCCGCCACACCTCGTGCCCGTACAGGGAGAAGTCGAGGGCCTCGTCGACGGGGACGTCCTTCTCCTCCTTCTTGTGCAGGATGTAGCTGAGGGAGCCCGCGTGGGCGGTCAGCGGGACCTCGAAGACGAGGCCGAAGGAGTCCTGGCCGACCGGCCGGATGGGGTCGTTCCACTCCGGCGGGTGGGCGGCGCCCGTCCAGGCGTGCAGGCCCCAGCCGGTGTAGTCGCCGTCCGCGCGGTGGTAGTGGATGACCGCCGTGGCCGGGTCCTGCGGCGGGTAGGCGCCGGTGGGCCGGGCCGCCTCCACGGTGTCGCTGCCCTGGGCGGTCCACACCTCGGCCGCGGCGGCGAAGTCCAGGGTGCGCGCGGGTCCGTCGGCGGTGCCGTTCCGCTCGACGGTGAATCGGACCGCGGTGGTGCCGGCGGCCGGTTCGAACCAGGCGAAGGCGCCGTAGGCGTCGCGGCCGGTGAACTGTGCGGTGCGGCCGTCGGCGGTGCGCAGGGTGAGGCCGGTGTAGTCGCCGTCGGCGCGGTGGTAGTGGACGACGGCGCGGTGGCGGGCCGCCGTCGGTCTCGCGGCCGCCGGGGCGGCGCCCGCGGTGGTGGACGCCAGGGCGCTCGCGGTGCGTCCGGCGCGGTCGACGACGACCGCCTTGTACCGCAGGGGGGTTCCGGCGGCCACGTCGGCGGGCAGGTGCTGGGTGATCGTGTAGGGGGCGTGGTCGGCGGTGCCGAGCGTCCGCCATGCGCCGCTGCCGGTCTGGGCGGCGAAGACGACGCGGTCGAGTTCCCCGCCGCCGGTGTCCGCGCTGATCTCCACGGTGCCGTTCGCTCCGGCGGCCGGGGCGTGCAGCGTGAGGGCGGGGCGGGCCGCGGGTGCGGGCAGCCGCTTCGCCGCCCGGAACACGACCGAGGACCAGGCCGGTACGGTTACGGTGACCTTGCCGTCCGCGCCGCCGCGCACGGCGCCGGTGGTGCCGTACAGCGCCCGGAACTCCGTGTTCGCGGTGCCGGTCGGGACGGTGACGGTCTTCGCCCGGTCCGCGTTGTTGAACGCGACGAGGTAGGGGCGCTGCTCCTGGAGGCCGGTGCGGGTGACGGCGTACACGGAGCCCTGGGCGTACCGCTCGGTCTGGACGCCGTCGCGCAGCGCGGGGTGGCGCCGGGTGAGCCGGGAGAGGTCCGCGATGGCCCGGTAGAGGGGGTGGGCGGTGTCGTAGGAGTCCGAGGCGGCGGTGCGGTCGGTGCCGATCTCGTCGTCGTCGAGGTAGTCGGGCACGCGGGAGGCGAACATCGTCTGGCGGGCGTCGACGTCTCCGCCCGCCCCGGTGAAGCCCTGTTCGTCACCGGAGTAGACCACCGGGTTGCCGCGGGAGAGGAACATCAGCTCGTGGGCGAGGCGGTCGCGGCGCAGCAGTTCCGCGTCGTCGGCGCCGGGGTTGTCCTGGGCGAGGAAGGTGCCGATGCGGCCCATGTCGTGGCTGCCGAGGAAGGTGACCTGGCTGTAGGCGTTGGTCTTGTCGGTGCCGTAGCGGTAGTCCTGGGCGAAGACGTGGGCGAGGTCGTCGGCGGGGCCGCCGCGGGAGGCGAAGTTGCGGGCGGCGGCCTGGAAGGGGAAGTCGAGGGTGGAGTCGAGCCGGCCCTGGGTGACGTAGGGGGCGGTGATGGCGGGGTCGGCGGAGAAGGCCTCGCCGAAGAGGAAGAAGTGCGGGCGTCCGTGCTGTGCGGCGTAGCGGTCGAGCGCGCCGGCCCACTGGGTCCAGAAGTCCATGCCGACGTTCTTGGCGGTGTCGACGCGGAAGCCGTCCACCTGGTAGTCCCTGACCCACTTCTCGTAGATCTTCTCCATTCCGCGGACGACCTCGGGGCGTTCGGTCCACAGGTCGTCCATGCCCTGGAAGTCGCCGTAGAGGGCGCTCTCCCCGGCGAAGGCGGAGTTGCCGCGGTTGTGGTACATCGCCGGGTCGTCGAGCCAGGCGGGGACCTTGCGGTCCGCGGGGTCGGTGGAGGGGCGGGGGGTGTAGGGGGCGCCGGCCGCGTCGGTGGGCCGCATGCCCTGCGCGTCGTCGAAGGGGCGGCCGCTGGTGTCGAGGTAGGGGTAGGCGCCCTTGCTGCGGTAGCCGTAGGCCTGTTCGGCGTAGTCGATGGTGTCGGCGGTGTGGTTGGTGATGACGTCGAAGAAGACCTTCATGCCCTTGCGGTGGGCCTTGTCGATGAGTTCGGTCAGGTCGGCCTCGGTGCCGAAGTGCGGGTCGACGCGGGTGAAGTCGGTGATGGCGTAGCCGTGGTAGTTCGCGGTGGCGTGGCCGTCGCGTACGGTGACGGGCTTGTTGCGGAACACCGGGGCGAGCCAGATGGCGGTGGTGCCCAGGCCCTTGACGTAGTCGAGGCGGTCGATGACGCCGCGCAGGTCGCCGCCCTGGAAGAAGTCCTTGTCGGTGGGGTCGTACCCGGTGGTGAGGCGGTCGCCGGTCAGGCCGCCGCGGTCGTTGGCCGGGGAACCGTCGGCGAACCGGTCGGGCAGCAGGAGGTAGAACTGCTCCCTGCTGTCGGCCGGGCGGGCGGACTGTGCGGCGAGCCGGGCGTCCGAGGGCGGGGCCGGGGGCGCGGGCGGCAGTGCGGCCGCGGGGGCGGCCGGGCTCGCGGCCGAGGCCGGGGGCGCCAGGGGCGGCAGCAGTGCGGCGGACAGGGCGAGGGCCAGGGCGGTTGTGTTACGGCGGACGGTGCCGGCCACGTGAGGTCTCTCCTCTTCTCGGTACGGGCACACGGGCCGGTGTCCCCCTCGCTGCGGGGGCACCGGCCCGTGCCGGGACCTGGTGGCGGCTCGTGCCGTGCGGCGGTCGGCCGCCCGGGCGGGCGGCTTCCTGCTGTACGGCGGTCAGCCGCGCCAGGTGTCGTTCAGGGCGAGCAGGCCGCCGGTGCCGACGGTGGCGGTGCGGTTGGCGCCGCTCTCCCAGGTGACGTTGCCGCTCGCGTCCTTGCGGATGTACTTGTACTGGAAGGCCGTGCCCGCGGGCAGGGGGACGTCCAGCTTCCACACGGGGTAGCTCGCGGGGTCCAGCTTCAGGGCGTTCGCGGTGTTCCAGCTGCCGAGGGCGGCGTTGTCTCCGGTGACGTAGATGTTCTGGCCCCACTGGGTGGTGGCGTTGACCTGGAAGGAGGCCCCGGTGGCGGTGCTGCCGCCGTCACCGGGGCCGTTGCCGGAGCCGCCGCAGGTCTTCGCGCCGACGTGCAGGGCGAGCGCGGAGTTCGCGCCGAGCGTGGCGGTGAACTGTCCGGAGGAGTTCACGGTGACGCCCTTGCCGCTCTGCACGTCGCAGTAGTCGCCGGCCGGCAGGGAGGTCTGGAAGGTGCGGGTCAGCGCGGAGCCCTCGTGGTTGATGGCGACGTACGCCTTGTCACCGCGGCCGAAGGCGATCTGGTTGCCGCCGTTGTCCCACCAGTTGGTCACCGCGGTCCCGGCGGCGGTGTTGCGGAGCTTGACCATGCTCGCGATCTCGCGCCAGGCGTGCTCGCACTTCCAGCCGCCGGTGTAACAGGCGTCGACCTGCCCGTTGTTCGGGCCGCCGGCGTCCTTGTCGCTGAACTCGTAGCCGGAGTGGACGTCGGGCGACCCGTAGGGCCAGGCCAGCATGAAGACGTGCGCGAGGGTGTAGTTGGCGCCGTCCTTGTAGGTGAGGGTGCCGCCGTTGCGCTCGGTGTCGTGGTTGGTGACGAACACGGAGGCCTTGTCGGAGCGGACCAGGCCCCAGTCCTCGCCGAAGTTCTTCAGCTCCGAGAGCTTCTCGTTGTTGAAGACGCGCTTGAGGTCGTAGGCGTAGTTGAACTCCTGGACGTCGCCGGTGCCGTAGTACTCGGGCGGCTGCACCGCCTCGCCGGCCGCGCCGATCGTCTCCTGCTTCCAGTAGACGCCGGGGGAGGTCAGCCGGGACTTGATGTCGGCGAGGTCGTCCTCGGGGATGTGCTTGGCCGCGTCGATGCGGAAGCCGTCGACGCCGAGGGAGAGCAGGTCGTTCATGTACCCGGCGATGGTCTTGCGGACGTACTCCTCACCGGTGTCGAGGTCGGGCAGGCCGCCCATCTCGCAGTGCTGGACGTTCCAGCGGTCCGCGTAATTGGTGACCGGCGAGGTGCAGTCGTCCATGTCGGCGGCGGAGTACGTGCCCGGGTAGTCGTACTTGCTGAAGGGCGATCCCGCGGTGCCGGTGCCGGAGGCGTTGGCCATGTGGTTGATCACGGTGTCCGCGACCACCTTCACGCCGGCGGCGTGGCAGGTGTCGACCATGCTCCTGAACGCGGCGCGGTCGCCGAGCTTGGTGCCGATCTTGTAGCTGACCGGCTGGTACGCCGTCCACCAGGAACTTCCCTGGATGTGCTCGTTCGGCGGGGAGACCTGAACGTATCCGTACCCGTCGGGGCCCAGCTCGTCCGTGCAGGCTTTGGCGACGGAGGCGAAGTTCCACTCGAACATCACCGCGGTGACGTCCTTGCCGCCCGGCGCCGCGGCCTGGGCGGGCGTGGGTGCCGTGACGGCCACAGCGGCTCCCGCCAGGGCGGCGAGTGCAGCGGCCACGGTCTTTCTGGCCATGGTTTCTCCAGTTCGTGGGGTGGGGTGATACCGGAGCAGCAGCCTCGAGTGGCAACGCGCCGTGCCGGAGAAGGCCGTGTGACTCTTGCCGCCGATGTTTCTTGCTGCAAGAGATTGCGGCCGAGAACGTACGGCGCCGCATTACCGTGGGTCAACCCCTCCCGCGGAAAACACCGTTCATCAGGCGATCGACGCCCGTAGAACGCCGCAAGACCTTTCGCAAAAATTTCAACGGTGCTACGTTCGTCGAACTCCGGCCCCCGGTCGGGGGGTTGGTCCGCCGGTCAGCCGCCGGGTCACCCCCACGCGCCCGGCCGGCCGGCCGGAGTACCCCAGTCCCCCCACCCCTCCCTCCTTCGGCTTCTGTCTCCCCCTCTCCCCCGTTCTTCCCCGGTCCTGATCAGGACGAGGTCAGCAACGGCTCCCACCACGAGCGGTGGGCGCGGTACCAGTCCACCGTCCCGGTCAGCGCGGCGTCGAAGCCGACGCGGGGCCGGTAGCCGAGTTCCGCGGTGATCCGCCCGTGGTCGACGGCGTACCGGCGGTCGTGCCCCGGGCGGTCGGTGACGTGCGTGATGCGGTCGGGGCCCGCGCCGCACCGTTCGAGCAGGCGGTGCGCGAGGTCCAGGTTGGTCAGCGCGGTGCCGCCGCCGATGTTGTAGACGCGGCCGGGCCGGCCGCCCGTGCGCACCAGTTCCACCGCGTGCACGTGGTCGTCCACGTGCAGCCAGTCGCGCACCTGCGCGCCGTCGCCGTACACCGGCAGGTTCCCGCCGGTCAGCAGCGCGGTCACGAAGCGCGGGATGACCTTCTCGGGGTGCTGGTAGGGACCGAAGTTGTTGGTGCAGCGGGTCACCCGGACGTCGAGGCCGTGGGTGTGGTGGTGGGCGAGCGCGATGAGGTCGGCCGCGGCCTTGGAGGCCGCGTAGGGCGAGCTGGGCCGCAGCGGGTCGTCCTCCAGGGCGGCGCCCTCGGGAAGCGAGCCGTAGACCTCGTCGGTGGAGATCTGCACGAAGGTGCGCACGCCGTGCCGCAGGGCGGCGTCGAGGAGGGTCTGGGTGCCGACGACGTTGGTGCGGGTGAAGCCGGAGCCGTCCTCGATCGAGCGGTCCACGTGGGACTCGGCCGCGAAGTGCACGATGTCGTCGTGCCCGGCGGCCAGCTTCCGCACGGTCGCCGGGTCGCACACGTCGCCCTCGACGAAGGTGAGCCGGCCGTCCCCGCGGACCGCGTCGAGGCGGGTGAGGCTGCCGGCGTAGGTGAGTTTGTCGAGCACGGTCACCTCGACGCCGGGCGGGCCTGCCGGGCCGAGCAGTGTGCGGACGTAGGCGGAGCCGATGAAGCCGGCTCCTCCGGTGACGAGAACGCGGGATGTCATGAGTACAACTGCACCTTGCTGTGGTCGCCGATGACGAGACGGTGGGCCTGCGGGAGCCGGGGCGCCGCGGCCACGGTCGCCTCGCGGCCGATGAGTGACTGCTCGATCCGGGCGGCGCCCTCCACACACGCGCCCCGCAGGAGCACGGAGTAGCCGATCGCGCTGTCCTCGATCCGGCAGTCCTCGGCGATGGCGGTGTAGGGGCCGACGCTGGAGTTGCTGACGACGGCTCCCGCCCCGATCACCACGGGGCCGACGATACGCGACCCCCTGACGACGGCCCCCTCCTCGACACGGACCCGGCCCACCAGCACGCTGTGCGGGTCGACCTTGCCGTCGACGCGGCCCTCGATCCGGTCCAGGACGTGCCGGTTGGCCTCCAGCATGTCGTCGACGCTGCCGGTGTCGCGCCAGGGCCGGGTCGTCGTCTCGGCGCGCACGGCCAGGCCCCGGTCGATCATCCACTGCACCGCGTGGGTGATCTCCAGCTCGCCGCGGCCGGAGGGCCGGATGGCGCGCACCGCGTCGTGCACGGCCGGGGAGAAGGCGTAGACGCCGATGAGCGCCAGGTCGCTGGCCGGGTGCTCGGGTTTCTCCTCCAGGCGCCGGACCAGCCCGTCGGCGCCGACCTCGGCGACGCCGAAGGCGCTCGGGTCGGGCACCGGGGTGAGCAGCAGCCGTGCGGCGTCGCTGCCCTCCGCGGCGCGGCGCACGAAGCCGCTGACACCGTCCTCCAGGTAGTTGTCCCCGAGGTAGAGCAGGAAGTCGTCGGCGCCGAGGAAGTCCCGGGCGAGCAGCACCGCGTGCGCGAGGCCGAGCGGTGCCGGCTGGTGCAGGTAGGTCACCCGCACGCCGAACGCCGCCCCGTCACCGAGCACCTGGCGGATGTCGTCGGCGTGGCCGCCGACCACGACACCCACCTCCTCGATTCCCGCCTCGGCGATGGCCTGCAGGGCGTAGGCGAGGACGGGTTTGTTGGCGATGGGCAGGAGCTGTTTGGCGCGTGTGTGGGTGAAGGGCCGCAGTCTGCTGCCTGTGCCGCCCGCCAGGACCAGGGCTTTCACACCGGCCACCGGTGTCGCGCAAGGGGCTGGGTCTGTGGTCTCACGGATCTCTCCTCGAACGCGGGTCGCGGTGTCACCGGCTGAGCTGTTCCCGACTCAAGCAGAGGTGTGCCGAGCAGCGCAAGACGCTTCTGAAATTTTCAGCAACTCCTTGCAGAGGGCGCGTCTTTGGTGTTTGACTCGCCACCGGCATCGCCCAACGGCGCGGCGCAGCGCGCAGTTCGCACACATGAGTTGGGGGCAGTACGTGACAGGTCGGCACCAGCGGGAACGGCTGGAGCGGGAGGCCGGGCATCTGGCACCGGGCGCCTCGGAGGAGGCGGCCGTGGGGCGCCGGGTGTTCGCCGAGGGGCGCGGCCCCGTCCTCACCGATCTCGACGGCAACCAGTACCTGGACTTCGCGGCGGGCACCCTGACCCAGTCGCTGGGCCACGGGCACCCCGAGGTCGTCCGGGCGCTCACCGAACAGGCGGGCCGGCTGTGGAACGTGCACGACTCGGCCACACCCGAGCGGGCCGCGCTCCTGGACCTGCTGGCCCGGCTGCTGCCCGAACAGCTGAACACCTATGCGCTGTTCTCCACCGGCGCCGAGGTCGTCGAGGCCGCGCTGCGCGTGGTGCAGGCGACCGCGCCGCCCGGCCGCAACCGGATCGGCGCGCTGCGCGGCGGCTTCCACGGCAAGACCATGGGCGCCCGCATGCTCGTCCACTGGGACGTCGGCCACCAGGCGTTCGCCGGCAACTCCGTGCTCGGGTACTCGGCCTACTGCTACCGCTGTCCGCTGGAACTCACCTACCCCTCGTGCGGGGTGCGGTGCGCCTCGCTGGTGCGCCGGCACATCGCCGAGAAGCCGAACGTCTCCGCGCTGGTCTTCGAGCCGGTGCTCGGCGCCGCCGGCGTGGTCGTGCCGCCGCCGGGCTACTGGGAGCAGATCGCGGAGGCGTGCCGCTCCCACGGGGTGCTGCTCGTCGCCGACGAGGTGCTGACCGGCGGCGGCCGCACGGGAACGTTCCTGGCCAGCGAGCAGTTCGGCGTCGAACCCGACCTGGTGACCCTGTCCAAGGGGATGGCCAGCGGGTTCCCGTTCGCCGTGCTGGCCGGGCGCTCGGAGCTGCTGCGCCATCCGGCGGCGGCCGGGGCGGGGGCGTACGCCTCGACGTACGCGGGCAACCCGCTGGGCATCGCCGCCGCCCGCGCCACCCTGGAGGTCGTCGAACGCGACCGGCTGATCGAGCGGGTACGGGTCCTCGGGGAACTGCTGCGCGAGCGGCTGGCGGCGCTGCACGCGCGGTTCGACAACCTCGGTGACGTGCGCGGCATCGGACTGCTGTACGGACTGGAGTTCGTCACCGACCGGGCGAGCCGCACCCCCGCGCCCGACCTGGCCCGCGCGGTGTACGCCACCGCGCTCGACCTCGGCCTGCGGGTCGCCCTCGGCGGGCACATCCTGCGGCTGGCACCGCCGTTCACCCTGGACGAGCCGCTGCTCGACGAGGGCGTGCGCCTGCTCGAACAGGCCATGGAGCGGGTGCTGTCGTGATCGTCGCGGAGAATCTCGTCAAGGAGTTCCGGATCCCCGAACGCAGGTCCGGACTGGCCGGCAGCCTGTCCACGCTGCTGACCCGCAGGCACCGCGTCGTGCGCGCGGTCGACGACGTGTCCTTCACCGTCCCGGCCGGCACGAAGACGGCGTACATCGGCGCCAACGGGGCCGGCAAGTCCACCACGATCAAGATGCTCACCGGCATCATGACGCCCACCAGCGGGCGCTGCCTGGTCGGCGGCATCGAGCCGTACCGGCACCGGCAGCTCAACGCGCGCGGCATCGGCGTCGTCTTCGGCCAGCGCAGCCAGCTGTGGTGGGACCTGTCCGTGCCGGACTCCTTCCGCATCCTGCGCCGGATCTACGACATCCCCGACGCGGTCTACCACCGCAACCTCGGCCTGTACCGGGAACTCCTGGACATCGACGCCCTCGGCGGCACACCCGTGCGCCAGCTCAGCCTGGGCCAGCGGATGCGCGCCGAGATCGCGGCGAGCCTGCTGCACGACCCGGCGGTGGTGTTCTGGGACGAGCCGACCATCGGCCTGGACATGGTCCTCAAGGACGCGGTGCGCCACCTGGTCAACCACGTCCACCGGGAGCTGGGCACCACGGTCGTGCTCACCAGCCACGACATCACCGACATCGCCGCGATCTGCGACAGCGCGCTGGTCGTGGACCGCGGGCGGGTGGTGCACCAGGGCAGCATCCGGGACCTGCTGCGCGGCGCCGACCGGCGCTCGGTCGTGTTCGACCACCGCGGCGGCCCCGCCCCCGCGGCGGCCTGCGCGGACATCGAGCGGGGACTGCCGGGGGTGACGGCCTCGCCCGGCGAGGACGGCCGGATCCGCGTGGAGTACCCGGTGGAGCGCTTCACCTCGCGGCAGGTGCTGGGTTTCCTCCTGGACCGCTTCGACCTGGCGGACTGCTACGCGCCCGAACCGGACCTGGAGGACGTGCTCCGCGAGATCTACGGCGGCGGACGGCGGGAGGCGGTCCCGGCCGGCGTCCCCGGCACGGACCGCGTCCCGCGCACGGACTCCGTCCCGGGCGGGGGCGTCGGGGAGGACGGTGGTCCGGCATGACCGGCTCGGCACCCGCTTCCGCGTCCGGCCACGGACCCGGGCACACCCCCGCATCCGCACACACCCCGGCGTCCGGCCGCGCGCCCCGCCCCGGGAAGGTCCGCGGCCCCGGCCCACTGGGACGCGTCCGCCCCTACCTCTCCTTCGCCACCGGCGGCCTGCAGTCCCTGCTCCAGTACCGCTCGACGTTCGTCATGACCGGGGTCACCGCCGCGGCCGGCGCCGCCGTCACCGTCTTCCTGTGGCGGGCGGTGTACGCGGACGCCCCGCCCGGCGGCGGTCCGGGCGGCTTCACCGCCGAGGGCATCACCACCTACCTGCTGATGGCCCAGGTCCTCCAGGTGCTGCACGCCAACCGGGTGGACGACGAGGTCGCCGCCGAGGTGTACCGCGGTGACGTCGCGGTCATGCTGGTGCGGCCGGTCAGCTACCCCGTGGTGCGGTTCTTCGCCTCTCTGCCGGTCGTCGCGGCCAACGCCGTGCTGGTCGGGGTGCCGGTGCTCGTCCTGTTCGCCCTGCTGGTGCCGCTGACCGTGCCCCGGCCGGCGGACGTGCCGCTGTTCCTGGTGTCGGCCGCGCTCTCCGTCCTCCTCGCCTTCTTCGTGAACCTGCTGACCGGGATGACCGGCTTCCTCACCACCAACACCTGGGGGGTGCGGATGGTGAAGCAGAGCGTGGTGGCCTTCTTCGCCGGTCAGCTGGTGCCGATCGCGCTCATGCCGGGCCCGCTCGCGGCGCTCGCCTCCGCGCTGCCCTTCCGCGGCATGGTCGACGCCCCGCTGACCCTGCTGCTCGGCCGCTACGACGGCTGGACGGGCGCGGCGGACGTGCTCGGCCGGCAACTGGGCTGGGTGGCCGCCCTGACGGTGCTCACCACCGTGCTGTGGCGGGCCTCGCTGAGCCGGCTGGAGGTGCTCGGCGGATGACCCGGACGGTGTGGCGCCACGTGCGCCTGGCGTTCTTCCTCGGCGGTGTCGGGCTGCACCGGCTGACCGCGTACCGGATGGACTTCGCCCTGGGGGCGGGTGCGTTCCTGGTGCGGGTCGGACTCCAGACGGCTGTGGTGGGCCTGGTCTTCCGCCAGGTCCCGGCGGTGGGCGGCTGGACCTACCACGAGGTGCTGTTCCTGCTCGGCTTCTCGCTGCTGCCGCGCGGCCTGGACCACCTCTTCACCGACCAGCTGTGGGAACTGGGCCGCAAGCTCGTGCAGCGCGGCGAGTTCTACCGCTATCTGATCCGCCCGGTGAACCCGCTCTTCTCGCTGCTGTCGGAGCGCTTCTTCCACCCCGACGGCCTGGGCGAACTGATCGTCGGCGCCGCCCTGGTGGGCTGGACCGGCAGCGAACTGGACCTGCACCTGACGCCGTTGCAGTGGGCCGTGGCGCCGCTGCTCGTGCTGTGCGGGGCGCTCATCCACACCGCGGTGAAGCTGTTCTTCGCCTCGCTGTCCTTCTGGACCGTGACCAGCCTGCCGTCGATGTACGCGGCGAGCCAGGTGTCCGAGTTCGCCGCCTACCCGCTGGACATCTACCACTCCTCGCTGCGTGCCCTGCTGACCTGGGTACTGCCCTTCGCCTTCACCTCCTACGTGCCGTGCGTCTACCTGCTGACCGGCGCCACGGGACTGGTGGTGTGGCTGCCGGTGGTGACGGCGGGAGCCCTGGCCGTCGCCCTGGCCGTCTGGCGGCGCGGCGTCAACGCCTACGAGATGACCGGGAGTTGAGCGAGTTGAGCGAGTTGAGCGAGTCGAACGAGTCGAGCGAGCCGAGTGAGGCGAGCGTGCTGGTGCCGGGTGACGCGCAGCTCGGGGAGCTGCTGCGCGACGCCCCGTGGATGTCCCACGACGCCCGCGCCGCCGACCGCTTCGAGCGGCTCGACCACGCGGTGCTGGGCCCGCACGACCTGCTGCTCGTGGTGGCCGCCGTGGGCGGCCCGGCGTCCGGGCAGCGGTTCTTCGTCCCGGTACGGACCGCAGGGCCGGACGGCGGACCCGGAGACGGGGGCGGGGACGGGGACGCCACCGCCGGGCTCGCGGCCGTGCGCCGGGTGCTGGCCGGGACACCGCTGCGCACCGCCCGCGGCGGGGTCCTGGAGTTCCGGCGGGCGCCCGGCCTCCCGGCCGGCGAGGTGCGGCGGCTGCCGTTCGACCAGGGCTGGTCCTCCAACGCCCTGTCGCTGGTGGAGATCGGCGGCCTCGCCCACATCCACAAGACCTACCGGCGGCTGGACGAGACCGTCCGCGAACCCGGGCTGCTGCGGCTGATGAGCGGCACCGGGCACACCCCCGAGTGGGCCGGCGACTACACGTACACCGACCCGGTGCGCGGCACCCTGCACCCGCTGGGCATCCTGTACCGCCACGCGCCGGGCCGGGGCATCGACGTACCGCTGCGGGAGAACCTTCGCTCCCTGTGGCCGCGGCTGACCGGGCGGGAGGCGGCACCGGAAGGGCTCGTCCGGGCCCACCTGCGCCCCCTGGAGGAGAACCTGCGCGCCGCCGGCGGTTTCCTGCGCGCCTTCCACCGGGACCTGTCGGCGCTCCTGGGCGCGCCCTCGGCCGGCTATCCGGTGGGCGAGGCGCTGGAGCGTGCCGCGCGCCGGCTGGCCGGCCTGGCGGGCGCCGCGCAGCACCCGGCCGGAGACTTTGGGGACGGGCCGCCCCTGCCGTCCGCCGCCCGCCGTGCCGCCTTCGCCGCCCTGGAGCGCGAAGTGGCCCTGCTGGGCGAGGAGTTCGCCGGGGCGGACACGGCGCCGGGCGCCGGACCGTGCCACGGCGACCTGCACCTGTCGCACCTGCTGTGCGGTGAGCAGGACACCGACGGCGCCCCCTGGCGGATGAGCGTCATCGACCTGTCCACGCCCGCCGTGTCGCCCGACGACCCCGCCTACGCCGCCCAGTCGCCGCTCCAGGACCTCGTCGCCGTCCAGCGCGCGCTGGAGTACTTCACGGCCGACGAGGCCGCCTTCGAGAGCGCCCGCCGGCTCGGCATCGACTCCACCCTGACCATGTACGCCTCCCTGGAGGTCTCCGGCGAAGCGTCCCCGGACGGTGCCCACGGTCTGCCGCCCGGCGGACGGGCCGTGGTGGACGCCGTGTTCCGCACCGCCGACACCTGGCGCGCACACGTGCTGCGCCTGCTGCTCGGCCCCGCCCCCGACAGCCCGCTGCGGCGCCTGCTCTACCTGCGCCGCCTGCTGCACGAGCTGGGCTACAACCACGACCACGCCCGCCCCTACCACGCAGCGATCGACCTGCGCCACGCGCTCGCGCTGGCGCCGGACACCGCCCCGACGACACCCGCCCCGACGACACCCGCGAGGACATGACCGTCGTGAACGCGCCCCGGCCGCCCCGCACCTCCCCCGCGCCCCGGATGCACGTCATCGAGACGTACTTCGAGTGCTGCGGCTTCGACCACACCTTCCTGCAGGGCGGCACCTCCGTCTACCTGTGGAACCTCTCCAGGACCTTCGCCGCCCGCGGCCACCGGGTCTCCATCGTGACCCCGGCGCACGGCCGCCTCGACGACCTGCGCCGCCGCTACGACGTGGAGGACCTGCCCTACGACGACACCTACACACTGCCGGTGGCCCTGGACACCCGGGTGTGGCGCGACTTCCCGTCCGAGGTGCGGCTGCCGCTGCGCACCACCGCCCACCGCATCCGGCTCGACGGCGTGGACCTGTACTTCCTGTCCAACGAGTACCTGGACCGGCTGCCGGACACCTTCTACCCGCCCTACTCCGCCAAGGGACGGGACCTGGTCTTCTTCAAGCCGCTGGTGTTCCAGGTGGACTGCGTGCGGTTCCTGCGCGCCTGGTTCGGCCAGGAACGGGCGATCGTGCACGCGCACGAGCCGTACTACCACCACCTGCTGCCGGCCGCGCTGCGCGCGGACCCCACCAAGCTGGTCGTCAGCAACGTGCAGAGCAACATGCCGATCGCGAAGAAGGTGTACGCGCCCGAGGTGGAGCGGCTCTTCGAGCTGCTCGGCGTGGACGTGAAGCTGCCCGGACCGGACCCCGAGCCGGACGTGCCCGCCGCCGTCGTCCAGTACCAGCAGCTCACCCACCTGCACTACACCTACCCGCAGGACCACGTGGCGCTCTACGAGCTGACCGCCGAGCACGCCGACCTGATCGACTTCCTCTCCCCCGGCCAGCTCGACTTCTACGCCTCCTTCCGGGACACCCCCTTCGAGGCGCTGTTCCGGCGGCTGCCGATCGCCGACGTGGTGCGGCGCAACGCGCACAAGATGTTCGTCGGCGGCTGCGCGATCTCCGACCAGTGGCTGGCCTGGGACCCGGCCGGGGTCGACCGGGCCGAGGTGCTCGGCGGCCTGGGCCTGGATGCGGCGCTGCCCACGTTCTTCCACAACGCCCGCTACGCCGTCCACCACAAGGGCCAGGTCGAGCTGGTGCGGGCCGTGGACCGGGTGCTCGGCGAGGGCCTGGCGGCCAACTTCGTCATCCGCTGCATCTCCGGCGCCGGCATCGACGACCCGTACTTCCACGAGGTCGCCGCCCGGCACGCGGGCCGGCTGCACCTGGAGTGGGAGCGGGTGCCGGAGGAGCGGGTGTTCGCGTACGCCGCCGCCTCGGACTTCGCGCTCTTCCCGTCCAAGTTCGAGATGGACACCTTCCTCATCGCGCAGGGCGAGGCGATGGCCACCGGAGCGGTGCCCATCGCCACCGACCAGCGCGGCATGGAGCACTTCCGGCACGCCGACGGGCCTGACACCACCACCGGTTTCGCGGTCAACCGGTCCTTCGCGGAGGACGACGACCTGCTGGTCGCCGCGCTCGCCGACCGCATCCGCCAGGCGGCGGCGCTGTGGTCGACGGAGCCGGAGCGCTACCGGGAGCTGTCGCGGCGGGCCTCGGCAGTCGCCCGGGTCTTCACCTGGGACCACTGCGCCGACCTGCACCTGGCCGCGTTCACGGATCTGTGGGAGGGCCGGCCGCCGGCCCTGTCCCCCGGACTCGCCCTGAAGCACGGCTGGTTCGACCTGCTCCCCGACGACCTGGGGTACGACCGGCAGGCCGCCGCCGACGCCGCCGTGGACCACGGCGACCTCGACGCCTACGCGCGCCACGCCCCGCTCGACGCGGACGCCGCCCGCCTGATCTTCCGCGCCGCCTGGCTGCGGGCCGACTTCACCGCCTGCGAGCGGGTCCTCGCCCGCGTCCCCGGCGCCGTGCCGCCCGCGGAGGTGACCGCGCTGCGCGAGCGCCGGCGGGTGAGCGGCACCCGTCTGGAGTACCGGCTGCCGCACGCCGAACGGGTGGAAGTGGTCGGCGCGCGGCGGGGCTCGGACCGGGCCCTGCCCGAGGTGACCACCCTGGAGCGCACCGCACCGGGCGTCTTCACGGGCCAGGCACCGGCCGACGGCGCCCAGCTCCTGCTCACCCTCTCCTCCGGCCGCGTCACCTGGGACGAGGTGCGTCATGTCTGATCCCCGGGCCCATGACCCGCGCGGAGCCGGTCTGCGCGGCGTGCGCGCGGTGCTGCTGGCCGGCGGCGAGGGCCGGCGCATGGGACCGCTGGGCACCGGCCGGCTCAAGCCGCTGGTCCCCTTCGGCGGCGCCTGCCGGCTCATCGACTTCAGCCTGGCCAACGCCCGCGCCTCGGGCCTGCCGGAGGTGCTGCTGCTGTCGCAGTACGAGGAGCGGCTGCTGATGGACGACCTGCACCGGGTGTGGAACGCCCGGCCGGGCTTCCGGGTGCACTTCGGGCCCTACGACAGCGCCTACCGGGCCGCCCCCGCCGGCGGCCTGCCCGGTGGACTGCCCGCCCGGACCTGGCCGTTGGAGCGCGGCACCGCTGACGCGCTGATCCGCAAGGCGGAGTACGTCTTCACCGAGGGCACCGAGCACGTCCTGGTGCTGCACGCCGACCACGTCTACCGCTACGACTACGGTCCGCTGGTCGCCGCGCACCGGGCGTCCGGGGCCGCGCTGACCGTCGCCTACCAGCGCATCGACCCGCGCTGGGTGCACCTGTTCGGCATGGTCGGCTTCGACGGCCGCGGCCGGCTCACCGAGTTCGTGGAGAAGCCGGAGAACCCCACCTCCGACCTGGTCTTCGCGGCGTTCTGCGTGTTCGACGCGGCCGTGCTGCGCCGCTACCTGACCGCGCTGGACGGCACCGGCTGGCAGCACGACATCAGCCGGGACGTGATCCCCGCGATGCTCGCGGCCGGGGAGCACATCCGCGGGCACGAGGTGCGCGGCCACTGGGAGGACATCGGCACCGTGGAGCGCTACCACCGGGCGCACCTGGCGCTGGCCGCCGGTCCGCGCGCGCCGCTGCCGGTGACCGAGATGCCGCTGACCGTCCGCCCCGCGACCGCCCGGCACTGGGTGGCCGAGGCCGCCGGTGTGCGTGCCTGCCTGGTCCCGGCCGACCTGGTCAACGCCGGTCTGGTCGAGGACAGCGTGCTGTTCCCTGGCGTGCGGATCGGCGCGGGGGCGCGGGTGCGGCGCAGTGTGCTGCTGCCCGGTGCCGTGGTGGCGCCGGGCGCGGACATCGACGGGGCGGTCGTCCTGGAGGACGGCCACGTCCAGCAAGTCACCGAAGGAGTGAGGGCATGACCGTCTCGGGACAGGCCGCGGACGAGCGGCGTACGAGCGACTACGACGTGCTGGTGGTCGGCGGCGTGGGCGTGGACACCATCGTGCGGGTCGACGAACTGCGGGTGCCGCCGGGCGACTCGGTGTTCGTGGAGCCGCTGCGGGACTACGTGGGGCACACCGGCAACGGGGTGGCGCTGGGCTGGCACACGCTCGGCCTGCGGACCAAGTTCATCGACTTCCTCGGCGACGATCCGCAGGGCCGCATGGTGCTCGACCACTACGCGCGCCACGGCCTGGACTTCAGCCACGTCGTCTCCCCGCACGGCACCCCGCGCGCGGCCAACCTCGTCGACCCGCAGGGGCGGCGGTTCTCCTTCTACGACGGCCGGCACCCCGCCGGGCTGAGGCTGCCGCGCGACTTCTACCTGCCGTTCCTGGAGCGCTCCGCGCACGTCCACCTGTCGATCATCGGCCACAACCAGGACATGTACGAGGACATCCACCGCCTGGGCGTGACCAGTTCGACGGACCTGCACGACTGGGACGGGCGCAATCCGCACCACCGTACCTACGCCCTCGCCTCCGACTACGTGTTCCTGAGCGCGGCGGCGGTCCACGACCGGCTGGAGGCGGTGCTGCGCTCGGTCGTCGAGGAGGGCCGGGCGCGGTTCGTCGTCGCCACGGACGGCGCCGACGGCTGCCACCTGCTGGTGCGCGGCGAGGACCGGGTGCGGCACTTCCCGGCGGTGCGTCCGGAGCGGCCGGTGGTGGACACCAACGGCGCGGGCGACGCGTTCGTCACGGCGTTCCTGCACACCCTCTTCGAGGGGCGTGAGCTGGAGGAGTGTGTGCTGGCGGGCTCGGTGGCCGGCGCGTTCGTGTGCGGCAGCGTGGGCACCCACACCGAGTTCATCGACCTGCCGGAGCTGCGCGCCGCCGGTGCGCGCGCCGCCGCGGCACTGGGATGAGGCGGGCGCGCATGCACGGGACACGGACACCCGGCACACAGCGTCCGACCGGGACACGGACACCCGAGGAGCGGCGTACGGACGGTACACGGACGCACGACGCGCCCGCGGACGCGATGCACATCATCCACTTCGCCTTCGAGTGCGGCGGGTTCGACAACCGGCTCATGCGGGGCGGGCTGTCGCCGCTGGTGTGGAACCTCTCGCGCGAGTACGCGGCGCGCGGCCACCGGGTCTCGCTGGTCACGCCCGCCCACGGGCTGCTCGGCGCGCTGCGCCGCGACCACGCGATCGAGGAACTCGACTACGTCCACGAGCACCGGGTGCCGCTCGTCCTGGACCCGAAGGTGTGGCCCGGCCACCCCTCGGAGATCACCCTGGACCTGACCACGCGGGCGCACCGGCTGCGGCTGGAGGGCGTGGACGTCTACTTCCTGTCCGACGCCTTCCTGGACCTGCTGCCGGACCGGCTGTACCCGCCGCCGGGCACCGAGGGCCGGGACCTGGCCCACTTCAAACCGCTGGTCTTCCAGGTGGCCGGGGCCCACTTCGTCCGCCGCCGTCTCGGCGGCGGCCCGGCGGTGGTGCACGGTTTCGAGCCGTACTACCACTACCTGCTGCCGCCGCTGTTCGCCGGTGACCCGCTGCTGCGCACCGTGAGCACGGTCGCGGCGAACGCGCCGGTGACGCAGAAGGTGTACCGGCCGCAGGTGGAGCGGCTGCTCGCGCTGTTCGGCGTGGAGGCGGACCTGGACGCGCCGGACGCGCGGCCGCCCGCCGAGGACAGTGCGGAGGCGACCATGGCGCGGGCCCTGGCCGGGACCCGCATGCACGTCGAGTACGGTCCCGACCACGTCTCCTTCCTGCCGCTGATCATGGCCCACGCCGATCTGGTCGACTTCGTCTCGCCGGGCCAGCGCGACCACTGTGCCACCTTCCGCGACACGCCTTTCGAGAGCCTGTTCGCGACGCTGCCGCTGGCGCGGATGGTGCGCGAGCGGGCGGACAAGCTGCTCATGGGCGGCTGCGGGATATCCGACAGCTGGCTGGCCCGCGATCCGGGCGCCGTCGACCGGGCGGCGGTCCTGCGCTCGCTGGGCCTCGACCCGGCGCGCCCGGTCTTCTACCACGCCGCCCGGTACGCGGTGCACCACAAGGGCCAGCTGGAGCTGATGCGCGCGGTCGAGGAGGTCCTGGCGGCCGATCCGGAGGTGAGCTTCGTCCTGCGGTTCGCCACCGGCGGGGGCGGGGCGGCGGCGCCCGATCCGGCGAACGCCCACTTCCAGGCCGTCGCCGACCGGTATCCGGACCGGGTCCACCTGGACTGGCGGCTGGCCGGCGAGGACACCCTGTTCGAGCAGGCCGCCTGCGCGGACTTCTGCGTCTTCCCCTCCAAGTACGAACTCGACGGGTTCCTCATCGCCCAGGCCGAGGCCATGGCGTGCGGGGCGGTGCCGCTGGCCACCGCGCAGACCGTCACCGCCCACTTCGGGCACGCCCTGCCGCCCGGGGACCCGGCGTCGACGGGGTTCGCGCTGCCGGGCTCCTTCCGCGACGACGACCCGGCGCTGGCCGGTGCGCTCACCGCGCGCATACGCGAGGCCGCCGCGCTGTGGCGCACGGACCGCGACGCGTACGCCCGCCTGTCCGAGCGGGCCCGCGCCACCGCGCGGTCCTTCACCTGGCGGCACAGCGCCGACCTGCGGCTGGCGGCCTTCGCGGAGCTGCTGGCCGGCCGCCGCAGGCCGTACCCGGTCCAGGACGCCGTACGGTACGGCTGGTTCGACGCGCTGCCCGCCGCCGCCTGGACGGAGCACCGGGCGCTGGTGGCCCGGTCGGCGGCGGCGCTCGGCGACGTGGACGCGTACGGGCGGTGCGCGCCGCTCGACGAGGCGGCCTGCGAGCGGCTGTTCGCCGCCGCGTACGCGCGGGCGGACTTCGTCCGGTGCGCGCGGGTGGCGCGGGCGGCGGGCCGTCAGGACTGGGCGGCGCGGCTGCGCGGGCGGTGCCGGACCCGGCAGGACGCGGCGGGCCGCTGGCACGTCACGTACACGCATCCGGGCGCGCGCCACGTCGACGTGGCGGTCACCGGCACGGTGCGGGCCTCGGACCTGGAGTCCCGTGCCGAGGCCGCCGCCTCCGACGAGGCGGTACCGGCGGGCAGCGGGGTCGTCCTGGCCCCGCTGGCCCCGGCCGGGGACGGTGTCTTCCGGGGAACCCTGGACGGACCGCCCGTCGGCCGGCACCTGCTCGTCATGCTCACCCTCGCCTCGGGCCGGGTCACCTGGGACAGCATCGAGGTGGCCGCCACGGCCGGCGGACCGGAGGAGACCGCCGAGGTGACCTCCGAGGGCGCCTCGGGCGCCGAGGGCTCCGAGGGCTCCGAGGGCTCCGAGACGACCGTCCGGGGGGCCGCGTCCGCCGGGGGACCGGCCGGCGCGGCCCGGCCGCCGTTCCGGCTCGTGGCCACCGACCTCGACGGCACGCTGCTGCGCGACGACCTCACGGTGTCCGCGCGGACGCTGCGCGCCCTGGCGCGCGTGCGGGAGGCGGGGGCGCGGCACCTGGTGGTCACCGGCAGGCCCGCCACGGCCTGCAAGCAGTACCTGGCCGCGCTCGGCTACCGCGGCCTCGCCGTGTGCGGGCAGGGCGCGCAGCTCTACGACGCCGGCGCCGACCGGCTGCTGACCTCGGCCTCGCTCGACCTGGACCTGGCGCGCAGTGTGGTCGAGCGGGTGGAGGCCGCGCTCGGGACGCTGGAGCTGGGCGTGGTGACGGCGCCGCCGGAGAGCCGGTTCAAGGTGACCCCGCGGTTCGGGGAGCGGGTGCGGCACGGCTGGGACGTGACCACCGACCGCGGGCTGCTGTGGACCGACCCGATCGACAAGCTGGTCCTGCACCATCCGGACGTCCCGGAGGACGAACTGGAGTCCGAGGCCCGGCGGTTGTGCGGGGACGAGGTCACCGTGGTGCACTCGGTGCGCGGCATGGTGGAGGTGCTGCCGCCGGGCACCACCAAGGGCGCCGGGGTGGCGCGGGCGGCGGAGCTGCTGGGGCTCACCGCCGCCGAGACGGTCGCCTTCGGCGACATGCCCAACGACATCCCCCTGCTGGCCTGGGCCGGGCACGGGGTGGCCGTGGGCAACGCCCACCCGGCCCTGCGGGCGATGGCCGACGAGATCGCCCCGGCCAACGACGAGGACGGCGTCGCCGTCGTCCTGGAACGCCTCTTCGGCTCGGCGCAGGAGACCGGTGGCATCGGTGGGACTCGTGACGTCGGTGCAACCGCTGACGTCCGTGAGGCCCGTGACGTCGGGGCGATCGGTGACGGCGGTGCGACCGGTGACGGCGGTGCGACCGGTGACGGCGGTGCGACCGGCGGGGCCGGGGAGTCGCCGCGTCCGCGCCCGGTGCCGGAGCGTGGCGCATGAGTGAGGCCCTGCGCGAACTGGCCCGTGCCCACGGGATCTCCACCGCGTACACCACCGACCGGGGCCGGCGGGTCGCCGTGTCGCCGGACACGCTGGTGGCCGTGCTCGCCGCCTGCGGGGTGGACGCCTCGACGGACTCGGCGGCCGGTGCCGCGCTGGCCGCCCACCGCTCGCGCGCCGCGGCCCGGCTGCTGCCCGACTGCGTCGTGCTGCGCGGCGCGGACGCGGCCCGGCCCGCGCTGCCCGAAGGGGCGGTGGCCGAGGTGGAGCTGGAGGACGGCGGCGGCCGGGCCGGCCTGTCCGGCCCGCTGCCGATCGGCCGGCACACCCTGCACGTGAGCGTGCGCGGACGCGACGCGTCGACGCCGCTGCTGGTCGTGCCCGAGCGGCTGCCCGTGCCCGAGGGCCGCCACTGGGGGTTCCTCGTCCAGTTGTACTCGGTGCTCTCGCGCCGTTCCTGGGGCATGGGCGACCTCGGTGACCTCGCGGAACTGGCGTCCTGGTCGGGCCGGTCCCTGGGCGCGGACTTCGTCCAGCTCGGCCCGCTGCACGCCGTCGAGCCCGGACCGCTGCCCGACCCGTCGCCCTACCGCCCCGGCACCCGCCGCTTCCCCGACCCGATGCACGTACGGGTGGAGGCGGTACCGGAGTACGCGTACCTCACCGGCGAGGCCCACCGCCGCGCCCGGCGGTGCGCCGAGCGGGCGCGGACGCTGAACGAGGCCGTGCTGCGCGGTGACGCGCTCATCGACCGGGAGACCGTACGGTCGCTCAAGCACGAGGCGCTGCGCGCCGTGCACGAGGTGCCGCTGACGCCCGGCCGGGCCGCCGCGTTCGCCGCGTTCACCGCGCGCGAGGGCCGTGACCTGACGGACTTCGCCACCTGGTGCGCGCTGGCCCAGGTGCACGGCGGTGCCTGGCGGTCCTGGCCGGCCGGCCTGCGCGACCCGCGCTCGCCCGCCGTGGCCCGCGCCCGCGAGGAACTGGCCGCCGAGGTGGACTTCCACCGCTGGCTGGCGTGGATCACGGACGAGCAGCTCGCCGCCGCGCAGAGCGCGGCGACCGGCGCGGGCATGGGCATCGGGCTCATCCACGACCTCGCGGTCGGGGTGGCCCCGGAGGGCGCCGACACCTGGGCGCTGGCGGACTGCCTGGCCGCCGGGATGAGCGTCGGCGCACCGCCGGACGACTTCAACCCGCACGGCCAGGACTGGGGGCAGCCGCCGTGGCGCCCCGACGGGCTCGCGGCGACCGGCTGGCTGCCGGCCGCACGGCTGCTGCGCGCGGGTCTGCGGCACGCGGGCGCGCTGCGCATCGACCATGTGATGGGGCTGTTCCGGCTGTGGTGGGTTCCCGAGGGCCGCCCGCCGTCGGAGGGGACGTACGTCCGCTACGACGCCGAGGCGATGCTGGGCACGGTCATGCTGGAGGCGCACCGGGCCGGGGCCTCGGTGATCGGCGAGGACCTGGGCACGGTGGAGGCCGGCGTACGGGAGTTCCTGCACGCGCGCGGCGTCCTCGGCACGTCCGTGCAGCGGTTCGAGTACCTCGGGGGTTCCGAGGGGCGGCACGGACCGCTGCCGCCCGAGCGGTGGCGCGCCGACTGCCTGGCCACGCTCACCACGCACGACCTGCCGACCACGGCCGCCTGGCTGAGCGGCGAGCACGTCGACCTCCGCTCCCGGCTGGGCCTGCTGACCCGCCCGGAGGCCGAGGAGAAGGCCGAGGCCGCCGCCGAGCGCGACGGCTGGCTGGCGGAGCTGGAGCGGCTCGGGCTGCTGCCGGACCCGGAGGGCGACGTCGTCGCGCTCCACCGGTTCCTGTGCCGCACCCCGGCCCGGCTGCTCGGCGTGTGGCTGCCGGACGCCACCGGTGACCTGCGCCCGCAGAACATCCCCGGCACGTCGTCGGTGCACCCCAACTGGCGGCTGCCCGTCAGCGACGACCGGGGCCGCCCCGTCCCGCTGGAGGAGCTTCCCGGCCGGCCCCTCGTGCCGGCCCTGACCCGGGTGTTCGCGGCCCTCGGTCAGCGTGACGCGGAATCCCGCGAGACATGTGAACCCAGTAATACGTGTGAGAAGACCGAGGAAGACTGAGGAGACAGATGTCAGGCCAGGTTCTTGACCGGGTCGGCCAGCCGCTCGCGGGGGTCCGCGAGGACGCCGGCGGCTTCGATCTGAGGGCACCGGACGGCACCCGTTACCGGGTCGACCTCGCCGGTGGAGTGCTCGATGCGGACAACACCCTGCTCGCCGACGCCGTCGACGGCCGCCGTGTGGTGGCCTACGTCAGCCCGGCCGTCGACCGGCTCTACGGCGCCCGGATACGCGCCTACCTGGACCGTCATGTGCGGCCGGGCCAGTGGACCCTGCACGTCCTGCCCACCGGCGAGCACCGCAAGACGCTCGCCTCGGTGGAGCAGGTGTGTGCCGTCGCCAAGGCGGACGGCCTCGACCGGCACGGGGTGATGCTCGCGGTCGGCGGCGGCATCGTCGCGGACGTCGTCGGTTTCGCCGCGTCCATCTACGCGCGCGGGATCCGCTACATCAAGGTCAACACCACCCTCGTCGGCCAGGTCGACGTGGGTGTGGGCGTCAAGACCGGTGTCAACGCGCTGCACACGAAGAACATGTTCGGCGCCTACCACCCGGCGCACGCCTCCCTGAACGACCCCGCCTTCCTGGCGACGCTGCCGTCCCGGGAGATCCGCTGCGGCCTCGCGGAGATCGTGAAGATGGCCGTGATCCTCGACGAGGACCTCTTCCGGACGCTGGAGCGGCACCCGGACGTGTTCCGCGGGCAGGCCGGCGAAAGCGGCGCGGACCGTCCGCACGGCGAGCTGGAGGAGTACGTCCTGCGCACGTCGATGCGGCTGATGATGGAGGAGCTGTGCCCGAACCTGCGCGAGCACGACCTCGCCCGGCTCGTCGACTTCGGCCACACCTTCAGCCCCGTCGTGGAGACGGCGGGCGAGCACCGGCTCCGGCACGGTGAGGCCGTCGCCGTCGACATGGCGCTGTCCGCGCACGTGGCGAGGCTGCTGGGCCTCGCGGACGAGGAGACCTGCGAGCGGATCGTCCAGCTGCTGCGCCGGATCGGGCTGCCGGTGTTCGACCCGCGGACGTGCACGCCGGAGCTGATGACGCAGGCGCTGCGGGCGTCCTGGCAGCGGCGGGGCCGCAAGCTGCACCTGGTGGTGCCGACCGGGATCGGCAAGGCCGCGTTCGTGGAGGAACTGGAGGACGTGCCCGGGGACGTGCTGGTGGCCGCGCTCGGCGCGCTGGCCGAGGACGCGGGCACGCCGGACACCGGGCGCGAGGGCGCGGAAGGGGAGCGGCGCGATGCCTGACGAGAACGTGGTCAATCTGCGGGAGCTGCTGACGGGCAAGGAGCGTGACCACGACGGCGTCGGCACGATCCTCGCCCACCGCCTCTTCGCCCGCCGGTCCGGCTCGCCCGGCGCGGAGTTCATCGACCTCGCGGTGCTGCCGCCGGGCACCTCGATCGGCCGGCACCGGCACGGCGCGGACCGGGAGACGTACGTGGTGCTCGACGGCGGCGGGCTCATGTACCGGGACGGCACGGAGTTCCGGGTGGGCCCCGGCGACGTCGTCGTCAACGAGCCGTACGGGGAGCACGGCCTGCGCAACGACTCCGGCCACGAGGACCTGCGGCTGCTCGTCTTCGAGGTGGCGGCGGGCGAGGAGCGGGGCGACGGGCCCGGCGGGGCGGCGCACGGAGAAGGGGCGGACGGGGCCCATGACGCGTGACGACAACACCTTCACCGTGCTCGACGTGGGCGGCACGACGCTGCGGATCGGCGCCTACGACCCGGCGACGGGCGTGCTGTCCCGGGTGCGCCGGATGCCGGTCGAGGGCATGCACCGCGACCCCGGCGCGCCCGTGCCGGTGCTCCAGCGGCGGGTGGTGGACCAGATCGTGCGGGAGGTCGGCGCGCACACCGGCGGGCGTGTCCCCCGGGCGCTCGGGGTGGCCTTCGCCGGTCCCATCACGGCGGGCGGCCTCGTCCTGGCCGCCCCGACGGTCTGGGGCAGGCGCGGCGACCCGCTGCCCCTGGGCGACCTGCTCACCGAACGGACCGGGGCACCGGCGGTCGTCGTCAACGACCTGACGGCGGCGGCCTGGCGGTACGCGGCCACCGAACCGGGCGACTTCTGTCTGCTGACCGTCAGTTCGGGCATCGGCAACAAGGTGTTCCGCGGTGGTGAGGTCCTCGTCGACGCCGACGGCCACGGCGGGGAGCTGGGCCACTGGGTGTGCGACGTCTCCGCGGACGCGCCGCCGTGCGACTGCGGGGGGCGCGGTCACCTCGGCGCGATCGCCTCGGGCCGGGGCGTGCTGGCCGCCACGCGGCGGGCCGCCGCCGCCGATCCGGCCGGGTTCGGCCGCTCGCGGCTCGCCGAGCTGTGCGGCGGCCGGGCCGAGGACATCGACAACCGGGCGACGGCCCGCGCGGTCCGCGAGGGCGACGCCTTCGCCACCGAGGTGCTGCGCGGCACGCTCACCCACCTCGCCCAGGCGATCTCGGCGGTGTTCACGTCGATCGGGGTGTGCCGCTACATCCTGATGGGCGGCTTCGCGCTGGCCGTCGGCGAGCCCTACCGGCGGCTCCTGGTGGGCGAGTTGACCCGGCTCGGCTGCTTCGGCCTGGACGCGGGCCAGGTCGACGCGATGGTGTCGCTGGGAGTGGCCGACGACGACCACGGGCTGATCGGCGCGGGCCGCCTGCTGACCGAGCGCACGCCGGTCCCCTCCTCGCAGGGGGCACCGTGAACGGCCTCGCGGGGGGCACCGCCAACCGCCCCGCGAGGGGCACCGCCGACGGTCACCTGGCGCCGGGCACCGCGAGCGTCCCAGTCCCGGGCACCGCGAGCGTCCGCGCGCCGGGCGCCGCGGGCGCGGCGCGCACGCTCGTGGTGGGCAGCGGGCTGATCGGCTCCGCCCTCGCCCGTCGGCTGGTCCCCTCCGGTGAGGCGGTGACGCTCGCCTCGCGCCGCCGCCCCGTCCCGGCTCCGGAGTCGTACGGGGCGCGCTGGGAGGCGCTGGACGCCACCGACCGGCGGTCCTGCGGCCGGCTCCTGGCCCGGGTCCGCCCCGACCGCGTGGTCCTGGTGCACGGCCCCTCCGACGCCACCTGGTGCGAGGAACACCCCGAGCAGGCGCGGGCCGCGCACGTCGCCGTGGCGGAGAACTTCGCCGCCCTGGCCCGGGACGCGCGGATCGTGCTGATCTCCAGCGACAACGTCTTCGACGGCACGTCGGCGCACAACACCGAGAGCACGCCCGTGAGCCCGGCCAACGCCTACGGCCGGGCCAAGCTCGCGGCCGAGCAGGCGCTGCTGTCCGGGTCCCCGGGCGCCGTCGCGCTCCGCGTCAGCCTGGTCTACGGTCACGAGGGCGCCGACGCGGGCAAGTGGCTCAACTTCTTCGCCGTCTGCGCCCACCGGCTGCTGCGCGGCGAGCGCGTGGAGGCCCCCGACGACCACTGGACGACGCCGGTGGTCCTGCCCGACGTGGCCGAGGTGACGGCGGCCCTGCTGCGCACCGCGGACCCGCTGCCCGCGGTGCTGCACCTGGGCGGCCCGGACCGGGTCACCCGTGCGGAGTGGGCGGCGGTGATCGCCGGGGCCCTGGGAGCACCGCCCGGCCTGGTCGTCCCGGTGCCCCGGGCCCGTACGCGCTACGCCTCCCGCCCGGCGAACGCCTGCCTCACCAGTGAGGTGCTGCCCGCGCTGCCGGCCACGGAGAAGATCACCGTGCGGGGCGTGGCGGAGGGGGCCCGGCTGCTGGCGCCCGCCTTCACCGGCAGCCGCACGGGTCCGGACACGGACACGGAAGCGAACACGGGAGCGGGCACGGACAGGGGCCCTGTGCGGTCGTAGCACCCGCGTTCCCGTCCGGCCGAAGGCTCCCGCGGTCACCGCGCAGGCGCCGCGGGCCCTTCGTCCAGCCCTTCACCCCGCCGTTCACCCCGCGGTTCACCCGACGACGACACCTCATGGGAGCAGCCATGGCAAGCTCATCGATCCCCTCCGGCTACGACGTCGTCATCCTCGGCGGCGGCGTGGCGGGCTGCGTGCTGGCGGCCCGGCTCAGCGAGGACCCCGGCCGCTCGGTCTGTCTCGTGGAGGCGGGCCCGGACTACGGTCCCCGGGAGCGGGACTGGCCTGAGAAGGTGCGCAACGCGCGCGCCCTTCCCCGCGACGACGTGTGGGAACGGCACACCGCCTTCTACCGCATCCGCGCCCGCGTGCTGGGCGGCTCCTCGTGCATCAACGGCTGCTGGAACACGTGGGGTTCACCGGCCGACCACGCCGAGTGGGTCCGCGCGGGCGGCGAGCGCTGGTCGGTCCCGGCGATGGACCCGTACCGGCGCAGGGCGGTGGAGCGGATGGGGCTGCGCGCGGTCCCGGACCGCGAACTGTCCGCGTGGAGCGAGGGCGCCCTCGATGCGGCCCGCCGGCTCGGTTACGCCGAGGTCGACATGGGCTCCGCCGAGGGCGGCCCCGGCCGCGGCCGGCCCCTGCTGAACGCCGTGGACGGCCTGCGCCGCAACGCGGCCTTCGCCTACCTGGACCCGGCGACGCGGGCCCGGCCCAACCTGACGGTGCTCAGCGGCGCCCTGGTGGACCGGCTGACCGTGCGCGGCGGCCGGGTGCACGGCGTGCGGGTGCACACGGACGGCGGGCCCGCGACGCTGACGGCCGGTACGTACGTACTGGCGGCCGGCACCTTCGGCTCGCCCGCCGTGCTGCTGCGCAGCGGCCTGGGCCCGGCCGCGCACCTGGCGGAGAACGGCATCCGCTGCGAGGCGGACCTGCCCGGGGTCGGCGCGAACCTGTCCGACCAGCCCGGGGTGTTCCTGCCGCTGTCCCCGACGGCCGCGCTGAACGCGGCGCTGGCCGCCAAGGAGGCCGCCGGGGAACTCTATGTGAGCCGGATGCTGGTCAGGGCGGCGAGCGAGCGCTGCCCCGAGGGGGCGTGGGACCTGCACCTGCTGCCCACGGCGGGGCCGCCGCTGTTCGGGAAGCTGCCGCCGGGCGAGTACGAGGCCGGGGTGTCCGCCTTCCTCCTGAAGCCGGTCTCCCGCGGCCGGGTCCGGCTGCGTTCGGCCGATCCCGCTGATCCGCCCGAGATCGACCCGGCGTTCCTGACCGACCCGGACGGCCACGATGTCGCCGTGCTCCGCTCGGGGCTGGAGAAGGCGGCGGAACTGGCCGCCGCCCTCGGTTCCCTGGCCGGGCCGCCCGCCGGCGGCGGCGTGCCGGCGCGTGAACTGTCCGACGCGGACCTGCGCGAGCGGGTGGGCACCTACTGGCATCCCGTGGGGACCTGCGCCATGGGGCCGCAGGACGACCCGCTGGCCGTGGTCGACGGCGAGGGGCGGGTGCGGGGCGTGGCGGACCTGCGGATCGCCGACGCCTCCGTGCTGCCGACGGTGCCCGCCGCGAACACGCAGCTGCCGGTGCTCGCCGCCGCCGAGATGCTCGCCGACGCCCTGAGCGCCTGACCCGTCCCGGCGACCACCGCTCCCCCTCCTCCCTCCCCCATCCCTCTTTCCCGTCCCCCTCCTCCTGTCTGTCACCTCTCACCCGACGGAGACCGCCATGACGGCACCCCCCGACATCCGCGCGCACCGGCTGCTGTACGGCTGCATGGGCCTGGGCGGCGGCTGGGACACCCTGCCGTACACCGCCGAGGACGTGGGGCGGGCCGAGGCGGCCGTCGAAGCGGCCCTGGCCGCGGGCATCACGGCGTTCGACCACGCCGACATCTACCGGTTCGGCAAGTCGGAGGCCGTCTTCGGCGAGGTGCTCGCCCGCGCGCCGGGGCTGCGCGAGCGGATCACCGTGCAGACGAAGTGCGGTATCCGGCTGCCCGAGGGTGACCGGGTGGGCCACTACGACCTGCGCGCCGCGAGCATCGTGCGCCGGGTGGAGGAGAGCCTGGCACGGCTGCGGACGGACGCGGTGGACGTGCTGCTGCTGCACCGGCCCGACCCGCTCGCGGACCCCGACGAGATCGCCGGGGCCCTCACCTCCCTGCGCTCCCAGGGCCTGGTACGGCAGTTCGGCGTGTCCAACATGAGCGGGCCGCAGATCGCCTCCCTCCAGGCCCGGCTGGAGGTGCCGCTGGTCGTCGACCAGCTGGAGATGAGCCTCGCCCACCGGGACTGGGTGGAGGCCGGGGTGCTCTTCAACACCCCGGCGGCGGCCGGGACCGGCTGGCCGCCGGGGACGGTCGAGCACTGCGCGGCGGCCGGCATCCGGCTCCAGGCGTGGGGCGCGCTGGCCCGGGGCCGGTTCACCGAAGGCGACGACACTCCGGCCGGCCGGCTCGTCGCCGATCTGGCCCGCCGCAAGGGGACGACACCGCAGACCGTCCTGCTGTGGTGGCTGCAGCGCCACCCGGCGGGCATCGCCCCGGTCGTCGGCACCACCCGCCCGGAGCGCATCCGTGCCTGCGCCGACGCGGTGAGCGGCGAGACGCGTCTCTCCCACGAGGAGTGGTACGAGCTGTGGGTGGCCGCTCGCGGCACCCCGCTGCCCTGAACCGCACGGGCCTCACCGCGACGGGCGCGCCCCCGTCCGGCCGCCGCCCCGGCTCAGCTCTCCTCCCGCTCCACGGGCAGCCACAGTTCGGCGTCCGCCCCGGTCCCGCCCTCCTGCGCACGGGTGCGCAGGATCTCGGGGCCGGGGCGGCTGCGGTACGGGTTGGAGGGGAACCACTGGGTGAAGACGTCGTGCCACAGCATCTGGATGGCCTCGGGTGCCGGGCCGGAGGTGGTGAACACCGCCCAGGTACCGGCCGGGACCGCCAGGGACGTCATGCCCTCGGGGACGGCGGCGGAGGTGATCGCCCCCTGGTAGTAGTCGAACTCGGTGCCCTCGGCGCGCGAGGGGTCGAGGCCGTCGCAGACGGCGACCACACCGTGCGGTTCCTGGTCCGACAGCTTCTCCAGCCGCTCCAGGGCCGGCCGGCCCAGTCCGCGGATGAAGTCGATCATGGGCTGGTTGGGTCCCAGGTGCACCAGGGGCAGCCGGGCCTTGTACCCGACGACGGCGAAGTCCGGCCGGTCCACTACGCGATATCGCATGCTGCTGCTTCCTTCGACGGTGAGACGGAAGGACAGCCGGGGCTGGGAGACGAGTGCGGCACCCGTACGGCGGGCCTCGCCGGGCCCGACGCCGTGCATGGCGCGGAACGCCCGGGCGAACGCCTCTCCCGAGCCGTAGCCGTGGCGCACCGCGATGTCCAGCAGCGAGTCGCGTCCGGCGAGCACCTCGGCACCCGCGACGGTGAGCCGTCTGCGCCGTACATACTCCGACAGCGGTATGCCCGCGAGCGAGGAGAACATCCGGCGCAGGTGGTACTCCGAAGTGGCCGCGATCCGCGCCAGCGCGGCCACGTCGACGGACTCCGACAGGTGGTCCTCGATGTGCTCCATGGCCTGGTTGAGCCGCTCCAGCACTCCCGGTCCCCTTCCTTCCTTTCCTGTGCCCACCACGCTAGGCAGCGGGTCCGGTGCCGGACCCGACATTCCGTGCCCGCAACGATCGGGTGCGCCTGGGGCCGGCCCGCGCGGGTTCAGGGCAGGTCACCGTGCCAGTCGAAGCGGCCGGGGTCGGCGGGGCGGGGCGCGTACACCGTCCGGCCGCCGGGGCCGTACCTGCCTATCTCCGTCGGCAGGACGACACTGTCCGCGCGGGTGTGCGCGGGCCGGTCGGTGACGTCCAGCAGCAGGCCGTCCAGCGGCCCGGCCACCAGTTGCGCGTAGCGGCGCCCGGGCCGGGGCGCGGCGTCCTCGTGGTCGGCCCCGTAGACCCGGCCCCGCATGAAGTCCTGCTCGTCCATACGCAACAGGGTCGCAGCCACCACTGACAGCGCGGCCCGCCGGTGGACCGGAGGGGGCGTCGTGGTGAACCGCGGCGCGGGCGGTGGCCGTGTTGTACTCGGACGATTCCCGCACGTCGAGGCAAGGGAGTGGGGCAGTGGCGGATCTCGCCGAGTCGGTCGAATCCATGGAGCAGCTCGCGGCGGTGTGGCGCATGATGGTGCTCGACCGCGATCCGGAGGCGGACGTACGGGACTTACCCGGGATCGCCGTGCGCTGGGCGGACTGCCGGTTCGCCTTCTGGAACTGCGTCACGCTGACGGACGTCGGCGCGGACGCGGACCTCCTGGCGGAGCGGCTGGGCCGGGCTGCGGACGTCATGCGGGGCAAGGAGCACCCGGGCTTCCTGTGGGTCTTCGAGGACCTGCTCGACGAGGGTGCCCGGCAGGCGCTGCCGGCGGCGGCCGGGCGGGCCGGGCTCGCACCCGCCTTCCCCGGTACGGGGATGGCCGGGGACGTCCTGCCCCTGCCCGATCCGGTCCACCCCGACCTGACCTTCGCACGGGTGACCACGGACGACCAGCTCCGGGCGTACGCGGACCTCAACTCGCGGGCCTACGGCTTCCCGCTGGAGGACGGCCGCGACGGGCTCCTCGGCTCCAGGCTGTGGAAGGACGACGCGTACGCGTACCTGGCGCTGCGCGACGGAGTGCCGGTGGCGTGCGCGGCGGCGGTGGAGGCCGACGGCCGGCTGTTCGTGGCGCTGGTCGCCACGGACCCCCGCCGGCAGCGCCGCGGCTACGGCGAGGCGGTGACCCGCAAGGCGCTGCACGAGGGGGCGCGGGCCACCGGCCTGACCCGCGCCACCCTGCACGCGACGGCCGCCGGCGCGCCCGTCTACCCGCGCATCGGTTTCCGTCCGAACTCACCGATGCACTTCTACGCGCTGAAGTCCTGACCGGACACGGAGTCCGCGTACGCAACCCGGGCACGGAGCCCGACCGCGCGGCCCCCGCACTCGGCCCCGCGCACGCCGCCCGGGCGGGTCAGCGTGCCAGGACGCGGCGCAGCCAGCGCACGCGGGCCGCGCGGGCGTCCCGGGAGACGGCGGTGTCCGGGGCGATCTGGTCGAAGCCGTGGAAGCCGCCCGACCAGACGTGCAGTTCGGCGTCGCCGCCGGCCCGCCAGAGGGACGCCGCCAGAGCCACGTCCTCGTCACGGTAGGTCTCGGCCGCGCCCGCGTCGATGTAGAAGGGCGGCAGCCCTGCGAAATCGGTGGCGCGGGCGGGCGCCGCGTAGGGCGGGACGCCGGGGGTGCCCCGGGTCTCGCCCAGCAGACAGGCCCAGCCGACGTCGTTGGCGTGCCGGTCCCACACGCCGCGGCCGGTCATCTGGCGGGCGGAGTGCGTGTCGTTGCGGTCGTCGAGCATGGGGCACATGGCGAGGACACCGGCGAGGGCGGGACCGCCGCGGTCACGGGCCATGAGGGCGACGGCGGTGGCGAGTCCGCCGCCCGCGCTGCCTCCGGCCACCACGATCCGCCGCGGGTCGCCACCGAACCCGTCGATGTGCCGGGCCACCCATTCCAGGCCCGCGTAGCAGTCCTCCACGCCGGCCGGGTAGGGGTGCTCCGGCGCGAGCCGGTACCCGGCGGAGACCACCACCGCGCCCAGCGGCGCCGCCCATTCGCCGAGCACGCCCGCGAGTCCGGTGCGGTGCGTCCCGCCGATCATGCCGCCGCCGTGCAGGTGGTAGACGACGGGGGCGCCCTCGCGCAGGGAGGCGGGGCGGGCGATGAGCAGCGGGACGCCGGGGGCTCCCGCGGGGCCGGGCACGCGCCGCTCGTGCACGTCGAAGGCGCCGCCGTCGCTCAGTTCCTCGTCCGTGGGGTCGGGCGAGGTGCCTGCGAGCAGGGCCCGCCAGCGGGGGACGTCGGCGGGTGAGGACGGCTCGGCGCCGGGGGGAACGGCGGGGCCGTCCAGGAAGGCGGCCAGTTCGGGGTCGAAGGGTACGGGCGGACCGGCGGGCGCGGAGCGGTCCTGGTGGGGGGTGCGGGGGTGGTGCATGTGTTCCTTTCCGTGCGGGGGCCTCGTCACCAGGTGACCGGCAGTTCGTGGACGCCGTAGATGAGCATGTCGTGTTTGAACGCGACGGCGTCGTCGGGCACCGCGACGCGCAGGTCCGGGAACCGGCGCAGCAGTGCGGGGTAGGCGAGTTGCAGTTCGGTGCGGGCCAGGTTCTGTCCGAGGCACTGGTGGACGCCGTGTCCGAAGGCGAGGTGCCTGCGGACGTCGGCGCGGGCCGGGTCGAAGCGGTCGGGGTCGGTGAAGACGGCCGCGTCACGGTTGCCGGCGGCGTTGGCCAGGATCACTCCCTCACCGGCACGGACCAGCCGGCCGCCGACCTCGACGTCCTCGGTGGCGACGCGGGCCAGTCCGCTGTGCGTGATGGTGAGGTACCGCAGCAGTTCCTCGACGGCGGACGCCACCCGGGCGGGGTCGCGGCTGTCGCGGACGACGGCGAGCCGGGCGGGGTCGCCGAGGAGCACGAGGGTGCCGAGCGCCGTCATGTTGGCGGTCGTCTCGTGCCCGGCGACCAGCAGGGACACGGCGATCTCCACGAGGAGGGCGGAGTCGAGTTCGCCGCCGCGCACCCGTTCCACCACCAGGGAACTCAGCAGGTCGTCGCCGGGCGACCGCTCCTTGGAGGCAATCAACTCACCCAAATAGGCGGCGAGTTGAGCGCGGGCGGCGGTGAACTCGTCGACGGTGCTGTCCCGGGCGATCATCGCGCGGGCCGCGTCCTGGAACAGCGGCTGGTCCTCGGGGGGCACCCCGAGCAGTTCCCCGATGACCAGGGAGGGCATCGGCAGCGCGAAGTCCTCGACCAGGTCGGCCGGAGGGCCCGCCGCCTCCATGCGGTCCAGCAGGCCGTCGATGATCTCCTGGATCCGGGGTGCCAGCGCGGTCACCCGCCGGACGGTGAAGTGCCCGGCCAGCATCCGCCGCTGACGCGCGTGCTCGGGGTCGTCCTGGGTGACGAACGCCTGGATCTCCGCGGCTCCCTGGGCCTTGAAACCCGCGCTCGGCGAGGGGAAGCCGGGCCGGGAGGGGTCGGCGCTGAAGCGGGGATCGGCTAACACCGCGCGCTGGTCGTCGTGGCGGGTGACCAGCCACGGGGTGCTCCCGTCCCAGATGCGCACCCGCGCGGGAGCCTCCCGCTGCCGCAGTTCCGTGTACAGCGCGGGCGGGTCGAAGGGGCATCCGGCCGTACGGTCGGCCGGAAAGGCGGGGGGTGACGAAGTCATGTGCATGTTCCTTCTGCTGGGAGTACGCGGACACCTGACACAAACATGTGCCATACAAACATGCTTCAGGAGAAACCTTAAGCGCCCGCGCACCGCCCGGCGCGCCGGAGCGTCCGGGCACCCTTGCACCTCCCCCCGCCCTGTGCCAGCTTGATGGGGCACCAACTCACCTGCCCTTCCTGCCAGTTGGGAGGAATCCCCTCATGCGCCGACGGTGCGTCCCGCTCCTGTCCCTGCTCGGTGTGCTGACCCTGGTCTCCCTGGTGTTCCCCGCGCACGCCGACGCCGCCGTCCTCACGCTGCTGCCGCAGAACGCCGACGGCCTCGAACAGACCTTCTCGCCCGCCTACGACTACGACGGCGACGGCTGCTACGCCACGGCCGCCATCGGTGCGGACGGCACCCTCAATCCGGGGCTGCGGCTGGGCGGTGACGTCAACGGCCACTGCCACGACTACGCCCAACTGGCCAACGCCAACACCTACTCGCGGGAGAAGTGCGACCAGGGCTGGTGCGCGGTCATGTACGCCAGCTACTTCGAGAAGGACCAGGCCACCCTCGGCCCGGCCGCGATCGGGCACACGCACGACTGGGAGCACGTCGTGGTCTGGATCAACGACAACCAGGTCAAGTACGTCTCCGTGTCCCAGCACTCCGGTTACCAGGTGGCGTCCGCCTCGTCGGTGCGGTTCGACGGCACCCACCCCAAGATCGTCTACCACAAGGACGGCATCTCCACGCACTGCTTCCGGTTCGCCGGGAGCAACGACGAACCCCCGGAGAACGTCACGGGCGGCTGGTTCTACCCGCGGCTGGTCGGGTGGAACGGCTACCCCGCGGGCTTCCGCGACAAGCTGATGGGCGCGGACTTCGGCGCGGCCACCATCAAGATCAGGGACGGCGACTTCGCGTACGCACTCGCCCACTCCATGCCCGCGGGCATCCCGTTCGACCCGAACGCCTGAGAGTCCGGCCGAGCACGTCCTCGCCCCCGCTCCCCCGCTTCCCTCCCCCCGCTCCCCCGCCCGGGTCCTCCGGCGCGCGGCGACCGGCCTCGCCGCGCGGCGGAGCCGGTCGTTAGGGTGTCCCGGGCGGTTGGCAAAGAAATAGTCAAGCCGCATGGGACCAGCGAGGGAGACGAGCGTGGGAGCTGCACGCATGAGCAACACACCGCTGCCGGGCATCGGCATGCGCTACGACCTGACGACCCGCGAGCAACGCCGCCTGTCGGTGGTGGCCCACCGGGACGGCACCCGGACGCTCAGCGCGTACCGGGAGGACGACGCCGACGCGTGCGCGCTGTCGGTACGGCTGACACCGGGCGAGTCGGAGAGCCTCATCGACGCGCTGATGCCGACGCACCACAGTCCGAACCTGCTGTCGACCACCGAACTGGGGCTGGTGGCCGAGCGGATCACACTGTCCGCCACCTCGTACTGGAACGGCAGAGTGCTCGGCGACACGCAGATGCGCACCCGGACCGGGGTGTCCATCGTGGCCGTGCTGCGCCGGGCCGAGGCGGTGCCCTCCCCCGGCCCCGACTTCCGGCTCGCCGGCGGTGACGTGCTGATCGTCATCGGCACCCTGGAAGGCGTGGACGCCGCCGCCGGAATACTCGGGCGGGAGTGAGCACATGCACTCGACCGCTGTCTTCCTCATCGAGTTCGGCGCGATCCTCCTCGGACTCGGACTGCTCGGCCGGTTCGCCGGGCGGCTGCGCTTCTCACCCATCCCGCTGTACCTGCTGGCCGGGCTGGCCTTCGGGGAGGGCGGGCTGCTGCCGCTCGGGGCCAGTGAGGAGTTCGTCGCGATCGGCGCCGAGATCGGCGTCATCCTGCTGCTGCTCATGCTCGGTCTGGAGTACACGGCCAGCGACCTGGTCTCCAACCTGAAGACCCAGTACCCGGCCGGTCTCGTCGACGCCACGCTCAACGCGCTGCCCGGTGCCCTCATGGCGCTGCTGCTGGGCTGGGGCCCCGTGGCGGCCGTGGTGCTCGCCGGTGTCACCTGGGTCAGCTCCTCCGGCGTCATCGCCAAAGTGCTGGGCGACCTGGGCCGGCTCGGCAACCGCGAGACACCCGTGGTGCTGAGCATCCTCGTCCTCGAGGACCTGTCCATGGCCGTGTACCTGCCGATCGTGACGGCGCTGCTCGCGGGCAGCGGTCTGGCGGCGGGCAGTGTCACCCTGGCCATCGCCCTCGGGGTCGCCGGGCTGGTGCTGCTGCTCGCGGTGCGCTTCGGCCGGCACATCTCCCGGTTCGTCTCCAGTGACGACCCGGAGAAGCTGCTGCTGGTCGTGCTGGGCCTGACCCTGCTGGTCGCCGGTGTCGCCCAGCAGCTCCAGGTCTCCGCCGCCGTGGGGGCGTTCCTGGTCGGCATCGCCCTGTCGGGTGAGGTCGCCGAGGGCGCGCACCATCTGCTCGCGCCCCTGCGCGACCTGTTCGCGGCGGTGTTCTTCGTCTTCTTCGGCCTGCACACCGACCCGGCGGACATCCCGCCGGTCCTCCTGCCCGCCCTCGCGCTGGCGGCCGTGACCACCCTGACGAAGATCGCCACGGGTTACTGGGCGGCCAAGCGGGCGGGTGTCTCGGTGAAGGGCCGCTGGCGGGCGGGCGGCACGCTGGTCGCGCGCGGTGAGTTCTCCATCGTCATCGCCGGGCTCGCCGTCACCGCGGGGACCGAGGCCTCGCTCGGCCCGCTGGCCACCGCGTATGTGCTGATCCTCGTCATCATGGGCCCGCTGACCGCCCGTTGGACCGAGCCGCTGGCGCTGCGCCTGGTCCGCGCGCGGGGCCCCGAGGGGCCCGCGGAACCCACACGTCAGGACACAGCGAAGGCGTCCGTCCCGGCGCCGCGCGGTGCGGTGGAACACCGGCAGGACACCGCCGGTCCGTCCTGACCACAGGCCGCCGGAAGGCATGTTCACCCTCGCACGGGGAACGGTCGAGACACCTCCCGCGGGAGGCGTCCCGTCAACTGTGAAAGGCCACTCCTCGCACCATCCACTACGCTGCCACCAGCCACATGGCCCATAATCCACAATTCGACGCCAAGTGGCGTCCCAGCCGACCGGGGCAACACGAGAAGAGGCCAACACCATGCCTGAACCCACCGCTTCACGCGATCTGGCATCGCAGTACACCGCCCAGGTGACCGGTGACCTGGAGCGAAACCTCAAGGAGCAGGAGCGCGTCAGCGGCGAGATCGCCTCGCTGCAGGAGCAGTTGTCGGTCCTGCGGCGTGACCACGACGTGCTGGTCAACATGCGGCAGGCACTCGCCCAGAACGGCACGTCCGCGGCGCAGCAGGCGCAGGCGCCGGCCGCGGCGCCTGCCGCGAACACCGGGGCGAGCGCGGGCACGAACACCGGCACGGTGCCCGCGCCCCGCCGCAAGAGCACCGCCAAGTCCGCCGCGGCCAAGCCGGCCACGGCCAAGGCCGGCGCCGCCGCCAAGACGGCCACCCCGAAGGCGGCCACCGCCAAGACGGCCACCGCCAAGGCCGCTACGGCCAAGTCCGGCGCCGCCAAGACCGGTGCGGCAAAGACGGGCTCGGCCAAGACGGGTACGGCCAAGTCCGCCGCCAAGCCGGCGGCGGGCAAGAAGCCGGCGACGGCCAAGAAGGCCACCGCTGACACGGCAGCCGCGAGCAAGAAGCCGGCGACGGCCGAGAAGGCCACGGCAGCAGCCAAGTCCACGGCGGCCGAGAAGCCCGCGGCAGCCGCCAAGTCCGCGACGGTCACCAAGTCCGCGACGGCCGAGAAGTCCGCCGCCGCCAAGCCGGCCGCGGCCAAGGCCACCGCGGGCAAGGCCACCACGGCCGGCAAGCAGACGGCCGAGAAGTCCACGGCCGCCAAGTCCGCCGCCGGTCAGCCCACGCTGGTCGAACTGGTCCGCCGTCACCTCGGCGAGCAGAAGGAGCCGCGCTCGGCGGCGGAGGTCGCCACCGCCCTCGGTCAGGCGCACCCCGACCGTGGCATCAAGACCACCGTCGTGCGCACCACCCTGGAAGGGCTGGTGGCCAAGAACCACGCCCACCGCACCAAGCAGGGCACGTCGGTCTTCTACACGGCGAACGACGCCGCCGAGCAGGCCCCGGCCGTCAAGGCCCAGACCCAGGCCCAGGCCCAGCCGGAACCGGCCAAGGCCTGAGTCCCGGACGCCCCGGTGGGCCCGGACGCGATGTCACCGGGCCCGCCGGGCCGGCCGGCCGACCGGCCATGAACTCCAGTCGTTCCAGGGGAAGTTGGACGAAGCACGGCGCATAACGGCACCAGGGAGGGCAGGTGTGCAGGTGAGAGGGCACAGGCACCTCATGGCAGACCCGGAAGGTCCTGTAAGGTGAGCCTATCCTTACTTACTGCTCACCCGTCCTCATCGGAGTGCACATGTCCCTTCGCCGCCGCGCCCCCGTCGCCGTCGCCCTCGCTGTCGTCGCCGCACTGTCGGTCTCCGCGTGCGGCAGCGGCTCCTCCGGCGGGGAGAACTCCTCCTCCAGCTCCTCGAGCACCGGGGGCGGAGGATCGAAGTCGGTGGCCAAGGGCGGCAAGGACTTCGGCAGCGCGGCCGAGAAGACCGCCGCACTGGGCACGGACGCCAAGCCCGGTCAGTGGCCGCGCACCATCAAGCACGCGATGGGCACCACCGAACTCGCGAAGCGCCCCGAGCGGGTGGTCGTCCTGGACGTCGGCGAGCTGGACAACGTGGTCTCCCTCGGCGTCCAGCCGGTCGGCGTGGCGTACACCGAAGGGTCCCCGCACCTGCCCTCGTACCTGAAGGGGGCGGGCTCGCCGAAGAGCGTCGGCACCATCAACAGCCTCAACCTGGAGGCCATCGCGGCCCTCAAGCCGGACCTCATCCTGGGCAGCCGACTGCGTGCCGCCGACTCCTACGACGAGCTGTCGAAGATCGCGCCCACCGTCTTCTCCATCCGGCCCGGCTTCACCTGGAAGCAGAACTACCTCCTGAACGCCGCGGCCCTGGACCGCACCGCCCAGGCCAAGGCCGCCCTGGCCGCCTACGAGAAGCGGGCCAAGGCCCTGGGTGACAAGCTCGGCGCCGACAAGCCGACCGTGTCCATGGTGCGTTACATGCCCAACGGTGTGATCCGGCTGTACGGCAACGACTCGTTCATCGGCACGATCCTGAAGGACGTCGGCGTTCCGCGTCCGAAGAACCAGGACATCGCCGACCTCGCCGCCGAGATCAGCGCCGAGAACATCGACAAGGCCGACGCCGACTACATCTTCAGCGGGGTCTACGGCAACCCGGACGCCACGTCCCGCAGCAAGGCCCGGGGCAACCCGCTGTGGAAGAACCTCAAGGCGGTCCAGGCGGGCCACGCCTACGACGTACCGGACGAGACCTGGTACCTCGGACTGGGTGTCACGGCCGCCGACTCGGTCCTGGACGACCTCCAGAAGCACCTGACGGCCTGAGCCGGACGAAGGCGCGGACCGCCCCGGCTGAGACCACCACCGGCTGAGCCGCCGGCGGCCGGTACCACCGGGCAGCAGGCCGCCGACGAGAGACCGCCGGTGAAGCACCGCTGACGAGAGAGAGTGAGCGCGGCCCATGTCGCCCCCCAACCGCCGCCGAGCGGCCTGGCTGCTGGCCGGGACGGTCATGCTGCTGGGCGCCGTCCTGCTGAGCCTCGCGGTCGGCAGCCGGCAGATCGCCCCCGCGACGGTGTTCCAGGCACTGCTGCACGGCGGCACCAGCGACGACGCGCAGGTGGTCCGGGCGCTGCGGGTGCCCCGCACGGTCCTCGGCGTCCTGGTGGGCGTCGCGCTCGCCCTCGCCGGGACGGTGATGCAGGGCGTCACCCGCAACCCGATCGCCGAACCCGGTGTCCTCGGCGTCAGCCAGGGCGCCGCGGCCGGGGTGGTGTGCGCGATCGCCTTCTTCGGCGTGCGCACCACGGGCGGCTACGTCTGGTTCGCGTTCGCGGGCGCGGTGGTGGCGGCCGTGGCCGTCTACGCCGTCGCCAGCGGCGGCCGGGGCGGGGCGAGCCCCGTCAAACTGGCGCTCGCGGGCGCCGCGATGAACGCCTTCCTCGCCTCGGTGGTCTCCGCGGTCGCCACCACCCGGGCCCATGTCATGGACGAGTTCCGCTTCTGGCAGGTCGGTTCACTCGACGGGCGCGGCGGCGAGGTCGTCTCCGAGGTCTGGCCCTTCCTGCTGGCCGGTGCGGTGCTGGTGGCCGTGCTCGCCCGCGGTCTGGACGCCCTGGCCCTCGGTGACGAGGCGGCCCGCGCGCTGGGCCACCGCGTGGTCCGGGTGCGCGCCCTGGGCGCACTGGCGGCCACCGTGCTGACCGGCGCCGCGGTGGCGGCGGTCGGCCCGATCGCCTTCACCGGCCTCGCCGTCCCGCACCTGGCCCGCGCCCTGGTCGGCAGCTCGCACCGCTGGGTGCTGCCGCTGTCGGCCCTGCTCGGGCCGGTGATGCTGCTCTGCTCCGACGTGCTGGGCCGTATCGTCTTCCCCCCTTCGGAGGTCCCCGTGGCCGTCATGACCGCGGTGATCGGCGTGCCGTTCCTCATCGCCCTCGTACGACGCCGTGCGGCGGTGGCCGCGTGAACCGCACCCGACCGGCCTCCTTCGCCCCGGCCGGACACGCCGTGCTGCGCGCGCGGCGCGCCAGCGTCCTCGTGCACCGCCGGGCGGCCCTCGTCGCGGCCGGCCTCGCCGCCCTGCTGGCGTGCGCGGCGGTGGCGTACCTGTGCACGGGTGAGTCGTTCACCGCACCGCGCGAGGTGATCCGCGTCGTGCTCGGGCAGCCCAGCCCCGACGAACTCGTCGTCGGCACGCTGCGGCTGCCCCGCCTCGTCGTCGGCCTGCTCGCGGGCGCCGCGTTCGGCATCGCGGGCGCGACGATCCAGACGGTCGCGCGCAATCCGCTGGCCAGCCCCGACGTCATCGGCGTCACCCACGGGGCGGGACTGGCCACGGTGACCGCGATGAGCTTCGGCCTCGTCCGGTACGACGCGCTGCCCTACGTCTCCGTCGCGGGCGGGCTCGGCGCCGCGCTGCTGGTGTACGTCTTCGCGTGGCGGCGCGGGCTGCACGCCTCGCGCTTCGTGCTCATCGGCATCGGGGTGTCGGTGGCGCTCGGCTCGCTGACCCAGCTGGTGCTCACCAAGGGCGATGTCGTGGTGGCCCAGCAGGCGAAGGTCTGGCTGACGGGTTCGCTCAACAGCCGGGGCTACGACCAGGCCGCGCCGCTCGCCCTGGTCCTGCTCTGCTCCGTCCCGGCGGTGGTGTGGGCGGCCCGCGCCCAGCGCGGCGCTGCGCTGAGCGACGACACCGCCCGCGCGCTCGGCATCCGCCTGAACGCGGTCCGGCTCGGGCTCACCGCGCTCGGCGTGGTCCTGACCTCCGTCGCGACCGGTGCCACCGGCCCCGTCGACTTCGTGGCCCTGCTCGCCCCGCAGATCGCCCGCAGGCTCACCCGGACCTCCCAGATCCCGCTGGTGTCCTCGGCGTTGACGGGCGCGCTCGTCGTCGTGGTCGCCGACCTGCTGGCCCGCCGCCTCTTCCACCCGGTGGAGCTTCCCGTCGGCGTCCTGACCGCCGCGGTCGGAGCCCCCTACCTGATGTGGCTGATCGCCCGCACCGGCAGGCGGTCCCAGGGCGCCGCGTCCTGATCCCTCCACGGCAGCGGGACCGGACCCGAGGGTCCGGTCCCGCTTGCCGTGCCGTGCTGTCGTCAGGGGGCGTGTCCGTCCGTTCAGGAGACCGCCACCCGGTCGTCGGCGTTCTCGGCGGGGGCGCTGCCCGCCGCCGGGACCGCGGTGTCCCGGGACCGCTTGAGCGCGAGCGCGAGGACGGTCCCGACCGCGAGGGTGGGCGCGATCCACAGGAATCCGGTGCTCGTCGCGTGGGCGAAGGCGTCCAGGGCGGTGTCGCGCAGCGCGGCGGGGAGGTGGGCGATGGTGTCCGGGCGGGACGGGTCGAAACCGCCGCCGGTGGGCAGGGCGCGGGCGCCGTGGGCGAAGCCGGTGGAGAGCAGCGTTCCGAAGACGGCTACGCCGAAGGCCGCGCCGATGGACCGGGCGAAGGTGACGACGGCGCTCGCCGCGCCGAGGTCGGCGGCCGGGACCGTGTTCTGCACCGTGGTCAGGACGACCATCGGGACCATGCCCATGCCGACGCCGGTGATCAGGAAGTAGACGCTGAGCAGGGCGGTGCCGGTCGCGGCGCCGATGGTGCCCAGCAGGAGCAGCCCGGCGAGGTTGACGAGCAGACCGGAGACCAGGATCAGGCGCAGGCGTCCGGCGTGGGCGGCCCAGCGGCCGGCGAGGGACTGGCTGACGACCAGGCCGGCGACCAGCGGCAGCAGGTGCACACCCGACAGGGTGGCCGAGACGCCGTCGACGACCTGGAGGTAGGTCGGCAGGTAGACCAGCACGCTGAACATGGCGGCGTTGGCCACGAAACCGATCAGCGAGGAGAACACCACGGTACGGGAGGTGAGCATGGTCACCGGCAGGACCGGGGCGGCGGCACGCCGTTCGACGGGGACCAGGACCGCGGCCAGGGCGGCCGTGGCGAGGATCAGGCCGAGGATGGCCGGCGAGGTCCAGCCCCAGCGTTCACCGAAGGAGGTGACGAGGACGATGCCGGTGGCGATGGCGGCCAGGACCAGCGAACCGAGGTAGTCGATGCGGGCCCTGGCTCCCCTGGTGCCGGCGGGCAGCACCCGCGCCGCGATGACCAGGGCGACCACACCGATGGGCAGGTTGATCAGGAAGGCCCACCGCCAGGACAGCTGGTCGGTGAAGATGCCGCCGAGCAGCGGTCCGACGATGCTCGCGACACCGTAGACGGAGCCGAACATGCCCTGGTACCGGCCGCGTTCGCCGGGCGCGACGATGTCACCGACGAGCGCGAAGGTCAGCACGATCATGCCGCCGCCGCCCACGCCCTGAAGTGCGCGCGCCGCGATCAGCTCGGGCAGGTTCTGCGCCAGACCGCAGGCCACGGAGGCGATCAGGAAGACCGAGGTGGAGGCCAGGTACAGGCGCTTGCGCCCGAACATGTCGCCGAGCTTGCCCCACAGCGGGGTGACCGCGGTGGACGCCAGCAGGTAGGCGGCGCTCACCCACGCGATGTCGTCGAACCCGTTCAGGTCCTCGGCTATCCGGGGCAGTGCGGTCGAGACGATGGTCTGGTCGAGGGCGGCGAGGAGGACCGCGAGGATGAGGGCGCTCATGGCCGCGGCGACACCGCGGGTTCTCGGGGCGGGCGATTGCTGTGCCTTGGACATCGGAGGATCTTTCGGGGAGGGAGCGGAAAGGGGGACGGAGGGGAAAGGGGTGAGGGCCGGGGAGGTGTGGGGACCGGAAAGGTGTGAGGGACCGGAGAGGTGTGAGGGGCGCGCGGCCGGAGGTGTCGTCCGGTCCGGCCGCGCGCCGCAGGGGGTCCGGGAAGGCGCCGCGGGTGTCCCGGACGGGTCAGACGGTGACGGTCTTGTACTCGGTGTAGGTGCCGAGGCCCACGGCGCCGTACTCGCGGCCGATGCCGCTGGCCTTGAAGCCGCCGAAGGGGCCGTCGAAGCCGATCGAGGCGCCGTTGACGGTGACGGTTCCGGTCCGGATCCGCCGTGCCACGGCCAGGGCGTGGGCCTCGTCGGAGGACCAGACGCCACCGGACAGGCCGTACTCGGAGTCGTTGGCGATGCGGACGGCCTCGTCCTCGTCGTCGTAGGCGATGACGACCAGGACCGGGCCGAAGACCTCCTCCTGCGCGATGCGCATGGAGTTGTCGACGTCGGCGAAGAGGGTCGGGGTGACGTAGTTGCCCTTCTCCAGGCCCTCGGGGATCTGCGGGCCGCCGGTGACCAGGCGGGCGCCCTCCTCGATGCCGATCTGGATGTAGTCGCGCACCCGCTGCTGCTGGTCGGGGCGGATCATCGGGCCGATGAAGGTGTCCGGGTCGTTCGGGTCGCCCACCGGGAGGGACTCCACCAGCTCCTTGAGGCCGGCCACGACCTCCTCGTAGCGCTCGCGGGGGGCCAGGATGCGGGTCTGCGCGATGCAGGACTCGCCGTTGTTGAGCAGCGAGGAGAACTTCACGCCCGCGACCGCCTTGGCGATGTCGGCGTCCGGCAGGATCACCGCGGCCGACTTGCCGCCCAGCTCCAGGGAGACCCGCTTGAGCTGCTCACCGGCGATGGAGGCGATCCGGCGCCCGGCCCGCGTCGAGCCGGTGAACGCGATCTTGTCGACGTCCGGGTGCGAGACGAGGTACTCGCTGGTCTCCCGGTCGGCGGGCAGCACGCTGACCACGCCTTCCGGCAGCCCGACCCGCTCCAGCAGTTCGGCCAGGAAGCCCATGCTCAGCGAGTTCTCCGGCGACACCTTCAGGACCACCGAGTTGCCCGCCAGCAGCGCCGGGATGATCTTCGAGGTGGCCGAGGAGAACGGCGAGTTCCACGGGATCACCGCCGCCACCACGCCCACCGCTTCCCTGCGCACCACGCTGCGGAACGGGGAGGCGGGGTCCGACGGCGTGAGCGTCTCCTCCCAGCCGAACTCCTCGGCCGCCTTCAGGTACGCGTTGGCCTGCCGCGTCAGGCCCGGCTGGCCCGCCCGGGTGAACCACAGCGCCGATCCGTTCTCCATGGAGATCAGCTCGGCGATCCGCTCCGCGTTCTCCTCCCGCAGCGCGTTGAACCGGCGCAGCACCGCCACCCGCTCCGCGGGCGCCACCGTCGACCAGACACCCGCGTCGAAGGAGGCCCGGGCCGCCGCCACCGCACGGTCCACGTCCGCCGGCCGCGCCTGCGCCGCCCGCCCGATCACCGACCGGTCGTGCGGCGACAGGATCTCCAGCAGCTCCGGGTCGCTCGGCTCGGTCCAGGAACCCGCCACGAACAGCCGGTCGTACGTGATCATCACAATCCGCTCCTTCTGGTAACCGCGAGATCGGGGATCCTGCGGTCGATCGCTTATCTGTCACTAGACTGTAGCACTTCTTCTCGTTAACAGCGCATAAGAGTGACGAATCAAGGGATCAGAGTCCTCACTAGAGGTACTTTTAGGGAATGAGAGCCGACGCAGCACGCAACCTGGAAGCCGTCCTGACCACCGGGGCGCGGATGCTCGCCGCCGACCCCGCCGCGAGCATCGCGAGCATCGCCGCCGAGGCCGGGGTCGACCGGCGCACCGTCTACCGGCGCTTCGCCTCACGCGAAGAACTCCTCGCGGCCATCCACCTGTCCCGCCTGGAAGCCATCGAGAACGCCATCGAGGACGCCCGGCTGCGCGAGGCCCCCGTCGCCGTCGCCCTGCACCGCTACGTCGAGAACATCATCACCGTCAACCGCACCTGGCCCGTCGACCTCACCCGCATGCTCGCCGACGACGGCATACGCGAACGCCGCGACCGCTCGGTCCAGGAGGTCGACGCCTTCCTGCACCGCGCCACCGACGAAGGCCTCCTCCGTCCCGACCAGCCCGACGGATGGGCCGGGCCGCTGCTGCCCGAGCTGATCCAGCTGGCCGCCCGCCGGCAGACGCACCTCAGCGCCGCCCGGGCCGCCGACGTGGTGGTCAGCACCTACCTGCACGGACTCGGACGGCCGCGGGCACACGGCCGGGACGGTGCCCTCGCATGAGAGGGATCCCGGGGGTGGAGACACGTCCGCACCGGCGGACGGAGTCAGCACCGGTGCGGAGAGTCGGGGGAGCAGCGGACGGGGTCAGGGGCGTGACACCCAGTCAGGAGAGCGGCGGACGGCGGGCGCGGCGGAACTGCCACGGACAGGACGGCTCGGAGAGTGAAGGCCACAAGACGGCCCGGAGAGTGAAGGCCACGGACAAGGCCGGCCCCCAGAGCGACGGCCACGGACGAGGCGGCCACGGGTGAGACGGCCGACCTGCGAGGAGGGGGCGCCGCCGCCTGCGATGTGGCCCTGGGCGAGCCGGTCGCGCGGCACGGCGGCCCTGGGATCCGGGAGGCGCGTGCGACGGCCGGGCGCTCCCGCCGGGCAGCACCACCCGCCGGCCGCCACCGTCACCGGCCGGCACCGCCCGCCGAGCCGCCGCGGGTGAGCCGGCCGGTCGCGGCCTCAGCGGGCGACCGGTCGAAACCCCGGCGAACGGCCGGTCGCGATCCCAGCGAACGGCCGGCCAGGACCTCAGTGGGCGGCGGAGACGGTGACGTCGTGCCAGCGCGCGTCGCTGGCCGCCAGGTCCCGGGCGTTGCTCTCGGCCACATGGGCGGCGTCCGCGCCCAGCAGGAGACGCACCGGGGCGTCCTCGCGCCCGGCCAGGTCCCGGACGATCTCGGCGACGCGGCGCGGCTCGGAGGACGGCAGGTGCGAGGCGGCCTCCCCGGAGCGGAGCATGTCGAGGAAGGCGCCCACCGTCTGCCGGTAGGGCTCGCTGACCGGCGGGACGGTCATGGACGACCCGGCCCAGTCGGTGTTCATGCCGCCGGGTTCCAGGGCGGTGACCTTGATGCCGAGCGGCGCGACCTCCTGCGCCAGGACCGTGGAGAACCCGCTGACCGCCCACTTCGCGCTCTGGTAGGCGGCCAGTCCGGGAGTGGTGACCCGGGCGCCGACCGAGGAGACCTGGATGATGTGGCCGGAGCCCTGTTCGCGCAGGACCGGGAGTACGGCCTTGGTGACGTGCACGACCCCGTAGAAGTCGGTGTCGATCTGCGCGCGGAAGTCCTCCAGCGTGACGTCCTCGACGGAGGCCATGTCGGCGTAGCCGGCGTTGTTGACCACGACGTCGAGCCGGCCGAAGTGCTCCAGGCCCTGCCGGACCGCCCGGACCACCTCGTCGTTGCGCGCGACGTCCAGCGGAACGGGCAGCACCCGTTCGCCGTACCGGGTGACGAGGTCGTCGAACCGTGCGGTGTCACGGGCCGTGGCGACCACGCGGTCACCGGCCTCCAGGGCGACCTCGACGATCGCGCGGCCCAGACCGCGGGATCCGCCGGTGACGAACCAGACCTTGGACATGTGCTGTTCCTTCTCCGTCCGGGGGGAGCGCGCGCCGATCGGGGGCGCGCACCGCGCCAGCCGCACTGCTGACGAATGTGTGCTTGCTGTCTGAAGGGGCCGCCGTACGGCCCCGGGGCGGCGCACCACCGAGCGGTCCGTCCGCACGTGGCGGGGAGGGAGCGGCCGGCCCGGCCGTGCGCCGGGCCCGCCGCTGCCTGTCCGCCGAGGGTCCGGCGGGGAACGACCTGTCCGCCGGCCGGCGAGGAACGCCCCCTGTCCGCCGGTTACTTGGCGAGGAAGGCGAGCAGCGCCTCGTTGACCTCGGCGGCGTGGGTCCACAGCAGGCCGTGCGGGCCGCCCTCGACCTCCACGTAGTCGGCGGCGGGCAGCGCCTTGTGGAAGGGCCGCGCGGTGGCCTCGACCGGCAGGATGCGGTCGGCGGTGCCGTGCAGGATGAGGGCCGGGACGTCGACCTTGGGGATGTCGGCGCGGAAGTCGGTGCCCCAGGTCAGCGGCGCGGCGGCGGCCGCGTACGCGCCGCCGCCCGCGGCCACGTTCCAGCTGTTGCGCACGGCCTCCTCGCTGATGCGGGTGCCCAGGGTGACGTCCAGGTTGTAGAAGTCCTTGTAGAACTCGGTGTAGTAGGCGTACCGGTCGGCCTTCACCGTCCGGGACACCTCCTCGAAGAACTCGGCGGGCGCCGCGCCCTCGGGGTTCTCCTCGTTCTTGACCAGCCAGGGCTCCAGCGAGGCCAGGAAGGCCACCTTGGCGACCCGGGCGGTGCCGTAGGTGCCGACGTAGCGGGCCACCTCGCCGGTGCCCATGGAGAAGCCGACGAGGACGGCGTCCGTCAGGTCGAGCGTCTCCATGACCGTGTTCAGGTCGGCGGCGAAGGTGTCGTAGTCGTAACCGGTGGTGGGGCGGCCGGACTGCCCGAAACCACGGCGGTCGTAGGTGATGACGCGGTAGCCGGCGTCGAGCAGCGCCGCGGACTGCTTCTCCCAGGAGGCGCCGCTGAGCGGGAATCCGTGGATGAGGACGACCGGCTGTCCGGTGCCGTGGTCCTCGTAGTACAGGTCGATGTCGGTGGTGTTCTCCTGGCCGACCGTGATGAACGCCATGGGTGTTCCCTTCGATACGCGATGCGCCGGCGGTGGCGCCGGCCGGCTCCGTCCGCGCGGTGCCGGGCCGCTCTCCGAGGATCGGCGTCCGTGGCCCGGACGGTATCCGTCTGATGACTCACGATTTCGGCGGCGGCCGGGCACCGTGACCCGCCGGGCGGGCGGCACCCCCAGTCAAATGACGCAGCAGTCCTGCCGGGCGGCACGTACCCGCGCAGGTCAGCACGTGTCGGACGTCAGCGGGGCGGATGTGAACCCGGGCGTGCACGCACACGTTGCACGAGGTGTGAGAGAGATTACACAGGCCTCCCGAGGGCGGCCCCGCGGAGCACTCCGGGCGGCTCTGCTGCCGGGCGCGCTGACCGCCCTTGTCCTGGCGGCCCTGCTGCCCGCCTCCGCCGCCGGCGCCGGTACGGCCGCCGGCGCCCGGACCGCCACCGCGCGGACCGCCGCCACCACCACGACGGCCTGGCAGAACGGCGCCTTCCAGGTGGACCGGGCCGGTGTCGTGCGCCGCTCGGACGTGGTGCTGGGCAGGCCCGGCACCGAGCCGGCCGAGTCGATGCCGCTGGGCAACGGCGTACTGGGCGCCGCGGTCTGGGCCGCGAACGGGTTCACGGCCCAGCTCAACCGCGCCGACACGTTCCCGGACCGCAAGTCGCCCGGCCAGGTGTCCGTCCCAGGGCTGAAGGCACTGACCGGGGCCGACGACTTCTCCGCCCGGCTCGACCTGTACGACGGGGTGCTCAGGGAGAGCGGCGGCGGGATGACGGCGACCGTCTACACCCGCGCGGACCGCGACGAGCTGGTGGTGGACGTCACCGGTGCGGATCCGGACACCCCGCAGACGGTGGACGGGGACCTGTGGGACGGGCGGTCGCCCTCGGCCGCCGCGTCGGGGCCGCTCGCCACACTCGCCGAGACCTGGCAGGACTCCGGCACCGGCGGCACCGGCGACACGTACGGCAGTCTGCTCGCGATCACGGCCTCGGGCCGCGAGGTGACGTCCTCCGTCCGTGACGGGGACTCGGTGCGGGTGTCGTTCAAGCCCGCCGCCGACGGCAGCTTCCGGGTCGTCGTGGCCGCGCCCCACTGGGCGGGCGGCGACGCCACCGCGGCGGCCACGTCCTACCTCGGCGGCGACGCCACCGCGCCGGGCGCGAGCCTGCTCGATCCGCACCTGGCCTGGTGGCACGACTTCTGGTCGAAGACCGGGACGATGAAGATCGAGTCGGCGGACGGCACCGGGCCGTACGTCGAGAACCTGCGCACGGTCCACCTCTACCAGGCGGCGGCGAGCAACCGGGGCAGCCTTCCGGGCACCCAGGCGGGGGTGGCGGACCTGTTCGCCTTCTCCCGCGACAAGCACGACTGGTCCCCGGCGAGCTATTGGTGGTGGAACCTGCGGATGCAGGCCGCCGCCAACCTCACCTCGGGCGCCGGGCAGCTCAACACGCCGTTCTACCGGCTCTACACGTCGAACCTGGCCGCCATCGAGGCGTGGACGAAGGACCACATGCCCGGGCACACGGGCGCGTGCGTCCCGGAGACGATGCGCTTCAACGGCAACGGCTACTTCGACGGCGGCACCGGCAACGCCTCCTGCGAGGCTAGCGTGACCTCGTACAACGCGCAGACGGTCAGCACCGGCGCGGAAGTCTCCCTGGCGCTGTGGCAGCAGTACCGGACCACCGGCGACCTGGCGTTCCTCCAGGACGCCTACCCGTTGATGCGCTCCAGCGCCCGGTTCCTGCTGTCGTACGCCACCACCGGCACCGACGGCCTGCTGCACACCCGGGCCAACGCGCACGAGACGCAGTGGGACGTCAAGGAGCCCGTCACGGACGTCGCCGCGATGCAGGCGCTGTTCCCCGTGGTGGTCTCGGCGGCGAAGGCCCTCGGCACCGACGCGGACCTCGTCACGCAGCTCACGGCCGTCCAGAAGAAGCTGCCGCCGCTGCCGCGCACGGACGCCGCGACCCACACCAAGGTCCTCGGCCCGGACGCGGACGCCTCCGGGGACGACGTCATCGCCGTCTCCGCCGAGCCGACCGCGCCCACGCACAACTCCGAGAACCTGGACCTGGAACCGGTCTGGCCCTACGGCCTGATCGGCGACTCGGGTGACCTGCACACGCTGGCCGACCGGACCTTCGAGCACCGCCAGTACCCGAACGACGCGAACTGGAGCTTCGACGCCCTCCAGGCGGCCCGCCTCGGCAAGGCGGACGCGGTCGAGGAGGGGCTGCTCTACAACGTGACCAACCAGCTGTACCCCTCCGGTCTCGCCGCCAACAACAACGTGCTGCGCGGCAACGAGCCGTACAGCGAGAGCGGCGGGGTCATCGCCGCGGCGGTGAACGAGGCGCTCGTGCAGGACTACGACGACGTGCTGCGCATCGCCCCCGCCGTCCCGGCGGACTGGGACGTGGACGGCACGGTGACCGTCCACGACGGCGCGAAGGTGGACGTGCAGACGCGCGGCGGCACGCCGGTGACCGTGGTCCTCGAAGCCGGGCGGGACGCCTCCTTCGTCACCCGCAACCCCTGGCCCGGTCAGCCGGCCGGGGTGGTGGACGCCGCCGACGGCAGCACGGTCGTGCCGTTCACCGCCGGCTCGCAGTTCACCCTGCCCGCCCGCGCCGGGCACGCCTACCTGATCGAACGCCAGTCGGCCCCCGTCACCTCGCTCCCCTTCCAGCAGGTGGGCGGCGTGCCCGCGGTGCTGCCCCGGCACCTGGGCAGGACGTCGATCGGCCTGGACTTCCCGGTCTCCCCCGCGCCCGCCGGACCCGTCGGCACCCTCGCGGCGGTCGGCGGCACCTGTGTGCGGCACGCGGGCGGCCTGGCCAACGGCACCGCGGTGCAGACCGGCGTCTGCGACGGGAGCGCCGACGAGCAGTGGATCGCGGGCCGGGACGGTTCGCTGTGGGTGCAGGGCAAGTGCGCGATGCCCGCGGGCCGCAGCTCGACGCCCGGCACCGCCCTGGTGCTGGCGGCCTGCGACGGCTCCGCGGTCCAGCAGTGGCGGGCGGGCTCCGGCCGCACCCTGGTCAACCAGGCCTCCGGACTCTGCGCCGAGGTGCGCGGGTCGGCGACCGCGGACGGCACCCCCCTGGTCACCCGCGCCTGTGACGCCTCGGTGACCGGTCAGCGGTTCGATCCGCCCACGGTCCCCGCCGGGCCGCGCGGGCACCTCACCGGCATCGGCGGCATGTGCGCCGACTCGGCCGGCTCCAGCGCGGCGCCGGACACCCAGCTCCAGCTGAACACCTGCGGCACCGCCGAGTCCCAGCAGTGGACGGTGGCCGAGGACGGCACGCTGCGCCTGTTCGACTCGCGCTGCATGACGCCCGAGGGCGGCGGCACCGCGGACAACGGGACCCAGGTGGTACTGGAGATCTGCGACGGCTCGGCGGCGCAGCGGTGGCACGCGGGACCCGACGGCGGCGTGGTGAACGACCTGTCCGGCCGCTGCCTGGACGTCAAGGACACCTCGTCGGCCGTGGGCGCGCTGATGTGGCTGTGGAACTGCGGTCCGGTCACCGACGCCAAGGTGTGGCAGCTGCCCACCGTGCAGGGACCCACCGGCCGGATCGCCGGCTACGGCGGCAAGTGCGCCGACCTCGCGGGCTCCGGCTCCACCGACGCGCCCGGCACGCAGGTGCAGTTGAACACCTGCGGCACCGGCACCTCGCAGCAGTGGACCCTCGCCCCGGACGGCACGGTGCGCGTCCTCGGCAGGTGCCTGGCCCTCAGCGGCGGCGGCACCGCGAACGGCACCCGTGCCGTGCTCGCCGCCTGCGACGGCTCGTCCGCCCAGCAGTGGCAGCAGGCCGCCGACCACGGGCTGGTGTCGAAGAAGTCGGGCACGTGTCTGGACGCCACCGGCCCCAGCTCGGCCAACGGCACGCCGTTGCAGATCTGGGCCTGCGCGGGCTCGGACAACCAGCGCTGGCAGGTGCCGGCACCGGGTCCTGCCGGACGGGTGACGGGCATCGGCGGCAAGTGCGTGGACCTGGCGGGCTCCGGATCCACCAACGCGGCCGGTACGCCGGTGCAGTTGAACACCTGCGGCACGGGCGTGTCCCAGCAGTGGTCCGTCGCCCTGGACGGCACGCTGCAGACGCTCGGCGACTGCATGGGGGTGTCCGGCGACGGCACCGCCAGCGGCACCCCGGTCGTCCTCCAGGTGTGCAGCACCTCGGCCGGACAGAAGTGGACGCCGCGGTCCGACGGCACCCTGGTCAACTCCCTGTCGGGGCGGTGCCTGGACGCGACGGGCGCGAGTTCGGCGAACGGCACCAGGCTCCAGATCTGGACCTGCGCGGGCTCCGCGCAGCAGACCTGGCGGCTGCCCGCGAGCTGAGAGCCGGAGCGGCCCGCCCGGAGCCTGTCGGGTTCCGGGCGGGCCGCCGGCCGTTCACCGCCCGCACCGCGGGCCGGCCGCACGAAGAGCTGTTCGATGGTAGACATCAACGGACCGGTGAGAACGTCCGACCGTGCCAGGAGAGTTGCCGTGCCCGTGCCCACAGCGTCCACGGGGTGGTTCGAGACCGCCCGCTTCGGACTGTTCGTCCATTTCGGCCTGTACAGCCTCGCCGCCCGGCACGAGTGGGTGCGCAGCCGGGAGGCCATGCCGCAGGAGGCGTACGACCGCTACCTGGAGCGGTTCGACCCGGACCTGTTCGACGCGGGCGAGCTGGCCCGCGCGGCCAAGGCGGCCGGCATGCGCTACGCCGTGCTCACCGCCAAGCACCACGACGGGTTCTGCCTCTACGACTCGGCGCTGACCTCGTACACCTCACAGCGTGCGGCCGGCCGCGACCTGGTGCGGGAGTTCGCCGAAGCGATGCGCGCCGAGGGGCTGCGGGTCGGTCTGTACTACTCGCTGCTGGACTGGCACCACCCGGACTTCACCGTCGACGCCCACCACCCGCTGCGCGACACCCCGGCCGCGCGGGAGCCCCGGGACATGGCCCGCTACCGCGCCTACCTGCACGGTCAGGTCGAGGAGCTGCTCACCGGCTACGGCCCGATCGACCTGCTCTTCTTCGACTTCACCTACCCGGGCAAGGGCCCTCGCGAGTGGGGCTCGCAGGAACTGCTCGCCATGGCACGCTCGTTGCAGCCCGGCATTCTCGTCAACGACCGGTCGGGCATCCCCGGCGACTACGTGACACCCGAGCAGTACCAGCCCGACCGCCCGCTCGAGCGCGACGGCTCCCCGGTGACGTGGGAGGCCTGCCACACCCTGAACGGCTCGTGGGGGTACGACCGGGACAACCACGAGTACAAGGACCCGGCGCTGCTGGTGCGGATGCTGGTGGAGTCCGTGGCGTGCGGCGGCAACCTGCTGCTCAACGTGGGTCCCACCGGCAGGGGTGCGCTGGACCCGCGGGCCCGGCAGACGCTGCGGGCCATCGGCGACTGGATGGCCCTGCACGAGCGCTCGGTGCGCGGCGCGGGGCCCAGCGGCACGGCGGCGCCGGCCAACACGCTCTGCACCCGCGCGGGACGCCGCCTCTACGTGCACCTGCTCGCCTGGCCGCTCAGGCACCTCCACCTGCCGGGGCTCGCGGGCCGGGTGCGCTACGCGCAACTGCTGCACGACGGTTCGGAGATCGGTTTCCACGAGCAGGACGGCGCCGGGCACGAGCACGTGAACATGGCACCCCCGGGGCAGCCCGCCGGCACCCTCACGCTGACCCTGCCCGTCACCCGCCCCGACGTCCTGCTGCCCGTGATCGAGCTGGAGCTGGCCGACGGCGAGTGACGGGCGGGCGCCCGGAGCGGGTCCGTCAGGTGCCCGCTCCCGCTTCCTTCCAGATGGACAGCCCCGACGCGCGGTCGTTGAAGCCGAAGTCGGCCAGGTTCGCCAGGTGGTGGTAGGAGTGCACGCGGAGATCCACGTATCCGTCCGTCTTCGGCACGTCCGTCATCGCCCAGGGATAGTTGGTGTTGTTGATCACCGAGGAGATGCTGTTGTTCATCGAGCTGCCGATGTCCGTGCCGATGTTGAGGTAGGTGTCCCTCTCACCCCAGCGGATGCCGACCGACTTGCCCTGGTAGTTGGCGTCGGTGTAGACGCAGAACTCGTACTTCGACGGGTTGCAGTCCGAGCCGACGTTCCAGACACCCACCTGCCACGGCTCGCTGGCGGACGCCGTCGTGGTCGTGCCCAGCACGGTCACGCCCGCGGCGAGCACGGTCAGACCGATACCGGCGAGGCGCTTGTTGCGCAGTTTCACTGTGTTCCCTGTCCCTCTGTGCGGCACACCGAAGATCCTTCTCATCAAAATCAACGTGTGCGGAGGGGCGGGGGTTCACTCCGGTTCGCGCGACGCGGAGCCGCGGCCTCGCGGCCGCGCGTCCGGGACCGGCCCGCGGCCCGCCGCGCCCTGCCGGTGAACGCGGCGGGGGCGGAGGCCGTGTGCCTCCGCCCCCGCCCGGACCGCGTGCCCCCTGCGGGGCCGGGTTCCTACTTGACCGACCCGGCCATCACGCCCTGCACGAAGTGCCGCTGGAAGGCGAAGAACACCACGAGCGGTACGACGAGCGACACGAAGGCGCCCGGCGCGAGGACGTCGATGTTGCTGCCGAACTGCCGCACCTGCGACTGGAGCTCCACCGTCAGCGGCTGGGAGGAGCTGTCGGCGAACAGCAGGGCCACCAGCAGGTCGTTCCACACCCACAGGAACTGGAAGATGGCCAGGCTGGCGATGGCCGGCCGGCCGACCGGCAGGACGAGCTGGACGAAGATCCGCCACTCGCTGCCGCCGTCCATGCGGGCGGCCTCCAGCATCTCCTTGGGGATCTCGGCGAAGTAGTTGCGCAGCAGGAACACCGCGAACGGCAGACCGTAGGCCACGTGGAAGAGGACGACGCCGGGGATCGTGCCGAACAGGCCGAGCTGTCCGAAGAGCTTGGCGACCGGCAGCAGACCGATCTGGACGGGCACCACCAGCAGGGCCACCACCAGCAGGAACAGCGGCTCGCGGCCGGGGAAGTCCAGCCAGGCGAAGGCGTACCCGGCGAGCGCGGCGAGGACGACGACGAGAGCGGTCGCCGGCACCGAGATCAGCACGGTGTTCCAGAAGGCGCGGGTGATCCCGGCGTTGCCCAGCAGGGACGAGTAGTTGTCGAAGGACAGCTGTCCCGGGCTGGTCAGGGCCGTCCACCAGCCGCCCTTCGCGGTGTCCTCGGAGGAGCGCATCGAGGAGACGAAGAGCCCCGCCAGCGGCGTCAGCCAGATCAGGCCGATCACCACGAGGAAGGCCTGCACCAGGCCGTTGCCCAGGCCCCTCCTGACCGCGTTCATCGCTGACTCTCCTTGAAACGGCGGACGTTGAAGACCATCGCGGGGATGACGAGGACCAGCAGCAGCACCCCGAGCGCGCTGCCCAGGCCCTGGTTGTTGCCTCCGCCGAAGGACACCAGCCACATCTGGGTGGCGAGTACGGTGGCGTCCTCCTGCACCGGGCCGGGCGCGATGATGTAGACGAGGTCGAAGACCTTCAGGACGTTGATGACCAGCGTCACGAAGACCACGGTGAGGACGGGCGCGAGCAGTGGCACGGTGATGCGCCGGAAGACCTGCCACTCGTTGGCCCCGTCCATGCGGGCCGCCTCCAGGGTGTCACGGGGCAGTGTGGACAGGCCCGCGCCGATCAGGACCATCGCGAAGCCGGTCCAGATCCACAGGTAGGCGCCGATGATGGCGGGTGTCACGAGGGTCGGGCCGAGCCAGGAGATGCCCTGGTAGGGCGGCGCGAAGTTGGAGGCGGGCAGTTTGAGCACGAACGAGCCCGTGTGCAGACCGGAGAAGTGGAAGGAGCCGTCGGCCGCGGTCGTGGCGCTCGCCACCGTGCGTCCGCCGCTCACCGCCTCGACCTTCATCCCGGGCAGGCCGCTCTCCCGCCGGTCGACCTTGCCCGGGGTGCCCGCCCCGCCGGGGGTGAAGTCCAGGTAGACGACGCCGCGCACCTCACCGGAGACGGGCCCGCGGGCGCTCGCCGGGTAGGCCGGCGCGGCGTTCTTCGGCAGGTCCTTGGGCAGGACGCCGACCATCGGGATCGCCACCGCGGAACCGGGCCTGACCGCCTCGGTGGTGTAGGAGCCGTCGCTGCCCCGGGTCAGTTCCCCAGGGCCGGTGCGGGCCCGCGCCGTCGGGTAGGACGAGGTGCCGCTGAAGGCGTCGTGGACGGAGACGGCCGCCGCGTTGAGCACGCCCTTGTCGGGGTCCTGGTCGTAGGCGAGCCGGAAGATGATCCCGGCGGCGAGGAAGGACACGGCCATGGGCATGAACAGCAGCAGCTTGAACGCGGTGGCCCAGCGGACCTTCTCCACCAGGACGGCGAGGATCAGGCCGAGCCCGGTCAGCAGCGCGGGGGCGACGACCACCCAGATGACGGTGTTCCGGATCGCCTTGAGCGTCGCCGGGTCGCGGAACATCTCGGTGTAGTTGTCCGCGCCGACGAAGCGGTCACCGGAGGCGTCGAAGAAGCTGCGTCCGATGGAGAACAGGACGGGGTAGACGACGAGCGCGCCGAGCAGGAGCAGCGCGGGGAAGGCGAACAGCAGGGCGATGATCCGCCCCCGCCGCCGCAGCCGCCGGGCACCGGCGGCGGGGGCGGCGGGCGGCGGGGGACCCGCCGCCGTCTCCTTGGTGAGTGTGGTGGCGGTCATGTCGGATCAGCCCTGGCCCTGGTACGCCTTGGCCGCGGCGGCCTCCAGCTGGGCGGCGGTGCCCTTGGGGTTGGACGGGTCGCGCAGGAAGTCCTGGAGCAGCTTCCACTCGCCGACGCCCTTCGTGCCGCCGAACGAGGCGGGTGCCTGGTCCGACATGTCGAAGCGGACGGAGTCGCCGGCCTGGATGAGGGACTTGGCGGTGGCCCGGGTGACGTCGTCGCCGTAGGTGGCGAGGTCGAGAGCCTTGTTCGGGGAGAGGAAGCCGCCCGCCTTGGCCCACACGCCCGCGGCCTCCGGGGTGGCCAGGTACTCCACGAGCTGCATGCCGGCCTTGCTGTTCTTGCCGTCCTTGAGGACGACGGCGGCGTCACCGCCGCTGACCACCGGCGCCTTGCCGCCGTCGACCGGCGGGAACGGGAAGAAGTTCGCGTCCTTGCCGACGGTCCTGCCGAACTGGTCGTGGGCGACACCGGCGACGAAGTCGCCCTCGTAGACCATGCCGGCCTCGGGCTTGGGGCCGAAGACCTTCTCCACCGAGCCGGGGAAGTCGGTGTTCAGGGCCTCCTTCTGGCCGCCCGCGATCAGCTGCTTGTCCTTGAACAGCTTGCCGAGCGTGTCCAGCGCCTCGACCACACTGGCGTCGGTCCACTTGAGCTTGTGCGCGGCGAGCGCGTCGTACTTCTCGGGTCCGGCCTGGGAGAGGTAGACGTTCTCGAACCAGTCGGTGAGGGTCCAGCCGTCCTCGCCGGCGACCGCGAAGGCGGCGAGTCCGGAGTCGGAAACGGTGTGCCCGGCCTTGAGCATGTCCGCGTAGGTGGCCGGGGGCTGGACGCCGGCCTGGGTGAGCGCGTCGGGGCTGTACCAGACGGTCGACTTGTGGGCGGCCTTGAAGTACAGGCCGTACAGGGTGTTGCCGACGCTGCCGTACTTCTTCCAGACGGGTGCGTAGTTCGCGCCGACGGACTGCTGGGCGGTGGCGGACAGCGGCTTGAGCCAGCCCTTCTGGGCGAACTGCTGGAGCACTCCGACCTGCGGGACCATCACGACGTCGGGGGCGTTGCCGCCCTCGATCTTGCTGCCGATCACGGTCGAGACGTTGTCGCCGGTCGAGACGAACTGGGTCTTCGCCCCGGTCTTCTCGGTGAAGGCGTCCAGCACCTTCTGGAAGTTCTTCTGCTCGCTGCCGGTCCAGACGCCGGCCACGGTGACCGTCTGGCCGCTCAGCGCCTTGCTGCCGCCGCCCGCAGCGACGGGGTCGTCGCTGCCGCAGGCGGTGGCGCCGAGGGCGAGGACGAGTGCGGTGCAGCCGGTGAGAAGTGCGGTACGTCGTCGCATCATCGTTGATGTCCCTTCAGGGGTGGGGAACTGACTGACGGAAAACTCAGAGGCCGGCGGGGTCGGTGATCCACCAGGCGGCGGTGGAGCCGGCGAGCACACCGGGCGGGCACGGCCCGCTGGCCAGCAGGGGGGTGCCGGGCACCGGGGCGGGGGTGGGGGCCGTACCGAAGTTGACGGCGCAGACCAGGCCGTCGCCGCGGGTGAAGGCGAGGATCCCGGGCGGGGTGTCGAGCCAGCGCAGCGTTCCCTCGCCCAGTTGCGGCAGCGCGGAGCGCAGTTGCAGGCCCTCTCGGTAGAGGTGCCAGAACGACCGGGTGTCGGCGAGCGCGCGGTCGGTGACGTATTCGGCGAAGTACTCGGGCTGCGGCAGCCACGGCTTGGCGTTCTCCGTGCCGGAGGTGAAGCCGAAGGGGGACGCCTGTCCGGACCAGGGCAGCGGGACCCGGCAGCCGTCGCGGATGCGGGCCCGGCTGCCGGTGCGGTGGAAGATCGGGTCGGTGAGCACGTCGTCGGGCAGGTCGACGACCTCGGGCAGGCCCAGTTCCTCGCCCTGGTAGATGTACGCCGCCCCGGGCAGGGCGAGCATCAGCAGCGCGGCGGCGCGGGCGCGGGCGGCGCCCAGCCCGCTGCCCTCGGGGGTGGGCTCGCCGTAGCGGGTGACGGTGCGGACCTGGTCGTGGTTGTTGAGGACCCAGGTGACGGTGGAGCCGGTGCCGGCGATGTCCTGCATGGCCTCGGAGACGACCTTGCGGAACGCGTCGGGGTCCCAGGGGGCGCTGAGCAGGTCGAAGAAGAACGCCTGGTGCAGTTCGTCGGGGCGGACGTACCGGGCGTGTTCGCGTGCGGTGGGTACGGACACCTCGCCGACGAGCAGCCGCTCCTGGCCGTCCCGGGCGGTGTACTCCTCGCACAGGGAGCGCCAGCGCCGCCACACGTCGTGGACCTCGGGCTGGTTCCAGGCGAGCGGGTTGACCGAGTCACGGGTGCGGGCGTCGGCCTCGGGGTCGGGTGAGTCGGGCAGGTCGGGGTGTTTGAACAGCCCGGCGGCGACGTCGATGCGGAAGCCGTCCACACCCCGGTCCAGCCAGAACCGCAGGACGCGGTCGAACTCGGCGGCCACCTCGGGGGTGCGCCAGTTCCAGTCGGGCTGTTCGGGTGTGAACATGTGCAGGTACCACTGGCCGGGCCGGCCGTCGGCCTCGGTGACCCGGCTCCAGGCGGGGCCGCCGAACATGGCGTGCCAGTTGTTGGGCGGTTCGGCACCACCGGGCCCGCGGCCGTCGGCGAAGTGGAAGCGGGCGCGGGCCGCGCTGCCGGGCGGCGAGTCGAGCGCCTGCCGGAACCACGGGTGCTCGCTGGAGCAGTGGTTGGGGACGATGTCGAGGAGGACCTTGACGCCGAGCTGGCGGGCCGCGGTCATCAGCCGGTCGAACTCGGCGAGGTCGCCGAAGAGCGGGTCGACGTCGCAGTAGTCGGCGACGTCGTAGCCGTGGTCGTGCTGCGGGGAGCGGTAGAAGGGGCTCAGCCAGATGCCGTCGACCCCGAGTTTCTTCAGATACGGCAGCCCCGCGCGGACCCCGGCCAGATCGCCGACGCCGTCACCGGTGCTGTCCAGAAAGCTGCGGACGTACACCTGGTAGATCACGGCGTCACGCCACCAACGATGCCTGTTCACATGATTGACCTGTCTCTGAAAGCCCGTCGTTGTGCATGCATGTTATGTATGTGTTTCAGGCAGCTGTCAACGAAGTGGCCGAGACTACTGGGAAGTTACCTCCGTGAAAACGCCCCAAAACGGGACGTACGACGGCAGGGTGTTATGGCCGCGTTACCTAACAAGTAACTAGGAGGTGTGACTAGCGGTGGGTGATGTCGTCCAGTTCCCGCGCCAGCCGGCGCACGGCCTGCTCGGGCGTCTGCTGCCCGGTCAGCGCGTCATGGACGACCGCCTGCACCACCAGGCTGACCTGGTCGTAGCGCGGGCTCTTGGGGCGCGGCGCGGCGGCGAGCACGGCGGCGCGCAGGGTCGGCAGGTAGGGGAACCGCCGCACCAGCTCCGGGTCCTGGTACAGGTCCGCCCGGACCGGGGGCAGCGCTCCCCGGGTGAGAACCTGCCGCTGGACCTGTTCACCGGTGAGGTACTGGATCAGGCGCTCGGCGGACTCCGGGTGCCGGGCATGCGTGTTGACGGCGAGGTCGGATCCGCCCAGCACACTCGTGCCGGGTCCGTCCGGGCCGGGCAGCGGCACCGCGCCGATCTTCCCGGCGACCGGGGAGCCCTCGGCGGAGGCGACGGCGTAGGCGTAGGGCCAGTTGCGCAGGAAGAGCAGGCGGCCGTCCTGGAAGGCCTGCTTGGACTCCTCCTCCTTGTAGGACAGCGCGGCCCGGGGGATCCAGCCCTCGCGCAGGCCGCGCGCCAGGAAGCCGATGCCCTCGCGGGCCGCGGCCGAGTCGACGGTGACGCGCCGGCCCTCCTCGCCGAGGATCGTGCCGCCCGCGGAGTACACGGCCTCGGCCGCGTTGACGGTGAGGCCCTCGTAGGACAGGAACTGGCCCGCGTAGCCGTCGAGCCCGTACTCGGGCGCGATGGTCTTGGCGTCCCGTTCCAGCTCGGCCCAGGTGCGCGGCGGCGGCACGCCCTCCTTCGCGAGCACGTCCTTGCGGTACAGGAGCAGTCCGGCGTTGGTGACGTACGGGACGGCGTACAGACGGCCGTCGTAGGTCGCCGTGTCGACGACGGGCGGCAGGAAGGACTTCAGCGGGAAGCGTCCGGCCGGCAGCGGGCGGATCCAGCCGGCCGCGGCGAACTCCGAGGTCCAGTTGACGTCGATGTTGAGGACGTCGAAGCGGCTGCGGTCGCCGCCGCGCAGGTCCGTGGCCATCTGCGCGTGCGTCTCGTCGGCGGAGTCGGGCAGCTCGACCAGCGTCACCCGCTCCGCGGGGTGGGTCCTGTTCCAGCCCTCCAGGAGAGGCCCGAGATAGCCGGTGAGGTCTCCCGCGGTGGCCAGGGTGAGCGGTCCGCGCGTGCTGCCGCCGCCCTCCTCGGCGCGGGCGCCCGAGGCGAGGTAGCCGGTCATGACCACGACCAGTGCGAGAAGACCCCTACCGGTGGCCCGTATCCACCGCATAGGTTCCTCCTTGCACACCGGCGCCGGCACCTTCGCCGAGCGTCAGCCCATGTATACCCGTTAGGTATGGGCGATACTAGAGTCTGGAGCACAACAGGCAGATGACAAGGCTAGGAGGACTGCACGAGTGCGCCTGCCCCTCCTGGCCCTTCTCGCACGCGGCCCGGCACACGGCTACGAGCTGAAGCAGGACCTTGAGCAACTGCTCGGCTCAGCGTACCCTCAGCCGAACGTCGGCCAGATCTACGTGACCCTGGGCCGCCTGGAGAAGACCGGCCTGATCCAGGGGGAGCAGGTCGAGCAGTCCAGCCGGCCCAACAAGAAGATCTACCACCTCACCGACGCCGGACGGGACGAACTGCGCACCTGGTTCGCGGAGCCCGAGGACGAACCGCGGGTGCGGGACGAGTTCTTCATGAAGCTCGTCCTCGCCCCGCAGACCGGCCTCGCCGACCAGATCGCCCTCATCAACCAGCAGCGGCGGCAGTACCTCAACACCATGCGTCAGTTGTCCAGGCTGGCCGCGGCCGAGGACCGGGAGAACCGGATCGCCCAGCTGCTCATCGAGGGCGCCATGCTGCACCTCCAGGCCGATCTGGACTGGCTGGAGCGGTGTCAGGAGGAACTGGAGGACCAGGAGTGAACGACCGCCATGAGTGACGGGCGCTCTCGCGGGGAACAGACCGCCGAACCCCCCGTGCTGCGGGCCGAGCAGCTGGTGAAGACCCACTACGGCGAGGGGGCGCCCGCGCACGCCGTGCGCGGGGTCGACCTGTCGGTGGGGCGGGGTGAGTTCGTGGCGGTCACCGGGCCCTCCGGGGCCGGCAAGTCGACCCTGCTCCACCTGCTCGGCGGGCTGCAACGGCCGGACCGGGGAAGCATCTGGCTGGACGGCCGGTGCACCGACTCCTACAGCGAGGCCCGCTGGGCCCAGGAGCGCAGGCGGACCGTGGGGATCGTCTTCCAGTTCTTCAACCTGGTCTCCAGCCTGTCCGTCGCCGACAACGTCGAACTGCCCGCCCTGCTCGCCGGCCGCACCCCCCGGCAGGCCCGCGCCGAGCGCGAGGAACTCCTCGGCGAACTGGGGCTCGACGGCAAGGAACGCAGCATGCCGGGCGAACTGTCCGGCGGCGAACAGCAGCGGGTGGCGCTCGCCCGCGCCCTGGTCAACCACCCCCCGCTGCTCCTGGCCGACGAGCCGGCCGGAAGCCTCGACAGCAAGGGGACCCGCGAGGTGATGCGGCTGCTGTCCCGCTTCCACCGGCGCGGCCAGGCGATCGTGCTCGTCACCCATGACGCCCGGCTGGCCAGCGCCGCCGACCGGGTGATCAGCTTCTTCGACGGCCGGATAGCCGACGACGCGGAGCTGGACGGGACATCCGCCCCGGGCACCGGCGGCATCACACGTGTGCTGGAGCTGAAGGAGCGGACGCGATGAGCGGCGCACCCCGGCATCCGACCCGTCCGAAGGGCTGAGACCGTGCGAGCCACGTTGCGCTGGGCCCACTCCGATCTGCGCACCCACCGCGGTGAGGCCCTCTTCCTCGTGCTGGCCACGGCCGGCATCGTCGTCTCGCTGCTGCTGGCCACCGCGCTGTTCGGCTACGCCACCAACCCGTGGCAGCGGGTGTTCACACAGTCCCGCGGCGCACACGTGTGGATCCACACCGTCAAGAACGCCGACACCGGCCGCCTCGCCTCCCTGGACGGCGTCCAGGCCGTGGCCGGCCCCTACACCGACACGTTCGCCACCGTGTCCCTGCGCGGGGTGCGCGCCTCCGTCGAGCTGCGCGGGACCCCGGCGCCGCCGTCGGTGGACCGGCCCCTGCTCGTCTCCGGCCACTGGCTCGACCCGCGGGAGGCGGGCGGCGTCGTCCTGGAGAGCAGCCTCGCCCGCGCCCTGCTCGCCGAACCCGGCGACACGCTCACCCTGCCCGACACCGCCCGCACCCTGACCGTGGTCGGCGTCGCCGAGAGCGCCGCACCCCGCTACCGGCCGGGCGAGCAGCCGGGGCTGGTGTGGGCGCCGCCCGGCGCGGTCGGTGACGGCGGCGGCCAGGTCGTCGGGCTGCGCCTGACCGACCCGGACGACACGGACTACGCCGTCCAGCGGGCCGTGACCGTGCTGGGCGCCGGTGTGGTCGGCGAGGTCTCCACCTGGCGGCAGGCACGGGCCGAGGCCCAGGGCGACGACCGGCTGCTCGGTCAGGTGCTCGGCCTGTTCGGCGTGGCGGCGCTGCTGGCGGCCGGGCTCGCCGTGCACGGCGCGATCGGCGCCCGGATCCGCGGGCACCTGCGCGACATCTCCGTGCTGAAGGCGATCGGTTTCACCCCCGGTCAGGTGGTCCGGATCTTCCTGCTGCAACACGTGGCGTACGCCGTGCTCGGATCGGTGGCCGCCGCGGTCCTCGTCCGCGGCCTGGGGCCGCGTGTCCCGGGGCGGCTCGGGGACGCGGTCGGCGTGTGGCAGGGACTGCCGGGTCACAGCGCCGCCCTGCTCGCGGTGCCGGTCTGCACCGTCCTGTTCATCGGCGCCGTCACCGGCCTGGCGGCCTGGCGGGCGGGTCGGGTACCGCCCGTACCGGTGCCGCGCCGCACGGCGGTGTCCGGCGGACGGCTGACCGGCGCCGCGCGCCGCGCCCTCGGCCTGCGGCTGCCGCCCGGCGTCCTGCTGGGCTGGCACCGGACCGTCACCAGCCGCCGGCGCACCCTGGCCACGGTCGGCAGGTTCGCCCTCCCGCTGCTGCTCATCGTGGTCGCGACCAGCGCCTGGACCACCATCGACCGCTTCCACGGCCACCCCGAACGCCTCGGACTGCCCGCCTCGCTGACGGTCCGTACGGACGGCACGCTGGACGACCGGGAGACCCGCGCCGTGCTCCGGCGTGAGCCCCGCGTGGCCGCCGTCTACCCGGGGGTGCAACTGGCGGCGCTGGTACCGGGGCAGACGTCCACCATCGCCCTGCGCGGCCTCGGCACCCGCCAGGACCCCTACCCGTACCGCGTCGCCGAGGGCCGCGCCGCCCACGGCCCCGACGAGGCGGTCGCCGGCCAGGGCCTGCTCGACCTGCTGGACGCGCACGTGGGCGACTGGGTCCGCATGACGGTGGCCGGCCGGCCGCAGGTGCTGCACATCGTGGGCCGCAGCATCGAACCGGCGAACGCCGGACGGGTCATCTCCACCTCCCTGGACACCCTGCGCGAGAACGACCCCGGGCTGAGCGCCACCCTCTACCAGGTGCGCCTGCGCCCGGCCGCCGATCCGCACCAGGTCGGCGCGGCGCTGGCCAGGGCCGGGCACGGACACCTGGACGTGCACCCGGTGCCCAGCCCCGCCGACGGGCTGTCCGCCCTGCGCGGTCTCGTCGCCGGTCTCGTCTGCGTCCTCGCGCTGATCGGGCTGATCGAGCTGCTGGCCGCGATCGGCAGCACCGTCCGGGAGGGCGAACGCGACCTGCCGGCCCTGAGCGCCATCGGACTGACGCCCCGGCAGGTCTGCGCGATCACGGTGACGGCGACCGCCTGCACGGCACTGGCGGCCGTCGCGCTCGCCACGGCCGTGGGCCTGCCGCTCGCCCACTGGCTGATCGACGCCCAGGGACGCTCCAGCGGCATCGGGGCCGGGATCGCGGCCGGCCCCTCCCCGCTCTTCCTGGCCCTGCTCGCCGTGACCGCGGTCGCCGGTGCCGCCGCTCTGGCCGCGGTGCCCGCCTCGCGGGCCGTCCGGCGCCGGCCCGCCGACACCCTGAACACCGGCGCGTGAGAGCCGGGCCTTTCCGAAGATGCCGGTTCCCGGGTGCGCCCCGCACTCAGGTGTGCGGGGCGCCCACGGTGCGGGGAGTGTTAGGTTTCTCGGCGTACGACACACCTTGCCGAGACCCGGAGTGGTGATGGACGAGGGCACACCCGCCCCGGGCGGGACCGGGCCGTTCGCGGACGCGGACGTCGCACGGCTGCGCCGGGACGTGGAGTTCCTCACCGCCGCCGGGCCGCGCAGCCGCCGGCGCGCGCCGCGGGCGATGGAGCGCGCCGAGGCGTACGTCCGTGAGCGACTGGCCGACGCCGGCTGGCAGGTGGAGCGGCAGCCGTTCGACCTGCGGTGGCGGATCGGCGCGACCGACCGGCACGGACATCGCGCGCTCGCCCTCAAACCCCGCCTGCACCGCCGGTTGCGCGGCGCCAACCTGATCGCCACCCTGCCCGGCGCCCTCGCGGGGCCCACGGTGCTGGTCGGCGCGCATCTGGACAGTGTCGACGGCAGCCCGGGAGCGGACGACAACGCCTCCGGAGTGGCGGTGGTGCTGGAGACCGCGCGCCTGCTGGCCCGGCTCCCCCGGCCGCCTGCGGTCACCCTCGCCGTGTTCGACATGGAGGAACTCGGCCTCATCGGCGCCCGGCACGCCGCCCGCGAACTGGGCCGGGACGGCCGCGTCGCCGGGATGATCTGCCTGGAGTCGGTCGGATGCTTCGACGACACACCGGGCAGCCAGCGGCTCCCGCCCGGCTTCGCCACCGCCTTCCCCGAGGCGGCGGCGGCCACCCGCGCCGACGGCCTGCGCGGTGACTTCACGCTCGTGGTGCACCGGCGCTCCTCGGCCGCCGCGGCCGCGCACTGGCAGCGGGCCGCCGCGGCGGCCTCCCCCGGCGTGCGCGGCATCCTGCTGCGGGACCCGCGGCCCGACGGCCCGCTGGGCCTGCTCATCGGCCTGGCCGTCCCGCCCGCCGGCCATCTCGGACGCAGCGACCACGCGCCCTTCTGGAACCGGCGGATCCCGGCGCTGATGCTCACCGACACGGCGAACTTCCGCAATCCGCACTACCACCGGGCGACCGACGTTCCGGCGACGCTGGACTTCGCGCGGCTGGCCTCGGTCACCGCCGCGACCGCCGCCACCGCCGTCTCCTGGCCGCGCGGCACCTGACGGCCGGACCGCCCGCGCGGGCCCGGGCTCGGGGTCCGCGCACGGTCAGTAGAGGTCGTCCTGCGGTACGAGGGTGAGCAGCCGTACGGTCTCCACGTACAGCCACACCAGGGTCAGCGTGAGGCCGAAGGCCGCGAGCCACGCCTCCTGCGCGGGCACCCCCCGGGTGAGCGCGTGCTGGACCCGGCGCAGGTGGAGGGCCAGGAAGGACGTGCCCAGGACGACGCCCACCACGCCGGCGAGGACACCGGGGACACCGCTGCGCAGACCGAGGCCTTCCGCGTCGGAGAGAGCGGGCAGGACGAGGTCCGCGGCGGCCAGGAACACCAGCCCGAGCGCCCCGGCCCCGGCGAGCCCGCGGCCCCGGCGCCCGATACGCGTCCAGCGCAGCCGGTGGGCCGCCAGCACACCGGCGCAGGCGGTCATCGTGCCCAGCACCAGTTGCGCGCACGCCCCGGGCGCCACGCGGGCGCAGACGGTGTTCGACAGCACGCCCAGAAAGGCCCCCTGCCCCACCGCGTGGGTGAAGGCCAGCGCCGCCGACGGACGGCTGCGCGCGTACTGGACCAGCACCAGGGCGAGGACGAGCAGTGCGGCGGCGCCCGCGAGGCCGTACGACCAGCCGGTGCCGGCCGGGGCCACCGGCGGCACCGTCCAGGCCAGCACGGCGGTCAGGGTCGCCGTCGCGAGAGTGAGGGCCGCGCGGGAGACCACGGCGTCCATGGTCAGCAGGTTCGCGACGGGCCACGGCGACGGCTCGGGGCCGGGGTCGGGCGAGGACCCCGGCTCGGTGTCCTGCCCGGTGCCGGTCCGCTCCCGCCCCACGGCGAGTCCGGCCTCCACCTCGACCTGCGTACCCCGGTCACCGGCGGCCGTCTTCCGCCCGCCCCGGCGTTCGAACCGCCGCCGGGACAGCAGGGGGTTGCTGCTCTTCAGGGAACGCTGCTCGACACCCGCCACGGCAGACACCTTTCTCTACGGACTCACACTTTCGCACACATTTCTCCCGAACCCCACTGCCTGCCTCACATACATATGTTTCGCTCGTCGAAACGACGGGTGCTTCGGAACATGGCGCGGCGCCCCGGGCCAATGGCCCGGGGCGCCGTGCACACCGTCCTGTCCCGTGAAGCGGGCTGTCAGGCGGGGAGTTTCCAGAGCTGGTTGTCGGAGGCCGCACAGGTCCAGATCTGGAGCTTGGTGCCGTTGGCGGAACTCGGACCCGTCGCGTCCAGGCACTTGCCCGACTGCGTACCCACCAGCGTCCCGTTCGCCTGCGCCTGCCACTTCTGCGACGCCGCACCCGAACACGCCGACAACTGCACCTGCGTACCGTTCGCCGTACCGCCCCCGGCCACCGTCATGCACTTGCCCAACGCCCGCAGCGTGCCATCCGCCGCCACCGTCCAGGACTGCGCACTGCCCGTCCCGCACGTGTTCAACTGCACCGCCGTACCGTTCGCCGACACAGCACCCGCCACCTCGGCACACTTACCGCCGTACCCGCTGACCACACCCGTCGGACGCGACGACGGAACCCCCCAGATCTGATTGTCCGAACCCGCACACGCCCAGATCTGAAGCCTGGTGCCGTTGGCCGAACTCGGACCCGTCGCATCCAGGCACCTGCCCGACTGCGCACCCACCAGCGTCCCGTTCCCCTGCACCTGCCACTTCTGCGACCCCGCACCCGAACACGCCGACAACTGCACCGCAGTACCGTCCCCGGTACCACCACCAGCCACCGTCATGCACTTGCCCAACGCCCGCAACGAGCCATCACCCGCCACCGTCCAGGACTGCGACGACGACGAACCACAGGCGTTCAACTGCACCGCCGTACCATCCGCCGACGCACCCCCCGCCACCTCGACACACTTGCCGTTGAACCCCGCGATCCGCCCCGAAGGACCCGACACCGGGACATCCGACGGCACCTTCCACTTCTGACCCACGTCACCCGCGTTGCACTCCCAGATGATCAACGGATTGCCGTCCGCCGTACTCCCGTCCGCATCCTCCAGACAGAAACCCGACCTGGCATTCACCAGATACCCGTTCGCCGCATCCACCGACCACTGCTGCTCCCTCGAACCGTCGCACGACGCGATCCGCGCCCGGGTCCCGTTGGCGGTCCCGCCGTTCTCGGTGGTGAGGCACTTGCCCAGGACCCGCACGGAGGCGTCGGGGGCGAGCGTCCAGGTCTGGGTGCCGCTGCCGGCGCAGGTGTTCAGGACGGCCTGGGTGCCGTCGGCCGCGCTGCCCTGGGCGAGGTCCACGCACTTGCCGCCGATCCCGGTGATCGGGCCGGTCGGGCCCACCGGCGCGGGGGCCGGCGGCGCGGCGATCGTGCTCGCCGTCCAGTAGTTGGCGTTCAGCGACCCGGTCGGGAACTCCAGCCGTACCGTGTGCAGCCTGCCGGCCGGGAGCTGGAACGTGCCCGCGTCGACCGTCGTGTACTTCTGCCAGTCGCCGGTGCTGGGCACGGCGACGGTGGGGCCGGCCTTGCCGTCCACCACGAAGCGGACCTGGGCGCCGTCGTTCGGCGTGGCCACCCGGGCGGCGAGCTTCACCGTGCCCTGCAACGGCCGGCTGTTCCAGGTGAGGGACTCGCCGGGCGCGATGTCGCCGACGTTCCAGCCGCCACCGGTGTCACCGGTGCTCTGGACATCGATGTCACCGCTGCGATAGGTGTTCCACGAGTTGCCCGCGGTGGCCCCGGCGAACGCGTCCGCCGTCTCCGCCTCGACCTTGTACTCCGTGGGGAAGGGGTCCGTGGAGTAGCGGCGCAGGGTGTCGATCATCTGGTTGGGGTAGTCGGTCAGCCGCTCCTCGTACGTGCCGTCGGCCGTACGCGCCAGCATGGCGTTCTCCTCCCAGTCGGTGAAACCCTCGACCAGGGTGATGTCCGCGCCCGCGTTGACCGTGGCGTCCAGGGTCTGGCTGAGCTTCCTGCCGTGGTCCGCGTCCATGATCATGTTCGTGTCGCTGTTGACGACGCGGAAGCCGGGCGTGGCGATGCCGTACTGGCGGCCGTTCAGCGACGCGGCCCGGCCGGTGAGCACCCGGAAGCCGTCCACCGTGGCCGGTGCGGTGGACTTGTTCACCACCTTGATGGTGTGCGTGCCGTCCGTCAGCCCTGACTTCTCGAAGACGGTCTGCTGCGTCTTCAGCGCGCTGCCGGTGTTCAGCCTGACCGTGACGGGGGTCTGCCCGTCGACGGAGACGTCGACGCTGCCCTGGTCCGGCGCGGTGCGCGCCAGGTACTGGACGCCGGTCCCGATGAAGGAGTACGTGACGGCCGCGCCCGCCTGCGAGGACGACTGGTAGGTGTTCTTGTAGTCCCCGGCTCCGTCGGAGGTCCGGTAGTCCCAGCCGTCGCCGAACTTCAGCTGGCCGTTGTCGATCACCGGCTGGTAGGTGGCCGTCGAGGAGCCCTGGGGCAGCACGAACCAGTTGTTGATGCCGTCGATCTGCGAGATCACGCTGGGATCGCGGTCCGGCCAGCTGCTGTCGACGACGTAGTACGGGTCGACGCCGAACTCCGTCTTCGCGCGTGAGCGGGCGTACCGGAGCAGTTTGGACAGGTTGCCGTCGCCCTGGTTGGTGAACGCGAAGTCGTTGACCGACCACTCGTAGATCAGCGGGCGGCCGTCGACCTTGTAGAGCATGTCGTCCGGGATGCGGGAGAAGAACTCGCGCTGGTTGTTGTCCCAGAAGTACTGGTAGCCGCCTTCCCCGGTGCCGTCCGCGTCACCGATGTCGAAGGGGGGTGTGTAGCCGCCGGTGTGGTGGACGGCCCGGTTCTTCTTGTCGGTGAGGGTGGCGGGTGTGTCGTCCAGCGCCGCGATCTTGAGCCGGTCCGCGACACCGCGCCGTTTGATCGCGTCGACCAGCGGGGTGAGCGCCCTGGGGTCGCCCGCGCCGTCGGGGACGGCGTTGCCGGGGCCGAAGCCCCGCAGGTCGACGGCGACGAAGTCGACGCCGGCGGTGGTGAGTTCCTCGACGTAGTTGTCCCAGAAGGAGTCCGGGTCGGAGGCCTTCGGCTCGTACATCGGCCGGTTGTAGTTGTGGTTGACCGGTTGTTCGTAGGGGCCGCCCGCCAGGGTGATGTCGGAGAACCCGAACGTCACCCCCAGCGCCCCGCCCTTGCCGGGGACCCGGCCGGGCAGGACGGTCCCGCCGTCGACGACGACCGGTGTGTCGGCGGCGGCGCCCGCCGGGGCCGCCTGGGCCACCGCCGGGCCGAGCGCCACCGGGCCCAGCGTCGTCAGCGCGACCAGGCCGAGCGCGAGTGCCGTACCCGCCACCGTGCGGCCTCGCCGACCGGGCACAGGTCTGTGCCATGAGAACACGTGTTTCCTCTTCTCCTGCCGATTCTCAGATGTCGTACTGCCTGCCGCCGTGGGGCGGTGGGCTGTCAGGCGGGGAGTTTCCAGAGCTGGTTGTCGGAGGCCGCACAGGTCCAGATCTGGAGCTTGGTGCCGTTGGCGGAACTCGGTCCCGTCGCGTCCAGGCACTTGCCCGACTGCGTACCCACCAGCGTCCCGTTCGCCTGCGCCTGCCACTTCTGCGACGCCGCACCCGAACACGCCGACAACTGCACCTGCGTACCGTTCGCCGTACCGCCCCCGGCCACCGTCATGCACTTGCCCAACGCCCGCAGCGTGCCATCAGCCGCCACCGTCCAGGACTGCGCACTGCCCGACCCGCACGTGTTCAACTGCACCGCCGTACCGTTCGCCGAGACAGCACCCGCCACCTCGGCACACTTACCGCCGTACCCGCTGACCACACCCGTCGGACGCGACGACGGAACCCCCCAGATCTGATTGTCCGAACCCGCACACGCCCAGATCTGAAGCCTGGTGCCGTTGGCCGAACTCGGACCCGTCGCATCCAGGCACCTGCCCGACTGCGCACCCACCAGCGTCCCGTTCCCCTGCACCTGCCACTTCTGCGACCCCGCACCCGAACACGCCGACAACTGCACCGCAGTACCGTCCCCGGTACCACCACCAGCCACCGTCATGCACTTGCCCAACGCCCGCAACGAGCCATCACCCGCCACCGTCCAGGACTGCGACGACGACGAACCACAGGCGTTCAACTGCACCGCCGTACCATCCGCCGACGCACCCCCCGCCACCTCGACACACTTGCCGTTGAACCCCGCGATCCGCCCCGAAGGACCCGACACCGGGACATCCGACGGCACCTTCCACTTCTGACCCACGTCACCCGCGTTGCACTCCCAGATGATCAACGGATTGCCGTCCGCCGTACTCCCGTCCGCATCCTCCAGACAGAAACCCGACCTGGCATTCACCAGATACCCGTTCGCCGCATCCACCGACCACTGCTGCTCCTTCGAACCGTCGCAGTAGTCCAGGACGACGCGGGTGCCGTTGCCGGTGCCGCCGTTCTCGGTGGTCATGCACTTGCCCTGGTTCCACAGGGACTTGTCCGCGCCGAGGGCCCACTGCTGGGAGGCGGTGTCGTCGCAGGAACGCAGGACGACCTGCACTCCGGCGGCGGGTCCGGCGGCCAGGCCGACGCACTTGGAGCCGAGGCCGGTGATGTGGCCGACGGGGCCGTCCGGCTGGGGGGCCGGGGTGTGGGCGGTCCCGCCGATGGTCATGGCGAAGACGTGGCCCTGGGGTGCCCCGGCGTTCGGGTCGTCCGACGTGGGCAGGACGACGGCCTGGACCGTCTTGCCCGGTGCCAGGGGGACGGTGGTGGCGAAGAGGTTGACCTTCTGGTCGTGCCTGCCGTCGCTGCCGTTGATGTAGGGGAAGCTGCTGAGCAGGTCGCTGCCCTGGGCGACGTTGGTGCTGTCCCACCAGTCGGAGAAGCTGAGACCGTACTGCTGCGTGGTGCCGTCGGTGTAGACGATGGTGCCGACGCCCTGGAGCGGGCCGCTGGTGCCGCTGCCCACGAAGCCGAGTTCGCTGCCCGAGCCGGACAGGGCGACCGCCTGGCCCCGGGTGTCGATGGCGTCGGGGCTGCCCGCCGGGACGTCCGGCCACTGGTAGGTCAGTCCGTCATGGGTGAAGGACCTGCCGGGCGCGAGGCCCTCGGCGGCCAGGGCCTGGGCGGAGAAGCTGAAGCCGCCGCCGTCGTACTTGCCCGGTCCGGGGGCGCCGTCGTCGGTGACACCGACGTTGGTGTAGGCGGCCTTCTGGTTCGGGAAGGGCACGCGCAGGGTGGCGTCGGCCGTGTAGGTGCCGGTGGTGTGGGTGGCGGTCGCGGTGAGCGGGACGTTGCCCGGTGCGGCGCCCGACGGGGCGGTGACGCGCCAGGTCGTCGTCACGGCGGTGCCGGCGGCGACGCTGGTGAAGGTGGCCGGTGTGGTCGCCTGCACGGTCCAGCCGGAGGGGGCCGGCAGGGCCACCGTGACGCCGGTGAGCGCTGAGCCGGTGCCGTTGGTCAGGGTGGTGGTCGCCGTCGTCGTCTGGCCGGGCTGGGTCAGCGCGGCCGTCTTGAGGGCGAGGGCGTCCTTGACCACGATCACCGTGGAGCCGGTGACACCGCCCACGGTGGCACTGATGGTGGCGACGCCGTCGGACGCGGCGGTGAGCAGCCCCGAGGAGCTGACCGTGGCCACGGTGGGGTCGCTGCTGGAGTACTGGACGGCCGCCTTGGACAGGTCCGTGAAGGACTGGTCGTTGTTGACCGCCTCGACGATGTGGTCGGCGGTGATCGAGGTGTCCCGCTGTTCCCTGGCGGGGTCGGTGTCGTCCTTGATCCAGGGGTTCTTGCCGGTCAGGTCGAGGGTGTCGCCCGCGTGGAAGACGACCTGGCCGGGCTGGACGGTGACGGTGCGCACCTTCGGGGTGAGGGTGCCGGTGATGTTCACCGTGGCGGTGCTCTGCACGGTCGCGGAGTCGGAGGCGACGCGCAGCGCCCAGGCGCCGGGGTACACGGTCTGCCGGGAGGTCGCGGGGTTCCAGACGCTGAGGTCGGACGCGGCGACCGGCAGGGTGACGTGGGTCTTCTCGCCCGGGGCGAGGACTCCGGTGTTCTTGAAGCCGACGAGCCGCTGCCTGGGCATCGTCACCCCGGAGACGGTGAAGGAGTTGGCTGCGTAGAGCTGCGCGACCGTGGCTCCGGGGGTGTCGCCCGTGTTGGTGACGTCGAAGGAGACGTTCACCGTGCCGTCGGCGGTGAGGGAGGTCTTGTCCACCTGTGCGGCCGAGTAGGCGAAGTCGGTGTAGCTGAGCCCGTAGCCGAAGGGGTAGGTGGGGGTGCCGGTGAAGTACTGGTAGGTCTGGCCCTTTCCGTCGCTCTGGGCCGGGGTGAGACCGTAGTTGTTCTTCCCGGCGAGCTGGGAGTCGTCCTTGTACCAGGTGAACGTGAGGTGGCCCTGCGGGTTCTGCCTGCCGAAGAGGACGTCGGCGAGCGCGGTGCCCTGGCTCTGGCCGTTGTAGCTGCTGAAGAGGATGGCGGCGGCCTTGGACTGGCGGGCGGCGATGTCCACCGCGCCGACGGCCTGGAGGTCCAGGACGGTGTTCGGGTTGCCGAGGGCGGCGACCTGGTCGATCAGGGCGTTCTGGTTGCCGGGCAGGGCGAGGCTCGTGCGGTCCTTGCCCTCCGAGGCGGTGTCCTGGTCGGTGCCGGCCACGACGACGACCAGGTCGGCGGCCTTGACGGCGGCCTGGGTGGCGGTGCTGAGCGTCACCGGGCCGGTGCCGGTGGTGCTGCTGCCGGCCGCGTCGTAGAGGACGGACGCGGCCGGGTTGGCGGCCTTCAGGGCGTCGGTGATGCCCTGCCGCATCGAGATCTGCTGGTCGGGTGCGTTGCCGTAGCTGCCGAGGCTGACCGTGTCGGCGAGCTTGCCGAGGACGACCACCTTGTTCACGGCGGCGGCCTTCAGGGGCAGCAGCGGGCGGCCGGTCGCCGCGAGCGTGCTGTTCTTGAGCAGCACCATGGAGGCGTCGGCGGCCTTGGCGGCCAGCGCCTTGTGGTCGGCGCTCTGGATGACGGACTTGTCGATGGAGGTGTACGGCACGCTGCCCGGCGGGTCGAACTCGCCGGTCCGCATCCGGACGGTGAACACCTTCACCAGCGCGGTGTCGATGACGCCCTCGGAGAGCAGGCCGGCCCGGACGGCCTCCATGACGTTGGCGGTGGTCATCTCCTCGCCGCTGCAGTTGAGGTCGTTGCCCGACCGCAGGGCCATGGCCTGGCCGCCCGCGGGGGCCCGGACCTCGTCGCCCGTCCTCCCGTCGATCCACAGCGGGTTGCCGCGTGAACCGTTGGTGGTGTACGGCGCGGGCGCCCAGTCGTGGCCCTCGTCGGGCAGCTTGTAGGTGGTGCCGACACCGCCGCAGTCGGAGGTGGTGAGGCCGCCGAACCCGTAGGTGCGCTGGGCGAGTTCGTTGTTGGTGTACGTGTCGGCGACCGCCGGGGTGCCGTTGATCGCGTTGTAGGAGGTCATCAGTCCGGCGACGTGCGCCTCGCCGATGAGGCTCGCGAACTGCTTGGTGTAGTAGTCCCGCAGCTGCGTGTCGTTGACGTCGGAGCTGATGCCGGTGCGGCCGTCCTCGACGTTGTTGAGCGCGTAGTGCTTGGCGGTGGCGGCGGCCTTCAGGTAGCCGTTGAGGGAGGTGCCGTCGCTCTTCTGGCCCTGGAAGCCGTCGACGAACTGGCCGCCCAGCTTCGCCTGGAGGTAGGGGTCCTCGCCGTACGACTCGTCGTGCCGCCCCCACAGCGGGTCGCGGTCGTTGTTGACGGTCGGCGCGAAGTAGGTGAGGGAGCCGTAGTTGTCCGCGGAGGAGCCGAGGTTGTTCTGGCCGGTGCCGAACAGCGACTTGTCCAGGAAGCCGCGTGCCTCGTCGGAGATGGCGGAGCCCTCCTGGTACTGGAGGTCCGGGTCCCAGGCCATGGAGGTGGCGAGGCTGGTGGGGAAGCCGGTGGCCTTGATCGGCCAGGAGCTGCCGGTACCGACGTTCTTGCCGTTGCCGAGGGCCTGGATGCCGTGCAGGGCCTCGTTCCAGTAGGTGTACCCCTGGACGCCGAGGGCCGGGATGGCGGGCGCGTCGTTGGTGATGAGCTGGCGGATCTTCTGGTCCAGCGTCATCCGGGAGACGAGGTCGGCCGCCCGTTCCTGGAAGGAGCGGCTGGTGTCCTTGTAGAGGGGGGTGGACCGGGCGGCGCCGTCGGTGACGGTGGGCCGGGCGAGGGGGGCGGCCGTGGCGCCGGGCGCTGCCAGGGCGAGGGCGACGACGGCCGAGGCGAGTGCCCCGGTGCGTCTGCCGCGGCGTCTTGGGTGGCGTCTTGGACGTTGCATGTGTCTCTCTCCGGATGTGCGGTGACCGATCGGCCACCGTGCACCCTGTCACATGTGATCCACTTCAGGAGCACGTTTCCGAGTCACATGTCGACAAGGTTTCGGCTACGGACACATGTGGGCCGGGAAACCCCGGTCCGGTGAACCTCGCGGGGCCGGGTTCCGTTGTGGCGTGCACCGGGACGAGGGCGCGCCGCGCCGCCGGGACCCGCGCGCCGGCCGGCGGGCCGGTGTCACCGCGCGTGGCGGGACCGGCGGCCCGGTGAGGTCCGGGCGCGCGGCATGATGGGACGGCCCGTACCCGCGCCGGGTGCGGACCGCACCTACGTCCGGATGGAAGAACATGCCAGTTGCACCGGTCGGCGGGGGCGCCGAGGCCCCCGTCACCCTCCTGCTCGTCGAGGACGACGAGGTGATCCGCCGGTCCGTCGCCCTCGCCCTGGAGCGCTACGGCTACCGGGTGGCCCCGGCCGCGGACGGCCTGAGCGGGCTGGAGCTGTTCCGCGAGGGCGGCCACGACCTGCTGCTGCTGGACGTGATGCTGCCCGGCCTGGACGGGATCGGGCTGTGCCGCCGGGTCCGGGAGAGCAGTACGGCGCCGATCCTGATGATGTCCGCGCGCGGTGACGCGCTGGACGTCGTCTCCGGTCTGGAGGCGGGCGCCGACGACTACGTCGTCAAGCCCGTGGACACCTCCGTGCTGGTGGCGCGGATCCGGTCGCTGCTGCGGCGCGCGGCGTTCACGTCGCTGAGCGCGGGCGCCGGCGGCGCGCCGGCCGCCGCCCCCGTGGCGGCCGCTCCCGCGGACGGCACCCGGCTGGTCTTCGGTGACCTGGCCCTCGACACCGCGGGTCTCGAGGTGTTCCGGGCCGGGGAGCCGGTCGCCCTGGCCCCCACCGAGCTGCGGCTGCTGCTGGAGTTCGCCGCCAGCCCCGGAGTGGTCCTCGACCGGCAGACGCTGCTGCGCAACGTGTGGGACTACGGCTGGGACGGGGACACCCGGGTGGTCGACCTGTGCGTGCAGCGGCTGCGCAAGAAGATCGGCGCCGAACGGATCGAGACGGTCCGCGGGTTCGGCTACAAGCTGCGGCGGAGCTGACGTGGACGGTGTGCGCGCGCTGCTGAACTGGCGTTCGCTGCGCTGGCGGATCGCCCTGCTGGTGGCGGTGGCCTGCTGCGCCGTCGCCCTGACCATCGGGGTCCTGGTCCACGGCAGCACCCGCGACCGGTCGCTGCACGAGGGTTCGGTCAAGGCGCAGAACGCGCTGTCCGTCGCCCTGGAGCACTACGCACGCGACGGCGTCCCGGGCGACGGGGACGTGCTGGGCGCCGACGCCCTGCCCGGCGAACTGCTGCGGCGGCTGCGCGAGGGGCAGCCGCACGAGCCGGTGGCCACCTGGTACGACCCCGACCCGGTCAGGCCCAGGATGTGGGCGGTGCGGGAGTACCGGGGACAGCCCTACGCGGTGAACGTCGACATGACCCTCGACCTGCTCTCCCGCAACGCGCTGGACCGGCACATGTGGAAGTACTCGCTGCTCGCGCTGGCCGTGGTCGTCCCGCTGTCGGCGCTCGCCGCCGAGCTGCCGCACCGCAGGCTGCGGCGGGTGGCGCGGACGGCGCGCCGGATCTCGGCCGGTGACCTGGAGGCGCGCACCGCCGACGGGGGCGGCGGACGCGGACGCGGTGACGAGATCACCGAGATCTCCGCCACCGTGGACGCGATGGCGGACAGCCTGCGGGACCGGCTGCGGACCGAGCAGCGCTTCACCGCCGACGTCGCCCATGAGCTGCGTACGCCCCTGATGGGACTGGTCACCGCGAGCGGGCTGCTGCCCGACGGGGAGGCGACCGAGCTGGTCAGGGACCGGGTGGCGGTACTGCGGACGCTGGTCGAGGAGTTGCTGGAGATCTCCCGGCTCGACGCGGGGGCCGAGCGGGCCGAGCTGCGGCCGGTGCCGCTGGCCGAGGTGGTGGCGGACTCGCTGGCCCGGACGGGCCTCGCGGCACGGTTCACGGCGAGCGAGGTGGCACCGGTCGAGACGGATCCGCGGCGCCTGGACCGGATCGTGGCCAACCTGGTCGTCAACGCGCACCGGCACGGCCGGGCGCCCGTAGAGGTCGGGGTCGCGGGCACCACGGTGACGGTCCGCGACCACGGGGACGGATTCCCCGCGGAGCTGCTGGCGCACGGGCCGCAGCGGTTCCGCACGGGGGCCGCCGAACGCGGCCGGGGGCACGGGCTCGGGCTGACCATCGCGCTGGGGCAGGCGCAGGTCATCGGGGCGTCGCTGGACTTCGCCGACGCCCCCGGGGGCGGGGCCGTGGCCACGCTGCGGCTGCCCGCCGCCCTCTCTGACCCGCCGCCCCGCACCTGACCCCCCGGCCTCGCCTGTCCCCGCCGCCCTCCGTGCCCCACCGGCCTCCGTGACCCGCCGCCGGACGGGTGCGGGCGGGCGCTGATACACGGCGGATACAGAGGCGAGCGCCGACGGACACACCGCGTCGCCCTGGTGGAGAACCTCGCCCCGCAAGGTGGCTGACATGCGTGAACGTCACGCACTGCCCCTTGGAGGTGCGTTCCCATGTGCCCGGTCCCCCCTCGCGGCGAGCCCGCTGTGCGCCCGGCCGCGGCGCTCGCCTCCCCCGGACCGGGGCGGCCGTCCCGGCCGCGGCGTCTGTCGCGAGGACGCCTGGGCGCGGCCTGCGCGGCGGGGTGCACGGCGCTGGCCGCCCTGGTGGTGCTCGCTGTCGTCACCCGTGGGGGCGAGGGTCTCCAGGACACCGCCGCGGCCGGACCGGCCCCGGTGCGGCCGTCGCTGCCGTGGCCCGCCGAGGGGCAGACGAGTGTGTCCGTCGAGGGGTTCGGCGCCCGGGGCGACCTCGGCTCGCGGGGCGGGCAAGGAGCCGTACCGCTCGCCAGTGTCACCAAGGTGATGACCGCCTACGTCGTGCTCCGCGGCCATCCGCTCGGGGAGCACGGGGCCGGTCCCGACATCACGGTCGACCAGCGGGCCGCCGACGAGTCCGTGTCCGGGACCGAGTCGACCGCGCGGGTCGACCCGGGGCGGCGGCTGAGCGAACGCAAGCTGCTGGAGCTGATGCTGATCCCCTCCGGCAACAACATCGCCCGGCTGCTGGCCCGCTGGGACGCCGGGTCCGAGGAGGCGTTCGTCGCGAAGATGAACCGGGCCGCCCGGGAGCTGGGCATGCGGAACACGGCGTACGTCGACGCCAGTGGCATCGGCCCGGCCAACACCAGTACGTCCGCAGACCAGTTGAGGCTGGCCCGGCAGGTCATGAAGGACCCGGCGTTCCGGTCGGTGGTCGCCATGCCGTCCACGACCGTGCCCGGGATCCCCGGGGAGATCCGGAACACCAACACACTGCTCGGCGAGAACGGCGTGATCGGCCTGAAGACCGGCTCCAGCACCCCGGCGGGCGGCAACCTGATGTGGGCGGCGAAGGCGCCCGACCGGGACGGACACGAACGGCTGGTGCTGGGCGTGGTCCTGCACCAGCGGGCCGGCTCCGGTCCGCGGCAAGGCCTGGAGGCCGCCGTGGAGAGGAGCCGTTCGCTGGTCGAGGGCGTACGCGCCTGGGTGTCGGCCAATGCGCCGGGGAAGCGGTGAGCCGCGCCATGGCGGCCCCGGTGAGCGCGTCGCGGACGCCGTGCGTATCGGACACCACGGACGCTTCCGGTGCCCCGCAGGACCCGGGCGGGCCGGACGCCCCGGGTTCCCCGGAGGTCTCCCGCAGATGGCGGCGGGGCCGGATCGCCTCCGCCGCCGCTCTGCCGGTGGTCCTGCTGATGGCGGGCCACGGCCTCGTGCCGAACCGGCCCGGGCACCTCGGCAGCCTGGTCGAGAGTTTCCTGCCGTGGACCGCGCTCGTCGTGCCGGTGCTGCTGCTGTGCGCGCTGCTGCGCCGGTCGGCGACCGCGGTGGTGGCCGCCGCGGTCGCCGCCGCCGTGTGGTGCTCGCTGTTCGGCGGGTGCCTGGTCGACAGACGGGCCGGCGGCGGCGACCTGACCGTGCTGACGCACAACGTCGACGAGCACAACCCGGACCCGGCGGGCACCGCCCGTGCCCTGGCCGCCGCGGGCGCCGACGTGGTGGCCCTGGAGGAACTGGGCGACGCGACGGACACCTACCGGAAGGTGCTGGCCACCCGCTACCCGTACGCGGTGGTGCGCGGCACGGTCGGTCTGTGGAGCCGCTACCCGGTCACCGACGGCGGCCCGGTCGACATCGCGCCGTGGCCGCGCGCGCTGCGGGCCACCGTGCGCACCCCGAAGGGGCCGGTCGCCGTGTTCGTGGCCCATCTGCTGTCGGTCCGCCTCACGCCGGCCTCGGGTTTCGGTGCCGCTGCCCGGAACGCGTCGGCGCTGCGGCTGGCCGGTGCGCTGCGCGCCGAACCGCTGCCACGTGTCGTCGTGGTGGGCGACTTCAACGGCACCACCGACGACCGGGCGCTGGCGCCCGTCACCTCCCGGCTGCGTTCGGCGCAGGCCGAGGCGGGCGCCGGGTTCGGCTTCAGCTGGCCCGCCGCGTTCCCGGTGGCCCGCATCGACCAGATCCTGGTCCGCGGCGTCGGTCCCCGGTCGGCCTGGTCGCTGCCTGCCACCGGCAGCGACCACCTGCCGGTGGCGGCGTCACTGCGGCTGTGACGCCATCCCCGCCAGCGCGGCCTCGATCTGCCGCAGGGTGCTCTTGTAGGCGGTGCGCCGGGCCAGGCGCCGCAGCTCCTCGCCGGCGTCCGGTCCGGCGAGGCGGGCGAGCGCGTACACGGCGCCGTTGGCCACCTTCGGACTGCACGGGCCGTGGTGGGGCACCACGCGCAGCGCCGTGTCGACCAGGGCGCCCAGCGCGGCGGCCGTCTCCTCGCACGGTTCGGTGCGGGCGAGCAGCCAGGCGATGCCGCGCAGGGCGTTGGCGTTGAACGGGTCGAACAGCTCGTTGACCGGGGCGTCATGGAAGTCCTGGCGCAGGGTCAGCGTGCGCGGGCGGCCGGCCAGGGCCAGCCAGGACAGGGCGCGGGCCCGGAACGCCTCGGGGCCGGCCTCGTCGAGGAGTGCGCCGCCCTTGCGCTCCCATGCCGCGGTGGGCTTGGCCGTCCTGGCCGTGGCCGCGTGGGCGAGCAGGTCCCGCCAGACCGGGCGGAGCGCCAGGACGTCGGCCATGGCCGTCTCGGCCCACTGCTCACCGACGTCGAGCACGGGCTCGGTCATCCGGGCGGCCAGTTCCTGGAGCCCGGAGTACTTGTCCTCCGCCCCGCGCCGGAAGGCGGCGACGACGGCGGGCGGCAGCGGGCGGCCCGCGTCGAGTTCGGCCTCGGCGAAGCTCACGCTCTCCCCCAGCGGCCGCCAGCGGTCCCCGGTGCCGGCGAGCGCCTCGCGCCGTTCGGCGGCCAGCGTCTCGCCGGGCAGGTCGCGGGAGAGGACGAGGGAGAGGTACAGCAGCGCGTGCCGCAGTCCTCGGTCCGCCGGTCCGAGCCGGGCGGGTATGGCCGCCACCAGCGGTTCTCGCACCGCGGCGGGCTGGCCGGCGAGCTGTTCGACGACCTCTCCCCAGACCATGCCGAGGAAGCCCCGGCTGGCCTCGCAGGCGGCCACGGCCACGTCGAGCACGGCCTGCGGGTCCCCGGCCGCCAGGGCCAGGTCGACGCGCTCGCAGTACCTCAGTCCGTTCATGTTTCTCCATCCCCGCGTCACATGTGTGTATGGCCGGCCCCGGGCCGGCCGCACCGACCATACAGACGACGTGTGACACGGCGGGTGTGTGTCAGCCCCGGTAGGTCTCGAGGAGCCGCAGCCACACCTCGCTGATGGTCGGGAACGGGGGGACCGCGTGCCAGAGCCGGTCGACGGTGACCTCACTGGTGATGGCGACCGTGGCGGAGTGCAGGAGTTCGCCGACGCCCGGTCCGGCGAAGGTGGCGCCGACGACGGTACGGCGCTCGGGGTCGATGAGGACGCGGGCCCTGCCGCGGTAGTCCGGGCGGTGCTGCACGGCACCGGCGAGCAGGCCGATGTCGTAGTCGACGACGTCGACGCGGCGGCCGGTGCGTTCTGCCTCTTCTGTGGTCAGGCCCACCGCGGCGATCTCCGGCTCGGTGAACACCACCTGCGGTACGGCTTCCAGGTCGGCGGTGGCGGTGTGGCGGCCCCAGCGCGCGGTGTCGAGGGGTTCGCCCTGCGCCCGCGCCGCGATGACGGCGCCGGCGATCCGGGCCTGGTACTTGCCCTGGTGGGTGAGCAGGGCGCGGCGGTTGACGTCACCCACGGCGTAGAGCCAGTCGCCGGGGACGCCGGTGGCGGTGAACGAGTCGTCGGTGGTGATCCACCCGCCGGGGACCAGGCCGACCGTGTCCAGGCCGATGTCCTCGGTGCGCGGTGCCCGGCCGGTGGCGAGCAGCAGTTCGTCGGCGACGAGCCGGCTGCCGTCGGAGAGGGTGAGGTGCACCTCGCCGTCCGGGCCGCCCTCGCGGGTCGCGGTGGTGACGGTGGTGTTCAGACGCAGTTCGGCGCCCGCCTCGCGCAGGCTCTCGGCGACCATCTCGCCGGCGAAGGGTTCCATGCGGGTCAGCAGTCCCGCCTCGCGCGCGATCAGGGTGACCCGGGAGCCGAGGGCCTGGTAGGCGGTGGCCATCTCGACGGCGACGACGCCCGCGCCGACGATGGCGAGCCGGTCCGGGACGCGCGGGGAACTGGTGGCCTCGCGGCTGCTCCAGGGGCGCAGGGTGTCCAGGTCGGGCAGCGGCGGGAGGGAGGCGCGGGTGCCGGTGCAGACGGCCACCGCGTGCACGGCGCGCAGGTGCAGCACCTCCCCATCGGGGGAGTGCACGGTGACCTGCCGGGGCCCGTCGAGCCGGCCGTGGCCGCGGACCAGTTCGATGCCGGCGCCCTTGAGCCAGTCGACCTGGCCGTCGTCGTTCCAGTCGGCGGACATGCGGTCGCGGTGCGCGAGGACGGCCGCGGTGTCCAACGGGCCCGCGACGGCCGGGTTCAGGCCGGGGACCTTCGCCGCGTCGGCGCGCAGCAGGGCGGGGCGCAGCAGGGCCTTGCTGGGTTCGCAGGCCCAGTACGAGCACTCGCCGCCGACGAGTTCGCTCTCCACGATGACCGTGCTCAGGCCTGCGGCGGTGGTGCGGTCGGCGACGTTCTCGCCGACCGGTCCTGCGCCGATCACGACGACGTCGTAGATGCGGGTGTTCTCGGTCGTCACTGGTTCTCCGGTGGTGTGTTGCCGGGTGTGCGGGGCGGCGGGACCACGGCGAGGGCGGGCCCTGGGGAGGTACGGCCCGAGGGGGCGGCCAGGGAGGCGGGCCGCCCCCTCGGGGGCTGGGTGGCGGGGTCAGCGGCCGGGGGCGCGCTCGGTGACCTCCTGGAGGAACCACTGGTTGCCGTCGGGGTCCTCGAACGAGGCGAACGAGCCGTAGCTGGCCCGCTCGGGGTGCAGTCCGGGCACGCGGTCGGCGTCGCCGGGATGGTGGAAGATGCCGGTGACGTCCTGGAACGGCTCGCTGACCTCGACGCCGCGTCCCGCCAGTTCCTTCCGGGCCGCCTCGATGTCGGTGACGACGAGGTGCAGGCCGTGCAGGGTGCCCGGCTGCGCCTGGGTGAGGCCGTCACCGAAGATGACCGAGCAGCCGGAGCCCGGCGGGGTGACCTGGACGACCCGGTAGCCGTCCTGGACGGGGAAGTCCGCGTCGAGCCGGAAGCCCATCCGCTCCGTGTAGAACTGCTTGGCGCGGTCGACGTCCGACACGGGCAGGACGACGACTTCCAGCTTCATGTCCATGGGGGTGTTCTCTCTTCCTTGCGTTGCTTGGGGCATGTGCTTGCTTGAGGCGGGTGATCGCTCGAGCCGGCTGATCGGTCCGGCCGGCCGCGGCTGACCGCGGCTGACCGCCGGCGGGTGCCGGGAGGTTCGTCAGCGGGTGGTGGCGCGAGCCGCCTTCTCGATCACGCCCGCGACGAGGTGCGGGTGGGAGACCGCGACGGAGTGGGAGGCGGCGACCGTGGTCGTGTGGGCGTGGGCGCGCTCGGCCATGAACCGCTGGGCGGCGGCCGGGATGTTGAGGTCCTGGGTGGTGATGATGTCCCAGCTGGGGATGGTCTTCCAGGCGGCGGTGGTGGCCTTCTCCTCCAGGGCGGCCTGCGCGATGGGGCGCTGGGTGGCGGCGGCGAGGGCGGCCTGGTCGCGGGGGACGTCGGCCGCGAACTGGTGGCGGAACTTGTCCTGCTGGATGTAGAGGTCGGTGCCGGTGGTGCCGTCGGCGTTCTTGAACGGGACCGGGTCGAGGGCGTCGGGGAGGGTGGAGCCGGGGTACTTGTTGGTGAGTTCCAGAGCGGTCTCGCCGGGGGCGGGCAGGAAGGCGGCGACGTAGACGAGGGCCTTGACGTCGCGGTCTCCGGTGGCGGCCTGGCTGATGACGGAGCCGCCGTAGGAGTGGCCGACCAGGATCTTGGGGCCCTTGATGTGGTCGAGGAGGCTGCGCAGGGAGGCGGCGTCGGTGCTGGGGCTGCGCAGGGGGTTGGCGGCGGCGACGACGGGGTAGCCGTCGGCGCGGAGTCTGTCGATCACGCCGTTCCAGCTGGAGGCGTCGGCGAAGGCGCCGTGTTCCAGGACGACGGTCGGCTTGGGCTGCCGGCCGGCGTCGGTCCGCTCCGGCGCGCTGTTGGCGGTGACCGCGAACGTACCGACCGCGACACCCGCCGTGACCATGGCCGCGACGCCCGTCACGAACCGCCGACCGCGCAGACCCTTGATGCTGATCACGAGTGATCACCTTTCAGATGAATGTCGAACTGTGCTGACTGTGTTGATGCAGAACGCTTCTCGTGTTCGCCACCGGGGCGAACCTTCTGGCCGGAGACCCGCACGAGAGGCTCGGTGTTTCCCTCACTGTGGGCCACGTCCGAGACCCCCGCATCCGTCACATGACGGTCGGACACGGGTAGGTACACCCGCCCGTCCACCCGGGCGGCGGCCGCACACCTAAGCCATTCGACTCTCAGGCGCGCACACGTCCGCCCGTCCCGCCCGCGGCACGGCGACCAATTCGTTACCTGGGCCACCGGCACTTTCCGGGGCTCCGCTCCGTGTGAAGTAGTGATCGTCGATCACGAAAGGACAGATCTTGAGGAGACTCCTTACCGCTTCCGCCACGCGGCGCTCCCTGACGGCGGGTGCCGCCCTGCTCGCCGCCGTCTCGGCCCTGGCGTCGGCCGGCACCGCGTCGGCCAGTGACTCCGACGGCGCCCGGCACGAGGCCCGGCACCGCGTCGACTACGTGGCCCTCGGAGACTCGTACGCCTCCGCGCCGCTCGTGCCGACCCAGGTCGACAGCACGTGTCTGCGCTCCGACCAGAACTACGCCTCCCTGGTGGCGCGTTCCTCGCGGGCGGTGCTGACGGACGTCACGTGCTCGGGTGCGACCACCGCGGACATGGCCGCCCCGCAGGGCTCGGTGCCCCCGCAGCTCGACGCCCTCGACCGGGGGACCGACCTGGTCACCCTCACCGTCGGCGGCAACGACATCGGCTTCTCGACCGTGCTGGGCACGTGCGCGAAGCTGTCGGCCTCCGACCCCGCGGGCGCCCCCTGCCGGTCGTACCTCACCGGCCAGGGCACCGACCAGGTCTCGGACGCCGTCGCCCGGACCGCGCCGAAGATCGCGGAAGTGCTGCGCGGCATCCACCGCCGGGCCCCGCACGCCCGGGTCGTGGTCGTCGGTTACCCCGACCTCTTCCCGGACGACGGTGTCGGCTGCACCAGCGCCAAGGTGCCGCTCGCCGCCGGTGACTTCTCCTATCTCCGGGACAAGGAGAGGGAGTTGAACGGCATGCTGGCCCGGCAGGCGCGGCGCGGCGGCGCGGAGTACGTGAACACGTACGCCCCGACCGTCGGCCATGATCTGTGCCGGCCCACCGGTGAGCGCTGGATCGAGACGTTCGCGCCGGAGACGCCGGCCGCTCCGGTGCACCCGAACGCGGCGGGCGAGCGTGCGATGGCGGGTGCCGTCGGACGGGTGCTGGCCCGCCACTGGTGGCACAGCTGACGGTTGCGCCGCGCGGCGGTGCGCCCGCCGTACCGTCGTGAGGGGCAGGGGGCCCGGCACAACGCCGGGCCCCCGTCCCGTCTGCCCGCCCCCACGGCTCAGAGCAGACGGGAGCCGTGCGGGTGGTCTCTCCGGTCGGGGGAACCGTGGAGACCTCCCGCGTCCTGCCTCCCCGTTCGGAGGGGCAGGAGCCTTCATCTGGTAAACGCACGGTGGTGGGTCGCGGGTTCACGCGAGCGCCGCGGTTTTTCCGGGACGCGTCAGGCGGCGGCGGTGGCGGTGATGGTGACGGGGATGTTGCCGCGGGTGGCCTTGGAGTAGGGGCAGATCTGGTGGGCGGCGTCGGCGAGTTCCTGTGCGGTGTGCTGGTCGACGCCGCCGAGGACGGGGCTGAGGACGGCGGAGAGGGTGAACTCGCCGTCGTCGCCGTGGGTGAGGGTGACCTCGGCGGTGATGGCGGTGCTGGTGAGCCTGACGTGGCGCATGGCGGCGGCGCGGCGCAGGGCGCCGAGGAAGCAGGCGGCCCAGCCGGCGGCGAAGAGCTGCTCGGGGTTGGTGGCGTCCCCGGCGCCGCCGAGTTCCTTCGGGATGGCCAGCGTGTGCTCCAGCAGGCCGTCGGCGGAGCGGGCGGTGCCGCCGTTGCGGCCTTCGCCGGTGACGTCGACGCGGGCGGTGTAGGTGACGGCCATGACGGTTCTCCCTGTACGTGGTTCGCGAGTGATGCGCGGGGTGTGCTGGTCGGGCCTCCTTCCCCGGTGACCCTTCGACTTCGTGTCACCCGTTCAGGCGGTGACGTAATCATGGCAGGAGCTTCCGTCACCCGTCAAGCCAGTGACGAAAGTGGGTGACGGAGGGCCGGCGGTGTGCCGTGCAACCGGAACTCAAGGTTCAGCGGAGAAACACACATTCACCGTCGACCGACTGAGGACGTGTGCCGGTCGGTCACGGCACAATCGAGGACGTCAGGGCCCGGAACCGTCCGGATCACCGGGCACGTACGGGCTCGACGGCGTGCACCGCAGCGACTGTCACCCCCGCGTTCCGGCACGGCCCGTCCCCTTGGAGAGAAACATGAAAGCTGTAGGCGTCACCTGCTTCGGAGGCCCCGAGGTCATCGACGTCTTCGACGTCCCCGAGCCGCACGCGGGCCCGGGACAGGTGCGGGTCAGGGTGCACGCCGCGACCGTCAACCCCGGAGACCGGCTCCTGCGCGGCGGCTTCACCGGTGCCTGCGCCCTCCGGCCGCCGTACGTGCTCGGCGCGGAGGCCGCCGGTGTCGTCGACGAGATCGGCCCGGGAACGTGCACCGGTCTGCGCGTCGGGGACCGGGTGATGGCGGTGGCCGTGCCCACCAGCGCGACCGGCGGTGCCTGCGCCCAGTACGTCGCGCTGCCCGCCCGGCAGGTCGCCCTCGCTCCCGCGGGCACCAGCCACGCCGAGGCGGCGACCCTGCCGATGAACGGGCTCACCGCCCGGCTCGCCCTGGACCTGGTCGGCCTCGCGCCGGGCCGGACGGTCGCGGTCACCGGCAGCGCCGGGGCCGTGGGCGGCTACACGGTGCAGCTGGCCAGGGCGGACGGGCTCACGGTCGTCGCCGTCGCCTCGCCGGACGACGAGGAACTCGTGCGCTCGCTGGGCGCGCACCTGGTGGTGCCGCGCGCGGGCGACATCGGCCGCAACATCCTGCGGGCGGTGCCCAGCGGCGTGGACGGGCTCGTGGACACCGTCGGCGCCGGAGCGAGCGCCTCCCTGGCCGTACGGGAGGGCGGCACGCTCTCCAGCAGCGTGGGGGTCGGGTCCTCCGAGGAACTGCGGCTCCGCGCCATCCGCAACCGCACGGCGGTGCTCACCTCGTACCTGGGCGACGTGGAGCGGCTGGAGCGGTTGCGGATCCAGGTCGAACAGGGCCGGCTCACCCTGCGGGTGGCCCGCACCCTGCCCGCCGAAGAAGCCGTCGCCGCACACCGTCTCCTGGAGCGCGGCGGAATCCGCGGCCGGCTGGTGCTGGAGTTCTGACCGCCCTGGCCCGCGGCCGAGGAGGGCACACCGGCCCCGGACGGGGATGCGGCGCCGGCGCCCGCGTGCCGGGCGGGGCCTCCCGAACTGCCGCCGTCCGGCCTGCGTCTGACCGTGTTCACGGCCGGCCGGGAACGGCTGCGCGCCTTTCCCGTCGAGAGCACCCGGACCGGCGCGCCGGAGGCGGCGGTCCGGCCGCCGGACGCACCGTCCGGGGAAGAGACGGCGCGGTACACCCTGCCCGGCGCGGTACACCCGGCCCGGCGGCCGGGCTGTGGCCGCCGGGCACGGAGCGGCCGTGGCGCGCCGAATCCCGCCCGTTCCACGCCTCCCCCGCCGTCTGCCCCACCCCCGCCGGCCGGAGGCCCCGGCCGCGCGCGACCAGTCGGCGGGGCCGGCCGCGCGCGGGCGGCCTGCGTCAGAAGACCGCAGGAACCTCCGTGAGCGCCTTGGCGATCTCTGCCGTCAGTTGCTGTCCGGGCGGCGTCCCGGTCGCCCACCAGACGCGTCCGTCGGGCCGGACGAGGACCGCCGTGGCTCCGGACCACCCGGGGCCGCCCGGGCCGGCGATGCCGCCGGCGCGGACCGCGATGCCCGCTTCGGCCGCCCGGTCGGTGACCTCGGTGTCCAGCGGTTCCTCCCCTGTGACGAGGAGGACGGCACGACCGTCGTGCAGCAGCGGGAACACTCCGTCACCCGCCGGATCGTGGACACGGGCCCCGGTGAGCGGGTGGGCGGCGGGGTCGTCGGACCGGTAGACGACGTCCAAGCCGGAGAGCTTGCGGGCCAGCATCCCGGAGAAGGCGGGGCCCGTGGTGATGGCCTCGTTCAGCAGGCCACGCAGCGCGGCCGTCTCCGGCGTCGAACGGGTGATCAGCGCCCCCTGGGCCAGCGTGTGTCCGGCCAGTTCCAGGCCCACCGGGTGACGTTCGGCGTGATAGGTGTCGAGCAGTTCGGTCCCCGCTCGGCCCTGGATCACCGCGGCCAGCTTCCAGCCGAGGTTCATGGCGTCCTGGAGGCCGACGTTCAGGCCCACCCCGCCCGCCGGCCAGTGAATGTGCGCCGCGTCCCCGGCCAGCAGCACCCGGCCCGCGCGGTAGGCGGCCGCCACCTTGGTGGCGTTGCCGAACCGGGTGAGCCAGGACGGGCTGTGCATCCCGAAGTCGGTGCCCGCGATGCGCAGGGACGCGTCCCGCAGCTCCTCCATGGTCAGCGGTTCACGACGCTGGTGGACCGCGTCGTACCCGGCCAGGCGGAACCTGCCGTCGCCGAGCGGCACGACGAGGAACATCCCGTCCGCCGAGCGCGCGGCGAAGCCGGGGGAGCTGGGCGGGTCGTCGAGAACGACCTCGCCGATGAACCCGTAGGCAGAGCTCTCGGTTCCGGGGAACGCGATACCGGCTTCCCTGCGAACGGTGCTGCGCGCTCCGTCGGCGCCCACGACGTACGGGGCGCTCACCTCGTACTCGCCCTCGGGCCCGGACACCCGCAGGGTCACCGAACTGTCGTCCTGCGTCAGCGAGGTGACGGCGCTGCCCCGCCGGACGACGACGCCCGCCTCCCGTGCGTACTGTTCCAGCAGCTCCTCGGTGGCCCGCTGCGGGTGGATGACCATGAAGGGGAACGGAGTGGGCAGCGCACTGAAGTCGACGCGGGACTCCAGCATGCCGAAGTGCCAGCCCGGACTGCGCCGGCCGGCGGTGAGCAGGTCCCGGTGCCGGTCGCGCAGAGCCAGCACCTCGACCGTGCGCGGCATGATGCCCAGAGCCTTGGAGTGCGGGCTGCGCACTTCGTCCCGCTCCAGCACGAGCACCTGGACGCCGGTGAGGGCCAGTTCGTGGGCGAGCCACAGCCCGACTGGTCCTGCTCCTACGATGACGGCCTCGGGAGCCGGTGAGGTGGACGGCGTCACGGACATGAGCGTGTTCTCCTGACGAGCATGGGGTGGTTCCCGCGGGAACCTTGGACGGACCCCGGCGGACCGGCGGACCGGTACCGTTCCGGAGAGTTTCAGGTCGCCCTCGAACGGGGCGACCGATGCGCGGTGGCCGGGGCGGCGACGGAAGGGTGCTGGTTCGCCGGCAGCACGAAGGGGTACGTCCGGCTCAGAAGTCCCGCCGCTGAGGCCGTGCCGGGCCCGCCGTGCGGACCGAGAGGGCAGGGGGCCACTCGTTGCCGACGGGCAGAGGGCCGACCATGAATCACATGTTCGCACACAGGCACACGTATCTGATTGGGACCGCGCTCTACCGGTGCATGTGCCGCGGAAGGCGCGATCACCGCACGGGCGAACGTTCGCCTGCCTGTACCGGGAACCTCGCCGGGCCGGGTTGCGGTCGGGCTTCACCGGCGCACGCGCCTCCCCGTCGGTGCCGGATCGTCAGGCCGATGTCGCCGCCCCCACTGCCGGCCTGAAAAGAGAAGAGACCGCCGGCGCCCGTGACCGTGGCGGACGGTCTGCGCCGCCTCGCGTCCGCCGGACGGCGTGCGGTCCCGGGCCCGCCGGCGCCTACGACGTGGCCGCGACGGGCGGCACCGTCCGGCCGGTGCTGTGGCCGGGAAGGTTCGCCGGGAAGTCCGCGGCGTCCGGTGACGGGGGCACCACCCTCGGCCTTCGGGGCGGTGGGAGGGCGTCGCAAGCCGGAACATGACCCGCGTACTGGATCTGCTCGGGTGATGGGAAAACGCGGCGAGGCACCGCGCCGGACGACACGAGCCGGTGAACCTTCCCGGTCCCGGCACCAGGGCGTGTTTCGAAAGTCCCGCCTGCCCCGCGGCGCCTGGCACGCGCGCTCGCCGCGTTGACGGGATCGTCCACGTACGCCCGGTACGAGGACGACCCTCCGCCTTGCGATCACACGCACCAGGCGCCGCGGGGCCCGCCCTCCGGGCGGACGGCGCCACTTTCGAAACACTCCCTACACCCGGTGCGCGTCCTTGAGCTGTGCGAGCTTGGCCAGAGTGCCTTCACGCTGCGCCTTGCGCCAGCCCTGCTTGGCGAACACTCCGTTGAAGAACATCTGCACGGTCTTGACCGGGGGCGCGGCGAAGCCGGACGTCGTGTGCGGGGCGTACACGACGGTGTCGCCGTCCACCTCCAGCCAGCCGGTGCAGATCCGGTTGGCCAGGCCGACCGCCTGCGGCCCGAAGGCGTGCGCGGTGAAGCCCGCCCTGCGGGCGCCCTCCGGCAGCAGTCCGGGGGCGCACTCCAGCAGCAGTCCCCGCTCGCTGTGGCCGGTGACCCGGACGGGTACGACGACCGGGTAGCCGTCGGCTCCGCGGTAGCCGATGAGCTGGTGCGTCAACTTGGTCACCTGACCGTGCAGCTTGCGCATGCCGACGCGCGGCCCCGTGCCCTTCGCGGGAGGCGACTGGGTGTCCGGGGTACCGGGCCACGCTGCGCCGGAGACGGTCCGCTCCCCGTTGCCGGACTCGTCGGGCCAGGAGACGACACGCTGGACGGCGATGTCGATCACGATCCGGTTGTCGAAGTAGTCCCGGAGTATCCAGTCCCAGAACTTGCCGGTGGGCACCGCGCCCAGGAACCGTTCGACGCGCGGCGCGAGATCGGCGAGCACCTCGGGCGACGGCGACAGCGGCACATCGGCGCGGCCCTGCACCACGGCGAAATCCCCTGCCGTCGCGAAACCGTGCTCCCGCGTGTGGTAGGCCATCGCGACGCGCGAGTCGCGCAGTATGTTGAAGAGTTTGCCGTTGAAGGCCAGCGAGGTGGTGACACCGATCGTGCCCGCGGCTCGGTCCACGAGTCCGGTGGGGGAGACCGGGATGATCACACAGCCTCCGGCGGGTGTGCCGTAGGCGAGTGCGGTCACCAGGTCGCCCTCCATCGCGTCCTGCACCGCGTCGGGCCAGGACACCGTGCCGGGATTCGGCGACGTTGGGGGTTGCGTCATGAGCGGCATCATACGTGTCTCGTCGGCACCTTTCTGACCGCACGATCGGCGCCCATATGCATGGATTTCTGCGGCACACAGCGAGAGCCCCGCCTGCGTCCACACGACGTTTGACAGAGCCGAAAAACGTTTGGACAAGGTATGCCGCATCGCCGCCGGCACACTGTCCGCGGGCAGTCGGGGAGGCTCTCTCTCGCTCGATCACAGGTACGCCGTCAGGGGCCCGGGTGTGCGCTCTGCGAACCTCCGCATGGCGGCGATCAGCGGCTTCTTCGGAGGTGTCCTGGGCGCGGTCGTGGACGCCCTGCGTCAACGGCACACTCCTCGGGTCCCCTCCCGGCGGGAGACCAACGTGGCCGACCACGCCATGACCGGACCGAGGAGCCGCTTGCCGCCGGGTTCGCCGGCCTGTTGATGCACGTGCGCGACACCGGGGCGACCGGCCGGCCCTCGACGGCGAGGGCTGACGGCCGCCGGGCCGGCGAGCGCGAGGGCGGTGGTGGACGAGACCGGAACTCACCGTGGTGGGCGGCTCATGAAACGGCCGCCCGCCACCCATGCGTCATGCCCCGGCGAGCAATCGCATTCAGCCGACGGCCGCGGCCAACTGGTCCGCGACCTCGCCGGGCGAGGGCATGGCCTGGATCTGCTCGGCGGCGCGGCGGGCGTTGTCCCGGTACTCCACGTTCCCGAGCACCTCGGCCACGGCCCGCGCCACGGCCTCCGCACCCGCCGGCGGCATGACCGCGACACCGGTGCGCGAGCCCGCGACCGCGCCGGCCTGGATGAACTGGTCGGCGCCCTGCGGTACGACCACCAGGGGCACGCCGCGCGTCAGGGTGCCCATCGTGGTGCCGGCCCCACCGTGCGTGACGACCACGTCGATGCCGTCGAGCAGCTCCGCGAGCGGCGTGAACGCGACGAACTCGACGTGGTCGAGTCCGTCACCGAAGTCCGCGGCCTCGGCGGCGAGACCGAGGGTCACGACGAGGTCGGCCTGCCCGGCGAGGGCGTCGATGACCGGACGCAGGGCCTCCGGCGTGGCGAAGTGGGTACCGAAGGAGAGCAGCACCCGTGGCCGGGCGCCGTCGTCAGCGGGTACGGCGCCGCCCGTCTCGCTGGGCGTTCCGGCGCCGCGGTGGGCCTCGGGCCGCAGCGGAAGCCGGCCCTGCGGCGACTCCCAGTCCGGCGCCCGCAGGATCTCGGGGCACGGGTCCAGGTACCAGGTGGGCGCGGGGACGGTCAGGCCACGCTCCTTGTAGCGGCGCTCGGCGACCGTGTCGAAGACCTCGGTGAACCTGGCGGGGATCAACGGGCCGAACGCCAGCTTGGCGTACGGCACCTGGAGCGTGGCGGCGACGAGCGGACCGACGTAGTCGGTGGCCTCGGCCACGATCAGGTCGGGCCGGAACTCACGTGCGGCGGCAACGGCCTCGTCGGCGGTGAGGTCGATGCGGGCGCCGGCGAACAGCTCGGCCGCCACGGCGGGGTCGGGTGCGGTCGGGTCGTCCACGCCCGCCAGACGGGCCGCCTCCGCGAGCAGCACGGGGATCTCCGGGCCGACGGGAAGCAGGGTGAGGCCGTCGGCCGCGAGGAGCTGACCGAAACCTGCCGAGGTGAGCACGGCCACCTCGTCGCCGCGCTGACGGAAGGCACGAGCGAGGGGCAACTGCGGAAGGAGGTGCCCGTGCTGGGGCGTGCTGGAGAAGAGGATGCGCATGCGGGGAGTCTAGGGCATTGAGTAGTGACACACTTCAATCAATGGAGGAACACTCACCTCAGCAGTGCGGCACACACGGCATCACTGAGAAACGTGTGCGCATCTTCCCAGTCCCAGCCGATGCGCAGCATCCTGTGCCACGACGGCGGAGCGACGAAGTACTCCAGGGTGCGCACGGCTTCTCGCCCGGTCACTCCGGGCCTGAGCGCGCCGAGGCGCCCGAGCAACTCCGCCACCTCCCCGAAGCGTGCCCGTTGGAGGTCCTCGGTTTCCCGCAGCAGGGCGGCGATGTCCTGGTCGACCGCGGCGGCGTCGAAGAGGACCGCCATGACGCGGTGGTGGTGGCGCACCAGGTCGCAGGTCTGGCGCACCACCAGACGCACGACCTCCTGACCGGTCGTGGCGCTTTGCGCGGCGGCGAGCACCTCACCGATGCCGGGGTCGTCGGCGGCGCGCTCGGTCAGTGCGGAGACCAGGGCCGGTTTGGTGCCGAAGGCCGCGTAGACGGTGCCCGTGGCGACACCCGCCTGATCGGCGATCCGCTTGATGGTGACGTGGGGATAGCCGTGTTCCGCGAACAGCGCCTCGGCCGTGTCCAGGATCACCTCTCTCGTCGCGGCGGCAGCGCTTTCACGCACGGCGGATCGGTAGGCGCGGGGTGTCATACGCCCAGTCTAGGACCGGGCGGTACTCGCTGACGTCTGAGCGGGGCCGGCCCGCCGGTCCGGTCCGGTCAGCCGTCCGAGTAGGTGTCGTACACGTTGCCGCTGACGCACGCCGGGACTGCGCCGATCGCGTCGGACATCGTGACCACGCCGGAGAAGCCGAGCTGGACGAAGTGGTCGACGGGTATGCCGGTGCGCTGGTGCACGGCGGCCACCTTGCGGGCCGGGCCGTACCGCGGCGCAGTCGTCGATCCGGCTCCGGTGACCGGACTCCGAGGCGCCGGTGGACCTGCCGTCCAGGTGCCGGCAGGTCCACCGGCCGGCACCGGCCGTGCCTCCAGGACGCGGACCGCTCCGACGCTCCACCGGCATGAGTCGGTTGCCGAACCGGGTGGTCAAGTACGACGTGCCGTTCGACGGCACACGTTGGAGGCCGAGTCAGGAGGTCGCGGGTACGTTCCAGGGCGTACAGGCGTCGCCACCGGTGTAATTCGGTCCGCAGACCCTGAAGGTGACGACTTTTCGGACAGGGCCGTCGAGGACGAGCCGCCTGCCGGATTGTAGAGCTTGCGCATCGTCCCTTCGCCCTGCAGGTAGTAGTCCACGTGGCCTCCTTGCTTGTTCGACCCGGCCCGGATCCAGCTCGTCAGTCCCGGAGCTGAAGAGGAATTGTCGACCGTGCCCTGGTACCAGGCGTTGAACCCGACAATCTGCACGGTGGCAGTGCATGTGACGGGACACGCCACCGGGCTGCTGGCTGCGGCCGAAGCGGGTGCGGCAAGACCCAGTGCTGCCATCAGCGCTCCGGTGACGATCATTCCTGCCCGCCGGGCCGGCACCTTCGGGATCATTACGTTCTCCTCTGCGCCGACGTGGTTGCAGTTGAAGTCAGGTGCTTGCGGTGAAGCGCCCGGTGTCCCCGCACAACGCGTCGGCTTGCCGCGACCCGGCCGACGGGGTGCGGGAGGGGTGGGTGGGTCAGGCCCGGGGCCACTCGGTCGTCCGGCCACTCGACGGCTCGACCTCCAAGGCCGAACGGGCCCACGTCGGCCGTCGTCTCCCACGTCCTGCCGACACCGATCCGGGGATGCGGAGCGTGACCGGGACGCCGCGGCGTCAGCGGTGACCTCGGGCTCGACACACGCCCGTCCCTGGTCGTGCCGCCCGGCGGCCGGCCCGCCTCATCCCCCGGACCTCGGCCCCGGCCCCGGGTTGCAGGCCGGACGAGCACCGGCCCCTGCCGCGCGGCAGGCGGCCCCGCGCGGTGGCTCGATTCGATCGTCACCTACTTGACCGGTAACTCAAACGCATGTCACGATCATCACCGCCTCGACCGGTGATGATCGATGGGTCCTCCCCCGGGGCGCTCTCACGACGCTCGCCCGCGGCCACCGTGCGGCGAGCTGTCGCCGGCCATCGAGGAACGGATGTCTGATGGGTATGACCGACCACACCGGAGGCGGCACGACCGGACGCCGCGGCTTCCTGGGCCTCGCCGCGGGTGCCGTCGCCGCCGCGCAGCTCTCACTGCCCGGCAGTGCCCAGGCCGCGCCGGGCGCGACGTCGGCGGCGGGCACCGCCGGCTCCGGCAGGACCCGCCCCGGTGCCGCCGTCCGGCCTTTCCGCGTCAGGGTCCCGCAGAAGGAGATCAACGAACTGCGGCGACGCGTACGGGCGACGCGGTGGCCGGACAAGGAGACGGTGGGCGACCGGTCCCAGGGAGCCCAGCTCGCCAGACTCCGGCCCCTGGTCGAGTACTGGGGCACCGGGTACGACTGGCGCAAGGCCGAGGCGAAGATCAACGCCCTGCCGCAGTTCATCACCGAGATCGACGGACTGGACATCCAGTTCGCGCACATCCGCTCCCCGCACGCGGACGCCATGCCGATGCTGATGACGCACGGCTGGCCCGGCTCGATCGTGGAGCTGCTCAAGATCGTCGCGCCCCTGACGGACCCGACGGCTCACGGCGGCCGGGCGCAGGACGCCTTCCACCTGGTCCTGCCGACCCTGCCCGGGTACGGCTTCTCGGGCAGGCCCACCAAGACCGGCTGGAACCCCGCCAGGGTCGCGGTCGCGTTCGACGAACTGATGAGCCGGCTCGGCTACACACGGTACGTCTCCCAGGGAGGCGACCACGGGGCGATCATCTCGCAGGTGCTCGCGGCGCAGAAGCCCAAGGGGCTCCTCGGCATCCACGTCAACATGCCGGGGACCGTACCGCCGGAGGTCCTGCGCCACCTGCGCAACTACGACCCCGCGCCGGCCGGTCTCTCCGAGCGCGAGAAGCTCGCCTACGACCGTCTGCTGCACTTCTACCGCGACGGCTTCGGATACGCGGCGATGATGAACCAGACCCCGCAGACGATCGGATACGCGCTCACCGACTCGCCGGTGGCCATGGCGGCGTACTACTACGACAAGTTCGCCGAGTGGACCGACTCCGGCGGTGTGCCCGAGAAGGTCCTCACCTACGACGAGATGCTGGACGCGATCTCGCTCTACTGGCTCTCGGGCACCGCGACGTCGTCGGGCCGGTTCTACTGGGAGGGCACGCAGGCGGGCGGAGGCCCGTTCAACGCCGTCGACATCCCCACCGTCCCGGTCGCGGTGACCGTCTTCCCGGGGGAGATCTACCCCGCGCCGCGCAGTTGGGGAGAGCGCGCCTACGGCAACCTCATCCACTGGAACGAGGTCGGCAAGGGCGGCCACTTCGCGGCCTGGGAGCAGCCGCGGCTGCTGGCCGAGGAACTCCGTACCGCCTTCAGGTCACTGCGTTAGCCGAGGCCGCGCGGCCCACGGCGAGAAGGCGCAGCCGCACCACGCGATGCGGCCGGACACCCCACCGCGGAGATGGCCTCGTCCGGGAGCGTCACGAAGGCTCACCGCCGCGGCCGGCGCCCCCGGGCCCGACAACCAGGACTGCCTGACGGCCGGCCCGTGGGGCCCGGTGCTCCTTCAGGACGTGTGGTTCCCGGAGAAGGCGGCCCCCTTCGACAGCGAGGTCGTCCCGGAGCGCAGGCCGGCCCGCGTACCACGGCCGTGCCGAGACGGCGCGTGCCCCTGCCGACACCCGGTGCCGCCCCAACCCCGCAACGCGCGCGACCAGTCCCCGCTCGCCCGGGCCGTCTTCAAGGCGCGGACGAGGTGGTGACGGTGCTGCGGGAGGCCTGCGCCGATCCGGACGCCCGGCCCGGAGCTCGCGGAGGCCGTCGCCGCCTTCTTCAAGTCCGGGTGCGAGGCCGTTCCGGTCCAGGAGTGGCTGCCCGCCCTGAAAGGTGTCGAGGACAAGCTCCGGCGCGGCGCCACGGTGGCCGACGTGGGCTGCGGCCTCGGCCACTCGACGGTGCTCATGGCCAAGGCGTTCCCGCGCTCGCGCTTGCGCGGCTTCGACTTCCACGAGCCTTCCGTCGCAGCGGCCCGCATGCTCGCCGAGTCGGAGGGAGTCGGGGACCGCGTGACGTTCGAGGTCGCCGGCGCCCACGAAGGCATCGCCGCCGAGGCGGGTCTGCGCAGTTGGAGGCTCGCGGTGGAAACCCCCACCAACCGCGTGTACGACGTCAAGCGATGACGGGCTTCACCCGGGGAGGGTGAGACCGGGCTGCCCGGGCCGCCGTCCGCCGGCCCAGGCAGCGGTGCCGCCGAGGAAGGGTCGACACCGTCTCACGACGAGCGCAGATCACAGTCCGGTACCGCGCGAGTACTTGACAGGTGTTTGCCTCAACCCTTAAATCACGAAGCGAAGTTAGGAAAGTTTACTGTCTCTCCCCCACCGACCGCGGCCGGACGAACGGTCCTGGCCCCGCCCGCTCCCCTGTCTGTCATGCGCAGGACAGCACCGTGCCGCGCGGCCGGCCGGGCGGCGGAAACGGGCCGAGACCTGCCCCGCCGCAGAACAGGACAGGGAACACATGCTCTCCACATCCCCCCGCAGACCGGCGACGCGCGGCACGCTGGCGGCAACGGCCGTGGCCGCTCTCCTCACCGGCCTGTGCGCCCTGCCCGCGCAGGCCGCCGCGCAAGCCACCGGAACCGTCACCGGCATCGGCGGAAAATGCGTGGACGTCGCGGGCGCCGGCACCGCCAACGGCACGGCCGTGCAGCTCTACGACTGCAACGGCACCGCCGCGCAGCAGTGGACCGTCGGTTCCGACGGGACCATCCGCGCGCTCGGCAAGTGCCTGGACGTCGCCTCGGGCGGCACCGCCAGCGGCACCCGCACCCAGCTGTGGGACTGCAACGGCACCGCGGCGCAGCAGTGGACGGTGACCGCCGCCCGGGACATCGTCAACCCCCAGGCCGACAAGTGCCTGGACGCGACCGGCAACAGCTCCGCCAACGGCACTCCGTTGCAGATCTGGACGTGCACGGGCGCCGCGAACCAGAAGTGGACCGCGCCGAGCGGCGGCGCGGCCCCCGGCCCCGGTGCCATGGCCGTCGCTCCCTACCTCTACAACGGGTGGGGCAGCCCGCCCAGCCCGACCACCGTCATGAACGCCACCGGCGTCAAGTGGTTCACCCTGGCCTTCGTCCTCAGCAACGGCTACTGCAACCCCCAGTGGGACGGCAGCCGGCCCCTGACCGGCGGCGTCGACCAGCAGACGATCAACACCGTCCGCGCCGCGGGCGGCGACGTCATCCCGTCGTTCGGCGGCTGGAGCGGCAACAAGCTGGAGAGCTCCTGCGGCAGCGCGGGCGAACTGGCCAACGCCTACCAGAAGCTGATCAGCACCTATGGGCTCAAGGCGATCGACATCGACATCGAGGCGGCGGCGTACGACAGCCCGACCGTGCAGCAGCGCACGGTGGACGCGCTGAAGACGGTCAAGGCGAACAACCCGGGCCTCAAGGTGTACGTCACCTTCGGCACCGGTCAGAACGGCCCCGACAACAGCCTCATCAACCGGGCCGCCGCGGCCGGGCTCACGGTGGACAGCTGGACCGTCATGCCGTTCGACTTCGGCGGCGCCGGCCAGAACATGGGCCAGCTCAGCGTCCAGGCGGCCGAGGGGCTGAAGACGGCGGTCAAGAACGCCTACGGGTACACCGACGACCAGGCCTACCGGCACACCGGCATCTCCTCGATGAACGGCGTCACCGACGACTCCGAGACGGTGACCGTCGCCGACTTCCGCACGATCCTCGCCTACGCCCAGCAGCGGCACCTCGCCCGGCTGACCTTCTGGTCGGTCAACCGCGACCGCCCGTGCACCGGGGGCGGCGCCGACACCTGCTCGGGCGTCTCCCAGCAGCCGTGGGACTTCACCCGCGTCTTCGCCCAGTACGCCGGCTGACCCGTACGTCCGGGCGGGCGGCCCCTCCTCCCCCGCCGGCGGCGAGGTCCGGGCACGTGCCGAGCGCGCGGGCGGTCGGCGGCACGGCGCGACCGCGTCAGGCGGGGACGGCCTGCGCGGCGGCGAACCGTCCCGTGACGGCGGCATCACGCGCACGTCCGACGAGGGCCCCGTGCCGCCTCTCCCCTCCCGCCGGGGCGGGCGGACGGCGCTGTGCACCGCGTTCGCGGTGCCCGCGCCGTCCCCCGCACCGGCATTCGCGGCCGGCGCCGGGTCGGCCTCCTCCCCCGTCAGGTGGAGGGGGGCCGGTAGGTCCGTACCGTGGCGGCGATCTTCCGCACGGTCGCGTCCGGTACCTCGCCGGACACGCCCTTCGCGGCGAAGAACGACCAGGAGGCCAGGTCTCCCTGGGCGTCCTTGAAGGCGAACGTCCACGCCTTGCCGTCCGTGGCGCACTTCGCGGACCTGTCCACGCCCACGGACCAGGCGCTGCCGAGGCTGCCCTTGAGCCCCGAGGCGGTGGTGAACGGTTCGACGGGGCCCGCCTTCACCTTGGTCCGGTCCGGCTGCGTGTACTGCCCGTACACCCAGCTCCCCGGGTCGTCGCGGGCTATGTCCCCGGTGCTCCGGGCGCCGTTGTTGCGCCGGGAGCCGGCCGCGGCGAGCGGTGCGTAGTCCGGCCTGCCGTCCCTGTCGCCGTCCGAGGCGCACCACTGCTCCTTCAGGAACGCCGGGGCCCGCATGGCGATCAGCGGTTTGTCGTCCGGGTCGTCGTTGTCGGCCACGTACGTGACCCAGCTGGTGGACCGCAGCCCCCACTGCGGCGGCACGTCGAACGCGATGCCCGCGCTCGGGTTCACCACCGCCTTCCAGCCCTTGACGGTGGCCGTGACGGTGCCGGTGTCCGCGGTCCGTGGGTTGTCCGGACTTAGCTGCCCGGACGGGGAAGAGGTCACGGACGTGGTGGGGCCGGGGCCGGGAGCGGCCTCGTCGTCCTTGCCGCCGAGCAGGGCGTAGCCGGTCACTCCCGCGGCGATCACGACGGCCGCCGCCGCGACGACGGCGACGAGCCCGGTGCGGCCCCGGCCACCGCCCGGCGGTCCCGGGGGCGGCGCCAACGGCGCACCGGGCGGCGGGGGCGGCGCGTTCCACTGCCGGGCCGGCTGCTGGTAAGGGTTCGGATGATGTCCGGGCTGCTGATACGGGTCCGACCCGTCGTGCCCGGGCTGCTGATACGGGCCCGACCCGTCGTGCCCGGGCTGCCGGTACGGGTCCGGCCGCCGGTACGGGTCCGGTTGCTGCCCCGGCACCGGTTGCTGCGGATCCTGTCCGCCCCCTGGCGGCTGCTCTGCTGGCCACATGGGCGGTAACCCTATGCGAGAGCCGTTCCCGGGGTGCCGACGAGGAGGTCGACGGGCTCCGCGCCGCGGTGCGCCGGGCTCTGCTGCCCGCAGGGCCCCGGCAGGCTGACGGCACGTCAAGGGCTCAGCTTCCGCAGGCAGAAGTGGGTCCCGGCGGGCGGCGCCCGCTGATCGGAGCCCCCTTCTGTTCGCCGCTCTCATCCGGCGATTGCGCCCCCGCACACCGCGTGGACACCGCCCCCGTGCCCGGGACGCGGACGGCGTTGGTACCGTCCACCCCGTTGAAGGGTGAACTGCAACGACCTCACGTTGCACATCCAGCACAGACCAGGGGTGGAATTTGAGCGCGGACCATCGCAGAGGCCGCAAGAAGAAGAGACTGCTCGTCTACGCCGCGGCCTCGGCCGTCGCCGTGGCCGCCACGGCCGGCACACTGGCCGTGGCCTCCCCCGGGCTCACCGGCTCGGACGGCTCCCAGGCCGCCCGTCCCGGCGCCCGGCTGCAGGCCGAGTTCGAGAAGGCCGCGAAGGAGTTCGACGTCCCGCTGAGCGTCCTGATGGCGGTCTCGTACCGGCAGACGCTCTGGGAGGACCACGACGGGCTGCCGAGCACCACGGGCGCGTACAACGTCATGGGGCTCACGGACGTCGATCCCGGCAGCCTGGAGGACGACGCCGCGTCGCGCGAGCGGCAGCTCGACCGCATGAACCGCAGCGGCGACCCGGCCGTGGAGAAGCACTTCGACGCGGCGAAGGCGCTCAAGGGCGCGGGCAAGCGGGCCGTCGACACGAGCGACCCCCGGCTGCACACGCTGGACGAGGCCGCCGGACTCATCGGCGTCCCGTCGCAGCAGGTGCGCGGCGACGCCCGGCAGAGCATCCGGGCGGGTGCCGCCCTGCTCGCCGAGTACCAGAAGGACGCGGCCGGTTCGCTGCCGAAGGACCCGGGTGCCTGGTACCCGGCGGTGGCCCGGGCCAGCCAGGCGACCGACACCAAGGGCGCGCAGCTCTTCGCGAACCGCGTGTACGACTCGATCCGCACCGGTGAGCAGCGCGTCACCGCGGACGGCGAGTACGTGACGCTCGCGGCCGATCCGGGGGTGCAGCCCGCGCAGCAGGCGGACCTCAAGCTCGCCAAGGCGACGGTCGCCACCGTCACCGCCGCGGCGACCGCGGACTGCCCGTCGACCCTGAAGTGCGACTTCAAGCCGGCCGCGTACCAGCAGAACAGCGGCCCGGACGACTGGGGCAACTACAACATCGCCAACCGGCCCGTGGCCGGCGGTGAGATCAACTCCATCGTCATCCACGACACCGAGGGCAGTTACGACGCCTCGCTGAACGTCTTCCAGAACCCGGCCTCCTACGCCAGCACCCACTACATCGTCCGTGCCTCGGACGGCCAGGTCACCCAGGTCGTCGAGAACAAGAACGAGGCGTGGCACGCGGGCAACAAGAGTGTCAACATGCACTCGATCGGGGTCGAGCACGAGGGCTACGCGATCAAGAAGGGCAGCTGGTACACCGAGCCGGAGTACGAGTCCTCCGCGACCCTCGTGAAGTACCTGGCCGCCAAGTACGGCATCCCGCTGGACCGTGAGCACATCCTCGGTCACGACGAGGTGCCGGGCGTCCTGGACGCCAATGTGAAGTCGCAGCACTGGGACCCGGGCCCGTTCTGGGACTGGAACCACTACATGCAGCTGCTGGGCGCGCCGACCGGCGCGAGCGGTGCGGGCGGCCTGTACAAGGCCGGCCAGGTGATCCGGGTCGTGCCGCCGTTCACCACGGCGAACCAGCCGACCATCACCTACGGCGGCTCGGCCGTCGACAGGCAGCCGGCGAACTTCGGCTACCTGTACACCCAGCCGTCCACCAGCTCGCCGGCCCTGTCCGACCCGTACCTGGGCAGCCAGACCGCCACCGAGGGCCCGAACTGGGCCAACAAGGTGGTGGCCGGCGGCGAGTACGTCGTCGCGGAGGCGCAGCGGGACTGGACCGCGATCTGGTACGGCGGGCAGAAGGCCTGGTTCTACAACCAGGGCGGCCAGTTCGCCACCGCGGTCGGCACACCGGACACGGTCGTGCCGAAGGCGGGCGCCACGTCGGTCCCCGTGTACGGGCGCACGTACCCGAAGGACACGGACTACGCCGGCACCGGCGTCTCGGTCCAGAACCAGAACAGCGCCTCGCTGACCAAGTACAGCATCCCGGCGGGCCAGAAGTACGTGCTGGCCGGTGCGGCCGTGAAGGGCTCGTACTACAACAGCGGTCTGATCGACGGCACCGGCACCGGGTCGCGTGTGATGGTGGTGGGCAGCAACACCTTCTACCCGATCCGCTACAACCACCGGCTCGCCTGGGTGCGCGCCGAGGACGTGGATCTGGTCAAGGGCACGGCGCCGGACCCGGCCACCGACCGCAACAACATCCTCGGCCGGGACGCCTCGGGTGTGCTGTGGCAGTACCAGGGCAGCGGCAGCGCCTCCGGGCCGTTCCTGCTGCGCTACCGCGTGGGCGGCGGCTGGGACACGTACGACGTGCTCACCCCGTTGACGGCGCTGCGCGCCGACGGCACCGGTGACATGGTCGCCCGCGACAAGAGCGGGGTGCTCTGGTACTACAAGGGCAGCGGCAAGTCGTCGGCGCCGTTCCTGGCGCGCACCAAGGTCGGTTCGGGCTGGAGCACCTACAACAGCCTGACCGGCGCCGGTGACCTCAACGGTGACGGGAAGCCGGACCTGATCGGCCGCGACAGCTCGGGTGTGCTGTGGCTGTACCAGGGCACCGGCACCTCCGCGCCGTTCGCGGCGCGGACCCGGATCGGGCCCGGCTGGAACACGTACAACAACCTGACCGCCGTCGGTGACGTGACCGGTGACGGCAAGGCCGACCTGATCGCCCGGGACGGCTCGGGCGTGCTGTGGCTGTACCAGGGCACCGGCAACGCCTCCGCCCCCTACGCCACCAAGACCCGTGTCGGCCCCGGCTGGAACACGTACAACGTGCTGGTCGGACCGGGTGACCTGGACAAGGACGGCAAGCCCGACCTCGTCGGCCGGGACAGCTCGGGCGGGCTCTGGTTCTACAAGGGCCAGTCCAGCGCCACCGCGCCGTTCGCCACCAAGTCCAGCGTGGGCGGCGGCTGGAACACCTACAACACCATCCTCTGACGTCCGCCGCCGCACCGGCTGGACGCCGGCGCGGCGGCACGTCGGACCGTCCGCCCGCGGCGCCGCGGCCGTCCCGTACTCCGGGGCGTGCCGTGGCGCCGCGGGCGGACGGTCCGACGTGTCGCGGCCCTGCCCCCGCCCCCCGGCAGCCCGGCCACGCCGCCCGGTGTCCCGGTCACGGCTCCGGCGGCCGGGGCGCGGGCGACCGGCCGGGGGGCGGGGGCAGGGCCGCTACGGTGGCCCCATGACCGACAACAGCTTCTGGGACAGTGCTCCGGACGAACCGGTGGCGCGGCACGGGGAGTTCCGTCTGACCGTCGTCCACTCCCCCCATCCCGGACCCGAAGGGCCGCTCGCCGACCATGACCCGGTGCGCGCCCGGGAGTTCGCCGCCGCGTTCGGCACGGTCGATGCCGTCCTCGGTGATCTCGGCACCGTCCCGGCCACCGACGCGATCCCCCTGTGGACGCGCAGCGACCTCGATCTCGTCCGGGTCGGCTGCTGGGGAGGTGTGACCGAGATCCGTGACGCGGCGCTGGCGAACACCGCCGGCACCTTCCCCGTGGACGAGCAGGCGGACGCGCTCGCCGGGCGCCTGCCCGGCGCGGTCGTCGTCGCCTCCGCGGTCGTCGACCACAACTCCCCTCACGAGGCGTGGAAGTTCATCCATCCCAGTGGCGTGAACGTCTTCGCGGCGGGCTGGGGCGGCGAGGCGGACTGGACCGTCCTCGGGGACCCGGCCGAGGTCGTCACGGCCTTCGGCATCGACCCCGCGCGCCTGGCCGAGCGGGGCGTCGACCCCGGCGACGAGCCCGGCACCCTCGACTGGTCCGGTCTGGTGCGGCTGGCGCTCGCCCGCGTCGCCCCGCTCGACCGGCGCGGCCTCACGGCGTCCGTCTTCCGGGTCCGGCACACCGAGGAGGCCACCGGCGACATGGAGGAGACCTGGCTCCAGGGCCTGTCCTAGGCCCTGTCGTCACATTCCCGCCTGCCTCGCGACGCCATGCACGCACTCTCGCCGCACCTGACGCCGCGAGGCCCGCCCTCCGGGCGGACGACGGGAATGTGACGACAGGACCTAGCCGTTCGGGTCACGGCGGGCTCGCAGGGTCCGGCCGGAGCCGGACGGGAGACCCTGGTCGTGAGGTTCCCGTGACGGTCCGGAGAAAATGTCGTATTGACGGGAACATGCTCGGCATGCCGCCGGGCGGTACCGGCCCGGCGCCCCTACAGTGAGGCCTCCAGCGGCGTGTTCAGACCACAGAACCGGAGCCCCCTCACGCGCCGTGCACCACCAACTCTCCTGAAGAGCACGGGGGTTCCCAGGGGGAGACACCACATGAACCGGACAGCCGGGGCACCGCGCGTGCCCCGCACCTGGCTGCGCGCGACACTCGCCGTGGCGGCCGCGACCGCCGTCACCTGCGGCGGCCTGCCGGGCTTCGAAGGCGCGGCGTACGCGGCGAAGCAGCCCAACGTGAAGACCCAGCGGTGCGACGAGAAGTGGCTCGGCCGCGCCTACCCGACCACGCCGCCGAACTCGGGACCGCCCGACACGCTGCCGTACGAGGCCTGGCCGAACGACGAGAACTACACCTACGACAACCCGGCCAAGGCGTACGACGGCCTGCCCGCGCCGACGGAGGCGCAGCGCCAGAAGGCGGGCACCAACTACCGTGCCTGGCAGCGCAAGTACGAGAAGAGCGGCGACCCGGGCGACCGGGCCATGGAGATCTACGCCCGTTACAACAAGCAGTACAACGCGACGACGGGCTACAAGGACTTCCAGCGGTTCCTGGACGTGCGCTACGTCGGCGCCCACGGCAACCCGGCCCGGGGCGACGCCTTCGAGGCCCGGATGGTCAAGAAGTACAACATGGTCGGCCCGGACTGGTGGTGCCAGGACGTCCTGGAGTACGCGGACCCGGAGACCGGGGAGAAGCGCTACCGCGTGGTCGACGCCCGCAACCGGCCGCGCGACCACAACGTGGAGATGAAGTCGAACGGAGAGGTCCGGAAGGACCAGATCGACGCCGACCGGCAACTCGCCAGGGAGCGGCCGAAGTCGACGTACCGGTACCTGACCGGCGCGCGCACCGAGAAGTCCACGAAGGACGCCATCAAGCAGTTCGACGACGACCTGAAGAAGCAGCGCGGCACCAACCGTACCCAGGCGGGCGTGTACGAGCGCCGCTCGAACGCCATCGAGCGGACCGGCAAGCCGAACGTCTACACCAGGTACGACAAGCGCTTCAACGCCGACCCGCTCAAGTCCGGTATGCGCGGGCCGCTGTTCGACCAGGCGCTGCGCTCGGGCAGGACCCCGCAGGAGGCGTACAGCATCCAGCGCGGGTACCGGCAGAGCAACAGCGGCGGCTACTTCGGCCGGGGCCCCGGCGGTATCGACTTCTCCACCCTGGAGATGAACTTCGTCGGCAGGCCCGTCAAGGGCCAGGGGCTGCGCTACTCCCTGAAGGCCGGCTACGCGGCCGACCCCGACAACAAGCCCGGCTGGGGCGGCGAGGCCAAGCTCACGCTCGCCTCCGACTCGTTCTTCACGTGGCTGGCGCTCACCCCGGACAAGTTCTGGGTCAACCTCAACCCGGTGCGCCCGGACCTGATCCTGGACAAGGACTTCGCCAGGACCGACGCGGGCCGGGTGCTGCTGGAGGCGGACCTCACCCTCAAGCACGACTACGCCGACGCGATGAACCCCGACAAGTCCCAGCGGGGCGAACGCTTCTGGCAGGCCCTGCCGCGCACGGCGAGCGGCCAGCCGTGCCTGCCGATCATCCGGCAGTGGATCACCCCGAAGACCGCGCAGGTGCGCGAGCAGGACGGCGGCATCTACATCCTGGACGCCCCGCTCAAGGTCAACATGGAGGTGCCCACCGGCCCGGACGTGCCTCCCAGCGCGTGCCACGTCGGCGAGGCGGAGACGAAGCGGGCCGAGGCGCTCGTCAGGACGATGATCCAGCCCGAGCTGGAGCGGCGCGTCAACGAGGACGCCGCCTACGCCGACCTGCGCCGCGTGTACTCCTCCCGGGTCGCCGCCGAGTACGTCCGCCGCCAGGACGCGGTCTCCCCCACCGACTACCACGGGATCATCGACAGCAACGACGTGAAGCGGTGGCCGCTGCGGGGCGAGAACAGGAACTGGGACAAGAAGACCGTCTACGACAAGTACCTGTACTCGTTCCAGCACGGTGACTACAAGTTCGAACGCACCTATGACGGCAAGGTGTGGATCCTGTCGGTGGGCGGTGTCGACTTCTCCAAGGCGCCCCGCCGCAACATCAGCCGTACCCAGTTCACCACCCAGCACCCCGGCCTGGACGCCACCACCAGGACGTCGCAGCAGGCCGAGGTGACCTACCGGGACAGCGACGAGGTCTACCTGGGCGGCACCACCGACGAGAACGTCCCCTCGCCCGCCCCGACCCCGACCCCGACGCCCACCCACGAGCCGGCCCCGTCCCCCACGCACAGCGGCGGCGGACCGGCCCCCGCTCCGCACCCCACCCGCACACCGGGCGGCGGCACCGGCACCCCGCCCGCGGACCACACACCGGACGGCGGCCTCGCCCACACCGGTTCCGACACCCCCGTCGGGCTGATCGCCGGCGTCGCCGCGGCCCTCGCCGTGGCGGGCGGGGCACTGGTGTGGTGGATGCGCCGCCGCAGGAGCAGCGCCAGGTGACACCGGCCCGGCTCCCTCGGTGACCGGCGCGGCAGCCGCTCAGGTGAACTGGGCGGCTGCCGCTTCCGTTACCGGTGTGCGGGGTCCTTGTCCGGCCGCCTGCCACCCCACCCGGCGGCGCGGGATCGTCTCCCCGCTCCTGGCCAGACGACTCGTGCGGCGCCGGACCGGTGCCGGTGCGGTGGCCGCCCGCGCCCCGAAAGGACACCCATGAAGTCCCCGCACCCGTCGCCTCCTCCGGACCGTGAGGTCCCCCGGGGCGTCCCCGTGGCCGCGCCGCCGAACGCGCCGGCACCGGATGCCGCGTCGAGCCGTACCTCCGGCCCGCCCTCCGGGGGCGGGGCGGACCGGCGGACGGCGCGGCCGGGCACGGGCGGCGGCCTTCCCAAGCGCCGCAAGGGCGCGCTCGCGGACAGGTTCGGGAGCGGGCCCGGGGGCGGTGGCGTGCCGCCCGCCGGTGACGGCGGCGGTGCCCGTGAGCGCGAAGGCACGGACCCGGGTGAGAGGGGTGAGCGGGTCACCGTGCCCCGGCTGGCGCAGTTCTCGTCCCTGGGGTCCGCGGCCCGGGGCACCGCCTCCTTCGGCGGCACCGGGACACCCCGGGCGGCCGGGCCCGGCCGGGACGGCACCGGCGGCGCGCCGCGCGAACACGGCGGGGCGGGCCCGGCCGGGTCCGGGGCGACGCCGGCCCCGGCGGGCACGGGCCGGGGCGCGTCACCGCGCTCGCTGCCCGGTGGCAGGCGCCGGGTGCTGCTGATCGGCGCCGCCGTCGCCGGTGTGCTCCTGATCACCGGTGCCGTGGTCGGTCTGAGCGGGTCGGACGGTGACACCTCCGCGCGTTCGGCGGGCGGCACGGTGTACGGCTCGGGCAACCGCCCGGACGTCGAGGACCTCCTGCCGGACCCGGCCGTGAGCGCCTCCGGGTCCGCGGCGCCCGGCGGGCCGTCCAAGGGCACGGCGTCCGCCTCGCCGGGGGCGGCGCAGAGGGACGCGTCGCCCGGCGCGGACGGCACCGGCGCGGCGGAGAAGGGCGGTGGCGCCGGGCAGGCGCCCGGTGGCGCGGCGACCGGGTCCGGCCCGTCCGGTGCGACCGCCTCCCCTGCCGGTGGTTCCGGCGCCGGGCCGGGAAGCGGCTCCGGGGCCGCCTCGTCGGGCGTGCGCGTCTACAGTCACACGGCCGGCAGCCGCTGTATCGACGTGGTCGGCGGCCGGGGCAAGGACGGTTCGCCGCTGGAGATCCGGGACTGCTCGGACGCGGCCTCGCAGAAGTGGACCTTCGCCCCGGACGGGACGGTGCGGGCGATGGGCCTGTGCATGGACGCCGCCGGGGCGCAGACCTCCGACGGTACGACGGTCCAGCTCGCGAACTGCAACGGCGGCCCCGCCCAGCAGTTCCGGCTGAACGTCCGGCACGACCTGGTCAGCAAGCTCGCCGGCAAGTGCGTGGACATCCGGGACAACCAGACCGCCGACGGCAGCCGCCTCCAGCTGTGGAGCTGCGCCGGTACCCCCAACCAGAAGTGGTCCAGCGCCTGACGGCGGGCGCCGCCGCGGATGCGTTTCCCCGGCGGCGAAGTCCGCCGCGGGGGTTCGCTCCGCCGGCGGTGTCCGCCGCGGGGGTTTGCGCCGCCGGAGATTTCCGCCGGCGGCGGTTCCGGCTAGGCGCCCGGTTCCTCGGTGGCCCCGGTTCCCCCAGTGGTCTCGGCCGCCTGCGCCAGGCCGCTGGTGGCGCGCAGCGGGACCTCCTTGATGAACAGGGTCACCAGGAAGGCGAGCAGGGCGACCGGCGCGATGTACAGGAAGATGTCACCGATGCCGTGTCCGTAGGCGCTCTCCAGCCAGGTGCGGACCGGCGCCGGCAGCAGGTGCAGGTCGGGCAGGGTGCCGCCGCCGGAGGCCTTGGCCGCCGCCACCTGGTCCTGCGGGCTGAGGGTGCCGATGCTCGCGCGGGCGTAGTGGCCGATCCGTGACGTCATGACGGAGCCGAGCACCGAGACGCCCACCGCGCCTCCCAGGGACCGGAAGAAGGTCACGACGGAGGACGCGGCGCCCAGGTCGCCGGGGGCCACCTGGTTCTGGGTGCACAGCACCAGGTTCTGCAGGGTCATGCCGACGCCGAGGCCCATCAGGGCCATGCAGAGCGCGATCTGCCAGTACGGGGTGTCGTGGCGGAGCATGCCCAGCAGGGCCACGCCCGCGGTGAGCAGCACGCCGCCGGACAGCAGCCAGCCCTTCCACCTGCCGGTGGTGGTGATGACCCGTCCGGAGACCGTGGAGGAGACGAACAGGCCGCCGATGAACGGGATCGTCATGATGCCCGAGCGGGTCGGGGAGTCACCGCGGGCCAGCTGGAAGTACTGGCTGAAGAAGACGGTGCCCGCGAAGAGCGCGATGCCGACGAGCAGTGAGGCGAGCGAGGCCAGGGTGATGGTGCGGTTGCGGAACAGGCGCAGCGGGATGATGGGTTCGGCGGCCCGGGTCTCGACGAACAGGAAGACCAGGGTGAGCAGGACCGAGCCGCCGACCATCGCGTACGTCTGCCAGGACAGCCAGGCGTACTTGTCGTCGGCGAAGGTGACCCAGACCAGCAGCAGGCAGACGGCCGCGGTGACGAAGAACGCGCCGGCCCAGTCGACCTTCGCCTGGCGCCTGACCACCGGCAGGTTCAGCGTCTTCTGCAGCACGAACAGGGCTATGAGGGCGAAGGGGATGCCGACGAAGAGGCACCAGCGCCAGCCGAGCCAGCTGGTGTCGGTGATGACACCGCCGAGCAGCGGGCCGCCGACGGTGGCGACGGCGAAGGTCGCGCCCAGGTAGCCGGAGTACCGGCCGCGCTGGCGCGGGGAGATCATCGCGGCCAGGACGACCTGGGCCAGCGCGGACAGCCCGCCGCCGCCCAGGCCCTGGATGACGCGGGCGGTGATCAGGGTGGCGGGGTTCTGCGCCAGGCCGGCCACCAGGGAGCCGGCGATGTAGACGACGAGCGCGGCCTGGACGAGGATCTTCTTGCTGAACAGGTCGGCGAGTTTGCCCCACAGCGGTGTCGACGCCGTGACCGCGAGGAGCGAGGCGGTGACCACCCAGGTGTAGGCGCTCTGGCCACCGCCCAGGTCGCCGATGATCCGGGGCAGGGCGTTGGTGACGACGGTGGAGGAGAGGATGGCGGCGAACAGTCCGAGCAGCAGGCCGGACAGCGCCTCCATGATCTGCCGGTGGGACATGTTCACGGCGCCGGGGTTCGAACCGGGTCCGGGGTGTGCCCGTACACCGTCTGGTGTGGTCGTGGTCATGAACTTCCTCAGTCTGTGTGGTGTTGCGGGAGGTACGGGCGGACGGCGGCGGGCAGGGGCGCGGGCCGGGCGGTGAGCCCGGCCGGTTCGCAGGCGCCGCCGAAGCTCGTCCGCAGCCGTGCCATGAGCCGGATCAGGGCGCCGACCTCGTCGTCGGTCCAGCCGCTCAGCCGGTCGGCCAGCAGCCGGGTGGTCCGGTCGGACAGTTCGTCGAGCTGGGCCCGGCCCGCGGGGGTCAGGCGCAGGATGCGTGAGCGCCGGTCCGCCGGGTCCGGGGAGCGGTCGATCCAGCCCTGCGCGGCCATGTGCGCGATCTGGCGGCTGATGACCGACATGTCGACGGACAGCAGTTCGGCGAGTCTCCCCATACGTATGTCGCCGTACCGGCTCAGCAGGGCGAGCACGGTGGCGGACGCGTGGGAGCAGCCTTCCGGCAGGCTCCGGCTCAGCTCACGTTTCACCGCGCCGAAGGCGCTGAACTGGCGGACCAGCTCCTCGTACTGAGCCCTGTCGGCCACGGCGGTCTCCAATGTCATTGCTTCAAGCAACCGTATTTGTTTGGTTGCCGCAGGCAAGCAGATTCTGGGGTTTGCGGTGCAAAGTTTCGACAAAAACACATATCTAGCACGTATACGTGTGTGCCGCACCGGTGCCGAGGTCACACGTCACCGGTGCCAACCACGCCGCCCTGCCATGTATGCCCGCTGCGCACACATTCGGCGCCGCGGGGCATCCGACAGCTCCTGGGGTCTTCCGTCCGGATCAGGCCGGATCGCGGACCGAGCCAGGGCAGCCGGACCGAGGCGAGGGCCGGTCAGTGCCCTGTTCGCAGCTCCCCTCGTGTTGACCGCCCCCGGCAGGCAGTGCTGGAGTCGGCACGTGGACAGCATCCCCGCCAACCGGCGGCTCTGGAATCAGATCAGCAGCGACTACCAGCACGAGCACGACCCGCAGATCGGCGCCTCACCCCGGCTGTGGGGCATGTACTCCGTCCCCGACGCGCACCTGCACGCCCTGGGCGACGTCACCGGCAAGCGCGTCCTCGAACTCGGCTGCGGCGCCGGCCAGTGGTCCAGGGCGCTCGCCGCCGAGGGCGCCACCGTGGTCGGGCTCGACCTGTCCGAAGCCCAGCTCGCCGCAGCCGCCCGCGCGATGGGAGCGGCCCGCTACCCGCTGGTGCAAGGCGCCGCCGAACACCTCCCCTTCGCCGCCGACAGCTTCGACGTGGTGTTCTGCGACTTCGGCGGGCTCAGCTGGGCGCCCCCGCACCTGGCCGTCCCGCAGGCCGCACGCGTCCTGCGCCGGGGCGGACGCCTGGTGTTCAACGTCGCCAGCCCATGGTTCGAAGCCTGCTACGACGAAGCCGCAGGCCGGGTGACCACGACGCTGCAGCAGGACTACTTCGGGCTGGACACCATCGCCGAAGGCGACGGCGCGACCAGCTATCAGCTCACCTACGGCGGCTGGGTCAAGGTCCTGCGCGGCGCGGGTCTCGTCATCGACGACCTCATCGAGCCGCGGCCGGAACTCGGAACACCCAACGGTTACAACGAGACCGACCCGCCCGACTGGGCACACCGCTGGCCGGCGGAACTGCTCTGGGTCACCCACAAACCGTGACCGGAGGCGTGCCGGGGGCCCGGAACGTGCGGGTGATCGCGCCGATCACCTCGCGAGGGTCCCGCCGGCGGCCACCCCATTTCGACGTCCGGTCCGGGAGCAACGGCTCGATCCGCGCCCACCGCGCATCAGTCGACGGCACACCCGGACCACGGACGACTGACCCAAGGGAGACTGTCTGACTCCCGATACCCAGCAGTCAAACGACGGATGACCCGGCACGGCCTCGGCGCGAGGGTGGACAACGCCAACCAGGCGAAACACCTACGTACAGGAGGGTGTCGGATGACCAGTACATGGTTGATCACGGGCGCTTCCCGAGGATTCGGGCGTGCCCTGGCGGAGGCGGTGCTTTAGACGGGTGACCGGCTGGTGGCGACCGCGCGCCGCCCTGAACAACTCGACGATCTCGTCTCCCGTTACGGCGCGCAGGTCCGTACAGCCGCTCTCGACGTCACCGATCCTGCCGCCGCCCGGCGTTCGGTACAGGCAGCGGTCGACGCCTTCGGCCGTCTGGACGTCGTCGTGAACAACGCCGGCTACGCGAACAGCGCACCGATCGAGGAGATGGCCGAGGACGACTTCCGCGGCCAGTTCGAGGCGAACTTCTTCGGCCTCGTCAACGTCACCCGGGCGGCTCTCCCGGTGCTGCGCGAGCAACGTTCCGGCACCTTCGTGCAGTTCTCCTCACTGGGCGGCCGGGTGGGCGGCACACCGGGCATGAGCGCCTACCAGAGCGCGAAGTTCGCCGTGGAGGGCTTCTCGGAGGTTCTGGCCGGCGAGGTCGCCCCCTTCGGGATCAAGGTCGTCATCGTCGAGCCGGGCGCCTTCCGGACGGACTGGCAGGGCTCCTCCATGGAGCTTCACTCCGTGGGCCCCGACTACCAGCAGACCGTCGGCGCCATGAACGAGTACCGGGCGCGGAACAACGGCACGCAGCCCGGTGACCCGGTCCGCGCGGCCCGGATCCTCATCGACACGGTCAACCACGACGAACCGCCGCGACGACTCCTGCTCGGCGCGCAGGCCGTGGCCATGGCCCTGGAAGCCGGTGAGGCCCGCGCCGCCGAGACCAGGAAGTGGGCCGAGGTCAGCAGCGCCGCGGACTTCCCCGCGTAGCGGCCTCACCCGCACCTCACCGTCTGCCACCCCCCTCACCGTGCACGACACCTCTCGCCGCATCCAAGGAGAACCCGCATGTCCCGCAAGACATGGCTCATCACCGGTGCGTCCAGCGGACTGGGCAAGGCCCTGGCCGAGTACGTCCTGGCGCAGGGCGACCAGGTGGTCGCCACGGCCAGCTCCACCCAGGCCACCACGGAACTGGCCGCGCGCCACCCGCAGACCGCGCTGGCTCTCCGGCTCGACGTGACAAAGCCCGCGGACCACGCCGAGGCCGTGCGCGCCGCCCAGGAGCGCTTCGGCGGCATCGACATCCTGGTCAACAACGCCGCGATCGATTTCATCGGTGCTCTGGAGGAGCAGGAGGAAAGCGACTACCGCCGGCTGTTCGAGGTGAACTTCTTCGGCGCGGTCGGCCTCACCCGTGCCGTGCTGCCCGGCATGCGCGCCCGGCGCAGCGGTGTCGTCGTCAACGTCTCCTCCATGGACGGACTGGCCAGCCTTCCCTCCAACGGGTACTACTCCGCCAGCAAGTTCGCGCTGGAGGGCTTCACCGAAGCGCTGTGGCAGGAGATCGAACCGATCGGCCTGCACGCGATGATCATCCAGCCTGGATCCTTCCGCACGGGCATCGAGAACCGCACCAAGGCATCCGGAGAAGCGATCGAGGACTACGCCGCCACGGCCGGCGCGTTCCGCGGCATGATGGGCAGCCTGACCCCGGAGATGTTCCCCGGTGACCCGCAGCGCGCGGCCGAGGCGATCTACCACGCCGTCACGGCACCCGCGCCCCGTCACTGGGTGGTCCTCGGCAGCGACGCCCAGCGCCGCATCGGCGCCAAGCTGGACCAGCTGCAGGCCGAGTTCGAAGCCGGCGAGGACCTGGCGTACAGCACCGACTTCCCCGGCGCGGCCGACCACGCGGTGCTCTGAGCGCCTCGACGCGGTAGTCACAGGCGTGGCGCGAGAGCGGCGGCGCCACGCGCCCTCGCCGCATCTTCGACGCGGCGGCCCAGCGGCCGATCCGGTCCCGTGGTGGCGGTCCCCGTATGCTCCTGCGCATGAGTACTCAGCAGGCCGGTCGCAAGCGGGACGGTGCCGTGACCAGGGAGGCGATTCTCCGGGCGGCGGTGGTGGAGTTCACCGAGCACGGTTACGCGAGGGCCGGGGTCCGGCAGATCGCCGAGCGGGCCGGGGTGACGGCGATGATGATCAACCGCTACTTCGGTTCCAAGGACCGTCTGTTCGCCGAGGCGGTGGACCGGGCCTTCAAGCCGCCGACAGTGGTCGGCGACGAGCGGCGGGGGCTGGCGCGGACGCTCGCGCACTCCCTCGCCGAGGGCACCGGGCCCGGCGCCGAGGGGCTCGATCCGTTCTTGCTGATGCTGCGTTCGGCGCCGGACCCGGAGGCGGCCGAAGCTCTGCGCAAGGGCATCGAGGCGCATGTGGGTGCCCGGCTGGCCGGGCTGCTGGAAGGGCCCCGCGCGGAGGTCCGGGCCCAGCTCGGACTGGCTCTGGTCGCCGGGACCTGGCTGATGCGGACCGTCGTGGGTACGACCGCGCTCGCCGACGCGGACGATGACGAGGTCGCCGAGCTGCTGACGGCGATGCTCCGGCCCCTGACGGGGGAGTCCGAGGAGGGTGCGGAAGACTCCGGCGCCTAGCTTGTTCTTCAGCCTCTGGCGTCGAAATGTGCCTCGAACTGGGTCGCTGACCTGGGCGTTCGCCGGGTCACCGGGTCGTTCCGGGCAGACGGACATGGCGGTGCGAGTACCTTTCCGGTACTCGCACCGCCATGTCCGTCTGTCCGCGGGGGCTCAGAAGGCGGAGCGGATGAGTCCGCCGTCGACGCGGATGGTCGCGCCGCTGACGTACTGGGCGTAGTCGCTGCACAGGTAGGCGACGGCCGCGGCGATCTCGTCGGGCTCGCCGAACCGCTCCTGGTCGTTGGGGATCAGGGCGTTGACGGCGTTGGGCCGGATCTCCTCCCAGGTGTCGCCCCAGCCGCGGGCGGGGCCGATGTGAGTGACCAGCTCCTTGGTGGCCTCGACGAGGATGGCGCCGGGGGAGACGACGTTGGAGGTGACGCCCGTGCCCTTCAGGTCGCGGGCCAGGGAGACGGCGAGGTTGTGCCGGGCGGCCAGGGTGGCGTTGTACTGGGGGTGGGTGTTCATCGGCTGGGAGGCGAGGCCGCCGCCGATGGTGATGACCCGGCCCCAGCCCCGCTCGCGCATCGCCGGGACGAGGTGCTGGATCATCCGCACGCCGGAGACGACGTTGACGTTGTAGGTGTCACGCCACTCGTCGGGAGTGGCCTCGGCCCAGGACAGGTGCCGGTAGAAACCGGCGTTGTTCACGAGGATGTCGACCGGGCCGCCGGCGAGGGCATCGCGGGCCACCTCGGCGGCGGACGCGTCGTCGGCCAGGTCACCGAGGACCGTGGTGGCGGTGCCACCGGCCTCGCGGATCTCCCGGGCGACGCGTTCCGTCCGCTCCTTGTCCCGGCCGTGGATCACGAGCGCGGCGCCCTCGGCCGCCAGCAGCTTCGCGGTGGCCTCGCCGAGACCGAGACTCGAACCGGTGACGAGCGCGCGCTTTCCGGTCAGATTGAGGTTCATGTCTGCATCTTTCTGGTGGGCTCCCCGGCCTTGTGCCGGCCGGGTGAGTGTGCCGATACCTTGAAGTATACACCGGTAGACTTCTAATGACGACCGGCGGAGCAGCACATGGTGGCGGGCGGATCAGTTCACCGAGCGAATGGTTCCGCCGTCCACGCGCAGGGTGGCGCCGCTGATGTAGCCGGCGAGTGGGCTGGCGAGGTAGACGACCGCCGTGGCGATCTCCTCGGGGCGTCCGAAGCGATTGGCGTCGTTGGGAACCCAGCTCTCCGCGGCCGCGCGTTCGATCTCCTCCCAGGTGTCCCCCCAGCCGTGGGCGGGGGCGATCTGTTCCAGCAGCTCGCGGACCGTGTCGGTCAGGATCGCTCCGGGTGCCACCGTGTTGGAGGTGACACCGGTTCCCTTCAGTTCGCGCGCCAGGGACACGGCTAGGTTGTGGCGGGCCGCGAGTGAGGCGTTGTAGTGGGGCTGCGCCGACATGGGCTGGACGGCCAGCCCCCCGCCGATCTGGATGACGCGGCCCCAGCCGCTCTCCCGCATCGCGGGGACGAGACCCTGGACCATCCGCACGCCGGAGACCACGTTGGCCTGGTACGTCTGTGCCCAGATCTCGGGCGTGGCGTCCGTCCAGCCGACCTGGTCGTAGGCCCCGGCATTGTTGACCAGGATGTCGACCGTGCCGCCGGAGAGCGCCGCGGCGACGACGGCATCGGCGCCCTCGGCCGTGCTCAGGTCTCCGACCGCGGTCTCCGCTCGGCCGCCCTCGGCGCGGATACGGTCGGCGGTGCTCTCGGTGCGGGCCTCGTCCCGGCCGTGCACGACGACGGTCACCCCTTCACGGGCGAGTGCCTCGGAGATCGCCCGGCCGAGTCCGGCGCTCGAACCGGTGACGAGGGCGCGCTTGCCGTCCAGCTGCATGTCCATGGGTATGTGTCTTCCTGTTGATGGATGTGTCCGTCGAGTCGGACACGTCTAACGACCATGGAGGTCGAAGGTGGCCCCGAGTCGGGGGCTTGGGCGACGACCGGCGGGAGCGTGTCGTGGAGAAGGCCCGCCGGCGTGCGCGGGGTGGTCAGGACGCCTTCAGGTTCCGGGCGCCCGACGGAGTGATCACCAGCAGCACGAGACCGAGGCCGAGCAGGGCGAAGATGATGGTGTGCAGGCCGCTGTCCGTCGCCCGGTCACCGTAGGAGAGGCTGATCAGGCTGGAGGACAGGACGGCGCCCAGGTAGGTGAAGGTGCGCATGAGTCCGGCCGCGACACCCACCGCTTCGGCGGGTGCCTGCCGGTACAGCGCGGCCTGGTTCCCGATCACTCCGAGGCCCGAGACGACCCCGAACACCAGGGTGACCAGGACCAGGGCCCAGACCGGGGTGGTCGAGGTGAACAGGAGCAGACCGGCCGGACCGACGACCGCCGCGACGGCGGTGCAGTACAGGGCGGGACGGACCAGGTCGCGGCGGGCGAAGGGGATGGAGATCAGCGCGGCGAACACGGACATCGGGAGGATCAGCAGGCCCACGCCGATCGCGGACAGACCCCGCGTCTCCTGGAGCCACTGGGTGAGGCCGTACAGGATGCAGTAGTTGAGCAGGAAGGTGAGGCAGACGCGCAGGTAGGTGGCGCTGAGCGCCTTGTTCCTGGCGAGCATCCGCACATCGACGAACGGATCGGCCGTCCTGCGCTCCCACAGCACCAGGGCGACGAGCAGGACCACCAGGAGTGTGCAGAGCCACCACCGCGGGTGGTGCAGGTCGTTCAGGAAGAACAGCAGGGACGCGATGGTGCCGGCGAAGAGGATCATGCCGGGGGCGTCCAGGCGGGCCTCGGGCGCGCCCTGTGCGGCCCGCTCGGCGCGGGGCGGGTCGCGCGGCACCCAGAGGAGGGTCATCACCACGCCGGTCACGACCAGCGGGACGTTGATGAGGAAGGTGACGCGCCAGCCGGCGGCCGCCGCCAGCAGGCCGCCGAGCGGCAGTCCCAGGGCCGAGGTGACCTGGGCCGCGATGGCCAGCGCTCCGAGCGTTCCGCCGGTCTGCGACGACTCGTGCCCGGCGGCCCACCGCCGCACGATGACCATCGCCGTGGGGTAGCCGGCCGAGGTGCCCACGCCGATGACGACGCGGGCGGCGATCAGCGTCGGCAGGTTCGCCGCCACGGTGCCCAGCGCCCCGCCGATGCCGACCAGGATCAGGCCCGTCACGAAGACGCGGCGCGGGCCGAGGCGTTGAGCCAGGCGCCCCATGGTGGGCTGGCCGATGGCGCTGGCCAGGTAGAGGGTCGACACCAGCCAGATGGTGGACGCCGCCCCGGCGTGGAAGGTGTGCCCGATGGCGATCAGCGTCGTGGCGATGATCGAACTGTTGATCGGGTTGAGGGATGAACCGAGCATGAGGGGGGCGGTGAACCGCCAGCCGGGAGACGCGGCCTCGCCGGCGTGGCCCTGCCGCGCTGCCGCTCGCCCGGCCGCGCGGCCGGCCGTCGTCGCTTTGCGTTGTTCCATGACCCAAACTGTACAGGCAACCTGAACAGGTTGCCTTAATACGTGTGCTGAAGGTGAGGTGTGTCACCGCCAGGTGAGCGGGTGGGCGGCCCAGCGCGGGCCGTCGCCGCAAAGCACGGCTCGCACGCCTGCCCGCCGCCGAGGCCTTCAGGTAACCTGTATGGTTTCCGTGTGGAAGCCGAAGAACCCCTGACATCAGATCTGGCGCTGCAGCTCGTACGCTCCATGGACCGGCTGCGTGCCCGTATCCGGTCGGAGACGGGCATGAACACGGGCCCCTGGAGCCGCAGCCAGCTGGCCGCGCTGTACCGCGTGGTGACCGGGCCGCCCGCGACCACGAGCGATCTCGCGGCGGCCGAGTACATGAAGCCTCAGTCGATGGCTCAGACGCTGGCCGCGCTGGAGAAGAACGGCCTGGTCACGCGCGCTCCGGATCCCAGTGACGGCCGGCGTGTGCTCTTCTCGGCGACACGGCGGGGCCGGGAGGAGGCGGACCGCTGGCTCCAGGCCCGCGAGAGCTGGCTCACCTCCGCCATCGAGCTGGCCCTCACCCGTGAGGAACGCTCGGACCTCACCACACTCGTGCGGATGCTGGAGCGGCTGGCCGACTCCGACACCGGGCCGTCGCCCCGCCGGGGTCCCGGGAGCGTGGCGGGCGAGACGCGTCACAGGCCGTGACGCCGGCTCCTCCGCGAACACGGCAGGCCCTCGGGGACGCCCGAACGACGCCGTCCGCGCGGGAGGCTCGTCCTGAGCCCCGAAAGGTGTGCGTGCACGCGCGACCAGGGGGTCCGCCGTGTCCCGCCGGCCGCGGCCCCCGGTTTCGCGCCTCCGTGCCGCTCAGGTGCCGGGCTCCGTGGTGGCCCGCTCGATGTCGTACAGTTCCTCGAATCCGGCCAGATGCTGCAGCCCCTCGTACACGGCGAAGGACTCGGCTGCGGGACGGGGACTTCGCCGTCCGGCTCGCTGCGCCTCGTAGGCCTCGCGCAGCGCGGTGAAGGCGGCCGCCTGCCCGGTGACGGGATCGATGACCATCGCGTACCCGAGCTCGGCCCACTCCTCGGGCGTGTGCAGGTCGAAGGACGTCAGAAGAGCCACCGGACCGGACAGCAGGCGGGGCGCGGCGACCCGCTGCCCGTCGGTCTCCGGCAGGAGCATGACGGCGTCGGCGCCCGCGGAGAAGTACGCCTCGCAGCGCTCGACGGCCGCGTCGAAGCTCTCGTTCTGCACCGCCCCGGTACGGGCGATGAGCAGCAGGTCCGGGTCGCGCCGGGCCGCCACCGCGGCACGCAGCTTGCCCGTCATCTCCTCCACCGGGACCAGGTGTTCCACGTGGCGGTGGTGGCTCGCCCGTTTGGGAGCCACCTGGTCCTCCAGCTCGATGGCGTGCACACCCGCGGCCTCCAGCTCCCACACCGTACGGGTCGCGTGCACGGCATCGCCGAAGCCCACTCCGCCGTCCACGACGAGCGGCAGGGAAGAACGTCTGCGGATCGCGGCCGCCGCCTGGGCGAGCTCCGTGACCGAGAGCAGTGCCTCGGAGATCGCGAGCGACAGGCCGAGGCCACCGCCGCCGAGGTATCCCCCGTCGAAGCCGAGCTGTTCGCACAGGCGCGCGGTCAGGGCGTCCGGACAGTGCGGAATCATCAGCGGCCCCCCGGTCTCCACCCGTCGCCGGAACGCCGCACGTGCCAAGTCGTTCATGTCCCTCTCCTGTTCCCTTCGCGTACCGGCCACCCGGCCGGCAGGCCGACGGTTCCCGCCGGGCTTCCCTCCAGGCGGCTGCCCGGTCTCACAAGTATGCAACTGTAGACTTCTCTCGCAGGTTTGACTACACTCGTGGTCATGAAGAGCGTTCCGTCTCATCGAGGCCCTCCGCGGGCGAAGAGAGCGGGCCGGCCGCGCGACGCGACGGCGACCCGCGAGGCGATCCTCAGATCCGCGACGGAGGCGTTCAGCCGGCTCGGCTACGACGGCGCGGGTGTGCGGGCGATCGCCGAAGAGGCCGGCGTGACCGCGATGATGGTCAATCGCTATTTCGGTTCCAAGGAGAGGCTGTTCGCCGAGGTGGTCGACGCCTCCTTCGCCCCGCGTACGGTCGTGAGCGACGAAGCCGCCACACTCAGCCGCGACATCGCCGAGTCACTGGTGGCCCGCACGGGGGCGGAAGCGGACGAACTCAGCCCCTTTCTGCTGATGCTGCGGTCGGCCGCCAACCCACGCTCGGCCGAGATCGCCCGCGAGAGCATCGAACGGCACGTGGAACGTCACCTCGCCGGCCTGCTGACCGGCGAGCGGACCCGGGAGCGCTCCGCGCTCGCCCTCTCACTGATCCTCGGCGTGTGGCTGATGCGCAGCATCATCCACGACACGGCCCTGGTCGGGGCGGATGCCGCTGACCTCACCGATCGGCTCGAAGGGATGCTGACCGGCCTGCTGGAAGGGCCGATGCGCTGAGAATCGGCCCGGGGCCGCCCCGGGCACCGGCGGGCGACACCCGCGAGCACGGCCCGCGGGATGCCGCGGCACCACCAGCCGCGCTCCGGCAGGTGTGCGCGGTGCACCGAAGCGCCGCCTCGCCGGGCGCGGGCGGCACGGCCCGTGCGCCGGCCCCGGCGACCCGGCGAGTGCCGCTGCTGCGGACCGTCGTCGACGGGCGCGGCGTGCTGTCTCCCCGTCCCGTGAACCGGCGCGGGCCGCGGCGCTCGGAACAGCGAACCGTGAACGCCACGTGCCGAAGACCGCGGAAGTCCCGCGTACAACCATTTCTGCAAGGAGTGATCATGACGGATCAACGACCGCTCGACGGCCGGGTGGCAATCGTGACCGGCGCCGGCCGAGGCATCGGCCGGGGCGAGGCCATCGCGCTGGCGGCCGCCGGTGCGAAGGTCGTCGTCAACGACGTCGGTAACCGCGCGGACGGCCAGGGAGCCGCCCAGGGCCCCGCCGACGAGGTCGTCGGGTACATCCGCTCCCAGGGCGGCGAGGCGGTGGCCAGCTACGAGTCGGTGGCGGACTGGGAGGGCGCGGCCCGGGTGGTCGCCACCGCGGTCGAGCACTTCGGCCGCCTGGACGTCCTGGTGAACAACGCCGGCATCGTCCGGCAGCACAAGATCGAGGAGGTGACGGAGGAGGACTTCGACCTGACCGTCGACGTCAACCTCAAGGGCACGTTCGCGATGTGCCGCGCCGCGATCCCCGTCATGCGGGAGCACGGCGGTGGGCGCGTCATCAACACCTGTTCGAACCAGTGGGCGGCGCCCATCGGCAACCCTGAGTACGCCGCGTCGAAGGGGGGCGTCGTCAGCCTCACCTACGAACTGGCGTGGGAGCTCGGCAACGACGGCATCACCGTCAACGCCATCGCCCCGTTCGCCCTGACCCGGATGACGCAGGACGCACAGCAGCGGGATGCCGCGCTCGTGGCCGCCGGCGCGATGAGCGAGCGCCGGATGAAGGCGAAGGAGGCACGGGCGGACGCCGGTATGGTCGCGCCGATCGTCGTCTACCTGGCCTCCGACGCCGCCGCCGAGGTGACCGGTTGTGTCTTCCGCGCAGGCGGGGGCAAGGTCGGGCTCTACAGCCACCCGGTCGAGACCCGGACGATCTTCCGTGACGAGCACGACGGCCCGTGGTCGTTCGGCGAACTCGCCGACCTGCTTCCGCGGACCGTCCTCTCCCAGGGCACCAAGGCCCCGCACATCCTCTGACGCCGCGTCTCCGCCGCCCCGGCGTCCGCCACGGGAGGCGCTGCTGACCGCTCAGCGGGGGGCGTCGCCCCTCTCGCGCCGCCGGTTTCGCTCCCCGGACGTGCGTGGGCCGGCACCCGGCCACCGGCCGGGTGCCGGCCCACGCACGGCTGCGGCTGTTCAGACCTGCGCGGCGAGCCACCCGCCGTCGACGCTGAGGATCTGCCCGGTGACGAAGGAACTGGCCGGCGACGCGAAGAAGAGCACGGCCTGGGCGACGTCGTCCGGGCGCCCCATCCGGCCGAGCGCGTACTGTCCGGTCAGGGCCTTCTCCAGGCCCGGGTCGGCGAAGATGCCCGCCGACATGTCGGTGTCGGTCACCGCCGGGCGCACGGCGTTGACCCGTACGCCCCTGCCGCCCCATTCGGCGGCCAGTGAGCGGGTGGCGGCGTCGACGGCGCCCTTGGTCGCCGCGTACAGGCTCTGGTTCGGCATGCTGCGCACGCTGCCGATGTCGGAGGAGACGTTGACGATGCTGCCGCCGCCGCGGGAGGCCATGTGCGCGGCGGCCAGACCGCCCAGCAGCAGCGGGGTGCGGGCGTTGAGCGCCCACAGGCCGTCGGCCTCGGCGGGCGTCAGTTCGTGGCTGGCGGTGAAGTTCTCCGCGGCGGCGTTGTTGACGAGGACGTCCACCCGGCCGAAGCGGCCGAGGACGCTCTCCATCACCTGTCCCGGAGCCTCCGGCAGACTCAGGTCCGCCACCACGACCTCGGTCTCCGAGGGGAGTTCACGGGCGGTGCGCGCCAAGGTCTCCTCGGTACGGCCGACCAGCGCGAGCCGGGCTCCGGCGCGGGCCAGCAGTGCGGCGACGGCGGCTCCGATGCCCCGTCCGCCGCCGGTCACGACCGCCACCGTGCCGTCGAGCGGACGGGCGGGCAGGCCCTGGGGCTGTTCACTCATGAGGTGTCTCGTCCTTCTGTGCGGTGTGTGGCGGGCGCCGGTAGGCGCCGTACCACCAGATCTGTCCCAGCTCGCGGGCGAAGGCGGCGTCACCGCCGCCGTCGTCCACGCGGATGTGGTGGGCGATCGCCTGGGCGCCGCCCCACACGATGACGCGGCTCGCCGCCGCGGGGTCGAGGCCGGGCGTCGTCGCCCCCGCCCGCTGCTGCCCGGCGAGCGTGTCGTACACGGCCTGTTCGAACTCCTCCAGGTCCGCGGTGTAGAAGTCGTTGACGGCCGCGTCGTACGCCGCCAGCTCCCGCAGCGCCGACAGGACCGCGTAGTGGTCCCGGTGGATCGCGATGACGTCGCGGAAGAACCGCGCGAACCGCTCGGCGCCGTCCTCACCGGCGGCCGGGTCCCAGCCCCGGGCCAGCTCCAGCAGGCGCCGGCGCAGCCCGTCGGTCAGGGCGATCAGCAGCTCCGACTTGTCGCCGAAGCACGTGTAGAACGTGGCGCGGGCGACGCCCGCCTCCTCGATGATCTCCCGGACGCTGATCTCGGTGAAGACCCGTCCCGCCCGCAGGAGCCGTTCCAGCGCCTCGGTGAGCTGCCGTGCGGCCGGGGGCCTGCTGCCGGGCCCGGCGCGGCGCGGCCGGGTGATGGACGCCATGGCGGTACTCCTCTCCCGGGCCGTCTCAGCGGACGGTGGACTGTTCGCCGATCTCCATGAGCACGCGCGCGAACTCCCGCGGGTGGGAGTGGAACGGCGCGTGGTGTCCGGGGACCCGGCGGACGAAGTCGGCGCGGGCGGCCATCCGCTCCGCGACCGTCGCGGTGAGGGAGACGTCGTTCTCCGGAACGACGTAGGTGGTGGGAACGGTGCGCCAGCCGGCCCGGGTGACGGTCTCGAAGTCGGCGCGCACCGTCTGCGGCACCAGGCGCGCCACGGCCTCCTTGGTCTCCGGGCTGTCCGGGTCGCCGTCGTAGAAGGCGGCGGGGAGGTTGAGGTCCGGGTTCTCCGGGGGACGCAGGCCCGCGAGGGAGTCGGGCACCGGCACGCCGTGGCTCTGGAACATGCCCTCGCCCACGTCGAGCAGGTAGGCCGCCACGTAGACGGCGTGCACCACGCCGGACGCGTCCGCCAGTGCCTCGGTGAGCGGGACACCGCCGTAGGAGTGGGCGACGGCGATCATCGGACCGGGCGTGCCGGCGAGGGCCTCTCGGATCACCTCGGCGTCGTCGTACATGCCCGGCAGCGGCTCGGACGGCGTGCTCTGCTCCACGGCGCTGCGCAGGCTCACCGTGCGGCTGCGCCATCCGTGCGCGTCGAGGACGGCGCGGAGCCGGTCGTAGACCCAGGGGCCGTGGTGGCCGCCGGGTACGAGGAGGAAGGTGGGACGGGACTGGTCGGCCGGCTCCGGCAAGGCAACTCCTGACTTCACCGCACTCGCGTGCCGGCGCACATGCCGGGCGAGGCATGGGCGCCCTCGGCGCCCTGGGGACATCCGGCCCTTTCCGGGCCGTCCACAGAAGCATACATGTGTTCTGGACACCATGTCTGAACACCATGTGTGAACACCTCGCGTGGACCCTTCCTCCGGATGCGGGGTGCACGTGCCTCCGGGCCGTCCCCTCCGGAAACGCCTGCGCGCCCTCACACATGGCAGGACATGTGTGAGGGCGCGCAGGTGTACCCGGCCCCGGGTCTCGTGTCAGTGGGCGGGATGCGGGCCGCCGGTGCAGTCGAGGGCGGTGAGGTCCACCGCGTCGGCCATCGCCTGCATCCCCTTGTCGTCGGGGTGCAGATGGTCGCCGCCGTCGAGGAACGGCAGGATGCGCTCGGGGTCGTACGGGCTGCGCAGGACACGGTCGAAGTCGGCCACCGCGTCGAACTCGCCGCTGTCGCGGAGGAAGGCGTTGACCTCCTGCCGTACCGACTCCGCGGCCTGGTCCCACTCGCCCCAGCCCTTGAACGGCCCGACGGTCGCACCGACCACGCACTTCCCGGCGGCGTGCGCCCGCGCGGCGATCTCGCGGTACCCGGCGATCATGTCGGCGGCCGTGACCCCGGTGTGCGCCTTGATGTCGTTGACGCCCTCGAAGAGGAAGACGGTCCGCACCCCCGGCTGGGACAGCACGTCACGGTCCAGCCGGTTGAGGGCGCTCTGCCCGGCCCCGTCGGCCAGCACCTTGTTGCCGGAGATACCCTCGTTGGCCACCCCCTGGACGTCGGTGTGCGCCTGCCCCAGGCGGCGCGCGAGGTAGTCGGGCCAGCGGCGGTTCAGGTCGGTGCTGGAGTGCCAGCCGTCCGTGATGGAGTCACCGAGCGCGACGACCGCGGCGGTGCGCGGAGCGGTCCGTACGGAGACGGAGTCCAGGTAGAACCAGGAACCGGTGGTGCTCGTCCAGTGGCCGGCGCCCTCCTCGGCGGTGTGGTCGCCCTGCGTGGTGTACGAGGTCTGCATCGCCATGCCGTGCCCGGTGGCCGGACCGGCCGCGTCCGGGCTGTGCAGGCTGACGACCAGGTCGGTGCCGGCGGGCAGCCGGCCGGGCAGCGGGTCGCTGAGGACGGTCCGCCCGGCCGGGACGGTGACCGTGGCCGCGCCGCCGAAGGCCAGCCTGCGGTTGCTGCCGGGGCGCAGGGTCGCGCCCGACTCCTGGACACCGGCCCAGACGCTGTCGAAGGTCAGCGGACGGTCGCCGAAGGCGTTGCTCAGCCGGATCCGCGCGGCGCTCCCGGCCACGCTCGTGTGCACGACGAGTCGGTACGCGCGGTCGGGCACACCGCTGCCGAGACGGTCGGCGCTCGCCCCCCAGGTCACCACCTCGTGCGACCGCGCACCGGAGGCGGCCCGGACGGAGGCGGCACGCCCGGAGGTGTCGTGCGAGGACTCCGTCTGCCCGGGCGCCCGCCGCACGCCGGTGGTCTGCGCGAAAGCGGGCTGCACGGCCGTGGTCCGCGCGAGCGGGGGCTGCCCGGACGCGGCGGCGCGCGGGGCGGCGGCGCCCGCGGGCGCGGCGGCGTCGGAGGCCCTGGAAGGCACGGCGGCCGTGCCGTTCACGGCGGTGGCGGTGGCGGCCGCCGCGGTCAGGAGTACGGCGGCCAGGGCGGCCGCCCGGGTGAGCTGGTCCCTCATCGGTCGAATCCCTTCAGCGTGACGGACCTTCCCGGTTCCAGGGCGATGGCGCGCAGGGTGCCGCCGTGGGCCACCGTAGTGGCGCGGCCCCCGGTGCTGTGGATCCGCACCGACACCGGCGTGCCGTTCTTCCAGCGCAGGTCGACGGTGAACCCGCCGCGCACGGGAACGCCGGTGACCTCGCCCGAGGCCGCCCACGCGGCGGGCAGCGCCGGGAGCAGTTCGATGTGGCCGGGGCGCGCGTACAGCAGCATCTCGACGACCGCCGCCGGGGTGCCGAAGTTGGCGTCGATCTGGAAGATGCCCCGGCCCGGCCCGGTCTCGTAGATGTCGAAGAGGTTGAAGGCCGTGCCGTTGCCGCCGCCGGTGGAGGGGCGGAGGTTGTTGACGACCAGCCGGTAGGCCTGCTCGGCGTTCTTCAGCCGGGCCCAGCACAGGGCCCGCCAGGCGTTGGCCCAGCCGAAGCTCTCCGTGCCGCGCGCGGTGAGCAGGGCGCTCGCACCGTCGACGATGTCCTTCGGGGTGGAGCCGTCGGGGCGGATCCGGTCGCCGGGGAAGAGGCCGACGAGCGGGGACAGGTGGCGGTGGGTGGTCTCGCCGAGGTTGTCCGGCGACATCCACTCCTCCAGCCAGCCCGTCTTCGGGCTCACCCGGGGCAGGTACAGCCGCTCGCGCAGCGCGCCGATCCGCTCCGCGTGGGCGGTGTCCTTGTGCAACTCGGCGCAGGCGGCCTGGTAGTTGCCGAAGAGCGCCCACACCAGTTCCTGTGCGTAGGTGATGCCCTTGGCGTCCAGCGGGCCGTGTTCGGGCGACCAGTCGCTGTCGGCGACGAGCACGTCCCCGGTGCCGCCGGGCAGGGTGGTGGTGACCAGCCGGGCCTCCCAGAACTCGCAGGCGCCCTTGAGCAGCGGGTGGATCTTCTCCAGGTGGGCGCGGGAGAGGGTGTACTCGTAGTGCTCGAAGAGCGTGTTGCACAGCCAGGCGTTGCCCGCCGGGTGCCACCACCAGCCGCCCCCGCCGTACGGGTTGGTGGAGATGGCGACGGTCCATCCCGCGTTCTTGCCGCTGGAGTTGCGGTAGCGGTTGCGCGGGTCGTCGAAGAGCCGGCGGGTCAGGTCGGTCCAGGCCGGGAGCTGGGCGAGGCAGTAGTCGGTGAGGGCGTCGAAGCAGGGGGACAGGGCGGTCCGGTCGGCCATCCAGTAGTTCATCTGGAGGTTGATGTCGGTGTGGTAGTCGCCCATCCAGTCCGGGTCGTTGCCGTCGAGCCACAGGCCCTGCAGGCCCAGCGGGAGGCTGCCCCGGGATCCGGAGATCATCAGGTAGCGGCCGAACTGGACGTAGGCGGCCTCCAGTTCGGGATCGGGGTCGCCGCTCTGCGCGCGGTGGCGGACGCGCTCCCAGGTGTCGAGGGAGCGCTGCTGCGGGGTGGAGGTGCCGAGGTCGAGGGCGAAGGCGTCGTACAGGGCGCGGTGGTCGGCGGTGTGCGTGCGGCGCAGGACGGCGGCGGGGTGCGAGGCCGCCGCGCGCACCTTCGTCCGGGCGAGCTGTTCGGGGTCGAGGGAGGGGTCGCGGTACGCGGTCCGGGCGTCGGGGACATAGTTGGTGCCGCCGCTGAGCACGACGGTGAGGTCGGGGCAGCCGGTGAAGTCGACGCGGCCGCCCTGCACGCGTACCCGGCCGCCGCCGCTCGTGTACGCGGTGACGGCCGCGCCGTAGCGCAGCCCGTTGGGGAAGGCGCCGCCGAAGGAGACCGCCGGGGCCTCGCCGTGGGTGCCTTCCAGGGTGACGGTGCCGGTGTGGTGTCCGCCCCCGCTCTGGGTGAGGTGCACGACGATCACGTCGTCGGGACGGCTGGCGAAGACCTCCCGGCGGTAGGTGACGCCCGAGCGTACGTAGGTGGTGGTGATCAGGCCCTGGGCGAGGTCGAGGGTGCGGCGGTAGCCGTGGACGGCGGAGAGGTCGTGGCCGGGGAGGGCGACGGTGAGGCGGGCGAGGAGGGTGAGGGAGCCGAAGTCGTCGCGGCCGTAGGGGAACTGGCCGTCGGCGTCGAGGGTGTCGTTGAGACCGCCGGTCCACATCGTGGCGTCGGTGACGAGGAGCAGTTCGCGGGCCGGGTCGTTGCCCGCGAGGGCGCCGAGGCGTCCGTTGCCGACGGGCAGGCCCTGTCCGATCATCGAGTGCTCGTCGGCGGGGGCCTGCCACCACAGGGTGTGCCGCGCGTCCCCGGAGGCGCCGGACGCCTCGGCAGTGGCGGGCGGGCGCTGCGGGGCCGCCGATGCGCTGAAGGCGGGCAGGGTGCCGAGGGCGCCGGCGAGGGAGGCGGTCGCGGCGGCGGACAGGAGGGCTCTCCTGCTGGGGGCGGAGGCTGCGTGCGCTCGAAGTGGCTCAGGCGGGCGGGGCTGGGCGGGGGGCATGGCGGCTCCTGGGTCGGGGTGGGTCCCGGCCGGGACGGGTCCGGCCGGGACCTGCGGGGTTCGCCGGGACGCGGTGTGGCGGGAACCGGGGTTCGGCAGGGGCGCGGGGCCGCGACCGCGTCAGAGCGACTTCGGTACGTCGATCCGGTCGATGTCCGGGGCGTAGTCGGGGCCGCTGTCGAAGGTGAGGGTGTTGGTGCCGGCCTTCAGTACCACGGGGACGGTGACGGTGGCGACGGTGCCCCAGTCGCCGGTGGCGGGGAACGTGTGGCGGACGGCGCCCCCGCCGTTCGCCAGGACGGAGGCGGAGCGGGCGTCGCCGCTGACGTAGGCGACCTTCACCTGGTAGGTGCCCGCCTTGCCGACGACGACGTCGTCGACGGTGAGCTTGCCGCCCAGGTAGAGGTTGCCGACCTTCTTGCCGCCGGAGCAGGCGGAGCAGTCGGCGACGGAGGCGCTGCCGCTCAGGGTGTTCGTGCTCGCCTCGGCCTCGTGAGCGGTGTAGGTGACGGGGGTGGTGCCGCGCGGGGTGAGGGTGAACAGGCGGGAGCCGTGCGCGGGCAGGGCCTCGGTCACCTTGTCGCGGTGGGTGCCGAGGTTCTCGTGGTTCCACAGGTCGCGCACGGCGGCCCGGCCGGTGAAGCCGAGGGCGGAGAAGTCGGCGGTGACGGCGGCGGGGGCGTCGGCCAGGTTGAACAGGGCCACGGTGTAGGTGCCGTCGGGGTTCTCGGCCGCCCAGACCTGCTGCGGGTCGGCGGGGGTGACGGGGTGTGCGGGCGGTGCGCTGCTCTGGTCGACGGCGATGACCTCGCGGTTGGTGAGCAGGGACAGGCCGTAGGAGTCGAGGCGGGTGAGGTCGTCGCCGGTGTAGAGGGGGGACTTGGCGATGGCCCACAGGGTGGCGTAGGTCTGCCGTTCGGCGTCGGTCAGGCCGTCCATGCGGCCGTTGCCGACGTCGAGGGAGTCGAGGTCGTTCCAGCCGCCGGGCCCGGCGTGCCGCGTCCAGGCGGGGGTGTCGGCGAAGCGGTCGTCGACGGAGTTCTCCCAGCTGACCAGGGTGTTGCAGTAGCACTCGACGTCGGTGTCGATGCGCCAGCCGTTGGAGTACTTCTTCCAGTCGGCGGCGTGTGCGATGTCCAGGGACCAGGAGATCTCCAGGTGGACCGGGCGTCCGGTGGCGGCGATGGCCTGGTGCCAGGCGGCCACGTCGGCGACGTTGTCGTACTGGTCGCCGCCCTTGCCGGAGCCGGGGCCCACGCCGTCCAGCTTGAGGAAGTCGTAGCCCCAGTCGGCGAGCAGCCGCGCCTGGGAGTCGACGTACTTCTGGGTGCAGGGGCGGGAGAAGTCGAGCTTGTAGGCGCTGTCCCAGCCGTTGGTGGTGCGCAGGTCGCCGTAGACGATGTCGGCGGTGGTGCAGCCGTCGGCGTGCCAGATCGGGGACTTCCCGCCGTTGTACGCCTCCTTCTCCAGGCCGGCGGGCAGGTAGATGCCGGCCTTGAGACCCTTGGCGTGGACGGCGTCGGCGACGGCCTTCATGCCGTGCGGGAAGCGGACCGGGTCGGCCTGCTGGCGGGCGTACCGGTCGAACCCGGGTTTCCAGGTGTTGTCGCGCCACCAGCCGGCGTCGATGTTGACGTGGTCGTAGCCGTACTTCTTCAGTTTGGCGGCCAGGGCGCCGGTCTGCTTGAGGACGTTGGCCTCGGTGAGGTAGCTGTAGTCGCCGTCGGGGTTGAGGCCGGGGTACTTGGAGGACTGCATGCTCCAGCTGGACCAGCCCATGTAGGGCTTGGCGGCGAGGGCGGGGGCGGTGGTGCCGTCGGTGTGCGCGGCCGGGGCGGCGTGCGCGGGTGCGGCCGGGGCGGTGGTGTGCGCGGGTGCCGTCCCGGAGCCCGGGTGCGCGTGCGCCGCCTGGGTGGTCGTCGCCAGGCCGGCGGCGACGGCCAGGACGAGCACGGTTCTCAGACCGCGTGCGGGCAGGGCGGGGTACGAGGATGACCGCATGGGTCGTGCCTCCTGGAGGGGATCGGGGGGGACTCGGTGGTGTCGTTGCGTGCCCGGGGCGGCTCAGCCCTTGCCCGAGCCGATGGTGAGTCCGCTGATGAACTGGCGCTGGAGCGCGAAGTACACCAGCAGCGTGGGGACCGCGGTCATCAGCGCGCCCGCCGCGATCAGGTTGGGGTTGGTGAAGTACTGGCCCTGGAGGTTGGCCAGCGCGGAGGTGACGGGGCGCTTGTCGCCGGTCTCGATGAGGGTGAGCGGCCAGAAGAAGTCGTTGTAGATCCAGATGGACTCGAGCGTGGCGAGCGCGGCGAACGCCGGCCGGCACAGCGGGAGGATGATCTGGAAGAACTGCCGCCACACGGGCGCGCCGTCGACGAGGGCGGCCTCGGAGATCTCCTTGGGGATCGTCTTCATGTAGTTGCTGAGGACGAAGGTGCAGAAGCCGCACTGGTAGGCGATGTGGATGACGACGATGCCCCAGGCGGAGTTGTACAGCAGCAGCGAGTCGCTCATCCACGCGGGCAGCGGGATCTGGAGGTAGAGCCGGTACAGCGGGGTGATGAGGACCTGGGCGGGCAGCAGGTTGCCCGCGGTGAACAGCATCAGCAGCGCGAGGTTGAACCGGAAGTCGAAGCGGGTGACGAAGAAGGCGACGGCGGCGGAGAAGAGCAGCGTGCCGAGGACGGCGGGGACGGTGATGAGGACGGAGTTGAGGAAGAAGTGCGGCATGCCGGACTGGGTCCAGGCGTCGGTGAAGTTGCCCGCACCGAAGCTGTGCGGCAGCGAGAAGTAGCCGTGGCGCGCGGTGTCGTCGTAGGAGCGCAGCGAGGTGTACACGGCCCACAGCAGCGGCAGGAGCCACAGCAGGGAGACGGTGCCGAGCAGGAGGTGGCGGCCGGTGTCGCGGGGCGGGCGGGAGCGGGCGCCGGGCGGGGCGGGCCGCCGGGCCGGACGGTTGCGGGTGCCGGTGCGCGTGCGGGCACGGGGGCGCGCGTCGGGGCCGGGGGCGGTCGTCGTCATGTGTCCTCCTTGCGGAAGGTCTGCACGAGGAACGCGCCGATCGCGGCCAGGGAGACCAGCAGCAGTACGACGGCGAGCGCGGAGCCGTAGCCGATGTGGCCGGACTCGCCGATGATGTTGTCGGTGATGAGCAGGGACAGCAGTTCCATGCCCGGCTTGCTGCCGGTGCCGCCGCCGAGGACGTAGACGATGTCGAAGGCGCGCAGCGACTCCATGACGGTGACGACGACGATGATGACGTTGACCGGCTTGAGCGCGGGCAGCACGATGCGGAAGAAGGTCTGCCGGCCGCTCGCGCCGTCGAGGGCGGCGGCCTCTTTGAGGGCCGGGTCGAAGCTCTTCAGGCCGGCCAGGTACAGGATCATGATGTAGCCGGTGTGCCGCCAGGCGGAGGCGACGAGCACGGCCCACAGGTTGAGGTCGGGGTCGCCGAGCCAGTCGATGTGGTGGGACGAACCGGCCGCGCCCAGGAGGCTGTTGAGCAGCCCGGTGTCGGGGTTGTAGATGATCTCCCAGATGAAACCGACGACGGCCAGGGAGAGCACCATCGGCAGGAAGATCGCGGTCTGGTAGAAGCGGGTGAACCGTATCTTCTTGTCGAGCTGGTAGGCGAGGAAGACCCCGAAGGGGGTGGGCAGGAGCGCCGTGAAGAGCAGCCAGAGCACGTTGTGCTCGACGGCGGGCCAGAAGGGCGGGTAGTTGGTGAGGATCTCGGTGTAGTTGCCGAGGCCGGTCCAGTGGATGCCGGACAGGTCGAGGCCGTCCCAGGTGGTGAAGGACAGGGCGACGGAGGCGAGCGCGGGCAGCCAGACGAAGACCAGGAGGGCGGCGAGCGGCAGGCCGATGACGCCCGCCAGGAAGAGGCGGTCACCGCGGCCGAGGCGGGAGGAGGAGCGGGAGGCGGGGGGCGTCCGGCCGGGGGCGCGGGGTGCGCGGGCCGGGGCGGCGGAGCGGGTCACGGAGGGCACGGCGGGAGCCTTTCCGGCCGGGTCAGGCCGTGAAGAAACGCGAGCGCTGGGACTCGATCTTCTTGAGCGTGCCGGAGCCGTCGTCGGGGTGGCTGAGCCACTCGGTCAGGCCGGGCAGCAGGACGGTGGAGACGAAACCGGGGTCGCTGTCGCGGTCGGCGAACTGGCTGATGTGCTTGGCGTCCGCGATGAGCTGCGCGGACTTCTTCTGCAGGGCGTTGTACGAGCCGGTGCCGGCCTGTTCGTGGACGGCGAGGTTGCTCGGGTCGACGCCCATGTAGGTGTGTTCGGCCCGCGCGGTGCCCAGGAACTCCAGGAACTTCTTCGCCCCGTCCGGGTTCTTCGGCCTGCGGCTGAGCATGAAGCCGTCGGTGGGGGCTTCCACGGTGTCCTGGCCGTGCGCGGCGTCGACCTCGGGGAACGGGAAGAAGTCGATGTCGGCGCGGAGGGACTCGTCGGTGATCTGCTGGCCGAGGAAGAGGCCGATGACCGCCATGCCGGACTTCTTGTCCAGCAGCGACTGGGCGGCGTCCTGCCAGGACCGGCCGCCGCCGCTCGCCTGGTAGTACGGCGTCAGTTCGCGCCACAGGTCCAGGACGCGGGCGGCGCGCGGGTCGGTCCAGGACACCTGGCCGCGCAGCAGTGAGGTGTGGAAGTCGTAGCCGTTGGCGCGCAGGTTCAGGTAGTCGAAGGCGCCGAGGACCGACCAGCTGTCGCCGCCGCCGTACCCGGAGGCCACGGGGGACAGGCCGTCCTTCTTCATCCGCTTGGCCAGCGCGACGAACTCGTCCCACCTGCGCGGGACCTGGTAGCCGCGCTCCTCGAAGAGGCTCTTGCGGTAGAAGACGGCCCACGGGTAGTTGTACAGCGGCACGAAGTAGTACTTGCCGTCCGCGCCGCGCGCCAGTTGCCTGGTCGCCTCGCTGAACCCGCCGCCTATCTTCTCCCAGACGTCGTCGAGCGCGGTGCACAGGCCCTTCTTGGCGAAGTACTGCATGCGGTACCCGGCGAACCAGGTGAACACGTCGTCCGGGGTGCCCTGGAGGTAGCTGGTGATGGACTTCTGGAAGGTGTCGTGGTCGACGGTGTTGGTCTTCACCTTCAGGCCCGAGCCGGCGGTGAAGGCCTTGGTGAGGGCGGCGTAGGCGGACTTCGGGGTGGCGTCGGCGCCGTTGGAGCCGAAGGTGACCGTGTTCGGGTCGGCGCCCGCTCCTCCGCCGCAGGCGGTGAGGACGGGGGCGGCCAGGGCGGCGGCGCCCAGCCCGAACAGGCCGCCGACGACCCTGCGCCGCCCGGGGCCGGGCGCAGCCAGCGGGGTGCGGTTCTGCTGCGTCATGGTTGCTCCTCGTACGTGCGGGTGGGAACGGTCAGGGTGCCGGGGGCGGCGCGGTGTGCCGGTGTGTGCTGGTGCCCGACGGCCGCGTGTGTGCTGCCCGGGGTGCGCGGCCCGGGTGTGTGCTGCCCTTGCCAAGTGTGCGGTGACGGGGCGCGTGCTGTCCGTGTCGGGTGTGCGGTGCCGGGGTGTGTGCTGTCCGTTGCGGCCGGGGTGTGTGCTGTCGGTATCGGGTGTGCCGTCAGTGTGTGTGCTGGGCGGTGAAGGACTGGATGGCGGTGGCGGCCGCCCCGCGGGCCCATTCCTCGAAGGGCAGCGGGCGGGTCTGCACGTCGCACTGGGCGGCGGAGCCGAAGGCGGCGGCGGTGAACGCGTCACGGATCTGCTCGGCGAACAGGTCGTAGGCGGCCAGCCCCTCGCCGGAGATGATCACGCGTTCGGGGCCGAGCAGGTTGGCCACGGTGGCGATGCCCCGGCCGATCGCCTCACCGGCGCGCGCGTAGGCCTCACGCGCCCCGGCGACGCCCTGGCGGGCCAGGGCCACGGCCTCCGCGGCGTCGGCGACCTCCGCGCCGGTGGCGTCCTTGATCCGCCGGACGATGGCGGCGTCCCCGGCGATCGCCTCCACGCAGCCGCGGTTGCCGCAGCGGCACGGCGGGCCGGCCGGGTCGACGGTGACGTGCCCGATCTCGCCGGCCACGCCGTGGGCGCCCGCCACCACCCGGCCGTGCACGACCAGGCCGCAGCCGATGCCCGCGCCGACCGTCACCACGGCGAAGTCCGACAGCCCGACGCCCGCCCCGAACCACTGCTCGGCGACGGTGAGGGCACGGACGTCGTTGTCGACGGTGACCGGCAGCCCCGTGGTCGCCGCGGCGAGTTCCGCGAGGGGCACGTCACGCCAGTCCAGGAACGGTGAGTACCGTACGACGCCCTCGGCGCGGTCCACGTCGCCGGAGACGGCGACGCCGAGTCCCATGACGTGGACGCCGAACCCGTCCGCCTCGGTGAGGAGTTCCCCCACCAGGCCGGCGGCCGAGGCCAGCACGGCCCGGGGGGCGCGGTCACCGAGGGGCAGGTGCCGGGCGAGCAGGATGCGGCAGCACAGGTCGGTGAGGACGCCGATGACCTCGTCGCCGGTCACCTTGATCCCGATGAACAGGGCGCGTCCGCCGTCGACCCGGACCAGGTTCGCCGGTCTGCCCAGCGCCGGGCGGGCGTCCTCGTCGGCGTCCTCCACCAGGTAACCGGCCTCGATCAGCGGCCGGACCGCCTTGGTGACGGCCGCGGCGGACAGCCCGGCCCGGCGGCCCGCCTCCGTGCGGGTGAGGGGGCCCTGGGAGAGGAGCGTGGTGAAGATCTGCGCGGCGGCGGGGGTGTTCGCCGGGAACGTCTCGGCGGACGGCCGGGCCGCGGGTGCGGCTGACCGGGGCGACGCCAGGAGCGGGGGCGGGGACAGGGGCGAGGACATGGCCGGGAACCTAGGTCTCTTATTTTCTGCTGTCAATGAAAGAAGCAGGAATCCTCTGAAGATTGCCTGAGTGAGGTGATCTTCTTCCAAATCCAGGCAGTGAGCGGGGTGTTGACACCGGGTCGAAGGTCACGCTTGGCTCTTGCGAGCACGCCGCCTTCTGCCGCTGTCACCCCTTCTCGCGAACGTGAGGCCCGATGCCGACGATCTCCCACGCCCCGGACCGCGGGGTCTGGCTGCTGACCACGCCCCGCACCTCCTACGCCCTGCGCGTCGACGAGACGGGTGCGCCCTGCCATCTCGCCTGGGGGCCACGGCTGACCCTGCCGGAGGCGGTGGACCTCGCCGTCCCGCTCCCGGCGGCGGCGAGCAGCTTCGAGGGACGGCCGCCGGTGGGCGAGGAACTCCCGGTGGACGGCGGCACGCGCTACGGCCCGCCCTCCCTCCAGGTCCGCTACCCGGACGGCTCACGCGCCTTCGAGTGGGAACCCACCGGCCACCGCGTCCTCGAACCCTCGCCCGGCCGCGCGGAACTGGTCCTGGAGTTCCGCGACCGTCTGTACCCCCTGCACGTGGCGCTGCACTACACGGTGCGCGCGGACACGGACGTCATCGAGCGCCGTACGGTGCTGCGCAACGCCGGGGACCGGCACCTCGCCCTGCTGCGGGCCGACTCGGCGGCCTGGTCGCTGCCGCCGCTGCCCGGCTGCCGGATCAGTCACGTGACCGGCCAGTGGTCGGCGGAGAACCAGCTCAGCCGGGATCCGCTGCCGCCCGGGGAGACGGTGCTGACCAGCAGGCGCGGGATCACCAGCCACCACGCCGGCCCCTGGGTGATGCTGGACGACGGCGAGGCGTCCGAGGAGCACGGCAGGGTGTGGAGCGCGGCCCTGGCCTGGAGCGGGAGCTGGCGCATCACGGTGCAGCGGACACCCGACGGGCGGGCGGGTTTCACCGGCGGCGCCGGCCACGAGGGCACGTCCGTGCCGCTCGCGCCGGGCGAGGAGTTCACCACCCCGGTGTTCGCCGGGCTGTTCGCCGAGGGCGGCTTCGGCGCGGCGAGCCGGGCCTGGCACACGTATGTCCGCCGCCATGTGCTGCCCCACGCCGAGGAGGTGGCACCCGTGCTGTACAACTCCTGGGAGGCCACCGGTTTCGACGTGGACGAGCGGAGCCAGAAGGCGCTCGCGGAGCGCGCCGCCGCGCTGGGTGTCGAGCTGTACGTCGTCGACGACGGCTGGTTCGGCGCGCGCCGCAGCGACCGGGCGGGGCTGGGCGACTGGACGCCGTCCCCGGACCGTTTCCCCGGCGGGCTCGGTCCGCTGGTGGACGCGGTGCACGGGCTCGGTATGCGCTTCGGTCTCTGGGTGGAGCCGGAGATGGTCAACCCGGACAGCGACCTGTACCGCGCGCACCCCGACTGGGTGCTGCACGTGCCCGGCCGCGACCGCACCGAGCTGCGCCACCAGCTCGTGCTGAACTTCGCCCGGGACGACGTCGCCGACTGGGCGTACGGCTGGCTCACCCGGCTGGTCGGCGAGCACGGCATCGACTTCCTCAAGTGGGACATGAACCGCCCGTTCAGCGAGGCCGGCTGGCCGCGGCAGGAGGGCGCGGGGCACCCGGGCGGTGACGGTGACGGCCATGGTGACGGGCCCGGCGGCCCCGGTGGCGGTGACGGTGGCGACCGGCTGTGGACGGCGTACGTCGGCAACCTGTACGGCGTGCTGGACCGGCTGCGCGCCGATCATCCGGGGCTGCGCGTGGAGACGTGCAGCGGCGGCGGCGGACGCGTCGACCTGGGCATCCTCGCCCGCACCGACCAGGCGTGGGTGTCGGACAACACCGACGCCGTCGACCGTCTGGTGATCCAGCACGGCTTCGGACAGATCCATCCGGCGCGCGTGCTGTCCGCCTGGGTGACGGACGTGCCCAATCAGCTCACCGCGCGCACGGTGCCGCTGCGCTTCCGCTTCCATGCCGCGATGTCGGGGCTGCTGGGCATCGGCGGCGACCTGACCCGGTGGTCGGAGGCCGAACTGGCGGAGGGCGCCGAGCTGGTGGCCGCGTACAAGAAGGTGCGTCACCTGGTCCAGCAGGGCGATCTGTACCGGCTGTCCGGCCCGCACGGCGAGGGCCCGACGGTCGTGCAGTACGCCGCCGCGGACGGCGCGGAGACGCTGGTGCTGGCCTGGCGGCGCGGGCCGCGGCACGGAGTCCCGCGGCTCCCGGTGCGGTTGCGGGGGCTCACCCCCGGGGCCCGCTACCGTGACGCGCGGACGGGCGAGGTCCACCATGCCACGGTCCTCGCGGAGTACGGGTTCCACCCCGGCCTGGCGCCGGGCGACTGGGCCAGCTGCGCGGTGCACCTGGTCCGGCTCCCCTGACGCGCTGCCGGCACACCGGATGGTCCGGCGGCTGCGACGGCGGGGTCCGCCCGGGCCGGACGAGTCCCGGCCACCCGGGCCGGACGAGGCTCAGTCACCCGGGCCGGACCAGTCTCAGTCACCCGGGCCGGACGAGTCCCGGTCGCTCGCGCCGAGACTCCGCGCCAGTGCGTCGAGGGTCACGTCGACGATGGCGCGCAGCTGTTCCGTGCTCGTTCCGGCTCTGCTCATGACGGCGAGGGACTGGTTCACGGCCGCGAGGTGGGCCGCGAAGGAGTCGGCCGCCTCGTCGTCCAGGCGGCCGGCCTTCAGCGCGGCGCGCAGCCGGGTGTGCTGGAGGCCGATCGCCTCCCGTGCGCGCGCCGCGACGCTCGCGCTCAGCACCGGGGTCGCCATGACGGTCTGGGCCACCAGGCATCCGTCGGGCAGAGCGGGGTCCGCGATGCGTTGCAGGGTGATGTCGAAGAACGCCCGCGCGGCTGCCAGGGGCCGGTCGGCGGCACCGGACAACGCGGCGTCGTACTTGTCTCCGTACCGCGTGGCGTAGCGCTCCAGGCAGCGCAGGAAGAGCGTGTCCTTGTCGCCGAGGGAGGAGTAGATGGAACTGCGGTTGAGTCCGGTCGCCCGGGACAGGTCGTCCACCGACGTGTCCGCGTAGCCGGCCCGCCAGAACTGGATCATCGCGGCATCGAGCGCCGTGGCGACGTCGAACTGCTTCCTGCCCGCCATGCCGCCCTCCCTCCTGCTGCGCCTTCTCGGTGAAGACCATCATCCCATCTTGAACCGATCGATTCAAGATGGGTTAGGGTGAAGACGTGATCCCGGCCGAATGCCCCGCGGCCCGTACGGCGCAGCGACACGCGCACCCCGTGCTCGCGGCCGGCGCCGTCGCGTTCGTCACCCCAGTGGAGGAGAATCATGAATGACCCCGCAGGCACCCCCCGCGTCTCCGGCAACCCGGTCCACGGCCTGCCGCTGCCCGGCCTGGCCGGCTTCACCCACCGTTGGGTCGACGCGGACGGCGTCCGGCTGCACGCGGTCGAGGGCGGCCGGCCGGACGGTCCGGCCGTCGTGCTGCTCGCCGGATTCCCGCAGACCTGGTGGGCATGGCGCAAGGTGATGCCACACCTGGCCGACCGGTTCCACGTCATCGCGATCGACCTGCCGGGCCAGGGCCACTCCGAACGCCCGGACATCAGCTACGACACACACACGGTCGCCGCCCACGTCCACGCCGCGGTCGAGGCGCTCGGACTCCCGGCATACTGGCTGGCCGCCCACGACATCGGCGCCTGGGTCGCCTTCTCCCTCGCCCTGAAGCACCAGAGCCGGTTGCGCGGCCTCGCGCTGCTCGACGCCGGCATCCCGGGCATCACACTCCCCGAGGCCGTTCCCACCGACCCCGAGCAGGCGTGGAAGACCTGGCACTTCGCCTTCCACCTCGTGCCCGACCTGCCCGAGACCCTGCTCACCGGCCGCGAACGGGAGTACGTCGGCTGGTTCCTGAAGGCCAAGACCCTCTCCTCCGACACCTTCGACGACGCCGAGATCGAGCACTACGCCGCGTCCGTGGCCGCCGACGGCGGACTCCGCGCATCCCTGGCCTACTACCGGGACGCCGCCGAGTCCGCGCGCAAGAACCACGAAGCGCTGGAACGGCAGCGTCTGACGGTCCCGGTCCTCGGGATCTCCAGCAGCCACGGCTCCATCCCCGACATGGCGGCCTCCATCAGGCCCTGGGCCGGCCACGCCACCGGGATCCTCGTGCAGGACGCAGGGCACTTCATCCCCGATGAACAGCCCGACGCCGTCGCCGCCGCGCTGACCGGCTTCATCACCGGGGAGGAGTGAGACCGGGCGGAAGCAGAAGCAGTGCTGCACCGCACCGGCCCGCTCTCTTCTCTCTCAGGGCTCCCGCCCGTCCCGGCCGCCGCACACGCCGTTCTCCCAGGCCCAGGCGGCGATCTCCACCCGGTTGCGGGCGGCGAGCTTGCGCTGCACGCTGCCCAGGTGCGTCTTCACGGTGGAGAGCGAGACGTGCAGTTCGGCCGCCAGTTCCTCGTTGGTGCGGCCCCGGGCGACGAGCCGTACGACGTCCGTCTCCCGGGCGGTCAGCGGGAGTTCGCGGACGGTGCGCGACTCGCGCGGTGCGCGCCCGGTGCGCTCAGGGCGCCCGGCGCGCGTCACGGCTTCCGAGGCCGCGTTCGTCATGTGTTTCAGCAACCGGACCGTGATCGACGGCGAGATGAGGGCGTTGTCCGCGGCCACCGCCCGGACCGCCTCGACGAGCAGCGCGGGCGAACCGTCCTTGAGCAGGAAGCCGCAGGCCCCGTTGCGCAGGGCACGGTACACGTACTCGTCGACGTCGAAAGTGGTCGCGATGAGCACGTTCAGCGGCTCGTCCGCCTCCGGGCCCGCCAGCAGCCGGGTCGCCTCCAGACCGTCGAGGCCCGGCATGCGGATGTCCAGCAGACACACGTCCGGGCGCAGGCGCCTGGCCTCCTGGACGGCGGTGGCCCCGTCGGCCACCGACGCGACGATCTCCATGTCGGGCTGCGAACCGAGGATCATGCCGTAGGCCGAGCGGATCATCTGCTGGTCGTCGGCGATGAGGATTCTGATCGTCATGGGTCCAGGGTGTCAGCAGCCCGGGCGGCGTCCGTGCCGAGGGGCGGCGGCCCGGGCGGGGAAGAGGACGAGGCGCCGGGCGGGGAAGAGGACGAGGGGCCCGGCAGGGGGCCCGGCAGCGGGAGGTCCGCTTCGACGACCCAGCCGACACCGGGGCGCGGGCCCGCCGTGACCGTCCCGCCGACCATGGCGGCGCGTTCGCGGAGCCCCACCAGGCCGTACCCGGATCCGCTTCCCTGCCCGGACCCGAGGCGCCCCCCGCGCGCGGGCCGGGCGGCGGTGGCCGCGGCACCGGTGGCGGCCTCCGCGTCGTCGCACACCGAGACCCGTACGACCGGCCGGGCGGTGTCGCCGCCCAGCCGGACGTCCACCGTGACCGCCTTCGCTCCGTGCGCGTGTCTGCGCACGTTCGTCAGGGCCTCGCGCACGACCTGGTGCACGGTGGTGGCGATGCCGGGCGGCAGCTCCGCGGCGATCAGGCGCGGGTCGAGCGTGAGACCGGCGGCCGGACCCGCCGCGGAGAACCGCGCCGTCAGCGCGCGCAGGTCGGCGAGACCGGCGCCCGGCCCCGCCACGGACCCGGGCCCCCGCGGATCCCGCAGCACGGCCACCATGCTCCGCATCGACTGCATCGCCTGCGAACCGGCCTCCTCGATCTGCGCGAGCATGCCGTCCAGTTCCCCGGCGGCCGGCGGCCGCCCGGCGGCCGAGGCGAAGCGCACGGCCTTGGTCTGGGCGATGATCGCGGTCACGTGGTGGCCGACGAAGTCGTGCAACTCCCGCGCGTAGTCCAGGCGTTGCTGCTGGAGGGCGGTCTCGTGCTCCCGCTCCCGGAACCTGTCGAGCAGCCGCAGGTACAGGCCGAGCACCGCCGCGAGGGCCGCCGCGCCCCACAGGACGGGGACGGCGAACGAACCCGCCCGCCCGTACTCGGCCGGCGGCAGCCGCAGGAAGATCACCGTGAGGGCGGTCACCGCTCCCCCGGCCAGGGCCGCGGCCCGCAGCGGCGGCCGCAGGCGCAGCGCGCGGGCGACGACCAGGAGCAGCGCGCACGACTCGACCACGCCGAAGGTGTGTTCGGCGTGGACGCCCGCGCGGTGCGTCACCAGCGTCACCAGGCAGGACGTGACGACCGCGGCGAGGGCCGTCCGGCCGAAGCGCTCGCGGGGGACGGCGAGGGCGGCCAGGGCCAGCCCGCCGGACACCGTCCACGCCGCGGCCGCCGGAACGGACCCGGTGTCGGCCCCCTCGGCGGCCACCGCCGCCAGCAGGACGGCCCCCGCGCAGACCGCCGCGATCCGCCGGCCCGCAGGGGCACCGATCCGGCGGGTCACCGGGGCACAGATCCGGCGGACCACCGGGACGTCGAAGAACTGCTTCATGTCTGTGCAGGTTACGGGCCCGCGCCGGGCCGCGCCTCGACCGTTCGGCCGAGGCGCGGCGCACACCGGCCGGCGGTTTTCGGTCCTCCGGCCGATCCGGCGGCACCCCGCCGGCGGTCAGGATCGGGACACCTGCCCCATCTCCCCGGGCGTCCCCTCCCCGGCCGCCGCACTGGAAGGCCTCATGTTCCGTACCGTCCTGCGCTCCGTCCGCCGCGACCTGCGCCGCTTCGCACTGCCCGCCCTGGCGGTGCTGATCGGTGTCGCCTGTGTCAGCGGTTCGCTGCTGTACAGCCGTTCCCTGGCCGCCGGCGCCGACCGGCTCCAGCGGGCCTCGCGGACCGACGTGTCGGTGGAGGTGCGCGCCACGGGCGCCCCGGGGCCGTCCGGCACCGCCCCGGCACCGGACGAGACGCTGCTGCGCCGGCTGTCCGCCCTGCCCGGGGCGGCCGCGGCACGCGGCACCCTGGCGGGCCCGGCGTTCCTCGTGGCGCGCGACGGCACCCTGGTGGGCCCGGCGTCACAGGCGGCCGGGGTGAACTTCGTACCGGACCGCCGCGGACGGGACCCCCGCTACCCGCTGACGCACGGGCGCGGCCCGCACGGTCCCGGTGAGGTCGCCCTCGACCGCTGGTCGGCCCGGCGCGGCGGGTACCGGGTCGGGGACCGGGTGCGGATCGTCGTACGGGGCGAGGTCCGCTCGGTCCGGCTCACCGGTGTCTTCACCGTGTACGACCCCGCCGTCGCCGCCGGCGGTACGGTCACCGCGTTCGACCAGGCCACCGCGCGCTCGCTGTTCGCGCCGGCGCCGGGCGCGTACGCGTCGGTGACGCTGACGGCCGCCCCCGGCACCCCGCCCTCCGTGCTCGCGGACCGCGTGGCGCGGGCGCTGCCCGCCGGCCTGGAGGCGGTCACCCGCGCGGAGCTGGACGCGCGGGCCGCGGCGGCGCCCGACCGCGCCAAACTCGGCACGCTGCTGCTGGTGTTCGCGGGCATCGCCCTGTTCGTCTCGGCCTTCCTGGTGGGCAACACCTTCACGATGCTCAGCGCCGCACGCGCCCGCGAACACGCCCTGCTGCGGGCGGTGGGCGCGAGCCGCGGACGGGTCCTGCGGACGGTGCTCGGCGAGGCGGTGCTGGTGGGAGCGGTCGCCGCCCTGGCCGGGTACGCGGCCGGGATCGGCGTCGCCGGGGCGCTGAGTGCCCTGTTCGGGCGCGCGAGCGGACCGGCGGTCGCGGCCCCGCTGGAGCCCCTCGCCGTCGTCCCGCTGCTGACGGCCCTCGCCGTCGGGGTCGCCGTCACCGCCGCGGCCGCCTACGTGCCCGCCCTGCGCGCCTCCGCCGTCGCCCCGGTCGCGGCGCTGCGCACCGACCTGCCCGCGGCGGCGCCCTCGCTGCGCCGCCGCACCCTCGCCGGGCTGTCGGCCTCGGCCGTGGGCGCGTTGCTGCTGGCCTTCGCGGGCGGGGACCTCGGGGTGCTCGCCGTCGGCCTGCCGGTGCTGCTCGGCGGGCTGGTCCTGCTCGTCCCGGTGCTCGCTCCGCCGCTCACACGTGTGCTGCGCGCGCCGCTGCGGCGGGTGTCCGGGGTGCGCGGTGTGCTGGCGCTGGCCAATGTGTGCCGCAACCCCCGGCGCACCGCGGCGACGGCGGGAGCGCTCACCGTGTGTGTGGCGCTCGTCAGCGCGGTCACCGTGGCACTGTCGTCGCTGAGCGCCACGGCGGGCCGCAAGGCGCAGGCGGAGATGCCGACGGACCTGCGGATCACCGCCGTCGACTTCGCCCAGGTCGGCGCGGACACGGCGCGGAAGGTCGCGCGGCTGCCGCACGTGGCGGCGGTGACCTCCGTGCGGGAGGCGGCGTTCCGCCTGCGCGACGGCTCGACGCTGTGGACGGCCGTCGTCGATCCGGACGCCGTGGGCCGGGGGCGCCTCGGCGGCCTCACCGTGCGCGCCGGGTCCCTGGACGACCTGGCCCGGGGAGTCGCCGTCAGCTCGGCGCTCGCCGCCGAACACGGCTGGCGGCCGGGTGACCGCCTCACCGGCCGGGAGCTGTCCGACGCCGGGGTGCCGGGCGGGCCCTCCCTGGACCGGCCGGTCGTCGCGGTCTACGACGGCCCCGAGGCCCTGGGCCCGGCGCTCCTCCCCGAGGGCGCCCTGGCGGGGGCCGGCGTGGCGCGCGGCGGCCCGGTCACCTCGGTCCTGGTGCGCGCGCAGCCGGGTGGGACCGCCGCCCTGAAGCAGGAGGTGCGCCGCGCCCTGGACAATCCGCTGCTGGTCGTCCAGGACCGGGGCGACGCCGGGCGGGAGGCGGCCGAGGCGTTCGGTCCGTTGTTGTCGGTGCTGTACGCGATGCTCAGCGTCACGGTCGGCATCGGGGCGCTGGGGGTCGCCAACACCATGGGCATGGCGGTGTTCGAGCGGGTGCGGGAGATCGGGCTGCTGCGGGCCGTCGGCCTCGACCGGGCGGGGGTGCGTTCCATGCTGCGGGTGGAGTCGGTCGTGGTGTCCCTGCTGGGCGCCGGACTGGGGATCCTGGCGGGCGGCGCCGCCGGGGTGGCGGCGGTGTCCGGCCAGACGGGCGCGGTGATCTCCGTGCCGTGGGCGTCGCTGCTGCTGTTCTTCCTCGGCGCGGCCGTGATCGGGGTGCTGGCCGCGCTGGGCCCCGGGGCGCGGGCGGCACGGGTGCCGGTGACGCGGGCGGTCGGTGAGTAGGGCCGGGGCCGGCGGGCGCGCGTTCGGGTCCCGCCTGCCAGGGGCGTTCGTGACCCCCGCCCGCCAGGGGGCGTTCGGGTCCCCGCCCGCCGGCGAGGTGCCGCAGGGCCGGGGCAGGGGCGGCGCGTTCGGGGCCTCCGCCTGCCGGGCGGGGCGCGTCCGGTCCCCGGACCGGTGACACCGCCGGCCGTAGAATGAACCGCACCGGTCCGGTGAAGGGGAGCTGGAGTATGGCCCATGTTCTGACCCCCAAGGGGCAGGCGACGCGGCGGCGGATCGTCGCCGGCGCCGCCGAGGTCCTGCGGGAAGCGGGGATCACGGCCACACTGGACGACATCCGCGAGCGGACCCGGACCAGCAAGAGCCAGTTGTTCCACTACTTTCCCGGAGGCAGGGACCAACTCCTGCTCGCCGTCGCCCACTTCGAGGCCGACCGGGTCCTGGACGACCAGCAGCCGCATCTGGGGCACCTGGACGACTGGGACGCGTGGTACAGGTGGCGGGACTCGGTCGTCGCACGGTACCGGGAGCAGGGCGACACGTGTCCCCTCGGCTCACTGCTCAGACAGGTCGGCACCGCCTCTCCCGGGGCGCGGGCCGTGGTCGTCGAGCTGATGCGCAGGTGGCAGGAGCACATCGCCGAGGGGATCAGGGCCCTGGTGCGCACGGGCCGTCTGCCGGACGCGTTCGACGTGGACACCGCCTCGGCGGCCCTGCTGGCCGGCATCCAGGGCGGAGTGGCCTTCCTGCTCGCCACCGGCCGGCTCACCCACCTGGAGGCCGCCCTGGACTGGGGAATCGCTCAACTGCGCGCCGCGGACCCGACCGCCGTCTGATCGGGACGGGGGCGCGGGCGGCATCCCTTCACCGGACGCCGGGGCCGCCGGTCGGGAGGCGTTGTCGCCTGGTCCGGGGTGTCGGGGTCCCGGGGGTGTCCGGCCCGTGGGGTCCGGGTCCCGGGGCGGGCGCCCCAGGGCGCTGCCGGGCCCTCGGCGTGTCCCGTCCCGGGGCGCCCGGCTCGGCGGGGCCCGGTCGGGGCTGGCCGGTTCAGGCGGCCCGCCGGGGGTGGCCGGCCCCGGGGGTGACCAGCCCGAGGTGTCCGGGTCCCGGGGCGTCCGGCTCGGCGGGGTCCGGTCGGGGTGTCCGGCCCGGTGGCCCGTCGGTCACGGCAGGGCGTCCGCCTTGGCGCGCATCTGCTCGGCGCGCGGGCTGCCGAACGCACGCAGCAGCTCGGCGGCCCGTGTCCAGCTCGCCCGCGCCTCGTCCGTGTCGCCCAGTTCGAGCTGGGCGGACGCGAGGTGGTCCAGCACTTCGGCCTGGTTGTAGTCGTCCTGGAGTTCCTCCAGCAGGCTCAGCGCCCTGCGGTAGGTGGCGACCGCCGTCCCGGACTCGCCCAGGCGCTGCCGGGCGTAGGCGATGCTGTCCCAGGTCGCCGCCTCGTTACGGCGGTTGCCGCTCTCCTGGAGGATGGGCAGCGCCTCCTCGCACATGGTGATCGCCTCCCGGTACTCACCGAGCAGGGCGAGGTACCAGCCGACGGCGTTGAGTTCCCGTGCGAGCAGGGCCGGCCGGCCGAGGGTGCGGTACAGCGCCAGGGCGCTGCGGGCGTGGTGCAGGGCCTCGTCGTAGCGTCGCTGCCGCCCGCGCACCCACCCGATGCTCCGCTCGGTGGCGGCGCGCTCCGCGGGATCCAGCCGGTGCACGTGCTCGAGCAGCAGGTCGACCTGTTCGTCGGCCTCGGCCGCCTGGCCCGTCTCGGCCAGCGCACGCGCCAGGTTGGCTCCGGCCCTGGCGACGGCGACCGGGTCGTCGAGCAGGAGGGCCGCGTCGAGCCCGATGCGCTCGGCCGAGATCTCCTCGGCCCAGCGGCCCGCGACCGCGTTGTACCCGACCCACGCCGTCGGGAGTGCGGCGCGCCGGGGCAGCAGCCGCGCGTCGTCGATGGTCCGCAGCGCGGCGGCCGCGACCGCCTCCTCCTGCCGGAACCAGGCCAGCGCCTCCGCCCGGCCGTCGATCGCGACCGGCACCACGCCGGGAGCCGGGGTGCCGGCCGGTTCGGCACCGAGCCGCGCCTCCAGCGCGTGGCCCGCCACCTGGGCGTTGTGGCGCAGGTAGTCCAGCAGGCGCGTCTGGGCGCCGAGCCGGTCGTCGTGTTCCCGCTCGACGAGTTCGCCGCCGTAGGCCCGTACCAGGTCGTGCAGGACGTACCGGCCGTCGGCGTCGCGGGAGAGGAGGCTGACCGTGGTCAGTTCGCGCAGGTGGCGGCGGGCCTCGGCCATCCCGACGGCCGCGAGGGAGGCGGCGGCCTCCGCGGACACCGCGGGGCCGGGGTGCAGGGACAGCAGGCGGAAGAAACGTGCCGTGCCGGGGGCGAGGGCACGGTAGGACCACGAGAAGACGGCACGGACGTCGACCCGCCGGTCGTCGCCCGCCAGGGCGTCCAGGCGGGGGCTCGCCTCCCGCAGCTCACGTGCTCCCCGCCGCAGCGACATCCGGGGCGCGGCACTGAGCTGGGCGCCGACGACGGCCACCGCCAGCGGCAGGTACCCGCACAGCTCCACCAGCTCGGCGGCCGCGTCGGGCTCGGTACGGCACCGGTCCTCACCGATCCTGGCGGCCAGTGCGGCCAGGGCCTCCTGCGGTGTCCACACGTCCAGGCCGATCAGGGAGACGCCCTCCTCCCCGGCCAGTGCGGAGAGCCGGTCGCGCGAGGTGATGAGCGTCAGGCATCCCGCCGAGGCGGGCAGCAGCGGCCGTACCTGCTCGGCGTCGCGGGCGTTGTCCAGCAGCACGATCAGCCGCAGGGCGGCGGTCCGCTCCCGGAACAGGGCACCGCGCTCGCGCGTGCCGGGCGGGATGTCGGCGCTGGTCACCCCGAGCGCCCGGAGGAACCCGCCGAGCACCTCGCCCGGGTCCAGCGGGGACCCGGAGTCCTCGAAGCCGCGCAGGTTCACGTACAGCTGGCCGTCGGGGAAACGGTCCGCCACCCGGTGCGCCCAGTGCACCGCCAGCGCGGTCTTGCCCACCCCGGCCATGCCCCCGATCGCCGAGATGACGACGTGACGGCCCCGGTCCGCGGCCCCTTCCATGAAGCCGTGCACGGTGTCGAGCGCGTCCTGGCGGCCGCGGAACACCGCGAGGTCGGGCGGCAGTTGCTGCGGGACCTGCGCCGTGCGACGGCCCGGAGCGGCCGCCTGCACCAGCCGCCGCCGCTCCTCCTCCCCCAGCTCCAGCGCGTCCATCAGCTCAGCCAGCGTCGCCTGCCGCGGAAGACTCTTCCCCCGCTCCATGTCGCTGATGGCCCGGACACTCACCCCCGACGCGTCCGCCAGACTCTCCAGCGTCAGCAGCGAACGCTGCCGCGCCTCCCGCAGCAACCGACCGAACACACCCTTGTCCATCCCACCCCCGCGGGGCCGTACCCGGCGCCCTCGCGCCGGGATCACGCGAGCCTAACCGCTCCGGATCCGGCCGCAGGAGCGCATCTCACATGGTGGGTCGGCGACAGCGGGGACGAGGAGGACACGGGGTGAGGAGCAGGGGCGGGCGGAAGGCGGCCGCCGTGCCGGGCCCGAAGGGGCGGCCGCCGGGCGGGGGTGGCCGCCGGGAGGCCCGTCAGTCGCCGCGGAACGCCGGGGCGGTGACGGGGGAGAACGTGGTGCGCCGGGCGGACCGTGGCGGGTTGCGGGTGACCGGGTAGACGGGGAAGCGGAAGTAGGTGGTCATGTCCGCGCGCCGGCCGACGGTGCGGTAGCTGACCAGTTCCTGGAGGCCGAGGAAGGCTTCGAGCGGCCGGGGTGCGAGGGCGTCCACGAGGTCGCGGTACGGCCCGGCGGGGATGCCCTCGCTCTCCAGGAGCGCCGCCACCCGTTCGGTCGTGTCCCGTTCGCTGCGGGACAGACTGCTCATGCGCAGGTACGTCGTCGCCTCCTCGGCCCGGTGGCAGCCCTTGCGGAAGGCCAGGCAGGTCAGGGCGGCCTCGCCGGCGTCGCTGCCGTCCCCGCCGGCCAGGGCCCGGTAGCCGCGTCCGGCCCGTACGGCGTCGTGCGAGCGGGCGCGTGCGGCAAGGGCGTTCAGCTCGTCCAGGGTGGCGGCGGCACTGCGGTGGTAGACCTTCGCCCGGCTCTGCGGCGCGCCGGAGAGGTCGAGGGCGAAGGACTCCAGCTCGTGCCGGGCGAGGTCCACCCCGGCGGAGGTCGCGGCCCAGGCCTCCCCCATGCCCAGGCGTTCCATGGCGGCGTTGACCACCGCCTCGCGTTCACTCGTCCCCCAGCGGTACAGCCCGAAGTACGCCTTCAGAGACAGCGGTTCGCCGGGGCGCAGGACGAGTGAGTGCCACAGGGGGGCCGGGACGCCGAGCCGGCCGTCGAGGAACAGGTCACCGGTGCGCTCGAAACCGTCGAGTGAGGCGCCCAGTCGCTCGGCCAGCCGGACGGTGGCGGTCAGGGCGGTCACGTCGGGCCGCGCGTCGGCGAATCCGATGTCGAAGAGGACCCGTATCTCCGGGCCGGAGGCCGACCACTTCACCGACATCTCCGCCGGGAACCCGTCCTCGGCCACGTACGACGGGTGGCGGCACTCCCCGCCGACCTTCAGGGCGAACCACGGTTCAAGAGCCTCTCTGAGCAGGGCACTCGACGCCCGCGCCTCGCCGGCGGGGACCACCAGGGCGTCGCAGGCGCGGTCCCACTGCGTGCACAGGAACTCCCCCACCGATTCGTTCCACGCGTCATAAAGACCGAAACGAGCCATCCCATTCCCCCGATGTATTTGATTTCCCTGAATTCCTAGGCTTTTCAATGTTTCGTCCATGTTCTGCATGAATGCGCCGGCCGGCCGGATCAGAGCGCCGCGACGGCGGCCGCCGTCTCCTCCAGCGCCTCGTCCACGTGTTCCTGGTGCGTCGCGTACGCCACGACGCACATACGGACGGTCTGGCGGCCTTCGACGACCGTGCTGTAGATCAGTACGCGCCCGCTCGCGTTGATGCGCTGCGGGAGCCGGCGCGTCGCCTCGTCGGCCTCCTGGAGGGCTTCGGGGCTCGCGTCGCGCGGGCGGACCCGGAAGGTCACGGTGCTCAGTTCCGGCCGCCGGGGAACTTCCAGCTCCGGCATGCCGGTGAGCTTTTCGTAGGCGTACTCGACGAGGTCGAGTTTCTCGTCGAGTGCGCTGCGGAAGGCCGACACCCCGTGCAGGTGCAGGGGGAGCCACACACGTGTCCCCCGGTTCTCCCGGCTCAGCTCGACGCCCCGGTAGGCGTAGTCGGGGAGCGCTTCGAAGGAGCCGACGTCCTGGAAGACGCTTCCGGTGCCCTGGTGCGCGGCGGTCAGCACGGCGGGGTCCCGTACGACGAGCGCTCCGGTGCCGAAGGGCAGGAAGAGGGTCTTGTGCGGGTCGAGGGTGACCGAGTCCGCCCGCTCCGTCCCGGCCAGCCGCCGGCGTCCGCGCTCGGTCAGCCGGAAGAACCCTCCGTAGGCCGCGTCCACGTGGAACCAGACGTCCTCCTCGGCGGCCAGGGCGGCGAGGTCGTCGAGGGGGTCGATCACGCCGGCGTCCGTGGTCCCCGCGGTGGCCACCAGCAGGAAGGGACGCAGCCCGGCCCGCCGGTCGTCCCGGATCATCCGCGCCGCCGCCGCGACGTCCATGTGCAGCCGGTCCGTCGTCGGCACGACACGGACGTTGCGCTCCCTGATCCCGGCGATCCGGGCGGCCTTCGCCACCGAGTGGTGGGTCTGGGCGCTGAGGTAGAGGGTCCCGTTCTCCAGAGACTCGCCCAGGCGGCTGTGCCGGGCCGCGACCACCGCGGACAGGTTGGCCGTCGAGCCGCCCGTGGTGAGAATGCCGGAGCTGCCCGCGGGCAGCCCGCACACGTCCTGGGCCATCCAGCGCAGCACGCTCTCCTCCATGGCGGTCAGCGCGGGGGCCGCGGCGGCCAGCCCGCCGAAGCGGTTGACCGTCCGGGTGAAGAACTCGGCGAGCGCGGAGACGTAGATCCCGCCGCCCGGGATCGCGGCCATCACCCGGGGGCCGGCGGTCTCCATCGCCAGGCCGGCGGCCTCGCAGAGCCGGTCGAGCAGCGCGGAGAGGTCGCCGCCCTCCTCCGGCGGTGCCGTCGTGAACGGCGCGACCAGCTCCGCGACGGCTTCCCCGTGCGGTGCGGGGCCGGCCGCGCGCGCCGGGACCGCCCGGACGAACTCCGCGAGCCGGGAGACCATCATCTCCCCCAGCTCCCGCACCTCCTCGGAGGTCACCTCCAGGGGAAGGTGAGGCGGGACACCCATGCACTGTCCTTTCAAGCGGTCGGCCGGGAGCCGTACGCGCACCCGCGGCCGCGCTCACACATGTCTCTGTCCGGAAACGGACGGGGGGCACGCCAGGGTTCACCGGTGTCCGGCGACCGCCGCAGCCGCTTGCACGCCTCTGCGGGCACGCCCGGCCCGGCGCCCCCGTGCCGGACCGACGCTCTAGCCCGCTTCTAGGTCGGACTGGTCAACTTGGGGCAATGCATGGGATGAACGAGGACCGGTTCCTTTCTCGGTGAGAGCAGAACCGGCAGAAGCCGCACGCTGAGCCAGGAGACGGATTCGACCTACCGTCACATCGGTACTGATAGTCCATTTCCCATTAATTCACACAGGCGAGAGTCGGGCGATGTGTCGGATATTCGGTCATTTTAATGGCGTGGTGACCCCGCGCGAACTTCAGACGGTGGGCGCGCTTCAGCGGCACGGTGGCCCCGATGGCCAGGGCAGTGCGCACGACGCGATGTGGTCCGTCGGGAACAACCGGCTGGCCATTGTGGATCTGGACGGCGGCCAGCAGCCGTACGAGCTTCTCGACGGCCGGATAAGAGTCGTCTTCAACGGAGAGATCTACAACCACGAAGAGCTTCGGCAGCGGCTGCGCGCGCGGGGTTACACCTTTTCCGACCGCTGCGACGGGTCGGTCCTCCCTGCGCTGTACGACGCGTACGGCGACGGTTTCACCGAGCACCTGGACGGCATGTACGCGATCGCCGTCCTCGACCGGCGCGCCGAGCCACGGCTCGTGCTCGCCACCGATCACGTGGGCATGAAGCCGTTGTACTACCGGTGGGATCCGGCGTCGGGAGCGCTGCATTTCTCCTCGGAGATCCCCGCCCTGCTCGCGTTCGACGCGGTGTCGCGCACCGCCTGGACGCCGGGGCTGGAGGCCTACCTCGCGACCAAGACGCCCTTCGGCGAGCAGACGATGTTCGGCGACATCAGGGTGCTGCCGCCGGCGACCACAGCGGTCTGCGACCGCGCCTCGGGGTTGCGCGTGCTGCGCCGGGACCCGCCCCGGCCCGGCCTGTTGCCGGGCGACGACATCCCCGGCCGGCTGCGCGCGATGCTGCGCAGGGAGGTGCGCCGGCTCCGGGTGGCCGACGTCCCGCTCGCCTCGATCACCTCCGGCGGCCTCGACTCCGGGCTGGTCACGGCCTTCGCCGCGGAGGACGGCAGCGACCTGCACACCTTCAACCTCTCCTACAAGGGCTCCTGGCCCGGGGACGAGCGGCGCTTCGCGCGCCAGATCGCGGAGCGGACCGGGGCGGTCTACCACCAGGTGGAGCTCGATCCGGCCACCTTCCCCGACCTCGTGTCGGACGTCGTGTGGCACCTGGGCCAGCCGAACGCCGACCCGATCACGCTCAGCACCTACGCCCTCTTCCGCGCCGTCCGGGACGCCGGCTTCAAGGTCGCGCTGACCGGCGACGGCGCGGACGAGGTCTTCGGCGGTTACGACCGGATGCGCGCGGCGGCGGAGGCCCGCGGAGCGTGGGGTGCGTCGTACGCGGACGCCCTCGCCGTCGCCCCCGCGCGGCTGCGGGGCCTGCTCTACACCGAGGACTACGCCGCCGAGGTGGACCTGGCGGCCGCGCTTCCCGAGCGGGCGAGCCGCCTCCTGCGCGACGGCGACGACCCGCTGGGCCGGATCACCGCGTTCGAGATGGAATACCGTCTGCCCGCGTACCACCTGCGCCGCGTGGACCACCTGAGCATGGCGCACTCGGTCGAGGTGCGGCTGCCGTTCTGCCAGCGCGACGTCGTCGCCTTCGGGCGGGCGCTGCCCGGCCACATGCGCATCAGCGGCGGCCGGGTCAAGCGGGCGCTGTACGCGGCCGCCTCCGGACTGCTGCCCATGGACGTCCTGAACCGCCCGAAGCAGCCCTTCACCCTGCCTCTCACCGCGATGCTCGCCCCCGGCCAGCCGCTGTGGGACTTCGCCCAGGACATGCTCGGCGCGAGCCGGCTGCGCTCCGCGGGCCAGCTCGACCCCGGCGCCGTGCAGAACCTCTTCAAGGCCCAGGCCGACCGCCCCGACGACACCGCGGCGCTGACGATATGGGCCCTGCTGGTGCACGAGGTCTGGCGGGAGCGGTTCCGGGCGGGCGCACGGGTGGAAGCCGTGAGGGGAGCGATGGTCGCGTGATCGGTCACATCGCCTACGCGTCCGGGAGTCCCTGCCCCACCCTCGTCCTCGACGCACGGCAGTTCCCGAGGGAGCGGGAGCCGCTCCTGGAGGCCCTCACCGAGGTCCGCCGGCGGCTGGTGCGGGCCGGCGGGGCGCACATACTCAAGATCGCGCTGATCGAGCCTTCGTCGCATCCCCTGTTCGATCTCGACTACCGCTTCATCCAGGCGCTGCCGGACGGTCTGGCGCGGTTCGATCTGCGCGGCTCGTGCGGGCACTCCGTGCTGTGCTCCGTGATGGCCGCCGGGCGGTCCGGGATGCTTCCCCGGCAGGGCCCCGGGGACCGGGTGCGGGTGCACGTCCTCAACAACGGCGATCACCTCGTGTGCGAGACCGAGGAGGCCGACCGGGAGACCGCCCGGTGCACGATGTACTTCCTGCACACGCCCCCGGTCCCGGTGGCAGGGCTGCTGCTGCGCGACGAGCCGCAGACGATTCTCGACCTGGAGGACGAGAAGGTGACCGTCTCCATGGTCTCCTCCGGCAATCCGTACGTCTTCGTCGGCGCGCGGGAAGCCGGGGTGAGCGACGCCGCAGAACTGTTCGCCGGGGGTGCCGGCCTGTTCGACCGGCTGGGACGGATCCGCTCGGCGGCGGCCCGGTTGCTCGACTGGCCGCCCGACGGCGCGTTCCCCAAGATCGCGGTGGTCGTTCCCGACGGAGCCGGGCGGATAGCGGCCCGGGCCGTGACCGTGCCCGGCTGGCACCCCACGCTGGCGCTGACCGGCGCGGTCTGCCTGGGGGCGGCGAGCTGCATCCCGGAGACCGTTCCCTGGCTCGCCGCGCGCGAGGTCGGCTGTCTCGGCGGCCAGGTGGACATCCGGACCACCGGCGGAAGCACGGCGGTCACCGCCACGACCCGGATCGGCGACGGCCGGACCGAACTCGCCTGGGTCGCGGTGGGCAACAAGACCGTCCGGTACCACGGCCCGTTCTTCCCCGAATCGCTCACCCGTTTCCGACCCAGGGAGTTCGGAGAATGTCTGTCGCTTCCAGCCTGATCCGCACAGAGGACGTCGTCCGCACGGTCGGGCCCACCCTCGACCCGCCGATCCTGGACATGCTGCGCGAGTCCGACGCTCGAACCGCCGTCAGCGGCAAGCCCGACCAGCAGGTGCTGTCCGAGCTGCGGGCTTCGGGACTGCTCGCCACCGCCGTCCCGGAGGCGTACGGGGGCGCCGGGGGTGACGCCGCGGCCGTCAACCGGGTGGTGGAGCAGGTGGCGACGGTGAACCCGTCCGTGGCGATCATCCTGTTCCAGCACTTCGCGGTGTGCGCGCGCATCGACGAATGGGGGACCGACGAGCAGAAGGCGAGGTACCTGCCGGCCCTGGCCTCGGGCGAGTTCCTCGCCGCCTCGGCCTGGAGCGAGACCGGGGCAGGTGCCGCCAAGAAGCGGCTGGCCTCCACCGCCGAGCGGCTCCCGGGCGGCCGGTGGCTGCTGAGCGGCGCGAAGGCGTTCACCACCGGCGCGGGGGTCGCGGACCTCTACCTCGTGCTCGTGCAGACGTCGGCGGCACAGGACGACCCGCACAGCAGCTACGGCTCGGCCGGCCAGACCTTCTTCCTCGTGCGCGGCGACAACCCCGGACTGATGCCCGACCTGAGCCTGGAACTGGTCGGCATGCGCGGATCCGCGACGGGTTTCGTCCAGCTCAGCGACTGCGAGGTCACCGACGACGACCGCCTGGGACCGCTCGGGCACGCGACGGCCATCATCGCCGGCGTGCGCGAGAGCGGCGCGACACTCGGCGCGGTGTCGATCGGCATCGCCCAGGCGGTGTACGACCTCGCGGCCGGCCACCGCGCCCGCCTCGACGCGGCCAGGGCGCAGGCCGTCCGGCACCAGCTGGTCTCGCTCAGCACACTGCTGGAGTCGGCGCGTGCCTTCGTCGTGCGCGCGGGCCACCGGTCGTCGGACGACCCGGGCCGGACCACGCTGCAGGCCAAGCTGCACGCCTCGGCCGCCGCCGAGCAGATGTGCCTGGAGGTCTCCCGCATGCTCGGGTCCGCCGGGTACGTCGTCGATCACCGGCTGAACCGGTTGATCGCCGATGCCCGGGCGGTCACCCTGATGGGCCCGACCAACGATCTGTGCCGAGAGCTGGTGGCGGAGTCATGGGAGAACTGAGCCCGCAACGTGCCGACCTCGTGGTGACCGGGCGCCTCGTCACGCCCACGGGGGTGCGGCGGGGCACGGTCGTCGTGTCCGCCGGCCGGATCGCCGCCGTCACCGGCACCGACGAGGCCGCGCCGGGGGTGCCACGGCTCGACGCCGGCGACGCCTACGTCCTGCCCGGCCTGATCGACTCCCATGTGCATTTCCGCACGCCGGGCCTGGAGCACAAGGAGGACTGGGAGCACGCCGGCCGGGCCGCCGTGGCGGGCGGCGTCACCACCGTCATCGACATGCCGAACACGAAGCCTCCGGGACTGACACCGGAGGCGATAGCGGCGAAGGCCGCGCTGGTGGCCGGGTCGTCGCTGGTCGACTTCCGGTTCCACCTGGGCGCCGACCCGCACCACCCCGAACTGCTCGCCGGCCTCGACCCCGCGATCGCCACCAGTGCCAAGGTCTTCATGGCCGGGCACCAGACCGCGCCGACGGTCGTACGGGACCGGGACCAGCTGGAGAGGATCTTCGCCGCCGCCGCTGCCGGCGACGTCCGGCTGGTGCTGCACGCCGAGCGGGACACCCTGTTCACGATGCTCGACGGCGTGCGCGGGCGGCTGCGGGACTACGCCGCCTACGAGCGTTCACGGCCGCGCAGCGGTGCGATCGCGGCCGTGGCGGATGTCATCGGGCTCGTGCGCCGGTACGGAACGAAGGCACACATCCTGCACGTGTCGAGCGGGGAGGAGGTCGACCTGCTCGCGGCCGCACGCGCCGAGGGGCTGCCCCTCACCTTCGAGGTGACCTCGCACCACCTGTCGTTCACCGACCACGACACGCTGCGGACGGGGGCGCGTACCCGTCTGTCGCCGGCCATCCGCTCCACGGCGGACCAGGACCGGCTCTGGGCGGCCCTGCGGCGCGGCGAGGTCGCCACCCTGGGCAGTGACCACGCTCCGCACACCATGGCGGAGAAGCTCCTGCCGGTGCCGGACGCTCCGCCCGGGATCCCCGGCGTGCAGGAGCTGGCCGTCGCCGTCTGGACCGGGATGCGCCGGCGGTGGCCCGGCGAATCCTCCGACGTGGCGATCATGCGCCTCGTCGAGCACCTGGCGGCCACGCCGGCGGCGCTCTTCCGCCTGCCGGGCAAGGGCCGCCTGGAGCCGGGCGCCGACGCGGACCTGGTGATCTTCGGCCCGGACGATCCGTGGATGCTCTCGGCCCACGAGGTACACGCCAAGTGCGGCTGGTCGGCGTACGAGGGGTGGACGATGGCCGGCAGGGTGCTGACCACGATCCGGGCGGGAGAGGTGGTCTGGGACGCGGACGAGAGGAGCTTCGGCAGCCCCACGGGACGCTGGCTGCCGGCCGCGATGCCGCGCGAACCGCTCACGACGCGTTGCGCCCGCGCGTGACCCCAGCGGCTTCCGAGGTGTCCGCCCCGCGGGTGTGGGTGTCAAAGCTGCGAGCAAAAGTGGGTTCCGATCAGCGGACACCGCCCGCCGGGCCCACTTTTGTTCGCAGCTCTTCAGCCTCGGTCTTTCGTGATGGTCCGCTGACGGAGTCGGCGGACCATCACGCGTTCTGCGGCTGAGGGCGGGCGGGGCAGCGGCCCGGGTGTCGCCTCGGGTGGGCGCCGGGTGCCACTCTCCGGGACGGGTGGTGCTGTCGTCGGGCCGGGGAGTCTGCTGGTCAGCCGGAGTTCGCGGTTGAGCGAGCCGTCGAGTGCGGCGGTGATGCGGCTGGTCCAGGGCCGATGTCGGGCGAGGCGCAGGGTCCGTCGACGCCCGGTGGTGACGAGCTGCCCGGCCACGGCGAGCATACGGCGGGGTACCCAGGGTCTGGCGTTGCCGGTCAGGGCGAGCATCGGCATCCAGGCCAGCAGGTCGAGAGCGATCTGGACGATCTCCAGCCAGAGCCGGTTCCGGGCGGTGTGATGGAGGGACAGGTTCCGCAGCCCGGGGACCCGGGCGGCCCGGATGCGGTCCTCGGCCCGGCCCCGCGGCCGGGGCCGGGTTCGAGGTCGGCCGCGTCCGGAGCATGGCTGCCGGACAAAGACCACTCCCGTGAGCGGACTTCGGACCGTGCCTGGCGAACGGAGTCCAGCGCCTTCCCGCCCGATGCGGCGAGGGCGTTGATGAGAGGAGAGTGCCTTGGGCTTCGGCGGGAACAAGGACCTCGGCAATCCTCCGGACAGTCGAGGGGCTTTGGACCGCGATCCCAGCTGGCTGGTCCGCCGCCGTTACTTTCGCGTCAGGGGGCGGCGTGCGCGCATCAGGGGTTCGTCAGGGCGACGTCCGGCAGCCCTGTGGTCGTGTTGTTGTGGTCAGACCGTGACAGAAGTTGCTGTCGTGAGCTGTGCGAGGGCTTCTCGTCAGGCCACGGCCTGTCCGGTGGTACCCGCACGTGATCAGTCAGGGGATGGGGATTGTGCCTGGTTCACCGCCGCCCGTGGACGGGAGCGCCTCGGTCCCGTCTCCGCCCGATGGCTACCGCAACGTACCCGTGTCGGCGCCTCGTCCGGACCTGAACGTACCCCGCATGCCCGCCGGCCGCGGTCTCTCGGACGGTGGCCACCTCGTTGTCGACTTCGAGGTGCTGGAGCGCGCTATCGCAGAAGCCGAGGATGCGGCCGAGGCCGCCGGCGGCCTCGCGGAGAGTTTGGCGAGCGCGGTCCATCGCTCCGGTCCCGCGCCGTGGGGCGATGACCCGGCACTTGGGCAGGCGTTCGGCAGTGTCTTCGCCGAACCACGCGACGCGCTCTTCCACGCCGTCCAGGGGCTTCCGAAGGTCCTCCGGAACATCGCCAGCGACCTCAGCGCCATGGACACCCGCTTCCACGCGGCCCAGGAGCACGCCATGAACGCGATCGCTCAGGCCTCGACCGAACACATCTGAGGAAGGACCGTTCCGCGTGGTAGACGCGCATAACGTCCCGCCTGAGCTGCAGAACCTGCTGCTCATCACAACCGGCAATCGCTGGCCCACCGGCGACGAGACCGCTCTGCGTGCTGAAGCAAGAGCGTGGCGGGAGACGGCCCACTCGCTCAGACTCATCGCCGAACAGGTCACCACCGTCCGGTCCCTGGCAGCCCGGGCACTGTCCGGCGCCGGCGAGGAAGCGGTCGATGCCGTCCTGGCCCGACTCGTCGGTGGCCAGGGTGGGGAAGAGTCCGACGCGGTGCTCCCGCTCCTCATGGAGGCCGCCGACTCCGCAGCGGAGGCACTGGAAGAGGAGGCCCTGCAGATCGAGACGCTGCGCATCGAGATCATCGGCGCCCTGGTCGTGCTGTTCCTGCAACTCATCATCGACTCGGCGCTATGGATGTTCGGCGGAGCGGCCAAGGCCGCTGAGGACATTGTCGCCACGAGGGTGCTGTGCCTGGCTTTCGTACGCCAGGCCGTCGCCCACATGCTGACGCGCCTGACCGAATCCGTGGTCGCCATGGTCGGCATGGCACTGCTTGCTCAGATCATCGAACTCGGCGAAGGCCACCGCCGCACGCTCGACGGACACGAGCTGGGCGTGGCCGCTGTCAACGGAGCGGTCGGGGCTCCCGTGGGCTTCGGCATGGGACTGGTGAGCGGTACGGCGATGGCCGGACTGAAGAACCTGACGAAAATGCCGTTCTTCACCAGGCTGCCGAACAACGCGCAGTCGCTGGCGAGGCTCGGCACCGTGGTGAGCTTCAACGCCGGCTTCGGTGCACTGACAGGCATGGCGGAAGCCGTAGCACAGGACAGCGTCTACGGCCTGTCCGGCGACTGGGTCGCGGGCGCGGCCAACGGCTCCTACAACGCCGTCTGGGGCGCCAGGCACAACGCCCAGAACCCCGCGGGCCGCTTCGCTCTCTCACCGGCCGAGCACCTCGAGGAACTTATCGACCATCACCTTGCGCGCCTCGACAAGAACCCTGGCGCCACAGCCCCTGCCATCCGCCGGGCCGCAGAAGGCCAGGAGCCGGATCGCAGCTTCCTCGACCTTGGACCGGACGACGGTCCGCATGGCCCCGGGGAGAGTTTCCTCGACCTCCGCCCGGGCTCCCCGACCCATGACCCGGATCGCAGCTTCCTCGACCTCGAACCCGACGACGGTCCGCATGGCCCCGGGGAGAGTTTCCTCGACCTCCGCCCGGACTCCCCGACCCATGACCCGGATCGCAGCTTCCTCGACCTCGAACCCGACGACGTCATCAGTTCTGTCTTCAGAGCGCTGCATCCGTCGGTCCCCTGACCAGTCGCCGAATCGCGCTGGCATTTGATCCCGCCGTGTCAGAACGACCGCTTGTTGAGCAAGATCACTGGCGGGGGTCGCGGGGCGGATCGGCCCAGCACCCAGCCTTGGTCCACCACCGGCTGCCGTCGGCCCGCAGCCCCGCCGGGCTGCTGACGGCACCTTCTCGGACGTCCTGACGCCAGCCCAGTAAACGCTGGCAGACTCCGCCCGAGGTGCAGTGATCCACAGCAGCTCACGGTCAGGCAGAAGTGCGCTGCCTGGTGCCGCCACCGCTTCCATTCAGCGGGATCAGCGGATTGGTGACTCGCCGGGACCGCCGAAGCCGACCACGAGCCTCAGATGACTGCTGTGCAGCATCTCCCGCTCCGACCGTACGTAGACCAGGCATTCGTCAGGCGTGCTCTCAGCTCCTCCTCGGAGACGCTTCCGCCGATGAAGCCGTAGCGTCGTGCAAACCCTTCGTCCCCAGGATCTCGCGCGAGCGCGGCGGACATGTACGCCTCTCCCGGAGCAGGCCATCGGGCGAGTCCCGGTGGCAGAGACGCTCGTGGAGCCACAGCCTCGATGACCCACACGGTGAACTGCCTGCCCCGCGAGGTGTCCCAGCACCGGTTCCACAGCACGGTGGGCGCCGTACCGTCCGGCGCGAGCACCGGATTGCGTGCGTGAGCCCGTCGGCTCAGCCCATCGAACGTCGCATGGACGGTGACCAGCGAGACGACGGTCAGGCAGGACAACACGGTGGCGAGGAACGGTGCCACGCCACGCAAGCGGCACACCGCCGGAACGGCCCGCCACACCGGGTGAGCCCCTGGGCTGGCGCCAATCCTTGCGCGTCGGCCCGCTTGACCGTGCGTGCGGTGCAGCACCACACCCCGCTGCCTGGGTATTCGCAGAGTGGCGGGCCGACACCTGGGGGCAGACCTGTCGTGAGCGGACCCGGACGGAGGCCGATCGGTGCCGCGGCAGGCACGGCAGCACCACGTGCGGGCACACGTCAAGCGCAGCCAGGCCGTGCTCGCCTTGGCTCGAAGCCCTCGTTGCGACCGACTCCAACATGTGCGGTACCGGCCGGACGCCCTCGGCGGCTTCGCCGCCGACACCTGGCCCGGCTCTCGACGACGCGACGCCCGGTTCCGCACGCGGCTCCGCATGACCAGTCAGCCCGGACATGATACGTAGATACTGGGCGCATACCTGGTGAAGGTGAGACAAACCTGATGGCAATCATGTGCAGAGTCATGTGTAGTTGCTTTTGAGTCATTGCCCGCCGGCCCTTCTGCGTTCTAGTGTGATGCAGCGCTACCGCACCCGCTGGTTCGGAGAGATTTCGCAGTGCACGCGTTTTTTGAGCGAACCATTCATCGGCCTGCCGTCCCAACCGCCCCTGAACGCTGAACGTCGACATCGCTTGCCGTCATCCCACCTCTTTCCTGGGGAGTTTCAGCATGGACTTCTCTGTTCCGCGACACGACTACCGTCAACGAGTGGAACTGGCCGCGCGCCTCGCTGGCGGCAGTTGTGAACCTCTGCAGACCGTGCTCACCGAGGACCAGGTGGCGGGGAACATAGAGAACTTCATCGGCGCCGTCACCGTGCCCGTCGGCCTCTGCGGGCCGTTCGATATATACGGCACCGAACTGAATGGCCAGTTCGTCGTCCCCATGGCGACTCTCGAAGGGGCCCTGGTGGCTTCCTACGCACGAGGGGCCAAAGCGATGAACGCGTCCGGCGGTTGCGAGGTGGAGGTCTATGGAGACCGATTCCTGCGGTCTGTTCAGTTCACCTGCGCAACGTTGTCCGATGCGGGGAAGCTGGTGGACTGGTGCCACGGTCAAGAGAAACGTATCTGCGACATTGCAGTGATGAACAGCGGGCACTTGAGTGTCGCGGACGTCTCCTACGATCGTCAGGCTACGCGCGTACTCCTGACCATCGCCTTCACGACAGGCGATGCCATGGGAAGCAATATGGCCAGCAAGGCGATCAGCCAGGTCGCGGAGTTCATCACCCAGAACAGTGATCTTGTCGAGCACGATATGCTCCCCTATCCTGAAGACAAGAAGAGCACCCCCCTGCGCCGCAAAGGCAAGCAGGTACTGGCCCGCACGGTGCTGCGACGCGACGTCTTGGAAAGCATGACCCGAACCAGTCCGGAGCGACTGGAGCGTTTTCTGGGGGAATGCAGCAGCACATTGGCCCACCATGCCAGCTACTCGCTGAACATTCATGCCGCGAACGGGATGGCTGCGCTCTTCCAGGCCTTCGGCCAGGACATGGCATACCTGGCCGAGTGCTCCCAGGTGATCGTAGAGGCAAGAATGGTGGGGCCGGACGAGCTGGAAGTATGCCTGACCATACCGAGCCTCATCGTGGGGACGGTGGGCGGTGGTACCGGACTTCCCGGGTTCGAGACCACCCTGTCCATGGTCGGCTGTTCCGGACCGGGAAAGGCGAGAAAGCTGGCTGCGCTGATGGGAGCAGTCATACTCGCGGGAGAGATAAGCTGCGCAACCGCGCAGTGTGCGCATGAGTTCGTCCCTGCGCACGAGTCACTGGGCCGTAACCGGCCTACTTCGCTCACGGGACTCGGCGCGTCATCACTGTGAACTTCGGCGATCTCCACGAAGTCGATTCTTGCCGAGCACCGTGAAATCCAGCACGATCCGAGATCCCGGTGCCGATACCTGGCACTGCGGCGAGTGAAATACGCAGGTCAGTCCGAACAGACATCCGGCACGGACCGCCCCCACGGAGGACTCGTATGCGCTCACACCTGCTCAATGGCCTCACCGCGGAGCACTACCGCAGTTCCGTAAGCCAAGGAGTCGAGCGGGTGGCGGCCAAGCTCGTCGCCACCGACCGCCCGTTCACCGGCGTCACCGTCGACGCCCTCTCCCCCCGCATCGACGCCGTCGACCTTGAGCACCCGCTCGGCGACATCGCCGCGGCGCTCGACGAACTGGAGGACGTCTACCTCCGCGACGCGGTCTACTTTCACCACCCGCGCTACCTCGCCCACCTCAACTGCCCGGTCGTCATCCCTGCTGTGCTCGGTGAGGCGGTCCTGTCCGCCGTCAACTCCTCCATGGACACCTGGGACCAGTCGGCCGGCGCCACTCTGATCGAACGCAGGCTCATCGACTGGACGGCGCGCCGCATCGGCCTCGCCCCCACCGCCGACGGTGTGTTCACCTCCGGCGCCACCCAGTCCAACCTCCAGGCGCTGCTGCTCGCCCGAGAGGAGGCCAAGAGCGACAGCCTCACCACCCTGCGGATCTTCACATCCGAGGTCAGCCACTTCAGCGTGCAGAAGTCCGCCAAACTGCTCGGCCTGAGCCCCGACTCGGTGGTTTCCGTGCCGGTCGACCAGTACAAGCGGATGAGCACCACCGCCCTGGCCGACGAACTGGAGCGCTGCAAGCGGGACGGACTCGTCGCCATGGCCGTCGTCGCCACCGCCGGCACAACCGACTTCGGCTCCATCGACCCGCTTCCAGAGATCGCCGATCTGTGCCACGGGTACGGTGTATGGCTGCACGTCGACGCCGCCTACGGCTGCGGACTGCTCACCTCGCTGAAGTACCAGGACCGCCTCGCCGGCCTCGACCGCGCCGACTCGGTCACCGTCGACTACCACAAGTCGTTCTTCCAGCCGGTGAGTTCCTCCGCAGTGCTGGTCCGGGACGCCGCTGCCCTGCGTCACGCCACCTACCACGCCGGCGGCCACCGCCCGCGCCGTCCGGTGGCCGACCGCACGCCTGACCAGGTCGACAAGTCCCTCCAGACCACCCGCCGCTTCGACGCCCTCAAGCTGTGGCTGACTCTGCGCGTGATGGGTGCCGACGGCGTGGGCCAGCTCTTCGACGAGGTCTGCGACCGGGCCGCCGAGGGCTGGCGGATGCTGGATGCCGACCCCCGCTTCGACGTCGCCGTCGAGCCGGCCCTCTCCACCCTGGTCTTCCGCTACGTCCCGGTGGACGACACCGGCCCGGCAGAGATCGACCGCGCCAACCTCCACGCCCGCGCGGCCCTGTTCGCCTCCGGCGAGGCCGTGATCGCGACCGCCCGGGTCGGCGCGCGCACCTACCTGAAGTTCACCTTGCTCAACCCCGAGACCACGGTGGCCGACATCTCCGCGGTTCTTGACCTCATCACCGACTACGCCGAGCACTATCTGGGGGGTGCCCGTGAGCACCTCGGCTGAGCCCCGTCCCAAGACGTATGACTTCGTGGGGATCGGGATCGGCCCCTTCAACCTCGGCCTTGCCTGCCTCACCGAACCCATCGCCGAACTCGACGGCCTCTTCCTGGAGGCCAAGCCGGCCTTCAAGTGGCACGGCGGTATGCTTCTGGAAGGCACCCACCTGCAAACTCCGTTCATGTCGGACCTCGTCACCCTCGCCGACCCGACGTCCCCGTACTCCTTCCTCAACTACCTGAAGGAGAAGGGCAGTCTGTACTCGTTCTACATACGTGAGAACTTCTTCCCGCTTCGGGTCGAGTACGACGCCTACTGCCGCTGGGCGGCGAACCGGCTGAGCAACGTCCGCTTCGGTACGACCGTCGTCGATGTGACGTACGAGGACGAGGTGTATGTCGTCCGCACTGATTCCGGGGCAAGGTATCTGGCGCGCCGTCTCATACTCGGTACCGGTACGGTCCCCTTCGTCCCCTCGGTCTGCGACGGGCTGAGCGGCGACTTCCTGCACAGCTCCGAGTACGCTCAGCGCAAGGCGGAGCTGCAGTCGAGGAGGTCCGTCACGATCGTCGGCAGCGGCCAGAGCGCGGCCGAGATCTACTACCAGATGCTGGCTGAGGCAGATGTGCACGGCTATCAGCTGAACTGGGTCACCCGTTCCCCGCGCTTCTTCCCGTTGGAGTACACCAAACTGACCCTGGAGATGACGTCCCCGGAGTACATCGACTACTTCCACGCTCTTCCCGAAGCGACGCGATACGGTCTGGAAGCACAGCAGAAACCCCTCTTCAAGGGCATCAGCTCGGACCTGATCAACTCGATCTTCGACCTGCTGTACCAGAAGAAGGTCGGCAGTGGCGGCCGTGCCGTCGCCACCAGGCTGCTCACCAACTCATCCCTCGTGAGTGCCCGGTACCGCGACGGTTCATACACCCTCGGTTTCCACCAGGCCGAGCAGGACAAGGACTTCGAGATCCGCACCGAGGGCCTGGTCCTGGCCACCGGTTACCACTACGAGCCCCCCGCCTTCCTGGACTCCGTCAGGGACCGCCTCCGTTTCGACAGCCGCGGCCGCTTCCAGATCGCACGCAACTACACCATCGACGTCACCGGCCAAGGTGTGTTCCTGCAGAACGGCGGTGTCCACGCCCACAGCCTCACCAGCCCCGATCTGGGCATGGGCGCGTACCGCAACTCGTGCATCATCCGGGAGCTGCTCGGCGCCGAGCACTACCCCGTCGAGAAGACCATCGCCTTCCAGGAGTTCGGCGTATGACCCGCAGGGCTCATCCCGGCGGTCAGCCGGACCGGCCTCGGGCACCGATCGCCTGCGAAGAGCCGCGGACTATCCTTCCATCTGCCGCACAACGGCGCGGACAGGTGCTCACCACACCAGGCAGGGCGCATATCGGAAGTGATGCTGAGCGCAATACGGGCAAGGAGACCCGGCCTGATACCCGACAGTGGACCACAGCGCTCGCTGGCTGCGGCCCAACTGGTCAACAACGTCGGGAACGGCCTCTACGTGACCGGTCAGGCCCTCTTCTTCACCCGTTCGGCCGGGCTACCGGTTTCGCAGGTCAGCCTGGGCCTCGGGGTCAGTGCGCTGTCCGGCTTCGCGGGCGGCGTGACCGCGGGCCGTCTGGCGGACCGGCGCGGCTCGCGCGAGACGTACACCGTGACACTGCTCTGCCAGGGAGTCGTCGCGGCCTCGCTCGTGTTCGTCCACTCCTTCCTGGCCTTCCTCGTCTCGGTGTCTCTCCTCCAGTTCGCTCAGGCGGCGAGCTTCGCGGCGCGCGGCCCGATGATCCGCGCCCTGGGCGGTGGGGATCCCGCGGCGTTCCGCGCATACCTCCGGTCCTTGACCAACGTGGGCATGGCCGTCGGCGGGGCCGCGGCGGCGGCAGTCATTCAGATCGACACGCGGCCGGCCTACCTCACGCTCGTTCTCGGGGACGCGTTCACCTACGCGGTGTCCGCGGTGCTGGTCAGCCGCGTACCCCGGGTGGCACCGGTGCCCCATCCTGGTCAGGGGGACCGCTGGATCGCCCTTCGCGATCTGCCCTACCTGTCCCTCACCGCGCTGGACGGCGTGATGTGCATGCAGTACGCGGTGCTGGTGTTCGCCCTGCCTGTGTGGCTCGTCGGCTACACGAACGCCCCCGGTTGGTTGATCGGCGCGGCCGCCATGACCAACACGTCGCTGTGCGTGTTCCTGCAGGTCCGGGCCAGCCGGGGGATCAACACGGCGGCCGCCGCCGGACGTGCCATGCGCCGGGCCGGTCTCGCCTTCCTGGTCTCGACAGCGCTCTTCGCCATGCTGCCCGGCCTGCCGGGCTGGGTAGCGGGGTCGGCCGTTCTGCTGGCCACGGTGGTCCACACCGCCGGCGAACTGTGGCAGACGTCCGCCGGCTTCGAACTCAGCTACGGGCTGGCTCCGCCGCACGCCGTCGGAGAGTACACGGGCGTCTACGCCATGGGTTTCGTCTTCGCCAACGCGGTCGCACCACCTGTGCTGGGGCTGCTCTGCATCTCCATGGGCCGGCCCGGCTGGTTCGTGCTCGGCCTGGTCTTCATGTCGCTCGGTCTGGTGATGCCGCCGGTGGTGCGGTGGGCTCAGCGCAACCGGCCCGTTGGCGAGACGGCATGAGCGGGGGCCGCCGCATCACCCGCGAACCCGTGACGGGCGGGGCCGAAACCATGCCCCATCGGGGTCTTTCCCCGTTGCGGCAGGCGCATCCCATGGCCGGTCCCTGCTCGCGATCGTTGAAGTTGTTCACAGGACGAGGAGGACTTCCCTTGCACAGCCCAGCCGAAACGACCGGAGACGGCATCGACTTCACCGCGCTGGTCCGGGACGTGCTCGTGCAGGCACTGGGGATCGACGGGGCGACCACCGACTTGGCGGTCGACGCGTCGCTGCGGGACCTGCCCAACATGAGTTCCCTGGCGATGCTGCGCGGCCTCATAATGATCGAGGACCGCCTCGGTGTCGAACTGGAGGACAACGAACTCGTCACCGCGCGCACGATCGGTGAACTGGCCGCCGCGATCGAGCGGCATCATGAGAAGAGCCTGGCCGGATGAGCGAGCCCCGCACGGCACTGTGCCGTCCGCTTGAGACGGACGACTACCACCGAGTGCCGCGTCCGGCCGTCTTCGAGGAGCTGGCGGCACGCGGCCCCGTGCATCGCGTCGTGCTCCCTGGCGAGGTTCCTGTATGGCTGATCACCAGTCGCGCGGCGGCCGAGGCGGCGCTGCGTGATCCCCGGCTGACCAAGGACCCGCTCCCGGTGGCGGGATACGGCCAGGCCGTGGGCAGCCGCCGGGTGCCGGAGGACTTCACTGCCGTGAGCGGACGGCAGTTGATGAACCTCGACGGACCGGACCACACCAGGATCCGGCGGGTGATGGGCAAGTACCTCTCCGAGACGGCCATCGCGAGACGGCAGGCTGTCATCGAGGAGGCGGTCGAGGACCGGCTCGTCGCACTCGCCGCCCGAGAGACCGCCGACCTGATCGTCGACTTCGCCACTCCGCTCGCCTTGGACGTGGTAGGTCGCATGGTGGGCGTCCCGGCGGACCTGACGAAGATCATCATGTTGCAGGGAGAGAAGCTGCTGGGGCCCGCGGATCCGGCTGATCCGGACATGGTCAGGGCGTATCACGTCGTCGCGGAGGCAGTGGAACGCGCTTGGCAGGAAAGGACACCCGAGGACGGCCGCGGTGACCTGCTCGAAGCACTGCTGCGGGCGCGGCGAGACGGCTTGCTGAGCCGTAGGGAGACCGCCTCGAATCTGGCCATGGTCGTGATCGGCGGTGTGGTGACGATTCCCCTGCTCGGCTACGGGGCTGCAAAGCTGCTGGAGGACTCCCGCGCGCGTACCGAGCTGCTGACCGGCGACCCGGGCGCGGTGGTCGAAGAACTGCTCCGAAGCGATCCGCCGATCTCCTTCACGAGCTGGCGATTCGCCACCGAACGGATGGTGGTCGCCGGCCAGGCCATCGAGCCGGGAGAGGCAGTCATGGTCCTGATCGTCGCCGCCAACAACGACGCGGCCTGCCCGGCCGCCGCCGGAGGAGGCAGCCGGGGCCCCGGCCACCTGTCGTTCGGCGGTGGAGTGCACCGATGCATGGGGGCGCACCTGGCGCGGCGTACGGCCGCCACCGCATGGCCTGCGCTGTTGCGGCGCTTCCCCGGCCTCCGTCTGGAACTGCCGGTGGAAGAGCTCGTGTGGTACGGCGGATTCGGCCCGCGCGGACCCGAACGCATACCGGTCCGGCTCACGGGGCCGCGCTCATGAGAGTCGCGGGAGCGGTCACCGTCGCGGCCGGTGCGCTGTGGCTGCCCGACGACGCCTACCCGGCGACACTGGCACAGGAGCGGGGTGTCGTTCTGCCGGCCGACTCCTCCGGCGAGGACTTCGAGCAGTTGCCGACCTCGGACCGCACCGCGACGGAGATGGCGTGTCTGGCGGCACGCCGCGCTCTCGACTCGGCTGAGGTACGGCCACAGGAGCTGGGACTGCTCGTCCACTCCTGGGTCTACGACCAGGGCCCCGGCACGTGGACCCCACCCCACCGGGTGGCCAGAGAGCTGAAGGCACTCGGTTGCCCGGCGATCGGCGTGCACCAGATGTCGAACGGTGGCGGCGGAGCGTTGCAGCTCGCTGTCGCCCACCTGCTCGCCGAGCCGCGTGCCGGGGCCGCTCTCGTGACGACAGCCGACGCCTTCGGCGCACTGCCCTACGACCGCTGGCAGTCCGTGCCGCCCCTCGGCGACGGCGCCACCGCGACCGTCCTCACCCGAGGGCGGGGCCCGCAGGTGATCGAGGCCATCGCCTCCGCGGGGAACAACAGTCTGGAACTCGCCTACCCCACTTCCCACCCGTTCGAGCGAAGCGTCAGGCGCTACGAGCCCCCGAGCAGGACCACGCTGCGCGAGATCAGTCGTTGTGTGCGCCGGGCCGTCGACGAAGTACTCGACGACGCCGCACTGAAGGCGGACAGCCCGACGATCACCGCGGTGCTGCTCCCGAGGATCGGGCGCACGCTGTCCGACCACCTGACCACCACCGCCCTACCCGCAGCGCTGCGCGACAAGGTCGTGCGCGTCGGGCAACGGACCGGCCATCTCGGTAGCGGCGATCTGCCCGCCAACCTCGCCGAACAGCCGCCGCCCGGTCAGGGACGACATCATCTGCACGTCAGTGTCGGCGCCGGTGTCAGCAGCACCTGCCTGCTCACGCGGGGCAAGTGAGTGCGAGACCGCCGCACCGACCAGGTTGAGAGGTAGACCCCACCATGGGCGACAACACATTGGTACATCCTGGCAGGTCCCTGGTCCGGACCTTGGCCGAGCTGCTCGACCACCTCGACGACGACCGCGGTCACACGCGGTTGGTGTTCCCCGAGGCCGGGGAAACGCTGCTGCACCGCGACATCCCCGCACGAGCCTGGGGGGTAGCCGACGCACTGGTGAGACTCGGCGTCACCGAGGGAACGCCCGTCGGTCTGCTGATCGGCACCTCACCTCACTTCGCGCCTTCCATGTTCGGTGTGTGGGCCGCGGGCGGTGCCATCACCGTCCTCCCCGTGCCGCCCGTGCGTGCCTCGGCGAGCGAGGTGGCCACCAGCCTCGCCCCGGCGCTCGCCGGTCTGCGGCATGTGCTGGTGGGCGAGGAGTACGTGGAGATCGCGCGAGAACTCACCAGGGTGCGACCGGACCTCGTGGCCGTCGCGGTGTCCGACTGCGCCCCGGCGCCCGGTCGGTCCGCCGGCGCGGTGACCCGGCCGGAAACCCCGGCGATCGTGCAGTTCACCTCGGGTACCACCGCCCGCCCGAAGGCAGTGGTGCTCTCTCACCGAGCGGTGCTCGCGTGTCTGACGGCGACCTTCGCAGCCAGCTCCATCGGCATGGAAGACGTGGTCGTCTCCTGGGTACCGCTGTTCCATGACTTCGGACTGATCACTCTGGTCTACGGTCTGTGGCTGGGCTACGAGCACCATCTGTTCACCCCGTGGCGGTTCGTGCGCAGGCCACGGGAAGTCCTCAAGCACCTCAGTGCCTGTAGGGCGACGGTGTTCGGCAGCCCCAACTTCGGCTACGACCGGATCGTCGCATCGTGTCCGGACGGCATGCTGGACGCGCTGGACCTGGGTTCCCTGCGGCTGGCTCTCAACGGCGGTGAACCGGTGAAACCGAGCACGGTGGCCGACCTGGCCAGGACCCTGAGGCCCTCGGGACTGGTCGGCACGGCGATGAAGCCGGTCTACGGCATGGCCGAGGCCGTCATGTCCGTCGCCTGTCCCCCGGCGGACGCCCCCGCGAAGGTGGTGTGGTTCGACCGGGAATCCCTGGCACAACACCGCCGGGCAGTCATCCTCCCCGGCAACGCGGACAACGCGACCGGGCTGGTCTCGGTGGGGCGCGCCGTCCCGGGACTCGACCTCGGTCTGCGTGACGGACACGGCCGCCAACTGGCCGAAGGAGAGGTCGGCGAGATCGTCCTGCGCGGCCCTTCGCTCGCCGACGGTTACATCCTGCCGGGCGAGCGCACCTTGACCCCGCTCCTGCGGGACGGCTGGCTGCACACCGGCGACCTGGGCGTGCGAGTGGGCGGTGAGCTGTACATCGCGGGCAGAGCCAAAGACATGGTCATCGTAGCGGGCCGCAACTTCTTCGCCGAGGACGTCGAGGACGTGGTGCGGACAGGATTGCCCGGCGGGTCCGGCCGCTGTGTGGTGGTGGCCGACCACGACCGCGAACGCATGGTCGTGATAGCGGAAACGGACGACCTCGCGATGGCGGGCGATCTGTCGGCCCGTCTGCGGAGGTTGGTGTCCGCTCGTCTGGACCTCGGCGCTGTTGACGTGCACGTCGTACCGCGCAGCACCCTGCCCCGCACGACCAGCGGCAAGTGGCAGCGCGGGCTCGCGGCGCGCTACCTCCGGCACCTGGCCAAGGACTGACTGCGCGCTCCCCGCAGGTGAAGTCGGCGACGTACCCACGATCCGCACCACCATCCACGACGACGGCCATGAGCGGGCCTGTGACCTGCTCAAACGCGACAACCTGCGCCTCCTCACCACCATCGGAACCCTCCCGCCCCACGAACACGAGACCAACCACTACGCTCCACACCAGCCCCCACCGTCGGCTGGAGTCAACGCATCGAGCTGAGCGCTTCACTGTCCCAGGTCGGAGCTCCCTCCTCGGCATGGCCTGGAGAGCGCCCCGCACAAGGCGTCCCGAAAGGCTTGAAACGCTGATGCGCTTCACCTCCCAGACGTCGTCGGACGGCATCACCGAACAGTTCTCCACCGTCGATGAGGTCCCCGGCGTGCTGTGGCCGCCGGAAGGCGCCTGTGGTGCTCTTGCCTGATTCCGCTGGGCCACGGTGGCTCGCAGCGCAAGACAGCCCCCAGGCGCCGCTTCCCGCGCGCGCCGCTACGCCGCCGAGGGTTTCGCGGTCGTCGCCATCGACGCACCCAACCGCGGTGAGTTCTCCCGGCGTGGACGGTGCGTGGCTGGACGCGGACGGCGGGCGGCTCTACAGCAGCACCGACCAGCCGATCAGCGTGCCCACCAGCCGTCCCCCGGCGTACAACGGCCAGCGCACCGTGCCACCGCCCTCCGGCCGGGACGCGCCCAGTTCGATCATCACCAGCGCCACCAGGACGCACAGCAGGCCCGCCCCCACCCACGACAGCAGGGACGCCGGGCCCGCCGTGCGCGCCGCGTACATCGCGGCGAACAACCACCCCGAGCCCACGATGTTGGAGAACGCGATCGCCGTCAGCCCCCAGTAGCCCAGATCCCGGCGCAACCGGCGTTCCTGGGCCACTGCCGCCGGGGTCGCCTCCCCGCCGGCCGCCCGGTCCCGAGGCACGTGACCGTCTCCTCCCGCTCGTCGTACGTGCGTTGAGAGTAGCGGCCGCCGGAGGACGCCGCGCAGCGCACGCGCGGCGGGAGACCCGGCCGGCAGCTCAGCCCGAGCCGGTCGAGAGGTAGCGTTCACCGGAGTCGGGAAACACCGCGGCGATCGTCGCCCCGGACCACCGCGGCTGCCTGGACACGATACGGGCGGCGTGGGCCGCGGCCCCCGACGAGATCCCGGCGAGCAGGCCGGTGGCCCGGGTGATCTCCTGGCTCGTGCCGGCCGCGTCGTCGTCCGACACCGCGATCACCTCGTCGATGAGCGCCAGGTCCGTGATCTCCGAGACGTAGCCCGCCCCGATCCCCGGGATGCCGTGCGGTCCCGCTTCGCCTCCCGAGAGGACGGCCGACCTGGTGGGCTCGACGGCGACCACATGGACGTCGCGCCGTTCCTTGAGGAAACGCGCGGTCCCGGTCAGCGTGCCGCCGGTGCCGACGCCGCACACCAGCACATCGATCTCGCCCTCGGTGTCCTGCCACAGCTCGGGGCCGGTGGTCTCGTAGTGCGCCAGCGCGTTGGCGGGGTTGGTGTCCTGGTGCGGCAGCCACGAGCCGGGTGTGGACTTCTGCAGCCGCTCCGCGTACGCCCAAGCGGCCGGCAGCCCGTCGCCATGGGGCACGAACCTGATCTCGGCCCCGAGCTTGCGCAGTATCAGCTGCCGTTCCACGGTGGCGTTGTCCGGCATGACGATGATGCAGCGGTGACCGTGCCGCAGGCAGAGCGCGGCAAGGGAGATCCCGGTGCTCCCGGAGGAGCACTCGATCACCGTCCCGCCTTCCGCCAGCTCCCCCGACCGCTGGGCGTCGCGGAACATGTAGAGCACCGCCCGGTCCTTGACGTTGGCGAGCGGGTTCAGCATCTCCAGCTTGGCCAGGGTCCGCACCCCCTCGGGGACGCCCGGCAGCCGGTACTGGAGCAGTGGGGTGCCGCCGATCAGCTCCTCGACGGACTGGTGGATCCGGCCTTGCGCGCTCATGAGACCCCCGCCCCACGGGCTGCCGCCAGGTGCGCGGCCGCGACCTGTTCCAGGTGGGTGATGTCGCTGGAGACGGTGGCGAAGGTGTAACCCTGCGACAGCCACCGGGCCGCGCTGTCCCCGTCCATGCAGTGGATGCCGGCGGCGACACCCGCGTGCCGTGCGGCTTCGGCGATGGCGGCCGTCGCCTCCAGCAGGGCCGGCCGCACCGCGGGATCGCCGAAGTACCGTCCGCCGAGCGCCACGGAGAGGTCGGCCGGTCCCAGGTAGACGGCGTCCAGGCCCGGGGTCGCGCAGATCTTCTCCAGGTCGTTCAGGGCGGCCATGGTCTCGATCATGACGATGCAGACCACGCCCTCGTCGATCTCGGCCGGGACGTCACCGAGCCGGAACTGCGCCCGCACGGGGCCGGCCAGGCTGCGGGTCCCCGCAGGCCAGTGCCGGGTGGCCCGCACCGCGACCTCGGCCTGCTCCGGCGATTCGACCATGGGCACGATCACGCCGCGGGCACCGGTGTCCAGAGCGGCGCCGATGGCGACAGGATCCACGGAGGGGACCCGGATCAGGCCCGCGGCGCGTTGTCCCGCGTCCACCGCCATCATCGCGGCGTTCCATCCCGGCTGCGACAGGACCCCGTGCTGGCCGTCGACCCCGATGTAGTCGTAGCCGAGCCGGGCGATGCGCTCGACCGCGACGGGGTTGTCGCACGAGATCCAGTAACCGGTGAGCTGCTCGCGGGCGCGGAGCCGCCGCGCGAACGAATCCGGCAACGACATGTCTACCGCCCTTCCTCGTCACCGTCGCCGGCACGGATCGCGTAGCTGTGTTTCCCGTCCAGGCCGACAGGCACGTCGCCGGTGACCGAGACCCGGTGCAGCAGCCGCCGGTGGCTGTCGTAATCGTCGACGCCGTAGTGCTGCGTGCAGCGGTTGTCGAAGATGAGCACGTCTCCCGGCCGCCAGTTCCAGCGGACCTGGTTCTCCGGACGCAGTGCGTAGGACTGCAGCACGTCGATGATCGGCCGTGACTCGCGGAGGGTCATTCCCACCAGGCGCTGGGCGAAGCCGCCGAGGAACAGGGAGGGTTCGCCCGTCTCCGGGTGGACGCGGACGACCGGGTGCGCGGTCTCGAACCGCTTGGCCAGGAAGGCCCGGCGCACCTCCTCACCCCGCTCGGTGCCCAGGCGCGGCTGCTCCGCGCGGTTGGTGTGCACCGCCCACAGCCGGTCGGCGATCTCCCGCAGCTCGGCGGGCAGGTCCCGGTAGCCGGCCGCGCCGCTCGCCACCAGCGTGTCCCCGCCGTACGGCGGCAGGACCACACTGCGCAGTGTGGTGCCCAGTGACGGGGTCTCGGTGAAGCTGATGTCGCAGTGCCAGTGGTTGGCCCGCTGGTCCTCCCCGTCCACGACGAGGACTTGCGGGCTCTGCTCGGCGGTCCGCATCAGCGGATGCCGGTGGGTGAGCGGGCCGAAGCGGCCGGCGAAGGCCAACTGCTGTTCGTCGGTGATGTCCTGATCGCGGAAGAACAGCACCTTGTGATCGAGGAACGCCTGCTTGATCTCGGCGAACAGCTGATCCGAGATCGTGGCGCCCAGGTCGATACCGGTGATCTCGGCGCCTATGCGGCCGCCGATGCGCCGGATGTCGATCGCGCTCATCTACTCAACCCCCCTGTGTTTCCCCGTCTCCTGGGCGGTCCGCTCGTGCCATCCCCGTGCCAGCGCGTCCTCCAGGCCGTTCAGCACCGCGTACGCGTCGTGCACGAGGGTCACGGGATCCGCCGACTCCAGGTAGAGAACTCCGCCCAGCACCATCTTTCCGCCGCTGCGCTCGTACTTCGGCATGGGCGTCCCGTCCGGGACCGTCAGGCTCGGCACGGTCTCGATCCTCGAACCGGGTGTCACCAAGGACGCCCAGTCGACCACGCGGCTGTCCCAGACCAGGTCCTTCGACCACGGATCCCCGGCGGCGTTCGTGGCGAGAAGGGACAGCGTGCACGCGGCCCCCTCGGCGTCCTGCCCGGTCAGCATGGAATCGGGCGGACCGGCCGGGAGCCCGAGCAGCGCGTCGGCCAGCATCCCGATCAGATCGAGGCCGTAGACGTGCTCGATCTGCGCGAGGATCGCGGCGCCGCCGAAGCGCGCGGCGGACTCGATCAGCGCGAGTTCCCCGTCCGCCATCAGCTTGATCTCCGTGTGGGTACCGCAGGTCCGCAGCCCGAGGGCGTCGACCGCGGCGCGAGCCACCGATTCGACCGCACGCTGCAGCGGCAGCGGGAGTTCGCACGGCGCTATGTTGCACAGCTCCATGTAGGGCGGGATCGTCGGCAGCCTCGACGTGATGCAGACCGGGTGGTACACACCCTCGACGACCATTCCCTCCACGCTCAGATAGTCGCCGTAGCCGCTCCCGTCCTCCCACCAGGACTGCGTCGTCCCCGGGATGATCTCCTCGGCGAGGAAGTCGTTCTCCGCACCCGCCACCTCCAGCATGAGGACGTTCGCCGCGTCCGCCGCCTTCATCACCGCGGTCGCCTCCTCCCACGCCGGCTCGATCTCCTCCTCGGAGGAGATGACGAGCTGCGCGGTCGAGCCGGCGCCCCACGCCGACTTCAGCAGCAGCGGCGGCCGCAGTTCGCGAAACGCCCGGCGCAGGTCCGCCGCCGAGGTCACCGTCCGGTACGCCGGCTGCGGCACCCCGGCCTTCTCCCACGCGGCCCGCATCGACCGCTTGTCGCGCGAGGACACCGCTCCGGGGCCCGGGCCGGGAAGGCCCAGGCGTTCGGCCGCCAGCGCGACCGGGACCACCGTGTACTCCGACAGGCCGCACACCGCGTCCGCACCGACCCGGACGGCCGCCTCCACGATCGCGTCGACCAGTTCGTCGCCCTTCAGCCGCCGCTCGTGGGCGGGGACGACCGAGGCGCAGAACACCTCCGCCTCGGCCGGCAGCGGCCGGAACGCGAGCACGTGGAGCTCTCCGCGGGCGGCCAGCCGGGGCAGCGCGAAATCAAGGGGCGGACCGGACCGGCTGTGCACCAGCAGGATTCGCTTTTTCACCGGCTATTCCTTCACTCCGCAGATGATGCTGTGCACATGGATCATCTCGGGAGGCCGCATGCCGGCCTCGTGAGTGATCGTCTCGATGGCGGTGAAACCGCACTCCTCCATCCACTGCCGGTAGGTGGAGACTTTCTGCGGACCTCCCTCGGCCGTGCTGCAGCCGAGGAAATACGCCGGGAAGAAGTCTGCCTGGCTCGAGTCCTTCACGTTCTCCGGGTAGGTCGGGACGAGGGCGTAGATCCGCCCGCCGGGCTCAAGGCAGTCGTGGACGGCACGGAGCACCCGGAACACGTTCTCCTTGCCGAGCTGATCCAGGAAATGCTTCACCAGGACGACGTCGAAGCCTTTGGGAAGGCCGTCGTACACGTCGCCGCCGATGAAGGAGCAGGATTCCTCGACTCCGTGCGCGCGGAAGTTCTCCAGCGCGTCCTCCTGCTTCTCCGGAAAGTCGAAGCAGGCCACCTGGAGGTTCTTCTCCGGGTTGTACCTGCACGTCAGAATCGCACCCAGTCCGGTGTGCCCCGCCAGGTCGAGCACCCTGCTGCCGTGCTCGATGCCGGCGTTGTCGAAGAACCACGGGTCGATGAGGGACGTCGTCTGGTCCATCATCGCGGACCACGCGGTACGGAGCTGCTCGTGTTCGGCGCACGCCTCGTAGAGGTTGCCGCGGAACCCGAAGATCTCCTCCAGGCCGACCACCCTTCCCGTCCGCACGCTGTCGGCCAGGTGGTAGAGCTGCCGCAGACAGACCTCCTTGATCATGGTCATCAGGCGCATGGCCCGGGCGAACTCGTCCTCGGAGAGGCGGGCGAGGCCGCCCGCCCGGTAGCCGCCGGCGCTCTCGTCGTAGGTGACGAGGTCTTCCTTGACGAGCAGGTGCAGCAGTTGCTCGACGGCGTCCGGCCGGACGCCGGCCGCCTCGGCCAGGTGTGCGGCCGACAGCCAGGTACCGTCGTTCTTCCGGAGGTGGTCCAGGACGCCGAGCTCGTAGCAGGCGTACACGGTCATGAACCTGGTCGGGCCGACCGCGATGTCCCGGAACTGTCCCAGGACGTGTTCAGGACTCCCCGGCTGCCCCGCGGACGTGGTCATTTCCCTATCGCCTTCCACTGCTCGGGATTTCCGGCGTCGGCGAACATGGTGACCACCAGCTCGTCGGACGGCAGCTGTGCGGCGATCTTGCGCGCGACCAGCCAGTTCGCCGAGGCGGAGGTGCCGATCCGGGTGCCGGTGAGGCTGTAGAACTCCGCGGCCCCCTCCAGCGCTTCCGGATAGGAGACCTGCCGGTGCGCGGCGACGTCGTGCTCGTACGCCTTCACGAACGGCTGCTTGAGGCCGTACCCGAGTCCACCGGTGCCGCACAGTCCTTGGGGGGTCGCCGGAGCCCCGCCGTGCCCGTAGGGGGATTCCGCCGGTGTCACACCCACCGCGCGGACGCCGGGATTGACGGTGCGCAGCATGTTCAGCACGCCGATGAGGGTGCCGCCCGTACCGATGGCGGCTACCCAGGTGTGCGGCTTGCGGCCGGCCAGCTGCTTCACGATCTCGGTGCCCGTGGTCGCCTGATGGATCGTCAGGTTGGCCGGGTTGACGTGCTGGAACAGGAGCTGCCAGGAGTCGTCCGTGTCCGCGATCCGCAGCGCCTGCCTGATCGTGCCGAGGAAGCCCTCCTCCTGCGGGGCGATGTCCACCGCGGTCCCGCGGGACCGCAGCGTGTCCAGCACGCTCTCGGACGTGAACGACGCCACGACCAGACGCAGCGGGATCTCCGCCTCCGCGCACAGACAGGACAGCGCCAGCCCCAGGTTCCCGCCCGAGTACTCCACCAGCCGGAGATCCTCGGCGGGCCGGTCCCCGTGGCGCCTGATGGCATCACAGACGAGCGCGTAGGCCACGCGGTCCTTCAGCGACCCCGCCGGGTTTCCCCATTCGCACTTCGCGAGAATGGTCGCGCCGCCGGGGCTCGACGGGACCTCGATGAGCGGTGTGTTCCCGAGCCGTTCACGGAATCTGGCTATCCCTGGATATCGTTCATGAATGGCGGCCATGCTCTGCAGCTCGGTTTCGGCGACCTGGCTGAACGGCTTCAGCAGTTCGTCCACCACCGGCGCCAAAATCTTCCGGACCTCGTCCATCAGGATTCCTCTCCGCCGTCTCGTTCACGCCGGCGGCTTCCGCCGGCGGGGATGACGGGCGCCTCGCATGCTTCACAGCATGCGCCGGGCGCAAAGTCCGAGCCATATCCCATATTGCTGACACCCGGTCCGCCGCAGTCCGTCCCAGCCCGGTTCGAGCCGTGCTCGAGCCGTGCTCGACCGGAGCGATATCGCGGCGGCGCAGAATGTCGGTCGTGACAGCAGCCAGGTGCCGGGCAGCGCCGGAGGTCCACGAGGGCACCCCCCGCGAATCCATAGAACGGGCGATCGAGTACATCTGGGAGCGGTACAGCGAGCCGGTCTCGCTGGACGAACTCTCGAAGAGCGCCCTGCTCAGCCGCTTCCACTTCGCTCGCACATTCCGGGACGTCACCGGCGTCACCCCTGGCCGATTCCTGTCCGCGGTACGCATCCATCAGGCGAAGCGTCTGCTGACCAATACCACGAGAACCATCACGGACATCTCATCCGCCGTGGGATATCAGAGCCTCGGGTCGTTCACGAACTACTTCACCCAGAGTGTGGGCATGCCACCGAGCCAGTTCCGTCATCTCGGCGAAGGCACCGTACTCGATCTTCTCCCGCCGGAGAACCACGTGCACGCGTCACGCGGTACGGCGGCCGTGACCCTCACCCTTCCCGGCGGTTGCTCAGGTCTGCGGGCGTACGTGGGGATCTTCCCGTCCCCCATTCTCCAGAGCCCGCCCGTCGCCGCGAAGGTCATCGACGCGGCCGGTGACCAGCCCCTGCGCTGTGTCCTGCCGAACGTCCCGTCCGGGACGTGGTTCGTCCACGCCGTCGCGGCCGCGCGCGCCGCCGGCCTGGACCACGGCCCCCGCCAACTGCTGTTCGTGGACCGGCGCGACGCGGTCACCGTCGGGCCGCACACGGCCCTGAGCGTGTCGATGCGCCTGCGCCCGAGCAGGCCGACCGATCCGCCGATCCTGCTCGCGCTGCCGGATCTGCGTTCGCTCCCCACGTCCCGGCCGGCCGCGGGCCGGGCCGGCTGAACGGCATGTCCGGCCGGCCGGCAGCGGCCCCGGGCACCGGCTCCCCCCACCGCCCGACCAGGATTTCGAGGTATACATGATCACCGCCGACGTACACCGGAACTTGAAGCTGCGCATCGGAGTCGGGTTCGTCCGGAAGTTCCTGGACATCATGCTCGCCCCGCTGATGGTGATCCACTTCTCGCACCTGTACGGCGCGGCCACGGCGGGCCTGATGACCCTGTCGATCGCCGTCGCCGTCGTCGGGTGCACGTTCGTCGGCGGCCACATGTCCGACACCCTCGGCCGGCGTCCCACCCTCCTGGTCGGCGAGACCGGCAGCGCCGCGGCCCTCGTGCTGCTCGCGCTGGCGAACTCTCCGTGGTGGCACTCGGGGACGGCGACCTTCTGCTGCTATCTGCTCAGCACCAGCCTCTTCGGCATCGCGGTACCCGCCAACGACGCGATGATGGTGGACGTGTCCACGCAGGAGACGCGTGCGCAGATCTACACGATCAACTACTGGTCGATCAACCTGGCGTTCCTCATGGGTTCCCTCGTGGGCGGCTTCGTCTACGGCCGGTACTTCTTCTACCTCCTCGCCGGCGCCGCGGTGCTGGCGAGCGTCATCGCGCTCGTCACCCTGGTCGCGATCAGCGAGACCGCGCCGCGCGGCCACACGGCCGCGGTGCAGGACCGTGGCTGGCTGAAGACGCTGCTGGACGGCTACACGGCGGCGGTGCGCGACAGCGTCCTGGCCCGCCTGATCCTGTCCGCCCTGCTGATCCGGAGCATCGAGATCCAGATCTCGTACTACATCGCCGTGCGCCTCAGCGACGACTTCGGCCGGCAGCGACTGCTCGCCGTCGGCGGGTGGCGGCCGACCGTCGACGGCGTCGAGATGCTCGGCATCCTCCGGGCGGCGAACACCCTCATCGTGGTCTGCCTGGCGCTGTTCGCCGCCTGGCTGTTCCGCCGCCTGTCCGACCGGCAGCGCATCTTCGGCGGCATCGGCCTCTTCACGGCCGGATACATGGTGTGGGGGGCGAGCAACGCCCCCTGGCTGCTGCTCGCGGCCGCGGTGGTGCTCACCATCGGCGAGATCATGTCGGTGCCGATCCGGCAGGTCCTGCTGGCCGATCTGGTGCCCGCCGAGGACCGGAGCAGGTACATGGCCGCGTACCAGATCAACGTGCAGCTGGGGATGATCGTCGGCTCGCTCTGCGTGACCATCGGCGTGCTGGTCCCGGCGGCCGGGATGAGCGTGCTGTTCGGGGTCTTCGGGGCCGGCGCGATGCTCCTGTACCGGTCGCTCTTCCGGGTGCGCGACGCGCAGGCGGCCGCCCCGCCCGCCCTGGTCGCCCAGGAAAGCGCGCAGCAGCCGTGAGAGCGGTCCGCCGGGCGGACACCGCATCCGCCCGCCGGCGCGCACGGCCGCGGGCGCGGAGCGTCGTCGCCGGCGGCACCGAGATCCTCCCGGGGCACGCCTCGTCCGCCGGGGCCCGCGGGCGCGGGTCCGCCGTCGTGACCGGCCGTCCGGCCGCACGGCGTACGGCGGCCCGCTCACCGCACAAGTGAATGGAGCCCAGCGATGACAGACAAGATCCTCATGGTGATGCCGTGGCGCGCGTACGTGCGCAAGGCCACCGAGGAGGGCTTCCGGGTCTTCTCCATCTGGGACCCGGACCGCATCCCGCAGGACCACCGGGACGAGGTGGCGCGGTATTCCGAGGAACTCCTGTTCACCGACTTCCGGGACGTCGCCGGGCTGCGCCGGCTGGTGGCCGGGACGGCCACGCGGCTGGGAGTCTCCCACGTCCTGCACCTGGGCAACGAGGACACCCAGCTCCCCGTCTGCGAGGAGGCGCACGCGCTGGGGCTCGCCCCGAACCCGCCGGAGGCGCTGCGCGTCATCAACGACAAGACGGCGATGCGGCAACTGCTGCGCGACCGCGGTCTGTCGCCGGTGCGGGCCACCGTGGCCGGATCGGCGCGGGAGGCGCGGGCGTTGCTGGCGGAGTTCGAGCTGCCCGTCGTGGCCAAGCCGGCCCTGCTCTCCGGCAGCCGCGGCGTACGGCTCATCAACGAGGCACGGGACATGGACGACTGGGAGGACCGGCTCGCCGACCAGGGCTACGCGGGTCCCGTGCTGATCGAGGAGTACCTGCGCGGGCCCGAGTTCAGCGTCGAGACGCTGACCAGTCAGGGAACCCACCACGTCGTGGGCGTCACGGCCAAGCGGAAGACGCCGCCGCCCGGCTTCACCGAGATCGGGCACGTCCATCCCGCGTCCATGGCCGAACCCGACCGGGCGGCGGTCACCGACCTGGTCCTCCGGTTCCTGAGCGAGACCGGCTACCGGTTCGGCCCGGCGCACACGGAGGTCATCCTGACGCCGGACGGCCCGAGGATCGTCGAGTCGCAGACCCGCGCCCCGGGCGACCGGATCCACCGGGCCATCGCGCTCGCCTCCGGGTTCGACATCGAGACGGCCATCTTCCGCGCGCTCCTCGGCAAACCGGTCCAGGTCGACACCGCCCACCGGGTGGGCTGCGTCTCCTTCTTCCAGCTCCGCCCCGGACGGCTCGTCTCCGTGGAGGGGCTGGACGCCGTCCGTGCGCTCCCCTTCGTGCACGAGCTGAAGTTCCCTTTCGCGCCGGGCGACACGGTCCCCGAGATCAAGAACTCCGGAAGCCGGCACGGCCATGTCGTGATCGACGCCGCGTCGGAGCAGGAGGCGGACCACCGGATCGCCCTCGTGCGCGGCCTGTTGCGCGCCACGACGGTCCCCGGCCCGGCGGACGGTGCGGCGACCCCACGGGAGCAGTAGGAGTCGGTCGGGTCAGCTGCGGCAGGGGAAACAGCTCAGCGCGGAAGCGCCCTGGGCCCGTCAGGAGGCGGGCCCAGGGCGCTTTCGTGCCGCGTCCGCGTATCGGGCGGGCGTGGACATCAGTCCGCTGCGGCCACGGGGACGGCGGACCCGCCGTGGGCCGGACGGCGCTGGACCTCCTCCGGGACGGCGAGGCGTGCGGGCCGCAGGACGCCGTCCTCACCTCGCACCTGGATCCGGATGGTGTCCCGCACGACCCGGCCGGCGAGGCGCACCGCCGTTTCGCTGGTGTCCGCGGTGGCGGCCACCAGCCCCAGACGGTCCCAGGAATCCTCGACCGGGCGGACCGTGTCGCCCGGCTCGACCCACATCTCGGCCGTGAGGACACCGGGCTCCGCTCGCGCGTCCTCCACGCCCGTGACCGATTCCACCCGTCCCGGGCCGCCGACCAGGAAGCGAACCGCGGCAGCGCTCCGCGCCCGCGGTGGCCGGGAGAGCTCGGGCACCAGACCGAAAGGCCAGCCGAGCGCGTAGGTCTCCAGGTCGATCGCGTAGGCACCGCGCACGAGTTCGTTGATGGCGCCGCCCCCGAAGCGGTTGTGCGACTCTATGACCACCGGCCCCCGCTCGCTGAGCCTGAACTCGGTGTGCGCGGGCCCGTCCCGCAGTCCCATCGCATCGAGGAACAGGCTCGTGGCGTCGAGGACGCGGGCCTGGGCGGCGCCGTCCAGCCGGGCGGGCATGGCGTGGGAGAAGGCCGCGAAACTGTCGCCGGCGAGATGTGTCTCGGTGATTCCGACGACCACGTGGCGGCCGTCGAAGCTGAGGGACTCCGCGCTGAACTGAGGGCCGTCGACGTACTCCTCCATCATGAAACCGTCGACGGGGAACGGCATGGTGGTGCGGGCCATGGGGTGTCCGTTCAGCGCGTTCACCGTGGCCCACGCCGTGTCCGCCGCCTCGGGACCGGTGACCCGGAACACCCCGTAACTTCCCGTGCCGTTCCTCGGCTTGACGACGAACGGCCAGCCGTGGCGCTCGGCGAACTCATCGAGGTCACGGCGGGTCGTCAGCGGCGCCGCGGCGACGGTGACCGCTCCGCTGCCGGCCGCGGCCAGGCGACGGCGCATGGCCAGTTTGTCCCGGAAGCACCTGGCGGCCTCCAGTCCGGTGCCGCCCAGAGAGAACACGTCGTTGAGCAGGCCCGCCCCTTCCAGGCCGGGCTCCGTGAGGGAGACGACGGCGGTGAATCCCGTGGAGCTCCACAGCTCGCGGGCCGCCGTCTCCAGCGCGGTCAGATCCGTGTAGTCCACGGCCCGGACGGCATCGGCCAGTTCACACGGTGCCTCCGTGATCTTCTCCGGGTGCTGGAGCACGAGGACGCGCAGACCCAGGTCCTTCGCCTTCCTCACCGTACGGTCGGTGGCGCCGACGAGAAGCACCGTCGCATCTGCTTGCACGCTTCCTCCGCTTCTTGCGCTTCTTCCGGGGCGAGGACCAGACGGCGCGGAACAGGCCGGCCGATCAGGGCATCCACGCTGTTTCCGGCAGTGCGCCATGCGCTTTTCGCACCGCCTTCTCAGCCACCACATGAGTGTCGGCCGGCACATCCGTCAGGACGAGGGCCTGCGCCCCGATCACCGCTCTGTCGCCGATGTCCACCGGTCCGAGGACGGTGGCGCCGGCGCCCAGCACGGCACCACTGCCGATGGCCGGGTGGCGCCGTTCTCCGGGCAGCCTGCGGTTGTCCCGCCACCAGCCGACCGCTCCGAGGGTGACCTGGTGGTAGATGGTCACGTCATCGCCCACCACCGCTGTCTCGCCGATCACCACGGCCGCGCCGTGGTCGATGAGGACCCTGCGGCCCAGCGTGGCACCGGGATGGATCTCCGTACCGGTGAGCGCCCGGGCGCAGGTCATCAGGGCGCGCGCCGTCAGCCGGGCGCCGCGTTCGTGGAGCAGGTGCGCCACGCGGTGGACGCCCAGGGCGGGCAGGGCCGGATGCAGCAGGGCTTCCGCGACCGTGTGTATGGACGGGTCGCGCTCGACGACGGTGCGGACGTCCTCGGCGAGCAGGCGGACCAGGTCCGCCGGTCCGTACCGCATCGGCCGCTCGGGCTCCGCGGCCGGTTCCGGCCGCCCTCGGCCGGCCGTGTGCCCGGTGGCGAGGACCATGCCCGCCCGTGCGTCGGTGTCGTGCCGGGACGGCTCCGGGCCGGATCGTCGTTGCCTGTTCATCGTGTCCTCCCGGCCGTGTGGCTGGAAACGTCGGCGGGGTCACGCCGCGGAGGCCGGGACGGCCCACCGGGTGATCTCGTGGAGCGCTGCGTCCTTGCGCCGGCGCAGACTCATGGCGGTGTTGCGTACGAGCGACTGGACCGTGCCCGCTCCCTGGTCCAGCAGGCCCTGGCGGCGGGAGAGGAGCACCACGCGGGTGGTGCGTTCCACGCGCTGGCGCTGGTAGGCGCGCAGCGCGGCACCGAAGTCGCCGCGGCCGCCGTCCACGACGTGCGTGCGCAGCTCGGAGGCGAGGACGACGGCGTCTTCGAGCGCCATGTTCGCCGCTTGTCCGAGGGCGGGGGCCATGGGGTGCGCCGCGTCGCCGAGCAGGACCACGCGGCCGTCGACCCACCGCGACACGGGGTCACGGTCGTGGACGTCCGTGACCGCGACGTCGGCGGGGTCGCTGCCGGCGATCAGCCGTACGATCGGCGCGGGCCATCCGGCGATCAGCTCCCCGAGCCGTCGTTGGGCCGCCTCCGGGCCGAGCGGCCGCCAGGTTCCGGGCGGCGCGGTGATCTTGGCCGTCCAGTACAGCGTGCCGTCGGCGACCGGAGCGGCGAATATCTGGACGCCGTTCCCGTTGGCCACGAAGCCCTGGGGCCATGGCCAGTCGCCGGGTGTGTGGCTGCGCACCGAGGTGTAACCGCAGTAGCGCGGCGGTCCGTCCGCGAGCATCTGCTCGCGCACCGCCGACCAGATCCCGTCCGCGGCCACCAGCAGGTCCGCGGAGTGGGTGCTGCCGTCGGACAGCCGCAAGGAGACGGGGCCGCCGTCCGTCGCGTAGTCGCGCACCACCGTGCCCATCCGGACCTCGGCGCCGGCGGCGGAGACCTCGTCGATCAGCGCGTCCTGCACGGCTGTGCGCAGGATGGAGATGGGCGGAGTTCCGTCCGGCCAGCCCAGTCGGCCGATCTTCTCGCGTGCGAGGATCCGGCCGGAGGAACTGAGCAGCACGCGCCGCTCGTGCGGACGTATCACGTGCCCGGATGCGCGGATGCGCCCACCGAGCCGGCTGCTGATGGCGTCCGCGGCGGCGACGCCGTTCGGGTAGAGCATCAGGCCGGAGCCCGCGGGTTCGAAGGCCGGTGCGCGTTCGAGGACCGTCACTTCGAGGCCGCACCGTGCGAGTGCCGCCGCCGCGGCCAGTCCGCCGATGCCGCCGCCCACGACGGTCGCGGTGAACCGCCCGGCCGTCATGGCCGCACCGCCGGGGCCGCCGGATCGTCGGCGCTCCTGTGATACATGGCTACAAGCATGTGGTCTCCAGGCCGTTCGTCCATCTCTGATATTGCTCAGCCGCCGGGTGCTGCCGGGCGGACCCGGCCGGGGGCAGGAGGGGGTCCGGGCAGGCGCGGACGGTGTGTCCGGCCCGCCGGGTGAGGACCGGGCCCGCGGGCACCAGGGCGCCGGCGACCGGGCCGGACCCCGCGAAACCCGGCAGGACCTCGTGCGCGTTGCCGGAGGCGGGGGCCGGGCGCCGGCTCAGGCGGGCTCGGGGGCGCTGAACACCGCGACGCAGTTCTGGCCGCCGAACCCGAAGGCGTTCGCCATCGCCGTGCGCACGGGCGTCCGCCGCGCGACGTTGGCCACATGGTCCAGGTCGCACTCGGGGTCGGGCGTGTCCAGATTGATCGTGGGCGGCACGACGCCGTCCCGGATGGCCAGGGCGCACAGCATCGCGCCCAAGGCGCCCGCACCGCCGACCATGTGGCCGACGCTCGACTTCGGGCCGCTCACGGCGATCCGGTCCGTCGCGGCGCCGAGCGCCGCGCGGATGGCCCTGGACTCGGTGCGGTCGTTGGCCTTGGTGGAGGTGCCGTGGGCGCAGATGTAGTCGAGGTCCTCGGGCGCGATCCCGGACCGCTGCACCGCGGTCCTGATCGCGGCCGTGGCGTACTCGCCCTCCGGGTGCGGGGCGGTGACGTGGAAGGCGTCACAGGTCAACGCGCCACCGCTGACGACGGCGTACGGGATGGCCCCGCGCCGGCGGGCGTGCTCGGCGGACTCCAGGACCATGATCACCGCCCCCTCGCCCAGCACGAAGCCTTCCCTGTCCACGTCGAAGGGACGACTGGCCCGGGTGGGGTCGTCGTTGCGCCGGGAGAGCGCGCCCAGGGTGGACAGGCCGTTCATGAAGGACCGCGTGATCACCGCCTCGGTGCCGCCGCAGACGACCACGTCCGCCTCGCCGGAGAGGATCATGCGCCGCGCGTCCAGCAGCGCGTACAGGCCGCTCGCGCAGGCCAGCGCGTTGGCGTTGACCGGGCCGTGGACGCCGAGGTCGATCGCCACCTCGCAACTGGGCATGTTCGTCAGCGAGTAGGGGACGAAGTAGGAGCTGGGCTCCTTGCCGTCGACCAGCAGCCTGGTGGCCGCCTCGATGGTGTCGAAGCCCGCCGCTCCGGCGTTCACCACGACCGACACCCGGTCCCGGTTGTCGTCGTCGATGTCCAGCTTCGCGTCGGCCACCGCCTCGCGCGCCGCCACGACGGCGAACGCCGTGAACCGGGAGATGCGCCGGGTCCGTTTGGCGTCAAAATGCTCGGAAGGCCGGAACGACTTCACTTCGGCGGCGATCCGGGTGTCCATTCCTGTGGGATCGAAAGCGGTGATGGGCCCGACGCCCGACCGGCCCGCCACGATCGCTTCCCAGCTGCTCTCCCGATCATTTCCGACCGGAGTCAGCGCGCCTATGCCTGTGATTACGACGTCATCATGCATTGCACCGACAATACGCGGGCCGATCGGCACGGGCAATACTTCCCGAGGGGACTTCCCGCGCCTCCGGCCTGAATCTGGACACCGGGGCGGGCCGGTGCCACAGTGGAAAATCCCAGAGATCGAAGAAAAGGCCGGCGCCTTGCCGCGACCGCACGTACGGACTCCTCACGGGCGCCCTTCATGGCCCGCCCGAACTCCAGCCAGAGGAGCGTTTACGCAGCTCAAGGCCGATCTCAGGCAGATGCTGGACGGGATCGCGCTCCCCTGGGCCCCGGGACCCGATTCTCCGGCCCACCCCTATGACACGCACTCCTCCCCCCTCTGCCCATGAGTCCAATTCCAGCATTCTTCGGGAATTCATCAAGCATTCTTCCAGTTCCGTTCAAGGATTTGTCGAGTGCGACTGGAGAGACTGTGAAAGCGCATCCACATCGCCCGCGGCTCGCTTTCCGCGCAACCATGAGGAGAAACTCCATGTCCCAGTCCACTGAGGTGACTGCGGAGTCCGTGCACGGGCTGCTCCGCACCGAACTCGTCGCCCTCGGAATTCCGGAGGAGGACACCTCCGCGGAGACCGTCATCGACACGCTGGAGATCGACTCGCTCGACCTCGCCGACCTGCTGGTCTCGGTGCAGCGCGAGTACGGCGTGAACATCCGTCGCGCCGAACTGGCCGGGGTCACCGTCGGCGGGCTGGTGGACCGCGTCCTGGCCGGCGCCGACGGCCGCTGACGGCGACCGGCGCCGCGAAGATGGCTGACACGGACGGCCCGGTGGCCGTGGCGGCGGGCACCGACGAGGTGCTGCGGCATCCGGCGGCGGGGACGCACCTGCTCAACGCCCGGGAACGGGGACGCCTCGCGCGGTTCCGCCGGGAGCCGGCCCGCCGGGACTTCCTCGCCGCGCACGTCCTGGTCCGGTTCTGCGCGGGGTGGCTGCTGGGCGTCGCCCCGGCCGAGGTGCCCTTCGCCCAGCGCTGCCCGACGTGCCAGGGGGCCGACCACGGCAGGCCGCTGCTCGCGGGCCGTCCCGACGTGCATCTGAGCCTGTCCCACACCGACGGCGTGGTGGCCGCGGCCGCCGGTCGTGTCCCGGTGGGCGTCGACGTGGAGCGTCTGGGGCGCGTCCCCGGCCCCGGGGTCATGGACCGTGCGCTCACCGCTGCCGAGCGTGCCCTGGTGGCCGCGGACGCGGACCCCGGCCGCGCCTTCCTGCGTCAGTGGGTCCGCAAGGAGGCACTCATCAAGATCGGCAGGGCGGATCCGGACGCACTCGGCCGTCTCGACCTCTCGGAGCTTCCGCTCGACGGCCGGGCGGACGGGACACCGCTGCGCTTCGGGGACCTGTACGTCACGGACCTGACGGATCCCCGCCTGGGTGCCCTGGTCTCGGCGGTGGGCACCGGACCGGTCCGCCTGGACGCGGCGCTGCCGTCACCCGCGTCGTCTCCGCCCGGACCGGGGTCGCAGGCCGGTCCGGGGACGGGACTCTCCCCTGCGCGCAGGCCGGTGCCCGCCGCGTGGCGGGCACGGGTGCGGGGCGCCGTAGCCGGATGACCGCGTCCGCGCGGTCGCGCAGGCGACCGACCGCGCCGCCAAGGGGCCGGCGGGGCCTCGCCCCGGTACGGCTTCGGGTCGCGGATCCGCAGGTCCAGGGCGGTGACCGCACACCTTCGCCCGGCCGGTCGGCCGCAGCGGTCGCCGGGGCGGTGACGTCCGGGCCGACCACTGGAGGCGGCCCGGCCGCGCCCGGGTGCGTGCGGGGCGGTCCGCTGAGAGGCCGCCTGCCTGCGCCGCCTGCCTGCGCCGCCTGCCTGCGCCGCGTGCACGGACGCGGCGCAGGCGGCCGGCCGGTGAAAGCTCCGAACAAAAGGGGGAGCCCGGCTCGGGCTCCCCTTTTTGTTCGAGGCCAAGTCTCACGGTGCGTCCTCCCGCGTCGCCCCATCGCCTTCCGCGCCGGGCGGTACGGACCCCGACCCGCTCTCCGGCCACGGGAGCCCCGTCGTCGCCGGCCGGCCCGGCCGCGCCGGCACGGGGGCCGGACGGGAGGAACGGCGCACGTCCGGGTTCACGGACGGGTCTGCGCGGCGGACTGCAGGCACTCCTCGAAGAAGGCGAACGCGCTCAGGTGATAGGAGCGCGCGGCCAGGCCGAGGCTGATGTTGTGGCCCGCGCGGGGCTGGTGCCCGATCCGGAGCACGGGTGCCTTGGACAGCCGGGAGGCCAGGTGTGCGAGGTCCTCCTCCCCGTGCACCCACCAGCCCTCGTGCTCCGCGAAGGTCAGCCGCAGCGGGATGTCGATCCGGGGGGCCATCTCCTCGAACATCTCCGGCCACAGGTCCACTTCGGAGGCCTCGCGCTCCGGCATGGGCGCGACCAGGGCCTCGGCCGCGCGGAAGGTACCCGCCGGATACAGGCTCAGCGGGCCCCAGTTGCGCTCCCAGTCGAGGTTGCGGCGCAGCCGCCGGCCGGCGGGCCCGACGCTGAAGCGGTGGCCGACTCCGGAGGCGTCGAGGGCGAGCAGGCCGGGGGTGTCCGCGACGGTCGTGAGGGCGAGCTTGCCGCCGTAGGAGTGGGCGAGCAGCAGGAAGCCCCGCCCCACGGCGTGCCGGGCGGCGAAGGCGCCGAGTGCCGCGGAGAGCACGGCGGACTGCTCGCCGAGGGTCATGCCGGCGGGTATCTGCCGGGCGGACCTGCCGTAGCCGGGCCGGTCGAGGGCCAGCACGGTGAAGCCGAGGCGGGCGCCGAGGGTGAGCAGGGACAGGTCGGGGTGGACCTGCCCGTCGAAGTAGCCCGCGAGCATGCCACCGCCGTGCACGGCGACGACGGTGGCCCGCGGCGGGCCCTCGGGCTCGGCCAGCAGGCCGGACAGGGTGAGACCCGCTGCCTCGAGGAGTATCGGGCGCACCCCCGCCGAGTGGGTCGGCTGCGGCTTCTTCTTCCGGTCCGTCCTGGACACGCTCATGGGTGGTCCTTGTCGGTCGGCGTGGGCGGGACCCTGGCCTCCGGGGCGCCGGCCGGGGCGCCCCGGCGCGAGGGGTCAGGCGAGCTGACGGGCGAAGGTGGCCATGTCGAAGTAGAGCGTCTCGTCGATCAGCACGTCGCCGTCGAAGTGGAAGAAGATCGCCACAGGGGCGTCGACGGTCTTGCCCCGGTTGGGGATGCCGCGCCAGTCCGCCTCCTGCTTGGCGCGGAACTGCGCCTCCACGATCACGGCGGTCGGCGTGTGGTGGACGTGGAACAGACTGTGGTCCGCGACCGGGAAGGCCTTCTGCAGTTCGGCGAAGTAACCCTTCTTGATGGCCTCTTCACCGATCAGCGGGGACTCCTCGAACGGGATGACGCGGTACACGCCGCCGCGCGGGAACGTCGCGATCACTCCGTCGATGTCCCAGGCGCCCTCGGCGACGGTGTGCTCGATGACGACCGCCTCGCGCCGCTTGCGCAGGTCCTCGTCGGGCTGCGGCAGGTCCGCGCCGGGCAGAGTGAACTCGTGCTCCTCGGTGGCCATGGGGACTCCTTCAGGCAGTGGCTTGTTCGGTTCGTCCGGTGACGCTAGGCCGCTGTCCTCGCCTGTCCCTCGTGCTCCGCTGGAGCGCGTCCGCCGCTCGGGGGCAGCGCGGGAAGGACGTAGGTCCGGCGGCCCCGGACCCGGCGGGCAAGCGGAATGAACCGCTCCGTCGGGGCAGAGCAGGAATCGAGGAGCGCTGCACCGGCCGGAGTTAGTTTTCCGGCCACGGAAGGGACGGGTGGTCTTCGATGGAGATCCGGATACTGGGATCGATAGAACTGTGGACGGGCAGCGCCCTGGCCGACATCGGCCCCGCACGGCAACGCAGCATCCTCGGCGCCCTGTTGGTCGATCCCGAGCGGCCGGTGCCGCTGGAGTCCCTCGTCGACCGCGTCTGGGGGGACCGGCCGCCCGCCGGGGTCCGCAACGTCGTCCACACCTACGTCACCCGACTGCGCCGTGCGCTGGCCCGTGCCTCGGCCCACCTGCCCGAACCGATCGGCCTGGTCAGGTCGCCGGCCGGCTACCTGGTCTCGATGGATCCCGGCGCGGTGGACCTGGTGCGGTTCCGCCGTCTGCTCAAGGACGCCCAGCAGGAGACGCTCGGCGACCAGGAACGCAGCGTGCTGCTCCAGCGGGCCCTGACCCTGTGGCGGGGCGACGCGCTGGGCGGCATGCACAGCGACTGGGCGGCCCGGGTCCGCGAGACGCTGCGGCAGCTGCACCACGAGGCACTCAGCCAGTGGGCCGACACCGAGATCCGGCTGGAGCGCCCCGGTGCCGTCCTCGCGGAGCTGCGCGCGGCCCTGCTGACCGACCCGCTCTCCGAGCAGCTCGGCGAACGCCTGATGCTCGCCCTGTACCTGGAGGGCCGCAGCGTCGACGCCCTGGAGCACTACCAGTCGATGCGCGCACTGATCGCCAAGGAACTCGGCACCGACCCCTCACGGCGGGTGCAGCAGCTCTACGAGACGATCCTGCGCGGCGAGGCGGCCGCTGCCGCCCCGCTGCCCGAGCGGAGCGCGGAGCCGCACGGCGGCGCGACGCATTCCGCCCCGGCCCGGCCCCCGTCCGCGGTACCGCACATGCTGCCGCTGGACCTCCCCGACTTCACCGGCCGCGAACGCGAACTCGACCTCGCGCAGCGGACGTTGACCCATCCTTCGGTGACCCAGCCGCCCGCCGTGCTGGTCGTCGGCGGCGGCGGGGTCGGCAAGACCGCGCTGGCCGTGCGCCTGGGGCACCGGCTCCAGTCCGCCTTCCCTGACGGGCAGTTGTACGCGGCGCTGCGCGGCAGCGGCGCGCGTCCCGCTGACCCGCACGCGATCCTGGGGCGGCTGCTGCGCGCGCTCGGGACGGAGCCGGACGAGATCCCGGCCGATCCCGACGAGCGCGCCGAGGTCTACCGGCTCGCTCTCACCGGGCGCCGGCTGCTGATCACGCTCGACGACGCCTTCGACGACGAGCAGGTGCAGCCGCTGCTGCCGGGCAGCGGGGAGTCCGCCGTGCTGCTCACCAGCAGGGGCCGACTCAGCACACCGCTCGGCGCCCGTGTCCTGAACCTGGCCGAGCTGCCGCACGGGCACAGTGTGCGGCTGCTGGCCCGGCTGCTGGGCGGCGAGCGGGTCACCCAGGAGCCCGCCGCGGCCGCCGCGATCGCCCGGTACTGCGGCGGGCTGCCACTCGCCCTGCGCGCCGCCGCCGTACGGCTCAACGCCCGGCCGCACTGGTCGCTGCGCCGCTACGCGGACCGGCTGAGCGACGAGCGGCGGCGGCTCGACGAGCTGACGCACAGCTCGCTGAGCGTGCGCGCCAGCTTCACCGCGTCCTACAACGCGCTGCCCGACGACGCCCGTGAGGTGCTGCGCTGCCTGGCCGACCTGACGGTGTCCGAGTTCGACGCCGATCTGGCGTGCCCGGTGCTGGGCAAGGACTTCGCGACGATCGAGGACGCCTGCGAGCAGCTGGTGGAGGCCCACTTCCTGACCGTGGCCGAGCCCCCCGTGGCCGACCTGCCCACCCGCTACCGGCTGGACGGCCTGCAGCGCAGCTTCGCGGCCGAACTGAGGACGGGCCACGCCGACGAGACGGCCGAGGCCGTCCAGCCCACCGTCTAGGCCCTGTCGTCACATTCCCGCCTGCCTCGCGACGCCATGCACGCACTCTCGCCGCACCGGGCCCAGACCCGAGTACGTCCAGTACGAGGGTCAGGGCCCGGCACGCCGAGAGCACGCACCTGACGCCGCGAGGCCCGCCCTCCGGGCGGACGACGGGAATGTGACGACAGGACCTAGGGCGTCCGCGCAGGGCTCGCCGCGCGCGGCTCAGGACTCCTCTCCGCAACGCGGCTCATAGGCGCCGGCCTGGGTTTACACCCCCCGTCAAGACGCGCTCCAGTCCCGTCAAGACCCGCTCAAGGCCCGCGCCCATCCCGGTGGCCGAGGGTTGTTGTGAAGGCCCCGAAGCGACAGGGCAGGACAGAGAGGGACCGCAATGGCTCTTCCGGACGCTCCCCAGGCCGTGCTGCCTGACCTCGACCAGACCGACCCCGAGAGCACGGCACCGGCACGCACCGCGACGATGACGGATCTGACCGACGAGCTGACCGCCCGCCGGGCGGAGGCCCACTTCGGCCACGACCCGGAGGCCGACGCCCGCCATCTCTCCAAGGGCAAGCTGCTGGCGCGTCAGCGCATCGAGACGCTGCTCGACCCGGGCACGTTCACCGAACTCGGCCTGTTCGCCGAGCACCGGGCGACGGGCTTCGGCATGGAGGACTCCCACCCCGAGGGCGACGGAGTGATCACGGGCTGGGGCGAGGTCGACGGCCGTACGGTCTTCGTCTTCGCCCATGACGCCCGGGTGCGCGGCGGCGCGCTGGGCGCGACGTTCGCCGCGAAGATCCACCAGCTTCTCGACCTCGCCGACTCCGTGGGCGCGCCGGTCATCGGGCTCAACGACGGCGGCGGCGCCCGCATCCAGGAGGGCATCGACGCCCTGGCCGGCTTCGGCAAGCTCTTCGCCCGCAACGTCCGCGCCTCGGGCGTGGTGCCGCAGATCAGCGTCGTGCTCGGCTCCTGCGCGGGTGGCGCGGTCTACTCCCCCGCGCTCACCGACTACACGTTCATGGTCGAGGGCATGGCCAACATGTTCATCACCGGGCCCGACGTGGTGCAGGCGGTGACCGGCGAGAAGATCACCCAGGAGGAGCTGGGCGGCGCCTACACCCACGGCACGCGGACCGGCGTGGCGAGCTTCGTGGCCCCGGACGAGGAGTCCTGCTTCGAGGGCGTGCGGGAACTGCTCTCCTACCTGCCGTCGAACAACGCCGAGACGCCGCCGTACACCCGGCCGCTGGACGAACCGGACCGGCGCTGCGAGGAACTGCTGCGCCTGGTGCCGGTCGACGACCGCACGCCGTACGACATCCGGACGGTCATCGGCCACATCGTGGACGACGGCGACTACCTGGAGGTCCAGGAGAGGTGGGCGCCGAACATCGTGTGCGCCCTGGCCCGCCTGGACGGCCACACGGTGGGCATCGTCGGCAACCAGCCCGCCGCCATGGCGGGGGTGCTCGACATCGACTCCTCGGAGAAGGCCGCACGGTTCGTGCGCACCTGCGACGCGTTCAACATCCCGCTCGTGACACTGGTCGACGTGCCGGGGTTCATGCCCGGGACCGACCAGGAGCACAACGCGATCATCCGGCGCGGCGCGAAGCTGCTGTACGCGTACTGCGAGGCGACGGTACCGCGGGTGCAGGTCATCCTGCGCAAGGCGTTCGGCGGCGCGTACATCGTCATGGACTCCAAGTCGATCGGCTCCGACCTGTCGTTCGCCTGGCCGTCCAACCAGACGGCCGTGATGGGCGCCGACGGCGCGGCCAACATCATCTTCCGCCGGCAGATCAGCTCGGCGGCGGAGCCGGAGAAGGCGCGCCGCGAGCTGGTCGCCGAGTACACCGAGCAGCTGATGAACCCCTTCGTCGCCGCCCGGCGCGGTCACGTGGACGACGTCATCGACCCGGCGGACACCCGGCGGGTGCTGATCAAGTCCCTGGACATGCTGCGCACCAAGCGGGCCAGGCAGCCGCTGCGCAAGCACGGGAACGAGCCGCTGTGAACACGCCACCGGCCACCCCGCTGTCGGTGCTGCGGGGCAACCCGACGCCGGAGGAACTGGCCGCGCTGCTGGTCGTGCTCACCGCGGTGCTCCGTGCCCCCGGCCCGCAGGAGACGCCGCGGGCCGCCGGCCGCGGCTGGGCCGGGCCGGGCGCCTGGAACCGCCCGGAGCCGGCCACCGCACCCGACGCGGCCGGCTGGCAGCGCACCCCCGCACCGACTCGTGGAAGGAGTACCTGATGACCGGTCGGACCGGCCTCGACGGCCACGGCACGCGCACCAGCTGCCTGGCCATGTTCCCAGGGCAGGGCTCGCAACGGCCCGGCATGGCCGCGCACCTGCTCGACACCTATCCTTCGGCCCGGCGGCTGTTCGCCCGTGCCGACGAGATCCTGGGCCTGCCGCTGTCGCAGATCTGCGTGAGCGGAAGCGCCGCGGAACTGGCCCGAACGGAGATCACCCAGCCCGCGATCGCCACGACCAGCCTCGCCGTGTGGGAGGTGCTGCGGACGGCCGGCTACCGGCCCGAGGCGACCGCGGGCCACAGCCTCGGCGAGTACCCGGCCCTGGTGGCCGCGGGTGTGCTGTCCCTGGAATCCGCCCTAGAACTGGTGCAGTTGCGTGGCCGGCTGATGGGCGAGGTGGCCGCTGAGGTGCCCGGCGCGATGGCGGCCGTCCTCGGCCTGCCCGCGGACAAGGTGCTGGCCTCCTGCGCCGACGCCGACGGTTTCGGCCTGGTCCAGGTCGCGAACTACAACGAGCCGCTGCAGACCGTCATCTCGGGGCACGCCCGCGCCGTCGAGGAGGCCGGCCGGGTCGCGCTGGGCGCCGGCGCCGAGCGGGTCGTGCCGCTGAAGGTGAGCGCCCCCTTCCACTGCTCGCTGATGCAGGCGGTGGAGGAGGAGTTCACCGAGGCGCTCGCCGCCCGGCCGTTCGCCGATCCGGTCCTGCCGGTGATCAGCTCGGTCTCCGGCACCTACGTCCGCTCGGGCGAGGAGGCCAGGGAACTGCTGCGGCGCCAGCTCACCGGCCCCGTCCGCTGGGTCGAGGTGCTGCGCACGGCCGCACGGCACCCGGTGAGCGCGTACACCGAGATCGGCCCCGGCCGGGTGCTCAGCGGGCTCGCCAGCCGGACGCTCGAGGAGGTCCGCACCCGCTCCAGCGGGGACCCGCGCCGCCTGACGCAGCTCTGCTCCTCCCTCATGTCGGACACCTGGCAGGAGCCGGTGGCGTCCTGACACACCCCGGCAGCCGTCGGCCGCCGCACCATCGCGGCCGGTCCCATCAGCAACAACTGTTCACGAAGGGTAAGAACACATGTCGTACGAGGAGAAAGACTTCTCCGCCATCGTCCAGGACGCCGTCGCCGTCGCGCTGGGCATCGACATCGAGGAGGTCGTGCCCGAGGCCACCCTGCTGGGCGACCTGGACGCCGAGTCCATCGACCTGCTCGACGTCCTGTTCCGCATCGAGCGGGCCTCGGACGTGAAGATCAAGGTCGCGGACATAGCCGAACTGCTCCAGGGCGGCATCCCCGACGAGGAGTTCGCCGACGAGGACGACATCATCAACGAGGTCGGCCTGGCACAGCTCAAGAAGTCCCTGCCGCAGATCGACGTGCAGGAACTGGCCGGCAAGCTCACGGCGGACGAGGTCCTGACGCTGTTCACCGTGCAGAACCTGACGGACCTGGTGGCCGAGCGTGCCTCACTCGCCGCAGCCGCTGCGTGAGCCGGGCGCGGGGCGGTCACCCGACCGCCCCGACCCGCCGCCGCTGCGCGTGCGGACCGGCGTCGACGTGGCCGAGGTGGCCCGGGTCGAAGAGCTGATGGCCTCGCAACCCGGGCTCCGCGAGCGGGTGTTCACCCCTCGCGAGCTGGCCTACTGCGACCGCCGCAGACGGACCGGCGAACACCTCGCGGGCCGCTGGGCCGTCAAGGAGGCCGTACTCAAGTGCCTCGGGACCGGAATGACCCCGAGCATGGAGTGGACGGACATCGAGGTCGTCAACGACCGCGGCGGACGCCCCCGGGTACGCCTGCACGGCGAGGCGGAGACCGTCGCCCAGGCCCTCGGCATGTACCACATCGACATCTCCCTGAGCCACAGCGGAGGTCTCGCCGTGGCCCACGCCGTCGTGGTGTGCCCGGCCGAACCGCCCGGCACGGCCCCCGGCTCCGGGCCGCCCACCCGCACGACACCGGACACGGCACCCCACAGCACACCCACGGCAGAAGGAGACGATCGGCATGAGGCTTGACGGCCGGACCCCGCAGCTCGGTCTGGGGCGGTCCACGACCGAGGGAGGCCGATGATGCGGTCCCACCTGACCGACCGCGTCGGCCGCCGGCCGGTGCCGGGGACGGAGGCGCTGCGATGAACCGCAGGGTGGTCGTCACCGGCATGGGCGCCGTCACGCCGCTCGGCAACGACGCCGAGAGCACCTGGCGCGGCCTGGCCGAAGGACGCAGCGGCGTCGGGCAGTTGACCTCGATCGACACCACCGGCCACGACGTGACCATCGCCGGCGAGGTCAAGGACTTCGACCTCGCCGAGGCCGTGCCCGCCTCGGTCGGCCTGCGCCGGCTGCTGCGGCCGGGCACCTTCGGCGTGGGCGCGGCCTGGGAGGCGCTGCGCAACGCGGGCGTCGGCAAGGACACCTACGACGGCGCGGACATGGGCGTGGCGATGGGCGCCAGCGTGGACCGCCCGGACCTGCAGTGGCTGGTGGACGTGGGGGCGCTGCGCGAGGAGACCGGCCGCGGTGACGCGTTCTTCCCGTACGCGCCCTCGGACTCGCTGTCCTACAGCCAGAGCATCCCCACCGCCGCGATGGCCAGGATGCTGGACGCGACCGGTCCGATGCTGGGCGTCTCCACGGCCTGCTCGGGCTCCGCGCACGCCATCGGAGAGGCCTTCCGCACCCTCCAGGAGGGTGACGCGACACTGATGCTCGCGGGCGGCTACGACTCGTTGACGTCCTGGCTCGACCTGGTGGGCTTCAGCCTGCTGGGGGCGCTGACCAAGGAGTACAACGACGACCCGGCCCGGGCCAGCCGCCCCTTCGACGGGAAGCGGTCCGGGTTCGTCCTCGGGGAGGGCGGCGTCGTCTTCGTCCTGGAGGACCTGGAGGCGGCCCGCGCCCGCGGGGCGCACATCCTCGCCGAGATCCTGGGCTACGGCACCAGCCTCAACGCCTGGCGGGTCACCGACTCGCCGCCGGACGGCAGCGGGGCCGTCGAGTCCATGCAGGCCGCGATCGCGGACGCCGGTCTCGGACCGTCCGACATCGACTACGTCGCGGCACACGGCACCAGCACCCACGGGAACGACCTGTCGGAGACCACGGCGATCAAGAAGGTGTTCGGCGACCACGCCCACCGGCTGCTGGTCAGCTCGCCCAAGTCGATGGCCGGCCACCTCACCTCGGCGGGCGCCGCGCTCAGCGTGTTCGCCTCGATCGGGGCGATCAACCACGGTCTGGTGCCGCCGACCATCAACCAGGAGACCCCCGACCGCAAGCTCGACCTCGACTTCGTCCCCAACACGGCGCGCGAGCACGACGTGCGCCACGCCCTCATCAACGCCTTCGCCTTCGGCGGCACCAACGTCGGTCTGGTCGTGGGGCGTTACGAGGACGAACGCGCCGAGAAGGCGGAGCGATGACGGCCCGAGGAGACGGAGGAGCACCGATGAGCGGCACCGGACGCCAGGTCGTCGTCAGCGGCATCGGCCTGCTGACCGCCCTGGGGGAAGGCCCCGAGGCCAACTGGAAGGCGATGGTGGCGGGCGAGTGCGGGATCGGCCCGATCCGGGCCTACGACCCGTCGCCGCTGCAGACCCGGCTGGGCGGTGAGATACCCGGCTTCGACGCCACCCGGTTCGCCACCAGGCGGCAACTGCGCACCATCAACCGCGGCGACCGCCTCGCGCTGGCCGCCGCCCGGCTCGCCCTCGACGACGCGGGCCTGCCGCACAACCAGGCCGGGGGCGACGAACTCGGCCACCGGGCCGGCCTCTACCTCGGGGGCAACAAGTCGATCGGCCGCATGGACCAGCTGATCGAGGAGCTGAAGGTCATCCGCCGCCCGGACGGCCGGGCCGACCTGGCGCACCTCGGCCGGCACGCGGACGTCATCATGCCGCCGCTGTTCTTCGTCGAAGGACTCCAGCCCGGCGCGGTGTTCAACATCTCGCAGACGTACGGCATCCGGGGCGCCAGCGCGTTCTTCGCGGGCGGCGCGGACGCGGGGGCCACCGCGATCGGCCGGGGCATGCGGGCGGTGCGCCGCGGGGACGCCGACGTGGTGATCGCGGGCGGCTACGAGGACGCCACCGACTGGTGGGCGATGACGCTGCTCGACCGGCTCGGCGTGCTGACCACGCGCAACGACCGCGGCCAGGCGGCGTACCGGCCCTTCGACCGGGAACGCAGCGGGGCGGTGCCCGGCGAGGGCGCCGCGCTGCTGGTCCTGGAGGAGAAGCAGGCGGCGCTGCGCCGCGGCGCCCGCATCTACGCCGAGCTGACCGGCTACGGCGCCGGCCACGACTGCGGTACGCCGCCGGCGCCGGACGCCCGGGGCCGGGGCGTGTCACGGGCGGTGCGGCACGCGCTGCGGGACGCCCGGCTGTCCGCCGGCGACCTCGGCTACATCGCCGCCGACGGCTCGGGCACCCGGCTCGGGGACGCCTCGGAGAGCGCGGGACTGCGCACCGCGCTGGGCACGGCCGCCGCGTCCGTCCCGGTGAGCAGCGTGAAGCCGCAGACGGGGCACCTCGTCGGCGGCGGCGGCGCGCTGAACGCCGCGGTGTGCGCGCTCGCCCTGCACCACGGGGCGCTGCCCGCGACGCTCAACCTCGACGACCCCGACCCGGCGTGCGCACTGGACCATGTCCGCGGCAGCGCCCGGGAGGCCAGGCCCGCGCACGCGATGGCGCTGGCCCGGGGCATCGAGGGCCAGGCCGTGGCCCTCAGCCTGTCCAGGCCCGCGTGAGCGGCCGGGCAGGCCTGTCCAGAAAGGGAGGCAGAGCATGAGTGACGTTCCGGACCAGGCCGTCCGTGTCGTGATCGCCGCCGTGGGCGCGATCACCTCGCAGGGCGGTTCTGCCGAGGCCCTGTGGGACGGGGTGCGGGCGGGGCGGGTCGCGATCTCGCCGGTGCGCGGTCTGCCCATGGACGGCTACCAGACCACCGTGGGCGGCGAGATCACCGAACGCCCCTGCCCCGCCTACGACTACGCCCCGGGCTCCGGCGTCCGCGACTTTTCCGTGGACTTCGCGCTGAGCGCCGCCGAGGAGGCCATGGCCGCCTCGGGCCTGAAGGTCGGCGCGGACATCCCGGCCGAACGCTGGGGCGTCGCGTACGGCACCTGCCACGGCGGCTGGCGCAGCGCGGAACTCGCGCTGCGGGAGGTGCAGGAGGGCCGCACTCCCGACTGGCACCGGTACACGTTCGTACCGCCGCAGGCCGCCGCGGAGGCGCTGTCGGCCGCCTTCGGCCTCAAGGGTCCGGTGCTCAGCGCCAACACGGCCTGCGCCTCCAGCGCGCACGCGCTCGCCCACGCCCTGGACGTGATCAGGGCGGGGCGTGCGGACGCGATGCTCGTGGGCGGCAGCGACGCCTTCACCGAGTCGGCGTTCGCCGGGTTCAGCAGCCTGGAGTCGCTCTCCGAGCAGCCCGCGGCCCCTTACTCCAAGGGCCGCTCGGGCCTGTCGCTGGGCGAGGGCAGCGGCATGCTCGTGCTGCTGTCGCAGGAGGCGGCCGAGCGGACCGGCGCGCCGGTCGTCGCCGAGGTGCTGGGCTACGGCCTGTCCGCGGACGGCCACCACCCGACGGCGCCGCACCCCGAGGGGGAGGGCGCGGCGCGGGCGATCCGGGCGGCCCTGGCCTCCTCGGGTCTGACCCCCGACGACGTCCGGTACGTCAACGGGCACGGCACCGGTACGCAGAAGAACGACGCGGCGGAGAGCAACGCGGTGCGTGCCGCGTTCGGCGACGCGGCCGAGAAGACGTCCCTGTCCAGCACCAAGTCGCTGATCGGCCATCTGCTCGGCGGGGCCGGTGCGGTGGAGGGCATCGTCACCGTGCTGGCGCTGCGCGACCAGGTGGCGCCGCCCACCGCCTCCTTCGCCGGGGAGGATCCGCAGTGCGGACTCGACCCGGTGGCGGGGGCGGGCCGCCCGATGGTGCTGGACACCGCGCTGTCGAACAACTTCGGGTTCGCCGGGGCGAACGCCACGGTCGCCTTCGCCCGCCCCGGCGGCCCCGCCGTGCCGGCCGCGGACTCCCGTCCGGACGACGTCGTGGTCACCGGCTTCGGTGTGATCACCTCGGCGGGCGAGGGCGCCGAGGCGCTCTGGGACGCGTACGCGGCCGGGCGCCGGCAGGGTGTTCCCGAGGACGGACTGCGCCTGGCCCGGGTCGAGTTCGACCCTTCGGCCGCGGGCACCGCCCGGGAGCGCCGGCGCATGGACCGCATCTCCCAGCTCGCCGTCGCCGCCTGCCGGGCCGCCCTGGGGCACGCGGACGCGCACGGTGACGCGGCCGCCACGGCCGCGACCGGCGTGGTGGTCGGCACCGGGATCGGTCCGATGGAGAGCAGCGAGCGGTTCACCGCGCCGGTGCTGTCCGCGGGCGCGCAGGCCGCGAACCCGGCCGTGTTCCCGGCCACCGTGTACAACGGTGCGGCCGGCCAGGTCGCCATGGCCCTCGGCACCAAGGGGCCGACGTCGACGCTGACCTCGGGCCACGCGGCGGGCGCCGCCGCCCTGGGCGCCGCCTGCGACATGCTGCGCACCGGTCGCGCCGAGCGCCTGCTGGTGCCCGCGGTCGAGGCCTTCTCGCCGGGTGCGCTGGACGCGTACCGCGCCATCCCGCTGTTCGGTACGGCGGCCGGGCGCCGATACACGCTCGCCGAGGCCGGCATCACGCTGGTGCTGGAGCGCCGCGAGAGCGCCGAGCGGCGCGGTGCCACGATCCACGCCGTGGTCCTGGGCCACGCGACCGTCTCGGACGCCTGCGGCATCGGCCGCTGGGACCCTTCGGGCGAGGGCGTGGAGCGGGCGATGCGCGCGGCACTGGACGGCGCCGGGCTGCGCCCCGGGGACGTCGGCGCCGTCTGGGCGAACGCGGCCGGTCTCGCCGCCGCCGACCGTCCCGAACGGGCCGCCGTGGAGCGGGTGTTCGATCTGGGCCGGGTGCGGTTCGAGGCCCCGAAGCGGGTGCTCGGCGAGCCGGCCGGCGCGGGCGCCCACCTGTCGGCGGTCCTCGCCGTCGGCGCCTGGCGCGACGGCCGCGCCCACCGCCCCGTCGTGGTCAACAGCTCGTCCCTCGGCGGCACCCACACCTCGCTCGTCCTTTCCCCCGCCCCCCTGCGCAGAACGGAGCCCGGCCGATGACCACCGCGTACGACGTGAGGATCCTCTCCACCGGCAGCTATGTGCCCGGTGATCCGCTGGACAACGCCACACTGGAGAAGTACGTCGGGCCACTGCCGGACGACGTCCTCGACGGCATCCAGGTCAGGACCCGGTACTGGATGATCGACCCGGTCACGGGCGAGCACGTGATCAACAACAGCCGGATGGCCGAGCGCGCCTCCCGGCAGGCCCTTCAGCGGGCCGGTGTGGAGCCCGGCGAGGTCGACCTGATCGTGGTGTGCACGGCGACGCCGGAGTACACGCTGCCCAACGTGGCCACCACCCTGCAGCACTACCTGGGCCTGGAGAGCATCGCCGCGATCGAGATCCGCGGGGCCTGCGCGGGCTGGGTGCAGGCGCTGGACCTGGCCAGGCGGCAGCTGTCCGACGGGACGGCGCGCACCGCTCTCGTGGTGGGCAGCGAGTCCGTCTCGCCGCTGATGGCACCGCTCTTCCTGGGCAAGGACCCGGCGCGGGTGCGGATGCGGGACCGGCTGACGCTGTACACGTTCGGCGACGGCGCGGGGGCCGTGGTGCTCCGGGCCGAGCCCGTCGACGACCCGGCCGGCCCGCGGGCGGACCCGTCCACCTTCGTCAACGCCTGCGTGGGCGGTCTGCGCAAGCCGGGGATGGAGATCATCGGCGGCGGTACGGACGTGTCGCAGGCGGAGCAGCTGCGCCGCCGCCAGCTGATCCAGATGAAGATCGACGTGCCGGGCACCTCGTCCTTCGGACCGCAGGTGTTCGTCCGGGCGATCCAGGAGCTGACGCGCAAGGAGGGCCGCCCGCTCGGGGAGTTCGACGCGATCGTGCTCCCGGAGGGCAACGCGGACTACTTCGCCGGCGAGTACGAGTCCGCCGGTCTGTCCGCCGAGGAGAACCAGGCGCTCACCGGGCGGATCGTGGAGAACCTGGCCGACGTGGGGGCCACCGGTTCCGCGGCGGTGCCGCTGTCGCTGGACGCGGGCTGGACCTCGGGACGCATCCGCCCCGGCCACCGTGTCGTGCTGCTCGGCATCGAGGCCAGCCGGTACGTCTACACCGGCCTCTCCGTGACCTGGCAGGCACCCGTCCCGGCCTGAACGGCCCCCCGGCAAGGCACCCGGCCCCCACACACACGGCCCTCGCCCCAGACATCAGACGCACTGCGTGATTCCAAGGAGACACACCGCATGGCAATCGGACACCGCACGCTGGGCAAGCCCGGCCTCGACGTCTCCGCCCAGGGGCTCGGCTGCATGGGCATGACGATCGGCTACGGCGAGGCGGACGCGACGGAAGCGCTCGCCACCATCCACCGGGCCCTGGAGCTGGGCGTCACCCTGCTCGACACCGCCGACATGTACGGCCCGTACGCCAACGAGGAGCTGATCGGGCGTGCCGTCGCCGGGCGCCGCGACGAGGTCGTGCTCTCCTCCAAGGTGGGCAGCGAGATCGACAACGGCCGCCTGACGTGGCGGGTCAACAACCGCCCCGAGTACATCCGCCGGTCGATCGAGGGCACCCTGCGCCGCCTGGGCACCGACCACCTCGACCTCTACTACCTGCACCGGGTCGACCCGGAGGTCCCCGTGGAGGAGTCCTTCGGCGCGCTCGCCGAACTCGTCGAGGCCGGGCTCGTGCGGCACCTGGGGATCTCCGAGGCGGCGGCCGCGACCATCCGGCGCGCCCACGCGGTGCACCCGCTGACCGCCGTGCAGACCGAGTACTCGCTGTTCACCCGCGACGTCGAGGTGAACGGCGTGCTGGAGACCACGCGCGAGCTGGGCATCGGCTTCGTGGCCTACAGCCCGCTCGGCCGCGGCTTCCTGACCGGAACCATCCGCGACACCTCCGACATCCCCGAGGGCCTCGACTTCCGGCACATCGCGCCCCGCTTCGAGAGCGGGAACATCCGCCGGAACCTGCCCGTGGTCGACCAGCTCAGCGACCTCGCCGCCGCGACCGGCACCACGGTCGGCCGCCTGGCGCTGGCCTGGGTGCTCTCCCGCGGCCAGGACGTGGTCGCCATCCCCGGCACCAAGCGCCGCACCTACCTGGAGGAGAACGTCTCCGCGAGCGACCTGCGGCTCACTGACGACGTCCTGGCGGCGATCGACTCCATCGCCCCGTACGGCATCACGGCCGGGGAACGCTATCCCGCCGGCGAGATGCCCCAGCTCAACCGCTGACTCCCCGTCCGCACCCAAGCCATCCGCCCCGACTCCCGGGAGAAGGACATGTCCGCACCAGCACCCCGCCCCATCCGCCGAGCCCTCATCGCCGGCGGCGGACTCGGCGGTCTCGCCACCGCGCTGGCCCTCCAGCAGCAGGGCATCGAGTCCGTGGTCTTCGAGCGCGCGCCCGAACTGCGCGACGGCGGCGCGGGACTGCACATCTTCACCAACGGCATGCTCGCCCTGGCCCACCTCGGGCTCGCCGAGCAGGTCACCGAGATCGCCCCCGTCCAGTCCGTGTGCCGCTTCGCGACCTCGACCGGCCGGGCCATCGGCAGCTACCCGGTGGGCGAGTTCATCGAGCGCTACGGGCAGCCCACGGTCGCCATCGGCCGCTCGGACCTGCACGGCATCCTGCGCGACGCCGTGGACGCGCCCATCGTCACCGGCGCCGAGGTCACCGGCTTCACCGAGCACGCCGACGGGGTGAGCCTGCACTTCGCCGACGGAACCTCCGAGGACGGGGACCTCCTGATCGGCGCCGACGGCGTCCACTCCGCCGTACGCGCCGGCCTGCTCGGCCACCAGCCGCCCGACTACACCGGCTACATCGCCTGGCGCGGTCACGCGAAGATGAGCGCCGAGGAGTTCGAACCCGGCAGCTTCCAGGCCCTGTTCGGCCCCGGCACCCGCTTCACGTACTACGACATCGCGCCCGGCGTCGTGCACTGGATGAGCGTCGCCAACGGCCCCGCGGGCGGCCGCGACGAGGGCACGCCCGAGCAGACCCTGGACATGCTGCGTGCCCGGCACGCCGGCTGGGTCGACCCGGTGCAGCGGATCCTCGACGCCACCGTGCCGGAGAGCATCATCCGCGGCGACGTGGTGGACCGCAAGCCCGACCCGGTCTGGGGACGGGGCCGGGTCACCCTGCTCGGCGACGCCGCGCACGCCGTCAGCTTCAACATCGGGCAGGGCGCCTGCCTCGCCGTCGAGGACGCCCTCGTGCTGGCCGAACACCTCGCCGCGCCCGGCGCCGGCGTCACCGGGGCACTGCGCGGCTACGAGGCCGAGCGGCAGGAGCGCACCCGGCCCATGCAGCTGCTCGCCCACCGCATCGGCGTGATGGGCGCCCTGCAGAACCCGGCCGCCATCTGGCTCCGCGACCGGGTGCTGAAGCTCGGCTGGTCCCGCACCTTGCGCACCACGGAACAGGAACACGTCGCCTATGCCACGCGGTGGGCCTCCAACGCCGCCACCGCGGCGTGAGCGCGTTCGTGAACGCCCAGGAAGAGAGGACTGCTGCTGTGACCACCGCGACCACCGCGAACCCCGCGCTGACGGCGTGGGAGAGTACCGAGGAACGCAACAAGGCGAGCATCCGGCGCGTCTTCGCCGAGTTCGTCAACCGGGGCGACTTCTCGGTCGTGGACGAGCTGTACCGGCCGGACGTCGTCGACCACGAGGGCCTGCCCGGGGCGCCCCAGGGCCGCGAGGGCGTGAAGTACACCATCGGCGGACTGCGTGAGGCGTTCCCCGACTTCCACGTCACCATCGAGGACATCAGCGCGCACGGCGACATGGTCGTCATCCACAACACCTGGCGCGGCACCCACCTCGGCGACCTGTTGGGCGTCGCGCCCACCGGCCGCTCGTTCGTCTCCGTGGGCATCGTCGTCTGGCGGTTCGACGAGGAGGGCAGGATCGCCGAGCGCTGGGCGCACGGGGTGGCGTCCAACCTGTTCTCGGCGCTCGGCATGCGGATGCTGGCGCCCCGCAAGGGCGGCCGGCGCAGCGAGAAGGGCACCCGGTCCGTGGTGCGCACCGTTCCGCTGCGCAACGGCAAGCCCATGGCCTGGCACCGGCTCACCCAGGAGCTGCAAGGGCCGCGCCTGCGCGAGTACGAGGCCTCCCGGCGGCGGCTGGGCATCACCCACGAGGTGCTGCGCATCGACCCGCGCCCGGACCGGGACTACGTGATCGTGGAGTTCGAGACCGCGGACCCGGAGCGGACCAGGAAGCGCTGGGCGGAGTCGAAGGACCCCTTCGACCTGTGGCTGCGCGAGCAGATCCTCGACATCCACGGCGAGGACCCGTGGGCCGGGCCCGCCACTGCCTGCGAGTCGACCGGCCTCACCTGGACGGCGCCGCAGCGGCTCGTCCCGGACCGCCCCGACGGACCCCGCTGAGCGGGGCACGGTCCGCCGACCGCTGTTCGAGCCGTTCTCCAGAACCGGTCGGCAGACTGGGGTCCTCCCCCGCCCGCACGGACGAAGGCCTCCCGCCCGCCGCACCGGCGCAGGCCGACAGGCCGGCAGGCCGCACGCCGGCAGGCAGCGAGGCCGGAAGGCAGCAGGCCACAGGCCAAGGAGGCTTGCCCGCAGGGCATCCGGACCGACGGGTCCGCGCCGCACATCCCCCGACGGCGCGGGCCCGTCGCATGTGTTCTCCCCCGCCCCGTTTCAGCGCACCAGCGCCTCGATGTCCGCGACGAGGTCCGCGGGCTGCGGCATGCGGGCGACGGCCAGGCCCAGGCGGGCCGCCTCGGGCAGCACACGGCCGCCGTTGACCAGTTCGGCGACGTGGAAGCGCAGCCGCAGCATGCTGGGGTCGCCGGCCAGCTCGTCGTCGGAGAGACAGCGGCCGATGCCGGCCTTCTCCAGGCGCGCTCCGGCCCGCCGCTCGTCCTCCCCCGCGGGCAGCACCAGCTGGGAGACGCCGAACCGGGCCGCCGCGTACACGACTCCCTCGTCGCCGCCGTGCACGACGGCGACGCAGCCGGGCAGCAGCAGGCTCCAGGGATGGTCGTCACCGGTCAGTTCGAGGAGTTGCAGGCCGAGGCTCTCGACGCCCTCGGCGACCCGCCGGAAGAGCCGCGCCCGGCGCCGGTCCTCCGGCCGGGACCCGGCCGGCGCGCCGGTGACGCAGACGCGTGGGGTCAGCGCGAGAGCCGGGAGCCGGGGCGCCGGCCTCCCCGGCCATTCCCAGGCGTCGCAGCGCACCTGCCAGGCACCGGGTTCCGGCCGCTCCCGCAGCGGCGGCGGGCAGGGGTCGATCCAGACGGTCGGCCGCGGCGACAACGGCGGCCGGGTGTAGGGGAGGTAGCCGATGGTGGGCACCCCGGACGCGGCCGCCATGGCGGTCGAGTCGGGGCACAGCGGATCGTGGACCACCAGGTCGGGCCGCCAGGCCCGGCCGAACTGCCGCGGCCCGGCCAGGACCGGCACGAGTCCGGCCCGGACCACGCGGTGGCGGGCCCGGGCCGGACAGCAGAACCGGACCTCGTTGCCGGCCGCCTGCATCGCCCTGGCGAGCAGGACGAGTCGCAGCACGGCCGGCATGCCGAGGCCTCCGGAGAACAGCACGCGCACGGATCCTCCTTGCGGAGTCACCCGGTGAAGCGGTCGAGCAGCCGCCCGGTCCCGGGGTCGATGTCCAGCACCGGATCGCTGCCGAGCACGGCCCGCTGCAGACGCTGCAGACGCTGCGAGGGCTCGATGCCCAGTTCCTCCACCAGGTGGCCGCGCAGGTTCTGGAAGACCTGCAGAGCGGCGGAGGGGCGCCCCGCCCGGTAGAAGGCCACCATGGACTGGGCATGCAGACCCTCGTGCAGCGGGTGTCGGGCGGTCAGCGCCGTGAGTTCGGTGAGCAGTTCGGCGTGGCGGCCGAGCCGTAGTTCGACGTCGTTGCGCCGCTCCATCATCCCGAGGCGGCTCTCCTCCAGCCGCATCGCCTCGATCTCGAGCAACGGTCCGGTGCGCACGTCGACCAGGGCGGGGCCCCGCCAGAGGCCGAGGGCCTCCCGGAAGAGCTCCGCGGCCTTCTGGTTGTCGCCGCGGTCGTAGGCGCGCTGGCCGAGGGAGGACAGCCGGTCGTACTCGTGCACGTCGATGCTGCCGGGCTCCGCGCGCAGGAGGTATCCCCCCTGCCTGGTCAGCAGCACTTCCTTGGAGCCGCCGGGCTCGCCCTGCAGCGCTTTGTCCATGCAGCGCCTGAGCTGGAGGATGTACGTCTGCAGCGTGGTGAGCGCGCTGCGCGGCGGGGCGTCGCCCCAGATCTCCTCCATCAGCGCGGACACCGGCAGGACCTGGTTGGCGTAGATGGCGAGCAGTGTCAGGATCTGCCGCGGCTTCGCAGCTGTGGGCAGGATCGGGACGCCACTCAGCTCGGCGTCCAAAGACCCCAGAACGAAGATTCGCATGCGGCCCCCTTGTCTGTCGTAGGACCTCGAACCTCCCACGCGGCCCGCTGGGCGGACAGTGCGTCACTCCTCCTCTGCCGGGTGTCCTGGTCCTGCCCGGCATGTGACCGATTCATGGTCCGTTTCTGGTCACCGGCCGGGCCGCCCGGCCGAACGGGCCCCGGACATGACTGAGGCCCCGCGTGTCCGTCACGGCACGCGGGGCCCGGTGGTTCATTCGGTGGCGGCGGGTAAGGAACCGGCGTACAGCGCGAGGCAGTCCTCGTAGGCCGGCAGGAGCCCCCTGGCGAGCGCCTCCGCCGCGGTGGGCGCGGCCAGGTCGTCGTCGGTCATCACCGGCGCCCTGGTGAGCCCCCAGGGCAGGGCGAGAGCCGGGTCGAGCGCGCTGACCGTGTAGGCGGCACCCTCCGTGTACGGCCGGGAGCTGTGGCAGGCGACGACCGTGTCGTCCTCGAGGGCGAGCCAGGCGTGGCCGAGCCCCTCCGGGACGAAGACCCCGGCCGCGGTGCTGTGGTCCAGCCAGAGCGTCTCGTACCGGCCGTAGTCCGGCGACCCGACGCGCAGGTCCACCACGACGTGGACGGCGGCGCCCCGCACACAGCACAACAGCCTGGCGCGGCCGTCCGGGCCCGTGCTGCCGTGGATGCCGCGCAGCACCCGGCGCCGGGCGACCGACAGGTCGCTGTACCGGATCGCGAAGGGTCGTCCGATCGCTTCCTCGACGTAGTCCTGGCGGAACGCCTCGTAGCGGACCACGACGTCGTCCTCGACGGCCCGGGACGAGATCAGGAACACGTCCGGAAGGGCGAGTTCGCTGATCTCCAGGCTGCGGAAGTCCATGCGGCGACGGTAGGCGGTGCTGCTCAAGACCGGCTGGAGCGCTGCGTACGGCGTTCGCTCCGCCGTCTCGAGGCTCTCTCCAGCCGCAGGCGATCGGGGTGCAGGAGGGTCGTGGTCCCTACCCCGCGCACGAGCCCACGCGAAGGAGCCCGTCCATGACGATCGCCGCGACCCCAGGGGTGCCCGCCGAGACGACCGCGGACCTCGCCCTGCGCTTCGCGCTGTCCGCGCAGGCACACGACAGCGCCATCACACCCAACGCCGGGTTCCGCCGCTGGTTCACCGCCCAGCGCCGCGCCAAGCGCTACGACGTACAGCGCATCCCCTTCTCCGCGCTCGCCGGATGGCACTTCCAGGACGGCACCGGCAACCTCGTGCACGAGAGCGGACGGTTCTTCTCGATCGAGGGGCTGGACGTGCGCACCTCCTGGAACGGACGGGAGAGCAGCTGGACGCAGCCGATCATCAACCAGCCCGAGATCGGGATCCTGGGCATCGTGGTCAAGGAGTTCGACGGCGTCCTGCACTGCCTGATGCAGGCCAAGATGGAACCGGGCAACCTCGAGACGGTGCAGCTGTCGCCGACCGTCCAGGCGACCCGCAGCAACTACACGCGGGTGCACGGGGGTTCGGCGGTCCGCTACCTCGAACACTTCGTGCCGCCGCGCCAGGGCGGCCGGGGCAGCCGGGTGCTGTTCGACTCGCTGCAGTCGGAGCAGGGCGCCTGGTTCCTGCGCAAGCGCAACCGGAACGTGGTCGTGGAGGCGGTCGGCGAGGTGCCCGCGCACGAGGACTTCGTGTGGCTGACCCTCGGGCAGCTGTACGGGCTGCTGCACGAGGACAACGTGCTGAACATGGACGCCCGGACCGTGCTGTCGCAGATTCCCTCGTCCACGGGCGGCGGGCGCCCGCTGTACTCGCTGCAGGAGGTCCTCGGCCGGCTCACCGAGGTGAAGTCACGGCGCGAACTGGTCCAGCGGTCCGTACCGTTGGCGGACGTCGCCCACTGGCGGCGCACCGACGACGAGATCGCCCACGAGTCCGGGCACCACTTCACGCTGCTCGCCGCGGACATACGCGCCACCAACCGTGAGGTGACCCACTGGTCGCAGCCGCTGCTGGCACCGGCCGAGCGGGGCCTGGCCGCGTTCCTGGTGCGCCGTGTCGCCGGCGTGCCCCACCTGCTGGCGCAGGCCAGGTCGGAGGCCGGGGTACTGAACGTGGCGGAGCTGGGGCCGACGGTGCAGTGCCAGCCGGGCCGTGCGCTGTCGCTGCCTGCCGGGGACCGGCCCCGCTACCTGGACCTGGTCCTCGGCGCGCCGCGGGAGCGGATCCTGTTCGACTCGGTGCAGTCCGAGGAGGGCGGCCGCTTCCACCACGCCGACAACCGCTACGTGCTGGTGGAGGCCGGCGACGAGTTCCCCCTGGATGTGCCGGAGGAGTTCATCTGGGTGACCGAGGAACAACTCGGCGGCCTGCTGCTGCACGGCAACTACGTGAACATCGAGGCGCGCACCCTGATCGCCGCGCTGCGCGCGAGCCGGGCGGTACGGGAGGAGTCGGCACGCTAGGTCTTGCCGTCACCTTCCCGCCGCCGGCTCCCGGACCCCGGACATCGCTCACGCCCGGGCGGTGAGGAGATGAACCGAAGACCTGGCATGCCCGTTACCCAAGTGAACACCGAGGCGTGGAGACGTACGGCACCCACCCGGCCGCATCACCCGCCGGCCTCTGCTGTGAGGAAAGGGAAGGCATGAGACACAGCGACGTCCTGATGGACGACCGGGCCCAGGAACACTCAGGGAGCCGGAGAACGGCCGTCCTCACAGCGGACAAGGGCGCGTCCGCGCCGTCGCACCGCGCGCCCGGGGCCCCGGCGACTCCGGACAGCAGAAACGGTGCGCACCGCGCGGCCGAGGACGCGCTCCCTGCCCAGTGGCGCGTCGCGGGGGGTGGGTGAGATGCCGCTGCCTCTGCTGTGCAGGCCTGCCGTCGCCGTACCCGAGCATGTGATCACCCAAGCGGACACGCTGGCGCTCGCCGCGCGACTGCACCCGGACCACCCGCAACTGCCGCTGGTGCTCCGTCTGATCAAGAACACCGGCGTGATCAAGCGGCACATCGTCCGTCCTGTCGACGAGACTCTGCGGCACACTGGATTCACTCACCGCAACCGCGTCTTCGAAAGCGAGGCCAAGAAGCGCCTGCCTCCGGTGATCAGTGACGCTCTCGCCCATGCCGGACTGCGGGCCGAGGACATCGACATCATCGTGCTGGTCTCCTGCACGGGGTTCATGATGCCCTCCCTCACGTCATGGATGATCAACGAGTTGGGGTTCCGCACCGACACCGTGCAGCTGCCCGTCGCGCAGCTCGGCTGTGCCGCGGGAACCGCGGCGATCAATCGCGCGAGCGACTACTGCGTGGCCCACCCGGGTGCCAACGCCCTGATCGTCTCCTGCGAGTTCTGTTCCCTGTGCTACCAGCCCGACGACCACGACGTCAGCAGCCTGTTGTCCAACGGACTGTTCGGCGACGCCGTCGCCGCCGCCGTGGTACGCGGTGACGGTGAAGGCACGGGGGTACGGCTGCACGCGCAGACTTCTCACGTGTTGCCCGGTACCAGCGCCTGGATCGCCTACGAGGTCAAGGACACCGGCTTCCACTTTCGCCTCGACAAGGGCGTCCCAGGGACCATGCAGCAGATGATTCCTCAGCTGAACGCCTTCATCGAGAAGAACGGCCTGCGGCTGCCAGGGCTGGACTTCTACGTCGTGCACACGGGCGGCCCCCGCGTTCTGGATGCGTTGCGCACCCACGGCGGCGTTCCCGACGCCGGACTCGCCGACAGCCGGCACACCCTCTCCCACCACGGCAACGTGGCCTCGGCGGCCGTCTTCGACGTCCTGCGCCGTACCGCCGACAGCCGACCCCGCGACGGCGCCGGCGGCGTGATCGCCGGCTTCGGCCCCGGCGTCACCATGGAACTGGCCCTGGGCACCTGGCAGACAGGCACCGTCCCGCAGGTCCCGCTGCCTGCGGCGGCGGGGGGCGAGGCGTGATGGGCTTCGGCAGAACCTTCGAGGAGTTCGAGGTGGGCTCCGTCTACCGGCACTGGCCAGGAAAGACCGTCACCGAGTACGACCACCACCTGTTCTCCCTCCTGACCATGGTCCGCCACCCGCTCCACCTGGACGCCCACTACGCGAGCACCGCCACCCGCCACAAGCAGCCCCTCGTCATCGGGAGCTACATCTTCTCGCTGCTTCTGGGCCTGTCAGAGGCGGATGTCGCAGGAAAAGCCATCACCCACCACGGTTTCGAGAAGATCGACCACCACAGCCCCCTCATGCACGGGGACACCCTGTACGCCGAAAGTGAGGTACTCGCCAAGAGCGTCGTCCCGGACCGGCCCGAGCGCGGGCTGGTCACCGTGGAAACCCGGGGCCACAACCAGCACGACACGCTCATCATGACCTTCAGCCGCAACCTTGTCGTCCCCAGGACAACAGGCGGATGACGGACAGTGGCCGCCCCACCGCGTGCCGGTGGCAGCAGGCGGCGCTCGGTATTCGCGCCGCAGCGTGCCGGCGCTCATCCGCGTCCGGCGTCGTTCCCCACGTGCGGGACGGCATCGGCCGGGGGACGGCAGGGCGGGCCGCCGGCCGCGGAGCGGACGGCAAGGGCCCGACGCCCTCCCGGTTCGCGGGCTGACGGTGAGGCCGGCGGCCTGCCCGCTACGGGATGTGAGTGCCTGTGGCCGCAGGGTCGGGCGGGCCGGCCCCCGGCCGGCCCGCCCGTCCACGTCGGCCACCCCGGCCACGTCATCCGGCGCCTTGCGCCTACGCGTGTGCGACGGCCGCCGGGGCGACCCCCAGCTGCCGGAAGATGTCGCCCATGTCCAGCTGGTCCCAGTGCTCGGCGAGCAGGCCGTCCTCCACCCTCCAGATGTCGATGGACTGGAAGCTCACCGTGCGTCCGGTCGCCGGGACGCCGAGGAACGTGCCCTGGTGGGTCGCGGTGTACTCGAAGCGGCCGGCCACCCTGTCCCCTTCCGCGACGATGTCGTGCGCCACGGCCCTGATGTCGGGGAAGGCGGCGAACACCCCGACCCAGAAGGCCTGGTTGGCCTCGATGCCGTCGGCCACCACCGGGTTGTGGTCGATGTGGCCGGGCGCCGTGTGCTCCGGCATGGTGCTGACGTCATGACTGTTGATCATGTCCACGAAGTGCTGGACCAGAGCGTGGTGGTTCTTCGACATGGTGGTCTCTTTCGGCTGGGTCGGAGAAGAACGGTCGGTCAGAGCATCGCCACCCGCGGTCGAGCCGCCCTGGAGCTGGGAACCGTCCCGTTCCACGGGCCCGGTGGCCGCCGTGCAGGGTCCGCGCCCACGGCCACGGCCCCGCCGGCTCCCGCAGTGGCGCCGGGCCACGGCCCGGCTCCCGTACGCACCGCGCCCCGCGCTCGAAGGGGAGCTCGGGGCGCGGCGCGTACCGGAAGTCCGGTCAGCGGACGAACTCGGGGAACCGCGCGACCGTCTCGGCCGGCTCGGGCATCGCCGCCATCTCGCGGGCGACGCGGCGGGCGGCCTCCTGGTGGGCGCCGTCGCCGAGCAGGGTGCGCATCTCGGCCTCCACCGCCTCGGCGGACACCTCCGGGGCCGGCAGCACGCGGCCCGCCCCGGTGGCCCGCACCGCGGCCGCGTTGTCGGGGCCGTCGTCCCCGGGCTGCGGCAGGATCAGCGCGGGCAGCCCCGCGGCCAGCACGGCCAGCGTGGTGCCCGCGCCGCCGTGGTGGACGACGGCGGTGGCGTGCCGCAGCGCCTCGGCCTGCGGCACCCAGGGAAGCACGACGACCCGGTCCGGCAGCTCGCCCAGCGCGGCCGGATCCACCACGGGGGACGCGACCAGGACGCGTACGTCCAGCGGCAGCAGGCCGTCGATGGCGGTGCGCAGCAGTTCCGCGGAGCCGAGCACGGTGCCGAGGCTGAGATAGACCAGCGGGCCCTCGCCCCCGGTGACACGCGCGGGCAGTTCGCCGGGTTCGGCGAAGGGGACGGACCGCTGCGGGATCCGCTGGACGTCCGAGGCCAGGAAGTCCTGGTTCTGCACGGCGGGCGGGCAGATGTCGAGGTACGGGTTGCCCAGGGTGCGGCTCTGGCCGATCTTGCCGGCCACCCCCAGGTCGCTCGCCGTGGCGTACAGCTCCTGCTGGACCAGCGGATCCATGGTGTCGTCGTAGGAGACCCGGCCGATGCCGTGGCAGACGGCGGGCACGCCCGCCGCGACGGCCGCGAAGGCCGCGCCCGGGTTGAGGATCTCGTACACGACCAGGTCGGGCCCGACGGAGTCGAGGACGGGGGCGAGGTCCGCGGCCACACTGCGCGGCAGCACCGAGCCGAACGCCTTCACGGCCAGGCCCGCCAGTACCTCGGGCGGCACGTCACTGGCCTGTACGGCACCGCCGTTGGCCTCCAGGAAGGCCTGGCCGCCGGCCGCCTCGATGAACGCCTCGGGGACGGTGAGCCCCGCGGTGAGCGGCCGCAGGCCCGCCTTCTCCAGGATCGGGTGGAACGGCTCGCTGGTGGCGAACCACACCTCGTGCCCGGCGTCCCGGGCCGCCTGGGCGAGCGGCACCAGGGGGAATATGTGTCCGTAGTTTCCGAGGCTTGCGAAGAGAACCTTCATGTCGCGACGGCCTTTCTGCCGGTGGCGTGATGAGGAGGACGTGATCAGTGATGACGGAGCAGTGATCAGAGGCGAGGGGGGCGGAGGACGCGATGACGGGCGGTGGGTGACGCGGTCACGGATGCCGCGATGCCGGATGACGTGATCACGGGTGGCGGCTGACGTGGCGACGGGAGCGCCGCGCCCCGCGCGGCGGCGTCGCGCGGGGGCCGCGGGCCGGCCGGTGAGGTGTCAGCGGCCGGCCACGGGGGCCGGTTCGGCCGCCTCCCGGGCCGGTTCGGCACGCTCCGGTCCGCCACCGTGCCGCCCCTGCGCGCCGGCGGGCCCGGTGGCGAAGAACATCACGACCGCGCCCAGTGCCATGGCCGCCGCACCGACCCACAGGGCGGGTACGAAGCCGTCGACGAAGTCCTGGCCCGAGGCGTAGCCGCCGTTGTGGCTGAAGACGCCGGCGAGCAGGGCCACACCGAGCGCCGCGCCCAGTTCCTGGGTGGCCGAGGTGGAGCCGGAGGCGATGCCCTGCTCGGACTCGGCGACGGAACTCATCGTCAGGTTGAGGAGCGGAGCGAAGAAACAGGCCACGCCCACGCCGCCCAGGACGAAGCCGGGCAGTTGCCCGGCGTAGGACACGTCCGGGCTCGTCACCAGCGCCCAGTAGGCGAACCCGGCCGCCATCAGCGCGAGTCCGAAGACCACCACGGGACGTCCGCCGATCCGGTCCGACAGGATGCCCGCGACGGGTGCCACCAGGAGCGGCATCGCCGTCCACGCCAGCATCCGCACGCCCGCCTGGGCCGGCGACAGGTGCTGGATGGTCTGCATGAACTGCGTGATGAGGAAGACCACGCCGTACATCCCGACGGACATCAGCAGACCGCCGGCGTTGACGGCGCTGAAGGCCCGGTTGCGGAACATGCCCATGGGCAGCATCGGCGCGCTGCTGCGCCGCTCCCACAGGACGAACAGGGCCACCACCACGACGCCCGCCAGCAGGGAGCCGACGACCTGCCAGGCGCCCCAGCCGCCGTTGCCGCCCGCCCGGATCAGGCCGTGGACGAGACCGAGGATGCCGATGCTGACCAGAAGCGTGCCCGGCACGTCCAGGCGGCTGTTCGCGCCGCGGCTCTCTGCCAGACCGCGCCAGGCGGCCGGGGCGAGCAGCAGGCCCACCGGCACGTTGATCCAGAAGACCCACTGCCAGGACATGTGTTCCACCACGACGCCGCCCACCAGCGGGCCGCCCGCGATGGCCAGCCCGTTGAGCGCCCCGTAGACGCCGAGGGCGGCGCCCCGTTTCGCGGCGGGCACCGCGTGGGTGAGCAGGGTGAGGGAGAGCGGCATGATGATCGCCGCGCCGGCGCCCTGGACCGCCCGGGCGGCGATCAGTTCGCCGATGCCGGGTGCCAGGGCGGCCGCGGCCGACGCCGCCGTGAACAGCAGCAGACCGGCGGTGAACACCCGGCGGCGGCCGAACCGGTCGCCGAGGGCCGCACCGAACATCATCAGTACGGCGAACGACAGCGTGTAGGCGTTCACCGTCCATTCCAGGTCCTGCAGGCTGCCACCGAGCTTCTCCCTGATGGTGGGCAGCGCGGTGACGACCACCAGGTTGTCGAGCCCTGCCATGAAAGCGGTCAGGCCCGTGATCAGCGTGGTGGTGCCCGGCGACTTCCCCGCCTCGGCCGCACCGCCGCCGACGGCGGCTTTGTCAGTACTCATTCAGGGATTTCCTTCCCGACTTCACCATGAAGGGGCGACGGTTCTCCTCGCGCGGTCGGTGGCGAGGCGCCGGTCCTCCGCGGACCGGCGCAAGACGTCGCGCCGAGACTAGGCAGCCGGTCTCAAGCACCGGTCGAGCCGTGGTCCGCGCCGCCCGCGCCGGGGCCGCCTCCAGCGCTTCTCCGCCCGCACCCGATCGGACGGCAGCAGCATCGGGCCGGCGGGACCCGGGCAGGCCGTGGGGCCCGCACCGCTCGAGGCGCCCTCGCGTACCGGCCGCACCGCATCCATCCGCCCGCCCTGGGAGGCACCCGCATGACAACGGAACCGACCGACCGGCCCCTGGTGGCCGTGCTCGGCGCCACCGGCTTCGTGGGCTCGGCCGTGCTCGCCGCGCTGGCCGGCCGCGACCTGCGCCTGCGCGCGGTGGCCCGGCGCCCCGCCGCCGTGCCGGACGACGCCCGCGCGGAGGTCGAGGTGGTGACCGCCGACCTCACCGACCCGGACGCCCTGGCCGCTGCCGTCAAGGACGCGGACGTGGTGATCCACCTGCTGCTGTGCGAGGGCGGCTGGCGGGCCTCGGCCGAACCGGGCGGCGAGCGGGTCAACGTCGGGGTGATGCGCGACCTGCTGGACGTGGTGGCGAACCCGGGCCGGCCACCGCTGGTGGTCTACGCGGGCACCACCGGACAGGTCGGCGCCCCGCCGCGGGAGCCGCTCGACGGCAGCGAGGCGGACCGGCCGCTGACGGTGTACGACGAGCAGAAGCTGACCGCGGAACGGCTGCTGCTCGCGGCGAGCGAGGCCGGCCTGGTCCGCGGAGTCAGCCTCAGACTGCCCACGGTGTACGGCGAGGGCACCGTGCCGGGCACCGCGGACCGCGGGGTGGTCGCCGCGATGGCCCGCCGGGCACTGGCCGGCGAGGAGATCACCCTGTGGCACGACGGCACCGTCCGCCGCGACCTGGTCCACATCGCCGACGTCGCCGCCGCGTTCGCCGCCACCCTGGACCGTCCCGCCGAGCTGGCCGGCCGCGCCTGGCTGGTGGGCACCGGACGCGGCGACGCGCTCGGTGACGTCTTCCGCGCGGTGGCCCGGCACGCGGCGGCCCGTACCGGCGCCCCCGCCGTCCCGGTCGTCTCGGTGCAGCCGCCCGCGCACGCCCCGGAGACCGACTTCCTGAGCGTGACCGTCGACTCCACCCCGTTCCGCTCGGTGACCGGCTGGCGTCCGCTGGTCGGTCTCGACGAGGGCCTGGAACGCACGGTGGCCGCCCTGGCGCACGCCGTACCGCACACCCACCGCTGAACTCCCCGCGCCCGCAGGACCAGAACGACGACAGGAGAAGGAACGCGCATGACCACCTATGTATGGGACTACCTGCCCGAGTACCACAGCGAGCGCGAGGACATCCTCGAGGCCGTCGAGAAGGTCTTCTCGTCCGGCACGCTGGTGCTCGGCGACAGCGTCAAGGGCTTCGAGGAGGAGTTCGCCGCGTACCACGGCGTGGAGCACTGCGTCAGTGTCGACAACGGGACCAACGCGCTCAAGCTCGCCCTCCAGGCCCTCGGGGTCGGGCCGGGCGACGAGGTGATCACGGTGTCCAACACCGCGGCGCCCACGGTCGTCGCGATCGACGGCACCGGTGCCACACCCGTCTTCGTCGACGTCAACGAGGACGACTTCCTGATGGACGTCGGCCAGGTCGAGGCGGCGATCACGGAGCGCACCAAGGCGCTGCTCCCGGTCCACCTCTACGGCCAGTGCGTGGACCTGGAGCCGCTGAAGGCCCTGGCCGACCGGTACGGCCTGGCGCTCCTGGAGGACTGCGCGCAGGCGCACGGCGCCACCCGGCGGGGCAGGCTCGCGGGCACGACCGGTGACGCCGCCGCGTTCTCCTTCTACCCGACGAAGGTGCTCGGCGCGTACGGCGACGGCGGAGCCGTGCTCACCTCACGCCCCGACGTGGAGGCCGAGCTGCGCAAGCTGCGCTACTACGGCATGGAGAAGGTCTACTACACGGTCCAGACGCCGGCCCACAACAGCCGTCTGGACGAGGTGCAGGCCGAGATCCTGCGCCGCAAGCTGACCCGGCTCGACGCCTACGTGGCCGGCCGCCAGGAGGTCGCCCGCCGCTACCAGGAGGCCCTGGGCGGCACCGGCCTGATCCTGCCGAAGGTCAACGAGGGCAACACGCACGTCTACTACGTCTACGTGGTCCGCCACCCCGAGCGCGACCGGATCATCGAGGCGCTCAAGGCCCACGACATCAACCTCAACATCAGCTACCCGTGGCCGGTGCACACCATGACCGGCTTCGCCCATCTCGGGTACCGGAAGGGGTCGTTGCCGGTGACGGAGAAGCTGGCGGGCGAGATCTTCTCGCTGCCGATGTACCCGTCGCTGCCGGCCGGCCTGCAGGACAAGGTCATCGCCGCCCTGAAGGAGGTGCTGTGATGAAGGTCCGCGAACTGGCCGTCGCCGGAGCCCTGGAGTTCACCCCCACCGTCTTCCCCGACGAGCGCGGGCTGTTCCTCTCCCCGTTCCAGGGACCGGCCTGGGCCGAGGCCACCGGGAACACGCACTTCCCGGTGACCCAGACCAACCACAGCCGGTCCAGGCGCGGTGTGGTGCGCGGCGTGCACTACACGCTGACCCCGCCCGGATGCGCCAAGTACGTCTACTGCCCGAAGGGTTCGGCCCTGGACGTCGTGGTGGACATCCGGGTCGGCTCGCCCACCTTCGGGAAGTGGGACGTGGTGCTGATGGACCAGAACGACTTCCGGGCCACGTACTTCCCGGTCGGCCTGGGTCACGCGTTCATCGCGCTGGAGGACGACACGGTGATGTCGTACATGGTCACCGCCAGCTATGTGCCCGAGCACGAGCTGGCGATCTCGGTCACCGACCCGGCGCTGGGTCTGCCGATCCCCGAGGACATCACACCGGTCTACTCCGAGCGGGACACGGTGGCGCCCACGCTGGCCCAGGCCGCGGAGCAGGGCCTGCTGCCGCGGTACGAGGTGAGCACCCGGCTCGAACGGCAGTGGAGGGAGGCCTGAGATGAAGGGCATCATCCTCGCCGGGGGCAGCGGCACCCGGCTGCGCCCGCTGACCGGTGCGCTGTCCAAACAGATCCTGCCGGTCTACGACAAGCCCATGATCTACTACCCGCTCTCCGTCCTGATGCTGGCCGGTGTCCGGGACATCCTGCTGATCTCGTCCAAGGACCATTCGGACAGCTTCCGCACCCTGCTCGGGGACGGCTCCCGGCTCGGCCTGAACATCTCCTACGCCGAGCAGGACCAGCCCCGCGGCATCGCCGAAGCGCTGCTCATCGGCGCCGACTTCATCGACGGCGACCAGGTCGCGCTGGTGCTCGGCGACAACATCTTCCACGGGCCCCGCTTCTCGGAGATCCTCGGCGACGCGGTGCGCCGGCTCGACGGCGCGGCGCTGTTCGGGTACCGGGTGCGCGACCCGCACCGCTACGGGATCGGGGAGATCGACGAGCAGGGCCGGCTGCTGTCGCTGGAGGAGAAGCCGCGCCACCCGCGCTCCAACCTGGCGGTGACCGGGCTGTACCTCTACGACAACGACGTGGTCGGGATCGCCAAGAACCTCTCCCCCTCGGCACGGGGGGAGCTGGAGATCACCGACGTCAACCTGGCCTACCTGGCGCAGGGCCGGGCCCAGCTCACCCCGCTCGGCCGCGGCTTCGCCTGGCTGGACATGGGCACCCACGACTCGCTGCTGCAGGCGGCGCAGTACGTCCAGCTGGTCGAGCAGCGGCAGGGCGAGTTCATCGCCTGTCTGGAGGAACTGGCGCTCAACCTCGGCTTCATCACCCCCGAGCAGTGCCTGCGCCTGGGCGAGGAGATGCGGGGTACGGACTACGGCGCCTACGTCACCGAGGTGGCCTCCCGCCGCATCCCGCGTCCGGCCGTCCGCGCCGCCTGACACAAGTCCCCTGCCGACCGAGGAGCCCGCCCCATGCACCCGATCCCACCGGCCGCACCGGCCACCACCCGCATCCTGGTGACCGGCGGGGCCGGCTTCATCGGTTCCCACTACGTCCGTACGCTGCTGGGGCCCGAGGGCCCCGGCGACGTCTCGGTCACCGTCCTGGACAAGCTGACGTACGCGGGCAATCCGGCCAACCTCGACGAGGTACGGGCCCACCCGCGGTTCTCCTTCGTGGAGGGGGACATCTGCTCGCCCGAGCTGGTCGGGAAGCTGATGGCCGAGCACGACCAGGTGGTGCACTTCGCCGCCGAGTCGCACGTCGACCGGTCGATCGACGGCGGCGCCGAGTTCGTGCGCACCAACGTGGTGGGCACGCACACCCTCGTCGACGCGGCGCACCGGGCCGGCGTCGAGGTCTTCGTGCACATCTCCACCGACGAGGTGTACGGCTCGATCGACGAGGGCTCCTGGCCCGAGAGCCACCCGCTGCGGCCGAACTCGCCGTACTCCTCGGCGAAGGCCTCCAGCGACCTGATCGCGCTGTCGTACCACCGCACCCACGGTCTCGACGTCCGGGTGACCCGCTGTTCCAACAACTACGGTCACCACCAGTTCCCCGAGAAGGTGGTCCCGCTGTTCGTGACCAACCTGCTCGACGGCAGGAAGGTCCCGCTGTACGGCGACGGCGGCAACGTCCGCGACTGGCTGCACATCGACGACCACGTGCAGGGCATCGAACTGGTCCGCACCCGGGGCCGCGCGGGCGAGGTCTACAACATCGGCGGCGGCACCGAACTCTCCAACCGGGAGCTGACCGGAGCGCTGCTCGCGGCGTGCGGCGCCACCTGGGAGGACAGCGTCGAACACGTCGAGGACCGCAAGGGACACGACCGCCGCTACTCGGTCGACTGCACGAAGATCCGCGAGGAGCTGGGCTACGCACCCCGCAGGAGCTTCGAGGAGGCACTGGCCGAAACTGTGCGCTGGTACCGGGAGAACCGGAGCTGGTGGGAACCTCTGAGGCAGCGGTTGATGGAGGTGGAGCCTCCACTTGAATGAGAACTTCACCCGTCGCCGATGATCCGGACACTGTCCGTCAGCCGCCGGCTCCGCGAAGAATCCCGGCCATTGGAGCACCAGCCGACCACGTCAGTCAGGATTCTTCTCCGATGAGCCACGCCAGCATCACTTCCGACGATCTCGTCTCGCCTCGCTCGACGCGCGTCACCGGAACGGCTACCGCCCGCCCGCTCCTGGTGGTCGAGACCCTCGACCATTCCGCCGGCTCCACCGTGCAGTTCACCTACACCTACACCTACGCCGACAGCGCCGCACCCGACGGCGGCGCCCCCCGGCTCACGTTCCGCACCCCGGCCGCCGCGGCCGACGAGGTCCAGTTCACGTTCTGCGCCCAGCCCGACCCGGTCGGCCACGCCCAGTTCACCTTCTGCGCCCAGCCCGACCCGTTTGACGACCCCATGTTCACGTTCTGCGCCCACACCGCGTCCGCCGACGCCTCCGGGGAGTGGACCGCGGATCGCGTGGCCGTCGAGGAGGACGCGGTCGCCGGGGCGTGGATATGACTTCCGGATCGCCGCACTCCTGGAGATCCGGACCGGCCGCCCTACAGGACGGCTCCACTCTCGTGGGCTTCAGGCACCACCTACGTCCCGCGAACGTCCCCGGCGAGGCGACCTACCTGGTCTCCCGCCGGGGCGTCACCGCCCTGCGCGGCGCCCTCGCCGAGGTGCTCGTCCCGCTGCTCGACGGCACCCGGTCACTCACCGAGATCCTGCACGCCGCCGCACCCGCGCTGACCGCCGAGGAGACCCAGGGCGGTCTGCACCTGCTCAGCGAGGCGGGACTGCTCCGCTTCGAGCAGCCGGCCCCGGCCGCGGCGGACACCGACCCGGTCGCCGAGGCATACTGGGACCTGGCCGGCCTGGACGGCGCCCGGGCGGCGGCGGGGCTCGCCGGCGCCCGGCTCCGCGTCCTGCCGCTCGCCGGTGTGGACGCGGGACCGGTGCTCGCCGCGGGCGCCGGGTCCGGCGTCACGGTGACCGAGGCGGACGCGGACCTCACGCTGGTCCTGTGCGACGACTACCTCTCCCCGGAGCTGAAGCGGGTCGACGTCGAGCACCGGGCGGCGGGCAGGCCGTGGCTGCTCGCCCGGCTGTGCGGCTACGAGCCGTGGATCGGGCCGTTCTTCCAGCCGGACGAGGGGCCCTGCTGGTCGTGTCTGGCCACCCGGCTCGCACAGCACCGCGGGTACGAGGCACCGCTCCAGCAGGCGCTGGGGCTCGACCGCCCGCTGGGCCGGCCGGCCGCCTCACTGCCGGCGGGCCGCGCCCTGGCCGCGCAGAGCGTGGTCCTGGAGGCCGCCAAGTGGCTGGCCGGGCTGCGCTACGCCGACCAGGGCTCCGTCCGCACGGTCGACACCCTCCGGCTGGAGACCAGGGTCCACGCCGTGTCCCGTGTCCCCCAGTGTGCCTCCTGCGGGGACCCCGGGCTGACGGCGCGGCGCGTGTCCGCACCGTTCGTCCCGGTGTCGCGGCCCAAGGCGGGTCAGGGCGGCAGCGGCCACCGGGCCCTCAGTCCCGACCAGTTGCTGAAGCGCTACGGGCACCTGGTGAGCCCGGTCACCGGCATCGTCCCGATGCTCGAACCCTCGCCGGGCGCCCCGGAGTTCGCCACCACATATGTGTCGGGGCGCAACCTCGCGATGCGGGACAACGGCCTGGCCGGGCTGCGCTCGCTCAGCGGCGGCAAGGGCCTGACCGACGCCGAGGCCCGCACGAGTGCGCTGTGCGAGGCGGTGGAACGTTACAGCGGCACACGGCACGGTGACGAACCGGTCGTGGTGGACACCCTGCGCGCGCTCGGCGACGAGGCCATCCACCCCAACTCCTGCCAGTTGTACGCGGAGCGGCAGTTCCGCGAGCGGGACCGCTGGAACCGCTCGGGCTCGCCCTTCCACCACGTGCCCGAGCCCTTCGACGAGAACCGGCCGGTGGAGTGGGCCCCCGTGTGGTCCCTGACCGAGCGGCGCAGGCGGCTGCTGCCCACGTCGATGCTCTACTTCCCCGCCGGCACCCCGGCTCCGCACGGGCCCTTGGCCGACTCCAACGGCAACGCGGCGGGCAGCAGCCCGGAGGACGCCCTGCTGCAGGGTTTCCTGGAGCTGGTGGAGCGGGACGCGGTGGCCCTGTGGTGGTACAACCGCACCCGGCAGCCGGCGGTCGACCTGGACGCGTTCGACGAGCCGTACATCGGGCGGCTGCGCGCGGGGTACCGGAAGCTGGGCCGCAAGGTGTGGGCGCTGGACCTCACCTCCGACTTCGGCATCCCCGCGATGGTGGCCCTCTCCCGGCGCACCGACGGGCCCACCGAGGACATCGTCTTCGGTTTCGGCGCCCACTTCGATCCAGCCATCGCGCTGCGCAGGGCGCTCACCGAGATGGGGCAGCTGCTGCCCGCCGTGGGCGCGTGCCGCCCCGGCGGGGGGTACCGCATCAAGGACCCCCTGCCGGTCCGCTGGTGGCGCGAGGCGACGCTCGCCAACCAGCCGTACCTGGCGCCGGATCCGGCCACCCGGCCGCGCACTCCCGGCCACTGGCCCTACGCGGCGTGCACCGATCTGCTCGACGACGTCCGGGCCGTCACCGAACTCGTCCGCGCCAAGGGCCTGGACCTGCTCGTCCTGGACCAGACCCGGCCGGACATCGGAATGCCGGTGGTCAAGGTCGTGGTGCCGGGGCTCAGGCACTTCTGGGCCCGGTACGCGCCGGGCAGGCTCTTCGACGTACCGGTCGCGCTCGGACGCCTCGCCGGCCCTACACCCTACGAGCAGCTCAATCCGATCCCGCTCTTCGTTTGACCGAATACTTTCGGACAGGGGAACGGAATCCGGGTAGAAAATTCGCCAGCCGTTGACCGTACTCTGCCTAGAATGACGCCGGTTCCATCTGAACCGGGATGGAGAGACGGGCGGGGGGCTCGGACGAGCGATGAACGGTAAGGACCCGAACGGACACGCAGCACATTCCGGCCAGACGTTCACAAGAACCGCCCGCGGCATTCTGCTGGCCGCGCTCGCATGCTATTTGGGCATCACCTTCCTCAACATCCTGTCCCAGCCGCTCGGTCCCTACAATCTGGCCCTCGCCGTCGCCTGCCTGATCCTGGTGTTCCTGCTCCAGCTCGTGCACTCGGCTCCCGGCGCCTCCGCGGCACGGCCGCGCAGCAAGTTCCTCACCCTGGCCGCGCAGGGTGTCCTCTCCTATCTGCCGCTGATCTGGTTCGGGGTGCCCTGGGGCGCGATGGCGGGGTTCTTCGCCGGATCCGTGCTGCTGCTCCTGCCTGCCAGGTCGGGCTGGACGCTGTACGGGCTGACGACGCTCAGCCTGCTCGTGCCCGGGTGCCTGCACCACCTCGCGGTCGTCGACATCGTGTACATGTGCCAGACCACCGCGCTCACCGGTCTCGTGGTGTACGGGCTGAGCCGGCTGACCGCCCTGGTGGACCAGTTGCACCGGGCCCGCACCGACCTCGCCCGGCTCGCCGTCAGCAACGAGCAGCTGCGGTTCTCCCGGGACCTGCACGACCTGCTCGGGTACAGCCTCTCCGCGATCACCCTCAAGAACGAGCTGATCCACCGCCTCATCCCGGCCGACCCGCTCAGGGCCCGCAAGGAGGTCGACGAGGTGCTCGGCATCTCCCGGCAGGCGCTGGCCGACGTGCGCCGGGTCGCCCGCGACTACCGGGAGATGTACCTCAACTCCGAACTCACCTCCGCCGAGTCGGTGCTGGCCGCCGCCAGGGTCTCGGTCACGGTCGACACCCATGAGGCCATCGGGCGGCTGGGACCGGCCACGTCCACCGTGCTGGCCACGGTGCTGCGGGAGGGCGTCACCAACCTGCTGCGGCACTCCAAGGCCTCGTACTGCCGGATCTCCGCGCGGGTCGAGGACGGTCTCGTCCGTCTCACGATCGTCAACGACGGTCTGGTGACCGGTCACCAGGCCCCCTCCTCGCCGCACAGCGGCAGCGGCCTGGGCAACCTCCAGCAGCGGCTGGAGGGCATCGGAGGGCGGCTGATCGTGCGGCGCCTGCACGACGGTTCGGGCGCGGACACCTTCCGGATCACCGCCGAGGCACCGCTCCAGGCGGCGCGCTCGGGCGACATGTGTCCGGGCCGGGGCGCGGCCGAGAAGGCGACGTACGGCAGGGCCGACAACATCGCGTGAGGAGTCTTGGCGTGATCTTTGCGTACTGACGGAAAAACGACGGCGGCTATACGCTTGAGTAGCATCCAGCGTACGCAGTCGGCGGGGGAACGGGGAAAAGCGACGATGATACGGATCCTGCTGGCCGAGGACATGCACATGGTCCGCGGCGCGCTGGTGGCTCTGCTCGATCTGGAGGAAGACCTGACGGTGGTCTCCGAGCTGGAACGCGGCGACGAGATCCTGAGCGCGGCGCGCGAACACCGGCCGGACGTGGCCATCATCGACATCGACCTGCCGGGCCTCGACGGCCTGAGCGCGGCCGAGCTGCTGCACGAGCGTCTCCCGGAGTGCCGGGCCCTGATCCTCACCAGTCTGGGCCGCCCCGGCACCCTGCGCCGGGCGATGTCCGCACACGTGGCGGGCTTCCTCCTCAAGGACGCCCCGCCCAGCGAACTCGCCCACGCCGTGCGCCGCGTCGCCGCCGGCCAGCGGGTGGTCGACCCGCAACTGGCCCTGGCCGCCTGGGGCGGCGCGGAGAGCCCGCTGACCACCCGCGAGACCGAGGTGCTGCAACTGGCCGCGCAGGGCACGGAACCGCAGGAGATCGCCGCACACCTGCGGCTCTCGGTGGGCACGGTGCGCAACTACCTCACCACCACCGTGACCAAGCTCAACGCGCGTAACCGCGTCGACGCGATCCGCATCGCCCGCGAGTCGGGCTGGCTGCTCTGACCCGCCCGCCTGCCCGCCGCGCGTCGCGCGGCGGGCAGGTCAGGCCGCGGCCACCGTCAGCCCGGCCCCGGCCAGATAGCCGAGGATCTCCAGGGTCAGCTCGGCGGGCAGCGGAAGCACCTCGACCATCGCCTCCGGCGTCATGGGCCAGGCCAGCAGCGACACCACCCACATCGCCTCCGGGCGGTGGATCTCCACCCGGTGCCCCAGGGTGTGGCACTGCACCAGGAAGGTGTTGCCCCGCACGGTGATCGTCGCGGTGGGCCGCAGCCGCACCCGGCGCCACGCCGGCAGCCGGACGGTGGCGAAGCGGGCGCTGCGGCCCACCGGTACCACGGAGAGCACCGGCCCCCTCAGATCGTCCAGGGACAGTGTCCTGATCACCATGGGGGAGATCCCGCGGAGCACCGACAGGACCACCGTGAACGTCTCGTGCCCGGGCGTCGTGCGGCCCTCCGGCGGCGGCAGGTTGGCGAGCAGTACGGGACCGAGTTCCATCCGGCGCAGCGCCTCGGCCACGGCGGGCCCCGGGTCCTCGACCCGCTCGGTGCCCTGCGGGCCGCTGAGCACCAGCGCCCGCCCTTCCTCGTCCCAGCCGACCACCGTGTCCTCGCGCAGGGACCACAGGTGGTGGATGCGCAGGGGGGCGTCTTCCGCGTGGGGAGTCACGGTCAACCACCTCCTCGGAGCGGCGGGACCGGCGGAGGTGCGGCTCCGCCCACCGGCCCGCTCGCGTCCTTGAGTATGGAACCGCGCACGGCGCCCTGGGCAGCGAACAGATCACACCGAAGGCATGAGGAAATCACGGGTCGCTCACCGCCCCCGCCCGCCAGGTGCTCCGGCGGCGCGATCCAGTCCTTCTTGAGGCCGCTCTGGCCCAATGGTCGGCGTCCGGCAACCGTGGCGCCCGTCACGGACCGTGCCGGCCCACCCGCCAGGAGGGGGAACCATGTCAGGGCTCCAGTTCACCGAGGACGACCTCAAACGCATCCTGTACGCCGCGGCAGGCACCGAGGAGGAGGGCGTCGCCGACGGCGACTTCGCGGACACCGAATTCCAGCTGCTCGGCTACGAGTCGCTGGCGCTCCTGGAGACCTGCGGCCGCATCGAGCGCGAGTACGGCGTCGCGCTCGCCGACCACACTCTGGCCGACGCGCTCACCCCGCGCCTGCTGGTCGAGGCCGTGAACCGGTACCTCGGCGAGCAGACCGTGGCCGCCACCCGCTGACGGACGCCCCAGGAGGCGAGCATGACACAGCACACGACACAGGAGAGCCGGACCGCGCTGGTCACCGGCGCGACGAGCGGCATCGGACTCGCCGTCGCGCGGCTGCTGGCGGCCCAGGGGCACCGGGTGTACATCGGTGCGCGCGACGCCGGGAACGTGGCCGCGACGGCCAAGGAACTCCAGCAGGAGGGCCTGGACGTGGACGGCTCGACGCTCGACGTGCGGTCCGCGGACAGCGTGAGCGCGTTCGTGCGGGCGGCCGTCGACCGGTTCGGCACCGTGGACGTCCTGGTCAACAACGCCGGCCGGTCCGGCGGCGGGGTCACCGCCGACCTGACCGACGAGCTCTGGGACGACGTGATCGACACCAATCTGAACAGCGTCTTCCGGATGACCCGTGAGGTGCTGAACACCGGCGGCATGCGGGCCAGGCCGCGCGGCCGGATCATCAACATCGCGTCCACGGCGGGCAAGCAGGGTGTGGTGCTCGGCGCCCCGTACTCCGCCTCCAAGCACGGCGTGGTCGGTTTCACCAAGGCGCTCGGCAACGAGCTGGCGCCGACCGGCATCACCGTGAACGCGGTCTGCCCCGGGTATGTCGAGACCCCGATGGCCCAGCGGGTGCGGGCCGGGTACGCGGCGGCGTACGACACCACCGAGGACAAGATCCTGGAGAAGTTCCAGGCGAAGATCCCGCTCGGCCGCTACTCCACCCCCGAGGAGGTCGCGGGCCTCGTCGGCTACCTCGCCTCCGACACCGCCGCCTCCATCACCGCGCAGGCCCTCAACGTCTGCGGCGGCCTCGGCAACTTCTGACCCGCACCCCCGACAGGAGAGACGACGATGACCATCCGTGAAGTGGCGCACGAGATCACGGTCTCGGCGCCGGCCGATGTGGTCTACCGGCTGCTCGCCGAGGTGGAGAACTGGCCCCGGATCTTCCCGCCCACCATCCACGTCGACCACGTCGAACGCGGCGAGGGCGAGGAGCGGATCCGGATCTGGGCCACCGCCAACGGCGAGGCGAAGAACTGGACCTCGCACCGCACCCTGGACCCCGCGGCCCGCCGCATCACCTTCCGCCAGGAGGTCAGCGCGCCTCCGGTCGCCGCCATGGGCGGCACCTGGGTCATCGAGGCGCTGTCCCCGACCCGGTCCCTCGTCCGGCTGCTGCACGACTACCGGGCGGTCGACGACGACCCGGACGGCCTGCGCTGGATCGACGAGGCGGTCGACCGCAACTCCCGCTCCGAACTGGCCGCGCTCAAGGAGAACGTCGAACTGGCCTTCTCGACGGAGGACGTGACGTTCTCCTTCGAGGACTCCGTACTCGTCCAGGGCGCCGCCAAGGACGTCTACGACTTCGTGAACGAGGCGCACCTGTGGAGCGAGCGGCTGCCGCACGTGGCGAGCGTCCGGCTCGAGGAGGACACACCGGGCCTGCAGACCCTGGAGATGGACACCAGGGCCAAGGACGGCTCGACGCACACCACCAAGTCGTACCGGGTGACCTTCCCGCCGGACAGGATCGCCTACAAGCAGGTCACCCTGCCGGCGCTGATGACCCTGCACACCGGCATCTGGACGTTCACCGAGACGCCGGACGGGGTGCGGGCCGCCTCGCAGCACACCGTGACCCTCAACACGGCCAACATCGAGCGGGTCCTCGGCCCCGACGCCACCGTCGCCGGCGCACGCTCCTACGTGCACGAGGCGCTCAGCACCAACAGCCTCGCCACGCTGGGCCACGCCAAGGCCTACGCGGAGGCCAGGCGCTGACGGCCGCGCCCCCGGCCCGCCCGCCCGCAGGCGGCGCGGGCCGTCGCCGTGCGCCGCGGCGGACACGGCTCCGGCCGCCCCGCCCTCCCGCCCGGCGCGCCGGGAAGGCCGCGGCGCCGCCCTCGTCCCGGGGGCGGCGCGAGCCCGGGCCGGCGGCGCGAGCCCCGGCTGGGTCGGCCCTCCAGCACGGTTTGAGTCACCCAGTGCACCGTCGAGTTGCTTGCGGGATCCGCCGGGGCACACCCAGGACTCCGCGCCCGCACGCCCATCCCGGCACAACGGAGGAGTCACATGGAACGACGCGTAGTCATCACCGGGATCGGGGTGATCGCGCCGGGCGGCATCGGGCTGAAGGAATTCTGGTCACTGCTGACGTCCGGCCGCACCGCCACCCGGTCGATCACCCGATTCGACACGTCCCAGTTCCGCTCGCGGATCGCCGCGGAAGCCGACTTCGACCCCGAGCAGTCCGGTCTGTCGCCCCAGGAGACGAGCCGGATGGACCGTGCGGCGCAGTTCGCGGTCGTGTGCGCCCGGGAGGCCATGGCCGACAGCGGCCTGGACTTCGCGGGGCTCGACCCGCACCGCGTCGGCGTCACCGTCGGCAGCGCGGTGGGGGCAACGACGTCGCTGGACACCGAGTACAACGTGGTCAGCGACGGCGGCCGCAAGTGGCTGGTCGACCACCAGTACACGAGCAGGCACCTCTTCGGTCACTTCGTGCCGAGTTCGTTCGCCTCGGAGGTGGCCTGGGCCGTGGGCGCCCAGGGCCCGGCCGCCGTGGTCTCCACCGGCTGCACCTCGGGTCTGGACTCCGTCGGGCACGCCGCCGAGCTGATCCGTGAGGGCTCGGCCGACATCATGGTGGCCGGAGCCACCGAGGCCCCCATCTCCCCCATCACCGTGGCCTGCTTCGACGCCATCAAGGCGACGTCGCCGCGCAACGACGACCCCGGGCACGCCTCGCGCCCCTTCGACGCCTCCCGCAACGGCTTCGTGCTCGGCGAGGGTGCCGCGGTGTTCGTCCTGGAGGAACTGGGCCGGGCCAGGGCTCGCGACGCCCATCTGTACGCCGAGATCTCCGGCTTCGCCTCGCGCTGCAACGCCTACCACATGACGGGCCTGCGGCCGGACGGCAAGGAGATGGCGGAGGCCATCCGGGTCGCCCTGGACCAGGCCCGCCTCGATCCGACGGCCATCGACTACGTCAACGCGCACGGCTCGGGAACCAAGCAGAACGACCGCCACGAGACCGCCGCGTTCAAGAAGAGCCTGGGCGCGCACGCCTACGCGACCCCGGTCAGCTCCATCAAGTCGATGATCGGCCACTCGCTGGGGGCCATCGGCTCGCTGGAGATCGCCGCGAGCACCCTCGCCATCGAGCACGGCGTGATCCCGCCCACGGCCAACCTGCACGAACCCGACCCCGAGTGCGACCTGGACTACACGCCGCTGACGGCACGCGAACAGAACACCGAACGGGTCCTCACCGTGGGGAGCGGCTTCGGCGGCTTCCAGAGCGCGATGGTGCTGACCCGGCCCGACGGCACACGGAAAGGCAGTGTCCGATGAGCACGCCGACGAGCACCCGGGCGAGCGGGACGGCCGCCCCGCGGCCCTCCGCGGCCCCCGCCCACCCGGTGTTCACCGGGATGGGCGTCGCCGCGCCCAACGGCCTCGGCCGCGACCGCTGGTGGCAGGCCACCCTGGCCGGGGAGAGCGGCATCAGGCCGGTGTCCCGGTTCGACGCCCGCGGGTATCCGGCACAGCTCGCCGGGGAGGTCCCCGGCTTCGACGCGGCCGAGCACATCCCCGGCCGGCTGCTGCCGCAGACCGACCACATGACACGGCTCGCGCTCACCGCCGCGGACGAGGCGATCGCCGACAGCGGTCTCGACCCGCAGAGCGAGCCGGAGTTCGCGTCCGGGGTGGTGACCGCCGCGTCGGCGGGCGGCTTCGAGTTCGGCCAGCGGGAGCTGGAGGCACTGTGGGGCAAGGGCAGCCGCCACGTCAGCGCCTACCAGTCCTTCGCCTGGTTCTACGCCGTCAACACCGGCCAGATATCCATCAGGCACGGCCTGCGCGGCCCCAGCGGGGTCATCGTCAGCGAACAGGCCGGGGGGCTCGACGCGGTCGCCCAGGCCCGCCGGCAACTGCGCAAGGGCAGCCGGCGCATCGTCACGGGCGGGGTGGACGGGGCGATCTGCCCCTGGGGCTGGGCCGCGCTGCTCGCCGGCGGCCACATGAGCACCGTCTGCGACCCGGCCCGCGCGTTCCTGCCCTTCGACGCGGCCGCCTGCGGCCAGGTGGCCGGTGAGGGCGGAGCGATCCTCGTGCTGGAGGACGCGGCCACCGCCCGGGACCGCGGCGCCCGGCCCTACGGTGCGCTCGCGGGGTACGCGGCCACCTTCGACCCGCGGCCCGGCAGCGGGGGCGAACCGGGCCTGCGGCGGGCCGCGGAAGGCGCGCTCGCCGACGCGGGCCTGACCGCGGACGCGGTGGACGTGGTGTTCGCGGACGCCGCCGGGGTGCCGGAACTGGACCGGGCGGAGGCCGAGGCGATCTGCGCGCTGTTCGGGCCGCGCGGCGTGCCCGTCTCCGTGCCCAAGACCATGACGGGCCGGCTCGCCGCGGGCGGCGGTTCGCTGGATCTGGCCGCCGCCCTGCTGGCGCTGCGCGACGGGGTGGTCCCGCCCGCGGCGCACATCACCGGCGACGGCCTGCCCGGGCACCTCGCCCTGGACCTCGTCGTGGGCGCCCCCCGCCCCTTGCCGCTGCGCACCGCGCTGGTGCTGGCCCGGGGGCAGGGCGGCTTCAACGCGGCCACCGTGGTGACGGCTCCGTGAGGGGCGCCGGGGCGCGGCCCCGGTACATGCCGGAGGGCCTCCGCGGGCGTCGCCCGCGGAGGCCCTCCGGCATGCCCGGTCTCTTCGTGTCCCGGGGTGCCAGGTGGTGTCCCGTGCCGTCACACCAGGTCGTCGCGGCTGACGTGGCGCCGCCGCACGGCCGGCCCCTCGGGGCCGATCTCCAGGACGTCCTCGCAGGTGGCGCTGCACAGGATCGTCGCCTGACCGCCGCGCGGGGTCTCGATGAGCAGGACGTAGGAGCGTGCGGTCACCGTCGTCCCCTCCTGTCCGGTGACCGACACCATGCCCAGCCAGTGGCGGCGCTGGATGCCCTGCGCGGCGAAGTGGTCACTCGCCTTGCGGGCGGCCGCCCCGATCGCCTCGCGGCCGACGGTGGGCTCGGGCTGCCCGTTCGCCGCGAAGACGCCGTCCTCGGTGAAGGTGAGCATCCACGCGTCCACCTCGCCGCTGTCCAGCAGTTGCATCTGCCGCACGTAGAACTGCTGGACCTGCTGGTACAGCTCCGTCGAGGGCTGCTGTGCTCGCGGGGGGATCTCCTGCACGCTCATCGGGACTCCTCATCGCTCTGTGGCGTCGGTCCGGGCCCGGGGCCCGGGTCCGCTCCCCACCCTCCAGGCGGTCCCTCGTGCGCTCCTCGACAACCGATCGACCACCCGGGCGCTCAGGGTCCCCCACGTCTTGCCAGGGGCGGTGTCACACCTCGATCTGCTCGAAGATGTGCGGGTAGGACACGATGTGGTCGGGGAACTCGGCCGCCATGCGCTGGAACTCCGGGCTGCCGAACGCCGTGGCGAGCGCCTCGGTGGACTCCCAGACCGCGACGTTCATCATGAGCCGGCTGCCCGCGGTTCCCCGGTGCATCTGCAGCGAGACGAATCCCGGCTGGGCCTTCATGAACTCCGCCTGCCTTCGGAAGAGAGGAAGGAACTCCTCGGCCCTCTCCTCGGGAACGAAGAAGGTGTTGGCCAGGACGACGGGCCCCGTCCTCTCCTTGAACTGCGCGAACATCGGCGTCATCGGGTCCAGGGTCTCCAGCTTCGCCATCTTCGGTACTCCCTCTCGCTTCTCTCCGGAACCATTCCATCGTCCCGGCGCGAGCGGGCCCTGAAGTCAGCCGCAGCTCCTGTTCCGACGGGCGACTCCGGTCGCAGTACGTGACGGCATGTCAGACCTGGGGATGACACCGGGCCCCTGTCCTCCCGGCTCGGTCGGACCGAGCCCCCGTGTCACCGCATCACAAGAAGCGGATCGGAACCGCTCGCCACGGCGGCCGTCACAAACGGACCGGCACCGCTCGCCACGGCCGCCGCCGGGTCACTCCCCCGTGAGGCGGATGGCCTGGGCCGGGCAGGCCGACCGGGCCTCCTCCAGAGCGCGCTCGTCCGGTCCCTCCCCGGATCCGGCGCCGGCCCGGACCCGGCTCAGCCCCTCCTCGTCCTGTTCGAAGACCTCCGGGGCGTTCCAGGCGCAGAGCCCCGCGCCGATGCACACCTCGCGATCGACCTCGATCATCGCCATCTCCGTCGTCCCTCCTCACCGTTGCCCTGCGCCGGATCCGTCACCACTCGACCGGGAACTCGATCAGCCCCTGGATGGTGTCCCCCGGCTTGACCGGCAGCTCGTCCACGGTGACGGCCGAGCGCAGCCCGGGCAGCCGCCGGAACAGGGTGCCGAGTGCCACCTCCAGTTCCAGCCGCGCCAGGTTCTGCCCCAGGCACTGGTGGACCCCGAATCCGAACGCCAGATGGTGCTGCCCGCCGCGGTCCAGGCGCAGCTCGTCCGGTTCCGGGAAGTGGTCCGCGTCCCGGTTGATCATCGAGGTGTTGAAGACCACGCCCTCGCCCGCCCGGATCACCTGGGCGCCGCAGGGGATGTCCTCGGTGGCCACCCGCAACAGCTCGTCCACGACCGACAGGTGCCGCATCAGTTCGTCGACGGTCTGCGGCAGCAGCCCGGGATCGGCGCGCAGCGCGGCCAGCCGGTCCGGACGCTCCAGGAGCAGCAGCGTCCCGAGCGAGATCATGTTGGTGGTGGTCTCGTGCCCGGCCACCAGCAGGTTGAACGCCAGCCTGGCGATCTCCTCGCGGTCCGTCTGGCCGGTGAGCAGCCGGTCCCGGACTAGTTCGTCCAGCAGCCCGGAGTGCGGGCCGTCCTCCAGCCCCTGCCGCCGGCGCCGCTCCTTGTCGAGGAGGAGCCCCTCCAGGTAGCCCAGCATCTTGCCCCGCGCGGCCGCGGACTCTTCCGGCCCGGACCCGCGCATGACCAGCCGCGACAGCTCCTCGAAGGACGTGTGGTCCTCGTACGGCACCCCGAGCAGCAGACTGATCGCCATCGACGGCACGGGCAGCGCGAGCGCCGAGACCAGTTCGGCGGGCGGCCCCTGCTCGACCATCGTGTCCAGCAGCTCGTCGACGATCCGCTGGATCCGGGGCCGCAGCGCCCTGATGCGCGGCACGCCGAAGCCGGGGATCAGCATCCGGCGCTGCCGGCCGTGCTCCGGTTCGTCCGCGTTGAACAGCAAGGGGGGCAGGTGGCGCAGCGCCGTCAGCACATGGCTCGTCATGGGGAAGCCGGCCTTGCGCCGGTCGGCCGACAGCCGCGGGTCGCCGAGCAGCCTGCGGGCCTCGGCGTGGCCGGTCACCGCCCACGCGGTGCTGCCGTCGTAGAGCGTGACGCGGGTCAGCGGGCCCTCCTGCTGCAAGGACCGGTAGCCGGCGGGCGGTTCGTACGGGCAGGAGCGGTCCTGCGGGAAGGTGATGGGACGGGTCACCGGGCCTCCTCGGTGGTGATGACGGGGTTCTTCGTCGCGGCCTGCTGCCCCGGCTCCTGCGGCGGTCACGGAAGCAGAGGGGGTCACCGGTGGACGTCGAGGAGGGCGGAGCCGAGCGCCGGATCCGCATCTGCTCGGGTCTTATCGAATGACACACGGTCACTCAAAGATCCCTCGACGTGTCCTCGTGCATTCGAAACAGCGGCGGCCGAGGAATGAAAGAAATAGAGATGCGCGCATTCCATGGTCAGGATCCCCAGGATGCCCGGTGACGGTAGCGGCGCACTGGAGGCGAAATAGAGGCGCGGTAGAGAACTGCCGAACGGTAAATGGGCAGTTGACATCGCGACAGACGCGGTGGCACGGTAATGCGCAGCGGGGCTGCCGAGCCAGATTTCTTCGAATTCCTCTCATAAGCGCCCCGGCCCTTCGGTCATTTCCCGGCCGCGCGCATCGTCCGCCCGGTCACCGCCCTTTTCTCTCCGCGGCTTCCTGCCGCGGTTCCCGCCTGCCAAGGAGGCCCCATGGACGCTCCGGTGATCATCGTCGGCGCGGGCCCCGCGGGGCTCGTGCTGGCCGCGGAACTGCGCCTCGGCGGCGTCGAGGCCCTCGTACTGGACCGGCTGGAGAAGCCGTCGCAGGAGTCGCGGAGCCTGGGCTTCACCGCCCGCGCGGTGGAACTGTTCGACCAGCGCGGACTGCTGTCCCGCTTCGGCGACCTGGGGATCAGCGCCTCGGGGCACTTCGGCGGGCTGCCGCTGGACTACAGCGTCCTGATGGACGCCCACTTCGGGGCGCGGAGCATCCCGCAGGCCACCACCGAGCGGGTGCTCGGGGAGTGGGCGGCGGAGCTGGGCGCCGACGTCCGGCGCGGCTGGACCGTGGTCGGCCTGCACGACGACGGCGACAGCGTGCGGGTCGAGGTCGAGACGCCGGGCGGGCCGCGCCTGCTGCGCTGCCGCTACCTGGTCGGCTGCGACGGCGGCCACAGCTTCGTGCGCGCTGCCGCCGGGTTCGAGTTCCCGGGGACCCCGTCAACCCGCGAGATGTTCGTCGCCGACATCGGCGGGTGCGCGCTCAGGCCGCGTCCGATCGGTGAACGGCTGCCGGCCGGCATGGTGATGGCCACCCCGCTCGGCGACGGCGTCGACCGCATCATCGTCGTCGAGCACGGCGTCCCGCCCCGGCGGCGCACCCGGCCCCCGGAGTTCGCCGAGGTGGCGGACGCCTGGGAGCGGCTGACGGGGGAGGACATGCGCGGCGGCACCGCGCACTGGATCAGCTCCTTCGGCGATGCGACGCGCCAGGTCACCGAGTACCGGCGGGGTTCGGTGCTGCTGGCCGGCGACGCCGCCCACACCCATCTCCCGGTGGGCGGCCAGGGGCTGAGCGTCGGTGTGCAGGACGCCGTCAACCTCGGCTGGAAGCTCGCCGCGGTGGTGCGCGGGTCGGCGCCGCCGGCGCTGCTCGACTCCTACCACGCCGAACGCCATCCCGTCGGCGCCCGGCTGCTGGTCAACACGCTGGCCCAGGGCGTGCTCTTCCTGTCCGGCTCGGAGGTCGAGCCGCTGCGCGAGGTGGTCGCGGACCTGATGGAGCTGGACGAGGTCCGCCGCCATCTGGCCGGGATGGTCAGCGGTCTCGACATCCGCTACGACGTCGGCCCCGGCACCCATCCGCTGCTCGGCGCCCGCGTCCCCAAGCGGGAGCTGCGCGGGCCCGACGGGCCGACGACCACCATCGCGGGCCTGCGCACCGGCCGCGGCGTGCTGCTGGACCTGGCGGACGACCCGGAGCTGCGCCGGGCCGCCGAGCCCTGGGCCGACCGGGTCGACGTGGTGACGGCGGCCCCGCACCACCTCCCGCAGGGCTGTCTGCTCACCGGGGCGTCCGCCGTGCTGCTGCGCCCCGACGGCCATGTCGCCTGGGCGGACCCCGGTTGCGGGCCGCTGTCCGACGCGCTGGACCGCTGGTTCGGGACGAGCCGGGTGGCGGCCTCCCGTCAGTAATCGCCTTCGAATGAGGAGAGATCGATGCACAGCACCTTGATCGTCGCCCGGATGGACCCGTCGTCGCAGGCCGAGGTCTCCCGCATCTTCGGGGAGTTCGACACCACGGAGATGCCGGGGCTGATGGGCACCCGACGCCGTCAGCTGTTCAGCTACCGCGGCCTCTACTTCCACCTCCAGGACTTCGACTCCGACGGCGGCGGCGCGGCCATCGAGGAGGCCAGGAACCACCCGCTCTTCGTGAACGTCAGCGCCGACCTGAAGCCGTTCATCGAGGCCTACGACCCGGCCACCTGGCGCTCGCCCGCCGACGCGATGGCACAGCGCTTCTACCACTGGGACGCCCGGTGAACGAGCTGCCGGGCGACGGCCGCCCCGCGAGCCGCGGACTCGGCCTCCCCGGTGCGGGCGCGTCCCGGTCCCCGGCGGCGACGGCCGGCGGCGGCCCGGCGCCCGAGTGCCTGGGGCCGTTCCCGGCGGGCGCCGCCCCGGGGCGCGCCGGGGACCACGCCGAAGGCCGGTGCTGACGTGGACGACCGGGTCATCGTCGTCGGTGCCGGGCCCGTCGGGCTGGCGCTCGCCGGTGAACTGCGCGTGGGCGGGGCCGAGGTGACGGTGCTGGAGCGGCTGGCGGCGCCGACGACGGAGTCCAGGGCCACCACCCTGGACGCCCGCACCATGGAACTCCTGGACGAGCGGGGCCTGCTGGCGCCGCTCGGCACCGTGCCCCGTGAACCCCGGGGGCACTTCGGCGGTCTGCCCCTCGACCTGGACGGCCAGCCCTCCCCGTTCGCGGGCCAGTGGAAGGTGCCGCAGGCGCGCATCGAGGCGCTGCTCGGCGACCGGGCGCGCCGGCTCGGCGCGGACATCAGGCGTGAGCACGAGGTCCGCGCGCTGCGTCCGGCCGCGGACGGCGTGAGCGTCGACGCCGTCACCGGCGGTTCCGGACGGCACGTGCGGCTGACCGCCGGGTACGTGGTGGGCTGTGACGGCGAGGAGAGCACGGTCGCGGCCCTGGCGGGCTTCGAGTTCCCCGGCCGGGACGCCCGCCGCGAGCTGCTGCGCTGCGACGTCCGCGGGGTGGACATTCCCGACCGCCGCTTCCAGCGGCTGCCCCGCGGCTTCGCGGTCGCCGCGACGCGGGAGGGACTGACCCGGGTCATGGTGCACGAGTACGGGCGCACGCCCGCGGTGCGTACCGCCGCACCCGGCTTCGACGAGGTCGCCGAGGCGTGGGCGCGGGTGACCGGGGAGGACATCAGCGGCGGCACCCCGGTGTGGGTGAACGCCTTCGGCGATGTCAGCCGCCAGGCCGCGCACTACCGCCGGGGTCGGGTGCTGCTGGCCGGGGACGCCGCCCACCGCCACCTTCCGGTCGGCGGCCAGGCCGTCAACCTCGGCCTGCAGGACGCCTTCGACCTGGGCTGGAAGCTCGCCGCCGAGGTCGCGGGCACCGCGCCGGCCGGGCTGCTGGACTCGTACCACGACGAGCGGCACCGGGCCGGCCGCCGTGCCATGGCGGTCATCGACGCCCAGGCCCTCATCATGCTCGGCGGCCCGGAGATCGAGCCGGTGCGCTCCTTGTTCGGCGAACTCCTCGGCCACCGGGCGGTGCGCGACCTGCTGGCCGCCCGGCTCGGCGGTCTGGACGCCGGCACCGGGCGCCCGCCCGGGCCGGCCGGGACACCGAAGCGCGGGCAGGAGGTCTCGTCGTGATCTCCCGTCGGGCGCTGCTCGGGACGGCCGCGGCGGTCCCCGCCATCCGTGTCCTGGGTTCGGGCTCCGTCGCCTGGAGCCGGCTGGACAGGCACCTCACCGGTGACCTGGTGCTCCCCTCCGACGCCCGGTACGCGACCGCCAGGCAGCTGGACCTGATGCAGTTCGACACCATCGCCCCGCAGGCCGTCGCGTACTGCGCGGACGCGCGGGACGCGGCGCTGTGCCTGGCCTTCGCACAGCAGAACGGACTGGCTCCGGCGGTGCGCAGCGGCGGCCACAGCGCTGCGGGGTACTCCACCGGCACCGGCCTGGTGGTGGACGTGTCCCGGCTGGACTCGGTGCGGGTCGGCGGGGGTTCGGTGACGCTGGGCCCGGGCGCGCAGAACGTCGACGTGCTGAACACGCTGGCCGACTCGGGTCTGGCCCTCACCGGCGGCGCGTGCCCGACCGTCGCCGCCGGCGGGTTCGTCCAGGGCGGCGGGCTGGGGTTCCTCTCCCGGACGCTCGGCATGGCCTGCGACGCCCTGACCTCGGCGACGGTGGTGCTGGCGAGCGGCGAGGCCGTGACGGCCTCCGCGCGGGAGCACCCGGACCTGTTCTGGGCGCTGCGCGGCGGCGGAGGCGGCAACTTCGGCATCGTCACGTCCTACACGCTGACGCCGTCGGTCCTGTCGCAGGTGGCGACGGCGCGCCTCGGCTACGGCTACGACCAGGCGCTCGACATGCTCGACGGCTACTCCCGGTGGCTGGCCGAGTGCCCCCGCACGATCGGCTCGGCGGCGGTGGTCACCCTCGCCGACGCCGCGCCGGGCAACGTCCCGGTCCCGTCGGTCATCGTGGTCTCCACCGGGAGCCCGGCCGAACTCGACGCTGAGCTGGCCCGGTTGGGCTCCCTGACCGGCGCGCCGGCCGCGCGGCAGACGTCGGTGCTGTCCTACCGCGACCTGATGACGGGGATCTTCGGATGCGCGGGCAGGACCACCGAGGAGTGCCACCGGTCGGACGTCTTCCCGCGCGGGCGGCTTCCCCGGACCGCTTTCGCGCTGGAGCGCAGCCGCCTGGTCCGTGAGGACGTGCCGCGCGACGGCTGGGCCCGCGTCCTGGCGCTCTTCGACGACCAGCGGGTGTCCGGCGGCCAGACGCACGGCCTCCAGGTGCTGCCGGTCGACGGCGCCGTCCGGGACCTGGACCGCACCGCGACGGCCTTCGTGCACCGCGACAGCCGCTTCTCCGTCAACTTCCAGGGCTTCATGGCGCAGGGGCCGGTCACCGACGAGCTGCGGGCCGCCGCGAAGGCCTGGGTCGACGCGGGCTTCGCGGCCGTCGACCCGCTCTCGTCGGGCGAGGCCTACCAGAACTTCATCGACCCGGACCTGGCGGACTGGAAGACCTCCTATTACGCCGAGAACTATCCGCGACTGGTGAAGACCAAGAACAGCTACGACCCGAACGGCCTCTTCGGCTTCGCGCAGGGCATAGGCGCGGCCTGAAGGGGCGGCAGTGAATCGATACCGAGAGAAAGAGACAGAAATGGCCAAGCTGGAGAACCTGGACCCGACCACGCCGCTGTTCGCGCAGTTCAGGGAGAAGACCGGGCCGATCGTCCTGGCCAACACCTTCATCGTCCCGAAGGACAGGTCCGAGTCCTTCCTGGCCCACTGGAAGAAGCAGGCCGAGTTCATGAAGGCGCAGCCGGGATTCGTCTCCCTGCAGATGCACCAGGGCACGGCGGGCAGCCGGCAGTTCATGAACGTCGCGGTCTGGGAGTCGACCGAGGCCCTCGCCAAGGCGCTCGGCAACCCGCAGTTCCAGGCCATGTCCGCGCAGGTCCCCGACGACATCGTGTCGTACGCGCACATCTTCGAGAAGATCGCCGTCGAGGGCCTCTGCGAGGCCTGACCCGGATCTCACAGCACATGTCCCAGCGATTCCGGCACCTCCCGCGGAGGTGCCGTACTCGCTTTCCGACGCCGGTCCGCACCGTCCGGCGCGGCGCCCACCCGGGGCGGGAAAAACGTTCCCGGCCCCCGAGGGGAGGAACGTCACGTCTCCCCGCCGCGGTGGCGACGCCGTACACCGAAAGCCGCTCCGGCTCGCCGAACTCACTTACTGAATGGGGACTTCACCATGGATGTCGGACTTCTCTTCGACCTCCGGAACCCGGAGGGCTGGAAGCGCCCCTGGGCCGACCACTACGCGCAGAACCTGGAATTCTGCGAGGAGGCGGACCGGCGGGGCGTGGGCGGGCTGTGGTTCACCGAGCACCACCTCTTCGAGGACGGTTATCTGCCGCAGCCGCTGACCTTCGCCGCCGCCGCCGCGGCCCGCACCCGCCGGGCCCGGATCGGCACCTCGGTGGTGCTGCCCGCGCTGCGCAGGCCCGCCCAGCTCGCGGAGGAGGCGGCGATCGTCGACCTCGTGAGCGGCGGACGCCTCGAACTGGGCATGGGCGCCGGCTACCGGGTTCCCGAGTACGACCTGATGGGCGCGGACTTCACGCGGCGGTTCCGGCGGACCGAGGAGAACATCCGCGAGGTCCGCAGGCTCTGGGAGGAGGGCGGCATCACCCCGGGCCCGGTCCAGGAACCCGTTCCGCTGTGGGGCGGCTTCTACGGGCCCCGGGGCGCGCGGATGGCCGGCCGGCTCGGCATCGGGCTGCTGCACATCTCCCGCGAGCTGTTCCCGCACTACCGCGAGGGCCTGGTCGAGGGCGGCCACGACCCGGCGACCGCCCGGCTCTCCGGCCTGCTGCCGATCATCCTCGCCGACGACCCGGAGGAGGCGTGGGCGCGCGTCGCGCCCTGTCTCGCCCACCAGATGAACAGCTACCGGCAGTCGTCGGTGGAGGGCACCGACAAGCCCCGGCCGCCGATCATCCACCCCGACGAGTTCCGCAACCGGACCTCCAACGCCCCGTGGGGCGCGTTGAAGATCCTCACTCCCGGGGAAGCCGCCGCCGAGATCAAGGAGACGGTCGAGGGACTGCCGGTGGAGCACCTGATCTTCTGGGCGAGCATCGCCGGCATGCCGGACGACCTGACCGCCCGGAACATCGAGCTGGTCAGCGAGGAGCTGCCGCCGCTGCTGGGCCGGTGACGGCCGCCCCGGCACCCGCCGTCCGGCCGCACGGTGACGACGATCGCCATGATCTCGTCCAGGGCGTGCCGGGCGTTGCCGGGGCACACACGATCTCGTCCGGGACGTCCCGGGCCTTGCCGGGGCAGTCCGTGATCTCGTCCAGGGCGTGCCGGGCCTTCCCGGGGCTTCCGTGGTGCCGGATCCTCCTGCGGCTCGCGGCGGCGGGCCGCCCTGCCCGAGCGCCCGCCGCAGGTACCGCCCGCCCGCGCCCGCCGCATGGACGGCGTCCGCCCGCGCTCACCGCACGGTGAGCGCGGGAGCCGTGTGCTGCTCGGCCTCGCGTTCGGCGGTGTACTGGTCGCGGTAGTAGCCCTCCTGAGCGAGGAGCTCGGTGTGGCTGCCGCGCTGGACGACGTGCCCCGCGCGCAGCACCACGATCTCGTCGGCCGGCTCCAGGCCGCGCAGGCGGTGGCTGACCAGGAGGAGGGACCGGTCGCCCGCCGCGGCCAGGGTGTCACGGAGCAGGGCGTCGGCCGTCAGGGGATCGACGGACTCGGTGGGCTCGTCCAGGACGAGGACGCGGGGATCGGCGAGCAGGGCCGCGGCGAGTGCCAGCCGCTGGCGCTGGCCGCCCGACAGGTCGGCCGCGTCGTCCCGTACTCCGGTGTCCAGGCCGCCCGGCAGGGCACGGATCCAGTCGGCGGCACCGGCCTGTTCGAGGGCGGACCACAGTTCGGCATCCTCGGCGTCCGGCCGGCCGGTCCTGAGCACGGAGCGGACCGTGCCGGCGAAGACGTAGTGCTCCTGGGTGAGTCCGCACACCAGACGGGGCCGCAGCTGCCGGCCCCCCGCCCGCTCCACCGGCACACCGTTCAGCGTCACCTGTCCCGCCCCGGGGCGGACGAATCCCAGCGCGGCGGCCAGTACGGTGCTCTTGCCCGCGCCGCTCGGCCCGACCAGGGCGACCTTGCGGCCCGGGGCCAGGGACAGGCCGAATCCGCTCAGGGCCGCCCGGGAAGCTCCCGGGGGCACCACGGTGACATCGTCGAACTCCAGCGTGAGGGGGCCCGCGGGCACCGGATGCGGGTGCGCGGGTTCGGGGACGGGCGGGCGGGCGCGCAGGACTTCCCGCAACCGCCGCAGCCCATGGCCGAGTTCACCGAACCGCTCCGCCGCGGCCTGCACGGGAGCGCTCGTCTCCACGGCGGCGAGCGCGGTCAGGGTGAGGACGGCGACGGTGACCGGGCCGAGCCGCCCGGCGTCCTGGGCCCTCGCGGCGAGCACCGCCACCGCGCCGGTCGTCGCCAGCCGGACCAGGAGCCCCGCGGCGCCGGCGGTGGCTCCGCGCAGCGCCACGGAGCGTTCCAGCCGGGCGACGGTCCGCGCGGCGGCGCGCTCGCGCCCGGTGGCGGCGGCCGACGCGCCGCAGACCGCGAGGTCCTCGGCCCCCTCGATGATGTCCACGCTGCGCACCGCCAGCAGGCCGCGGGCCCGCACCAGGCGTACCCGCGCCCGGTCCAGGGCGGCGGCCGCCGCCACCGGCAGCAGCACCGAGCCGGCCAGCAGGCCGCAGCCCAGCGCGGCTCCCGCCGCGGGCAGTTGCAGCCAGGCCCAGGCGGTGACACCGGCGCCGACCGTGAGCGCCGCGAGGCCGGGCAGCACCACCCGGACCACCAGGTCCTGCACCGCCTCCACGTCCGCGAGCAGCCGGGTGAGCAGGTCACCGCGGCGGAACGCGGGCTGCCCGGCGGGGGCCAGCGGTTCCAGGGCGTCGAAGAACCGGCCGCGCACCCGCTCCATGATCCGCAGCGCCGCGTCGTGTCCGGCCAGCCGCTCGCCGTAGCGCAGCGTGCCGCGGACGATCGCCAGGGCGCGGACCGCCACGACCGCCACCGACAGGGCGGCGAGCGGGGGCTGCTCGGAGGCCCGGCAGATCAGCCAGGCGGCGGTGCCGGTCAGGGCCACCGCCGACGCCTCGCACAGTGCCGTGGCGAGGGCCGCGAGGACCAGGCGGGTCCGCAGCAGTGCGGGGGCCGAACCCCTCATCATGTCGGCTGTCCTTCCAGCAGGCGCGGCTGTACGTCGACCGAGCCGTGAGCGGCGTGGAAGACCGTGTCCGCGAGTTCCATGACCCGGGGGCGGTGGGTGACCACCAGCACCGTGGTGCGCTCGTTCCCGGCGAGGGCGCGCAGGGCGCCGAGCACCCGCTGCTCCGTCTCGCCGTCCAGCCGGGCGGTGGGCTCGTCGAGCAGCAGCAGCGCCGGCTTGCGCAGCAGGGCGCGGGCCAGCGCGATCCGCTGCCGTTCACCGGCGCTGAGCAGCGCGCCGCCGTCGCCGAGCGGGGTCGCCGGGCCGTCGGGCAGTGCCGCCACGAAGTCGGCGGCCCCCGCCGCGGCGAGCGCCTGCCACACCTCGTCGGGGCCGGCGTCGGGGCGGCCGAGGCGGACGTTGTCCGCGAGGGACATGGCGAACAGGTGCGGCCGCTGCGGCACCACCCCGAGCACGTCGGTCCACGCGGCGCCGGGGACGTGCGGCAGCGCGTGGGACCCGACGCGGATCTCACCGCCGAGCGGTGCGAGCTGGCCGGCGAGGGTGCGCAGCAGGGTGCTCTTGCCCGCGCCGCTGGGTCCGGTCAGCGCGTGGCAGCGGCCGGGTTCGAGCGTCAGCGACACCCCGGTCAGGGCGGCGGGGCCGCCCGGGAACCCGACCGTCAGCCGGTCCAGGACGACAGGCGCGCGGGCCGGGCTGGGCACGGGCACCGGGTGCGGCCCCGACGCGGCGGGCCGCGCCGGCTCAGGGGCGGCCGCCGTGATCCGGCGGGCCTGTTCGAGTACGGCCCGGCCCTCCTGGCTCGCGTGGAAGCGCAGCGCCAGGGAGCGCAGCGGACGGTACGCCTCCGGTGTGAGCAGCAGGACGGCGAGGCCCGCGGTGAGCGACATGTCCCCGGCGAGCAGCCGGAATCCGACCGGCACCGCGATCAGGGCGACGGCCAGGGTGGTCATGGTCTCGAGGACGAAGGACGACAGGAACGCCTGGCGCAGGGTGGCCATCGTGACCACCCGCAGCTCGGTGCCGGCCGCGCGGATGCGCCGGGCCGCGTCGTCCTGCCGCCCGAACACCCGCAGGGTGGTGAGTCCGCCGACCGCCTGGCGGAAGCGCTCGCCCAGGCGCAGGAGCACGTTCCAGTGCCGCTCGGTACGCGCCTTGGTGTGCAGTCCGACGACGGCCAGCACCAGCGGGACGAAGGGGAGCGTGACCAGCACGGTGAGCCCGGAGGGCAGGTCGAGGTACAGCAGCGTGCACACGACGGCGGGCGGCACCACGACGGCGTGCGGCAGCACGGCCACGGCGCCCGAGACGTAGCCCTCCAGCGCGTCCGCGCCGCGCGTCAGCACGGCCACCACGGCGGCGGGCCGCGGCCCCGCGCCCCGGATCCGGCCCCGGCCCGCGGCCTCGACCAGCTCCTCGCGCAACGCCTGCTGCACCCGCGTCGCCTCCCGCGCCGGATACCAGCGTTCCCACCAGGCGAGTCCGCACCGGGCCGCGACGGCCCCGGCGGCCAGGGGCAGCGGCACCGTGGCGAAGGCCTCGCGGGAGCCGTCGTCGAAGAGGGCGGCGAGCACCCGGGCGAGGAGCAGCGCCTGGGCGACGACCAGCGCGCCGCCGAGCGCCGCACCGGCGGTGCACACCAGGAGGAACACCTTCACGCGCGGGTGGATCCGCACCAGTTCGGGGTCGAGCGGTCCGTGCTTCATGCGTCCCCCGGGGGCGTCAGTGGAAGGCGGGGGCCGTGGACCGCTCCGCGGGTGCGCGCAGCAGCCACCACATCCGCAGTTGTACGGCGATCACCAGCACCAGGACCGGGCCCGCGGTCCAGGTGATCAGGGCCAGTGCGGTGCTGTCCGCGGCGAGGTCCTGGGCCGCGACGGCCCGCACTCCGGACCGTGCGGGGGTCGCCAGGTACGGGTACTTGGCCGCGAACACGGCGACCGGCGCGAGCCCCACCGCGACGGTCGTGGCCGCGTACGCCCGCCAGGGCCGGCCGGCGGACAGCGCGCGGACGGCCGGCAGCAGGGCGAGCACGGCGAGCGCGAGCAGCAGCAGCGCCAGGGCGGGCCGGCGCAGCGCGCTCCCGTCGGTGTGCCCGCCGGCCCAGGACGCGAGGGCGGTCAGGGCGACGAGCAGGCAGCCGGCGCCGCACAGCCGGCGGGCGAGGACGCCGGCGCGGGCGGCGACCGCCCCGGTGGTGCGGGCGGCGGTGAAGGCGCAGCCGTGCGCGCCGAGCAGCGCGACGGCACTGACCCCGCCCAGCAGGGCGTACGGGGTGAACGCCGCGCCGCTGCCCACCACATGGCCGCCGCCGTCGAGGTCGAGCGATCCGGCGACGGCGACCAGGAACGCTCCCCAGCCGAACGCCGCCGCGGTGCCGGCCGCGCAGATCACGCCGTCCCACCGCCTGCGCACGGTGGCCCCGGGGTGCCGGCTGCGGAGCATCACGGCGCTGATCAGGACCAGTGCGCCGGCCATGGCGATCAGGGCGAACGGCGCGGCCCCGACCAGGAGTTGGGTCTCCAGGCCCGGCATGGTGCCCACCAGGACGCCGAGGGACACCAGCAGCCAGGACTCGTTGACGAGCAGGAACGGGCCGAGGCCGCCGAGCACCTGCCGGCGTTCGCGGTCGTCACGGGCCGTGAACAGCAGGGTCGAGCCCACTCCGTAATTGGTGCCGGCGAGCGTCAGGTAGCCGGTGAACAAGGCGATGAACCCGATGGTCCACAAGGTCGGGTAACTCATGGCCGGTGTGCTCCTTTGCAGCGTGAGGTGCGGGGCGGGACGAGCCGGGAGGAGGAGGCGGGCGCCGTGACGGGCAGGCTCCGGGGCCTGTCCGGCGGATCTTGTCGCGGTCGCGGCCCGGTGCGGAGCGGCTGATGCGACCGGGGGTACGCACCTGTGCCGCGTCGTCGCCGGCTGTCCACGTTCGCGTGGACGCCCTCCTCCGCCTCGCAGCCGCACGCACCGGCCCCCGCCCTCCGGTAGGGAGAGGCGCGGGCCACGACGGTGCGAGCCGATCCGCCGGACAGGCCCTACAGGAGGACGCTGTCGCGCTCGTCGTCGAGTGTGCCGCCGGGGTCCGGGTGTTCACCTGAGACGGACTCCTGTGCCCACAGGTCGGCCTGCGCGGGTCCGCGCATCGCCGCTTTGCCGAGCAGCCACCAGTCGAGGATCAGCAGGGTCGTGACGATCGCCCCCAGCACCACCAGGGAGACGGTCAGTTGGGCCGTGGTGAGCGAGGGGGTCAGGGCGTGCCGGGTGGTGAGGATGTCGTCGATGACGAACGGCTGCCGGCCGATCTCGCGTACCAGCCAGCCGGCGATGTTCGCCACGAAGGGCATCACCATGGCGACCCGCAGCACTCGGTGCAGCGGCTTCGACGTGAGCATCCGGTCGCCGCGCAGTGCGATCAGGGTCCACACGGAGACGATCAGGAGCACGAACCCGACGGCCATCATCGCGTAGGCGCTGTACTGCACCAGTGGCGCCGGCGGCAGCCCGCCATCCCCGAAACGCTCCGTCAGCTCCCGCTGGAACGCGGTGATCCGCTCACTGTCGCCGTCCAGCAGCGCCTGCTTGATGGGCTGCTGCTCGCCGATCCGCTCGATCTGCACCGCACCGCTGAGACCGACCAGCAGGGCGCCCCAGAAGCCGGCGTGGGCGCCCATGCGCATCGAGTGCCGTACGAACGTGTCGTCGGCCCGGCCGCGCCTGCGCAGCAGCACCGAGACACCGAGCATGAAGAACCCGCCGACCGCGAGGGCTCCGCCGATGACGTGCAGGATGGCGATCCACGCGTTGGGGTTGGTGAGCAGGGCGAGCGGGTCGGTCAGCTGGAGGGTGCCGTCGCGCATCTCGTACGCGACCGGGTTGTTCATGAACCCGTTGGCCAGCAGGGCCCAGACGACGGAGAGGTACGCGGCCGCGGCGACGATCCAGATGCAGGCCAGATGCGCCTTCGCGGGCAGCCGTTGCCAGCCGAAGATCCACAGCGCGAGGAAGGTCGACTCCACGAAGAACGCGACGACGGTCTCCACGGCGAGCGGCGCGCCGAACACTCCGGCGCCCATGTTCTCCAGGCCCGACCAGTTGGCGCTGAGCTGGTACTCCATGGCGATGCCCGCGCCGATGCCGACCGCGTAGTTGATGACGTAGAGCGTGCCCCAGTACTTCGTGGCCTGCCGCAGCGCCGGGTCGCCCGTGCGGACCCAGCGGGTGTGGCAGACCGCCACCATGACCACGAGTCCGAGGGTCAGTGCGACGAGCAGGTAGTGCACCCCCACGGTCAAGGCGAACTGGGTGCGTGCCAGTCCGACGGTTCCCATGTCCTAGTCACCCCAAAGAGATCGGTTCGGCCGCCGGCGCCGCGTCGGTGGCGTCCGTGCTCGATGTCCGAGCGACGCCGGATGTTCGGTCATCGGCAGGGATACGGGAGACCGGCATGAGCATCCCTTTCACGGGCGTCGGCGACTTCGGGCACGTCCGTCCCCTGGTTCCCCCGGCGCGCGCCGCCCGGCCGGTCGGGCGCGGGATCCGGTGCGCCACGGGCGAGCGGTTCCGTCCGGTCCGGCACGGTGCGGACATCGCGCCGGTGACGGCCTGCTGCTCCGTTCCTGATGCCGTTCATCGAAGCAATCGGCGGTCGAGTTTCGCTCGAGTCCCGCCGGCTGCCCTTCCTCGCCCGCTCCGGTACGGGCCGCCCGGAGGGCGCGAAGCGGGCGCGGCGGGGCGCCGAGGACCGCTGCCGGGGTGCTGAGTGCCGGTACGGGGGGTGCCTGGGACCGGTACGGGGAGGCGAGGGCCGGGACGGGGGGGCGCTGAGTGCCGGTGCGGCTCAGGGGTGGTTACGCTGCGGGGCATGGATCCGGCCCTGACCAGCGGTGTGACCGCCCCCCTCGCCCCCCTCACCCTCCTCGACGCCGGGGAGCTGGCGGCCGACCCGGAGCTGGAAGCCGGGTTCGCCGCGGCGGCGCACGCCATTCTCGCGGACCTCGTCCGTGCGGGTGCCGCGCTGGGCTGGGTCGAACCGCCCACGCGGGACGAGGTGGCGGAACTCGTCGGCCACGTCTGCTCCGAGGCGCGCTCCGGTGACGCGGCCCTGCGCGCCGCCTACCTCGGCGGCCGGCTCGCCGGGTTCGGGTACTGGGTCCGCTACGCCCGGCCGACGCACCGGCCGCACGCCGACCTGGAGAAGATCGCGGTGGCCGCCGCCGCGCAGGGCCGAGGGACCGGCCGGGCACTGACCGCCGCCCTGATCGCCGACGCCCGGGAGGCGGGCGTCGAGGTCCTCACCCTGGACGCCCGCGGCGACAACACGCACGCCCTGCGCCTGTACCGCTCCCTCGGCTTCACCGAGTACGGCCGGCTGCCCGCCTTCGTCGCCGTCGGCGAGGACCGGTACGACAAGGTCTTCTGCATGCTGGACCTCCGCCGGGAGAGCTGACCGGCGGGCAGTCCTCACGCGGAACCGGCCCGCTCCTCTCCCGTGAACATCTCGAACAGGCTGAGCGGCGCGCGGGGGCCGAACATGCGTTCGTGGAGGCGTACGGCTTCGGCGGCCTCCCCCGCGCTGCGGGGGAACAGGTCCCGTTCGTACGCGGCGAGCGCGGCCTCGGTGTCGTCGGGGTGCGCGGCGAGGGCCTTGCCGAGTTCGGCGCCGTCGTACATGGCCAGGTTGGCGCCTTCGCCGGACGGGATCATGAGGTGGGCGGCGTCGCCGAGCAGGGTCACCCCCGCCACCCTGTCCCACCGGTGGTCCTGCGGCAGGGTGTACAGGGGGCGCAGCACCGGCGGGGTGTCCCCGCCGGTGATCAGCTCCGTCAGTTCCGGTGCCCAGCCGGCGAACTCCCCGGCGATCCGCGCGGCCGTCGCGGCGGCGTCGGTGAAGCCGACGGCGGCGAACCAGTCCAGCGGCCGGGACAGCGCCGCATAGGTGTGCAGCGCGCCGCCGTCCTCCCGGTGGGCCTGGATCCCCTTGCCGGGGGCGGGCGCGAGCATCGACCCGGCGCCGACGGCCTTCGCGGCGGCCGGGTGGGCGTTGTCCGCGTCGTACAGGTACGTCTCGACGAAGGAGGTGCCCGTGTACTCGGGCACCGCGCCGGACAGCAGCGGCCGCACGCGCGACCATGCTCCGTCCGCGCCGACCAGCAGGTCCGTGACGACCGTGCCGCCGTCGGCGAAGGCCACCTCGTGGCGGCCCCCGCCCAGGGAGCGGACGCCGCTCGCCTTGCTGCCCCAGCGGACCGTGCCGGCCGGCAGCGACTCCAGCAGGATCCGGCGCAGTTCACCGCGCCGCACCTCGGGGCGTCCCCCCGTGCCGTCGTCGGGTTCGTCGAGCAGCACGCTGCCGTCCCGGTCGAGGATCCGCATCGCCTGGTGGCCCTCCAGGACGAGCGCGCGGAACTCGTCCGTCAGGCCGGCCTCCTCCAGGGCGAGCTGCCCGTTGTGGTCGTGGATGTCGAGCAGTCCGCCCTGCGTGCGGGCCGCCGGGGAGGACTCGGCCTCGTGGACGGTGACCGGGATGCCGTGGACGTGCAGGACGCGGGCGAGCGTCAGGCCGCCCAGGCCGGCGCCGACGATCGTGACGGGAGTGCGCATCGTGGTTCCTCGTTCCTCAAGGGGTCGGGGCGGGGCCGCGGAGGAGGTCCGGACGGCCGGGCGTTCTGGTACGCCGTTCCATTCTGGAGCGCCGTTCCAATGTTGGAACGGCGCTCCAGACGTGTCAAGATGGCGACCATGGCAACGCGGACGCGCCGGTCACAGCGGCGCACGGAGGCGCTCTCCCGGGAGCGCATCGTCGAGGCCGCCGTCGACCTGCTCGACGCGGCCGGTGAGAACGGGCTCACGTTCCGGGCGCTGACCGAGCGCCTCGCCACCGGGCCCGGGGCGATCTACTGGCACGTGGCCAACAAGGAGGAACTGCTCGGCGCCGCCACGGAGGCCGTCGTCACCAGCGCCCTGACCGCCGGGCCCGGGGCGGCCGGCGCGCCTGCGGGAGCCGGTGCACCCGGCGGTGGGGACACGGGCGGTGCGCCCGCGAAGGCCGGCACGGGCGGTGCGGCTGCCGGGCCGGGCGGCCCGGGTGAGGCAGCCCCGGCCGCCGGATCGCCGCAGGACGCGATCCGGGCCGTCGCGCTCGGCCTGTTCGACGCGATCGAGGAACACCCCTGGCTCGCCACGCAACTCGCCCTCCAGCTCTCGCGCAACCCCTGGGGGTCGGTGACCCCGCGGATCTTCGAAAGCCTCGGCCGGCAGGTCGCCGCGCTCGGTGTGCCGGAGGCCGGATGGTTCACGGCGGCCTCGGCACTGGTGCACTACGTCCTCGGCGCCGCCGGCCAGAACGCCGCGAACTCCGCGGGCGCCCGGGCCGGCGAGCCGGTCCCGGACCGCGCCGAGTTCCTCGGCAGCGTGTCGGCCGCGTGGGAGGAACTCGACCCGGCCGCCTACCCGTTCACCCGGGCCGTCGCGGCCCAGTTGCCCGGACACGACGACCGCGAGCAGTTCCTCTCCGGGCTCGGTCTCGTCCTCGCCGGCATCACCGCCCTGCATCCGCCCGGGCAGTAGGCTCTCCCCGCACCGGGCGCCGTGCGCCCGGCCGCCGCTCCCCCGCGCTGTCGCCGCGCACACGCCCCCGGGCCGCTGTGGAACCGGGGCAGGCGCCGGTGCGAAGACGGCACCGGCGGAGTCCCGGCCGGTCCGCCGGGCAGGCGAGCGGACCGTCCCGGCCCCGCCGACCGGCGGGCAGGTGTGAGCCGTCGGACGGCGACGTACCGTGTGAAGGACGGAAGAGGCGCGGTCCGCGTGAAGGAACGCGGTGGCGCGCCCCGCCCGCACCCCTGGTGCGGTGCGGAGAACGTCGAAGGCGGGAGAAGAAGTCATGCCGGCACGTGTCCGACGCACCCGGGGCCACCGGGCCGCCCTGCGCACCGCGGTCCCCGTGGTCACCCTGCTCCTGGCGGCGACGGCATGCGGGGGGACCTCCGCCCAGGTGGGCGCCGTCGGCTCGACGAGCGCCGCCGGCTCCCCGACGGCCCGCGGCACGCAGGGCACGGCACCCTCGAGCGCGGGGCGCACCGCCGCCGACCCGCCCGCTGCCGCCCGGAGCCAGGGCGCCACCCCCGGCGACCACCGGAGCACCCCGCGTGCCCTGCCCTCGGCCAGGGCCGCTCAGTGTGTGAACGACTACTACTCCGGCATGACCACGGCCCAGCGGGTGGGGCAGCTCTTCATGGGCGGGATCTCCGCCGCCCACCCCGACGCGTCCCAGTTGCGCACCCTGCGCGACCAGCACGTGGGCTCCGTCATGCTGACGGGCCGCAGCAACGCCGGTACCGCGGCGACCCGGAAGCTGGTCGACGGCATCCGGGCCCAGTCCGACCAGGTCGGCGGGCGGCGGGCCGGCATGGTGGTCGCCACCGACCAGGAGGGCGGCCAGGTGCAGGTGCTGAGCGGCCCCGGCTTCTCGGCCATGCCCGACGGACTGACCCAGGGCGGCTGGAGCACCGCGACCCTGCGCACCCGGGCCGCCGACTGGGCGAAACAGCTCAAGGCCGCCGGGGTCGACCTCAACCTCGCTCCGATCGCCGACGTGGTTCCCGCGAGCCTGGGCACCCGCAACCGCCCCATCGGCTACTTCCACCGCGAGTACGGTCACACCCCCGCCGTCGTGACCTCGCACAGCGGCGCCTTCGCCGCCGGGTTCGCGCAGTCCGGCGTGATGACCACGCTCAAACACTTCCCCGGCCTGGGCCAGGTGCTGGGCAACACGGACACCACCGCGAACGTGGTGGACTCGGTCACGACCACCAAGTCCGCCTCGCTGGAACCCTTCCGCGCCGGCATCCAGGCCGGTTCGCCCTTCGTCATGATCTCCTCCGCCGTCTACACGAAGATCGACGCCAAGCACCTGGCGGCCTTCTCCCCGGCGGTGATCGGTCAACTGCTGCGCCAGGACCTGAACTTCAAGGGCGTGGTCATCTCCGACGACCTCGGTGACGCGGTGGCGGTGCGGTCCTTCACCCCGGCGCAGCGGGCGGTGGACTTCATCGCGGCCGGCGGGGACATGGTCCTGACGATACGGCCGTCCATCGTGCCGGAGATGACGCAGGCCGTGCAGAGCCGGATGAAGCAGGACGCCTCGTTCCGCGGCAAGGTCGACGCCTCCGTGCACCGGATACTCGACGCCAAGCACAAGGCGGGCCTGCTGGACTGCGGATGACCGGGACGGCACCCCGGAGCCGGAGGCGGTGTCAGGAGCGCAAAAGCGCCTCCGGGAACCGTGAGCACGGGAATGGTTGTACGGCGCATGTTGCGCTTCTGTCCCGCTTCTGTACCACTTCGCCCACAGGAAGAAATCCCGGTTGATGCGTGAGGGAGCTGTGGAAAGATCGCGGAGTATCTCCGGATCTTTCCGGGCCGCACCGCGGCCCGTCATCCGGCCCCCATGATCAACTGGAGGACCCACGTGGCCAAAAGCTCCGGCCTGAACACGCGTCGTACCGCGGCGCGTGTCACGGTTGCGGCGGTCACCGCCGCGCTGGTGGCGACCGGCACCACCGCCGCTTTCGCCGCCGACGCACCCGGACGGTCTGTCTCGCAGGTCTCCGCCGCCGCCAAGGCGTCGGGCGCCGCGAAGTACAGCGTCACTGCACAGTTCAAGGCGGCCCAGGTCAACGCCGTGTACGGCGTGGACAGCAAGGGCGATGTGTACGGCTACCCGCCCAACGGCACGGGTGGCCTCGACTCCCGCCAGCAGTCCGGCTACGGCTGGCAGGACGCCCGCTCCATCACGCAGGTCGACCAGAACCTCGACGGCAAGTCGGACGGCATCTGGGACGTCACCGCGGGCGAGCTGCACTACACGCCGTGGAACTCCGAGACCGGCGTGCTGGTCGGCGGCGGCTGGAACATCTACAACCGCGTGCTCTCTGCGGGCAACCTGGGCGGCGCCTCCTACGAGGACCTGCTGGCCCGCGACAGCTCGGGCGTGCTGTGGCTCTACCTGGGTTACGGCAACGGCAAGCTGACCTCGCGTTACAAGGTCGGCGGCGGCTGGAACGCCTACACCGACCTGGCGGGCAAGGGCGACCTGACCGGCGACGGCAAGGACGACCTCGTCGCCAAGGACTCCTCGGGCGTACTGTGGCTCTACAAGGGCACCGGCGACTCCAAGGCCCCGTTCGCCGCGCGCACCCGCATCGGCAGCGGCTGGAACACGTACAACACCCTGCTCTCCGTCGGTGACATCAACTACGACGGCATCACCGACCTGCTCGCCCGTGACAAGAACGGCGCGCTGTGGCTGTACAAGGGCACCGGCAAGGCGTCCGCGCCCTACGCGTCGCGTGTGAAGATCGGCAACGCGGGCTGGAACACCTACCGCATCCTGTACTGATCCGCGCACACCGCCCATGAGGGGTGTGCGAGCGGGCCGTTCCCTCCGGGGAGCGGCCCGCTCGTCATGTGTGACACATGTCTCCCCTCACAGGTTTCACACATCGTGCCGCCAGTCTCTGTATCTCCTTGGGGTCTCCTGAAGGTGTGCCCGTCAGGTATCTCCAAGGCCTCCCTCGGAACATGACCTCGAACGGGAAGGCAGAGATGCGAGGTATGCGCAGACCCATGAGATGTCTGGCCGGCGCGGTCGCCATCGCCGCGACGCTGGCCTCGGCACCGGCCGGCGCGGCCGCCGCGGCACCACCGGATGACGCACCCCCGGCAGCCGCCGCCGGGACGGCTCGGGCGTCCAGGACGGTGACACTGGTCACCGGTGACCGGGTCGGGGTGACGGCCACCGGTGAGGTCACCTCGGTGGAGCGGGCGGCGGGCCGCGAACGGGTGCCGTTCTCGGTCCGGAAGATCGCCGGTCACACACACGTCGTGCCCGGCGACGCCCAGCCGCTGCTCGCCGGCGGCAGGTTGGACCCACGGCTTTTCGATGTCACCCAGCTGGTGGCGGACGGTTACGACGACGCGCACCGCTCCGGTGTACCCCTGATCGTCACTTTCCGGGACCGCCGGGAACGCTCGATGAGCCCGTTCACCGCGGCCGGGGCACGGGTCGACCGCGCGCTGCCCGTCATCGGCGGCGCGGCCCTGCACACCGACAAGAAGCGCGGTGCCGCCTTCTGGAACACTGTGACCGGCTCCGCCGCAGGCGGGAGCACGCGCACCGGGGCCGGGTCCGCCGCCCCGACCGCGCCGGCCAAGGTGTGGCTGGACGGCAAGCGCCGCGGCACCCTGGACCGGAGCGTGCCGCAGATCGGCGCCCCGGCCGCCTGGGCCGCCGGGTACGACGGCACCGGCGTCAAGGTCGCCGTGCTGGACTCCGGCGTCGACAAGACCCATCCCGACCTGGCGGGCCAGGTGATCGGGGAGCAGAACTTCACCGACTCACCTGATCCCGGGGACCATTACGGCCACGGCACCCACGTGGCGTCCGTCGTCGCCGGGACCGGCGCCGAGTCCGGCGGCAGGTACAAGGGCGTCGCCCCGGGCGCGAAGATCCTCAACGGCAAGGTCCTCGGCGACCGGAACGAGGGCGAAGAGTCCGGCATCATCGCGGGCATGGAGTGGGCGGTGGCACAGGGCGCCGACATCGTCAACCTCAGCCTCGGCGGCGAGGACACCCCCGGTGTCGACCCGGTGGAGGAGGCGGTCGACCGGCTCTCCGCCGAAAGCGGCACCCTGTTCGTCGTCGCGGCGGGGAACGAAGGCGCGGACGAGCACACGGTCGACTCCCCGGGCAGCGCCGCGGCCGCGCTCACCGTCGGCGCCGTCGACAAGGCGGACAAGCTCGCGGGCTTCTCCAGCCGCGGCCCGCGCGTCGGTGACAGCGCGGTCAAGCCCGACCTGACCGCACCGGGTGTCGCCATCACCGCGGCTTCGGCCCCCGGCAGCACCCTGGAGGGTCAGTACCCCTCCGCCGTCCCGGGCTACCTCACGCTCGACGGCACGTCCATGGCGACCCCGCATGTCGCCGGTGCCGCGGCCCTCCTCGCCCAGCAGCACCACGACTGGGACGGCGCGCGCCTGAAGGCGGTGCTGACCGGGTCCGCCGAACCGGGCCCGTACAGCTCGTTCCAGCAGGGCACCGGTCGCACCGACGTGGCCCGGGCCATCGGGCAGAGCGTCGTCGCCGAGCAGGGGCCCCTCGACTTCGGCCGGCAGGAGTGGCCGCACACCGACGACGAGCCGGTGACGAAGCAGCTCACCTACCGCAACCTGGGGACCGGACCGGTCACCCTGGACCTGTCCGTCGAAGCGCTGTCGGTGGACGGCAAGCCTGCCGCCGAGGGCCTGTTCACCGTCTCGCCCCAGCACCTCACCGTCCCCGCGGGCGGCACGGCCGCAGCCTCCGTCACCGCCGACACCCGGGCCGGCGGCACCGACGGCACGTTCGGCGGCTCGGTGACCGCCGCCTCGGCCGACGGCAAGGTCAGGGTGCGCACCGCCCTCGGGGTGGAGCGCGAGGTCGAGATGTACGACCTGACGCTCAGGCACCTCGACGAGAACGGCGAGCCCGTCGGCGACGCCACGACCGAGATCCAGGGCATCGACACCGACTTCCACGCCGTCTACGCCGACGAGGAGGACGGTGAACTGACGGTGCGGCTGCCCAAGGGCGACTACTCCCTCAGCGGCATCGTCCACACGGACCCCAACGCCCCCACCCACGCCCTGCTGTTCCAGCCCCTCCTGCGGCTGGACGAGGACACCGCGGTCACCGTCGACGCGCGGCGGGCGCGCCCGGTCCGGGTGACCCTGCCCGACCCGGCCGCCGAGAACATCGACGGCGTGATCGCCGTCGGATGGCAGCGGCGCGCGGGACTGGACCCGGGCCTCTTCACGTACGGCTTCCCCGGCTTCCGGAGCTTCACGGTCGGACAGCTCGGCCCGCGGCTCCCCGCCGGCCAGGCGTTCGCCCAGTACTCCGGCACGTGGAGCGGCCGGAGCGGGGGCACACCCGTCGACTACCACCTGGCCTGGAGGCGTACCGGCCGGCTGGGCGGCTTCAGCACCGAGGTCCGGCCCGAGCAGCTCGCTAAGGTCGATCTCCAGATCGGCTCCCCCACCGCCGGACAGGAGGCGGACGTCCTCGCCCAGACGGTCACCCCGCGCGGAGAGCTCTCCCCCCTCGGCACGCCCGTGCATGTGAGTCTGCCGCTGAGCCGCACCCGGTACGTCCTCGGTCACGACATCAAGTGGAGCTTCCTCGTCCTCGCGGGCACCGGTCCCGACGCCCAGCTCTGGGGCACGGGGACGTACCGGTCCGGCAAGCGCTACACCGAGCGGTACAACGTCGGTGTCTTCGGCCCCGCCCTGAACGGGACGGCCGGCGCCCCGTCCGCGCTCGCCCCCGGCATCGCCCGGAACGGCGACGTCATCCGCGCCTATCTGCCGCAGTTCAACGACGGCGCCGGACACTGGAACACCACCCCCGGAGCCACCGCGGCCGCTTCGCTCCAGGCCGACGGCGTGGAGCTCTCCGATCCGGACGGCGTCTCCCCGACGGACGACGTCGTCCAGTACACCGTTCCGGCCCAGGACAGCGCGTACAAGCTGACCGTGGACACCACCCGTGACACGGCCCTGACACCGGTGAGCACCCGGGTCAGGACGGAATGGACCTTCCGTTCCGCCCGGGCGCCCGAGGGCACGTGGTCCGCGCTGCCGCTCTCCGTGGTCCGCTTCTCCCCCGCGCTCACCCTGGCCGGCACCGCGAAGGCCGGCCAGAGCTTCGATGTGCCGTTCCGCGTCGAGGGCGCAGCGGCCCGCCGGCGGCTCCAGAAGCTCTCCTTCGAGGTCTCCTACGACGAGGGACGCACCTGGCAGCACGCCGAAGCCGTCGGCGGCACGCACCTCGCGCTCCGCCACCCGTCCCGGGCGGGCTCCGTCTCCCTGCGGGTGGCGCTGACAGATGCCCAGGGCAACACGCTCGACCAGACGATCGAACGCGCGTACCTCACCACCGAGTAGGCCCTGGCCCCGGTCACCTGGGGCACCTCACCACGGCCCGGCCGGGGGCAGCAGACGGTCTCTGCCGCCGGCCGGGCCGGTGCGCGCCGTGGTCAGGGGTTCACAGCGGTGTTCCAGTCCAGGAGGCGGGCGAGCGCGTCGGCGCCGGGGCTCCCGGGTCCCGTCGCCCGGCCGGCCGGGGAGGAGGTGTGGGTGCCGCGGGAGATGTTGCCGCTGACGGTTGTGTTGTGCTCGGTCCGGGGGCGGCGCAGCGACTCGTAGAGGGCGAACGCCGTGGTGTGGTCGGGGCTGTCGCGCAGGCACTTCGCGAGGACGACGGCGTCCTCCAGGGCCATCGAGGCGCCCTGCCCGGTGGCCGGGGAGGCGGCGTGGGCCGCGTCGCCGACCAGCAGGATCCGGCCCGAGCGCCAGGGTGTGCCGGCCGGGAGTTCCGTCGCGTCGGTGACCATCAGCTCGTCGCCGGTGGCCGCGACGATGTCCGCGGCCTGGGTGGGGTCCTTGCTGAGCAGGGGGACGAGCAGGTCGCGCCAGCGGCCGGGGGTGCCCCGGTCGATCTCGTCGGCGGACAGCGGCCGGTCGCCGACCCGCGCGAACCAGTACGTCTCCCCGTCGGGTGACGTGGTGTGGCCGAACGCGGCGGTGCTGCCCCGCACCATCGTGATGCAGGCCGCGTCCGGGGAGCCGGGCGCGGTGCGCGTGTAGCCGTAGAAGACGCGCTGGCCCGCGTAGACGGGCCGGGCGGCGGGGGCGACGGTGCGGCGGACCGTGGAGTGCACGCCGTCCGCACCGACGAGCAGATCGCCGGTCGCGGTGGTGCCGTCGGCGAAATGCGCGGTGACGCCGTCCGCGCCGTCCTCGACGGCGGTGAGGCGGGCCCCGTGGCGTACGGGGACGCCCCGGCGCGCGGCCTCCGCCTGGAGGGCGGCGTTGAGTTCGCCGCGGCGCAGGCAGCGGTAGCGCAGCAGGGGGTCGCCCGGTTCGCCCAGCGGCACGTGGGCGGACTCGGTCCCGGCCGCGTCGAGGACGCGCATCGAGGTCAGCGGGAAACCGGTCGCGGTGACCGCGGCGGCGGCGCCGAACTGGGCGAGGGCGCGCATGCCGTTGCCGGCGAGCGTCAGGAAGGCGCCGATGTCCTGAGCCGCGTCCGGATGCGCCTCGTGGACGGTGACGTCGTACCCCGCCTTGTGCAGGGCCAGGGCCGTCGCCGTGCCGGCGATCCCGCCGCCGATGACGAGTACGCGTACCGCTGCCATGTCTCCCCCACTCCCGCGTCCGGTTCCCCGGGGTCCTACCCGACCGGGCGGCGCCGACGCGCACGCGTCCGGGACGGCGGGTTCAGCGGGCTCCGGCCGGGTTGGCGTCCTCACCCAGGTAGGTGCCGTACCCCTCGGTGACCAGCGGCCCGTCGAAGATCAGCACCTCGTTGACCAGACCGCCCTTCTGGTTGCGGTAGTTGATGACCAGGCAGTCCACGCCGACGTAGCTGCCGACCACCTCGAACCGCAGGTCGGGGATGCGGCGCAGGCCCTCCGTCCAGTAGGCGCGCAGCGCGTCCTTGCCCCGGATCACGCCGTCCCCGCCGAGCAGCTGGGCGGCCACCGGCGACCGGAACGTCACCTCGTCCGTGAAGTGCGCCAGCAGGGAGTCCAGGTCGTGCGCGTTCCACGCGGTCACCCAGGAATCCACGAACTTCCGTGCGATTGCTTGGTCCATGGCCGCATTATGTCGTTCCCGGCGCCCCGGTCACGGCGCCCCGGCATGGTGCCTCGGTCATACCGTCCTCGGTGCCGGCAGGAGCGCCGGTGCCGGGACAGGCGCCCAGCCGGTGCCGGTCAGACGTCCGAACGTCTGGTCTCCGGCATGGTGCCTCGGTCATACCGTCCTCGGTGCCGGCAGGAGCGCCGGTGCCGGGACAGGCGCCCAGCCGGTGCCGGTCAGACGTCCGAACGCCTGGTCTCCGAAGTGGAACGCGAAGCCGATCGTTCCCGGCTGCCCGAGTTCCGCCGTCAGGCGCCGGCGGGCGGCCCTCACCCCGGCCCGGTCGATGTCGGGGCGTGAGGGCCAGTCGGGGTGGGTGAGCTGCGCCGGTGTGTGGAACACGTCCCCGAGGACGATCACCCGCTCGCCCGCCGCGTCGATCACGTACGAGGTGTGTCCCGGGGAATGGCCCGGAGTGACCAGGGCGTGCACACCCGGAAAGATCTCGTCGCCGTCGTCGAACGGGGTGTGTTCCGCGCCGATGCGGGTGAGGACGTCCGCCTCCGGGGCGCCCGGCACCGTGGTGCCGCAGTCGTGCGGGGCCCATTCCCGGGCGGCGACGAGGTAGCGGGCCCGGGGGAAGGTCTTCTCCCACTTGTCCGGCGTCCTGCCGGGGGTGAACGCCCAGCCGGTGTGGTCGACGTGCAGGTGGGTGAAGGCGACCGCCTCGATGTCCTCGGGTGCGTGTCCGAGTGCCGCGAGCGTCGCGAGGAGTGCGCCGCAGTCGCTGTGTCCCACCAGATCCCCGGAGACGTGGACCGGCCCGCGCACGGGCCCGAGGCCGGCGTCGATCAGCAGGCGGCGGCCGTCGCGTTCGACCAGCAGGCCGCCCGCGGACATGGGCAGCCGGCCGCGCTCGTCGAGCAGTCCGGGGTGCGCGTCCCAGTATTCCGCGGGGAAGCCGGGGAAGAAGCCCGACGGCAGCATGGCCATCGCGCCGTCCACGACGTAGGTCACTCGCACGTCGCCCAGCACGAGCGACCGGACGGCGGACTGCCGGTCGAGGGCTGCGGGGTGCGCGGCGGGGTGTGCTGCGGGATGCGCGACGTGCCCGGCGGGATGCGCGGCCGGGTACCCGGCCGGCTGCGGGGCGGGGTGCAGGTCCATGGTGAGGCACTTCCTCTTCTGCTCGGCCCCGCCGGCTGCTTCACGGGGCCATCGGCTTCAGCTTCTTGTGACGGCCATCGGCCGGTGTGCGGGGCGGCCGGCGGTCAGCGGGCGGTCGCGGCCGTCCGGTGCCGGTTCGCCTCGCCGACGGCGAGCAGGGTGAGGGCGTCGAGCACGTCGCACAGCAGCCGCTGGGCCGGGGAGCCGTCCGGGAGGCATCCGTCCACGCCGAACTGCTGGTGGGCCTGGAAGAGCAGGAACTCGGGCTGCTGCACGACGCGGGCGTTCATCTTGTGCAGCACCTGCCGCAGGGCAAGTTGGGCGCGGACGGTGCCGAAGGGGCCGGGGGAGGCCCCCATGACGGCGACCGGCTTGAGGGTCAGCGCCGGGCCTTCGTCGCCCGCCGGGCGGGAGAGCCAGTCCAGGGCGTTCTTCAGCGCGCCCGGGATGGAGGCGTTGTACTCGGGGGTGGCGATCAGCACGGCGTCGGCGTCCTGGACGCGGCGGCGCAGGTCGGCGACGGCGGGGGGTGCGGGGTGCTCCTGGTCCTCGTTGAAGTGCGGCAGCCGCCCGAGGCCGTCGAAGTGGTCGAAACGCAGCTGCGGGCCGAGGCGTTCGGCCTCCCGCAGCAGGGCGCTGTTGAGGGAGTCGCGGCGCAGGCTCCCGGACAGGGCGAGTACGTCGAGGTGGGTCATGGTGTCTCCTCCAGGGGCCCGGGCCGAGGACAGCCCGGGAAGGGGGTGCAGGGGTGTGGGTGTGAGCGTGCGGGTGTTCACCGGGGTGTGTGAGCCGGGTGTGCGGGCGGGTTCCCCGATGTGATCCATCCTGGACGTCGCGGCGGTACCGCGCCAGAAACACCCCGCAAAAGGCCGATCGGGCGCCAGGTGGACGGCGTAGAGTGCCGGTTGTGCGCCAGAGCCTCGATGAGACGGACCAGCGGATCGCCGCCGCCCTGATCGCTTCCCCGCGCGCTTCCTGGCGGGACGTCGCCGCCTGCCTGGGCCTGTCCGAACGCACCGTGGTCCGCCGCGCCGGCCCGCTGTACGCCGACGGCACCCTGCGTGCCACCGCGGAGCGCAACCCGATCCGCTTCCCGCACCTGGTGCCCATGGCCCTGCGCATCCGCTGCCGCCCGGACCGCATCCGGACGGTCGCCTCCACGCTGGCGCGGCGCAGCGACACCCTCTGGGTCGACATCCTCGGCGGGGGCGACGAGATCAGCACCATCGTCTTCCTGGACGGCGCGGAGGAACGCAACCGCCTCCTGCTGCGCGATCTGCCGGCCACCGCCGCCGTCCACGACTGGACCTCCCACACCCTGCTGCGGGTCTTCCCCGCCTCCCTCAACTGGGGTGCCCGGCTGCTCGACGACGAGGAGGCGGCGCGCCTGGGAGTACGCCCGTTCCCGCTCAGCTCCCCGCCGCCGGATCCCCTGCCGTCCGCCGACCTGGCGCTCGTCCGGGCCCTGACGGAGGACGCCCGCGCCGACTACGCCACCCTCGCCGGGCAGACCGGCACCACGCCCCGCACCGTCCGGCGCCGGCTGGAGGCGCTGCTGCACGACGGCACGGTGCGCCTGGTCACGGAGACCGACCTGGCCCTGCTCGGCCTGCGCACCAAGGCCCAGTTGTGGCTGTCCGTGGCGCCCAGCGCCCTCCAGGCCGCCGGTGAACGGCTCAGCCGGGAACCGGCGGTGCGCTTCACCGCCGCGACCACCGGTCCCGCCAACCTCCTGGTCATGGTCACCACCACCGACCTGGACGCCCTCTACCGCTTCCTCACCGACACCATCGGCGCCATGGCACACGTCACCGCCATCGAGACCACCCCGGTCCTGGCCACCGCCAAACGCACCGGCCTGACCCGCCCCGGCTTCTGAACCGCCGGAGCAGCCTGCCACGGAGCGCGAGCCCCGACCGGGCGGAGCGAGTGACCACCGCCTCACCCACCCCGCGCCGGACGGGGCCCAGCCGGTTCAGGTGCGCAGGTGGCGGCTCACGTCGCCCACCAGATGGATGCGGACCCGGCGTTCCGTGAAGCGCCATCCGCCGTCACGGCGTGCGAAGCGGTCGTTGTAGCGGCCCGCGGCCACGGGTTGCAGCGGCAGGCCGGGCAGGCTCTGGAAGACGGTCACGTAGGCGCGGGCGGTGGCGGTGCCGGTCTCCTCGTCGACCTCGACGGCGATGTTGGTGGTGGCGTGGTGGGTGCGTGGTGTGCCGTCCTCGTAGAGGATCACCGAGTCGCGGAGCATCTTCTCCACGGCCTCACGGCCCCGGACCGGCGCGCCGCTCCCGATGAACTCGGCGTCGGCGAACAGCTCCCCGACCCCGGCGAAGTCTCCGGTGTCGACCAGTTCCGCGTACCGGGCGATCAGGTTGGTGACGGCCTGTACGTCTGTGGTGGCTTTCATACACAGGAGGATAGGAGGCGGGAACACATACAGCGCGGACGGGCCGGGCCGGCACACATGTGTCACGGCGGACGCGGTGGCTCCGTACGTACCGCGCACGTCCCGGCAGGCCGCGCGTGCCGGTGCGGTCTGCCGCCGCGCGGTGGCCGGCCGGTCCCTCGCGGGCCGCCTGTCACCGGTGCCGTCCTGCCAGTGACCGCCCGGCCGTTCCGCGGAGGCGGGCCGACGTCGGCCGGCGCGAGGAGGCCGTCTCGCGAACGCCGGGAACGGCGTGCCCCGACATGATGTCGCGGTACGCCGCTCCCCGCCCGCCGCTCTCCCGTGAGCACCCCGCCGTCACAGGGGGGCGCGGCGCTCGCCCCGGGTCGTCGCGGTCACTTCGCGGCGCGTTCGTACGACGCCTTCGACCAGCGGTATCCGAGTACCGTCAGGCCCAGGCACCAGGCCACGGCGATCCACCAGTCGTCGCCGATCGGGGTGCCGAGCAGCAGCCCGCGCAGGGTCTCGATGGCCGGGGTGAACGGCTGGTACTCGGCGAACGGCCGGAACCAGCCCGGCATCGCGTCGAGCGGCACGAAGGCGCTGGACAGCAGCGGCAGGACCATCAGCGGCAGGGCGTTGTTGCTCGCCGCCTCGGCGTTCGGGCTGGACAGGCCCATTCCGACGGCGATCCAGGTGAGCGCCAGGGAGACGAGCACCAGCAGGCCGAACGCCAGCACCCACTCCAGGACGGTGGCGTCCGTGGACCGGAACCCGATGGCCACCGCCACGGCTCCGACGAGGACCACGCTCATCACACACTGCAGCACGCTGCCGACGACGTGCCCGATGAGCACCGAGCCGCGGTGGATCGCCATCGTGCGGAAGCGGGCGATGATCCCTTCGTTCATGTCCATCGAGACGGAGACCGCGCTGCCGATCGTGGTGCCGCCGATGGTCAGCATCAGGATGCCCGGCACGAGGTACGCGAGGTACTCGGACCGGTCGGCGTGTCCGCCCCCGATGCCGGCGCTCATCACGTCGCCGAAGATGTAGACGAAGAGCAGCAGGAGCATGACCGGCGTGAGCAGCAGGTTCAGCGTCAGGGAGGGATAGCGCCTCACGTGCAGCAGGTTGCGCCGCAGCATCGTGGACGAGTCGCGCAGGGCAAGGGAGAGAGAGCCGCTCATCGGACGTTCTCCTTCGGCTGGTCGGGCTGGTCGGGCTGGTCGGGCTGGCTCGGCCGGCCGAGCTGGTCGGTGGCGCCGGTCAGGGCGAAGAACACGTCGTCGAGATCGGGGGTGTGCACGGTCAGTTCGTCCGCCTCGATGCCGGCGGCGTCCAGCCGGTCGAGGACGGAACGCAGGTCGCGCTGGCTGCCGTCGCTGGGGATCTGCAACGCCAGCGCCTCGTCGTCCCTGGTGACCTCGCGCAGCGCCGAGACGGCACCTCGGTAGGCGGCCGGGTCGGAGAAGCGCAGGCGCACGTGTCCGCCGGGGATGAGCCGCTTCAGTTCCTCGGCGGTGCCCTCGGCGGCGATCTTCCCGCCGTTCAGCACCGCGATCCGGTCGGCGAGTTCGTCGGCCTCCTCCAGGTACTGGGTGGTGAGGAAGACGGTGACGCCGTCGGAGACGAGCGCGCGGATGATCTGCCACATGGTGTGGCGGCTGCGCGGGTCGAGTCCGGTGGTCGGCTCGTCGAGGAAGATGATGCGCGGATCACCGACCAGGGTCATCGCGATGTCGAGGCGGCGCTTCATGCCGCCCGAATAGGTGGAGGCGGGCTTCTTCGCGGCGTCGGCGAGGTCGAACCGCTCCAGCAGTTCGGCGGTGACGCGCCGCCCCTCCCGCTTGGACAGGTGGTGCAGGTCCGCCATGAGGAGCATGTTCTCCTCGCCGGTGATCAGCCCGTCCACGGCGGAGAACTGCCCGGTGACGCCGATCGCGGCGCGCACTCCGTCCGGTGAGGTGGTGACGTCGTGGCCCGCGACCTGGGCCCGTCCGCTGTCGGCGGCGATGAGCGTGGAGAGGATCTGCACGGTGGTGGTCTTGCCGGCCCCGTTGGGGCCCAGCAGCGCGAACACCGACCCGGTGGGAATGCGCAGGTCGATGCCGTCGAGGACGACCTTGTCGCCGTACGACTTGCGCAGACCGACGGCACTGACGGCGGCCGGCGAGGGGTCGTCGCCGCCTCCTTGCCTGGGCATGGGCATGACAGAAGAAGGCATGGAGCCCTCCGTTTCGAAGGCTGAAGTGGCGGGAGAACGGGGGAACGGGAGAAGCGGAGGATCGAGGCCGGGGCTCGCGGGGCGGTCAGGCCTGGGCGCGGACGATGTCGATGTTGCCGTGCCGGGTGCGGGCGTGGATCGTGACGGTCTCCTCGGTCTCAGCCGGGGCGTCGGACGAGGTGAGCCTGTTGCGCACCTGCCCGGAGTCCGAGTGGGCGTCGAGCCAGGCCGCGGTGCCCTCCCGGATGCCGACCTCGATGGCGCCGTAGGAGGTCTTCAACTGGACTTCGCCGCGGACCACTTCGCCCACCCGCAGCGTGCCGTTCGCGGTGGTGGCGGTGACCGAGTCCCCGGCGCGCCGGATGTCGATGTCACCGTTGGCGCCACTGACGCGCAGCTCCCCCGTGGCGGCCTCGACGGTGGTGGTGCCGTGCGAGTTCTTCAGGACGGCGGGGCCGTCGAGGAGCCCGGCGCGCACGCTGCCGGAGCTGCTGGTGATCTCGGCCGCGCCCTCGACCCGGCCCACGGTGACCGAGCCGTGCGAGGAGGTCAGCCGGAGCGGCCCGGTCGCGTCGAGGCGGACGTCACCGACCGACGTCTTCACCCGGACCTCGCCGAGCCGGCCCTCGCCGAGCACCTGGACCCAGGAGCCGGTCACGTCGATGTCCGAGCCCTCGGGCAGCTCGACCGTCACCCCGACGACGCCGTTGGGCCCGATGAACCGGCGCTCCTTCGTCCTGACGGACAGCACACCGTTCGCGTAGGCCACCTCCGTCTGCTCGGCGGCCCGCACGTCCTTGTCCCGCTCGGGGTCGCCGGGCTGCACCGAGACGACCGTGTCGGTGCGGTCGCCCGCGGTGAACCGGACGGAACCGGCGCCCACGTGGGCGGTCACCGCGATCGGTCCGGGAGTGTCGAAAGAAGGCATGGCTGTACCGTCCTCATGAGTCCTGGAGGCATCCGCGCAGGTGGAGCGCGGTGCGGGGTGAAGTGGTGCGCGTGAGGTCGTGCGGGTGGAAAGGCCGTGCGGGGCGGAAGGCGTGCCGGGGGGCACTTCGGGCGGTGGGGCTAGCGCACCCAGCCCGAGAAGCTCTGCCCGGTGGTTCCCGTCGTTCTGGTGCTACCGGTGGTGCCGGTCGTCGCGGTGGCGCGGGTCGTCTCCGTCGTGCGCGGCCGTCCGCCGTCGACCGCGGCCGACACGGCCCGGACCAGCCATGCGTTGACCGACAGGCCCTCACGGCTCGCGGCCTCCTCGGCGCGCGCCTTGAGGTGGGCCGGCAGACGCAGGTTGACGCGGGCGGTGCCGCCCTCGTCACCGTCGGCGGGCGCGGGGGCCGCGACCGGTTCGACCGGCGGGGCGACGACCTCGGCGGGGGCACCGGCGGCGGGCGGCAGCGTCACCACGAAGTCGGGGTCGAGCCCGCGCAGCCGTACGTCGACCGAGCCGGGGGCGAGTTCACGGGTGATCTCGTCCGTCGCGGCGGAGAGCACGTTGAGCATGGTCAGCCGGGTCGCCGACTCCAGGGGAGTGGTGAGCCGCTCGGCCAGCTCACGGGCGTCCTCCCCGCCGGCTTCGGCGGCCACCATGAGTTCGCGGCGAAGGGTGTCGACATACGGGGTGAGGTCCATGACGCCATCATGGCACCATCTTGGCGCCATGCGCAAGCACACAAGATGCGGACTGTCGTCAGGCGCGGGGCAATCCGGGACCCAGTTCGAAGCAAACTAGGATAAATACAGCCCCGATCAGAGCCAGTCCGAGGCGAGTGGCGCAAGTTCACTGGCGCCGCCCCGACGCCAAGTGACGCCACGTGGCTCCGAGGCGTGGCACCACATGGCACCAGGTAGCGCCTGTCGGCGCCATCGAGGCGCAGGCGTACCGACGCACTTCTTCCCGAACCGACAGCACCCCGGTCACGGTTTCGTCCGTGACCGGGGTGCAGGCGTAGTGGCTGGACCGGGGTGCAGGCGTAGCGGCTGCCCGGTCAGCCGTCTTCGGGGAAGCGGCCGACAGCGGGGGCGTCCACGGCGGAGGCGTCCGCGGCGGAGGGTGGGCCCACGGCGGAGAGTGCTTCCACGGCGGGGGGTGCACCCACGGCGGAAGGTGCGCCCACGGCGGAGAGTGCGCCGCCCGGGCCGGACGTCAGAATGGACCGCTGGAGTGCGGCAGCACCGGCGGGGGCTGCAGCCGCTCCGCACCCCGGCGAGCGAGAAACAGCACGCCCGGTCTGCCGGTCAAGGGGTGGGGGCGACTTCCGGAGCCCGCTCCTCCGACTCCTTCCCCGCGCGCCGCTCGGTCTCGCGGACGACCTCCTCGACGCGTTCGGGAGTGACGATCAGGCGGCTCAGTACGGCGGGGACGGCGATGCTGGGCAGCAGGTGCTCGAAGAGGGCCACCACCCGCTCCACCAGGTCGGCCCGGTCGCTCAGCGTGTGGGAGTAGACCTGCACGCCGGTCCAGGCGGCGGAGATGACCCAGGCGCTGGCCGCCGGGTCGACGTGCGGCAGCAGCTCGCCCTGCGCCTTCGCCTCCTGCAGCACCTTCTCCGTGGTCCCGATCCACAGGGTGACCGCCTGGCCGCCGAAGAGCGTGCGCATCTCCTGGCCGAGCGAGAGCCGGGCGGCGGCGCTGACCACCGGGTCGCGCCGCATCCGGTCCGCCGTAAGCAGCCCGGTGTCCACCAGTTCCTGGAGCTTGCACACCCTGGGCGCCAGGGAGACCTCCGCGAACTGTGCGCTCAGCACGCCCTCGGCCAGCGCCTGCTTCGAGGGGAAGTGGAAGTACAGCGCCCCTTTGGTGACGCCGGCACGGGTCAGGATCTCGCCGATCGTGGCGGCCTCGTAGCCGCGTTCGTCGAAAACGGACGCGGCGGCCTTCAAGATCGCGTGCCTGGTGCGGATCGCACGCTCCTGCTGTGCCACGACTCCTCCTACGCGCTTGCTGCCTGGCGGAGAACGTCCTCGCTGCCCGTTCCCCCCTGGAAACAAAACCAGGTAGTCCGTATTTTCACAAGCAGTGCCGAGAGGCCGCCAACTCCGCGCGGCCGGGAGCGGCAAGGATGTCCAGGACCGACAGGGGGCCCGCGCATGTCGCAGCATCTTCTCATCACCGGGGCGAACGGCTTCATAGGACGGCACGTGGTGCGCGCCGCGCTCGCCCGCCCGGAGACGAGGGTCCGGCTGGTCCGGCACCGGGGGGACCTGGCGGCGACCGACGAGGACCGGGTGCGGGTGGTCCGCGCGGACCTGGGGGACGCGGCCTCGGTCGACGGGCTGTGCCGGGACGTGGACACGGTGGTGCACTGCGCCTCGCGCATCGGCGGTGAGGAGGCGGAGCTGCGCGCGGTCAACGAGGCGGGCACGGCGGCGCTGGTCGCCGACGCCCGGCGGCACGGCGTGCGCCGCATCGTGTACGTGAGCACCGCAGCCGTCTACGGCCGCGGACCCTTCCGCGGGGCCGAGCCGCACGAACTGCCCGTCCGGCCCCGGTCCGTCACCAGCGCCACCCGCGCCGCCGCCGAGCGGATCGTCCTCGCGGCCGGGGGCACCGTCCTGCGCCCGCACCTCGTCTACGGCACCGGGGACCGGTGGGTGATCCCCGGCCTGGCCCTGCTGGTCCGGCACCTGGGGGCGCCGGTCGCGGGCGCCGGCGTGCACTCGGCCGTCGAGGTGTCGGCCCTGGCCGGGGCCGTGGTGGGCGCCGCGCTCGCGGGCCCGGACCTCGACCTGGCGGGCGCCCACCACGTCAACCACCCGGTTCCGGTGCCCGGCGCCGTCCTCATGGAGGCGGTGTGCGGCGTGCTCGGGACGGACGGCGCCGCCCCGCTGGCCCCGGAGCGGGCCCGCGCCCTGCTGCGGGAGCACCCGCAGGCGCTGCACCACCTCGACATGCTGACCTCGGACCACTGGTTCGCCGGCTCGTCCCTGTGGCGGCTGCTGGGCCAGGACCCCGGCCCGGAACCCGCCGAGGGCCTGGCCCGTCATCTGCCCTGGTACCAGGAGCAGTTGGGCTCAGCCGTGCACGCCGGCCGCTGAGGCCCCCGTGCGCTGCCGGCCGAGGAGCAGCGGAACCTCCCGGTGACCGTTGGAGATGAAGGATCCCAGCGGACGCAGCTCCCCGGCCGGTACCGCGAGGGCGGCCTCCGGGAACCGGTCGAACAGGCCGCGCAGCGCGATCTCGGCTTCCATACGGGCGAGTTGGGCGCCCACGCAGAAGTGCGTGCCGTGCCCGAAGGCGAGGTGCTCACGGCGGGTGGCACGGGTGACGTCGAAGCGGTCCGCGTCGTCGCCGTGGACGGCGCGGTCGCGCCCGGCCGCGGCGAAGGAGATGACGAGGGGCTCGCCCTTGCCGATCACCGTGTCGCCCACGGCCACGTCCTCGACGGCGTAGCGCAGGATGCCGTTGGCCCCCGGTGCCTCCACCCGCAGCGCCTCCTCGACCGCGTCCGCCCAGGTGGCCCGGCCGGCCCGGACGCGGGCGAGCTGCGCGGGGTTGGCCAGCAGCAGGCACAGGGCGTTGTCGAGCAGGTTCACCGTGGTCTCGTAGCCGGCGGTGAACAGCAGGATCAGATTGTCGACCAGTTCCTTCTCGCTGAGCCGGGAGCCGTCCCTCTCGTCCCGGGCGGCGATGAGGCTGCTGGTCAGGTCCTCACCGGGGGTGTCCCGTTTGATCGCGACGAGGTCGCCCATCGTCCGGTACAGGTCCACCTGGTTGCGCCGAGCCGCCTCCATGGAGGCGGTCGTGTCGAAGAAGCCGCTGATGATCCGGTGCAGTGAGGCACGGAACTCCTCGGGGATGCCGAACAGTTCGCTCAGCACGCGGGTGGGCAGCAGGTGGGCGAAGCGGCCGCGGAAGTCGACCGGCCGGCCGTCGTCGGCGCGGGCGAGTTCGTCCAGGAGCGCCTGGGTGATCTCCTCGACGCGGGGGCGCAGCCGGGCCACCCGGCGCGTGGTGAAGGCCGAGGCCACCAGGGCGCGCAGGCGCTTGTGGTCGTCCCCGTAGGCGGTGACCATGTTCTGCACCGAGACCCAGATGGCCAGCGGCCAGGTCTCGCCGATCTCGCCGTTGATCCACGCGGGCCAGTGCCGGTAGGCGTCCTTGGAGATGCGCGGGTCGATCAGCAGTCTCCTGATCGTCTCGTGCCCGGTCACCCACCAGGCCTCCACTCCGCCGGGCAGGACGACCCGGGTGAGGGGCCCTTGCGCGCTCAGCCGGGCCGCCTCCCCGTGGATGTCCCGGCCCGACGGGTCGATCGCGTACGGACACTGCTGCTGACGGGTCATCGATTGTCTCCAGAGAGCCAGATCCGCAGGACATCAGGGGCGACGGCGGCCCGACCGTAGCACTGTGCCGGGGCCCTCCATCAGTACTTCGGCGGAACCATAACAAACCAGACGACCGGTTTTGCAAGAGTAGGGGACACGGGAGAACAACCAGCGCCCCCGCACTCAGCCGATCCCGGGGCAAATATCCCCTCTCCCCCGACCCCCGTACACAGAGCCCCCGTTCTCCCTGGTGCGGGCCGGAAAGTTGCGCCCTTGAACCACTTCAACCGGAGCCTTTCCTTCAGTCACCGGCACGCACACTTGGGAAATCCTTTGCCTTGGGGCCTCACCAAAAAACCGGTGGGTCCGTATCTTTGAGGCGTCGTCGAACAAAGCTTCCAGGCGGGGGGCCTGCGATGGGTTTGCACAGCACGCACGACGAAGGCGGACTGTCCACGCTGCCGCGTCTGACCACCACGGTCCCGAAGGAGTACGTCCACCGCGCCTGTGTGGCCGAGGTGTTCCTCACCGGCTGCACCAGCCAGGAGGACCAGCGGTTCTCCCTCACCGGGCAGTGGCCCAGGGCGCACACCCTCTTCAACCGCTCCGACGGTCTCGGCCACGATCCTCTGCAGGTGGCAGAGACCTTTCGGCAGGCAGGCATGTTCCTCGCCCACGCCGAACTCGGTGTGCCGCTCACCCACCAGTTCGTGATGTGGAACCTCAGCTACACGACCTACCAGCAGCACCTGGGCATCGCGCTCAGCCCGACCGACTTCGAACTCGACGCCAGGTGCGCGGAGATCACCTGGCGCCGGGGAATGGCGGCCTCGCTGCGGCTGGAGCTGGCCGTCGTCCGCGACGGCGTCCTCGCGGCCCATGGGGCGGGCACCTTCTCCACCGTCCCGCCGGCCGTGTACCAGCGGCTGCGGACGAACCGCACGCCCGCACCTCACGACGCGTACGACCTCACCACGTCCCGCGTCCCGCTCGATCCGGCGGCGGTGGGCCGCACCTCTGCGACCGACGTGGTCCTCACCGCCACGAACTCGCCCACCCGCTGGCTCCTCACCCCGGACCTCACCCACCCCATCCTCTTCGACCACGCCGGGGACCACCTGCCGGGCATGGTGCTCCTGGAGGCCGGCCGCCAGGCGGCCTGCGCCGCGCTCGCCCCCCAGGGCCTGATCCCGGCGAGCGCCACCACGGAGTTCCTCCGCTACGCCGAACTGGACCGGCCGTGCTGGATGGACGTGGTCCGGGTGACGCCCGAGTCCGGCGGCATGACGACCGTCCAGGTCGCCGCCCACCAGGACGGAGAGACGGTCTTCACCTCGACGATCACGGGCCCCGCCTGCTGAATGCACCGGTCAGGGCCCGCGGACGCCCCGCCCCGCACTCCCCCGTCCTTCCACCGCCCGCACCCCTCGGGCGTCCCGCCCCGGGCGGTGGTGTGCCGCCGCCGGGTGGTGGTGTGTCCCTCCGGCCGGCCGCTCCGCTCGGCCGCGGGGAACAGCGGGCCGCCCCTCCTCAGCAGAGCCGGAGCACGCGAGCGCACGGGAGTGCGCCGCCCACCGGAGCCCGCCCGCCGTGGACCATACTGATCCCGAACGCCCCGCCGGCACCGTGCGCCCGGACCGGGGCCGGGCACAGGCAAGGAGGCGGACATGCCCGAACGCACCCAGGAGTTCGGCAAGTACGGCGCCCGCGGCATCAAGGGGTACGAGGCCGTCGCCCGCCGGCTCGACGCGCTCGCCGGTTTCGTCGTCACGCCGGTGACCGTCCGGCGCGGTCTGCTCGCCCGGCTGCACTACCTCACCCGCACCCCGCACGCCCGTGCCGCGGCCCGGGCTGCGGGCCTCACGGTCACCGACCGCACCCTCAAGGCCTGGCTGGAGGGCCGGCGCAACCCGTCGAAGAAGAACCTGGAGCGCGTCGAGACCGCCTACCGGACCGTGCGCCGGCACAACGTCGCCCGCCATCTGCTGGGCCGCCTCAACCGGGAGGGCCGCGGGACGCGGGTGGAGATCCACCCGCTCAACCAGTCCCAGGTGCCCCGGCCACGGCAACGCGTCGTCGAGTTCCGCGCCCTCAACATCCGCCGCTGGGACCGTATCGTCGAGGCCTGGGCGGCCGACGACGCGCAGGCGCTCGACGACGCCTGGGTCGACCAGATCGTCGACCTGGGCTCGCAGTGGGGCCAGTACGAGTACGTCACCAACGTCGGCTTCGCCGCCTGACCACAGGGCCGGGCAGCCCCGCGGATACGCGGTCCGCCTCATGCGCCGTACGCATGGTTCATGGGCACAGAGTGTTAGATTCGGCGGTATGCGGATGACTCTGGCGGACCGGGTCCGGACAGCGGTGGCGGCGCTCCTGCACGCCACCGGCGAGTCGCAGACGGACCTCGCCGCGGCGCTCGGCGTGAGTCAGGCGCAGGTGAGCCGTCGTCAGTCCGGGAGCGCCGCGTGGAGCCTCGACGACTGCGACGCGGTCGCCGGGCACTTCGGCATCGACGTACTCGACCTGCTGGCCGGACCGACGCGGGCCTCGGAGGCGCTGCCGGACGCCCGCCGCCGGGGCGCCGGCCGCCGTGCCGGGGCGGCCACGGCCGGGCCGGCGCCCGTGCCCGCCCGTCCCGGCGCCCTTCCCGCCGCCGCCCGGGAGGAGGCCGCGCGATGACGGACTTCGACGCGATCGACGCCCTGCTGGCCGCCGCCCGCCAGGAGGTGCCGCTGCCGGACGTGGCGGAGCGGCGCGTGCTGCGCGAGGGGCTGAACCTGTCGCGCGCCCAGGTGGCGCAGGCCCTGGGGGTCAGCCCGTCCACGGTGGGCGGCTGGGAGTCGGGGCGGGACCCCAGCGGTGAGGTCCGGGAGAAGTACGCGTACTTCCTCTCCGGTGCGCGCGCCCGGCTGGCGCAGCGGACCGGACCGGCGGAGCCGACCGGAGCCGCTGAGCAGGAGCGGGAGCCGGCCCCCACGGTGGCCGACGCCGCCGGCGGGGCCGGGGAGCCGGCCGCCGCCTCTCGCACCGGGGGCGAGGGCCCGGCGGGCGCGGGCACCGCTGACGCGGGCTCCGCGAACGAGGGCTCTGCGAACGAGGGCGCGGTGGACCAGGGCGCCATGGATCAGGGCGCCGTGGATCAGGGCGCCGTGGATCAGGGCGCCGTGGATCAGGGCGCCATGGATCAGGGCGCCGTGGACGAGGTGGAGGTACTGGCGGAGCCGCGGGCCTGTGTGCTGTGCGGCGGACCGGCCCGGCAGCAGGTGGCGGGGTTCCCGCAGCATCTGGACCCCGCCGAGTGCTCCGCACCGGCGACACCCGCCCCCTCCCCCGCGCAGACCTCCGGCCCCCGCGACCCCGGCGCCGCGCACGGAACGGGCGGAACCGCTTCCCGCACCGCGGGTCCCGGCACCGCCGCTCCCCGCACCGCGGGTTCCGGCGTCCGCGCCCCCAGGCCGCCTGCCCGCACCGCCGGTCCGGCCTCCCGGTCCGGCGACCGTGACCGGGGCGGCGACCGTGGCGGTGTGCGGATCGTCGCGGCCGGGCGGCGGGCGCAGGCGGCCTCCGCCGGGGCGGCGGACCCGATCGCCCAGGCCGTGGCCGAGGCCCTGACGCAGCACTCAGGTGATGTCGAGGCGGCCACGGCCGCGCTGGTCAGGCGGGCGATCCCGGACGCGATGGCGCTGCTCGACCACACGCGCAAGGGCGGACGCTACGACGTCGTGGCCCACCCGTGGCTGCCCGATGTGCTGCACAAGCAGAGCGCGCGCGGCGCCGACCAGATCTGGGAGGCGCGCCCCAAGTGGACGCGGCCCGAACTGCCGCCGGGCACGCACGAGGTGACCGCCCTCGACGTCAACGGCGCCTATCTCAGCGCGCTCAAGACGCACCTCCCCCTCGGCCAGCTGGAGCACTCCACCGGCGGCCACCACGACCGCCGCCGGGCGGGCGTGCACCTGATCACCCCGCCGGAGTGGGAGCACGACGCGGTGCTGCCGAACCCGATCGGCAGCCGCGACGAACCGGGCCCGCTGTGGGTGACGGAACCGACGCTGCGGCTGCTGCTGCGGCTGTCCGGGCCGAAGTACGGTCTGTGCGACCCACCGGAGATCCACGAGTCGTGGACGTCGGGCGCGACGGAGAACCTGCTGGAGAAGTTCCGGGTGGCGCTCAAGGACGCCCGGGACCGGGCGCTCGCCGAGGACGACGAGGTGACGCTGACGTACGTGAAGGCGATGTACTCGAAGTTCGTCTCCACGCTCGGCGAGTCGAACTACAACCGCGAGATCTACCGCACCGACTGGATGCACCTCATCCGCAGCCAGGCCTTCGTGAACCTGTGGTGGAAGGCGCACCGGTGCTACGACGAGGGCCTGCTGGTGGTCCGCGCGATGGGCACCGACGAACTGCATGTGACCGGCGACTGGCGCGGGGTCTTCCCCGAGGGCCGCGGTCTGACCGAGGTCAAGGTCAAGGACACCTACACGGTGGAGGCGGAGGACGGCACCACCGCCGGCGTCCCTTCACCCGAGGACAGCTGAGCGGCTGAACGACCGCCCGCAGCGAGGAAGCCGAACCGCCCTTCACTGAAGGGCGGTTGAACGACCGCCCGCCGGCGGCAGCCGGACCAGGCCGGCAGTCCGGGCAGGCCGGCGGCCGAACCGGGCCGGCGGCAGGTGCGCCGGGCCCGGCGGCCCGCTCAGTACCAGTGGTTGGTCTGCCAGAACGACCAGGCCCCGCACGGGCTGCCGTAGCTGGAGTTCATGTAGTTCAGGCCCCACTTGATCTGCGTGGCCGGGTTGGTCCGCCAGTCGGCGCCCGCGGAGGCGTACTTGCCGGCCGGGAGCGCCTGGAAGAGGCCGTACGCGCCGGAGGACGCGTTGACGGCGTTCATGTTCCAGCCGGACTCGTGGCTCACGATGTTGCTGAAGCACTGGAACTGGCCGCTCGGCACCATCTGCCGGGCGATGGCCTGGATCTGGGCGGTGGAGTAGGAACCCTGGACGGGGAAGTCGGAGGCGTCGGCGGTCGTGCTCTGGCTCGACGCCTGCTTCAGTTCCTCCCGCTCCTTGGCCTGTTCCTTGGCCTTCTTCTCGGCGGCTTCCTTCTCCGCGGCCTCTTTCTCCGCGGCCGCCTTCTTCGCGATCGCGGTCTCGGCCGCCGCCTTGCGGGCCGCCTGCTCGGCCTCCTTCTTGGCGCCGGCGTCGGCGGCGATGGCCTGGGCGTCCGCCTGCTGCGTGAGGGACGCGGTCTGCACGGGGGCCTGGCGGCCCACCGGGATGTCCGCGAGAAGCGTCGCGTCGGCCGCCGTGGCCTCGGCGTCGTTGTTCTGCGCGCTGCTGACCGAGGCAACGCCCACGACGCTTCCGACAGCGGTGACCGCGGTGGCTGAGGCCACTGCGAGTCCCCGGACCGAGATCCGGCTCACACGATTTCCTTTCGGCAGGCCCCCGTTCGGCACGGGGGCGGGTCTCTCCGACCCTGACTCTGCCGTACCGGGCACCACAAGGCAATCCCCGGCCTCTGCGATCACAGGGGCCCCGGCGGCCGCACAGATCACACATGCCGGGATGAACTTCCGACGACGTCGGACACGTGTGCCTGCCGTAAGGGCTTCTCCCCGCCGGTGACCGCCACCGCGCCCGCGCGACGGCCGGGGCGGCGCGACCCGGGAACGAGCCGCACACCCAGTGGATTTGCGAGATCAGCGTGAACGTGGACGTGGACGTGAACATGGACGTGGACGTGGCTTCCTTGCGGCAGGCCGTCGCCGGGCCGGTGCTGCTGCCCGGCGAGGAGGGCTACGCGGCCGAGTGCGCCACGTACAACCTCAACAGCGGCCTCGCGCCGGCGCTGGTGGTCGGGGCCACCGGCGAGGACGACGTGTGTGCGGCGGTCCGGTTCGCCGCCCGGCACGGGCTGCCCGTGGCGGTGAAGAACACGGCCCACCAGGTGACCGCGCCCGCGCACGGCGGCCTGCTCATCACCACCGGACGGATGAAGTACCTGTCCGTGGACGCGCAGGCGCGGACCGTGCGGGCGGAGGCGGGGCTGCGCTGGCGCGATGTGCTGCCGCGCACGGCCGAGTTCGGGCTCGCGCCGCTCGCGGGCTCCGCGCCCGACGTCGGTGTGGTCGGCTACACCCTGGGCGGCGGCCAGAGCCCGCTGCTCGGACGGACCCTGGGTTACGCGGCCGACCACGTGCGCGGCCTGCGCGTCGTCACGGCGGACGGCGAGGCGCGCCACGTCGGCGCGGACAGCGAGCCCGACCTGTTCTGGGCGCTGCGCGGCGGCAAGGGCAACTTCGGTGTGGTGACCGAGATCGAGTTCGACGTGTTCCCGGTGACGCGGTTCTACGGCGGCGGCCTCTACTTCCCGGGTGAGTGCCTGGCCGAGCTGCTGGAGGCGTGGCGCGCCTGGCTGCCGACCGTGCCGGAGGAGATGACGTCCTCCGTCGGCATCCAGCGGCTGCCCGACCTGCCGGTCCTGCCCGAGCCGCTGCGCGGCGCCTTCGTGGTGCACCTGCGGGTCGGCTACCTGGGTTCGGCGGCCGACGGTGAGCGGCTGCTGGCGCCGCTGCGGGCGGTGGCCCCGCCGCTGCTCGACCTGGTCGGGGAGAAGCCGTACACCTCGCTCGGGGAGATCCACCTGGATCCGGTGGACCCGATGCCGTACTACGACCGGAGCGTGTGCCTGGGCGAGTTCACCGGGGAGACGGTGGACGCGCTGGTGCGGCTGGCCGGTCCCGGCTCCGGCTGCACGCTGGCCAACGTGGAGATCCGGGCGCTGGGCGGCGCCTTCGACCGCGAACCGGCCGTTCCCAACGCGGTGTCGACGCGGGGGGTGCCGTTCGTCGTGTTCGGGTTCGCGGTGGGCGGGGCCGATCAGGCGGACGCGCTCAGGGGCGGACTGGCGGAGGTGGTGGACGGGCTGGCGCCGTGGGCGCTGGAGCGCAACATGGTGAACTTCCTGTCACCTGACGAGGCGACCGCCCCGGAGGGGGTGCGTGCGGTGTACGGGCCGGAGCGCTACGACCGGCTGGCCGGCGTGAAGCGGCGCTACGACCCTTCCAACGTCTTCCGTTTCAACCACAACGTGGCTCCCGGCAGGGCCTGAACCTGCCGGCGGGCGCTACTTCTTGGCCTGCAGCGGGCCCGCGAAGGACTTGCGCAGGGAGGCGGGGGCGGCGAGCGGGAGCAGCGCGGCGAGCACCTTGCCCTTGACCGAGGCGGGCCGGCGGGTCAGTTCGACGTCGACACGGGTGCCGTCGGCCTCGGGGGTCGCGGTGAAGACCCAGCCGCCGCCGGCGCCGAAGAGCTTCGAGTCGAGCGTGGTGATGTCGACCCTGCCCTTCTCGGCGTCCCACTGGTAGCGCGCCCGCTCCCAGGCCGCGGCGGTGCCCTCGGTCACCTCGGCCCAGGTGTCGCCGAGTTCGTGGACGGTGAAGTGCTCGGCGTCGATGGTCGGCCAGTTCTCGGCGCGCGAGGGACCGAAGTCGGTCAGCACCCTCACCACGTCGGCGGGGCTGAGCGAGGAGATGAGGTGGAAGCGGATGACGGCCATGGTGTCCCTCACATCGAGAAGTAGTAACCGGTTGGGCTGGTGACGACTCTTCCACGAAGAGCGTCACCAGTCAAGCCGGTTACTCATGAGGGGCGGGGCGCGGACCCCGGTCGAGGCCTGGCCCGTCGGATCGCCGCGTCGGCACATCGGCACATCGGCAGGGCGCCTGGTGGTCAGGTCGTCAGGTCGTCAGCAGCACACCGCCGTAGGAGACACCCGCGATCACGATCCAGGAGCAGAGGCCGAGCGCCGCGACCCGGCCGCCGTCGCGGACCAGGGACGGCAGGTGGACCGCGCTGCCCAGGCCCACGAGGGCGGCGGCGAGCAGCAGTTCCTGGGTGTGGTGGGCGAGGCCGAGGACGGTGTGCGGGACGAGTCCGGTGGAGCGCAGCGCCACCATGGCCAGGAAGCCGACGACGAAGAGCGGTACGACCGGCGTCCGCGCTCCCCCGCCTGTCCCCTGCGCGACCGTCGTGCCCGTCCCACCGGCCGCACCGGTGCCGTCGGTGCCGTCGCACCCGGCCGCCGTCCGTGCGGCGGCCTTGCGCCGGGTCCGCCGCAGGGACAGTCCGACCGACGCGACCAGCGGTGCGAGCATCGCCACCCGCATCAGCTTGACGAGAACCGCCTCGCGCAGGGCGGTCGGTCCGGCGGTCTGCGCGGTCGCCACGACCTGGCCGACGTCGTGCACACCGGCCCCCACCCAACGGCCGAACTGGGTGGCGTCCAGGCCGAGCGGGGCGTGCAGCAGCGGCAGGACGACGATGGCCAGGGTGCCGCAGAGCGTCACCATCGCCACCGCCGTGGCCACGTCCTCCTCCTCGCTGCCCGAGACGTCGCTCATGGCCCCGACCGCGGAGGCACCGCAGATGGAGTAACCGGTCGCGATGAGCAGCGGCTGGTCCCCGGGCAGGCCGAGGCGCCGCCCGAGCCAGACCGTGCCGGCGAAGGTCGCGGCGACGGTGCACACCACCATGACGACCGTCTGCCAGCCCAGGCCGAGGACGTCGTCGAGGCCGACGCTCAGGCCCAGCAGGACCACACCGGCCCGCATCAACCGCTTGCCCGCGAAGGTCAGTCCGGGCCGCGCCACGCCCCGCACGACGGTGCGCACGCGCGGCAGATGGGCGGCGACGACACCGGCGACGACGGCGGCGGTGAGCATCGGCACGCCCGGCAGCAGCCGGTGCACCGTCCAGGCCAGCGCGACGCCCGCGGCGGCGGCCGCCAGACCGGGCAGCCTGGTCCGCGGCCCGGCCCCCGCCGCCGGCCGGGACGGCCCGGTGCCCGCCGGCGCGGGCTGCGGCGGCCTCGTCACCGGCGCGGTCCGCCCGCTCATCGCTCGTCGGCCGGCGGCTCGTAGACGCGGCGGACGCTGCTGCCCAGGCGGTCGATGTCGGCGCCGTAGATGTGCAGGGAGACCGCCTTGCCCGCACCGCCGTTCCAGACCCGGTGGATGTCGCCCGGCGGCGCGAACCCGCAGACGTCGCCCTGCTCGTTGACGACCTCCTCGGTGGCGACGAGCCGCGCCGCGGCGCCCTCGCCGGTCAGCCGGTAGCGGCGTTCGTGCTCGCGTCCCTCGTGCACTCCCGTGACGCACCAGGAGACGTGGTCGTGGACGGAGGTGCGCTGTCCCGGCAGCCACACCAGGGCCACGACCGAGAAGCCGCCGTCCTCCTCCACGTGCAGGACGTGCTGGCGGTAGTGGTCGGCGCTGCCCTCGCGCTGGGCGCCGGTCAGCAGGTCGCCGGCGCCGAGGTGCGGCGCCAGCCGCCGCGCGACCAGGTGTGCGGTGCGCTCGCCGGGCAGGTTCTGCCGTACGGCCTCGCGCACTTCCTGGACGAGACGGTCGAGGCGGGGGGTGGTCGCCCTGCGCGTCCGGACGTCGGTAGTGGTCATGACGCCAGCGTCGGACCGCGGGAACCGCACGTCCAACGACGGTTTCTTCGGTCGTTCCCAAGCTGTGCTTATGCGGGGCCGCCGGTCGCGGGCGTGGGGCCCGCCCCACGCGGCCGGCCGGACCGGCCCTGCGTACGCGGCCGGACAGGTCTCACGTACGCGGCCGGAGGCCGGGTCAGCAGCCGACCCTCCGCTGTGCGACCGCCCTGATCGTGTCGACGACCAGGGCGGTCGCCGGGACCCGCAGGTGCTCGCGCAGCACGTACGCCGAGATACGGCGGCGTACGGCGGGCTCCAGGGCGCGGCCCGCGACCCGGTCGAGCCGCAGGAAGGACAGCACGAGGCCGGGCATCATCGCCACCCCCAGCCCCTCGGCGACCAGCGACTGCACGACGAGGCCGTCGTCCGTGGTGTACGCGATGTCGGGCGCGAAGCCCAGTTCGGCGCACTCGTGCAGGAAGTTGGTGCGGCAGCGCGGGCACCCGGCGATCCAGCGTTCCTCGGCGAGGTCGGCGAGCCGGACCGCGCGCCGCCGGGCCAGCGGGTGGCCGACCGGCATCAGCACCGTCAACTGGTCCTCCAGCAACGGTATCTCCACCACCTCGTCCGGCACCGACTCGTGCAGCCCCGGGTAGGTGAAGGCCAGGGTGATGTCGCACGCGCCGCGCGTGAGCCGCTCCAGCGAGTCGGGCGGCTCGTCCTCCAGCAACTGCACCCGTATTCCCGGGTGGTCGGCGGCGAGCCGGGCCAGCGCCTCGGGGACGACGGTGGCGTTGGCGCTGGGGAAGGCGCAGACCCGTACGCGGCCGCTGCGCAGCCGGGTGATCGCCGTGACCTGCTCCTGGGCGACGGACAGGCTGGTGAGGATGGCCTCCGCGTGCCGGGCCAGGGTCTCACCGGCCTCGGTCAGCCGCATGCGCCGGCCGACGCGGACGAACAGCGGTGAGCCGACCGTCCGTTCCAGCGCCTTCATCTGCTGGGTCACCGCCGGCTGGGTGTACCCGAGGGACGCGGCGGCCCCGGAGTAGGTCCCCGCGCCCACCACCGCGTGGAAGGTCCTTATGTGCCGTGAATCGAACACGTGTCAAATCATAAGCAGAACTTGGGTCCCGGTCCCCGGAGGTGCCCGTGCACCCGCACCTTCCCCGGTCTCCGGGCGGATTTCGGTTGCGGGGACAGGGCAACCATCGGCGGTGCACGGCTGTCGTACACTCCGACGATCATCGGCTTCACCGAATCTTTTCAGGAAGCCGACACCACAACCTGATCAGTGGGGGGCTTTTGTCTATCTCGCGCCCATTCGGTAGAGCGCGTCGGTCCCGGCTGCTCGCCTGCACCGCCCTGGCGGCGGCCGCGGGCATGTTCCTGAGCACGCCGGCCCTGGCCGCCGACAAGCCGTCGCAGGACGTCACCATCCCGACGCCCAAGGCTGCCGTGCCCAACGGGGAGCGCCCGCAGGCCGCCCCGCACGCGGCGCCGCACCTGCGCGCGGGCGTCAAGGCCGCCGGGGCGACCTTCGACGTCGACGGCGACAACATCGGCGACAACATCATGCGGCTCGACGACGGGACCACCCTCGTCTGGCTGAGCACCTCGAACAACTTCGAGCAGTACACCATCGACAGCGCCAACCCCGACGAGAGGCCGAAGGACATCCTCACGCCGGGGAACCTGGACGGCACGGGCGGCCCCGAGGTCCTGACGCTGTCCACGACCGGCACCCTGTCGCTGTACCACAGCGAGGGCGTCTCCGGCACGGGCTACAGCGCCTGGAACGGCCAGGGCTGGCAGATCTACAACAAGGTGTTCGCGCCCGGCGACGTGACCGGCGACGGCAAGCCCGACCTGCTCGCCCGCACCTACTCCGGCGACCTGTACCTGTACCAGGGGACGGGCAGCGACAGCTCCCCGTTCCGTGCGCGAGTCCTGGTCGGCGGCGGCTGGTCGATGTTCGACCAGCTGGTCGGCATGGGCGACATGAACAAGGACGGCATCGGCGACGTCGTCGCCCGCACGCCCTCCGGCGACCTGTACTTCTACGCCGGCCAGGGCAACGCCACCGCGCCGCTCGCCGCCCGGAAGAAGATCGGCAGCGGCTGGAACACGTACAACCAGCTCATCGCCGCCGACGACTGGAGCGGCGACGGCCAGGGCGACCTGCTCGGCCGCACCGCCTCCGGCGAGCTGTACTACTACGCGGCCGACGGTTCGGGGAACTTCCGCGCCCGGCAGTCGAACGGAAACGGCTTCGAGCCCGTCGAACTCTTCGCCGGCAGCGGGGCGAACCCCTTCTGGGGCAAGTCCTCGCTGATCGGCATGGACACCGGCGGCACGCTGTACTGGTACGGCGTGATGCACAACGGCCAGTTCGGCGCGCGCACCAAGATCAGCGACACCGGCGGCTGGGCGGGCGCCCGCATCGCGTACGCCTCCTCCCTCGACCCGGACGGGTACGCGGACCTGCTGGAGCAGTACGACGGGGTCCTGTACAACCACGGTTACGGGGCCGACGACTCCCTGGCCACCGGCTGGAGCAAGTACAACCTGTTCCTCGGCGCCGGTGACCTGAACGACGACGGCAAGGGCGACGTCCTCGGCCGGGACACCTCCGGCAACCTGTACCTGTTCCGCGGGAACGGCACCGGTGCGTCCCTCGCCTCGCCGCTCAAGATCGGCGGCGGCTGGAACGGCTACGACAAGATCGTCGGCGCGGGCGACCTCACCGGCGACGGCCGTGCCGACATCCTCGCGCGGACGCCCTCCGGCACGCTGTACCTCTACCGCGGTACGGGCAACAGCGCCTCGCCCTTCGCCTCCAAGGTGAAGATCGGCACCGGCTGGCAGCAGTACAACAAGCTGGCCTCGCCGGGCGACATCGACGGGGACAACCGCGCCGACCTGGTCGCGGTCAACTCCAAGGGTGAGCTGTACCGCTACTCCTCCACCGGTCAGGGTCAGTTCAAGACCCGGGCGAAGCTCGGCACCGGCTGGAACACGTACAAGAACCTGTACTGACGCACGGCGCGTACGCACAGGAAAGGGGCTCTCCCCGGCGGCATCGCCCGGGGGGAGCCCCCTTGTGTGTCCGCGTCCGGCCGGACGCCCCTCGCGGGAACCCCGGGGAACCGGAGTGACCGAGAAACGGAAGGGGGTCCGAGACCCGGAGGGGACTGAGCGACCGAGGGACCGAGGGACCGAAGGGACTGACATTCCAGGGCACCGCATGCAGTCATATGACCGATGCGTCCGGCTCTGCGGGGGGCGACGCTGGACCGAACAGCGCCGCACCGGTGCGCACCGTTCCCGTTCGGAGTCCCGCATGACCAGGTTCAACATGATCGACCTGACGGGCCGGCCGGCCGTCCGCCGTCCGTCGGCCCGGCCGCCCCTGCCCCGGCGCCGCCCCGCGACCGGCCACGAAGGCCCGTCCCGCCGACCCGCCCTCACCCTCGTCCCGGGCAGCGATCCCTACCGCAGCCCCGTCGAACTGCGCACCCTGGTCAGGTCGCCCATGCCCGAGGACGTGCGCGGGGCGCTGGTGACGGTGGTGCGCAAGGCGCCCGGCCGGTCGTTCCAGGTCCGCTGGAGCACGCTCGACGACCCCTCCCGCATCCCGCCGGGCCGCGTCCGCCTGTCCTGGACGCCCGCGGGGGAGGACCGGATGGACGTGAGCGCCCACCTCGGACTGCCGGGCGCCCAGGTCCTGCTGGCCCTCTGGCCGGCGCTGCGCGGCAACTGGTGCGACGTGGTCCGGCCGACCGTCGCCGAGGTGACGGAACTGCACGCGGCCCTCAGCCTGGCGAGCGCGGCCCTCGACCACCTGGTCCGCTGAACCGGCCACCCCCTTCCCCACCAACGCGTCCCCCCGGATCCGCCCCTGGCCCGGGGCGGCGGCGGCCCGTCCGGCGTCACCACGACGGCACTCCAGGACACATGAACAGCACACATACGGCACATCCGCGGCACACCGGCGGCACTTCACGGGCGCGCGGCGGCGCGGCGCGGCGTGTGCGGGCACGGTGCGACGAGGCCGGCGGCACGGTGCGTGCGCCGGTCCGGGGACACCTGGGGGGTGTCGCCGGGTCCACCCCTGATCCGGGGGCCAGACCGACGGCTTCCGGGCCGCTGCGCTGCCAGTCTTTCCCGTACCGGGGCGGTGAGGCACCCGGCACCGACCGAGGAGGACCACCGTGCAGGAGACCGTCGCCCGGCGCATGACCGCGCTCAGCGCCCTCGCCGCAGCCACCGCGTTCATCGTCGAGGTACCGCTGTACTTCGTCTACTCGGGGCCGCCCCCGGACTCCAACGTGCTGACCCGGCTCCTGACCGGGATCCTCGCGCTCGGCTGCCTGCTCGTCCTCGTGACGTCCCTGCGGGAACTGGTCAGGAGCGTGCGGCCGGACCTGGAGTGGGCCGGCGCCCTCGCGTTCACCGCCGGGGTCGCGTACACGGTGGTCACCCTGGTCTCCAGCGGCCTGGAGGCCGGGGCGGTGATCGAGGCCGACCGTCCGGTCGACCCCACCATCACGGTCAGCGGCACCTACGTCCTCTACGGTTCCGTCTCGCGCATGCTGATGGCCATGTTCCTGGCCGCCACCGCCTACGCGCTCTCCCGCACGGGCCTGCTGCCCCGCTGGATCCACCGCACGGCCTATGTCCTGGCCGGGGTGAACCTGGCCTTCGTGCCCTCGCTGTTCTTCGGCAACACCCCCGCGCACTTCTACGCTGCCAACGGCTGGGGGACGACCGCCCTGATGGGCGCCCTGTTCAGCTACTGGCTGCTCGCCCTGGGCATCGCCGCCCACCGCGGCACGCGCAAGCGCCTCGGCGGCGGCCAGAGCCGGCGCCCGCGCCCGTCCGGTGACCGGGGCGCCGGCTCTGGCCGCCGCCCCGCCGGGCCCGCCCCGCCGCCCGGGGCCGGGCACGGCGGGGCGGGCCGCCGTTCAGGCGTCCGCGTCCGGCCGGGGCCCGGCGTCCGCGAGGCGGTTCAGCCACTCGACGAGCAGGGTCCGCTCGGCGGGGGTGACGGCCTGGCGGTCGGTACGTCCGAGCGCCGCGCGCAGGGCCATCGCGGCCTTCGCCGTCTCGTCGGCGTCACCACTGCCGGCGTCACCGGAGCCGCTTGCCGCGCCCGCCTCACCGGAGCCGCTTGCCGCGCCGTCGGCCTCACCAGTTCCCCCGGCTCCCCCGCCTTCCCCGGTCCCTCCGGTGACGGCGCGGGCGGCGGACCGGGAGGGGGTGGCCGCCGCCGGGGAGGCGGTGGCGGCCGGGGTGCTGATGGCGGCCAGCACCATCTCGCGCGCGGCGTCCGCGGTCCGCAGGTCGCGCTGCTCGGGCGGCGCGCCGATCAGGGTGAGGATCGTGCCCACCCCCGCCGCGTGCACCAGGGCCGCCGCGCGCTCGATGCTCATGCGCAGCCGGCCTGCCGCGGCGACCCGGGTGACCATGCGCTGCAGCTCGGCGACGGCCTTCTGCCCGGCCCGCGGCACCCGTCCGGCGCGCGCCTGTCCGTACACCAGGGTGTAGTACGCCGGCCGGCTCAGTCCGAACCGGACGTGCAGGTCCCAGGCGGCGCGCAGGTCGTCGACCGGGTCGTCGCTCTCCGGGAGCCCGGCCTTGGCGCGCAGGTAGGTCTCGAAGCCGTACTCGCTCACCGCTTCCAGCAGGGCGTCCTTGTCCCCGAAGAGCCGGAAGATCGTCGGCGGCGCCACGGACGCGCGGGCCGCGACGGCGCGGGTGGACGTCGCGTCGAGTCCTTCCGAGACCAGCAGGCCGGCGGCGGCCTCGACGATCCTGCGCCGCATGGCAGCCGGTGCCGGCTCCGGTTCCGGTTCCGTCTTCTCGTCGTCCCGTTCCATGGACCAACGGTATCAATCTTTACGGACCACTGATTCGAACCGGTGATAACCTCCTGAGTGAATCAATGATCCAGGCGAGGAGCGAAGAGAGATGAGCGCAGTGAACTCCGGCGGGGAACCGGCGTACGACGTGATCGTCGTCGGCGGCGGCAGCGCCGGCTGTGTACTGGCCGCGCGGCTGTCCCAGGACGCGGACGTCCGCGTCCTGCTGCTGGAGGCGGGCCGCCCGGCCGCCGCCCTGCCGGACGCCGTGGCGCACCCTCCGGCCTGGCCCTCGCTGGCGGCGACGAGCGCCGGATGGGGTGACACCACGGTCGTCCAGGAGTCCTCCGGCGCCGCGGTCCCCCTGCCCCGGGGCCGCGGTCTCGGCGGCTCCTCGGCCATCAACGCCATGGTGTTCGCCCGCGGCCACCGCACCAGCTACGACACCTGGGGCGACCACGGCGCCAAGGGCTGGTCCTTCGACGACCTGCTGCCCTACTTCCGGCGCACCGAGACCGCCGTCAGCGGCGCCCCCGGCCGCGGTACGGACGGCCCCCTGACCGTCGGTCCCGCCGCCGAGCCCAACGAGGTCCTGCTCGCCTGCCTCACCGGCGCCGTCGAGGCCGGCCACCGCCGGGCCCACGACATCAGCGGCGGCCTGGAGGAGGGTTTCGCCCCCGTCGACCTCAACATCGTCGCCGGGCGCCGCCAGAGCGCGGCGGACGCCTACCTGGCACCGGCCCTGCACCGCCCCAACCTGCACGTCGTCACGGACGCGGTCGCCCACCGGCTGCTGTTCGACGGCCCGCGCTGCACGGGCGTCGAGTACGGCGTCGACGGCCGGGTCCACACGGCGGCCGCGGCCCGGGAGGTCGTGCTGACCGCGGGCACGATCGGCTCCGCCGCACTCCTGCTGCGCTCCGGCATCGGCCCCGAGGACGAGCTGCGGCGCGCCGGGGTGCCGGTCTTCCACCCCCTGCCGGGCGTGGGCCGCAACCTCCACGACCACCCGCGGGCCAACCTCGTCCACCGCACCCGCCGCCCGGTGCCCGCGGCGCGGTACAACCACGGCGAGATCATCGGCCTGCTGCGCAGCGCCCCCGAGCTGGACGGCCCGGACCTCCAGATCATCTTCATCGACATCGCGCTCCCCAACCCCGTGGCCCCGGTCGAGAACGGCTTCACCATCGGCGTCTCGCCCATGCGGCCGGCCAGCCGCGGCACCCTGCGGATCACCTCCGCCGACCCGTACGCGCCGCCGGTCCTGGACCCCGCCTACTTCACCGAGGAACAGGACGTCCGCGCGGTGGTGTCCGGTATCCGGACGGCCCGCCGGATCGTGGCCTCGCCGGCGCTCGCCGAGTGGGGCGCCGAAGAGGTGAGCCCGGGACCCGGCGCCCTGGACGGGCAGGCTCTGGGCGCCTACGCCCGCGGGTACTTCGGCTCCTACTGCCACCCGGTGGGCACCTGCGCCCTGGGCGAGGACGAGGTCTCGGTCGTCGACTCCGCACTGCGGGTCCGGGGACTGGACGGCCTGCGCGTGGCCGACGCCTCCGTCATCCCGTCGATCCCGTCCAACAACACCAACGCCACGGTCTGTGCCATCGCCGAGCGGGCGGCCGACCTGCTGCGTCACCCGTGAGGCGGGCGGCGCCCGCGGACACGTACCCGATCCGCCGCACGGGCGCCGCCTCCTGTGCCGCACGGCCGGGCCGCACCAGGGGGTGCGATCCCGGCCGTGCGGTGCCGGTGGGGGCAGTGGTGCCCCGTCCCGGGCCGGCTCTCAGGATCTCGTTGGATCCGGTGCCCCGGCCGTACATCTCGGCGGTGTCGAAGAAGGTGACGCCCAGCTCGTGGGCGCGGCGGAGGGCGGCGACGCCGGCCTCCTCGTCGGTGGGTCCGTAGGCCATCGTCAGGCCCATCGCGCCGTAGCCGATCGCCGAGACCTCGAGCCCTGGCTGCCCAGGGTCCGGTACTTCATGTGCGCTCCTGCGAGTGGGATGAAAGGTGCTGGGGAGACGCCGCGCCTCGCGCGTCCTGGCGCCGGATCGGACACGTCCGCCGGACGCGCTCGCCGGCGCGGCCCCGCCGACCGGCGGACTCCACCCGTGACCTGCCGGTCCGCGGTCGCTGTGCGCTCGTACGGGTGGGGCCGCCGGGGCGGTTGACGGACCGCTGGGTCAGTGCGCCGCGGCGGTCAGTCCGGCGCGGTGGATCCGCGTCTGCTCGGCGACGCGCCGGCCGAGGTGGCGGGCGGTGCTCAGGTCCGCGTCGTGGACCGCGGCGGTGTCGTTGAAGCTCTGCGCGCCGGCGCCGAGGTAGAAGCCGAGGCGGTTGTCGTCCTGGGGGCTGGACGTGGTGGTGTTCCAGCCCGGCAGGAGGTTCAGGCTCACCCAGAGCATCCCGTGCTGGGCCGCCAGGAGCGAGAGGTACTGCAGCGTGTGCATCTTGTCGCCGCTCATGGAGCCGGAGTTGGTGAATCCCGCAGCGAGCTTGTCGCTCCAGGCACGGGTGCTCCACCGCTTGCTGGTGGCCTCGGCGAAGGCGTGGAACGCCCCGGACGCGGTGCCCATGTAGGTGGGGGTGCCGAAGATGATGGCGTCCGCGGCGTCCAGCAGGTCCCAGTCGGCGTCGCCGAGGGAGGCGACGTCCACGCGGTGGACCCGCGTCCCGGCGACGGAGCGCGCGCCGTCCTCGACGGCCGCGGCGATCTGCGCGGTGTGGCCGTAGCCGGAATGCGAGGCGATGACGACGGAGATGTCGGACATGGATGTTCCTCTCCTGCCGCGAGGGCGGCGTGTGAGTGAGGGGGGCGTGTGAACCGGGGTGCCGGCGGACGACGAGCGGCCCCGCCACGACGGCGGACGGCGCTGTTCCACGAGTCGGGGACCGGCGGCCACGGCCCGGGTGCGGCGCACGTCCGGGTGTCGCGGACCGGCGCCGACCGGAACCAGACCGTATCACCGTTCCGGCTTTTTGGGTATCATCGTTAAGGCGGCGATACGCAAACTGCGATATCGTTGTTCCATGAACGAGGAACGACGTGCCGCACGCCGCCAGGTGCTGCAGGTGGCCGCCAAGCTCTTGGAGGAGGGCGGCAGCGAGGCGGTGTCCACGCGCGCCGTCGCCGCGGCCGCGGGCGTCACCGCCCCCGCGCTGTACCGGTTGTTCGGCGACAAGGACGGACTCCTGGCCGGCCTGGCCGCCTACGGGTTCGAGATGTACCTGGCCGAGAAACGCGAGGCCCTGGCGCTGACCCCCGACGACCCGGTGGCCGACCTCTACCGCGGCTGGGACCTGCACGTCGACTTCGGGGTGCGCCACCCCGCGTTCTACATGCTCATGTACGGCACCGTGCAGCCCGGGCGGCGGCCGCCCGCCGCGGACGAGGCGCACGCCCTGCTGGTGACACTGCTGCGCCGTGCGGCCGAGGCCGGGCGCCTGCGGGTCCCGGTGGCACAGGCGACCCACGTCATCCACGCCGCGACGACGGGCGCCACGCTGGCGCTGATCGGCGAAGCGCCCGCGCAGCGGGACCTGACCACTTCGGCACGGCTGCGGGACACCGTCCTCGCCTCCGTCACCACGGACCAGGCCGCCTCGTCCGGGTCCGACCTGGCCTCGCGCGCCCTCGCCCTCGACGCGGCACTGGAGACGGCGCTCACCACCGGGCGCCCGGCCTCGGACGCCGGGGTGCCCCTGAGCGCGACGGAGACGGCTCTGCTGCGCGAATGGCTGCAGCGGCTGGCAGGCTGAACCGGGCCGTGGCCCTCGCGCCACGCCGACGGCGCGGACCCGCGCCCGGCCCGGAGAAGACGACTGCTCGTCACGGAGGACGTCCCTGGCGGGCACCAGCCCGGCAGGCAAGGCACAGGGTCGTGGGACGCTACAAACCCGCCGCGAGTATCGCCGGTTGAGGCCCGAGCGAGGTAGCTGGTGGGACCGACCGTCACCCTCGCGGGTCACCAGCGCGTTTGAAGCCCGATGGCAGTGCGGCCGCGGGCCCACAGCTGCACTGACAACTTCACAAGTCATGGCGGGCAGCGCATCAGACGGTGGCCACATACCTGCAGTTACCTATAGTAGTGCTTTGTTAGGTTCTGGGTTGTCTGTGGCTGTTTCGGGGGCGGGGCAGGGGGCGTCCGCAGGCGGTGCAGGTATCGGTCCAGCACCTCAGTAGGTCCTGAAGGACGTCGAGGACCTGGTAGAGAGTCAAACCGGTGTGCGGACTTTGGGGTCGTGCCGCCTGAGGGTGAGGAACGCCTGGGCGGCGGTGAGGAGGGTGACGTGGTGGTGCCAGCCGCGCCAGGTACGGCCCTCGAAGTGGTCCAGTCCCAGTCCATGCTCGAACTCGCGATGATCGTGCTCGAACCGCCAGCGCATCTTGGCCCACCGCACCAGGTCAGCGGCTGTGTGGTGGCGGGCAGGTTCGAGATCGAGTAACCCGTCGAGGTCTCCTGGCCGTCCGGCCCGAGGAGCGTCTGGACAGGCAGGACATTGCCCCACCGGTTGCGGCCGCCGCTGGCCTCCACAGCTACGGCCAGGGACTGCTTGCCTGCAGGCCGTACTGTCAGCACCGCAAACCGTGAGGTCATCGCGCCTTTGCTGCCCTACCTCCCCGCTCCGCGCCCGCCTCCGCGGCAAGGACACAGACGGGTCGCGGTGGGAAGCGGTAGCGGGGCCGGATGAGTGGTCCGAACCCGCCATAGGCACACTGGTGAGGCTCGACATCCTCCGGGTGGGCGACCTCCTTCCCGTTCAGGGCCAGAACATGGGTCGGCCCTCGCTCCTCGAGGCCTAGCCGGAAGGAAGTGCTGACGCCGTAGCCGGCGTCGGCAACCACGACCGGCGCCTTCAACTGCCACCCGGCAAGCATGTCCAGGAGGCCGAACGCGAGACGCCACTTCTCCCGGTGGACCACGTCGTCGGGGACTCTGCCCCTGCGGCATCGGTCCGGCTCATCCGCCCACTCACGTGGCAGATACAACTGCCACTCCGACGGGCACGAGGCGGTATCGGTCGCGGCATGGACACTGACCGCGACCTGGCAGTTCGCGCGTTTGCCAACCGCTCCGCAGTACTGACGGGCCACCCGGACCGACGCCTTGCCGCACTTGGGGAACGACACGTCGCCGATCACCCACACCTCAGGGCGGATGTCCTCGCACAACCGCTCGGCGATCCGCCGCCTGACCGGTGACCAATCCCACGGCGGCAGGTTCACGACCTGCTGCAGAGCCTGCATGTTCCCGTCCGACAGCCGCTCCGCCATCGGCTGGATCGACTTCCGACGGCCGTCCAGCATCAGGCCCCGCAAGCAACACCCGCCCCATCGCCGTTGATCCCACCACGCAAACGACCCGAACACATCGGCAACGAACTCCGCTACTGAGCTTGTTGGCGTGGTGTCGTCAGGGTGAGGCCGGTTTCGGCGAGGCATCCGTCGATGAGGTTGCTGCGGTACTGGATCTGGCGGAGGCCATGCCGGAGGGTGCGTATCAGGTGGTCTGGGTCGGTGAAGGCGGTGTTGGCCTGGCTGGTGCGTCGTAGCAGTGACCAGAGGCCCTCGACCGGGTTGAGGTCGGGGGCGTAGGCCGGCAGGAAGTAGCAGGTGATCCAGTCGTGAGCGTCGATGAACGCTCTCAGCCGGGCGTCCTTGTGGACGTTCAGGTTGTCCCAGACGAGCACGATGGGGGCACCGAGCTGCTGGTGGGCGGCGATGAGCAGGTCGCGGTAATCGGTCCAGGTGAAACTGCGTCTGCCGCCCCGCTTGTGATCGACGTGCCGCTTGGGCCGGTAGATCAGGCGTGAGCGTTCGCCCGGCTTGTAGCAGGCCAGGGCCGCGATGGAGAAGCGGCGCTGGGAGCGTCCCCGCACGCGGATGAGGGGTGTGTGACCGCGCTGGGCCCAGGTTCGCGTGGTGGGCGGCGTCATCGAGAAGCCGGCTTCGTCTTCGAAGCACAGCCAGGCCCCGAGCGCCGCCGCGGTGTTTCCACGTGGGGCCAGGTCTCCTTCACCCAGCCGGTGACGGCTTCTTCGTTGCGCTCCACAGCGCGGCGGGCGGGGACCTGGTGGCTGAAGCCGTGCCGGTGCAGCATCTTCGCGATGGCCGAGAGGGACATGCTCTTGTGGAACCGGCGCCCGATCAGCGTCTTGATCCGCGTCAGCGTCCAGATCTGGTCCGGCCAGCCGTGTGCGACCGGGCCCCTGGCCAGCTCCTGCTCCAGTACCGCGAACAGCTGCTCGCTCAGTTTGGGCAGCGACACCGGACCCATCGAGCGAAGACCGCCCGCGCCTGCGTCCTGCCAGACCAGGCGCCACCGCTGAACGGAGCGCACGCTCACCCGTAAGTCCTTGGCGACCTCGGCGTTGGAGGCGCCGGCGCCGAACCGTTCGGCGGCCTCCATCCGGATCCGCTCACGAAACGCCTGCCGTTCAGGCGTCAGCCCACCACCCTGCGGATACCTCATACAACCGGCATACCGCGACGATCACACCCCGTCAGCCCCCAACGACAACACGCCAACAAACTCAGTAACTCACCACGGAACCGTTCCACCTCCCCCAACCTCATACCAGAGAAGATGCCCGCCACCAGAAAAGCTCACCCCCACGTAATGAAGCACTAATAGAAGGTGTGACATCACGGTTTCATCCTCGTCAAAATACCCCGGATAGCCTCATCCGTTGCCACCCGAGCACGACCGTACACATTGGCCCAATCTTCCGGCATGCCACGCACAGCTTGCTCTGTTATGAGATTCAATACGAAGTACAGTGGCTTGAGGACATGTTTGCCGATCGGTCTTCCGGTGAGCACGTGCAGCGTCAAATCGTGCGAGATCAACTCTCTTTGCATGCCCGTAATTATGGGAATATGCTTCCCCTTTCCCGATGGCCGGAAAAGCCCGTCAAGATGATCGAACGCATCACTCAATTTACCGATCAGCGGATCTCCGTAAATCTTCATTGCGAGCAACCGATCGCGATGAGAAGGAATCACTTCCGAAAACCTCGACCTCCGCTGGTAGGAGGATGTCGATGCGCTTTCGAGTATGCCAAGAGCTTCCTCGAATTGCTCCGAAGTGAATACCTGTCTGAAATTTCGCGACGCCATGACACTTGGGTCTGTAGAGAAGAATCTCAATTCCAACAGGGCCAGAGGGTAATTAATCCTTCCCTGATTAGTGTCGGGCGTGTTGTACCCCTGCATCCCCAACGCTTCCCACTGACTCACGTTCCGGCGGTGCTTATTTCCCAGGATTCCTGTCATCAAGTAGTCACCATACGTAGAATCCGAACTTATTTTTTGCGCCAAGTCAAACTCGGAACCATCGGAGCGACTTCCTGCGGCGGCTTCATGCCAGTTCACTACTCGGTTAACCTCGCGTACAAAAGTTTCAGAAATGAACCCCACTGAATTTTGCATAAATCTTTTCACAGGGTCGCTCAGAGTTGCATGGAGTTCGTTGAAATCCGTTCGAGAAACTATAGGAAGTGCGTTTTTCGAGAGCCCGCCTCCATCGTATTCGTCGGATATAAAGCGACCACTCACGTGATTAAAAACCAGCCAAATATACCCGTGCAGCTCTTCCACTCCAGGAAATCCGTGCATAAATGAGACGCTTCCTGGGGTTATTCTTGCTGCGTTCAGTTCGGGAAGCTGGTGGGCTATGTATCGTGCCGTAACTCGATCAGCGAAAGATCTTCCTGTATTCACCAGGGGGCTGTATTCGGAGAGATTGTCATACACGTTAAGAGAGTTGAGCAATGACGTGAGGCCGGCCGCAGGAGCACCCACAGTGAAGTGAACGAGAGCTCGGTCTTCTCCGTCGCTCACGGTATCAGTGATGTACGAATTTACACCTGAGCCTATGAGGTGCCATCCGACTTCCCGAAGGTGCTGCAAAGATTTCTTTGATTTCAATATCTCAATAGTCCTCCGATACAAAAGGATCCCATCGTTTTGTGACATTCGCCCCGTGTCCCCTGGAACTGCCGCCATAGGCGACATCACGATCTCTGGAACAGCGTGCATTTCTCGGTAAAATGCACTGTTTTCACTCGGATTGGATTCTATGCAAAGTGCACCGTTTTGGCGATTGCGATAAAAGGACGCAAAGTCGACAACGATTTTTGACCCTGTAGCCGGGTGTATAGCCAGTTCCTCTCCGTAGGAGAAGCGAGAACCGTCCCGCCTTGCTATCGGGTACTGCAGCTCTGCCTCCAGGCCGATAGCTCCGTAGCGACGGTCACGCGCGGGATCTGTGAGCGCGTTCACAGTTGAAGTCGAACCTTGAAAAGGAAAAGGGTCAATCACGGCACGAGCGGAAGAGTCGACAATAACAGCGCGGGCATCAAAAGGCGGTGGAAATACGGAAAGCAGCCCTCCCATTACCGCATCTCGATCACGCGTGTTATCGTCTCCAGACATCTCAAGAGAGGGTATGCTTATCAATTCTTTCCCGTCACCTCGCGACGGATCGATCCAGACCACTTCAACAGAACTCTTTCCCTGATTTCTAATGCTTTTCCGATTTGGCACGAGCTCTTCCATCTCCGCTCGACGAGGCAAAGCATAAGCTACCCATGCGTGCCCCAAGCCGTGAGATCGGCGAGTCAGAATGAAAGCCGCGCTCCCGGGGCCGATAAATTCCAGGGCAGAAACGACTTCTTCCCACGACTGAACGGACTTCCACCCTGCATGGGCGATCTGCGTCTCCAGCGGCCGCACGCCCACCCTACTGTCATCATTTACGAATGGAGACACTATCCCTTCAGGAAACAAATGTTCCTTTAGCTCTAGCACATTTCTCCAGCAGGTTTCAACTGGCTCTGGATCAGTCACGCCCTTCCTGTCATTTTTTGATTGAATCTTCTCACGCAGCACCGAAATTATCTGTCGCAGCTGCAGAACATCGAGAATTCTGGTTTGCCGACTTCCCGAAACCGTACGCAACTGCTTTTTCAGGTCGTACCTTGCGGCAGCGTCTTCTCCGTTTACTTTCCACCCCTTCTTTATATCCTCTGTTTCTTCGCTGGATTCATCTGTCGACGAAATAACTCTGCGGAGTCCTGGATCGAATCTCTCATGATTTGAGTCCCCGGTAACTGAAGATGGAATCGGGAGTACTCTTCCCGTTTGAGTGAGTTCCTCAATGGTCCCGTCCACGCTGATTTCATAGTTAATTTCTTCGGCTTCTGCCGAGGGTGCAGTCTCGAAAAGTGGTTCCTTTCGAACCGGGACGAGATCGACAGGAGCGGCTGAAAGGTTCTCCCGCGCGGTTTCCAAATTCGCGGCGATGCGGGACTGTGGTGGGATGCTACTTTCGGGAGGAGTTCTCCGGTGAGCTCTGTGGTCCGTTATGCTTCGGCCGGTCAGGATTGCAATGTGTCTATCGGTAAGATTTTTGGTCAGCTCGGGAATGCTCAAATACCGGTTGATTCCGGATTCCATGACGTCCTCAGTACGCGCGGCATAGACCTGCACCGAGGGGGTGGAGAGGGAAGGCTGCGGACTAGATTGTGACCGATGCGCCCGGAGGGTCCTGCATGCCTCGGCAAGCTTGCCCTCAAATGAGGGGTTGTCACTGGAAGTGGCTGCTTTCCATATCAGGGCGACTTCTGCCTGGTCCTGAATGGGATTGAGGCCGTAGTGGTCCAAGGTACGCCGACGGATCTCGGCTCGTATATCGTCGTCGGAGCGGTTGAGCTGTCGGCCGATTGCCATGCGGCCGCTGGCGTCCGCAGCATTCACGAGTTCGGCTGTGAGCCTGTCTGCCGCTCTGCTGAACAGACGGTTGGCGTCCGCCCACACCCGGAGCAACTTCTGCTGGTTCCAGCCACCGAGCAAAGCAAGCCAGTTCGCATCATCTTCCATAAATTCGTCCGCGAGCCGCCTCACATCCTCCTCTGACAGACCAACGGGTGCCTCATGGCCGTCTGCGACCGAAGTGACGACATGGTCCTGGTCACGAGACACATCTCTCGCGATATGCTCGAGACGGGCCCTGCCTACAACCTCAACCCCGCCCGTAGGCCCGTCCGCCGTCCGGGCCTGCCCCATGGCCTCATCTGAATCCATAGATTCGTCCATACCTTTGTCGGCACCTGTGGGCGACTCCACGCTCTCGTCGACATCCATTGCCTCGTCCACATTTATGGCGATGGTCCCATGCGGCGTGGGAGCGGCTGACTCAGGTCCGGCTGCCGTCTCCCCGGAAGGCCTGCCACTCGCTGTACTTGGACCTGATTCAAAACCGACACGGATAACCATGTCGAGCGGGGACTCATTCGGCAGTGGTTGCAAAAAGAAGAAGCGTTTCCCGCCTTTATTTTCAAACCTCAAAGGAAATCCGCGAGCCTCCAGATAATTTCTTAGTTGCAGATTTGCATCATTGTCAATATACCCCTGCCGAACTGAACTGCGAAAGAATTGCTTTATGCGCTTCGGTACCGCGACTTCGGCGTTGTTTGCACTGCTGAAAAAATCTTCAATCTCTTGAGTCCGGAGAGCGGAGTTCAATGACCATGCGAGGAACCATTTATCACCCCTCTTTTCTACGTGCGCATGAGGCTGCAGTATTTCTATGGATCGCACTGAGAAACGATTTCGACCCCGCTCTCTTGCAGAGTCGAGAATTTTACCAATATGTATGGTGCGGGGGGCAGAAGCTACTGCGTTGCTCGACCCTGCCACGCCTGCTTTCCCTGGAATTCTCACCTTGTCACTGCGCTTCGGGGGGAATGAATGGGGCTCCTGGTCGGTTTCGGAGTGACCGTTGAACCAGATTTCCAAAGCTTCTTCCAAGTCTTCTTCTGATACCGGTGCGATGCCTGCGTCGAGGAGTCCTGTGGTGTGTCGTCCGTCGAGGAGGATGTTGGAGATGATGAGGGCTTGCGTGCGTATGTTCTGGGTTTTTTCGTCGGGGGTGAGCCGGGCATAGGTCCTCTGGATCGCGTCATGACTTTCTCCCCATGCGTCGGGGATCATACGGGCCGTGGTGGCAAGAAGGTCTTCCGCGATATCAGGGTGCTCGCGAGTGAGAATTTTCCACGCGTCGTAAGGGGTGGTGATCTGGCCGACGACAACAACAGTGTCTGTTTTCTGAGCAGGGATGCTGGTGTCGGGGTTGCGGCTGGAGGGTTGTGGGGGCTGCTGAGCGACGGGGCGGTAGTGCTGTTGTGTGTCGCCGGAGGGCCTGTTGTGCCGTTCGGGATAGGCGGAAGCGTTTGTCCGTGGTGAGAAAAGCTCCGCCGTGGCGGGGGGTGCCGGCGCTGGCTGAGTGGCTGGGATGGTAGGGGAATGTGCCTGGCTGTCCTGGCTGTGGGTGCGGATGGGGTGGTCGGGTGCCGCCGTGGTGTGTGTGCCGGCGGCGTGCTCCGGGGTGGGTGTCCCGGATGCGGGTGTGTGGGGGGCGGCGGGGCCGGTGTCGAGGGTGGTTCGTATGTGGTCGCGGAAGGCGGTGAGACCGGCGGCTGCCTGCGGCCAGTCGCGGCGGGCCACCGCTCGGTCGGCGCCGGCCAGCAGCCGGCGCTGTTCAGCCGGTGTGATGCCCGCTTCGCCGGCGAGCTGCCGCAGGTGCTCCATCGCCTGGAAGGCGGCCGCGGGGCGCTCCAGGATCAGGCGTGCCCGGTCGGCGTCGTCGGTGTCGTGCCGGGTCAGTTCCTCGGGCGCCTGCCAGCGGTGCAGCGACTCTTCCAGCCGGGCCCGCTGACCGGCCCCGAGGGGAGGGCGGCCGGCGCCGGACTCGGTGGCCAGGCGCGGGGCGGGGGAGGAGGACTGGTCGCCGCTCGTCCGTGCCGGGTCGGGCGTGGTGTGGCCGACGGTGAGCCGCTCGGGGATGTCCAGGCGGACCTGGCCCGACCGGGGGAACTGGGGGGCCGGGGACAGGGGTGTGGTGGTGTTCTGGCCGGTGGTGGGCAGCATGTTTCCCGGCGGCAGGGTGGTTTCGCCGGGGCGGGGGGTGCTCCGGTAGGACGGGGCCGGGGTGGAGCCGCCCTGCGGGGAGCCGCCGTCACCGGGCAGAGCGCCGCCGCCCCCGGCGGGCCCGTCCCCGCTGGGTGTGGTGTTGATCTGCGTGAGGTCGAGGCCGGTGAGGGAGGGTTTGTGCTGGGGCAGGTCGAAGCCGAGGCGGCCCTTGATCCAGTGGCCGAGCTTGGCCGCGCCGATGTGGCCGACCGCGCTGCCGAACGCGGCGCCCGCACCGCCGGCGGTGGTCATCCAGGAGGTGGTGAACTTGCCCTGCTCGTTCAGGTTGAAGAAGCCCTCCGACAGGTTCATCGCACCGGCCTGGAGCCCGGCCTCCGGGAAGGCCCGTACGAACTTCATCCACGACGGCGACGGCAGCGCCCCGGCCAGTTCGTGCGAGAGCGCGTTGCGCACGCCGCCCATGCCGGACGGCATCCAGTGCAGCGTGCCCTCCAGCTCCCGGCCCAGCGCCTTGGGACCGCGGCCCGCGTGCGCCATGAAGGTGTCCGCCCACAGCCGGCCCGCCTCCCGCGCCTGGCGCCAGCCCAGCCGCTCGCCGAAGGCCCGCGCGAACTGATCGCCCACCGCGTTGCGGAACGTCTGCCGCCCCGCGCGCCCCACCACCTCGTTCTGCAGGCGCACGGCCATCGGGACCGTCAGACGCCCGATCTCGCGCCCGAACCAGTTGCCGCTCACCAGCTCGCGGTTGAGCGGATCGTTCCACAACTCGCGCAGCGCCTTCTCGTCGAAGGACTTCGCAGGACCGAGGAGGGCCTGCTTCCCGCCCAGGGCCGCCTTCCCCCCGCCGACGGCCGCCTTCTGGCCGCCCAGGGCCGCCTTTCCCCCGCCCACAAGGGCGCTGTCGCCGCCCGCGGCGGCCGTCTTGCCGCCACTGCGTGCCGGGGTCGCGGTGGGACCGTGCAGGCTCTCCCCGATGATCTGCTGGATGTTCTTGACCGCCTTCGGCCCGAAGAAGGGCAGCTTCCCGATGCCCTTGCCGATCGGTCCCATCACGAACGGCACCAGCGAGGACACCGCGCCCTGGATGGCGCCGAACTTCAGCGACTGGTCACGGTACTCGTCCCCGTGGGCCGTGTGCTTGCCCTGCGCCGCCAAAACCCACCGGGTCAGACCGTCCAGGGCCGCGGCGAGCACGACGTTCATCGTCATGATGGACGCGGTCTGCGCCGCGGTGCGGGCCAGGAACTGCGTCAGCTCCGTCGTGAACAGCTCTCTGAAGAACGTGTCCAGAGCCAGTTTCTCGAACGCCGCCTGGATCGGGTTGAAGACCTCCAGGACGGCGATGAGAGCCAGCTCCGCGAAGAACAGGACCACCTGCTCCACGATCATCATGTTCGTGTAGTCGAGCTGGTAGGCGAACTCGTTGCCGGCGTCCGCCAGCTGCAGCGCGGTGTCCTTCAACCCCTTCACATAGTCGGAGCCGTCCCCCGAGGTGAGCTGCGAGACCGCCTGCGCGTACGCCTGCATCGCCTCACCCTGCGCCCCCTTGACCGTGGCACCGGTGATGTCCCCGAGCGCGCCCTCCAGACCGGTCAGGAAGCGTGCGAGCTCCAGGTGCGGGACCACGATCTCCGCCCGCACCCGCTCCGCGGAGCCCTCGGGGATCGACATCCCCGACAGCGCGATCACCAGACCATTGACCACCGGGTCCACAGCCACCGAAAACCCCCCGCAAGCACATCCATAAGACTAAATACGCCACGCGCAAGGTACATCCTGCAACCGCACATCATGAGGGCAGGAACCCCTTGACCCCAACACGTGACTACTAGCTGGAAAGTTCGCCCACGGAGAGGAAAATTTCGTGTTGTTATCGCGCAGACTTATTAGTTTCATCGATCGCACGCGAGCAACCGCTTGACGCACCTGGTCCGTCAAATGAACTGCCAACGAAGGTGGCCGGATCACTGACCAAAGGGTGAGACTCGGCAGTCGTAGGTGATGCCGGGGGGGGCCAGCCGACCGGTATCCCAGCGCGCTTGGCCCGTGCCGATGGGGTCAAGTGGCCTGATCGGCATGTTAGCCGCGCTTCAGAGAAGCCTACTCGTTCGTGATGCGGGCAGTGGAGCATCGCAGTCTGCGCAGGAGCCGCCAGGACTTGAGGGTGGCGACGGCCTGCTCGACCAAGGCTCGGATCTTCGCGTGAGACCGGTTGACGGCCTTCTGCCCTTTGGAAAACGTCTCCCAGCGTCCCCAGCACGGGATGCGGACCGTGCCCCCGGCGCCTCGGTATCCCTTGTCGGCCCAGCACTTGATGTCGGCGTCCGTGAGAGTGCGGATGATGCCGTGTTCTCGGGCGGCCCGTACATCGTGGACGGCACCGGGCAGAGCTGGCGAGACAAACCGCAGCCGGCCGGACGGATCGGCCAGGATCTGCACGTTCATCCCATGCTTATTGTGCTTTCCGGAATAGAAGGACAGGTCCGCGGCGATGCGGTCGATCGGTAGCAGCGTCCCGTCCAGCAGTACGAACGCCTTGGTCGATGCCGTCCGGGCCGCATCGGCAAGGCTCGGGGCGAGGGAGGCCAGGAGCTCGACAGCCTCGGTGATGTACCGGTAGGCGGTTGTGGTTCCGGCGCCGAACCCGGCTGCGAGCCGGGCATAGGAGTGGCCGTCACGCATATGGGCGAGAGTGAGCTGGGCCTGTCGGCCGGAGCTCAGGCGTCGCCATCGAGTGCCGAGCTCCTGGCGGCGTCGGCGGAGCTTGGCGGACAGGAAGCGCAGGGCAGTGCTGGACACGTCGACGCCGGACGGGTAGACAAGCACACGAAGCCTCTGGTGGAGACGGATTTCTTGGTCGAAAACCCATCTCCCAGGGCCTTCACCTGTCTGTCAGCCCAACTGCCCAGCCGGGCCGTCAGGTTGGAAAGCGCTCACTCTAAGGGCTCGCAGAGAATTAACATGTTGCTTCCCGCGATGCGGCTCGTTGTTGTGGTACGAGCGTCTCTGACGAGGTTCGCAATCAACTTGCTGTGAGGTGTGAGGTGTTGTTCCCACACCTCGACGAACGGTAGCGGGCTGATGGAGGCCGAAGCCCGGATCCCGGGTCACGGCGGTATCCGGGCGGGCGCGCGGGCGGCCCAGTCAGCGAGACGACGGTCCGCAAGGGCGTGGGCGAGCTGGAGACCGGCAAGGAACCCCTGGGCCGGGTACGCAGGCCCGGTGGTGGCCGGAAGAGGTCCGCGGATCTTGATCCAGGGCTGTAGCCCGCGCTGCTGGCCCTGGTGGAACCTGACGAACGGGGTGATCCGATGTCGCCGCTGCGCTGGACGGTGAAGTCGACCAAAAGCCTGGCGACCGAGCTCATCCGTCAGGGGCACCGAGTAAGCGCGGACACGGTCGGTGACCTGCTGCGTGAGGAGGGCTTCAGCCTGCAGGCCGGCGCCAAGACCCTCAAGGGCAGGCAGCACCCGGACCGCGACGCCCAGTTCCGCTACATCAACGAGCAGGCCAGAGGACACATGAGCGTCGGCCAGCCGGTGATCTGCGTGGAAACGAGGAAGAAGGAACTCATCGGCGACTACAAGAACGCGGGCCGCCAGTGGCGGCCGACCGGTGTGCCGGCCCTGGTCAAGGCACACGACTTTCCGGGCCGGCAGGGACCGGGCAAGGCGATCCCCTACGGGATCTGTGACATCGCCGCGAACACCGGCTGGGTCACCGTGGGCACTGATCGCGACACCGCCGCGTTCGCCGTCGCCTCCATCCGCCGCTGGTGGCAGGCCCAGGGCCGGCACGACTACCCGACCGCCACCCGTCTGCTGATCACCGCGGACGCGGGTGGGTCCAACGGCTACCGCACCCGCGCCTGGAAGACCGAACTCGCCGCCCTGGCCGCCGAGACGAGTTTGGACATCACGGTCTGCCACATGCCGCAGGCACCTCGAGGTGGAACAAGATCGAGCACCGGCTACTCTCCCACATCTGCATGAACTGGCGCGGCCGCCCGCTGACCAGCCACGACGTCATCGTGAACAGCCTCGTGGCGACCACCACCCGCACCGGGCTGACCGTCCACGCCGAACTCGACCCGGGCACCTGCAACACCGGCATCAAGGTGACCGCCAGCGATATCGACACTCTGCCCATGCACCGGCACCGTTTCCACGGCGACTGGAACCACACCCTCCACCCCCGCCCTCGCGACACCACCAGTGCAGACACGACCCCACGGCTGGTCGGCGGCCCGTCCCCACAACCCTGCACCGGGTGTCTGCGCAACCCGGAGCTGACCGGCGTGCCCGAACCGGCGCTGGATGAACTCATCGGCCAACTGGCCCAGAAATTCGATGGGTTATGTGAGCAAGGACGTCTCCGGCAGCGAGGAGGCCAGCGCATCCGTGCCCGGGGCGCTGGGGCCAAGGACAAGCTGACCACCGCCGACAGAGTCTTGGCCACCGTGCTCTACCTGCGCAAACTCGGCACCCTCGATCTGCTCGCCCAGTGTCGCCGCGTATCTCCCAGCGGCTCCGCAGGCAGCGGAACCAGTGATGCGCGTGAGCTTGCCGGTGGTAGCGAGGCGAGCGAGCGCCTTCCCCCCAGCCAGCGGCTGGCAGGCTGAACCGGGCCGTGGCCGACGCGCCACGCCGACGGCACGGACCCGCGCCTGACCGGGTGGGGACGACTGCCCGCCACGGAGGACGTACGTGGCGGGCAGCGGTCGTGCGCGGAGAGCGGGTGCTTACGAGGCGGAGAGGGTGGTGCGGGTGCCCCGGCGCCACACGTCACGCAGGTTGAGGGTGTCGCTGATCGTGGTGGTGGGGTCGCCGTCCACCAGCAGCAGGTCGGCCCGCAGTCCCTCGGCGATGCGGCCACGGTCCTCCAGACCGAAGCGGCGTGCCGGGGTGAGGGTCGCCGCACGCAGGGCCTGGACCGGGCTGAGGCCGGCCTGGACGAGGTACTGGAGTTCCTGGTGGACGCTGGCGCCGTGGACCACACCGCCCAGGAACGGCAGGGGCAGCGGGGCCGAGTCGGTGCCCACCATCAGGTCGACGCCGGCGTCGTGCAGGGCCTTGACCGAGGCCAGGACGTCCGCCACCTTGCCCTGCGGGTAGCGGTTGTAACTGCTGTTCAGGGTGTTGGTCCACGCCTCGTTCAGGCGTGGGCCGACGCGCGGGTCCGCGGTGAGGGACGAGCCGGTGATGCCCGTCATGGAAGCGTTCAGGACGACGCAGGGAACGACGAACGCGCCGGAGGCGGCGACCAGGTCGATGATCTCGTCGGTGTGCGGCTGGTCCATGAACAGGTGGGCCAAGCCGTCGATGCCGGCCTCGATCGCCATCCGCGTCGCGTCGACGGTCAGCGTGTGGGCGATGGCGAGCATCCCGTGCCGGTGGGCCTCGGCGACACCGGCGCTCAGGGTCGCCTGGTCGAGCATGGGCAGACCGGGGTGGCCCTCGACCGTACCGTCGTCGACCATGAACTTGATGTAGTCCGACCCGGCCGCGACGAGCCGGGGGATGAAGGCGACCGCTTCTTCCGGCGTGGTGGAGAACGGCATCAGGGGCATCTCACGCGGGCCGGGGCGAGCGCCCCGGTCGTCCGGTCCGTCGTGCCCTTGCGGCTTGAAACCCTTGGGCATGAGTTCGCTCGGGTGACCCCCGGGAGGAGTGATGCCGAACCCCGCGGAGCGGACGTCGGCGAGGGCGTCGTTCTCCGTGATGTGCGCGCGGGCGGCCTTGGTGTTCATGCCCTGCATCTCCAGTTCGGTGGTGATCCCGAACCGCAGCGCCAGCGCGAGTGCCTCTTCGGAGGTATGGACATGGGCGTCGAACAGCCCGGGCAGCAGCGTTGCGCCCCTGGCGTCGACGACGTCCGCCCCGGCGGGCGCTGCACCTCCGACCGCGGCGATCCGCGTGCCGTCCAGCACGACGGTGGTGTCCTCCAGCACGTGCTCACCGTCGAACACCCGGCCGTTGATGATGGCTGTGGTCATGGCTCTCTCTTTCTCCGGGCAGGCGCGTCGCTCCGCTGGTGCCGAGTTCTCCCCACCGCGACGACCACGTTAATGCAACTCACAACTCCATGCACACTTGCATACATCTGCAAGCTGCAGACGCATGCGATAAACTGCGGGAGTGAGCAACACGGACGCCTCGATGCCGCAAGGACAAGCCCTCCTGGACGCCGTCGGCACGGCCTTCGCCCGGCTGAGGCGGCGCACCATGCAGGCCCCCGTCGACCCCCCGGCGGGACCCAAGGACCTCAAGCGCAACCTGGTCCTCAACATCGTCGACGAGGCGGCCGAGGCGGCCACGGAGATGACGGTCGGCGGGATCGCCGAACACCTCCTGGTGGACCCGTCGGTGGCCAGCCGGATGGTGAGCGACTGCATCTCCCACGGCTACCTGGTCCGCGCGGCCTCGCAGCAGGACGGCCGCCGCACCGTGCTCCACCTCACCGAAGAGGGCACCGCCCTCCTGCACCACTTCCGCCGCCAGCAGCGGCAGGCCTTCGAATACATCACCCGTGACTGGCCCGAGTCCGAACGGCTCGAATTCGCCCGCCTGCTGCTGAAGTACGCGGACTCCACCGCCCGGCTCCCCGCACCGGGCACCGCCGGCACAACGTCGTGACGGCCGTCGGCACAGCCCGGTGAGGGCCGTCGGCACAGCCCTTCGGCGGCCGGTCGCGCGGGACCGCCGTGCGAAGGCGCGGCAAGGCGATGACGGCGGACCGCGTCCGGAGCGCGGCGGGTGCCGGTGCCAGTGCCGGCGGGCAGGCCGGTGCCGGCGGGCAGGCTGATCTTCTGGAAGGGCCGGCCCATAAGCTGGGCCCGTGAGAGCCGACGCAGCACGCAACCTGGAAGCCGTCCTGACCACTGGGGCGCGGATGCTCGCCGCCGACCCCGCCGCGAGCATCGCGAGCATCGCCGCCGAGGCCGGGGTCGACCGGCGCACCGTCTACCGGCGCTTCGCCTCACGCGAAGAACTCCTCGCAGCCATCCACCTGTCCCGCCTGGAAGCCATCGAGAACGCCATCGAGGACGCCCGGCTGCGCGAGGCCCCCGTCGCCGTCGCCCTGCACCGCTACGTCGAGAACATCATCACCGTCAACCGCACCTGGCCCGTCGACCTCACCCGCATGCTCGCCGACGACGACATACGCGAACGCCGCGACCGCTCGGTCCAGGAGGTCGACGCCTTCCTGCACCGCGCCACCGACGAAGGCCTCCTCCGCCCCGACCAGCCCGACGGATGGGCCGGCGCCCTCCTCCCGCAGCTGATGCATCTCGTGGCCCGGCAGATGCCGCAGCTCAGCGCGGCCCGGGCCGCCGACATCGTCGTCGACACGTTCCTCCACGGGATGGGAGCCGGCCGGCCCGGGCAGACGGCTCCGTGACCACACCGGCCCCGGAACGCGCGGGACGGATCTCGGCCGCTCGGGCCGGATCCTGACCGCATGAGGGGGCCGGGCCCGAGCTGGCAGGGCCGGACAGAGCTTGCGGGCCTGAGCGAGCTGCGGGGCCGCAGAGAGCTTGAGGGGCCGGACCCGTGGGCCAGAAACCGGACCGGGCCGGGCCGGGAACCCACCCTGGCCGGCTCCCGCGCCCGCCCGCGGCACCGCCGGTCAGTCGTGGGCGACCACCGGGTAGCGCGGCTCGCCCTCGGCCATCTGCCGCAGCGCGTCCTTGCGGTCCCGCGTGGAGAGCCGGTCGATGTAGAGACGGCCGTGGAGATGGTCGGTCTCGTGCTGGAGGCAGCGGGCGAAGAAGTCCCTGCCGCGCACCCGGATCGGGTTGCCGTGCACGTCCTGTCCGGTGACCTCCGCGTAGTCGGGGCGGGCGAGCTGCGCGAAGGCCGTCGGCACGGAAAGGCAGCCCTCCTTCCCCTCGGCCAGCCGGCGTTCGGCGGCGGGCTGCTCGACCAGCCGGGGATTGCAGACCACCCCCACGTGCCGGGGGCCGTCCTTCGCCTCCGGGCAGTCGTAGACGAAGACCTTCAGGCCGACGCCGATCTGGTTGGCGGCCAGACCCACACCCGCCGCGGTGCGCTGGCTGGCGAACATGTCCGCCACCAACTGCTCCAGCTCCTCACCGAACTCGGTGACGTCCTCGCACTCCTTGTGCAGCACCGGGTTGCCGACGACCGTGATCGGCCGCGAGGTACCCCGCGCACGCCACGCCGCCTCCCGGGCCTCGCAGTCCTCCGTGTCGACGACGTACCCCTCGTCGTCGACCGGGAGCACGCCCGCCTGCTGCCGAACGGTGTCCTGCTGCGCCATGACCGACCTACGCCTCCTGCACACATGGGGGGGATTCCTGGGCACACACTAGCCTGCCCTCGAAACATGTGCCTCGGGTCCATGGACGGTGTGACTGGGGCTCCGCCCGGATCTCTCCGGCATCGGGCGGGCGTGAAGCCGCGGCGGCTGTCTGGCGGCCCATCGGCAGAATCACCGCACGCCTCCGGGCCCTGCCCCGCCTTTCCCGGGTGTCTTCGGGAAACATCTCACTTCCCGAGTTGCTGCCACCACCAGGCAATGGTCGGGACAGGGACGGGCGCGTCGCTGAGCGGAGCCGGCGTCTCGGTCCACTGATGTCCCAGGGAGGGCGATTCGCCCGGTTCCCGGTATCGTTCGCAGGTCATTCCCCACTCGAGGTTGGCCCGGATCCAGTGTCCGAGGGAAGCCACGTAGCGACGCAGACCGGTCGAGGCATCGGCGGCCACCTGCCGGCTGAGGCGCTCGAAGAGGACCATGACCTGGTCACGGAGGAGCATGGCCTCGCCGAGGACCACCGTCACGTCCTCGCCGCGGGCGTTCGCCAGCACGTCAAGGAGCCCCACCGCGTCTCCCGTGCGGGTGTGCTCCTTACGGAAGGAGAGGATGTCGTTGTCCCAGCCCACGAGCAGGCACGTGGCTTCGGTGAGCGCGCGTACGTCGGCACGGTCCATGTCCGCCGCGGGCAGCTCGTAGCCGTCGGCGATGTCGAGGAGCATGACGCTCACCCGCATCGCTCCGTTGTGGATACGCAGGAGCGTGTAGTCGGCGAGGTCGGGCACCGACTTCTCCGTCCTGTCGGCCGCTTCCCGCACCTGGCACAGGAAGTACATGCGCATGGCGTCGATCCAGCGGCCGAGCTGCACGGGCGTGGCGCATGACGCCAGCCGCCGGTGCAGGTCGCGCAGCGCCAGTTCGAAGTTCCGATAGGGGCTGCTCGGTGGCAGCGGGGCTTCGGGAGCCTCCAGGATGCGGAGCAGCCGGATGAGGACACGGCTCAGTTCCAGCGGGTCGCGCCCGAGCGAGCCCTCGTCGCAGTGCGCGTCGTCGAAGGCGAAGAGCCACATGAGCGAGTCCGCCGAGATCTGAGTCCGGTCCAGGATGCCGTCGGGCGACGTCAAGGCGGCCAGGAGGCCCGCCTCGACATGCTCCAGCCGTCGCCTTTGGGTGTCGTCGACGTAGAGACCGTGGTCACGGACCCACTGGATGGTCCGGCGGTTCAGCAGGTCGGCCTCCGGATGCTTCGCCGGGGCGACCGGGCAGTAGAAGGGACGCAGCCGGACGGCGGGCGCGGTCAGGGTCATGGGGACCTCGGATTCTCAACTGGTCGGACGCGTCGCGCGTGGGGGGGTGAGGTGCGAAGCCGGACAGTGGGGTGCCGATGGGGCATGACCCCGGTCAACAGCCGTCAGACTCATACGTGTTCATCAGCCGACGGCGAGAAACATAGCTTTCTGTGTCCGACTTTTCTACCGTCCGTCAGTGAAAGGGCCGACGGTGACCGCCACAAGCCGTTGTCCGGCCCCCTCCCGGGGGTGCTTCCGGGCCCGGTCGCGGCCACGGACTGAAGTAGCCACATCAAGCGTCCTTTAAACACATATCCAGGCGAACATTCGCCGCAGGTCCTTCGACACATGGGTTTCGAATCGTCTCGTTCCGGGTGTCGCCGCGTCACCTGTCGCTCACCCGGCCCCCGCAAACTCGCCCGTGGGACGGAAGAGGAAGGCATCTGCCGGGACGGGGGACGTGTGGTGCGGGTGGCACGATCGGTGAGGCCGGGCCCGGGCGGCACGGCCCGGTGCTCCGCGGCGGGGACCCCCCGTGGCTGAGGAGCCCTGGTACAACCCGGTCGTGATCGCCCTGACGGGCATGTCCGTGCCGCTGGGTTCGTCGGAGCGCATGTACCGGGAGGTGGAACTCCCGCACCGGGAGCTGGTGCGGTTCCTGGACGGTCTCCAGCAGGCCGTCGCCGAGGTGACGGCCGGGACCGCCGCCGGCGCGAGCGGAGACCTGCCCGAGGAGTACGTCCGGGCGATGTCGACGTTCGCCTCGGGTGACGGCGCGGACCACGTGCGGGCCCTGAAGGAGACCGCCGCGCAACTCGCGGACGCGGCGCACGAGTTCGGCTACCAGCTGGACTACACCCTCATCACCATCGCCGGGCAGGTGGTCCTCTTCCTGCTGGAGTGGGCGTTCACCCTGCTGCTGATGCTGTTCGACCCGGTCGAGGCGGTGGCGGAACAGGCGGCCCTGCGGGCGGCCTTCCGGGTGCTGCTGCTCAAGGAGCTGCGGCGGCTGGCCCTGGAGGCCGCGGTCATGGTGGGCGTCAACGTCGGTCTGTCCACCGCGCTGGACGGGCTGGCCCGGTGGATCCTCGCCGCGCAGGGCAAGCACACCTCGCAGGGCGCGGCCTACCACCGGCAGTCGGTGGTGTTCGGGGCGATCCAGGGTGCGATCGGCACCGCCCTGCCGTTCGCGACGGCGGGTATGATCAAGGTGCTGGCGAAGGTCTCCCTCCCCGGCCTCGTGAAGGACCTGGAGAAGACGCTGCTGGCCGGCCTGCAACGCCCCGCGTCCTCGGCCCCGGTCCGTACGGCGGGCGAGGACGCCGCACACGCGGCCGGTGCGGCTCCGCTGAACGCCGTACGGGGAGCGCGCCCCGTGGCCCCGGGCTCCTCCGCGGCCGGCACCGTGCTCGCTCCCCCTCTCGCCCCGCTCGACGGCTGGTTCGCCGGGAAGCTGGCCGCCGTGGTGGCACCGGTGGCCGTCTCCCTCCGGTCCGGCGTGGTCGACAGCACCGCCCGCGGCCTCTTCCGGCTCCGGGTGGAGACGCTCTTCGGGAAGGCCTTCGCCGAGCACATCGGCCCGGCGGCGGCCCGGGGCGCGGGGCGTGACTGGGCGGACGCGTTCCTCGCCCGCGCCGGGTCGTCCTCCCGCAGCGGTCGCTCCGCCCTGGCCGCGGCGCTGGGCGAGGCGGTGCGTCCGCTGCCCGAACGGTTCGCCGCGCTGCGGACGCAGCTGTCGGAGGGCGTGGCGCGGGCGCTGCCCGGCGGTGCGGCGATGAAGGGGCTGATGCTGCTGTTCGAGACGCCGCTCAACGCGGCGCACCAGAACCTCTCCGAGGGCGTGTTCAACGTCTGGCTGACCGGGACGTTCAGCACTTCCGGGCTGACCACCGGCGCGGGCGCGGCCGGTTCCCTCGTCAGCGCCGCGGGGCGCCACGTCGCCGCTCCGGTCGCCCACTGGATGAAGAGCGGGGCGCACGCCCTGGGAAAGCTGACCTCGCCCGCCCGGCTCCCGCTCGCACCGGACCAGGTCAACGGGCCGGACCCGGCCACGAGCGGTGCCGCGTCCGCGGCGGCCGGTGGCGGGGGGACCGGCCCGGCCGCGCCCACGCCGGAGCCCGGCCGCCTGCCCCCGGGACGGCTGCCCACCGTGTCCGGACCCCTTTCCGGAACCGGATCCGCGACCGGTACCGCAACCGAAGCCGCGACCACCACGACACCCACAACCGAAGCCGCAGCCGGTACCGGAGCCAGAACCGGGTCCTCGTCCGTGGCCGGACCGTCCCGCCCGGGGCCCTCCTCACCTCCGTTCACGGGCAGGGGCACCGGTACGGACACGGGCAGCGGCACCGGTACGGACACGGGCAGAGGTACGGGCACGACCACGACCGTCCGGGCGCCGTCGTCGGAAGAGGCCCCCACGCGGCTGCGCGCGCAGGTCGAGGCCGCCCTGCGCGGCACGGAGCCGGCCGGAGCGACCGCCCGGACCACCACCGTCCCCCGCCTGCCCACCATCCACGAGACGGCCGAGACCGATTCCCCCACCCCCGCCGCCGAACCGGGCACCCTGACGAACCCGCACCCGCACCCGCCCATGGGCTCACACACGGGCCCACACACCAGCACCCACGCGAACCCGAGGGAGACGGCCGCGGACACGGCCGCGGACACGCTCAGGCTCACGGACACGGACTCCAGGCCGAGCCCGGAGACGCACACCGCCCCCGGCACACCCCCCAGGCCCGCGCGCCCCGCAGAGCACGCCGAACCCGGGCCGCACTTCCGGCCCCCGCTTCCCGGGCAGCCTGAGCGGCACCCGGCGGCGGCCGGTGCCCGGCACACCCCGCTCGGACTGCCCCCCTACCTGCGGGAGTTGCGCGCGCCCGGACTCTCCACGGCGTACGGTCTGACCGGGCACGAGTTCGTGGCCGCCGCCCTGAGCGAGACGATCGGCCGCTCGGACGGCGCGGTCGCCGAGATCGTCGCCGATCTGGCGGGACGCCCGGAGACCTTCTACGGCGAAGGGCGTTCCTTCAGCGTAGAAGGGTCGAAGGACGGTGGCTGGTACCAGGTCACCGTGTCGATCTCGCGGGGCCGCGGCGACCTGCCCGAGTCCTTCGTCTCCCCGGAGGAGGCGAAGGCACAGGCCGCGGCGGCGCGGCAGGACCAGGAGATCGCGGCCTTCCTGGCCCGGCGGGAGGCGGCGACGACGGGCAAGGGAAAGGGACGGGAGCTGCCGGACGAGCCGGGCGGCGCCCCGGCCCCGGCGCCCGGTGACGCCCGTCAGAAGGACCGGACGGCGCGCTGGGACGAGGGCGCGAACACGAAGATCGACGTCCAGCACAACACCTCCGCGGCGGTGAGCCACGGCGCGGGCGAAGCGTCCGGTGTGGGCGCCGGTCTGACGGCGTTCGGGCTGGCGCCGGTGGTGCCCGGCGTCTGGCTCGGTGCGGCCATGACGGCGAACGTGCAGCCGTTCCAGACCACGACGGGCACCCGGACTCAGCGGACGGTCTCCGAACCGCGCGTGCTGCGCAGTGACAAGGGCTCGGTCGAAGTGACCCGGCAGGTGCGGTACACCGTCCGGATCGAGCGCCGGAACGGGCTGACCGGAGACGGCGGGCAGAACGAAACCGGCGGGCCGGACAGGAAGAACGGCCACCCCGGGACGGCCGGACCGGACGGGCGTGGCGGACCGGACAAGCAGAACGGACACGGCGGACCGGACGCACTGGACGGGAGTGCCGGCCCGGACGGGCTGGACGGACACGGCGGGCCGGACGGGCAGGTCAGGACGTTCGACGGTGACGGCACCCTCGTGATGCGGGTGCCGACCGAGCACCTCGTACCCGTCACCCACGAGGCACCGGCCCGGCTGCGTCCGCTCACCGGGCGGGCGGCGAACCTGCTGCGGCTCGCCGACTCCCTCGCACCGTTCGCGCTCGACGACCCGGCCGCCTCCCGCCCCGGCGGCCGGGAACTGTTCGACACCGTACGGTCCGTGCTCCATCCCGCCCTGACCTCGCCCGGCGCACCGGGACGGGCCCGGCTGCACGAGGCCACGTCGGCGGCCTCGCTCCTGGAGGACCTGCCCCGGCTGCTGAACGGCTGGGTGGTGGGCGAGTGCCTGGTCGCCAAGGACGGGAGCGTCACGGGCACCTACCGGATGCGCGCCGAAGTGACCGGCCTGGCGCCCGCCTGGGCGGTCGGCAAGACCCAGCTGCGCACGCACCAGCAGTCCCAGTACGCCCTCACCGGGACGGCGGGCAAGGGCTGGTCGGCGACGCTCGGGGCGGGCCCGGCGGCGGGTTTCGGCGTGCTCGGCGGCACGGCGGCCGTCCGGGCCACGGTGATGCCGACCGTCGGGGCGCGGACCTCCCGCTACACGGTGACCGAGCGGACGGTGACGGGCCGTACGGGTGCCGAGGTGCGCGGCGACAAGGCGCTGTACCTGGCCAAGGTGCGGTTCCGCGTCGAGGGGACCGGCCCGCCGTCTCCCGCGGCGAAGGCCCGTGAGGGTGTCCGGGAAGCGGAGCACACCATGGATCTGTGGCTCGGGCTGCGGGCCGACGAGGCGCGCTCGCTCGGCCTTGACCTGCCTGCCGGCATGGAGCCGGGCCCCGTGGTCACCCCGCCCGGCCTCGAGGACGTCCGGCGTCATCTGCCGTTCGGACCGACGGGTGCGAACGTGACGCTGAGCGGGCTGGACACCCGGCACCTGGTGTCCGGCATCGAGCGGCTGTTCGCGGACGATCCGCGACTGGCGGGCTGGCTCCCGGAGTTCGGCGCGGCCGGTGCGCGGGCCGCCGCGCGGGGCAGGCCGGTGAGCGCCGAGGAGGCGGAGGCTCAGCGGCGCAACTACCGGGAACTGGTCACCCTGCTCTCACCGGCCCATCTGCGGTCCCACAAGGACCAGTTGCTGTCCTCGGGGATCAACGTCCGGCTGCGTCAGAAGAGTCGCTGGCACAAGCACGACGTGCAGATCCGGGTGACGGGCACCCTCCGGGAGACCGGATACCTGGGCGACACCAAGGACTGGCTGGTGCGCAGTCACGCGGGGGTCGCCGGTTCGGCGCAGAGCGGGCGCTTCGGAGCGCGTGCGCTCGGCGCCCTGGCGCTCGGCCAGTTCCGGGCGCTGCCCGGCACGTTGTCGGCGACCCTGCGCGGCGAGCGCGTCCGGCACAGCGTCCGGCGCAGCCAGGGCGGCCCCGTCACCCGGTCCGACGTGCTCACCAACGGCGACGAGAGGACCGCCGTCTTCGGCGGGGCGCTGCGCCTCCATGTGGAGGTCACCATGACCACGCGGGAGCGGACCGCCGCGCGTGCCCTCACCTTCGGCTCTCCCGGGCGGGACACACCGGTCGCCGAGCACATCGCGTCCTCCGCGCACACCCCGCACCTGTTCCTGGCCGAGCAGCGGGTACGGCTGCTGACACCGCGCGCGCTGACCGTGGACCGGGCCGCGATGGACCGACTCGCCGCCCGGCCCCTGGCTCCCGCCGGCGAGGCGGGAACCGGCGGGCGGGAGTTCACCGCTCGGGGCATCGGGGACCTGTCCGCCCTCGCACCGGAACCGGGCGGGGACGGCCGGACCGTGCGTGACTGGACCCTGGTGGAGACCGTCGGCGACGGACGGCAGATCAGGGAACTCGCCTTCGACCTGCTGGCCCGGGCGGCCGGGGAGGACCGGCCGGGACGTGAGGACCGTGCGCTGGAGGCCGAGGGCCTGGGGCCGCGGCTGGCGGTCGAGGAGAGTCTGAGCGCCCGCGCCCTCACGGCGGGGCTGCGCCAGGCGGTCTCCTCGGGCTGGGTGGTACGCGATCTGCACCACCCGCGCCGGCTCGCGGAGCTGCGCGGCGCCCTCGGCACACGGATGACCCTCGGCAACCCGGAAGTCGTCGCGGAGGGCACGGGAGCGGGGACCGAGACACTGCTCCTGGGCGGCCACCAGGCCGCCGGGCAGCAGGGGCACGGCGTGGGGACGTCCGTGCAGGGCGGTGTGTCGGTCTCGTACAACCCGGCCGGGTGGCGGCTGGGTACGGGCCTGTCGGTGGCGCGCGGGCACAGCCGGAGCACCGCGACCGCCACCACACTCGGCGGCACCGTGGAACGCAACGCCCACACCCCGCGCAGCCGCCCGCTGTACCTCGTCCGGTGCGACCTGACGGTCCGGATGGTGGCCGAGGTGCGGACGGGGGGCGACCGGACGCGCTTCGCCACCGGCGGGGGAACGCACGTCGCCACGGGAGAACGCACCCTGCCCAGCGCCGCCGCCGTGTGGCTGACCGCCGAGCAACTGAGCGCGGCGGGCCTGCGTCCGCCCGGGACGCGGCCCGAGTCCCCCGGCCCCCTCGCCGCCGGACCGTCCACCCCGCGCGGGACGGACCCGGCACCGGACCCCTCCGCCCCGCGGGCCGGCACGGCAGGCGAGGCGCCCCCGGCGCACGCTCCCGTCCCCGAGCTGGCGACCGGTCTGCCGCTCGGCTTCGGGATGGTCGAGGACCTGCCCGACTTCGTGCCCCTGCTCGACCGGCTGCGCGCGGACCTCGGACGCCGGGACCAGGACCTGGCCGACACCCTGCTGCCCCGGCGGCAGTTGGCGGACCCGCACGACAACGTCCAGCGGCTGCTGCGCGTCCTGGACCGGGACGGAGCCGCGGGGCTGCTCTCCTCCGCGATGGACGGGGGGACGGCCGTCGAACTGTTCCGGGGCCGGGGCACCCCGTACTGGGCGGTGTTCCGGGTCCGGCGGACCGGGCCGGGCGTCTACGAGGCGGACGCGGCCGACGGACGCGACATGGAGTACATCACCTCGGCCACCGCGCAGCGGACGGACACCCGCGACACGGTCGACGCCACCACCATCGAGGCGGTGCTCGCGGGGGCGGGCAAGCCGGACGGCGCGGAACCGATGCGCAGCACCGCCGCGGCGGCGGGCTTCGGCGTCGGATCGGCGGACACGGTACGGTCCGCGACCGTCACCCGGGGACAGCTCGGCGTGAAGACGGTGGCCGAGGCGTCGGGCCGTTCGGTCAGGATGCGGGTGCCCGTCGAGGCGACCCTGGAGGTGCGCGGACCCGACGGGCCGGTCGGCTCCGTCACCCTCGGCCCGCAGTCCCTGGTGCACCGGATCCCGGCGAAGGACCTCCAGGCCCTGGCCCGGCTGCGGGCGGTCGCCCCGGAGGAGACCGGGCAGACTTTCCTGCGGCCGCAGGACGCCGACCCGGCCGCCCTTCAGGCCTGGCACCGCCGGGGCGTGACCCTGCCGATGGAGGCCCAGGTCAACGGTTTCCGCGGCGCGCCGGAGATACGCCAGGTGATCGCGGACACCGCGCGCGCCGCCCACGGCGGCGAGCACTTCGCACGGACGGGCGAGGCCGCCGCGTACGCGCAGCACGAGGCGGTGTCGACGGAATGGCTCACCTCCGTCCTCCCGCTGCTCACCACGGCCGGCGCGGACCTCCCGGTCGCCCCCGCCTTCGACGCGCGCGGACACGATCTGCACACCTCGCTGCACGCCCGGCTGCGGGACGGCCGGGTGCTGGGCACCGGGGAGAAGATGACCTTCGAGACGGTCGCGCAGAGCACGCTCGACGCCCCGCGCCCCACCGGGACGGACGGCCAGCACGGTGCGGAGCACACGAGGACGGCGCGTGCGGCGGGCGGTGCCGGCTTGCTGAACGCCACCGACTTCCGGCTGAACCGCCTGCTGGCCGGCGCCGGGCACTCCGGCGGCGGGGCCGACGCCGCGGCCGGCGGCTCCGGCTCGATGCCGTTGCACAAGCCCAAGGCGGAGTCCGCGCTGGTGCAGTTCACGCTGGACGTGCGTGTGGTGGCCCGGGTGAACGGCGGCGTCCGTCCGGGTCACGGGCCGGTCGCGGTACGGGATTTCACCCTGCCCGTCCCGGTCGTCCTGCGGATACCGGCGCCCGTGGCCCGGGAGATGCTCCGCGATCCGGCCAACCGCAAACGGCTGCGCGACCCGGACGGCCTGCTGTCCTGAGCCACGCACGCCGTCCCGGACCACGCGCACGCCGTCCCGGACCACGCGCACGCCGTCGCGGACCACGCCGTCCGGAACTACGCGCCGTCGTGAGCCATGCCCGCCGTCCTCAGTCGCCGGGCCCCTCGGCGGAGGCGTCCGGCGAGCCCGCGCGCCCCTTTCCGCGGCCGGTCACCCCGCGGCCCCGTTCTGCGACCGTTCAGCCCGCGCGCACCCCCCTTACGCGGCCGGTTCAGCCCGCGCGCACCCCCCTTACGCGGCCGGTTCAGCCCGCGCGCACCCCCCTTACGCGGCCGGTTCAGCCCGCGCGCACGCCTTCGATGAAGCGCCCGGCCAGATCGACGCGCTCGTCGATCGTCGCGGGTGACTGCCCGAAGTCGACGAAGAGTTCGTGCACACCCGCCTCCGCGGCCGCGCGCGCGTAGTCGACGTACTGGCCGAGGGTGCCCGCGCCCGGCATCTGCTCCGCGTCGGTCGTGGTCTCGGTCAGGGTGGGATTGACGCGCAGGGCCATACGGAGCGCCGCGGGGTCGCGGTCCGCGTTCTCGGCCTCCTTCAGGACGGTGGCCCACATGCCCGTGATGTGCGGCAGCGGCAGTGCCACCGGCAGCCAGCCGTCCAGCCGCCGGCCGATCCGGCGCAGTCCCGCCGGAGTGAACGCGGCGAGCAGGACGGGCGGCCCGGGACGCTGGTGCGGCTTGAGCCCGACCACGGTGTCGGGGATCGTGAACAGCGGCCCCCGGTGCGAGAATTCGTCACTGGTCCAGTACCCGTGCAGCACGTCGAGCGTTTCGTCCAGCCGCGCGCCCCTGCCTTCCCAGGGGACGCCGACGCCGGTGTACTCGTCCGGCATCCAGCCGAGGCCGAGGCCGACGTCCAGCCGGCCGCCGCTGACGACGTCGAGGGTCGTCAGCGACCTGGCCAGCAGCAGCGGCGGCAGCCACAGGCCGTTCAGCGTGCTGGTGCCGAGCCGGACCCGGCTGGTGTGAGCGGCGGCGAGCGTCAGGCTGACCAGCGGGTCGAGGTGGTTCTCGTAGACACGGGGCATCACCCCGTCCTTGCTCGGGTACGGCGCCCCGGGCGAGCGGGGGGCGAGCACCCGGTCGCCGGTCCACAGGGAGTCGTACCCCATCTCCTCGGCGGTACGGCTGACCTGGACGATGGCCTCCCCGTGGGCGTCCGGACCGAAGGTGGGGAGAGCGAGACCTAGGCGCATGTGTGCGTTTCCTCCGGAACAGGGTGTGTACGCCGCGACATGTGTGCCGTGCGGACGGCACGGCCCGGTGACGGGCCGCCCCGACACCTCGACTATACGTTTCTCCCATAGGTGCGGGACGCCCCGGCCGTTCGGCCCAGCCTCACCGGCCGGCCCGGACACCGGCGGGTGAGACAGGACGACTGGAAGACGCAGCAGCCGGTGTCCGGATCAGCGGCCGTCCGGCCGGCGGGCGGTGTCGGCCAGTCTCCTGAACTCGTCCCAGCGCACCTTCGGCCGGGACAGCCCACGGCGTTCCAGGTAGCGGTCGGTGGCGCGCTTGGTGCGGCGCAGCAGGCCCAGCGCGTCGCTCGCCCGGCCGGACCCCATCGGCTCCACGACCTTGTCGGGAACCAGCAGCAGTCCGTCGTCCGACTCCTTCAGCTGCCCGCGGACCAGCGCGTTGTGCATGTGGTTCATCAGGTGGTCGTGCCGGTGCACGAGGAGCGAAGCGGGACCGGGGACCGCGGCGCAGTCAGCGGGAACACGCAGGGCGTAGCCCGTGTCCGTCGCCCTGGGCCGGACACGGGCCAGCACGGGCGCGCCGCTGTCGTCGCGGGCGGCCAGGACCGCGCTGGCGTACGCGGCGAGCTGTGCTGCGCCCGTCAGCCGGCTCGAGCCGTCGTGCGCGCGTGTGTCGTGCGACGGCGCGCCGAGCGGGGGCCTGACGATGACCTGCTCGGGTGTCACGGTGATCAGCAGCCGCAGGTAGTACCAGTCCATCGTCCACCGCGCGGGAGCGGAGACGTAGGACCTGCTGTGCGGCTGCCGTTCGAACAGCATGCGCCAGTAGTCCTCGGCTCCTTCGGGCCCGGTCCTGATCTCCTCGGGGCACTCCGCGCGACCGCCGACGAAAATCTGCGGCGGCTCGGTGAGCCCGGTGCCGGTGGGGTCGGAGAAGAGCAGGGCCACCCGTCCGTCCCGGCGTATGTTCAACGCCTTCTGCGCGAAGGCCAGGGATGTGGTCAGCAGAAGCGTCCCGTCCTTCTTCCGCCGGACCGCGGTGGGCCAGGCGGCAGGGGTGCCGTCCCGGCCGAGCGTGGCGAACTCGCAGGTGCGGTAGGCGTCCAGAACGTCAAGGGGGGCTTGGTCGAGGATGGTCACGGCTCTCATTCCTGGCAGGGACACGCCTGGGCGGCGGAGCGACGGCGTCGGTCACACATGTAAGCATGTGACGGCGAGATCCGCCGCAGACGCCCGCACGGTCATGCGCGCCGAACACCTCACGAAGCACCCCCGACCGACCGTGGCACCCCGTTTCCCGAAGTCTCTCTCCTCTGCGCGCGACGTCAGACCGTCCCGCCCAGCGGAACGCCCAGCAGTTCCTCCAGCCGGGCCACCGTCCGGCCTGGCTCGCGCGCGTGGACGGTCGCGAAGCCCAGCTCCGCGGCGGGTGCGAGGTGCTCCTCGGTGTCGTCGACGAACACACACTCCTCGGCGGGCAGTTCCAGCATCTTGAGGACCAGGGCGAAGATCTCCGGTTCCGGCTTGCGCAGGCCGTGCTGCTCGGAGATCACCACGGCGTCGTAGTTCCGGTCCAGGTCGTAGCCCTCGTAGAGGTTCCAGGGGCTCAGGCCGACCGAGTTGGAGAGGATCCCGGCCTTCACGCCCGCCCGGCGCGCGGCCGCCGCCGCGGCGATCACCGAGGTCTCGGGGCGCAGGTCGGCGAAGACCCGGCCCATCAGGTTGTCCCCCGGGATGCCGAGCGCCCGGCCGGCCGCGGCGTTCCACTCGTCCTGGGTGAGCAAGCCGCGCTCCAGTTCCTGTGTGCGCCGCACCGCCCCGGGGTCCAGGTACAGCGCGTTGATCAAAGCCCCCCGGGACAGGCCCTCCCGTTCCTCGAAGGCGAGGACTGCGGGCAGGAGCGGCGTGGTCAGCACGCCGCCGAAGTCGAGGACGAGGCCCTTGCGATGAGTCATGCCGGAACTCTACGAGGTGACGGGACGGAAGGTTTCCCGGACCGGCACACATACACAGTCACGTCACCTGCTTGACGGGTGACACATCCGCCTGCCATGATGACAGTCACCGCCTGAACGGGTGACACAAACGGATCGAGTGTCACCCCGGCAGGGGGAACCGAGACACACACGTACACCCCGCGCACCACTCGCGAACCACGTACAGGGAGAACCGTCATGGCCGTCACCTACACCGCCCGCGTCGACGTCACCGGCGAAGGCCGCAACGGCGGCACCGCCCGCTCCGCCGACGGCCTGCTGGAGCACACGCTGGCCATCCCGAAGGAACTCGGCGGCGCCGGGGACGCCACCAACCCCGAGCAGCTCTTCGCCGCCGGCTGGGCCGCCTGCTTCCTCGGCGCCCTGCGCCGCGCCGCCGCCATGCGCCACGTCAAGCTCACCAGCACCGCCATCACCGCCGAAGTCACCCTCACCCACGGCGACGACGGCGAGTTCACCCTCTCCGCCGTCCTCAGCCCCGTCCTCGGCGGCGTCGACCAGCACACCGCACAGGAACTCGCCGACGCCGCCCACCAGATCTGCCCCTACTCCAAGGCCACCCGCGGCAACATCCCCGTCACCATCACCGCCACCGCCGCCGCCTGACCCACCGCCCGCACCCCCCACAACACCACCCACACACCCACACCTCACCGCACCCATCCGCCGCACCGCTCGAAAACGGGAGTCGCCATGTCCTCCGCAGTGATCACCCAGGAGCGAAGGGGAGCGCGCCACAGGACCGGCCGCACCACCCGCACCCCGGCCCCGGCGGGTACGGCCGGGACAACGCGGACACCAGGGGCGGCCACGACACCGGGTACGGCCGGCACAGTCCCCGCCCCCGCCGCGGCCGTCCCCGGCGGGCGGCCCGGTCCGGACCCCGTCCTCGTGTGGTCCTGGGCGGAGACGGCGGCGACGGCCGGGTACGGCCCCGGAGCGGCCCAGTTCCTGTGACTCCCCCGGCGGACCGGGCACGCCGAGGGCGTCCCGGGCGCCCGCCCGCCCTCCTCCCCCGGGCCTCGTGAACCTCACACCCTCCCCGCTCCGTTGTCCCGGTGTGAGGCCCTGATGCCCCGGCGACGGCATCAGGGCCCTGCCGCACCCGGCAGTCAGAGCCCCGCCCGGCACCCGCCGGTCAGCACTGCCGAACAAGCCAGGCGGCCCCCGCAGGTCCCGCTCAGGGGGCCGCCTTCCCGTTCCGGCGCCGTTCCCCGGGCAGCCGGAACCGGACGGTCCCGCCCGCCCCGTCCACAGGCGGGCGGGACCAGGGGACCGGAGGGCACCGGACCAGGGGCCACGGCGCTGGCGGGCAGGCACGTGCGGCACACGTCCCGCCGGACGGGGCGCCACCGGACGGTGACCCCGTTCCGCACCCGTTCACCCCACCCTCACGAACGGGTCTCGTGCCGTCCGGAACCACGGCCTAACCTCACCGGGTCCGCTCCCCGTTCCCGCCCCGCCCGGCTCCGACCCGAACGAGGTCCCCATGACCCTCCGGCGCGCCCTGGCCCTCCTCACCGCCCTGCCCGCGCTCGCCCTCGCCCTCCCGGCGAGCGCGCAGGCGTCCCCCGCCGCTCCCCGGCACCCCGCCCCGCCCCACCAACGGGCCCCCTTCGACCTCCAGGCCCACCGCGGCGGTCTCGGCCTGACCACGGAGGAGTCCCTGGAAGGGTTCGGCAAGGCGCTGCGCCTCGGCGTGAGCACCCTGGAACTGGACACGCAGATCACCAAGGACCGCAAGGTCGTCGTCAACCACGACCGGCAGATCAGCGCCCAGAAGTGCGCGGACACCGCGCCGGTGACGCCGGGCGACCCGATGTACCCGTACGTCGGCAAGTACATCAAGGACCTGACGCTCGCCCGGATCAGGACGCTGGACTGCGGCTACCGGCAGTTGCCCGGCTTCCCCGAGCAGGAGCAGGTCAAGGGCGCGCGGATGGTGGAACTGAAGGACGTCCTGGACCTGGTGAAGCGCTACCGGGCCCGGCAGGTCAAACTGAACATCGAGACCAAGGTGGAGGCGGGCGCCCCCGAACAGACGGCGCCGCGCGCCCTGTTCGTACGCCGGGTGTACGAGGAGATCCACCGCTCGGGCATCGAACGGCAGGTCACCGTCCAGTCCTTCGACTGGGGCGCGCTGAAGGCGATGCACCGGCTCGCGCCGTCGTACCCGCTGGTGGCCCTGACCAACTACGACTTCCTCCAGGTGGGCAGGCCTGGCGCGTCACCGTGGCTCGGCGGCATCGACGCCGACGACTACGACGGCGACTTCGTGCGGGCCGCCGCCGCTGCCGTCCCGGGCCTGACCACGCTCTCCCCCAACTACGGCTTCCCGCAGAACGGCACGGTCGCCGACCCGGGCTTCCGCTTCTACCCCGACGCGGGGATGGTCCACGAGGCCCACCGGCGCGGGCTGAAGGTCGTCCCGTGGACCTGCGACGACCCCGCGACGCTGGCGGCGCTGATGGACCTGGGCGTGGACGGGGTCATCACCGACTACCCGAACCGCGTCCGCGCCCTGATGGCCGAGCGCGGCATGCGGCTGCCGAGGGCCTACCCGGCCCCCCGGCACTGACGGCGGTCCCGGCTCAGGCGGGGCGTTCCCCGCGCCGGTGCGGGTGGGAGGGGTAGACGCCGAGGATGCGCACCTCGGAGGAGAAGAAGCGCAGCTCCTGGAGGGCGAGCGCGACGTTGGGCTGGTCGGGGTGGCCCTCGATCTCCACGTAGAAGCGGCTCGGGTTGAGCCCGGCGCCCATCTGGTAGCTCTCGATCTTGGTGAGGTTGACCCCGCTGCTGGCGAACCCGCCGAGCGCCTTGTAGAGGGCGCTCGGGATGTTGCGCACACAGAAGAACAGGCTGGTCACCGTGGGCTCGTCCGTGCCCGGCCAGGACCCCTGTTCCCGGGAGAGCACCACGAACCGCGTGGTGTTGTCCGGGTCGTCCTCCACCCCCGCGCGCAGCACGTCGAGGCCGTACAGGGCGGCGGCGGCGGGCGGGGCGAGCGCCGCGTGCCGCGGGTCGCCCAGTTCGGCCACCTCGCGCGCCGAGCCCGCCGTGTCGTCGCTGACCAGCGTGCGCCAGCCGCCCTCGCGCAGCAGCTTGCGGCACTGGCCGAGGGCGTGCACGTGACTGCGGACGCACTCCACCTGATCGAGGGAGGCGCCCGGGACGCCCATCAGGTCGAACCGGATGGCGAGGAAGTACTCGCCGACGATGAACAGACCCGACTCCGGAAGCAGGTGGTGCACGTCCGCCACCCGGCCCGCCGCGGAGTTGTCGACGGGGATCGCCGCCACATCGGCCGTGCCCAGCGTCACCGCGTCCAGCGCCTGCTCGAAACCCGTGCAGGGCAGCTCGGTGCCGTCCGGGAACAGCGCGCGGGCGACGGTCGCCGAGTTGGAGCCGCGCTCACCCTGATATGCGACGGTCGTCACCGTGTATCGCCTTCCACCGTGGGGGTCCTCTCGTCGGGCGGCAGCAGGTCCACCGCGTACCGCATGTACTGCAGTATCGGGGTGCTGTCGTCCACCAGGGAAATCAGGGGGTCCTCCGCCGTGCTCCCACGGAAGGCGAGACCGTACTCGTACGCCGCCGAGACCACCTGGTGCACCAGCCGGGCCGCCCGCCGGACCTGCTCGGCCAGTACCGCCTCGGCGGCCGGCCGGTCCCCCGCGGCCGCCCGGGCGACACCGTGCAGCCGCGCCGCCAGGCTCAGCCGCTCGTCGTGCAGGGCGGCGGCCAGCTCGGCCGCCGCGGCGGACGGCGACACCGTCGCCCCCGGAGCGTCGAGCCCGGCCAGGGCGTCGGTCAGCCGCCGCGCGGCGCCGAACGCCATGCCCGCGGCCGCCGCCCACACGAACACCGCGTCCCCGGCCCCCAGCGGCGTACCCGCCGAGCTGGTGGCGAACCCGCCCGGCACGTACACGTCCGCCAGCCGGACCACCGTGCCGGAGCCCGGCCCCCGCACATCCCCTGCGGCGCGGGCCTCACCCGTCGGCCGGGGCAGCACCTTGGACGACACCACGACCACGTCCGGGTCGGCCACCCCGAAGACCTCCCCGGCGTCACCGGCCCGGCGCGGGTGCCCGGTCAGCCGCAGCGCCAGCCACCGGCCGCCGGCCGCCTGTCCCGCCCCCGCCGGTGGCAGCCGCCACTGCCCCGACACCGAGAACCCGCCCGCGACGCCCCGCACGAGCGGACCGGCGCCGGACGGATCCCAGGGGACGGCAGCGGCGAGCGGTGCGGCCCAGTTCCACACGGAGGTGAACGACTCCCACGCCGCCGACGCGTCGGAGTGCCCGTCCCGCTCGTAGAAGCCGAGCACCCGCACCGGATCGGCGTACGGCCCGACGATCCGCAGGTATCGGCCGCGCACGCCGGTCGTCCCCCGCTCAGGCAACCCGCTCACCGGCCTCGTGCGCGCGCTGGTGCTCGTGTGCGTACGCCGCCGTGTGGACGACGTTGTCCAGTTCCGCGCCGCGCGCGAACCGGTGCAGCTGCCGCCGCAGGAAGTCCATGCTGAGCTGCGGGAACGCGTCGGTGAAGGCCGCCACGTGCGGAGTGATCAGGACGCCGGGCAGGTCCCACAGGGGATGCCCCTCGGGCAGCGGCTCGGGATCGGTCACGTCCAGGGCGAGCCGCAGCCGGCCGCCGCGCACCTCGCGGACCGCGGCGGCGGTGTCCAGCAGTTCCCCGCGGGCGACGTTCACCAGCAGGGCGCCGTCCTTCAGCAGCGCCAGCTGTGCCGCGCCGAACATGCCGCGCGTGGCCTCGGTCAGCGGGGCGCACAGCACCACGGCGTCGGCCGTGGGCAGCAGCGCGGGCAGTTGTGCCGCGCCGTGCACGCGGCCCGCGGGGGTCGTCCGCGCCGTCCTGGCCACCAGGACGACCTCGCAGCCGAACGCGCCGAGCCGTGCCGCCACGGCCGCGCCCACGGCGCCGTAGCCGACCACCACGACCCGCTTGCCGGCCAGCGTGGTGCCGGTGACCGGGTGCCGTTCCCGGGCCGCCGGCCGGCGCGCGTAGTGGCCGAGGCCGCGGGCGAGGGCCAGCAGCAGGGTGACGGCCAGTTCCGCGGTGGGCTCGCCCTGCACTCCGCGGGCGGTCGCCAGCCGGGCCCCGGCCGGCAGCAGGTCGAGCAGCGGCACCATGTGGTCGTAGCCGGAGCTGAGGAGCTGGACGACCTCGACGTTGACCGCCCGCGGCAGCAGGTGGGCGAAGACGCGTTCCGACCCGGTCGCCGGGGGCCCGACCAGGAAGCTCACCTCACGCGGGTCGCCGGGCAGCGAGGCGGAACCGTCCCAGTAGCGGTAGGAGAGCCCGTCCGGCAGGCGGGGAACCCGTTCCGGCCGGTACGGGAGCCACACCGTCTTGCCGTCGTTCATCGTGCCTCAGCCTCTTCCGCGTCCCGCCGCGCCGCACGGGCGCGGAACCCTCCGGTCACGTCCGTGAGAACACGTGTGCATGTACTCATTTCGCCAACGTGTGCAAGTCGGCCGAAAGTTCACGTGAGGTACGGCACATCACTTGTCGGGCCCTGCGTGAACCCCGCCGCTGTGCCGCCGCGTGTACCCACCAGGGGGGAACGTGGGTGCGCTCACCCACGAGGACATCGCCCACGAGGAATCGACGTGAACCACACAGCGCCTGGACGGCAAGCCCCCGCCGCCGGCCTCTCCGCCCTGCGGGCCGCCGTCGCGGGCCCGGTGCTCACACCCGACGACGCGGCCTACGCGACCGAGTGCGCCGGTCACAACCTGCTGCACGTGCCCCGGCCGTCGGTCGTCGTCTGCGCGACGCGCACCGAGGACGTGGTCGCCGCCGTACGGTTCGCGGCGCGGCACGGCATGCCCGTCGCGGTGCGCAACGCCGGACACCAGCCGGTCCTCCCGGCCACCGGCGACTGGCTGCTGATCACCCTGCGCCGCATGCCCGACGTCGTCGTGGACGCCGAGCGCCGCACCGTCACCGTGGGCCCCGGCGCCCGCTGGGACCACGTCCTGCCCGAAACGGGCCGGCACGGGCTCGCGCCCGCCTGCGGTTCGGCCCCGGGCGTCGGAGTGATCGGCTACACCCTGGGCGGCGGCATCGGCCCGCTGCTGAGCCGCAGGTACGGGTACGCCGCCGACCACGTGCGCCGGATGGAGGTCGTCACGGCGGACGGCACCGTCCGGGAGGTCACGCCGGGCGGCGAACCCGACCTGTTCTGGGCGCTCCTGGGCTGCAAGGGCAACTTCGGCGTGGTCACCCGCATGGAGTTCGGCGTCTTCCCCGTGCGCCGCTTCTTCGGCGGCGGACTCTGGTTCCGCGGCGAGGACATGGCCCACGTGCTGGGTGTGTGGCGGAGCCGGCTCGAAGGGCTGGACGAGCGCACCACGACCTCCGTCGCCGTGCAGCGTCTGCCGCCGCTGCCCGACCTGCCGCCCGTGCTGCGCGGCGCGTTCGTCCTGCACGTGCGTGTCGGGCATCTCGGACCGGCCGCCGAGGGCGAGCACCTGGTCGCCCCGTTGCGGGCCGCGGCACCGCTCCTGCTGGACACCCTCGCGGAGCGGCCGCACGAGGAGGTGGGCGCCATCCATGTGGACCCGGTGCGGGCCGCGTACGTCACGGAGACCACCGTGGGACTGCGGGAGCTGACCGCCGACACCCTCGCCGCGTACGCGGAACTCACCGGCCCGGACTCCGGCTGCCCGCTCGGCACCGTCGAGATACGCGCCCTCGGCGGGGCTCTGGACCGGGAACCGCCGGTCCCCAACTCGGTGCCGTCGCGGGGCATTCCGTTCGTGACGTTCGCCGTGGGTGCGGCCGGGCCGGCCGGGGCCGGACGGATGACCGGGCATCTCGCCGCGTACGCCCGGAAGATGGCCGCGTGGGGCGACGACCGGAGCATCATGAACTTCCTGTCCCCACAGGCGGCGCGGGAGGAGGCGGACGTGCGCCGGCTGTTCGGAGGACAGCGGTACGACCGGCTGGCGGCGGTCAAGCGCCGCTACGACCCGGAGAACATGTTCCGCCTCAACCACAACGTCCGGCCCGCGTAGGCCGGCGGCCCGCCGGCCGCGAGGCGGCTCCCGGCCGGGCGCGGACCGTGCCCGGGCCGGGTTCACCTCGCTCCGGGCGGCTCCGGCGCCAGGACCGGCGCCTGCTCAGGCTGGTCAGGCCTCCGCGCGCCGCGGCAGCCGCCAGTTGGGCCGCGGGAAGTGGCAGGTGTAGCCGTCCGGGTAGCGCTGGAGGTAGTCCTGGTGTTCCGGCTCGGCCTCCCAGAAGGGACCGGCGGGCACGACCTCGGTCACCACCGGTCCGGGCCACAGCCCCGACGCGTTCACGTCGGCGATGGTGTCCTCGGCGATCCGCCGCTGCTCGTCGTCCAGGTAGAAGATGGCGGAGCGGTAGCTGTCGCCGATGTCGTTGCCCTGGCGGTTCTTCGTGGTCGGGTCGTGGATCTGGAAGAAGAACTCCAGCAGCGTGCGGTAGTCGGTCGCGGCCGGATCGAAGGTGATCTCGATCGACTCCGCGTGGCCGTCGTGGCGGCGGTAGGTCGGGTTCGCCAGCTCGCCCCCGCTGTATCCGACGCGTGTGCCGAGCACGCCCGGGAGATTCCGGATCAGCTCCTGCATGCCCCAGAAGCAGCCCCCGGCCAGCAGGGCCCTCTCCTCGACGTCTGTCATGACATCTCGCCTTTCTTTCCGCATCTCTTCTTGTCGAACAGCCTCGCACATGGCCCCCGTCCGCTCACACCGCCGACGGATCGGCGCGATGGTGGTGCGGTGGCGTGCAGGGGGTGTGCGGCGGTCGAGCCTCCTTCCCGGATGACCCTTCGACCTCGATGTCACCCGTTCAGATGGTGACGTCATCATGACAGACGACTACGTCACCAGTCAAGGGGGTGACTTGGGACTCCGAGGGTGCCGCGGCTCTGTCGCCGTTGCGACATGTCCCACCTGTGCCAGGGCAGGCCGGTGACAGCCGCCTCACAGCCATCGGATTCTGTCCAGCGGGTGAACTCCGCTCAGCCCACGAGGGAAGGCATGGCACCGATGAGACAGATCCGCCTGATGGCGGCGACCGCCGCGGGCCTCGCCCTGGCCGCCGGCGCCGTGACGCCGGTGACGGCCGCACCCGGCCCGCAGCCGGCGGCCACACCACGGGCGCACCCGGCAGCAGCATCCGCGAACGGCGCGGCCACGGTCCGCCTGGTCACGGGTGACACCGTCACCGTGGCGAGAGGACCGGACGGCCACCAGACCGCCACCGTGCGGCCGGGCCCCGGGCGCGAGGGCATCGTCTTCCAGACGTTCGAACAGGGCGGTCACATCTCGGTGTTGCCGTCCGACGCCCAGCCCCTCGTCATGGCGGGACGGCTGGACAGGTCCCTGTTCGACATCACCGCGCTCCTCGCGCAGAAGTACGACACCGCCCACACCGACGCCCTCCCCCTGCTGGTCAGCGCCTCCGGCGGCGCGGCGGCCCCGGCCGAACACAGACTCGCCGCGTTCGCCGAGAAGTCAGCGAAGGCAGCGAAGGCAGCGAAGCCGGGTACGTCGAAATCAGCGGGCTCCGGGTCCGCGGCCACCGGGGGCTCCCCGCGGCCCGCCCCCACCCGCACCCTCGCCAGCATCCACGCCCGCGCCGTGCGCGTCGCACAGAGCGACCTGGGCCGCTTCTGGGAGCAACTGGCCCCGGCGGACGGGAAGTCGCGGACCTCCTCCGCGCTCACCGCCGTCCCCCGCGTGTGGCTGGACGGCCGCGTCCACGCCGTACTCGACCGCAGCACCGCCCAGATCAACGCCCCGGCCGTCTGGCAGAAGGGCGACCGCGGCGACGGCGTCAAGGTCGCCGTGCTCGACACCGGCGCGGACCGGACCCACCCCGACCTGGCCGGGCGGATCACCGAGGCCGAGGACTTCTCCGGCAGTTCGGGCACCGGCGACGTGTTCGGCCACGGCACGCACGTCGCCTCGATCGTCGGCGGGAGCGGCGCGGCCTCCGGCGGCACCCGCAAGGGCGTCGCGCCCGCGGCCGACCTGCTGATCGGCAAGGTCCTCGGTGACGACGGGTTCGGCACCGAGTCCCAGGTGATCGCCGGCATGGAGTGGGCCGCGGCCCGGGGCGCCAAGGTCGTCAACATGAGCCTTGGATCGGACCAGGCCAGTGACGGCACGGACGCGATGAGCCTGGCGCTGAACGAACTGAGCCGTACCACCGGCACGTTGTTCGTGGCCGCGGCGGGCAACAGCGGGCAGAACGGCGAGATCACCGTGGGCTCCCCGGGCGCCGCCGACGCCGCCCTCACCGTCGGCGCCGTGGACCGCGACGACTCGCTGGCCGGCTTCTCCAGCCGCGGCCCCCGGGCCGGTGACGGCGCCGTCAAACCGGACGTGACCGCGCCCGGCGTCGGCATCGTGGCGGCCCGCGCGTCGGGCACCACCATGGGAGACCCGGTGGACCGGTACTACACGGCCGCCTCCGGTACCTCGATGGCCACCCCGCACGTGGCCGGTGCCGCCGCCCTCGTCGCCCAGCGGCACCCCGGCTGGACCGGCACGCAGATCAAGGACGCCCTGGTCAGCACCGCCCGCACCATCGAGGGGCAGAAGACCACCGAACAGGGCGGCGGACGCATCGACGCCGCCGCTGCGGCCCTGGGCTCCGTCACCGCCACGGGCGGCCTCAGCCTCGGGTCCTTCCAGCCCGGGGACGGCCCCCGCACCACCACCCTGCACTACACCAACAGCTCCGGCACGGACGTCACCCTCGCCCTCGCCGCGCACCTGACCGACGTCCACGGCCGGGCCGTACCGTCCGCCGCGCTCGGTCTGGCGTCCTCGGTGCGCGTGCCCGCGCACGCCACCGCCGACGTCCCCCTGACCGTGCGCCCCGCGCAGATCCCCCGGGGCACGTACTACGGCTACGTCACCGGCACCGCGGCCGGCGCCGCCGGCGTCCACACCACCCTCGACCTCGCCGTGCACGGCCCCGTGCACCGCCTCACGGTGGTGTCGTACGACGAGAAGGGCGACCGCGTCCCCCTCCAGCCGGTCATCTGGGGCCCCGGCGGCTTCGTTCCCTACACCGACTTCGAGCACGCGGTCGCCGAGGTGGAGGAAGGCACGTACCAGGTCAGTGAGACCTTCACGGTCCGCGCGCACGACGGCGAGGAGATGCGCGCCGTGGTGCTCCCCGAGGTGAAGGTCACCAAGGACACCACCGTCACCGTGGACGCCCGCGCGACCACACCCGTGCAGATCCGCACCCCGAAGCCCGCCGAGCAGCGCGGCGCGATCAGCTTCCAGACGTACCGCGAGATCGACGGCCGCAGCCTCACCCAGGGCACGATGTACTTCGACATCGCCAAGCGCGTCTACGTCAGCCCCACTCCCCCGGTCCAGGACGGCACGTTCGAGTTCTCCTCGCGCTGGCAGCTCGTCGCCCCCCTGCTGGAGGCACGGGCCGCCGGGATGCCCGGCACGCTGGACGCCTACTACATGCCCGCCTCCCCGCTGTTCGACGAGCGCGGCGCCGCCCTGACCGCGGTGGACGCCGGGGACGCGGCGGCCCCCGCGTTCGGCCGGGCCCGGGGGCGCATCGCCGTCCTCACCAACACCACGGGCGCGAGCGAACCCACCGTCATCGCGCAGGCCGCGGCGGCGGGCGCCAAGGCCGTCCTCCTGGTCGACTCCTCGGACATCGCCTGGACCCGCTGGCGGCCGGACGGCGACCGCTGGGCCGTGCCCACCGTCCGCATCGGCGCCACCGCCGGGGCCCGGCTGCTGGGCCTCATCCACCGGCACACCGAGCGGATGACCTTCCACGGCACCGCCCGCAGCCCGTACCTGTACGACGTGGTGCAGGTCAGCGAGCGGGGCATCCCGCGCCACGTCGTCCACACCGTCTCCGACCGCACCAGCGCGGCCGTCCGCACCACCTACGCGGACACCGGCGGCACCGGCTGGATCTCCGAACAGCGCTTCGCCCGGCGCCCGTACCAGCGGACGGCCTGGAACCAGTACAACCGCTACGTGCCCACCGGCTTCACCCGCACCGAGTACGTCAGCGCCGGTGACACCGTCTGGCAGCACCTGGTGCACCACACCACGGCCTTCGACCCCGACCAGACGCTGGCCGTGGGCCTGCGCGACGATCCGCGCACCTACCGGGCGGGCACCCGGTCCACGGAGACCTGGCAGGGTGCGGTGGTCCGCCCGTCGATCCCGGCCGGCACCACGACTCCGACGGTCCGGACGGGCGACGTACTGCACCTGTGGATCCCCGAGTTCACGGACTCCCAGCCCGGTCACTGGTCGCGGCTCGTGGACGGCGGCGGAGACATCGGCGGCCTCTCCGGGACCCGGCAGGCACCCACGGGCGACACCGCCACGGCGGTGCTGTACCGGAACGGGAAGAAGTACGCCGACCTGGGCACCGCCTGGGTGGACGCCGAAGTCCCCGCGGACCAGGCCGACTACCGCCTGGACATGACCACCTCGCGCACCTCCTCCACCTGGCGCTACGCCACCGCCACCAGCACCTCGTGGTCGTTCCGCTCGCGCCACACCGAGCAGGCCGTCCCGCTCTCCCTGCTGCAACTCGACTACGACGTCCCGGTCGACGCGCGGAACACCGTCACGGCCCCGGGGCCGTACGACGTCGGTGTCACCGTCCGCGCCCAGGACGGCGCCGCCGCCCCGCGCGGCGTCACCGTCCGGGTCGAGACCTCGAACGACGACGGACGCACCTGGCGCACGGCCCGCCCCGGCCACCGCACCGGCAACACCTTCCGGGCCGGCGTCGCCCGGACCGGGGGCCACGGCACCTCGTACGTCACCCTCCGCGTCACGGCCGAGGACGCCTCGGGCAACCGCGTCCAGCAGACCGTCCGACGCGCCTGGGCCGAGCACCGGTAGGGGTTCAGGCACAGTCCGGTGAACGGAAGGGCGAGCGGTGATCCGGCCGCTCGCCCTTCCGTCCCTGTTCACCCCTCTTCACGACGATCATCCCCCTCCCCCCTTGCCTTACAGTCTTCAACCAGCACCCACGGCAAGCGGGGAGGACGTGCGGGATGCTGGAAGCCGCTGGAGTCTCACCAGTGCAGGAATCCGTCTACCGCCTGCTCGTCATGTCCGGCCGGGCCACGGTCGACGACATCGCCCGGCGCACCGCACTGCCGCACACCGAGAGCGCGCGGATCCTCGACACCCTGGTCGCCATGGGGCTGGCCGTCCCCACCGACGGCTCCCCCCGGCTGTACCGGGCCGTGCCGCCGGACGTGGCCCTGCTCCCGCGCATCAAGAAGAACGCCGAAGCCCTCGACCTCGCCCGGACGGAGGCCGCCCGCCTGATCGAGACACACCGCGACACCGTACGCCGCCACGACGCCGGGCAACTGCTCGAAGTCATCACCGGCGCCGAGGCGCTGCGCCAGCACCTGAGACAGATCCAGACCCACACGCGCACGGAGATGCTCTGGTTCTGCAAGGCCCAGTACGTGGCCATGCCGTCCGGCAGCAACGCGGAGGAGTACGAGGCCCTGGCCCGGGGCGTGCGCTACCGCGTCCTGTACGAGCAGGCCTTCTTCGACGACGAGGGCGCCGTGGACAACGTTGCCATGGGGATGCGGGCCGGCGAGGAAGCACGCTCCGTCCCGACCCTCCCGCTGCGCCTGGCCATCGCCGACCGCTCGGTCGCCCTCTTCCCCCTCGTCCCCGGCGGCCCCCACGGCAGCCCCGACGAGCCGACCACCGCACTGGTGCGCGACAGCAACCTGCTCAGCGCCCTCGTCGCCCTGTTCGAAAGCTACTGGGAGAACGCCGTCCCCCTGCACCTGACGGACACCGACGGCTCCTCCCCGGTCCTGAGCACCGAGGACGCGGACACCCGCGCCCGGCTGTCACCGACGGACAGCAAACTGCTGTCGCTGCTCGTCGCGGGAGTGGCCGACAAGGCGATCGCCTCGCACCTGGGCCTGAGCCGGAGGACCGTCCAGCGCCGCATCCAGGGTCTGATGGAACGCGCCGGCGCGGAGACACGGATGCAGCTCGCCTGGCAGGCCGCCCGGCGTGAGTGGCTGTGAAACACATATCTCCCTGGACGGTCCGCCTCGCCTCTGAGCAGCACAAAGAGTCCGCCCAAAGGAGCACCGACCGTACGGACTTGACATCCATATGGTGAAACGTGTGTTGTGGCCACGATCGGCCGCCCCCACACGACCAGGCCACCACAGCTCACACCTGGACCCGCGTCACGGCTTTCACGGGTGTGAGTTGCGACCAGAAATGGAAACCTGCCATGTCAAGAGCCCGCCATTTCGCGCTGGGGTCAGTGCTGAGCACGACCGCGGCCGTGCTCATCGTCTCCGCCGGCAGCACCTTCAGCGCGTACGCGGCGAGCCCGCAGTCCTCCGTCACCCAGCAGGGCGCTTTCCACCCCAACCCGAATGCGGCCGGCAGCCGGGTGGACTCCCCCTGCCAGTTCTCCGTGAACGGCCACGACTGGCTGCCGAGCAGCGAGGCGCGCAAGCTCAGCCTGGCCTCCGGCGCCGACGGCAAGCTGCACATCGGCGTCCGCGCGGGCAAGTGGGACAGCTGCACGGTGTCCCTCGCCGCCTACCTGACCCACGGCCCGACCTGGCAGACCTCCGGCAAGCAGGAGTTCCTCGACTTCGACACCGTCAAGGTCTCGCACGGGGCGACCGGTCAGCTGGCCATCACGGCGCCCGGCAAGGACTGCTTCACCCAGATCGACCTCTACCGCGGCGACGTCAAGCACGACGGAAAGACCGCCGATCTGCCGGAGGGCCCCAACCACCCGGTGTTCACCGGCAACCTCATCGCGGCCTGGCAGGGCGGGAGCACCGTGTGCCAGGTCCCGGAGACTCCCTCCACACCGCCCACCGTCCCCTCCCCCTCGACCTCGGCCTCGACCCCGCCCGCCGAGTCGACGCCGCCGACCGGGACGACCCCGCCCGCGACTCCGACGCCCACCGCGTCCCAGCCCTCGGCCCCGGGCACCCCCACCCCGTCGGCCTCGGCGCCGTCCACTCCGCCCGCATCCTCCTCCACCTCCCCGGCCGCGGCCGTACCGGTTACCGCCCGGCCGAGTCAGTCGAGTGATTCGTCCACCCCTCTCGCCGAGACGGGCAGCAGCAACACCGTGCCGCTCACAGCGGGAGCCGCGGCTCTGGTGGCGGTGGGCGCCGGTGCATTCGTGGTCGCACGGCGGCGGCGGGCAGCTCAGAAGGGCTGACGAGACACACGTTTCCGCAGCCAGGTGAAGTCTCGTGTGAATCGTGGTTCCGACTTACCATGGTGAACGGCAAAGGCGGAACCGGGCTGCGGCCGAAACGTTCCCGCCCGAGCGGGCCCGCCACAGGCAAGGTTGGCTGGGTCTCGGCTTAGACGAAGGAAAGTACATGGCAAGCGGCACCGTGAAGTGGTTCAACTCCGAAAAGGGCTTCGGTTTCATCGCCCAGGACGGTGGACCTGACGTCTTCGCGCACTACTCCAACATCGCGGGCAACGGCTACCGCGAGCTGGTCGAGGGCGAGCACGTCACTTTTGACGTCACCCAGGGCCAGAAGGGCCCGCAGGCAGAGAACATCGTCCGCGGCTGACCGTTCGCGCGCACAGGGCTCTGTCCCGCAGAATCGTTCTGAGCGAAGAATCGAACAGATCGAACAAGCTGCGGGACATTGACCAGACAGCAGGAAAGACGTCCTGCGGATCGCACCTCATGTACATCACGTCAATGAGGGACGATCCGCAGGACGTCTTCTGTTTCCTGGAGTCTTCTGCTTCCGGGGACGGCCCGCTTGCCGGACGTGCTCGCCGGTCGGCCGGTTCCCCGAGGGGCCGGCCTTCCCGGAGGGCCTGCTTTTCCGAGGGACCGGTCCTCTTCCGGCCGGTCCTCTCCCAGCCGGTCCGTTTCTCCGGCCGAGCGGAACAGGATCAGGTCGCGCGGCGGAGCGGAACGACGACCCGCTCCCCCAGCCGGCCCGGAACGATCCGGTAGTACTTGATGTGACCGATCTTCTCGGTCTCCTCCAGCCACCCCAGACCGATCACCTGCTTGCGCGTCCGCGAGAACACGGGCGGCGCCATCCCCACCAGCTGGGCCAGCTGCGCCGCGGTCTCCAGTACGGCACCGGAGCGGTCCGTCGGGTGCAGGGCGTACAGCATGACGACGAGACGCTGGTTGGCGGTCATGCCGGCCGTTGCCTCAAGCAGCTTGAGGTTCTGCTGCTTGTCGTCACTGGTCACTTTGCCTCCCACCGTGCTGGAGTGTTCTCGTCGAAGCCCGGGATGTCCGGCGGATTGCACGTCCTCACCGCTTCACGCTGCTCCAGCCCTGTTCCATGGAAGGCAATGTACGGGCTGATGCGGTAGAAGTTGTAGTTGCCGATGCGTCCTCGGACGATCAGAACCCGATGCTTGGCCAGCTTTCTGTTGATCTTCCCGACCGCGTCCGTCGACATCCCCACCCGCTTGGCGATGTCCGCTCCCGTGGCCCTCAGTGGCTCCATACCCTCGGGCGACACACCGATCCACCACAGAACGAGGAACTTCTGACTGGGCGTGAAGGCCTTTGACTCGGTGATGGCCTCCACTCGCGCCTTGTCCACTTGTGTATGCCTGCCGGAGAAGGCATAAGGCGCGTAAGGGACCGGCTCGCCGGTGTCGGCGTCGACCAGTCTGCGTACTGCTCCCAACAGGCCCTCCATGCGTGGGGCATTGATGCGCTGTTCATCCAGGGCGACCCGCAGGCCGACCATATGAACCTAACGTACATGAGCAGGAAGTCAATCAACTCCGCTCGTCGACCGTGTCGCTTGTCCTCCACACAGGGCACCGCCGGTCCACCCCATGGCTCTCGTCCTGCCCAGACATGTACGTGACGTCAATCTGCCGCTGTTCTGGAACAGCGGTGCCCAGTTCCCTCAGACGTACTGGCAGTTCCTGGGAACCGGGTGACAGATCGACGAACAGCGGTGACAGATCAAGGAATCTGGGTGATCAGTCCGAGGGAACCGGGTGCCCGGTTCCCTCGACCGCCCATAACGATCGGCCGAACTGCCTGCCAGTTCTGAGGATCTTGGTCCGGCCGGGCGTTTACGCAGGTCAGAGGCGGTTTCGGCAGAGGGCGCTCTCTTACTTCGTCCAACCCACCGTGGGCCCTCCGCCTGCCTGCCCTCTCCGACACCGACGCGGACCCCACTGTTCCTGTACCACGGAAAGTCAGCCACTACGCGCCCGCGCCCGACGACTCAGGCGCGCGTGTGCCTCCAGCAACCCCCCACCCGGCTCAGCCACGCCTGGGAAAGAACTCCCCCTGACGGTCCCGCACAGGCCGACGCACCCGGACCCCGGTGACGTCAGCCGCTGTTGGCGATGCGAGGAGAGCCCCCTCCCAAGAGTTCCCGCCCAAGAGCCTCCTCCCTCAGAGGCCTCGCCTGAGAGTCGCTCTGTGAGAGCTGCGGTCTCGCCTCCGCCCCCTCTCCTCCCTTCCTCTCCCCTCCCTTCCCCTATTACGCCGTAATAAGGCCGTCCCCCTATTACGGCGTAATAGGGGGACGGCCTGTGGTGACGGTGTGGGCTGTCAGCGGGTGCTGCTGGGAGACTCCTGCCGTTCCTGCTGATGCTTGTTGAGGATGACCAGCATCCGGTCGAACTCCGTGACGCTCATCTTGCGGATGAGGTGCATGGCGAGGAAGGCGCCGTTGTCGTAAGGCAGTCGGCGGGCCGCGGAGCCGCCCGCGTCGGCGAGGTCCTGATCGGCGACGGAAGTCCGGTTCGACCGGGGCTCGGGGACGGTCTCCGGGGCGGGAGTGGACCGTACGGCAACCGAAGCCGCGGACTCCCTGGATTCCTCGGACTCCCAGGCCTCCAGCGACTCGCTCCGCTGTACGGACTCGACCTGCCCGGCCGAATCCAGGGATTCCTCCGGCTCCTCCTCGGCCGGTTCCGGCTCTCCGGACTCAGGAGCCATCCGGTCGGTTGCTGCGACCGATTTGGCCGCTCCGGACTCGTCCTGCTTCTCGAAATCCTCCGCCTGCCCCGCCTCGTACGGCTCCGGCTCCTCGTCCGTCTCCCCGGCAAGGGCCGGGTCCACGACGGGCGGCGGGGCCATCGCGGCGGCGGCTGCCGTTTTGCGGTCCGCTTCCTTGCGGAGCCGCTCGGCCTTCAGTTCCTCCAGGGCGGCCTCCTGCCGCTCCTGGGGTTCCTTGGCCACGGCTCGGAGCAGTTCGACGGGTTCCGAGCCGACCGCCGCCTGAAGCTGCGGGGACAGGTTCAGCAGGGCGAGACGCTGTGACACCCAGCCCTGGGACTTGCGCAGCCGCTTGGCGAGCTTGACCTGCGAACCATGGATGGCGAGGAGCCGTTGCAGGGCGCGGGCCTCGTCGAGCGGGTCCAGGTCGTTGCGGTGGATGTTGGCGACGAGTGCGGATTCGAGGATGGCGTCACCGTCGCTCCCCTGCTCGTCGTCGACCATCACATGGAGATGGGTGAGGCCGGCCTCCCGCGCGGCGGCGAGGCGGCTGCTGCCGTCGACGACGACATGCGTCGTGTCAGGGTCCAGGTCCTTCTCGCGGTCCGGGTTCGCCTTCAGGTAGGCATCGCGGTTCATGACCGTGATGGCCTGCTTCTGGCCGTGTTCCCTGAGACTGCCCGCGAGTTCGGTGAGATCACCGAGTGTGGTGCGGGGGTTCTCGGGATTGGGGCTGATGCGTGCGACGGGCAGGCGGGTGGGCGGGGCGACCCCTTCCGTGGGGACGCCGGTGGCGGCACCGATCGCGGCGCGTCGGGCGCTGACCGGCCGGGCGCTTCCTCCGAAGCGCCCCGCTCCGAGCTGATCGGCCTTGCTCATGAGATCTCCCGGGCCAGGGCCCGCATGCCGATGGCCTGTTGCGAGGAAGGGGCGTAACTGAGCAAGGGCTGCTTCATGCGCACTGCTTCCTTCTGTTCCTTCAGGTCGCTGATGAGACCGACGACCCGCGGATCCTTTATGTCGATCCAGCCCTGAAGGGAGGAGGTGGCGATGTAGCCACGGCGGCCGTCGTAGAGGTTGACGACGATCCCCAGGTAGTCGATGTCGAGACCGAGGTCGTTGCGGAGGTCCTCGATCTGGTTGGTCAGCAGGTCGTAGGCGTCGGCGGAGCTGTCCTCCGCCTGGACGACGATGAGGGCACCGGACTGGCCGGGACGCTCTCCGTCGCGGCGGCGCCCGTAGTAGGCCGCCGCGTCCATGCTGAGCCCGAGGCTCGGCGGGCAGTCGACGAGGATCACGTCGTAATCGGCTTCCAGCGGAGTGAGGGCACGCTCGAGGGCGGCCTCACGGGCGCGCACGGCGGAGAGCCGCACGTCCAGCAGGAAGGCGTCGTGACAGGCGGGCAGGAGGTGCAGCCGACCGCCGAAATGGTCCTCGTCGATGGAGACGATCAGGTCCCGCAGTTCGCCCTTGGGATCCCCGGCCATGTGGTTGGTGAGGCTGTCACCGTTCATCGGCAGGGGTGCTGCGCCCAGTTGGTTGGTGAGGTGGCACTGGGGGTCGAAGTCCACCAGCAGGACACGGAGGCCGCGGCCGGGGAGCTTCTCGATGTCGAGCGGGTCGCCCGGGCCGCCGTCCTCGTCGCCGGCCCGGAGAGCGGTGGCCAGGGCCTTGGCGACCCGTACGGGATACAGGCGGTTGGAGTCCTCTGACAGGGCCTCACCCACACCGGCGGTGATGGCCGTCTTGCCCACCCCGCCCTTCTGGTTGCAGACGACGATGCGGCGGGTGATGTCCGGACGCTGCACATCGGGAGCCGGATTGGTGTCGAGCCAGAGCTGAACGGACTGGGCGAGTCCCTGGATGAGGGAGACGCGGCGGTCCTCCGCGATGCCCCGGAACTCCTCCCACTGCCCGGGAGGAAGGAAGGTGGAGAAGGACTCGGCTCCAGCGGTGTCCACCGAGGCGGTCGCCGAGGCAAGGCCGCACCAGGCGGCGATGCCCTGCTCGACAGCGGTCTGGATCTCGATGCCGAGCTGCGCGGTTCTTACCTTGAGGTTCTGCCGGAGCCATCCCGGCAGTTTGGAGACGACCTTCGCTCGGTCGTTCGAGGTGGCTGGCGTACTCATGGCGCTACCTTACTAACGTCCTTGATCAACTGCAGCATCGACACGTTAGTTAGTGCGACTTGGTGATGTGTCAGCTCCCCGACCCGGGCCCCTCCTGCCTATTACGGCGTAATAGGCAGGCCGGTGCACAGGGAGGGGGGCACCCCCTCTGGCCCTTCTCCGCGCATGGTCCTCGCCCTGAACCTATTACGGCGTAATAGGTTCAGGCTTCGCCGCCTTCAGGAACTCGGCAGCCGCGCCCAGGGCGAGACGGGCCTCATCGGTGAGCGCCACGGGTCTGGCCGTCTGCTGCTCCTGCTTGGCGAGAGCGCGGACGGCCGCGTCCAGGTAGCGGTTGAGGCTCACCATCTGGAGCGGGGTACGGCAGTGCGGGAGAACCGCCTCGATCTCCTCGAACCAGTAGTCCGCGTCCTCGCCGAGCACCAGACCGTCGCGCTGTTCCAGAAGTCGGCCCGCGACAGGGACGAGGAGGGCGTGCCGTTTCTCCGCCTCCTCCTGGGCCCGGCGTTCGGCGGCCTGCTCCAGGGCAAGCCGCCGCTCGGCCTGGAGTACCGCCTCCGGTGTCCGGCGTACCGGTCGGGCCGCCGGGGTCTCGTCGGTGAGCGTGCTCGCCCTGAGCCTCTTCGCCTTGTTGTACGCCGCGCTCGGGGCGTTGACCGCCAGGGCGGGCGCCAACTGCTCCCAGTGCGCGCCCGCCTCCCGGGCATCGTCCACGGCCCGTACCTGATGGAGTTCGCTCTGCTCCTTCAGGTACTCCCACAACCGGACCCGCTTCAGGGCCGCGTCCCGCCTCACGTCCAGGGACTGGCCCCGCAGGGCATCGGTGTGCTTCTCCGCGTAGAGAAGCGCTCCGTACAGCTCGTCGTCGGCCGGCATGCGTTCCACATCGGGGTCCTCGGCGTTCTCGTGGAGCTGCCGCAGCTCGCCGACCAGCATGGCCGCGTCCAGGGACCCGATCCGTACAGGGGGCTTGACCAGGGGTTTTGTGGGTCTGGTCGGCTTACGTACGCGCTTCGCCATGGACGGATTGTGCCCTCTCCCCCATCGATTCACAGAATGTGAAACAGAACAGGGCTTGCTCCAGGGACCAAGGGCCCCCCTCGCGGGCTATTACGGCGTAATAGCCCGGGTCATGGCAGGGGCTCTCCGGGTCCCTGCCAGGTGTCAGGGACGGGAGGGACTCACAACGGGAAGACGAGCGCAGGGACTGAAAGGTTCACCGCTCTGAGGACGTTCCGGGATGCGGACAGGAGCAGGAACGGTGCCAGGGGCAGGCCTGCGGAGGGACCGAACGGGGGAGAGACCAGGGGGAAGGGTCTGAAGCAGTGCCGGTCCCTCTTGGTCCCTGCGCTTCAGTCCCTGACGTTTTCGCAGGTCAGGGGCGTTCTACCCCTCCCAGGAGGGACTGTAGGGACTGAAAGTCGCAATTATGACGTAGACAAGACATGTAATACGTATACGCGGGCGCGTATGTAACCCATGTTCTTGTACAGCTCATAATTGCCGAGTTCAGTCCCTACAGTCCCTCTTTTGCTGGCCACACGCCTCTGACCTGCGAAAATGCTCAGGGACTCAACAGGGTCCCGGGACCCTGTCGGCCCCTCGGTTCTGGTCCCTGGAGTGCTTCGGACCCTGTGGGCGCCCTGAAAAGCCCGTCGCTGGGTCCTGGCTTATATGACAATCATCAGTCCCTTCAGCCCCTAGGGTGGGAGACCGGCTGGTCCCTGCCCTGCCCGGAGGGACCGGATCCCTCCCCGGCACAGGGACCGACGCCGGCCGGTGCGCACCGAAGACTCACCACAGGAGGGACCCAGGGACTCAAGGGACCAGGAAAACTGATAGAAACGGCACGCGGCCCAGAACAGACCCACTTTTCGGACGATGAGCTCTAGACTCTCTTTCGCACTAGAGTCCCTTCGGTCCCTGATGGCGCGTCACTGCCAGCCAGGTGCCCGTGCAGTGAGCGAACGACGAGACGTGACGAGGACGATCCCCGTGCCGCGCGAAGGTGAGAACCGCGAAAGTGCAGCCCGAGTCGGGCCCGTGGCTCCGCATGCCGTCGCACGGTGGTGTGCCGCCCAGGGCTGGCCGGTCCACCCCCTGGCCCCCGGACGCAAGACGCCCGCCGGGAACTGCCCGGACTGCCGCGTGCACCGGCACGACCCCGCCGACTGCCCCTGCCTGCCCGCCGGCCGTCCCTGCCACGGCTTCCACGCGGCCACCACCGACCTGGACCGCATCGACCGCTGGTGGAGCGAGAAGCCCTCGGCGGGGGTCGGCGTCGCCTGTGCCCCCGCGCAGCTGGTCGTCATCGACATCGACGCCCACGCGGCCCCGGTGGCCGACCGGTCACGGCTGCTGCCCGGCATCCTCATCCCGGAACAGGTGAGCCTCGCCGGGCTGGCTTCAGGTTTTGACACGCTCGCGCTGCTGGCCGCCTACCGGGGCGCCCCCGACCCCGCCTCGGACGAGACGACGCTCCGGGTGCGCACGCCTTCCGGGGGTCTGCACGTCTGGTACCTCAACCCCGACCCCGACACACGGTTCCGCTGCTCCACCGGGTCCGGGCGGAACGCGGCGCTCGCCTGGCAGGTCGACGTCCGTGCCGACGGGGGCTACATCGTGGCGCCCGGTACGCGGACACCGAAAGGCGTCTACCGGGCCGAAGGCGCGGCCCGGCTCCCGGCGCCCCTGCCGGACTGGCTCAGGGACGAACTGGCCCGCACCGGACATGTGGTGGCTCCGAGGCCCGTCACGGCCTCCTGCGCGCCTTCCAGCCCCCCGGGTGAGGATTCTCCTTCCCCACGGCCCACAAACGCCTCAGAAGCCCCTACAGCCCCTCTCACGGGCGTGCGGACGGTCCGCGGGGAGGCCGGTGCGCTGCGGATCCTCGATCCGCTGATCCAGCAGGTCGCCGGGTGCGCCGCGGCGCACGAGGGGACGAGCTTCACGGAGAAGCTCAACCGGGCGGCCTACACCGCGGGAGGGCTGGTGGGTGCCGGGCACCTCGAACACACGGCCGTCCGGGACCGGCTCGTCAGGGTCGCCCAGTACGCCCGCCCCTGGCAGCAGGCCAGGAACGAAACGATCGTCGACGACGCCCTTGCCGTTGGGTCCGCCCGCCCTCTCCACCTCAAAGGACGTCCATGAGCAGCAGTGCCGGAAGCTCACCGCGCTTCGACCCCCAGGCTGCCGCTCAGCAGATGCTCGACCTGGAAGCGGCCGCCCCGGCCGGAGCTGCGCTGCTGCCCGCGCAGACGGCCCCGGAGGCCGTCTCAGGGGTGTCCCCGCTCCCGCCGCCAGGAGCCTTCGGAACGCCGTCCCTGCCGCCGTCGCTGTCGGACCGGGGAAACGCGCGGCTCTTCGTGCAGATGCACCGCGACCAGTTCCGGCACGTGGAAGGACTGGGCTGGTTCGCCTGGGACGGCTACCGCTGGAAGCGCACGGGCGGCGAGAAGGCCGCGCTGTGGGCGGCGGGGGAGATGGCGGAGGAGATGCCGGACACCGACCCGCGCGGCGTCTTCAGCAACCGTGAGATCGCCCAGCACAAGCGCCGCACCCTGTCCACCACCGGCATGAAGGCGCTGCTCACCCAGGCGAAGGCGTCTCCCGACCTGTCGGTGGACCCGGACTCCCTCGACGGCGACCCGTACGCCCTGTGCACGCCGGCGGGCGTGGTCGACCTGCACAACGGCCACCTGCGCAAGGCCGACCCCACCCGGGACTTCCACTCCCGGGCGACGAGCGTGGCCCCGCAGCGCATGGAGACCCCTCGCTGGCACCGCTTCCTCGCGGACACCTTCGGCAGCGATCCCGAGGGTGAGGAGATGATCGACTTCCTGCACCTGCTGCTGGGCTACTCGATCACCGGTGACGTGGGTGCCCAGGTGCTCCCGTTCCTGCACGGCGAGGGCAAGAACGGCAAGTCCGTCCTGCTGGACATCATGATCCAGATCCTGGGCGACTACGCGGACGCCGCCCCGCCCGGCTTCCTGATGGACCGGGGGGCGTTCTCGGAGCACTCGACGGAGCTGACCGAACTGCACGGCCGCCGACTGGTGGTGTGCAGCGAACTGAAGCCGAACGACAAGTTCGACGAGGCCCGGGTGCGGCTGCTGACCGGCGGCGACAAGATCAAGGCACGCCGGATGCGGCAGGACTACTTCTCCTTCACGCCCACCCACCACCTGTGGCTGCTGGGCAACCACCGCCCGGAGGTCTCCACGGGCGGTTTCGCCTTCTGGCGCCGCATCCGCCTGCTGCCCTTCACCCGGACCGTCCCGGCCGAACGCAGGATCGACAACCTCGCCTTCGAACTCGTACGGGACGAGGGCCCCGGCATCCTGCACTGGCTCATCGAGGGCGCCCAGCGCTACCTGGCCACCCGCGACCCGCTGGAAGGCCCCGATCGCGTCCGCATCGCCACCACCGCCTACGCCACCACCGAGGACCACATCGGCCGCTTCCTCGCCGAGTGCTGCACCCGGGACGGCGAGGCCGGACGGGATCTGCGGGTCGAGCAGGGCCTGCTGTACACCGAGTACAGCTCCTGGTGCAACGCGGGGGAGGGGATCAGGCCCGCGACGCCGAGGGCCTTCGCCAACCGGGTCCGCCAGGAGGTCGGAGTGGCCTCGCCCGCCGACATGATCAAGTCGAACGGACGCAAGTACTACCCCGGCATCGCTCTGCTGGAGCACCCGTGAGGCCGCCCGGAGTTCGGTCGTACTCAGCGGTCGGCCTGCACCTGGCCCCGCGGGCGCTCTACGATGGAGGGCAGGTCCCGCATGCGGTGGCTCCCACCGGAGGCCCCGCCGCTGGCCGGAGCGCGGGCCGGAGCGACATGTTCACATGCCTGGCCACGTCCCCCTTGGTGGGGAGCACGCCGACGAAGGAGGGGCTGCAGCCATGAGCTCGCTACTGACCGAGAGCGACCTCATCCACGAGGAAGAGGTGGTGTGGCTGGAGAACCCCGAAAAGCTGGACTATGTCCGCCAGGCGCTGGACAAGACCAAGCGCCGCAACACCAAGCCGCCCTACGCCCGCGACGGGCGCATGGTGGGCTACGCGCTGCTCGACGAGCAGGCCTCGCCCGACCCCGACAGCGGTCTGTACAAGCGCCGGGTGTTCTTCCTGCTGCCGCACGACCGGGACAGCCTGCCCGACGGCCTCTACCGTGAGGGGGCCCCCGGCGAGGCCGTCGACCCCCGCACCATCGCGCCGAAGAAGCCGGGCGCGAAGACGCCCCGGTCGCAGTGCGGTTCGCTGCCGATAGCGACATCGGCTCCCTGAGCCGCCGCTCCGGACGCGGCGGACCGCCGGCTCAGGAGAAGTACACGAGGACGCGGCCGGAGTTCCCCGCGTCGACCTCGCGGCGGACGTAGAGCTTGCGGATGTGCTGCTGGTCCAGGAAGGCCAGCACCCGGGCCCGGAGCCGCCCGGACCCCTTGCCGGGGATGATCTCCGCGACCGGGACGCCGGCGTGCGAGGCCCGGAAGAGGAATTGACGCATCGCGAGTTCGATGTCCCGGTTGTTGCGGAACACCGGGTGCAGGTCGAGCGTCATCATCGGGAGCCCTCCTCCGGGCGGCGGCACGTGTCGGCAGCGGTGGGTGTCGGCCCTACAGGCTACGGGCCTCGTCACCCGCCGTCTCCCGCACGAAGGCGAGCACCGCCTCCGTGAACCGCTCGGGTTCCTCGATGTGTCCCATGTGACCGCTCTCCTCGAGGACGAGCAGCCGCGAGTCGGGGATCAGGTCGTCCAGTTCCCGGCCCCAGCGCAGACCGCAGATGACGTCGTGCCGCCCCACCACGACCAGCGCGGGCACCGCCAGTTCCTTCAGGGCGACGCGGTCGTCGATGACGTCGGGGGAGAGGTCCTCGTCCAGCCCCGAGATGAACGTGGCCCGTATCGCGTCCCGGAAGGGGGCCAGCTGCTCCTCGTTCTCCCAGTAGTGGGCGAAGTACGAGGGCAGTACGCCCCGGGCCACCGCCACGGTGTCCTCGTCGGTGGCCATACCGGACATCGCACCGAAAGCGGCCAGGACGTCCGGCAGTCCAGGGTGACCGGCGTGCCGGGCGGCGAACTGCTCCACCATGCGGCCCGCCTCCGCGCCGTGCTCGGGTCCGGTGACCGGCGCCCCCTCGTACAGGACGACACCCGCGAGCCGCTGTGCGCGGTGCAGCGCGTGATAGGCGGCGACGAACGCGCCGTGCGAGTGACCGAGCAGATGGACCTCGGGCACGTCCAGGCGGTTGATCAGGACTTCCAGGAAGCGGCTGTAGCGGTCCCGGGTGTAGCCGTGCGGGTGTGAGGGGAGGCGGCCGGACTCACCGGTACCGATCGGTTCGACGTACACCATGGTCAGGTGCTCCTCCAGCGCGGGCATCCGCAGGTACTCCCAGTGGATGCCGGGCCCGCCGGGATGGGCGAGGACCACCGGACCGCTGCCGTACACGTGGTAGCGCTGGGTGAGGCCGCCCACCTCGAAGGAGTGGGTGCCGGGGGAGAGCGGGCCGGAGCCGGCGTCCTGGGCCTGGTTCGAACCGGTGGTGATGCTCATGAGGTTCTCCGCATCGAGTGAGGGTGTGTGCTGACACCGACACGACGCAGGGGGTGGTCGAAAGTTCGATGACGCGACTGTGATCCACGTCACGTCGAGACGCAAGGCAGGGCGGACGGAGTCGGGGCGGAGCTATTACGCCGTAATAGGGGCAGGGGCAGGGGGGCAAGGATCAAGTGCGGGGTGTGCCACGAGGACGGCAGTGGCGCGCGCCAGGGCTATTACGCCGTAATAGGGTCCGGGAGGGTCGCGAGGATGAGGGTCGTGCGCCGCGACCTATTACGGCGTAATAGGTCGCGGTCGACCGCCGGCCCTCCGGGACCTATTACGCCGTAATAGGCGAGGGGGCGAGAGGCGTCACAGCTCGCCACCGAGGGGAGGTTCAGGCCGCCCGGAGTGCCTGGCTGGCAGAGGACCGCGTCGCGTGATAGAGACGCAGCTCGCCGATACGGCCGCCTTCGAGGCTCATGATCCAGGCGACGCCGGGCGGGCAGTGGTCAGGGGCGTCCGGCGGATTGACCAGGTCCATCTCCCACACCACGAGCGACCGGCCGGCGATGACATGCCGGGGGCGCTGCCGGACCCCGGCGGACAGGTCGGAGTCCATGCCCACCAGCATCAGCCCGACGCCACCGAGCCGGTGCCCGCCGCTGAGCAGGGACAGCTCGGGGGAGTAGCGGTCCCTGACCACCTTCTCGAACTCCCCCCGTTCGGCGGCGGCGAGCGTGTGGTGCGCCTCCTGCCAGCTGGCCTCGGTACGGCGCGCGGTGTCGTCGTGGGCGGAGGCGGACGTGTCCGCCAGGGTCTGGGCGAGCAGACCGCGTGCCTGGTGCAGCCGGCTGCGGACCGTGCCGACCGGGACGGCGCAAGCCTCGGCGATCTGCTGGTACGAGGTCACCCCGGAGGAGAAGTAGCGGAGCACCACCGGCAGTCGCAACGCCGGGGACAGTTCCTCCACGGCCTCCCAGATCCAGTCCCGCAGGGCGTGCCGGTCCAGCAACTGCTCGGGGGAGGCACCGTCGGGAGGCAGGGGGACCTCGTCCACGGGCTCGGTGCGCCGGGACTCACGCAGCAGGGACCGGCAGGCGTTGCGCACCACCATGCGCAGCCACGGCCCCACGGCCTGCGGGTCGCGGATGTCGGCGATACGGCGGAGCGCGACCAGTGCCGCTTCCTGCATCACGTCGTCGACATCGGGCCCGGGCCCCAGCAGGCTCAGGGCCACCGCGCGCATGCCGGGACGGTGGCGCTCCAGCAGGGTGGCCAGCGCCGGGGCGTCGCCCTGCTGCGCCGCACGGGTCAGTATCGCGTCCTCGGCCCGCGCGGCGTCCCTCAGTGTCGTCTCCATTGTTCCGCCCTCCGGCCCGGCCACTGCTGAACCCGAGGGTACCCAAGGCGGGAAGCGGTCAGGTGTGTGTGAGAGAGCACTGGACGAGCGACATGTGTGTGCACTCGGCCAGAACAGTGACGTGGCTCATAACAGGTGGGGTGCTGACGAGTTCCTGAAAGGTGTTCGACATGCTGGGAACATGGCCTCACAGAACAACCCCACCTCGCGAGGGCGCCACCGGGCCCCGACAGCGGGCGACCAGGTCCTCGCCACGCTGTCCCGGGCCGGCGGACGGCTGCCGCTCGCGGCCGCCGCCCTGGTCGTCGCGGCCACCGTCACCGGCTGCGGGGCGACCGCGACAGGGGCGGCCCACGACACCCCGGCGGCCGCCGCGGGGAACTCCCCGGCCGCCGCGCCCTCCGCACGGGACGCGGCGCGCCCGATGTCCGGCGTCGACAACGCCGCACCCGAACTGCCCACGCAGCTCCCCGGATTGGGGCCCAAGACGCTGTCCCAGGTCCCGGCCGAGACCCGCCAGGTCGTCCTGGTCACCGGCCAGGGCAAGAACTCCAACCGCTCCGGGGTCGTGCTGTACCAGCGCACCGCGGACGGCTGGAAGGCGGGTCCGACCTGGGCAGCGCACAACGCGCTCAAGGGCTGGACCGACGAACACCACCAGGGTGATCTCCGGTCGCCCATCGGGGTGTTCACCCTCAGCGACGCCGGCGGCAGGCTGTCCGACCCCGGCGCCAAGCTGCCGTACACCCGCTCCGTGTCCGGGTACACGGTCGGAGGACTGGGGTTCAACGGCGAACCCCTCGCTGGGGCCTTCGACTACGTCATCGCCATCGACTACAACCACCAGAAGGGCACGACGCCGCTGGACTGGACGCGCCCCCTCGGCGCGGACCGGGGCGGTGGCATCTGGCTGCACGTCGACCACGGCGGCCCCACCCACGGGTGCGTCAGCATCGCCAAGCGGCACATGAAGGAGTTGCTGCGCACCCTCGACCCGGCCCTGCATCCGGTGGTCGTGATGGGGGACGCCGGGTCGCTCAGCAGGTGAGGCGTCGCGGCTGCCAGGCGGCGTGTTCGGCCACCAGTTCGCGCAGGACGCGCAGTTGGCGGAACATGCCCGTTCCGAGGGCCGCGACGACGCGGCCGTCGCGGACCCGTACGGCGGTGAACTTCCGCTGCTGCGGGTCCCCGTCGACGACATGCGTCTCGCCGGGGCCACGGGCGAGGCCGTAGACCTGGAGCCGCAGACCGTACTGGTCCGACCAGACGTAGGGAACCGTGCGGAAGCCGGACGCCGCGCTGGGCCCGGCCAGGATGTTCGCGGCGACGTGCCGTCCCTGTTCGGTGGCGTTGGTACGGTGCTCGATCCGCAGCCGGGTACCGGAGTCGGGGTCTGGCCAGGAGGCCACGTCACCGGCGGCCCACACGTCGTGACCGGCGTACAGGGTGCTGTCGCACTCGACCCCGTCGCCCAGCGGCAGGCCGCTGCCGGCCAGCCACTCGGTGTTCGGGCGGGCGCCGACGCCGAGCACCACGGCGTCGGCGCGGACCTCGCTCCTGACGCCTTGCCGGTCCGTGATCACGCCCGTGACACGCCCCTGCCCGGTGAGCAGGCCGGTGACCCGCGTGCCCGTGACGAGACGGACGCCGTGCTCGCGGTGGAGCGAGGCCAGCATGTCCGCGGCGTCCGGACCGACGACGTCCGCCAGCGGAGCGTCCCCCGTGGTGATCAGGGTGACCTCGCAGTCCAGCGACCGGGCGACCGAGGCAGCCTCCGCGCCGACGAAACCGCCGCCCACGACCACCAGACGCGGCCGGCCGGCCAGGGAGGCCCGCAGCGCCAGCGCGTCGTCGAGCGTGCGCAGCACGTGCACCCCGGCCGCACCACCCGCCCCGGGCAGGGTGCGCGCCCGGGTTCCGGTGGCCACGACGAGGCTGTCGTACGGCACGTCGGTCCCGTCGGCCAGCCGGACCCGGTGGGCGGTCACGTCCAGGGCGCTCGCCGCCACGCCCAGCCGGAGCCGTACGTCCAGTTCGGTGTACGCCTCTTCGGGCCGCAGCAGGAGCCGCTCGGCCGGCCAGTCACCGGCCAGCAACTGCTTCGACACCGGCGGCCGGTCGTAGGGCGGGTGGGGTTCGTCCCCGACCAGGGTGAGCGGGCCGTCGTACCCCGACTGCCGCAGCGCCTCGGCGGCGGTCAGGCCCGCCGCCGAGGCGCCGACGACGACCACTCCGGCGGGAGCGGTCACGCCTCGACCTCGATGGCGGCGGCCGGGCAGACGGCGACCGCCTCGCGTACGGCGTCGTGCTGGTCCTCGGCCGGCCGCGCGGTGAGGAGGACGACGACGCCGTCCTCGTCGCGCTGGTCGAAGACCTCGGGCGCTACCAGGACGCACTGACCGGCGCCGCAGCACTTGTCCTCGTCGATGGTGATGTTCATGTCGCTCCTGTCATCGGGGAGTTGGGGTGGGAGGTGGGGCCGGCGGGCAGGCCGGATCACCAGGTGAGAGGGAGTTCGCGTACGCCGTAGACCACTGCCGCGGTGCGGAAGGGGATGTCCTCGAGCGGGCGGTCGAGCCGCAGGCCCGTGAAGCGGCGCAGCAGTGCCGGGTAGGCCTCCTGGAGTTCCACCCGGGCGAGGTTCTGGCCCAGGCACTGGTGCGGGCCGGAGCCGAAGGCCATGTGCTGCCGGCTGGAGCGGGTGACGTCGAGGCGGTCGGGGTCCGTGAAGACCGACGGGTCGCGGTTGGCCGTCTCGCTCACGCACAGGATGCCGTCGCCCGCTGCGATGCGGAACCCGCCGATCTCGATGTCCTCCAGTGCCACCCGGCGGCGTCCCATGTGGGTGATGGTCAGGTAGCGCAGCATCTCCTCGACGGCGCCTGCCACCTGGCGGGCGTCTCCGTCACGGACGGCGGCCAGCTGGTCCGGGTGCTGGAGGAAGGCGCAGGTGCCCAGCGCGATCATGTTGGCGGTGGTCTCGTGCCCGGCGACCAGCAGCAGCCGGGCCTCGTTGGCGCACTCGTCCTCCGTGCCGAGCCCGGTGGCCAGTTGCTCGGTGGCCATGCTGCTGAGCAGGTCGTCCCCGGGCCGCTCGGCCTTGCGCAGGATGAGGCCGCGCAGGTAGTCGACCAGTTCCTGGGAGGCGGCGACGGCGGCCTGCGGTGTGCTGCGGGTGTCGATGATCGCGGCGCTGGCCCGCTGGAAGAAGTCGTGGTCCTCGTAGGGGACGCCGAGCAGTTCGCAGATGACGAGCGAGGGCAGGGGGAGGGCGAAGGCGGTGACGAGGTCGGCGGGCGGCCCCTGGCGTTCCATCGCGTCGAGGAGGTCGTCGATGATGCGCCGGATGCGTGGGCGCAGCCGCTCGGTGGCCTTTACGGTGAAATTGCCCGTGTACAGGCGCCGCCGTTCGGTGTGCTCGGGCTCGTCCATGGTGATGAAGGCCCGGTGACGTGCGCGGATGGCGTCGCTGCCCGCGCTCATGCTGGGGTAGCCGGGCCGGGTGTTGTCGGCGCTGACGCGGGGATCGCGCAGGAGGGCGACCTGGTCGGCGTGGCGGGTCACCAGCCAGGCGGTCGCGCCGTTCCAGAGGGTCACCCGGGAGACGGGGGCGGTGTCCAGCAGGGCCGTCACCGACGGGGGAGGGTCGAAGGGGCAGCCGGGGGCGCGTTCGGCGGGCCAGGGGGTGGCCGTGGGGACGGAGGAGGGGGCCGGGCTGGGAACGGATGCTGCCTTGGTCATGACTGATCCTCGGCTTCCGGGCATGTGCCTGATGGGAGTGGCGATGCGAGTGGGGGCGCCGGGGCGCACGTTACGACGCGGCTTCCGTCCGCGGAAGAAGAGATCCGTGTACAGGGCATGCTTTTCGCCATTCCCGTCCGTCCCGACACACACATGTTTCTCCGGCCGTGGCCGCGGGGAGTGCGCGGCCACGGCCGGGTGGACCCGGGGGAGGGACGGGCCCCCGGGGGCTTCGGGGACCGTCAGGTGACGGGCGGCAGGTTCGGCCCGGTCGTACCGAGCTGCTCGGCGGCGACCACCGGCGGCACCGGCCAGGTGACGCCCTCGGGCGGCCAGCTCTGCCCGGTCGCCTTCAGGAAGTCCGCGGGCGGCTCGTACAGCGGCGGCTGGGTGCCGTCGGGGATCATCGAGGCCCACTGGATGCCCTCGGTGCGGCCCTTGAACTCCTGCTTCATCGCATCCAGCCGGTCGGGCTGTTCGATGAGGTCGACGGCGCCGGCCGCGAGGTAGCGGGCGGCCGACAGCATCGCCTGGTGCCCGATGTTGGTGGCCGCCGTCGCGGTGACACCCCAGTTGTGGTTGGGCAGACCGGGCGGGTACGCGGCGGACAGCAGCACCGCGGTGGGTGCCTGCCAGCTGATGTCGGCGGTGTCCGTGGCCAGCCCGCCGGTGTAGGCGGCGGCCGGGGGAGCGAGCGGAACCAGGTCGGTGGGCATGCCCACCTCCGGGCGGCCGAGCGACTTCTGCACGGCCTTCGCCAGAGTGTGGTCGGCGTCGGTGAACTTCGGCGCGCCGATCTGCTGCATGTTGTCGTACAGCAGCTCGGCGCCGGCCTTGTTGGCCAGCAGGTTCCAGGTCGCCGAGTGGAACTTGTGCACCAGCCGGGTCTGGCTGGCCTGCGCGGCGGCCTTCGCGCACTCCACGATCTTGTCGTAGAGCACGCGGGCGCGCGCCGGGCTGCCCTCGCGTACGAAGAACCAGATGGAGCACATGTCCGGGGTCACGTTCGGGGCGCCGCCGCCGTTGATCACGGCGTAGTGGAACCGGCCCGACGGCGCGACGTTCTTCTCCCGCAGGTACTCGGACATGGTCGCCATCAGCAGCGCGCCGTCCAGTCCGCTCTTGTTGCCGAGCGGGGTGCCGCCGTGACCGGAGGCGCCGAGGAAGGTGAACGTGGCCGATATCAGTGCACTGGTGGTGTTCCAGAACGGGGTCGTGATGTTGAACGGGTGCCAGTCGAGGAACGCGTCGAGGCCGTCGTAGACACCCTCCTTCACGGCGTACGCCTTGCCGACGAGCTGCTCTTCGCCGGCGCTGCCGAACAGCTTGACGGTCGCCTTCAGCCCGTGCGCCCGGATGGCCTGCGCGACGGCGATGGCGGCGGCCGTACCGCCCGCGCCCAGCGCGTTGTGGGCGTCACCGTGTCCGGCACCGTACGACGGGCCGTAGGCGTCGTAGTGGTAGACGAGCGGGTCGTGGGTGGCCACGCCCTTCTTCTGCGACAGCCCCGGCAGCGCGTCGTACTCGGCGTTGAAGCCCAGCACCGGGCCGCCGTTGCCGTAGGTGGCGACGAACGCGGTCGGGAAGCCCGCCGAACCCCATTCGACCGTGAAACCGTTGGCCTTGAGCAGGCTGGCGGTGGCGAGGGAGGACTTCCACTCGCGCAGTGACAGCTCGGCGTACTTCCAGACGTCGTCGTTCAGCTTGGTGACGGCGCCCTGGTTGGCGTCGATCCAGCCGAGTGCGGTCTGCTTGGCCGCGGTGTTCCTGGCCAAGCCCTTGGGCGCCCGGTAGGTCGTCGGGGAGACCCCGGTCTTCTCGTCGTAGCCGAGGGTCGCGGCGAGCACCGGGTCGCCCTGGAGCAGGGCAGCCGTGGTCGCGGTGGCACCCAGCCCGAACATCTTCAGCAGGCGCCGGCGGCCCGGGTGGAGGTCGTCGTTCACGTCAGTCTCGTTCCTCGGGGTGAGGGAGAAGGGCCGACGGGCGGCCCACGACAGTGCTGCCAGGTGTGTCCATACAAAACATGTATGCCGGTGGATGTGCACACCTGGACAGACTGACGGAGTGTAACGTGCCGGCGCGTCAGATATGTGTCTCATTCCCGCTGAGGCCGGCCGGGACCCGAGCCCGGTCACTCCGTCCGAGGACCGGGCGGTCACTCCTACCGAGGACCGGTCGACTACTCCGTCCGCGGACCGGGTCCGGCCGTGGCCTATTACGCCGTAATAGGGGAGTCCGCAGAGGAAGTGCCGGTCACTGCCGCTTCCGCCGCTTCGTTGCCCTCCTTCCCGTCGGCGTCCGCCGCAGTGAGGACGGCCCCGGGATCGACGACCATGGCGACGACGCTGAGCGGGTTCAGATACAGCTGCTCGTCGGCGTCAAGCAGACCGGCCAGTTCCTGCACCGGGATGGTGCTGGTCGCGAACTGGCTCGCGGCCTGCAACTGGTCGCCGGAGGTGAAGACGGGGACAACCGCCGTGCCGTCGGGTGTCCGAGTCCGCAGCGGAGTTCCGTCGGGTGCCAGCCATATGCCCACGATCGTTCCTGCCAGCCGCTGGGGGACGTCCTCCGGCGGCCCCCAGCCGGTGGAGGCCAACTGCACCGCTTCGTCCACGGGATCGGTCGGCTGGGGCCACCCCAGCGCCAGCGGCGAGGGGCGGTACTCCTCGTTCTCCCGCCACTCCACCACTTCGCCCTCGGGGCTGGAGCGGTACTCGCCTGCCACGGTCCAGCGCGGTGGCGCATCGTCGCCGCGCCAGCCCGGGTCGACGAGGCCGAGCCAGTGGTCGGGGGCGGCCTTGGCGGCTTCGCGGAGTTCTTCCGGGATGTTGGAAAGCGGGTTCGTGTCGTCCGGTCCGGTCGGTGTAGCGTCGCTCATTTTGTTCCGTTCGCTGAGGATTCAGAATTGCGGGGATGGAAGGTCTTCCATCGTCCTTCGCCGGTGTCCGGGTCGACCTCCACCGACGAATCGGTGGAAGCGTCTCCGATGCGTGCGATCTGTGCGTCCAGGTCGGTCGGTAGGGTGCGGAGCCAGCGTCCGCCGTCAGCCCCGATGCGTCGGTGGAGGAGTATCCATGTCTCGGATTCGCGATCGTGCCCGTCTGTGTCGGCGGTGACCAGCGCAAGCTCTCCGTCGGTGGCCCATACCGTTCTCTCCGTCAGATGGGCGAGCATACGGGGAAGGTGCATCTCACCCGCTGCCGCGTTCGGGACGACGAGCACGATCGGGGAATGAAGGGGGTGGCTGAGGACTGCCGTCTCCGATGCCACGAGCCGTGCGAACCGGTGAACACTGATCGTCTGGCGACCGTTCACGTTCCTCACGACGACGCCTCCGGGCGTGAGCTCGGCGGCGATGATGACCGGTCGGGCATTCCCCCAGGGTGCGGGAGTTTCCTGACTGTCCACCGGAATGACGGAGGGAAGGTGGTCCCGGTGTGTGCCGGGAATTTACCCGTCCACGGTGAGGGCGTTTCGGGCTCCAGGTGTCCAGCGCTGTCGGGGCGGTAGTCCAAGCCCGTGGACAGCGAACTGCCGTCCCTTGCGGGAATCAGCTTGCGGTACGGCCTTCCCGTGGTCGCTGCCGACTCATCGGACGCGGGACCGGAGCGGGCCCAGCCGTACGTGCCCCCACGGATCTCCTGGCGAGGTGCCGTGTACCGGTGAGGTGGGGCCGGCAGTCGGTAGGGGTGTTCCGGCTGGGGGTGCCGTTGCCGGGGGTGATAGGTGAACCAGTGGCCGTCCTGGTCACCCTGGCCCTCGACCAGGTCCAAGGCGTTGGACACCTTGGACCAAGGCGCGTGCACCGTGCGACCGGTGACATCAGCCACTCGCTGGGCGACGCTGTTCAACGGGTTTTCTGCGTCGTAACCGCTGAAACACGCAGCGAGAACGATCGAAGCGTACGGTCGCTGCGAGATCAACGGCACCTGGGCGAGCAAGCGGCCTACTTCCTCCCCAGACATGGGCAGGATGGTGCCTGTGCGGGTGGGCAATTTGAGCACCCCCATGTCTCCATGAGTCACGAAGAAGTACGGGGTGGATTGCTCACCCGCCCGCACCCAGGGCAGAGCGCGGTACGGCGCGTTCGGGCGGGCGCGTACGGCTCCGCGGCCCTGCTCGGTGACGTATCCCTCACCTGTCCGGTAGGTCGTCACCCTGTTCAGCTCACGCAGTTCCTCCTCGAAAAGAGGCCAATCCTCCGCTGTGTCGACGGCCTGACCGATGGGTTCTCCGTGTTCGTTGATGAGCGTGTGAGTCAGGAGGGCCGAGGCGGGAACGGTCTCTCCGGTGGTGGCCGTCAGATGAATGCGCTCGGGTTGGTCGGCGAACGAGTTGAGAGCGCCCGGTCGACTGACGATCCAACGGCTTACGGCGATGCCGGTCGGTTCATGCTGCACAATCCAGGTAGTCGCTGCTCCTCTCCCGTTTTCCTTCAAAAGCGCGACTGGTCCGTCGCTGGCCCATACATCTCTGCCGGTATGGGCTGCCAAAGTGCGCGGCAACTCGATCCGTCCCGCCGCAGCGTACGGCATGACGAGAACTATAGGAGCCTCTGCTGGGAACCCGTGATACTCAATGACTCTGCGCACGTGCCTGGAAAAATTCGAGAAGGATATCTCTGTCGGCCCACTGAGAGAGGTTACTGTCACGCCGAAGGAAGATCTGTCAGCGACTACCATTATGGGTGCAATCTCGCCCCACGGGGACGCCTCTCCTCTAGTACCTGGGGGAACTTCTTCAGGTAGCCGGTGCATATGGTAATGAAGGAACCGCTCGGTAATTGGAGGATCGATCGCAGTGGCCAATCGGCCATCACGGCCGTAACGGTAGTCAACGCCTGTGATCAGCGCACCGTGGCTGACCACCCATTGACTCATGACTGCAGAACGGGGAATCTCCTCGAAAGTTGGTGGGTGCTCCGCAAAAGCAAAAGCCGAGGTCTCAAGTGAGTGTGGGACACCAGGAAAGGTCGTCGATCGGCTATGGGCCCAGGAGCCTTGCGGTGCAGTGACATCTGGTTGGTCCTGTGGAGAGGTCTCTTCGGCTGCCGTGTGCTCGAGTTGCTGCGGCTGGGACAATGACGTGCCTCGGGCGTGGCCCCCTCTCTCACTGCTGTGGGTTTCGGGTGACGGGGAAATGGGAGTTTCGGGCTGCGGACGTCGGGCGTGGGGGCGGAAGCTGCGCCAGCTGCCCTCTTCCACGATGGAAGCATCGTGGGCGACCCTGCCTGATGGAGCGTAGACGGTACGGCCGGTGATGTCGGCGACCTGTTGTGCGACAACTGTTCCGTCCTGCCCCGGAGCTGCGACGCTGCAGACGAGAAGGACGATTTCCCGATCCTGATCGAGTTGAAGGCTGGGACGTCTTTTCAGTAGATTGCCGACCCCCGGACCGGTCAGTTCATGTCTGCGGCCTTTTGAGTCATAAGCCCAGACGTTTTGGCGCGTGCCATGACCGGCGAAGAAGTAAGGAGTTTTCTGTCGGCCTGTGGTCACCCAGGGGAGAGGGAGATGAGGGCCTATTGCTTCGACCGTTCCGTTCTGCGTGGACTTGCCGTAGCGATATGTCGATTGGCGTCCATAATTAACAGAGTCCGATACTCGATTAAGCCAGTCCGAGGTCGAGAATGTGGCCCGCCCGAGGTGGTGGCCGTTTTCGTCGACGAGGGTATAGGTCGTCAGATCGGTTTCCTGTACGTGCCCGCCGAGTGTGGAAAGTCGGTGGCGCGGTCCGCCGTGCGTGTTGTTGGCGAGGATGTCCGGGGTGCTGGCGAGCCAGCGACTGGGGGGAGTGTTCGAGTCCGGTCGGTGGAGTGCGATCCAGGTGGCCTGGCCCCGCCCATCAGGACGGACTGCCCGCTGGGAAACGGGCACGAGGGCGAGTCCGCCGTCGGGTGCCCAGACGATGCGTCCGGTGCGGGCGGCGATGGTGCGGGGCAGGTGCATTCCGCCGGCGGCGGCGTGGGGGATGAGCAGGACGATCGGGCCGGCGGGGTGCTGCTGGAGGGCGGGGGTGGCCGCGAGGTGGTCGGCGAACTGTTCGGCGGTGTAGGCGCGCAGGCCCCGCGGCGTGTTCATGGTGACGCCGTCAGCAGTGAGGTTTGCTGCAATGACGAAGGGGGGCATGCCGGAACGCTGCCAGAGCCCGACGGCTCCGCGCGCGTCAGGTTGCGCCTCGGGCGGGACAGGGCCGGTGAGAAACGTGTATCCCGTGGTGATCAGCCTGCGCAGTGAAGCGACCATGTGGCCGCGCTCGTCGTGCCGGTAGTCCAGCCCCGTCACGGACAGGTTGTGATCGAAAACGGCCTGGCTGTAGGACTGGGCGGGGAGGTGGTGATCGCTGGAGGCGCCGGATCGGCTCGGGATGGGGCCGTCGTTGCCGGTTGCGGGCATGGGCCCGTCCCCGGAGGGAGCTGAGTTGATGTGGTAGCGGACGTTGTTCGGGTGTGCGGGGGGCTGTGGCAGTGCTCGGGGGCGCGGGGGCGCAGCGGGGCGGGGGCGGGACGAGTGGGATTGCTGGTGCTCGGACTGGGGGCGGAAGGTCCGCCAGCCTTCGTGGTGTGCTGCTTCCAGGTCTGGTGTCGTGGCGCCCCAGGGGGCGTGGACGGTGCGGCCGGTGATGTCGGCGACCTGTTGCGCGATGACTGTTCCGTCGGGTGCGGGGGCTGCGGTGTTGCAGGAGACGAGGACGATTTCCCGGTCGCGGTCGAGCTGCAGGCTGGGCCGTCGCTTCAGGAGATTGCCGAGTCCCTCTCCCGTCAGCGAGTGGGTGTTGCCGCGTGAGTCGTGTACAGGGACGCGGTGGTGACTCCCGTGAGCCATATAGAAGTAGGGCGCGGATCGCCGGCCGGTGGTCGCCCAGGGGAGTTGGACCTGGGGGACGTTCATGATGCCCAGGCCCTGCCTGCCGTCGGCCGCGTAGATGGTGCTGGCGGGCGCGTAGTGGGTTCGGAGGGCGAGCGCTGAAGAGCCCGGCTCTCTGATGAGCCAGTCGGTGGGTGTCAGGTGGGCTCGTCCGAGGTGGCGGCCGTTCTGGTCGACGATGGTGTAGCTGGTCAGGTCGGAGGCCTGTACGTGTCCGCCGAGTGTGCGGAGTTGATGGCGGGGTTCGCCGTGGGGGTTGTTGGCGAGGATGTTGGGGGTGCTGCCGATCCAGCGGCTGGGGGGTGTGCTGGTGTCGGGCTGGTGGAGGGTGATCCAGGTGGTCAGGCCGCGTGCGTCGGGGCGGAGTCCTTGGGTGGCCTGGGGGAGGAGGGCGAGTCCGCCGTCGGGTGCCCAGACGGTGCGTCCGGTGCGGGCGGCGATGGTGCGGGGCAGGTGCATGCCGCCGGCGGCGGCGTGGGGGATGAGCAGGACGATCGGTCCGGCGGGGTGCTGCTGGAGGGCGGGGGTGGCCGCGAGGTGGTCGGCGAACTGTTCGGCGGTGTAGGCGCGCAGGCCCTGGGGGGTGCTCAGGGTGATGCCGTGGGGGCCGAGGTCGGCGGCGATGAAGAACGGGTTGTGGGCCGGGTCGTTCCAGGGTGCGTCGGTGCCTCGGGTGGTGGGGGGTGCTTCGTAGGGGATCGGGCCGGTGAGGGTGGTGAATCCTGCGGTGATCAGTCCGGGCAGGGGGGCTTGCATGTGTCCGCGGTGGTCCGTGCGGTAGTCCATGCCGGTGCGGGTGCCGCCGTGGCCTCTGATGGATTGGGCGTAGGGCTGTGCTGTGGTGGGGTGACCACCGGAAACAGCGGACTGTCCCGGGAAACCATCGGTGCGGTTGCTGCCGGCACCAGGCATCCGCCAGTTGCGGGAAGGTGCTGAGTTCGCGGGACGGCCGGTGCCGGGTGCGTAGGCGGGCGGTTGGGGAAGGCGCCGGGGTGGTTCGGGCAGCGGACGGGGTGTGGGTGGCAGGCGGCGCTGAAGTGGGGACGGGGGCTGGGTCTCGGTCCGCGGGCGGAAGGTGTGCCAGCCGCCGGGTTCCGCCAGCGCGAGATCGGTACTGGTTTCGCCGGCGGGGGCATGGACGGTGCGTCCGGTGATGTCGGCGACCTGCTGGGCGATGACCACGCCGTCAGGCCCCGGGGCCGCGACGTTGCAGGAGACGAGGACGATTTCCCGGTCGCGGTCGAATTGCAGGCTGGGCCGTCGTTTCAGTAGCTGGCCGAGTCCCTGACCGGTCAGACGATGTGTGCGGCCGCGAAGGTCATGGACCTCGGTGAACTGCCTGTGCCCGTGGTTCGAGAAGAAGTAGGGGACAGTTCTCTCGCTGCCGTTCTTCCAGGGGAGGCGGAACGCCACGTTGTCCGTCGGGTACAGCCACGATCCGCCCTCTTCCCGGCGCGCCTCGCCGGTGCTGTAGGTCGTTCTTTCGGCCAGAGTGGGCAAGCCCGGCAGCCGGGTGATCAGGTCGGAAGGCGTGTAGACGGCTCGTCCGAGGTGACGGCCGCTGTGGTCCACGATGGTGTAGGTGGTCAGGTCGGAAGCCGGTACGTGTCCGTCGAGTGTGCGGAGTTGATGGCGGGGTTCGCCGTCGGGGTTGCCGGCGAGGATGTCGGGGGTGCTGCCGAGCCAGCGGCTGGGCGGTGTGCTGGTGTCGGGCTGGTGCAGGACGATCCGGGTCATGAGGCCGCGTCCGTCGGGGCGGAGCCCTTGGGTGGCCTGGGGGACGAGGGCGAGTCCGCCGTCCGGCGCCCAGACGGTGCGTCCGGTGCGGGCGGCGATGGTGCGGGGCAGGTGCATGCCGCCGGCGGCGGCGTGGGGGATGAGCAGGACGATCGGTCCGGCTGGGTGCATGGCGAGGAGCATGTTCCCGGCGAGGTGGTCGGCGAACTCTTCGACGCTGTACGTGTACGAGCCGTGAGGAGTGACGGTCTCGACGCCGCCGTGGGGGCTGAGCTCGGCCGCGATGAAGAAGGGCGTCTCGGACGGGCGGTTCCAGGGCGCGTCGCTGTTGCGGACGGCGGGAGGTACTTCGAAGGGAACGGGACCGGTGAACGTGGTGAATCCGTCGGTGATGAGACGGGTCACGGGTGCCGGCATACGGCCGCGCCCGTCCGCGCGGTAGTCGAGCCCGGGCCGAGTTCCGACGTGACTGCCGATGGCTTGTGTGTAGGGCTGTGCCGCGGTCAGGTAGCCGCTGAAGCCGTCGGCCTGCCCCGGGAAGCTGTCGGTGCCGTTGTTGCCGGTACGGGGCATGCCCCAGTTGCGGGCCGGTGCCGAACTCGCGGGGCGGCCGGATCCGGGTGCGAAGGCGGGCGGTGGGAGAAGACTATGGGGGACTCCTGACTGCTGCTGGAGCTGAGATGTCGTCCGGGGGAGGAAGGTGCGCCAACCACCGACCTCTGCCTCGCTCAGGTCATTGCGGGTCATGCCCGCGGGCGCATGGACGACGCGCCCGGTGACGTCGGCGACCTCTTGCGCGATGACCGTTCCGTCGGGAGCGGGGGAGCCGAGGTTGCAACTGGCGAGGACGATCTCCCGGTGGCGGTCCATTTCGAGACTGGGGCGCCTTCTCAGCAGGTTGCCGAGTCCTTGGCCGGTCAGCCGGTGGAGGCGGCCGTGCCGGTCCAGGACCTTGGCGTATTCCCTCTCCCCGTGGCTGGCGTAGAAGTAGGGAGGTGCCTGCTGCTTTCTGACCCTCCAGGGGAGGTGGTATTCGAGGCCGTCTACCGGATGCATCGATACAGCGCCGTTCTCCCATCGTTGCTCGGCGACGCCGTACGTCAGCTGCTGGGACATGGCGTCGGAATCCGGTTCCCGCCAGACCCATTCGACCGGTGTGAACAGGGCTCGCCCGAGGTGGTAGCCGTTTCTGTCGACCATGGTGTAACTGACGAGGTCGGAGGCCCTTACCGGACCGTCCAGGGCGGCGATCGGGTGGCTGGGTTCGCCGTCGGGGCTGTTGCCGAGGATGTTGGGGGTGCTGCCGAGCCAGCGGCTCACGGGGGTTTCGGGGTCGGCGCGGTGGAGGACGATCCAGGTGTTCCGGCCCCGCCCGTCGTGGTGGGGTCCGTGTACGGCCTGAGGGACGAGGGCGAGTCCGCCGTCCGGCGCCCAGACGGTGCGTCCGGTGCGGGCCGAGATGACACGGGGCAGGTGCATTCCGCCGGCGGCGGAGTAGGGGACGAGGAGGACGATCGGTCCGGCGGGATGCTGCTGGAGGGCAGGGGTGACCGCGAGGTGGTCGGCGAACTGTTCGGCGGTGAAGGTCTGGAGGCCGTGGGCCGCGGTGACCTGGACGCCGCCGTGGGGGCCGAGGTCGGCCGCGATGAAGAACGGGGTGCTGCCCGGGCGGGCCCAGGGTGCGTGGACTCCGCGGAGGGCAGGCGGCGCCTCGGCCGGGACGGGACCGGTGAAGGAGACGACTCCTTCGGTGATGAGCCCGCTGATGGGCAGCTGCGTGTTGCCGTACTGGCTGGTGCGGTAGTCAAGACCGAACCGGGTGCCGCCGTGTCCGGTGATCGGCTGGGTGTAGGGCTGCGTTGCGGTGTGGTGACCGCCGGAATCAGCGGACTGGACGCTGAAGCCGTGGGCGCCACTGCCGCCGGGTATGCGGAGGTTGCCTTGGTGGCGTTCGGAGTTCGTGACGGGGTAGCGGCTTGATGTCGTGCTTCCCGGTGTCTGGGGCAGTCGGCGTACAGGCTGGGGCAGCGGTCGTGGTGGGTTGCCGCTGCGCGGAGGCCGGGGCGGGTTGGACGGCTGGTGCTGGGGCTGGTGCTGGGGCCGGAAGGTGCGCCAGGCGGGACCGATGGCTTCTGTTGCTCTGAAGTGCGGGGTGGTTTCGCCCAGAGGTGCGTGGACGGTGCGCCCGGTGATGTCGGCCACCTGCTGGGCGATGATCGTCCCGTCCGGGGCAGCGGACGCGGTGTTGCACACGTTGAGCACGATTTCCCGTCCTCGATCGAACTCGAGGCTCGGCCTCCTTTTCAGGAGGTTGCCGATTCCTGTACCGGTCAGCAGGTGCCGGTTTCCGTCCGCGTCGTACATCGGAACACTGCGGGGGTTTCCGTGACTCATGAGGAAGTAGGGATACCTGATCCGGCCGTTCTGGTCCCGGGTCTTCCAGGGGAGAGGGACCGGTCGGGTGTTGAGGAATTCCAGGCCCATTCTTCCGTCGGGTCCTGCGGTGAGCTGGCTGGGGGTGAAGTGTGTCTGCCTGGCCATCTCTTCGGTGAGAGGCTCCCGGACCACCCAATCGGCAGGCCTGAAGTAAGCGCGTCCGAGGTGGCGGCCGTTCTCGTCGACCATGGTGTAGTTGTTCAGCCCGGCGGCCGCGACCGTTCCCGTGTGGGTGGCCACTTGCTGGTGGAGGCTCTCGGCGCCGTGGGGGTTGTTGGCGAGGATGTTGGGGGTGCTGCCGATCCAGCGGCTGGGGGGTGTGCTGGTGTCGGGCTGGTGGAGGGTGATCCAGGTGGTCAGGCCGCGTGCGTCGGGGTGGAGTCCTTGGGTGGTTTGGGGGAGGAGGGCGAGTCCGCCGTCGGGTGCCCAGACGGTGCGTCCGGTGCGGGCGGCGATGGTGCGGGGCAGGTGCATGCCGCCGGCGGCGGCGTGGGGGATGAGCAGGACGATCGGTCCGGCGGGGTGCTGCTGGAGGGCGGGGGTGGCCGCGAGGTGGTCGGCGAACTGTTCGGCGGTGTAGGTGCGCAGGCCCTGGGGGGTGCTCAGGGTGATGCCGTGGGGGCCGAGGTCGGCGGCGATGAAGAACGGGTTGTGGGCCGGGTCGTTCCAGGGTGCGTCGGTGCCTCGGGTGGTGGGGGGTGCTTCGTAGGGGATCGGGCCGGTGAGGGTGGTGAATCCTGCGGTGATCAGTCCGGGCAGGGGGGCTTGCATGTGTCCGCGGTGGTCCGTGCGGTAGTCCATGCCGGTGCGGGTGCCGCCGTGGCCTCTGATGGATTGGGCGTAGGGCTGCATGGTGGTCTGGTGACCACCAGGAACAGCAGGCAGAACCCTTGCAGCACCCGGGCCGCCACTGCCGGTGGCAGGCATGCGCCAGTCCCGGTGTGGCGCTGAATTCGCGGGCCGGTCGGTGCCGCGTGTGAGGGCGGAAGTGGATGGCCGAAGGAGGGGACGAGGTACTCGCGACTGCTGCTGGGGCTCGGGTGTGAGCCCGGGGCGGAAGGTGCGCCAGCCGCCGGCTTCTGTCAGGAACAGATCGGCACTGACCGACCCTATGGGGGCGTGGACGGTGCGCCCGGTGATGTCGGCGACCTGTTGGCCGACGATCAGGCCGTCGCGGTCGGGTGATCCGGATTCGCAGATGACAAGAACTATTTCCCGGTTGCGGTCGAACTGCAGGCTGGGCCGTCGTTTCAGCATACGGCCGAATCCGTCACTCGTTGCAGAGTGGGTGGTGCCGTGGCGGTCGGGCAAGCTGACCTCTCCAGCGACCCCGTGCGCATTGACGTAGTAAGGGCGGGACCCGTTCCCATCTGTCTTCCAGGGGAGGGGATGCTTCACGTCGCCTCTCTGCACCAACTCGTTTCTTCCGTCGCTTCGCTTGAACTTTTCCGCGGTGAAGTATCCCGTTTGCTTGTCCAGATCGGGAAAATCGGATGTTCGTAGGATCAATTCGGAGGGTGAGAAGAGGGCTCGGCCTAGGTGGATTCCGTTCCCGTCGACGATGGTGTAGCTGGCCAGTTCGGAGGCTTCCAAGCGTCCGCCGAATGTGCGGATCCGGTGGTGGGGCTCGCCGTGGGGGTTGTCGGCGAGGATGTCGGGAGTGCTTTCGAGCCAGCGGCTGGGCGGTGTGTTGGCGTTGGGCCAGCGGAGAACGATCAGGGTGTCCTGGCCCTGGCCGTCGGGGCGCGTTCCTTGAGTGGCCTTGGGGACGAGTGTGAGTCCGCCGTCGGGTGCCCAGACGGCGCGTCCGGTGCGGGCGGCGACGATGCGGGGCAGGTACATGCCGTTGGCGGCGGCCTGTGGGATGAGCAGGACGATCGGCCCGGCGGGATGCGCGGCGAGGAGCGGGTTCGCGGCGAGATGGTCGGCGAATCCTTCGGGGGTGAAGGCGTACCGGCCGTTGGCGGTGGCGAACCGGACGCCTCCGTCGGGGCTGAGTCTGGCGGCGACGAAGAACGGGGTCTGGTCAGGGTGGTGCCAGGGTGCGTCGAAGCTGGGCACCTCGGGAGGCGCCTCGGATGGGACGGCTCCGCGGAGTGTGGTGTATTCGGCGGTGATCAGCCGGGTGACTGCTGCCCCCGTCTCGCCGTTCCGGTCTGTGCGGTAGTCGAGGCCGACGTCGTTTCCTTCGAGATCGCCGATCGGTTGGGTGCGGGGTGGTGCTGCTGGTTCCTGGTCGTCGGCAACATGGAGCTGTTCGATAGAAACGCCGAGACCGTCGACGTCGGTTCCGCGCATGTGCCCGGCCCGGCCGGGCGCCGAGTTCGCCAGCCTGTCGGGTTCCCTGTGGATACTGGTGTGCTCGCCCGCCGGCTCCTGAGCTGTCGTCCCCGTGAGGGCGGCGAAGACGCTCTCGGCCTTCGAGGTGGACACGGCCGTCGGGATCTCCTCGTGCGGAAGCTCCGTCCTCATGGGGGTCTGGCCGTCAGGCCGGTGGGTCGGGGAACTGCCGGAGGTGCTCTCGGGGGCGAGCGGTTGCGTACCGGGTGCCACGGTCACCACGGGGGCTGCTTCCGCACTGTCGACGGGCAGGCCGGCGGCTTCCGGCGGTGCAGTGACCTGGAGAGCGGGCTCGGTCGGGTGCGGCATGGCCGGGGCGCCGGGCAGGGACAGGGCGGCCTCACCCTCGTCCGCGGTGGACGGACCGTGCGCCTGCGGTGGCTCGGCCAGCAACGCCATTGCCGTGCGGTCCGCGAGACTGAGGGTCTCCTCGACCGGAGGCGGCGTGTCGGCGACCAGGGCCGGTACGACGTCGTGCGTCTGTGAGTCGTCACCGGCCACGGTCCGTGCTCCCGGCAGCCGGTCCAGTACGAACTGGGCCGCCTCGTCCCGTCCCGGCCGGGAGAAGGGCAGGCCGCGGGCCAGGTCCCGGAGAGTGTCCAGGGCCTCTGCGCTGTCCTCGGAGCGCTCTTCGTCCGGTGTGCGGTCAAGGGTGTCCAGTGCGTCCAGGAGCCTCGGGTCGACGGAGGCGAGCGTGGAGCGACGGCTGTCGATCTCCTCGCGCAGGAGGCCGGCGAAGTCCGTGCCGGTTCTCGTCGAGGTCTCGTAGAGCGCGCCCCACTCCTGGTCGTCCAGGCCCAGGAGGTCCGCCGCCGCGCGCTCCTGCGGTGTCACCAGGCCCGCGTCCTCGGCCCGCCCGGAGTTCAGTCCGGCGAAGGTGAGCGGGTCGAAGGCGTGGATCCGGCCGGAGGGTTCCACCCAGCGGGTCACCCGGCGGGTTCCGCCCTCGTGGTCCGGGAGCGTGAGGTCGGCCCGGAGGTGCGTGCCCAGTTCCTGGGCGACGCCCCGGAGCAGCTGGTGGTGGTCCAGGGCCACCGCGCCCATGAGGGCCGGCAGTTCCACCGGCCCGAGGGCCGCGCCGTCGCTGATCCGGTCACGCGTCTCGTTGACCCGCTGGATGACGTCGGTGACGGCCTGGTCGAAGGACAGGTCCGCCGGCGGCGACAGCTCGGAGGGATTCGCGGCCAGGTAGTTCCGGTAGCGGCGGAGGAACCGCGGTTCCTCGAACGTCGGGTCGGTGGTCCGGGCCTCCCTGACCAGCGGGGTGAGGGTCCGCACGGCCCAGCGGTAGGTCTCGGCCAGCGCGCGCCGGTGCAGCGTGTCCTCGTCGAGGGTGAGGACCAGGTGCCGCGGCGTCCCGTCTTCGGTCTGCCGTACGGAGGCCGCGATCAGCTCGTGCAGGCGGCCGGGGGTGGCGTACGGCAGCCTGGCCGCCTCCATGATCAGCTCGGTGAGGTCGTGCGGGCTGACGTCCTCCGGTGCGAAGGTCTCGGCGGCCCGCAGCTCCCGCCACGGGGTGAGCGCCGAGTCGGCGAGGTGCTCGGAGGCGGCGAACCGGCTCTGCAGCTCGGCCACTTCGTTCTCGAACACCTCGGCGTACACGTCCCCGGTGAAGGTCCGGCTGCGGTACTCGCCCTTCGCCGTGTCCGCGCGGAACAGGTGGCGGTTGAAGCGCTCGGCCTGCAGCTGTCCGCGGAAGCGGAGCCGGACGAGCTGGACGGGGCCCTGCTGCTTGATGTGCTCCTCGCGGCGGTAGTTCTCGGTGCCCGTCGCGGACTCGGAGGCACTGGTGGTCCGGGACTGCTCGGTGTCCGTTCCGGGGGACACGGTGTTCACGTGGTTCTCGCCCACGTGCAGGGTGTCGGAACCCGAGTCGCTCAGTGCCTCCGTGAACCGGGGGTGGTCCTGGGAGGCGCTGTGGGAGGTTCCGCTCTGGTGCTTGCTGTAACGGCCGGTACCCGTGTTCTGGACGGGACCGAGCACCTGGAGGTCGAAGAGGTCACCGGTGAGCCAGACGCGGGCCCGCCTGCGGGAGTCGCCCGGCACGAACAGGTTCTCGTCGAGCAGGTCCCGCTTGCCCGCCACCGCGTCCCGCAGGTGGTTGCCCATCTGGGTGCGGCTGAAGAGCTGGCTGACGGGCAGCGCGCTCCGGGTGGTCAGGCCGTCGGCGTTCTTGCCGAACATCCGTACGAGCAGCTCGCGCATCGCGGGCAGCGCGTCGTCCACCATGGCGCTGCTGATGTACGCGTCGTTGGGCAGTTCGGGCAGGGGGCGCAGGTCCGGCCGAGGCCGCGGGCCGGCGAGGGGCTTGTGCTCCGCCAGTCCGCGGGGGATCTGGAGCTCCAGGACGCCCGGGACGGTCTCGCTGGTGCCCTCGGCACCCATGGCGTCGTCGCGGTGGAGCACCGCTTGGACGAAGTTGTTCAGCGGTCGGCGGGCCATGGTCAGGCGCCGCGCCCCCACGGTCATCGACTCGTCGACCTGCACCCGGTAGTGACCGGTCCAGTCGTACACGGTCTGTTCGGCGACCGCCGACTCGGCGCGGGTGACGCCGCGGTGCAGTCCCGCCCCGACGCCCAGCCGGGCGCCGTGGGAGCTGTGGCTCTCGCCGCCGCCCAGCCGCGCCAGGTTGGCCGACATCCCGCGGTCGTGCGAGACACCGCGCCAGGTCTCGACGTAGTTGTGGCTGTAGTTCTCCAGACCGGTGCCGGGGATGAAGTCGACCACGCGGGGCGCCGACGTGAGGAGGGACTTCACATTCACCTCGACGACGTCGGCGAGGAGCCAGCCCCACCTCCCCCTCTCGGGGTTGACGAAGTAGAGCTTCCAGCCCTCGCGGTGCAGCAGGTCGTCCATGAACGACAGGTCGCGGCCCTTGGCGAGGAGGGCCTGCAAGGTGTTGACACCGCCCTGCATCCGGCCGATCCGCCGGCCGTCCCCGACCCACACCTCCGCGTCGGAGAAGAGGCCCGGGGCGACCTGCTCCACGTGTGCCCGCACGATGTCGTACGTGGTCCGGCCGTCGTCGTGGACCAGGTCGCGCACCCCGCTGTGCCCGAGCGCGCGGCCGCTGGGGTCCTCGCGGGTCAGGTACTCGGGGAAGACGAGGTCCGCGTACGGGTCGCGGCCTTCGGCCAGGTCGATGCCGAACCGTCGGCCGAACGCCTCCCGGACGGCGTCGTCGCGGATGATGAGCGCCCCGTCGCGGTGCAGGCCCGCGAGGACCGCGGCCAGTTCCTCCCTGGACGCTCCCATGCGGTCCGACAGCTCGGCCGGGAGTTCCGGGGTGTCATCCGCCCAGCGGGTGAGCACCGCCGCCAGGGTGTCGCCGCGCAGTCGCAGCTCCTCCCGCTCCCAGCGGTCGAGCGCGTCGGCGAGCTGTCGGTCGGGCAGGGGCAGTTCGCCCTGGCCGTACAGGTCGAGCGCCTCCGGCTCGGACAGCAGGAAGAGCATCGTCCTGCCGTCGACCGACTCCTGCGCCGACGTGTGGGCGGACGGAAGCAGCTTGCCGTGCTCCTCCCAGCGGGTGCGCACGGTGAAGTCCGTGGTCGTGAGGAAGGCGTAGGCGTGGTTGAAGTCGAGCTGGATGAATTCCTTCGCGCCGGTCCGTCCGCCCTGCTCGCGTACGTTGTGCTGCCGCGAGTGACTGATGTCGATGCCGCCCTGGAGCGATCCGGGGTCGTGGGCGGCCGGGTCGAGCGGGCCGCCGGCGGTGACGGAGACCGCCGGTACGGCCAGCCCGCGGGACGCGGTGTCGGCCGACCGGACCTGGCCCATCGCCAGCTGGATGATGCCCAGTACGAACGGGTGGTCCGTGGCCCCCGCGAACCGCGAGGCGCCCATCTTGCCGGAGATGTCCACCCCGGCGAAGGTGTCCCGCAGCAGGCCGCTGTCGAAGAACTGGTCGCTGCTGTACTGGCCGTTGAGGATCTCCTTGGCGAAGGCGCGCACCAGGATGGTGCTGGTGAACGACCTCAGCTCCTGGTCGGCGTTGCCGTGCGGTCCCGTCAGGTCGCCGAGGATGCCGGTGGCCGCCTCGTGCAGGCCGCTGGCGTCCAGGAAGAAGACGACACCGTGCTTGAGCACGTCCGGCGAGGTGTGGTCCGAGCGGTGCAGGCCGGGGTCGCTGTCGTCGCCGAGCGGCAGCAGCTGGGTGAGCGCGCGTTGACGGGGCAGGGTGATCGGCTCGGGGTCGCGGGCACCCGGGCGCACCATGCCCCGCACACCGCTGTGCTCGTACTCCACGGTCACCGTGTAGTCGCTGTACAACTCGTGCTCGTGCAGGAGCCCCCGGTACTCCAGCAGTTCGGGCCGGTTGTGCAGGTAGCTGACCTCCTGCGAGGCGCCGACCTGGCGGAACAGGTCGATGCCGAGGGCACCCCCCTTGAGCTGGTCGTGCGCGGTCCTGACCCGGAAGGACAGGGAGACCCGCCTGCTGCCGCCGGCGCCCTGCCCGGCGGTGCCCATGCCCATGCCGAGGTTGACGGCGGCGTAGTTGTCCGTCGACCCCTTGTACGCGTCGGCGTCGCCGGGGGACCGGGTGGCCTTGATGGTGACCCGCGCCGCGTCCGAGGTGAAGTGGCGGGTCTTCCTGAACAGCGTGAAGCTGAGGCCGCTCTGGTGGATCTGGTCGTAGTGCGAGTCCAGACCGCGGTCGGAGACCAGCTTGTCGAACAGCTTGACGTTGTCCAGCAGGCTCTCCAGCTCGGTGTGGTCCGAGTACCAGTGGGACTGGGAGAGCGCGGCGGCCGGATCGGCCGGCAGGAACCCGTGCTGCACGAGTTCCTCGCGCAGCTGGCTGCGGATCGACTCGACGGTGCCGGTGTCGACGGAGACCAGCCCCATGCCGATGCCCTTGCCCTGCTCGATGTAGGAGGGCAGCGGGCGTTCGAGCGGGTCGCCGTCGCGGCGGCCGGTGCGGCGCAGGGCCTCGTCGGCGTAGGGGACGGTGCGCACGAGCGGTTGGCCGTCCGTTTCCGGCGGTTCCTCGACCCTGGCGGCGTGCTCGGGCTTGAGGGCCTCGGCCACCACCGGGAACCCGTGCCGGAACGCCTCGTGCTCCGGCATGCGCACCAGGCCCCGGCCGCTCACGGGACCGGACTCCACCGAGTCCATGCCCCGGGGGGTCACCCGTACGGTGTGCTGGAACCCCACCTCGTACGCCGCCGTGTAGCCGATGAAGCGGGGGACGAGCACCCACAGGCCGTTGCGGCCGGAGCTGAGGGTGTCGGAGGTCGACCCGCTGAAGCCGACCTCGGCGCTGATGCTGAGCGCCGTCACGTCGTCCGTGACACCGACGTTGGCCCCGGCGACCAGCGGGGTCACACCCGAGGTCTGCGACAGGGTGTGGCTGCCGCCCCCGCCGTCGATGGCGGTGCGGACGTTCTCCACGGGGGCCCTGTCCGTCGTCGCGCCCACCGGCACGGCACCGGGCAGGCGCCGGGAGCGCAGCTCGATGAGCACGGTACGGCCGTCCGCCTTGATCTCGAAGCTGTAGCCGTTGGACTTGTTGACGGCCTCGTCCAGGTGGGCGTCGAGGTTCCACAGCTTCTGGATCAGCTCGTTGCGCGCCGTCGAGCCCAGCGGCAGGCCGATGCCCTGCCGGTCCAGTTCGCCGGCGACGGTGTCCAGCAGTGTGGGCAGCCCGGTCAGGCCCGAGGCGTAGTGGAACTGGGGCAGCCGCTCCGGCAGGACGTTCTCGCCCGTGGCGGTGACATGGGAGCCGGCATCCTGGAGGTAGTGCTCGGGCACGTACAGCATCAGGCGTTCGTCACCGGTGGTCCGGATCTCGGCGGGCGGCGTGTCGGCCCACTGCTGCGCCGGGTCGGTACGGAGCTTCACCGACCACTCGGCCTCGTAGGCGAGCAGCTGGGACTCGGCGTCGCTCACCTCGACGTGGCCGCCCTCGGCGTCCGCGATGTGCGTGGTGGAACGCGACGACGCGTTGGCGGTGCCGGTCAGCCGCAGACCGCCGTAGAGGCCGTTCGGTCCCATCGGGAGGAGACCGAGGTTGTACGTCACCGACGCGCCGAGGCGGGTGGCGCTGGTGTTGCCCGAGTGGGTCTGCGCGTGCGCGCCGGTGAAGTACGTGCCCTTGATGCTCTGGTTGGCGCGGAAGCGGCTGGAGGAGTCCGTCCGGGGACCGAACAGGCGCTCCTGGAGCCTCCGTTCCGTACCGCCCTGAGCCGCTGTGCCGTCCGCCGCTTCGGCGGTGCCCTCGCCGCCCTCCTCCGGGATGGTCTCCAGCCGCGGCGGGCGCGCCAGTCGGGCCGGCCGTTGCGGGCGGCCCAGCGGTTCCGGCCGTGCCTCGCCGGGTGCGTCGGTGCCGGTGCTCTGCGTCAGCGGGCGGTCGTAGGACCCCGCGGGGTCGAGGACCGCGCGCGGGGCGGTCGGGTCGAGGGTGACCAGCGCCTCGGCCGGGCCGAGCGGGACCACGAGACCGCTGCGCCAGCCGGCGCCCGGGGCCGGTGTCTCGTCCGGGGCGGGCAGCAGGTAGCGGTAGTTGCTCAGCAGCCGGTGCGGCAGGAGCGTCCACACCGACTCCTCGACCGTGAGCCCCTGCCCCTCCACGAGGTCGCGCAACTGCCGCACGACCTGCGCCACATGCGGCAGCTGCGACCGGGGAACGCCGGTGGAACGCACGGCGGGCGGCGCGTCGACCGCGTCACCGAGCACCGGGTTGTGCGGCGCGGGGCCGCTGCCGCGCAGCGCGGAGCCGTCCTCGGACTGCCACGGCGCGATCCGTATCTCGTGGTCGACACCGAGGTCGAAGGGAAGCTGGTCGCCCCGCGTCTCCTGCGGGGTGTACACGCGCAGGCCGGAGCCCTCGCGGATGCCGTGCGGGTCGGGACGCTCCGACAGGGTGCCCCGGGCCGGGTCCGCCGTCACGCCGAACCGGCTGCCGATCACCGGCCGTCCCAGGTGGTGGGTCAGGCGGGCGGCCAGGACGTCGCCGTCCGGACCCATCAGCACCGGCGTCTTGCCCGGGGCCTCGACGGCGAGGAACGTCGCCAGCCGGTCGACGGGCACGCCGGAACCGTCGGCGGTGCCCGGACGCGCGGCGGGTGTGAACACGAGGACGTGGTCCGGGTCGGAGAACCCGGCCACCTCCTGCGCCGCGGCGCGGTCGGCGCCGGGCAGCCAGACGGCCTCGGCCCGTGGGTCGAACTCGGTGCGGACGAAGGACGACTCGTCCATCAGCCGCTTGATCGCCGGCCAGTTCCCCGGCGCGGCCGCGGCGGTCTCCGGCCGTGCGGGGGACGGCGGCAGGAGGGCCGTCGCGGTGTCCACGAGGGAGACGAGCGCCTCGCGCTCCAAAAATGCCTGCGTACGCACCACGGTGAGCAGTTCCGCCAGCGGATGGCGCGGCATGGTGTCCGGCGTGGGGGTGCCCTCCCCGGCCGTGCCGCCGGGCTCGTGCGGCGCCTCCCCGGCGGGGCCGGCCGCCAGGGCCTCCCGCACCCGGGGCAGCAGGCCGGGCAGGCGTCGGTCGAGGACCGCCAGCCGCTCGTGACGGCTCGCGGTCTCCAGCCGGACCGCCTCGTCGAAGGTGCGGCCCGTCTGCCAGGAGGTCCGGTAGACCGTGGCCAGTTCCCGCTCGTCGAGGCCCAGTTCGTCCACCAGGGCCCGCCGGGCGGGGGAGAGCAGGCCCGCGTCCTGCGCCTGCCGGGCGGAGAGACCCGCCGTGCCGGGCGCCCGCTCGTCGAGCGGGTCGAAGGCGTGGACGCGCCCGTCGGGGTCGGCCCAGCGGGTGTGCCACGCGCCGTCGGAGAAGCGGACATCCAGGCGCAGGTGGGTGCCCAGGTCACCGGAGAGCCGGTGCAGGAGGTGTTCGACCGCGGCCAGGTCGTGCGGGACGCGGAGGACCGGCGGCTGCAGCGGCGGCAGGCTGCCGTCGGCGTCGATCCGCGAGCGGACCGCCCCGAGGTCGCCGACGACCGTGGCGAGCAGGTCCTCCGGGTCACCGGCGAGCGGGCCGCGCGCGGTCCGCAGGTCCTCGTAGGCGGCGAGCTGTTCGCGGATCGCGGCGTCGGGTTCGGCGCCGGTGTGCTCCAGGTCCGAGCGCAGGGTGCGCTCCGCCCAGCCCGCGATGTGCCGCAGGGCGTTCTGCTCCAGCCGCCGGGTGTCGAGGCTCAGCACGGTGCCGTGCGTGCCCTCCCGGGCCGGCAGCCCGTCCGTCCGCTCGCGCAGCGCCTGGGCCAGGAGACGGTGGGGCGGCGCGGTGGCGGCGTTGGGGCGGTCCGCGACGTCGACGAGGAGGTCGGCGAGGTCCGCGCGGGGGGCGCCGTCCAGTCCGGGCCGGCCGGACGTCTCCCCGGCGGGCTCCGCGACCTCGTCGATGGGAGCCAGGCGGGTGACGGGAGGGGCGGGCCGGCTGGTCTTGAAGAGGACCGGCGAGACGGGTACGCCGAAACGCTCCGTCATGACGCCGGCGACGGAGTCGAGCCAGTCGCGGGCCTGCTCCGGACGCAGACCGGGCCGTACCTTCTCGCTCATGTGGCGGCCCGACTTGTCGGTCACCTCCCACCGGTCGGTCTCCGTGTTGAACGACAGCTCCCCGGCGACGCGGGCCGGGCGGAGCACGGCACGGCCCTCCTCGGTGAAGCCCGCCGCGACCGTGGGGTGGCCCTGGAGGGTCAGTGCTTCCTTGAGCAGGTCCTCGGTCAGGGTCGAGTCCTTCGCCGTCATACCGTCGGCGAGCTGCCGCCACTCCTCGTCGGAGAGGATGCTCAGCGGCTTCTCGCTGCCGATGCGGATCTCGCCCTCCTCGTCGACGGCGAAGTGCCAGACAGCGCCCTTGCGCGTGAGGAAGGCCGGGTCGAAGTCGTCCAGCGGGTACCACAGCGGATTCAGCCGTACGGCCCCCTGGTCCTCGTCGTGGAGGTCCCTCTCGTGGCCCTTCACCTTCTTCGGGCCGGCCAGCGGCCCGAACCGCTGGTCCAGTTCGGGGGTGCCGGTGCCCGACACGCGTACGTGCTTGCCGAGACGGGGCTCGTCGGGGCCGACGGCGACGAGCGGGATGCCCAGGGCCTCGCTCATCTTGTCGGCGGCGTTGCGCACCCACCCCGCGATCTCGTCCGAGCCGTACCCCGGGCGTACCTCACGCCCCATGTAGCGGCTCGAGGCGTCGATCTCCCAGAGTCCGGTCAGCGGGTTGTGCAGCAGCTCACCGCTCACCCGGCCGCGACCGACCCGCGTCACACCGGTGCCGGGATCGAAGCCGGCCGCGAGGGTGGGGACGCCGAGGTCCCCGAGGGAGTTCTTGAACCGGCTCAGGGTGAGCCCGGGATCCTTCTCGCGCATGCCCTCCCAGAGCCTGTGCAGCCCGGCCTCGCCGAGGACCGACTCCAGGTCCTCGGACCCGATGAACACCTCGCCCTCGGCGTCCACCGTGTAGAGCCACCGTCCCTCGGTACGTTCCAGCAGGGACGGCGGGAAGTCCTCCAGCCGGTACCAGAGAGGATTCAGCCGGACGGGGCGCGCCTCGGCCCCGTCGTCCGCGGCGGCGGCCGGGTCGTACTCGTGCTCCTTCACCTTCCTGGGCAGGACGGCCGGACCGAACTCTTCGTAGAGGGCGGCCCGTTCCGTCTCGCCGTCGGGTGCGGGGCGGTGTCCTGCGCGGTAGGCGCCGGCGATCGACGACGCCAGGGCCTCGATGTCCCGCACCCGGCGTTCGCCGGGGGGCAGGTCCTTGAAGACGCCGACGAGCGTGTCGAGGTCCGGCTCGCGCGTCCCGTCCCCGTCACGCCGAAGCTGCCGGGTGACCAGCGAGGACAGCGTCGTACGGAACGCGGAGTCGCCGCGCAGCGCGGCCACGAGGCGCACGTCGGAGGCCGAGACCGAGTCCCGGTAACCCTCCCGCGCGGCCACGAGGCGTCCCGCTTCGGTTTCGAGGATCTCCTCCACGGAGCGTGGGACGCCGCCGTCCCGGCCCGCCGTACCCGCGTCCTCGGGCCGCTCCGCCAGCACTACTTCCACCAGGGAGCGCACGTCCGCTCCCCACTCGGCGCGGTCCTGCCGCGCCGCGACCGGGTCCAGGCGCAGGGGCTGGGGACGCAGCCCGGTGTACGCCCGGTAGGCCGCACCCACCAGGTCCCGCGGCAGGTCCTCGAGCCCGTACGTCCTGACCGCCGCGCCGATCCGGTCGTCGGCGCCGGGCGTCTCGCGGCCCGCGCCGGGCAGGCCGGTGGTCACCGGCCCACGGTCCGAGGCGCGGACGTCCGTCCGCGCGGGTTCCCGCAGAGCCGTGGCCACTGCCCTGGCGGCGGGTTCGCGGCCCGCCTCCCAGGCCGTGACCAAGGTGCTCAGGTGCCATTCCGCTTCGGATCCCGGCCGTGCCGGGTCTTCGTCGGTCGCCGTTTGCGCCGGGTGCAGTTCCTCGTGCAGGGACCGCACCGGAGCGGGGACGGTGGCCGCGCCCGCGCCGCGGCCCGCGGTGACGTCGGCGCCGAGATCACGCAGCGTCCGGGCGGCGGACACGAGCGCGGCCGCCGGTTGGCGCAGGGACTCGGGGGACCGGGCCGAGGAGCCCGAGGCGGCCAGGGCATCGAACGCCGTGAGGTACTCGGCGGTGGCGGAGGCGAGCCGGTGCGCCCGGTCCACGACGGCCGTCTCGACGGTCATGGGGGAGCCGAGAGCGGGCGCCCACGACGGGGACGGCCCCGGCTGCTCCAGGGTGTTCTGCCGGACCTGGCGCACGAGGTGTTCCGAGCGCAGCAGGTGGGGGTTGTTGGCGATGTGCTCCAGCCTGGGCGGACCGGCGATCAGGTCGCCCGCGCCGTTCCACCGGTAGTCGTTGCCGCTCGCTCCGCCCCGGTCCGTGCTCTTCGCGTACACGACGGTGTCCACCAGCCCGTCGGGGGCCAGCGCGTAGAAGAACGCGACGCCGCCGCTGCCGCCGTTCAGGTGCGCGTGCAGGGGCCTGTTGACCGTCGGGGCTCCGCGCTCCCGGATGCCGGTGAGGTCGGCCAGCCTCCTGACCACACCGAGTTCGAGTTCGGTGAAGCCGATCTTCTGTACCGTGTCCGTCAGGTGCACCCGGTCGCTCATGCTCCAGGTGGTGGGCAGGTGCGGGCGGAACGAGGCGAAGCGCCGTGCCCGTTCGCCGCGTGCCGCGTCCCATGCCGCCAGCCGGTCGCGGACCACCTCGCGCCAGGTGTGCTTGGCCGCGCCCTCGACCTCCCTGATCACCTGGTCGTAGACCCCGGGGTCGAGGACCATGTCGAGCTGCGAGACGAAGCTGCGGAAGTGCTGCTGGAAGCCGGACGGTCCCAGCATCCGCTGGAGTGCCGGGATCTCGTGGTCGAGCAGGTGTTCGTCGGCCGCGGGAAGGTGGCGTTCGAAGTAGGCGCGTGCGCTGTGCGCGGTGGAACCGCCTTCCGCGACCGTCCGCCAGTCCAGCGCGCCGGAGCGCAGCAGCGGAAGCAGTGAGGGATCGTGCGCCAGGCGTTCGGCGACGGCCTTGCCCTGGGGTCCCGACAGGGCCTCGGTGAGTTCTTCGGAGTGCTCGAACCGGTCGGGCAGGGCCTGCGGACGCGCGGGCCGGGGGGCGTCGCCGGCGGTGTTCCGCTCCGCCGGGACGGGCTGGGACTCCTGGGCCTGCGAGGGCGTAGGGCCGGCGGTGACCGGTTCGGCTGCGGCCGGGGCCGGCAGACCGCTCGTGGGCCGGTCCAGCGCGGTGATCAGCCGACCGGGATCGGCGTCGGCCAGTATCTCGTCGAACTCGGCGCCGGAGCGCATCAGGTTCCGCACCTCGGAGGCGAAGCCCGGGTCGGTGTGGGCGCGCGCCTGCCAGGCGGGCTCCCGCAGGAAGCGGCCGGCGAACAGGCCGGCGCGCTCGTCCTGCTCCGCCAGCAGGTGCGCCAGGGCCGACCGCCGCAGCAGCGGCGCGAGGGAGCGGGCCTCCTCCTCGCCCACCGGTTCCAGGCCGGAGACACGCTCCGTGAGCACCGGCCGGCGCAGCAGTTCGCGGCGGATCTGCCGGGTCAGCAGTCCGCCCAGGGCGGGGTGCCGCTGCACCAGCGCCCAGAGGGCGGGTTCCTCCTGTGCGACCTCGACCAGGGCGCGGTTGGCGCGGAACGCCCGGGCCAGCTCCGGCGTGGTGCGGACGGCGTTCAGCACGCCCCCGTCCCGCTCCAGCAGCCGCACCAGGCGCGGCTGGTCGATCAGCGCGCCGCGCAGGTCGTCCCCGCGGGCCAGTTCCTCGGCCAGGGCGGGGTACCGGCTGATGAGGGGGAGTACCCGGGAGGCGAGCAGCGCCTCCCGCGACTCTTCGGGGGTGCGGGCGAGCACGTCCACCAGGGCGGGGGCGGCCTGGGCCGTCGGCAGCACGTCCGGGTCCAGGACGCGGCCGATGAGTTCGGGGTGTGACGTCAGCCGGCTCGTCAGGGCCCGGTTTCCGACCAGGTGGGTGAAGCCCGTCTCGTCGGCCGCCACGTCCACACGCGTCGCGAGGGCCGTGACGAGTTCCGGCAGGTCGCTCAGGGAGCCCACCAGGTAGCTCATCTCGGTCACGGCCGCCAGGCGTCCCGGCGTGGCCATGATGGCCTGGACGACCGGCTCGCCGGCCTCCTGCAGTGCCGCGATGGTCTCCGGGGCCTCGATGAGCGCCAGGATCTCACCGGGCCACTTGATCATGGCCTTCGTCGCGGCGGGGCTGTGCTTGACGAATTCACGCAGGAGGCCGTTCTCGTTCCGGCTCAGTTCCCCCCTTTCCACCGAGGCGTAGTCCGGGTTCTTGGCGAGGAAGTCGATCCGGCTCCGCTGGAAGGTGGACCATACGGACGAATCTGCTGTGAATTCAGCGAAGACGACGTCCTGCTGAGCCAGGAGGTGAGGGAGACCGGAGAACTTCAGCAGGTGCGGCAGAAGGGCCGGGGTCCCCTGGATCCGGCTCAGGAGCGACGGGCGGACGGAGATGAGTTCCCGCATTTCCGAGTTGAAAAGCAGGGCTTCGGCCACGCCGGGGTTGGCGATGGCCGCGTCTCGCATGTTCTCGTCCGCCAGCACAGCGGAATAGTTGTTCCGTACCTCTGTGGTATCGGTGGCGCTGTCTGGTGAAAGCTGGGGTACGAGTTCTTCTGCGGGCGTTCGCGCGGACAGTCCGGCCGTGAGAAGCCGGACATGTTCGCTGCGTTCCAGGGTGAGCGGGAACCCCTCGGCCGTCAGGTGCGCGGGACCGCTCGCCTCTATCGCGGACAGCAGGTCGCCGCGTCGTGAAGGGTCTGCGAGAGCGGCCTGCGCGAGTGACTCCGCGTCGGTGGTGCCATGATCCCATGCCGTGGTGAACCCGGGGCGGGCGATGGCCTCGCGCAGCGCCTCGGGGAAGGTCAGGAGGGCTTCGGTCAGCGCGCTGTCCTGCCGCTCCGCCATCAGGACGTACATTCGCCCGCTGGTCAGGAGTCTGTTCCAGTGCTCCGCCGGGAGCTTGCCGAAGGAAGGCGCCAGCTGTTTCAGCATGTCGGGTGCTGAAGCTATGTTTCTCACGTAATCGGCGAATCTGTCCACAATGCTGGACCAGATGTTCGGGTGGCGGTACAGCAGCTTGATCAGTCCTGATTCCCCGGCGGTCAGGAGTCTGAAGAAGTCGGCAGGCATGGGGATGGCGATGGTGGGGGTGAAGCGGGCGGCCGCGGCCCACCAGGGTTTCGCGTCGATCAGCTCCACGCGGTCGAGGAAGTTCGAACTGATGGAGATCCAGTAGTTGACGGCGGGGCTGTTGTAGGCGGCCGCGCGCGTTCTGTTCGTCTCCAGGGCGATCATATGGTGTTGGAACGCGTACAGATGGGTGCCGCGATACGCGTAGGCCGCCATTTCGTTGCGGGCGGCGTTCTTGAGGGCGAACGCGGCCTGGAAGCCGTCCGCGGGCAGCCTGAGGTCGCCCAGCGGGCGGTTGAGGATGCGGCGCAGATGGTGAGGCCACAGGGGTGTGGGATCGGTCGGGTCGGGCTGGAGCTGCTGCACCGCTGTCATCAGCGGGCGCAGAGCGGTGGAGCGCAACTGTCCGGCGTTCTCCCTGAGCACCTTCGTCAGTGCGGTCTTCGCCGGTTCCAGAGCAGGGGCGACGGTGGCGGCGAGCCGGGCCGGCAGGTCTTCGTCGGCGACGTCGTCGTAGCGGTGCGGATCGTGGGACAGCGCGACGGCCACCTGCGGGTTGCGCGCCGCCACCGTGATACGGCTGGGGTCGGAAAGCAGCCGCAGTGCGAGGTCCGGGAGATCTTCGAGCACGTCTGTCAGACGCGAGTCAGGGTCGAGGTTCTTCAGCTGGGTGAGAGCTGAAGGGTCCGTCATGACGGTCCTGAGAATTCTGATGTCCGACAGCGCCAGAACGAGTTGACGCGGGTGGTGCGCGAGTTTCTCGTCGACGTACTGGCCGTCGATTCCGGCGAGGACCGCGCGGAAGAGTTCGGGGGTCGCCCTCTCGGGGAAGCGTGCCATCACCGAGTGCAGTGCTGCCGGAACAGCCGTCACCTGGTGCAGCTGCCAGATGCGTTCGACGGGGTCGTCCAGGCTCATCAGCACATCGGTGAATTCCCTGGAGTCGTTGACCAGATGAGCCATCACGCTGATGTGGTCGGCGACCTGAACGAGAGCGGAAAGGACGTCGATATTTCCGCCCGTACGTGCCAGCAGCCGAGGAGGGTGAGTGATGGTGGGGAAAGCGAACTCGCGGATCGTGGGGTCGGACTCGAGCCTTGATGTCACGTCATCGCGCAGGAGGACGCGTACGAGGTCGCGATAGCCGTTCTCCTGGGCGGTGTGCCATCCTTCTGGCACCTGCTCCAGGGAATGCAGCACGTTGGGAGCGTTCTCGAGTACGCGTACGAGGGCGGGCTCGCTGCCCACGATCGGCCACAGGAACCGCCCGCGGCGAGCGAGCGAGTACATGATGGGAGGTGATTCGAGAAAAACCTCGGGCCGGAATCCGGTACCTTGGTTCCTGCTCGCGTGATTGATGATATGGGCGATCGTCGACAATAGGTGGGTGAATTCGACGCTGTCGGGCTTTGCTTGCTTCCGGATGATGCCGAGAGCCGCTCTCTCCATCTCGTTCCGGAAAGGGACCGGAACGTTCGTGAATACCCTGAACGCCTCCTGGATCTCGGCCAGAGTGGTGCTGGGGATCTCGTTCTCGGCCGGCCGTGCGGGCTGGGCCGGTGCGGCGGCGGACTGGGTCGCGGCAGCCGGGGCCGATGAGTTCGCGTTCTTGGCCTTGCCCTTCTTCTTTTTCTTGGTTCCGCTCTGGTGCTCCTGCTTCTCGGGCTGGTCAGGTGCCTTCTGGTCGGAATCTCCCGACGGCCGTCCATGAGTGTCGAGAACCTGTTGGATCCGGTCCCGTTCCCCGGGGGAGATGTCCTCTCGCCTCAGTTCCCGTTCGAGTACCTCCCTCTGCGGGCCCTGGTCGATGCGCGAGGCCATGACGGTGACGGGGCTCTGCCTCGTGCGGGAGTGATGATGCGCGGCGGTCCATGCCGCAGCGATCAGGGGGAGCGCCTGCTGAAGACGCGCTCGCACCTCGGGCGGAACGGGGGTGGCGGACGGCTGGGGCCGGTCGAGGAGGGAACGGACGCGTTCGTGCAGCTGCTGCAGCCGGCGCGGCACCGAGGAGGGCAGTCCTCCGCCCTGGGCGACATACCGGGCGGTGAGCCCCGCGAGTTCGTTCCACTCGACGTTCGAGATCAACGGCTGGAGCGGGCGGTCCGGATACGGGTGGAGTTTGTTGATCGCCCTGGCGACGGTGACCAGGGATGTCACGAGGGGATGGCGGAGGACGTGCTCGGCCTGTTGCGGCGTGAGCGGGGCGTACTGGTTCTGTTCGACTTGCCTGTACGACTGACGGGATATGTCTGCCATCCGGTGGACGACATGGGCCATCTGGTCGTTGTCGAGGAGATGGTCCGGGTGCTTCAGGTGCCGGAGTTCCAGGAGGACCAGGGGGAAGCGAATATTTCCGTTGTTGCTGTCCAGGGCTTGGTCGTGCATGCCCACGGAGCCGAACTGGGAGACCGGACCTCCGCGGGAGGGTGCTCCCAGTATTCCGGTTCGGAAGTAGTCCTCATGCGTCGATCCCCAGTCCAGGTACTGGCTGAGGATGTCCTGCGCGTCGTCCTGTGAATTGCCCGAATAAACGCGCCGATACTCGGCTACCGTGGCCTGGAGGTGCTGCTCGAATCCGTTGCGCAGGAGGTCGAAGTTCTGCCACAGGAAGACCTGGGCGGTCAGGTCTAGGGAGTTGAGAACTTCGTTCACCGGTGTGCGCAGTGCTGCGGGGAGAAGGTTCTTGACCAGGTCATTCTTGAAGAATCGCGACTGCAGCGGACCAGCGGCGACGTGACTGGAGAGGAGCCACAGGTGACCACGCAGACCGTCCATTCCAGGCAGCCCGGAAAGGAAAGGAAGTTCCTCGCTCGCTGCGCGGCGGCTCAGCCCGAGATGTTGCGCATAGTGCCCGGCGACCTCATCGGCGAAGTCCTTGGCGGAGCGGAAGGCGTAAGCGTTCTGGGAAAGGAGGTTGTATTCTTCCGCGGCCAACTCCAGCGTCGAGATCATGCCTTCTGCGGGAAGACCGACGGTGAGCTGGGTGTATGCGGGGTGATGGGCCCCTTCGGTCGACGGGAGTACGAAGACGGAAGCGGCATCCGGGTGGAGACGCCAGTCCGGGTGGTTCAACAGCTCCCGCAGGGATATCGGCCTGTTCTCCGCGTCGGCGCGTCCGAGCAGTGAGCGGATCCAGCTGTTCATCCTCAAGCCGTCATCGATGCTCATCCGCCCGTGATCACCGGGAAGCGCGGCCAACGGCGGCAGTACGATCTCGAGAATGGGGAGCGTCGCCGGTTCAGGCCGGACGCCAGGAGTGGCGCGCAGGGCCTTCTCTTCAGAACTGTAGAGTCGGCCGTCGCCGGCCCTGAAGAAGTAGCCGTAGTCCGCCGCGATGATCACACCGGGTCCCGCGTGGGACGTCGGGGGACCGACGTACTCCGCCAGTTTGGTGTCGCCCGGAAGATGGACCCCGGGGGCGATCTGGAGGGGGTGCTGGTCCTCGACCTCCGGCCCGACAGCCCCGTACTGATGGTTGGACGCGGGGTCGGTCAGGGCCTCCGCGAGGGAGGCTGAGCCGGGCTCCCGGTGGGGTGGCAGCACCTGACCCGACGGGTCGACGAAGAGCGCGCGCGCCTCCACGGGGATCCACCGCGGCAGGTCCTCCGAGACGAGCCGCTGAGGAGTCGTCAGGTCGACCCAGACGACCCGAGGGGCGCTCTCCGGGTGCTCGGGCGCCAGGGCGTAGGCGGCCCAGGCGTGCCCGGCGCCGGCCAGGTGCCGGTTCAGGACGAACGCGGTGGTGCCCGGTGCGCGGCCGACCCTGGCCGCCACCGACTCCCAGGAGTCGACCGCCTGCCACCCCGGCCCGAGGGCCAGGGGGCTCTCCTGCGGCCGGACGCCGAGCACGGAGTCGTCGACGGTGCCCGACGGCCTGATACCGCGCGGGAAGAGGCCGGCCCTCAGCTCGTGCAGCAGCGTCAGGCATTCCTGCACCGACATGTCGTAGGGGGACTGGGTCGACCGCTCCGGTTCGAGGACATCCTCCCGGGCAGGCGACGTCCGCTGCTCGTACGCGGTCCGGATCGCGGCGCGCGCCGCCCTCTCCAGGCCGTCGGCGTCCAGCACCCGGTGGCGGACGGGGGCGACGGCGTCGCGTCCCGGCCCCTGTGCCAGGGGTTCCTCTACGAGAGGAGCATGTTCCGTCGGGGAGGCGGAGCCGTCCGAGGAGAACCACTGCACGGAGTTCTTGCGGGTGTAGTGGTTCTTGTAGACGGGTTTCTGATGGGGAAAGACGACGATGACTTTCTCTCTCCCCTCGTTGATCGGACCGTCGATCTTGTCGCGGATCGCTACTTCCTTGGGATCATTTGTCTCCCACTGACGGTGCGCCCCGTGCTGGACCTCGGGAACTGTGTTCATCGTCTCGCTCAGAACATGTTCGTATGTTCTGGGTGTGAGCGGTGAGCCGGTCGGTTTGTAGATGTCGAGCAGATCGATGTCGCTCGCGATGGGGCGGAGAGCCCGCTCCTTGTCGTACCCGTGGACGATGCCGTTGATGACGGGGAAATCCTCGGCGATCTCCTCCATGTGCTCGCGGAACTGCGCGAACTCCTCGTTGCGCTTGTCGTGATGCTTTCTGATCGCGTCCTGGAGTTCGGGCGAGTGATGCGAAATGTCGGGGAGCATCGAGTAGTAGAAGCCGGTCAGGCCGAGGTGTTTCTTCTTGAAACGCGACCGTACGATTTCACCGGTGGCTGCATCGACTTCCTCGTGCTCCAGGAAGAGGTCATAGGCAGAGATCGACTTCGACTTGATCTGGAGCGGTTTGGGCAGTGCGCCTTCCTCGAGGCGGAGGGCGGCGAACTCGTTGACCTCCCGGATGGCGTAGGCGATGTGCAGATCGCTGCTCAGCCGGCGGAACCGGGCCATGTTCTCCGCGGTGATGCCGCCCATGCCCTCGGAGTAGTCGTCCGACGGCGGTTTCCATCCGCCCCAGTCGGTGCCGAATCCGCTGCCGGTGTCCACGGTGAGGCCACCGGTGTTCCGCCGGGGTGTGTCATGTACGGGCCGGGGCGTCAGAGCCGAGTCGGGAGCAGCGGGCCGCGGCTCCGTCTCCAAGGGGGAGACGGCTTCCCAGTTGAACGGCGCGGGGGTCCGGCGGACCGGCCCCGGAGTGGTCGCCGTGGGAGCGTCCTGGGAGTCGGCGCCGAACACGGAGCCGAACTGCACGGAGTCGGGCTCGTCGGCCGAGGGCGTTCCGACGCCGCCACGGCTTCGCGACGCGAGAGCCGTGCGCAGGGACTCGACGTGTTCGGGGCTGAGATTTCCGACGAGGTCGGTGTTGTTGAGCGTGTTGGTGAGGCCCGTTTCCATGGCACTTTCCGCGTGTGCCATACGGATCTGCACATTCGGCTGATGACGCCATGGTGACTGTGCCAGCAGGGAAGCGATTCGTGGAGCCCGCTCTCCCAGGAGCCGCCACTGGTCGAAATGCGACAGGGCGGACTGCGCACGCATGATGTCCAGCGTGAGGGCTTTCGGGTCTCGGCGTATGCCCAGAAGGGAGAGGTGATCCCGCACGAGCGGGTAGAGATAATTCACCTGTCCCTGTGTCAGGGTCGGCCCGTCGAGAGGCCGGAAACCTCCGACGGGCACCGCGCCACCGAGCGTCCGGTAGAGGTCGTCGAGGACCCTGGTGGTCTCCGCATCGAAACCTCGGCCCAGGATCTTGGCCAGCCCGTACTCCGCGACGAACTCAAAGGGGTTGTTCGCCGCGTACTCGCTCACTTGGGCCGCTGCCTGGACAACTGCCGGATGGGTGAAGACCGTGTTGGTGATGTCCGCATAAGTCGTCTGGTCGGACTTGAACGACAAGAAGTGCATCCACTCATGGAGTGCGGTGCCGAGTGCGTGATCCTCCATGAGATCGTTGACGCCGCTCACCCCTGTCCCGGAGGGATTCACCTGGTTCGGGACATATTGAGCGGCAGCCATCGCACTGACGAAGATCACGTCGGGTGCGAAGAAACTGGCGAGACTGCCCGAAAGTACCGGTGCCGCGTCACGTGGGACGATGCTGAGCGAGGGCCTTCCGCCGTGGTGAACCCGCCTGATATCGAGAATGCGATGATATCTGGGCATGTAGATGTTGACCCGGGAGGGAAGCTGGAATCCGCTTCTCCGGAGGATGGTCGCAGCTGTCAGCATCTTTTCGATGCGACCGGCGAACTCGGGGTGGTCGACCATGACGTCCCCCGTGCGGGACCGGGAGTCGCGAGGAAGGTGGAGATGCATCCTCACACCCTCATGTGTCAGCTTCCACGCCCGGAGCTGCTCGGTGCTGTTTCCGTTTCCATGCTGCGGGACACGCTTGTCGCTGCGATTCAGATAGTGACTGATCTCAGGGTACTGGATGACGTGAGGTTCGAGTTCTGCGTCCCGGATGTGGTCGTGCACAAATACGCCGGCATTCTGCATGGCTGCGCCGATGAAGTACTGAAACGCCTGCCTGCTGTTCTCCTGGTGGAACTGCACCGCCTGACGGGAGAGCGAGCCGTCTTGAGTCCTGGGGTGAGCCGCCAAGAAGTAGAAAGGGTGATTCTGGTCGTAGGGGACCTGGATCGGGAGCGGCTCCCGTCGGATGTGACCGCTCAGGCGGGGCGAGAGAGCCGCGTAACCAGGCGGCAGATACGTCGATTGCTGCGGCGTGCCGGCGCCGGGCTGCGATGCCCCATGGAACATGTTGACGACGACATCCTGGGCGCCTGCCACCTCTGTCGGAACAGGTGGCTCCCCTTGTTGTTCGGAAAGACTCCTGAGCCAGGCGTGAATATCCGTGACAGGATTTTCAGAGCTCTTTCCGGAGAAATTCTCCTCGCTCTGCGTTGCGGCCAACGTTGAGCTGTCGCTCCAAGAGGCGGTCTCGGCGATCGTGTGGGAGTCGCCGACGTCGTGCGCCGCGTCGATCCCGGCCAGTGTCGTCAGCAGATCCCGGAGGGGGCCGTGGTCCGGGGTGAGCGCGCCCCGTACGAGGTCCGTGAGGTGGAAGGCGGGCTCGCCCGGGAGCACGTGTTCCGCGTCGATGAGTTCCGCGGTGACGACGACGGGCACCCGGCCCGCGATCGCACCGGCGCCGTTGAGGTAGGCGGAGAAGGCGCGGCTGATGTCCGTCTCGATGTCGTCGAGGCGGGACCAGTTGGGGGCTGCCCAGCGTTCGGCGGCCCAGTCGCCCAGGCGCGCGTCGTACCGGGGACGCGCGACCTTGACATGGACGTGCGCGTGGGATAGGGCGCCCTCGCTGACATGTGTGTGGATCGTGTAGGGCCGGCTGAGGAGGGGGGCGAGCACGTCCCGGTCGAAGCCGGACGTGTGCAGGTGGGTGTGCCGGCCGATGAGGTCGGCGTAGTCGGCGGGGGTGGCGTCCACCGGCCAGGCGGAGGGCTGGGGGGCCTGGAGGAGGCGCATGCCCGCGCCGTCCTGCGGGTGGCTCGTGTCGGTGAGGTCGAGCGTGAGGTGTGGGCGCTCGTCCGGGGTGACCTGGCGCAGCGCGACATAGCGCTGGTCCGGGTGGTGGTTGAAGCGCCGCGCGATGCCCGCGCGGGCCTGGTCCAGCACGGTGGCGGCGTGGGTCCCGGCCGCGTCGCCGGTGAACGCGACGCGGATCTCCAGTTCGGTGCGTTCGTGCCCGGTCTCGGTGTGGACGCGGCGCGCGTCGAAGAGGGGGCCGGGGGTGAGCGGTCCGCGACGCACCGGCGGCGGCGCGTAGGACCGGGCGGGACGGGAGGGTACGGGAGTCGGCGGAGCCGTCCGGTGCTCCGTGTCCTGGGTGCCGGCGGGGCGCGGCAGCTGCTCCTGGAGCTGGACGCCTTCCTGTTCGTCTTCCGGTCCGCGAACGGTGCTGCCGTCGGCCGGCACCGCGCCGGCGGTGTCCCGTTCCGGCGCGGGCTCGGGCGCGGGAGCGGGCTCGGGTGCCGGGGAGGGCGAGGGGGCGGTGGCCGTCGTCGGGGCGGTGACCTGGTCCTCGGCGGTGCCCGCGTCCGACGTGGTGCCCGGACCCACGTGTCCCGGCGATTCGGTGACGAGGCCGTCGACAGGCCGGGGGCCGGGCTGTCCGGCCGGCTGGGAGGCCGGGGTCCCGTCGCCGGGAGCGGGGCGGGGCGAGGGGGACGGAGTGGCGGCCTCCGCGGCGGTGCCTGCGGCCTCCAGGGCGGTGACGGTGGTGGTGAAGGTGTCTTCGTTGTCCTTGTCGTGGGCGAGCCAGGCGGTGATGTCGTGGTCGACCTGGGCCCAGATGGTGTCGTAGGCGGTGAGGGTCTTCTCGCGGAAGTCGTCGGCGAGCCGTTCCCGGGTGGCGTCGTCGAGGGTGTGACCGGGGTGGTCACGGTGGTGGCCGGACAGGAGGGCGTGGAAGTCGCGGGCGGCGCCGGCGGCGGCCTCCGTCAGCTCGTGCTCGTGCTGGATCCGGGAGACCAGCGTGGCGTTGAGATAGGCGGCCGACTCGTGCCAGGGACGGTTCTCGGGGGCGCGCTGGGGGCGGGCGCCCCCGGACGCCGGGGCGTCGGCCAGGTGCAGGGCGGCGGCGCGGAAGTCACGGTGGCCCAGGTGTCCGAACCAGTGGTCGGCGACGGCCTGGTCCACCGCTCGCTCCCACTGGGAACGCAGCCGCCGCTCCATCTCGTCGCTCAGGGCCAGGCCGCTGCGCAGACCGTCGAAGTGCTCGGCGAGCGCTTCGGTCAGGACGGCGTTCTGCTCGTCCAGGCGGGCCTGGCGGTAGGCGGTGTAGTCCAGGCGCGCGCGCAGCTCCTCGGGGCTGGTGTAGGACGTCGTGAGCCGGGCGAACCGGTCGTTCGTACCGGCCGGGGACGCCGAAGGTCCCTCGCCGTCCCGTTCGAAGGCGGTGTGCAGGTCCCGGTCGAGTTCGTCGCGCAGCAGGCGCCGTGTGTGCTCCGGAAGGTCCTGCGCGCCGGACAGGGCGGGGCCGTCCAGGGCGCGTTCGAAGGCCTCCAGGCCCTGGCGCGCCCACCGGGTACGTACGTTCAGCCGGGAGACGGCGGGCCGGACGTCGGCGAGCAGCCGGTGGTAGGTGTTCTCCAGGACGTGCCAGTCCGGCTCGGCGCGTTCGCCGCCGCGGCCGGTGTCGTTGACGTGCAGACCGTCCGTCGCGTCCGGGTCCCAGCCGGCGGCCTTGTCCACCGCGCGGTCGGTGATCGCGTCCAGTTCCCTGGCGAAGTGGTCCTGGAGGGCGCGCACGTGGCGCAGCATCATGCGGTCGCGCAGCTCGGTCATCGTCCGGGGGACCGTGTGCGGTTCCCCTTCGCCGAGTGCCTCCCAGAACCGGTGGGAGCCCACGAACAGGCGGCCCTCGTCCGGGTCGGCCCCGTCGTGCGGGGCGCCCGCCCCCTCCCGGCCCGCCTGGGTGCCGGCGTCGGCCACGGCCTGGCGGAAGTCCGCGTGGAAGGCGTCGGCCCACCGCACGGTCTCGGCGAGCTGGACCGCGTGCCAGCCCAGGTGCGTGCGCAGCTCCTCGGTGACCGCCCGCCACTCCGTCTCCGTCACCACCACCTCGCGCGGGTCGGTGCCCAGCCGCTGGGCCAGCCGGACCCGCAGCCGGGTGTGGGCGTCGGCCAGCTGCCGGCGGAACGACTCCTCCACCCGCACGGCCGCCACCTCGTGCGCGGTCTCCTGCGCACCGCTGTCCTCGCGCTGCTCGCCCAGCAGCGTCCGGGCGCCGAGGAACTCCTCGAACCGGGTCCCGCGCAGGGAGTCCACCGCCCCGCGGGTCTGCTCCCGCAGCGCGTCCCCGTCGAAGATCTCCGCCTCGTCGAACAGGTCGTTCCTGGCCAGCTGCTCGTGCAGATCGGCGTCCCGCGCCGTACGGAACTCCTGCCACAGCCCGTCGAGCCGTTCCCGCTCCGCCCGGCGGGCACCGCGCAGCAGCTCGCCGCCCGCGTCCACCACGTCCGCGGGGCGCTCGTGCAGGTCTCCGCCGGGAGCGGCGCGCCGGGCCAGTTCCGCCAGGCCCGCCGTCACCTGCCGGCGCACGCCGTCGGCCTCGCCCCCGGCCCGGTCGGCGATCGTGCCCGCCCGTACGTCCGCCTGCCGGGCCGCCACCTCGTCGCCGCCGACGGCGGCCTGGGAATCGAACACCTTCGCACCGGAGGCGGCCGAGTCGCCTGCGGCCCACTCGAGGCCGCGAGGCAGCCCGCTCTCCGCCGCCGGGTCCACCAGGGTCTCCTGGGAGGTCAGGGCCGCCGGCGCGGGGGGAGCCGGCGCATCCCCGTCCACCAGCGTCTCCTGGGACTGGGCAGCGCCGGGGAGCGGTCCGGTCGTGGGGTCCTCGGAGGCGGTCGGGAACAGGGCGGGGCCGGACGCGCTGCCGGCCGGCTGGTGCCGGACGTCGTCGGACGGGCCGGTGGACGTGTCGTCCGTGCGGACGGAGCCGGTCTCGCCCCCCGCGGGATCGGTTCCCCCGCCGGTACCTGCCGCGGTCCCCGGTTCCGGCGCCACGGTCCCCGTCTCCGCCGGACGGACGGTGCCACCGGTGAGGACGGTGGCCGTCGTGTCCGTGACGGAGGACGTCGTGCCGGAGGACGTCGTGCCCGGCGCGGTGCCGTGCTCGGCCCCGGAGGGAGCGCCGGGGGCGGACGGCACGTGTGCCTGGCTGTCCTGGCTGTGGGTGCGGATGGGGTGGTCGGGTGCCGCCGTGGTGTGTGTGCCGGCGGCGGGCTCCGGGGTGGGTGTGCCGGATGCGGGTGTGTGGGGGGCGGCGGGGCCGGTGTCGAGGGTGGTTCGTATGTGGTCGCGGAAGGCGGTGAGACCGGCGGCTGCCTGCGGCCAGTCGCGGCGGGCCACCGCTCGGTCGGCGCCGGCCAGCAGCCGGCGCTGTTCAGCCGGTGTGATGCCCGCTTCGCCGGCGAGCTGCCGCAGGTGCTGCATCGCCTGGAAGGCGGCCGCGGGGCGCTCCAGGATCAGGCGTGCCCGGTCGGCGTCGTCGGTGTCGTGGCGGGTCAGTTCCTCGGGCGCCTGCCAGCGGTGCAGCGACTCTTCCAGCCGGGCCCGCTGACCGGTCCCGAGCGGAGGGCGGCCGGCGCCGGACTCGGTGGCCAGGCGCGGGGCGGGGGAGAAGGACGACGGCCGGTCGCCGCTCGTCCGTGCCGGGTCGGGCGTGGTGTGGCCGACGGTGAGCCGCTCGGGGATGTCCAGGCGGACCTGACCCGACCGGGGGAACTGGGGGGCCGGGGACAGGGGCGTGGTGGTGTTCTGGCCGGTGGTGGGCAGCATGTTTCCCGGCGGCAGGGTGGTTTCGCCGGGGCGGGGGGTGCTCCGGTAGGACGGGGCCGGGGTGGAGCCGCCCTGCGGGGAGCCGCCGTCACCGGGCAGAGCGCCGCCGCCCCCGGCGGGCCCGTCCCCGCTGGGTGTGGTGTTGATCTGCGTGAGGTCGAGGCCGGTGAGGGAGGGTTTGTGCTGGGGGAGGTCGAAGCCGAGGCGGCCCTTGATCCAGTGGCCGAGCTTGGCCGCGCCGATGTGGCCGACCGCGCTGCCGAACGCGGCGCCCGCACCGCCGGCGGTGGTCATCCAGGAGGTGGTGAACTTGCCCTGCTCGTTCAGGTTGAAGAAGCCCTCCGACAGGTTCATCGCACCGGCCTGGAGCCCGGCCTCCGGGAAGGCCCGTACGAACTTCATCCACGACGACGACGGCAGCGCCCCGGCCAGTTCGTGCGAGAGCGCGTTGCGCACGCCGCCCATGCCGGACGGCATCCAGTGCAGCGTGCCCTCCAGCTCCCGGCCCAGCGCCTTGGGACCGCGGCCCGCGTGCGCCATGAAGGTGTCCGCCCACAGCCGGCCCGCCTCCCGCGCCTGGCGCCAGCCCAGCCGCTCGCCGAAGGCCCGCGCGAACTGGTCCCCCACCGCGTTGCGGAACGTCTGCCGCCCCGCGCGCCCCACCACCTCGTTCTGCAGGCGCACGGCCATCGGGACCGTCAGACGCCCGATCTCGCGCCCGAACCAGTTGCCGCTCACCAGCTCGCGGTTGAGCGGATCGTTCCACAACTCGCGCAGCGCCTTCTCGTCGAAGGACTTCGCAGGACCGAGGAGGGCCTGCTTCCCGCCCAGGGCCGCCTTCCCCCCGCCGACGGCCGCCTTCTGTCCGCCCAGGGCCGCCTTTCCCCCGCCCACAAGGGCGCTGTCGCCGCCCGCGGCGGCCGTCTTGCCGCCACTGCGTGCCGGGGTCGCGGTGGGACCGTGCAGGCTCTCCCCGATGATCTGCTGGATGTTCTTGACCGCCTTCGGCCCGAAGAAGGGCAGCTTCCCGATGCCCTTGCCGATCGGTCCCATCACGAACGGCACCAGCGAGGACACCGCGCCCTGGATGGCGCCGAACTTCAGCGACTGGTCACGGTACTCGTCCCCGTGGGCGGTGTGCTTGCCCTGCGCCGCCAAAACCCACCGGGTCAGACCGTCCAGGGCCGCGGCGAGCACGACGTTCATCGTCATGATGGACGCGGTCTGCGCCGCGGTGCGGGCCAGGAACTGCGTCAGCTCCGTCGTGAACAGCTCTCTGAAGAACGTGTCCAGAGCCAGTTTCTCGAACGCCGCCTGGATCGGGTTGAAGACCTCCAGGACGGCGATGAGAGCCAGCTCCGCGAAGAACAGGACCACCTGCTCCACGATCATCATGTTCGTGTAGTCGAGCTGGTAGGCGAACTCGTTGCCGGCGTCCGCCAGCTGCAGCGCGGTGTCCTTCAACCCCTTCACATAGTCGGAGCCGTCCCCCGAGGTGAGCTGCGAGACCGCCTGCGCGTACGCCTGCATCGCCTCACCCTGCGCCCCCTTGACCGTGGCACCGGTGATGTCCCCCAGCGCGCCCTCCAGACCGGTCAGGAAGCGTGCGAGCTCCAGGTGCGGGACCACGATCTCCGCCCGCACCCGCTCGGCGGAGCCCTCGGGGATCGACATCCCCGACAGCGCGATCACCAGACCATTGACCACCGGGTCCACAGCCACCGAAAACCACCCGCAAGCACACATCAGCCGACGGAACAGGCCGTCGCGTGATCGCGTCCACAGCGCCTGTGCCGTGGAGGGTAAGCACCCTCTTCACCTCACACGATTCTCGCGGCGGAAAAGTTCACGGCGGGCAGGCGCATGGATCGAGCCACACCGGGAGCCGCGGTGTCCACGGGCGGCGGACATGTGTCCGGAGGAACGACAAAGGGCGTGTCCTGGCGCGGGAGGACCGGGCGCCGGGACACGCCCTGACGAGCGCGGGCAGGGGGTCAGCCGCGGGAGGCGCCGGCGCCGTCCGCGGCCGCGTCCTGCCCCTCCACCGGTTCGACCAGGGAGTACATCACCGACCGCTGCTGCTTGTGCCGCCGGATGCGGCCCTTGGCGACCAGGGCTTCCAGGGTGTTGCGCACCACCTGCGGCGTCGGGTTGCGGTCCGGGTGCTTCTCCAGGAGTTCGTCGCGCAGTTCCTTGGCCAGGCGCGGCTCCTCGTACTGGCCGAGCAGCTCCCGCAGGAGGTCCCCGAGCAGAGGCTGACGCGACTTCCCCTTCGCGGCAGTCCTCGGGGCGGTGCGGCCGGTGCGTGCGGCGGGGGTGCCGCGGGTCGCCGCCGTACGGCGAGCCGGCGCGCCCGTCCCAGGAACGGCTCCGCTGCCGGACTCCTCGGGTGTGAGAGCAGGCTCCCCCTGGGCCTGCTCGGGCAGGCGAGACGGGTCCGACGACGCCTCATACCGCTCCGCGAGGGTCAGGATGTCGACCAGGAGACCTTCCTCCTGCTTCAACATCTTGATCTTCTCGGCCAGTTCCTGCTGCCGACGGCGATTCTCCTCAAGGTCCGACGCGGCCTGTTCGACATACCGCGATCGGAGGGTGGCGGCTGATTGGCTGGTCACAACCGTTCACTCCTTTGTATTTGGATGACGTTGCGCATGGTACCCACGCCGGGGGACCTGTGCTCAGGAGTGCGCTCCACGGAAACCGGGCGGACGACGTGTCGACTGTGTGAACCGGTGTGCCGTCCCGCACAACGGCCCCTGTTCCGTTGCCGCTCCGGTGTACTCGCCTGCGATTCGGAAAACCTCCTCCAGGAGAAACTTTCCCCCGAACGATGTCCCGGAACCCGGTCGGCTCCGCATCGCGCCGCTCGGTGCCCCGCGCGGGGCACGACCGTTCAGCGCTGCGCGCGCTCGTACGCTTGACCTGCGGCTTCCTTGACGGATCCGCGGTGCACCGGGCCGTGACCCGGCACGACGACATCCGCCTCCACCCCTTCGAGTGTGGTCAGGGCACCCACGGCGGAGGCACGGTCGGTGTGGAACATGTCGGGCAGCAGCTGGGGGCCGGAGGTCCTCGACGTCGGGTGCGCGGTGACCAGTGCGTCGCCGCTGATCAGGATGCCGCTGCGGGGCAGGTGGTAGGCGCAGTGACCCTTGGTGTGCCCCGGAGTGTGCACGGGAACCGGGGAGCCGGGCAGGTCCAGCGGCCCCGGCGCGGGAAACGCCAGGGGCCCGGCCACCGGGACGTGCTCCGTTCCGCCGGCCCGCAGCGCGTGCAGGGCCCACGGAAGCACACCCGGGCGCCACGCCTGGGCGAGCACCTGGCCGATGGACACCTGGTCCAGGAAGTCGCGGCGGGCGTGCGGCACCTCGTCCTCGTGCATCAGGACGGGCACGCCATGAGCTGCCCGGAGCCGTTCGGCCGCTCCGATGTGGTCGTTGTGCGCGTGCGTCACCAGGACGGCGGCCACCGACTCCGGACGCAGTCCGACCCTGTCCAGCGACGCCAGCACGGCGTCGTGGTCGCCGGGATAACCGGAGTCGACCAGGACGCAGCTGTCCCCCTCCTTGACGATCACCCAGTTGGTGTTGCTCCCGGTGACCGCGTACACCTCGTCACCGACGTGCACGACGTCCTCGTCGCGCAGATCCTTCGGCATGTCTTCCCTCCCTCGGTGGGGCCGGCGGATCCGCATGCGGTCCTTCGGCCCTCCCCGCGAGAAACCGGCAGGTGGACAGGGCCCGTCGTGCAGCCCGGCGGCCGAGACGTGTGCCCGCCGCGGTCCTCGCGGCGGGCACGGATCGTGCCGCACGGGTGCTCAGCGAGCGCGAGCACCGCATGCGGAGTGTGTCATGCGCGGTCGGGGCCGGCGTGTCCGGCCGGGTTCTTCTCCAGGTCCGCGGGGACGGCCCCGGGCGGGCCGAGGATGATGTCGCCGAGTTCCTCGGTGACCGCCTGGAACAGGCCCATGTCCCATTCGGTCTCGGAGGTCGCCAGGTGCGCCGGGGTCCCGCTGCGGCGGATGAGTTCCGCGAACGCGGCCGGGGAGGTGATGTTGAGGGACCGTGCGCCCTCCGGGCCCGCCTTGATCGTGTGCGGGGTGTTCATCGGGATGGCGTAGAAGTCGCCGGACCGCAGCGTGAACGTGTCGGGGCCGGCCCACACCGTCAGACTGCCCTCGACGACCCAGATCCGCTCCTCGTAACCCGTGTGCAGGTGCAGCGGCGTGCCCGCGTCGGCGGGCAGGACGATGTCCGAGAGGTCGTGCCTGCCGTCCGTCTCCTCCGCGGACGTGAGGATGGACATGCGCAGGTGCTGCCCGAGGACGAACTGGCGGTCCTGCGGTACCGGCGGCGGCGAGGGAAAGTTGCTCACGAGGACGGGATCCTGACTGGGTGTGAGGATGACTCCAGGTCCGGACGGCGCGCAGGGTGTGTGCGCGGGCGAGCGCCCGGACCGAGTCGCTGTTGACACAGGGACCCTATACCCCGGGCACACTTCCCAGGGACCGATCGGCCGTGGCGACACATATTTTCGGCACGGGAGAAACCTGGCAGGGTGCCTCCTGGACAGGGCGGAGGGTGCCCGGCCGTATCCGTGGTCCTGGCGGCGGCCACACGCCTCCACTGGACGCGGTGCGCGCCCGCAGCGCTCCTAGCGGGATCCCTCGTTTCCCGGGTCAGCGGGTCCCTGAGTTCTCCCGGGCCTCGGGTCCCTGCGGTCCCTCGGGCAGCGGGTCCCTGAGTTCCCGGGGTCCCGGGCTCCGGCCCGCCCGGCGGTCCCTCGGCCCCCGCGTCCGGGAGCCTTGCGGTCCCCGGCCCGCCCGGCGGTCCGGTCGCCATCGGCCGGGGGGATCTGGCCCCGGGTGGGGCCGGCGCCGCTGCCCGGGTTGTGGTGCGGCCGGTGGCGGGCCTCGTCCGGCACCGGCCGTCGCGGTCGTGAAGCCGGCGCACCGCGGCCGGCGGCGCCCACGGTTCCGCCAGCTCCGGAACCGCCGCACGGCTCGCCCGCACCCGTACGCTCCGGCAACGAGCGCGCCAGGCCCCGAGCGTCGGTGAACCGGCCGCGCCGTCCCAGCTCTTGACAGATGCACCTCCTCGACACAGCCTATGGCCACACCTATGGCAACGTTGTCAGACCCGGGCGGGGCAGCCCCGCGCCAGGCCGCTCGTGCCACCCGCCCACCCTGTGATTGGACGACTCACATGGCCGACCAGGCGAGTCCATCGCACCGCCCCTCCCGGCGCACCGTCGTGGCCACCGGCTCGACACTGCTGGCCGGGTTCAGCCTCGGCACGGTGTTCCCGGCGGCCGCGGCCGGAGCCGAGCGCGCCGGGCAGCCGGCCGCCTCCGCCTCCTCCGCCCCCGCCTCCGGTGAACTCGCCGCGTACCGCCCGGTCGAGGTCTCCTCACAGGCGTACGCGCCCACCCCGGCCGAGTTCGCGGTGGACGGCATCGGCGCACAGGGGGTGCGCGGCACCGGCTGGCGCGCGGAGGCGGGCGACCCGCAGTGGATCTCGGTCGACCTCCAGGCGGAGTGCCGGGTCGACTGGATCCGGCTGACCTTCGAGGCCGACGCGAGCGACCCGGTGTTCACCCCGCCGAGCGACGGCAACCCGCACCAGGGCACCACCGGCAAGGAGATCCAGTCGAGCTACGCGACGGAGTTCGTCGTCGAGACCTCCCGGGACCGTGCGTCCTGGACGAGCGTGTACCGGACCACCGCGGGCACCGGCGGCCGGGTCGACATCCAGTTGCCGAGGCCCGTCACCGCCCGCTGGGTGCGCATGACGGCCCGCAGGCGCTCCAGCCCCAACCCGCTGGGCGTCAACGGCTTCGAGGTGTACGGCGCCGTCCACGGCAGGCGCCCCGCCGTCACCGGCTGGACCGACTGGGGCACCCACCACACCCCCGCCCCGCCGCTCGCCGTCGCCGCCGACGGCACCGTGCCCCTGGAATCCGGCTGGACCCTCACCCTGGACGACCGGGCCGGCGGCGACGGCGCCCACCTGTCCACGTCCGGCGTGGACACCAGCACTTGGCTGCCCGCCACCGTGCCCGGCACCGTCCTGGGCTCCCTCGTCGACCAGGGCAAGCTGCCCGACCCGGTCGCCGGACTGAACAACCTGCACGTCCCCGAGGCACTGTCCCGCCACTCCTGGTGGTACCGGCGCGACTTCGACCTGCCCGCAGGCCTGCGCACCGGCGCCGGACGGCACGTCTGGCTGGAGTTCGACGGCGTCAACCACCAGGCGGAGATGTGGCTCAACGGCCGGCAGGCCGGCACCCTCACCTTCCCCTTCGCCCGCTGTGCCCACGACGTCACCGGGCTCCTCTCCTCCGACGGCCGCAACGCGCTCGCGGTGAAGATCACCCCCATGCCGGTCCCCGGCAGCCCCGGTGACAAGGGCCCCGACGGCTCGGCCTGGGTGGACGCCGGCGCCGACCAGATGAACCGCAACTCGCCGACGTACCTGGCCTCCTCGGGCTGGGACTGGATGCCCGCCGTCCGGGACCGCGGCGCGGGCATCTGGAACCACGTGCGGCTCAGATCCACCGGGCACCTCGTCATCGGCGACCCCCGCGTGGACACCGTGCTGCCGGACCTGCCCGACCTGTCGGCCGCCGAAGTGACCGTCACCGTCCCGGTCCGCAACGCCGACACCGCCGACCACAGCACCACCGTCACCGCCGCCTTCGACGGCATACGTGTCTCGCGTACGGTCACCGTCCCCGCGGGCAGGAGCGTCGACGTCACCTTCGCGCCGGACGCCTACTCCCGCCTGCGGATCAAGAACCCCCGCCTGTGGTGGCCCAACGGCCTGGGCGAACCCGTCCTGCACGACCTCACCCTCACCGCCGAGGCCGGCGGGACCCTCAGCGACCGGCGCACCACCCGCTTCGGCATCCGCCAGTTCGGCTACGAGCACCACACCCCGCTGCCCTTCACCCCCTCCGCCGACGCCTGCACGCAGTCCGTCGACCTCGGCGCACAGCACGCCCGGTACGTACGGATCCGCTGTCTGACCCGGGCGACCGACTGGGGCAGCTCGCTGTGGGCGCTGTCGGTGTACGACAGCGCCCGGCCGGGCACCGACCTCGCCCTGCACGCGCCCGCGGACGCCTCCAGCCAGGACCAGGACGACCACGGCCCGGGCAACGCCACCGACGGCGACGCGGGCACCCGCTGGGCCTCCGCCTGGCAGAACGACCAGTGGATCCGCGTCGACCTCGGCTCGTCCCAGGACTTCGACCGCCTCGGCCTGGTGTGGGAGCAGGCGTACGCGCGGACGTTCGTCGTGCAGGTCTCCGACGACGGGACCGACTGGACGGACGCCGAGTCCGTGGACAACACGGCGGTGCCGCTCCCCTTCAACAGCGGCGACGCCAGCCTGCGGGTCACCGACTTCGCCCCGCGCACCGCCCGCTACCTGCGTCTGGAGTGCGGGCTGCGCAACACCAGCTGGGGCAACTCCCTGTGGTCGCTCGCCGTCGTCGACAGCGCCGCGCCCGGCACCGACCTCGCCCTGCACCGCACGGCGAGTGCCTCCAGCGAGGAGGACGGCCACCCGGCCGCGCACGCCACCGACGGCAACCCCGGCACCCGCTGGTCCTCCGCCTACGAGGACCACCAGTGGATCCAGGTCGACCTCGGCTCGGCCCGCCGCTTCGACCGGGTCGCGGTCCTGTGGGAGCAGGCGTACCCGAAGACGTACACCGTCAAGGTGTCCGACGACGGGAACACCTGGAGCGAGGTCACCACCGTCTCCAACACACCCGAACCGCTGAAGATCAGCGTCAACGGCGTGCGGGTGCTGGTGCGCGGCGGCAACTGGGGCTGGGACGAACTGCTGCGCCGCATGCCCGCCGACCGGATGGACACGGCGGTGCGCATGCACCGCGACATGAACTTCACGATGATCCGCAACTGGGTCGGCAGCAGCAACCGCGAGGAGTTCTACGCCGCCTGCGACGCGCACGGCATCCTGGTGTGGAACGACTTCCCCAACGCCTGGGGCATGGACCCGCCGGACCACGACGCCTACAACGCCATCGCCCGCGACACCGTCCTGCGCCACCGCATCCACCCGAGCGTCGCCGTGTGGTGCGGCGCCAACGAGGGCAACCCGCCCGCCGCGATCGACCAGGGCATGCGCGAGGCCGTCGAGCAGGGGGCGCCCGGCATCCTCTACCAGAACAACTCCGCCGGCGGCATCGCCACGGGCGGCGGCCCCTACGGCTGGGTCGAGCCCGCCCGCTACTTCGACCCCGCCACCTACGGCAGCAAGAACTTCGGCTTCCACACCGAGATCGGCATGCCCGTCGTCTCCACCGCCGCCAGCACCCGCCGCATGACCGGCGGCGAACCCGAGTGGCCCATCGGCGGCGCCTGGTACTACCACGACTGGAGCGAGCACGGGAACCAGGCACCGCAGAACTACAAGGCGGCCATCGAGGCCCGCCTGGGCACCGCCCGCGACCTGGACGACTTCACGGCCAAGGCGCAGTTCGTCAACTACGAGAACTTCCGCGCCATGTTCGAGGCGTGGAACGCCCACCTGTGGGACGACGCCAGCGGCCTGATGCTCTGGATGTCCCACCCGGCCTGGCACAGCACCGTCTGGCAGACCTACGACTACGACTTCGACGTCAACGGCGCCTACTACGGGGCCCGCACCGCCTGCGAGCCGCTGCACGTCCAGGCGGACCCGGTCGAGGGCGAGGTCATCGCGGTCAACCACACCCGGGCGGCGCTGCGCGGGGCCACGGTGACGGCCGAGACGTACGGCCTCGACGGCCGCCGGACCGGACCGGCCCGCAGCACACGTGTCGACGTCCGGGCCGCCGCCACCACGCGGGCGTTCACCGCCGTCTTCACCGACGACCTGCCCGACCTGCACCTGCTGCGCCTCACACTGAGGAGCGCCGGGGGAGAGACGCTGTCGCGCAACACCTACTGGCGCTACCGCACACCGGAGGCGATGCGCGCGCTCAACCGGCTCAAGCAGGTCAGGCTGGCGGTGTCCGCCACCCACGTCGTCCGCGACGGCGACCGCCGCGAGGCGACGGCCACCGTCCGCAACCAGGGGTCCGCCGTCGCCGCGATGGTCCGGCTGTCCCTGCTGGACGCCCACGGCGGCGACCGGGTGCTGCCCACGCTCTACGGCGACAACTACCTGTGGCTGCTGCCCGGGGAGGCGCGGACGGTCACCCTGTCCTGGGCCGCGGGGGCACTGCCGTCGGGCCGCGGGACGCTGCACGCGGAGGGGTACAACACACAGCCGGTCGGCGTCCGCGTCTGACCGGCCGCCCCGTCCTGCCCGCCGGGAAGACACATGTCAGGAGCCGGACTCCTTGTTCGTCGGTCATGTGTTCCCTAGCATGTGTCTGCCCGGCAGCTTCCTTCACCCCAAGAGGTGTATTTCCTTGTCTGTCAGATCTGTTTCCCTGCGCGCCGCCGCCACCTTCGTCGGAGCGGCGGCCCTGGCCTCCGGTGCCCTGCTGTCGAGCGGTCCGGCGCAGGCGGCGACCGCCTCCATCGGCGCGGGGCGTGTGCAGCTGTGCGCCCAGGGGAACTACGCGGCCTACCTGGTGTTCAACACCGCTGCGCAGGACCAGTCGGCGACGGCCACCGCCACGGTCGCCCAGGGGACCTGCCAGACCTTCGACATCGCGAACTACGGTGGCGGAAGGCAGACCGGCATCAGCGTGTTCGGGAAGTTCAACACCAGCAACAGCTCCTTCTACGTCGACGGGTTCAACGTCGATCCCACGGGCAGCGGCTGGAAGCTCTTCGCCAGGGGGACGACGGCGGATGGCGGTGCCGCCGCCTACCTGGTGATCGAAGCCCAGCCACGCAGCTGAGCCGGAAGCAGAGATCCCGCTCGGCCCGAGGGGCGAGCGGGATCTCTGTTTTCTCCCCCGTCAGCGGGCGTGTTCGGCAGGCGTCCGGTCCGCCGTGCCGGGTGTGCCCGCGGGCAGGTCCTCGGGCAGCAGCGTGGTCAGTGCTTCCAGGTCCGGCGCGGACAGGGAGGCGAGACGGCCCGCCTGCCGGGTCATCATCGTCTCCATCAGCTGCCGGGCCAGGCGGGCGTTGCCGAAGGACCGGGTGCGCGGCAGGGCGTCCAGGTGGGCGCGCAGCGCCTCGCGGGTCGCGGGCGCGCAGACGTACCCCGCCGTGGCGGCCTGCTCGTCGATGATGGACAGCAGTTCGTCGGTGGAGTAGTCCTCGAAGGAGACGTGCCGGGAGAAGCGCGAGGCCAGACCGGGGTTGGAGGCAAGGAAGCCCTCCATCTCCGCCGGGTAGCCCGCGACGATCACCACGACCTCGTCCCGGCGGTCCTCCATCAGCTTCAGCAGGGTGTCGACGGCCTCCCGGCCGAAGTCCTGCGGGGAGTTGGCGGGGGTCAGCGTGTACGCCTCGTCGATGAACAGCACACCCCCGACGGCCTCCTCGAACTTCTCCGTGGTGAGCTGCGCGGTGTGTCCGATGTAGCGCCCCACCAGGTCGGCGCGGCTCACCTCGACGAGCCGGCCGCTGGAGAGCACGCCGAAGGAGCGCAGCAGCTCGGCGTACAGGCGGGCCACCGTGGTCTTGCCCGTGCCGGGCGGACCGGAGAACACCAGGTGGTGGCTGATCGAGGGCGTGGGCAGACCCACCGCCGCGCGCTGCCGGTAGGCGGTGAGCAGGTCGACGATGCCGCCGACCTCCCGCTTGACCGCCGCCAGACCGGTCATGGCGCGCAGCCGGGCCAGCGCGTCCGACTCGCCGGGTTCCTTCCTGACCTCCGCGCGCACCTCCTCGGCCTCGTCGGCGCCCACGTCCTCGGGGACCATGAGCATCAGGTCGGCCTCGCTCGCCTCCTGCTGGGTCGCCAGCCGCAGCGACTGCCGGTCGATCATCTCCTCGAACACCTGGCGGGCGGCCCGGCCGTTGCCGAACGTCGCGTCCCGCCGCATCCGGGAGAAGCGGATGCCGAGTGCCTCCCGGGTCAGCGGGTCGAGGACGTAGCGGTGGGTGGCGCACATGTTCTCGGTGATGGTGACCAGTTCGTCCACCGAGTAGTTCTCGAACTCGATGGTGCGGGTGAACCGTGAGGCCATGCCCGGGTTGGCGGCCAGGAAGTCCGTCATCTCCTTGGGGTAGCCCGCGACGATGACCACGGTGTCGTCCCGGTGGTCCTCGATCAGTTTGACGAGGGTGTCGATGGCCTCCTGCCCGAAGTCGACGGAGGAACCCTTGCTGTCGGACAGCAGCGTGTACGCCTCGTCGATGAAGAGCACGCCGCCCTGGGCGCGTTCGAACACCTCCGTCGTCTTGATCGCCGTACCGCCGATCACCTGGGCGACCAGGTCGGCGCGGGACACCTCGACGATGTGGCCCGAGGACAGCATCCCGAGGCTCGCCAGGATCCCGCCGTACAGCCGGGCCACCGTCGTCTTGCCCGTGCCGGGCGGACCGGCGAAGACCAGGTGGCGGCTCATGGGCGGGGCCGGGATGCCGAGCCGGGCCCGCCGCTGGGCGAGCTTGCCCAGGCTGACGAGCATGTTGACCTGTTCCTTGACGTTGTCCAGGCCGATGAGCGCGTTCAGCTCCGCGACCAGCGCGTTCTCCGGCTCCCGGTTCTCCTGCCCGCTGCTGGTGGCCGGCTCGCCGGCGGTGGGCGGGGCGTCCTCGGCGGGCGGTTCCGTGCCCACGTCGGGCGTCTTGTTGTCGAGGCTGGTCAGACCGGAGAGGGTGAAGTGAGCACCCGGGCGGGCGTGCTTCAGGCCGGCCCCCCTGTTGGACCGCACGGTGCAGTCGGTCACCTCCACCGGACCGTCCGACTCGATCCGGACTCCGTCGCCGGTGTTCCCGCTGAACTCGCACGCCTTGAGCACCGCCCGGCCGTCCGCCGCGACCAGCGCACCGTGCCCGCCGGACCCCAGGACCCGGGTCCTGACCAGGGTCAGCTCACCCTTGCCCTCGACCGCGGCGCCCGACGCGGAGGAACCGGAGATCTCGCAGTCGCGCAGGGTGCCCTGCCCCTCCGCGCCCACCGAGACACCCGAGCCGCCCGCGCCGCGCAGCGCCGAACTGCCCATGTGCGGGTTGCCGCCCCCCTCGATCCGCAGCGCGTGCCCGGCGCAGTCACCGACCTCGCAGTCCTCGAACCGGCCCCGGGCCTGCCCGGAGACCTGGATGCCAGCACCGCGCGCCTCGGTGACGCGCGCGCGGCGCAGCAGCGGGTTCGCCCCCGAGGTCACCGACACCCCGGTGCCGCCCGCCCGCACCACGTCCAGCTGGTCGAACTCGGCGGCGGACTCCCCCTCGAGGAGCAGGCCGGTGCCCTTGCTGCCGGTGACCCGGGCGCCGGTGAAGGACGGGGTGCTGGAGTCCTCGACGTGCACGGCCGCCGCTTCGGCGCCGTCGAAGGCGCAGTTCACGAAGTAGCCGCGGGAACGTCCGGTGACGTACACGCCGCTGCCCTGCGTCGCGGAGGTCTCGCAGTACGACAGCTGCGGATCGGAGCGGTCGGCGACGACGAAACCGTGGCCGGCCGAACGGTGCACCGCCACGTGGGACAGCTCGGTGCGCACCGAACTCGACACGTGGACACCGAGCGTGCAGTCCCGCAGCGTGGTCCGCACGATCCTCAGCGACGTGCCGCCCTCCAGCGCGACACCAGGCTTCTCGGTGGAGGTGATCTCGCAGTCCTCCACGACCCCGCGCGACTGGCCGTTGGCCAGCACGCCGTTGCCCCGGGCGTCGCGCAGACGGCAGTTGCGCACGGTCACCCGGCCCTCCTCGCTGACCACGACCGCCGACGTGCCCAGGTTCTCGATGAGGCAGTCCTCGATGACACTGCCGGTCGAACCGGCCTCGACGACACCCGCGCCGGCCGGGTTGGTGACCCGGCACGACCGCATCGCGAGGGAGCCGCTGCCCCGGCTGAGCAGCGCCGTCCAGCCCGCGCCCAGGACTTCGCAGCCGTCCAGGGCGACCTGCCCGCGGACCGCGTCGATCACCGGCAGTTCGCCCTCGCCGGCCCGCAGCAGCAGGTCGGTGAGCATCACGGCGTCCGCCGCGAGGGTCACCGCCGCCCCCTTGGCGGGGGCGATCTCGACGCTGCCGCGCGGGCCGTCGGCGACGATCGTCACCCGGTTCTGCACGACCAGGGTCTCCTGGTAACTGCCCGGACGGACACTGATGATCGCTCCCGGACGGGCGTTGAGCAGAGCCGCGCCGATCGTCGTGTGATCGCAGCCGCCCTCCCGGCCGACGGTGATCAGATGGCGGGCCACGACTGCTCCTTCCCGTCGGGTGCGGACGGCCGGGACGCCCGGTCCGGGGCGCCGGCGGGCGGCGCGGCGGGACCCGCGCCGCAGGCACGGCGGTGCGCGCTCTGCATGGTGATTACCTCTTCGGGGTGGGGTACCCGGCCGGGCTGGTCGGCCGGGCCGTACTCAGTGCTGCGTCCCGGCGGCCCACAGAACGCGGCCGTCGGGGGCGAGGATCGTGACGTTGCCGTCGTTCTGGAGGACGAGCCGGGCCCCGTCGTGGCCGCCCGAGCCGGACGACCAGCGGGTCTGCTGCGCCGCCGTACGGACCACGAGGTCGCCGTCCGACTGGAGGACGGCGTAGTCGCCCTGGCCCGAGGTGTGCGAGGACCAGCGGACCGTGCCGTTCTCGTCCGTGATGACGAGGTTCCCGTCCGTACGCATCGTCAGGTGCGTCCGGTCGGAGGCGAGGCTCTGCCCGGGGCGCAGGACGTGGGTGCCGCTGAAGACCTCGGTGCCCCACCGGGGGGCGGGCTCGGGATCGGGGTGCGCGGCCGGCTTCGGGTCGGCGGCGGCGCCGTCGCCCTGCGCCGCGGTGCCGGAGTCGGTGCCGGTGTCGGGGGTGGTGGTGTGGTCGGGGGTGGTGGCGGCCGGGCTGGAGCCGGTGGCCTGGCCGCGGGGGGCGTCGGGGCCGGTCGTGGTGGGTTCGAGCGGGGTGAGGGGAGTCTCCGCGTCGGGCGTGGAGGCGGAGGCGGCGGCGCGTGCCTGGGGCGCGGCGGGCTCGGCCGCGGACGCGGCCGTGGCACCGGCCGCGGTCCCGGTCGCGGCCACGCGCGCGCGGGCGGCGGCCGTCGCCGGTTCGGAGCCGGCCTTCGCCGGCGTGCCGGCCGCGGCCTTCACCGGTGTGTCGGTCGCGGGCTTGGCGGTGGCGTTCTTCACGGCCGCGGTCTTGGCCGCCGCGGTCTTCACGGCGGCGGTGGTCGTGCCGGCCGGCTTCTTCGCGGCGGTGGTGCCCGCGCCCGCGCCGGCACCGGTGACCACGGCCTTGGCGGTCGTGCCGTCCGGCATGCCCGGGTGGGCCGCGGCCGGTGCGGTCTGCCGCGCCGCTCCCTTCGCGTGAGCGTCGGCGGCCGTCGCGGTGTGCCGCGGTACGGCGGAACGGACCGGGGAGGAGACGTCCGCCGCCACGCCGGACGGGGTGTTCGAGGAGGCCGTCCCCGTTCCCGCCGGGACGTTCGCGGTCCGGTCGGCGGGGTCCGCGGCGAGCACCTGGGGCACCGCTGGGGAGTTCGCCGCCGTCTGCCCGCCCGACGCGGCGGCCGGGGCGTGCCACGAGCCCGCCCCCGGGTCCAGCAGACCGCCGGCGGAACCGTTGCCGTCGGACTGCGCGATCGGCATCTGGCCGGCGTAGGCGTCGGGGTGCCGGTCCGGGGTGCCGCCCGGGAGCTTGGCGACCGGATCCCCGGCGCCCATGCCCTCGTAGTTGCGCATGTGGTCCTTGCCGTGGGAGGCGACGAACGGCGTGGCGGCGATGACGGCGCCCGCGACGGCGGCGGCCACCAGGAAAGGCCGTTCGGTGACCCGGGCGGCGAAACCCGTGCCCGGTGTCCGGCGGGGCCCCGACGGCGGGGCGGCTGCCGCGGCCTCGCCGGCCGCCTCGGCGCCGGCCTGCCGGGCGTCCTCGCCCGTGCCGCCCGGCCGCCAGGCCTCCGGGTCCGCCTCCGGCGCCGGCTCCGGGCTCCGGGGTGCGGACAGCGCCGTGGCCAGCGCCCGCGCGGTCTTCTCGTCCTGGCCGGTGCCCAGTGGGTCGGCCGGGGCGAACGGGCTCATGCTCGCTCCGTCGGGCATCGGCAGAGCGGCGGCCCGCCGGATCCGCGGCGCGTTGGCGAAGGCCGCGTCGGCCGGGGCGGCCGGCGTGGCCGCGGTCCTCGGGGTTCTGGGAGACATGGGACTCCTTGTACGGGGCGGGCCGGTGCCGGAGCACCGGCGTGGTGGCCGGGAGGGCAGGGCGGGGGAGCGGGTTCAGGCGGTGCCGGTGTGCGGCGGCACCGCCGCGCCCGCCGCCGCGGGTCGGGTCGTCGGTGTGTGCGCGGCCGGGCCGGCGGACAGGTCCACGGCGGCGCGCAGCCGTTCGAGGAGGGCGACGTCGGACGCGGTCAGCTCCGTCGTGCCGGACGAGCGGTCGTGCGGGGGCAGTTCACGCAGCAGGCCGACGGTGGCCGGACCACGCCGCGCGACACCCAGGAACCGGAAGCCGGAGTGGCGGGAGAACACGATCTCCCTGCTCTCCTCGTTCAGGAGGGCACTGGCGCGGCGGCCCGTCACCGACCAGATGAGCACGTGATCGGTCGCCGGCGCCGGGCCCCCGGCCCCGGCCGCCGTACCGCGGACCGGGAACTCGCCGTCCAGACGGGCCCCCACCAGGTCGGGCGTCAGGCGGGCCGTGAGCTGCGGGCTGACGCTGACCACGGCACCACGGTAGGAGGGGAGCCTGCGCAACCCCCACTCCAGACAGCGCAGCAACGCCAGCGTCGACTCGTCCCCGTCCGTCACGGACGCGCCCAGTTCCGACTCGTCCACGGCGGTCAAGTACACGTGCACGGCCGCCAGGTGGGTGAGCGAGACGTCACCGGAGTCCTGCGCGCGCATGCCGGGCATCCGCGTCATCGCCTGCAGGGCGGCCCTGGTGTGGCGCTCCCAGAACGGACCCAGGGAGGCGCGGAGCGTGTCGTGGTCGCTCTGCGCGTCCGGTGGCGGCGCCTGCGGGCGGGACGGCGGCACGGCCCGCTGGGGGACGGGGCCGTGCTGCGGCGAGGACGCCTGCCGAGCCGGCGACCGGAGCCAGGTCTCCTCCGTCGAAGCGGGGGAGGGCGTCTCGCGCGGCACGGACGGGGGCGCCGCGGGCCCGGCCGCCGGTGTGGCGCGCGGCGGGGCCGCCTGGCCCGAGGTCTGCGTGGCGCCGGTGCCCGCCGTGGCGTACGCGGGTCGCCCCGGAGACGGGGCCGCTGCGGCCGGGCGGTGCGGAGCGCCCGGTGCGCCGGGCAGGTCCGGCGCGTCCGGTGAGGCCGCCGCGCCCGGTGTGTGAGCGGAGGTGGTCGCAAGCGGAACCCCCGGCATGGACTCCGGCTCAGGCACCGACCCGAACTCCGGCTCAGGCACCGGCTCCTGCTCCGACTCCGGCTCCGGCTCCTGCTCCGGCGAGAGGACGGGGCGGCCCCCGGCCCCCGGAGTGCCGCTCGGCGCGGACCCACCCTCCGGTTCCGTCTCCGGCACCGTATCCGGGCCCGCTTCTGCCACGGCACCGGCCTCCTCCGCCGTCCCCGCGGCCGGTTCCTGGGCCAGCAGCGAGAAACCGTGCCGCACGGCCAGCCTGCGCAACTGGTCCATGCCGTTGGCGCCGAGGACACCGTGGACACGCACCACCGCCCGCTCCCGTTCCTCCGGTTCCATGTCCCGCAGGATCGCGTCGAGGTGCGGCCAGAGGGAGTCGTCCAGCGCGCGCCGGGGCGCGCCGAGGTCGACGGCCACGACGTCGGGCGCGACCGGCCGGTGCGCGGCGGCGTGTGGCGGACGGGTGCTGCGCGGGCCGATCCACAGACCCGCCGGGGTCACCGCCGCCTTCCAGCGGCCGTCGAGCACCAGCGCGTCCGGCTCCGCCCCCTCGCGGCGCAGCCCGGCCGGAGCGCGCCAGGCGGCCACCCGGACCGGCGGCCGGACCCCGTTCACCATGGGCGGGCAGACCACGGACTCCACGTACGGACGCCAGGAGGGTGTTCCGTCGGCGCCGACCATACGGAGGGAGACGGACGCCTCACCGGGCGCGGCGCGCTCGGTGATCACGGGCACACCATGGGCCACCTGCGTGTCGGCGCCGATCAGATCGGCCACCGCCTGCCCGGTGCCGATCAGGTCCCGGCCGTCGAGGGACAGCAGCCGCACCGACCGGCGCAGCCGCCCCGGCAGCGCGGCCAGCACGTCCGCCAGCGCCTCCGCGGGCACGCTCGGTGCGCCGAGCAGCACCTGCGGCCGGTCCGGGTCGGGCGGTACGGCGTAGGGCAGGGCGTGCACGACGGGAGCGGAGGCCTGGGCCGGGCGGACCAGCAGGCCCGCCGGGACCGCTTCGACGACGTGCCCGTCGGCCGCTTCCCTCCCGACCCGTTCCAGGGCGGACTCCCAGTCGGGGACCGGCAGCCGGCTGCCGACCCGGCGGGGCACCTCACCGGTGGAGAAGTGCCACCAGCCCCCGGGAGCGCCGGGCAGGTCGGGCGAGAACAGGGACCCGTCGGGCACGACGACGGCCGCCCCGGCCGTGGCCAGTACGTCGAACCCCCAGCGTTCGCACAGGAGCCGGGCCACCGAGGGCCGGCCGCCGGCCTCGTCCGCACCCGCGGACATCACCAGGCGCAGCACACGTATGTCGGCCTTCCGGCTCTTGTCCAGCGCCGGTGCCAGCTGTTCGCACAGCGCGTCCGCGCCGCCGTCGCCCAGGGACGAGCCGACCACGACGGCGACCTCGCCCTCTCCGGCGGGCCCCAGACAGTCGGCGACGTCCTTGAGCGGCGCGGGCGGGCGGTCGCCCAGGTGCACGAGATGGACCCGTTCGCCGCCGGTCGTCACCGTCAGCGGCCCGGCGGCGCGGGGACCGGTGCGCCCGGCACGCCTTCCGGCACCGCGCCGGATCATCGCCTGCTCCCTGCACGGCTGACGGTCATGCGGTCCTCGCAGCTCTTGGTCGCGTCGGTGGGATCACTGCCGCACCGGAACCCATGTGTTCTTGACACATGGGTGAGTCCGGTACGGTGCTGACCGGCCGCGCCAGGCCGGAGGGGCGGAGCGGGAAACACGGAGGTGTTCCGTCCGCTCCGGTGTCGCATGTGGTGTCCGGAGCCGACCCGTCGCCACATGTGCTTGCTGGACAAGAGTTTACCCGTCGCCACCGAGACCGGCGACGGATGTCCCACTACCCGGAACCAACGGTCCACCACGCTCAGGGGTTTCAGCCTATGAACGACGAGAGCACCTCATCCCACCTCGCCCCCGGACGTGTCCGCCGGCACACCCTGCGGTCCGCCGCCGTGCTGCCGCTCCTCGGCGGGCTGATGGCCCTGACCGCGCCCGTACCGGCGGCGGCCGCGGCACCTGACACCGGTACGGCCGTCGCGGATGCGTCGGCCGGTCCGCCGAAGCTGCCCCTGATGCCGCCGGCGCTCGCCTCCGGAGCGACCGCGTGCACCAGACCCTCCAAGGTCCAGGTGAACGCGGTGCCCTGGGCGCAGCAGAACCTGAGCCTGGCACGGGCCGCGCGCTACAGCCAGGGCGCCGGTGTGGCGGTGGGCGTGGTGGACACCGGTGTGTCGGACCACGCACCGCTGCTCGCCGGACGCGTGCAGGTCACCGGGGACGCCGCCCAGGACTGCGTGGGGCACGGCACCTTCCTCGCCGGGATCGTCGCGGCGGCGCCCGCTCCCGGGGGTGGTTTCAGCGGTGTGGCGCCCCGGGCCCGGATCATCGGCGCGCGCGGAACCGACCAGAAGGGCACGCCGAGCGCGGCGCGGGTCGCCGAGGGCATCGAGGCGGTGGTGGCGGCGGGGGCGAAGGTCGTCGTGGTCTCGGCCGCGCTGCCCGGGTCCGGTGCCGCGCTGAAGCCGGCCCTCGCGGCGGCCAGGGCCCACGACGTGCTCGTCATCGCCCCCGCCGCACCCGACACCGCGCCCCCCGGCTCAGGGCAGGGCGCGACCCCTCCCCCCACCGCCTACTGGCCGGCCGCCGCGGACGGGGTGCTCTCCGTGGTGGACACCGACATCGACGGCGGCCGGCCCCGCGACGCCGTTGCCGTCCCCGGGCACGCCGATCTCGCGGCACCCGGCAACGGCATCACCGGCATCGGACCGTCCGGCCCGGGCTCCTACGTCGCCAACGGGCCGTCGGTGGCCGCCGCCTTCGTGGCGGGCGCCGCCGCCCTGGTCCGCGCCCAGCGGCCCGGCCTGAGCGCCGCGGAGACGGCGGCGCGGCTGACGGCCACCGCCGCGCACGCGCAGGTGCCGCTCCTCGATCCCGCGGCGGCGCTCAGCATGGTGCTGCCCCCGGCGGGACCGGCCGCCGCACCGGACGAGACGGCCGTCCGGCTCCCGGACCGCGCCCCCCGCAGCGGTGTCGTACGGCGGGCGGGAGCGCTGGCGGCGGGGTGTCTGCTGGTGACGGCGGCGGCAGGGGCCGCGATGGCCGTGGCCCGGATCCGCAGGAGCCGGCGTGCCGACGCGGGCGCACCGTCGTGAGAGGACGCCGGCCCCGGCGCCGGGAGCCGGGGCCGCACTCCTTCTCGGACGTCCGTCCGCCCTCCCGGCCCCGCGACGTCACCCCGTGCTGTCGTCCTCCGTCCCGGGCAGCAGCCCCAGCTGGATCTGCGTCGCGCTGCGGCGCGTGACGTAGCTGCCGCGGCCGGGCGGCAGGATCCTCGGCCTGATGTTGTTGAAGAGGTATCCCTCGCTCGGCGGGCAGGACATCAGCAGGCCGGGCGTGTTGACCTCCAGCATGCGCCGCACCAGCGGGTCGTTGAGGCCGCGCATCGCGCCCGCGGCGGCCCGGGTGACGACCATGTGCAGACCCACCTCGTAGCCCAGCGGCAGGTGTTCCAGCAGGGGTTCGAAGACCGGCCGCATCGGGTTGGCGACGAGGTCGTAGTCGTCGACGAGGACGAACAGACGGGGCCCCGCCCACCAGTCGGCCTGCCGCATCTGGGCCGGTGAGATGTCCTGTCCGGGAGTACGGGTCTTCAGGGCCCGGCCGACCCCGTCGACGTACTCCGCCAGCTGGTCGACCGACACCGCGTGGCCCAGCTGGTACTCCTTGGGCACCGCCTCGACGAGTTCGCGGCGGAAGTCGACCACCAGGATCCGGGCCTCGGCCGGGGTGAACCGCTCGACGACCCCCTTCGCCACCAGGCGCAGCAGGTTGGTCTTGCCCGACTCGCTGTCGCCGAAGGCCACCAGGTGCGGGGTCTCGGCGAAGTTGTGCCAGGCCGGCTCCAGCTGCGTCTCCTCCACACCGAGCGCGATGTGGAAGCGGCGTCCCTCGGGTGCGGACGGCAGCTGGGCGGCGTCCAGTTCGGTGGGCAGCATGCGCACCGGCGGTGCGGACGGGCCCTGCCAGCTCTCCGTCACGGCCGACACCAGGTCGGCCACGCCGTCGCTGAGGCTGGCCGCGTCGTCGACGCCGTCGATGCGCGGCAGGGTGGTCAGGAAGTGCAGCTTGGAGTCGACCGTCAGACCGCGGCCGGGCACGGTCGGCACGGTCCTGGCCCGCCGCATGTCGATCGTGGAGTCCAGCGGGTCGCCCATGCGCAGTTCCAGCTTGGTCCCCGACTGGTCGCGGACCGCCGTGGCCAGTTCGGCCCAGCGGGTGGTGGCGGTCACCACGTGGATGCCGTAGTTCAGACCGCTGGTGGTGAGCTGGGCGACCGTCTGCGTGTGGTCCTGGAACTCCTGCCGCATCGTCTGCCAGCCGTCGATCACCAGGAACACGTCCCCGTGCCGTTCCTCGGGGAACTCACCGGCCGCGCGGCGGCGCCGCAGCGTCGCCATGGAGTCGATCGAGTGCTCCAGGAACAACCGCTCCCGGTGGGCGAGGAGCGTGGTCATCTCGGCCAGGGTCCGGCCCACCCGTTCGGTCTCCAGCCGGCCCACGACCCCGCCCACGTGCGGCAGGCCGGCCAGCGAGGAGAGGGTGCCGCCACCGAAGTCCAGGCAGTAGAACTGGACTTCACCCGGGGTGTGGGTCAGGGCCAGGGCGGTGATCAGGCTGCGCACGAGGGTGGACTTGCCGCTCTGCGGGCCGCCCGCGATGGCCACGTGGCCGCCGGCGCCCGCGAGGTCCACCGTCAGCAGGTCGCGTACCTGCTCGAAGGGCTTGTCGACGATGCCGAGGGGGACCCGCAGCTTGCCGCGGCCCTCCCAGTCGGCCGTGGTCAGACCCAGTTCCGGGTCGGGGACGAGCGGCGGCAGCAGCGCGTCCAGGGTCGGCGGGGCGCCCAGCGGAGGCAGCCACACCTCGTACGCGGGCGGCCCGGAGTCGCGGAGCTTGTCGAGGGCCACCGCCATCAGGCTGTCCGCGTCCTCCTCGTCCGCCCCGGCCGTCGTCGCGGCCGCGGGCTCCTCGGCGGCGGTGTCGTCGCGTCCGCCCACCCAGTCCCCGGTCCACGGCACCACCTGGCCGGCGATCTTCTCCTGGGCCAGCGCGCCCACCTTCTGCCGGTAGGGCCCGGAGACGTACGCGGCCCGGAACCGGGTCAGCGGCTCCACACCGCTCTTGAGGAAACCGGCGCCCGGCTGCGACGGCAGCTCGTAGGCGTCGGGCACACCGAGCACGCCCCGGCTCTCCATCGCCGAGAACGTACGCAGCCCGATGCGGTAGGAGAGGTGGCCCTCCAGCTGGTGCATCCGGCCCTCGTCCAGCCGCTGCGAGGCCAGCAGCATGTGCACACCCAGCGAGCGGCCCAGCCGGCCGATCGCCACGAACAGGTCCATGAACTCCCGGTGCGCGGCGAGCAGTTCGCTGAACTCGTCCACGACCACCAGGAGACTGGGCAGCGGCTCCAGCGGGGTGCCGGCCGCGCGCGCCTTCTCGTACTCGAGGACCGAGGTGAAGTTGCCCGCGCTGCGCAGCAGTTCCTGCCGCCGCTGGATCTCCCCGCGCAGGGCGTCCTGCATGCGGTCCACCAGCGACACCTCGTCCGCCAGGTTGGTGATCACCGCCGAGGTGTGCGGCAGCTCGTCGAAGCCGAGGAAGGTCGCACCGCCCTTGAAGTCCACGAGCACGAAGTTGAGCGTCTCCGACGAATGGGCCAGGGCCAGCCCCAGCACCAGCGTGCGCAGCAGCTCGCTCTTGCCGGAACCCGTGGCGCCGATCAGCATGCCGTGCGGTCCCATGCCGTCCTGCGCGGACTCCTTGAGGTCCAGCTCGACCGGCCGCCCGTCCGCGCCCACCGCGATCGGCACCCGCAGGCGCTGCCGCTGGCCGCCGCGCCGCTCCCAGTACTCGGCCGGGGAGAACCGGTGCAGGTCCGGGATGCCCAGGAGGGCGGTCAGCTGGATGTCGGTGGACAGCGGCTGCGCGGCCTCGGCGGTCGCCCCGGTCCGCATCGGGGCGAGCTGGGCGGCCAGCGCCCGCGCCGCGGCCGGACCGAGCCGGTCCGCACGGCCCAGCGGGATCGTCGTCTCCTTCCGGTCCCGGTCGGTGCGTACGATCTTCAGCTCGTCGTACGCCGGCTGTCCCGGCTCCGCCGGCGCGCCCTCCTCCACGCGCAGCCGCAGCACCGTACGACCGGGCCGCCAGGGCAGTCCCCCGGCCAGGTCCACGACGACGGCGTTGCGGAAACCGGCCCGGGCCGCGCGGTGCCCCTCGGGCACCTGACCGCCGTCCAGCACCACGACCACGTAGGGCTCGTCGGCGGTCGGCGAGGCACCCGCCTCGAAACCGGCGCGCTCGGTGAACTCCTCACCGAGCAGGTCCTCCAGTTCGGTGAAGGCCGAGGTGATGAGCCGGGCCGGGCCCGCGCCGTCCGTCTCGTTCGGGTGCAGCGTGTGCGGCAGCCACTTGGCCCACTCCCAGTCCGGGCGGTGCTCGGGGGCCACGCAGAAGGCGATCATCAGGTTCTGCGGGGTGTGGGCCACCGCCAGCTGGCCCACCAGGGCGCGCGCGGCGGCCAGCACCTTCGCCCGCTCGCCCTGGAAGAGCACGCGGGCCCAGGCGCGCAGGAACAGCGCGATCGGCTGCTCGGGGACCGTCGAGTAGGCGTTGATGAAGGCCCGCAGCGCGTGCGCGGTCAGCGGGTCCAGGTCCTCCACGGGCTTGCTCGCCTTGTTCACCAGCTGGAGGGACAGGCGCTGGTCACCGACGGCCAGCCGCACCTCCGCGAAGTCGGCGTCGGAGGCGCGGCGCTCCCACAGCCGGGTGGTCGCGGCGAACGACCACAGTTCCTCCGGCTCCGGGTGCCTCCAGGCCAGGGCCCGCTGCTGCTCGGCCACGGCCGCCCGTGCCTTGCGCCGCATCCCGCCGAGGTAGCGCAGGTAGTCGCGGCGCACCCCCTGCATCTTCTGCTTGCGTTCGGAGCCGGACTTCACCAGCTGCCCGACCAGCATCGTGATCATGGACAGCAGCATCAGCCCGACCACGAGATAGATGACCGGCCCGGTGCCGCTGCCGATACGTGTGTACAGCAGCACCATGCCGACGGACATGCCCGCCATCGGCAGATACGTCAGCAGACCGGCCGACGAGGAAGGTGTGGCCTCCGACAGGGTCGGTGGCTCCTGGAGAGCCAGTTCGCCGTCGGGCAGGTCCGGGCCGCGCCGACGGACCGGCCTGCGGAAGAAAACCACGCTCAACTGGGTCTCTCCTTCACGTGTGCACGGGGCGGAAGAACCGGGGCCCCGGTGCTGAGAGGGAGGGGCCTGGGCGGGCTCACCGCGAGAGCGCCGCACCCGGCCCGCCCCGGCTGGGAACGGCGTGTGCGCCACGTGTCGCCGCGGCGACACGCGCCGGTGCCGGGTACGGTCCCGGAGACTCACGGTGAAAACACGTTTGCGGCCATGAGAGTATCTGCTGTCAGGCACTGTTGGCGAAGGCACCCGGCATGCCCTCGACCGCCTCACGCTCCGCCCCGGCCCGCTGGCGCCCGGCCGGGACGAAGCGGCTTCCCAGACCACCTCGCCATGCCCGGCGGCAGGACCGCCGTCCGGTCATGGCCGTGCATGTCCCCCGGAAGGCTGTTGCCCTCATGAGCGAAGGCTCGATGAACGGGTTGTGCCGTCTCACGGTGCGCGCCCCTGAGAAGACCCTGGACCTCGCCGTACCGGCCGACGTCCCCATCGCGGACCTGCTGCCCGTGATCGCCACGCACGCCGGTGAGGACCTGGCCGAACAGGGCCTGGAGAACGGCGGCTGGGCCCTCCAGCGCATCGGCGGCAGCCCCCTGGACCTGGAAGGCACGCCCGCCTCGCTCGAACTGCGCGAGGGCGAGACGCTGTTGCTGCGCCCCCGGCGCCAGGAGCTTCCGCCGGTCCGCTACGACAGCCTGCTCGAAGCCGTCTCCGCCGCCGTGCGGGGCCTCCCGCACGCCTGGACACCCGACGTCAGCCGCTGGGTGCTGCGGACCCTGATGGGCGGCGCGCTGCTCGGCTGCCTGGTCCTGCTGGCCACCTCCGGCGGGGCGGCGGGCGACCGGGCCGTGCTCGCCGCGGGCGCCGCCCTGCTGGCCCTGTCCGGCGCCGGTTCGGCGGCGCGCGTCCTGGAGGACCGGCCGGGCGGGGTGCTGCTCGGCCTGTCCGGCGCCGCCTTCCTCGCCGTGGCCGGAGCGCTGCTCACCGGCGCCGGACGGCCCGGGGACGGGGCGGCGCGCACCGTCGGCGCGCACCTGGTCGCGGCGGGCGCCGCCGGGGCGGTCGGGCTGGTGCTCGCCACCGCGATGGTGGCCGGGTACCCCGTGGTGTTCGCCGCCGCCGGGGTCGTGTGCGTGGCGGGGGTCCTCGGCGGCGGCGTCATGCTGGGACTGGACGTGCCGTTCCCGCAGGCCGCCTCGGCCGTCGCGGTCGGCGTCGTGCTCTTCGGAGCCTTCATCCCCATGATGTCCTTCTCCCTGTCCGGGCTGCGCCTGCCCCCGCTGCCGACCAACCCCGACCAGCTCCAGGAGGGCATCGAACCGCGCACGGAGGAGGACGTGGCGGCCGGAGCAGGTGCGGTCGACCAGTGGATGACCGGCCTGTACGGCGCCGTCGGCCTGGTCTGCGCGGTCTGCATGGCGGCCATGGCGACCCGGCCGGGCCTTCCTGAGACGATCACGTCCCTGCTGCTGGCGGTCCTGCTCGCCCTGCACGCGCGCACCCTGGGAACCTCCTGGCAGCGGATCGCCCTCGTCCTGCCGGCCGGCCTGGGGAGCGTGTTCCTCGCCGTCGAACTCGCCCGCGCCCACGGCACCCGCGGTGAACTCCTGGGCACCGCCGTCCTGCTCGCCGCCGCCGCGCTCGCCGGAGTCGTGTGCTGGACGGTTCCCGGGCGCCGGCTGCTGCCCTACTGGGGCCGCGCGGGCGACCTGCTCCACTCCGCCGCGGCCCTCGCGCTGCTCCCGATGACGCTGTGGGTCCTGGACGTCTACCGAAGCCTGCGCGGCCTGAACGGCTGAACTTCCGAGGAGTGTCACCATGCAGTCCCGACGCGATCAGGTCATGGCGCACCAGTTCCTGGTGTCCCGGCTGACCTCCGGCTTGCTGCGCGCCGACCCCGACCTGGCCGAGCCGCCCGCCCGGCGGACCAACCGCGGCATGACCTACGGAATGGTCGTGGCCGTCGTCCTCGCGGCCGGTTTCCTCCTGTTCGGCTTCATCAAGCCGGGCGGCAACACCTCCTGGCGCAGCGGCAAGTCGCTGATCGTCGAGAAGGGGACGGGCACCCGTTACGTCTACGACGGCCGGCTCCACACGGTGCTCAACTACCCCTCCGCCCGCCTGCTGCTCGGCCCGGACATGTCGACCGTCTCGGTGGCCGCGCAGTCGCTGGCCGAGGCCCGCCACGGCAACCCGGTCGGCATTCCCGGAGCCCCCGACTCGCTGCCTCCCGCCGCCTCCCTCAACGCGCATCCCTGGCAGGTGTGTGCCGCGACCGAGGTCACCGCGTCCGGGGCGCACAAGCCGCTGACCGTGCTCGCGGTCGACGCGGAGCACGACGGCATCGGGGTGGGGTCCGATCAGGGTGTGCTGGTGAAGGGGCCGGACGGGGACCCCTACCTGCTGTGGCAGGACAACAGGTTCCGGATCCCGGGGGGCAGGTCCGCGCTGGCCGCGCTCGGTTACGGCGGCACGGACCCGCTCCCCGTCTCGGCGGCCTTCCTGGACGGTGTCCCGGCCGGAGCCGACCTCACGGCGCCCGCGCTGCCCGGCCTCGGCTCGGCCGGCCCCCGTCTGGACGGACACGCGACCCGGGTGGGCCAGGTGTTCACCGTCCAGACACCCGGTTCCGCGCAGCGGTACTACGTGCTCGGCCGCGACGGCCTGGTCCCCCTCACCGCCACGCAGGCGGCCCTGGTGCTCGGCGACCACCGCACCAAGGAGAAGGCCTACCCGGCGAGCGCGCCCGCGGCCGTGACGCTCTCCGCGCAGGCGCTGGGCGGCACCCTCGCCGCCACGGGCTCGGCCTCCGCCGAGGCCGTACGGCAGTCCGGAGCCCGGCTGCCGCAACAACCCCCTGCCCTGCTGACGGTGCCCGACTCCGCCGGCGTCTGCGTCGGCCTCGACGCACAGGGCACCCAGGCACTCCAGGTGACGCTCGCCCTGGTGCCGGTGCGTTCGCTCACCGACCAGGCCCTGCCCCCGCTCAAGGCGTCCGCGCCCGCCTGCCTCGCCGTCGACGGCATCGCCGTGGCCCCTGGCGGGGGCGGTCTGGTGCGTGCCCTGACCAGCTCGGGCGGCGGCACGGGCACGGCGACCTACCTCGTCACCGACAGCGGGGTGAAGTACCGCCTGCCGAGCGCGGACGCCGCCAAGGACCTCGGTTACGACCTCGCAGCGGCCGAGGGCCTGCCCGCCGCGCTGCTGAACATGCTGCCGACCGGCCCCGATCTCTCCCCCGCGAGCGCCGCCACCGGCCATGTTTCGGTCACCGGCACACCTACGTGCGGGCAGGGCGGCCGGGCCGGCGGCAACTCGGGCTGAGAACTTCTTGGTTGATGTGAACCCCCGGAGCATGTATCTCGTGTTCAATATGTGGTGGGAGGTCTGTCGGCGCCACGACGTCTCCCGCACGCATCCCTGCTCGTGGTCCGGTCTCACTGCCGAGGGGACCGGACCGGCGAGCCGTACGTTCGATGTGAGGAGACGGTATGAGCCCGGTCCCGATGGACGCAGGAAAGAAGTCGTCGGACGAGACGTACAGCAGTATCCACTCGGAGCTGACCACGGCGAAGAGCACGCTCGACGGCGTGCACCAGGCCGTGGACGGGCTCCGTGCGCAGCTCTCGAGCGGCTACGGCGGCGAGGACGGCCAGGCCTACCTCCAGGTCATCAACCGCTGGCTCGGCGAGTTCGAGCAGATCAACGCCGCCACCCAGAAGATCATCACCGTGGTCGAGCACAGCAGTGCGACGGACCGCAGGGCCCTGGAGAGCAACATCGACGAGACCAACATCGCCGGGCGGACGTCCGCGATCGACGGTTCCGACTACTCGACGCACTCGTTCCACACACTGGCGCCGGAACACGCTTGACCGTTGCCCGCGCGTGCCGCAGCCGCGTGGGTCCAAGAACAAGAGTGACGACACACTGGGAGAAGAAGGCGACTCATGGCAATCGACGCGAATTTTCCTGCCGTTCAGTCCGTCGTGCAGCAGATGGAGGAACAGGCGGCGATCATGAACAGGACCATCGACAGTCTTCAGGAACACCTGGCCGGGTACACCCGGAACTGGATCGGTGAGGACAAGGCCGCGTACGACCAGGTCAACGCGACGTGGGAACGCTGCCAGAGGAATGCCAGGGCGCTTCTGGACCGCCACACCAGCACGCTGCACAACAACATGGTGACGCTCGCCCGTGCTTCGGCGTCGAACCGGGACGGGTTCCAGAGCATCACGATCTGACCAGACGGCAGTGTGCGATCGGTACCGGGAGGTATGAGTGGCAGCCGACGACTTCCATCTGGAGCGGCTGGACTTCCCCGCCCTTCAGTCGTTCATCGACAACGGCGTCGCGAAGTTCGAGGACAATCTGAAGAACATACGGACCTCGGACGCCAAGTCGCCCAGTCTCTTCGAGCTCTCGACCAGGACACCCGTCATGCACCTCGGTTTCCTGGAGCAGGACGAGAGCACCGGCATGCAGGGGCTGTCCGGGCGCATGAAGAACGCCGCCGGCGCCGTCGACAAGGTCCTCAACAAGCACGTCACGGCCTTCGGTGAACTCCATCTCAAGCTGGACGACGTCATCACCACCATGAGGAAGGCGCAACAGCAGAACCTCACCGACGTCGACGCGCAGAAATTCCTGTCCGCACTCGGTGGCTACGAGGCGGCGCTGGGCGGCGGCAACAGCAACGCGAGTCAGACGCCGCCGACTTCCAAGAACTGAGTACGTGACCGCCTGGACGGAGCAGGGACACCATGCCGACGGACAATTGGGAACACACCATCACCCAGATGACCGGCTGGCGGATGCCCGAACGCAAGGACATCCAGCAACGCAACGGTGACAGCAATGCCGTCTGGGTGAACATCAATGTCAAAAAGGTGGCCGATCTCAAACCGTCGGACCCTCTCCTCCTGCATCAGGAGGAGAGGGAGGACGGATACCACCTGGAGTTCTTCCACCTCGAGAACTTCATGTTCAGCAAGCTCGTCCACGGCGCAGCGATCTCCAAGTGGCAGGTGGATATCCAGTACGTCGCCAACGACGCGGTCCATGACTACTTGACGAACCCGCTGCGCGCCCTGACGAACCTGGTGTCCCGGCACACCTCCATTGAGGACAACCCGTCCGTCTCCGGTGCTCCGACCGCGGACGAGGGCGTCGATCTGCTGAACTTCGTGCGGCTCGCGGAATCGTTCGACAAGACGGGGCGGTTCTTCAAGGAGCACACCGATGTGCTGGACGGGTGGAAGAAGGACCTCGGCGACGAGCAGGCCGCGTGGAAGGGGACTGCCGCCGGGGCCTTCTACCATCTGCTGGACGGCCTGCACGCGAAGTACGAGAACTACACCCGGCAGCTCATGCTCCCCGAGGGGGCACACAGGTACAAGGCGGCGTCGGACCCGAACTTCGAACCGGCGACGATCCAGGCGAATTCGCTGATCGCGGCCGAGCGCGCGGTCTACGAGGCGTTCTGGGAGCTCTACCAGGCCTACTACAAGTTCCTCTGGGGGCAGGCCGGTGAGGTACCCGTGGTCTGGCCGGACAACAGCATCATCGGATACCGCCTGCCGGCCGATCCCAAAGACGTCCTCAAGATCCACTACCGGGCCATGGCCCAGTGGATCAACACGGTGAACGCGCACACCGTGGCCACGAACGGCAAGAAGTTCGCGGTGGACACCGCCAACTACTCGGAGAGCTCGTATTTCGGGGCTTTCATGGACACGAGTACGTGGGCCAATGTCGCGGCCTCGGCCCGGGACGCGTGGACCAAGAACCTCGAGATGAATCTGGACGAGCCGGCGCAGCGGGTCGTCACCTCTCTCCAGCACATGCTCAACCACGAGCTGGACCCCAACTGGAACACGGCGTTCGCCTTCGAGGACACGTCCAACACCTCGCTGACCAACGACGTGAACCAGGAGATCCAGGAGAAGAGCGGAAACGACCTCAACGAGAGCTTCAAGAAGCTCAACGACAACTTCAACACGGGCCTGAGTGATCTCGGTGGCGGTATCAAGGACGGGTTCGACAACTTCAACTCCGGCCTGAGCGATCTCGGTGGCGGTATCAAGGACGGGTTCGACAACTTCAACACGGGCCTGAGTGACCTCGGTGGCGGCATCAACGACGGGTTCAACAACTTCAACTCCGGGTTGAGTGATCTCGGCGGGGGCATCAACGACGGGTTCAACAACTTCAACTCCGGCCTGAGTGACTTCAACAGTGGCCTGACCGGTGGCGGCGGTGACCTGACGGGTGGCGGCAGTAACCTGACCGGCGGCGGTGACCTGTTCAACGGACTGACCGGGCCCGGCGGAGGCGGTGCGTTCACCAACGGCGCCTCCGACCTCCTCGGCGGGAACTCACCCACGGGAAACCCCTTCCCGAACGGTCTCGGCCTCGGTACCGGCCTGCCGATCAGCAACATCGACGGCAGCACGACCACGCGTACCGGCACAGGTGTGACGACGACCTTTCCCGGCGGCACTTCCACGACACGCAACTCCGACGGCAGCCTGACCACGAAGTTCCCGGACGGCACCGTCCGCACGGTCACACCCGACGGCGAGGTGAAAACCGTGGACCCGAACGGGCACACCGTCACCAGCCACCTCGGTGTCGGGGAGTCGGTCAAGAACCCCGACGGCACCAGCGTCACCCGCAACGCGGACGGAAGCCTGACGCAGACGGCGGGGGACGGCACCAAGACCACCACCTTCACCAACGGTGCCTCGGAGATCGTCAAGCCCGACGGGCAGATCCAGCTCACGTCCCCGGACGGCACGGTCTCCCATCTCAATCCCGACGGCAGTCTGACCACGAACGGCGCCAACGGCTCCCACGTGACGGTGCACCCCAACGGCGACGTGACGACGACCGACGCCCAGGGGCACACCACCACGAGTCACATCAAGCCGGGCCAGAGCATCACCAACGCCGACGGCAGCACCACCACCGTCGACGACAAGGGCGACATCATCACCCGTCACCCGGACGGCAGCACCACCACGGTGCACCGGGACGGCACCGTCACCACCACGAACCCCACCGGCCCCGGCAAGGGCGGCAACACGCTGACGGGCCACTCGGACATCAAGGTGCCCGATCCCTACAAGTTCCCCACGATCGGGAACGCGGACCGGGTGACCCACCTGCCCAACGGCACGGTCGTGACCGACCGGCCCGACGGCACCTCGCACACCCGCTTCACCGACGGCAGCGCCATGATCACGAGTTCCGACGGACAGTTCCAGGCGCTGCCCAGTCCGGCCGGCGCGGCGGCCGCGGCGGGACTCGGCGCCGGCGCCGGTGCGGGCGAGGGCCTCGGCGCCGCTGCCGCCGCGGGAGCCGGGTCCGCGGCGGGGGGCCCGGCCGGTGCCGGGGTCTCGGACAGCCAGAACGCGCTCGGCCTCCTCTCGCCGATGATGATGATGGCCGGCATGAACCGCATGGGCGGCCAGCAGCAGGGCGGCGGTGGCTCCGGCGGCGAGCGCAACCGGGAGACGTACGACGACCAGAGCATGGACGGCGCCGTCTTCCAGCACGGGATGCCCGGTCCCCACTCGACCGGAGCCCAGGACGAGGCCGAGGACTGGGAGGACGAGGAGAGCGACTCCGAGGAACTGCTCGCCCCGCGGCGGACGGCCACGGAATCCCCGTACGGCATGCCGAGCGCCTCCCGGATGTCCACGCAGAGCGGTACGTCCTGGTCCTCGGACGGCAAGGACGTGTGGGGAACCGAGGGCGGCGGGCTGCCCGCCTCCATCGGACACTGACCGCAGACCGGGACACACGTCGGGAACACGTGAGGTCCCGCCGCCGGCCGCCTGCCGAGGGCACCGGCCGGCACAGACACACAGGAGCGATCATGGACAGGCCCATGGGGAGCGAGCTGCAGGACGCGCTCTCCGCGTTCACCAAGAAGCACGAGTCCCTGCTCAAGGCCAGGGAGGAGATGAAGACGATCTCCGTGACGGCCCGTTCCAAGGACGGCTCGGTGGAGGCGACGGTCGGGATCGGCGGAGAGGCGTCGGCGCTGCGGTTCCCGAACAACAAGTTCAAGGAGATGACCGGCAAGGCCCTGGCCACCAGCGTGCTGGAGGCCCTGACGAGGGCCCGGTCCGAGGCGACGGCCCGCGCCACCGCCATCCTCCACGCCGCGGGCGGCTCCGCACCGGGCGAACAGGGAGGCAGCTTCCTGGACCGGCTCGACCTGGACCGGCTCCTGGACCCGAAGTCGTTCGCGGACGCGCTCTCGCCGCGCCGGGACGAGGGCAAGAGCCGTGGCTGACAGCGAACTGAAGGTCGAACCCAACCGGCTGCTGGCCGGCGGCGATGCCACCGACGAGATCGGAGGCGCCGCCCTGAAGGCGGCCGACACCTTCGCCACGGAGACGGCCTACGATCCACAGGACCCTCCCGAAGGCAACGACCACTACGGCCGTGAGTTCGCCGTGAACTACATCCCGGTGCACACCCAGCTCCGCGATGCCGTCATCGCGCTGGCGAACGCCATCCACGCCGCCGCCGCTCTCACCCGGGGCGCCGGCGAGGACTTCAAGAAGGCCCAGGACGACGCGTTGCGGCGCATCCAGGACGCGTTGAACGAGCCGCTGCCCACCTACGGGGACGGGCTTCCCGGCTACGGCGACGTGCCCCCGCCGTACTCCGGCCCGCACCACGGCGGCCGGGACTGATTCCTCCCCCCGCCTCGTCCACCGGGTCCGTGCGCCGCCGAACGGCGCACGGACCCGGCGTCGTTCAGGACGCCCGGTCCCTCACCTCTTGGACCACTTCTGGTTGGAGGTTCCGGCGCAGGTCCACAGTTGCAGGCGTGCACCGTTCGCCGTCTGCTTGTCCCGCACGTCCACGCACTTGTCCGCGAGTACGCTCACCAGGTCGTGCCGCACGTTGAGGCGGAACTGCTGTGCGGGGCCGCCGTTGCACCAGGCCAGCTGGACGGTCGTGCCGTCGGAGGTCGAGGCTCCCGCCGCGTCCATGCACAGGCCGAAGGCCCGTACCGTTCCGTCGGCGGCGAACGTCCACTTCTGCGAGGCCGCGCCCGAGCAGTCCTGGATGTCCAGCGGGGAACCGTCCTTGCCCTTGCCTCCCACGACATGGATGCAACGGCCCGACGCGTGGCCGAAGATCCCGACCCCGGACACGGACGCGGACGAGGACCCGGACCCGGACGACGACCCCGACGAGGACGAAGTCCCCGACGAGGTCCCCGGCTTCGTGCCCGCCGAGGTCCCGCTCCCGGAGGAGCCCGAGGTGTGCTGGGCCGAGTGGGTCGCCGTGGAGGACTTGGTCCCGCCGCCCTTGGCCGGCGCGCCCGCGGCGGGCCCGGAACCTCCGCCCTTCCCGGCCGTACCGCCACCGGAGTCGGCGGCTCCACCGCCGTGCCCGGAATCCTTCCCCGAACCGGCGGGACCCTTGACGGACTGCGGACGCGCCTGTCCCGGCCGCGAGCTGCCGGGGGCGCCGGACGCGTGGGCGGACTGACTCGGGTCGGGTACCGGCAGGACGCCGGGGACGTCCGCACGCGGCCCGTCCCCGGCGTCGGGGGCGAAGACCGAGGCGGCGGAGTCCCGTGCGGCCGTGGTGCCGGCCGAGCCTCCGCCGCGGAGGCTCACCACCACACCGGCCACCAGGACCACGCCCGCGACCGCCGCTGCCGTGAGGACACCGCGGTGCGTGCCGCGCAGGACGGCGCGGGGTGTGCGCCGCGCGCGTGCGCCGGTCCGCGAGGCGGAGCCGGCGGACGTGCCGCCCGCGGCCGCCGACGCCCCGGCCTCGGGTCCTGGACGGCCGGTGTCCGCCCCGCCGCCGCCCTTCGTGTCGTCTCCTTCGCCGGTACCGGCCTGGTCAGCAGCCGGGCCGGAGGCCGACGACTTCGTGCCGGGACTCGTCCCGGGAGCGGACGAGGAGGCGGAACCGGGCGTGGGAGCAGCAGCCCCCTCGCCCGCCGCCGGGGTGGCCGGTGCGGCCTCCCCGGCGTCCGGGCCGGTGGCGCCGCCGGTCACGGCGGGGTTCGCCTCGGCGCGTTTCGCCCCGGTGCGTCTGGCGGAGCCGCGCTTCTTGGCTGCCGGAGCGGCGCCGCCGTCCGGGGCGGCGGCGACCGGCACGCTCGCGGGCACCGCCCGAACCGGCCGGGTCGGTTCGCTAGCTGTCATGAGCTTCCTTCCGGGGAGCACAGAACCCGTGCGGCGTACGGGGTCGCCCGGCAGCCCGGGAGCGGGGCTGCACACATGTAGGAGGTGTTTCCGGGTGGTCGTTCCGAGTCATGTGACATACGACTCATTCCGTGTGATGTGTTTCGACCGCGGGTAAGGGAGGCGAGGCGCCGCGTGGGCGTGGACGCCATGTGTGGCGGCGCCGTTCCCCTGCGCGCTCCGCTCCCCGACCCGGACGCCGTGGTCATACGTATGGCACGGCATGAAGGCGTCACAAAAGCGACAGTCTTCTGGCACCTTGGCTTGTTTATATGCGTATGCGGGGACCAGATCCGGTCCCCGGTCGCTGCATGACACAGAGCCAGGATGGTTCAGAAAATTATGGCTACGCCCCCCACGGCTGTAAACCGAGCAGACCTGCTCCGGGCCATTATGACGGAACACCGCGACGGACTCGTCTCCTACGCGGAGAAGATGCTGGGTGATCACGGGCTCGCCGAGGACGTCGTCCAGGAGGCCGTCATCCGCGCCTGGCGGAACATCGACCGACTGCTGGGGATGGAGGGCTCGATCCGGGGGTGGCTCTTCACCGTGACCCGGCACCTGGTCATCGACTGGGTGCGCAAGCCGCACGCCCGCAGGGAAGTGGTCGGAGCAACGTACAACGACCCGACCACCGGCGCCGACGGCACGGACTCGGTGCACGACACACTGGTCGCCAAACCGCTGCTGCGCAGGCTCTCGCCCGAGCACCGCGCCGTCCTGGTGCACATATACCTGTGTGACCGGACCATCCAGGAGACAGCGGGCCTCCTCGGCGTACCGGCCGGAACGGTCAAGTCCCGCCAGCACAACGCCTTGCGCAAGCTGCGCAGCGTGGCCCGGGCCGAGGCCGCCTGAGAGGGAGCCGCCGCGGACGGGGCTCAGCGGTCGCCGGGGGGTAAGGAGACTCCGAGGGCGTCGGTGAGCTGCTTGCGCAGCGACTCGTCCCGGGGACCTCGGCCGGCGTCCCGTACGAGCGCGAGCAGCGCCGGGCGTTCGGCGGCCGTCCAGGCCGCCGCCTCGGCGCGCCCGGAGAACCGCTGCGGGCACACCCCGGGAAGCGGCGGCGGCAGGCCCGCGAGGCCGTGCCCGGGGGCGAGCAGCGCCACGGCCGCCTCCACCGTGTGCAGGTAGTGCTGCCAGATCCGGGTGTGCGCCGCACAGCGTTCCGCGGGTGTGTCGTGGGTGTGGGCCAGCTCGGTGGCGTGGGCGCGCAGCAGGGGATACAGGGTGTAGTGCCCGAGGGCGGTCTCCGCGAGGAGGTGGTGATCGGCCAGCTCCGTCAGGTGCTGGTGGGTGGTGCCGGGGTCGGTCGCGGCCAGGCTGGCGGCCGTGGCGACGGTGATGACGGGCGCCGGGTGCAGGCTCAGGAGGCGGAAGAGGGCGGCGGCACCCGCGCTGAGCCGCTGGTGGGTGCGGTCGAGGGCCTGACGCAGGTCGGTGTGCGGGTCCGGCCCCGTGTAGGCGGCGAGGGTGCCGGCGTGGGCTTCCAGGTGGGCGGCCAGAGCGGTCAGCGGGAAGTGCGGGTTGGTCTGCGCGCGGGTGGCGGCGAGGGTGAGCGCGAGGGGGTGGCCGGCGCACAGGCCGGCGATCCGGTGGGCGGCGTCGGGTTCGCTGCGGGTCCGGTGGGTGCCCAGTCGCCGGTCCAGGAGGCGCAGGCTCTCGGCCCGGCTCATGGGGTGCACGGGGATGATGCGGGCGTTGTGGGTGACCGCGAGACCTTCGAGACGGCGTCGGCTGGTGATGATCGTCAGGCTGCCGGGGGTGGTGGGGAGCAGCGGTCGTATGTGTGCGCAGTCGCGGGCGTCGTCCAGGACGAGCAGGAGCCTGCGTCCGGCCAGGGTGGCGCGGTAGAGGGCGGTCAGTGCGCTGCTGCTGGTGTGGTGGTCGTGCGGGGCGCCGAGGGCGTCGAGGACGGCGCGCATGGCCTGCGCGGTGTCCAGGGGGTCGCGGGCGGGGTGGTGACCCTGGAGGTCGAGGTGGATCCGGCCGTCGGGGAAACGGTCGGCCTGCCGGTGGGCGAAGTGGAGTGCCAACGTTGTCTTGCCGATGCCGGCCATGCCGCACACGACCGCCGCGGTGCCCGGCGGGCAGTTCCCGCCGGCCGGTCCGAGCAGTTCTTCCAGTTGTGCCAGTTCCGTTTCCCGGCCGGTGAACACCGCACTGTCTGCCGGGAGTTGAGCGAAACGCACGGCTTCTTCGCCCGGTGCGGCCAGGGGCCGGCCGTGCAGGCCGACCCCGCGGACGTGGCCACCGGGGGTGTCGTCCCCGCGGGTGTCCGCGGCGGGCGTGTCCGCACCGCCTGCGCGTCGCAGCAGCTGCTGCTGGGCGCCGCGCAGGACGGGCCCCGGTTCCACACCGAGCTCCTCGGCCAGCACCGCGCGGACCGCCTCGAAGTGGCGCAGTGCCTCGGCCTGCCTGCCGGTGGCCGCCAGCGCCCCGATGATCCGTGAGTGCAGTGCCTCGTCGAAGGGGTGGCAGTCCACCGCCACCCGCAGCACGGTCAGCACCTCCTCCGCCCACTCCGGTGCCGAGGCCAGCACCACGTCCGTGGCCTCCTTCACCGCCGCCACGAACTCGTGCCCCACCGCCACGAACGCCGGGTGCGCCGCCACCGGTGTCCCGGCGGCCACCACCGGACCCCGCCACAGCCGCAGCGCCTCCACCAGGCACCGCGCCGCCCCTGCCGGATCCCCCTCGCGCAGCGCCCGGCGTGCCTGGGCGCGCAGGTCCCGGAAACACAGCAGATCCGACGTCGAGGCGTCCACCAGCAGCCGGTATCCGTCCGCCGCGCGCACCAGGTGTGCCGCCTCGGCCCGGCTGGACAGTCCCGGTTCCAGGACCCGCCGCAGCGCACCGATGTGCCGGTGCACCACATTGACCGCGCTGGCCGGCGGGTCCTCCTCCCACAGGACGTCGACCGCCTCGCTCAGCGTGAGCGGACCCGGTGCGCGCAGCAGCAGCAGGGACAGCAGCGCCAGCCGCTTGGGCGGGCCCACCATCAGCTCCGCCTCCCCGCGCACCGCGCGGACCGTCCCGAGAATCGAGTAACGCACCGCCGCGTCCATCCCGTCCCCGTCCTCGCCCTTCCTCGTCCGTCCGGCCGTGCCGGCCGCTCACTGTCGTCACCAGTCTAGCCGGTGACGAAACCGTCCCATCCGCGGACTCCGGCTGTCAAGCGGCTGGAGTGTGACGGATGTGTGCACGGGTGACTGCCGTTTCACTTTCGCCCGGCCGGCCGGCTGACGCATCAGTCACCTGACCATCAGTCGTAGAGCACTCGTTCGTCACCTGTGAAGACGGGGCCGGTGTGCGGCGCGGACTCTACGTCATCCGGCCGCCTCCGAGTGACGTGTTCCGTGCCCGGCCGCGCAGGTTGCCGCGAAGTGTGCGGCTTGCTAATGTCCCCGATGTGTTTACCGAAGTCGACAGAGCCTAGTCACGGCGAATCGCCGACCGTACTGCTCCGGGTCTCCCTCGCAGATGACCGTTGAGCGCAGGTCGGCTCCTCTCACCTGCTCGGCGTGCCCTCGCACGTGGAGCAGGCCCGGCACATGTGCCGAGCCGCCGTGGACCCGCCGCCAGGTCGCGTCGTCACCTCTCCGTCGTCCGCCCCGCGTCAGGGGGCAGGCCAGGATCTGACGGCAGGGCCTGGGGTTCCGTCGCAGTGCACCGAGGCGTTCGCCGTTCCGCAGCCACCCTGGACGAATCCCGCCTCCCCGCACTCCGTCCGTCCGGTTCCCCGTCGGCCTCGCAGGCCCCGGCAGGCACCGGTACGCCCGGACGTGCCCCGGGAGAGCACACACAGAACCGGAACACCGCTCATGATGCACAAGAAGTCCCGCGCCCGCACCCGCCACCGGCGGGCCCACTGGAAGGCCGCCAGGCCCGCCCTGGTGGCCTGCGCGAACCCCGCGTGCGGCCGGCCCACCCCCGGGCACATCGCCTGCCCGCACTGCGGAACATACCGAGGCCGTCAGGTGCTTCCCCCCGCCTCCTGACGTCCGCGTCTCCTGATGCGGCAGGGGCCGGCCGCGCTCCCGCGGCCGGCCCCGTACCCCGCCAACTTCCTTGCCTACCTGACTCGTTGACGCCGTCTGCCCGGCTCGGCCCCGGCCCGTCGGCACATGCTGTCGTGGTAGCCTCCAGGCCCGGTCCGGAAGTGTTCCGGCGCACCGCCTCACCTCACACGTGGCGCCGCACCAGGGCGTGTTTCGAAAGTGGCACTGTCCGCCCGAAGGGCGGGCCCCACGGCGTCCGGTGCGTGTGATCGCAAGGCGGAGGGCCGCCCTGGGCGTACGTGGATGATCCCGGCAACGCGGCGAGTGCGCGTGCCAGCCGTCGCGGGGCAGGCGGGACTTTCGAAACACGCCATAGGGGGAGCGGACGCCGGGGCGTGAGCGAGCCTGCCGCGGGGCAGGCGGCGTCGGCACATACGGAAAAGAGCCTCGCCCGCGGCGGCCCCGGTCAAGAGACCGGCGACGACCGCCTTTCCCCGCCCCAGGACGCGCCCGGCCGGGCGGGACCGGGCCGCGGCCGTCGCGGGCGGACGGGGACGCGGACGGGACCGGCGTCCACCCGGGAGCGCCGGTCCCGTCCGCTCGCCACGCCGCCGTGCGGCCTTCAGGCCGCCGCGGGCGTGCTCTTCTTGCGGGCGCGGTACGCGGCCGCCTTGATCTTGTTGCCGCAGGACTCCATGCCGCACCACTGGCGCCGCATGCCCCGCGAGCGGTCGATGTAGACGCGGGTGCACTCGGGGTTGCCGCACTCCTTCAGCAGCGGCACGTCCGGGCCGCTCAGCAGCTCGACGGCCGTGCGGGCGAGGGTGGACAGCACCTCCTGCGGCGTCGCCTCGGTCCGCCGGCCCTCCGGGGTGAGCTGCGGCACCGCGGACGGCGTGCGCGCCGTGCTGTTCACCAGCTCCAGCGCGTCGGCGTCGTACCCCTCACCGAGACGGCGCGCGGTGACCAGGTGGTAGATGGCCTCCCGCAGGGCCGTCGCCTGGTCCACGTCGGCCTGCTCGCTGGGCGTGACGGCGTCCACGACGCCCGACTCCAGGAACCAGGCGTCCAGGCGATCGGGTGTCACGAACATTTCAAACTGCAGCGTACGGCGGGCACGCAGTGTAGCGGCGAAATCCAGGACCGGATTGCCGCACACGAAGACATGGTCGAGATTCATGTCACCATTTTGACAGGTGACCGCTGCCTCTGCAAGAGTCGTCACCTGTTCAGCCGGTATTCAGTTGTGTGCGGGGTTCACCGTACCGCGCCGACCCGCCCTTCCCGTGCGGAGCCCAGCCGGATCTCCCGGCCCTGCCAGCGTTCGCGCAGCCAGCGGTCATGGCTGGCCAGCACGATCGCGCCCGGCCCCGTGCCGAGCGCCGCCTCCAGTTCGTCGCACAGGCGCGGCGAGAGGTGGTTGGTGGGCTCGTCCAGCAGCAGCAACCGCGGCGGCCGGGCCACCAGCAGCGCCAGCGCGAGCCGCCGCCGCTGTCCCACCGAGAGCCGGCCGACCGGCTTGTCCAGGTCCGCCTCGTGCAGCAGCCCCAGTGAGGACAGCGGCACCGCGTCGGCCCGCTCGGCGCCCAGCGTCTGCTCGTACGTGTCCCGGACGGTGCGCTCCGGCCGGTCGAAGACGGTGTCCTGGGCGAGCAGCCCCACCGTCAGCCCGGCGCGCCGCCGCACCTCGCCCTCGGGCACCAGGTGCCCGGCGAGCACGGCCAGCAGCGTGGACTTCCCCGCGCCGTTGCCGCCGGTGACCAGCAGCCGGTCGGTCGCCGACACCTGAGCGCACACCGGCGCGAGCCGCCCCGGCACCTCTGCTCCGTCCAGCGACACCAGCGGCCCGTCGTCGTCCTCCGCCGCCGCTGCCGCCAGCGCCGTGCCGGCGAACCGCAGCGGCCTGGGCGGCTCACCGACCTGGGAACGCTCCAGCTCCTCCAGCCGCCGGGCGGCGTTGCGCACCCGCCGGGAGACCTGGCTCTGCACCCGGCCGGCCCGGTGGCCGTAGCCCATCTTCTCGTTGTCGCGCGGCCCCCGGTCCGGCGCCACCCGGCGTGCGGTCACCTGGGCCGCGACCCTGAGCGCCGCCAGTTCCTCCTGTTCCTGCGTCCAGCGCCGCTCCCAGCGCTCCCGCTCGGCGCGCTTCTCCGCCAGGTAGGCGCTGTAGTTGCCGCCGTAGCGGACCGGGCCGTCGACGGCCGGGTCGAGGTCGACCAGGTCCGTGCACACGGCGTCCAGGAAGGCCCGGTCGTGGCTGGCCAGCACGACGACGCCGGGCAGGCCGCGCACCTGTTCCTCGACGAAGGCGGCGGCCTCGTCGTCGAGGTGGTTGGTCGGCTCGTCCAGCAGCAGCGCGGCGGGCCGCCGGATCAGCAGCGCGGCCAGCGCGAGCCGTCCGCGCTGCCCGCCCGACAGCGACCCGAGGGTCCGGTCGTGTGGGAAGCCGCCGAGCCCGAGGCCGTCCAGGACGAGCGCGGCCCGCCGGTCGGCGTCCCAAGCCTCCCGCTCCTGGGCCTGTTCGAGCCGGGCGCCGTACGCGTCGAGCAGTACGGCGTACTCCGGCGCGTCCTGCGCGGTGTGCGCGAGCTGTTCGGTGAGCCGTTCCAGCTCGGCGAGGTCGTCCCGGGCCTCGCGCAGGGCGTCGTCGAGGACGCCGGCGATCGTCGTGCCGGGGTCGTAGGGCATCTCCTGCTGGAGGAAGCCCAGGTCGGGCGGGCGGGTGACGCTGCCGGCGTCGGGCTCGTCCGTCCCGGCCAGCAGACGGAGCAGGGTGGACTTGCCGACGCCGTTCTCCCCGATCAGACCGATGCGGTGGCCGGGGGAGGCGGTCAGGGAGACACCGTCGAGCACCCGGCGGTCGCCGAGGGTGCGGACGAGGTCATGGGCGAGCAGGGCAGGCTGAGGCATGGGGGCACCCTCCGGTGCGGTCGGTGCGCGGCCCGCGGGGCGGCGTACGCCTCACGCGGGCCAGGTCGGCACACCGGCGGCTCACACCTCGGGCGCCCCCGTCTCCTTCAGCTCGCCGCCGGCCAGCCGCAGCCAGCGGTTCACACCGATCTCCCGCAGGAACCGCTCGTCGTGGCTGACCACCACGAAGGCGCCCTGGTAGGAGTTGAGGGCGCTCTCCAGCTGGCCCGCGCTGACCAGGTCGAGGTTGTTCGTCGGCTCGTCCAGGAGGAGCAGGTGCGGGGCCGGCTCCGCACACAGCACACATGCCAGGGTGGCGCGCAGCCGCTCGCCGCCGGAGAGCACCCCGACGGGCAGGTGGGCGCGGGCGCCGCGGAAGAGGAAGCGGGCGAGCAGGTTCATCCGCTCGGCCTCGGGGCGCTGCGGCGCGTAGTCGGCGAAGTTCTCGGCGACCGTACGGTCCAGATCCAGCAGGTCGAGGCGCTGCGAGAGGTAGGCGATACGTCCGTCGGCCCGCCTGATCTCGCCGCCGTCCGGCGTCAGGTCGCCGTTCAGCAGCCGCAGCAGCGTACTCTTCCCGGCGCCGTTGGGACCGGTCAGCGCGATGCGCTCGGGGCCCCGGACGGTCAGGTCGACACCCTGCCCGGCGAACACGTCCTTGTCACCGAGCCGGACGCGCAGCCCCTCACCGAGGAACAGGTTGCGTCCCGCGGGCACGTTGGTGTCGGGCAGCTCCAGCGTGATGCGCTGCTCCTCGCGCAGCGCGCGCCCGGCCTCGTCCAGCCTGGCCTTGGCCTCGCTGACGCGTCCCGCGTGCACCTGCCCGGACCGGCCCGCGGACTCCTGCGCGCCGCGCTTCATGTTGCCGGCGAAGATGCGGGGCAGGCCCGCGTTCTTCAGGTTGCGGGCGGCGTTGCTCTGCCGGCGTTCGGCGCGCTCGCGGGCCTGCTGCATCTCCCGCTTCTCCCGCTTCAGCTCCTGCTCGGCGTTGCGGACGTTCTTCTCGGCGACCTCCTGCTCGGCCCGGACGGCCTCCTCGTACTCGGTGAAGTTGCCTCCGTACAACCGCAGTTCGCCGCGGTCGAGTTCGGCGATGCGCTCCATGCGGTCGAGCAGAGCGCGGTCGTGGCTGACCAGGAGGAGGCAGCCGGTGAAGTCGCCGAGCACGTCGTAGAGCTTGTGCCGGGCGTCGGCGTCGAGGTTGTTGGTGGGCTCGTCGAGCAGCAGCACGTCGGGCCGCTTGAGCAGTTGCGCGGCGAGACCGAGGGAGATGACCTGGCCGCCGCTGAGCGTGCTCAGAGCACGGTCCAGGGTGAGGGCGCCCAGGCCGAGGCGGTCGAGCTGGGCCCGGGTGCGCTCCTCGATGTCCCAGTCGTCGCCGATGGTGGTGAAGTGCTTCTCGTCGACGTCGCCGGACTCGACGGCGTCGATGGCCCGGATGACCTCGGCGACGTCCAGCACCTCGGCGACCGTGAGATCACCGGTCAGCGGCAGGGACTGCGGGAGGTAGCCGAGGGTGCCGGAGACGGACACCGACCCGCTGCCGGGCCGCAGTTCACCGGCGATCAGCTTGAGCAGGGTGGACTTGCCGGTGCCGTTGGGCGCGACGAGGCCGGTGCGGCCGGGGGTGACGGTGAAGGACAGGTCCTGGAAGACGGGGGTGTCGTCGGGCCAGGCGAAGGACAGGTTCGAGCAGACGACGGAGGCGTCGGACATGGAGGTGACCTCGTGAGGAGAGGACGGGGCGCACGCGAGACAGGTGTGCCCCGGCGGAGGACTGGTGGCATGAGGGGACGACAGAGAGACCACTTCGGCGGCGCTTCGAACGCACCGGCCGGTGGCCTGTCGGGGCCGGGTGATCACCCGGAGATGTCGTCGTCCACCACCATGTCTGGTCTCCTCGAGAAAGGATCAAGGTCCTCTCCAGTCTAGCAGGCCGGGCGAGGGGAGCAGGTCTCCCGCTCCCCTCGCCCGTGCGCCCGCGGCCCGCACACGTGTGCCGTCCGGTGTCACGGCAGGTCAGGGCAGGAGCACCAGCTTGCCCGTGGTCCGGCGCGACTCGATGTCCCGGTGCGCCTGCGCCGCGTCCGCCAGGGCGTAGCGGCCCCCGATGCGGACGGTGAGTTTCCCGGCCAGGATCAGGTCGAACAGCTCGCCGGTACGGCGGACCAGCGCCTCCCGGGTGGGCACGTGGTCGAACATCGTCGGGTACGACAGCAGGATGCTGCGCGGCATGTCGGTCGGCCGGAGCGTGGGAACGCCCATGACGGGGCCGTAGTAGGCGTGCACGCCGTGCCGGCGCAGGGAGTGCTGGGAGGAGCGGAACGTCTCGGTGCCGCCGCCGTCGTAGACGACATGGGCGCCCTCACCGCCGGTCAGCTCCATGATCCGGTCCTCGAAGCCGCCGCCGGAGGAGACCAGGACGTGATCGGCGCCCGCCTCCCTGGCGACGGCGGCCTTCTCCTCGCGGGAGACCAGGCCGATGACGGTGCCGCCCCGGGCCTTGATCAACTGGGTCAGGAGCAGGCCCACGCCGCCCGCCGCCGCGTGCACCACGGCGACGTCACCCGGCCCGACGGCGTAGGTCTCGGTGCTGAAGTGGTTGGCGGTGAGCCCCTGCATCATGACGGCGGCGGCCGTCTCGTCCGGAATGCCGTCGGGCACCTTGACCAGCGACGCCGCCGGGACGGCGAGCAGTTCGGCGTAACTGCCCCGGTGGTAGAACCAGGCCACGCGGTCGCCGGCGGCCAGGTCCTCGACACCCTCGCCCAGCGCGGTGACGTATCCCATGCCCTCGGCGCCGAGGACGAGCGGCGCGGCCCAGCCGGGCGCGCCCTGTCCGCGGGCGCCCGTGTCCATGAAGTTGACTCCGGCGACACCCAGCCGGACCAGCACCTCACCGGGGCCGGGGACCGGGTCGGGCAGCTCGGTCCATTCCATGACCTCGGGGCCGCCGTGTTCCTTGATGAGGATCGCGTGCATGGGATGACACCTCTCGGTGGAGAGAAACGTGTGGTGAAGCGGTAGTGCTACGCACCGTAGGAGCGCAGAATTGGACCTGCAAGTCCAAAAAGCAGGCCGACTGCGGCGTCAACGTCACCGGTCTGATCGGTGACGATGGTGGTACAGTGCTGTCGTACCGGCCCTGGACCGGGCACGAAACATGTTTCTCAACCGTTCGGGACGTGTGCACACACCGGTGTGCCGCCGTGCCCGCCGGCGCCGACCCGCGACGGCGCGGCACCCACCGTGACTGCGAAGGAGCACTGACCATGGCAGTGGAACAGCCCGGGAAAAGAGCGGCCGAAGGGGCCCCGGTGGGACGCCGGGCGCTGCTCGGCATGCTCGGCGCGGGAGCCGCCGGACTCGCCGCCGCGCCCTACCTCCAGAGCGGCTGGGAGGGGTTCCTCGCCAAGGCCTCCCAGGTCGACGCCACCGGCCTGACCGGGCTGCTGCCCAACCCGGGCGGCTTCCGTTACTACAGCATCGTCGGCTCGGTCCCGCACAAGGACGAGACGAACTACCAGCTGACCATCGGCGGCCTGGTCGACCGGCCGAAGACGTACACGCTGGCCGACCTGCGCGCGATGCCCCAGACCCGGGTCGTGCGCGACGTGCTGTGCACCGACGGCTGGCGGGTGGACGACACACCCTTCGGGGGCGTGAAGCTCTCCCACCTCCTCGACGACGCCGGAGTGCGCGACAGCGGCCAGGCCATCCGCTTCACCTGCTTCGACGGCGCCTACACCGAGAGCCTCACCCTGGAGCAGGCCCGCCGCTCCGACGTGCTGATCGCCCTCACCATGCAGGACAAGCCGATCACCCACGAACACGGCGGCCCGGTCCGGCTCTACGTGGCCCCCATGTACTTCTACAAGTCGGCCAAGTGGCTGTCCGGCATCTCGGTGACCGACAAGGTCGTCCCCGGCTTCTGGGAGGAGCGTGGCTATGCGGTCGACGGATGGCTCGACGGCGCCGACCGGCACGCGGCCTGAACAGCCGGGGCGGATCAGGCGGTTCACGCCGGCCGAACGGTGGGTCCACCGGGCCACCGGGTACCTGATGCTGCTGTGCCTGGTCACCGCGGCCTGCCTGTACTTCGGACCGCTCGCCCAGCTCGTCGGACGGCGGCACCTGATGGTCACCGTCCACGAGTGGTCGGGCATCCTGCTGCCCGCCCCCGTCCTGCTCGGCCTGTTCTCGCCCGCCTTCCGCGCCGACCTGCGCCGGCTGAACCGCTTCGCGGTCTACGACAGGCGGTGGCTGCGCGCGGCCCGCCGCCGGGTGCGCGCGCCCGAAGCACGGCCCGCCGGCAAGTTCAACGCGGGCCAGAAGCTCTACGCGGGCTGGATCGCCGGCGCGGTGCTGGTCATGATGTTCACCGGCCTGCTCATGTGGTTCATGGGCCTGCTGCCCTTCATCTCCCGCACCAGCGCGATCTTCGTGCACGACGTCCTGGCCTGGGCGGTCGCTCTCGTCCTCATCGGACACCTGCGCAAGGCCTACGAGGACCCGGAGGCCAGGCTGGGCCTGCGGACCGGCTACGTGGACCGCGCCTGGGCGACACGCCACCACGCCAAGTGGCTGGAGGAGGAGCCCGTGGGTACCGTGTCCGGAAAGACACGTGAGCACACGCACGACGGCGCAGACGTGCGAGGACGTGACGCCCGGCCGAGCGCCGCGACCGACGCGTACGACGGCTGACACGGGATCCCGGTCCCCCTCCCCTGGAGCAGGAAACACCTCTGTGAGCGGCAGCGGAGCAGTCGAGGACGACCACGAGGGCGGCGCCGCAGGGACTCTGGGCGACGACCTGGCGGCGGCACTGCACCACGCCGTCCGGGAGGCCGCGCAGCGCCTGGACGCGGTCGCCGCCGCCGTCTACCTGCTCAGCCCCGACCGCACCGAACTGTGGATCGCCATGATCGGCGGCGGCCCGCCCTCCGTGTTCACCCTGCCCGGACGCATGACGCTGGACGCCCCCTACGCCTCCGCCCGCGCCCTGGCCGGCGGCGAGGTCGCGGTCCTGGCCGATCCGGACGGACCGCACGAGCACGGGCCCGGCACGACCGTCTGCCCCTACCCCTACCTCGCCGCCGCGGCCCCGCTGACCGCCGCCGGGCAGCGGTTCGGCAGCCTGACCGTGCTCCGCCCCGAGGGCACCGACGGCTACGGACCCGGGCGGCGCGCGGAACTGGCACGGATCGCCGGCCGGCTCGCCACCGCCCTGGCCGCACTGCGCCGGCGGGGCGCCGCCGTGACGGCCGCCAGCCTGCCCGTCCTCGTCCCCGTACTGGGCGCCGAGTCCTCCGCCGACGCCGACCCCGACGGCCCCTGGGGCACGCCGGGCGTCCCCGGATCGGCGGGCCGCAGCCTGATGTACCCGTTGCAGCGCCTGGCCGACCTGCTCAACCGGGCGACGACGAGGGAGCACGTCACCGCCGCCGCGCGGTTCTGCGTCATGTCGCCGTTCCAGGCCCGCGCCATGGTGCTGTCCTGCGTGACCGAGGGCCGCCTGTGGGTCATCGGGCACAGCGGCGACTCCGCCGGCCTCGTGCGCGAACTGCACGGCTGCGGCCTGCACACCCGCACCCCCGCCGCGCGCGCGGCGCGCGGCAACGCGCTGCTGCTCGCCGACGGCCCGGGCCCCGCGGCGCCCCGCCCGGCGCGGGCCGGCGCCGGTCCCGTCACCGCGCACCTCCCGCTCGTCGGCAGCAGGCACGTCGTGGACGTCCCGATCACCGGCGGCCGGCACGTCGTCGGCCTGTGCTGCCTGTCCTACTCCGGGCCCCGGGTCTTCTCGCCCGCCGAGCGGGCCGTGCTGACCATGATGGCCGGACTGCTCGGCTCCGCGGTGGAGCGCGTGGAACTGAACGCCCGGCGCCACGCGCTCGCCGAGGGCATCCAGAAGAGGCTGCTGCCGCCTACCCTCGCCGAGGTCCCCGGCCTCACCACGACGGCCCGCTACCAGCCCGCCACGGCCACCGCCGAGGTCGGCGGCGACTGGTACGACGTGATCCGGATGCCCGACGACCGGGTCGCGCTCGTCATCGGCGACGTCGAGGGCCACACCATGGAGAGCGCCGCCGCGATGGGCCAGCTGCGCAGCGCCGTGGCCGCCTACGCCACCGAGGGCCACGGGCCCGCGGCGCTGCTGCAACGGACCTCGCAACTGCTGGCCCGGCTCGGCACCGACACCCTCGCCACCTGCTGCGTCGTCGCCCTGGATCCGGAGGACGGGACGGCCGAGGTGGCTCTGGCGGGCCACCCCGCACCGCTGCTGCGGCTGCCCGACGGCACGGTGCGGACGCTGGACGCCCCGGCGAACGTACCGCTCGGGGTGCCCGGCCCCGGTGCGGGTGCCTACGGGGCGCGGGAACACACGATCCCGCACCGGTCGGTGCTGGTGCTCTACTCCGACGGTCTGTTCGACCCCCGCCAGGACGAGGCAGCAGCCCTGCTCGGCGCCGCCGGGGACGCGTCCGGCACCGATCTGGAGGGCCTGGCCGACCGCCTGCTCGGCCGGGCCGCGGGACCGAGCGGCCGGCGCGACGACGCGGCACTGCTCCTGGCCCGCTACGAAGGCCTGGACACCCGGCAGGTGCCCCGGACCGGACACCTCTCCATCCAGCGCCGTGACCTGCGCGGTGTCGGCCAGGCGCGGGCGTTCGTGCACGAGCGGCTGTGCGGCTGGGGCCTGGCGGACCTGTCGGACGACGTCGAACTCGTCACCTCCGAGATCGTCACCAACGCGCTCGTCCACGCCGGCAGCGACGTCGACGTGCGGCTGCGGGTCTACGAGGACCGGATCCGCCTGGAGGTACGCGACTCCGCCAGCGATCCGCCCGTCCCGGCCCTCTACTCCCTCTCGGAGGAGGGCTGCGCGCGGGCGGAACACGGGCGCGGGCTGTTCCTCGTCGACGCCCTGGCCGACACCTGGAACACCTCGCCGAACGGGCGCGGCAAGACCGTGTGGCTGGAGATGGACATCCCGCAGGCGCAGGAGCGCCGCGCCACCGGCCCGGAGGGACCCGGCCGGCCGGTCGGATGACTCAACACCTGACTCCCGTACACCCCGATGACACACCTGTGTGCGGGCCGAGGTATCCGGGCGACTGACCGTCATGTGACTGATGTGCCCCCGCGGCTGCGGGGGCACAGTGGTCGTGTCGCCCCCCGGGACGAGTCGTCACCAGCTTGACCGGTGACGAATTCCGTGTCAGTCTCTTCCCAGCCGAACGGGCGGGGGTCCCAGGCGGCGGACGGACACGGACCGCCTCGCGCCCTGCCGCTGTGACCGCACATGTGTGCCACAGCCAGGCACCACACACTTCACGATAGGAACGTCATGAGACGACTTCTGACCGTCCTCGCGGCCGGCGTGCCGCTGGCGGCGGCGGTGTACCTGCCGGCCGGCGCCTCGGCGGCCACCGGGAGCCCCGCCTCCACCTCGCCCACCTGCTCGACCGTCTCCGTGAAGGCCCCGGCCGGAACCAAGGTGGAGGCGGCGACCGCGGTCAGCCGGCCGGGCGGCACCATCACCGGCACCGGGCTCCTGCAGGGCACGGTCACGGACGTCCCCGCCTTCTGCGAGGTGACGGTCACCCTCACCCACCCGGGCGACGACGACCACGCCAAGGTCCAGACGTGGCTGCCCCTCAAAGGCTGGAACGGCCGCCTCCAGGCGTTCGGCGGCAGCGCCTACGCCGCCGGTGACAACGGTGTCGGTCTCGCCACCGCCGTCAAGAACGGCTACGCCGCCGCCACCACCGACGCGGGTGTCGGTGACGTCCTCGACTTCGGGTGGGCGCTGGACGGCAAGGGCCAGGTGAACACCGGCCTGCTGAAGAACTTCGCCGAGCGCTCGCAGCACGAGGCCGCCCTCGTCGCCAAGCAGGTCATCGACGGGTTCTACGGCACGTCCCCCGCCTACTCGTACTTCAACGGCTGCTCCACCGGCGGACGCCAGGGCTACATGGAGGCCCAGCGCCACCCCGGTGACTACGACGGCATCCTCGCCAACGCGCCCGCCGTCAACTGGGACGAGTTCGAGGTCGCCACCCTGTGGCCGCAGGTGGTGATCAACCAGGAGAAGAACCGCCCCAGCGACTGCGAGTTCAAGGCCTTCAACCAGGCCGCCCTCAAGGCCTGTGACAAGCTCGACGGCGTCAAGGACGGCCTGATCTCCGACGCGGCGCACTGCAACTTCGACCCGCGCCGTCTGATCGGCACCAAGGTCGTCTGCGAGGGCAAGGAGGAGACGATCACGGCGGCGGACGCGGCCGTGGTCCGCAAGATCTGGGACGGTCCGCGGACCGCCTCGGGCAAGAAGCTCTGGTACGGCCTGCCGGTCGGCGCCGACTTCTCGGGCCTCGCCGGCGCCGGCCCGTTCCCGGTCCCGGCCGCCTGGACCGCCTCCTGGGTGGCCAAGCAGCCCGGCCTCGACGTCACCAAGCTGACGTACAGCGAGTTCACCCAGCTGTTCAAGCAGTCCCAGGCCGAGTACGACCAGATCATCGGCACGGACGACCCGGACCTGTCGGCCTTCCGCAAGTCCGGCGGCAAGCTCCTCACCTACCACGGCCAGGCCGACCCCTTCATCCCGACCCAGGGCACCGTGGACTACCGCGAGCGCGTCGAGCGCGAGCTCGGCGGCACGCACCGCGTCGACGACTTCTACCGTCTCTTCCTCGCCCCGGGCACGGCCCACTGCGGCCTCATGGACGGCAAGGTCGACGACCTGGCGGCCCTGACCAAGTGGGTCGAGCACGGCAAGGCGCCCAAGACCCTCACCGCCTCCCTCACCAACGCCGACGGCGTCACGCTCACCCGCGACCTGTGCCGCTACCCCCTCGTGTCCCACTACAAGGGCCACGGCGACCCGGCGGACGCCCGCAACTTCCGCTGCGTCCCCGCCGGCCGGCACTGACCTGACCCTCCCCGACAAGCCACCAAGAAAGGCCGGCTCCCCATGACCGCGAACACCCCGGCGACCGCCACCGACGGCGAACGCTCCTCCCTGCTGAAGCTGTACCTCGGCCGTGGCGTCCTGGCCGTGGCCTGGGCCGTGGCCTTCGCCGGGGCCCACGACACCCTCGGCGCGGCGGCGATCAGCCTGCTGGTCGTCTACCCGCTGATCGACGCGGTGTCCTCGCTGATCGACCACCGCGCCCTCCCGGAGGGATCGGAACGCAACGTCACGGCGTTCAACGGAGTGCTCAGCACCCTCGCCGCCGTCGCGGTGGGCGTGGCGGGAGCCGGCGGGGTGGCGGCGGTGCTCGCCACGTTCGGCGCCTGGGCGGTCATATCCGGAGTCGCCCAGGTCATCGTCGGCCTGCGGCGGCGCGGCCCCGAGCTGGGCAAGCAGTGGCCGATGCTGATCGCTGGCGGCCTGTCGGTCCTGGTCGGCGCCTTCTACGTCATCCAGGCCGCGGGCGAGAACCCCTCGCTCGACGTGCTGTCCGTCTACGCCACGGGCGGCGGCGTGTTCTTCATCGCCCAGGCCGGGTTGCTGGCCTGGAAGGCCCGCCAGCTGCGGACCCGGACGGCCTGAGCTGACGGGGCGACAACTTCCTGACAGGGCGTCACCCGCCTCACACGCCTCGGCCCGCACCGTGCACACGGTGCGGGCCGAGGCGTTCCGTCGTTCCCTTTGGACTTCTCTTCCGTGTTCCCTCCGGCGTCCGGCGTTCCCCTCCACGTTCCCTGCCGGCCGTCCTGCGCTCGTCCTCCCGGTCGTCCTCCCGGCGGTAGGACCCGGTCGTCCGGCCCCCGGGTCAGACCTTGCGGTAGCGCACCGGCAGGGACAGCACGCCGCGCATCATCCCGGACGGGATCCAGGCCAGTGACTCGGCGGGCACCGCGAGTTCCAGGCGGGGCAGGCGGGTCAGCAGCGTGCGCAGGGCGATGGCCGCCTCCAGGCGCGCCAGCGGGGCGCCCAGGCAGTGGTGGATGCCGTGGCCGAACGACAGGTGCCGTGCGGCGGGCCGGGTCACGTCGAGGACCGCGGGATCGCCGCCGTCGGGCAGGGGGATGTCGTGCCCGGCGGAGCCGAGGGCCACCGCGACGATGCTGCCGCGGGGGATGTGCACACCGCCGAGTTCGAGGTCCTCGGCCGCGTACCGGTTCGAGGAGCGCTCCACGGAGGTGTCGTGGCGCAGGAACTCCTCCACCGCGCCCGGCACGAGGTCGGGGCGTACGCGCAGCGTCGCGAGCTGGTCGGGCCGGCGCAGCAGGGAGAGCAGGGCGTTGCCCAGGAGGTTGACGGTGGTCTCGTGGCCGGCGACGACCAGCAGGATCGCGGTGCCGACGAGTTCGTCCTCGGTGAGCCTGCCGTCGTCCTCGTCGCGGACGGCGACGAGGGCCGAGAGCAGGTCGTCCCCGGGAGCGTCGCGCTTGTCCTCGATGAGGCCGCGCAGCAGCGTGTGCAGTCCCGTCAGGGCGGCACGGTGCCCAGGGTCGGTCACCTGGAGCGCGAGGGAGGACCAGCGGCGGAAGTCCTCGCGGTGTTCCGGCGGTACGCCGAGCAGTTCGGCGATCACCGTGACCGGCAGGGGAGCGGTGAACGCCTCCACGAGGTCCGTCTCGCCGGACGACGCGAGCGCGTCGAGCAGATCGTTCGCGATCTGCTCGACGCGCGGGGCGAGTTCGGCGGTGCGGCGCGGGGTGAAAGCGCTGGAGACGAGGCGGCGCAGCCGGGTGTGCTGGGGCGGGTCGGACTCCAGCATCTGTGCGCCGAGGCCGACCTGGGGCCGGTGGAAGACGAAACCGGCCGCCTCCAGGGTCGGGGCGGCCGGTGTGGCGTCCTTGCGCAGTGCCGGGTGGGTCAGGGCCGTGCGGGCCAGGTCGTGTCCGACGACCAGCCAGCCGTCCAGTCCCGGGGCGAACCGCACGGGGTGGATGGGGCCCAGGGCCCGCAGTCGTGCGTAGTGCCGTGGTGCGTCCGCCTTGAACTCGGGGCTGAGCACCACCCGGCCGTCGGCTTCGGGGACTCCCCGGGCCTGCGTCGTCATACGTCTCTCCTCGTGCCGGACTCCTGTGGGTTCATCGGCAACACGGAGGGCGCGGCGGGAAGGTTCACCGCGGGCGGGCCGGTGCGGGCCCGCCGTGGGCGGTCAGTCGTCGCCCTGGAGCAGGGACAGGACACGCAGCGCCTCCAGGTAGATCCACACCAGGGTCAGCGTGAGCCCGAAGGCCGCCAGCCACGACTCCTCGCGCGGGGCACCGTAGGCGACCGCGTCCTCGATCTGCTTGAAGTCCAGGGCGAGGAAGGCGGCGCCCAGGAGGATGCCGGCGATGCCGAAGACCACGCCGAGCGCGCCGCTGTCGAACCCGAGGCCGTGCCCGGCCCCGAAGGCGGAGAAGAGCAGGTCGGCCGCCATCAGCAGGAGGAAGCCGGTGGCCGCCGCCAGGACGAAGCCGTAGAAGCGGCGGGTGACGCGGATCCAGCGCATCCGGTAGGCGATCAGCACACCGGCCGAGACCGCGAAGGTGCCCAGCACCGCCTGGACGACGACGCCCGGGGAGATGTACGTCGAGGTGGCACTGGAGATGACGCCGAGGAAGACACCCTCGAAGGCCGCGTAGCCGAGGATCAGCGCGGGGGTGGGCCTGCTCTTGAAGGTCTGCACGAGCGACAGGACGAAGGCGACGAGCGCGGCGCCGACGGCGATGCCGTAGGAGCGGCCGATGCCGGCCTCGTCCACGGGGAGCAGGATCCAGGAGAGCACGGCCGTCAGGGCGACGGTGCCGAGCGTTCCGGCCGTGCGGACCACGACGTCGTCCAATGTCATCGAGGTGCGCGCGGCGGACGTGTCCTTGGCGGGGGAGAAGTCACCGCCGGCGGCGTACGGGTTGCCCGTCCACTCGTCGGCACGGGGTGTGCCGGCCGCGGTGGTGACCGCGGCGGCGACCGGCTGCGGTCGCGCTTGCCGCGCGGCCGGGTCCTGGGTGCCCTCGCGGCGGAAACCCCTGCGGGAGAAGATCGGGTTGCTGGTCCTCATGTCGGTGTCCTCCTCGTGTGCCGTACGGGTGGCAGGTGTGCCGGGTACGGCGGCCTTTCCTTGCGTCACCACTCTGACAGGTGACGCAAGGAAAGGCAAGGGATGTCACCTGTCTGACTGGTGATTTTCCGGTGAGTCGCGGAACGCGGCGCCCCGGGAACGCCGCGCCGTCCGCCGGAAGTTGTCATAGGTCCGCTTGAGCAGTTCCGCTGCCCGGCACACCTGGTCGTCCCGCGCGCACCGCGCACAGGTGCGCATGTGTGTCTCGTACGAGACGCGTGCCTGGTCGAGGAGGCTGCGGCCCGGTGGTGTGTTCTTCTCGTCCGGTGCCGGGGTGCTCATGAGAGGGCGGAGACTTCGAGGACGGCGGAGGCGAACGCGTCGGGCCGCTCCTGGGGCAGGTTGTGCCCGGCGCCCTGGATCACGTGGTGCACCCGGGGCCCGGTGAAGTGGGCGGCGGACGATGTGCCGTCGGTCCACGGGATGACGCCGTCCGCCGCGCCGTCGAGGGTGACGGTGGGCACCGTGATCGGCGGCCGGCCGGCCAGCCTGCGTTCGATCTCCGCGTACCGGGGGTCGCCGGGAGCTGCGCCGAGCCGGTGGCGGTAGCTGTGGATCACGATGTCGACGTAGTCGGGATTGGTCCACAGGGCGGCGGCCTCGTCGAGTTCGGCCTCGGTGAACTGCCACTCGGGAGAGTTGCGGTGCCAGACGACGCGGGCGAGTTCCTTGCGGTTCTGCTCCAGCCCCGCCCGTCCGCGCTCGGTGAGGAAGTAGAAGAAGTACCAGTACCCCGACTCCACGGAGGGGGCCAGCGGCGTCTGGGCGGCGGCGATGTCCTGGATGAGGTAGTTGTTCACGGAGACCAGCCCGGCGCAGCGCTGCGGCCACAGCGCCGCGGCGACGTCGGCGGCCCGCCCGCCCCAGTCGTAACCGGCGAGGACGGCCCGCCGGATCCCCAGCGCGTCCATGAAGGCCACTTGGTCCGCGCCGAGCGCGCCCTGCTGCCCGGAGCGGAACGTGTCCGGGCGCAGGAAGCGGGTTCCGCCGTGACCGCGCAGATAGGGCACGTAGCAGCGGTGGCCCTGGCGGACCAGCGCGGGGACGACCTCGGCGTAGGAGCCGACGGGGCTGAACGGCCAGCCGTGCAGCAGGATCACCGGGGCACCGTCGGCCGGTCCCGCGACGTGGTACGCGACGTCCAGCACGTCCGTACGCACATGCCGCACCGGGCCGAGCGCCGACGAGGTGTGTGCGCCGGGCCCGGCCTCCTTGCCGGCGGCGGTCTGCGCGGCGGGGGCGGTCTGCGCGGCGGGGGCGGTCTGCGCCGCGGCGGCGCGGCCGGCCGCCGGTACGATCCCCGCCCCGGACGCCGCCGCGGCCAGAATCCGGGTGAGTCCGCGTCTGCTGATCATTGTGCGCCCTCCTGACATGTGTCCTCCTGGGAACAGAGAGATGCCCCGCTCCGAAGGCATGGCAAGCAGGGAGCGGGGCATCGCGGTCCGGGCGCGCGCAGAGCCGTGTGCCGCGCCCGGGTGCGGTCGGCGTGCCCGGCAGTTGGCCGCCGACCGCTGCGGCTCGGTGTGGAGTCCCAGGCACCGGCCGCACCTGTCGCGCTCCGACACAGGGGTGTACGGCGGAGCGCGCAGGATCCTGGAGATGGCCGCCATCGCTTCGGGGGAAGTGAGCGAAGGCGGCCATCCCGTGACCCCGCCGCCAGGCCAGCCAATTGATCACCATGGCGGCGGGGGGTCTCTATATGGCTCAACGGGCCCGGTACCGGGCGGGGTTCACGTCAGGGGTGAGAAAAACCCGGTGACGGTGAATCCGGCTCCCGGCCGGGGTGCCGTCGGCCGTCCGTCCGGCCGGGCCTAAGAGCTGCGAACAAAAGTGGGTTCCGATCAGCGGGCGGTGTCCGGTGCGTGCGATCGCAAGGCGCCGGAAGGTCCTTGTAGCGGAGCTGTCAGGGCCTTCCGGCAACGCGGCGAGGGCGCGTGCCGGACACCGACCGCCGGGGCCCACTTTTGTTCGCAGCTCTAAAGGCCCAGATCGGCGGCCAGGCAGTTGAACCGCACCTCCGGGTCGTAGGCGCCGTCCGCCGTGTTCCGCGGGCTCGCCTGCTTCTCCTCGACCATGTCGGCGTAGGAGATGCGCTCGGGCAGCCTGCCGAACCGCGCCTGACGGGCCGCGGCCGCGCTGTCCACCGTGATCTTGATGTTCATCCTCGACCTCCGCTGGGTTCCGCGGCGGATGGTTCCGTCGTGTCCGGATGCCGGAAGTCTGACACCCCTGCGCGTCACCTGTCAAGCCGGTGACGCATGTCTCGGTGTGTGCGGGAGGTTTCCGTGCGGCGGCACCGTACTGTGGTGAGGAAACACGTGTCCCCGCATCCACGTGTCGCCATGCCGTACGGAGGTTTCCCGTGTCCCGAGTTCCCGAGCAGGTGTCCGTCTTCCCCGATCCGGTGCCGGAGCCGGTACTGCGCCTCGGCCCCAGTCCGGCCGCCGCCCTGGAGGCCGCCGCCTGGGCCCTGGCCGCCTTCGTCGGCACCCTGCGGGACGCACTGGACACCCCGCTCACGGAGGTGCTCGCCGCCGACCCGCAGCGCACCGCCGTCCTGGAGAGCGCGGGCCTGGTGCGCCCGGACGGCACCGGGTTCACCGTGCACCCGTCGCTGGTGCCGGCCGACGGGCCCACGGCGCGCAGCGCGGTCCAGGCGCGGCTGAGCGCGCTGCGCCAGGCGGTGTCCGCCGCGGCCGGCCCGGACGGCCCGAGCGGCCCGGACGGTTCGGCGTACGGCGGCTGGGCCGCGCAGAGCGACGAGGTGCTGCTGAACCAGGGCCGTGCCTCGGCCGCCACCGGCCGGGCACTGGCCGACAAGGTGGTGCCGCGGCTCACCGGGCTGGCGGAGCGGCTGGCCGCGCCGGACGCACGGATCCTCGACGTCGGCACCGGCGTGGCCGCGCTCGCCACCGTCCTCGCGGAACGCTTCCCGCAGGCCCGGGTGGCCGGCATCGACGTACTGGACCGGGTGCTGCGGCTGGCGCGCGCGGAACTGGCCGCGGTGCCCGCGGTGGTGGCGGACCGGATCACCCTGCGCCAGGAGGACGTCGCGGAGCTGGCGGAGCGGGACGCCTACGAACTGGTCTGGCTGCCCGCGCCGTTCGTGTCCGAGCAGGCCCTCGCGTCCGCGCTGCCCCGCCTGGCCGGGGCCCTGGTGCCGGGCGGCTGGCTGGTGGCGGGCACCAACCCGGCCTCCGGGGAACCGCTGCTGCGGTCCGTGGGCCGGTGGGCCGCGGTGCGCAACGGCGGCAACTCCTACGACACCGCGGCGATGACGGCGGCCGTCGAGTCCGCCGGGCTGGGGGAGGCACGGACCTTCCCCACCGTTCCCGGTGGCCCGGTGCTGGTCGCGGCCAGGCGGCCGCCGGTGTGAGCGTGGCCGCCGCCGTCCACACTGAATGGACCCTCGGGTCCACTCGTGTGTGATGATGGACCGCATGAGCAAGGGGATGACAGCCAAGGGCGCGGCGACGCGGATGCGCATCGTGGTCGCCGCCGCGCTGCTGATCAGGGAGAAGGGCGCCGCGGAGACGACCCTCGACGACGTGCGCGCGGCGACGTCCACGAGCAAGAGCCAGCTGTTCCACTACTTCCCGAACGGCCGGACCGACATGCTCGTGGCCGTGGCGCGGCACGAGGCGGACCAGGTGCTCCAGGCGCAGCAGCCCTACCTGGACGACCTGTCGAGCTGGGAGGCCTGGCAGAAGTGGAGCCGGGCCGTGCTCGGGCACTACACGGAGCTGGGCCGGCGCTGCCCGCTGGGCAGCCTCACGACCGAGCTGGGGAAGACCTCGGCCGAGGCCGGCGCGGTGGTCACGGAGCTATTCGAGACCTGGGAGGCGGCTCTGTCGCGCGGCGTCGAGGCGATGCTCCCCGGGGACGGCTCGGCGGCCGACCGGGCCCGCGTCGTCCTCACCGCCGTTCAGGGCGGGGCCCTGATGCTCCAGACCACCGGCCGTACCGACCACCTCGAAGCGGCCCTCGCCGCCGCGATCGAGCCGCTCCGGGCCCCGGCGGGGGACCGCGGCTGAGCGGCACGGGTTGACGGCACGGGTGGGGCGGCGTCGCTGAGCGGCACGGGTCGGGCGGCGTCGGCTGCGGGGCGCCGGTCGCGTGCCGCGGGCGGGTGGCGGGGACGCGGCGCGTCAGCCGGCGTCCAGCAGCTCCTGTGCCGCCCGCCGCAGTGTCGCCGCCGCGTCCTGCCCTCGGTCCAGGTGTCCGCCCACCATGGCGCCGTCCCTCAGCAGGACCAGGTTCCGTGCCAGCCGGTCGGGCTCGGGGTGTCCGGCGTCGCTGACCACATCGCGCAGGACGCCCCGGAACCACTCCCTGTGCTCGGCCACACACCTGCGTACAGGGTGCTCCGGATCCGGGTACTCCGCCGCGGCGTTGAGGAAGCCGCAGCCGCGGAATCCCGGCCGGTCGACACTCTCGCCGACCATGGCCATGATGCCCAGCAGGGCGTCGCGGCCCCGGTGCGCGGCCAGGACGGCCGCCACCGCCCGCCTGACCCGCGCGTCCCGCTCCTGGAGACAGGCGAGGACCAGCCCTTCCTTGCCCGCGAAGTGGCGGTAGAAGGTCGCCCTGGTGACCTGGGCCTCCGCGACCAGTTGCTCGACGCCCACGGTGTGGATGCCGCGCGTGTAGAACAGGTGGCCCGCGGTGGCCAGCAACCGCTCCCGGGGATGGGGCTTCTCGGTGGCGCCCGATGTCATGGCCACAGAGTACAGAGCGCCGGGCGCGGGGACGGTGCCCGGTCGGCGGGGCCGCCGGATCAGTAGGTGGTCACGAGCGGCTTCGTCTCGTCGACGACGTAGGTCGAGAGCATCATCGTCGTCACGGTTCCCACGTTGAGGGCGTTGTGGATGGCGCCCGAGGGGATGAAGAAGGGGTCTCCGGTGCGCAGTCGCAGGGCGGGCGCGTCGTCGAACTCCATCAGTACGTCGCCGCGGACGATGTAGCCGACCTCCACCCCCGGGTGGCTGTGCCGGCCCGACTGCTTGTGCCGGGGGATCTGCACGAGGGTCTGCACCGCCGCCCAGCCCGGGGCGGGCGAGGGGTGCTGCTGGAGGAGGGTGCGGGTGACACCCGCGGTCGGGTCGGCGGGGTCGACCGGGCCGACCGGGTGGTCGTGGGGGAGCGGCGGGGCGGCGGCGGCCTGCTGGGCGGAGGTGAGCGCGGCGATGCCGAAGGCACCGGCGGCGGCCGCCCCACCGGTACGGATGAGAGCGCGACGGTCGAACATGTTCATTCCCTCGGGTCGGCGGAGAAAGGACGGGCACGGAAGGCGGGGACAGAAGGAAGAACGACCTGCAAGGAGAGACGGAAAGAACGGTCGTTCTGTCATGAGGGAGAATACGTGTTCTCCCTCCCCGTGCTGCAAGAGCGGGATCCGGCCACGCCGGTGTCCGGACCGGATCAGGCGGCTGCCCCGGGGCCGGGGCGGTCCAGCCGGGACGCGATGTCGCGCACGGTGGCCTCCCGCACAGTGGCGTCGCGCACGGCGGCCTCCCGTGCCGCGGCCTCGCGCACGGCGGCCTCCCGTGCCGCGGCCTCGCGCACGGCGGCCTCCCGTACGGTGGCCTCCGGTGCCGCGGCCTGATGTCCCGCGTACGCCTTCTCCAGGGCCTGCCGCCAGGAGACCACGGCCGGGTTGCGGCGCAGCAGCGCCCTGCGTTCGCGTTCCGTCATGCCGCCCCACACGCCGTGCTCCATCCGCCGGTCCAGTGCGTAGGACAGGCACTCGATGCGCACGGGACAGCGGTAGCACACGCTCTTCGCCCCGTTCTGCGCGGCGCCCTCGGCGAACATCTGCTCGGCGCTCCCGCGGCACGCTCCCCTGACAGCCCACTCCATTGCGGCCTCACCTCATGGCTCGTCCATGCGCGCACTGCGCACATGTCTCGACGGTGCAGATATGTGTGACCCTAACCCAGATATGGTGGGACCGGACACCGGAGCATCTGACCGGATGTCGCTGGTCGTTCAGGGTTTCGGAGCCCCGGCGAGGGTGTTCCGTCCCGGACGACCGCTCCTGCCACTCGATTGACCGGACTTTGCGGTCTGTTTAGTCTGACCGGCAAGGGTGACTTTCCGGCCACTCTGGACGACGTGCACCCTTTGGTGTGCTTACGCTGCTCGACGTGTGCGGGTTCGAGGGGGAGGAGCGGGCATGCGACACAGCCGCCGCCCGGGGGGCCAGCGAAGAGACCGGTTCTCCGCCCGGGTCCGCGCCGCGCGAGGTGATGCGGACGCGGGGCCGCGGGCCCGGTCCGGCGGTGAAGGGAGTGGGGCGCCGTGAAGTCGCTCGTCACCATGATCGGGCGGGACGACGAGCGGGCCCGGCTGTCCGGTCTCGTCACCGCCGCCGCAGGACAGGCACTCGTCCTGCGGGGGGAGTCCGGGGTCGGCAAGAGCGCCCTGCTCGACGATGTCGCCGCACTGGCGGCGGACGAGGGGCACGAGGTGATCCGGGCCGCCGGGGTCGAGGCGGAGTCGGATCTGCCGTTCGCCGGGCTGCACCAGATCCTCTATCCCCTGCTGCCCCACATCGAGGCCCTGGACGAGGGCCACCGGGCCGTCTTCGACGCCGTGTTCGGACAGACCGAGGGCAGGCCGCCGTCGGTCATGACCCTCGGCATCGCCGTGCTCGACCTGCTCTCCCTCGCCGCCTCGCAGAAGCCGCTGCTGGTGATCCTGGACGACGGCCAGTGGCTCGACGCGTCCAGCGCCGAGGTGTGCGGATTCGCGGGACGCCGGCTCACCGGCAGTTCGGTGAAGCTGCTGATCGCCCTGCGCTCCGACGTCCCGTCGCGCTTCGACACGGCCGCGCTGCCCGAGGAACCGGTCCCGGCGCTCACGGAGGCGGCCTCCGGAGAACTCCTGGACGCCTGCCACCCCGGCCTGGACCCCCATGTCCGCCGGCTCGTCCTGGACCAGGCCCGGGGCAATCCGCTGGCCCTGCTCGAACTGCCCCCCTTCCTCGACGGCGACCGGTCCGGCCGAGGGCCGCTGGGCGCCTTCGCCTTCCAGAGCGTCCCGCTGCCCCGGCGCCTCCAGCACGTGTACGGCACACGTGTCGAAGCCCTCGGCGACGCCGTGCGCCAGGAACTGCTGCGCGGCGCCCTCGACGGAGTCGGCACCTCGGCGGCGGCCACGCACACCCCCGCGCGGCGCTACCGCATGCGCGACGCCGACGAGGCGGTGGCGGCCGGACTCCTGCAGACGGACCCGGCCGGCGGCGACTTCGTCTTCCGCCATCCGCTCGTGCGCTCCACCGTGGTCCAGCTGGCCACCCCCAACCAGCGGCGGGCCGCCCACGCCGACCTCGCCCGCATCCACCACGACGACGTCGAGCGCCGGGCCACCCACCTCGCGGCCGCGGCGATCGACCCCGACGAGGAGGTCGCAGCCGCCCTGGAGGCCGCGGCGGACTCGGCGACCAGGCGCGGCGCGGCGGTGACGGCGGTGACCTGGCTGACCCGTGCCGCGGAGCTGAGCGAGAGCCACGAAGGCCGCTCCCGCAGACTCAGCAACGCGGCGTTCACGGCCGGGTACGCGGGGCTGCTGGACCAGGCGCAGCAGCTCCTGCACGCCGAACTGCCCACCGGCCGCAACGAGAGCCCCTCGTCGGTGGCCACCGTCGCCTACATGTCGTGGTACGAGGACGGGGACGTGCGGTCCTCCCGGCGCCAGGTCGCCGCCGCCATCGAGAAGCTGCGCGCGAACGGGGGGCGCGAGGCCCCCGAAGTCCTGCTGCGGCTGGTGAACCTGCTGCTCGGGATCGAGCAGTACGCCGGCGAGCCGGAGTCGTGGCGGCAGACGCGCGAACTGCTCGACTCCCTGGGCGACCTGGTGACGGAGCGCTCGCTGATCTACCGCGACGCCTGGGGCGACGTCGTCCTGCACGGCGCGGGCCTGGCCGACCGCGTGGAGCGGGCCTTCGCCGACCTCTCCGAGCTGGAGCCCTGGGACGTGATGCGCCTGGCCGTCTGCGCCTACCACGTGGACATCCTCAGCCAGTACCGCCCGCACCTGCAGCGCATCGTCGAGCGCGAGCTGGAGACGGGCGCCATGGGGGTCGGGATGACCATGCTGCACCTGATCATGCTCGACCAGATGGCGGTCGGCGAGTGGGACGAGGCGGAACGCACCGGTCAGCGCGGCCTGGACCTGATGGGGTCCCACGGGTACACGCTGCTGGCCCAGCAGACCCGGGCCTATCTGGCGCTGGTCGCCGCGCAGCGGGGGCAGGCCGAGCGTGCCCGGGAACTCCAGGCCATGGTCGACTCCTGGGCCCGCCCGCGCGGTGTCGGCTTCCTGACCCAGCTCGCCGACGCCGCCGGTACCGCCGCGGCCCTGAGCGAAGGCGACTACGAGGCCGCCTACCTGCACGCCATCGGCATCACCTCGCCTGGCACGTTCACGCCGTACGGGCACCAGGCCGCGCGCACCCTGCTCGACCTGGTCGAGGCCGCGGTGCACACCGGCCGCTCCGAGCAGGCCAGGCGGCACGCGGTCGCCGCGCGGGAGGCGGGACTGCCCGCCGTCTCGCCCCGCCTGGCCATGATCACCTACGGGGCACTCGCGATGACGGCCACGGACGAGACGGAGGTCGCCGAGATGTACGAGCGGGCCGAGACCCATCCGGCCACCGCCCACTTCCCGTTCGAGGCGGCCCGGATCCGGCTCGCCCACGGCATCCGGCTGCGGCACACCCAGGGTCCCAAGGCCGCGCGCCGGCTCCTGACCATGGCGGCCGAGACGTTCGAACGGCTCGGTGCGGCGACCTGGACGGAACGGGCCCGCACAGAGCTGCGCGCGTCGGGTGTCTCGGCGCGCGCCGCGTCCGCGCACCTGTCCACGCTCACCTGGCAGGAGCGCCGGATCGCCGACCTCGCCGCGAGCGGGCTGACCAACAAGGAGATCGGCGAGCGGATGCACCTGTCGCCGCGCACCGTCAGCTCCCATCTGTACCGGGTGTTCCCCAAGCTCGGCATCACCTCGCGCGCCGCGCTGCGGGACGCGCTCGGCAAGGCCCAGGAGACCGCGCAGGACTGAGTCGCGCACCGCGCCGCACCGCGCCCGCTCCGTTCCGGGCGGGCCGGGGCGGGCGGGGCACGGGGGCCGGCCGGTCACCGGTCAGGGCCGCCCGCGTGGATCCCCTGCTCGGCGAGCCAGTCGAGGACGTGGTCGGCGACCGCCCGCCAGCCGCTGTCCACGGTCAGGGTGTGGCCGCGGTCGGCGAACTGCTTCAGGTCGCTCACCGCCACCGAGTCGCCGTACAGCTTGTAGACGGCCCGGGTCAGGGAGTCGGGCACCACGCGGTCCTCCTGCCCCGAGATCAGCAGCAGCGGCCCGCGGACGGTGTTGCCGACGTCGGCGACGGTGCGCGGGTGCGGGGCCGGACCGCCTTGGCCGAGATCGGTGAGCAGGCGGCGGGGCGCCGGGACGACGTACCGGTCGTAGAGCCGGGCGGACTCCTCCGCGCCGACGGTGTTGGCGAAGACGCGCCGGAACTCCTCGCGCGACAGGGGCACCGCCGTGTCGTCGTACGGCGCCGGGCCGCCGGAGGCCGTCGTGTCGTCGTACGGCGCCGGGCCGCCGGAGGCCGTCGTGTCGCCGTACGCCGCTGTGCCGCCGTACATCGTCGTGCCGGCGGCCGACGCCGTACCGCCGTCGGCCGCGCCCGCGGCACTCACGGCACCCGCCGCATCCTCCGCACCGGTCGCGCCCGCCGGCCCCGGCCGGTCCCGGCCGACCTGCGGTGCCACGTTCGCGATCGGGGCCGGCGCGACGGCCACCGCCGCCCGGCCCAGGCCGCGGCCCAGGAGGTGCTGGACGACGAGGCCGCCCACCGAGTGCCCGATGAGCACGGGCGGTTCGTCGAAGGACGCCGCGAGACGTCCGAAGTGGTCCGTGAGGGCGTCGAGGCCGAGACCGCGCAGCACGTCGGGACGGCGGCGCGCCTCGCGCACCGAGTCGGGTTCGCCCGGCCAGCCGGGCGCCCACACCGTGAAGCCCCTGCTGGTGAAACGCTCGGCCCACGCCTCCCAGGACAGCGCGTGGAACCACGCTCCGTGGACGAAGACGACGGGGGTACTGTTCACAGCTGGGTCCTCCGAACGGGGAGCGGACATCCGGCACCGGCATGCGGGCGACCGTCCAAGCATCGTTCAGGCCGCCGGACGGCCGGAACAGTCGAATGACTTAATGTTCCCCGCCGCCCGGCCCGGGGCCGGGCCCCGGCCGCCGCGCGGGCACCGAAGTCCCGCACTCCTCCGCCTGCGGCGGCACCGGCGCGGCCCCGGTCCCGCGAGCGCCCGGCGCACCCCGCCGCGGACACCCCGCCGTCTCTCACCGTCAAGTGACTGATGTGCCCGAGCGGTGGCCGGGGCGAGAGTGAAGACCGCCAGCCCCCGCTTCACGGAAGGACATTTCGTCATGAGCGGCGATCACCACGACGTGCGGACCCAGCACACCGCATCCGCGACCCCGTCCGGATCCGCCCCCCAGAGCCTGCCCCTGCTCCGCCTGGACATCCACCGGATGCTGGACGCGATGGAGTGGCAGGAGACCCGGGCCGAGTTCCGGTACGACCCTCTCTCGCCGCTGGTCGTCACCGTCACCTTCCTCATCGAGGGCGGACCCCGTGCCACCTGGCGCATCGGCCGCGACCTGCTCTACCAGGGCCTCCACTCGATGAGCGGTGTCGGTGACATCCAGGTGTGGCCCTCACACCTGGAGGAGCGGGCGACGGCCTGGCTGCAGCTCATGTCGAAGGACGTGGGAGCCCTCTTCGAGCTTCCCGTCCCGCCGCTGGCGGAGTGGCTCGACGACACCTACCGGCTCGTCCCGGCCGGTACGGAGACGAGCCGGCTGGATCTGGACACCTTTCTCGCGGATCTGCTCGACGGCCCCGAAGTGCCGTCCGACTGACTCCGGGAGATAATGAGTCACCTGTTTGACAGGTGACGAAGCTTGTGTGACAGTCATCGCGCAGATCCCGCGGTGATCCCACGAACAAGCCTCGGCCGCCGGTTCCCGCGCCTGCCGGCGCGGCGGGCGGCGAGGGTGTACGACGAACGCACGACGGAGGATTCACATGATCAACAGGCGGAACTTCAGCAAGGCCGTGGGCCTGGGCACGGCCGCGGCCTCGCTGGTCGGACTCCAGGGCGTCCAGGCCGCCTCTGCCGCCTCGCAGCGGGGCGGCGGCGCGCCGGTGCCGACCATCCCCACGATCGCGCCCGGTACCCACACCTCCTTCGAGCGGCTGAAGCACGTCAAGGCCGGTCTGCTGGACGTCGGCTACGCCGAGGCGGGACCCCACCACGGACCCGTCGTCATCTGCCTGCACGGCTGGCCCTACGACATCCACAGCTACGTCGACGTCGCCCCGCTGCTCGCGGCGCAGGGCTACCGCGTGATCGTCCCCTACCTGCGCGGGCACGGCACCACGAGCTTCCTGTCCTCGCGTACGTTCCGCAACGCCCAGCAGTCGGCGATCGCGCTCGACATCATCGCCCTGATGGACGCCCTGAAGATCGAGAAGGCGGTGCTCGCCGGCTTCGACTGGGGTTCGCGCACCGCCGACATCATCGCGGCGCTGTGGCCGCACCGCGTGAAGGCGCTGGTGTCGGTGAGCGGGTACCTGATCACCAATGTCGAGGCGCAGAAGACGCCGCTGCCGCCCAAGGCCGAGTACGCCTGGTGGTACCAGTACTACTTCGCCACCGAGCGGGGCCGCCTCGCCATGGAGAACAAGGACGACCGGCACGACCTGTGCCGGCTGGTCTGGGACACCGTCTCCCCGACCTGGGGCTTCGACGACGCCACCTTCGAGCGTACGGCCCAGGCCTTCGAGAACCCCGACTACGCCGCGATCGTGATCCACAACTACCGCTGGCGGCTCGGTCTCGCCGACGGTGAACGCCGCTACGACCGGCTGGAGAAGCAGCTCGCCGCGCAGCCGTACATCTCGGTGCCCACCGTCACTCTCGACGCCGAACGCGATCCGTTCACCGCGGCTCCGGGCGACGGGTCGATGTACCGGAAGTTCTTCACCGGCAAGTACCAGCACCACACGCTCGAGGGCATCGGCCACGACCTGCCCCAGGAGGCCCCGACCGCCTTCGCCCAGGCCGTCGTCGAGGCCGACCACCTCTGAGCCACCACCTTCGAGCCGACCCCCTCCGGGTAATCGCCTGTGAGGGATCACCTCTGAGCCGGGCCGCCTCCGACACGTGTCCGCCGGCCGGCCCCTGGCCGGCCGGACGCACCCCCGTCCGGTCCCGGTCCACCCGCCGTCCCCCTCCGAAGGAGCCCTCTCGACCATGAGCGAAGTCCAGTGGAACCGCATGACCGCCGCCCAGCTGCGTGACCTCGCGGCCCAGGACGCGGTGGTGCTGCTGCCCGTGGGGTCCACCGAACAGCACGGACCCCACCTGCCCACCGGGGTGGACGACCTGCTGGCGGCCGAGGTGTCCCGCCGGGCGGCCCATCTGGCCTCCGAGCACACACGTGTCGTGGTGACGCCGTCCGTGTGGGCGGGCCTGGCCGAGCACCACATCGCGTTCGGCGGCACCTTCTCGCTCAGCCTGTCCACCTACCACGCGCTGCTGCGGGACATCTGCCGCTCCGTGCTCCGGGCGGGTTTCTCCCGGATCATGATCGTCAACGGCCACGGCGGCAACATGACCGCCCTCAACGCCCTCACCAACGAACTGACCGCGGAACTGGCCACGCCGATCGCCTTCGCCAGTTACTTCAGCGCCGGGCGGGACGTGGTGCGCGACACCCTGGAGACGCAGAACGGTCTCATGCACGCCTGCGAGGGAGAGACGTCCATGATGATGGCCGCGTTCCCCCAGCTGGTCCAGGAGGAGCACCTGGACGCGGCCTGGGGACCGGAGATCACGCTGCCGGCGGAGTCCAGCGACCCGGTATACCTGTTCGTCCCCTTCGACCGCATCACCGAGTCCGGGGTGGCGGGCAACGCCCGGGTGGCGACGGCGGACAAGGGCGAGCGCATGCTCGCCGGCTGTGCCGCGGCGCTCGCCGACGTCATCGCGAGCGACCCGTGGGCCAAGACGCGGGACCGGTGACAGCCGGGCGGCACAGCGGATGGACCGTACGGTCCGGACGGTAATCGGCATCCCCCGCTTTTGGACTTGTGGGTCCATTTTTCGCGGCGCATGATTGGACCAAGTGGTCCATGGAGGCAGTGGGCCCGTCCGGTGGCGTTTCTCGTCACCGGGCGGGCCGTTCGCCGTTCGGGGCCGCACACCCACCCGTCTCCGGAACAGGGATGACCCGTCATGGATGTCACCGAGCGTCTGAGCATCATCGAGGAACTACGCCGTCTGATGGCCCGCTACGTCCGCTACGCGGACCACCAGCGCTGGCAGGACCTGGCGGACCTGTTCACCCCGGACGGCACCTTCACCCCGCACCGGCCCGACGGCTCGGTGTGGCTGGCCATGAAGGGCCGCGAGGAGATCGCGGCGACGGTCGGTGCCGGCGGCGGCCCGGGAGTCACCCTCGTCCACCACCTGTTCTCCGACGAGATCGACGTGGACTCGCCGACCGCGGCCCACGGCGTGTGGGCGATGGAGGACATCGTCACCCGGCCCGAGGACGCCGAGGTGTCCGAGGTCATCCCCCACAGGGTCATGCACGGCTTCGGCCACTACCACGCGCGTTTCGTCAGGACGGACGGCTCGTGGCACATCGCCGGACTCGAACAGACCCGGCTCCGCCTCGACTTCACCGACTGACCGGTCCACCCCTTCCACGCCCCGAGAAAGCAGCAGCGCCGTGAGCGACGACACCAAGGCCCGCACCCCCGAGCCGTACAGCATCGACATCTCCCAGGACGTCCTGGACGACCTCAAGGACCGCCTGAGAAGGACACGTTTCTTCGACGACCTCGACAACGAGGACGAGTACTACGGCATCAGCACCGCCTACCTCAAGCCCCTCGTCGAGTACTGGGCGGACGGGTTCGACTGGCGGGCGCAGGAGAAGCGGCTGAACGCCTTCCACCACCACAGGGCCGAGATCGACGGCACGCCCGTGCACTTCGTGTACGAGCGCGGCAAGGGCCCGAACCCGATCCCCCTTCTCGTCAATCACGGCTGGCCGTGGCCCGGTGAGTTCAGCTACGGCCTCATCGGCCCGCTCACCGACCCCGCCGCGTACGGCGGCGACCCGGCCCTCTCGTTCGACGTCATCATCCCCGACCTGCCCGGTTTCGGGTTCTCCACCCCGCTCACCCGCGGCGACCTGAACTACTGGAAGATCGCCGACATCCTGCACAAACTCATGACCGAGGAACTCGGCCACGAGAAGTACGGTGCGGCCGGCTCCGACTACGGCGCCCTGGTCATCAGCCAGTTGGGGCACAAGTACGCCGACAGCGTCATCGGCCTGCACTACGGCCACGACCTGCCTCCGGGCATGTTCTCCAACGAGCGTTTCTGGGACCTGACCGACGGGGCGAAGATCCCCGAGGACGCCTCGCCAAAACTGCGGGCGGGCATGGAGTCCATGGTCACCACCTACGTGTCGCACGTCGCCGCCCACATGCTGGACGCGTCCACCCTCACGCACGGCCTCAACGACTCCCCGATCGGCATGCTCGCCTGGCTGCTGCGGCGCTGGAAGAAGTGGAGCGACAAGCGGGGCGACTTCGAAGCGGACTTCTCCCGCGACTTCATCCTCACCCAGGCCACCGTCTTCTGGGCGACCCAGTCCATCGGCACCTCCATCCGCATGTACCGCAACGCGGTGCGCCACCCGTGGGTGCCCTCCCACGACCGCCGGCCCGTCGTCGAACCGCCGGCCGGGTTCACCTTCCTCCTCGGCGACGCCTATCCGCCCGGGGTCGACACCGTCGAGGGGCGCATCGCCGCCTTCGAGAACGGCCCCACGCGTGACGTGTTCAACGTGGTCAACGTCAACGCCCACATGAAGGGCGGCCACTTCGTCCACTACGAGAACCCCGAGGCGTTCACCGCCGACCTGCGGGAGACCTTCCGCAGGCTGCGCTGACCGGGGCAGGCGGGCCCGCCGCGCCGGTTTCCGGCACAGCGGGCTCCGACCTGCCGTACACCTCGGGGGCGGGGGCGGGCATGCCGAAGGCCCCGGCCGTGCCGGACCCGGCACGGCCGGTCCGGGTCCCTCGCTCAGCCCTGGCGGTCGATCGCGGCGGAGCCGGCGGCCGTCGCCGTCGTCCCGCCGGCGGGAGCCCTCGTGCCGCACCGGCGTCCCGCCTGTCCGCGGTAGTCACGCGGAGACATGCCAGTGACACGTTTGAACGCCGTGCTCAGCGCGCTCTCGGAGCCGTAGCCCACGGCGCGGGCGATGGCCGAGACGGTCTCGTCGCCCTGGAGCAACCGCTTGGCGGCCAGCTCGATCCGCCACTCGGTCAGATACTCCTGGGGCGCCCGGCCGACGGCCTTCCTGAACCGCTCGGCGAGCGTCGAACCGCACGGCCCAGTCCCCGTCCGCGACGAGGCTGACGAAGAGCCGGCCGCGGGTGTCGAGGAGTGCCGCCACGTCCTCCGGCGGCGCTCCGGACGCAGTGCCGCCGGACGGAGGGCCGTCAGCCGGAGAGCCGCGGAACGGACCGGAGGCGGGGGGTCACGGAGCGCCCCGGAGCCGGTCCTGTGTCCTCCCCTGCCTCCGATCGTGCGAGCGCACGGTAGCGGCCGCGGTGGAAGACGAGCGGTTCGCGCACGGGGTCCGCGCGGAGCGAGGCGATCCGGGCGACGACGATGGTGTGGTCGCCGCCCTCGTGCTCTTCCAGCAGGTCGCAGCCGATCCAGGCACAGGCGCCGTGCAGCGACGGTGCGCCCCGGTGTCCGGGCGTCCAGGAGGCCTGCCGGAACCTGTCGATGCCGGGCCGGGCGAAGGCGGCGCTCAGCCCTTCCTGTTCCTCGGCCAGCACGTTGACGCAGAAGGCGCCCGTGTCCCGGATGAGCGGCCAGGTGCGGGAGGACCGTGCCACGGCGAGGGAGACCAGCGGCGGCTCCAGAGAGAGGGAGGTGAAGGACTGGCAGGTGAAGCCCACCGGCCCGGAGGGTGTCCGGGCAGTGACCACCACCACGCCCGTGGCGAAGTGCCCGAGTGTCTCCCGGTGGGTCCCGGCGTCGGCGGAGGGTGCGGCACGGTCACCGCGGGCGGTGCGCCGAGCTGGGGTGGGGCTGGCCATGTGGTACGTCTCTCCTCAGTTCGTTCGGGGCGGGGGCAGGGGCAGGCGGCCGGACGTGCCGCGGGGCACCGCCGGAGTCGGCGCGGGGCTCAGACCATGGGGCTCACCGGCCGGGTGTCGCCCACCAGCGCCCGCCCGTACATCTCCCGGGCGAGCCCGGGATTCAACGTGGGGTGGCGGGCCGCGGTCTCCAGGTCGTGCCAGTAGCGCTGGATGAGCCTTCCCCGGGCGAAGCTGCCCGCGCCGTTCACCGTGAGCAGTGACTGCACCGCCTCGCGCAGACACCGGGAGGCGTGTCCCGCGTCCATGCGCACCCGGGCCCGGTCGAGGAGAACAGAGGTGCCCGCCACCGCGGCGGCGTCGACGGCCTCGGCGGCGCGCGTGAGGTGGAGGGCGGCGGAGTCGATCAGGGTGGCGGCGTCGGCGAGCGCGGCCTGGACGCTGGGGGAGTCGGCCAGCCGGGGGTGGAGCGACATGGCCATCGGCTTGCCGCCGTCGACGGCTTCCATGGTCATACGGAAGACCGCGCGCGCGGCGCCCAGCAGCGGGCCCATGGACGCCACGGTCATCGAGCCCGGAGGGATCCGGTACAGCGGAGCCGCCGCGTTCCCCGGGCCCGTGATCACGGCGGCGAAGGGACGTAGCCTGTGCCGCGGCACGAACACCGAGTCGGCGACCAGGGTGTCGCTGCCGGTGCCGCGCATCCCCGCCATGTCCCAGGTCCTCTCGACGGCCAGGTCAGCGATCCGGACCAGCGCCAGCCCGCGCTCGGGTTCCGCGCCGGGACGGGGCAGGGGCACCCCGAGGAGGGCCCAGTCCGCGTGGTGGCAACCGGACGCCCACCCCCAGCGGCCGGAGACGAGAAGCCCGCCCTCGACCGGCTCCGCGGAGGTGTCCGCGCCGCCGAACACACCGCACATCGCGACATCGGGTCCGGTGCCCCACAAGTCGGCACGTGCCCTGTCCCCGAAGGAGACCGCTATCTGCTGTGCCACGTAGGTGACCATCGTCACCCAGGCGCTCGACGGACAGGCCAGGGCGACCTCGGCGGTGACCTCCAGCGCCGCGGCCAGGGGCAGTTCGAGCCCGCCGAGGCTCCGGGGCACACCGAGCCGGAACAGCCCCGCGTCCCGCAGGGCCTGCGCGGCCCGGGGCGTCAGCCGGCTGTCACGTTCGGCGGCGTCCGCCTCGGCACGCAGCACGGGGGAGAGCGCGTGGACGGCCCGGAGCAGATCCGGGAGGGAGGCGGCGTCGCCGGGGAGTTCGGGATGGTTCGATGCGTGCATGGCTGCGCTCCAGAGGATCGACGGATCGGTGGATCCGGGAAACGAGAGACGGGAAGGAGTGGGAGACCTGGGAAAAGAGACCAGGGAACGAGGGACCTGGGAGGGCATCCCCACTAACCGGACCTTTGGGTCCGGTTGTGTTCCTCCACTATAACCGGACCCGCGAGTCCGGTTGCCTGCCGGGATGCCGGTCGCCGTGCCGAGAAGCCTCTCCGTGCCAGGGGCGCACCGGGGCGGGGATCCGGCACGCCGTCCAGCAGGCACAATGGGACGGTGAAGGCAGGGGAGACGAGGCTGGAGACCGACGGGCAGGAAGCGCCCCCGCGCAGGGCGGACGCCCGGCGCAACCACGAGCGCGTCTTCGCCGCGGCGCTCGAGGTCTTCGGCGAGGCCGGCCTCCAGGGCACGGTGCCGCAGGTCGCCGCGCGGGCCGCGGTGGGCAAGGCCACCGTCTACCGCAGCTACCCCACCAAGGAAGACCTCCTGGCCGCCGTCGTGGGGCACCGGCTGGCCGAGCTGGACCGGGCCACCGCCCCTGCGCTCGAACTGCCGGATGCCGATGCCCGGTTCCGTGCCTTCGTGGTCCGCCTCTTCGAGAGCCTCGCCGGTGACCGGCTGCTGTCGGAGGCGCTCGCCACCGCGGAGTTCCAGGACGCATCGAACCTGCTGACCCGGCTGTGCGACCTCATGCAGGCGGCCAAGGCCACCGGACTGGTGCGCCACGACGCCACCGTCTTCGACCTGCGCGTGGTGCTCTGCGGGATGATCCTGCAACTGATGCGGACAGCCGAGCGCGACCCGGCCCTGTGGCGGCGGTACGGGGAACTGACCCTCCAGGCACTGCGTCCCTGACGCTGCGTCCAGCCGGCGGCCGGACGCCCGGGCAAGTCCGCTGGAAGTTCCGGACATGGCACCTGGCCGGTCCGGTCTCCTGGGCTGGCAAACGAGACATGTGTCGTGCAAGCATGTGCACACATGCTCCGTGCCCCGGACGCACCCGCCGGGGCGTCCGCTCCGCCCGGCCGCGCCGCACGCCGCGCCGGCTCTCCCCGAAGGCACGTCCATGACCCTCACTGCGCCCGCCGGCAGCCCCACGATCCTGCTCGTCCACGGAGCCTGGCACGGAGCGTGGTGCTGGGAACTGCTCGCACCCGAACTCAGGGACCGCGGATGGAGGGTGGAGACCGTCGAACTGCCGAGCGCGTCCGCCGACCCGGACAACACCGCGGGCATGTACGACGACGCCTGCGCCGTCCGCAAGAGGCTGAGCGGCCTCGGCGGCGAGGTGACGGTCCTCGCGCACTCCTACGGGGGCCTGCCCGCGACCGAGGCCGCCACGGTGCCCGGGGTGTCACGCCTGGTCTACCTCGCCGCCTTCCAGCTGGAGGAGTGCGAGTCCCTGTCGGGCCTGAGCGGTGGCGCGCTGCCGCACGGCGAGACGGGCACCCTCGAGCCCCACGAGGACGCCCGCAACCATCTGTACGCGGACGCTGCCGACGACGTCGCCCGGCGGGCGGTGGAGCGACTGGTGCTCCAGAGCGTGAAATCCTTCAGCGAGCCCCTCACCACGGCGACCTGGAAGACCGTGCCCTCCACCTACATCGTGTGCGAACGGGACCGGGCGATAGACCCCGGCTTCCAGGAGGTCATGGCGTCCCGCGCCGAGCGGTCGTACCGCATCCCGGCGAGCCATTCCCCGTTCCTGTCCATGCCCGCCGAACTGGCCCGGCTGATCACGGCGGACGCGGCCCTGTGACCGGACGGGGTGCGGGTGGCGCCCGGATGACGGCGGGGCCCCGCGCCCGCCGGTACGGCAGGCGCGGGGCCCCGGGTCCGCACGGCGGCCGCCCGGAGTAGTGGGACGAGCCGGGGCGGCCGCCGTCTCCCCGCTGCGCCACCGTCAGGCAGCGGGAGTCCACGAGGCCCGCGAGGGCCCTTCTCCCCGGCGCGCCCGGCCGCCGCGCGCGGGCGCGGCGGCCGGGGCGGTGCGGCGCCGCGCGAGCGGGTCCCTCACCGGGGCGGTGTGCGTGCTACTGCCAGCGCACCACGTACGGAGGGTTGTTCGGGTCGCCCGTGTCGCCCTCGGCCCCCCACTTGCTGCCGGGCGTGCTGGAGTTGAACCCGCCCGGCAGGGGCAGGACGGTGACCAGCTTGAAGTGGGCCTTGCTGACGTTGTAGAAGCCGCCGATGGTGTAGGGGCCGGTACCGACGATGTCGAAGGTCTGGCACTGCCCGGGGAAGACGACCCGCGTGCTGGAACCGGTCGACCAGGTGATGTCGGCTACGTAGTTGCCCTGGGCACACAGCTGGACCCGGTGGTTGCTGATGGCAGCGGAGGCGGGTGTGCCGACGGCGACGACGGCGGCGCCGGCCGCGAGGGCGGCGCCCACCGCCGCCGCGGAACGGCGGCTCAGTCTCGGCTTGATACGCATGGGAACTCCGTGGGTGAAGGCCGGGAATGGGTCTGTCATGTAGTCAACGGAGGCTGTGACCCGCCGAGTTCACATTTCCTGGCCGTTTCCCTCACGGTGCCCGTGCCGCCGCCGCGCGGCGGCGGCACGGGCGCGCAGGTGTGTCACGCCGCCGGGACCACCCGGTAGCTCAGCATGTTCCAGGGAAGGTTCTGCTGGGCCAGGGAACCGGTGCGCCAGGGGGTGGAGCCGGTGCATCCCGCCCCGGAGAAGAGCTCGAGAGCCCAGGAGCCGGAAGCCACCTGGACCGACACGGCGGCCTTGGACAGTGTGTGGCACGTGCCGGGATCGGTGAGGTCGGCCTTGGTCACGGTGCCGGTTCCCGTGGGGCCCGAGTAGAGGTACGCGCCTTCCTGGAGGGGCGGCCAGCCGGCGGCGCCCGCGGTCCCGGCTCCGAGGCCCAGCAGCGCGGCGGCGGCGGTCAGCGCGGCGGCAGCACCGGCGATCTTCTTCTTCGACATGAGCATGTACCCACCTTGTCCTGGATGTGGTGACGAACGAGTGAGGAACGTTCGCGTGCGGCCCGGACGGCGCCGCTCGCAAGATGCTTGCACCTTCAAGCATATGTGCGGGAGAGCGGATCACGCCATCAAGAGGTGTGTCTGTTTCCCGGTTTGACGCACGACACATCACACTCGCTCGACGTCACCGGTTCAGCCGGTTACTTTGGAGGATGGAAATCAGTCACCTGTGAGGAGAGTGATGTGGAACATGTATTTCTGTGCGGGGCGCCCGCCCTCGACTTCCTGGGCACCCTTCAGGCGCGACACGCACCGGTTCCGGTGGAGAGGATCGGCACACCGCGGCTCCTCGACTCCTGGCTCGTGGAGTCCGGGCTGCTCGACGAGGCACCCCGGGCCGAGGACGCGGACCTGCGGGCCGCCGTGGACCTGCGCGAGTCGATGTACGAGCTGGTCACCGCGCGCCGCACCGGTGAACCGTTTCCGCCCGCCGCGATGACCGCGCTGAACCGCCAGGCCGCGAAGACCCCCGTGTCCGTGCGGCTCGCGACCCACGGGAGGAGCCGCACCGGCTCGGCCGCGCAGGCGCTGACGGACCTGGCCCGCGAGACCGTCGGCCTGCTCGCGAGCGCGGAGGCGGTACTGCTGCGTGAGTGCGCGCGCCCCGGGTGCACCCAGGTCTACCTCGACCGTTCCCGGGGCCACCGGCGGGAATGGTGCGCGATGAGAACCTGCGGGAACCGGGTCAAGTCCGCCGCCCTGCGGGCACGTCGCCGCCAGTGAACCCGGCCGAGGGCCGACGGCCGCGGTACCCCCGGTCACCGTCCCCGGTGACGGGGACCGCCGGCCCGCCCCGGCCGTCCGCGCGCGTGCCGTGCGCGGACACCGGCGCCGGCCGTACCAGCGCCTGGTGGTAGCCGTGCTCGTGCGCCTCGCGCGCGGGCCGGCCCCGTGACGACCGGACGAGGACGCGCTTGAGCCACCGGTCGGTGCCGTCGTAACGGGGACGGAAGGCGACCCGGCCGTGCACCACGGCGTCGTTGTCGACGACCAGGACGTCACCGGGTGCCAGCGGGACCGTGAAGCCCTCGGCCTCGAACCCGGCCCCGAGGCGTTCGTACGCCGCCGCGAACGCCTGGTCATCGGTCAGGAACCGCGTGTAGGCGGGGTCGTAGCGCACACAGCGGCCCTGCGCGCCGTCCCAGACGGTCGCCATGCCCACGGGGGCCGGCCCGGCGGCGTCCGGCGCCCCGTAGCTGGCGTCCGGTTCGATGGCCGCCAGCGGTCTGCGCAGCTCGGCCAGGTCCGTTTCGGCGAGGGTGAGGTCACGCACACACGCGAGTCTGCTGCCCACGTCGCCGGGATTGCGTACGCAGGCGAGCAGCAGGAAGTCGGCGCGCTCGGGATGGAAACCGTCCTCGGTGTGCCACGAGAGCGGCACCGTGCTGCTCGCGCCGACCTGGAGGTGTTCATACCCCCTGCTCGGCAGGATGTCGTGCACCAGGCGCCCGTCCTGCTGCCCGGCCCAGCCGAAGACGGACCCCAGGGACGCCGCGACCAGGGCGAGCGCCACGTCGAAGGGGGCGGTGCGGTGCGGATCGTTCTCGGCCCAGTGGGCGGGAGTCGGGCCGATGCCGGTGAGGCCCGCGAGGAGTCCGCCGGCCACGCGGTGACCGCGCGCCGGGTCCGGCGGGCCGACCGCCTCGGCGAGGGCCCCGAGGACGTCGTCGGGAAGGGACCACTCCGGGTGGTCCAGCACGGTGTCACCCAGGGCTCCGTCCGCCACGCGACGGCGCACGGCGTCCTCCAGCAGCCTTCTGGTGCTGTCCGCCACCTGGGGGGAGGGAGGGGGCGCTGCAGGCATACGGGTCCTTTCTCGATGCCCGTCCGAAGCGGCGAGCGGCGAGCGGCGAGCGGCGAGTGATGAGTGGCGAGTGATGAGTGGCGAGTGGCGAATGGCGAGCAGTGAACGGTGGTTTGTGGACGCTGAGTTGAGGGTGGTTCCGGACTCGTGGAAGGGCGGCCGCGGCGGGTTCCCTGGTCACGGCACCGGTGCCGGAGCCGCCGCCACAGGACGTGGCAGGGAACCGAGTTCCACGACGATCATGGCCAGCAGCACCAGACCGGCTCCGAGGAGCTGACGGGTCGTCAGGTGTTGTCCGGCCAGTGCGCCCAGGGCAGCGGCGAAGACCGGCTCCAGGGTCATGATCACGGCCGTCCGCGTGGCACCGAGTCTGGTCTGTGCCCAGGTCTGGACGACGAGAGCCGCGGCTGTGGCCAGGCCACCCGTCCACAGGACCGCGAACCAGGCCGCCGCGTCGGGCGGGACGATGCGCAGCCCTCCCGGGAGTGTTGCCGCGCAGGCGACCACGGCCACGGCCAGGGTCTGCGCGAACGCCAGTGCGTAGGGGTCCTGATCGGCTCCCCACGCGCTGGTGCCCACGATCTGGAGCGCGACGCACACCGCGCACCCGAGGGTCAGCAGCTCACCCGGGCCCATGCCGAGACCGCGCAGCGTCAGCAGACCCAGCCCGCCCGCCGCCAGGACCGTTCCCGTCCAGCCGGCGCGGGTGACGCGCCGGCGCAGCACGACGGCCGCGAGCAGCGGGGTCAGCACGACGAAGAGTCCGGTGACGAAGGCGGAGACGGTGGCCGACGTGTGACGCAGTCCGAGCGTCTGGAGGCCGTAGCCGAGGCCGAGCGTGAGCCCCAGAACCGCCCCCCGGAGCCAGCCGGCCGCGTCCAGACGGACCGCGGCCCGCGGACGCAGCACCGCCAGGACCAGCGCCCCGGCCGCGAACCGCGCGGCCAGGAAGTCGAGGACCGGCACACGGCGGGTGGCGTCCTGCACGACGAGGAACGTGGAACCCCACACGGCCGTGACCGCGACCAGCGCCGCCACGGCCGGCAGGGCGGCGGGGCGCCCCTGCCGTCCGCGGAGAACGAGCCGGGCCGGCTTCGGGTGCTGCTGGGCGCCGTACCGCCGGAGTGGGCTACGCATACATACATGTTAGGTAGCCATGTTGAAAGAATGTCAAGGGGTGTTTCATTTTCTGCCTTGGAAAGCGAGGTTGCAATGAAGGTCTGCCAGCATTTATCGCTTCCTGGATCGATCAACATACATAACGAATGAGTAACCGGGTGGGTGACGGTGGGTGTGGTCGGGGTGGCCGGCGTGATACATCTGCACGACCGCCCGGCGAACGCCACACGTACTCCGTACCGGGTGCGCCGCCGGGACGACCGAGGGTCGGCCCGGCAGTACTCCACTGCGTTTCCGGCAGATCGAGACCTGGTCCGCGGCCCGTCCACGGCCCCGGACCGGCATGGAGAAAGGCACACGACCATGACCTCACCGAAGGTCGCCGCGTCCTCCTCGCGGAGCACCGAAACCGCTGAAGAGGGCTACGAACGGGGACTCGGCAGCCGCCAGGTCCAGATGATCGCGATCGGCGGCGCGATCGGCGTCGGCCTCTTCCTGGGCGCGGGGGCGAACATCGCCAAGGCCGGGCCCAGCCTCATCCTCATGTACGCCCTCGCCGGCCTGATCATCTTCTTCATCATGCGGGCCCTGGGCGAACTGCTCATGTACCGCCCCGTATCGGGCTCCTTCGCGGAGTACTCCCGGGAGTTCCTCGGCCCGTTCTTCGGCTACTTCACCGGCTGGACGTACTGGCTGATGTGGGTGGTGACCGGCATGGCCGAGCTGACGGCCGCCGCGATCTACGTCCACTACTGGTTCCCCTCCGTCCCGCAGTGGGTGACCGCGCTGGTGTTCCTGGTCGTGCTGTTCGTGGCCAACCTGATCTCCGTGAAACTGTTCGGCGAGATCGAGTTCTGGTTCTCGATGGTCAAGGTGACCGCGCTGATCGGCATGATCGTCATCGGTCTGGGTGTGCTGACCTTCGGATTCAGCCAGGCCGGTGACACCGCTTCGGTCTCCAACCTGTGGCAGTTCGACGGCTTCTTCCCCAAGGGCGTCGGCTCCTCCCTGATGACGCTGCAGGGCGTGATGTTCGCCTATCTCGCCGTCGAGCTGGTCGGGGTCACCGCCGGTGAGTCGGAGGACCCGGAGAAGACCCTCCCCAAGGCCATCAACACGCTGCCCTGGCGCATCGCCCTGTTCTACGTCGGTGCCCTCACCGTGATCCTGTGCGTGGTGAAGTGGACCGAGTTCGCGGCCGGGGTCAGCCCCTTCGTGAAGGCGTTCGCTGTCATCGGCATCCCGGCCGGCGCGGGCATCGTCAACTTCGTCGTCCTCACCGCGGCCCTGTCCTCCTGCAACTCGGGCATGTACTCCACCGGCCGCATGCTGCGCACCCTGGCCGACAGCGGCGAGGCGCCACAGGCTTTCAGCCGTCTGTCCGCCACCAAGACCCCGGCGCTCGGGATCACCGTCTCCGTCGCCTTCATGGCCATCGGCGTGGTGCTCAACTACATCGTTCCGGAGAAGGCCTTCGGCTACGTCACCTCCGTGGCGACCGCGGCGGGCATCTGGACCTGGCTGATGATCCTGGTCAGCCACGTGCGCTACCGCAAGGCGGTCGACGCGGGCCGGCTGCCCGCCTCCTCCTTCCCCGCGCCGGGCGGCGCGGTGTGCTCCTGGGTCGCCATCGTCTTCCTGCTCTTCGTCACCGGTCTGATCGCCTACGACGCCGACTCCCGGGTGTGTCTGTACGTGATGGCGGGCTGGGCCGTCGCCCTGGGCATCGGCTGGACGGTCCTGAAGTCCCGCAACGCGCAGGTCACCGAGCGCCGCGAGCCGCAGTGGGAGCGCACCGGCTGACCTCCACGCATCGCACGGGCCGTTCCCTCACTCCTTCCGGCGCCGGGTGGCCCGTGCGGTGCCTCGTGCCTCGCCTGCCCGCGCACCTCGCGGCCGCGCGGGAGGCCGGGCGACACATGAAAGCAACATGTCGGTCACACAGGGTGGTTGTCGCGTCACTGACGCCCTGTTAGTTTTCTGGGACCTGCGATCAGTTCCACCGGAACGGCACACATGTGCCGCGTCCACCGGACACCAGCGGCACCTGAACCAGGAGGCTGTGCAGCATGTCGGAAAGCATTCATGTCCGCCCCGCGGATCTCGTGGCCGTGGCGGACGACATCGCGTCCAGTGCCGGCTCCACCTCCCGTGTCGCGGAGGCGCTGCGGCAGCTCACGGCCCCGGACGGCCGCGCCTTCGGCAACGGATCGGGCGGCGCGGCGGCGCACACCGAATACCAGCGGGTGCACGAGGACCTGACCCTGCTGACGAACGGCATCAGCAGGCACCTGACCGCTCTCAGCGAAGCCATGAGCCGTGCGGCGCACACCTACAGCGCGGCGCAGGCACACGCGATGGAAGCCATTCGCCGGCTGAGCTGAGCCATGGACATCAACGACGCCATCGCCGGCTGGATCACCCAGGTCATACGGGAACTCGGTGATCCGTCCTCCCTGCACGAGCACGGCCAGGAGCTGGCCGCCCACGGACAGAGGCTGCGTGTCCTGCGCGACACCCTGGAGGAGACCGCGGGGAGCGCGGCCTGGGAGGGCCCGGACGCGCCCGCCTACACCAAGGCACTCGACGGTCACCTCGAACTGATGGCCCACACGGCCGAGGTGCTGGAGACCACGGGGCAACAGGCCCAGGACCACGCGGACAAGACCTGGCTCATCGTCAAACAGGTCATCGGCATCATCCTGGAGATCCTGGAGATCCTGGCCGTCGGCATGGCACTGAGCTGGCTGGGCGGGCTGGCGCTGGACTGGGTGTGGGCACGTGTGCTGCCGCTCATGGAACGCGTCCTGACCGTACTCGCCAGGTTCCGCGCCGCCCTCGCCGAGTTCACCCAGTTCCTGCGCGCCGCGGGGAGTGCCGTGGGCCGGACGGGTGAGCGACTCGGCGAGGGCCTGGGCAAGCTCACCGAGAGCCTCGTGATCGACGTCCTGCCGGCTCAGGCGCGGGCCTACCCGGGCTTCTACGTGTCGCTGGCCGTGCCCAAGCTGCTGAGCGGGCGGCCGGTGGACTGGAAGGGCAACGCCTGGCAGCTCGCCGTGTTCCTCGGTTTCGACACAGGTCTCGGGCTGGCCGAGGGCGTCCTGGAACAGACGGCGCTCGGTGCGGGGCTGAAGCGCCTCATCACCGGGGAGAAGGCCGTCGACGACGCCGCGGCGGCGTCCGAGAAGGAGGCCGCGGGATCCACCAGAGCCCTGACGGAGGAACCCGGCCCCCAGGTGACGACCGGCCCGGCCCGGCCCTCCCAGCCCCCGGAGACCGCGCCGGCCCCGGAGACCGGCATGGCCCTGCGGGAGCAGGCGCCCGGGTCGCCGCAGCCTCGTCCGCAGGGGCGGCCGGATCCCGGCGGGGCGCCCGAGCCGCAGGGCCTGACGCCTCCGGCCCCCGGGCCCGTCCGGCCCACCGAGTCCGTCGGACCCACCGAGGCCGTCCGGGCCCCGGAGCCTGTCCGGCCCACCGAGGCCGTCCGGCCCCCCGAGCCCGTACGGGCCACCGAGGCGGGTCCGGCGCCGGCTCCGCGTCCGGAGGCGGCCCCGGCCCCGGAGGCCACACCCGCGCGCTCGTCCGGGGAAGCCGCGGCCGGTCCCACCCCACCGCCGAGCCCGCGCCCCGCGGACGCCAACGCCCTGAAGGACAGCGGGAGACCGGCCCAGGAACCGGCCGGCCCGCCGCGCGAGAACCCGGGCACGCCCGCCCCGGCGGAGGAGGCTTCCGGTGCGGCCATGGCGCCGGCACCGCCCGCGCGTCCGGCTGCTGTGCCAGCGCGTCCGGCGGGTGAGGCGCCGGCGCCACCGCCCGTCCGCCAGACGGAGGGAACGGCGGGCACGGAGCAGTCCGGGCGTACGGCGCAGAGCACCGTCCAGCCGAGCGGTACGACCGGCGCACAGGCGTCCGCGCGGGGCACGCGGCCGGAGACGGGCAGGACCGACGCCGGCGGTCCCGCGCCCGGCGCGGAGCGCACCGTCACGGAGTCCGGCAGGGCCGCCCCGGCCGAACCGGCGCGGGCGGGCACACCGCGCCAGGAGAGCGCGCCGCCCCCGTCCGGGGCCCAGGGCGAATCCGTGGCACCAGCCGGCACCCGCCTGACGACCGAGTCCAGAGCCGGGACCACCGACGTGCCACGCCCCCACCCGGAGGCCACGCGCAGCGAGGCCGCGCCGCGTCCTGCGGAGCCTGTGCAGCGTCCTGCCGAACCGTCACCGCGTCCTGCCGAACCGTCACCGCGTCCTGCCGAGACGGCGTCGCGTCCTGGCGAGACTGCGCCGCGGGTCGGAGACCAGGCTCCGCGCCCCGGTGAAACGTCGCCGCACGCTGGGGACCCGGCGCCGCGTCCCGCCGAATCCGCGCCGCGTCCCGCCGAATCCGCGCCGCGTCCCGCCGAACCGTCGCCGCGTCCCGCCGACCCCGCGCCCCGCCCCGCCGAGCCGCAGGCTTCGGCGGCGGAGGGGCGGCCCCCGGGTGCGGCCGAGACCGCGCCCGGGACCGGGGCCCCTCGGTCGTCCCTGCCGACCGCGTCCGATGCTTCCGCCACTGCCAAGGGCGCCCCCGTGCCCAAGAGCGGTGAGGGGGCCGTGGCGGCACGGGAAATCCGTGCCGAGTCGCCCTCTCCCGTGCGCGAACAGCGCCCCGGGACGTCCGCGGAGAACGGGAGGGAGGCGCCGGCCGGGACGGCGAACGCGGCCGCCCCCGCGCGTACGGCGGAAGCATCCCGGCCCACCGCGCAGCGGGCGTCGTCGGAGGAGGCCGGTACGGTGCGGGAGGCGCCGGCCGGTACCGCGCGCGCGGATTCCCCGGCACGTACCGGGGAGACACGCACCCGTCCTGAGCGGGCGTCCTCGGAGGAAGCCGGCACCGCGGGCGAGGCGTCGGTCCGTGCCTCGGGCGACGGGGCCGCCGCGCGGCCCGCGGAGGGCCCCGCGTCCGCGACCACCGCGGCGGACGGCTCCGCCGCGACCTCGATGACCAGGGCCGACGAGGTGGAGGCGATCCTCAGCCCCCGCGCGGCCGGCACGCCCGCGAAGAACGGCGCTCCTTCCGACGCGGCGAGCCCGGCCGCCTCCGCGCACCCGCCGGCCGGGACAAGGCCCGTGGAACCGGGGCCGGACGCCGGGAGCGTCCCGTCCGCCGGACCCGCACGGACCGGCAGCCCGGGCGGCGGGAAGCCCCCGGAGCCGGGCGAAGTGCCGGCCGCCCGCCCGGAACCCGCCGGGACCCCGACCGAGCCTGCCGGGGCCCCCGAGCCCGCCGGGACCCCCGGGGCCGGCGGCACGGGAGCCCGGGAGGCGGCACCGGAACCGCGGCCGGACACCCCGCGGCCGCCGGGGGAGGAACCGGGCCCTGCCGGGGAACCGCCGTCGGGCGGCCCGTCGAGGGCGGAGACGGGCGGACCCGAGATGGCCGGGCGGAGCCCCGAGCCGTCCCCCGCCCCGTCGGCGGGGAGCGTGCGCTCGGCCGGGGAGTCCGCGTCCTCGGCCTCCTCCGCACCGGAGCCCTGGTCCACGTGGAGCACGTTCAAGGGACAGAAGTTCCGCGAGGCCCTGTACTCGGGACTCAAGGAGGGCTTCAACGTCACCGTGGGCAACCTCATGACCAACGGTGTCGTCCAGCACCTCACGGGCGTGCGCCTCACCGCCGGCGAGTGGGTCTTCGAGTTCCTCGGCGGGGGCCTCGCCACGCTGCGGCACGGCCTGTACAAGTGGAGTGCCGTCGGCGAGAAATGGGCGTACCGCAACCAGCCGCCGGGCGGTCTGGTCGTGAACCGCTGGCTGTCGGAGACACCCATCTCCTGGGCCTACTACGCCATGTACCTGACGACCAAGGACGCCGTGAAGAACGGTGTCTTCGGCCACCCGGTGTACAGCGAGCTGAACCCCGCTCCGGCCCAGGACTGACCCGCCGGCCGCCCGGCCGCACCCGCACGTGCGGCCGGGCCGCCTCCTGGAAGCCCCAGGAGGCGGCCCGGCCGGCGACCACGTCGCGGACCCGCTCAGGTACGCAGGAGCCCGGAGGGGTCGGGAAGGACCCTCCGGGCCCGCGGGCTCTCAGCAGAAGTCGTAGGACGAGATCTGGTCGTCGATCCAGTCCGGGAGGGTCCACCACCACTCGTAGGCGTGGATCTGGAACACCTTCCCCTTGTCCTGCGCGTCGCTGTAGAAACAGAGCGTGTAGGGCGTGCGGTTCTTCAGCGAGGAGATCGTGTCGTTGAAGCCCCCGTTCCGCAGATCACCGACCTGGGGGTAGGAGGCGGCCCGGCACTCCCCTCCGTAGTCGCGGTCGGCGAACGTGACGAGGACGCCGTCGTGGTCGTGCGCGGCATCGCACTGGTATGCGGCGGGCGCGGCCTGGGCCGGCCAGGCGGTGGCGCCGAAGAGGCCGGCCATGGCCCCGAGGACGAGAAACATGTTCCGGATTCTCCGGATTCTTCGCATGGCTTTCCTCCTTGTGCTGTCCGTCGCCGCCAGGGCCCTGTGCCGTGGCGGGTGGACACGTCCGTTGGGTTTCCCCGGCCGCGCCGGCGGGTGTGCGCGTGACGCGGCCGGCGCGTCCGGGACCGGGTCCTACAGGGGGGCGAATCGCGTCCCGCGGGCGCGCAGCGACGCCAGCGCCGTGTCCAGCGCCGTGACGGTGTGCGAGCGGTCACCGCCGCCGTCGTGGCAGAGGACGATGTCGCCCGCCCGTGCGCGGGCCACCCGCTCCGCGATGCGTTCGGCGGGAGGCCGGCGCCAGTCCTTCGGGTCCACCGTCCAGTCCACCGGGGTCAGGCCGTGGTGGCGTACGGCGGCGAGGACCGACCGTGACCAGCCGCCGGCCGGGGCCCGGAAGAGGACCGGGGTGACGCCGGTCTCGTCCGCCACCACGCGCTGGGTCTCCGCGATCTCGTGGTCGAGCGCGCCGGCGGACAGCGCGGCGAACGGCTGGCGGTGGGTCAGGGAGTGGTTGCCGAGACGGTGTCCGGCGGCCAGGACCCGGCGCAGGAGCGCGGGGTGCGCTCTCGCCCGGGTGCCGACCACGAAGAAGGTGGCCCGCACCCCGTGGGAGTCGAGGACGTCGAGCAGGGCCGGCGTCCAGCGGGGGTCGGGGCCGTCGTCGACGGTGAGAGCCAGCGGGGGTTCCGGGTCCCGGCCACGGGCATGGCCGGCCGGGACGCGGAAGACGGGGCCCTGCCCGAGGACGGGACCGGTCCCCGCGCCGCCGGTGAACCGGGCGCGCAGCGCCTCGCCCCGGCGCACCAGGCTCCACGCCGCCTGCGCCCCCAGGGCCCGTACCGCCCGAGCCGACGTCTCAGGTGCCATGGGACGCCTCCCCGGCGAGGGCGAGCGGGCGCCCGCCACGGCGTCCGGTCGCCAGGCGGCCCACCAGGACGGCCGTGCCGGCGCCCAGGACCTCGGTGACGGTGCAGCACAGGCGACTGGCCAGGGCGGCGGCCCCCGCCTGCGCCCAGGGCAGGTCCGCCGTCAGGACGACCATCAGGACGACCTCACGGACGCCCGCTCCGCCGGGGACGACCAGAGCGGCGGCGCCCGCCGCGGCGGCCAGGGCGAATCCGCCCACGCACAGACCGAGCGAGGCGGCGCCGGAGGCTCCGAGCACCACCGAGATCATCCACAGGTGCGCGCCGCCGACGGCCCAGGACAGTACCTCCCAGACGACGGCCCGGCGCAGGTCGCCGTCCGCCACCCGCAGGTCGGGCGCGGGCCTGCGCAGGAGCTTCGCCGCGCCACGCGCCGCCCGCAGGACGGCACCCGGCCTCCAGAGCAGGGCCGCGAGGGCGAGGGCCACCGGCAGCAGCCACCACGCGCCGTCGCCCATCACCCGGGGGGCGGCGAGGACTCCCACCACGGCGGCCGTGAGCAGCACCACCACCGAGTTGAGGACGTACGCGGTGACCATGCGCTGCGCGGGGACGCCGTTGCGCCGTCCCAGGTGCACCCCGGCCAGGGCGCTCCAGAAGGGGCCGGGCAAGTATTTGCCGAGAACGGTCGCTCCGAAGATCTCGGCGGTGGGCCCCCAGCGCAGGGTGGTTCCCACGCCGGCCAGTGTGCTGCGCCAGGACGCCATGCTCAGCGCCAGTCCGGCGAGGTTGACCACGGCCGAGCCGGCGAGCCAGGGGACCGCGCCCTCGCGGGTCAGCAGATCTGCGATGACCGGTCCGCTGCCGTCCAGGGCCCGCCACATGCCGTACGCGGCACCGCCGACCAGCACCGCGGCCAGCGACCGCCGCACGGGCCGGGACCACTTCCGTCTCCCGGTCCCGGTCCCGGACCCCGGCGTGGAGTCGGTGTCCGGCCCGAGGCCGGATTCGGAGCCGGGCGCGGAGCCGGCGTCAGAACCCGAGCCTGGGCCGGGCGACGCCGCGCGTGGCCCCGCCGGCTTCCGGCCGGCGCCACCGCCTTCCCCGGTGCGGCCCAGGACGGTGGTCACCGACTGCTCGGAGCGCTCGGCCCCGGCCGCGCTCTCGTCACGGCGGACCGCGGTCATCCGGTGCCCCCTTCCGCGTGCTCGGAGGCCGGGACGGGCACCGCGTCACGCGGCTCGCGGGGCGGGCCGGCCGCCGCGGGACGGTGGCCGGCCGGAACGCCGAAGTCGCGGTCGAACCTGCTGCGCAGCCACCCGGTACCGGCCCCCAGCGCGATCTGGAGGTTGACCAGCAGGTGCAGGGCGACGAACAGGGGCACGAAACCGGTCCCGCGCCGTCGCCGGACGAACCGCAGCAGCGGCAGATCGGCGCAGGCGAAGGCCAGCAGCCCCAGGAGGGGAAGCACCGCGAGCGGGGGGACCGCGAGAGCGGGCAGCGTCGCCACGGTGAACAGTGCCGCGACGACCCCGGCCATGCTGTTGGCCCGCAGCGCGCCCGGCCGGCGCCGGTGGGCGGCGGCGAACGGGAGCAGGTACTGGGCCCGGCGGAACTGCTCGCGCAGCATCGGGCCGAGCCGGTACTCCTCGTCGTGGGCGGCCTCCACCTGCGCGGTGAGCAGGATGCGGTAACGGGCGGACAGCCGCTCGCTGTACTCCACGTCCTCGCTGTCGCGCAGCGCGGGGTGGAAGGGGCCGACCTCCTCGAAGACCCGTCGGGGCACCGCCGCCGCCGCGAAGAACGCGGTGGGGGTGGGGCCCACGCCCTTGAGCCGCCAGTGGTGGGCGTGCAGGGTGCGGTACCACTCCACCGGGCCGTCGTCCACGAGGGGTTCGGGGGCGATGACACCGTGCACGCACCCGAGTCCCGGGTCCTCGGCCAGGAGCCGTACGGCGTTCTCCAGCGAACGTGGCGAGAGGGCCTCGTCGGAGTCGAGGAAGAAGAGGATGTCGCCGCGTGCCGCGGCGGCCCCCGCGTTCCGTGCGGCGGAGACCCCCTGGTTGGTGGTCGCGCGCAGCACCCGGCAGCCGAAGCGTTCGGCGATGTCGGCGGACCCGTCGGTGCTGGCGTCGTCCGACACGATGATCTCGAAGGGCGGGAGGGTCTGCCGGCGCAGCGATTCCAGGCACAGCGGCAGCGTCTTGGCGTAGTTGTAGTTCGGGATGACCACCGAGACGCGCGGCGGCGGGGCGCCGCCGGCGCCGTCGTCGCGTTCCGGTGGGGCCGGGTGCGGGCCGGATCCGGTCACAGGGACACCTCCAGGACCTGGGCTCGGTGATCGGACAGGTGGTGCATGTCGTCGAAGCGGTAGCGGTCGACGGTGACCGGGCCGGTGGAGAACGCCCAGTCCAGCCGCCACAGCCCGAGCACGGGGACCAGCTCGTTCCAGGAATGGGGGTACAGGTCGGTGCCGCTGTCCGCGGCGTCCCGCATGGTGCTGCGCAGCTCCTGCATCTCACCCATGGCGGGACTGCTGTTGAAGTCCCCCGCCACGAGGGCGGCCGCGCCCTTCGCGCGCTGCTCGCGCAGCTCCGCGTTCAGCCCCTGGAACTGTGCCGTCCTGGTGCGCTGACGGTCACGCAGCATGCCGAAGACACTGGGGGAGACGAGCTGGGGGCCGGGGTCGATCTGCACGGGGATGTGGACGTTGTAGAGGGACAGGGGCCGGCCGTGCACCCGGATGTCGACGCGCAGCGTCTTGACCGCCCGGTACACCTCCAGCCAGGGCGCGTCGGGCCGGCCGGCGACCGACTGGCCCGTGCCGACCAGCTTCGAGCCGATGACCGGATACCGCGAGAGGGTGATGAGTTCCCCGCGGGTCACGACGTGGTACCCGGGGAACTCGCGGTGGATACGGGCCAGGTCGTCGACCGGCCGGAGGTTCTCCTGCCGGTAGTCGATGCCGTGGAGGTACTCCTGGAGCAGGTAGACGTCGGCCCGCTGGGCCCGCAGGGTCCGCCAGAAGCTGTCCTTGTCGACGTCCTGTCCCCACCAGGTGGTGTTCCAGGAGACGATGCGCAGGTCCCCGGCGGTGGAGGACACGTGGTGGGTCAGCGCGGCGAGCCGGACCCCGTTGCGCGACCAGCTGACGGAGGCGGAGACCAGCGCCAGAGCGCACACCAGGAGCAGCGCGGCACGGCGGGAGGCGAACCACGGCACCCGGCGCCCGGCCACCCGGGAGCCACCGGACCCGTCGGCGCTCGCGCCCGCCCGCGGACCGGGGCCGGCGGCCGGGTCACCGGAGCCGGCGGTGGCCTGCGCACCTTGCCCCTCGGCACCGGCGGTGGCTTGCGCACCGTGCCTCTCGGCACCGGCGGTGGCGTTCGCACCGGCCCCCTGGGCATCGGCGGTGGCTTGCGCACCGGCCCCCTCTGCACCGGCGGGGGCGCTCCGTGCGTCCCGTCCCTTGTGCCGCAGCCCGCTGACACCGGCCCACACCATCAGGAGCACCGGGACGAGCAGGAAGGCGAGGGGCGGCACGAGGTCGGGGACCAGCATGACCCACCACCGGCCGCTGAGCAGCCGCTGCACGAGCGCGAAACAGGTCCAGAGCACGGCCAGGGCGGTCAGCAGCCGGGGGTGGCGGTGCCGGCGGACCCGGACGGTGCGCGCCTTCCGCTTCCGGCCGCCGCCTGCCTGGCCGGCCACCGTACCGGTCGGCGCGGCGGCGGTGGCCCGCACCGCCGCCCCCTCGGCGGGCGTCACAGCGCCGGGGCGACGGACGGGACCGTCCGGTCGCGGTCGTACAGCCTGCGGAACGAGGGCGAGCAGAGCCAGTGCACCACCCCGAAGACCACGCCCACCGCCACGGTGAGGTTGAAGGCCAGCTGGACGCCGATGAAGCTGGGCATGAAGGCGAGGCCGCGCCGGGCGGCGACGAACCGGTACATGCCGAAGTCCAGGCCGATCACGGTGCACAGCAGCAGTACCGGCAGCGCCCAGGCGGCAGGTCCCAGCAGGGCGGGGGCCGCGAGGGAGACCGCCGCCAGCAGCGAGACCAGGCTGGCCCAGGAACGGGAGGCCGTCTCGAAGCCCTTGGCGAACCTCCTGCGCCGGGCATAGAGGGGGATGCGGAGCCGGGCCCGGGTGAAGATCTTGCGTATCAGCGGCCACATCTCGTGGTCGTCGTCGTGGAAACCCCGGATGACGGGGGTCAGGAGCAGGTCGTAGCGCTGGCTCAGCCGCTGCCCGTAGTCGACCTCCTCGGTCTGCCGCAGGTTCGGGTTGAACGGGCCGATCTCCTCGAAGACCTCGACCCGCAGGGCGCACATCGCGGAGATGAGAAAGCTGACCGTGCCCTCGGAGCTGGTCCGCCAGTAGTAGGCCTGCAGGCACCGGCACTCCTCGACGAGGCTGTCCCGGATCAGCGGCTCCGGCTCGTACATGCCGCAGACCGCGCCCGCCTCCGGGTGGGCGGCGAGCAGTTCGACCGCGGCCCGGACGGCACCGGGCCGCAGCGCGACGTCGGAGTCCAGGAAGAAGAGGATGCTGCCGCGGGCGTGCGCCGCCCCGGTGTTCCTGGCGGTGGCCACGCCGCTGTTGGTGCCGGTGCTCACCACCCGCACGCCGTGCGACCGGGCGATCTCGTAGGAGCCGTCGGTGCTGCAGTCGTCCACGACGATGATCTCGAGGTTCGGGTAGTCCTGGTCCTTGGCGGACTGGATGGACAGGCCCAGGGACCGCGCGTAGTTGTAGTTGGGGATGATCAGTGACACCAGTGGTTCTTCCACGGTGGTCCTTTCCGGGTTCTCGGGTCGTGTCGACGGGTTCTCGGATCGCGTTCACGGGCTCTCGGGCCGGTGGCCGGGAGCGGGCGCCCCGGGGCGGGCGCCGGAAGGCTCGGGTCCGTCAGGACAGGAAGGCGAACAGGCCCGCCCATGCCACGCCGCAGCCGATCAGCAGGCGGTCCCTGAACAGGGTCCGCACGGGGTCCGCGCCGCCGCCGCCGACAAGCAGCACCTGGAGGTACCGGAAGACGGCGAAGACCGACACGGTCAGGGTGAGGAAGGCGAACGCGGTGGCGGTGCCGCTCGGTTCGGGGGCGGCCGTCAGGTAGATGCCCACGGCGACCGCGGTCAGCGTGGCGCTGATCATGGTCAGGCAGTCGATGAACTGGACGGAGTACCCGGCGAGGGCCGGCCGGTGCTCACCTGCCACGTCCAGCAGTTCCCTGCGCCGCTTGCCGAGGACGAGCAGCATGCAGCTGCTCAGCACCGTCAGCAGCAGCCAGGAGGAGGGCCGGGCGCCGATGGCCAGGTAGCCCTGCACGGCGCGCAGGACGAAGCCGAGTGCGACCACGAACGAGTCGACGAGCGCCACGTGTTTGAGGTGGTAGCTGTAGGCGAGGTTGAGTGCGAGGTACGCCAGGACCGGCCACGCTCTGGCCGGTGAGGCGAGGGCGACACCGGCGGCCAGTGCGGCGACGATCCCGGCGAGATACGTCCAGGCGGCACGGGGTGACAGGGCGCCCGAGGCGAGCGGTCGGTGGCTCTTGGCGGGGTTGAGCCGGTCACGCTCGCGGTCGGTGAGGTCGTTGAGCACGTAGACCGCGACCGAGGCGAGGGTGAACAGGGCGGTGGCCCACAGGACCGCGGGCGCCGCGTGCACCGCGCTCCGGTGGACGAGCACCGCGGGTACGACGATGACCAGGGGGTTCTTGGCCCACTGGTAGGGGCGGGACAGGCGCAGCAGGGCACGGGCTGTGCCCAGCGCGTGTTTCTCGCCGGCGGGTGCCCGCCCCGGGACGGGGGAGGCGGTGGCCGGAGCGGCCGGCGGGCCGGCGCTGGCGGGTGAAGCGATGGGGGATGAAGCGCTGGGGGGTGAAGCGATGGGAGGTGAAGCGCTGGGGGGTGAAGCCGGGGGGACGGTGGGGGACGACGGACGGGCGGCGGGGGCCACCGGGTTGACACCGTGCATGGCTCTCCTCGAACCGGCGGGAGGGGGGAGTGCGTTGCTGACCCGTTCTCGCGACGGTTCAGAAGACCGCCTTGGCGAGCCGGAGGGCGCCCTGCTGCCAGGGGTCGCGGCTGGTCCGGCCGCCGGCGGGGCCGCTGGTGCCCAGACGCTCGGACCGCCACCACTCGAAGCTGCGGGAGATCGCCTCGCGGTTGGAGTAGCGGGGCTCGAAACCGAGCCGCTCGCGGATGCGGGAGATGTCCATGCAACTGTCGGCGCGGAGTTTGTGGATGAGCCGCATGTAGACCGGCGACAGACGGGCGCGCGCCAGCAGTTCCAGCACCGCGACGGCGGGCCGCATGGGCAGTCCGATGACCCGCTTGCCGTGTCCGGCGGCGTCCAGGACGGTCTGGAAGTCCTCGCGCAGGGTGCCGTACCGGGCCGCGCCGACGTTGAACTCCGTGTTGACCACGTCGGCCGGGGCCTCGGCGGCCAGCAGGATGGCGTCGACGAGGTCCTCGACGTCCAGCATCTGGCTGCGTACCCGGCCGGAGCCGAGCACGGGGAAGTGATGGCCCTCGGCGGCCCATTCGAAGAGCATGGCGAAGATGCCCAGCCGGCCGGGGCCCAGGAAGGTCTTGGGACGGAGCACGGGCACCACCAGGCCGTCGGCCCGGGCCTTCTCCACGAGTTCCTCGGCCCGGGCCTTGGCCCTGCCGTAGGGGTCGATCGGGCTGCGGGGATAGGTCTCCGGCGTCGGGACCTGCGAGGGCAGCCCGTAGACGGAGCCGGTGGAGAGGTGGACGACGCGGGGGACGTCCTGGCTCGCGGCGGCGGCCAGGACCGTACGGGTTCCCTCCACGACGATCGAGTCGATCTGCGCGGTGGCGTAGCTGGGCAGGGCCGAGGCGCTGTGCACCAGCAGGTCGGCGCCGCGTACGGCACGCCGTACCGCGGCACCGTCGCGTATGTCGCACGTCACCAGCCGGCCGGCCGTGGCGTCGGCGCGGTGGGTGAGGTCGAGGCCCACGACCTCGCAGTCGTTCTCGGCCAGCCGCCGGGCCAGCGCGGTGCCGAGCATGCCGCTGCTGCCGGTGATCACCACACGACGGAGCACAGGGTCACCTCCCGCTCAGCAGAGGGCATGGGAATACGTGTGAACGCGGACTGTTTCATCGATGTTTCCGTTCAGTGAATCGGACGGAAAAGCCAGCTCAACACCGGGTGTGAGCCGTGCCGGAGTCGGTCAGACACGTGTCGGAACGATGGCATGGCACTCAGTGCCCAGTGAAGACACGTCATGATCTGATGAGGCGTCAGAAAAATCTTCCGGTCAGTCTGGCGAGCCGGAATTCGCCGATCCGGTCTCCGGAGTCCTGTTCCCCCGCGCCGTCGTGCGGGGGAACAAGTGCGAAGAATGTTCTGGCCTCGGCTGCCGCTCGCACTCAAAGGAGCGGGTGCACCGTGCAGGTGATGCGGTGCGGTGTCCGAAAGACGCTCCGCCGATGCCGTGCGGAAGTCATCCGAAGAGTGGCCGGATCGGAACCGCGTGATCACGGAAGGTCACCTGCCACTTGCATATGTGTGTGTCTCCCGACGTAATGTGCCGAGCCATGGACACCTGGAGAGACAGACGGCTGGGCGGCAGCGACATCAGCACCGGGGCGCTCGGCCTGGGGTGCTGGGCCATCGGCGGCCGGTGGCAGGACCGGGACGGCAACCCGCTGGGCTGGGGAGCCGTCGACGACGACGAGTCCGTGGCCGCCGTCCGCCGGGCCCTGGACCTCGGCATCACCTTCTTCGACACCGCCGACACCTACGGCGCCGGCCACAGCGAGCGCGTCCTCGGCCGGGCGCTGCGGGGACGCAGGAGCGAGGCCGTCATCGCCACCAAGTGGGGGAACGTCTTCGACGAACGGACGAAGACCCTGACCGGCACCGACGACTCACCCGGACACGTGCGCCGTGCGCTCCTCGCCTCCCTGGAGCGCCTGGGCACCGACTACGTCGACCTGTACCAGCTCCATCTGTCCGACACACCGCCCGACCGGGCCCTCGTGCTGCGGGAGACCTGCGAGGACCTGGTCCAGGAGGGCCTGGTACGGGGCTACGCCTGGAGCACCGACGACCCGCGGCGCGCGGCGCTCTTCGCCGACGGGGCGAACTGCCTCGCCGTCCAGCACGCGGCCAACGTCCTCCAGGACGCCCCCGAGCTGTTCGCCCTCTGCGCGGCCCGCGGACTGACCAGCGTCAACCGCAGCCCCCTGGCGATGGGACTGCTGGCGAAGGCGGCGGGAGCCGGGAGCAGGGCCGGCGCCGGTGACATCCGCGCGGTGCCGCCCGCCTGGCTGACGTGGTACGGCCCCGGCGGCGTACCCGCACCCGACTGGGCCCGGCGCGTGGCGGCCGTACGGGAGGTGCTGACGAGCGGGGGACGGACCCTGGCCCAGGGGGCCCTCGCCTGGCTGTGGGCGCGCAGTCCGCGGACGCTGCCGATCCCCGGGTTCCGTTCCGTCGCGCAGGTCGAGGAGAACGCCGGGGCGCTGGAGCACGGTCCGCTGGAGGAGAACCTGATGAAGGAGATCCAGGTCCTGCTGGGCGTGTGAGGGCGGGGTGCGCGGCGAGCGGTCAGGCCGCGCACCCCGGCGACGGTGAAACACATGTGTCCAGCGCCCGGACCGCCGTACCGCGCCCTGGAGGGCGGCGGCGCGGACGGATGCCGGCGGCGCGAGGACAGCCGACTGAACCAGGGGGTCCCACCCATGACAGACGTTCGTGCCATCGATGCCCCGGTGGACAAGTTCACCGAGGACGGGTTCCTCGTCCTCCCCGGCTTCCTGCCGTCCGACCTCGTCGACCGCCTGGTGCCCGAGGTCGACCAGTGGGTGGACTCGGGCCGGCGGCAGGACTCCATCGACGCGTGCCGGCCCGGCGCACGGCCTCCGCTGACCGTGGAACTGAACCTGGAGGCACACGGGGAGCTGGCGGTGTACCCGCCGCTCATGGACCTGCTCGGCCGCCCCGCCCTGCTGGGCGAGTCCTTCGTCTTCCACCACCTGCACAGCGACAGGCGGCCCGCCGGAGCCGCCGGCAAGGACTGGCACCACGACTACGAGCAGCGCCCGCAGCGGGACCGGCGCCTCCCGATGGTCCACGCCCTGCACTACATCCGCGGCCTCCAGCCGGAACAGGGACCGCTCGCGGTCCTGCCCGGGTCGCACCGGCAGGTCGCGGAGAAGGGCGCCCTCGGTCACCGGGGCACGGATGTCCTTCCGGGTGAGACGGTCATCGACAACCTGCCACCGGGCTCCACGGTGATCCTCCACTCGGCGCTCTTCCACACGCGCCGGCCCGCCCGCACCCCGCACTCCGGCGCGGAACCGCGCTACATGATCGACGGCTCCTACTGCCGCACGGGCACCCTGTGGCCGCCGGTCAAACCGTACTGGAGGCAGGTGCTGGCCGTGGCGCGCTCGCGCGGACTGGACGCCGGACGGCCCGAACTGTTCGCCGAACGGCACTTCGGCGAGTACCGGCGAGCCGAGGGCCGCGGGCGGTGAGGGTTCTGCAGAGCCTGCCGTTCGAGGCCGTACTGCGCCGCTTCCTGCGGCACCACACCCACGATCCCGCCGACCCCACCGACTTCGACGACCGGGCCGAACGGCACATCCGTACCGCCCGGCAGGAGTTCCCCGGCCCTTGGCGGCGGCTCCTGCTGGAGGGGCCGGAAGTACGGGAGGTGGTGCTGCCCTGGCACCTGGGCGAGGACGGCGAGAGGGAACTCGTCCCCGCCACCGGACTGACCGTGGCCGAGGCGGCGGGCCGGCTCACCGCCCTGGGCGCCTCCTACGAGCGGACCAACCCCCTGTGCGCCCTGAAACTCGCCCGGCAGCGCCGGGCGGCCCACCTGCCGCTGTTCCTCAGCACCCGCCCGGTGAGCGGCCCCGACCACGAACACCTGACGACCCGTCAGGGACTGATCCACCTGGACGGCCTGCACCGCATGCTCGCCTGGGCCACGACCGGCCGGCTGACCCGCGGCCGGTGGTTCGAGGCGTACGTGGCCGGACCGCCGCCGCACGGCGCGCGGCACGGCGACGGCCCACGCACCGGCGGACCGTCCCCCTCCAGAGCGGAGTCCCCATGAACACCCGTGTACCGGCGCTGCCCGGAACCGAAGGCAGCCGCGCCTGGTTCGAGCGCGCCCGGGCCTCGCTGGCCGGCGGTGTCAGTTCCTCCTCCCGGGCGACGTCGACCGGGCCGCACCCCTACCCGCTGTACATGGCCCGCGGATCCGGCAGCCGTATATGGGACGTCGACGGCAACGAGTACATCGACTACCTGATCTCCTACGGCAGCGCGGTCCTCGGCCACGCCCCCGAGCACCTCACCGAGACGCTGACCGGCGTCCTGCGGACCGGCACCATGTTCGGCACCTGCAACACCGTCGAGGTGGAGCTGGCCGAACTGATCCGCGACATGGTGCCCTGCGCGGAACTCGTCCGGTTCGCCAACTCGGGGAGCGAGGCGGTGCAGGGCGCCGTCCGCGCGGCCCGCGCGCACACGGGACGCTCGAAGATCCTCAAGTTCGAGGGGCACTACCACGGCTGGACCGACACCCTGGCCGTCTCCAACCGCCCGACGGCCGCCGAAGCCGGCCCCGGCTCCGCTCCGTTCCCGGTACCCCATTCCCCGGGGATCCCCCAAGGGGTGCTGGACGACGTCGTCGTCTGCCCGTGGAACGACCCGGCGGCCCTGCGCGCCGCGCTCGACGCCCACCGCGGCGAGCTGGCCGCCGTCATCTGCGAGCCGATCGTCGCCAACAACGCCTGCACCATGCCCGCACCCGGCTACCTGGATCTGCTCAGGGACGAATGCACGGCACGCGGGATCGTGCTCGTCTTCGACGAGGTGTGCACCGGTTTCCGTACCGGACCCGGCGGCGCCCAGGCCATGTTCGGGGTCGTCCCGGACCTCGCCGTCTTCTCCAAGGCGGGCTGCCCATCGCCGCGTTCGCCGGACGGGGGGACGTACTGGAAGCCCTCGCCGAGGGCCGGGTCAAGCACGGCGGCACCTACAACGCCTCGCCCCTGTGCGCGGCCTCCGCACTGCACACCCTGCGCCGGCTGGACCAGCCGGAGACCGTCGCACACATCGAGGAGAGCGGCACACGTGTCATGGAGGCGATCCGCCGCGCCGCGCACGACCGGCGCGTCCCGTGCGCGGTCCAGGGCGTGGGCGCCATGTTCCAGGCCGTCTTCACCCCCGACGGCACACCCACCCGCGGGTACCGCGACCTCCTCACCGCCGACCGGGCCCGGCACGACGCCTTCCGCCACGCACTCCTGGAACGCGGCATCCACACCAACGCCTTCGGCATGGCCTGCTGGTTCGTCCCGGCCTGCGTCACCGAAGCGGAACTGGACGCGACGTGCGAGGCGGTCGACGCCGCGTTCGCCGCGCTGTGAAGCGGTGACGTGCGGCGCGGAAACGGGCCACGGCGCGCGGACCGGGGTCACGGAGGTGTGGAAGCCGGGCGCGGGGTGTCTCAGTCCAGCGCCCTCAGCGCTCCCGACACCGCGTTCTCCAGGAAACCCCGGTCGGCACGCGCGTTCCCCATCACGTGCAGGCCCTGGATGAACGTCAGGAGGAACCGGGCGAGTTCGACCGGGCTCCGGCCGATGGCCAGCTCACCGCGTTCCCGGGCGTGCTCGAGGGCACCCGTCAGCACGGCCTCGGCTGCGGCCATGGCAGCCCTCACCTGGACCACCGTCCCCTCGTGCGCCGCGCGCTCCGTCGCGGCGCCGACCAGCAGGCAGCCGCGCTCGGGCTCCGCCAGGTCGTCGGTGACCAGGGCGAGAAGTAACGTGCGCAGTGCCGTACGGATGTCGGTGCCGCTCCCCATCCGTTGGGCGAGATCGGCGACCAGGCGGGCGCAGTAGTGCTCCAGGGCCCGCGCGTACAGGCCGTCCTTGGAACCGAAGGCCGCGTACAGACTGCCGCTGCCGATGCCGAGCCGGTCTGTGAGCAGGGGCAGCGGTGTGCCGTGGTAACCCTTCGCCCGGAAGAGGCCCATGGCCCTTTCCACTGCCAGGTCGGTGTCGAACGCGCGGGGGCGTGCCATGGCTGAGTCCTTCCTTCGCCGGGGATGCGCATACGGAGGGGATCCGGTGGTGTCCGGCCGGATCCGGACGAGCGCGGAGGACCCCCGGGCCCTGACGGCACACAGGGAAAACCCTCGGAGCCGGCGACGGAACACGGTCCGACTCTGGCAGACGGACCACCCGCAGGCATGAGTCGATCGACTGTCCTCCTGGAGGTGAGCACGGCGTCCACGACACCTCTGCACCGCATATGTGCCGGTGTGTCCGCCCGGCCGGAGCCGGCCGCACTCGACGCGCCCGGCGCCACGGTGCACCATGTGCCGCCGGGACCCGTCGAACGGAACCCGGCTGAGTTTCGGACCGGCAGACACAGGGGCATGCTGCGCGGGTGTTATCAAGCTAGCCTCGACGACAGTGACGGCATCAGCCCGAGGACGAACATGCAGCTGCACCTGAGACACCCACTGGAGCCCGACAGCGCGCCCCGGCACGCAGCTGCCATCGTCGCGACCGCAGCCGACATCAGCGGCGCGGAACTCGACTACACCCCCGAGAGCCTCGATCTGGTGGAGGGCATCGTCGACGGCTTCCGCGCCGAAGGCGCCACGGGCGAGGAGATGGCCGAGTCGCTCGTCGCCTTCGGCTGCTACATCGGCGAGATACTGACCCGCCGGGCCGGGGGAGTATGGCGTCACGTACCCAGGCCCACCCCGACCGCCGCCCCCCTCGTCGTGGAACTGCCCGGCGCCCGCCGGTGCTGTCCCATCGACTGGGTCTTCCACCGCCTCGAATGCGGGGACGACGTCAGCATCCGCGGCCTCTACGCCGCCGCCGACCCCGGAGCCGGACCGGTCGGTGCGCCGACCGGGTGTTAGCATCTGGCCTGCCCTTTCGGCGTCGGACGGGAACGTGAGCGCTGCCGCGCGGCGGCCTGCCCGGCCACCGGACCGAGCACACCGCCGGCCCCCGGGACGCGTGTCGCGTCGGACGGGAACGCACAGCGGCCTGCTGGACGGACGACGGAGAAGGAAACCGGATGAGCACGCGGCCCGGTTCTGACGACCCCCGCCTCCTCGGCCGCGCCCACGAACAGGACCTGGTGGCCACGCTGCTGGCCGGCCTGCCCGGCGGCGGCGGGCGTGTACTGCACCTGAGCGGAGCCCCCGGGACGGGCAAGTCCGCCCTCCTGCGGTTCGCCGCCCGCACCGCGGCACGCCAGGGAGTACGCGTGCTCACGACGTCCTCGGCACCGGCCGAGCGCGACGTCCCGCACGCCGCACTGCACAGCCTCCTGCGCCCCCGCCCGGCCCCGCTCGACGACCTGCCCGCCGCCGGCCACGAGACGCTCGACGCGGCGTTCGGCGGCGACGGCGCCCCGGCCCCCGACCGGCTGGCGGCGGTCGTGCTCGACCTGCTCGCCCGGATCCCGGAACCCGTCCTGGTCTGCGTGGACGACCTCGACCGCATCGACGCCGCGAGCCGGGACACCGTACGGGAGATGGCCCGCCTGTGCGCCGGAACCCGGGTGGCCATGGTCGTCACCGAACGGACCGTGCCCGCCGCCCCCGCCGCCACCCCGCTCACCCCCGACGCGCTCGCCGCCACCCTGGGACCGCTGTCCGAGCCCGAGGCCCGCGCCCTCGTCGAACACGCCGGACGGGCCACCGGATACGCCGAGACGGAACTCGTCCTCGCCGCCGCCGAGGGCAACCCCCTCGCCCTGACCGAACTGTCCCTGAGCGACGGTGCCCCCGGCGACGCCGCCGTGCTCGGCACGCTCCCCGCGACCCCGCGCATGGCCGAGGCGTACGCGCAGGAGCTGGCGGAACTGCCGGAGGCCGCGCGCCGCGCGCTGCTCACCGCCGCGCTCAGCACCTCGTCCCTCACCTGGGACGTGCTGGGCGCCACCCGGTACGTCCTGGGCAGCGGCGACGCGGCACGCGAGGGGCTGACCGAGGCCGTCCGGCGGGGACTGCTCGTCGAGGACGGCCGCCATCTGCGGTTTCCCCGGCCGCTCGTGCGCACGGCCGTGCTGCACCTGGAGTCGGCGGCACGGCGCCTGGCCGCCCACGCGGCTCTCGGCCGCAGCGTCACCAGCCCGCCCCACGCGGCCTGGCACGCGGCCCAGTGTGCGGTGGGCACCGACGAGGACCTCGCCGTACTGCTGGAGGACCTGGCCGGGCAGAGCCGTCCGGGCACCGCCGTCCTGACCGCCCTGGCCGCTCTCGAATGCGCGGCCCGCCTCTCCCCGGACCCGGCCCGGCGGGCGGCCCGCCTGCTGCGCGCCACCGAGCTGGCCTGCGACCACGGCCTGCGCGAACAGGCCCTGCGGCTGGCCCGCGCGATCGACCCGGCCGGACTGGGCGCCTACGGCCGCGCCCTGCTGCTGTGGGTGCACGAACTTTTGCCGGGCAACTTCGTGGTCGGCCGGGAGGGCATCGCGGGACTGTGCGAGGCGGCCCGCGCGGTCGCCGGGCAGGACCCCGCGCTCAGCCGGAAACTGCTGCACGCGGCGGCCCGCAGGTGCTGGTGGCACCAGGCCGGACCCGACGACCGGCGCCTGCTGGTCCGCACCGTCCAGGACCTCAGACCGCGGCCGTGGGACGCCCGCGACATCGCCGTCATGGCGCTGGCGGAACCGCAGTCGGTGCCCGACGAGGACACGCACCGGGTGCTGCGGCAGGCCGGCGGCGAAGACCTCGGCCTGCTCGGTCAGCTCGCCCACCTCGTCGGCGACCTCGGCCGCGCCACGCTGCTGTTCCGGGAGGCGGAGCGGGCGGCCCGCGCCGACGGGCGGTACGGGCGGCTGCCGCAGATCCTCGTGCCCAGGGCGCTGGAGGAGATCTGGCTGGGCACCCAGTGGCGCACCGCCGAGGAACTGGCCGACGAGGGCCGCAGGATCGCCACCAGGACCGGCCAGACCGACTGGGTGGCGCGGGCCACCGGGGCGCTCGGCGTCGTCGAGGCCCTGCGCGGCCGCCACGAGCGGGCGCTGGAGTTCGCCGCGGAGGTCGAGGAGGCCTCCTTGCGCCTCGGCCAGAGCCGGCAGCTGAGCCTCGCCTCGCTCGCCCGCGCGCTGACGGCCTCGGGCACCGGCCGGTACGCCGAGGCCTACGCCCAGCTGCGTTCCATGGTCACCGAACCCTCGGCGCCCTACTCCTACGAGCAGTTCTGGGGCCTGGCCTTCCTCGCGGAGGCGGCGCCGCCGGCCGGTGAACCGGACGACGCCAGGGCCGTCGTCGCGCAGGTCGAGTCCCAGACCCGGACCGGCCGCACGCCTCTGCTCCGGCGGATCCTGGCGTACGCGGACGCGGTGCTCGCCCCCGACGAGGAGGCGGAGAGCCGCTACCGCGCGGCGCTCGGGCCCGGTGTCGAGACCTGGCCGCTGCTGCACGGCATGACCCTCTTCGGACACGGGGCCTGGCTCAGGCGCAGGCGGCGCGTCACCGAATCACGCGAACCCCTCGCCGCGGCCGAATCCCTCTTCCGCGCACTCGGCGCCGGGCCGCGTGCGGACCTGGCGGAGACGGAGCTGCGGGCCGCAGGCCGGACGACGGCCGAGCCCGGCGGGAGCGACGTCTCCCGGCTGCTGTCGCCGCAGCAGCTCACCATCGCCCGGCTCGCCGCCCGCGGCCTGTCCAACCGGGCCATCGGGGAACAACTGCGGCTCTCCCCCCGCACGGTCGCCTCGCACCTGTACCAGATCTTCCCGAAGCTGGGAGTCACCTCACGCGCCCAGCTCGCCGAACGGATCGGCACGGACTGAACACTGCGGCGCCCCTGGCACGGACTGAGCATGTGCGGCGCGCCGGTACGGACAGGACGCGTGTGGCGTGCCCGGCGCGGACTGGACGCGTGTGGCGTGCCCGGCGCGGACTGGACGCGTGCGGCGCTCGGCACGGCCCGGACATGTCCCGCGTGTACTGGACACCTACGACGCTCGGCAGGGACTGGAACGCCTGCGGCCCCGGCGCGGATCAGACACGTCCCGCGCGTACTGAAACGTACGGCGCCCGGCGAGGGCGGAGTACGTGTGTCGCCCGGCAGGGGTGGAGCACGTGTGCCGCACCTCAGCCGATGGTGCGGCCCGCCCGTCGCGCCCGCATCCGGTGAACGGGCCGGGCCGCCCGCTCAGCCGGCCAGGCCGTCCCTGAGCACCTCGGCGAGCTGCGCCCGTGCCGTCACACCCAGCTTCGGGAAGATGCGGTACAGGTAGGCGCCGATGGTGCGGGGCGAGAGGTGGAGGAGTTCACCGATCTGCCGGTTGGACAGCCCGCGGGCCGCCAGTTCGGCGATCCGCAGCTCCTGGGCGTTGAGCAGTTCACGGACCGGGGTCCGCCGCCGCGCGCCGGGCGCGGAGCCCTCCTGCCGCTCCCCGGAGGCCCGCAGCTCGGCGGCGATCCGCGCGGCCCGTGCGTCGGCGCCCATCATGGTGTAGAGGGCCGCCGCCTGCCGCAGAGCGACCCGGGACTCGGCGAACTGGCGCCGCAGGCGCAGCCGGCGCCCGTGCGCCAGGCGCAGCGGCGCCTCCAGGAACGGCAGCCGGGCCGCATCCATGGCGAACGCCTGCGCGTACAGCCGCTCCGCGTCCCGGTCGTCGGCCAGGACGGCCCGTGCCACCGCGAGCCGCGCGGTGACGAGCGGGGCGCACTGCGCGCCCAGGTCACGGGCGAGCCTGTCCAGCGCCGCCAGCGCCTCCCCGGCCGCGTTCGCGGCGACGGCCGCCTCCGCGAAGGGCACCAGCGCGGACAGGGCCGCCGCACGCCGGCCGGGGGCGGCGACGAGAGACGCGAGGGCCGCCAACCCGGCGCCGAAGTCGCCGCCCTCGACCTGGGCCCATCCGCTGCCGACGGCCAGCACCTCGTCGATCCTGGGCACCGAGCGCCGGGCCTCCTCCAGCCCCCGGGAATCGGCGCGGGGCACCGTTCCGGTCCGCAGGCCCCGGGTGAGTTCGCCCAGCAGGCGGGCCGCCGCCCGGTGGTGACGCAGGCCGTACTCCTCGGCGAGCCGCTCGGACTGCTCGAAGGCCTGCCCGCCCTGACCCCAGTCGCCCACGGCCAGGTGCGCCAGGCCCTGCCGCAGCAGGACACGGGCCGGCGGTTCGGGCAGCTCGTGGAAGCGGTAGCGGCGCTCGGCCCGCCGGTGCAGCTCCAGCGCGCGCAGCGGATCACCGGCGAGCAGGGCCGCCTCGCCCAGCCGCTCCAGATCCCGTACGGAGGTGTCCGTCAGCCCCTGGAAGGCGGCCAGCCGGGAGACGACGGTCGCGGCCCGGCCCACCGGGGCCACCGTGGCCAGGGCGTGCAGCAGACGCGGATCGTCCGCCCGTTCCGGCAGGGTGTCCATGAAGGCGAGCAGCTCCTCGGCGCGTTCGGGGTCGCCCGCGACGGCGGGCGCCGTGAGCCGGATCAGCTCCAGCGCGCTCTCCAGCTCGGCGGCGGCGGCCGGCGCGGGCCAGGCACCGGGACCGGCCGGCAGCCGTACGGTGCCGCCGCCCGGCCACGTCAGGGCCTGCGCGCAGAGCGTGCCCAGGGGGCCCAGCGGGTGGCGCAGCGCACGGTGCGCCAGCGTCCGCGCCGCCCGGTGGAGACCGAGGTCGTGGGCGAGCTGCGCGGCCCGCAGGGTGCACCGGCCGCGCTCCTCGGGCGTGCGGTGCAGGTCGGCGGCCCGCCGCAGCAGACGTACGGCCATCGGCGGCTCGCACTGCTCCAGCGCGTGCCGGTGCGCGGCCTCCAGGCGGCGGGCCAGCTCCGGGTCGGGACCCTCCGCCGCCTGCGAGAGGTGCCACAGCATGCCCACCGAGTCCGGGGTCAGCACGGCGGCGAGGGCCGCGTGCGCGGCACGGCAGCGCGACGGCGCGACGTCGTGGACGACGGCTCCGGCCGTGGCGGGGTGGCTGAACCGCAGACGCATGCCGTCGAACACCACGAGGCCGTCGCGTTCGGCGGGTTCCGCCGTGGCGAAGTCCAGCTCGGTGCCCGCGATCCGCGACGCGGCCGACAGCAGCAGCGGGAGTTCGCCCGCCGGGTGGAGCGCCGCCACGAGCAGCAGGTCCCGGGTGCCGGAGGGCAGCCGCGAGACGCCGGGCGCCATGGCGGAGGCCAGCCGGTCGGAGGAGGCGGGCACGTAGGGGAAGTCGTCCTCGGAGCGGGTGGGCAGTTCGAGGAGTGCCAGCGGGTTGCCGGCCGCGGTGGCCAGCAGTTCGCGCACGGCGTGCGCGTCGTTGCCCGGCCTGCGCGAGACCAGCAGCGCGGCGGACTGCGCCGGTGTCAGCGGGCCGAGCGGCAGTTCGGGAAGACCGGCGAGGGCGGTCAGACGCGTGCGGTGCGGACGGGCGGTCAGCAGGAAGCCCATCGCGTGGCCCTCGGTCCTGCGGGCCACGAAGGACAGCACTTCACGGCTGGGACGGTCCAGTGCGTCCCAGTCGTCGACGGCTATCAGGAGCGGCTGGTCGGCGCTGACCGATTCCAGGACCCGCAGTACGGCGAACGGCAGTTGCGACCGATTGCCCTGGTGCGAGGCGGCACCGTCGAGCAGCAGCATCTCCAGGGCGCGGAGCCGTCCCGCCGCCGACGACCAGCCCGGGCTCGCCAGGACCGGCCAGACGATCTGGAGCAGTCCGGACAGGTCGGACGGGTTGCCCCCGCGGATGCCGGTGCAGCGCAGGACGCGCATCCCGGTGGCCGCCGCCCGTTCGACACAGGCGTCGAGCAGCGCGGACTTCCCCGAACCGGCGTGCCCGCGCAGGACCCGGGCCGCGCCGTTCTCCAGGGCCTGGCGCAGGAAGCCGCCGAGGGCCCGCAGTTCGCGGTCCCGGCCGACGAGCCCCGCCTCCCCGGGCAGCGTGCCGGGCGGGGCCGGGACGGGCAGCGGTACCCGACGGCCCTCCGTCCCGGCCGTGCGAGGGGAGATCTCGACCTGCGCGTTCATGGATGACCCCCGATCTGCGGCGAACGGTCCCACCGGATTCACGGGAGCGCTGCCTTGCCTGGTCCCATCCCATCGGAAGGGCCACCTGCGGAACCAGGCAGTTCGCATGCAGCTTGCTGCCTGCCGGGGCCTGCCGACCGCCTGCGGGGGTCCGCTCGGCGCGCCTGCGGAGGTACGTCGGGCCGACTGCCAGGAGCCGCCGGACGCCTGCCGGGGCCCGCTCGGTGCGCCTGCTGAGCTGCGTCGGGCCGGCTGCCGGGGGCCCTCGGCGCCTGCCGGCGGGACGCACCGCGCCCGCTGGGGCCCCCGCGCCCCGGGGCGGGCATGCTCGCGGCCTGCCGGGGGAACGCTCGCCGCCTGCTGAGAAGCCGGCGCGGTGTGGAGGGGGCCGCTCGGTGCCTCGAAGGTACCCTCCGCGCCTGGGACGGGCATGCTCGCCGGGGGGATGCTCGCCGCCTGCTGAGAAGCCGGCGCGGTGTGGAGGGGGCCGCTCGGTGCCTCGAAGGTACCCTCCGCGCCTGGGGCGGGCATGCTCGCCGGGGGGATGCTCGCCGCGTGCTGCCGAACCGGCGCGGCCTGCCGGGTGTCGCTCGACGCGCTGCGGTCCCGCCGGCCGGCCGCCGCAGGGGCGGTCGCCGCCTGCGGGGCCGCTCGGCGCCCGCGGGTGACCCCTCGATGCCGGCCGGGGCACGTCGGCCGCCGGCCCGGGCCTCCTCGCCGAGGCTACCCGGCGGCGGCCCCGCCCGGCCGGCGGGCCGCGGACCGGGCCCGGTCGCGCATCTGGGCGGCGCGCGGACTGCCGGTCTCCTGGAACAGCTCGCCCGCCCGCGTCCAGCTCGCCCGTGCCGCTTCCGCGTCCCCCAGCTCCAGCTGGGCCGACGCGAGGTGGTCCAGGACCTCGGCCTGGTTGTAACCGTCCAGTACCTCTCCGTAGAGCTTCAGCGACTTGCGGTAGTTCTCGACCGCCGCGTCGAGATCGCCCAGGCGGTGCTGCGCGTAGCCGATGCTGTCCCAGGTCGCGGCCTCGTTGCGGAGGTTGCCGTTGCCCTGGAGGATGGGCAGCGCCTCCTCGCACATCACGATGGCCTCCTCGTACCGGCCGAGCAGGGCCAGGTACCAGCCGACCGCGTTGAGTTCGCGCGCCACCTCGTTGCGTTCCGGGAGCGTACGGTAGAGCGCCAGCGCGCGCCGGGCGTGGTGGAGGGCTTCCTCGTGGCGCCCCTGCCGGCCGCGCACCCAGCCGATGCTCCGCTCGGTGGCCGCGCGCTCGGCCGGCCCCAGCCGGTGCAGCTGCCCGAGCATCAGGTCGACCTGTTCGTCGGCCTCACCCGCCTGACCCGTCTCCGCCAGCGCACGCGCCAGGCTCGCGCAGTTCACGGTGATGGCCGCCGGATCGTCCAGCACGAGCGCGGCCTGAAGCGCGACGCGCTTGGTGGAGACCTCCTCGGCCCACCGGCCCGTGAACGAGAAGTAGCCCACCCAGTCGGCCGTCAGGTGCGTACGCTGCCGCAGCAGCCGGTGATCGTCCAGGCCGGTCAGCGCGGCCATGACCGTCGCCTCCTCCTGGCGGAACCAGTCCAGGGCCTCGGTACGGTCGTCGATCGCGACCCGCGCCACCCCGGGCAGCGGCGGGCGGGCGGCCTCCCGCCCGGGCCGGGTGTCCAGCACCCGGGCAGCCGTGCGGGCGTTGTGGCACAGGTAGTCCAGCAGGCGTGCCTCGGCGCCGTGGCGGTCGTCCTCCTCCTGCGCGCGCAGTTCGCCGCCGTAGGCCCGTACCAGGTCGTGCAGGATGTAGCGGCCGTCGGCGTCGCGGGAGAGGAGGCTGGCCGCGGTCAGTTCGCGCAGGTGGCGGCGGGCCTCGGCCATCCCGACGGCCGCGAGGGAGGCGGCGGCCTCCGCGGACGCGGCCGGACCGGGGTGCAGGGACAGCAGGCGGAAGAAGCGCGCCGTGCCGGGGGTGAGCGCCCGGTAGGACCAGGAGAAGACGGCGCGGACGTCGCCCCGCCGGTCGTCGGCCGACAGCGCGTCGAGCCGGGAGGCCTTCAGTTCGCGCACGGCGACCTGGAGCGGCATCCGCGGAGCGGCACTGAGCTGGGCGCCCATGACGGCCACCGCCAGCGGCAGGTACCCGCACAGTCCGACCAGACGCGCGGCGGCCCCGGGCTCCGCCGCGCACCGCTCCTCACCGATCCGGGCGGCCAGTCCGGCGACGGCCTCCTCCTCGCTCCACACGTCCAGACCGACCAGTGTGGCGCCGTCCGTGGCGGCCAGTCCGGACAGCTGGTTGCGCGAGGTGATGAGTGTCAGGCATCCCGCGGAGGCGGGCAGCAGCGGCCGTACCTGTTCCGCGTCGCGCGCGTTGTCCAGCAGGACGATCAGCCGCAGGGCGGCGGTCCGCTCCCGGAAGACGGTGCCGCGCTCGCGCGTGCCGGGCGGGATGTCACTGCTGGGCACGCCGAGCGCGCTCAGGAACCGGCCGAGCACCTCGCCCGGGTCCAGCGGGGATCCGGAGTCCTCGAAGCCGCGCAGGTTCACGTAGAGCTGACCGTCGGGGAAACGGTCCGCCACCCGGTGCGCCCAGTGCACGGCCAGCGTGGTCTTGCCCACCCCGGCCATGCCGCCGATCGCCGAGATGACGACGTGCCCCGCGCCCGCCGTGATCCGTGCGCCGAGGCCCTGGACGGCCGACAAGGTGTCCTGGCGGCCGCGGAACACCGCGAGGTCGGGCGGCAGTTGCTGCGGGACCTGCGCCGTGCGACGGCCCGGAGCGGCCGCCTGCACCAGCCGCCGCCGCTCCTCCTCCCCCAGCTCCAGCGCGTCCATCAGCTCGGCCAGCGTCGCCTGCCGCGGAAGACTCTTCCCCCGCTCCATGTCGCTGATGGCCCGGACACTCACCCCCGACGCGTCCGCCAGACTCTCCAGCGTCAGCAGCGAACGCTGCCGCGCCTCCCGCAGCAACCGACCGAACACACCCTTGTCCATCCCACCCCCGCGGGGCCGCCCCCGACGTGCCTGCCGTGCCCGCCGGCCCCGCCCCGCGACGCCGCGGAACCAGCCGTTGTGGATTGACCATTAAAGCAAACCCGGCCGACGGCAGGCCGAATGACCGGGGGCCGGCCCGGGATCGGCAGTCAAACGACTGATCCGCACCGGGCGGGCGGCTCGCAGAATGGGGCTCCAGGCAAGGAACCGAGAGGACCGCACACATGTCTGTCATCACCAGCCCGCTGCCGGAGAAGGAACGCGAGATCGCCGGTGACGCCCTCCAGGCCACCCTGGTCGACCTGCTCGACCTGTCCCTGGTGGCCAAACAGGCGCACTGGAACCTGTTCGGCCCGCGCTTCCGCTCCATCCACGAGCAGCTCGACGAGGTGGTCACCACCGCGCGCGAGTACGCCGACACGGTCGCCGAACGCGCCGCCGCCCTCGGCGTCGCCCCGGACGGCCGGGCCGCGACCATCGCGGCCACCAGCGGCGTACCCGCCTTCCCGCAGGGCTGGACGAAGGACACCGCGGTCGTGGAGATCCTGGTGCGCACCTTCTCCACCGTCATCGAGCGGGTGCGGCAGCGGATCGAGGAGACCGGGCCCGCCGACGCCGTCACCCAGGACCTGCTGATCGGCCTGACCGCCGACCTGGAGAAGCAGAGCTGGATGTTCCAGGCGGAGAACCGCGGCTGAGGAACGTACGGGAACGTACAGGCACACGCCGGACACACAGGCACGCCGGACACACAGGCAGCACGTCGGACCAGCACACGACGGACGGAAGGCAGTACCCCGCATGCACACGATCGCCGACCACCTCATCGCCTCGCTGAAGGCCAGTGGCGTACGCCGCCTCCACGGGCTGCCCGGCGACTCCCTCAACGGCCTCACCGACGCCCTGCGCCGCGACGGCGACGTCGACTGGGTCCACGTACGGCACGAGGAGAGCGCCGCCTTCGCGGCGGCGGCCGAGGCCGCGCTCACCGGCGAACTCGCCGTCTGCGTCGGCAGTTGCGGACCGGGCAACCTGCACCTGGTCAACGGGCTCTTCGACGCGCAGCGCAGCCGGGTGCCGGTGCTCGCCATCGCGGCCCAGATCCCGGGCCCCGAGGTCGGCTCCGGCTACTTCCAGGAGACCCGCCCGCAGGAGCTGTTCCGCGAGTGCAGCGTCTACGCGGAGGTGGTCAACAGCGCCGAGTCCGCGCCCCGGATCCTGGCGATGGCGATGCGGGCCGCCGTCGAACGCAACGGAGTGGCCGTGGTGGTGGTGCCCGGCGAGATCTTCCTCGCCAAGGCCCCCCAGGACACGCCGCCCACCGTGGTCCGCGCGGCCGGTACGGTCGCCCTCCCGCAGGAGGCGGACCTGCGGGAGGCCGCCGCGCTGCTGAACGCCGGACGGCGGGTGACCGTCCTGGCGGGCGCGGGCGCGGCCGGCGCCCACGACGACCTGGTCCGGCTGGCCGAGGTCCTCAAGGCGCCGGTGGTGCACACCCTGCGCGGCAAGGAGCACGTCGAGTACGACAACCCCTACGACGTCGGACTCACCGGTCTGCTCGGCTTCGCCTCCGGCTACAAGGCGATCGAGGAGGCAGACACCCTGCTCATGCTCGGCACGGACTTCCCCTACCGGCAGTTCTACCCGAAGCACGCGAAGGTCGTGCAGCTCGACATACGCGGCGAGCAGATCGGCCGCCGCACCCACGTCGACCTGCCCCTGGTGGGCAGTGTGCGCGACACCCTGCCCGCGCTGCTGCCGCTGCTGACCGCCAAGTCCGACCGGGACCACCTGGACCGTGCCCTGGCCCACTACACCCGCACCCGCCGCTCACTGGACGCGCTCGCGGTCAACGACCACGACCGCACGCCCATCCACCCGCAGTTCGTGGCGAGCACCCTCGACCGCCTCGCCGACGACGACGCCGTCTTCACCACCGACGTCGGCTCGCCCGTGGTCTGGGCGGCCCGCTACCTGACGTTCAACGGGCGGCGGCGCCTGCTCGGTTCCTTCAACCACGGTTCGATGGCCTGCGCGCTGCCGCACGCGGTCGGCGCCCAGGCGGCGTACCCCGGGCGGCAGGTCGTGGCCCTCGCCGGTGACGGCGGGCTCACCATGCTGCTCGGCGAACTGTTCACGCTGCGACAGAACGGGCTGCCCGCCAAGATCGTCGTCTTCAACAACGGCTCGCTCAACTTCGTCGAGCTGGAGATGAAGGCGGCGGGTGTCGTCAACTTCGGTACGGAGCTGGACAACCCCGACCTCGCCGCGGTCGCCTCCGCGATCGGGCTGTGGGCCCGGCGGGTCGAACGCCCCAGCGACCTGGAGGGCGCCCTGAAGGACGCGTTCGCGCACGACGGCCCGGCCGTCGTCGAGGTGATGACGGCCCGGCAGGAGCTGTCGGTGCCGCCCGCGATCACCATGGAGCAGGCCAAGGGCTTCACCCTCTACGCCATCCGTACGATCCTGTCCGGCCGCGGCGAGGAACTGCTGGACCTGGTCTCCACCAACGTGGCCCGGCGGATCCTGCGTTAGCCCCGTAGGAGCCCTGCGCGCGGCCGGCCCGTCCCTGTCACGGGGGCGGGCCGGCCGCGCGCCCGGTCACTGCGCGCGGAAGCTGTGGGTCGGGCCGAACGTCAGCCACGAGTGGAAGTCGCCGGCGGACTCGGTGATCGAGGCGCCGGTGCAGTCCGCGTTCTTGTAGAAGGTCACCGGCCTGTTCGTCATGTTGAAGTCGGCCAGGACACCGAACGGCGTGGTGACACACTCGCTGTCGACGTCCTGGTACAGGGCCATCTGGCCGGCGAACCACTGCGTCTCGAAGACGCACACGTTTCCGCTGCCCACGGTGGCGCACCGGTCATCGGGCTTGTCCAGGAAGATGGGCCCGGAGGTCGCCGAGGCCGTGCCGGGGGCCAGCCCCAGCAGTGCGGCGGCGGCCGCGGAGGCGAGGGCTAGGGTGACATGTCTGCGAGGGGACCTGCGCATGATCGACTCCTCATGGGAACGGGGACACGTGCACTGCACGCGTAGCCTGCCCACACACCTCACAACTGTCGACAGTTCAACTGTTTTTGGCTGAATATGTTTCTCCGGATGTCCGTCTGCGGAGCCTGATCCGGCCGCCCCGGGCGGGGACGAGCGTCACGGCGACCCTGACACAGAGGCACACTTCGTGCCCCGCCCGCCGGAGAGCCCAGGCCACGACTCCGCCCACGGCGCCGGCCCCGACGACCGCGACCGACGTGCGCGCCGGCGCTTCCGGGAAATCCACCTTCATCTTCCCATCACGTCCTCGGCGTTCAGAGGCTCACGCTGTTTGCCCCTGAATGCACACGTACTTTCAATATCGTTCGGTTCAGGCTGAGTGTTGCGTGATGCACGACACCCTTTAGAGACCTGCCGGCAATCGTCGGCACAGCGTGTTTCCGCTGCCCGACGCCGCCGTACTCCGTCGTCGTCAACCCCGTGCCGACGCCGGGCGAGGGCTCCGCTGCCCGCTGCGGTCGGGGCGGGGGACGCGAGGACGTCAGCTGGGGCGGGTGGGGGCCGGAGCGATACGGATCGTCGCGGCGCGGGCCGCGGCGGAGGCGACCAGGGAGGCGGCTGCGGCTCCGTACGCCGCCCGGTAGGCGGCGTCGATCTCCGGGGCGCACCCGGCGTCGCCGGTCTCCAGCAGCACCTCGCGGGTGACCCCTCCCACCCGGATCCGTCCGCGGCCGTGCTCCCGCGCCGCCTGGTACCAGCGGGAGCGGACCCCCCGGTAGGCGCGGACGTACAGGGCGCCGCGGACCAGCACCATGCCGATCTCGACCCCCTCCCGGTCCTCGTCCCCCGCGGTGAGGACGAGGGAGTCGTGCGCGGCGAGCAGGGCGAGGTCCTCGGGACCGAAGGTGTTCATCGGGTCGGGTGCTCCGTTTCGTGGATGGCCGGCTGCGGGGCGTGCCAGGAGGTGAGGATCCGCAGGGCGTCGTGCGAGGGGGTGCCGGGTTCGGCGGTCAGGACCATGAGGCGCTGTCCGGAGCCGTCGGGCGCGGCCCAGGTGTCGCAGTCGAGGGTGAGGTCGCCCACCAGGGGGTGGCGGTAGTGCTTGGTGCCGTGCCCGGCGCCGCTGACCTGGTGCTCGGCCCACCAGGTGCGGAAGTCGCGGTCCCGTACGGACAGTTCGCCCACGAGGCGGGCCAGGCCGGGGTCGTCGGGGTCGTCCGCGGCCTGGGCGCGCAGGGCGGCGACGGCGTCGCGGGCGTCGTGGCTCCACCGCCGGTGCAGGTCGCGGACGGCCGGGTCGGTGAACAGCAGCCGTACGTAGTTGCGCCGGCCGGACGGCACCGACGCGAAGTCGGTGTAGAGGGCCGCGGCGGCGGCGTTCCAGGCGAGCACGTCCAGGCGCCTGCCGAGGACCATCGCCGGGACGTGTGTGAGCTGGGCCAGCAGGCGGCCGGGGGCGGGACGCACGTGCTGCACGGGCCGGCGGCGGGGCCGTGCGTCGCCCCGGCCGGCGAGTTCGTACAGGTATCTCGTCTCGGCCTCGTCGAGGCGCAGGGCGCGGACCAGGGTGGCGAGCACGGCGGCGGACGCCCGTACCCGGCCCTGTTCCAGCCGGGTGTAGTAGCCGACGCTGATGGCGGCGAGCTGGGCGACCTCTTCGCGGCGCAGCCCCGCGACCTTCCGGAAGGCGCCCGTCGCGGGCAGGCCGCACTCCTGCGGGGCGAGCTGTGCCCGGCGTGCTCTGAGGAAGGCCCCGAGAGCGGGGCCGGGTGTCGTATGCATGTCTCCCAGTGTCACGCCGCCGGCGGCGCTGCGGCACACGTGTGGGGGGGAAGGTTTCTTCCCGGGCAGGAACCTGTCTCTTTTCCCCCCGTGGACGAGGGGCGATCGTGGAAACGTCCCTCCCCGGCACGGCGGGGACCGGGCTCCTGACGGGGCGCCCGGTGACCGTACCGTCATGTGACTGATGTGCGGTCCGCGTCCGTCGTGAACAGTGGGGGAAGGCACGAACCCGTCCTTCCGGGATCGTTCCGGCAAGCACGCCACAATCAGTTGACAAGGAGATTTCCATGGCCAGGACCAGCGTCACCTTCGACAGCGCCGGCATCACGATCGCCGCCCACCTCTACACCCCCGACACCACCGTCCCCGGTCCGCGCCCCGCCCTGGTGGTCGGCCACCCCGGCACCGGTGTGAAGGAGCAGACCTCCGGCACCTACGCGCAGCTGATGGCCGAGCGCGGGTTCGTCACCCTCGCCTTCGACGCCGCCTACCAGGGTGAGTCCGGCGGCCTGCCGCGCGGTCTCGAGGACCCCGCCCAGCGGGTGGAGGACTTCAAGGCCGCCGTCTCCTTCCTCACCGCCCGCGAGGAGGTCGACGCCGACCGGATCGGCCTGCTCGGCATCTGCGCCTCCGGCGGCTACTCGCTGGCCGCCACCGGCGGTGACCACCGGGTGAGGGCGGTCGCCACCGTCTCCACCGCCGAGCCCGCCCGCCAGTTCCGCTACGGCGCGGACGGCGCCCAGGACCCGGCCGTCTTCCAGACCCTCCTGGACGCCGCCGCCCAGGCCCGCACCCGGGCCGCCCGCGGCGAGGACCCCGGCGCGATGACCATGTTCCCCGAGACCGCCGAACAGGCCGCCGCGCTCGGTGGCGAGCACGGCGTGGAGGGCTTCGAGTACTACTGCACCTCCCGCGGCGAGCACGAGCGGTCCGCGAAGGTCCTCGCCTGGGAGAGCATCGACAAGATGGCCTCCAGCGACGCCTTCCACGCCGTCCCCCTGATCGGCCCCCGCCCCATCCTCCAGATCATCGGCGAGCGCGCCGTCACCGCCTGGATGGCCGTGGAGGCCCACCGCCGCGCCACCGGCCCCGCCGAACTCCACCGCATCGAGGGCGCCAGCCACGTCGACCTCTACGACAAGAAGGAGTACATCGACCCCGCCGTCGACAAGCTGGCCGCCTTCTTCACCGACCACCTCGTCGTCACCGGCTGAGGAACGCGCCGTCCGGGCCGGGGCGGGGGCCGTACGGGAGCGCCCGCCGCCCGGCGGGCGCCCGCCGCCCGGGCGGGAGTGCGTCCCGGAGCCGGGGCGTCTGATCGCGCGTCAGGTGTACGGCCTCACGCGGCGGCGGGCGGGATGTTCTGGTTGGCGTGGAAGAAGTTGCCCGGATCGTAGGTGCGTTTGACCTCGGCCAGCCGGTCGTAGTGGCCGCGGTACGTCCCCCGGACCCGGTCGCCGCTCTCCTCCTGCCCCAGGAAGTTGATGTAGGCGCCGCCCATGGAGTGGGGGTGCAGCGCGGTCCAGTAGTCCACGCACCACCGGCGGATCAGCCCGGCGTTGGCGGGCTCGGGGTCGATGCCGGCGATCACACCCGACCACGTCGCGTCCCGGTAGGCCCAGGCGGTGTCGTCGGCACCGGTGCGGCGGGCCGCGCCGTCGACCGGGTACAGGTGCATCGTGGACAGTCCGGTGGGCAGGTCCTGGCCGTACTTCTCGTGGACGGCGACGGCGTCGTCGCTGAGGGCGTCGAAGAAGTCACCGCGCCAGTACCACTGCAATCCCCTGGGGAGCAGCCCGTCGAACATGGACTGCAGGGCGGGGTAGGGCATCGGGGTGGCGAAGTGGAAGGCGGGCGGCCCGGGTGCGTTCACTTCCCTGAGCGCCTCCTCCAGCCGGTCCTGTCCCGGATCACCGGTGTGGCACCACACCACGCCGCACATCTTCCGGCCGTGCAGGGGCTCGGGGAAGGGCGGGGCGGGCGGCACGGCCAGCAGGAGGAAGAAGCCGTTGAGGTCCTCGGGCGCGGCGGGCAGGAACTCCCGGTACCAGCGCAGCACTTCCCCGACGCGGTCGACGGGCCAGACGGTCAGCCCGACGCCGACGGTGTCCACGGGGTGCAGCCGGAAGGTGAACGAGGTGACCACGCCGAAGTTCCCGCCGCCGCCCCGCAGGGCCCAGAACAGGTCCGGGTGCTCCTCCGCGGAGGCGGTGAGGACCGTGCCGTCCGCGCGGACGACGTCGGCGGACAGCAGGTTGTCGATCGTCAGACCGTACCTGCGGGTCAGGTGCCCGTGGCCGCCGCCCAGCGTGAGACCGCCCACCCCGGTCGTCGACATGATCCCGGTCGGTGTGGCCAGTCCGAAGGTGTGCGCCGCGTGGTCGAGATCCCCCAGCAGGCTTCCACCGCCCACCCGCGCCGTCCCGGCCCGCGGGTCGACGTGCACCCAGCGCATCGGCGTCAGGTCGAGCGTCAGCGCGCCGTCGGCCAGGCACAGCCCCGGTCCGCTGTGTCCGCCGCCGCGCACCGCCAGTTCCACCCCCTCGTCCCGGGCGAAGGACAGGACGGTCCGCACGTCCGCCACGTCGACGCACCCGGCGATCGCGGCCGGCCGCCGGTCGATCATGGCGTTGTAGACGCCCCGGGCCTGGTCGTAGCCCGGGTCACCCGGAGCGAGGACGGTTCCTCGCAGTGCCGTACGCAGACTCTCCAGAGCCTGCCCGTCGATCCCGTCCATGGCCGTCACTCCTGCCTGCGCGTGTCGTGCGCGGACGGACGGGGGCGCGACGTCCGGGCGGGCGGCGGGGGCGTGGGACGCGGATCCGTACGCGCCGGTGACGATGACGTCGGCGGAGTGCGGGCACCACCCCGCCAGCAGCATTGTCCGTCCGCCGGCCGCGCCCCGCACGCCGGCGGCTCTCCGGCCGCGCCCCGCGCACGCAGGCGGCTCTCCGGCCGTGCCGGACGGTCCCGCCGGACGTTCCAGCAACCTCACCCCGTGTGCGGGCCCCCGCCGCACCGACGCGTCACGGGCACCGCCGCGTCCCCTCGCCCGCGGCTCACCGCACCGGCGCGTCCCCGCGATGTTCCTCCGGGGTCCCGGCCTTGGCGCGCATCTCCTCGGCCCGCGGGCTGCCGGTCGCGCTCAGCAGGTCGGCGGCCCGGTTCCAGTGCGCGCGGGCCCGGCCGGTGTCGCCCCGCTCCAGGTGGGCGGAGGCGAGCCGGTCCAGCACCTCCACCTGACCGTAGGTGTCCAGCACCTCCTCGTAGAGTGCCAGGGCCCTGCCGTAGTCGGCGACGGCGCCGTCCAGGTCGCCGAGGTGCTGGCGGGCGTAGGCGATGCTGTCCCAGGTCGCCGCCTCGTTGCGGCGGTTCCCGTTGCGCCGGAGGATGGGCAGCGCCTCCTCGCACATGGCGATGGCCTCCCGGTACTCGCCGAGCAGGGCGAGGTACCAGCCGACGGCGTTCAGCTCGCGCGCCACATGGCTGGGCTGGTCGAGCGTGCGGTACAGGTCCAGCGCGCGGCGCGCGTGGTGCACGGCCTCGGGCAGGCGGTCCTGGCTCCCGCGCACCCAGGCGACGCACCGCTCGGTGCTGGCCCGCTCGGCCGGGGCGAGCCGGGGCAGCTGCGCGAGCATCAGACCGACCGTCTCGTCGGCCGCCCGGACCTGGCCCGTCTCGGTCAGCGCACGCGCCAGCATCCCCCCGTTGCGCGCGATGGCGACCGGGTCCCGCAGCACCTGGGCCGCGTCGAGACAGATGCGCTGGACCGAGATCTCCTCGTCCCACCGTCCCATGGTCGCGAAATAGCCCTCCCAGTCCGCGGTCAGGCGAGTGCGGGAGGCCAGCAGCCTCGGGTCGTCCAGGGCGGCCACGGCGGCCATGAGGGCCGACTCCTCCTGGCGGAACCAGTCCAGCGCGTCCGCGTGCGTGTCGATCGCGGCCCGGACCACTCCCTCGGCCGCCTCCTCCCCGAGCACGGTGCCCAGCCGCGTGGAGAGGGCGCCGCTGGCCGCGTGGGCGTTGTGACGCAGGTAGTCCAGCAGCCGCGTCTGCGCGGCGAGAGCGTCGTCCCGCTCCTGGTCGACCAGTTCGGCGCCGTAGGCACGGACCAGGTCGTGCAGGACGTAGCGGCCCGCCGCGTCCCGCGAGAGCAGACTGGCCGTGGTCAGTTCCCTGAGATGGCGGCGGGCCCGGAGCATCTCCACGCCCGCCAGGGAGGCCGCGGCCTCGGCCGACACGACCGGTCCCGGATGGAGCGCCAGGTGCCGGAAGAACCGCGCGGTCGGCGCGTCGAGCGCCCGGTACGACCAGGAGAAGACGGCCCGCACGTCCGTCCGCCGTTCGTCGGCCTCCAGGGCGTCCAGCCGGGCCTGACGCAGTTCACCGGCGGCCCGGCCCAGACTCATCCGGGGAACCGCGCTCAGCTGCGCGCCGACCACGGCGACCGCCAGCGGCAGGCACCCGCACAGCCGGGCCAGCTCGGCGGCGGCCTCCGGCTCCGCCCGGCACCGCTCCTCGCCGATCCTGGCGGCCAGCGCCGTGACGGCCTCCGCCTCGGTCCACACGTCGAGGCCGATGAGGGAGGCCGCGTCGGTCGCGGCGAGACCGGCGAGCCGGTTGCGTGAGGTGACGATGGTCAGGCATCCCGCCGAGGCGGGCAGCAGCGGCCGTACCTGCTCGGCGTCGCGCGCGTTGTCCAGCAGCACGATCAGCCGCAGGGCGGCGACCCGCTCCCGGAACAGCAGGGACCGCTGCTCGGTCCCCGTCGGTATCTCGTCGCTGGCCACGCCGAGCGCGCCCAGGAACCCGCCGAGGGCCTCGCCGGGGTCCAGCGGGGCCCCCGCGTCCTCGAAGCCGCGCAGGTTCACATACAGCTGGCCGTCCGGGAAGCGGTCCGCCACCTGGTGCGCCCAGTGCACGGCCAGCGTGGTCTTGCCCACGCCGGCCAGGCCGCCCACCGCGGCGATGACGACGCACCCTCCGCGCTCGGCGACCTGCGCCGTGAGGGCGCGGGCGGTCGTCAGCGCCTCGTCGCGGCCCCGGAAGGCGGCGAGGTCCGGCGGCAGTTGCCGGGGCACGTCCGGGGTGTGCCGGGCGGAGGCCCGGACCAGGCGCCGCCGTGTCTCCTCGTCCGGTTCCAGGGCGTCCATCAGCTCGCTGAGGGTGCCCTGCCGCGGAAGGCTCCTGCCCCGCTCCATGTCACTGATGGCCCGCACGCTCACACCCGAGGCCGCGGCCAGCCCCTCCAGCGTCAGCAGCGCCCGCTGCCGCGCCGTGCGCAGCAGCCCACCGAACGTGTTCTCGTCCATCCCACCCCGCCGGGTACGCACTGGCCTGTGCAGCGAAGGCCGGCGCGCCGGGCCGGGGCACGGCACGGCCCGCACGACCGGTTGTGGAATGAACACTAAAGCAAGGGGCGGCCCCGCGGAACGCCGGGTGCGGGTGCCACCGGTCTCCTGCCCGTGCCGGGCGGGAGACCGGGCGCCCGAACGGGGGGCCGCCCGGGATCCCCGCCCGCCGGGTTCCGCCGTCCGGTGTCTCGCGCCCCGGTTTCACGGCCCGGTACCTCGCCCGGGGTTCCACCGTCCGGTGCCTCCCCTACAGGACCTCACACTCCTCGGAGCGGGCGGCCTCGAAGACGGCCCGCAGACCGGCGGGCGGCGCCGTGATCCTCCGCGCCCGGACGTCGATCCACGCGCCGAGCGAGTGCACGACGGCGGCCTCCTCCCCGTCCTCCCGGAACACGGTCTGGCGCACCCGCCACCGCGCGCTGTCCTCGGTCAGCCCCACCACCTCGCAGGACACCTCGACCTGTTCGGCGAGGAAGACCTCGCGGCGGTAGCGGACCTCCTCACCCAGCAGAACGGCGGCGAACCCCTCCTTCTGCAACGCGCGGACGTCCCATCCCGACGCCACGAGGAAGCCGAGCCTGGCTGTGCTCGCGTACTCCAGGTACCTGGTGCTGCGCAGATGGCCGTTGAAGTCGACATCGTCCCAGCGGACTTCGAATGATTTCCGGAAAGCTTCAAACATGTCATGGAGAGTACCGCCCGCCGCAAAGACACGTGTGAGCGACGCAGCTCCGTCCGGCTCACACAGATGACGTCTGGGAATGAACCATCCGGCCTGGTGGCACCGTGTATCGGGCAGTGGCACACGTGTGTGGCCGCGGAGAGAGTGGGTGGAACACATGAGCATGAGGCACCGGGTGGTGTCGGCCGCCGTCCTGACCGCCACGGTCGGGGCGGCGATCGCCCTGGGCACGGCTTCGGCGTCCGCGACGTCCTACGAGAACGTCCTGCTGGACAAGAACGCGGGCAAGTCGTGCCAGAGCCAGGCGAACACCAACAACGACTGGTGGCACTTCTCCCGCAACGGCAGCGACGCCTACTGGTTCTACTGCGGGGGCAGCAACCACACGGAGCTGTGGATCCGTCAGCCGGTGGGCGGCTGGTGGAGGCCGTCCTGACGGCCGGGGCGTGCACCGCGCCCGCCCAGCGTCCCGACCGACACGATCAGGGGCAGCGCGCGGACGCGCGCTGCCGTTCCGGGAAGACAGGCAGGAAATGATCAAGAACGTGCGATTCAAGGCCGTACTGGTCGCCGCGGCGGCGGCCGGCAGCCTCCTCGGCTTCACCCCGAGCGCCAGCGCCGCCGGGAACTGCGACCACTACGGGCAGCCCGGGTACATCCAGATGTTCACCGGCGGGAACTTCACCGGGAACTGCTACGAGACGTACTACTGGAACACGGTCCCCGACTTCAGGAACGTCCCCAACGGCATGAACGACAGCATCTCCTCCGTGCGGAGCTGGTCCGGAGGATCCTTCGGGGACGGGGGCTTCTCGGACGCGTCCCTGTGGACGGACCAGTACGGCAGGGGCCTCGCGTTCACCTTCCACTCCGGTGAGTCGTGGCCGAACCTCCCCTCCTGGATCAATGACAAGGCCTCCTCGCTCTACTGAACGAGGGGGTGCCTAGGTCCTGTCGTCACATTCCCGTCGTCCGCCCGGAGGGCGGGCCTCGCGGCGTCAGGTGCGTGCTCTCGGCGTGCCGGGCCCTGACCCTCGTACTGGACGTACTCGGGTCTGGGCCCGGTGCGGCGAGAGTGCGTGCATGGCGTCGCGAGGCAGGCGGGAATGTGACGACAGGGCCTAGTAACTGTCGTAACGGGGCTTTCCGCTGGGCCGGTAGACGCCGACGACGGTGCCGCCCTTCGTCGTCGAGACGCTGACCGGCTCCAGGGCGGTGGGGACCGCCCCGTCGGCGAACAGCCGCCTGCCGGTGCCGATGATCACCGGATGGATGGTCAGCCGGTACTCGTCGACGAGACCGTGCCGCATGAGGGTCTGGGCGAGGCCGCCGCTGCCGACGACCTTGATGTCACCGCCGTCGGACGCTTTCAGCTCACGCACGGCATCGACGGTGTCGCCCTCCAGCAGCGTGGAGTTCTGCCACTCGACCGATGTCAGACTCCGGGATGCCACGTACTTGCGCATGCCGTTCATCCGGTGCGTGAACGGGTTGCCGGGGTCGGCGCTCGGCCAGTACGACGCGAAGATCTCGTACGTCCTGCGGCCGAGCAGCATCGCGTCGGAGTTCTCGTACCAGCCGGAGACGGCCGCGCCGACCTCCTCGTCGTCCACCGGTTTCTGCCAGCCGCCGTGCTCGAAACCGCTTCGAGCGTCCTCGTCCGGGCCGCCCGGGGCCTGCATGACGCCGTCCAGCGTCAGGAACGTGCAAACGATGATCTCGCGCATGGTGCGCTCCCTTCCACGAGGGGTGGACCGCACCACCGCCGGAAACTCATCGGCGGCACTTCCGCGCCGCGGCACGACGCCCGGTGGTCACGTTCCCCCGCCCGCCCGCAGGGCGGGGTGAGGCGGGCGGGAGAACGTGAGGGAAGTCCCTAATCGCCCTGCGACCACGCCGCCGTGGGCAGGGACAGGTAGACGCCGAGATCATGGAGTCCGGTCGCCTCGCTGATGTCCCGGTGGAGTGCGTCCACGCGTTCCTGGCGGTCGGCGGCCCTGCTCGCGAACCACTTGGACTTCACCTCGATCACCACGGCAAGACCGCTGCGGTCGAGCGGGCCCAGTCTCCGGAAGCGGATCTCGACGTCGCCCGGTCCCAGGTCCCCGTCGTACGGTTCCTCGGGACACTCCACAGCCTTCGACACCAGGTGCGGCAGCATCGCACCCAGTTCGCGGAGCTTCGATTCGGCGACGTCCGGTGCGCAGGTGACTTCCACGAGAGGCATCGGTCCACTCTACGGCGTGTTCCGCAAGTCGGGCCTGTCGCGCTGCCGGGGCCGTCCCCGTACCCCCGGGCGGGGCACCGCTCGCGCTCCACGCGGCCCCGCCCGGGGTGCGGTCAGAGTTCCTCGGCCCTGGCCCTGAGTTCCGCGGCGCGCGGGACCCGCAGGGCGGTGAGCAGGTCGGCGGCGCGCAGCCAGTTGGCCCGGGCCCGGCCGGTGTCCCCGAGGTCGAGCTGCGCGGAGGCGAGGTGGTCCAGGGTCTCGGCCCGCAGATACTCGTCGTGCACCTCGTCGAGGAGCGCGAGCGCCTTCTCGAAGCTGGTGACGGCGGCGGCCGGGTCGCCCAGGCGCTGCCGGGCGTAGCCGATGGAGTCCCAGACCGCCGCCTCGCTGCCGCGGTCGTCGCTCTCGCGCAGCAGGGGCAGCGCCTCCTCACACGTGCTGATGGCCTCCTCGTACTCACCGTTCAGGGCGAGACACCAGCCCACGCCGATGAGGGTGCGGGCGACCTCGTCGGGCCGGGGGAGCGCCCGGGCCACGGCCAGGGCCGCGCGGGCGTGCCCGAGAGCCTCGGCGTAGCGCTTCTGGCGAGTGCGGATGAAGCTGACGTTGCGCTGGACACGTACCTGGTGCTCCACGGGGAGCCGGTCCAGTTGGCCGAGCATCAGGGCGACGGGCTCGTCGGCCTCCTCCAGGCGCCCGGTCTCGACCAGTGCCCGCACCAGGTGCGCGCTGCTGCGCGCGACGGTGACGGGCTCGTCCAGCTGGAGCGCCGCTTCCAGCCCGGTGCGCGCGGCCGACACCTCCTCCGCCCAGCGGCCCGACACCGCGTTGTAGCCCACCCATTCCAGCGTGAGGTCGACCCGGCGGCGCAGCAGCCGCGGATCCTCCAGGCTCCGCAGGGCCGCGGCGGCGGTCGACTCCTCCTGCCGGAACCAGGCCAGGCCCTCCTCGCGGTCGTCGACCGCGACGCGCACCGTCCCGGGCGCCGGCGACCCGGCCGGCCCCGGCGGGAACCGCGAGACGAACCGGTTGGCGGTGTGCGCGTTGTGGCACAGGTAGTCGAGCAGGCGGGTCTCGGCGGCGAGGCGGTCGTCCTGCTCCCGGGCGGCGAGTTCGCAGCCGTAGGCGCGGACGAGGTCGTGCAGGACGTAACGGCCTTCGGAGTCCCGGGACAGGAGGCTGGCGGCGGTGAGTTCGCGCAGGTGCCGACGGGCCCGCACCGGTTCCGTCCCGGCGAGGGAGGCGGCGGCCTCGGCGGAGACGGCCGGTCCCGGGTGCAGCGCGAGGTGGCGGAAGAAGCGTGCCGTTTCCTCGGTGAGCGCCCGGTAGGACCAGGAGAACACGGCGCGTACGCCCTCGCTGCGGTCGTCGGCCGACAGCGCGTCCAGCCGCGGGCTCGCCGCCCGCAGTTCCCGGACGGCGAGTGCGAGCGGCATGCCGGGGGCCTCGCCCAGCTGCGCGCCGACGACGGCGACGGCGAGGGGCAGGTGCCCGCACAGGGCGGCCAGTTCGGCGGCGGCCTCCGGTTCGGCCCGGCACCGCTCCTCGCCGATCCGGGCGGCCAGTGCCGTGACGGCCTCCTCCCGGCTCCACACGTCCACGCTGATGAGGGCGGCGCCCTCGGTGGCGGCCAGACCGGCGAGGCGGTTGCGTGAGGTGACGATGGTCAGGCTCCCGGTGGAGGCGGGCAGCAGCGGCCTGACCTGCTCCGCGTCGCGCGCGTTGTCCAGGACGACGATCAGCCGCCGGGAGGCGGTCCGCTCCCGGAACAGCGCCGTACGCTGCTCCGTGCCGGGCGGTATGTCGCTGCTGGGCACGCCGAGCGCCCGCAGGAAGCCGCCCAGCGCCTCCCCGGGGTCGAGCGGTGCTCCGGAGTCCTCGAAGCCGCGCAGGTCGACGTAGAGCTGACCGTCGGGGAAACGTTCCGCCACCTGGTGCGCCCAGTGCACGGCCAGCGCGGTCTTGCCCACCCCGGCCATCCCCCCGATCGCGGAGACGACCACGTGCCCGCCTCGCCCCGCCACCTGGTCCGTGACCCGCAGGGCGGACCGCAGCGCCTCCTCGCGCCCGCGGAAGGAGACGAGGTCGGGCGGCAGCTGCCGCGGAGTCCGGTCCGCGCGCCGGGTGGCCGCCTGCACCAGGCGCCGGCGCCGTGTCCCGTCCAGCTCCAGCGCGTCCATCAGCTCGGCCAGCGTGGCCTGCCGCGGGAGGCTCCTGCCCCGTTCCATGTCGCTGATGGCGCGGACACTCACGCCCGAGGCCTCGGCGAGGCCCTCCAGAGTGAGCAGCGCGTGCTGCCGTGCCTCGCGCAGCAGCGCTCCGAAGGTCTCTTCGCCCACGCCAGCCTCCGGGCCGCACCCCCGACCGCCGCCGAGGGGCCGGTACCACTGCTTCAGGTTCCCGGGGAACGTAGCAGTTGTGGAGTGATCGGACCAACTGACGTTCACGGGGCCGTGGCCGCCGCGGAACCGGTGCGCGGCGGCCGGGGCCTCGGCGTCCGTCGTCACCGCGGTGAGGGGGCCGCGGCGAGGCCGGGCTCCGGGCATGGTCCACACTGCGGTGGTGTTCCGCCGACCGGGGCGCGGGCCGTGCGCCGCGCCCGGGTTCCGCCGTCTCGTCCCCTGGGGGTCCAGTGAAGTACAGAGCCGTTCTCCTCGCGTTCTTCCTCCTGCCTGCGCTGTGGGGGGTCGTGGATCTCGTGGGTGGTCTCACGGCCTCGACCGAGGTGGTGTGCCCGGGGGAGAACGTGCGCGACGGGGAGGAGCGGCCCGGCCCGATGCGGCCCGGGGACAGTGAGTGCTCGGTGCTGGAGGGTTCCCTCGCGGTGGCGAGCCGGACGTACGAGGAACAGCGCAACCACCAGTCCCTGCAGCGGCGGCGGGACGCCAGGAACGGAGGCCTCCTCATCGCGTACGGTGCCGTGGGCGGGCTCCTGGCCTGGCGTGCCACCCGGAGGGCCGCGGACGGCACCTGAACCAGGCCCCCGGTGGCGAACGGACCGCGAGGAACCACCGGCCGGCGTCACCGCGTCGTCCGGCACCGGCCACGGAGATGGCCGCGCGCGGCAGGCGGGGCGGCCAAGTCGTCGAAGACGCCGGTTCGTCAGGCGAGTGCCGGGCCGGCACGGCGGGCCCGGTCACCGCCGGCGTTGCGAAGGCGCGCCCGCGACCGGCGGCCCCGCGGTCCGGCTCCGGCCAGGCCGATGGCACGGACGGTCAGACTCCGTGGCACATCCCGTCACACCCGGGGCGCCACCGGGAACACCATGGAGACATGACCAGCAACAACCCGGGCGTCTTCGGCGGACGCCTGCTCATCGGCGCCACCGGCTCCGCCGCCGTCGCCACACTTCCCATGTACATCAACGCGCTGCGCGCCGGATTCACCGGGACGATCACCGTCCTGATGACGCACACCGCCGCCACGTTCCTCCCGCCGCACACCGTCGGTCTGTTCGCCGACCGTGTGGTCACCGGCACGAGGCCGGACGACTGGGGCCGGGAGAACCAGGCGACCCTGGCGGCCGAGCACGACATGATGACCGTCCTGCCGGCCACCGCCAACATGCTCTCCGCCGTCGCCACGGGCGCCGTCCCGAACCTGCTGACCGCGACGATCGCCGCCGCCGACTTCCCCGTGGTGTTCTTCCCGGTGATGACCGACGGCATGTGGGGCAAGCCCGCGGTCCGGCGCAACGTGGAGCAACTCCGCCTCGACGGCTACCACGTCGTCGACCCGCAGCAGGGAGAGCGTTACGACGTCGGCCTCGGCGAGTTCGTCAAGGCGCCCATGCCGCCCGCCCCGCCCCGGTTCATCGAGGTGGTCCGGGAGTTCATGCCCGGCAACGGCTGACCGGGTGAGGCGAGTCGCCGCCGGTCGATCGGACAGCGGCCGGGTCCGGCGGTGCTGCCGCCGGGCACCGGACTGTTCCACCTCAGTGTGATCCGCTCCCGAGAGCGGCACTCATGGTGCGCAGGCGACGCGTCTGCACCCTGCTGTTGCGGAGCATCGCGCCGAGGAAGACGACGGTGATCACGGCCATTCCGACGGTCTGCCGCGGCCCCGCGGTGAAGGCCGTCAGTACGGTGATCGAGCCGAACAGGACGCCGAGGAGGACGAGCGCGGCCACCCGGTGCCTGCTGCGGTGCAGCCGCTGCCCGACCAGTTCGCGCATCGCCCGGCGTTCCCGCGGGTCCGAGGGCACCTCGCCGGTGCGGAGTCTGCGGTCCAGCGACACGAGGTCGTCCGTCGTACCGCCCGCGGCCCGCTTCTCCCTGCGGCGCGCGCTCAGCGCCACGCCGATACCGCCGAGGGAGATCACCGCCGTGCGCACCACCACGGACAGGAACGAACGCCCCGGATACAGAAGGGTGATCACCACGGCGGCGACGAGCACCGACAGGACGATCTGCACCCACAGGTGCCTGGCGAGAAAGACGTTGACGCGTTCCATGGCCGCCCCCTCTCAGCTCCGGTTCCTGCGCCGCACGGCGTACGCGACCGCCAGGAGGACCCAGGCCACCGCGCAGTAGGCCCAGGCCGTCACCCCACGGACGGCGCCGACCGAACTCGCGAGCGCCCACAGGGTGAGGACGACGCACAGCGCGGTCCACGCGATGTCGGAGATCCGTGCGCGCAACTGCGTACGCTGCGGGGCACCGAGCTGTAACGCTCCGGACAGTGGTTCCTCGATCCTTCGCCGCGGCTCCACAGCCGTCACTCCCTTCAGGTGTACGGATCCTCCCGGTTACCCGTCCTCTCCTGGCGCACGCCTCAAGTGGGGCGAGCCGGGCAGGAGTTGACCTTGCCTGCGCGGGTGCCGTGGAACGGGCTGGGGGAGTACGGCAGCGGAGCGGCGGATCCGGTAGGCGCGGGGCGCGGACGAGGGGGGGCGCGAAGGGGCGCGCCCCCCTGTGGGGCCTTGCCGCCTACCGGACGGCGGTGGCGACGGGCACCGTGTTCGCGGCACGCGTCACCGCGGCCAGGCTGGCGGCGAGGACGGAACGGTCCCGGCCCGCCGCCCACCGGACGCCCTCCCCGTCCCGGAACTCCAGCAGGGTCAGGGCCTCGCCGTCGTTCCCTGCGTCGATGCTGGTCTGGTGCAGGCTCACCACGTCGATGCGGATGCCCCGCGCGGACAGGGCCTCGGTGAGTGCTTCGACCGGGCCGACGTCCGCGTGCGTAGTGGTGTGAGCGGTCCCGTCGATCCGGAGCGTGACCGTGGTGTGGTTTCTTCCGCCGGTGTCGCTCGTCTCGTACCCGGCCAGTTCGACGGCCGGGCCGGCGCTCGCCGCCGCCCGCGGTGAGGGCGTGAGGTAGGCGTCCTCGAAGACGCCCCACAGGCCGGCCGCGGTGACCTCGTGGCCGGTGGCCTCCGTGCGCCGCTGGACATGGCGGGCGAAGTCGATCTGGAGCCGGCGCGGCAGTTCGATGCCGTACTCCGTCTCCAGCAGGTAGGCGATGCCGCCCTTGCCGGACTGGGAGTTGACCCGGATGACCGCCTCGTAGCTGCGCCCGAGATCGGCCGGGTCGACCGGCAGGTACGGGACCGACCACTCCAGCTCGTGCTCCGCGACGCCCCGGGCCGCGGCGCGGGCGCGGTGCTCGGCGAAACCCTTCCTGATCGCGTCCTGATGGGTGCCGCTGAAAGCGGTGTGTACCAGGTCGCCCACGTAGGGGTGGCGGGGATGGACCTCGATGCGGTTGCAGTACTCGACGGTGCGCCGGACCTCGTCGATGTCGGAGAAGTCGATCATCGGGTCGACGCCCTGGGCGTGCAGGTTCAGGGCGAGGGTGGCGATGTCGACGTTGCCGGTGCGCTCGCCGTTGCCGAAGATGCATCCCTCGACGCGCTGCGCCCCGGCGAGGACGGCCAGTTCGGCGCAGGCGATGCCGGTTCCCCGGTCGTTGTGCGGGTGCACGGAGAGGATCACCGAGGAGCGGCGGGCGAGGTTCTTGTGCATGTACTCGATCTGGTCCGCGTACACGTTCGGGGTGGCGATCTCGACGGTGGCGGGCAGGTTCAGGACGACGGGGCGGTCGGGACCGGCGTCCCACAGCCCGGTCATGGCGTCGCAGATCTCCAGCGCGTAGTCGGGTTCGGTGAGGTTGAACACCTCGGGGGAGAACTCGAACCGCACGTGGGGCAGGTGCCCGGCGAGCGCGAGGACGTCGCGGCCGCCGGCGAGGATCAGCTCCTTCAGCGTGCGGCGGTCGTGGCCGAGGACGACATCTCGCCAGACGGGCGCGGTGGCGGTGTACATGTGGATCACGACGGGGTTGGTGATGCCCCGGATCGAGTCGACCGTGCGCTCGATCAACTCGCGGCGCGCCGGGGTGAAGACGACGATCGTCACGTCCTCGGGCGCGAGGTCCGACTCGGCGATGAGCCGGACGAAGTCGTAGTCGGTCTGCGAGGCGGACGGGTAGCCGACCTCGATCTCCTTGTAGCCCATGGCGACCATCAGCTCGAAGAAGCGCCGTTTGCGCGCCGGGTCCATCGGCTCGGCCAGCGCCTGGTTGCCGTCGCGCAGGTCGACGGGCACCCACAGCGGCGCCGTCGTCAACTGCCGCGTCGGCCAGTCGCGTTCGGTGAGCGGGACCTCGACGCGGGAGCGGACGTCGCGGTAGCGGTGGGACGGCATCGGTGAGTGCCGCTGCCGGTTCCAGGCCGGTGCGTCCGCGGGGACGGGGCCCGCCGGGGCGGAGGTTCGGGGGGTCGGTGCGTGAGTCATAGGGTGGAATCCTGCTTCGCTGTCGCGTGGGGGAGACCGGCGCGGACGAGCGCCCCACGTCGGGGCGCCGGTCTGGCTAGGCCCCGACGTGGCGGAGAAGGAGGAGGATTCCGGAGTTCAGCACGGGTGCACCGTAGCACAACTCCTCAGACAAGTAGAGAAGTTACGGAGACGGGAGGGCCGAGATGGCTCAGGTCCGGCGTGCGCCCCTGGCTGATCAGGCGGCGCAGGCGCTGATGGAGCGCATCCGGGCCGGGGAGTGGCGGCTGGGCGGGAAACTGCCCGGTGAGACCACCCTCGCCCCCCAGCTCGGCGTGGGCCGCTCGACGGTCCGCGAGGCGATCCGGCAGCTCGCCGGCCGCGGCGTGCTCGCCTCCCGGCAGGGAGCCGGTGTCTTCGTCACCGCCCTCGACGCCCCCGAGGACTGGGACCACGTGGTACGCCGTGCCGACATCGTCTCCGTGATCGAGGCGCGCGTCGCCATCGAGACCGAGGCCGCCGCCCTCGCGGCCGGACGCCGGACCCCGGCGGAACTGCGTGCGATGCGCCGCGCGCTGGCGGAGCGCCGCGCACGGCGTGCCGGCATCGAGGAGCACGTGGACGCGGACACGGCCTTCCACCGCAGCATCGTCGTGGCGGCGCACAACCCGATCCTGACCGAACTGTTCGACGGGTTCACCCCGCGCAGCCGGCAGGCGATGGTCGAGATGCTGCGCATCCGCGGAGGTCTCGGCGACGACGCCGACCCCGACCACGACGCCCACGCCCGCCTGCTGGAGGCCGTCGCCCACGGAGACCCCCAGGAGGCGGCGGAGTCCAGCCGCGCCCATCTCCTCACCCTCAAGGCACAACTGAGCTGACCCCCTCCCCGCGGGCGAGCGAAGGCCGCTGCCCGTCCCTTCTCGTGGAACGTGCCGGTCGCCGAGGTGACCCCGGCCTTCCCCGGCCGACGCGGTGACTCGGCACCACCCGGATGACCCCGGCCTCCCCGGCCTCCCCGGCCTGCGCGGCGACTCGGTACCACCCGTATGACGCCGGCGTCCCCTGGCGGCGCGGGGTCTCGGCACACCGGCACTCCGCACCACCCGGTCCCGGCACCGCCCGCCCTCCCGGGTCGCTACGCGCCCCGTGCCGTCCGGCGGAAGGCCGTCGGTGTGGTGCCGGTGCGCTGCCGGAAGAACTTGGTGAAGTCGCCGGCCCCGGCGAACCCGAGCCGCTCGGCCACCGCGCCGACGGTCAGCCCGCCGTGGGCCAGCTCCCGCTTGGCCTCCAGGACCACCCGCTCGTCGACGTAGCGCTTGGCCGACATTCCGGTGGCCGCCTCCGCGGCCCGGGTGAGCGTGCGCCGGCTGTAGCCGAGGGCGGCGGCGTAGTCCTCCACCCGCCGGGTGACGGCGAAGTCCCGCTCCACGGCCGCGTGGAAACGGCGGAACGTCTCGCTCGGCACCGGCCTGCCGGGTTCGGCCCCGTAGGCCGCCGTCAGCCGTTCCACGAGCACCGCCAGCAGGTGCCGCAGCACCCTCAGATGGGCCTCCAGCGGCAGTTGTGCCGCGGCGTCGTACTCGTGGCGCAGATGGTCCAGGGCCTTGTGCAGTCCCTCGGCCACCGGACCGGCCGGGGCGAGCGGGCCCCGCGCGAAGGGCGGATCGGCGACGGTGGCCGCGGTGGTCGCCGCGTCCGGGAAGCCCGGCGGGAAGGCGACCACCACACCGTCCGCCTCCGGCAGGTCCGGACTCCAGCGCTGCACCTGTCCCGGCCGGATCCACAGCCATTGGCCGGCCGCCGGCTCGTACGTGGTGAAGTCCACGGAGACGGTGACGCGGCCGGAGCGCACCGCGACGATCTGGTGGAAGGCCGGCCGCAGCGGCGCGTACGGATCGTTGCCGTGCCGCAGCGCGCGCTCGGCCAGCCCCGCCAGCTCCACCAGTTCCAGACCGGGCGGCGACCCGGCCGTGTGCCGGAAGACCAGCTCCCGGATCGGAGGTGTCGGCGTCGGCGCCGGCCGGGGTGTCGAAGGCTGTCCGTTTTTGCCCATCGTGAGTCCCGAGCTTACCGCCGTGTGCCCCGGCCGCGCTCCTAGGCTGAACGTGCCGGCGCAGGTCAGCGCCGCAGGGGCGAAAGGTGCCGCGGTATGAGACTGATCGTGGGAATGACGGGAGCCACGGGCGCCGTCCTCGGTGTCCGTTTCCTTCGGACACTGGCCGAGCTGCCGGAGGTGGAGACGCATCTGGTCCTCAGCCGGTGGGCGCGCACCACGATCGAACTGGAGACCGGCCTGTCCGCGGACGAGGTCGGTGACCTGGCCGACGTCGTGCACCGCCCGGAGGACCAGGGAGCCGTCATCTCCTCCGGCTCCTTCCGCACCGACGGCATGGTGGTCGTACCGTGCTCGATGAAGACCCTGGCCGGCATCCGCGCCGGCTACGCCGACGGGCTGGTGGGCCGCGCCGCGGACGTCGTCCTCAAGGAGCGCCGCCGGCTCGTGCTGGTGCCCCGGGAGACACCGCTGAGCGAGATCCACCTGGAGAACATGCTCGCGCTGTCCCGGATGGGCGTCCGCATGGTCCCCCCGATGCCCGCCTTCTACAACCATCCGCAGACCGTGGACGACATCGTCGACCACGTCGTCGCGCGCCTGCTCGACCAGTTCGACCTGCCCGCCGCGGCCGCCAAGCGGTGGGAGGGCATGCGGGCCGCCCGTTCCCTGCGGCCGGCGTCCTGACGACGCCCCTGCCGTCCGCAGCCCCCCTTCAGCAGCACCCCCGCGCAACCCCGCCCACGCACCCCCCGACGGAATCCCTCGACGCCCCCCACGGACCCCCACGGAGTACCCATGCCCTACGACGATCTGCGCTCCTTCCTCGACACCCTCGACCAGGAGGGGCAACTGCTGCGGGTCACGGAGGAAGTCCTCCCCGAGCCCGACCTGGCCGCCGCCGCCAATGCCACCGGCCGGATAGGAGAAGGCCCCCCCGCCCTCTGGTTCGACAACGTCAAGGGCTTCACCGACGCCCGCATCGCCCTCAACGTGCACGGTTCCTGGGCCAACCACGCGCTCGCCCTCGGCCTGCCCAAGCACACCCCGGTCAAGGAGCAGGTGGCCGAGTTCGCCCGGCGCTGGGACGCCTTCCCCGTCCCGCCCGAACGGCGTGAGGACGCCCCCTGGCGCGCCAACACGCAGGAGGGCGCCGACGTCGACCTCTTCTCCGTGCTGCCCCTGTTCCGTCTCAACGACGGCGACGGAGGCTTCTACCTCGACAAGGCCGCCGTGGTCTCCCGCGACCCCGACGACCCGGGCAGCTTCGACAAGCAGAACGTCGGCACGTACCGCCTCGAGGTCATCGGCCGTGACCGGCTGGCCATCCAGCCCGTCCCCGTCCACGACGTCGCCCTGCACCTGCGCAAGGCCGAGGAGCGGGGCGAGGACCTGCCCATCGCCATCACCCTCGGCAACGACCCGGTGATGGCGATCGTGGCCGGCATGCCGATGCGCTACGACCAGAGCGAGTACGAGATGGCGGGTGCCCTGCGCGGCGCGCCCGCGCCGATCGCCACCGCCCCGCTCACCGGCTTCGACGTGCCCTGGGGGTCGGAGGTCGTGATCGAGGGTGTCGTGGAGAGCCGCAAGCGCCAGATCGAGGGACCCTTCGGCGAGTTCACCGGGCACTACTCCGGTGGCCGCCGGATGCCCGTGATCCGCGTCGACCGGGTCTCGTACCGCACCCGCCCGGTCTTCGAGTCGCTGTACCTGGGCATGCCGTGGACCGAGTGCGACTACCTGGTCGGACCCAACACGTGTGTCCCGCTGCTGAAGCAGCTGCGCGCCGAGTTCCCCGAGGTGCAGGCCGTCAACGCCATGTACACGCACGGCCTGCTGGCGATCATCTCCACGCGGAAGCGGTACGGAGGTTTCGCCAAGGCGGTCGCGATGCGCGCCATGACCACCCCGCACGGGCTGGGGTACATCACCACGGTCATCGTGGTCGACGAGGACGTCGACCCCTTCAACCTCCCCCAGGTCATGTGGGCGGTGTCCGCGAAGGTCAACCCCTCCGGCGACGTGCTGATCATGCCGAACCTGCCGGTCGTCGAACTGGCGCCCGCCGCGCAGCCCGCCGGCATCACCAGCAAGATGATCATCGACGCGACCACCCCCGTCGCTCCCGACGTGCGCGGCAACTTCTCGACGCCCGCGAAGGACCTGCCCGAGACGCGCGACTGGGTGGCCAGGATCCAGGACCTCATGGCCGCGCGCGGCTGAACCGCCGGCCGCCCCCCCCGCCACCCGGCACCTGCCCCCGCCACCCCGCCACTTCCCCCCTGGCCGCCCCGGCGCTTCCCCCGCCGTCCCGGCGCCTGCCCCGCCGACCACCCCGACATCCCGACACCTGTCGCCCCCGAGAAGGAGAGACCGCATGACCGAGTGCCCCCGCTGCGCCTTCGGGACCATCGAGACGCTGCACACCTCGCCCGTCCCCGGCGTGTGGGACGTCCTGCAGTGCCGGCGCTGCCTGTACACCTGGCGCACCACCGAACCCGCCCGCCGCACCCGGCGCGAGGCCTATCCGGAGCAGTTCCGGCTGACTCCGGAGGACATCGAGGCCGCCTCGGAGGTCCCGGCGGTACCGCCGCTGCGCGCTTCGGCCTGAGAGGCGTACGGCGTCCTTCAGCGGACCCGGTGCGGCGCCCGAGAGGCGTACGGCGCCCTTCCGCCGCCCCCGTGCGGCAGGCGCGGCCCGGGGCCGGCGCTCGCCCGCGGGGCGGCCTTCGGGTCCCGGCCGGCAGCACCCCGCGTTCGCCGGCCACGCCGGGTGCGGGCGCTGGTGCCGGTGATCCGCCGGCCGCCGGCGCGGGAGCCGCGCCGGGACGGCCCGGCCGCGGCCGTCACCGTCGCCCGGAGCGGTAGGCGCCCGGTGTCATGCCCGTGACGTGCTTGAACGCCCGGTAGAGCTGTGCCTCGCTCCCGAACCCGCACTCGTGGGCCACGGCGGCCAGCGTGCGGTCGGGGTGTGCCGACACCAGCCGCTGGGCGAGCGACACCCGCAGCCCGCGGATCAGCTCCGTGAGCGGTTCGCCGTCCTCGGCCAGGGCGCGGTACATCGTGCGCCGCGAGACACCGCAGCCCGCGGCCACCCCGGCGGCGTCCAGAGCGGGGTCGGTGAGGTTCCAGCGGACGAAGCGGTGGACACGTTCCCGTGTCAGCGCCGCCGCCGACGCCCGCGGCGGTGCGGTGCCGGCGGCCCAGGAAGCGGCCGTGCCCAGCAGGTCGACGGCGTGCGGCACCAGCGCGCGGGCCGCCGCCGGGTCCGTGCCCTGCAGGCGGTTGAGCCCGACCAGGAAGTCGGCGACCACCCGGCCGGGGCCGCACGCGCCCAGTTCCACGGCGGTCACCCCGTTCAGGGAGCGGCGCGGCAGCCGTGCCCTGGGCACCTTGACCACCAGTTGGGAGAAGTCGTCCGCGAAGTCCAGCGTGTAGGGGCGGGAGCTGTCGACGAAGGCCATCGCACCGGGGGAGAGTTCGACCGCCTGCCCGTCCTGCTCCAGCCCGGCCCGGCCGCGCAACTGGATGTTGGCGAGCAGGACGTCCTCGTCGTCCCGGGCGATCAGCCGCCGCGTCCGCGCCACCCGCTGGCCGCCGGCGGCCAGCTCGGCGAACCCGATCCCGTCCAGGACGGACGTCTCGATCCGGCCCTCGAAGACACCCTCCGCCCCGGGGCGCACCGCCACCCCGACGAACGTGTCGCAGACCACGTCGGCCCAGTAGGCGAACGCGTCGGCTTCCTCGACGTCGGTGCTGGTCCACCGGGTGTGCGCTCGGTCGTTCATACGTTCATGATGCCGCTCCGTCCGCGCACATGCCGGATCCCCGGTGCGGCCGGTGACCGGACCCGCCGGGGAGTGCCGCCCCGGGCCCTCCGGGTGGGCACGGATCGGACTTCCCTCATGGGTACGGATCGGTCCTCCCCCGTGGGCACGGAGCGGGCCCTCCGCGCGGGTTCCGAACGGGTTTCCCCCGTGGGTGCGGGCCGGGCCCTCTGGGCGGGCCGAGAACGGGCCGCCCCCGGGGGCTCGGGCCGGGCGGCCTTCCGCGGGCTCACACCAGCCCGCGGGCCGAGGCCCTGATCCCCGCCTGGAACCGGGTGTCGGCCCCCAGCTTGGTCAGGACGGCGGCGACGCGCCGGGTGGCGGTCCGGGTGCTGCACCCCAACTGGCGGGCGATGGCCTGGTCCTTGAGCCCGGCCTTGAGCATCTCGAGAAGGAGGAGGTCGTCCGGGCCGAAGGTGTCGTCCGGGGCCGGAGCCGTCGCCGCGATCGGCTCGGCACGGGCCCAGTAGGCCTCGTACAGCTCCATCAGGGCGTCGAGCATGCCCGACGGATGGATGACGACGAGGTCGTCGTAGACCGGGCCGGACAGCGGGACCAGGGCGACCCGCTTGTCGATGATGTGCAGCTTGAACGGCAGGTCCGGCAGCATCCGGGACCGCTCGCCCAGCTCGGCGAGTCTGAGCAGCGTGGCGAACCGTCCGGGGCGCTCCATGGACTGCGGGCAGTAGATCGAGCGCACGTCGATGCCCTGGCGCAGCCAGGCCGCCGTGATGTCGAACTCCTCCTCGTTGCTGTGGAGTCCGCCGTCCGGGCGGCCCACGTAGGGCGGCCGGTCAAGGGCCCACATGTGGCTGGTCGCGGAGTTGCTCAGCTGCCCGACCCGTTCCAGGATCAGCTCACGGTCCGAGAGGACCTCCACCAGGTTCCGCGGGTCCGAGCGCAGCCGCCCCTCCCGGTAGCGCTCGGCGATCCGGTCGATCTCCGTCCGGGCCGAGGCCAGCGTGGTCTCCGTCTCGAACCGCCACCTGGCCAGCAGGGGCAGCAGCGCGGCCTGGGGGTTCGTCGCCTGGAAGCGGCCGTGACCGGCGTCGTGGAGGAGCCCGAGTTCCCGCAGCCGGGCGGCGGACGCGCGCACCTCGTCCTCCGGTGCCCCCAGGACCGCGGCGACGTCCGCGACGGTCACCCGGCCGTGGTCCAGGAAACACCGGTACACCGGTTCGTCGGACTCGGCTATGCCCAGGACCGTGAGCACGTATGCATACCTCCGTCGGTCGGTGTGTGACATCCGTGTCGTGATTGGTCAACCGTCCAAACCGGCCATCAGAGTATCTGGACACCTGTCCGAGGTACAGCGTTCACTTTCCTCGCCGCGACACTCGTCCGCCCGGTCCGGCCCCCTTGCCACCAGCACGCGCAGCGACACCCGAAGGCGCGCGGCATCCTCCGGCCGGGCCCACTCCTCATGGAGGAACGTGTGAGTTCCGTGTTCCGAAGAAAGACACTCGCCTGCGGTGCGGCAGCTCTGGCCGTCTCGCTGGCGGCCGTCTGCACCGGCACGCCGGCCCAGGCGGCCGGTGACCCGCAGGCCCGCGCGGCCGGTGACGTGCGGGCCCGGCCGGCCGGTGACCCGCAGGCCCCCGTCCCCGTCACCGGGCGTTCCCCCTCCGGCCGTTACATCGTGACCCTCGAGGACGCACCGGTCGCCCTCTACAAGGGCGGCGTGGACGGCCTGGCCGCCACCGCTCCCCCGGCGGGCGCCAAGGTCGACGCCTCCAGTACCGCCGCGCACCGCTACCGGGACTACCTGCGGGGGCGGCAGAGCGAGGCGGCCGCGTCGGTCGGCGCCACGGTCCGCGGCCGTTACACGGTCGCGGTCAACGGCTTCGTCGCGGACCTGACCCCTCTTCAGGCCGTCCGCCTCAGCAGCCGGCCGGGGGTCCTCGCCGTCAGCCCGGACGCCCGGGTCGAGGCGACGGACGACTCCCGGTCGACCGACTTCATGGGCCTGTCCGGGCGGCAGGGGGTGTGGTCGAAGCTCGGGGGCACCGCCGAGTCCGGCAAGGGTGTGGTGGTCGGGGTCATCGACAGCGGCGTCTGGCCGGAGAGCGCGTCGTTCGCCGCCCCGGCCCTCGGGTCCGCTCCGCCCACCGCCAAGGACCCCTACCGCCCCTACCGTGAGGGCGGCGTGATCAAGATGAAGAAGGCCGACGGCGGCACGTTCACCGGCGTCTGCCAGAGCGGTGAGAAGTTCACCGCGAGCGCCTGCAACACCAAGCTCGTCGGCGCCCGGTACTTCAACGACGGCTGGCTGGCCACGACACCGCCCGAGGAGCGGGGCGACTACCTCTCGGCGCGTGACAACAGCGGCCACGGCACCCACACCGCGTCCACCGCCGCGGGTGACGCGGACGTCGCGGTGACCGTTCAGGGGCACGACTTCGGAAAGATCTCCGGGGTGGCGCCGGGCGCGGCGGTCGCCGTGTACAAGGCGCTGTGGACGGAGAAGGGCACGACGGACGCCGGCGGTGACGCCTCCGACATCGTCGCCGCGATCGACCAGGCGGTGGCCGACGGCGTCGACGTCATCAACTACTCGGCGGGCCGGGTGGTGGAGTCCTGGCTCGACGAGCCCATCGTGCAGGCGTTCCGGGCCGCGGCGCAGGCAGGTGTCTTCGTGTCGGCCGCCGCGGGCAACGAAGGGCCCTCCCGGGGCGTCATCGACAACACCGCGCCCTGGATGACGACGGTCGCCGCGAGCACGCTGCGCCCCGCGGAGGCCACGGTGAGGCTGGGCGACGGCCGGACCTTCGTCGGCGGCAGCCTCACCGTGCAGGCGGCCGTCGGCCCCGAGCCCCTGGTCCTCGCCGGTGACGTCAGGTCGGCCGGGACGGCGGACGAGGACGCGCGGCTGTGCCGGGAGGGTTCCCTCGACCCGGCGAAGACGGCCGGCAAGGCGGTGGTGTGCGACCGCGGGACCACCACCCGGGTGAGCAAGTCGGCCGAGGTGGCGCGCGCCGGCGGCGTCGCCATGGTGCTGGTGAACACCACCGACCAGGAGACGGACAGCGACATCCACGTCGTGCCGACCGTGCACCTGAACGGCCCGGGAGCCGCCGACGTCCGCGCCTACGCGGCCACGCCGGGCGCCACGGTGACGCTGCAGCCGGGCGGTTCGACCGGGACGCCGTACCCGCAGATCGCCCCGTTCTCCTCCCGGGGCCCGTCGGCCGTCAACAAGGGCGCGCTGATCAAGCCGGACATCGCCGCGCCGGGCGTCGGCGTCCTCGCCGCCGTCGCGCCGCCCAGCAACTTCGGCCACGACTTCGACTTCATGACCGGTACGTCGATGGCGGCGCCCCAGATCTCCGGCCTCGCCGCCCTCTACTTCGGTGTGCACCCCAAGTGGTCCCCGATGGCGGTGAAGTCCGCCATGATGACGACCGCCGTCGACACCAGGACCGCCTCGGGCGGCACCAGCACGGACGTGTACGCGCAGGGTTCGGGCGAGGTCGATCCCGCCGCGATGTTCGACCCGGGCCTGGTGTACGACTCGTCCAACCGTGACTGGCTCGCGTACGAGGAGGGCCTCGGCATCGACACCGGGACCGGCACGGCCCCCGTCGCGCCCAGCGACCTGAACTACCCGTCCCTCTCCGTGGACCGGCTGCTGGGATCGCGCACCCTCACCCGCACCCTGACCGCGACCCGTCCGGGTGTGTACCGGGCCGAGGTGGACCTGCCCGGCTTCCGCGCCGAGGTGAAGCCCTCCACGCTGCGCTTCACCCGCGCGGGACAGACCGCCCGGGTCGCCATCAGGCTGACCCGGACCACCGCGCCCTCCGGCACTCCCGTGACCGGGCACCTGACCTGGAGGGGAAGCGGCCACGTCTCCGTGCGCAGCCCGATCGCCGTCACCCCGCAGATGCTGGAGGCGCCCGACCGGGTCGAGGCGGGCCCCGGGAGCGAGGGAAGCGTCTCCTACTCCCTGACCCCCGGCACCGAGAAGCTGACGCTCACCGCCCACGCTCCGGTCGTGGGCCCCGCCGTGCGGGGCGAGGTCGACATGGCGACGGGCGGCGCGCAGGAGTACGCCATCACCGTCCCCGAGGGGACCAGGGCGGGTGAGGTCCTCGCCACCACGGACACCCCGGACTCGGGCGTCGCCCTGTACGTCCTGAACACCCCGGCCGACGGGCGGCCCTGGACGATCGTGGCCGAAAGCGCGGGATCGCAGCACCGGCAGCACGTCACCCTGAAGGGACTGGAACCGGGCCGGTACACCGTCTTCGTCCTGGCCGGGGACTACCACGCGGGTACGACGGCCACACCGTTCACGCTCCAGACCAACCTGGTGGGAGCCGACTCGCCCACGACCGGCACGTTCACCGTGTCGCCGGAGAGGCCCGCCACGACACCGCTGCGGCCGGTCTCGGTCACCGGCCACTGGAGCGGCGTGACGAGGACCCCGGCCACCGCGTACGTGGAGTACCCGGACGGCACCGGCACACTCGTCGGCATCGGCGGCTGACCGGCCCCGGCAGGTCTCCGGCCCCGGCCCCTGCGGCTGCCGTGCGCGGCAGCCGCAGGGGCGACCGCGCGGAGGCGGTCGTGTTCTCCGGCACCCGTGTGTTCCAGGCGGGCACCCGTGTGTTCCGGACACGTGTGTCATGTGTGACGCTGTCGCCCATGTCGATCATCGCGACCGTCGTGGTCCTGCTCATCGCCGCGCTCCACTGCTGCATCCTGGTCCTGGAGATGTTCCTGTGGACCGGGCCCAGGGCCCGTGCCGTCTTCGGGACCACCGCCGCTTTCGCCTCGGAGACGAAGGCGCTCGCGGCCAACCAGGGGCTGTACAACGGGTTCCTCGCCGCAGGGCTGGTGTGGGGCGCGGTGGAGTCCGGCCCGGTGGGGTTCCAGGCGAAGGTGTTCTTCCTGACGTGTGTGGCCGTGGCCGGTGTGTACGGCGCCGCCACGGCCGCCCGGAAGATCCTCTTCGTGCAGACCGTTCCGGCTCTGACCGGTCTGGTGCTGGTGCTGGCCGCCCGCTGAGCGGTGCCCGAGCGCGCGCCTGATACGAGACGGATACCTGACCGAGCGCCGGCCGATGCCGGCTCGCGCAGCGGTCGCGGCCCGGGCTCCCGAGAGTGGTGGCCGCCGTACGTGCCCGTACGGCGTACCCGGATCCCGGAGGTCTGCCCGCCATGCCATTCGCCACTGTTTCCCGGGCGCGCCAAAGACGCGCCCTGCGCGGCGGCGCCCTGGCCGCCTCGGCCCTCGCCCTGACCGGATTACTGCTGCCCACGGCGTCCGCCGCGCCGAGGGCCGGGGAACGTTTGGACTGGCACCTGTGCTCGTCGGTCGCCGAGGACTGGCCCGTACCGGGTGACAGACGGACCGAGTGCGCGGAGCTGACCGTCCCGTTGGACTACGCGAAACCGCTGGGCCGCACCATCACCGTCGCCGTGAGCCGGATCAGGGCCACCGGACCGCGTCCGGAGGAACCGCTGGTGTTCGGGGCGGGCGGCCCCGGGACGGCGAACGCGGCGACGCTGCCGGGCCTCCTCGGCTCCGGGCTGGGGACGCTCAACACCGAGCACGACCTCATCGGCATGGACGAGCGCGGCACCGGCTACAGCCAGAAGATCTCGTGCGCATTCCGCGGAGGAGCGGAGCCGCCGGTGACCGCGAGCCAGAAGGAACGGGCCGAGGCCGCCTTCGACGACCAGGCCGAGTTCAACCGGAGGTGCACGGCGACCGATCCGGAATTCGTGCGCGGACTCACCCCGGAGAACATCGCCCGGGACATCGACTCCCTGCGGGACGCGCTCGGTGCCGAGAAGATCGACTTCTTCGGAGAGTCCTTCGACACGGCGACCGGCCTGGCCTACCGGTCCCTCTTCGACGACCGGGTCAGGCGCATGTGGCTGGACTCCTCGATGCCGCCGGTTTTCGACCACTCCGCCATGGACGGCACGATCGAAGCACTCGGCGAGCGCAACTTCGCGGACTTCACCCGGTGGCTGGCGGAGCACGACTACGACTACCACCTGGGCACGGACAAGGCCGCCGTCGCGGCCAGACTCATCGCCCTGCGTGCGGAACTGGACCGCGAACCCCGTATCGCCGGCGATCTGCGCCTGGACGGCGAGTGGGCGGCCGGGCTCCTCGGCAGCACCCCCGACGCGTGGGTGACGGCGGCGAACGACCTGGTCACCGCGATCGACGGCGGCACCCCCGGCGCCGCCCGCAGTGCCGCGAAGAACGTCCGGCGCCGGTACGGTCTCGGCGATCCGCTCGACGGACTGAACGCCCTGCAGTACAACGCCATGCTCTGCAACACCGACTCCACCCCCACGGACTTCCCCCACCTGTGGTCCGCCGCGCAGGCCCGCCGCGCCGCTCTCCCGGCCGTCGGCGGCACGTACATCTCCCCGTGGTGCGCCGGCTGGCCGACGCACACCCCGCCCACGGCCGTGGTCCGCGGCAGCAGCCCGCTCCAGATCTCCGGGCACCTCAGCGAGGGCGACACCCCCTACGCATGGGCGCAGGCGGCGCACAAGGCGGCCGGCGGCACCCTGCTGACCGTCCTCGACGGGGTCCACGCCTCCCTGAAGAACCTGCCGTGCGGCGCCCACGTGGTCGACTTCTTCCGCACCGGGAAGACCACCGGCGGAACCTGCCCGGGGCTCAAGTGACCCCGCGCCCCTCCTTCCCCGCTGCCCCTGTCCCTCCCCGTCCCGCTCCCGCTCACGCTCACGAAGGAACGAACCAAGTGACGCGCTTCCCCACGGCCAGGGCCCTCTTCGGTGGCGTGGCCCTCCTCGGCCTGGCACTGCTGACGCCCGCCGCGTCGGCCGCCCCGGCGGCCGTGGCGTCCACGGCCGCCCCGAAGTCCGCCCCGGCCGGGACGGCTTCGGCGCCGGCCGACTTCACCGGCACGGTCGACGTCGACGGCTGTTCCGGTTCCGTCGTCCGGACGCCGGTCTCCAGGGACGACGACCGGGCGCTGGTACTGACCAACGGGCACTGCTACGAAGGAGCCCGGCCCGTCCCCGGCGAGGTCCTGGTGAACCGGCCGTCCCACCGTCTGTTCAGGCTGCGCGACCGCGCCGGGGGCACCGCCGCGCAGGTGCACGCGACCAGAGCCCTCTACGTCACCCTGACCGGCACGGACATCGCCCTCTACCAGATCGACGACACGTATCGCGAGCTGGCGAGGGACCACGGGGTCACCGCCCTGACGGTGGACGGCCGGCGTCCCGCCCGGGGTACCGCGGTCCGCGTCGTGTCCGGGAGCCTGAAGCAGGAGTTCTCCTGCCGGATCGACGGGTTCGCCTACCGCGTCCTGGAGACCGCCAACGTCACCGAGGACGTCGTGCGGTACACACCGGAGTGCGACACCGGGCACGGCACCTCCGGATCCCCCGTGCTGGCCGACGGGAAGATCGTCGCCGTCAACAACACCAGCAATCACGACGGTGGGCGGTGCACCCTGGACAACCCCTGCGAGATGGCCCGGGACGGCGCGATCTCCGTCCACCGGGGAACCGGGTACGCCACGGCGACCTACTGGCTGACCGCGTGCACGGTCCCGGGGAACCAGCTGGACCTGGACCGCGCCGGGTGCCTCCTGCCGCGCCCCGATCCCCGGCGGGCTCCGGCCGCCCGCTGACCGGGGCCGAGGCAGCCGGCAGCGTCACCGCACCCGGTCGAGGGGCGGTCACGCCTGCCCGCCCCCGACCGTTCACGCCGCCGCGCGGCCCCCGGTCACCCACGACCGCACATGTCCGTAAGGACCTGGAACACACATGTGTGTTCCAGGTCCTCGGCTCGTCGGGCATGATGTCCGCATACAAGGTGTGTGCCGGGTGTGCGCGGGCCGGAGCGCGCGCACACCCGGCAGGCCGGCACCGCCGGGGCTTCGAGACATGCCGAGGACCACTTCTACCGAGGAGCGAACTGTGCCCGAGAACAACCAGAGGCCGCTCACCACGGTCGCCGGTGCGCCGGTTCCCGACAACCAGAACTCCCTGACGGCCGGCCCGCGCGGCCCGATGCTCCTCCAGGACGTGTGGTTCCTGGAGAAGCTCGCCCACTTCGACCGCGAGGTCATCCCCGAGCGCAGGATGCACGCCAAGGGATCCGGTGCGTTCGGCACCTTCACGGTGACCCATGACATCACGCGGTACACCAGCGCGAAGATCTTCTCCGAAGTCGGCAAGAAGACCGAGCTGTTCGCCCGGTTCTCCACCGTGGCGGGGGAGCGCGGCGCGGCCGACGCCGAGCGCGACATCCGCGGCTTCGCCCTGAAGTTCTACACGGAGGAGGGCAACTGGGACCTGGTGGGCAACAACACCCCGGTGTTCTTCTTCCGCGACCCGCTGAAGTTCCCGGACCTCAACCACGCGGTCAAGCGCGACCCGCGCACCAACCTCCGCGACCCCGAGAACAACTGGGACTTCTGGACCAGCCTCCCCGAGGCCCTGCACCAGGTCACGATCGTGATGTCCGACCGCGGCATCCCGGCGTCGTACCGGCACATGCACGGCTTCGGCTCGCACACCTACAGCCTGGTCAACGCCGAGGGCGAGCGGTTCTGGGTGAAGTTCCACCACCGTACCCGGCAGGGGATCAGGAACCTCACGGACGCCGAGGCCGAGACCCTGATCGGCAAGGACCGCGAGTCCCACCAGCGCGACCTCTTCGACGCGATCGACCGGGGCGACTTCCCCAAGTGGAAGCTCTTCGTCCAGGTCATGCCGGAAGCCGACGCCGAGCACTACCGCTTCCACCCCTTCGACCTCACCAAGGTCTGGTCGAAGAAGGACTACCCGCTCATCGAGGTCGGTGAATGGGAGCTGAACCGCAACCCCGCCAACTACTTCGCGGACGTCGAACAGGCCGCCTTCACCCCGGCCAACGTCGTCCCGGGCATCGGCTTCTCCCCGGACCGGATGCTCCAGGGCCGCCTCTTCTCCTACGGCGACGCCCAGCGCTACCGCCTCGGCGTGAACCACCACCAGATCCCCGTGAACACCCCGAGGAACCCCGTCAACTCCTACCACCGCGACGGCGGCATGCGCGTGGACGGCAACCAGGGCGCCACCCCCGGCATCGAGCCCAACTCCTACGGCCGCTGGCAGGAACAGCCCGCCTACCGCGAGCCGAGCGGGCGGGTGGGTGCCGTCGCCGACCGGTTCGACTTCCGTGAGGACGACGACAACTACTTCGAGCAGCCCGGCGACCTGTTCCGCCTGATGAGCCCCGAGGAGCAGCGCAGGCTCTTCGAGAACACCGCCCGCGCGATCGACGGCGCCTCGCAGCGGACCGTCGAGCGTCACATCGCCCACTGCACCCGGGCCGACCCCGCCTACGGCGAAGGCGTCCGCAAGGCGATCGAGGCCCTGGCCGCCGGCGACCTCTGACCCCCGCCCGGGTCCGGCGTGGGCACCGCCCGCCCACGCCGGACCGGCCCCGTACCCCGTCCCCGTACGAGCAGAAGGAGCCGTCCATGACCGGAGGCGGACCGTGACACCCGAGCAGACGCGGCGCGTCGTGGCGCTCGCCATGGACCTGGCCCGGGAGGGCCGCACCGCACCACTGGCCGAGTTCGTGGAGCACGGCCTGCCGGTCGACGTCGCCGACCCCGCCGGCAACACCCTCCTGATGCTCGCCGCCTACCACGGTCACGCCGAGACGGTACGCACCCTCATCGGGCTCGGCGCCGACCCCGACCTGCGCAACGCCCGCGACCAGACGCCCCTCGCCGGTGCCCTGTTCAAAGGCGCCGACGACGTGGTGGCGGTCCTCACCCGGGCCGGTGCGGACCTGGACCGCGGCACCCCGACAGCCCGGACCGCCGCCGCGATGTTCGGCCGCACCCACCTGCTCACCGGCTGATCCCGGCACTGGCGCGTCGCCGCCGGTGTGCCGGGCCACGGGGTGGGGCGCCGTCAGGACGTGGGAAGGCCCGGCCGCGCGCGTCCGGCCCGGCCATGAGGTGGGTCACTTCCCACCAGTGGTCTGAACTGTTCGGGTGGCGTGCCTCGTGAGCACGATGACGGCGCGTCCGTGTCCGTGTTCGTGTCCGTGTGCGTGTGCGAGGCGCAGGATGCGGTGCGTCTCGCAGCAGGTGCACGCCCCACGAACGAAAGAAGGGCACAAGGCCATGGATCTCCAACTCGCGGGCAGGCGGGCCGTCGTCACCGGCGGAAGCCGGGGTATCGGGTTCGCCGTCGGACGGGCTCTCGCGGCCGAAGGCGCGTCCGTCGCCCTCGTCTCCAGAACCGCCGGTGACGTCGAGGAGCGGGCGCGAGCCCTTCGGGCGGAGACCGGCGCCGAGGTCATCGGGGTCGCGGCCGACACCGGGGAGGACGCGTCGGTGGCGGACATGGCGAGGAGGGTGCTGGACCGGCTCGGTGGCGTGGACATCCTGGTCAACAATGCCGCCACGACCAACCCCGGAGCCTTCCCCGACGACGCCCTGGAGGCGGAGATCAACGTCAAGGTCCGCGGATACCTGCGATGCGTCCGCGCCTTCGCGCCGGGGATGACGGAACGCGGGTGGGGCAGGGTCGTCAACATCGGCGGACTGGCGTCCCGGCAGAGCGGGTCGGTGACCGGGTCGGTCCGCAACGCCGCTGTGGTCGCCCTGACGAAGAACCTGGCGGACGAACTCGGGCCGTCGGGTGTCAACGTCGTCTCCGTGCACCCCGCCGCCACCCGGACCCGCACTTTCCTGGACAACCTGGAGCGCCGGGCCGCCGCCCTGGGGTGCAGTGCGGAGGAACTGGAGCGGCAGTACGCCCAGTCCGTCTCCATCGAGCGGATCGTGGAGCCGGAGGAGGTGGCGGCCGTCGTGGCCTTCCTGGCGAGTCCGCTCAGCGTCTCCCTCAACGGCGATCCCGTCATCACGAGCGGTGGCCTCAAGGGCGCCATCTACTACTGACGGCCCGTGCGCGCGCCGGCGGGACGCCCGCCCGGACCGCCGGCCGCCGCAGACGCCGGCCGTCGTGCGGCGGCCGGCACGGAAGTGACGTAGGAGCACCAGGACCTCGACGGGCCGGGCCGGCGGCCTCCTGGCCGTGGTCACCCTCACCGAGCCGGACGCCGCTCGGCCGCTTCCCCACCGAGGCCACCGGCGCCCTGATACGGCCCGGCGCCCTCGGGTCCACGTCGGAGGCAGGCGCACACGGCCCGGGTCAGACGCACCCGGCCCGGGTCAGGGGGCGACGGCGCCGTCGGCCGCGTCGGCGGAGCGCAGCAGGCGCAGGAACGCCTTCACACCCGCGATGATCTCCTGGTTGCCGGTGAGGCGGTTCACCGTGGACTCGAACTCCCTGCCCAGTCCCGGGCCGGGGAGACGCCGATGCCCTTCTCCCTGCTGACCGCGATCTCGGCGAGCACCGTCTGCGCGCGGAAGTACAGGTTCCAGGGAAGTGTGAGCAGGAGCAGCAGCCACAGCAGGCTCAGCAGGCCCGCGCCGACGGTCAGTACCGCCGCGAGCGGCACCCCCGCCACAAGGGCGAGGACCGGCGCCGCGACGACGGCCACGGCGGCTCCGAGAAATCTTCCCCTGCGCCTGCACCTGCCCCGTCCGCCGTCCGTACGCCGACACCAGCCGTCGTCCGCGGCGCGGCGGGCCGGTCATGAGCAGGCGTACTCAGAGACCGGACGCGTGCGCGGACCCGTGTGCGGGGGTGATCTCCGGAGGCCCGGCCACCCTCGCTGCGGAGGCCCGGCCAACCGCCCGCGGAGGGCACGGCTGCCGTCGCTCCAACGGCGCACTCAAGCTAGTATCCTAAAAGTATTAGGCAAACGCTTAATGGCTGATGCTTCCCGATCAAGAGGCTGGAACCATGACCACCACCGGACCCGACCCGATCACCACCCCGGTCACCGCGGACCTGCTGCGCGGCCACCTCGACCTGGAACGGACCGCGCACGGCCTGCTGCCGCACCGCCTGCCCGCCCGCGCGCGCCGGCAGATCCCGGACGACCAGCTCGCCGTCGCCGAGGCCCAGCCCTCCGGAGTACGCCTGGTCTTCCGTACCCGGGCCACCGTCGTCGAACTCGACACCCTGCCCACCAAGCGGGTCTACCGGGGCTTCCCCGCCCCGCCGGACGGCGTGTACGACCTGCTGGTCGACGGCACCCTCGCCGCCCAGGCCACGGTGGCCGGCGGCAACGTCCGCACGATCACCGACATGTTCACCCAGGCCGCCGAAGTGACCGAGGGACCGGCCGGAACCGCCCGCTTCACCGGCCTGCCCGCGCGTGACAAGGAGGTCGAGATCTGGCTCCCGCACGCGGAGATCACCGAGCTGATCGCCCTGCGCACCGACGCCCCCGTCGAGCCCGTGCCGGCCGGCGGGCGCAGGGTGTGGCTGCACCACGGCAGTTCCATCAGCCACGGCTCGAACGCAGCCCACCCGACGGCGATCTGGCCCGCCCTGGCCGCGGCCCGCGGCGGAGTGGAACTGGTCAACCTGGGCTTCAGCGGCAGCGCGCTGCTCGACCCGTTCACCGCGCGGGCGATGCGGGACACGCCCGCCGACCTGATCAGCCTCAAGATCGGCATCAACGTCGTCAACGCCGACGTGATGCGCCTGCGCGCCTTCGGCCCCGCGGTCCACGGCTTCCTCGACACCGTCCGCGAGGGTCACCCCGCCACGCCGCTGCTGGTCGTCTCGCCCCTGCTGTGCCCGGTGCAGGAGGACACCCCCGGCCCCCTCGCACCCGACTTCGCCGCGGGCACCCTGCGGTTCAAGGCCACGGGCGACCCCGCCGAGCGCGCCGCCGGACGCCTGACGCTCAACGTCATCCGCGACGAACTCGCCCGGATCGTGGAAGCCCGGGCGGCCGACGACCCGCACCTGCACTACCTCGACGGCCGCGACCTCTACGGTGAGGAGGACCACGCCGAGTTCCCCCTGCCCGACGGGGTCCACCCCGACCCCGCGGGGCACCGCCGCATCGGCGAGAACTTCGCGCGGCACGTGTTCGGCGCCGGCGGAGCCTTCGCCGGCGGTCCGGGCGGTGCCGTCTGAGGGAGATCACCCGTCAAGGTGCGAAGGGCCGGGTTTGAAGCCCTGCGGGGTGACTGGAGTACGGTGCCGTCGGTCCCGGTTCGCGTCAGTCGTCCTGCGTGTCCCCGGGACCACGGTACGGAACGGGGATCAGTGAGAGGATCGCGAGGGTGACGGCAAGCAGCAGTGACATCGAGAAGGCGGCCGAGGTGCTGCGCGCCGGAGGCCTGGTGGCCCTCCCGACCGAGACCGTCTACGGTCTGGGCGCCAACGCCGAGGAACCCGTCGCCGTCGCACGCATCTTCCAGGCGAAAGGACGTCCGCCCTCCCACCCGCTGATCGTCCACATCGGCGCCGCGGAGCAGCTGGACGACTGGGTCGAGGACGTCCCCGCGACGGCCCGTCTGCTGGCCGCGCACTTCTGGCCCGGACCGCTCACCCTGGTCCTGCGACGCGGTCGCCGGGTGCCCCTGGAGGCGACCGGCGGCCTGGAGACGGTGGCCGTGCGTGTCCCCGACCACCCGGTCGCGGGCGCGCTGCTGGCGGCCTTCGGCGGCGGCATCACGGCCCCTTCCGCCAACCGTTTCGGTTCCGTCAGTCCCACGACGGCGGACGACGTCCGCACCGAACTCGGCGACGCCGTCGACTTCGTCCTGGACGGCGGCCCCTGCGAGGTCGGCGTCGAGTCGACCATCGTGGACGTCACGGGTGACACCCCGAGCGTTCTCAGGCCCGGCGGGGTGACGCGCGAGGACCTCGAAGCGGTGCTGGGAGGGCCTGTCGCGGTCCCCTCGACGAGCCGCGTCCGGGTCCCCGGCCAGCACCCCTCCCACTACGCGCCGCGCGCCCGGGTCGTGCTCGTCGAGCCCGCGAAGGTGCTCGACGAGGTGGAGTCGGCGCGCGAGCTGGGCCACCAGGTGGGCGTCTTCCTGCCGCCCTCCCTCGCCGGCACCCCGGTGAAGGCGCACGCCACGGTGGCGGTGCCCGCCTCGCCGGCCGCCTACGCCCGCGGGCTCTACGGTTTCCTGCGCGACCTCGACCAGCGGGGGTGCGACCTCATCGTCGCGTCCCTGCCGGCGGAGGAGGGGCTGGGGCTCGCCATCGCGAACCGGCTCCGCCGCGCCGCGGGCCCCCGCTCGGCGCAGCACGCCTGACCTGGCACGTCAGGGGTTCCCGGCGGCGCCGGGCCGAGCGGCGTCGGTGTCCGCCGGGGCGCGCCGGGGGCCGGGAAGAGCGGTCCTGACGTCGGGGACGGACCCGGCCGCCCCGCGCGGACGGCGGCGGACCCTGCGGTCGGTACGCCGGGACGGTGGCGGGCCCCGCGCACGGTGCGCCGGGCCCGTGGCGGTGGGCGGGGACGGTGGCGGTGGGCCGGGACGGTGGCGTGGCCGAGTGGTCCGGGGTGGTGGCGGGCCGGGGCGGGGCGTGGCCGGATGGTCCGACGTGGTGGCGGTGTGCCGGCCCGGCGGCGGGATCGTGCGGCGGGTGCCCCTCACCTGGTGAGGGTGCCTGTTCGGGTGTTTGCTCCGGGCGGCTTCCTTCAGGAGTCCCGCGCGGCCCGGCGCAGCGTGAGGACGTGGGCCGCGGTGAGGGCGACGGCGCGGTCCTCGTCGCGCGACAGCTCTGCCAGGGCACGGCAGGACGTGGGCCCCGGGACCTCCGCGAGGGCATGGGCCAGGCTCAGCCGCGCGGACGGTGCGAGCGTGCCCCGGGCGAGGCGGTCGGCGAGGTCCGCGGCGATCCGTTCCGCCGGCCCCGGACCGGACGCCGCCAGCGCGCTCAGCACGTCGGCCGCGTCGGCGCCGTTCGTCCCCCGGACGACCATGTCGATGAGCGCCGGGACCGCGTCGGCCACCCCGCGTGCCCCGAGCGACAGGGCCGCACACCGGCGGACCGCGCCACCGGGGTCGGTGAGGGCGGTCCGCAGCAGAGCGGTCGCCTCGCCGCCCTCCATCTCGGCGACGGCCCGGACGGCACGTTCGCGCACCTCGGCCGCGGGCGAGGCGAGGCCTCGCGCGAGCAGTGCCAGCGCCTCCCCGCTCCCGCCCTCGCCCTCGTGCGCCAGCGCCCACCGCAGGGCTCCGGCGACGCTCGGGTCCGTCTCGCTCAGCGCCGCTTCGACCAGGGCTTCCACCGGCACCGGACCCCGCTCCACGGAGGACAGGGCGGCGCGCTGGCGCTGTGCGGCGTCCCGCGACCCGAGGGCGCGCAGGAGGGCGACGGTCCGGAGCACGTCCTCCCAGTCGGCGGGCTCGGCGGCACCGATCCGGCTCAGCCGCGTGAGCAGTTCCGTCTCCTCCGTCAGGCGCTGCCGGCTCTGGCGGATGAGGTCGTCCACGAGCGCCGACGGCTGGAAACCGGGATCGTCCAGGGCCCGCCCGACGTCGCGCAGCGACAGCCCCAGCGAGCGCAGGCTCTCGATGTGGAAGATCCGCTCGATGTCCTCCCCGGAGTACTCCCGGTAGCCGCCCTCGGTGCGCACCGAGGGCCGTACCAGGCCGAGCGAGTCGTAATGCCGCAGCATGCGGGCGCTGACCCCGGAGCGCCGCGCCACCTCACCGATCAACACGTGTGTCACTCCTCCTGGACGGTCACGTACGTCACTCCTGCGGGGCCGGTCACGCAGGTCGGTCCTCCTGGCCGGCCGCACCGAGGGCGACGACGCGCCTCGCCTCCCCGATCACGAACTCGTGTGCGGCCTCCGGGTCGCGCAACAGCCGTTCCGTACCCCCCGCATGCTCTCGCACGCGAGGGTCGGCGTCCCGCGCCGCCGTGCGCAGGACCGGCACGACGACCTCCTCACCGAGTGCGATCAGCGCCCGGCTGAGGCTCAGCCACATCTCCCGTCCGCCGCGCCCCAGCTGGGTCGCCAGGACGTCCGCCAGCCCGGGCGCCTCGTCGCCGGGCACGAGGACGACCGCCGCCCGCCAGGCGCACCGCGCCACCTCGTCGTCGCCGTCGGTCAGCAGCGTCCGCGTGATCGCCGGCCACGCCCGCCGGTCCCCGATCTTGGACAGGGTGTGCAGCGCCTGGCTGCGCGCCCGCGGCCGTTCCGAGCGGAGTTCACCGATGAGCCGGGGGAGCGTCATGGAGGGCGCGTGGCGGGTCAGCGCCCACGTCAGCGTTTCCCGTACGTACGGTTCGGGCTCGGCCGCGCAGCGCTCGACGAGTCCGTCGACGTAACCCGGATCCGGGGCCGTGCCGGCCGCCAGCGCCGCCCGCAGCCGTACCGACGCGGCCTCGTGCTCCAGCCCCCGCAGCACCCGCGCCACGATCGTGTCCTCTTCCGTTCCGGTCATCGCGACCACCTCCTGGGCCGCAGTCAAGACCTTGGCACCGTGTCAAGGTCAAGCCGGGGCCGGGGGTGGGAGCGCGGCGGCCGTCCTGGGAGAGCGGCCACCGCGCGGGCCGGGCAGGCCAGGCGCGCACGGCACCGACGGGGCCGCGGACCGGCCCTCGCCCACCCGGCACCGGGGACCGGCCCTCGCCCACCCGGGTCCACCCGGCGGGCAGCCGCCGCGCGGACCCGGCCGGGCCCGGGCTCAGTGGCCGCCCGCCCCCTCGGGACGGGCGTGACGCGGCAGCAGGAACGCGAGCAGGAAGGTCAGGACGAGCATGCCGTCGACGATCCACAGCACCGTCTGCATGACGGCGCCGAAACCGCTGCGGAAGGCCGACGACGCCGTGTCCTGGAGCGCCGCCGGTATCCGGGCGGCGTCCTGGGGCGACGTCACGGCCGACCGGGTGTCCTTCTCCAGGCGGGCGCAGGAGGCGGGGGTCGCCTCCGGGTCCTTGGCCACGGCCCGGTCCGAGGAGCAGGTGCGCAGGTCCGCCACGATCCGCTCCCGGGCTGCGGGCGCGACGTGCGCGGCGGTCAACTGCCCGCGCAGGCCGTCGGAACGGTGGTCGACGGCGGTGGCCATCCCGCCGCCCAGCAGGCCGAAGAAGACGGTGCCGAGCAGCGCCACGCCGAAGGCGCCGCCGAGCTGCTGGACCGCGGTCATCGTGCCGGACGCCGAGCCCGTCTCGTGCTGGTCGACGCCGGCGAGCACGATGTCGAAGAAGGGCGCCATCAGCAGGCCCATCCCGATGCCGGTGACGAGCAGGGCGGGCAGGAGCTGCCACGGGCCGACGCCGCTGCCCGCCAGGTCGAGGGTCAGCCACACGCCGAACACACCGGCCGCCATGACCAGCGTGCCCGCCTGGAGCACGGCCCGTCCGAACCGGGCCACGCCCTGGGCGATGCCGAAGCCGACGATCATGCCGCCCGACCAGGGCACCATCACGAGCCCCGCCTTGAGGGGCGAGTAGCCGAGTCCGATCTGGGTGTAGAGGTTGAAGACCAGCATGAAGCCCTGCATGGTCGAGAAGAAGACCAGTCCGAGGGCCATGCCGCCGCTGAACCCGCGCTTGCGGAAGAGGCTGGGGATGACCAGCGGGTCCCGTCCGGCCCTGCTGCGCCGGGACTCGTACACCCCGAAGACGACGAAGACGACCACCGAGGCGCCCATCATCAGGAACGTCCACACGGGCCAGTCGTACTCACGGCCCTGGACCAGCGGGAAGATGACGAGCAGCGCCGCCAGGGAGACCAGCACCATGCCGGGGATGTCCAGGCGCGGTTTGTCGTCCGAGGTGGTCCTCGGCAGGTAGCGCAGGGCGCCGAGGAGGGCGGCGGCGCCCAGCGGCAGGTTGATCAGGAAGATCATCCGCCAGCCGGTGCCGAAGTAGTCGGCGTCCACGAGCCAGCCCGCCAGCACCGGCCCGCAGACCGCCGACAGCCCCATGACCGGGCCGAACATGCCGAAGGCCTTCTGGGACTCCTTCGGCGGGAACATCTCCTTGATCATGCCGAGGCCCTGCGGCAGCATCACCGCGCCGAACACTCCCTGCACGACACGTGCGGCGATCAGCATCTGCGGCGACATGGAGACGGCGCACAGCAGCGATCCCGCGGTGAAGCCGGCGGCGCCCACCAGGAACATCCGGCGGCGCCCGTGGATGTCTCCGAGCCGTCCCCCGGTGACGAGTCCGACGGCCATCGCCAGGGTGTACGCGGCGGCGAGCCACTGCAGGGTGGAGGCGCCGCCGCCGACGTCGGCCCGGATGGAGGGGCCGGCGATGTTCGTGACGACGGCGTCGAGGAGATCCATCACCTCGGCCGCGAGGATCACGAAGAGCGCGGCCCAGCGCCAGCGGTAGGGCGGCGCCGGTGACTCGGTGTGCGTCTCGGGGGACGCCACGCCCGTGGTGGACATCGGTAGTACTCCTCGCGGACGGGTCGCGCCGCCGAGACCGGCGGGCGCGAGAGGGCGGATGCGGGTGAGGTGACCGGCAGAGAACAGCCGGTGCCCGTGGAGAACAGTGTTCACCGTAACAGAACACTGCTCTCTGAGAGAACAACGTTCATTAAGATATAGCGCAAGCCGCGACTCGTGGTCAAGATATATCGCGTCCATCGTGTCGGGGTGCCCGCGGATCCTCGGACCGGCGGAGCGAGAACGCCGCTCATCCGGGGAGAACACTGTTCTCCAGGCGCCTAGACTGGCCTCATGAACGACGAGGCCGCCGGTACCCCCGCACTCCCTCCGCCGCCCCCGTGGGAGCGCGGGCGCCCGGCGCGCGCCCGTGTAACGCCCGCGCGCACCCCCCTGTCACGGGAACGCATCGTGGACGCCGCCTTCACCGTGCTGGACCGCCAGGGGCTCGACGGACTGTCGATGCGCCAGGTCGCGGCCCAGCTGGGGGTCACGGTCTCCGCCCTGTACGCCCACGTCAGCAACAAGGACGACCTGCTGCAGCTGATGTACAACCGGGTCTTCCAGGGCGCCGAGATGCCCGAGCCCGACCCCGAGCGGTGGCAGGAGCAACTGCGGGACTACGCTCACGCCGGACGGCGGCGGCTGCTGGCCCACCGGGACATGGCCAGGATCTCCATGGCCCACGTCCCCTTCACCGCCGAACTGCTGCCGTACGTGGAGGCGTTCCTCGGCCTGCTGCGCACGGCCGGGCTGCCCGACCGCATCGCGGCGGAGGCCGGTGACCTCATCTCCACCTACATCGACGGGTTCGTCCTGGGCGAGGACCTGTGGCGGGTGCGGACCGCCCGTCCCGGGGACGGCGGTCCGGACCCGGCCGGCCCCGACCTGAGCGAGCTGGCCGAGGAGATGCGGACCTACTTCGCGTCCCTGCCCGAGGGCGACTTCCCCCACCTGCGCGCCCTGGCCGCTCTGATGGTGACGGGCTCCTCCGACGAGAGGTTCGACATCGGCCTGGAGATCATCCTGCGCGGCCTGGCGAGCTACCTGCCCGGCACGTCGGCGGGCGCGGGTGCGGACGGGGAGGCGCGTGCGGACGGAGGCGGAAAGGCGCGGGCAGGCGCGGACGGAGGCGGGGAGGCGAGCGCGGAGACCGGCAGGGGCCCGGGCACCGGCGAGGCCGCGGCCCCGGACCAGGTTCCGGCCCCCGGCGAGGCTCCCGCCGCCGACGTGTGAGTCAGACGGTCACGCTCTCCCCGTCCGGGAACGTGACCCGCACCCGCCCGTCGTCCTCGCGCGCGCACGTGACCGACTCCCGCAGGGCCCACGGGTGGACGAGGTCCCGGGTGAGCACCACCAGGCCGACGTGCACGCTCTCCCCGCCGGGATGGCGTACGGCGTTCAGGTACGGCGTCGCCGAGTGCGGACCGTACGCGTTCGCCTCGACCTCCCGCGCGACGCCCGTCTCCTCGTCCCACCCGTACAGCGCGACCACGGCGCTGGTCAGCCCCGACTCCGTGCGGGTCAGCGCCCAGCCGGGTCCCCGCTCCGCCCGCGGGCGCGACGCGTCGGCGACGGCGTAGCCGCCCTCGCGCACCGTCACGCCCTCGGGGGCCCGCACCCGGTGCACGCGCAGTTCCCACGGCCCGTGCAGCACGCTCGTCGACTCGATGGGGAACTCCTCCTCCATCCCCGCGAGCCGTACCTCGTGACGGGACGACGCGCGGCGTCCTTCGCAGGTGAGGGGGTGGATGCGGCGGCGCCGCGACGGGGTGCCGTCGGCGGTGAGCAGGGCGATGTGGTTGTCGACGGCGCGCTGCCAGGCGTGCGGCGCGGACTCCGGGGCGGTGGCCGTGGAGTAGGCGAACTTGGCGTAGTGCGGGTCGTCGCTGCCCGGGCCGTCCGGCGGATTGTGGTCGCTGCCGTGGTTGACCAGGCGCACGACACCGTCGTGCGGGGTGCCGTGCAGCAGCCAGCCGGGCGCGGGCAGCGCCGTGTACTGCGTGGACTGCTCGACGGGCAGCGGGAGTTCGCGGTCCGTCCACACCGGGTGGTCGGCGGGCAGCAGCAGCCCGAGGAACCCCTTGCTCGCCCAGTACGGCGACGCCGGCCCCGAGTACGGCTGGGTCGCGGGCAGGAACGTGCCGTACCAGCCCAGCGGCAGCAGCCCCCGCTCGTCCGGCACCCCCCGCTCGGCGAAGTGCCGGGCGGCGCCGGAGGCGAGGCGCCGGGTCAGGCCCGGGGCGAGCGGGGTGCAGTCGGTGAGCGCGCCCAGCCACACCGGCGCCGTCGCCGCGATGCGGTACGTCAGCGACCGGCCCTGGTGGACCGGCGCGCCGTCCGCGCCGAAGAACTGCGGGTACGTGGTGAGGAACCGGGCCAGCCGCTCCCGGTAGACGGCGCCCCGCCCGCCGTCCCCGTCCGGCCCCGCCATGCGCGTCCACAGCAGCGGGTACAGGTGCATGGCCCAGCCGATGTAGTAGTCGAAGTTGCGGCCGTCCCCGTCCGTGTACCAGCCGTCGCCGACGTACCAGTCCTCGATCCGGTCGAGGCCGGCGTCGATGTCGCCCTGGCTGAACGGTGCGCCCACCGAGGCGAGGAACTGCTCCGCCACCACCTGGAACAGACGCCAGTTGTTGTCCCAGGTCTTCGCGCCGACGAACCCGGAGAACCAGTCGACGACCCGTTCCTGGACCCGGGTGTCGAGCCGGTCCCAGATCCACGGGCGGGTCTCGTGCAGGCCGAGGGCGATCGAGGCGGCCTCCACCATCTGCTGGGAGCAGTCGGTGAGCGCGGGCCAGGCCTCACCGCTGTCACGGTCCGTGCCCGCTGTCAGACCCTGCGTGTACCTTTCGATGAGGTGGGAGACGGCCCTGGACCCGGTGGGGTCCTTGAACTCCGTGGAATCCGCGGAGTCCTTGGAACCCGTGGGCGCCGCGGGGTCCGTCCCGCCGCCGCCCGCGCCCGCGATCCGGAAGGAGGCCAGCAGAAATGACCGAGCGAACCCTTCGAGGCCGTCCGAGACGACCCCCGACCAGCTGGCCCGCCCCGGCAGCCGGTATTGCGCCAGGCCCGGGGTGGCGTAGGGCAGCAGGGCCGCCAGCTGCTGGTCGGCCAGGGCCTCCCAGTGCGCCCGGGTCCAGCCGGTCAGGGGGGAGCGGACGCGGTCGGTGGGCGGCAGGGGGAAGTACGGGGCGGCCATGGCGGTTCGCTGGCTCCTTCGTCGGACGGCGGACGGTACGGACGATAGGGACGGTGCGGGCGCGGCGCACGTGGTGAGCGCGGGCCGCACGGGCGCGGCAGGTCCGGCGAAACACGCCCTAACGCAGCAGGGCCGTGTGCGTATGGCCCCGTGAACCGCCCACGCGGACGGTGAGCACCGGGCGGCGGCCCGGTGTGACGGACACGGTGTCGTCGGCGCCGACGACCTGGCGCACGGGGAAGGGCAGCCGGACGGTCAGGGTCGTCGCCGTACGGCCCGGATCCGCCACCGCCACCGACACGCCCTGGTCGCGGTGGCACACCAGGACGGTGCCGGGGCCGTCCGATGCGAGTCCGTCCACCGAACCCGCCGCCCAGAAGTGCGCCGCGAGCAGGCCGTGACGGGGTGCGGCGACGGCCTGCACGGTGGCGTCGTTGGCCAGGATGCGCGCCGGGCGGGAACGCGACCAGGCCAGGGTCGCGGCGGCGGTCGCGCCCGGCAGCAGGACGTAGGAGTAGGACGCGGACGTGGGGGAGGGGCCGTGGTCGAACCAGAGAGTGGCGTAACGGCGGGTGACCGGGGTGGTGCTGCCGCCGGTGTCCGCACCGGTGTTGAGGGCGCGCCACGTGCCGGTGCGCTCCTCGCGCAGCGCGCGCAGCGGACCGCCGGAGGGGAAGACGTACCCGCCGGTGCCCTCCAGGTGGGCCCAGCGCGCGTCCTCGAGCGAGGCCGACCACCCCTGCTCGGCGGGCTGCCGGTGCCCGTCGACGACCAGCCGGGGCGCCCCGCCGGTGTGCAGGTTCCGGTTCTCCACGACCGTCTCGATCGTCCTGCCGTCGCCCGCCGTGATCCCGGCACCGAGCGCGACGACCGCGTTGTCCAGGAAGAACCAGGCCTTCTTGGCCCGCAGCGTCGACCCGTCCGCGATCAGCTCCATCGCGGCGGCGCCGTGCCGGGCGTCGAGCACCGCCCCGCCCGCCACCGCGTTCTTCGGGCGGAACGTGCCGGTGCCGGAGCCGGTGGCGAGATCGGCCCGGCGGCGGGTGTCCACCGTCGTGCCCGGCAGCCGGTACGGGTCGACGGTCGGCCAGAAGGCGTCACCGAAAACATCGGTGTCGTCGCCGTCGTACAGGTAGGTCATGCCGTCGCCGGTGTACCAGCCGTGCAGGTTCTCGCCGTTGCCCGCCTCGTAGGCGGCGATGCGCTTCGACGACAGGGACAGCGCGCACGCCCACGACGGGCGCCGGTGCACCACGCGGTCCATGTCGGCGAGGACGAAGTGCCCGGTGAGGCGGTCCGCGGGACGCACGGAGGCATCGGCGAGGAGGGCCTTCGCGCGGGCCAGGTCGGGGATCCGGACGAGATCCTTGTACGGCGTGCTCGTGTTGCGCAGGATCCAGCCCTTGGCCGCCGAGCGCCAGCGGTCCGCGTACGCCCGCGGTGCGGCCTCGGCGAGTTGCAGGATGTGCGCGACCGCACTCGCCCCGTCGTCGTGGTCGCGGGCGGCCTCCCGCGAGACGGCGCGGCCGCGCACCGCGTCCATGATCAGCCCGTCGAAGAGGAAGGGGGCGAAGCTCCGCTCGACCGCCTCGTACAGCACTTCGACCGAGGGGTCGGTGACCGCCCAGCCGGAACCGGCGAGCAGCGCCATCAGCTGCCCGGCGCCGCCCAGCAGGACACTGCCGTACGTGCCCGTGTACGCGACGTTCGAGTGCTGCACGAACGAGCCGTCCCGGTAGAAGCCGTCGCCCGAGGTGACGTACTGGAACAGGCTGTTGCGTCCGCCGCCGCGGACGTCGGACAGGCCGTCCCGGGCCAGCACCAGCGCCGCGGGATCGCCCGCGAGCAGCCCGCGCAGCGCGACGATGACGGCCTTGTCGGCGCGGTTGGCGCCCGTCTCGGCGAGAGCGGGGGAGTTGGTGCGGTGGTCCGGGTCGGGGACGAACGCGGCCACCGTCCGCACGTAGGCGTCGAGGTCCTCCCGGGGGAGGTCCGCGCGCAGCAGCACGCACACGTCCATCAGGGCGCGCGGCGCGCCGATCTCCCAGAACCACCAGTTGCCGGTCTCGCGGCGGGAGGCGTTGTAACCGGCGGTGTGCAGGAAGCGGAGCGAGTCGAGGATCCCGTCGCGCACGGCCGGCCGTCCGGTGAGCGAGGTGCCGGGGGTGGCCCAGGCGATGGCGAGCGTGCGCAGCCGCGGGTAGCTCTGGCCGAACATGCCGGGGTCGGCGGCCGGGGACAGGTCGGCCCACAGCGCCTGCCGGCCCGCGGAGGTGTCGATCCGCTGCCACCATGCCGAGGCCTCGGCGTCCAGGGCGGCGAGCGCGGCGGCGAAGTCAGGGTCCCGCGGGTCGAAGGCACCGCCGGTCAACTGCTGCGCGGCGCGGGCCAGCAGCGGCTCGTACGGATCGCCGCCCTCCTGCCCGGCACCGCCGCCGGCGGCGCTCGCACCGCCCGCGCGGGCGACGAGGGAGGTGACCGCGCCCGCTCCGGCGAGCGCGAGGGTGTGGCGTCTGCTCAGGTCCATGGCGGGGTCCGTCCTTCGGGATCAGTCGGTCAGCGTGGCCGGGTCGGTCGACGGCTTCGGCAGGTGCAGTGCGGCCAGTTCGGCCCGCCCCTCGGCGTCGACGGGGAACGCCCAGGTGGTGACGAAGAAATCGGTGAGGTCACGCCCCGCGACGCGACTGGCGTACGTGGCGAGCGCCCGGTAGCGCTCGGCCGTCTCGCTGGATTCCGACTGCGGGTTCTCCTCCCGCACCAGCTTGTGCAGCCGGGGCCAGAAGTCGTCCCCGAAGGCGAGTTCCAGTTGCCGCAGCGGCACCAGCTTCTCGTACGCGCCGAAGGACTTCTCGTACGTCAGCCCCGGCGTGCCGAACTTGGCCCGGGCGGACTGGAAGTGGTTCAGGCCCGTCTTCGGGTCGACGGTGAGCAGATTGGACGTCTGGCCGAGGGCGCGCTGCACGGCCAGCGAGTAGATGTTCACCGTCACCTCGGTCAGCCCCGACGGCTTGTACGCGAACTGCTGGTGCAGGTGCCCGAGTTCGTGGTACAGGCCCCAGCCGCGGGTGCGCAGTCCCGTCACCGTGGTGGCCCGGTCGAGGTAGGCGCGCGGGAAGCCGTTGTAGCCGTGGGTCGCGTACGCCCCGACGCCGGACGGCACCACCGACACCTCGGTGAAGTGGTACCCGCCGGCCTTGGGCCGGTGCACCGGCGCGGAGCCGTCCAGGCCGCTGACGGCGGACTCGGCGTCGATGATCTGCTCCAGCAGGCGCAGCAGCGCCGCGTGGTCCTCGTCCCGGTACAGCAGCGCGCCGTCCCGGGTGAGCGTCACGATGGAACGCGGCCCGTGCAGTTCGACGACCGGGACACCGGTGTACGTGTCCAGCCGGCTCTGGTAGACGGCCTCGGTGGTGCGTCCGAGCGTGAAGACCGGCATGGGCACGGAACCGCTCCCGAACCGGACGGCGGCGCGCTGGCCGCTGCCCTCCAGGGTGAGGTAGACGGGTCCGCCGTGCGGGTCGGTCACGGTGTTGGCGCCGGGCTTCAGCGGATAGGGACGCGGTTCGGTGACGGTGCCGTAGTAGTCCCACTGCCCGATCCACAGGGTCGGCACCAGGCCGTCGTAGGGCAGCACGGTGAGGCGGAGGGGGGTGCCCGGCGGGACGTAGCGGCCGGTCGCCTGGAACTCGGAGGCGCGCAGGGCCTGTCCGAGGCGCAGCCGCTCCGCCTCCGCGGAGGGCCGGGCGACGAGCGGCACCGTGAGGTCGTCGGCGGCCGAGCGAGCGGTGCCGGGCGCGGGAGCGGTCCCGGCGGCCCGGGCGGTGCCGGAGCCGAGGCCGCCGACGGTGAGCGCGGCGCCCGTGGCCGCGGCGAGGACGGAACGGCGGGACGGGGATGCGGGGGTGCGCATGAGGCGTCGTCTCCTTGGGGCGGTCCGTACGGTGCGGGGAGGGGTGTCAGGGCGTCCTGGGCGCGCCGGCCGGTCTGTGCGTGCCGGCCGGCTCGTGGGGCCCGGCGGCCCCGCGTGTCCCGGCCGGCTCGTGGGGTCCGGCCGGTCCGTGCGCTCCGGCCGGCCGATGCGGCGTGGAGGTCGCGCTGTCAGTCGGTGAGCGGACCAGGGCGGGTGAGCGTGGCAGGGCCGGTGGGCGCGGCCGGATCGGAGTCCGGTCCGGGGAGAGGGGCGGGGAGCGGCGTGTGGGCAGGGCGCATCCAGAGACTCCCGGGACGGACGACGTCAGGGCGATGGGCGGGACGAGCGGGTGGGACTGCGCGCCAGCATGTAAGCGGTTGCTATCCACCCGCAAGGGGGTGGGCCGAGTTTCTGTTCGTTACTATCCGAACCGGCGCCCCCGCGAGCAGAATCGAGCACGCCAGGGCTCCGTCGTCAGCTCCGGTGCCGGCTCGGGCCCCGGTTCCGGTCTCAGTTCCTGCGCCGTCCGCCGCTCCCCGAGGCTCCGTTCCCGGACGTTCCGTTCCCCGACGTTCCGTTCCCCGATGTCCCGTGCCCGGAGGTTCCGTTCCCCGAGGTGCTGCTTGCCGAGGCCACGCTCCCCGAGGCTCCGCCGCCCGGCGCCGCACTCCGCGGCGGCGCCACCGACTCCCGGACGACGATGTGCGTGCCCAGGCGCAGCGTGCCGGTCGTCGGGGCGCGCCAGTCGTCCTCGTCCCCGCCGTAGAGCGCGACGCGCACCGCCTGCCGGCCCATCTCCTCCAGCGGGATCCGGACGGTCGTCAGCCGGGGCCGCAGCTCCTGGGCCACCGGGATGTCGTCGTAGCCGACCAGCGACATGTCCTGCGGGATGCGTACGCCGGCCTCCTCCAGGGCCTGCGCCGCACCGGCCGCCACGATGTCGTTCGCGGCGAACACGGCGGTGAAATCCGGACCGCCGCGCAGCAGTTCGGACATGCGCCGGTACCCGAACGCCCGGCTGAAGGCGCCGGGCTGCTCCAGCTCCGGGTCCCGCGCGATGCCGCGCAGTTCGAGCGCGCGCCGGTGTCCGGCGAGCCGGTCCCGCGCCGTGGAGAGGCCGGGCGGCCCGCCCAGGTAGAGGATCCGCTCGTGGCCCTGGGTGATCAGGTGGTCGGTGATCGCGAAGGCACCGCCCTCGTTGTCGTACTCGACGCCGACCGTCGGCACGCCCTCGCCGAGCGAGGGCCGTCCGCACAGCACCAGTTTCGCACCGCCCGCGTCCAGCTCCCGGGCCCGGCGCGCCAGCTCCGCCTTGTAGGCGCGGTCCTCGACGCTGCCGCCGACCAGCACCACGGCGTCCGCGCGCCGCTCGTGCATCAGCTCGATGAAGGCGAGTTCGCGCTGCGGGTCGCCCTGGGTGCAGCACACCAGGCAGAGCCGGTCGCCGTCGGTGGCCTCGCGTTCCACACCGCGCGCGATGTACGCGTAGAACGGGTCGATCAGCTCGCCGACGATGATGCCGACGGTGCGGGCGGAGGCGCCGGCCAGCGCCCGGGCATGGGCGTTGACCACGTACCCCAGCTCCCGCATGGCCGCCTCGACGCGCTCGCGCGTGGCGGCGGCCACCGGATAGTTGCGGTTCATCACGCGGGAGACGGTCGCCGTGGACACCCCGGCGCGCCGCGCGACGTCGACGACCGTCGCCCGGCGCTGCCCGCCGCGCTCGCCCTGTCCTTCGCCCGGCTGCGCGCCGTCCGGTCCGGGTGCCGTGGAACTCTGCCGGGACATCCGGCCCACCCCCTGATGGTCGTGCTGGTCTGTCTGTGGTCCGCCCGCCCCAGAGACTAGGCCCTGGCGTCGCATTCCCGTCGTCGCCCGGAGGGCGGGCGGGAATGCGACGCCAGGGCCCAGGGCCTCTCGTGTGTGTCTCGCGGGGCCCGGCGGCGCACCTCGCGGCGGCGCTGCCGCCGGCCGCCATGGTTCCGCCGTGCCGCCCTCCTCCGCTCTGCGGCGTTCCCCCACCGCCCGGACGGCGTGGGAGGCGCTCTCGTCACCGGCCCCCGCTCCCTGATCCGGCCGGTTCCGGACGGAGGGCCCCGGGACGTGCGGTGCGGGCCCGCTCACGCGATCCGTTCCAGGTCCGCCAGGAGCACCGCGTGGGCCAGCGGCAGCCCGCGCGCGTACCGGGACAGTTCGTCGACGGCGAGCGCCCCGAGCCGGCCCACCTCGTTTCCCTGGGCGCCCGCCAGGTGCGGGGTGATGAAGACGTTGGGCAGGTCCCACAGCGGGTGCCCGGCGGGCAGCGGTTCGGGGTCGGTGACATCGAGCACGGCGTCGATCCGGCCGCTGACCAGGTGTTCCGTCAGGGCCTGCGTGTCCACGAGCGGGCCGCGCGCGGTGTTCACGAGGAGTGTGCCCGGACGCATCAGACCGAGCCGGCGGGCGTCGAGCAGATGCCGGGTCCGCGCGGTGTCCGGCGCGTGCAGGGTCACCACGTCGCTGGTCGCCACCAGGGTGTCCAGGTCGGTGCGGGTGGCACCGAGCGACCGGGCCTCGGTGTCGCCGACGTAGGGGTCGTAGAGAAGGACCTCGGCGTCCAGGGTGCGCAGCAGTTGCGCGACACGACGGCCGATGCGCGAGGCGCCGACCACGCCGACGGTGATGCCACGGGTGCCGAGCCAGTGCTGGCGGTCCAGGTCGGCGTCGGTGCGGTGGGTGCGCCGGCCGCGGAAGAGATGGGCGAGCGGGAAGGCCCGCTTGGCCCCCAGGATGATCGCGGCGAGCGTGAACTCGGCGACCGGCACGGCGTTGGCCGCCGCCGCCGAGGAGACCACGATCCCGCGCTCGTAGGTCTCCCGGCTCAGGAACGTCTTCACGGTGCCGGCCGCGTGGATCACCGCGCGCAGCCGGGGCGCCCGGTCGAGCGCGGCCCGGTCGACCGGCGGGCAGCCCCAGCCGGTGAGCAGCACCTCGCACTCGGCGAGGGCCGCCCGCGCCTCCGGGCTGGTGAACTCCCCGACGGCACGCGGGGGCCGGATGTCCGCGGTCTCCTCCAGCCGCGCCCGTACGGCGGGCGGGAAGACGTCGTCCACGACCGCGGAGTCCATCGCGAGAACCGTGCGGGGCCGCCGCGGGGGCGGTGTGGCGTCGGCGGCCGCGGCCTCGACCGGCGCCTCGTCAGTGGTACGCACCCTGCCTCCGGACAGTAAACGTGTTCTATGGCGGTACCGCACGCTAGGGAGCCCGTCGCTCGACCGTCAAGGTCGGGGAACGGATGCGGCCGATGAGTTGACCTGGTTCAGTCTGAAATGCCGTACAGAAATGGCCTGTTCGCAGTGGCGGTGCCGTCGCGTTCGGCGCTGTTTCACGGGCCGTCAGGTCGGCGGACCTATTGACGATGGGGTTAACCGCTTACTAACTTGCCGCCGCAGAAACCAGTTCCTGCGCCAACCGGCCGAACAGGACCGCGCCATGACTGTCTCCGTCCCACCGACCGCCGTCGACCGCGTTCCCCGCAAGACCCTCTGGCAGCGCCTCAAGCGTGACAAGGTGATGCTGCTGCTGTGCCTGCCCGGCTTCCTGTACTTCGTGGTCTTCCACTACGTACCGCTGCTCGGCTACCTGGTGGCCTTCCAGGACTACCAGCCCTACCTGGGCTACCTGCACAGCGCCTGGAACGGCTTCACCAACTTCACGACGGCCTTCGCCGACCCCGACTTCTGGTCGGCGACCGGCAACACGCTGGAGATCGCGCTCGTCCAGCTCGTCCTGTTCTTCCCCGTGCCGATCGCGCTCGCCCTCCTGCTCAACAGCATCGCCGCCGACGGACTGCGCCGCTTCGTGCAGAGCGTCGTCTACCTGCCGCACTTCATCGGCTGGGTCATCATCGTCTCGATCTTCCAGCAGATCCTGGGCGGCGCGGGCGTCGTGCCCGACCTGCTCGGCTCCCTCGGACTGCCGCGCTACGACATGACGACCGACCCGCACGCCTTCCCCTGGCTGCTCGCGCTCCAGGTCATGTGGAAGGACGCGGGCTGGGGCACCATCATCATCCTCGCCGCGCTGCTCTCCATCGACCGCGGCCTGTACGAGGCGGCGGCCATGGACGGCGCGGCCCGGTGGCGCCGTTTCTGGCACGTCACCCTGCCCGGCCTGTCCCCGGTGCTGGTGCTGCTGCTCATCCTGAACCTCGGCAACATCCTCACCGTCGGCTTCGAGCAGATCCTGCTCCAGCGCGACGCCGTCGGCCCCGACGCCGGTGAGGTCCTCGACACCTACGTCTACTTCCACGGCATCCGGGACAACCAGTGGGGCACGGCCGCCGCCGTCGGTCTGGTGAAGGCCGTGATCGGCACGATGCTCGTCATCGGCGCCAACAAGTTCGCCCACCGGCTCGGTCATGAAGGGGTGTACCGCGGTGCTGACCGTTGAGACGACCACGGTGAGGACGCGCCGCGTGCGCGCCGGCCGGCCCGCACCCGCGGCGGGAGAACCGCGCCCCTCCGGCGCCCGGCCCCCGTGGATGGAGAAACCCACCAGGCTCGGTCTCGTCCTCAAGGGCCTCGCGCTGGTGATCGTCGTGGGCCTGGTGGCCTACCCGCTGCTCGGTGTGGTCGGCACGAGTTTCGCCTCGCAGAGCGACATCATCAAGTCCGACGGGCTCGTCCTGTGGCCCGGCCACCCCAGCCTCGACGCCTACCGCACCGCGTTCACCGGCGGGCGCGTGACCCGCGCCCTGCTCGTGAGCACCGGCGTCACCGTGACCGGCACCGCGTGCAGCCTGCTCGCCACCATCGGCATGGCCTACGGGCTGTCGCGGCGCGGCATCGTCGGCGGCCGGTTCATCCTCATGACCGCCCTGTTCACGATGCTCTTCAACGCGGGCGTCATCCCCAACTTCCTGCTGGTGAAGGAGCTGGGCCTCTACAACACCTTCGCCGCGCTGGTCCTGCCCACCATGGTCAGCGCCTTCAACCTCGTCGTGATGCGGGCCTTCTTCATGAACCTGCCCAAGGAACTGTACGACGCGGCGAAGGTGGACGGCGCGGGCGACTTCCGGACCCTGATCCGGGTCGTCCTGCCGCTGTCCAAGGCGGTCATCGCCGTCGTCGGACTGTTCTACGCCGTCGCGTACTGGAACGCGTACTTCAACGCCCTGCTCTACCTCGGTGACAACGACAAGTGGCCGCTGCCCATGGTGCTGCGCACCTTCATCCTCCAGGGCCAGAGCCTCGACACCGCGGCGGCCGGCGAGGTGGTCGCCCCGCAGCAGGCCGTCCAGATGGCCGTGCTGGTCATCGCCGTCGTGCCGATCCTGCTCGTCTACCCCTTCCTCCAGCGGTTCTTCACCAAGGGCGTCCTCACCGGCGCCGTCAAGGGCTGACCGCGCTTCCCGGACCCCCGCGCCCGAACCGCCTCCCCGGACCCCCGCGCCCCCAACCCCCCGCGCCCCGCGTCACCGCGACCCGCCGCGCCGGTACCGCCGCACCCCGCATCACCGGGCCCCGGCCCGCGTCTCCCCGCGGACGTCCCTCCGAATCCGAATCCCCCCGTGCCCCCTCGTGCTGAGGAGTCCCGCCATGTCCGGCACCACATCCGTCGACCGCCGCACCCTGTTCCGCTGGGGTGCGGGCGCCGGTCTCGCCGTCGCCGCGGCGCCGCTGCTCGCCGCGTGCGGCGACGGCGGCAGCGCCGCCAAGGCCGAGGCCAAGAGCACCAAGCTGCTGCCGGCCACCACCGTGCGCAACATCGGCATCAGGGCCGACCTGCCCGGCACCGCGGCGGGCGTGCCCAACGCCTTCCTCACGTACCCCGCCCGGCTGGTCCGCGCGACCTCGGGAACCCCGCTCGAGGGCGCCGAGAAGATCACCGCCGTCACCGAGACGTTCGCGCCGCTGCCGCCCGAGCGCGGCAAGAACGCGGCCTGGCGGGAGATCGAGAAGCTGCTCGGCACCCAGGTCGACTTCACCGCCGTGCCCGCGGACGACTACCCCGCGAAGTTCTCCACGATGGTCGCCGGTGACCAGCTGCCCGACATCTTCATGTACCCGGAGACCGGCGGCGTCGACAACGTGGGCTCCTTCCTCGCCGCCAAATGCGCCGACCTGGGCCCCCACCTCTCCGGCGACAAGGTCAAGGCCTACCCGAACCTGGCCGCCATCCCCCAGTACGCCTGGCGCGACGCCATCAAGGGCGGCAAGCTCTACGGCATCCCTATCGCCCGCTCGGGCAGCGGCGGCACCGGCTTCTACCGGGCCGACCTGTTCCGGCGGGCCGGCGTCACCGGACTCGACCAGATCGACAGCATCGAACGGCTCGTCGAGCTGGCCAAGGACCTCACCGACGCCAGGAAGAAGCAGTACTTCTTCACCGGCGGCAGCACCAACCTGCTCGCCATGTCCGCCGGCGCCCAGCACTTCTGGCGCTTCGACCGCACCACCGGCAAGTGGACCTACCAGCTGGAGGACGACAGGTACCGGTACGCCGTCGAGACCGCCGCCCAGCTCTACCGGGCGGGCTGCTACTACCCGGGCACCGTCCAGATGTCCGGCGCCCAGAAGGCCCAGTACACGGACCTGTTCAGGAACGGCAGGGCCGCCTACGTCTACGACGGCATGCCGGCGTACCTGACCACGGCCACCGGATACGTCGACGCCATGGCCGCCATCGACCGGTCCTTCGACGTACGGCCCATGGTCCCGGTCGGCAAGGACGCGGTCACCTGGACCGACAACGTCTCCCTCCAGAACTGCTACATCCGCAGGGCGAGCCAGAAGCGGGTCGGGGAACTGCTGCGGCTCGCCGACTTCGCCGCCTCGCCCTTCGGATCGCTCGAATACACCCTCATCAACTACGGCGTCGAGAACGTCGACTACGAGCGGGACGCGCACGGCACCCCCGTCCTCACCAAGCAGGGCACCCAGGACGTGACCGTGCCGTGGGGCAAACTCGCCTCCGCCACACCCTCGTTCTTCAGCGCCACACACCCGCAGGCCGCCCGTTACGTGCACGAGGCGTACGCGGTGCTCATCCCGAAGCTCATCGAGGACCCGACCCTCAGCTACTCCTCGCCGACCTGGGACTCCAAGGGGCTCGGCAGCCTCTACACCATCCACCTCGACGGCCTCAAGGACCTGATCACCGGACGCAAACCGCTCTCGGCGTACGACGCGCTGGTCAAGAAGTGGCGCCGCGCCGGCGGCGACACATGCCGCGCCGAGTTCGAGCAGGCCTCGCAGCAGGAGCGGAAGGAGAAGAAGTGACCACCAGCAGACGCGCGTTCCTCACCAGGGCGGCGGTCGCCGCGGCGCTCACGGTACCGGTGCTGGGCTCGCCCGCCGGTGCCGCGGGCTTCGACCCGCGCCCCGGCTCCGACGGGGTCGGCGACCCGCTGTTCCCGACCCTCGGCAACGGCGGCTACCAGGTCGTCCACTACGACCTGACCTTCGACTTCACCCCCGTGACCTACGACTTCACGGCGGTGGTGAGACTGAACGCGCGGGCCACGCAGGACCTGTCGTCGTTCAACCTGGACACCGACGGCCACACCGTCGAATCGGTCACGGTGAACGGCCGCCCCGCCTCCCACGCCCTGTCCGCCGGCCGGTCGGGCCAGGAGCTGACGGTCACCCCGGCCGCGCCGCTGCGCGAGGACGCGCCCTTCGAGGTCACCGTCGCCTACCGCGGCAACGGCAAGGCGCCGCGCGCCGGACTGACCGGCTGGCGGTTCGGCTCCGACGGCGGTTTCGCCTGCGCCGCCCAGTCGTCGCGGGCCGACACGTTCCTGCCGTGCAACGACACACCGTCCGACAAGGCCACCTGGACCTTCCACATCCACGCGCCGCAGGGGTACGTCGCCACCGCCAACGGAGTGCTGACCGGCAAGGACGAGCGCGCCGACGGATCGGCCGTGTGGCACTTCGCGCTGCGCGAGCGCATGCCGACGGAACTGCTCGGCATCGCCGTCGTCAAGGGCACCTACCTGTACGGCACCTCGCACACCGGGCTGCCGCTGCGGCACGTCGTCCCGCGGGGCCAGGAGGACGTCTACGCCCCGATCGTGGCCCGCACGGCCGACCATCTCGCCTGGCTGGAGGCGAAGTTCGGCCGCTACCCGTTCTCCGTGTACGGCCTCCACATCTACGACGGGTACACCGACGCCCTGGAGAACACGACGCTCACCCTGATGGGCACCAACTGGTTCAGGACCGGCGCCGGCGGTGACCCGACGTACGAGACCACCATGGTGCACGAGCTGACCCACCAGTGGTTCGGTGACAGCGTCACCCCGCACGACTGGCAGCAGGCCTGGCTCAACGAGGGGCCGGCCGTGTACTACGCCGCCCTCTACAGCGAGGAGCGCGGCTGGTCCGTCATGGCCGACAAGATGAAGGCGACGTACGCCAGGCTCGACGCGGTCCGTGCCGGCGACGGGCCGCCCGGACTGCCCAAGGCGCTCGGCGGCACCAACATCTACGACGGGGGCGCGCTGGTGCTCTACGCGCTGCGGCTCAAGGTGGGCGGGCGGCGGTTCGACCGGATCATGGGCCTGTGGCCGCGCCGCTTCAGGGACCGCACGGTCACCAGCGAGGACTTCATCGCCCACGCCGTCACCGTGACGGGCGACCGCTCGCTGGACCGGTTCCTGCGGGACTGGCTGTTCGGCGCGGAGAACCCGCCGATGCCGGGGCACCCGGACTGGACGGCCGCAGCGTGAGCGCCGGGCCGCCCCCGCCCGCAGAGCCCGCACCGGCCCCGCACCACAGTCCCCGAGCGGAAGGTCATCGCATGAGGCATCGCACGAGACATCGCATGGGACCACTCACCCGCACCACGCGCCCCACCGGGCCGGCCGCCACCGTCCCGGCAGCCACCCGCGGCCCGGCCGCCCCCACGGGCCCGGCCGGCACCCCCCGCACGGTCCGCACCCTCGGTGCCGCCCTCCTCGTCGGAGCGGCGCTGCTCCTCGCCCCGCCGCCCGCCGCCCAGGCCGCCCCGGGCACAGCCCCCGCACCCAAGGTCCTGTACGCCGCGCCGCACGGCTCGGGGGCCCACTGCACCCCCGGGCGTCCCTGCTCGGTGGAGGGCGCGCGGGACGCCGCCCGCGCCGTCACCGGCCGTGCCGTGCGCGTCGAACTCGCGGGCGGCACCTACACGTTGAACACCCCCTTGAAGCTCGGCGCGCAGGACTCCGGGGTCACCTGGACCGCGGCTCCCGGCGCGCGGCCCGTGCTCTCCGGCGGGCGGACCCTGACCGGCTGGTCGGTGAACGGCGACGGCACCTGGACCGCGAAGGTGCCCGAGGGCATCACACCCCGCCAGCTGTTCGTCGACGGGCGGCGAGCCGTGCGCGCCCGGGGCGAGTCCTGTCCCGCCGCCGTCTGCGACGCCACCCGGACCGGCATGAGCGGCGCCGAGAAGACCGGCATCGCGCACTGGGCCCGGCCCACCGACGCCGAGGCCGTCATCAGCGTCCGCTGGCGCAACTACCACTGCCGCATCGCCGCCGTCACCGGCGACGTGCTGACCTTCGCCCAGCCCTGCTGGACCAACTCGGCGTCCGGGACCGACCGCACCGGACCCGCCTGGGACTCGACGGCCGTCGACTCCTCCCGCTACTTTGGGGTCGCCTACTTCGACAACGCCCGCGAACTCCTGGACCAGCCCGGCGAGTTCGTCTGGGATTCGGCCGCGCGCACCGTCACGTACCTGCCCCGCGAGGGCGAGGACCCGCGCCGCTCCCAGGCCGTCACCCCGGTCACCGAAGGGCTCCTCGTGCTCGACGGCGCGCACGACGTGCGCGTCACCGGCATCGGCTTCGCCTACGCCGCCTACCGGCAGCCGGACACGGACGAGGGCTACGCGGGCACGCAGGCCGGTCTCACCCTGACCGGTGCCACCGGCCCCGTCGACCACGCGGGCCGCTACTACACCAAGCCCGCCGCCGCGCTCACCGTCCGCGGCGGCCGCCACGTGGTGATCGACCACGCCGCCTTCACCCGCCTCGGCGGCGCGGGCGTGACCTTCGAACAGGGCACCCAGGACTCCACGCTCACCCGTTCCCGCTTCACCGACCTCTCCTCCGGCGCCGCGTACATCGGTGACACCGACCCCGCGCCCGCCCCCGGACTCGCGGGGGCCCGCAACACGGTCTCGTACAACACCGTCCTCCGCACCGGCGTGGAGTACACGGACGCCGTCGGCATCTGGGCGGGCTACGAGGCCGGCACCGTCATCGACCACAACACCCTCGACCACCTCCCGTACTCCGGCATCTCCGTGGGCTGGGGCTGGAACCAGCCCGAGGCCCGGCAGTCCGTGCTGCGCGACAACCGCATCACGGACAACAGGATCACCGACGTCATGCGGGTCGCCGACGCGCAGCACGACGGCGCCGCCATCTACACGCAGGGCGCCCAGCCCGGCACCGTGATCTCCGGCAACTACATCGACCGCAGCGCGTACGGGAACACCGAACGCGACGGCAACGGCATCTACCTCGACGAACAGTCCAGCCACATCGCCGTCACCCGCAACGTCGTCACCCGCGTCGGCTACAAGTGGGTCTCCAACTGGGCCGACTACGGCATCGACAACCACGCCACCGGCAACTGGACCGACACCGACGCCCCGGCCCTCGCCGGCACCGGTTCCACCATGACCGGCAACCACACGAAGCTGGACCGGCTGCCGGCCGAGGCCGTCGAGGTCGCCGAGGCGGCGGGGGCGGACGGCCGGGGCCGCGTCGACCGGCTCCGCCCCGACCTGGCCCGCACCGGCACCGCCCGCCAGTCCTCCACCGACGGCACGGCCGCGGCTGTCCGCGCCACCGACGGTGACACCACCACCGACACCCGCACCCTCTCCGAGCCGGGCGCCTGGTGGCAGGTGGACCTCGGCGCCCCCCACCACGTCGGACAGGTCGAGGTCTGGAACGACGCCTCCATGGCCACCGCCGGCTTCGACGTGCAGCTCGCCGCCTCGGCGGACTTCTCCGACGCCACCACCGTGCACATCACCGGCAAGGCGCTGCGCCCCACCCTCCTCGACACCGACACCACCGCCCGCTACGTCCGTGTCCGGCTCACCGGCACCGGACGGGTGGCACTCGCCCACGTCCTCGTGCACCCCTGACTTGCGGCAGGACAGCACCTCCGCAGGGCAGCAGGGCAGCGGGCGCCACGGACCGGTCGGCGGTCCGCGGCGCCCGCGCGCCCGCGGCCCCCGCGTCCCGCCCCCGCACCGGCACGCCCCCGAAGAAAGGCGGTCACGCCATGACCGACGACCCCACGACAGGACCTGGCGACCTGCGCCTCGGCGTCATCGGTTACGGGCTGCGCGGCAGCATCGCACGCACCGCCCGCGCCACCGGCACCCGCCTCCACGTCGGCCACGACATGCGCCACATGCCCGTCGTACGGCTGATGCGCGACATCATCGCGCGCGGCGGGATCGGCGAGGTCAAGACTCGTGTGGGTGCGGCACTTCGTCGGCTACGGCGGCGACTGGTACTTCAAGGACTGGCACGCCCAACGGCAGTACACCACAGGCCTGTTGCTCCCGAGTCGCTGCGCGCGGGCGGCACGCCCCCGCGGGATCGAGCCGCTCGCCCCCGAGCCGGTCGCGTACTTCGAGCGCGGTCAGACCCACCCGGGACGGATCTCCGGCCACCGCGGGGACCGCACCGCCCGCTGAACCGGGCCGGATTGTCGGGTGTGCGCCGTCTGCGTGGACTGCGCCGTCTCCTCGTCACGGCCGTTCGACTCGTCTGTCACAGGGGCGTCCTGATCCACCTCCCACCGCAGCGGATCACCCGGCCGCGGGTGTCCCATGAGGTGACAGCGCCCCGTTCGGTTCGCACGAGCGGGACGACACCGCTTCCCAGGAGTTACCGATGCGCGTCAAGAAGCTCTCCGTCCTCGCCCTCGTCGTCACGGCCGCAAGCCTCTCGCTGACCGCGTGCGGCGGCGGTACCGGATCCGGTGCGGCTTCGGGTACGAACGCGTCCGCCGCCGCGCAGGGCTCCGCCGGCGACGGGTCCTCGGCCTCCGACGCCGCCTCGGGTTCGGCCGACGGCTCCGGCTCGACGTCCGGCTCGGGTTCCGCCCCGGCCTCCGGTTCGGGTGCGGGTTCCCGCTCGGGCTCGTCCGGCTCCGTCTCCGGGTCTTCCGGTTCCTCCTCCGGTTCCCGCTCGGGCGGCGGCGCCACCACCACGCGGGCCGGGGCCAAGGGGTCGGGTGCCCGCTGCAAGACCGACAACCTCGGCTTCAGCGCCGCCTCCGCCATGGTCAAGAACGAGATCGTCGTCAGCCTGAAGAACAACGGCCCCAGCTCGTGCAGCATGCACGGCTTCCCCGGCGTCCAGCTGATAGGCCCCGACGGCCTGGGCGACACCGGCCCCGATGCCGCCCGCACCGACACGACGGCCTCCACCGTCACCATCGCGCCCGGCGAGGAGACCCGCTTCCTGCTCCACTACATCCCGGCCACCGGCGGCTCCGGCAAGACCTACACCAGGCTCGACGTCACCCCGCCCAACGAGACCGTGTCCTCCATCGTGAACCTCGACGGCCTGAACATCACCGTCGCCGCCCCCGACGGAGAAGCGCCCGACGTCTACGTCGACCCGGTCGGCTACCACGTCGGCTCCGGCAAGTGAACCCGTTCGCGCAGCGACGCCCCCGACCGGCCGGCCCGGTCCGCCGGTCGGTCACCCGCCGCCCGCCGGCCCGGTCCGCCGGCCGGTCACAGATCGCCCGCCCGCCCCGGTCAGCCGGTGGAGCGCGGCTCCAGCATGCTCCGGGCCTCGGCGACCACCGCCGGGTCGGTGACGAAGTGCGTGTCCTGCTCGGCGGACCCGCTCGCGGCGCCCAGCGGGATCCACGCGCCGCCGCGCCGGGGTGCGGCGCGGCGCTTGGCGGAGAGGTGGACGGCTGCCACGCCCGCGGCGGTCAGCGCCGGGATGTCGGCGGGGCGCACCCCGCCGCCCGCCATCACCTGCACGCCGGGCGCGGCCTCCACCATGGCGGCGAGGCGGGCGAGCCCCTGCGCGGCGGCCGGGGCGCCGCCGGAGGTGAGCACCCGGGTGAGTCCCAGGCCGGGCAGCAGCGCGGCGGTGGCGACCGGGTCCGCCGAGACGTCGATCGCGCGGTGCAGGGTCACCTCGACCGGACGGCCCGCGTCGTGGGCCGCCTCGGCGAGGCGGGCGACGGCGCCGGTGTCGAGGCCGCCGTCGGCGGTGAGCGCGCCGACGACCACGCCGCTGGCCCCGGAGGCGAGCACGGACCGTACCTCGGCGACCATCAGGGCGGTCTCCTCGGCGTCGTGGACGAAGTCACCCGGACGGCACCGGACCAGCACCTGCACCGGCAGACCCACGGCGGCGACCGCCTCGACCAGGGCGGCCGAGGGGGTCAGACCGCCCAGTTCGAGACCTGTGCAGAGTTCGACGCGGTCGGCTCCGTGCGCGAGGGCGACCCGGGCGCCCGCCGGTGAGGTGACGGCGATCTCCAGCGCGGGCCGCGGACCCCGTCCGGCCGGACCGGGCCGCCCGTCCGCGGCGACCTCGCCGGTTTCCACCGGAGCCTGCGCCGGGTCCGCCCCGCCGGTCCGGGGCCCGGTCGCGTCGAGCGGCCGTGTGGTGCGGCCGGTCACTCGTCGTCCCCGGTGAGCGGCCGGTCGGAGGCCGGGATGATACGGGCCGTCAGGTCCGGGTCGGCCATCTCGCGGTCGAAGGGGAACATGGGGCGCCGGATGCGGCGGTGGCCCAGGCGCACCAGGTCCTGGTCGACACCGCCCGGGGTGAGGGCCATCTTCCAGCCCACCGACATGTCGAACAGCTCCGGCTCCAGGTAGCCGATCTTCACGATCACGATGTCGGCGGAGCGCGGGTCGAGGCCGAGGTCGGTGAAGTCGTGCTCGTGGTGGTACGGCTTGCGCAGCCTGGTGAGGATCGCGTACACGCTGCCGACGCGGACGACGACCTCGGTCTCGGCGTCCCGGTCGCCGTGCCGGACCGAGTGGACCACCCCGGTGAGGGTGACGGGTCCGGCGTGCCGGTCGTCCACCTCCGCACCGGCGGTGACGGTGACGGTGGCGCCGACCCCGGCGGCCACCGCCGTCTCGATCGCGGCCGGGCCGGGCACCGAGGCGTAGAGGACGGTCGGTCCGTCGTCCTTCTGGAACTCCGGACGCTCCAGCAGCCGGGTCAGGCCCCAGGTGACGTCGCCGGCGCCGCCCGCGGTGGGGTTGTCGCCGGTGTCGCTGATGAAGTACGGCCGCTGGTCGGAGGCGAGGGCCTCGTCGAGGAGTTCGTCGTAGGTGCCGGTCGGGGCGACGAAGCCGAAGTCGTGGCGGGCGTCCCAGAAGCCCCGGGCGAGGCGTTCGGCACCGGCCGCGACGGCCGCCGTGTCCTCACCGGTGACGACCACGACGGCGCGGTTGCGGGGCTCGTCCGCCCAGGCGTAGCCGACCCAGATCGCGGCGTCCGTGACGCCGTCGGCGGCCTCGACCTCGTCGACGGCCGCGTACACGCTCTTGGCGGGTTCGATCCGGGTGGAGGTCTGCTCGCCGGCCAGCAGCACCGGCACCGGCACCCACGCCTTGACCGGGCGGGGGGCGCCGGAGACCAGCAGGTCGACCAGGTTGCGCACGGCACGCTCCTTGGTCTCCATGTGGTCCTCGTGCGGCGCCATCCGGTAGCAGGTGATCAGGTCGCTGCGGTGGGTGAGTTCACGGGAGACGTTGCCGTGCAGGTCCATCGAGGTGGAGACGATCACGTCCGGGCCGACGGTGGCGCGGATGCGTTCCAGCAGCACGGCCTCGGCGTCGTCGATCCCCTCCACGGTCATGGCGCCGTGGATGTCGTACCACAGTCCGTCCAGCCGGGGCAGCGCGGCGAGGCGCTCGATCAGCTCGTCGGTGAGCGCGGTCCAGGCGGCGGCGGTGACGGTGCCGCCGGGCAGCGACTTGCCGACCAGGGCGCCGTGCCATTCGGCGGCCTCGCGCAGTTCCCGGCCGGGGGCGAGGAAGGGGTACCGGTCGAATATCGCGGCACCGCGTGCGGGGTAGAAGGCAGGGGCCTCGGTACGGGCCGGGGAGAAGGTGGAGGACTCGATGCCGAGGCCGGCGACGGCGATGACCGGGCGGGCGACGGCGGTGCGGGTGTGCGACATGGCTCCTCGTGCGGGTGGACGGCGTGGGGCGTGGAGTTGGCCTGGGGTGTGCGGTCGGGGAGGGGGGCGTGGGCCGCTCGGGGCGTGGGCCGGGCGCGGGTTCGTCCGGCCCACGCCGAGTCGAGCGGCCGTCAGCTCCTGGGGAGAGGAGTGACGGCGGGGAACCGGTCCGGGCCGCCCGCGCGGGCGGCGGTGCCGCCGGCCTCGCTCAGCGCGCGGGCCAGGGCGCGCTGCAGGGCGAACAGCCCGGCCCCGACCAGTCCCGCGTCGGCGCCCAGGACGGCCCGCTCGATGGTGAGGTGCTCGGTCACCAGCGGGTGGCAGCTCTCGTAGAGCTGGCTGCGCACCGCGGCGACGAACGGTTCCAGGGTGGACAGGATGCCGCCGAGGTAGACGGCGTCCGGGTTGAAGAAGTTGACGTTGGCGGCGAGCACCTGGCCCAGGTGGTCGCCCGCCTGACGGACGGCGCGGGTGGCCTCCGGGTCGGCGTCGCCGGCGAGGCGGACCACGTCCTCGGGGCTGGTGACGTCCAGACCGCGTTCGCGCAGGATCCGCACGAGCGCGGCACCGGAGGCCACGGTCTCCAGGCAGCCCGTGTTCCCGCAGGAGCAGGGGACGTCGGCGCCGCCGCCGTCGATGCGGATGTGGGTGATGTCGCCCGCGGCACCCGTGGCGCCCCGGTAGAGGTGCCCGTCGGCGATGACACCGGCGCCGATCGCCGAGCCGATCTTCACCGTGATCGACTGCCGGTGCCCGGCGGGCCGCACGCTCTGCTCGCCGACCGCCATGCAGTTGGCGTCGTTGTCGACGACGGCCGGGACCCCGAAGCGCTCCTCCAGCCAGGCGGCGACCGGGAAGCGGTTCCAGCCGGGCATCCGGGACGGCAGGACGACCGCGCCGGCGGTGACGTCCACCGGGCCGGGCAGGGAGAGCCCGACGCCCCGCAGCCGGTCGCGGCCCCGCTGCTGGGCGAGGGCCTCCAGGTGCTCGGCGAGCCGCGGCAGCGCGGCCTCGGGACCGTCGGCGATCTCGAAGGGCACGGTGGCGACGTCACCGACCCCGCCGCCCGGGAGCACCACACCGATCCGGGCGTGCCGGCCGCCGACGTCGGCGGCGACGGCGTACTCGTCGGTGCTGCCCGCCCTGAGCACCCTGCGGGGGCGGCCGCCGGTGGAGGACTGGGTGCCCTCCTCGGCGAGGAGTCCGCGTTCGACCAGCTCGGCCACGGTGAGGGAGATGGTGGAGGCGGCCGCGCCGAGGAGCTGCGCGAGTTCGGCGCGGGACGAGGCCTGCCCCGAGGCGACGAGTTCGAGGACCCGCGTGGCGAGGGTCGCGCCCTTCGGCGTGGGGCTTTTCGTCGTGGCGCCCTTCGACGCGGTGCCTTTCGCGGACACGCCCTTGGTGCTCTTGCGGTCCCGTGCACTTATTTCAGTCATGTACGAAGTAACTTCCGCGGTGTTGGGTGTGACGGAGACAGTACGCCCGTCCTGGCGGGCGGGGAACAGCTCCGTGAAGAAAGTGGAGCGTGCTGGTGCATCGTGAATCCGCCTCAAAATGGTGCATAAACGCCTTCGGAGGCGTCCGGAGCGGGCGGAGGGGACTTTCATCGAGATCGGAGTAACTTACTTGTTACTAATTCTTGTTTGTTTGTTCGGCGCGTCCGTCGTTGACTGTCGCCATGCACAGCGCCGATCCCGCGGCGCCGGTCCGGGTCCTCCCGGGACGTTTGCGGGTCCTTTCACTCTGAGGAGAGTCATGTTCCTTGCTCACACGGCGGCCGGCCGCCGCTGGGCCCTCGTCGCGGGTGCCGCCGTCATCACCGGCGCGCTGGTCACCGGCTGTTCCGGAGGCGGTACCTCGTCCTCCGGTCCGTCGTCGTCGGACACCGTCAACTACGCCCTCCCGGCGAACTTCACACCGAACTGGATCCTCCCGGTCGGCACCGCCGCCCATCTGAACACGAACAACTCCTCCATATCCCAGGCCGTGTGGGAGCCGCTGATCGCGTACGACGGCTCCACCGGCAAGGTCGGCTGGAACAAGGCCAACTCGCTGGCCACCGACGCCAAGTTCGCCGCGGACAGCAAGAGCGTGACGATCACCCTCGGCAACCGCCACTGGAGCGACGGCAAGCCGATCACCTCCCGTGACGTGGAATTCTGGTTCAACCTCGTCAAGGCGAACAAGGCGGACTGGGCCAGCTACAGCCCGGGCAAGGCACCGGACAACTGGACCTCGTTCAAGACGATCGACGCCACGCACTTCACCCTCACCTTCGACAAGGCGTACAACCAGGAGTGGATGCTCGCCAACGAGCTGAGCATGATCCGCACCATGCCGCAGCACGTCTGGGACAAGACCGGCGACTCCGGCGCCGTCTCCGACCTGGACCGCACCCCCGCCGGGGCCAAGCAGGTCTGGACGTACCTCAACAACGCGGCCAAGAAGATCTCCGGTTACGCGACCGACCCGCTGTGGAAGACGGTCAGCGGCCCGTACACCATCAAGTCGTTCTCGACCGCGGGCAAGGTCCAGCTGACCGCCAACGCGAAGTACGACGGCGGCGGCAAGGCCAACATCAAGAACGTCAACCTGCTGCCGTTCACCACCACGGACGCCGAGGAGAACGCGCTGCGCGCGGGCACCGTGGACTACGGCTACATCAACGCCACGGACCTGGGCCAGGAGGCGTCCTTCAAGGCCAGGGGCTACTCGGTCAAGCCGTGGAGCGGCTGGGCGATCACCTACATGCCGTACAACTTCAACAACCCCGCCATGGGCCCGGTGTTCAAGCAGCTGTACGCCCGCCAGGCGATCCAGATGTCGGTGGACCAGACCACCCTGGCCAAGGTGGTCCTCAACGGCAGCGCCGTTCCCACCTACGGTCCGATCCCGCAGGGCCAGGAGTCGTCCTTCGTCTCCGCCGAGCAGAAGAACAACCCGTACCCGTTCGACACCGCCAAGGCCAGGAAGCTGCTCACCGACCACGGCTGGAGCGAGCAGGGCGGCACCATGGTGTGCACCAGCCCCGGCACCGGCGGCGACCAGTGCGGCGCGGGCGTCGACAAGGGCACCAAGTTCGAGATGCAGGTGCTGTCCCAGTCCGGCTCGACCGTGACCGACAACATGATGAGCGCGCTGCAGTCGTCGTTCGCGAAGACCGGCATCAAGTTCGGCATCAAGACCGCACCGGTCAACTCCGTGCTGTCGCAGGCCGGGCAGTGCACCGCCGGCGACTCGGGCTGCAAGTGGCAGCTGTCCTTCTTCGGCACCGCGGGCAGCTGGTACTTCCCCGCCTACCCGAGCGGTGACTCGCTCTTCGCCACCGGCGGCGGCTCCAACTTCGGCAGCTACTCCAACGCCGACGTCGACAAGCTGATCACCGAGACCACCACCTCCTCCTCGAACGAGGCGGTGCAGAAGTACAGCGCCGCACTCGCCAAGGACCTCCCCGTGGTCTGGCTGCCCGAGCCCGACTACCAGATCTCCGTGGTCAGGAACGGCCTCGGCGGCTTCGCCCAGGACTCCCTCGCCAACTTCCACCCCGCCATGTGGAAGTGGACCAAGTAAGTCCGGTCCCTCCCGCGCGGGCCCGCGGCACCCGGCCGGCGGCACCCGGCCGCCCGGCCGGCCGCACCCCGCGCACACCCCCGCCGCACACCCGCGTCACACCGGCACCCGCCCACCCGGCACCCACCGCACCGGCACCCGCCGCCCACCTGTCTGCCGCACCGGCACCCGCCGGGCCGGCACCCGCGCCGGCGCCCATGTCGCAGTGACGCCCCTGTCCAGGTGACGCCCGCGCGCCACAGAGACGAAGCGACCGGAAAACACATGAGCACTTCCTCGTACCTGATCAGACGCGTCCTGCAGGCCGTCGCCGTGATCGTCATCGTGACGATCGTCGTCTTCGGCCTGCTGCACGCCCTCCCCGGAGGCCCCGCGCGCGGGATCCTCGGGCCGCAGGCCACCGCCCAGCAGATCGCCCGCTTCAACCACGAACAGGGCCTGGACAAGTCCCTGCCCGTCCAGTACTTCTACTACCTCGGCCAACTGCTGCACGGCGACCTCGGCACCTCGTACACCCTCAACGAGCCCGTCTCCCAGCTCATCACCGAGCGACTGCCGAAGACCCTCGTCCTCACCGTGCTGTCGGCTCTGGCGGGCCTCGTCCTCGCGATCCCGCTCGGCATGTGGCAGGCCGTGCGCCGCAACAAGGCGGCCGACTACGTCATCACCACGCTCAGCTTCATCGCCTACTCCACGCCCGTCTACTTCCTCGGCCTGATCCTGGTCCTGGTCTTCAGCCAGCAGCTCGCCTGGTTCCCCTCGCAGGCCCCGCAGGGCGAGACCCTGGGCCAGGTCTTCTCCGACCCGCAGGCCCTGGTGCTGCCGGTCGTCGCGGGCGCGGCCTCCATGGTCGCGGTGTTCAGCCGGTACATGCGCGCGGCCACCCTGGAGAACCTCTCCGAGGACTACGTCCGCACCGCCCGGGCGGGCGGCTCCCGCCCCGGCGCCATCCTGCGGCGGCACGTGTTCCGCAACTCGCTGACGCCCGTGGTGGCCATGCTCGGCTACTACGTGCCCGTGCTGTTCGGCGGTGCCCTGGTCGTCGAACAGCTCTTCAACTACCCCGGCATGGGGCTGCTGTTCTGGACGGCGGCACAGTCCTCCGACTACCCGGTCCTGCTGGGCTGCGTCCTGGTGATCGCCGTCGCCACCGTCACCGGCACCCTGCTCGCCGACATCGTCCAGCGGATCATCGACCCCCGAGTGAAGGCAGGCCGGGCATGAGCGCCGTCATCCAGCCGGACACGGTCCCGGCGAAGGCCGCCGCCCCGCGTGAGGCCTCCGGCGCACGGCTCGCCGTCCGCCGCTTCCTGCGCAACAGGCTGGCCGTCGTCGGGCTCGCCGTCGTGGTCCTCTTCTTCCTGTTCTGCTTCGCCGGCCCGCTGGTGTACTCCACCGACCAGACCCACACCATGCTCCAGCAGGTCAACCTCGCCCCCAGCGGCGCCCACTGGCTGGGCACCGACGCCGTCGGCCACGACGAACTGGGCCGGCTGATGTACGGCGGCAAGGTCTCGCTCGTCGTCGGCCTCGCCGCGGGCGTCCTCGCCACCGTCATCGGCACGCTGTGGGGCGCCGCCGCCGGATACGCGGGCGGCTGGATCGACGCCGTGATGATGCGCGTCGTCGACGCCGGCATCGCGATCCCCGCCCTGTTCATCCTGCTCGTGGTCTCCGCCATCACCACCCCGGGCCTGGCCGGGCTCGTCCTCATCCTGGGCCTGGTGTCCTGGCTGGTGCCCTCCCGGCTGGTCCGCGCCGAGACACTGACCCTGAAGAACCGCGACTACGTCCTGACCCTGCGCGCCATCGGCGGCACGCACGCCCGGGCGATCCTGCGGCACATCCTGCCCAACTCGGTCTCGACCGTCATCGTCGCCGCCACCTTCCAGGTCGCCGACGCCATCCTGCTCGTCGCCTACGTCTCCTACCTGGGCATGGGAGTCAGGCCGCCGCAGACCGACTGGGGCGGCATGCTCTCCGCCGGACTCACCGCCGCCTACTCCGGCTACTGGTGGCTGATCCTGCCGCCCGGCCTGGCCATCATCCTGGTGGTGTGGGCGTTCAACGCGATCGGGGACGGACTCCGCGACGCATTCGATGTGAGGGGACGCGGATGACCGCCACCACCAAGGGCCCCGCCGCCGCCCGCACCGCGGCGTCCGGCCCGATCCTCGAACTCGACGACCTCGGCGTCGTCTTCACCACCGAGACCGGCGAGGTACCCGCCGTCAAGGGTGTCTCCCTCCAGGTCCGGCCGGGCGAGACGCTGGCCCTGGTCGGCGAGTCCGGCTCCGGCAAGTCGACCATCGCGCTCGCCGCGCTGGGCCTGCTCGCCGCGAACGCCCGCGCCACCGGCAGCGCCGTCATCGCCGGCACCCAGATCGTCGGCGCCCCCGAGAACAGCCTCGCGGCGCTGCGCGGCAGGACCGTCTCCATGGTGTTCCAGGAGCCGGCCACCGCGCTCGACCCGCTCACCCGGATCGGCAAGCAGATCGCCGAGGTGATCCGCAACCACCGCGAGGTGACCGCCAAGGACGCCGCCGCCGAGGCCGTCGAACTGCTGCGCCGCGTCGGCATCCCCGAACCCGGCAAGCGCGCCCGCGCCTACCCCTTCCAGCTCTCCGGCGGCCAGCGCCAGCGCGTCGTCATCGCCATGGCCATCGCCAACGAGCCCGGACTGCTCATCGCCGACGAGCCGACCACCGCGCTCGACGTCACCGTGCAGGCCGAGATCCTCGACCTGCTGCGCCGGCTCGCCGCCGAGACCGGCACCGGCGTGCTGCTCGTCACCCACAACATGGGCGTCGTCGCCGACTTCGCGGACCGGGTCGCCGTCATGTACCGCGGGGAGATCGTGGAGACCGGGCCGGTCGAGGACGTCCTGCTGCGCCCCGCCCACGACTACACCCGGCGCCTGCTGGCCGCAGTGCCCCGGCTGTCCGTCGCCGGGGCGGCGGACGGCTCCGCCGGGTCCGCCGGGTCCGCCGCGGCGGAGCACGGCACCGGCCGGCCTCCCGCGACCGCCCAGGCCCGCAGGGCTGGGCCGTCGGCCCCGCCCGCCGGCCCCAGCGCCTCCGGGGACCGGACCGCGGGAGGCCGCGCGGACGGATCCGCAGCCGAATCCGCCACTGAATCCGTGGACGCATCCGTTGCCGGACCAGCGGCGGAACCAGCGGCCGAACCCGTGGTCGAACTGCGGGACGTCTCCGTGCTGTTCGGCCGCGGCAAGGCCGCCGTCCGCGCCCTCGGCGGAGTGTCGTTCCGGGTCGAACCGGCGCAGACACTCGGCCTGGTCGGCGAGTCCGGCTCCGGCAAGTCCACCGCCGCCCGGGTCGCGCTCGGCCTCATCCCGCCCACCTCCGGCACCGTCTCCCTCTTCGGCGCCGACCTCGCCCGCACCCGCGCCCGGGCCCGCCGGGCCCTGCGGGCCGGCATCGGCGTCGTCCTCCAGGACCCGGTGGCCTCCCTCGACGCCCGGATGACCGTCGGCGAGTGCGTCGCCGAACCGCTCCGGATCCACCGCCGCGACCTGTCCGCCAAGGACCGGCAGGCCAAGGTCGCCGCCGTCCTCGACCGGGTCCGGCTGCCCCGCGAGGTCGCCCGGCGCGCACCCCGCGAACTCTCCGGCGGACAGCGCCAGCGGGTCAGCCTGGCCCGCGCCCTGGTACTGGAACCCCGGCTGCTGGTCGCCGACGAACCCACCAGCGCGCTCGACGTCAGCGTGCAGGAAGCGGTCCTGGAGGTCATCACCGAACTCCAGGGCGAGCTGGGCTTCGCCTGCCTGTTCGTCTCCCACGACCTCGCCGTCGTGCAGCACTTCGCCCAGCGCGTCGTGGTGATGCGCGCCGGCCGGATCGAGGAGCAGGGCCCCACCGGGAGGACCCTGCTGCACCCGGAGACCGACTACACGCGCCGTCTGCTGGCCGCCGTACCGGTGCCCGACCCGGTGGTGCAGCGGGGCCGCAGGGCCGAGCGCCTGGCCACCCTCGCGGCCGGCCGTACGGAGGCCCAGGCGTGACCCGACCCCTTCCCACCCCGCACACCCCGCAGGAACCGGCCATGCCCCCCACCCTCCGGCCGCTCCTCGCCGGCATCGACATCGGCGGCACCACCACCCAGGTGGTCCTCTGCTCCGACGACCTGACCGTCCTCGACCGCGCGGAGACCGCCACCCCCGCACAGGAGGGCGGCCCGGCCATGGTCGGCGCCGCGCTCGACGCGCTCGCCCCGCTGCTGGCCCGTACGCCCGGCCGCCTGGTGGGCGCCGGGATCGGCGCCGCCGGGGTGGTGGACTCCGCGAACGGCCGCATCCTGGTCGCCAGCGACTCCTTCCGCGACTGGGCCGGATTCGCCGTCACCGCCGCGGTCGAAGCGGCCCTCGGCGTCCCGGCCTACCTGGACAACGACGTCAACGCCTTCCTCTACGGAGAGGTCTGCGGCGGAGCGGTGCGCGGCGAGGCCGACGTCCTCGGCATGACCCTGGGCACCGGCGTCGGCGGCGCCCTGTGGACCAACGGCGCCCTGTACGCGGGCCCGCACGGCGCGGCCGGCGAGATCGGGCACATCCCCGGCTTCGGCGACCTGCCCTGCTCCTGCGGCGGCCGGGGGCACCTGGAGACGCTGGCCTCCGGCCGCTCCATCGGCGCCCGTTACGCCGACCGCACCGGCCGCAGCCGTACCGCCCGGGAAGTCGCCGAGGCCGCCGCCGGGGGCGACGAGGACGCCCTCGCCGTGTACCGCGCGGCGGGGGCGGGCATCGCCCGCGCGATCGTGATCACGGCGGGCGTCGCCGACATCACCACGGTGGTCGTCGGCGGGGGCGTCAGCCGCGCCTGGCCCCTGCTGGAACCCGCCGTCCTGTCCGCCCTGGCCGCCGACCCCCCGGTCAGCGGCCACCCCGTCCGCCTGGTCCGGGCCGCCCTGGCCGCCGACGCCGTCCCGGTCGGCGCCGCCGCCCGCGCCCGACGGGAACTGGGCACGGAGCTGAGGGCGACGGCGTAGCGCAAGGACCTGCGGCGCCCCCGCCACCGCCCCTGCCTGTGCCGCTGAAGCCGCGGTCCCGGGCGGCGGTCCCGCGCCACGGTCCCGCGCCACGGGTCCGGGCCCCGGGCCTCGCCCGGAGGACGGGGGCCCCGGACCTCGCCCGGAGGACGGCAGGGGGCGCCGGCGCCCTCGGCGTCCCGTACGCGCCCTTCACCGCCGCCCCCGCGTCCGGCCGCCCTCCGCCGCGCGGGCGGCGGTGATTTCGCCGGTGTAGTGGGTGAGGTCGCGGCCGGCCCGCCAGCCCCGGGACCGCGCGCGGGACACGTCCAGGACGACCGGCGCGGCGAGCTGGTCGACGGCGTACGGGGTGAGGAACGGTTCCCGCTCCGGACGCAGCCGGCCGAGTGCCTGGACGGCCCCCGCCACCGTGCGGGCGAGGGGGCGCGGCACACGGCGGATCCTCGCCCGCACGCCGTGGGCCGCCAGGACCGCCCGCACGGCCGCGTCCCGGTCGTAGGGCACCGGATCGGCGATGTTGTAGGCGCCCGGCGGCCAGCCGGCGGCGGCGAGGCAGGCGGCGGCCAGGTTCTCCACGGCCGTCAGGCTCAGCGGGACGCTCGGCCCCGGCAGCAGGAGCAGCCCGCGCCGGACCCGGGCGAGCAGCCGGGGCACCAGATGCGGGTCCCCGGCGCCGTACACCGCCCGGGGCCGCAGGACCACGGCCCCGGCGGCCAGCGCCAGCGCCTCGCCGGCCGCCTTGGTCCGGCCGTACGCGTTCAACTGGCCGCGCACCGGATGGTCCTCGGTGAGCCGGGCACGGCCGGGGCCCGGCGCGTACACGCTGGCGCTGCTCACCCACACCACGGGCCGGCCCGTCGCCGCCTGAAGCAGCCGTGCCGTGCCGTCCACGTTGACCGCCCGCATCAGCGCCTCGGCGCGCGAGCCGGGCACCGGGTCACCGACCGCCGCCGCACAGTGCACCACCACGTCGGCACCGGAGAGGTCCGGCACCTCGCGGGCGGCGTCCCACACGACGTGCCGCCCGACGGGCCCCGGACGCCGCCCCACACACAGCACCTCGTCCCCCCGGGCGGCCGCCGCGCGGGCCACCCGGCCCCCGCAGAAGCCGCTCGCCCCGGTCACCGCGACGGTGGTCACCGGCCCTCCCGCGTCCCGCTGGTGGCCCGGACGGTGAGCGTCCGCCAGCCGGGCAGCGCGGCACGCCGGTCCACGCGGGCACGCACCACGACCGGCCGGTACGCGGCCAACGCGGCCAGTACGTCGTCCAGTTGGGCGCGGGCCAGCCGGGCGCCGGGGCAGGTGTGCGGTCCCGCCCCGAAGACCAGGCGGGCCACCGCGGGCGGCGCGGGGCACAGCGCGTCCGGCGGATCGGCATGGGCCCGCGCGGCGTGCCGGGCCACCAGGACCAGCCGGTCCCCGGCCCGCACCGGGCACCCGCCGAGATCCGCGCCGGCCGCCGCCACACGCGGCAGCAGCGGCGACGGCGCGGTGACCCGCAGCAGCTCGCCCACCAGGGCGGGCCGCAGCCGGTCGTCGGCCGCCTGGTCCCACAGCGCCGCGTCCGCGCACCAGGCGGCCGCGCGGGGCAGGGCCGCCACGGTGGTGTTGACGGCGGCGACCGCGAGCATCGCCCGCAGGCCCGGCTCCCCGTCGGACGCCCGCGGGGCGTCAGGGGCGAGCAGGGCCGCCAGCCGGGCGGCGGCCTCGGCGGCGGCCCGCGCGCTGCCCGGCGGCCGGAACCCGGGCAGATGGCCGCGCACGGCGGTCGCCGCGGCCCGCGCGGCGGCCCCGGCGATCCGCTCCGGGCCGGCGTTCACCTCCAGCAGCGCGCGGACCGTGGCGCCGGCCAGTTCACGGGCGAGCGGGACGAGGTCGACGGCGCGGCCCGCGCCCAGCGGGGCCAGGCGGCGGTCCAGGACCTCGAGCCACACCGGGCGCAGCCGCTCGGTGCCGGCCGCACCGAGCGGGTCGAGGACGGCGCGCCGTGCGGCACGGTGCCCGGCGCCCTCCTGGTCGAACAGGGCTCCGCCGCCGGACAGTTCGCGCACCGCGCCACCGGTGGTGCCGGCCGCCGCGCGGTCCAGCGGAACACGGGTGAGGGCCTGCCGGTACGCGTCGCCGCCGTGCACCAGCACCGTGCCGCCGCCCAGCCGGGTCACCGCGCCCCGGCGGCGCGCGACGGCGAGCAGCGCGAACAGCACCGGATGGGACCGGGTGTAGACCCGCCGGTCCCGGCACCGGGCGGCCCGCACACCGGCCCCGACGACCGGCCCCTCGGAGGCGGCCACGGGGGCCGGGCCGTCCGAGGTGGTGGCGAGGGCCGGGCCGTCCGAGGCGGCCGCGGTGGACGGGACGTCGGAGGCGGCCGCGGTGGACGGGACGTCGGAGGCGGCCGAGGCGGACGGGCCGTCCGCACCGGCCGGGAGGGCCGAGAGGTCCGCGCCGGCGGAGAGGGCCGTACCGGCGGTGAGGCTCGTGCCGGCGGTGAGGTCTGTACCGGCGGTTCGGGCCGTACCGGCCGTGCGATCCGCAACGGCGGTTCGGTCCGCAACAGCCGCGAGGTCTGTACCGGCCGTGGGATCCGTACCGCCGGTTCGGTCGACACCCGCTGTGTGGTCCGTACCGCCGATTCGGTCAACACCCTCTGTGTGGCCCGTACCGGCCGTGAAGCCGGTACCGGCGCTGAGGGCCGTACCGGCCGTGAGGTCCGTCCCGGTCGTACCGGACGCGGCAGTCATCGCACATGCACCTTTCGCAGGTCGGCGGGTCGGTAGCGGCGGTCCCAGTGCCACAGCAGGGTGCGGCGCGCGCCCCAGGCCCGGAGCCTGCGGAGGCTGGCCTGCACCACCATCCGCTCGGCGCGCACGATCCGCGTGCTGTGTTCGCGGGCCCGGTTGAGCAGCACGACGTCCTCGGGCGGACCCCCCAGCGGCACCCGCGGAGCGCCCCCGCAGCGCAGGTACAGCGCGGCCGTGACCGCCAGGTTGTGGCCGTGGCACAGTACGTAGGGCGCCCGGTAGCGGGGATCGCGGTGGGCCGCCCGGCAGCGGCCGTACAGCGCGCTCGCCCGCACCGCCGCGGGCAGCAGGTACCGCTCCGCGAACGAGGGGTGCTCGTCGCGGCGCGGCACGCTGCGGCCGCAGGCCAGCTCCGCACCGCGCCCGAGCACGGCGCGCGCCCGCGCGACCCAGTCCGCGGCGGGCAGGCAGTCGGCGTCGGTGCGCACCAGCAGCGTGGCGCCCCGCCCGATGGCGTACCGGAACCCGGTGTCGGCGGCGGCCCCGGCGCCCGGCTCGGCCTCATGGACCAGGTGCACCGGGAACGGCGCCCCGGCGGCGAAGGCGCGCACCACCTCCGCGGTCGCGTCGGTGGAGGCGTTGTCCACGACGACCAGCGCGAAGCCGGTGTCGGTCTGGGCGGCGAGCGCCGCGAGCGTGGCGCCGATCCCCGCCTGCTCGTTGTACGCCGGAACCACCACCCACAGGGGTACCGCGTCCGTGCCGGCGCTCATCCCCGCCCCCCTCCCCGCTCGCCGGGGCGCTGCTCGCGGGCGCGCCGCCCGGCCGCGTGCCGCTGCCCGAGGCGCCGCTCCGCGAGCCGGGCGGCGGCGGCCCGGTCGGGTTTGCGGGAGCGCCCGGACAGCGGGATCCGGGCGAACAGCACCGCGTCCGGCCGGGCGGAGCCCATCCGCTCCAGCGGTCCGGCCAGCGCGGTCCGCAGCGCCGCGCGGCCGGCCCCCTCGGACGGCTGCACCAGGGCGACCAGCCGTTCGTCGCCGTCCCCGGCCGGTACGCCGACCAGGAGCGCGAGTTCGACGCCCGGCACGTGCAGCGACGGCTCGTACAGACCCGGATAGATGTTCTCCGCGCGCCGCAGCACCATGTCCTTGGTGCGGCCCTCCAGCACGATCCGGCCCTCCGCCAGCCGGGCCCGGTCGCCGGTGGCGATCCACGGGTCCGGGTCCTCGCCCAGGCAGCGGTCGCGGGCCGCCGGGCCCGACAGCAGCAGCTGACCCGAGGCGTCCACCTCGGCGCTCACGCCCGGCAGCGGGTGGCCGACCAGGTCACCGTCGCCCGTGTGGGCGGCCTTGTCGGCGTGTTCCACCGCGGCCGCCGGGAACAGCTCGGTCAGCGCGTACACCCCCCAGGCCTCGCGGGCGCCCGCGTCCTTGACCCGGCCCAGCAGTCGCGCGCCGGCCGGCGCCGAACCCGTCCACACCCGCCCGGTGAACCGGGCCCCCGCCGCCAGCGCCGACCTCAGCTGAGGCGGCGTCAGGTATGTGGCCTGCGGCGCGAGTCGGCGCAGTTGCCGGGCCAGGACACGCGGGGCGCGGGCGGGCAGCGCCACCGGCGCGCCGCTCGCGAGGGACGGGACGAGGACGAAGAAGGTGCCGCCGAGGACCGGCAGCCCCGCCTCCGGCCCGACCAGGCCGGCCACTGTCGCCATGCCCGCGGCGAGCGAGGACCGGGTGTGCACCACGGCACGGGGCCGCGCGGTGGTGCCCGAGGTGAACACGATGACCGCGTCCCCGTCCTCGTCCACCGGGCGGGGCAGCACCGTGGAGCGGGCCGTGGTGTCCAGGGCCGGGGCGCAGCCCGGCAGCCGGGGGCCCACCGTGGCCACCGGGCCCAGCGCGGCGAGGTCGGGCAGCGCCAGCCGGGCGCGCCGGGCGAGCGGCCGGGCCCAGCCTGCCACGGCCTGCGCGGCGGCGTCGGCCAGGACCAGCTCGGGACGGGCCAGGGCGAGCCGGGAGCGCAGCACGTCCGGACCCGCGCCCGGGTCCAGTACGGCGGCGCGGGCGCCGAGGCGGTGCAGGGCGAGCATGACCGCGAGGGCACGGGGACCGGGGCGCACGGCGACGCCGACGGTGGAGCCGCGGCCCACGCCCCGGGCGTGCAGGGCCGCGGCGCAGACCTCGGTGAGGTCCGCGAGGTCGCCGCGGGTGGCCCCGACGCGGACGGCGCCCGTGCGGGTGGCGGTGAGCACGGCCGGGCGGTGCGGGTCTCGGCGCAGGCCGCGCGCGAGGGCGTCGAGGCTGCCGGGGGAGCTGAGGGCGGCGGACATCAGCGCGGGTCCTCCCCGTGCCGGCCCGGGCCCCGGTCGAGGTACCAGCGGGCGGTGCCGACGAGACCGTACGCGCGCAGCCGGCGGGTGGAGTTCTCCACGACCATGGCGCGCACGTGCACGATGGCCCGGGTGTGGCGGCGCACCCGGTTCAGGAAGAGCCGGTCGGTGGGGGAGGGGCGGCGCGGCATACCGCCCACGGCCTCGTACAGCGCGGCCGTGACGGCCATGTTGTTCCCGGCGTGCATCCGGTAGGGGGCGAGGTAGCCGTGGCGGCGCCGGTGGGCCGGCCTCAGCCGGCCGAAGCAGGCGGCGACGCGGACCAGGGTGCGGAACGCGGCCCGTCCCAGCGGCCCGTGCTCGTCGCGGCGGGCGTCGATGCGCCCGCAGGCCAGGCCGTTGCCCCGCACGAGCGCGGCGCGGGCGGCGGCCGTCCAGCCGGGCCGCGGCAGGCAGTCCGCGTCGGTCCGCGCGAGCAGGGCGGCACCGTGCGCGATCGCGTACCGGAACCCGGTGTCGACGGCGCACCCGACCCCCTTCTCCGCCTCGTGCAGCACGTGCACCGGGAACGGTGCCCGGCGGGCGAAGGCGTGGGCGAGCGCCGCCGTGCCGTCGGTGGAGGCGTTGTCGACGACGACGAGGGTGAAGTCACGGTCGGTCTGGGCGGCGAGCGCGTCCAGCGTGGCACCGAGCCGCGCGGACTCCTGATGGGCGGGCACGACGACCCACAGCGCGCTCATGCCTTCTCCCAGACCATCGTCATGATGCTCACGCCGCCGCCCAGGCCCACGAACAGCACCCGGTCCCCGGCCCGCAACCCGGCGTGCACCAGGTCGAGTTGGACGCCCAGCGTGGCGCTGGCCATGTTGCCCAGTGCGGGAACGGTGACGACGAGCCGGTCGCGGGGCAGCCCGGTCAGTTCCACGAACCGCTCCAGGTACGGCACGGTGACCTGGTGCACCAGGACGTGCCGGAAGTCGTCCCAGTCCAGACCGGTGCGCTGCCTGGTCCGGTCGAGCACGGACGTGCCGACCTTCTCGAACACCTCCCGCAACTCGGCGCCGTCGCCCCGGAAGTAGGTGTGCTCGTCACCGCGCGGATGACGCGAACCGCCGCCGAAGATGCCGCCGACCGCCCAGTGCTCCGAGTGCGTCTCGGTGTCCACGTCGAGGATGCCGCCCCGCTCCACGGCCTCCAGGACGACCGCGGCGCCCGCGTCCCCGAAGGTGTAGCCGGCGAAGCCGTCCCGGAGCTGCCCGGGGCCGACCGGCGCGTACCGCACGGCGCGGCTCGGTGTCTCGCCGGTGACCACGAGGGCCCGGCGGGCCCGGCCGGCCAGGATCATCGCCCGTGCCGTGTCGATGCCGTTGACGAAGCTGTTGCACGCGTTCGTCACGTCCAGCGCGTGCGCCCGGGAGCCCAGCGCGGCCTGCACGATGTGTGCGGTCGCCGGCTCGGCCACGTCCCGGGTGGCGGAGGCGAACACCAGCAGGTCGATGTCGTACGGTCCTGTCCCGGCCCGCTCCAGCGCGGTGCGCGCGGCCCGCAGGGCGAGCGTGGAGGCGTACTCGTCCGGCCGCGCGGTCCGCCGCGCGACGATCCCCGTCACCCGTTCCAGCATGCGCGCCGGCATCGTGATGCCGCAGGCCGCGGTGACGCGCTCCTGGAGTTCCCGGGACGTCACCTCGGCCTCCGGCAGGCACGACGCCACCCCTGTGATGCCGACCCGCAGGCCGGTGCCGCGATCGGCGTGATCCCTCTGCATGCCGCCGAGACTAGGAAGCCGGCCGGCCCCGCCGCCTGAGCACGCGTACTCACCCGGCATAGGCCCCGGCACGCAGCAGGGCCGAGGCACCGTGCCGCCGGCGCCGTCGCCACGTGGGCGGGGACGAGACGGATGATCAGGGAGACGAGGTGCGCAAGGCTTGTCCGGCGGGCGTAGCGATGTCGCCGGCCGGGGGCGGTCACCTCGTCGCCGTGCGGGGCCGGCCGGGGGACATGGGACACACCCGGCAGCCGGGACACGCGCAGGACGGCCGGAACCGCCGAGAAACCTGGACACACCCTGGACACACCCTGGGCACGCCTTGGACGCCTGGTACGCCCAGGGGGCCCGGGGCGGTCCCAAGCGTCCCAGGCGTCCAATGTGTCCCAGGTGTCCAGGGCGTGTGCTGCACCGAGGCCTTCAGGCCGGGCGTCGCCCGGTCGTGACGGCGCTCAGGCCCGTCGGCCGCCGTCGACCGACAGCGCGATCCCGGTGACGTAGGACGCGGCGTCCGAGCAGAGCCAGACCACCGCCGCCGCGGCCTCCTCCGGGGTCGCCATCCGGCCGAGCGGTGTGATCGACTCCTGGAGCGCGATCAGATCGGTGCCGGCCGCCACCCGTTCGAACCCGGGCGTGCGGGTCGGTCCGGGGCAGACGGCGTTGACCCTGATGCCGCGCGGCGCGTAGTCGACCGCGGCGACCTTGGTGAGCCCGACGATGCCGTGCTTGGCGGCGACGTAGGCGGGTGCGGTCGGGATCGCGTACAGGCCTCCGTTGGAGGCGACGTTGACGATCGCGCCGCCGTCCCCGAGCAGGGGAAGCTCGTGCTTCATGCACAGGAAGGTCCCGGCCAGGTTGACCCGGACCACCTGCTCGAACTCCTCCAGGGACATCTGGTCGAGCTGCCGGTGGTGCGAGGCGAGACCCGCGTTGTTCACCGCGAACCGCAGACCGCCGTACGCCGCGACCGTGCGCTGCACGGCCTCCCGCACCGAGCGCTCGTCGGCGATGTCGACGGTCACGGCCAGCGCCTCACCGCCCTCCGCCCTGATCAGCCCGGCCGTCTCCGCCGCCGAGTCAGCGTCGATGTCGAGCACGGCGACGGCCGCGCCGCCGCGGGCCAGCTCCAGCGCCGCCGCGCGGCCGATCCCGCTGCCGGCCCCGGTGACCAGCCCCGCCCTGCGGGACCCGCCGCTCATGCCAGTACCTCGTGGTTCGCCCAGGCGACCTGATACGGGTGCCGGGACTGCCAGCGGCCGATGACCTCGTGCAGGCCGGGCGCGGTGAACGTCTTCGCCAGCGTGTCCAGGTCGGCCACGGCGACCTGCACGATCGCGGACCCGATCAGTGCGGGGATGGCCTCTTCACCGGGGACGGGAAGGTGGCGGCGGGTGACGACCGACTCCACGAGCCCGGTGGCGCGCATCACCCGCTCGATGTCTGACAGGTATTGATCGAGGGTCCCCGAAGGAAGGGGCTCGTCGAAGGAGACAATCATGGTGTGCTGGATCATGCAGCAATTCTCGGCACCCGCAGCCGTGCACGTCCAAGACCGGTTGGACATCGGGCGATAACCTGGTGGCATGAGTGAACTGGAGACCCGGGAGCTGGAGTACTTCATCGCGGTCGCCGAGGAACTGCACTTCGGCCGGGCCGCCGTCCGGCTCTCGATCGCCCAGCCGGCGCTGTCGAAGGCGATCCGGCGGACCGAGAGCCGCCTCGGCGTGGCGCTGTTCGTCCGCTCCAGCCGGCGCGTCGAGCTGACCCCGGCCGGGCGGGCGCTGCTGGAACACGGGCGGCACGCGCTCAACGCGGTCGCCGCCGCCGTCCGCAGGGCCCGGCGCGCCGGTGACACCGAGGCCCCGCTGAGGCTCGTCCTCAAACCCGGTGGCGACGCCGGCCTGCTGTCCGGGCTGCTGGCCGGGTACGCTCACCAGCCCGACGCCCGCCGGGTGGACATCCTCTTCAGCGGCCCCGCCGACCGTGCCGACTTCCTGCACGACGGCCGGGCCGACGTCGGCCTGCTCTACGTGCCGTTCGACGACCTCGACGGCCTGGCGCACGAGACGCTGCACACCGAGGACCGCCTGGTCGTCGTCCCGGCCGGGCACCGGCTGGCCGGGCGCGCGGCGGCGCGGATGTCCGACCTGGAGGGAGAGACGCTGCCCCGCTGGAAGGGGGTCCCCGGGGGTGACGGCACCGGTCCCGAGGTCGCCGACGTGGTCCAGATGCTGCACATGGTCTCGATGAACCGGATGATCGGGGTCCTGCCCCGCTCGCTGGTCGAACCGGTCCCGGCCGGGCTGGTCGGCGTCCCGGTGACCGACGCGCCGCCCAGCCGCCTCGTGCTCGCCTGGAACGAGCAGGACCGCCGCCCGCTGGTCGCGTCCTTCGTGGCCGCCGCCCTCGAAGCACATCCGCACGTCAGCCTTGCGGAGGGACCGTCCGCGAGCCGCCCGGAAGGACCGCCCGCGAGCCGCTCTGGGGGACCGCACGCGAGCCGTCCCGCGGGACCCCGGCGGCCGGCGGGCCCGGACGGCGACGGGCGCCGGGGCGAGCGCTCGTCTCCTTGACCTCGGGCGGGAGACCGGCCGTCTCCCTGCGCGGCCACCGCTTCGGCGGTCTCCTCCTGCCCCGGTGGTGCACCGCGGACATGACCGCGTCCGTCCCCGCCGGTCACCCCCTGCGGAGGCAGGAGGCAGGAGGCAGGAGGCATGAGCGGAAGAGGCGGGCGGCAGGCAGCGGGCAGCCGGCGGCGGCGGGCCGGCGGCGGGCGGACCGGCGCCCGTGCGGCGGGTGGTCAGCCCAGGGGCACGACGACTTCACCGGCGTGGCCGGCCGACTCGGCCTCGTCCAGCATGAGCGCGGCCACGGAGGCGCGGGACATCCTGGGCGGCAGCAGGGGGCGGCGCAGCTCCGCGAGCGGGACGACGCGGCGTCCGGGGCTGACGGGACCGTCGGTCAGGTCCGGCGCGTGGAACACGGTGGCGCCCGCGTTCAGGGCGATCCGGTCGGCCTCGGCCTTCTCGGCCAGTTCCTTGCCGACGGCCAGCCGCATCACCGCCTGGTAGATCCGCCCGCCCGCGCCGGTCGACACCCCCGACCCCAGGGCGCCGAGCCAGACCGTGCGCACCGGCGCCGCGGCGAGCAGCCCGGCCCCGGCGACCAGTGCGCCCGGCCCGTCCTTCTTGCCGATGCCGATGGCCGAGACGGCCACGTCGACGTCGTCCAGGCCGGGGAAGGTCTGCGGGGAGAAGACGTCGGCCTGCCGCACGTCGACCCGCTCCCGCGAGGGCACGGTGACCCGGCCCGGGGTGCGGACGAGGGCGACGACCTCGTGCCCTCGTTCCAGGGCCTGGGTGGTGAGCAGGCCGCCGACCCTGCCGGAGGCGCCGAGTATCGCGATGCGCATGGTGGTCCGTCCTTGACTGAACAACTGTTGGTGAGATGAGTAAACGACTGTTGGTTACGGCTGTCAAGGCGGCCCGGCGCTGTAGCATGAACACCTGTTGGTGAACGGTTCGCACTGGTGGGAAGGGGCAACGTGTCGTCCGACGAGGGAACCGCGCCGGAAGCCGCCCCCGCCCGTCGCCGCCGCAATCCGCGGGGGCAGGGACAGGTGCTCAGGGCCCAGCTGGTGGACGCCGCGGCGAAGCTGCTGGCCACCCTCGACCAGCCGGAGACGCTCACACTGCGGCAGGTCGCGCGGGAGGTCGGGGTGGCACCCGCCAGCATCTACGGTCACTTCGCGGATCTGGGTGCGCTCATCGAGCACGTCCTGCGCCTGCGCTACGACGAACTGGCCGGCCTGATGGAGGAGGCCGCGCGCTCCGCGCCGGACCCGCTGTCCGACCTCGTCGCCCGGTGCGCCGCGTACGTGCACTGGGGAGTCGAGCAGCCCGGCCACTACCGGACGCTCTTCGGCGGGCGGATGCCGGCCGACCTCGTCCCCGGGTCCGCGCACGGCGCCGGCGCCGAACTGCTGGAGTCGGTCGTCGCCTCGCTGGCGGCCGCCGGCGGAAGGGGCCGCGGTTCCACGGCGGAGCGGCAGTGGCAGGCCGGACTCATGCTCTGGACCGCGATGCACGGCCTGATCAGCCTCTACAACGACCACGGGGACATCCCCTGGCCGCCCCTGGACGACCTGATCGCCGACCTGATCAGCCTCCACACGGGCCGGCCGGCGGCCGATGTCGCCGCACTCCTGGCGGGGAAGTGACAGGAGGAACGACAGGAGCCCTCCCCCCCGCAGCGGGGTGAAGGGCTCCTGCTCCCGGGACGTCGCCGTCCCGGAGGGAGGTCAGTCGAGGCAGAACTCGTTGCCCTCGATGTCCTGCATCAGGATGCAGGACTCGTTGTTCTCGTCGGCGAGCAGCACTTGCAGGCGTACCGCGCCGAGCGCGATCAGGCGTTCGCACTCGGCCTGCAGCGTGGCCAGGCGCTCCTCACCCACGAGTCCGGTGCCGACCCGCACGTCGAGATGCACCCGGTTCTTGGCGACCTTCCCCTCGGGGACGCGCTGGAAGTACATGCGCGGGCCCACGCCCGTGGGATCCTTGCAGGCGGACCATGCGCCGCGCTCCTCGGGCGGGAGCGAGCTGTTGAAATCGTCCCAGGTGGCGAATCCGTCCGGCGGAGGCGGGAGGACATAGCCCAACACCTCGCACCAGAAGCGGGCGACGCGTTCGGGATCCGCGCAGTCGAAGGTGACCTGGAACTGCTTGACCGATGCCATCGGGCCACCGTAGCAGTGTGACTTCCCTGGTCAACTCCTTTATGAGCGCCTTCCCGTCGACGCCGGCGGGCCCGTGCGGCCGGCCGCACGGAGCGCGGTCCGTCCGGCCCGGACGACCGGACACCGGCCGTGACTACGGGTACTCATGCGCGCCGCCCCGTGGTCACGGCAGCCTGCACCCATGGCGGACCCTCCTGCGGCCCCGAGACGCCGGCGCCCCTGGTCGCAGCGGACGCGCCCGGGCGTGGACCTCGCCCTCGCGATCCCGCTGTTCCTGCTGGAAACCGCCTGGCTCTTGCTGGACTCCGTCTACGGCTACGGCCTGGACGTCTGGGCGGCGCAGGGCGACAAGGCGGAGTTCGACGCAGCCGCCCTCGCCCAGATGGGGCGGGTACGGACACTGCTGGTCGCCGTACTCGTGGTGGCCTTTCTCGCGGCCGTCTTCCGCGCCCGATGGACGGTCACCGCGCACCTGCTGGCGGCGCTCCTGGCGGGCGGAGTGCTGACGGCCGCGCAGCACGACTGGGACCGCAGTCACCGCCCACCGGTCGGATGCGTCCGTTACAGCGCCAACTGCTGAGGCAAGGAAGGCAACTTGGCGCAGAGCGGGGCCGCGCGCCGGGTGTGCCCTGCACCGCCGCTGCATCCACCGCACCCCCGGCACCGTAGCTCTTCCCGCGCGGCCACACCCCACCCCGGAAGCGTGCCCCGCTCTCGCGCGGAAAGGTGCCGACGGCGGGGCGGCCCGGCCGTCGGACGGCCCGACGGTTGTCACCGTCCCGTCACAGTCGACGACCGGTGAAACGCGCGCCGTCGGTCCGCGCTCTGTCCGGGTGCCAGCCGATGTTCGCAGCAGAGGACGCTTCATGAACCGCCGTCACGTCTCCGCCGCCGCGGTGCTCGCCTCCGCCGCCGCGCTCCTCGCGAGCGTGTGCGGGGCGTCCAGCGCCGGCCCGAACTCCACGGCGGCGGCCGGTACCCGGGCCGTGTCCGTGGAACCCGGTCCGGCCGGTACCCGGGCCGTGACCGTCAAGGCTGGTCCGGCCGGGGCCGTTTCCGTAGCGGCGGCCGGCACCCGGGCCGTGTCCGTCGAGGCCGGTCCGGCCGGCGGCGGTCCGCGGGTGGTCACCATCGCCGACGCGCAGGTCAGGACCACGACGGTCACGACCTCCGGGCCGTGCCGTCTGCCCGCCGGGTACCGGAGCTTCCGCGGGCCCGTACCCGGGACGTTCCACCGCCCGGCCTGAGAGGCCCGGCCCTGTCCGTGGTGAAGGAGAAGCCTGTGCTCGTCTGGGTGAACGGCGCGTTCGGCAGTGGCAAGACCACCTTGGTGGAGGAACTGCGGTCCCGTTGGCCGCAGGCGTTGGTGTTCGACCCGGAGACGGTCGGATACGTGCTCCGCGGGATCGTGGAGGTGCCGACCGGCGACTTCCAGGATCTGCGGCTGTGGCGCCGCCAGGTGGCCGCCCTGGCGGTCGGTCTGGTCGAGGAGTACCGGCGGCCGGTACTGGTGCCGATGACCCTGGTCGATCCGGCGTACGTGGGCGAGATCTTCGGCACGCTCGCGGACGCGGACGTGGAGGTCCTCCACTTCTTCCTGGAGGTCCCTCCCGGCGTGCTGGCCGCACGCATCGACGGCCGGTCCTTCACACCCGGCGACCCGGCGGGCGACGAGCGGATCCGCGCCTGGTGCAAGGCCCGGATCCCCGCCTGTCTGGCGGCCGTCGACGTGCTCCCGCGGGACACGGTGTTCCTGGACGGTGAACTGGCCCCGCCGGAACTGGCCGACCTCGTGCTCGCGCGGGTGCCTGCGGCTGCGCGCCCCTGACGGCGAGGGGCGGCCCGGGCGGCGAGGGGCCGGCCCGCGTGGGTGGCGTGCCGCGTGGGCCGGAAGACGGGGGCGGGCGCCGGGGGAGCCCACCGGCGCCCGCGGTGCCGGTGCCGCTCCGGGCGGGACGGGCGGCACGTCATGCCCGGAGCGGCAGCCGGCCTCCGGGTCAGCTCATGTGGTTGTACGCGTGGCCCGTGTGGGCGTCCGAGACCGTGCGGGCCTCGAACGGCCGCGTGGCGTCGCCCGTGCCGGAGTACAGGTAGACGGTGCTCGTGTCGGGGCGGTACGCGAACAGGTCGGCCTTGCCGTCGTGGTCGACGTCACCGGCGCCGACGAGCTGGGAGTAGACCTGCCAGCCCGCGCCGATCCTCGTGCGCTGCGCGTAGGTGCCGTCGCCCTTGCCGAGGTAGAGCCACAGGACGCCGTCCTTGTCGCGGGCGACGAGGTCACCGGCGGGGCTTCCGGCGAGGTCCCCGACGGCGTTGAGCTGGTTGTAGATGTCCCAGCCGTGGCCGATGCGCACGCGGGCCTCGAAGGGGCGGGACGTGCTGCCGGTGCTGCGGTAGAGCCACAGGTCGCCGCTCTTGTCGATGGCGACGACGTCGGGGCGGCCGTCGCCGGTGAGGTCGCTGCCGCCGGTGATGTGCGCGTACGTCTGCCAGCCCGGGCCGACCCGCACGCGCGGGGAGAAGTTGCCGTCCTCCCGGCCCGAGTACAGCCAGAGCACGCCGTCCTTGTCGCGGGCGACGAGTTCGGGAGTGAAGCCGGGGCTCTTCGGCCCCGCGATGTCACCGACGTTCTCGATCTTGTCGTAGGTCTGCCAGCCACCGCCGATCCGCGCCCGCGGCTGTCCGTCCTGGGCGCTGTCCCGCCACAGCACCCCCGAGGAGTCCCGGCCCAGCAGGTCCGCGAGACCGTCGCCGTCGATGTCGTGCTGGGCGGAGGTGGGCGTGCCGGCGTGGGCGAGGAGCCGCACTACCGGCCGGCCGTCCGTGCCGAGCGAGACGCGGTAGAAGCCCTTGCCCTGGGCGGTGCTGCTGCCCTGGACGATCCGCGCGGCGCCGTCAGGGGTGGCGGACGAGACGTCCGCGCCGTCGAGGAGCTGGACCTTCTCGCCGGTCCTGATGTGCAGGGCCGTGGTCCCGTAGGTCACCCAGTCGCCGAGCAGCCCGAACTCCAGGCTCCCGCCCGCCGTGGTCCCCGGCACGGCGACGGCCGTCTCGGCGCCGGTGGTCAGGTCGCGGACGACCACCCGCAGGGTCTTCGTGGCGGTGTCGTCCTCCACCCAGGCCAGACGGTTGCCGGAGACCACGGGGTTCCGCGCCTGCTGCGGGTAGGGGAAGCTGAGGGTGGCGTCTCTCAGGCCGACGAGGCCGAAGCGCTGCCCGTCCTGCGCCGTCCTGACGCTGAGCAGGCCGTGCGTGGCGTCCCCCGGCCGCACCCGGTCGTAGGAGGCGCCCTCCGGCATGCCCTGGACCGGCCGCGGTTCGGCGTCCCTGGTCTCCAGCCACAGCTTCGTGGCCCCGCGGACGAAGAGGGCCGGCCCCGCGGTGCCCCCGTAGAGGCTGTCCAGACCGTCGTCGACCTCCTTCATGCCGAACGAGGTCCCGGTGGACATGTCCAGGACCTTGGTCCCGTACGTGTCGCCGCTGGTGACGACGACCGTGTCCCCGGAGGCGTCGGCGAGGTCGTCGACCGCGTCGTAGACCGTGTCGCGCGTGGCCCCGCCCGCGTACGGGGTCCAGCGCAGCTTCCCGTCCTCGCCGTCGTGCGGGACGTACGTCAGAAAGCCCAGGGCACCCGCGGACGCGAGCCGGGCGCCGGGGACCATCGGGAGCAGGCCGCTCGCCCCCGCCGTCACGGGAGCCGGAGCCGCGCCCGCCGGGGCCGCGGCCAGCGGGCCCGTGGTGAGTGTGACGGCCAGGACAGTGACGATGGCGGCGCCGAGACGGCGCCGATCGGGGTGTCGGGACAACAAGAAACGTTCCTCCTGCACGAACGGACCGGGACGCCACCTGGTGCGTCCTCGCCAGTCCGACCGCCGGCGAGGCGAATTGGTTGTACACCCCGCGTCACGCCCCGGTGTACGGCCGGCTCCACGGCCCGGTCGTACGACGCTCCGCGCCCGGCCCCGTGCGGCGCAGGGGGTCCGCGGGGCGGAGGGCGGGCCAGCCGTGCGGGGGAGCGGGATGCGCCCGGGGGCTGACGCGGACGGCGGCGCGGGCGCCGGAGGATGGGGTCCCGGCGGAGGGAGGCGCGGTGGAGCGTGGGGACCGGATCGGGCGCGCGGCGGCGTACGGGGCGGCGGCGGCCCTCGTGCCGTACCTGGTCGTCAAGGTGTCGTGGGTGGCCGGTTCGCTGCTGGGACTGCTTCCGGTCGGCAACGGGTTCGGCCTGGGCGGCTGGCTCGTCCTCAACACCGTCACGATGGGCATGGCCGCGGCCGGGATCACGCTCGGGCTGGCGCTGGTACGCCCCTGGGGAATGCGGATCCCCGGCCGGCTGGTGGGGTTCGTCGCCTGGGCCGGCTCGGGCTTCCTGGTGTCGATCCTGCCGTTCGTGGCCGTCAGCGCCCTCGTGGACTCCCGCACCCGGAGCCCGGCAGGCTCAGGGCAGTCGGACGGTGCCGCGGTGATGCCGGGCTGGGAGGCGGTCCTGCTCCAGTGCAGCTTCGTGGCGACCGGGCTCGCACTGGCCGTCGCGTTCCCCGCCTACCTGCGGCGGCGCCGGCCCCACGCGCTGCGCCGCCCGCGACGGACCGGGCCCCGCGCCTCGTCAGGGCCGTGGTGGCCCGTCGTGACCGGCGCCCTGACCGGCTCGGTGTGGCTCTACTGGGCGGCCGGTGGCCTGCTGGGCATCGCGGACCCCGACGAGCGGCCGGCCGGCCGGCACGTACTGGTCGGCGTCAGCGCCTGCTGGGCGCTCGCCGCGTCCGCCGCCGTCCTGACCCTGCGCCGACGCCGGCCGGCCCGGCTGTCGTATCCGCTCCTGCTCGCGACGGCGTGGCTGGGATCGGGCTCGATGTTCGCGTGGAGCGGCTGGCGCCTGCCGGCCACGGTGTACGTGACCCTGGCCCACCCGAGCGACGTCCACTACCCGGAGAACGCCGCCCTGGCGGTGACCCTGCACCTCACGGCGGTGCTGACGGGGGCTGCGCTGATACGGACGCTGGTGCGGGGAGACAAGATCACAGCGGCCTGAAGGCCATGCGCGCGGTGACTTCTGCGGCCGCCGTCGGGGGAGCGCTGTCGGTGCTCTGGCTGCTTGCCTCGCCCCTGCCGCGCGTTCGGTCCCTGGCGGCCGGTGAACCGCTCCTCGCCGCCGGGGCGGGCACCCGCTCGGGTGGCAGGTCTCGATCGCGGCGACGGGGGTATCCGCGGGGGCGGAACGTTGTCACCGAGCAGTGGGGAGTCACTGTGCCGTCCACGGACGTCGTCGAACTGATCCTGAAGGACCACCGGCGGATGGAGGATCTCTTCCGCACCATGCGCAACGCGGAGGCCGACCGGGCCGCGGCGCTCGGGGAGTTCGCCCAGCTCCTCATCGCCCACGCCTCCGCGGAGGAGGACGAGGTCTATCCCGCCCTGCGGCGTTACAAGAACGTGGAGGGCGACGACGTCGACCACAGTGTGCACGAGCACCATGAGGCGAACGAGGCCCTGCTCGCCCTGCTCGAGGTGGAGGACACCGGCTCCGAGGAGTGGGACGAGAAACTGGAGGAACTCGTCACCGCGGTCAACCACCACGCCGACGAGGAGGAGCGGACCCTGCTCAACGACGCTCGGGAGAACGTCGCCGCCGACCGCCGGTCCCAGCTCGGCGAGGCGTTCCGGGCCGCGCGCGCCAAGTATCTCGACGAGCGCTGCGGGGACGTCGACAAGGTGCGGGAGCTGGTGGCCTCCGCCGGCAAGTGACCTGCGCGGCCCGGGCGTTGCCGTACTACACCGGTGCCGTGCCCCCGGCCGCCGCCGGTCGCCCGCCCGCGCCGGCCGGCTCGTGCCGTGCCTGCCCGGCCGGAAGGGGCTGGGTCGCCGGAAGGTGCTCGGCGGTACGGAGGTGCCGGCCGGCCTGAAGGTGCTCGGCGGTCGCGGCGTGCCGGGCCGCCTCGGCCGCCGTGCAGGAGGAGGCGAAGGTGAACGCCCGGGGCCCCGGCCCGTGCTCCCGCAGCTCCGCCAGACGCTCCAGGGCCTCGTCGACGGTCGGGTGGTGACCGGCGGGGACCCACCAGAGCACCAGGTGCGCCTCGACGTGCCGTTCGAACCACTCGCGGCGCCGTCGCATCGCCTCCAGGTGGCCGCTGCGGTAGGTGAAGTCCCACAGCGCCTCCTGGGACTGCCACACCGTCAGGTTGACGATGACGCCCTCGCCCGCCGGGCGCAGGCCGGTGGCGTCGGCCGCCCCCTCCTCCACGAGCCGCCACACGAAGCCAGGCGCCTTGTCGGCGGCGGCGTTGACCGGGTCGAGCAGTTCGACGAACGGCGCCGTGCGCGGGTCGTCGAGGGGGTGGCGGAGCGTGGCGACGTTGAGCTGGGCGAGGTGGAGGTGGGCGGCATGCCCGGATGCGGTCATGACCTCATCTCAGCACGCCCCGTTTTTCTATGTCAATGGTGATTGTTTTTAGATGTCGGTCCGCGGAGGCCCGGTCCGCCGAGGCTCCGCCTGCTGCCCGTCCACCGGGGACCCGCCTGGTGCCCGGATACCCAGGACCGCCTGCTGCCCGACTGCTGAGGACCCGTCCGCGGGAGACTCGACCACCACGCAGCACTCGCCCGGCCGCGCGTCCATGCGCGCACGCAGTGGTCCGTCCGTCCCGAGCAGCCCCTCCAGCAAGGCGAGGTTCATGCCGCAGACCAGCGGCGGGAAGCGCTCGGCGACGGCGTGGAAGGGGCAGTTGCGCATCCGCACGATCCGCGAGGCCGCCCCTGCCGTGCCCCCCGTGCCGTCCGAGCCCTGGCCCTTCCTGCTGTCCGGGGCCTCGTCCTCGCCGCCTTCCAGGTGCGGTTCGTAGCCGCGGGCGGCCAGCATCTCCATGGCCTCTTCGAGGCCGCCGCAGGGCTTCGCCGAACCCCGCAGGGCCTCGCCCCGGCGGCGCGCGGCCGCGCAGAGCCCGGCGTCGATCCCGGCCTCCTCGGCGGCCTCGGCGAGCAGTTCGGCGGCGGTGCGGTAGTCGCGGCCGGGCAGCGACACCGACCGCTCGGCCCGCGCCCGCGTGTACACCTTGGCGGGACGGCCCGCCCCCGGCCCCGAGCGGCCCGTCAGGCGGCGGCTGCCGCTCTCCAGCAGCCCGGCCTCCGTCAGCCTGTCCAGATGGTGCGCGGCGAGCGTGCGCGCCACCCCGGCCGCCTCGGCCGCCTCGATGCGGCCGACTTCCCGGCCCTGGGCCACCACGTACTCGTACAGGCGACGCCGTACCGGATCCTGCAGCACCGCGATCGCGTCGATGTCCTCCACCCGGCCATTCTAGGAACAACCCGGACGGGAGATAGAAACACCGGACGGAGGACGCGGCGGCGCCCTCCGCCGGCCCCGGAACCGTCCCGGCGGAGAGCGCCCTTGCCGAACGGGGCGGCGGTGGCTCCCAGGAGCACCGCAGCGCCTGTTCACGTCTGTTCAGGCTTGGTCAGGTCTGGTCAGGCGGTCAGGAGAAGACGACCGAACGCAGGAGCAGACGGTCGGACGCACCCGCCCCCGGGCGCAGGACGTAGTACGTGTCACCCTCGCAGTCGGCGTCGAGGAAGACGGTGGCGGTGGCGTCCGTACGGTTCTTCGGCGCGCGGGAGACGGCGTCCGGGTCGGCGCCGGGCGCGGGGAGGTTGATGCAGGTGCCGCTCTCCGGGTTGTTCAGGAAGCCGACGGCTTCGTACCCCTCGGCGGTGGTGTAGGTGTAGCGGAACTGGCCGGTCGCCGCGGCGGCCGAGCCGGGCACGGCCAGAAGCAGGACGAGGGCACCGCAGGCAGCGCCGGCGGCCGCGGTGAGGGAGCGAAGTGTCACGGTGATCTCTCTCTGCCGAACCAAGTGCGGTCAGTGACAGCGATGCCCCACCCGGCGCGCGCCAGACGCCCTGTCCCTCGAACGAGAACGCCGAATCGTTCCCTCCCGATGCCGGTCGCCGTCCTGGCGACCGCACTCCTCAGCCCGGCGGCGCACGCCGCGCCGCACGACGGCCCGGCCCCGCGCGAGAGCCGCCCCGTCGCCCCGCCCCCTCCCGGATGCCGGTCGGCCCACCCACGCGGCGTCACGCCTTCCCGCCGTCCCCAGGGCTTCTCGCCGTCCCGCGGCCTTCCCGCCGTTCCCCGGCCTTCCCCCCGTTCCCCGCCTTCCAGCCGCGTGCCGCGGCGGCCCCGGAACCCCCGGGGCCGATCCGGGGAACTCCCCGGGCCGGGCCGGCGGACTCGGGGCCGCGCCGCCGGTCCTGCGCGCCGCCGGTCATGCGCTTCGCCGGGTCCGTCCTGCCCGTGCCGCCTGCCCGCGCAGGGTCTTCGCGGTGACGGCGACCCCCACCGGGACGGCCGCCAGCAGGGTGGCGGCGACGGCGGTCTTGAGGGCGCCGGCGTCGACGCGCAGCGACACGTCGGAAGAGGTGGCCTGGGACAGGCCGGAGGCCATGCCCGCCAGCGGGGGCAGTGTCACCAGCACTCCGAGGGCGGCGCCGATCACGATGAGCAGGGCGGTCTCACCGGCCGAGACCCACAGCAGCTGCCGGTCGGTGCCGCCGGCGGACCTCATCACCGCGAAGTCGCGGCGCCGGCCGTGCGCCGCCGTCGCCATGCTGTCGGCGACGGCGATCACGCTGTAGCCGACGGAGATCACGATCAGCATCATGGCCAGGCTGTCGGTCAGCCGGGCGTCGGTCTCGTAGTCGGCGAGCGCGTACTCGGCGGCGTCGTGCAGCGCCGTGCCGGGGATCGCGCCGGAGGCCCTGGCGCCGCCCGGGACGAAGATGTCGTCGGTCAGCGCGGCCGGATCGTGGGCCCGGACCAGCTCGCGGGGGACCACGAAGTCACCGCGCGCCGGGTCGTCGGGCAGGACCGCACCGACGCGCAGGGTGACGAGGGCGCCGTCGGCGAAGCGGAGCGGGACCTCCTGGTCCTTCCTCAGCCCCAGGTCCTTCGCGGTGTGCTCGCCGAGCACCGCCTGGCCCGGCCTGCTCCAGCGCGGGTCCCGGCTGCCCAGCACGTCCAGCACGGTGGCCCCGGCCACCGCGCCGGCGTACCCCGGACCCCCGGCGGTCCGCCCGCCCCTCAGCACGAACGCGCGGGCCGGCAGGGCGGCCTTGCCCACCGGGTTGGCGGCGACGGCCTCGTCGGTGTTGCCGGGGATGCCGTTCGCCGTCACGATCGTCTGCCCCTTCACCTTCAGCGCCTCGCCCGCCGGGTAGGCCACCCGCATCGTCTCCACCATCCCGCTGAGCAGCACCGCGAACCCGACGGCGGCGATCACGGGCGCCACCAGCGAGGCGGCCCGGCGCGGGTCGGCGACCAGCTCGGCGCGGATCAGCATCGCAGCGGCCGAGCCACCGCGCTGGAACGGGGCGGTCAGGAACCGGCCGACGGGGCCGATGAACACGGGAGCCAGCAGGGCCGCCGCGACGACCAGCGTCATCGTGGCGAAGATCGCCGCGTTGATCCGGTGGTCGGCGCTGGAGGCGGCCGTGCCGATGGCCAGGAAGACGCCCAGGCCCAGGACGGCCAGACCGGCGATCCAACGGCCGCGCCCCATGCCCCGGTCGGCGCGGCCGTTGTCCAGCAGCGCCTCGACGGGGGAGACCCGGGCGGCCTTGCGCCCCGCGGTCCACGCGCCGGTCACGCTGACCCCGACCCCGACCGCACAGCCGGTGAGCAGGGGCCAGGCGGCGACGGTGATCGCCATGTCCGGCGGGGTCACGCCCAGGTTCCGCAGGATGTTCCGCAGCAGTGGCGCGGCGGCGACGCCGGTCGCGCAGCCGGCGATCGAGCCGAGCAGGCCGACCACGGTGGCCTCGCCCAGGATCATGCGCTTGACCTGCTGAGGAGCGGCGCCGATGGTGCGCAGCAGACCGATCTCGCGGCGCCGCATCCCGGTCGCCAGGACCAGCATGGAGGCCACCACGAACACCGTGGTGAACAGGCCGAGGGCGGCCATGGCGCTGATGAGCTGGACGCCGAGGAAGCGCTTGTGCTCGATGTACCGGGGCTGGAGTTCGGCGCGGCCGTCCCCGAAGACGACGTCGCCCCGGTCGCCGAGCACCTTGCGGGCGGCGCCGACGACGGCCCCGGTGTCCGCGCCCCTGCCGGTGATCAGGGCGATGGCGCGGACGCCGGGCTGCTGCCGGGCGGCGAACGCCTCGCTGAAGTAGTAGCCGGGGCCGTCCACCGTGCCGGTGACGGTGAACTGCCGGCGTCCCTGAGTGATGTTGACGGTCAGTTCGCTGCCCACGGCGGCGCCCAGCGCGCGGTCCACCACGACCTCGCCGGTGCCGCGCGGTGCCCGCCCGGAGACCAGGCGGTAGGGCGCCGTGCGGACGCTGCCCCAGCCGTGTCCCGACTCCAGGGCGCCCTCGTCGGCGACGGGTTTGCCGTTCACGACGGCCTGCGCGTAGAAGGAGCGGTCGGCCACGGCGTCGGTGACGCCGGGGATCCGGTGGAGTCCGGCGAGCAGCGGAGCCGCCTCGTCCCTGCTCCACGGCATCCGGTCCTCGGGGCTGCCGTCGGTGTCGGCGGCCTGCCGCGGCAGGGCCAGGGCCGCGGTGCCCGCGTAGCGGGGCTGCACCCTCGGCCGGGCGGAGTCGTAGACGACCAGGGTGGTGGTGATCAGGGTGACGCCGGCCAGGACGGCGATGAAGGCGCCGAGGAAGCCGGACCAGCGTTCCCGTACGTTCGCGAGGATCAGCATCACGCCTCCAGCCGGGTCATGTGGGTGGCGACGGCGGCGGCCTCGTCGCGGCCGGAGCGGCCGTCCAGCGCGATGCGGTCGGCGATCCGGCCGTCCTTGAGGAAGACGACGACGTCGGCCGTGGCGGCCGCCACCGGGTCGTGGGTGACCATCAGCGTGGTCTGGCCCTCCTGGTCCACCAGCATCCGCATCATGCGCAGCACCTCCTGGGAGGTGACGGTGTCCAGGGCACCGGTCGGCTCGTCCGCGAAGAGGACGTCGGGCCGGGTGACGAGGGCGCGGGCCAGAGCCACGCGCTGCTGCTGACCGCCGGAGAGCCGGCTGGGGCGGTGCCCGGCCCGGTCGGCCAGTCCGACCGCGGCGAGCGCGTCGGCGACCTGCTGCCCGCTGACCTTGCGGCCGGCGAACCGCGACGGCAGCTCCACGTTCTGCGCGGCGGTCAGGGACTCGACCAGGTTGAAGGCCTGGAAGACGAATCCGACGTGGTCGCGGCGGAGCCGGGTGCGCTCCTTCTCGTTCTGCCGGCCGATGTCCACACCGGCGAGGACGATCCGGCCGGCGGTCGGCCGCTCCAGACCGGCCGCGCACTGCAGCAGGGTCGACTTCCCGGAACCGGAAGGTCCCATGATCGCGGTGAAGGTGCCGCCGGGGAAGCCGAAGGACACACCGTCCAGCGCGGTCACCCGATGTCCACCGCTGCCGTGGACCTTGCGCACGTCCTGGAGTTCCACCGCGTCCCGCACCGGGGCCCGCCTCGTTGTCGTCATACGTCGACTTCACCGTACGGCGGGTGCCCGGGGCACTGATCCACCCTCTACTTCGAAGGTAGAGGCAGCTCTACCTCTGCCCGTCCGGGGCCGCTCGTCGGGCGGACGCGCCCTCATCTGCCGCTCCGCGCGGTTACGTTGACCGCATGCGACCCACGACAGCCTGGCAGGCCATGACCCGGCCTCCGCTCAGCTTCCTGACCTCCAGCTGGCCCTGGCGGTCGCTCGCCTACCTCGGCAGCGGCGTCGTGGCCGGGGCCGCCGCCGTGCCGGTCCTCACCCTCGGACTGGCCGCGGGCCTCGCGCTGCTGGTCGTCCTGATCGGTGTCGCCCCGCTGGTCGGCATGGTGCTGGTCGCCACCCTGGTGGCCCGCGTCGAGCGCCGCCGGCTGCGCCTGGTGGACCTCGACCACCTCCCCGACCCGCACCGGGCGCCGGACGCGCCCGGCCCGCGCGCCTGGACCGCCGCCCGCCTGAAGGAACAAGTGACCTGGCGGGAGCTGCTCTTCGCGCTGCTGTCCGCGGCGGCGCTGTGGTGGATGGACCTGATGGTCCTCGGCTTCTCCTTCGGCGTCCCCGCCCTCACCTTCGCCTCCACCGACGGCGGCACCTGGCCGTGGACGGTGTTCGGCGCGATCGTGCTGCTCGCCTCCCCGTACACGGTGACCTCGTGGGCGGGAGCGCGGGCCGCCATGGCCCGCACCTTCCTCGCCCCGCGCGACAGGGAACTGGGCGAGGAACTGCGCGAGGTGCGGGCCTCGCAGGCGCGGCTGCTCGACTCGTTCGACGCCGAGCGGGTACGCATCGAACGCGACCTGCACGACGGCGCCCAGCAACGGCTCGTCTCGCTGGGCATGACGCTGGGGCTCATGCGACTGGAGATCCCGGATGACTCCCCGCAGGCCGAGCTGCTGACCCGGGCCGAGGCCCAGCTGTCCACCGCGCACCAGGAGTTGCGGGCGCTGATCCGCGGTCTCAACCCGCCGGTCCTCGCCGACCACGGTCTGGTCGCGGCGGTCGAGGACTACGCCGGCCGCTTCCCGATCCCGGTCACGGTCGACCTGCGGCTGCCCGAGCGGCTGCCCAGGAAACTGGAGACGACCATGTACTACCTCATCAACGAGGCCCTGACGAACGTGGCCCGGCACAGCGGGGCGGCCAGTGCCTCGGTGCGCGGCCGCTACCATTCCGATCTGCTGGTCCTCGACATCGCCGACGACGGTCACGGCGGGGTCGATCCCGCGGCCGGCAGCGGCGTGACCGGGCTCGCGGACCGCGTCACCGCGCTCGACGGCCGGATGCGGGTGTCGAGCCCCGCCGGTGGTCCCACCCTGTTGCACGTGGAGGTTCCGTGTCGCTTCGCCTGATCGTGGCCGAGGACGCCGTGCTGCTGCGCGAAGGCCTGGTCGGCCTCCTGGAGCGGGTCGGTCACCAGGTGGTGGCCTCGGTCGGGGACGCCGACGCCCTGGTCGCGGCGGTGCGCGCCGACCGGCCCGACCTGATCGTCACCGACGTACGGATGCCGCCCACGCTCGGCGACGACGGGCTGCGGGCGGCGGTGACCTTGCGCGAGGAGTTCCCGGCCCTGCCCGTGCTCGTGCTCAGCCAGTACGTGGAACGCTCCTACGCGCTGCGCCTGCTCGACTCGGGCGGCGGCGCGGGAGTGGGGTACCTGCTCAAGGAACGGGTCAGCGCGGTCGCGGACTTCGTCGCCGCGACCGAGCGCGTGGCCGCCGGCGGCACCGTGGTCGACCCGGAGGTCATCACCCAGCTCGTGAGGCTGCGCCAGGACCCGCTGGAGCGGCTGAGCGCCCGGGAGCGCGAGGTCCTGGCGCTCGTCGCGCAGGGCCGCACCAACGCCAACCTCGCCAAGCACCTGTTCATCAGCGAGGCGGCCGTGAACAAACACATCGGCAACATCTTCAGCAAGCTCGACCTGCCGGTCGACACCGACGGCCACCGCCGGGTCCTGGCGGTCCTCGCCTTCCTGCGGACCTGACGGCACCGCCCCCGTTCGTCCCGCGGCCCCGCCAGGGCGAACGGGGCCGCCCCGCCGTGGATCCCCCGGCGCGGCGGCCGTGAGCGGGAGACACCGCCTGCGCGCTCACGGGCGACGCTGCACGTTCCCGGTCCGGCCCGGCACGGTCGCGGCGCCGGGCCCGCAGCTGGCAGCAACCTGTCAGCAGGCGTACGGGAGTTAGCGCCCGGCGCGGCGCCGTGTTTGGCTGCCCGCAGTTGCGCTGAGCCCCTCGGAACCGAAAGGCGCGCCATGGAGAAGTACGGCGAGACCCTGTTCGCTCTGGACCAGGACGAGGAAACCCGGCTGCGCCTGCTCGCCGAGGTCTTCGATCCTCTGTGCACCCGGACGCTGGCAGCGCTCGGGGTGGCACGCGACGCACGGTGCCTGGAAGTGGGGGCCGGTTCGGGCTCCGTCGCCCGGTGGCTGTGCGGGCGGGCCCCGCAGGGCGACGTGGTCGCCACCGACCTCGACACGACCCTGCTGGAACGCATACCGGAACCCCGGCTGCGCCGCCTGGTGCACGACGTCACCCGCGACCCGTTCCCCGACGAGTCCTTCGACGTCATCCACGCCCGGCTGGTCCTCAGCCACCTGCCGCAGCGCGACGACGTCATGCGCCGGATGCTGCGCTGGCTGCGGCCCGGCGGCTTCGTGCTGATCGAGTCGTTCTGCTGGTTCCCCGTCGAGAGTTCACCGAACGCCGCCTACCGCAAGGTCATGCAGCGCTGGAGCAGCCTGATCTGCGGAACGCTGGGCACGGACAGCTGGTGGTCCCGCGGCCAGCCGGGCTCGTTCCTCGGCTACGGCTACCGTGACGTCGGAGCGAACACGGTCACCCAGAACCTGCAAGGCGGCACCCGGCTCGCCGACTTCTGGCGGCGGACCGTGGACATGTCGCGCGAACCGCTGCTCTCCGGAGGTTATGTGACCCCGCACGAGCTGGAGGAGTTCCACGCCCTGCTGGACGACGGGGACTTCTGGGACCTCGCGCCCGCCCTGGTGCAGTCGTGGGGCCGCAAGTAGCGGCCCGCCCGGCACCCTCCGCCTTCCCTCCGACCCACCGGGAGTGATGACCATGCCGACCACCGGACTCGGCACCGTAGGCCTGGACCCCGCGGCCCGGCAGCGTCGGCCCCGCGTCGGCCACATCTCGTTCCTGAACTGCCGCCCCCTCCTGTGGGGGCTGCGGCGCTCGCGGCTCCTGCCCGACGTGGACCTGGTGTCCCTCACCCCGGAGGCGGCCGGCGACCGGCTGGCCGCGGGCGGACTCGACCTCGGGCCGGTCAGCCTGGCCGCGTACCTGCGGCACACCGAGGACCTGCTGCTGCTACCGGGACCGGCCATCGCGGCCGACGGACCCGTCATGTCCTGCAACATCGTCAGCCGGCGCCCCCTGGAGACGACCCCCGCACCGCTCGTCGGGCTCACCTCGGCCAGCCGTACGACCGTGCTGCTGGCCCGGTTCCTGCTGGAGGAGCGGTTCGGGCTGACACCCCGCTACTTCACCGGCCCGCCCGACACGGCGGAACTGCTGCGCCAGGGCGACGCGGCCGTCGTCATCGGGGACCCGGCGCTCAGGGTCCACTTCCACGGTGTTCCGGGCGGGGAACCCGCGACCGTGTACGACACCGCGGCACTGTGGACGCGGTGGACCGGGCTGCCCATGGTCTTCGCCGTCTGGGCGGTGCGGCGGGAGTACGCCGAACAGCACCCGGACACCGTCGCCGCCGTGCACCGCGCCCTGCTGGCGGCACGGGACAGCGCGCTCGCGCACCTGGAGCGGGTGGCCGCCGAGGTCGCGCCGGGTTCCGGCTTCACCGCCCCCCAACTGCTCACGTACTACCGGACGTTGCGTTACGAACTCACCGGGGACGGGCTGCGTGCCGTACGCCGTTTCGGTGAGCTGGCCGCACACCGCGGGCTGGTGCCCGGCGACTGGGCCGTCCGTACCTTCGAGGCGGCCCCGTGACGGGCCGCGCGGCGGCCACCCCGCCGGTCCGGCCGGGTGGCCCCGACCCGGTGTCCGGCCCGCCGGAAGGGTCCGGTGGCGCGGACGCGGTGTTCAGTTCGCTGGAAGGGTCCGGTGGCGCGGACGCGGTGTTCAGCTCGCCGGACGGCCCCGGTGGCGACGACGCGGTGTCCACCCTGCGGCGCATCCTCGCCGCGCGGTCCCGGCCCGATCCCTACCCGCTGTACGAGCAGATCCGGGCCGCGGAGCCCGTGCGGGTCCCGGGCCGGCCCGTGGTCGTGTTCGCCTCCCACGAGGCCTGCCGCGCCGTACTGCGCGATCCCCGGGCCAGCAACGACCGGCGGCACGCCCTGCTCTACCGGCAAAGCGAGCAGGGCCCGCAGAACGAGCCGGTCGAGGGGGCCGAGCAGGCCGACCGGGCTCAGGGGACGCCCGCCATGGAGCTGCCGTCGTTCCTGTTCAGCGACCCGCCCCGGCACACGGCGCTGCGCCGGCTCGCCGCCCCCGACTTCACTCCGAGGGCCGCGCGGCGGCTGGCGCCCATGATCCGGGAGCTGATCGACGACCTGCTGGACGAGGCGGCGACGAGGTCACGGATGGACGGCGTCGCCGACCTCGCCTCCCCGCTGCCCGTCACCGTCATCTGCCGGGTCCTCGGCATCGACACCGGCGACCAGGACTGGTACCGCCTACGATCCTCCCTGCTCGGCCGCTCGGTCGACCCGTACCTGGCGTTCCTCGGCGTGCCCCCGCCCGGCCTCGCCGAACGCCGCCGGGCCGAGGCCGAACTCACCGCCTTCTTCCTCCGGACGGCGGCCCAGCGGCGGGCCGAACCGCGGGACGACGTCATGTCGCGGCTGCTGGCGGCGGCACCGGACGGCGAACGGCTCACCGACCAGGAGGTCGTCACCACCTGCCGCCTGCTGCTGAACGCCGGGCACGAGACGACGGTCGGCCTCATAGCCAACGGCCTGCTGCTCCTGCTGGAGCACCCGCGGGTCCTGGCCGCGCTGCGCGAACGCCCCCGGACGACGGCGCCGGCCGTGGTCGAGGAGGTGCTGCGGCTGCAGCCACCCCTCCAGATCGTGCACCGCCACGCCCGTGAGGACCTGGAGGTGTGCGGCACCCGCGTCGCCCGGGGTACGACCATGGTGCTGCTGCTGGCGGGGGCGAACCGTGACGGCGCCGTCTTCGGCTGCCCGCACCGCTTCGACGCGGAGCGGGAGGACGCGGGCGGGCACCTGTCCTTCGGACTGGGCACGCACTACTGCCTCGGTGCCCCGCTGGGCCGGCTGGAGGCCGAGCTGGCCTTCACACGGTTCGCGCAGCGGGTCGTGGAACCCCGGCTCGCCGAGGGGCCGCCCCGCTACCGGCCGCACGTCGTGCTGCGCGCGCCGGCGTCACTTCCGTTGCGCGCCGGTGCCGTCCTCGACCGGGCCACCCCCTGGGACGGCTCCCCGCCGCCCCGCACCACCGCGTCCCTCCTCCCGGCGAGGGCGGGGGCGGGGGAGGGGGCGGACGACGGGTGAGCGAGGGCCGCCCGCTGCTCGCCGGCGGCCCTCGCCGCCCCGCCGCCCGCCGCGGCCCAGTGCCGCCGGCCGCGGCGCCCCGCCGTCAGCCGCGGCGCAGCGCCAGTACCGCGTTGTGGCCGCCGAAACCGAAGGAGTTGCTCAGCACCAGGTCGCCGTGTCCGGGAAGGGGCCGGGGCACGGTGCGGACCACGTCCAGGGGGATGGCGTCGTCCAGGTCGTCGCAGCCGAGGGTGGGCGGGATGGTGCCGTGGTGGAGGGTGAGGGCCGCCGCCACCGCCTCCACCCCGCCGGCCGCGCCCTGCAGGTGCCCCAGGTTTCCCTTGAGCGCCGTGACGGGCACGGGCACGGTCCCCTCCCCGTCGCCGAAGACGGTGTGCAGGGCGGCCGCCTCCGCGAGGTCGCCCTCCACGGTCGCGGTGGCGTGCGCGTTGACGTGCACGACGTCGGCGGGGGACGCGTCCGCGTCGGCGATGGCGCGCCGCAGGGCGACCGCGACACCGCCTCCGGTCGGGTCCGGCGCGGCCATGTGGTGCGCGTCGGCGGACAGGCCCCACCCGGCGGCCTCGCAGTAGATGCGGGCCCCGCGGGCCAGTGCGTGCTCCTCCGCCTCCAGCACCAGCAGGCCCGCGCCTTCGGCGTTCACGAATCCCGTACGGTCCTTGGCGAACGGGCGGGACGCGGCCCCCGGTTCGTCGTTGCGCGCCGACAGCGCGCGCATCGCGGCGAAGGCGGCCATGATCTCCGGGGTGACGGCGGCCTCCGCCCCGCCGGCGAGCGCGACGTCCACATGGCCGTACCGGATCCGGTCGATGGCCTGCCCGATGGCCTCGGTGCCGGACGCGCAGGCGCTGACGACGGTCCGGGCCTCGCCCGTCACCCGCAGGTCCAGCGAGATCTGTGAGGCGGCCTGGGAGGGGACCGTCATGGGGGCGGTGAGCGGCGGGACCGCCCGCACGCCCCGGTCGCGCAGCCGCCGGTCGCCGTCGACCAGCACGGGCGCCCCGCCGATGATGGTGCCGACGCACACGCCGACCCGTTCCGGGTCGAGGCCGCTCGCCGTGGTGCCCTCCGCGGCGAAACCGGCGTCCTGCCAGGCCTCGCGGGCGGCGAGCACGGCGAAGAGGGCGGCCCGGTTCATGCGCCGGGCCTGTGGTTTGGGCAACAGGTCGAGCGGATCGACGGGCACGGTTCCCGCGATGCGCACGGGATGGCCGGCGAACTCCGGGGCGTCCAGCGGGCGGATGCCGCAGCGGCCCTCGAGCAGGCCCTCCCACAGGGCTTCGCCGCCCCGTCCCAGGGGGCTGATGGCGCCCACTCCGGTGACCACGACGCGCCGGCCCTGCCGGGCGCCGCTCGGTGTTTCCGCGTTCGTGATGTGCTTCACAGCCTGATCCTCGATTTCAGTGTGACTTCTCTGACGTTTGAAGCGCGTTCTCAGGCGTCCGGCCGGTGTTTTCCGGCCGAACTCCCTTGTGCCAGGCACCGGCTGACCAGCACTCAGCCGACGGCGGCGATCAAGCCTCCGTTAGAGTTGACTCTCGGATTAAGCAGCGATCGGGGGAAATCGTGACCGGAACCAGTGAAACCGACATATCCGGACCCGCTTCGACCGGCGGGGAACCGGAGGAATTCCAGCTCGAATTCGGTGACCTTCCCGCACTGTTGCGCGCCTGGCGCGCCGAGGCCGGCGCACGGCTCGGCCGCGCCAAGGCGCTGCCCCAGAAGGAGGTCGCCCACCGGATGGGCGTCAGCGAACGCTGGTACCGGGCACTGGAGAGCGGGGCGCAGGTGCCGCTCACCGCGGACACGCTGACCAGCCTCGCGGACGCGCTGGACCTGGGACCGGACGAACGGACCGCGCTGTACTGGTACCGGCGGACCGAGGTGTCGGACGAGGAGCACCCGCAGGGCGACGACGGCAGGATGACCCGCCTGAAGCAGTTCGTCGATGCGCAGTCGAATTTCCCTGCCTATCTCATCGACCACGCGTGGAACGTCATCGCCTGCAACGAGCTGATGGTTCAGTGGTTCCCCTGGGTCCGCGAACCGCGGGCCAATCTCATGCGCTGGGTACTGCAGAATCCGGAGTCGCGAGAGCAGATAGTCGACTGGCATCGACAGGCTTCGCTGTACCTCGCCCAACTGCGCTTCGCACTCTTCCGGTATCCGGAAGACGCGACCCTCCAGGCTTTATTGGAGAGTGCCTTGAATGATTCCGAATGCCGGGAACTGTGGGACGCCGGGCCACGCATCATCGCGTTTCGCCAGGGCGGACGCTTCCATCTCTCTCTCCCCCATGTTTCACAGACCGAGTTGGTTGTCACCGCCCAGGTCCTCCTCCCCGCGTACCGGCCAGGCGCACGCTTCGTGGCACTCATGCCGGCGTAGTGGCTCCTGTCCGGGAGTCACTATTACACAGAACCGGAATGCTCGACAGCGGCAAATTTTTGCCGCTTGACACCACTTCAAGTCAGCTCCACCCTTGGGTCTGCCGACGATGACATGGCACGCCCGAAGGGGGCTCTCGCCGCACCGCAGACCCCTTCCCTCAAGGGCTGATTCCTGACGCATAAGGAAACGCCATGTTAAATCCACGTATCGATTTCCACAGTGGAATGAGGGCATGGAAAACCAGTTGTCGATGAGACCCGACGACCGCCGGACGATCCCCCGCACCACGCTGGAGGCACTGCCCGACTACGACGCCCTGGCCTCTCTCCTCGACACGCTGCGCCACCGTACGGTGCGCGAGTTCCGGCTCGCGCTGCCGCGGCGCCCCTACGACCCACGGGTGCGCGAGCGGCTCACGTCGCTGAGCGCCGAACTGGTCCGCCGCGGCGCGCGGATCCGCGCCCTGCACCTGGCGGACGTCGGCTGCGATCCCGCCTACGCCGGCGACATCCGGCGGATCGCCGCCACCGGGGCGGCCGTCCGGGCGCTGCCGCGGCTCCCGGTGTGGATGGCCGTCGCCGACCGGGACCTCGCCGTCGTCCCGTCGGACCCGGGCCCGGCAGGCTCCCCGGCCACGCTGCTGCGCGGCCGGGTACTGGTCGGGGCCTACCAGGCGCTCTTCGACCAGGTGTGGGCGCGCTCGGCCCTGTCGTCCGCCGCGGCGGACGCCCCCGGGCACGGCGTTCCGGCCGGCCGGGACCGGGAGGTGCTGGCACTGCTGTCCGAGGGCCTGACCGACGAGGGCATCTCCCGGCGCACCGGCCTGTCGGTCCGCACCGTCCGCCGGACCATCGCGGCCGTGATGGTCCGGATGGGCGCACAGAGCCGCTTCCAGGCGGGGGTGGAAGCGGCCCGGCGCCAGTGGATCTGACCTGCCGCCGGGCGGTGGCCGGCCGGGGCGGGAGGCCGCGCCCCAGGCTCGCCCCGGCCGGTCCGCCCGACGTGTCCGGCGTGGCGGACGCGGCCTCCGCCCCTGACGGGGACGCCGGTCTTCGTCCCTGACCGGGACATGGCCTTCGTCCCTGACCGGGACGCGGCCTTCGCCCCTGACCGGGAGGTGTTCTTCAGTCCTGACCGGCGTGACGACGCACGTACCCGCTCACAACCCCGTCCGCGCCAGGTCCTCCTCCGCGTACCGCTCGCCGCTCGGCGGAGTGAGCGCGTCGAGCCGGGCGAGCTGGTCCGCGGTCAGGACGACGGCGTCGGCCGCCGCGTTCTCCTTGACGCGGGCCACGCGCTTGGTGCCGGGGATCGGGACCACGTCGTCGCCCTGCGCCAGCAGCCAGGCCAGCGCGACCTGGGCGGGCGTGGCGCCGGCGTCCGCGGCGACGGCCTCCACCTCGTCGACGATGGCCAGATTGCGCTCGAAGTTGCCGTCGGCGAACCGCGGCGTGCTCAACCGGAAGTCGTCCGCGGCCAGTTCCGCCGTGGAACGGATCGCCCCGGTCAGGAAGCCGCGGCCGAGCGGCGAGTAGGCGACGAGCCCGATGCCCAGTTCCCGCAGCACCGGCAGCAGCGGCTCGGCGGGCCGGCGCGACCAGAGCGAGTACTCGGTCTGCACCGCGGCCACCGGGTGCACGGCGTGCGCGCGCCGCACGGTGTCCTCACCGGCCTCCGACAGCCCGGCGTACCGGACCTTCCCCTCCCGCACCAGCTCGGCCAGCGCGCCCATCGTCTCCTCGATCGGCGTCCCCGGGTCGACGCGGTGCTGGTAGCAGAGGTCGATGCGGTCCGTACCCAGCCGCCGGAGCGAGCCCTCGACCGCCTTGCGCACATTGGCCGGTGAGCTGTCGAGGACGTTGGGCCCGGCGCCGTCGTGCGCGACCAGCCCGAACTTCGTGGCGATGACCACCTCGTCACGCCGTCCGGCGACGGCACGGCCGACCAGTTCCTCGTTGACGAACGGACCGTAGATCTCGGCGGTGTCGATGAAGTCGACCCCCAGGTCCAGGGCCTGCCGCACGGTGCGGACGGCCTCCTGCTCGTCGCTCCCCGCGCCCGTGTAGTAGTCGGACATCGTCATGGCTCCCAGGCCGATGCGCGAGACATCGAGCCCTCCGAGCGAAACACGCTGCACCGGACGGCGCTCCCTTCCTGATCGGTCGATCCCCCGTACAGACACGTACGGCCGAGCGTACCGAAGCACGAGTACATGGACGGCGGGTCGCCGCCGGGCCACAAGTCTCGCGGAACACCGCGCACTTACCACCGGAATGGCAGCAACAGGCCATGCCCCTTATGGCGGTCGGGTCCTCGTGTTTGACTCCTGTCGGTCCGCCGGTGCGGGCCGCGGAAAAAGACGGAGACCAATGCCGAACATGATGCTCGGGCCCATAAGGGTCGACGGCTCATACGCGGGAGAACAACTCACCCGGCAGATGGGCATAGAGATAATCCGATGCGAACCGGGAATCGTCGTGGGCACCATGCCGGTTTCCGGAAATCGCCAGCCGCTGGGAATTCTGCACGGCGGGGCGAATGCGGTGTTCGCGGAGACACTGGGTTCCGTCGCCGCGTTCCTGCACGCCGGACCCGGCGGGAACGCGGTCGGCGTCGACCTCTCCTGCACGCACCACCGGTGGGTCTCCTCGGGGACCGTCACCGGGGTGTGCCGGCCCCTCGACGAGCGGCAGACCACCGCCTCGTACGAGATCGTCCTCACCGACGACCTCGGCCACCGCACCTGCACGGCACGTCTCACCTGTGCGGTCCGGCGCGGCGGCGCCCGCCGGCCGGGACTCCGCCCGGCGACCGCCCCGCCGCCCCGGCTCGCCCCTTCCCGACGAACGGAGCACCGATGACCCCGACTCCGACCCCCATCGCGCCGGCGGCCGCGACTTCGGCACCGGCCGTGCCGATGTCCGTCGACGACCACCTCGGCCCCGCCGAGCGGCGCTTCTTCGGCCGCGGCTTCCGCCGGGTCGGCTACGACATCGGCGAGGTCGCGCTCGCCGTCGCGGACGGCACGGTCCAGGCGCGCTCCTCGGTGGGCGTGCGCTACCCGTCCGACTGGTCGAAGAAGGCGGCCGGCACCGACCTGCGCCCCCACTTCAGCACCGTCGACGGCCTCGTCGTCGCCGCCCAGCTGGCCGAGGCCTGCCTGCGCGGCCCCGGCACCGACCTGCGCGGCGCCTGGCTGCGCAGGGTGCGGATGGCGGCCGGCAGCAGCCCGCAGGAGGACCTGGCCGGGCTGCCGGCCCGGGCGACGCTGCGCGGCACCGACCCGGCCGCCGGTGATCCCGCGCGCGTGGTGTCGGTGGTGGACTGCGCGATCGGCACCATGCGGGTGCGCTGCGAGATCGAGCACGCGCCGGTCGCGGCCGCGCCCCGCGCGGGCACCCACGCGGGCCTGGACGAACTGCTCGGACCGGCCGCGGACCGCTACTTCGGCACCGGGTTCACCACCCGGCGCCAGTTGATCCACGACGTGCGGGTGGACCACCGGGCGCTGCGGGCCGAGGCCGCGCTGACCGTCGTCCACGAGGACGGCGCCCCGGTGCCGGCCGCCGGGCTCGAAGGCGCGTACCAGCCGTCGGTGTCGATGATCGACGCCTTCGTCACCGCCCTCCAGCTCGCCCAGATCATGCTGTACGACCTGGACGGCATGCGCCGGCAGGACAGCAACACCCTGTGGATGCGGCAGACCGTGCTCACCGCCTCCCGCCCGGACCGCCCCGGCCGCCGGGTCCCGGTGACCACCCGCCTGGACGACGCCGGCCTGCTGCAGAAGGCGGACGGCACCTGGCGCACCCTGACCGTGGCGGGTGAACTCGCCGGGCTCCAGGTGCGGTCGGCGGTCGCCCACCGGCTTCCCGAGGGGCGTGCGGCGGCATGACCCGAGCAGCAGTGATCGCCGGTGTGGGCGGACACGTACCGCCCAGGATCGTGACCAACGACGACCTCGCCCGGCACCTGGACACCTCCGACCACTGGATCCGGACCCGCACCGGCATCGCCACGCGCCATGTCGTCGACCCGGGCACCAGCACGGGCGACCTGGCCGTCGAAGCCGGCCGGCGCGCCCTGAAGAACGCCGGTGCGGACGGCGCCGACCTGGTGATCGTCGCCACCACCACGCCCGACCGTCCCTGCCCGGCCACTGCGCCGGCCGTCGCCGACCGCCTGGGCCTGACCGGGGTACCGGCCTTCGACGTGGCCGCCGTGTGCTCCGGGTTCCTCTACGCGCTCCAGGCCGGCGCCGCCGCCGTGACCGCCGGTTTCGCCGGACGGGTCCTGGTGATCGGCGCGGAGTCCTTCAGCACCATCCTGGACCCCGAGGACCGCACCACCTCCGTCATCTTCGGGGACGGGGCCGGCGCGGTCCTGCTGCGGTCCGGGACCCGCGACGAGCCCGGCGCCGTGCTGGACGTCGACCTGGGCAGCGACGGCTCACTGGCCGACCTGATCACCGTCCGGGGCGGAGGCGCCGAGGAGCGCTCCCGGGGCGGCACGCCCCGGCCCGAGGACCGGTACTTCCGCATGGACGGCAAGTCCGTCTTCTTCGCCGCGGTGCGCCGCATGGCCCAGTCCTCGCGCACCGTCCTGGAGCGCACGGGCTGGCAGGTCGCGCAGGTGGACCGGCTCGTGGCCCACCAGGCCAACACGCGCATCATCCACGCCGTGGCCGAACAGCTCGGGCTGCCGCCGGACCGCGCGGTGACGAACATCGAGCACGTCGGCAACACGTCGGCCGCCTCCGTCCCGCTCGCCCTCGCCGACGGCCTGGCCGACGGCACCCTGCGCGCCGGACACCGGGTCCTGCTGACCGCCTTCGGCGGCGGCGCCACCTGGGGCTCGGCCACACTGACCTGGCCGGACCTGCCGGCCGGCTGATCCCGGCGCGGCCCCCCACCGGCACACCGGCCGGCCCACCCACCACCGCCGGCAGCCCCCTGCACACCCTCCGGCGGACCCACCGGCACACCCTCCTGCACACCCGCACTTCGCCCAGCCCCCGCCCCTGCACCACGAAAGGTGAATCATGACCGGCTCCGTGACCACGATGATCATCGACATCCTCACCGGCAAGTTCGACATCCCGGCCGAAGAGGTCTCCCCGGACACGGTCTTCGACGACCTGGCCGTGGACTCGCTGGCCCTGCTGGAGATGTCCCTGATCCTGGAGAAGCGGCTCGGCGTCTCCATATCGGAGGGCGTGCTCACCTCCGGGCAGAGCGTCGACGAGGCCGCCCGCGTGGTCGAGGCCCTCGGCGCTCCCGCCGCCGCCGGCCCGACCGCCGCCTGAGCCCGTGCGCGTGGTCCTGCTCCGGCACGGAGAGACCGCACTCAACGCGGCCGGCCGGTTCCAGGCGCAGACCGACGCCCCGCTCAACGACGAGGGGGTACGGCAGGCACAGCGGGCCGCACGGTCGCTGCCGCCGGACGGCTGGGCGGCGGTGTACTCCTCGCCGCTGTCCCGGGCGGCGCAGACCGCCGCGTACGCCGCCGGCCGGCTCGACGTGCCCCACCACCGCGCCGACGGCCTGCGCGAACGCCACCTCGGCGCACTCGACGGCCTGGACCGTGCCGAGTTCGCCCGGCGCCGCCCGGCCACGATGCGGCGGCTGCTGACCGATCCGGGGTACACGCCGCCGGGCGGCGAGAGCGGACACACCGCCCTGGCCCGCTTCGGCGGCGCGCTGGCCGGCATCCTCACCGCGCACCGCGGGGCCGGACGGCTGCTGGTGGTGGCCCACGGCGGCGTCCTGAACCTGCTGACCCGGGCCCTGCTCGCGGACCGGGCCGAAGCCCCCCGCGCACTGGTCGGCACCTGCCACGCGCTCTGCGTGGACGCCGAGTGGACCCCGTCCGGCCGTCCCCGCCTCGTCCTGCGCCACTGGAACGCCGCCCCCGAGGAGTGCGCCGGACCCGGCCGCTCCCGCGAACCCCTGACCCCCGTCGCCCTCGACGACCTCACCGCCCAGGAAGTGACCCCCGCATGAGCATCGAGATCACCGTCCTCTTCGACGTCGTACCGGACCGGACGGAGCAGACCGCGGACGCCTTCGCGCGGCTGTGCGCCGAGACCCGCGAGGAGGAGGGCGCGCTGCGGTTCGACGCCTTCCGGTCCGCCGAGCACGACCACGTGATCGTGCTGGTGGAGGAGTGGGCCGACCAGGCCGCCATCGACCTGCACATGAAGCAGGAGTACGTCGCCGCCTTCCTCGCGGCCACCGACGGCGCCTTCGTCCGCCCGCCCTCCGTCCACCGGCTCCGCCCGCTCGGCGCCTGACCGGGGGTGGCTGACATGCAGCGGCCGCGCGTCCTCGTCGTGGGGGCAGGCCCGGTCGGGATGGTGCTCGCCGGCGAGCTGCTGGCACACGGGATCGGCGCCGACGTCATCTCCAAGCTCCGCAGACAGAGCCCGCACTCCCGCGCCACCATCCTGTGGCCCCGGGTCCTGGAACTCCTGGACCGCGTCGGAGTGGGCCGGAAACTGGTCGACAACGGTCACTACTTCGACCAGATGAACTACTACTCCGAGAAGAAGATGATCGGCCTGGTCCGGTTCGACCGGCTGCGGGGCGTCGGCTATCCGTTCGCCATCACCATCCCGCAGTGGCGCACCGAGGCGATCCTCGAAGAGCACCTGACCGCACTGGGCGGAACCATCGCCTACGACACCACCTTCCTCGACGGCACCCAGGACGCGCACGGCGTCACCTGCCGGCTGCGCCTGCCCGACGGCCGTACCGAGACCCGCGGCTACGACTACGTCGTCGGCGTCGACGGCTACGGCAGCACCGTCCGCGACGCCTTCGGCTTCCGGTTCGCGGGCCGCACCCTGCGCACCCGGCTCGCCATCACCGACGCGGAGATCCTCGGCGAGACCACCAGCAGCGAGGCCGCGTACTACCTGACCCGGTCCGGCAACATGGTGCTGGCGCCGCTGGGCGACGGGGTGTTCCGGGTCGGCGCCAGCGTCCCCGACGACTACACCGGCGACACCCCCGACCGCGCCTTCTTCGAACGGCTGCTGGCCGAGCGGGTGCCCGGCGCGCGCCGGCTCGGGGACATGCGGTTCAGCGGCGTCTTCACCGCACACGTCCGCTCGGCGAGCAGCTACCGGCGCGGCCGGGTCTTCCTCGCCGGGGACTCCGCGCACGCCATGAGCCCGTCCGGGGCGCAGGGCCTGAACACCGGCATCCAGGACGCCGTCAACCTGGGCTGGAAGCTGGCCGGCGTGGTGCGCGGCGACTACCGTCCCGACCTGCTGGACAGCTACGACACCGAGCGCCGCCCCGCGGTCGACGAGGTGGCCGGCCTGTCCACCCGGCTCGCCCGCATCGGTCTGTACTCCACCCGGCGCCGCATCCTGGCCCGCGACGCCCTGTACCGCCTCGGCACCGCGACCGGCGCCCTGGAGCGGGTCCTGGCGCCCCGGCTCGCCCAGCTCGACACCCACTACGGTCCCCGGCCCCGGCGCGGCACCCTGGTGCCGGGGGAGCGGCTGCCGCTGGGCTGGCGCGCCACCAGCACCGAACCCGTCCTCGCCGTGGACCGCTTCACGGTCCTGCTGTGGCCCGGGCTCCAGTACCGCCACGAGCAGTGGACGCGGACCGTGGACGCCCTGCGCGCGGAGGTGGACGGCGTCCTCCTCACCGACCTGGGCGGCCGCCCGCCCGGCCTGCTCCTGGGCAAGCTCGGCCGCGCCGCCCAGGCCCTGGTGGTACGCCCCGACGGCCACCTCGACACCGTCGTCGCCCTGGGCGGGGACCCCGTCTCCGACGCGCGCACGCTGACCCGGGCACTGGCCCGCCACACGCGCACCACCACCGCACCCCTGACCGCCGTACCGGCATGAACCCGGCGGCCCCCGACGGGCGCCGCCACGACACCTGAGTCCGGCGGCCCCCGCCGGGCCGCCCGCCACGACCACCTGAGACCGGCGGCCCCGACGGGCCGCCGCCACGACCACCCGAGTCCGGTCCCCGACCGTCCGCACCATCCTCCGAGGAGATCACCATGGCCCCCCGCGTCACCCTCACCGAAGTCGCCGACATGACCCCCGAACAGCGCGCGGTGTACGAGAAGTTCCAGTCCAACCTGACCCGGGCGCTGCTGCTGACCAAGGACTCGGCCGCCGCGCACCTCGCGCTCGGCGCCACCTTCACCGTCGGCCTGCTCGGCCTGCTGGACCGCGAGGTGATCGTGCTGCGCGTGGCGAAGCTGCGCGACAGCGAGTTCGAGCGGCTGCTGCACTACCCGCTCGCGAAGAAGGCGGGCCTGGACGACGCCGAGATCCGGGCGATCGAGGAGGGCCGCTACGACGAGATGCCGGCCTCCCGCGCGGCCCTCGTCCGCTACGTCACCGACTGCATGGTCGACCACAGGGCGAGCGAGGAGGCGTTCCGCGCCCTGCGGGAGCACTACTCGCAGAACGAGATCGCCGAGGTCACCCACCTGGCCGGCCACAGCGCCATGACCGCCATGTACCTGGCCAGCCTGGACATCCCGCTGGACGAGGGCATCGCCTCCTGGGGACGCCTGACCGAGGTGCGCGAGCAGGTCACGAACTGACCGCCCGGCACGGAACGACCCGAGAGGAACGACGTTGCAGTACGTGCGGCTGGGCTCGTCCGGCCTGAAGGTGTCCCGGCTGGCGCTGGGCTGCATGAGCTACGGCGAACCCGGGCTCGGCACCCACCCGTGGTCGCTGCCCGAGACCGAGAGCCTGCCCTTCGTCGCCCAGGCCCTCGACCTCGGCATCAACTTCTTCGACACCGCCAACATCTACTCCCTCGGCACCAGTGAGGAGTTCCTGGGCCGGGCGGTGCGCAGACTGACCCGGCGCGAGGACGTCGTCATCGCCACCAAGGTGTACGAGAAGCTCACCGACAGCCCGCTGTCCGGCGGCCTGTCCCGCTCGGCGATCATGCGCGAGGTGGACGCGAGCCTGCGCCGGCTGGGCACCGACTACATCGACCTGTACATCGTGCACCGCTGGGACCCCGAGACACCCGTCGAGGAGACGATGGAGGCCCTGCACGACGTGGTGCGCGCGGGCAAGGTCCGCTACCTCGGCGCCTCCTCCATGCACACCTGGCAGTTCGTCAGGGCGCAGTACGTGGCCGAACTGCACGGCTGGACGCGGTTCGTGAGCATGCAGAACCACTACAACCTGATCAACCGCGAGGAAGAACGGGAGATGCTGCCGTACTGCCTGGCCGAGGGCGTCGGCGTCACCCCGTGGAGTCCGCTGGCCCGGGGGCGGCTCGCCCGGGACTGGGACACCGCATCGGCCCGCACCGCCGGCGACCCGGTCCAGGAGCGGTTCTACGGGCCCACGGAGCAGGCCGACCGCGCGGTCGCGCGCGTGGTCGCCGACATCGCCGCCGAACGGGGCGTGCCCATGGCGCAGGTGGCCCTGGCCTGGCTGCTGAGCCGGCCGGCGGTCACCGCCCCCGTCGTCGGCGCGACCGCCCCGCATCACCTGCGGGACGCGGTCGCGGCGCTTGACCTGGTGCTCGACGGCACCGAGACGGAACGGCTGGAGGCGCCCTATGTGCCGCACGCCGTCGTCGAATACGTCTGACCGAACCGCAGGTGGGAGAAGACCGTGGGAATAGCCGACTACGCGCTGTCCATGCCCGGTGGAAAACGAAGCGTCGACGAGGTCGCCCGGGCCTCCGGGGTGGACCTCGCGAAACTGGAACGGGTCCTGCCGTCGGGGAAGTTCTCGGTGCTGGCCGAGGGCGAGACCTCCTGGGGCCTGGGCCGCGCCGCCGCGGCCCGGCTCCTGGAGCGCAATCCGGTGCGGCCCGAGGAGATCGGCCTCGTCCTGTACGCGGGCTCCAGCGAGTGGGGCACCCCCTTCTGGTCGCCCGCGGCGAAGATCGCGCAGGAGCTGGGGATCACCGACGCGCACTGCTACGAGGTCTCCAACTTCTGCAACGCGGGCATGGTGGCCGTCAAACTCGCCGACGACCAGGTGCGGGCGGGCACCCACAAGTACGCCCTGGTCGTCGTCGCGGACCGGCTCAGTGAACTGGTCGAGTACGGCACCGGCTACGTCGAACTGTTCAACTTCGCCGACGGGGCCGCCGCCGTCCTGCTGACCGCCGACCCCGCGCACACCGCCTACGACGTGCTCGGCGCCGCCCACCACACCGACCCGCGCTGGGTGGACGCGTACTACGGGCAGCTCAAGGACGGCGAGGTCAAGGTCGAGCGGGGCGACAAGCTCGACGGGCTCGGCGAGGCGTTCCTCGACAACTTCACCACCCTGACGCACCGGGTCCTGAAGGACATCGGGCGCCAGGTCGCGGACGTGGCGTACTTCCTGGTCACCCATGGCAACCAGGAGACCCACCGCGACTACCTGGCCGCACTCGGCGTGGACGCCTCGCGGAGCGTGTTCCAGTACGGCCTCGACGGCCACCTCGGCGGCGCGGACCCGCTGGCCGCCCTGGAGGAGCTGGAACGGGACGGCCGGATCGGACCGGGTGACCTGGTGATCGTGGCGACGGCGGGCTCGGGCTTCACCTGGGGCGTGACGGCCCTGCGGCGGACGTAGCCGGCCCGCGGCACGAGAGGGGGCGGTGCCCCGGCCTTCCACGGCCGGGGCACCGCCCCCTCTCACATGTGCCGGCGCACCCGTGCCGGCGGACGTCCGTCCGCCCGGTGCCCGCCGGCCCGCCCGCGGCTCAGCGGTGGTGCACCCGGTCCAGGTCCACCGTGAGCAGCCGCAGGGCCGCCTCGTGCGGGGAGTCGGGTTCCGCGTGGTAGAACTTCAGGATGTTGCCGTCCTGGAGGTCGGCGGACTGGTACATCAACTCCAGCTCGCCCACCACCGGATGGTCGAAGAGCTTGGTGCCCTCGATGCAGTTGGCCACCCGCTGACGGCACCACAGCGCGGCGAACTCCTCGCTCTGTATCGTCAGTTCGCCGATCAGCTCGGCGAGCTGCGGGTCGTGCCGGTGGTTTCCGGAGATGTAGCGCAGATACGTCACGTTCGACTCGGACTCCGTGGCCCAGTCCGTGTACAGCGCGCGGACGTCCTCGTCGAGGAAGTTCATCTTGATGATGTTGGGGCGCTGCCCCGGACGGTCGGGCGCGTCGAAGCCGAGGTGCGGCGCGAACAGTTTGTGGAACAGCGGGTTCCAGGTGAGGATGTCGCAGCGGTAGTTCAGCACCGCCGCCGCCACGGTGCCGAGCGACTCCACCAGCATCCGCGTGGACGGGCTGACCTGGTCGCCGCAGGGCGCCGCCGCCTGCGGGTCCTGAACCGGCGTACCGATCTTGAGCAGGTAGTCCCGCTCGTCGGGGCCGAGGTCCAGCGCGCGGGCGATGGACAGCAGGACCTGCGGGGAGGCGTGCGCGGTCTGCGACTGTTCGAGCCGGGTGTAGTAGGTCTGGCTGACACCGGCGAGCGCAGCCACTTCCTCACGCCGCAGGCCCGGGACGCGCCGGGCGCCGCCGCTGCGCAGCCCCCGCTGCTCGGGCCGGACGCGCTCGCGCATCTGCCGCAGGTAGCTGCCGAGGTCCGTGTTCACGATGTCTTCCACCCTTCCGATTATGAAGTCCCACGCGGCGAACGCAACGGCGTCCGGCCGGGGCGCGGGCCCCGCCGAAGCGGCCCGCAGGGCGCCACGATCCGCCGTGGCGCCCTGCGGACGGTGCGTCAGCCGCGCGCGGCCGCCTTGCGCCGCAGCACCGCCCACAGCAGCAGGCCGACGGCGATCTGGCACGCCGCGTCGACACCGACGGCCACGTGGATGCCGGACAGCTGCTCGGCGGCGGTCACCGTGCCCTGGCCGATGGTGGCCGCGAACACCGCGCTGACCAGCGGGATGCCGATGGCGATGCCGACCTGCTGGGACTGGGTGGCCATACCGGTCGCCATGCCCTGCATGTCGGTGTCGACGGAGGAGGTGGCGATGACCATGAAGGACAGTGCCGCCGTCATGGAGAAGAACGCGTTGACGAACTGGGTGGCGATCAGCGGGATCAGCCAGCGCGAGTCCGCACTCGCCCACAGCGCCGGCAGCATGAACGCGCCCTGGAGGGCCAGGGAGACGCCGAGCATCGTGCGCGGCGGGACCCGCTGGAGAAGACGGGGGCCGACCGTGCCCGCGATGATCTGGCCCACACCGATGCCGAGCAGGACCAGACCGGCCACCAGGGACGACAGACCCAGCACGTTCTGCACGTACAGACCGGTGAAGAAGATCAACGCGGTCTCGCCGCCGAAGATGAACAGGGCCGCAAGGTTGCCGAAGGCGATGTCGGGCCGCTTAAGGACCCGCACCGGGACCAGGGCGTCGGCCGTGCGGCTCTCGACGGCCCAGAAGGCGCCCAGCAGGACGGCGGCGGCGATCAGGGCGGCACCGGCCGCCGCGTCGAGCCCGTTCTCACCGACGCGGGTGACACCGTAGATCCCGGCGAACAGGCCGAGGGTGATCAGCACGGCGCCGGGCAGGTCGATACGGCTGCGCTGCTCGGCGCGGCTCTCGTCGACGACGAGGGGCACGACGAGGATCGCGGCGAGGGCCACGGGGATGTTGATGAAGAACGCCCAGCGCCAGGAGAACACGTCCGTGAGGACACCGCCGAGGATCGCGCCGACGCTGAAACCGGAACTCATCATCACGCTGTTCAGGCCGAGCGCCCGCGTGCGCAGGGCGGGCTCGGTGAAGGCGGTGGTGAGCAGGGCGAGCGCGGCGGGCGTGACGGCGGCCGTCGACAGCCCCTGCAGGGTACGGGCGGCCAGCAGCATTGCGGGCGAGTCGGCCAGGCCGCCGATCAGGGAGGACACGGTCAGTACGAGCATGCCGACGGTGAAGATGCGCCGGCGTCCCACGAAGTCGCCGACCCGGCCGAAGACCAGGGTGCAGCCCGCGGCGCACAGGGCGAAGGTCGTGGTGATCCACTGCAGGGAGCCGGTGGAGAAGCCCAGCGCCGTGCCCACCTCGGGCAGCGCCACGTTCAGAACGGAGAAGTCGGCGGCCATCATGAACTGCGACGCCAGGAGCACCACCAGAGCGGCGACTTGACGGCCCGTCATACGGACGGACGCGGAGCCGGAGCGCTCCGGCGCGACGGTCGGCGAGGTTTCAGCGGTTGTCATGCCTCCAGCCTCGGACGCGCGGCCCGGACCAGCCAGATCCCCCTCGACGGCACTCCTGCGGAGACTGTCACTGCCAGTGCCACCCTCGCGGGGACCGGCCGCCGCGCCCTGGGCCGTGAACGGCCCGTCCCCCGGGGCCGACGGGCCGGCCGGGACCGCCCTCGCGGCAGCCGGTGCCCTCGTCGCCGGCAGGGACCCGGCGGACACAAGGCCCGGCGGCCGGCGCCCCGGTACCGGAGCCGACGGCGTCCACCGGGAGCGTACGGCAAGGAGAGGAACATGATCGGGAAGTGATGTCCGTCGCAGTCGGCCGGATCCGGAAATCCTGATCACGCGCATTCCGTTGCCCACGCACATGGACATCTTCACGCCCGTCTCCCTGGGAGACCTCGAACTCGCCAACCGGGTCGTCATGGCCCCGCTGACCCGGATGCGGTCCGGCGCCGGGGGCGTTCCCGGAGACCTGGTGGTGGAGCACTACCGGCAGCGGGCGAGCCTCGGCCTGATCATCACCGAGGGCACGTACCCGAACCACGAGGGGCAGGCCTTCGTCGGCCAGCCCGGCATCGTCACCGACGAGCAGGTGGCCGGCTGGCGGCGGGTGGCCGAGGCGGTGCACGCCCGCGGCGGCCGCATCGTGATGCAGGTCATGCACGGCGGCCGGGTCACCCACCCCGACGTCAACGGCGGCCGCCGGGTCGTCGCCCCCAGCGCCGTCGCGATCGACGGCGAAGGGCACACGGAGAAGGGCAGGCAGCCCTACCCGGTGCCGCACGCGCTGACCGCCGAGGAGGCGCGGGCGGCCCTCGACGACTTCGTCACCGCCTCCCGCCGGGCGGTCCAGGAGGCGGGCCTGGACGGCGTGGAGATCCACGGCGCCAACGGCTACCTCCTCCACGAGTTCCTGTCCCCGGCGGCCAACCGGCGCACCGACGAGTACGGCGGCTCACCGCAGAACCGGGCCCGCTTCGTCGCCGAGGTGGTGACGGCGGTGGCCGGGGCCGTCGGTCCCGGACGGGTCGGGCTGCGGATCTCCCCGGAGCACAACATCCAGGACGCCGTCGAGACCGACCGGGACGACGTACTGGCCACCTACGGGCACCTGATGGACCGACTGCGTCCGCTGGGCCTGGCGTACCTCTCCGTCCTGCACCGCGAGCCCGCCGGCGACCTGGTCCAGGAACTGCGCCGCCGCTTCGGCGGCAGGCTGATCGCCAACAGCGGCTTCTCCTCGCCCACCACGCGCGAGGAGGCGGTGGCGCTGATCGAGGCGGCGCACGCCGACGCGGTGGCCGTGGGCCGCGCGGTCATCGCCAACCCCGACCTGGTCGAGCGCTGGCAGGGCGGCCACGCGGAGAACGCACCGCGTCCGGAGCTGTTCTACTCCCCGGGCGCCGAGGGCTACACCGACTACCCCTTCCTCCAGGCGGTCTGAGCGGGCCGGGGGCGCGGCGGGCCGGGCGCCCGCCTCGCCCCTTCCTCCGTCCTGATCCGCACGGAGAACCTCAGAGGCCGAACAGCTTCTCGGCGTTCAGGTGGGTCATCTTCTCCCTGTCCTCGTGGCTGACCGGCAGCTCCTCGAGGAAGGCGCGCGTGCCGTCCAGCGCCAGATACGGGTAGTCGACGGACCAGATGATCCGGTCCGCACCCACCACCTGGTGAACGAACTGGAAGTGCGGCAGCCCCCAGATCCCGCTGGGGGTGACCCAGACGTGACTGCGGTAGATCTCGGTGATGGTGCCCGGCAGACCGGTCGTCCTCGGCGGCAGCGCGTCGTCGAGGCGCTGAAGGAAGAACGGGACCATCTCCCCCCAGTGGCCGCTGACGACCTGGAGGCCGGGGTGCCGCTCGAAGGCTCCGGAGAGGATCAGTCGCAGGACGTGCACGCCGGCCTCGTTGTGCCAGCCCCACGCACCGAGTGAGAGCCATGTGCTCACGGCGGGGGAGAAGCCGCCGTAGTAGGCCTCCTGCACCTGCGGCAGCGGGTGGTACGGGTGGACGTAGAGGGGCACCCGCAGGTCGCTGAGCCTGTGGAGCACGGGCGCGTACCGCGGGTCGTCCAGGAACGTCTCCCCCGGGCGGCCCACGATGAGCGCTCCCTTCAGGCCCAGTTCGCCGACGGCCCGGTCCAGTTCGGCGGCCGCCGCCCGCGGATCCTGCCACGGCAGGACCGCGAATCCGCTCAGCCGGTCCGGATACGCCCTGATCGCGGCGGCGAGCCGGTCGTTGGCGGCCCGCGTCAGGGCCACGGCCCGGTCAGGCGGGGCGAGTTGGGCCGGCGTGGCGAAGGAGACCACCTGCATCTGGATGCCGTGCTCGTCCATCGCCTTGATCCGGCCCTCGCCGAGGTCGGCGGCCAGCTCGTCGGCCTCCCGCATCGAGACGACCGTCGGACGGCCGCTGCCCCGCGGCCAGGGAGCCTCCGCGGCCTGCTGAGTCCCCATGTAAGGCGCTTCCCGCAGCAGGGCGGGTGCGGCTGCCTTCGCCATCTCCCGGTCGACCGTGTGTTCTTCGACGCAGATGATTCTCATGCCTGCATGGTCCGCTCGGCCGGCGCGGACCGTCCAAGACCTTGCACGGCCGCTGTCATACCCTGAGAGCATCACCGCAGGGCAGGAGGACGGGTTGTGGACCTGGACCTGCGCAAAGTGCGCTACTTCGTCGCCGTCGCCGAGCACGAGAGCTTCGTCCGTGCCGCCGAAGCCCTGCACGTCGCGCAACCGGTCCTGTCCCGCCAGATCCGGTCGCTGGAAGCCGACCTGAAGGTCACCCTGTTCGACCGGGACACCAGGGGGACCCGGCTCACCGAGGCCGGTGAGGCGATGCTGGAGGAAGCTCTCGGTCTGCTCGCGGCGGCGCAGGCCGCCCGCCGCCGCGTCCGCGACGTGGCCGCGGGCCTGCGCAGGTTCACGGTCGGGTTCACGCCCGGCGTGTCCATCGCCCCCGCCGTCCGCGAGTTCTCCGCGCGCCACCCCGAGGTCCTGGTGGAGGTGGTCCGCATGGACTACCCGCACCGGGCCGACTTCGTCAGGGACGGCCGGGTCGACGTCGGACACCTGCGGCTGCCTGTCGGCACGCACGGCCTGTCCACCGAGCTGTTGTTCAGCGAGCCGCTGGTGGTCGAGTTGCCGGCCGGTCACCGGCTCGCGGAGCGCGAGAGGGTGCACGTCGCCGAGCTGGCGGCCGAACGCATGCTTCTCGACGGCGTGCCCGACCGACGCGACGATCCCTCAGCGTCCACGGCGTCTCCGGCGCCCGTGGCGTCCCCTGGGTCCCCGGTGTCCCCCGCGTCGCCGGAAGAGCACGCGGGGCCGCCGGTCCCCGGCGCACGGAACATCGAGGAACTGCTGGAGCACGTCGCCGCGGGACGCGGTGTCGTGGTGGTCCCGCTCTCGACCGCCCTGTACTTCGGCCGCCCCGACATCACCCACGTCCTCGTCGACGGCCTGGCCCCGTCCCACGTGTGCCTGGCCTGGAGGAGTGCGCGGCGCGGCACGCTCGTCGCGGAATACGTCGACATCGCCCGCCGGACGGCCGGCCGTGAGGCGCACCCGGAGGGCTAGGTCCTGTCGTCACATTCCCGTCGTCCGCCCGGAGGGCGGGCCTCGCGGCGTCAGGTGCGTGCTCTCGGCGTGCCGGGCCCTGACCCTCGTACTGGATGTACTCGGGTCTGGGCCCGGTGCGGCGAGAGTGCGTGCATGGCGTCGCGAGGCAGGCGGGAAATTGTCGACAGGGCCTAGCGGCCCGGTCAGCCGCAGCGCTTGGCCATGACCACCACACTCGGTCCGCTGTGCTCGTCCGGGGGGAGCCGCAGTTCGGCGACCGGACTCAGTCCGGCCTGCTCGATCAGCTCCACGAACTGCTCCGGCCGCCATTTGTGCGTCGTCCAGCGAACGGGGACGCCGCCGTAGGCCTCGGTGCGCACGAGGTCCTCCTCGCCGACGTGGGTGCCGGTGATGAAGTGGCCGCCCGGCTTCAACGCGCGGGCGAACATGCCGAGGACCTGCGGCAGGACGTCACGGGGGAGGTTGAACAGCGACCACCATCCGAGCACACCGCCCAGGGACGCCTCCGCGAGGTCGAGGTCGGTGGCGGAGGAGACGCTGAAGCGGCACTGCGGATGGAGACGGCGCGCGTTCTCGATCATGCGGGGGGAGAGGTCCACCCCGGACACGTCGAGTCCGCGTTCGGCGAGGTAGGCGGTCACCGTGCCGGGGCCGCAGCCGACGTCGAGGACGGGACCCAGGTCGCCCACCGTGTCGGCGAAGGCGTCGATCGACGCCTTGAGCCACGGATCGCGGCGGATGTCGCCCATTCCCGTCGTCTGCACCATGTGGGCGTAGTTGTCGGCCACGCGGTCGTAGGACTCACGGACCGTGTCGAGATCGGCCGGGCGGTCGATGGAGTGCGTGCGCATCAGCCAACGATAGGGCAGCAACGACAGGGCGGCGCGCTGGACTTGGGGTCCCAACCGGGGCGGACGCGACGCGTCCGCCCCGGTTGATCATGGTTGGTCACGGTCCGGCTGTACCGGTGCGGGCGCCGACGCGGTGCCGGGTGCGGGCGGGCCCTCGCCTCGCAACCCTTCGGTCACGTCGGTGAGGCCGTGGAATGCCGGACCGGTCGGTGAGGACGTGGAATGCCGTGCCCGGCGCGGAAGTTGATCGCAGCATGACTCAAGGACCCGCGCCCCGCCCCCTGTCCGACGAAGCCCTCTCCGACCTGCTCGCGAAGCAGCAGTTCGGGACCCTCGCCACCGTCAAGCGAAGCGGCCACCCGCACCTGACCACCATGCTCTACAGCTGGGACCCCGAGGCCCGCGTCGTCCGGCTGTCGACCACGGCCGACCGCATCAAGGTCAAGCACCTCCGGCGCGACCCGCACGCGGCCCTGCACGTGCAGGGCGGCGACGTCTGGTCGTTCGCCGTCGCCGAGGGCACGGCGCAGACGTCCGAGGCCACGACGGTTCCCGGGGACGCGGTCGGGCGGGAACTGCTCGCGATGATCCCGGCGGCCGCGAAGCCCGAGGACGAGGACGCGTTCCTGGCGCAACAGGTCGCCGAGCGCAGGGTCGTCATCCGGCTGGCGGTCGAGCGGCTCTACGGGACGGCCCTGGACATCGACGGCTAGAGGATGTCCGCAGGCCCCGGCGGCGCACGACGTGTCCGGCGCCCGCGACCACCGGCCCCGGCGGGGCACGACGTGTCCGGCGCCCGCGACCATGAGCCCGCCCGGACCTCCCGGCCCTGACTCCCCAGTACCGGTGAGACGTCGGAGGCCGCCGCGCAACCGCTGTGCGGTGACCGTCGTGCCGTCGTCCCGGGGCGCCGGCCGGCGCGCCTCCAGCGGTGCGGTCCCCGAACCGCGCCCCGCTGCGACCCGCCCATGACCGAGCCGGGCCGGCCAGGGGCGGGTCCTACCTGTGCGCGGGCGGCGACTGCTACGGGAGGCGGCGGACGAAGTCCAGCAGCAGGGCGCAGAACGCCGCGGGCTGTTCCAGCGGCGCGAGATGCCCGGCGCCGGGGATGACGGCGGTCCGATCCGCACCGAGGTCGCGGGCCAGGCCCTCGCCGCCCTCGTGGAAGTCGGGCAGGTCGTGCTCACCGACGCCGACCAGAGCGGGCACGCCCCTGAGCGTGCGCAGCGCCGCCGGGCCGGTGCCGAGGGGGTCCGCCGCCTGGGGCGGTTCGCCGTGGGTGAGCTGGTCGGTCAGTCGGCGGCGGAGCATACGGGCGGCGTGGCCGCGTACCTCCTCGGCCGCCCCGGCCGAGGTCCACGCCTCGACGCCGGCCTTCACCGCGGCGTCCAGGTCGCCGGCGGCCAGCGCCGTCCGTTCGGCCTCCCAGGCGGCGTCCAGACGCGGGGAGGCGGGCTGGTCGTGGGGCCGGTACCCGACCAGGACCAGGCCCTCCACCCGCTCGGGTGCCGTGACGGCGGTCTGGAGCGCCACCAGGGCGCCCAGTGAGTTCCCGGCGAGCACGAAACGGTCGGCCCCGAGGTGGCCGAGCGTGTCGAGCACGTCCGACCAGGGGGCCACCTCGCGGCCGTCGGGCACGGTCGCGTCGCCGTGGCCGGGCAGGTCCAGGGCGATGGCCCGTACACCGGCCCCGGCGAGCAGCGGGAGGTGGGCGTCCCACATGGTGCGGTCGGTGGGCCGGGCGTGCAGCAGGACGACGGGCCGTCCCCGGCCTGCCTCGGTGGAGGGGAGCAGCATGGTTCGAGGTGCCTTCTTCGGTGAGTGAGTGGGGAGGGGTGGGGGAGGGGGAGCCGGCCGGTGCGGAGAGCGGCGGCCGGCCCCGCGGGGAGCGGGTCACCCGGCGCCGGTGAGTCCGACGGGCGCGGCGCCCCCTGGGGCGGACGGACGCCGTGGGCGGTCGTGATCCGGTGACCGGGCGTGCCCTTCCTCCGCGGCGGTGTCCCGGTCGGCGGGGGCCGGGCCCTGTTCGGCCGGCCGGCGGAGCAGGAGCAGGGCGTCGGCACTGGGGCTGCCGGGTTCCGCGCTGTAGACGGACAGGTGCTGGCCCGGGGCGCTGGTGACGGCCAGCGCCTCGAAGTGCAGCCGCAGTTCCCCGACGCGGGAGTGACGGAAGTGCTTGTCCTCCTGCGTGCGGGGCCGGACCTCGTACCGTGCCCACAGGCCGGTGAAGGCGGGGCTGCGCACGCTCAGCTCGCCGACGATCCGCTCGATCCGCTCGTCGTCGGGGAACTGCGAGGAGGACGCCCGCAGGTTGCCCACCGCGGTGTGCGCCGCCCTGTCCCAGTCGACGTAGAACTCCCGCGCGAACGGATCGAGGAAGATCATCCGCAGCAGGTTGTCGTACCGGGCGAACCCGCGGTACAGCTCGCGCGCCATCGCGTTGGCCGCCAGCACGTCCTGCGCCGCGCCGACCACGAAGGCCGGCACGTCGCGCAGGCCGTCCAGCAGCCGCACCAGTTCCGGGGCGACGGCCGGCGCCGCGGCCGCCGTGGCGAAGACGGGCAGACCGAGCCGGAACAGGTGCCCGGCCGCGGCACCGTCCAGCCGCAGTGCCGCGGCGATCGCCCGGAGCACCTGCTCGGACGGGTTGCGCTCACGGCCCTGCTCCAGGCGGATGTAGTAGTCCGTGCTCACCCCGGCCAGCAGCGCCACCTCGTCCCGCCGCAGCCCCGGCACCCGCCGTTCCCCGCCGTCGAGCAGGCCGACGTCCCGCGGCGTGATCATCGCGCGGCGGGCACGCAGGTAGTCACCGAGCTGGTTGTCGCTTTCCATGTCCGCCACGCTAGATCCATCCCGGGGCGGGGGCGTGGGTGCGGTGCACCCACCCGGGGCGACGATGCCGGTGGCGCAGACGACGCCGACGGTGGCCGAACCCGTGCTCAGGGACAGCAGCGCCGCGATCCGGGCCGAGCAGGGTCACGTCGCGGTGGGCTCCCGCGGCCGCGGAGGCGATGGCATCCCCGGTGCCGGAGACCCGGAGCACCTGCTGGGACGCGCCGGCGCCGCCGAGGATGAGCAGGACGGTGGCGAGGGACTTGAGGCCGTCGGCCGCAGAAGCGCGGGCCGGCTCCATGGCCGCCCACCGGACACAACGCCCTGTTTCACGTGAAACCGCCCTGTCCTGCCGGGCGTCTTGACCCGTCCCGGGAAGGACCGGTATACGACAGCCGTCCGCTCCCGCGGGGAAGATGAACACGCCGTGAACCCCCCGCCGGCAGCCGTCCCCTCTCACCTGCATCGAGTTGCACGACGCATCGATCGATGCGGATTCCGCGCTTGATCGCCCCTTGAGCCTGGGTGAGGATCTTGTCAGCGGCAGGACATATGCCTGATTCAACGGGGGGCGTTCCGCCTTGCATGGGCGACTTCACGGCACACGGGCGAATCCACGGCTCCCTGATTGGGCTCTCCACCCTTATTCCCCTGGGGGAAGCATGCCTCACCAGCCCTATGCCTATCGACGCAGAGAACTGACCGAACCGGACTGGCGCCGGATTCCCGGATGGCGCGAGGTCACCCCGGAGCAATGGCGCGACCCGCAGTGGCAGCGTGTGCACTGCGTCAAGAACGTGCGGCAACTGGAAGCGGTCTACGGCGATCTGCTCTCCGGCGACTTCTACCGTGATCTGGAGCGTGACCAGGCGGAGCGGGCCACGATGTCCCTCCTCCTGCCTCCCTACGTGCTGAGCATGATGGTGCCGGACGACGTCCCGGGCACCGAGGCGATGTACGCGGACCCCGTGCGCCGGCACATGATGCCGGTGCTCTCCGACCGCGATCCCGAGTGGCCGTCCCACCCGTACGCGTCCCGGGACTCGCTGCACGAGGCCGAGATGTGGACGGCGGAGGGCCTGACCCACCGCTACCCCACCAAGGTACTGGCGGAACTGGTGTCCACCTGCCCCCAGTACTGCGGCCATTGCACGCGAATGGACCTGGTGGGGAATTCCACCCCGCAGATCTCCAAAATGAGGTTCTCGGCCAAACAGCCGGACCGCTATGCGGCGATGCTGGATTATCTCCGCCGTACTCCCACCGTGCGTGATGTGGTGGTGTCCGGCGGGGATGTGGCCAACGTTCCCTGGCCGCGTCTGGAGTCCTTCGTCTCGGCGCTCCTGGAACTGGAGCACATACGCGACATCCGGCTGGCGTCGAAGGCGCTGATGGACCTTCCGCAGCACTGGCTCTCCGACGAGGCCCGCCGCACCGTGAGCACCCTCGCCGAGACGGCCCGCAAGCGCGGAGTGAGCCTGGCCGTGCACACGCACGTCAACAGCGCCCAGCAGGTCACCCAGCTCAATGCCGAGGCGGCCCGCACACTGTTCGACCTCGGAGTGCGCGACGTGCGCAACCAGGGCGTGCTGATGCGCGGGGTGAACGACACCTCGCAGCGGCTGCTCGACCTGTGCTTCGCGCTGCTCGACGGCGCGGGAGTGATGCCGTACTACTTCTACCTCTGCGACATGACCCCCAACGCCGAGCACTGGCGGGTGTCGCTGGGCGAGGCCCAGCAGTTGCAGCAGGCGATCATGGGGTACCTGCCCGGGTTCGCGACGCCGCGGCTGGTGTGCGACGTGCCGTTCGTCGGCAAGCGCTGGGTGCACCAGGTCGACCACTACGACCGCGAGCGCGGCATCTCGTACTGGACCAAGAACTACCTGACCTCGATCGAGCAGGACGACCCGTACGCGCTCGCGAGGACGCACGAGTACTACGACCCGATCCAGACGCTCAGGCCCGAAGGGCAGCAGTGGTGGCGCCGGCACGGCCGGTCCCCGGCGGGGACCGCGGCCGCCGGCCGGCCTTCCGTCGCCGTCGCCCAGGGGGAGGCCCAGTGACCGGGAACAGCCCCGTCGCCCCCCTGTCCGTGCGCGAGAAGTTCATGACCGACCCCGACCTGGGTGCCGGCAACTTCCTGGAGCACGCGCTGCGGCACAACCCCAACCTGGACGCGCCGCTGGTGTACGACCACCGCCTGGACGCGCGCGGTCACGTCGTGCTGCGCGGGTACAGCCTGCGGGAGCTGGCCGCGATCCGCGACCAGTACGCCCGCTGGTACTGGACCAACGGGGTCCGGCCGGGCGAACCGGTGGCGCTGTACATCGCCGAGGGACTCCAGCCGATCCTGCACTTCCTGGCGCTGACCTCGCTCGGCGCGATCCCCGCGCTCGTCAACGACGCGATGCCGGTCACCACGGCCCGGCGCTATCTCGACCATGTGGGCGTGACCGGGGTGGTGGCCGACGACCCGCGCCCGATCGGCGCGACCTACCGGCCGGGCCGGCCGCGCCCCCGGTTCATCGTGCCCAGCGCCGAGGTACGCGCCCATGACCCCGGCTCCGGCTCGCTGCCCGACCCGTACCCGTACCGGCACGCGGCCGACGAGGTGGTCGCGCTCATCCACTCCTCGGGCACCACCGGCACCCCGAAGTCGACGCAGGTGGCGCACCACCAGTTCTGGGTCGGCAAGGAGGCCCGGATGGTGCGCTTCCCGGCCGAGCCGTACGACCGGCTGCTGTCGCTGATGCCGCACACGCACGCGGGCGGTCTCAGCTATCTGCTGACCACCATCCTGCTCGGACTGCCGACGCTGACCATGGCCGACTGGCGGCGCAGCGCGGTGGAACCGGTGATGGAGGTCTTCCAGCCGACCATGGTCGCCTCCTTCCCGCGCACGTTCGTGGAACTGGCCACCGGCGAGCTGCCGGTGAAGGGGGCCGCGAAGGTGCACACCTGGTTCAACACCGGGGACAGCGCGCACTACGGGCACATCCGGAGGCTGGTGAGCCTCGGCGAGCGGCCGGTGGGGCTGATCCAGCCGTGGCTGCTGCCGAAGGGGGACGCCGGGGCCACGTCCCTGCCCGGGTCCCGCTACATCGACGGGCTCGGCTCCTCCGAGATGGGCATGGCGCTCTTCGGCCAGGTCACCACGCCGGAGTCGGAACGCGACGACCGCTGTGTCGGGATGCCCGTCGAGGTGGTGGAGAAGGCGGCGGTGCTGGACGACGACGGCAACGAGGTGCCCGACGGCACCGTGGGCCTCCTCGGCGTGAAGACACCGACCCGCACCCCGGGCTACTGGAACGACCCCGCGCTGACCGCGAGCAGTGAGCTGGCCGGCTACTGGCTGACCGGTGACGTGGCGGTACGCAGGCCCGACGGCCGCTTCTACCACCTGGACCGGACCGCGGACGTGATCCACACGGCCGGCGGTCCGGTGCACAGCCTGCCGCTGGAGGAGGTGCTGATCGCCGATCTGGCCGACGTCGTCCAGGACTGCGCGGTGATCGGGGTGCCCGCGCCCTCCGGTGAGGGTCAACTGCCCCTCGCGGTGGTCCGGTTGCAGGCGGACAGCCCGCTCAGCGACCCGGCGGGGATACGCGAGGCCGCCAACCGGGAGCTGACGGCCGCCGGGCTGCACCCGCTGGCGGCGGTGTCCGTGGCCCGCGGCGGCGACGACTATCCCACGGGTCCGACCGGCAAGGTCCTCAAGCGCGAGCTGCGTACGCGCCACGCCTCGGCCCTGGTCACCGGTCCGGCGGGCTGAAGGAGGCGGGTGCACGGAGTGGACGCGGCAGCAGGCGGAGGGACAGCAGTGACACACGACGAACGGCCCGGGCCGGCGGCGGTCGTACGGACGGGGCGCACGCCTCGGGTACGTGAGGCGGCCGGCGTACCTGCGGGGCGCACGCCTCGGGTACGCGGGATGGCCGGCGTACCTGCGGGGTGCCCGCGCCGGGTACGTGAGGCGGCCGGCGTGCGGGCGGGGTGCCCGCGCCGGGCACGGGCGACGGCGCTCGTACAGGCAGGGCGCACGCGGCGGGCACGGGAGGTGGCCGCCGTATGAGCGGGACGCACCGCAGGGCCGGACTCTCCCGGCCGTTCGCCTTCTGGCTGATCGCCACCGTCCAGTGCCTGCTGCTGTTCGCGTCGAGCGCACCCTCGCCGCTGTACGCCGTCTACCAGGGTCAGTGGCACTTCTCCGCGGGCATGCTCACCGCGATCTTCGCGATGTACGCGCTCACACTCCTCGCGGCGCTGCTGGTGGTGGGCAAGCTGTCCGACCACATCGGCCGCCGCAAGGTCCTGGGCGCCGCCCTGGTCGTGGAGGTGGTGAGCATGCTGCTGTTCATCACCGCCGACGGGGTCGGGCCGCTGCTCGCCGCGCGTGCCGCCCAGGGCCTCGCCACCGGCGCGGCGACCGGGGCGACCAGCTCCGCGCTGCTCGACCTGCAACCACCGCACCGGCCGCGGCTGGGCCCGCTGGTCAACAGCCTGGCGCCGATCGCCGGCCTGGCGCTCGGCGCCCTGGGCTCCGGACTCCTCGTGGAGTACGCGCCCGCGCCGAAGGTCCTGGTCTACGCGCTGCTGCTGGCGGCGTTCGCGCTCGCCGCGCTCGTCACCCCGCTGCTGCCGGAGACCTCCCCCGGGCGGCCCGGCGCGGCCGCGTCGCTGGTACCGCGCCTCGCGGTGCCGCGCCGGATCCGGCCGCTGTTCCTCACCGTGGCCCCCTCCCTCGTCGCGGTCTGGGCGGTGGGCGGACTGTACATGTCGCTCGGCCCGTCCATCGCGGCCCACACCCTCCGCCTCGGCGGCCATCTGGTCGGCGGACTCGTCATCTTCGCCCAGACCGGGTCGGGCGCCGTCGGCGCGCTGGTGCGCCGCGGCAAGCCGCCGCGCACCACCATGACCCTCGGCTTCGCGGCCTTCCTCATCGGCATCGGCACCACCCTCGGCGCCCTGGTCGTACCCTCCCCGGCGCTGTTCTTCGCCGGCATCGTGATCGCCGGCTACGGCTTCGGCACCGGCTTCCTCGGCGCCTTCCAGACGATCGCGCCGCTGGCCGAGCCCGACGAACGCGCCGGGCTCATGGCCGGCATGTACGTCGTGTGCTACCTCGGCTTCAGCGTGCCCGCCGTGATCGCTGGGCTCGCCGTGCAGCGCTACGGGCTCGGCCCGACCACCACCGTGTACAGCGTCGCGGTGATGGCCCTGGCCGTCGTGGCCTGCACGGGTCTCCTCGTCCAGGGACGCGCGGAGAAGCAGGCGGCCACCGCACCCCACGGCGGCCTGCCGCCCGCGCCGCAGCCCGCCCGCGCCGCCGACGCCGACCACCTCTGACCCCCGGAGACCCTCATGCCCGAGACCTTCCCGGACGTCCTGCGGCGCTTCTGGCGGACCGCCGGCCTGCACCTGCGGTCCGTCGCCGTCGTCGACGCCGCCGGATCCACGACCTACGCCGCCCTGCGCGACCGCGCCGCCCAGGTGGCCACCGCCCTCGGCCCCCGGCCCGGCACGGTCGGCGTGCTCACCGACCGCGGTGCGGGCACCGTCGCCGCACTCCTCGGCGTCCTCGCCGCCGGCGGCACCTACTGCCCCATCGACCCGGCCTTCACCGCCGAGCGCAAGAAGGAGCTGGCCGAGACGGCGGCGATACGGACCGTGCTCACCACGCGCCCGGACCCGGAACCCTTCGGCCCGCCCGTCCTCGGCCCCGGACTCCCGGATGCGGACGGCTCCTTCGAACCCCTGCCGCCCGCCCCGGACGACCCGGCCTACGTGCTGTTCACCTCCGGATCGACCGGACGGCCCAAGCCGGTGGTGACCCCCCGCGCGGCCGTCGCCGCCGCCGTCCACTCCCTCGCCGAGCTGCTCGAAGTGGGCCCCGGCGACCGGGTGCTCCAGTTCGCCTCGCTGAACTGGGACACCTCCTTCGAGGAGATCCTGCCCACCCTGACCCGCGGCGCGACCCTGGTCTTCGACGCCGACGCCCACAGCGGCTCCCTGCCCCGGTTCCTGCGCATGCTCGACCGCCTCCGCGTCAGCGTCCTCGACCTGCCCACCGCCTTCTGGCACGAACTGGTCCACCACCTCACGGAGGACGGCGGCACCGCCCTGCCCGAGAGCGTCCGCACGGTCGTCATCGGCGGCGAGGCGACCAGCAGGGCCCGGCTCGGCAACTGGCGCACCCTGCCCGGCACCGACCGGATCCGGCTCGTCAACACCTACGGCTGCACCGAGACCACCCTCGTCACCCACGCCGGCGACCTGCACGGCCCGCACTCCCGGGCGCCCGAGGACGGCTCCGCCCCGATCGGCCGCGCCCTGCCGCACGTACGGGAGCGGATCGGCGAGGACGGCGAACTCCTCGTCGGCGGGCCCGCCCTCGCCCTCGGCTACCTCGGCCTGCCGGAGGCCACCGCCGAACGCTTCCCCGTCCTCGACGGCGTCCGCCACTTCCGCACCGGCGACCGGGTCAGGCGCGACGAGAGGGGCGAACTGCACCACGAGGGACGGCTCGACGACCAGATCAAGGTCCGCGGCATCCGCGTCGACCCGGCCGAGGTGGAGGCCCATCTGTGCGCCCACCCCGGCGTCGCCTCCGCCGCCGCCACCGGTGTCGCCGCCGGCGACCACACCGTGGTGGTCGCCTACGTGACGGCCGGCCGCCCGGACGACGGCACCGATCTCGCCGCCGAACTCCGCGCCCACCTGCGCCGGCACAGCCCCGGCCACCTGCGGCCCCACCGCATCACCGTGGTGCCGGAACTCGTCCACACCCCGAGCGGCAAGGTCGACCGCCGCCGCACCCACCACCGCTACACCACCGGCGCCTGAGCCGGCGAACCCGAGGAGAACACACATGTCCGCCCCACAGGCCAGCACCGTCGACCAGGTGATAGGGATCTACCGCCGGGTCCTGGAGACGGACGACGTCACCGCCGACTCCGACTTCTTCGACGCGGGCGGGGACTCCCTGCTCGCCACCCGGGTGATCAGCGCCATCGCCCGTGACCTCGGCCCCGAACTGACCATCGACACCTTCCTCGACGCCCCCACGCCCCGGGCCGTGGCCGAGCTGATTGCGAGCGTGAGCGCGTGAGCACCCTCATCGTCGGAGCAGGACTCGCCGGACTCACCGCCGCCACCGAACTCGCCGCCCACGGACGGCAGGTGACGGTACTGGAGGCCCGGGACCGGGTGGGCGGCCGTACCCACGGCATCGAGGTGGCCCCGGGCCAGTGGGCGGACGCCGGAGCCGCCTACCTCGGCGAACGGCACACCGAGCTGAAGGCCCTCATCACCGGGCTCGGCCTGGCCACCGTGCCCACCACCACCGACGGACAGAGCCGGTTCTCCGTCGGCGGCGGCCCGCAGGGCCGCGACGGCCGGTTCCCGCCGCTGAGCGCGGTCGCCCTCGGGCAGCTCTTCGACGCCCTGGACGAGGTGACCCGCACGGTGCGCGCCGACGCGCCCTGGCTCACCCCCGACGCCGGGCACCTGGACCGGATCAGCGCCGCGGAATGGATCGGGCAGCGCGTCGACCACCCCGACGCCCGGCTGTTCTTCCCGCTGTTCCTGGGCGAGATGATGGCCGCCGACCCGGCCGACGTGTCCGTCCTGCACATGGCCTTCTACCTCAAGTCCGGAGGCGGCATCCGCTTCCTCAACGCCTTCGCCGGCGGCGCTCAGGAGGACCGGGTCGACGGCGGCGCCCACCGCCTGAGCGAACTGCTCGCCGCCGGACTGGGCGAGGGGGTGCGGCTCGGCGAACCCGTCCGGGTGGTGGAGGAGACCGTATCCGGGGTGCGCGTGCACACCGACCGCGGCGTCCACGAGGCCGGCTCGCTGATCGTCGCCGTACCGCCGCTGCTCGCCGACGCCATCGAGTACCGCCCGGGACTGCCGTCGCGCCGCGCGGCCTCCGCCACCGTCCCCGGCTGCGCCGTCAAGGTGCACCTGGTCTACGAGCGGCCGCTGTGGCGCGAGTACGGGCTGTCCGGCTGGTCGGTCAGCGCCGACGGGCCGCTGCTGTCCACGGTGGACGACTCCCCGTCCGCCGACGGCGTCGGCATCCTCACCGGCTTCGTCACGGGACGCGAGGCCCGCGAGTACGCCGCCCTCGACCCGCGCGAGCAGCGGGAGGCGGCCGTCTCCCAGGCCCGGCGGCTCTTCCCGGAACTGCCCGAGCCCATCGCCCACCACGTCACGGACTGGATCAACGAGGAGTACAGCAGGGGCTGTTACGCCGCGCTGTTCGGCATCGGCGACTGGGCCGCCCTCGGCCCCCACCTCACCACCCCGCACGGCCGTGTCCACTGGGCGGGCACCGAGACCAGCACCGAGTTCTTCGGACTCATGGAGGGCGCCGTCCGTTCCGGCCGGCGGGCGGCGACCGAGGTCCTCAAGGCCTACGATGACTGAGGAGTCGTCACAGACCACTGGGGGCACACAGGTGGACGAAACCCCGCTGGGCCGCGCGGAGGCCATGTACCGCGAGGACCGCACCTGCCAGGACCTCGGCATCACGGTCGACGGCATCGCGGAGGGCACGGCCACCGCCCGCCTGCGTCTCGCCCCCACGATGGTCAACGGCCACGGCACGGCCCACGGCGGCTACCTCTTCCTCCTCGCCGACGTGGCCTTCGCCTACGCCTGCAACACCCGAGGCGCGACCACGGTCGCGCAGGCCGCCCAGGTGACGTTCCTGCGCCCGGCCAGGGCCGGCGACGACCTCGTCGCGGAAGCCGTCGAACGCTCCCGGTCCGGCGCCAACGGCATCTACGACGTCACCGTCCGCCGCAGCGACGGCACGGTGATCGCCGAGTTCCGCGGTCAGAGCCGCTCCCTGCCCAAGCGAGCCGAACAGAGATGAGTGCGATGACTGACATCCGTCCCTTCGACCGCCGGGCACTCGAGGTCACCGAGGCCATCGTCGACCAGGTCAAGCCGGACCAGCTGGGCCTGCCCACGCCCTGCGCGCAGTGGTCGCTGCGGCAGCTGCTGGCCCACATGGCCGGCCAGAACCACGGATTCGCGGCCGCCGCCGACGGCGAGGTGTCCGACGACTCCGTCTGGGCCGACCGGCCGGTGGACGACGACCCGGCGGGCGTCTTCCGCGCCTCCAGCCGCCGGGTCACCGCCGCGTTCGCCCGCGAGGGCGTGCTCGACGGCGAGTTCTGGCTGCCGCAGGTGCGCGGCGGCCAGATGTTCCCCGCGCGCACCGCGATCGGGTTCCACTTCGTCGACTACGTCGTGCACGGCTGGGACGTCGCCGCCACCCTCAGCATCCCCGCCCCCTTCGACGAGGAGACGCTCACGGCCGTACTGCCCTACGCGGAGGAGGTGCCGGACGGACCGAACCGGCGGGCACCGGACGCGTCCTTCCGGCCCGCCCTGCCGGTCCGGGACGGCGGCCCGCTGCTGGACCGCGTCCTCGCGCTGCTGGGCCGCTCACCCAAGTGGCCCGCATAGCCGGGTGACACCGGCCGGACCGGCGGACGGCGCCACGACCGCCCTCCACCGGCCCGGCGGCCGGGCCGTTCCGGCAACCGTCCTTCACCGGCCCGCCAACCGCCTTGCGCCGGTCCGGCGGCCGGTCCCGCAACCACACTTCACCGGCCTGGCGGCCGTCCCGTCCGGCAACCGTCCTTCCCGGCAGCGGTCCTCCGCCGGCCCCGGCCCCCGCGCCCGGCCCGGGACCGTCGCCCCTCCCGGAGGCCGGGCGCCGTGTCCGGCAGCGCGCGGTGCCCGTGTGCCGCACGGCGTCGCCGGGTCACGCCGACCGGTCGAGCAGGACGTCCTTCTCCGCGCCGAGCTGCCGGCCGCAGTAGGCGAGGGCGCGGATGCGCGCGTTCTCCTCGGTGGTGCGCCACACGAGGGCCACCGACGTCGTCGGCAGGTCCCGGATCGGGACGAAGGCGACGTCGGGCTGGGCGTAGTAGCGCGCAACGGACTCGGCGAGCGGTGCGACGCCCTGGCCCGCCGCCGTCAGCGAGAGGATCTCCTGGCAGGTCCGCACCTCCTGCCCGAGCCGCAGCGTACGGCCCGCCGGGGTCACCAGCGGCACCTGGTGGTCACGCCAGTAGCCGGGCGCCGTGTTGGCGAGGCGGAAGACCGTTTCTCCCGCGATGTCCTCGATCCGCACGGAGACGCGGCCGGCCAGCGGGTGGTCCAGCGCCACGGCCAGCACCCGGGGCTCGTGGCCGAGGACCGGACCGACCGTCAGATCCGGCTCGCGGATGGGCAGCCGGGCCACCAGCACGTCCACCTCGCCGCGCCGCAGCGGCCCGAGCAGGTCGACGCAGGGCACCTCGCGCAGGACGATCCGGCACTCGGGGGCGTAGGTGCGCGCGGCCCGGATCAGCTTGGCCGCGTACCCGCCGCCGGCGGCGCCGGTGAAGCCCAGCCGGGTGGTGCCCGCGGTGCCGCGCGACTGGGCGACGGCCTCGCTGTACGCGTCGTTCAACTGCTCGTACAGCGGCCGCAGCCGGTCGATCAGCACCTGTCCCAGGGCGGTCACCCGCACATGCCGGCTGGACCGGTCGAAGAGCTGCCCGCCCACCTTCTGCTCGGCGTCCCGTAACAGGCGGCTGACCCGGGACTGCGAGATGTGGAGTTCGTGGGCCGTCCGGCCGAAGTGAAGCTGCTCGCTGAGGGTGATGAGGCATTCGATCTCACGCAGTTCGAGCACTCCCTGCTCCCCCTAGTTCTCGATGCCACTGTTCATGGATACCTGGTCATATGAACGGAAAGCCATTCTTTCACTGAAGGCTGAGAGCTGACGGGGGCACCGGAGTTCGATGGATCACCGTCCCCGCCGGGTACGGCCTGCGGACCGGAAACGGCGAGCGCGCCCCCGCCGGGCCGGCCGCGCGCTGTCCGACGCCCGGGCCCGGCGGACTCACCCCAGCGGGCCGCCCGTCAGGACGAGGCCGGCGAACTCCGCCGGCTGCGCCCGCACCCGCTCGCGCGGCACCCGGTCCTCTCCGGCCAGGTGCTCGACCAGGCCGGCGCGCGGGGCGGCACCGAGGTCACCGGCCGGCCCGTGGTCCACCGCCGCCCGTCCTGCGGGCAACCGCGCGACCCCACCCCCTCCCGAGGGAGGTCCCGGCAGTGCGCCGCGCTGCCGGCCGGCCTGGATGCGGCCATGGCGCAAGGCGCGGAGGACCGCGTCACCGACACCGCCCAGCGCCTCACCGGCCGGCCCCGGGCACCTGCCGTGCCCTGCCGCACGGGACCGCGAGGCAGGCGTCAGGCGGCGCCGGCCGGGTGTACGCGGAGGTGGTCGCGGGTGACCCTGGTGATCTCGTGCCAGAACGGCACCGCGGTCAGATAGAGCCCCAGAGCGCTGAGGATCCCCAGGGAGACGTCCACACTGACGCGTCCCTGCCTGGCCCAGTAGACGTCCTTGAGGTCGAGCAGCAGGGCGAACTCGTCGGCGATCAGCGCCGAACCCGCGCCGTACAGGGCGCCGATCCCCGGGTGGCCGACATACGCGTCGTCACCGCGGACGGCCACCAGTCCGACACCGGCCAGCGTGGCGATACCGAAGTTGTAGTGGTGCAGGTGGGTCCGGTCGGCGGAGACGTTTCCCCAGGGCAGCCAGCTGCCCCGGATGCCGTGGGTGATCAGCCGTGCCGTGCCGAAGGTGCAGCCGAAGCCGAGCCAGGCCGCCATGAGCGAGCGCTGGGTGGGCACGGTGTGCTCGTGCAGCGCCCGGCGCCAGCGTTTCCGCAGGGGCAGGTGCCCCCGGCGGCCGGAGGGCCGGGACGTGCGCGCTGAGGCCATGCTCGCTCCTGATCGTCGCCCGAGTGACCGGGGACCCGCGCGGACGCGCCCGGACACCGGCCAGACCTACCACCGAGCGGGCGGCCTGAAGCCGGGGCGTCCCCTGGACGGCGCAGTGCGAGGGAACGCCGGCGGGGGCGCCGGCAGTGGCTTCCGGCAGGGACGCCGGCAGTGGCTTCCGGCGGGGACGCGGGCAGCGGGTGCCGGGAGGGACGACGACGGGGACGCGGGCAGGGCAGGGAGGCGGGGCAGGAGGGGACAGACGGGACCGCTGCCGCCCTGCCCCTGCCCCTGCCGCGCGGTCCGCGCACCGCGGAGGTCAGTCCCGGCCGGCCCCCGTGGCACCCTCCCCCCTTGCGGTCTCCTCACTCCCCACGGCCCCTGCGCTCCCTGCGGCCTGGCCGCTCTCCTCGCCCGCTATCGCCCTTAGAGCTGCGAACAAAAGTGGGCCCCGGCGGGCGGCGCCCGGTACGCGCCTTCGCCGCGTTGCCGGAAGGCCCTGACAGCTCTGCTACAAGGACCTTCCGGCGCCTTGCGATCGCACGCACCGGACACCGCCCGCTGATCGGAACCCACTTTTGTTCGCAGCTCTTAGCCTCCTACGGTCCCTTCGGCCTCTGCGCTCCCGGGCGCCAGGACCGTCACCTCCGAGTCGTAGGCCACGGCCAGCCGGCCGTCGGGTGCCAGCGCCACGGCGCCGACCGGGGCGGTCACCACCACGTCGGGGCCGACCTGTTCACGGCCGGCCAGGTCCCACACCCGGACCCGGCCGTCACCGCCACCGGTGAGGGCGACCGCGCGGCCGTCCAGGACGGCCGTCGTCAGCGCGGAGGCATGGACGTCGTGCACCGCCAGGTCCCCGGCGAGGGCCGTACCGGTCGCCAGGTCCCACAGCCGCAGGACCGCCTTGTCGTTCACCTCGCAGAGCGCGACCAGGACGGGCCTGCCGTCGAGGACCGCGGTGGCCACCGCTTCGACGTACTCGTCGGGCTCGTCCCCGTCCCCGTCCGGCAGCTCCAGGACGGAGAAAGGCGTGCCGACCCGGGTGCCCGTCGCCGGGTCCCGCACCAGGACCGCGCCGGCGGCGTCGACGGTGACCACGACGGTCCGGCCCTCCAGCCGCGCGAACGCCGCGCCCTCCACGTCGTCGTCGTGGCCCGGCAGAGGACCGTGCAGCAACCGGCGGCGCGTCAGGTCCCATATGCCGACTTCTCCTTCACCGTCGCCGGTGACCAGGACGGGCTGGCCGTCGAGCCGTGCCGTCGCGAGGGACGTGACGCCCCCGTCGGGCGCCAGCGGTTCTCCCGACTGGGCACCGGTGGCCGGGTCCCACAGCCTGACGGTCTCGTGGCGGGCGCCGGTGACCACGGTGAGGCGGCCCTCGATCTCCGCCGTCGCCACCGCCGTCAGCATGTTCGCGTGACCGGCCAGCTCGCAGACCGGCTCGCCCGTGGCGAGGTCCCATATCCGGCCCGTGCCGCCCTCGTCGGCGCTGACCAGGAGCGCCCGGCCGTCCAGCTCCGTCGTCGTCAGAGCGGCCACGAAGTTGCGGTGACCGGAGGGCGGGACGGGCCGCGCCGTGCCGACCGACGGTTCCCACACCCGGATCCTCCCGTCCGCGCAGGCCAGGACGGCCAGGACCCGCCCCCCGGCCTCGGCGACGGCCAGCGCGCCGATGCGGCCGCCGGAACCGGTGAAGACGGATCCCCGTTCCTCGCCGGTCGCCAGGTCCCAGATACGGGCCACGCGCGCGGAGCCGCCGGTCACCACGTGGGGGCGGCCGCCCGGCCATGCGAGCGCCGCGCCCGCCGTGCCGCCGAACTCGCCGGCCTCGCCCGTGAGCATCGCGCCCACCTGCTCGTTGCCCGCCAGGTCCCACACGACGACCTGACCGCCCAGGCTGCCGGCGACGCCGACCGGGCGGCCGTCCAGGACCGCCGTGCTCAGGCACTCCACCCCGGTGTCGTGCAGCCGCAGCGGCTGCTGGACCTGCTTGCCCTTGGCGAGGTCCCAGATCCGTACGGTTCCCTCCTCGTCGCCCGTGACCGCCACCGTGCGGCGGCCGATCACGGCCGTGGCCATCGCCCGCACCGCTGCGCCGTCGGCCAGGGGAGCGCCGGCCGGCTTGCCCGTGGCCGCCTCCCAGACCCGTACGACTCCCTCCTCGTCGCCCGTGACCGCCACCGCACGGCCGCGGACCACGGCGGTGGCCACCGCGGTCACCCCGCCGGAGTGGCCGGTCAGGGGCGGGCACACGGCCTGGCGGGCCGCCAGGTCCCAGAGGCGTACGGTCCGGTCGCGTCCCCCGCTGACCAGCAGCGTACGGCCGTCCACCGCGGTCACCGCCACCGAGGCCACCTCGCCCTCGTGGCCGCGCAGGGCCGCCCCGCTCTCCTGGCCGGTGGTCAGGTCCCACACCCGTACCGCGCCGTCCGCGCCGCCCGTGACCGCGACCGGCCGGCCGTCGACCGTGGCCGTGGCCACGCAGGTCACCGGGCCCTCGTGAGCCGCGGCGGTGAAGCGGAACCCGCCGAGCCGAGTGCCGGTGGACCATTCGACACGCCCCCACCGCGGTGCGGGCGCCTCCGGCAGCGCCACCGCGCTGATCCGCGCCGACAGCGCGGGATCCCTGCGCCGCGCGGCGTCCAGCGCCAGCACCTGGCGGCGCACGGCGGGGGAGGCGGGGCCGTGCAGTTCGGCCGAGGTGCGGTAGACGTCGGCGACCGGGCCCGGCGCCAGGTCGAGCAGGGGCAGCACCGTGGCCGGGTCGGCGGTGACCAGGAACCTGGCGTCCTCGCGCAGCGCGCCGGCCAGGCGGAAGGCGGCCTCCTGGCTCAGGCCCGGATCGTCTCCCTCCGCGGCGGCCCGCAGTTCACCGACCGCCCGCTCCGTCTCGCCGGACTCCGCGAGCAGTGTGCCGAGCACGAGCCGGGCGCGCTGCACGTGCCGGTGGTCCCCGGCCGCGGCCACCGCCCGCAGCCGCCGTTCGGCCTCCCGCGGGTCGCCCTCCGCGTGGTACATCCGGGCCACGTCGATCGCCACCGCCGCGGCGAGGTGCGGGTCGGGGTCCGCCTCGGCCACCGCCTCCAGGCAGGCCCTCGCCTCGTCGTACGCGCCGAGTTCGGTCAGCACCTCGCTCAGCTGTATCCGCGCCCGCCCCGCCATCGCGGTGCTGTCGTCGGCCGCTGCCTGCTCGTACAGCGCGCGGGCTGCCGCGAGGTCACCGGCGCGCCGCATCAGCAGGGCGAGATCGAACGCCGCGCGCGTCACGACGGGCGCCTGACCGCACTCGTGCGCCCTGCGCAGCAACGGCAGCGCCCGCTCGTCCTCCCCCGCCTCCGCGTACAGGTGGCCCAGGGAGAGCGACGCGTTCACCGCGACCCGCTCCACGTCGCAAGCGGCGGCCAGGGCGAGTTGCTCGGCCGCCCGCGCGAGGTCTCCCGTCCGGGCGTAGATCGCGCCCCGGTGGTAGGCGACGTCCGGCTCCGCCTGCGCTCCGGCGAGCGCCAGCGCGTGGTCCAGCGCCGCCAGGGCCTCGGCGTGGCGACCGTTCACCGTCTCCAGCAGACAGGTGACGATCTCGGCCGCCGCCCGCAGGTCGGGCTGCCCGCCGGCCCGTGCGGCCTCGGCCAGCCGCAGTGCCTCCTCGACCTGCCCGTCACCGATCAGGCCGTCCAGCCGCTCCGTCAGGCTCCGGTAGGTCATGCCCATCGTCGCCAGCGTGCCCTGGAGCGCGTCGAGGTTCTGCCGCACGCGTCGTTGCCGCCTCCCGCGCAGCCAGCCTCCGCGTCCGCCCGAGTCGTTCATCGCCGCTGTTCCTCCCCTTGATCGGTTGACCAAGCAGCGTACGCCCGGCTCCTTCGGTGCGCCCGGCCCCGCGGCGGGACGGTGGGCGCACGCTGCGGGCGCACCTCATCGGCTGCAACACTGGTCCCGGGCATGCTAAGTGACGCTTGATCAGGAACAGCCGGTGAACGGCCGGTCCGGGCCTACGGCGTCCGAGCGTGCGGTCCGCTCGCACCACGGCCGGCGTCCGGCGGGAGGGGGGCGGCCCCGGCCCGGTCGCACCCGCCTGCCACCCCGCCCTTCCCTCCGCGTCACCGCGCCGCCCCGTCGGCCGCGTCGCCGGATCCGCCGTCCGGCCGCGCGGCGGGATCAGTCGAGCTTGAGCAGGAGTTCACTCAGTTCGGCCGGCATGGTGATCATGCAGTCGTGCCCGGTGGGCAGTTCCCGGACGCGAGCCGGGGAACCGTTGGGCTGAATCGCGGGAACGGGCCGCCGTACGATGCCTTCCGGCCGCACGCCGACGCAGTGGATGTGCGTACGCGGAACCGCGCGCAGGGCCGGGTTGTCCAGCTGGACCGGTTGCTGCAGGCAGCGCACGGGCTGGTCGGAGAGCATCGAGCGCAGCCAGGCGACGTCCGCCGGGTCGGTGACCCCGAACAGGCCGAAGGGAGCGGGCAGTTCGGGCAGCGGCGGAACGCGCCACCCACTGCCCGACGTCACGGCCCGGTCGATCAGGTCGCGGGTCACGGGCTGGACGTCGGCGGCGGTCTCGCCGTGCTCCGGGACCATCGCGTCGAGGTACACGAGGTGCGCGATCCTGTCCGGGACGTGGTTGGCCGCGGACGAGATGACGAGCCCCGCGTAGCTGTGCCCCACGAGGACCACGTCGGTCAGGTCCTCCTCGTCGATCAGCCGCAGGACGTCCTCGACGTGGGTGTCGAGACCCACGTCGGGACCGAGGAGGTGCGCCTTGTCGCCGTAGCCGGTCAGCGACGGTGCGAACACGCGGTGTCCCGCCGACTCCAGCAGCGGGACCACCCGCTCCCAGCACCGGCCGCTGTGCCAGGCGCCATGTACCAGCAGGAATGTCGACGTCATGGGAAAACGATCTCCCTCTTCGGGGTGAGGAGGCACACAGACGCGGTGGTTCCTGCTGGTGCCTCGGTACTCTTCGAGAACCGGAATCATCGTGGCGCGCCCGCCACGTTCCGACAATCAGGCACTTTTCGGTGCCCCGGTTCCCGGGAGGTAACCATGAGCGCAGCGGACGGCGAGCCGCGGCCGGTGGGGGAGGACCCCTGCCGGACCCGCGAAGTGCTCGACATCGTCGGCAACAAGTGGTCGCTGCTGGTCGTGCGCAACCTCAGCGACGGACCGCGCCGCTTCACCGAACTGAAGCGTGCCGTCGACGGAATCAGCCAGCGCATGCTCACCGTCACCCTGCGCGGCCTGGAACGCGACGGAATCCTGACCCGGACCGTCCGCAACGTCATGCCGCCGCACGTCACCTACGAACTGACCCCGATGGGCCGGACGCTCCGCCAGGCCACCCTGCCCCTGCTGGAGTGGAGCACCACGCACCTGGCCCAGATGGACACCGCCCGCGCCGAGTACGACGCCCGCCCTCCGGCCCCGTCCGCCTAAGAGCTGCGAACAAAAGTGGGCCCCGGCGGCCGGCGCCCGGCACGCGCCCTCGCCGCGTTGCCGAAAGGCCCTGGTAGCTCCGCCACAAGGACCTTCCGGCGCCTTGCGATCGCACGCACCGCACACCGCCCGCTGATCGGAACCCACTTTTGTTCGCAGCTCTAAACCCTCTCGTCCCCTTCCCGTCGTCGCCCGGAGGGCGGGCCAGGCGGGAATTCGACGAGAGGGCCCAGGGGCTCGGGGTGTCCTGCCCCCGCCGGCGCGGCGGCGCCCGGACCGACGGCCCGTCACGTCCTCGCGGCGTGTGCCGGTGAGGGTCAGCGGGTGAAGGTGAACCAGTTGACGTTCACGAACTCCACGCTGCTCTCCGCGAACGTCAGGTAGAGGTCGTGGACACCGGTGACCGCGCGGGTGATGTTGGCGGGCACGGTGCGCCAGCTCTGCCAGCCGCCCGTGGAGCCGAGGTCGATCTCGGCGATCTGCGGTCCGGTGGCACTGTCCACCCGGACACGGATCGCGCCGCTGACGCCCGCGCCGACTCCGGAGGCGACCCGGGCCAGGAACTGCGCCGGGGACGCGCTCCCGAAGTCCACCGAGGTGTACTTCAGCCAGTCCCCGGCCGCCAGGTAGCCCACGTCGCGGCCCCCGCCGGTGTCGGTGCAGGTCTCGGTCTGCGTGCCGTTCTGGGCGGTGTAGTCCTCCGCCTGGATGGTGGAGTAGGCGCTCGTGCCGCCACCTCCGGGCGGCGGGACCGTCCCCGAGCCGCCGGGGCCCAGGGTGATGGTCCAGGAGGTGGGCGCGGGGTCCTGGAGGTGGCCGTCGACCGGGGCGCTGCCGGTGGGGCCGACGTCGTCGTACGGGAAGGCGTAGCCGATCGCCGCGTACTGGTGCACCAGGCGGGCGTAGTGGTTGGTGACCGGCTCCGTGTAGTACTGGGCGGGCGTGACTCCGTTCGGCTGCGACGCGCCTCCGGGGACCAGGAGGCTGGAGCGGTTGAGGGCGGCGGCGAGGCGCGCGGCGACGGCGGCGCGGGCGTCGGGCCCGGAGTTGTACAGCGGCCCGCTCGCGCAGCCGAAGATGTCGGCGGCGGAGGGCTTGGTGAAGGGCACCCCGTGGGTGTCCAGTCCGGCGAACGTGAGCACGTCGCCGCTGACGGTCCCGGAGTACGCGCCGACGGACCCCTGCCCGTCCACGGTGAGGGTGTGGGTGCGGTAGTAGTCCCACACGCGGTCCAGGTACGGCCGCCAGTACGCGCCGAAGTCCGTGGGCGCGTGGGAGGGCGCCAGCACGCGCAGCACCGTGCCCGAGGAGTCGGTCGCCACGAGCTGGTCCCAGGGTGCCCCGTCCGCCGCGTGCTGGGCCCGCAGCCCGGAGGCGATCGAAGTCAGGGCCCCCGAGGGCAGCGCGGGCACCGACTGGTTCCCGGCGGCGCCGGTGGTGGCCATCGAGACGGGCAGGGCGACCATGTCGACGTAGCTGACGTTGGCGTACAGGTTCGCCGCGTTGTAGGTGAACTCGCAGAACGTCCAACTGGTCGTCCAGTTGGGGTCGGTGCTGGTGAAGCCGGGCTGCACCAGGCCGGGCACGCCGCCGTTGCCGCCCGGCGGGTTGACGAAGAACTGGATCTTCCGCCCGGTCGAGAACCAGACGCGTCCGCCGATCACGTAGTCGCCGAGCGTCAGCCGGGTGGGCGCGGAACCCGGACCGCCGAGCGCGATGGAGTAGTCGGGCACCGGGGTCAGGACCGCAGACGGACTCGGCAGCCGGTGGAAGACGCCGTCTGCGGTGACGAAACCGGGCCATCCGGAGGTGTCGGCACCGGATATGTAGGCGTAGACCGGTGCGGAGCCGCCCGAGTTGTCGGCGAGCGCGATCGGCAGGGAGGCGGCGGAGGCGCCCGCTCGCGGGCGGGCGGCGGTGGCGGTACCGGCGGCGGTCAGGGGCAGAGCGGTCGCGGTGGCCGCCGCGGCGGTGAGAAGGGCACGACGGGAGAGCACAAGGCCTCCTGGGTGGGTGTGGGGGCTGACGCCTGGCAGGGGGAGCCGGAGAGCAGAGGGGGAGGGGGGAGAGGGGGGAGGGGGCCGGAAGGCAGAAAAGGAGGAGGGGGGTGGGGAGCAAGGGGAACCGGAGGTGGGGGTGGGAGCGCTACCACTATTGGACTGCACCAATTGGCGGGTCAAGAGGCGTGCGGCAGGGGGCAGTCGGGAACCGTCCGCGACCGTTCGCGGACACCACCCCGATGGACCTGCTCACGGCGCGAATCTTGAGAGACGCTTTGCGAAGTACCGGGGAACCCGTCCCCACGCCTTCACCGTCTGACAGGGGAGTGAGCCTGGCAGGGGAGTGGGCCCGTCGGGATCGGAGTCGAGAGAGCGAGGCAGGGCATGGGACGGCGCAGGGGCGGCATAGGGATCGCACTCGTCATGGGCGCGGTGCTGGTGGGCGCGAGCGCCTGTGGGCACGACGGCGGTGACCGGGCGACCGGTGCCGACGCGAAGGGTTCGCACAAGCCGGGTGCCGGTGCCAGTACCTCCCCGTCACCGACGAAGCCCGCGGGGCCGCCGATGCTGCTGGAGACGATCACCCCGCAGACGGGCACCACCGTCGGGGTGGCCATGCCGATCTCGGTGGTCTTCAGCAACCCGGTGGCGCCGAAGGCCCGGGCCACGGTCGAGAAGCACATGAAGGTCAGCGCCTCGCAGCCGGTGGCAGGCGCCTGGCACTGGTTCGGCGACAAGCGCGCGGACTGGCGGCCCGAGAAGTACTGGCCTTCCGGTACGACGGTGAAGATCGACGCCGACCTGACCGGCGTCGCCAACGGCAACGGCCGCTACGGCGTGCACGGTTACACGCACACCTTCAAGGTGGGCGACGACGTGCGCGCGGCCGTCTCGGTGCGCGGCCACACCATGAAGGTGACCCGCAACGGCAGGGCGGTCCGCACCCTGTCCATCAACGCGGGCAGCGCCCAGTACCCGACGTGGAACGGCACGATGGCCGTCATCGACAAGCAGAAGAAGGTCCACATGACCTCCTGCAGCGTCGGCATAAGCTGTGACAAGGGCAGCCCCAACTTCTACGACCTGACGCTGCCCTGGGACGTCCACCTCACCCAGTCCGGCACCTACGTGCACTACTCGACCGGCGACCCCCAGCCGGGCAGCGGCAGCGCCCGCGGCTCGCACGGCTGCGTGCACCTCTCCCTGTCGGACGCCAAGTGGTTCTACGACCAGGTCAAGCAGGGCGACCCCGTCACCATCACCGGCTCGCCCCGCGCCGAGGCGGATCCCGACAACGGATACGCCGACTTCAACCTCGGCTGGGACAAGTGGCTGGCGGGCAGCGCGTCGGGGGAGAGCACGACCGCCTCGCTGTGACGCGCCGCGGCCGGGACCGCGCCACCGTCCGCGGGTCCCTCGACGGCGGGGCCCCGCATCTGTCCCGCGCCCGGACGGGCGGGGCCGGGGCGGGGCCGTACGCAGGGGTCTGTACCCGCGAGTGAGGGCCTTCACGAGGGGATCTGTGGCCCGGGCGTGAGGGCCTCACGCGGGGGTCCGTGCCCGGGCGGCGGGGCTCGCGCGTGCCGTCTGCGCCCGGGTCCGGGGCCCTCACGCGAGGATCTGCGCCCGCGCGCGGGGGCCTCATGCGTGCGTCTGTGCCCGGCGGGCGGGGCCTACGCGTGGGTCGCGTCCGGGCCGGCGTGGCCGGCCGTCCAGCGGTCGACGCGGGCCCACTGCGTGAGCAGCCACTCGCTGCGGGCGTCGTCCCCGGCGGGCACGCGGCTCGCCGGTACGCGCCACCAGTGCGCCCGCACGCTCTCGCGCAGCGGCAGCCGGCTCCAGGCGGTGCGGACCGAGTGGACGACATCGAGGCCGGTGTGCGCCACGAAGACCACGTCGGCCGTGGGAGCGGCGGCGATGGCGGCGAGAGCACCGGCGTCCCGCGGCGGCAGGACGTGGTGCATCCGCTCCGCCCGCCGCGCCCGGGCCGCCGACCCCCGGCGGCGCAGCGAGGCGATGGCACGCCTGCGGCGGCGCGGGGTGAAATTGCCGCCCTCCGGAAACAGCACGAGGGCGTCGCCCGGGCCCAGCCCCGCCGCCAGGTCCCCGATGGCGTCCTGGTCCCGGCCGCCGGAGGAGGGCAGGAAGCAGTGGGGGACCCGCCCGACGAGGACGTCGAGAGCGGGATCGGCACGCAGGAACCGCTTCAGGACGGTGTGGGGCCGCAGCCCGGCCCGGCCGAGCAGTGTCTGCAGCAGCAGGAAGGAGTCACCGGTCCCGGCGTGCCGCGCGAGGACCAGGAGGGGCCCCGCCGCACCCCCGCACCCGTCCGGCAGCGGGGGCGTCACCTCCACCCGGAGCCGGAAGAGCCGCTGGCCCGCCCGCCGCAGCACGCTCAGCAGCCTCTCCAGCACGGCGAACGCGTCCGCGGCGCGCCGCTTCGCACCCTCCCGCCCCTCGGGCAGCCGGCGCGCCCACAGCCAGGCGGCGGTCACCAGCCCGGCCAGGTCCACCACGAGGTACAGCAGGGCGAAGGACGCGATCCGTACCGGCCTCCAGGGGCCGCGCGTGGCGAGCGAGACCGGCGCGCACAGCAGGGCCGCGACCACGAGCAGCGCGGCCACCACGGGCAGGAGGGCGAGCAGCAGCGCCGTGGTGAGGGTCCGGCGCAGCCCGGTGATCAGCGGGCCCGTGAGCCGTGCCGGGCCGCCCGCACGCGCACCCGGGACGGTCATGGCGGGCCGTCGGACGTGCCGTCCGCCGTGCCGCGGGCGCGGCCGAGGGCGGTGTCGAGGTACCGGGAGGAGGCCGCGTAGGCGCGTTCGATGCGCTCGGCGGTCCGCCCGAAGCTGCGGTGCCGCAACTGTCGCAGGGTGCCGGTGCCCTCCTCGGGTGCCGAGCCCGACGGCAGCACGCGGACCGTGACGCCGGGCGGCAGGTCCGCCATGTCGCGGGCGAACCGGTGCCGGCGGGCGATCTCGAACGACACCAGCGCCACCTCCCAGGGGGCGCGCGGCGGTGAGAGCGGGCGTTCGACGCGGCCGACCTGAAGGACGTAGACCTCGCTCGCGCCGAGTGCCACCGCGCGGCCGACGGGGATGCTGTTGACCAGGCCGCCGTCGACGTAGTGCTCGCCGTCGAGCCGGACGGGCGGCAGCAGCCCGGGCACCGCGCAGGAGGCGAGTACGGCGTCCACCAGTGGCCCGGCGGCGAACCAGTGCTCGGCGGCCCGTTCGATGTTCGCCGCGACGCACTGGAACGGCAGGGCCAGCTCCTCCACCCGCGTCACCGGGAGGTGGGAGGAGAGGAGGTCGCGCAGCGGCGTGGGGTGGTACAGGTGGGTGCCGCTGCGCACGGCGGTGCCCAGCCGCCCGAGCAGCGATCCGGAGAACACGCCGGCCCGCCCCAGACCGGTCCACAGGTCGGCGAGCCGGGCCACCGACGCGCGCGACGGGTCGGCCGCGACGGCGGCACCGTTGATCGCGCCGACGGAGGTGCCGACGACCAGGTCCGGATACACACCGGCGGCGAAGAGGGCCTTCAGCATGCCGACCTCGTAGGCACCGAGCGCACCGCCGCCGCCCAGCACGAAAGCACGGGCCGGTGGGCGGGCGGGTCGGCTGTCCTCCATGACCGAAGAGTGCCCCGGCACGGCCTCGCAAACCCGCGGCGGACCCCGCGGGTCCGGGCTCCGTCCTGCGGGGGCCGCCGCCGTTTCGAGGCGGGGCGGCGGTGCGGCGGTTGCGGGAACGGCCCGCTCAGTCGGCGTAGACCGTGCCGGGCGCCGGGGTCCGGCCGGTGAGCAGGTACGTGTCGATGGCGTCCCGGGTGTGACTGGTGCCGTGGGCGAGGTAGCTGGTGTGGCCGTCGCCCTCGCGGGTCACCAGCACGCTCGACGCCAGCCCGCGGTGCAGCCGCAGCGCCCACGGGTACGCCGTCGACGGGTCGTGGGTGGCGTTGGTGATCAGGATCGGCGGCGCGTCGCGGACCCGGAGCGGACGCGGCGGGTTCACCACGGGTGCCGGCCGGCCCGCGCACCCGGTCAGAATGGTCCACGACTGGGACGCGCCGCCGAGCCGGGGCGCGGACGCCTCGCCGAGCCGCCGCAGCCGGCGCAGGTCGGCCAGGGTCCGGACCGGCGTCGGCCAGTCGAGACACTCGACCGCGATGCCGCTGCCGTTCATGATGGCGTCGCTCGGCCCGGCGGCGAGCGCAGGCGAGAACGCCGAGGCGTCACCGTCCGCGGCCTGCCGCAGGGCGCGGGCCGCGTTGTCGCGCCGGGCCGGGAAGAGCAGCAGGTTCTGCAGGTTGAGCCGGATGTCCTCCCCGGTCACGGTCGCACGGCAGTCGCCCGCCTCGGCGCACTGCGGGGCCGGCAGCGGCGTACGGTCCGCGCTCGCCACCAGGGTGTCGAGGAGCCACCGCACGTCGGTGCCGTGCAGGGCGCAGGACGGGGTGTGCGCACACCAGTCGGTGAACCGGTCGAAAGCGTCCTCGTAGGCGTGCGCCTCGTCGCGGAACAGGCTCGTCGTGCGCAGCGAGTGGTCGAGCGCGCCGTCCAGCGCGAGCGTCCGGATGTGCTGCGGGAACAGGGCGGCGTACGTGGCGCCGAGCTGCGAACCGTAGGACAGCCCCAGGTAGTTGAGCCTGCCCTGGCCGAGCGCCCGGCGCAGCGCCTCCAGGTCGCGTGCGGCGCTGACCGTGTCGACGTGGTCCACGAGCGGCCCGGTGAGCCGGCGGCAGCTCTCGCCCAGTTCCCGGTTGCGGGTGACCAGGCGCTCGAAGGCGGCCTCGTCCTTCGGGAAGAGGGAGACACGGCGGTTGAGCAGCGCCGGATCGCAGCGCACCGGAGTGCTGAGCCCGATGCCGCGCGGGTCCAGGCCGATCACGTCGAAGTGCTCCCGGGTGGCGGCGGAGAACACCTTGGAGCCGAGGGACTCGGCGTACACGGCCCGCGTGCCCGAACCGCCGGGTCCGCCCGGATCGAAGAACAGGCTGCCCACCGGGTGCGCGCCGGTCGCCGGGAGACGGTCCACGGTCACCGTCGTGGTCGGCCCCTCGGGGTGCGCGTAGTCCACCGGCACCCGGACCGAGGCGCACCGCAGTTCCTCCGGCGCACCGGGGAACGGACACGCCCGCCAGTGGAGGGCCGCCGTCCCCCGACCGGAACCGGTGGACGCGGCCGCCGTGGCCGTGGCGGCCGTCTCCGTCGCCCCGGCAGCCGGGGCCGTGGCCGTCGCGTCCGGTGCCGCGAGCAGCGCCGTCACGAAGGCCGCCGCCGCGGCGAGCCCGGCTCCCCGCAGCGCCCTCCGCCGGGCCGGCGGCCGTCCCCCGAGCGCCGTGCGCCGCGTCGCGCCGGCCCTTCCTGGTGCGCCAGTGACACGTGGTGAAGTGGTCATGCCGGTCACTATGGCGTGACGGAACCCTCAAGTCACCGGTGAGCGCCGGAGGTTGGGGTCGATACCCCCACAGCGGCAGCCGACGGTTCACCGGACGCGGCCCCGCCCCGGTGGCACCGCCGGGGGCGGCGAGGTCCAGGGTCAGCCGGGCAGGTCGCCGGTGTAGCGGTAGATGTTCCCGGCGGAGTTGACGCCCCAGACGGTGCCGTCCGCGCCCGTGCCGATGTCGGTGAGTGCGCCGGAAATCTGCACCCACGGGTTCGCGTCGTTGTTGGTGTAGTGGTAGATGTTCCCGCCCGCGTTCACACCCCACACCGTGGTGCGCGATCCCGAGGAGATGGCCTTCAGGCCGCCGCTGATCTGTTTCCAGTGGTTGGTGTCCTGGTCGCCGGTGTAGCGGTAGATGTTCCCGGCGGAGTTGACGCCCCAGACGGTGCCGTCCGCGCCCGCGCCGATGTCGGTGAGTGCGCCGGGGATCTGCTGCCACGGGCTGGCGTCGTTGTTCGTGTAACGGTAGATGTTCCCGGCCGAGTTGACCCCCCAGACGTTGGTCCGGGACCCCACCGCGATCCGTACGAGAGCGCCGCTGATCTGTTTCCAGTGGTTGGTGTCCTGGTCGCCGGTGTAGCGGTAGATGTTCCCGGCGGAGTTGACGCCCCAGACGGTGCCGTCCGCGCCCGCGCCGATGTCGGTGAGTGCGCCGGGGACCTGCTGCCACGGGCTGGCGTCGTTGTTCGTGTAACGGTAGATGTTCCCGGCCGAGTTCACTCCCCAGACGCTGGTCCGGGACCCCACCGCGATCCGGACCAGGCCACCGCTGATCTGCTTCCAGTCGGCCATGCGGACGACTCCTTTCCGCTCAGGGACGATGCACCCGAAGGTTCCCCCAGCGGAACGATTCTCCTGATAAGCGAATCTAATGGCCGGCCGTCCCTGTTGTCCGGAACGATGTGTTTGCGCGCGTGGTCGCCGTGCGCGGCAAGGCCGCCGCACGCATCGCGCACCCGTCGAGGTGACGCGAATCGTGCTCGCTCGTGTGGGGCACTGCCGGGTGATCTGTTGACGTTCCCGGTCCCGCCCGGCGCCGGCGGGCGGACGGTGGTCGGGCGTCCCTGCGTGAGACGACGTCCCGTGCCCGCCGCGGAGGCCGGTACGGCCCCGGTCGGAACACGATCGGCACCGACGGGGGACGAGGGAGAACGGACGGGGGGACGAGGGAGAACAATGGAGGGACCAGGCGTTACCTCACTTCATGCCCTACCTCATGCCGCGCCCGGAACTCCAGCAGGCCAAGCGCTCGCAGAACGGTGACGACGACGTCCGCTACCGCACCGGCCTGAAAGGGGCCGCCGTGCAGCGCGTACGGGAACTGATCGCCGCGCACCCGCCCTGGCTCACCCTCCGCTACGCCTTCTGACCCGCGGCCCCCGCGCCGCGGCGGCCCCGGAGCGCCGGGCCGGCCCGGTCCCTGTCTGATTCGTTCAAGAGGACGGTGCCGGCGGCCCGCTACCGTGACTGCCATGAACAGCACCGGCAACGCATCACGCCACCTCAGCGTCCGCATCGACCGCGGCGTCGAGGACGTCTACGCGTACGCGTCGGACCCGGCCAACCTGCCCGCGTGGGCCGAGGGGCTGGGAGATTCCATCGAGGAGACCGATGGCCGATGGGTCGCGCCGTCCTCCCCCATGGGGCGGGTGGAGGTCGCCTTCACGCCACGCAACGAGCTGGGCGTGCTCGACCACGACGTCACCCTGCCCTCGGGGGAGACCGTCCACAACCCGGTCCGGGTGATCGCCGACGGCACGGGCAGCGAGGTGGTGTTCACCCTCCGCCGCCGGCCGGGGACGAGCGACGACGACTTCGAGCGGGACGCCGGCATGGTCGCCGCCGACCTCGCCCGGCTCAAGAAGCTGATGGAGTCCGCCTGACCTCCTGCCGCGGCACATCCCGGCCGGCCTCCTCGTCCCGGCCGGAAGGGGCCGGCCGCTCCCGGCCCCAGGCGGCCAGCGGCCCGAGCGCGTCGTTGAGGCGCGTGCCGTCCTCGGTCAGCGAGTACTCGACCCGGGGCGGCACCTCGTCGTAGCAGACGCGGCGCACCACCCCGTCCGCCTCCAGCTCGCGCAGGTGAGAGGCCAGCACCTTCTCGGTGATCCCCGGCAGCAGCCGGCGCAGCTCGCCGAAGCGACGGCAGGGGTGCTCGTGCAGCGCCCAGAGGATCAGCACCTTCCACTTGCCGCCGATCACCTCCATGGCGGTGTCGATGCCGCAGACGTGGCCGCCTGCCGTGCCGGGCCGGTTCAGCGTCGTCATGCCCCACCCCTCTGACGTGCTCGCTCACCCCGGGGTAACCACCCACTCCCAAGTGCGTACTTGATCACCTCCGGGCGGGAGACCAGCCTAACCGCCATGACACACACCCCTGTTGAGAAGACTCCCCTCACCCTGCTGGGCCTCGGGGCCATGGGCACCGCGCTCGCCCGCACCTGGCTCGCCGCGGGCCACCCCCTCACCGTCTGGAACCGCACCCCGGCCCGCGCCGCGGCACTCGCCGCCGAGGGTGCGAGGGTCGCGGACACCGCCGCCGAGGCGGTCGCGGCGAACACCCTGGTCGTCGTCTGCCTGCTGGACGACACCTCGGTCGGCGAGGTGCTGGCCGGCACCGACCTGACCGGTCGGGACGTGGTCAACCTGACCACCGGCACCCCCGCCCAGGCCCGCGCCCGCGCCGGCTGGGCCCGCGAGCGCGGTGCCCGCTACCTGGACGGCGGGATCATGGCCGTCCCTCCGATGATCGGTGTCCCCGAGGCGGGCGGCTACGTCTTCTACAGCGGCTCGCGGGAACTGATCGAGCGGCACCAGGAGACCCTGAGCGTCCCGGCCGGCACGACCTACGTCGGCGAGGACGCGGGCTTCGCGGCCCTGCACGACGTGGCGCTGCTCAGCGCGATGTACGGGATGTTCGCCGGTGCCGCGCACGCCTTCGCCCTGATCCGCAAGGAGGACATCGACCCCGTGGCGTTCGCCCCGCTGCTGGCCGACTGGCTCGCGGCGATGGCCCCGGCGCTCCACCAGACCGCCGCCCGGTTGCGCAGCGGCGACTACACCGAGGGCGTCGTCTCCAGCCTGGCCATGCAGGTGGCCGGCACGCCGACCTTCCTGAGCACCGCCGAGCAGCAGGGGGCCAGCCCCGAACTGCTCGCCCCCTACTTCCGGTTGATGCGCCGCCGCCTGGCCGAGGGCAGCGGCGAGGAGGACCTGACGGGGGTGGTCGACCTGCTGGTGCGCTGACCGGCCAGCGGCCGGCGCGGCCCGGCCGGGTGCTGGTCACGGTCCCCGGCGGAGACGCTGTGGCCGGACCCTGCGCGGCATCGGCCGGTCCCCGCGGTCGCGGCGGGTCACCGGAAGGCCGCGTCGTTGCGTGCCGCCCACTGGGCGATGGTACGGGGCGGGCGGCCCAGGAGCCGTTCGACGTCCGGGCCGACGCGCCGCAGACCGGGTGAGGGCGCGCCCAGGATGTCGAGGGTGCGTTCCACGAGCGGCTCGGGCATGAACCGCGCCATCTCCGCCCTGGCCTCGGACCGGCTCTGCTCGGCGAACCGCACCGGCTCGCCCAGCGCGGCTCCGATCGCGGCCGTCTGCTCCCGTGGGGAGACCGCTGCCGGCCCGGTCAGCTCGTAGACGTTGCCGGTGTGGGCGGGGTCCGTCAGCGCGGCGGCCGCGACGCCGGCGATGTCGGCCGGGTCGACCGTCGGCAGCGCCACGTCCCCGAACGGGGCTGTCACCGTGCGGTGTCCGCGCACCGCGGCGGCCCACCGCAACGTGTTGGAGTGGAAGCCCCCCGGCCGCAGCATGGTCCACTCCAGGCCCGACCGCGTGACCGCGTCCTCCAGCCCGGAGGTGTGGTCGCCGGTGCTGACACCCTGCGAGGACAGCAGGACGATCTGCCGGACACCACCGGCACGGACGGCCTCCACGACGTCCGGGAGGCTGCCGCCGGCTGCCACGAAGTCGCCGGAGGTCAGCAGGAACAGCGCCTCGGCTCCGTCGAGGGCGGGTCCGAGGCCGCTGCGCGGTTTCGCACGACGACCGGGGGACGCCGCGGGAGATCTACTTCTGGGGCTGGTCCGGAGACTGAGGGTTCCGCCGGTTCCGGAGCGCGGTCGCTCCCGGCGGTGCGTGTTGATGCCTGCGGCGGGCGTCGCTTCCGGCGGTCCGCTTCGCTTCCGTCGGTGGGCGTCGCTTCCGGCGGTCCGCGTCGCTCCCCGCGGTCCGTGTCGCTTCCGCGGTCCGCTTCCGCCGCACCGTTGCCGCTTGGGCAGGCAGGGCGGCGCGACCGGCCGGTACGGATCCCCTCGACCCGGCGGCCACCGGGGCCCGGTGTCGAGCGTGCGGCGCCGCGGGGCGCGCCGCAGCCGGCCTCACGGGCGGGCCCCCACGGGCGGGCCCCCACGAGCCGGCGCCTCGGACCGGTCGCCGACCGGGGTCATCGACGACGTTTACCTTCGCAATGTTTGCCTTTGCCAAGGTTTTGCGCCGCACGGGCCGATTTGGGTGCCCGAGGCAATTAACCACCTCTATGGTTGTTACAAGCAACGATTACGGGAGGTGCGGTGGCCGAGCGGGCGCAGTACGAGGAGCTTGCGCGTCAGCTCAGCGCCGTCGGCGCCGTGAAACGGGACCTGGGGCGGATCCTGCCGTCCGACTGCCCGGCCGGCTCCGCCGCCGTGCTGACCCTGCTGGGGCGTCACGGCGAGATGCGCATGAGCAAGCTCGCCGAGCTGCTCGCCGTGGACCTGTCGGTGACCAGCCGGCACGTCGCGCACGTCGCCGCCCGCGGCTGGATCGACCGGCTGCCCGATCCGGCGGACAAGCGCTCGCGCATCCTGCGCCTGACGCCCGCGGGTCTGGACCGGCTCGACGACCTGTCCCGGCGGACCACGCACCTGCTCGCGGAGCGGCTGAGCGACTGGACCGACGACGAGGTCGGCCAGCTGATCGGGCTGATGACCCGGCTGCGCGCCAGTTTCGGCGACTGCCGGTCCGCCCCGGTCCGGCTCCCCGGGCCCGTACTCGAAGAGACCACCCGTACACCCGCAAGCACGTAAGTAAAGGAAGCCCATGGCAACGACCACACCAGCCGGTGTGCGGGCTCACGCCAGGCACGGGGGCGCCTCCCCGGACGGCGCTCCGATGTCGCACCGTCAGATCATGGAGGCGCTCTCCGGGCTGCTGCTCGGCCTGTTCGCCGCCATCCTGTCCTCGACGATCGTCACGAACGCACTGCCGACGATCATCAAGGACCTCGGCGGCGGCCAGTCGGCGTACACCTGGGTCGTCACCGCGGCGCTGCTCGCCATGACGGCCTCGGTGCCCCTGTGGGGCAAGCTCTCCGACCTGCTCAGCAAGAAGGCGCTCGTCCAGCTAGCCCTGGTGATCTACGTCGCGGGCTCGGTCATAGCGGGCCTGGCGCAGAACCCCGCCATGCTGATCACCGCGCGAGTCGTCCAGGGCCTGGGCGCGGGCGGCCTGTCCGCGCTGGTGCAGGTCATCATGGCCGCGATGATCGCGCCCCGTGAGCGCGGCCGCTACTCCGGCTACACCGGCGCGACGTTCGCCGTCGCCACCGTCGGCGGCCCGCTGCTCGGCGGTGTCATCACCGACACCTCCTGGCTGGGCTGGCGCTACTGCCTGTTCGTCGGCATCCCCTTCGCCCTGATCGCCCTGCTGGTGCTGCAGAAGACGCTGCACCTGCCGGTCGCCAAGCGCCAGGTCAAGGTCGACTGGGCCGGAGCCTTCTTCATCACCGCCGCGGCCTCGCTGCTGCTGCTCTGGGTCACCTTCGCGAACGACAAGTACGACTGGGTGTCGTGGCAGACGTTCACGATGGTGGGCGGCGTGATCGTCCTGGCGCTGCTGTTCGTGCTGGTGGAGACCAGGGCGAGCGCGCCGATCATCCCGCTGCGCCTGTTCCGCAACCGCACCATCGCGCTGGCCTCGCTCGCCTCGCTCTTCGTCGGTGTCGGCATGTACTCGGGCACCGTGTTCTTCTCGCAGTACTTCCAGCTGGCCCGCGACAAGACCCCGACCATGTCGGGCGTCATGACGATCCCGATGATCGGCGGCCTGTTCGTCGCCTCCATGGTCTCCGGCCAGATCATCACCCGCACCGGCCGCTGGAAGGCCTGGCTGGTGGCCGGCGGCGCGTGCCTGACCGCGGGCCTGGGCCTGCTGGGCAGCATGCGCTACGACACCCCGTACTGGCATCTGTCCCTCTACATGGCGCTGCTCGGCGTCGGCGTCGGCATGACGATGCAGAACCTGGTGCTGTCCACGCAGAACCAGGTCGCCCCGCAGGACCTCGGCTCGGCGTCGTCGACGGTCAGCTTCTTCCGCACCCTCGGCGGCGCGGTCGGCGTCGGCGTGCTCGGCTCGGTGATGTCGACCCGGATCAGCCACCACGCCAAGGACACCATCACGTCCCTGAGCCCGCACGCGCGGGCCGCCGCCGCCAAGGCGATGAGTTCCGGCGGCGAACTGCCCGACATGAACGCGCTCCCCTCCCCGGTGCGCACCTGGCTGGAGGGCGCCTACGGGCACGGCATCGCCGACGCCTTCTTCTACGCCGCGCCCTGCGCGTTCGTCGCCTTCCTCGTCGTCCTGTTCATCAAGGAGGTCCCGTTGCGCACCACCGGCGCCCTGGCCCAGGCCGCCCAGCAGCAGAACGCGGGCGAGGCCCCCGCGCCGGCCGCGGTGCCGGACGAGGCCGCCCGGACCCTCGCCGCCGCACCCGCCCCGGCCGAGACCACCGCCGAGCAGCGGGTGCCGAGCTGGGCCACCGCAGCGGCCACCACCGAACCCGGCCCGGAGAGCACCCAGCGCCTCGCGGCCGTCGCCACCCTGGCGCCGGGCGAACCGGCCCGGGAGAGCGGCGGCGGGATCCCCGTGCACGGCTACGTGCGCGGTGCGGAGAGCGCGCCGGTTCCGCAGGCCGCGGTCACGCTGATCTCGCTGGCGGGCCGCCAGCTCGGCCGCTCGGTCGCGCAGGGCGACGGCGCCTACGCGGTGGACGCGCCGGGTGCGGGTTCGTACGTGCTGATCGCTTCGGCGGACGGCTTCCAGCCGCAGGCGTCCACGATCGTCGTGAACGGCGAGCCGGTGGCGTACGACATCCTGCTCAGCGGCACCAGCGGACTGAGCGGCGTGGTGCGCTCCGCCGAGAGCGGGGCGCCGGTCAAGGACGCCATGGTGATCGTCACCGACGTGCGCGGCGACCTGCTGGCCACCGGGACCACCGGTGAGAACGGCGAGTTCTCCTTCGCCGAGCTGGTGCCGGGTGTGGTGACCGTGGCCGTGAACGCCGCCGGGCACCGGCCGCGCGCCCTGCCGCTGGAGGTGGGCGGAGCCGGGGTCACCCGGATCGAGATCGACCTCCAGGCCGGCGCGCAGCTCCAGGGCGTGGTCCGTGCCCCGCACGGTCCGCTCGCCGACGCCCGCGTGACGCTGGTCGACGCGGCGGGCAACGTGGTCGGTACCGCCACCACCGGTACGGACGGCGCGTACGCCTTCACCGATCTGGACAGCGGCGACTACACGGTCATCGCGACGGGCTACCCGCCGGCGGCGACCGCGCTGACCGTGGCCGGCCGCGGCGTCGACGGCCACGACATCGAACTCGCCCACCCCGGCGAGTAGCCGTCCACCGGCCCGCGGCAGCGGGGGCGCACGCTTTCGCCGACGAGCGGAGCGGCACACGCCCCCGGGCCGCGGGCCGGCTTCTTCCCCCACCCTTTTTCGTCACGCCTTACCAGCAGCGCTTTTCCAGGGAGTACACGTCGATGGGACTGACCGCGAGGATCCGCACCCGGGACGGATGGGCCGTGTCGCACGCGGTCGTCACGGTGACCGACATGACGGGCACGCAGGTGCTGCGCGCCGAGGCCGACCACGAGGGCGCCGTACGGGACACCACCGAACTGGCCCCCGGCGCCTACACCGTCATCGTCACGGCGGTCGGGTACGCGCCCGCCGCCTCCAGCGCGATCGTCACCGCGAGCGGCCGGGCCGAGGCGGGCACGGTGACACTCGCCCGCCAGGGCGGCACCGAACTGCCCCCGCCGGGACCGTGGACCATCGACCCGGCGCACTCCTCCGTCGCCGCCGTCGCACAGCACCTGGGCATCTCCAGCGTGCACGGCCGGTTCACCGAGTTCGGCGGCACCATCGAGATCGCGCCGGACGACGTCACCAAGTCCCGGGTCCGGGCCGTCATCCGGGCCGGCTCCATCGACACCGGCAACGCGATGCGCGACGGCCACCTGAAGTCCGCCGACTTCCTCGACGCGGAGCAGTACCCGGAGATCACCTACCGTTCCACCGCCGTGACCGTCGCCGGCCCGGACCGCTGGACGGTCGGCGGCGAACTGACCATGCACGGCGTCGTCCGCCCGGTCGACCTCGACCTCGCCTACCTCGGCACCGGCGCCGACCCCTGGGGCGGCACCCGCGCCGCCTTCCGCGCCACCACCGAACTGCGCCGCGAGGACTTCGCGATGAACTACAACCAGGTCCTCCAGGCCGGCATCGCCGCCATCGGCACCACCCTCAAGGTCGAACTCGACATCCAGGCCGTCCAGGGCGAATCGCTGCCGGCCGGCTGACCTCCGCGCGCCCCGCCGGGCGGCCCCGGCCGCACGCCGGCCCGCTCCCGCTCGGCACGGCCCAGGGGTGCGGCGCGAGGGTGCGGCGCGGGGGCCGGGTCCGTGTCCGCGCGCGTCAGACGCGGGTGGTGTGCCGGTCCAGGAGGGCCCGCAGCCGGTCGACGTCCTCGGCCGCGCTCAGGGCGTGTTTGGGCAGGACCTCCAGGCACATGATGCTGGGGTCCCGGCTGAGCAGGACGAAGTGCCCGCGTGTCTCCCGGTAGCCCCGGAGGACCGCCCACTTCTGGATGAGCGTGCTGTAGTCGCTCCTGGCGGTGATCCCGGCCGGCGAGACGGTGGTGCGGTACTCGCCCTGCCATCCGACGAGCCGCTGCACCTGGCCGGCCTGCAGCCGGGGGTAGCCGCCCACCACCAGGACGACGAACAGGAACAGGGCGGTGGAGACCACGTCGGCGCTGCCCCGGTGGACGGTGCCCACCAGCCATTGGCCCACCCACAGCACGAGGAACACGCTGCGGAGCACCAGCCCCCACCGCTTGATCCGCGCCCGGACCCGCAGGCCGACCAGTGTGTCGGCGGGCTGCGGGCGGTACACCAGCCGCACCGCCCCCTCCTCCACGGCATCGGCGGCGGCCTCCGCGCCGCCGCCGGTGACCGCGCTGTCCTCGGCCATGGGCCCTCCCCCTGTGAGACGATCCGGGGATCCTAGACCAGGATCAGGCTCGCGGCGCACGGCGGCTCCCGGCGCACGCTCGTCAGCGGTGACCGCAGGTCAGCGGCGATCTCGGACCGACGGTGACCGCAGGCCGGCCCTGACCGTCGGTCAGGAGCGGTGATCGCGGCGTGCGGGTCCTGGCGGGCGTCCGGCGGCAGGCGGACCCTGACCGTCTCGTGCGCCGGGGAGCCGGCTCCGCCCGGTGAACCGCGTCCCGGCACGGAAGGCGTCGGCGGGACGTACCCCTTCCCCTCACCTGAGCCGGCCGGGGCCCGACGGGTTGATCGACGGGTGTGCGCTGCGTACGCTCGCCGGATGGCGCATGACGACCTTCCGGCCCTCGAACTCGCCTTCCCCGGACCGGAACGTGACCGCGGTGTGGCGGCGATCGTGAGCGGTCGAAAGACCGCGCTCACGGGCCTCCTGGAGATCTACGAGCACGCCCGGGAGCCGGTGCCGGCGCCCGGTCAGCGATTCTCGGTGCTCGATTCCGAAGGCCGTCCTGCCGTCACGATCGAACTCGTTGACGTGCGCGTCGTCCCCATGAAGGAGATCGACGACGACTTCGCGCTGGCCGAGGGACGCGGTTACTCCGGCGTGGCCGAATGGCGGGCCGCCCACGAGGAGTTCTTCCGGAGCGAGGGCGTGAGCGAGTACCTGGGGCGCACCCCGGTCGTCGACGACGACACTCTCGTCGTCGCGGAACGCTTCCGCGTGGTCGAACCCGGCGAAACGGCCGGTGACCCGCGGCCGTAGCGCCGCCGTGACCACCGTCCTCGGAGCGTTCCCCTCGGAGCCGCGAACAGAAAAAAACCCCGGCGGGCGGCGCCGGGCACGCGCTCTCGTCGCGTTGTCGGAAGGTTCCTGGTAGCTCCGCTACGAGGACCTTCCGGCGCCTTGCGATCGCACGCACCGGGCACCGCCCGCTGATCGGAACCCCCTTCTGTCCGCAGCTCTCAGCCGGCCCCGCCGCCCCGGCCGCGAAGACGGACCACCGCGGCGGAGGCGAGACCGGCGAGCGGGAAGGCGACCAGCAGCGCGAGCAGCGTGAGCGTCACGGTGCGGCCGGGGAAGAGGGACAGCAGGGGGGCGGCGCCGTGCAGCGACCGCCGCAGGAACTCGCGGGGCGGAAGGCCCAGCGTGTCCACTTCGACCCGCAGGCTGAACGCCCAGGACAGCACCAGCCCGAACACCGTCGCGCCCAGCGACGAACCGAGCAGCGACACGATCCGTGCCGACCGGGAGCCCCGCAGCGCCGGCCGCCACGCCAGGGCCGCCAGGGCCGTCCAGAGCACGCACACACAGCTCAGCAGGGTCAGCAGCCCCCACCACGCGAGGCGCGTCGGCAGCGGCAGACGGAATATGTACGGCCCCAGGAAGGCGTCCTGGTCGGTGAGGAGACCCGCGGCCGTCATGCCCGCGCCCGCGGCGGCACCGAACAGCTGGGATCTGAGCAGCGGGCGCGGGCCGTACCGTGCGAGCAGCGTCCGCCACACGCCCAGGGCCACCACGGCACCGGCGGGGACGGCCGCCACGGGCAGGGCCGTCATGGCCTCCAGGGGGAACGACCGCATGGCCGGCGGCACTCCTAGGTGCGCCAGGCCCAGCGAGACCTTCTTGAGCACCGGGGCCCAGGTGAGGCCGATGGTGAGACCCACGGCGAAGCACTGCCACACGCTCGGGGCCAGCGCCACCGCGGGATCGGCGATGGCCCGGCGGCGTGCCGCGGGCAGGGGGTGGAAGGCGAGCAGCCGGCGCAACCACGGCCGCCCCCACGGCTTCTGACGGCCGCTCGCCCCGCGCTCGCCGCCGTCCTGGGCCGCCTCGGCGGCCGCGAGCACGGCGAGCAGCGGTTTCCCGCTGCCGTTCCAGCGTGCCGCGCGGACGTCGGCGAACAACTCCCGTTCCCGCAGGACGGCGTTGTGGTTGAGAAGGACCACGGCCGCGAGGGCGATCAGCTGTCCCCAGAAACCGGCCCCGCCCAGCGGTGACCGGTCGACGCCGTCGACCTTGCCGTGGAAGAGGAACAGGAGGGGCAGCAGCAGAACCCCCACGAACACCCGCCAGAGAATCACCGTGAGGTAGCTGACGTCGAGGTCGCCGCCGCGGACGTGGGCCAGTTCGTGGAGCACGATGGCACGGAACGCGGGCCGGTCGGTCACGGCGAGCGCCAGCAGTCCCCGGTTGAGCACGACGCGGCGGGCGCCCACGTGTCCGAAGGCGAGGCCGCCGATCCCGGGGTTGAGCGGGTCGGCGAGAAACCGCACCCGGACGCCGGCGGTCCGCGCCAGGCGGGAGAGTTCCCGGCTCAGCTCCGGCATCCGGTCGATGCGGACGAGGCCGCGGCGCAGGACGATCACGTAGGGCGTGAGCCCGTACAGGAGCAGGCATCCGGCCCCGACCACGACGAGGACGGCCAGTTCCGGTGGGACCGGCAGCGGGTCGGGCGGTATCAGGCAGTCGTCGTGGTACGCCATGAACGTGGCGAGTCTGCTGTTCGCGTCCGGGCCCCGTACGGCGGCGAACAGCATCGCGCTGCAGCGGCTCGACGTCATGAGCGGGCTCGGCGGAACGGCGTCGGCCAGCAGGGCGGCGAGGTCGGCGGCGGCCGCCACGACACAGACGGCCATCAGCACGAACCGCGGCCACAGCGCACCAGGCACCGCGAAGGGATCGGCGGCCGCGACGGGCCGCCGGTTCACTCCTGCACCTGCCGGCCCATCGCGAGCCGGCCCACGATGGCCGCCGCCATCAGCTCCGCCTGAGTGTGCTGCACGCCCAGCCTCTTCGCCTCGCGGTAGGCGACATCGCAGATCTGCCGCAACACAGCCTGGTCCAGCGCCACTTCGTCGGTCGGAAGACGGCCGGCCGCCCCGCCTCCGGCCGCATCCGCCCCGGCGGCCCCGTCACCACCACCCGTCGCGGCACCTCCCGCCCCGGCACCCCCCGCCGTGCCGCCGCCCGCCTCGCCCTCGGCGGCCCCGGCGCCCTGGCCGCGCTGACCCGGGCGCAGCTTGTCGAACAGACGTTTGATCCATTCGCCCAGCACTCCCGACGATTCCTCGCGGGCCGCCTGCACCGTCTGCGCCGCCAGGAAAGTCACGACCGCCTGGGTCGTGCCCAGGGCGGTCATGGTCAGCGCCGACACCGAATCGCCCAGGCCGAAGCCCAGCATGTCGTCGGTCCTCCGGTTCCGCCGGCCCCGCCGCGGCCGCCGGAAGTACACCGCGGCCGTCGTCTCCAGCAGCCAGAGTTCCTCGGGAGCCACCGCCTCGACCGCGCACCGCGCCAGCAGGACGACGTCCTCCTGCCCCCACGTCCGTCCCATCGCACCCCCGGATCCTCGGTCACGGATTGCCGGCGGGACCCGCCCCGCCCGGTGAGGTCCGACGGATACCGACGGTTCCGAGGGAGCCCGACGGAACCCGACGGTTCCGAGGGCGCCCGACCGGTCCCCACGGTCTCGACCGATCCCCACGGATCTCAACCGGTCACCATGGAGCCCACCGGAGCAGAACGGATCATCCGACCGCAGTCATAGTGCGGTACGCCGCCGGGACGGCGCAGCCGTTTCACCGAAGACCGACCTGATCCAGCTCAAGACCGGCAAGGCGCGCCCGCACGCGCACGAGGAGGTGGCTCCACGGCGGACCCGAGTCCCCCTCGGGCCGGCCCGGGACGCTGCGCGGGCGCCGGAAAGCCGTGCGGGGCGGCTCTCCGCTCACGCCCACTGCCGGGGCGGGCGGTGCGCTCACCCGCCGACCGGGCGACCGGGGTCGCGGCGCACGTACGCTCGACGCCCCCCCGTTCCGTCCACTCCGGCCGGCTCGCCCCTCACAGGGCGCTCGGCCCCCGCTGGTTGTGGGACGTCGGTGGCGCTGAGCGTGCGGGTGCCGGTGACGGGCTGCCGGATTCTCGGCGGTGATGCGCGGGGCAGGTGTGGTGATGCGGTGGGCGGTCAGGTGTTCTCGGCGGCGGCCGGGGCGGCCCACTCGACGAACTGGACGATCACGCCGTTGGGGTCGGCGACCTGGAAGAGGCGTTCGCCCCAGGGCTCCTCACGCAGCGGCATGACGATCTCGACGCCCTCCGCGCGCAGCCGCTTCTCCTCCTGTTCGAGGCCGGTGGTGGTGAAGGCGAGGATCAGGCCGGAGGCGCGCTGGTCGCGCTGGCCGGCCGGCAGCACCTCGGTGCCTCGGGCGAGCAGGACGATGTCCACCGCGGCGTCGTCGCGCGACAGCGAGGCGAATCCCTCGGCGGCGGCCTGCTCGACGTAGCCGAGGTGGGTGGTGAAGAACCGCTGGGACGCGGCGACGTCGTCGACGGTGAGCGAGGCGGTGGACGCGGTGATGTGCAAAGTGCTTCTCCTCATGGGGTCCGGGGGCGACGGGACGGGTTTCCGGGGCGGACGAACGGGCGGATCGCAGCGCCCACCCGCTCTTCGCTCCGAAGAACTTACGACGGGGGTAAAGTTAGCCCCGTTCACTTCGGGGAGTCAATATAAAAATGCTACGAGGGTAAGATTGCGCCATGTCTACTGACGCGCACCCCTCCGAAGCCGCCGTGCCTCCCCCTCCTCCCGTCGGCCTGCGGGAATCCAAGAAGCAGGAGACGCGGCAGCTCATCTCCGACGTGGCCACCGGCTTGTTCCTCGCCCAGGGGTTCGAGCGGACCACCATCGCCGAGATCGCCGCCGCCGCGCGGGTGGCGAAGAAGACGGTGACCAACTACTTCCCGCGCAAGGAGGACCTCGCCCTGGACCACCAGGACGTCTTCGTCACCTCCCTGGCCGCGACGGTGACCGGCCGTCAGCCCGGTGAGCCGGCCCTGTCGGCCCTGCGCCGTGCCTTCGCCGACGCGGTCGCGGACGCCGACCCGGTCGCCGGGTTCTCCGGCCCCGGCTTCGCCCGCATGGTCGCCGACAGTCCGACTCTCTCCGCCCGTCTGCGTGACCTGCACGACCTGCGGGAGGCGGCTCTGGCCGACGCGTTGGCGGACGCCACCGGCGCACCCCGCGGCGACGTCACCCCCCGCACCGCCGCCGCCCTGCTCGGCGCCGTGCACCGCACCCTGTTCCAGCGCATCCAGGAACTCACCCTCACCGGCCAGGACAACACCCGGATCTCGGCCACCGTCACCGCGGAGGCGGACAGCGCCTTCGGCCTGCTGGAGCCTTCGCTCGCCGCCTACGCAGCAGCCTGAGCCGCCCGCCGGCTCCGCACCGCCCTCGACCCCCGGCCCCGGGGCCTGAGAACGCTCACCGTCCTCACGGCCGGCTGGGTGCGGCTCGCCCCGGTGGCCTCCCGGTCTGCCCTCACGCGCTGACCTGCCTCACGGCGTCGGTCGGTCTTCAATTTTCCCGGAAATGAAGCGCCTTGAGGAACTGACCGGCCTGCGCGCCGGCTTCTCCACGGCGCCGGCTTTTTCCGGCGGGCTGCTCAGCCCCCTCTTCTGCGGCTGAGGCATCGCGCGCGCGCCTCCCCTTCCCCTCCCTCTCCGCGGCTCGCGCCACCAGTGCGGTGCCGGCCCGCTCCTGTCCTCGGTGGACACCTGTCCGGCGCACCTCCCTGACCGATGCCCCGTCTGCCTCTCGTATACCCCCCGGGGTACCGATGTCCCTCTGTTAGAGTGGTTTGCAGATACCCCCGGGGGTACTTTGCGAGAGAGGAGTCGCAGTCGTGTTCTTCGTCGACACCCTGGAGATCGAGGGTCTGGGAAACCGCAGCCACCTGGCCGGCGGTGCCGGAACCGCGCTGGTGGTGGACCCGCCGCGCGACATCGATCAGGTCATCACCGCGGCCGCCCGGCGCGGGGTGCGCATCGCCCTGGTGGCCGAGACCCACGTGCACAACGACTACGTCAGCGGCGGTCTGGAGCTGGCCCGCGTGACCGGGGCCCGCTATCTGGTGCCGGCCGGGGCGTCCGTGGCCTTCACCCGGACCCCGGTCACCGACGGCGACACGTATGCGGTCGATGACGGCCTGACCGTGCGGGCGATCGCCACTCCCGGCCACACCCCGCACCACACGTCGTACGTCCTCGCCGAGGGCGGCCGGGAGGTCGCGGTCTTCACCGGCGGGTCCCTGCTGATCGGCACCGTGGGCCGCCCGGACCTGGTCGACCCCCGGCTGACCGGACAACTCGCCCGCGCCCAGCACTCCTCCGCGCACCGCCTCGCCGACGAGCTGGACGACGAGGTCGCGGTGCTGCCCACCCACGGCTTCGGCAGCTTCTGCTCCGCGGCCTCGGCCGAGGGCGCGGCGACCACGATCGGCGAGGAGCGCGCCCGCAACGCCGTGCTGACCCAGGACGTGGACACTTTCGTCGCCGGACTCCTGAGCGGACTGGAAGACGTTCCGGCCTACTACGCGCACATGAGCCCGGCCAACGCCGCCGGTCCCGCGCCGGTCGACCTCACCGCGCCGGAGCCCGCGGACGCCGAGGAGATCGCCTCCCGGCTGGCCGCGGGGGAGTGGGTGGTGGACCTGCGCAACCGCGTCGCCTTCGCGCAGGGGCACGTCGCCGGATCCGTCAACTTCGAGGGCGACGGCAAACTCGCCACGTATCTCGCCTGGCTGATGCCCTGGGGCAAACCGGTCACCCTTCTGGCCGAGACGCCCGAGCAGGTCGCCGAGGCGCAGCGCGAGCTGGTCCGGGTCGGCATCGACCGCCCGGCGGCCGCCGCCACCGGCGAGGCGGCCGAGTGGATCCGCCCGGGCGAGCGGCTCGCCTCCTTCCCGCGTGCCCGCTTCGCCGACCTCGCCGAGGCGCGCGAGCGCGGCGAGCGGGTCGTGGTGCTGGACGTGCGGCGCGACGCCGAGCGTGCGCGCGGATCCGTCGGCGGATCCGTCCACATCCCGGTCCACGCACTGCCCCACCGCATCGGTGAGGTGCCGGACGGGGTGGTGTGGGTGCACTGCGCCGGCGGTGCGCGCGCGGCGATCGCCGCGTCGCTGCTCGACGCGGCGGGCCGTGCCGTGGTCGCGATCGACGACGGCTTCGACGCCGCGGCCGAGGCGGGACTGACCGCCCCCGCCCCCGAGAGCACCGGCTGAACGACGTCCCCGCACCCCAGGCACCCCGAGCACAACCACGCCACAGGCACCACAGGCACCACAGGCACAGCCCAAGGCGCATGTACCGTGCCGCGGCACCACCACCCGCACACCCGCACCACCCGCACGGAGTGATCAACCGATGTTCCCGTTTCTTCGCCGCGGCCCCGGCCGCCTCACCCCGGAACAGGCCCACGAGCGAACCAGCGACGGACGGGCGGTACTGCTCGATGTCCGCGAGACGCCGGAGTGGGACGCCGGTCACGCGCCGGACGCCGTGCACCTGCCGCTGAGCCGCCTGGCCGTGGTGAACGGTCTCCCGCCGGCGGTACGGGGCAGGCCGGTCGTCGCCGTCTGCCGCTCCGGCCGCCGCTCCCGGCGGGCCGCCGGGATACTCGCGGCCAGGGGCGTGGACGCCACGGACGTCACCGGTGGCATGACCGCCTGGGCCCGAGCGGGCCTGCCGGTCGTCGACGGCGGCGGCACCAGCGGTGTGGTGGCGTGAGCGCACTGGTCCTGGCCCTGACCGCCGGCGCGGTGGTCGGGCTCACGCTCGGCGCGCTCGGCGGGGGCGGCAGCGTCCTGGCGGTGCCCGCGCTGATCTACCTGCTCGGCTTCACCCCGGCCGCCGCCACCACCGCGAGCCTGATCATCGTCGCCGCCACCTCGCTCAGCGCCCTGTACGCCCACGCCCGTACCGGCAGCGTGCGGTGGAGGGCCGGCGGCCTGTTCGCGGCGGCCGGGCTCCTGCCCGCCGCCGCGGCCGGCGCCGCCGCCGCACGGCTGCCCCAGCCGGTACTGACCGCGGCGTTCGCCCTCGTCGCCGCCCTCGCCGCCGTGCGCATGCTCCGCCCCGCCCGGACGGCCGCCGGCGGAACGACCGCCCCCGCAACGACCCCAGCAGGGGCGGCGGACGCCCGGACGGCCCCCGCCCGGACGACAGCCGAACACACGACCACCGTCCGCACGTCGGCGGCACGGACGACCGCCGAGCGTACGACGGCGGTGCGGCCGGCGAGGGTCGCGGGCGCCGGGGCGGGGCTGGGCGCGCTGACCGGACTGCTCGGGGTCGGCGGCGGCTTCCTCGCCGTGCCCACCCTGGTCACGGTGCTGGCGTTCGAGATGCCGTACGCCGTCGGCACCAGTCTGCTGGTCATCTCGGCGGACTCCGTGGCCTCGCTCGCCACCCGCGGCGCCACCACGGCCGGTGTCGACTGGGCGGTGATCGCACCGTTCACCGGGGCCGCGATCCTCGGCGCCTGGGACGGCAGACGTCTGGCCGCCAAGGTCACCGGCGCCCTGCTGCGGCGGACCTTCGCCGTCCTGCTCCTCGCCGTGGCCGCGTTCATGCTCCTCGACGCCCTCACCTGACAGCCGCCGCAGCAGCGCGGCACCGCTTCGTCAGGCCAGCGACAGGAACAGCTTCTCCAGCCGGGCACGCATCTGCTCCCGGTCCTCCGACGCGGCCATGTCCGCATCGGTCAGGCAGCGCTGCAGCCCGGTGGCGATGATGGCGAAACCCGCCCTGTCCAGCGCACGCGAGGCGGCGGCCAGCTGCGTGACCACGTCCTCGCAGTCCCGCCCCTCCTCGATCATCCTGATCACCCCGGCGATCTGGCCCTGCGCCCGGCGCAGCCGGTTGACCACCGTCTTCAGTTCCTCGGCCGCCATCGCCAGTTCCACCACGAGCCACGCCCTTTCGTCATACCCCTCTGGGTATTCTAACGAAGGGGCGGACCCCGGAAGAGCAAAGGAAAGCCCCATGGCATCCCCCACTGCCCCCACCGCCCTCAGCGCCGCCCAGGCGCACGCCCGCCTGCGGGAGCTGACGGTCGTCGACGTCCGCACGCCCGGCGAGTACGCCTCCGGTCACCTGCCCGGCGCGCACAACGTCCCCCTCGACCGCCTGGAGCAGGCCCTGCCCGCCCTGAAGACGGCCGCCGAGCGCCGAGACCTCCTCGTCGTGTGCGCTTCCGGCGCCCGGTCCGCGACCGCCGCCCGGCTCCTTGCCGCGCAGGGCGTGCCCGCGGCCACCCTCACCGGCGGCACCGGCGCCTGGCAGCGGCTCGGCCACGACCTCCACCGTGCCACCGGCGCCCGCACCCCCTGGGCCATGGACCGCCAGGTCCGTCTCGCCGCCGGATCCCTCATCCTGACCGACCTGCTGGCCGCACGGGGCCGGCGCAGGGCCCGCCTGCTCTCCGCGGGCGTGGCCGCCGGCCTGGTCCTCTCCGCCGTGACCGACACCTGCGGCATGGCGAAGATCCTCGCCAGGTTCCCGCACAACCGGCCCTGGGCCGCCGACCTCGACGCCACGCTCGCCGCCCTCGCCGGCTGACACCCGCGGTCCACCCGGCCGCCCCGGCGCACGCCGGAGCGCACCGCCCCGGACCACGGGACCGGCGCGCCGACCGCCGGAGCCGGGGCGGCAGGGGGGAGCGGGGGGTGTTCAGGCGGTGCGCGGCCGCGTCCGGGTGCGCCCGGTGGCAGGGGTACGGCAGCCCGCACCTGGGCATGCACTCTCCGAACTCGCTTGATCGCACTATGTGTTCAGTGGAGGGTGAATGACACCCGGGGCTCCCGTCAGGCACCTCGCCTGCATCATGGACGGCAACGGCCGCTGGGCCCAGAACCGCGGACTGGACCGTACCCACGGCCATATGGCCGCCCACTCCGCCTTCGATGCGATCGTGGACGGAGCCCTGGGCGAAGGCGTGGAGTGGCTGACGCTCTTCGCCTTCTCCACCGAGAACTGGGCACGCCCGGAAGAAGAGGTCACCTTCCTGGTGCACTTCCTCGCCGAACGCGTGATCAAGCGGAGCATGTCGCGCCTGCACCAACGCGGTGTACGTCTTCGCCTGCTGGGCTGGGAGGACCCCCGCATCCCCGTCGACGTGATGGCCCGGCTGCGCGAAGCCGAGGAACTCACCCGGCGGAACACCACACTGCACCTCACCCTGGCGTTCAACTACGGGGGACGCCGGGACCTGTGCGAGACCGCGCGTTCCCTGGTCTCCCAGGGCGTCACGCCCGAGAGGATCACCCCCGACACCTTCGCCCGGCACATGGCCCTGCCCGAACTGCCCGACGTCGATCTGCTCCTGCGCACCGGCGGCGAGCACCGGATCTCGAACTTCCTGCTGTGGCACTGCGCCTACGCCGAACTCGTCTTCCTCGACGTGCTGTGGCCCGACTTCCGCGCCGCGCACTTCCAGCACGCCCTGGAGCTGTACCGGCAGCGCCGGCGCCGCTTCGGCACCCTGGGCCCCGCCACCGTGCCAGGCCCGGACCACCCGGCGGACGACGGGACCGCCCGGCCCGGCGCCGACGGCCGCCCCGCACTTCCCGCCGCCCCCGCGCTTCCCTCCGTCCCCGCCCGTCCCGGCCCGGCCGGCCTGCTCGGTCTGCCCACGACGATCGTCTCGCACCTGGGCGCCAGCCTGCTGAACGGCCTGAAGGAGACCGCCCGCTTCGCGCTGCTGCAATTCTCCGACGACCACGGGCAGACCCACGGACCGGAGCCATGGTGAGACCGCTGTCCGGCCTGCCCCGCCCCGGTCACCTGCGGCACCCGCGGCCCGTCACCGCCCACCTGGGCCAGGGCGTCGTCCGGGCCGTCCAGCACCGCGTCGATCCGGCCTGACCCTCGCTCCGCGCCCGGCGCCCTCACACCGCCGTCCGTCCCGGCGTACCCGTGGAGACGGCCATGCGGAGCCGTCCGTGCAGGACGCGCAGCAGACCGTCGAGGAGAGGGCCCGCACACAGACGCAGCGGGAGGGAGACGGGGTGGCGGGTCAGCGAGGCGCCGCGGTGTTCCACGGTGTTCATCACCTGGTGCTGGAAGACCAGCCCGGGCCGGTAGAGCAGTTGGTACTCCGGGCCCTGCCGGGCGAAGGCCGCCTCCGCCGCGGTCAGGGCGGTGCCGGCCTCGCGGCAGGCGTGGGCCAGCAGGTTCCGCACCCCGGGCGTGTCACGCCCGGCTTCCAGGTCGGTCCGGGAGACGCCGAAGCGGACCAGATCCGCCAGCGGCAGGGTGAGCTTCCCGCCGCGCAGGTCCTTGGCCAGGTCGGCGAGGTCGTCCGTGCGCTGGACGGCCTCGGCGTGCGCGCGGGCCGCGGGGGCGGGTGGCTGGGGGGTCTCGGGCAGCACCGCGGCATGGATCAGGCGGGTGAGCGGCATGTTGATGCGCTCGATGTACTGCCGGTAGTCCTCCTGGGTCGGGTACTCGGTGTAGGTGATCTGCTGGGCCTGGCCCGCCAGCAGGGTGTGCACGTCCGCGGGGGACAGCCCGCGCGCGGCCACGGTGTGCAGGAAGGCCCGCAGGAACGGCTGCCCGGCCCGGCCGGTGACCAGCCCCCGCCGGACCTGATCGTTCCAGTCGTACAGCGGCCCGGGGTCACGCTCGGCGACCGGCGCGTCGGCCAGGTTGTCGCCGTGCAGGCCGAAGGCGACGACGGCGAGCAGGTACGGCTGCCAGGCGGCGGGCATGAAGAGCCGGGTGGGCGCGTACCACAGGGGGAAACGGCGCATCGCCGTACCGGCCGCCGCCGTGTAGTCGTCACGGAGCCGGGAGCCGCGCAGGCCGGCGGCGTTCAGTACGTGTCCCCAGGGGGTGAGCCCCTGGGAACGGGCGATCCGGGACAACGGCTCCCAAGGCGTCGGCATGACGGGCTCCCTCCCCGCGCCGCGTGCCGTACACACGACAGGCGCTCTCGGACGGGTGGCGCGAGCACCACCCGGGTAGGTCACTTCACAGCATCGATCACTCACGGAACGTGTTCACTTGGAGGGTGGATGCCCACGAACGCCCCTCGGCATGTGGCCTGCGTCATGGACGGCAACGGCCGCTGGGCCCGGCAGCGGGGACTGGCCGCCGCGCACGGGGACCTCGCCTCCGCCCACGCCGTCGGAGCACTGTTCGAGGCCGCCGACGAGGAGGGCATCGAATGGCTGACTCTCCTCGTCCCCGCCGACAGGGCCGCGGCGCCCGCGGACCGGGGCGCCGGCTGCCCGCCGCACCTCCTCACGCAGCACGTCCTCGGCACAGCCCTGGAACGCCTGCACGACGAGGGCGTACGCGTACGTTTCCTGGGCGCCGCCGGCCCCGGTCCCGGCGAGGAGATCCGCCTGCGGCTGCGGGAGGCGCAAGAGCTGACCCGGCGCAACACGCGGCGCAACCTGACGATCGCCCTCGACGACGGAGGCCGGAAGGACACCCTGGACGCGGCACGCGAGCTGGTCCGCCGCGGTGTCCCGGCCGACCAGGTGACGGAGGGCTCCTTCCGCCGGTACATGCGGTACCCGGAGCTGCCCGACGTCGACCTGTGCATCCGCACCGGAGGCGACCACCGGCTCCCGAGCCTCCTGCTGTGGCACTGCGCCGACGCCGAACTCGTCTTCCTCGACGTGCCCTGGCCGGACTTCCACCCCGACCATCTGCGCTACGCCCTGGCCCTCTACCGGCGACGCCGCCTCGACCGGGCCCCCGCCGGCCAGGAGGGCGCCGCGGCCGCCCGCGGTCCCGGCGGGACCCCCACCGGCCCCGCCCTGCGCCCCGGCCCGGACCCGCGGACCGGCCCCGGTCACCGCGTCGCCGAAGACCTGCTGCCCCGGCTGCTCCACCTCCCGCGCGCCCTCGCCGGCCGCCTGGGGCTCGTCCTGCTCGACGGACTCGAGGAGACCAGGCGCCACGCCACCTCCGGGACCACCGGCCGCGCCCGGCCGCCTCACTCCTGACACCGCGTGAGGGGGGCCGGGGAGCCGCGCCGGGGCTACGGCGTCAGCACGATCCTGCCGAAGACCTCACCGGCGTCCGTCTTCCGGTGCGCGAGCGCGGCTTCGTCCAGGGGCAGCAGTTCGTGCACCACCGCCTCGATCTCACCGCGGGCGGCCGAGGCGAACAACTCGCCGCGCACGGCGCGCAGGTCGGCCTGGGGAACGGTGGCCGCGCTGAAGGCGGCGAAGGACATCGACTTCTGGAACGCCGTCATGATCCTCGTGCCGAAGTCGGCGGGGGGCTGGCCGCCGACCGCGCCCACGGCCACCATGCGGCCGTTGGGGTTGAGCCTGTCGAAGAACGACGGCATGTCCTTGCCCGCCACCACGTCGATGATGACGTCGTACCCCTCTGGAGCCGCTGCCGCCGCCTCTTGAGCAACCGTCCCCTGCAAAGCCGCCGCACCTTCCCCGTCCGCCGCCCCCTGCGGGGCCACTGCCCCCTCCGGAGCCCCCGCCCCCTCCGGAGCCGCTACCCTCTCCCGCCCCCCTGCCCCCCTCTCGCCGGAACGGTCCAGCACGAGGGTCGCGCCGAGCCGCCGCAGACGTGCGCCCCGCTCCGCCGACGAGGTCGTGACCGCCACCGCGGCGGCCCCGGCCCGGGCCGCGAGCTGGACGGTCATGATCCCGATGCTGCCGGCCGCGCCGCGCACGAGGACCCTCTCGCCCGGCGCGAAGTGAGCGTGCCGCAGCCCGAAGTGGGCCACCGCTCCCGCACTGCCGAGGGTCACCGCCACCGCGGCGGACAGACCGGCGGGCAGGGGGAGAACCTGCTCGACCGGCGCGAGGGCCTGTTCGACGTAGCCGCCGCCGGTACCGGTGAAGCCCCAGACCCGCCTGCCGATCCATGAGGCGTCCACGCCCGCACCGACCGCGGTGACGGTGCCTGCCACCTCGCCGCCGGGGATGTGCCCCTCCGTGAAGCCGTAGGAGGCCAGCGCCCCGCTCCGGATCAAGGTGTCGACGCCGCCCACGCCCACCGCCTCGGTGGCGATCACCACCTGCCCGGCGGCAGGCACGGGCTCGGGCAGCTCGACCAGGGCCAGCCCCTCGGGGCCGCCGAACGTCCGGATCTCGATCGCCTTCAAGGCCAACTCCCTGTTCCTGGACCGCCCAGCGCGGTCCGTCTCCAGCGCCCGCCGGCCGTCCTCGCCCCGGCCGCGGCGCGGGGGGAAGCCGCCCGCCGCAGCCCGGCACCCGAGCCGCACGAGCCGCGTCCCACTGACGCCTCGGACCGTAACGGACGCCCCCGTCCGCCTGACTAAAGTGAGAGCGGTGACCGACGATCTGCCTCACTCGCTGCGCTCCGACGCCCGGGACAACCGCGCGCGCGTCCTCGAAGCGGCCCGAGCGCTGTTCTCCGCCGACGGCTTGGACGTGCCGATGCGGGAGATCGCGCGGCGCGCGGGCGTGGGGCCCGCCACCCTGTACCGCCGCTTCCCGACCAAGCAGGCGCTGGTCGCCGAGGCCTTCGCCGACCAGCTGAACGCGTGCCGCGCCATTGTCGACGAGGCGTGCGCGGAGCCGGATCCGTGGCGGGGTCTGTGCCAGGTGATCGAGCGCATCTGCGAGCTGCACGCTCGGGACCGCGGCTTCACGGAAGCGTTCCTTTCGAGTTTCCCGGACACCACCGATGTCGCCGCGGGCCGCGCGTACACGGTGGGCGCGGTCGCCGCGCTGGCCCGGCGGGCCAAGGAGACGGGACGTCTGCGGGCCGACTTCGTCCTGGACGACCTGATCCTCGTCCTCATGGCCAACAAGGGGATCCGTGCCGCCTCGACCGCCACCCAGGTCACGGCCTCCCGCCGCTTCGCCGCACTGGCGATCCAGGCGCTGGAGGCCCGCCCCCGGCAGCAGTCCCTCCCGCCGGCGGCACGACTCGCCTCCACCGAGCCGCGAGGAACGTCCCGCTGAGGGGCCCGCCCGCGCCGTGGCGCGGACCCTCGACGGCGGACGACCGGTCGGCGTCACAGGACGGCCGGCCGGCGGTCGGCCGGCCGGCGGGCGGGCCCTCGGCAGGCGGCCGGCCGGTGGTGCTTCGCCGGCCGGCCTTCCTCCGGCCCTCCGGTCATCCGCGGTGGCCGCCAGGGACGGGTTTCGGCGCGGGTGCGGACGCCGGGACCGGGACGGGGCGGCCTTCGGCCCGGGAGCGGGTGGCGGCGTCCGCGATGGCGAGGGCGGCGCGGGCGTCCTGGCCGGTGCAGGGACTGGGGCGGACACCGGCCACGACCTCGGTGAAGGCGGTGAGTTCGGCGCGGTAGGCGTCCAGGAAGCGTTCCATGAAGCCGGGATGCGGGGTGCCGCCGGGCCAGGCCGCCCCCTCCGCCGAGACCAGCGGGGTCTCTTCGGTGAGGCCGGCGACCATCGTGCCCGCGGAGCCGCACACCTCCAGGCGCACGTCGTAGCCGGCGCCGTTGTAACGGGTGGCGGTGCACGTGGCGAGGGTGCCGTCGTCGAGGGTGAGGACGCTGACGGCGGTGTCGGCGTCACCGGCGTCGGAGAAGAACGTCTCGCCGCGGTTGGCACCGGTGGCGTACACCTCGACGACCTCCTGGCCGGTCACCCAGCGGATGATGTCGTAGTCGTGGACCGAGCAGTCGCGGAAGATGCCGCCCGATCCGGGGATGTAGCCGGGGGGAGGGGGCGTAGGGTCGGACGTGCATGCCCGCAGGGTGTGCGTCCAGCCCAGGCGGCCGTCGGCGACGGCCTCACGCACCGCCTGGTACCCGGCGTCGAAACGGCGCTGGAAGCCGATCTGCAACGGGACGTCGCTGCCCTCCAGCGCCGTCAGCACCCGGTCGGTCTCCTCCAGCGTGCCGGCGACCGGCTTCTCGCAGAAGGCGGGCAGCCCCGCGCGGTGGGCCGCCAGGATCAGTTCGGCGTGGATGCGGGTGGGCGCGGCGATGACGACGCCGTCGAGCCCGGCGCCGAGCAGGGCGTCGAGGTCACCCGCGTACTGCGCGCCGACCCGGTCCGCCACCGCGCGGGCGGACCGCTCGTCGGGATCGTGCAGCACGAGAGAGGCGACGGCCGGCAGCCCGGCCAGGGTCGTCGCGTGGAACGCGCCGATACGGCCCGTGCCGATGAGTCCGATGCGCATGTGCGGAACCTTTCGTGCGGAGGGGGACGGAGAGCCGGAGCGGCCCGCCTGCTTTCTAGTCCCGGAAGCCCCGGAGATCAAGTATTTGTGCTGACATAAAGACGTACGGAGCTTAGAGGCAATGAGGCATACTGACGGCTGTCGGCAGCAGTCCGCAGGAGGATGACGTGGAGCCGCTAGCACACAGGATCACCATCGACCGGAACAGTCCGGTCCCTCTGTACTTCCAGTTCGCCCAGCAGTTGCAGGACCTCATCGAGTCCGGGGAACTGCCGCCCGGCACGCGGCTGAACAACGAGATCGCCATGGCGGACCAGTTCGGCCTGTCCCGCCCGACCATGCGTCAGGCGATGCAGCACCTCGTCAACAAGGGTCTGCTGGCGCGCAAGCGCGGAGTGGGCACCCAGGTCGTCACCAACCGCATAAGGCGACAGCTCGAGTTCACCAGCCTCCACGAGGACCTGGAACGCGACGGGCGCCGGCCGCGCACCCAGGTGCTGTCCGTCGAAACCGTCTCCGCCGAAGGGGATATCGCCGCCGGGCTCCGTCTGGCCGAGGGGACGCCGGTGCTGGCCCTGGAGCGTCTGCGGTTCGCCGACGACCAGCCGATCGCGCTCCTGCACAACTTCCTGCCGGAAGGCCTGATCGAGCTGACCCTGGAGGAGCTGGCCGAGGCGGGCCTCTACCAGCTGATGCGCCAGTCCGGCGTCGGCCTGAGCAGCGCGGAGCAGACCATCGGCGCCCGGCGGGCCACGGTCGCCGAGGCCGGACTCCTCGGCGAGGCCCGCGGCGCCACGCTGCTGACCATGACCCGTGTCGCGTACGACGGTTCGGGCCGGCCGGTCGAATACGGTTCCCATGTGTACCGGGCCTCGCGCTACTCGTTCGAGATGACCGTCTCCGCGCACTGAGCGCGCTGCCGTGCGGTACTTCACCGGTCCCGCGCCCCTTAGGCCCTGTCGTCACATTCCCGCCTGCCTGGCGACGCCATGCACGCACTCTCGCCGCACCGGGCCCAGACCCGAGTACGTCCAGTACGAGGGTCAGGGCCCGGCACGCCGAGAGCACGCACCTGACGCCGCGAGGCCCGCCCTCCGGGCGGACGACGGGAATGTGACGACAGGACCTAGTGCCCGCGCTTGAGGAGCGCGTCGGACAGGTCGGCCGCCGCGTCGTTCAGGCGCAGGCCGATCACGTCGAGGCGGCGCAGCAGTTCGCGGCGGCTCAGGGAGCGGGGACCCAGTTCCTCGCGGAACAGGGCGGCGACGGCGGTCTGGTACTCGCGGCGCACCCGGCCCGCGGCCTTGCGGGCGGCCAGGGCTCCGTCCTGCACCCGGCGCGGGTCGTCCGGCAGCACGGCGACCGCGTCGCGCAGCGCGGCGAGTCCCTCGCGCACCGCGTCCAGGGCGGTCAGGTCGGCCGGGTCGCCGGGCATGCCGAACAGGTCGGTCTCGCGGACGAGGTCGCGCAGATTGTCGAGCACGTCGTCGACGGAGCGGGAGAAGCGGTAGAGGTCCTCCCGGTCGATCGGAGTGGTCAGTGACGCGGACAACTCGGCGACCAGCGCGGCCCGGTGGCGGTCGCCCTCGTGCTCGACCGCGCCCATGGCCGTGCGCGCGTCGGCCGGACTGAGGTGTCCGGCCGCGAGGTCGGCGGCGAGGTCGACGCCCTTGACCGTCGCGTTCAGCTGCTCGGTCAGGAGGGCGACGGTTGTACGGTGCGAATGTCCGGTGAGGTCACCGAGGATGCGGCGGACGGCAGCGGCTACCAAGAGGTGAGTCCCTTCAGGAGCAGGCCGGCCAGCGAGCCGGCGGCGAAACCGGCCGGCAGGGTCACCAGCCAGGCGGTGAGCAGGGGAACGGTGAACTGCCAGCGCACCCGTCGGCTGCCCTCGCTGGCACCCGTGCCGATCAGGCCGCCGGCCAGGGACTGGGTCATGCTGACCGGCATGCCGAGCCCCACGGTGGACAACACCGCCGCGGACGAGGCGAGTTCGGCCGACATCACCTGCCACGGCCGGACCGTGAGCAGCCGGCCGGCCGCGCCGCGCGCGATCCGGCGCGCCCCCACCAGGGCGCCCAGGGCGAAGACCACCGCCACCAGGGCGTCGCCGGCCTCCCAGGGCCGGGGGAGCAGCGCGTCTCCCGCGAAGGTCACGGCGACCACCGCGAACATCTTCTGCCCGTCGTTGGCGGCGTAGGCCAGGCACTGTGTTCCGAAAGCGGCCAGTTGCAGAGCGCGCACCAGGCGGGGCATGCCGCGCACCGCGGGGATCCGGCGCACCGTGCGGCCGATGAGCCAGCCGGCCGCCACCCCCACCAGCGGCGCAGCGGCACCGACGGCCAGCACCAGGGCCAGGTGCCCCCAGGAGGGACGCACCCCCAGGACGACGCCGGCCCCCGCCAGCGCACCCAGCACCGCCAGGGTCAGCGACGTGGCCACTCCCCGCCAGGTCAGCAGCACGACGAGGGCCACGGAGGCTGCGGCTCCCGCGAGGAAGACCGACTGCGCGGTGGCGGGCCGCCCCTGGCTGAGGCGGCCGGTGAAGGTGCGGGCGACGGCCAGGCCGAACAGGTGCGGGCCCAGACCGACGGCCAGGGACAGCAGCGCCAGCGCCAGACCCGCCGAGCGGCTGCGGTGCCGTACGGCCAGCTCCAGCAGCGCGCCGCCGTCGTTGGCTCCGCAGACGAAGACGAAGGCGACGGCGGTGACGCACAGGGCGACGGTCAGGGTCACGGAGGCCTCTTTCACGACGGGCGTGCCGGGCAACGGCGGCGCACGGGCACCCACAGCGGATCCGCACCCGCGCCGGCGGGGCTGTGGACACCGGGCCCGGCGAGGGTTCCGGCACCCGCACCGGCATGGGTGCGGGTGCGGGCGCGTGGCGCACTCCGCGCGGATCGCAGGCCCGCGGAGCGGCCGGGGAGGCGTGCCGGGGGGTGCCGCCTCCCCGCGAACCGCACGGAGCGCTCCGCGCCGGAGCGGAGCAGAAGTCAGCGCACCCCGGCGGCGCGCAGGACGTCGGCGAGGTCGACGAGCTTGTAGTCGGTGTCGGTGCGCCCCCCGTCGTCGTCGCCCGCGGCCGGCGCGTTGTAACCGTCCTGGGCGACGAACAGGCCGTGCGGGAAGGCGGTGCCCAGCGCACGGCCGGTGGCGGCTATGCCGTCCGTCTCCTCCGAGCCGTCGACCGTCGCGCCCGGGGCGACGCGGAACGCGCCGGCCCAGCGGTCGTCGGAGGTGTCGTAGACGGAGTAGGTGTAGTCACCCTGGCTGGAGGCGATCAGGTACTGCCGGCCGGAGGGTGCGCGCAGGAGGGTGAGTCCCTCGGTGTCCGCGACGAGGTGGTGGCCGCCGTACCCCGGGTCGTCGCCGGCCACGCACTCCTCGCTCGCGGGGTCGTACTCGGCCGGCACTCCGAACTGCTCGGTCCGGTCCACCAGTTGCGGCGCGGCGGCGAGGCTCGCGGACACCTTCCAGATCCCGACGTCCTCCTGGCCGATGTAGGCGGTCCCCCGGTCGGCGTCCACGGTGATGCCCTCGGCCTGCGGCCCGCTGCCCGGCTTCTCGCACGGGCTCCAGGAGCCCCCGGGCGTGCGGAAGGTGCCCGGCAGGGTGAGGGTGCGGACCTTGTCGTAGGTGAGGGTGCCGGCCGCCGTGACGCGCACCTCGAACAGTCCCACGTCGGCGGTGTGGCGGCGGCTGGCGAGCACGTAGGAGCGACCGGTGCGCGGATCGCGCCAGGCCGCGGTGCCGTACGCCGTGTACTGGTCGTCGACCTCGGCCTCGGTGGCGGCGAAGGCGCGCGGGACCGCCGCGTCGGTGACGTCGGTCAGCGGCGCCGACGGCCGGGAGCCGTCGATCCGGTAGAAGCGGATGCGGTCGCGTCCGCGGTCGGTGACGACGGCGACGTCCGAGCGCCGGCCGTCGGGGAAGCGCAGGCCGGTGAGCACGTCCACGTTGTTGAAGCGGCCGGGTGCCGATCCGGCGGCGGGCGCCGCGGGGGCGGGGAGGGTCTGGAGCCGCGTGCCGTCGAGGCGGTGGACGTCGAGGCCGCCCTCCTTCGCGGTGCCCAGGACGAGGCTGGATCCGGGGTGGGTGGCGTCGTACCAGATCGCGGGGTCGTCGGCGTTGGAGTTGCCGCCCTCGTCGTCGTCGAAGAGAGCCGGCGTCTCCGCCTTGGCGTACACCGGCGGAACGGTGTCGTTGCCGGGCAGCGGAGCGGTGGCGGCGGTCGCCGTCGCCGCCGTCAGTCCGGAGACGAGGACGGTGAGCGCGGCGGCGAGGCGGGTGCGTCGGTGCATGGTGTTCCTCCCTGACGGGGGGTCTGTCACCCCATGGTCCTGCGGACCTTACATAAGAATGTGCGGACAAATGAAGGGGGTGGAACGGAGGTTGTGGCGGCCCTTCCAGGTGAACAGCAGATGACCTGCGGGTTACGGAAGTACTAACAGCACATCAGAAACTGGTGTCATCAGAATGTCTTGACATAGAACCCGGTGCCGTTGAAGCTGTCCGGCATCAGGTCGCCGAGCCGTGCTCGATGGCCTCGGACCACGCCATTCGAGCCCGGTTTCCCCCGGGACACCGCGGGAGGTCACGCCATGCCCAGTCGCTCTTTCCGGGCCCGTCCCCGACGCACCGGCCGTCACCGGCGCACAGCCGTCGCCGTCGTCCTCGCCGGCGCGCTCGGCGCCGCTGCCGCCTGCGCGCCCTCCGGCACCGCGGGTTCCGCCGCGGGTCCGGGCGCCGGCCCCGGCGTGAAGCCGGTGATCGAGACCGGCTTCGACCTGGACCGGCTCGTCGCGGCGGCCAAGAAGGAGGGCAGCGTCACGGTCTACGACAGCACCGGTGACATCACCAAGACCGCCGCCGCCTTCACCGCCGAGTACGGCATCAGGGCCACCGGGGTGAAGAGCAAGGTCGGTGACACCCTGGAGAAGATGACCCGCGAGAACCAGGCGGGCAACGCGACCATCGACGCCACCTTCTACGAGGACGGCCCCTCGCTCGTCGGCCAGTTGCTCGCGCAGAAGGTCGTCTACACATGGATACCCGGCAGCCTGGCCCAGGGCATCCCCGCCCCCAGACAGAATCCGCTGCAGGTCCTGTCCAAGGGCAACATGTGGGTCTACAACCCCAAGCTCTTCCCGAAGGGGTGCCCGGTACGGAACGTCTGGGACCTGACCGACCCGGCCTGGAAGGGCAAGGTCGCCCTGCAGGACCCCCTGGGCAAGCCCAACATCGTCGAATTCTTCAACCAGTTGAAGTCCGGTGGGGACACCCGGCTGCGCGAGGCGTACCGGGCGAAGTACGGCAAGGACCTGCCGGCCGGCGAGTCCGCCGGTGAGGCCTGGGTCAAGGGCCTGGCCGGCAACAGCCCGATCCTCACGTCCTCGGACGACGACGCGGCCGCCGCCGTCGCCTCGCCGAACCAGACCAAGGAACGCGTCGCCCTGGTGTCCAACGCGAAGTTCCGCGACGTGAAGGACAAGAACTACTCCATGCGGGTCTGCACCGGGATGCAGCCCTGGGCGGGCTACCAGTACCCCAAGTTCGCCGCCGTGGCGACGAAGACAAAGCACCCGAACGCGGCCAGGCTGTTCGTGTACTTCATGCTCACGCAGGCCGGCGTGGACACCCAGATGAACACCGGCGGCGTCCCCGGCAACCCTCGCCTCAGGACCGGCTCCTTCATGCCGGACGGCCTGACCGACTGGAACGGGCAGCTGTTCGTCTTCGACCCGGCCCGGCTCGGCGGCGACTTCGCGAACCTGCAGGCGATGCAGGACTACTGGCGCCTCAACCACCGCTGACCCGCCGGGCCCGGTCCGACACGACCGGGCCCGGCCCGCACCCGGACACGTTACGGAGACCCGCGCATGGCCGCCGCCACCCGCCCACCCGTCACCGCACCTCCCGACCCCGGCCACAGCCCGGCCGGGACCCGGCTCAGCCGACTGCGCTACCGGCTGAGCGTCCTGCGGCACGAGCCCACCCACGTGCTCGGCGTCCTGCTCATCGCCGCCCTGGTCTACCTGGTCCTCGCACCGCTGATCGCGGTCCTGTCCGACTCCGCACAGGTGCAGTACGGCGACGAGGGCCAGGCCTTCCAGGCGCCCGGCTCCGCCACCAGCTACTACTTCTGGCGGGTCTTCCGCTCGCCCGTGGCCAGGCTCCTGTTCTGGCAGCCGCTGCTGCACACCGTCGTGGTCGCGCTCGGCGTCACCGTCGTCGCCGTGCTGCTCGGGGGGTCGACGGCCTGGCTGCTGACCCGCACCGACGTGACCGGCCGCAAGTGGCTGTCCACCGCGCTGGTCGTGCCCTACATGCTGCCCTCCTGGACGTTCGCGCTGGCCTGGCTCGCGCTCTTCAAGAACGACTCCTCCGGCGGCCAGATCGGCATCCTGGAGTCATGGGGAGTGCACACCCCCGACTGGCTGGCGTACGGCCAGGTCCCGATCATCATCTGCCTGGGCCTGCACTACTACCCGTTCGTGCTGCTGCTGTTCGGCAACGCGCTGCGCCGCATCGACAGCCAGCTGGAGGACTCCGCGCGCATCCTGGGCGCCGGCCGCGGCACCATCGCGGCCCGGATCACCCTGCCGCTGATGCTGCCGTCGCTGTCGTCGTCGGTGCTGCTGGTCTTCGGCCGCATCCTCGGCACCTTCGGCACCCCCTACATCCTGGGCCTGCCGGTCGACTACGACCTGCTCTCCACCTCACTGTTCCGGTCGGTCAACAGCCACCAGCGGGGCGTCACCGCCGTGCTGACCGCGGTCATCGTGGTGATCGGCGTGCTGGTGATCCTCGTCGACACCCGGCTGGCCAGGGAACAGAAGCGGTTCATCACGGTCGGCGGCAAGGGAGCCATGGACCGCCTCGCCCGGCTCGGCCGCTGGCGGCTGCCCGCGCTCGGCGTCGCGCTCGCGGTGTTCACCGCGGGCGTCGTCGTCCCCGTGGCCACCCTGGCCCTGTCCACCGTGACCAAGACCCCGGGCGTCTTCCACGCCGACAACTTCACCCTCAAGTACTGGGTCGGCGCCCATCTGGCGGGCGCACCCGGCTTCCCGCACGGCGTGCTGCGCGGCACCGAGCTGTACTCGGCGGCGTGGAACAGCCTGCGCATCGTCGGCCTGGCCGCCCTCATCTGCGGGGTGGCGGGTCTGCTCATCGGCTACGTCGTCGTCCGCGCCGGCGGCAGCAGGATCGGCTCGCTCCTGCGGCAGATCAGCTTCCTGCCGTACATGGTGCCCGGCATCGCCTTCGCGGCGGCCTTCCTCTCCCTGTTCGCCGTGCGCCGCGGCCCGGTCCCCGCCCTGTACGGCTCGGTCGGCCTGCTGGTGATCGTGCTGGCCGTCACCCACCTGCCGTACTCCTCGCGTTCGGGCATCAGCGCCATGACCCAGCTCGGCCGCGAACCCGAGGAGGCCGCACAGGTCTCCGGGGCCGGCTGGTTCACCCGGCTGCGCCGCATCATCCTCCCGATCCAGCGCGGCGCCCTGACCACCGGAGTGATCCTGCCGTTCATCTCCGGCCTGAAGGAGCTGAGCATCGTCATCATGCTCACCACCACCGGCACCCAGCTGCTGACCACACTGTCGATCAACCTCGTCGACTACGCCTACGACCAGATGGCCAACGCGGTGGTCCTCGTCATCGCGCTGGTCTCCTTCCTCGCCACCTACCTCACCCAGCGCCTGACCAAGACCAACCTGTCGTCCGGACTCGGAGGCTGAAGACGTCATGCCGGCCATCTCGCTCACGTCGGTGCGCAAGAGCTACGGCTCCGGACCGCCCGCCGTCGACAACCTCGACCTGGAGATCCCCGACGGCTCGTTCACGTGCCTGCTCGGCCCTTCCGGCTGCGGAAAGACCACGACCCTGCGCATGATCTCCGGACTGGAGTCGCTCAACGCGGGAACCATCACCGTCGGCGGCCGGGTCATGGACTCCACGCACCGAGGAGTCTTCGTGCCGCCGGAGAAGCGCGGCATGGGCCTGGTCTTCCAGAACTACGCCCTCTGGCCGCACCTGACGGTCGCCAAGAACGTCGAGTTCGGTCTCCGGGTGCGCAAGGTCAAACCCGCCCAGCGCGCCGAACGCGCCGCCGCCGCCCTGAAGATGATGCAGATCGACTGGGCCGCCGACCGCTACCCGGCCCAGCTCTCCGGCGGCCAGCAGCAGCGCGTCTCGCTCGCCCGCATGCTCGCCGTCAGCCCCGACGTGCTGCTGCTGGACGAACCGCTGTCCAACCTCGACGCCCAACTGCGGCTGGACATGCGGGCCGAACTCAAACGCATCCACGACGAGACGGGCCACACCATCGTCTTCGTCACTCACGACCAGCTGGAGGCCATGACCATGGCCACCCACGTCGTGGTGATGAACAAGGGGGTCGTCCAGCAGATGGCACCCCCGATGGAGGTCTACGGCCGCCCGGCCAACACCTTCGTGGCCCGGTTCGTCGGCAGCCCGCCGATGAACCTCTTCGAGGCCGGGGACGACACCGCGCGCGACACGTTCACCGACGCAGCGCGCGAACGGGTCCTGGCCGCCCGGCCGGACCTGACCGGCCGGCTGGCCACCGTCGGCGTCCGGCCCGAGAACCTGCGGCTGCTGCACGACGCCGAGGAGCCGCCCGCCGACGCGTTCGTCTTCGAGGGCACCGTCAAGACGGCGCTGCCCACCGGTTCCAGCTGGACCGTGCTGGTGACCGCCGGACGCACCGAGCTGTACCTGGTGTCGTACACCGACGTGCGCGCCACCCCCGCCACCACCGTGCGCTGCGCCGTCCGCACGGCCGACCTGCACCTGTTCGACGCCTCGGGCAAGAGGCTGCCCGACGACGCGGCCGGCGCCGCACCGATGAAGGAGAACACCGCGACATGGGCCAGCTGACCCGACCCACGGCACTTCTGCTGGACTTCGGCGGAGTGGTCGTGGCGACCACCAACCGCCCCTCCTGGGCGCACGATCTCGCCACCGAACTGCACGCCGCCCTGACCGCCGCGGGCTGCGCCGAGCTGACCGTCGAGCACATCGAGGCGGACCTGTCGGCCGGATCCGCCGCCGACTCGCACTGGAAGAACGCGATGAGCCGGCCGGCCGCCCCTGAGGAGATGACGCACCGGCGCTTCTGGAGCGACTTCGTCGCCGCGGACTGGCCGCAGGCCGCGCTCGCCTGGGTGACCGCCCACGCCGAACCGCTGTGCCACCGGCTCGGCGAGCTCAAGCAGGACCGCGTCACCCGCGACGGCATGCCCGCACTCCTGGACACCTGTGACGAACTGGGCATCGCCGTCGGCATCGTCTCCAACGCCCTGGCCGGCTCGGTGCACCGCGACTACATGGCCGAACACGGCCTCGACAAGCGCGTCGCGGTGCAGGTGTACAGCGACGAGGTCGCCGTCCGCAAACCCAACCCGGAGATGATCCGCATCGCCGCGCGTGCCCTGGACACCGACCCGGCCGGCTGCTGGTACGTCGGCGACAACTACGACCGCGACGTGCTGTGCGGCCGGCGCGCCGGAGCCGGCGCGACCGTCCTGATGGAGGCCCGCGGCACCTACGACCGGCCCTACACCGTGCAGGCCGAGCCCGACGCGGTCGTCGCCGACCCGGACGGACTGCGGGAACTGCTGCTCGCCGCCCCGGCCCCTGCCGTCCGGTGAGACCCGCCGACGGCCCGCGCGCCGCCCCTGCCGCCCACCGGCCCGGCCCCGGCGGACGACGGAGCGACGCGCGCCCCTGCGGTCCGCACCACGCTGGACCACCTGAGCCCCGCGAACACCCGAACATCCAGGACGACCTGAGCAACCCGAAAAACCCGAACAACCCGAACAACCCGAACAACCCGATGGGAGAGTCCCCGTGACGACGCTCCGCCCCCCGCGGGCGCTGCTGCTGGACCACGGCGGCGTGCTGATGAGGTCCGTCAGACGCCCCGAGCGCATGGCCGCCTTCGCCGGCCGCGTGCTCGCCCTGGTGGGCCCCCGCACGGGCCTCGACCGGGACGCCGTGCTGCGCGACGTCAACGCCGGCAAGGCCGCCTACCGCGCCTGGAAGAACGGCGGCGTCCGGACCCCCGAGCCGCGCGAGATCGGGCACCGGGAACTGTGGGAGGACTTCATCGCCGCCGACTGGCCGCCCGCCGCGCGCGCCCTGGTCGGCGCCGAGGCCGTCCCCCTGTGCCGGGAGATGACGCTCGCCGAGAGCGACAAGACCCTCGCCCCCGGCATGCTGGAGACCCTCAGACTGGCACGCGGCCACGGGGTGCGCACGGGCGTCGTGTCCAACACCCTGCTCGGCTCGCTCAACCGCGACCTCGCCCGGCACGTCGGCACCGACCCCTACCTGGACGTGCAGGTCTACTCCGACGAGATCGGGCTGCGCAAACCCGCACCCGAGACGATCCGCCTGGCCGCGCGCGCCCTTTCGGTCGACCCCGCCGACTGCTGGTACGTCGGCGACCACTACGACCGGGACGTGGTGTGCGGCCGGCGCGCCGGTGCGGGCGCGACGATCCTGATGCGGCCGGCCGACCGCCGGGACGCGGGCGCGCGCCCGCAGCCGGACGCCGAGGTCGCCGACGGCCTCGAACTGCTCGGCCTGCTGCGGACCGTGCTGACCGGGAACGGCACCCGGCCGCTCCCCGGGCGGGAGGCGGCCGCATGAGCGAACTGGACGCACTGACGGTCCGGCTGCGCGAGGCCGCCACCGAGGCGGCGCTGGCCGTCGCCCCGGACCTGCTGGCGGCGTTCCGCGGTGCGATGGACGTCGACTTCAAGCGCGACGAGCACGACCCGGTCACCGTGCACGACCGACGCGCCGAGGAGCGCATCCGCGAGCTGCTCCTCAAGCGGGTGCCGGACAGTACCGTCGTCGGTGAGGAGGGCGGACGCCAGGACGGCACCGGCCGCATAGCGTGGTACGTCGACCCCATCGACGGAACCGCCAACTTCGCCCGCGGGCTGGCCTTCTTCTGCACCTCCGTCGGCGCCGCGGTCGACGGCGAACCCGTGGCCGGTGCCATCGTCGACCCGGTCGCCGGGCACGTCTTCACCGCCGACGCCACGGGCGCCTGCCTCGACGGCGAGCCGCTGCGCCCGAGCGGCGTGCGCGAGGAGGCCCGCGCCCTGCTCATCACCGGCTTCCCCACCACACGCGAACTGGCGCGCGACGACCCGCAGACCCTGCCGCGCTTCGGTGAACTCGTCGCACGTTACGGCACCGTGCGGCGCACCGGAAGCGCCGCGCTGACCCTCGCCCACGTGGCCGCCGGCTGGTGCGACGCCGCGCTGGGCACCTCCGTCAACGCCTGGGACATCTGCGCCGCCCGGGTGCTGGTGCAGCGCGCGGGCGCCCACTACACCGCCTTCGCCGGGGACGGCGGCTGGGACCAGCCCGGCTACCTGGCCCACGGCGCGAGCCTGGAGCCGCACGCGGCCCGGGAGTTCGTGGACTGGTACCTGTCCCGCCTGCCAGGAAGGAACACGTGATGCCGCTGTCCGGCCCCGGCCTGCGCTACGTGTGGATCGTCACCGACCTCGACGGCACCCTGGTCGACCGCGGCCTGGAGATCGTGCGGCGCAGTGCGCTGGCCCTGCGGCGGTACCGGGAACTCGGCGGAACCGTGGTGATCGCCACCGGCCGCAACGAGCTGTCGGCAGGCCGCTTCCACCGCGAACTCGGCCTGGACACGCCGATGATCGTCTACAACGGCGCTCGCGTCGTCGATCCGCTGACCGGGACCCGGCTGCTCGACCTGGACCTGGGCGCCTCCTGGCGGACACTGCGCGAGGACCTGCTGCCCAGGCTGCCCGAGGGCGTGGGGGCGGTGGCCTTCGCCGGTGAGGACGCCCACGTGCTGCGGCGGGCCCCCTCGCTGGCGGCGTACGCCGCACGCGACCGGATCGAGTTGCGCGAAGGCCCTGTGCGGCAGGTCCCGACGAAGGTGATGCTGATCGCCGGCCGGCCGGGCCTCGGCCCGCTGGCGGACCTCACCGCCCGCTGCTGTCCGGAGGCCCGGCTGCTGCAGTCGGAGGACACGTATCTGGAGATCCTCCCGGCCGACGCCGGCAAGGAAGTGGCGCTGCGCCACCTCGCGGAGCGGGCGGGTGTGCCGATGGAGCGGATAGCGGCCATCGGCGACAACCCGAACGACACCGCCATGGTGCGGGCCGCGGGCCTGGGCGCGGCGGTCGGCGACGGCCACAAGGAGGTCCGTGCCGCTGCCGACGTCGTGGTCGGGCCGTGCGCCCTGGGCGCGGTGGCCGACCTCGTCGAGCGCGTCACCGCGGGCCCGGCCCGGTGATCCTCACCGTCCTCGGCTCCTCCGGCTCGGTGCCGGGCCCCGGCAACCCGTGCTCGGGCTACCTGCTCGAACACGGCGGACACCGGCTGCTGCTGGACCTCGGGACCGGGGCGTTCGGCGCGCTGCTGACGCACGCCGGCCCCCACCAGGTGGACACGGTGGTGCTCAGCCACCGGCACGCCGACCACTCGGCGGACCTGGCGGCGCTGGCGTACGCGCAGGAGAAGCTGACCGGCCGTGAGGTGCCGACCCGGGTGATCGCGCCGCCCGGGACGGCGGAGGGCGTACGGCGCGCTTCCGTGCTGGCCTTCGAGGACTCCCGGCCCGGGGACCTGGAGTGCGGGCCGTTCCGGCTGCGACTGGCACGGGTGCGGCACTCGGTGGAGACCTACGCCGTGCGGGTGGAGGCGGGCGGCGGCCGCCTGACGTACACCGGTGACTCCGGGCCGTGCCGGGAACTGGCGGAGCTGGCCCGCGGAAGCGGTGTCCTGCTGGCCGAGGCCGCGCTGGGAGCCGGGGCCGGAGCCGAAGCCCCAGCCGAAGTCGGGGCCGGGGCCGGAGCAGGAGCCGGGGCCGCGGCCGGCCCCGGCGCGGCCGCACATGGCGGGGGCCGCGACCACACGGCCCCCGCCCCGCACCATCTGACCGCGGGACAGGCAGGGGAACTGGCCGCTTCGGCCGGTGCCGGCCTGCTGGCGGTGACCCACCTGCGTCCGTGGGACGACCCCGGACGGTCGCTGGCCGCCGCGGCGGCCCGGTTCCCCGGCCCGGTCCTCCTCGCCCGGCCGGGGCTGCGGCTGGTCCCCGGTGGCGCCACCGGCGCACACCCCCCGGAAGAGGAGAGAGCACCGCACCCGGAACAGGAGAGATGAGTGAGACGCACGGAGCGGCTGCCGGCCGCGATCCGCACCGTCCGCGACGCCGCGACGGCCGTCAGAACGTCCGCCCGGCCGCAGCGGGTCCGCCCGAAGACCTCGGTGGCGGACGCCCGGACCCGTACCGACCGGCAGGTGGAACGGCTGATCCGCCGCAGGCCGGCCACCGGGTTCCCCGGCGAGGCGATCCTCGGTGAGGAGGGCGGCGGCCCGTGGGACCGGGCCGCCGGGGCCCTGCCGGTCCGGGAGGCCGGGGGAGCGGCGACCACAGGGGAGGAGCTGCCCCGGTGCCCCGGTGACGGCACGACGGTGGCCGGCGACGCCCGGGTGCACGAAGCGGTGCCGGCCCGCCCGGCAGCGGTGCGGGCCGCGGCGGCGGTGGCGCGGTGAACCACGACGGGACCTCGCTGGCCCACCTGGCGTCGGCGTTCGGACTGTGCGCCGTCATCGGCCTGGAGCGCGAGTACCGGCAGAAGTCGGCCGGCCTGCGCACCCACGTCCTGGTGGGGCTCGGCTCGGCGCTGTTCATGCTGGTGTCGAAGTACGGTTTCGCGGACATGCTGGGGCTGGACGGGGTGGCGCTGGACCCCTCGCGGGTCGCCGCCCAGATCGTGTCCGGCATCGGCTTCATCGGCGGCGGACTGATCTTCGTACGCAGGGACGCGGTGCGGGGCCTGACGACGGCGGCCAGCGTGTGGCTTGCGGCGTCGATCGGCGCCGCGGCGGGCGCGGGAATGCTGGTGCCGGCCTGTGCCGTGACGGTGGCCTACCTCGTCGTGGCGTTCGCGTTCCCGCCGCTCGCCCGGCGGCTGCCCCGTTCTCCTGCGGAGGCGGTACTGCTGCGCATCAGCTATCTGGACGGTCGCGGCCTGCTGCGCGACATCGTCCGCGAGTGCACCGGCGCGGGTTTCCACGTGGCCGGGCTGCGCAGGGCCGGCCCGCTGCTGACGGATGCCGCGCCGGCCCAGGTCGGCGTCCTGCTGGAGCTGTCCGGCAACGGCGTGCGGGACGAACTGGTGCCCCGTCTCTCGGACCGGGAGGGGATCACGGAAGTGACCCTGCTGGAGGACGAGGCGGACTGACGGGGCAGCTGACCGGCGGGGCGGCGTCCGGGCGTGTCCGCCACCGGCTGCCGGCCGGGTCCCCGCGGAGGCACGTGCGAGGACCCTCGGCCGCAGGGCGAACGAGGGTGCTCCATGAGTCAGAATGTAAGGACAATAGGTTGACAGGGTGTGCGAGGGGGAGGCAGGCTCGTTCCACGCGGACGGGCCGCCGGCCCGGCGCTCCAGCAGAAGCAGAGAGAGGGCTTGGCATGCCGATCAGGTTGGCCCACGCCGTACACGTCACCGAGGGAGGCAGGCCGTGAGCACACCCATCGCCGAGCGGGTCGCAGGAGCACCGATCTCCTGGGGGGTCTGCGAGGTCCCGGGCTGGGGGCACCAGCTCGCGCCGGACCTGGTCCTGCGCCAGATGCGCGAGGTCGGCCTCACCGCCACCGAGTTCGGGCCCGACGGCTTCCTGCCCGACGCGCCCGCCGACAAGGCCGCGACGCTGGCCTCCCACGGCCTGCGGGCCGTCGGGCAGTTCGTGCCGGTCGTGCTGCACGACCCGGACCACGACCCGCTGCCCGCGGTCCGGGCGGCGATGACCGGCCTGCTGGCCGCCGACGCCCGTACGGTCGTCGTCGCCGCGGCCACCGGAGCCGACGGCTACGACGACCGTCCGGTCCTCGACGCGGTGGGCTGGTCCGCGCTCCTGGCCAACCTCGACCGGATCTCCCGTGCCGCGGACGAGGCGGGCCTGGTCGCCACCCTGCACCCCCACGTCGGGACGATGATCGAGACGGGCGAGGAGACCGAACGCGTGCTCGACGGTTCGGGCATCGGGCTGTGCCTGGACACCGGTCACCTGATCATCGGCGGCGGGGACCCGGTCGCCCTGGCGGCCCGGCGGACCGACCGCATCGCCCACATGCACCTGAAGGACGTGCGCCTGGACCTCGCCGACCGCGTGCGGGCCGGCCGGATGACGTACACGGAGGCCGTCGCCGCGGGGATGTACGTCCCCCTCGGTACCGGCGACGTGGACGTCGCCGCGATCGTCGGCCTGCTGGAGGCCGACGGGTACGCCGGATGGTACGTACTCGAACAGGACACGGTCCTGGCGGCCGCACCCGGAGCGGAGGGCGGCGCCGACCCCGCCGAGGACGTGCGTGCCTCGGTCGCCCACCTCCTCTCCCTCGCCGGTGCCGCCGGACGCGGCCAGGGGAGCTGACCGATGACACACGAGCTCGTCGCCCTCGGGCGGACCGGGGTCGACATCTACCCGCTCGACCACGGCGTGGGCCTGGAACAGGTGCGGACCTTCGAGAAGTTCCTCGGCGGGAGCGCGGCGAACGTGGCGGTCGCCGCCGCCCGCCACGGCCGCAGCACCGCCCTGATCAGCCGGGTCGGCCGCGATCCCTTCGGCAGGTACGTCCGGCGCGAGGCCGCGCGGCTCGGCGTGGACACGGCACACCTGACGGCGCTCACGACGACGGGCGGACCCCCCACTCCGGTCACCTTCTGCGAGGTCTTCCCGCCCGACGACTTCCCGCTGTACTTCTACCGGTACGCCGGCGCGCCCGACCTGCTGGTCGAACCCGGCGAACTGCCGCTGGAGGACATCCGGCAGGCCGCCGTCTTCTGGGCCACGGTCACCGGCCTGTCGGCCGAACCGAGCCGGGCCGCCCACTTCGCCGCCTGGCAGGCCCGCGGCCGGCGCGGCCCCACCGTCCTCGACCTCGACTACCGGCCGGTGTTCTGGGCCGGACCCGAAGCGGCCAGGGAGCAGGTGACCCGCGCGCTGGAACACGTCACCGTCGCCGTCGGCAACCTCCAGGAGTGCGAGGTGGCCGTCGGTGAGACGCAGCCGCACCGGGCCGCCGACGCCCTCCTCGACCGCGGCCTCGAACTCGCCGTCGTCAAACAGGGACCCAAGGGCGTGCTGGCGGCCACCCGGCACGAGCGGGTGGAGGTCGCGCCCTTCCCCGTCGAGGTGGTCAACGGCCTCGGTGCGGGCGACGCGTTCGGGGGCGCCCTCGTCCACGGCCTGCTCAGCGGCTGGGACCTGACCCGGGTCATCGAGTTCGCCAACGTCGCGGGCGCCGTCGTCGCCTCCCGCCTCGCCTGCTCCACCGCCATGCCGACCACGTCCGAGGTGGAGGCCTTCCTCGCCTCACGGTCGCTGGTCCGCGCCGAAGGGACCGCATGATGGACGCCGCCCAGCTGACCGGGATACGCGCCCGTGAGCCCGAGCGCATCGAACAGTCGTGGCGGAAACGGGCCCGCCGCCCGCGGTGCGGGCCGGACGGCCGCCTGCTCGTCGTCGCCGCCGACCACCCGGCCCGCGGCGCCCTCGGGGTCCGGGGCGACGAGGGCGCCATGGCGAGCCGCACCACCCTCCTCGACCGTCTGGCGACCGCCCTGTCACGGCCGGGCGTCGACGGGGTGCTAGGCACCCCCGACCTCCTCGACGACCTCCTGCTCATGGGGGCGCTGGAGGACCGGATCGCCATCGGGTCGATGAACCGGGGCGGACTCCAGGGATCGGTCTTCGAACTCGACGACCGGTTCACCGCGTACACCCCCGAGGCCATCGCCGCCCAGGGACTCGACGGGGGCAAGACGCTCACCCGGATCTGCCTCCAGGACGCCGGCACCGTGGCCACCCTGGAGGCGGCGGGGAAGGCGGTCACCGGCCTGGCCGAGCACAGCCTCATGGCCATGGTCGAGCCGTTCCTCGCGGTGCGGGAGGACGACCGCGTCCGCAATCTGCTCGACCCCGACAGCGTCATCCGGTCGATCCAGATCGCGAGCGGGCTCGGCGCGAGCAGCGCGCACACCTGGCTCAAGCTGCCCGTGGTCGACGAACTCGAACGGGTCCTGGACGCGACCACGCTGCCGACCCTCCTGCTCGGCGGTGACCCGCAGGGCGACCCGCACGACACCTACGCCGCCTGGGGCGCGGCCCTGGAACTCCCGGCCGTACGGGGACTGGTCGTCGGACGCGCCCTGCTCTACCCGCCCGACGGGGACGTGGCCGCCGCTGTCGACATCGCGGCCGAACTGGTCCACGGGAGCGGCGCATGAGCCACAGCACCCGATGGGTGCGGCCGCTGGGCACCGCGGGCGGCGACGGCTGGGAGGTCGCCGTCACCGCCGCCGGCCAGGACTGGCACCACACGAGTCTGCGCGTGGCGGCCCTGACCGCCGGGGACAGCCGCACCGTCGCCGCCGGGGACTGGGAGCACGTCGTCGTCCCCCTGCGCGGTGCCGTCCATGTCACCGCGGTGACCGCCGACGGCAGCACCCACCAGGCACGACTCGCGGGCCGGACAGGTGTCTTCGCCGGACCCACCGACACCGCCTACGTGCCCGCGGGTTCCCGGATCACCCTGCGGGCGTCGTCCGGCCCGGCCCGCGTCGCCCTCGCCGGGGCCCTGATACCGGGCGCCTCCGCCGCCGGCTCGCCCGGCGGTCACACCTTCCGGCACGTCGCCGCCGCCGACGTCCCGGTCGAGCGGCGGGGCGCCGGTCCGGCCTCGCGGCAGGTGCGCAACTTCGGCACGCCCGATGTCCTCGCCGCCGACTCCGTCATCGCCTGCGAGGTCGTCACATCGGCCGGCAACTGGAGTTCGTGGCCGCCGCACAAGCACGACACCGAGCGGGAGGGCAAGGAGACCGCCCTGGAGGAGATCTACTACTTCGAGACGGAGCCGGCCGGCACCCGCGGCACCGACCCCGTCGGCTACCAGCGCGTCTACGCCTCCGACCCCGGCCGGCCGATCGACGTGCTCACCGAGGTGCGCACCGGCGACGTCGTCCTGGTGCCGTACGGCTGGCACGGGCCCGCGATGGCCGCGCCGGACGCCCACCTCTACTACCTCAACGTCATGGCCGGCCCCGGCCCCCGGCGTGCCTGGCTCATCTGCGACGACCCCGCGCACGCGGGGGTCCGCGACACCTGGGCCGGCCTGCCCTTCGACGAGCGGCTCGCCCCGCCGGGGACGGGCGCGGCGGCCCCCTCCCACGCCCCCGCCGAAGGAGGCACCGCATGAGCACGGCACGGTCCGCGACGGTACGGCTGACGGTGGCGCAGGCGACCATGCGGTTCCTGGCCGCCCAGTGGTCCGAGCGCGACGGCGAGCGCGGACGGTTCTTCGCGGGCGTCCTCGGCATCTTCGGTCACGGGAACGTCGCCGGCGTCGGCCAGGCACTCCTCCAGCAGGAACAGCAGTCCGGCGGCCACCCCGGCCTCCCCTATGTCCTGGCCCGCAACGAACAGGCCATGGTGCACACGGCGGTCGCCTACGCGCGGCACAAGGACCGGACGCAGACCTGGGCCTGCACCGCCTCCGTCGGCCCCGGCTCGACCAACATGCTCACGGGCGCGGCGCTGGCCACCGTCAACCGGATCCCGGTGCTGCTGCTGCCCTCCGACACGTTCGCGACGCGACCGAGCGCGCCCGTGCTCCAGGAACTGGAGCAGCCCTCGGCCGCGGACATCACCGTCAACGACGCCTTCCGCCCCCTGTCGCGGTTCTTCGACCGGATCACCCGGCCCGAACAACTGCCCTCGGCGCTGCTGGGCGCCCTGCGGGTGCTCACGGACCCCGCCGAGACCGGTGCGGCGACGATCGCCCTGCCCCAGGACGTGCAGGCCGAGGCGTACGACTGGCCCGTCGAGCTGTTCCACGAACGCACCTGGCACATCGCCCGCCCGCCCGCCGAGGCGGCCCGCGTCGCCGAGGCGGCCGCCCTGGTCCGCACGGCCCGGCGGCCCCTGATCGTCGCCGGCGGCGGCGTCCACTACTCCGGCGCCGAAGAAGCCCTGGCCGCGTTCGCCGAGGCGACCGGCATCCCGGTCGGTGAGACGCAGGCCGGCAAGGGCGCGCTGCCCCACGGCCACCCGCGGCAGATGGGCGGCATCGGCTCCACCGGGACGACCGCGGCCAACGCGCTGGCCCGCGACGCCGACGTGGTCATCGGCGTCGGCACCCGGTGGACCGACTTCACGACGGCGTCCCGGACGGCCTTCCAGGAGGAGGGAGTCCGTTTCGTCAACATCAACATCGCCGGCTTCGACGCGGGCAAGCACGCCGGCCTGCCGGTCGTGGCCGACGCCCGCGAGGCCCTCACCGCTCTCGCCGGCGCCCTGCACGGCTACCGTGTGCCCGCCCGGCACGCCGAGCGGCAGGCCGAGTTGTGGCGACGGTGGAACGAGCGGGTCGAGGACACCTACCACCCGGGCGCCGAGGTGACGGACCGACTGGCCGACGGCGTCCTCACCCAGGGGACGGTCCTCGGCTGCGTCAACGAACTCACCGATCCCCGCGACGTCGTCCTGTGCGCGGCCGGGTCGATGCCCGGCGACCTGCACAAGCTGTGGCGCGTGCGCGACCGCAAGGCGTACCACGTCGAGTACGGCTACTCCTGCATGGGCTACGAGATCCCCGCCGCACTCGGCGTCCGGCTCGCCGACGAGACCCGGGACGTCTTCGCCATGATCGGGGACGGCGGTTACCTCATGATGCCCACCGAACTGGCCACCGCGGTCCAGGAACGGATCAAGGTCGTCGTCGTGCTCGTCCAGAACAACGGATTCCACTCGATCGGCGCGCTGTCGGAATCGCTCGGCTCCCAGCGGTTCGGCACCCGGTACCGCTACCGCACCGCCGACGGGCGGCTGGACGGCCCCCACCTGCCCACCGACCTCGCGGGCAACGCCCGCAGCCTGGGCGCCCACGTGATCGAGGCGCGCTCGCGCGCCGGACTGCAGGCGGCCATCGCCGAGGCCAAGGCGTGGCCGGCCGACGGCGGTCCCGTCGTCATCCACGTGGAGACCGATCCGCTCGTCCCCGCCCCCGGGAGCGACAGCTGGTGGGACGTCCCCGTCAGCGCCGTCTCCACGCTGGACTCGACGCGGCAGGCCCACACCGTCTACGCCCGTCACAAGAAGGCCCAACGGCCGCTGCTCGCAACGGCGCCGCAGCCGGAGCCGGCCCGGCCGCCGCACGAGGACACCCGTGCCCGGCACGTGAGGAAGCAGCCTTGACCGCATCACCGAAGGAGCCCGCCGTGAGCGCGCCGACGCGCATCACCCACTTCATCGACGGCCGCCCGTGGGCCGGCCCGGCCGGCCGCACCGCCGCGGTGCACAACCCGGCCACCGGAGAGCGGACCGCGGCCGTGGACCTCGCACCGGCCGGACTGGTCGGCGCCGCCGTGGCGTCGGCGAAGGCCGCGTGGGAGGAGTGGCGCGACCTCTCGCTCGCCAGGCGCGTGCAGGTGCTCTTCACCTTCCGCGAACTGCTCAACGCGAGGAAGGAGGGGATCGCGGCCCTGATCACCGCCGAACACGGCAAGGTCCTGTCGGACGCCCTCGGCGAGGTGACCCGCGGACTGGAGGTCGCCGAGTTCGCGTGCGGCATACCGCACCTGCTGAAGGGCGGCTACTCCGAGAACGCCTCGACCCGGCTGGACGTCCACTCGGTCCGGCAGAGCCTCGGTGTCGTCGCCGTCATCTCGCCGTTCAACTTCCCGGCGATGGTGCCGATGTGGTTCGTCCCCCTCGCCCTGGCCTGCGGCAACGCCGTGGTGCTCAAGCCGAGCGAGAAGGACCCGAGCGCCCCGCTGGCCCTGGCGGCCCTGTGGAAGGAGGCCGGCCTGCCCGACGGCGTACTGCAGGTCGTCAACGGCGACAAGGAGGCCGTCGACGCGCTCCTGCGCCACGAGGACGTCAAGGCCGTCTCCTTCGTGGGTTCCACACCCGTCGCGCGGTACGTCTACGAGACGGGCGCCGCGCACGGCAAGCGCGTCCAGGCCCTGGGCGGCGCCAAGAACCACATGCTGGTGCTCCCCGACGCCGACCTGGACCTGGCCGCCGACGCCGCCGTCAACGCCGCCTTCGGTTCGGCCGGAGAGCGGTGCATGGCGATCTCCGTGCTCGTCGCGGTGGAACCGGTCGCCGACGCACTCGTCGCCAGGATCACCGAGCGGATGCGCGCACTGCGCACCGGCGACGGCACCCGCGGCTGCGACATGGGCCCCCTCGTCACCCGCGCGCACCGCGACAAGGTGGCCTCCTACCTCGACGCCGGCGTCGAGGCCGGTGCGGTGCTCCTGGCCGACGGCCGTGAGGGCGACTTCGACGCCGAGGGCGACGGCTTCTTCCTGGCCCCGACACTCTTCGACCACGTCGATCCGGGGATGCCGCTCTACACCGACGAGATCTTCGGCCCGGTGCTGTCCGTCGTCCGTGTGGCGTCCTTCGAGGAAGGGCTGAAGCTCATCAACGACAACCCCTACGGCAACGGCACGGCGATCTACACCAACGACGGAGGCGCGGCCCGCCGCTTCGAGCACGAGGCCGAGGTCGGCATGGTCGGCGTCAACGTGCCCGTCCCCGTGCCCGTCTCGTACTTCTCCTTCGGCGGCTGGAAGAACAGCCTCTTCGGAGACAGCCACGCCCACGGCGTCGAGGGCGTCCACTTCTTCACCCGCGGCAAGGTCGTCACCTCCCGCTGGCCGGACCCCGGCCACGGCGGCCTCGACCTCGGCTTCCCCCAGAACGCCTGAGCCCAGTCCCCCGGCCCGGCACCGGGGCCTGCCGCCCTCGGCACCGTGCCGTGGGACCTCGCCGGCCGGGCGGCCGGGCCCCCGGTCAAGCTGAAGACCGAACCGGGCTGGGACATCGAGCCGCTGCGCGCGGTGCGGTCGGGTGGCCCCCTGACGGCCCGCCCGCGACGGTGATCCCCTTGCGGGCGGCCCGTCCGAAGCGGGGCCAGACCGCAGCGAACACGATCGCCCCCGGGATGTACGTGAGCACCGGCACCCGGGACCCCGCAGGTCACCCCGAGTCGCAACACCCAGCTCCACCTGGGGTGAGTGGAGTGATTCCCGGGATTGACCGGGGTGCCGAGGTGCCGGAAGATCACTGCAGGGCGCCCAGGCGGCAACCCGGCTTGTGCCTCGGCACGGTCCTGGACCGGCGAGGCGCTGTGCGGGTGCCGGCCAACTCATGACCGAAGGGACACGGACGCTGTGCCTGCTCTCCCTGCCTCGACTGACCGGGCTGTCACCCTGCTGCGTGACTTCGGTGCCGAAAGCATTCCCCACCCCGGCGGCACCCTCCTCACCCATCTCCAGCGTGTACAGGCGCGGCTGGCGGCGTGGAAGGCCCGTCCGGCCCTCCAACTCGCCGGTCTGTGCCACGCGTTCTACGGCACGGACGGCTTTCCCACCGCACTGCTGCCCCTGGACCGCCGCGATGACCTGGCGGCGGTGATCGGCGCCGAGGCCGAGGCCATCGTGTACCTGTACGCCTCCTGCGACAGGAAGGCGACGTACCCGGATCTCCACCAGGCCGACGCTGCCTTCCACGACAGGTTCACCGGCCGCTCCCACGTGCCAGGTCCACAGGTGCGCCGGGACTTCACCGAGCTGTCGGCGGCCAATGAAGTCGATCTCGCCATCATCGACCCCGCCTTCCGTGACACGTGGGGCCCCGCGCTGCTCGCCCTGTTCACCAGAGTGCGGGACCTGCTCAGTGCCGGCGCCTGGCTGGAGTGCCGCACGGCTCTTGCCACCCCTGCCTCCGAGCAGGCGGACCGACCCGCCGCTTCCACCTTGCCGGCGGGGAAGGCGGACCAGAGCTGAGACGGCCGACAACCGGCCGCAGCTCTTAAGAGCCTGTTGCGTCAATGGATCAAGACCGTGGACCGATTCCGGAATCTGACATGGGGGACGACATGCGATGTGCCGATGGCCCGAGCGTGCACTGCGATGTTCATGTCGAGGCAGACGTGGCGCGAGTCTGGGAGCTGGTGACCGACATTCGCCTGCCTGCCCTGCTCAGCCCGGAGCTGCAGCGCGTCGCCTGGCTCGACGGCGCGGAACGGCCCCTGGTCGGTGCGTGCTTCGAGGGCTACAACCGGCACGGGCAACTCGGCGAGTGGCGGACTGTCTCCCACGTGGTCGAGCTGGACGAACCGCGGAAGTTCGCCTGGGCCGTCACGGATGCGGACGGCCGATACGGAGAACCGACGTCGGACCCGGCGAGACCCATGGCGTCCTGGTGCTATGAGCTGGAGGCCGAGGGCGGGGGGACCCGGCTGCGGCAGTCGGTTCTCATCGGGCCGGGCCGTAGCGGAGTCACGCTGGCCCTCGAGCGCCGGCCGGACCGGGAGGAGGAGATCATCGCCTTCCGGATGAAGGAACTGCGCGCCGGGATGGAGGCCACCCTTCGCGGGATCAAGGCGCTTGCCGAGGACGGCAGCTGAGACGTCGTGTCGTCCGGTCTGCTCTCGTGACCGGCTTCACCTCGGGTGTCATGGGATCGCACCGGAGGAGAAGGCAAGGGCAGGCATGGCGGGTCCGTCCTCCAGTGGACGCCTCAGCCCACACACACGGCGCGCAACCCCGCGAAGATCGTCTTGCAGGCGGCCACCGATCACCGGGGCCGGCCGACGAGAGGACTCCTCACGACGAGCAAGCCCACGGCGGCCCTCGTGGGCGCCGGCGGCACCGGTGGCCCGCCGGCCGCCCTGCTGTCCCGCTCCGGCCACCGTCGCGGCCGACGGCGACTTCACCGGGGAGAACGCCGCCTCCCACGTCGGTGAGGTGCGCGAGGCCCGCAGGGCGGGCAGCAGCACGCCCGCCGCGGCCGTCACCACGACCAGGCCGGCGAAGTCCGCCGCAGGACGACGAGCGCCAGGGCCGCGTCGCAGGCCGGTGCGACGACGCGCGGGCAGCGACCGGACCAGGCCATCCAGGCCGACGGCACCGCGGCCGCCTTCCCGCCCGCCAACTGTTGCTCCCTCTCTCCTCCCGCAGACGCGCAGACGCGCAGACCGCAGGGCCGGCCGGCACAAGTGCCGCGAACCGGCGGGTACCTCCAGGTGGGACAGCGCCCGCACGCGGCCCATCCTGCTCACTGCGCGATCCGAAGCCGCCGGCCCGCGTCACCGTCGAGACCGTGCCGGATCTTTCCTGGGACGTCCCCGGGTGTGCGCGCCCGCCGGCCCCCCTCCTCCGACCGGGCGAACCTGCGCAGTCGGGCGGCGCAACCAGGCGCGCTGCCGAATGTCGTCGTCCTTCCCCGGTGGTTCTGTGTGACACATGAGCGTCAGTCGTAGCCGGGCGATCCGGGTGGCGCGGTGGGAGGAGCGAGGCGGCTGCCGCGACCGCGACACGCCGATCACATGCCGGAGGAGCAGGCGATGGCCCCCGATGCGGACCGACCCCCGGGCTCCCCGCCGCCCGACCGGGACTCCGAGCTGGAACAACTGCGCTCACGCGTGGCCGCGTTGGAGTCCGCCAGGAGCACCCGGGCCACGCGCCACCGCTGGAAGTCCTTCCTGGCGGCACTGCTCGTGGTCGTCGGCTGCGTCCTGGTCCCCCTCGCCGCCGTGGCCGCATGGGCCGCATCCGAGGTCGACGACACCGAACGGTACGTCGCCACGGTGGCTCCCCTCGCGTCCGATCCGGCGGTGCGGGCGGCTGCGGCGAACCGGGTCACCGACGCGGTGATGCAGCACATCCGCCTGCCGGACCTGCTCGAAGGCGCCGCGCCGGCCGACAGGCCGCGGCTGGAGAAGGCACTCGGCGTGCTGGCGAACCCCCTGGAGAAGGCTGTCCGCGGCTTCGTCCACAGCAAGGCGGAGGAGGTCGTCTCCTCTGCCTTCTTCCAACGCGTCTGGACCGACGCCAACCGCCGGATCCACGGTGCGATCGACAAGGCGCTGACAGGCGGCGGCGGCGCCGTGCGGATCAACAACCAGTCCGTGACCGTCGACCTGGCTCCGGTGGTGGACCAGGTCAAGCAGCGCCTCGTCGGCGAAGGCATGACGGTCGCCGCGAGGATCCCGCAGATCCACACCGACATCACCGTCCTGCGCTCCGACAAGCTCGGTGAGCTGAAGAGCGGTCTCAGACTGCTGCGGATCGCCGGCCTGTGGCTGCCGGTGCTGGCGGCGCTGCTCATCGTCGGGGGTGTACTTCTCTGCGCCCGCCCCCGACGCGTCCTCGTCGCTGCGGTGCTCGGCGCCGCGTTCGCCATGCTTCTCCTCGGCCTCGCCCTCACGGTCTTCCGCGAGGTGTACCTGAACGCCCTGCCGGACTCCGTCTCCGCGCCGGCGGCCGGAGCCGTCTACGACGCGCTCGTCCGATTCCTGCGCACGTCCGTGCGCAGGATCGTGGCGCTCGCCGTGGTCATCGCGCTGGCCGCCTGGCTGACCGGCCGGGGGCGGCGGGCGGCGTTCGTACGGGACGCGTGGAGCTCGGGTATCCGCGCGGTCCGCACCACGGCGGCCCGGACGGGCTTCGGCACCGGCCCCGTCGGCCCTTTCGTCCACCGCTACCGGACCTGGATCACCTGGGTGCTCGTGGCGGCAGCCGTGGTGACGTACGTGCTGTGGAGCTACCCCACCGGATGGGTGGTCCTCGTCATCGCGCTGGTGCTGCTGGCCGCCATGGCGGTGGTGGAGTTCCTGGACGACCCGGCGGCACCGCGCGCACAAGGTCACTAGGCCCTGTCGGCCCCCTCGTTCGCATCATGCCGGGCTCGCGGGGTCCGGCACCGCACCTCGCGGCGTTGCCGTCGGCTCCATGGCTCCGCCGGCCGCCCTACTCCTCCGCCTTGCGATGTTCCCCCTGCCCGAACGGCGTGGCAGGTGCCCCATCACCGGGCCCCGCTCCCTGACCCGCCCTGAATCCGGACGAAAGACCCTGGCCGGTTGTGCCCCCCAGGACGACTCACCCGTCGTCCGTACCGTCGTCGCCGCGCAGTCTCCGCCAGATACGGGTGCGGTGCAGCGCGTAGAGCGCCATGAACAGGACGCCGGCCTGCAGACCCACGGCGAGCAGCCAGAAGACGGCCCGGCTCTCCATCTCGTCCGTGAGGTAACTGAAGTTCATGCCGAAGTAGCCGGTCAGGAAGGTCAGTGGCAGGAAGATCGTCGACACGATGGTCAACCTGTTGATCACGCCGTTCTGCTCGCCGGACGCGAGGGAGGAGTAACTGGCGAAGGCCCGTCGGGCTGCCTCCTGGAGGGCCTCGACGTCCGTGAGCACCAGTCTGCCGGTGTGCTGGAACTCCCGGGCCAGGCGCTGCCGCTCTTCGGGGAAGCCGCGGTTCAGCATCCTCCTGGTGAAGGTCTCGTCCGTCACTTGCAGGAAGGGGAGCAGGGCGTGATGCAGCAGCGCGGCGTGCCGTCGCAACCGGGCCAGCCGGTAGACCTGCTCCGGACGTCGCTTGTCGAACATCTCGTCCTCCAGGTCCTCCACGGCCAGGAGGGCCGCCACAGCGCTTCTGCGGAAGGTCTCCAGAGCCTCCTGGAGCAGCAGGAAGAGTACGGCCACAGGGTCGGGAGGTGCCTCGTGCCGCAGCCGTCCGGCGAGGCTGCGCAGGGGCGTGGCCGCCTCCCGGTGGAGTATGACCAGGTGCCGCTCGGTCACCAGGACGTGAAGGTGCACGATCCGGTCGTCCTCGTACGCGGGAACGGCGAACGCCGCTCTGTCCCCGAGGAAGTCGGCCCGCACGTCCGCACCGAGCCTGCCGAACCACCGCGGGGTCTCGGCTTCCAGACCGAGCTGCTCCACGACGGACGGCTCGTCGGACGTCGGCTCGCCGGACGTCGGCTCGCCGGACGACGGTTCGCCGGGCAGGAGGACGTCGACGAGCAGGAAGCCGGACACGGCGAGCCGTCGGCGAGCCTCCGACAGGCCGATGCGAGCAACGCTGCCTTCCGGCAGCGACACCACCGATACGATCATCTTCCCTCATCGCCGTGACGGTCCGTGCTTCCCACCGTGCGCGTGATCCGGCGCCCCCGCACATGCACGCGTGCACACGCCTGACCTGCCGCCCCCTCCGGGTGACGTCGGTGTTTCCGCGTACGCCCCCACGGCTTGGCGTCGCCGGGACGGACTGGTACGCCGCCCCGCCCCGTCACCGCCGCCCTCACCGCGGGTGCCGGCGCGGCGCCGGCCGCTCAGCCAGCAGCGCGCCCACGGTCACCCCGAAGGTGATCGCGACGCACACCGTGATCAGCCAGGACAGCATGGCAAGGACCATGCCGAGCGAGCCGTACTCGGCCACGGCACGGTTGAGGGTCGCGGGTACGTAGAGCCGGGCGGTCAGACTGAGCGCGGTCGTGGCCGCCGCGGTGAGGAGCGCGCCGGGCAGCAGCCGAGTCCAGGGAACGCGGGCGGCGAGAAGCAGGTGCTGCGTCCACAGCCACACCCCCGTGGCCACCAGGAAGAACAGCGGTGTGCCGAGCCACAGGCCGACACCGAAGCCGTCCCGGATCGGCCCCTGCAGGAGGACGACCCCGACCAGAGCGAGCAGCCAGATCACCCAGCGCCAGGCCGCGATACGGGTGCCGGATCTGGGCAGGCGCCAGGCGCGCTCACACACCCGTGCCATGGCGCGGCTGAAGCTGGTCGCGGAGAGCAGAGCGATCAGCAGGCCCACGACCCCGGTGGTCTGGCGCAGGCTCTTGCCTTCCGGATTCGCCAGGACCTTCTGGAGTTCCTCGTCGGACTGCCCCGTGAGCCCGAACATGGCACGCAGCGACCTCAGAAGCTCGTCGCGCACACTCTGCGGGGCGAACGCGGCGAAGGCGAAGAGGAGAGGAACCGAGGCCAGGAATGCCTGCGCGGCCAGCCTGGTGCCGGCGTCCAGCGCGTTCACGGACAACAACCGGGCCGCCATTTCGTCCACGAACGGGGAGCGGCGTTCGACGAGGGCCCGCAGACGCGTACGCCACCCCGTCCATGTCATGGCCGCCCCTCCTCGGTCGTACGCCGTGTTGTCGAGGGCCAGTCAACGATCCCGGCCGGGCAGGAGCGAGTACAGCTGGCCCGATCGGGCGCACGGCCGACGGAGAAGGGCTCCTGCCATGCTTCCCGCGGGCCGGCTGCCGGCCTCGGCGGCGACGGAACGCACGCTGGTGTCGGACAGCCTCGTCCGCCGCCACGACCCCGCGGCCTCCCCGGACGGGCCGCGGGGCTCCGCAGGAACCTTCAGCCTCTGCACCCCCCTCTCTGCGGACCCTCTCGTCCGCGCCACAGCCGTCCTCGGGCCACGGCCGGGTCCGTGGTCGACGGGCACGACTCAGCGGCGCCTCGGGAGTGTCCGCCGGCAGCTGCGCGAGAGCCGCTGTCCGGATCTCGCCCCTTCTCCGGTTCCGGCGATTGCTACATCTCGTGCTCCCACCAGCCGCGCGTGTCGACGCCCGCCGCATCCGCCAGCGCCTCCAGCTCCGCGATCTCCTCGTCGGCGAGCTCGATGCCGCGAGCCCGGACCAGCCCGTCGACGTAACCCGCCTTCGTGACCCCGATGACCGGGGTGGTCCCCTTGGCGATGGCCCAGGCGGTGGCGACATCGGCGGCGGACGCGCCCCGGTCCTTGCCGATCACCCCCATCCGGTCCGTCAGCGCCTGCAGCTGGGGCAGGATGCCGTTGTACACGGCCGCCCGGCTGCTCCCCTGCGGCAACGGGTCCGCCGGGCTGTACCTGCCGGTCAGCGTTCCTTGCTCGAGGACCATGTAGGAGAAGAACCGTACGTCGTGCTCGCGGCAGTGGTCGAGGATGCCCGCGCGCTCAGAGCTCCGGTGCAGGAGGCTGTAGTGGTTCTGGACCGCCTCCACGCGGAAGCCGGCCTCGCCGAGGATCCGGTCGGCGAGAGCGATCTCCTCCAGGTTGTGGTTCGAGACGCCGACATGCTTGATCGTGCCGCTCTTGAGCAGCGGGATCAGAAGCGGCGTCCAGCGTGCCACGTCGGCAGGATTGTGGATCCAGAACAGATCCACATAGTCCGTACGCAGCCGGTCGAGGCTCTGCTCCAGCATGTCCGCGACCGGATCGTCGCCGTCACCCGCGAGCTGCGGGGTGAACTTCGTCGACAGCTGGTACTCGCTGCGGTGACAGCCCGTCAGCGCCTTGGCGAGGGCGGTCTCCGAGCGGCCCATGCCGTACGCCACGGCGGTGTCCCACAAGGTGAACCCGTTCGACTGCGCCTTCTCCACGACCTCTCGCAGGCCGGACTCGCTCAGCCGGCTGCCGAAGTAGCCGTCGCCCGCCTCGCCGCTGTCTCCCCAGGCCCATGTGCCCAACGCCACCGCCGGCACTGTCAGCGCCTTGCTCGTCACGTCTTGCCTCCGTTGTCCGTTCTCGGGATCGTGTCGGAACGTTCGAACCCCAGGAGACCGTGACCGCCGCCACCGGAGAAGGTCGCGTCTATGGGGTTACAACCTCGACCCCCTTCGCGCCGTGACCGGTGGCTACGATGAATGACATGGACCAACCGCCCGGAAACCGCGGCGACATCCGGGACTTCCTCGCCGGCCGACGCGCCAGAATCACTCCGGCGCAGGCCGGACTGCCGACCAGCCCCCGTCGCCGGGTCACCGGGCTGCGGCGCGAGGAGGTCGCCGTCCTTGCCGGTGTGAGCACGGAGTGGTACACGCGGCTGGAGAAGGGGCACATCGGCGGCGTGTCCGAAGACGTCCTTGACGCGGTCGCTCGTGCCCTGCGACTGGACGACGACGAACGCACCTACCTGTTCGACCTGGCCCGGTCGTCGCGGCACGCGAGGCGCACGCCGTCGCGTCGCAGGGACGTCGAGGTCCCGCCCCGGGTCCAGTGGCTGCTCGACTCCATGACGATGTCCTCGGCGTTCGTACGCAACGGCCACACGGACATCGTCGCCACCAACCCCCTGGCCCGGGCCCTGCTCGCGCCGATGTTCGACAGCGCCACCATCGACAAACGTGGCCGCCCCAACATCGCCCGCTACATCTTCCTCGACCTCGGTGCCCATGACTTCTTCGTCGACTGGTACGCCGCCGGCGCCGCCACCGCCGCCCTGCTGCGCGCCGAGGTCGGGCGCGAGCCCCGAGACCGGGCACTGCGCGAACTCGTGGGCGAGCTGACCACCCTCAGCCCGGAGTTTCGCAGCCGATGGGCCGCGCACGACGTCCTGATGCGCCACGACGGCGTCAAACGGCTCCAGCACCCCGACGTCGGCCACCTGGAACTGACCTTCCAGTCCCTCGACCTCCCCTTGTCGGGCCGAGCCGTGCACGACCTGATCATCTACACCGCCGAACCCGGCAGCGCATCCGAGGACCGGCTCAAACTCCTCGCCGTCTGCGCGGCCACGCGATCTCGGGCGGCACAGCCCCCCAGCCGTTCTCCTCAGCCCGGGCCGCTCTGATCCGTCGCGGTTCGCCTCGGCGGGAGGCCGGAGCGGGAACTCGGCCGGCCGCGCGGAACACCCGTACCCGTTGATCACCGACTGTCGTCTCGCGCGGGACCGCGGGGCCATGTCCGTGTGCACCGGACGGGCCGAGGGGCCGCAGGGCTACGGCGACGAGGGGCAGGCGCAGACGCCCAAGCCGGCCGGGACTGCATCGCACATGCTTATTGAGAGTGACGTGAGAACGTGATGAGGGGCGCTCCCCACGGGGCCGCCCCTCATCGCGCGGAGCGGATCAGCAGGCGTCGATGTAGCGGATGCCCGCCCAGTTGCCGTGCGGGTCGCCGTAGGGGGCGCCCGGGGTCGTGTAGACGAGCTTCTTCTTGGCGTTGTACATCCTGGCCGTGGTGCCCTTGGACTGGTTGTTGTACCAGGAGCCGCCGGTCCTGGCGGCGATCTTCTGCATGTAGCAGTCCTTGAACTTGAAGACGAGGTTGGAGTAGTTGGCGCCCGCGTAGCCGCAGAAGTAGGACTTCGGGCAGGTGGCCGGCGCCGCCATGATGCGGGCGCCCGCATGCTGCTGCCCCGGAGCCGGGGTGGTGGCCTGGGCGGTGCCGGCGGCCGTGGCCATCGCGAGCAGGGCGCCCGTCACGAGGGCGGTGCGTCGGATTCCGGTGCGGTTGGTCGTGTGCTTCATCGGTCTCTCCCCTTCCAAGGGTCATCCGGTGCGCTGCTCATGGGGTGCTGTGGACGACCCCGAACCGCCCGAAGGGGCGTGCAGCGCCTGGTGTCGCTTTCGACTGCGGGCCGGCCGGGTTCGCGGCCGTGTGATGAGGTGGCAGTAGGTGGCGCAACGGGGACGTCGAACTCTTCAGCGATCTGCTGGGCGGCCCTGTCCTCCCGAAGCTGACGCCGCCGCACCGCACCGCGTGGCCGTCCCGTGCGCCGTGATGTGGAACCTCCTCCGTCGGCTGCCAGTTCTCCGGCCAAGGTGGTCGACGCCACCTGTGGTCACTCGATCGTCGCCAGAAGCTGTCCGCAGTGCCTTAGCCGGGCGCGCCAGGTACTTGGCTCCGTGTGCCGGCCCGAGGGCTGCGGTGGTGTGCCTGGTTCCTGAAGTCACTGGGGGTGATGCCGTGCAGAGCGCGGAACGCTCGTGTGAAGTCCGGGGCATGGGGGAATCCCCAGCGGGCTGCGATGGCCTGGATGGGCACGTGACTCTTCAAGGGGTCGGCCAGGTCGCGACGGCAGCGTTCGAGGCGTCGGTTGCGGATCCAGGACCGGACGGTGACGCCATGCTGCTGGAAAAGCCTGTGCAGTGAGCGGACCGAGATGTGGTGGGCTGCTGCCAGCTCACTCGCGGTCAGGGCGGTGTCACCGAGGTGACGCTCGATGAACGAGGTGATGCGCATGTACAGGACACGTTGACGGGAGTCGGAGGGAATGCCGCTCTCCAGCTCCAGGAAGTGCGCCAGCGTGGCAGTGACCAAGTCCAGGCCCAGGGTGCCGAGTCGCACGGTGTCATGTGAGGTGTAGCTCGTGCCGTCTTCTGCGAGGTGGGTGAGGAAGGCTGTCAGCAGCCGCCCCATTCCCCGGTCTCCGGGAAGGGCACGGCAGAGGAGCTGACTGACGTGGCGGGCAGGTAGGGGCAGCAGTGTGCGGGGGAACTGGATGAGGATGCATCCGCCGTCGGCGTACGTCTCGAAGGGGCGCGAGCTTTCGAAGAACAGGAGTTCACCCGGCTGGACCGCAGCACGATTGCGATTCTGTTCGATCACATGCGGACCGGAGCTGGTGACGCCGAAGGCAAGGATCTCCGGGTCCGATGCGCGGATCAGCGCAGGGGTCCTTCGCGTGAGGTAGGGCGAGTAAGACATCGCTGAGACCTGGACTGCTCCCAGCGGCATCGTGCTGACCCGTCCGCGGAAGACATCTGTACCGATCGGCGTGAACGACGTCGGCATCACCGCGTCCGCGATGACCTGCTCCCACGCAGAGAGAGCATCCCGCGCCGGGAAGTCGTCGCTGTCGAAGACCTTCTCCACGGCCCCCCCAAGCCCCGCGGCTCGGCGCCGCGCTCAGCTCCGTCGTGCCTGGCCTGCGGCCGGGCATCCCCTTCCTCTCCGATGTTCCTCCCGGACCGGTCCGGCTTGCCGGACATCTCGATCACGTGACTCGAAGCCGTTCACCCGGTCGAGTGAGCCCGCCTCGGGAGCGCCCCCGGCGCAGGTGGAATCAGGACAAATCGACGACGGATGCCGGGCCGGTAGCGAGCAGCGATGCCGGGAGGCGCAGCCGGTCCGCGTCGGCGCTGCCCGGTTCGGCCGTCCAGATCAGCACGCCCGGACCCGGTGCTCCGGGCAGGGGACACGTGTCCCGGTCCAGGACGATGTCGCCGGCCTCGGGGACCCGGAAGGTGAGTGCTTGGCCGTGGTGGAGGACCGCTGCAAGGCCCCTGGGTCGCGCATCTACCCACTCGGAGCCTGACGAGACGCAGTTGCGGAAGTGGTGACGCTTTGCGTGATCAATTGGTGACACTGCCTGGCTCGGGCCGCTATGGCACCGTCCAACGCAGCGAGTTCAGCGAGGTACCGAGCCAGCTTGGCCACCACGGGAGCAGCGGCATCTGACAGGAACATCTCGGTGGCCACTGCCACGTCGGTCTCGGGCTCCAGGATAAGCGTCCGGAACAAGGGGAAGGTGACGGCAGCGTCGTCGTCCGGGGGAGAGCTGAGGACTTCGATCCAGCCTTCCAGACAGGCTGCAGGACCCGACGTCACCGTGTCCAGCATCGTCAGCTCGAACCGGTGTTCCGCATCATGCGGATCAAGAGCGATAGCCCGCCCGAGGTCGTCGCGAGCCAGGACGTAGTTGCCGACCCGCCGGTGCGCAGTGCCGCGTGCGGCCAGTGCCCAGTCGAGGCTGGGGTTGAGTTCGAGTGCGGCGGTCAGGTCGGTGACGGCCTTGTCGTAGCGGGCCGCTTGCAGGTGCGCTGTGCCGCGTGCGGCCAGTGCCCAGTCGAGGCTGGGGGCGAGGTCGAGTGCGGCGGTCAGGTCGGTGACGGCGTCGTCGTAGCGTCCCGCCTGTCGGAAGGCAGTGCCGCGTTGGGCGAGTGGGAGAGCGATTGTGGGGTTGAGTTCGAGTGCGGCGGTCAGGTCGGTGACGGCCTTGTCGTAGTGTCCCGCCTGCCGGTGTGCGATGCCGCGTTCGGTCAGTGCCCAGTCGAGGGTGGGGTTGAGTTCGAGTGCGGCGGTCAGGTCGGTGACGGCGTCGTCGTAGCGTCCCGTCCGCCGGTGTGCGATGCCGCGTTGGGCGAGTGGGACGGCGTCGGTGGAGTTGAGTTCGAGTGCGGCGGTCAGGTCGGTGACGGCGTCCTCGAAACGTTCTGCCAGCAGGTGTGCGATGCCGCGTTCGGCCAGTGCCCAGTCGAGGGTGGGGTTGAGTTCGAGTGCGGCGGTCAGGTCGGTGACGGCGTCCTCGAAACGTTCTGCCAGCAGGTGTGCGATACCGCGTTGGGCGAGTGGGACGGCGTCGGTGGGGTCGAGGTCGAGTGCGGCGGTCAGGTCGGTGACGGCGTCGTCATGGCGTCCCGTCTGCCAGTACGCGATGCCGCGTTGGACCAGTGAGACGGCGTCGTTGGGGTTGGGTTCGAGTGCGGCGGTCAGGTCGGTGACGGCGTCCTCGAAACGTTCTGCCAGCCGGTGTGCGATGCCGCGTTCGGCCAGTGCCCAGTCGAGGGTGGGGTCGAGATCGAGTGCGGCGGTCAGGTCGGTGACGGCATCGTCATGGCGTCCCGCCTGCCGGTGGGTCTGCCCGCGGGATCCCAGGGCCCAGGCATCCGCGGGGTCGAGGTCGAGTGCAGCGGTGAAGTCGGCGATGGCGTCGTCATAACGTTCCAACCCCCGGTGGGCTTCGCCGCGTCGCGCCCTCGCCCAGGCATTGGAGGGGTCGAGCCGGAGGGCTTCGGTGAGGTCGCTGAGTGCCTGGTCGAGGTGATCGAGCCAGCGGTGGACGTTGCCGCGGTATGCCCAGGCGCGGGAGTTGTGAGGATCTGCTGCGAGGGCACGGTCGAGTTCGAGGACGGCTTCGTCGTCCCGGTCGTCGAGGAAGAGCTGGTGCCCCCGGTAGCTGTGTGCCCAGGCCTGGACGGTGCGGCTGAGATGACCGTGGCGCAGCAAGGCGGTGAGCACCGTGAGGGTGGGATGATCACTGGCGGCGGCGTGGTGGAGGCGTTCGGACCAGGACGTCAGAGCGGGGTCCGTGGTGTCCTTGGCCGCTTGGCCGAAGGAGTCCAGCCACTGGCGCAGGACTTCGGCGCCCTCGCCGGCCGCGTGGACGGCCAGTTCCAGCGCGCCCGCCAGCTCCACTGCGGGGCGGGCGCACAGCCGGTGGTAGGTCTCGGCCAGCCGGTGCTGGCGCCACTGCTGCTCGCCCCACCGCTTCGCATCGGGCAGCCCCGCCTCGATCCCGGTGCGCCAGGTGGTGTGGGCGTCGGCGAGCCGGAGGTGCGCTGCCTCCCAGCGCTGGGGGGAGTGGGCTCGCTGCTGGCGCACCATGCTCGCGCGTACCACCGCGTGGTACTGCTTGAAGTCACCGCGGCCGCTGACGAAGGGCTGCCTGCACAGCCATTCCCAGGAGCCGCGGCCTTCTTGCGGTGCCGCGGCGGTGAAGACGTCCTCGTTGAGCTGCGGTGCGAGGGCGCAGCTCAGGACGGTCTCGCGGTGTCCGGGGTCGGGGATCCACTGTACGAAGCGTTCCACGGCCTGGTCCACCACGTCCCCGCCCGCGTTCACGTCCTCGACGGTCGCCGGCTGGGCCAGGGCCAGCAGGGCGACGAGCAGCGGCAGACCCATCGACAGCTGCCACACCGCCTCCACCACCGCGGGCTCGGTGATGCCACGTGTGGCGAGCAGGGTACGGGTCTCGGCCTCGGTGAACACGTCCAGAGGGATGTCCTGCACGTCCTCCCGCAGGACCGCCCACTCCCGTTCGGCCAGCGCGTCACGGCCGGCCAGTACCACCATGACGTTGAGAGGGAGAGGGCCGAAGGCGTCCGCCAGCACATCGCGCAGCCATTCGTCCAGGTAGCGGGCGGTCTCCTCCCACGTGTCGAGGAACAGCACCACCCAGCGGTGGCGGTCGCACAGCCGGCCGAGTTCCGTGATGAAGGCCCGCGTCAGTGTGGCTGTGTCCCTTTCGCGTCCCCGGCGTCCTCGTGCCCGCACGCCGGCCCGCAGCCGGTCCAGGCCCTGGGCTGCCGTATCCGGGTTCGTCATCGCGGTGACGACCCCGGCGCCGGGGATCAGTGACGCCGCCCCCAGGGCGGCCTGGGCCACCACCCGGCTGGACACCGACGTCCCACCGTCTCCCGCCGGAGCACTCGCCGGCGCGGCTTCCGCGGCTGCTTCCTGGTCCCGGCGGTACTGATCCGCCGCCCTGTCGAACTCCTTCAGCGGACCGTCCTGCCGCGCCAGTTGCCGGGCCAGCTCTTCCAGCGCCTGCGGCACGCTGTGTACATCGCCTTCGTCCACCACCGCTGTCACCGCGCCAGCCCGCCGGGCGGTCTCCTGCCACTGCCGCAGCAGCGTGGACTTCCCCACCCCGCCCACTCCCCGGACATGGAACAGGTAAGCGGCCGGATCCGTCTCCGACTCCGGATCCTTCGCCAAGTTCTCGGAGAACTGGGACAACTGAGCCCGACGGCCGAAGAACTGCGAGCGCGCCCGTCGACGGTTCACCTCGCCACGCGACCGGCCCTGACGCCCCGTCCCCGCCATCTCCCCGTCCCCTCACCTCAACTGCCGTACCTGTCCCTGAACGAACCCGGACAACGCTGGGCTGAAGACCCGCAGCACGGGAAGGCACGACTGCTCTCGCTGACTCTTACGGTCCGGAGAGTGATGGCGCAAGCCGAACCCAGGACATGCCAGGGGCGGCGGCTGGTCGCTCGACGACGACCTCACCACCGGGAAACTGCGGTACTCGCCCTCGATTGCCGGCGCATGTCCGGTTGTGGAGCGGGCGCTCAAACCAACGGCGCGCCATACGCCGGCCCGCGCTCGGCGCCCCGCGGATCCACGCGGGTCCGGTGAACGTTGTCGGGTGCCATCGACGTGAACGTGGCTGAGCACCAGCCCACGCCGGAGAGTCGCGGCAGGCGAAGGCAAGGGCTCCGCTCACGAGCGGCGTGGCGTACGTTCCTCCGCTCTTCCATGAACTCCGCTGCTCCGCAGGCGGGGTCGGGAACGGGGGCGCACTTCCCTGGTCGGCATGGAATGGCCGGAAATCGCGGGGCCACGGTCCGGCACCGTGCCGGCTGCGGGAACGTCGGGGATACTCCTGCTCCCGTAGGACATGTCACGGCGTGTGTCGAACGGGGAATCTCCATGCAACGGCTCAGGTACGTCCTCGCGGGAGTCGTCACAGCGGGTCTGCTCAGCTCTTGCGTCAGCGGCTCGGGGCACGGTGACGGAACGGGAGAGACCCACAAGCCCCCGGCCGGCGCGGGGAAGAGCGGACCCGCGCCCCACGGTCAGTCCGCGCCCCGTCACCGCCTGTCCGTGCCCAGCGTGTACGACACCTCCCACGGCTGGGAATCGGACATGATGGGCACCCATCTCTTCCTCCCGCACTCCGCGGCCGTCGCCGTCTTCCAACCGGCCGCGAACCACGGCGATTTCACCCTCATGGACGCGGCCACCGGCACAACGAAGTGGACGAAAAAGGTCGAAGGCGTCGGCATGATGTCGGCCCTGGTGACGACCGAGCAGGGTCAGGACTACCTCGTGGCCACGTCGTCCGGCACGAAGGGTGAGGACGCGGTCAGAAAAGGCCGGGACGTCACGACCCTCGACATCTTCAGCGCCAAGGACGCGGCCTCCGGAGCTGTCACGCCGGCGCGCCATCTCGAACTGCCGGGCGAGGGCACGGTCACCGACGGGGGCGGCGGCCTGCTGGTGCGGTTCGGCGACGAGAGCATTGCGACGGTGGATCCGGCCACCGGGGCGACGAAGTCCTTCGACCTGACGAAGACGAAGCCGCCGGCCGACGAGTGCCATCTGTGCTTCGCGTCGACCAAGGCCGTCGCGGTGACCTCGCGAGGACCGCTGCTCGCCACGGACGAGCAGCCCAAGGCCCACTACTGGGTTCCCGGCAATTGGTCGGGCGGCGCCCTGACCACCGACTCCGAGAACAAGCTCTTCATGACCCCGGTCGGCACCGCCCTGTTCGCCCTGTGGCACGACGACGGGGCCAGGCAGGACACCCTCGCCGTCCTGGACCCCGCGACCGGCAAGGTACGGGCGAAGGTGAACTGCACGGCGCACGGCTTCCAACGGAACGAGGACGCCGCCAAGAGCGCGTCGCTGTCCGCGAACGGGCGCTACCTCGTCCAGGACGACGCCGCCTTCGACCTGGAGAAGGGCACCGGCCGCTGCTTCGGGGACACCGCGCAGACCAAGGCCGTCGATCTCGACGGCGTGACCGACGACGGCACCGCCTTCGGCAGCACCCTCCCGGTGGACGACTCGGAGGAACGGTCCCCGGTGGTCGTGGACATCGCCACCGGAACGGTCAGGGCCGACCGGTACGAGGTGACGCCGTTCGGTGACTTCGCCGGCCACGGCCTCTTCCTCTACAACGCCGACAGATCGGACACAAACCTGGAGGACTACAAGGTGGTCGCCTACCGGCACGCCCGGTGAGCCGATCGAACCGAGCGAGGTGCAGCCGATCTCCCGGCACACCCGGTGGCGACCCGGTCGCTGCAGTTCATCGGCCAGGACGCCTTCCAGCGCGGCTACGGCACCCCGGACAGATCATGTCCGGCGGGGCCTGTGTCCGCGAGGGTCACACCGGGAGCCGATCCGGCCGAGGAGCGCGGCCAGTTCGGCGGACGCGGACAGGAACGGCGCATGGCCGGTATTCAGTTGTTCGACGCGCCCGGCGCGGGCGGACATCCGCTCCTGCGATGCGGGTGGGAGTGCCCTGTCGCGCTCGCAGAGCGCATACGTGGAGGGCACCGTCCGCCACCCTGCCCGGGTCACCCGCTGCGGGAAGGAGCGTCGGCTCTGCGTGACGAGCCGGCCGACGGCCTCCTCGGCCTGCCCGTCGGGCAGGTCCCCGAACAGCGGCGGCGCGCATGCAGCGCGGCTGCCCTCACGCGCAGACGGGTCCTCGGACTGACGACCTCGGGATGGGAGAGGTCAGAACCGCTGGGGGCCAGTTCTGGGTGCGCACCGGATTCCCTGTCAGCTCAGATGCCGGGTGAAGAACTTCAGTGAGCTGTCCACTTCGAACGACGGCACGTCCTCGTGCCTGCCGGTGTTGGCGTGCAGTGTCTTCTCAGGTGAGGCCAGCGCGTCGAACAACGCCAGGCTCTGGTCCCGCGGAACCATCTGGTCGTCCCACTGGACCAGGAACTGCACCGGTACGGTGACCCGCGCGGCGTCCTGGGCCAGCCCGTGCACGCCGAGCAGGCCCAGCACTGCGGCTCGGATCCGGGGTTCCGCGGCGATGAGCGGTATGCCCAGCCCGCAGCCCATCGACATACCGCAGTAGCCCACCGGTCCGACGCCGACCTGGCCGAGGTTCTGGACCGCGGTCAGGACCGCCTGCCAATCCGCGACGGCCTGACCGGCCAGATGGCTGTGCATGTCGGCGACCAGCGCGCCCGGGTTCTCACCGGCGGCCATGCCGGCCCGCATGCCGGCCAGGAGCCGGCCGAACTCCTCGTCCTGGGGCCGGTCGCCGTGATGGGGCGCGTCGATCGCGACGACCGCGAAGCCGTCGGCGGCGTAGCAGCGGGCGCGGGACACGTTGCCGGGGGCCGTCTTGTGCTGCCCGCCGCCGTGGCCCAGCAGAATGAGGGGACGGGTACCAGAGGCGTCGTCGGGCGTCCACAGCACGCCGGGGATCTCGCCGACGGTGAAGAACTGTTCGGTGACGCCGTCCGATGACGTCCGGGAGGTGAAGCGCATCAGCCGTTCAGGCCTTTCGGGATGCCTTGTGCGGGCGCTCCCAGGCCATGCGAAGGAGGGAGCCCCGACCTGTCACAGCGTTGATCGGTCTCACCTCCTTGGACTCGCGGTGGTGCACGGCGGCGCCGAACGTATCACAGAGATCAACACCCGCTCCCCGCCGGGGCGAAGGGTGCCTGATGCGGCACTGGTCCAGGATCCCCGGGGCGGTGTCGGGCCGGCCGTGGGCACACGCCGGGACCAGCCGGCGCGAGGCCTCGACCGCCTGCTGCCGGGTGACCGGACGGCACCGGCTGCTCTCGGCCGCTGCCCAGCATTCACTGGTGTGCACGGCGTCGGCGTTCGTGCGGTCGAGCCCGTAGCGCACACGCACTCGGGCGATGGCGGCCGCGTCTCCGCGCCCGGGCGCCGTTCTGCCTCGCGTCGCTCTTCCGCCGCGATCCAGCCGCCGGTCTGGGGCGAGGGCCCCTGGCGCCTGCTGGACCACCATGTGCACGGCGTAACGGAGCAGCTGCAGCCGCGACGGATGCTCGTTCCTGTGTTCGATTATGGCAGGTGCGCTGCTGATCACCTCACTGCCGTGCGCCGAGGCGGGTGAACTCATACAGGCCGCTTCTGCGCCGCCCCTGGCTGCCGCCTCGCCGTTCCCGCTCTTCACCCCCGGTCGGAGCCCGGGGCCGCAGTCTGTCGCAGGGCGACCGCGCCCCTTTCCGGCCTGGGCGTGGGTGCCGCGGGGGAGGGGGTACTCGTGAGGTCGTCGAGGAGTGGAAAGGGCACAGCAGGGGCTGTGGGAGGAAGCGGCGCGCCGTCGGGGGACCGGACGTCCGGCGAGGAGATCCAGGACTGTGACGCAGAGCAGTGCGGAGTCGCTGGTGTGGCTGATGCAGGCCAGTCACACGGTCACCTTCGAGCAGCTGCCCCAGCTGATCGCTGATCACGCCGCCTCGGTGGGCATGCACGACGTGGCACTGTTTCTGGTGGATGTCCGGGAGACGGTGCTGCGCGAGGTCACGGGGCGGGGGCCGGCTGCGGGGGACGGCGGGCTGGAGTTCACCGTTTCGGGCAGTCTGCCGGGCCAGGCCTATCAGCGTGTGGAGGTGATCCGTGAACATGTAGGGGGCCGGGTGGGTGAGGGTGTGCGGCGGCGGTGGTGGGTGGCCGTCACCGACGGTGTGGAACGGCTGGGGGTGCTGCGGGCCGACACCGACAGCGACACCGAACGCGTGCGGCGGGCTGTGAGCGATCTGGCGTCGATGGCGGCCCTGCTGCTGCTGAGCAAGCGGTCGTTCAGTGATTCCTATGCGCGTCTGGTGCGTACCGAGGCGATGAACGTGGCGGCGGAGATGCAGTGGAATCTGACTCCGCCGCCCGCATACGCCGGGCACGACGCGACCGTCGGCGCGGTGATGGAGCCCGCCTACCAGGTCGGCGGGGACGCCTTCGACTACGCCGTGGCCGGCTCCACCCTGCATCTGGGCGTCTTCGACGCCATGGGACACGACACCACCGCCGGCATCACGGCCAACGTCGCTGTCGCGGCCTGCCGCAACGCCCGCCGCCAGGGGGCCACGCTCGCCAGGACCAGCCAGGAAGTGGAACAGGCCCTGATCGAGCAGTTCGACGGACGCCGCTACGTCACCGGGATCCTGGCCGACCTGGACATGGAGACCGGCAGGCTGACGTGGGTCAACCGCGGCGACCATCTGCCGATCCTGATCCGTGACAGCCGCTGGATCACCGACCTGTCCTGTCCCCCGGCCGGTCCCATGGGAGCCGACCTGGGCCTGTCCGTCACCGTGGCCACCGAGCAGCTGGAGCCCGGTGACCGACTGCTGCTGTACACGGACGGCATCGTCGAAGCCCGCGACAGACACGGAACGGAGTTCGGACGGGACCGTTTCGTCGACTTCATCCGCCGCCATCACTCCGGCCGGCACACCCTGCACGAGACCCTGCGCCGGCTGATGGCCGCCGTCATGGAACACCACGACGGCAAGCTCGACGACGACGCCACGGTCCTGCTCACCGAATGGCGCGGCGGCCACCAGCGCGAGCTGACCCCCTGAAGCGCCGCGCACGCGGAAGGAAACGGAGATGAGCACCGATCAGCCGCCCGCCCCCCGAGAACAAGAGCGCGCCCCGCACGTCGATGTGCACCGCACTCGTGCCGGCCGCCATCTGGTCACGTTCCGAGGGGACCTCGATCTGCACACCGCTCCTCTCCTGGCCGACACCCTGCAGCCACTGCTGGCCACCGAGGGTCACAGCGTGCTCCTGGACCTGTCCGGCGTCACCTTCCTGGACTCCACCGGCCTGACGTGCCTGATCGCGGCCTACCGCACCGCCAGAACCACCGGTGCCCGCCTGGCGCTGATCGCGCCCGGTGAACGCGTGCGCCACATGCTGGCTCTGACCGGCGCGGACCAGGTCCTGCACAGCTACCCGACCCCCGATGCGGCACCCGGCTGACCGCCCCGCCCCGGCGATCACATCAGCGGGCCCCGAGGGCCTCGGGCCGGGATGAGGTCTGCGGGAGGCGGAGGATCAGCTCCCTGGACACGGGCGCCGGCGGTCGCGGGAACGGCCGCGCGTTCGGTCGCCACTGCGTTCCTCGCGGTGCTCGTCGTGTCGTCGTCGCCGTGGCGCGCCGACGGCAGTTGTGCCGCTCACCTTCCGGCGGTCCGCACAACTGCCGTGTCCCGGACGGGGTTCCGAGCGCACTGTGCCGCCACCACCTCGAGAGCCGGCCTGCGGCCTCACCTGCCTCCGCCGTCCGCGGACCTCATTCTGAAACGCTCAGTTGGCGGGGGCCTGAGTCGCTAGGGGTAACCGGCTCGGGACCGGCGTCGAGTGCGGCGAGCACGGCGTCGCCGTTCGCCCTCGCCCCCTCGGTCAGCGCTCACCCGATCACGCAGCCGTCCCGGACAGCAAGCTCAGCGGCAGTTCGGTCGTGTAGCGGCATCCTGCCGTACTTCGAGTGGGCGATGCGACGATCTTCCAGAGGGTGATGCGACGATGGTTCCGTGTACGGGGCAGGCAGTTCAGGTCAACTCTTCGGCGTGTTGCCGGGTCTGTGTCGACTGTGCAGCGATCGATGTCGGCCAGAGACAAGTCCGCACCGCAATCATGGGTGGATCCGAGGAGAGCCGGAGAGCCCAGGCGACAGCGGGGATCGCAGCTCTGCCGTGGGGTCCGCTCGGGCATGTCGCGCGGCGAAACGGGGCATCCGTGGCTCGATAGCGGGGGTGTCCGGTCGAAGACCCGCGATGGTGTCCGCAGAGTGTGGGGCAGGGAAGCTGACAGTGTGTGCAGTCTGTCGTGGTGTCAGCAAACTTCGGGAATGTCGATCACCGCAGGTCGTGGCTCTGTTGTGGGGAGACGGTTGCGGTCCGGCAACTCGTCGTATGGGGCACGGACCCGCGTGTCTCCGAGGAGAGCGCGTATGCTAGTGGACCCATGGACCCTTTGTGAGCCGTTTACTAAATCAACATAGCTTTCGAGCACAAAGATGACTACATTTGGATCATGCGAATCACTCTCGCATGACCCGGGGGGGGATGAGTACTCGTGTGTGACCTCGCCAAGGGCGCTCGCGTCCTCGGCCGCTACGTCTCATACGGGTAACGGCCGCATAGAAGACGATAGCAGGTATAGTATGAAATGGACTATTACGGTCGAAACGTACGGAGGCGCTGACGAGGAACCGGCGACGATCACTGCAGTGATGCAGAGCGTTCCCGGCGGACCGCCACGGATAGTCGAACTGGTGGTCAGAGCCTCGGAGCAGGGCGCGATCCCCCCCAGAGGAGCACTCGACATCGACTTCGAGATGCTGGCTCAGGCGGTGAGCGGGGTCGCTGCTGTGCCCTCCTCCCTCTCCGAGAGCGGATCGGAGAGTCACCGGCCTGCAAGCGTGTCCCCCCCTGCAGCCGAAGTACAGAATCAGCGCCCTTACCGCAAGATGCCCGACCCGGACGAGGTCAGAGAAGTCTTCCTCAGACTCAGGAGTGTGGGGAAGGTGGCGCAGCACTACGACGTACCTCGTTACACCGCACAGGCATGGGTGGACAGGCTGCGTCGTATGGGACATCTCGAAGAAGCGAAATCGAGCAACCCCAGACTGCGCGGCAAAGGACGTCGGTAGGAAGTGTCACCGGTGCGCGGGACGACGCCTGGACCTGTGCGCTGAACGTGCCTTCCGGGCCGTGCCACGGCCCGGAAGGCACGCCGTTTCCTCAGCCGGCGATCCTGGCCGCCAGGGAGCGGACCGTCGGGGACTCGTAGAGCGAGCCCACCGAGACCGGACTGTCCAGCTGCCCGCTCAGCGCCTCCGCAAGCTGCACAGCCCTGATCGAATCGCACCCCAGGCTGAAGAACGAGTCGTCCCTGCCCACGCGCGCGACTCCGAGCACCTCGGCCGCGGCCTCGGCCAACAGTGCTTCGAGCCGTCCTTCGGGCGGCAGATAGGAGGCGCCGCCCGCGCCGACGGCCGCGAGTACAGCGGCCGGGTCGGGGGTGCCACTGCGGTCCCGCTCTATCCGTGAGGTCACCACGACCCGGGCGAAGATCCCACGGTCGGCCAGTTGAGCCGACACCGCGGCCCGCACCTGCTGAGGGTCCGTGTCCGACGCGGGTACGACCGCCACGGCGACGGTGCCGCCGCCCAATTGGTCCGCCGCCAGGAGCGGCTTGATCTGCTCGTTCGCCGGATCCGCGCCGATGAGCAGGTGTACCGGCCCGGCGTGCAGGGCGCCCAGCAGGGCCAGCGTGCCCCGGGTCGGGTCGATCAGGGTCAGTCCCCGGTGCCTGCCCGCCGCGACCAGCGGACTGCCCTGGTTCATCCCCGGGCCGTCCCACATGCTCCAGGCCAGGCTCTGGGCCCGTCGCCCCGCCGCGGCCCAGCGCTGGGCCCAGCCGTCCAGTACCGCGTTGGCCGCCGCGTACGCACCGAAACCCGTCCCGCCGAACAGACCGTTCACGGACGAGTACAGCACCACGGCGGTGTCCGGCCGTGTGGCCAGCACCCCATCGAGGGCCGCACAGCCACCGGCCTTCGGATGCAGCATCGTCGCGAGCCACTGCGCGGACTCGGCCCGCAGTTCGTGGTCGGTCAAGGACTCCCACTGCGGGGCGACCGCGGCACCGGCGAGATGCAGCACCAGGTCGAGGCCGCACCCCCAGGACGCCTCCGCTTCGGCCACCGCCCCGGCCAGCGCGTCCGGGTCCGCGGCATCGGCCGTGCGGTAGCGGACCTCGCCGATGGCGTGCAGGACCTCCAGCGCCTCCCGGGCCCCGGTGTCCAGGCGCTCCTGCGGGGTCCGCCCGACGATCAGCAGCCGTGCCCCGTGCGTGACCACCAGGTGCTCCGCCACGGCTCGTCCCAGGCCGCCGAGACCACCGGTGATGAGGCAGGTCCCGCCCCGGGGCAGCACATCAGCGGGTACGTCGAAGACCTCCGGCAACGGCACGGCGCGCAGCCGCTGTTGCAGCGGCCTGCCGTCACGCACGGCGATCACGTCGCCGCTGTGCCGCACCGTGGCCAGGGCCGCGAGCTCGGCCGCGCCGGCGTCCGCCGGGGCGTCGATCAGTGCGGTACGGGCGAGAAGCCGTTCCGAGCGCGCGGTACGCACCAGCGCGGTCAGTCCGGTCCGGCCCGGAACAACCGTGTCGCCCGGGGCGGCCGGCACGGCTCCCCGGGTCAGCACGGTGAGCTCGGCATCGGGGCGGATCCGCGCCACGGCCGACGCCACGGCGAGGAACTCCGACAGCACCCCGGCGTCGCCGTCGGCCGGCGCCGTCGCGGGGTCCGAGGCGGCGACGAACAGCACCTGTGGTACGGCCCCTTCGTCCGTGGGCCCCTCGCCGGCCGTCGCGAAGGCCCGCTCCAGGGCCGAGGCCAGCTCCACGGCGTCCGGGCCGACCACGATCTGAGCCGTGGTCGACACGGGCAGCCAGTCGGGGACGTCACCGCTGACACAGGCCACGAGGGGACCGTCCGGCCGTTGCCTCAGCCGTGCGTCGGCCGGTTCCCACACGACCGCCAGCGCGGGGACGGAGGCCTCCGAGTCCGGCGCCTCGTCCGGTGCGACGCCGTCCGTCCCACCGCCGTAACAGCGGTCGTCGAACAGGCCTTCGCGCCAGCCTTCGAGCAGCCGCTCGCGCTGCACCTTCCCGCCGTTGTGCCGTGGGAACTCCCGGGACGTCACCGGCACCACGTAGGTCGGACGCAGGGCCAGGTCGCGGGCGAGAGCCGAGCGGATGGCGTCCACCAGCGCGGGCACGTCGTCGGTGCCGGGCACGAAGAAGACCACCAGAGCGTCGGTGCCGGTGTCCTCGTCGGGCACCCCGGCCACCGCGGAGCAGGCGGGCACGACGCCGGGTACCTGCTCCACCACCGCCTCGATCTCGTGCGCGGGGAAGTTCGCCCCGTTGACGATCACCATGTTCTTCCGGCGGCCGGTGAGGAACAGCCGGCCGTCACGCAGGAACCCCAGGTCACCCGTGTCGAACCAGCCGTCCGCGGTGAAACTCTCCCGGTTGGCCCGCTCGTTGTACGCGTAACCGCTCAGGACCGTGTCGCCGGACACGTGCAGCCGCCCGACCCGGCCCTCCGGGAGCACCTCTCCTTCCTGGTCCACGATGCGCAGGGCGACACCGGGCACCGGGGAACCGACCTCGGTCACCACGACCGCGCCGGGAGTGCCCGCCGGCAGCTCGCGCAGTTCGCCGTCCAGCGAGGCGGGCACCAGGGAGACGGTGCCGACCGCCGCGTCGTCACGGTGCATGCGGGTGTACGTGACCCCCGAGGACGTCTCCGACATCCCCCAGCAGGGCACCATGGCGTCGGCGGGCAGTGCGTGCGGGGCGAGCAGTTCCACGAAGCGGAGTGCGGTACGGGCGACGACGGCCTCACCGGCGTTGCAGATGTTGGTCAGACGGCTGAGGTCCCAGGAACCGGCGGCGATCTCCTCCGCGCGCTGGCACACGAGCGAGAACGCGAAGTTGGGCGCCCAGGTGTTGGTGGCACGGAACCGGTCCAGACAGTCCAGCCACAGCAACGGCCTGCGGATCACCGACTCCGTTCGTACGTTGACGTGCTCACACGCCAGGAACACGTCCCGGAGGTTGTACATGATCATGCCGCCGACGTGGTCCAGCGGCATCCAGTTGAGCGAGACGTCGTGCTCCGTGAAGCCGTTCGCGGCGATCGCCGCGTAGCTCCTGGCGACGATCGTGCGATGGCGGTGCTGCACGCACTTGGGCGTGCCGGTGCTGCCGGAGGTGAGCAGGTTGACGATCAGCGCGTCCGGGTCCGGTACGGTCCAGTCGGCCGGTTCCGGATCGGGCAGGGCGTCGGAGGCCAGTACCCGCGGCGCCTCGCCGCCAGGCAGTCGGCCGGCCAGCGAACGCACCCCTTCGCACAGCCCGGGATCGGCGATCACCGGCGGCCGGCCGAGCAGGTCCCAGGCGGCGGCGAGCTTGCGTACCGCGGCGTTGTCCGTGGCGTACTCCGGCGCCGGAGCCAGCGGAGTGGGCAGGAACCCGCCCAGCACACAGGCCCACCAGGCGGTGACGAACGTACGGCTGTCGGCGCACTGCAGCAGCACGGGGTCGCCCGGGGCCAGACCGTGGCGGCGCAGTCCGCCCAGCATGCGGCGGGCGTCCTCGTACAGCTCGGCGTACGTCTGCCGGTCGGTGCTGCCGTCCGGCAGCAGATAGGTGGTGCCGCGGCCCGGAGCCACCCGCGCCGCCCGGGCCAGCGCCTGCGGCAGCGTCGGCACGGCGTCCGGCGGCAGCACCGGCTCGGGGCCGCGAACCAGGGCCGGACGGTCGGCGGGGACGGCGGTGCCGCGCCCCGCTTCGCCTCCGCCGGACCCGGGACCGGACGCCGCGCGGCGCGTGGCGGTGACGCGCAGCCGGCGGTCGCGGACGGCGGCGGCGTCACGGACCCCGGCGGTACCGGCCGCGATCTCGGCGACGGTCTCCAGGGAGAGCTGGGGGACTGCGGCGCTGGTGGCGGTGGTCACGAAGAGGTCCTTCCGGCCGGAGCGGGCGGTTCGACGGCCAGCTGTCCACCGATCTCCCGGGCGGCCTCCGGGGTGAGTCCGACGACGAAGTAGTGCCCGCCCTCCACACTCAGACCGGTCCGGCCCACGGCCGTCTGCGCGGCCCAGCCGGCCAGGTCCGACTCGTCCACCGAGCCGGTCAGCCCCCGAACCGTGGTGATCGGAACCGGCAGCGGGGGACGCGGCCGGTGCCGGTAGTTCTCCCAGAGCTCGAAGTCACTGCGCAGCAGCGGCAGGAGCATGTCCAGCAACGGCGCGTTGCGGGCCACCGCGTCGGGCAGCCCGCCGCGCTCGCGCACCGTCGCCAGCAGCTCCTCGTCCGGGAGCAGGTGCAACGGCTCCGCAGGCGGCGGCGCCTGCGGAGCGGGCTGCTCGCCGACGATCAGCCGCTGCGGCCACGTTCCGAACCGGCGGCCCATCTCGTGCGCGATCTCGTACGCCAGCAACCCGCCCGCACAGTGCCCGTACAGCACGTACGGCATGGTGGTGTACGGGCGCAGGGCGATCGAGCAGGCGGTGACCAGCGTTTCGATGCGGGCCGGCGGCTCCTCCCGGGAGCGGTCCTCACGGCCGGGCAGCTGCACCGTCAGCGTCTCCACCCAGGAGGGCATGAGTGCCGCCGTCCGCTGGTACACGGACGCGCCGCCACCGGCGAACGGCAGACAGATCAGCCGTACCCGGGCCTGTTCGCGGGGGACGCGGCGCACCCAGGGCGAGTCCATGGTGAAGCTCACCGGTCCGCTGCGCGGGGACGCCCCTGCGTGGGTGTCCGTGCTCAACGCGTCCCCTCCCCGTCCAGCGAGGCGGCCAGCTCGGCGAGTTCCTCGTCGCTGCTCCCCTCCACCAGGTCCAGGGCCTCCGCCAGCGCGTCCCGCCGCGCTTCCTGGCCCGAACGCGCCGCGTCGACGAGCCCGGCCAGACCGGCCACGGTGGGAGTGGCGAAGAAGTCGGCGATCGGCAGGGCCACCCCGAACACGGCGTTCACGCGGGAGGACAGCTGGATCGCCTGAAGACTGGTGCCGCCCGCCGCGAAGAAGTTCACGTGATTGCCGATCCGGGCGCCCAGCAGCGGGGTGAACACCTCCTCGCGCATCGTGCGCTCGGTGGGCGTGCTGTTCTCCTCGTCGGCCTCGGAGAGTTCGTCCACCACGGCGAACTCCACGGCGGGCAGCCGCCGTCGGTCGATCTTGCCGCTCGGGGTCAGCGGGACCGCGTCGAGCGGCACCAGGACGGAGGGGACCATCGCGGCCGGCAGCCGGCGCGCCACCGCGGAGCGGATCGTGTCCAGCTGCAGCTCGCCGGGACGCTCCGGCACCACGTACGCCACCAGCAGCGCGCCGGTGCGCGGATCGGTCGCCACCTCCGCCACCGCCTGGGCGACTCCGTCCACCGCCTGCAGCGCGGCCTCCACCTCGCCCAGCTCGATCCGCACGCCGCGGACCTTCACCTGCCGGTCGGCCCTACCGACGAAGCACAGGTCCCCTGCCTCGTCCCAGACGGCCAGGTCACCGGTGAGGTAGCGGCGGGAACCGGGAGGCCCGTCGGGGTCCGGCCGGAACCGGTCGGCGGTGAGGGCGGGCTGGCCCAGGTAGCCGCGCGCCACGCCCAGCCCGGCGATGGCGAGTTCACCGACCGCGCCGGCCGGGAGCAACGACGCACCGGCGCCGTCCACCACGTAGGCACGGTGATTGGCCATCGCCCGGCCGATCGGCGGCGAGGCCGTCCACTCGCCCTCGCATCGCTTGGCCACCACGGTCACCGTGGTCTCCGTCGGGCCGTACCCGTTCCAGAAGCTCCGGCCACGGGCCCACCGCGTGGTCAGCTCGCCGGTGAACGCCTCGCCCCCGACGAACGCCACCCGCAGGTCGGGATAGTTCTCGGGAGCGAGCAGATCCATGATCGCCGGGGGCAGGTCGATGACGGTGATCCGCTGCTCCTGCAGGACTGCGTCGAGGGCGTCCACGGAGCGCCGCTGGTCCTCGTCCAGTACGTACAGGACCGCGCCGCTGAGCAGGGTTCCGAAGATCTCGAACACCGAGACGTCGAAGCCGGGGGAGGCGAAATGCAGGACCCGGTCCTCGGGAGTGAGGTCGAACATGTCCCGGACGGTGCGGGTGAAGTTGGCCGCGTTGCGGTGCTCGACCACCACCCCCTTGGGACGGCCGGTGGACCCCGAGGTGTAGATGACGTACGCCGCGGAGGCGGCCGGCACGACGACCGCAGGCGGCTCCTCCTCCGCCTGCGGTCCGTCCAGCGGATCGGCACCGACGACCAGCGCCAGCGGACCGGGGACCCGGTCCGCCGTACCGGGGGAGACCACCACGGTCCTGGCCCCGGTGTCCTCCAGGATCATCGCCAGCCGCTCGTCGGGCTGGCCGGCGTCCACCGGCACGTAGGCGCCCCCGGCCCGCAGGACACCGAGGACGGCGGCGAGCAGGGCCGGGCCCCGCTGCATCACCACCGGCACGAGGTCGCCGAGCCCCACCCCGGCGGCCGTCAGCCGCCGCGCGATCCGCCAGGACCAGGCGTCCAGTTCGCCGTAGGACAGGGAGCCGCCCTTCCACAGCAGCGCGGTGTTGTCCGGAGCCGCCGCGACGACCTCGGCGAACAGGTCGTGCAGCGGGGTGTCGGCAGGCGCGCCGATCGGCTCGTTCCAGCGCTCCCGTACGTCGGCGTGCTCCTGCGGCGTGCCCAGCGGGGCGTCTCCCAGGGGACGCCGCGGCTGTCGGCAGAGCGCGTCCAGGGTCTGCAGGAAACGGTCCAGGACGCGGGTGGCCGTGGCCCGCCGGTAGAGAGAGGTGGCGAACCGCACGGCCACGGTGGGCTGTTCACCGTCCGTGACCTCCAGCGCGAGTTCGAACGCGCCGGACCCGGCGTCGATCTGCTCGCAGCCGAAGCGCACCCCGTCGGCCTCGGCCGGTCCGCCGCCCGCGACCGGGGTCGTGAAGCCGATCTGTACCAGGGGCAGCCGGCCGGCGTCGGGCTCCACCCCGAGTGCGTCCAGGATCAGCTTGAACGGCAGACTCGCGTGGTGCAGGCCGTCCCGCCGGGCGTCGCGCACCCGGGCCACCACGGCGGCGAAGCTGTCCGCCTCGTCCAGTTCGACCCGCAGCGGCAGCAGGTTTCCGATGTCACCGACGAGTCGGCTCTCGTCGTACGGGCCCGCGACGTCCTGGGGAAGTCCGATGGTGAGGTCGCCCCGGGAGGTGTGGCGGGCGATCACGACCAGGAAAGCGGCCAGCAGGACGTCCCGCCGTTCGGCGCCGCTCCCGGTCGCCAAGTCGTCGGCGGCCGCCGCCAGTCCGGGCGGCAGCGGCCGCCGGACGACGTCGCTGCTCAGGTCGATCAGCCGCGGACGGGGGAGGTCGGTGGGCAGCTCGGTGCTCTCCCAGCCCGCGAGGGCGTCACGCCAGTAGGTGGTCGCCTCGCGGGCGGCGTCCTGCTCGCACCAGGCCCGCTGCCAGGCCGCGTAGGTACCGAACTCCACCGGATCCTGCGCCCAGGCCGGCGCTGCGCCCGCCGCCCGGGCGCGGTAGGCGTGGGCCAGATCGCCCTGCAGCACGCGTGCGGAGCGCGGGTCGAGGACGATGGAGTGGCTGGTCAGCACCAGCAGGTGCAGGTCGGGGGCGGACCGCAGCAGCCGGAAACGGACCATCGGGCCGGAGTTGAGGTCGAATCCCCGGCGCAGCTCGCCCTGCACCACCTCGTCGGCGCGCGGGTGCAACCGCTCGGCGGGAACGTCCTCGGTCTCCAGACGGATGCGGGGCACCGGCTTCAGCCGCTGGGTGCCCCGGGTGTCCTCGTCGGAGAACGTCGAGCGCAGCACGGTGTGGCGCTGCAGCAGATCGGCCAGCGCCGCGCCCAGCGCTTCCGTGTCGAGCCGGCCCTCGATCGGGAGGGCGAAGCCGAGCCCGTAGGCCAGGCTGCTGGGGGCGAACCGGTCGAACAGCCACAGCTGCTCCTGCCGGTAGGACAGGGGGGCGGACCGGGCTCCGGCGGACACATCCTCCAGCTGAGCCAACAGCGCGTCCCGGCGCTCCCCCGGGAGCCGGCGCAGTCGGCGAAGCAGCTCGCTCTGTTGACTCATGCCACTGTCCTCCAAGTCGGCATGTACACCACGACACATACTTCAAAGGCTCATCCAACAGGCAACATTGGAGTCAACGCAATACTTCAAATGCCGCTTAGAGCTGCGAACAAAAGTGGGTTCCGATCAGCGGGCGGTGTCCGGTGCGTGCGATCGCAAGGCGCCGGAAGGTCCTTGTAGCGGAGCTACCAGGGCCTTTCGGCAACGCCGCGAGCGTGCGTGCCGGACACCGCGAGCCGGGCGCCCCTTTTGTTCGCAGCTCTTACTGGTCCCGGCGGCGGGTCACGGCGCGAGGGAGCCGGAGCCGAGGGTGAGACGGTCCGCCAGTACCCGGACCAGCGCGGACGGCGCGTCCAGGAAGGTGTAGTGGGTCCCCGGCAGGACCACCTTGTCCGTGGGCGCCCAGGCCTGCCAGCCGCCCATCAGACGGTGCGGTACCTCGACATCGTCGTCCCAGCCCAGCGCGGTGATGGGGCAGGGCACCGTACCGGCCGGACGGAAGTACTTCCGGTTGGCCTCCAGATCGGCGTGCATCACGTCGATGAACAGGTCGACGAGCTCGTCGGCGGAGGCGGCGGCGCCCATCGCGGTCAGCAGCCCGGCGATCTCGTCCCGCAGACCCTGGTCGTCCAGCCCGAGGAAACGACCCCAGGGACCGTCCTGCGGAGCCACCTGACTCGACACGAAATACCGCACCGGCGCGGGCAGCCCGCGCTCCGCGATCCCGATCACCGTCTCGAACGCCGGCAGGGCGCCCCCGCAGTGCCCGAACAGCGCGTAGGGCCGGGAGGTCAGCAGCTCCCCGACGTCGTCCAGCAGCGCGGCGGCCAGCTCCTCGTAGGTGCCGAAGTGCGGCTCGCGCATCCGGTTCTCCCGCCAGGGCAGTTGCAGCGGGACCACCTCCGCCTCACCGATGGTGGCGGGCCAGGCCCGGTACATGGAGGCGCCGCACCCGGAGTACGGCATGCACAGCAGCAGCATCCGGGCGTCGGGCGACGGCTCGCGCAGGAACCAGCGCCGCTGACGGGGCTCCATCATGCCTTCACCCCCGCCACCACACCGTTCGCCCCCGGTGAGGCGAACCGGACCGTGCGCACCTCGGAGCAGCCCGCGTCGCGCAGCCAGTCGGTGTACTCGGCGCCGGTGTAGTTCCGTCCCCAGGTGCCCACCAGCATGTTCATGCTCATCAGCGCCGCGTCCACCGGGCCGGATTTGTCGTCGTCCACCAGCAGCTCACTGATCAGGACGGTGCCGCCGGAGGGCAGCGCGTCCAGGCAGGAGGCGAGGATCTTCCGGTTCTGGCTCTCGTCCCAGTCGTGCAGGATCATCGACAGCAGGACGGCGTCGTGCCCGGAGGGCAGCGGATCCGCGAAGAAGTCGGCCGCGGCCGTGTCGATGCGTCCGGTCATACCGGCCGCGGCGATGCGTTCGCCGGCGAGTGCGCACACGTGCGGCAGGTCGACGACGGTGCCGCTCAGGTGCGGGTGCTGCCGGCACAGTTCGATCAGCGTGGCGCCCGCGCCGCCGCCGACGTCCATGATCCGGCGGACACCGGAGAGGTCCACCGACGCCGCCAGCTGGCGGGCGGTCAGGGTGGAGAAGGTGAAGAGCCCCTCCCAGAAGGACTCCGGCCGGTTGCCCTCCTCGAACATGTTCCGGTCCGGGTCGGGCACCGGCTTGGTGGGGGCGTCGGTGCGTACCGCCTCGGTCGCCCGAAGCCACCCCGGCGCGGTGTACCGGGCCACCATCTGCACGTAACCGCCGAAGTAGTCGGGCAGGCCGGGCACCAGGTAGTGCGCCGCGACGGCGGTGTTCCGATAGCGCCCGTCCCGCTGCTCCAGCAGCCCGAGCGCGGTGCACGCGGTCAGCAGGATCTCGGCCGGCCGCTTGCCGATGCCGAGCCGTTGCGCCGTCTCGGGAGCGTCGGCGTCGCCGGCGGCCAGGGCTTCGAAGAGGCCTGTCTCGATCGCCGCGGTCAGGGTCTGGGTCTTCCACAGCCCCGTCGCCAGGTCGGTCAGCAGGGTCGGAGGCGGGGTGCCGGGAGGCGTCCCGGAGCCGGAACCGGCGGCCATGTCAGTGCTCCTCTCCGGTGCGGAACCGCACCGACACCCGGTCGAACATGATGTGCCGACCGTTCTCGAAATGCAGGTCGCTCGGCTGCTCCAGGTCGAACAGCGGCAGCCGGGACAGTTCGTCGAGCACGGCGGCGAACTCGGCGCGGGCCAGGTGCACCCCCATGCAGTGATGGATGCCGTGCCCGAAGCTGAGGTGCTGATGGGAGTTGCCGCGGTCGGGATCGAAGGTGTCGGGATCCGGGAACTTCTCCGGGTCCCGGTTGGCAGCGTCGAACAGGAGCACCACCCGGGCACCCGCCGGAATGACGGTGCCCGCGACGGTGACCTCACGGGTGGTGACCCGTGTGAACCGGTCGGTGGGACACCAGCGGCGCAGGGCTTCCTCCGCGACGGCCGGGCGCAGCTCCGGCTCGCGGCGCAGCCTCAGTTGGAGTGCGGGATCCTGGGCCAGCGTGTGCACGAGGCGGGTGATCGAGTTCATCGTGTTGTCGTGCCCGGCGACGCAGAAGCTGACGATGATCGAGTACAGCTCCTCGTCCGGCAACGGCGAACCGTCCCGCCGCATGGCCGCGAGCCGGGCGAGATAGCTGCCGTCCGGCTCGTCGCGCACCCGCTCGACCTCCTCGGCCAGCAGGGCGTGGAAGGCGGGCCAGAACTTGCTCGCGTCCCGGTCGGCCGAGATGTAGGTCCACATCGTCCGCGTCGCCTCGCGGATCCGGGCGCGGCAGCTCTCGGAAAGCCCGAAGGCCACTCCGAGCACCTCGATGGCGAACGGCTCCGCGAACTCGGCCATCAGGTCCCCGTGGCCGCGCCCGGCCAGCGGCGCGAGCAGCCGCGCGACCATGCGGCGCAGCTCAGGCACCATCGCGGAGACGGCGTCGCCCGTCATCGGAGCGGCCATCCGCTCACGTATCCCGCGCTGCGCCGGGGGGTCGTAGTCGATGGGTGAGAACATCGGCATCCCCTCGGCGCGCGGGAAGTGCACGCCGCGGGCCGAGCTGTAGGTACGCCAGTCCGTCAGGGCGGCGCGCACGTCCGCGTACCGGGACAGTATCCAGATGCCGCCGTACGCCGGTGACCACGTCACCCCCCGCTCACGGATCTCCGTGTTGATCCGCTCCGCGGTCCGCGGGGTGTATCCGGGGTCGTGGTGGTCGAAAGCGGTCACCAGCCGGTCGGTGGCGTCCGCGGCTTCGGTGGTCATGCAGGCCTCCCTGCCGATGTCTTCGGTCGGACGAGGTGTCTCGTGCGGAGTGCCGGGGCGGCGCCGCCGGCGGACGGTGCTCAGCGGCGCCGGGGCACGATGGGCGGCAGCGCGGCCGCGCCGGTGCGCCCGGCGGTGGCCCCCGGGATGCGTCCGGCCAGTTCGACGACGGTCGGGCCGGCCATCAGGTCCGGCAGTTCGATCCGGACGCCGAAGCGCTGCTCGATCCTGCTCTGCAACCGGGCCAGCAGCAGGGAGTCGCCGCCGAGTTCCACGAAGTGGTCGTCGGCTCCGACCCGGTCCACCTGCAGCAGATCCGCGAACAGGCGGGCCAGCTCGGTCTGCGCTCCGGGTGCGGGTGCCCGCCAGGGGCGCGACGGACGTCCCCGGGACCAGTCGGCCGGGGGCAGCCTGCGGCGGTCGATCTTGCGGGACGTGTTCAGCGGGAACTCGTCCAGTTGCACGTACGCGACCGGGACCATCCAGTCCGGCAGCCGTTCCACCGCGTGGTCGCGCAGCTCCAGCGGCGCGATCTCGCGTGCCGCGACGAAGCAGGCGACGAGGCGGCGCTGGTCGCCGTCCCAGGTCGCCACCACGGCGACCTGGTCGACGTCCGGGTGCTGCCCGAGCGCCCACTCGACATCCCCGAGCTCCACCCGGTGGCCGCGTATCTTCACGATGTTGTCGATCCGGCCGTGGTGCTCCAGGATCCCGTCGGGACGGAACCTGCCCGCGTCGCCCGAGCGGTAGATGCGGCTGCCCGCGGCGCCGAACGGGTTGGGCCGGAACCGGTCCGCGGTCTGCGCCGGATCGCCCAGATACCCGAGACTGAGGCAGTCCGAGTCGATCCACACCTCGCCGATCCCGTCGACGACCGGTGTCAGGCCGTCGTCCTCCAGCAGGTGGACGGTGACCCCGGCGATCGGCCGGCCGACAGGCGGGGCGCTGGCGCGGTCGGCGTCGGTGGCCGTGGCGGGAGTGCACCTCTGGGACCAGGGATGGCACGAGTTGGCTATCTGGAAGGCTTCCAGGCTGCCGTAGGAGACGGCGACCTCGAACGGCAGGTCCGCGGGCCCCCACCGGTTCAGCCGGTCACCGCCCAGGGTGAGGAGCCGCAGCGCGCACTCGCGCGGCCAGGGCAGATTCTGCAGGACCTCGCCGACGGGGGTGATCACGAAACTCTGGGTGATCCGCTCGGCGAGCAGCCAGTCCCGCAGGGCGGGCGGTGACGCGATCACCTCGTGGTCGCCGATCACGAGCTGGGCCCCCTGCCAGAGCAGACCGCCGACCTCGTGCAGCGCGATCCCGGCGCCGGCCGCGCCGAGCCAGGAACCGCGGTCGGCGGCGGTGGTGGCGTTCACCGCGGCGCTGCGGGCGGCGCTGAGCGCCAGCCAGGAGTGCTGGGCCAGCACGATCTTGGCCTCACCGGAGGAACCGGAGGTGAACATCGCGTACGCGAGGTCCTCGCACCGTGGTTGCGCACGCGGGGCGAGTCCGCCGCCGGGTGTCTCTGCGGGGAGCGGAGCGCTCGCGTCGAGGGTGACCACGGGCAGCCCGGCGGGGAGTGCGGGCAGGGGGTTGCCCGTACCACGGCCGGGAACCGCGGTCACGACGGCCGCGGGGCGCGCCGCGGCGACCGCCCGGTCGAACCGTTCCGCGGGTACGGCCGGGTCCAGCGGCATGCACACACCGCCCGTCTTCAGGCAGCCGAGCATGCCGACCACCCACTCGATGGAGCGGCCCAGGTACATGGCGACCATGTCGCCATGTCGTACTCCCGACTCGACCAGCTCCGAGGCGAGTTGCCCGGCACGCCGGTCCAGGTCCCGGTAGGTCAGCTCCCGTTCGCCGTGCCGGACCGCGGGGGCATCGGGGGTGTCGCGGGCGAACAGCTCGATACGGGAGACCACCGTGGTGGCCGGCCCGGCCCCGGGTACGGCCGGAGCGTCCTGCTGGCGGATCATGGAGTCCTCTTCTCTGAAGGGGGATGAGCCGTGCAGGGCGGTCCGGCCGTACGGGTCGGTCGTCGGGTCGCCGGACCGTCGGTCAGCCGACGACCAGTCGCATGTCCTCCGGTACGTCGTCGGTCAGCCGGGTCACCGAACCGGCCAGGATCCAGAGCACGGCACACAGGGCGAGCGCGGAGGCCAGGTAGAAGGCGGCGCTGTTGCCGGCCGTCACGGCGACGGCACTGCCCAGCAGCGGGCCGACGGCGTTGGCGCCCCAGACGAGCGGCAGGGAGACGCCGCCGACGCGGCCCATCGCCTGCGGCGGCGTGGCCTTCTGGATGAGGGTCATGACCCCGACGTTCCCCACGGGTGTGGTGAACGACGAGATGCCCTGGGAGACGATCAGCACGGCCACGGCGAACCCGGTCCCGCCGGCCTGGGACACGGGCAGCAGGGCGAACGCCACCACCAGCATCGAGTGGGTCATCAGCAGGGTGCGGCCGATGCCCAGCCGCTCGTTGATCCGGCGGGACAGGATCGCGCCGACCACCACCGGGGCGCCACCGACACCGAGGGTCAGCCCGACCTGCGCCGCGCTCAGTCCCAGGTCGTCGTACCCGAACACGATGATCATCGCGAGGACCATGGACACGGCGGTGTTGCCGAAGGTGGCCATCAGCGTCAGATACCGCAGCAGTCTGTTGCCGAAGGTCATGGTGATGCCACCACGCAGGTCGGCCAGCGTGGCGCTCAGACCGCGCGCGGTCTGCTGCTTCTCGGGCTCACGGAACCGTACGAAACCCAGCGCGATGGCCGCCAGCAGGTAGGAGACGGCGTCGACGGTGATCGCCCGCGCGGCGCCGAGTGCGCTGACCAGCGCGCCGCCACCGCTGCGTCCGAAGATCAGGGCGACCGAGCGGCTCAGCTGCGTCTTGGCGTTGCCGTCCACCAGGTCCTCGCGCGCCAGCAGCTGCGGAAGGTAGGCCTGGTAGGCGAGCTGGAAGACGACGTCGAAGACGCCCTTGACGAGCGCGGCCGCGTACAGGTGGACCATCGTCAGGTTGCCCAGCGCCCAGGCCAGCGGCAGTGAGCCGAGGACGACGAAGCGGACCGCGTTGGACAGCTGCATCAGCATCCGCCGGTTCAGGCGGTCGGTGAACACCCCCATGAGCGGCGCGAGCACGACGAACGGAACCCATTGGGCGGCGATGAGCATGCCGACCCCGAACGCGCCCTCGCCGAAGGTGATGACGGCGAGCAGCGGCAGCGCGACCACGCTGATCTCGCTGCCGAGCAGGCTGATCGACTCGCCGCCCCAGACCAGAGCGAAGTCGCGGTTGCGGAACAGGACGGAGCGCGGCTTCGTGCTCGTGCCACCCGTGGGGGCGGACGTGTCGCCGGACGGTTCCGGCGGCGATGTGGGCGAGACCTCTGCCCCGGCACTTTCTGACGCTGCCGGAGTGGTCCCCGTCCCGGATGACGAGTTGGTCGAGGTCATGCCCTGTGGCTCCTCATTGCAGGAATTCGGTGCGAGACGCCGTGTCCGGTCGGGTGCTGGCAGACGAACTCCCTCAACGCACACCACAATCGACGACGGCGTCACATGCGGCCAGGCTGAACCGTACATTCAGTCTGCATCGGGCATCCAGTCCTTCCGCAGAGTCGGCACGTATGACGAGATCACCCGACCGGATCGGATGGGCAAGTGGCTTGAAGACAACCCTCCGCCCCCGGCGCGCCCCTGGGCAAGTGTCTGCGCGTCACGATATCGTATGTCCATGAGAGACTACGAAGACTACATGCCCCTAGCGGTCATCCAGGAGCACTTCTGGTCCTCGGACGGATCGGCAACGGAACAGGCCCCGCTGACCGAGTGCGTGGCGCTGGCGGTGCGGGGCCCACTGGACGCGGCCGCTCTGCGCACGGCGGTCGGCGCCCTGCTGTCCCGGCACGAGATCCTGCGCAGCGCGGTACGGCTGCACGACGGACAGCCGAGCCAAGTGGTGCTCCCCGTGCCCGAGCGGCTGCCGTTGACGATCACCACTCTCCCCTCCCCGGACCGGGACGCGGACGCACGTCAGGCCCGGGACCGGGAACTGTCCCGGTTCGCCGCGACCGGGATCGACCCCGCCGCCGGATGCGGGATCGCGTTCCTGCTGCTGCGCGACAGCGACCCGGCGGGCGAGGACACCCTGGCCCTGGCCGTGCACCACATCTTCGCGGACGCCACCGCGGTCCGGCTCCTGCTGTCGGAGCTGGCCGCCGACTACGACGCCGCGCTCGCCGGGGCCCCCTCACCGGTACCCGAACCCGAACTCCAGTACGGCGACTTCACCCAGTGGGAACATGCCTCGCTGCTCCCGGCCGTCCAGGAACCCGACACCGCGTGGTGGCGGGAGACCCTGCGTGACGCGCCCACCGCCCTGGACGTCAGACCGGACCGCCCGCGCCGCCGTGTCCGCCGAGGCGCCGGCCGACGCGTCGGCCTCGTCCTGCGGGGAGTCGACGGACCCGCCGTGCGGAACACCGCACGGACCCTGCACGCCTCGCCCTACGCCCTGTGCCTGGCGGGCTGGGCGGCCATGATCACCCGCTCCACCGGTGACACGGACCTGATACTCGGCGTACTCGCGGCCAACCGGACCGTTCCCCAGCTGGAGCCGCTTGTCGGGCAGTTCGCCAACACCGTCCCGCTGCGGCTGGACCTGGCGGGCGCACCGGACCTCGCCGACGCGGTGTCCCGCTGCTCGGCCGCGGTGGCCGCCGCCGTCGAGCACGGCAGGCTGCCGTTCAACCGGATCGTGCGGGCCGCGGCCGCCCCGCGCCCGACCGACCGGCCCCCGCTGATCCAGCACATGTTCATGCCGCGCGTGGACGCCGTCGGCGAACTGACCCTGGGGGGACAGCCGGTACGGACCCTGGACGTCGAACGCGACCGCGGCCGCTTCGACACCGTCGCCGAGATCGACGTCACCGGCGACCAGGTCCGGTTGTGGCTCGAGTACGACAGCGACCTCTACACCCCGGACGGGATACACGCTCTGGTGGACGACTACGCGGGGGTGCTGCGGCAGTGGCTGGCCCGGCCCGCGCTGCGCCTGCCGGAACTGGAACTGAGCGCACCGGAGCCGGCCGGTCTCGCCTTGGACGACCGGGAGCCGGCCGACGGGAAGCCGGCGGAGGAACTCCGGGTGGACCTGCCCGGCGGCGGAGCCGTCACGTTCCTGCTCGACCGCTCACCCGGACCCGAGTACCGGCCCGTCCTGGCCGGACTGCGCGGGGCCCGGGCGGAGGACCTGGAGCTGCGGCCCGGAGGATCCGTGCATCACCCCACGGACCTGCTGCTCGCCGGGGTCCCCACCGGCCTCACGGCCCGGCGCGATCCACGGGGCCGGCTGGAGATCGTGGTGGAGACACCCGCCCCGGTGGCGGACGCCCGTCCGGGCACGGGCCAGGACCGGCTCCTCGACCTCGTCACGGAGATCTGGGCACAGGCACTCGAGGTGCCCGGACTCGCCCCGGACGACGACTTCTTCACCTGCGGCGGGCACTCGCTGCTGGCCACCGCGCTGGTGAGCGAGATGCAGGAGACACTCGGCGTCAGGGTACGGGTCCGCGCGCTGTTCGAGAATCCGACCCCGGCAGAGCTGACCGCCCACCTGCGGGAGACCGAACCCGAACTGGACGGCATGCTCGAACTCCTCGCCGCGCTGCCGGACACCACGCCGGAGAAGAGCGCCGACGCGCCGGAGCAGCACGACGCGCACCCCGCCACCGCGCAGCCGGCGGGAGAAACCGCGCAGACCGTGGACACACCTCTGCTGTCCGGCCAGCGTCAGCTGTGGCTCGCCCAGCAGGCCGACCCGGACGCGCTCACCCACACCATCCCGCTCATCCTGGACCTGGCCGGACCGCTGAACCCGGGGGCGTTCGCCGCGGCGCTGAACGACGTGGTCGCGCACCAGCCGGGCCTGCGCGCCACGTTCGTCGAGGTCGACGGCCTGCCGGTGCAGCGGATCAGTCCCCACACCCCGGTCGACGTCCCCGTGATCGACCTGACCGACCACGACGACGCCGCCCGCGAAGCCGAACTGCGGCGCCTGGAACAGGAGATCGCCTACACCGGATTCGACCTCACCCGCGGCCCGCTGCTGCGGGCCCGGATCATCCTGCTGGGGGCGGACCGCGGCCAGGTCCAGCTCCTGTTCCACCACCTGGTCACCGACGAGGTGTCCCAGACCCTGCTGATGCAGGAGCTGAGCACCGCCTACCGGGCCAGGACCGCCGGACGCGCTCCGGTCCTGCCGCCGCACGAGACCGACCTCGCCACCCTGGCCAAGGACGAGCAGGACTCCCTCGCCGGCGCGGAGGGCGAACGCCTGCGGCGGTTCTGGGTCCGTGAGCTGACCGGAGCGGCCCCGCTGCGCCTGCCCACCGACCGCCCGCGCGGCGACCGGGCCGGCTTCCGCGGCGAGTTCCTGGAACGACCGGCCTCCGCCGACGCGGCCACCACTCTGCGTGAACTGGCCGGCGTCTGCCGCACGACCCCGTTCACCGTGTTCTGCGCCGCCGTCGCGATCGTGCTGAGACGGCTGAGCGGCCAGAGCGACATCGTCATCGGGATCCCCACCGCCAACCGCACGCAGCGGGGAGCCGACCGGCTGATCGGCTGCTTCCTCAACGTCGTCCCGGTCCGGCTCGACCTGTCGGGCAACCCCCGCTTCGACGAACTCGTCCAGCGGGTGAGCGAGGCCGTCCTGCGCTCCTACGAACACCAGCAGCTGCCCTTCGCGGAGATCGTCCAGGCGGTCCGGCCCCGGCGAGTGCCCGGTACCCACCCCATCTACCAGGTCACCTGCGAACTGCAGCTGGAGTCCTGGATGCCCGCCCGGTTCGCGGACCTGGACTGCGACTACCGCTTCGTCTCCCACGGCACGGCCCGCTACGACATGGCCTTCCACGGGCTGCTGCGCCCCTCCGGACTCTCGGCGATGGTGGAGCTCGACACCGACCTGTGGGACCGGGCGACCGGCTACCGGCGGATCGACCAGGTGCTGGAGCTGCTCGCCGTGGCGGCGCGCGGCCCGCGGACCCCGATCGACGACCTGCCCGTGACGGAGCGGGAGCCGCGGTCCCTCAGCCGGTGACGGCCGCGCCGAACGCGGGACCCGCCATGCCCGCGGCGAGCGTCGTCCCGTCGGCCGGGTCGATCAGCAGGAAGGAGCCGGTGCGCCGCGAGTCGGCGTAGGCGTCCACGGCGAGCGGCTCCGCGGTACGGATCCGGACCCGGCCGATGTCATTGGCGACCAGCTGCCCGGGCTCCGGGTGCGCGACGATCCCGTCCAGGACGAGCCGGGACCGGATCTCCGCGACGATGGCTCTGACGGTACGGGTGGTGTGTTTGAGGAGCACCCGCTGCCCGACCGCGAGCGGCGCGTCCGCGACGTGGCAGACCGTCGCCTCGACGTCCCGGCGGGCGACCGGGCCGTCCCCTGACGGCACCAGGAGGTCACCGCGCGCGACGTCGATGTCGTCCTCCAGCAGGAGCGTCACCGACTGCGGCGCCCGCGCCTCGCCGACCGCTTCGCCCAGCACGTCGATACCGCTGATGCGCGAGGTGGCGCCGGAGGGCAGGACCGTGACCTCCTGGCCGACGCGGAACGCACCGGCGGCGATCTGACCCGCGTAGCCGCGGTAGTCCGGGTGCTCGGCGGTCCGCGGCCTGATCACGTACTGGACGGGGAGGCGGGCGTGGCAGCCGGTCAGGTCGTGGCTGACCGGGACCGTCTCCAGGTGCTCCAGGACGGTGGGACCGCCGTACCAGTCCATGTTCGCCGACGGTTCCACGACGTTGTCGCCGACGAGCGCGGAGATCGGGATCGCGGTGACCTCCGGGACGCCCAGCTCCGTCGCGTACGCGGTGAACTCCTCGGCGATCCGGGCGAACACCCGCGCCTCGTAGCCCGCCAGGTCCATCTTGTTGACGGCGAGGACGAGGTGCGGGACGCGCAGCAGGGCGGCGATGGTGGCGTGCCTGCGGGTCTGCTCGACCACGCCGTGGCGGGCGTCGACGAGGACGAGGGCCAGCTCGGCCGTGGACGCGCCCGTCACCATGTTCCGCGTGTACTGCACGTGCCCGGGGGTGTCCGCCAGGATGAACCGGCGCCGGGCGGTGGCGAAGTAGCGGTAGGCGACGTCGATGGTGATGCCCTGCTCCCGCTCCGCGCGCAGGCCGTCGGTGAGCAGCGCCAGGTCGGGGGCGTCCTGGCCGCGGTGGCGGGAGGCGCGCTCGACGGCCTCCCACTGGTCGGTGAGGACCGACTTGGAGTCGTACAGAAGACGGCCGACGAGGGTGGATTTGCCGTCGTCGACCGACCCGGCCGTCGCGAAACGCAGCAGTGCGGTGGCCGACGGACCGGCCCACCGTCCGGTGGATCCACTCATCAGAAGTACCCCTCACGCTTGCGGTCCTCCATCGCGGCCTCGGACAGCCGGTCGTCGGCCCGGGTGGCGCCCCGCTCGGTGAGCCGGGACGTGGCGATCTCGGCGACGACCTGGTCCAGCGTCACCGCGTCGGAGTCGACGGCGCCGGTGCAGGACATGTCGCCGACCGTGCGGTAGCGGACCAGCCGGGTCTCGACGCGTTCGCCGTCCTTGGGGCCGCCCCACTCGCCGGCGGTCAGCCACATGCCGTTGCGGCGGAACACCGGGCGCTCGTGGGCGTAGTAGATCCCGGGGAGTTCGATGTCCTCGCGGGCGATGTACTGCCACACGTCCAGCTCGGTCCAGTTGGACAGCGGGAAGACGCGGACGTGCTCGCCGGGGCCGTGCCGCCCGTTGTACAGCTGCCACAGTTCCGGGCGCTGGCGGCGCGGGTCCCACTGCGAGAACTCGTCGCGGAGACTGAACACGCGCTCCTTGGCGCGGGCCTTCTCCTCGTCGCGGCGCCCGCCGCCGAGGACCGCGTCGAACCGCTCGCTGTGGATCTTCTCCGTGAGCGGCACGGTCTGCAGCGGGTTGCGGGTGCCGTCCGGGCGCTCCTTGAGCACCCCGCGGTCGATGTAGTCCTGCACGGAGGCGACGTGCAGCCGCAGTCCGTGGCGGGCCACCGCGCGGTCGCGGTAGGCGAGGACCTCGGGGAAGTTGTGCCCGGTGTCGACGTGCAGCAGCGAGAAGGGGACCGGCGCGGGCGCGAACGCCTTGAGCGCCAGGTGCAGCATGACGATCGAGTCCTTGCCGCCGGAGAACAGGATCACCGGCTTCTCGAACTCGCCCGCCACCTCCCGGAAGATGTGCACGGCCTCGGACTCCAGCGCGTCCAGATGGCTGATCCCGTAGCGCGGGAGCGGTGTCGTCGCCGTCATGCCACGAACCGCTTCCGCACGAGCAGGTCCATGAGCAGGGAGGCCGACGCGTCGGCCGACTGCCGGACCGTCGGGATGACGAGGTCGGGCTTCTCGGGCGCCTGGTAGGGATCGTCGACCCCGGTGAGACCGGTCAGCTCGCCGGCCCGCTGCCGGGCGTACAGGCCCTTGACGTCCCGTTGCGCACAGACCTCCACGGGCGTGGCCACATGGACTTCCAGGAATGCGGTCCCGCTCGCGGTGTGCCGCTGCCGGACGGCGTCGCGGCTGTCGGCGTACGGCGCGACCACCGGCACGAGGACGATCACGCCGTTGCGGGCGAGGACCTCGGCCATCACCCCGATCCGCTGCAGGTTCTCGTGCCGGTCCGCCCGGCCGAATCCGAGCCCTGCCGACAGTGTCTTCCGCATGACGTCACCGTCCAGGACCTCCACTCGGTGTCCCGCGTCGCGCAGTCGCCCGGCGACCAGGAACGCGACCGTCGTCTTGCCCGCACTCGGCAGCCCCGTCAGCAGGACGGTCACGCCGCAGTCACATGATTCAGGCCCGATCACCATGGTCGATCCGAACCGCCTTCCAGGTACAGTAGGAAAACACGACAAAAGCTGAAATACTCGATACATGACGACAACTGACAAGACCGACAGCCGACTTGGGCCCTACGTCGAGCACCTGGGCCTGCAGTTCGAGCGGATCGACCCGGACCGGGCGGTGGCGTACTGGTCGGTGCGCGCCGACCTGCTGCAGCCTCACGGGATACTGCACGGCGGGGTGCACTGCGCTGTGGTCGAGTCCGTCGCCAGCGCGGCAGCGGACCGCTGGCTGGGCGACCGGGGGACCGTGGTCGGGGTCAGCAACAGCACGGACTTCTTCGCTCCCGCGACCGTGGCCGACGGCCGTCTCACGTCGACGGCCCTGCCGGTCCACCGCGGCGCCACCCAACAGGTCTGGTCGGTGGAGACGGTGGACGCGGCGGGCCGGCTCGTCGCCCGTGGACAGGTCCGGCTGCACAACCTCCGCTGACTCCGGCATCACGGACGGACAGGAAGGGGGACGGCCCCAGAGCTCCGGAACAGAAGCAGGCCACGGCGAGGGGCGCCCGGCGCGCCCTCGCCGCGGCGCCGGAAGGCCCTGGCAGGTGCGCCACAAGGACCTTCCGGCGCCGAGCGATCGCACGCACCGGACACCGTCCGCTGACCGGATCCCGCTTCTGTCCGCGGCTCTCAGCCCTGCCAGCTGTGCGGCGCCCGGAACTGCGGAATGCGCAGCGGGCGCCGCCGGCCGGCGGGGGAGTGGTCCCGGGAGGGGACACCGCCCCCGGCCTGCCGCCGGGCCGCGGCGCAGACCAGCAGCAGGGCGGTGAGAGCCGCGAGTTCCTCGGGCTCCGCGTGTCCCCTCTCGACCCGGAGCAACCAGGCGGGGCCGGTCTGCCGGGACAGGGCTCAGCCCCGTTCCGGGGCGGCGGTGAGCACGCCCTCGGTCCGGGCCGCGCGGGGCCGGCTCCACCGCCTCATGACCGGCCGCTCCACCAGCGTGTACAGCAGCCACGCCAGCACCAGGCTGGAGGCGATGGTCAGACCCGCCAGGCCGAGGATCTCCGGCCATGTCGAGGGCTCCGGCCGAGCCCCCCAGGCGGGGGAGCTGCGGCCGATCCAGCCGTAGGCCACCACCAGCCAGTGCACGAGGTAGAGGGCGAAGGAGATCTCGCCCAGGAACACCAGGGGCCTGCTGCCGAGCCAGGTCCGGCCGTTGCGGCCGTTGATGTCGGCGCTGGCGACGGCCGCGACGAGGAAGGCGAGCGGCAGCGACGTGAGCGCCACGAACCCGAGCTCGTCGGGCATGCTGCCCTCGGCGACGAGCGGAATCAGGGGGAACACGAGCGACACGGCGAACGGCAGCCGGATCCACCGCCGGTTGACGACGATCAGCGCCGTCACGATGCCCAGCACGAACTCCAGCATCCGCACCGGCGGGAAGAACGTCATGAACCACATGGAGAGCCAGTTCTGGCCGGTGCCCGGGTGGACACCCCCGGACGTCGGCATCCAGGAAGCCACCAGCGGCACCGCCCAGATCGCCGCGTAGACCACCGCGAACGTCACCCACAGGCGGGCCGGCGGGATCTTCCGCAGCAGCTTCAGGAGCCACGGGAACGCCAGGTAGAAGAGCACTTCGCAGGCGAGCGACCAGGTCGGAGTGTTCGACCACAGGTTGTACTGGAGCTTCATGTCCGGGATCCAGGACTGCACCAGCAGCAGTGTCGTGCTCGCGTCGCGTCCCGACAGGGCATGGCCCGCGCCCGCCGCGAGCAGAAGGGCGGCGAGCAGCGTGACCAGATGGTTCGGATAGATCTTGAAGAAGCGGCGCCGCCAGAACCGCCCCACGGAGTCCTCGTCCCGGGCGACCCAGGTCAGCACGAACCCGCTCAGGATGAAGAAGAACGACACCCCGAAGGCACCGCACTCGTACAGGACCCTGATCGCGAACGTCTGATCCGGAGCCACCCGCGGCAGCAGGTTGGTCCCGACGTGCGAGATCACCACCAGGAACGCGGCGAAGAACCGCAGCCCGGTCAGGGACGGAAGCCGGTGGACCCGGTGATCGGGCGTGGCGACGGACAGCTGTGGTGCCGCCGCCGGTCTCTGGATGGTCATGGGGCCTCCCTGCGGGACGGGTCGAGCTCGAGGGCCAGCGCGCGCACCACGGTGGAGCGGTAGAAGTTCCGTACGGGGATGCGCAGCCCCCGTTCCCGCTCGATCAGGTCGATCACTTCCATGGCGGCCAGCGAGGTTCCGCCGAGCACGAAGAAGTCGTCGTCGGGGGCCGCGTCCTGTTCCAGACGGAGTACGCGTCGGAACACGCTCTGCACGTAACGGATGCGGTCTTCGTCGTGGACCAGCCCAGGGCTCGCCATCGTCATCCCCTCATGGTTGGGCCGGCGGCAGTGTGCTGCGCCGGTGATTCGGCTCGTGCTGCGTGCAGGTGCCGGGCCGCGTCCGCCACCGCGCCGGTGCTCACGCCGAGCTGCTCCAGCGCGGCCCGCTGGCCGGCGACGCGCACGCCGGGACGGCCTCGTACGGCCACGCGGCGCACCGGGAGAGCCAGTTCGGCGGCGACCACCTCGGTGACCGCGTCGCCCAGCCCGCCTTGCGGCCGGTGCTCCTCCACCGTCACCACTCCGGCGCGGCCCCGGCACGCCGCCAACAGGCCCTCGTGGTCCAACGGGTGCAGGGTGTGCAGGTCCAGGACCTGCGCCTCGGTGCCGTCGGCAGCCAGTTCTGCCGCGGCCTCCAGCGAGAGGAGCAGGGGCAGCGGTCCCGCGGCCACCAGCGTGACGTCGGCGCCCTCGCGCAGGACCCGGGCGCGGCCCAGCCGGAAGGCGGGGGCAGGCCCCGGCGGCACGGGGGTGGCCGAGCGGCCCAGCCGCAGGTAGGCGGGACCGGGCACCTCGTGCAACTGGCGCATGGCAGGGCCGATCTGGCGTGCGTCACCGGGTACGACGACGGTCAGGTCGGACAGGGCGCGGGTCACCGCGAGGTCCTCCAGCGCGAAGTGGCTGGTGCCGAAGTGGGCGGCGGAGAGACCGCCGTGGGTGGCCACCACCCGTACGGGTAGCCGGTTTCCCACGACGTCCAGCTTGAGGAACTCGCCCGCGCGCATCGTGGCGAAGGTGGCCATCGTGTGCACGTAGGGAAGGAATCCGCGGCGGGCGAGTCCGGCGGCCACCGTCATCAGGTTCGCCTCCGCGATCCCGACATTGACGTACCGGTCCGGGAAGCGCTCGCCGAAGGTGTTCTCCAGGCCGCCGGTGTCGGAGTCGAGACAGACCACGCGGCTGTCGGCGGCGGCCAGTTCCAGCAGCGCCTCGCGGTACGCGGCCCGGGGATCCGGGCCGAGGACCGGCTGCGGGGTCTGCTCGGCGGGGCGCGCCGTCGTCACGCCGTACCTCCCTGCACGGGGTGGCCGAGCGCGGCCAGGGCCCTGCTGACCAGGGCCGGTTTGAGCTTGGCGTAGTGACCGGCCACGCGGGCCTCGAGGAACGGCACCCCGCGGCCCTTCACGGTGCGCGCGAGCACCGCGACCGGACCGCCCGGGGACGGCTGCAGGGCCTCGTACAGCGCGGGCAGGTCGTGTCCGTCGACGGTGCGTGTCTCCCAGCCGAACGCCGCGAACTTGGCGTCCAGCGGTTCGAGTCCGACGCAGTCCTCCGTACCGCCCGTGATCTGCAGCCCGTTGCGGTCCACCACCGCGACCAGCCCGGGCGGCCTGCGGTGACCGGCGAGCAGGGCGGCCTCCCAGACACTGCCCTCCTGCAGTTCACCGTCTCCGAGCAGGGTGTACACGCGTCCGTCGCCGCCGTGCAGCTGCTCGGCGATGGCCAGGCCCACCGACAGGCCGAGTCCGTGGCCCAGGGAACCGGTGGCGAACTCGACTCCGGGCAGGTCGTGCGAGGGGTGGCCGAACAGCCGGCTGCCCGGCGCGGTGTAGCTGTCGAGCTCGTCCGCCGGGAGCCTTCCGAGCTGGACCAGCGTGCTGTACAGCGCGGGTGCGGCGTGCCCCTTGCTCAGCACGAACGAGTCGCCCGGACGCAGGAGCCGGGTGTGCAGGACGGCCAGGACGTCCGCGCACGACAGACTGCCGCCGACGTGCGCGCCCTCGGGCCCGCCCGCCATGCGGATCACGTCCTGGCGGATCCGCCGGGCCATGTCCGCCGGGTCGAGCGGCTGCGGAGGCGGCGCGGGGGCGGGTGGCTGCGGTGGGCCGGTGAGGGGTACGGCCATCGTGCGGATTCCCTTCGGACGGGCGTCGGTCCGGGACGTGGACCAGGACGTGGAGCGGAGGAACCGGCGGGGGAGCGGCGGGCGGCTCACCCCTGGCGCAGCGCCTCCCGCCAGCCGGGAGCGGAGCGGGAGGTGGCCATCCGGCGGACGAGTTCGAGGTTCTGCCAGACCTTCTCGAACGCGTCGGCGTACGACTGCAGCAGGGGCCCGGCGGCCGGATCGAGGTGCCGGCGCTGCAGGCACAGCGATCCGTCGACGACGGCGACGGTCACCGGGAGGAGGGCGTCCACCTGGTCCGCGGCGTCCGCCGGGGACGCACCCGGGGGACGGAACGCGGGCTGCGCCGCGAGCGGAGCGACCTGGTACCGGGAGACGGGCACCCCCTCGGCCCGCAGGATCCGGTGCAGGGCGGCGCGCAGGGCGCAGCGGTGCTCGGGCCCGAGGCCGAACGCCTCCGGGTCCGGCATCAGCCGCAGGATGTGCCAGGCGTGGGTGCGTCCGGCCGGGACCTGTGGCACCCGCAGTCCGGGCAGCTGAGCCAGCCGGTTCAGGAACCGGCGGATTCCCGGCTCGCGGCGGCGGGCGTAGTCGTCGAAGCGGGCCAGCTGGGAGCGGGTGAACGCGGCTGCCATCGGTGTGATCCGGGCGTTGAGGGCGGCCCGGTGGGCGATGTAGCTGCGAGCCCCGGTGGGTTCCAGCTCGCCGAAGTTGCGCAGCCGTACCAGCTGTTCGTGCAGGCTGTCGTCGTCGGTGGTGATCAGTCCCCCCTCACCACAGCTCGGCAGGTTCTTGTGGGGATGCAGGCTGAAGCAGCCCGCCTTGCCGAGGGCGCCGACCCGGCGCCCGTCGAGCTGCGCGCCGTGTGCCTGGGCCGCGTCCTCCACGACGGGGACGCCCCGTCGGCCGGCCAGTTCGTCCAGCGCCCGCATGTCGGCCGGCAGTCCGTGCAGATGTACCGGCAGGAGCGCGGCGGTTCGCGGTCCGCAGACCGCTGCGGCGGACCGCGGGTCGAGTGTGTACGTGTCGGGATCCACGTCGGCGAACACGGGTGTGGCGCCTGCCGCGCACACCGCGTGGGCGGTCGCGTTCATGGTCAGTGCCGGGACGATCACCTCGTCGCCCGGACCGATCCCGCAGCCGCGCAGGGCCAGATGCAGTGCGGCGGTGCCGGAGGCGACAGCGACACAGTGCCGGGTCCCGGTGGCCTGCGCCCAGGCCCGTTCCAGGCCGCCGACCTCGCGTTCTCCGGGGGAGGCGGCGTTCAGCGGGCCCTCGCGCAACACCCGCAGCACGGCCTGTTCGTCGGCGGTGGTGACCAGCGGCCAGGTGCCGCCCACGCTGTCCTTCGGTACGGCCCGGTCTCCGCCGAGCAGGGCCAGGCGGGTCGTGGCGTGGGCGAGCTCGGGCATGGACGGGTACCTCCGGTCGTACGGCTGCGAGTTCCCCACTGTGCAGAGTCTGCGTACTCGGCGCCCCATTGTTGCCGCATCCCGGAGAGACTGTCGACAGTCTGAATCAACTGATCTTTGGGGGTGTGCCCTTGTGGAGTCTGTGTTAGCTTCTGCAGTGTTCTTGGAGACGCTCATCACACAATCTACAGGAGGCAACACATGACTACGGCGCTGAGCGTGCCGTGTCCCGAGTGCGCCGGGACGCTGGAGGTACGCCCTGATGTGCTCGCCGCCGAGATCGTGGTCTGCGGACAGTGTTCGAGCGAGCTCGAGGTCGTGGCGACCGGGCCCGTGGTGCTGGCCCTCGCTCCGGAGGTCGAAGAGGACTGGGGCGAGTAGTCGTGAAGGTGAGCGTCGTCGGCGCGGCCGGATACACCGGAGGTGAACTGCTGCGGCTGGTGCATGCCCACCCCAAGCTGGAACTGGCACAGGCGCTTTCGCGGCGGCATGCGGGCCGGCCGGTGGCAGAGGTGCACCCCAACCTGCATCATCTCGCCCTGGCCTTCCGGTCCCCCGAGGAGCTGGAGCCGGTGGACGCGGCGTTCCTGGCCCTGCCCTCCGGCGCCTCCGCCGAGGTGGAGACAGCGGTGACGGGCCGGGCCACGACCATCGTGGACCTGAGCCCCGATTTCCGGGGCGGCCGGCCCTCGGCGGACGGCACCGCCTACCGGACCGGCCTGCCCGAGCTGTTCGCCGGCGAACTCGTCGGCGCCACCCGGATCAGCGTGCCCGGATGCATGGCCACCGCGGCCGTCCTGGCCCTGGCTCCGGTCCAGCGCAGTGGTCTGGTGGCCGGCGACGTGGTGGTGGACGCCCGGGCCGGGTCGTCGGGCTCCGGAGCGGAGCCGAGCCCTGCCTCGCACCACGCGGAGCGCGGCAACGCCTTCCGGGTCTACAAGCCCGCGGGACACCGGCACGAGAAGGAGATCGCCGCACTGGCCGGGGTGCGTGCCCGGATGACGGTGACCGCCGTCCCCACGGTGCGCGGCGCGCAGGTGCTCTGCCATGTCACACCCCCGCGGCCGGTCACCCGCCGCGAGGTGCTGCACGTGCTGCAGCGCGCCTACCGAGACCACCCGTTCGTCCGGATCGTGTCCCGCGGGCGCGGGGTGCACCGGATGCCCGATCCGCAGTTCCTCGGCGGCACCAATTTCGTCGACATCGGTTGCGCCGTGGACGAGGACGGCGGCCGCATCGTCCTGGTCGCCGCGCTGGACAACCTCGTGAAGGGGGCCGCGGGGGGCGGGGTGCAGAGCCTGAACGTGGCGGCCGGCATGCCACAGGACGCCGGACTGGAATTCACCGGACTGCACCCCGCCTGATGCCGGCCCGTGAACACGGCCCGTCCGAACGGCGCGAGGGGAACAGCGGCACGAGACGAGGGGAGGTGAGCGGGGAACATGGCGCAGGATCCGAGGGGGCACGAGCCGAACCCGCTGATCGGCGGGTTCGCGCACGACGGGCCGATCGTGGTCAAGATCGGCGGCGGGAGCGACCCGGAGCCCGTACTGGACGAGGTGGCCGAACTGGCGCTCGCCGGCCGGCCGACGGTACTCGTCCACGGCGGCGGAGCAGTCGCCGACCTGCTGTCGGAACAACTCGGCGTGGAGCGGCGGGTGATCAGGTCCCCGGACGGCACGCACAGCCGTCGCACGGACGCGGCCATGCTCGATGTCATCACCCTCGCCCTGCTCGGGCGGGTGAAACCACGTCTGATCAGCGGATTACGGGCACGCGGCGCACGGTCGGTGGGCCTGAGCGGCGCGGACGGCGCCCTGCTGACCGCCACCCGCAAACCGGCCCTGCGCTCCGTGCAGGACGGCCGGACCGTACTGATCCGGGACGACCGGTCCGGCCGCATCGAGCGCGTCGACCCCGCGCCGGTCCGCGCGGTGCTGGACCGGGGGCACGTCCCCGTGGTCTCCCCGCCGGCCAGCGACGCCGCGGGCAACCTGCTCAACGTGGACGCCGACGAGGCGGCGGCCCGGCTGGCGACCGCCCTGGACGCGTCGGCCCTGGTCCTGCTCACCGATGTGGGTGGCGTCCTGGCCGACCTCGGCGACCCCGCCACCCGGATCGCGCGGGTGGGCCCGCACCACCTGGAAGGCGACGTCGTCCGAGGACGGATGCGGCACAAGGTACGCGCCGGGCTGCGGGCCAGCAGGACCGTGCGGCAGGTGGCCATCGGCGCCGCGCATCTGCACCGGCCGATCCACCAGGCCCTCTCCGGTGCCGGCAGCCGGCTGTGCGACGAAGGGGAGAGGCCCGAAGATGGCTGACCACCAGCGCACCGCCGACCGTACCCGCCCCGCGGCGGGCGACGGGGACTACCCGGCCTGGCTCCTGCGGGCCGCGCTCGGCATCCCCTCGGTCTCCGGCCGGGAACTGCCCGTCGCCCGCTTCCTCGCCGACCGGATGGCCGAGCTGGGCCTCGACTCGTACGTCGACGAGGTCGGCAACGTGCACGGCCTGATCGGCCCGCGCACGGGCCCCACCGTCATGCTGCTCGGACACATCGACACCGTCCCCGGACAGGTACCGGTGGTCCAGGTCGGCGATCTGCTCTACGGCCGCGGCGCGGTGGACGCGAAGGGCTCCATCGTCACCATGATCTGTGCCGCGGCCCGCACCGAGGGAGTACGCGTGCACGTGATCGGCGCGGTCGGCGAGGAGGTCGCCGGCTCCCGCGGCGCCCACCACGTGCTGGCCACGGTGCCGCCCCCGGCGGCGCTCGTGATCGGCGAACCGAGCGGCTGGGACGGCGTCTGCCTGGGCTACAAGGGACGTATCGGCATCGGCTACGAGATCAGCCGGCCACCCCTGCACACCAGCAGCCCGGAGCCGACCGCCGTGGAGTGCGCCGCCCGCTTCGCCCACGACATACAGGAGTATCTGCGGGGACTCTCGCCCGAACAGGACGACCCGGTCGCCTTCGGGGTCGCCGCCGCGACGCTCGTCCGGCTGCACGGCGATCTGGCCGAGGCCGAGGCCTTCCTGAGCTGCCGGGTGCCGCCGGGGTTCGACTTCGCCGCGCTGGAACGCTTCGCCCGCAGCAGACCGCACAGCCGCATCCGGGTGGACGAACGGGTCCCCGGAGTGACCCGGCCGCGCACCGACCCCGTGGTGAGCCAGCTCCGCGCCGCGATAGCCGCCCAGGGAGTCCGCCCGACGCTCAAACGCAAGGCCGGCACCTCGGACATGAACACCCTCGCCCCCTGGGGCATCCCCATGGCCGCCTACGGGCCGGGCGACGCCCACCTGGACCACACCACCGACGAACACATCCCGCTCGGCGACCTGTACCGCGCGATCGACGTCCTGGCCCTCGCGCTGCCCCGGCTGGCGAGCCGCCTCGCGGCGCCGCCGCGGACCACCGGCGCGCCCGAGCTGCTGGAGGCATGATGATGCTCGACGGCGACGTCGCCCTGATCACCGGTGCTGCTCGCGCGCTGGGCCGGTCGCACGCGCTGGCCTTCGCCCGCGAGGGCGCGGACCTGATCCTCCTCGACCGCTGCGCCCCCGACGACGGCCCCTACCCGATGGCCGGCCGGCGTGACCTGGAGGAGACCGCGGAAGCCTGCCGAAGGCTCGGCAGCCGCGTCCTGACCGGAGTCGCCGACGTACGCCACCAGGCGGACGTGGACAAGGTGGTGGACGCCGGGCTCGACGCGTTCGGCCGGATCGACGTCCTGCTCAACAACGCGGGCGTCCTCGGTCCCGGCGGCGTCCGCGTACACGAACTCAGCGAGGAACAGTGGCAGTTGGCGCTGGACGTCAACCTGAGCGGCACTTGGCGCACCTGCCGCGCAGTGCTGCCGCACATGGTCGAGCGGGGCGGCGGACGGATCGTCAACACCGCCTCCACCGGCGGACGCGTCGCCTTCGAGCGGTACGCCAACTACGTCGCCTCCAAGCACGGCGTGATCGGACTGACCAAGTCCATCGCGCTGGAGTACGGACGCCACGGCATACGTGCCAACGCGGTCTGTCCCACCACCGTGGCCGACGACGCCGCACTGGGCACCCGCAGCACCCGCGCCGTGGCCGCGTCGATGGGCGCCGAACTGCCCGACTACGAGCGCACGTCGGCGGCGCTGCATCCGATCGGCCGACTGGTCACCGCCGCGGAGGTGTCGGCCGCCTGCCTCTGGCTGGCCGGTGACCGGTCCGGCGGTGTCACCGGCACCGAACTCCTGGTGGACGGCGGCTTCACCGCCCACTGAGCCGCCCGCCCGCACCACGTCCACGCGAACGACCTGCCCTGCCGCGGACCGCCGACCCGACAAGGAGTCCTCTGCCATGGATCTGCCCACCGAGCAGCCACGGTCCCTGCCGGACACGCCGGTGGCCGCCGCGGTGCCGCCCGATCTCGCCGCCCTGCGCTCGCGGCTGGCCGAACTGAGCCCGGAAAAACGCCGGTTGGTGGAGCGACTGCTGGCCCGTCAGGGCGCCGGCCTCGGCATCACCCGTCGCGCCGGCGGTGCGCCCGAGGCCCCCTGCTCCTTCGAGCAAGAGCGGCTGTGGTTCATGTACGAGCTGCTGACCCGGCGCGAGATCTTTCACGTCCCGGTCGCCCTGCGCCTCGAAGGCGAACTGGACCCCGACGCGCTGGAGCGGGCACTGCGGCAGCTCGGCCGACGGCACGAGGCACTGCGCACCGTGTTCCGGCAGCGCGACGGCCGCCCCTACCAGGTGGTACGGGAACAGCTCGATCTCCCGCTGGAGCGGGTCGACTGCCGCACCGCCGCCGATCCCGCCCTCGCCGCCCGGCAGCAGGCCTCCGCACTGGTCACCGAGGACTTCGACCTCGAAGAAGGACCCCTGGTGCGCTGCACGCTGTACCGGACGGGGGAACACGAACACCTGCTGGCCGTGGTGCAGCACCACATCGTCTCCGACAACTGGTCGCTGGGCATCCTGCTCGACGACCTCGGCAAGCTGTACGCCCGCGAGCTGGGGGCACCGGGGGAGCTGCCCCCGCTCGACCTGCACTACCCCGACTTCGCCGCATGGCAGCGGGCCACGGTCGACAGCACGACGATGCGGCGCACCCTCGATCACTGGCGCGACCGCCTGGACGGCGCCCCGGACAGTCTCGACCTGCCCACCGACCGTCCCCGGCCCGCGGTCCGCGGCAGCCAGGGGAAGTTCCACCACGTACGGTTCGACGCCGACCTGGTCGCCGGGCTGCGCGAAGCGGCCCGGCAGCACGACACCACCCTCCTGGGCGCGTTCCTCGCAGGGTACATAGCCCTGCTCTCCCGCCTCGTGCGGTCGGACTCGCTGGTGGTCGGTGTACCGGTGGCCGGGCGGCCGCGCGCGGAGATGCAGCAGATGATCGGGTACTTCCTGAACTGGCTGCCGATCCACGTCCAGGTCGGTGACCGGCCGGACCTGCACACCCTGATACGCCGCACCGGAACCGCCCTGAGCGAGGCGATGACCCATCAGGACGTGCCGTTCGACATGCTGGTGCGCGAGCTGCGGCCCTCGCGGCGCCCCGGGGAGACACCGATCTTCCAGACCTCCTTCTCGCTGCGTGACGGCGCCCCCACCCCGCCGGCCATGCCGGGCATCGACGTCACCTTCGCCGAACTCGACGGCGGAGCCACCCATTACGACCTGATGGCCGAACTGTGGTGCGAGGGCGACGAGGTCGTGGGCTACGTGCCCTACGACGACGAACTGCTGGACGCGCAGACGGTGGCCCGCTGGGCCGGCTGGCTCAAGACGCTGCTGCGCGCCGGGCTGGCCGCACCGGACACCCCGGTGGCGGACCTGGAGATGCTCGCTCCCGGCGAGTCCGTGGTGATCCCGGCCCGCGCGCCGGTGACGGCCGAGGGGGGCGTCGCCCGGCCGGCCCGGACCCTGCACGGGGTGTTCGCCGCGCAGGCGGCTCGGCGGCCCGACGCCCCCGCCGTCTCCGACGAGCGGGACCGGCTCACCTACGCGGAACTGTCCGCACGAGCCGACCGGATCGCCGCCGCCCTGCAAGAGCGGGGTGAGGGACCCGGCAGCATCGTCGGCCTCGTCCTCGACCGCACCGTGGACCTGCCCGCCGCCGTTCTCGGCGTGCTTCGCGCGGGTGCCGCCTACCTGCCCGTCGACCCGGAGAATCCCGCCGGACGCACCGCTGACCAGTTCACCGAGTGCCGGGTCCGGACCGTGCTGACCACCCCGGCCACCGCGTCGGCACCCGCGTTGGAGGAACTGGACGACGGACCGCGCATCCTCGTGGTGGACTGGCAGGACCCCGGATGGCGGGAGCAGACCCCCGGCCCGGCTGCCGTGGACGTACCCGCGGACGCGCCCGCCTACGTCATCTACACCTCGGGATCCACCGGCCGCCCCAAGGGCGTGCTCGTCACGCACCGCAACGTGCTCCGGCTGTTCACCGCCTGCGACGAGCATCTGAGGGTGGGGCCGGACGACGTATGGACCCTGTTCCACTCCTACGCCTTCGACTTCTCCGTCTGGGAGATCTGGGGTGCGCTGCTGCACGGCGGCAGGCTGGTGGTCGTCCCGCAGTGGGCGACCCGCGCCCCCGACGTCTTCGCCGAACTCGTACGGGACGAGCGGGTCACCGTGCTGAGCCAGACCCCGTCCGCGTTCGGCCAGGTGAGCGAGACCCTGCTGAAGCACCCCGACCCGGCGGCGCTGCGGTACGTGGTGTTCGGCGGCGAGGCACTCGATCCCACCGCGCTGCGTCCCTGGACGCGTGTGTACGGCGACCGGCGGCCGGAACTGATCAACATGTACGGGATCACCGAGACCACCGTGCACGTCACCGCGCGGCCGCTGCGCGAGAAGGACCTCGCCGGGACGGCGTCCCCGATCGGACCTCCGCTCGCCGACCTGTCCCTGTACCTGCTGGACGATTCCCTGCGTCCGGTCGGCACCGGTGTACCCGGGGAGATCTTCGTCGGAGGGGACGGGGTGAGCCTGGGCTACGTCGCCAACCCGGGGCTGACCGCGGAGCGCATGCTCCCCGACCCGTTCGCCGGACGTCCCGGCGCCCGTATGTACCGCAGCGGCGACCTGGCGGTCCGCCGCGGCGACGGAGAGCTGGTCTGTCTGGGCCGCGCCGACGACCAGGTGAAGATCCGCGGGCACCGGATCGAGCCGGGTGAGGTCCGGGCGGCGCTGGACGCCCTGGCCGTCGTCGCCCGTGCCGCCGTGGTGGTGGAACGCGACCGGGTGGGCGCCGCCGTCCTGGCGGCCTACGTCGTACCGGCCGAGGGGAACGCCGGCGTCAGCGGCACCGGGATTCGCCGGACCCTGCTGCGCTCCCTGCCGGAATGGATGGTGCCCGCCTCGGTCACCGTCCTCGACGAGCTGCCCCTGACCCGGAACGGCAAGCTGGACCGCCGGGCCCTGACCGACCGCAAGGAGCACGCGGCGCCGGCCGGACCGCGCGGCGAGGCGCCCCGCAGCGACACCGCGCGGCAACTTGCCGAGATCTGGCAGGAGCTGCTCGGCGTCCCCGCGGTGGGCGGCGAGGACAGCTTCTTCGAACTCGGCGGCCACTCCCTGATGGTGATGCACCTCGTCGCCCGGATACGCACGGCCTTCGGCGTCGAGATGCCGGTGGAGACCCTCTTCCGCCGCCCTCAACTGCAGCCGCTGGCCGACGAGGTGGACGCGGCACGTACCGCGGCGCAGAGGGCCGCGGCGCCGGAGCCGGGACAGGACGCGGCGGCCGAACTCGCCGACGTGCGCGCCGACCTGGCCGCCCGGGCCGCCGGGATCCCCCGCCCGGGGGCCCGGGCGGACGCGGACCGCGACACAGTCCTGCTCACCGGGGCCACGGGCTTCGTCGGCCGGTTCGTGCTCGCCGAACTCCTTGCCGCGGGGGCCCGGGTGATCTGCCTGCTCCGCGGCGGGACCGCCCGCCGGGAGGAGCTGGTGGCGGGGATGGCGGACCTCGGGCTGTGGCACGAGGAGCACGCCGCACGGCTGGAACTGGTCGACGGCGACATCGCCGAACCCGGGCTCGGCCTCGCCGGACCGGACCGCGACCGCCTGGCCGACCGGGCGGGCCGCATCATCCACGCCGCGGCCTGGGTGAACCACGTCTACCCGTACGAGCGGCTGGCCGCGGCGAACACGCACTGCATGGCAGGTCTGCTGGAACTCGCGGCCCGCGGCCGCCGCTCGGCTCTCACTGTGGTGTCCACCAGCTCGGTGGCCGACTCCGCCGCGTACCCGCCCGGCTCGACCGTGCCGCCGGGCCCGCTGAAGGCACTGCCGTCCGCCGCGAACGGATACGTGCGTTCCAAGGCGGTGGCCGAGCAGTACCTCCACCTGGCAGCCGAACTGGACGTACCCGCCGCGGTGATCAGGATTCCCAGCGTCTTCGGCGATCAGCGGCGGTACCAGATCAACCCCGCAGACGCCGTGTGGAGTTGGTGCCGGGCGATGATCGAGACCAGCGGCTTCCCCGAGAGCTTCGCGCAGCCGGGCAACGAACTGTTCCAGGCGCTGCCCGCCGACGCCGTGGCCCGGGCGGTGCTGCTGGCCGACCGCGATCACACCGAACCGGGCACCCGCTACCTGGACGCCGTCCCGGCCGCCGTCGGCACGACAGAGGACCTGCTGGCCGCTCTGCGCGCCGCCGGTCATGCACTGAGCCCCTGCCCGGACCACGCGTGGTACACCGCCGTGGGCGAGCTGGACCCCGGCCGGGTCTGGGTGGCGGGCATCGCAGGGCAGGCCGCCGCCCGGCTGGCCGCGGATCCGTCCGCCACGGCCCCCCGCACCCTGCGCCGCTTCACCGCCCCCGTGGAGCCCGGTGAGCTGGACGAGCTGTTGCGCACCCGGGCCCTGTACTCCTCGGCCCAGCTGGCCGGGTACATCCGGACGCTCGACGCGTCCTTCCCGCCCGCCGGCAACGACCGGGAGAAAGCCCGGCCCGCGCGCGGCTGACCCGCAGGACCGCACATCACCGCATGACCGATGGGAGTGGGAGTGAGTTCGGACGAGCGCACGTACCTCGTGGTGCGCAACCACGAGGAGCAGTACTCGATCTGGCCCGCCGGGCAGGACGTCCCGGCCGGCTGGGCCGCGGAGGGCTTCCAAGGCCCCAAGAGCGACTGCCTGGCACACATAGCCGAGGTATGGACTGATCTGCGGCCGCTGAGCCTGCGCCGCGCCGGTGACGACAAGGGAGCAGAGCGCGTTGGCTGAGAATGTGCAGAACCCGCCCGTGGAGCCCCTCGCGGTGATCGGCATGAGCTGCCGGTTCGCCCCCGACCTCGACACCCCCGGCCGGCTCTGGGAGTTCCTGCGCGCCGGGGGCAGCGCGGTGGGCGAGATGCCCGACCGGCGCTGGGACCCGTACGTGACGGACAGCCGCACCCGCGACATCCTGCGCACGACCACCCGCAAGGGTTCGTTCATGCGGGACATCGAGGGCTTCGACGCCGAGTTCTTCCAGATCACGCCCCGCGAGGCCGAGTACATCGACCCGCAGCAGCGGATCATGCTCGAACTCGCCTGGGAAGCCCTGTGCGACGCCGGACTGCCGCCGACCTCGCTGGCCGGCACCGACGCGAGCGTCTACGTGGCGGCGAACTCCAACGACTACGGCCGCCGCCTGCTCGAAGACCTGGACCGCACGGGCGCCTGGGCCGTGAACGGCACCACCTTCTACGGCATCGCCAACCGCATCTCGTACTTCCTGGACGCGCACGGCCCCAGCATGGCCGTGGACACCGCCTGCGCCGGATCCCTGACCGCCCTGCACGTCGCGGGCCAGGCGCTGCACAGGGGCGAGACGAGCGTGGCCATCGTCGGCGGCATCAACATCATGGCCTCGCCGGCGCTGGTCGTGGCCCTGGACGCGGCCTCCGCGACCTCCCCGGACGGCCGCAGCAAGTCGTTCGACAAGGCGGCCGACGGCTACGGGCGCGGCGAGGGCGGCGGAGTCGTCGTGCTCAAGCGACTGTCCGACGCGGTGCGCGACGGTGACCCGGTGCACGGGCTCGTCCTGGCCAGCGGTGTCTTCCAGGACGGCCGCTCCGACGGCATGATGGCCCCCAACGGCAGTGCCCAGCAGCGCATGCTGGAAGAAATCTACCGGCGGTCCGGCATCGACCCCGGCACAGTGCAGTACGTCGAGGCGCACGGCACCGGCACCCAGCTCGGTGACGCCGCGGAGGCCCAGGCCATCGGCAATGTCTTCGGCCCCGGCAGGGACGGCGACAACCCCCTGCTGATCGGGACGCTGAAGCCGAACGTGGGCCACGTCGAGGCAGCCTCCGGCATCGCGGGCGTGATCAAGGTCCTGCTGGGGATGCGCCACGGCGAACTGCCGCCCAGCCCGCACGAGGAGCCCGATCCCGGGCTCGGGCTGGAGGCCAGGGGACTGCGTCTGGTCGCCGAGCCGACGCCGTGGCCGCGGGGCGAACACGGCATGCGCGCCGGTGTCTCCAGCTACGGCGTGGGCGGCTCGATCGCCCACGCCGTACTGCAGCAGGCCCCGCCGCGCCCGGACAGGACCGAGCGCCCGGCCGCCGCCGCCACGGGCCGCCCCCAGGTCTTCCCGCTGTCCGCCGCCTCCGAGCAGGGCGTACGAGGACTGGCCGGCTCGGTCGCCGCGTGGCTGCGGGCACACCCCGAGACCGCCCTGGACGATCTCGCCCACACCTTCACCGCCCGCCGCTCCCATCTCTCCCGCCGGGCCGCCGTCGTGGCCGGCACCACGGAGGAACTGCTCGGCGGACTGGACGCGTTGGCCGGCGGCGAGAAATCCCCCGCGGTGGCCCTGGCATCGGCGTCCGGGTTCGGTGACGGCGGCGCGGCCGGACCCGCCTGGGTGTTCTCCGGGCACGGCGCGCAGTGGTCCGGCATGGGCCGGGAACTGCTCACCACCGAGCCCGTGTTCGCCCAGGTCATCGACGAACTCGCCCCGGTCTTCTCCGAAGAGCTCGGATGGACCCCGCGCGAGGCGATCGAGGCGGGCGGCCCGTGGACCGTCGTCCGTACCCAGGCGATGACCTTCGCGATGCAGGTCGCCCTCGCCGAGGTGTGGTCGGACCTGGGCCTGCGTCCGGGCGCGATCATCGGGCACTCGGTCGGCGAGATCGCCGCCGCCGCGGTGGCCGGGAGCCTGGACCGCGCAGAGGCGGCACGCTTCGCCTGCCGCCGCGCCCGCGCCCTCGGAAAGATCGCCGGGCGTGGCGCGATGGCGATGGTGCCCATGGCGTTCGCCGACGTCGAACAGCGGGTCGCCGGCCGGGACGCAGTGGTCGCGGCGATCGCCGCCAGCCCTCTGTCGACCGTGGTGTCGGGTGACACGGCCGCGGTCGAGGCCCTGCTCGCGGACCTGGAGGCCGACGGCATCCAGGCTCGCCGGGTCAACACCGACGTCGCCTTCCACAGCCCGCACGTCCAGGAGATCCTCGACGAGGTCAGGCAGGCCGCCGCCGCACTGCGGGCCGGAACACCCCGGGTGACGCTGTACAGCACCGCCCTCGCGGACCCGCGCTCCGACGCTCCCCGTGAGGGCGAGTACTGGGCCACCAACCTGGCCGACCCGGTCCGCTTCCACCAGGCCGTACGGGCCGCGCTCGACGACGGCACCCGGGTCTTCCTGGAGGTCTCCTCGCACCCGGTGGTGGCCCACTCCATCACCGAGACCGCACTGGACGCCGGGGTCCCCGACGCCCACGTGGCGATCACCCTGCGCAGGGAACAGCCGGAGCAGCGCACCGTGCTGGCCAACCTGGCCCGGCTCCACAGCCTCGGCACTCCGGTCACCTGGTCCTACGACGGTGACCTCGTGGACGTCCCCGCGGTGCGCTGGCAGCACAAGCCGTACTGGATCTTCCCGGACACCGCACCGGAACAGGGCGCGGGCCTGGGCCACGACCCGCAGACCCACACGCTGATCGGCGCGCGCACCACCGTCGCCAGCGCTCCGGTCCAGCGCGTCTGGCAGACCGAACTGCACATGGAGAACCGTCCGTACGCGCAGTCGCACAAGGTCGTCGGCGTGGAGACGGTGCCCGCGTCCGTGGTGCTCAACTCGTTCATCACCGCCGCCACCAACGAGGGCGAACGGGCCTGCGGACTGCGCGACATCGTCTTCCGCATCCCGCTGGCCGCGCACCCGACACGGGTGGTCCAGGTGGTGCTGGAACAGGACAAGGTGCGCATCGCCAGCCGCATCAAGCGGGACCAGGAGAGCGGCGGCGTCCGCGACGACGAGTGGCTCACCCACACCACCGCGACCGTCGTGCACGAGCCGGAGGTCGGGGCGCGTCCGATGGAGGACCCGGACGTCATCCGGGCCCGCTGCCCGGTGTCCTGGACCTGGGCCAAGGTCGACGGGATCTTCCGGACCATGGGCGTGGACGGGTACACCTTCCCCTGGGTCGTGGAGGAGCTCCTGCGCGGTGAGGACGAGCAGTTCTCCACGATCACGGTGGACCACACGCCGAAGCTGCACCCGTCCAGCTGGACCGCGGTCGTCGACGCCGCGCTGACCGCCAGTGGTGTGCTGGTGATGGACGAGAACTCGAACGTCCTGCGCACCTGCTCGCACCTGGAGTCCCTGTCCTTCGTCGGCCCCCCGCCGCCCAGGATCCACGTACACACCGTGCGTGACCCGCGCACCCCGGACACCATCAGCATGACGGTGGCCGACGAGAGCGGCGCCGTGGTCTGCGAGGCCCGAGGGCTGCGCTACGTCAAGGTCCAGGACATCGGCTCCGGCGCGGTCGGCCCGCGCGACCTGGTGCACGAACTCGCCTGGGAGCCGGTGGAGGTCCCCGCGGACGCGCCGGTCCCGTCCCAGGCCCTGGTGGTGGGCGGCGCCGCCGGCGGCCCCGCCCTGGTCGAGGCGCTCACCGCACGCGGAGTGCGGGCACGGGCGGTACCGGACGCGACCGCGATCGGCGACGCCTCGCTCACCTGCGCCGACGTGGTCGTCGTGGCGCCCGAGGCGCTGCTGCCCGGGGAGGCACCCGAGCAGGCGGCGCGCCGGTGCGCGCAGCTGCTCGTCGACGCCGTGCAACAGGTGGCGGCCGTCCCGGACGAGCGGCGGCGGCCCAGGGTGTGGGCGCTCACCCGCGAGGTACGGGCGGGCGCGACGGAGGCCGCGCTCGCGCACGCCCCGCTGTGGGGCGCCGGACGCATCGTCGCCGGCGAGCGCCCCGACCTGTGGGGCGGCGTGATCGACGTCGCGGAGAACGCCGTACCCCAGCAGGTGGCCTCGCTCATCGGAGCTCTGCCGCACACCGAGGACGTACTGTCGCTCGACTCCGAAGGCGTCACCGCCGCCCGGCTGCGCCAGGTCGCGCGGCCCGCGGAGCGCGAACCGGTGGACTGCCGCCCCGACGGTACGTACCTGGTCACCGGCGGTCTGGGCGCGCTCGGCCTGGAGGCCGCGCGCCATCTGGTCGAGCAGGGCGCCAGGCGTCTGGTGCTCATCGGCCGGCGGGGTCTTCCCTCCCGGTCGCGGTGGGACCAGGTGGACGACCCCGCCGTGGCCGCGCAGATCGCCGAGGTCGTCGCCCTGGAGGCGGCGGGCGCCACGGTGCGTGTCCTCAGCCTGGACATCTCCGACGCCGAGGCGACGGCCCGTGCCCTGGACCCGGGCGCTCTGGACATGCCGCCGGTCCGGGGCATCGTGCACTGCGCCGGTGTGGTCTCCGACGCGCTGGTGGAGAAGACCGGTGCGGCGAACCTGGACACCACCATGGGCCCCAAGGCCGACGGCGCGATGGTCCTGCACCGGCTCTTCCCGGCCGGCACGCTGGACTTCTTCACGATGTTCTCCTCGTGCGGCCAGCTGGCACGGCTCACCGGCCAGGTCAGCTACGCCTCCGCGAACTCCTTCCTGGACGCGCTCGCCGCCTTGCGGCGTTCGCGGGGGGAGACGGGTACGACGAGCTTCGCGTGGGCGCAGTGGATCGGACGCGGCATGGGCGAGACCACCGGCAGGGCGACGATCCTGGAGGCGGAGTCCCGCGGACTCGGTGGCATCACCGTCTCCGAGGCGCTGCGCAGCTGGGCCTACGCGGACCGGTTCGCGCTGCCGTACGCGGCGGTGATGCGGGTCATGCCGGATCACACGCTGCCGGTGTTCTCCCACCTGTCCGTCACCGACGCGGGGGCGCAGAGCGCCGATGCCGGGGGCGTCGACTGGGCCACCGTGCCGGCCGGGGAACTGCCGGAGCTGGTGCTGAAGGTGACCCACGAGCAGGTGGCCGCCGAGCTCAACCTCGCGGTGGACGACATCGCGATCGACCAGCCCCTGCTGGAGCTCGGTGTCGACTCCGTGCTCACCGTGGCACTCCGGGTACGGCTGCACCGGTGTTTCGCGGTGGACCTGCCGCCGACGATCCTGTGGAGCAACCCGACGGTCCGCGCCCTCGCGGAGTTCCTCGCCGCCGAGGTCGGCGGTGCCACCGCGGACGCCGAGGAGACCGACCCGGTCGCCGGCCTTCCCGCACCTCAACAGGGATCGGGAACTGCCGAGCAGCTCGACGCCGTCGCGGCCGCGGCCGGGTGACCGGCCGGCCCGGGGTGACGACGATCTCGCCACCCCGGGCCGTCCGGGCCCGGGACGGCGCGACCCACCTGTCCCGGGCCCGGCTCGTTGCAGCCTTTCCAGAGGGTCGTCGCAGTATAGGTGCAGTATTTGTAGTATTGTTTCGGCAACGACTGCGGGTTTTCGTGTATGACGTCGCACCGCAGAGGGGAAGCCCCACATGCCAGGTCAGGACTCAGTGCTGATCGAGGAATCGATACCTGGAAGGTTGCGCGCCGATCACTTCGCTCAGCACGGTTGGGCACACGGCCGCCTGAGCGTGCCCACCGAGGGAAGCGACTGGGAGCAATTCGCCTCGGCCTGGGACGAACTCGTCCCGGACCCCTACCTCGGCGAGGAGCGGTGCCGTCGCAACCGGCGGTTCGGCAGGGTGCTCGCGCACCGGGACGGTGCGCTGGAGCCGCTGCGCGGATCCGACTTCTTCCAGAGCAAGGAGATCAACCGCGCCTTCGGCGGCCGGCTGCGCGTGTTCGAGCCGCTGACCGATGCCGTACTGACGGGTCCTTGCCTTCCCCGGTTGCTGCGCGAGACCGTCGCCGTCGTCAACGAGGCGGCGGGGAAGCAGGACTGGGAACTCGGCATCCACTTCATCCGGGTCATCGCGGATCCTGGTGAAAGCTCGGAACCGGCACCGGAGGGCCGTCATTCGGACGGTCACGCCTACGTGGCCATACACCTGATCGACCGGCACCAGTGTGCCGGAGGACGTAACCAACTGTTCCGGAACAACGAGTCGCGGGCACAGTTCTCGGTCGTCATGACCGAGCCGCTGGAGACCCTGATCGTGTCCGACACGACGATGGAACACAGCGTCAGCGAGATCCGGCCCGAAGCCGGCACCGGGTCCGGCTGGCGGGACACCATGATCGTCGACTTCAACCGTGTGCCCGTCCCGGAGGAAGTGACAGGACGCACGTACGGATTCATCCGGTGATGGGGGATTGATGACTCACGTGGCAGAGACTTCGGCACCCACCCGAAGCGAACCGGATACGCGCGTGCTCACACTGCCCGGAACGGCATCGGCACCGGAGTTCCGCCTGATCGACATCGACGGCCTGCTCAACAACCGGGCGACGACCGACGTCCGCGACCTCGGCTCCGGGCGGCTGAACGCCTGGGGAAACTCCTTCCCGGCAGCGGAACTTCCCGCGCCCGGATCCCTGATCACGGTGGCCGGCATTCCCTTCACCTGGGCGAACGCGCACGCGAGGGGGGACAACATCCGGTGCGAAGGACAGGTCGTCGACATCCCGCCGGGCCAGTACGACTGGATCTATCTCCTCGCCGCCTCGGAACGGCGCAGCGAGGACACCATCTGGGCCCACTACGACGACGGGCACGCCGATCCGCTCCGGGTCGGAATCTCGGACTTCCTGGACGGCACCCCCGCGTTCGGAGAGCTCAGTGCCTTCCGCACCTCCCGGATGCACTACCCGCACCACGTCCAGGAAGGGCTGCCCACCACGATGTGGCTGACCCGCGTGGGGATGCCGCGCCACGGGGTCGCCCGGTCCCTGCGGCTGCCGCGTTCGGTCGCGATGCACGTCTTCGCGCTCACCCTGCGGACCGCGGCCGCCGTACGACTCGCGGAAGGGGCGACGACATGACCACCACCGCACCGCCCGTCGAACTCTGGACACGCGACCTGGGAAGCTGCCTGCACGGCACCCTGGCGACGGCGCTGATCCGCGACGGCCACGACCCGGTCACCGTCCTCGGCGCGCCCTGGGAGTTCCGCCGCCGCCCCGGGGCCTGGAGCTCGGAGGAGTACTTCTTCTTCGCGGAACCCGATTCGCTCGCCGGGCGGCTCGCCCTCTACCACCCCTTCGAGTCGACCTGGCACCGCAGTGACGGCGACGGCGTGGACGACCTGCGCGAGGCGCTCGCGGCAGGCGTGCTGCCCATCGCCGCCGTCGACAACTTCCATCTGCCCTTCCGGCCCGCCTTCCACGACGTACACGCCGCGCACCTCCTCGTGGTCTACCGGATCACCGAGACCGAGGTGTACGTCTCCGACGCCCAGCCCCCTGCCTTCCAGGGCGCGATCCCGCTCGCCGACTTCCTGGCGAGCTGGGGATCGCTCAACCCGCCGGACGACGCGGACGTGTTCTTCAGCGCCAGCCCCAGTGGCCGCCGCTGGCTGAGGACCCGTATGACGGGCCCCGTCCCGGAACCGGACCGGCACTGGGTCGGCCGTGTCATCCGGGAGAACGTCGCCCGGTACCGGCAGGAGCCCCCTGCGGACACCCAGACGGGACTGCCCGGCCTGCGCCGGTACCTCGACGAGCTGTGCGCGCTCACTCCCGGCACGAACGCGGCGTCCGAGGCCCTGAGCGAGCTGTACGTCATCTCGTGGAACATCCAGGCCCAGAGCGGCTTGCACGCCGAGTTCCTGCGCGCCCACTCGGTGAAATGGCGGATCCCGGAACTGGCGGAAGCAGCGGCCGGTGTCGACGCGGTGGCACACGGCTGGACCGGGGTACGCATGACCGGCGCCCACTCACGCGTCTGGCAGCGGCACCGGCCGGCGGAACTGCGCGGGCACGCCACCGCACTCGTCCGGCGCCTCGAAGCCGCCCTCGACCTGCTCGAACTCGCCGCGGACGCGGTGTCCTGACCGGGCCGGCACGCAGCCGGCCGACGACACCTCCACCACCGCACACCGACCGTGAAGGGCAATCGTGGACAGAACTGCCATGCCCATAGCCGTGGTCGCCTCCCGGATACGCCGCGAGGAGCGGCTGATCCTCGAAGCGTTCGAGCGGCTCGGGCTGCGCTGCGAGCACGTCGATCCGCGCGGGCTCAGGCTGCTGCTCGCCGACGGCCGGCCGCCCTACCGGGCCGCGCTCATGCGCGAAGTGAGCCACAGCCGTGCCGCCTCCGTAGCGACCACGCTGGAAGCGCTCGGGGTCCCCACCTACAACAGGCCCCGCGTACTGGACGTCTGCGGCGACAAACTGCGCACCGCCCTCGCCTTCCACAGCGCCGGGCTCCGGATGCCGCAGGCCGCGGCGACCTGGGGCACGGGGGCGGCCCTGGAAGCGATGCCCAAGCTCGGGTACCCCGTCGTGGTCAAACCCGTCACCGGTTCGTGGGGACACCTGACCACGCGCGTCCGCGACGAGGAGCAGGGCCGGGCCGTTCTCGAACACCGTGCCGCCCTGCCGAACCCGCAGCAGCACGTCTTCTTCCTGCAGGAGCACATCGACAAACCCGGGCGCGACATCAAGGCCTACGTCGCGGGTGACCGGGTGATCTGCGCGATCTACAAGAACGCGGTCGACGACTGGCGGACCAACACCGCCATCGGAGGCGCGGCGACCCCCTGTCCGATCACCCCCGAACTGACGGAGCTCGCCGTCGCGGCGGCACACGCGGTAGGAGGCGGGTTCCTCGGCGTCGACCTGCTCATCGACCAGCAGGAGCGCCTCTACGCCAACGAGGTCAACCACACCCCCGAGTTCCACGGCGCCGTCGACGCGACCGGGATCGACGTCGCGCAAGGCATCGTCGAGTGGGCCGTCGCGGAGATCGAGGCACAGGAAAGGGCGGCGGCATGAGCGCGACGGCCGGTCCCCCCTCGTTGCTCGCGCTGTGGAGCGCGCCCCGCTCCCGCTCCACGGTGTTCTTCCGGATGATGGTGGAACGCCAGGACGTCCTGGCGCTGCACGAGCCGTTCTGCAACATCGCCAACGACGGCAGCACCGTGATCGACGGCCGCGTGGTGCACAGCACGGACACCCTGACGGACACGCTCATCGGACTCGCGGCACAGCGAACGGTGTTCTTCAAGGACACCACCGACTGCTTCTACGACTCCGTGTTCGCACGTCCGGACTTCCTCAAGAGCGGGCACCACGCCTTCCTGCTGAGGAACCCGAAGGAGATCATCCCGTCGTACGCGGCCATCAAGCCGGACATGGCCTGTCACGAAGTGGGCATCGCCTACCTCCACCGGATCCACCAGGCGGTACTCGACGCCGGCGGCAGTGCGGTGATCCTGGACTCCGACGACTTCGTGGACCACCCGGAGGCGACCGTCCGGCAGTACTGCGCGACGGTGGGCCTGCCCTTCCGCGCCGACGCCCTCCAATGGCAGCCGGGTCAGCGGCCGGAGTGGAGCCAGTCCGCGCGCTGGCACACGGATGTCAGCGCCACGTCGACGATACGGCGCCGCGAGCGGACCTACGACAGGACGACGGACAACGACCCGCTGCTGCAACGCTTCTACGAACACCACATTCCCTTCTACGAGTACCTGTGGGAGCGGCGGCTCCGGATCTCCTGACGGGACCCGGGACACCGACTCGCCGATGAAATGGGCGCTCTGGCCGATCAGATCCGAGAGGTACGGCAGATGATTATTTCCAAGCCCCCGTTCTGCCCGGTGCAGTTCCAGGACTCCGACCTGCTCAACTCCGGATTCCACGCCGCCACGGACATGCACGCGCTCTGGGCCGACCTGCGTGAGAACCAGCCGCTCTACCGGGCCGACCCCGGCGGTGGCCGGGAGCCGTTCTGGGTCGTGACCCGCCACGAGGACGTCAGCCGGGTGCTGCGCAGCCACGGGGAGTTCTCCTCCCGGCGGGGCACGATCCTGTGCGTGCTCGACCTCAACACCGCGGACATCGCGTCCGACAACATGATGGCCGACACCGATCCGCCCCGGCACCGGGAGTTCAGGGAGCCGCTCAACAAGGCGTTCGCCCCCTCCGTGGTCGCCACTCAGGAGCGGCTGCTCAGAGAACTGTCGCAGGACCTGATCCAGTCGGTCCTGGAAGCCGGCGTGTACGACATCGCCCACAAGACGATGATGTTCCCGATGGCCGTCACGGGCACGCTCATGGGCCTGCCCCCCGAGTCCTGGGAAAGGCTCGCGGAGCTGGTCATGATGACGATCGCCTACGACGACCCCGACTACTCCGCCGGCAGTGCGCAGGCCACCGTGCGCCAGGCCCGGCACGAGCTGTTCGAGTACTTCCAGAAGGAGTACGCGCAGCGGAGCCGGGACGACGTCGACCCCGACGTCATCGGCGCGATGGTCGGCATGGATCTCTCGGAAGGACCGATGACGCAGGAGCAGGTCCTCCTCAACGCCTTCGTGCTGCTCATCGGCGCGAACGTCACCACGCCGCACGCCCTGTGCACCCTGATGTCCGTGATGGCCGAACACCCGGAGCAGTACCGGGCCGTACAGGAGAACCCCGAGCTGCGGGCGTCCTGCCTCCAGGAGCTCCTGCGCTGGTCCTCCCCGGTCACCGCGCTGATGCGGTACGCCGTCAAGGACGTGGAGATGCACGGCCGAACCATCCGGGCGGGCGAGCCGGTCACCGCGTGGATCGGCGCGGCCAACCGGGACGAGAGGGTCTTCCCCGACCCCTACACCTTCGATGTCGCACGACGGCCGAACAAGCACCTCGCCTTCGGCCTGGGACCGCACTACTGCATCGGCGCCAACCTGGCCAAGGTCGGCCTCGACATCTTCCTCGACGAACTCCTGGAGCGGGTGGAGAGCATCGAGATCGCCGGCGAGGTGAAGCACGTCGCCTCCCACTTCGTGCCCGGCTACAAGAGCATGCCGGTGCGGTTCACTCCTCGTGAGGCACACGTACGGTGAGCAGCTACCCCGTGCACCGCTCCGACGCCCGGCTGTGGTTCGACGGCCGGTTCCGCTCCGCCACGGCGACACACAGTCTGTACTGCCTGCCCTTCGCCGGTGGTTCCGCGACCTACTACGCCGACTGGGCGCCCCACTGCGCGAGCCCCGTCGAACTGGTGCCGGTGCAGCTGCCCGGCCGCGGTGGCCGCATGACCGAGTCGTCGGCCAAGGATCTGGTGCAGCTCGCCGAGGAGATCGCCGACACCATCGCCGCCGAACCCACGCGGACCCTCCTGTACGGGCACAGTATGGGAGCCATGCTGGCGTTCGAGGTGAGCCGACGGCTTCAGACGCTGAACCGGCCGGTGCGGCACCTCTTCGTCAGCGGCCGCCCCGCGCCGACGATCGTGCGTCCGATCGCCCCCGTCAGCCACCTGCCCCGCGCCGAGTTCATCCAGATGCTGCGCGACTACGGCGCCGCCGACCAGACGGTCTTCGAGCACGACGAACTGCTGGACCTGCTCATGCCGATGATCCGGGCGGACTTCGCCATGATCGAGAACTACCGGTACCAGGAGGCACCGCGGCTCTCGTGCCCGATCTCCGCCTGGTGCGGAGACGCCGACCCGGAGGTGCCTCCCACGGCGATGCGTGGCTGGGGCGACCAGACATCGGGAGAGTTCACCCTCTCCGTGCTGCGAGGCGGGCACTTCTTCCTGACCGAGCACCGGGCCGAGATCATGCGGGCCGTACTCGCCGCGGTCCGTCGAGCGCGTTGACTACCGACAAGGAGTGAGAGCGTGGACTTCGATGTGCCACCTCAGAGCGTCGACTTCGCGAACGAGGTCGAGGAGATTCTGACGGCCCCGGAGACGGAACGGCTGCTGCGGGAGCTCGCCACCCGGCAGGACGGCATGGACGGCGACCCCCGTGCCTTGTACCGGCATCTGGGCGACGCAGGGATCCTCGCTCCCTCCTGGCCGGTCGAATACGGCGGCAGGGGCGCCGACTTCACCGCGACCGTGGCGCTGCTGGAAAAGCTCGTCGCCCACCGGATACCGCAGAATCTGTACTGCATCTCGGTGCAGAACGTCGGCTCCCTGATCCTGGCCGCGGGCTCGGAGCAGCAGCGCCGGACGCTGCTGCCCGCCCTGGCGAGCACCGAACTCACGTCGTGCATCCTGTTCACCGAGCCCGGCAACGGATCCGACCTGGCAGGCATCACCACGACCGCGGTGCGCGACGGCACCGGCTGGGTCCTCAACGGGCGCAAGACCTACAACCTCAAGAGCGCCTACGCCGACATCGCGCTCATCGCGGTACGGACCGATCCGCAGAGCAGCCAGTACGAGGGACTCACCCTCTTCCTCGTCCCGCTGGACGCACCCGGTGTCGTCATCCGCCCCATTCCCAGCCTGGCCGACGAGCAGTTCCACGACATCTGGTTCACCGATGTGCGTGTCGACGAGTCAGCGCTGTTCGGCCAGGTCGGCGAGGGCTGGTCGCTGATCACTCAGATGTTCGCCGCGGAGCGCACGGGGCTGGACTACTACGCGCGGGGACGCCACTGGCTGGATCTCGTCGCGCAGCGTGTCGACAGGAACGGTGCACGGCAGTCCGATGCCGTACGCACCGAACTGGCCCGTCACGAGGCGCGGATCACCGCGAGCAAACTGCTGAGCTGCCAGGTCATGCAGAACCTTCAGGACGGCAGTCCCGACATCGCCGAATCCTCCTTCGCGAAATGGCACTGCAGCGAATCGGCCCAGCGCATCGCCTGGTGGGCCCTGGACACCCTGGGCCAGGACCTGCTGGAACCCGGGCCCGACCCCGGTGACCGCACTCTGGAGGCAGCCTTCCGGGAGGCACCGGGAATGACCATCTCCGGCGGGGCCTCGGAGGTCATGCTGGACATTCTGAGCAGCGCCCGGGTATTCACCCACGCCCCGAGGGAGGACTGACCGCGATGGACCTGCGACCTGATCCGTTCCAGCAGCGTCTGCGCAGCGCCGTGGACACGGTCCTCACGCGCACCGGCGACCTCCCCGCTCAACTGGCGGACATCGGCGTGCCCTCCCTCGGCGCACCGGAGCGCCTCGGCGGCTTCGCGCTCGGACTCAGCGCCGACATCGTCGTGAACGAACGCCTCGGACACGGACTCGAACCGCTCGACAGCTATCGGGCGACCGCGTTCGCGCTCGACCTGCTCGACTGCGACGGCGCACCCACGGAACTGCTGGCCGAGATCCTCGCTGACCTGTACAAGGGCACCCGGCACGCGGTGGTCGTGGGGGCGCGAGGCGGCGGCGCCGTACAAGTGCGGGACGGAGGCCGGCTGTGGGGCGAGTCGGAATCGCTGCCTGCGGGTGACATCGCGCTGTGCATCGTGCGAACCGCCGGCGAGGACGGCGCCGCATGGCGTCTGGCGATTCCGGAACCCGGCACCTGCGTCACGGAGCCGGCGGAGCATCTCGGCATACCCGCCTCGCGATTGAGATTCCACGGTGCGCCGTCCCAGTCTCTGCCGGTGACCACCGCTCACTGGCAGCGGGCCCTGGCGGCGGCGCGGATCCGGCAGGCGGCACTGCTGCTGGGCATCGCCGACTGGATCACCGATGTGGCCCGCGCCCATGTCAACACCCGCACGCAGTCCGGCAAACCGCTCGTGGAGCGGCAGACGGTCGCCCACCGGCTGGCCGTCCTGATCGGCGAGGGGGAGGGCTGGAAGCTCCTGCTGAACAAGGCGGCCTGGGAGTTCGACCGCGGCGGGCGCCCCGACGCGGCGGCGATGCTGGCGGTCGCCGGCGAACACGCGCAGCTCGCCAGCCGCATCGCCCTCCAACTGCACGGCGTACGGGGAATGCTCGCGCACTCGACAGCGGCATCCGTGTACCGGATGGTGGCCGTGGAGTCGGCGCGGCTGGGCACCCCCGCCGCGCTGTGGCGGGAAGCCGGATCCGCCGCCTGACTCCGGTCGGCCCACATTCACCGTTCCGCTGGCATCCCGGGTTTCTCGGTGTAGGTTGACATGCAGATTCTCATGCAGTGTGTGGACTGTGGGCCGGAAGGAACGGTGTGAAGGCCAGCTGGAGACAGGTATTTGCGTGGCGGATGCAGCGGCAGTTCCTGGAGCCGCGTACCCAGCCGAGTGCGAGTGACGTCGTCGGCAGACTCTGTGGCGTGCAGGCACAGGTCTGGAGTGTCGCCGAGCTGAACGTCGCACTTCGGCAGGCGGCACCCGACCGGGAAAGCGTCAACCGGGAGGTCGCCGACCTCTCGTTGATGAAGACCTGGGCGATGCGCGGAACCCTGCACCTCCTGCGGCCGAGCGAGGCCGGGCCCTACCTGTCGCTCATGGCGAACACGGGAAGCTGGCTCAAGCCGTCCTGGACCCGGGCCTCCGGCGTCACGCCCCGACAGGTCGACGAGCTGACCGAAGAGGTGGCGGGAATCCTCGACGGAGTGGTGCTCACCCGGGATGAGCTCGTCACCCGGCTCGTCGCCGACAAGCGGTTCGTGAGCATGGAGGAGCGACTGCGGTCGGGGTGGGGCTCCGTGCTCAAACCGCTGGCCTGGCGAGGCGTCCTGTGCCACGGCCCGAACCGGGGCAACAAGATCACGTTCACGCTGCCGGCGAGCCAGTTCGGTGCGGACTGGGGCAAGATGCCCGAACCCGACGAGGCGGCGCCCACGGTGATCAAGGCCTACCTGGGCGCGTACGGCCCTGCGACGATCGAGACCTTCGACCGCTGGCTGTCGCTCAACAGCACGAGCAAGCCGAAGCTGCGCAAGTGGTTCGGCGACATGGGCGACGAGCTCACCGAGGTCGACGTCGAGGGGCGCAAGGCCTTCGTCCTGACGGAGCACGCGGAGGAACTCGCCGCCACCGCCCCGTGCACCGGCATCAGGCTGCTCGGCGGCTTCGACCAGTACCTCCTCGGCCCCGGAACCAAGGACGAGGTCGTCCTCGCACCGGAACACCGCTCCGCGGTGAGCCGCGCCGCCGGCTGGATCTCCCCCGTGGTCGTGAAGGACGGCAGAGTCGTCGGGGTGTGGGAGATCGTCGACCAGGAGCTGGTGGTGACCCCGTTCCCGGACACCGAACGGCTCCCTGTGAAGGCGGTCGAGAAGGAGGCCGCGCACGTCGCCCGCGCCAGCGGAGTGAGCCGGCTGCCGGTGCGCATCGTCTGACGACCTGGCCCGACCGCTCTGCCGCGCTCGCCCGCAGCTCACGCGAAGCGGGCGCGGTAGAGATCGCGGAGCAGGGCGATCTCCCCTCCGTGATGCATCACTTCACGATTGACGTGCAGGAGCAGGGTCGCCATCGGCCGCTCTCCCCACGGCCCCTCGACATCTCCTATGGGCCGCGCCAGTTCCGCGTCGTCGAGGGAGAGCACCCCCTTGCGCCATGCGTGGTAGTGCTCGTGCAGCGCCCCGAGCCCGTCCGCGGCCGTGACGGGGATGGACGCGGTCTCCAAGGTCAGTGATCCGTCGCCGAAGTGAGCGCTGGACCGGATGCCCAGTACGTGAAAGGCGACGTGGCACATGCGCCAGGCGATCGTCGTCACGGGAGGCGGCTCGGGGGCGGGGCGTCGCAGGTCGAGCGAGGCCCTTCCGTCCTCGCCGACGCGGACCGACCAGCAGTCCGCCACCGGCTCCCACAGATACTCGTCGTCGGTGAGACCGGCCAGCCTGGGCATCAAGTGGTGGTCCCAGTACAGGTCGAGCTGATCGAGGACCTCGGTTCGCCAGATCATCCAGTACTCCTGCCGAAATCGTGATGTCGGTGATGAACGCATACGAGGGTAACCGGTTCAGCACAGTCTGCACTCACATCACCACCGACAGTAGTCGTATGGGGTATTGATCGTCGTCGAAGACGCCGCGCGACTCGTAGATTCCTTGTCGCCACTGTTGTCTTGGTGTAAAAAGACCGCATGATGGCGTGGCTCTCGGAGGACGTGGGGCGGGGGAGGACGCACGTACCACTCCACATGACGGGTCACGGAAATCATTTGCCCACAACGCGATCTGTAATGTCCGTACCGGCGTGCCTGGTACCGAGGGAGCACCCCGATGAGTGATCGCGTCCAGGTGACCGTCGACGCGCACGACCCGCGCGCGCTGTCGTCCTTCTGGAGTGCCGCATTGGGCTACGTCCACGTCGGCGCGGAGGGCGAGCGCGACACGCGCGCGGTGCTGGAGGACCCCGAGGGCCGGGGGTACCGGCTGTCGTTCCGGCGGGTGCCGGAGGCCGAGGGCACCGGGAACCGCCTCAGCATCGCGGTCCACCCGGCCCCCGGGCTGACGGGCGAGGAGCGGATGACGGCGCTGGAGGCCGAGTGCGAGCGGCTCCTCGCACTCGGGGCGACGCGCGTACGCCGCCAAGAGCCTGCCTCCGTGATCGACACCGGCCACATAGTGATGACGGACCTCGAAGGCAACGAGTTCCGTCTTGAGTGACCTTGCCCAGGGGCCTGCGCAGGCGGTGGCGGTTGCAGAAGGTCTCGATGAAGTTGAAGCCCTTCGGGCGGCCGGGGGCCCGGTCGGATGATGTGCGGGTGCCGGTCCCTTCTTTGAGCAGGGTCCAGAAGCTCTCCGCGGGGGAGTTGTCGAAGCACGACCCGGTGCGTCCGCAGCTCTGCCGCGGTCCGAACGTGCCTGTGCGGTCCCGGAATCGGGCCGACGTGGATTCACCTCCGCGATCGCTGTGGATCAGGCAGCCGTCCTCCGGTCCACTCCGGTCGTGGGTCATGCCGAGTGCGTCCACGACGAGTTCGGCGCGGTGATGGTGGGCCATCGCGTAGCCGACGACCTCGCGGACCACGGTCCGGTGCCGCGCCGGCTGCGGGAACGTCGGACGCTTGCCGGACCCGGAACGGCCTCGTGGTGCACCCACCCGGGATGACAGGACCGCCACCTTCTACGAGGCAGCGGTCCCACTCACGTCCTTCCCGCTCAGGGCAAGATCCGATCGGAGACGGAACCTAGTACGCGAGCTGCCCGATGCCTCCGTCGACGCGCAGCACGGTCCCCGCGGTGTAGCCGGATTCGTCCGAGGCGAGGTAGACCGCCGCCTTCGCCAGCTCGGTGGCGGTGCCCAGGCGATGCAGAGGCACGGTCTGCCGGAGTTCCTCGTAGAGGGCGGCCTGGCGCTCGGGGCCGAGGGACGCGAACGCATTGGTGATCGTCGGACCCGGGCTCAGTCCGTTGACGCGGATGCCCCGGTCCTTCAGCTCATGGGTCAGCCCTCGCGTGTAGGAGAGCAGACCCGCCTTGGCCGCGCCGTAGACGGCCGCGTTGTCGTGTCCGATGTACGCGGAGACCGAGCCCACGAGGATGACCGAGGACTGCCGCGAGAAGAGCGGCAGCAGGTCCCTGATCAGGAAGAACGGCGACTTCAGATTGGTCGCTACGAGCCTGTCGAACGCCTCCTCGGTCCATGCCTCGATGGGGAGGTGGGTGATGTCGGCGGCGTTGCTCATCAGGATGTCGAGCTTCGGCCACTCCTCCCGCAGACGCGCCGCGAGCGCCGCCTGGCCGGGTACGTCGCCGGCGTCACTGACGATGGTCAGCAGCGGGCCGCCCAGCTCCCGGGCCGCCTCCTCCAGTTTCTCCCGCGAACGGCCCGTGATGGCCACGGTCGCTCCCTCGGCGAGGAATTCGCGGGCCGTTTCCAGGCCGATGCCGCTCGTCCCCCCGGTGATCAGTGCGTGCTTTCCTGCAAGTCGGTCCATTGTCCTGTCCCTCTTCAGATCGCGGTGCGGCCACCGTCGGCGGCCACGACCGCGCCGGTCATGTAACTGGCCCGGTCACTGGCGAGGAAGGCGATCACGTGGGCCACCTCGGCCGGGTCGGAGGTGCGCTTGAGTGCGGTGGTCAGACCCATGCCGCCCATGTCCGGGCCCATTGCCGCGACCACCTTCGAGGTGCGCATCGGGCCCGGGGCGACGGCGTTGACCCGCACGTTCGAGCCGGCGAATTCCGCCGCCCAGGTGCGGGTGAGCGATTCGAGCGCGGCCTTGGTGGCACCGTAGACGGCCATGCCCGGCATGCCGAGGCCCGCCGCGGTGGAACTGACGTTGACGATGCTGCCGCCGCCGTTCGCGGCCATTTTCTCCGCGAGCAGGGCGGTGAGCAGGAAGGGCGCCCGCACATTGACGGCGAAGGCGGCCTCGTAGCTCGCGAGGTCCTGTCCGGTGGTCGGGGAGAACGTCATCACGCTCGCGTTGTTGACCAGGATGTCGACGGGGCCGGCGTCCTCGGCCAGCTGCCGCACGCTCGCCGGGTCGGACAGATCGGCGGCGATGAAACGCACCGCCCCGGCGGAGCCGCCGCCGGCTGCGCGGAGGTCTTCCACGACCTGGGCGCCGCGCTGCGGATCGGTGCCGGTGAGGATCAGGCCGGCGCCGCCCGCGGCCAGCACCCCGGCCGTGACGTGCCCGAGTCCGCCGATCGCACCGGATCCGGTGACGAGTGCCGTCTTGCCTGCGAATTCCATGCTTCGCCCTTCATGCCGGCCGGCGAGCGACCGACTTCTGTGCAGTCGTTCAAGAAGTGTCGCGACGGAAGCTACGACTTCTTGAACGCCAAGTCAAGAAGTCGTAGGATCTGTCCCGTGGCACGAACCGGACGCCCCCGCGAGTTCGACAAGGAACGGACGCTGGAGCGCGCACTCGAACTCTTCTGGTCCCGGGGATACGGGGCGACGTCGATCCAGGACCTGGTCGACGCGCTGGCGGTCGAACGCGGCAGCCTCTACGGCGCGTTCGGCGACAAGCGCCGCTTCTACCTCGAGGCCGTCAGGCTCTACTGGGAGGTGTACGAGCGGCACCTGACCGCCGCGCTCGACACCCGCCCCCTCCTGCCCGCCCTGCGGGAGATCCTGACCCATCCCGCGCGGCTGGACGAACTGATCTCCGACCTGGGCGTCCCACAGGGCTGCCTGATCGGCAACACGACCGCCGAGCTCGTCCCCCAGGACAGCGAAGCCACGCAGATCGTCACCCGCTCGTACCACCGGTTCACCGACATCGTCGCCGCTGCGCTCCGCCGCGCACAGGCCGACGGAGAGGTCACGGACACCTGCTCCCCCGAGGCCCAGGCACAACTCCTCCTCTACATCGTCCAGGGCCTCTCGCTCGTATCGAGGGCGGGGCTCGACAGGGCGGCGGCCCTGGCGGCGATCGACACGGCGCTGGACGGACTGCGGGCATGACCGGTCCCCCGGGCATGCGAAGAGTCCCTCGCTGTGCAGGCGTACCGAGATCCGCGCTGCCGTCAGCCGCACACACGTCTCCCGGACAGTGCGACACGCGGCGGCCGTGATCGTCGGTGGATCGTGTGTCAGACCTGTCTGGGAGGCTCCGGGCATGGAGATGACAGTGCAGCTGACGATCGACTGCTCCGATCCGCGGACAATGGTGGCGTTCTGGGCGGAGGCCCTGGGCTACGTGCCCGAGCCCGCGCCGGACGGGTACGCGACGTGGGGCGCTTACTGGGAGGCGACGGGGGTGCCCGCGGAAGAGTTGCCGGCCGGGGCAGGCGACACCGCGGAGTCGATCGTCGATCCGGCGGGTCGCGGGCCCCGTGTGTGGTTCCAGCAGGTTCCGGAGCCGAAGGCCGCCAAGAACCGGTGGCACTTCGACCTGAAGGCCGGTGGCGGCCGTGACGTCCCGTTGGACGTCCGCGCGCGGCGGGTCAGGGCCGCTGTGGACCGGCTGGTCGAAGCCGGTGCCACCGTGGTGAAGATCAAGGATGAGCCGCGCACGGGGCTTTACGCCGCGGCCATGCAGGACCCCGAGGGCAACGAGTTCGACGTCGTCTGAGGGCTGTTGTGATGGCGCCGACCACAATCACTCGTCCACGGTCGTGGCCGGTACTGCCATCGAGCATGACCTTGGCATGCCATCGGGTTCCCCGCAGTGACTCTGTCCGCCTGTGCCCTCGGCCACGGCGGGTCCCTCCTGGGCGGCCGGACCGCCGGTCCGTCCGGCCGACGACGGTGCCTTCCTGGCCTCGGTCGCCGTCTTCGGCATGGTGAGCGTGTGGGAGCGCTCGCTCCGACCGGTGGCCTGCTGATCGAGGCGCGGCTGGTGAAAGGCACGCCAACGCCCTGGCCGACGCCCTCCCCTCCGCCCAGGCACTGGCCCTCCTCGGCACCCTGCACGCCAGCGGGAAGCGCATCGACTCCTCCTGGGTGCGGGCGGCCCGGCGTGGCCCGAAAGCGGGACCAGTCCGGTCGACCGTGCACGGCCGGGCATAGGTAGCGTGGTCCCCCCGCAGCGTTCAGCCCATCAGGAGTGGCACCCACGCACAGGGTTGCCGGCCGGGACGCTTACCTCGTGTGAGGTCTCGGTCACGGCGACCGCTTCGGAGCCTTCGCGGCGCATCCGCTCGACCCCCCAGGCGCCGAGCGGTCCGAGCGCTTGGTTGAGCGTGCGCCCGTGCTCGGTCAGGGAGTACTCCACCCGCGGCGGCACCTCGGCATAGACCTCTCGGTGCACGAGACCGTCTTCCTCCATCTCGCGCAGGTGCTGCGTCAGCATCTTCTCGCTCACCCCCGGCAGACCGCGACGGAGCTCAGCGAAACGGCGTACGCGATGGGCGTCGAGTTCCCAGAGGATCAGTCCCTTCCACTTGCCGCTCACCACGTCGAGCGCAGCGTCGATGCCGCAGATGTAGGGCCCGCGTCTCGGTGCCTTGGCCATCACTGGTCCCCCTTACGGAAAGGTAAGTACCGCAGAAAATAGTGGGTACTTCTGAGAGTAGTGACACTCTCCGAGCATGGAGGGGTGAACGAACAACAGAACCACACCACCAGGCAGGACAGCACTGTCACCGTGATCGGGCTCGGCCCGATGGGCCAGGCGATGACCCGCACCCTCCTCACCGCCGGCCACCCGGTCACCGTCTGGAACCGCACCGCCGGTCGGGCCGACGGCGTCGTCACCGACGGAGCGACGCTCGCGGCGACACCCAGCGAAGCGGTCGAAGCGAGTGACCTCGTGATCCTCAGTCTCACCGACTACCAGGCGATGTACGACATCCTCGGCAGCGCCACCGCATCGCTCGCCGGCCGGACACTGGTCAACCTGAGCTCTGACACTCCCGACCGTTCACGCGAGGCAGCAACCTGGGCAGCGGGCCACGACGCCACCTTCCTCACCGGAGGTGTCATGGTCCCCGCGCCGATGGTCGGCACGGAGGCAGCCCATGTCTACTACAGCGGCCGCGACCAAGTGATGGAGCGCCACCTGGCGGCGTTGACACTGCTGGGAACACCAAAGTATCTGGGCGAAGACCCGGGCCTCGCCCAGATGATGTATCAAGCCCAGCTCGCGGTGTTCCTCACCACCTTGTCCGGACTCATGCACGCCACCGCGATGCTGGGCACCGCAGGAATGAAGGCCAAGGAAGCGCTGCCGGAGTTGCTCTCCTCCGCCGACTCGATCGGCGACATCCTGAGGGCTGGTGAAGAGAACCCCGGCACCGCGCTTGATGCCGGAGAACATCCCGGCGACCTCAGCACGGTCACGATGATGGGCGCGACATCCGACCACATCGTCGAGACCAGTACGTCACTCGGCCTCGACCTCGCGCTCCCCCTGGCCGTGCAGGCCCACTACCGGCGGGCGATCGAGAACGGACACGGCAGCGACAACTGGACCCGCATCATCGACAGCATCCGAGGACCGCGCTGACCCGTGCGCGGCCACCCGACGTTCCGGCCCCGGCCGGTGTGGCCGGGGCGATACGTCAGCGCCACCGTCGCCGTTGCCCATACGGTCCCCTCCCGTGGGAAGCGGTGCCGGTCTTCGTCGTTGAGCCGGCGGAGTCGTACACGGGCTCGACGCGCCCGCGTGAAAGCCCGGTCGTGGCGTCGGTGACGCCGCTGTGGAGTACGGCAAGCCTCTGCTGCTCGAGGTCACTCCTGCTGCACCCGAATGCCGTCCGGATCCTCCGGATTTCCGGTCCGCGCCCCGGGGCCGGCGAGAGACGCCGCCGGGGCGGTGCCTCTCGCCGGAGACCGTCAGCCGGGCAACCGGGCGAACCGGAGACCTGGACAGCCGGGCATGCCGCCAACCTCAGCTCGAAGCAAGCTGGTTGGCGATCTCCTTGTGCCACTTCTCGGCGTCGGCGGGGTCGTTCAGGGATGCCGCCCACGCCTCCTCCGTCATGTGCAGGTTCCCGGGGCCCGACTTCAGCGCGACGAGCAGTTCCCGGGCCGAGGTGCGCAGTTCGGGCGAGGTGCCCTTGCCGGCCGGGACATCGGGGCCCGCGGCGAGGCCGTAGAGGGTGCGCGCCATGGCGTCGCGCTTGCTGTGTTCGGCCTTCTTCCAGAACTTCAGCGCTTCCTTGAGGGCGTCCTGGCGGGAGGCGGGCTCGGCTGTCGTCTGCTCGCCCTCCTCCGTGGGCGGGGCCCAGCGCTCGGGGTGGCGGGCGCCGTCGTAACGCTTCTTGCCGGCGCGCCCGGCCTTGTACGCGGTGACCGAGAGCAGGAGCCCCGCAGCTGTCGCGGCCAGCGCCCAGCCGGCCGGGTTGCTCGCCAGCGTCCCCGTGGCAGCCGCTGCGATCGCCACCGCGCCGCCGGCCGACCTCACGCCGTCCCCGACCGCGCCGACCCCCTGCTTCCAGAGCTTGTTGCGCTGCTTCGCCAGCGCGTAGTCCCGGGCGGTGTTGAGGGCGACGGTGTCCTGTGCCTTCTTGACGTCGTCGGCGGCCTTCTCGATGCTCGTGAAGGCCGCACCGGTCTGGTCCAGGGCGGCGCCCAGCCGGTCCGCGAGGCCCTCGTCGTCGCCGTCATGGGCACGCTCCAGCGCGACATACGCCTGCGCGAGCGCCCAGTGGCTGTCCACCTCCGCCTTGTGGAGCCGGTTGATCTCGGGCTCCTGCACCGGCGCGGGCACGTCGATCTTCTTGACGTTCTGGTACTTGCGCGTCGTCAGCCCGAACCGGCGCGCCGCACGGACGCTCTTGACGCCCGCGACGGCGCCGACCATCCCGCTCCCGGCCTCGGCGACGCTCGCCGCCGTCACGAGGCCCTCCGCGTGCAGAGCGTTCCTGGCGACGCCGATGAAGTCGGAGGCGTCGGTCGCCGTGTTCTGGATCGCGTCGAGCATCTTGGAGGGATACTTCTTGCGCGGGGCATGGGAGGAGGGACCCGTCGGGTTCTGCTTGGACTCCTTGTACGCCTTGGTGGCGTCGATGACGTTGTTGACCGCCGTGACCCCGTCGGTGAGCCCCATCTCGGCACTGGCCGCTGCGGCGGACGCGCCGACCTGCTCCGAAAAGTGCGTGTCGGCGTTCTGGGACGACTTCCAGTTCATCTCCGCGTTGGCCGGGACCATGCCGCGCAGGACGAAGGTGTCGAGGACGTCGAGGTGCTTGTTGGCCCGCTCCAGCGCGCCGGCGATCCGCTCCCGGATGTTCAGCCCGGTACGGGACTTCTTCTTCGCTTCCGGCTTGGCCTGCTCGTCGGCGGGCTTCGCCGTCTCGTCGTTCCCCGCGAGACGCTGGACGACGGCGGACGCGGCCTTGTTGCCGGCGAGCGCCTGTATGGACCCCATCATCGGTCCGACGCTGTGGCGGTCCGGCGCCCCCGCCAGATGCTCCGGGCCGCGTATGAGAGGCCGGGGCTGTGGAACGGCCGGCTGCTTCGTACGGTTGTCGAAAGCAGTGTTACTACCCACCGGTGTCCTTTCCGTGCTCGTGCTGAGACCGGGTGCGTGGCAAGTCGGGGCATCCGGCGGGGCCTTGCTTCCCCACAGTATCGACTGCCCCATGACTCTCATGGAAGGTGTTTCTCGTCTCGCGTTCATTCTGTGTATCGGTTCTGTACACCGGTTCGTGACCATCGCATTGTTCTGGCCGCTCCGGGCCCCGGCATCAGCGCCGCCATACCACAGCAGCCACCCTCGCCGGACGACCCCGCCCCCGCGGGTCCGGTTGCGGAGTTCTTGCTGCATATCGACGGTGAGCGGGCCTGGTTCCGTTGGAACGGAAGGGGAGCCGGTGCTCGCGGTTGTACTGCGGCGCCCGGTGCCGGACCCGGTCCTGGAGGATGCAGCGGGCCCGCTGGGCTGCCATCGACGCCGGGGGCGAGGCGTACACCGCTCTGCTGAAGGGGCGCCCGCCCCCTGGCCCGGTTCCGCTGCCCGCAGTGCGAAGCCGTCTGGTACGTCAGTGACACCCCGATGGGGAACCGGAAACGGCCGGACAGCCGCAACTGCTCGCCGCGCTGCCGTACCCGGCCGCGCGCCGGCGGCGACTGCGAATACACCCGCGCTGACCGGGCCCCCCATGCCATGACCCTGCGCACGACGGCCACCACCTTCGACTCCAGCGCGGCAGAGCCTGGTGAAGAGCACCTCTCCGAAGGAGCCGCATTCCCCACCAGATGGCGGTCAGCACCGTTGTCGACTGGGCATACGGCAGGGTCGCGTACTACACGGTCGCAACGCCCAGGAAGCGCAGCACCGCCAGGACGCGGCGGTGGTCGGCGTCGGCCCTGGGCAGGTCGAGCTTGGTGAAAATGCTGTTGATGTGCTTGGCGACAGCGCTCTCGCTCACCACCAGCTCGGCGGCTATGCCGGAGTTGGACCGGCCGCCCGCCATCAGCTCCAGCACCTCCCGCTCGCGCGGTGTGAGCCGGTCGAGCGGATCGCTGTGCCGGCGCACCAGCAGCTGCGCGACGACCTGCGGGTCGAGCGCGGTGCCGCCGGCCGCCACCCGGCGTACCGCCTCGGCGAACTCCTCCACGTCGGCGACGCGTTGCTTGAGCAGATAGCCGACGCCCGAGGTGTTGGCGGCGAGCAGATCGGCGGCGTACCGCTCCTCCACGTACTGCGACAGCAGGAGCACGGCGGTACGCGGGTACTGGCGGCGGATCACCAGCGCGGCGCGTACTCCCTCGTCGGTGAAGCCGGGCGGCATGCGCACGTCGACCACGGCGATGTCGGGCCGGTGCTCCTCGACGGCCGCCAGCAGCCCTTCCGCGTCGGCGACCTGCGCGCACATCTCGAAGCCGGCCGCCTCCAGCACCTTGACCACGCCGATGCGCAGCAAGAGGGAATCCTCGGCGATCACGGCGCGCACGGCAGCTCCACGGTGATGACGGTCGGGCCCCCGGCGGGGCTGCGGCAGGAGAACGTGCCGTCGACGGACGCGACGCGCTTGGCGAGCCCGGCGAGCCCGGTGCCGCCGGCCGCCGCGAGATCCGCGCCGCCCGCTCCGTCGTCCGCGACGACCACCAGCAGTATCTCCCCGATCCGCTCCACGGTCACGTCCGCCCGGGAAGCCTGGGCGTGTTTGACCACGTTCGTCAGGGCTTCGGAGACCACGAAGTACGCGACGGCCTCGATCGTGGGTGAGGGGCGCTGCGGCAGGTCCACCGCCACGCGCACCGGGATCGGGAGGCGGGCGGCGACCCCGGACAGCGCGGCGTCGAGGCCGCGGTCCTCAAGGACAGCCGGATGCAGGCCGCGCACCAGGTTGTTCAGTTCGGCGATCGCCTCCTTCGCCTCGCGGTGCGCCTCGTCGATCACCTTGCGGGCGTCCTCCGGCAGGTCGTCGAGGGTGGCCCTGGCCAGGCCGAGGTTGACGGCGAGTGAGACGAGGCGCTGCTGCGCGCCGTCGTGCAGGTCGCGCTCGATCCGCCGCCGCTCGGCGTCGGCGGCGTCGAGCACGCCGGCCCGGCTCTCGGCGAGGTCGGCGACCCGGCGGGCCAGCCTCTCCGTGCGGCTGGGGCCGAGCAGGACCTCGGCCACCCGGGTCTCCAGCCGCACCAGAGCGCCGGTCAGCCGCGGCCCGAGGAACAGCAGGGCGAGGCCGCCGGCGGTGATGTACGCGGCCTGCGTGGTGTACCCGAGGTCGGTGACCCGCCACTGCGGGGGCAGCGCCCAGATCCACACGTAGATGGAGGCGGCCACGAGAGCGGTGGCCCAGACGGTGAGGACGGCGAGGTCCAGGACGGCGAGCAGCGGACCCGCCACGGCGTGGTAGCAGACCTGCCGCCACAAGGCCCGGCCGGTCAGCCGGCGCACCGCCGACTTCCAGTTGCGTCCCGGCCCGGGTACGGCGGGGCGCGGCAGGTCCTTGCCGACGAGCGCTCGGTAGCGCCGCCGCTGCCCGACGGTCAGCAGGGGTGTCACCGCGAGCGTGAGCAGCACGGGCAGCGGAGCCACGGCCACCGCGCCGGGCGCGCGCACCAACGCCGCCGTCGTGCCGAGCAGCCAGAGCCACAGTGGCACCACGGCGAGGTGGAGCGGCAGGCCGGCGGCGACGAGCGCGGTCCGGTGTCCCGCCCTGCGGAACGATCGGCCCGGCACCAGCTGCAGCCACGTCGTGAGTTGCATGGGTCAAACGGTAAAGCCGCAGGCCATCCCCGTGCCATGACGCTTCTGCCCGGTTCGGGGGTGCACTTGTCTCCACCCCGGGTCGGAACCCTGCGTGACTGACGGCGCCCCGGTGTGCGGCGGAGGGTGGAGCACGTGAAGGGCAGAGCCGGCAGGGAGCGGGGGAAGACGATGCGTCAACGGGTCGTGTGCGATGAGGAAGTGGCCGGTGCCGAGGGCTTCGGCCGCGCCGAGGTCATCCCGCTCCACCAAGAGGCGGAGGAGCCGCGCCCGGCGCGGGGCATGCGGCGGGCCGGGTGGCTGCTGGTCGCCTGCGGGCTCGGCCTGCTGCCGTGGCTGTACGTGCTGGCCACGGGCCTGCCGGCCACCGCGACCGCGGCGCACTGGCCGGTCGCCTGGGTCGGGCTCGACGCGCTGGAGGCGCTCGGCCTGATCGCCACCGGCCTCCTCGCCGCCCGCGGCGACCGGCGGCACGCCCTGGCAGCCGCCGCGACCGCGACGCTGCTTGTGGTGGACGCCTGGTTCGACACCACGACCGCGGCCCCGGGCGGCGACTTCGCCACGGCGGTCGCCATGGCGCTCGGCGCCGAGCTGCCGCTCGCCGCGCTGTGCGGTCGGCTGGCGCTGCGGACGCTGAGCCGGCCCGCGTGACGCCGACCGCCCGACCACGTACCACGGACCGAATCGATCCACCGGAGAACACCATGCACCGCATCCCCACCGCCCCCGCCGCGATCCCGGCCCGGACCCGCTGGGCGGTCGCCGCCGGGGCGGGCGCCGCGCTGGCCGCCGCCTGGTGGCTGGGCGACACAGCGCCCTATCCGTACGCCCAACGCGGCCTGCTCGACGTGCCGTTGCCGTTCCTGACCGCCGGCCGGACGGACGCCGTACTGCGGCCGCGACCGGGGGAGCGGATGCTGGAGATCGGCCCGGGGACCGGCCTGCAGTCGCTGCACGTCGCCCCGCAGCTCGGGCCGGAGGGACGGCTCGATGTGCTCGACATCCAGCAGGAGATGCTCGACCACGTGATGTGCCGCGCCGAGCGCGAGGGCCTGGCGACGATCAGGCCCACCCGTTCGGACGCACGTGAACTGCCCTACGCCGACAAGACGTTCGACGCCATTTACGCCGTGACCGCGCTCGGTGAGATCCCCGAGCCGGATCGGGTACTGCGCGAGGCGGCGCGGGTGCTGGCACCGGGCGGGCGGCTGGTGATCGGCGAGTTCTTCGACCGGCACTGGATCCCCTTCGGCCGGCTGCACCGGCTCGCCGACGCCGTCGGCCTCCACCTGACCGAGCGCCGCGGCCCAAGCCCGGCATACCTCGCCCGCTTCCGACCCTGCGGAGCCGACGCGCCAGGCCACCAGAGCGAGCGCCTGGCCCACCGCGACCGGAACACCGACGACGCGCAAGCGTGAGCAGCGCACGCAGGGACCGCGGTCACCGAGCTGAACAACGCGGCGCGCGGTAGGCCGCTCCAAGAGGCGAGCGGGCTCCGCCTGAACCGCGGCCAGCCACAAAACGGCGGCGCCCGCTCGAGCTCGCGCATCTCCATGCCGGCACGGTGATCACGCCGGATCGCCGCGTATCAGTCCGACCTTCGACATCTGCGGCATGACCAGCCCAGCAGCACTGTCGGGGGCGCGGCGGGGGAGTCGGCGACGGCGCCGATGACGGCCTCGGTGGTGACCCGCACCTTGTGTACTTCCGCGTGGCCGGGGTGCGGGCGCGGTCCGCGGTGTCCGCACCCCGGCCACTTCACCGATCAGGTCCTTGCGGAGCCGGGAGAACGACCGAGCTCACAGGGGCAGGATCGCCAGGGTGCCGGGGCCGGCGACGCGCTGGACGCCGGTGGTCAGGCACTGCACCGGGTCGATGGTCAGACGGGCGCTGGTGATCTGCAGGGTGCGGCCCTGGAAGTCGCCCGAGTCGATGGTGGCCACGACGATGCCGACGGTCTCGCCCACGGGGCGCTGGCTCAGGGTGATGCCGCCCGTGAAGTGCGACGTGCCGGTGTTGTGGCCGGCGTCGTCCTGCCACCGCACGGTGCCGCTCGCGTTGGTGATCGGGGCGTTGAGTGTGCAGCTGAGCGTTCCCGTGGCGCTGGCGGTGTACTCGGCGAAAGCGTGCTCGGGATCGATGAGCTGTCCTGTACATGGACCGAACTGTCCGTCCACGCTCACCGTCTCGGTTTGGGGCAGCACTGACAGCGCGGGGCTGATGGTCTGCTCGGCATAGCCGGGGCAGGCTGCCAGGGGGACGCCGTCCTGGGCGTGAGCGGGCTGCGAGACGCCCGTGAGAAGGGCGCAGACCAGCGCGGGGACGGGCAGCAGGGCCGTCACAGCGCGGCGCGGAGTCGGTATGCGGGGCATGGTGATGTCTCCTTCACGGGGTTGATCCGCGCGCGTTGCTGCCGGTGGGCACCAAGAGCGCTGCGACATGCGGCTGGCTGCCGAGGGGGACACGCTGGGTACGGCGGTGACGACCGGGCGGGTCGGCCGGTGAGCGGCCTTGGCGGAGCGGAGTTCCGGCAGCCGGCACTTCCCGCGGCGGGACTATCGACGGCACGGGCACGGGCCGGTGCGTCACACGATCCCGGCCCGTCCTCCCCGGTACGGCGTGCCGCTTCGTCTTCCCTTTCGGACGCGAACACCATGCACCGCTCGGGCACACGAGTCATCAGCCAGAGTCACGCACAACCCATGTGGGTGATGACCGGGGGGTTGTTGGCCTGTACGGGCTAGTTCCACCGCCCGTGCCGACGGGTGCGCCCCCCTGAACGAGCCATGTACAGACACCGCTGTAATTGCTGGCCGCGGCCGGCAAGGCCGTACAGGCGCAGAGCCGGCCTGGCACGGGGGGTGAGTCTCGGGCCTGGCAGCGTCCACGTCACGGTGCCTGCCTTCCCCTGCGCGCGCCCGGCCGGTGCCCCGGTAGCCGCCGTCCGCTATGACCGAGGTGCCCGACGGCGTCCTTCGCGCCGGAGAGTTCCCACGCCTTGCAGTCGTTGCGGTTGCCGGGCAAGGGCCGGCCGACGGCGACCACGAGCTGGCTGCCTGCATCGATGACGACCTGGTGGTTGGTCGAGTACCTGTAGTTCTCAGACTGTTCGGCGACTGTGTGTTCACGGATGGGCACCCAGGGTTCCGGCCACGATCAGCACGGTGTCCTTGCGGAACCGCCTGCGCGGACGGAGCGCGAGCGACGGCCCGAGGTGGTCGATAATGCGGTCGACTGCGGACTTCGAGATGCCGAACAGCGGGGCCAGGTGCCACAGTTTCAGGTTCGTGCAGCAGTACGCGACCATCAGCAGCACCCGGTCCTCCAGCGGCAGGCTCCACGGCCGGCCCTTGCGTACCGGATCCGCGCCCTCGCGCCGTAGCTCGGTGATCAGCTTGCCGAACTGACGCGGGCTCAGCCCGGTGAAGAGGGCCATCCAGGACGGCTCGGACGCCGTAATCACACCAGGCCACAGCGAGATCGTCCCAAAGGTCGACGGCATGGCACGATGACCGCCATGTCAGGTCAGGTCTGGGTGTCCCTCATATCGCTGGGCGGCGTTGTCCTCGGCGGCTCGTTGTCCTACCTCGTCCAGCACAGGACTCAACTCTCAGCGGAACGCGCTGAACGACAACGGCAGCAGATCGCCTTGTCGGAGGCCCGGCGCGGGGAACGGCTGGCGCTGCTGGAGCGGTTCATCGAGGTGGGAGCCGAGGCCGAACGCTCCGCCTTCAGTCGGCCTTCCGAATGGGAGGACACCGACGACTGGTTCCTCACGACCCGGGACGTCATGAACAAGCTGTGGGTCGCGGAGCGTCTCATCCGCATCCAGTTCCCCCTGCCCGTGCACGACGCGGCACGCGCGTACTTCCTCGACCTCAACCGGACGGTGTGGGAAGGCTTGCCCGAGGGTGAGAGCGTGCGCGACTACTTGGAGGACAACCGGCTGGCGTTTCTGGACGCGGCCCGCGCGGTCATGGGGTAGCACACCGCCGACCTCGAAGATCATTTACGGGACAACTCTTACTAGTAGGGCTTGGTCAGGTGCGTATCAGTGTGGGTATGTCGCGGTGGCAGGTGGGGCAGGCGCCGGCCCAGGCGGCGAGAAGGGTTTGGAGTTCTCGGACGACTTGGTAGAGGCTCAGACCTGCGCCGCGTCTTTTGGGTCTCGTGCCAGTCGTTGCAGCGTGCAAAAGGCATGGGCGGCCGATACGAGGGTGACGTGGTGATGCCAGCCACCCCAGGTGCGGCCTTCGAAATGGGCCAGGCCCAGAGCCTGTTTCATCTCCCGGTAGTCGTGTTCGATGCGCCAGCGCAGCTTGACCAGCCGGACCAGGGTCGCCAGCGGCATGCCGGAGGGCAGGCTGGAGAGCCAGAACTGCACGGGTTCGGCTTCAGTGGCCGGCCATTCGGCCAGCAGCCAGCGTTCGGGCAGCTCAGGACCGTCGGTGGCCTGGCGGACGCCGCGTCCGGCCGGGCGGATGCGCAGAGCCACGAACCGCGAGCAGATGCGTTTGAAGCCGCTGATTCCTTTGCCAGGGCGGGAGCCTTCTCGCCAGGACACCGGTCTCGCGGCCGTCCTGCCGGCCGCGATGACCAGGTCTTTGACGGTCTGCGCAGGCTCGGGATACTGCAACTGCGGTGGCCGGCCGGTGCCGGCGTAGGCGGGCTGGACGGGCCGGGCGTCGGCCGGGTGGGCGGTGTGACGGCAGGAAATGCCCACCGCGTAGGGCAGGTTGCGTTCTTCCAGGCCGTGGCGGAAGGCGGCGGCATCGCCGTATCCGGCGTCCGCGACGACCAGGGGAATGTCGATGCCCCACGACCTGCTCTCGTCGATCATGTCCAGGGCCAGCTGCCACTTCTCCACGTGCCCCACCTGGTCGGGGATGCCGCAGCGACTGCGGCGGGCGACCTTGACCGCATCGGCCTCCGGCGAGTCGGGATCCCACGAAGCGGGCAGGAACAGTCGCCGGTTCACCGCGGCCGAGGCGTGATCCCGGGCCAGGTGCAGCGACACCCCGACCTGGCATTTGGTGACCTTGCCCGCGGTGCCGGTGTACTGCCGCGACACACACGCCGAGGCGTCCCCGTCCTTCAAAAAGCCGGTGTCGTCGACGATCAATGCCTCCGGACCGATCGCCTCGGTCATCCGCCAGGCCAGCCGGGCCCGGACATGGGCCGGATCCCACGGACTGGAGGTGATGAAGTGCGCCAGCGCCTGACGGTTGCCGTCCTCACCCAGACGTGCCGCCATCGGCTCCACCGACTTACGCCGGCCGTCCAACAGCAGTCCCCGCACATACGCCTGCCCCCACCGCCGCTGATCCGCACGGAAGAACCCGTCGAACAACTCCGCCGCGAACGCCTCCAGATCCTCCCGGACCCCGGCCATCTCCTCAGGTGTCACACCATTCCAACGACGCTCGCGAGCAGTAGACACGCATGCACGAGTGAAGATGACCAAGCCCTACTAGGACTCCGTTAAGTCTTCCGGTTCGTCCTGTTCCTGGGCATGTTGGATGGGTGGACGCACATGAAGTGAACCGTGTCCGGGCGAAGTTGGCGTTGTATGTGGCTGATGTGTTCGCCTCGGTGCCTCGCAAGGACCAGCGGGCCAAGGGCGACTGCTATCTGCGGGGACTGATGCTGGACGGCCGCCGCAAGTCGGTCCAGGCCATGGCAGCTCGGCTGCCCGACGGCAACGAGCAGAACCTGCAGCAGTTCGTGAACCAGTCCACCTGGGACCCGGTGCCGGTGCAGCGGCGGGTCTGCGAGCGGATGCTGCCACTGATCAGTCCGACGGCCTGGGTGACCGATGACGTGTCGGTGCCCAAGGACGGAAGAATGTCGGTCGCCGTGGCCCCGCAGTACTGCGGGGCCCTGGGCAAACGCGCCAATTGCCAGGTTGCGGTCAGCGTCCATGCCGCCAGTGACACCGCTTCCTGCCCGCTGCAGTGGCGCCTGTTCCTGCCCAAGGAGTGGACGGCGGACACCGACCGCCGCACCGTCACCCGCATCCCGCCCGGGGTCGGACACCGTGAGAAGTGGCGGCTGGCGCTGGACATGCTCGATGAGCTGGCCGGCTGGGGCATGACGCCGCCGGTGGTCGTGGCCGACGCCGCCTACGGCACCAATGCCCACCTGAGGGCCGGCCTGGCCGAGCGGGGAATCGACTACGTGCTGGCCGTCCGCGCGGACGTGAGCGCCCACCCGTTCGACGCCCAGCCCATGGCCCCGGACCGCGTCGGCTCCGTCGGTTGCTGGCCCCAGCCCCGCTACCGCCACCGAGCACCCTCGGTGGCAGCCCTCGCCACCGGCCTCGGACAGGAGGCATTCGTCTCCCTCACCTGGCGGCAGGGCTCACGCGGCGCGTTACGTTCCCGCTTCGCCGCCGCGCGGGTCCGCCCCGCGGGCAAGGCCGTCGAGCGTCCGATCCGGGCAGCCGCCTCGGCCGAGCAGGGGTGGTGGGACGGCGTCCTGCCCGACTGCTGGCTGCTGGCAGAGTGGCCCGAAGACGCCGAGGCGCCCACCGAATACTGGCTCTCCAGCCTCCCGGCCCACACCCCGATCACCGACCTGGTCCGCCTGGCCAAGGTCCGCTGGCGCATCGAGCACGACTACCGCGAACTCAAGCACGGCCTGGGCCTGGACCACTTCGAAGGCCGGTCCTGGACCGGCTGGCACCACCACGTCACCCTCGTGACGGCCGCCCACGCTTTTCTCACCGAACAGCGACTGGCCCCAAAAGCACCCACACCGGCCTCACCCTCTACCAGACCCTCGACGCCCTCCAGGATGTCCTGAGGTGCTGGACCGGCATCTGCACCACCTGCCACCAGCCCCTGCCCAGCAGACCACACACGACATCAAGATCGAGACAGACCTAACGGAGTCCTATTACGAGCTCGTGCACGGTAGGCGGTGAGGCGTCGCGGGCCCCGGTGGGGCTTGGCGTTTCACATCGTTCGTGCCGGGGGGCAGCTCGGCGGTCTGTTGGTGGGACAGCAGGGCGGCGACGGCTCGGACGATGTCGCTCATGTGTTCGCGGCGGCCGTCCGTGACGACCATGGTCTTGACCGACATGAGCGCCTCTCAGGGCCCCCATCCGTTAGAGGATACCTCCGTTGGCGCGAATGTTCTGGCCGGTCAGCCACCGCCCGTCCGGCCCCGCCAGGAAGGCGACGACGTCCGCCACGTCCTCGGGTCGGCCGAGGCGTCCGAGCGAGGTCATTCCGATGGCCATCGCCAACTTCTCCGGCTCGTTGGCCGCGTTCAGAAGATCGGTGTCCGTGGCGCCGGGCGAGACGGCGTTGACCGTGATGCCCCGTGCGCCCAGCTCGCGTGAGGCTACCAAGGTCAGCTGTTCGAGGGCGCCCTTGCTGGCTGCGTATGGAGCGTTGCCGGGAGCGGGGAAAACGGTGTTGAGGGTGGAGATGTTCACGATCCGCCCGCCGTCGCGCATGTGCCGCGCCGCATAACGCACCGTGAGGAAAACTGACTTTGCGTTCACGGCCATCACTCTGTCGAACACAGCCTCCTCCGTCTGCGCGATGGGCACGACGTCGGTGTGCACAGCCGCGTTGTTGACCAGTATGTCCAGACCGCCGAGCTGACGTTCGGCAGTAGCTAACAACTCCTCGGCCGCGCGAGGCTCCGCCAGATCCAGCTGGACCGCAACGACCTTCCCGCCCGCTTTCTCGGCCTGCCGCACGACCTCATCCGCAGCGTGCTGGTTCTGCGCGTAGTTGAAGAACACAGTCGCCCCGTCCCGCGCAAGCCGCAGCACGACAGCCCGGCCGATCCCCCGCGAGCCACCGGTGACGACAGCCGCCTTGCCTTTGAGCACCGCCATGATCTCTCCCTGCCTCCATGACCCGCCTGTTGGGAACACCCATACCCACCAAGCGGCGTCGAGAGAACACCCCACGATCCGCACTCCGCCCGAGCGGACCGATCCACGACGTGTCCAGGGGAGAACGACAGACCGGCTGGACGAAGCCACCGGCAAGCCCGCCGGACGCCCATCCAAAACCCCACCTGGCTGACCGGCAACACCTGGTGGCTGCTTCCCGTGCCGATGGTCGTCCCCATCTCCGTTTCGGTCGCGCGACGACGCCTCTGCCGGAAGCCGCTCAAGAACCGACAGGCGTTCGAGCTCCTTCCGGCCACCGGCTTCGACCCGGTGATCGAGGACGTCCGCCGCTTCGCCAAGCAACTGGCCCAGCCGCAGCGGAGTGTCTCGCGCCGGGCCTTCACGTCGGGGTCGGCTTCGGAGTGCGTGAACCGCACGGGTTTGCCCAGCGACCGGGCGTAGGCGATTTCGGCTCGGGTGCTGACTCCGATGTAGTCGCCGACTACGAGCACCTCATCAGCGAGTCGGATCTTCGCCCGGTGCAGATCGTCGAGTCGAACCTTCAGCGACTCGGCCTCGACAGGATCGGACCAAAGGTCGTGTGGTGACTTCATGTCGATGCCCGGTTTGACGACGATCTTTCCGGCTTCGGTCTCCCGCAGATCGGCCTCGGTCATCTCGGTCATGAAGCGGGTGGAGCCGCAGATGACGACGATAGGCGGGAGGCTCAACAGCTTCTTCGCGTCGGCGAGTTTCTCCTCGGGGGTGTGCGGTTGCGGGTATGACACTGGTTCCTCCTGGTGGTGTGCTCCAACGGGTGCCGATCCACATTTCTGTTGGGATGTTCCGTGCTGTGGCTGCAAGCAGGCACCCCAGCCCGAGAAGCGGGCAAGATCAGGACCGCGCGGTCCGGAACGCGAGATACCGGCTGAAGACTTCGTAACTGTCGGGAGTGAAGCGCCACTCCAGCAGGGCCGACCGCAGCTCCGGCTAGGTCAGCCAGCCATGCCAGGCGACCTCATCAGGATCCGCGGCCACAGCGTCCGGCACCAGGGCTTGGTGCACACCGAGCCAGTGAGAGCGGAGATCACTGCGGTTGAGGAACGTGAACAGCAACCGCGGCAGCACACGAATGCCCAGCTCTTCCGCCAGCTCCCGCGCGGCGGCCTGTTCATAGGACTCACCGACATCCACGGCGCCACCGACCACCGCCTCACAGAGCCCGGGGAAGCGCGACAGCTGCCCCGACCGCCGGTGAACGAGGATCCGCCCACGCTCGTCACGGCACACCGTCACGGCGACCCGGTGCAGCCAACCCTCCCGGATGGCCTGCCGGCGGCCGACCACCACCCCCGACACACGGTCGTGATCGTCGACACGCTCCACCAGTTCGTCCACGACGTACACCTTCGCAGAGCCCACTGACAACGCCCCTCGATCGCCCAGAGTCGGGAACGTGCGTGGAGCGAGTTCATGCCCTTCTTCGGTCTGCCCGACGCCATCCGCCAGGTAGTCCACACCACGAACGCGAATCAAGAGCCTTGACAACCAGTCGGACAGGTCCCCGAATGCTCGCCACGTCACCTACGCCCCCACCGCCTCCGCATCGGGCGCGTACTCCAGGCCGTTGTGGACGAAGTCATTGCCGAGGAGACGGGCCTCGTGAAATCCGTCGATCACCGACTGAGACACATTGAGCCGGGCCAGGTCACTGATCACGGCGTGCAGGTTCCTTCCTGCGGCTCCGCGCTCCTTGGTCGAGCTGTACTCAGTCGACCGCCTACCCGGCAAGGCCGAGCACGTGGCCGGTGAGCACAAGCGGACACTCATCTCCCGGTATGGTCGGTATCCTGCGGCTGTTCGGAGATCAGTAGCGCATCCCCGAGCGCACGCACCGGGCAGGTGGCCAAGAGGCTCGGCAAGACAGCGGTCTGGGTGTCGCAACGGCTGGCCCTCCTGGAACTCATTCCTGACCTCCAGGAGGAGGTGGAATCCGGTGAGTTGAGGGGTGAGCCAGCTCGTCGTATCGGCCAGCTCCCCCCAAGAGCAGCAGGCCGAGGAAGCCGCGAGGGCCATTAACGCCGTTACTGAGCTTGTTGGCGTGGTGTCGTCAGGGTGAGGCCGGTTTCGGCGAGGCATCCGTCGATGAGGTTGCTGCGGTACTGGATCTGGCGGAGGCCATGCCGGAGGGTGCGTATCAGGTGGTCTGGGTCGGTGAAGGCGGTGTTGGCCTGGCTGGTGCGTCGTAGCAGTGACCAGAGGCCCTCGACCGGGTTGAGGTCGGGGGCGTAGGCCGGCAGGAAGTAGCAGGTGATCCAGTCGTGAGCGTCGATGAACGCTCTCAGCCGGGCGTCCTTGTGGACGTTCAGGTTGTCCCAGACGAGCACGATGGGGGCACCGAGCTGCTGGTGGGCGGCGATGAGCAGGTCGCGGTAATCGGTCCAGGTGAAACTGCGTCTGCCGCCCCGCTTGTGATCGACGTGCCGCTTGGGCCGGTAGATCAGGCGTGAGCGTTCGCCCGGCTTGTAGCAGGCCAGGGCCGCGATGGAGAAGCGGCGCTGGGAGCGTCCCCGCACGCGGATGAGGGGTGTGTGACCGCGCTGGGCCCAGGTTCGCGTGGTGGGCGGCGTCATCGAGAAGCCGGCTTCGTCTTCGAAGCACAGCCAGGCCCCGAGCGCCGCCGCGGTGTTTCCACGTGGGGCCAGGTCTCCTTCACCCAGCCTGTGACGGCTTCTTCGTTGCGCTCCACAGCGCGGCGGGCGGGGACCTGGTGGCTGAAGCCGTGCCGGTGCAGCATCTTCGCGATGGCCGAGAGGGACATGCTCTTGTGGAACCGGCGCCCGATCAGCGTCTTGATCCGCGTCAGCGTCCAGATCTGGTCCGGCCAGCCGTGTGCGACCGGGCCCCTGGCCAGCTCCTGCTCCAGTACCGCGAACAGCTGCTCGCTCAGTTTGGGCAGCGACACCGGACCCATCGAGCGAAGACCGCCCGCGCCTGCGTCCTGCCAGGCCAGGCGCCACCGCTGAACGGAGCGCACGCTCACCCGTAAGTCCTTGGCGACCTCGGCGTTGGAGGCGCCGGCGCCGAACCGTTCGGCGGCCTCCATCCGGATCCGCTCACGAAACGCCTGCCGTTCAGGCGTCAGCCCACCACCCTGCGGATACCTCATACAACCGGCATACCGCGACGATCACACCCCGTCAGCCCCCAACGACAACACGCCAACAAACTCAGTAAGCCTCCGCGCCAGCGGCAGCGCCGGAAGCCCTCCGACGAGCGCAGCGGGCCGCCCACCGTTAACGCCGTTGATACCCTCGAGGGCTCGGTGCGGCAGGGAGCGTTCTCTCCGGAGACCGTTAACGCGGTTAATACCCCTGCGGCACCGCTCGCCCCGGCCGACGTGCGAGAAGGCGGGTCTGACCAGGATGAGAACGGGCAACCGCGCCAGCTACCGTATGACAAGGCCCCGTTCATCGTCCACGACCTGCGGCGCAAGATGGAGCCGCCCGTCTTCGTGCAGTGCGCTCAAATCCTCATGAGCGTCCTGCATGAGCAGTTCCCCACCGAGTACACCGCTTTGGTGCAACAGCTCTCCGAGCACGAGCAGACCGGCCTGAGCCGGCCTTCAGCCGGACAGCTCCAGAAACACAGAAAGCCCCGTACTCCCTCGCGGCGGTTTCCCGGGAGTACGGGGCTTCTGCTCTGCAGGCACGCCTTCGGCGGCCAGGCATGGCCACGGACCGAGCTGCCCTGCGGCAGGAACGGGCGGCGGCAGCTCCGGGACGTCCGGGAGGACACTTCGGGGCCTGGAAAACCACCGACCCCTCCACCTCATGCGCGTGTTCGGCATCAGCGACACCGCCATGCGCTACATCAGCGCCGCCCGTCCCGAGCGCACAACGAAGCTGCCCCGATTCGGCCTGCAGTGCCAGAGTGGTCCTGTCCGCAGCCCGCCGGGCAGGACCCGCCCGTCCTGGCATCTGGCCGGCCACCCGTCTCAGCCGGCCGGGGGCAGCTCAGCGATCAGGCGCCGGATGCGCCGTTCGATCTCGTCGCGGATCGGCCGGACCGCGTCGATTCCCCGGCCGGCCGGGTCCGCCAGCTGCCAGTCGAGGTACTTCTTGCCGGGGAAGACGGGGCAGGCGTCGCCGCAGCCCATCGTGATCACCACATCGGACGCCTGCACGGCCTCCACGGTGAGGGCCTTCGGGGTCTCGGCGTTGATGTCGATGCCGACCTCGGCCATCGCCTCGACCACGGCGGGGTTGACGGTCCCGGCGGGAGCCGAGCCGGCCGAGCGGACCTCGATGCCGCCCTGGCCGAGGTGGGTGAGGAAGGCTGCGGCCATCTGCGAGCGTCCGGCGTTATGGACACACACGAACAGCACCGACGGCTTGGAGGCGGTGTCAGACACGGGCGGAACCTTCCTCCGCAGCAGCCGCAGGGGCTGTCATGGGCCCGGAACTGGGAAAATAGCGGCGGGCGGCGAGAGCGACATAGACCAGGCCGATCAGTACGGGCACCTCGATGAGCGGGCCGACAACCCCCGCGAGGGCCTGTCCGGAGGTCGCGCCGAACGTCGCGATGGCCACAGCGATGGCGAGTTCGAAGTTGTTGCCCGCAGCGGTGAACGCCAGGGTGGTGGCCCGCGGATAGTCCAGGCCCACGGCCTTGCCCAGGCCCATGGAGCCGGCCCACATCACGGCGAAGTACACCAGCAGGGGCACCGCGATCCGCACCACGTCGAGGGGCTGGGAGGTGATCGCGTCGCCCTGGAGGGCGAACAGCACCACGATCGTGAACAGCAGGCCGTACAGGGTGAACGGACCGATCTTGTGGATCAGCTTCGTCTCGTACCAGTCGCGGCCCTTGGCCTTCTCGCCCAGCTTGCGGGTCGCGAATCCGGCGACGAGCGGGATACCGAGGAAGATCAGGACGCTGCGGGCGATCTCCCACACCGACACGTCCAGTCTCGTCTGCTCCAGGCCGAGCCAGCCGGGCAGGACGGACAGATAGAACCAGCCCAGCCCCGCGAACGCGATCACCTGGAACACCGAGTTCAGCGCGACGAGGACGGCGGCGGCCTCGCGGTCGCCGCAGGCCAGGTCGTTCCAGATGATGACCATGGCGATGCAGCGGGCGAGCCCGACGATGATCAGTCCGGTCCGGTATTCCGGCAGGTCCGGCAGGAAGATCCACGCGAGGGCGAACATCACCGCCGGGCCGGCGATCCAGTTGATGACCAGGGACGGGATCAGCAGGCGCTTGTCGCGGGTGACGGTGTCCAGACGGTCATAGCGGACCTTGGCGAGCACGGGATACATCATCACGAGCAGGCCGAGCGCGATCGGCAGCGAGACACCGGTGACAGTGACCTTCGCGAGCGCGTCGCCCAAGCCGGGCACCAGGCGGCCCAGTCCCAGGCCTACGGCCATCGCCGCGAGGATCCACACCGCCAGGAACCGGTCGACCAGCGACAGCCGCCCGGCCACCGAGCCGACCGCGGCAGTGTTCGTCTCGCTCACGATGCGGCCCCGGTCGGCACGTCAGGAGTCTGAGCCGCAGGCTTGCCGGGACGGGTCAGGATCGCGGCCAGCTGGTCCGTCTTCTCGGGCAGCAGCCGGTAGTACACCCACGTCCCCCGGCGCTCGGAGGCGATCAGACCGGCCTGCTTCAGCAACTTGAGGTGATGCGAGATCGTCGGCTGCGACAGCTCGAAGGCCGGAGTCAGATCACAGACGCAGATCTCGCCACCCTGCTGTGAGGCGATCATCGACAGGAGTCGCAGCCGGACCGGGTCACCCAGGGCCTTGAAGACCGGCGCCAGTTCGGCGGACTGGTCCTCCTCCAGCGGGGCGGTCAGCAGCCTCGGGCAGCACCCGGAGGCGTCGTCCTGGCCGAGGACCGCAAACTCTTGTTTCGACATGCTTCTATGTTGACAGTCTTCGATTCAGGTCGCAAGGTTGCATCGAGGTACGTCAATACAACCGACCCGGGCCGCTCTGCCCCGTTTGAGGAGCCACGCCATGAGCGAGCAGAACACCGACCTGCGCGAGACCGTCCGCCGGCGCTATGCAGCGGCCGCCGTCCAGGTCACCGAAGGCGGCACCGCCTGCTGCGGCCCGCAGGCCATCGAGGTCGACGACAGCTTCGGCGGAGCCCTGTATGCCGCCGACGAGCGCAACGCGCTGCCCGCCGAGGCCGTCGCCGCCTCCCTGGGCTGCGGCAACCCCACCGCCGTCGCCGACCTGAACGAGGGTGAGCGGGTTCTGGATCTGGGCTCCGGCGGCGGCATCGACGTCCTGCTGTCCGCCCGCCGCGTCGGCCCCACCGGCAAGGCCTACGGCCTGGACATGACCGAGGAGATGCTCGCCCTCGCCCTGGCCAACCAGAAGAAGGCCGGCGCCACCAACATCGAATTCCTCAAGGGGACCATCGAGGCCATCCCACTGCCCGCGAACACCATCGACGTCGTCATCTCCAACTGCGTCATCAACCTGTCCACCGACAAGCCCGCCGTCTTCGCCGAGATGTTCCGCGTCCTGGCGCCCGGCGGCCGGATCGGCGTCTCGGACGTCGTCGCCGACGACACCCTCACGCCTGAGCAGCGGGCGGAGCGCGGCGACTACGTCGGCTGCATCGCCGGCGCCCTCTCGTTCGCCGAATACCGGCACGGCCTCGAAGCCGCCGGATTCACCGAAATCGAGATCACCCCCACCCACGAGGTCGCCGACGGCATGCACTCCGCGATCGTCCGAGCCGTCAAGCCCGACATCGCCGACGCCGCAGCCTCATGCTGCGGCGTCACTGCCTGCTGCACACCCACCGCACAAGCCACCGACCCGAACACCACGGTCACCAAGGCCAAAAGGCAAGCCGGTTGCGGCTGCCACAGCTGACCTGACAGAACCACCCACCGGGCAGGCACCCGCGCGCAGGACTTCAACCACGGCTCCAGACGCGATTCCCCGCCAACGACCTTCCAGTCCAGAACCGCGAACACGCGCGGTTTGGCATGTGGCCGCTGCATGTTGATGCTGAGGATCCGGCCGGGACAGCCCCGTAAGGGTCATACTGCTCGCCCCCGCCCCGCCGTACCCGGGCGTCCGGCGCGGCGACCGTTGACGGACGGCACCGCAGCGTGCGGAGTGGTGGCGAGGTGCGCGCGGCCGGTGTGCTTGCCGTCGTACACCGCGGCATCGGCGGCCCGCTGGAGGACGGTGAGGTCGCGGGTGCCGATCACGTCCGGGGCGGCGGCCCGACCGACGCGGCGACATCGATGGTGCGGCCGTCGACCAGGACGACCGGGGCGTGGAGCATCCGCCCTCTTACGAACCCTCGTCCTCGCTCAACCACCGTGCCCTTCAGAGCATCAGACGCGTCGCCCGCGCTTGGTCTTCGCGCCTCGCTGCTCTCGATCTCGTACAGGGCCGGGGGAGGGCATGCCCTCACCCCCGCGACGGCGGCGTCCAGGAGCGTGACAGCGTCGGCCTCGTACGGGTCGGCGAACAGCTGGTGGTCGCTGACGTCGAACGGCGCGTACCGCACGGAGACGCGGTGTCCGAGCACGAGGGGGCCGAAGTGCTGCACGCGAGCCGGCAGACCGACCGGCCCGCCCTGCGCGTGCCAGGCGGCGTGCGGTTGTCTGACGCTGATTCCGCGGATCCAGTCGGCCGTCGGCGCAAGGGTCACGCTGCTCATGCCGCTCGCCCCCACACGGCCGTGCCCTGACGTCCTGTCCGGCGGCCATTGTTGGACGGCACGGCCACGTGCTGCCGTGTCGCGAGGACGGCGCGGCCGGAGTGCTTGCCGCCGTAGAGGGCGGCGTCGGCGGCCGACTGCAACACGGTCAGGCCTCGGAAGCCGACCAAGGCCGGGGCCGCGGCACGACCGCCGGATTCGCCGCGGCCGCGGCCGAAGCCGTCTGCCGCGGCCGAAGCCGTCTGCCATGGCCGAAGCCGTCTGCCATGGCCGAAGCCGTCTGCCATGGCCGAAGCCGTCTGCCATGGCCGAAGCCGTCTGCCATGGCCGAAGCCGTCTGCCGCGGCCGAAGGCGCCCGCCGTGGCCGGAGCCGCCCGCCGTGGCCGAAGGCGCCCGCCGTGGCCGGAGCCGCCCGCCACGGCCGAAGGCGCTGTCGCGGACGCAGCCGCGCGCATTGTCCCCGGCGTGCCGCAGCGCCCCGGAGACCTCAAGACCTCACTGACCCGGCAGTCGACGGCCCGTGCCGGCCGGCATGAACCCCGCACCGGGAACACCTCGTTCTAAGGAGAGATCACCGACGCGGCCTCGGACGAGCGCCGCGTCTCCTCCCGGGCACCGGGCGGGCCGGGAAGCGCAACAGCAGCCGGGACGACCAGGAAGTGGGCAGCATGGTGGAAAAGGCCGGTACGGCCGGTTCGCGACGCGGGTCCGTGGCGCCGAGGGCGGACGGCTCGCGCGAGGACATCGCGATCATCGGCATGGGTTGCCGTCTGCCCGGAGGCGTCTCGAGCCCCGGCGAGCTGTGGCGTCTGCTGATGGACGAGCGGGACGCCGTCGGCCCCTTCCCCGACGACCGCGGCTGGGACGTGGCGCGTTCGTACACCGCGCGCCTGGACGAGCCCGGACACCATGTGCAGCGCGAGGGCGGCTTCGTCGAGGCCGACAGGTTCGACGCCCGGTTCTTCGGCATCTCGGCACGCGAGGCGCTGGCCATGGACCCGCAGCAGCGGCTGCTGCTGGAGACCGCGTGGGAGACACTGGAACGCGCCGGCATCGATCCGAGCGGCCTGAAGGGCAGCGCCACCGGGGTGTACGTCGGCGTCATGGAGTCCGAGTACGGGCCCGGCCTGGCCGAGGGTTCCGCGGTCGAGGGCCACGTGATGACGGGCACCACCGCGAGCGTGCACTCGGGCCGTATCTCCTACGCACTGGGGCTGGAGGGACCGGCCGTCTCCGTGGACACCGCCTGCTCGTCCTCGCTCGTCGCGCTGCATCTGGCGGTCCGCGCTCTGCGCGACGGGGAGTGCGACCTCGCTCTGGCCGGCGGTGCCACCACGGCACCCACCCTCGGCATGTACGTGGAGTACAGCCGGCTGGGCGCCCTCTCCGGAGACGGGCGTTGCAAGGCGTTCTCCGCGGACGCGGACGGCTTCGGCATGTCGGAGGGCGTGTCCATGCTGGCCTTGGAACGGCTGTCGGACGCCCGGCGGGCCGGGCACCGGGTGCTGGCCGTCGTACGGGGCAGCGCGATCAACCAGGACGGGGCGTCCGACAGCCTGTCCGCGCCCAGCAGCCGGGCCCAGGAGAAGGCCATCCGGCTCGCCCTCGCGGACGCCGGTCTGAGCGGCGACGACATCGACGCGGTGGAGGCGCACGGCACCGGCACGAGGCTGGGAGACCCCACCGAGGCGCGTGCGCTGTCGGCTGTCTACGGCCGCACCGGCCGACCGCTGCCGCTGGGGTCCCTGAAGTCGAACATCGGTCACACGCAGGCCGCGGCGGGTGTCGCGGGTGTGATCAAGATGGTGCTGGCACTCCGCAACGGCGTGCTGCCACGGACCTTGCACGTGTCTGCCGCCGCGCCGTACGCCGACCGGTCCACAGGGCTGCAGGTGCTGACCCGGCGACGGGAGTGGCCCGAGCCGCCGGCGGACCGGCCGCTGCGGGCCGGGGTGTCGGCCTTCGGCATCTCCGGCACGAACGCGCACGTCATCATCGAGCAGGCCCCGCGTTCGCCGCACCGCGACGGCGCACGGCTGGAGACGACGGAGGGGCCCGGTCGGCGGGAGACGGCGCTGGTGGTGTGCGCGCGGTCCGGGCCCGGACTGGCCGAGCAGGCGTCACGGCTCGCCGCGCACATCGAGGCCGACCCCACGGTGGACATCGCGGCCGTGGCGGGCGCGCTGGTGCGGTCCCGTGCGGTGTGGGAGCACCGGGCGGTGGTGGTCGGGGCCAGCCGTGCCGAACTCGTGCGGGGTCTTGAGGAGGTGGCGGGGCAGCGGCCGGCGTCCTTGGCCCACGTCGGTGTCGTGGGTGCCGGTGACGGAGCCGGGTCCGTGTGGGTGTTCCCCGGCCAGGGGGCGCAGTGGGCCGGCATGGGCGCGGAGCTATGGGACACCGAACCCGTGTTCGCGGCCCGGATGGCGCAGTGCGAGGAAGCGCTGGGCCCCTGGGTCGGCTGGACACTGTCCGCGATGGTGCGGGAGCGGGATCCGGACATACTCGAACGTGCCGACGTGGTGCAGCCGTTGTCGTTCGCGGTGATGGTCTCGCTCGCCGCGTTGTGGCGCTCCTGGGGGCTGCGACCGGACGCCGTGATCGGTCATTCCCAGGGGGAGATCGCGGCCGCCTGCGTGGCGGGCGCCCTGTCTCTGGCGGACGCCGCCCGGATCGTCGCCGTACGCAGCCAGCTCATCGCGCGGACCCTGGCCGGTCGTGGCGGGATGCTCGCGGTCGCGGTGGGTGAGGAACGGGCCGTCCGTGACCTGCGCGAACGCGGGGACGACACGGTCGAGATCGCCACGGTGAACGGACCCCACTCGGTCACCTTGGCCGGGCCGCCCGCGGCACTCGGTGAGGCGGCGGCCTTCTACGACCGGCAGCACGTGCGCACCAGGAGGCTTCCGGTCGACTATGCCTCCCACACACGGCAGGTGGAGGATCTCCGTGCGGAACTCGTCGGCGCGCTGCACGGATTGACTCCCACGGTCACCGACGTCGCGTTCCACTCCACCACCGACGGCCGTCGGCTGACCGGAACCGAACTGGACGCGGAGTACTGGTTCCGCAACCTGCGCGAGCGAGTCGGCTTCGCGGACGCGGTACGGGAGTTGGCCGCCCAGGGCTTCCGTACGTTCCTGGAGGTCAGTTCCCATCCGGTACTGACGGCGAGCGTGCAGGACACCCTGGAAGCCGAGGGGCTGACCGGTTTCGTGATCGGCGGCAGTCTGCGCCGTGGAGAGGGCGGACGGCTGCGGATGCTGCGGTCGGCGGCCGAACTGTTCGTACGCGGCGTACCGGTGGACTGGACAGCCGTCCTGCCCGGCGCGGTCCCGTCCGTGGACCTGCCCACGACCGCGTTCCAGCGCGAGCGGTTCTGGCTCGCCCCGGGGCAGGGTGGACCCGAAGCCGTGACGGCGGCGGGGCTGGAGCCCGCGGCCCACCCCCTGCTGGGCGCGTTGATCGAGGACCCGGACACCGGAGGGCTGGTGCTGACCGGCCGGATCTCCCGGTCGACACACCCCTGGCTCGGGGACCACGCGGTGCACGGGGTCGTCCTCCTCCCCGGCACCGCGCTGCTCGAACTGGCCATGCAGGCGGGTGACCGGTCAGGGTGCCAGTCGCTTGAGGAACTGGTACTGGAATCGCCGTTGCGCGTGCCGGGGAGCACCGGGGTACGGCTGAGGGTCGTCGTGGGTGCCGCGGACGAGACGGGCCGGCGGGTCGTGACCGTGTGGTCTGGCCCGGAGGACGAGGAGGCGTCCTGGACACGGCACGCGAGCGGCAGGCTCGCCCCGGGCCCCGGCGCCGCGACACACCAGACGCCGGAGGGCTCGTGGCCGCCCGCAGACGCGGTCCGGTTGCCGGTGGATCCCTACGCGGAACTGGCCGCCCGCGGCTACGAGTACGGGCCCGTGTTCCAGGGGGTCCGGGCCCTGTGGACGCGCGGCCAGGAGATCTTCGCCGACGTGGCGCTGCCGGACGGCACCGAACCGGACGGCTTCACCGTGCATCCCGCGCTGCTGGACGCGGCCCTGCACGCCGGTGTCCTGGGCGGTGCCGTTTCCGACGGCGACGGAACGGCACTCCCGTTCGCCTGGAGCCAGGTGGAGGTGCACGCCGTCGGAGCACGCGCCGTACGGGCCCGTCTCGCCCCCGCCGAGGACGGCGGCGTCCGCGTGCTGCTGACCGACACGACGAACGCCCCGGTCCTCTCGGCGCGTTCCCTGACCTTCAGGACGGCCGGCCCGGAACAGCTGGCCCGCCAGGCCACCGGGCCCGCCGAAGGACCCGGCGCACTGCACACGGTCCGGTGGACCGCCCTGCCCGGCGCGCCGGCCGGCGACCAAGCCGCCCCGGGGAGCGTCAGGGTGATCAGCGGGGCCGCGGATCTGGACGGCGCCGCTCCGGGGAACGTCGGGGGCGACCGCTGTGACTGGCTGGTCTGGCACGCCCGCCCCGGTACGCACCCGGCCGCGAACGCCCCTGCGGAGGCCGTCAGGGCGATCACCGGCGCGGCCCTGCGCCTGGTACGGGAGTTCCTGTCCGATCCGAGGTGGGCCACGGCCAGGCTCCTGGTGGTCACCTGCCGGGCCGTCGCCGTGCACGAGGAGGAATCCGCCGAAGTGGATCCCGTCGCCGCCGCCGTGTGGGGCCTCGTCCGCAGCGTGCAGAACGAACACCCCGGCCGCGTGGCGATCACGGACCTGGCCGGCGCCCCCGACGGGACGGCCGACGGCGCGGTGCTCCGCACGGTCACGACCGCGGCGACACTGGCCGACGAATGGCAGACCGCTGTCCGCGCGTCGGCCGTGTCGGTACCACGCGTGGTACCCGCGCCGGCGGGCCTGCGGCTTCCCGACGGGCCACTGCCGTGGGTGCTCGGTGTGGCCGGCCCGGGAGGTGACGTGGTGGCGCGTCCGGCACCGGAACTACTGGACCCGTTGAAGCCCGGGGACGTCCGTGTCGAGGTGCGGGCCGCGGGAGTCAACTTCCGCGACGTACTGGTGACCCGGGGGATGCTCGCCGACGCCTCGGACCTCGGGCACGAGGCGGCGGGCGTGGTCACGGCCGTGGGCCCCGCGGTGCGGGGTGTCGCCGTCGGCGACAGGGTGTGGGGCGTCTTCCCCAGCGCGATCGCTTCCCTGGCCGTCACAGACGCGCGGAATGTAGCCCGGATACCGGAGGGCTGGACGTTCGAGGAGGCGGCAGCGGCTCCGGTGGTGTTCCTCACCGCCCTGTACGGCCTGCGGGATCTGGGCCGGCTGGGCCCGGGTGAGCGAGTGCTCGTGCACACCGCCGCCGGCGGCGTGGGCATGGCCGCGGTCGCCCTGGCCCGCCACCTGGGAGCGGAGGTCTTCGCGACGGCGAGTCCGGGCAAGCACGGGCTACTGCGCACGATGGGACTGGACGACTCGCACATCGCCGGCTCGCGCGACCTCCACTTCGAGGAACACTTCCGCGACGCCACCGGCGGCAGTGGCATGGACGTCGTCCTCAACTCCCTGACCGAGGAGTTCGTCGACGCCTCCCTGCGGCTGCTGCGCCCCGGCGGCCGCTTCCTGGAAATGGGCCTGCGCGACGTCCGTGACCCTGCCGAGGTGACCCGCGCCCACCCCGGCGTGAGCTACCTGCCCTTCCACTACTACGACGCCGGACCCGACCGGATCTCGGAACTGCTGAGGGAGCTGACCGCCCTGTTCGAGCAGGGCGCACTGGCCCTGCCTCCTGTGCGCGTGTGGGACGTACGGCGGCTGCCGGAGGCGCTGCGGACGATGGCCAACGGGCTGCACGTCGGCAAGAACGTGCTGAGGACGCCCCGTCCTCTCGACCCGGCCGGAACGGTCCTGATCACCGGCGGGACGGGGCAGCTGGGCCGCCTGACCGCACGGCACCTGGTCGCGCACCACGGGACGCGCAGCCTGCTGCTCGCCTCACGGCGCGGCGAGGCGGCCGACGGCACCGCCGAGCTCTGCGCGGAGCTGCGCGAACTCGGCGCCACCGTACGGGTCGTGGCCTGTGACGTCGCCGAGCGCGACCAGATCGTGAAGCTGCTCGACCAGGTTCCCGAGGGCGCTCCGCTCACCGGGGTCTTCCACGCCGCCGGCCTGCTGGACGACGGCGTGGTGGCCGCGCTGGACGAGCAGCGGCTGGAGCGGACTCTGCGTCCCAAGGTCGACGCGGCGGTACACCTCGACGAGCTGACGCGGGAGATGGACCTCGCCGCCTTCGTGTCCTTCTCCTCCGTAGCCGGAGTACTGGGCACCACCGGCCAGGCCAACTACGCGGCCGCCAACGCCTTCCTGGACGCCCTGGCCGTGGCACGACGGGCCCGCGGCCTGGCCGGGCAGTCGCTGGCCTGGGGGCTGTGGGCGCAGGCCAGCGGGATGACCGGCCACCTCGGCGACGCGGACACCTCACGTCTGGCGCGCTGGGGGGTCCGGGCGATGGACTCGCGCACCGGTCTCCGGCTCCTGGACGAGGCCCTGCTGCGCGACGCCGCCGTCCTGATCCCCGCCGCCCTGCACGTCACGGCCCGACGCGAACGGCGGCCGGACAGCCTCCTGCCCCCGATCCTGCGGGGGCTGACCGGTGAGGCACGGCGTACGGCCCGGCAGGCACCGGAGGCGGACGGCGTCAGGGCCCGCCTGGCCGCCCTGGGCCCCGAGGACGGGGTGGCCGAGGTGCGGGCCCTGGTGCTACGGCAGGCCGCGGCGGTGCTCGGACGGTCCGGGCCCGGCGAGGTCGACCCGCACCGGTCGTTCAAGGAACTGGGGCTGGACTCGCTCATGGCCGTCGAACTGCGCAACGCCCTCGGCGCTGCGACGGGACTCCTCCTCCCCTCGACGCTCGTCTTCGACCATCCCAGTGCCGAACGGCTCACGGAGCACCTTCTGGGACGAATGCTGCAGGACGCGGGCGGCACCGCGCGAGAGCGGACGCCCGCTCCGGACGGCGACGGGGTCGCCCCGTCTCCCGCACCGCTGTCCCCGGCTTCCCGCCCGCCCCACGACCGGCACGGCCGGCCGAGCACCGCAGGAGGCTCGCACTCGGCCTTCGCCGCCGCGTCCCCGGGCTCGGCGGCTGAGCGTGGCGCGACGGCCCGTGACGCCGGCCGCGGATCCGCCGCCGACATGACGGGAACCCTGTTCTGGCGGGGCCTGGACGCGGGCGACTTCACGACGAGCCGGCGACTGGCGGAGAACGTCGCCGTGCTGCGGGAGAAGTCGGACGACCTCGCGGCGCACGCCCCCCGGAGCCAGGACGTCATCCCCCTCTCCGAAGGCTCCGGCCCGGTGCCGCTGCTCATGGTCCCTCCGTTCGTCGCGATGTCGGGACCGCACGTCCACATGCCGTTGGCCGCCGGTTTCGCGGGGCGGGGACCGGCTGTCTCCTCCCTGTCCCTGTCCGGGTTCACGGAAGGGGACGTCCTGCCCGCCACCGCCTCCGCGGTCACCACGGCACTGGCGCAGGCGTTGCTGCGGCATGTCGGCGACGCGCCGTTCGTACTCGGCGGATACTCCTCCGGAGGAGTCCTGGCGCACGAACTGGCCACACACCTCCAGGGCTTCGGCGTGCGTCCGGAGGCGGTGGTGTTCATCGACACCTATCCGGTGGACGACCCCTACCTCGCCCGCAACCAGGAGGGCTTCCACCGGCTGATGCGGCGGTACCAGACCCGCGCCATGCCGCTGGACGGCACCAGGCTGTCGGCCCAGTCGTGGTACGCGCGCCTCTTCGCGCACTGGAAGCCGGTGAGACTGGAGGTGCCGACTCTGCTCCTGCGGGCGTCCGAACCAATGATGACGGCCGACGGCGAGGACTGGCGGGTGTCCACGCACTGGGTGCACGAAGCGGTGACGGCCACAGGAGACCACTTCTCCCTCATGGAGGAGCACGCCGCCGACACCGCCTCCGCCGTCCGGCTGTGGCTGGGGAAAGTACTGCGTCGATAGGCCGGGCCGGGAACCAGGGCCGGACGACCCTCGGCCCCGCGTCGCACATCACCGTGTGGGTGACCTTCTCCCGGCCTGCTTTCCGGGGCCGGGGCCGGAGGCGCGGGGCTCGCGCGCGGGGGCAGAAACCATCCTGCCCCCTAAGAGGTCCTAACAGAAGTTATTGATCAAGTAACCATCGGCTTGTCTGATCGTTGGTCGGGTCGTGGGGAAGCGTCAGTCGCGGCCGTGGATCGTGTCGGACGAACTGTGGCCGCTCATCGAGCCGTTGCTGGCGGAGCCAGGCCCCAAGCTGGTGGCAGGCCGGCCGCGGGTGCCGGACCGGCAGGCCCTGTGCGGGATCCTGTTCGTGCTGCACACCGGCATTCAGTGGGAGTACCTGCCGCAGGAGCTGGGCTTCGGCTCGGGCATGACCTGCTGGCGGCGTCTGGCCGCCTGGAACGAGGCCGGTGTGTGGGAGAAGCTGCACGTGGTGCTGCTGAAGAAGCTGCGGTCGGCGAAGCAGCTCGACTGGTCGCGGGCGGTGATCGACTCCTCCCACGTGCGGGCGGCCCGGCGGGTCCCAAAAGCGGGCCCAGCCCGGTCGACCGTGCACGGCCGGGCAGCAAGCACCACGTCCTCACCGACGGCCAGGGCATCCCGCTCGCGGTGTCGCTGACCGGCGGAAACCGCAACGACGTCACCGAGCTCCTGCCCCTGCTCGACAAGGTCGCCGCGGTTGCCGGTGTCGTCGGCCGGCCGCGCCGACGGCCGGACATGCTTTTCGCGGACCGCGGCTACGACCACGACAAATACCGACGCCTGCTGTGGCAGCGCGGTATCCGGCCTGTGATCGCGGAACGCGGCCAGCCGCACGGCTCCGGCCTGGGCATCTTCCGCTGGGTCGTGGAGCGGACGATCTCCTGGCTGCACGGTTTTCGCCGCCTGCGTATCCGCTGGGAGAGACGCGACGACATTCATGAAGCCTTCCTCGGCCTCGCGACCTGCCTCATCACCCACCGACACGTCCAACGCCTTTGTTAGGACCTCTTAAGGCATGAGACTGATTACCAAGTTGGGTGCAGCTGAGAGTGGGTCTTGTCATGCCTCGGGTTCGTCGCCCTCGGCCTCAGCGGCGGGGAGTTGCTGGCGGGTCATGGCCTGCAAGCCTGCGATCCGCTCGTTGGACGCGATCCTCAGCCGCTCCGTCTCAGCATCCAGCTTGTTCTTCTCGCGCTGGGTTGTGGCTTCCAGTCTGGCCTTGACCACAGCGGCACCAGCGGTGAACGAGGCGGCCACGGCTCCGCCCGCGAGGATCTCATTGATGATCTCGCCTTGCGACTGACGCTTCAGCGCATCGCCGGCACTCTCGATGAGATAGTCATCGTCGTCGTCCCATGCCTCGCGGGCAGCAGGCCGGTAGCGACCCTCCTCTTCTTCCTCGTCCCATTCCTCGTCTACGTCGTCCCTGTCCACTGAGACCACGGGGCGCCACCCCGGGGGCGGCACACGGGAGGGAACGGGGTAGCCGACGAGACGGACTCTCAGCATCTCCAGGTACTCACGTACGATCTCCGCACGCCGCTCCCCCATGACCCTGGCAGTGGTCCCGTCGAGGTCTGACGGTAGCTGCTCGCCCGTCATCGCCTTGTAGCGGAGAGTGTCCAGCTCCGTCCTGGCGTGGATCCAACCCCTCATCGCCTCGTGGCTTCCGTCGTCAGGCCACGAATCAAGGGCGTCCCGCGCCCTCTTGTGCCCCTCCTGGATGATGGCCTCACGTTCACGCCACAGGGGGTCCACTGCCTCATCATGGGTCATGACACGAGTGTGCCCCAACCTTTGGCACAGCGCTGACAGATCGTCTGTCTTAAGAGAGCCGCGACAAAGGGAGGCCCGGTCACTCCGGTGACCTGGGCCGTCTCTTCGGCATGCCCGCGACCGCGTTCTACACCCCAAACCAGCCCAGGGCAGGGCGAATTTACATATTTTGTGATGTTCTGTCGGGGTTCGCGCTGTTCTCGTCGGACCGGCAGGGTCCGGCTGCGAGAGGGGGGCTGTTCCCTGCTGGAAGCGCCGCGCAGCAGGGCCGAGGCCGCAGGGCACCGCTGGGACCCGGCCGGGGATGTGGACGCGCTGCTCAGCGGGCACGGCGCCCTGATCGGCGCACGGTGGTACCCGGCACGGACCGGTGACCGCCTGCAGGTCACCTACGAAGCGACCGACCGCGACCCACGCTGGACAGAGACGTACCAGGTCCAGGACGGTACCGACGGCCGGGCGCTGCGCCTCGTCGACCACACCGCAGGCGTCACCGGGTGGCGCCTGCACGCGACGCTAACCGTCCTCCCTCCCCTACCAGCGCATGCCGAGAGCAGCCCACTGGGCCCGCTGCTCATCGGTCAGCTTGCCGGTCCAGCGGTGGGTGTGGTCGATGCCGGCGTCCAGCTTGCTCTCTCTTTGGTCCGGCAGCAGCATCTACCACCTGCCGGCGCGAGTGCCCGGTGCAGGACCAGGACATGGCCCGACTCTCCTGTTCAAGCACGCCAACGCCACTACAGCTTCCGCGGCTCGGCCGGCGGCGAGCTGCCGCCTCTGTGTGATCCAGACGAGGACGAGGAGGAGGGAGCGGCCTGAGATAAATAAGGTTCTAACCTCCTTGAAAGTTGACTCCTCCAATTTTTGAAATCGCATCTAGTAGATTTTGTTTGAAGTTGCATCCCGCCTCACGCGCGGTAGCCTCAGTAATAGACCGTGAGTTGAGTGAGGTGCAGCATGTCCAGCGAAACCCCTGCCGCTATCCCAAGCGCCGAACACTTGCAGCACCTGAGTGCGACGCTCGCCGAGATAACATCGAATCCCGCATTCCTTGAGATTCTAGAGGAAATAGCACAGGCCCCTGAAAGTGAGAGGACTGCTGCAGCCACCCGCCTCGCTACCGTCGAGGAGCTCTCTGCAAGAGGTATCCCGATCAGCAAAGACCTTCGAATCACTACCAGATATTTCGAAAATCCGGAAGGGGTGAAAAGCGGGGACGTGGTGGCCGTGAGTACGCCATCACCTGATGAGGAGCGCAGCAGCGGCAGCGGATGGACAATATGCACCACGACCGGCTCTGCGATCGGTGGTACTACTGGCTGTGTCAGCGTGGGGAAGGCAGTCTGATGCCATCTCAAGAGGTCATAGCTCAGGAAATCCGATCGGCGCTGTCCGAAGTCATCGCCTTCATTTGTTCCCCGCAAATGGAGAGCGTAATGAAAGAATTCGCCAGTCTTCCGCAGCATGAGCGAGCCAAGTACGTCACTGACGTCCTTATTAACCCGGAGGAAATAAGGCGACGCGGCGTCGAAGTACCCCCCGATATGATAATTCAGCGTTCCGCCTTTAAGGACGAGCGACCGACACTCTTCTGTGTCACTAAGCACTTGCCGCCTGACCTCGGGTGGGAGAAAGTGACTGTGACCTTCGATAACCCATCTGGCCCCCCAGCAGTATCATATTCACAGCTCGAAGAATACGCGAGAGCGTAAAAACGCGTCCCCCTATCGAATGCTGTGGGAAGATCGGCGCCGGAAGGTGCCAATTCGATAGCCTGGACAGCCGTCACTTACTTGTGGGCATCAGGCCCCCTCCCCCCACGGCCATGCGACACGGGCGCGGTCCGGGACCCGAACATGGGCGAGCGAAACCGGCGTCTGAGGCCGACAGTCGCTGACCACAAGAACCGGCGTCCCGACTGCTCGGAGCGGGCACCGCACGCGGGTGAGGCGCGCCAGACACCGAGGGAGTGCCGGGCCCGCATGCAGGAAGGGCTACAGCAGATCCCCGCGCGGCACGCACAGGGCGGAGGACATTCACCCAGCGCGCTCCGCACCGCGAGCAGCCCCGAAAGCCGGCAGCCCCCAGTCTCCGAGGGGGAAGACCAGGGGCCGCCTGCCATGACAGGACGGTCACCAGCACCAGCGGTTCTTGACCCCACGCCGGTGAGGACGGGGACCGCGCAACACCGTGATGCCCCGCGGGTCACTGCGCCCAACGCGCGACATCCAGCACGGTCACGCTGCCGTCAACGTCCCACGTCCCCCCACCCGGCCCATGTCCCCTGACCGTCTATCAGTGCATGTCGAGGGCGGTCCATGCCGCGCGCTGCTCGTCGGTCAGCTTGTCGGCGCGGCGGCGGGTGTTGTCGATGACGGCACCGAGCTTGATGGTCGTCCCGTCCGGCAGTACCTCCACGTGCTTGCGCGGCACCCGCAGGTGTCCCTCGCGCTCGTAGAACTGCCGCACCGCCGCGAGGTTCACCGCCCGGGCGGCCTCCCGCCGCCCTACCGGCCGCGCCGCCGCCTCGGCCCCGGCGGGCGCGGGCTCCAGGCCCAGGGTCTCCAGGAGGTATTGCTGTGCGGGCATGAGCCGGTCCCGCCCGGTGCGCTGCCCTGCCGTCCATGCTCCGAGGTCTTCGCCCTGCACGATGACCTGGCCCGGAGCGTCAGGGAGCGGGCCGCCGGCGCGGACGTGTGCCTGACACAGCCGGTAGGCCCGCTGCCATCCCGCATCCCACACCGGGCACCACCCCGCGTCGATCGCTTCCAGCGCCTCCCTGCGGCTCTCTGGCAGCTCCCCCGTACTCGGCACGCCCGACTCCCCTGCCGCGCGCCGAGCGGCGTTCACAGCCGCCTTCCGGGCCGCCTGCCGCTGGTTCTTCGCCCACGTGCCGATGGGCTGCCCTTCCCACACGGCGGTGGCTGGAGGGACGAAGTGCCCGTGCGCGGCGGCGTAGGCGCGGGCGACGGCGAGCATGCCGTCCCACTCGGTGTAGACCGACCAGACCATGCCCAGCGTCTCCAGCTCGACCACGCGCTCGGCTTCCAGCGTCCCGGCCGCGTAGTACCGGCGCTGATCCGCCAGCCACGCCCCCAACGGGTAGGAGGGCCCGGGCCCTGTCCAGGCCTGCGGGGTCCAGTAGGCGACCGGCACCGACAACATGACCGACCTCGTCTCCCGCAGCCACCGCTGCGCGGCTGCGATGTCGCGCCGCCGGTACGCGTGCTCGGGGTCGATGACGCGCAGCCGTACGAACGCGGCCACCGTCGCGGGGTCGCGCTCGGTGCTGAACCGCAGCACACCGGCCGCCGCCGCACTCACCCGCGCCGACCCCTCGTCCTCCTGCTCCTGGCCCTCAGCGCCGATCTCGCCCCCGTCGCCCAACTCGCCTTCGTCACCGGTAAGTCCGGCTCCTGCCGGCCGCTGCGCGGCCTCGGGTCGGCCAGCGCTTCCACGGTGTCCGTGTCGTGCGCCCGCAGCCCCCGAGGACCTTCGCCAGGGTCCCGTAAGCGTCCGACGTGAGCATTTCGTTCTCATCCTCGTCCGGGCCGAGGAATACCGGCACGATCAGTGTGGCCAGTTTCCCGTGCCCGGGACACTCGCACTGGGGGATAGCGAGGTGCGTTGCCGATTCAGTTACTTGATGTTGTTGGCGGTGAAAATCTTCCTGAAATCAGCACTCACACATCGCATTTCGACAACGAGTAGCGCTGCACAACGAAACAGGACATGAAAGGTCCTCAGGGGTATGCCGCGCATGGTGAGTTGACCTTGCGCCGGCCACAGGACCCCGGAGAGGCCGCTGCGCCCCCTGGAGGCATCGACTCCCGCAGGTCGCCAGAGGGGCTGTCAGACCCCGTCTCGGCGGCGCAAGGTCGAAGTGATCGGCCCCTGGTAGGGGTAGCGCAGGCCCGCAGGAGCGCGCTATGGTTCCCGTGTTCTAAAATTGAAGAGCGGGCGCGGGAAAGGGCCGGCCGAGAGGCCGGGCCCGTCAATTTCGCCAAGGCGTGACTAAATTGACGGGAGCTCAGGAATGCGGGAGAGTCGAAGGACCGCACCCCACCTGTGGCCAGCCGAATGGAATTCGCGGAGCGAATTCCATTCCAGTCCGAATCGCGGAGCGAATTCGGACCTCGGCCAACGGAGTTGGCCGGGTATTCCGGCGGAGCCGGAATACGGAATTGCGGAGCAATTCCCTGGACCGCCGCGTAGCGGCGGCGCGTCGTGTCTGCGGAGCAGACCGCGCG
>NZ_AP029184.1:0-260054 GCF_059731885.1 Streptomyces sp. Xyl84
GGCGGAACGACGCGCCGCCGCTACGCGGCGGATGGATCGCAGCGCTCCGCGCTGCTGGCCGGCGACTCCGTCGCCGGTGTGGCCAACTCCGTTGGCCCACGGCTCGAATTGCTCCGCAATTCGGCCTGCAGAAATTCGCTCCGCGAATTTCTGGGGCTGGCTACGGGACAGGACGGGGTCTGTCCGGGCAGGGATTCAATCTGAACGAATGTTCTGGCTCTTTGGTTCCTGGCCAACCTGATTGGTCATCAACTTCCTTGTAAATCGAGAGAGTTGAGAGGATCTCTGCGCGAGTTCTACCTCAAGGTACTTCTTTTCCTGGTCCCCTACTCGGCCCCAATTGATAGTGCGAAAAGCAGGTCTGGATGAAGCATCGGTCTCTGCGGAGTCGAGAGGGGGTCCAGCAGACGCCGCCCCGTGAGATCAGCCAGGAGGTCCTCGCTGACCGAAGCAAGTGGACGGCGGGGGTCGAGGTGATGCTGCAGGGTCTCCACAACGGGGACCGCCTGGTCGTGCGGCAGGGCGATGTCGGTCGGCGGACCGATCGCGGTGAGCAGATCGGCACGTTGGTGCGTGCTCAACAGGCTTGGCCGAGGGACGAGTTGAAGGTTCCCTTCGATGGGTGGGCGATGTTGGTCGGTCGATGCGGGCGGCGGGGTGGCATCGGCCCTCGGACGGGTGCAGCGGGCGCGGTGGTGCCAGTCGGGCCGGGCTGAAGGGGGCCGAGGGCGGGGACGTTCACCGCGGCATCATGGGCCAGATCTGTGAGCCGGGGACCGAAGGAGCTACTGAACAGCAGGAAGTGATCTTGTGCCTGCTCTGAGCGGCGGAAGCAGAGAGCGGTGCGCAGTGCGGGGCGGGCGCGGGGTGGGACGGCGTAGATCACGGCGTGGTGGTGGAGTGGGCGAACCGTGTTCGGGGTGCCAGACGTCGGGGACTGCTAGGCGTGTGCAGCGCTCGTCGAGGGCGGCGACGGGGGTGTTGTACAGGGCATCGGGGTGGGTTCCTGTGGTCAACAGAGCTGTCAGTGCGGCTAGTTGGGGTGGGCGAGGGATGCCCGGCTGATGCGGTGGGCCATATATGGAGTGAACGGGCGTGTGGTGATGCCCGGCCCCGTGGCCGTGTCGAGGCTGTCGGGCACGTCCAGGAGGAGACCGGCGCGTAGGAAACCGGCCTGGGCACCGCGCAGCCGGGTCAGGGTGTGGCGCGGGCTGGGGCTGCTGGTCGTCAGCCGGGACAGGAAGAACTCCAGGTCCGGCTGGGCGGGCAGACCGGATGGCGGGCGAGGTAGGTCCTGGCCGCGTACAGGCCGGCCCGGTACTGGGCATCGGCCCGGGCGAAGTCCGCGGTGGGCAGGCAGCGGCGCAGTTCGGCGCGGAAGTGGTGACCGGGAGGCGCGGCAGGTCGGGCAGGGGCGTGGTGCGGTCGGGGGCGGGCTGGGGGCGGTGTGGGGCGGGCGGGCCGAGGAGATCGAGGGCTTGGCAGCTGTCGGTGATCTGCTGCAGGTCGTGGTCGAGGTGGTGGCGGGCGAGCCGGGTGCGCAGCCGGGCGGCGACGGTACGGGTGGGCGGCTGGCGATCAGGATCAGGTGGATGCCGGTGTCCTGGCGTAGCTGGGCGATGTGGCGGGTGCGGGCCTCGGCGAGGTGGTGGGCGCGCAGGATGACGAGGTGGCGGATGCCCAGGACAGTGATCCAGCAGGCGCGGCCCGCCAGGCGGGTGCGGCGGTAATGGGCTCGGATGCGGTGGACTGGTAGTCGGTACGGCCCAGGGCGCGCAGGATGTCCCGCGGCAGGTAGGCGGTACGGGGCGTGTGCGGGGTGAGGTCGACCGTGACACGGCCGGCCTGGGGGTCGGAGCTGGCCCGGGCCGCCTGGAGCACGCGGGTGTCGTCGTCCACGTCGATGATCAGCGTGACGGGTGGCGGCGTCGGAGGTGTCGAGGGTGTCATCGAGGTCTTCGTGCGGCGGGAGACAGCTGTCGAGCGTCGTCTCCAGCAGGGCGCTTGCCGGGGCGAGGCGTGGCGTTCGAGGCGCAGGTGTGTGGTGGGTGATCTGGGCCCAGCGGCGGAAGTTGCCGTGCCCGTGACGGGCGTCGAGGCGGTCGAGGACGTCCTTGTCGCGTCGCGCCATCGCGGGTGGAGCTGCGGGATGGCGCGACGTACCTCGCCGGGGGTGAGCGGGTGGATCTGCAGCCAGCGGGTGGTGCGTGTGGCCAGCAGAGGCTGGCGGCGCAGCATGCGGAAGCCTTGGTGCTGGTAGCGAGGATGAGGGTGAGCTGGGTGGTGGGGTCGTCGAAGAGGTAGCAGAGGTACTCGACGCAGCCGGTGGTCAGGCGGCTGGCCTCGTCCACCACCAGCAGGTGCGGGTGCGCGGCGAGCTGGGTGCGCAAGGCGGTGTCCAGGACGCCTGGGTCCCGCGTCGGCGGGATGGGGAGACCGGCAGCGAGCAGCAGTTCGGCGCGCAGGACGGTTGGGGTCGGAGCAGGGCGTGGGCTGAGATGACAGATGCGTACGTCGCCGGGCAGTTCGGGGCGGGAAGGAGCGCAGTCTGCAGGGCGTGGGTCTTGCCGCAGCCTGCGTCGCCGTAGAGGCACATGGCGGCCTGTTCTGCCATGGTCTGCTCCACAGCGCGGGCGACCTCGTCGAGGGCGGGCACCGGGACGGTCCGGGCACCGGGGAGCGACAGGAAATGCTGCGGGCCGAGGTCTGGCGAGGCGGACCTGTGCGTGCTGCTGGCGGTGGGGGTCATGCCTCCCCCAGGCGGGCGAAGGCCCAGCGCAGCACCTCTTGGTCGACGCGTTGCCTGCCCAGGCGCTTGAGGCCGAGGCGTACCTGGGCGGTCAGCCAGGCCCAGTCGCGGAAGCTGCCGTGGGTGGCGTGCGTGTTGGCGAAGAGGATGTCGTCGGGTTCCGCGTTCTCCCACACCGGGTGGAACAGCGGGATGACCTCAAGGACTTCCTCGGGGGTGAGGCGGGAGAACTTCTGCCAGATGAAGATCCGCGAGGCGAGCATCGGCTCCTTGCGCAGCACGGTGTAGCAGCCCTGGCCGCCGACGAAGACGATGGCCAGCTGGGTGGCGTAGTCGTCCCACAGGTAGCGGAAGTACTCGAAGGCCTCGGAGTTGAGCCACTGGGCCTCGTCCACGATCAGTGTGCGCGGGCGGGCCGCGAGTGCGTCCTTGAGGAGGTGGTCGAACTCCGACGGGTGCGCGGGCGGGGTGCCGGCTAGGTCGAGCGCGGCGAAGATCTCGTGGCGCACCGCGCGGGCGGTAGGGCGGGAGCGGAACGCGATCCGGCGCACTTCCTCGTCGGGTTCGAGCTCGCGCAGGCAGGTGTTGACCGAGAGGGTCTTGCCGAAGCCCGCGCCGCCGTAGACGCACATCATCGCCCTCGCCTCGATGGTATCGGCGAGGTTCTCCCGTGCTCTGAGCAGGCGCGGGTGGCCACGATGTGCGCGCCGGGCAGCTTCAGGTACTGGTCGCCCTCGGCCGGGGGCAGGGTGGTGGTCACTGGTGTTCCTCCTTACGTTGGGTCGGGCCCGTTGGTGGGGCGTGGCGCAGCGGGGGTGCGCCAGTGGCTCGGCGCCGTGGGGGGTGGGATCAGGTCGGGCAGGGCGAGTTGCGCCGCATCGGTCAGGTGGGCTGTGGTCAGGGCTGGTCGGCCTCGGCCGAGGTGAGGGCGCCAGGCGTTTGGGCTGTTCGGCCCGGGTCACCGCCGCGTACTTCGGGCGGGTACGCCGCGAGGCCTGGGCCAGCGCGCGAGCCAGACGCCGCTTCTCGGCGTCCCTTGCTGCGGCGCAGCGCCCGGCGCTGCTCGTCGGTGGCCGCATCGGCCAGGTGGGCCGTGCCCAGGTGTTTGCCCGTAGTGGCGTCGAAGACCTCGATCTCGTGGTCGTGGTGCGGCAGGCAGCGCACCCGGACCTTCGTGCCCGCGTCCGCGCCGCCGGCCATCCACTCCCCACGTAGTATCGGTTGTTCCACCGCACACCGCTGGTGGTCAGCGTGCGGATACGGCCGTCGTCTTTCGAGGGTGAACGCCCACAGCAGGGAGCGATCGACGTCGTGGATCGGGGTGGGGTCCTGCTGCCACGCCTCAAGCGGCGTACGGCCGCCAGCGCCTGGGAGGAGTGTTCGGTGTTCCACCAGGCGATCCACTCCAGCAGCTGCTCGACGAACACGGAGAACTCCATCAACTCGCCCACCGGCACACGGCGCCCCGCGTGGTGTCCGGGCGTACCGAGGCGGTCGGGGCGTGGGTGTAGCCGGGCAGGGCGGCGAAGAACATGCGCTGGGCGCAGCGGTTCAGGTTCTCCACCGTGCCCTTCAGCTCCGGCCGGTAGGCGGGCAGATCCTGGATCGGCACAGCGAACGCGCCAGGGCCTGGGCGACGGTGTGGGAGAGGAAATCGGAACCGCGGTCGATGCGTACCAGGGCGGGCAGGCCCCCGATGGGGCCGAACGCGGTGTTCTCGTCGTTCTTGTCGCGTTGCAGGGCCATGCGCAGTGCGGCCAGGATCGCGTCCCTGGAGGGCTGTTGCGGAGTAATGGCCGCCCCCGTGATCGCCTTGGTGGCGCAGTCGATGAACCACGTCACCCACGGGAACACTCGCTGGCCGTCGAGGAGCACGGCGACGGGGATGTGTTTGTGATCGGCTTCCCAGCAGGCGTTCCGCCACTGCTTCGGGCGGCGCAGATGAACGTCATGCTGTCGCCTCGCGCGTTCTCCCCCGGCCAGGGCGGCGCGCTGGCCGGCGTTCAGGTCGAGGCGGATCGCACGGTGCAACGTCGCCAACGACGGCAGCTCGCTGGTTGCCCGGCCCTCGGTGATGGCTTGGGCATGCTCGGCCACCAGGTCCCGGTGCACCGCGGCCGCGTTCCCGCACCACGCGGCAAGACGGGCATGCAGCTCAGGCGTGACCGTGAAACGAGACCGCTTAGCCGGTCCCGTGCGTCCCTCGACGCGGGCGGCCTCAAGCCACCGCCACACCGTCCTCAGCGACACCCCCACCGACGACGCGACCAGCCGAGCGTGCTCGGTCGACAGCGAACCAGTCTTATCCAACGCCAACAACCTGGAGACGGCCTGCTCCCGGCCCAACAACCGCGACACCGGTGGGCGTCCTCCCGGCTACGGCTGGACCACCCAGGCCATGTGTCTGGTGGCTTCGATGCCCCGTGCTCGTTCATACCGGGCACTGTCACGGCTGGCTCGCCCTCAACACCATTGAAAACACCGGTAGTTCACGCCATCAGGGGGCACATAAAAGATCTTGAAGCGTGCAGGATCACCGAGCGCTACACTCCCCCGGCCCCGCTCAGCGAGCTGCAGCCCGACGACACCGGACAACCAGTGAAACTGCAGCAAGCCGTCACCGGTACGACGTCACCTCATCGACACCACTCACAGCCCGTCACCCCAGGCCAGACAGAGCACGCCCCCAAAAAGCGGCACCAGTGACATCACCTGCAGCCCCAGTGACACCCACACACACATTCACAGCCCCGGGCCCGAACTCGCTCCGCGATTCGGGCCAGAACGGGATTCGCTCCGCGAATCCCTCGGGCTGGCTGCATAGGGGCGAGGCAGTTTTCTATCTCCTTCTTGCACTCCTGAAGGGACGTCAGTAGCAGCGCGCTCCAGCCTGTTATCGCTCCCCCGGATCCGGGCTCGCTGGAATAGGTCCTCACTTTAAGGATCGTGAAGGCTGTAGCACAAGGGCTAAGGAAGCAAAAAACTATGGAACTTCCGAGAGATCGTCTCCCTCCTCCGTGGGCACGAGGCGTCTCGGGGAGATAGAGGCCGGCTCGTTCCATCAGGCCAGACCAGCCCAGTTCAGCCTCCAGGACCGAGGAGAGGGAGCGTCGCCCAGGTGAACCCAGGTGGCCGCCCTGGGTGCTGAGGCTCCCCAATCAATGCCAGGTGGTCTGGCCTTTGTCTGCGAACGGTGCGTCAATTTAGCTTTATGGAATTTCCTTTGATGCTGACGGGACGCGCTTCCTGTAGTCACGGTATTTGGGGTGTTTGGCTGCTTGTGGCATGTCGCCTTGCAGCTCCTGTCACGCTGGACGGCCGTCGGTGTCGGTGTGATGGGTGCGGCCAGCATGCGGTCCATGCGGTCTTGGTAGCGGTGGAGGTCTTCGGCCCAGTCAGGGACGAGGAGGTACTGCATCGTGCTCAGGGCGATCGCGGCCTCCCCCAGCCGACTGGTGGGGGCGAAGCCTCCGACACGCACCCACTGGTCCCACATCACGTCGTCCATCAGCACGGTCAGTATCTCGGCGTCGGCGCGTTCCAGGAGCAGCTTCATCAGGGTGGAGGAGGCCTTGGTGCATGCGCGGACCGCCTCGCACAGCAGGCGTGCGTCTACCCGTTCAAGGGCGCGGACCAGCCCGGGCAGTCCGTGTGCCAGCGGGGAGAGGCAGCGTAGGTCGGTTCCGGCTTGGTCGGCGGCGAGGTGGGCGGCGGTGATCCGGTCGAGGTGCTCGGGCGGGTCGGCCCATACGCTGCGCCAGGCATCGGTGAGTTCTTCGGGGCTGACGTCGGCCATGCCGCCGGTCAGCAACCGGGCACCGACGCGGATCAGCGTGGTGTCAAAGGGGTTGGGTACCGTGCGGGGTTCGGGCAGGGCGATGCCCGCGGTGGCGGCGTGGGGCGCGCAGGAGGCCGTCCAGGTCCCTTCCGATGGCGCGCCGCCCCTGCAGCATCCGGGTAGCGAGGTCCTGGCGGATTTCGAAGGCGGTGTCGCTGTCGCCCTGCGGGACCTGGAACAGGGCGATGCCCGCCTGACGCAGGGGCAGTTGGATGGTCCGGATCAGGGCCTGGCGCAGCAGTGCGGCGGTCTGTTCAGTGTCGTCGATCGCCCAGAACGTCCAGCCGACCCAGCTGATGCTGCGGCCTGGCCTGGAGAGAGCGGCGAGCCACGCAGCCCGGTGGACGATGTCGGGGCGCAGCGCGCCAGTTGCGGGGTCGGTCCACTGGCTGGTCGGAAGTAGCCAGCATCTGGCGCGCCAGCGTTCGAACTGGTGGGGGGTGGCAGTCAGTCCGCAGCGGCCGACTTCGGCGGCCAGGGCGAGTTCCACGGCGGTGGGCGGAGTGCGGGTCACAGCCGGCTCCCGCCGTCCGGGCCGGCGACGGCGTAGACGGCGGTCGCCGTGGTGAGAGCGCTGGCCCACTGCTGGCTCCGGGCGGCCAGCAGGGCTGTGGCGGTCATGAGCAGCCACAGTAGGGCCCGGTGGGTGGGCCTCCGGCCCGGGCCGCCGCATTCTGTTCACGGTCCAACTCCCTTCCTGCCGGTCCCGGGGCGGGAGCGGCAGTTCTATCTGGTCATACCGGTCGGGCGGGGACGGGAAGAACCTCGCGGGGCACGCCGGTGCCGGGGTTCGCCGCGCTGTGGGACAGATCCGCGCGCTGGATGAACTTGGGTCGCGCAGCGGGGCTAACCGACAACATCACGGTGGTGCCGGGACTTCGGGGTGTGGGACACGGGCGGGCGGAGGCAGAACAAGGTGGATCCTGCCAGGGCGTTCGCCGGGATCGCGCTGGGCTTGCCGTGTCTGATGAACCGGCCCCCGGACAATTGGTCTAGACCCTGACTTGAGTTGGAGACGGCGTTGCTGAACTGACCGGACGGTCCTGGTGGTTGTGATCGGTGCTTTCGAAATCCGTTTGGTCCAAGCGGAGATGGGCGTAGTATCGGATGCTGCCGGCGCGGCTTGCTGTCGTCGGCTGCGCACCGCTCTGGCTACATGGAACTGCATGCCGCAGGGTTCGAACTGAGGCATGAAGAGCGGCTGGCACCCGTCGTCGACGGGAGTTCGGTCCCCTGGGGATCCGACTGACCAGCAGCTCGCCTAGGACCGTGGAACGCCGGTCGGCACGGGACATCGCGGAGACATGAGCCGCTGGTGGAGCGTGACGGCGCTCGCCGCCCCCTGTGGACGGCGCGCAGTGGAGGCAGTGGCTCACGCTCTGCCCGCGGGTATTTCCTGCTGCGCGCGATGCCCAGGAGGGCAAGATCGTGACTTCTTCGTTCGACGATTTCGACGGCCTGGACGGGCAGGAGCCCGACGAGGACCTGCCTCCCCTGCTGCGCCGCCCCGAGCTGGTCGCGGACCCGCTGCCGGTGACCAAGCTCCGCAGCACCCGCAAGGAGCTGCTCGCGAACCCCGAGGCCTCGCTGGACGAGGCCGCGGCGAACGCCGTCACCTCGGGTGCGGTGGACCCGGAGCGGCTGCAGGCCCTCGTGGCCCATGAGCCGATCAACCTGCTGACGGCCAAGCCGGTCGTCGGCGGGATGCTGTACGTGACGGCACCGCACTACCGCTACCTCGACCTCGACGTCCTGCCGGACTTCATCAACCAGCGGTGGGCGGACCAGTTGCACACGGCCATGGACGTGGCGCCGTCCACGTCGGTGGTGCCGACGTACGAGACCGTGGCCGACCCGAAGACCGGCAAGCCGCTCGCGGTCTTCACGGTCCGCATGCCGGACCGCAAGGCGCTGGCCAAGGCTGTCGGCGAGAGCATGCGGAAGACGTACGGGGCCCAGAAGGGCGACAACGTCTACACGTCGAGTGTGCTGCAGCAGGGAGTGAAGGAGCCGCTGACGCTGTTCGTCATGCGGGTGGTGTTCGATGACGGCACCGGGGACACCTTCCTGGTCGCGGGCGACGGCAACAGCCGGCTAGTGAGCATGTGGCTGGCGCGCACCGGCGGCGACATCGAGAAGGCGATCTCGGCCTGCACCGCCTCCGTCATCGGCTCCACCGAGCGGTCCGGCGGGCGCAGCCGCGCGGAGCAGGCGGCCGCGCGGCGGCGGGTGAAGGATCTGACGGAGCGGACCCGTAAGAACCTGGCGGTGCCCACGCTGACCGAGGCGACGCGCCGCGATGGCCATACGCTGGTTTTCCCCGCCACCGTCGTGGTCGGCGCGCAGGCGGACGGGGGTGGGCCGCTGGCGGATCTGGTGGCGGCGCGGGACGACCTGCTGGCCACCCTGCACGTCCGCGTCACCGCCTGGACGCTGGGGGCGCAGAACACGCAGGGCATGCAGCGGGTCTACCGGCACGCCCTGCGCGAGGGCCTGGTCACCCCGGACGTGCACCGGGTGCTGTCGGGGACGGTGGGTACGCCGGCTATGCATGAGCTGCTCGGGGTGCCGGCGCACCGGCTGTGGTCGGCTGCCGTCCACCAGCACGCGGTGCTCGCCGGACCGCACGCGGACGCCATGAACCTGCTGATCAAGCAGGAGTTCGGGATGCGCAAGGCCTTCCGTCAGCAGATCAGCGAGCGGCTGGCGCCTATGGCGCTGTCGGCCTACCGCAGCAAGGAGGGCATCGAGCAGTCGCTGCGGGCCTTCGGCAACGGCGGCACGATCACCGACCGGGTGTGGAAGCAGCCGTGGGAGCTGACCAAGGGCGACGACGCCTTCGAGGTGCTCGACGACGTCCTCAAGCGTGCCCTGGTCGGCGAGGAGGACGCCGTCGCGGAGCTGACCGTGCTCGGCGGGACCGCCGCGATCCTCGACGGGTACATCACGCGGGACCGCGGCTCGAAGGAGGGCACCGACCGCGACAGCCGCACGGCGCCCTTCCGGGCGACGCCGGTCAAGCTCCTGACGCTGCTGTCGAAGACCTCCGGCGGACTGAAGATGCTGCACTCCATCGCCGTCGCCCACGTCGCCGCCGACCCGACCGTGCTGCCGAAGCTGTTCCACACCCAGGACCGCAAGGTCGAGGGCGTGGTGGTCCACGACGGCGAGCCCATGCGGGACAAGTCCGGTGTGCAGGAGATCCTCGACTACGAGTGGGACCTCGTCCACGCCGCCGACCCGGTCAAGGCTCTGGAGACCATCGCCACGAACCGCGTCAAGGCCAAGGCCAAGACGAACGTCACGTCGGAGGCGCCGGAGGCCGAGGACGCGCGGCAGCGCCGGCTCCTTGAGCAGGGCATCACTGGCGCGGCCAAGGCCGGGCGGGCCCTGGCCCGTATGAGCCAGAAGCGCGGCAACCAGGTCTTCGGTGCCTTCGAGGCCGTCGCGGCGCTGCGGGTGCAGCTGGGCCAGCTCGACGGGATCCTCTCGAAGTTCGGGCCGGCCGATCCCTCGATCTTCGTGGTCGACGAGGACATCGACGGGGACGAGGAGGACGCCGAGTGAGCACGGCTCTGACTGTGCCGGCGGCGATCGGCCAGGCGCTGCGGCCGGTCCTGCGGCTGCTGAGCCCGGTGCTCGACCTCCCCGCGGACGCAGAGGGCCGCACGGGCTCGCCGGTGGTGGTGTGCCGGGCCAGCCCGCCTGTGGTGCGCCGCCGGGTGGCGGCGAACTGCGCGGTGTATGTCGCGTGGGACAACCGCCGTGGGTGCCGGTACGTGGGCAGTGTGTGCCGCCAGGGCCCGGGCGCGGTCGGCGACCGGCTGGCCGAGCACTACGCCCACCGCACGGCCGGGGCGTCCCGGCGGACCTCCTGGTGCCTGCTGACCGTGCTCCCGCTGTCGGACGGGACCGGCCTGGAGGCGGTCCGCGTCGCCGAGGGGTGGACGGCCCGACTGCTGAACCCGGCGGACGGCTCGGCCCACCCGGGGGTGGATCTCACGCAGACGCCCGCGACGCTGATCTCCGTGCCCGTCCGGGCACGGTAGGAGACAGCCGCTGTCCTGCGGTGGCCGGCTTGGAGGGCCAGGCGCCGTCAGTGAAGGGATGCCTCCCGGCCCGCTGCTTCCAGGCGGCCCGGGAGGCATCCCGAACGGCCTACGCGGCCGCGCTCGCCTCCAGCCCGGACCGCTGGCGGACGAGCAGGCCGTCCGTGAGCAGCTCGCGCACCACAAGCTCACCGGCGACCGGTTCTCACCGCCTACGCCGAACCCGTGTCCCCCTCCTGACACCGTCCCCCGGCCGCGGAGGGCCCCGGCCCGCCTTGTCTTCTGGCGGGCCCGTCCCGGTCGGCGGCGACAGGTGTGGCCGCTCTTTCGACGTCCCGGTGGACAGCCGGCCGGCGGCTGCCGACGCGGTGGCGCCCTTGGCCAAAAGGGGCGTCTGGATGGTGAGTTCGACGCGCTGGGCAGGGTGTGGTGTCAGTGGGGGTTCGTAGGGTGGGCCTGTGGTGAGAGTTCCGTGGGAGAGGCTGGCCGAGAACGCCCGGCTGTCGGAGTCCTTGGTGACCTTGCTGGTGATGCGGCTACGGGAGCAGGCGCAGCCGGTCGACGGGACGGGCGGTGACGGCGGCCGGGATTTGTTCGAGTACACCGACGACGACAAGTTGGTCGTGTACGAGGCAAAGTCGTTTACCGGCCGCATGACGCCCGGCCGCCGCCAGCAGGTACGGAAGTCTCTGGTGTCGGCGGCCCGTCACCAGCCGGATCACTGGGATCTGCTCGTACCGATCGATCCGAACCCTGCCGAGCAGGCCTGGTTCGACGGCCTGCGCGGCGAGTTCGAATTCGTGCGGCACTGGCGGGGACGCAGCTGGCTGGACGAGAAGTGCGCGGCTCATCCCGATCTGGTGCGCTACGCGTTGCAGGAATCGGCCGACTACATCCTGGAGCGGATCGCCCAGGCGCGTGCCGAGCGCGACGTGCTGCACGGCGGGATCAGCGACTACCTCGAGCGGGCCCGCGCCCTGCACGGGAGAGTCCAGGAAATCTCCCCGCACTACGCGGTGCACACCTTTCTGGATGCCGACGGCCGCACGGTCGTGCACCTGTCGCCCCGCGGGCCCGACCCGGACGGGCAGGGCGCGATCCGGCTCACCGGCCCGGTCCGTTTCGCCGAGGACGACCCGCAGGAGGCCCGCCGAAGGCAGCGGTTCGAGGAGGTCATGCGCTTCGGCGGAGAGGTGGAGCTGAGCGCGGACAATCTCGCCGAGTCCACGCTGTCGGGTCCCGCAGAGCTGGGGCTGGAGCGCGTCACGGTGGGTGGTGTGCGCATCTCCTCGGCCCGGCAGGAGGTGACACCGCCGCTGCAGGGGCAGGTCGCGGTCCAACTACCCTCGGGTGTTCCGCTCGCTTCCCTGCCCGTGCGCTTCACACAGCGGGTGAGCGGCTCGGACGGCGGCATCCTGTACGGCAGCGACATGACCGGGGTGATGCGCGTGCGGCTGCGCTACAGCCATCGCGACCGCTCCGCCCAGCTGAAGTTCACCTTCCAGCCGCCTGAGGCGGCGATGCCGCAGACGCTGGTGCCCGCGCTCAGACTGCTCAGCCAGGCCACGGCCGGTCATGTCATGGAGCTCGCCTTCGCCGGCGAGCCGGCAGACCGGGTGCGGGCACCGGTCAGCACCGGGATGACGCCTGCGGGCTGGGATGCGGGCGAAGCCCGACTGTGGGCCGACGCCTTCGACGACCTGAGCCAGCTGCAGAGCAGGACGGGCCGCTTCTTCCCGGTCCCCGACAACTTCACCCGACACGATGCGCGCGAGGTCAAAGACATTCTCGCCCTTCTCGACGGTGAGAAAACTGTGCTGCGGGGCAGCACCGTGTCCGTGGGAGTCGACAGCATCGACGCCCTCGACGAACTGGGCGACATCCGCGCCGGGATGTTCCGCGTCACCGCCGACTACCAGGGCATGCTCTTCACCCTCGGCGAGCAGCAGATCGACCTCGGGCCCTGCACCGAGATCTACACGATGGACAAGATCCTCAACATGAAGGAGGCGCGGCGGGACCTCGCCGTGCACGGGCACGCGACCGTGACGATGCGCGTCGCCAAGCGCTTCCCGCCCGTGCGCTATCTCGGGCCCCTGCGCGACAGCGGCGCCGAAGGCTGACAGGCGAGACCGCCGCGCCGGCCCACGGGTACGAACGGGGAGTGGTCGTGGCGGCCCGGCACTCGTACGGGACGCGGCCATGGCGGGCAAGCCCTCCCACCGCTTCCAGGCGAACGGTGGCGCGGGAGGCAGATGAGAAGACCGCGGGAGACGGACTCTGGCGGCCGCGTTGTCGGCGGCCGACGTTGTCCTGGAGGATCACGACAGGGGTGGACATGGAGCTGACGGCGTTCTTCAGCAGCGGCGACGGGTGGGCGCAGCCCTGGGTGCTCGACATCGAACTGGTCGAATCCTTGCGGTTCGGTCCGCCGGCCGGGCACACCGACCTAGACGTAGCGATCGCGCTGACCCAGCTGCTGCACCACGACTTCGTCTCGCACGGCACCGACGGCCAGGGCTGGCATCTGAACGACGAGAACGTGCCCCTGATCATCAAGGCGCACCGCGCCGTCCTGGAGCGCCTGGCCCTCGAGCCGCCCGCCTGGCCGTTCCGTACCTTCGACGGACCGCGCGGGTTCGGCACCTACTGGCGCGCCAACGATATGAGCGGCAGCGGCGGTTGGAAGGCCCGCCGGGACTGCATCGAGCAGATCCTCGGCCCCACGCGGGACGCACTGGAGAACCTGCAGGAGCTGGAGTACGAAGCCCAGTTCACCAGGGGGCCGTCGGGCAGCTTCAAGAACCTGATCTTCGCAGCCGACGGGGTGAAGCCGGAGATCGTGCTGCGGGACGCGGTGAACAACGAGGTCGAGATCGTCCGTCACGCCGACACGTGCCTGGTGTTCACCGACCCCCTGCCCCCTCACGGGCTCACCTGGCGGCAGATGGTCGCCTGGTGGCAGAAAAACCACCAGCCCGGCGCCGACGAGAAGACTGCCGCCGACGGCCTGTACCGGCGTCTGTACCGGTCGCTGGACTCGAAGCCCGAGCAGCTCCTCATGATCACCTACTGTGCCCGGTACGCCGAGGAAGGTGGCCTCGACCTGCCCGCGCTGATCCCCCAGGTCTACCTCCACTACGACCCCTACACGCGCAAGAGCGGCAAGCAGTCAGGCGCGCTGTACCGGCAGCGGATGGACTTCCTGCTCCTGGCCCCGGACCGCTCCCGCATTGTCATCGAGGTCGACGGCGTCCAGCACTACGGCCGGCCCAACGCGCCCGACGAGCAAGGGCGCATCACGCATACCGCGGCGCCGCGGCTGTACGCGGAGATGGTCGCCGAGGACCGTCGGCTGAGGCTCGCCGGATACGAGATCTACCGCTTCGGCGGCTGGGAGCTGAAGGAACCGGGCGGCCGGCAGCTCTTGGAGTCCTTCTTCACCAGCCTCCTCGCACGGCACCAGAAGCCGGCCCTGTGACGCGGGCCCGCCGCGGTGAAGCTGCCCCTTCGGGGGGACGTGTACGGTCGCCAAGGTGAATCCAGATGCAGCATCCGATCCGCGTCGGCTCGGCGTGCCCAAGGAAGTGGTGGACGAGGGCGCGCGTACGCTGCGGCATGCCGCTCAGTCCCTCGACGCCTTCGTCGCGAGCCTCACCGGGGGCACCGTGGTCGAGGGGATGTCGTCCGCCGATGCCGGCTGGGTCAGTTCCTCACATCACCGGCACCGCACGGCACGTTCCCGGTTGTGGGCGTGGGCGGGCTGGAGCACTCAGCTCACCCTCGGGAACATTCTCGATCACGTCCAGGCGATCGAGCGGACTCTGGTGGGCGAGCCCGTGGCCGTATGGTCGCTCGTCTCGCTCTCCCGCGTCGTGCAGGAGGGCGCCATCCGCGTCTGCCACCTCTACGAGCCCGGGCTCAGCCCGGAGCAGCGTGCGGTGCGCATCGCGGCCGCGTGGCTCAACGGGGCCCGGCAGCACCAGGTCGCGGCCAAGGACGTCGGCGTGCAGGCGGTCCCGGAAGCGGAGAAGATCTGGCAGGTGGCCGAGCGGACCGTTACTGACTTCGGCTGGTCAAGGTGACGCGGGTTCGTCGAGGGTCAGGCCGGTGCCGGCTATGAAACCGTCGAGGGTGCCGGGCCGGTACTGAAGGCGCTTGAGCCGGTTGCGGACGAGGGCTTCGAGCCGGTCGAGCGCGACCACGGCGAGGTTGGCCAGGCTGCGCTTGACATGTGCCCATACCCACTCGACGGGGTTGAGGTCGGGCGAATAGGCGGGCAGCAGGAACACCGTCAGCCACTCACGCTCGGCGATGAGCTCGCGCATGGCGTGGGAGACGTGGGTGTTCAGCCGGTCCCAGACCAGCACGATCGGTGCCTTGACGAGTTGGTGGACGCCGTCGACGAGCGCGATGAAGTCCCGCTCGCCCATGCTGCGGCGTGCGCTGCTGCCCGTTCGGTGAGTGCGCAGACGGTGGCACAGCCGGGTGCGCGAGCCCGGCCGTACCGCGATCAGCCCGGCCACCGACAGACGCCCCGAGCGGCGCCCGCTGACGGTCACGACCGGGGTGCTCCCTCGCCGGCCCCAGGTTCGTCCCCGGGGCGGCTTCCGGGTGAACCCTGCTTCGTCCTCGAAGCAGATGTAGCCCCCGCAGGCCGCCCGGGCCCTTTTACCTCCGCCCAGGTCCCCTCCTTCCACGCGGTCACGGCCTGCTCGTCGCGCTCGGCGACCCTGCGTGCGGGGACCTGCGGGCTGAAGCCGAGCCGGTGCATCAGCCTCGTCGCGCCGGAGACGCTGTAGGAGACGTGGAACTTCCTGCCGATCAGCGTGGCCACCCTCGATGCGGTCCACACCTGGTCCTCCACCCAGCCGTGTGCAGCCGGGCCCTCATCGAGGTACGCAGCCAGTTTCTCCAGGCAGCGCGGGGACAGCCGGCAACGGGATCCGCTCGGGCCGCGAGAAGCAAGTGCTTCACGACCGCCATCCCGCCATAACTGGTGCCAGTGGTACGCCGACTTCACGCTCACCCGCAGCCGCCGTGCCACCCCCGGCGGCTTGATCTTCTGCTCGAACAGCTCGGCCGCCTGCATTCGCACCGATTCCCGGCGCCGACGTCCCGCAGCGGTCAGCCCGCCCCCATCCGCATATCTCACACACCACGGAATACAGGCACCGCTCCAGGCCCTTCAGAAACTTCGTCAAGATTCACCCTGATGAGCTGAAGTCAGTAAGCGCGCCGGAATGAGCATCGGCCTGGACAAGCGGGGTCATCCGAGCTCGGCCGTGCTGGGGGCGGTCAAGGCTCCGTTCAAGGTGGACCTCACCAGCATCGCCGCGAAGCGGCCTACGCATCTTCCTGCCTGGTACCGCATATCCTCCGCGGCCTCCCACAGCACCGTGTGGATGGTCGCTCAGGCCTTCGCCTCCGACGAGGACGACCAGCCGGTCATGCGGGCCGACCCGGAGATCGTCACCGCGGCGGTGCTGGCCGTTCTGGGAGCGTTCGAGGACTTGGTGCAGACGCTGGGCGACTACCACGGCAAGGACTCCCACCAAGCGCTGCTGACCGTCCGCCGGCGCACCGTGGCGGTCCTCGACCGTCAGCGGACGTGGCGGCGGCGAGCACAGGACGATGCACGCCTCCTGCTCGGCGACTTGTCACCGAGGCCTCGCAGCGGATCCTGAAGGAGCTGCCGGCAGGTCCGCACCCGCGTACGCAGCCGCTGCCGGAAGCGGTCACACGCCTGATTCTGGGACTGGAATCGGGAGACCCTCACCTGGGCCGCCCTGAAGGCACAACTGGGCCCTGCCCTGACCGACATGACGGACCGAGAGCACCAGCGTCTGATCGCCCTGGTGGATGCGGCGTCGCATCGGGATGAACCGCTGCTCTCCAGTGTCCTTACGGTCGGCGATCCCCAGCTGGCCGAGGCGTACCGGCTGTCCGCGAACCTCTTCGGCGGCTATCTGCCCGCAGACGATCGCGAGGTGTGGTTGCGGATGTCCACCGACCGTTCCAGCGTCGCCGTGTGGACCATTGAGCAGTGGTGGGCCTTCTCCGGAGAGTTGCCCGGCGCGACGCCGCCGCCGGTCTGAGACACGAAGCCCCACGACAGATTCGCCCGGCGCACGGACTGCAGAGGGCGGGGTGGCTCCGGCGGGCCCGGGTAGTTGAGCATCCGGCCGCACCGCAGGCCCGGTGGCGGGGCGCTGACCGACGTGCCAACAGCAGCGGGCAGCCCGGACACAGTGACCAGCCCAGGGTGGGGCGACCACAACCACCGGTCGCCCCACCCTCCCGGAGCCACAGCCACCAGAGAGGGGACCTGCTGGAGACGCTCGGGCTTGAGCCCGCACCGGCCCTGGAAGCGGGACCAGGCCCGCGCGGTCAGCCTCGCCGGCGCGCGGCAGTTCCATGAGCGGGAGGGGCATCTGTGCGCAAGCACGTGGAGGTGCTGCCGGACGGGACCGAGGTGAAGCTCGGCGCTGCGGTCGACAACACCCACCGGCGCGCCGCCGCCCTGAGCGACGAGCAGCGCGCGGCCTGGACCGCCCTCGGCATGCGCGGGTAGGCGGGTAGGCCAGCGAGGGCGGCCCAGTCGTTTGATGACCGCGCCGCCCTCGCTGTGCTAAGAGGTTGTCTCACGTGGTGAGTTTGGCGAGCTTCTTGTAGCAGGTCAGGGCTGCTGCAAGGCCGAGGAAGGCGAGGAAGTGGTCTCCCTTGCGTTCGTAGCGGACAGTGAGGCGGCGGTAGCCGAAGAGCCAGGCGATCGACCTCTCGATCTTCCAGCGGTGGCGGCCGAGGCGTTCGCCGGACTCGATGCCCGGCCGGGCGATGCGCGGCACGATGCCTCGTTTCCGCAGCCAGGCCAGATGCGCGGCGGAGTGGTAGGCCTTGTCCGCCCGGAGCCGGCCTGGTTTTCTGCGGCGCGGTCCGCGCCGGGAGCGGATCGCCGGTATCCCCGTCACCAGCGGCCGCAGGGCGTGGGTGTCATGGACGTTCGCGCCGGAGACGCCGACAGCGAGAGGGATGCCCTGAGCGTCGGACAGCACGTGCAGTTTGCTGCCCTTCTTGCCGCGGTCAACCGGGTTCGGCCCGGTCAGCGGACCCCCCTTTTCGCCCGCACGCTCGCCGCGTCCACGATCGCCGACGTCCAGTCGATCTCGCCCTTCGCGCCGAGTTCGTCCAGCACCGCACGGTGCAGCCGCCTCCATACGCCCGCCTTCGTCCAGGCCGCGAACCGGCGGTGCGCGGTGGCCGGCGAGACTCCGAACTCGCCCGGCAGGTGCTGCCAGGCACAGCCACTGGTCAGCACGTACACCACCGCGGCGAACGCCGCTCGCTCGTCCACCGGCGCCGTACCTCCGCCCTGCGGACGGGGCTTGAACACCGGCAGCAACGGAGCGACAAGCTCCCACCACCCGTCCGGCACCAGCCGGCTCGATAGATCAACCCCCACAGCCCACATCATGCCGCAACCGGCTCACCCCACGTGAGACAACCTCTAAAGCTCTGCTGAATGCTGATCTATGAATTCGGGGGGACCCATTGCGTCGAACCGTTTGTGCCTGCGCTGTGGCCGTCATTGTGCTTACCTCCTGCTCGTCTTCGGCCTCCGCCGAGAAGGCGCGTGCAGACTCGGGGGTGCCCATGTCGAAGGCCTTGAAGTTCACCGGCGCAGTTCGGGGCTCCCTGACGACTGGGTTGAACTCTCAGGGCGTCATCACAGGGGAGCCCATCCCGACCGCCGGCGAGGACAAAGTGTTCGCCCAGACCAGCTGTGCCGAATTCAAGGTGGGCGACGACAACGAGAGCGTCCAGGCGTGGGAGGCGGACGTCTACGGCAAGGTAGGGGGGGCAAGAGGTCAACGTCCGTCTGTACTTGGAGGACAAGGTGAAGCCGGGGACGTACAGCGTCTTCAACAGTTCCCTGCCCCCCGGAACCGCCTTCGCGTACTTGGAGACAGCCACCGCTAAGCGTTGTCCCGTAACTGCTGGTCACAGGTGAGATGATCTTGGTGTGGCTGGTGTGATCACGGCGTCGGAGCCCTCCTGGATAGCCCCGTTCACCGGGCTGAGTCCGCGGCAGTTCGGCAAGCTCGTCACCGCGCTGCGGCGCGAGGGTGCGGACCTGGTGCGCAGGGGCCGACCGTGGAGCCTGCCGCTGGAAGACCGCGTGCTGCTGGTCGCCGCTTACTGGCGGACCAACCTCACCCTGCGCCAACTGGCCCCGCTGTTCTCGGGGTGTCCAAATCCGCGGCCGACCGCATCATTGAAGTTTCCCCATGATCTCGGACACGTGATCGTTATGCCGCAAGGACGTGCTGATGCCGCTGCCTGGTCTCGGCCGGGGTGAGGTAGCCGAAAGTCCGATGCTTGCGCAGGCGGCGGCGGTTGTAGAAGGTCTCGATGAAGGAGATGACCTCGGCTCGGGCGGTGGCCCGGTCGGGCCAGGTGCGGGTGCCGACCTCTTCTTTGAGCAGGGCCCAGAAGCTCTCCGCGGCGGCGTTGTCGAAGCATGATCCGGTTCGTCCGCAGCTCTGCCGCAGCCCCAACTCTCTTATCCTCTCTCGGAACTGGGTCGACGTATATTCGCTGCCGCGATCGCTGTGGATCACGCAGCCGGGTTCCAGTCCGCCCCGGCCGTGGGCCATGTCGAGGGCGTCGACGACGAGCTCGGCGCGGTGGTGGCCGGCCGTCGCGTAGCCGACGACCTCACGGGTGGCCAGGTCCAGCCGCGGACGGCGGGCGGAGGTGGGACAACACCCGGCGGGGGGCGACAAGCTCACCCCCGAACGACGCGATGCGCTGGACCAGCTGGGCATGCGCTGGTAACCCCGACCGGACATGGAATCGAGAAGGAGGTAACAGGTGGTTGACCGGGTACGTCTGGTCCGGGTCAGCGCAGACGCGCCGCGTCTGGTCTGGGAGTTGCACACGCAGACCGAGCGGGTCGCTTACCTCGACGCCCTGGACGGCGACCTGCTGTGGGTGAGCCACATCGGAGTCGATCCGCGCTACCGGCGCCTTGGGTACGCCACCCGGCTGCTGCACGCCGTGCTGGCGCACGCGCCAGCCACACCCGTTGGGCTGGCGGCAGCCCCCTTTCCCTCCTGGCGGGAGCCAGGACTGCTGCACGACGACCTGCGCACTTGGTACACACGACACGGCTTTCACCCCGAGCCCAGCTCGCAGGATCCCTACCGCATGATCCGGCCCGCCATGTCGCCTGGGGCGGCGCGCGACGGTTGCGGCTGCGGCGAGAAAGAACGCATCGAACTTCGGGCCGGGGAGCGAGGGCGGGCGTAAGCCGCCGGGCATCGCGGTGCGCGCCGACCGACGCGCGACGCGGACGGGACAGCGGTTTGGCCGGCAGCCGGGGCGCGGCCCGGCAGGCCGCGGGCACGGACGGGCAGCCGCAGGACGACGGCCAGGAGCCGGCCTGATATGAAGGCGCGGTCGAAGCGGCGGGCGCGGGCCAGGAGCAGCGGGCGGCCGGGGCACGGCGGACGGACGGCGGCGCCCAGGGAGGCGGGGGCGGACGGTGGAGGGGCCGGACCGTACGCGGCACGGCCTCCCGGCACGACACCGCACGCCCCGCCCGGCACAGCGCGGGCGGGACAGCGGCACACGGCCCGGCCGGCGAGCGCAGACGCGGGCACAGCGGCCGGACGGCGGGGGGCGGGCAACCGGGCGACGGCCGACGGGGCCGGTCAACGACCAGCAACGGAGCAAGCACCAAGGGAGCGGCGCGTCCTGGGTGTGCACACTCGGGTGCCCCCTCCTCGCGGCCCTCCGGGCAGACCCGCACAGCCGGCGCGTGCCAGCGCCTGCCGGCGAGCGCTCCTGATCGGGTCCGAAGACGTCACCGAGCGCAGAGGAACAGCGCCCGGCCCGGGCCGCAGCCGATGCCGTCCGCGGCGGCGGGCGCGCGCGGGGACCGCGGATGAGGCCACCGCCCGCCCGGGCCTGCGGAGCTCACGCGGCCGCACGACCGACTGCGGGCGGCAAAGGGGCGGCCCACCTTCTACTCCATCGCACGACCAGACGACCCCCGGGGCCACGGGCCAGACCCAGCTTGCCAGAGACGGCCGGGTGCCCCCGGCGGGCGGCCGGGGCCGGGACGTCAGCGCGCGGGGCGCACGACGAGCAGCCAGATGGGCGCGGGCGGCCCGACCGCAAAGCCCATCCCGGCGGGACGAGGCGCGCGGGCCGGCACAACGCGGCAGCGACACTGCGGCCCGGGCGCGGCCGGATGCGAGGCGCGGGCACGACGACCGGGCGCGGGGCGCGGGCGGGCCTGGCGCGAGCGCGGCGTGGCCGGGGGGCGACAGGACGGCAGGCACGGGAAGTACGGGAAGTACGGCGGCGGGCGCGAACGCGGCCGGGCCGGGCAACGGGCGGCCTCCGGGCACCGCACCGCACCGCACGGCCACCGGGCGCAACGGGGGCGGGGTCAGGACACGCGCGAGCCCCGGCCGTGATCACCGTGCGCGTCTGATACGACCCCTGTGACCCTCCGCCAGCAGCCCAAGTACCTCGCGGGCACCGGGAAACCCGTCCCGTCAGGGCGGCACTACTGGACCAAGCACCGAAGCCGCCGACGACGCCGCCTCCCACACTGACGCTGCCGCCACGGACTGCGTCGCGAAAGTCGTCTCGGCAGCGTAGGCGGTCCGGGCCTCGACCGCCGCCCCTCCCGCACGGTCACTCCGCCGAACCCAGCTCGATCGCTGGGCGTTCCGCTGCTGTGCTGGCGCATCGCTCTTGTACGACGATCCCCGACCCGCACGGCGCCCTGACCAGCGGCACCTAGTCGAGGGGCAGGCCCGATCCAGCCCTGGCACCCTCTTCGCTTCGCTACACAGGAGGTCCCGCCCGAGTTTCATGGGCGAAGCGGGTTGTTCATCGCGACGGGACAGGTGCGTCTCCGTCGCCAGCAGGTGTAGGGCTGCGGCCCGCTGCCGCGCGAATGACAGAAGGCAGGGTGCGGCCCCCTGCGCTCGCACGGGCCCGCGAGGTGGCCCAGCAACGATGATCGACAGGGAGAAAGAAGCATGGGCTTTACAGAGCTTACGAGCGACGCCCGCCGCGCGTCGACGCCACGTTTTACGAGCAGGGAAGAGCTGCCAGCTTCAGTGGCCTCGTCCCGAAGCGGATCTCCCGCTGCCCCTCCCGCCGCCAGGCGACAGCGGTATCTGCGGTCACTGAGCCGCACGGCAAGCCACGGACTGGTCTACGGGCTGGCGTCAGCAACGGGCGGAGCCATCGTGACCGGGCTCGTCTGGTGGGGCCAGCGATAGCCGTCGGGCCCGCCGCCCCGGTGGGCGGCGGGCCCTGGTCTCTTGGATCCGCTGGACAGTGAAGCAGCCAGGCTAAGGGCTGTCCCGTAACTGCGCTTGCGGGCAGCCGCGGCCTCGTCAGGTGCTTGGGTTTTTCCACAGGTGTCGCTCCTCCAGGGTCCCGAATCGCACGTCTCCGCGTTCCAGGTCGACGAGGATGGGCCAGCAGTCCAGCAGCTGCTCTCTCGGATCACGTGAGGCGAGGTACTGCACAGAGTTGTAGGGCACGATGAGGAGCCCGTTGCTCTCCCGGACCCGCTCTGCGTCGATGGCGAGAGGCGGCTCGTTTTCACGCTGGCTCTGCACGAGGAACGCCACCGCGAGCTGCAGGGCCTGGTCCTGCTCCATCATCCGTCTCCAGTCCGTTGGCTCGAAGAATGCACCCTAACTGGCCTGGGATGATCTTGGTGTGGCTGGTGTGATCACGGCGTCGGAGCCGTCCTGGATAACCCCGTTCACCGGGCTGAGCCCGCGTGCTTTCGGGAAGCTGGTGACGGTGCTGCGGCGCGAGGGTGCGGACGCGGTCCGCAAGGGCCGGCCGTGGAGCCTTCCGCTGGAGGACCGCGCCTTGCTGGTCGCGGCGTACTGGCGCACGAACCTCACCATGCGGCAGCTCGCCCCTCTGTTCGGGGTGTCGAAGTCGGCGGCAGACCGGATCATCGACCACCTCGGGCCGATGCTCGCACTCCAGCCCCGCAAGCGGTTCGCCAAGGACGCCGTGCTCATCGTGGACGGCACCCTGGTGCCCACCCGCGACCACACGATCGCCGAGCGATCGAAAAACTATCGGTACTCCACCAACCACCAGGTCGTCATCGACGCTGACACGCGCCTGGTCGTCGTGGTCGGCCGGCCGCTCGCTGGGAACCGCAACGACTGCAAGGCGTGGGAGGAGTCCGGCGCCAAGGCCGCTGTTGGCAAGACCCTCACGATCGCCGACGGCGGCTACCTGGGCACCGGACTTGTCATCCCGCACCGTCGCGAGCGCGGCCAGAGCGCACTCACGGCCTGGAAAGAAGAACACAACAAGTCCCACAAGCAGGTCCGAGCCCGCGTCGAGCACGTCTTCGCCCGTATGAAGACCTGGAAGATCCTCCGCGACTGCCGCCTCAAAGGCGACGGCGTCCACCACGCCATGCTCGGCATCGCCCGGATGTACAACCTCGCCCTCGCCGGATAGCTGGGCGGGGCTGAACGATAACCCACCACGTCCGAGGCGACCCAGAGATCATTTACGGGACAGCCCTTAAGGAGATCCGCCGAGTTATCACCCACCGGGCTCGGGCGGGGGGGGCTCGCGCCCTCTTTTTGTCCGCGTCGACGCCAGTTCAACGGAATCCGTCCCACTGCTCCCGCTGGTCCGCTAGAAGAAGGGGCATGACGAACCCGAGTGATCCTTTGCTGGTCGACGCGATGTGGCGGGCGGCGGACCTGACGCGGGCCTACCTCGCCCAGGACCGCGCCCGGGTCGCGGACTGCCTCACCGGCCTGGACACCGGCCTACTGGAACGGATCGGGTCCTGGCTGGTCCTCGACCACGACCAGCTCTTCACCAAGCTGGGAAAGCCGGCCATGTCGGTGTCCCGGCTCAAAGCCGTGGCAGCCCTGGCACCGGCCGAGACCGAGTTCGCGACAAGCACCGCCATCCACCGGGTCGCCGCAGGAGAAACCGGGCTCACTCGCGCGCTGGAGAGCCTGGCGCTGCCGGACCAGATCCACGCCCTCACGATCTGCATCGTGGTCATTCTGCTGGAGACCTACGGGCGCACCCGGTCCCTGGCAGAGATCGACGACATGACCACCGACTACGAGCAGAGGGGATATCCCCGGCCCTACCCGGTCCTCTGACCGGACCAGCTGACACCGCCCGGCGGCGGCAGGTTGCACGGCTTCGCCTTGACAGCCTCGCGCCGCAAGGAGCCACACCCGACCACCACTCCGGTCACCCGGCACGCCACGGCAGGGGCCGTTCGGGTGAAACGCCACCGCTCGCAGAACTCCCGCCCGCCCCGAGCACGTCGTGTGACCCGTGGACGTGATCAACGAAGTACACGTGTCAGAACCCGGCCTCGTCGTCGTGGACGTGGCAGCAGCCGACGACCAGACAGCCTTCGCCTTCCAGACCGCGCTCGCATCGATGTGGGCCACCACCCTCGTCGAACGCTCCACCCGCGACCCCGGCCAGCCCGGCGTACGACTGCGCTGCTACCTCGACATGCGCCAACAGCCATAACCCCCGGACCGCAGCGTCCGATCACGTGCCGGACCCGGCACTCCCCCCTTCAGGAGACCGCTCCCCCGCGTCCGAGTCCGTTCCCTCGACCGCCACCACCGCCCGTGGCCCCACACGCTGCGGGCAACCGGCCGGCGCCGAACTCCGCTCCACCACGTGACGGTTCGACGTTGCGTGGGGGTGAGGGGCGGCCGGGACCTGCCAGTGCGATTTACCCGCCCCGAGGGTGACAGGGAGCTGGTTCCCGGGCGTGCCGCATCAAGGCAGCGCTACGAAGATCACGGCCTGTCCGTGACCCTCAAAGGGGGAAGTTCCTCATGCGTCTTGCCCGTAGCGCTGCCCTGCTCGCCTCGCTCACCGGTCTCCTCCTGGCCGCGCCCGCCACCGCTGCCACCAGCCCCGGCACCACTGCGGTGCCGCACCACCAGGTGCGGGTGCCAGGACAGACGGTGACCCTGCCCGTCCGCGACGCCCTGGCCCAATTGCCCGTGCGCGAGGAGAACCGGACCGGGTATGAGCGCTCGAAGTTCAAGCACTGGATCGACGCCGACCACGACGGCTGCAACACCCGCGCCGAAGTCCTCAAAGCCGAAGCCGTCACCGCCCCCGAGCAGGGCCCGAACTGCCGCCTCACCGGAGGCGTCTGGTACTCCCCCTACGACGACCGCTACATCGAAGGGCCCAGCGGCCTGGACATCGACCACCTCGTCCCCCTCGCCGAAGCCTGGGACTCCGGCGCCAGCACCTGGACCCCAGCGGAGCGCGAGGCCTACGCCAACGACCTCGGAGACCCCCGCGACCTCATCGCCGTCTCCGCCGCCTCCAACCGGTCCAAAGCCGACCAGGACCCCTCCACCTGGCTCCCCCCGGCCGCCGGCTACCACTGCACCTACGCCACCGACTGGATCGCCGACAAAACCCGCTGGAATCTGACCATCGACACCCCCGAGCAGACCGCGCTGGCCGAGGTCCTCGAACAGTGCCCCGACACCCCGATCACCGTCACCCTCGCCCGGTAGAAACCCCGGACACCTGCCACCCTGCGGGTGCCCCGGCACACCCATGCCGGGGGCCTGCAGCACGATATGCGCTGTTCACACGCCACATACGCTGGACGCCGCCCAGCTCGTCAGGCACTGTCTGACTGGGGCGGCACCAGCAGAGGTGGCCTGGCCTTCAAGGCGTTCGGACGACGCCTACAGGCCCTTTTCAAGTGGCTTCTCTACGGCGCACTCTTGTGAGTCAGTTCCGATTTCACCGTGCATGAAATGTCGGCCTTAGCGCGGGAGGCAGATCAGACATCGCACCGAACACCAGGATATGGTCCGGGTTATCCGCATCGTTTTCTATTGTTGCGACAATCCCCTCTGACAGGAGAATCTTGATCAGCGCAGCCTGCATGTGGCGAGCGATTTCCCCGGGATAACGGACAACCGGCGAGTCGGAGACGCCAGCAGTCAGGCTGTCTACCGCGGCTTGAAGGGCGCCGGGGGCGCATCTCCATCCTACGGAGACGGGCGCTGAGGCTGTCTCAGCATCGCGGTCGACGTAAACCACCGCACCTGAACCATCCTCAGTACCAGGTTCTCCTTCACAGAAGGCGGGCAGCCCAGCGCGCAGAAGTGCCTGAATCACCTTGTCCGCTAGCTTTTTCCTGATGGCGAGAACTTCGTCTGTCGCACCAACAAAACCGTACTCTGACACGACGTTTCCCTTTTCCTGGTCGGGTGTGGTGGACACAATGATAGAGCCCACCACACCCGAACCTGCTTGTTACTCCTCAGTGGACCGAAGGGCTGCCCTTCCTCCGAATGCGTGGATCATCCTGTAGAGGAGATCCGCGGAGCCGGGCCCGTCGGGGACAGACCAGGATATCGGAGTCCCCGGGGAGAGATTGTCCTCCAGCAATGGCGTGCACACCCCGCACGGCTTTCGCTCGCTGTACAGTTCGGTGATTTGGGACGGCTTGAACCCTTTTGCAGCCAGCTGGTCGAGAATGTGATTTTCCGAGTGATAGCCGCTTCCCTTGCTGAAGCCGACCACCAGGTCGCCAGTCTTAGGGTCATTCCAGCCAGGAACCCTTGCAACCGCCACGTTCCGGCCGGACGTGAATCCAGCTGCCGTTCTCGCCCTATATGCTGTGCGGCCGAGCTCGGTGCTTCCGTAGACGATCATCCCTTCACAGGGATTACTGTTAACGACTCGCATGTGAAAAGCTGCGGCCCTGCAAGATTTGACCAGGCCATCCAAGATCCTGGCGCCGACGCCTTCAATGGCAACCTCAGTAAGGCCAGCGGCGCGCAAGGCTTTCCATGCGTCGTCGACCCCAATTCCGGTCTTCACGGCGGCATCGAGGGACTTTACCGCGTCCGCGATGGGCCTGATGATCTTGCCCGCGAAGAGCGAAGCGACGTCTACGGCTGCCCAGGCGCATCCGCCCCAGCTGCCGTCCTGGCCGCCCGGGACGATCTTCTGGATGCACTTGATCCAGCTCCCGAAGAGGATGTCCACCGGGTCGATGCCCTGGTTGAACTCCGCCATGGAGATGGTGTCGGTGACCTCGCTGGTGAGTTCTTTGGTCGGGTAGGCGCCGAGGTACAGCGTCGAGCCGGCGGGGCAGGTGAACTTCGACAGATCCAGGTCCTGAGCGGTGCACATGTACAGGTCGAGGACTGCTGTGAAATGGATCCGGGCGGTGATCTTGCAGTCGCCGGTGTGGATGATCGGGTTGCAGTTCTCCTTCTTGATCACCTCCGGATCACCGGTCGTCTCCGTCTTGTCGACGACGTAGAACACACCGCCGATGGCAGTCCCGTTCTCGTCCGGGACGGTTCCCGTCTCGATCTGCTGCGCCTTGTCCTGCTTCTCGGCTCGCTCGGCTGCTGCCTGCGCGTCCTGGGCTGCCTGTGCGGCGTCCTTGGCCGCTTGTTCGGCTTCTGTGGCAGCGGTGTCGGCGCGGTCGGCTGCGGCGCGGGCGTCCTGGGCGGCCTGTTCGGCCTCGGCGGCGGCTGCGCGGGCGGCTGAGGCGTCGAGGGCTGCCTGGTCGGCGGAGTCGCGGGCGTCCTTGGCGTAGCCTTCGGCGCGGCCGGCGGCCTGGTCGGCTGCTGCGGCGTCCGCGGTCGCCTGGCGGTCGTATTCGACGGTGCGGGCCTGGGAGGCGGCTGCCTTGGCGGCGGCGGTGGCCGCCTGGGCGGCGTAGGTCAGGGCGTCCTTGGCGTAGGTGCGGGCGTCGGCGGCGTAGCCGGCGGCGTTCGCGGCGTGCTGGTAGGCCTCCTTGGCGTCGCCCTGGGCCTGTTCGGCGAGGGCTTTGGCGGCGGCTGCTTCTTCCTGGGCGTTCTTGGCGTGGGCGTCGGCGACGGCTTTTTGTTGTTCGGCGATCGTCTTGGAGCTCTGGGCCGTGAGGACGACGAGGCCGGCGGCGGAGTCGGTGGTGATGTAGGGGGAGCCGAGCTGTATGGCGTCGTTGGCCGGGTCGGCGACCTGTTCGGCGGCGTGGCCGGCGTCGACGGCGGCCTGGGCGGTGACGTGGGCGAAACCCGCGGCCTTGGCAGAGGCAGCGAGGGCCTTGCCAGCTTCGGTGTTGGCCTGGTCTGCCTGGGACTTGGCGTCCTTGGCGTGTGCTTCGGCCTCGTCGGCCAGTTCGACCGCTGTCTTTGCTTCTCCGGCGGCGTCCTTGGAGGCCTGGATGGCGTCGGCGGCGGCGCTGGTCGCGGTCGTGACGGCGGCGTCGGTCTTCAGCTTGGCCGCCTGTGCGGCATCGGCGTCGGAGCGGGCTCGTTTGGCGGCCGCCTCCGCGCGTGTCGCTGCAGCGTCGGCGTCGGCTGCCGCCTTGGTCGCCGCGTCGGCTTCGGAGCGTGCCTTGGCGGCGGCCGTTTCGGCTGCGGTGGCGTGCTGGTCGGCCTCGTCGGCAGCGGCGCGGGCTGCGGTCGCCGCGTCGCCGGCGTCGAGGGAGTCGGCGTAGGCGGCTTTCGCGTCGGCCTTGGCGCGGGCCGCGTCGGCTTTCTGTTCGGCCTCCCAGGCGTCGTCGCGTTTGGCTGTGGCGTCGTCGCGGGCCTTGACCGCTGCGTCGCGTCTGCTCTGGGCGGTCTTCTCCGCGGCCTCGGCCTTGTCCTGAGCGTCCTTGGCTGCTGATGCCTGGGTTTCGGCGTTCTTCTTGTGCTGGGCGGCCTCGGCCTGTTTCGCGGCGGCGGTCTCCTTCTCCGCCTTCGCCGTCTTCTCCTCGGCCTCCGCGGCGAGCCGCTTGGCGTGTGCGTCGGCGGCGGCCGCCTTCGCGTCCGCCTCGGCCTTCACCGCGACCGAGAGCTTGGCCTCCGCGGTCTCCTTGTCCTTCTTCGCGTTGTCCCGGTGGATCTTCGCAGCGTCCGCGGCGGCCTTCGCCTGCAACTCGGCCGCTTCCGCGGCCTCCTTGCGGAACTCCGCCTTCGACTGCGCTGCCTGCGCCAGCGCACGCTGAGCGATCGTGGCACTGTCACCGGCGGAGGCACGGGTGGCGGCCAATGCCGTCTCCCCCGCCTTCACCATCGCATCCAGCGCTGCCACCGCACCCTTGGTGACCTGCGCCTTCTGCTGCCCCACCAGCAGACCCCGGCCCCGCGGCGCACCATTGGTGTCCGCGATCGCATAGGCGGCCTGCTCCGCACTGTCCGAAGCAGCAGCGGCCCGCTTCGCGGCGTCCCGGTAGCCAGTGAGGCTTACCAGCGCCCTGGCTGCAGCGTTCTGGGATACGAGGAGCCCGGTGCGCGCTTTGTCGAACTGGTCCTTGGTCGGGTAATCCGGGTTGTCGGTGCCGTGGTGGCCGGTGGTGACAATGTCGAACTTCTGCGTGTCCGTGTCGTTGCAGGTCTGCAGCAGGGCGTCCTGGCTGTTGTCAGGAGTGTGCAGATCGACGCACTTGCCGGTCCCCGGGTTGAACAGCCTCGTCGTGCCGCGCGTGGCGTATTCCCACCGCTGGCCCGGGCTCTGGTTGCAGGTCCAGATCCGGATGATCGTGCCGTCCGCGGAGTTGCCGCCCCGAACGTCCAGGCACTTGCCCGAGTGGACGTTGACCAGCGTGTCTCCTCTGATTTCCCACTGCTGCCCGGCGCTGTCGTGGCAGTCGTAGATCTGGACCAGCGCGCCGTCCTTGTCGCTGCCGCCAGCAACTTCCAGGCACTTGCCCTTGTCAGCATGCAGATGCACGATCAGCGGGCTGTCGCCGATCCAGCCTCCACCGCCGGCAGTCCACCAGTCCTGCCAGCGCGTGAGGTGGTCGGCAACCCAGGAGTTGCCCAGCATCTGGCCGAGAACCTTCGCTCCGGTGGCGAGGGCCCGGGTCGCGTCTCTGTTGGCGTCCAGAATCTGGTTGCGCTGTGTGGCCTGCGAGGTGATCTCCCGCTGCCACTCGGTGGCAGCGGTAGCAGTGGCATCGGCCAGTGCCGTATCCGGGTCGAGGGGGTCCCGCCATGCGCAAGCCGCGAAACGGTTTTTCACGTCCTCGACGGCGATGCGGTACTCCGCCGTGCCTGGTTGCGGGACTGTGCGGGGGAAGCCGCCCGAGGAGAGGAAGATGCGGGCGTCGTCGGCGCCGGCGTTCGCGCCAGGGACACCGTGCATCCACGTGAATGCGTCGTGCTCGGCGAGTATGCGCCCCCACTCTTCCGGTGTCGTCCCGACCGGGTCGGGCTCTTTACCGTAGAGCGGCGCGCCTTGCTCGTCGACTGCCTTCAGCGTTCGGTCGTCGGTCTTCGGAGTGGGATCTTGGTAAAAGTCGCTCTCGTGCTTCCAGAACCGATCGGCGACCCAGTCGACCAGGCCCGTCTGCTCGTAGAAGTTCTTCCTGTCGTCACCTGGCACGCCCGGCGGCTGGTAGAAGTCCCCGTCGGGGAACCCGCCCGGGATCGGCAAGCCCTTCAGCGGCTCCGCCCAGCTGTCCCTCAACGCGAACAGGTCGTCCAGTTCCCTACCTGCCGCGTCCTGGTCCTGCTGAAAGGCGGTGGCAAGCGGTGAGTCCTCCCAGTGCTGCCGGTTGGCCAGGGCATGCAGCTGGTCGGGAGTCTGGTTGAGGCCGTTCTGCGCGACTGCGGCCATAGAGGAGCCGCCCAGACGCAGGACGTCGGACATGAGGCACTGGTCCTGCCGCAGCTGCTCAGCGGCCGTGTCGGTGTACCAATCGTAGGAATTAGCTGCGGGCTTCGCTGACAGGTCATGGGCAGGCCCGGACTGGACCGCCAAACCACCCAGGACGGACAACACCACGAGGGAGGTGACCGACGAGGTCATAGCCCGTGATCTTCGTGAACCGATCGTGCCGAGCCGCGATCTGAGACGGGGTCGCAAAGGAGCATCCCTTTCTTCGTTCCACCAGAAGGGAGCGACCCAGGAACATGGTCACAGCCACGCAAGGCAGGTCCCACTGGCGGAACTCAGAAGGCAGCCCCCTCCATGAGCCCGTCTATCGAAGCGGCCGGTAGAACCGCATGACGAAGCAACCCTCCCCACGAGCGACACTGTTCCCCCGGCCGCCCAATGACGCACGCAGACCAGAACGGTCAAGATCTAACCCGCGCGGCGACACCCTAGGTACACACCGTTGGCGTCGGCCAAGGATTCGGTTTCTGTGGAGGGAATCCGTGGCTTGAACTGAGCCACCGCCCAGCCTGCCAGCAGATCATCCCAACTCGCACACAACACGAGGAATCTGTGCGCTTCCTGTATGCCCGAGCGTTCAGACTGGCGCCAGAGCGGCTCGGCAGAAGTTGGCTGAGTTGTACTCCCGACCGACACAGACTCAGCCGGGACCACCGCGTACTTGCCCCGTCCGGTGGGAGAGAGTCCGCGCTCCCACCGGGGACCGGACCTCGACCTGTGCCCCACGATGTGACCAGCTCACAGGGCAAGACGCCCTCACCGGGCCTCGGACACGGGCTCCACACTCCGATCACCGTTTCGCCGCTGGCACCCCCAGCCCAGCTGGCCTGCCCACGCCGGCGACTACACAATCAGCCACCACAGCGCGGAGAAGCAGCCGCGGCCGCGTCCTGGCTGCACCCCAGTCGGCAGGCCGCCATAGCAGTGGAGGGTCAGCAGGGGGCCGCGAGTTCCTCGATCTGGTCGGCCAGCCGCTGGTCGGGATGGTGGAACTCGCCGCAGACCTCTTCGACTTTGAGGCGCTCCACGGCTTGGCGCAGAGTGGCCACCTGGGGGGCCCGCGGCCTGTTCGGCCGGGTGCGGTGGTGGGCGTGGACGATGTCGAAGTCCAGGTCGAGGGCCTGGCGCATCCAGTGGTCGGCGTCGCGGAGTTCGCCGCGGCGCAGGTGGAACAGGTGGAGGCAGTAGGCGGCGGTGGCATTGCCCGCGCCTGCGGCGTACTGCCACCACCACAGTGCTCCCTCCGGCTTCATGGCCAGGCTGAGCAGACAGCCGAAGTGGAGGGCGCCGTCGATGTCGACTGGGTCGTCCGCGATGCCGGCCAGGTGCTCGGCGGCCTGGCTGCTGCGCAGGAGATGGCACGAGAGCGCCTTCAGGGACGTGTCGGCGCTCTCCATGCGGGTGGGGTGGTGGCCTTGCGGCGCGGGTTGGGCGCCGAACATGAGGGCGGCGGTGACGTCGCGGACGATCTCCTGCTTGAGGTCGTCGAGTTCGTCGTCGGTGACGGTGTCGGGGATGGCCGCCTGGCCGAGGATCCTGTCGATGTGGCGTGGCACGTCTACTCCTTCTCCTCGTCGTCACTCAGGTCGATACCGAGTTTGGCGGCGATGCTCTGGCGGGCCACACGCCGGTGCGTGCGCACCGTCCCTTCGTGAATCCCCATGATCTTGGAGACCTTCTTCACCGGGTAGCCCAGAACGAACAGCAGGATGATCACGTCGAACTGGCGCTCCGGGAGGGCGGCTATGGCCGTGTAGAGGCCGATCGGCGATTCCAGGTCCGCCATCTGGGTCCGCATGACTGACAGCGTGGCACGGACCGCCTCGTAGACGGCGGTGGTTCGGTCATTCGCTGACGTGGTCGTGGAACGGCCGTCGGCGGTCGGGGTGGTCGTCATGCGGGCATGGGTCTCCACCCGCAGCTTCAGCTCCCGCCACGCGTACGCCTCGGGACCGCCTTCCTCGAGGAGGATGGTCTCCCAGTTCAGGGCCAGGTGGCTGTAGAGGTGGCGCACCACCGCCTTGGCGGCTTCCTTGCTGCCCAGGATGGTGGCGGCGTAGCGCACCTGCGGCCGGGCGTACATGCGGTAGAAGGCGTCCAGGGCGGTGGGCATCTCGTAGTGGATGCCGTGCAAGGCGTTGAGTTCCTCGAAGGTGGTGGGAAGGGTGTGGGCGTCGCTGTCGTCGTTCATCGGTCAGGCCTCCGTGTCCCGGGCGGCGACCGTGGTGGACGGCTCGCCGGCGGCCAGGTGGCTCTGCTGGGTGTGCAGGAGTTCGGCTACGCCGACCCGGGCGCTGGCGCGCAGCAGGCGGCGCATCCCCGTACGCAGGTCGGGGAGGAAGACGCGGATCGCGGTGATCACCGCCGTCAGCGCGAACAGAGTGTGGTGGGACACGGGCCCTTTTGTCCTTCCTGCCAACGCAGCGTCAACCCGCCCTGCCTCAGGGGGAGTCGCGCTGGAGAGCACTACGGTGTGCTCTGGGCGGCAGCATTTCGGATCAGGTGCCCCAAACGCACAGTGCCGCCTCGTTCATTTTTTGACCCAAGGTGATCACGCGTGTACGAACAGATATTTACCTGCCGGTAAGTTACCGTTCAGGCACAGTGCGTGATCAGCGGGTTCACTCTTCGGGCGCCGCCGCAAGGGGGTGCGGGAAACGCTATGAACTGCCTATCTGGCGATCGAACGTGTGATGGACGTCACATACGTGCATCGTTTCGCCTGTGAACGCCGGACGCTTCAACTCCGTATCCCGCCAGCCAGCCTGCACACTTCGCCGGACCGTCGCCAGGAGCCACACGCCCAGCCGGCAGTCGACCGCCGCCCGCAGGGAGGCGCGCAGGCAGCTTCGCCCCCGGCGCAGCACCGCGCACCCCGGTCCGCCCGCCAACCCACCCGCCCGACAGGACCTGCTCCGACGTACTCCGTCCGCACGATCCCCCGCCCGGCGGATAGCGGCCAGGAACAGCGCTCCGCCACGGCCGTGCCCCGCCCCGCTGGCCCGCGGCCTATGCGCTGCGGGGCTGGCGGCCGGACGGCTTCCTCCCGGCCTTCCTGGCTGTCTGTTTCTTCGCGGTCTTCTTCGGCGGGCGTATCTCGTGCACGTCCGCCTCCCCCTTGTCCTCGCCGCGGCTGTGCCGGGCGCGGGCCACCGATTCGTTCAGCGCGGCCATCAGGTCCAGCACCTGGCTCGGCTCGGCCTCCGGCTCGGGCGCTTCGACCGGCTCACGATGCTCGCGCTTGGCCTCGATGATCTTCTCCAGGGCCTCGGTGTAGGTGTCGCGGAACTCGTCGCCCTCCAGATCCTCGCAGGCCATGGTGTCCATGAGGGCGAGGGCGCCCTCAATCTCCTGCTCCGAAACCGCGACGGCAGGCGGGGCCACTTCGGCCGCATCCCGTATCTCATCGGGCCAGCGCATCATCTGGAGCACGAGCACGTCGTCCTTCACCCGCAGGATCCCCAGGCGTTCCCGACCGTGCCACGCCCACTTCGCGACCGCCACCCGCGACGAGCGGCCCAACGCCTGCAGCAACAGCTTGTACGGCTTCGCGGCCACCTGCCCGTCCGGTGCCAGGTAGTAGCCGTCCCCCAGCCGGATCGGATCGATCGAATCCAGCGGCACGAACGCATCGATCTCCACCGCACGGGCGGTCGGCAGCGGCAGATGGTCCAGCTCGGCGTCACTGATCGGGATCACCTGATCCCGGCTGACCTCGTAGCCCTTGCCGATCTCCGACTGCTGGACCTCCCGGTCCTCCAGCTCGCACACCTTCCGGTACCGGACCCGGCCGCCGTCGGCCAGGTGGTACTGATGGAAATGGACCGAGTGGTCCTCGGTCGCCGACTGGACATGGATAGGGACCGTGACCAGGCCGAACGAGATGGCACCGGACCAGATCGTCCGAGGCATACAGACAGCCCTCTCTCATCAGCCCCGAGCACCTCCAGGCTACGAGCCCACCCGCCCCACGGCACCCAGACACCTCCCCCTCGCAAAGGGCGGCTGCTGACATGGGCGGCACACACGGCCCGGGAACGGCTGCGTACGGTGAGAACGTGACAACGCCCCCTGACCCTGGTGCGCCCGGCCCCGTGCCGGTGCGAGTCGTGCTGCCTGCCGACCCGGTCCTGGGACATCCCGAGCAGGAGATCACGGCGCGGCTGTGGAGGCGGCGGCAGACCCAGACCGGCTGGGTGTTCCAGGTGGGCCTGCCGTCCTACGAGGGCAGCGAGGACGGAACGGTGCAGGCCGCGGAGTACCGGGTGTGGGTCCGGGCCCCGGAGCATGTGCGGCCGGTCGACGGCGTCGACTACGACCAGGTCCCCACCGACCGTCTGGAACCGCCGGCGCCACCGTCAGCCGTCCGCGAGATCCTCGGAGAGCGCCGGCCCACCGGATGGGTCGTGCAGAAGGTCCGAATCCGGCGAGGCCCCGGCCGGCGCGTCCTGCACGCCCCCGACTGCACCGAGGCGCCGCAGGATGCGCCGGTCCTGGACCTGGAGCACGCCCTGGACGTCGCGGAGAACCCGGCGACGACCTTGTGCACCCTGTGCGGGGCCGCGCAGGAGATCACGCCGGTGCTGCGCGGATTCGACCACACCGGAGACGAGACGGACCCTTCCGGCACGTAGGGCGGAGGGTCTGCGTCCCGTGCCTGTAACGCGGTCCCGTCCGGAGAGGCGGTCACGGCTCCTTGGGCCAGGCCGTCACCACGGCGCCCGTGGTCTCGTCGACGAGGGAGACGCGGGCCTGGGGCAGGCTGCCGTACTCGCCCACCCAGACGGTGAACTTCCGCCGCGCGGTCTCCTCACTCGCCCACCAACCGTGCGCGGCCGGGCGGCCCCCGGTGATCAGGGTGAGGTGGAAACGCTGGTCAGACACGCCCCCAGGATGACAGACCGGCACCATGCTGCGCCCTCCCCGCCTCCCCACCACCCAGCGGGATCCGCTCCACCAGCTCCCAGGTGATCGTCTTCCCGCTGGCGGTCGTGGTGGCGGTCACGTCGACCAGATCCACCGCGGTGACCCACAGCGGGGCATGGCCGGGACGGACGCGGCGCAGGAGCCGCTGGGCCTGGTCGGAGTCGGCCTCACCGTGGGCGTAGGCGGTAGTGAGGTGGGGCACGCCGAACGGGTACCGCCAGGCATCCTCCCCCAGTACGGCGCGGGTCGCGCTGCGCGCGAGCCGGTGGAGAGCGTCCAGGTCCTCGTCGGGGTGGAGGTCTGCGATTACACCCGTCGGGTAGGACAGCAGACTGCCCACCATCACCGTGAACGTCGGCAGTGCCATCGTGGCGTACGGCGGCGTCTGGCTGAACGCTCGCTGAGGCCTCCGTTCAGCGTCGGCGATCAGAGGTTACGCATGGAGGCCAGGCGACGCTCGGAGTAGTGCTGGGCGAGGCGGCAGGTGCGCCTTTGCTACCACAAAATTCGCCGCTGTGGTGAGCCGAGGATCCACTGATGCCGATAGACGATTTAGCGGCGCAGGGCGTACAGGTGGCCCTTACCCGAGAGGCTGTCGTCTCCCTCGTCGCCGTTACTGCAGGTGGCGATGAAGACGGTGTCCTTACTGACGGCCGGACTGCCCACTACTTCGCCCTCACTGGTGTACGTCCAGTGTTTCCTGCCGGTAGCTGCGTCGACGGCGCGCAGTTTGCCGTCCCAGCTGCCGAAGTAGACGACGCCGTTGGACAGGGCGGGTGAGGAGGAGATGAAGTCGCCGGTGGACACGGACCAGCGCTTCGTGCCGGTGGACGCATTGAGAGCATAGAATTTCGTGTCGTGGCTGCCGAAGTAGACCAGGCCGCCGGAGACCACGGGCGTGGAGGAGATTTCCTCTCCGGTGCCCTCGGTCCGGAACTTCCAACGTTCCGATCCGTCGGCGCTGTTCACCGCGAAGAAGGTGCCTTTGGTGCCGCCGATGAAGACTGTGCCCTCGGACACGACGGGCGAGGAGCTGTAGAACGGCTCACCGCCGGGAAATGCCCACAGCTGTTTTCCGGTTGCCTCGTCCAGCGCGTAGAGGTGGCCATCGCGGCTGCCTACGTAGACGACGCCGTTGCTGACAGCTGGAGATGAGACGATGCGGTCCTTGGCGGTGAACGACCAGCGCTTCGTTCCGGTGTCAGCGTCCACGGCGTGGAGGACGTGGTCCCAGCCGCCGACGAACACCATGCCATCAGCAGCCGTGGGCGCCCCGAGCGGTTCCTGAAGAGGGCCGCCGGTGGGGTATTCCCAGAGCATTCCCTTGGCGTTGCCGGCGTGGAGAACGCCGTCGCCGTCGATGAGATAGAAGGTCCCGCCGGATACGGCCAGAGCACTGGGCGGCCCGATCAAATCATCCATGTGCAGCGTGGACTCAACGGTTTTGCCGGAGGCGTCGACCACCGACAGGTCAATCTCGCCCGTCGAGTGGCTGGAGCTCAGGTAGTAGACCTTGCCCTCGCTAACGACGGGAGAGGCGAACGCCCATGGCCTCTTGGGAATCGACCACAGCACGGCTGCTGTCGACGCCGCAGTCGGCGCGGACGACGGCCTGTTGGCCGGGCCCCCGTGGCCGTCGGCAGTGCTGCCGGGGGCCTCGCCGGTCATCCCCTTCCCGCTCGTCGACGGGGAGTCCCTGCCGATGACGAGATGCACACCGCCATAGCCGGCGAGTGCCAGAACAAGGATGACCAGGGCGAGCAACGTCAGCGTCCGTGCATCGCCCTTGCGAATGTTGTTGATGATCTGGTCGCGGCCGGCGAAGTTTCCCCGGGCCTTGTTGCCCGTTCCTTGAATGGTGACGCCCCCACCGGAGGCGAAGTTGGTAGCCGGAGCCGGGCTGGGCTGAGGAGCCCCTTCAGCGGCAGGCATGGCGCTGGTGAGCTGGACGACGAAGGTCTGGTCGGTGGCCATCACGGATACGAGGGCGCTGTGGAGGCCGGCACGGGCTGCAGGCTCCTGCGGGGCCGCGTCGAACGTGTCCACAGTCGCGCTTTGCCCGGCGCCCGTGAGCCGGTTGCGAACCAGGTCGCCTACCGACGAGGCGGCGGCGCTGCCTACGCCGGTGGCAGCCGCTGTGGCGGCGGTTGCCATCAGTTGGACCACGGCTGAGGCGAGATCGTCTACTGAGTTTGTTGGCGTGTTGTCGTTGGGGGCTGACGGGGTGTGATCGTCGCGGTATGCCGGTTGTATGAGGTATCCGCAGGGTGGTGGGCTGACGCCTGAACGGCAGGCGTTTCGTGAGCGGATCCGGATGGAGGCCGCCGAACGGTTCGGCGCCGGCGCCTCCAACGCCGAGGTCGCCAAGGACTTACGGGTGAGCGTGCGCTCCGTTCAGCGGTGGCGCCTGGCCTGGCAGGACGCAGGCGCGGGCGGTCTTCGCTCGATGGGTCCGGTGTCGCTGCCCAAACTGAGCGAGCAGCTGTTCGCGGTACTGGAACAGGAGCTGGCCAGGGGCCCGGTCGCACACGGCTGGCCGGACCAGATCTGGACGCTGACGCGGATCAAGACGCTGATCGGGCGCCGGTTCCACAAGAGCATGTCCCTCTCGGCCATCGCGAAGATGCTGCACCGGCACGGCTTCAGCCACCAGGTCCCCGCCCGCCGCGCTGTGGAGCGCAACGAAGAAGCCGTCACAGGCTGGGTGAAGGAGACCTGGCCCCACGTGGAAACACCGCGGCGGCGCTCGGGGCCTGGCTGTGCTTCGAAGACGAAGCCGGCTTCTCGATGACGCCGCCCACCACGCGAACCTGGGCCCAGCGCGGTCACACACCCCTCATCCGCGTGCGGGGACGCTCCCAGCGCCGCTTCTCCATCGCGGCCCTGGCCTGCTACAAGCCGGGCGAACGCTCACGCCTGATCTACCGGCCCAAGCGGCACGTCGATCACAAGCGGGGCGGCAGACGCAGTTTCACCTGGACCGATTACCGCGACCTGCTCATCGCCGCCCACCAGCAGCTCGGTGCCCCCATCGTGCTCGTCTGGGACAACCTGAACGTCCACAAGGACGCCCGGCTGAGAGCGTTCATCGACGCTCACGACTGGATCACCTGCTACTTCCTGCCGGCCTACGCCCCCGACCTCAACCCGGTCGAGGGCCTCTGGTCACTGCTACGACGCACCAGCCAGGCCAACACCGCCTTCACCGACCCAGACCACCTGATACGCACCCTCCGGCATGGCCTCCGCCAGATCCAGTACCGCAGCAACCTCATCGACGGATGCCTCGCCGAAACCGGCCTCACCCTGACGACACCACGCCAACAAGCTCAGTAACGCGCTCATACAGAGGCCCCCCTGGGACGGCGATAGTCATGTCCATGGTCCCAGGAGGGCCGGTGGATCAAGTTGGCAGAAACCCAATCGCAACCTGCACAGCTCCGTCCTCGCTGCTGAACTTGATTGAGTGATGTCGGTGCCGTTCGTCTGACAGCTGGCCGTCGGCACCGATAGTCGTTGGGTGTGAGGTATGCGCAGGGCGGCGGGCTGACCGACGCCGAGAGGACCACGCGGGAGCGGTTACGGCTCCAGGCCGTGGAGCGTTTTGAGAGCGGGCAGAAGAACGCAGAGATTGCCGCTGCCCTGCGGATCAGCGTGCGGTCGGTCGAGCGGTGGCGCCGGGCCTGGCGCGAGGGCGGCGAGGCGGGAGTCCTGTCGAAGGGGTCGCCGGGAAGACCTCGGCTCAGTGACGCCCAGATCGTCAGGCTAGAGCGGGAGTTGGAGCGTGGTCCACTGGCTCACGGCTGGGCGGACCAACGGTGGACACTGGCGCGGATCAAGACGCTGATCGGCCGGCTCTTCCACGTCTCCTACACGGTCGAGGGCACCTGGCGGCTGCTGAAGCGCCACGGCTGGAGCTGGCAGGAGCCCACCATGCGCGCGATCGAGCGCGATGACGAGGCGGTCGAGGTGTGGAAGAAGGAGACATGGCCGCGGGTAAGAGCACCGCGGCGGAGCGTGGGGCTTGGATCGCCTTCGAGGACGAGGCCGGGCACCGGCCGGCGGCGCAGGGCGGGCGCACAAGTCGACGCTGCCCAATCTGCCCACCGTGTCGTTCGCGCGGAAGGAACTGGCCGGGCTGAAGACGGCGGCACCGGCCTCGATGCGCGGCTACTCGCGGGCGAAGTTCCCGCACTGGGCCGAGCATGGCGAGCACTGCGACACCCGCGAGACCATCCTCAACCGCGACGGCACCCACGTGAAACGCGACGCCCAGTGCCGGGCCATATCCGGCCACCGGGTCTCCGTCTACGACGGCAAAAAGGCGACCGCAGCCTCCCAGCTCGACCTCGACCACACCGTCCCCCTCGCCAACGCCTTGAGCTTGTTCCGCTTTGACGGACACCAGCGGTGTGGTGGTCAGGCTGCGAGTGCGGCCTCGTAGTCGGCGGGGCTGCGGTAGTCGAGGCTGCTGTGGAGTCGGTGCAAGTTGTACCAGCTTTCGATCCACTCAAAGATCGCGGTGTGGGCGGCGGACCTGCTCGGCCAGGGCTGGGTGGCGATCAGCTCGTTCTTCAAGGTGGCGAAGAACGACTCGGCCAGCGCGTTGTCCCAGCACTGGCCAGTGCGACCAACGAATAGCCGGACATCCAACTCGTCCGCCAGCAAGGTGAGTTCACGGCTGGTGTATTGACAGCCGCGGTCGGAGTGGAAGATCACGGAACCTGCGGGGCGGCGCTGGTGGCAGGCGGCTCGCAGTGCGTCGGCGACCAGTTCGGTGCGCAGGTGGTCGGCGGTGGCCCAGCCGACCACTCGCCGGGATGCGATGTCGATGACGGTGGCCAGGTAGAGCCAGCCCTCGTCGGTAGGGATGTAGGTGATGTCGCCGCACCAGCGGGTGTCGACCGCGGTCGGGTCGGGTCGGAAGTCGCGCAGAACCAGGTCCGGGCGGGTGGCCGCGTGCGGGTCGGGGATCGTGGTGCGGTGTCGTCGTCTACGGTGCCGGCCGGCGAGCCCCGCGGCCCGCATCAGCCGGGCGATGCGTCTGCGGCCACAGCTCGTCCCCTCACGCTTGAGGACGGCGTGGATGCGCGGGGCCCCGTAGGTGCCCCGGGACCGGGCGTGGACCGTGGTGATCTGCTCGGTCAGCTCCGCGTCCTGCACGGTCCGGGGACCGGGGGTGCCGGCGCGGCGGGCGTAGAAGGCGGCACGGGAGACCTTGAGCAGTTCACATGCCCGTTTGACGCTGTGACCTGCCTGCTTCTCCGCCTCGATGAACGGGTGCACCGTCACCGGGTCTCCTTCGCGAAGAAAGCCGTGGCCCGCTCGAGGATCTCCACGTCCTCCCGCAGCCGGCGGTTCTCCCGCCGCAACTGGGCCAGTTCCTCGCGTTCGCTGCTGGTCAGACCGTCACGCTCGCCGGCATCGACCTCGGCCTGCCTGACCCAGTCACGCACCGCGGTCTCGGTCAGGTCGAAGTCCTTGGCGACCTGACCGACCGAGCGGTCACCGCGTCGGCACAGCTCGACGATCTCGGCCTTGAACTCCGGCGTGAACGAGCGGCGAGGACGCGGCTTCTTCGTCCCCATGCTCTCCATGATGGACATCATCCTTCTGGGACCGAAGCCCCTGATTTGCGATGTCCGTCAAAGCGGATCAAGCCCAAACCCGCATCTGTTCGTCACGCAGGTCACCCGCCTTGACCCGGAGGGGCCACCGGTCGCCAAGTACGGCATCCAGCCGCTCTTCACGCAACTTGACCTACAGCCAGAAAAGTTGAGGATCGACCGGATCCTCGACGAGGCACACGAGACCGCCGACCCCGTTCACCTCATGCGTGTCTTTGGGATCGCTCCCGATACGGCGGTGAAGTACGTCAAAGCGGCCCACCCCCACCGCTTCATCAAGGACCCGACTCGGGCATGAGCGGCTGGCTCTGTTCGCGAGTTTCGGAGAGTAGTCGTTCACTGTCTTGGGAGGCAGCCGGATCGTCCTGGGACGATGTTCACGAGAACGGAGACATCGGATGGCCCGGTCTCTTGAGGTCGCCTCGCTGGTTCACGGCCCTTCCACCGGTCGCTGGAGCGCCCGCCAGCGCGGGGCGTCGTCGTCAGGGATGTCTGGAGAAGCAAAGTGGAACGGCACACCAAGGTGGCTGGCCAGCGTCCGGCCGGCTTTGGTGGCGGCGTCGCCAGGAGCAGCACCGCCTGGGCGTCGGTAGACGTCGCCAGGTGACCCTCCCCCTCTGGGGCATCCAAGACCGCGAGCAGGACAACGAACCAGTCATGCACGGTATCGCCGTCCCACAGCGCCTCCACCGCCGCCACGCGACCTGGGAGAGCCGCGGCGCGAGCCGCAAGTGAGGGGAGGTCGAGCGGATCCGGAAGTGTGTGCTGCACTCGGTCACCAAGAGCCTCATACCCGCGCGTGGACCACCCGCTCGGCCTCGTGCAGCCCTACCCCCAGAGGACGCAGCGCCTCCCAAACGGACCTGACCGCCGACAGTCGACGATCGCGCAGTACATCGGCATCGACCTGTCGGCAGGTCCGTTCGTCCAGATAGGTCCACCAGCCGCTCATGCGGCCACCGGCCGGGGGCTCAGGGATCGTCATAGGCCCGAACGTACGTGAGGGCGCAGCGCGCCACCCAGCCGCCCCCCGCTGTCGAATCTCAGGAACGAAGCCAACCGACATCCCGGAACTCACGGGCTACTCTGCCTTCCGATGCACATCCACCCTTCAGTTCCGTGGATTTCCCCTCCAGGAATCCGCGAACCCGTCGGCTTGACGCCGTGCCGACTTCGACCACATGGTCCGGCTCGGCTGGGTCCGCTCACCGCAGTCGATCGAGGTCCGCTTCGGCACCAGCCGGGCCGGGGCCGTCGACGTCGCGCTCTACACCACGGCATCCGTCGACGCGATCGTCCCCGCCCACCCCGAGGTCGACTGGGAGCAGCTGCGCGCCGCCCAGACCAGCCTCAGGTGGTCCGGGGTGAACCGAGGGCCGGGTAGGCCGCCCGGTGTGATCGTCGCGATGAGGTCGTAGACCCTGAGGGCGAGGTTGCAGTAGTACAGCGCCATGAAATCGAGAACAAGAACGCCACAGCCCACACGAAATGCAGCATCACATCTCCTGTTCCCAGGGCTTCGCCGGGTCGTGCGGGCCCCCGACCACCCGGCCGCCTCGCACCGCCCAGGAATCGACCTGCGGGCTCTTCCGGTAAAAGGTATTGAATTGCATCGGATCGCAGACAGCGACAAATACATCTCCTGGGCCGAGCTCCACAGCCATCCAGAACGAGCTGGTCCTGCTCGACCGCAGGCGAATCACCATGAATGCGAGCTTATGAACCCCAGGTTCGAGCTCGACGAACTTCGGTGCCCTGGTGCTGTTGTCCCGAAAACAGAGTTCGACTCCATCCTCCCGGATGGATACAACGCCCGATTTGCGCGTCAAGCTACGGACTGGTTCTCTGATCTCGGCGAACAGCAGGACTCCCGTCCTTCCCCTCAGCCGCTCTCTCCGCAGAAGTCGCCCGGCTCGCCAGGGCAGCCGTTTCGCTCCGTAAAGAGCCTACACGGAAAATGCGCCCCTGTATCCTTTGAACACCCGGCACCCGCTGACGTCGTCTCGGACCCCTCACTACTGCAAGTGTCGAACCCCACGTAATGCTCGCCTGCCAGCTTTCAGAATGGGCCCAACTCTAAAGCGTTCGAAAGAATGGGGTACGCAAAAAATAGTCCATCTCCGCCCATTCAAAAAGGCAAACGCTGAGAGTGGCGCCTACGGAAGCACCTTCCAGTTCCCAGTTTCCCGACCGCCTCAACGCCACCCGGCTTCCGCTCTCACGGAGTTCCACACTCAATCCCCCCGGAGTGAAGACGATACCCAACCCTTGCATTGTCACGTTCCTGCTCGAGCGGAGCAGAGCGGAGGATACGTCGATCTCGAAGTGACTGCCATTCAAGGATCCGGATGTGCCCCGTTGGAGAATCCTCCGAGAGACCACGCCCGGCGCTCCGAAATCAGGGATCTCCATAATGTGACCGACAGACGTCTTGAGCGTCCAGCGCTCGTGTCGCTCTGCAGCCGAGACAGGGTCGGTACGCGCGCCTGGAGACCGAACCAGGAAAACCTCTCCTAAGGGCAATACCGGTGACTTTGGTGGGTTCTGGTCGTTGATGGGTTGTGCCAAGGCCGGGTCAGGTGAAGTCGTCGGGGGTTGGTCGGTTCTCGGATCGGATCGCGTTGGGTGTGCTGACGCGGGCGTTTCCGCCGGAGCTGGTCGACGAGGTGGTCGCCGAGTGCGGCAGAGTCGAGCAGCGGACGCGGTTGCTGCCGGCGCGGGTGGTGGTCTACTTCGTCCTGGCGATGTGCTTGTTCTTCGGGCAGGGCTATGAAGAGGTGGCCCGGCTTCTGGTTCAGGGGCTGGAGCGTGAGGGCCGGTGGGCGACCGCTTGGCGGGTGCCCACGACGGCGGCGATCGGGCGGGCCAGGTTGCGGCTCGGGCCGGAGCCGTTGCGGGCCCTGTTCGGCCGGGTGTGCCGGCCGGTGGCGAACGCGCGAACGCAGGGGGCCTGGTACCGGCGATGGCGGCTGGTCGCGGTGGACAGCACGGTCTTCGACGTTCCGGACACCGCGGCGAACGCGCAGTTCTTCGGGCGTCCCGGGACCAGTCGTGGGCAGGGCCGCAGTGCGTATCCGCAGGCGAGGGTGGCGGCCCTGGCGGAGTGCGGCACCCATGCCGTCTTCGCGGCCGAGGTCGGACCGCTCAGGGTCCACGAGACCGACCTGTCCCGGCGGCTGTTTTCCGCGCTGACAAAGGGCATGCTTGTGCTCGCCGACCGGGGCTTTTGCGGCCTCGACCTGTGGCGGGCCGCGAAGGCGGGCGGTGCGGACCTGCTGTGGCGGGTCCGCAGCGTCGTGGTGCTGCCGGTCCTGGAGACCCTCGCGGACGGCTCCTACCTGTCGGAGATCGTCGCCGCGCGGGACCATCACCGACGCGCGGACCCCGAGCGGGTGCGGGTGATCGAGTACGCCCTTGGCCCATCCGGCGGTGACGGCACCGTCTACCGGCTGATCACCACCATCCTCGACCCCGAGCAGGCACCGGCCCAGGAGCTTGCCGCCCTCTACGCCCAGCGGTGGGAGATCGAGAACACCCTGGACGAGATCAAGAACCACCAGGGTGCCCCAGGGATGGTGCTGCGTTCCCAGCACCCACGCGGCGTCGAACAGGAGATCTTCGCGTTCCTGCTGGTCCACCACGCGCTGCGGGACCTGATGCACCAGGCCGCTCTCCACGCCGGGCACGATCCTGACCGGCTCTCCTTCACCCGAACCCTTCGCGTCGTCCGCCGCCACGTCACCGGGCAGGCGGCGCTTTCCCCCCTCGCGACTGGCCCGGTGCATCGCTCAGAGCCTGCGTGAGATCACCGAACGACTGCTGCCCGCAAGGCGGTTGCGTTCCAACCCGCGTGTGATCAAACGCAAGATGTCCAACTGGGCCCTCAAGCGAGTCGAGCACCACAGCCCACCACGGCCAGACACTCCGGTGGTCCGGCTGGTCGGGCCAACCAAGGCCACCTCAACCAGCCGGAAAGCAAACTAAATCACCGGTATTGCTCCTAAGGGCTGTCCCGCAACTCTGGAGACGGTTTACCAGCGTCCGGTTCGACCTGTTTGGCCGGGATTCCGTTGAGGCTGTGAGTCGGGACGGAAGCGGGCAAGTCGATCCGGCTGTGGTGGCCCATCAGCCTTCGCCCCGAGTTACGGGACAACGTTTAGGGGCGTGGACGCTTGTCCATAGACGGCTTCTTGCTCAGCAGGGTCTCTCCATTTACCGAGTTTAACAGTTCTCGCGAAATTCACTGGCGTTACCTTTCACGCCTCAAGTAGACGAGAGTGCGGGATGCCCCATAACGACGCATCCCGCACACCGCCTCAACGACGATCGCGTCCTCTGATTACCACTCGCCCAGCGGTTGCCAGTCCGCGGACGATAGCTCCGCCGATGACAGTCGCCGGGCCACCGCCGTATCTCTGCCTGTACCCACCCTGGAATCCACCAGTCATGGCAGACCCTGCAGCATACTTGATCGCCTCTCGCCCGGTGGTTTCGTGCCCCATCGCCTTGTCAGCGATCAGGTGCGCTGGCGTGCCAATAAGAGCCCTTGTGGGTGGGGAATCTCGCCGAGCAGGTCTGTCCCACGAGCACCGGGTGGGGAGATTCAGGGTTCTGACCGCGATTCCGTGAAAGTCCAGAGCAGGGCGTGAATGCAGGAACGTTCACTCGGGGCGGCTCTCGATCATGGGGACCTCTTCGATCGAAGACGTGCTGTTTCCCGGGATCGACGTGCGACTGGAGGGTGTAATGGTCACCGGTGCGCTGCTGTTCGTCGATGCCGCAGCGTGCGGGCGACCACCGTGCTGCCCGAACTGCCGGTGGCAGGGGCGCAGAATCCACTCGACCTACTGCCGCAGCTTGTCCGAACGCCCCTCGGCTGGGCACAAGTTGGTCTTGCGTCTGCGGGTTCGGCGCTTCTTCTGCGACCGGAAGTCATGCTCCCGCAGGACCTTCGTCGAGCAGGTCGAACGGCTGACGGAACGTTACCGCCGCTCCAGCCTCGGGCTGAAGGAATGGCTGGCGACGATAGCTGTCGAGCTCGGCGGCCGGCGCGGGGAACGGGTGTGCCGGAAGCTGAACCTGGCGGCGGGTCGGACCCGCCTGGTGGGGCTCCTGGAGGAGCCGCCGGTGCCAGGGCAGGCGCCACGGGTCCTCGGGGTGAACGAGTTCGCCTTCCGCCGCGGGCGCCGGTACGGCACCATCCTGGTCGACGTCGAGGCCGGACGGGTGATCGATGTCCTGCCCGACCGCACCTCGGAGACCTTCGCCGCCTGGCTGACGGCCCACCCTGGAGCGGAGATCATCTGCCGCGACCGAGCCAGCAGCTACACGAAGGCGATCAAGGAGGCCGCCCCGGCCGCGCTGGAGATCGCCGACCGCTGGCACCTGCTCCAGAACCTCTCCGACGCCGTTGAGAAGACGTGCCATCAGCACCGGCCATGCTTGAAGAAGCACGCGGAGCGGGGAGGCGACCGCCCCACCCAGATGCCGCTGGTGGACGCCCTGCCGCCCACGCGCATCATCCAACGCGTTCTCCACCACCACGCCGAAGTCACGCGCATGATTGCCGCCGGTCACCCGCTTACTGACTTCGGCTGGTCAAGGTGACGCGGGTTCGTCGAGGGTCAGGCCGGTGCCGGCTATGAAACCGTCGAGGGTGCCGGGCCGGTACTGAAGGCGCTTGAGCCGGTTGCGGACGAGGGCTTCGAGCCGGTCGAGCGCGACCACGGCGAGGTTGGCCAGGCTGCGCTTGACATGTGCCCATACCCACTCGACGGGGTTGAGGTCGGGCGAATAGGCGGGCAGCAGGAACACCGTCAGCCACTCACGCTCGGCGATGAGCTCGCGCATGGCGTGGGAGACGTGGGTGTTCAGCCGGTCCCAGACCAGCACGATCGGTGCCTTGACGAGTTGGTGGACGCCGTCGACGAGCGCGATGAAGTCCCGCTCGCCCATGCTGCGGCGTGCGCTGCTGCCCGTTCGGTGAGTGCGCAGACGGTGGCACAGCCGGGTGCGCGAGCCCGGCCGTACCGCGATCAGCCCGGCCACCGACAGACGCCCCGAGCGGCGCCCGCTGACGGTCACGACCGGGGTGCTCCCTCGCCGGCCCCAGGTTCGTCCCCGGGGCGGCTTCCGGGTGAACCCTGCTTCGTCCTCGAAGCAGATGTAGCCCCCGCAGGCCGCCCGGGCCCTTTTACCTCCGCCCAGGTCCCCTCCTTCCACGCGGTCACGGCCTGCTCGTCGCGCTCGGCGACCCTGCGTGCGGGGACCTGCGGGCTGAAGCCGAGCCGGTGCATCAGCCTCGTCGCGCCGGAGACGCTGTAGGAGACGTGGAACTTCCTGCCGATCAGCGTGGCCACCCTCGATGCGGTCCACACCTGGTCCTCCACCCAGCCGTGTGCAGCCGGGCCCTCATCGAGGTACGCAGCCAGTTTCTCCAGGCAGCGCGGGGACAGCCGGCAACGGGATCCGCTCGGGCCGCGAGAAGCAAGTGCTTCACGACCGCCATCCCGCCATAACTGGTGCCAGTGGTACGCCGACTTCACGCTCACCCGCAGCCGCCGTGCCACCCCCGGCGGCTTGATCTTCTGCTCGAACAGCTCGGCCGCCTGCATTCGCACCGATTCCCGGCGCCGACGTCCCGCAGCGGTCAGCCCGCCCCCATCCGCATATCTCACACACCACGGAATACAGGCACCGCTCCAGGCCCTTCAGAAACTTCGTCAAGATTCACCCTGATGAGCTGAAGTCAGTAGCGACATCGCGCGCCGCCTCCGCCTCGACCGAAAGACGGTCCGCCGCTACCGCGACACCAGCCTCGACCACCTCCTCAACAGCGCCCGAGACCGCCGCCCCGAGAAGTTGGATGCATTCAAGCCGTACCTGCAGCAGCAGTACGCCGCAGGCATCACCCACGGACGCGTGCTGTTCCGCCAGATCCGCGAACGCGGATTCCGCGGCGGCTACTCGACACTCACCCCCTACCTACGAACCCTGAAAGCCGGCACGGCCTTGGCCGCACCAGCGGAGATTCCGAGCCCGCGCCGGATCACCTCATGGATCATGCGCAACCGCAACCGCCTCAGCACCCAGGAGATCGAGCACCTCGTCCAGGCCCGCCTCGCCTGCCCGGATATCGCGCGGGCCTGCGACCTCGCCCGGGTCTTCACAGATCTCGTCCGCAACCGCCGAGGCCAACTGCTGTCCGTCTGGATCCGCCAGGCCGAACGGTCCGACGTTGTCCCGGTTGCCAAGTTCGCCGCATTCCTCCGCCAGGACTTCGACGCAGTCACCGCCGGACTCACCTACGAATGGAGCTCCGGCAAGGTCAAAGGCCACGTCAATCGCGTGAAAACGATCAAGAGAGCCATGTACGGCCGGGCCCCATTCCGCCATCTGCGGACCCGGATCCTCACTCAGCCGTGATCTTCACAACCTCCGAGCCGAGCTCATCGAGAGAGCGACTCGGACTAGAAAGGCGGCTGCCAACCATGCCAGTTCGGCGTGTGCCCAGGTGGAGGCCAGTGCTCTGAATGGCCTGGGTACGTCCACTGACGGCCCACCCATTCGCACTCCGGGATCGCGCCTTCCCAGTCGTCGGTGCACCGGTCGGCCCAGGACCGGCTCACCATGACCGGCCGGGTCACCACGCCGTCGGCGACCTCCTGCACCCGCACGACCAGACCCAGCCCATTGGTTCCCGGGTTCCCCCGCGGCCCGTACGACACCTCGATCACCCCGCAGTCATGAGCATGCAAGAGGAACCGCTCAAGGTCAGCTGGCACACAGCCGGTCAACTCTTCTCCCCAGAGCATCACCTGGGGCCCGCGGGCCGCGTCGACGGCGACGCAAAACATCTGGCCTTCGACGAGGTAGGCGTACACGGCAGGCTCCGCCGGCCCCGTGCCGAACTCCAGGCCCAGGATCTCCCGAAATGATGGATCAGCCTGGAACCGATTCAGTTCGGTCATGCCCGACAGCGCTGCGGCGACCTCGGTGATACCCATGCCAAAACACAGCGGCCCGACGCCTTCCAGGGGGATCAGCTCCCAGCCCACTCGGTCCGGCCCCATCACAGCACCCGAGGTTCTGCTGCCGCCATCTCTCCACCTGCCCCCACCCACAACCGAGCCACCCCAGCTCCGGCGTTCGACATCACCCCGGCATTACACCAGACCAAGATCGTTCACGGAATCGCGGTCAGAACCAGATTCAAAAGTCGCCACCAGCAGTGCCGCCGAGAAGTCACCGGGCCCTCAAGTCAGCCCAATTCTCGCACCATCACGACGACTTCATCAGCGCAACCGGCAACATCGAGACCGGTGTCCTGTTGCCCAGAAATCCCAGGTCGCGCTGTCGGACGGCATAGCCGGAGTCTTCCTGCGGCCACCAGGCCGGCACGCTCTGTTCGACGGGTCTGTAGTGTGCGGCAATGACAAGAAGCGAGCGGCTCGCGGAGCAGTTGGACTGGTACTGGCGCAAGAACCTGCGGCCACGGCTGGACGGTCTTACCGACGAGGAGTACTTCTGGGAGCCGGTGCGCGGCTGCTGGAACATCCGCCCACGCGGCACGTCGGCCACACCGATGTCGGCGGGCTCAGGGGACTGGACGATGGACTTCGCGTCCCCGGCCCCAGAGCCGGCGCCGGTGACCACGATTGCCTGGCGGCTGGCGCACATCATCGTCTCGTGCCTGGCCTATCGGGTCGAGTGGTACTTCGACGGCCAGGACTTCGACGCCGAGGCGTTCGCCTACGCGGGAACCGCTGACGAGGCGCTAAAACAGCTCGATGAGATGTACGGGAGATGGAACGCGGGGGTCCGCGAACTCTCGGACGCCGACCTGGACAATCCGCCCGCGATGGGGCCCGAGCCGTTACCCATGGAGAACAGGGTCCTGCACGTCAACAGGGAGCTGATCCATCACGGCTCCGAAATTTCCCTGCTGCGCGACCTCTACCGCTGGCAGGACGGAGCCGCACCGCACCGAATATGAGCCGGGTGCGGTGCCAAGCAGCAGTCGACCAGCCAACCCCGCCACCCAGACCCCGCCGTTCGAACTCTGAGCTGGGCAAACGCCCAGACACCATGGGTGGTGGCCATGTCATGCCCGGATCAAAAACAGACACTAAGCTTGTCGTTTAACGTCCTGCATCGAACGCGGTTCGAACTTGATCAGCGTTTTCGCAGTTCGGCGGACGTGTAGGTGGCCTTCGTCTGATCCTGTGCTCCGTCACAGAGTGGATCAGCGCGAGGGCCGTGATCGTGAGTTTGGTGCATCAGGGCGTCCTGCGGGATGCGTTCGCGGAAGTGTCACACTTCCGGTCGGAGCTGTACGCGTGTCTGACCGCACGGGGGGACGCGCTGTTCGAGTTATGCGACGCATTGCTGTGTACGGAGGGGCCGGTGCGGACGCTGGTCAATCTTGCGCTCGCGCCCGAACATCGCCGTGGGCACGGGGCTCTGTACGGCGGGCTCAACCAGGGCCGGATCGACGTCGCCCGGCTGCGTCGGGCGCTGGCCGGGGTGCCGTCGCCGAGGGCTGCGGACGGTCGGCTGGTATTGGCGGTGGATGTCTCGCCGTGGCTGCGCCCGGACGCCAACACATGTGCTGACCGGTCCTTTTGCCACACGTTCGGGCGGGGAGAGGGCAAGCATCAGATGGTGCCTGGCTGGCCGTACTCGGTGGTGGCCGCCCTGGAGACCGGCCGCACCTCGTGGACGGCGGTGCTGGACGCGGTCCGCCTGGAGCCCGGCGCGGACGTCGCCGCGGTGACCACGGTGCAGATCCGCGAGGTCGTCGAGCGGCTCGTCGCCGCCGGCCAGTGGCGGCCGGGTGATCCGGAGGTCCTGGTCGTGCTGGACGCGGGATACGACGCCCCGCGCATCGCCCACCTGCTGGAGGAGCTGCCCGTCGAGATCCTGGGCCGGCTCCGGTCCGATCGCGTGATGCGGCGTCCGACACCCTCCCGTGAAGAGTTTCATCTGGCCAACCTCAAGGGCGGTCGGCCGCCCAAGCACGGCGGCGAGTTCGTCTTCGGCGACTCCGCGACCTGGGGCGCCGATCAGGCCGTGACTGTCGCGGACACCCGGCTCTACGGGAAGGCGACCGCACAGGCATGGGACCGGCTGCACCCGCGGCTCACCCGACGGGCCGCATGGCTCGACCACGACGGGCCGCTGCCCCTCATCGAGGGCACCGTCATCCGCCTGGTCGTGGAGAAGCTGCCCAGCGGCGGAGTCAACAAGCCGGTCTGGCTGTGGTGGTCGCGCACCGGCGCCACCGAAGCAGACATCGACCGCTGCTGGCAGTCCTTCCTCCGCCGCTTCGACATCGAGCACACATTCCGCCTGTTCAAGCAGACCCTCGGCTGGACCAAGCCCCGGCTCCGCAGCTCGGAAGCGGCCGACCGATGGACCTGGCTCGTGATCGCCGCCTATGCCCAGCTCCGGCTCGCCCGACCGCTGGCCACCGACCCCTGCAGGCCCTGGGAGAAACCGACCGAGCCGAACAAACTGACACCCGCCCGCGTCCGCAGAGGGTTCAGGAACCTGCACGTGAAATCCGGCTCACCAGCCGGTGCACCGAAACCTTCCCGTCCCGGCCCAGGCAGGCCGCCGGGTTCGATGAACCGCCGCCCAGCCACCCGGCATGACGTGGGCAGAGTCCTCGCCACCGGCGAGGCGTTCAGCCGCCCCGCCCACCACAAGGTCGGCACCAAGCCCCGCCGCGGGGCACCTGAAGTCCCGCCCGCCTGAAACGTCAGGAAGCCGACCAGGTTGGATGGCTCCATGGTGAGACGGAAACGGGAGACAAAGAGGCAACTGCCCTTCGGCCTGCCGAAGGGCATCGTCCTGCTCGCGACGCCGGAAGGCTGGCGCCACAGCGTCCTCACCGTGGACGGCGGGATGCACTGCGGGCGCCTCACCGACGTTCCGGTTAACGCCGACCCAGCCGAGGCACGGGCCGCCGCAGCGGCCATGGTGATCGGACTCGCGCATGACTTCCACGAAACGCGGGTCGACGTGACCTGGGATCCGCCCCGGGAGCCCGGGTCCTGGAACGCCCAGGTGACCGTTGCCGCGTCCCCGCCGAACACCTTTGGTTAACCTCGCGCTTTCATGAAGCGGGCCGTCCGGCAGGCGGTCAGGAAAGCAGAAAGTGCCTCTGACCAGCAAGAATGAGGATTGTCGAGGTCCTTGTTCCTGCCATCGCCGGAGGCACTTCCCAGGTGAAGCACTCTATCGGGTCCTATCCCCGTGTCCGCGTCCAGGACGACGGCCGCCAGGTCGTCTCCCAGGCCGGGTCGGTCCTGCTGGTCGAAACGGTCCGCAAGAGCGGTCTTGACCAGGTCGTATCGGCATCTCTGGCGCCGTGGCGCAAGCCGCGGGCCGTCCACGATCCCGGCAAGGTCCTCCTGGATGTCGCCCTGGCGGTCGCACTGGGCGGGGACTGCCTCGCGGACGTCGCGATGCTGCGGGCCGAGCCGGCCGTCTTCGGTCCGGTCGCCTCCGACCCGACCGTCTCCCGCCTGATCGACACCCTCGCCGCCTCCGGCGAGAAAGCTCTGCAGGCGATCCGGTCCGCACGCTCCGAAGTCCGTGACCGTGTCTGGTCGTTGGCCGGTGAGAATGCCCCGGACGCCGACGGTCAGATCACCGTCGACCTCGACGGTGTCCTCGTGATCGCGCACTCCGACAAACAGGACGCGGCCGCGACCTGGAAGAAGACCTACGGCCACCATCCGCTGACGGCCTTCGTCGACCACGGCCCGGGCGGAACCGGTGAGCCCGTCGCGGCCCTCCTCAGACCGGGAAACGCGGGCTCCAACACGGCCGCCGACCACATCACCACCACCCAGCTCGCCCTGGCCCAGCTGCCGAAGAAGTACCGGCAAGGGCGGCAGACGCTGATCCGCACGGACTCCGCCGGCGGCACCCACGACTTCGTGTCCTGGCTCGCGAAGCGAGGACGCTGGCTGTCCTACTCGGTCGGCATGGTGATCACCGAGACCATTCACCAGCACCTCCTGAGGATCCCGACCTCGGCTTGGACACCGGCCGTCGAGGCCGATGGCACGGTCCGTGACGGGGCCTGGGTCGCCGAGCTCACCGGCAGCCTGCTGGACGGCTGGCCGAAGGGAATGCGGCTGATCGTCCGCAAGGAACGGCCACATCCCGGTGCCCAGTTGAGGATCACCGACGCGGACGGCATGCGGATCACCTGCTTCGCGACCAACACCCCGGACCGGCCGATCGCCGAGCTCGAGCTCCGCCACCGGCTGCGGGCCCGCGCCGAGGACCGGATCCGGGCCGCCCGCGCGACTGGACTGCGCAACCTGCCCCTGCATCACACCGCGCAGAACAAGGTCTGGCTGGAGATCGTCCAGATCGCGCTTGACCTGCTGGCCTGGCTGCCCATGCTCGCTCTGACCGGCCAGGCCCGTCTCTGGGAACCCCGCCGTCTGCGGTTCCGCCTGTTCTCCGCAGCCGCCCAGCTCGTCACCACCGGCCGACGCCGCATCCTCCGCCTCGCCCGCCACTGGCCCTGGACCGGCGAGATATCCGCCGCCCTTGAACGACTTGCGCTCCTGCCGAACCCCGGCTGACCAGCGGATTCGCCTGTCCCTACAAGAAGAGGAACCAGCCCGGAGCAGTGGGACCCGGCGTCCACCCGAGGCGACACTCGGGCCCTCGGAATGCCCGCCATCAGCCACCGAAAGCGAAACGATCCACCGACTCCGTCAGCGGACCGTCATGCAAGATCGAGGCTAAAGTGCTCTTCACGTGCCGCCGCCGAGCGGATTGCAGAACTGCGCAAGCCTTGGACCCTCGTAACCGCTATTGACCCGGTCGAGCTCCCGTCGGCCCGGCTATGGGTGTGGCTGGGCCGACGGGAGTGCCAGCGGGTTATTGAGTAAGGGCGGCGTATGCCTGTGTCGCGGCTTCGACGATGCCTGGCCACAGGGGGTGTCGAAGGTAGGCGGAGTCCTCCGCCTCGGGGTCCACGGCGTCCAGGACCTCGTTGAGGCGGTCGGCGAGGCGTTGCATTACCTGTGCCTCTGAGGTGCTGCGGAGCGTGGTGCCGATCGCCGCGGAAGGGTCGTCCAGTACGGCGGTGTCGTCGTAGAGGATGTTGATGTTCAGGGTGAGGTCGTCGAAGTAGCCCGGGTGCGGGTACTGTCGCTCAATCCAGACGCGTCGCTGGTGATCGGGGTCGGCGAGCGCGTGGAGGGCGGAGACGATCTGCTCACGCATTTGCGGCAGACTCACCGCCGGTGTCTGGTTCACGGCTTGTCCCATTCCTTCCAGCGGAGCCATTCCTCCAACGGTATGTGGGCATCCTCGGCGTGATCTTTGATCGAGCCGTCTATGGGCTTTCCGTTGCGGCCAATGATCTTACCACCCGAGTTGATGACGACATGGTCGACCTGCTGGAACACCTGGGAGTTGTTGGGGTTTCCCTGGTCGATACGGACGCCGTTCCCCTTGCCGTCGTTCCAGCGATAGCCGACGCCCTTCTTGTTTCCCTTCATGAAGGGCTTGAGGGAGTCCGGCACCTTATCGACGGCGTCCTGCGGGAGCCAGCCGTCGACTGTTCTGCTGACCCGGCTGGCCTCGGCGACGCCTTCGACGCCCTCTTCGATCTTCTTGGCTGCCTTCAGTTCACCGACGCCGGGGATGACGACCATGGCGGCGAAGACGCACTCGCCGAGGGTGGGGTTCTTGATGCAGTTCTGGAGGTCCTTGCCGCCGGAGAGCGTCCACAGTCCTTCGTAGATCGTGGCCGCCTCTTGGGGGTCCACATCGATCGGCGGGTCCATGGTGCCGCCGTCCTTGAGGCAGTTCGGGTAGTAGCCGAGGCGTGGGACGTAGTGGCAGTGCTTGGTCTTCTTCTTGTTGGCTTCAGCTTGAGCCTTGCGCCTTTCCTCGTCCTGGCGGCGGGCTTCGGCTTCCTCGGCCCGGAGTTTGTCCATCGTTATCTGCCATGCCTGGGAAGCCTGTTCCTGGGCTTCCTTGGAGCTCTTGCCAGCGGCGATAGCGGAGTCGTGGGCGTCGGCGGCGGACTGGTCGGCCTGGGCGGCGGAGGTGCGCGCGTAGTTGGCGTTGAACTCGGCCTGGGCGGCCGATGTGACGGCGTCGGCAGCGTCGCGGTCGGCGGCGTCGGCGGCGGCACGTGCGGTGGCCGCGGACTTGCGGGCCTGGGCAGCGGAGTTCTCGGCGCTGGTGGCGGCTACGTCGGCGTCATGAGCGTAACCCTGAGCCTCTTGCGCGGAGTCGGCCGCCTGGCTGGCCGCCGTCTGGGCGTCGGCGGATGCCTTATGTGCATCGGCGGCTTCCTTGGCGGCCAGCCAGCTGTTCTTGCGCGCTGTGGCCGCGATGCTGGAGGCTTCGGCGATCAGGCGCTGCATTTGGGCATTGTGGGTGTCGGCGAGTTTGTCTTGGCGGTCCGCCATGTACTGGCCGACGTTGAGAAAAGCTTCGAGCTGGTCGGCGGGACCGGCCAAAGCGATCTTGGCTGCTGCCTTGACCTCTGGCCCGCCGTCGTTGACGAGTTTCGAGGCGGTGACGCGTTCGTCGTCACTGCGGGCGGAGTACTGACCGGTGGAGATGAAGGCGGCCAGGGTTTTGGGGTCGTTGGTGGCCAAGGCCGCCTTGGAGGCTTCCTTGACCCCTGGTCCGCCGGCGTTGTTGATCTGGGAGACCTTCACCCGCAGGTCGTCGTTGGCCACGGTGTACTGGCCCGTGGTGTAGAAGTCGGCGACCATCTGGTCGCTGCCCTTGAGTGCGTCGGCGGCCGCGGTGCGCACCGCAGCGTAGGGGCTGTCGGTGGTGAGTTCGAAGACCTTCTCGCGTACTTCCTGGGTCTTGGCAGTCTGCCACCCGGTGCGCAGGTAGTTGATGACGTCGGCGTCGGTGCCGGACAGGGCCGTGGTGGCCGCCTGCTGGCTCAGCGGGCCGAGTTTCTGAAGCGCCTTGAGGGCGAGCTGGCGTCCCTTGGCGACCAGTGCAGTGGTGTCTGTATCGGGCTTGGCGGCTTCGGCAGCCAAGGCCTGTGCGGTGTCATCCAGGCCGCGTGCCTCAAGCACGCTCGCGGCGGTCTGGGAGGTGAGGGTGTCAGTCTGGTTCTTATGACTGCGCGCCCGTTCGATAGCGGCGTTGGTGCGGTTGGTAAGATCTTCGGCTTCCGTCTTGCGAGCGATGGCGAAGACCTTCTTGGCAGTCGTCACCGCCAGTGCAGCAGTGTCGGCTGCCTTCTTGGCTGCATCCGCCTGCTGATCGGCCTGCTTCGCCGCGTCCGCCGCCTGCCCTGCGTGCTCGGCAGCGTCTTCAGCAGCGTCGGCTGCTTTGTTTGCGTGATCGGCGGCGGAGTTGGCCGCGTCCCGTGCAGCGTAGGCGGCATCCGCTGACTCCTGGGCCAGTGCCTGGGCGGCATTGGCTGCGCGGTTGGCCTCGGCGGCGTGCCGACGCGTCTCGGCTGCCGCCTGCGCGGCCTCCTCGGAGTGGACCCCGGCCGCATTCGCAGCCGCATTGGCCTCGTCCGCGGCGTCGGCTGCGGCGTTGGCGTCAGCGCCAGCAGCCAGCGAGTCAGCTGCTGCGGCCTTGGCGGCCCGGGAGGCGTCACCAGCGGCTTGAGCGGCCTGGGCGGACTTGGCCGCTAGCAGCGCGACCGCCCGCGCGTTGGCCGCAGCGTTTTTGGCGTCTTCGGCCTTGCTGGCGTTGTTCGCGGCCGAGGCGGCCGCGCTGTAGGCCCGGGATGCGGCATCGGCCGCAGCGGCGGCTGCGTTCGCGGTCTGCGCGGCGGCCGCTGCGGCTACCCGCGCCGACTCGTTTGCCGCGTTGGCCGCCCCGATCGCCTCCTGCGCAGCGCCGGCGGCGGCCCGAGCAGCGTCGGCTGCCTGCCGCGCCCGAGCTGCGGCGACCTGCGAGTCATCCTTGGCCGCCTGCGTCTCCTTGGCCGCCCGGATGGCGTCTTGCTTGGCCAGTGCTGAGGCGGCCTTGGCCCTCGCGGAGGCCGCTTTGGCATGCTCAGTAGCCGCCTGCGCGCGAACCCCGGCTTTCTGTGCCTGGTCCAGCAACTGCTGAATGGTCGCGTGTTCCTGATCCTTGTTGCGGGCCACGAACTGCCCGACCTCAAGGAACTCCACCACGTCATCCGGCGTGCCTTGCAAGGCGAGCTTGCCGGCCGCCTTTACTGCCTGCCCCCCGCTATAAATGATCTTGGAGACCTCGACACGGTCGTCGGACTCCTGAGCCTCGTACTGGCCCGTGGCCAGGAAGTTGGCGACATCCTCTGGGCTTCCCCCCAAGGCTGCCATGCCAGCCTGTTTGACCCCCGGCCCACCAAAGTTGATGACCCGTGACGCCTCGACCCGCTGGTCGTCCTGCAATGGCGCCTTCCAGCCGTCCTTCAGGAAGGCACGCACAGCACCCGGGCCGGTGGACATCAACGCAATTTTGGCCGCTTCCTGCACCGCTGGGCCGCCCACGGCCACCATGCGGCTGGCGGCGACGCGCTCGTCGTCGCTGCCAATGGCGTCCTTGGCGGCGAGGAACTTCTCGATGTCTTCGTCCGAGCCGACCAGGGCCTGCTCTGCCGCCGCCTTCACACCGGGGCCGCCCCATGTCCAGGCGTCGACGACGAGGCGACGATCCGTGATCGGATATCCGCCGTCGTCCGATTCGTCGTCCGCTGCGGCCGGGCTGGCACCGAGCAGGCTGGCGGCGAGCGTGACCGGCAGCAATACGGCGCAGGCGCCGAGAAGTGCGTGGCGCCGTCGCCGGTTCTGCATTGGTCTGTTCTTTGATGGCGCCCCTGATGAGCGCGAAGGCCGTTTCACTGGCCTATTCCCCTTAGATGTGAGTGGAATCAGTTAAATGACGGCATGTCCGCGAGTGCAGCGGCCAAGAGCCGCGTCCGTTGACAACCTGCGATGAGCATCGCACCCGGGCCTGATCGTGGCGTCCGCGCCGACCAGGTCACTCTCTGTGTCAGGCTGAATGACTTCTGACTACGTGCCATTTGCATCTTATGCACAGGCCAAGCAGGGGGAGGTTCACAGGAGTTTCACTGCTGTGCCTTCAGCCCAGTCGCGCAGTCGGCGCTGCTCACCAGATCGCGCGCACCGTCAACCGCGCGCAGGCCCCCTCTAAACGTTGTCCCGTAACTCGGGGCGAAGGCTGATGGGCCACCACAGCCGGATCGACTTGCCCGCTTCCGTCCCGACTCACAGCCTCAACGGAATCCCGGCCAAACAGGTCGAACCGGACGCTGGTAAACCGTCTCCAGAGTTGCGGGACAGCCCTTAGCCTCGATCTTGCATGAGGGTTCGTCAGCTTGTTGGCGGGCCCTTTGTGGTGAGTGTTGACGGGGTTTTTCGGAGTCTGGGCAGGCTGATGGCCCGGCTGTCGCGTCGGGTGGGCGCCGGGTTCCACGGCTCCGGTGGGCTTGTGCTGCTCGCAGGGACGGGAAGATGCTGGTCAGCCGGGGTTCGGCAGAGTGTGGAGCCGGTCCAGGGCATCCGTGATCACGTCGGTCCAGGGCCAGTGCCCGGCGAGGCGGAGGTAGCGGCGTCGGCCCGTGGTGACGAGCTGGGCGGCGGTGGAGAACAGCCGAAGCCGCAGGCGGCGGGGCTCCCAGAGCCGGGCGGCGCCGGTCAGGGCGAGCAGGGGCATCCAGGCGAGCAGGTCCAGGGCGATCTGGATGATCTCCAGCCAGATCTGGTTCTGGGCCGCGTCGTGGAGCGGAAGGTTGCGCAGGCCGGTTGTGCGGGCGGCGCGGATGCGGTCCTCGGCCCGGGCCCGCTGCCGGTGGCGCAGTTCGAGGGCAGCGATCGCCTCGCCCGCCGTGTTGGTGGCGAAGCAGGTCAACCGCATGCCATCGGCGTCGGTGAAGCGCAATTGGGCACCGGGGTGCGGCCGTTCCTTGCGCACGATCAGTCGCAGCCCCTTCGGCCAGCCCGTCAGGCAGTCGCCGGCGAGTTCGGCGACCCAGGCGCCGTCGCGGATATCACCGTCGGGTTCGACGGCCGGCGTCCAGGCCGAGGCCGGGACCTTCAAGACGGCCTGGTGGATGGCGTCGGTGATGGTCATCCCGACCGAGTACGACAGCCATCGCCCCCGCTTCGCGAGCCAGGCGACGAACTCGTGGGTGCCGCCGCCGGAGTCGGTGCGGATCAGCGTCTGACGCCCCCGCCGGAGCCGTTTCGGCAGCTGGGCCAGGGCCAGCTTCGTGGCCTCGATGTGGTCGGCGGCGGTGTTGGAGCCCGCGTTGCCGGGCCGCAGCAGACCCACGACCGGCTCGCCGGACCCGCCGCGGCCGTGGTCGACGAACCCCATCAGCGGGTGGTGCCCGAACGTCTTCTTCCAGGTCGCGGCGGCGTCCTGCTTCTCGGAGTGCGCCAGGACGAGGACGCCGTCGATGTCCACGATCAGCTGCCCGCCCCCGTTCGGCGCCGCATCCCCGGCCAACCGCCATACGTGTTCGCGCACTTCGGCGCGGGCAGTGCGGAGCGCGGCCAAGAACGGCTTACCGTCCGACGCCAGCCTGCCGATCAGGCGGGAGACCGTGGGGTCGGAGGCCACCGGCCCGAACACGGCCGGCTCGGCCCGCAGCATGCCCACATCGGCCAGGCAGTCCCCGCCCAGCGCCACGGCGAGCGCGACATCCAGCAGGATCTTGCCCGGATCGTGCACCGCCCGGGCCTTCCGCCACGGCGCCAGCGCCGCCGATATCGCCGCATCCAGACCAATCTTGCGGACCGTCTCGACCAGCAGCACTGCACCAGCCTGCGAAACCACTCCGTGTCCCTCCCCTCGTAGCGTGGAGTCCGCGATTGCAGGGGAAGTTGAGGTTCATGGGGTCCAAGCAACGGACGTACACACCTGAGTTCCGTGAGGGTGCTGTACGCATCGTGATCGAGACGGGCAGGCCGATCCCGGAGGTCGCCGAGGAACTTGGTGTCCACTCCGGGACGCTGCACAGCTGGGTGTCGCGGTGGCGGCGCAACGGCTCGGCGTCCTCCGACCGGCCCGCGCCGGCCGCGCCCGGCAACCGGATCAAGGAGTCGGAGCGGGCCGAGCTGGAGCGGCTGCGGCGGGAGATGTCGGTAAAGAACAAGCGGATCCGCGAGCTGGAGATGGAGCGCGATGTCTTCAAACGCTGCATGGCCTTGTGGGTGAAGTAGCTGCGGCGGACCCGGCCCAGGTAGCCGAGGTGATCAGCGACTGCAAGGCCAAGCAGGACATTCCGCACACCCTGACGTGCCGCGTCCTGGGCGTGAGCGAGTCGTGGTTTTACAAGTGGCGCCACCAGCCCGTCACCGCCCGCGAGGTGCGGCGCGGGAAGCTGGCCGACGCGATCCGGCAGATCTTCGACGAGTCGGGCGGCACGTATGGCTCGCCGAAGATCTGGATCACGCTCGTGCGCCAGGGCTGGAGGGTGTCGGTGAACACCGTCGCCCACCTCATGGCCGAACTCGGCCTGGCCGGACGGAAGATCCGAAGGCGCCGGGGGCTGACCAGGCCGGGCAAGCGGCCTGCGTTCGCGGACTTCGTGTGCCGCGACTTCACCGCCGATGCCCCGGACCAGGTGTGGGCCGGGGATATGACGGAGATCGTCACCGGCGGGGGCAAGCTGTATCTGGCGACCGTGATCGATCTGTTCTCGCGCCGCCTGCTCGGCTATGCGATGGGCGAGCGTCACGACGCGGAGCTGGTCGTCGCCTCCCTGCACATGGCCGCGGCCACCCGCGGCGGCGACGTCAGGGGCGTGATCTTCCACTCGGACCGCGGCAGCGAATATCAGTCCCGGCGCTTCAGACTGGCCTGCCGCCGGCTCGGCGTGACCCAGTCCATGGGCCGCGTCGGCTCGTGCTTCGACAACGCCGTCAGCGAGGCGTTCAACAGCGTGCTCAAGGTCGGATACGTCCACCGGCGCACCTTCACCACCCGCACCGAGGCCCGGCTGAAGATCGCCACCTGGATCACCGGCTTCTACAACACCCGTCGGCTACACAGCGTGTGCGGGTACCGGAGCCCGACCGGCTACGAACGAGACCATCAGGCCGACCCCACCGTGGAGTTGGCCGCTTGAAAGATCTCCACGGCGCGAGGGGATTGACAGGTGGGGGAAGCGGACGGGTCGACCGGGTACTCAACTGCCCAGTGGGTGTGTGCCATGCGGTGGAGACTAGCCGGTGGCCGTGGTCCCGTGGCACCGGCCGACGGTTCAGGCGGACCGACGGTCCGATGCGGTGGACACAGATCTCCGCTTACGGTTCTTAGATGAACCAGGATGAGATCCGTGACGAGCTGGTGAGTTCTGCACAACGATGGGCTCGGACAGCTATCGACGCCTACCTCGAAGAGCCTACTGACCAGGACTTCGCAGTCCACCACATGGCTGTGGCTGTCGAGCACCTGGCCAAGGCGTGTCTGGCATCCGTCACTCTCACGTTGCTGGCTACCCCCAAGCCTTCTGTACAGGACCTGCTGGTACTGGGCGGCCAGGAGAACAAGGTGGAGACGGGGCGCGCCGGGCTGAGGACCATCGGCGGCGCGGAGGCCGTGACGAGACTCGCGCAGGTGGGCAAGGGGCAGGTGCCAGCGCAGCTCGCGGCGTTGAGGGATGCCCGCAACGGCATCACTCACATGGGGTGGGGACGGCCGTCTGACGAGTGCAGGGACCTGCTGGCAGCTGGTGTGGCGTACATCGATTCCCTGCTGCCCAATCTGGCGAAGGAGCCGGATTGGTTCTGGGAGAACCATTACGGCGTGTGCAAGGACCTCGTAGAGAAGACGACGTCCGAGCTGAAATTGCGCTACGCGGCGAAGATCCGGCGGGCGCAGGCGACCTTCGCGAAGAAGACAGAGAGGATGTCCGACAGCGAGAAGACGGCCCTGGTCGCCAGTCTGTCGGCAGCGCCTCTGCCCAGCCGATGGCTTCTCCACATTCCCGCGCAGTGTCCGGCATGCGAAAGTCCTGCCTTCATCAGCGGACGGGACAAGAGCGGCGACTACGGAGACATCTGGTTCTTCCCCCGCTACTTCGGATGTCGGGTCTGCGAGCTCGCGCTGACCGGACCGGAACTCGACCTCGCGAACATGAAAGCCCAGTCGCTACGCGATGACGAAGAGTTGGACCCGGACTGGGAACCCGACCCCGACTTCATGTGACGCACCCGTCGTCCCGCTGCACGGCCAGGACTGCGGCCTTCTTCACCAGGACGACACGGCCCGGCCGGGCGGCTTGTCCGTCCGGCGGCGCGTGTGGCCCCGCCGTCGCGCGAGGAGCACCAGCGGCGCCCCGATCCCCTCGCCCGCCGCCCGGGACCTGTCCCACCCACCCACTTCTCTTCTTCTTCCTGCTGTGGGGCGTGGATTCGGGGGCGTAGAGGGGATGTCGACCTCCCGACCACGACCGAATCAGCGTGGTGCCCAGCGGGTTCGCTGGCACGTGCGGCTTCACGGTGGTGATCCCGCCGGTGGCCCGGCTGACGTCACACCGGCTTCAGCAGCCTGCTGAAGAAGTCAGCGACCAGGGGACGTGCGCTCTCTCTGTCCTCCAATTCGCTATGGCCGAAGCGGTAGACCTGGTAGCCCAGGAACTTCAGCTCACGATCCCCCGCCATAGTGGCGGCGTACTTGCTGGGACTGGGCACCTTGCCCTGGTTGTCTGTGTAGTGCTGGCTTCCGTCGACCTCAAGGACTACGCGTCTGAGGCCCGGCATGAGCAGCAGGAAGTCCATGCGGATGTGCTGCTGGGCGCGTTCACGGCGCTGGTTGATCGTCTGGTGGTCCCAGTGCAGCCATACCTCGGGCAGCAGGGCGGGCAGATCGTCGGGCTCGTGCTGGTAGATGTTGTAGTACAGCCAGTACAGGTTGTCCTGGCCGGTTGATTCCTTGGGCAAGCTGGCCCGCATGCGTTCGAATAGCGACGAGCGGGCCTGCGAGGTGTCCGTGATGCCGCGTTTTTCCTGCCACCAGTTCAGGAGGTCTCGCCAGCGGAGACCGTCGTTGCCGATGACGCGGTCGTAGACGAGGACCTGGTCGGCCCGCTCGACCTGTTCGATGACCTCTAGGTCGCCGTCCAACACGCTGCTGACCCTGATGTCGGGTTTGGTGAGGGTGGCGAAAATGACCTGCCGCGGTCGGCGCGAGGGTGGCTCACCGGCTCTGATCAGTTCGAAGAACGGATAGCCGTCCTCTTCACCGGCTTCTTGCAGTCGAGCGCCGACGCGCTGCAGGTGCACGTTGGCTACCTCGACAAACTGCCGTTGCGCAGGCTCGTCAGGGATTGTTGAGGGTGCTGCCAGCGCCTCCAGGAAGCGGGCGAAGCGCGGATGCGGTGCCTGGAAGCAACCCAGCTGCTCGAAGAGGGACACGGCGTCCCAGTCATCGTTGTTGATCACATACTGGTTGATCTGTGCGCGAAGGGTCTTGGCACCACCGTTCCAAGCGGCCATCGGATCGTTGTCCAAGACCCACAGAGAGTCGAGCATCGTGAGAAACCGATCCGCGTGACGGACGTAGTGCTCGAGGGACAATGAGGCTGCGAGCTCACGTCTGGTCCTGCCGGGAACCTCTACACAGTCACTGCCCTGCCACAGCGCGTCCTGCAGGGCATTGCGCTGATCCGCGGTGACGGGCTGGCTAGCCAGAACCGCACGCGCAATCACCGGCAGCTCTTCATCACGGCATGTGTCCAGGCTGGCAGCCAGGCGCTCGTGCTTGGAGATCTCGCGATGGGTGTGAGGGTCCACCTTGGGCGGAGGCGCGGGCATGCTGAGGCTCGCGCACAGGCCGGGAATGTCCTTGTGCCCGAAGACCTGATAGCGAGCGACGACCGTCTCGTCGATCAGTGCCCGAAGACTCGCCACGTCCATCTACTCTCCCATTCCACGATGATGGGCCGTCCCAACGCCAGCCGAGGGGCGTTGGCGTTGCGGAACGGGCTGTCCGGCACGGCTGGATCCCGGGACCGGTCAGGTCTCGAAAAGCACCGCGGTTCAGTGCCGACGGGTATGGCGCCCTCCCGGTCGCCCCAAGTCACGTCCAAGACGGCGGGACAACCCGTGCGTTGATCTCGGTGATGCGGAGTGCCACGGTGATGACGAACTGGCGGCAGAAGTCGAATTCTTCCTGGCTGGGGGCGTATCCGGGCTCTGCAGAGAAGCTTGGTGTCGTCGAATTGATGTAGCGGACCACCTCCGGGGTGAGTCGGGTGAAGCGCTGGTACTGGTGGAAGTCCACGCCCAACGCCAGAAGGCGCATGCCTTCCTGCAGAGCCCGGGTGACCTCGCGCGTCCTCGTGTACTCCCTGGCGAGCGATTCCGCGCCTCGCGCAGGCACACCTCTCCGCGAGGCATGATCCGGCTGGTAGAGGGTCGCTCGGACCTGGTCTTCTCTGAGCGGATTGCTCGGCATCGGCTCGCCGAAGCTGTAAGCAGACCGTCCCCGGGGCGCGTTCCTGTCTTTGGTCTGGTCGTTCATGAGCTCTTGGAACGCCATCGCCAGGGTGCCCATGGCCTCCAGGAAGCTGCCCTCCGAGTTGAGCTGTGCGGCCGTCTTGAGGTGCGTGCGGGTCTGGTCGTGCTGGACGACTTCGGCCAGGTCGATGTCGTCGAAGGTGAAGCCGAAGACGCGGGGGGTGTTCTCCAGGAAGAAGTGAGCGGTGTCGGCTTTCACGTCCGCGATGGCGTTCGGGCCCGGGAAGCCGGCCGTGTGCTTGAACCCGTTGCGGAGGTCGTTCAGGCGCTTGATCCCGTACTGCCCCTGCAGGTCCACCCCGCCGGAAAAGTTGCTCGGGGTGCAATCCCTCGAAGAACCGTTTGATGAACGGGTCTCGGTCCTTCAGTACGGCACCCAGGTGTTCGGCGGTGACGATGAGGAACAGTTCCACGGCGTCGTGGAAGGTCAGCACCGAGGTGAAGGAAAGCGGCTCGGGAAGGAGCGACTGCTCGATGCCCTGGCGGTGCAGCAACCTGATGAAGGCGAGGTTCTTCATGTTCTGAGGTGAGACCGGCTTGCTGATGTCGGCCCTCCTTGCTGGGAGCGGGCTGGCGTTCCAGAGGGATTGTGGTCCGCAGGGCGGCCTCGGCGCCTCCGGTTTCAGCCGGCGCGGACAAGAAGCCAGCAAGCCCGCTGTTCTTCCTGGCGGCCACGACTGGGCAATTGGTCTGCCCGGCTTCGCGCGCGGCTCCGCCGTCGCGCGCGAGGAGCACCAGCGGCGCCCCGTTCCCCTCGCCCGCCGTCCGGGGCCTGTCCCACCCACCCACTTCTCTTTTCTTCCTGTTGTGGGGCTCGGCACCGGAAGGACAGCACCGGGGCGCCGACGACTTCCGTCCCCGCTCCGCCGCCGGGCTGACGGCGGCGAGGCGCGGCGGCCCCGGCCGACGCGCAACCGGCTGAGCGCGCCCCGATCCCCGGCCGCGGCCGCGCCGCCCATCCCGCCCGTCCCTTCCTCCTTCACTCCAGCCAAGGGACATGGGCAGAGCAGCCGCAACGGGGATGTCAGCAGGCCGACCACGGCAAAACCGCATGGCGACCTGCGCGGACACGGGGACGGTCCTGCGGGCCGCGTAACACCTAGCGCAACCATTGGCGCAACATCCAGCGCAACAGATAGGCGCAACCGCTGGCGCAACCTCGTGCTCCTGGTCGACCGGGGCGATGGGTCACGCGGCCCGGACGGCTCCGTGGGCGCGGGCGAGGTGGCGCAGCTCGGAGCGTGCCGCCGGCACCGAGGGGACGGTCTCCCAGTAGGGGTGCCACCACAGCCGTACGGACAGGAGCAGCAGGCGGCGGCGCAGGGCGGTGGTGTCGCGGGGGCGGGGTGCGGCGAGCGCGTTGTAGGTGGCGTTCCAGGCGGCTTGCGTCTGCACCAGGTCGTCGGGGAAGTCGGTCACGTCCATACCGGCATTAGATCGCTTGTTCGAATTCGGTGTCACTTCGGACACGCCCCATCCGTCGCCGTGGCCGGGGTCATGCCTGGCGTGGTCGGCCTCATGGTCGGGCCTGTGGTCGGGCCCGACCACGGTGGTCCGGTCCGGTGTGGAGCGGCACCCGGGCGGGTGATTTTCCTTCGCATACGCGGGCGCAGTCCTAGCGGTGCGCGTCCAACTTGCCTGCTTTTCAGGGGGTATTGACAGCTTTTCACGTGTTCTGTCATGTTCTGTCCCGCCACATCCGGCGAACGAGCGAGAGGTGATCTCATGCGACGAACCGAGTACGACGCGAGCCAGGCCGCCAAGCGCCTGAAGGTGCCCGCAGCCGCCTTCCGGTGGGCCCGGCACACCGGTCTCATCCCCGACCCGGACGCGTCGTCGTCCCGTTGGACCCGGGCCGCTGTGGAAGCTCTGGACGCCGACGCCATCCGGGCCGCGATGCCCTCACCGCCGATCTCGGGTGGTGCGGCGGCCGACCGGATCGCCGACGCGCTCGGCACCCCAAACGTGATCGGCGAGAAGGCGAACGTAACGGCGTTCGTGGTGCGGCGGTTCGTCGACCGCGGCCTGCTGGTCGACCTGAGCGCGAACCCCGATGGAACGCTGCACCACCCCAGCCAGGTCGCGGAGGTCTGCCAACGCGAGGACCTGGCGGACCTGGTCGCCGCCGACACCCCGCTCGGGCCTGAGCAGGCCGCCGCCCGGCTCGGGGTGCGCAGGGTAGAGTTCGACTGGATGGTGCGGCTCGGCTGGGTCCGCTCCCCGCAGTCGATCGAGGTCCGCTTCGGCACCAGCCGGGCCGGGGCCGTCGACGTCGCGCTCTACACCACGGCGTCCGTCGACGCGGTCGTCCCCGCACACGCGGAGGTCGACTGGGAGCAGCTGCGCGCGGTGGAGAAAGGCCGGCGCTCCCCACTCTCCGCGCTGGCCAAGCAGGCCGCCCCGGCCTGACCCGGGCCGCTGCTCGCCGACGCCGCCTCTCCCGTGTCCGGCGGGAGAGGCGTCGTCGTCGTACGGGGTCAGGCGCGGCGGCGGAAGAGAGAGCGGAGCTTGCCCGGCTCCTGGTCGTGGTCATGCTCCGGCTCTGGGGACGTGGCGGCCTCGAGGCGGGCGGCTTCCTCGCGGGCGAAGTCGTCGGCGTGGCAGGCGCCGCACACAGCCACGTCCCCGGCGCTCCAGGCCGTCCTGTGCGCGGTGATCTCCTCCCAGCGCTGGTCGGTGAACTTCCTTCCGCACCGCTTGCACACGGGGCGCTGCGCCTCCCGCTCAGCCACGCGGCGCCGCTCCTCCTCCGCGTCGGCGCGGGCCTCCTGGTCCCGGAAGAGGGCGTCGCCGTCGGGGTTGTCCAGCGCGGCCGTCAGCGTCTGCTCGCCCGTCCGTCCCAGCCGCCGCCACACTGCCGCGCTGGCACCGTGCTCCTGGAGCTGCTCCAGGGTGGTGACGACGACGGGTACCGCCTGGCTATAGTCCCGGGCCGTGATCCCCCGATGGAGGGTCTGGAACCGGCGCGGTGCCCAGTAGCGGCGGCCGGCCTCCTCCAGCACGGCGACCGTGTTGGCGACCTTCGCCTCCGTGGTGTCCGCGAACACGAACGCCACCGGCACCAGGCCCTCCCGGCCGGTCGGCGGGTAGACCCGGCGCCACAGCCGCTTCTCGTGGTCGACCAGCTGGTCGATCGCGTCCGGCCGGGAGCGGACCAGGTCCACGGTGCGCTTGTCCGCGTCCGGTGCCAGCAGTCGGCCCCACTCCCAGTACCGGCGCAGCTTGGCGACCAGGTCGTGCGCGTCCTCGGTGCGGCGGTCGATCTCCAGCAGCAACACCGGCACCCCGGCCTCCGGCGCCCGCACCACCAAGTCCGCCCGCTGCACGAAGCCGTTGCCGAGCCGGTGCCCGACCTCGGTCTGGAAGCCGAGCCGGTGGCCGATCCCGGCGCGGTGGAGTTCGGCGGCCGTCGAGGTGACCGCTGCGGCGTGGTCGTCGTAGCCGGTGCCGAGCAGTTCCCCGGTGTCCGGGTCGTACTCCTGCTTGCGCAGCGCCGAGACCCGTATGCCCTTCGGCTCCAGCAGATGCTTCGCCTCGCGGTGCCCTTTGGCGGTGAGCACCCAGACCTGTCGCTGGTCTTCCTGCACCGACTCGATCCTCACCAGGTGGTGGTCCTCCAGATCCAGGAGGTTGTCCCGCGTGAGCTTGTCGTGCCGGTTGTCCGGGCGGGTCAGCTTCCACAGCTGGTCGGCAGTCGCCCGCTGGAAAATCCCCAGTGCTTGCAGCAGTTCCCTCCGCCTGGGCTCTGTCGAGTTCTTCCGGTGAGTAGGACGCCTTGAGGCAAGAGGGTTGTCGGACCTGCGGCGCCCCCTTGTCCGCCGGGGCTGACCTGCGAGAACGCCCGGCCTTTGGCGTCGGGGCGCGGAGGGGGTGATGGAGGGGTCCATGGAGGGGGCCTCTCCGGTCCGGTCAAGGGGCTGCTCGGATTCGTCTGCGGTGCTCGCCACAGGGTGCTCCTGGAAGGTGGGCGGGCCTGTCCCGCCATTCACCCCGTACAGGTGTGGCTTTCAGCTCTCGTGTGACGCCGGTCTGGGAAAACCCCTCCGTCGTGACCGCATCGTGATCAGCCCGGAGGGGGGAGAGTTCTCCCCCGTCAACGGCCGGACTCTGTCCACAGGGCCGCGGCTAGAGCATCTGGGTCGAGGCCGCCGCGATCAGCGGGGCGGCCCGTACGTGAGGAGCCGTCATGCCCGAAACCACGCCGCTCGCCCCGATGACCCCGCACGCGGCCATCAGCGCCTTCAACTACCTCCGGGCCGTCCAGGCCGACGACGTCGACGCCGCCCGCAAGTTCGCCGGCGCCGAACCGCGGATGCCCGAGCTGCTCGTCGACGCCGCGACGCGGATCGTCGTCCCGGTCACCGCGCTGCCCGGCCCGGACGCGGGCGAGCCGTGCGCGGACACCTTCGCCCTGGAGGCCCTCGGACGCGTCTTCGTGACCTCGCTGCAGATCTGGGCACAGGCCGGGCCGGACGCCGCGGAGGGCATCGCCCGCGCGGTCATCGACTTCGCCACACAGTTCCTCACCGAAGACCACGAAGACGTCGCCGACACCCTGCGCCAACTGGAGGCCGTCGGCGTGGGCCAGGCCCTCGAAGCGCACCCCGCACCGGCCGGCTCGAACCCGGTGCGCCTGACCATCGTGTAGGGCGCACCGGGACGGCGGTGGTGCGGTGTGCTCCATCGCGATGCGCACCACCGCCGCCGGGCCGCACCGCACCGACCGCGCGGCCGGGCGCACTCCCCTATCACACACCCCCTTGTCCGCGACCTGATCGCCAGCCGAAACCGCCCGTGTCAAGGGAAAAGCCCCTCGGTAGCAGACCTGGACAAGGGGGTGCGGCAGAGCTGGACAAGGGGTCGCGCGCCCCTGGCCGCGCCTGGACAAGGGTGGTGGGCGCGCCGGTGCGGTGCGGGACACCGGGTGCAGCGCACCGGGCGCGCGCGAGAGTGCCGGGCATCGTCGGATGGCGCGGTGTCGTCCATCGCAATGCGCACCACGGTGGCGTCCATCGTCATCCAGCGCACCGGAGTGGAGTCCACTCGATGTCGTGCATCGCCACCGGATGCAGAACATCGCGGGTTCCACTCGATGGACGATGCCCGGCATCGTCACCACAGCCAGGCAGTGGAGTGCCGCACCCGGGACAGGGCACGGGCATCGCGACGCGCGGCCGCGTTGCCGATCCGGTTCTGCCGGGAGCGAGGGCGGCGCGATTGCGCGGCGGCGAGGCGACGCTTCCCGGCGTCCTGGAGTCGCCGCCGCTGCTTGCGCAGCTCCTGCTTCTTCGCTGCCTTCGACTTCGGCTTCCGGGGTCGCTTCCAGATCGGCTGCCACCCCAGAGGCTCATCGGGCTCGGGCTCCAGGTCCTCCTTGAGCGCGGCGGCCATCTTCGCGCGGGCCGCGTGGGCGCGGGCAAGGGCTTCCTCGGGGCTGGGCTGTTCTTCCGGGTTGCTCACGTGACTCCTCCTGTGGTCCGGCCCGGCGTGTGCTGGGTGCCGGGCTGCTGGGTGTGCGCGGTGGGACCGTCGCCGGGGCGGGCTGAGGTCGGGGGCTGCGGGCGGCGGCACGCTCCCGGGCGCCGTCGTGGAGCATGGCGACGGCGGCCTTGAGCGTGCGGCGGGTCTGCTCCACCGTGTCGACGTCGGTCGTCTGCTCCGGGACGCGTCCGGCCTTCCGATCCGAGTGGAACGGCCGCAGGCGCGACCTCGAGGCGGAGGACACGGCGACGGCATGCGGCCGGGTGCGAGAGCCCAGGCGCTCCGCACGGCGCGCGGCGTGGACCCGGGCGGCCAAGGCATCGGCGGCAAGGCGGGCTCGCTCGTACAGGGGCGCGGACCGGTTGCGGGTCAGCGGGCGGAGCAGGGCCTGGTCCTCGGTGTCGCGCGGGTACAGGGCGCGCAGGTCGGCGGTCATCTTCCGGCCGCGCCCGACGGGCCGGGTGTAGTCGTCGACGACCGCCTGCACGATCGTCTCGTCCAGGCCCGGCTGGTGGGGTCGGCCGCGCAGGGCGTAGGCGAGGTGGCGGCGGGCTTCGGCGAGCAGGTGGTGGCGTGCGAAGGCGCCGCGCATCACGTACACCACGGTGACGGTGTCCACGGCCGCCAGGGCCACGTCGACCACCGGCCGCACCCGCGCCCACACCGCCGCGGCCGCCGCCCGCGCCCGCTGCGCGAGCCGGTGGACGGTGCAGGCGCCGAACGCCCGGATCGCTGAGGTGCGCCATCGCGTCCGCAGCTCGGTCAGCGACAGCAGCTCCGTGCGCTTGGGCGGGCGGGTCTGGTCGGCGGCCTGGCAGGCCAGCGCGTAGCCGGCCTTCTCGCCCGGCGCGTGCCCGTGCTTCTCCTCGTACTGGTCCGTGAGGACAGCCAGCGCGTCCTCGATCTGCTGACGGCGGGTCGACTGCCAGCCGATCAGCCGCTGGTCGATCCCGGCGATTTCCATGACGGGCCGGCGGCCCGGCGTCACCTCGCGCGGCTCCCACGCCCACCCGAGCCGCGCGGACACCTCCTCCATGAACAGGAGGGTGTAGAGGGTGTCGGCCGCGACGATGTGGGCCAGCATCGAATCCGCCGACAGGTTGCCCCACTTCCCGTCGTGCGGCCGCCGGGCGCGGATCGACACCACCGCGTGATCGTGGAGCAGCGGCTTCGACTCGGCAGCCCGCGACTCGTAGTGCCGGAACACCGCGACGATCAGCCCGTCCTTCACCTGCCGACGGTGCTTGCCGCCGCTCCCCCACCGGATCTGCGCGACCGACTCCTCAAACCACGCCAGCGTCTTGTCCCGGGCGATGTCCTGGCACAGCTCCAGCACCAGCCGGGTCTCGTCATCCCCGAGCGCCCACGCGATGTGCGCCGTCGACGGCGCCCGGAACACCAAGTCCATCGCCAGCCAGGGGGTGCGCTCCTTGGCCTTCTCGGTCTCCGGCGACTTGTTGTGCTCGATGGGCCTGCCCAGCACGGTCGCCCGCCGGGCACGGGCCGGACTCTCCCCCTGCGCCAGGAGCTCACGCTCGATCCGGTCGGCGTCCGGGTGCCGGCCTTCCCCCAGGAGCAGTTCGGCCTGCCGCTCGGTCACCACGTCCCCGGCCGTCAGGCCGACCGCAGCCAGGCCCCGGCCCTTCCACACTCCGGGCGGGACACCGGCTGCGTCCTGAGCGGCACGCAGCGGCGTCCCCACCGTTCGGTGGCCGTCGCCGACCATCACCCCGCGGAAGAGATAGCACCACCCGCTCCCCGGGCGAATCTCCGATTCACTGATCACCGGCCCATAGAAACCCGGCCCTGACCTGTGGAAAAGCGCGATCCCAGGTACGTCCCGCCGGGCGGGAAGCCATCACCAAGTCTTTGCCTCAGCCGCCCGCCAGGCGGGCCCCGCCAGCCCGAGACGGTAAGCCGCCGGTGTGTGCACTCTCCCGCCTATGAAGATCACCAGGTATGGAGAGTCCTGTCCCCTCTGCCACACGCCGCTGCTCCTGGACGTGCTCCAGGTCCGCTCCGCGCAGTCCGCCTTCCCCACCGCAGAGCGCGTCACCCGACGCCGATGCCCCGGCTGCCAGACCACCCGGCCCGAGCAGTGGGCTGTGTTGATGCGGGACCGCTACGGCGACGCCTGACGATGCCGTGCGAATACTGCGCTCGCGCCGCTCGGCTCACGTTGCGGCAGGTCCTTCTACGTAGGGCAGGCCGACCGCTGCGAGCTTGGTCTGCAGGTTGATGTCACTAGTCGCGGCGTACAGCTTGGAGCCGGGGTGGGCGGACTGCAGGAGCAGCGTGGAGGCGATGAACCGGTCGTCGGGGACGTCCAGGTCCAGCCAGGTGGGGAGTCCGTCCGCGCGGGGCTCGATGTGCTCGAATACCGCGTAGACGTCACCGGCGACGCGGGCACCGTTGCGGACGTCGCCGTTGTCGCGCATCGCCTTGAGTCGTCGGTCGGCCTTCTTTGCCGCTTCCCTGCGCTCGGGGCGGCTGTGGCTGCGCTTGAGGTCGTCGATCTCACGCAGTACGACGGGCAGGAGGTGAACCATGTATCGCGGGCTGTCGACGGTGTCCTGATAGACCGTGACGTCGGGATCGTCCATCAAGGCGTTGGTGTCCACGACGACGCGCACACGCCAGTCGTCGGCCGGCAGCAGTGCCACCAGGTTGCGAAGGGCTGCGGCCGCGTCCTTGAGTCGCGTCACTGCTGCGGGGATGTTCCGGGGCGCGCGGTGCTTCACCCGCCCGTCCCGGACCAGCCAGTCCTCCAGGAGCCCGATCGCATCGTCCATGCTGCGCTGGACTGCAGGTGTGGCGTGTGGGAACAGGAGCCGGAACCTGGGTTCCCAGTCGCGTACCTGCCGCAACAGCTTCATCCTGCGGGCTTCGATGTCCGGCGTGCTCGGTTCCCAGGACCAGGGGTGTCCGATGATCACGAGGCCATCACCGCTCATCTGCCTGGCCCGGACCTGGGAGCTGTCCAGCACCGCGGCGTAGGACGTCTCGATGTCCGCCAGTTCGGACAGCAACTGGTCGACGTAGGTGGGAGGCGGGGGCTTCTTCGGCATCCCCCGATGATCCTCCACGGTGGAAATACGCGGACACCCCTTCAGGAGATCCGTCCGTTCACCCGACGCGAGCTGCATGAGATATACCGCGGGCTGCGGAGCAAGCGGCAGCGTGCCTAGTAATGTTCGGCCGCATGAGCATCCCCAACCCTCGGGGAGAGCGAGAGAAGCTAATTACAGCCCTCACTCCCCAGCTACGCAGGCATCTGAAGATCCGCGCCTTCGAGCACGGAATGGACATCCAGGACGCGACCGAGCACGCGATCAACGCCTGGTACTCGGCGGAGGGCTTGCCCGATGTCAAGACCGACGGTGCGAAGACCTGGGGCACGTTCCTCCCGGTCGGAGAGCCGGACAAGTTCAAGGCGGCCTGCTCGGAGCGCGGTGTCACCTACGTCCAGGGACTGGCACAGGCCCTCACCCTGTGGCTCGACAACCACCCCTCCCCTACAGCTCCGTTGGTGGCTCAGCCGGTGGTGCGGGTGATAGTGGCGAACCAGAAGGGCGGCGTCGGGAAGACATTCCTGTCCTCCGGGATCGCGCAGGCTCTCGCGGAGGCCGGCCATCGTGTCCTGCTGGTCGACTACGACCCGCAGGGGCATCTGACGGCGGAGCTGGGCTTCGAAGACCTCATGTACGAGGACGACGTCGAGACCCTCATGATGCACATGGATGGCAGCGCCAAGGGCGACATCCATGACCTGCTGGTGGCCTTGGACGGCGAGCGGTTCGGGGAGCGCCTTCACCTGCTGCCGGCGTCTGACGACGCGTTCCTGCGTGACGTGGCTCTGTCCAAGGTGAGCTTCAGCGAGGCCGCACTGGAGCGGGCGCTGGAGCCGCTGGAGGCGGACTACGACGTCATCATCATCGACGGACCTCCCAGCCTCGGGCTGAACATGGACACCGCCTTGTACTACGTACGACGTCGCGACGGTGAACTCGCCGACCGCTCCGGCGTCATCACGCCCGTCTGGGCGAACAAGGCGTCGCACCGAGCGTTCCGGCTCCTGAAGTCCCAGATGGACGACCTTTGCCGTAAGGGCCGCATCCAAGTCGACTACCTGGGGCTGATCATCAACGCCTACGACAGCCGCCGCGGCAAGCTCGTCAAGGAGAACAAGGACCAGTGGGAGAAGAGCAGCTCCCCTTCTGTCCTCGCCGTGATCGGTGATCTCAAAGAGGGACGTGAGGCGGCAGACGGTGAGATCCCGCTGCTGGAGTACGCACCTGATAGTGAGCACGCGCAGGTGATGCGCGATCTGGCAAAGGAGCTGGCCGTATGACGCCTCCGACGCAGCGGGTCACCCGTGGGTTCAGCATCGACGAAGACGGCTCGGACTCGAAGCCTGCACCCCGCCGGGTCCGGACTCGACAGCAGATCATGAACGGGGAGGGGAAGCGCCCGCCGGCGGCTGTGCCGCTGTCCTTGCTGGCGCACAATCCCCTCAACCCACGCGATGAGCTGACTGAGATCGAAGAGACCGCGGCCTCCCTGAAGGAGAAGGGCCAGCTTCAGCCCGTCGCGGTCGTCCGGCGAACGGCTTTCTTGACCGCCCACCCAGGCCGGGAAGAGGAGATCGGGGCCGCAGAGTACGTCGTCATCGACGGCAACAGGCGACTGGCGGCCGCGTCTGTCGCGGGGTTGGCAGAACTGCGGATCGACGTCAATGACGATCTTGCCGCCAGCGCGGAAGACATGCTGGAGAGTGCGCTGATCGCCAACGTTCACCGGGTTGATGTCCCGCCGCTGGACCAGGCGAAGGCCATCCAAGAGCTCCTCAGCAAGCATGGCAGCCAGGAGAAGGTGGCCAAGAGGCTCGGGAAGTCGGGGGCCTGGGTGTCGCAGCGCCTGGCGCTGCTCGGATTGAGTGAGGACCTACAGGAGAAGGTGGAGTCCGGCGAGCTGACCGTCAAGGACGGACGCCGCATTGGTCGGCTCCCCGCCGACCAGCAGCGGACCGAGGCCGCCGCAGCCCTTAACCGGGTTAAGGCTCCCCGGAAGCCCCGGTCCAAGGAAGCGAGTGCCCCGCCTACCGAATCCGCTGCATCTTCAATCCCCTCGCAGCAGACGGCAGCCGAGGGGACGGACACCGAAGATCTTAACCCGGTTAAGGGGGAGCAGGAGCAGACGGACGTCAGCAGGCCGGCCCTCCCCTGGAACGACCCGAAGTGGTTCAACGACCAGCTTCGCACCCACATGTCGGCCGAGCACCGCGAGGAACTCGTGCTGCTCCTCATGGCCGACAGTTGACCCTTCGGCTTAACCGGGTTAAGGGCCAGAAACGAAAGAAGGCCCGGCACCTCCGCGATCGATCTGCGGGGTGCCGGGCCTTCGGCTGTCAGGCTGCCCAGGTCGCGGGCGCACCATCGTCGGGGTTGGGAATGCTGGCGGCGGCCACCGCGGCGGCCGGGTGCCGCAGGGCGGTGACCGGCACGGCGCCGGGTTCAGTGCCGGGTGCCCAGACCATGCGCCGGGTGTCATCCCACTCGCACCCGCAGCTGTGGTCTGGATGCGGGTGCCGTAAGAAGACGCCGTAGGTGCAGACAGCGCGCGGGATGCGCGGGATGAGGACCGAGGGGTCGTCGCCGGGATAGAGGTGCAGGTTCCGCCAGCCATGGATCCGGGACATGTACACGGCGGCGGCCTCGATGGTGTCGGCCCACTTCTGGTGCCCGAGCACGAGGAACGCGACCGGGTAGAGGTGATCGTCGGTGGGGTCGTCGAGACCGGTGACGTGAAGCCCGGAGTGGGCGAGGAAGCCGTTCTCCACCGCGTCCTCGCCGGGCGTCCAGAGCTGTTCGACGGGGTGCATGGTGCCGTCGTCGCCCTCGCTGGTCTCGATCTCGTACAGGGCCGTGGTGGTCACGCGCTCACCCCTGCGATGGCATCGGTCAGGAGCGCGGCAACGTCGGCGCCGTGCGGGTCGGTGTAGCTGTCGTGGTCGCTGTCGTGGAATACGGCGTCCTTCGCGGTGACGGTGAAGCCGGGGATGACGAGTGCGGCACGGCCTTCCAGCTCGGTGTTGACGCGGTCGGCGTCGCGGGAGGCCAGCCACGTCTGGGTGTAGGGCCCGAGGCGCAGCAGCACGTAGCCGGTGCCGTCGGCGCGGCGGGCTTCGACGTGGACGCCGTAGTGGGCGGGACCCATGCCGACGTCGTCGGGGAGGGGCAGGTTCGCGGCGGCGTGTGTGAGCATCGCGTAGGCCGGCTGCCAGAGACCGAGGATCGCGGTCGTCTCGCAGCGCAGCCAGCCCCGGTCGGTGTAGCCGAGCTGGCGGCCGTGGAGGTAGGCCGCAGCGTGCGGGGTGTCGGGGTGGACCAGGGCCACGGCGATCATCTCGGTGCCGTGGTCGTCACCGGGCCGGGTGTGCGCGCGCTCGAGGAACGGGCCGACGCGCACGGCGATGTCCTGGGAGCGGCCGGGCGTCCAGGGCTCGGGGTCACGCACGGCGGCGAGCATCGCGCGGAACTGGTCGACGACGGCCCGGTCCTCGGGGGACAGCGCGCCGGGGGCGTGGGCGCAGCGGCGGAAGAAGGGGCGCTTCATCGGGCGGGCTCCTGTTCGCGGGTGGGGTGGGTCCAGGGCAGGGCGAGGCCGTCGCCTGCGGTGCGGGGCACGAGGTGGCCGTGCAGGTGGAACACGGTCTGTGTGGCATCCGGGCCGCAGGAGGTGAGGTAGTTCCACTGGCCGCCCAGCTCCTGGGCGAGTTCGGCGGCGCGCAACTGCACGGTGGCGGAGACGACGGGATCGGTCGTGAAGTCCGCGACGTGGCCGCGAGGCAAGACCAGGAGGTGACCGTCGGTGCAACCGCCGCTGCGGGGCACGATCGCGAGGGCGTCGCTCCACTCACGGACGATCGTGGCCGGGGCCCCGTCGTGAATGATCCGGCAGAACGGACAGTCGGGGCGCGGGTGCTTGCGGGGGACCGGCGGCCGGTCGATGTGGTGGTGGGTGACCTGCACCTGGGCGCCGGCCTCCCGCATCCGGTTCCCGATGGCGTCGGCGATTGCGGGTGCGCGGTGGCGTCCGTACCAACAGTTCACCAAGAGCTGGACGGGACGGCCCTGCGCGGCGGCGCGCAGGGCCGTGAGTTCGTGTACGGCGTCGTTGAGGATGCGGGCCGCGCCGGGGATGTTCAGGACGTAGTCGCGGACGCCCGCGTCCTGTCCGGTCTGGCGGGCGACGATGTCCGCGAGGGCCGGGTCGTCGGGCGGGTTCAGCAGGGCGTTGGTGAGGTTGATGGCGAGGACGGCGGCGCGGTAGCGGAGCGGCGGCGGGTCCTGCCAGCGGGCGCCGAAGGAGTCGATGAACACGTAGGGCACGAGGGCCTCCAGGCTCGAAAGTGGTGGAGTCGCCGGAGCGCCGCCCGGCCGGAAGCGGCGGGCGGCGCTCGGTGACGTCGGGCGCTACTTGGTGGTCTCGGTGATGACCAGGAACTGGTCGGTGGCCAGGTCCATCACGACCCGGGCGTCGGTGGTGCCCTGGGCTCGCTGGGCGGCGGCGTATTCGTCAGCGGGCCAGGAGCCGCGGGGGTGGCCGGCGGGGAATCGCTCCAGGACGGTGCGCTGCGCGGGGAGGGTGGTCGTCATCGGAGGTCGCCTTCCTCGTAGGCGTCGATGAGGTCACCGATCGCGTCGGGGTTGGCGGCCTCGCCGACCCAGCGGCCGGACGCGGTGAATACCGGGACCTGGTCGCGGTCGGCGTCGAAGACGACGACGTAGTTCCCGAACCGCTCCAGTACGAGGTCGTAGAGCACGGCGGCCGGGGCGGCCTCGAGGACTTCCAGGCCGTCGACGGTGACGTGGGCGGGGGCCTTGGGGTCGTCGGGCTGGACCAGGGTGCCAGTGACGCGTACGAGGTCGCCGGGCTGGATCTCGCGCAGCAGGACGTCTGCGATGCGCGGGGCTCCGGTGGTGCAGGCGTACACGGTATCCGGTGCGTCGGGGGCGATCCGGTCCGCGTCGGCGGGGGAGTGGATCAGGTCGAAGCGGGCGGTTCCCCAGCCGGTGCCGGGGGCCGGGATCGCGTCGACGTAGCCGTCTATGGCCAGGTGCGTCTGGGGGTTCATCAGCGGGCCTCCGCCAGGGGCTTGGTGGAGCGGGGTCGGGGGGTGCGCTGCGCAAGGTCGAGGAGCTCGCGGTTGCGGCGCTGCTGGGCGGGGGTGAGCGGCCGGGCCTTCGGGCCGCGGCGGTGCCAGAGCGGCGAGGCCGGCGGCTCGGGATAGGCGAGGGCGCGGTCGACGTCGGGCTGGTTACTGCTCATGGGGGGCCTCCAGGTGGAGGTGAGGGGTTCAGGCGTGGTCGGTCGTCCCGCCGCCCTTGGGCGGGTCGGAGACGAACCGCATCTCGCCGGGGTTCGCCGCGTTCCAGAGCTCCGCGCAGACTTTGTGGACGGGCTCTTTGGCGTGGGACCTCAGCGGGGTGGTGGTGCCGCACAGCACGCACGGTGCGGGCGGGCCGAAGTGCGAGTAGTGGCGCCAGTTCAGGAGCTGGACCGGTGCCACGGGCTGCTCCGGCGGTGTCGGCACCGCGCGCAGATGGCGGCGCCGGGCGGTCACGGCCGCAAGTGCGGGAGCTGCTGGAGGACCTGGTCGACCAGATACTCGGTAGGTCGCCAGGGGCCGAGCTGCCCGCGTGCCGGGATCGGCAGGGCGAGGGCCTGGACGTCGCTGACCTCCAGATGCCACGCCCCGGGCTGCGCCCACTCGGTGCAGGGCGGGGAGCCGTCCGGGTCCTGGTGGCAGCCGGTCAGCCGGGCGACGCCGATCACGGCGCCGGTCGTCAGGTCGCGGCCGCGGATCGTGCGGGCGATCAGCGGCACCCGCAGGGAGGGCCGGTCGGTCTGCTGGCTCGCGTGCAGCAGCAGCCAGCCGCGCCACGACCAGGCCCGGGGCCTGTTCTCGATCGTCTTGGCCCCGGTGAGGAGGCAGGCGGCGTGCGGCTGCTTGACGCTGATGCCGCGGATCCAGTCGGCCGCCGGCGGAAGAGTCGCGCTGCTCATGCTGCCCGCCCCCACACGGCCGTGCCCGGCCTGCCCGGGCGACGCCCGTTGACGGTCGGCATGGCGGCGTGCGCGGCGGTCGCCAGCATCGCCTTCCCAGAGTGCTTCCCGTCGTACAGGGCTGCGTCGGCCGCCCTCTGCAGGCGCGGCAGGTCGCGTGCGCCGATCACGTCCGGGGTCGCGGCGCCGACCGAGGCGGCGACGTCGACCGTGCGACCGTCGTCCAGGGTGACCGGGGTGTGCAGCATTCGGACCAGCTGCTCCAGGCGCTGCTCCCGGCGTTCGGCGGGCAGCTCCAGGACCACGGCGAACTCATCGCCTCCGAGCCGGCCGACCGCCGCGCGCGGACCCGCCCAGGCCGTGAGCCGGGCCGCGATCGATGCGAGGACGGTGTCACCCGCCGCGTGCCCAAGGCCATCGTTGATCTCCTTGAACCTGTCGGCGTCGACCATGACCACGGCCGTTTCGTCGCCGTGGCGGGCCAGGAGTCGACGGGCACGGGCGGTGTAGGCGTCGCGGCGCAGCAGGCCGGTCAGCGGGTCGCGGCGGGTGGCGGCGAGCTGCCTGTGCAGCGAGACCGCGTGGACCGCCCAGCCGGTCAACGGCACGGCGGCGGTCGTCAGTAACAGGGTGCGTTGGCCGATCCGGCCCTGAACGCGCATGAGGGACGACATACTTGGGTTCTCCGTTTCGTCTCGTACGGGATGGATGGGCCCGGGGCAGCCGACGAAGCCGCCAAGCGCAGCGGCTGTCCCGGGGCGGAGCTACAGCTCGAAGTCGCCGTCGTCGGCGCTGGTCCAGCTGTAGGGGTTGTTCCAGCGGCCGGCCGTGGTGGCGGGCCAGTCGAGCTCCCAGCCGGGCCGGTAGCCGCAGGCTCCCCAGCCGTCCGGCTGTCCGTGGGGGATCTTGAGTCCGGCCGTCGCCGCGGCGCGTGCCGTGTCGTAGACCTCGTGTGCGATCCGTACGGCGGCGCTTCGGCTGTCGGCGCGGCCGGTGAAGACGTGCACGCCGCCCCGGTCCGGCGAGTGCGGGTCCGGGGTAGCACAGAGTGCGCGCAACTCAGGCGCGGGTTCAGCTGGCCGTCTCGATGCCGTCGCGCAGGTGGGTGCGCGCCCAGGCGAGCAGCGACGCCTGGTCGCCGTCCACGCTGGTCAGTGCGTCGGTGAGGTAGGCGGCCGCGCGGTCCAGTTCATCGCTGGCGTCCTGCCAGGCGCCGATGCTGGACGAAGCGAGGACGTCGCGGACTTCTTCGACCAGGTCGATGAAGGTGTTCGGGGTGGCGTCGCGCGGCGCCTGGTCGCCGATGAGGGCGGCGAGGTCGGCGGCGAAGCGGTCGTGGAGCGTGGCGAAGGTGTCGGTCTGGGTCTGGACGGCCATGGGTGGGTCTCCTTGTCAGAGGTCGGGCCGGATCGTGATGGGGAGGCGGCGGTCGCCGTAGTCGCGGCGGGGGTTGTGGACGGTGCGGCGGTGGGCGGCGAGGCCTGCGCTTCCGCCCTGGATGGGCAGGTGGCAGTCCGGGCAGCCGTGCCACCACTCAGCTCCGGCCGGGAGTTCGGCCGGGGTGAGCGGGTGCGGGTGCGGCCCGTCGGCGGCGCGGCTCACCCGCGGACCGCGTCCGCGTACTGGCCCTCCAGGTCGGCGCGGCCCTCGGGGTCGTCGTCCTGGTCGTCGCCGTTGTTGCGGCCGTGGACGGTGCAGACGATGTCCTCGTCGTCGTCCAGGTCGCCGTTGAGCGCGCGGTACAGGCAGGTGACGCTGTAGGCGGGCACCCAGGCGCGGCCGGTGCATTCGTCGTCGTGTGGGCACGGGACCAGCACGTCGAACCCGACGTCGCCCTTCCCGTCCACGTCGGTGCGCAGGGCGAGGGTGAGGTACTGCTGACCGAGGCGGATCTCGGCGACGCGGTCGCCGCCGGCCACGTTCGAGCCGGGCTTCCACTGCCACAGCGGCAGGATCTCCTCGCCGAACACCCGGGAGACGAGGTTCAGGTCACCGAGGCCGTCCCCGCCGTCCAGGCCGAGGTCGGCCTGCCGGGCCCCGCTCAGACGCTCCAGGAACGGCAGCAGCCGGCAGAGGCTGTCGGAGAAGACGATCTCGCGGAAGCCTTCGGCCTTGAGGGTGCGGTGCGAAGCGACCATGTCCTGGCGCTGCTTGACGACCACATCGTCCGGCACGGTGCGGTTGGCCGGCCGCGGGCCCTGCCGCTGGATGCAGACGCTGCCGGGGGTGGCGACCATGACCGCGACGGGCAGCATGCCGTGCCGCATGGCGGCGCCGACCAGCGGCTCCCTGGCCGCGCGGCTCACGTTGGTCGCGTCGACGACCGTGAACAGCCGGCGCCGCATCCTCGCCTCCAGGAGCAGGTGGAGGGCGGCGACCGCGTCGCCGGTCGCCGCCTGGTCGCCCGCGTCGTCGCTGACGACCTCGCGCAGCGCGTCCAGGGACAGCACCTGGGAGGCGGGCCACGTGCGCGCGATCGTGGACTTCCCGGCGCCGGACGGGCCGATGAGGACCACCAGGCTGTGCTCGGGCAACTCCGGGTAGATCAGCTCGGTCATGCGGATTCGCTCCTTGGGAGTGAAAGGGGTGCCGGGCAGCGTGGATGGGGCGTTGCCCGGCGGTGGTGGGGGAGCAGGGCGGCGGCTTTCGGGCAGCGCTGTCAGCGGGCGATGCTCCTTCTGGTCGGTCTGGGTGGGGATGCGAGCGAACGCGGGAGTCACCGGCGGCGGTGGCCCTTGCGCAGGGTGATCCAGGTGGTGATGAGGGCGGCGGCCACGCCGATCGCGCGGTGGGCCGCCTGGTCCAGCTCCATCAGTGCGGTGCCGGGACCGGAGACGTCCTGGACGGCCTTGGGGTACTCGCTGCCCTCGCCGCCGGCCTTGCGGACGACCGTGGCGTGCCTGATGTAGCCGGACTTTCCGGCCTTCGCCGCGAGCCAGAGCAGCGGATCGCGCCTGTCCAGGATTCCGTGGGTGACCGCGTTGATCGCCGCGCCGGTGAGCAGGGCATTGGCGGGGACGCGGTACCCGACGGCGCGGGTGACGGCAAGGGTGGAGGCGAGCTGCACGGCGCTGTAGCTGGCGACGTGTCGGCTCACCGAGCGGCGGCCGTACGCGCTGGCGGTGCAGGTGAGGCCCTCCTTGCCGTGCCGCCAGGGGTCCTCTTCCACCGGGGAGCCGTCGTTCTTGTAGACCAGGTGGGAGCCGTGCATGCCCTTGGTCGTCGCGTCGTGCGAGTTCTGCACGAACTGGTCCCCCAGTGCGTGGACCCCGTCGAAGACAGCGATCAGGGCGGCGACCAGGGCCAGGCCCTCAATGGCGCGGAGGCGATCGGTCATGATGGAAGTGCTCCTCATCTCGGATTCGGGGTGGGAATGCGGGGCGACCGACCTCTTGCCGATGCTGCGGACGCCCCGCAGTGCCCTCGTCCCCGGCCGCTGTCCGGCCGGGGACGAGGGCGTTCAGAACGGTGGCTCGTCCGGCCAGGCCGGGACGGGCAGGAGCCGGACGCGCAGCTCACGCCGGTTCGCCCAGCAGCCGCACGCCTCCATCTCCGGGAAGGCGCCACCGGTCCACCAGCCGCCCTCGCCGTGGCAGCGCGGGCAGCCCGGCCGGGGCCGGGCGGTGATCTCGATGCGGTGCCGGTCGGCATGGAGCTTGAGGTGGTCGGCCCTGAGCGCGGCGGCGGCCGTCGCCGCGGCGAGCGGGACGGCGGCGGCCAGCAGCAGGGCGCCGCGCAGGTGACGGGCGGTCACTTCAGCGGGATGGCGCGGCAGGCGGCAGCGTGGGTGTTGGCGTCCGGCCGGATGCAGAACAGGAAGTCCTCCTCGGGCCGGTCGGAGGAGTCTCCGCAGCCGTGGCAGTTCCAGCGGTTCTTGTCGGAGTGCTCGCCAGGGCCGGTGACGTCCACGTACGAGCCGCCGACCGTGATGAACCGGATCAGCAGGTCCCTGGGGCGGTCCGGCTCGGTGAAGGCGGCGAGGGTGGCGGTGCTCATGGGCTGGTGTCCTCTCGGATCAGGCGGCCAGCAGGTGCTTGGCCGGGGGAGCGACGTAGGAGGCGGGGTCGGCGGGCGTGCCGTCGAAGCACTCCAAGCAGGACCCCAAGGTCTTCAGAGGGAGACAGTGGAAATAGCGCCGGCCACAGGGGCCGGGACACGTCTGGCGAGCAGCCATCGCCTTGTCGAGCGCGGCTTCCTTCGCGAGCGTCATCGGGAGTTTCGGCTTCGCCAGGTCGATCCGGTACAGCCACGCCCACCGCTTCCCGCCGCGGCATTCGATCCGTGCGACGGGGTTGTGTCCGCCGGGGCGCAGTCCCATCTCCCGCAGCTGGCGGCGGGTTGCGAGGTTTTCGCGCCCGGCCTGCTTCCAGCGGAAGACCGGTAAGGAGCCGTCGCCGGGGTCGTACGGGTCGACGTCGACCAGGTCCTCGTCCTGGTCGGCCATCACCTGCTCCAGGTACCGGGGAGTCGGCGCTGGGGGAGCGAGTAGCGGGGGCCGGGACGCTGCGGGCGGGGCCGGCCGATCCGGCGGCGCGGGCGGGGGATGAGCACGAGTGATCTCCTCCAGCGGTTGGGTGGGTATCACCGCGCCCCGCTGACGTCGGTGCGTCGGCGGGGCGCGGGAGTTGGTGGCCGGGCGGCCTAATCCGGAATTAAGAGCGGTCCGTTGGGGCGACATCCGCGACGGAGCGTTCGAGCGGTGGCGGCCCCTGCGGTGCCGAGTGGATGCAAGCGGGCGGCTTGGCCCTTGAGGCCTTCGGACAGACGGGGCACGTCTCGGACCGCATCGGCCGCCACCGCGACCGATGGAAGCCACGGAACGCTGGACGTACGCCGAGCCGACGCCCAGCTCACAGCGAGTCCGGATGGTGTTGGCGCCCGCTGGCGCTGGGCGGACGCTTGACGTCCCTCCCGGCCTGCGATGCCTACCGAAAGATCGGCGACGCCCAGCGTCACCGAGCGTCAACACCATTTCGAACATCACTCGTTGGTGTTGGTGGTGCGAGCCCACTCCACGGTGACCTCTCACGACGCCCGAGCACCGAGCTCCCGCGAAGACCGAGGCCCGCGGGGCGAGCTGGTGCCACGAACAGCTACTGAGGTGGCGGACCGGCCTTGATGGGCTGAGTCCTGGGATTAGGTCGCTGCGTGGCCCGCGTGAGCTCGCGAACGATCAGCAAGAGCACGGCGGAGGGGAAAGACTTGATCTACTGCGGTATCGACTGGGCCGAGCGCACGCACGACGTCGCGCTGGTCGACGACAGCGGCCAGCTGCTCGCCAAGCGGCACATCACGGATGACGCGGCTGGCTACAAAATCCTCTTGGACCTGCTTGCCGACTACGGTGACTGTGAGGACAACCCGATCCCAGTCGCGATCGAAACCTCCCGCGGACTGTTGGTGGCCGTGCTCCGAAGCGGTAAGCGGCAGGTGTTCGCCATCAATCCGATGGCGGCTTCGCGCTACCGCGACCGGCACTCCGTTTCCCGCAAGAAGTCCGACCCCGGCGACGCCCTGGTCCTGGCGAACATCTTGCGCACTGACATGCACGCACACCGGCCTCTGCCACAGGACAGTGACCTGGCCCGTGCCGTCGCAGTTCTTGCACGTGCCCAGCAGGATGCCGTCTGGAACCGCCAACAGATCGCCAACCAGCTGCGCTCCCTGCTCCGTGAGTACTACCCGGCTGCCCTGGCAGCCGTGGAGACCTGGAAGAAGGGCCTTTGCCGGCCCGAGGCCCACGAGTTTCTCCGTCTCGCTCCCACGCCGAGGCGAGCCGCACGACTGACCCGTGCGCAACTCCGTTCGGCCCTCAAGCGGGCTGGCCGCCAGCGCGGCATCGAAGCCGAAGCCGACCGCCTCCACGAGGTCCTACGAGGCGACTGGGCTCATCAACCGCCGCTCGTCGAAGACGCTCTCGGTAAGCAGATGCTCGCCCTTCTCATTCAGCTTGAAGCCGCCTCCAAGGCAGCCACCGACCTCGAGGAGGCGGTGAACGAAGCATTCCCTCAGCACCCGGACGCTGACATCATCCTCAGTTTCCCGGGCCTCGGCGTCCAGCTCGGCGCCCGGGTGCTGGCCGAGATCGGCGACGACCGGCAGCGCTTCTCAGACGCTCGTGGGCTCAAGGCGTATGCCGGCGCATCACCCATCACCAGGGCGTCCGGCAAGAAGTCCAGCGTCACCAGGCGCTGGGTGAAGAATGACCGCCTCAACCATGCCGGCTACCTCTGGGCCTTCTCCGCCATCAGCGCCTCTCTTGGCGCCAAGACGCATTACCGCAAGCGCCGTGACGACCACGGCGACTGGCACGCAGCGGCCCAGCGAAACCTCTTCAATCGCATGCTCGGGCAGCTCTATCACTGCCTCCAGCAGAGCCAGCAATATGACGAGGCACTGGCCTTCCCAGCTCCGCCCGACGAGGTGGTCACCGCGGCCGCGTAACCGGAGGCGCTTTCTTACGACAGCGTTCTGGAGCGTGCCTACCTGCGGAGCAGGCGCCCCAGCACGGCACGGAGCCTCTCTCGCCCTGCCGTGACGCTCGCGTCCCACAGACCTGAGATGTCATCGCTCAGCGAGAGGGACTGGAGCCGTTGCTCGTCGGCGAGAAGGCTGGCACCCGCCACATTCCGGTCCAGCATCCCCATCGCGGTGAGCGCCACATGGCCGCAGGACTCCGCGTCATCAGCGTTGCCCGAGCCGTGGGCCAGCAGGGCGTACCGCAGGCAGAGGGCAGCGAAGAACGCGTAGGTGTCGGCGACATCGGTGATCCCCTCCTCGTTCGGCTGAAGCTCTGGGAACCGTTCCAGCAGGCGCACGCGCTCGGCGGCGTGAGCGAGTGGCCGGTCGGCATACCAAAGATCGCGAACGGTCTCCACGTAGAGGTCCAGGTCGGCTTCCCGCCCCGGCATGTTCGCCCGCAGGCCCACGAACAGCGGCGCCATGCGTTCGGCACAGGCAGCGACATACAGGCGGACCGCTTCGTCGTGCCCGTCACGAAGCGCCTCCGCGACGGCTCCCTCCACCAGCGTCTCCACGTCTCACTCTCATCCCGTTCGAACAGATCGACAGGCTACACAGTGATCCGAGGCCCTCAACTTGACGAGTTACATGCCTGAGGTGTCTGTCCGGTCCTCGCCGACCCGGGGGCGGGCGGGCGAGGGCCAGGCAGGGCGTCAGGTCTCAGCGGGTGCGGAGCAGTCGGGCGACCTTCTGCTGCAGTTGGTCGAAGAGGGTCGGGTGGGTGTGCCGCCAGGCGGTGCGGTCCACGCCGTCCTCCATGGCGAAGCTGCGGGAGGCCCCGCAGGTGCACGTCCAGGCGAAGGGCTCGGGGCGGTTGTCGTCGCGGGTGGCGGTGACCGTGATCGGGCGGCCGTCGTGGCGGCCGTGGTAGGTGCCGCCCCAGAGCGTGTTCGTGTTCTGCATGAGGTTTCCGTTCGGGTCCAGGCGCGGGGCCCTGGTCGGCGCGGCGCTAGCAAGAGCAAGAGGGTGGGCGGGCGTGCCTGTGGGTCAGCGCTGGAGCGGGTGGACGTTGTCCGGGTCGCCCAGGTCGTCGTGGACGGGCGCGGGCGGTGCCGGGACGTGGACCTCGGGGCGGATGTCGATGTGGGGCTGGAAGGCGGTGTGGATGACCGGTTGCAGGCTCAGGCCGCGCAGGGCGAAGACGGAGGCGATGGTCCAGGCGAGGACGGCGATTCCGGTGGCGACGGTGCGGCCGTCGGCGGGGGATGCGGACCACACCATGCCGATGCTTGCCGCTCCCCAGAGGGTGTAGGTGATGCGGGCGCCGGTGCTGTGGAAGAAGCCGCCGACCAGGCCGAACAGGCCGACCGCCTGCCAGAAGGCGTAGACGGCGGATCCGCTGACGGCGAGGCCGCCGGTGTGCTGGGCGATGTAGGAGCGGATCGGGGTGTCGATCACTGCCCAGAAGCTGTTGGAGGTCTCGGACGCCAACTGCGTTTCCGGGGGCGCGGTGGCGATCCGGTGGGCCACGGCGGAGACGATGTCGCCGGCGGCGTCCAGCACGATGATGAACGCGCAGACGCTGGCCAGGCTGAGCACCGCCTTGATCCAGTTGGCCATCCCGTGCCAGCCCGCGAACCGCGCGTGCCGGACGTCCTCCCACCGCTCGTACAGGAAGCCGCCCTGTTTCCAGGACGCGTCCCACGCTTCGCGTAGCCCGGCGAATCGCTTCGGAGGGCGGGGCCAGTCCTTCTCGTCGGGCGGCGGGGGCGTCTGGCTGAACAGGTCGAGGAAGCTCGGGTTGTGCTGACCGTTGATGGGGTGGCCGTTGACGGGCTTGTCGTCGGACTGCATGGCGGGGCGACTCCCTGGCTCGGGTTGGTGTGATGGGCGGTGGTGCGCAGGCCGGGCGGCCTGGCCCGCATCCGACCGCGAGGGGTTCGGGTGTGAGGCAGGTGGTCCGGAGCAGGGGGTTACTGAGTTTGTTGGCGTGTTGTCGTTGGGGGCTGACGGGGTGTGATCGTCGCGGTATGCCGGTTGTATGAGGTATCCGCAGGGTGGTGGGCTGACGCCTGAACGGCAGGCGTTTCGTGAGCGGATCCGGATGGAGGCCGCCGAACGGTTCGGCGCCGGCGCCTCCAACGCCGAGGTCGCCAAGGACTTACGGGTGAGCGTGCGCTCCGTTCAGCGGTGGCGCCTGGCCTGGCAGGACGCAGGCGCGGGCGGTCTTCGCTCGATGGGTCCGGTGTCGCTGCCCAAACTGAGCGAGCAGCTGTTCGCGGTACTGGAACAGGAGCTGGCCAGGGGCCCGGTCGCACACGGCTGGCCGGACCAGATCTGGACGCTGACGCGGATCAAGACGCTGATCGGGCGCCGGTTCCACAAGAGCATGTCCCTCTCGGCCATCGCGAAGATGCTGCACCGGCACGGCTTCAGCCACCAGGTCCCCGCCCGCCGCGCTGTGGAGCGCAACGAAGAAGCCGTCACAGGCTGGGTGAAGGAGACCTGGCCCCACGTGGAAACACCGCGGCGGCGCTCGGGGCCTGGCTGTGCTTCGAAGACGAAGCCGGCTTCTCGATGACGCCGCCCACCACGCGAACCTGGGCCCAGCGCGGTCACACACCCCTCATCCGCGTGCGGGGACGCTCCCAGCGCCGCTTCTCCATCGCGGCCCTGGCCTGCTACAAGCCGGGCGAACGCTCACGCCTGATCTACCGGCCCAAGCGGCACGTCGATCACAAGCGGGGCGGCAGACGCAGTTTCACCTGGACCGATTACCGCGACCTGCTCATCGCCGCCCACCAGCAGCTCGGTGCCCCCATCGTGCTCGTCTGGGACAACCTGAACGTCCACAAGGACGCCCGGCTGAGAGCGTTCATCGACGCTCACGACTGGATCACCTGCTACTTCCTGCCGGCCTACGCCCCCGACCTCAACCCGGTCGAGGGCCTCTGGTCACTGCTACGACGCACCAGCCAGGCCAACACCGCCTTCACCGACCCAGACCACCTGATACGCACCCTCCGGCATGGCCTCCGCCAGATCCAGTACCGCAGCAACCTCATCGACGGATGCCTCGCCGAAACCGGCCTCACCCTGACGACACCACGCCAACAAGCTCAGTAGAGGCCGCGTGCGTCGGCGAGGCTGGCGGCCTGGTCGACCATGCGGAGCGGGGTGCGGGCCGATCCGTGCGCGTCGTTGAAGGACGGCACGGAGTCGACGTCGTCGCCGAACTTGCGGCGGATCGCGTCCAGGAGCACGGCGGCCGCGTCGGCTTCCAGGCCGCTGTCGCCGCGGGCCTCGATCCTGATGGCCCCGAGCATGCAGCGGGCGCCGTCCTCGTCGATCAGGGCACCGGAGCACCAGCCGCCGGTGAGTAGCCGGTAGTGGGCGCGCTGCAGAAGGGCCGCGACCGGGGTCGGGTAGGACTCCGGCGGCGGCTGGAGCGTCGGGGTCAGCGGAACAGTGACGACGTCGGCCAGGTCCACGGGCTCGGTCTCGATGTGCGCCGTGTTGACCTCGTAGGCGACCTTCGCTTCGTCCAGCCTCACGCTCATCGCCGCGTTGATGAACGTCAGGCGTTCCTCGAGGGACAGCGCCGTCGGCGGCACAGGCGGTGCGGTGGTCGGGGTGGCCTGGTCTATGGCGGGGTGGGTCTGAGGCATCGGGGCTCCCTGGAGACGTCGAAGGCGCGGGCGGGGTGGCGCCTTCGACGCCGGCGGCCGGGGCGGTTTTCAGATGCTGGAGATCCAGCCGGTGACGGTGCCGATCGCGTCGGTGATGAGCGGTGCGGCGCCGGTGGAGGCGAGGAAGAAACCGAACAGGCCGCAGGCCAGGGCCGGTCCGAGGCGTACGGAGCCGCCCCGGATGAGGACGAAGACGACGATGCCGAGCAGGACGACGGCGGAGATCGAAACGGCCACGGGCGGTGTGTCCTTCCAGGTGTGGGCAGGGCCCGGCCGGTGCGGCCGGGCCCTGCGGGTTGGGGTGCGGGGTGGGTCAGACGCCGGAGAGGTTCTTGATGGCCTCCAGCGCCTGGCGGGGAGAGGTGACCGCGTCGCGGCGCGTGGCGGACCTCCCGCCGCCGCGGCGTGGGCCGCCACCGCCGCCCTTCTTGGGAGCGCCGTCGTCCTCGCCGTCCTCGCCGCCGCCCGGCTCGTCACCGAACTCGCCGGGCCGGGGCGGCTCGGTCCAGTCGAACCACAGGCCCCGCGCTTCGAGCTCGCGGATCTCGTAGTCGGTCAGGGTGGCGACGGTGTCGGGGAAGAACTCGTCGATACCGGCCTTGAAGTCCATGAACAGCGTGCGCAGGACGTCCGGCTGCGTTCCTTCCACGATCCAGCCCGCGCCGCCGGTGTTGGAGTCGGCCGGCGGCTCGGGCTCGCCGCGCATCACGCGCTCGATCCGGCCAGCCTCGGCCGGGGAGAAGGAGCGGGGGAGCGGGTCGGGGACGTGCTCGGGCGGGATGCCCAGGGCCTTGAACATGTCGCCGACCTTCTTCGGCGCGACCTTGAGGACGACCGGGATGCAGTTCTCGCGCAGGTTCTCGCACAGCAGCTGCGTGAAACCGTCCTGGACGTAGATGGACTGGCCGGCCACCTTGATGCCGACCGCGTACTTGCGGCCCTTGACCGACACCAGCTCCGCGAGGTCCATGATCTCTGCGCCGTAGTCGCCGTTGCGGGCGGCGGAGAGGAACTCATCGAGGTAGGCGGACAGCATCCGGTAGGGGCAGCCTGGCCGGGTCGGGTCCCACTCGTGGACCTCGCCGTCTTCCCACGGCATCTCGCCGCGGATCTCCATGAGCGCGTTCAGGACCCGCAGGAGCCGGATCATGTACAGCGCACCGACGCCGTAGTGGGCAGTGTGCTTGCCCAGTGCGGCGGTCTTCTCATCCGGGGCTTCGGTGGCCAACATGACCACGGCGCCGAACAGAGCGTCCGCCGCGACGTGCAGGCCCATCAGCTGGGTCTTGCCGCCGCCGGACGGGGCGACGAACAGGCCGTGGGCGGCGCCCCGGTCGGTGTAGACGCGGTTGCGGGCGGGCTGGCCGTTGCCGAGGTAGCCGGTCACCCATCGGCCGTCCTTGTCGGGGGTGAGCAGTTCCCTGGTGGCGGGGAAGACCTGCGCAAGGGGCGAGCTGTCCCATAGGGAGACCAGGACCTGACTGCCGTCGACGGTGACGAACAGCCGGCCTTCGTCGTACTTGGTCTTCAGCGCGGCCGCTAGGGCGTGCTTGTTGACGCGCGGCTCGCCCATCTCGTCGGGGACCTGGGCGATGTAGTGGGTGACCTTGCGCTCCTTGTCGCGGACTTCCTTGACGAACTCCGAGCCGGGCACCGGGCCGCTTGCGATCCGGTCGGCCCACCACTCGTGGGCGGTGGGGTCCTTGCGGCGCCGGTCGTTCGCATCGGGGGTGACGTGGACCTCCTTCCAGGCGGGGCCGCCCTCGCGCCCGTACTGGCGGACGACTTCCTTGATGGTCACGTCGGTGACGTCGACGCCGAACGCGGCGGCGATGTCGTCTTCCCTGAGACCGGAGATGGCCCGGCCGGCCTCGGAGGCGCGCAGCAGCAGCGACAGGTCGTTGGGCATGCCGTCGTGCGGGGTGGCCTTGATGACGATGGTGCGGCCGGGCATGCCGCGGTTCTCCCACAGCCAGCGGACCTGCCGGGTGAAGGCGTCGGCGCCGTCGTCCGGCTGCGCCGGGGACTGTTCGGGGGTGGGCTGGAGCTGCGGCGCGGGGGCCGGGGCGGCGAGAGCGGGACGGTGACGGCGGCGGGTGTGCCGGGAGAACGGCATCACCAGCAGGCCGGCCGCTGCCCATCCGGCCGCCAGGAGCGCGTCCATGCACCACGGTCCCCAGCCGATCGTGTGCCGGGCGGCGACGTCGATGGCGGCGGCGGCCACGAGCGGGGACCAGCGCAGGATCTTGCGTCCCGCGCCGGACTCGTCGCTCTTGCAGGCGAGGAACCAGCCGCCGACGCCAGCAGCGCCGGCCAGCTGCACGACCGTGTTGACGGGGCTGTCGGGGTAGAAGTTCGGGACCGCGGCGAGGACCGGGGCGGCCAGGGTGTAGAGGGTGCGCTCCAGGGCGACGCTGCGCGGCACGGACACGGGGGATTCTCCTTCGCGAGATGGCGATGGGCGGCCCGCCGTCGGTGGCGGGCCGCCCATCAGGGGCTTTCGGAGAGGTGGGGGTCAGTGGGCGAAGAAACCCGGCTTGGGGGTGCGCTCCTTGCGGCCGGAGCGGACGGTGTCCAGGCCCTCGTACAGCCGCGCGTGCGTACGCCGCGCGTCGTGGGCCAGGCCGGACACCTCGTGAGCCGTCTCGTGGAGCTGCTGCACCGCTACGGCGGCACCGCCCAGGGCGACGGCCACCTGGTTGGTCATCTCGATGAACTTGCGGTCGAGTTCGGCGTTGGCGATGTCGACGGCCAGGCCCTCCGCGCGCTGGGCGTTCATGCGCATCGCGCGCAGCAGCGCCTCGAGCTCGTTGCTGGCCAGGTCCATGGCCTTGCCCAGCGTCTTGAGCTTCTGCTGGACGGCCTTGTAGCGGTTGTCGCCATCAGTTCGGGCGGCAGCGCCGCCGGTGGTGGGTGCGAGGTCGCTCACGGCGGACCTCCTTCCTAGTCGTGGTGAGCGGCGGCTGAGGCATGGGCCAGGCCCGCGTCGTCCATGGCCTGGATGTCCTCGCCGTAGACGCGGCCGACCGACATGGCGGCGATCCGGGCGGCCTCGGAGGCGATCTCGCACTCGGTGGCGCACCGTTCGGCGAGCTGCTTCATGCGGTCCGCGGCGTCTGCCAGGTCTGTGATCTGGTTGACGACCTCGGTGGCGATGTTGTGGTCGCCGACCAGGTCGGCCGCCATGTCCCGCAGGGCGTCGGCGACCTTGCCGAGCGCGATGACCAGGTCCTGGGCGCGGTCCTTGTCGAGCGCGGCGGCGATCGCGATGTTCACCATCTCCATCAGGTATTCGCCGAAGGTGATGTCAGTGCGGTGCTTGGCCGCCATGCCGGTCTGGCCCGAGGTGGGCTTGCTGACCTCCGATGCCACGGGGTCCTCCTGTGCGGTGGGTCGGGTGGTGCCGGGGCGCTGGGTGTGGGGCTCGGGGGCCCGGGGGAGGCTCGCCGTGCTCGAGATGGTGGCTCCGAAGGGGTCGGACGGGTCGTCGACGATGACCGCGTCCGGGATGTCGTCCTCAGCCGCTTCGGTCTTGGTGGACCGGGTCGGGCCGTCGGGGCGGTCCACCGTGACGCCAAGGTCTTCAGGTCGAAGCGTTGAGGGCTCCTCCGCCTCGGGCGGGGTGGTGTCCTCATCGGGCTTGAAGAAGTCCTTGATCTTCTCCTTGAATGTGGAGCGGCCGTCGGCTCTGTTGTCCGGGCCCGGCGGGTCCTTGATGTCGTCGGGCTTGGGGCCGTCGTCCGTCCCGGTGCCTTCCTTCGCGTCCTTGTCGCCGGAGTTGTCAGACGGCTTCTCGCCGCGCTTCTTGCTGTCGTCCGGCTCCTTGGTCGCGGAGCCGTCCTTCGGGCCGTCAGCGGCCGTTTCAGGGCCGTCCTTGGGCATCTTCTTGGTCGTGGCCTCGGAGTCCTTGGCGTCCTTGTCGCCAGTGGAGTCTTTTGCCTTGCCGTCTTTCGCGGTCTTGTCCTTCTCGGCTGCGCGGCGCTTGTCCCAGCGGCGCTGCGCTTCCTCCGCCACAGCCTCACCGAGGGTGGTGCGGCCGTCGGTGGCCTTGGCGGCCTCCCGCTTCGCCTTCCTCGCGGCCTTCCGCTCGGCTTTCGCCGCGCGGCGCTGCTCCCGTTCCGCCTGCCGGTTGGCGCGGTCCTGGTCGCGGTCCTTGCTGCGGTCGGCGAGGTTGGCGGCCTGGTCGGCGCCGCGCCGCTGTTGCCGGGCGGCCTGTCGGGCGGCGGCGCGCTCCTGGCGGCCGCGGGCGCGTTCGGCCCGGGGGCTGGAGGCCGGCGAGGTCTGCGTCCTGCCGCCGTCGCCCTTCGAGCCGCCCTTGCCGGAACCCGAGTTGCCCGAGCCGTTCTTGCCCGAGCCGCCCGAACTTCCCTTACCTGTGCCGGACTTGCCTGCACTGGAGCCTCCAGGGCCGTTCTGGCGGCCTTTCGTGCCCCCGGACGACTCATTGCCCTTCGAGGTGCCCCCACGGCTGCCAGCGGAGCGATCAGAGCCCTTCCCGGCGCCCTTGGGGGAGTTACCGCTCCCGAAACCGCGACCGGTGCCGCCGGACCCGTTCGTTCCCAGGCTCCGGCCGCCGCCGGTGCCGCCCCGGCCCGAACCGCCGGAGGTGCCGCCGCCGCGGGAGCCGCCCCCGCCGCCGGCCTTCGAGCGGCCGCCCTTGTCGGCGCCCATGCCGGAGCTGGAGGACCGCGCCGCGTCGGCCTTGCCGCGCGCCGCTGCCTTGTCTGCCTTCGATTTCATCTGCGCGGCATGGAGCTTGGCGTTCTGCTCCATCATCGCGGTTTCCTGGGCGGTGCGGGCCTCCAAAAGCGCGGCTTTACGCGCTATTTCAGCTTCACGGAACGGCGCTTCGGCAGCGTGCTGCTCCCGCGCCATCTCGATCCGCAGTTCCAGCCAGTCGCCGAGCCGATCGGCCAGAGAACGAGACTGGACGTATTCCCCTTCTTCATATTCTCCGTCTTCGGAATCCGGAACAGCGGGCATTCCTGTTTCCCGCAGAGCAGTTTCCGGGGAAATAGGTCCGCGAATAGGCGGGAGTTCCATTGTCGTCTCCGCCGGGGACTCCGGGGGAACGACGCGGCCCGAGGCGCTGTCGGGTGGTTCGGAATAGAAGAGATCCCCGCCGTCGGGGGCTTCCGGCATTCTGCCGGAATCGCCGCCGCGGGTGGGGAGGCTGATCACGTTGCTGTCGGTGTCGTCGGACACGCGACCCCTCCTCCTGGACTTGACAGTCGGCACCGGCCTCGCGTACACGCGTGCGCGTCACGCGCGGCACGCGTCACGCGCGGTACGCGTTGGGATTGCCGAAGGGCCGCCCCGGGGTCGGAGACGGCCCTTCGTGACGAGATGCGAGGTAGCTAGCCGGCGTGGCGGCCGTAGACGTTGTGCAGGGCGAGCGTCACCTCACGGATGAAGTCCGTGTTCCCTGCGCGATAAGCCTGCGTGCCTCGGATATTCACAATCCGAAGCCAGGCGTAGAAGGTGCCGAGGTCTTCTCCGTGTTGAGCGATCAGTTCTTGCTTGATTTTCCGCTCGTGTTCCGCACGGTTGAACTTCTTCCGCTCTGCTTTCGTGAGCGGGCGACCGGCACTCACGCCGACTCCCTGCGGTCCAGGTTGTAAATCGACGTGGGACCACCATAGCCCATATTCGGGCTCTGTGCATCCTGCTGGGCCGCGTTTCCCGGGGCGGCCTGAAGAGGCGGATTGTTCTTACGCTCCTTGAGCAGCGCCTTTTCCTTTCGGTTCTTCCTAACCTCCTTCACCTTTTCGTCGTGGGCGTGGCGCTTGTGGGCACTCTTTTCCAGTCCGGAACTGATGCTCTTGAGGTTTCTCAGAACATCGTTCAGGGACTTTTCCACCGGGAAACTGCGCAGGAAAGCCTGGCCCAGCTTGTCGCCCTCCACCCGGGTTCCGCGGCAATGCACGCGGGTCTCGCGCTGGAGGATCTCCAGCTTGGCGGCCATGTCCAGCACGACCCGGTGGAAGTCCGCGAGGTAGTGCGCGTAGGCGGCGGGATTCTGCGCGATCTCGCGCAGCGCCGCGTTCGGGTCGTCGAAGAAGGGCTTGTCTTCGGTACTCACGGGGTCCCTCCAGGGGGTCGGATCTGCTGTACTCGGGGGGCTGTTGACTGCTTCCGGCAGTCGCAGTGAGGGCCAGCCCGATTCCCGCGGGCTGGCCCTCACTGGTGTGTGCCGGACATGTGCGGTGCGCCGACCCTTTCGGCGGCCCGCGAAGTGGTGCGGTGGGTCAGGGCGCGAGGCCCGGCGGCGGCCGCTTGATGCTCTGCGATCTCACGAGACGTCGCGAAAGCGGGTCCGTGCGATCTCAAGGCGGCGGCCGGCGGTGGCGCGTGAGACACCGAGGACGTCCTTGGCTTCGTCCACTGAGACGGTCTCCGCGCCCTGGCGCCGGTACATGAGACTGAGCAGCGAGGTGATCTGCCCCTCGATCTCAGCGTCCCGGGCGAGCGCGGGGCGGCCGGTCTCACCGGAGCGCAGCGGAAGCGGACTCGCGCCGTTGCCCGAAGAGGGCGTCTCACCGTCTGACCTGCGCGTCTCACGCGCGTGAGACGCCGTCTCAGGCGTGCTCACCGAGCCGCTCGTCTCAGCGGAACCAGTCTCAAGCTCCCGGCGGGTCTCACCCTCGCCCGTCTCAGCACCGAGTGCCGGGGCGGTGCGCGGGTGGGGAACCGTCTCACCGAAGCCGTTGAGATCGGCGGCCCGGGTGTGCTCGGTCTCACCGGCGGGCGCGGTGGGCGTGGTCTCATCCGGCCTGGCGCCGTCCGTGGTGCCGGTCTCACCGGAGTCCGTCTCACTGGGCTCCTTGGTGATCTGGTGGATGCGCCACATCACCCAGGGGGCGATGGCGGCGACGCCGACGATGAGCCACCACAGCGGGTCGCCCGTCTTGTCGACGCCGACCAGTCCGGCGTCCGCGAGGTGGTAGATCGCGTTCGCGGCGACCATGAGGATCAGCGCGCCCGCGACGTCGCGGTGCCGGCGGAATGCCTGCACGACGTAGACGTCGATCGCCAGCGGCAGCGCCCAGGCGACCTCTGCGGGCCAGCCGCTCAGCTTGGCCAGGGCGAACTCGCCGGAGGCGGTGAGGACGATCGTCGCGCCCAGGGCCACGCGCGGCCCCCAGGTGTTGACGACGTTCTTCCTCTTCTCCTGCTTCGCGATGAGCGCCTGGGCGGCGGTGACCTCCGCGCGGGTGGCCTCCAGCTCCGCCTGTGCGCTCTGTTCCTCGGCACGGGCGCGGTTGCGGACCTGCTCGGCTTCCCGCTTGGCGTCGGCGACCAGGCGGCCCGCTTCCTTCTCAGCCGCCGTGATCCGCTCGGACGCGGCGGCCTCCGCGCTGGAGATGGCGCCGGCCGCCTTGGCCTCCGCAATGGAGCGGACCTTCAGGACGTCCTCTTCCGCGCGGGCCTGCGCGGCCTCGAGGACCTGCTGCGCCTCGCCGCGCGTGTCGTCGGCGTCCTGCTCCGCCTCGCGGAGCACTTCGGCGGCCTGGCCGCGGGCGTGGTCCAGGATCCTCGCCGCGTCCTCTTCGGCCGTGACAACTTCCTCGCGGGCCTGGGTGCGCAGCTGCTCGGAATCCTTCTCCGCCTGCTGGCGCATCTCGGTGGCGGCCTCGCGGCGGACGCGGGCGTCGTCCTCGGCAGCGGCCACCAGGTCAGCGGCCCGCTGCTTGGCTTCCTCCACCAGGTGCGCGGCGTGCGCGGCAGTGGCGTCGGCCTCGGCCTGGACGCGGTCCTTGTCCTGCTCGGCCTCGGTGCGGATCTGCGCCGCGCGGGCGCGGGCGGCCTCCACGATCCGGGCGGCCTCCGCTTCGGCCTCGGCCTGGAGCTTCTCCGCGGCCTGGCGGCGGCGGGCGAGGGTCTGCTCGGCCGCCGCGAGGTCGCCGTCGGCGATCGTGCGGGCCCGCTGCACGGTCTCCTCCGCCGAAGCGATCTGCTCCTCGGTGAGCTTGCGCATCCGGTCGGCCTGGTCCTTGGCGACGGAGAGGATGCTGTCCGCCTCCGCCCGCGCCTTCTGCGCGGCGCCTTCGGCGTCGGCGCTCTGCTGGCGGGCCTGCGCGATCAGGTCCTCCGCTTCGGTGCGCGCGGCGGCCAGCAGCTGGTCAGCCTCCGCGCGGGCGGCGGTCACGATCGCCTCGGTGTCGACCTCCGGGACCGGCACCGGCGCCGGGGCGGAGGCGGGTTCGGCGGCCACCGTCGTGTCGGCGGCCTCGCTCGGGCCAGCCGTCGCGGTGGTCTTGGTGGCCGCCGCGGTGGTCTTGGCCCTAGTCGTCGTCTTCTTGGCGGGAGCCTTGCGGGCGGGCTGGCGTCGGGTGCTCACAGGAGAGGTCCTTTCTGGTGTGCGCCTGCCGGGCCGCCGTCTCGGGGGAGGGACGGCAGCCCGGCAACGGTTGAGGGGGTCAGTGAGGCGGGAGCTCCGGGCGCCGGTTGGCGGTGGCGGCCTGCTGGGCGAGCCAGGCCATCGCGGCCGCGGTCATGCCGTCGGCAGCGTCGTCGCCGTTCAGCGGGGCGGTGTCGATGTCGCGCATCGCGTCGGCCGGCGGCAGCAGCCGCAGGTAGTCGCCCTGCACCTCGCGGACCAGGCCGCCCGTCACCGGCAGCAGGTTGTAGCGGTTCTCGCCGCAGATGAAGCGCACCACGCTGCTGACGCGGCAGACGAACGTGTGGCCCGGCTCGCCGCGCCAGAACTTCTCGGGGTCGCGGTACAGCACGAAGTCGTCGACCTTGAACGCGGTGGCCGTCGTGGTGCGGGCGGGGGTGGAGAAGGGCATCTATAGCTCCTCACGGATCACGCGGTCCGGACTATCCGGCTCCCCGTCACCGCCCGACCCGGCCGCCACTGTTGGTGGGCGGCCGGTGCGGGCGGATCAGGCAGCCGTCAGGCCAGGACCGCGACGGGTCGGTGCGGAGCGACGACGCGTCTGTCGGGGAGCAGCTCGCCGGTGTCCTCGAAGAGCAGGACGCCGTTGCAGAGCAGGCTCCAACCCTGCTCCGGATGGGCCGCCACGACGTGCGCGGCCTCAGCGTCGGGACTGTCTGCCGCAGGGCACTTCGGGGTGTGCGTGCACAGCGAGTTCGGCAGCCGAGTGCCGGCGCCGGTTGTCGTTGTCGTTGTCGTGTCGAACTGGGTGCTGCTACGCATGGGCTCTCCTGTGAGGGAGGAAGGATCCCGGGATTGTTCCGGGCTGGAGACACGCGAGTGGACCGGCTGCCCGTTGAGCGGACAGCCGGACCCCGGGGTGTTGCGGGGCGGGCCAGGACTTGCCCGCTCCTCCCGTGCAGCGGGAGTCAGGCGGCGCGACGGCGGGCAGCGCGGCGCCGGATCCGACGGCGGTCGTCCTCGCTCATCCCGCCCCAGACGCCATGGGCCTCGCCGGTCATCAGCGCCCAGGCGGCGCAGCGCTCCAGCACCGGGCACCTGCGGCACACCGACTTGGCTTCCGCGATCTGCTGGAGCGCCGGCCCGGTGTTGCCGATGGGGAAGAACAGCTCGGGGTCCTCCTTCTGGCAGGCGCTGCGCTGGCGCCAGTTGGTGTTGACCGGCAGGTCGGCGGCGGGGGCGTAGCTGGTGCGTACGATGGAGCGGTTCATCAGGGCCTCCCAGAAGGTCCAGGTACAGAGCGAAGAGACAGCCCCGGGGCGGCCACCCCGGGGCTGTTGCGTGATGCGGCGGGCGGAGCGGGATCAGCCCCGCCGCTTCCTCTGCTGAGCGAGGTAGGCGTCCTGCAACCGGACGAAGCGGTCGTAGACCCGCTGTCCGTCGGAACAGCGGGTGGTGACGGTGCAGGCGGTGCAGGCGTCGGTGTGCGCCCGCTGGGCGCGGTGCGCGGCCATGTAGCGCTGGTAGAGGTCGTCAGACACGAGGAGTTCTTTCGTGGTGCCGGCGGGTGGGGTGGTGGAGGTCGGTCACCCGGTGGCCCGCTTCCCAGGCGGCTGCGGCGGCCAGAGCGGCGGCCGCGAGCAGCAGCCGGGTCAGCGGGTGGGCGGAGCCGATGACGGACGCGGCCCGCGCGGCGCGGTGCTGCGCTGCGCGGGCCACGTGTATGAGGTGCGGCATCCAGGCCCTATCCGCGACCGAGGGCCCTGCAGGCCGTGCACACGCCGCCGTTGAAGTCCTCGAACGTGCCGCCGCACTCGCTGCACTGCCCCGAGGCACCGGCCGGTGCGGGCACGGCCATCTGGGCGGGGGAGGGGGCGGCCGAGGGCGGGCAGTCGGTGCCGTCGCAGGACCACCGCGCGCACAGCGGGCAGGCATCGTCCCGCATCGTGGCCGCCTGCCCGGTGCGCTCGGCGAGGCGAGCGCGCATCTCCGCTGCCGTGCGCGGCACGCGACGGTCGGCGGGGACCCTCGCGTCCTGGGCGCGTACGACGGCCAGGAGGTGCTGCCCGAGACGACGGGCAGCACCTCCGTCTGCCGGGCCGGGGCGGGGGCGTGTCATGCTGTCGATCACAGGGACTCCTCTGCAGTTCCTGTACTGACGGCCCCGGAGGTGGAGCTCCGGGGCCGTCGCCAGTGACCGGCCGGACGGCCGACCACGGCCCGTCTCCACCCCATGCAGGCATCGGAGTGGAGAGGGACCGTGGCGGTCGTCAGACCTCAGCCCTCCAGGACTGACTGCTGCTGCGGCGGGCAGCAGCGACTGCCTCAGCCGTGTCCATCCCGGCCGCCTCGATGGCCTGCCGAGCCGCGTACGCGCTGTCTGTGACGCGCGCGATGTCGTCGTCGGTCATGCCAGCCGGGTCGTGCAGCGCCCCAGCGCGGACGATGTCCGCCTGGAGCTGGCGCACAGCATCAACCGCCTTGCGGTCCAGAGACGTCACGTCGGGTACCACCGCCCACGAGGTCGGCTGCAGTGCGAAGTTGAGGGGCATCAGGTCCTCCAGTCAGGTCCTAGACAACCCCGAGGCCCTACTCCTCGGGGCTGCCGCAAGCACTCCCCAGATGGGAAGCTGACTGCTTGCACGAGCAGCCACGGCCCCGGCCACCCCTCTGCGGGGTGGCCGGGGCCGTGGTCGTTCGTCGTGCAGTCCTACCGGGTGAGCTGCTCTTCCTGAGTCGCCAGGAGAGTGATCGCGCTCATCAGGCCGGCGCGCTCCCAGTCGGTGAGCGACGGAGCGTCGGCCTTGCGCGGGTTGAGGGTCTGGATCAGCGCGGTCAGCGTGTCGCGTACGCGCCGGAGATCAGCGTCGGCAACCGACTCCGAGACGTTCTGCCACTGCTGCTCGTGCAGCCGGCGCAGGCCCCACGCGCGGCGGTCGCTCCAGTCCTCACGGTCCATCTGTGCCTTGCGGCGGGCGGGGGCGAGGCGCTTGGTGTGCGCGGCGAGCTGGGCCAGGCGACGGCCGTCCGTGCACCGGGAGGTGAGGTCGACGGCGCGCAGGATGTTGCCCTTGTCGTCCTTGATGGAGCAGACCGAGCAGCCCCGGACGTGCGCTTCGTCCAGCTTGCGGGCCGTCTTGTCGTCGACGGCGCCGCCCACGATCTGCATGACGGCGGGGGTCGACCCGGTCTTCGGCTTGCGGATCACGCGGGTGGAGCGTCGGCCGGCGGTCTGAGTGAGGCCTTCTTCCAGCCTCCGGAACCACTGGTCGACGGTGAGGTTGATGGTGACCAGGCGGTGGCTGCCGGGGCAGCGGATCGGGTCTTCGGTGCCAGCCTTCTCCGTGTGGTGGGGCACGAGCTTGGGCCGCGCGCTGTGCGGCGCGTTGATCGGCACCCAGGTGCGGCAGGTGGGGCAGACCAGCGTGGAGTACGCGAGGTCGACTTCATGCGGCTTGAGGCTGGAGACGACCAGCGGGGGGAGCGTGCTGATGGCGCGGGACCGGACCCGGCGGGAACGCTTCTGAGCGGTGAGATCACGGGGTCGCGTAGGCATGAAGGCTCCTTTTACGAAGTGGCAGGAGTGCATCGCAGGTGCTCTCTCCGCCCTCCAGGCCGCACGGCGAACCGTGTCCTGAAGGACAGACAACGCATCAGCGCTGCGGGGTGGTACTCGCTGCAGACCATGGGCGGAGGAGTTAGAGGTGCCTCGGGCCCTGGTCACCGAGGTGGCTAGGGCTTTGGACTCCGGCCACCGAGGTGGCGATCTGCTGCTGCGGTGCTCACTCGGTGCTCCCGGAGGATCACCGACGCTTTACATACATCAGGTTGCCTCAGGTACCCTCAGGTGTCAAGCGGTATAGTGAGGCATCCAGAGGGAATTTGAAGGAGGCGAAGGCACATGTCAGGGCCACCCCGAGCCGACAATCGGCCGCCGTACGCGCGCATCGCGGGCCACTACCGCGACCTGATCAGCTCTGGGCAGCTCTTGCCGGGTGACCTCCTGCCCAGCATCAAGGCGCTGGCGACCCAGTGGGAGGTCAGCACAGCCACTGCGGACCGGGCCATGCGCCTGTTGCGCGAGGAGAAGCTCGTGCAGGGCATCCCGGGTGTCGGTACCGAGGTGATGGCGCGCCCCATCTCGCTGTCCTCCGGGGCTGAGCGCCACGACCGCAGTAGCAAGACGCAGTCGTCGTGGGGCGTCGGCGAGAAGTCATCCGGCCACACCGCCGGCATAGTCAAGGCTCCCGAAGACGTCGCTTACGTGCTGGGCATTTCGCCTGGTGACGACGTGATTCGCCGTAGCCGTGTCTACCGAGACGGTCATGGAATCGTCTCCCACTCCACGTCATGGATCCCGGCGGAGTTCGCCCAGGCCGTGCCCGATCTGGCGCGGAGCGAGCGGCTCAATGGCGGGTTGTCGCTCGACTTGATTGCTCGGGCCACCGGGCGGCACGTCGTTAAGCGCGTGGATGAGGAGACGGCTCGCATCGCGACCGACCACGACCTCGAGCTCCTGGAGCTGGAGGCCCATACCGTCGCCGCGATCCTCGTACTGACCGCACGCTTCCTGGACGCCGACGGCGAACTGCTGGAGTACGGCGTGGACCTGGGCGCCCCGGGCCGCACCCGCCGCACGACCTCAGAGGTGCAGCGATGACCACGTCCGACGCCGCTGTACTGGACGACACGCTCGTCTCCTGCCTCGAAGCCCGCCTCGAGCACCTCCTCCGAGCCGAGCGCGCCGACACCCTCATGCCGGAAGGACGATTCGAAATCACGCGCATCACCGCCGCACTGTCCGGCCAGCCGGGCCCCGCGCCTCGCGCGATCCTCATGTCCGGCCTCCAGGGCTCCGGCAAGACCACCCTCGCCCGCGCCCTGGAGGAGGCCGGTTTCCGGCGCCTGTGCCCTGATGAGGAGATGTTCCGCCGCTACGGCCACTACGGCAGGGACTTCCCCCGTGGGCAGTTCAAGGTGCGGGAGGCCCCTGTACTCAAGGACATCGCCCTTGAGCTCCAGGAGCTCCTGGCAGCCGGACACGAGGTCGTGGTCGACCACGGCCTCTGGACTCCGGAAGAGCGAGGCCAGTGGGCAGCGACCGTGATGGAGGCCGGTGGCGAGCCTGTCCTCATCTACTTGCCGGTGCCGCATGAGGTGCGCTGGGACCGTATCCAGAAGCGCAACGCGCAGTCGCTGGTCGACGCGAACAGCATCGAGTTCAGCGAGGCAGACCTGATCAGGCACGCGGGCCGCTTCCACCCGCCGACTGCCGATGAGCCGCACATCGTGTACGACGGTCACCCCGAAAACGTGCTGGCGGCGCTCCGCCGTGCACGTCCCTCCACGGATGGCGGCCCGCATTGATCTCTACCTCCCACGCACATATCCCGGCACTCAATGACCATGACCGTGCTCGGGTACGGCGGCTGCGGAAAGTGACAGCACCCGGTGACATTCGGAATGTCACCACTACTTGTCACCTCCGCGCGATCAAGGGGCCGTGCCATGCTCGGCCGTAGAAGGGCCGGCTTCCGCTCCGCAGGCATCACCCTGTCGGGGCGCAGGCTGCCCCGCTGGACCGTACGGGGAAGGGGATCGCGATGGCTGACGAGCGTCCTGACTGGGCTCGCCGGATGGTGGAGGAGCGCGCTGCTCGGGACTGGTCGCAGACCGACGCGGTGCGCGCGCTGATGGTTCGGCTCCCGGACGACCAAGTCGTGAGCGAGCAGGACTTGCTCCGGCAGTGGAAGCGGTGGGAGGCGGGCGAGGCTCAGCCGACGAAGTACCGGTCGGCGATCGCTCAGACCTTCGGCACGACGACCGGCGCGTTCTTCCCGGAACGGTCTCGCCGTGACGGGCGCTCCGAGATTTTGCAGGTCAGCGGCATGGACACCGTAGACATCATCGCGCGGCTGCGAGCCTCGGACGTGGACGTCGCGACGTTGGATGCCCTGCGGATCACCGCGGACCGACTGTGCTGCGAGTACGCGTACATGCCCGCCGACCAGCTGCTCACGGAGGGCAAGGCATGGTTGGCGCGGGTCGTCGGTCTCCAGCACCAGCGGGTCAACCTGGCACAGCACCGTGAGATCGTCGCCCTCGCCGGGAAGTTGGCCCTCCTGGTGGGCTGTGTCGAGTACGACTCCGGGCGCCCGCGCGACGCGGAGGCAACCCGGCAGGCCGCGCTGATGCTCGGTCAGGAGGCCGGCGATCTGAGCGTGCAGGGCTGGGCGCACGAGATGCGCGCCTGGTTCTCCCTGACCCGGGGCGACTACCGGGGTGTCATCGCGGCCGCGGAGGCCGGCATCGCCGTGGCGCCGAACGAGAGCGTGGCCGCGCAGTTGTACGCGCAGCAGGCCAAGGCGTGGGCGCGGCTGGGGGATCGGTCGCAGACAGAGGTGGCGCTGGACAAGGGCCGTCAGCTCCTGGAGCGCCTGCCGTACCCGGAGAACATCGAGGACCACTTCATCGTCGACCCGGGCAAGTACGACTTCTACAGGATGGACGCGCTGCGCCGGGTGGGGGAGAACCGCCTCGCGGAGCAGCTGGCGAACCAGGTGATCCGGGCCGGGACGGACTTCGACGGCACGGAGCGCTCGCCCATGCGCAACGCGGAGGCCCGGGTCACCCTCGGTGTCGTCGCGGCCCGGGAAGGCGATCTCGACACTGCACTCGCGTACGGGGAGAAGGCCCTCGCCGGCGACCGGAAGTCCCTGCCCTCGCTCGCGATGGTGGCCGCTGACCTCGGGCAGGCTCTCCAGTCCCACTACGCCCACGCCAGCGAGGCCCAGGAGTTCATCGCTCACCTCCGCGAACTGCGAGGTGGCCAGTGACTGGCACAGACCGGGTCTATCTGATCGGCTCGCCCGACTCTCCACTCGTGAAGATCGGCTGGACTGACAACCCGGCGCGGCGCCTCCGTCACCTACAGACGGGTTCACCCGTGCCCCTAGGGTTGCTCGCAGTCTTCGAGGGTGGTGCCATCGTCGAGGCTGAACTTCACCGCCGGTTCGCCGACAAGCGCCGTCACGGCGAGTGGTTCGACCTCGGCCCGGATCCGGTGACGGTCGTGAGCCCGTTTGTGAAGGTCGCGCAGGTGGAGGAAGGCGAGCGCACCGGACGCCGGGAGCCGGTGCACAAGTTGCGCTACGACCACGTCTCCCTTGAGGAGATGTCTCAGTGGATGCCGGACGACCCGCCGAGTGTGTACGAGCGGGTGGAGCGGGAGTGCCCCACCTGGAAGGAAGCCGGGCGGTGTCTATGCGCCAGCTGACATTCCCGTCTAGTGGGTTCGGCATTCCGGGCACGTCGGACGTTGCGCGAATTCGTCTGACAGCTGGGTCGGGTTGTAGGGCTAGGCTGTGGAAGATCGAAAACGACGAAAGCCCCAGGACCGGGCAGGGTTCCAGGGCTCTCGAACGGGGCGAAGCCTCGTTTGGGCGACACCTGATGGGAGGTGATCGCGGGATGAAGAGTACCCGCCTCGGCGGAACTGCACGCGTATCTACGCCGTTCCTCTTCTGCGATCACGCCATCGGACTCGCTTTTGGGTATGCGCCGACTCCGCTCTCGGATTCGAGGGGGTCGGCCATGACCTAGCGGCCATTGGCCGCGCGCGCCGATGGTGGATTGGCATCCACTGGCCTCGCGCGGCCCGTCTTCCGACCAGACGTAGCGTCCAGGTCGGCGCTCAGATCCCGGTTGGCCCCGGTTCTGGGCTCCAGCTCATCGAGCTGGTCTTTCTTTCATCCAGCACCACCCCGCTTTGGCAAGCGGGTTGCTCCACCCGGTCCGCTTTGGCAAGCGGGCCACCTCGGCTCTCCAGGAGCCCCTTTGGCAGGGGGCCTCCGTTGAGTCACCAGCTTCATCCCGGGTTCCGGCAGCTTTGGCAGGCCGTCGGGCTCGGGGCTCCGCATCGGTGTCCACACAGAGCGCTCGGCCGTGGTCGGGTCCCTTGGCAGGGGCCTGGTCGCGGTCGGGGCGATCCATATGAAGGTTGGTGTCCCCGCCATAGTGCACGACCTGGTGTCCCCTTGTCAGCTCGACCATGTCCGATTCACACCGGTTCGAGCCCACCCCGCTTCCCGCGTGACGGGATTCGCACGCCTCGTTTGCCCTGTTCACGGCATTAATCACGAAGATTCTTCGGTGTGGAGTGTCACACGCCCCACGATCCGGCGCACCTATACCGAGAGGGGGACCCCTGTCCTCCTGGCGGCGCCGGCCGCCGCGATGCTCCCGAGCCCCGTCCCGTGGGGCGGGACGCGATCAAAAGTTTCTTCCCGCCGGGCGGGAGGGATCGGGGGTCTCGCCACTTCGCGGACTCTGTCCACAGGCGGCCTGCGTAAGGCTGCCGAGATGATCTCTCTCTCGTCCGTCCGGGTGGGCCGGTGAGCACCGTGGCGGCGTCAGCCGCCGTGCTCCCGCGCCCGCGCATGAAGTTCGCCAGCGGGGCGTCGCGTCGTCGGCTGCGGTCGGTTCCGGCGCAGGCCGGTCCGGTCACGCAGCTGGAGCTGGGCAACCCGCTTCAGCTGTCGAAGACGATGCGGGCCCGGCTGCTCGCCGCGGTGCGCGCGTTGGTGACGTCTCCGGCGCTGATCGGGGCGTCGGACGGCGCGCGGCTGGCGTCGGTGGTGCTGACCGCTAAGGCGGATGTACGCAAGAACTTCGAGACGTCGATCTGGGCGGCGGAGCTCGGGCGGTGGCTGGGGGTGTCGCAGTCGACGGTCGCGCACACGGTGCTGCCCGAGCTGCGCGCTGCCGGGTTTCTCGGCTCGAATGTCGCGACCAACAGCTTGGGGCACGCGACGGGGCTGGAGTGCTGGGTGATCCCGATGTATCGGGCGCAGAAGGCCGGCGATCGGCGGCATCCGCTGGCGTTGTCCCGTGCGGAGCTGGCGGTGCTGCTGAGTCTGTGCGAGGTGTTGTTCGGTCCGGGGTGGGCGCCGAAGGACAAGCCGGTCGTCCCGGCCGGGCTGCTCGCCGGTCGTACGGGCCGGGGTGCGGCGACGGATCGGCTCGGGCTGTTGTTGATGGTGCTGACGACGGGGTCGGCGGGCTGGCTGCAGCTGTGCCCCGGTTCGGTGGACACGTCCCGGGGGCGTCCGGCGGCGACGGTCGCGCGGCTGCTGGGCTGCACGGCGGCGGCCGGGGCGAAGGTACTCAAGCGCCTCGAGGAGCACGGCGTCGCGGAGGTGGTGCGCAAGGAGACCGGGTCGGGCCTGAACGCGCAGTCGCGGGTGCGTCTGGTGCCGGTTGCTAAGGCCCACGGGGTGGCCGTGCGGGAGGCCCGCGGGGCGGCGAAGTCCGTGCTTTCAGACCTCACCGGTACTGCATTCGGAGATCTTGAGACCGGGGAGACGGGCGAGACCGTTGTGGTTACTGGGATCGAGGGTGCCGGACAGGGCGAGTCGGCCGGATTGGCAGACCTCGCCGCAACTGCACAGCACCACGCTCTCCACGCTTCTGTGGTTACTGCCGGTGGTTCTCTTGCGCTCTCTGGTGGCTTTTCCGGCGAAGGCCGTGGTGGGAACCACGGTCTGCCGGACCGCGGGTGCGTGCGCGAGGACGGCGGCCCGCTCCGCGGGGAACAGCGGGAGAAGTCCCCGGTCGTCGAAGGCGAGAACGACGGCCGCGGGCCGGTGGCCGGTGCTCCGATGCGAGTCCTGGGCGGCGAGGGTCAGCGCAGGCAGCAGCGGGGCAGGGCGCCTCTGCCGCCGGAGGACCTGCGGGCCGTCCTGGCTCCGGTCGACTTGGTATGGGCGCGGCTGGAGCGTCCCGCCGCCCGCCGCCTGGTGGAGGCCGCCGCCCGCAGCGAGCTGGCCCGGGTGATCGGGTTCGCCGGCCATGCAGACGCACCGCAGGTCCTCGCCGACCGGCTCGCCCGGCGCCTGGAGGAGCAGATGCGGCTGGCCAGGCCGATCAAGGACCCGGTGGGCTGGCTGATCGGCCGGGGCCTGCCGCAGCGCCAGCTGTGCTCGGAGCCCCGGTGCGACGAGGGCGCTCTGCTCGACTCCGGCCGGGACTGCCCGCGCTGCGAGGACCGGCAGATCGACCGTCGTGCCCAGCGCCGCGCGGTCGCGGCCGCCGTAGACGCCGCGATGCCCGGCGCCTCCGAGAACGAGCGCCGCGTGGCCGTGGCGGAGCAGCTGCACCAGGACGTGACGGCCGAGGCGTGGGCCAAGGCGCGCCGGTGGGAGCAGGTCCGGGAGCAGCAGGCCGCCGTTGCCAAGGCCCGCGCCGAAGCCGCGGCCGCGCAGACAGCCGTCGTCGTCATCGACGAGCCGGTGGCCCCGGTTGTGCTGCCCGCGCCACGCCCGTCCGTCGTCGTCCCGGCTGCACAGCCGGAGCCCGCCGGCGTCGACGACGACCAAGAGTTGGTCCTCGAGGAGCTCACCCGCGAGCAGGTCCTGTATTGGCGCAATAGGGCCGCCACCGACCACCAGCTGGTGTTCGATCACATCGACCGGTACGGCGAGCTGTCGGCGCAGCGCCTGTTCACCCGGGCGTTCGTCGCCCAGGTGCAGCGCCTGGCTGGCCTCGGGCACCTGTGCCTCGGCTACACCACCTGGAGGCAGGCATGAGCGGTGCCGAGACGTCCGGCGTCGATCTGGCCGGGGGTCGCACTGCGGGCCGCGATGGAAGCGGCTCGGAAGAACGGCAACGGCCAGCGGGTAGAGGTTCCCAGCGAGCGAGCCCTTCGAGCCGGGTGTGAGCGGCGGGACCGCGGTGTGCTCGCGAGGATGGCCTGCTTCACGGACGTCAGCCAAAGAAGTCTCACTTGATTGGCGACGAGGCCAGCTCGCCCGTGACGGAAGGTAGGGCCCAAGAAGGGAAGTGAAGCAAAATAGCCTCATCACCTGACTAAGCTGCAGGTCACGAAGTGCGTCCCCGCGCCTGCGGGGGTAGCTTCAATCCCTTCTGGGGGTTGACAGAGGGTCACGTGTCGTCCCCGCGCGCGGGGGTAGCTCCTGGCAGCGGAACAAGACGAGCGTCTGCCGTCGGTCGTCCCCGCACGCGCGGGGTAGCCCCTTCAGCAGTGATGGTGCGATCGCTTCGCCGGCGCCTTGCCCAGGGGGTAGAGCTTCCCAGCGAGCCAGCCCTTCGAGCCGAACATGAACGGCCGGACCGCGCGCGTGCACGCGAGGAGGACGGCCTCCCTTCGCGGACGTCAGCCGCCCGTGACGAGAGGGCTCAAAAGAGAGGTGAAGCAAAATGACCTCATCACCTGACTAAGCTGCAGGTCACGAAGTGTCGTCCCCGCGCCTGCGGGGGTAGCTCGCTCCTCCGCAAGCTCCCGGCCCAGTACGTCATGTCGTCCCCGCGCCTGCGGGGGTAGCTCCACGCACGGCTGGACAAGGCGCACGCCGACCACGTCGTCCCCGCGCCTGCGGGGGTAGCTCGCCCTCGGCGGTCTGGATGTCCTCGGGGGAGAAGTCGTCCCCGCGCCTGCGGGGGTAGCTCGGGCTTCGACGTCCAGATCCGCGCCGACAAGGTGTCGTCCCCGCGCCTGCGGGGGTAGCTCGGCCTGGGAGGCTCGGCGGCTCGACGAGGCGGTGTCGTCCCCGCGCCTGCGGGGGTAGCTCCGGTCGTCCGCGCCGCCCGCGCGATCCTGGCCAGTCGTCCTCGCGCCCGCGGGGGTAGCTCCTCGACGTCGAGGAGCTCGGCGTCCGTGCCGGGGTCGTCCCCGCGTCTGCGGGATAGCTCCCGGTACGTGACCATGCTCGGCGAGCGCCTGGTGTCGTCCCCGCACGAGCGGGGGTAGCTCGCGAGGTCACCTCAACTCGAGCCTGCACACTGCGTTCGTCCCCGCAGGCGCGGGAGCACGTTGCTGTATCACGGTCTGGTGACGCGGTTTCACGTCTCCTTCACAGGTGCTCTAACGTGTTCCGCCTGTACTCGCTTCACCCGGGGGATCCGTGCGTACACGCATCATCAGTGCTGCCCTGCTCTGCGCTGCCGCCAGCCTGACCGTCGCCTGCCAGCCGACCGACACCAACTCCAGCGGAAGCAGCAGCTCGTCGACTGCGCCCAGCAGCGCGCCGCCCAAGGACGACAAACCAGCCAGAGCCGCGTCGAAGACGGTGCAGAACTTCGTCGGCATGGGTTTGCAGTCCGCGCAGGACACCGCGCAGGCCGACGGCTTCTACTCGCTGAAGTCGCATGACGCGCTCGGCCGTGACCGCATGCAGGCTTTCGACCGGAACTGGAAGGTGTGCTCGCAGAACGTGGCCGCCGGGAAGACGGTGCCTACGGACACCACCCTCGACTTCGGTGCGGTGAAACTCGAGGAGCCCTGCCCGGCGAAGGACGAGAAGGAGCCGACGGTCGAGGGCGGTCGGATGCCGGACTTCGAGGGCAAGTCGGTGAAGGCCGCGCGGGCCGCCCTGGACTCGGGGACATCCCTCACCGTGAAGGACGCCTCCGCGGAGGACCGGTTCATCCTGGTGGAGAGCAACTGGCAAGTGTGCAGGCAGGAGCCGGCCGCAGGCGCCTCGCTGAACGGGCAGCCTGTCGCTCTCACCGCGGTCAAGTTCGGGGAAGCCTGCCCGTAGAGCACGAAGCGCCTCGCCGTCTGCCGAAGCAGGGGCGCGGCGCTTGTCATTCCTCGTCGTCGGGTGGCCAGTCCAATTCGAGGAATGTCCGCGGGCTGAGCCAGAGCGGCGTGCCGTCGTCCATGCCGATGTCCGTCAGCGTCGTCCCCGCGCCTGCGGGGTAGCTCCCGCCGATCGTGAACAGGACAACGGAGCGCACCGTCGTTCCCGCGCCCGTGGGGGCAGCTCCTGGCGCTACGATCCGAAGGCACGCGTGAGCAAGTCGTCCCCGCGCCTGCGGGGGTGGTGGTTCGAGGCGCCGGTCCGGCTTGCGGATCTCCAGACTGTCGTCCCTGCACGTGCGGGGGTAGCTCCCTGCAGGAAGAGCGCGACAAGCTGCGCGAGCGGTCGTCCCCGCACGCCGGGGGAAGCTCCCAGGCGCTCGACACGATCTCCGAACCTCGTCGCCCCGCGCCTGCGGGGGTGTCGTCCCCCCGCGGGCGCGGGGGTAGCTCGCTGCGATTCATGTTGTTCTGCCTCACCTGTCTGTCGTTCCCGCACGCGGGGGGTAGCTCGTCCGAGCATGCAGGGCTCTACCGGGAGCTGGTGTCGTCTCCGCACGCGCGGGGGTAGTTCCGACCGGGCCTCCAGGTCGACGTCCCCCGCCCGTGGTCCCCGCCTCGCGGGCAGCTCCGCCCCTCACTCGTCCGCGCGGTCACGCTCTCGGCGAAGACTCGTGGCCAGCCCGTGATCCGGGTGCCGCCGCCTTCCTCGACCAGGCGCTGCATAAGGCGCTCACCGTGGTCGCCAGCGCGGTGAGGGCCACGGCTGGACGCTGACACCGTTGAGGCCTGGGCCGCTTTGTCCTGGCGGCCGGTGCTACACCACGTGCACCGGCGATTCACCGGTGGCTCCCTCAACCATCGGTGGGGGGACCGAGCAGTTCAGACGGTCAAGGCGCCGGTGTGAGCCGCGAACTCACGGACGCCCTCGACCCGAACCGGTCCGTACAGCAGACTGGCGGTCAACGCCCGAAGTGCTGGCCGGCGGGCTTCCTGCGGGGCCTCATGCTCGACCTGACGCAACGCGGCGAAAGTCTGCTTGCCATCCCCGAGGGCGTTCCACATACGGGCGATGTCGGTCCATGCCCGTGCCCGCCGTTCCGCCGTGGGCATGCGGTCCACGTTCAGCCTGGACGCCACCTTGACCGCTTCATCCGGAGTACCGAGTGCGTTCAGCACGCTGATCCGGTACGCGTCCACCTGGGTGCGGGTGGCCTCCACGGTGAACAGTCCCGGCACCGCGGGCCTGCGGCCGGCTTCTTCCTCGGCTTGTTCCAGCAGCGACAGGGCCGACGGGCGGTCCCTCCCGGTGGCAGCCGAGTATGCGCCGGTCAGCAGCAGCGTCGTTCGGACTGCTCCGCTCTGATTGAGGGAGGGGTCCAGGTCGGCGGCTTCCTTCGTCAGCAGGTGCATCGCGGCGGTGGAGCGGCCCGAGCGGCGCATGGCGATCGCCAGTTGACGGGAGGCCTCCCCGACGGCGACGGGGATACCGCTGGACCGTGCGGCCGACAGGGCACGGTCGGCGGCCACCCATGCGGCGTCGCTGTGCTGCTTGTTGGCGAGTTCGGCGGCCAGCACGTACGAGCGGGCCAGCGTCAGGTTCGCCTCGTCACGGGCCCGGCCAGAGGCGTTGTCCCGTGTGGCCGTGGCGGCCGCGATCAGCGTGGGCAGCGCCTGCCCGAGGTTGGCGTACTCGGTGGCGCAGTAGTCCCGGCGCGCGGCAGCGACCTGGGCCACAAGCCAGGGCAGCGGTACCGGGGCGGCCTGCGGCAGCCGGAACAGCGAGAGTTCCAGGCCCTCGGGCGCGGTACTGGCAGAGGCCGGGCCGGTACCCAGGGCGGTCGCCGCTCCCGCTGCCACCGCTCCCGTGAGCAGTTCCCTACGACGCACCTCGTCCTCCTCGTCCGGACGGCAACCTGCCGCCACCGTAACGGCATTGGTGACGTCCGGTGTGGCGGACGCACGCAGGCGCTCGGGTGTGATCCCCAAGAACGCGGCGAACCGTAGGAGAGTCGTGTAGTCCACGCGCAGCTTCCCGCTCTCGATGCGGGAGACCGCGGAGGCCGAGTAGCCGCAAGCCTGTCCGACCTGTGTTTGGGTGAGCCGTGCAGCGCACCGCGCCCCACGTAACAAGGCACCGATCTCAGCATCCGCGCCCATGGCACCTCCTTGGCCCCTGGATGGGGTGCTGGAGAACCTATCGACGCCCGGCCGTCGCCGGGAGGGGTGCGCGGAGGCACACCGTGTGCCAGATTCGCACGCCGGGTGCCGACGCGCACCGAAGCCTCCCGCGCCATCCACGCCCGGCCCCATGGTAAGGACCGAACCCGGCAACAGCCGGGTGTTTCCTCGACCGGCCTCCAAGAAGCGGTCCACTCGTGCCGCCGGCCGGTCATCCTCATCGGAGGCACACATGAAGCTGCTGGTCACCGGCGGAGCCGGTTTCATCGGCTCTCATTTTGTGCGGCGTATGCTCGGCGCCGATGACCTTGAACAGGTCACCGTCCTCGACGCGCTGACGTACGCGGGCAGCACAGGCAATCTCGGACAGGCCTTCCTCAGCCCGAAATTGGACTTCGTCCGCGGCGACATCTGCGATGCCGACCTGGTCGACGACCTTATGACCCGGCACACGGCGGTCGTCCACTTCGCCGCTGAGTCGCACGTCGACCGCTCGTTCGCGACCGCCGGCACGTTCGTCGCCACGAACGTCCACGGCACGCAGATCCTCGCTGACGCCGCTATGCGGCACGGCATCGAGAAGTTCGTGCACGTCTCCACGGATGAGGTGTATGGGCCGCTGCTGGAAGGCGCGGCCACCGAGGGTTACCCGCTGCGACCGAGCGTCCCCTACGCCGCGTCGAAGGCGGCCAGCGACTTGATCGCTCTCAGCTATTGGTACACCTACGGCGCTCCGGTCTGCGTCACCCGGTCCTCGAACAATTACGGGCCCTGCCAGCACCCCGAAAAGGTCATCCCGATGTTCTTCACGAGGCTGCTGCGCGGCGGACGGGTCGCCCTTCACGACCGCGGTCAACACGTGAGGAACTGGCTGCACGTCGAGGACAACTGCGCCGGCGTCGAGATTGTCCTACGCCGGGGCGAGCCCGGTGAGGTCTACAACGTCGGCGGCGGCACTGACATGAGCAGCCGGGATCTGACCGGGGAGCTGTTGCGGATCTGTGGTGCCGACTGGGACTCCGTCACCTACATCCCCGACCGGCTGTCCAACGACCTCCGCTACGCCATGGACTGGTCCAAGCTGGCCGGCCTCGGCTACCAGCCGGCGCACGACTTCCAGGCCGGGCTGGAGGAGACCGCCGACTGGTACCGGCGCAACCCTGACCGGTGGGCGCCGCTCTGCCGCAGTCCTCTGCCCGCCCTGCCCTCCCGGCGCATCACCCTCGACACGGTCGGGGAGCCGCAGCATGTCTGAGCACTGGCCACAGGGCGCGCTGATCGTGCTGGGCGCGTCAGAGGAGCAGATCCCGCTGTACCAGGAGGCGCGGCGCCGTGGGATCCCGACCATCGCGGTGGACATGCGGGCGGACGCTCCCGCGCTCCCGTTCGCCGGCGCTGCCCTACATATCTCCACCCGGGACACCCACGCCATCGCTGCCGCGCTGGGCGACGTGCGCCCTGTCGGGATCGTGGGCGGCGCGAGCGATGCTGCGTTGGCCAGTTGGCACGCCCTGGGCGTGCGCTACGGCACCGGCTACGTGTATCCCAGAAGCGCCCTTGCGGCGGGGGACAAGGCTGTCTTCCACGCGATCGCCGCGTCCTGCGGCGTCACCGGATACGGATGGACGGCGTCGGACGACCCGGAACAGGTCATCGTGAAGGCGGCAGGGATGCACTTTCCCCTCGTGATCAAGCCCGTGGACGGGTCAGGAAGCAAGGGCGTCACCCGCATCACCCGGCCTGACGACCTGCCCGCCGCCGTCGCCCGTGCCCGCTCCTACTCCGCTTCCCAGACCGTGATCGCTGAGGAATGCCTGGAAGGCCGCCCCTTGGCCATTGAGGTCTTCATGCAGGGCGGCAGGGCGCTGATGACCTGCATCAAAGACAAGGAGTTCGTCGACGGGAGTTTCGTCGTCAGGCGGCTACGCACCACCCAGTTGCCCTCGGCGACATACCGTCGGATCGAGGCCACCGTCGAACGGGTCTGCCGTGCACTCGGCATCATCGACGGGCCGGCGAACGTTGATGCCGTCCTCAGCGCGGACGACGGCCGGGAACGCCTGATCGAGGCGAACGCACGTCTCGGCGGTGACGGCGTCCCACGGCTGCTCGCCGCCGCCTACGGCGTGGACGTCGTGCGGGCGCTCATCGCGCTCGCGCTCGGCGAGCCGTTCAGCAGCCACCTGGCGCCGACGCGCACCGGGCATGCGGCGCTGGAACTGATCGGCTCTCCGCTCACCGTGGATGGTGAGCTGGTCACGTGGGAGGGAGTCGCTGAAGCCCGCACCACCCCGGGGATCACCGACGTCGAGCTGTACGCCACGCCGGGCGACCTGGTACGGCCGCATGACCAGTCCGGTCACAAGATCGGCATGCTCGTCGCTGCCGGATCGTCGGTCGCGGACGCGTCCTCGGCCCTGGAGACGGCCAGCGCGCTGATTCGACCCGTCATCCGGCCGGTCAGGGAGGCGAGGTGATCACGGATACCAGCCCGTTGACGCCGGACACACGGCGCAACGCTTCCCCGTACCTGTACGGCGAGGAGGCCGCCGCGGTGGCCCGCGTCTTGGCGGCCGGCCAGTACGGGCACACCGAGGTCACCGAGGAATTCGAGCGTCGGATCGCCGCGTTCCTCGGCGCCCGTGACGCCGTCGCCGTCATGTCCGGCACCGCGGCGCTGCACACGGCGCTGCTCGCCGCCGGCGTCGGCTTTGGCCACGAGGTGGTCGTGCCCTCGTTGACGTTCTGCGCGACCGTCCAGGCGGTCCGGGCCGTCGGTGCCGTCCCCCGCTTCGTGGACATCGACCCGGCGACGCTGTGCGTCACCGACCAGCTCGTCATGGACGCCGTCACCGACCGCACCCGCGTCGTGCTGCCGGTCCTGTTCGGCGGCCGTGCCGTCGACCTCTCCCGGATCCGCAAGGAGCTGGACGCCCGGAACATCTGTCTCGTGGAGGACGCAGCGCACGCTTTCGGTTCCCGCAACGGCGACCGCCGCGTCGGCGCCACCGGCCTCACCTGCTTCAGCTTCGGCCCGATCAAGAACCTGACCTGCGGGCAGGGCGGTATCGTCGTCCCCCGCACCCCCGCCGAGGCCGCCACGATCCGCCGCATTCGGATGCTCGGCGTCGTCCAGCCCCAGGCCGAACGCAGCCGGACGACCACCTATCAGGTGGACGGCTTCGGCCTGCGCTACCAGATGTCCGGCATCAACGCCGCCATCGGCCTGGCCCAGCTCGACCACTTCCAGCAGGCCGAGACGACCCGCCGCAGCCTGTGGCGCGCGTACCGGCGGGCGCTGGCCGGCCTGGACGGCGTGCACCTGGTCGACGTGGACCCCGACCGCTCCGTGCCGCACCTGTGCCAGGTCCTCATCCCGCGCCGGGACGAGGTCCACGCGCAGATGACGGCCAGCGGTATCGGCGTCGGCGTCCACTACCCGCCCAACCACCTCCAGCCGGCCTTTGCCGAGTGGCGGCGCGACTTGCCCGCCACCGAGCGAGTCGGCCGGGAAGTCCTGACGCTGCCGTTCCACCAGCACCTCACCGAGGACGACGTCGACCAGGTCGTCACCGTCCTCGGCCGGGCCCTCAAGACCGTGGGAGCCCTCACCGAGGCAAGGGCGGCTCTCCCCGCCGGCCAGCCCCCACAGTGACCGGCTGACCCGCCGCGGCGGACAGGAGCTCGTCCACGAGCCGGTCCGCCGCGTCCGGACGGCCGTACGCGCGGGCGCGCTCCGCCATGCCCCACCGCAGGTCGGCATCGGCCAGGAGCGGGCCCACCGCTTCCTGCAGCCGGGCCGCCGTCACCTCACCGGTCAGCGCGACCGCCGCTCCGGCCTCCTCCAGATGCCGCGCGTTGTGAACCTGCTCGTTCCCGGCCGACGACGCCAGCGGCACGAACACCGCCGGCTTGCCGAGCGCGGTCAGCTCCGCCAGCGTCCCGGCACCGCTGCGCGACACCACCACGTCCGCCAAGGCCAGGACATCCGGCAACTCACCGCTGACGAACCCGGCCAGGTGGTAGCGGCCCGCCAACTCGGCCGGCAGCCCGGCCGCCCGCGCCCGCAACCCCGCCTCGTTCGCCGGACCGCACTGGTGGATGACGTTCGCCTGTCGCAAGAGCCACGGCAGCGATTGGCTGATCAGATCGTTGATCTGCTGCGAGCCCTGCGCCCCGCCGGTGACGTACACGGTCGGCACCTGACGGTCGAAACCGAACAGGCCCAGCGCCTGGACCGCCCGGTCCGCCTGACCGGACAGCACCTCGGGCCTCACGGGATTGCCGGTCACCACAGCTACCGCCCGCGCCGATTCCGACAGCAGCTCAAGTGTCGACTCCGAGGACACACAGATCCGTGCCGCCGACGCCGCCAGCTTCCGGTTCGCCAATCCGAGGCGCACCGTCTGCTCGTGCAGGACGAGCGGCCGGTGGCACATCCGCGCCGCCAGCCCGGCCGGTACCGCAACGTAACCGCCCGTCGCGAGGACGACATCCGGCTGGAACTGTTCGATGGCCCGCCGCGCCTGAATCACGCCGAGCGGCACCCGGGCCATGTCGCGGACGTTCGCCGGCGACGCCAGCTTGAGCGGGTTCTTGGAGCGGCGGATCTTGCCCGTGGCCACCGTGGTGAAGGCGATGCCCTCCGCCGGGGCGACGCGCGCCTCCAGGCCGTCAGCCGTACCGATCCACACAGTCTCCAGCGCCCGGCCCATACCGGCGAGCCGAACCTGCAAAGTACGCACCGCCGTCAACGCAGGATATGTGTGACCACCAGTCCCGCCACCCGTGACGACGAGACGGAAAGGTGCACCGGGCATGGGAACTGCTCCTCAGACAAACGGAGATCCAGGCGAGCCGCCACAGTAGCGGCTACAACACCCCCGCTCGGCACCCTCTCGTGAATCCCCGCCACGCGCCGCCCTGTGTCCGCGCGCCGTGCTACTTCGGGTACGCCTCCGTGCACTCGGTAGTGATGCGGCCCGCGGCGATGGTGATAGCTTTCGTCCCCGTCCTGCTTGTGCCGCCATTGAGGGCGTTCACGGCGTCGCTGTCCGCACGCATGAAGATCTGCACCTCGGGCTGGCCGAGACCACGGCCGACCCCGTCGTTCCCGAGTAGCCTTGGTGGCATCCGGTTCCCCACGGGATCGGTGGCGGTCGTCCCTGCACTCGCAGGGCAGACCCACGGCGCAGGGCCCTCGAGTGCCGAGGCCTCCCGAGGCGAGCTACGGCTTGGTGGTAGAGCGAGGAAAGCGGATGGCTGCTGGGGCCGGCCCCCTCTCGCGCGGCGCCACGGAACAGAACTGGTCTGCCCACGCTACTGGTCGTGATCGACCGTCCCTCGTCGGCTTCAACTCCGCACCTGTCGTGGCTCATCCGGGCAAGAGCCCCCTGGCAGACCAGAAACGAGGTAAAGCAAAATGACCTGACCACGTCGAAGCACCGCAGGTCACGAAGTGTCGTCCCCGCACGCGCGGGGGTAGCTCCACGAACGGCACGCTGAACACGACGACGAAGAAGTCGTCCCCGCACGCGCGGGGGTAGCTCCGCGATGGCCGGACTCGGCTGGTGGCAGAACCCGTCGTCCCCGCACGCGCGGGGGTAGCTCCGTGGACGACGTCTTGGTGGAGGCGGTGAGCTGGTCGTCCCCGCACGCGCGGGGGTAGCTCCCCGAAGGGGACGACGGTCACCGGGCCCAGCGGGTCGTCCCCGCACGCGCGGGGGTAGCTCCTCACAGTTGAACTTGTAGTTCGCTTACAAGTTGTCGTCCCCGCACGCGCGGGGGTAGCTCTCGGGATCTCAACCCCTCGTACGTCTCGGGCCCGTCGTCCCCGCACGCGCGGGGGTAGCTCCGTGCTCCAGTCCGTCATCGTCGAGGACATCGGGTCGTCCCCGCACGCGCGGGGGTAGCTCCCGGATCGGTCAGGGCTGGGTGCTGGCCACGTAGTCGTCCCCGCACGCGCGGGGGTAGCTCCCAGCGCATGTCCACCTTCGGCGGCCTGCTGCGGTCGTCCCCGCACGCGCGGGGGTAGCTCCCTGATCGCCGACCCCAGTTTCGAGGGCGCCACGTCGTCCCCGCACGCGCGGGGGTAGCTCCTCGTGGTTGTCGTCAGGTAGGAGGCCTGCGTCGTCGTCCCCGCACGCGCGGGGGTAGCTCGCGTGCCGACACCACACAGCGCGGGTCTGCTGCGTCGTCCCCGCACGCGCGGGGGTAGCTCCTCCCGGGCCCGGGTGCGCATGGTGGACGCGTCGTCGTCCCCGCACGCGCGGGGGTAGCTCCTGGTCGGTGCCCGCGAAGGCACCTTCTCCAACGTCGTCCCCGCACGCGCGGGGGTAGCTCGTCGACCGACAACTTCGGTTTCGCCGCGTGGGTGTCGTCCCCGCACGCGCGGGGGTAGCTCCACGACGAGGGGAGAGACGCGCATGTCTCTGATGTCGTCCCCGCACGCGCGGGGGTAGCTCGCGGGCCAAGCGCAAGGTCCCCACCCCGCCCCCGTCGTCCCCGCACGCGCGGGGGTAGCTCCGGTCTGCCGCTCCTGGACGTCGACGGCGGCATGTCGTCCCCGCACGCGCGGGGGTAGCTCCCTGGTCGTCGCCTCGGGGGAGAACACCGAAGCGTCGTCCCCGCACGCGCGGGGGTAGCTCCTCCCACGTCTGCCCGCCGTCGTCGCTGGTCTCGTCGTCCCCGCACGCGCGGGGGTAGCTCCACGGTCGTGGGCTTCCAGCTCACCAACAGCCGGTCGTCCCCGCACGCGCGGGGGTAGCTCCACGGTCGTGGGCTTCCAGCTCACCAACAGCCGGTCGTCCCCGCACGCGCGGGGGTAGCTCCTGCATGGTGCTCACCGAGGGGTTCGACGCCCCGTCGTCCCCGCACGCGCGGGGGTAGCTCCTCGAAGCGCGCGGGCGCCTCGGGCTCCTTGACGTCGTCCCCGCACGCGCGGGGGTAGCTCCCTACCCGCCCCGCACCATCCGCCCACCCGCTCGTCGTCCCACGCCAGGCCCGTCGCTCGGTGGGGAGATTGTCGAGAGCTCCCGAAACTTGCATGTCGGCTTCAGTGTCAGTGGCAGGGCCTATGGTGCCGAGGCACTGGATTTGGGGGTGGTTTCGTGGACGACGAGGCTTCGGTAGTCGAGTTGATGCGGGCGATGGGGTTGTCGCCGGAGGTCGTCGAGCGGGTGTCGCGGCTATGGGGGAAGTCGGCGGCACGCAATGGCGGGCGGACGCATTTGTTGCTGGGGCATCTGCTGGACACGGCTGCTGTGGCGGGGGTGATGTGGGACCGGTACGTGTCGGCGGTGTTCCGACGGCGGCTGGATGAGATCAGCGGTGGCCGGGGGCGATTGTGGTTCATGTGGGTGTGCGGTATCCATGACTGCGGGAAGGCGTGCCCGGCGTTCCAGGCGATGGACGCGGTCGAGGCCGCGCCGGTGCTGGCGGCGGGGCTGTCTTGGGGGCGGCTGTCGGCGGACCGGAACAAGCGGTGGCGTCATGACGTTGCTGGCGCTGTTCTGCTGTTGCCGCGGCTGATCGCCGAGTGGGGCGACGAGGAGGCTGCCGGTTGGGTGTGGCCGCTGGTCGCCGGGCATCACGGGGCGTTTCCGTCGGCTGCTGCTCTGAACCCGCCTCGCGGGGCTCAGGGCCGGGGCGCCGCCTGGGAGGATGTTCAGCGGGCGGTCGTGGATGTCTTCACCCGCGCCGTCGGCTTTGAGGGTCTGTCGGATGCGCGGCCGGTGGGCAGTCTGCGGAAGGCGGAACAGCTGGCCTTGTCGGGCTTGGTCGTCATGGCGGACTGGATCGCCAGCGATAGCAGCCAGTTCCCCGGTCTGGCGGATGCCGGGCTGATCTCTTTCGCTGAGTCGCGGCGCCGTGCGGAAGCGGCTTGGAGTCGGCTTCGTCTGCGGGGCGGCTGGCGGGATCTGCCGCTGCCTGAGGATCCGATGGAGCCGCTGATCGACCGGCTGGGTGTTACGCCGCGGGCGTCGCAGCAGGAGCTGGTGGAGCGGGCATGGTCGATGCCGGTGCCGGGGCTGCTGGTGGCGGAGGCTCCCATGGGGGAGGGGAAGACGAAGGCTGCCCTTGCGGCCGCTGAGGTTTTGGCGGCGCGGTTCGGCCTGGACGGGGTGTTCGTGGCGATGCCGACTCAGGCGACGAGCGACCCGATGTACGAGCAGGTACTGCAGTGGGTACGCACTTTCGACCCGGAGCTGGAGTCTCAGGTCGCTCTTCTGCACGGCCGCCGACGGTTCAACGCCTGGTGGCGGGCTATCTGGGACGGGAAGACTCGCCCGGACGGCGACGGCGACGGCGACGGCGGTGGTTGCGGATGCGAGGGCGGGGTCAGCCACGGCGATGTCGACACGGCCGACGACGACTTCGGTGCGATCGACGAGGACGCCGATTACGGCATGGCGCCCTCACCGTCTGGGGCACAGCCGGGGACCGACGACAGGGTGAACGGTCCGGCCTCCTGGTTCCTGGGTGACAAACGTGGCCTGCTCACCGCGTTCGCGGTCGGCACGGTCGACCACCTTCTGCACGCGGCGACCCGTACCCGGCACGTCATGCTCCGGTTCGCCGGGCTGGCCGGGAAGGTCGTCGTTGTGGACGAGGTGCATGCGGCGGACGTCTATATGCGGCAGTTCCTCGTCGAGGCGCTGCGCTGGCTGGGGCAGGCAGGGGTACCTGTGGTGCTGCTGTCCGCGACGCTGCCGCCCGCTCAGCGGCAGCGGTTCGTCGACGCTTATCTGTCGGGGGTGCTCGGCAGGGCGGACGTGCATCAGGAGGTGCCGGAGCCGGCCGGGTATCCGTGCGTCACGGCGGCCTATGGCGTCGATGGCCGGGCCGTCGCCGATACGTCCCGTCAGGTGGTGCGGTCCTGGCGGGAGCCGATGCCGGTGCGGGTGGCCTGGCTGCCCGATACGGACCTTGGAGGCGCGCGGGTCGCTGCGGCCGTGCGCCAGGCCGTCGCCGGGGGCGGGGTTGCGCTGGTGGTGGTCAACCAGGTCGACCGGGCTCAGGCGATCTACCGTGATCTGCGGGAGGGAGGCTTCGACGGCGATCTGCACCTTTTGCATGCTCGGCTGTGCGCGGCCCACCGTGCGGACCGGACAGCGCAGTGCTTGCGTGTGATGGGGCCACGGGCCGGCGAAGGCCGGCCCGAGCGCATGGTGGTGATCGCCACTCAGCTTGCCGAGCAGTCCTTCGACGTGGACGCCGACGTGCTGTTCACCGACTTGGCGCCCGTCGACTTGTTGCTGCAGCGCATCGGCCGGCTGCACCGCCACAGCGGTACCCGTCGTCCGGCTGCGCACCGGGTGCCCCGTGTGGTGGTCACCGGTGTGGCGCCAGGGCGGAGTGGAGTGCCGCGGTTTCTGCGTGCCTCGGAGCTTATCTATGGCCGGTGGTCGCTGCTGCGGGCGGCTGCCCTGCTTGAGGAAGCTGCGGGCGCTCTCGCTGCGGCGGATGCGGACGAGTGCGCGGGATCGGGGTGGAGTATTCCCGCTGACGTGCCGGAGTTGGTGGCGCGGGCCTACGGGGATGCCGAGGTCTGCCCGGCAGGCTGGAACGAGGCCGGCGCCTGGCAGGAGTGGCAGGCGAAGGAGCGGGTGCGGGAGAAGAACGCGGAGGAGTACCTGCTGTGCCGTCGGCGGGAGTGGGCGTTTCCTACCCTGGAGGGACTCCACTATGCCGGCAGCCGGGCTGCCTCCGAAGAGCAGCTCGACGCCGTTGTCCGTGACGGTGACCCGTCGGTCGAAGTGGTCCTCGTTCGGCGGGCTTCCGGGGGTTACCGGGCCGTTGACGGAACCTGGCTCGGGGTGCATGGCGAGGTGGATGACGACGAGGTGACCGACCGGCTGATGGGCGGCACGCTTCGTCTGCCTCCGCGGCTGACGGATGCTGCCCGGGCTGAGCTGAGCCCGCTTCCCGGGTGGGCCGACAGGCCGTGGCTCCGTTACCGCCTGGCGCTTGTGCTGGAGGAGGACGGTACAAGGCTGCTGGGTGCGGACCGGGTGTCCTATCACGATGTGCTCGGGCTGGTCATCACGCGAGAGGCGGGATGAAGCGGCTGTGGAGCCGGGCCAGGACCGCTTCACCCCGCGCGTGCGGGGACAGCTTCTCGTGCTGAGCGAAACAGCAAGCGGGAACACCCCCGGCGTCGGGGAGGGCTCCGGCTCCACGAGCCGTGCGCAGAGTACCCGTCCGTCGCCGGGATCGCTGTAACCCGGCCGATCTGCGACTGATTTGTCTACTCCGCTTGAAACAGCAAGCGTTGGCTGCAACGCTGTCGGGACCGGTCAGGGGCCAACTCAACGACGTGTCGGCAGAGTTGGCTGTCCGGTCGACGCGTCCTGGGGGGCGCGAGGAGGGTCAGTACATGGAGGGGGGAACCGCCATGACCGACGAGGGAGACCTCGTCCACGGACCGTGGCTCAGGACCGTCACACTGGACGGCGGGCAGCCGTCTGTCGGCCTGCTGGATGCGATGTGTGAAGCTCACACCATCCGTCGTCTCGAGCTGCCGGTGCACACGATGCTGCCGGTGGTGCTCCGGCATCTGCTGCTGCCTGTGGTGATCGACGCCCTCGGCGTGCCGCGTAGCCGGGGTGAGTGGGGTGAGCGGTTCCGCCGCGGCCGCTTCTCACCAGCTGAACGAGACGTTCTCGCGCACTACCTGGGTGACCGCTACGGGGACCGGTTCCGTCTGTTCGACGCCGAGCGCCCGTTTGCCCAGGTTGCCGGTCTGCAGGCGTTGAACGGGGAGACGAAGACGGCTGCTCAGCTGGTGCCGTCTGTGGCGTCCGGGAACAATGTGCCCTTGTTCAGCGCGCTCAGCGAGGCCGACGAGCTGCTGCTGACGCCGGGTGAGGCGGTGTTGTGGCTGCTGCACGCTCACTGCTGGGACACGGCGTCGATCAAGACTGGCGCCGCAGGGGATCCACAGGCGAAGAACGGGAAGACGACGGGCAATCCGACCGGGCCGCTCGGTCAGCTCGGGGTGATCGTGCCCACCGGGAGGACGCTGTACGAGACGCTGCTGCTGAACACGCCGATCATGGACGACGGGCTCGAGCCGGGGGACCGGCCGCAGTGGGCGTGGGACGAGCGCCCGGCCGGTCTGGGCTGCACGTCACCGGCTGGGTCCGCCTGGTCTGAGCGTCCTGCGACCGGGCTGCTGGACCTGCTGACCTTCCAGGCCCGCCGGATCCGTCTGATCTCCCGCGAGACGGAGCAGGGGCTGCGGGTGCACCGGGCGATCGTGTCGGCCGGCGACCGGCTGATGCAGACCCCTGAGTCCGAGCCGCACACGGCGTGGCAGCACACCGCGAAGCCGAAGAAGGGGCAGCCCCACCGGCGGCCCCGCCGGCACATCTCGGGTCGTGCTGCCTGGCAGGGCCTGGGCACGCTCCTGGCAATGACGCTGCCCGTGCAGAGCGACGGTCCCTACACCTCTCTTCTGCTGCGCCAGATCGGAGACCTGCGGGGCAGCGGGGTGTTGTCCGGGCAGTATCCGCTGGGTGTGGAGACGTCGGCGCTCGAGTACGGCACGCAGTCCGCGGTGGTCGAGAATGCCATCGGGGACGAGCTGCCTCTGCCGGTGCAGGCGCTGCTCGCCGAGGACGCTGATCTGCGTGAAATCGTGCTGGAGTGCGTGGGGCAGGCGGATCAGGTCGCCCGCGCTCTGGATGGTCTCAACAACGACCTGCGGCGTGCCGCCGGTGGTGATCCGCTGCCCCGTGACAAGGGGAGCCGGCCGTCCGCGCAGTTCCTGCACTCCCTCGACGGGACGATGCGTCGTCTGCTCGCCGGGCTGCAGAAGGTCGATGTGGACGACGAGGAGCTCCTGGACCGCGCGCAGCTCGCGTGGGAGCAGTCCGTGCAGATCGCTGCCGACCGGGAGGTCGGCTTTCTGCTTGCCGCGGTTCCGCCGCGGGCTGTGGTGGGGCGCACGGTGAAGAAGGGCGACAAGGAGTTCGTGTACCGCAGTGGTAAGGCCATCGGCGTCTTCCGGAAGACGCTTGCCGGCATCCTGCCGCTGGCCGCCGAGGAACGCCGTGTCACGTTCGAGGAGGCGGCAGGAGTATGACGACCAGCAGCGATACCTCCGTCCATTCTGCGGCGGGCCGGGCTCGGCTGTTCTTCTGGGAGGAGGTGGGCAAGGACTGGCAGAGTGGTCGCGAGGAGAAGCGGCGGGCGGGATTTTCGGAGTACATCACGCGGAACCTGCGGGCCTTGCGTGAGGGCGTCGGGCGGGAAGCCGGCACCGTTGCGGCCATGCGCTCTCTTCACCGTGTCCCTCTGCCGGACGACGGCTTCGAGCGTCTGCCGGGCCGCTACATCGCGGAGCACCACACGCTCACCTTGTTCGGGCTGCATCAGCATGCCGCGTCCGAACCCGTCCACCGGCCGGGTGTGGGTCTGGGCACCGCTTGCCTGCTGCTGCGCCGCGGTGAGGCGATGACGCAGAGGGCCGTGGAGCGGCGGCTGGTGGCGGCCGCGACCGCTCAGGACCTCGACGAGTTGGTGCAGCATCTTCAGCGGCTCGTGCCGCTTTTGCGGCAGGCGGGTATCGGCCTGGACTACACGCGCCTGTTCGGCGAGCTGGCCCGGTGGGACGAGGCGGGCAGGGACCGGGTGCTGCGGTCCTGGGGTCTGCAGTACACCGATCCCGGCACGCAGGCTGAGGCAGACGGGGAGAGCGACGCCCCAGAACGGGCACCGTACTGGGTGACGTTCGACCCGGGCGGCCCGGATGCCGGAGCGGAGCTGGCCGCGCTGCGCTCGGGTACCGGCCGTGAGCCGGGCACGGTCGCCGCGATGTGGCCGTTCCACCGCACCCGCATGGCATCCGAGTGGCGAGACAAGGGATCTCTCACCCGGGACCTGGCGGCTGAGCACACCGCGCTCACCCTCTTCGCCCGCCACCAGCAGACGCACAGCCGGCCGATGCACGTGACCGGGAACAGCCCGGGTACGGCAGCCGGTCTCCTCGCCCGGAAGGCTGCCGCTGGCGGCGAAGGCCGGGCCGGCGCTGTGGCGCTGGAGCGACGCTTCGGCGTTCTGCTCACTTCCGCCGACGCCGGTGAACTCGCCATGCACCTGCGGTCCTTCGTTCCGCTGCTGAACCAGGCCGGAGTCGGACTCGATTACGACCTGCTCCGTACCGCTCTGCGGACCTGGGACGATCCCCGCCGCCCGGACGCCGCCACCGGATGGCGCCAGCGGTGGGACCGCGACTTCCACATCGCCGCCACTTCCTGACCTCACCGGACAACCCGGCCGTCCACGGCACCGGGCCCTCGGCCCGGGCCGCCGGCCGCGCCCATACGACTTCGTTCACGCCCCGTTCCCGGGGGCGTCTTATGTCTTCAAGGAGTCCTGCCATGAGCAAGCGCACCCTCTTCGTCGAGGTTCACATCCTGCAGAGCCTTCCGCCGTCCAACGTGAACCGGGACGACTCTGGCACTCCCAAGCAGGCCGTCTATGGCGGCGCCCGACGTGCCCGCGTCTCCTCGCAGGCGTGGAAGCGGGCCGCTCGTACCGAGTACGCCCGGCACACGCCGGAGGCCGACCGGGCCACCCGCACCAAGCGGATCGCCACCTTGCTCGCCGAGCGGCTTGCCCGCCCGGCCGCCGAGGGCGGCGCCGGCCTCACCGGCGAGCAGGCCGGCCGTCTCGCCGCCGCCCTGCTCGAGCCGCTCGGCGTCACCAAGTCCGCCAAGAAGGAGGATCAGTCCGCGTACCTGCTGTTCTTCGGCAAGAAGCAGCTCGACGCCCTGGTCCGGCTTCTGGACGGCCGGGTCGCCGAGCTCGCCGCCCTGTCCGAGGCCGACCTGAAGAACGAGGTGAAGCAGCTCCCCGTCGTCCAGACGCTGTCCACCGGGCACCCGGCCGAGGTCGCCCTGTTCGGCCGTATGGTCGCCGACCTGCCCGCTCTGAACGTCGATGCCGCTGTCCAGGTCGCGCACGCTCTGTCCACCCATGCCGTGCGTACCGAGTTCGACTACTACACCGCTGTCGATGACGAGAACACCGACGACCATGGTGCCGGGATGATCGGCACTGTCGAATTCAATTCATCCACCTTGTACCGCTATGCCGTCCTCGGCGTGCACCAGCTGCGGGACAATCTCACGGACGCCGATGAGGCCCGCAGCACGGCGGTCCGGTTCGTCGACGCGTTCGCCCGGTCCATGCCGACCGGCCACCAGAACTCCTTCGCCCACCGCACCCTTCCCCACCTGGTGCTGCTGACCGTCCGCGCCGACCAGCCGGTGAACCTTGTCTCCGCCTACGAGGAGCCCGTCACCGGCGTCACCGGCCTGGCGACGGAGTCCGTCGTGCGCCTCGCCGACGAACTCAAGGCGGTCGGCGAGACCTGGGGCAACAAACCGCTGCGCACCTTGGCCACCTACACCACCGAAGGCGACAAGATCACCGAGGTGTTCGGTTCCTCCCTTCCTTTCCCGGCCCTGCTCGACTCCGTCGGCGCACTGGTCGGCGAGTGGCTCACCAGCGGCGAGATCACGCCCGCCGAGCAGCCGGAGGCCGACGCCCGATGACCGGCACCAACCAGGCCGTCCTCGTGCTGCGGCTGGCCGCCCCGCTCCAGGCGTGGGGCGGCCCCTCCCGCTACAACCTGCGCGAAACACGTCCCCAGCCCACCAAGTCCGGCGTCCTGGGCCTGCTCGCCGCAGCCGAAGGCCGCGACCGCGAAGCCTCCCTCACCGATCTGCTCGGCCTGCACCTCGGCGTCCGGGCAGACCAGCCCGGCACCCTGCTGCGGGATTACCACACCTCCAGCGACTACCGCGGGCTGCCGCTGCTGTCGGCCAAGACCAACGCCAAAGGGCAGCAGACCAGGACCACCCCGCCCAAGTACACCAGCGTCACCCGGCGTTTCTACTTGCAGGACGCTGTCTTCGTCGCCGCCCTCCGCGGCCCGCAAACCCTCCTGCAGAGCCTGGAAGAAGCTGTCCGCAACCCCGTCTTCCCACTGTCTCTGGGCCGCCGCTCCTGCCCGCCGACGGGACCCGTCAGCCTCGGGCTCCACGCCGACAACGGGCTGGAGGAAGTCCTGAAGGAAGTGCCGTGGCAGGCGAGCAGCCACCGTCGCAGCCAGGCCCAGGGCGCCACCGTGTCGCTGGAGGCCACCGTCGAAGACCCGGCAGGTGACCGGTTCACCACCGACGTCCCCGACACCTACGACCTCAAGACCGGAACCCGGTTCGGCCGCCGCGCCGTCCGTCACCTCTGGATCCCCGTGCCCACCGGCCGCACCCAGCAGACCGGCCCCGCCGCATCCACCAGCATCGCCGGACAGCCCGACCACGACCCGTTCGCCCTCCTGGGCTGGTGACCACATGCCCTACCTGTCGAAAATCGCCCTCAACCCGCGCCGCCGCGCCGCCGCGGCCCTGCTGGCCAGCCCGCACCGCCTGCACGCCGCAATCCTCTCCGGCCTGGCGGTGCAGCCCGTCACCGAACGCGTTCTGTGGCGCCTGGACAGCAACACTCCCCACCGGGCCGAAATCCTCGTCCTCACCACAAGCCGCCCCTCCTGGGCCCACCTCGTCGACGACGCAGGCTGGCCCGGAGCCGACGGAGGCGAACCGCTCATCGCCGACTACGCCCCCCTCCTGGACCGCCTCGCTCGCGGCCGCGAGTTCGGTTTCCGCCTCACCGCCAACCCCGTCCAGAACGCCCCCCGGCTCGACCGGCCGAGCGAACAGCAGACCGCCCGTCTGAAGGAAGGAGCCGACGCCGGCAGCCGGCACCGCGGCTTCCGCGTCGCCCACCGCACCGCCGCCCAGCAGATCGACTGGCTCCTCAAGCGGTGTGAACGCCACGGCTTCAGCATCCCCGACGCGACTGCCGCACCCCCCGCCCCCGGCCTGCAGACCGAGGACCAGTCCCTGTCGGCAGGGCCCGCAGTGACCCTCGTCAGCCGCGACATCCTCCGCTTCCGCAAACGCCACGACGGCCCCCGCATCACCCTGTCCACCGCAACCTTCGAAGGACACCTCCGCATCACCGACCCCGACGCCCTGCGCACCGCCCTCCTTCACGGCATCGGGCCCGCCAAGGGCTACGGCCAGGGCCTGCTCACCCTCGCCCCGCTGCGCACCACCGAGGCGAGCCGTGGCTGAACCCTGGTGGCGGACCGGGCCCCAAGACCTCCACCGGCTCGAGGACCGCATCACCAGCCTCTACGCCGAACGCTGCCACATCGACCGGGACGACAACGCCATCGTCCTGGTCAACAAGACCCGCACCGTCCACGTCCCGGCCGCCTGGCTCGCCGTCCTCCTCATCGGACCCGGCAGCCGCATCACCCACCCCGCTGTCACCCTGCTCGCCGATTCCGGCACCGCCGTGTGCTGGGTCGGTGAGCAGGGCGTACGCCTCTACGCCGCCGGAACCAGCACCACCCGCGGCTCCCAACTCCAGCTCCGCCAAGCCTGGCTGGTCACCCGCCCCAAAGAACGCGTCGCCGTCGCCCGCCGCATGTACGCCATGCGCTTCCCCGGCGAGGACACCACCGGCCTGACCCTCCAGCAGCTCCGCGGCCGCGAGGGCACCCGCATCCGCCGGCTCTACGCCCAGCACGCCGAACGCACAGGAGTGCCCTGGACCAAACGCGACTACAAACCAGGCGACGCCTTCGCCGCCGGCGACGACGTGAACCGCCTCCTGTCCGCCACAAACTCAGCCCTCTACGGCATCTGCCACGCAGCCATCACCGGACTCGGCGCCAGCCCCGCCCTCGGCTTCGTCCACACCGGCAACGCCCTCTCCTTCGTCCTGGACATCGCCGACCTCTACAAAGCCGAATACACCATCCCCCTCGCCTTCGACCTCGCCGCGCAGGGCCTCACCTCAGAACGTGACGCACGTACCGCTCTACGGGACGCCGTTACGCGCGGCAAACTCCTGCCCCGCATTGTCGACGACATCAAACAACTCCTCGTCCCCGACGACAGCGACTTGTCGGACGAGGACCTCGGCGCCCTCTGGGACGACGGCGACACCGTCGTCAGCAGCGGACGCAACTGGAGCGCCACACACCACCTCGACCTCATTCCTGAACCCACCGACCACGCCTCCACGGAGACGGCCCCATGAGCGCCGGGACGACCGTTGTCGTGCTCATCGCAGCGCCACCCGGGCTCCGAGGGCACCTCACCCGCTGGTTCGTCGAAGTAGCCGCCGGCGTCTACGTCGGCAGCCCCAACCCCCGGATCCGCGAGCGACTTTGGAACGTCCTCACCGAGCGCATCCACGACGGCCAAGCCGTCATGATCGAACCATCAACCACAGAACAGGGCTGGTCCGTCCGCACCGCCGGCCGCAACCGGTGGACGCCCGTCGACTTCGACGGCCTAACCCTCATAGCCCGACCCCGCCAGAACGGACAACCCTGGCGACCCACGAACGAGGTAAAGCAAAATGGCCTCCCCACCTGACTAAGCCGCAGGTCACGAAGTGTCGTCCCCGCGCCCGCGGGGGTAGCTCCCGGGCCCGCGTCTCGATGGTCATACCGCGCTGCGTCGTCCCCGCGCCCGCGGGGGTAGCTCCGGTCCAGACCCTGTTCGATGATCTCGCCCAGGGTCGTCCCCGCGCCCGCGGGGGTAGCTCGATCCATGAGCGCCACCCAGCGCTACCTCCCGCGTCGTCCCCGCGCCCGCGGGGGTAGCTCATGGCTGCCAGTCGCCGGGATCTGCTGGACACCGTCGTCCCCGCGCCCGCGGGGGTAGCTCCCCGTAGTTGTCCTGTGCGGCAGCACCCGGTTCAGTCGTCCCCGCGCCCGCGGGGGTAGCTCGCTCCGGCAGTTGGCCGACCTCGGACTGGAGTGGTCGTCCCCGCGCCCGCGGGGGTAGCTCCTCGGCCGACGCCATCCTGAGCAGCTCAAGGCTGTCGTCCCCGCGCCCGCGGGGGTAGCTCCCGCGTCAGGAGATTCGGCGCGATCAGCTTGTGGTCGTCCCCGCGCCCGCGGGGGTAGCTCCCTGATCAGGTCTGCCACCGGATTTACCCGGAAGTCGTCCCCGCGCCCGCGGGGGTAGCTCCGCGTAGGTGTCCTGGGAGTCCCGGCGCAGTTTGTCGTCCCCGCGCCCGCGGGGGTAGCTCCAGCGGGCCGCTGTGGCGCGGAGGCGTCAGCGTGTCGTCCCCGCGCCCGCGGGGGTAGCTCCCGTGCCCTTATTACCGGTCATAGCGCTGGTGAGTCGTCCCCGCGCCCGCGGGGGTAGCTCCTACGAGGACATCGACACCGCCGGCACCGACCTGTCGTCCCCGCGCCCGCGGGGGTAGCTCCGAGATCGCCGGGCCGCATCTCGCCCGGCTTGAGTCGTCCCCGCGCCCGCGGGGGTAGCTCCTTCACCTGGCGCAGGTTGCCCAGGCCCGTCGAGTCGTCCCCGCGCCCGCGGGGGTAGCTCGGTCACCGGGGTCGGGGACGCCACGATCATCGAGTCGTCCCCGCGCCCGCGGGGGTAGCTCATCTGCGAGTGATCCCGTCCGGTTTCCGCGCCCGTCGTCCCCGCGCCCGCGGGGGTAGCTCGTCGGTCAGCAGCCGCGCCATGAGGTCGACCAGGGTCGTCCCCGCGCCCGCGGGGGTAGCTCCGAGGATCTGACCCGCGCGGCGCGGTCCATGGTGTCGTCCCCGCGCCCGCGGGGGTAGCTCCTCCGAGATCGGCTCGTCCTCGACGACCGCCCGGTCGTCCCCGCGCCCGCGGGGGTAGCTCAGCCCTCCGGGGCGTCCGCGGGGCATGGCCTACGTCGTCCCCGCGCCCGCGGGGGTAGCTCCCTCGGCGCGGCCGCCTACTGCCTCCACCTCCAGCACCTGACCAACGGAGAGCTGAGGGAAGCGGACGCCTGGTGGGCGAGGGTCGAAGACGCCTTGGTCGACGCGGAGGGTGACGACCTGAGCATCGGCGAGAGGACGACGCTGATCGAGGTGCTGGAGAACTTCGCCGGGTACCGCGCCCGCACCGGCGCTCACCGGGTGGTCCCCATCGGCGGCCTACGGGAAGAGGTCGACCGCCTGGCCGACGACGACGGCCTGCTGGGCCGGCCCGACCGCCGTCTCGCGGACCGCCTGCGCGAACTCACCAGCCACTGACCGCGACCCACCGCCGAAGGGAGCCTTCCCGGGCACCGCTCTGACCCGGGTGGCTCCCTTCGGCATGTTCCCCAGAAGGGATTGGCTTCCCTGACCACTTCCCCTGCTTCGCCGAACGACCAGCGGCCCCCCTCCCGGCGCCGCCCGTGGACCCGGGCTCAGCGCCGCGCTGCCGCAGGGCACTTCGTGCGCGGTCTCGCCTACGGCACCGGGCTGGCCATCGCCAGCTTGGTCAGCTACTGGATCCAGCAGATGGTGTGACCCCAGGCGTCGGAGCCGCCGGGCACCGGTCAGTCGCCCTCGTGGGGCAGGCCGTCGTCCAGGACAATGCGGATCGTCTCGCCCTGCCCGGCGACACCGGTGAGTTCGGCGGCGATGCGGTTGTAGGTGGTCATGGCCAGTGCCCAGTCGCCCTGCAGCGGGGGGGCGGTGGAGCGGGTGTTCCACAGCTCGATGAGCAGGGCGATGAGGGAGCGTCCGGACAGGACGGTCTGGACGCGCCCTTCCTTGATGTCCTCGACCGAGGGCGGGGTGCGGAAGTGGCTGTGGTCGACGGCCAGGGCGGCGAGCCACTCCCAGGTGTCGCGGTGCGCGATCAGTTCGGAGGAGGCCACACCGGCGGCCTTCAGCAGCAGGACGCCGTGGGCGACCTGTGGATCCACCGCGCCGGCGGATGCCTGCGGAGTGGCGGCAGAGGGCTGACCGGCAGGGGCGCCGGTGCCCTGGTAGGCAGCCTCGATGGCCCTCTTCAGCGCGAGGTCCTGGTCCTCGCCGGACTCGGGCTGCGGCCGGTGCCCGGTGTTCTCCATGGTTCCCCCCTGGGAGTCGGTGTCGGTTGAGACAGGCGGATGACCTTCGGTGTCGGCGTACGTGCCGTAGCCGGCCTCGGGTTCGGGTAGCTGTGCACTCTCCCCGGGATAGGCCTGCGTGCCCTCGCCGGGCGGGCCACCCGCCCCCTCGGACGGAACGAAAGGACGCAGAAAGTCGACAAGGTCCAAGAGCTGCCGGAGCTCGCCTCGCGTCTCGTTCAGGTCGCTGATCATCCGGTCCTGACGGCGACGGACCTCCCGGTTCTCCTCCCGCAATCCGGTGACACCCGCCTGGAGCTGCTCCAGGATCTTCAGGCGGCTCTGCGTGACGTCACCGTGCAGCGCGGTCAGCCCGACCGTCGGGTCATCGAGACGATCGAGACGTGCGAGTTGCTGTCGTATCGCCTCCAGTTCCCTCATGGCCTCGCCGAACGCTTCTTTCCACCCCACGTGACCCCCTGATTACTCGGAGCATGTGACCGCCCATATCTCCCCACCGGGACTTGAGGTGACGCGACGGTTTCCAGCCCTTCCCTGGCCTGCTGTCGTCCGATGTGGCCAAGCCCTCGTTCGTGCCCTGCACCATGAGCCCGCGGATGAACTGGGCGAGGGCTGCAAAGACGGGGAAGATCACCCTTCCGCCCGGTGTCGTGGGGTCGAGCCGTTCGTGCAGCGAGGTGAAGCCGACCCCGCGCACGCGCAGGGCGGCGACCATGTTGCGCACGGGTGGCCGACTGAGTGTTCGGCGGTCAGCACGCTTTTGGCGTGCTGGCACGCGTCCTACCCTCTGGCCATGCCTTGGACAACACTGGCCAGTGCCGTAGTCGGCGCCTGGAACAGGACGACCGCCTCATCAGCGCACGACGTGTCCCGTACGGCGAGTACCTCGCGTGTCTCCCTCAGGCCCGTAACGACTTCCGTAGCCTGGCCCGCAACCAGACCGTGGACCTGGCCGAACGAGAGCGCTCCGCCCGCGACAGCTTCGCTCCGTGCTACGGCGTGCGCTACCAGATGTCGATCACGGCCGCGACGAACGTGTCCGTCGCATCCGAGAACGCTTTTCGCCGGCTCCGTGACATGCGGGATCTCGCCGGGCGGGCACCCTCGCTGGGGACGAGGCGTACTCGCGTGGCCGCGCCGAGTACGAGGCTGCACTTACTCGACTTCGTGACGCCATGCGCCTCGACCTCGGGGCCGACCGGGAACCCACGGTGGCTGGATGACCAAGCACTACTAGTCGTTCGTCACGGTGGTGCCACGCTGTCGCTGTGTGCGGTCGAGGGGCTGCGGGAGGGCCTTCTCCCGCAGGACAAAGTGGCCGCCGTACGGGAGATGGAGCAGGCCGGCCGCAAGGTGCTGGTGGTCGGCGACGGCGTCAACGACGCCCCCGCACTCGCCGCCGCCCACACCGGCATCGCCATGGCCCAGGCCGGCTCCGACCTGGCCCTGGAGACCGCCGACGCCGTCGTCGTCCGCGACGAACTGGCCACCATCCCCACCCTCGTCCGCCTCTCCCGACGGGCCCGCACGCTCGTGGTGCAAAACCTCGTGATCGCCGCAGTGTTCATCACCGGCCTGGCCATCTGGGACCTGGTGGGCACCCTGCCTCTGCCGCTCGGTGTCGCCGGCCACGAAGGCTCCACCGTCATCGTCGGCCTCAACGGCCTGCGCCTGCTCGCCGACGGCGCCTGGCGCCGCGCCCGCGCCGCCGGGGACGCCGAATGAGTCGCCGCGCCCGCAAAACCGCCCCCACCACAGGGGGCGGCCCGCTGCACCGTCCCCGTCTGCCGCGGCTGCTGCTGCGGCACGGTCAAGATCCGGCAGCATTGACCACGCCGCGCAGCTGGCCGGGCTGCGCCGCGCGCTGGAGGGGACCACGCAGATGCGGGTGACCGGCTGTCTGGACGCCTGCGAGCACGCCAACGTCATCGTCATCCAGCCCTGCGCCGCCGGACGGGCCGCCGGCGGGCGCCCGGTCTGGCTGGGCCTGGTCAACGACCCCGACGCCGCCGACGACATTGCCACCTGGATCCCGGCGGGCGGCCCCGGGCTCGCCGACCCGCCCGGCGTGCTCGACCTGTACGCCTTCACCCCCTCCCGCCGTATCCGCCAAGCCGTCGACGACTGGCCCCTGCCCCTGCGGGACCAGTGCTGGCACCGCGTGCCCCGGGCGCTTCGGCGGCGACGGTCAGTGTCCCCTGGGGACGTACATGCTCAGAGCGCCGCGGTTCCCCCGAGCCGACTTCGGTCCGGGACGCCTGTTGTGTGTCGGCCCCGGGGGCTGGTCTAGTCCGTGTGCTCCCTGCGGTGCCAGCGGGTCCAGGCGCGCGCCGCTCCCCAGGCGACTGCGGCCACGATGAGACCAGCGATGACGTTCTCGATGATGTTGTTCATGGGCATGCCTTCTAGGCGTCGGGCGGCACAGTGGCCGTGCCGACGCCGGGTTGTGGGGCGCTGGGTCGGGTTACTGAGTTTGTTGGCGTGTTGTCGTTGGGGCTGACGGGGTGTGATCGTCGCGGTATGCCGGTTGTATGAGGTATCCGCAGGGTGGTGGGCTGACGCCTGAACGGCAGGCGTTTCGTGAGCGGATCCGGATGGAGGCCGCCGAACGGTTCGGCGCCGGCGCCTCCAACGCCGAGGTCGCCAAGGACTTACGGGTGAGCGTGCGCTCCGTTCAGCGGTGGCGCCTGGCCTGGCAGGACGCAGGCGCGGGCGGTCTTCGCTCGATGGGTCCGGTGTCGCTGCCCAAACTGAGCGAGCAGCTGTTCGCGGTACTGGAACAGGAGCTGGCCAGGGGCCCGGTCGCACACGGCTGGCCGGACCAGATCTGGACGCTGACGCGGATCAAGACGCTGATCGGGCGCCGGTTCCACAAGAGCATGTCCCTCTCGGCCATCGCGAAGATGCTGCACCGGCACGGCTTCAGCCACCAGGTCCCCGCCCGCCGCGCTGTGGAGCGCAACGAAGAAGCCGTCACAGGCTGGGTGAAGGAGACCTGGCCCCACGTGGAAACACCGCGGCGGCGCTCGGGGCCTGGCTGTGCTTCGAAGACGAAGCCGGCTTCTCGATGACGCCGCCCACCACGCGAACCTGGGCCCAGCGCGGTCACACACCCCTCATCCGCGTGCGGGGACGCTCCCAGCGCCGCTTCTCCATCGCGGCCCTGGCCTGCTACAAGCCGGGCGAACGCTCACGCCTGATCTACCGGCCCAAGCGGCACGTCGATCACAAGCGGGGCGGCAGACGCAGTTTCACCTGGACCGATTACCGCGACCTGCTCATCGCCGCCCACCAGCAGCTCGGTGCCCCCATCGTGCTCGTCTGGGACAACCTGAACGTCCACAAGGACGCCCGGCTGAGAGCGTTCATCGACGCTCACGACTGGATCACCTGCTACTTCCTGCCGGCCTACGCCCCCGACCTCAACCCGGTCGAGGGCCTCTGGTCACTGCTACGACGCACCAGCCAGGCCAACACCGCCTTCACCGACCCAGACCACCTGATACGCACCCTCCGGCATGGCCTCCGCCAGATCCAGTACCGCAGCAACCTCATCGACGGATGCCTCGCCGAAACCGGCCTCACCCTGACGACACCACGCCAACAAGCTCAGTAGCGGGCCATGAGTCCGGTAGGCAATCGGGGGTGGCGCAGGAAGGCCCGGGCTTCTTGTCGCATGGGGATCTCGCGGGTGAAGTTCGGTGCGAGTTCGGTGCGGTGCCGGACCGGCTGGGGTACGTGCCGGTCCGGCCGGAATCCGAGCAGGCGGGCGAAGGCCCACCATGCGCGGGAGTCGGCGCTGGGGCCGGTCGCCGCGTGGTGGGCGGCGAGAAGGTGCGCGGCGAGTGCGTCGCCGGCGCCGGCGGCGAAGCGCCACCAGTAGGTTGCGGACTCGCGTTTGTCGAGGCTGTAGAGCAGGCATCCGAAGGTCCGGGCGCCGGCCTCGTCGTAGTCGGCTGCGAATGCGGCGAGAGTGTCGATCTCCGTGGAGCACAGGACGGTGTTGCACAGCTCTGTCACGTAGCTGAAGGCAAGGTACTGGCTGGCTTTGAGGTCGACGGGATTGATGGGAGTCGGCCGCCGTCGGCGCGACCGCGGCGGCCGGAGATGGGGGCGCGCCCCAGGCCGGACTGTCCGCGGTGACGGGCCGGGGGTCGGCGGTGCGAGCTGAGTGATCTCCGCGCTCTCCTCCGTGTAGAGGGGATCCGCGTCGGCGGCCGTGCCCGCGGACGCGTACTGGACGCGTGCGGGCCGCCTGGCCTCGGATGCGATCCGCGCTGCGAGACGCTGCATGAAGTCCTCGGTGCTGTGACACAGGACCTGTGCGCGGATCGCCTCGGCCTGGCGGGCCAGCAGTTCCGCCGCGCCCCCCGTTCCCGCTCCGTCCGGGAATTCGTCCGGTCCGGCGGCCCCGGAGGGGCCGTCCTCGGCCCCTCCGGGGTGACGAGCGGCCTTCTCGTGGACAGTTCCGGTCTGCTGGTTCAGGAGGTCTTCCGGCATCAGGAGTCCCCTTTCTCCTCTGGAAGTTCCGTGAGCATGTGCTCCAGCTGTTTCCGCCCGCGGAACGCGTTGGTCTTCGCTGCGCTCTCGGTGATGCCGACGATCTCGGCGACCTGGGCGTAGGGCAGTTCCCCCAGTACGTGCAGCTGCACGCACTGGGCCTGGACGGGCGAGAGGATCTCCAGTGCCTCCATCGCCCTGTCGAGCCGGTCGTAGCGGCCCAGCTCCATCAGGTATGAGCTCATGGGCATCTCGGGTACCAGGTGCTCGCAGTCGGAGCGCCGGACGCTGCGGCGGGAGTAGTCGGTGATCGAGTCCTGCAGCATCTTGATCGCGAGTCCCGTCGGGTTCGCGGCGGCGCGGATGCGTTCGATCCTTCGATGCATGTTCAGTACGGCGTTCATGACGGCGTCTTCGGCATCATGAGGGTTGCGGAGTCGGTAGGTGGCTATGCGCATGAAGAGGTCCATGTGCTCCCGGAAGAAGCGCTCACCCTGGGGGTCGATTCCCGAGGGTTCGGGGTCGGGCCCCACCAGGTCGTGTTCTTTGCCGAACGGATCGTTCATCGGTCCCCCCGCGCTGCCGGGCTGTCGCCGGGGTGCGGCGGCGCGGCCGGACGGCGCCGGGAGAGCCACCGGTCACGCCGACGTTGACCGAGGATGGAGCAAGCCTGGTCGTCGGTGCCGACGGCAGGCTGTTCGATGGCTCCGGAGCACGCAGTGGTCGTCCGATAGGCGCAGGCCGAGCCGTGCGTGTACCGGGTCCGAATGGGCCCCACGAAGCCTCCTTCTTGATCCAGATCGAAGCCCGGCGGCGACGGGGCCGGCCGGACGGAACAGCGTCGCGTTCCGCCCTGATGCCGATCCAGACCCCCGTCCTGGTTACAGCCAGCCCCGACTTCTTCGCACACACCGTCATCGGATCATCACAATTAGTCGCTCTACCAGCAGCGATGCGTATAGAGAGTGATCCACATCACAAGTGCGCCGGGTGGCCGGGTCCGGCGTACGCCCCCGGCGCAGTCCGCTCGGCGTGCCCCGTCCTGGCCTGATCATCGGGTCCGGGGCCGGGTGCCCTCTGTCGCCGGGCGCGGCCGGCGCCCGGCAGGTGGCCGCGCGCGCCAAACGACGGGGCGGGCGCATCTGGTGGCGGGGAAGCGTGAGGAGGACCCGGCGGGGTCGTCGAACAACCTGCGCGGTGACGTGCTGCGCGTGCTCGGGGTGCTGAAGGTCGCCCCGGTCGAACAGATCCCACAGATCACGGAGGCCGCTCCGCACCTCCTGGCCTCCCTCGTCACCGCCCCGTCCCTCGTGCTGCCGGACCAGTGCGGCTAACCGAGCGTCTGGATGCTTTGGACGACGCGGCGCAGCACTTCGCCGCCCGGCGGCGTCCTGCCAACACCCGCCGCGCCTCGGTGCGCTGGGCGGCCAGGCCGGGCATCAGGGCTGCGGGCGGGACCGGGACGGTGTGGGAGATGGCCTTGGGCCACGCGCAGGAGATTGCGGCGTGACGCCGGCACCGGTCGGCGTGATCGGCGCCGGAGCGGTCGGACAGACGGTGGCCGCCACCCTGCCTGGGCGGCTGCCGGTTGCCTCCCGCGTCCTGGACCAAGCGGTGGCGCTCGCTGCCGACCTCGACGACATGCGCCACGCCACGGCCTCCTGGGGTGCGGATCCAAGCCTGCGACGTGGAGGGCCTGGCCGACTCCACGGCCGTCGTCGTCGCCGTGCGCGCCGCCTTCACCAACACCAGCCCGACGTGCGCATGGCCGGCGCCGCGGCGAACGCCCCCGCCGTCCGTGCCCTCGCCACCTGCCTGCGCGGCTACCGGGGCACCGTGCTGATGGTCACCAACCCCGTCGACGTGATTACCCGGCTGTTCGCCGAGACCTCCGGCTGCCCGCGCGTGTACGGCATCGGCTCGAACCTCGACTCCGCCCGCTACCGGCTCACCCTTGCCCGCCTCCTCGACGTGCCGGCCGAGGCCGTGCGCGGGCACGTGATCGGCGAACACGGCGACGGCGCCGTGGTCTGCGCATCGTCGACCACCGTCAACGGCACGCCCGCCACCGTCCCCCTGCCGCGGGTACGCGCGGAACTGCGTACCCGCCCCGGACGGATCAGCGCCGGGGTCGGCCGCACCCGCTCCGGTCCCGCCGGTGCCGTGCTCTCCACCCTGCGCAAGGCCCTGGGCTTGGTCGACGGCACCGAGGAACTGACCTGCCACCACCGCGGTGACGGGCTCGGAATTCCGTTGCGCTTCACCTCCGGCCAGCCCGTAGCGTGCCTGCCTTCCCTGGATGCGGACGAAGACGCGCAACTGGCCGCGACCCTCATCAAACTCCGTGGCGCCTACCAGGCGCTCGGCCTACCTGCCCCATCCCCAACCTTCATGGAGACGACGTGAGTACCCCCACCGCCACCCGGCTGCAGGCCGCGGACGCGAGCGTGACCGTACTCAGCAACACCGCCTTCGTCACCGACTGGGCCCGACGTTACTTCGGACCGTGGTGGAACGCCTTCGAGGTTCCCGCCAGCAGCGTCTGCGCCGGGCCGCTGGTCACGGCCGACCTCGACGAAAAGGCGTACACGGACCTCGCCGCGCTGGTCGACTCGTGCCCCCACGACGAGGTCACCTACGCCAAGGCCCGGCTGCTGCTCGCCCGGGACAGCACCGGCACCGTCACCGGCGTCTCCCCGGACGAGGGCCTCGCCTACCGCTCCGAGCAGCTCGGCGGCCACGTCCACCTCGCCGGCCGCACCGCCGAGCCGCTGGCACTGGCCACCGCGCGGATCGCCCGGGAGATGATCCGCGCGGCCCTGCTGCGTGACGGCTGGACGCTGCTGCACGCCTCCGCCCAGGGGCCCGGCCGGAGGTCCGTCGCGTCCTCCGGCAGGGCCTCTGGAGCGTAGAGGGCTTCAGGAACGGGGCGGCAGGGTGACGGCGTCGGTTCGGGAGAGGACGAGGTCGCTCATCTCGGTGACGGGCCCGTGCCACCGGATCGCGGGTGCGGGCTGTGCGAGGGCGGCCGGGTAGCTGGCCGCGGCGTAGTCGTTGGCGAGCCGGTAGACGTGGAAGCCGTGCTCGCGCAGGGGGCCGAGGACGTCGTCGACGGCCTGGCCCTGTTTGGCGAGCAGCCTGGGAGTGACCTCGATGCCCAGCTCGGCGTCGTCGCGCAGCCGGGGCAGGAGCGGGGCGAGTCCGCGCACGGCCGCCGCCTCGCCCCCTTCGACGTCGAGCTTGATCAGGCGGGCGGCGGCGAGTTCTTCCTTGGTGAGCAGGTGGGGCAGCGGCGCCGCGTCAGCCTCGAACGAGGCTTCCACGGTGCGGGGGCGGACGGCGGTGGTGCCGCCGAGGTTGGTGGAACGCTCCAGGTAGAAGGTCATCCGTCCCACGGCGTCGGAGACGGCGGCGTTGACGGTGCGGACGTTGCCGCACCCGTTGGCCGCGAGGTTCGCCGTCAGCGCCCGGTGGAAGGCGGGGGACGGCTCGATGGCGACGACCCGGCCGGCGGGCCCGACGAGCCGGGAGGCCAGCACCGTGAAGTAGCCGGTGTGCGCGCCCGCGTCCACCACCGTCTCCCCCGGAGTGAGGCGGGCGCGCATCCAGGCGGTCAGGTGCGGCTCCCACGCGCCGAACAGCCACAGATAGCGCTGGATGACGTCGCTGGTCACCGCAGGGAAGACCGCGCCATCCCCGGTGCGGGCGGTCGCCGTGAGCGGGTGCTGCTTGAGGTGGTCGCTCAGCCGGGTGGCCATCTGCGGCTTGCCGAGTCGGCCGGGGGCGTACCGCACATACGCCCGCAGAGCATGCAGCAGGGGCGGAGGGATCACGGGGTGACCTCCTGGGTGAGGGTGCGGCCGATCCGGCCGCACGGCGAGGGGTGAGGGTGGCAGGCTGGGCGCAAGGAGTCCTCACGGGCGAAGGAGGAGCGCGGGTGAAGACGGCAGCGGCCGGGCCGGTGGTGTATCTGCTGGTCGGGCTGACCGGGTCGGGCAAGACCACGTACGCCAGGCGGCGGCTGGAGCCGGCCGGGGCGGTGCGGCTGTCGGTGGACGAGCGGGTGCACGCCCGGCACGGCCGCTACGGCGTGGACTACCCGGAGCGGGACTACTTCGCGCTGGAGGCCCCGGTGGTCGCCGAGGTCCGCGCCGAGCTGGTCGAGCTGGTCGCGGCCGGGCAGGACGTTGTGCTGGACCACGGGCTGTGGACCCGGGCTGCCCGCAACGAGTGGAAGAAGCTCGTCGAGGAGGCGGGCGGGCGCCCGCGGCTGCTGTACTTCCCCGTCCCCCGCGAGGAGCTGCTGCGGCGCCTTGCCGAGCGCAACCAGCGTGAGGACGGCAACGCGTTGACCGTCACCGAGTCTGCGCTGGACGACTTCTACGCCCGCTTCGAGGCCCCTCACGACGAGGGTGAGGAGATCATCGAGCCCGGCTCCTTCTGACCCGTCGCGGCCGTCGGGGGCCGCCATGTGGTGACCAGGCGCGTCGCCTCCGCCTCCCACCAGCCGGGCATCGCCGTCATCGAGACGGGCCGGAGGTTCAGGTGCGGGGAGCCGACGGCGATGCGGCCGCCGTGCCGCTTCAGGTGGTCCAGCATGCGCCGGGCCTCGGCGAGCCGGGCCGGGGAGGCGGTCTTCCAGGTGCCGTCCGCCGAGTGCTCCGCCCGCTGCTCGACGTCCTGTCGTACTCCCTCGCGCCACTTGAAGTGGTGGACCACGACCGGGGGCCGGTTGGCGGGGCGGTGTCCCTCGGCGCGGTGGTTGCCGGACGCCACCGGGACGCTGGAGTGCGCGAGCACGATCTTGCGGGGGTCGCCGCGCAGCAGGTAGTGGGTGAGGAAGCCGCCGAGCGGATAGGCGGCGTCCAGGCCCGCTTGCGGGTCGAAGCCGGTCAGGGCGCCGTCGGCGTCGACGCGGTCGAGTATCAGTCCGCCCACCGTGCCGGTGCCCGACCTCTCCGCCGCGGCCAGGACCTGGTCAAGCGGGGCGGGGTAGGCGTGGAACTCGTCGGAGTCGGCGAGCAGGTGCCACCCGGCGCCGGCACGCTCGCGCAGGGCGTCCCGCAGATGGGGGTTGGTGTGCTCGTGCCACGGCCCGCAGCTCACCGCGGGCGGAACGATCCCGAGCTCGCGGCAGACGGCCTGCACCTGGTGGCGTCGCTCCGGGGCGACGTGCTCGGGGAAGTGGAAGGCCAGGTGGAACCGCTCGATGCCCAGGGTGCGGTAGTGGTGCACCCAGGCGGTCAGCAGGGCGGGCTCGACGGGGCCGACGACGGCGATCAGCGGGGGCAGGGCGGGCACGGTTGCGGCTCCTTCAGCTCGGTGAGGAAGGCGGTCTGCTCGGCGGCCGTGGGCACGTTCAGCGCGGCGGCCGTGTGCGGGGCGGGCCGGGGCAGCGGGGACCAGGCCAGCTCCCGCAGGAGGTCGGCCAGCGCGGTGCCGTCGCCGGTCGGGAAGAGGCGGGCCCAGTCCTGCCCGGCGAGGGCCTTGGTCAGGTGCGGTTCGTGGTCGGAGACGATCAGCGGGACACCCAGGCGGACCGCGTCGATGACCAGCCCGGATTCCTTGCCGACCCCGGGTCGGCGGGCGACGAGGGTGGCGTCTCCGGCGGCGTAGACGGTGCGGATCTGGCCCTCGCTCGCCGGGCCGGGCACCGTGTGCAGCTGCACCTGGGGCAGGGTGCCCCACCGGCGAAGCACCGCGTGGTCGAGCGGGCTGCCGGCGACCAGCAGGTGCACGGGAACGTCGAGCTGGGCCAGGGCGGTGCCGATGACGTCTGTGTCCTTGTACGGCCACCAGCCGCCGACCAGGCACACGACCGCCTCGGCGGCCGGGATGCCGAAGTCCTCCCGGGCCCGGACGCGTTCGGCGTCGGTGAGCCGGTCTCCGGGGTCAGCGACGGCGAAGGGCCGCACCTCGACCGGCAGGCGGGGGAAAGCGGTGGTCAGCTCGTCGCGTACGGCGTCGGTGGGGGTGAGCACCCGTACCCGCCGCTCGCTGCGGCGGGTCAGTCGGCTGGCCAGCCGCAGCGCGGCGTCCTCGGTGGTGACGACCTCGTGGACGAACCGGGTGTGCGGCCCGCTGAGCAGCCCGGTCGCGCCGTGCAGGGCCTCGCTGGCGCTGAGCACCACCACCGTGGCGGCGGGTCCGGCGAAGTGGTGGCCGGTGCGGATACAGGCGGCCTCGGTCAGGCAGCGGGCGACCAGCATGACCTGGTGGGGGAGGCGACGGACGACAGCAGGCCAGCGGCGGGAGGCGAACGCCCGCCGCCCGGCCGCGGCCGCTGCCGCGGCGGCGGTCCCGGCCGCCGTGAGCACGGCGGCCACCGCCCCGGCGGGTCCGGTGACGCGGGCACCGGCCTCGACCAGGGCGGCCCGGGTCTCGGCGGCGACGCCGTACGGGGCGACCACCAGCGTCTTGCCGTGTGCGGTCGCGAGCGCGGTCAGGGTGCGGTGACGGTGCCCGCCGAGGCGGTGGGCGCCCGGCTCGACAAGCACCAGGGTCGGGGCGGTCATCCGGCGATGGCCTGTTCGCCGTGCCCGGCGGTGAACCGGGCGTACAGCCATGCGGGGTCGTTGAGCTTGTCGAACCGGGCGGGGACGCGGGCCGCCTCACGGGCGAAGGCGACGCCTTCGCGAGCCCCGGAGACGGCGAACTGCGCGAACTCGCCCTCGCCCCCGGCCGTCCAGGCGGCGATCCGTTCGGCGGCTTCGGCGTCGTCCATGCCGTACTCGCTGCCGCGCGCGAGCATCGCGCACTCGCGGAAACCGGCCTTCCAGGCGTGGTAGGGGGACTGGTTGATGCGGGTGGTGCCGGCGATGTCCGCCACGAACTCGGTGCGGCCGGGCAGCGCGGCCAGCACGTCGACGGCGTCGCCGAGCTGCCGCAGGGCCGAGCGGCGGATCAGCTTCAGTCCGCCGTAGCCGTAGACGAGGCCGTTGAGGGGGTTGCGGGCCCGCCACACCCGCATCGACACGCCCTCGTCCAAAGGCTCGACGGTGGGCAGGGTGAACTCGGTGGCGATGACGAAGTCGGCGTCGGCGAGCAGGAACTGTTCGGCGTCCACGATCTCGGCGGCCAGCCGGTAGGCCCGGCGCATCCCCTGCACCCCGTGCAGCCGCTTCACCTGCAGGCCCAGGACACGCTGGAGGCGGGCGTGGAGCCGGTCCGCGAGCGGTTCGTCGTAGGACAGCATCACCGCGTCGAACAGCCTGGTCATCGCAGGGCCTCCAGGTAGCGGGCGGCCACGGTGGTGGGGGCGAGGTCGGCGGTGGAGGCGTGGGCGCGCTTGGCGTGCACCCGGTAGAACTCGGCGTCCGTGGCGAGCCGGGCGGCGATGGACAGGGCCTGGTCGGCGGTGTCGAAGAGGAGTTCGGGGTCGATGTGCTCGGCCAGCCATCCGGTGCGCGGGGCGATGACCGGCAGGCCCATCCCCTGGCAGTCGATCACGGACATCGACCACGGGCAGCCGGCGCGGAACGGCGCGATGCCGAAGTGTGCGCCGGCCAGCAGGTTGCGGTAGCGGACGCGGTCGCCGCGGTCGGAGGCGATGGTGACGCGGGGCAGGGCGGCGAGCTGGTCGCGGTGGTGTTCGGGGCTGGCATCGAGCCGGACGCGCTCGGGGCTGCGCTTGCCGAACAGGTCCATCACCGTCAGCTTGACGGGTGCCTCGGCGACCAGGCGGCGGGCCAGGGCGGTGAACTGGGCGGTGCCGTAGTGCGCGTAGAGGCGGTGGTTGTACATCCCCACCGCGCCGTCCCTGTTCGGGGGTTCGACGTCGGCGGGGTCGCGGACCAGGCGCTCGTCACGCGGGGCGGGAACGACGTGCAGCTTGTCGGTGAGATCGACGCCCATGCGGCCGGCCGCCGCCGTGGTCCAGGTCGCGGCGGTGGAGGAGTGGACCAGGACGCGGTCGCAGGCGGCCAGGCCCGCGGCGAATGCCAGGAGCACGCTTTGGCCCAGGCCGCCGTCGTTCAGCGACGCATCGAGCTGGAGGGTCCCGGCGTCGGTGAAGGAGAACGGCAGGTAGTGGCAGTAACCGGCGACGGCTGCGTCCACGCGGGCTTCCAGCAGGGCGGCGCGGATCGCGGGGGCGGCCTCGATCTGGTTGGCGATCACCACCTCCGGCCGGTTCCTGCGCACGAGGTCCACCAGGGCGTCCATGCCGGGGTCGAGGCGGGCCCGGTACTTCGTGGCCGGTGACGGGGTGGGCTCGGAGCGGACCCGGCCGTCACCGGCCGCGGCCGGGGCTGCGACGGTGACCTCGGCTCCGGCATCCGTGAGAGCCGGAGTGAGCAGGTCGGCGAAGGTGAACCCGGAGTCGGCCGCCAGCCGCTGGGGGTTGGAGATGTTGAGCAGGTACAGCACACGCATCCGTGCATCCCTCCCGCCGGACCGGGGGTCGAACCGGGCCGGTGAGGGGAAGGAAACCGGCGGCAGGGACCGTGACGGGATGGTGAACTTAGATCACTCACGGTTCACTCACCTACTCATCCGGCAGCCAGAGCGGGGGCTTTGATGGACGCCCAAGACGACACGGTCACCGTGGAGCAGGCCGCCGAGAACTTCGCGGCGGAGATCGCCTACTGGCGCGAGGTCCGCAGCATGTCCAAGAAGACGCTGGCCGCGGCCATGGGCTTCGACCCCTCCTACGTCAGCCACATGGAATCCGGCAGGCACAAGCCCACCGAGGACTTCGCCCGCCGCGCCGAGGAGACACTGAACGCGGGAAGGGCGATCTGGCGGCGCTGGTGCGAATACGAGACGGCCAAAGCCCGGTCGGTGAAGGCGGTCGTGCCGCCGGCCCCGCGCCGGGCCGAGCAGCCGTACGCGACCGGGACGGCGCTGGTCGTCGAGCACGACGCGGCCCGCCTTGACTACGACGGACACCTCTACCGGCTGTCGATGCGCCGGCTGCTGCGCAACACCGGCCACGAGCCGATCACCCGCTACCTGATCCGCATCAGCGTCGACCGCTACCCCGGCGAGCCGGAACGCTCCAACGCCCACTACCGCACCCACCCGCTGACCTGGGGTGAACTCGCGCTCACGGCGACCTGCCGGGGCGAGAGGATGCGCTGGGAGGCCAAGCACGACCGGGACGCATTCAAGGAGGTCTGGCTGCTGTTCGAAAACGACCAGGGCCGCTTCCCGCTCTACCCCGGCGAGTCGGTGTGGATCGAGTACGCCTACTCGGTCGGGGACGAAAAGTGGGGCCGCTGGTTCCAGCGCGCGGTGCGACTGCCGACCGAGCACCTGGAAGTCACCCTCGCCTTCCCCGCCGCACTCGACCCGGTCGTGTGGGGCACCGAGACGTCCATGACCGCCGAAGCCGCCCCGCTGCGGACCGCGCCCGTCCGCACCGAGGAGGCCGGGATGCGGGTGTTCACCTGGACAACCACCAGCCCGGCCCTGCACGCCCGCTACCGTCTGGAATGGCGCCTGCGCGCCCGATCCGAACAGGACACGAACCAAGAGGAGTTCCGGTGACCGTGGTGCAGCCCAGCCAGCGGATGCGCGAGATCGGCGTCGTGCAGTACGGCGCACCCGTCCTCGCCGAAGTGGCCCGGCCCTTTGGCCTGCCTGCCGAGCGCGAGGCCGCCGAGCACACCATCGAGATGCTGTTCGCCGCGATGGAGCGCATCGGCCGGGTCCACCCCTTCGCCAAGGGTATGGGGCTGGCAGCTCCCCAGATCGGCATCGGCCGGGCCGCCGCCGCCGTCCAGCCCCCGGGCCGCGATACCCGTGCCATCGTGCTGCTCAACCCGCGGATCACCGAACGCTCCGAGGAAGCGGACGAGCAGTACGAGGGGTGCCTGTCCTTCTTCGACGTGCGCGGCATGGTCCCCCGGCCGCTGACGATCACAGTGGAGACCACCGCCCTGGACGGCACCACGGTCACCACCGTCTACGAGCGCGGGCTGGCCCGCCTCGTCCATCACGAGATCGACCACCTCGACGGGCTGCTGTATCTGTCCCGGATGCGGCCCGGTGTGGAGCCGATCGGCGTTGACGAGTACCGGCAGACCGGCCGGGCCTGGTCCTACGACTCCTGACCATGGGCAAGCACTCCCGCCCCGGACCTCCGAACCAGCCGTCCCGCGCAGTCCCGCCCGTCGACGCCGACGATCCGCTCGCGGCGTAAACAAGCGGCGCCGCCCGCCGCTGGACGTCCACCGCCGGCACCGCCCGCTCCACGGCGGCGGCGGTCATCTCCGCCCCGACGAGCCGCGGGCCCTGGAGGAGCGGAACGGATTGGGCGCACAACTCCAAGGCCGACGGGCTGGTGACGGTCAAGGCCCTCATCGGCGACGGCAGCGCGGACAGCAGCCGCGCAGGCGGCCCGCTTTGACTGCGAAGGCGCAGTCGTCGGCACTGGCACCTGATCAGCCAGCGTCTCAACGAACCGCCGCCCGTCGAACGATTCCTGGCCAAGAACCGTGACGACCGCCCCGCCGGTGCTTTCAGGGCATGCCGGCGCTCCGCGAAATCGAGCGGAGGTACTTCGGGACTACGGCTTCCTTGAGGCTTTGACAGAACGGATGCCTGTGGCTGCCAGCAGTATCGCAGTGAGGGACCATGCAGGGACGCTGTTCGACGGATACAGGACCACAGCCCACCAGGCGTGGCTTCCTGCCGGGCCACGTCCTGCGACGATGCTGGCGATCAGCAGCATCATGCCCGTGGCGATACCTGATGCGCTGTTGCCCACCTGGGCGATCAGAAGACCGATGCAGGTCAACAGCATTACGTTGCGGGCGGTGTCGAAGCCTGTCACGAAACCAGCTGCGAGACACAGGAAGAACACGGATGCTACGAATGCCGCATCGATCAGCGCGACAGGCGCTGCAGCGGTCCGCTCTATGTGATCAACTCGTCGGTTGAGGCAGTACAGGACCGTGGAAGACACCAGCAGTGGAGTGAAGTAGGCCAGGGGCGCGACGCCACTGCCATTGAGAGCGGGCAGCTCGATACTGCTCGTTCCCGAGAGCTGGCATATCACTGCCATCAGGATGATTGCTCCAGCTGCGGCCCACCACTTCCGCACGGCTGTCACGTAGAGTCTCACCGCGCATCCTCCGCTTTGCAGGCATGGTTGAGGATCTGCTGCGTGAACCAGTCGGACTGCTGCTTCACCGGCTTGTCGAGGACAGGGCCTACCAGGCCCCACAACTGCGGATCGGTTTGCTTGCGGACCTCGTCCTTGTTGCCTGCAACGGCGGTGGCCCATACGAGTTCTGGGGCGGACGGGCCTCCGCATGACTGCTTTCCATGCTGGGCCGCGGTTCCCTCGACGGCCGATATTGCCATGACATCGGCGGCCGTGTGGTACGCGGCTTGCGGGTGAGCGGCTGGGAGTCCCCAGTGCAGTCGCCATACGCCCGGTGCGAGCTTCACTGACGGCGACAGGATCTCCATACGCTTCGGTTGTGTGACGCCGGCGGCGACCAGAGCGCTGAGCGGACCTTGGGTGCTGTGGCGGATTCGCGGAAGGTAGGAACGGTACTCTGGTGGAACGCAGATCTGCGGGGCGGTTCCGGAACATACGGAATCAACGGCACGGACCGTTGCCGGGTTGCCATAGCCCCATCCGCTCACCGCGGCGTATCCGGCGAGGAGCGCTGCTGCGGCGACACTGGCGCCGGCGGGGAGGAAGATACGGCGGGATTCGGTACGGGTGAGGAGCCATGCGACGGCTATCAGACAGCCGGTGAAGAGCCATGGCACGAAATAGATCTCGGGCCGGTGGACGTCGGTGATGGTTGACGTCCCGTCGATGAACCCGCCGAGGTGCCTCAGCCATGCGTTGTCCATCGCATGTGGCATCGCCAGCCAGGCCCAGCACAGGGCCGCTGCTACTGGTGCGGCAATGCTCCTGGGGAGACGTCCGCCGACGTACCACCCGATCACGGCCCACTCCGCAGGAACGATGATCACGTGGGCCAGTGCGGTCCATCCGGCACCGGAGGGAAATACTCCGGTGTTGACGCGCGCCAGGACGACGGCGAACACGAGAAGCGCAGCTTCCAGTGCGGCGACGGGGGCGCCGATGAACACGAGCAGCGACCATCGTGACCGCGCGGATGTGGTCAGCATGTGGCGTACGGGCCGTATACGCCCCGAGTCCCACGCGGCGCACGCGGCGACGGCCGGGGCGATGGTGGCCAGTGCATATATCGTGCTCTCACCCGACTGGATTCCGTAGTGTGACGGGGCGGTGGATACCGCACTCTGCATGTACAGGTATACGAACAGAGCGGCCGGCAGGAGGACCCAGGGGGCCGCCGAACGCCGCAGCTGATGCCAGATGATCACCTCGATCCTCCTTCGAGGACAGCGGTGTAGGCGTCTTCCGCGGCGCGTTCCGAGTGGATATGGGCGCCCGCATGAGCGAGGAACGCAGGGACGGGTCCGTTGAACAGGACCTCTCCTGCGTTGAACACTACGACATCACTGAAAGCTTCACTGATGTCGGCGATGTCATGGGTGGAGACGATCACATGCGTTTCGTTCCGCAGTGATGCAATGAGGTCGAGGAATGATCGGCGCTGCTTCGGGTCGAGTCCGACGGTGGGTTCGTCGAGGAGGAGGACCTTGGCGCGGTGGACGAGAGCCTGAGCAATTGCGACACGCTGCTGCTGCCCGCCGGACAGCTCGCTGACCTTCCGGTCCGCTTGCTTGCCAAGGCCTACACGTTCCAGTGCCTCGCCGGACGCGCTCGACGCGTCGCGCTGTGTCATGCCCTTCAGCCATCCCGCATAGGTGACGTGCTGACGGCAAGTCATCCCTGAGAGGAACGCGGGCTTCTGCGGGAGCCATGCCACTGCTGCGCGATAGGCCGCAGCCTGCTTGCGGTTCCACGGGCTCAGGCCGTTGAACGTCACGCGTCCGGACCGCGGACGCAGCGCGCTCGCCCCGAGCGACAGCGGTGTGCTCTTGCCTGCTCCATTGGGTCCCAGGAGAACGGTGGCTCCGGGAGCGAAAGCCAGATCGAGGCCCTGGATGACGTCATCACCTCCCCGATAGCGGAAGGTGCACTCGCGGAACGTGAGAGTCATGGCGGGCCTTTCTGCACGCCAGTTCCCCGCGACACAGTGTGCCACGGGGACCCGGCGAACTACCGATCAGTAGTAGACGGTGAGCGAGTCGACCGACACGGGGGCGTGGAGCGCGCCGACAGAAGGCACCGCGCACGTCCACGACTGGTCCACTCTCTTGACGCGGCGCGCTCCGCCCCCCATCGACGGGATCATCTGTGCGTGACGCCGTATGCGGCACGGGGCAGCCGCGGGGGGTGGGCGCTGGCCGGGGCTTCAGGCTGACTTGGCGTGGCGGGAACGGATGAACAGGAGGCACACCGTGGCGGCAATGAGTGCGCCGCCCGCGGTCCAGGCGATCACCGTGACGCGGGATGCCTTGGCGGAGTGTGCTGCCGTCTGCCGGCCGGAGCATGCGTCTCCACGGGCGGCGGGGATGACGCGCAGCCGGGCCCACGGTCTGGCGGGATCTTTCTGGTCCGCGTCGTGCCGGTAGACGACGTGGAGGCCTGGGGCGGCGTCGCACTTGAGGATGGTGGTGGCGGTCAGGACGGCCCTGTCGCCGCGGAGGACGGGGCGGTGGGTGAACACGTCGGAAGTGAGGGTGATGGTGCCGTCGCTGCCCTCGTCGAAGTTGTCGGTGATCGTGATGCGGCTGCCAGCCCGGAACGTTCGTACGTCCCACTCCGACTGGGGCCAGGTGGTGCCCGGAGCCCAGCGTTCCTGCGGGTGGGTGGGGGGCAGTTTCTTCACCTTGTCGGGGCAGGCCCGGCGTGCGGCCTCGTCGACCGGTTCGACTCGGATACGCGCCCAGCGGAAGGGGTGTTCGTCGGGGCCCACGTCTCCTGCGCCGCGCCGCAGCACGGGGTAGGTGCCTGGTTTGGCCTCGCAGGCGATGGTGACGGTGGTGGTCAGCAGCGGATCCATCATGCGCAGTTTGCCTGCCGCGATGAAAACGGCCGAGCGCATGGTGTCGCCGTATCCGGCCTCGCCGTGCTTGGCGTTGACCGTCAGCTGTTCGCCGGGCCTCACCGATGCGACGCCCTGATATGTGACTGAGGGCGTCGGCTGCGACGCCGAGACCGGTCCCGCAGCGAGGAGGGACACCAGGAGCGGGAGGGCCGTCCATGCTGCGGCACGGAGTCTGTCCATCGCTATGCCCATCCTGTCTTTTGACGTCGTGCCAGGTGCGCCGTGTCGGTATCCTGGCGATCTTCAATGGCGAACTGGTGTGCTATTGCGGTGACTTGCAGTCGCTCCCTGTTCGGCTGACTTCAAGACGGAAGGGCACCTCGTTGCGTTCCAGATACAGATGGGTTCCGGTCCTGGCCCTCGCTCTCGGACTGTGTGGGGACATACTCGGTGCCAGTCCGGCGTCCGCCGCGACCGGCCCTCCACTGCCCACGGCTTCGGCCGCTCCCACGACCTCCGGCGCGGGCCGGTATGTGGCGTCGCAGTCGCCCACGTCCTCGGCGTCATCGGCGGCAGCGGGGGCCGCCGATGAGCCGACCGGCCTCCCCACCGTCTCGGCGCCTTCGGCGAAGGCCGCCGAGCCTATGCGTCCGAATCCCTCGACGAAGTTCGCCCCGCCGGTCGGCTCCACCAGTCCCTCGGCCGGTTCCACCACACCCTCGGACGGACCAGTCCTCAGCGAGGAGGAGAAGTACTGGACCGCGGACCGCATGGACAGCGCCGTGCCGATCGATGCCGCACCGGCCGTGGCCGGTGCGGCATCGATCGCCCAGCGGGCCGCCGGCAACCTGGCGGCGCCCTCCGGAACACCCGATTCCGAGCACTTCCTCGGCCACCCGGTGGTGGGAACCTTCTTCTTCGACGGCCAACCCGTGGGCGGCCCGAAAACCTATTGCACAGGCAGCGTCGTCCACACGGCCGCCAAGGACATCGTTCTGACCGCCGGACACTGCGGACTGGGCCTGCAGTCGGCGAATCACCGCATCTTCGTACCGCAGTACCGCGTCGGTAAGTCCGCCGCCGAGCAACCCTACGGCGTCTTCCCGGTCGCCCAGATGTATCTGGACAAGCGCTACACGTCGAACACCAAGACGGCCACGTCCGACCTCGACCTGGCCTTCGCTCAGGTCGATGCCAACAGCCGCGGCAAGGTAGAAGACGTCACCGGGGCTCTCACCTTCACGCCCACCAGCAGTTACAACCACAAGGTCACCGTCATCGGCTATCCGAGCTCCGGCGACGTCAACCCCGATCACGTGCCCGTCCGCTGTCCCGTCACCACATCCCAGCTGCCGGGTTTCCGGCAGATGCGCATGACCTGCAAGGGTTTCCATGGAGGTGTCTCCGGCGGGCCCTGGATCGAGGACTACAACAGCACCACCGGTACCGGCAAGGTCATCGGCAACACGGGTGGATACAACGGCGGCGGCAACGACGCCAACGTCGACTGGGTGACGTACGCGCCGGTCTACGGCGCCGACGCGCAGGATTTGTTCGACCACGCCGCTGCCCATCAGCAGCTGGCCACGAAGCCGCCCTACGTGGGATCGGGGGACCCCCACCTGCCCGGCACAGCATCCACCTGGCAGCACAGCACGCCAAGCTGCTGGCCTCCGGTGACTTCCGGCAGACCGGCCACAGCGACATGATCGTGGTCTGGACCGACGGCGAGGCCACCCTCTACCCCGGCAACGGGCGCGGCGGCTACGACGCAGAACGGCAACTGCTGGCGGCGAACGGGACCTGGCAGAACGCCGAGACCATCACCGCCGGAGACTTCACCGGATCCAACCAGTTCGACCTGCTGGTGCGCTGGGTGGACGGCGAGGTGACGTTGTACGGGGATGTGGGCAGCAAGGGCCTGAACTGGGACGGCACCCAGATGATCAAACCCAACGACACATGGAAGAACGCCACCCAGATCGCCGCGGGCCGCTTCGCGGCCTCGCAGTACGTCACCGACCTGATCGTGCGCTGGACCGACGGGGAACTGAGCCTCTACACCAACGTCAGCGCCGGCACGTTCGGCCAGGAGCACAAGCTCAAGGACCCCAACCGAACCTGGAAGGACGCCACCCTCCTGACCAGCGGCGAGTTCTCCGGCAACCAGAAATGGGACCTCATGGTGCGCTGGACCGACGGTGAACTCGACAACTACGTCGGCACCACTACATCAGGCCTCGGACAGGAACAACGCATCCTGAACCCCAACGGAACCTGGACACACGACACGGCCATGACGACCGGCAACTACACCGCGAACGGCCGCACCGACGACCTCCTCATCCGCTGGTCCGACGGGGAGACCACCATGTACACCGACACTGACGCCACACGGCTGGGAGCCGAGCGCATGCTCGTCGCTCCGACCTCCTGACCCACCGACATCGTACGGGTGTCCACGGACCACCGCACAGGGTGCTCCGTCGGCCTACGAACGGAAGCGCGTGGCATGACCGTCACCTGGCGCAGCGCCCTCACCTATGCGCTGACCGTTGTCATCGGCTCCTGGATGATCGGAGCCGTGGTCGATCTCGCCTGGTCAGCGGCGGCAGGCAGTCTCGAGTCGTGGGTATCGCAGTGGCCGGCAAACTCCCTGTCCTATGTATTCCTGGCCGCCGCCACGCTCACCCTGACCCTGACGCGCCGTTTCACCTCTGCCGCACCGCAGTGGCGCACCCCGCTGGTCGACGGATGTGCCTACCTGCTGATTCTTCTGCTCTGGGCAGGCCTCTCCGCCTGGCGGGACGAAGCCGCCGCGCCGGCTGACGACGCTTTCGTAACGGCAGGTTTCGCTCTGCTCACCCTTCAGTTGCCGTCCGCTTGGCTGCTGAGCACATGGCGAGCTCGGCACCTCGAGGTCGCGGTGCGCCAGCACAGCAACAGCGCGATGGCGCCCAATTAGCCGTCGGGAAGGCCGTCAGGGCAGATCAGGCGATCATGCCCATTACTTGGGCAAGATTCCCTCCGGGTGTCACCCGATGCGGTCTCACCGACCATTCGGGTACGGGTACGTACCCGTATCCTGGTGGGTGTGGAGAGGAGCATGTTGATGTCTGATGCGAACGTTCGTATCCCCGAGGAGGCCAGGGACCGGCTGGCGGCGATCGCGGCCGCCGAGGGCATGTCGCTGCGCGCGTACCTGGCGCGGCTCGCGGAAACCCTGCTGACCCCGGCCGAGCGGGCCGAGCGGGCCGAGAAGGCCCGGGCCGCTTTGAAGGAGTGGACCGGCTACGCCCCGAGTGCCGCTGAGGAGCGGGGCCTGGACAGCGAGCTGGACCGCCGGCTGGCCCAGGCGGCGGCCCGGTGAGCGAGGCGACGCACATCGTCCTGGACGACACCGCCATGGCCGCCGCCGGCCGCGGCAACGTACTCGTGTCCCGGCTGATCCACCGCGCCCACGCGGAGACCGGCTGGTACCTCTACGCCCCGACCTGCGCGCTCGTCGAAGCCGACCGGGCCCGGCCGGGGACAGCGGAGCACCTGGCCGCCCTGCCCGGCATCACCGTCCTGGACCTCGACCTGCCCGCGGCTTTGGCGGTGGCCCGGCAGGACGGCTGGGCCGCAGCCCATGCCCAGCATGCCGCGCAGCCCACGCCCGACCGCCCCGACGGTGCGATCATCGCCACCACCGCCCCCGAGCGGTGGACCGGCGAACCGGTCCGGGTCCTCGATCTCAATCCCTGACCGGTCGTCCCTGTTCCGGCCCGGCTGCGCGGGGAGATCTTCCTAGGCCAGGTGGTGGCGGCGCTCGGTGACGAGGGTCCGCCCCCGGCTGCGTACAGCGTCTTCGCCGTCGAAGGTGGCTCCCGTGTCCGAGATCCCCAGCCCCGACTTCTCCGGCCTGGAAGGCGGCGATGAGCAGCAGGCGGCCGACATCGTCCGGTCCGTGGTGGCCTGGTACAACACCCAGCTCACCGCCGAACACAGGTCCCCGCTCCCCGACGAGGAACGGATCGAGGAGCTGAAGGCCGCCCGTCAGGCCGCTCTGGAGGACCAGCAGCGGCTGGAGAACGCCGGCCCCGCCGAGACCGGGAAGATCCTGTCCCGCTACGCCGCCCGGCTCAAGGAGCTCAAGGAGTCGTAGCCGGCTGCCCGCGGCACGGGCAGGGGCCAGGAAGAAGGGTGGGGCCGGCCGAGCCGGGCCGGCCCCACCCGTGCGGGCATCAGCGGCCGCGCCAGCGCGGCGATCTCGTTCAGCTCCCGCCGGTGCTGCGGCAGCGCCCGGCGCAGCCCTGATGGAGCCGCAGGAACGCCTCGGCTTCCTGGTCGGTGTAGGGCCGCGTCTGTTCCGCGGCGAGCGCCCAGGTGGCCCGCCGGCCCTCGCTCTCCTGCCGGAGCAGGGCCTCGCCATCGCGCCGGATCACCGTGATGGCCGCGATCGCCGGATGCCCCTGCGCGGCCTCTACGACGTCGGCCAGGGCGCGGAAGCACACGTCGTGCCCGGTGCGTGAAGTGAAGCGCGCGTAGCCGCCCCTCTGCAGGGAGCGCGCGTACCGCAGCGCCGTGGACAGCAGACTGTCTGCCTCCCGCACGGCCAGGACCACGAGCTCGATGAGGTAGCCGTCGGCTGCGAACGGCAGTGCGCTGGCGAGGAACTCCTCCACGCTGTCGGGCGCTCCCTCGATCAGGGCATCGCCGCGGCGGCGGCGCACGTACGCTTCGGCCTCGGCGAACCAGGCTCGGTAGTCGGCCCGGATCGCGGCCCCGGCACGGCGGGGTTCTTCCTCGAGCAGGCGCAGGTAGTCCGGGTGGGAGGCTTTGAAGTCGTCGCCGACTAGGGCACGTATCGAGTCGTGATCAATCTGCGGGATGTGCCTTCGTGGCATGGTCTGGTCCGGTAGACCGTCGTACGTGACACGAGTGCAACTGACTGACCCGGAGTGGGAGTTCATCGAGCCGTACCTGCCGATTGGCGAGTACGGCCCGTACCCCGAGCGGCTGCGGCAGCAGTTCGAGGGCGTGATCTGGCGGTTCAAGACGGGCGGCCAGTGGCGGGAGATGCCGACAGAATTCGGTGCATGGTCGACCGTCCACAACCGCTTCCGGCAGTGGCGTGACGCCGGGGTCTTCGAGGCGCTGCTGGAGGGCCTGATCGCGGAAGCCGCGAAGCGCGGTGAGGTGGACCTGTCCTTGGTCAGCATCGACTCCACCACCACCCGTGCCCACCACGACGCGGCCGGGATGCACCTCGGTGAGGACGTTGTCACTGCCCTGGAGAAAGCGGCCGCCGAGGAGGAGAAGGCCAGGTCAAAGGGGGCGGCCTCGAAGAACAAACAGGGCAGGAGACCGAAAGCGGTCCCGCGCGGGAAGAACGACGACGCGTCCGGCGTCGGCACAAACTCCGGCTGAAGGCCGCTGTAGTGGTGATGCGCGCTCTTGTAGAGGTCCCTGCAGATCCGCACCGCACCACCACGGCGGTCCAGCGTTGCCTGGACCAGGTCGGCGATGGCGGTCTTCCCAGCGCCTGGCTGGCCGCTGACGATCACGACGACCGGTCGGTCTTGGGATACAGCGTCCTTCAGCGCAGCCGGAAGGATCACTTGGCGGAGCACGTCCTGGTGCCCTTCCTCGCTCAGCACCGCTCGGGCGACGTGCTGATGACGGGCAGTCTCCAGTCGGTCTTCCAGGGGCCGCCGTGGTCCGTCTGCAGCGGCGTCCCGTCGCCGGCGAGGCAGTCGGGGCAGTAGCGGACTGTTGCGGGGAAGAGCCAGTCCAGTGCGGGGATGCGCTTGCCCGTGCGGACGACGTCGAGGCTGTGGGCGATGGGTGGGTAGCGGGGTGCGAGCGGCAGCAGGGTCAGAGCCGTGGCTTCGGCTGCGGTGAGGCGGGTGGCGGTCTGGAAGTTGTTCATTCGCGGGGCCGGCAGTTCGAGGGAGAGGGCGGTGCGGGTGATGGCCTGGGTGTTGAGCTGGTACTCGGCCAGGCCGGTGCGTCGCAGGACGGTATCCGGGGCGACGTCGAGCCGGTGGGCGAGCCTCATCACATAGTCGGCCAGCAGTTCGCCGGGCAGCGGGTCCAGGCTCCGGGGCAGCGGAGTGATCATCGGGCGCCTTCCTGGGCCGTGCCGAGGGGGCCGCGGTCGTCGAAGACGGTGTTGCGGCCGCGGCGGGGCTTGCGCCGGGCGGGCTTGTCGGGGACGGCGGGGACTTCGCCGGCGCCGGCGTCACGCCGGTCGCTGTCGCGCAGGTCGATGGCGATGCCCTCAAGGAGTTCTTCGTCCAGGCGTTCCCGGCCGGAGTCGATGGCCTCGCGGCAGCCGTCTTCGATCAGCCGTTCCAGGAGGCCGACGACACCGTTGGTGCGGTGGTAGAGGTACTCGGGCATCGTGCCCTCGGTGAGCATGCCGGGGACCGCGTCCAGGAGCCGCAGGCCGCTCTGGACGCCGTGCAGGTGCTGGACCCGGGCGGTCGATCCCGCGACCGAGGACCTTCTCATCGAGCAGCTGCGCGACCTGGAGCAGTTCCAGTGGTTCGTCCGCGCGCATCTGGAGAATGCAGGCGGCACGCTCGCCACGTCGGGGGCCCGCACCGAGCAGGAGGCCGCGCGACGCGGCGAGAGCGCCGGCTGACCCCGCAGGGCCCGGCCCGGCCGCGCACGTCACGACGCGCCGAGGCCGCCACGGGCACATCCGGCGGCCTCGCCGCCGGATGTGCCCGTGCGCCCGCCGTCATGACACGGCGCACCGCGCACCGCACATGGCGTCCCGCCGCGTGACGGGCCGGACGGCCTCGGAAGAGATCGTCCGGCCGCGCTCCCCTCCTCACGGCCACTGCCTTTGCGGCCCAGGCCGGTGCCGCAGGCCGAGAGCCGCCCTCCGTCCTCGCTCCGCCCGCCCCCGACCCCGTCGGGCCCGCCCCGGCCTGCCCGCCGGGGCCGGTGCGAGCCGCCGACCGAAGCCGTTTTCCGGCCCCACCAATCCACCAACCCACCTGCTCCGGATTCCCCTCGCCAGCTCTGATCACGGCATGGGGAGGAACAGGATGACGCAGGGGGCTCCGGGCACGGCCGGGCGCGGCCGTCGTACGGCGGTGGTGGGGTCGGGGATCGCGGGGCTGACCGCCGCGCACATCCTCTCCCGCGCCGGCCGGGTGACGCTGTACGAGGCCGACGACCGGCTCGGCGGCCACGCGCACACGCACGAGCTGACCTCCCCGGCCGACGGCCGCACCCACCGGGTCGACTCCGGCTTCATCGTCCACAACCGCCGCACCTACCCGCACCTGCTGCGCCTGTTCGCCGAACTCGGCGTCGCCACGCAGGAGTCGGAGATGAGCATGTCGGTGCGGTGCGAGGAGTGCGGCCTGGAGTACGCCGGGGCACGCGGCCCGTCCGGCCTGTTCGCCCGCCCCCGCAGCGCCCTCAGCGGCGCCTACCTGAGATTGCTCGCCGAGGTCCCGCTCTTCCACCGCGCGGCCCGCCGGCTGCTCGCCCGCGACGGCGGCACCGGACCGCTCACCCTGGGCGCGTTCCTGGACCGCGAACGCTTCTCGCCGTACTTCCGCTCGCACTTCGTGACCCCGCTGGTGTCCGCCGTGTGGTCCTGCGACGCGGGCACGGCGCTGCGCTATCCCGCCGGGTACCTCTTCCGCTTCCTGGCCCACCACGGGATGCTCTCCGTCGGCGGCTCCCCGGTGTGGCGCACCGTCACCGGCGGCTCGGGGGAGTACGTCGCCCGCGTCGCCAAGAACATCGCCGACGTCCGCACCTCCACCCCGGTGCGCGCCGTGCGCCGCCTCGCCGACGGCGCCGAGGTCACCGCCGCCGACGGAACCAGCGAGCGCTACGACGCGGTCGTCGTCGCCGTCCACCCCGACCAGGCGCTGAGACTGCTCGCCGACGCCACCCCGGCCGAACGCGAGGTGCTCGGCGCCTTCCGCTACTCGCGCAACACCACCCTGCTGCACACCGACACCTCCCTGCTGCCCCGCGCCCCGCGCGCCCGCGCCAGCTGGAACTACCTCATGCCCGCCTGCGCCGCCCCCGCCGACCGGGTCCGCGTCAGCTACGACATGAACCGCCTGCAGCGCCTGGACGCGGCCGAGACCTACGTCGTCACCCTCGGCGGCCAGGACCGGGTGGACGGCTCCCGGGTGCTTGCCCGCATGGTCTACGAACACCCCGTGTACACCCCTGAGTCGGTGGCCGCGCAAGCCCGGCTGCCCGAGCTGGACAGCCCGGTGTGCGCGTTCGCCGGCGCCTACCACGGCTGGGGCTTCCACGAGGACGGCTGCCGCTCCGGAGCACGGGCCGCCGCCGCGCTGGGGGTGCGCTGATGACCGCCGCCGTGCCCGCCCTGTACCCGTGCGAGATCCGCCATGTGCGCACCGGGCCGAGGCGCTACGCGCTGCGGCACCGCACCTACCTGTGGCTGCTCGACCCCGACGCACCGCCCCGGCTGCCGCGCGTCCTGGCGCCGCTCGCCCGCCTGGACCCGCGCGACCACTTCGCCGGCGACACCACCCCGGTACGGGCCGCGCTGGAGGCGTTCTGCGCCGCCCGCGGGGTGCCGCTGGACGGCGGCCGGGTGCTGATGCTCACCCACACACGGGTGCTCGGACACGTCTTCAACCCGCTCACCCTGTACTGGTGCCACGGGCCCGGCGGGGAACTGCGCTGCGTGGTGGCCGAGGTGCACAACACCTACAGCGGGCGCCACTGCTACCTGCTGCGGCCGGACCCCGCGGGCGGCGGCGCGCGCTACCACGCGGACAAGGAGCTGTACGTCTCGCCGTTCTTCCCGGTCGACGGCGCCTACCGCATGTGCCTGCCGGTGCCCGGCGACCGGCTCGATCTGACCGTGCACCTCGACCGCCCCGGCGGCCGGGCGCTGACCGCCACCGTGCGCGGCACCCGCCGCCCGGCGACGGCGGCGGCGCTGCTGCGGCTGGCGCTGCGCCACCCGCTGTCCACCCTCGCCGTGTCGGCGGCCATCCGCTTCCACGGCGTCCGCCTGTATCTCAGGGGGCTGCCCGTGCAGCCCCGGCCGGGCCGCGAGCGCGCGACCCGCGCACCGCACACCGGAGGGGAACGTTGACCACAGCCCATGACCGCCCCGCGCCCGTCCCGGCCGCGGCGCCCGGCCCGCGCCCGCGTGCCGCCGACCCCGCGCGCTGGCCGGATGTGGCCGCCGTACCGCACGCCTCACGCGCCCGCACCGCCGTGACCGCAGCCGTAGTCCGCCGCGCGCTGGCCCGGCTGCCGCTCGCGGTGCGGTTCGCCGGTGACGACCCGGTGGGGCTCGGCGGCCCGCTGGTGCGGGTGCACGACCCGGCCGCCTTCCACGCGCGCGTGGGCCGCTTCGGACTGGTCGGCTTCGGCGAGTCCTACATGGCCGGCGAGTGGGACGCGCCCGACCTGGTGGGCGCGCTCACCGTCCTCGCCGCGCACGCCGCCGACCTCGTCCCCGCACCCGTGCAGCGCCTGCGGGGCCTGTGGGCGCTCAGGCAGCCGCGGGAGCGCCGCAACACCCCCGAGGGCGCCCGCGTCAACATCAGCGCCCACTACGACCTGTCCAACGACCTGTTCGCCCTGTTCCTCGACGAGACCCTGACCTACTCGTCCGCGGTGTTCCGCGGCCTGCCCGCCCACCGGGACCTGCTCGCCGCCGCCCAGCGGCGCAAGATCGACCGGCTGCTCGACCTCGCGGACGTCGGCCAGGGCACCCGGCTGCTGGAGATCGGCACCGGCTGGGGCGAACTCGCCCTGCGCGCCGCCGCCCGCGGCGCCCGCGTCACCAGCCTCACGCTCTCCGCCGAGCAGCAGGCCCTCGCCCGCGAGCGGGTGCGGGCGGCCGGCCTGCAGGAGCGGGTCCGCGTCGAGCTGTGCGACTACCGTCAGGCGCGCGGCACCTACGACGCCGTCGTCAGCGTGGAGATGATCGAGGCGGTCGGAGCGGAGTTCTGGCCGGTGTACTTCCGCGCGATCGACGACCGGCTGGACGTCGGCGGCCGGCTCGCCCTGCAGGCCATCACCATGCCCCACGAGCGGATGCTCGCCACCCGCGACACCTACACCTGGATCCACAAGTACGTCTTCCCCGGCGGCCTGATCCCCTCCACCCGGGCCGTCGAGGAGACCATCCGCGATCACACCGCGCTGCGCCTCGTGCGGCGCGACGCCTTCGGCGCGCACTACGCCGAGACCCTGCGGCTGTGGCGCGAGCGGTTCACCAAACGCGCCGGGGAGGTGGCCGCCCTCGGCTTCGACGACACCTTCCGCCGCCTGTGGACCTTCTACCTCGCCTACTCCGAGGCCGGATTCCGCTCCGGCTACCTCGACGTCCAGCAGTACCTGTTCACCAAGGGAAGCAAGGAGAACACCGGCCGATGACCACCGCACCCGCCCGCACCCGGAGCGGTGCCGCCCACACCCTGACCGCTCTCGCCGCCGACCTGCTCGGCGGGGCGCCACCCGTCCGGCTGCGCGCCTGGGACGGCAGCGAGGCCGGACCCGACGTCTCCGTCGTCCACCTGCGCTCCCGGCGCGCGCTGCGCCGCCTGCTGTGGCAGCCCGGCGAACTGGGCCTCGCCCAGGCTTACGTCACTGGCGAACTCGACATCGACGGCGACCTGACCGAGGGGCTGCGCGCGGTGTGGGCCGCCGCCCGCGAAGGGCGCCTGCGCCCGCCCCGGCTCACCCCCGCCGACCGGGCCCGCGCCCTCGCCACCGCCGTACGCCTCGGCGCCGTCGGCGCGCCCCCGCCCGCCCCCGCCACCCAGGCCCGCCCGCGCGGACGCCTGCACAGCCGCTCGCGCGACCGCGCCGTCATCAGCCACCACTGCGACCCGTCCAACGAGTTCTACGGCCTCCTCCTCGACGAGACCATGGCCTACTCCTGCGGCTGGTTCGGCGGCGAGCGCACCACGCCCGTCCAGGCGCAGCGCGCCAAGCTGGAGCTGATCTGCCGCGAGCTCGCCCTCGTGCCCGGCGCCCGCCTGCTGGACGTCGGCTGCGGCTGGGGCTCCCTCACCCTGCACGCCGCCCGGCACCACCAGGCCCAGGTCACCGCCGTCACCCTGTCCCGCGAGCAGGCCGCGTACGTGCGTGAGCGGGTGCGCGAGCACGGCCTGGAGGACCGCGTGGAGGTGGAGTGCCGGCACTGGCGCGACATCGACGGCGGCGGCTACGAGGCCGTCGCCTGCGTCGAGATGGGCGAACACGTCGGCGAGGACCACTACCCGGCGTTCGCCGCCGCGCTGCACCGGCTGGCGCGGCCCTGCGGCCGGGTGCTGGTGCAGCAGATGTCACGCGGGAGCGGCGCGCCGGGCGGCGGGCCGTTCATCGAGGCGTTCATCGCCCCCGACATGCACATGCGCCCGCTGGGCGAGACCGTGGCCCTGCTGGAGCACGCCGGTCTGGAGGTGCGGCACACCGAGTCGCTGCGCGAGCACTACGCCCGCACCGTCCGCGCCTGGCACGCCACCCTGGAGGAGCGCTGGGACCGGTTCGTGCGGCTCGCGGGGGAGCAGACCGCGCGGGTGTGGCGGCTGTACCTGGCGGGCGGCGCGCTCGCCTTCGAGGAGGGCCGCATGGGCGTGGACCAGATCCTTGCCGTGCGGCCCGGACCGGGCGGCGCGAGCGGCATGACGAAGGGCCCCGCCGCCTGGTACGAGGGCCTGGAGGCGGTGTGAACGGCTATCCCTGGGGCGCGTTCGCGGCCGGCCTCGGCTGGGCCGCGCTCGCGGCCCTCGCCGTGATGCTGGCGACGTTCGCCGTCGCGGTGCGCAAAGGCGTGCACCGGGTCGTGGACGTCGCGTGGGGCATCGCATTCACCGCCGTGGCCGCCGTGTCGTACGCGGTCTCCGCCGGGTACGGCGACGACGTGCGCCGGGCGGTGGTGAGCGCGCTGACCGCCGTGTTGGGGCTCAGACTGGCGGTGCACATCGCCCGGCGCGGGCGCGGCCACGGCGAGGACCCCCGCTACGACGACCTGCTGTCCAGGGCGCGCGGCGACCGGAACCTGTACGCCCTGCGCACCGTCTACCTGCTGCAGGGCGCCCTGGTGTGGCTGGTCTCGCTGCCCGTGCAGGCCGCCCAGTACCTGCCCGGCCCGGCGGGGCCGCTGCTGTGGGCGGGCGCCGCGCTCTGGGCGATCGGTCTGGCGTTCGAAGCGGTGGGGGACGCGCAGCTCGCCCGGTTCAAGGCCGACCCGGCCAACCGGGGGCGGATCATGGACCGTGGCCTGTGGTCCTGGACGCGCCACCCCAACTACTTCGGCGACTTCTGCGTGTGGTGGGGGCTGTACCTGACCGCCTGCGACCGTCCGGCGGTCGCCGCCGTGTGCCTGGTGTCGCCGCTCGTCATGAGCGGGCTGCTGGTGTCCGGCAGCGGCAAACGGCTGCTGGAACGGCGGATGTCCAGCCGCCCGGGATGGGCCGAGTACGCCGCCCGTACCAGCGGGTTCGTGCCGCTGCCGCCCCGGCGCCGCGGCTGACCGGCACAGGGCGCGGGAGGCGGGGCCGGTCGGCGGGACCGCCGGCCCGGACCGGCCCGGTGGCGGGAGGGGTCCTGGCCGCTCCGGTCCCGTGCGGGGCCGGGCCGCGTACCATCTCCCGCGTCCCGGCGGACCCATCCGGCACGGCCCGCCGCTCCGTATTCCCCGTGAGCCCGCTCGGGGCGCACGCAGACCAGGGGATGCGAGGACCATGGGTACGCTTCACGGCCGCAGGCTGCGCGCACCGGCGCACTGCCTGCCCCACCTCAGAGGCGTCGTGCGCGCCCGCCTCGCCGCCTGGGGCGCACAGGCGCTCGCCGACGACACGTGCCTGGTGATGACGGAACTGGTCACCAACGCCGTACGGTACGGCAGCCCGCCCGTCCGGGTCGCCGTCAGCCCGCGCTGCTCGCACGCGGGCGGTCCGGCGGTGCGGGTCGAGGTGTCGGACGCCGGAGGGGGCCTCGACCGCGTGGCCGTACGCGCCCGCTGGCGCCACCCCTCCTTCATCCTGGCCGGGTCCGGCCGGGGCCTGTACCTCGTGGACGCCCTCAGCCGGGGCGCCTGGGGCGACCGGGTCACGGCGCGGGGCCACACGGTGTGGGCGGACCTCGGTGGGTGAGACGCGCCACCGCGTCCGGCGGTCGTGGGGGCCGGCACGCACCGGCTGGTGCGGGCTCCACACGGCTGCGGAGCGGAACGGTGCGTCCTGTGCCGCGCGGTCCGGTGCGCCGTGGAGCGGCCGAAGCGCGCCGGACCTGGCACCGCGCCCGTCCCCGGCTCGTGCCCGCCCGGCGACGTACGGGTGACGCCGTGAGTCCGCGGCCGCACGGCCCAAAGGCTCCCACAGGGAATACGGAGCAGGTCAGGGGCCTGGATGGCTCGGCGCGCAAGATTAATTCTTTCGGGTCACGGGCCAATCCGGCCCCGCCGTCCGCGCCGGATTACCCGCGTGACGGACACCAGGACATCTCCCGCCCCGCCGGGAGCCCGCCCCCGCAAGCGGACCGGGCTCGCCGCACTCGCCGCGCTCAGCGGCCTGCTCGCCGGGGGCGCCGCGCTCGCCGTGGCGGAGCTGGCCGCCGGATGGCTGCGTCCGCAGGCCGGCCCGGTGGTCGCCGTGGGCGGTGCCGTCATCGACCGCACGCCGGCCGCGGTGAAGGACTGGGCGGTGCGCCGCTTCGGCACCGACGACAAGCTGGTCCTCCAGCTCGGCATCTGCGCCGTGCTCGCCCTGGGCGCCGCGCTGCTCGGGCTGCTGTCGCGCGGCCACCGCCGCACCGCCGCGGCCGTAGTGCTGGCCGTCGGCGCTATCGGTGCCGTGGCCGCCGTGGGCCGGCCGGACTCGACGGGCCCCTCGGACGCGCTGCCGTCCCTGCTCGGCGCGGTCGCCGGAGCGCTGCTGCTGTACGGCCTGGCGGGCCGGATGCGGCCCCCGGCGCCCCGCGGCCGAGGGGTGCGGGGCGAGGACGCCGGGGCTGCGGGCCCCGCCGCGGGCGGGGGCGACGACCCCGACGCGAGCCCGCCGCCCGGCTGGGACCGCCGGGGGTTCGTCGTCCTGGCCGGCTCGGCCGCCGTGCTGTCCGCCGCGACCGGGGTACTGGGCCGCCGGCTGGCGGCACTGGGCGGCCGGGACGCCGCCGCCTCCCGTGCCGCCGTCACCCTGCCCGCTCCCGCCTCCCCGGCGCCCCCCGTGCCGCGCGGCGCCGCCCCGCGCATCCCCGGCCTGAGTCCGTTCACCACCCCGAACAGCTCCTTCTACCGCGTGGACACCGCCCTCGTCGTGCCCCGTGTCGACGCCGGGGACTGGCGGCTGCGCGTCCACGGCAAGGGGGTCACCCGGCCGCGCACCCTCACCTTCGCCGACCTGCTCCGGCGGCCGCTCGTGGAGCGGGACATCACCCTCACCTGTGTCTCCAACGAGGTCGGCGGTCCCTACGTCGGCAACGCCCGCTGGCTCGGCGTACGGCTCGCGGACCTGCTCGCCGAGTGCGGGGTGCGCCCGCCCTCGCGCGGCGGACCGGCCGACCAGCTCGTGGCGCGCTCGGTGGACGGCATGACGCTGGGCACCCCGGTGGAGGACGTGATGGACGGACGCGACGCGCTGCTCGCCGTCGGCATGAACGGCGAACCGCTGCCGTTCGCGCACGGCTTCCCCGTCCGCATGGTCGTCCCGGGCCTGTACGGCTACGTCTCCGCCTGCAAGTGGATCACGGACATCGAGCTGACCACGTTCGACGCCTACTACGCCTACTGGGTCCGGCGCGGCTGGGCCCGCAGGGCCCCCGTCAAGCCCCAGGCCCGTATCGACACCCCCCGCCCCTTCGCCCGGCCGCGCAGCGGAACGGTCATGGTGGCCGGCGTCGCCTGGGCCCAGCACCGGGGCATCGACCGCGTCGAGGTCCGCGTGGACGACGGCCCCTGGACCGAGGCCCGCCTCGCCGCCGAGGACAGCCGCGACACCTGGCGGCAGTGGTCCTTCCCGTGGCGGGCCGAGCCGGGCGCCCACACCCTCACGGTGCGCGCCACCGACCGCACCGGAGCCGTCCAGACCGACCGCCGCACGCGCACCGTCCCCGACGGGGCGAGCGGCCGGCACTCCTTGGTGGTGACCGTCGAGTGACCGCCACACCGTCCTGCCCCCTCGATCTCCGCTCCGAGCCGGCCACCGCCGCGCGGACCGGATTCCCACCCCACACCGATACCGACCAGTACAGGAGAACCATCGTGACCCTTCGCTACCGCCGCCTCGCCGTGACCGCGGCCGCCGCCACGCTGCTGCCGCTCGCCTTGGCCGCCTGCTCCGACAGCGGAAGCGACTCGGCGTCCTCGTCGGAGGCGTCGTCCGCCCCCGCCTCCGCGCCCGCCTCGCCGTCCGACGACGACATGGCCGGTGCCGGCGCCACCACGGCCGACCAGCCCTTCGGCGCCGCCTGTTCCGCGGTGCCGAAGGACGGTGCCGGCTCCTTCGATGGCATGGCCAAGGACCCGGTCGCCACCGCGGCCTCCAACAACCCCGTCCTGTCCACGCTCGTCACGGCCGTCAAGAAGGCTGGCCTCGTCGACACCCTGAACAACGCCCAGAACATCACCGTCTTCGCCCCGACCAACGACGCCTTCGCCAAGATCCCGAAGGCCGACCTCGACAAGGTCCTCAACGACAAGGCCCAGCTGACCAAGATCCTCACCTACCACGTCGTCGGCAAGCGCCTGACGCCGCAGGACCTTCGCAACGGCTCCTTCGAGACCCTGGAGAAGGGCAAGCTGACCACGTCCGGCTCGGGCGAGTCGTACACCGTGAACGACTCCGCCAAGGTCGTCTGCGGCAATGTGCAGACCGCCAACGCCACCGTCTACATCATCGACTCCGTGCTGATGCCCAAGAGCTGACGCACGGCACCGGGCCGGGCACGCCGACGGGGACGTGCCCGGCCCCGTCGTGTCCGCACCGGTCCACGGGTGGCGCCCTGGGAGGCGTGGACATCGAACTGCTCTACTTCGCCGGCTGCCCCAACTGGCCCGTCGCCCGCGACCGCCTCGGCCAGGCCCTGGACGCCGCCGGCGTGAGCGGGGCACAGGTCGTCCTGCGCGCCGTGGAGAGCGAGCGGGACGCGGCGGCCACCGGTTTCGCGGGCTCGCCCACCTTCCGTGTCGACGGCCGTGACCTCTTCCCGGTACCCGAGGCCGCCCCCGCGCTCTCCTGCCGGGTGTACGCCACCCCGGAGGGGCTGGCCGGGGTGCCCACGGTGGACCAGCCCGCCGCGCGCAGCGCGGCGGCGAGCTGAGCCGGTCCGGGCGGGCGCCTCAGGCGGGCAGCGCCAGCAGCGCCAGCGGCGCCGACGTGGGCCGGGCCGAGCCGCCGGCCGGCTCCACGGTCACCCCGACCCCGGACGCCCCGTCCACGCCGCCCCGCAGCAGCACGGCCTGCGTGGTGCGGCCGGGGTTCATCAGGCCGGCCGAGCGCATCGAGCCGTGGTCGTCGTACCAGAGCTGGTAGACCCGCCCCTGCGGCGGCGGACGCATCCCGGACGCCACGAACACCGCCCGGTCGCGGCTGCGGGAGACCACCACCGTGCCGGTGGCGCCGCCGTCCAGCCGGGCCGTCGAGGTCCGCGCGTCCGGGGCCGCCAGGACGGCCGCGAGGTCGTCGACGCGCGCCTCGGCCCGGCGGGCCTGCTCCCTTGCCGTGTCCGCCCGCTCGTGCTGCCAGACGGCCACGCCGCCCAGGCCGGCCGCTGCGGCCAGGCAGGCCGCGAGCCCCCAGTGGCTCGCCCCCCGCGCGGCCGCCGCCAGGCGCGCGCGGACCGTCGCACCGGTCACGCGCGGCGACTCCTGGCGCACCTCGGCCACCCGTCGCAGCACCTGATCGCGCAGCGCGGGGCGCGGGGCGTCGGCGGCGGCCAGTCCGAGCCGGGCGGCGGTGGCGGTGAACTCGGCCACCTCCGACGTACACGGGGCGCAGTGCCGCAGATGCCGCTCGAAAGCGGCGCGCTCGTCGTCGCCCAGCGCGTGCAGTGCGTACGCGCCGGTCAGCGTGTGCAGTTCGGCCGGGCCGTTCACGCGCTCACCCCCAGGCAGTCCCGCAGCCGGATCAGGCCGTCGCGCAGCCGTGTCTTCACCGTACCCAGCGGCAGTGCCAGGGCCTCGGCCACCTCGCGGTAGGTCAGACCCCGGTAGTAGGCGAGCGTCACCGACTGCCGCTGCACCTCCGTCAGCGTGCGCAGGCACCGCCTGACCTGCTCGCGCTCCAGCCTGGCCTCCACTTGCTCGGTCACCTCGTCGTACTCGGGCAGCCGGTCCAGGCGGGCGGCGCGCTCCTCGCGGGCGGCCGACGCCTCCACCGAGCGGATCCGGTCCACGGCCCGGCGGTGCGCCAGAGTGAGGATCCAGTTGATGGCGGTGCCGCGCTCGGGCCGATAGCGGGGCGCGGTGCGCCAGACCTCCACCAGCACCTCCTGCGACACCTCCTCCGACTGCGCCCGGTCACGCAGCACGCCCCGCACGACGCCGAGCACCGGCGCCGCGACCAGGTCGTAGACGGCGGCGAACGCCTCCCGGTCGCCGAGGGCCACCTTGCCGACCAGTTGCTCCAGGTCGGGCCCGGCGGCCGGGTTCGGGCCGATATGGACGGTCTGTCTCACGGTGCTCCTTCTGCGTGTATGCCGGTCTCCGGGGAATCCGTTGCCGGCCGCCCGGCGGATTGGTGCTCGACGGTCATCGTCCCGACACGAGGCCGACGGCCGGGTGCGCCCCGGCGTTCCCGGCGCGGCGCGTCCGTCACCGGCGCGGTCGCGCCGGGCGGCGCGGGTCGGCCCGGCGGACGCGTGTCGCCCCCCGCGGCCCGCTCGGCGGCACGGGCGATAGTGCGGGCCGTGCCGCCGGAGACGGCGGGGCGGGCGATGGTGCGGACCATGCCGCCGAGGACGACGGGGTCGGCGCGCACCGCGTGGTCCATGGGTACCCCGGTAGGATGCGCCGGTGGACACCGACACCGGCGCAGCGCGAGCGCGGCACGCGCAGGGCGGCGCCCCCGCGGGCGGCCGGCCCCCCGCTTTCCCCGGTGACCTCGCCGCCTTCGCCGTCCAGCTGCGCCGGATGCACGGGGAGATCGGCCGGGTGGTCCACCAGTACGCGGCCCGGCAGAACCTGCACCCCACCGATGTACAGGCGCTCGCCGCGATCCTCGACGCCGACGAGCCCATGACCCCCGGCCGGCTGCGCGCCGCGCTCGGTCTCACCTCCGGGGCGGTCACCGCCTGCATCGACCGGCTGGAACGCGCCGGCCACGTGCACCGGGTCCGCGAGGACACCGACCGCCGCGTGGTCCACCTGCACTACGCGGCCGACGCCCGCGCCGCGGCCCGCAGTCATTTCCGCCCCCTCGCCGACGCCCTGCGCCGGGCCGGCGCAGGCTTCGACGAGCGGGAACTCGACGTGGCGCTGCGCTTCGTGACGGCGCTCAACGACGCGCTGGCGCGGATACCGGAGCCGGGCGAGGGCTGAGGCGGGCCGCCGCCGGCCGCCCGGCCGTACGCCGCCGGGATGCCTCCGGATTCCCGGGCAGAGGGAAAGAACATCACGACCCCCCATGCTCCGCCCCATCCCCAAGATGATTCAATCATTGAGATTGTTTACCGTCGAGAAAACGGGCCGAGTCACCAGAGGAGCACGATGAAGCCTCCGCACCAGCGAGCCCGCCGACTCGTCCCCCTCGCCCTGATCGCGGTCTGGCTCGTGGCAGGCGCGCTGCTGGGCCCCTTCGCCGGACGGCTGGGCGAGGTCGCCTCCAACGACCAGGCGGCCTTCCTGCCGCGCAGCGCGGAGTCCACCCGGGTCCTGCGCGAGCAGGAAGCCTTCCAGCAGCGCGAGACCCTGCCGGTGATCGTGCTGTGGACCGCCGACGGCGCCGGCGACCTCATGGGCAGCCGGCAGCGGGCCACCGCCGCCGTGGCCGCCCTCGCCGGAGCCGACGGCACCGCCGGAGCCCCGTCGCCCGCCCTGCCCTCCGCCGACCGCGAGGCCCTCCAGGCCGTCGTACCGCTGCGCGCCGACCTCGGCGACCGTCTCGCACCCGTCCTGGAGAAGGTGCGCGCCGCCGCCGAACAGGTCCCCGGCACCCGGGTGGCGCTGGCCGGCCCGGCCGCCACCCAGGCCGACCTCGCCGACGCGTTCGCCGGCATCGACGGCGTCCTCCTCGCCGTGGCGCTGGTGACGGTCCTGGTCATCCTGCTGCTCGTCTACCGCTCGCTGCTGCTGCCGCTCGTGGTCATCACCGGCGCGGTGTTCTCCCTCGGCGTGGCCTGCGCCGTGGTGTACGTGCTGGCCGACCACGGCCTGGTCCGCGTCGACGGGCAGGTGCAGGGCATCCTGTCCATCCTCGTCATCGGCGCCGCCACCGACTACGCGCTGCTGGTCACCGCCCGCTGCCGGGAGGAGCTGGCGGCCGGCCGCGACCGCCGCGCCGCCGCACTGACCGCGCTGCGCCGCTCGGCGCCCGCCGTCCTGGCCAGCGCCGGCACCGTCGCCCTCGGCCTGGTCACCCTGCTGCTGAGCGACCTGACCAACAACCGCGCGCTCGGCCCGGTCGGCGCCGTCGGCATCGCCGCCGCCGTGCTCGGCGCCCTCACCTTCCTGCCCGCCGTCCTCGCCCTCCTCGGCAGGGCCGCCTACTGGCCCGCCCACCCCGAGCGGCACGCCGGCGCCACCGGGCTGTGGCGCCGCGTCGCCGCCCTCGTCGACCGGGCGCCGCGCCGTGTGTGGGCGCTGTGCCTCGCCGGCCTGCTGGTCTGCTCGGCGGGCGCCCTCACCCTCGACGCGCGCGGGGTGCCCCTCGACGAGACGTTCGTACGCGACGTGCCCTCGGTCGCCGCCCAGCGGACCCTCGCCCGGCACTTCCCGGCCGGCTCCGGCACCCCCGTCGTGGTCCTCGCCGACGCCGCCGCGGCCGAGCAGGTGGCCCGCACCGCCCGCGCCACCCCCGGCGTCGCCGCCGTCACCGCCACCGGTGCGCAGGGGCGGCCCGCCGCGAAGCCCCGTGCCGTGGACGGGCGGGTGCGCTTCGAGGCCACCGCGAAGGCCGCCCCGGACACCCAGGAGGCCCGCGACACCGTCGCCCGGCTGCGCACCGCGCTGCACGCCCTGCCCGGAGCCGACGCGCTGGTCGGCGGCTACAGCGCCCAGCAGTACGACACGCTGCGCGCCGCCGAGCGGGACCGCACCGTCATCGTGCCGGTGGTGCTCGCCGTCGTCCTGGTCATCCTGATGCTGCTGCTGCGGGCCCTGGCCGTGCCGCTGCTGCTCGTGCTGACCGTGGCCCTCAACTACACCGCCACCCTCGGCGTCGCCGCGTTCGTCTTCCGCGACCTGTTCGGCTTCAGCGGCTCCGACCCGTCCGTGCCGCTGTACGGGTTCGTCTTCCTGGTCGCCCTCGGCGTCGACTACAACATCTTTCTAATGTCCCGGGTCCGGGAGGAGACGGTGCGCCACGGCACGCGGGCGGGTGTGGGACGGGGACTGGTCGCCACCGGCGGCGTCATCACCTCCGCCGGGGTGGTGCTGGCCGCGACCTTCGCCGCCCTCGGGGTCATCCCGCTGGCGTTCCTGGCACAGATCGCGTTCATCGTCGCCTTCGGTGTGCTCCTGGACACCCTCGTGGTGCGCTCGCTACTGGTGCCCGCGCTGGTGCGGGACGCCGGGGACCGCGTGTGGTGGCCGACCCGGCCGGGTGCCGGAAGGAGCGGCGGCACCGACGGGACACCGGCCGCACCGGCCGGCGCGGCAGCACCCTCGCACGCCGGTGACGAAGGCCGCTGACCGCCCCTCCGGTCGCGTCGGCCGGGCGGTCACGGCCGTGCCGTACCCAGGCCGTGCCGGGACCTGCCCGGTCGCGGCACGCCGACGGGCGCCGGGCACCCGTCGGCGAGTCGCGGCGGCGCGGAACCAGCGGCCGCCCCGGCCCGTCTCACGGTGCCCCACGGGCCCGCTGCCGCTCCTCGCGCAGCACCTCCTCCAGGTCGCCCAGCCGGTCCAGACCGAGCACCGCCCGGCGCATGCGGGCATTGCCGGGGTGCCGTAAGAACCGTGTCACCAGCCGCAAACGGCGGTGATCAGTCCTCAGACCTGGTGGGTTGGGGCAGTTCCGACGTGCTCGTCCACTCAGCGAGTGCGAGGCGACCGCCATTCAACTCAGGTACGTAGTTGTAGCTCGTGTTCCTGGAGACGCCGAGGAGCTTCGCGATCGAGGTGACAGCATTCTCCGGGCGGGCGAGCAGGTCACGGGCGTGGCGTACCTGCTCCTCCGTCATCGCCGGTGGGCGGCCGAGTCGGACGCCGCGGGCGCGAGCGGCGTCCAGGCCCTCGTTGGTGCCCTGCACAATGAGTTCGTGAACTCCGCCAGGGCCGGGAACACATAGAGAACCAGGCGCCCGCCGGGCGTGGTTGTGTCGAGCGCCTCGTGCAGCGAGGTGAAGCCGACACCACGCTTGCGCAGCCGCCGCCGGTGGCCACGTACGGCCCCGTGACGGATGCGTACGGGTTCTTCGCGCGGGTCGTTGACGAGGGGCGTGGCGGTTCGAGTTCCGGCGCTACTGAACTTGAACTCGTGATGTCGGGCGGCTCGTGGTGGCGGCGTCAGGGTCCGAGACCGCTGGCTCGGGTTCAGGACGGTGGCTGTAGCCAGCGCCGCGCCGCGGCGAGATTCACCTCGACGTCATCGCTCCAAGAGCAGACCTCCAGCGATGAGAGATAGCCGCCTTGCGCGAAGACCAGAACTTCGCCGGGGCACTCGCCGGTTTCGGTGACCAACTGTAGGTCGGCAGCCACGATGGTGCCAGGGCCTGTTGGTGCGGGTTCCACCGCATCGGCGTCGAGTTCGAAGTAGGCAGTGCCGCACCCGCAATTACAGCGCGATTGCACCCTGAGTTGGGGCACCTGTCGTCGGAGGGCGACGTGAACGGGCTCGTCCGGGTTCAGGACGAGGTCAAGCACGTCGGCTATATCCTCGGGCAGGCTGGCAGTCATGCCGCCACCGTAGCTGACCAGCAGCTTTGGGCTTCGACCAATTTCGGGTCCGCCGACCCGACGCTCACAGGTCCAGGGCCAGGTCCGTGCCTGCGAGGCAGCCGTCGATGACCTCCGGTCGGTACTGCAGCATCTTCAGTTTGCGCTTCACGGCGCGGGTGATCTGACCGAGGTCGGCCGCGGCGAGGTTGCCGATGTCGCGCTTGACCAGCGACCAGACGCCCTCGGTCGGGTTGAGGTCCGGGGCATAAGTGGGCAGCTGGAACACGGTGAGCCACTCGGCGTTCGCGTCGATGAACGCGCGCATGCCGACCGTCAGGTGCAGGCGGACGTTGTCCCAGACCAGCACGATCGGTCCGCAGAGCTGGATGCGGGCGCGGACGATCAGGTCGCGGAAGTCCCGCCAGCCGAAGCCCTTCGGCTCGTCGGCCCTTGGGGAGTACAGGAACGGAATTTAGCGGTAGCCGTCCATCACTCTGCCGACTGTGCGGGGCGGGGCAGAGCTGGCGTTCTGTCCGGCTCGCCGAGCGCGGCCCGGCCGCCTTTCAGTTCGGGTACATACTTGTAGATCGTGTTGCGGGAGACGCCAAGCAGCCTGGCGATCGAGATGACGGTGTTCTCGGGGCGGGTGAGTAGGTCCCGGGCGTGACGGATCTGTTCCTCGGTCATGGCTGGCGGGCGGCCGAGGCGGGTGCCACGGGCGCGGGCTGCGTCCAGGCCCTCGTTGGTGCCCTGGACGATGAGTTCGCGGATGAACTCCGCGAGTGCTGCGAACACGTGGAAGATCAGACGTCCACCCGGGGTGGTGGTGTCGAGCGCCTCGTGGAGCGAGGTGAAGCCGATGCCGCGCTTTCGTAGGCCGGAGACGATGGCGATGAGGGGGTTGAGGAACATCCGAACGAAAACCGGCGCTAAGGATCAGTCGGCCCAGGTGGGCGGCTGACGGAGCGTCGGCGGACGGACCCGTCTGAAGTCTTCCCGCAGATAACGCCCTATTATCCGTGCTATCGCCGATCGCGGCCTGCGGCGATGTCTGCGGGGCCGTACACGAAGCGACCCTGTTATCTGTGGCAAGGGGGAATCGGTGCCCGCCGTCGTACGACTGCCCGCCGGGAAGGCGCTGACCGTACGGGCCGCGGCGGACGTGTTCCTCGACTCGCTCGATAACCCGAACACCCTCCGCAGCTACAGCACCGGGATCGGCAAGACCGCCGAACGCCTCGGCGAGATCGGGGTGCCGGTAAGAACGCTGTCACCAGCCGCAAACGGCGATGATCAGTCCGCTGACCTGGAGGGTCGGGGCAGTTCTGCCGTGTTGGTCGACTCGGCGAGTGCGAGACGGCCGCCCTTCAGTTCGGGCAGGTAGTTGTAGATGGTGTTGCGGGAGACGCCGAGCAGCTTCGCGATCGAGGTGACGGTGTTCTCCGGGCGGGCGAGCAGGTCGCGGGCGTGACGTACCTGTTCGTCGGTCAAGGCCGGCGGGCGGCCGAGGCGGGCACCTCGGGCGCGGGCTGCGTCCAGGCCCTCGTTGGTGCCCTGGACGATGAGTTCGCGGATGAACTCCGCCAAGGCCGCGAAGACATGGAAGACCAGGCGCCCGCCGGGCGTGGTCGTGTCGAGTGCTTCGTGCAGCGAGGTGAAGCCGATGCCGCGCTTGCGCAGGCCGGACACGATCGCGATGAGGTCCTGGATGGAGCGGCCGAGTCGGTCCAGTGACGGGACCACGAGGGTGTCGCCCTCGCGGAGGTAGTCGAGGGCCTTCCACAGCTCCTCGCGTTCGGCGTTCTTGCCGGACTTCTTGTCGGCGAAGATCCGGATGCACCCGGCTTCGGTGAGCGCGTGGATCTGCCGGTCGAGCAGCTGTCCTTTGGTGGACACGCGTGCGTATCCCACCAGGCTGCCGGTCCGTACGGCCGGAACGGGGGCGAGGAGATCGGCGGTGTCGTCGTCCTGGGGTGGCTGCACCTGCCAGATCGTACAGAAAACGGTGCTCCTCAAGTTCTTGAGCACATCGACTTTCTGACACCGTTTTATGGGCATGATCCGGTGCCGATCCGGCCGCTCATCGCAGCTTACCGATCTTGCTCATCAATCGGTCGATAGATGAGCAGGGGCCCACAAGTGGCCGAAACGCAAAGAGTTCTTCGCGAAGAACCCTTTGCGAAGAACTCTTTGCGGTCTAGAGTGCGCGACATGACTGACACCAGCGCGGGACCGGATGTCCCGCAAGTCGAAGCGGACGCGGTTGTTCTGGACGCCAAGGGGTTGCGCGCCTTGGCGCACCCGGTGCGTGTGCAGTTGGTCGGGCTGCTGCGGAAGTACGGCCCGTCCACGGCCACTCGCCTCGCGGAACGGCTGGGCGTCAACTCCGGGACGGCCAGCTACCACCTGCGCCAGCTCGGCGCTGCCGGTTTCGTAGAGGAGGACGCAGAGCGCGGCAACGCACGGGAGCGCTGGTGGCGTTCGGTGCATCGGATGACGGAGTTCAACGACCGGGACTTGGCTGATCGGGAGCCCGAGGCCGCACTGGCGTACCTGCAGTCTGTCGCTGCCACCTACAACCTGCGCACTCAGCGGATGGTGAACGAACTGCAGACGATGCCCCGTGCGTGGCGGGACACCTTCGACATGAGCGACTGGGCCCTGCGGCTCACGCCCGACGAGGCCGTCGCCTTGCGCCAGGAGCTGAGGGACGTCATCGCCCGTTACCGGAGCGATACGCCGGAGGCGGCGGCGAGTGCCCCCGAGGGGGCCGAGCGGGTCGCCGTGGTTACGCACCTCCTGCCCGAGTTGGATGCTCCCTCACCGTCAGCCATCCCTTCCGGTCCTCAGGAAGCGACAGGAACGGAAACGCCGTGACGGAGAATGCCCCGGACCCTGATGGCATACCTGGCAAGCGGTCCTTACGCCCGCTGGGCGGGGTGCTGGCGGCCATGGCCGTGTCGCTCACCGGCACCCGGATCTCGGCCGTCGCACTGCCCTGGTTCGTTCTCGTCACAACAGGCAGCGCCACCCAGACCGGCCTGGTTGCCTTCTGCGAGATGACCCCCTACGTGGTGGTCAAGGCGTTCACCGGGCCACTGGTGGACCGGATCGGGCCACGCGTCGTGTCCTGGACCACGGATCTGGCCAGCGCAACCGCCGCCGCGGCGGTTCCCCTGCTCCACGCCCTGCACCTCCTGTCCTTCCCCCTCCTGCTGGCCCTGGTCGCGATGATCGGCGCCGTCCGCGGCCCCGGCGACCTGGCCAAAGAGGTCATGGTCCCGGAAGCCGCTGAGCGTGGCAGGGTGCCACTGGAACGGGCAACCGGGCTGTCCGGCGTGACCGAGCGGCTCGCAAGCACCGTAGGCCCGGCAGCCGGCGGCTCCCTGGTGGCGCTGCTGAGTCCCCTGACAGGGCTCGTCGTCAACGCAGGCTGCTTTGCTCTCGGCTCGGTGATCATCGCACTAGCTGTTCTGTCTCGGGAGGTTGTGGACGGGTGAGCCAGGTCTCGGCTGAGGGATCTTGAACAGGTGAGGGCCTTCCGGTTCGGTGTGGATTGCGACGTCTACACCTGACAGAAAGGCCCTCGTGCCCCACCGTAATGCACCCCTGACCGAGACCGGCCGGCTGCGCCTGGCCCGGTGCGTGGTCGTGGACGGCTGGCCGCTGCGCCGGGCCGCCGAGCGCTTCCAGGTCTCGCCGACCACAGCCCAGCGCTGGGCCGACCGCTACCGGGCGTTCGGCGAGGCGGGCATGCGCGACCGCTCCTCCCGCCCGCACACCAGCCCGCGCCGCACCCCGACCCGCACCGAACGCCGGATCATCAAGGTCCGTCTCCTGCGCCGCTGGGGCCCGGCCCGCATCGCGGGCCTGCTGCACCTGGTGCCCTCGACCGTGCACCGCGTACTGACCCGATTCGGCCTGGCCCGGCTCACGCACCTGGACCGGGCCACCGGCCGGGTCATCCGCCGCTACGAACGCGCCAAGCCCGGCGAGCTGGTGCACGTCGACATCAAGAAGCTCGGCAACATCCCCGACGGCGGCGGCCACAAGACCCTGGGCCGGCAAGCGGGCCGCAAGAACCGCTCGAACGCCGGCTACAGCTACCTGCACACCGCCGTCGACGACCACTCCCGCCTCGCCTACAGCGAGATCCTCGGCGACGAGAAGAAGGAGACCGCCACCGCCTTCTGGCAGCGGGCCCACGCCTTCTACAGCCGGGCCGGGATCACCGTCGAGCGCGTACTGACCGACAACGGCGCCTGCTATCGCTCCCGCGACTGGCGCGACACCCTCGCAGCCGCCGGCATCGCCCACAAGCGCACCCGGCCCTACCGCCCGCAGACCAACGGCAAGGTCGAACGCTTCAACCGCACCCTGCTGGACGAGTGGGCCTACGCCCGCCCCTACCGGTCAGAAGCCGAGCGCCGCGAAGCGTTCCCGCAGTGGCTGCACACCTACAATCACCACCGCGGACACACCGCGCTCAAGGGCCAACCACCCGCCAGCCGCGTCCCCAACCTCTCAGGGCAATACAACTAGCGCTGCCTCGCGGCATGGGGCACGCAGTAGAAGAAGCCTCTCCGCAAACTGGTGAGACGGGATCGGGCTACTGGCGACGGTTCGGCGAGGGCTTCACCTTCCTGCGCAGCGAGCCATTGCTGCTCACCGTCATCGTCATGGTGGGGATCACCAATCTGCTGGACGCAGCGTTCGCCACGGTGCTCATGCCCGTCTGGGCCAAAGAGTCCGGCAACGGACCAACCGCAATCGGCCTGACGGGCAGCGTGATGGGAGCCGCGGCGGTCGGCGGCAGCCTGATAGCTGCCATGGCCGCCCACCGGCTGCCACGCAGGGCGGTGTTCTTCACGGGGTTCCTCCTGGCCGGGGCCCCGAGATTCCTGATCCTCGCCTTCGATGCACCGTTGGGGGCAGTACTCGCCGTCTTCGCCATCAGTGGATTCGGCTCGGGCTTCCTTAACCCGGTACTGGGCGCCATCCTCTTCGAACGAGTGCCGCGCCGGATGCTGGGCCGGGTCAACGCGCTCGGCGACTCGCTCGCCTGGGCCGGAATCCCTCTCGGCGGCCTGCTCGCTGGGGCAGCGGTGGCCGCTGTCGGGCTCGTGCCGGTACTGCTCGCCTCCGGGGCCGCATACTTCCTCACCACGAACCTGACTGGACTGCGGCCGGAGTGGCGCGAGATGGACCGTCCGGGCGGGCGAGGCGTCCTGAAGCGGCCACCTGAGGAAGACGCTTCACAGACCAGCGCGACTGCCACGACATGACGTTCATGGGAGGGGACAGCCATCTGCCTGTCCCCTCCCTCCCGCTGCTTCAGACGTCGTCCGGGCTTTCGTCGGCGGCATTCGGGTTGCGCAGCGGACGCAGGCCCGGCGCCGGCGGCCGGGTGAAGGCATAGCGGCCCAGGAAGTTGATGTGGTCGTACTGAAGAGGGGACAACCGGGCGAGCAGCTCGTCGGTGACCGGGAAGCCGTCGGCGGCCAGCTGCTTGACGGCGGCGTCGATGTAAAGGCTGTTGAACAGCACTACAGCGTTCAGGGCCAAGCCGAGCGCGCCGAGCTGGTCCTCCATGCCTTCGCGGTAGTGCTGGCGCAGTTCGCCGCGCTGCCCGAAGAAGATCTTCCGGGCGAGGCGGTGGCGTGCCTCGGTGACGTTGAGCTGGGCGCCGATCATCCGCCGGTATCCCTCGTCTGAGACGAACTGGAGCAGGTGCAGGGTCTTGAAGATCCGCCCGTAGTGGGCGAAGGCGTCGCCGAGCCCAGTCGGTTTGCCGTCTCGGGACAGCATGCGGATCAGGTCGTGGCCCCGGACCTCGCCGAGGGTCAGGGAGCCGGCCACGCGGAGCATGTCGCCCCAGTGGGCGCGTATCCGGTCCAGGCGGATGGTGTGGTTCGAGACAGGCTGGAGCGGCCCGTAGTCGGCGGCGGTGTTCGTGCGCCACAGCCGGGCGTCTGAGATGTCGGCGATCCTCGGCGAGAACTGGTAGCCGCAGATCGCGAACAGGCCGAAGACGATGTCGGAATACGAGGCGGTATCCGTGATGACGGTCTCCGGCTTCGGTCCGCCGTCACGGGCGTGAATGGCGTCCAGGATGAACAGAGAGTCGCGCAGCGTGCCCGGCACGACCACCCCGCCCAGCCCCATCACCTGGTCGTTGACCACGTTCAGCCAGGTGGCGCCCTTGTACCGCAGGCCGAAGTACCGGGGATTCGAACCCGCGTACAGGGTCTGCACGGGGACCGTGAAGCGGACGCCGTCGGCGGAGGCGACGAGGCCGCCGCCCCACGCCCGTACGACGTCGATCTTCGCCTGGGCGTCGATGAACAGGCCGTTCGCCGCCGAGATGTTCTCCGCCCGGAAGTAGCCCTGATCGACCTGGACCAGGCGGCCCCGGGTGAGCGCTGTGACGTCCGGCTTGATGACCGGGGTCATCCCGACGTTGCACGCCTCGCTCAGCAGCACAGCGCACAGGCTGGTGGTGAAGCCCTCCATGTGGGAGTCGGCGCCGGAGATGTGCGTGAACGCGTCCGCCATGCCGGTCAGCTCGGCGACCTCCAGCAGCAGTTCGGGGAAGTCGACCTTCGGAAGCATGCCGTTGACCAGCTGCCTAAACGGTGGCATGAGCTTGGGCTCCTCGGCCTTGCCGAGCTTGGCCAGCTTCAGCTTCCCGCCCACGACCTCCAGCGCGGTGTTGCCCGGCAGCCCGGCGGCGACCTGGACGTACGCGGCGTGCAGGGCGGAGGCGAGTTCGGCCAGATGTCCGGCCGGTTCGCTCTCCAGGCCGAGCGCGGTGAGCAGCTTCGGCTCGGCGGCCGTCCACTTCTCCCCGGCCAGCAGCTTGGCGCGGGGGTCGCCCCAGCGGTCGCCGTGCTTGGCGAACACGTCCCGCCGACGCAGGGAGCGGTGCAGGTGCTCCAGGACGCAGAACGAGTAGGCGGCCTTGTCGACCAGGCCGTGTGGCAGGTTCGGGTTGGCGAACACCAGCCGCCGCCAGGAGCCGGTCACCAGGTCGGAGGCGACTTCCTCGGCACCGACCTTCTTGCGGCCGATCAAGTCCGGCAGTCCCTTGAGCGCTTTCACAATCGAGGCGCCGGCCTCGACCGCGCCGAAGTCGATGACCTCAACCAGGAGGCGGATGAAGCCGCGCACGGTGCCGTAGCGGGCGACCAGCTCGGCCCGCCATTCCGCGTCGTCGTCCCCGTCATCGTCCGGGACCACCGCAGCGATTGTGGCGAGCGCCTCGGCCAGCTGCTCGCGTGGCACGACCTGCTCGATCGCCGACCACGCGTCCACCACGGAGACCATCTCGCCGCTCTCCGTCGCGGGCGGCGTGGTCAGCAGCACGTCGACCGCCGCAGCGACCTTCTTCGCCGCCTTCCGTAGCTGCGGCAGAGCCTTGAGCTTGGCGTCGTTTCCCATCCGCTCTGCCTTCGCCAGCAGCCTGGTGGCCATCAGCGCGTGCAGCAGATCGAGTGCGTCGTCCACCGTCGCGGTCTCCAGACGCCGCACGGTCGCCAGCAAGGTGGCGGTCTGCCGGGTCACCTCCAACCGCTTGAGTGTCGGCGCCTTCGAGGTCAGCCCATACCGGGCCAGTCCGGTCATCCGCGCGGCCGGGATCCGTCCGACGTCAACCGCGCCAGCCCCCAGGCCCCGCACCTCGCGGACGCGATCCAGGGCCAGTTCCATGGCCTTGCCGGACACCCGCATTGGGCCCAGCCGCAGCCGCTCCAGCTCCGACACCCGCTTCTTCTCCGGCACCTCCAGCAGCCGGACCATCTCGGTGCGCAGCTCGTACGGCACCGCCTCGTACAGCGTGACGTGCAGCCGATCGTTCTCCTCCTGGCGGACCGCGGCCACCATCCGGGCCAGCGTCGTGATCCCGGGCAGTAGCACCCGGTTGTTCACCAGCCACACCACCGCCCGGTCGAACAGAGCCCGCGGCCCCTCCAGCGACGACCACACCCGCGCCGCCAAGAACTCCCGCAGCTCCGCCTCGCCCGCGGCGAAGTCCCGGTAGCCGTACTCGTCGCGGATCTCCCACGCGTGCTCGTACGCCGTCTGTGAGCGCGTTCCGTACTCGGCGAAGTGCTCGTCATCGATGCCGAGCTGCTCGGCGACAAACCGCACCACGGAGGCCGGGACCGCCGTGGGGTCCTCGGTCAGGAACGTGCCCAGCATCCGCACCGTGCCCCACTGCACCGCCCACCCCAGTCTTGTGGCCGGACGGCGCTTAGCCCTCGCCAGCCCCAGGGCCTTGGTGTCCAGGCGGAAGAACTGTTCCAGCTCGCCGGGCGACGGCTCCGTGGCGAACAGGCCGTAGCGGGCCTCTTGCTCAGCAGACAGGTACTCAACAGGCATGCCGAGGACCGTAGAGCCCGCTGACCAGGCGAAACGGGCACGTCACCGAACCGGAATCAAGATCGCCCCACTACCGCTAAATTTCGTTCCGATACTCCCCAAGGGCCTCGTCTTTGCGGCCCCGGTATTCACGGATCGCGTAGATCAGCCGGGACCGCCGGCCCGGCTTGTAGCAGGCCATACCCGCCATCGACACGCGTCCCGAACCCCGGCCCCTCACCCTCACGACCGGGGTCTGGCCGATACGGCCCCAGGTCCTGGCACGCGGCGGAGTCATCGACTGCCCGGCCTCGTCTTCGAAGACGATCCAGGCGTTGCGCTCCGCCGCGATGCTCTTACCCGCGGCCAGGTCTCCTTCATCCAGACCTCCACTGCGTCGTCATCACGCTCGATCGCGCGTCTGGTGGGCTGCTGCCAGCTCCAGCCGTGCCGCTTCAACAGCCGCCAGGTGCCCTCGACCGTGTAGGAGACGTGGAAGAGCCGGCCGATCAGCGTCTTGATCCGTGCCAGGGTCCACCGCTGATCCGCCCAGCCGTGGGCCAGTGGACCACGCTCCAACTCCCGCTCCAGCCTGACAAACTGGGCTTCACTGAGTCGAGGTCTTCCCGGCGAACCCTTCGACAGGACTCCCGCTTCTCCGCTCTCGCGCCAGGCCCGGCGCCACCGCTCGACCGACCGCACGCTGATCCGCAGGGCAACGGCAATCTCCGCGTTCTTCTGCCCGCCCTCGAAACGCTCCACAGCCTGGAGCCGCAATCGCTCCCGCGTGGTCCTCTCGGCGTCGGTCAGCCCGCCGCCCTGCGCGTACCTCACACCCCACGGCTACTGGCTCCGACGGCCAGCTGTCAGGCGAACGGCCCCGACATCACCCAATCAAGTTCAGTAGCGTCATGCGGCCCGGCCGAAACAGGTCACCAGTGCCGAGACCATCGCCACTGCGTCGCCAGCGACAAGGGCTGACGAAGAGTTGCTTTTGCCTGCGGTAGTGGCCCGCGGAGTGGACCATGCGATACGACATGGGAAGGCAGTTTGGAAGCGAGGGGGGAAGAGTGAGCGCTGGGGCCAGGATGCCGGTGTGTGTCGACGTTGAGTTCAGGTGGAGGCATCCAAACGGATGGTTACGCGAGTTTCCGCCGCGGACCGGAAACGGCGAACGCGTCATGGTCGTCGAAGTTGCGTTCCGCAACGCACATCGTGAGCTGGCTCATCAACTAGCGAGCTATGCCGAACAAGAGGGCTTGCTAGAAGGTGTCGGGGAGCACCAGTACAGGGCGCCTGCGTCCACTGACTACTCGACACTCATCGGGGCGACAGTCACGCTTCTTGGGGCTGCCGGTGGCATCGGCGGAGTTGCGGCTGTGCTCAAGGTGTTCTTCGAGCGCAACAACGGCAAGAAGGTCACCTTCGGTCAAGACGGGGAAGTCCTGGGCGTCGAAGGACTGAGTTCTGACGAGATCGTCCGCCTCCTTGAAACGCTTCGCGACCAACGCGTGGAAGAGGAGAACGCAGGAAGCAGCGCGCAGGAGGAGAGAGCTCGGGAGCCGGAGGAAAGAGATCCGGAGCCGGAGCAGTCCCTTCGCTCTCCGTCACCACGTCGATCCTTTTTTCAACGCCTTCTTGCTGCTCGTCGAAACCAGTGATGAACCTGGAAGCTGCGCTCTGGGAAGCGCCTCCCAGAGCGTCCGGTCCACCAGATCGTTGCCATTCGACGTGCGCGGCCGACTCGGGCAGCCCCAGCCCCGTCGCGGTGGCCGCTACGCAATGATCTGCCAGCCCGCTCCCAGGGAGTTGGCGTTGCGGACGCCGTCGATGGCGGTGCGGCTGACTTCGAGGGTCCGTCCGTTGTCGTACATGCGGGCCACGGGCCGCCCGACCATCGCGACCGCGCGGAGAACGCCGGCGTCGTCCGCTGCACCGACGCAGAAGGGGCGGCCGGTGGTGCCGGTGCCAGGTGGAGACGAAGGCCTTCGCATCCCGCTGCCGCACAGGTACCAGGTGCAGTGGGACGAGGTCGCTCATCGGCTCCAGCCCGCCCACAGCTGCAGCCCGGCCCACAGCCCCGGGCGGGGACCGCGCCGCGGCGCCGTCTTGTCCGTTTGCGCGAGCATCCGCGCGCGCCGTACGACTCGTACGAGGATGATTGCGGCCGGGGAGAGCAGTGCCGCCCACAGCGTCCAGTTGGCGAGGAAGGGGACCAGGACGAACACGACCAGTGCCTTGTTGCCGTGTCCGGCCAGCGTGAAGGTGCCCCACTGGATCAAGGAGGCCGCCCACTCAAGTCACCTGGACATACGGTGGAGCCCCGAGCAGATCTGCCAGGCTCTGCGGGCCCAGTTCCCCGACCGGCCGGAGATGCACGTGGCCCATGAAACGATCTACCAGGCCCTCTATGTCCAAGGTCGTGGAGAGCTGCGCCGTGAACTCGCCAAGGCCCTGCGCACCGGCCGCAAGCCTCACCGCCAGGCCGCCTGCCGTCAGCCGCGGTTCGCCACCCCGATGGTCATGATCAGTGAGCGCCCGGCCGAGGCCGAAGACCGGGCCGTTCCCGGCCACTGGGAGGGCGACCTCATCATCGGCAAGGACGGCACCTCCGCCATCGGCACCCTCGTCGAGCGCGCCACCCGCTACGTCATGCTCCTGCACCTGCCCCAGGGCCGCACCGCCGAACACGTCCGCGTCGCCCTCGTGGAAACAGTCCAGACACTGCCCTCCCACCTGGTGCGGTCTCTGACCTGGGACCAGGGCTCCGAGATGGCCGCCCACGGCGCCTTCACCGTCGCCACGGACATCCCGGTCTACTTCTGCGACCCGGCCAGCCCCTGGCAACGCGGCTCCAACGAGAACACCAACGGACTGCTACGGCAGTACTTCCCCAAGGGCACCGACCTTTCCGTCCACGACCCCGAACACCTGGCCGCCGTCGCCGACCAGCTCAACCGCCGCCCACGCAAAACGCTCGGCTGGGAAACCCCAGCCGAGCGCCTGCATAAACTACTCGCGGCCTGATCAACACGACCACGTGTTGCGACGCCCCCTAGAAACCGCCGGGGGACGTTGCGGCAGGGGTTTTCGGGCCCCGGCCAAGCCTGGGCGACACAGCCGTGACGAGTGCGTCAGCCCCTTCTCAGTTTGGAAGGTTTCCTCCACCCGCCATCTGGAACCTGCGACCTTGACCAGGGTGGCCAGGGATGTCGGCGTGGTGGAGTGGCAACGGTAGTAGGCGAGTTCACCGGTGGTGCGGTTGCGGCGGATCAGTAGCTGGTGGTGGCCCGGTGCTGCTTCGGCGAGGTCGATGACGGCCCAGTCGTAGAACCGTTGTCCCTTCGCGCCGCGTCCGGCCGAGAGCTTCTGCCAGGCCCGCTTCGGTACCTTCCGCGCCAGGATATCGGCGCGGAACTTGCCTGCGCCGGTGGGTACTTCGGCTGAGCAGGCCACCGCGAGGACATAGCCGATGCCGCGTTCCTCCAGAGCCGTACGAAGTCTTGGGTTGCCGCCGTAGACCTCGTCCCCGGTGACCCAGCCGACGTGGTGTCCGGCGTCCAGGAACCGTTCGATCATCGTGCGGGCCAGGTCGGGCTTGGTCGCGAATGCGGTGTCCGGGCCGAGGCCGGCTGCTTGGCAGCGGTCCGGGTTGCACGTCCAGGAGCGTGGGATGTACAGCTCGCGGTCCACCGCCGCGTGCCCGCGCGTCCCGGCGTAGACGAGGTAGACCGCGACCTGGGAGTTCTCGATTCGTCCAGCCGTTCCGGTGTACTGGCGCTGGACCCCGACCGTGTGGGTGCCCTTCTTCACGTCGCCGGTCTCGTCGACCACCAGGACCGCGGCATCGTCATAGAGGTGCTCGACGACGTATTCGCGCACGTCATCACGGACGCCATCGGCGTCCCAGACGGCTCGACACAGCAGATGCTGCATGCCGTACGGGCTGGACTCCCCGGCCCATTCCGCGATCGTCCAGCAGTTCTTGCGCGGCAGGTCCGACAGCAGGCCCCGCACCAACCGGCCGGCCCGCAGCCGTGGCTCGACCCGGGCGAACCGTCCCGCGATCCGGCCCATGGCCACCTCGAACGCCTCCCGCCAACGGACGGGATCTATGCTGTGACCTGCGGCCACCGTCTCATCGTTACTCCACAGAAGTCACGATGATCAACAGTGGCCGCACCCGTCTCCGCACCGGGCCCGGCCAGCACCATCACGCACTACGAGCGTTCGGTGAGCAACTCCGCCAGGCGGTCGGCAAACTCGGTGAGCCAGTCCAGCCGAGGTCCACTGCGGACGATACGAAACCCGTGACGGCGACCCCAGAACGCAGCCTGGACAGCATGGAACTGGGCCCACCGCTGGACGCGTCCGCGGTCGAGTTCCGCGGCCTCGGCAAAGACGTCCAAGACACGGTCGACAGCCTTGCGCAGGTCATCCGCCTCCAGAAGCGTCAGCGCGCGGGACTTCAGCAATGTGCCGCCGTCGTAAGCCGGATCTCCTGCATACCCCTTGGGGTCGACGGCCAGCCACGGCTCGCGGCTGGCACGCAGGATGTTCCGGGCATGCAGGTCGCCGTGGATGAGGGTGTCCGGCTGGGCCCGACCCAGCTCCCGAACGGTCGCCACGGCAGCATCCAGCACCTGGCGCGCAATGCATGCGGCAGCTCCTCGGCATCCATGCACAACTGCTCCTCCCAGGCATCGGCCTGCTCACGCAGCCGGGGCAGACCGGGCGGTGCAGGGATGGCCAGGCGGCGATTGAGCCGCCCGGCGACTGTCACCACCTCGTCGCCGTCCTCGATCTCCGCCAGGGTCGACGGCTGAACCCGCTCCAGCAGCATCGCGAACCACGCGTCGTCGCGCTCATGCAACAGGACGGCGCCGCACCCGCCCCACGCAACGAACGCATCTGGCTCATGAACGTTGCCAGGATGTGGAAACGACACCTTCAGCACGGCGCTCTCCCCAGCCCGCCGCCGTACCGGAACGACGACGCCGACGCCCCCGTGCATGACCTCTCCATCCGGCACGCACCCCCAGCGCCCCAGCAACTCCTCCACGATCCCGGGCAGCTCGGCGAGCCACGCCGCCCCGGCTTCCCCCTCGCGGTCGACGGTGCTCTGCGCGAACTCCACTGGCATCGCGATCATCCCGGCACCCTACGCGCCAGCCCACCACAGCCACCAAGCCCAAGGCGACCGCTCCCGCCGCCCGGCAGACCCCGCACTACGAAGATCACGATCTACAGCTGGAGTATTAGGTGCGGACAAATCCGGCTGGGTCCGCCAGGTAGCGGTCGAGATCCGGGTCTTCATGGAGTGCGTGGAACTCGTCCTGAATCTGCCATGCCGGGCCGAGTCCGGTGCGAAGGCGACTGAGTGTTTGGCGTACCGCCTCGTTGAAGTCGTGGCACTCCGCTTCACGCCACGGTCCCGGGTCCGGGGGGTAATCCCAGTTCAGCGACGTATCGTAGCGAGCTATCAGCCTGCGCAGGCCGTCGCGGAGGTCGTGACTGATCGTTAGTCGGTCCAGGTCAACCGGATACCCCCACACCGCCCGATCCTCCGGAGCCGCCCACACCACTGCGCCTGATCCCGCGTCGAAGAAGAACCTGGCGGTGGGCATGGCGTCGACCTCTCGATATGTACATCGGTTCAAGCAGCCACCACGGTACTCAACGATGCCAGCTCAGCAGCCCCATAATCTCCGGTTGCGGCTGACGCCTCGCCTTCATCCCGATCGCAGATCGATCGGACGAAGTGAGGACTCTCCGAGAATCAAGGAGGCCGAACAATGTCGCGCACCCCCTGCGGCACTTCAGGAAGTGCCGCAGGGGGTAGACGGACGACGCCAACCGGTGGATCACACCCAGGGAGTGGCAGATCCAGCAGCAGATCGCCCGCGGCATGGCCTACGGGCTCGGCAGCGGCGCCGTCAGCCTGCTCATCCTCTGGGCGCGCACCCGGTAGCCCGCGACGGTTGGGCGGCTCCGGGGGTTCACTCAGCGGGGGCGGGGGCCGCCATGATGGGGGTGCGGACTACAGCCTCGTCATCGCCGCCGCGCACGCCGCCGGGCCCTGCCCGCCCGGTGAGGAACCCGCGTGGGGCCGCCGCGTACACGCCCTGACCGTCGACCTGCACCTGATCGCCCAGCAGGCCGCGCAGGACATCAGCCGCCTGGAGAGCGCCTCGCGGTTCGTCGCCTTCCTGGAGAAGGTCGAGATCGAGGAGTCCAGCAGGCGCGGCCTGCTGACCCTGCGCAACCCGGCCGGCGACACCGAGCACATCCGCACCGAGCAGCAGGAGACCGACCGCGGCCGCGACCTGATCGAGCGGGCCCGCGCCCTGCATGGCCGGTGGGTGCTGGTCTTCCGGTACAACGAGAAGGCCTCCGCCACCAAGCAGGTCCGCATGCTCGCCCACCTCATGGACCTCGGCGACGGTGCCATCGCCGTGAACCTCGCCAAAAAGATCCTCACCGACGACGCCGGCGGCGCCATTCCCCGCGCGCAGGCCGCATGGGCGGAGGCCGGCCTGCCCGACACCGGCGCCATCACGGTGGAGCAGCTGGAGCAGGCCCGCGCCAAGCTGCAGGGCGCGTGAGCCGGGCCGACGCCGCGATGCAGGTCTTCGGAGAGGATGGGAGCGGCTCAGTAGAGGCCGCGGAGTCGAACAGCGCCCCAAGCGTCAGCATGGTTGCTCGCTCGGCGAGCCGGGCTAGTTGTTCTGTCTCGGGAGGTTGTGGACGGGTGAGCCAGGTCTCGGCTGAGGGATCTTGAACAGGTGAGGGCCTTCCGGTTCGGTGTGGATTGCGACGTCTACACCTGACAGAAAGGCCCTCGTGCCCCACCGTAATGCACCCCTGACCGAGACCGGCCGGCTGCGCCTGGCCCGGTGCGTGGTCGTGGACGGCTGGCCGCTGCGCCGGGCCGCCGAGCGCTTCCAGGTCTCGCCGACCACAGCCCAGCGCTGGGCCGACCGCTACCGGGCGTTCGGCGAGGCGGGCATGCGCGACCGCTCCTCCCGCCCGCACACCAGCCCGCGCCGCACCCCGACCCGCACCGAACGCCGGATCATCAAGGTCCGTCTCCTGCGCCGCTGGGGCCCGGCCCGCATCGCGGGCCTGCTGCACCTGGTGCCCTCGACCGTGCACCGCGTGCTGACCCGATTCGGCCTGGCCCGGCTCACGCACCTGGACCGGGCCACCGGCCGGGTCATCCGCCGCTACGAACGCGCCAAGCCCGGCGAGCTGGTGCACGTCGACATCAAGAAGCTCGGCAACATCCCCGACGGCGGCGGCCACAAGACCCTGGGCCGGCAAGCGGGCCGCAAGAACCGCTCGAACGCCGGCTACAGCTACCTGCACACCGCCGTCGACGACCACTCCCGCCTCGCCTACAGCGAGATCCTCGGCGACGAGAAGAAGGAGACCGCCACCGCCTTCTGGCAGCGGGCCCACGCCTTCTACAGCCGGGCCGGGATCACCGTCGAGCGCGTACTGACCGACAACGGCGCCTGCTATCGCTCCCGCGACTGGCGCGACACCCTCGCAGCCGCCGGCATCGCCCACAAGCGCACCCGGCCCTACCGCCCGCAGACCAACGGCAAGGTCGAACGCTTCAACCGCACCCTGCTGGACGAGTGGGCCTACGCCCGCCCCTACCGGTCAGAAGCCGAGCGCCGCGAAGCGTTCCCGCAGTGGCTGCACACCTACAATCACCACCGCGGACACACCGCGCTCAAGGGCCAACCACCCGCCAGCCGCGTCCCCAACCTCTCAGGGCAATACAACTAGGGCCCGGCGGGTGACCGACGGAGACAACGTGTACAGCTGGGCAGAGGGCTGGACCAGGTCCTGGAACGACGGATGGCGTCTGTGGTGGACGGCCCTCGCCTACGCGGCCCTGGACGCCGAGGGCGCCCGGGAGGAGGCGGAAGCCAGGCGCCGGCGGGAGGCGGAGGAGAAGGACGCGGCGCGGCGGCGGGCGGTCGAGGAGAGAGAGAAGGCCAGGAAGAAGGCAGCCAAGGACCGGGCGTATGCCGCGTTCTGGAGCCGCACGGGCTTGAACCAGCAGGAGTGGAAGTACTTCCGGGCCATCGCCGAGCTGTTCTTCGACCTGGACCTGGTCTTCGGCGCTCCGGATTCCCGGTACGGCGACGGCAGGCCGGTCTATGAACGCAGCGGCCCCGACGGCAAGCAGTGGACGCTGGTCGGAGTCGCCTGCCCGGACCCGAGCCGGCTGAGAGCCTGGGCGGAAGAACTGGCCCTGCTGGTCACCTCCCCCAGCGAACTCGCCACCCTCGCCAGCCGGGCGTGGGCCCCGTTCCAGGTCTACGTCCTCAACCCGCACACCGGCGAGATGGAGCAGGAGCGCGTGCTGCCGGCGACCGAGGGGCCGTAGCCCGGCCACCAGCAAGTTCCTTCGAACCGGCATGCCATCAGCGCCCGCCGGTGCCTGATCGTCTCCGGCCCCGCCGGCACCGGGAAGACCATCGCGCTCACCCAGCTCGGCCTGGCGCACGAACTCAACGACCGCCATGTCCACCCCGACGCCCACGGCCGCATCCCGGTCCTCTACATCACCGTCCCGCCCGCGGCGACCGCCCGCATGATCGCTGCGGAGTTCGCGCGCTTCCTGGGCCTGCCGGTCCACCGCCGGCTCAACACCACCGACATCATCGAGGCGGTCGTCGGCGTCTGCACCACCGCCCGCACCGGCCTCGTGATCGTCGACGAGGTCCACAACATCTCCCTGACCACCCGCCAGGGCGCCGAGGTCTCCGACACACTGAAGTACTTCTCCGAGCGCATCCCCGCGACGCTCATCTACGCCGGGATCGACATCGAGCACAGCTCGATCCTCTCGGGCACCCGCGGCGCACAGATCGCCGGCCGCTTCACCCTCATCCCCACCCACCCCTTCCCCTACAACGACGAGTGGAAGGGCCTGGTCAAGACGATGGAGGAGACCCTGCTGCTGCACCGCCACAAGCCGGGGACCCTCGCCGGACTGGACCGCTACCTCCACGATCGCACCGGCGGCATGATCGGCGCCCTCTCCCACCAGATCCGCGGAGCCGCGATCGACGCCATCCTCACCGGCACCGAGAAGATCACCCAAGCGGAACTCGAAGCCATTCCCCTGGACGTCACCGCCAGCACCCAGGCCCCCCAGCCCAGAAGAGCCACCCGGTGAACCCACCGGCGCAAGGACTGGACCGTCCGGTCGTGGCACTGCCGATCCAGGTCTTTCCCCGCCCCTGCGAAGGCGCTGAGACCTTCATCGCACGCCTCGCGCAGGCGAATTACCTCAAGCCCTTCTACCTGCGCGCCTACCTCTGCGCCCCTCCCATGACGGCTGGCGCCCTCAGCTGGTCCCGCCTCGCCGCCGCGACCGGACGGGACCTCTTCGAACTCCAGGACGTCCTCGAACGCACACCACCACCGCCGCCCGACCTCCTGCTCTGCGAGTACTGCGGCCGCCCGCCCCGACCGAACGTCGAGGCCGGCCCGGCTCCCTGGTGGTGCTCGGCCCGATGCCGACGCAGAGACGATCTCCTGAAGAGCGCACCGTCCAGCAACGGCATCCTCCCGGACCAGAAGCAGGTCCTGCCCTGCCCCGGCTGCGGAGCCCAGTTCATCCGGCCCGCGGTCAGCCCCCGCAGTGCCTGTTCACCCCGCTGCCACGGCAGGAACGTTCGTGCGCAACAAGCCGAGCTGGCTCTCTACGAGAATCCGGACGCCATCGAAGACGACGGCACGGAACCAGGTGAGCCGACCGGGTTCGCCCCTACGAGTCAGCATCTGCCTGGCGAGCTGTCGCCCAGTGCTCCTCGAACTCGCTCCGGCTGATCTCTTCTCTCGAGAGCACAGGGTCGAAGAGGTCCACGATCGGTGGGTTGAACGGCCAATCATCAGGGCCACTGCGCACGGCGGTTCCGTCCTCGGGCAGCTCTACTTGGCGAATCCGACGCCCATCGGGCCCCACCTCCATCAGATATACGACCGGTTCATCGCCCTCCTCGTCCCAGCGACGCCGCAGGAATACAACGTCCCTGTCTGCAAGCGCACCGAAGCCTTCACACTCACGCTGGGCGTCACGCTGGGCGCGCAGACCATCCAGTCCAGGAGGCATTCGAGGTCCGTCGATGTCGACTTCCTCCAGGCCCTCATCCCGAGACCGGGCCACAGCGTCCGGGTCGGTGACCACCTCAACCCAGGCGAACGTTTCGAGAACCTCCCGCTTGGAACGCGCTCGGACCCACCACCATGAACCGCCCATCCCGTAGTCGTGCAGAACGAGGAAGGGGCGCTTGGACGCGTCAGCGTTGTCGGTCATGAAGGCTGAGCCTAGCCAGCCCCGCTGCGGAGCTGTTGGCCTGGTCAAACTCACATGGCAAACGGTCAAGATCACCTGTCAGAGGGCAGCCGTGCCCAGATCTGGCGACCCCCTATCGCCCATGTCCCCACGATCGGGTGATCTGCCACGCGCCGGGCGTATGGAGCCCCACCCTCCCGAACTGGCCACCGCGACCCCGAGACGTCGCCGCCTAGCGAAACGGCCCGGCCCAGCCTCCATGCGCCGGTGCCGAGTATCCCAATGCGCCGTTTCGCATCGGTAGCCATCGCCACCAGCCCGACGGCACCGATGCCACCCGAGACGTCATCGGCTCTGCGGAACAGCTCGACGGCTCCATCCCCGGTCACCGGAGGCCGTCTTCCCGCCCGATCTGGACGTCCAGCGCCGCCTCTACGGCCCCGTCCCGGCGGCGTTCCACAAGATCCGCGAGGCGGGCGACCGCAGTGCGCTCGGCCGGGGTGAGTTCGTCCACGGTCGCCTCGATGGCATCACGGACACGCGCCGCGATGTCCTGAGCCGTGACGGACTCGATCTCGACGGGCCCGACCGTGTCAAGATAGCCGAGTTCGACCAGGCGCCGGACCGAGGCCCGGGTCTCCTCCGGGGGCATCCGGAGTTCGGCGATCAGCCAGTCGACGTCCCCGTACGGGGCACAGACCTCTCCCAGCCACCGGCACCGCATGTAGACACCGACGTCGGCCACCGAAAGACGGGAGTCGGTGATCGGCCGGTGGGGCACGGCAAGCACGTACGGCTCACCGGTGTCGCTGCGCAGCTTCAGCGGCTCGTCGGACACGCTACCGCCCCCCCGCCGAAGCCCCGGCACTGCGCGGGGGACCCATAAGCTCGGGCAACGAGTACCCGGACGCCTTACGGAGCCTGGCAGCCAAGAGCGGCTCCAAGTCGTAGCGCAGGGCCTCCGCCATTCCCTCCCGGACTTCCTCCTCCGTGACCGGCGTCCGGTACATCCGCTCCATCATCCCCGCCGTCCGGGCGTCCATGGTCTGCCGCACACCGCCGCCGCTGATCGTCACGCTCCCGTCGTCATGCCGGACCACCTCCGGCGAGCCGGCTGGCGCCACCAACACCTGCGTCAGCAGCTGCAACGGCGTGCCATCCGGCATCTGGCTGCCCACGACCGTCACCTCGGCATGCAGGGCCTTCCACATCTGTACGACGTGCCGATCAGCGGGCCGGTGAAGAACCATGCCCAGCGGGTCGGCCACTGCGATCCTCTCTCCCGGCTCCAGCACGGTGAAACCCGCCTGCCGGTAGTACGGCGCCAGGGACAGGACCGTGGTGGTCCCGAGCATCAGCCGGTAGCCGAGGCCTGCGTAGTACGCGGCGGCCGTCTCGATCAGGCGATGCCCCAGGCGGCACCCGCGGACTTGCGGCGCGATCGACAGGGCTTCCACTTCCACGATGTGGTGGGCAACGTACGACCGGTGTTCCGGGCTCAGCATCTCGATCGAACCGATCCACCCCAGCGGCGGCGCCGCAGTCAGTACACCCACCACCTCGCCACGCCGTCGTTCGACCACCCACGACGCGCGCACACCACAGGCCGGCTCAAGGCGGTGCCGGAACGCGACGGCATGAGCCATCTCCGCCCCGAACCCCGGCCGAGTGAACTCCACCCGCCCCAGCAACTTCGCCAGCGCCGCCTCATCAGCCGGGCGCGGCTCCCGAACCAGCAGCCCACCATTCGCCGCACGCTGCGCCCGGCCCGCCGCCCGCACCGTCGATGCTCGTCCCATGCCCTCCCACCGAGCTGCTCCGCCTTTCGCCCCGCCAGCGGCCCAAGCTCATCCCTTGGAGGGAAGACCGTCACCAAGCAGCGACCCGCCAGCGGGGGCGACACGAGCGTGCACCGAGTGCACCGCGGACAGAGGCCACCCACCCGGCGTCACGCTGTGAGACTGAGAGGCTCACAGGGCGTTTCCCCAGGTGGGCTGGGTGATCTGTGAGGCTGTGAGGTATGAGGTGGAACTCACGGCCGTATCGGTGCGGGTTGTCCTCTGACGGGTGATCTTGACCGTTTGCCAGGTGAGTTTGACCGCTGCTGGGTTCCTGTCACCGGATCGCGGCCAGCGGTCGGCGCTCGGTGAGGGCGGTGGGATCAGTGGTTGCGGAACGGTGCCCAGGGATCGAGGGGAGTACTCGGGTCCTCACCCTCGGTGGACAGTCCGACGTAGGCACGTAGGGCGGGGCGGGTACCAGGCAGGCCGTATTGGGTGAACCGCTCGTGGAGGTCGGAGCCGAACGGCACGGGCTGGAAGTCGGCGGCGGTCAGCAACTCGGCCAGGACCCTCAGCAACTCCCGGCGCCCAGGGGAGAGCTCGGCGAATACCGGTACGGTGTCCGCGGGGTCGAACAGGGCTTCCAGCAGGTTCTCGGCGCGGACCGCCAGCGGGCGGGGCACGACTCCGGTCTTCTCGATACGAGGCAGGGCGCGGACGATCTCCAGAAGGACCCCGTCCGGGTTCTCGGCGGCGCCCATCAGGTGCAACAGGCTGCGGACGGTGTAGCTGTGCGGGTCGCCGGCGTGGTGGGCGGTTACGGACTCTGGGGCCGGCCCGGCGCCGAGGGCCGCCAGCTCGGCGGCGATGCGCTCCGCCGGCGGCAGGCCGGGCGCGGCTGCCGGGTGCGCGACCAGCAGGCGGGTAAGGGCGGTGGCGGCGGCCCAGCGCGGCAAGGGGTGCTCGTGGTCGAGGTGGTGCCGGAGTCGGCCGTCCGGGTCGTGGTCGGCGATCAGCCCGACCGAGATGAGGACCGTGGCGACGCAGACGGGGTCCCGCTCGCCGTCGAGGCAGGCCAGCAGTGGGAGCAGGGTGGCGTCGGCCTCCTCGGGGAACCAGCCGAGGAGGTACGCGGTCTTGGTGCGGATCTCCGGGTCCTGGTCGTCGAGCAGTTCGAGTAGGACGGGAAGCTGGGCGCGGACCGCGTCATAGGAGCGCAGTGCGCCCTCCCGGGCGTCGACGGGGTGCCCCGCCGCACAGTACGCCCGCCCCTCGCACAGGTTCTTCAGCCGCTCCTCGTCGGTCTCGGCGGCGATCTGCTCGTCGTACCAGCGCAGATTCTCTTCGGGGCTGATGGCTGTGGCGCGCCACGCGGCGGTGTCGATGCCGAGCGGGAGGTCGTACTCGTCGTGCCAGTCGATGGCCAGACGGGTCAGCAGCAGCAGCGCGTCGGCTCGGGCGCCGAACGGGCCCGCGACAGCGATCCGGGTGAGGAACGGCACGGCGTACGGAGAGGCCGAGTACCGGGTGCCCTGGTGGAAGATGTTGCCGAACAGGCTGCGGAAGGCGCTTTGCCGGGCCTCCTCGTCCAGCCCGCACACCGTCCGGAGCTGGCCGGGCACGTCCTCGGCGCTGCCGTAGGCGTGCCCCAGGGCTGCCCAGTCAATGTCGTTCAGCCCTGCCAGTAGATCGTCGGATCGTTCCATAATCCGTATGCTCGCAGGGACCGCTGACACCGAACCCGCAGACGAGCTGTCTCCTTGAGCCCAGCGGTCAAACTCACCTGTCAATCGGTCAAGATCGCCTGTCAAAGGACACGGGTAGTTTCGATCGAACGCCGATGTGCGTCGCAGTCGGCGGCCTAGCCTGGGCGCCATGGATGACGAGCTGACCAACGATGACCATCTCCGGGCCCTGGCCGCACTGGAGGCCGTCGTCCAGAACAACGATGGCGCCCTGGAGGTCCTGGCGGGCGGCACGCACGAGCGCCCGCTGGCGGCCCTGCTCGCCGCGTACGGGAAGCACACGCTCCACCGCGTCCTGCTCTCCGCGTTCGGCATCCAGGCCACCATGACCCAGGATGAGACCAGCCAGCGTGTCGCGGAGCTCAACAGCGACCCCATGGCACGCATCGTCTTCCTCCTGACCGACTCCTTGCACCACCAGGCCGCCCTCGCCTGCGACGACCTCGTCACCGCCAAACGAATCGGCGGATCCATCCTGCTCGCGATCCACGCCTTCACCGACGCGGACAACCAGGACGCCCTGGCCCTACTCCAGGCCCTGCGCAACCAGGTCCTCCAAGCCAACTGAACCGCCCCCACGCCCTGGTGACGCCCGCCGGCGCGGAGGACGATGGAGCCGTGGGCGAGCACAACGAGGACTAGGAGCACGGGGTCGAACCGGGGCGGCCGCCGCTGACCGTGGCCCGCGCCCGGGAGATGACGGCCGGGCTGCGCGAGGCGATGGACGAGTCCGGCGCTCCGTGGCGGTCCTCGCCGCCCAGGTCCGCGGCGCGCACGCCGCCCGCGTCTGGCTGCCTCTGGGGCACAGCAGCTGGGAGTCTTACTGCGCCGCGGAGTTCGGCATCAGCCGCGCCCAGGCGTACCGGCTCCTCGATGTCGCCCGCTCGCTCGCCGCGATCCACGGTGCCGTCGCCGCCGGCCCCGGCCTGTCCCACGCGAGACACCGACCCGGCCTCGGCGGCCGCGCTCGACTACGGCCTGTCCCAGCGGGCTCTGATCGCCGTCTCCGGCCGTACGGACGTCGTCGCGGAGCTGATCACCCGCCGACTCACCGCGCTCACCAACAGCGGCCTCCAGGCCCTCGATGAGGCCACCGTGCGCGCCGTGGTCCGCCAGGCCGTCCGCGACGTCCGCACCGCTCCGCCTCCGCCCCCGCCGCCCGCCGAACCGCCGACGGACCCGACCGTCGCCGCGATGCGCCGCGTCGCTGAAGACCTCTTCGCCAGCGCCCACGCGATCGGGGAGCTGATGCTCGAAGTCGCCCCGGCCTACCTCTCCGACACCGAGGCCGCCGACGTCCTGGCGCTGCTGTGCCACCAGATCGGCGAGCCCCTCGAACACGGCCTCGCCACCCGCCGCTACGCCCTGACCGGTGACCGCCGCGCCCTGCACGGCACCGTCCTGTAGACCAAGCAAGGGCTGATGGACGGTGGAGCGCAGCATTTGCATGCCCCATCAGACACCTCTGCAGATGACCTGAGTCAGGACGAGGGGCGTCGGACGGGCAAGTGAATCACCGGCGCAGGCGGTCGGGAACAGCGCGCTGAAGGCACCCGAGAGCAGGTGCACAGTTGGGTCGCGCCGAGGCGCTGTTTCGCCAGCGGGAAGCGGCTGCGGCGGCTATCTACAGCTTCAAGGCCAGTGTGCTCCGTGACGGACCCGCACAGGCGGGACTGGGACGGAGGGCCAGGCCTGCAGATCGCACTGACAACGACACGTTGCCGTGTGGTGCTGGGCTCCACTGCGTGCCGACCGAGTTGAGTCTTCCTGCTCGGTCGGTCGCTGGAAGCAGTCTGCGCTCTGGTGTTCAGCGACTCAAGCAAAGCTACTCAGCGACGGTTCGGTAGCTGTCGCGGGCGCGTACAAACCCCCAGCTCAGGCAGCTTTCGGAGATGAGCCAGCGACTGAAGCGACTCAAGGGTGGGGTATATGAAGTCGTTGGTGTGTGCGCGTGTGCGTCATATATAGGAGACTTCAGTCGCTTCAGTCGCTGTTTCAGGGAGTATAGGGCTGTTGACCTGCTGCTTTGGATTTTCTGCTTGGCAGCTACCGAACGCCTGCCAGTCGCTGCTCGCTGGGCTGAGTCGCTTCTGACACGTACAGGGCCCGTGATCGGACACGGAGGGCACGCGCCTTTCGCCTGTGCTCCGAGCCCCCACGCTCCAGGTTCGCTAGGCTGTGTCCGTCATTGAGTCGCTTCAGTCGCTGATCGGGGGTGTGGATGCCTACTGACCTGCATGTTTCTGGAAGCGACTCAAGACCACCAGCTTCCCGCCCGTCAGTCGCTTCCGGCCTGTCGACCGCAATGTGGTGCGCCCGCCAAGGATGGCCCGTGCATCCTCTCGCAGCCGGACGCAAGACGCCCGCCGCCAACTGCGGCGCCTGCCGGGCCACTCCTCACCGGCCGGCTGAGTGCCCGTGCCTGTCCGCGGGCAGCTGGTGCCACGGCTTCCACGCCGCCACCCTCGACCACCGACGCATCACCAGATGGTGGGGCGACCACCCGCAGTTCGGTGTCGGAATTGCCTGCGGGCCGGCCGGGCTGGTCGTCATCGACATCGACGCCCATGCCGCCCAGCCCCCAGCCCGGGACCGAATCCTGCCCGGCATTCCGATCGGCGACCACGTCGACCTCACCGGACTCGCCAACGGCTTCCACACCTTGGCCGTCCTGGCAGCCCTGCGGGACCAGCGCAGCCCCGCCGAAGACGACACCACCCTCCGGGTACGAACCCCCTCGGGCGGCCTGCACGTCTGGTACCGGGCAGAAGACAACCGCCGCTGGCGCTGCTCCTCCGGCTCCAGCAACGGTGCCGCTCTGGCCTGGCAGGTCGACGTACGCGCCCACGGCGGCTACATCATCGCCCCGGGCACCACCACTCGCGACGGCACCTACCTCCCCGTCGGCAGCACCCGCGAGCCCGCCATCCTGCCGTCCTGGCTCGCGCAGGAACTTGAGCGCACCGGCCACCTGCCCACGCCCAGCACTCCCGCCCCCCGTCCAGTCCCGGCCCGGGCCCGGCAAGCAGTGCTCGCCGCCGGAGGCGGCCGTGACCACACCCAGCGCCTGATCGAAACCATCCTTGCCCCCGTCGAGGCCTGCGGCCAGGCACTACAGGGAGCCGGATTCTCGGACACCCTCAACCGGGCCGCCTACACCCTCGGCGGCCTGGTCGCCGCCGACCGCATCACCCAGGACGAAGCCGAGCACCTCCTCACCCAGGCCGCAGCCGCCGCCCGCCCCGGCCAGGAACGCCGTGCCGCCCAGATCATCCGCAGCGGGATGACCGCAGGACTCAAGCACCCCCTCCACCACGGGGGAGGCCGCCGATGACCAGACCCGGCAATGAGACCGACGCCCTCTTCGAATTCGACGCCCAAGCTGTCGCCGCCCAGATCCGCGACCAAGCCCGTCCCGCGCCGACCACCACGGTCTCCCTGCCCGCCCAGACGGCCGTCCCCCGGCCGGGGGAGGGAGAGGCGACTCCGGCAGGACTGCTGCCCGACACACTCTCCGACCGCGGCAACGCCAAACTGTTCGTCAAGCTCTACGCCAACGACTACCGGCACGTACCCGGCATCGGCTGGTACCGATGGGACACCACCCGCTGGCAGATCGACGAAGACGACACCGTCCTGTGGGCAGCCGGCGACCTCGCCGAGGCCATCGCCACCCACGACCCCCGCGGCCTGTTCACCACCCAGGCCTTGCACTCTCACCGCCGCCGCGCCCTGTCCACCACCGGCATCAACGCCATGCTCACCCAGGCCAAATCCGCCCCGGGCATGGTCCTCAATGCAGCCCTCCTGGACGCCGACCGTTACGCGCTGTGCACCCCGGACGGCATCGTCGATCTGCGCACCGGCCTGCTGAAGACCCCCGACCCGAACAAGGACTTCCACTCCCGGTCCACTACCGTCGGCCCCCAGCCCATGCCCATCCCCCGCTGGGAACGGTTCCTGACCGACACCTTCGGCGCGGACGCCGAAGACCGGCAGATGATCGCCTACCTGCAACTGCTGCTCGGCTACTCCGTCACCGGAGACGTCGGCGGCCAGGTCCTGCCCTTCCTCTTCGGCTCCGGCAAGAACGGCAAGTCCGTGCTGCTGGACGTCTTGATGAAACTCCTGGGCGACTACGCAGACGCCGCCCCGCCCGGCTTCCTGATGGCCCGCCCCTACGAAGGCCATCCCACCGACCTCGCCGAACTCCACGGCCGACGAGTCATCGTCTGCTCCGAGGTCAAACCCGGCGACAAGTTCGACGAAGCTCGCGTCAAGCTCCTCACCGGCGGCGACCGCATCAAGGCCCGCCGCATGCGGCAGGACTTCTTCAGCTTCGAACCCACGCACAAGCTCTGGCTACTGGGCAACCACCGGCCCGAGGTCGGCACCGGCGGCTTCGCGTTCTGGCGCCGCATGCGACTCATCCCCTTCGAACGCGTCGTCCCCGACCACCGCAAGATCGACAACCTGGCCGACATCCTCGTAACCGAGGAAGGCCCCGGCATCCTCACCTGGCTCATCGACGGCGCCCGCCGCTACCTTGCCGGCGACCGCGACCTCACCGGCCCCGAACGCGTCCGCATCGCCACCAACGCCTACGCGGAAACCGAAGACCACACAGGCCGCTTCTACGAAGAATCCTGCGTTCTCGCCCCTGACCTGCGCGCCGAGCAGACCGCCCTCTACGCCACCTACAAGACCTGGTGCCAGAATGAGGGGGTACCGGCCATGTCCTCACGCGCGTTCGCCGCCCGCACCCGAGAACTGGTCGGTCTGTCCTCGCCCAAGGAGATGATCCTGTCCAACCAGCGCAAGCACTACCCCGGCATCGGACTGCTCACCGACCAGGAAAGGGACCCGGCAACATGAGCTCCCTGATCACCGAGGACGAGATCAGCCACGAAGCCGGCCTCGTGTGGCTGGAGGACACCGACCACCTCGACTACGTTCGCCAGAGCCTGGACCGGCTACCCACCCGCAAAGGCAAGCCCGCCTACCACCGCGACGGCCGCCTGGTCGGCTACGCCCTCCTCGACACCACAGCGAAGCCCTCCCGGGCATCAGGCACCTTCCGCCGCCGCGTCTTCTGGCTCCTGCCCCATGACCGCGACAGCCAGCCCGACGGCCTCTACGCCAAGAGCGCACCCGCCGAAGCCGTCGACCCACGCACCCTCAAACCCCGCGTCAAGGGATACAAAACCGAACGCTCCGAAGGCGGCCCACCTTCGACCGCCATGCAGGAACTCGGCATAACGCTCCCTCTTTGACCACATACGGCGGTAGTCGTGGCGTCTCCACCCCCTGAGCCTTCAGGAGCGCTCAATTCCCGCGGTCAACGGCGCTCGACTTTTACCCAGCAGGCCGCGCCTCGGGGCGCTCATGCATGGAAAAGCTCCTGCGCCCCGGCGACAAGCTTCTGGTCAAGGCGTCTCGCGCAGGGATGCTGTGGCAGGTGTGCCAGCGACTCCTCGGTGACGACGTCACCGGCGGGTGACGGGCATCCGCGAACTGAACCGCAACCGTCGGTAACCTGGCCCGCCTCAACCGGGACGGCCGCGGCACCCGCGTGGAGATCCACCCCATCAACCAGTCCCAGGTCGACCGGCCCCGCCAGCGCGTCGTCGAACACCGCACGATGAACGTGCGGAACTGGGACCAGATCGTGCAGGCCTGAGCCGACAACGACGACCAGGCCCTGGACGATGCCTGGGTGGACCACATCGTCGACCTCGGCTCCCAGTGGGGCCAGTACGAATACGTCACCAACGTCGGCTTCGCCGCCTGACCCGTGCCTGAGCTGCTGCGCACCGCCGGCCAGGCCACGCGGCAGCTCAGGCACATCCGGCGCGCCGACTGCCCCGGCCGAGACCGGGGGGTTCTCCCTGGAGACCGCAGTCCGCATGCTGCAGGAAGCCGGATACCCCGTCGAGGAGCTCGCCGAGGAGATTGAGCAGCCCCAGGCCCGGGCTTTCGGCCAGGCCGCCCGCCTCGCGGATGCGGCAGACGGCAACAGCGTGGTGCGCGAGTACCTGGGCCTGCCCGACGCCGACCCGGTGCAGCAGGCGCCGCTCGTGCAGCCAGGCCAACCCGCGCAGGTGCCTGCGGGGAAGCATGCCGAGTCGGGACTCCGACACGGCACGGACAAGTGCGGAGATTCCGTGCCTAAGCTTTGAAGGCCACACCTACCCGTCGGGCACATGTAAGCATCGAGCACATGAAGAAGACACTCGCTGTCGTCTCGCTCGCCTTGGCCACGGCTGTCTCATTAGCCGCACCCGCCGCGGCAGATCCCGGAGACACCACTCCGCCCGGGGACACGCCTGCATTGGGCTGCAATCTGCCTGGTCCGGTACAGGGGCTGAGCTTGGTTGACCTCCCCAGCCCCCCGCTCGGCTACCCCGTCGAACAGGTCAAGGAGGAAGCGAGGAAGCTAGGACTCCCCGGCGTTCCCACTGTGATCGGCGCGGGCTGCAGCACACCCCAGCCCACCAACCTGGTTGATGGCACTCACGAGTACCGCGGCTCGGGTCCGGTTATCCTCCGTATGGGCGGCCAGTCTTCGACCCAGCAGTACTGTCTCAACTCGGTCAGTGTCCTTGAGCAAATGGGACGCGCAGTGATCGGATCGGATTGCCACCTGCAAGCGAATCCGATCGTCGTCCCCTAGTACCAACGCCGTTCAGTTAGGGCGGTCTGGGCCGTTGCCAGCCGGCGGGCGTACTCCAGCTCGCCGGTCGCGGCTGAACCGAATACGGCCCCGGTCACCGAGCGTGTCCCGCAGGCCACCAGCGCGGCCAGACGCAGTTGCGGATAGCCCGAGGTCCCGTTGCCGAGCCGCTGGCGGGCGAACATCGCAAGGCTGGCGGGACAGTCCGGGACCGGCAGCAGGGTGCCGTCGACCGCGACGATTCTCAGACCCCGCCACCGCCCGGCGGCAGCGGTCGTGGCCGCGGGTCCCCTCACCAGGTCAAACAGTGCCTTCATCGGTGCCGGGCCCAGCCGCTGCCGCGCTTGGCGAAGAGCGCTGCCGCTGGGCCGAACCGTTGCCAGGCCCGACAGCCCGGCACGCAACCGGTCGAAGACCTGCCGGTAGCCCAGCCCGCTGAAGAGCGCTCCGGCCAGCAGCAGGTAGACCGTGACCCGCGCCGGCAGCAGACGGATCCTGCGCTGGACCGTTCCGGTCGCCGCCAGCACCTCGTCGACCATCTCGAACGGGATGATCCGGGTCAGCTCACCGATATGCCCCGGCGCGAACACCCCGGCCGCTACCCCGACCGTCCTGGTTATGGCAGCCTGTTCCAACAGCGGAGCTCCGGTGGTGAGGATTTCTTGGAGGACAAACCTCTTCTACAGCAGCTCCGCTGCCTCGTTCACCGGCCTTGACGAACAGCCTCCGCCCTTAACTGAACGGCGTTGCCCCTAGTACTCCAGCAGCACTTTGACGTTTTCCCAGTTCAGGGTCGGTTTGGGTGACTGCAGTGGGCCGGGTTCCGACCCGTGTTCTCTTTCCCGGACCGCCCCTCAATTGTGTGCAGTCGCCGCTGATAGTGACAGGGGGTCTGAGCAACCTCCCGACATGATTGATGAGCGTGCAGTTGATGCGGAGGCGGGCTCGCCCTGGCGGTCGCGCCAGCCCTTTCCTCGCTCCCACAGGAACGCAGGAAGTCCACGCTGACGAGGCGTCGCCTACGCCCCCGCTTCATCACCGATCTCCGCAGCTACCTCTGCGCGTACAGCAGAGTGTTCCGCACCGGCGACGTCGTCTACCTGGTCGGCCGACTGGTTCGCACCGAAGGTCCCGATGCGTACAGCGGCTTCGCTATCGACCTCACTTCGTGGTCGGCAACCGGGTCTCTCCTCACCAACTTGACCTGCTGAGCGAGTTAGGGCACGTATCGAGTCGTGATCAATCTGCGGGATGTGCCTTCGTGGCATGGTCTGGTCCGGTAGACCGTCGTACGTGACACGAGTGCAACTGACTGACCCGGAGTGGGAGTTCATCGAGCCGTACCTGCCGATTGGCGAGTACGGCCCGTACCCCGAGCGGCTGCGGCAGCAGTTCGAGGGCGTGATCTGGCGGTTCAAGACGGGCGGCCAGTGGCGGGAGATGCCGACAGAATTCGGTGCATGGTCGACCGTCCACAACCGCTTCCGGCAGTGGCGTGACGCCGGGGTCTTCGAGGCGCTGCTGGAGGGCCTGATCGCGGAAGCCGCGAAGCGCGGTGAGGTGGACCTGTCCTTGGTCAGCATCGACTCCACCACCACCCGTGCCCACCACGACGCGGCCGGGATGCACCTCGGTGAGGACGTTGTCACTGCCCTGGAGAAAGCGGCCGCCGAGGAGGAGAAGGCCAGGTCAAAGGGGGCGGCCTCGAAGAACAAACAGGGCAGGAGACCGAAAGCGGTCCCGCGCGGGAAGAACGACGACGCGTCCGGCGTCGGCACAGACTCCGGCTGAAGGCCGCCCTCCTCGGACGCTCCAGGGGCGGACAGACCAGCAAGGTCCACCTCGCCGCCGACCGCAAGTGCCGCCCGCTGGCGTTCATCCTGACCGCGGGCCAGGCAGCCGACAGCCCACAGTTCATCCCCGTCCTGAAGAAGGTGCGGGTGCGCGGGCCCGTCGGCCGCCCCCGCACCCGGCCGGACGCAGTCGCCGGAGACAAGGCTTACTCGTCTCGCGGCAACCGCGCCTACCTGCGCAAACGCCGTATCAAGGCAGTCATCCCGGAAAAGAAGGACCAGGCCGCCAACCGGAAGAAGAAGGGCAGTGGAGGCGGTAGGCCCGCCAGTCACGACACCGGGCTCGACAAGGAACGGAACACCGTCGAGCGGGCGATCAACAGGATGAAAGCATGGCGAGGCATCGCCACCCGCTACGACAAGACCCCGGTGAGCTACCTCGCCGGACTCCACCTCCGGGCCTCCGTGATCTGGATCAAGGACCTCACACGAGCAGCCCCTTGATCACAACCGAATACGCTCCCTAGCCGTCGCCCAGACGAGGGATCACCCGGTGATCGACCTGTTCGTGCTTGATCCGAAGGCCACTGGATGGGACAGCGAAGGCTCGTGCTCCCTGCGCCAGGAGCACGAGCCTATGGGCTTTCGGCGTTGAGTCAGCAGTCTGCTCAGGCCGACTGCTCCTGTTCCCGAGTGACGAGCTGACGGACCAGCATGCCGTAGGCATCAGCATGCTGCTCACGGAGGATGTCGAGCATGAGCCGAGCAGACTCGGTGAAGACAGACAGGTCCATCTTGCGATGCAAATGGTTCGCGACGAATGCGGCGTTGTCGTACGGAAGCTGACGAGGTCCGGGCGCCTTTCCGTCCGTTGCCGACGCGGCAGCCTGGTCCGGCGCGCCGGTGGAAGCTTCGGCCGTGGCGGGCGGCCTGGGGCGAGCGGGCTGACGTTGGGCCGGGGGCTTCGCTGTAGCGGACACTGGTTTGTTGTCCGCGGACAACAAACCAGCGTCGGCCTGCTCCTGCGCCGACAGGGTGCTGCTGTTGTTGTCCGCGGACAACAAGCGCTGGTCGTCTTCCGCACGCAGGGGAGTGGCCGACGCGGCGGCCTGGGGCGTCTCGGTGTTGTTGTCCGCGGACAACAAAGCACCATCGTCCTGGGCGCGCAGGGCCTCAAGGCGGCTGCGTTCCTCGGCCTTCGCCCGTACCGCGGCGTCCTTTGACGCCTGCAAGTGATCAAGCAAGGCAGACGGGGAGATCCCGGGATTGTCCTTGGCGTACCGGGCCAGCATCCGGCCGTCTCGTTCAGCGAGCGTCCCTGCGCTCAGCATGATCTGCAGCTCCTCGGGCAGCTCCAGCAGGACCAGCTGGTTGGTCACCCAGGAGCGGTCCCTGCCGAGCTGTTCGGCGGCGCGGGTGCGTGCGCCGCGCTCCGAGGTTTCCGCGCACACGGCGACCAGTTCCTGGACACCGCGGGCTCGTTCGATGACGTCGAAGTCCTCCCGCTCGAGGTTCTCCTTCAGCAGGTGGTTTATGAACGTCTCGCGGCTGGAGGCGAGATCGTCGCGGATGACGAAGTCCAGGGCTTCCAGGCCGACGTGGACGGCGCTGCGGAAGCGGCGTTCGCCGTTGACGAGTACGTGGGCGGCTTCGCCGATCTGTTGCTCGTGGTCGGGCCACAGTGCCAGGTAGGCGGTGCGGGACACGGCGACGCACGCGGCCAGCTGGGCTTGGCGCAGTTCTTCACCGAAGCGGGTTTTGTCCTCGTCGGTGCCGAAGTTGCGTCGGGGGTTGAGGGGGGTGGGGGAGACCTCGTCCAGGTGGAGCCGGACCAGTTCGTAGGCGGGTACGTCTCCCTGGGTGACGGCCTTGGCGCGGCCGCGGGCGCTGCGGCCGCGGCGTGCGCTGTTGAACGAGGAGCCGGTTCCCAGCCGGTCGGCGACGCTCATCCGCTGATCCTCCGTGCGATGGTCCGCATTGCTTCTGCCTGCTCGCAGTAGGGGGCGTGGGCGAGCAAGGGTGCCTTCAGGCGCACCGCTTCACGCTGGTCCTTCAGTTCGGGGACGATGGCCAGGACTGGGGGCTCGCCGATCTTTTTCCATTCCTCGAGGGAGGAGGTCGCCACGTAGCCTTTGCGGCTGTCGTACATGTTGACGACGAAGCCGAGCTGGCCGATGGTCACGTCCATGTCCTCGGTCAGGTCCTCGATCTGCTCTTCGAGCATGTCGTAGGCGTCGGCTGAGGAGTCTTCGGAGAGGACGGGGATGACGATGCCGGAGGTGCCGTCTTCTTCGCCGTCGCGGGTGCGGCAGTAGTAGATGGCGGTGTCCATGCTGTAGCCGAGGCTGGGCGGGCAGTCGACGACGATGAAGTCGAAGTCGTGCTCCAGTGGCTCTAGGGCCTTCTCAAGCGCTGTCTCCTTGATTCGCACGAAGCGGCTCGTTGCCAGCTTGGCGTCCAGGAGGAAGGCGTCCTTGCAGGCGGGCAGCAGCCAGAGGTGGTCCTCGAAGTCCCCGCCCTTTATCGGGACCAGCAGGTCTGCGAGTTCGCCATCCTTGACCTCGCCGAGCATGTGCTTGGCGAGACTGGGAGCGTCGATCTCAATGAGCGGGTGGCCGAGCTGCTTGGTCAGGTGCCCCTGGGGGTCAAAGTCGATCAGCAGCGTACGGTGCCCGGACTCGGCGAGAGCCTGGGCGACGCCGGCCGATACGGAGGTCTTGCCGACGCCTCCCTTCTGGTTGCCGAAGATGACGCGGCGAGCTCCGGTGACGCGCTGCGGCTTGGGGCGTGGGGAAGGGTGCTCGTCCAGCCACATGCGGATCGACTGGGCGATGCCCTGGTTGTAGGTGATGCCGCGGGCCTTGCAGTCCTGCTTCAGCTTGTCGTAGAGGCCGGTCGGCAGATACGTCGCGAAGGATGTGCCTCCAGATGTGTCCACGGCAGGCCGGCTTGCGGACTTGGACTTACGCCAAGCAGTGACGCCTTGGGTCACGGCGTCCTGGATATCGGTGTCGACTTCAGCGGCACGGATCTTGAGTTCTTTGCGTAGCTCGGCAGGCAGCTTTGCTACTACCTTTTCCCGGTCTCCGGGATCATACGGGGCGGTCATGGCGCTACCTTACTAACCGTCATGGTGGACAGGGCAACAACAGGGGGTCTCGTGTCGCTTGTTGTCCGCGGACAACAAGTCACCACGTCAGGGAAGGCAGCGCTGGTCTCGCGGCCTCGTCGAGCAGGGGATCCCCCTCGCCTGCGGCTGTCTTGAACTGCCGAACGGTCGACGAGGAGTCCCGAGTATCGATGAAGGCCGCGTAAGCAGGAGCGTGTTCGACGGAACGATGCCACCGCACCGTGGGCTGAACGCCGGGTGAGCTCGACGCCGGCGCCGCTTGGACGGGGGTCGGTTGGTCCGCTTCCGCCCAGCGCGTGGGTGGCTGGACGGAAGCGGGGCGGGTCCCCTTCGGTGGTTCTTCAGCACAAGGGGCCCGCGCGGCCTCCCAGACCGGAAGGTGCGACGCCGGGGGGCGTCACTTCCATAGTGCGCTCTCCGGCTCGTCCCGCACTGTGAAGGACGGGTTCACCGTCGAAAGTGTTCACTGGCCCGTCATTTGGGGCCGGTGAAGGCCGACATTGACGTGTTGCGGCACTTGCGACGGGGCGGAGACGTGGGGCCATTGTTCCGCAACTTCATGATCACGTTGAGTGATGCGAGGTGGGCACACCATGCTGTGGTCCAGCTTCCCCGGCGGCGCTTCAGCACCGCCGCCGGGGAAGCGCCCCAGACCCCCTACCTCCGGCGCACGGAAGGTGCCATGAACAGTAAGCAGGTGATGACCGTGACTGTGCTGGCGACGGTCCTCGCGTGGAGCACGGTGATGACCGTGCTCGGGCATCTGGCGGCTGTGGCCGCGCTGCTGCCCGCCCTCGGACTCCTCATCCAGCAGATCGTCTCCGCGTGCAACGGCGGCGGCGATGCCCGGCGCGGCGTGACGGCCGGGAGTGAGGAGCTGTCGCGGTGAACATGCCCCAGATATCCGACCAGTCCGACGGCGAGCCTCCCAGCCGTAAAGGACGCCCGCCCGAGCCCATCTGCGACACCGTCGGAGTGACCCACCGAACCTGGCTGGAGCAGGTCCGCCGACGGCTCGCCGCCAGCGGGCTGACCCTCGACGATCTCGTCAGCCGCTCCGGCTACTCCAAGACCAGGCTGTCCGAACTGCTGCGGGGCAAGGGCTACTACCCGGGATGGCCGATGACCTACAGCGTGGTCAAGGTCCTGGACATCCCTCCCTGGCCGTTACGGCGCCTGTGGACGGCAGCCGCCCGGGAGGCCGAGAAGAAGGACACCTGGATCGAGGACGGTATCCACGCCGTGCAGCCCCTGGGGCCGGAGGACCCGCCGATCGCCCACCTCGCCTTCAAACAGGCCATGGGCCGCCCCTACACCGCCTACGCCCAGGCGTTCCTGCAGACCGAACCGCGTGCCCGCCGGGTCGTCGCGGAGACCTTCGACATCCTGTGGCTGAACTGGCCCGAGGCGACCAGCAGCAGCAACACACCACGACACGCATGGAACCTGTTGCGAGCCAAGGTCATGGCGCGGGCCGAGACCCATGACGGCCACCCCGACCTGCGAGCCGCGGCCCTGCGGACCACCGCCGTGGCCCAGGCCGCCGGCCCCGACGAGTGCTTGGCCCAGACCGCCCGGATGGTGGCCTTCTTCGAGGCCGTCTCGCGCCTTCCCGACGACCAGATGGACGTCACCGTCCTGCGCTCTTTGTGCGGCGTCGACGAGGACGCCGTGCCCGGCATCATCGGCCTTCCCCCGGCCATCACGCACAGCCTCGCACGCCATGCCAGGGGTGCGCTGCACGGTCTCCACCCCGGCACCCACCCCGACACCCTGGAGTGATCAGCCCCCATGAGCGCCATCGACGATCTCCTCGCCCAGTCCCGCCTGCTGGACACCTACGTCCCGGCTGACGTCGTCCCCTACGACGACTCGGCCTACTACCCAGCCGACGACATCGGCCAGGCCGGCAAGAATCCCAGCCCCGACCCGGCCGACGAAGACGCAGCCAAAGAGCTCGCAGCCCTGTGCGAGACGGCCGTCGCCCACTGCAGCGCCGCACAGCTCGTCGACTTCCTCACCGACCAGGTCCCCCAGCCGCGCGCCGCGTGGATCCTCGGCTGCGTACTGAACATCGCGGGCGATGGCGACGGCGCCCGGTCCTGGTGGCAGTACGCCGCCGGCGCGGATGACGCGCCCGCCTCCTACTGCCTCTACCTGCACCACCTCGCCCGCGGCGACGCCCATGCCGCTGCACTGTGGCAGACCCAGATCAGCGCCTACGCACGGGGAGAAGGCACCGCGTCCTTCTACGACCAGGACTCGCCCGCCTCCAACGTGGTCAACGCCGACACCAGTCTGCCCACCCTGCTGCGGATCCTCAGCCGCCTCACCCCGGCAGGCCCTCGCCGGCACACTGAGACCGCCACCGCGGTCATCCAGTTCGTCTCCCGCGCCGTCACCATCGGCTACGACCGCCACCCCGACCTCGAAATCCCGGCACCGGGCACGCACTTCGCCGAACAGCTCCAAGTCATCCTCGCCGCGGCCCCCTCAACTCCGGGCGCACCCGCCGTTCACGGACCCGGGTCTCGTACTGACGGGACGGGGCGTGCCGAGGAACTGCCCAACAGGGCGGCAGCAGAGACTGCTGACGAACGGCCCCCCGCCCACCAGAGCCCTGAACCGCGACGGCTGCTGGTGGAAGTTACCGCCGGCGATCGCGACTCCGCTCCGCAGTTCTTCAAGGAGGCGAGTGCTGTGTGCTGGAAAGACGCCACCGACGCCCGGCCCGGTGGACGCGGCAGCACCCTCGCCTACTACCTGCACCGGTTCCTGGGCCCGCGCGTTCGTACCGCACCAGCCCACTGAAAGCGCAGGCCGCACCCGTCGGTCCGGCCCTCACCGTGCGGTATGTCCTCGGCCGCGCCCACGCGGCCCGCGCGAGGACGGCTGCCGCGCTGGACGAGGACCAGGAGCGCGAGCCTGCTCGGGATGCCCCAGGACCGGGTCGGCAGGCAGCACGACCCGCACCGGCACGGGGCCGGGCGCAGCAGGGTCAGAGGGCGTCGTCACGTTCACCACCGTACGCAGCCCTTCTCGGGCGGCCGTGTGAGCTGCTTACGCTGGCGACCCTTTCGCGAGGGAGAGGTGTCTGGGTGCCGTGGGGCGGGCGGGCTCGTAGCCTGGAGGTGCTCGGGGCTGAGGAGAGAGGGCTGCCTGTATGCCTCGAACCATCTGGTCCGGCGCCATCTCGTTCGGCCTGGTCACGGTCCCCATCCATGTCCAGTCGGCGACCGAGGACCACTCGGTCCATTTCCACCAGTACCACCTGGAGGACGGCGGCCGGGTCCGCAACCGCAAGGTGTGTGAGCTGGAGGACCGCGAGGTCGCGCAGTCAGAGATCGGCAAGGGCTACGAGTGGTCCAAGGACCAGATCGTCCCGATCAGCGACGCCGAACTCGGCGCTCTGCCCTTGCCGACCGCGAAAGCGGTCGAGATCGACGCCTTCGTGCCGCTCGATACGATCGACCCGGTGCGCTTGGGGGAGGGCTACTACCTCGCCCCGGCCGGGCAGGTCGCAGCGAAGCCGTACAAGCTGCTCGTGCAGGCCCTGGGCCGCTCGTCGCGGGTGGCGGTGGCGAAGTGGGCGTGGCACGGGCGCGAGCGCCTGGGCATCCTGCGGGTCAAGGACGACGTCCTGGTGCTCCAGCTGATGCGCTGGCCCGATGAAATCCGGGACCCGGCTGCCGTGGCGCCGCCGGCCGTGGAGGTGTCGGGGCAGGAGATCGACGGCGCGCTGGCCCTGATGGAGACCATGGCGCGCGAGGACCTGGAGGGCGAGGAGTTCCTGGACACGTACACGCAAGCCCTGGAGCAGATCATCGAGGCGAAACGCGAGCACAGGGAACCGGCCGAGGCACCCGTGCCGGAGGCCGAGCCGGGCCGGGTCCTGGACCTGATGGCGGCGCTGAACGAGTCCGTGGCCCGCGCCAAGGCGTCCCGCAGCGATACGGGCGAGGCTGACGTCCACCAGATGCCCACCCCGAAGAAGGCCACCAAGAAGCAGACCACCTCGAAGAAGACGGCGAAGAAACCCGCCCGCCGGCCGCGCAGCGCCTAGCCGTCGACGAAGCCCAGGGCGCTGTCCGGGCGGCAGTGTCCGCACGCCTCCACGCCCTCGGCCAGGGCCCGGAGCGCAGCGTCCCGCGATACCGGCTTTCGCCGCTTGCCCGCCATGTGACAGCCGCCGACATGCACGGCGAGCGGCGGACTGTCCCGGTTGAGACTGCCCTCAAGGATCCAGTCCGGCACCGGCGGCCGCGCCCGCTCACCGCGCTGCCGCTCCTGCTCACGCCGTTCCGTCGCTGCGATCTGTGTCCGGACACGGTCCAGGGTCAGGACGAGCCACGTCTCCAGAGTGCGCAGGCGCGGCAGGTCGGGCGGCAGGTCGGAGAGCGAATCGTTCACATATTCGATTTTAGAGAGCGGGTGAGGGTCTGCGGTGCGCAGGGCAGGTGCCTTGTGCCAGCAAAGTTGATCAGTGCCGTCAAAGTCTGAGTGGCTCAGGCAGAGGCGACTGCTGTGACTGTGATGACCAGGGCGTGGGCGGGAAGGAGGGTCCGTAACTTAAGGAGGCTGCAGTGGAGCGTGATCGGGTCGGGCTGGCCGAGGTACTGGCAGCAGCGGAGGATGCCGCGCCGGTACGCTCCCTCGATGTCGTCGCGCGCAACCTGCGCGAGCGGTTCGGCGCGCGGTACGTGTCGTTCCTGTTCGTCGACGTCGTCGGCCGGCGCCTGCTACGGGTCAATGACGAGGCGGCGGCGCCACAGGAGCACGGCGCCGATCAGATTCCCCTGGCCGGCAGTGTCTACGACGAGGTCCTGCGCACCCAGAAAGTGATGCGCGTGCCGGAGGGCGCTCAGGGACTGCGAGTGCTCGCCCCGGTCACCAACCGCGGCGACGCCATCGGGGTCCTGGAGCTGCACCTCACCCGCGTCACGCAGGACGTCCTGGAGCAGGTCGAGGAGGTTGCGCACGCGCTGGCGTACATCATCGTCACCGACAGGCGCTTCACCGACCTCTACCACTGGGGCAACCGCACCGCCACGGTCACCCTCGCCGCGGAGATCCAGCGTCAGCTCCTGCCGTCGGCTCCCTCGTGCGAGGCTCCCGAGTTCACCCTCGCCGGCGCCCTGGTACCGGCCTCCGACATCGCCGGTGACACCTACGACTACAGCCTCGACCACGACACTCTGCACCTGTCCATCACCGACGCCATGGGACACAACGTCGACGCCTCCCTCATGGCCACCCTGCTGGTCAACGCCTCCCGCGGCGCCCGCCGCGCCGGCACCGGCCTCGCCGAACAGGCCCGCCAGACCCACCAGGCCCTCATCGACCACGGCAGACGGACCTTCGCCACGGGACAACTGATGCGCATCGCCCTGGACGGGAGCAGCGCCCGGCTCGTCAACGCGGGCCACCCGTGGCCCCTGCGGCTGCGCGACGGCACCGTTGATGAGATCAAGCTGCACATCAACCTCCCCTTCGGCGTCCCCGTACAGGGCGCCTACCAGGTACAGGACATCGACCTGCGCCCGGGTGACCGCCTCGTCTTCTACACCGACGGCATGCAGGAGCGCGAAGCAGAAGCCGTCGACCTACCGCGCCTTGTCCGTGACACCGCAACCGAGCATCCCCGCGAGGCCGTACGCGCCATGGTCACCGCAGTCACCGACGCCAGCCGCGGCCACGTGAGAGACGACGCCACCGTCCTGTGCCTGGACTGGCACGGCCCTGCCCTCGCAGACCGAAGGGCGAAGCACCGGCGCTTGACCTAGCACGCAATACAGTCACTCAACCTTCAATGGCAGGCACTCAAGGTTGGCTGTCACCGGTCAGCAGGTTTGACCGTTGGTGATCTTGACGGTTTGCCATAGGGATTCGACTGGCATGGGCCGGGCCGTGCCTACACGCCGACGCCTACCTGGTGTGCGCGCGCCCACTGGTTCTCGAACTCCCGCTGGCTGATCTCCTGGCCGGCCAGCGCGGGATCGAAAAGGTCCACGACCGGCGGGTTGAACGGCCAGTCGTCAGGACCGCTGCGCAGGGCGGTTCCGTCCTGGGCAAGCTCGATCTAGCGTACGCGGCGCCTGTCGGGCCCGATTTCCATCAGATAGACGACCGGATCGTCGCCCTCCTCCTTCCAGGGGCGCCCCAGGTAGACGACGTCGCGGTCGGCAAGCGCGCCGAACCCCTCATGTCCGCGCTGAGCGTTCCGCTCGGCCCGCAGGCTGTCCAGGCCGGAAGGCATCTCAGGAGCGTCGATACCGACCTCCTCCAGGCCGACCGCCTCGTACCGTGCCACCGTCTCAGGGTCGGTGACGACCTCGACCCAGGCGAACGTCTCGAGGATCTGCTACGCGCAGCGCGCGCGAACCCACCACCACGAACCACCCCTGCCGTAGTCGTGCAGAACGAGGAAGCGCTGCTCGCATGCGCCGGTGCTGGTCATCATGGGGATTGAGCCTAACGAGGGTGGCGGGTCGGCTTGGCCACAATCACCTGGCAATCGGTCGAGCCACTGGTCAACGGTCAATGCCCGACCGCCGGTTTCACCTTGACCTGGCCGTCGTGGGCCGTCTGGCCGTGGCACACGTCATCCCTGCCCAGCCCGCGAGCGCGCCCTGCGGCAGATCACGCGCCGGCACCGCAATCGACATCTCGCCTGGTCTCTCTCGGGGGCCGTACGTGGGGAGCCGGCGAGCGGATGTCTGAGCGGCTGGGTCAGCGCGGGGCCTGGGCGCCGTGGCCGTGGCGGATGCGGTCGAGGACGTCCTGGTGGAGGGCCTGGAGTCCGTCGGGTGGGATGGGGGTGGGGCTGCCGGTGAGGGTGTACCACTCGTCGGCTTCCGCGTACTGGATCGCGATGTGGGCCTGGCCGTCGGCCTGGGGGGTGGTGGCGAGGGTGAGGTCGCCGGTGATGACGCCGACCTCGTCGGTCATCGCGCCGCCCGGCCCCGCCGCCACATCATCGACCAGCCGCCCGACCTCCGGAGCCGGGCCTGCCTCGTCGCTCCCGCTGCTGTTGTGGTTGTCGTGGGTCATGAGCAGGTGTCCAGCATCTCGGTGAGTTTCGCCCGCTCCGCCGTGGTGACGGTCAGGCGGTAGGTGGACTTCACGGATACCCAGGAGCGGGCGTAGGTGCACCAGTACGACCGCAACGGCGGAGCCCACTGATCCGGCGACTGGTCACCCTTTTGCCGGTTGGAGGACGCCGAGACGGCCAGCAGCTGCGGGTGGGTGAGATCGTTCGCAAAAGCCTTGCGCTGTTCTTGGGTCCAGGTGGCGGCACCGGAGCGCCAGGCGTTGGCGAGGGGGACGGTGTGGTCGATGTCGAGCTGGGAGGCCGTGGTGGCGGTCTTGCCGTCGTAGACGGAGACCCAGCTGCCGGATATGGCCCGGCACTGGGCGTCACGTTTCACGTGGGTGCCGTCGCGGTCGAGGATGGTCTCGCGGGTGTCGCAGTGCTCGCCCTGCTCGGCCCAGTGCGGGAACTTCGCCCGCGAGTAGCCCCGCATTGACGCCGGCGCCGCCGTCTTCAGCCCGGCCAGTTCCTTCCGCGCGACCGTCGTGGTGGGCAGTCCGGGCAGTGTCGATTTCTCAGCCTGCCGCCCCCCGCTGGCCGGGCGGCTGGCGGCCGCGGACGGTTTGCTGTCCCCAGCACCTGCCGATGCACCGCTGCCGGTGCTGGTCTCCGAGCATCCGGTCACCGCGACCAGGAGAACACCGGCCGCCACTGCCCGACCCCACCACAGCTGCTGACGATCCATGACCTGTCCCAACCCCTGCCCGCTCATCACATGATCAACAACCCAGGCAGCGTAGCTGCTTCGACGCGTTGGGAGAGGTGCCGTACACAGCCCGCCACGGGCTGGAGGGTGGGTTTCTACCGGGCGAGGGTGACGGTGATCGGGGTGTCGGGGCACTGTTCGAGGGCCTCGGCCAGGGCGGTCTGTTCGGGGGTGTCGATGGTCAGGTTCCAGCGGGTTTTGTCGGTGATCCAGTCGGTGGCGTAGGTGCAGTGGTAGCCGGCGGCCGGGGGGAGCCAGGTGGAGGGGTCCTGGTCGGCTTTGGACCGGTTGGAGGCGGCGGAGACGGCGATGAGGTCGCGGGGGTCTCCGAGGTCGTTGGCGTAGGCCTCGCGCTCCGCTGGGGTCCAGGTGCTGGCGCCGGAGTCCCAGGCTTCGGCGAGGGGGACGAGGTGGTCGATGTCCAGGCCGCTGGGCCCTTCGATGTAGCGGTCGTCGTAGGGGGAGTACCAGACGCCTCCGGTGAGGCGGCAGTTCGGGCCCTGCTCGGGGGCGGTGACGGCTTCGGCTTTGAGGACTTCGGCGCGGGTGTTGCAGCCGTCGTGGTCGGCGTCGATCCAGTGCTTGAACTTCGAGCGCTCATACCCGGTCCGGTTCTCCTCGCGCACGGGCAATTGGGCCAGGGCGTCGCGGACGGGCAGGGTCACCGTCTGTCCTGGCACCCGCACCTGGTGGTGCGGCACCGCAGTGGTGCCGGGGCTGGTGGCAGCGGTGGCGGGCGCGGCCAGGAGGAGGCCGGTGAGCGAGGCGAGCAGGGCTGTGGTGCGGGCAAGACGCATGAGGAACTTCCCCCTTTGAGGGTCACGGACAGGCCGTGATCTTCGTAGCGGCGCCTGGGCGCGGCACGCCCGGGAACCGGTCTCCTGTCACCCCTGGGGCGGGTAAATCGCACCGGCCGGCCTGCACGCTCCTCCCCCCCAAAAAAAAGGCCCGCCCCCCGACGTGGGGGAGCGGAGTGCGGGGCCTGCCGGTTGCCCGCGGCCCGAGGGGGCGGCGGGCAGCGGCGGCGGTCGAGGAGCGGGCTCCGGCGCGGGGCGCCCGGTCTCCTGAAGCAGGAGAGCGCCGGTCGGCGGCCCGGGTAGATGCGGGCCTGGTGCTCGGGGGGTTATGGCTGTTGGCGCATGTCGAGGTAGCAGCGCAGTCGTACGCCGGGCTGTCCGGGGTCGCGTGTGGTGCGTTCGACCAGGGTGGTGGCCCACATCGATGCGAGTGCGCTCTGGAAGGCGAAGGCTGTCTGGTCGTCGGCGGCTGCCACGTCCACGACGACGAGGCCGGGTTCTGACACGTGTACTTCGTTGATCACGTCCACGCGTCACACGACGTGCTCCTGGCGGGCAGGAGTTCTGTGGGCGCTGGTGATTCACCCGACCGGGGTCCCCGGCCTGTCCCCGGTTCACGTCGAGCGTCAGGTTGCTGTCTGAGGAGTCGGCCGCGACTTGAAGAAAGTCACCTCTGGCTGGGACGATCAGGGTGGTGGAGGTGACCGTCGGCTCGATTCGTCTGGCACAGTGCCGGCGATGCCCGGTCCGCTCGTGTGCGGGGGACGGGAATCGGTGTGTGGGGGTGTCGGCTGGGGACTTCACCGCAGCGTCAAGACGGCCCTTTCGGACGTATTTTCCGGATCATCTGATCCGGGGGGATTGGGCGAGCCGGCCGTTGAGTCTCGTTCTTCGGCGCAGTAGCCGCGCGGGGGAGTGCTCGCGGAGGCCGTCGTTCCACTCGGGACGGTGATCGTCCGCGAGCAGTCTGGCCAGTCGATGGCCGGGCGCCTTTCCGCACGCCGCGAGCCCGTGCGGTGGTGTGGCCTTCGGCTCCGCTGCTCGGGGTGCGCGTGCCGCGGGGGTCGAGCCGGAGCCGTGCGTGAGGCCGTGACCGCGCGCGCCGGGGTGCGCCGGGGATGCACTCGGTGGTGTCTGCCGGGCCCGAGTGACCGTCCTCTTCGGACTGGTGCGCGAAGCGGTCCTTTACCGCCATATGCGGAGGCAGAGCCTCAGCCTGTCCAAATACGCACACTTCCCCAACAAAGCGTGAACATGGGGGCGTTGGTGCGCTTAGTGTGTCCGCCGCATGGACGGCTGCCCTGACCCGGTGCCGTTCTTCCATCAACGAGGGGACATGCTCATGCGGACCAGCGCGCCACGGAAAGTGGCCCTCGGAACAGCTCTCACCGCGCTCCTTGTGACCGGTGCCGGTATCAGTGCGACCGGCGCGCAGGCGGCGCCCGCGAAGTACAGCATCACGGTCACCCAGACCAAGCCTGTGAAGACTGCCTTCGTCTCCACCGCGGCGGCGGCGAGCTGCCACCTGAACACGATCACGATCACCCGCACGAGTATGTGTATGGACATCGGCGCCCGGGTCAACCTGCTGCAGAACGGCAAGCCGGTCGGCTCCGCGACGTTCGACATCAAGCACTCCATGACCTTGCAGACCAGCAAGCTCAAGTGGGGTGAGAGCTTCACCGTCGGCAAGGCGACCCTCGTCAACGCCGCAGGCGTGCGCATGAGCGTCTCGGTCGGGGGCGGCAAGGGCGTCAAGACCGCGGTCAAGTTCCCCCAGGGCTCCGCCCTCGGCCCCGCCCACAAGGGCACGGTCGGCTACGCCGCGAGCGTGGCGAAGAAGAAGCAGCTCACGAGCCCGGCCTCGTACCGGTTCTCGTTCACCAAGCCCGGCTACACGCCCGGCGGGTTCACCTACAACTCCGCCAAGTACCGGTGCGACGACACGTTCTGGGGCCCGACCAAGCGCACCAAGAATCCCGGTTGCGTCTTCCCGTCCTTCGCCCCGACCTTCACCCTCTCCCGCACCGACGCGCAGGTGAAGCAGTCCGCGAACCACATCTACGACGCCCAGCGCAAGATCGCCGGGCACCCGGGCGCGTCCACTCCGCTGCACCGCATCACCGACGCGAAGACCATCGCGGCCCACCGCAAGGCGATGTGCGCCAAGGTCCACAACCCCAACCCCACCAAGTACGACTGCGACGAGTACCCCTTCGCCGCCAGCAAGGAAGGCGGCAACCCCCGCCGCGGCAGCACCCGCATCATCTCCGCCGGCGACAACCGCAGCGCCGGCGCACGCCTCGGCGGCTTCTACAAGAGCCAGCGCGTCCTGAACGGCGACGCCTACTACGTCCACATCAAGTAACACCACCCGCCGGCCCGTGCCTGCCACACTGACCCCAGGCACCACCCGACCGGCAGGCACCACACACACGACGGGGGATCTCCATGCCACGCCCGACCTGGCCCCTCCTCCAGGGCCGCACCCGCCCCTTGAAAATGAAGGAGTGGGGCGACCTCACCGTCATGGACCCCGACACCGGCGGCCCCAAGCCGCACGGCCGAGGACTCCTGACCGCGGGGAAGGACTGGCTGCACATCGACGCCGGCAGCACCCTGGAGAACCCCGTCGTCACCCTCTACGCCGGAGAAGACCCCGGAGCCGAGGACGGCTGGGACGAGGTCGAAGAGACCACCGTGATCTCCACGACCGGCTTCCTCGCCCTGTGCGACAGCGGATACACACCCGTGCGCAAGGAGAACCTCGCCACCGCCGGACCCGGCCCGTATCTGGTCCGCGTCCACGCCGCCGACCGCTCCACGGACGGCAAAAAGCCCCGCTTCCATATCCAGGTCATCCCCGGCGCCCGCACCGGCACCGAACCCCACCCGGCCGCCCCCACGATCGAGGAGACCGCCGGCCCACTCCTGATCCGCACCTCCTACGACCAGCCGGGTGCGTGGGCACGCCTGCTCCAGGCCCTCGAAGGCGGTTCGGAGCACTACGAGTCGCTCACCGTCATCGACAACCCCCTCTACACGGGCTTCACAGCCGGTCGGCTGCAGGACCGGGTCGGCCGTGATGACGAGGGCTGGCCCGCCAGCCCCTTCCTCCTCATCGCCGACGAGCAGGCCCTGGCTTCGGCGGAGTTTGCGCTGCTGGCGGTGAACAACCTGCCAGACGAGGACGACGCCCCGTTCAGGATCACCCTCGCCGCAGCGGGCTCCTTCGTTGTCAACCTGGAGCTGGGGAACACGAGCTTCGGCGACTGGAGCCGCGGCGCCGGCACCGACGGCGTCTACCGAGGGCAGCACTACTGACAGGTGCCGTTCCTCGCCCGGGTTCCACTGTGGGTGTGGGCATTGCTCGCGGTCATGCTGTCTCGCCGTCGGTCCTGCCCCGGCAGCCCAGCGTCGGTACGACGAAGGGCCCAGCCGGCAGGCCGGGCCCTTCTGTCTGTTCGCCGCCAGAAAGCTGTGTAACCGGCCGATCCGAGCACACCGGCCGCGCCCCGGCCTCCGGGGCCGGGGGAGTGGGAGGTACCCCCGTGTGCCGCTGTAGTACGAACGGGCCGTCCTCGCCGGCGCTGAGTTCCACCGTCGCCACGCACGGCCGGGCGTACGACGCCGCCCGGCACCAGCAGGCGGCGATGCTCGAGCAGCTGCTCGAGCCCGAGGCGGCCGACATCGAGCGCGACGACCAGGAGCCGTAGCCCGGCCGCCAGGAGGCAGTCGACCTGACGGCGCTGCGGCCCGGGTGTGTGGCTCCGGAGCAGCGGCGGGTGTTGGTCAGCTCAGTGTCTGGAAGCTGTCCCAGCCGGTGGTGCCGACCGCGGTGGGTGTGCCGTGGGTGGTTGCGGTGACGGCGGGGTAGAAGTAGAGGCCCTTGCCGGTGTCGGGGCTGGTTGCCCACAGGTCGGGTTTGCCGTCGTTGTCGGCGTCTCCGCCCGAGGTGATCAGAGGCCGGTTGGTGGGAGTCCAACTGGTGCCGATCTGGACGCGGGTGCCGAGTCCTGCGCCGGTGGGTCCTGTGCCGGGGTAGAAGTACAGGGCGCCGGTGGACTTCTCGCGGGCCAGGATGTCGGCGTTTCCGTCGTGGTCAACGTCTCCGGGGGCGATGAGGTCGTAGCCGGACCATCCGCCGTTGCCCACGAGGACCGGTTCGCTGGTCTCGTCGAGGGAGTTGCTGATGGAGCCGTAGTAGAGCCAGAGAAGGTTGCCTTCCTTGACGAGCAGGTCGGGGAAGCTGGGGATGTCGGTGACGCCGTCGTCGTCGACGTCCAGGGGGCCGTCGACGTCGCCGATGGCGAGGATCTGGTCGGCGTTTTGCCAGTGGTTGTCGGCGGGGTCGTAGACGGTCAGTTGCTGGCGACCGGTGGTGCAGGCGCCGCTGTCAGCCTCTTCGCCCGGGGTGGTGCAGGCGTAGCCGTATCCGTTGTTGGGGTACAGCTGGAGTGTTTTGCTGCCGGCGGTGCCGTTGAGGGCGATGAGGTCTTCGTAGCCGTCGCCGGTCCAGTCGCCGCGGTGGGTGATAGAGGCGTCTTTGAAGTTGGTGGTGCTGGCGGTGGAGTAGACGCTCAGGGAGCCGTTGCCGGAACCGGAGTACTGTCGGAGCGTTCCGTCGGTGCGCACGCCGTACAGGTCGCTGTTGCCGTCGCCGTTGAGGTCGCCCGGTTTGTCCGTGACGTTGAGGCTTTTGACGTAGAAGAGGTATGCGGTGCGGTCGGAGGTGTTGTTGCCGCGGTCGACGCTGCGGGCGTAGAGGAAGTGGGCTCCGGCCGACACCGGGGTGAATTTGATGTCCTTGGACCCGCCGGCGCTCGCGGGGGTCGCGGTGCGGACGGTGGGGTCCCAGTCGGTCCAGTACTCGTACTTGGCGACGTCGCTGACGCCGCCGTTGCCCAGGGTGAAGGTGCCTTCGGTGCGGACAGGGCTGGTGTTCTCGGGCCAGCCGTCGGTGCCGTCGGGGAACTGGGCGGAGGTGACGGTCGGCGGGTGGCTGGGGCGGGTGCCGTCGAACTGGAAGTGGCACTGGGCGCTGAAGTCGCTGCTTGCGGTGGCGTCCTCGGCGCGGGCGTACCAGGTGAACGTGCCGGTCCCGGTGACACCGGCGTCCTTGAGCAGGGCGGCCAGCTTTGCCTTGGAGACGACGAGTTTGCTGACGGTCCCGGAAGTCGTGGAGACGGTGCTGTTGACCTCGTTGCTCGCCCCGCCGTGTCCGGTGGGCCACAGGATGAAGTGCGCCTTGATGGTCCCGCCGTCGGAGTCGGTGAACTTGCCGCCCAGGGTGATGTCGGTATTGCCGATCACTGTGTAGGGGGTGGTGGTCCCGCAGTTCTTGCCGGTGTCCGGGGACGTGTACAGACCGGTGGGCGGGCTGGGCACGGTGTTGTAGTCCGTGGAGAGGACCGCGCTGTGGGCGTCGAACTTCTTCCACGCGTAGACGTCGCTCTCATTGGCGGCGCGCATGCCCAGCGTGATGTTGGGCCACTTCTTGGCTGCGGCGTCCTTGGCCGCTGAGGTCACGTCGTAGGCGAGGTTGCCGGCCGGGCATGCGCTACCCCAGCCCAGGGACTTGGTGGAGGAGGAGAGGGTCCGGGCCCAGCTGGGGCGGTTGTTCCATGTGGTGGATGGGCTGATGGAGCCGGTGAGGCCGACCTCGACGGTGCGGTCGCTGCAGGACCAGGACCACGTGTTCTTGATTCGGAACGTGGACTTGGTGATCTGCTTGTTGGTGTTCCACAGCTTGTTGGAGTCCATGCGGAAGTAGGACTCCGCCAGACCGTTCGTCTCGTTCTCGTAACCCACGCGTGCGGTGGTCGTGGAGGAGCCGGAGCCTCCCCAGCCGACGCCGTTGTAGAAGGAGGAGTTGGGGTACTTCTTGTAGGCGATCGTCCATGCCTCGCGGGCACCGGACACATAGGGGTCGATGTAGACCGGGTAGTGGGTGTCAGGGGCCGTCAGAAGGTCTTGGTCCGGAGTGATCGACAGGTGTGTGTCGGTCACCTTCACGTCCATCGCGGCCTGCTTGGCACCGTATCCCGGCTCGAACTCACCGGTCGGTACGCCGGGTTCTTCGCCGTTACTTTCCGTGCCCTGCACGGCCTTGCGGGACATGCCCTGGGGTGGGGCGGTGGTGCTGCTGTCCCACATGCGGGGAGTCGGGCTGGTGAAGACCTCCTGGCCCGCGGGGTTCACCGCCGTGAGGTTGCCGTTCGTGTCGGCGTTCACGTCGACGCCCTCGGCCGACATGCCGTACTGGAGGTCCTTCAACTGCGGATTCGCCGCAGCCTGGGGCGTTTTCACCACGAGGAGCTGGGCGAAGCCGCTGGCTCCGGCCTGAAGTTTCAGGTCGACGTCGGGCAGCACGTCGGGGTAGGTCACGCTGTCCGTCGCTACGACCGGCTTCGGCAGAGCACTCGGCCAGTTCAGAGAGATACTGCGTCCGTCACGTGTGACGGTGGCCATCGGGCCGGTGCCGCCGCCGGAGAACGTCACATCGACGGTGGTCGCCTTGGTCGACAGGCTTCCGTCCGGGTTGGGTTGCAGTGTGGCGTCGATGGGCACCAGCCTGTGCCCCTTGCGGACCCTTTCGGGCAGAGCGTGCTGGTCCTCGGTGAAACTACCGTCCGGGTTCGCGTAGACCTCGGTGTCCTCGGTGCGCTTGGCCGTCACCTCGACACGCTCTCCGCTCTCCGCCGCCTTCCGGGAGGCTGCGGCCATCGGGTCGTCCGGCTGCGCTTGGGCAGACGTGCCCGCGGTGGCGGCCGACGCCGGTGACGACACGGCGAGCGGCAGCACCAGGGAGCCCAGGGCGAGAGCGACAGCACCGGTCAGCGTTCTGCGGCGGTGCCGACTGTGCCACGGCCGGCGTCTGGATGTTCTCATCACGGATCCTTCTGTGAGTACGTCGTACGGGTTCGCATCCGCCCGAAGCTGGCGAGGAGGGCGATCCGCTGCTCCCGCGGGCGTGAAACAGCACACCGCAGGGCTGAGCGGGTTCCGTTGCTGGGGAGAGTGACCTGGGCCGCCGTCGCCTGCCACTGGCAAGTGGTGCTGCCGGACGGCTCTGCGCAGACGGCAGAGGAGTGGACCGCAGTGGAGCACCGGTGAGGAGCTCTGGAGGCCTATGCGGACTGACAGAGCGCTCAGCTACGGGCGCTCGCCCTTTGCACGCAGGCGGACCTCGGCAGGCGGGGCACCGGCCCAGCCGTATGAGAAATCCGCAGTCCGCACGCCGCCTCGGCAGTGCAGCTCTCCCTTTTCCCATTTTCGAATTTCATTACACCCCCCTACAGGATCTTCACAGACGCGAGTGTGCACCGCAACCCACGCGGTAGCAGAAAGACGCCCGCCATTGCCTGTGTGCAAGCGAGGAAAGCTGTCGAAATTGTAGTGCTCATGACCATCGCTTGAGGCGCTCTCGAATGTCCCCACCTGCGCCAACGCTGACCGTTTCATGGTGAATGTAACTCATTTGGTAAGTTGGCTATTTTATTTGCGATTTTTTCAGGTGTATTTTCGGTCGGCCGGGCGAATGAGTCTTTGCTTCCTCTTGGGCTTTCCTGGATTCGATGTTAGGTTCCGGATGATCTACACGTTTGTGAACTTCCTATGGGGGGAAAGTGTCCGGTTTGCGGATAAGATCCGTGCGTTCAGGCAGGCCCGCCGGTAGGCGGGCGCGGGCCGTGAGGTGGATAGCTGCCTCGCTCGTGGCCTACCTCGTGGCGAGCCTGCTGGGCGGGCCGGTGGCCGCGGCGGCCGAGCTGTCGCTGGCCAAGCTGAAAAAGCCGAATCCTGTACCGACGTCCCGGGTCACGTCCAAGGACTTGCGCAAGCCCGACGAGGCAGGTCAGCACGCCTGGAAGGCGTCGCCCAAGGCGTCCTGGCCGCGCCCGGGCAAGGCGACCGTTCAGCTTGACCAGGGTGGCAAGGTCGCTGCGGGAAGCCTGGCGCTGCGGATCGGCAGAGCCGGCGCGAAGGCCGCCAGAGCGACGGCCGGGCCGGGCAAGGCACAGGTGGAAGTCCTCGACCAGCAGGCCGCGCGCAAGCTCGGCCTCGACGGTGTGCTGCTGGCTGTTCGCCCCACAGAAGGCGCCCGGGGCAATGTCGACATCGATGTCGACTATTCCGCCTACCAGTATATGTTCGGCGGTGACTGGGCCTCCCGTCTGACGTTGCGCCGGCTTCCCGAGTGCGCGCTGACCACCCCGGGCGACAAGCGCTGCCGTACCGGCCAGGACCTCCCCACAGACAACGACACCAACACCAGGACGCTCTCGGCGACGGTCGCCCTGCCTGCGGCGCAGCAGGCGTCCGGTGGACCTGCTTCGAAGGCGGCCACGTCCGGGGCAGCCGGCGGCGGTACGGTGCTGCTGGCCGTCACGGCCGCCGTATCAGGCTCTTCGGGCAATTTCGGGGCCACTTCGCTGGCACCGTCGGCGTCCTGGTCCGCGGGCGGTTCCAACGGTGCCTTCACCTGGTCGTATGGCATCGACACCCCTGAGGTCCCCGGTGGGGTCCAGCCAGACCTGAGCCTGTCCTACTCCTCGCAGGCGGTCGACGGCCGTACCGCGGCGACGAACAACCAGGCGAACTGGGTCGGTGACGGCTGGTCGCTGGAGCCCGGCTTCATCGAGCGCCGCTACGTGTCCTGCTCCGACGATGCCAAGGACGGCAACGGCACCGACAAGAGCGGAGACCTGTGCTGGAAGAAGGACAACGCAGTCCTCAACCTCAACGGTCAGTCCAACGTCCTGATCAAGGATGACACCACGGGCGTGTGGCATCTGGAGAGCGACGACGGCACCAAGGTCGAACACCTCACTGATACGTCCCTGGGCAACGGGGACAACGACGGTGAGTACTGGCGCGTCACCACCCCGGACGGCACCCGTTACTACTTCGGGCGTAACAAGATGAGCGGCTGGTCTGCGGGCAAGGACGAGACCAACTCTGTCTGGTCCGTGCCGGTGTTCGGCAACCAGAGCGGCGAGCCGTGCCACGCGACGGCGTTCAAGGACTCCTGGTGCCGGCAGGCATGGCGGTGGAACCTCGACGCTGTCCTCGACCGTCATGGCGATGCCATGACGTACTACTGGGCCAAGGACGATCCCAACTACTACGGGCTCAACGTCAACCCGGACACCGGTGCCTCCACCGCCACCGCCTACGACCGGGGCGGCTACCTCAAGCGCATCGAATACGGCCTGCGTGAAAACGCCTACTACGCCAAGCCCGCCGCCAAGGTGAACTTCACCGTCGCAGAGCGGTGCCTGACCGACTGCGGCACCTTCGACGCGAGTCACGCCAAGAACTGGCCCGACGTCCCCTTCGACCGGTACTGCGCGGCGAACACCGAGTGCAAGGACCGGTACTCGCCGTCGTTCTGGACCCGCAAGCGACTGACCAAGATCGACACCTCGGTCCTGACCGGCGGCGCCTACAAGCCCGTCGACAGCTGGGAACTGACCCACCAGTTCCCCGCCACCGGCGACGGCTCTGCCCCAGCCCTGTGGCTGGCGTCCATCACCCACACCGGCCACACCGGCACCGGTGACGTCCGTCTGCCCTCGGTCACCTTCAAGGGCCAGCAACTGGCCAACCGCGTCGAAGGTGCTACCACCGGCGGCACGCCCGACCCCGTACCCCCGCTGGTCCGCTACCGCGTCTACGGCATCAACACCGAAAGCGGCGCCACCATCGGCGTCACCTACTCCCAGCCCGACTGCAAACCCGGCGACATGCCGACCCCCGCGTCCAACACCCGCCGCTGCTACCCGGTGATGTGGTCCCCGCCGGACGCGCCGGCCGCGAACTACGAGCCGTACCTGGACTGGTTCCACACCTACGTCGTCACCCAGGTCCTGGAGTCGGACAACACCGGCGGCGCGCCGGTGAAGGAAACCGACTACAGCTACCTTGACGGAATGGCCTGGGGCAAGGACGACGACGAGTTCACCAAGGCCAAGTACCTCACCTACGGCGACCGCAAGGGATACGGCCGCGTCCAGGTCCGCGGCGGCAGCCCCGCATCCACGAAGCAGACGCTGAAGGAGTACCGCTACTTCCGCGGCATCGACGGCGCCGCCGTCAAGGACCACGAAGGCACCACGGTCACCGACCACCCCGCCTTCGCCGGCATGACCCGCGAAGAGGCCACCTTCAACGGCGACGGCGGCAAACTGGAAACCACCACCAGCTACACCCCCTGGCACAGCAACGCCACCGCCACCCAGGCCCGCCCCGGCCTGCCGGCCCTGAACGCCTACGTCACCGCCGGCCAGGAGGAGAAGACCCGCACCGCCGTCGGCGACTCCTGGCGCACCACACGGACCACGCGCACCTTCGACGACTACGGCCTGGTCCTGACCGAGTCCGACCTCGGCGACACTGCCGTCACGGGCGACGAGACCTGCACCACCACCAGCTACGCCCGCAACACGGCCGCGAACATCCTCACGCTGACCAAGGAACAGCGCACCGTCGCGGTCGCCTGCGACAAGACGCCCCAGCTGCCCACCGACCTCGTCTCCGTCGAACGGCACTACTACGACGGCGCCACCAGCCTGGACACGGCACCCACCAAGGGTGACGTGACCCGCCTCGAGGAGCAGGACGACACGGGCACCGGCTACCTCACCACCGCCCGTCACACCTACGACCAGCACGGCCGCGAACTGACCGACACGGACGCCAAGGGCAACACCACGACCACGGCCTACACCCCGGCCACGATCGAGGCACCCACCTCCGAGACCAAGACCAACGCGCTCGGCCACACCACCACGACCACCTACGACCCGGCCCGCGCCGTGGCCACGGCCATCACCGACGCCAACGGCAAGCGGACGGAGGCCACCTACGACGGCCTGGGCCGCACCCTGCAGGTCTGGAACCCCGGCTGGTCCAAGGCCGACCACCCCACCCAGCCCTCGGCCGAGTACGCCTACACCATCTCCAGGACCGCGGCCAACGCGGTGGCGACCAAGACACTCCAGTACGACGGCTCCTACGACACCACCTACCAGCTCTACGACGGCCTGCTGCGTCCGCGTGAGACCCAGGTCCGCGCGATCGGCACGGTCAACAGGATCGTGACCGAGACGCTGTACGACACCCGCGGCAACCCCTACAAGTCGTACGCCGCCTACTACGCTGACGGAGCTCCGTCAGCGATCCTGACGAAGGCAGCCGACAACACGGTCCCCGCGATGACGCAGAACGTGTACGACGGCCTGGGTCGCGTCACCGACATCATCGCTTCCACCTACGGCGACGAGAAGTACCGCACCAAGACGGTCTACGACGGTGACCGCACCACGGTCATCCCGCCCAAGGGGGGCACTGCCACCACCGTCATCACCGATGCCCGCGGACGTACCACCGACCGCCTGGAATACACCGACGCGGCCCGCAGCGCCTCGCAGAAGACGCACTACACCTACGGCAAGTTCGACGAACCGCTGACCGTGACCGACCCCGCCGGCAACGTGTGGACGTACACCTTCGACGCCCGGGGGCAGAAGACCGACGTCGACGACCCCGACAAGGGCAAGAGCCACACCGCCTACGACGAACTCGGCAACCCCCTCACCGTCACCGACGCCCGCGGCATCACCCTGACCAGCGGGTACGACGCCCTGGGACGCAAGACCAGCGAGAAGAAGGGCAGCACCCTGCTCGCTGAGTGGACCTACGACACCGTCTCCAAGGGCCAGCCGGCCAGCAGCACCCGCTACCTCGACGGCAAGAAGTACGTCTCGGCCGTCGATTCCTACAACGACGCCTACCAGCCCACCTCGACCACCGTCACCGTCCCCGCCGAGGCGGGCGCGAGCGCGGGCACCTATAACTGGACCTACGGCTACAACGACTACACAGGCCAGCAGACCTGGATCAACCACCCGGCGGTCGGCAACCTGCCCAGCGAACGCCAGGTCACTGTCTACGGCCAGGGCAACCTCCCGGAGAAGACCACCGCCGGCGCCGTCGCCCTCGTCAACGCCACCAGCCACGATGTCTTCTCACGCCCCGTACGCACCGAGTACGGCACCCTCGGCAAGAAGCTCTACAAGACCCAGACTTACGACGAGTTCACCGGCCGCCTGACCCGGCAGACCACCGACCGCGACCTCGCCCCCCAGCGCATCGACGACGTCACCTACGCCTACGACGACGCGGGGAACATCACCGGCATCACCACCGCCAGCGGCCAGGACACCGCCAAGACGGTCGACACCCAGTGCTTCACCAACGACGCCCTGGGCCGGCTGACCGAGGCGTGGACGGCGAAGACCGACTGCACCACCCAGCCCTCGGCCACTGCCGTCGGCGGCCCGGACGCCTACTGGCAGACCTTCAAGTACGACACGGTCGGCAACCGCATCGCGCAGACCGACCACGGCACCGGAGCCCTGACAGGCGCCGACGCCACCACCACCTACACCCACAACAACCCCAAGGCCGGCCTGCCCCACGCCGTCCAGACCGCCACCGTCAAGGGCGGCTCCGACGACGGCCGCACCAGCGCCTTCGCCTACGACGCCGCGGGCAACACCACCAAACGCACCATCGGCGCCACCACCCAGAACCTCACCTGGGACGACGAAGGACACCTCGCCACCCTCACCCAGAGCGGCAAGACCACCAGCTACCAGTACGACGCCGACGGCAACCGCGTGATCACCAAGGACGCCGACGGCACCACCACCCTCACCCTGCCCGGCGGCAACGAACTCAAGATCAAGCCGGACGGGACCAAGGAAGGCATCCGCTACTACACCCACGAAGGCCAGACCGTCGCCGTCCGCACCAGCAGCGGCTTCTCCTTCCTCATCCCCGACCAGCAGGGCACGTCGATGGCAGCCGTTGCCATGACCACCCTCGCCATCACCCGCCGCAAGCAACTCCCCTTCGGCGAGACCCGTTCCACCCAGAGCGGCACCATCCCCGGCACCCGAGGCTTCGTCGGCGGCACCACCGACCCCACCGGCCTCGTCCACCTCGGAGCCCGCGAATACGACCCCACACTCGGACGCTTCCTCTCGGTCGACCCCGTCATCGACCTCGACGACCCGGCCCAGATGAACGCCTACTCCTACGCCCACAACAACCCCATCACCAAATCCGACCCCGACGGCCTCCGCCCCGACGGCCCCGCCGGCGGAGCCTCCTACAACGACGACCGCTGGGGCCAGGACCGCGGCATGTCCGTCGGCTACACCTACAAAAACGGCAAATGGACCTGGCACCAGACCCCACTCAAGGACCCGGAATCCCAAACGAAGTACAAGAACTACCGCGCCGACCCCGCCAACTACAAGGTCTACCACTACAACGAAAAAGAAGCGGCAGCCGCCAGCGCCAAGGCCACCAAGCTAGCCAATGAACGGGCAGCCAAAGCCGACAGGGAACGCCGTGAGAAAGACCATATCTTCAATAAGATCAAGGGAGGCTTGGGTAGGGTCTGGCAGAATCACAAAGAATGGATCGTCCACAGAGCCGTCAGTACAGGAGTGGGTTTCGCGGCCGGAATTGCTGCGGTTGCCATATGTGCAGGCACCGCTGGAGTGGGGTGCGTCATAATTGCGGGCGCGGCTACCGGGGCTCTTATTGGCACGCCAGCGCACCTGATCGCTGACAAGGCCATGGGGCACGAAACCACCGGGCGAGAGGCGATCAAGTATGCTGCAGGGTCTGCCATGGCTGGTGGATTCCAGGGTTGGTACAGGCAGAGATACGGCGGTGGCCCGGCGACTGTCATCGGCGGAGCTATCGTCCGCGGACTGGCAACCGCTGGGCGAGTAGTAATCAGAGGACGCGATCGTCGTTGAGGCGGTGTGCGGGATGCGTCGTTACGGGGCATCCCGCACTCTCGTCTACTTGAGGCGTGAAAGGTAACGCCAGTGAATTTCGCGAGAACTGTTAAACTCAGTAAATGGAGAGACCCTGCTGAGCAAGAAGCCGTCTATGGACAAGCGTCCACGCCCCTAGGAGAGGTTTTCCTGGTTCGGTCTCCAGGCGCGCGTACCGACCCTGTCTCGGCTGCAGAGCGACACGAGCGCTGGACGCTCAAGACGTCTGTCGGTCACATTATGGAGATCCCTGATTTCGGAGCGCCGGGCGTGGTCTCTCGGAGGATTCTCCAACGGGGCACATCCGGATCCTTGAATGGCAGTCACTTCGAGATCGACGTATCCTCCGCTCTGCTCCGCTCGAGCAGGAACGTGACAATGCAAGGGTTGGGTATCGTCTTCACTCCGGGGGGATTGAGTGTGGAACTCCGTGAGAGCGGAAGCCGGGTGGCGTTGAGGCGGTCGGGAAACTGGGAACTGGAAGGTGCTTCCGTAGGCGCCACTCTCAGCGTTTGCCTTTTTGAATGGGCGGAGATGGAATATTTTTTGCGTACCCCATTCTTTCGAACGCTTTAGCCTCGAAGTTTCGTGACGGGCCGCCGACGGAGTCGGTGGCCCGTGTTCGTGCCGTGAGCTGAGGGTGGGCAGGCCGAGGGCCCGAGTGTCGTCTCGGGGTGACGCCGGGTTCCACTGCTCCGGGTGGTGAAGGGCTGTCGTAAGGACGGGTGAGTCCGCTGGTCAGCCGGGATTCGGCAGGAGTGCGAGCCGTTCGAGTGCGGCGGTGATGTGGCCGGTCCAGGGCCAGTGCCGGGCCAGGCGGAGGATCCGCCGACGGCCGGTGGTGACGAGTTGTCCGGCCGCGGTGAACAGGCGGAAGCGCAGGCGGCGGGGTTCCCAGAGGCGGGCCGTGCCGGTAAGGGCGAGCATGGGCATCCAGGCCAGCAGGTCGAGAGCGATCTGGACGATCTCGAGCCAGACCTTGTTCTGGGCTGTGGTGTGGAGGGGCAGGTTGCGCAGGCCGGTGGCCCGGGCGGCCCGGATCCTGTCCTCCGCCCGGGCCCGTAGCCGGTGACGGAGCTCAAGTTCAGCGATCGGCCGACCGGCTGTGCTGGTCGCGAAGCACGTGATCCGCATGCCGTCCGCGTCCGTGATCCTCAACTGGGCGCCGGGGTGGGGCCGTTCCTTCCGGACGATCAGCCGCATGCCCTTGGGCCAGTCGTCCAGCAGCTTGCCGGTGAGCTCGGCGACCCAGGCCCCGTCACGGACCTCACCATTGGTCTCGACGGCCGCCGTCCAGGCCGATGCGGGGACCTTCAGCACGTGCTCGTGGATCGCCTCTGTGACCGTCATTCCGACCGAGTAGGACAGCCATCGTCCTTGCCGGGCGAGCCAGGACACGAAGGCGTGGGTGCCGCCGGCGGAGTCCGTGCGGATCAGCGTCTGCCGCCCTCGCCGGTAGCGCTTGGGCAACTGGGCCAGGGCGAGCTGGGCGGTGGTGATGTGGTCGGCCGCTGTGTTCGAGCCCGCGTTGCCGGGCCTGAGGAGGGCGGCGACCGGCTCGCCGGTTCCGCCCGGGCCGTGGTCGACGAAGGCCGTCAGCGGATGGTGGCCGTAGGTCTTCTTCCAGCTCGCGGCCGCGTCCTCCTTGTCGGAGTGCGCGATCACGAGGACGCCGTCAAGATCGACGACGACCTGCCCGCCGGTGTCCGGGGCGTTTTCACCGGCCAACGACCAGACACTGTCGCGGACTTCGGAGCGTGCGGACCGGATCGCGCGCAACGCTTTCTCGCCGGAGGCGGCGAGGGCGTCGATCAGGCGGGAGACGGTCGGGTCGGAGGCGACCGGACCGAAGACGGCTGGCTCGGCCCGCAGCACGGCGACATCCGCGAGGCAGTCCCCGCCCAGTGCGACCGCCAGGGCGACATCCAGGAGGACCTTGCCGGGATCGTGGACGGCCCGCGGCTTGCGCCACGGCGCCAGCGCTGTCGATATGACCCGCTCAAGACCGGTCTTGCGGACCGTTTCGACGAGCAGGACCGCCCCAGCCTGGGAGACGACCTGGCGACCGTCGTCCTGGACGCGGACACGAGGATAGGACCCGATAGAGTACTTCACCTGGAAAGTGCCTCCGGCGGTGGCAGGAACAAGGACCTCGACAATCCTCATTCTTGCTGGGCCTTGACCCCGAATCCTGAACACGGGTTATGCGGCTGGTGTGAGCGTAGTTGGTGTGGGGTGGAAGGTGTTCTCGAAGGCGATGGGTGATCGTTGTCCGAGGTGGGAGTGTCGGCGCCGGGTGTTGTAGCGGTGGAGCCATCTGAACGCGTCGAGTCGGGCTTCGCGCTTGCCCGGCCAGCTCTTGCGGCCCTGCAGGGTCTCGCGTTTGAAGGTCGCGTTGAAGGACTCGGCGAGTGCGTTGTCCGCGCTGGACCCGACCGCGCTCATGCTCTGTCGGACCCCTGCTGACCTGCAGGCTTCAGCGAAGGCCCTGCTGGTGTACTGGGCTCCGTGGTCGGTGTGCATGATCGATCCGGCGAGACTGCCGCGGGTGCGGACGGCGGCGGCCAGGGCGTCAATCACGAGGTCCGTGCGCATGTGGTCGGCGATCGCCCAGCCGGCCAGGCGGCGCGAGGCGAGGTCGATGACGGTGGCCAGGTAGCAGAACTTCCCGCCGTCGAGGGGCAGATAGGTGATGTCACCGACGTACTTCGTGTTCGGCGTGATGGCGGTGAAGTCGCGGCGGATCAGGTCCGGGGCCTTGGCTGCGGCCGGATCGGGGACGGTGGTGCGGTGCCGGCGGCGCAACCGGACCCCTTCGATCCCGGACTCTCGCATGATGCGGGCGACTCGCTTGTGGTTGACCGCCTCACCGCTGGTCTCGCGGAGTTCGGCGGTGATCCGCGGGACTCCGTAGGTGCCGTCCGATTCCCGGTGCACCGCCCGTATCCGGGCCGCCAGTTGGGCGTCGGCCGCCTGCCGGGCGGCCCGGTCGGCGGCTGTCCGGCGCCAGTAGTAGAAGCTCGAGCGGCTGACGCCGAGGACGTGACAGAGCCGCTTCACGCCGTAGCGGCGCTGCAGGTCGGCGACGCACTGGAAGCGGTTCACCAGCGCGTCTCCCCGGCGAAATATTTGGCCGCCTTCCGCAGGATCTCGCGTTCCTCCTCCAGCTCGCGGATCTTCTTCCGCAAAGCCGCGTTCTCCGCCTCCAGCGGTTGCGGCGGCTGGGCCGTCTCCGGTGCCCGGCGTCCTCGCGGACGGCTTGCTCCGGCAGCCCTCACCCAGTTCCGCAGGGTCTCCGGATTGATGCCCAGATCGGCGGCGACCGACCTGATCGTCGCCTCCGGCCGCGACTCGTAGAGCGCGACCGCGTCCGCCTTGAACTCCGGCGGGTAGTTCTTCATGACCACGAGATGTCCGTTCTCAGATCCTCAGGATCCAGTGTCTCGTGTGTCCAACATCAGGGGTCAAGGCCCGCTGGCCAGAGGCACTTTCTGCTTTCCTGCCCGCCTGCCGGACAACCCGCTACATGAAAGCGCGAGGCTAAGGGCTGTCCGGCAACTCTGGAGACGGTTTACCAGCGTCCGGTTCGACCTGTTTGGCCGGGATCCCGTTGAGGCTGTGAGTCGGGACGGAAGCGGGCAAGTCGATCCGGCTGTGGTGGCCCATCAGCCTTCGCCCCGAGTTACGGGACAACGTTTACATGGCGATCATGTCCCTCGACCCCACCGGCAAGGGACAGGCCCGCTGGACCATGCGCTGGAAGACCGCACTGAACGCCTTCGACATCACCTTCGACGGCCGCCTGTCGGCAGCACGCCAGTAACCCCAACTACGCCAGTTACACCGCTCGTTTGACAGACCCCGTGCGTGCAGTTCTTCCGGTGTCCTGTGGGGGCGCGTCCGGTGTGTGGTCGTGCCTGGCGGCGGTCACGTGCCGTACTTGGGTTTCCGCGCGGGGTGCAGCGAGAACCTCTGGCCTGACTGGGCACCGCTCAGAACGGCGGGTCCTCGGCGCACCCGTCCCCCCAGGAGTCTGCAGCCGTGTCCGTAGGCCGGTAGAAGGGTGAGGTGTCCTCGTCCCAGGAGGCGAGTGCCTCCACGGCACGCAACCGGTACGGGTTGTCGCCGGCCGCGAGTGCGCGGACGTCCTCGCGCAGACTGTCGGTGTGGTGGGCCGCTTCGGGCAGGTCCAGCAGGGGCAGGACGGCGGCCAGGGCGGAGGTGCTCACGGCCGGGTCGGGATCGGTGAGGAAGGGCCGGATGGCTTCATACAGGGCGGGGCGCAGGGCGCGGAATGCCTCGATGTCCTTGTCCTCGCCGCCGGGCCGTTCCTGGCCGGCGTCCCAGAGGGTGTCCCCCAGCCAGTCCAGCAGGCCGGTGCGCAGAGGGAAGAGGTTCGTGTCGTCGGTGGGTGATTCCTGCCTACGAATCTGGTCGGTCACGGGGGCGAGAGTGCAGGGGTGGTCCAGGACGGCCGCGACGAAGGAGGCAGCGGGGGCCGTCGCGGGATAGAAGGTGTTCTGGTGCGTAACCGCATGCCGCAGATCACGCAGAGCGGCCCCCTGGACATGCGGGTCGTCGTCGAGCAGTGCGCGCAGAATCACCGGCGTGCCCGGAGCCGCATGCGGGCAGCAGTGCTCCACCTCCGACCAGTTCGTCCGCAGCAACAGAGCCTCTATGTCGACGGCGTCACGGCCGTTCATGTTCATGGACGAAGTCTGGCACTCACACAGCGACGGCCTGGTTGATCACCAATCTGGATTCACCCCACTGTCACGAGCGTGGGTAGCAGCGTCAGCAGCCCGGTAGCGCAACCGCTGCAGGAAACACGCCTGCGTCGCCCGGACACCGGCCGGTGATGAGGTGGACTCCTACCCGGCCGCACGGTCTGCGGTCGTTGTCAGTGGCTTGCGCTACGGTCGTCTCCCCCTGTGCGGGGCTCGCTGTGCGGTCCGGTGCACGGTGATCTCCTCCCAGCGTTCGTTCGTGAACTTCCGCCCGCAGCGCTTACGTTTCCCCTCGACATCGCCCGTTCCAGGCTCGCGATCAGGTCGCGGTCAAGGGGGTGTGTGATACCCGTCGTGTACCGGGTCAGGTCCGTCGGCGGAACCATCCGCGGACCCGGTCCGGCTCGGGGCCGTCCTGCGGTTCCGGTGGTGCGGCGGCCTGGAGGCGGGCGGCTTCGGCGGCGGCTTCCTCGCGGGCGACGTCGTCGGCGCGACACGGGCCGCACACGGACTTGTCCCCGGCTGTACGTCGCGGCGGAGAAGGACACCCTGCGCCAGCAGCTGACCGGCTGGCTGGCCGACGGGGATATCCCGGTCCTGGTGGTCCGCGGCTTCGGCTCGCAGTCGTACGCCGACGTCGTCCACGACCGCGTCACCGCCGACCCGCGCCCCGCCGTGCTCCTGGTGGTCGTTCTCCCGGGCGCTCCGACGTGTGGCAGGACGCTGCGTCTGATCGTGTGAGCTGGGGGTTGCGACACGTTGCAGATGGAGGGGAGGAAGCTTTGCGGGCGTTTCGTGTGCAGTTGCCCTCGGGTGCCGGGTACTGGACGGTGCTGGACGAGGACTTGGCGGTGGTGCCGGCGGCGGACTCGTTCTTGCGGTACGTGCGGTTCGGCAGGGATCCGGCGAAGTTGACGACTCGTACGCACGCTGGGCACGTCGCGCTGTACCTGCGCTGGTGTAACCGGACCGGCCGCGACTGGCGTACCGCCGCGCAGGACCTCGGGCTGTTCACCGTATGGCTGAAGTACGGTACGCCGGAGGCCACCGGCATCGAGCGGCCGATCGCGGGCCGCGGGGTGGTGATGGCGGGGCCGGGGACGGAGCCCCACCGGCAGCCGGCCCGGATCGGGAACGTGCTGACCGGGGTTCGGCAGTTCCTCTTGCACGGCATCACCGCGAAGACCGTGCCGTCAGAGGTGCTGGTCCAGCTCTACGAGGTGGCCGAGGACTGGAACCTGCCCGAGGAAGCCCGTGGCGAGGGGATGAGCTACCGGCTCAAGGCCCGCCACCGGGTGCAGGCCCACGCAAGCGCCGGGACCGGGCCACGGACGTTGAAGCGGTGGCCCTGTTCATGGCCTGCCGCAACGCCCGGGACCGCTTCATGGTGCTGCTGCTCGCCCGCGCCGGACTGCGCCGCGGCACCGCGGCGGGACTGCGGCGCGAGGATATGCACTTCATGCCGGACTCGACCGCGCTCGGCTGCCGGGTGGCCGGCTCTCACCTGCATCCTCTCCGCCACCGCGACCTGCTTGGCCAGATCCACGCCTAGGCCGCCGAGCCGCCGCCCACGATCCCCGGCGGCCGGGGACCGGCCGTCAGCCGGGCCTCGCTCCAAGCCGACCTGGTGGCCGCCGACGTCCGCACCCCCGCCTCGCCGCACATATCCGCCGCCTCGAAGGCCGCCTCAGCGAGTTCCTGGGCGAGCAGGTCTGCCGCGCTTCCGGCATCGGCGGCCCCGACGACACCGAACAGCTCCAGGCCCGCATCACCACCCTCGAACAGCAGGTCGTCGACCTCGAACTCAGGCGCTAGGACCGTGACGACGACCTCGCCGCCAACCGCGAGCTGATGGCCCAGCTCAACCGCGGACGCGACACACCCCCTCCCGACTGAAACAGTAGGTCACAGGCCCCTTGAGTAGGCGGACGAGAAGGGCCGACCGTACCCGGTGCAGGTAGAGCTGGACGCCGTGGACCCCGAAGAGCTGCGCCGCCTGTACCAGCGGGTGATCGACCGGTACTGGGACGCCGCCGCCTTCCGGGCGGCGCTGGCGTCGGAGAAGCAGCACCGGGCGGTTCTACGGCGCCTCGCCGCGGACCTTTGACCAGCGGACTCATCAGTGAACGGCACGTTTCTGCCGCATTCCGGCTGACCCCCTATCTCGGTCACACTCCTGAGGGGAGACTGATCTGAATATGGGCATGAAGAAGTCACTGTCATCTCACACAAGGAAGAGAATGCGCATGGGCTCCCGGTCCGCGTTAGTTGCTGTTGGCGTTGCCGTGACCTTGGCGGTTCTTCCTGGCTGCAACGACAGCCACTCGTCACAGCCAGCCCAGTCGGCACAGCCGACCCACAAGCTCGTGAAGCACACTTTTTACGGCTATGACCCTGAGGACCCCGACCTGCACATGCGTGAGGTTCTCAGCTGGACGTCCCAGGATGACACCGGACCCATCGACGGGACGTACGCGATCCAGGAACAGGCGAACGGCAAGAGTCCTTGGACGCCAATGGGCGAAACGAAGTCCTTCCAGGGGACTCAGCGCGGCAACGAGATCGATGTGCCGGGAGGGCAGCTGGGCGACGCGATACCCGTGCATGGCACCCTGCAGCAGAACGGCCATCGGCTGCACCTCGATGGCGATTTGGGAATCGAGACGTACGACCTGTACGACTCTCCATCGGTCGCAGCAGCCGCCGGGAGGCAATGATCTGACCTCGTTCCTGCTTGCGTGGATGCTGCGCGAGTACGACGAGCAGGTCGCTATCGCGGCGATGAGTGAGCGGCCGGGTCCCACGGGGACCTGGCCGCTCTGCTGCGCAGGGGCGGCAGGATTCGAACCTGCGGCGTGCGGGTTTGGAGTCCGCTGCTCTGGCCGGGCTGAGCTACGCCCCTTCGGTGGCTGGAGCCTGGCACGGCGCTGGATCCCTCCGCCACCGGATATCGGGCGGCACCCGGGCCACCCCGGCGCCCGTGAGCGCCTGAGCCAGCGCCCTGACCTCGGACGGCCTCCCGTCGAGTGAAACTTGAGCCAGGCTCCGTGCACCACACCTGTTGCACACGTTATGGTCGTCCTGACCGCTTCTGAGCTGCGCGAACCTCAACCGCACGCTCGCGGCGCCCCGGAGAATGGTCGGCGACTTCGACTGCTCCGGCGAGGACATCGAGCGGGACTGGGTGGCGCGCACGGGCTGTTGGAGCCACACCGAGCGGGTGCTGCTGACCTACGAGCAGGTGCGCCCCTACGAGCTGCCCGCGACCGAGGGCAAGCGCGGCGATCCGAGGTGGCCGGCTTTCGCCCGCCGCTACGGCTTCGACCCCCGCCGCCCAGTGCAGTGGGAGGTGGAGGCGCTGGAGCCGGCCGAACTCCGGCGCCTGATCCTCGCCGCCGTCGACCCGTACATCGACCGCGACGTCCTCGCCCGGCAAATCGCCCGCGAAGAAGAACAACGCCGCACCCTAGCCGCCTTCCTGGACGGCTGGGACGCGGCGGGCGGAGGAACACCGACGTAGCCCTGTACCGGCGCCCGCAAACTCAGGCAGGCGCGGGTGCCGGGCGCAGGGAGGCGAGCGGCGAGCGCCGGCCCTTCTCCACCGCCCGCAGCTGCTCCCAGTCGACCTCGGGGTGGGCAGGGACGACCGCGTCGACGGACGCCGTGGTGTAGAGCGCGACGTCGACGGCCCCGGCCCGGCTCGTGCCGAAGCGCACCTCGATCGACTGCGGGGAACGGACCCAACCGAGCCGGACCATGTGATCCCAATCGGCGCGTCGGACCCGGAGGCGGGCGGCAGCCTGCTCGGGACCGAGCGGGGTGTCGGCGGCGACCAGGTCCGCCAGGTCCTCGCGGCGGCAGACCTCCGCGACCTGGTCGGGGTGGTGCAGCGTCCCGTCGGGGTTCGCGCTCAGGTCGACCAGGAGGCTGCGGTCGACGAACCGCCGTACCACAAAGGCCGTGACGTTCGCCTTCTCGCCGATCAGGTTCGGGGCGCCGAGCGCCTCGGCGATCCGGTCGGCCGCCGCGCCGCCGGAGATCGCAGGGGCGGGCATCGCGGCCCGGATGGCGACGGCGTCCAGAGTCTCCACGGCAGCTCGGGACCACCGGGACGACGACAGGTCGGGGGCGGGGATGAGGCCGGCGTGGCGGGCCCACCGGAAGGCCGCGGCGGGCACCTTCAGGCGCTTGGCGGCCTGGCCCGCGTCGTACTCGGTTCGTCGCATGAGATCACCTCTCGCTCGTCCGCCGGAAACGGCGGAACAAAACATGACAGAACACACAAAAACGTGTCAATACCCCTTGGGAATAGGCGAGTTGGACGCGCACCCCTAGTAGGGCTTGGTCAGGTCCGTATCAGTGTGGGTATGTCGCGGTGGCAGGTGGGGCAGGCGCCGGCCCAGGCGGCGAGAAGGGTTTGGAGTTCTCGGACGACTTGGTAGAGGCTCAGACCTGCGCCGCGTCTTTTGGGTCTCGTGCCAGTCGTTGCAGCGTGCAAAAGGCATGGGCGGCCGATACGAGGGTGACGTGGTGATGCCAGCCACCCCAGGTGCGGCCTTCGAAATGGGCCAGGCCCAGAGCCTGTTTCATCTCCCGGTAGTCGTGTTCGATGCGCCAGCGCAGCTTGACCAGCCGGACCAGGGTCGCCAGCGGCATGCCGGAGGGCAGGCTGGAGAGCCAGAACTGCACGGGTTCGGCTTCAGTGGCCGGCCATTCGGCCAGCAGCCAGCGTTCGGGCAGCTCAGGACCGTCGGTGGCCTGGCGGACACCGCGTCCGGCCGGGCGGATGCGCAGAGCCACGAACCGCGAGCAGATGCGTTTGAAGCCGCTGATTCCTTTGCCAGGGCGGGAGCCTTCTCGCCAGGACACCGGTCTCGCGGCCGTCCTGCCGGCCGCGATGACCAGGTCTTTGACGGTCTGTGCAGGCTCGGGATACTGCAACTGCGGTGGCCGGCCGGTGCCGGCGTAGGCGGGCTGGACGGGCCGGGCGTCGGCCGGGTGGGCGGTGTGACGGCAGGAAATGCCCACCGCGTAGGGCAGGTTGCGTTCTTCCAGGCCGTGGCGGAAGGCGGCGGCATCGCCGTATCCGGCGTCCGCGACGACCAGGGGAATGTCGATGCCCCACGACCTGCTCTCGTCGATCATGTCCAGGGCCAGCTGCCACTTCTCCACGTGCCCCACCTGGTCGGGGATGCCGCAGCGACTGCGGCGGGCGACCTTGACCGCATCGGCCTCCGGCGAGTCGGGATCCCACGAAGCGGGCAGGAACAGTCGCCAGTTCACCGCGGCCGAGGCGTGATCCCGGGCCAGGTGCAGCGACACCCCGACCTGGCATTTGGTGACCTTGCCCGCGGTGCCGGTGTACTGCCGCGACACACACGCCGAGGCGTCCCCGTCCTTCAAGAAGCCGGTGTCGTCGACGATCAATGCCTCCGGACCGATCGCCTCGGTCATCCGCCAGGCCAGCCGGGCCCGGACATGGGCCGGGTCCCACGGGCTGGAGGTGATGAAGTGCGCCAGCGCCTGACGGTTGCCGTCCTCACCCAGACGTGCCGCCATCGGCTCCACCGACTTACGCCGGCCGTCCAACAGCAGTCCCCGCACATACGCCTGCCCCCACCGCCGCTGATCCGCACGGAAGAACCCGTCGAACAACTCCGCCGCGAACGCCTCCAGATCCTCCCGGACCCCGGCCATCTCCTCAGGTGTCACACCATTCCAACGACGCTCGCGAGCAGTAGACACGCATGCACGAGTGAAGATGACCAAGCCCTACTAGGACTGCGCCCGCGTACGCGAAGGAACATCACCCGCCCGGGTGCTGCTCCAGACCGTCGCGGTGGATCCGGCCACAGGCCCGACCATGAGGCCGACCATGCCCGGCACGACCCCGACCACGGCCCCCGATCGAGGCGTGTCCGATGTGACACCGAAATCGAACAAGCGATCTAATGCGGGTATGGACGCGATCGACTTCCCCGACGACCTGGTGCAGACGCAAGCCGCCTGGAACGCCACCTACGACGCGCTCGCCGCGCCCCGCCCCCGCGACACCACCGCGCTGCGCCGCCGCCTGCTGCTCCTGTCCGTACGGTTGCGGTGGCACCCGTACTGGGAAGCCGCCCCCTCGGCGCCTGTTGCGCGCTGTGAGCTGCGCCAGCTGGCCCGCGCCCGGGAAGCTGTCCGGGCCGCGTGACTCGGCGCGCCTCGTCCGACCAGGACGATCGAAGCAACGGGCAAGATGGGTGGTGCCAGCCGCGGCCGGGACCGGGGCCGCGCGACATGGAAGGGAACGCGTGTGAGTAGCAGTCTGGAGTCTGGTCAGCCCACTCAGGGTTGGGTCTTAAAAGCGGGTAAGTGGGTCACCGCCGAGGACCCAGTGGCGAACCAGACGGGAGATGACGTCACGGAAAACATCAAGGCCGCCGGGTATCGCACCTGGACGCAGGTAGGCGAGGCGTACGGGACACCGTTGATGCTCAACGTCTGGGCGCGGTCCGAGGAGCCCTCGTATCTATTCGAGATCGATGGGCCGGACCACTTCGAGTGGGTCTACGCCGCGACACTGCCGGACGCGCTGTCACTGCTGAATCAGCTGGCCCCGACGTTGCAGGCGCTCACCCTCACCGACCAGATCGCGCGGGCGGAGCCCAAGTCCATGTCCGTCCTCGCTGACGTACTCGACAAGCTGCATGACCGCAGGCGTGACCAGGGCGGCCACCTCATCCGGTGAGGCAGGCGAGCCGGGGAGCCGGGGTCTGTCAGCAACCGTCCACAGTCGGATACGTGTTCAGTGCTGAGGCGGCGGCCGGGGCCGTTGTGCCGACCCGTCGTCGCCCGGCGGCTGGGACAGAAGCCGTCGGCGCCTGGTGCGCCGAGCAGCGGCCGAGGCGGGGAGCCGAGGCCGCTCAGCAGACCTCAGCAGGAGCGGAGTCGTCACTGTTCGAGGTAGGTGCCGCCCTTGTAAAACTCACTCGTCGTGGTGGTCCCGCTCAAGCAGCGGCTTCGCCGGAGCAGGCCGCGAATTGACTGCGGCGGGCCGAGCCGGGTCAGTCTGGTCGGCAGCACCGGACGGGGTCGGCACCGCTGCCTTTGCCCAGTCCATGCCCAGTGTGGCGAGGGCGGCGAGCTGGTCGGCGTCCAGCCGGTCCCTCCTCGATTTGGTGTTGGAGATCCATACCCCGAGTTTCACCGGCACCGGCTCTGCCTCGCCGTCGACCGTGATCTCGACGACCGTGCTGCGCGGAACGGGACGCTGCCCCTCCTTCTCCACCCACTGCTTCAGGGCTGCCAGGCCCCGCTGAAACGCCGCCTCAGCCTTGCTCCCAGCCTTCCTCGGGCCCTTGGCCGCGTCGGCTGGCGCCGGAGGGAGCCCCGCCGGGGCGGCGGCCATCAGGGGGAGGGAGGCGCCCCGCACGCCCAGCGCGGCCAGCCGCTCCCGCTGCTCGGGAAGGAGCTGCGCCCACGTGCCCGGCTCCTGCTGCCGCCACCTCCAGGTGCCGATGTCATCACCCTCGAACGTGACGCCCGGCGCGATGTAGGGCAGGACGCCGTCGGCGTCGACCAGATCGGCGAGCACCTGGTAGTGCCGCTGCCAGTTCAGCGGCCACGGGCAGTTCCAGTCCGGGTCGATCTCCGCCAGCTGCTTCGCCCGCTCCGCCGCGCGCTTCGGGTCCTTCCCAAGCCCGCCCTGCCGGCGCAGGTTGGCCATGTGCTGCCCAACGGGCACCATCGCCTCACCCTCGCCCCACACCGCGTCCTGACGTGGTGCGAGGTGCCCCGTGGCTCGCCGGTAGGACCGGAGCGCGGCGAGCTTGGCCTCCCACGCCTCCTGGCCTGGCTCCCAGACCATCCCGGCCTCCGGCGCGTCCAGCAGCGTCTTGCGCCGCTCCTCCAGCTCCCCGGCCCGCAACGCCTTCCTCTGCTGGTGGACCCATCGGCCAAGCGGAAACGCCTTCGTCGCCCCGACCTCGACCTCTACGTCATAGGGCACGGCGTAGACGTCGGTGATGCCGTTCTCCGCCCGCCACCGCAGCAGGGCCTGGTAGCCCTCCAGCCACACCAGAGACTCCGGCCGGTACACCCGGGTGCGCGGGAAGGCCGCGATGGTCGCCGTGTCGCGCGGGCTGGAGAAGTGGAGCAGCGTGGACTCGGCAGCGGCGACGGTGTCGTCGTCCTCCTGGTCCTCGCCGTCGCCCTCCCCGCCGGCCCCGACGATCCGCCCCTCCTCGTCACGCCGGATGTGCACCTTGCGCTTCCCGCTCGTGTAGCCCGGGAAGCGAGCTGCTCGACCAGGCGCTTATCGTGGCTGCGCAGGCCCTGGAGCACGGCCACGAGCGGCTTGAAGCTCGCGGACGCGACCATGTCGGTGGGGTCCTCGTTCGGCTCCAGGAACACCGGCACGATGATCCTGGCCACCTTCGTGCTGCCGTCCTTTGAAGGACTGCCTCACGCTGGCCAAGCTCTTGGCTCAGTGACCAGGGGCGAACTGGAGGGCAGCGCGGTGGGCGGGGCTGTCCAGCTCTTCCGCTGCCACCTGCGGACCGCCGATCCTTCGAGCAGCGCGCTGCAGGGATCAGGTGTCGCTGATCCACTCGAAGGTGATGGCTTCCTGCCAGGAGGTGATCATCTGCTGGAGGACGGTGTCTGTCTCCTGGGCGGCAGCGCCCCGTGCGGTTGTGGCCGTGGTTCCCTGAGCCGGCCCCTGCGCGGCGAACTGGGCGCGCATCTCCTCCAGCACTGCCGGGACTTTGTCGTCCCCGTGGCCCAGGCCGCGGACCTTGCGCGCGATGTCGGCGCCCACCACGTAGGCGCCCAGCCGGGCCTTGTCGCTCACCGGCATGGCGTCCTGGGGCCGCAAGGTGGCCTCGGCCACCTCGTACTCAAGGTGCGCCCGGCCCTCCCACAGTTCCAGGAGCTGGCCGGGCGTCGCATTCGGGGCTTGCCGAGCACGGAATATTGCGATTGGGCTTCTGCCGACTTGAGCTACAGGTCCGCATGGAAGCATGAGCGTGACTGTTGCCGTCTCCGGGGGTATATCAGTGAGCGCGTTTGACGGTCTTGCCTCGGCCGTAGTCCAGATGATGGCAGCAGCAGGCACAGCGGCTGCTACCGGCGCTGGCAGCGCCGCCGCCTCGCTGGTCGGCGATCTGGTTCGCACCCGGCTCACGGGCGCCGGGCAGAATGCCGCCGTGGCCACGTTCGACGCGGCACCGCAGGAACCTGCGGCCCAGGCCGTCCTCCACAGTGCCCTGGTGACCGTGATGGCCGCCGACCAGTCCTTCGTCGTCCAGCTCACCAGTGTCATACCCGCCCCGGAAGAGGCACCCGCCGCAGCTCAGCCCTCCAACGTCGCTTCCGGTGGCGGTGTCACCCTCCAGGGAGCAAGGAACAAGGTCCGGGGTAACTTCGCTGGTCGCGACCAGATCATCAACAACATTCGCAATGGTGACGCCCGGACGCTCGCGGTGCTCACCCTGGTCATCCTCATTCTGGTTCTTGCCGGTTACGGTGGCGCCCAGCTTCTGCAGGATGACGACGCACCGCCGATCAGCACGCCGTCCGCGTCCCGCGCGACGGGTGCTGTCGGCCCGACGAGTACCGCTCTGCCGCCAACCACGGCGACGGTCCGTCGGATCCTCCCCGATCGGAACTCTGTGGACAGCCGTGTCTTTCCGCAGGCCGACGCCCCGTACGTCGCCACGTCGGCAGCCAAACTATTCCTCTGCCGTGCCGCACCCGAGTGCCAGAAGAATGCCACCGCTGTCGGCGGTGTGAAGTACGGCCCGAAGGTGACGGCAGATAGCAATCCAGGCAACTACGCAGAATTTATCGTACTGGCGTTTCCCGACGCCACGACAGCTCACCTCGCGTACGTGGATCTCGTGGAGGGCGGCATCGAGGAGCGCAAAATTGCTGGTCTGGGCAACTACGGCGAGGAGAGCCAGGGCTTCTCGCCGGACAGCGGGCCGACGTCGTCGAGGTCCAACGGAATGCTGGTGTTCCGCTACGGGGCATTCATCGGCCTAGCACACCAGCTGGACGATGGGAGCCCGGGGCACGCCGGACGTCTCCAGCAACTCGCCACGATCCTTGCCGGCCGAATGGCGAAGGCCAACGCAGGTCAGATCCCATAACCGCCATCGCCGGCCCGCGGCGACGCCTCCAAGCTCATCCCCCAGCAGGCCCGCTGCGGCAGGTCGGGCGCCACCCGCAGATTGCCCTCACTACGAACAACTAGCTGCCCTCGACGGTGCCTTCCGTGAGACCTGCACCAAGGTGCTGCGTGACTACGCCGACCACGGTCTGCTCCGCCTGGCCTGCGGTCGGCCAGGCCGAGCCCAGCGGGTCCGGGTTCTGGCACTGGGCGGTCGCCGACATCCCCGTCACGGTCACTGAGCTGCCCGAGGGCGCCGGCGACGACACCGGCTCACATCTGCCCGAGGGCGCCTACCAGTTGCCCAGCGACGCCCGTGTGGCCCGCTACATCGGCGCTGCCCCGCCGCCGGACACGGCTCGCACCATGCGGCCGAGCTTCTAGACGTCGACGTGGATCAGTTCGCCCTGCCGGTCGCTCGTAGCGGCGGATGATCTGTCCGGTCGGCCGGTCCAGGAAGGCCAGGCGGTTCAGGCCGTGCCGGGCCAGGACCCGGTGCACGGTCGAGGCGGGCAGTCCCAGGATCGGACCGATCCGGGCCGGACCCGGCTTGCGGTCTGGTCACAGGCGGCAGACCTGGGCCTCGACCGCAGTGGGAGTGCGGTGCGGCGTCCTGTGGCGCCGGCTGGAGCGGTCGTACAGACGGCTTCTCCCTCCTGCCTCCAGCGGCGCAGCCACTTGTGGGCAGTGGGCCGCGAGATGCCAGTCTCAGCGGCCACATGCGCGAGGGGACGGCCGGAGCGGACACGCTCGATCAGCAGTCGCCTGCCGTGAACGGTCAGCCGGGCATGACGGTGGGACACGAAGACCTCCGTGCGGTGCAGTCCTAAGCGTTGTCCCGTAAGCGCTGATCGTCTCCGACGGGAGGCTGCCTGCGCGGTCAGCCGAAGATGAGCTCGACGTCCTTGTCCAAGCAGTACTTCAAGACGGTGACCAGTTGGCGAGTGTCATCAATGCGTCGTTGGAGCGCGGGAGCGCTGCGATCGCGTTGCCGTTGGTCCATGATGGCTTCCAGTCGTGGCAGCATCGCCCCACACTGAGCAGGCGTGAGGCTGGGGCCGTCGTCGTCCGGGTGTTCGAGGAGCGGCGTCAGCGTGGTGGAGACACTGCTCCACGTACGCTCTCCACCGAATCCGTTCATCTCGGCAAGGGTGAATCCCTCTGCCTGAGCCAGCCACTCCCTGAACATGTTGAAGCCCGTGTAGGACCAGGAGACGTCCGGGCTGGTCACGTCGCCGTCTCCGGGGAAGAGCATGAGCCCCATCCTGTCCTCCTTGCTGGCCCGGTGCCCAGGATCAGTCGCGGGGGAGGGTGTCGGCAACTGAAATGATCTGTCGCATGGCTGGTGTGATCACGGCGTCGGAGTCGTCCTGGATAGCCCCGTTCACCGGACTGAGCCCGCGGCAGTTCGGCAAGCTGATCACCGCGCTGCGGCGCGAGGGTGCCGGCCCGGTCCGCAAGGGCCGGCCCTGGAGCCTGCCGCTGGAGGACCGGGTGCTGCTGGTCGCCGCGTACTGGCGGACCAACCTCACCCTGCGCCAGCTGGCTCCGCTGTTCGGGGTGTCGAAGTCCGCGGCCGACCGGATCATCGACCACCTCGGCCCGGCGCTCGCCCTGCAGCAGCGCAGACGCTTTCGCAGGGACACGGTTCTGATCGTGGACGGCAGCCTAGTTGTTCTGTCTCGGGAGGTTGTGGACGGGTGAGCCAGGTCTCGGCTGAGGGATCTTGAACAGGTGAGGGCCTTCCGGTTCGGTGTGGATTGCGACGTCTACACCTGACAGAAAGGCCCTCGTGCCCCACCGTAATGCACCCCTGACCGAGACCGGCCGTCTGCGTCTGGCCCGGTGCGTGGTCGTGGACGGCTGGCCGCTGCGCCGGGCCGCCGAGCGCTTCCAGGTCTCGCCGACCACAGCCCAGCGCTGGGCCGACCGCTACCGGGCGTTCGGCGAGGCGGGCATGCGCGACCGCTCCTCCCGCCCGCACACCAGCCCGCGCCGCACCCCGACCCGCACCGAACGCCGGATCATCAAGGTCCGTCTCCTGCGCCGCTGGGGCCCGGCCCGCATCGCGGGCCTGCTGCACCTGGTGCCCTCGACCGTGCACCGCGTGCTGACCCGATTCGGCCTGGCCCGGCTCACGCACCTGGACCGGGCCACCGGCCGGGTCATCCGCCGCTACGAACGCGCCAAGCCCGGCGAGCTGGTGCACGTCGACATCAAGAAGCTCGGCAACATCCCCGACGGCGGCGGCCACAAGACCCTGGGCCGGCAAGCGGGCCGCAAGAACCGCTCGAACGCCGGCTACAGCTACCTGCACACCGCCGTCGACGACCACTCCCGCCTCGCCTACAGCGAGATCCTCGGCGACGAGAAGAAGGAGACCGCCACCGGTTTCTGGCAGCGGGCCCACGCCTTCTACAGCCGGGCCGGGATCACCGTCGAGCGCGTACTGACCGACAACGGCGCCTGCTATCGCTCCCGCGACTGGCGCGACACCCTCGCAGCCGCCGGCATCGCCCACAGGCGCACCCGGCCCTACCGCCCGCAGACCAACGGCAAGGTCGAACGCTTCAACCGCACCCGGGCCTTGACCCCGAATCCTGAACACGGGTTATGCGGCTGGTGTGAGCGTAGTTGGTGTGGGGTGGAAGGTGTTCTCGAAGGCGATGGGTGATCGTTGTCCGAGGTGGGAGTGTCGGCGCCGGGTGTTGTAGCGGTGGAGCCATCTGAACGCGTCGAGTCGGGCTTCGCGCTTGCCCGGCCAGCTCTTGCGGCCCTGCAGGGTCTCGCGTTTGAAGGTCGCGTTGAAGGACTCGGCGAGTGCGTTGTCCGCGCTGGACCCGACCGCGCTCATGCTCTGTCGGACCCCTGCTGACCTGCAGGCTTCAGCGAAGGCCCTGCTGGTGTACTGGGCTCCGTGGTCGGTGTGCATGATCGATCCGGCGAGACTGCCGCGGGTGCGGACGGCGGCGGCCAGGGCGTCAATCACGAGGTCCGTGCGCATGTGGTCGGCGATCGCCCAGCCGGCCAGGCGGCGCGAGGCGAGGTCGATGACGGTGGCCAGGTAGCAGAACTTCCCGCCGTCGAGGGGCAGATAGGTGATGTCACCGACGTACTTCGTGTTCGGCGTGATGGCGGTGAAGTCGCGGCGGATCAGGTCCGGGGCCTTGGCTGCGGCCGGATCGGGGACGGTGGTGCGGTGCCGGCGGCGCAACCGGACCCCTTCGATCCCGGACTCTCGCATGATGCGGGCGACTCGCTTGTGGTTGACCGCCTCACCGCTGGTCTCGCGGAGTTCGGCGGTGATCCGCGGGACTCCGTAGGTGCCGTCCGATTCCCGGTGCACCGCCCGTATCCGGGCCGCCAGTTGGGCGTCGGCCGCCTGCCGGGCGGCCCGGTCGGCGGCTGTCCGGCGCCAGTAGTAGAAGCTCGAGCGGCTGACGCCGAGGACGTGACAGAGCCGCTTCACGCCGTAGCGGCGCTGCAGGTCGGCGACGCACTGGAAGCGGTTCACCAGCGCGTCTCCCCGGCGAAATATTTGGCCGCCTTCCGCAGGATCTCGCGTTCCTCCTCCAGCTCGCGGATCTTCTTCCGCAAAGCCGCGTTCTCCGCCTCCAGCGGTTGCGGCGGCTGGGCCGTCTCCGGTGCCCGGCGTCCTCGCGGACGGCTTGCTCCGGCAGCCCTCACCCAGTTCCGCAGGGTCTCCGGATTGATGCCCAGATCGGCGGCGACCGACCTGATCGTCGCCTCCGGCCGCGACTCGTAGAGCGCGACCGCGTCCGCCTTGAACTCCGGCGGGTAGTTCTTCATGACCACGAGATGTCCGTTCTCAGATCCTCAGGATCCAGTGTCTCGTGTGTCCAACATCAGGGGTCAAGGCCCGACTTCAGCTCCGCGTAGGCCGTCTCGATCTCCCAGCGCTCGTGGTAGAGCCGGACGAGTTCGCCGGCCGGGTGGGTGGCGGGGTCGGTGAGGGTGGTCAGGAGCCGGTAGTGGCCGGTGCGTGTGCCCTGAGCGGTGCGGATGGTGATCTCGGCGTTGATGACACGCATGGTCAGTGTTCCGATGCGGGTCAGTGTCGAGCCGTCGCGGCAGCGGGCCACCGTTGGCAGGCGCCGGTTGGCCTTGCAGCGCACGAGCAGATCGGCGCCGGTGGCGGCCATCTGGTTCAGCAGTGCGGCGGCGGCGAAGTTCCGGTCACCCAGCAGCAGCATCCCGGCCCGAAGGTCCACTGCCAGCCGGCGGGCGTACTCCAGCTCGCCGGTCGCGGCTGAACCGAATACGGCCCCGGTCACCGAGCGTGTCCCGCAGGCCACCAGCGCGGCCAGACGCAGTTGCGGATAGCCCGAGGTCCCGTTGCCGAGCCGCTGGCGGGCGAACACCGCAAGGCTGGCGGGACAGTCCGGGACCGGCAGCAGGGTGCCGTCGACCGCGACGATTCTCAGACCCCGCCACCGCCCGGCGGCAGCGGTCGTGGCCGCGGGTCCCCTCACCAGGTCAAACAGTGCCTTCATCGGTGCCGGGCCCAGCCGCTGCCGCGCTTGGCGAAGAGCGCTGCCGCTGGGCCGAACCGTTGCCAGGCCCGACAGCCCGGCACGCAACCGGTCGAAGACCTGCCGGTAGCCCAGCCCGCTGAAGAGCGCTCCGGCCAGCAGCAGGTAGACCGTGACCCGCGCCGGCAGCAGACGGATCCTGCGCTGGACCGTTCCGGTCGCCGCCAGCACCTCGTCGACCATCTCGAACGGGATGATCCGGGTCAGCTCACCGATATGCCCCGGCGCGAACACCCCGGCCGCTACCCCGACCGTCCTGGTTATGGCAGCCTGTTCCAACAGCGGAGCTCCTGTGGTGAGGATGTCTTGGAGGACAAACCTCTTCTACAGCAGCTCCGCTGCCTCGTTCACCGGCCTTGACGAACAGCCTCCGCCCTTAACTGAACGGCGTTGGAGCTAGTACTCCAGCCGGACTTCTGTACTTCTGCTGGTCAGCGGCTTGGCGGTGGGGAGTGCAGCGGGGGTCGGGCATACGAGGGACGGTTTTGGGCAGGTCATCCACCAACGTGTGTCCGCGCCGCATGCAGTGACAGCGCGACGAGCGGTCCGTTCTCGTGATCCACGACGTACCAACGAATGCCTGGGACCTCACCCTCCACGGAATAACGTGATCAAACCGGACGAACGTGGTTCTCCCCGGGGCCCTGCCGGTGGGGTGGAGGGACATGATCGCCAGGTAGAGGCCCTTCGGCGCGGCCTGCTCATTCGGGAAGTGGCCGCGGGCGTTGACCGCCTGCCGGATGCGTGCGTTCACCGATTCGATCGCGTTCGTCGTGCAGACGATGCGGCCGGGTGACCTCTGTGGCCGATTCCGGCCGGCGGCGCTACTCACCTTCCCGATCGGTATACCTGATGTATTCTGGCCTCCATGGCACACACGACGATCAAGGTCGAGGACACCGTCCGGGACAGACTCGCCGCCCTCGCCGCCGAGAAGGGCACCAGCATCGCGCAGCTGGTCAGCGACTTCGCCGCGCACACCCTGACGGCGAGCGAGCGCGCCGAGCGCACTGCCCGTACCCTGGCGGTGCTGCGGGAGATGTCGGGCTACACCCCGACCCCCGAGCAGGACTCGGCGGCAGACGCCGAACTGGCCCGCCGACTCGGCGACACGGCATGATCCCTACCCCCGACCGGGCGGTGGACGTGGTACTGGACGAGAGCGCCCTCCTGGCCCTGGGGGCGGGCAATGTTCTGGTCTCGCGGATCTTGCACCAGTCCGCTGCCACGGATTCCTGGCGCGTCCACGTCGCTCTGGCCGCGCTCGCGGACGCCGACCGGGCCCGTGCAGGAGTGGCCGGCCACGTTGCCATGCTTGATCAGATCGCTTTCCACCCCCTGGACCTGGCTGCCGTCCTCGCGGCATCCGGACAGTCCCGCTCCCTGGGCTGGTCCCATACCAGGCATGTGGCACAGCCGGACCCGGAGCGTCCCGAGGGTGCCCGGGTGGTCACCGCCACACCCAAGGACTGGGATGGGGCAGGCGTCCGGATCCTCGACGTCTCCCCCTGAACGAACCACCTCGCCCTGTAGCCCTCTCCCGACCCTCGCTCGTCGCGGGGGTGTGTCGGACGCTCTTGTCCAGGCGCTGGGGGTGTTGTCGGAGGGGCTGGAGACGACCGAACGCACCCGCGGGCACACCGGGCGGTGGCGCTGCTGCGGGAGGCCGGCCATGACAGGTGGGCGGCGCGGGTGGAGCGGGAGATCCTAGGGGCGCACCGGGGGCATTGGACGTTCCAGATCATCGCGTCGTACGACGCCACCTGCTACGGGCCGTTCAAGACCGGCGTTTCGGAACTCGGTCGTTTAACTGGGTGCGAGATTGTGTGCGTGATGCCAAGCTGACCCACAAGCGCACCGGCCTCAAGGACCTGTTCTACGCCCTGGTCAAGGCCCGTACCCCCAACCCCGCAGCGCTGCCCGACTCGGCACGGGCCCGCGCGGCCAAACAGCACCAGGACCTGGCCCGCGTGCGCGCTGAACGCGACGACCTGCGCGGACAGGCACAGCTCCTGGCCCGGATCGTCCATGTCTTGGAGATCGAGAACAGCCAGCTCAAAGAGACCAACGCGGCCCTGGCACAGCAGATGGCCGCACAAACCGGCGTACCGGACGTCACTCGATGGCGCCGGTCCTGTGACCTCCGGGCCATTGGGGGGCGGGGGGCTCGCCCCACGTGGAGTTCTGCAGCGGAAGGCACCGCTCTTGATGGGGACGAAAAGGTCAATTCCGATCAGGGTGGGTGACGTGCAGCAGGACGTGGCGCACGTTAGCCTCGCGCTTTCATGAAGCGGGCCGTCCGGCAGGCGGTCAGGAAAGCAGAAAGTGCCTCTGACCAGCAAGAATGAGGATTGTCGAGGTCCTTGTTCCTGCCATCGCCGGAGGCACTTCCCAGGTGAAGCACTCTATCGGGTCCTATCCCCGTGTCCGCGTCCAGGACGACGGCCGCCAGGTCGTCTCCCAGGCCGGGTCGGTCCTGCTGGTCGAAACGGTCCGCAAGAGCGGTCTTGACCAGGTCGTATCGGCATCTCTGGCGCCGTGGCGCAAGCCGCGGGCCGTCCACGATCCCGGCAAGGTCCTCCTGGATGTCGCCCTGGCGGTCGCACTGGGCGGGGACTGCCTCGCGGACGTCGCGATGCTGCGGGCCGTGCCGGCCGTCTTCGGTCCGGTCGCCTCCGGCCCGACCGTCTCCCGCCTGATCGACGCCCTCGCCGCCTCCGGCGAGAAAGCTCTGCAGGCGATCCGGTCCGCACGCTCCGAAGTCCGTGACCGTGTCTGGTCGTTGGCCGGTGAGAATGCCCCGGACGCCGACGGTCAGATCACCGTCGACCTCGACGGTGTCCTCGTGATCGCGCACTCCGACAAACAGGACGCGGCCGCGACCTGGAAGAAGACCTACGGCCACCATCCGCTGACGGCCTTCGTCGACCACGGCCCGGGCGGAACCGGTGAGCCCGTCGCGGCCCTCCTCAGACCGGGAAACGCGGGCTCCAACACGGCCGCCGACCACATCACCACCACCCAGCTCGCCCTGGCCCAGCTGCCGAAGAAGTACCGGCAAGGGCGGCAGACGCTGATCCGCACGGACTCCGCCGGCGGCACCCACGACTTCGTGTCCTGGCTCGTGAAGCGAGGACGCTGGCTGTCCTACTCGGTCGGCATGGTGATCACCGAGACCATTCACCAGCACCTCCTGAGGATCCCGACCTCGGCTTGGACACCGGCCGTCGAGGCTGATGGCACGGTCCGTGACGGGGCCTGGGTCGCCGAGCTCACCGGCAGCCTGCTGGACGGCTGGCCGAAGGGAATGCGGCTGATCGTCCGCAAGGAACGGCCCCACCCGGGTGCTCAGTTGAGGATCACGGACGCGGACGGCATGCGGATCACGTGCTTCGCGACCAATACCCCTGACCGGCCGATCGCCGAGCTCGAGCTCCGCCACCGGCTGCGGGCCCGCGCCGAGGACCGGATCCGGGCCGCCCGCGCGACTGGACTGCGCAACCTGCCCCTGCACCACACCGCGCAGAACAAGGTCTGGCTGGAGATCGTCCAGATCGCGCTTGACCTGCTGGCCTGGCTGCCCATGCTCGCTCTGACCGGCCAGGCCCGTCTCTGGGAACCCCGCCGTCTGCGGTTCCGCCTGTTCTCCGCAGCCGCCCAGCTCGTCACCACCGGCCGACGCCGCATCCTCCGCCTCGCCCGCCACTGGCCCTGGACCGGCGAGATATCCGCCGCCCTTGAACGACTTGCGCTCCTGCCGAACCCCGGCTGACCAGCGGATTCGCCTGTCCCTACAAGAAGAGGAACCAGCCCGGAGCAGTGGGACCCGGCGTCCATCCGAGGCGACACTCGGGCCCTCGGAATGCCCGCCATCAGCCACCGAAAGCGAAACGATCCACCGACTCCGTCAGCGGACCGTCATGCAAGATCGAGGTTAAGGGTGCGCTCACGGCGCCCGACGAGCAGCTGATGCAGCACGTCGGAAGGCTTCGCGGCGAGTTGCGTGTGGCGTTCGATCCTTTGATGCGGGGCATTCGCCTCGCGATCCTGGAGGGGCCCACGCAGGTGGCTGAGGCCGCAGAGGCGCTCGGCAAGTCGGTGATCACAGCCAACAGGGCACTGCACCCTTTGGAGGAATCAGGTGAGGGTGCACAGGCCGTGTACGAGTCAGCAGAGGCCGAGTTCCACCGTCGGCTAGACAAGTTCACTCTCTCGGCTCGCGAGGCGCTGTCGAGCATCCAGTAGCTTCGTCAAGCCGCGGCGCTCTTTGTACGGAGCCCGCGGCATCAAGGGCCACGAGGCCGTCGCCCGCCGCCTGGACCAGCTCGCCGGATTCATCAGGTCTGACCGTCACCGACCGCACCCTCAAAGTCTGGCTCGACGGCCGACGCGCCCCCTCCCGCAAGAACCCGGACCGCATCGAGCGGGTCTATCGGACTGTGCGGCGGGAGAACGTCGCCCGCTACCTCCTGGCCCGCCTCAACCGGGGCGGCCGCGGTACCCGCGTGGAGGTCCAGCCGCTCAACCAGTCCCAGGTCGACCGGCCCCGCCAGCGCGTCGTGGAGCGCGACGAGCCGGGCCCCGCGGACCCCGTCCGAGCGCCCCTCAGTGTCCAGGAGCTGCGCGGTCTGGAGTTGCGTGTCGGGGATGTCCACACACCACCTGGTACCGCGCGCAGACCCCCCGGTCGATCGCCTCGGACAGCGGCAGCGTGTAGCAGCGAGTGCCGAACGGTCCGTCCCAGCACGCGGGTCGAAGGATACGCCACTGCTCGCCTCCAGCCATACGGCTATCGTTCTGCATGCACGGACGCCGTGTCCGGTTATAGAGGGAGGGGAGCAGGCATGAAATGGCTGCAGAAGTGGGGCCGCAAGCGCATGACCGAGGGCGCGATCGCGGCACGAGAACGGGGTGACTCCACGTACGTGTTTCGTCTGGCGTCCTCCGCTCAGCAGATACAGAGCCGGTACATCGAGGCCATCGAATCCGAGGGATGGAAGTTCGTCAGTGCTGACGAGGACCAGGCGAATCCGCGTCAGCGTTGGGTGCTCACGTTCAGTCGTAAGGAACAAGCAGAGGAACTCGCCCAAAGGTAACGCATAAGCTTACAGACGGACCTGTGGAGTGCCAGAAGTAACGCATAGCCATTGAACAGGTATTTTGCAGTCCCGGTCGATCATGGCAGGCTCGGGCTGCAGGGCGTTGCGCGTGCTGTACCTGGTCTTCCTGAAGCTTCTCGGGCTGCTCCTGCTGTTGTCGCGATCGGAGGAGGCCAAGAACGTCGAGCTGCTTGCGCTGCGCCACGAGGTCGCGGTGCTGCGCCGCCAGCTCGGCGCCCGGCCGCGCCTCGCCTGGCCGGACCGCGCCGTGCTCGCAGCTCTCGTCCGACACCTACCAGGCAGGCTGCGCCGGCACCGTCGGTCACCCCCGGCACCCTCCTGGCCTGGCATCGACGTCTGCTGCGCTGGAAGTGGAAGCAGAAACCCGCGCGCACCGGCCGACCGCCGATCCCTGAGGAGCTCACCGCCCTGATCCTGCGCCTGGCCCACGAGAACCCCACGTGGGGCTCGACCCGCGTCCAGGGCGAGCTGCGGCGCCTCGGCCGCCGAGTAGGCGCCTCAACCATCCGGCGTACCCTTCGCAGCGCCGGCCTCGGTCCCGCACCCCGACGTGGCTCCGGCGTGGGACCCACGTGGCGCGAGTTCCTCCGCGTCCAAGCCTCTGGGCTCCTGGCTGCGGACTTCTTTCACGTCGACACCGTGACCTTGAGGCGGCTGTACGTGTTCGCGGTCATGGAGGTCGGCATGCGTGCCGTGTACATCCTCGGCGTCACGGTTCACCCCACCGCGGCCTGGGCCACCCAGCTCGCGAGAAACCTCATGGCCGATCTCGGCGACCGGGCCTCCGGCTTCCGCTACCTGCTGCGCGACCGCGACAGCCGCTACACCCAGGCCTTCGACGCCGTCTTCACCGCCGACGGCATCGAGATCTTGAAGAGTGCGCCGCAGACGGCTCGGATGAACGCCCACGCGGAGAGGATCACACGCACCGTACGAGCCGAATGCACTGACCGGCTGCTGATCTACAACGAGCAGCACCTGCGGCATGTGCTCGCCGAGTACGCCCGCCCACACCACTGCGGACGGCCGCACCGCGCGCTGCAACTTCGCGCCCCTGCCGACGATCCCGACGTCATCCCGTTCCCCGCGCAGCGGATCCAGCGCCACGACATCCTCGGCGGGCTCATCCACGAGTACCGCAATGTGGCCTGACGAAGGTCACGATAGCTGACGAACACGCAAGTCAGCACATGTGCGGGGCTTTGGAACCCGGCAGGGGTCTGGACCGGGGCGCGCCGTCACAGCCATACCAGCCGCGCCCCATCTCCGCCCCCTCGTCCGTCTCGCGGTCCTGGCCCCCGCCCTCCGGCTGGCCGCGGATGCCGCCGCACGCGCCTGCTGCGCGCTGCGCGGCGCCGGCGCGCCGACACTGTGACCACGGCGCGGGGAGGCCTCCGTCGCAGCCGACGGGCACCTGAGCGCCCAGACCGGGCACCTGCTGAGACTCTGACCCCCAACGCCACGACGAAGGGGCGGCCCCGGCCACCTCGCGGCGCCCCCGGGCCGCCCCTTCGGCATGTCCGCCCCCACCCGAATCCGCCCAGGGCAGGGCGTATTGAGATATGGCCTGACACACTGTTGGTTTTGTGCCGTTCTTGCCGGACGGGCAGGGTCCGGCGCGCGAGAGGGGAGCTGTTCCATGCCGGAATCGCCGCGCGCCCGGGCTGAGGCCGCCAGGTACCGCCGGGATGCGGCCGGGGAAGTGGACGCACGGCTCGGCGGGCACGGCGCGCTGACGTCCGTGCGGTGGTACCCGGCGCGGGTCGGCGACCGCCTGGTGGTCACCTGTGAGGCCACCGACCGTGACTGCCGTGGGCCGACACGTACGAGGTGCTGGACGGCGCCGGCGGCCGGGTGCTGCGCATGGTCGGCCGTACCGCCCCGGACGCCTCGTTGGCCGGAGGGTTCGCTGGCGCCCGCCCGGCCTGTACGCCGGCGACCCGTTCGCCGCGCCCTGGGCGGAGGCCGGTCCGGACCGTCTCGCTGTCCTGTGTGGCGGTCGACTCGTTCATCAGGGCCGTCACGCCCTGGCCTGTCCGGATTCCGCGGGGGCCAGGTGCTGGCGCCAGCTGGCAGGGAGCGTCATTCCAATCGCGCGATATTCGAAGCTGGGGTCGCGCCCGGTCGCCGGCTGGCGGGCGGCGCGGCCACAAAGCCGGTGATCACCGCCGAATCGCTTGATCAACTGACCGTGGACTGCGATATCTTTCTGGCGCGGCACGTCGAGACTTTTCTCCGTGCCGCGTGAGGGAGGGAATCCATGCGCAACACTCTGCTTCGGCGCGCGGCCGCGTTGGCCATGACGTGGGGGATCACATCGCTGGGGCTGCTCGGGGCCGGTGCGGCGTCCGCGGAGGCGGCGACCAGCGACTGCCCCCAGGGCTACTTCTGCGGCTGGGCAAACGACGACGGCACGGGCTCGATGTTCAAGACGAGGACGAGCGTGCCCACGCTGGGGAGCTGGGACAACAAGATCCGGATGCGGTACAACCGCACGGGCTTGAACGTCTGCATGTACGACCAGCAGAACTACGGGCTCGCGGGCGGGTACTCATGGGATACTGAGGTTGATCCTCGGGAGTGGACACCGGGTTTCATGCGACGCGTGACAGCGTACGTGACGTGATCAGTTGCTGTTCGAACTCGGCTGGTGTGAGGTAGCCGAGCGCGGAGTGCCGACGGCGTCGGTTGTAGTACGACAGCCAGCGGAACAACTCCAGCCGAGTCTGTGCCTTCGAGGTCCAGCGGCGGCCATGGAGCAATTCGCGCTTGAGGCCCTGGAAGAACGACTCGGCGAGGGCATTGTCATAGCTTGAGCCGACCCGGCCCATGCTGCGGCAGATGCCGTGCCGGCCGCAGACCTCGGCGAAGGCGGCCGCGCTGTATTGGGCGCCCCTGTCGGTGTGGAAAACGACGCCGTGGACCCGGCCGCCGCGGGTGGCCACAGCCATTTCGATCGCGTCGGTGACCAGGGAGGTGCGCATGTGGTCGGCGATCGACCAGCCCACCACCTTTCTCGAGCAGATGTCGATCACCGTGGCGAGGTAGAGCCACGTCGTACCGACGGCTATGTACGTGATGTCGCCGCACCACCTGGTGTTCAGCGTGTCCGCGGTGAAGTCGCGCATCACCAGGTCGGGCGCGGGTGGCGCGGTCCTGTCCGCGATCGTCGTCCGCTTCTTCTTGCGTAGGTGTCGGCCGACGATGTGGTTGATCCGCATCAGCCGGGTGACGCGCTTGCGGTTGATCCTGCGTCCTCTCGCACGCAGTTCAGCATGGACGCGCGGGGCGCCGTAGGCACCCTGGTGTTCGGCGTGGATGGCGCGGATCTCGCTCACGGTCCGCTTCTCCTCGGCCTGGCGTTCGGTGCGGGCCTGCTCAGTGGCCAGGTGCTGGTAGTAGCCAGCGCGGGACGCTCCAAGCACCCGGCAGATCCGCTTGACGCCGAAGTCGGCGCGGTTGTCGGAGATGAAGTCCCAGCGGCGGGGTCTCACTTCACCTCCCGGGCGAAATAGGCCGCTGCCCGGCGCAGGATCTCGCGCTCCAGCTGCCACTCCTTCTCCGCCTTCAGTAGCCGGGCGTTCTCCGCTCGCAACCGGGCCAGCTCCTCGGCCGCGCTCACGCTGCCGTCGCGGCCCTCGGGCACGGCCTGGGCGTCGTCCTTGCGCACCCACGTCCGAAGCGACTCCGCTGTGATGCCGAGATCCGCGGCCACCGCCGCGTACGTCCGCTTGCCGGCCGCGGCGCGGTAGAGCGCGACAGCGTCCTTCCTGAACTCCTCCGGATACGGAGACTTGCGTCCCACCCGGGCATCCCTCCCTGGATCATCAAGATCCATTGTCAGGGTGTCCACTCCAAAGGATCAGCCTCACCTGGTATCGGCGGAGTTTTCGCTGCTGGCCGTGAGCAACCTGCCCGACGAGGAAGACGACCCGTTCAGGATCACCCTCGCCGCGGCAGGCTCCTTCGTCGCCAACATGGAGCTGGGCAATACGAGCTTCGGCGACTGGGCCCGCGGCGTCGGCGCCGACGGCGTCTACCGAGGGCAGCACTACTGAAGATCGACACGAGGGATCGGGGCTCAAGCCCCGATCCCTCTGGCAACAGCCGGTTTTAGGCAGTGGGCGGTTGCCCCACGGTCTGCCTCAGCCATGTGTTGTGGCGGAGTTCCGGGTGTGCGGTGGTGATCAATCGCACCGCTTCGCCCTTTGCTCTTTCGGTCAGCTCCTGCAACTCTGACCAGGTCAGCTGCGCGACTGATCCCGGCGGCCATGTTGTCGTCAGGGTGACACTCTGTTCTTTCCGAACGAACGAGTACAGGTGCTGGGTCAAGCTGGCTTCGACCGAGACGCTGTTTTGGTGCATGAGTTCCCGGGTGGCGTAGTCCAGCATCAGTGCCAAGTCGACCACGGGCTCGCCCAGTAGGCGCACGCTGAGGTCTACACCATGGATGATGAGTTGCATGTCTGCCTTGAAGTATGCGAGGCAGAAGTCCGAACTGTTCAGGTCCGGGCGATCCGGGAGCCAGTCGGGGGACCACGAGTCGTCGTCTGCACGCGGCTCGAAGGCGAAAACGATCATCTGTTCCTCGCTACCAGACGTTTGCGGGCATGGCGGTCTTGAGGTTGCCGAACTCGTCGACGGCCAGGCGGATTCCGTTTTGCCCGAGCGCGCCGGTTGTGATGTCGTCCCAGGCGTAGTCGATGAAGTTGCCGCCTCGAGGGTCGCTCTTGGGCCTGGCTACCTCTTTACCGTACTGGGCCGCTTCCCGAATGAGTTGTTCCAGCTTGGTGCCGTCGATTCCCTCGGCGAACACGTTGCGCATGTCGCCCTTCAGGTGGTAGGCGCCGCCCCACAGGTGCTCATCGCGGATGTGTTTGAGCACACCGGTGGTGATCGTGCGGCAGCTGATGTTGTGCACCAGCAGGGGGGCGTTGCCGGCCATCACGAAGTAGGTGTGGAGGCCGGCGATTGTGAGGTCGTAGGTGACCTGTGGCTTGGTGTACGAGGTGGTGCCCAGAACCGTGACGGTTCCGTGGTACGCGGTTTGCAGGCGGTCTCCGGCTCGGAGCTGTCCTGCGTCCGTCCATGATCTTGTCGTCAGGTCATAGAACGGGTGGTTGGATGTGCCGGTGAGGGTGTGCCGGCCACTGGTGGTGGCGACGGTCAGGTCGGTGAACTGGGTGTCTGTCGTCGTGCGATGCGTCCGCTCGACGCTGTGCCGTTCGGCAGTGGTGCTGCCCGGCTGAGCGTTGAGGACCAGGTCTCCGGTGGTCACGTCTTCGATGTTGCGGAGAGTGCCGTCGGCCATCTTGACCTTGGTGCCCGCCACGAAGCTGTGCTTCATGCAGAACGTGACGCCTTTGGCGAGGCGGGCGTCGATAATGAGCCGCAGGGCTTTGAGGGTCTTACGGGCGGCGGTGGTGGCCTCGAAGAACTTCCAGATCCCGGAACTGACGCGTATGACGGCCTTGGCGAACTGGGGGGCCTTGGCGAACACTGTGGCCAGGCTCAGCGCATTGAAGGCGGTCCACAGGCAGCTCTCGATGTCGGGGTCCGAGAAGCACTTCTTGGCATCATTCACACCGATCAGGTCGAGGAGGATCTGACCGCCGTTGGCTTTGACCCAGTCGATGACGTCCTGGTCGGCGTCCTGCATGGCCTGGCGGTACTGGTCCACGCAGGCCTGTCCGCACTCTGCGAGCAAGATGGCTTCATCGTCCGTGGTCAGCACGTATTCGGCAGTAGAGCCGCCGGACGACACAACCTCCTCGCGTTCTTCCTTGGCGCGCTGCCGTTCTTCGGCTTCCGCGCTGTCGGCTGCCTGGTCCGCTTGAGTGGCGTAGTCCTGGGCGTGGGCTGCGGCCTGCTCCGCACTGGTGGCGTTCTGCTCTGCTGTCGTGGCTGTCTGGGCGGCAGCCGCTGCGTCGTTCTCGGCGGAGGTGGCCGCAGAGTTGGCGCTCGTGGCGTCTTGCTCGGCGTCGGTGGCGTCCCGGTCGGCCTGGGCTGCGGCTGAGTCCGCGTCGTTTGCTGCGAAACTGGCGTAGACGGCGTCGACGCCGGCCTGCTCGTCGTACTTCTGTGCGCTGGCGTCGGCCTTCTTGGCGGCAGCCGCGTCTGCGGACGCTGCTGCCGCGGAGGCGCGGGCTGCGTCTGCGGACTTCTGTGCCTGCGCTGCGTAGGCGGCGGCGTCGGCTGCGGCCTGCAGGGCGATTTTGGCGTCGCCGGCGGCCTTGTCGGCCAGCGTTTTGGCCTGGGCGGCCGCCTTGTCGGCCTCGTCCGACTTGGCCTTGGCCGCGGCGGCCTGCTGTTCGGCGAGAGTTTTGGAGATCTGGCCGATCAGAACGGCGAAGGCTGCCGAGGAGTCCGTCTCGCGGTAGGGGGAGCCGAGGCTGATCGCCTCATCGGCCGCCTTCGTGACCGCGATCGCGGCATCCCGGGACGCTCCGGCGTACTGGGCTGTCGCGTAGGCGTAGCCGGCTGTCTTTGCGGACCAGGCCGCGGTTTTCGCGGCCTCGGCCACAGCTGCGGTGGCTTCCTTGCGGGCGTTGGCTGCTGCTTCCTGGGCTTTCTTGGCCTCAGCCTGGGCCGCCTTGGCATTCTGCTGTGCAGCTGCGGCCGCGTCGATCGCCTTCGCGGCTGCAGCGTGTGCTTTGGCCGCTGCCGCGTT